>NZ_JALPKS020000001.1:0-8399 GCF_023195435.1 Pseudomonas sp. S11P7 | reverse complement strand
AGAACAACACAACGAAGTTAATAAAAAGCTAGAGGAATCAACCTCGAACTTTAATAAAATAAGTAATGACTTGCATGTAAAATATAAATCAGTAGCTAGTTCATATTTAGCTAAAATAGATACTGATAATCAAGAGCAAGACTTTCAAAAAGCCCTAGGCAATAAGTTTAAAAAGATAGATAACAATACAAAAACACTTAATGAATGGGGGTAATCGAAAGTAATAAGCAGACAAGAACAGAAATACAAGAATATAAAAAAACACTTGAAGGTAAATTTCAAGATAACGATAAATTGATAGGTAAATACAACAAATCGTTAAGTAAAATGAATCAAGGCATATTTTTCTTTATTTTTTGTTGTTTTAATTGTCTCTAGTATCACTGATAACTGACCAATAGGCGATATATTAATGCTTTAATAGTTATGCAGAGACTATTCATGACCAAATTGTTCAAGGTGAATCTATTTGGAGATATTTAGCTTATTCATTCTATCTCATTCCGTTTATATTATTATTCTTTATTCTGTGGGCATGTAATGAAGTTTATAGACGCTTTAGATGATAAATTTAGGATTTGTACCTAAAATCTCTATAAGTTCTAAATACCCCTTAAAATGCAAAATAAATGCAAATAAGGGGTAACTCTTATGAAAAACAACTAATAGTATTATAACACGTTTTTATGCCGAGAAAACTTATTAGTTGGAATGGGCTATGTGTTAGCTAACTTGTTAGCGAGTTGGTTGGACTTGAATTGGGATTAATCCCAAGAAAGTACCAACTCAACAACACATAAAGCCCTGTAGGTTCCGACCAATAAGGAAATTGGAATAAAGCAACGAAAGGAGTTGAGTAAAATGGAGTGAGAAAACGAAGAAAATCATTCGAGTATCATTAGCTTTTTCACAAGTAGTAGTGCAATCATTGATAGTTTATTTAACTTATAAGCAATATAAATTATCTAAAGACTATTAATAATGGGTTAAGGGTTTAGAACAAAGTTCTAGGCTCTTATTTTTTTCTGTGTCAACGGTAACGGAATGAGCGTAGCGATTGAGTATAAGGAGTTGATACAGTTACTCATACTCGCCACACTAACTGCAGTGGAATTGGATAACCTCCATTCCTGCAGTTTGAACGGCGAGTTCAAGAAGTTTTTTGATTTTACTTTTTTCAAAAAAGTAATGGTTTAGGTTTTTAAATATAAATAAATTGATTAGAATTTATACATTGTTTTTAATTGTTTTGAACTTGTGCATTTTGGGCTGGAACTTTTAATATATTTTTAAAATCTTTTTAAACCCTTTTTAGGCACCCTTTGAGCCTTACTGCGAGAAGGAGTTTGAGACCCTAAGGGGGACATTTTATCACACTAAGGGGACATTTTATCACACTAAGGGGACATTTTATCACACTAAGGGGGACATTTTATCACACTGTACAGGACGTAAATATAATTAGTCCCTTTTAGTATTTGACTGTTGCATTTATTTGCTTTATTATGGTTTTTAACAAATAAAAAAGGGACTAACCGCTAATTAGTCCTTTTTAAAAGATATATATACTGTATAGGAGTGATTATAACATGACTGGAGAGACTGTTGTGTACCAAAACGCATTGAATTTAGTACCTTTAAGAAAGTTTACAAGTACAGAAATAGATTTATTTTTCGCTATGTGTAATAAACTGAAAGAAAAAGACTGCGAAACATTAACGTTAACGTTTGATGAACTAAAAGAATTAAGCGCTTATAACCCAGATATAAGGCATATGGATAAATTCGTAGCTGATTTACAACACGTTTATAGTAAAATGTTAAATATTAATTACACAATTCGTACTGAAAATAAAATCACAAGTTTTGTTTTATTTTATAAATATGAAATTGACTTGAATGAAAAAACATTACAAATATCTACTGCACCAGAGTTAAAACATATCTTGAATGAATTAACTGGTAACTTTACTAAATTTGAACTTCAAGAGATGACACAGCTCAAATCAACTTACGCCAAAAATATGTTTAGGATTTTAAAGCAGTATAAGCATACTGGCTATTTTAAAATTGGAATGGACGATTTGAGAGAACGTTTAGATATCCCTAAATCATATAAAATGAATGATATTAACAAACGGGTATTCAAGCCAATTATTAATGAATTAGGTTTTATATTTAAAGACCTTAATATTAATAAAATTTCTGCTAAGAAATCACGTAAAATCGAATGGTTAGAATTTACTTTTGAACCTGAGAAACGCATTCATAGCAAGCGACAACCTGATATGGCGAATGTAGGTAAACCAAAGCATAATACTAGTCGTGAGATGACACCAGAATGGTTAAAAACAAACAACATGAACAAAGTAATTCTGAAACCTTAGAATACACAGAAGAAGAACGCCGAGCGTTTTTAGAGAAAATGAACAAAAGCAAAGATGAATAAAAAAAGCCCCACCGATCAGACGTGATGGTTGGGGCTTTTTTATTCATCTTTAATTTCCTTTCAATTTTTTTCCACATTTACATTTTTACTTTCGCTATAATTTGCCATTGCTTGCATTAAACCAAAATCCTCTTTATAGCCTTTAAAGTCAATATACCCCTTATCATTAACATACTTGATGAATCTATCTAACACTTCAATGCGTTCATTATCATATTTTTTTTTGCTCTTTTAATTCTTGATTTTCAGATTTCAACGTTTCAACTTCGTTAGTATCTTCAATGGTCAATTGTTCTTTAGGCATTTCAATAACGGTTGGCTTTATTCGATTACCTAGTGCTGCTAAACGTGTATAAGCTGTTGGATTTAAATCTCTGATTTGAGCTAAAGCTCTTACTTTTTCATACTCTTCTTCGGTTAAATTGATATTTATTGTTTTGGCTTTTTTTTGGTCTTGACTTGGCATTTTTATTCCACCTTTTACTAAATGATTACTCATATAAAATAGTCTTATTTTATTGAGTTATTACTTAGTAAATACTATAACATAGGTGGAATGTATTTTTGAGTAATTACTAATAATAAACTATAAAAATTTATTTAGTGATTACTCATTTGATACGCTCACATTTTTGAGCTGTAATGGTTTAGCAAATACTCACTTGTATTTGCTATTTTTTCGCAGAAAAAATCACAGGGGATTGGGGCGTTTCCCCAACAAGCAAGAAAATATTGGCACGAAGTGGCTATACTTTTCAGTGCTTGCCAAACCACTTAAATAATGATGTGAAGTTAATATTATGTTATAATATTAACTAAAGATTATTATTTATTTTACGTAGTAAAGGTGGTGGGATTGTGAACGAACAAAATGATAATTTGTCGAGCGATAATGCTGTCGGGAAAAATCAAACCCCCGACCGCAAAGAGCCGAAACAAATTAGCTTTCGTGTGAGTGAATCCGAATATGAAAAGTTGAAGGCATCTGCTGAAACTTTGAATATGAGTGTGGCTTCTTTCGTTAAGAAAAAGGCACAAGGCAGTCGATTGGTAGCGCCCAAATTAGATAAAGAGTCGCGACAATCGATTGTTAAAGGTTTAGGTACTATGGGGGGCAATATAAATCAGATTGCTAAATGGTTTAATCAACACAAAGAACAAGCAGTAAATTTACCAGAACAGAAATATGATGAATTAATTAATGGGTTTAATTCAGTTAAAAAGGAGTTGCATGAGATATGGCAACAACTAAAATAAGTTCGACCAAATCAACAAGTCGTGCAATTAATTACGCAGAAAAACGTGCAGAAGAAAAAAGTGCTTTGAATTGCGATATTGATTATGCAAAAAGCAGTTTTAAAGCAACACGTGAGTTATATGGTAAAACAAATGGCAACCAAGGACATGTAATCATTCAGTCGTTTAAACCTGACGAAGTAACACCGGAACAATGTAATCAATTAGGTTTAGAGTTAGCCGAGAAGATAGCGCCAAATCATCAAGTCGCAGTTTACACACATAACGATACAGATCACGTTCATAATCATATTGTGATTAATTCAGTTGATTTAGAAACAGGAAAGAAATTCTATAACAACAAGCAAGCATTAAAAGACATCAGACAGGCAAATGATGAAATCTCTAAAACGCATAACCTATCAATTCCAGACAAACAAGCACAAATACGCTACACACAAGCAGAACAAAACATTATGGATAAATCTAAAGATGTAAAAGCATCATGGAAAAATCAAATTAGAATAGCGATTGAAGATACAAAAGAACAAGCAGCAGATTTTGACGAATTTAACGAATTACTTAAACCGAAAGGCGTTGAAATCGCACGTATGACAGATAAGACCATAACTTATAAACATATTAAAGAAGATAAAAAGTGCGTGGTAGCAAACTTGGTGAAGATTATAACAAGGAGGAGTTGGACAATGGCTTTAGACTTGAGAAACAAAGACGAGATCGACAATCTGAACGACAAATTAGACCAAATATTAAAGCAACAAAAGCAGATTGGGACGAGTTTAGAGAAGAAAACGAACGACGAGAGCGAGAAAGACGAGAGCAAGAGCGACGAGAAAATGAACGCATTAATGCAGAGAATGAAAGACTTAGAAAACAGAGAGAACAAGAGAGTAGAACAACACAATCAGTTAATAAAAAAGCTAGAGGAATCGACCTCGAACTTTAATAAAATAAGTAATGACTTGCATGTAAAATATAAATCAGTAGCTAGTTCATATTTAGCTAAAATAGATACTGATAATCAAGAGCAAGACTTTCAAAAAGCCCTAGGCAATAAGTTTAAAAAGATAGATAACAATACAAAAACACTTATGAATGGGGTAATCGAAAGTAATAAGCAGACAAGAACAGAAATACAAGAATATAAAAAAACACTTGAAGGTAAATTTCAAGATAACGATAAATTGATAGGTAAATACAACAAATCGTTAAGTAAAATGAATCAAGGCATATTTTCTTTATTTTTTGTTGTTTTAATTGTCTCTCTAGTATCACTGATAACTGGACCAATAGGCGATATATTAATGCTTAATAGTTATGCAGAGACCATTCATGACCAAATTGTTCAAGGTGAATCTATTTGGAGATATTTAGCTTATTCATTCTATCTCATTCCGTTTATATTATTATTCTTTATTCTGTGGGCATGTACGAAGTTTATAGACGCTTTAGATGATAAATTCTAGGATTTGTACCTAAAATCTCTATAAGCTCTAAATACCCCTTAAAATGCAAAATAAATGCAAATAAGGGGTAACTCCTTATGAAAAAACAACTAATAGTATTATAACACGTTTTTATGCCGAGAAAACTTATTGGTTGGAATGGGCTATGTGTTAGCTAACTTGTTAGCGAGTTGGTTGGACTTGAATTGGGATTAATCCCAAGAAAGTACCAACTCAACAACACATAAAGCCCTGTAGGTTCCGACCAATAAGGAAATTGGAATAAAGCAACGAAAGGAGTTGAGTAAAATGAGTGAGAAAACGAAGAAAATCATTCGAGTATCATTAGCTTTTTTCACAAGTAGTAGTGCAATCATTGATAGTTTATTTAACTTATAAGCAATATAAATTATCTAAAGACTATTAATAATGGGTTAAGGGTTTAGAACAAAGTTCTAGGCTCTTATTTTTTTCTGTGTCAACGGTAACGGAATGAGCGTAGCGATTGAGTATAAGGAGTTGATACAGTTACTCATACTCGCCACACTAACTGCAGTGGAATTGGATAACCTCCAATTCCCTGCAGTTTGAACGACGAGTTCAAGAAGTTTTTTGATTTTACTTTTTTCAAAAAAGTAATGGTTTAGGTTTTTTAAATATAAATAAATTCGATTAGAATTTATACATTGTTTTTAATTGTTTTGAACTTGTGCATTTTGGGCTGGAACTTTTTAATATATTTTTTAAAATCTTTTTAAACCCTTTTTAGGCACCCTTTGAGCCTTACTGCGAGAAGGAGTTTGAGACCCTAAGGGGACATTTTATCACACTAAGGGGACATTTTATCACACTAAGGGGGACATTTTATCACACTAAGGGGACATTTTATCACACTGTACAGGACGTAAATATAATTAGTCCCTTTTTAGTATTTGACTGTTGCATTTATTTGCTTTATTATGGTTTTTAACAAATAAAAAAGGGACTAACCGCTAATTAGTCCCTTTTAAAAGATATATATACTGTATAGGAGTGATTATAACATGACTGGAGAGACTGTTGTGTACCAAAACGCATTGAATTTAGTACCTTTAAGAAAGTTTACAAGTACAGAAATAGATTTATTTTTCGCTATGTGTAATAAACTGAAAGAAAAAGACTGCAGAAACATTAACGTTAACGTTTGATGAACTAAAAGAATTAAGCGCTTATAACCCAGATATAAGGCATATGGATAAATTCATAGCTGATTTACAACACGTTTATAGTAAAATGTTAAATATTAATTACACAATTCGTACTGAAAATAAAATCACAAGTTTTGTTTTATTTTATAAATATGAAATTGACTTGAATGAAAAAACATTACAAATATCTACTGCACCAGAGTTAAAACATATCTTGAATGAATTAACTGGTAACTTTACTAAATTTGAACTTCAAGAGATGACACAGCTCAAATCAACTTACGCCAAAAATATGTTTAGGATTTTAAAGCAGTATAAGCATACTGGCTATTTTAAAAATTGGAATGGACGATTTGAGAGAACGTTTAGATATCCCTAAATCATATAAAATGAATGATATTAACAAACGGGTATTCAAGCCAATTATTAATGAATTAGGTTTTATATTTAAAGACCTTAATATTAATAAAATTTCTGCTAAGAAATCACGTAAAATCGAATGGTTAGAATTTACTTTTGAACCTGAGAAACGCATTCATAGCAAGCGACAACCTGATATGGCGAATGTAGGTAAACCAAAGCATAATACTAGTCGTGAGATGACACCAGAATGGTTAAAAAACAAACAACATGAACAAAGTAATTCTGAAACCTTAGAATACACAGAAGAAGAACGCCGAGCGTTTTTAGAGAAAATGAACAAAGCAAAGATGATGAATAAAAAAGCCCCACCGATCAGACGTGATGGTTGGGGCTTTTTTATTCATCTTAATTTCCTTTCAATTTTTTTCCACATTTACATTTTTACTTTCGCTATAATTTGCCATTGCTTGCATTAAACCAAAATCCTCTTTATAGCCTTTAAAGTCAATATACCCTTTATCATTAACATACTTGATGAATCTATCTAACACTTCAATGCGTTCATTATCATATTTTTTTGCTCTTTTAATTCTTGATTTTCAGATTTCAACGTTTCAACTTCGTTAGTATCTTCAATGGTCAATTGTTCTTTAGGCATTTCAATAACGGTTGGCTTTATTCGATTACCTAGTGCTGCTAAACGTGTATAAGCTGTTGGATTTAAATCTCTGATTTGAGCTAAAGCTCTTACTTTTCATACTCTTCTTCAGTTAAATTGATATTTATTGTTTTGGCTTTTTTTTGGTCTTGACTTGGCATTTTTATTCCACCTTTTACTAAATGATTACTCATATAAAATAGTCTTATTTTATTGAGTTATTACTTAGTAAATACTATAACATAGGTGGAATGTATTTTTGGAGTAATTACTAATAATAAACTATAAAAATTTATTTAGTGATTACTCATTTGATACGCTCACATTTTTTGAGCGTAATGGTTTAGCAAATACTCACTTGTATTTGCTATTTTTTCGCAGAAAAAAATCACAGGGGTCAGGGACGTTTCCAACAAGCAAGAAAATATTGGCACGAAGTGGCTATACTTTCTAGTGCTTGCCAAACCACTTAAATAATGATGTAAGTTAATATTATGTTATAATATTAACTAAAGATTATTATTTATTTTACGTAGTAAAGGTGGTGGGATTGTGAACGAACAAAATGATAATTTGTCGAGCGATAATGCTGTCGGGAAAAATCAAACCCCGACCGCAAAGAGCCGAAACAAATTAGCTTTCGTGAGTGAATCCGAATATGAAAAGAAGGCATCTGCTGAAACTTTGAATATGAGTGTGGCTTCTTTCGTTAAGAAAAAGGCACAAGGCAGTCGATTGGTAGGCCCAAATTAGATAAAGAGTCGCGACAATCGATTGTTAAAGGTTTAGGTACTATGGGGGCAATATAAATCAGATTGCTAAATGGTTTAATCAACACAAAGAACAAGCAGTAAATTTACCAGAACAGAAATATGATGAATTAATTAATGGTTTAATTCAGTTAAAAGGAGTTGCATGAGATATGGCAACAACTAAAATAAGTTCGACCAAATCAACAAGTCGTTACAATTAATTACGCAGAAAACGTGCAGAAGAAAAAAAGTGCTTTGAATTGCGATATTGATTATGCAAAAAGCAGT
>NZ_JALPKS020000002.1:6247500-6325034 GCF_023195435.1 Pseudomonas sp. S11P7 | reverse complement strand
GGTGTCGCCGCCAACCAGCGCCACGCCGCAACTTGCGCCATGCGGTTCAAACTGCGGGTATAGGCTTGCAGCCAATCAGCGGTCACCGTCGGCACAGTCAGGGCAAGGGTAAAGGCACAGGCGTGGGTACCCATGGCGGCCAGGTCACTGATCGCAACGGCCAGCGAGCGCTGACCGAGCAGGAAACGGATCGCAGGTCGGCGAAAGTACACCGGCCACCAGGCGTATCGGTAGAAATGTCAACCGTTCCCCGGCGGAACTGTCAGCAAGGCGCAGTCACGCCAATCCCGAGAGCAACGCCTTCGCCGCCCTGCGCAATATAGCGCGGCGGCGAAGAAATTGCGGATCAGCCCAAACTCGCCCATGGCTGAGACAGCGCTCAAGCGCCGATCAGCGCTTGAACGCCTTCACTTCAGCTTCACGCAGGCAAGCGGGGCCATTTGTCGAGCACGCTGCTGACGAACTTGTGGCTGTCGGTCGAACCGGAAGACTTTCGCCAGTTCGATACCTCTGCTGATCACCACGCGGTACGGCACGCCGACGCGCTTGAGCAGTTCCCAGGTGGACAGGCGCAGAACCGCCAGTCTGTCCGGGTCCAGCCTTCGATCGCCAGATCCAGGCAAGGCGTCAGGGCGGTGCCGATTTCGCCTCTGAACTGCGGAACTCGTGCAGGATCTCGCGGAAATAGGCGCCATCGACATCGGCGAAACGTTATCAACGCGAAACCGCGCTTCGATCCGTCAGCGATCTCCATGTGCCACTGGTACAACGCCTGAGTCGCGAGCTGACGGGCTTCGCGACGCTTGACTAGGGAGGGCTTGCCGGCCTCCCGCAGGTTTCAGATCGCGCGGGTTGAAACGATCGCTTTCGTCCCTCATCACTTGGCCTAAACTGCGCCAGCAGGCTGACCATTTCCAGAGCGGACAGGGCAGGCAGCTTCGGCCCTGTTACCGGCCTTGGTGCCGGAACGTTCGAGGAGGTGAGGAATAGGTCGCACCCGGCGCGACCGGCACGCACTCGCACACCGAAAGCGACACGCGAACCTCGTGGACACCTGGAGGCCAGACCGGGTCTTATCTGCATTCGCCCGCCACGTATTCGAAGTGTGGTCGGGGTGCCACCACGAATGACCGCGCCGAGGGCGATGATTGCGGCGAACTCGCCTGCTGCGCGACTTTCTGCGCAACCAGCGGGATTTCGAAGGCGCCCGGTGCGCGGATGATGGTGATGTCGTTTTCCCTCACGCCGTGGCGAACCAGGGCATCAACGGCACCGCTGACCGGGCTTTCAACCACGAAGCTGTTGAAGCGGCCCACTACAGAAAGCGTAGCGGCCTTTGGGGGCGATGAAGGTACCTTCGATGGTCTTCAGGGTCATTCGTCAGTTCTCTTCAAGAGCCGGGACGCGTCTGTTACGCGCCCCTCAGTGATTATTTGCCGCGAATGGAATCGGAAACAGCCGGTCATTATTCGGAGGCAATGCATTCACCACAACTTCAGATCGAAACAGTTTTTTCGGCTTTTTTTTTTTTCGCCGGCTTTCTGATCGCCGGTTTCGCGAATGTGCGCCAGCAGCCCACGTCACCGTCGAGCGGGTGGCCGAGCAACAGCACCACACCGCTGCCCGCCTCGGCGACCGCAGCCATGGCGGCGCGCAGGCTCCAGCGGCCCGGTTGCTTGACCATCAACAGGTCGCGCAGCGGGTCCATGTTGTGCACGCGCACCAGCGTCGGTTCTTCGGCGCAAACGGTGCCCAGGGTCAGCGCCATGTGCACGTCGCCTTCCACCGAATCACGATAGGTCACCAGGTTGAATTGGCCCAGTTCGCTGTCCAGCGGCTGCTCGGCAATCCGCTGAACGGTACGTTCGTGGATCATCCGATAGTGAATCAGGTCGGCAATGGTGCCGATCTTGATGTTGTGCTCAGCGGCGAAGGCTTCGAGTTCGGCGCGACGGGACATGGTGCCGTCGTCGTTCATCACTTCGCAGATCACCCCGCTTGGCTCGTAACCGGCCATGCGCGCCAGATCGCATGCGGCTTCGGTGTGGCCGGCGCGTGCGAGGGTGCCGCCGGCCTGGGCCATCAGCGGAAAGATGTGGCCGGGGCTGACGATGTCTTCAGCCTTGGCGTCCTTGGCAGCAGCGGCCTGCACGGTGCGCGCGCGGTCAGCGGCGGAGATGCCGGTGGTCACGCCTTCGGCGGCTTCGATCGAGACGGTGAACTTGGTGCCGAAGCCGGAACCGTTGCGCGGCGCCATCAGCGGCAGCTTCAACAGCTCGCAGCGCTCGCGGCTCATCGGCATGCAGATCAGGCCACGGGCGTGCTTGGCCATGAAGTTGATGTGTTCAGCCTGGCAGCACTCGGCGGCCATGATCAGGTCGCCTTCGTTCTCGCGGTCTTCGTCATCCATGAGGATGACCATCTTGCCTTGGCGGATGTCTTCAACCAGTTCTTCGATGCTATTGAGCGCCACAAGGCACCCCCTTCTTTTGAATTATTTGAGGTAGCCGTTTTGGGCCAGAAAGCTTTCGGTGATCGTGCTGCCGGCGGTCTTCTCGGCGGCCTTGTCACCCAGCAGCAGACGCTCCAGATAACGCGCCAGCAGGTCGACCTCAAGATTCACCCGGCGACCTGGCTTATACGACGCCATGATGGTTTCGCTCAGGGTGTGCGGGATGATCGTCAACATGAATTCGGCGCCATCGACCGCGTTCACGGTCAGGCTGGTGCCGTCGACAGTGATCGAGCCTTTATGGGCAATGTACTTGGCCAGCTCCTTCGGCGCGCGAATGCAGAATTCCACGGCGCGGGCGTTGTCGCTGCGCGATACCACTTCGCCGACACCGTCGACGTGGCCGCTGACCAGATGCCCGCCGAGACGGGTGGTCGGGGTCAGGGCTTTTTCCAGATTGACCGGGCTGCCGCTTTTCAGGTCGTTCATGGCAGTGCAGTCGAGGGTTTCGCGGCTGACGTCGGCGGCAAAACCATTGCCCGGCAGCTCAACTGCGGTCAGGCAGACGCCGTTGACGGCGATGCTGTCGCCGAGCTTGACGTCGCTCAGGTCGAGCTTGCCGGTGTCGACATGCACACGCACATCACCGCCCTTGGGGGTCAGTGCACGGATGCTGCCGATGGATTCGATGATGCCGGTGAACATGGGGTTCTCCTTGAGAACGGGGCCAGCGCTAAGGCGATGGCCGGGAATTATACGCGCGCCGCAGGGACAGGGCGGGCAGTGACTCGCCAGTCATCGCCGACCGCGCGGATTTCAGTGATTTTCAGCTGCGGCGCATCCTTCATAGAGGCCAGCGGCCAGTCGAGCAGCGGACGCGCCGTGGAGCCGAGAAACTTGCCAGCGATGAAAATCACGAACTCGTCCACCAGACCAAGCTGCGCGAAAGCCCCGGCCAGACGCGGGCCAGCCTCGACCAGCACCTCGTTGACGCCGCGATGGGCCAGCTCCAGCAAGAGTTGGTGCAGATCGACCTGACCGTCGTCACCCGGCACGATCAAGCATTCCGGGCCGTTGGCGTACTGTTCCTCGACGGCCACGCAGGTGGCGACCAGCGCCGGGCCGGCCTTGAAGAACGGCGCATCCAGCGGCACCCGCAGGCGGCCGTCGATCAGCACGCGCAACGGCGGCCGGCTCATGGCTAGCGCGGTTTGCTCGGCATCCAGCCCCAACTCGTCAGCGCGCACGGTCAAGCGCGCACCGTCGGCCAGCACGGTATCGGCGCCGGTCAACACCACAGCCGCCTCAGCGCGCAAACGCTGTACCGCTGAACGCGCCGCCGGGCCGGTGATCCATTGGCTCTCGCCGCTTTCCATCGCTGTGCGACCGTCGAGGCTCATGGCCAGCTTGACCCGCACGAATGGCAAGCCATGCTCCATGCGTTTCAGAAAACCTTGATTGAGCTTGCGTGCTTCTGCTTCCAGCACCCCGCTTTCAGTGGCGATACCGGCATCAGCCAAGCGCTGCAAACCGCGTCCGGCGACTTGCGGATTGGGGTCACGCATCGCTGCCACCACCCGCGCCACGCCGGCATTCACCAGCGCATCGGCGCACGGCGGCGTGCGGCCGTGGTGGCTGCACGGTTCGAGGGTGACATATGCCGTGGCGCCGCGGGCCTGCTCACCAGCAGCGCGCAACGCGTGAACTTCTGCGTGCGGTTCGCCGGCGCGTTCATGCCAGCCTTCGCCGACAATCTGCCCGTCGCGCACCACCACACAGCCGACCCGCGGATTGGGATGGGTGGTGTAGTGACCTTTGCGCGCCAGTTCCAGCGCGCGCGCCATGAAATGCGCGTCGAGGATGGCCTGCTCGGCGGCGGTCATTCTTGCACCGGTTCGCGGGCGAGGCGGTCGATCTCTTCGCGGAATTCGTTGAGGTCCTGGAAGCGCTTGTACACGGAGGCGAACCGGATGTAGGCGACCTCATCGAGCTTTTGCAGTTCGGCCATGACCAGTTCGCCGACCACAAGGGATTTGACCTCGCGCTCGCCGGTGGCGCGCAACTTGTGCTTGATGTGAACCAGAGAGGATTCGAGGCGCTCGACGCTCACCGGACGTTTCTCCAGCGCGCGCTGCATGCCGGCACGGAGTTTTTCTTCGTCGAACGGTTGGCGGCTGCCGTCGGTTTTGATCAGGCGCGGCAACACCAGTTCGGCCGTCTCGAACGTCGTGAAACGTTCGCCGCAGGCCAGGCATTCACGCCGGCGGCGCACCTGTTCGCCCTCGGCGACCAGACGCGAGTCGATGACCTTGGTGTCGTTGGCACCGCAGAAGGGACAGTGCATGGTGGCTGGCAACAAAAAAAGGGAGGGCCATGGTAGCGCATCCCGGTGGCAAGACAAGCCATAGCCTTTGCGGTATACAGAACGGCATGATCGTTTGATCCATGGAATTCATTCTGCCGGAGCCTCCAATGCCGTTACGTCCGCTCGTATTGCTCAGTCTTTTCAGCCTGCTGGTGGCCTGTGGCAGCGACGCACCCAAGCCCCAGCCGCCAACGCCGGGCCCTGCGCCACAGCAGGCACAGAAAAAAGCCAAGGAGGCCGCCGAACTCGGCCCGCTGCCGGCCTATCAGCGGGAACTGAGCGGCACCCTGCAAGGCGTACCCGCCGGGGCCGAAGTCGAGCTGGCGTTGCTGGTGATCGATGAAAAGGATCGCCCGCAACAACTGCTCGCCAGCTCGAGCCTGATCGGCACCAATCAGCTGCTGCCGTTTCGCCTGCGCTTCAATCCCGAAGCGTTTCCGGCCGGTGCGCGGGTTGAGCTGCGTGGTCGCGCCAGCCAGTCCGGCCAGTTGATTCTGCACCTGCCGTCGCAGACCATTTCTCAGCCGACCACCCAGGCACTGGGCCAACTGCAATTCGTCAAAGCCCCATGACGGCACCGCTCGACCTGCAACAGGCCTTGGGCGAATTGCTCGGCGACGCCCGCCTGAAAGCCTGCGCGTTGCCGGACACCGATTTGCAGTTATGGCTGATCGACGGCGACAACATGGCCCGCGAATTCAGCCAGGAAGAAACCCAGCGCATCCTGCACGAGCCGCCCTACTGGAGTTTCTGCTGGGCCAGCGGCCTGGCGGTGGCGCGCTATCTGGCGGCGTTTCCCGAGTGGGTGCGCGGCAAGCGCGTGCTGGATTTCGGTGCCGGTTCCGGAATTGCCGGGATCGCGGCGGTGAAAGCCGGCGCGCTGGAAGTGGTGGCCTGCGATCTCGATCCGCTGGCGATTGCGGCGTGTCGGGCGAATGCTGTGTTGAATGATGTCGAGATGAATTATTCGACCGACTTCTTCGCCGAGGCCGATCGCTTCGATCTGATTCTGGTCGCGGATGTGCTGTATGACCGGGCGAATCTGCCGCTGCTCGATGCCTTTCTCAGTCGTGGCCGCGAGGCCACGGTGGCGGATTCGCGGGTTCGGGATTTCCGCCATCCCTTGTATGAGCGGATCGAAATGCTCGAGGCGATGACCCTCCCCGATCTGGCCGAGCCTGAAGAATTTCGGCATGTCAGCCTTTACCATGCGCGGCGCTAGCTAAAGCATCGCGGGCAAGCCCGCTCCCACACGGGACTTGTGTCGTTCATAAATCACTGTGGGAGCGAGCCTGCTCGCGAAGGCGCCCTCCCCAGGCAACACATATCCAAAACCCGCCCCGCTTCCGGCCACCCCCACCAAGCCTTATAGTTGCCCCATCCACGCTTTGACGAGATCCCCCATGAGTGAGCAAACGCCGTACATCTTCGACGCCACGACGGCCGATTTCGACCAGTCGGTGATCGAGGCTTCCTTCACCAAACCGGTGCTGGTGGATTTCTGGGCCGAATGGTGCGCCCCGTGCAAGGCGCTGATGCCGATGTTGCAAGGTATCGCCGAGAGCTATCAGGGCGAGTTGCTGCTGGCCAAGGTCAATTGCGACGTCGAGCAGGACATCGTTGCCCGCTTCGGCATTCGCAGCCTGCCGACCGTGGGTTGTTTTTAAGGACGGCCCCCCGGTCCGGGCCTTCGCGGGGGCACCCCGGAATCCCCGGGGCGCGCGCTGCTCGAACCGCATGTGCAAATGCCGCCACCGGCCGCTGCCGATCCGTTCGAACAGGCTCAGGCGCTGTTCGATGACGGGCGTTACGCCGATGCCGAAGCGGCGTTGGTAGCCATGCTCCAGCAAGACAACAGCAATGCCAAGGCGCTGATTCTGTATGCACGCTGCCTGACCGAACGCGGTGAGCTGAGCGAAGCGCAGACCGTGCTCGACGCGGTCAAGAGCGACGAGCACAAAGCCGCACTGGCCGGCGCCAAGGCGCAGATCCAGTTCCTCGGGCTGGCCCGTGACCTGCCGGACGCCGCCGAGCTGAAAAGCCGTCTGGCGCAAAACCCGCAGGACGATGAAGCGGCCTATCAACTGGCGATCCAGCAGCTCGCCCGTCAGCAATACGAAGCGGCGCTGGAAGCCCTGCTCAAATTGTTCATTCGCAATCGCAGCTACGGCGAAGGCTTGCCGCACAAGACCCTGCTGCAAGTGTTCGAGCTGCTCGGTAACGATCACCCGTTGGTGACCGCTTACCGCCGCAAGGTCTTCGCTGCGCTGTACTAAGGGTTCACTCGATCCAGCTATAGAGCGGCGTGTCGGCGCCGCTCTGCACTTTCACCTGCGAACTGTGGCGCAGCCGCACCAGCAAACGCTTGCCCGCCGCTGCACTGCCGGTCAGCCCTTCCAGCTGATCAAGCAAGTCCGGCCCGCTGAGCTGCCCGGCCTGACGCAACAGATCCTTCGCCACCTGCCACAACGCATCGTCCTGGCCCTGTGGTTTGGCCGCCGGCACCGATGCCGCCACTTCAGACTGAGCCAGCGGCGCCGGAGCACTGAGCGCCGAACCAAGCCTGGCCCAGTCACTGTCATCCAGCTCCACCGTCAAATCCACCGGCACCGCGCCGACGGTTCCGCGTATCCGCAACATTGAATTCGCTCCTGCCTTTTTCCGACCTGCATGCTCCCACGGGACTTGTGTAACGCCAAGCACACGGGCAAACTCTGCGCACTTTCGTTATAAGATTACATAACAAACTTTTCATTTCACGTCCCGGAGTTCGCCATGCGTCGTTTGTTGCTCGCTTTGCCGTTTGCCCTGTTGCCGCTGGCCGTTGCCTACGCCGCTGACGAGCATGACCACGATCACGACCATGAGCACGGCAGCCTCGGCGCCCATGAACACGGCGTGGGTCGACTGAATGCCGCGCTCGATGGCCAGACTCTGGAGCTTGAGCTGGAAAGCCCGGCGATGAATCTGGTGGGTTTCGAGCATGCGGCCACTTCGGACGCTGACAAGGCCAAGATCGCTGCCGCTCGTGCGCAGCTGGAAAAACCGTTGGCGCTGTTCAGTCTGCCGGCGGCGGCCGGTTGCAAAGTGGCCAGTCAGGAACTGAAAAGTCCGCTGTTCGGCGACAAGCCGGATGCCGACGATCATGACGAAGATGAAGCGGACAAGGACGGCCACGAGCATCACCACGAGCACAGCGAAATCCATGCGCACTATCAGTTCACTTGCACTGCGCCAGGTGCGTTGAAGACGCTGGATCTGACGAACCTGTTCAAGACCTTCCCGGCCACGCAGAAGGTTCAGGTACAACTGATCAGCGCCAGCGGCCAGCAAGGTACGGAAGTGACGGCCAAAGCCGCGTCGCTGAAGTTCTAAGACTCACCGAATATCCACTGTGGGAGCGAGCCTGCTCGCGAAAGCGGTACTTCAGTCACACTTATATCGACTGATCCGGCGCCTTCGCGAGCAGGCTCGCTCCCACAGGGGTTCAGTCTCAACCATGAAATTGGTGCCATGACCCAAGCACTCATCGAACTGTCCGACCTGGGCTTCAACTGGCCCGGTCACCCGCCGTTGCTGGACATTCCGGCGTTTCGCCTGGAAGCCGGCGAGACTCTGTTCCTCAAAGGCCCGAGCGGCAGCGGCAAGACCACGCTGCTCGGTTTGCTCGGCGGTGTGCAGAAGCCCGGCCGTGGCAGTATTCGCCTGCTCGGCCAGGAGCTGACCGAGCTCTCCGCCGGTGCCCGCGACACCTTTCGTGTCGATCACACCGGCTACATTTTCCAGCAATTCAACCTGCTGCCATTTCTCTCGGTGCGCGAAAACGTCGAATTGCCCTGCCACTTTTCGAAACTGCGCGCCCAGCGAGCGAAACAGCGCCACGGCAGCGTCGATCAGGCCGCCGCGACCCTGCTCGCTCACTTGGGGTTAAAGGACGAAAGCATCCTCAGCCGCCGCGCCGATTCGTTGTCGATCGGCCAGCAACAACGGGTCGCGGCTGCGCGCGCCCTGATCGGCCAGCCGGAACTGGTGATCGCTGACGAGCCGACTTCAGCACTGGATTACGACGCCCGCGAGAATTTCATTCGCCTGTTGTTCGCCGAGTGCCGCGAGGCCGGTTCCAGCTTGCTGTTTGTCAGCCATGACCAGAGCCTGGCGCCGCTGTTCGATCGTCACCTGTCCCTGGCCGAGCTCAATCGCGCCGCCACGTCTGCCGAGGTCTGAGATGTATCTGTTTCGTCTGGCCATGGCCAGCCTGGCCAACCGCCGTTTCACCGCTTTGCTCACCGCGTTCGCCATCGCTTTATCAGTGTGCTTGCTGCTGGCGGTCGAGCGCGTGCGCACCGAAGCCAAAGCCAGTTTCGCCAGCACCATCAGCGGCACCGACCTGATCGTCGGCGCCCGCTCAGGCTCGGTGAACCTGCTGCTGTACTCGGTGTTTCGCATCGGCAATGCCACCAACAATATTCGCTGGGACAGTTTCGAGCACTTCGCCAACAACCCGAAAGTGAAGTGGGCGATCCCGATGTCCCTCGGCGATTCCCATCGCGGCTACCGGGTGATGGGCACCACCGAAGCCTATTTCGAGCATTACCAGTACGGCCGTCAGCAGCACTTGGCGCTGGCCGACGGACGTGCGTTTGCGACAGATCCGTTTGAAGTAGTGCTCGGTGCCGAAGTCGCCGAAGCGTTGCACTACAAGCTCGGCGACAAACTGGTGCTGGCCCACGGCGTGGCGGCGATCAGTCTGGTCAAGCACGACGACAAACCGTTCACCGTGGTTGGTATTCTGCAGCGCACCGGGACCCCGGTCGATCGCACGTTGCACATCAGCCTCGGCGGCATGGAAGCGATCCACATCGACTGGCACAACGGTGTGCCGGCGCGCGGTAATGGGCGGATCACGGCGGATCAGGCGCGCAACATGGACCTGACGCCACAAGCGATCACCGCGTTCATGCTCGGCCTCAACAGCAAGATTTCCACCTTCGCCCTGCAACGCGAGATCAACGAATTCCGCGGTGAGCCGATGCTGGCGATCCTCCCGGGTGTGGCACTCCAGGAATTGTGGAGCCTGATGAGCACCGCCGAAAAAGCGTTGTTCGTGGTCTCGCTGTTTGTGGTGTTGACCGGGTTGATCGGCATGCTCACGGCGATTCTCACCAGCCTCAACGAGCGGCGACGCGAGATGGCGATTCTGCGTTCGGTGGGCGCGCGGCCCTGGCACATCGCGAGCCTGCTGGTGCTGGAGGCATTCGCCCTGGCGCTGACCGGGGTGATCGCCGGACTGGCGCTGTTGTACATCGGCATCGCCGCCGCGCAGGGTTACGTGCAAGCCAACTACGGGTTGTATCTGCCGCTGGCGTGGCCGAGCGAGTATGAATGGACGCTGCTCGGTGGCAT
Organism: Pseudomonas sp. S11P7; assembly: GCF_023195435.1. NCBI lineage: Bacteria > Pseudomonadati > Pseudomonadota > Gammaproteobacteria > Pseudomonadales > Pseudomonadaceae > Pseudomonas > Pseudomonas sp. S11P7. Next base: position 6,314,814 of record NZ_JALPKS020000002.1, on the reverse strand, counting down.
TCTGGCGGCCGCGCTGCTGATGGGCAGCGTGCCGGCCTGGCGCGCTTATCGCCAATCTTTGGCCGATGGCCTGTCGATCCGTTTATGAGGAAGTTCACCATGCCCCGCGCCGTGCTCGCGCTGCTGTTGCTGATCGCCCTGCCCGTTTGGGCGGCAGCGCCGAAGGACCTGACGTGGTCGGAAATGATTCCGCCGGACGCCGCTCCGGAAGTGCCGAACATGACCCCGCTGCATGACCTGTCGAAGATGGGCGATGCACTGTCGGCCGAGTCCGCGCCGGCGGCCAAGCAGGACCTGCCGAATGCGCCGGTGGTGCAGAGCCTCGACGGGCAGAACATTCGTTTGCCGGGCTACATTGTGCCGCTGGAAGTCAGCGAAGAGGGGCGCACCACGGATTTCCTGCTGGTGCCGTATTTCGGCGCCTGCATCCACGTGCCGCCACCGCCGTCGAACCAGATCGTGCATGTGAAAAGCGAACTCGGCGTGAAGCTCGACGAGTTGTATCAGCCGTACTGGGTCGAGGGGCCACTGCAGGTCAAGGCATCGAGCAGCGAACTGGCGGATGCCGGGTATCAGATGGAGGCGCAGAAGATTTATGCGTATGAGCTGCCGGAGTAAATACCGGTGGTTTTGTGCTGTTTGTTAGGGCCCCATCGCTGGCAAGCCAGCTCCCACAGATTTCGTTGGTGATCACAAAATTGGTGAACGACTCGATCATTGTGGGAGCTGGCTTGCCAGCGATGGGGCCATCAAAGCCCCCACTAAACCTCGCCCCATCACTGTTTCATTGAGCTGAGTCAAAAGACCGGATCAGCTGGCTTCGTACCATAGGGCATCAGATTTTTCTTATGTCCTTTCGGAGCCCCCATGAACAAGTCCTTGCTCAGCGCCTCGCTGTTGGCCCTCGCGCTCGCAGCCCCGCTCGCCCACGCCCACGAGGCCGGCGACATTCTGATCCGCGCCGGTGCGATCACCGTCAACCCGAAGGCCGACAGCTCCAGCGTCAAGGTCGATCAGGGGCCGTTGAGCGGCGCTAATCTGGGCGGCAAGGCGACCATGAGCAGCGACACCCAATTGGGCCTGAACTTCGCATACATGCTCACCGACCACGTCGGCCTCGAACTGCTCGCAGCCACGCCGTTCGAGCATGACGTCAAACTCAAGGGCACCGCTCTGCCCGCCGCTAACGGCAAGCTCGGCACCCTCAAACACCTGCCACCGACCCTCAGCGTCGTGTACTACCCGCTGGATTCGAAATCGGCGTTCCAGCCCTACGTTGGCGGCGGCATCAACTACACCTGGATCTATGACGAGCACGTCGGCAGCGAAGCCAGCGCCAACGGGTTCAGCAACTTCAAGGCGAAAAACTCCTGGGGCCTGGCCTGGCAGGTCGGTGCCGACTACATGCTGACCGACAACATCATGCTCAACGCCCAGGTGCGCTACATCGACATCGATACCCGCGCTACCGTCGAAAACAACGCCGTCGCGCCGGGCACTCGCGCTCGGGTCAACGTCGATGTCGATCCGTTCATCTACATGGTCGGTTTGGGCTATAAGTTCTAAGTCGATTGACCGAACGTTCACGTGGTGGTGAATGAGGCTTCGTGGCAGGCAGGCGTAGAACTGACGACGACGGTACGCCATTGATCGGGGGGACAATGTTCCCTTGCCACTGGGATGGATTGCTTGTTCCGGCCGTGAAAAAGGCGCCTGTTGAAGGGCGCCTTTTTCATGGGTGGGGATTGGTGGTGCGTTCCGATGAGGGCTCTATCAGCCACGCCCAAGCAACCGCGCCAACCCCACACTCATCGGCGTCTGCCGCGGCATTTCAAACCGCTCCAGCAAGCGCCGGTTATCCGCCCGCGAATGGCGAATGTCACCCGCCCGCGCCGGGCCATAACTTATTGGCGGCAGTTCACCGACCACCACTTTCAATGCTTCGAGCATCTGCTTGAGGCTCATCGACTGATTCCAGCCAACGTTCACCGCGCCCACCTGCACATCAGACTTTTCAATCCCCTGCACCAGCAGACTGACCAGATCCTCGACATAGAGAAAATCGCGCGTCTGCTCGCCATCGCCAAACACGGTGATGGGCAAACCTTGCTGCGCGCGTTCGCTGAAAATGCTGATCACCCCGGAGTACGGCGAGGATGGATCCTGGCGCGGGCCGAAGATGTTGAAGAAGCGAAAGATCACCGGTTCCAGGCCATGCTGGCGGCGATAGAAATCGAAATACTGCTCACCGGCCAGTTTGTCCGAGGCGTACGGCGTCAGCGGGGCTTTCGGCGTGTCTTCGCTGATCGACTCGCCCTCGCCGTTGTTGCCGTAGACTGCTGCACTGGAGGCGTATAAAACCCGTTTGACGCCGGCCAGACGCATCGCTTCGCAGACATTCAGCGTGCCGATGAAATTGCTCTGGTGAGTCTTCACTGGATCGTCCACTGACGCCTGCACCGACGCCACCGCCGCCAGATGGGCGACTGCGCTGCAGCCGTGCATGGCGTGCGCCACCAGCGCCGCATCGGCGACATCGCCGACGATCAGTTCAACCTTGGGATTATCCAGCGGCAGGTTGCTGCGTTTGCCGGTCGACAAGTCGTCGAGCACCCGCACCGAGTGGCCCTTGGCGAGCAACGCGTCGGTCAAGTGCGAGCCGATGAAACCGGCTCCGCCGGTGATGAGAACGATACCTTCAGCCATGACGGTAGAACCTGTCCAGTAAGCCCGGGAGTGCAGCACGCCAGGCGCGCGGCTTGATCCCGAAAGTGTGCAGAATTTTCTTGCAGGCCAGCACCGCGTGTTGCGGCTCTTCGGCAGCGTCGGGCCGTGCGGCGTGTGCCTGGGCGGTCGGCGCTTCGATGGCCAGCGCGTGCAGGCTGCGTGCTTCGGTGAGAATCGCCTGGCCCAGCGCCAGCGGCGTGGTCGCTTCATGGCCGGCGTAGTGATACGTGCCCCACAGCGGCGCCGCGCAGTCGAGTTGCTTGAGTACCGAAATGATCACCCGTGCGGCGTCGTCGACCGGCGTCGGGTTGCCGCGGCGGTCATCGGCCAGCAGCAATTCTTCCGGTTGCTCGGCGCGGGCGAGAAAACGCCCGAGCGTGCCGTCCGGGCTGTCATCGAGCAGCCAGCCGAAACGCAGCAGCACATGCTGCGGGCAGGTGGCGCGTACGCTCTGTTCGATACGCCACAAGGCTTGCCCGCGCAGGCCCAGCGGCACTGGCTCGTCTTTTTCGCTGTAGGCGGTGGCGCGCGAACCGTCGAACACCCGATAACTGGACGGCTGCACGAGGACGATGTTGTGATGCTGGCACAGTTCGGCCAGACGCTCGATCGCACGTTCCTGCCCGGCCATGCGGGTTTCGCTGACGGTCTCGGCCTGGAACCAGTCGAAATAGTAGGCGAGGTTGATCAACGCATCGGGACGGGTGTCGTCCAGCAGTTGCGTCAGGCTCGCGGCATCCCAGCCGTTTTCGGGCGGGCGGGGGGCGAGGAAACCGATGTCTTCCTCCGCACCGAGGCGAATCAGCGCCTGCCCAAGGGCATTTCCGCCGCCCAGTAACATAAGGCGCATTCGCATAGAGTCAGCAGGCCCAGTCTGATTGGAACGATGGCTTTAGCGACGGTTCTCGTGGAACCGTCGTCGATAATTGCCGGAATCGTTGCATTTTGCGGGTTTAGTGCGCAACCGTCATCCGTAATGTGCAGATCCCGCAATTTGTATTGAGGCAACCGGCCTCATCGCTGGCAAGCCAGCTCCCACAGGTTTTGTGCCAGGCATGAATCCTGTGGGAGTTGGCTTGCCGACGATAAGGACCTGACTGCCTCTGAAGATCCCCAGCGGTACTTGCATCTTCCTTCCCCGCCCCGCATAACTTTATCCATGAATCTGCCCCTCCCCGCCGACAGCGCCCTGGCCGGTTTTCACCCCGCCGTCAGCGCCTGGTTCAGCCACACGTTCCCGGCGGTCACCGCTGCCCAGGCTCGTGCCTGGCCGTTGATCCGTCAGCGCCGCTCGACGTTGATCGCCGCACCGACCGGTTCCGGCAAAACCCTGACTGCGTTTCTTGCCGTACTCGATGATCTGGTTCATCGCGGCCTGGAAAACCCCGACGGCCTGCCCGACGAAACCCTGGTGGTCTACGTTTCGCCGCTCAAAGCGCTGTCGAATGACATCCAGATCAACCTGCAGAATCCGCTGGCCGGCATCACCGAACAACTGCGCCAACTGGGCCTGCCCGAGCTGCAGATCACCACCGCCGTGCGCACCGGTGACACCCCGCAAAAAGACCGTGCGGCGATGCGCAAGACTGCGCCGCATATTCTGGTGACCACGCCGGAATCGTTGTACGTGCTGCTCGGTTCCGAGTCAGGCCGCAAAATGCTCGGCACCACGCGTACGGTGATCATCGATGAAATCCACGCGATGGCCGCCGGCAAGCGCGGCAGTCATCTGGCGCTGAGTCTGGAGCGCCTGCAAGCGTTGTGCAGCGAACCACTGACGCGCATCGGCCTGTCCGCCACGCAGAAACCGGTCGAAGCCGTGGCGCAATTTCTCGTCGGCCATGAGCGGCCCTGCGAAATCATCGACATTGGCCACGCTCGCCCTCGGGATCTGGGCATCGAAGTGCCGCCGGTGCCCTTATCGGCGGTGATGGCCAATGACGTTTGGGAGCTGGTCTACAACCGCCTCGCCGAACTGGCCCGCGAACATCGCACCACGCTGATTTTCGTCAACACGCGGCGTTTGGCCGAACGCCTCAGCCGGCACCTGAGCGAACGCCTCGGCAAGCACGCCGTCGCGGCGCACCACGGCAGCCTTGCCAAGGAGTTTCGCCTCGATGCCGAGCAGCGGCTCAAGCGCGGCGAGTTGCAGGTGCTGATCGCCACCGCGTCGCTGGAACTGGGCATCGATATCGGCGAAGTCGATCTGGTCTGCCAGATCAGTTCGCCGCGCTCGATTGCCGGTTTCCTGCAACGGGTCGGCCGCTCCGGCCACCAGGTCGGCGGCACGCCGAAGGGACGCTTGTTCGCCACCACCCGCGACGATCTGATCGAATGCGCCGCCCTGCTCGACTGCGTGCGTCGTGGCGAACTCGACACTTTGCATATTCCACAGGCGCCGCTGGATGTGCTGGCGCAGCAGATCATTGCCGAAGTCAGCTGCCAGGAATGGCCGGAAGACGCGCTGCTGGCCATGTTCCGCCGCGCCGCGCCCTATCGCGACCTCGACGAAAATCACTATCAGGCGCTGCTCAGCATGCTCGCCGAGGGTTACAACGGGCGCCAAGGCATCCGCAGCGCGTACCTGCACCGCGACGCCGTCAGCCGCACCTTGCGTGGCCGGCGCGGTGCGCAACTGACTGCAGTGACCAGCGGCGGGACGATTCCCGACAACGCCGATTACAGCGTACTGCTCGAACCGCAAGGCCTGAACATCGGCAGCGTCAACGAAGATTTCGCCGTCGAGAGCATTGCCGGCGACGTGTTCCAGCTCGGCAATACGTCGTACCGCATCCTGCGCGTGGAGGCCGGCAAGGTGCGCGTCGAGGATGCCCACGGCCAGCCGCCGACCATTCCGTTCTGGCTCGGCGAAGCGCCGGGGCGTAGCGATGAGCTGTCCGCCGCGGTGGCACGCCTGCAAGCGCAACTCGACGAATTGCTCGGCGCCAACCCCGGCGATCTGCAACCGGCGCTCGACTGGCTGACCCAGACCCTGGGCCTCAACCGCGCCAGCGCCGAGCAACTGATCGAATATCTGGCCCGCGCACGCCAGACCCTCGGCGCCCTGCCCTCGCAGGACACGCTGCTGATGGAGCGGTTTTTCGACGAATCCGGCGGCACACAACTGATCATCCACACGCCGTTCGGCAGCCGCATCAACCGCGCCTGGGGCCTGGCCCTGCGCAAGCGCTTCTGCCGCACCTTCAATTTCGAATTGCAGGCCGCCGCCAGCGAAGACGCGATCGTGCTGTCGCTGTCGACCAGTCACAGCTTTGAACTCGACGAGGTGTGGCGCTACCTGCACAGCAACAGTGCCGAACACATCCTCATCCAGGCCGTGCTCGACGCGCCGCTGTTCGGCGTGCGCTGGCGCTGGAATGCCGGGGTCGCGCTGGCGCTGCCGCGCTTTACCGGCGGGCGCAAAGTCGCGCCGCAGTTGCAGCGAATGAAAAGCGAAGACCTGATCGCCAGCGTGTTTCCCGATCAGATCGCCTGCCTGGAAAACCTCGCCGGCGAGCGGGAAATCCCCGAGCATCCGCTGATCGAACAAACCCTCGACGATTGCCTGCACGAAGCGATGGACAGCGAAGGCTGGCTCACGCTGTTACGCCGCATGGAGCGCGGCGAGGTGCGCCTGATCAGCCGCGACCTGCCGGCGCCCTCGCCGCTCGCCGCAGAAATTCTCAGCGCGCGGCCGTACACCTTTCTCGATGACGCGCCGCTGGAAGAGCGCCGCACGCAAGCGGTGATCAACCGACGCTGGAGCGATCCGCAATCGACCGATGACCTCGGTGCACTGGATGCCGACGCCATTACAGCCGTATGCGAAGAAGCGTGGCCAACGGCGAATTCGGCGGATGAAATGCACGAAGCGCTGATGAGCCTGGCCTGCATCAGCGCAGCGGAAGTGGCCGCCAATGACGGCTGGCGCGAGTGGCTGCAGACCCTGGCCAGCAGTGGCCGCGCGTGTTGTCTGCAGGTCGATGCCGAGCATTCTTTGTGGCTGGCCCGCGAACGTCTGACCTGCCTGCAGGCGCTTTATCCACAGGCCACGCCGCATCCCGAGCTGGACGCATTACCGGGCTTCGACGCGGCGTGGAGTTTCGATGACGCCTTGCTCGAAGTGATCCGCGCGCGCCTCGCCGGGTTCGGCCCGCTGCCGTTACTCGCCATCGCCCAACCGCTGGCGTTGCCGACTGCGCAGGTCGCGCAAGTCCTCGCCCGACTGGAGCGCGAAGGTTATGTGCTGCGCGGCCAATTCACGCCGAACCTTGATCAAGAGGAATGGTGCGAACGGCATCTGCTCGCGCGCATCCATCGCTACACGGTCAAGCGCTTGCGCCGGGAAATCGAACCGGTGGCGTTGCAGGACTTCATGCGTTTTCTGTTCGACTGGCAGCACCTGTCAGCCTCGACGCGCGGTCAGGGCAGCGCGGTGTTGCCGGCAATTGTCGGCCAGTTCGAAGGCTACGCGGCAGCGGCTTCGGCGTGGGACAGCGACATTTTGCCGGCGCGGCTCAAGGACTATTCACCGAGCTGGCTGGATGAGCTGTGCCGCAACGGCAAACTGGTGTGGACGCGCCTCAGCGCTCGGCAAAAGGTCAGCGGCACGGCGTTGCGCAGCACACCGATCGTGTTGCTGCCGCGCAGTCAGGTCGGCTTGTGGAGTGCGCTGGCCGAACAGACGCCGGTAGACGAGCTGTCGCCGAAAACCCGCAAGGTCTTCGACGCCTTGAGCCAGCACGGCGCGTTGTTTTTCGATGAGCTGATTCACGAAGCGCACCTGTTGCGCAGCGAACTGGAAATCGCCTTGCAGGAACTGGTCGGCGCCGGGCTGGTGAACGCTGACAGCTTCGCCGGCCTGCGCGCGCTGATCACCCCGCCGAGCAAGCGCCAGCAGCGTAGCAGTCGGCGCGGGCGCGGCGCGTTTGTCGGCGGCATGGACGATGCCGGACGCTGGGCCTTGTTGCGGCGCGGTACAGCTGTGGATAACAACGAAACGCTGGAGCATGTCGCCATGACGTTGCTGCGTCGCTACGGCGTGGTGTTCTGGCGCTTGCTCGAGCGCGAGGCGGACTGGTTGCCGAGCTGGCGCGAATTTTTGCGCACATTCCATCGGCTCGAAGCGCGTGGCGAGATTCGTGGCGGGCGCTTCGTCAGTGGTCTGGCGGGCGAACAATTCGCCCTGCCCGAGGCGATTCCCCTGTTGCGCGAAGTGCGCCGACGCCCGCACGACGGCAGTCTGGTGATGGTCTGCGGGGTCGACCCGCTGAACCTCGCCGGGACCCTGTTGCCCGGGGTGAAAGTCCCGGCGCTGGCGAGTAATCGGCTGGTGTATCGCGATGGGGTTGCGGTGGCGGCAATGATTGCCGGCAAGCAGCAGATCTGGGGGAATGGGGTCAGGTGGTCGTTGAGCAGATAGGCAGGAAACTCATCCGCAATTGAGGGTGTCTGTTCTGGCCTCATCGCGGGCAAGCCCGCTCCCACAGGGTTCTGCGGTGTACACAAAACCAATGTGGGAGCGGGCTTGCCCGCGATGAGGCCGGGACATGCAACGCATCATTCAGATCAGGTCCGCGATTCCTGCGGCACCTGCGCCCCCGCCACCTCATCCACCGCCTGGCGCTTGGGCATCACCACCTGCTGTGGATAAGTCTGGGCAAAATGCACATTCGCAGTGTTATCCACAAGCTTCTTCAAACGCTGGTTGAACGCCCGGCTCACCGCATACTGTCCGCCTGAGACCGTGCGAAATTGCGCGGTCAGCACCACGCCGTTGAGATCCATTCTGTCGACCCCGAACACATCCAGCGGGCCTTGCAGGTTGTACTTGAGGAACGGGTCTTCGCGGATCGAATCGCCGGTCTCGCGGATCAGTTCGATGGCCTTGTCCACGTCAGTGTCATAGGTGAACTGCACCGAGAAAAATGCGAAGGCGAACTGCCGCGACTGGTTGGTAACCGCTTTGATCTGGCCGAACGGCACCGAGTGCACGAAGCCCTTGCCGTCGCGCAGGCGCAGGGTGCGGATGGTCAACCCTTCGACCGTACCGGCATGCCCGGAATCGAGCACCACCCAATCGCCGATCGACAGGGTGTCTTCGATGATGATGAACAGCCCGGTGATCACATCCTGAACCAGTTGCTGCGAACCGAAACCGATTGCCAGACCGACCACCCCGGCCCCCGCCAGCAAGGGCGCAACGTTGATCCCCAGATTGGCCATGGTGGTGATTGCGCAGATCACTACCAGGATGATTTTGATCGCGTTGCGCAGCAGCGGCAGGATGGTTTTCACCCGCGTGCTCGGCTGGCGTGCCGCACGTTTGCTCAGCGGCGGTTTCAGCGCTTCCTGAATGGCCGTGTCCAGCACCACCCACAGCAGCCACGTCACCAGAAAGATCAGACCGATGCTGCTCAAGGCTTCGCTGATCGCCCGGCCCACCGCGCTGCTCTGGGCAAAATCAAGCAACGACACGCCCCAGATCCGTCCGAGAATATCGAGGAAGGCAATCGCGATGACGATCCGCAACAACGCGTGCAACAGGCTAAGAAAGCGTTCCTTGTAGGCGCTGCTGCGCTGGATCGCTTCGGCCTTGCGCGACTTGAACAGGTGCTGCAGCACAGTGCTGAGAAACACCGTGCCAATCAACAATACCGTAGTGAACAAGGCGCAGCGCAGGGCTTTCTGGTTGTCCTCGCCGATGCCGATCAGGCTGACTGCCGAGACCAGCACCATCAGCACGATCGGCCAGTACCACAGCCCGGAAAAAATCCGCAGCGACTCTTGCAATGACGGCTGTTTCAGGCGCTGGCTCAGCGAGCGGTTGCGGATCAGATGCGCCACCGGGCGGCGCAGGCGAATCACCAGCAGGCCGAAAATGATCGAAGCGATCAGGCCGGTGAACACGGCGATGCTGCTGGTGATGTTGCCGCCCAGTTGCCGAGCGATCTGCGGGCTGGTCAAGGCATCGCTGAGCGCGGCAAGAAAGCCGATCAGGAACAGCGGTCGCGGACAGTATTGGCGGATGATTCGCGCGGCGGTGCGTTTATGCCCGACATTGAACACCACGACCACGCACAGCAGCATCGAGGTGGAAAAGATGCCACTGCTGGTCGCGTAAGCCAGACACAGCGCCAGCGCGCGGCCCACCGAGGCTTGCAGAAAATGACTTACATAAAGGGTCAGCGGCAGGCAGATCAGTGCTGGCACGGTGAACGGCAGCAGATAACCGAGCAGGTCCTGACCGCGCTGGCGCGTGCGCAGCCAGCGGCCTTCGCGCAGGCGTTTGGCCAACAGGCTGCCAAGTACGGTCAGCACGGCAAAACTACCGAGCCAGGCGCCGGACAAGCTGAGGAAATCCCCGGCGACGCTCCAGCCCGAGCGATTCGAGGGTTGCTTGACCAGTTTGTCGACCTCATCGGCGGCGCGGTCGGCACGCAGGCGCCAGGCGTCGACCAGATCTTCGTTGAGGTCGAGTTTTTCCTGCACGTCATCAATGCTGGTACTGATCGCGCCGAGCAGCCCGCCCTGCACCAGCGGCTCGGGCTCGGCGGCTTTTTCGCTGGTTTCGGCGTTGGCCGGAACGCCCGGCAGCGCAGCAGCCTCGACTTCACTGGCGCCGAGAAACAGCAGCGCTCCCAGCACAATGGCGATCCTGAACCTGGTCAACACGCGGAGCTCCTGTGAGTGAACCTGTAAGGAACTGATCGGTAATCGCGCGGCAAGTTCAGCATCAGGGCCACACACATCCCTGTGGGAGCGAGCCTGCTCGCGAAGGCGGCTTCATATTCAACCGCTCTGCTGACTGACCCAGCGCTTTCGCGAGCAGGCTCGCTCCTACAATGAACCGGAGGCGATTGGCGATCGTGACCGCCCGTAACACCGCCGAAACTTTCCCGCCCCCGCCGCAGTCATCACAAAACACCGGCAACACGAGGACTTTCTACGGGAGGATGGGATGGCGGCGATTCACATCGGTATTTCAGGCTGGCGTTACGCCCCGTGGCGCGGGGACTTCTACCCGAAGGGACTGGCGCAGAAGCGCGAATTGCAATTCGCCTCGCGCGCCGTCAACAGCATCGAAATCAATGGATCGTTCTATGCGCTGCAACGGCCGGAACGCTACGCCCAGTGGTACGCCGAAACCCCGGACAACTTCGTCTTCAGCGTCAAGGCGCCACGTTTCATCACTCATGTGCGGCGCTTGCGCGAAATCGAAAAACCGCTGGCGAATTTCTTTGCTTCGGGCGTGCTGGAACTCAAGGAAAAGCTCGGGCCGATCCTCTGGCAGTTCCCGCCCAACTTCAAATTCGAGCCTGAACGCTTCGAAAACTTCCTCGCTCAATTGCCGCGCGACACCGAAGCCGCCGCCGCACTCGCCCGTCAGCATGATGAGCACCTGCGAGGCCCGGTCAGCGTCAAAGCCTGGCGTAAAAAGCCCCTGCGCCATGCGGTGGAAATCCGCAATGACAGCTTTATCGATCCTGAATTCGTACGCCTGCTCAAGCGCCACAACACCGCGCTGGTGATCGCCGACACTGCGAATAAATGGCCGTACCGCGAAGACGTCACCAGCGACTTTGTCTACCTGCGTCTGCACGGTGCCGAAGAGCTCTACGCCAGCGGATATAGCGCCGAGGCTCTGGAGCGCTGGGCCGAGCGCATCGATGCCTGGCACCACGGCGGGCAACCGCAAGACGCGCAGTTGATTGCCCCGCGCCTGAAACCGCGCGCGCGCAAATCCCGCGACGTGTTCTGCTATTTCGACAACGACATCAAGGTTCGCGCGCCCTACGACGCACGCAACCTGTTGCAGCGTTTCGATCTCGACAAGGACCTCGCCACCGCCCCCGGCGAACCCGCTGGCGAAGGAGTGTTGGCATGAGCATTCCAGAACCGGTCGGCTTCACCGATGAAGGCTCGGTAAGCGCGCCGTCGGTAAGCACCTTCACTGTACTGACGGTCAACACGCACAAGGGTTTCACGGCGCTAAACCGGCGCTTCATCCTGCCGGAGCTGCGCGAAGCGGTGCGCAGTGTCGCCGCCGATGTGGTGTTTTTGCAGGAAGTCCACGGCACCCACGAACACCACCACAAGCGCTTCGACAACTGGCCGACGATGCCGCAGTACGAATTTCTCGCCGACAGCCTCTGGCCGCAGTTCGCCTATGGACGCAATGCGGTATACCCGGATGGCGACCACGGCAACGCGCTGCTGTCGAAATTCCAGATCATCCGGCACGATAACCTCGACGTGTCGATCAGCGGCCACGAGAACCGCGGCCTGTTGCATTGCGTGCTGCGCTTGCCCGGCGACGGCGCTGAGGTGCATGCGATCTGCGTGCATCTGGGCTTGCGTGAGAGCCATCGCAACGCGCAACTGGATCTGCTGATGCAACGCCTGGCCGAATTGCCGCAGGACGCGCCGGTGATCGTCGCCGGCGACTTCAATGACTGGCGCCAGCGCGCTGATGCGCAACTCAAGCCGTGCGGCTTGCGCGAAGTGTTCGCCGAACATCAGGGCAAACCGGCGCGCAGTTTTCCGGCGCGCCTGCCGACCCTGCGCCTGGACCGCATCTACGTGCGCAACCTCAAGGCCAGCCAGCCGAAAGTTCTGGCGAACCGGCCCTGGTCACACCTTTCCGATCATGTCCCGCTGTCGGTGGAGATCCAACTATGAGCAGCTCGCCACTGGAGAAATCCGCCGTGGAGCCGATGACCATCACCCCGCCGGTCCGCGAGCCCGGCCATGTCGATGTCGAGTACCGCTGGCACGGCGGTAATCGCATCGAACTGCTGGAGAACGGCGAGGAATACTTCCCGCGAGTGTTCGAAGCGATGCGCGCGGCGAAAAGTGAAATCCTCCTTGAGACGTTTATCGTTTTTGAAGACAAGGTCGGTGCCGAGCTTCAGGAAATTCTCATCGACGCCGCGCGGCGGGGCGTGCGCACCACGGTCAGCCTTGACGGCTTTGGCTGTGGCGAGCTGAGCACCGGTTACCTCACGGCACTCAGCGACGCCGGCGTGCATTTGCAAATCTTCGACCCCGCCCCCAAGCACCTGGGCATTCGCACCAACTGGTTCCGCCGTCTGCACCGAAAGATCGTGGTGGTCGACGGCACGATCGCGTTCATCGGCGGGATCAATTTTTCCGGCGATCACCTGGCCGATTTCGGTCCCGAAGCCAAGCAGGATTACTCGGTGGAAATCCAGGGCCCGGCGGTCGCCGATATTCACCACTTCGCCTTGCTGCAAAGCGGTCGTCCGGGGCGAGCGAAATTCTGGTGGCAACGCCGGCGCCAGCGACGCGCCGAAATGGCTTTCAACGACCACGACGGCCAGGTGCGCCTGGTGTTTCGCGACAACGACCAGCATCACACCGACATCGAAGATGTGTATTTGCAGGCGCTGCGCCACGCCAAACACCGGGTGGTGATCGCCAACGCCTACTTCTTCCCCGGCTATCGCTTGCTGCGCGAAATCCGTAATGCCGCGCGCCGGGGCGTCGAGGTACGCCTGATTCTGCAAGGTCAGCCGGACATGCTGGTGGCCAAGATCGCCGCACGCATGACCTATGACTACCTACTCAAGGCCGGCGTGCAGATTCACGAATATTGCCAGCGCCCGCTGCACGGCAAAGTCGCGCTGATGGACGAAGAGTGGAGCACTGTCGGCTCGAGCAATCTCGATCCACTGAGCTTGTCGTTGAACCTTGAAGCCAACGTGCTGATCCGCGACCGCGCCTTCAATCAGCATCTGTACGAGCGCCTCGAAGACCTCAGCCGCAACCACTGCAAAGCCATGGACCCGGCGAAGCTGCCGCGCGGGCGCATCTGGCACATGACTGTGGGTTTTCTGGTGTTTCACTTCCTGCGGCATTTCCCGGCCATGGCCGGCTGGCTGCCGGCACATAAACCAAGGCTCAAGCCATTTCGAGGGAACCTGACATGAGCCATTCCGAAACGCATTCGGCCGAGCACTCGGCACCCGCGCAACATTCGAAGTGGAGCCGCTGGAAGCGTCCGCTGACGCTGCTGTTCTTTCTCGCCCTGATCGTCTTGCTGACCATGTTCGCCATGCGCATCGAATGGGCCGAAGTGCTGCAGACCCTTGCCGATTTCAAAGTGCGCACGCTGATCATCGCCGCCAGCCTGACCCTGCTGAGCTTTCTGGTCTACGCCAGTTACGACCTGATTGGCCGCACCTACATCGGCCAGGATCTGACCTGGAAGCAGATCCTGCCGGTGGGGATCATCAGTTACGCGTTCAACCTCAATCTGAGTGCCTGGGTCGGCGGCATCGCCATGCGCTACCGCCTGTATTCGCGGCTGGGGGTGAGCAAAAGCAACATCGCCAAGATTCTCGGCCTGAGCCTGGCGACCAATTGGTTCGGCTACATGACCATCGCTGGCGTGGTGTTCACCAGCGGTTTGGTGAGCATGCCGCCGGGCTGGAAAATCAGCAGCACCGCGTTGCAGGGCATCGGCGTTTTACTGTTGCTGGTGAGCGCGGGTTATCTGGCCGCGTGCCGCTTTTCCAAACGCCGTGAATGGTCGATTCGCAATGTTGAAATCAACCTGCCGTCGCTGCGCATGGCAGTTCTGCAACTGCTGCTCGGTGCGTTGAACTGGTCGTTGATGGCGGCGGTGATTTTCACCTTGCTGCCGAGCAAGCTCGATTATCCGTTGGTGCTGGGCGTGTTGCTGATCAGTGCGATTGCCGGCGTTATCACCCATATCCCGGCCGGACTTGGCGTGCTCGAGGCGGTGTTCGTCGCGCTGCTGCAACATGAGGTGTCGCGCGGCAGTCTGGTGGCGGGGTTGCTGGCGTATCGGGCGATTTATTTTTTGCTGCCGTTGCTGATTACGCTGGTGATGTATCTGGTGGTGGAAGCGAAGGCCAAGGCGTTGCGGATCGAGAAGAAGCCTTCCTGAGATTAGTGGTGAAGCTGATGGCCCCTTCGCGAGCAGGCTCGCTCCCACATTTGGAATGCATGCAACCTGTGGGAGCGAGCCTGCTCGCGAAGAGGCCAGAAAACCCAACACATCATCTGGACTGGATGATACTCAACCGCTCCCCGACCACCATCTCGGTAATCCAGTCCACCAGAATCGAGGTATACGCCTGCTGCGACACCGGATCGCTCAGCGCGTGATCGGCGCCGTCGATGATCCGGTGCGTCAGTGAGTGGGTCTGCTGACACGCCGCGCGATAACTCATGATCGTCGCGTGCGGGACGAAGTCATCGGTTTCGGATTCCACCAGCAACACGTCCCCGGTGAATTGCGAACAGGCATGCAAGGCGCGGTTGCTGTCCGCTCGCACCAGCGTGCCGCGATAGTCACGCAGATCCGCCTTGTCCAGATCGCGCTTGGGCGTGTGCCACTGCTCGTCGCGGTACAGCGCCGGCACCCGCAGCGCCAGCCAGCGCACCGGGCGCAACGAAGTCAGAATCGAGGCCAGATAGCCGCCATAACTGGTGCCGACCACGGCGATCGCCGAGGTATCCAGCGCCGGGTGCGCCAGCAGGCGATCGTAGGCGGCGAGCAAGTCGCGCAGATTATCCTCCCGGGTCACCCGGCTCAGCGGAATACCGGTGCCGCCGGTGTGCCCGCGCAAATCGAAGGTGAGGCACACGCAACCCAGACCGGCGATGCCCTTGGCGCGCTCCAGGTCACGCTCCTGACTGCCGCCCCAACCGTGCACGAACAAAACGCCCGGCACTTTCGATTTGGGACTCAGAAAGGTCCCGCTCATCTGTTCATCATCAATGTCGATTTGAATGCTTTCGCTTCTAGCCGTCATAGGATTTGACCGTTACATATTTGAGAAGAAATTCGCTGTTCTCGGCCGGGCCGCGATAGACCTCGATGGCGTCCGCCGGCAGCGCCTGATCGGTGTAGGTTTCCACCGAAGACACACGGATCGCGCGCATCCCCGGATCGTTGACGAAACTCTGCAGCGCCGCGACTTCGGCGCTGCTTGCCCCGCCCATGCGCCAGGATTGCTCAAGTACGCCGCTGCGCGGGTTGCCACTGCTGTCGAGGCCTTGGGCGATGTCGTAATTACGTCGCGAGGCGAAGAATCGCGGGTAGGCTTCGTCAGCGGCGCTGTCGAACACCTGGGCCTGTTCGATGGCCAGGCGCACGTCGTCGGGCAGATCCAGCGCCAGCAAGGCTTCATAACCGCCCTGCACCACCAGCAGATTGGACCCGCCGTAGACTTCCTCGCCCTGACCATCCTCGGTCAAGTATTGCTCGCCGCAGTAACTCAGCACTTTGCCGCCGATGAATGACTGGCCAACGCTGTGGGTCACCACTTTGCTCAAATCCTGCTCGAGCACCACGCCTTCGCCGAACAGCTTTTCAGCGTCGGGCCGGGCGAGGATTTCATCGAAGGCGTCGAGGCTTTTGATGACTTCCTGGCCGCGACCGGCGCAGGCATGAATCGGCTTGATGCGAATCGGCCCGGCATACAGCAGATGCTCGGCGGCTGGCCGTGCATCTTCCAGGGCGAATACGCTGAGCCCATCGAGCACGACGTTGCGCACCCGCTCGGAAAACAGTGGTGACCAGCCCGGCGGCGCGTGGGCCAGGTGGCTGCGTAAACCGTGGCTGATAGCTTTGGTGCAGATGAAGTCATGTTCGACGTAGCCGCCCCACAGATCGTCCGGGCCGCTGATGCCGAGCCCCTCGGCGTGGGCGGCACCGACGATAGTCTGCGTGGGCAGTAGATACAGGTCGCGGCCGCGGTGTTTTTCCGCATCGTAACTGCCGCCGAACTTGCACCCTAGAATCTGCGCCAGCCAGCGCGCCAGGGCTTTGTTGGTCTGGACTTCGTGTTGCGGCGCGTCGGGACGCACCGAGTGAGCGACAACGATTTTCTTGCGTGGTGTCGGGGTCATGCGTTCCCCTTTTGCTGGTTCAATGGTTTCCCGTTGAGAGGTGCAGAGATCAGGCCAATCGTTGCACGCGGCAAAGCTACTGAAAATCAATCAGTTACCGAGAAAATGCTGGCACCACGCCTGTTTCAAACTGCACGACAGCGCAGAAAATTCCGGCAAATTGCACGATTAATGGCTTCCACAACACACCTGTGGGAGCTGGCTTGCCAGCGATTTCGGTAGGTCCCTCACCAATGGCTTTAGCTGGAAGACCGAATCGCGGGCAAGCCCGCTCCCACAGGTTTTTCAGGCGCTGCTGACTAACGGGACAGACCAAACCGCCCCCGATAATCACTCGGCGTCAGCCCGGTAATCTTCTTGAAAATCGCGCGAAACGCGCCGGGATCCTGATAGCCCACCGTCCACGCAATGTGATCGATCGTGCCGTTGCTGAACTCCAACATCTCCCGCGCCTTGCCCACCCGCAGATGCTGGCAATACTCGGTCGGTTTCAACCCGGTCGCGGCGCGGAACCGGCGCAGAAAGGTACGTTCCTCCAACACCGCACGTTCAGCCATTGCGGCTAACGAAACATCCGTCGCGCCGGTGCTTTGCAGCCAGTGCTGGACCTTCAGAATGGCGGCGTCGCCATGGCTGAGAATCGGCGCGAAGTTGCTGCCGCAGGCGCTGGCGCTGTCGCTGTGCTCCATCACTAGAAAATGCGCGGTGCGAGTGGCGATGCTCGGGCCGAGCAAGCGGTTGACCAGGCGCAGGCCCAGCTCCGACCAGGCCATCAGCCCGGCCGTGGTGATCAGGTCGCCATCGTCGACGATCGGCGTATCGGCTTTGAGCTTGATCTTCGGGTAACGCTCGCTGAAGCCCTGCGCCGCCGTCCAGTGCACCGTCGCGCTGCGGCCGTCGAGCAGGCCGCTTTCGGCGAGCATCAGCGAACCCACGCAAACCCCGCCCAGCGTTGCCCCGCGTGCGTGCTGATCACGCAGCCACTGCATCAGCCGGGTCGGCGTTTGCGCCGCCGAGAAGCCGCTGATCGACGGCGGAATCAGCACGGCCTGCAAATTGGCTTCATCACCGGCGAGACTGGCGTAGATCCGCGTCGGCGGCCGATCATCTTCGGCCTGCCAATGGCTGACACGCAGCCTCGGCAGATGTGCGGTCTGCTGCTCTGCGGCAATCCGGTTGGCCACCGCAAACAGGTCAGTCAGCCCATGCACCGCGGCCATCTGCGCGCCGGGATAAATCAGCACGCCGAGTTCAGCGATGGCGGCGTTTTCTGCGCCCATTGTCAGTTTTCCCCTGTCTATTGTCGGTGCGGCCAATCCTCGAAGCGCTGCTCAGCGCCAATACTGGAGTCACTTCCAGCCAACACATCGAGGACACACCCATGGCCAAGCAAGCGCTCATCGTAGTCGATATCCAGAATGACTACTTCCCTCAAGGCAAGTGGCCGCTGGCCGGCGCCGACGCCGCTGCCGACAATGCCGCCCGATTGATCGAAGCCTTCCGCGAGGCGGGCGATTCAGTGGTGCACATCCGCCACGAATTCACTTCGCCGGACGCGCCGTTTTTCACCCCGGGTTCGGACGGCGCCAAGCTGCATCCGAAAGTGCTCAACCGCGCCGACGAGCCGGTGGTGCTCAAGCACTTCGTCAACTCGTTCCGCGAAACCGAGCTGAAAGCGGTTCTCGACGAAAAAGGCATAACTGACCTGGTGGTGGTTGGCAGCATGAGCCACATGTGCGTCGACGGCATCACTCGCGCCGCAGCAGACATGGGTTACAGCGTCACGGTGATTCACGACGCCTGCGCCAGCCGTGACCTGGAGTTCAACGGCGTGACCGTGCCGGCCGCGCAGGTGCATGCCGCGTTCATGTCGGCGCTGGGTTTCGCCTACGCCAGCGTGGTCTCGACAGACGAATTCCTGCGCAGCAATGCCTAGCAACAACTGCAATGCCCACTGGCCCGCCGCGTTGCGGGCCTTTTTTTGCCTGTCATGAAAATCTCACGCGTGAGTCATTGATGGCACTTTGAATTGGTTGTAGTGTGGCCCACGCGTGAGACATTCATAACCGGATTTCAGCCATGACAAGCCGCTCAAAGGCGCACGCCGCAGCAAGCCCGAAAGGCGAGCGCGCCAAAACCTCCGCAAAGAAACCGTCGAGCTTTTATATGAAGCAGATGCGCGCGGGTCTGGCCGCCGCCGGTTATGTGAAACACGAAACTTGGGTGCTTCCCGAAAACCGAAGCTTGCTCAAGCAAATGGAGCAACAGCTACGCCAACCGATTCTGGCTGGCTCATTCATGTCGGAGAATTACATGAGCGCAGGCAACAACTGGACCATCGATAGCCTCTTCAACGCCCTCAAGGCCCTGGACGAGGTGGCTTCGCAAGAAATCACGCTGTCGCTGATCCAGAGCTCCGAGCCGAGCATCAAGCTGGAAATGAACGAATTCGGCGGTCTGCCGATTCACATTGCCCTGGCCGGCCAGCAGATCATCGTCGACACCGTACTGGTCGATATCGATTCGATCAGCAACGTCCCGGCCTTCAACGACGCCGTGCTGCGCAGCCGGGAGATGTTCCCGCTGTCGTCGATCGGTATCGAGTCGATGCCCAACGGGCAGACCGTTTACAACATGTTTGGCGCCCTCAGCGCCGACTCGAGCTTGACCAACATCGTCACCGAGGTGAAAACCCTGGTCGACAACGTGCAGCGCGCCAGCGAAGCCTTCGAACACTTCTTCAAGTAATCAACAGGGAATATCCAATGACTCAGTCCATCTGGAGCAAGTTGTTCACCGCACTGCGCGGCGGCGCCAATGAAGTCGGCGAAGCCATCGCCGATCAGCAGGCCCTGCGCATCCTCGATCAGGAAATCCGTGACGCCGACAGCGCGCTGTCCAATGCTCGTCGCGAACTGGTCACCATCATGGCCAAGCACAAACTGGCCGCTGATCGTGTCAGCGAGTACGACGCCAAGATCAAGGACCTCGAAGCCAAAGCCGTCGCTGCACTCAACGCCGGCCGTGAAGACCTGGCGCTGGAAGTGGCCGAAGCGATTTCGACCCTGACCAATGACCTCGATGCCGAGAAGAAACTCAGCGATGAATTTGGCGCCTACGCCGACAACATGCGCAAGGACATCAGCAAGGCCGAGTCGCGCATCAAGAGCCTGCGCCAGCAAGTGGACATGGCGAAGGCCCGCGACAGCGTACAAAAGGCACAGGTCAGCGCTTCCATCGCCAGCGGTGGTGCCAATGGCAAGCTGGAAACCGCCGTCGGCACCCTGAACCGCCTGCAAGCCAAGCAGCAGCAACGCGCTGCTGAACTGAGCGCTGCCGACGAACTGGCCGACGCGTCGACCGGCAACGACCTGGAGCGCAAACTGCGCGACGCCGGCATCACGCCGAACGAAGGCAGCGCCAATGCGATTCTCGAGCGCCTGAAGCAGAAGTCCGCGCAGTAAGCTATTGCGCAAACCCTTGTAGGCCTTCGCCTGCTCGCGACGGGGCCGGAACATTCAACTTCAGTGTTGACTGACCCGCCGCCATCGCGAGCAGGCTCACTCCTACATCGTTTGCGCTGAGCAATTGCCTCTGCTCGTTCACCGCTTCGCCCGGTACACTACCGCCACTTTTACACCCCCGAACACCTCCACCCGCTTCAAGGAACGTACCCATGGGATGGTTTAAAGACTTGCTCGGCACCAGCAATTGGCAGGCCGCTGCGCCAACGAGCACCGGCGCCAGCGGCCCGCTGGGCATGGCGCAGGGCAAAGGCGTGCGTTTCGACACGACCCTGGCCTTGCTGCTCGAAGGCTCGACTTCAGTGCGGGTGCCCTTCGATCAGGCAGTCTGGAGCGCAGGCTGGGTCGACCTCGGCCAGTCCAACAAACTGCACCGCTATTACATGAATGACGAAGATTTCTGGGTGCAGATCCACGTCACCGGTGAGGACCAGATCGAATCGGTCACGCTGTTCAATTACCTCAGTTACGTGACCGTCAACAGTGACGCCGAACTGCAGCGTCTGGCCGGTCCGAACAGCCAGATCGGTTTGCCGAACTACACCCACGCAGGCATCGCCTACGCCCGCGAGTGGGGTACCGAACAGGGCCAGACCGAGCTCGTGCCGATGACCGAACATGTGGTGAATCCGGACGAGAGTTACACCATCAACCACCATTCGATGCTTTACGCGCGTGACACCGGCCTGACCGATCGCCGCGAATTGCTGCTGTTCTCCGTCGAACAGGACGAAGAAGGCACCGTCAGCCTGAGCACTTCGCTGGGCATCTCGCTGTACACGACTGATTTGAGCGCCATTTAAAAAAGGAAGTTTTTCATGCTGGAAGTGTTGGCCGTTTCCCTGAACAAGACCGCACTGGTCGGTTTCGTCGTCTACCTGATTGGCGCCGTGCTGCTGTTCATGTTGTTTCAATTCGTCTACACGCGCATCACCGCGCACAAGGAGTTCGAGCTGATCCGCGCCGGCAACACCGCCGCCGCTGTCGCACTGTCCGGCGCGATCATCGGTTTTGCCATTCCCGCCAGCAACGTGATCGCTTATTCGGTCAATGTGCTCGACTTCGTACTCTGGGCGGTGATTGCCGCCGTCGTGCAATTGCTGGCATTCCTCGCCACCGGTCTGGTGCTCAAAGGCACGTCCCAACGCATTGCAAACGGCGAAGTCGCCGCCGGCATTTACGTCGCTGCGGTGGCAATCAGCGTCGGCATGCTCAACGCCGCGTGCATGACACCGTCCAACTGATCGGCAGGAAGCCTTCGATGAAACGCAGCAAATACGTTCAGTTGTCCCTCGCCGCCTCGGTGGCCATGGCCGTTTCCGGCCAGGCGAGCGCCGCGGAGCAACCGCGCAGTTTCCAGAGCGTCGAGCAATGCGTCGACGCCGAAATGGCCGCCGATGTCTGCTCCAACGCCTACGTCGCGGCCTTGGCCGAACACCGACGCATCGCGCCGGCGTATGACGACAAAGCCAAGTGCGATGCGGATTTTGCCGCTGACTGGTGTCAGAAAAATTCCGATGGCCGCTTTGTGCCGAAACTTGGCGGGTTCAAGATTCCGCAGAACGGTGAAGCCGAACAGAACCTCGATGCAATCGCCAATGCGCAAATACCTGCCGGTGACAGCACCGCACAGAATGCGGGAACCACTTCGCACTATTCCGGTGGCGGTGGTGGTGGCGGCAATGGCTGGCTGACCGGTTGGCTGATCGGCAACGCCATGAGCAATAACGCCGATCGCACGGTTTATCGCGACCGCGAAACCCGCCAGACTTACAACACCTCGACGCAGTACCGCCGAGCCGAAACGACGGCGCGCAGCCAACCCGATTACGAAAGCAGCAAGAGTAAACCGGTCAACGTGGCTTCTTCGACCTCCCGTGGGGGCTTCGGCAGCCAGTCCAGCGCCCGCAGCGGCTGGGGTGGCTGGAGCAGCAGTTCCGGGCGTTCGAGCAGCTGATCATGAAGAAGATCGCCTGCACCGAGCGGCCCGACTGGAAGCACACCGCCGAGAGCCTCGGCTTTCTGTTCCATACCATCGACAACGAGCCGTACTGGGACGAAAGCGCGTATTACCAGTTCAGCCTGACGCAGATTGAAAACGATCTCGAGGACCCGACCACCGAGCTGCACGAGATGTGCATGGATCTGGTCGACCGCGTCGTGCACAGCGAAGAACTGCTGGATCGCCTGAGCATTCCGCCCTCGTACTACGACCTGATCCGCACCTCCTGGCTGGAAGGTCATCCGCATCTGTACGGGCGTATGGACTTTTCCTACAGCGGCAACGGCCCAGCGAAACTGCTCGAACTCAATTACGACACGCCGACCAGCCTCTACGAAGCCGCAGCGTTTCAGTGGGGCTGGCTGGAACAGTGCATCGAGCGCGGCACGCTGCCGCGCCATGCCGACCAGTTCAACAGCATCGACACCAAACTGCACCAGGCTTTCGCCGAACTGCAGCTCAAGCGTCCGTTCTATTTCGCCTCGATGAAGGATTCGCTCGAAGACAAGGGCACCACCGATTACCTGCGCCTGATCGCAGAAAAGGTCGGCATCGAGTCGCGGCACATCGATATCGAAGACATCGGCCTGACGACTGAGGGTCGCTTCGTCGATCTTGAGGATCGCTGGATTCCGCACCTGTTCAAGCTGCATGCCTGGGAGTTCATCTTCCACGAACCGTTCGGCGCAGCGATTGCTGAATGCGACACGCAGTTTTTCGAGCCGGCGTGGAAAGCGATTCTGTCCAACAAAGGCGTGCTGCCCTTGTTGTGGGAGATGCACAAGGGCCACCCGAATCTGCTGGCGGCGCATCTCGATCCAAATCCGCAAAGCGCGGTGCCGAAAGGCTGGGTGCGCAAGCCGTACTTTTCCCGCGAAGGTGCCAACATCGAGCTGCAAACCGCTGAAGGAATAATCGTCAAAGAGGACGGCCCCTACACCGATGCGCCATTTATCCTGCAGGAATTTGCGCCGTTGCCGAGGTTTGGCGACAGCTACACGCTGATCGGTTCCTGGGTAATTGGTGATGAGGCGACGGGAATTGGCGTGCGTGAGGACAACAGCCTGATCACCAAAGACTCCAGTCGCTTCTTGCCGCACCTGATCCTCGACTAGACACCAATCCCAAAGGCACAAAAAGGCCCGTCGCGTAACACGACGGGCCTTTTCATTTACAGCGGATGCAGCAGCAAATCAGAACGGAATATCGTCATCGAAGCTGTCGAAATCCGGAGCCGGTTGCGGTGCGGCCTGCTGTGGCGCTGGCGGGGCCGAACGCTGCTGTGGTGCCGACTGCTGCGGGCGCGGAGCCTGCTGGCGTGGCGCCTGCTGCTGGTAGTTGTTGCCGCCGCCTTGCTGGTCGCCCTGTTGTGGACGGCCGCCGAGCAGTTGCATGGTGCCTTGCATGTCGACCACGATTTCAGTGGTGTAACGCTTGATACCGTCTTTTTCCCATTCACGGGTCTGCAACTTGCCTTCGATGTACACCTGCGAACCCTTGCGCAGGTATTCGCCGGCAATCTCGGCAACCTTGCCGAACATCGAAACGCGGTGCCACTCGGTCTTCTCGACCTTCTGACCGGTTTGCTTGTCGGTCCATTGTTCGCTGGTGGCCAGACTCAGGTTGGTCACGGCGTTACCGTTCGGCAGGTAGCGAACTTCGGGATCCTGGCCGCAAGTGCCGACCAATATGACTTTGTTAACCCCACGGGCCATAACGTTCTCCTAGGCTTAGCACGCAGCCCCGGCCGGGTTTTTCACCAGGCGTTCGAGGGTGTCGCGATCCACTAATTCTTTGTCCAGTTTGATGTAAACAGCCGCCTCGTCAGCGACTATCACTGCATCCGTTACCCCTACGAGGGCCTTGAGACGCTCGACCAGACCCGCTTCGCGGATCGCTTCGGGCGACAACGGCAAGCGCAGGCTCGTCACGTAGGGAGGTTCGCGCATGGTAACAGCAAAGGCCAGCCAAAGTGCAGCCAGCCCGGCACATCCAAGGAACACAACCGACAGACCGCCATGCTGAAACAGCCAGCCGCCGAGTATCCCGCCGAGTGCCGATCCGAGGAACTGGCTGGTGGAGTACACGCCCATGGCCGTGCCCTTGCCGCCCGCCGGTGAAACCTTGCTGATCAGCGACGGCAACGAAGCCTCCAGCAGATTGAACGCGGTGAAGAACACCACCGTCCCGATCACCAGAGCGCGCAAGCTATCGCCGAACTGCCAGAAGAATAGTTCAGTCAGCATCAGTGTCATGACGGCGCCGAGCAAAACTCGTTTCATTTTGCGTCGCTTCTCGCCATAGATGATGAAAGGGATCATGGCGAAGAAGGAAATCACCAGTGCGGTGAGATACACCCACCAGTGCTGCTCCTTGGGCAAACCGGCTTTTTCCACCAGCGCCAATGGCAAAGCGACGAAGCTCGACATCAACATGGCATGTAACACAAAGATGCCCAGGTCGAGGCGCAGCAGGTCCGGATGCTTGAGCGTCGGTAACAATGCCTGCCGCGCCACCCCGGATTCACGATGCTGCAGCGGCCCGGTTGAGCGCGGCACCATGAACATGATGATCAGAATGCCGACCAGCGCCATGCCGCCAGTGGCGAGGAACAGACCGGACAGCCCGAACGCACGGGTCAGCAACGGCCCGACCACCATCGCCACGGCGAACGACAGGCCGATGGTCATGCCGATCATCGCCATGGCTTTGGTGCGATGTTGTTCGCGGGTCAGGTCGGACAGCAGCGCCATCACCGCTGCGGAAATCGCCCCGGCACCTTGCAGGATCCGTCCGGCGATCACGCCCCAGATCGAATCGGCCTGCGAGGCCAGGACACTGCCGAGGGCGAAGACGATCAGTCCCAGATAAATCACCGGACGGCGGCCGATGCGGTCGGAAATGATCCCGAACGGAATCTGGAAAATCGCCTGGGTCAGGCCGTAAGCGCCGATCGCCAGGCCGATCAGGGCCGGAGTCGCGCCCGCCAGATCCATGCCATAGGTCGCCAGTACCGGCAACACCATGAACATGCCCAGCATACGGAAGGCGAACACCAGGGCCAGACCGCTCGCCGCGCGGGTCTCGCTGCCACTCATGCGTTCGCTGTGGGGATCATGCATGGAAAAACCTCGTGTGAACCGGCGGCGATTCTACCAGTCCCATCGGAAGACGGGGTATATCGCGACGCTATGACGCGTATAGATGAAACTCTCTTCATGAACGGTGAAACGCCCTTCGTTTGATAGTGTGCATCCATCCAGTATTTGCCCGTATACTCCTACGTTTTCGACGCCCGCCGAGCGAGGCCACTTTGGACAAGATCCTGATACGTGGGGCCCGTACCCACAACCTGAAGAACATCGACCTGACCCTGCCACGGGACAAACTGATTGTCATCACCGGCCTGTCCGGATCCGGCAAGTCGTCCCTGGCATTCGACACGCTGTATGCCGAAGGTCAGCGCCGCTATGTCGAATCGCTGTCGGCCTACGCCCGCCAGTTCCTGTCGATGATGGAAAAACCCGACGTCGACACCATCGAAGGCCTGTCGCCGGCGATCTCCATCGAGCAGAAGTCGACCTCGCACAACCCGCGTTCCACGGTCGGCACCATCACCGAAATCTACGACTACCTGCGCTTGCTTTACGCTCGCGTGGGTACGCCGCGCTGCCCGGATCACGACATTCCGCTGGAAGCGCAGACTGTGAGCCAGATGGTCGATCTGGTGCTGGCCCAGCCGGAAGGCAGCAAGCTGATGCTGCTGGCGCCGGTGATCCGTGAGCGCAAAGGCGAACACCTGTCGGTCTTTGAAGAGCTGCGCGCGCAGGGCTTTGTCCGCGCACGGGTCAATGGCCGCATCTGCGAGCTCGACGAACTGCCGAAGCTGGATAAACAGAAGAAGCACTCGATCGATGTGATCGTCGACCGCTTCAAGGTCCGCGCCGATCTGCAGCAGCGCCTGGCCGAGTCGTTCGAAACCGCGCTGAAACTGGCCGACGGCATCGCCCTGGTGGCACCGATGGACGACGAACCGGGCGAAGAAATGATCTTCTCCGCGCGCTTCGCCTGCCCGATCTGCGGCCATGCGATCAGTGAGCTGGAACCCAAGCTGTTTTCCTTCAACAACCCGGCCGGCGCCTGCCCGACCTGCGATGGCCTTGGGGTGAAACAGTTCTTCGATATCAAGCGCCTGGTTAATGGCGAGCTGACCCTGGCCGAGGGTGCCATCCGCGGCTGGGACCGGCGTAACGTCTACTACTTCCAGATGCTCGGCTCGCTGGCTTCGCACTACAAGTTCAGCCTCGACAAGCCTTTCAACGAACTGACCGCCGAGCAGCAGAAAAACATCCTGCACGGCAGCGGTTCGCAGAACGTCGACTTCAAATACCTCAACGACCGGGGCGATATCGTCAAGCGTTCGCACCCGTTCGAAGGCATCGTGCCGAATCTCGAGCGCCGCTACCGCGAGACAGAGTCGGCAAGCGTACGCGAAGAGCTGGCCAAGTTCCTCAGCCACCAGGCTTGCCCGGATTGCCGCGGCACCCGCCTGCGCCGTGAAGCGCGGCACGTCTGGGTCGGCGAAAAAACCCTGCCGGCCGTGACCAACCTGCCGATCGGCGATGCCTGCGAATATTTCGCCGGGCTGAAGATGACCGGCCGTCGCGGCGAGATCGCCGACAAGATCCTCAAGGAAATTCGCGAGCGCCTGCAGTTTCTGGTCAACGTCGGGCTCGATTACCTGTCGCTGGATCGCAGCGCCGACACCCTGTCCGGGGGCGAGGCGCAGCGCATTCGTCTGGCCAGCCAGATCGGCGCGGGTCTTGTGGGCGTCTTGTACATTCTTGATGAACCGTCCATTGGCCTGCATCAACGCGATAACGACCGCCTGCTCGGCACGCTCAAGCACCTGCGCGATATCGGCAACACGGTGATTGTGGTCGAGCACGACGAAGACGCGATTCGTCTGGCTGACTATGTCGTGGATATCGGCCCGGGCGCCGGCGTACATGGCGGGCAGATCGTCGCCGAAGGTACCCCGGACGAAGTCATGGCCCACCCGGACTCGCTGACCGGTAAATACCTGTCGGGCCGGGTGAAGATCGAAGTGCCGGCCAAGCGCACGCCACGCAACAAAAAGCTCAACCTGTCGCTCAGAGGCGCGCGTGGCAATAATCTGCGCAACGTCGATCTGGACATTCCGATCGGCCTGCTGACGTGCGTGACCGGCGTGTCCGGCTCGGGCAAGTCGACACTGATCAACAACACGCTGTTCCCGTTGAGCGCCACCGCGCTCAACGGCGCGACCACGCTGGAAGCGGCCGCACACGACAGCATCAAAGGGCTTGAGCATCTGGACAAGGTCGTCGATATCGACCAGAGCCCGATCGGCCGTACACCGCGTTCCAACCCGGCGACGTACACCGGGCTGTTCACGCCGATACGCGAATTGTTCGCCGGCGTGCCGGAGTCGCGTTCGCGCGGTTACGGGCCGGGGCGTTTTTCGTTCAACGTCAAGGGCGGGCGTTGCGAGGCCTGCCAGGGCGATGGCCTGATCAAGGTGGAGATGCACTTCCTCCCAGACATCTATGTGCCGTGCGACGTGTGCAAGAGCAAGCGCTATAACCGCGAAACCCTTGAAATCAAATACAAGGGCAAGAGTATTCACGAGACCCTCGAGATGACCATCGAGGAAGCCCGCGAATTCTTCGACGCGGTGCCGGCGCTGGCGCGCAAGCTGCAGACGCTGATGGATGTGGGCCTGTCGTACATCAAGCTCGGGCAGTCGGCGACCACGCTATCGGGTGGTGAAGCACAGCGGGTCAAGTTGTCTCGCGAGCTGTCCAAGCGTGATACCGGCAAAACCCTGTACATCCTCGATGAGCCGACCACCGGTTTGCACTTCGCCGATATCCAGCAATTGCTCGATGTACTGCATCGCCTGCGCGATCACGGCAACACGGTGGTGGTGATTGAACACAACCTCGATGTCATCAAGACTGCCGACTGGCTGGTCGACCTTGGGCCGGAAGGCGGTTCCAAGGGCGGACAGATCATCGCCACCGGTACGCCAGAGGAAGTGGCCGAGATGAAGCAATCTCACACTGGCCATTACCTCAAGCCGCTGTTGATCCGCGACCGGGCGTAAACGCCGGGCATGAAAAAGCCCCTGTCACCGTTGAAGTGACAGGGGCTTTTTTATATCGGTTACATCAGGACGCGTGGGACTGCAGGTAGTTCTCGAGACCGATGAGCTTGATCAGCCCCAACTGCTTTTCCAGCCAGTAGGTGTGATCTTCTTCGGTGTCGTTGAGCTGAACCCGCAGGATCTCGCGAGTGACGTAATCTTTGTGCAGCTCGCACAGCTCGATGCCTTTGCACAGGGCAGCGCGAACTTTGTATTCGAGACGCAGATCCGCCTCGAGCATGGTCGGCACCGTTGTGCCCACATCCAGATCATCCGGACGCATGCGCGGCGTGCCTTCGAGCATCAAAATCCGCCGCATCAGCGCGTCGGCGTGGCCTGCCTCTTCTTCCATTTCGTGGTTGATTCGCTCGTAGAGCTTGGTGAACCCCCAGTCCTCATACATCCGCGAATGAACAAAATATTGGTCACGCGCGGCCAGTTCGCCGGTCAGCAACGTGTTGAGGTAATCGATTACGTCTGGGTGGCCTTGCATCGCCCTACATCTCCCTGCTTGAAAGTCTGTAGTTTGAACCAACCTGACCACAAGGTCACCCCGCTGAGCGCAACAAAAGCGAAGAATATCCGAGAAAAGCAGCTTAAATAACGCAAAAACCGCCCAAATGAGGGCGGTTCTGCTTCTCGTTTAGACTTCGTTAAGCTGTACGTTGAGCAGCTTTGCGATTGCTTCTCCATACGCCGGATCGGCTTTGTAGAAATGCTGCAACTGGCGGTCTACCACATCGCTGGAAACCCCGGCCATTGCACCGGCAATGTTGCTGACCAGCAGCGCTTTCTGCTCTTCACTCATCAAGCGGTACAGTGCACCGGCGTGGCTGTAGTAATCGGTATCTTCGCGGTGATCGTAACGATCGGCGGCACCACTCAAGGCCAGCGCAGGTTCAGCATAGTGCGGCGCTTGCTTAGGCGATTCGATGTAGCTGTTCGGCTCGTAGTTAGGCGCCGCACCACCGTTGCTACCGAACGCCATCGAGCCATCACGCTGATAGGTGTTCACCGGGCTGCGCGGGGCGTTCACCGGCAGTTGCTGGTGATTGGTGCCGACGCGGTAGCGGTGGGCGTCGGCATAAGCGAATACACGACCTTGCAGCATGCGATCTGGCGACAGACCAACACCTGGGACCATGTTGCTCGGGCCAAACGCGGCTTGCTCGACTTCGGCAAAGTAGTTGAGCGGGTTGCGGTTCAGCTCCAGCTCACCGACTTCGATCAGCGGAAATTCCTTCTGCGACCAGGTTTTGGTCACGTCGAACGGGTTTTCGTAATGCGCGGCTGCCTGGGCTTCGGTCATGATCTGAATGCACACGCGCCAATTCGGGAAGTCACCGCGCTCGATCGCTTCGAACAGGTCGCGCTGGGCGTAGTCCGGATCGGTGCCGGCCAAGCGTGCAGCATCGGCTGGCGCAAGGTTCTTGATGCCCTGCTGGGTCTTGTAATGCCATTTCACCCAGTGACGCTCGCCCTTGGCGTTGATCAGGCTATAGGTGTGGCTGCCGAAACCGTGCATGTGGCGGTAGCCGTCAGGAATGCCGCGATCGGAGAACAGAATTGTTACCTGGTGCAGTGCCTCAGGCGAGTGCGACCAGAAATCCCACATCATCTGCGCGCTTTTCAGATTGCTCTGCGGCAGGCGTTTTTGCGTGTGGATAAAGTCAGGGAATTTCAGTGGGTCGCGAATGAAAAACACTGGTGTGTTATTGCCGACGATGTCCCAGTTACCTTCTTCGGTGTAGAACTTCAGTGCGAAACCGCGTGGATCACGCTCGGTGTCGGCTGAACCGCGTTCGCCACCCACAGTGGAGAAGCGCAGGAACGTCGGGGTTTGCTTGCCGACCGCTTCGAACAGCTTGGCGCTGGTGTAGTCGGTGATATCACGGGTGACGGTGAAGGTGCCATAAGCACCCGAGCCTTTCGCATGAACGCGGCGCTCAGGGATGTTTTCGCGGTTGAAGTGGGCAAGCTTCTCGATCAGGTGAAAGTCATCGAGCAGCAACGGACCGCGTGGGCCGGCGGAGCGAGAATTCTGGTTGTCAGCAACAGGTGCGCCACTGGCGGTTGTAAGCGTTTTGGTCTGGCTCATGCGGTCTTCTTCCTCTGTCAGTCTTTAACTGCCGGCTAATGGCTTGGTGGAGAGTATTGATCATCGCTGCGACAGCCACAAATTCATTAACTTGCAGAAGTCGATAGATAATTACTAATTATGTTCCACCGCACATACTGGCATTACGACGTGTCAGAAACTTGTACGAACCGCGCATTTCTAGCAGGCACAAAAAACCGGGCACTAGGCCCGGTCCTTTGTTTCAGACTGACGTCTTACTCGGCAGATACAGCTTCGCCGGCAGTAGCACGATCAACCAACTCGACGTACGCCATAGGCGCGTTGTCGCCAGCGCGGAAACCGCACTTGAGGATGCGCAGGTAGCCACCCTCACGGGTAGCGTAACGCTTGCCCAGGTCGTTGAAGAGCTTACCAACGATAGCTTTCGAACGAGTACGGTCGAAAGCCAGACGGCGGTTAGCCAGGCTATCTGTCTTGGCCAGAGTGATCAGCGGCTCGGCAACGCGGCGCAGTTCTTTGGCTTTTGGCAGAGTAGTTTTGATCAGCTCGTGCTCGAACAGCGACACCGCCATGTTTTGGAACATGGCCTTGCGGTGCGAGCTGGTGCGGCTCAGGTGACGACCACTTTTACGATGACGCATGGTTCATTCCTTACCAAACACTACGTTCGGTGATTACGACGATCAGGCAGTCGCCTTGTCGTCCTTCTTAAGACTTGCAGGCGGCCAGTTGTCGAGGCGCATGCCGAGGGACAGACCGCGGGAGGCCAGAACGTCCTTGATTTCAGTCAAGGATTTCTTGCCAAGGTTCGGAGTCTTCAACAGCTCTACTTCGGTACGCTGAATCAGGTCGCCGATGTAGTAGATGTTTTCCGCCTTAAGGCAGTTAGCCGAACGTACAGTCAGTTCCAGATCGTCAACCGGGCGAAGCAGGATCGGATCGATCTCGTCTTCCTGCTCGACAACCACTGGCTCACTGTCACCCTTGAGGTCGACGAACGCAGCCAACTGCTGTTGCAGAATGGTTGCAGCGCGGCGGATAGCCTCTTCAGGATCCAGAGTACCGTTGGTTTCCAGATCAATAACCAGCTTGTCCAGGTTGGTACGCTGTTCGACACGGGCGTTTTCCACCACGTAGGCGATACGGCGAACCGGGCTGAACGAAGAGTCGAGCTGCAAGCGACCGATGCTGCGGCTTTCGTCTTCATCGCTCTGACGCGAGTCGGCTGGTTCATAACCACGACCACGAGCTACGGTGAGCTTCATGTTCAGGGCGCCGTTAGACGCCAGGTTAGCGATTACGTGATCGGGATTAACGATCTCGACATCATGATCCAGCTGAATATCGGCAGCGGTAACCACCCCCGAACCCTTCTTCGACAAGGTCAGCGTAACTTCGTCACGACCGTGCAGCTTGATGGCCAGACCTTTAAGGTTCAACAGGATTTCAATTACGTCTTCCTGTACACCTTCGATGGCGCTGTACTCGTGGAGCACACCGTCAATCTCGGCCTCGACTACTGCGCAGCCGGGCATTGAGGACAACAGGATGCGGCGCAGCGCGTTGCCCAGGGTGTGGCCAAAACCACGCTCGAGAGGCTCGAGAGTGATCTTGGCGCGGGTTGGACTGACAACCTGCACATCAATGTGGCGGGGTGTCAGGAACTCATTTACCGAAATCTGCATGGATGCACCTATTTTCTAGCCCTTACTTGGAGTAGAGCTCGACAATCAGGCTTTCGTTGATGTCGGCGGACAGATCACTGCGAGCAGGAACGTTCTTGAAAACGCCCGACTTCTTCTCAGTGTCTACTTCTACCCATTCTACGCGGCCACGTTGGGCACACAGATCGAGAGCTTGGACAATGCGAAGCTGGTTTTTTGCTTTCTCGCGAACTGCAACCACGTCACCAGCACGAACCTGATACGACGGAACGTTTACGGTCTGACCGTTAACGCTGATCGACTTGTGCGATACCAGCTGACGGGATTCGGCACGAGTCGAACCAAAGCCCATACGGTATACAACGTTGTCCAGACGGCATTCGAGCAGTTGCAGCAGGTTTTCACCGGTTGCACCTTTCTTGCCAGCAGCTTCTTTGTAGTAGCCGCTGAACTGACGCTCGAGAACGCCGTAGATACGACGAACCTTCTGCTTTTCACGCAGTTGGGTGCCGTAATCGGACTGGCGACCGCGGCGCTGGCCGTGGATACCAGGTGCTGCTTCAATGTTGCACTTCGATTCGATCGCGCGCACGCCGCTCTTCAGGAAGAGATCGGTGCCTTCGCGACGAGCGAGTTTGCATTTTGGACCAATGTAACGAGCCATTCTTTACAATCTCCTGGATTACACGCGGCGCTTCTTCGGCGGACGGCACCCGTTGTGCGGGATTGGCGTCACGTCGGTGATGCTGGCGATCTTGTAGCCACAGCCGTTCAAAGCGCGGACTGCGGATTCACGACCTGGACCTGGACCCTTGACGTTGACGTCGAGGTTTTTCAGGCCGTATTCCAGCGCAGCTTGACCAGCACGTTCTGCAGCTACTTGAGCAGCGAACGGGGTGGACTTGCGGGAACCGCGGAAACCCGAACCACCGGAGGTAGCCCAGGAAAGAGCGTTACCTTGACGGTCGGTAATGGTCACGATGGTGTTGTTAAAAGATGCATGGATGTGGGCGATGCCATCAACCACTGTCTTTTTAACTTTTTTACGAGGACGAGCAGCAGGTTTTGCCATGATTAAATTCCTGTCGATTCGCTGGGGCGATTACTTGCGGATCGGCTTACGCGGACCTTTACGGGTACGCGCGTTGGTCTTGGTACGCTGACCGCGTACTGGCAGACCACGACGATGACGCAGACCGCGATAGCAACCGAGGTCCATCAAGCGCTTGATTTTCATGTTGATTTCGCGACGCAGGTCACCTTCAGTGGTGAACTTCGCCACTTCGCCACGCAGCTGTTCAATTTGCTCGTCGCTCAGATCTTTGATCTTTGCTGCTGGGCTTACCCCAGTCACTGCACAGATCTTCTGCGCAGTAGTGCGACCAACACCATAGATGTAGGTCAGCGAGATAACAGTATGCTTGTTATCTGGAATGTTAACGCCTGCAATACGGGCCATTCAGTGGGACTCCAATTGACAGCTACCTACGCCCCGGAAGCCAAGAAATAGGGCGCGAGATAATATCGCTGTAATAACAAATAATCAACCCGGTAGCGCACTAGCTACCGGGCTTGAAGCACAATCACACTCAGCCTTGGCGCTGTTTGTGACGCGGTTCCGCGCTGCAAATTACTCGAACAACACCTTCGCGGCGAATAATCTTGCAGTTACGGCACAGCTTTTTCACCGATGCACGAACTTTCATCACCAACTCCTCGAACCTTATGGGTACTCAGCGCAACATGCCGCTGCCGTAACCCTTCAGGTTGGCTTTCTTCATCAGGGATTCGTACTGGTGCGAAACGAGGTGCGATTGTACTTGGGACATGAAGTCCATCACAACCACGACCACGATCAGCAACGAGGTCCCGCCAAGGTAGAACGGTACGTTTGCCGCAACCACCAGGAACTGGGGCAACAGACACACGGCCGTCATGTAAAGAGCACCGAACAGGGTCAAACGAGTCAGAACGCCATCAATGTAGCGCGCAGACTGCTCACCTGGACGAATGCCCGGAATAAAGGCACCGGACTTCTTCAGGTTTTCCGCTACGTCTTTCGGATTGAACATCAACGCCGTATAGAAGAAGCAGAAGAAAATAATCCCTGCACTAAACAGCAGAATATTCAACGGCTGACCAGGAGCGATCGACTGCGAGATGTCCTGCAGCCAGCCCATACCTTCAGACTGACCGAACCAGGCACCCAGCGAAGCCGGGAACAGCAAAATGCTGCTCGCGAAAATAGCCGGAATAACACCGGCCATGTTCACCTTCAGCGGCAAGTGGCTGGTCTGCGCAGCAAAAACCTTGCGGCCCTGCTGACGCTTGGCGTAGTGAACGGCAATACGCCGCTGACCACGCTCAATGAACACCACGAAACCGATAATCGCTACTGCCAGCAAACCGATGGCAACCAGGGCGAAGATGTTGATATCACCCTGACGCGCAGACTCGAAAGACTGCCCGATTGCTCTCGGAAGACCGGCGACGATACCCGAAAAAATCAACATCGAGATACCGTTGCCAACACCACGCTCAGTAATCTGCTCACCCAGCCACATCATGAACATCGCACCAGCCACAAATGTGGTTACCGCGACGAAATGGAAGCCCAAGTCACCAGTGAACGCCACGCCCTGCCCCGCCAGACCAATGGACATGCCAATGGCCTGAACGAGAGCGAGAGCGACGGTGAGGTAGCGGGTGTACTGGCTGATCTTGCGACGGCCAGCTTCACCTTCCTTCTTCAACTGCTCCAGCTGTGGGCTGACGGCGGTCATCAACTGCATGATGATCGATGCCGAAATATACGGCATGATCCCCAGTGCAAAGATGCTCATCCGTTCCAGCGCACCGCCGGAGAACATGTTGAACAAGCTAAGAATGGTCCCCTCATTCTGTCGAAACAGGTCTGCGAGTCGGTCCGGGTTGATACCTGGAACCGGGATGTGTGCGCCTATTCGGTAGACGATAATCGCCAGGAACAGAAAACGCAGACGAGCCCAGAGTTCAGACATACCGCCTTTGCCGAGCGCAGAGAGAGCACCTTGCTTAGCCATTTATTCCTCGAACTTGCCGCCAGCTGCTTCGATAGCCGCACGCGCACCTTTGGTGGCGCCGATTCCCTTGCCGATAGTGACAGCGCGAGTCACTTCACCGGACAGCATGATTTTCACACGCTGTACGTTGACGTTGATCACGTTGGCATCTTTCAGGGACTGCACAGTAACGATGTCGCCTTCCACTTTGGCCAGCTCGGACAGACGCACTTCTGCGCGATCCATGGCTTTCAGGGAAACGAAACCGAACTTAGGCAGGCGACGATGCAGCGGCTGTTGACCGCCTTCAAAGCCTGGAGCGATGGTGCCACCGGAGCGGGAGGTTTGACCTTTGTGACCACGGCCACCAGTCTTGCCCAAACCACTACCGATACCACGGCCCGGACGATGCTTTTCGCGACGGGAACCCGGCGCTGGACTCAGATCATTGAGTTTCATCGATTAACCCTCGACACGCAGCATGTAGTAAGCCTTGTTGATCATCCCGCGATTCTCGGGAGTATCCTGGACTTCTACAGTGTGACCGATGCGACGCAGACCCAGGCCCTTAACGCACAGTTTGTGGTTAGGGATGCGGCCGGTCATGCTTTTGATCAGCGTAACTTTAACGGTAGCCATGATTACTTGATCTCCTCAACACGCAGGCCACGCTTCGCAGCGATGGACTCAGGAGACTGCATAGCCTTCAGACCCTTGAAAGTGGCGTGAACCACGTTTACCGGGTTAGTCGAGCCGTAGCACTTGGCCAGAACGTTCTGAACGCCAGCAACTTCGAGGACAGCACGCATAGCGCCGCCAGCGATGATACCGGTACCTTCAGAAGCAGGCTGCATGTACACCTTCGAAGCGCCGTGAGCGGACTTCATTGCGTACTGCAGAGTGGTGCCGTTCAGGTCAACTTGAATCATGTTGCGGCGAGCAGCTTCCATTGCCTTCTGGATCGCAGCAGGCACTTCACGCGACTTGCCACGGCCGAAGCCAACACGCCCTTTACCATCACCAACCACGGTCAACGCGGTGAAAGTGAAGATACGGCCGCCTTTAACGGTTTTGGCTACGCGGTTAACTTGAACCAGCTTCTCGATGTAGCCTTCGTCGCGCTTTTGGTCGTTATTTGACATAACTTAGAACTCCAGCCCAGCTTCACGAGCAGCATCAGCCAGCGCTTTAACGCGGCCGTGGTACTTGAAGCCAGAGCGGTCGAAAGCCACTTGCGATACGCCAGCGGCCTTAGCACGCGTAGCGACCAGCTGGCCAACCTTTGTGGCCGCGTCGATGTTGCCAGTGGCACCATCACGCAGTTCTTTATCCAAAGTCGAGGCACTTGCCAGGACTTTGTTGCCGTCGGCCGAGATGACCTGGGCGTAGATGTGCTGCGACGAGCGGAACACGCAGAGACGCACGACTTCGAGTTCGTGCATTTTCAGGCGTGCTTTGCGAGCGCGACGCAGTCGAGTAACTTTTTTGTCGGTCATTTGCTATGCCCTACTTCTTCTTGGCTTCTTTACGACGGACGACTTCGTCCGCGTAGCGCACACCTTTGCCTTTGTACGGCTCTGGTGGACGGAAGTCGCGGATCTCAGCGGCCACTTGACCTACCAGCTGCTTGTCGATGCCCTTGATCAGGATATCGGTCTGGCTAGGAGTCTCAGCGGTGATGCCTTGCGGCAGTTCGTAATCCACTGGGTGCGAGAAGCCAAGAGCCAGGTTCAGAACCTGACCTTTTGCTTGCGCCTTGTAACCAACACCGACCAGCTGGAGCTTGCGCTCGAAGCCTTGGCTTACGCCCTGGACCATGTTGTTTACCAACGCACGCGTGGTACCGGCCATTGCGCGAGTTTGTTGATCGCCATTGCGAGCAGCGAAACGCAGCTCACCAGCTTCTTCAACGATCTCAACGGACGAATGGATGTTCAGTTCAAGAGTACCCTTGGCACCCTTCACCGAAAGCTGTTGGCCTGCGAATTTGACTTCGACACCGGCTGGCAGCTTAACGGGGTTCTTAGCGACGCGAGACATGCTTATCCCCCCTTAGAACACAGTGCAAAGAACTTCGCCGCCGACACCGGCAGCGCGCGCAGCACGATCCGTCATCACACCTTTGTTGGTGGAGACGATAGACACGCCAAGACCGCCACGAACTTTCGGCAGATCTTCAACGGACTTGTACTGACGCAGGCCTGGACGACTAACGCGCTTCACTTCTTCGATAACCGGACGGCCTTCGAAGTACTTCAGCGAGATGGACAACGACGGCTTGGCGTCAGTGGTGATCTGAAAATCCGCGATGTAACCTTCGTCCTTCAGGACTTTTGCTACAGCAGCCTTCAACGTGGAAGACGGCATGCTTACGACAGACTTTTCAGCCATCTGGGCATTACGGATTCGAGTTAGCATGTCCGCTAACGGGTCCTGCATACTCATGGGCTAGACGCTCCTAATACAGAAAAATTAGCCTTGCGGCTACTACTTGTCGCCGAGAACTTCCGGGCATGAAAAAACACGGGCTCAGGCGAGCCGGTCATTCTAGACACACCCCAGAAATGAATCAAGCCCCAAAAGGGGCTTGATTCAGATTCAAGGCCACCGATGGTCAGGTTTTTGCAAACCGGACCATCGAAGCTTTGACGACTATTACCAGCTGGCTTTAACCAGACCTGGAACGTCACCACGCATTGCAGCTTCACGCAGCTTGTTACGGCCAAGGCCGAACTTGCGGTAAACGCCGTGCGGACGACCAGTCAGGCGGCAACGGTTACGCATGCGCGAAGCGCTTGCGTCACGTGGCTGCTTCTGCAGAGCTACGGTAGCTTCCCAACGCGCTTCTGGACTTGCGTTCAGATCGACGATGATAGCTTTCAGCGCTGCACGCTTGGTGGCGTACTTGGCAACGGTGAGCTGACGCTTCAGCTCACGGTTTTTCATGCTCTTCTTGGCCATTTTCCTACTCCAATCAGTTGCGGAACGGGAATTTGAAAGCACGCAGCAGAGCGCGGCCTTCATCATCGTTCTTGGCAGTGGTGGTCAGGGTAATGTCCAGACCGCGGAGAGCATCGATCTTGTCGTAGTCGATTTCCGGGAAGATGATCTGCTCTTTCACACCCATGCTGTAGTTACCACGACCATCGAAGGACTTGGCATTCAGGCCGCGGAAGTCGCGAACCCGAGGCAGGGAGATCGACAGCAGACGATCCAGGAACTCGTACATACGCTCACGGCGCAGGGTCACTTTGACGCCGATCGGCCATCCTTCGCGGACTTTGAAGCCAGCGATGGATTTACGAGCGTAGGTCACAACGACTTTCTGGCCGGTGATCTTTTCCAGGTCAGCAACAGCGTGCTCGATGACTTTTTTGTCGCCGATCGCTTCGCCCAGACCCATGTTCAGGGTGATTTTGGTAACGCGCGGAACTTCCATCACGTTCGAAAGCTTAAGTTCTTCCTTAAGTTTCGGAGCGATTTCCTTCCGGTAAATCTCTTTTAGTCGTGCCATGGTCTTCTACCTAGCAGTGTTCAAGCATCAACCGCTTTTTGGGTCGACTTGAAGACACGAATTTTCTTACCGTCTTCTACTTTGAAACCAACGCGGTCAGCCTTGTTGGTTTCGCCGTTGAAGATGGCGACGTTGGAAGCGTGCAGTGGCGCTTCTTTCTCGACGATACCGCCCTGTACGCCCGACATCGGGTTAGGCTTGGTATGACGCTTGACCAGGTTCAGACCACCAACAACCAGACGGTTGTCAGCAAGAACCTTCAGCACCTTACCGCGCTTACCTTTGTCTTTGCCGGCGATCACGATGATCTCGTCGTCA
This sequence comes from Pseudomonas sp. S11P7, assembly GCF_023195435.1. NCBI lineage: Bacteria > Pseudomonadati > Pseudomonadota > Gammaproteobacteria > Pseudomonadales > Pseudomonadaceae > Pseudomonas > Pseudomonas sp. S11P7. The sequence continues at coordinate 6,275,852 of NZ_JALPKS020000002.1, read as the reverse complement.
CGACGAATCTTTTGCATGTCGGATCTCCTTACAGCACTTCTGGGGCGAGCGAGACGATCTTCATGAACTTCTCAGTACGAAGTTCACGGGTCACTGGCCCAAAGATACGGGTGCCGATCGGCTCTTGCTTGTTGTTCAGAAGAACAGCAGCGTTGCCATCAAAGCGGATAATGGAGCCATCAGCACGACGTACGCCGTGACGAGTGCGGACTACAACAGCAGTCATCACTTGGCCTTTTTTCACTTTACCGCGCGGAATTGCTTCCTTCACGGTAACTTTGATGATGTCACCGATACCAGCGTAACGACGATGGGAGCCACCCAGCACCTTGATGCACATAACACGGCGAGCGCCGCTGTTATCGGCCACATCGAGCATGGATTGAGTCTGAATCATATAATTTCTCCGACCCCTAGCCCTTAGACTTCCACAGCGCGTTCGAGAACATCAACCAGCGCCCAAGATTTGGTCTTGGCCATCGGACGAGTTTCACGAATAGTGACTTTGTCGCCGATGTGGCACTGATTGGTTTCGTCGTGCGCGTGCAGCTTAGTCGAACGCTTAACGTATTTACCGTAGATCGGGTGCTTAACGCGACGCTCGATCAGAACGGTGATGGTTTTGTCCATCTTGTCGCTGACAACACGGCCAGTCAGCGTACGGACAGTTTTTTCGGCTTCAGCCATGATCACTTACCTGCCTGCTGGTTGAGCACAGTCTTCACGCGAGCGATGTCACGCTTAACTTGCGAGAGCAGATGAGACTGCCCCAACTGGCCAGTTGCTTTCTGCATGCGCAGATTGAACTGGTCGCGCAGCAGGCCGAGCAGTTGCTCGTTCAGCTGCTGTGCGGATTTTTCACGAAGTTCATTCGCTTTCATCACATCACCGTCCGTTTAACAAAGGAGGTGGCGAGCGGCAGCTTTGCAGCAGCCAGGGCGAAAGCCTCACGCGCCAGCTCTTCAGAAACACCCTCGATTTCATACAGGACTTTGCCTGGCTGAATCTGGGCAACCCAGTACTCCACGTTACCCTTACCTTTACCCATACGAACCTCGAGAGGTTTTTTGGAGATCGGCTTGTCCGGGAATACACGGATCCAGATCTTGCCGCCACGTTTTACGTGACGGGTCAGAGCACGACGCGCTGACTCGATCTGACGAGCGGTGAGACGACCACGAGCAACAGACTTCAGCGCGAACTCGCCGAAGCTGACTTTGCTACCGCGCAGTGCCAGACCACGGTTGTGGCCGGTCATCTGCTTGCGGAACTTCGTACGCTTTGGTTGCAACATTTGGCGTACCCCTTACTTAGCAGCTTTTTTACGAGGCGCTGGTGCTTGTGGTTTCAGTTCTTCTTGGCGACCACCAATAACTTCGCCTTTGAAGATCCAAACCTTTACACCGATCACACCGTAAGTGGTGTGAGCTTCGTAGTTGGCATAGTCGATGTCGGCACGCAGGGTGTGCAATGGCACACGACCTTCGCGATACCATTCAGTACGTGCGATTTCAGCACCGCCGAGACGACCGCTCACTTGGATTTTGATGCCTTTGGCACCAATGCGCATGGCGTTCTGTACTGCGCGCTTCATAGCGCGACGGAACATTACGCGACGCTCCAGCTGCTGAGCTACGCTCTGCGCAACCAGCATACCGTCGAGCTCCGGCTTGCGGATCTCTTCGATATTGATGTGCACAGGCACACCCATTTGCTTGGTCAGGTCCTGACGCAGCTTCTCAACATCCTCACCTTTCTTCCCGATAACGATACCTGGACGAGCGGTGTGGATGGTGATGCGTGCAGTTTGGGCCGGACGATGGATATCGATACGGCTTACGGACGCGCTTTTTAGTTTGTCTTGGAGATACTCACGCACTTTCAGATCTGCGAACAAGTAGTCCGCATAAGTCCGACCGTCTGCGTACCAGACGGAGGTGTGCTCCTTGACGATTCCCAGGCGAATGCCAATGGGATGTACTTTCTGACCCATCTCTTCGACTCCGTTACTTGTCAGCAACCTTGACAGTGATATGGCAAGACCGCTTGACGATGCGATCAGCACGGCCTTTGGCACGTGGCATGATGCGCTTCAGCGAACGCCCTTCGTTGACGAAAACGGTGCTGACCTTCAGGTCATCAACGTCTGCGCCTTCGTTATGCTCGGCGTTGGCTACGGCCGACTCCAGCACTTTTTTCATGATCTCGGCGGCTTTCTTACTGCTGAAAGCCAACAGGTTGAGCGCTTCGCCCACCTTCTTCCCGCGGATCTGGTCGGCGACCAAGCGGGCTTTCTGGGCGGAGATTCGAGCGCCCGACAACTTAGCGGCTACTTCCATTTCCTTACCCCTTAACGCTTGGCTTTCTTGTCAGCCACGTGCCCGCGATAGTTGCGGGTACCGGCGAACTCGCCCAGTTTGTGGCCGACCATGTCTTCGTTAACGAGAACCGGGACGTGCTGACGACCGTTGTGTACTGCGATGGTCAGACCGACCATTTGTGGCAGGATCATGGAACGACGCGACCAGGTTTTAATTGGTTTGCGATCGTTCTTTTCCGCCGCCACTTCGATCTTCTTCAGTAGGTGAAGATCAATAAAAGGACCTTTTTTCAGAGAACGTGGCACTGTCGTATCCCTCTATTTACTTGCGACGACGGACGATCATTTTGTCGGTACGCTTATTACCACGAGTCTTCGCGCCCTTAGTCGGGAAGCCCCATGGCGATACCGGATGACGACCACCAGAGGTACGACCTTCACCACCACCATGTGGGTGGTCAACCGGGTTCATGGCAACACCACGAACGGTTGGGCGAACGCCACGCCAGCGTTTGGCACCAGCTTTACCCAGCGAACGCAGGCTGTGCTCGGAGTTCGAGACTTCGCCCAGGGTCGCACGGCATTCAGCCAGGACTTTACGCATCTCACCGGAACGCAGACGCAGGGTAACGTACACACCTTCACGAGCGATCAGCTGAGCCGAAGCACCAGCGGAACGAGCGATCTGTGCGCCTTTACCTGGCTTCAATTCGATGCCGTGTACGGTAGAACCGACTGGAATGTTGCGCAGTTGCAGAGCGTTGCCTGGCTTGATTGGAGCCAGAGCGCCTGCGATCAGCTGGTCGCCAGCACTCACGCCTTTAGGGGCGATGATGTAGCGGCGCTCGCCGTCTGCGTAGCACAGCAGTGCGATGTGAGCAGTACGGTTTGGATCGTATTCGATACGCTCGACAGTGGCGACGATGCCATCTTTGTCGTTGCGACGGAAATCGACCATACGGTAATGCTGCTTATGACCACCACCGATGTGACGAGTGGTAATACGGCCATTGTTGTTACGACCACCAGTCTTCGATTTTTTCTCGAGCAGCGGTGCGTGAGGAGCGCCTTTATGCAGCTCCTGGTTGACCACCTTGACCACAAAACGGCGGCCAGGGGAAGTCGGTTTGCATTTAACGATTGCCATGATGCACCCCTTCCTTACTCAGCACTGCTGCTGAAATCGAGATCTTGGCCTGGCTGAAGGGAGATAACTGCCTTCTTCCAGTCATTACGCTTGCCCAGACCGCGAGCAGTGCGCTTGCTCTTACCCAGAACATTCAGGGTAGTGACGCGCTCTACTTTCACGCTGAACAGGCTTTCGACGGCCTTCTTGATTTCCAGCTTGGTTGCGTCAGTAGCAACCTTGAAAACGAACTGGCCTTTCTTGTCTGCCAGAACCGTAGCCTTCTCGGAAACGTGCGGGCCAAGCAGAACTTTAAATACGCGTTCCTGGTTCATCCCAGCAGCTCCTCGAATTTCTTCACGGCCGACACGGTGATCAACACCTTGTCGTATGCGATCAGACTAACTGGATCGGAACCTTGCACATCACGTACATCTACGTGCGGCAGGTTGCGAGCAGCCAGGTACAGGTTCTGATCAACAGCGTCCGACACGATGAGAACATCGGTCAGGCTCATGTTGTTCAGCTTGCCCAGCAGATCTTTGGTTTTCGGAGTTTCAACAGCGAAATCCTGAACCACGACCAGACGATCAGTACGCACCAGCTCAGCAAGGATGGAACGCATTGCTGCGCGATACATCTTCTTGTTCAGCTTCTGGGAGTGATCCTGTGGACGAGCTGCGAAAGTGGTACCGCCGCCACGCCAGATTGGGCTACGGATAGTACCGGCACGAGCACGGCCAGTACCTTTCTGACGCCATGGGCGCTTGCCACCACCACGAACGTCGGAACGGGTCTTCTGCTGCTTGCTACCTTGACGGCCGCCGGCCATGTAGGCCACGACTGCTTGGTGAACCAGCGTCTCGTTGAATTCGCCGCCAAATGTCAGTTCGGAAACTTCGATCGCTTGAGCGTCATTTACATTTAATTGCATGTCAGCTTCCCCTTAACCGCGAGCCTTGGCTGCTGGACGTACAACCAGGTTGCCGCCAGTAGCGCCAGGAACAGCACCCTTGACCAACAACAGATTGCGTTCAGCGTCCACGCGCACTACTTCCAGGGACTGCACGGTCACGCGCTCAGCGCCCATATGACCGGACATTTTTTTGCCCTTGAATACACGACCAGGAGTCTGGCACTGGCCGATAGAGCCTGGGACGCGGTGGGATACGGAGTTACCGTGGGTGTTATCTTGCCCGCGGAAATTCCAACGCTTGATCGTACCCTGGAAGCCTTTACCCTTGGACTGACCGGTTACATCAACCAGTTGACCAGCGGCGAAGATTTCAGCGTTGATCAGATCGCCTGCCTGGTACTCGCCTTCTTCAAGACGGAATTCCATGGTGGTGCGACCAGCGGCAACGTTCGCTTTAGCGAAGTGGCCAGCCTGAGCTGCTGTTACACGCGAAGCACGACGCTCGCCGACAGTGACTTGCACTGCACGATAGCCATCGGTCTCTTCAGTTTTGAACTGGGTGACGCGATTCGGCTCGATCTCAATGACCGTGACCGGAATGGAGACACCTTCTTCGGTGAAAATACGGGTCATACCGCATTTACGACCGACTACACCAATAGTCATGTTGTAAACCTCATGAGTGTACGGGGCTTTCACCCGCTATGGCCGCCCATTTCAGAGCGTTACACGACTAAGACCGAGTCTTAGCCGAGGCTGATCTGCACTTCCACACCGGCCGCAAGATCAAGCTTCATAAGAGCATCAACGGTTTTATCCGTTGGCTGGACGATGTCCAGAACGCGCTTATGAGTGCGGATCTCGTACTGGTCGCGCGCGTCTTTGTTGACGTGCGGGGAAACCAGAACGGTGAACCGCTCTTTACGGGTAGGCAGTGGAATTGGACCACGCACTTGAGCACCAGTACGTTTCGCGGTTTCCACGATTTCCTGGGTTGATTGGTCGATCAGGCGATGGTCAAAAGCCTTCAACCTGATACGGATTTGCTGATTTTGCATTGGATTTCAGACTCCGGCTGCTATTCCCACCGGGCGCAATACGCCCGTTAAAAGGAGGCGCAATTCTATAGACGCCCCCGATAGGTGTCAACCCAATAAAAAAGCCCCCGCTGAGCGGGGGCTTTTTCAATCCATCAAGCTGACTTTAAAAAGTCTTACTCGATGATTTTGGCTACGACGCCGGCGCCGACGGTACGACCGCCTTCACGGATAGCGAAACGCAGACCGTCTTCCATCGCGATGGTTTTGATCAGGGTAACAGTCATCTGAATGTTGTCACCTGGCATTACCATTTCAACGCCTTCTGGCAGCTCGCAGTTACCAGTCACGTCAGTAGTACGGAAGTAGAACTGTGGACGGTAGCCTTTGAAGAACGGAGTGTGACGACCGCCTTCTTCTTTGCTCAGAACGTAAACTTCTGCGGTGAACTTGGTGTGCGGCTTGACCGAACCTGGCTTGACCAGAACCTGGCCACGCTCAACGTCGTCACGCTTGGTACCACGCAGCAGAACACCGCAGTTCTCGCCAGCACGACCTTCGTCGAGCAGCTTGCGGAACATCTCAACACCGGTGCAGGTGGTGGTGGTAGTGTCACGCAGACCAACGATTTCCAGTGCATCCTGAACGCGAACGATACCGCGCTCGATACGACCAGTCACAACAGTACCGCGACCCGAAATCGAGAATACGTCTTCGATTGGCATCAGGAATGGCTTGTCGATCATACGAACTGGTTCTGGGATGTAGGTATCCAGAGTTTCAACCAGTTTACGAACGGCAGTAGTGCCCATTTCGTTGTCGTCTTTGCCTTCCAGCGCCATACGAGCCGAACCGATGATGATCGGAGTGTCGTCACCTGGGAAGTCGTAGGTCGACAGCAGGTCACGAACTTCCATCTCAACCAGTTCCAGCAGCTCAGCGTCGTCTACCAGGTCAGCCTTGTTCAGGAAAACCACGATGTACGGAACGCCTACCTGACGGGACAGCAGGATGTGCTCACGGGTTTGCGGCATCGGACCATCAGCGGCCGAGCAAACCAGGATCGCGCCGTCCATCTGGGCAGCACCGGTGATCATGTTCTTCACGTAGTCAGCGTGACCTGGGCAGTCAACGTGAGCGTAGTGACGAATAGTCGAGTTGTACTCAACGTGAGCGGTGTTGATGGTGATACCGCGAGCTTTTTCTTCTGGAGCGCTGTCGATCTTGTCGAATTCAACGACGGCCGAACCGAAAACTTCGGAGCAGACGCGAGTCAGAGCAGCGGTCAGAGTGGTTTTACCGTGGTCAACGTGACCGATGGTGCCAACGTTGACGTGCGGTAGGGAACGATCAAATTTTTCTTTAGCCACGACAATTAACTCCTAGCCTAAAGGGGCTGAATCAGCCTTGTTTTTTGGTTACGGATTCGACGATGTGCGACGGAGCCGTATCGTATTTTTTGAATTCCATAGAGTAGCTTGCGCGACCCTGAGACATGGAACGAACGTCGGTCGCATAACCGAACATCTCACCCAGTGGAACCTCGGCACGGATAACCTTGCCGGACACTGTGTCTTCCATACCCTGGATCATGCCGCGACGACGGTTAAGGTCGCCCATCACATCACCCATATAGTCTTCAGGCGTAACAACTTCTACAGCCATGATCGGCTCGAGCAACTCACCACCGCCCTTCTGGGCCAGTTGTTTGGTCGCCATGGAGGCAGCCACTTTAAACGCCATCTCGTTCGAGTCGACGTCGTGGTAAGAACCATCGAACACGGTAGCCTTCAGGCCGATCAGCGGATAGCCGGCAACAACGCCGTTCTTCATCTGCTCTTCGATACCCTTCTGGATAGCCGGGATGTATTCCTTAGGAACCACACCACCTACAACTTCGTTCACGAATTGCAGACCTTCCTGACCTTCGTCAGCAGGAGCAAAACGAATCCAGCAGTGACCGAACTGGCCGCGACCACCGGACTGACGAACGAACTTGCCTTCGATTTCACAGTTCTTCGTGATGCGCTCACGATACGAAACCTGAGGCTTGCCGATGTTGGCTTCGACGTTGAACTCACGGCGCATCCGGTCAACCAGGATGTCCAGGTGCAGCTCGCCCATGCCGGAGATGATCGTCTGACCAGTCTCTTCATCAGTTTTAACGCGGAAAGACGGGTCTTCCTGAGCAAGTTTGCCCAGAGCGATGCCCATTTTTTCCTGGTCGTCCTTGGTCTTGGGCTCTACGGCAACCGAAATAACCGGCTCCGGGAAGTCCATGCGAACCAGGATGATTGGCTTGTCAGCGTTGCAGAGGGTTTCACCAGTGGTGACGTCCTTCATGCCGATCAGGGCCGCGATGTCGCCAGCGCGTACTTCCTTGATCTCTTCACGGGCGTTTGCGTGCATTTGCACCATACGACCCACACGCTCTTTCTTGCCTTTGACCGAGTTGATCACGCCGTCGCCGGAGTTCAACACGCCCGAGTAAACGCGGACGAAGGTCAGAGTACCCACGAATGGGTCGGTAGCAATCTTGAACGCCAGAGCAGCAAACGGCTCGTCATCGCTTGCGTGACGCTCCATTTCCTCTTCCTCGTTATCAGGGTTGGAACCCTTGATCGCAGGAATGTCGGTCGGAGCAGGCAGGTAGTCGATAACGGCGTCGAGAACCAGGGGAACGCCCTTGTTCTTGAACGAAGAACCGCAAACGGCCAGAACGATTTCGCCGGCGATAGTACGCTGACGCAAAGCAGCCTTGATCTCTTCGATCGACAGCTCTTCGCCTTCCAGGTACTTGTTCATCAGCTCTTCGTTGGCTTCGGCGGCAGCTTCAACCATGTTGTTGCGCCACTCTTCAGCCAGCTCTTGCAGCTCCGCAGGGATGTCCTTGCGAACAGGGACCATACCCTTGTCAGAGTCGTTCCAGTAGACAGCTTGCATGTTGATCAGATCGATCTGACCCTGGAAGTTGTCTTCGGAACCGATAGCCAGCTGAATCGGCACCGGAGTGTGACCCAGACGCTGCTTGATCTGACCGATCACGCGCAGGAAGTTGGCGCCGGCACGGTCCATCTTGTTTACGTAAACAAGACGTGGAACGCCGTATTTGTTGGCTTGACGCCATACGGTTTCCGACTGCGGCTCAACACCCGAGGTACCACAGAATACAACGACAGCGCCGTCGAGTACGCGCAGGGAACGCTCAACTTCAATGGTGAAGTCTACGTGGCCCGGGGTATCGATTACGTTGAAGCGGTGTTCGTGCGGGTACTGCTTCTCGGAACCTTTCCAGAAGGCGGTAATGGCAGCAGAAGTAATGGTAATACCACGCTCCTGCTCCTGAACCATCCAGTCTGTGGTCGCGGCGCCATCATGCACCTCGCCCATTTTGTGACTTTTGCCGGTGTAAAACAGTACGCGCTCGGTGGTGGTGGTTTTACCAGCATCCACGTGAGCGACGATACCGATGTTACGGTAGCGGCTAATCGGAGTAGTACGAGCCATAAAGCCCTCGCAAAATTAGTGAAGCTAAAATTAGAAGCGGTAGTGCGAGAAAGCTTTGTTGGCTTCAGCCATACGGTGCACGTCTTCACGCTTCTTAACAGCAGCACCTTTACCTTCAGCAGCATCCAGCAGTTCGCCAGCCAAACGCAGAGCCATAGACTTCTCGCCACGCTTACGGGCAAAGTCTACCAACCAGCGCATTGCCAGAGCGTTACGACGGGAAGGACGAACCTCGACCGGAACCTGGTAAGTAGCACCACCAACGCGGCGCGACTTCACTTCGACCAGCGGAGCGATGGCGTCGAGTGCTTTTTCGAAGAGTTCCAGGGGATCGGTGCCAGCCTTACGGGCCGCAACGGTTTCCAGGGCACCATAAACGATACGCTCGGCAACGGCTTTCTTGCCGCTTTCCATAACGTGGTTCATGAATTTGGCGAGGATCTGGCTTCCGTATTTCGGATCGTCCAGAATCTCACGCTTTGCTGCTACGCGACGTCTTGGCATGATAAGCCCTCAAGCGGTCTTCAGGTTAGCTCGGGACAGATCCAGAGGATGCGTGCCCGACCTTACTCTTATCGACTCAATAAAATGAAAAACTGCAAAACGGCCGATTACTTCGGACGCTTGGTACCGTACTTCGAACGACCCTGGTTACGGCCTTTAACGCCGGAAGTATCCAAGGAGCCGCGAACGGTGTGGTAACGAACACCTGGCAAGTCTTTTACACGACCGCCGCGGATCAGTACCACGCTGTGCTCTTGCAGGTTGTGACCTTCACCACCGATGTACGAGGAAACCTCGAAACCGTTGGTCAGGCGCACACGGCATACTTTACGCAGTGCCGAGTTAGGTTTTTTCGGCGTGGTGGTGTACACACGGGTGCACACGCCACGACGTTGCGGACAGTTCTGCAGCGCAGGTACGTCGGATTTCTCGACGATACGCTTACGCGGCTGACGTACCAGCTGGTTGATAGTTGCCATCTACTAGCTCCACTGTTGTCTTGCGACGCTATTGTCTTGCAAGAAAAGCAAAATGGCAGGAACGAATTCCCGCCAAATTTAGGGGATCAAGAGTCTAAAGAGGATCTTGATCCCAGTCAAGGCAAGGCCCCGACCTCCCCACCCATCGAACCTCGACTAAATGTCTCGATTCGACGAACGGAGCGATCAGGGCCTTACGCTCAATTACCGCAGAACTCAGTTACCGCTCGAGTTCAGTGCTTCGGTCAGTGCAGCTTCCACTTCACTGGCGCTTACGCGCAACGGTTTGTCTGCATCACGGCGACGCTTGCGCTCGCTGTGATAAGCCAGACCGGTACCCGCCGGGATCAGACGACCCACGACGACGTTTTCTTTCAGGCCGCGCAGGTAATCGCGCTTGCCGGTGACTGCCGCTTCGGTCAGTACGCGCGTGGTTTCCTGGAAGGAAGCCGCCGAGATGAACGATTCGGTGGACAGCGACGCCTTGGTGATACCCAGCAGAACGCGAGTGAACTTGGAGACAAACTTGTCTTCCGTGCTCAGACGCTCGTTCTCTACCAGAACGTGAGTCAGTTCCATCTGGTCGCCCTTGATGAAGCTGGAGTCGCCGGACTCGGAGATCTCAACTTTACGCAGCATCTGACGCAGGATCGTCTCGATGTGCTTGTCGTTGATCTTCACGCCTTGCAGACGGTAAACGTCCTGGATCTCGTTGACGATGTACTTGGCCAGCGCACTCACACCCAGCAGACGCAGGATGTCGTGTGGATCGCTCGGGCCGTCGGAGATAACTTCGCCGCGGTTGACCTGTTCGCCTTCGAACACGTTCAGGTGACGCCACTTCGGAATCAGCTCTTCGTACGGATCGCTACCGTCGTTCGGGGTAATGACCAGACGGCGCTTGCCCTTGGTCTCTTTACCGAACGCGATGGTGCCGCTGACTTCAGCCAGAATCGACGCTTCTTTCGGACGACGGGCTTCGAACAGGTCGGCAACACGCGGCAGACCACCGGTGATGTCGCGAGTCTTCGAAGTTTCTTGCGGGATACGAGCGATAACATCACCGATCGCAATCTTCGCGCCGTCAGCCACACCGACCAGAGCGTTGGCTGGCAGGAAGTACTGAGCGATAACGTCAGTGCCTGGCAGCAACAGATCCTTGCCGTTGTCGTCGACCATCTTCACTGCAGGACGGATTTCCTTACCGGCAGCTGGACGATCTTTCGCGTCGAGTACTTCAATGTTGGTCATACCGGTCAATTCGTCAGTCTGACGCTTGATCGTGATGCCTTCTTCCATGCCCACGTAGGTCACGGTACCTTTCATTTCGGTAACGATCGGGTGAGTGTGCGGATCCCACTTGGCCACGATTGCGCCAGCGTCGACCTTGTCACCTTCTTTAACCGAAATCACGGCACCGTATGGCAGCTTGTAACGCTCGCGCTCACGACCGAAGTCATCAGCGATTGCCAGCTCACCGGAACGGGACACAGCTACCAGGTGACCATCCACTCGCTCAACGTGCTTCAGGTTGTGCAGACGGACAGTACCGCCATTCTTCACCTGAACGCTGTCGGCTGCGGAAGTACGGCTTGCCGCACCACCGATGTGGAACGTACGCATCGTCAGCTGGGTACCCGGCTCACCGATGGACTGGGCAGCGATGACGCCGACCGCTTCACCGATGTTCACCTGGTGACCACGAGCCAGATCACGGCCGTAGCACTTGGCGCAAATGCCATAGCGGGTTTCGCAGCTGATCGGCGAACGCACGATCACTTCGTCGATGCTGTTCAGCTCGATGAACTCGACCCACTTCTCGTCTACCAGAGTGCCGGCAGGAACGATAACGTCCTCGGTACCTGGCTTGAATACGTCACGAGCAATAACACGACCCAATACGCGCTCACCCAACGGCTCTACAACATCACCGCCTTCAATGTGCGGAGTCATCAGCAGACCGTGCTCGGTGCCGCAATCGATCTCGGTTACTACCAGATCCTGCGCCACGTCTACCAGACGACGAGTCAGGTAACCGGAGTTCGCAGTTTTCAACGCGGTATCCGCCAGACCTTTACGAGCACCGTGAGTCGAGATGAAGTACTGAAGTACGCTCAAACCTTCACGGAAGTTCGCAGTAATCGGCGTTTCAATGATGGAACCGTCCGGCTTGGCCATCAGACCACGCATACCGGCCAGCTGACGAATCTGTGCGGCGGAACCCCGCGCACCCGAGTCAGCCATCATGTACATCGAGTTGAACGACTCTTGATCGACTTCAACGCCGTGACGGTCGATAACCTTCTCTTTCGAGAGGTTGGCCATCATTGCCTTGGAAACTTCGTCGTTCGCTTTCGACCAGAGGTCGATCACTTTGTTGTACTTCTCGCCCTGGGTTACCAGGCCGGAGGCGTACTGGCTCTCGATCTCTTTCACTTCGTCGGTGGCAGCACCGATGATGCGGGCTTTCTCGTCCGGGATAACGAAGTCGTTAACACCGATGGAAACGCCGGAAATGGTCGAGTAAGCGAAACCGGTATACATCAACTGGTCAGCGAAGATAACGGTCTCTTTCAAACCAACCACGCGGTAGCACTGGTTGATCAGTTTGGAGATCGCCTTTTTCTTCATCGGCAGGTTGACGACGTCGAACGACAGACCTTTTGGCACAACCTGGAACAGCAGCGCACGGCCGACAGTGGTGTCGACGATACGGGTACCGCTCACGCTGTTGCCGTCACGGTCGTTGACGGTTTCGTTGATACGAACCTTGACCTTGGCGTGCAGTGCGGCTTCGCCGGCACGGAACACACGGTCGACTTCCTGCAGATCCGCGAACACACGACCTTCGCCTTTGGCGTTGATCGCTTCACGAGTCATGTAGTACAGACCCAATACAACGTCCTGCGACGGAACGATGATTGGCTCACCGTTGGCTGGCGACAGAATGTTGTTGGTCGACATCATCAGCGCACGCGCTTCGAGCTGGGCTTCCAGCGTCAGCGGTACGTGCACGGCCATTTGGTCGCCGTCGAAGTCGGCGTTGTACGCGGCGCAGACCAGAGGGTGCAGCTGGATAGCCTTACCTTCGATCAGAACCGGTTCAAACGCCTGGATACCCAGACGGTGAAGGGTCGGTGCACGGTTGAGCAGGACCGGGTGTTCGCGAATCACTTCAGCGAGAACGTCCCAAACCTCTGGCAGTTCGCGCTCGACCATTTTCTTGGCCGCTTTGATGGTGGTCGCGAGACCACGCATTTCCAGCTTGCCGAAAATGAACGGCTTGAACAGCTCGAGAGCCATCTTCTTCGGCAGACCGCACTGGTGCAGACGCAGGGTCGGGCCTACGGTAATTACCGAACGACCGGAGTAGTCAACACGCTTACCGAGCAAGTTCTGACGGAAACGACCCTGCTTACCCTTGATCATGTCAGCCAGGGATTTCAGAGGGCGCTTGTTGGAACCGGTGATGGCGCGGCCACGACGACCGTTGTCGAGCAGAGCATCGACAGCTTCCTGCAACATACGCTTTTCGTTGCGCACGATGATGTCCGGAGCGGACAGATCCAGCAGGCGCTTCAAACGGTTGTTACGGTTGATCACTCGACGATACAGATCGTTGAGGTCGGAAGTCGCGAAACGACCGCCATCGAGCGGGACCAGTGGACGCAGATCTGGCGGCAGAACCGGCAGAACGGTCAGCACCATCCACTCTGGCAGGTTGCCGGAACCCTGGAAGGCTTCCATCAACTTCAGACGCTTGGACAGCTTCTTGATCTTGGTTTCCGAGTTGGTTTGCGGAATTTCTTCACGCAGACGGCCAATCTCGTGTTCCAGGTCGATAGCGTGCAGCAGTTCACGGACAGCTTCCGCACCCATGCGGGCGTCGAAGTCGTCACCGAACTCTTCCAGCGCTTCGAAGTACTGCTCGTCGTTCAGCAGCTGACCTTTTTCAAGGGTGGTCATGCCTGGATCGATAACGACATAGCTCTCGAAGTAGAGAACGCGTTCGATATCACGCAGGGTCATGTCCATCAGCAAGCCGATACGCGACGGCAGCGATTTCAGGAACCAGATGTGGGCAACCGGCGAAGCCAGTTCGATGTGCGCCATGCGCTCACGACGAACTTTGGCCAGTGCAACTTCAACGCCGCACTTCTCGCAGATCACACCACGGTGCTTCAAGCGCTTGTACTTACCGCACAGGCACTCGTAATCCTTTACCGGGCCAAAGATCTTGGCGCAGAACAGGCCGTCACGCTCAGGTTTGAACGTACGGTAGTTGATGGTTTCCGGCTTTTTAACTTCACCGAACGACCACGAACGGATCATCTCAGGCGATGCCAATCCGATACGGATGGCGTCGAACTCTTCGACTTGACCCTGGTTTTTCAGCAAATTCAGTAGGTCTTTCAAGGCCTTTCCTCCTGGCGGAGCAGAGAGCGGGCAATCCTGCCCCGCTCTCGATTCGCGTCACGTGTTATTCGGTTTCCAGATCGATATCGATGCCGAGGGAACGAATTTCCTTGATCAACACGTTGAAGGACTCGGGCATGCCCGGCTCCATACGGTGATCGCCATCCACGATGTTCTTGTACATCTTGGTACGGCCGTTCACATCGTCCGACTTCACTGTGAGCATTTCTTGCAGAGTGTATGCAGCACCGTATGCTTCCAGTGCCCAGACCTCCATCTCCCCGAAACGCTGACCACCGAACTGCGCCTTACCACCCAGCGGCTGCTGGGTAACCAGGCTGTACGAACCGGTAGAACGCGCGTGCATCTTGTCGTCTACCAAGTGGTTCAGCTTCAGCATGTACATGTAGCCAACGGTAACTGGACGCTCGAACTTGTTGCCGGTACGGCCGTCGGTCAGCTGCATCTGGCCGCTTTCCGGCAGGTCTGCCAGTTTCAGCATGGCCTTGATTTCGCTTTCCTTGGCGCCGTCGAACACTGGAGTGGCCATTGGAACGCCGCCACGCAGGTTCTTCGCCAGATCCAGGATTTCCTGATCGGAGAAGCTGTCCAGATCTTCGTTACGACCGCCGATCTGGTTGTAGATCTCGTCCAGGAAGGTACGCAGTTCAGCGACTTTACGCTGCTCTTCGACCATTCGGTTGATCTTCTCGCCCAGACCTTTGGCCGCGAGGCCCAGGTGGGTTTCAAGGATCTGACCAACGTTCATACGCGAAGGTACGCCCAGCGGGTTGAGGACCACGTCGACCGGAGTGCCATTGGCATCGTGCGGCATGTCTTCAACCGGCATGATCACGGAGACCACACCTTTGTTACCGTGACGACCGGCCATCTTGTCGCCCGGCTGGATGCGACGACGGATTGCCAGGTAAACCTTGACGATTTTCAGCACGCCTGGAGCCAGGTCATCGCCCTGCTGCAGTTTGCGCTTCTTGTCTTCGAACTTGTCGTCCAGCAGACGGCGACGATCAACGATGTAGGCCTGAGCCTTCTCGAGCTGCTCGTTCAGAGCATCTTCAGCCATGCGCAGCTTGAACCACTGGCCGTGCTCAAGACCGTCGAGTACTTCGTCGGTGATGTCCTGACCTTTCTTAAGACCGGCGCCGCCTTCAGCCTTGTGGCCTACCAGAGCGGAACGCAGACGTTCGAAAGTAGCGCCTTCAACGATGCGGAACTCTTCGTTCAGATCCTTGCGGATCTCGTCCAGCTGGGACTTCTCGATCGACAGTGCACGAGCATCACGCTCAACGCCGTCACGGGTGAAGACTTGTACGTCGATGACAGTGCCTTTGGTGCCGGTTGGCACGCGCAGGGAAGTGTCTTTTACGTCGCTGGCTTTTTCACCGAAGATCGCACGCAGCAGTTTTTCTTCCGGAGTCAGTTGGGTCTCGCCTTTCGGAGTGACCTTGCCAACCAGGATGTCGCCTGCGCCTACTTCAGCACCTACATAAACGATACCGGCTTCGTCCAGCTTGTTCAGTGCAGCTTCACCCACGTTCGGGATGTCCGCAGTGATTTCCTCTGGGCCAAGCTTGGTGTCACGGGCCACACAGGTCAGTTCCTGAATGTGGATCGTGGTGAAGCGGTCTTCCTGAACCACACGCTCGGACAGGCAGATGGAGTCTTCGAAGTTGAAGCCGTTCCATGCCATGAACGCGATGCGCATGTTCTGACCCAGAGCCAGTTCACCCATGTCGGTGGACGGGCCGTCGGCCATGATGTCGCTACGCTGAACATGATCACCTTTACGCACCAGCGGACGCTGGTTGATGCAGGTGTTCTGGTTCGAGCGGGTGTATTTGGTCAGGTTGTAGATGTCGACACCGGCTTCACCGGTTTCAACTTCATCATCAGCAACACGAACCACGATACGGCTGGCGTCGACGGAGTCGATCACGCCGCCACGACGAGCCACGACGCAAACGCCGGAGTCACGGGCTACGTTACGCTCCATGCCGGTACCGACCAGCGGCTTGTCGGCGCGCAGGGTTGGTACAGCCTGACGCTGCATGTTCGAACCCATCAACGCACGGTTGGCGTCGTCGTGCTCGAGGAACGGAATCAGCGACGCTGCAACCGAAACTACCTGCTTCGGCGAAACGTCCATCAAGGTGACTTCTTCAGGCGCCTTGACGGTGAATTCGTTCAGGTGACGTACGGCAACCAGTTCGTCGATCAGGACTTTCTGCTCGTTCATGGTCGCCGAAGCCTGCGCGATCACGTGATCGGCTTCTTCAATGGCGGACAGGAACACGATCTCGTCGGTGACCACACCCTCTTTCACCACACGGTACGGGCTTTCCAGGAAGCCGTACTGGTTGGTGCGAGCGTACGCAGCCAGGGAGTTGATCAGACCGATGTTCGGACCTTCCGGCGTTTCAATCGGGCAGACACGACCGTAGTGAGTCGGGTGTACGTCACGGACTTCAAAGCCGGCGCGCTCACGAGTCAGACCGCCAGGGCCGAGTGCGGACACACGACGCTTGTGGGTGATCTCGGACAGCGGGTTGTTCTGGTCCATGAACTGCGAGAGCTGGCTGGAACCGAAGAACTCTTTCACCGCCGCAGCCACTGGCTTGGCGTTGATCAGGTCTTGCGGCATCAGGCCTTCGCTTTCGGCCATCGACAGACGCTCTTTGACCGCACGCTCTACACGTACCAGGCCAACGCGGAACTGGTTCTCGGCCATTTCGCCTACGCAGCGAACACGACGGTTACCCAGGTGGTCGATGTCATCGACGATGCCTTTACCATTACGGATGTCGACCAGAGTCTTCAGTACCGCGACGATGTCTTCCTTGCACAGCACGCCCGAACCTTCGATCTCGGTACGACCGATACGACGGTTGAACTTCATCCGGCCGACCGCAGACAGGTCATAGCGCTCAGGGCTGAAGAACAGGTTGTTGAACAGGGTTTCGGCAGCGTCCTCGGTTGGCGGCTCGCCTGGACGCATCATGCGATAGATCTCGACCAGCGCTTCCAATTGGTTGCTGGTGGAGTCGATCTTCAGTGTGTCGGAGACGAACGGACCGCAGTCGATATCGTTGGTGTACAGAGTCTCGATGCGTACAACGCCGGCCTTGGCAATTTTTGCCAGGACTTCGGTGTTCAGCTCGGTGTTGCACTCTGCCAGGATTTCGCCGGTAGCCGGGTGCACGATGACCTTGGCGGTAGTGCGACCCAGGACGTAGTCCAGTGGTACTTCCAGCGTCTTGATACCGGCTTTTTCGATCTGGTTGATGTGGCGCGCGGTAATACGGCGGCCTGCTTCAACGATGACCTTGCCCTTTTCGTCCTGGATGTCCAGAACTGCGATCTCGCCACGCAGGCGCGACGGCACCAGTTCCAGGCTGAGGGTTTCGCCGCTCAGGTGGAAAACGTTGGTGGTGTAGAACGCGTCGAGCACTTCTTCGGTGGTATAGCCGAGCGCGCGCAGCAGCACGGATGCCGGCAGCTTGCGACGACGGTCGATACGCACGAACACGCAGTCTTTCGGGTCGAACTCGAAGTCCAGCCACGAACCGCGGTAAGGAATGATGCGCGCGGAGTACAGCAGTTTGCCGGAGCTATGCGTCTTGCCGCGGTCGTGGTCGAAGAACACGCCCGGGGAACGGTGCAGCTGGGAAACGATTACACGCTCGGTACCGTTGATTACGAAGGTACCGTTCTCAGTCATCAGGGGGATTTCACCCATGTAGACTTCTTGCTCTTTGATGTCCTTGATCGCTTTGTTCGACGATTCTTTGTCGAAAATGATCAGGCGCACTTTTACCCGCAAAGGTACGGCGAAAGTTACACCGCGCAATACGCATTCTTTGACATCAAATGCCGGTTCGCCCAGACGATAACCGACGTACTCCAGCGCAGCATTGCCGGAGTAGCTGATGATCGGGAAAACGGATTTGAAGGCCGCATGCAGGCCCACGTCGCGGAACTGATCTTTAGTCGCTCCCGCTTGCAAGAATTCACGATACGAATCCAGCTGGATGGCCAGGAGGTAAGGCACATCCATGACGTCCGGCAACTTGCTAAAGTCCTTGCGGATACGTTTTTTCTCAGTATATGAGTAAGCCATCAGCGTTCCCCAGCTTGGTCACCTGCTTGTTTGGCCCCTCCCGACGGGAGCAGCCAGAAAATCGTGCAAACCCCATGGTTTGCGCCACCGCATCGGGTGGTTACAGCGCCTTTATCAGCACCGACCCAGTCGGCTGCCAATAACGGAAAAAGGCCGGTGGCAAGAGCCACCAGCCATCAGCCTGTCGCTTGACGCTCGGGCTGGAGGAGCAAAGTCGATGCTTACTTCAGCTCGACTTTAGCGCCTGCTTCTTCCAGCTTCTTCTTGGCGTCTTCGGCCGCTTCTTTCGAAACGCCTTCAGCTACAACCTGAGGAGCGCCGTCTACTTTCTCTTTGGCTTCTTTCAGGCCCAGACCGGTCAGTTCACGAACTGCCTTGATCACGTTAACCTTCTTCTCGCCAGCTTCCAGCAGAACAACGTTGAACTCGGTTTGCTCTTCAACAACAGCGGCAGCAGCAGCTGGGCCAGCCGAAGCGGCAGCAGCGGTAACACCGAAGGTTTCTTCCATCGCTTTGATCAGCTCAACGATTTCCACTACGGATTTCTGGCCGATTGCTTCGATGATTTGTTCGTTAGTCAGAGACATGACTCAATTCCTGAATTGGGGGACGGCCTACGCGACCATCGAAATAAACAAAAAACGCGAGAAGTTGACGAGCCTTAGGCTGCGGCAGCTTCTTTCTGGTCGCGAATTGCCGCCAGAGTACGAGCCAATTTGCTGGTAGCGCCTTGAATCACGCTCATCAGCTGGGAAATTGCTTCGTCACGGGTCGGCAGAGTTGCCAGTACGTCGATCTGATTAGCTGCGAGGAACTTGCCCTCGAACGCAGCTGCCTTGATCTCGAACTTGTCCTGACCCTTGGCAAACTCTTTGAAGATACGGGCAGCAGCGCCCGGATGTTCGTTGGAGAATGCAATCAGGGTCGGGCCGGTGAACACGTCATTGAGGACACTGTATTGAGTGTCAGCAACAGCGCGCTTGAGCAGGGTGTTACGTACAACACGTACGTAAACGCCAGCTTCACGAGCCTCTTTACGGAGTCCGGTCATTGCGCCTACTGTTACGCCACGTGCATCAACCACGACAGCGGACAGAGCGACTTTGGCAGCCTCGTTGACTTCAGCGACGATGGCCTTCTTGTCTTCGAGATTAATTGCCACGGGTTTAACTCCTGCTTGTTACCGTTTCATTCGATCGAAACCGAATGTCGTTTTGGTGTCTGATTCGGTAAGGAACCGGGAGCACCATCTGCGTAGGCTGATGGTTTAAGACTTGCGTCGCCTACGGTCTTGGATAGCCCCCGCCAGGCAGGGACCCCAATTTTTCAATTGACGCGATCTCTCGCGCCAATCTGTGTCTTACGCGTCCAGCGAGCTCTGATCGATAACCAGACCTGGGCCCATAGTGGTGCTCAGGGTAACGCGCTTAACGTAGATACCTTTCGAAGAAGCTGGCTTGATACGCTTCAGGTCAGCGATCAGGGCTTCAACGTTTTCCTTCAGCTTGACGGCATCGAAACCGATCTTGCCAACGGAGGTGTGAATGATGCCGTTTTTGTCGGTGCGATAACGAACCTGACCAGCCTTGGCGTTTTTAACCGCAGTAGCTACGTCTGGAGTCACGGTACCAACCTTAGGGTTAGGCATCAGACCACGTGGACCGAGGATCTGACCCAACTGACCTACAACGCGCATGGCATCCGGGGATGCGATTACTACGTCATAGTTCAGGTCGCCGCCTTTCATTTCGGCAGCCAGGTCATCCATGCCTACACGGTCAGCGCCGGCAGCCAAAGCGGCCTCAGCAGCTGGACCCTGAGTGAACACAGCAACGCGAACAGTCTTGCCAGTGCCGTGTGGCAGCACGGTAGCGCTACGAACAACCTGGTCGGATTTACGCGGGTCTACACCCAGGTTTACAGCAACGTCGAACGACTCGCTGAACTTGACAGTCGACAGCTCAGCCAGCAGAGCAGCAGCGTCTACAATGTTGTAGGCCTTGCCTGCTTCGATTTTGCCGGCGATAGCCTTTTGACGCTTGGTCAGCTTAGCCATTACACACCCTCCACGTTAAGGCCCATGCTACGAGCAGAACCGGCGATAGTACGCACGGCTGCATCCATATCAGCTGCAGTCAGATCCGCGTTTTTGGTTTTCGCGATTTCTTCCAGCTGAGCACGGGTAACAGTGCCAACCTTAACGGTGTTCGGACGAGCGGAGCCGCTGGTCAGACCGGCCGCCTTCTTCAGCAGAACCGAAGCAGGGGTGGATTTGGTTTCGAAAGTGAAGCTACGGTCACTGTAGACAGTGATGATCACTGGAGTCGGCAGACCTGGCTCAAGACCCTGAGTACGGGCGTTGAAAGCCTTGCAGAATTCCATGATGTTCACGCCGTGCTGACCCAGAGCAGGACCAACAGGTGGACTTGGGTTAGCCTGAGCGGCCTTCACTTGCAGCTTGATGTAAGCGGTAATCTTCTTGGCCATGAGGCACTCCAATTACGGGTTCGAACGCCTCGAAAGGCTCCCCGGTTACTTGCGCGTTTATCCCAGTGACGACAAAACCCCACAGCCTAGGGCTGCGGGGTTGGGATTGCTTGCCCAGTTAGACCTTTTCGACCTGACTGAACTCGAGCTCCACCGGAGTAGAGCGACCGAAAATGAGCACCGCGACCTGGATCCGGCTCTTTTCGTAGTTAACTTCTTCAACGACGCCATTAAAATCAGCAAATGGACCGTCATTGACGCGTACCGTTTCACCTGGCTCAAACAGAGTCTTAGGCTTCGGCTTGTCGCTACCATCAGCAACACGACGCAGAATCGCTTCTGCCTCTTTATCAGTGATAGGCGCAGGCTTGTCAGCAGTACCGCCGATAAAGCCCATCACCCGAGGAGTATCCTTGACCAAGTGCCAAGTACCCTCGTTCATATCCATCTGGACCAGCACATAGCCAGGGAAGAACTTACGCTCGCTTTTGCGCTTCTGGCCATTACGCATTTCAACCACTTCTTCAGTGGGAACCAGAATCTCGCCGAAGCCATCTTCCATGCCAGCCAGCTTTACGCGCTCGATCAGCGAGCGCATCACATGCTTCTCGTAACCCGAGTAAGCATGCACAACATACCAACGCTTAGCCACGGGACACCCTTAGCCGACAATCAAGGAAACAAGCCAGCCGAGCAGGGAATCAAGACCCCACAACAGCAACGCCATAACCAGAACAACAGCCACCACAATCAGGGTGGTCTGCGTGGTTTCTTGGCGAGTTGGCCACACGACTTTACGAATCTCGGTGCGAGCTTCCTTAACCAGTACAAAGAAAGACTTGCCCTTCGCAGTCTGCAGGCCTACAAAGGCAGCTACAGCAGCGATGACAAGCAAAGCAAGTACGCGGTACAGGATCGGCGAAGCAGAGTAATACTGATTGCCAACAACGCCAACAACCACCAAAGCGACAACTACAAGCCACTTGAGCAGATCGAAGCGAGAGCCTTGAGCTTCAGCTTTAGGAGTCATCTATGAAGATCCTGTGAAAAGAAAGCCAGACACACTGAGTGAATCTGGCAGGTCAGGAGGGAATCGAACCCCCAACCTACGGTTTTGGAGACCGTCGCTCTGCCAATTGAGCTACTGACCTAAAACAAAATCAGGCCGACCATTATGCCGGCCCGAAAAATACATTACAACCACTTACTCGATGATTTTGGCTACGACGCCGGCGCCGACGGTACGACCGCCTTCACGGATAGCGAAACGCAGACCGTCTTCCATCGCGATGGTTTTGATCAGGGTAACAGTCATCTGAATGTTGTCACCTGGCATTACCATTTCAACGCCTTCTGGCAGCTCGCAGTTACCAGTCACGTCAGTAGTACGGAAGTAGAACTGTGGACGGTAGCCTTTGAAGAACGGAGTGTGACGACCGCCTTCTTCTTTGCTCAGAACGTAAACTTCTGCGGTGAACTTGGTGTGCGGCTTGACCGAACCTGGCTTGACCAGAACCTGGCCACGCTCAACGTCGTCACGCTTGGTACCACGCAGCAGAACACCGCAGTTCTCGCCAGCACGACCTTCGTCGAGCAGCTTGCGGAACATCTCAACACCGGTGCAGGTGGTGGTGGTAGTGTCACGCAGACCAACGATTTCCAGTGCATCCTGAACGCGAACGATACCGCGCTCGATACGACCAGTCACAACAGTACCGCGACCCGAAATCGAGAATACGTCTTCGATTGGCATCAGGAATGGCTTGTCGATCATACGAACTGGTTCTGGGATGTAGGTATCCAGAGTTTCAACCAGTTTACGAACGGCAGTAGTGCCCATTTCGTTGTCGTCTTTGCCTTCCAGCGCCATACGAGCCGAACCGATGATGATCGGAGTGTCGTCACCTGGGAAGTCGTAGGTCGACAGCAGGTCACGAACTTCCATCTCAACCAGTTCCAGCAGCTCAGCGTCGTCTACCAGGTCAGCCTTGTTCAGGAAAACCACGATGTACGGAACGCCTACCTGACGGGACAGCAGGATGTGCTCACGGGTTTGCGGCATCGGACCATCAGCGGCCGAGCAAACCAGGATCGCGCCGTCCATCTGGGCAGCACCGGTGATCATGTTCTTCACGTAGTCAGCGTGACCTGGGCAGTCAACGTGAGCGTAGTGACGAATAGTCGAGTTGTACTCAACGTGAGCGGTGTTGATGGTGATACCGCGAGCTTTTTCTTCTGGAGCGCTGTCGATCTTGTCGAATTCAACGACGGCCGAACCGAAAACTTCGGAGCAGACGCGAGTCAGAGCAGCGGTCAGAGTGGTTTTACCGTGGTCAACGTGACCAATGGTCCCAACGTTGACGTGGGGCAGGGAACGATCAAATTTTTCCTTAGCCATCGATATTACCCTCAACAGAAGAATTAGAAAAACAATATCAACCATTAAAACAAAGGCAGATATTTTCATATCTGCCTTGTTAGATGGAGCTCTTGAGCGGATTTGAACCGCTGACCTCACCCTTACCAAGGGTGTGCTCTACCAACTGAGCTACAAGAGCAAAACACTTTGCACAATCTGCAAACTTGGAGCGGGTAGCGGGAATCGAACCCGCATCATCAGCTTGGAAGGCTGAGGTTCTACCACTAAACTATACCCGCGGAGCCTGCAGCTCACGCTTAAATCTGGTGGAGGGAGAAGGATTCGAACCTTCGAAGTCGTAGACGTCAGATTTACAGTCTGATCCCTTTGGCCGCTCGGGAACCCCTCCTAATCAGGCCGGCATTCTATACTATGCCAAACCCCTGTCAAGCATTTTCTCATTTAAAAACCTGAGGTTAGCTGCATTGACACCACCCCACTTCAACTACCTCTTCAGGTCTTCGCTGTGGAGCGGGCGCCATTCTATGCAAACTATTGAGCAGGTGCAACCCCCTCACACAGCATTATTTTATGTTTTAACTCATTGAATTCATTGGAAAGGTTTTGCAGCTGGACATCGCCCAGCAAACGCTGGCTCTGAGGCGCGACAGACAACCAATAACCCTCCCCCGAAACATCTTTTGACGAAGATCGCACCTCGACCCCCAGTGCTGCCAAACGTTGTTGAAGGCGCGCAATCGATTCCTGACGGGTGAGGCCGCCGAGCAACAGACAGTCTTGCCGCCGCCCCTCCTGCCTTTCGCTCACATTACTGTTCGATTCACTGAGCAAACGAATGTCTTGCTGGGAACCGCGGTACAAACTGAGAGGCGTTACATCCTTCGCTCGCAGAGGCGCCTCCTGTTGATGCCAGACATAATAAAAAACGTTCAGAACGACTAGCAGGAGGAACAACCAACGCATACAAACCTCAGGAAAAAGGACACGCCATAGCCAACCCCACAAATACCAAGTCCGGAACGACCCGAGCCTCAGGCGCAACATCTGCTACAAGTTGAGCATCACCACCCGTTATGAAAACTGCAAAATTCCCCCCGACGACGCGCGCCATTTCCATCTGGGTCAACACAAAGCCTCGCAACATCAAGGAACAACCGCGCTCCACCGCCTCTACAGTTGTCCGCCCTGGCGCGGTACTGGACAGCGCGCGCTCAGCCGCCAGGTCTCCATAGCGAATCTTCCGGGTATGGGTGCGCAACTGATCTCGCATCAACGGCATTCCAGGACAAATGAAGCCTCCTAGGTGCTCACCGTCAGCAGCTACGAAATCAGCGGTTACCGCTGTACCAAAATCGAGCACCAGGCAAGCCTTGCCCGACGCCAGGTGAAAGCCACCCAGCATGGCAAGCCAACGATCAAGGCCCAAGCGCTGATAATCTTCGTAACCATTCCTGACGCCGGACATCTCCTTAGCGGAAGTGGCGCGCACAACGGAAATAGCGAACTCTCGCTCAAGAACATCAACCAAAGCATCTGTTTCCTCAGTGGTTCTGACACTGACCAAGCGACATCTGCGCAGGCCAAGCCCATCAACAGCCCTCAAGCTCTCAAGCAATGCCAGATTAGAGTCGACAACACCCTCGGCAAACAAGATTCCAAGGGCAGATTTCAATACTCGCCACTTGATGAAACTGTTTCCACAATCGAGCTCAAGAATCATCACGCAACCTCAGGCTGAGCTCACCACCACTAAATACCTTTTCCACGCCATCCACCTTCAAGCGCAGCGCACCCTGGTTATCTATTCCAACTACCACGCCGTCGATATGGCTTGAACCTGCAATCAATGACACCGAGCGATCCTGCCACAAATGATTGACTTCCCATTCCGCCCGGAGCGTAGAAAAGCCTTCCAACTGGTGGCGCTGGATGTAGGCATTCAACTGTGCGTTCAACTCACCCACCAAAACATTACGATCAATACATCTGCCGGATTCGAGCCGTATCGAAGTCCATTGCTGGTCGACTTCGTCAGCCTTTTGCATGTTCACGTTGATACCAATACCCAGCACTACATGACAAACATCCGCCGGATCCCCGACGAGCTCAAGGAGGATGCCTGCAATTTTTTTGCTTCCGACCAAAACATCGTTAGGCCACTTCAACCCGGCAGACGAAACACCGAAATTTCGCAAAACCTGCAGCACAGCCAAACCCACGACAAGACTCAAGCCTTCGAGCTGGCGCATCCCGCCATCAATACGCAGGACAAGACTGTAGTAAAGATTTTCGGCAAACGGACTGACCCATTTACGGCCTCTACGTCCACGGCCGGAAACCTGCCGCTCCGCGAGAACCAAAAAAGGTGCAAGAGCACCCTGGCCAATGGCGCGCAACGCTTCTGCGTTTGTCGAGTCGACGGAATTCAAAACGGTCACAGGCCATTTCAGCGCTGCGGCCGATATTTCCACTGTATCGAGCAGACTCAAGGGTGCTGCCAATTGATAGCCCCGCCCTCGAACTTTATGGATGGACAGTCCAAGCTCAGCCTCGAGGTGCTGAAGCTGCTTCCATACTGCGCTCCGACTTATACCCAGAGCTGCCCCTAGATCCTGGCCAGAATGGAATCGACCATCCTTCAAGAGATTTAACAACGTCAGCATGCAGGTCTCGCCTCACAATGAGGCCCGAATGATAGCCATGCACCGGGTCATTGCATAGAAATCAAGCGCGTAGTTTTCCTGCAGGCAAAACAAAACCCCAACTGCTTTCGCAATTGGGGTTTCGGAATTTAATCTTGACGATGACCTACTCTCACATGGGGAAACCCCACACTACCATCGGCGATGCATCGTTTCACTGCTGAGTTCGGGATGGGATCAGGTGGTTCCAACGCTCTATGGTCGTCAAGAAATTCGGGTACTGAGTCGTGACCAGATGGCCTCGCTTCAGCAAATTGGGTATGTGACAGCCAGGTGTTTGTGAACTTCGAACTTTCGGTTCGTTTCGTCTTCACACACCGCAATCTGGTGCCTTTTCAGGTCAGCAAATTGCTTGGGTGTTATATGGTCAAGCCTCACGGGCAATTAGTATTGGTTAGCTCAACGCCTCACAGCGCTTACACACCCAACCTATCAACGTCGTAGTCTTCGACGGCCCTTCAGGGAACTCAAGGTTCCAGTGAGATCTCATCTTGAGGCAAGTTTCCCGCTTAGATGCTTTCAGCGGTTATCTTTCCCGAACATAGCTACCCGGCAATGCCACTGGCGTGACAACCGGAACACCAGAGGTTCGTCCACTCCGGTCCTCTCGTACTAGGAGCAGCCCCTCTCAAATCTCAAACGTCCACGGCAGATAGGGACCGAACTGTCTCACGACGTTCTAAACCCAGCTCGCGTACCACTTTAAATGGCGAACAGCCATACCCTTGGGACCGGCTTCAGCCCCAGGATGTGATGAGCCGACATCGAGGTGCCAAACACCGCCGTCGATATGAACTCTTGGGCGGTATCAGCCTGTTATCCCCGGAGTACCTTTTATCCGTTGAGCGATGGCCCTTCCATACAGAACCACCGGATCACTAAGACCTACTTTCGTACCTGCTCGACGTGTCTGTCTCGCAGTCAAGCGCGCTTTTGCCTTTATACTCTACGACCGATTTCCGACCGGTCTGAGCGCACCTTCGTACTCCTCCGTTACTCTTTAGGAGGAGACCGCCCCAGTCAAACTACCCACCATACACTGTCCTCGATCCGGATAACGGACCTGAGTTAGAACCTCAAAGTTGCCAGGGTGGTATTTCAAGGATGGCTCCACGCGAACTGGCGTCCACGCTTCAAAGCCTCCCACCTATCCTACACAAGCAAATTCAAAGTCCAGTGCAAAGCTATAGTAAAGGTTCACGGGGTCTTTCCGTCTAGCCGCGGATACACTGCATCTTCACAGCGATTTCAATTTCACTGAGTCTCGGGTGGAGACAGCGCCGCCATCGTTACGCCATTCGTGCAGGTCGGAACTTACCCGACAAGGAATTTCGCTACCTTAGGACCGTTATAGTTACGGCCGCCGTTTACCGGGGCTTCGATCAAGAGCTTCGCGTTAGCTAACCCCATCAATTAACCTTCCGGCACCGGGCAGGCGTCACACCCTATACGTCCACTTTCGTGTTTGCAGAGTGCTGTGTTTTTAATAAACAGTCGCAGCGGCCTGGTATCTTCGACCGGCATGAGCTTACGGAGCAAGTCCTTCACCCTCACCGGCGCACCTTCTCCCGAAGTTACGGTGCCATTTTGCCTAGTTCCTTCACCCGAGTTCTCTCAAGCGCCTTGGTATTCTCTACCCAACCACCTGTGTCGGTTTGGGGTACGGTTCCTGGTTACCTGAAGCTTAGAAGCTTTTCTTGGAAGCATGGCATCAACCACTTCGTCACCCAAAGGGTAACTCGTCATCAGCTCTCGGCCTTAAGATCCCGGATTTACCTAAGATCTCAGCCTACCACCTTAAACTTGGACAACCAACGCCAAGCTGGCCTAGCCTTCTCCGTCCCTCCATCGCAATAACCAGAAGTACAGGAATATTAACCTGTTTTCCATCGACTACGCTTTTCAGCCTCGCCTTAGGGACCGACTAACCCTGCGTCGATTAACGTTGCGCAGGAAACCTTGGTCTTTCGGCGTGGGTGTTTTTCACACCCATTGTCGTTACTCATGTCAGCATTCGCACTTCTGATACCTCCAGCAAGCTTCTCAACTCACCTTCACAGGCTTACAGAACGCTCCTCTACCGCATCATCCGAAGATGATACCCGTAGCTTCGGTGTATGGTTTGAGCCCCGTTACATCTTCCGCGCAGGCCGACTCGACTAGTGAGCTATTACGCTTTCTTTAAAGGGTGGCTGCTTCTAAGCCAACCTCCTAGCTGTCTAAGCCTTCCCACATCGTTTCCCACTTAACCATAACTTTGGGACCTTAGCTGACGGTCTGGGTTGTTTCCCTTTTCACGACGGACGTTAGCACCCGCCGTGTGTCTCCCATGCTCGGCAC
>NZ_JALPKS020000002.1:4792500-6242500 GCF_023195435.1 Pseudomonas sp. S11P7 | reverse complement strand
AGACGACCCTGAGCCTTGAACTGGAAAGTCCTGCCGAACAACTGACACAAGATCAAGACGCTGCTGACGCGGCTCAAGCCACAAATGAACCCGTAGCCTCGCCGTTTGCGCAAATCGAAAACACTGACGACAGCACCGCACAAACCGCGGATGCTGCCCCTGCCCCCGCACCTGCAATTGAAGAAAAAGCTAAGGCCCCAGGCCATCGCGAAGTCGTTGTAGCCAAGGGCGATACGCTATCCACGTTGTTTGAAAAGGTCGGCCTGCCAAGTGCGTCTGTGCATGAAGTGCTGGCAAGCGACAAACAAGCCAAACAGTTCAGCCAACTCAAGCGCGGCCAGAAACTCGAATTCGAACTGAGCCCGGAAGGCCAACTGACCAGCCTGCACAGCAAGGTCAGCGACGTCGAAACCATCACTCTGACCCGCAACGACAAGGGCTACGCGTTCAATCGCATCACCGCGAAGCCGACTGTTCGCACCGCTTATGTTCACGGTGTTATCAACAGCTCGCTGTCACAATCCGCTGCTCGTGCAGGCCTCTCGCACAGCCTGACCATGGATATGGCCAGTGTTTTTGGCTATGACGTCGACTTCGCCCAAGACATCCGTCAGGGCGACGAATTCGATGTGATCTACGAGCAGAAAGTGGTCAACGGCAAGGCGGTCGGCAATGGACCGATCCTCTCAGCCCGCTTCACTAACCGCGGCAAGACCTACACCGCTGTGCGCTACACCAACAAGCAAGGCAACAGCAGCTATTACACCGCCGATGGCAACAGCATGCGAAAGGCCTTTATTCGCACTCCGGTGGACTTCGCTCGTATCAGCTCGAAGTTCTCCATGGGCCGCAAGCATCCGATTCTCAACAAGATCCGTGCCCACAAGGGCGTTGACTACGCTGCGCCACGTGGCACGCCGATCAAGGCTGCCGGTGACGGCAAAGTGCTGCTCGCCGGCCGTCGCGGCGGTTACGGCAACACCGTAATCATTCAGCACGGCAATACTTACCGCACGCTGTACGGTCACATGCAAGGCTTTGCCAAGGGTGTGAAAACCGGCGGTACCGTCAAGCAAGGCCAGGTAATTGGCTACATCGGCACCACCGGCCTGTCGACCGGTCCGCACTTGCACTATGAATTCCAGGTCAATGGCGTGCACGTCGATCCGCTGGGCCAGAAACTGCCGATGGCCGACCCGATCGCCAAGTCCGAACGCGCTCGTTTCATGGCTCAAAGCCAGCCATTGATGGCGCGGATGGATCAAGAAAAGGCCACCATGCTGGCTTCGAGCAAGCGTTAAGCCATGGCCTTGTATATCGGGGTAATGTCCGGAACCAGTCTCGACGGGCTGGACATTGCCCTGATCGAGCAGACCTCGGCGATCAGATTGGTCGCCACCCACTACATCCCTATGCCCGATTCCCTGCGCGCCGAGCTGCTTGGCTTGTGCGCCAGCGGCCCTGACGAAATTGCCCGCTCGGCCATCGCTCAGCACCACTGGGTGAATCTGGCCGCTCAGGGTGTACACGCACTACTGAACAACCAGGACCTCAAGCCTGAAGCCATTCGCGCGATCGGCAGCCACGGCCAGACCATTCGCCATGAACCGGCGCGTGGTTTTACCGTGCAGATCGGTAACCCTGCCCTCCTCACCGAACTGACCGGCATCACCGTCGTCAGTGACTTCCGTAGTCGGGACGTCGCGGCCGGCGGCCAGGGTGCGCCGCTGGTGCCTGCTTTTCATGAGGCTTTGTTTGAAGAGCGCACCGGTAATCAGGCGGTCTTGAATGTCGGCGGCTTCAGTAATTTGAGTCTGATCGAGCCGACCAGGCCTGTAGCCGGTTTCGACTGCGGCCCGGGGAATGTCCTGATGGACGCCTGGATTCAGCGGCAACGCGGCGAAAACTACGACCGCAATGGTGACTGGGCGAAGACAGGCACTGTTGATCCGGAATTGCTCGAAGCCCTGCTCAGCGACCCATTCTTCATTACCCAAGGGCCGAAAAGCACCGGGCGCGAGGTGTTCAACCTGCCCTGGCTTGAACAACACCTTTCACGCCTTCCCCCACTTGCCGCGGAAAATGTGCAGGCCACACTGCTCGAACTGACCGCGCTTACTATCGTTACAGCACTGCAAAGCGCGCAAACCGACACTCAGGAATTGCTGGTCTGCGGCGGCGGAGCACACAACTCAGCGCTGATGACACGACTGGCCGCGCTGCTGCCCGGCACTACCGTCGCCAGCACTGCCACCCATGGTGTCGACCCGGACTGGGTCGAAGCAATGGCCTTCGCCTGGCTGGCTCATTGCTGTCTCGAAGGCATCGCCGCCAACCGCCCGAGTGTCACCGGCGCCCGCGGTCTTCGCGTGCTCGGCGCCATCTATCCGGCCTGAGTGAATCGCGGACAACAAAACGCCGCAGAACCGTGAGGCTCTGCGGCGTTTTGTTGTTTGAATCGAAAGTTTTGAAAGCAGCAGTCAAATCGAGAACGACGACCCGCAACCACACGTCGTGGTGGCGTTCGGGTTCTTGATCACAAAGCGCGAACCTTCCAGACCTTCCTGATAATCCACTTCCGCACCGGCCAGGTACTGGAAGCTCATCGGATCGACTACCAGACTCACGCCTTCGCGCTCGACGATGGTGTCGTCATCGGCCACATCTTCATCGAAGGTGAAACCGTATTGAAACCCTGAACAACCGCCGCCCGTAACGAATACGCGCAGCTTCAAGCGATCATTCCCCTCTTCATCGACCAGGCTCTTCACCTTGTGCGCAGCACCGTGGGTGAATTGCAAAGCCGTGGGGGTGAAGGATTCGACGCTCATGCTGACTATCTCCCGGCGTTACGCCGCCATAATGCGTGATGACGCGCATTATCCGCTTGTCCTAGAAAATTGGTCAACTATTAGAGGAGCAGCGGCAAGCTTCAAGCGCTGAGCTTCAAGCTTACCGCTGATGACTTGAAGCTTGAGGCTTGGAGCTCGCAGCTGCTTTTAAGGCAGCATGCCGGCGTGGGACAGACCGAAGCGTTCGTCCAGGCCAAACAGGATGTTCATGTTCTGCACTGCCTGCCCCGACGCGCCTTTGACCAGGTTGTCGATCACCGACAGCACTACCACCAGGTCGCCATCCTGAGGACGGTGCACCGCGATGCGGCAGACGTTGGCGCCACGCACGCTACGGGTTTCGGGATGGCTGCCGGCCGGCATCACGTCGACGAACGGTTCGTTGGCATAGCGTTTTTCGAACAGCGCTTGCAGATCCACCGAACGATCGACCACCGTCGCGTAAAGCGTGGAATGGATGCCGCGAATCATCGGAGTCAGGTGCGGGACGAACGTCAGACCGACATCCTTGCCCGCCGCACGACGCAAACCCTGGCGAATTTCCGGCAGGTGACGGTGACCTTTCACCGCGTACGCCTTCATACTTTCCGACGTTTCAGAGTACAGCGAGCCTACCGCCGCACCACGGCCGGCACCGCTGACACCGGATTTGCAGTCGGCGATCAGGCGAGAAGCGTCAGCCAGTCCGGCTTCCAGCAATGGCAGGAAACCCAGTTGCGTCGCGGTTGGATAGCAACCCGGCACCGCAATCAGGCGTGCCCTTTTGATCTGCTCGCGATTGACTTCCGGCAGGCCGTAGACCGCTTCATCCAGCAGTTCGGGAGCGCCGTGAGGCTGGCCGTACCACTTGGCCCATTCTTCGGCGTCCTGCAGGCGGAAGTCTGCCGACAGGTCGATGACCTTGGTGCCCGCCGCCAGCAACTCACCTGCCAATGCGTGCGCAACACCGTGCGGGGTGGCGAAGAACACCACATCGCAAGCACCGAGGGTTTTCACGTCCGGCACGCTGAACGCCAGGCCGTCGTAGTGGCCGCGCAGGTTCGGGTACATGTCAGCCACGGCCAGACCGGCCTCGGATCGGGAAGTGATAACCACCACTTCTGCCTGCGGATGCTGTGCCAACAGACGCAGCAGTTCGACACCGGTGTAACCCGTGCCGCCGACGATACCGACCTTGACCATAAACCTGCCCTCAACGAAACCACTGGAAAGCCGTCGATAATAGGGGCCGCACGCCCCTGCGACAACCGTCAAGGTGACGTGCGGACGCTCAAGCCTCTACTATCTGGCTTACCGTGAATGAGGGAATCACCAAAATGCTCTATCTGTGGATCAAAGCGTTGCATATCGTCAGTGTTGTCTGCTGGTTCGCCGGGCTGTTCTACCTGCCGCGCTTGTTCGTTTATCACGCGCAAAGCGAGGACACGACCAGCAAGGAGCGCTTCAGCGTCATGGAGCGCAAGCTGTATCGCGGGATCATGGGCCCGGCGATGATCGCCACCCTGATCTTTGGCGGCTGGCTGATTTACCTTAACCCGACGATCTTCAGTCAAGGCGGCTGGATCCACGCCAAACTGACCCTGGTCGTGCTGCTGATCGGCTACCACCACATGTGTGGCGCACAGGTAAAACGCTTCGCCCGTGGCGAAAACACCCGCAGCCATGTCTTTTATCGCTGGTTCAATGAAGTGCCGGTTCTGCTATTGCTGGCTATCGTAATTCTGGTCGTGGTCCGGCCGTTCTAGTTTCGATAATCACACCATTTCGGGGTATTCCAATGTCGCTGCCCGCTTTGCTCGAACAACGTCTGCGTCTGCCCGTAGTGGCTGCGCCGATGTTCCTGATATCCAACCCGCAACTGGTACTCGCCTGCTGCCGCAATGGCGTTGTGGGTAGCTTTCCCGCGTTGAACCAGCGCGAAAGCAGTGGTTTCAAGGCCTGGCTGGAAGAGATCGAGGCGGGACTCGCCGCATTGGAAAACCCGGCGCCGTATGCGGTGAACCTGATCGTGCACAACAGCAACCCACGCTTGCAGGCCGACCTGGATATCTGCGTCGAGCATAAAGTGCCGATCGTGATCACCAGCCTCGGTGCGGTGAAGGAGCTGGTCGACGCGGTGCACAGCTATGGCGGCCTGGTGTTCCACGATGTGACGACGCGGCGGCATGCCGAAAAAGCCGCCGAAGCCGGAGTCGATGGCTTGATCGCGGTTGCGGCCGGTGCCGGTGGGCACGCCGGCACCTGGAGTCCGTTTGCGCTGATCGCCGAGATCCGCCAGTTCTTCGACAAGACACTATTGCTCGCAGGATGTTTGAACCACGGCCATGAGATTCTCGCTGCACAACTGCTCGGTGCGGATTTGGCCTACTTCGGTACGCGATTTATCGGCACCACCGAAAGTCATGCGCCTGACGCTTACAAGCAGATGCTGCTGACAGCCAAGGCCGCGGACATCATCCATACTCCAGCGGTGTCGGGGGTACCGGCCAGTTTCATGCGCCAAAGCCTGGAAGCGGCCGGTTTCGACATGGCCGCTCTGCAAGGTAAAGGCGAGGTGAATTTCGGCGACAAGCTCAAGCCGATCAGCGACGAAGCCAAAGCCTGGAAAACCGTGTGGTCGGCCGGTCAAGGCGTAGGGCAGATCGACGACTTGCCGACAGTCGATCAATTGATTGCACGACTGGACGCCGAGTACCGCCAGGCGCAGAGTCGCGCAGCACAGCTACCGAACCGCTGGCCTCGTTGAGAAATAACCGGGCCAGCACCGATGGACTGGCCTTACACTGCCGACCTTCCAAACAATTCGCGACAAGGATGCCTCGACCATGAGCGAACCCCGTTACAAGATCGTCTTCGACGGCGCTCTGCAGCCCGGTGTCGATCTCACCACCGCCAAACTCAATCTGGCGGACCTGTTCAAAAGCGATGTTGCCGCCATCGAGCGTCTGTTCAATGGCCGCACCGTCGCGCTCAAGCGGGACCTGTCGCACAGCGATGCACAGACCTATCTGCAGGCACTGAACAAGACCGGCATTGATGCACGGATCGAAAGCGAAACCGTCATCGACCTGAACCTGTCCGACGTCCATGAACAATCTGCGGCGATGGCGGAACCTGACTCCCCTTACGCACCACCGCGCGCCAGCGTCGGCGAAAATATGCCGGCGTTCGCCACGCTCAAGCCGTTCAGCGTCGAAGGGCGAATTGGCCGCTTGCGTTTTCTCGCCTGGACAATGGTCCTGAGCCTGGTGACGTTGCCGATTGTCGGCGTGTTCGCCCTGATGGCTCTGGGGCTGGTCGCGGGCGACTCCACCACCGGCCTGATCATTGGCGGGATCCTCGCGTTCTTCCTGTTCGTTGCGTTCCTGATCGTCAGCATCCTGTTCAGTGTCCAGCGCCTGCATGACATCGGCTGGTCGGGCTGGCTCTGGCTGCTGAACCTCGTTCCGTTCGTGGGCAGCTTCTTTCCGCTGGTGATCATGGTCGTGCCGGGCAACGCCGGAGCCAACCGTTACGGGCCACCGCCGCCGCCCAACAGCACCGCTGTCAAAGTCCTGTGTTCGCTGTGGATCGTGTTCTTTGCGCTGATCTTCGTCGGCGGGATGCTGGGTGGCATCTCGGCCATTCAGCAGGAATACGAAAGCAACGTCGAAAGCAGTTATGACAGTGGCTCGGTGACCACCGATGAAATCGACGTGGAGGTCGAACCGCCGGTGATTTCCAACGACGATGCAGCCGAAGCGGCGCAGCCCCCTGTAGACTCTGCGCAAGAATGAACAGCGCTCCCCGCCGTGACACCCGCGTCGTTGGCGCGGAGCTGTTGCGATGGAGAATTGCATGACCCGTTACGCTCTGATCACCGGCGCTTCCAGCGGCATCGGCCTGGCCATGGCCGAAGCGCTGGCCCGCCGCGGCCGCAGCCTGATCCTGGTGGCTCGACAGCGTGATCAGCTGGAAAGTATTGCCCTGGAGTTGACCCAACGCTTCGGGGTCGAAGTGCTGTTTCGCGCCTGCGATCTCGGCGAACCGCTGCGCCTGTCCGGCTTCCTGCTGGAGCTCGAGGAAGGCGACCGGCAGATCGATTTGCTGGTGAACTGCGCCGGCATTGGCACCTGCGGTCCGTTTCTCGCCCAGGACTGGATGACCGAGCAGGATCTGATCGAGGTGAACATCCTCGCCCTCACCCGCCTCTGCCACGCCATCGGCAACAGCATGGCACTGCAGGGTGGCGGGCAGATCCTTAATGTCGCCTCGGTGGCAGCTTTCAGTCCCGGACCGTGGATGAGCACTTATTACGCGAGCAAGGCGTACGTGTTGAATTTCTCCGAAGCCTTGCGGGTTGAACTCAAACAAAGTGCGGTAAAGGTTTCAGTGCTCTGCCCTGGCCCGACACGCACGGCCTTTTTCCGGACGGCACAGCTCAACGGTGAAAAACTCGAAGACAGCGCAAAGCTGATGAACCCCGAGGAAGTCGCGCTGTACACCGTGCGCGCCCTCGAAAAGAACCGCGCCATCATCATTCCGGGACGACGTAACCGCTGGCTGGCGTTTTTGCCGCGGCTCGGCTCGCGCTGGCTCAACCGGACCATCGTCGGCATGATCAACAAAGCTTACTGCCCGCGCTGAAAATTCCGAATTCAACACGGTACACTCGACTCAGCCCCTATAACGGAGAAACAGCAGTGGATACTCTGTTCACCAAGATCATCAACCGGGAGATTCCGGCGAAGATCATTTACGAGGACGACCAGGTTCTGGCGTTCCACGACATCGCCCCGCAGGCACCGGTGCATTTCCTGGTGATCCCGAAGAAACCGGTGCGTACCCTCAACGACCTGACCGAAGACGACAAGGCACTGGCCGGGCACATTCTGTTCACCGCGCAACGCCTGGCGCTGGAGCTGGGCTGCGAGGAAGGTTTCCGCGTGGTGATGAACTGCAATGAACTCGGTGGGCAGACTGTCTATCACATTCATATGCATGTACTCGGTCAGCGCCAGATGAACTGGCCGCCGGGCTAAGCTCCGCCAGACCCTGTGGGAGCGAGCCTGCTCGCGAAGACGTCGGCATATTCAACACAACAGTGCCTGACCCATCACATTCGCGAGCAGGCTCGTTCCCACAACAAGCAACACCCGCATGGCCAATGACCCAACGCAAACCTTCGCCGGCCGATTCGGTTAAACTGGCCGTCGAGATTTTTCCCGGAGGTCAGCATGACTACCCAACGTCACTACTCGCCGATTGACCGTCTTCTGCTGCAAGCCGATGCCGCAATGCGCACGCTGTTGCCCTTCAGTGGCCAGCCGTACCGCCCGTCACC
Source organism: Pseudomonas sp. S11P7 (assembly GCF_023195435.1). Taxonomy (NCBI): domain Bacteria; kingdom Pseudomonadati; phylum Pseudomonadota; class Gammaproteobacteria; order Pseudomonadales; family Pseudomonadaceae; genus Pseudomonas; species Pseudomonas sp. S11P7. The sequence continues at coordinate 6,234,325 of NZ_JALPKS020000002.1, read as the reverse complement.
GGCGATCCTGCAGCCGGACACGCCAATGAGCGATGAAGACACCCGCCACGTCGCCGGCCTGATGCGCATCAACCATACCGGCGAAGTTTGCGCCCAGGCGCTGTACCAAGGGCAGGCGCTGACCGCCAAACTGCCGCAGGTGCGCGAGGCCATGGAGCATGCAGCCGAAGAAGAGATCGATCATCTGGTCTGGTGCGAACAGCGCATTCATCAGTTGGGCAGTCATACCAGCGTGTTGAATCCGTTGTTTTATGGCATGTCGTTCGGGATTGGTGCAGTTGCCGGGCTGATCAGCGATAAGGTCAGCCTCGGTTTTGTCGCGGCGACCGAGCATCAGGTGTGCAAGCATCTGAACGAACACCTTGAGCAACTGCCCGCCGAGGACGAGAAGTCCCGAGCGATTCTGGAGCAGATGCGCATCGATGAAGAACATCATGCGGAGAGTGCGCTGGATGCGGGCGGGTTTCGCTTTCCGGCGCCGGTGAAGTTCGGGATGAGTATTTTGGCCAAGGTGATGACCAAGAGTACTTATCGGATCTGATCGTTATGGTGACTGGAAGGTCCTCATCGCTGGCAAGCCAGCTCCCACAGGATTCTGCATCCCAGTAATAAAAAAGGCGACTGCCGTGAGGGAGTCGCCTTTTTTGTGCGCGGAAATCTTACGCAGGCATGTTGCGAGCGTAGAAGATTTCGAGCATTTCGTGTTTCACCCGGTCGGTCACTTGAGCACGCTGCTCAGGGGACAGGTTGCTGGTGGCGTCGCCGAACAGGTAGTTGTCCAGTTCGAAGTTCTTCAGCAGCATTTTGGTGTGGAACAGGTTTTCCTGATACACGTTCACGTCGGTCATCTGGTACGCGTCGCGAGTGTCTTCCGACAAGTAGTTCTGGATCGAGTTGATCTCGTGATCGATGAAGTGCTTGTTGCCTTCAACGTCACGGGTGAAGCCGCGCACACGGTAATCCACGGTCACGATGTCCGAGTCGAACTGGTGAATGAGGAAGTTGAGCGCTTTAAGCGGTGAAATGACACCACAGGTCGATACGTCGATATCCACACGGAAAGTTGCGATACCATCGTCCGGATGGATTTCCGGGTAGGTGTGCACCGTGATGTGACTCTTGTCGAGGTGGGCCAGGATAATTTCGGGCAACGGGCCCGGCGATTCTTCGATCTGACTGTCAGTCGGGGTTACCGGCTCTTCAGAGATCAGAATCGTGACGCTGGCGCCCTGAGGTTCGTAGTCCTGACTGGCAATGTTCAGGATGTTGGCACCAATGATCTCGACAACTTCTGTGAGAATCTGCGTCAGGCGTTTCGCGTTGTACTCTTGATTGATGTACTCGACGTAAGCCTGCTGGTCTTGCGGGGTTTCCGCGTAGCAGATGTCATAGATGTTGAAGCTCAAGGTCTTTGTCAGGTTATTGAACCCGTGGAGCTTGAGTTTGCTTTTCACCGTTAAAAACTCTCTATGTATGCGGCCCGGCCGCGTGATCAAGCATGCCCGTCAAGTGCGAACGACGCACCTGCGTAGGACGGTTAACACCTCTTCGCGATGGCGATTTTGGTTGTCTGTTCAGGCGGATGACCCGTCGGCTGACCGATCACTGCCCTGAAAAAAGTGGCGCATTATGCAGACGTCAGCGGGGGATCGCCAGAGTCTGCACTGCTTTTATGATAGTTGAATGTCGGTTCAGCCGAGTTCGATGATTTCGTAATCGTGGGTAATCGCCACGCCAGCCGCGCCGAGCATGATCGAGGCCGAGCAATACTTCTCGGCGGACAGCTCGATGGCACGCTTGACCTGGGCTTCCTTCAGGCCACGACCCTTGACGACGAAATGCATGTGGATCCTGGTGAAGACCTTGGGGTCTTCGGTGGCGCGCTCGGCTTCCAGGAACGCCTCGCAGCTTTCAACAGCCTGACGCGACTTCTTGAGGATGCTGACCACGTCGAAGTTGCTGCAACCGCCGACGCCCAGCAGGAGCATTTCCATCGGACGAACGCCCAGATTGCGACCACCGGCGTCCGGCGGACCGTCCATCACCACGACATGACCGCTGCCGGATTCGCCGAGGAACATGGCTTCGCCAGCCCATTGGATGCGTGCCTTCATCGCCCAGACTCCACTGTAAAAAAAGGGTCGCCAGCTTAGCACAGCGATTTGTCCCGACAGGAACGGCGTCCTAGGACGCACGCCTCTGGACTGTAGGTAATTTCTCGAATTTGCGACGAAGTGTCTGTTAAGCTGGCGCCAATTCGCTGGCGCCCGTGTCAGCCCGTGTCGTCAGCTGTTGCAGCGATCCCTCTTCAGCGCCTCATAAAAAAACCAAACATCACCGTGCAGTCTTTTCGGGATACAACCATGGTTGCTATTACCCCCACATCCAGAATCAAGAATCTCGACAAGTTGTTGATGCATTGTCAGCGCCGTCGCCATGCAGCCAAGAGCAACATCATTTGTGCGGGCGATCGCTCGGACACGCTGTATTTCATCATCAAGGGTTCGGTGACGATTCTGATCGAGGATGATGACGGCCGCGAAATGATCATTGCGTACCTCAACGCCGGGGATTTCTTTGGTGAGCTGGGACTGTTCGAGCAAGCCGGTCAGGAGCAGGAGCGCAGTGCCTGGGTACGGGCCAAGGTCGAATGCGAAACTGCAGAAATCAGCTACGCCAAGTTTCGCGAGTTGTCCCAGCAGGACCCGGACATTCTTTACGTACTCAGCGGACAAATCGCACAACGCTTGCGCAATACCACGCGCAAGGTCGGCGATCTGGCTTTCTTCGACGTCACCGGTCGTGTGGCTCGTTGCCTGCTGGAACTGTGCAAACAACCAGACGCCATGACGCACCCGGACGGCATGCAGATCAAGGTGACGCGTCAGGAAATCGGGCGGATTGTCGGTTGCTCGCGGGAGATGGTCGGTCGCGTGCTCAAGGATCTGGAAGAACGTAACCTGGTCGATGTGAAAGGCAAGACCATGGTGGTTTTCGGTACGCGTTAACTGCGCAGATTCAGGCGCTGTAGATCTGCGCCAGCATCAGACGAAACAATTCATCGAGACGCGCCAAAGCCTGTGGCGCGTTGAATTTCTCATGCAGGGCGATGTGGCTTTGCGCCCGCACCCGTTGCTCCAGGCCGCAGGCCTCGTTGAAGCGATTGACCGCTGCAACCATCGACTCACGCTCGTCATCCACCAGCATCGCACCGTGCACCAGCCCGACCGGACGCTGGCCGCCCTGACTCTGGCGCCAGCGTTGCGCGGTGCCGACCATTTTGCGTCCGTCCAGATTGACGTTGAAGCGCCCGTCGCAGAATGCGCCGTCGATCTCGCCCAGCGAGGACGTACCGCCCAACTCATCGAGCAACTGACAGATCGGATCGCACAAACGTCGGTAGCCGGTTTCGATACGATTGAGATCGCCCTCGCTGCGCGGCGGCGCGTAAACCAGTGCAATGTTGATCGTCGCGGCAGATTGCGGGACCGGCTCGCCGCCGGTTTCGCGCAACAGCACCGGCCAACCGGCCGCGGCTGAGACTTCGCAGGCGTGATCGAAACCCGGTAACCGGTTGAGGCGGCGCGGCATGACCAGCGCGCGATCGCTGGGTTGCCAGAACAGCAGACCGAATTCCGCATCGCCGGCGCAGACCGAAGCCAACAGATCTTGCTCGGCTTGCAGGCCGGCTTCGATGGTCAGGGGGATTGGCAGCGACATGGAGGGCTCCGGCAGATTAGACATCTTTAGCGGATTCTAAGGCCTCATCGCGAGCAGGCTCACTCCTACAAAAGGGAACGCATTCCAAATGCAGGAATGAGCCTGCTCGCGAAGGGGGCGGCGAATCAGTCGAGGGTCGAACCGCTGACTACCGGACCGCCACGCTCCGGGAAGAACAGACGCTGCAGCTCGGTGCCCGGGCTTTCGGCACGCATGAACACTTCGCCAACCAGAAACGCGTACACGTCGCTGATTTCCATCAGCTCGACATCGGCACGGTTGAGGATGCCGCTCTCGGTGATCACCAAACGATCACGGGGAATGCGCGGCAGCAGGTCCAGCGTGGTTTCCAGGCTGACCTCAAACGTGTGCAGATTACGGTTGTTGACGCCTATGAGCGGTGTATCGAGGGTCTTCAAGGCGCGTTCGAGCTCATCGCCGTCGTGCACTTCCACCAGCACATCGAGGCCGACGCTTTTAGCCACCGCAGCCAGTTCGGCCATCTTCACGTCATCCAGTGCGGAGACGATCAGCAGCACGCAGTCCGCGCCCAGTGCGCGGGCTTCGACGATCTGATACGGGTCGATCATGAAATCCTTGCGGATGACCGGCAGTTTGCACGCGGCACGGGCCTGCTGCAGATAGGCGTCGGCGCCCTGGAAATAGTCGATGTCGGTGAGCACGGACAGGCAGGTCGCCCCGCCCTTCTCGTAGCTTTTGGCAATGTCGGCAGGAACGAAATCTTCGCGAATCACGCCTTTGCTCGGCGAGGCCTTTTTGATCTCGGCAATCACCGCCGGCTGCTTCTTCTTCGCTTGCGCCAGCAATGCCTGGGCGAAACCACGCGGTGTATCGGCCGCCTTGGCCAGATTTTCCAGCTCGGCGAGGCTGACGCGGGCGCTACGCTCGGCCACTTCCTCGACCTTGCGGGCGAGAATCTTTTCCAGAACCGTCGGTACACTCATCCTTCATTCTCCACTTTGAATACCGCGGTAAAGGCACCCAGCTCCTCGAGTTTCTCCCGAGCGAGGCCGGTGTGCAAAGCGTCGTGCGCAAGCTCCACGCCCTGTTTCAAACTGCTGGCCAGATCGGCGGCGTACAACGCAGCACCGGCATTGAGCACGATCATCTCGGCGGCTTTCTGGCCGTTTTCGGTTTTGCGCTTGCCGAGGGCATCACGGATCAGCGCCAGCGACGCTTCCGGGCCTTCGACCGAGAGGCCATGCAGGCTCTGGCTCTTCATGCCGAGATCTTCCGGCTCGACCCAGTATTCGGTGATTTCATTGTTTTTCAGTTCGGCGACAAACGTCGGCGCGGCGAGACTGAATTCATCCAGCCCATCCTTCGAATGCACCACCAGCACATGCTTGCTGCCCAGACGCTGCAAGACTTCAGCCAATGGCCGGCACAGTGCCTGAGTGAACACGCCCACCACCTGATGTTTCACACCGGCCGGATTCGTAAGCGGGCCGAGCATGTTGAACAGCGTGCGCAGGCCGAGATCGCGGCGCGGGCCGGCGGCGTATTTCATCGCTTTGTGATGGGTCTGGGCAAACATGAAACCGATGCCGACGTTGTCGATGCAGCGCGCGACTTGTACCGGCGTCAGGTTCAGATAGATGCCGGCGGCTTCGAGCAGGTCGGCGCTGCCGCTTTTACCCGAGACGGCGCGGTTGCCGTGCTTGGCCACAGTGCAACCGGCTGCCGCGACAACAAAGGAAGAAGCGGTCGACACGTTGAAGATGTTCGCACCGTCACCACCGGTGCCGACCACATCGACCACGCCGTCGAGAGTTTTAAGCTCAACCTGATCGGCCAGCTCACGCATGACCGACACGGCGCCGACGATCTCGTCGATGCTCTCGCTTTTCATGCGCATGGCCATCATGAACGCGCCGATCTGCGCGTCGCTGCATTGGCCGGTCATGATTTCGCGCATCACATCGCGCATCTCATCGGTGCTGAGGTCGAGGTGATCGACGATACGGCTCAGGGCTGTCTTGATGTTCATGCAAAGTCCTTAGCGCGTGCCGCCGGTTTGTTTGAGAAAGTTGGCAAACAGTTCATGGCCCTGTTCGGTGAGGATCGACTCGGGGTGAAACTGTACGCCTTCGATATTCAGGGTCTTGTGACGCAGGCCCATGATTTCGTCAACCGAACCGTCATCGTGCTGTGTCCATGCGGTCAGCTCCAGGCAATCGGGCAAGCTTTCGTGCTTGACGATCAGCGAATGGTAGCGGGTGACGGTCAACGGATGATTCAGGCCAGCAAAGACGCCCTTGTCCTCGTGGAATACCGGGCTAGTCTTACCGTGCATCACTTGCCGCGCTCGCACGACGTCGCCGCCGAAGGCCTGACCGATGGACTGGTGGCCGAGGCAGACACCGAGAATCGGCAGCTTGCCGGCGAAGTGCTTGATCGCATCGATGGAAATGCCCGCTTCGGTCGGCGTGCATGGCCCGGGGGAGACCACGATGCGCTCGGGGTTGAGCGCTTCGATTTCGGCGATGGTCAGTTCGTCGTTGCGCACCACTTTGACCTCGGCACCCAGCTCGCCGAGGTACTGCACAACGTTGTAGGTAAAGGAGTCGTAGTTGTCGATCATCAGCAACATGGCGTGTCGAACCTCTTGAATTCTGATTTGAAAACAGCCTTCAGAACACTTGCCCGCAGGGCGCTGCACGATGTCGGACGCAATCAGGTGCGTCGGCACAGCGGCATTTCAGACAGGCAAGGAAGGCAAAGCGATACAGATCCGGCAGGGCCGGCAGAAAAGATTCAGGCGCGCCAACGCCAGCGGGCGTGTGCCTTGATGACTTGATCCAGAAGTTTGCTGGTGATCAACACGGGGAAGGTCTCGTTCATGCGTTCCGGCACAGTAACTTAGCTGAACGGAGCGTGCAATATGGCCGGGGCACGGGGGATAAATCCTACGCAGAGATTCGCGACCGATGGCAAAACGCCGGGAGTTTTTGGTACTGTCGTTTCGTTCACCTACAACAATAAATAAACGGACTTGCTCATGATCAGACAGACGCTGTTTGTACCGCTGGCCGGATGCCTGCTTGCACTGGCTTGTGCTCAGGCGAATGCAGCACCTAATCCTTATTCGAATTTCGTGGTTTTCGGCGATAGCCTCAACGATGCCGGCACCTTCACCGACGCAGGCGGCCCGGCTGGCTCGACCGAGCGTTATACCAACCGCACCGGGCCGGTCTATCAGGATGGCAGTGGTGAGGTGTATTCATTGAACTCCACACAACTGCTTGGCGGACGTCTGGGCTTCAGCGCAGATCAGTCAGCGTCTTCCAGCTCCGCCGTGCGCGCCGAGAACGGTCAGCCCGATGGCAACAACTGGGCAGTAGGCGGTTATCGCACCGATCAGATTCTCGACTCGATCACCAGCCAGTCGGCCACCGGCGAACGCACGCGCCCCGGTTACCTTCCATCGAACGGCTTTCGCGCGGACCCCAATGCGCTCTATTACATTTCCGGGGGCGGTAACGATTTCCTGCAGGGGCGCATTCTCAGCCTGCCCCAGGCCAATGCCGCCGCTGATCGGCTGGCCGACAGTGTGCAAACCCTGCAAACCGCCGGCGCCAAATACGTGATGGTCTGGCTCCTGCCCGACGTAGGCCTGACTCCGGCGATCAACGGTACGCCGCTGCAAGCGTTCAGCAGCACCCTCGCCAACCAGTTCAACAGCCAGCTGGTGACACGCCTGCAAGGCATCAACGCCGAAGTCATTCCGCTGAACATTCCGGTGCTGCTATCCGAAGTGTTCGCCGATCCGGGACGCTTCGGTCTGGCGACTGACCAGAACCTCACCGCGACCTGCTTCAGTGGCAATAGCTGCACGGAAAACGCCCGCTACGGGATCAACAGCGCCACGCCGGATCCGACCAAACTGATCTACAACGATGGCGTACACCCGACCGAAGCCGGGCAAAAACTGATCGCCGACTACGCCTACTCTCTGCTGGCCGCACCCTGGGAATTGACCCTGCTACCGGAAATGGCCCACTCCACCGTGCGCGCGCATCAGGACGAACTGCGCAGCCAATGGCAGGCCGACTGGGAAAACTGGCAAGCGGTCGGCCAATGGCGCGCGATTGTTTCGGCGGGCGGGCAACATCTGGACGTCGACAGCCAAAGCAGCGGCGCCAGCGCCGACGGCAGTGGTTACAACCTCAACGTCGGTGGCAGCTATCGCTTGAACGACGCCTGGCGTGTTGGCGTGGCGGCAGGTTTGTACCGGCAGAACCTGGAGGCCGGGCATAACGACTCGGACTACAAACTCAACAGCTACATGGCCACGGCATTTGCCCAGTTCCAGCAGAATCGCTGGTGGGCCGACATGGCATTGACCGGCGGCAAGCTCGACTACGACAACCTCAAGCGCAAGTTCGATCTGGGCGCCAGCGAGGGTGCCGAGAAAGGCGATACCGACGGCAGCCTGTGGGCGTTCAGTACCCGCATCGGCTATGACATTGCCCAGCCGGGCAGCGAGTGGCACTTGTCGCCTTTCGTCAGCGCCGATTACGCCAGCGTCGATGTCGACGGTTACTCAGAGAAGAGCACCCGCGCCACGGCGCTGACCTTCGACGATCAGAGCCGTGATTCGAAACGTCTCGGTCTTGGTTTGCAAGGCAAGTACAACTTCACTCCGCAAACCCAGGTGTACGGCGAGTACGCCCACGAGCGCGAATACGAAGATGACGTGCAGAAGGTCAATATCGCGCTCAACACCCTGCCGGCGAATGACTTCACCCTGGAAGGCTACACGCCGGCCAGCCACCTGAACCGTCTGAGCCTGGGTGTCAGCCACAAGCTCACTGCGGATCTGGCGCTGCGCGGCGGGTACACGTTCCGCAAGGATGACGACTTCAAGCAGCAGGGGTTGAATGTCGGGGTGGTGCTGGACTTCTGATTTGCAGATGTAAAAAAAGCGGCGCCTTCACAAGCGCCGCTTTTTTATGCTTCGACACAAAACCACATGTGGGAGCGAGCCTGCTCGCGAAAGCGCTGGGTCAGCCAACATCAATGGTGACTGACACACCCTCTTCGCGAGCAGGCTCGCTCCCACAGGGGAAATTGCGTGTCTCAGGCGTCCGGGGTTTGCTCGGCCAGCGCCACGGCGCGGAACATCGCCCGGCGTTTGTTCAGGGTTTCTTCCCATTCCAGCGCCGGCACCGAGTCGGCGACGATGCCGCCACCGGCCTGTACGTGCAGTTCGCCGTTCTTGATCACCGCGGTGCGGATGGCGATCGCGGTGTCCATGTTGCCGTTCCAGGCGAAGTAACCGACTGCACCGCCGTACACGCCACGCTTGACCGGCTCGAGTTCGTCGATGATTTCCATCGCGCGGATCTTCGGCGCGCCCGACAGGGTGCCCGCCGGCAGAATCGCCCGCAGCGCATCCATCGCAGTCAGCCCGGCTTTCAACTGGCCGGTGACGTTGGACACGATGTGCATCACGTTGGAATAACGCTCGATGACCATTTTCTCGGTGAGCTTCACCGAACCGATTTCCGAAACACGCCCGGTGTCGTTGCGGCCCAGGTCGATCAGCATCAGATGCTCGGCGATTTCCTTGTCGTCGGAGAGCAGATCCTGCTCCAGCGCCACATCGGCTTCCTCGGTGGCACCGCGAGGTCGGGTGCCGGCGATCGGGCGCACGGTGATCAGGTTGTCCTCAACGCGCACCAGCACTTCTGGCGAACTGCCGACGACATGGAAGTCGCCGAAGTTGAAGAAGTACATGTACGGCGTCGGGTTGAAGCAACGCAGCGCGCGGTACAGATCGATCGGCGCAGCCTTGAAGTCGATCGACATGCGCTGCGACGGCACCACTTGCATGCAGTCGCCGGCAAGGATGTATTCCTTGATGGTGTCGACGGCTTTTTCGTAATCGTTCTGGGTGAAGCTTGAGCGGAATACCGGATCAGCCGACTGCTGCTTGCTGAAGTCCAGGCCACGACGCGGGGTGATCGGCTGGCGCAGCTGCTCGAGCAACTCCTGCAGACGCGACTGACCTTGTTCAAAGGCATCGGCCTGCGCCGGGTCGGCGAGCACGATCGCATGCATCTTGCTGGCGAGGTTGTCGAACACCACAACCGCGTCGGAGACCATCAGCAGAATGTCCGGCACGCCGAGCGGATCGGGATTCGGGCATTTGCCCAGACGTTTTTCGACATAACGCACGCAGTCGTAACCGAAGTAACCGACCAGGCCGCCGTTGAAACGCGGCAGGCCGGCGATGGTCGGCACGTTGTAGCGCGCCTTGAATGTTTCGACGAAAGCCAGTGGGTCTTCAACGTCATGGCTTTCGGTCTCGACGCCATCGACGGTGATGCTGACATGATGGTCGTGCACACGCAGAACGGTGCGGCACGGCAGGCCGATCATCGAGTAACGGCCCCATTTCTCGCCGCCCTGCACCGATTCGAGCAGGTAGGTGTTGGGCTGGTCGGCCAGTTTCAGGTAGATCGACAGCGGTGTGTCGAAGTCGGCCAGGGTTTCGCAGGCCAGCGGAATGCGGTTGTAGCCGTCAGCGGCCAAGCGCAGGAATTCTTCGCGGATCATGAGGTGCCTCGTGGTGTGAGGGGCAATCGGTCAGGTATGCAAACGCGCCGGCAGGCCGGCCAGGAACAAGTCAGGCGCGCCAACGCCAGCGGGCCAGGGCCTTGATGACTTTCATCCAGAGTTTGCGAGTGACCACCACGATGGCGTTTCCAGAACGGGATTGAGCAGCGTCGGGCAACGTTATCTCAGCGGCTGAACCGAGGCAACCGGGAATTAACTCGCGCAGATTGTCGATCACCAGCGCCGGCGATTCCTCGGCGATCGGCCGGCCATGGTTGTAGCCGTAACTGAGCGCCACACACTTGACCCCCGCCGCTTTCGCCGCCAGCACGTCGCTGCGCGAGTCGCCGACGAACAACGATTGCGAGGCCGGGATATTGGCCATTTTCATCACGAAGAACAGCGCTGCCGGATCGGGCTTCTGCTGCGGCAAGGTATCGCCGCCAATGATCCATTTGAAGTAGCGACCGATCTTCATCTGATCCAGCAGCGGCGCGACGAAGCGCTCCGGCTTGTTGGTGATCAGCGCCATGGCCACGCCTTGCTTGTGCAGCCACTTCAAGGTGTCGCGCACACCGGGGTAGACCACGGTCAGCTCATGGCTGGCGCCGTAGGCCTGCATGAAAATTTCCAGCGCGCGTTCGGCCTCGGCGTTATCCACCGCCGAATGATCGATACCCCCGGCCAACGCGCGACGCACCAGCACCGGCGCGCCGTTGCCGACCCACTGGCGTACCGCGTCGATGCCCGCAGGCGGCCGCCCGAGGGTGAGCAGCATGTTGTCCACCGCCGCTGCCAGGTCCGGAACCGAATCGATCAGCGTGCCATCCAGATCGAACATCACCAGCCGTGGCAGTTTCCCCGGGAACAGCTGCTCGAACCCGCTCATGGGCGGGCCAGCGCCAGTTCGGAGCGCATCTTGTCGATGACTTCCTGATAGTTCGGTGCGTTGAAGATCGCCGAGCCGGCAACGAAAGTGTCGGCGCCAGCGGCGGCGATTTCACGGATGTTGTTGACGTTGACGCCGCCGTCGATCTCCAGACGGATATCACGCCCCGATGCATCGATGATCGCCCGCGCTTCGCGCAGTTTGTCGAGGGTGCCGGGAATGAACTTCTGCCCGCCGAAGCCTGGGTTGACGCTCATCAGCAGCACCATGTCGACCTTGTCGATCACGTACTTGAGCACGTCCAGCGGGGTCGCCGGGTTGAACACCAGACCGGACTTGCAGCCGCCTTCACGGATCAGTTGCAGCGAGCGATCAACGTGCAGCGTGGCTTCCGGGTGGAAGGTGATGTAGGTGGCGCCGGCTTCAATGAAGTCACCGACGATGCGATCCACCGGGCTGACCATCAGGTGCGCGTCGATCGGCGCGGTCACGCCGTACTTGCGAAGAGCCGCGCAGACCATCGGGCCGATGGTCAGGTTCGGCACGTAGTGGTTGTCCATGACGTCGAAGTGGACGAAGTCGGCGCCGGCGGCGAGAACGTTGTCCACTTCCTCGCCGAGGCGGGCGAAGTCGGCGGAGAGGATCGACGGAGCAATTACGAAGGGCTGCATGACGCACCTGTGCTGAGCTAAATCACGATGGCGCGCATTGTATACCTCAAGTTTCCACGCGCGCACCGTGACCGCGATGATTGGGTTGTGCCATGACCGGTGACCGGCGCGGACTCAATAAGCCGCGCGGTAGATCTTCTCGATGTCGGCAGCGCTGAGTTTGCGCGGGTTGTTGCGCATCAGCCGCTCAATCCCCGCCGCTTCCACGGCCATCGCCGGAATGGCGTCTTCCGGCACGCCGAAACTGCGCAGCCCGGCCGGGATTTCCACGGTTGCGCACAGATCGGCCATCGCCTGCACGGCTTTGTCCGCCGCTTCGGCCGCACTCAGATGCGCAGTCTTCAGCCCCATGGCTTCAGCAATATCCTGCATGCGCTCGACGCAGGCCATCTTGTTCCAGGTCATGACATACGGCAGCAGCAAGGCATTGCTGACGCCATGGGCAATGTTGAAGCGCCCGCCCAACGGATACGCCAGCGCATGCACCGCGCCGACCCCGGCATTGCCGAACGCCATACCCGCCATGAGGCTGGCGGTGGCCATGTCTTCGCGGGCTTGCAGGTTGGCGCCGTTGGCGTAGGCCTTGGGCAAGGCGCTGGCGATCAGTTTGATGGCGCCGATGGCCAGGGAGTCGGTGATCGGCGAGGCGTTAACCGACAAATAGGATTCGATGGCATGCACCAGCGCATCGACACCGCTGGCGGCGGTGACGCTTCGCGGGCAGGTCAGGGTCATCTGCGGGCTGACCAACGCCACGTCCGGTAACAGATAGTCGCTGACGATGCCTTTCTTCAGTTGCGCGACCTTGTCGGAAAGAATCGCCACGTTGGTCACCTCGGAACCGGTGCCGGCGGTGGTCGGGATGGCGATCAGCGGCGGGCCTTTGCGCGGCACTTGGTCGACGCCGAACAGATCTTCCAGCGCACCGTGGTAACCGGCGTAGGCGGCGACACTCTTGGCAATGTCGATGGCACTGCCGCCGCCCAGCCCGATCAAGCCGTCATGCCCGCCTTCGCGATAGGCGCGCATGCAGTCTTCGACGATGGCGATTTCCGGGTCGGGCAATACACGGTCGAAGATCTCGTAGTCACGCCCGCCCAGTTGCGCCAGCGCCAGCTCAACGGTGCCGGACTGGACCAGCGCGGCGTCGGTGACGATCAGTGGATTATCGACATCTAGGCGGGTGAGCTCGGCGGCCAGTTGTTCGATGGCTGCGGCACCGGTGATCAGCTTGTGAGCGATTTTGAACTGGGACAGATTCATTGGGCGCAGCCTCTTATAAATAGGGGAGCTGGGCACAAGATTAGCTGGGGATTTGGGGTTGTCTGTGATTCAGTTGGTGAATGCTGGATAAGGTCAAGATCAAGAGCCCCTCACCCTAGCCCTCTCCCGGAGGGAGAGGGGACTGACCGCGGTGGATGTTGGAGGTACGCCGACTCGCAATACCGAGTCGAACACAGATTTTGAAGCACACCGAGATCGGCTCCCTTTCCCCCTCGCCCCCTTGGGGAGAGGGCTGGGGTGAGTGGGGTAGCTTTTGATCTGGCCGTTAAACCTGGGCGGTACGCAATTTTTCACTACGCCCGCGTAGCCATTCCAGCGTCAGCAGCAGGATTACGGAGAACGCGATCAACAACGTCGCTGCCGCCGCAATCGTCGGGCTGAGGTTCTCGCGAATCCCGCTGAACATCTGCCGTGGCAAGGTCGCCTGCTCAGGACCGGCGAGAAACAGCGTCACCACCACTTCATCAAACGACGTCGCAAAGGCAAACAGCGCCCCGGAAATCACCCCCGGCGCAATCAGCGGCAAGGTCACCCGGCGAAATGCGGTCAATGGCGAAGCACCGAGACTCGCCGCCGCCCGCACCAGATTGTGATTGAACCCCTGCAACGTCGCCGACACGGTGATGATCACGAACGGCACACCGAGCACCGCGTGCACAACGATCAGCGAGAAGAAGCTGTTACCCAGCCCGAGCGGTGCAAAGAACAGGTAACTCGCCACACCGATGATCACTACCGGGACCACCATCGGCGAAATCACCAGCGCCATCACCAGCGACTTGCCGGGGAAGTCGCCCCGGGTCAGGCCGATCGCCGCCAGCGTACCGAAGATCATCGCCAGCACCGTCGCGGCCGGGGCGACGATGATGCTGTTCTTCAATGCGCGCATCCATTCCGCCGAAGCGAAGAAGTCGTGGTACCACTGCAATGAAAACCCCTGCAGCGGATAGACCAGGAAACTGCCGGAGTTGAACGACAGCGGCACGATCACCAGCACCGGCAGGATCAGGAACAGCAGGATCAGGCCGCAAAGGATCCGCAGGCTGTAGAACCACACCCGTTCGATGGGCGACATGTAAGGACTGAGCATTTCGAATTCCCCTTAGCTCAAGCGCAGGCGACTGGCGCCGACCAGCCAGCTGTAGATCAGATAAAGCACCACGGTCGCCAGCAAGAGCAGCCCGCCGAGTGCGGTGGCCATGCCCCAGTTGATGCTGGTGTTGGTGTAGAAGGCGACGAAGTAGCTGACCATTTGATCGTTCGGGCTGCCGAGCAGCGCCGGGGTGATGTAGTAGCCGATGGCGAGGATGAACACCAACAGGCAGCCAGCGCCGACACCGGCGTAGGTCTGCGGGAAGTACACCCGCCAGAAGCTGGCGAACGGGTGGCAGCCAAGGGAAATCGCCGCGCGCATGTAGGTCGGCGAGATGCCTTTCATCACGCTGTAGATCGGCAGGATCATGAACGGCAGCAGAATGTGCACCATCGAGATGTACACGCCGGTGCGGTTGAACACCAGTTCCAGCGGCTTGTCGATGATACCCATGGCCAGCAATGCGCTGTTGATCAGGCCGCCCGACTGCAGGAGCACGATCCACGCCGCGACCCGCACCAGGATCGAGGTCCAGAACGGCAGCAGCACCAGAATCATCAGCAGGTTGCTCTGCCGTGACGGCAGATTCGCCAGCAGGTAGGCCAAGGGATAGGCGAGCAGCAGGCAGATCACCGTGATGACCAGGCCCATCCAGAACGTGCGGGCGAAGATGTCGAGATAAATCGCCTGGTCCGGGGTCGCCGGGGCCAGTTCGCCGAGGTCGTCGATACGATGGTCGACCGCCGCCAGCAGGTAATAAGGCGTGATGCTGCTGGTGTTGCGTTTGACCGCTTGCCAGTAGGCCGGGTCGCCCCAACGTTCATCAAGGCCTTCGAGGGCTTCTTTATACGAGGCCGGTTCGCTGGCGAACGGCAGCGCCCGGGCGGTTTTGGTCAGCAGGCTGCGATAGCCGGCCAACTCCATGTTCAAGCGCTTGGACAGATCGCCCAGCGTCTGGTTTTTGCGTGCTTCGGCGAGGTCTTCGCTGGCGGCTTTGTACACCGGTTCGGCGGGCAGGCCGCGGCCGTCCCAACTCGCGATGGCAGTGACAGTGCGCGGCATGCCGCCGACCACTTCAGGGTTGCCGACGCTTTTGTAGAGCAGCGCCACGATCGGCACCAGAAACACCAGCAACAGAAACAGCACCAGCGGCGCAATCAGCGCTTGCGCCTTCCAGCGGTTAACCCGCTCGGCGCGCTTGAGCTTCTGCTTCAAGGTGGGGCTGGCGCCCTCGTTCAGGGGAACGGCGATGGCCATGACGTACTCCGCAAATCTTTGATCGTTACAGAGGTGGCGAGCCACCTCGAACTTTTGCCAGTGATCGTTCCCACGCGCAGCACAGGAATGAATACAGTGACGCTCTGCGTCACACGGGGACGCGGAGCGTCCCGGGCGGCATTCCCACGCAGAGCGTGGGAACGATCATCCGGAAAGCCATCGGCCCGTATGCTCGGCTTATTTGGCCGCCCAGGAATTGAAGCGCTGCTCCAGTTGCTCGCCGTTGTCCGCCCAGAAGCTGACGTCGATCTGCACCTGGTTGGCGATGTTTTCCGGGGTAGTCGGCATGTCCTTCAGGACGTCCTTGGCCAACAGCGGTACGGCTTGGGTGTTGGCCGGGCCGTAGGCGATGTTTTCCGAGTAGATCTTCTGCTGCTGCGGCTGCACCGAGTAGGCGATGAATTTCTTCGCCGCTTCGGCACGCTTGGCGTCCAGACCTTTCGGGATGGCCCAGGCGTCGAAGTCGTAGATGCCGCCGTTCCACACCACTTTCAGGTTGGATTCTTTCTGCACCGCAGCGATACGACCGTTGTAGGCCGAGCTCATCACCACGTCACCGGACGCGAGGTACTGCGGCGGTTGTGCACCGGCCTCCCACCACTGGATGCTTGGTTTCAGCTCATCAAGCTTTTTGAAGGCGCGATCCTGACCGCCCTTGCTCGCCAGCTCTTTGTAGACGTCTTTCGGCGCGACACCATCGGCCATCAGAGCGAACTCGAGGGTGTACTTGGCGCCTTTGCGCAGGCCACGCTTGCCCGGGAATTTCTTGGTGTCCCAGAAATCGGCCCAGCTGGTCGGTGCGGTTTTCAGCTTGTCGGCGTTGTACGCCAGTACGGTCGACCAAACGAAGAAGCCCACGCCGCATGGCTGAATCGCGCCTTTGACGTAGTCTTCGGTCTTGCCGAACAACGCCGGATCGAGTTGCTCGAACATGTCTTCATCGCAACCACGGGACAGCTCTGGCGATTCCACTTCGACCAGATCCCACGACACGCTCTTGGTATCGACCATGGCTTTGACCTTGGCCATCTCGCCGTTGTATTCACCGGCGACAATCTTGCCGTTGCCCGCCGCTTCCCACGGCGCATAGAAGGCTTTGACTTGCGCAGCCTTGTTCGCCCCGCCAAACGACACCACGGTCAAATCCGGGCCGGCGGCCATTGCGCCGGTCGCACCCATCAGGCCCAAGGTCAGGGCGGTGAACTTCAGGGATCTCAACATTTATTGTTCTCTCCACGTGCAGGGTTGGTGTTGGTATTGCCGGGGCGCTTAATGCGCCTCTGAAAGAGGATCGAGTGCGCGTACGTGCTCGACCTGCCAGCCAAGCGGCACCACGTCGCCGACGCTGAGCGCTGGATCGAGCTCGGCAATCGGTTGTTTCACGAAGAAGTCGGTCTTGCCGCAGACTTCCAGGCGCACCCGGACGTGGTCGCCCAGATAGATGAATTCCGCCACCCTCCCTGAGAAGCGGTTGACGCATTGATCACTGGAACCGTTGAGACTGACCCGCTCCGGACGGATCGACAGGGTCACCGGCTCGCCGGTCTGGCCGACGTTCACCGCCAACGCCTCGACTTTCTCGCCACGGCCCAGCTCGACCACGCAGCGCTCGCCGCTCTGGCTGAGCAGGCGACCGTTGAGGCGGTTGTTCTCGCCGATGAAGTTGGCGACGAAGGTGTTTTTCGGCTCTTCATAAAGCGTACGTGGCGGGGCGATCTGCTGGATTTCACCCTGATGGAACACGGCGACACGGTCAGACATGGTCAACGCTTCGCCCTGATCATGGGTTACATAGACCACGGTCACGCCGAGGCGCTGGTGCAGGTGTTTGATTTCCATCTGCATGTGTTCGCGCAGTTGCTTGTCGAGGGCGCCCAGCGGTTCATCCATCAGCACCAGTTGCGGTTCGAACACCAACGCGCGGGCCAATGCCACACGCTGTTGCTGACCACCGGACAGCTGCGCCGGATAGCGCGAAGCGAAGGCATCGAGCTGGACCATGCTGAGGACTTTCTTCACCCGCTCGCTGACGTCGCTTTTGTTCAGGCCTCGCACGGTCAACGGGAAGGCGAGGTTTTCCGCCACGGTCATGTGCGGGAACAATGCGTAGTTCTGAAACACCATGCCGATGTCGCGCTTGTGCGGCGGCACGTTGTTGATCGAGCGCCCGGCCAGCAGAATTTCGCCAGCAGTCGGCGTTTCAAAACCGGCAAGCATCATCAGGCTGGTGGTCTTGCCGGAACCGGACGGCCCGAGCAGGGTGAGGAATTCGCCTTTGCGAATGTCGAGGTTAAGGTCTTTGACGATCAGGTTCTCGCCGTCGTAGCTCTTCTGCACACCACGAAAGCTGACCAGTACATCACTGGCCCCTGCGTTTGAATCGACCTGGCTCATACCCGCACCTTTGTTGTGGATGACTGCTTGTGGGGTAAGCCTAGTGGCTGCTGACAGCCGCGCAAATCGGGGCGCAGGAGAGAATGGCTTAAGCCGGATGGAAGGTTGGGGGTAGGGATTGCCCTACAAGGATGGCGCTAATGGACAAGGCAGTTGCGAGGGTTGAGCTGCAAGCCGCAAGCAACGGCAAAAGCACTTGTCGCTAATGGATATGCCTACATTCTCAGGCTAAACAGAGAACCCTGTGGGAGCTGGCTTGCCAGCGATAGCGGTGGGTCAGCCGACATAGATGTGACTGACATTGCCTCATCGCTGGCAAGCCAGCTCCCACAGGAATTTGTGGTGGATTCAGAGAAGCTTGTGTTCCATCGCGTATTTGACCAGTTCGGCCAGCGAGGTGATGTTGAGCTTCTGCATCAGGCGCGCCTTGTGCGTGCTGATGGTCTTGCTGCTCAGCGCCAGTTGCTGGGCGATATCGTTGACATTGGCGCCCTGAGCCAGGCGCTCGAATACCGAGAACTCGCGCTCGGACAGCAGCGAATGCAGCGGCCGCGCATCGGTCAGGCCGACTTCGAACACCATGCGGTCGGCCAGTTCCGGGTCGATGTAACGCCCGCCCGCGGCAACTTTGCGGATCGCCGTGAGCAACAGCGCCGGATCACTGTCCTTGGTCGCATAACCGGCCGCGCCGACTTTCAATGCGCGGGCGGCCATCTGCGCTTCGTCGTGCATCGACAACACCAGAATCGCCGGCGGATTGTTCAACGCACGGATGCGCGGAATCGCCTCGAGGCCATTGACCCCGGGCATGGAGATGTCCAGCAGCACCACTTCGCACGGCACATGGCGCAGGGTTTCCAGCAATTGCTCACCATTGCTCGCCTCGCCGACCACTTGCAGGTCCTTGGCCAGGCCAATCAATTGCTTGATGCCCTCGCGGACGATGGTGTGGTCTTCGGCTACCAGTACACGGATCAATTTTTCTCTCCAGATTTCAGGTACACACCAATCCCTGTGGGAGCGAGCCTGCTCGCGATAGCGTCAGCCCAAGCACCACAAATCTTCAAACCTCACCCACCGGCACCCGCACCACCAGACTGGTGCCCTCCCCCGGCACACTCTCAAGCAGCAACTGCCCGCCCATGATCAGCACCCGCTCGCGCATGCCGACCAGGCCAAACGAAGTCGGCCGACCGGTAGCGGCAACAAATCCTGCGCCATCATCGCTCACGGTCAGACACAACTCCTCGCCTTCCAGCGCCAGCGTCAGTTCCACCGTGTGCGCCTGGGCATGGCGCATCACATTGGTCAGGGCTTCCTGCAAAATCCGGAACAGCCCCACCGCTTTGGCATCGCTGAGCGCCGGCAGATTGTCCGGCACCTGCACCAGACACGGAATCTGCGTACGCGCTTCGAACCGCCGCGCCTGCCATTCGATCGCCGAGGCAATGCCGGCATCGAGAATCGGTGGCCGCAGCGCCGTTGCCACATCCCGCACCAGCTGAAACAACTGGGCGATCAGGCGCTTCATGCTGTTCAACCGCTCATGCAGACCGGGATCGAGTTGCGCATACGCCAGTTCGCACATCGACGTTTCCAGTTTCAGCACGGTGAGCATCTGCCCCAGCTCATCATGGACTTCGCGGGCGATTCGCGCCTTCTCTTCTTCGCGCACGCTTTCAAGGTGCGCCGACAATTCGCGCAGCTGTTCACGCGAGGCGGCGAGTTCCAGCTCGATGCGTTTGCTTTCGCTGATGTCCCAGACGATGCCGTCCCAGACATACGCGCCGTCCTCCAGTCGCCGGGTGATCGCCTTGATCTCGGCCCAGCGCTGCTCGCCCTGACGCGTGAGGATGCGCCCCTGCCATGACCAGTCGCTGTCACTGTCGAGGGCCTGATCCTGAGTGCGGTGATAACTGGCCTTGTCGTCCGGGTGCACCAGACCGCGCAGGCCCATGTCGCGATGGGCGATGACGGCCGGGGCGTAACCGACCAGACTTTCACTGCCTTCGCTGATATAGGCAAAATCGATCTGCCCGGTGACCGGCGCCCGCTCCAGACGGAACACCAGCCCCGGCACGTTGGCGGCGATGCCCTGCAGGCGCGCTTCACTTTCCTGCAACGCCGCCAGGGCGCGACGCCGTTCGGTGACGTCGGTGAGGTAGACCACCAGGTATTCACTGTCGCGAAAACGCAGAAAACTCAGCGACACGTCCGCTGGCAGAACACTGCCGTCGGCACGCACGCAACTGGTTTCGAAACTCAGCGGCCCCTCTTCACTGGTCCGCGCGCGTTTCCACAGGTTGAGCCAGCGATCCATGTGCAGGCCCGGCTCAAAGTCGATCAGCGGGCGTTCGATCAAGCCACCGGCGCAGTAGCCGAGCATGCTTTCCGCCGCGCGATTGGCGTAGCGCACATGACTGTCCCAGTTGACCCAGAGGATGCCGACGGTGCTCTGATCGATGGAAAATTGTGTCAGGCGCAAGGCCTCTTCACTGGCGGCGCGCAAGGCGATGTCTTCACGCGCGGCAAGCAGACGCTGTTCCAGGCTGTGCTGCTGGCGCCGCTGCCAGAACACGATGGCGGCACAACTGAGCAGCATCACCGCAAACAACAGGCTGAGGTTCTGCCAGAACCCTGGCGATTCCGACAACCGTGGATATTTCGGTTGCAGCCACTGGTTGTGCAGCTGTTCCAGATCCTTGGCCGGAATTGCGCGCAAAGCACTCTGGACGATGCCGGCCAGTTCCGGCCAATCACGGCGCGTGGCCACTCGCAGCAGTTGCGGCAGACCGATATCGCCGACCACCACCAGCTCGGCGAACTCCGGCTCGACCGACAGCCGCCCCAGCTGGGCTTCATCGACTACGGCGTAAGCGGCTTGCTGGCTCAACAGCAACTGCAACGCCTGCCGCTCGAGCGGCACGCCTTGCAGGTTCAGGTGCGGATAGTTGCTGCGCAGGTAATCGGCGGTGGTGCTCGGCATGCGCACGGCAACGCGGGTCTGGCTGTCGAGTTTTTCCAGATCGACCACGCCGGCGCCTTTCTGGTCACTGACCACCAGTTGCGGTACGCGCATATAGGGATCTGAAAATTGCCACAGGCGCAACGCGCTCGGGGTCTGGCTGAGACCTGGGGCAATGTCGATTTCGCCGTCGCGCAAGGCGTTTTCCAATTGTCCGAGGTCTTGAAAGTTGCGCCAGCTCAGCTCGATATTCAGCGCTTTCGCCAACAGCTTCATCAGCTCGACATTGGCACCCGACAGTCGCTGCAAACGCCGATCGTACGTCGCGTACGGCGCTTGCAAGACCAGACCGACGCGCAGCTCATTGTGCAGCGCCAGCCACTGCTGCTGGCTCGCCGACAATTGCGCAAGGTGTGCAGGCGGCGCAGGCGCGGCCCAGCCCATCAAGGGAAGCCAAAAACAGCCGATAACCCACAGGCAGCAAAATCGCTTCATTGAAGTCTCATACACTGACAAATTCTGACCAACCCATTAGGCTGCCGGGATACTTTCTGGCCTGGAATAACCGATGCCCTTTGTTAATCGCCTGGCAATGCCAGCATTGTGCCTGTCGCTGATCCTGCCTTGTGCGTTTTCCGTCGAAGCCGCCGATCCGGCGCCTGCCGCCACAGCAGAAAAAACCGCCGAAGAGAAACCGGTGGAGCGCCAGCCCTTGCTTGAGCGTAGTCAGGAAGAAGCCGCTGCACTGGAACGTCTCCTGCCGGCGCAAGAGCAACAACAACTGCAGGCCGGCAGCGAAACTTTCCTGGCACTTTGGAAACCGGCCAACACGGCCGAACCCAAGGGCGCAGTGATCATCATTCCTGGCGCCGGCGAAACCGCGGACTGGCCGCAGGCAATCGGCCCGTTGCGGCGCAAACTGCCGGATGCGCAGTGGAGCAGCCTGAGTATCACCCTGCCCGATCTGCAAAGCGATGCCATCGCACCCCGTGTCGTCGAGCCCGCCGCTGCAGCGAAAGCACCTGAAACCGGCAGCAAGGATTCAACTACCGCGCAGCCGATCGAGCAGGCCGCTGGCGGTGAGGCCGAGGTGGTGGATCAGGTCGTCGCCGAAACCACCGAGGACCAATCCCGGGCTGATGCCGAACGCATCTTCGCGCGCATCGACGCGGCGATTGCCTATGCCGAACAGCAGAGCGCGCGCAGCATCGTCGTGCTCGGCCATGGCACCGGCGCTTACTGGGCGGGGCGCTATCTGAGCGAGAAGCAAACGGCGCAAGTCGAGAAGTTCGTCATGGTTGATGCGCAGGCACCGGCCAAGGTCCTGCCGCCATTGGCCGAGCTGACGCCGACATTGAAGCTGCCGACCGTAGATATTTTCTACATGGACAAGCCGCTGGATCGCAACGCCGCACTGGAGCGCATGCAGGCGAGCAAACGCCTGAAGACTTCGGCGTTCAGCCAGGTGGCGCTCAAGGCATTGCCGGATAAAAAAGCTGAGGAAGTGCAACTGTTGCGTCGGGTGCGCGGGTGGCTGAACCCGCAAAATCCGGACTGACCGTTGAACCGAGGTGCCCTCATTCGCGAGCAGGCTCGCTCCCACATTCGTTCGCATTTCGTCAGTTGAAATGCAATCACCTGTGGGAGCGAGCCTGCTCGCGAAGGGCCAGATCCGACGACATACAACTGACGGTTAGCGAAAATCGCGCCGCTCGCGAATCAACGTGTAGGCATTATGCAGTTCGCGCGTACGCTCCGTCGCCTCGCGCACCTGCGCCGCTGACGCCCCGCTACCGGCAATCTTGTCCGGATGGTGGCGACTGAGCAGGCGCCGATAAGCGCGCTTGATCTGCGCCGGTTCGCTGCTCGCCGAGACGCCGAGCAACTTCATCGCGTCCTGATAACTCACCGCCGCGCTGACGATCGGCCGCTTGCCCGGTTCGTAATCACTGGCCAGCGCCTGCACCTGCTGCGGCGTCCAGCCCAGCCACTTGCCCCACTGTGCCAGCAGCTCACGCTCACTGACACCGGCGCGACCATCGGCCCAGACCATCCGCCAACAAGCGCGCAACACGCCTTCGGCGGCATGCGGCTGCGCGCTCAGGCGGCGCAGATAACCGCGCAGATTGTCGTTGCCGGACTTGCCACGGTTGAATGCCGCAATGGCCCGGCGCGTGGCCGGCTCGCTCATCTCCAGGGCGCGCATTTCATTGCGTGCCTGCTGGATATGCCCGTCGGTCACTCGACCGTCACTTTTGGCCAGCCGCCCGAGCAACACGAACAACAGTTCGTCGTTGCGCAACATCGGCCGGCCGCCAAGTCTTTCCCGCAAATGCCCCCAGCTTTGCAGATTCAGGCGCCGATCCAGCGCCTGCCCCAACAATGCCCCAAGCATGGCCCCCGGAATGCTGGCAATCGCAAAACCCGCTCCGGCTCCAATCAGAGTCCCTGGCCACAACATATCAGCGACTCGCTTTTATCAAGGTTTCAGCTTCGGCCAGCCGCTCATGCGTGCCGACATCCACCCAGTGCCCTTTCAATCGCTCGCCGCTGACCTCGCCGGCCGCCATGGCTTTGCGCAGCAGTGGCGCAAGTTTGAAAGCACCGTCGCTGCAGCCGTCGAACAATTGCGGATGAAGCACGGCGATGCCGCTGTAAGTCAGGGTCTGTGCATTCGGCTGGCCGTCCTGCACCTTGCCGTCGACCAGGGAGAAATCGCCGTTGGGGTGATGCGCCGGATTGTCCGCCAGTACCAGATGCGCCAGCCCGGGGATCGGTTGATGCAGGACGCTGAAATCGTAATCGGTCCAGATGTCGCCGTTGACCACCAGAAACGCATCGTCACCCAACAGCGGCAGCGCTCGGAATATCCCGCCGCCGGTTTCCAGTGGCTCACCTTCCGGCGAGTACTGGATGCTCAGGCCGAACTGCGAGCCATCCCCCAAATGGTTCTCGATCTGCTGACCGAGCCAGGCGTGGTTGATCACGATTTCGTCGAAGCCAGCCGCCGCGAGGGCGCGCAGGTGATATTCGATCAACGGCACGCCGCCGGCACGCACCAGCGGTTTAGGGGTGGTCAGGGTCAGCGGGCGCATGCGCTCGCCTTTGCCTGCCGCCAGAATCATTGCCTTCATGCCGTCGCTCCAGCGCGCAAGCTGCTGAACAGCACTTGCAGTTCCGCCAGTTCGGGACGACGGGCAATCACCGCTTCTATATAAGAGAAGAAGCGCGGCACGTCGGCCAGATAACGCGGTTTGCCATCGCGGTGGCAGATGCGCGCGAAAATACCGATGACCTTCAAGTGGCGTTGCACACCCATCAGGTCGCTGGCGCGCAGGAAATCGTCAAAATCAGCCTGCACCGGAATATTCAGGGCCAAGGCTTGCTGCCAGTATTTTTCCAGCCAGCCGCGCACGCGCTCTTCAGGCCAGCTGAGGAACGCGTCCTTGAACAGGCAAGTGACGTCATAGGTCACCGGGCCGTAGACCGCATCCTGGAAATCCAGCACACCGGGATTGGGCTCGCTGAGCATCAGATTGCGCGGCATGTAGTCGCGGTGCACCAGCACTTTCGGCTGGGCCAGCGCGCTGTCGATCAGCAGATCGCTGATGTGTTGCCATTGCTGTTGTTGAGCCGCATCGAACTCAATGCCCAGCTCATGTTTCACGTACCACTGCGGGAACAATTCCAGTTCACGGCGCAGCAAGGCAACGTCGTAGCTCGGCAGTGGCGCAACCATCGGCAATTGCTGAAACGCCAGCAAAGCTTGCAGCGCATCGTCGAACAAGGCGTCGGCATTTTCGCTATCGATCACGTCGAGATAAGTCTGGTTACCCAGGTCATTGAGCAAAAGAAAGCCGCGCTCGAGGTCTTCGGCATAAATTTTCGGCACGTTGATTGCGGATTTCGCCAGCAAAAAGGCGATATCCACGAACGGTTTGCAGTTTTCCTGCGGCGGCGGCGCGTCCATCACGACGAAGCTGCGACCCTCACCTTCCCAGCGGAAGTAACGGCGAAAACTCGCGTCGCTGCTGGCCGCGGTCAACGTGGCCGGGGGCACGGTGCCCCAGCCTTGTTGCGCAAACAGATTTGCCAACTGCTCATCGAGCCAAACGTTCAGGTGTTGCAAGCGTACATCTTGGTCAGGCATTGCAAGGGTCTCCGACGGCGCTAGCCGTCAAGCGGGTCATGCTTTATTATCCAGCATCTTTTTCAGACCATCGAGAGGCGTGCGGCCCACACCGCGGGCAGATGGCACGCAGGAAGCCCGGACTAATAAGATGGCATTGAAATCCCCCGCGTTTCGTAAAAAATTTCCGTTGTTGGTAACCGGCAGTCTGCTGGCTATGCAACCTCTGGCCAGTCAATTCGTTGTTGCCGCCGAGCAGTATGACTGCTCCGTCTCGGCTACGGGTGGTTGGGACTGTGCGCCCAAATCACCGGCCGCTGCGTTGCCGCCGCGCCCGGTGCATGACGGCAGTGCCGTCAGCGCCACCGGCGATGCGCCGAGCGAGAACGGTTCGACGGCCGACACCGGCCCGAAAACCGCACTCGTCACCGAAGCCAAGGGCCGCGGTCTGAAATCCCGTAGCGAAGACTACAGTCACCTCGACTGGGTTCCGCGCGAGAAACTCACCGCCGCCCAACTGGCCGAGACCGGGCCTTACTGCTCCGGCGCCTACATCGAGCCGACTCGTCCTGGCATGAACGACAAGACGAACAAAAGCGATGCTCCGACCTTTATCGGCGCAAAAGCCTCGCGCTATAACACCGATGATCAAGTCGGTACGCTGGCCGGTGATGTCGTCCTGCGTCAGGGCAGCATGCAGGTCGAGTCCGACGAGGCCAGCCTGTACCAGGCCGAGAGCCGCGCCGAACTCAATGGCGACGTACGCATCCGCGACAACGGCGCGCTGATTGTTGGCGATCACGCCGATGTGCAGCTCGACACCGGCGAAGCCAAGATCGACAACGCCGAATACGTGATGCACAAATCGCGCATCCGCGGTAACGCGCTGTATGCCAAGCGTGCCGAAAACGCGATCATCCGCTTGAAGGACGGCACGTACACCACGTGCGAACCGAACAGCAACGCGTGGCAGCTCAAAGGCAACAACATCACCCTGAACCCGGCCACCGGTTTCGGTACCGCGACCAACGTGACGTTGCGCGTCAAAGACATTCCAATCCTGTACACGCCGTACATCTACTTCCCGATCGACGATCGTCGTCAGTCGGGCTTCCTGCCGCCGACCATCGGCAGCGGCAGCGATACCGGCTTCATGCTGGTCACGCCGTACTACTTCAACCTGGCGCCTAACTACGACGCCACGTTGTACCCGCGTTACATGAGCAAGCGCGGCATGCTGGTGGAAGGCGAGTTCCGTTACCTGACCAAGTCGAGTGAAGGTCAGTTCGGTGCGGCTTATCTGAATGACGAAGATGACGACCGCAAGCGCCAGTCCGATTACAAGGACACGCGTTACATGTACAACTGGCAGCACAAGGGCGGTCTCGACTCCCGCGTGCTCACCGAAGTTGACTACACGAAGATCAGCGATCCGTATTATTTCCAGGATCTGCAAACCGATCAGATCGGCGTCAAGAGCGAAGATTTCGTTAACCAGCAAGGCGCTGTCACCTATCGCGGCGACAGCTATACCGCCCGCCTGAATGCACAGCAGTACCAGTTGGCGACTGTTTCGAACATCACGCCTTACGGTCGCTTGCCGCAGATCACCTTCAACGGTCAACTGCCGTATCACCCGGAAGGCTTGAACTTCGATTACGAAACCGAGCTGGTTCGTTTCGATCGTGACTTGCGCAGTGGCACGTTTGTTCAGGAAGACGGCATCACCACCGAGTCTCGCCTGGACAACAATATCCAGGGTCTGGCCCGCGCCAACGGCGACCGTCTGAATCTGAAGCCGGGCGTCAGTCTGCCGATGAACTGGACCTATGGCTTCCTCAAGCCATCGCTGAAGTACCAGTACACGCAGTACCAGCTTGATCTGGACAACACCGGCAAATCGCAGATCGATGTGATGACCGCCGAGCAGAAGAAGCTTAACGGCGAATTCGACAGCAACCAGAACCGCGGCGTACCAATCGCCAGCATTGACGGTGGCCTGTACTTTGACCGCAATACTTCGTACTTCGGCAAAAACTACCGTCAGACTCTGGAACCACGTCTGTTCTACCTCTATGTACCCGAGGTGGATCAGGAGGACATTCCGGTATTCGACACCAGTGAATACACCTTCAACTACGCCTCGCTGTTCCGCGACAATCGTTTCTCCGGTGCTGACCGCGTCGGCGACGAGAACAAACTGTCGCTGGGTGTGACCAGCCGCTGGATCGAAGACGATGGTTTCGAACGTCAGCGCATCAGTGTCGGTCAAGCCTTGTACTTCAAGGACCGTGAGGTTCAATTGCCCGGTATCGCATTCAAGGACCGCGATGACGCCAGATCCAACGTCTCGCCTTACGCGCTTGAATACGAGTACCGCTGGAACCGCGACTGGCGCACCACGGCCGACTACAACTGGGATCCGGATAGCCACAGCCCGCGTTCCGGCAGTGCAATGTTCCATTATCAGCCTGAAGACAACCCGAACAAGGTCGTCAACCTTGGCTATCGCTATCGCAACGACCAGGTGCGCTTCGACCAGAACACCGGTAAATGGTCGGTGGGCGGCGGTGATTACGGCACGCCGGGCACCCCTGGCTACGTGAAGGACTACTACAAGATCCAGCAGCATGACTTCTCGGTCATCTGGCCGATCGTTCCGCAGTGGAACGCCATCAGCCGCTGGCAGTACGACTACAACCGCAACCGTACGCTGGAAGCTTTCGGCGGTTTCGAATACGACAACTGCTGCTGGAAACTGCGCCTGATCAACCGTTACTGGGTTTCCTATGACGAGTTCAGCCAGGAAGCTCCGCAAAACGAAAAAGGCGACCATGGCGTCTTCCTCCAAATTGTTCTGAAGGGACTCGGCGGCCTCACCGGCGCCAAGGTAGAGAGCTTCCTCGACAAAGGCATTCAAGGTTATCGTGAACGTGAAGACCAAGCTTTCTGATTGTCTGCGCCCGCTGATGCTGGGCGCGCTGTTCCTGGGTACGGCGGCCAACGCCGCCGTACAGTCCATCGATAAAGTGGTAGCGATCGTCGACAACGACGTGGTCATGCAGAGCCAGCTGGACCAGCGCGTCCACGAAGTGCAGCAGACCATCGCCAAGCGTGGCGGCGGCTTGCCGCCTCCGGGCGTGCTGGACCAACAGGTGCTCGAACGCCTGATCGTCGAAAACCTGCAACTGCAGATCGGCGAACGCTCCGGCATC
Organism: Pseudomonas sp. S11P7; assembly: GCF_023195435.1. Lineage (NCBI taxonomy): Bacteria > Pseudomonadati > Pseudomonadota > Gammaproteobacteria > Pseudomonadales > Pseudomonadaceae > Pseudomonas > Pseudomonas sp. S11P7. The sequence continues at coordinate 6,206,102 of NZ_JALPKS020000002.1, read as the reverse complement.
CGCATCACCGATGAAGAGCTGAACCAGGCAGTCGGCACCATTGCCCAGCGCAACAATATGAGCATCGATCAGTTCCGTGCGGCTCTGGCACGCGATGGCCTGTCTTATGACGACGCACGCGACCAGATCCGCCGCGAGATGATCATCAGCCGCGTGCGTCAGCGTCGTGTCGCGGAACGCATTCAGGTCTCCGAGCAGGAAGTGAAGAACTTTCTCGCCTCCGACCTGGGCAAGATGCAACTGTCCGAAGAATTGCACCTGGCCAACATCCTGATTCCGACACCGGAAAGCGCCAACTCCGAAGCGATTCAGAGCGCCGCACGTCAGGCCATGGAGGTTTACCAGCAGCTCAAGCAAGGCGCCGACTTCGGTCAGATGGCCGTGGCAAAATCGGGCAGCGACAACGCACTGGAAGGCGGCGACATGGGCTGGCGTAAAGCCGCGCAATTGCCACCGCCGTTCGATCGCGAGCTGAGCAGCATGGCCGTTGGCGACATCACTCAACCTGCGCGCACGCCGGGCGGTTTCATCATCCTGAAACTGCTGGGCAAACGTGGCGGCGAAGCGCAGATGCGCGACGAAGTGCATGTTCGTCATATTCTGGTCAAGCCGAGCCCGATTCGCGACGAAGCCAAGACCGAGGCGCTGGTGAAGTCGCTGTATGAGCGCATCACCGCCGGGGAAGATTTCGCCACCTTGGCGAAAAACTACTCCGAAGATCCGGGTTCGGCGCTCAACGGCGGCGACCTGAACTGGATCGACCCGAACGTACTGGTTCCGGAATTCCGCGAAGTGATGGCCAAGACCCCGCAAGGTCAACTGTCCAAGCCATTCCAGACCCAATACGGCTGGCATGTTCTGGAAGTCCTCGGCCGTCGCGCCACCGACAGCACCGAACAGGCCCGCGAGCAGCAAGCCATGACCGTCCTGCGTAACCGCAAGTACGACGAGGAGCTGCAAACCTGGCTGCGTCAGATCCGTGACGAAGCGTACGTAGAGATCAAACTTCCTGGTGCAGACCAGGCAGCGCAGTGAAACCCAAGCGTTTCGCGCTGACACCCGGCGAACCAGCCGGCATCGGTCCCGACCTGTGCCTGCTGCTCGCCTCGCAAGCCCAGCCACACCCCCTGATTGCCATCACCAGCCGCGACCTGCTCCTTGAGCGGGCCGTGCAGCTGGGGCTGGCTGTCGACTTGCTCGATGTCGGCCCTGATCACTGGCCGGACGCTCCGGCGCCAGCCAACAGCCTGTATGTCTGGGATACGCCACTGAGCGCCCCCGTGGCGGCCGGGCAACTGGACAAGGCCAACGCGGCGTTCGTTCTCGAAACCCTGACCCGCGCCGGCAACGGCTGCCTGAACGGCGACTTCGCCGGGATGATCACCGCGCCCGTGCACAAGGGCGTGATCAACGAGTCAGGCATTGCGTTCTCCGGGCACACCGAATTTCTCGCTGACCTGACGCACACCGCGCAAGTAGTGATGATGCTCGCCACTCGCGGTTTGCGCGTGGCCCTGGTCACCACTCACCTGCCCCTGCGCGAGATTGCCGATGCAATAACGCCAGAGCGGCTGGAGCGGGTAACGCGCATCCTGCATGCCGACCTGCAGAACAAATTCGGCATCGCCCAGCCACGGATTCTGGTGTGCGGACTCAATCCGCACGCCGGCGAAGGTGGTCATCTGGGCCGTGAAGAAATCGACATCATCGAACCGACATTGGAACGCCTGCGCGGCGAGGGCATGGACCTCCGTGGCCCGCTGCCTGCCGACACTCTGTTTACCCCCAAATATCTGGAGCACTGCGATGCAGTGCTGGCGATGTACCACGACCAGGGCCTGCCCGTGCTGAAGTACAAAGGCTTCGGCGCTGCGGTCAACGTGACGCTGGGCCTGCCGATCATCCGCACATCGGTCGATCATGGCACCGCGCTTGATCTGGCCGGCAGCGGCAAGATCGACACCGGTAGCCTGCAAGTCGCCCTGGAAACCGCCTACCAGATGGCCGAGACCCGTTTATGAACGAGCAATACCAACACAAGGCGCGCAAACGCTTTGGTCAGAACTTCCTGCACGATGCCGGCGTTATCGACCGCATTCTGCGTTCCATCCATGCCAAGGCCGATGATCGCCTGCTGGAAATCGGCCCGGGCCAGGGCGCACTGACCGCCGGCCTGCTGTCCTCCGGCGCGCAGCTTGATGTGGTGGAACTGGACAAGGACCTGATCCCGATTCTCAACCAGCAGTTTGCCGGCAAGAGCAACTTCAACCTGCATCAGGGCGATGCGCTGAAGTTCGACTTCAACACGCTCAACGCCGCGCCGAACAGCCTGCGTGTGGTCGGCAACCTGCCGTACAACATCTCGACGCCGCTGATTTTTCACCTGCTGAACAACGCCGGCATCATTCGTGACATGCACTTCATGCTGCAAAAAGAAGTGGTCGAGCGTCTGGCCGCAGGCCCTGGCGGTGGTGACTGGGGTCGCCTGTCGATCATGGTTCAATACCACTGCCGCGTCGAACACCTGTTCAACGTCGGCCCGGGCGCGTTCAACCCGCCACCGAAAGTTGATTCGGCGATCGTTCGTCTGGTGCCGCACGCGGTGCTGCCGCACCCGGCCAAGGATCACAAGTTGCTGGAGCGTGTTGTGCGCGAAGCGTTCAACCAGCGCCGCAAGACCTTGCGCAATACTCTCAAGCAATTGCTCAGCAATGCCGAAATCGAAGCCGCCGGCGTCGACGGCAGCCTGCGTCCCGAGCAACTGGATCTGGCCGCGTTCGTGCGCCTGGCCGACCAGCTCGCCGTACAAGTCCCGGCCGCCCCTGTCGCCGACTGACCGGCGATGAACGCTATCGGGCAGCACACCACTCTGGTTTACTGCCCGATACTTGCCTAGACTGATTCCCCATCAGCTACGCCCCGCGTTCCGCTTCGTTAAGGCCTTTTTGCATGTCCGATTCCCGTTATAAGGTTGATGTCAGCGTCGTCACCCGCTATCTGGCAGAACAATCGCAACCCGAAAATGACCGCTTCGCTTTCGCCTACACCATCACTGTGCAGAACAACGGTCAGATTCCCGCCAAGCTTATGTCCAGGCACTGGGTGATTACTGACGGTGACGGCCATGTCGAAGAAGTACGGGGTGAAGGGGTCGTGGGCCTGCAACCGTTGATCGACGCAGGCAAGAACCACGTCTACACCAGCGGCACCGTGATGACCACCAAGGTCGGCACCATGCAGGGCACTTATCAAATGCTCGCCGAGGATGGCAAGCGCTTCGATGCAATCATCAAACCGTTCCGCCTCGCGGTGCCCGGAGCCCTGCACTGATGACGACGTATGCCGTCGGCGACCTGCAAGGCTGCCTCGAACCGCTCAAATGCCTGCTCAAGCAAGTGGCGTTCGATCCGCAACTCGATCGACTCTGGCTGGTGGGCGACCTGGTCAACCGTGGCCCGCAATCGCTGGAAACGCTGCGCTTTCTGCACAACATGCGCGAGTCGCTGGTTTGCGTACTCGGCAATCACGATCTGCATCTGCTCGCCGCCGCGAAAAACATCGAGCGCCTGAAAAAATCCGACACCTTGCGTGAAATCATCGAAGCGCCGGACTGCGCCGAACTGCTCGAATGGGTGCGCCAGCAAAAACTCATGCACTACGACGAGCAACGCGATGTCGCCATGGTTCACGCCGGCATTCCACCGCAATGGTCGCTGCGCCGCGCCCTGAAGTGCGCCGCCGAAGTCGAGACGGCGTTGCGCGATGACAACATGCTGCCGGCCTTTCTCGATGGCATGTACGGCAACGATCCGGCGAAATGGGACAGCGACCTCAAAGGTGTCGAGCGCTTGCGCGTCATCACCAACTATTTCACGCGCATGCGCTTCTGCACCGCCGAAGGCAAACTCGACCTCAAAAGCAAGGAAGGCCTCGACGCTGCTCCGCCCGGCTATAAACCGTGGTTTCAGCACAAGGAACGCAAGACCCGCGGCCTGCGCATCATCTTCGGTCACTGGGCGGCGCTGGAAGGCAATATCCACGAGCCGGGTATCTCGGCGCTGGACACCGGCTGTGTCTGGGGTGGCAGCCTGACCCTGATGAACGTCGACAGCGGTGAACGCCTGTCGTGCAAATGCGATGAACGTGGCGGACTCGCACCTTCAGTCACGCCATCCCTACCCGAAATTTCGCCAGTCAACGCGCCGCGTTAGACTGCGCTATCAGTTGAGCACAGGAACACTGCCATGACCGATTTCAAACGAATCCCCCGGAACAGGCCCAGGCCCTTCGTGAACAAGGCGCAGTCGTAGTCGACGTGCGTGACCCGGCGACTTTTGCCGCCCTGCACATCAGCGGCTCGAAGCACCTGGACAACCATTCGCTGCACGCCTTCATTCAGGGCGCCGACCTCGATGCACCGACCGTGGTGGTCTGCTACCACGGCAATTCCAGCCAGGGCGCTGCGGCCTACCTGATCAGCCAAGGCTTCTCGGACGTCTACAGCATGGACGGCGGCTTTGAGCTGTGGCGTACGACTTATCCTGCGGAAACCGCCCAAGGCACCGCCGAATAATTTTTTGTCACGCGCAGCCCCCGGCTTCCGTGGGCCTGCGCGAGGCAGACGAACGGTCTGCCACAACTAATTACGTATCTCGCCTTTACCTCTCGAATTCCCAACTATCCTTAAGCGCAGGCCATCCAAAACAGGGGAGAGCCGGTACACCGGCGCACGGGTCATCGGGAGTAGCTTCCGTGGTTGTCCACTGCGGGAGAGTTCTGGGGGGTAAACAACGGCTGCCACTGTGGCTGTTGCCAGCATCGACTGAGTGATCCGGCGTCGGCTCCACGTATCGAGCGAGGTGACGTCATGAGTATCTTTAGCCACTTCCAACAACGCTTCGAATCCACACGCCAGGAAGAATTCTCTCTGCAGGAATACCTGGAACTGTGCAAAAAGGATCGCAGCGCCTACGTATCCGCTGCCGAACGTCTGCTGCTGGCGATTGGCGAACCGGAACTGCTCGACACTTCGACCAACTCGAGGCTGTCGCGCATCTTCTCCAACAAGGTGATTCGCCGCTATCCGGCCTTTGAAGACTTCCACGGGATGGAAGAATGCATCGACCAGATCGTCTCGTATTTCCGCCATGCCGCGCAGGGCCTGGAAGAGAAGAAACAGATCCTTTATCTGCTCGGCCCCGTCGGCGGCGGTAAATCGTCCCTGGCCGAGAAGCTGAAACAGCTGATTGAAAAAGTGCCCTTTTATGCGATCAAGGGCTCGCCGGTATTCGAATCGCCACTGGGTCTGTTCAACGCCACCGAAGATGGCGCGATCCTCGAGGAAGACTTCGGTATCCCGCGGCGCTACCTCAATACCATCATGTCGCCATGGGCGACCAAGCGCCTGGCCGAATTCGGCGGTGACATCAGTCAGTTCCGGGTGGTCAAGCTGTATCCGTCGATCCTCAATCAGATCGCGGTGGCCAAGACCGAACCGGGTGACGAGAACAACCAGGACATTTCCGCACTGGTCGGTAAAGTCGACATCCGCAAACTCGAGGAATACCCACAGAACGACGCCGACGCCTACAGCTATTCCGGTGCGCTGTGCCGGGCCAACCAGGGCCTGATGGAATTCGTCGAAATGTTCAAGGCACCGATCAAGGTGCTGCACCCGCTGCTGACCGCCACTCAGGAAGGTAACTACAACAGTACCGAAGGTCTTGGCGCAATTCCGTTCACCGGCATCCTGCTCGCGCACTCCAACGAATCGGAGTGGCATACCTTCCGCAACAACAAGAACAACGAAGCGTTCATCGACCGGATCTACATCGTCAAAGTGCCGTATTGCCTGCGCGTCAGTGACGAAGTGAAGATCTACGACAAACTGCTGTTCAACAGTTCACTGGCCAAGGCGCACTGTGCGCCGGACACCCTGAAGATGCTGGCGCAGTTCACCGTGCTGTCGCGCCTCAAGGAGCCGGAAAACTCCAACATCTATTCGAAGATGCGCGTCTACGACGGTGAAAACCTCAAGGACACCGATCCGAAGGCCAAGTCGATTCAGGAATACCGCGACTCGGCCGGTGTCGACGAAGGCATGAACGGCCTGTCGACCCGCTTCGCCTTCAAGATCCTGTCCAAGGTGTTCAACTTCGACCCGCATGAAATCGCCGCCAACCCGGTGCACCTGCTTTATGTGCTGGAACAGCAGATCGAACAGGAACAGTTCCAGGCCGAGACCCGCGAGCGCTATCTGCGGTATCTGAAGGAATACCTCGCACCGCGCTACATCGAGTTCATCGGCAAGGAAATCCAGACTGCCTACCTCGAGTCCTACAGCGAATACGGTCAGAACATCTTCGACCGCTACGTGCTCTACGCGGACTTCTGGATTCAGGATCAGGAGTACCGCGACCCGGAAACCGGCGAAATCCTCAACCGCGTCGCGCTGAACGAAGAACTGGAGAAAATCGAAAAACCGGCCGGCATCAGCAACCCGAAGGATTTCCGCAACGAGATCGTCAACTTCGTGCTGCGCGCACGGGCCAACAACAACGGCAAGAACCCGACCTGGCTCAGCTACGAAAAACTGCGGGTGGTCATCGAGAAGAAAATGTTCTCGAACACAGAGGATCTGCTGCCCGTCATCAGCTTCAACGCCAAGGCCAGCAAGGAGGACCAGCAAAAACACAACGACTTCGTCACACGCATGGTTGAACGTGGCTACACCGATAAACAGGTACGACTGCTGTCCGAATGGTACCTGCGGGTCCGCAAGTCGCAGTGAGGCAGCTGCAAGCTACAAGCCACAAGCTGCAAGAAAGAGCGCGTAACCCCTGAATCAGGGCCATTCGCTTCTACTTGCAGCTTGCAGCTCAAAACTTGAAGCTCCCCGGAGGGGCCTATGAGCTATGTGATCGACCGACGCCTCAATGGCAAGAACAAGAGCACGGTAAACCGTCAGCGTTTCCTGCGGCGTTACCGTGACCACATCAAGAAGGCCGTCGAAGAGGCGGTCAGCCGGCGTTCCATCACCGATATGGAACACGGCGAACAGATCAGCATTCCCGGTCGCGACATCGACGAACCGGTACTTCATCACGGTCGTGGCGGCAAACAGACCGTGGTCCACCCCGGCAACAAGGAATTCACCGCCGGCGAGCACATCGCCCGTCCACCAGGTGGTGGTGGCGGACGCGGTCCGGGCAAGGCCGGCAACTCCGGCGAGGGCATGGACGAGTTTGTCTTCCAGATCACCCAGGAAGAATTCCTCGAGTTCATGTTCGAAGACCTCGAACTGCCGAATCTGGTCAAACGCAACCTCAGCGGCACCGACACCTTCAAAACCGTGCGCGCCGGGATCAGCAACGAAGGCAACCCGTCCCGCATCAATATCATCCGCACCTTGCGCTCGGCGCATGCCCGGCGTATCGCCCTGTCCGGCAGCAGCCGGGCGAAACTGCGCGAAGTCAAAGCCGAGCTGGAGCGCCTGAGACGCGAAGAGCCGGACAACTTCGGCGATATTCAGGAACTGGAAGCGGAAATCGAAAAACTCAGCGCGCGCATCCATCGCGTACCGTTCCTCGACACCTTCGATTTGAAATACAACCTGCTGATCAAGCAGCCGAACCCCAGTTCGAAAGCCGTGATGTTCTGCCTGATGGACGTTTCCGGCTCGATGACCCAAGCGACCAAGGACATCGCCAAGCGCTTCTTCATCCTCTTGTACCTGTTTCTCAAGCGCAATTACGACAAGATCGACGTGGTGTTCATCCGCCATCACACCAGCGCCCGGGAAGTTGATGAAGAAGAGTTCTTCTACTCGCGAGAAACCGGCGGCACCATCGTTTCCAGCGCCTTGAAACTGATGCAGGAAATCATGGCCGAGCGTTATCCGAGCAACGAGTGGAACATCTATGCCGCTCAGGCGTCGGACGGCGACAACTGGAACGATGACTCGCCGATCTGCCGTGACATCCTGATCAACCAGATCATGCCGTTTGTGCAGTACTACACTTACGTGGAGATTACCCCGCGCGAACATCAGGCCTTGTGGTACGAATACGAACGCATCGCCGAAGCCTTTTCTGACACGTTTGCCCAGCAGCAACTGGTCTCGGCCGGAGATATCTATCCGGTCTTCCGTGAACTCTTCCAGCGCAGGTTAGTGACATGACCGCCAAAGAGCAGAAGCGCCAACCCATTTCCACCGGCTCGGAATGGACGTTCGAGCTGATCCAGACCTACGACCGCGAAATCGCTCGGATTGCGGCCCGCTATGCTCTGGACACTTATCCCAACCAGATCGAAGTGATTACCGCCGAACAAATGATGGACGCCTATGCTTCGGTGGGCATGCCGCTGGGTTACCACCACTGGTCCTACGGCAAGCACTTCCTCAGCACCGAGAAATCCTACAGCCGCGGGCAGATGGGCCTGGCCTACGAAATTGTGATCAACTCCGATCCGTGCATTGCCTATCTGATGGAAGAGAACACCATCTGCATGCAGGCGCTGGTGGTGGCACACGCTTGTTATGGTCACAACAGTTTCTTCAAGGGCAACTATCTGTTCCGCACCTGGACTGATGCCAGTTCGATCATTGACTACCTGGTGTTCGCCAAGCAGTACATCATGCAATGCGAGGAGCGCCACGGCATCGATGCCGTGGAAGACCTGCTCGATTCCTGCCATGCACTCATGAACTACGGCGTCGACCGTTACAAGCGTCCCTATCCGATCTCGGCCGAAGAAGAGCGGCGCCGGCAGAAAGATCGCGAAGAGCATATGCAGAAACAGATCAACGATCTGTGGCGCACCATTCCAAAAGGTGCGGACAAGTACAGCGACAAGGACAACGCACGCTTCCCGGCCGAGCCGCAGGAAAACATCCTTTACTTCATCGAAAAGCACGCGCCGCTGCTGGAGCCATGGCAACGCGAGATCGTGCGCATCGTGCGCAAGATAGCCCAGTATTTCTATCCACAGCGCCAGACCCAAGTGATGAACGAAGGCTGGGCAACGTTCTGGCATTACACCTTGATGAACGACCTGTACGACGAAGGGCTGGTCACCGACGGTTTCATGATGGAATTCCTCACTTCACACACCAGCGTGGTGTTCCAGCCAGGTTTTGACAGCCCCTATTACAGCGGCATCAACCCGTACGCGCTGGGTTTTGCCATGTATCGCGACATTCGCCGCATGTGCGAAGAGCCTACCGAGGAAGACCGTCGCTGGTTCCCGGAAATCGCCGGGACCGATTGGCTGTCGACCATCAAGTTCGCCATGAGCAGCTTCAAGGATGAGAGTTTCATCCTGCAGTACCTGTCGCCGAAAGTGATTCGCGACCTGAAACTGTTCAGCATTCTCGACGATGACCAGAAAGACGACCTGCTCGTGCCAGCCATTCATGACGAAAGCGGCTATCGGATCATCCGCGAAACCCTGGCGGCGCAGTACAACCTCGGTAATCGTGAACCGAACGTGCAGATCTACAGCATTGATCGACGCGGCGACCGTTCACTGACACTGCGCCACCAGCAGCACGATCGCAAACCGTTGGGCGATTCCACTGACGAGGTGCTCAAACACCTGCACCGACTCTGGGGCTTCGACATTCACCTGGAAACCCTGCAGGGCGACCAGATCATGAAAACCCATCACGTTCCGCCTCGCAGTGAACACAGCGAAGGGGATTACGGTCGACTCGATCTGGCCGTGATACATCTTTAAGCCGGTTCGGCCTCCGAAAGTCTGACGCAAGGGTTATCCTGTCGGGCTAACGGAGGTTTTTTATGCAGGTTTACAAGGTTGGCGGCGCGGTACGTGATCGCTTGTTGGGGTTGCCGGTCACCGATATCGACCGGGTCGTCGTCGGCGCAACGACCGAAGAAATGCTCGCTCAGGGCTTCCGCCCGGTTGGCGCGGATTTTCCGGTGTTTTTACACCCGAAAACCGGCGAGGAATACGCCCTCGCCCGTACGGAACGCAAGAGTGGCCGTGGTTATGGCGGCTTCACGTTTTACGCAAGCCCCGAGGTGACCCTCGAAGAAGACCTGATCCGCCGCGACCTGACCATTAATGCCATGGCCGAGGACGATCAGCAGAATCTGACCGATCCGTACCATGGCCAGCGCGATCTCGAAGCGCGAATCCTGCGCCACGTTTCCCCGGCATTCGCCGAAGATCCTTTGCGTGTGCTGCGCGTTGCCCGCTTCGCCGCGCGTTATGCAGGCCTGGGCTTTACGGTTGCACCAGAAACGCTGGAGCTGATGCGCCAGCTCAGCGAATCCGGTGAACTGCAAGCCTTGACCGCTGAACGTAGCTGGAAGGAAATTTCCCGGGCATTACTGGAAAATCAGCCGCAAGTATTCATTGAGGTGCTGCGCGACTGCGGCGCGCTGAAAGTGTTGATGCCGGAGGTCGACGCGCTGTTCGGCGTGCCGCAACCGGAAGCACACCACCCGGAAATCGACACCGGGCTGCACACCCTCAGCGTGCTGCAACAGGCGGCCCTGCACAAACAACCGCTGACGGTACGCTGGGCCTGTCTGCTGCACGATCTCGGCAAAGGGCTGACGCCAGAAGAAGAGTGGCCACGACACATTGCCCACGAGCACACTGGGTTGAAGCTGATCAAAGCAGTCAACGAGCGCTTCAAGGCACCAAAGGATTGTCAGGAATTGGCGCTGCTGGTCGGCCAGTACCACACCCATGGTCACCGGGCGCTGGAATTGAAGGCTTCGACACTGCTGGAGTTGCTGCAAAGCTTCGATGTCTACCGTCGCCCGCAGCGTTTTGAGGAGTTTATTGCTGCCTGCGAAATGGACGCCCGTGGCCGCAAAGGCCTGGAGCAGCGGAGTTATCCACAGGCGGATTATTTGCGCGGTGCTGCAACCGCAGCGCGCGGTGTGGCGGTGCAGCCGTTGCTGGAAAAGGGATTCAAGGGACCGGCGCTGGGCGAAGCGCTGAAGCGCGAACGACTAAAGGTGCTGAAAGCCTATAAAGACGCGGCGTCTGCATAAAGCTTCGTCGGACCACAGCCCTGAGCCGACTCACTCCCACATTTTGGAACGCGCCCCCCTGTAGATACTCTGTTCACGGTCAAGCTTTTGCGAGGTGTTTCTCGCTAAAAAGCTTGGCCGTATTGAAATCTTCGCCGGCTCGCATACAGGCCCACAAGCCGGTCAGGTATTTGCGCATGACGGCGATGATGGCCTGCATCTTTCTTTTCCCTCGCCCGATCAAGGCTTCGTAAAAAGCTTTCACGTTACTGTCGCAACGTATGGCAGTCAGCGCTGGCATATACATCGCTGAGCGTAGGTAGGCGTTTCCGCCCTTACTTATCCGTCCAGGTTTATCGATGCTGGTACCTGATTGCGTAAGCCGCACATCGAGCCCTGCATGTCGGCTGACCTGGGCGGACTTAAGCGTCACTGGCAAGGTCGTCAATTCAGCCAATGCCGAAAATACTGAAATTTCGCCCATGCCTGGCGCTGCGATCATGTGCCCGAACTGGGCGCTTAGGGTTGGGCAATTGTCGATCAGCGCCCGACCTGCGAGCCTGAAACGCTCGATTCGCTTGTCAAAAGCTTCAATGGCTTCTTCTTCGTCTTCAATCAGCATTTTCACGGATGTTTGAGTAGCTTTGAGCGCATGCAGCTCGTTCTTGGCTCGGGTGCGATGACACGTCAAACGATTGATATGCCTTCCGATAGCCCGCAGTTCCAGCTGTATGGTCGTGGGCGGCGTCCACAATTTTGGGCTCATGCGTTCGCCGTATTCAGCTAGCAACTGGGCATCAATCGCATCGGTTTTGCTGTTTTTCAACATCAGCTTGGCAAAGTTATGAAAGCTCTTCGGGTTGATAACCGAAACGGGCAAACCCGCCGCAGTGAGTTCCATGGCCAAATCCAGGTAATAGATGCCGGTGGCCTCCATCACTACGGATAAAGGCTTGAGCTCGAGCAATCTGTTGACCGCTGCTTTGCGCCCGGCGGGCGTTTGGTCGATGTTGCAGGCACCTGCAAAACGGCCGTCGTTGCGCCAGCCCATGGCGGTCGTGCGAGACCCCACATCCAAACCGACATGCATGCTCATGCTTTCAACTCCGAGTGAACTGGGTTAGAAATGCATCCTGGTTCCCCTGACCTCGAACTTCATGCCACTGCAACCTTGTAATGCGAAGTCCGACTTGTCGGCTTCTCGATACTCTTCGTGGTGGGCAATGAGGCGGGGGGACCTCTCTACAGACAAGGTCAGGAGCAAGTCCTGCCTTTAGGAGTGATCGGTCTCCCCCAGAAACACATCTTCGTATGTCCGCACCAGCGAGCTTAGATCTCAATCGACTGGTGTGAGGGCAACATACAAGGAGTGAGCCTGCTCGCGATAGCGCCCCTGAGCTCAGTGCAAATCCGGAGGCGTAAGCTGCTGCCCTCGCCAGTCGAATGCCACCGGCGCCAATACCTGATCAATCTGCGCCTCGGCCCACAGCGTCGCGAAGCTTTTTCCCACACCCGGATGCACCCGATCCGGTGCAATCAGCGACAACGGCCACAGCACAAACGCATTTTTCAGAATTTCTGCCCGCGGCAGTACCAAACCATCGAAATTGCCGGCCAGATCGCCGTACAACAGCACGTCTATATCCAGTGGCAATCCTTTGCGATCCGGAGCATAGCGGCCATTGTCCGCCTCGATGAATTTCAGCCGCCGATCCAGCTCCATCAGCGGTAGATCGGTTTGCGCCGATACCACGAAATTGAAAAAAGGACCGCTCTTAATGCCCACCGGCTGGCTTTCGAACACCGCCGAACAGCGGATATCCACCAGGAATGTCGCCAAAGCGTCGAGCCCGGCGCGCAAATGAGTTTCACGGTCGATATTACTACCGAGCCCGAGGTAGACCTGAGTCAGCGACATCCGCGCTCGATCTCCACACCCACGCCGCCCTTGGCCGCTGGTACCGCGCCGGGCTTGGTCAGTTTCAGACGAACCCAAGTGATGTTGAATTCGTTCATGAGCACTTCGACCAGACGCTCGGCGAAGGTCTCGACCAACTGAAACTGCGCCTGCTCGGCAAAGGCCTGAATGCGCGTAGAAACGCTGGCGTAGTCAAGCGCCAGGGTCAGGTCGTCACCGGCAGCGGCCGGGCGATTGTCCCAGGCGAAGCTCAGATCAAGTCGCAGGCACTGGCGGATGCCGCGCTCCCAGTCATAGGCACCAATGACGGTGTCGACTTCCAGGCCCTCGATAAACACTCTGTCCAAGCACTTCTCTCCGCTGCACGACAAGGGCGCAATGCGCCGTTAGAATCAGGGCGTCCTCGCCCGGAATAGTTAGCATGTTTTGGTTACTGGCGATTCTCGCCTACCTGCTCGGCTCGCTGTCCTTCGCCATTTTGCTCAGCCGCCTGACCGGAAATCCGGACCCGCGAATGAGTGGCTCGGGTAATGCCGGCGCCACGAACATGCTGCGCCTGGCCGGTCGCAAACTGGCGATCCTGACCCTGCTGGGTGATCTGTGCAAAGGCTTGCTGCCGGTACTCATGGCAGCGGCTGTGGGCCTTTCGCTGCAGGATCAGGCGTGGATCGGCGTATGTGCCGTAATCGGTCACCTGTTCCCGCTGTATTTCCGCTTCCGCGGCGGCAAAGGCGTCGCCACCGCTGCCGGCATGCTGCTGGGCCTGTATCCGCCCGCCGCGCTGCTGGCCGTTTGCGCCTGGTTGCTGACGTTCTACCTGACCCGCACCAGCTCGTTGGCGGCGCTGATTGCCACGCCGCTGACCCTGCCGTTGCTGGCCTGGCAGGAACCGGCGGCACTGCTGCCGATGAGCGCGCTGACGCTACTGATTGTCTGGCGCCACCGCGGCAATCTACGCGACCTGTTTGCCGGGCGCGAACGGCATTTCTAAATAACGCCGTCGAGCGCCGTTCATCACAACGCCGACAACTGCTCCATCGGCCAGCGCGCCTGCACGCTGATCGCCAGGGTTTCCTGCTGACCGGCCTTCAGCCGCTGGCAACCGGCGAAGGCGATCATTGCGCCATTGTCGGTGCAGAATTCCGGGCGCGCATAAAACACATCGCCTTTCATGTCGCCGAGCATTTTTTCCAGGGAAACCCGCAAAGCCTTGTTGGCACTGACGCCACCCGCGATCACCAGACGCTTCATGCCCGCCTGTTTCAGCGCGCGCTTGCACTTGATGGTCAAAGTCTCCACCACGGCCTGCTGGAACGCCAGCGCAATGTCGCTGCGGGCTTGCTCGCCGTCGTCCCCGGCGCTGACGCATTGCTGCCAGGTATTGAGGGCGAAGGTTTTCAGGCCGCTGAAGCTGAAATCCAGGCCCGGGCGATCACACATCGGACGCGGGAAAGTGAAACGTCCTGCAGTGCCCTTTTCAGCCAACTTGGCGATTTCCGGACCGCCGGGATAATTGAGCCCCATCATCTTCGCGGTTTTGTCGAACGCTTCGCCGGCGGCATCGTCGAGCGTCTCGCCGAGCAGGCTGTATTGGCCGATGCCATCGACCTGAACCAGCTGCGTATGCCCGCCGGAGACCAACAAAGCGACGAACGGGAATTGCGGCGGTTTCGGCTCCAGCATCGGCGCCAGCAGATGGCCTTCCATGTGGTGCACGCCAAGCGCCGGAATCCCCCAGGCGAACGCCAGCGCCTGAGCGCAAGACGCACCGACCAGAAGCGCGCCAACCAGGCCGGGACCTGCGGTATAGGCGATCGCATCGATCTCGGTGGGCACGCAGTCGGCTTCGGCCAACACCTGACGGATCAAGGGCAGCATGCGTTTGACGTGGTCACGCGAGGCCAGCTCGGGCACTACTCCGCCGTAAGCGCGGTGCAGGTCGATCTGGCTGAACAGCGCGTCGGCCAGCAGACCGCGTTCGCTGTCATATAATGCGACGCCGGTTTCGTCGCAGGAGGTTTCTAATCCCAGTACTAGCATGGGTTTGCGCCTTGTTTAGGCTGAATTCGAAGGCGCGCATAATAGTCGCCGCGGGATGCCCCGACCAGCGGTTTTCGATCAGAGGCTTTGCATTCCGAGCGATGAGGGGTTAACATCCGCAACCCTTAAAAACCGACGTCTTCAAGTGCTCTTTTGCCGCGAGGATGTTGACCCCGGTAATGAATGAAGGTAGCTCTGGATGCCAGCCGTCAAAGTAAAAGAGAACGAACCCTTCGACGTAGCTCTGCGTCGTTTCAAGCGCTCCTGCGAAAAAGCCGGTGTACTGGCTGAAGTTCGTAGCCGCGAATTTTACGAGAAGCCAACTTCTGAGCGTAAGCGCAAGGCAGCAGCTGCTGTCAAGCGTCACGCCAAGAAAGTTCAGCGCGAACAGCGCCGCGCCGTTCGTCTGTACTAATACACAGACGTTCGTAGCAAGCTTCTTGCCTAAGCCCGGCTCACTGCCGGGCTAATGGCATTTGCGTAAAACGCTTGATGCTTCACCGTCGACGCCGCAGATGCGACCGAGACAAATCCGCTTCACCGCGTCAGGCCTGGCTTTTTTGCCAGCGGTGCACGTCTTTTCTGACGAGCCTTTCAAGGCTACTGACGAGCACACCCACTGATTCCTCTTACGACGATCAGCCCAAGGCACCTGCATGCGTGCCCGCTTTATTGAGCTATCCGAGGCCTTTTACCGGCCGTCAGCGGACTCAGCGCAACACTTTCAAATAGTCGAAGACTGATAGGTATTAACGTCAGTGGATTTTCGGCAGATACACTTCCCGACAGCGATCACGCAGACGACACCGGTCGAGCCGCACATTTTGTGCGCTTCCAACAAAGACCCGCGTCCTACAGCCTGTCGCAACGGACTTTTTGCAGCGCAGACGACGAGAACGCCATGGCCGGGCTGATACCCCAGAGCTTCATTGACGACCTGCTGAACCGCACCGACATCGTCGACGTGGTCAGCTCGCGCGTGCAATTGAAGAAGGCCGGCAAGAACTACACCGCCTGTTGCCCGTTTCACAAAGAGAAAACCCCGTCATTCAGCGTCAGCCCCGACAAGCAGTTCTATTACTGCTTCGGCTGTGGCGCCGGCGGCAATGCCCTCGGCTTTCTGATGGATCACGACAACCTGGATTTCCCCCAGGCCGTCGAAGATCTGGCCAAAGCCGCCGGCATGGAAATCCCCCGCGAAGAAAGCGGTCGCGAGCGCAAGCCCCGGCAACCGACCGATTCGCCGTTGTACCCACTACTGACCGCAGCCGCCGATTTTTACCGGCAGGCACTCAAGAGCCATCCTGCGCGTAAAGCCGCAGTGGATTACCTCAAGGGCCGCGGACTGACCGGCGAGATCGCCCGGGACTTCGGCCTCGGCTTTGCGCCGCCGGGCTGGGACAACCTGTTCAAGCATTTGAGCAGCGACACCCTGCAACAAAAGGCCATGATCGATGCCGGCCTGCTGATCGAGAACGCCGAAACCGGCAAACGCTATGACCGCTTCCGCGATCGCGTGATGTTCCCGATCCGCGACACCCGCGGCCGGATCATCGCATTCGGCGGCCGCGTACTGGGTGACGACAAACCCAAGTACCTGAACTCCCCGGAAACCCCGGTATTTCATAAAGGCCAGGAACTCTACGGCCTTTATGAAGCCCGCAAGAACAATCGCAACCTCGACGAGATCATCGTCGTCGAAGGCTACATGGACGTCATCGCCCTCGCCCAGCAAGGCTTGCGCAATGCCGTCGCGACGCTCGGCACCGCCACCAGCGAAGAACATCTGAAGCGGCTTTTCCGTGTCGTGCCGAACGTGCTGTTCTGTTTCGACGGCGACCAGGCCGGCCGCAACGCCGCATGGCGCGCACTGGAAGCCACTCTGCCGTGCCTGCAGGACGGCCGTCGTGCGCGATTCCTGTTTCTGCCCGAAGGCGAGGACCCGGACACCCTGGTTCGCGCCGAGGGCACCGATGCCTTCAAGGCGCGGATCAATCAGCATGCGCAGCCGCTGGCCGATTATTTTTTCCAGCAACTGACCGAAGAAGCCGACCCGCGCTCGCTCGAAGGCAAGGCCCACATGGCCACCCTCGCCGCGCCGCTGATCGACAAAGTGCCGGGGGCTAACCTGCGGATCCTGATGCGTCAGCGCCTGAGCGAAATCACCGGGCTGAGCAGCGAAACCGTCAGCCAGCTCGCGCAAAGCGCACCGCAGGAAGCGCCGCCCGCCTACGATCCAGGCATCGATTACGACGCCATGCCGGACTATGGCGACTATCATCAGCCGCAGGCACAGGACATGTATGCGCCGCAGCAGGAGTGGACGCCAAAGAAACCCGGCGCCGGCGGCAAAAAGTGGGACAAGAAACCCTGGGACAAGAACGGCAAGCGCGGCGGCGATCGTGATCAGCAGCGTCCGCGCACGCCGATCGGTGTCGAATCACCGACCCTGACCGCCCTGCGCACACTGCTTCATCATCCGCAATTGGCCAAGCGCGTCGAAGATGCCGGGCATATTGCTGACGAAAATCAGACCAATGCCCAGTTACTTGTGGCACTGCTCGAAGCCGTACAGAAGAATCCCCAGCTAAACTCATTTCAGTTGATCGCGCGATGGCACGGCACTGAACAGGGACGCTTGCTCAAGGCACTGGCAGAAAAGGAGTGGCTGATTGACGGAGAAAACCTTGAACAACAGTTTTTCGACACCATTACTAGCTTGTCAGCCCGCCAACGCGAGCGAAATCTCGAACAGTTACTCAGGAAAGCGCGGCAAAGCGAACTGAGCGTCGAAGAGAAAAATCAACTGCGCGACCTTTTAAGTCGCAATGTTTCCGCATCAAACCCGACCTCAACTGGCGCGTGAGGTCATAGCTCAGGTATAATCCTCGGCTTGTTTTTTGCCCGCCAAGACCTTCAGTGGATAGGGTGTTATGTCCGGAAAAGCGCAACAGCAGTCTCGTATTATTGAGTTGATCAAACTGGGTCGTGAGCAGAAGTATCTGACTTACGCCGAGGTCAACGACCACCTGCCCGAGGATATTTCAGATCCTGAGCAGGTGGAAGACATCATCCGCATGATCAACGACATGGGGATCCCCGTACACGAGAGTGCTCCGGATGCGGACGCCCTTATGTTGGCCGACGCCGATACCGACGAGGCCGCTGCGGAAGAAGCAGCCGCTGCGTTGGCAGCGGTGGAGACCGATATCGGTCGCACCACTGACCCTGTGCGCATGTATATGCGTGAAATGGGTACGGTAGAGCTTCTGACTCGTGAAGGCGAAATCGAAATCGCCAAGCGGATCGAAGAAGGCATTCGTGAAGTGATGAGCGCGATCGCGCACTTCCCTGGCACGGTTGACCACATTCTCTCCGAGTACACGCGTGTCACCACCGAAGGTGGTCGCCTGTCCGACGTCCTGAGCGGTTACATCGACCCGGACGACGGCATTGCGCCGCCAGCGGCAGAAGTGCCACCGCCGGTTGACCCGAAAGCCGTCAAGGCCGACGACGATACCGACGATGAGGATACCGAAGCTTCCGATGACGAAGACGAAGCCGAAAGCGGTCCGGATCCGGTCATCGCTGCGCAGCGCTTTGGCGCCGTGGCCGACCAGATGGAGATCACCCGCAAGGCCCTGAAAAAGCACGGTCGCAACAACAAGGCAGCGATTGCCGAGTTGCTCGCACTGGCCGAGCTGTTCATGCCGATCAAACTGGTGCCGAAGCAATTCGAAGGCCTGGTCGAGCGTGTACGCAGTGCCCTGGATCGTCTGCGTCAGCAAGAGCGCGCGATCATGCAGCTGTGCGTACGTGATGCACGTATGCCGCGCGCCGATTTCCTGCGTCAGTTCCCGGGCAACGAAGTCGACGAAAGCTGGTCCGACGCCCTGGCCAAAGGCAAGAGCAAGTACGCCGAAGCCATCGGTCGCGTGCAGCCGGACATCATTCGTTGCCAGCAGAAACTGATCGCGCTGGAAACCGAGACCGGTCTGACCATCGCAGAAATCAAGGACATCAACCGTCGCATGTCGATCGGTGAGGCCAAGGCCCGCCGCGCGAAGAAAGAGATGGTTGAAGCCAACCTGCGTCTGGTGATCTCGATCGCCAAGAAATACACCAACCGCGGCCTGCAGTTCCTCGACCTGATCCAGGAAGGCAACATCGGTCTGATGAAAGCGGTGGACAAGTTTGAATACCGTCGTGGTTACAAGTTCTCGACTTATGCCACCTGGTGGATCCGTCAGGCGATCACTCGCTCGATCGCCGACCAGGCCCGCACCATCCGTATTCCGGTGCACATGATCGAGACGATCAACAAGCTCAACCGCATTTCCCGGCAGATGCTGCAGGAAATGGGTCGCGAACCGACCCCGGAAGAGCTGGGCGAACGCATGGAAATGCCTGAGGACAAGATCCGAAAGGTATTGAAGATCGCCAAAGAGCCGATCTCCATGGAAACCCCGATCGGTGATGACGAAGACTCCCATCTGGGCGACTTCATCGAAGACTCGACCATGCAGTCGCCAATCGATGTTGCCACCGTTGAGAGCCTGAAAGAAGCGACTCGCGAAGTACTGTCCGGCCTCACTGCCCGTGAAGCCAAGGTCCTGCGCATGCGTTTCGGTATCGACATGAACACCGACCACACGCTCGAAGAGGTGGGCAAACAGTTTGACGTAACGCGTGAGCGGATCCGTCAGATCGAAGCCAAGGCGCTGCGCAAGCTGCGCCACCCGACGCGAAGCGAGCATTTGCGCTCCTTCCTCGACGAGTGATACCAGAACCCCCGGCCCAGGCCGGGGGTTTTGTTTTTATGGCAGATTAAATTCTCCGCACCGCCCTTCCCCCGCCTACCGCGTCTACACTCGAACCAATCATCCCCGAGCCATAACGAGAGCGTTATGCACAGACTGGCGCCCGTGCTTTTTTT
Source organism: Pseudomonas sp. S11P7 (assembly GCF_023195435.1). Classification (NCBI taxonomy): domain Bacteria; kingdom Pseudomonadati; phylum Pseudomonadota; class Gammaproteobacteria; order Pseudomonadales; family Pseudomonadaceae; genus Pseudomonas; species Pseudomonas sp. S11P7. Next base: position 6,186,199 of record NZ_JALPKS020000002.1, on the reverse strand, counting down.
GCTGTCATTGATGATCTGGACCGCAACGGCTGACGCGCTGACTCTGACCGATGAAGAACGCAGCTGGCTGGCGGCACACCCGGACTTACGCCTGGGTGTCGACGCGTCGTGGCCACCTTTCGAGTTTCGCGACGATCAGAACCGCTATCAGGGTCTGGCCGCCGACTATATCGGCGTGATTCGCCAACGTCTGTCGATCAAATTGACGCCGATCGAACCGGTCAGTTGGACTGTGGTGCTGGAACAGGTCAAAAGCGGCAAGATCGATCTACTGCCCGGAATCATGTCGACCCCTGAACGCCAGACTTACCTGTCGTTCACACGGCCCTATCTGGACTTTCCGATCGTCATCCTCGCCCATGTTGGCGGCGCTCAGCCGCGAAAATTAGACGATCTGTACGGTTTGAAAATTGCCGTGGTGGAAAATTACGCGCCGCACGAACTGCTGCGCACTCACCATCCGGATCTGAACCTGGTAGCCATGCCTAACGTCAGCTCGGCGTTGCAGGCATTGGCCACAGACGAAGTCGACGCAGTCGTCGGCGATCTTGCTTCCAGCGTCTGGAGCCTGCGCCAGCTCAAGCTCGACGGCCTCTACGTCAGCGGCGAAACCCCTTATCGCTACCAATTGGCGATGGCCGTACCTCGCGAGAACAAGGTGCTAGTGGGAATTCTCGATAAAGTCCTGGCCGACATGAGCCCGGACGAGATCAGCAGCATTCAGGAGCAGTGGGTCGGAAACGTACTCGATCACCGGACATTCTGGTCGGATCTGCTGATTTACGGTCTGCCAGGATTACTGCTGTTGGTGACGATTCTTGCCGTGGTAATCCGCATCAACCGCCGCTTGAGCTCGGAAATTGCCCGCCGCATCGACCTCGAACAGGAATTGCGCAGCAGCGAGTATCACTATCGCGGCTTGGTGGAAAGCCTGTCGGCTATTGCCTGGGAAGCGCGGATGAGCGACTTCACCTACAGCTACGTCTCGCCCCATGCCGAGAATTTGCTCGGTTATCCGCAATCCCATTGGCTGATACCCGGTTTCTGGCACAACATCATCCATCCGGCCGACCTGACCCGCACGCAGAACTACTGCAAAGAGGCCCTGCGCGAGGGCCGCGATCACATCGTCGACTACCGAGTGATTACCGCCGACGGCCGCTGCCTGTGGGTGCGCGACATTGTCAGCCTCATCGAACATGGTCATGAACCGGTGATGCGCGGTTTGATGATCGACATCAGCGAAATCAAGCGAACCGAAGAAGCGCTGCGTCTTTCAGAGCAGAAATTCGCCTCGGTCTTTGAACAGTGCCCGGATATTCTGGTGATCGCGCGCCTGTCCGATGGCTGCCTGCTGGAAGTCAACGAAGCGTTTGAAGAGCAGATCGGCCTGAAAGCCAGGGGACGTCCTCGGGCAGACCGCGACCGATCTGAATATCTGGGGAATTCCCGGTGTCGGCCCGGGACTGCTCCAGCGGTTGCAGGCGGGCAGCATCCGCAACCTGGAGATGCCTTTTCGCCGCAACAACGGCCAAGTGTTCACCGGTCTGATTTCCGCCGAGCCATTCGATCTGGACGCCACCGCGGCGCTGGTGGTGGTCGTGCGTGACATCACCCAGCTCAAGGAAACCCAGCAGCAGCTGCAAACCTCTGAAGAAAAATTCGCCAAGGCTTTCCATGCTTCACCGGATGGCTTGCTGCTGTCGCGCCAAAGCGATGGTCTGCTGCTGGAAGTCAACGAGGGCTTCAGCCGGATTACCGGCTTCAACAGCGCCATGTCGGTGGATCGCTCGACACTTGATCTGGGCATCTGGGTCAATCTCAATGAGCGCAAACAGATGCTCGACTTGCTGCAGCGCGATGGCTTCGTTCGCGACTTCACTTGCCATATCCGCCGCAGTGACGGGCAGATTCGCCTTTGCGAAGTGTCCAGCCGGCCGCTGCCGATCGGCGAAGAAGACTGCATGCTGACCATCGCCCGCGACATCACCGAGCGCCACCTGATGCAGGAAAAACTGCAGCAGGCCGCCACCGTGTTCGAAAGCACCGCCGAGGGCGTGCTGATCACCGATACCCAACAACACATCAGCGCAGTCAACCGCGCCTTCACCGAAATCACCGGTTACAGCGAAAGCGAAGCGCTTGGCCATACCCCGCGCCTGCTCGCGTCCGGCCTGCATGACAGCGCCTTTTACGCGGCGATGTGGCACCAGTTGACCGCCGAAGGCCACTGGCAAGGCGAGATCTCCAACCGGCGCAAGAACGGCGAGTTGTACCCGAGCTGGCTGACCATCAGTGCGGTGCGCAATCGCGACAAGTTCATCACCCACTTTGTCGCAGTGTTCGCCGACATCTCCAGCCTCAAGCATGCCCAGGCCAAGCTTGATTACCAGGCGCATCACGACCCGCTGACCGGCCTGCCGAACCGCACGTTGTTCGAGAGCCGTTTGCAAATGGCGCTGAACGGTCAGCAGGAAAACGGCGGTCAGGGCGCCGTGTTGTTCCTCGATCTCGACCGTTTCAAACACATCAACGACAGCCTCGGCCACCCGGTCGGCGACCTGCTGCTCAAGGGCATCGCCATTCGCTTGAAAGAACAATTACGCGATATCGATACCGTTGCGCGCCTGGGCGGCGATGAATTCATCATTTTGCTGCCCGGCCTGCAACAGGCCAGTGATGCCGACAACATCGCCATTAAACTGCTCAATTGCTTTGGCGCACCGTTTCAGGCCGGAGAGCATGAGTTCTTCATCAGCGCCAGCATCGGCACCAGCCTATATCCGCGTGACGGCTGCGACGTCGCCACACTGGTAAAAAACGCCGACGCGGCGATGTATCGCTCCAAGGCCAAGGGTCGCAACCGCGTCGAAAGCTACACCCGCGACCTCACCGCCCAGGCCAGCGAACGCATTGCGCTTGAACACGAACTGCGCCGCGCCATCGAGCGCGACGAACTGTTCCTGTATTACCAACCAAAAATCAGCCTCGACGATCATCGCCTGGTCGGCGCCGAAGCGTTGATCCGCTGGCGTCACCCGACGTTCGGCGACGTACCGCCCGAGCATTTCATTCCGCTGGCCGAAGAGAACGGCATGATTCTGCAGATCGGTGACTGGGTGCTCGAGACGGCGTGCCGGCAGATGTTCGAATGGAATCAGGTCTACGACAGCCTCGGCCCGCTGTCGGTCAACCTCGCCGGAGCGCAACTGCGCCAGCCGAATCTGCTCGGACGCATCGAGCAACTGCTCAAGGACAACCGCCTGCAGCCGGATTTACTGCAACTGGAAATTACCGAGAATTTCATCATGAGTCAGGCCGAAGAAGCGCTGGCCGTGCTGCACCAGCTCAAACACCTCGGCGTGCAACTGGCGATCGACGACTTCGGCACCGGTTATTCCTCGCTCAGCTACTTGAAGCGTCTGCCGCTGGACATCCTCAAGATCGACCAGTCATTCGTCCGCGGCCTGCCCGACGATCCCCATGATGCGGCCATTGTGCGGGCCATCATCGCACTGGGCCGAAGCATGCAATTCACCGTCATCGCCGAGGGCGTCGAAACCCAGGCACAACAACAATTCCTCGCCGCCGAAGGCTGCGAACAGATCCAGGGCTACATCGTCAGCCTGCCGCTGCCACCGGAAGAATTCGCGGCAACGTTTCTGCGTGTAACCGTATCGGATTTTTCGGATAGCACAGCCGAGAAACCGTCGCTATAATCCGCGACCTACTGAGGGCCTATAGCTCAGTTGGTTAGAGCAGAGGACTCATAATCCTTTGGTCCACGGTTCAAGTCCGTGTGGGCCCACCAAATTGAAAGCCGCGCTATATGCGCGGCTTTTTTATGGGCGGGTGGTTGGGCTCCTACCTTGCGAACGCAGTGTTCAGAAGACTTCCCGGAGACTGTAGGCAAGTTCCGAAGCTGCGATTTTGAGCGTTTTGATGCCTGTTGGGATTATGTTCCCAGGGATACTCTCCAGACGTCGCAGCTTATCAGCGACCAGGCTTGGAAACCCGGCGAAATCAGTGAACAGCAACAGCGCTTCGCTCTATAGCGATGGCGGCCGTAAATAAGACGTCTTAGACGTGCCGGTTTCTGGTTCCGTTTTCCAACCTACGCATGGTTGCCATTCGACTCCAACGAACGTGGTGACTCCCCACATCGCGCTCGTTGCACGTTCGGCGACAATCACTATGGAATGGAAAGACCTGCTTATTGGCGAACGCAAATACTGCATGGTGCATTTACAACCCTTTGAACTTGCGTTCGACGTCGCTGAGCAGCAGCTTGTCGTCAGATTTGAATTCGGCTTCCACTGTTTTACCGATGACAAAGGTCACGGCCAGCCGCTCAGACACAAAGGAGAGGTTCGGTATTTTTGTGCGGACCGCCATTACCGCAGCAGCCAGATTACAGACTACCTGCATAAACGCTTTTTCAAAGGTCTGGCTGTGCCCTTCTACGTAGAAAACAGTCAGCGCTACTACTGCCTTGATTTGCATGACTACGCGCTCTTTTTTTCGATCAGCAAGCCGAAGAACACGACGAACCGTCTGAAACTCCGAATCATTTCCGCCTACGAGGTCGCTGACTGGGGACGAGCGAAGCTGCCGAAAGGAAAACCTCATAACGTCCGCTACATTCTGGAAATGCGTAACGCGGGGAAATCCGTTTGAGAGAAAGCAAAAAGCCCCGATGCTTGCGCATCGGGGCTTTTTGTAAATCTCAATATCGGCCTGTTCTTTCACGGTTTCCCGTTTATCCCGCTCACTGGCTAGGAGTAGCTTGCACCACCGAAATCAACACCCTTTGCTTGCAAAGTTCCGGTCTGTGCTGACGTGCCGATGATAGCCCTTGAACTTGACAAGAGCAACCGTCCCGTCCGTTCGCTTCTTCGTAGACGACGATAGGTGCCGCCGTATGCTCCAACGTGATTGACCCTGTAACATCCGAACCTCATTGCTCATGCTATCGGAGCCACCTTTGCCAGACACCCGCCCCCCACTCTCGACGAAATCGACCGCCAGCTGATCGCCGCCCTGCAAATCAACGCCCGCGAGAGCGTAGCCATGCTCGCCCGGCAGCTGGGCATCGCGCGCACCACAGTGACCTCACGACTGGCGCGGCTGGAAAAAACCAAAGTCATCACCGGTTATGGCGTGCGCCTCGGGCAGCGCGTGGTTGATGGCGGGTTGCAGGCCTATGTCGGGATCAAGGTGCAGCCGCGGTCCGGCAAGGAGGTGTTGCGTCGCTTGAGTGCGATGGCGCAGGTGCAGCAGTTGTGTGCGGTGAGTGGCGAGTTTGATTATGTGGCGTGGTTGCGGACCGATTCGCCGGAGCAGCTGGATCAGTTGCTGGATCAGATCGGCAGTGTCGACGGGGTGGAGAAGACCACGACTTCGATCATTTTGAGTAGCAAGATTGATCGGGGGCAGCCGGTTTGAATTTTTCCCACTGGGGTTTCTCTGTGAGATGTGCAGGCCTCTTCGCGGGCAAGCCCGCTCCCACAGTGATCGAAGTGAAGTCCAGAATCGTCGTTCTGCACAACTTAATAGCAAAACGACGACACATTGAGTCTTATTAACGTGTTCCGTGCTCCCTAGAATGGCTGGCATCTTTTCCTATACTCAGACGCGCATTCCGCGTCGAGTCGCCAGCAAGGTCAGCCATGAACAAGAACAATCGCCATCCTGCAGACGGTAAAAAACCAGTCACCATTTTCGGTCCGGACTTTCCGTTTGCTTTCGACGATTGGATCGAACATCCGGCCGGTCTGGGCAGCATTCCTGAAAACCACCACGGCGCAGAAGTAGCGATTGTCGGCGCGGGCATTGCCGGTCTGGTGGCTGCTTACGAGTTGATGAAGCTTGGCCTTAAACCGGTGGTTTATGAGGCGTCGAAACTGGGCGGTCGTCTGCGTTCGCAAGCCTTCAACGGTACCGACGCCATTGTTGCTGAACTCGGTGGCATGCGCTTTCCGGTGTCTTCCACGGCGTTCTATCACTACGTCGACAAGCTCGGCCTCGAAACCAAGCCTTTCCCCAACCCGTTGACCGGCGCCTCCGGCAGCACCGTGATCGACCTGGAAGGCGAAACCTATTACGCAGAAAGCCTGAAAGATCTTCCTCCACTGTTTCAGGAAGTGGCTGACGCCTGGGCGGATGCGCTGGAGGCCGGTTCGCAGTTCTCCGATATCCAGCAAGCCATCCGTGACCGCGATGTGCCGCGCCTCAAAGAGCTGTGGAACAAGCTGGTACCGCTGTGGGACGACCGAACCTTTTACGACTTCGTCGCGACCTCGAAAGCCTTCGCCAAATTGTCGTTCCAGCACCGCGAGGTGTTCGGTCAGGTCGGTTTCGGTACCGGCGGCTGGGACTCGGATTTCCCCAACTCGATGCTGGAAATCTTCCGTGTGGTGATGACCAACTGCGACGATCACCAGCACCTGGTGGTCGGCGGTGTCGAACAAGTGCCGCAAGGCATCTGGCGGCATGTGCCGGAACGCTGCGCTCACTGGCCCGCGGGCACCAGCCTGAAATCCCTGCACCGTGGCGCACCGCGTTCCGGCGTGAAGAAGATTGCCCATGCACCCCAGGGCCGTTTCGCGGTGACTGACAATAACGGCGACACCCGCGAATACGCCGCCGTGCTGACCACCTGCCAGAGCTGGCTGCTGACCACCCAGATCGAATGCGACGAAACCCTGTTTTCGCAGAAGATGTGGATGGCACTGGACCGCACGCGCTACATGCAGTCGTCGAAAACCTTCGTGATGGTCGACCGGCCGTTCTGGAAGGACAAGGACCCGGAAACCGGTCGCGACCTGATGAGCATGACCCTCACCGATCGCCTGACCCGTGGCACCTACCTGTTCGACAACGGCGACGACAAGCCAGGGGTGATTTGCCTGTCGTATTCGTGGATGAGCGACGCACTGAAAATGCTCCCGCACCCGGTGGAAAAGCGCGTTGAGCTGGCGTTGAACGCGTTGAAGAAGATCTACCCGAAAGTCGACATCGCCGCGCGGATCATTGGCGACCCGATCACCGTGTCGTGGGAAGCCGACCCTTATTTTCTTGGGGCCTTCAAAGGCGCCCTGCCCGGCCATTACCGCTACAACCAGCGCATGTATGCGCACTTCATGCAGGACGACATGCCGGCCGAACAGCGCGGGATCTTCATTGCCGGTGACGACGTGTCGTGGACGCCGGCCTGGGTCGAAGGCGCGGTGCAGACTTCGCTCAACGCGGTGTGGGGGATCATGAAGCATTTCGGCGGTTCGACACATAAAGCGAACCCGGGCCCGGGTGATGTGTTCAAAGACATCGGCCCTATCGCCCTGCCCGAGTAAGAGGATTCTTCGATGCGTGTAGCCCTTTACCAATGTCCACCGCTGCCACTGGAGCCCGCCGCCAACCTGCACCGCTTGCACCGGGTGGCGATGGAAGCCAACGGTTCGGACCTGCTGGTGCTGCCGGAAATGTTCATGACCGGCTACAACATTGGCGCCGAAGCGGTCAGCACCCTGGCTGAGGTCTACAACGGTGAATGGGCGCAACAGATCGGACGGATTGCCAAGGCTGCGGGCATGGCGATCGTTTACGGTTATCCCGAGCGCACCGCGGACGGGCAGATTTACAACGCCGTGCAGTTGATCGATTCGACGGGCGAGCGCTTGGCCAATTACCGCAAGTCGCATCTGTTCGGCGACCTCGACCGGTCGATGTTCAGTCCGGGAGAGGCGGATTTGCCGGTGGTCGAGTTGAACGGCTGGAAGCTCGGCTTTCTGATCTGTTACGACCTGGAGTTTCCGGAAAACGCCCGCCGTCTGGCGCTGGCTGGCGCCGAGTTGATCGTGGCGCCGACAGCCAACATGATTCCGTTCGATTTCGTTGCCGATGTCACCGTGCGTTCGCGCGCGTTCGAAAACCAGTGCTACGTGGCCTACGCCAATTACTGCGGTCACGAAGGCGATATCCAGTATTGCGGACAAAGCAGCATTGCTGCACCGGACGGTAGCCGCATTGCCCTGGCCGGACTCGACGAAGCGCTGATCGTCGGCGAGCTGGATCGTCAGTTGATGAACGACTCAAGGGCTGCCAATCGCTACCTCAGCGATCGCCGTCCTGAGCTTTACGCCGCGCTCAACCGGCGCTAATCCGCTAGCATTGGCACTTCACTGTTCTGGAAGTGCCCATGCCTGCGCCGACTCACCCCCGCCCCCACACTGAGACCCTGGCCAACGGCTTGCGCGTAACCCTGCGTCATGTGCCCGGCCTCAAACGCAGCGCCGGCGCGTTGCGCGTGGCGGCCGGCAGCCACGACGTGCCGCTGGCGTGGCCAGGTCTGGCGCATTTTCTCGAACATTTGCTGTTTCTCGGGACCGAGCGTTTCCCGGCGGCGGAAGGGCTGATGGCCTACGTTCAGGGCCACGGCGGCCAAGTGAACGCCAGCACCCGCGAACGCACCACCGACTTCTTCTTCGAGCTGCCTGTGCGATCTTTCAGCGGCGCGTTGGAGCGTCTGTCAGACATGCTCGCCCATCCGTGTATGAATCTGGACGATCAATTGCGCGAACGTGAAGTGCTGCAGGCGGAATATGTCGCCTGGTCGCAGGATCCGACAGCGCAAAAGCAGTTTGCCCTGTACGCAGGTTTACCGGCAGAACACCCGCTGCGGGGTTTTCATGCCGGCAATCGCGACAGCCTGAAAGTCGAACTGCCGGCGTTTCAACAGGCGTTGAAAGACTTCCATCAGCGCTTTTATCGCACCGGGCAGATGACATTGAGTCTGGCCGGGCCGCAAAGCCTGGAACAGCTGCGTGCGCTGGCCGAACAGTTCGCCGCTGCGCTACCGGCTGGGGATAAAGTTGCGCAGGCAGCGCCTGTGCCGCTGGCGGTGAAAAGTTATCAACAGGTCGACGGAGCGCACGGGCATCTGCTCTTTGCGTTTGATGCATTGCCGCATTCGTCTGCCGAAGCGCTGGCGTTTCTTTGCCATTGGCTCAATAGCGCCAAGGCCGGAGGGTTGCTGGCGCATTTGCAGCGGCACAGTCTCGCTGAGGGACTGAAGGCGCTGCCGCTTTATCACTTCGACGGGCAGGCGCTGCTGCATCTGCACTTCAACGCGGGTGCCGAATCGCTGAAGATGATTCGCCAACATTGGCTCGACTGGCTGAGCTTTTTCGCGCAACAGGACTGGGCGCCGCTACGCGAGGAATATGCAGTCGCACAGCAACGGCAGCAGCAAATCTGCGGTGCGCTGCAATTGGCACGGCTGGACAGTGAACAGTTGCAAAACGGCCTGCCTGATTGCGCCGTTGAAACGCTGAAAAACATTCTGCGCGAACTCGGTGCTGTGGATAACTTCGCCGCGCACTGGCACTTGCCAGCCGCCAACCCCTTCCTGCGCGCTAACGAGCCGCTGGCCAACGCCGGACTGATTCGCGGCCAGACCAGCGCGCACCGCGGCTTGCGCACGTTCGCTCGGGACCGATCGCGCGGGCGCCGCGAACGCTCGCCGATGCAGTTCAGCCAGGCAGTACCGGGCAACGGTGATGAAGGCGCGATTTATCTGCGCTGGCAGGTCGACGCCGCAGCCAGCGTTGATCTGCAAGCGCGACTGCAGCGCAGCCTTCAGCAGATCCGCCAAGATGCCAGCGAGGCCGGGGTCGAGCTGTCATTCAGCGCAACGGGCAAGCAATGGCTGCTGAAACTGACCGGTCTGCAAGAGCCCATGCCCAGCGTGCTGGAGCATGCGCTGAAATGTCTGACATCGATCTCAGCCGATTCCCCGCGTGACGAGCCGGAATCGCCGCTGATGCCGATCCGTCAACTGCTCAAGGCTTTGCCGGAAAGTTGCCTGGAGCCTGTCGGCACATCCGCTGACGCTGCGAATCTGTGGGCAACTGCACGTTGGGACGGGCTCGCGCTGGGTTTCAACCCGCAAAGCCAATCTGCCATGGGCCTGGCCTTGAGTCGCATCCCCGGCCAACCGGACCACCAACTGTCTGCACCTCGCACCATCAACGGCCGATACCTGTGGCAACACATCGATACGGCATCCAGCGAACACGCTGCGCTGCTGTACTGCCCAAGCGCCAGCCAGGACCTCTCAGATGAAGCCGCCTGGCGGTTGCTCGCACAATTGCTTAAGACGCCGTTCTATCAGCGCCTGCGCGTCGAGTTGCAACTGGGCTACGCGGTGTTCAGCACCGTGCGCCAGATCCATGGCCGCGTCGCGCTGATGTTTGGTGTGCAATCGCCCAACGTGCAGCCTGACGAACTGCTCGAGCACATCCAGCAGTTCCTCAACAGTCTCCCGGCGCTGATTGAACAGATGGATGAGGCCAGCCTCAGCCAGCAACGGCAAAGCCTCGCCGATCAGTTCGACGTGGCTGATCTGGACTTCAAGGAAGCTGCCGAGCTGCTCTGGCAGGCCCGACTTGCCGGCCATTCGTCGGATTATCTTGAACGGTTGATCGCAGCCATCGGCGCGCTGGACCACTCGACACTGATGGGTGCTGCCCAGCGTCTGCTCGACGCCGAAGGCGGCTGGCTCTGCCTCGCCAGCGCCCCAGCTCCCGACGCCCCCTGGCAAGCACTGAAATGATCATTACCAAGGCTGCAAGGAGCTTTCTCAAAGATTCACGGGTCATCGCGTTGAAATTTTGAGTAACATAGCCGCCTAACTAATTGGAACATCACCGCGCTGCCGTGGACTATACCTATGGATAGCGCTATCCCAACCCACAGAAGGAGACATCTCATGGCCTGGACCAAACCTGCTTACACCGACCTGCGTATCGGCTTCGAAGTCACCATGTACTTCGCCAGCCGCTGAGTTCTGCTTACGCAGGATCGCAGTGCAACGCCTCGGCTCGCCGGGGCGTTTTATTTTCCGCGTTGAAATGATGGAGTGTTCATGTTCGTCCAGATTCTGGGATCGGCCGCAGGCGGCGGTTTTCCGCAGTGGAACTGCAACTGCGTCAATTGCGCAGGCTTTCGCGACGGCAGCCTCAACGCCAAGGCCCGCACCCAATCGTCCATCGCGATTTCCGATGACGGCGTGAACTGGGTGCTGTGCAACGCCTCGCCGGACATCCGCGCGCAATTGCAAAGCTTTGCCCCGATGCAACCGGGCCGCGCCCTGCGTGACACCGGCTTCAGCGCGATCATTCTGATGGACAGCCAGATCGACCACACCACCGGCCTGCTCAGTCTGCGCGAGGGCTGCCCGCATCAGGTCTGGTGCACGGACATGGTTCACGAAGACCTGAGCACCGGCTTTCCGTTGTTCAAGATGCTCACCCACTGGAACGGCGGGCTGGACTGGAACCGCATCGAACTCGATCAGAGCTTCACCGTCGCCGCATGTCCGAACCTGCGTTTCACGCCGCTGCCGCTGCGCAGTGCAGCGCCACCGTATTCGCCGCACCGCTTCGATCCGCATCCGGGCGACAACATCGGTTTGATCGTTGAAGATTTGAACACCGGCGGCAAGCTGTTCTACGCGCCGGGCCTGGGCAAAGTAGACGCGCCGCTGCTGGAAATCATGGCTGGCAGCAACTGCCTGCTGGTCGACGGCACGCTGTGGGACGACGATGAAATGCAGCGTCGTGGCGTCGGCACCCGCACCGGTCGCGAAATGGGCCATTTGGCCCAGAACGGCCCCGGCGGCATGCTCGAAGTGCTGGAACAGCTTCCCGAGCAGCGCAAGGTGCTTATCCACATCAACAACACCAACCCGATTCTCGACGAGGATTCGGCCGAGCGCGCAGAGCTGGTGCGGCGCAATGTTGAAGTGGCGTTTGATGGCATGAGCATTGTGCTGTAAGCATTTGAGACCGCTGCGCGGCCTATCGCGAGCAGGCTCACTCCTACATTGGAATGCGATCACCAGTAGGAGTGAGCCTGCTCGCGATAAGGCCGGCACAGACACCAGATATTTCTAGGGTTGTTCCCCGGAGAACCGCAATGACCGACACCCCGCTGTCCCCCGCCGAATTCGAAGCGGCCCTGCGCGCCAAAGGCGCCTATTACCACATCTATCACCCCTACCATGTGGCGATGTATGAAGGCCGCGCCACGCGCGAGCAGATTCAGGGCTGGGTCGCCAACCGCTTCTATTATCAGGTGAACATTCCCCTGAAGGACGCGGCGATTCTCGCCAATTGCCCGGATCGGGAAATTCGCCGCGAATGGATTCAGCGCTTGCTCGACCACGACGGCGCTCCTGGCGAAGACGGCGGCATCGAAGCCTGGCTGCGTCTCGGCCAGGCGGTCGGCCTCGACCCGGATCAATTGCGCTCGCAGGAACTGGTGTTGCCCGGCGTGCGTTTCGCCGTCGACGCTTACGTCAACTTCGCCCGCCGCGCCAGTTGGCAGGAGGCCGCGAGCAGTTCGCTGACCGAACTGTTCGCGCCGCAGATCCACCAGTCGCGTCTCGACAGCTGGCCGCAGCATTACCCGTGGATCGACCCGGCCGGTTACGAATACTTCCGCACCCGCCTCGGTCAGGCGCGGCGGGATGTCGAACATGGTCTGGCGATCACGCTCGAACACTACAAGACCCGCGAAGGCCAGGAGCGCATGCTGGAAATTCTTCAGTTCAAACTGGACATTCTTTGGAGCATGCTCGATGCCATGAGCATGGCCTACGAACTGAACCGTCCGCCGTATCACAGCGTCACTGATCAACGGGTCTGGCACAAAGGAATCAGCTTATGAGTTTTGACCGCAGCAAAGTCCCGAGCTGGCGTCCCGGCTACCGTTTCCAGTACGAACCGGCACAAAAAGGCCACGTGCTGCTGTACCCGGAAGGCATGATCAAGCTCAACGAGAGCGCAAGCGAGATTGGCAAATTGATTGACGGTGAACGTGATGTCGCGGCAATCATCGCCAAACTCGACGAGCAGTTCCCCGGTGTGCCTGATCTCGGTGACGACATCGAGCAATTCATGGAGGTTGCCCGTGAGCAACACTGGCTCACCCTTGGCTGATCTGCCGGCCAAACCTGAAGTCGGCCTGCCGCTGTGGCTGCTCGCCGAGCTGACCTACCGCTGCCCGCTGCAATGCCCGTACTGCTCCAATCCGCTGGATTTCGCCCAGCAGGGCAAAGAGCTGACGACCGAACAGTGGATCAAGGTGTTCCGCGAGGCACGGGAAATGGGCGCGGCGCAACTGGGCTTTTCCGGTGGTGAGCCGCTGGTGCGTCAGGATCTCGCCGAGCTGATTCACGAAGCACGGCAGCTGGGTTTCTACACCAACCTGATCACCTCCGGCATCGGCCTGACCGAGCAGAAAATCAGCGACTTCAAGAAGGCCGGGCTTGATCACATCCAGATCAGTTTCCAGGCCAGCGACGAGCAAGTGAACAACCTGCTCGCCGGCTCGAAAAAAGCCTTCGCGCAGAAGCTGGAAATGGCCCGCGCGGTGAAGGCCCATGGTTACCCGATGGTGCTGAACTTCGTCACCCATCGGCACAACATCGACAAGATCGACCGCATCATTGAGCTGTGCATTGCGCTGGAGGCTGACTTTGTCGAGCTTGCGACCTGCCAGTTCTATGGCTGGGCGCAACTCAACCGTGTCGGCCTGTTGCCGACCAAGGAACAACTGGTGCGCGCCGAGCGCATCACCAACGAATACCGGGCGAAGCTGGAAGCCGAAGGGCATCCGTGCAAGCTGATTTTCGTCACCCCGGATTACTACGAAGAGCGCCCGAAAGCCTGCATGAACGGCTGGGGCAGTATCTTTTTGACGGTGACACCGGACGGCACCGCCCTGCCCTGCCACGGCGCGCGTCAGTTGCCGGTGCAGTTTCCCAATGTGCGCGATCACAGCATGCAGCACATCTGGTACGACTCGTTCGGCTTCAACCGCTTCCGCGGTTACGACTGGATGCCCGAGCCGTGCCGCTCGTGCGACGAGAAGGAAAAGGACTTTGGCGGCTGCCGCTGCCAGGCGTTCATGCTCACCGGTGATGCGAGCAACGCCGACCCGGTGTGCAGCAAATCCGAACATCACGGCGTGATCCTCAAGGCCCGCGAAGAAGCCGAGAGCGCCACGCAGACCATCGAACAACTGGCCTTTCGCAATGAACGAAACTCACGCCTCATCGCCAAGGGCTGAGCCCTTCAGCGCTTCGCAAGCCGTCGCCGCCGGCGTGGATTTCGCCGAGTTGCAGCTCGGCGCCAACGGCCTGTTCTGGAATGAATATCGCCCGCTGGATGCCGCGTGCCGGATCTGGCACTGGCGCGATGGCGTGACGCAATGTCTGACGCCGGATGGCTTCAGCGTGCGCAGTCGCGTGTACGAATATGGCGGTGGTGCATTTTGCCTGACGCCTGACGGGGTGGTTTTCGTCAACGAGGCGGACCAGCAGTTGTATCGGCAGCCCCTCAATGGTGCGCCTGAACCACTGACCACCGGCGATTGCCGCTTTGGTGATTTGCAGTATGCGTGCGGGCAGATTCTGGCGGTCGAGGAGCAGCGCGATCGACACCGATTGGTGGCGGTTGATCTGGCTGACGGTGTTCGGCACGTATTGGCTGAGGGCGCAGATTTTTATGCATCGCCCCTTCTGAGCCCGGACGGTCAGCGCCTGGCGTGGATCGAGTGGAGCCGGCCGCATCAGCCGTGGACCTCAACCCGGTTGATGACCGCCCAGCGCTTGCCCGATGGCGGATTCGCTTCGCCGCGCTACGTGGCTGGCGATGACATTGAAGAGTCGATTCAGCAACCGCGCTTCGATGACGAGGGCCGCCTGTATTGCCTGACCGATCGCGGTGGATTCTGGCAACCGTGGGCGGAAGCTGTCGACGGTTTGGAATCATTGCCGGCCGCACTGGCCGATCATGCTCCAGCGCCGTGGCAACTCGGCGGCTGCACCTGGCTGCCGCTTGGTGATGCTTTCCTGGCCAGCTGGAGCGAAGGCGGTTTCGGTCGCCTTACTCTTGGCGATGTAGATTTCACTGGTGAGTACAGCCGCTTCCGTCATCTGGCCGCAGATCAGCAAAACATCTACTGCATTGCGGCCTCGCCGATCAGCCCCTCGGCGATCATTGCCATTGATCGAATGACGAACGAAGTTACCGTGCTGGTCGGCGGTATAGCGCCGTTGCCCGCCGAACGCATCAGCCGTCCGCAAACCCTGCGTTACCCAAGCGGTTCGGGTGAGGCGCACGGTTTCTTTTACCCGGCCATGATCGCCGAGAAGACTCCGCCATTGGTGGTGTTCATCCACGGCGGCCCGACATCGGCCTGCTATCCGATGCTCGACCCGCGCATTCAATACTGGACGCAACGCGGCTTTGCCGTCGCCGATCTCAACTATCGCGGCAGCAGCGGTTACGGCCGGCAATATCGCCAGGCGTTGCATTTGCGCTGGGGTGAAGTGGATGTCGAGGATGCGTGCAACGTCGTCGCGTATCTCGCCGACCAAGGCTTGATCGACGGGCAGCGCGCGTTCATCCGGGGCGGGAGCGCGGGTGGCTACACCACGTTGTGTGCGCTGGCGTTCAAGCAAGTCTTCCGCGCTGGCGCGAGTTTGTACGGAGTCAGCGACCCGGTGGCATTGGGCCGGGCGACGCACAAGTTCGAAGGCGACTATCTCGACTGGCTGATCGGCGATCCCGAGCAGGACGCCGAACGCTATGCCGCACGCACGCCATTGCTGCACGCAGACCATATCCGCGTGCCGGTGATTTTCTTTCAGGGTGAACTGGATGCGGTGGTGGTGCCGCAGCAAACCCGCGACATGGTCGCCGCACTTGAACGTAACGGCATCCCGGTTGAAGCCCACTACTATGCCGATGAACGCCACGGTTTCCGTCGTGCCGTTAACCAGGCGCATGCGCTGGAAAAGGAGTGGCAGTTTTATCGGCGGGTGATGGGCTTATCTGACTGAAATACCGAGCCGCCTCGATCGCGAGCAGGCTCACGCCTACACGGGATCTGTGGTGTTCGCAAATCCTCTGTGGGGGCTAGCCCGCTGGCGATGGCGGGCTATCGACTGACGCCGGACTCAGCGCTTGGCGATGATATACACCGCATGCACAATCCCCGGAATGTACCCGCACAGCGTCAGCAGAATGTTCAACCAGAACGCCCCGCCGAACCCGACCTGCAGAAAGACACCCAGTGGCGGCAACAGAATAGCGATGATGATGCGAATAAAGTCCATGGGGCAGCTCCTGAATGGGGGTTGGCTCACTTGAGCCATACAAGCTAATCGACCTGCGCCGTTCGTCAGGGTTCAGTGCTTCTGCCATTTCATCGCCACTACCCACAAAAAAAACGCCCCACGCCAAAAGCAATCAGACGTGGGGCGTGCGTTATACCGCGAGACGGTTCTGGAAATCGGGTGGGAAATGTCAGCTCAAACGGCAATCCCTTTGCGGCATTGCAACTGTGCCGTGCGCACTCGCGAGAACGCGCGGCCCAGGCGCAGGAGCATTTCGTCGATGTTGGTTTTGCTCACGGTGAGCGCGGGGGTGAAGCGCAGGCAGTTGGCTTGCGGCGCATTGAGCAGCAGGCCTTCATGCAGGGCGGCGTGGACCACGGCATGGGCGCAGTCGTCTGACAGGGTCAGTCCGTAGAACAAGCCTTGGCCGCGCAGGTCGCCGTGATCGTAGCGGTACGCCAATCGGGCCAGGCCTTCGCGCAGATGCTGGCCGTTTTCTCTGACGTGAGCGAGAAAGCTGCGGTCCTGCACGCTCTCAAGTACGACCAGGCCCGCCGCCGTCATCAAGGCGTTGCCGTGATGCGTGCCGCCCAACTCACCGGCGTCAAAACAACAGGCCTTGCCCCGGGCTAGCAGCGCTGCCAGCGGGACACCGCCGCCGAGGCCTTTGCCGAGCACGATGATATCGGCGCGCACGCCGTAGGACTGTTCGGCAAGCAAGTTGCCGCAGCGGCCAATGCCGGTTTGCACTTCGTCGAGGATCAGCAGAATACCCAAGTCACGGCACAGCCGTTCGACACCTTTGAGGTAATGTTCGCTGGCCGGAATCACGCCGGCATCGCTCTGGATCGGTTCGAGCATGATCGCCACGGTCTGCGCATCGACCGCCGCATGCAGCGCCGGCAAGTCGTTGAACGGTACCTGATCGAACCCCGGCAGCAATGGCGCAAAACGATTCGCCAGGTTGCAGCTGTCCGAGGCGGAGATCGTCGCCAGACTGCGGCCGTGACAGCCCTGCCTGGCAACAATGATTCGCGAAGCACCGCCGCGATGCAGTTGTCCCCACTTGCGCGCCAGTTTGATCGCCGCTTCACAGGCTTCGCTGCCGCTGTTGAGCAGATAGGCCTGATCGCTGCCGGTGCTGGCACACAGACGTTCGGCGAGGCTGAGCATGCCGCGATTGTGCAGATTGAAACCGGGATTGATCAGCGCCTGCGCCTGGTTGGCAATGGCTTTGACCAGCGCCGACGGACTGTGCCCGAGACTGTTGGCCCCGCCGGACTGGGAAAAGTCGAGGTAGGCGCGGTCCTGGCTGTCCCACAGCCATGAACCCTGCCCGCGCACGAACACTTGCTGTGGACGCTGAACGCTGGGCATCAGACGCTCAGCGCCGAGATCACTGCCAGCCTCGGGTGCGTCGTTAGCCATAAGGAGATCATCGAGATTAGGCGCCTGGCGCCGCAGACCGAACAGATTCATTGAAAAACACCCCATTCGAAGTGTTTTGAACTGCCTATGCAAACCCTGTCGAAGCGAACGCTGATCATCGCGCTTTCTGACCCTGTAAGCCCTGTGAATGCGGTTAGACTAGGTTCACCGAAGGCTTCGGGCCATTTCGATTTATCAGCCATTTCGATAAGCGTTACTTATGGATTTCAAACAACTGCGTTATTTCGTCGCGGTCTACGAAGAGGGACATGTCGGCCGTGCTGCCGAACGGCTGTCGATCTCGCAACCGGCGCTGTCGCAACAGATCCGTCAGCTCGAACAGAACCTCGACGTCACCTTGTTCGAGCGCAGCAGCAAGCGCCTGCTGCCGACGCTTGCCGCGCACACTTTGTACAATCACGCGCTGCCGTTGCTTGACGGTTTGCAACGGGCGCGCGAGGCGCTGGGCAATTTCAAGGGTCAGGCTTTGCGTACGCTGGCGATCGGCGTGCTGCAAACGGTGCACACCAGCCTGGTACCGCAGATGCTTGAGCGGGTGCGCAAGGCGCAACCGCATCTGGTGGTGCAGATCTACGAGCTGACGGGACTGGAAATCGAACGGCGTTTGCTCAATGGTTCGCTGGACATCGGCATCAGCTATCTGCCCCCGCGCCAACCGGGTCTGCACGGCGTCATGCTCTATGAGGATGAACTGACACTGGTGATTCCGGCGGACCATCCGTTGCGCGAATTCAAGAAAGTCTCGATGCGCCAGGCCGCCGAACTGCCGATGTTGCTGCTGGGTGAGGAGTTCCAGATCCGCCAGATCTGGCAGGCGCAACTGGCCAGCCTCGGTCGGCGCCCGCAGGTACAGGCAGAGCTGAACAATATGGTGGGAATTCTCGACAGCCTGCCGCATACCCGATTGGCGACGGTGCTGCCAGGGCAATCACAGCGGCAGTACGACGATGAGGATCTGCTGTGGAAGCCGCTGAGCGAACCGCGAGTGCCGCTGAAGGTCGGCCTGGTGTGTCGCGATGTGCAACGCCAGCAGGCGTCATTGGCGCTGCTGCGCGGTTTGCTTGAGGAAGTGCTGGAGCGCGAGGCGAAACCGGCGCTGGATCCGCTGGCCTGAAAACTTTTCTTCAGGCAAAAGAAAACCCCGCCGAAGCGGGGCTTTGCAGACTGTTTCCCTGACATCCATTTCACTCCG
This sequence comes from Pseudomonas sp. S11P7, assembly GCF_023195435.1. Taxonomy (NCBI): domain Bacteria; kingdom Pseudomonadati; phylum Pseudomonadota; class Gammaproteobacteria; order Pseudomonadales; family Pseudomonadaceae; genus Pseudomonas; species Pseudomonas sp. S11P7. The sequence goes on along the minus strand of NZ_JALPKS020000002.1, from coordinate 6,167,372 downwards.
CCACCCTGGCAGAATCCTACGTGTCCGTGTTGTTGCTTTGCGCTTCCTGCGCGACGTCCATGAAACGTAGATTAGCCGTGGATCCAATTGGCGACTATGGGAGAACAGCAGCACGTCATGTAAGCGAATGCTTACATGACGCTATCGCATCAGAATTGCGCGGCATCCAGCAGGAACAACGACTCGCTGCCGGCCTTCACTGACGCGCTCAACGAGTGGATACGCGGCAGCAAACGGGCGAAGTAGAAGCGTGCAGTGCCCAGCTTGCTGGCGTAGAAATCATCCTGCGCTTCTTTGCCCAGCGCGGCTTTGGCCATCAATGCCCACATGTAGGCATACGCCGTGTAACCGAATGCTTGCAAATATTCGACAGAGGCTGCGCCGATTTCGTTCGGATTATTTTTCGCCCGGTCCAGCAGCCATGAAGTCAGCTCGTCCAGGGTATCGACTGCGTCGTTCAGCGGCTTGGTGAACTCGCCCAGATCGGCGCTCGCGGTGGCGGTGAAATGGCGGATCTCATCGGCGAACAACTGATAAAACGCACCGCCGCTGCCGACGATCTTGCGCCCGACCAGGTCCAGCGCCTGAATGCCGTTGGTGCCTTCGTAGATCTGCGTGATGCGCACGTCACGCACCAGTTGCTCCTGGCCCCACTCGCGGATGTAGCCGTGGCCGCCGAAGATCTGCTGGCCGTGCACCGTGGTTTCCAGGCCCAGATCGGTGAGGAACGCCTTGGCCACCGGCGTCAGCAGTGCGACCAGATCTTCCGCACGTTTGCGCGTCGCCGGGTCTTCGCTGAACTTGGCGGTGTCGAGTTGCATCGCCACATACGTGGAGAACGCCCGGCCACCTTCGTTCGAGGCTTTCATGGTCAGCAGCATGCGCCGCACGTCCGGGTGAACGATGATCGGATCGGCGACCTTGTCCTTGTTCTGCGCACCGGTCGGCGAACGGCTTTGCAGGCGATCGCGGGCGTACTCAACCGCGTTCTGATAGGACCGCTCGCCGGTCGCCAAACCCTGAATACCCACGCCCAGACGCTCGTAATTCATCATGGTGAACATCGCGGCGAGGCCTTTGTTCGGCTCGCCGACCAGATAACCCACGGCTTCGTCGAAGTTCATCACACAGGTCGCGGACGCCTGAATGCCCATCTTGTGTTCGATCGAACCGCAGTTGGCCGGGTTGCGCGCGCCGAGGCTGCCATCGGCATTGACCATGAACTTCGGCACCAGGAACAGGGAAATGCCCTTCGGACCCGCCGGGGCGTCCGGCAGCTTGGCCAGCACCAGATGGATGATGTTCTCGGTGAGGTCGTGTTCGCCGCCAGTAATGAAGATCTTGGTGCCGCTGACCTTGTAGGAACCGTCGGCCTGTGGCTCGGCCTTGGTGCGAATAATTCCCAGATCGGTGCCGGCGTGCGGCTCGGTCAGGCACATGGAGCCGGCCCAAATCCCCGCGTACATGTTCGGCAGATACGCCGCTTTCAGCTCTTCGCTGGCGTGGGCGTTGATCGACAGGCAGGCGCCGGCGGTCAGCATCGGATACAGACCGAACGCCAGGCTGGCGGAGTTGACCATTTCTTCGACCTGAGCCGATACGGCCTTGGGCATGCCCATGCCGCCATAGGCCGGATCACCGCCGACGCCGACCCAACCGCCTTCAGCATAGGTCTGGTAAGCCTCGGGGAAACCGGCGGGCGTGGTCACGGCACCGTCCGCCCAGTGGCAGCCTTCTTCGTCAGCGGCGCGGCTCAGTGGCGCGATGCTTTTGCTGGTGACTTTGCCGGCTTCTTCGAGAATCGCTTCAACGGTTTCGGCGTCGACGGTCTCGGCCAGCGCCGGCAGTTCGGCCCAGAGTTTGGCGACTTCGAACACTTCATTGAGGACGAAGCGCATATCGCGCAGCGGCGCTTTGTAGTCGGCCATGGCAAACCTCGCAGGATCTGGAATAGGTGATTCGTGGAATGATGTTTTCTGTGAGCCCGAGTGTACCTCAACAACTTTTGCGACACATAGGGTCAGGCCATGACTGATTTGTTATTTTTAGTCATCGGCGGATTCCCAAAAAGAAGCCCGCAATCAGCGGGCTCTTTTTTGCCGCAAACCCTTAGAGCGCGAACAGCTCCGCCGGCAATTTCATCAGACAATCACTGCCCGCCTCGATCGCCGCGCGATGTGCAGCGGTGCGTGGCAGCAGACGCTTGAAGTAAAACTCGGCCGTCGCCAGTTTGCCGCGCAGGAAATCCGCCTCGCCTGTGCCCGCGTCCAATTGCGCCTGCGCCACCAGGGCCATGCGCAGCCACAGATAGCCGAGGATGATGTAGCCGCTGTACATCAGATAATCGACCGAGGCCGCGCCGACTTCGTCGGGATTCTTCATCGCGGCCATGCCGACCTTCATGGTCAGATCGCCCCACTGTTGATTCAGCTCGTTGAGCTGCACAACGAAAGCGCCCAACTGCGCATGCTCAGCGTTGGCGGCACAGAATTTATGGACGATTTTGGTGAAGCCACGCAGCAACTTGCCCTGGCTGCCGAGCACCTTGCGCCCGAGCAGATCCAGCGCCTGAATGCCGTTGGTGCCCTCATAGATCGGCGCGATGCGGCAGTCACGCACCAGTTGCTCCATGCCCCACTCACGAATGAAACCGTGGCCACCGAACACCTGCATACCGTGGTTGGTCACTTCCAGCCCGGTGTCGGTCATGAACGCTTTGCAGATCGGCGTGAGAAACGCCAACAGGTCTTCGGCTTCCTGACGCGCCTCGGCATCGCTGCTCAGATGGGCGTTATCGAGTAGCTGGGCGGTGAAATAGGTCAATGCGCGATTGCCTTCGTTAAAGGCTTTCATGGTCAGCAGCATGCGCCGCACGTCCGGGTGAACGATGATCGGATCGGCGGCTTTGTCCGGCGCTTTGGCGCCGGTCAGCGAGCGCATCTGCAAGCGGTCGTTGGCGTACTTGATCGCGCCTTGAAAGCTCGCCTCGCCCAGACACAAACCCTGCATGCCGGTGCCGAGACGTGCGTGGTTCATCATGGTGAACATGCAGTTCAGGCCCTTGTTCGGCTCGCCGATCAAATAGCCCTTGGCGCCATCGAAATTCAACACGCAGGTGGCCGAGGCCTTGATGCCCATCTTGTGTTCGATCGAACCACAGGAAACGCCGTTGCGCTCGCCCGCTTCGCCTGCCGCATCGGGCAGGAACTTCGGCACGATGAACAGCGAGATGCCCTTGGTCCCGGCCGGCGCGTCCGGCAGTTTGGCCAGGACGAGATGAATGATGTTGTCGCTCATGTCGTGCTCGCCGGCGGAGATGAAAATCTTGCTGCCGGTGATCGCGTAGCTGCCGTCGGCCTGCGGCACGGCGCGGGTTTTGATGATGCCCAGATCGGTGCCGCAATGCGCTTCGGTCAGGCACATGGTGCCGGTCCATTGCCCGGCGGTGAGTTTGCTCAGGTAAGTGTTTTTCTGTTCGCTGCTGCCGTGGGCATGGATCGCCGACATCGCGCCGTGGGTCAGGCCCGGGTACATGCCCCAGGACGTGTTGCTGGAGCCGACCATCTCGCTGATGACCAGCCCCAGCGAACTCGGCAGGCCCTGGCCGCCGTAGGTCGGATCTGCGGCCAGGCCGTGCCAGCCACCCTCAACGTATTGTGCGAAGGCTTGCCTGAAGCCTGTAGGCGTTGTCACCACACCGTTGTCGAAATGGCAGCCCTCTTCGTCACCGCTGCGATTGAGCGGCGCGAGCACGTTCTCACAGAATTTCGCACCCTCTTCAAGAATCGCGTTGATCATGTCCGGGCTGGCGTCATGGGCGCCGAGGGCAGCGTAATTGCTGTGGAAGTCGAAGACGTGGTCGATCAGAAAGCGCATGTCGCGCAGGGGAGCTTTGTACTCAGGCATGGTGGCTTCTCCGTCAGCAGATTTCTTCAACCTACTGCCGGCCACCCCACCCGACAATCATTGTGCAGGCGCTGAATGCGCCGTCATCACTCAACCCGCAGCGGTGTCCATGCGTACCGCGCCACGACGGTTCTGCCCGAACGCCATCACGCAGTTACGCCCGGCGCCCTTGGCGCTGTACAACGCCTGGTCGGCGGACTTGAGCACTTCTTCCGGTGTGCGCTGCTCGAGGCGCTCGGCGACGCCGATACTGACCGTGACCGACACCGCAGACGCTCCTGAACCAGCGCGGCGCTGGCGACCTTGCTGGTCGTCCTGCGGGCGGTTTTCCTGGTTGCGCAGCTGGATGCTGTAGGACGCAATCGACTCGCGAATCACCTCCAGGTGCGGCATGCATTCCTCGAGGGTCTTGCCTGCGAACACCAGGGCAAATTCCTCACCGCCATAGCGATAAGCCCTGCCGCCGCCGCTGATTTTCGACAGCTTGCTGGCGACCAGACGCAACACCTGGTCACCGACGTCATGGCCGTGGGTGTCGTTGAATTTCTTGAAATGGTCGACGTCGCTCATCGCCAACACATAATTGCGTCCCAAACGCTGCATGCGTTCGTTGAGCGCGCGACGCCCCGGCAGACCGGTGAGCTCATCGCGAAAGGCCATCTGATAAGCCTCGTGCGCAACGGCGGCGGCAATCATCAACATCACCTGACTGCACATGATGTTCAGGGTGAACGGCAGGATGAAGGTTTTCGGCAGCATCCAGAACACGCCGAGCAAGCCGACCAGTTGCGCCGCATGCAAAGGCCGCGGGTTACGCCAGTATTGCCACGCCAGCAACAGAAAGGCCGAGATGAATACCGGATAGGACAACTGGATCAGGCTCATCCACGCGCCGTGCAGCGCCGGCCAACGGATCTCCGACAGCCACAACAGCAGCGCCTGTGGGTAACTTTGTTCGAGCCCCAGCGCCACACTGCCGAAGGCCAGCAACACGGCGAATCGCGCAACCATGTCCTGAAACAGATGCGTGCGTTCCTGCCACGCCGCAAACAGTCCGAACAACAGCGGCAAAAGCAGACACACCAGATGAAAGACCACCGCCGCGTCTTCACGGACCTTGCCGTTGTCGCGGTAATAATCGGTCTGGGTATCGAGCAAGAAGTAGGCGATGTACACCGTGAGCATCAGAAACAGTTCACGCTGACGTCGGTAAACCGCGCAATAGGCGCCGCCCAACAGCAGCACCAGGGTCGGCAACACGTTGAACAAGGAGGTAAAGAACACACTCAGGTCTTTGACGTACGCAGCCGCCAACCCCGCCAGCAACAATAGCAGTGAGGGAAGGAAATGACTGAAACGTACAGCGGAAGAACGCGGCAAGGGTAAAGCTCCGACCCGTCATGGCAAAGAGATAGCATTGTGCCTGCAATGTGCGGTTTAAGCACTCACAATGTGATCCAGATCACATGCTGTCTCTGTAACGGCAGAAGCCCTGACTATCTGAGCGAATCGGCAATAAAAAAACCGCTACCCCTCACAGGGCAGCGGTTTCAGCGGACAGCGGCAGGCCTCAGTAGCCCAGCGCGAAGTCTTCTTCTTTCATGTCCATCAGGTTGTTCGCGCCCGACAGCATGGTGGCCACGTGCGTGCGGGTGCGCGGCAGGATGCGCTGGAAGTAGAAGCGCGCGGTTTGCAGCTTGGCGGTGTAGAACGCCGCGTCGCCAGTGCCTTCTGCCAGCTTCTCGGCAGCCAGGCGTGCCATGTCGGCCCAGAAGTACGCCAGGCAGGCATAACCGGAATACATCAGGTAATCCACGGAGGCCGCGCCGACTTCTTCGCGATCTTTCATGGCGGCCATACCGACCTTCATGGTCAGCTCGCTCCATTCCTTGTTCAGTGCAGCCAACGGTGCGACGAACTCTTTGACGGCTTCGTTGCCTTCGTTGCTCTGGCAGAACTTGTGCACGATCTTGGTGAAACCCTTGAGGGCTTCGCCTTGGGTCATCAGCACTTTACGGCCCAGCAGGTCGAGCGCCTGGATACCGGTGGTGCCTTCGTACAGCATCGAAATGCGGCTGTCGCGAACGTTCTGCTCCATGCCCCACTCGGCGATGAAACCGTGACCGCCGTAGATCTGCACGCCGTGGTTGGCGGCTTCGAAGCCGACTTCGGTCATAAAGGCTTTGGCAATCGGCGTCATGAACGCCAGCAGCGCATCAGCTTTCTTTTTCTCTTCTTCATCGACGCCATATTTGACGATGTCGACCTGTTTCGCGGTGAAGTACACCATTGCACGGTTGCCTTCGGCGAAGGCTTTCATGGTCAACAGCATGCGGCGTACGTCAGGGTGGACGATGATCGGGTCTGCGGCTTTGTCCGGCGCTTTCGGGCCAGTCAGGGAACGCATTTGCAGGCGATCGCGAGCGTATTTCAGGCCGCCCTGGAAACCGATTTCGGCGTGGGCCAGACCTTGCAGTGCGGTGCCCAGACGTGCGGTGTTCATGAAGGTGAACATGCAGTTCAGGCCTTTGTTCGCCGGGCCGATCAGGAAACCGGTAGCGCCGTCGAAGTTCATTACACAGGTGGCGTTGCCGTGGATGCCCATCTTGTGTTCCAGCGAACCGCAGGTGACTGCGTTGCGTGCGCCGACGGTGCCGTCAGCATTCGGCATGAACTTGGGAACGATGAACAGCGAGATACCTTTGGTACCAGCCGGTGCATCCGGCAGGCGGGCCAGTACGATGTGGACGATGTTGTCGGCCATGTCGTGTTCACCGGCCGAGATGAAGATCTTGGTGCCGGAGACTTTGTAGGAACCATCGGCCTGAGGTTCGGCCTTGGTGCGCAGCATGCCCAGGTCGGTGCCGCAGTGCGGCTCGGTCAGGCACATGGTGCCGGTCCATTCGCCGGACACCAGTTTGGTCAGATAGGCTTCCTGCTGCTCAGGCGTGCCATGCTCGGAGATGGTGTTCATCGCGCCGTGCGACAGGCCCGGGTACATGCCCCACGACCAGTTGGCCTCGCCAACCATTTCGCTCACCGCCAGACCCAGCGACTCCGGCAGGCCTTGACCGCCATGCGCCACGTCGTGCGCCAGGCTCGGCCAGCCGCCTTCGACGAATTGCTTGTAAGCCTCTTTGAAGCCGGTCGGGGTTTTCACGCCGGACTCGCTCCAGGTGCAGCCTTCCAGGTCGCCCACACGGTTCAGCGGTGCCAGTACCTGCTCACAAAACTTGGCGCCTTCTTCGAGAATGGCGTCAACCATGTCCGGAGTTGCGTCTGCGCAAGCCGGAAGGCTCTGATAGTGCGCTTCGTAGCCGAGCAGTTCGTCACGAACGAAGCGAATATCACGCAAGGGGGCCTTGTAGTCAGGCATAGCGATAAACCTCTGCTGATGTAACCGGGAATGAACGACCGCGTTGATTTGTTGTGACGGTCAAACAGTTGTTTGAAACATACGTTTACGCCGAAATCTTGTCAAGCGGCGATCTTTTGCCGTTCGTCATTCATTACAAAGTCGCACTGCAGCTAACGAATCTGGCTCGCAAAGCTACTGATTTGGCCTGCAAAGGGCCCAGAACTGTCAGTTATGACAGGTGTTTATTCTCTCGACAGTGGCTTAACTGACCTTGCCCGTATTCACTTTAGCCGGGGTGGCTGAAGCCGGGCCGCTAAGGGAGAGAAAACATGCCGTTAAAAAATGGACCGCGCCTTGAAGATTCACCCGGTGAACTGGATAAAACATTCGCCACCGCAGGGCAGATAGAGATCGAGCAGAGAGGTACTGCCAATGCGATCACATCTGACTCCGAAGCCCGGCTCCTTCTAGCCTTACAGGAAAACAACGGTTTTGTGCTTTCACGCTACGGTGTCGATGGCGAAAAAGATGGCGACTTCAAGGAAACACACTGGAATTTCGAAGACGGAGATGTTTCCACGCCTACTCGCGTGTTATTGCAGGAAGACAACAAAATCGTCTTGATCGGCAGGTCTCTAAAAAACGGGATCGAAAGAGCCGCTGTAACGCGATTCAATTCAAATGGCAGTCCTGACCTGGTGTTCGGTCGCAGAGTCCTCCCTGTTCCCGATAACACCGTAACTCCACGGCTCAATTACAAATTTGTAGATGGTTGCCTGAAGCACGGAAACAAGATTCTTGTTTGCGCGTGCCATAAATCCGGGCCCCTGGAAGTGCCGCTGAGCAGGGTGTATTGCCTGATGGGCAACGGTGAGCCTGACGAAACGTTCGGCTCCGATGGCGGGTTCATCAATATCATGCTCCACGATCAGCCGAGCTATGTAACCGATGTGCAAATCCAGCACGACGGAAAGATCATTGTCGCGGGAAGCTGGACATACTCCGGTAAATCAAAAAGAACCCGCACGGTGGCACGCTACACGCCAACGGGCGTTCTCGATAATACGTTCGGGCGTGCGGGGTATGCCGACATCGTTGTTCCTGACGAGTCGAGCCCCAAAGCGAAGGCGCTGGATTTTGCTGACCTTGTCAATCGACTGGTCATACAGAGCGACGACAAGATTCTCATTGCAGGTTATTCGCCAGCAGCAGACGGACGCGAAAGCGGATTGCTCGCAAGACTGAATGTTGATGGCACTGTTGATGCTGATTTCCATGCAGGCACGCCGTTACTCGTCTCGCGGCCCTTGAACGATCTGACCTTGAATGCGCTTGCCTTGCAGCCCGACGGAAAAATCGTAGCCGTAGGCAGAAGCCTGGTGGCCGGGACCGTCATGCAGTGTTACGAGCGAATCAGCGAGACGGGTGAGCTTGAGAATTTCTGGAAGGGGAACAGTATCGGCGACTGCAGCGATGTAACAATCCAGCCGTCAGGGCGTGTGGTCATTGCGGGCAGCAGTGGAGCGTCCTTCACGGGTGCTCGTTACCCTAGGGTCTGGGGACGGGTGGGTAACTGATCTCAACGACTTTGCCAGTTCGTGCGCTCGGTTAACTGAAGTCAAGAGCGCAGGCAAGTGGCGATCGTAACCGAGTGCTTTTATCGATCAGGCGAAGGTGTCGATGATCGTCCCGAGCACTTCGTCGGAAGCCTTGGCCACCTTCACGCCCAGCTCTGCCTGGATCTTGCCCTGGGCCATCTCGACCATATTGCTGGCCAGATCCGATTGCTGGGCACGATCCACCCCGCGCAGACGATCAACCTGCACTTCGGACGACTGGCTGGTCACCGAACGTTCGATGGTGTTGTTGGCGATCTGGCTAGCGGCCTGATCGATGCGGTTCTGCCCGCTCTGAATCGAGCTCAGGCCTGCGTAAAAAGCGGTACTGCCGGAGATTTCCATAACGGTTCTCATCCTTGGAAAGGATCAATAGGCGCCATTGAAGCAGAGCCGCCAGAAAAACACCCGTCAAAAACACTAATGGCACAGTGCCTGCCCATAGACAAAAGCTTAGTCGAGCAGATCCAGTTGCAAGTGCTCGGCGACTGCTTCGGCGCTCGGCGCCTTGAGTTTCGGCACGTGGCCCAGGCACGGCGCCGGGATCCGCTCAGCCAGTGTCGCCAGATTCTCTTCCAGCCGCGAGGTCTTCGGATCGATGATATTCGCCACCCACCCGGCCAGTTGCAGACCATCGCGGGCTATCGCCTCGGCCGTGAGCAAGGCATGGCTGATGCAACCCAACCGCACACCCACCACCAGAATCACCGGCAGCTTCAGCGCGATCGCCAGATCCGACAGATTATCCTGATCGGCCAATGGCACCCGCCAGCCGCCGGCACCTTCGATCAAGGTGAAATCGGCGTTCATCGCGAGAATCCCGCGCATCGGCGCCAGCAACGCTTGTACGGTCAACGCCACACCCGCTTCGCGCGCCGCCAGATGCGGAGCGATAGCCGGTTCGAACGCCAGCGGATTGACCTGTTGATACGTCAGCGGCAGCGAACATTCGGCCAGCAGCGCCAGCGCATCGGCGTTGCGCAAACCCTTGGGCGTAACTTCGCACCCGGATGCCACCGGTTTGCCCGCCGCCGTACTCAAGCCCGCCGAGCGCGCCGCGTGCAGCAAACCGGCGGCTACAGTAGTTTTGCCCACATCGGTGTCGGTGCCGGTGATGAAATAGGCTGCGCTCATACGGGTTTCTCCAACACGGCGTAGACCACCTGATAAGTCGCTGGCAATCCCGACGCCTTGCGGAACCGCTCGTAAGCCTCGACCAGCGCGAGAATCCGCGCACGTCCGGTCAAGCCACCCGGCCGTCCCGGATTGAGATTGTGCGCGCCCAGCGCTTTCAACTCATGGGTCAGGCTGCGCACATCCGGGTAATGCAGCACGTGCGGCAGATTCGCCAGACTCAGCGTGCGCAGGCCACTGGCCGCGCACGCCTGCTCATAGCGAGCAAATTCGCGGAAGCGGTTGACATGCACCAGCCCGTCGACCTGTCGCCAACTCTCGCGCAGCTCGAACAGCGTCCCTGTGCAAAGACTAGCAAATGCAAAAATCCCGCCCGGTTTCAGCACGCGAAACGCCTCGCTGAGCACCGCCTCGAAATCCGCACACCACTGCACCGCGAGGCTGGAGAAGATCAGCTCACAGGTCGCATCCTGCAACGGCAGGCGCTCCGCATCGCCGGCAATGAAATGCTCGGCGCCGCCCAGCGGCCGCGCGTGGTTGAGCATGCCTTGCGCAATATCCAGCGCCAGCCCTTGGCCTTCGGTAAAGCGTGAGCCCAGCGCGCGAGTGAAATAGCCGGTGCCACAGCCCAGATCCAGCCAACGAGCGGGGACGAAATCCAGCGGCAAGCGCGCCAGCAACTGTGTACCGACATCACGTTGCAGCTCGGCGACGCTGTCATAACTGGCCGCCGCGCGGGAAAAAGACGCGGCAACCTGACGCTTGTCGGGCAAGCCGCCGGGCAGCACAAGAGACAAATCAGTCATCAGCGCACTCGTGTAGAAAAGCCTGGATTGCGCCCGCCAGTCCGTGGGGGTCCTCCAGAAGAAACGCATGGCTGGCCTGTTCGATCAGGCCAATTTCGATATCCGGCAACAGCGCAAACAAGGCCCCGGCAGCTTCCGCCGGCACCAGACCGTCCTGGCCGGCGAACAGGTGCAACTGCGGACCGCGAAACGCTTGCAGCGCCGCGCGGATATCCATCTGCGCGAGCAATTCCAGACCGGCCATCAGTACTGCGCGCGAGGTGTTCGGTGCCGCGCCGAGCAGCAATCGGGATAAGCCGCGCGGATCTTGCGCACCCTGGGCACACAGCAGCGAAAAACGCTTGAGCGTCGCGCGCGGGTCGGCCTGGCAACCGGCCAGAAACGCATCGAACGTCTCGGCCGGCATCGCATGCGGCCACTGCTCATGAGCAACGAAACAGGGATTGCTCGCCAGGGTCAGCACACCGCAGCAATGCTCGCCACGGCGCGCCGCCAGTTCGGCGGCGAGCATGCCGCCCAGCGACCAGCCGCCGAGCCAGACGTCTTGAGGGATACGTTCATCGAGTTCATCGAGCCAGTCCTGCGGGTCACTGGAATCCAGCTCCGGCAACGGCTCGATGCTGACCGTCAGATGCTCGTCCAGCCCTTGCAATGCGGCCGCCAAAGGTTCCATTGGCGAGATGCCAAGGCCCCAGCCAGGCAACAGAATCAGACGATCACGCATGGTTTGGCTCCGACGAAAGCCGAGCAAAGCAATCGGCCAGTCCCTCTAACAATAGCTGCACCTGCGCCTCGCTGTGGGCGGCGGTCAGGGTCACGCGCAGCCGCGCGCTGCCGGCGGGCACGGTCGGCGGGCGGATCGCCGTGACCATCAACCCGCGCTCGCGCAGCATCTGCGACAGGCGCACCGCGCGTCCGGCATCGCCGATCAGGATCGGCTGGATCGGGGTAAAGCTGTCCATCAATTGCAGGCCGATCTGCTCGGCACCGTGGCGGAACTGACGGATCAACGTCTGCAGATGCTCGCGACGCCAGTGTTCGCTGCGCAGCAGTTCAAGGCTTTTCAGCGTCGCGCAGGCCAGCGCCGGTGGCTGGCTGGTGGTGTAGATGTACGGGCGGGCGAACTGGATCAGGCTCTCGATCAGCTCTTCGCTGCCGGCGACAAATGCGCCCGCTGTACCGAATGCCTTGCCGAGGGTGCCGACCAGAACGGGGACGTCTTCCTGGCTCAGGCCGAAATGTTCGACGATGCCCGCGCCCGTCGCGCCGAGCGGACCGAAACCGTGGGCATCGTCGACCATCAACCAGGCACCCTTGGCCTTGGCTTCACGGGCCAGTGCCGGCAGATCGGCGATATCGCCGTCCATGCTGAACACGCCGTCGGTGACCACCAGCGTATTGCCGGTGGCTTTCTCGAGACGCTTGGCCAAGCTCTGCGCGTCGTTATGCAGATAGCGATTGAACCGTGCTCCTGACAGCAGACCGGCATCCAGCAGCGAAGCATGATTGAGCCGGTCTTCGAGCACTGTATCGCCCTGCCCGACCAGCGCTGTGACTGCGCCAAGATTGGCCATGTAACCGGTGGTGAACAACAGCGCACGCGGCCGGTCGGTCAGGTCCGCCAGCGCTTCTTCGAGCGCGTGATGCGGGCCACTGTGGCCGATCACCAGATGCGAGGCGCCACCGCCGACGCCCCAGCGCTCGGCCCCGGCGCGCCAGGCTTCGATCACCTGCGGATGATTGGCCAGACCCAGGTAATCGTTGTTGCAGAAGGCCAGCAACGGTTTGCCGTCGACCACCACTTGCGGCCCCTGCGGGGATTCAAGCAGCGGGCGCTGGCGGTAGAGGTTGTCGGCACGGCGGGCGGCAAGGCGTGCGGCGAGATCGAAAGACATGCAGGCCTCGAAAAAATCCAAACACATGAATCCAGATAGACACAGCACCTGTGGGAGCTGGCTTGCCAGCGATGAGGACAGCAGATTCAACATCCATGTCGACAGTCAGTCCGCTATCGCTGGCAAGCCAGCTCCCACAGGTGCTTGCATCGCTTCAAACAATCAGACGGCAGCGTTATAGAACTGCTCGCTGCTCTTCTGCTCCACCAGCGCCTGTTCGATCGCCGCCTGATGCACTTCATCGGCATGCTCTTCGCGCGCTTCTGGCTGGATACCCAAACGTGCGAACAACTGCATGTCCTTGTCCGCCTGCGGGTTGGCGGTGGTGAGCAACTTGTCGCCGTAGAAAATCGAGTTGGCACCGGCGAAAAACGCCAGCGCCTGCATCTGCTCGTTCATCGCTTCGCGGCCGGCGGACAGGCGTACGTGAGACTGCGGCATGAGGATGCGCGCCACGGCGAGCATGCGGATGAAGTCGAACGGATCGATATCTTCAGCATTTTCCAGCGGCGTGCCGGCGACCTTGACCAGCATGTTGATCGGTACCGATTCCGGGTGCTCCGGCAGGTTGGCCAGTTGAATCAGCAGATTGGCGCGGTCATCCAGCGACTCGCCCATGCCGAGAATGCCGCCGGAGCAAATTTTCATGCCCGACTCACGCACATAAGCCAGCGTCTGCAGACGCTCGCTGTAAGTGCGCGTGGTGATGATGCTGCCGTAGAACTCCGGCGAGGTGTCGAGGTTGTGGTTGTAGTAGTCGAGACCGGCCTTGGCCAGCGCTTCGGTCTGCTTCTGGTCGAGCCGCCCCAAGGTCATGCAGGTTTCCAGGCCCATGGCTTTGACGCCTTCGACCATTTTCAGCACGTAGGGCATGTCCTTGGCCGAAGGATGCTTCCAGGCGGCGCCCATGCAGAAGCGCGTCGAACCGATGGCTTTGGCGCGCGCCGCCTCTTCGAGGACTTTCTGCACTTCCATCAGCTTTTCTTTTTCAAGACCGGTGTTGTAGTGACCGGACTGCGGGCAGTACTTGCAGTCTTCCGGGCAGGCGCCAGTCTTGATCGACAGCAGCGTCGAGACCTGAACGCGGTTGGCGTTGAAATGCGCGCGGTGCACCGTTTGCGCCTGGAACAGCAAGTCGTTGAATGGCTGTACGAAGAGTGCTTTGACTTCGGCCAGAGACCAGTCGTGACGCAGGGTGGCGGTGGTGCTCGCGCTCATGGGCAATTCCTTGGTTATGCTTGGCTGGCGCCAGGGAAATGGAATACCCACAGGCGCTACACGGATGTTCGGCATATTTAAGGAAGTGTCATGCGCTGTCAACCACGATACGAAGGACCGGTTTACATCTGTTTAAAAAACGTACAGATCTGCTTGTTGTGTGATGAGCCCGCAGAAGCAGAAATGCCAATCTGCGTGGCCTGCGAAACCGAGTTGCCCTGGCTCGGCAGCCATTGCCAGCGCTGCGCTTTGCCCTTGATTGCCGAGGGCCTGACATGCGGAGCATGCCTGCTAGAGCCTCCGGCGTTTATGCAGGTCGCCGCGCCTTGGCTGTATGGCTTCCCGGTGGACAGTCTGATTACGCGTTTTAAACACAACGCGAAATGGCCGTTTGGCCACTTGCTCGCCGACGTACTCGGACAATACCTGCAACATCGCTTCGATGAAGATTTGCCAAGGCCCGACGCGTTGGTGCCGGTGCCACTGGCGCGTAAACGCTTGCGTCAACGCGGGTTCAACCAGGCCGCGATGCTCGCACGGTGGCTGGGCAAGTCGCTGAGTCTGCCTTGTGAAGAACAGATCTTGCGTCGCGTCAAAGAGACCGATGCGCAGCAGGATCTCGATGCCAATGCGCGTAGACAAAATTTGCGCAACGCCTTCGATCTGCTGCCAAACGCAGCGGTAAACGGTCGGCATTTCTCGCTGATCGATGACGTGCTGACCACTGGCGCCACCGCCCAGGCGCTGGCCCGGTTGTTGATGAGCGCAGGTGCAGCGCGAGTTGATGTGTATTGCCTGGCCCGCACGCCAAAACCCGGCTCCTGAAAACAACGCAATTCCCCTGTGGGAGCGAGCCTGCTCGCGAAAGCGTCGGCACATTCAACACAGATGTCGACTGACACACCGCCTTCGCGAGCAGGCTCGCTCCCACAGGTTTTGTGCCCGGCTTGACTCCGGCGCGCGAAGCCGCCAGCTTCTGTAGCAACTGCCGCAACTAGTCTGGCCGATATGTCCCTACCCTCCCTCCTCTCCCAACACATCGTGCGCCGTCCGCAGCGCATCGCCCTGCTGCAACACATCGCCGAGCAGGGCTCGATCACCCGCGCGGCGAAAAGCGCGGGCCTGAGTTACAAAGCGGCGTGGGACGCCATCGATGAGTTGAACAACCTGGCGCAGAAACCGTTGGTCGAGCGGGTCATCGGTGGCAAGGGCGGGGGTGGCGCAAAACTGTCCAGCGAAGGCGAACGCGTGCTGCGCCTGTATCAAAAGCTGCAAGCGTTGCAGGCCCAGGTACTCGAAGCCGCAGAGGACGCCAGTGATCTGGACCTGCTCGGGCGCCTGATGCTCAGAACCAGCGCGCGCAATCAGTTGCACGGCAAGGTGGTAGCGATCGGCAGTCAGGGCCGCAACGACCTGATCCGCCTCGAACTGGCCGAAGACCTGTGCCTGGATGCGCAAATCACTCACGACAGCACCCTGCACCTCGAACTGCAGATCGGCACGCCAGTGGTCGCGCTGATCAAGGCCGGCTGGCTGGAATTGCTTGGCCGTGAGCAAGTCGCAACGCCGGGACACAATTTGCTCGACGGCCTCCTCGAGGCGATTCTCGATGCCGAGGACGGCCCCAGCGAAGTGCGCATTTCTTTGCCCAACGGCCACACCCTTTGCGCTCTGGCCGAACCGCTGGAGTTGCGTGAACGCGGCTTGGGGGTCGGTCAGCCGGTGCGTGTGCAGTTTTCGCCGAGCAATGTGCTGATCGGCACGCCGCTCTGAGCGGGCGCTGCCACGAAAGCGTCATGGTTGCTCATTAAGGTGGCTGCCAAAACCATGCAGGGAGCCTGAGATGAGCCTGTTAGAAGAAAACCAATCCACCGATCTGGAAAAAATGGTCGGCCTCAGCCGTCGCGGTTTCATCAGCGCCGGTGCGTTGTGCGGTGCCGCGATGTTTCTGGGCGGCAACCTGCTGAGCCGCAGCGTGATGGCGGCGAGTGTCAGCGCCGGCAACAGCCGTCTGCTCGGTTTTGAAAGCATTCCCGCCGCAACCAGCGACGCGATCAGCCTGCCCAAGGGCTACAAGTCTTCGGTGCTGATCAGCTGGGGCCAGCCGCTGCACAAGAACGGCCCGGCCTTCGACCCGAGCGGCAATGGCACCGCGGCCGCACAGGAAGTGCAGTTTGGCGACAACAACGACGGCATGAGCCTGTTCGCCTTCCCGGATGACCGCAACCGCGCGTTGATGGCGATCAACAACGAATACACCAACTACCGCTACCTCTACCCGCACGGCGGCATGCCGCAGTCGGCTGAAGACGTGCGCAAGGCGCTGGCGTGTGAAGGCGTGTCGGTGATCGAAGTGCAGCGCAAGAACGGCCAATGGCAGTTCGTCCAGGGCTCACGCTACAACCGGCGCATCCACGGCAATTCGCCGCTGCGCATCAGCGGCCCGGCGGCCGGTCACGACTTGATGAAAACCGCTGCCGACAAGCACGGCAAAAAAGTCCTCGGCACGTTCCAGAACTGCGCCAACGGCAAAACGCCGTGGGGCACCTACCTGACCTGCGAAGAAAACTTCACCGATTGCTTCGGTAGCAGCAATGCCCAGCAGCAATTCGACGCCGCGCAAAAACGCTACGGCGTAACAGCCGCCAGCCGTGAGATCAACTGGCACCCGTACGATCCGCGTTTCGACATGGCCAAGAACCCGAACGAGTTGAACCGTCACGGCTGGGTGGTCGAGATCGATCCGTTCGACCCGCAATCGACCCCAGTCAAACGCACCGCGCTGGGCCGTTTCAAACACGAAAACGCCGCCCTCGCCGAGACCGACGACGGCCGTGCCGTGGTGTACATGGGCGACGACGAGCGTGGCGAGTTCATCTACAAATTCGTCAGCCGCGACCGCATCAACCACCGCAACGCCAAAGCCAACCGTGACATCCTCGATCACGGCACCCTGTACGTGGCCAGATTCGATGCCGGTGACGGTAACCCTGATCACCCGAAAGGCCAGGGACAGTGGATCGAACTGACCCACGGCAAGAACGGCATCGACGCCAGCAGCGGTTTCGCCGATCAGGCCGAAGTGCTGATTCATGCACGCCTTGCAGCCAGCGTCGTCGGCGCGACACGCATGGATCGTCCGGAATGGATTGTCGTCAGTCCCAAGGATGGCCAGGTCTATTGCACCCTGACCAACAACGCCAAACGTGGCGAGGACGGTCAGCCAGTGGGCGGGCCGAACCCGCGCGAGAAAAACGTCTACGGGCAGATTTTGCGCTGGCGCACTGACCGCGACGATCACGCCGCGAAGACATTTGCCTGGGATCTGTTTGTGGTGGCTGGCAACCCCGGCGTGCATGCCGGTACGCCGAAGGGCGGCTCGTCCAACATCACCCCGCAAAACATGTTCAACAGTCCGGATGGCCTGGGCTTCGACAAGGCCGGACGTCTGTGGATTCTCACCGACGGCGATTCGAGCAATGCCGGCGACTTCGCCGGGATGGGCAACAACCAGATGCTCTGCGCCGATCCGAAAACCGGTGAGATTCGCCGGTTCATGGTCGGGCCGGTAGGTTGCGAGGTGACCGGGATCAGCTTCTCGCCGGATCAGAAAACCCTGTTTGTCGGGATTCAGCATCCGGGCGAGAACGGCGGTTCGACCTTCCCCGAGCATTTGCCCAATGGCAAGCCGCGGTCTTCAGTGATGGCGATTACTCGTGAAGATGGCGGGATCGTCGGCGCCTGATAATCCCTCATCGCTGGCAAGCCAGCTCCCACAAGGTCTTGCGCAAAACCTGTGGGAGCTGGCTTGCCAGCGATGGCATCAGCAAGGACATCAACCAACTTCCCCGCCGCCATCTGCGCTAACATGCCGGGCCGGACGCGGCAGCCTGCTGCGCGCAGGAGTCAGCATGGCCCACCCGTTTGAAACCCTCACACCCGATCTCGTCCTCGACGCCGTCGAAAGCATCGGTTTTCTCAGCGATGCGCGCATTCTGGCGCTCAACAGCTATGAAAACCGTGTCTATCAGGTCGGCATCGAAGACTCCGAGCCGCTGATCGCCAAGTTCTACCGTCCGCAACGCTGGACCAACGAAGCCATCCTCGAAGAGCACCAGTTCACCTTTGAATTGGCCAATGTGGACATCCCTGTGGTCGCGCCGCTGGTTCACAACGGCGCAACCCTGCACGAGCACGCCGGTTTCCGCTTCACCCTGTTTCCGCGTCGCGGCGGGCGCGCGCCGGAGCCGGGCAATCTCGATCAGTTGTATCGCCTCGGCCAGTTGCTTGGACGGATACACGCGGTCGGCGCGACCAAACCGTTCGAACACCGCGAAGCCCTCGCCGTGCAGAACTTTGGTCACGCCTCGCTGAACACCCTGCTCGAAGGCAACTTCATTCCGAAAAGCCTGCTGCCGGCTTACGAGTCCGTCGCCCGCGACCTGCTCAAGCGCGTTGAAGACGCCTACGCCAGGACGCCGCATCAGAACATTCGCATGCACGGCGACTGCCACCCCGGCAACATGATGTGCCGCGACGAGATGTTTCACATCGTCGACCTCGACGACTGCCGCATGGGCCCGGCGGTGCAGGACATCTGGATGATGCTCGCCGGTGATCGTCAGGACTGTCTGGGACAGTTGTCGGAACTGATGGACGGCTACAACGAGTTCCACGATTTCGACCCGCGTGAACTGGCGTTGATCGAACCACTGCGCGCCCTGCGGTTGATGCATTACAGCGCCTGGCTGGCGCGGCGCTGGGACGATCCGGCGTTCCCGCACAGTTTTCCGTGGTTCGGCACCGAGCGTTATTGGGGCGATCAGGTACTGGCGCTGCGCGAGCAACTGGCGGCGCTGAATGAGGAACCGCTGAAGCTCTTCTGATTTCCCAATATTCTTGTGGGAGCGAGCCTGCTCGCGAATACGGACTGACATTCAACACTGATGTCGATTGAAATGACGTCTTCGCGAGCAGGCTCGCTCCCACAATTGTCCGCCGTTCACAATTTCCCGACCATTGCGGTACGGCATTCGTAGACAAATCTCCTTACAATCCCTCCTTTGTCAGCTGCCAAAGCAAGGATTCTGCATGCAAGCCGCCAACCCGCGTCGCGGGTACATTCTGGGCCTGAGTGCCTACATCATCTGGGGCCTGTTCCCGATCTATTTCAAAGCCATCGCCGAAGTCCCGGCAGTCGAGATCATCATCCATCGAGTGTTGTGGTCGGCGCTGTTTGGCGCGCTGCTGCTGATGGTGTGGAAACACCCGGGCTGGCTGCGCGAACTGCTCGACAATCCCAAGCGTCTGGCGATCCTGGCCTTGAGCGGTACGCTGATCGCGGCTAACTGGCTGACTTATGTGTGGTCGGTGAATAACGGGCGCATGCTCGAAGCGAGCCTCGGTTATTACATCAACCCGTTGATCAACGTACTGCTTGGCATGGTGATTCTCGGTGAGCGGCTGCGGCGCATGCAGTGGCTGGCGGTGGGGCTCGCCGCGGTTGGCGTGGCGCAGCAGGTGTGGCAGGTCGACAGTCTGCCGTGGGTGTCGCTGGCACTGGCGCTGACCTTCGGCTTCTACGGTCTGATCCGCAAACAGGCACCGGTCAAGGCGTTGCCGGGGCTGGTAGTGGAAACCTGGATGCTGGTGCCGATTGCGATTGCGTGGTTGTTGTTCAACCAGACCGCGACTAGCGTACAACCGGAATTCTGGACTACTTCCCAAGCCTGGTGGCTGGTAGCCGCCGGCCCGGTGACGCTGGTGCCGCTGGTGTGTTTCAACGCCGCGACCCGGCATCTGCCCTACACCACCATCGGCTTCCTGCAATACATCGCGCCGACCCTGGTGTTGTTGCAAGCAGTGCTGTTGTTTGGCGAGCACTTGTCGTCAAGCACGCTGGTGGCGTTCATCTTCATTTGGGCGGGTCTGGCGGTGTACAGCGTCGATGCGTGGATAAGTTTGCGCCGCCGCAGCTGATCAAAAAACGTACAAACCTTCACAGGCCACGGTTCTCGTGGCCTGTATCGTTCCTTCCCAAGGTTATCCACAGCGTGATCCCCGCCGTTTGTGCGCAAGTCACTGAATACTGCCGGTTTTTTGATCAATTACCGCAAAGCCACGGCGGACGTGGCGTGGCGCTCGGTCTCTACAGGTTATCCACAGGCAGGTGCACGTTTAAACTGGATAACCCTGACGGCTCAAACTTCGGTGCGCAATACCAGCTCCACCATCAGATCATCGGCCAGGGTTTCCAGGCGCGCCTGCAATACATCCAGCGACAGCGTCAACGGCACGGCCAGAATCGCTTCGGCGTGAAACAGCGGCTCGCTGCTCATCGGCGCCGGACGCACTTCGGTGACCAGCCTTTCGAGATTGACGCCCTGCTCGCTCAACAGCCGCGTAATGTCGCGGACGATGCCGGGGCGGTCATTGCCGACCAGCTCCATGGCGATCGGCTTCCAGGTACAGGATTGCTCGATACCGCTTTCGGCGACCAGTACACGAATACCGTGCGCCGTCAGTGCTTGTAAGGCATCGACCAATTCATCGTAAGCCTCTGCCGGTACGCCCACGCGCAGGATCCCGGCGAACTGCCCGGCCATCCGTGACATGCGGCTTTCCAGCCAGTTGCCGCCGTGCTCGGCGATGCATTGGGCGATGCGCTCGACCTGCCCGGGCTTGTCCGGGGCGAAAACGGTGAGTACGAGATGGTCCATGGCGCAGCCCTCTTGTCATGACTTTTGTTATCGAAGGGCAAGTATAGGCAAGGGCTTGTCTTGCGTTGAATGGACTGGCGCTTTCGCGAGCAGGCTCGCTCCCACAGGGGATCGCATTGCCAGTGTGGGAGCGAGCCTGCTCGCGAATAGCCGCACCAGCGCGATATCTGACGAAAGAAATCGTGTACAACTTTGGATATTTAACTGGAACAATCCAATGCTTTTTTGAGAACATCCCGTTCCGCGACGTGACCGCAATGCGTCATGAGGTCGCAGAACGACGTAATTAGTCTGATTTTCACAAGCGCAAGTCATCATGTAGTATGCCGCAGCGCGCACTACATAACGCCGGATCGATGTCCGCCCAGGCCTGTTCGCAACCCTGAAAGCCCCGTCAGCAAGGCCTCCAAGCCGTTGATTGGTCCTAGCCCAGCCGCCAGCAATGGCATGTACTGGTCGGCAGGTTTGTGGTTTAAATGGCCCGAGGCTTCATTGTTAAATTGAAGAGCTGAAAAGCGAAATAGCTGAGCAGAGTGAGGCAAGCAATGACTGAACACGTTCAAGTCGGTGGCCTGCAGGTCGCCAAAGTCCTGTTCGACTTCGTGAACAACGAAGCCATTCCCGGTACCGGCCTCACCGCCGAGCAATTCTGGGAAGGTGCCGACAAGGTCATTCACGACCTGGCGCCGAAGAACAAAGCCCTACTCGCCAAACGCGATGACTTCCAGGCACGCATCGATGCCTGGCATCAGCAGCACGCAGGTCAGGCGCACGACGCCGTGGCCTACAAAGCTTTCCTGCAAGAGATCGGTTATCTGCTGCCAGAAGCGGCTGATTTCCAGGCCACGACGCAAAACGTCGATGACGAAATCGCCCGCACCGCCGGCCCGCAACTGGTGGTGCCGGTGATGAATGCGCGCTTCGCGCTCAATGCCTCGAACGCCCGCTGGGGTTCGCTGTACGACGCCCTCTACGGCACCGACGCAATCAGCGAAGACGGTGGCGCGGAGAAAGGCAAAGGCTACAACAAGGTGCGTGGCGACAAGGTCATCGCCTTCGCCCGCGCGTTCCTCGACGAAGCCGCGCCACTGGCCGCCGGCTCCCACGTCGATTCGACCGGCTACAAGATCGCTGACGGCAAACTGCTCGTTACCTTGAAGGGCGGCAGCACCAGCGGCCTGCGCGACGACGCTCAGTTGACCGGTTTCCAGGGCGACGCCAATGCGCCGATCGCGATTCTGCTGAAACACAACGGCCTGCACTTCGAAATCCAGATCGACGCCAGCACCCCGGTCGGCCAGACCGATGCCGCCGGCGTCAAAGACATCCTGATGGAAGCGGCACTGACCACCATCATGGACTGCGAAGACTCCGTGGCCGCCGTCGATGCCGATGACAAAGTGGTGATCTACCGCAACTGGCTCGGCCTGATGAAGGGCGACCTGGCGGAATCGGTGTCCAAGGGCGGCCAGACCTTCACCCGCACCATGAACCCGGATCGCACCTACACCGCGCCGAATGGCGGGGAAGTGACCCTGCACGGGCGTTCGCTGCTGTTCGTGCGCAACGTCGGTCACCTGATGACCATCGACGCGATCCTCGACAGTCAAGGCAACGAAGTGCCAGAAGGCATTCTCGACGGTCTGGTCACTTGCCTGGCGGCGATGCACAACCTCAACGGCAATACGTCGCGGCGCAACACCCGCACCGGTTCGGTGTACATCGTCAAACCGAAGATGCACGGCCCGGAAGAAGCGGCGTTCACCAACGAGCTGTTCGGTCGCATCGAAGACGTGCTCGGCCTGCAACGCAACACGCTGAAAGTCGGGATCATGGATGAGGAGCGCCGCACCACGGTCAACCTCAAGGCCTGCATCAAGGCCGCCAGCGAGCGCGTGGTGTTCATCAACACCGGTTTCCTCGACCGCACCGGCGACGAAATCCATACCTCCATGGAAGCCGGCCCGGTAGTGCGCAAGGCCGACATGAAGGCTGAGAAGTGGATCGGCGCCTACGAAAACTGGAACGTCGATATCGGCCTGAGCACTGGCCTGCAAGGTCGTGCGCAAATCGGTAAAGGCATGTGGGCGATGCCCGATCTGATGGCAGCGATGCTCGAGCAGAAAATCGCTCATCCGCTGGCCGGCGCCAACACCGCGTGGGTGCCCTCGCCGACTGCCGCTGCGCTGCACGCGTTGCACTACCATAAGGTCGACGTGTTCGCCCGCCAGGCCGAACTGGCCAAACGTGCGCGCGCTTCGGTGGACGACATCCTGACCATCCCGCTGGCGGTCAAGCCGAACTGGACCCCCGAGCAGATCAAGAACGAACTGGACAACAACGCCCAGGGCATTCTCGGTTACGTGGTGCGCTGGATCGACCAGGGCGTTGGTTGCTCGAAGGTGCCAGACATCAATGACTTCGGCCTGATGGAAGACCGTGCGACGCTGCGTATCTCCAGCCAGCACATCGCCAACTGGCTGCGCCACGGTATCGTCACCGAAGCGCAAGTGATGGAAAGCCTCAAGCGCATGGCACCTGTGGTCGACCGGCAGAACGCCAACGACCCGCTCTACCGCCCGCTGGCACCGGACTTCGACAGCAACATCGCCTTCCAGGCGGCGGTCGAACTGGTGATTGAAGGCACCAAGCAGCCGAACGGTTATACCGAGCCGGTGCTGCACCGTCGTCGTCGTGAGTTCAAGGCTGCGAATGGTCTGTAAGTTGCTTTGATGCCGGAAATTAAAAAGGCCCTGATCGAGAGATCAGGGCCTTTTTGTTTGTGCGGTGGATTGAATTCTTGTGGTGGGCTTGAGATCCATCCCCCTCACCCCAGCCCTCTCCCCCAAGGGGTAGAGGGGAAAGGGAGCAGATTGGGGAAGCTTCAACTCCTGATTTCGACTCGGGACTTCTGATCGTTCCCACGCTCCTGCGTGGGAATGCAACCCGGGACGCTCTGCGTCCCTTCCAAAGCCGAACGCGGAGCGTCCGTGGAAGGGTTCCCACGCAGAGCGTGGGAACGATCAGCGAAAGAGCGGCAGGTCCTAGGGTTCGATACCCAATTCATGCTTGACCAACCCCAGCAACTTCTCCGTATCAATCGGCTTGAGCAGAAAATCCACCACGCTCAAGTGCATCGCTTCGATCGCGTCCTTCACGTCGGCATCACCGGAAACGATGATGATCGGCATCGCCGCCCGCACCGACTCGCGCACCTGGCGAATCAGCTCCAGGCCATCGACATTGCCCATGCGCAGGTCAGTGATGACCAGTCCGATCGAAGGCTTTTCTTCGAGCATTTTCAGCGCGGTTTCACCACTGGCCGCAGTCAGGCAGCGGATGCCATCGAGCGCAAGAATCTCCGACAGCAGCTCGCGAGCGTCCTTGTCGTCATCGACGATCAACACGCGCTGCGGTGGCAGATCGGGTTCGAGCATCACTGCGCTGAGCGCTTCACGCTCGGCATCGCTCAAAATATCGTGGTCGGACATGGCGCTCTCTAAGTATTCGAATCAATCACCTGGCACAGTCGTCTGACATCGCCCGGCAGCGCTTCAATGTGCACTTCGTCGGATTTTTTTCCAAGAGGCTGAACAAGGTAATTTCCGACTGTTTGCGTAGGGCATCTCCGAAACCATGCCGATGATGGCAAAACCTAGACTTACGTCCAATGGGCACCCCGCGCGCAGGGGTCGACCATGGCCGCAACGATCCGACAACAACAATTCGAAAAAGACTGCGGTAATGGTTATGAGTAAAGCGGACGCCTTCACCCAGGCAGGGAAAACCGCGGTTTTGCAGAACATTCAGGGCACCCTGCAATTCCTCCAGCGCTTCCCGCCCTTCAATCAGATGGAACACGCCCACCTCGCCTATCTGGTCGAGCAATGTCAGCTGCGGTTTTATGCCCAGGGCGAAAGCATCATCAAACCCGCCGACGGCCCGGTCGAACATTTCCATATCGTCAAACAGGGCCGAGTGGTCGGCGAGCGCCCGCACACCGCCAAGGGCGGTACCGAAACCACGTTCGAAATCACCACCGGCGAATGCTTTCCGCTGGCGGCGCTGTTGGGCGAGCGAGCCACGCGCACCGAGCACCTCGCCGGCGAAGACACCTTCTGCCTGCAATTGAACAAACTGGCGTTCATCAAACTGTTCGCCCTCTCCAACCCGTTTCGCGATTTCGCCTTGCGCGGGGTCAGCAGCCTGCTCGATCAGGTCAATCAGCAAGTCCAGCAAAAAGCCGTGGAAACCCTCGGCACCCAGTATTCGCTGAACACGCGTCTGGGCGAACTGGCGATGCGGCACCCGGTGACGTGCCCGCCCGACGCGCCACTGCGCGAAGCGGTGAAGCTGATGCACGAGCAGCAGGTCGGCAGCATCGTCGTGGTGGATGAGCACAAGGCGCCGCTGGGGATTTTCACCCTGCGCGATCTGCGCCATGTGGTGGCCGAAGGTGCTGCTGATTTCGGTGAGGCCATCGAGCGCCACATGACCCGCGCACCGTTTTATCTGTCGCCGGATCACAGTGCCTTCGATGCGGCGATTGCCATGACCGAACGGCACATCGCGCACGTCTGTCTGGTCAAGGATCAGCGGCTGTGCGGCGTGGTCTCCGAGCGCGATCTGTTCTCGCTGCAACGGGTCGATCTGGTGCATTTGGCGCGGACCATCCGCAGCGCCCAGCGGGTCGAACAACTGGTCAGCCTGCGCGGCGAGATCGGCCAGCTGGTCGAGCGCATGCTTGCTCACGGCGCCTCCTCGACGCAGATCACCCACATCATCACCCTGCTCAACGATCACACCGTGTGCCGGGTGATCGAACTGACGCTCGCCGAAAAAGGCGACCCCGGCGTGCCGTTCAGCTGGTTGTGTTTCGGCAGCGAAGGCCGCCGCGAACAGACCCTGCACACCGATCAGGACAACGGCATTCTGTTCGACGCCCCCGATGCTGCACATGCTGCGGAGATTCGCGGCAAGCTGTTGCCGATCGCCCAACAGATCAACCACAGCCTGGCGCAATGCGGTTTCACCCTGTGCAAAGGCAATGTCATGGCCGGCAATCCCGAGCTGTGTCTGTCGCGCGCGGAGTGGGCGCGGCGTTTCGCGGCGTTCATTCGTGAAGCAACGCCGGAGAACCTGCTCGGTTCGAGCATTTATTTCGATCTGCGCGTGGTCTGGGGCGATGAGAAAAGTTGCGAGCAATTGCGCCGCGGGATTCTCGAGCAGGTCGGCGACAACCGCTTGTTCCAGCGCATGCTGGCCGAGAACGCGTTGCGCAATCGGCCGCCGGTCGGGCGCTTCCGCGAGTTTGTGCTGGCGCGCAAGAACGGCGAAAAAGCCACGCTGGACCTGAAGATTCAGGGCCTGACGCCCTTCGTCGATGGCGCGCGCCTGCTGGCGCTGGCCAACGGCATCGACGCCAACAATACCCTCGAACGCTTCCGCCAACTGGTGGTGAAAGAAGTCATCGAACCCCTCGACGGCGCGGCGTATGAAGAGGCGTATCACTTCATTCAACAAACGCGCATGCAGCAACATCAACTGCAGACTCGGGAAAATCTGCCGTACTCCAACCGCGTCGACCCGGACAGTCTCAACCATCTCGACCGGCGCATCTTGCGTGAATCCCTGCGTCAGGCCCAGCGCCTGCAAAGCAGCCTGACCTTGCGGTATCAGCTATGAGCCTGTTCTCGTGGCTACGTCCGGCCGGCCCGCCAGTGTCGGCGCAGGTGCAACAACGCCTGACGCAATTACCGGTGGTCACCGAGCTGAGCGAATGCAGTCTGCGCGAACAGCGCTGGGTAGTGCTGGATCTGGAAACCACCGGGCTCAATCTGCACAAGGATCGGGTGTTGTCGATCGGTGCGGTAGTGATCGAGGACGGCGCGATCGATTTCGCCCAGCAGTTCGAACGCACACTACAATGTCGCGAACTGAAGATCAGCCCCAGCGTGTTGATCCACGGTCTGGCGCCGAGCGCGATTGCCGCCGGCAGCGATCCGGCCGAGGCGTTGCTGGAACTGATGGAATTTATCGGCGACAGCCCGGTGCTGGCGTTTCATGCGCCGTTCGATCAGCACATGCTCGGGCGTGCCTTGAAGGAGCATCTGGGGCACAAACTCCAGCATGTGTTTCTCGACGTGGCCGATATTGCCCCGCTGGTTTGCCCGCAGGCACAGATTCGTGAGGCCGGGCTGCATGACTGGATCGAGTTGTTCAAGCTTGAGGTGTTCGAACGCCATAACGCCAGTGCCGATGCGTTGGCGACGGCAGAACTGGCGCTGATCCTGTTCAGCCGCGCGCGGGCGCAGCAGATTCACAGTCCGCGAAATTTGCAGCAACGCTTGAGTCAGTGGAAGCGGCGGCAGCGGGTGCCCTCCTTTTAGAATCATTCAGATCAAAAGCCCCTCACCCCAGCCCTCTCCCGGAGGGAGAGGGAGCCGATCCTGGTGTCCGAAGCCTTATATCGACCTGAAAGACCGAGTCGATTATGGATTCAGCAGAAATCTTTCACGTCGGCGTATTGCGTCAATATCCCCCGATCAGTCCCCTCTCCCTCCGGGAGAGGGCTAGGGTGAGGGGCCGCCCTTGATTCATCACCTGACCAGTGGCCAATTGCTAACCATTCCCACCTCTGCCAGAATCGCGAACAATTCGCGTTAGTTAATCTTTCCCAATCGGTGATGTCCGGTGTCGTCAGTCCCAAGCCCTCACAGTCAGCTTGTCGGTGCGCTGTATCGCGATCATCGCGGTTGGCTGCTGGCGTGGCTGCGGCGCAATGTGGCTTGCCCGCAGCGTGCCGAAGACCTGAGCCAGGACACCTTCGTGCGCCTGCTCGGTCGCGATGAATTGCCGACACCGCGCGAGCCGCGCGCCTTTCTGGTGGCGATCGCCAAGGGCCTGCTGTTCGACTATTTCCGTCGCGCCGCGCTGGAACAGGCCTACCTCACCGAATTGATGCTGATTCCCGAAGCCGAACAACCGTCGGTGGAAGAACAGCAAATGATCCTCGACGACCTCAAGGCCATCGACCGCTTGCTCGGCAAGCTCTCGACCAAGGCCCGTGCGGCGTTTCTGTATAACCGCCTCGATGGCCTCAGCCATGCCGAGATCGCCACCCGCCTCGGCGTCTCGGTGCCGCGTGTGCGTCAGTATCTGGCGCAGGGTATTCGCCAGTGCTACATCGCCCTCTACGGTGAGCCGACATGAGCCCGGCCAGTTCCCGACCGGTGCCGGCGCATGTGCTGGATGCGGCGATTGCCTGGCAACTGACCCTCGATTCGAGCAGCCCGCTGGAACGCGAGGAGTTCGCCAAATGGCACGCTGCCAATGAAGAACACGCCCGTGCCTGGCGCCAGTTGGGCATGCTTGATCAGCGCTTCAGCGTGGCCAAAGGTCCGGCGCGCAGTGCCTTGCTGCAATCACGCGAGGGCATTCGTCGGCGCGTGCGCAAACTCGGCAGCGGCTTGGCCAGCGTGGTAGTGATCGTCGGTCTGGGGCTGTTCGCCAGTGAACGCTTTCTGCCGCTGGATTACTGGCTGGCCGACCAGCGCACTGCGACCGGCGAGCAGCGCACCGTGCGCCTGGCGGACGGCACCGTGCTCAATCTCAATACCCACAGCGCGGTGGATGTGCGATTCGATGACCAGCGCCGGTTGATCGTCTTGCAGGAAGGCGAAATTCTCGTCGAGACCGCTCATGGCGATGCGCGGCCATTTATCGTCGAAACCCGCGAAGGCAGCATGCGCGCTTTGGGCACGCGGTTTCTGGTCAAGCGTGAAGAAGACGGCACGCGGTTGAGCGTGTTGCAGTCGGCGGTGGCCGCCCATGGGCAAGCCAATCCGCAGGAACAGATTCTGCGCGAAGGCCAGCAAGTGCTGCTGCACCGCGATGGCCTTGGCCAGGTCGCCGCGCTCAATCCCGGCGCCGATGCCTGGACCCGCGGCATGCTGGTGGTCGATAACGCGCGCCTCGGCGATCTGGTGCATGAGCTGGGACGTTATCGTCGCGGGCATCTGGGCGTGGCACCGGATGTGGCGGACTTGCGCATTACCGGCAGCTTCCCGCTGCACGATACCGATAAGGCCCTGAGCGCGCTGCTGCCGACCCTGCCGGTGCAGATCGAGCGGCATACGCCGTATTGGGTCACCGTGGCGAAGGCTGAGCCCTCCTCCCCTTGACCTGATCGTTCCCACGCTCTGCGTGGGAATGCAGCCCCGGACGCTCTGCGTCCCTGCCGAAGCGGACGCAGAGCGTCCATTGAGGCATTCCCACGCGGAGCATGGGAACGATCAATCCCGCAGAAATGTGGCTGTTTTTCAGTTAATCGAAATTATTTTCATCCCGCCCTATCACTTTTTGATTCTCGTCCGGCACACAGGCAATTGAGAAATATTTCCATTCAGGAGCCGCCGTATGTCCCGTTCGCTAGACACCTTGTTGCGCCCCAGTCTGCTGGCCGTCGCCATTGCGCTCAGCGCCCCGCTGATCAGCAGCCCGTTGCTCGCCGCCGAGCAAGCGTCCAGCGTGCGCGCCTACAACTTGCCGGCGGCGCCGCTGTCGACCACCTTGAACCAGATCGCCAGTCAGGGCGGTCTGGCGTTGTCGCTGAATCCGGCACTGGCGGCAGGCAAGACGTCGGCGCCGGTCAGCGGCCAATACGATGCCGCCGGCGCCCTGCGCGCAGCCTTGCGTGGCACCGGCCTGCAACTGGAACAAAGCAGCGCCGGCACCTACACCCTGGTCGCGGTGCCTGAAGGCACGCTGGCCCTGCCGGAAACTTCGGTCATCGGCGTAGAGAATCTGGAAACCGCCTGGGGCCCGGTCGAGGGCTACACCGCCACGCGCACCGCGGCCGGCACCAAGACCGACACCGCCCTGGTCGAAGCGCCGCGCTCGATCTCGGTGGCGACCCGTCAGCAAATGGACGACCGCAGCGTGCACAGCCTCGACGATGCCGTGCGCTACATGCCGGGCATCACCGCCAGCAGCTACGGCAGCGACACCCGCGCCGACTGGCTGCGCGTGCGCGGTTTCGAACCGACCCAGTTCCTCGATGGCCTGCCGCTGCCCAAAGGCGTGTACGCCAACCCGAAACAGGAAACCTGGAACCTCGACCGCCTCGCCCTGCTGCGCGGCCCGGCCTCCTCGGTCTATGGCCAGACCCCGCCGGGCGGCCTGCTCGACATGGTCAGCCGCCGCCCGAGTGCTGAAGCGAGCAACGAAATCCAACTGCAATATGGCAGCGACAATCATCGCCAGATCAACTTCGCCAGCACCGGCAAGATCGATGACGCCGGGCAGTTTCTGTACGGCATCAGCGGCGTGGTGCGCGACAGCGGCACGCAGATCGACCACGTCGACAACAAGCGCTACAACATCGCGCCGAGCCTGACCTGGAACATCGACGACGACACCAAATTCACCCTGCTGAGCCAGTTCACCCGCGATGACACCGGCATCACCAGCCAGTTTCTGCCGATCCAGGGCACCAAAATCAACTCGCCGTTCGGTGATATTTCTCACCACAAGAACCTCGGCGATCCGGACTGGGAATATTACGACCGCACCTACTACGCGCTGGGCTACGCCTTTGAACATCGGCTGAACGATGTCTGGCAGTTCAAGCAGAACCTGCGCTACACCAAGTCGGATCTGTCGTTCCAGGTGCTGACGCCGGGCTCTTATCCATTCACCACGGTGGATGAGCAAGGCAACGTCGGTCGCACCAGCACCAGCGTTGAAGAAGACATCAGCCAGTTCGCCGTGGACAACAACTTTCAGGCCGATTTCGCCACCGGTGACATCCGCCACACCCTGCTGCTGGGTCTGGATCACCAGCGCAGCAATACCAACTACACCTCGATTTTCGGCGATGGCCTGACCACCAACGTGATCACCCCGATCTACGGCCAGCCGATCGTCCGTCCGGCGCGCTCCACGGCGTTTTACGACTACGACCAGAAGACCTACCAGACCGGCCTGTACGTGCAGGACCAGATGGCCCTCGACCAATGGCGCCTGACCCTCGGTGGTCGCGAAGACTGGGTGCACACCAGCACGCAATTCATCAACCAGGGCGACGCCACCAACACCCAGCGCGACAAGAAATTCAGCGGCAACGCAGCCCTCAGCTACGTGTTCGACAACGGTTTCGTGCCGTACCTGTCGTACGCCGAGTCGTTCCAGCCAACCACCGGTGCCGACGCCACGTCCACCGGATCGCTGAAACCCACCGAAGGCAAGCAATGGGAACTGGGCATCAAGTACCAGCCGCCGGGCAGCAAGACCCTGCTGACCGCTGCCGTGTATGACCTCACCCAGAAGAACGTCTCGGTCAACACCTTCGTCAACAACGTTTCGATCACCAGCCAGACCGGCGAAGTCAAAGTCAAAGGTCTGGAGCTGGAAGCGGTGTCCGACGTGACCGATAACCTGAAAGTCATCGCCGCCTACACCCTGGCCAAGTCGGAAGTGCAAAATGGCGTCGACAAGGGCAATCGCCTGCAACTGATGCCCAACCAGCAAGCCTCGCTGTGGACCGATTACACCTGGCACAGCGGCGTGCTCGACGGCTTCGGCATTGGCGGCGGCGTGCGTTACACCGGCAACACCTATGGCGACAAGGCCAACACCTGGCTAGGCAAGGCCGACGCCTACACGGTGTTCGACGCTTCGGTGCATTACGACCTCGGTCGCCTCGACAACAGCCTCAAAGGCGCATCGCTGGCGGTCAACGCGACCAACCTGTTCGACAAGGAATACATTTCCACCTGCGACAGCTTCTATTGCTACTACGGCGACCAGCGCAGCGTTGTCGCCAGTGCCACCTACAAGTGGTAAGCGCGTGAGCTGAAACGGGCCCCATTACCAGGCCGTCCGCCGTGGACGGCTTCGGTGTTTTTGAAGGTCATGCAATGAAAAGTAAAACCATCCGCCGCTGGTCGTTCATTCACACCTGGACCAGCCTGATCTGCACGGTGTTTCTGCTGATGCTGGCACTGACCGGTCTGCCGCTGATTTTCAGCCACGAGATCGATCATCTGCTCGGCAACGCCCCCGAGTTGCGCGAGATGCCGGCCGACACGCCACAGCTCAACCTGCAGCAACTGGTCGACGCCGCGCAGCAGCATCGCCCCGGCGAAGTCATGCAGTACTTCGGTTATGACGACGAAGAGCCGAATGCGGCGTTCGCGATCATGGCGAAAACCGCCGACACCGAACCGAACTCGTCGCACACCTTCATGCTCGATGCGCGCACCGGCGAGGCGCTGGAAACGCCCTCGGCCAACGGCGGCTTGATGCTGTTCATCCTGCGCCTGCACGTCGACATGTTTGCCGGGTTGCCGGGCAAACTGCTGCTGGCCTTCATGGGGTTGTTGTTTGTCGTGGCGATCGTGTCCGGGACGGTGCTGTACCTGCCGTTCATGCGTCGCTTGAAATTCGGCACCGTGCGTCAGGACAAATCCACGCGGCTGCGCTGGCTCGACCTGCATAACCTGATCGGCGTCGTGACCCTGACCTGGTGTCTGGTGGTGGGGGTGACCGGGGTGATCAGCGCCTGCGCCGACCTGCTGATCGCCGCGTGGCGCAACGACGCGCTGACCACGCTGATTGCACCGTACCGCGATGCGCCGCCGCTGACTCAACTGGCGCCGGCCACGCGCTTGCTCGACATCGCCGCTGAAGTCGCACCGGGCATGAAGCCGGATTTCATCGCCTTCCCCGGCACACGTTTTTCCAGCGAACACCATTACGCAGTGTTCATGAAGGGCGGCACGCACCTGACTTCGCATCTGCTGACGCCGGTACTGATCGATGCCACGACCTTGCAAGTCACCGCTGTGGCCGAGCGCCCGTGGTACATGGACGCCATGGGCATGTCGCAGCCTTTGCATTTCGGTGACTACGGCGGAATGCCAATGAAGATTTTGTGGGCCACGCTCGATGTGTTGACCATCATCGTGCTGGCCAGTGGCGTGTACCTGTGGGTGGTGCGGCGCAAAGCGGCGAACCGGGTGGCGGAAACCGCGGAGGCCTCGGCATGAAGCCGCGTCAGTCGAGTTTCTGGAAGGTCTTCAGCACACCGATCGTGATCGCCCTGCTCAGTGCGGCGGGGTTGTTTGCGGCGTTGCTGGGAGATGGCATCTGGGATGCGTTGAGCTGGGTCGGGCTGGGTGTGCCGGCATTTCTGGCGCTCAAGGGATTGCTGCAGCGCAGGTGATATTTGTGTTGTCGATGATGGCCTCATCGCTGGCAAGCCAGCTCCCACAGGGGTTTACGCTGAATCTGAAATTTGTGTTCACTGCAAAACACTGTGGGAGCTGGCTTGCCAGCGATGGCGATCGCCAAGGCACCATCATTTCCCTCGCCAGCCACAGAGGTTGTGGCTAGGCTAACCTCCTGCTCTTCGACGATCACCGAGGTTTGCCCATGTCCGCCCCCAGCATGACCCTGTACCACAACACGCTCTCCCCGTTCGTGCGCAAAGTGATGGTGTTGCTCCACGAAACCGGGCAGCAGGATCGCGTGGCGCTGCAAGACTGTGTGCTCAGCCCGGTCAGCCCGGACCCGGCGCTGATCGCCGACAACCCGTTGAGCAAGATCCCTGCCCTGCGTCTGGCCGATGGCAATGTCATCCATGACAGCCGCGTGATCCTTGAATACCTCGACCAGCAGCACGTCGGCAATCCGCTGATCCCGCGTGAAGGCGCGGCGCGCTGGCGGCGTCTGACCCTGGCGTCGATGGCCGACGGGATCATGGATGCCTCGGTGATGGTGCGTTACGAAACCGTCCTGCGCCCGGTGGAAAAACACTGGGAGCAGTGGCTCGACGCTCAGCGCGACAAGATCCGCCGCGCCCTCGCCGTGCTGGAAAACGAGGCGATTGCCGAGCTGACCAGCCACTTCGACGTGGCCGCGATCAGCGTCGCCTGTGCCCTGGGTTATCTGGATCTGCGTTTC
Organism: Pseudomonas sp. S11P7; assembly: GCF_023195435.1. Classification (NCBI taxonomy): domain Bacteria; kingdom Pseudomonadati; phylum Pseudomonadota; class Gammaproteobacteria; order Pseudomonadales; family Pseudomonadaceae; genus Pseudomonas; species Pseudomonas sp. S11P7. Next base: position 6,133,754 of record NZ_JALPKS020000002.1, on the reverse strand, counting down.
CCGGACATGGACTGGCGCGCGGCCAATCCACAACTGGGCAACTGGTATTTTGAAGTGAGTCAGCGACCGTCCATGGTCGCGACAATGCCCAAGCCCTGATTCTGCGGCGCCTGTTCGGCCCCCATCGCGAGCAGGCTCACTCCTACAATTGACCGCATTCCCCTGTGGGAGCGAGCCTGCTCGCGATGGCACCACCTCGGTTGCAGTGGCAGAGCTGCAAGAATCAGGGTCAGCAAAACCGCTGCTTCCCTGCGCTCCTCGCGCAAGCCCACCCCGCTCATTGCACCACCCCCAGATCAAACTCCAGCGGCTTCGCCGGTTTCTGCGCAAGCGCATACCAGTCCAGCCGGCGCGTCAGCACCATGAACACCCCAAGCAGTCCGAACAGCAGCAGCGAGCCCATCAGCAGCGCGTAATCCTCGGCGCTCAGCAATCCGTAAAGCAGGCCATACAACGCCGCCAGCCCGGCGGAGAAGCTCAAGCCGTGACGCACGCTGCGCAGCACATGGCAGACGTAAAAGCCGATCAGCAACACGCAACCACTGGCCGACAGCAGATAGGCCAAGGCAAAGCCGATGTGTTCCGACAGCGACAGCAGCAACAGGTAAAAGAACGCCAGCGCCACACCGACCAACGCGTACTGCACCGGGTGCACCGCCAGGCTCTTGAGCACTTCGAAGAGGAAGAAACCAGCGAAGGTCAGGACGATGAACAGCAAGGCGTATTTGATCGCCCGGTCGCTTTTCAGGTATTGGTCGACCGGGTCAATGAAGCTCACGCCGAAGCTGCGGCCGTTCAGCCCATCGCAATCGCCGACGATGCAGCGGTCCATCGCCTCTTGCAGGTTGGTGGAGAAAAACGAAGTCTGCCAGTCGGCGCTGAAACCCTGATCGTTGATTTCACGCTTGGCCGGCAGGAAGTTGCCGACAAAGCTTGGGTGCGGCCAGTTGGCCTTGAGGCTGACGCTGCTGGTCTTGCCCACCGGCAACACTTTTAGCGAGCCGGTGCCTTGCAGGCGCAGGTCGAAGGCAAAGCTCAGTTGGGTGGCTTTGCCGGTGTCCAGCGCTGGCAGCGTTACGTGCACGCCTTCACCGATCCAGCCCACTTCCGACCCTGGGACAAAGTCCAGGCGCTGGCCGTCGATTTCCAGTTTCAGCGCGTTTTCGATGCCGCGAATGTCGCTGATGCCCACCGCCAGGAACGGCGCGTCAAACTGGTAATCGGTGAAGTTCTCTTTGATCCCCAATTGCGCCGGCAAGGCGAAATGACCGTTGATGCGATTGTCGGCATGGAACAGCCGCGCCTCATAGATACCGCGCTTGCGCAGCTCGGTTTCCACTTGCCCGTCGAGTTCGAAACGCTCCGGCAGGAAGTACAGACGCCCGCGTTCCTCACTGACTTCTTCGTAGCGCTGATTGGTTTTGTCGTTGGTTTTCCAGGTGCGCACCACCTTGCGATACGGCACCACCATCACCGGCCCGCTCAGCTGCTGGCTGTAGCTGGAGCTGCGGGCGATGTCATCGAGCACACCGTCGCGTAATTGTTGGCGCTCGTCAATGACGCCGTCGATCATCAGCAGCGGTATCAGCAACAGCAGGATCAGCAAGGCGATGGCGCCGAGCTTGATGGTCAGATTTCGGTTCATGGGACTCTCCCTGTTTGGATGGGCAGAGTCTGGTGAGGGCGTGTGAGGGTTTTGTGGTGAGAGTATGGAGATTATGTGGAGAATGCGCCGGTCCCTTCGCGAGCAGGCTCGCTCCCACTTTGGAATGTGCTTCTCTGTGGGAGCGAGCCTGCTCGCGATGGCCGCGACTCAGTCTCAAGGCAAGCGCAAAGTCACCTCAACGCCGTTTTCGACATTGCCAATGCGCAGCGCCCCACCATGCAACTTGACCACTTCTTCAACGAAGTTAAGCCCCAACCCGGTGCTCTTGCGCCCACTGTCCGGGCGCGGCAATGAGTAGAAGCGCTCGGTCAGACGCGGCAAGGCGTAATCGGGAATCGGCGCCGTTTCGTTGAACAAACGCACCTCGATCTGCTCGCCAACCCGCTCGGCACTCAAGCGCAACAGCCCCTGCGCCGGAGTGAAATCCAACGCGTTCTCCAGCAGATTGCCCAACGCCTGACGCAGCAGAAACGGCTCGCCAATCAGCAACAGATCCGCGCCAATCGCTTGCTCGACACGCAACTGCTTGCCTTCGATCCGCGCAGCCTGCGCCTGCAGCAACTCCGCGACCAACAGCGCCAGCGGCACTGCCACACGCTCTTCCAGGCCTTGACGTTGTTCGACCTGCGCCAGATTGAGCAAGCGTTCGATCAACTGCTGCATCCGCGCGCTTTCGCTGTCGATGTTGCTGACAAAGCGCAGACGCTGGGCGGGCGGCATCTCGCTTTGCAGCAATTCCGCCGCGCCACGAATCGCCGCCAACGGACTTTTCAGTTCGTGGGTCAGCGTGTGCACATAGCGCTCGACATAGGCTTTGCCCTCAAGCTGAGTGCGCATCTGCTCCACTGCAGTGGCGAGCTGTTGCAGTTCGCCGCCGCGGTAATGCGGCACTTCCACGCGCCGGCCCTCGCTCACCGCCTGGGCATAACCGGTCAGCCTGTGCAGCGCGCGGCTCAGCCACCACGACAGCAACGCGCCAAACAACAGGCCGAGGCCGATCAGCGCGGCGCCGTAGATCAGCAAGCGCCGCTCGGTGCGATCGACGTAAGGCTGCAACGAGCTGTTCGGTTTGGCCACGGTGACCACGCCGATGATCTTGCCGTTGTCGCGGATCGGCGCGCCGACGTGCATCACCGAGGAGTTCGGGTCGTTAGGATCGCTGCGGCTCGATCGCGCGCCGTATTCGCCGCGCAAGGTCAGGTAGACGTCATTCCAGCGCGAGTAATCCTGGCCGACCGCGACGCCGCTGGAATCAAGCACGACGATGCCGTGGGCGTCGGTCACGTAGATCCGGTGGTTGACCTGATTCTTCGGCAAACCCCAGATCGTCGCCTGCGGCTGGCGCTCGCCATAAGCGCGCAGCAGTTGCGGCCAGCGGTTTTCACTGAGGGTGCCGGCCTTGAAGTCGTCGCGCAGGATTTCCGCCATCAGGTTGGCGGTGTCGACCAGGGTTTCCTCGGTGGACTGGCGCACGCCGGGGCGGATTTCCTCCATCACCGTGTTGAGCACGAAATACCCGGTCAGGCCGACGAACAGCACATACACCAGAAAAATCCGCAGCCCCAGCGACATCAGCTGTGCCCCGGACTGTAGCTGTAGCCGAGGCCGCGATGGGTCTGGATCGGCTCGGCGTCGGCGCGCACCAGACGCAGTTTGGCGCGCACGCTTTTGATGTGGCTGTCGATGCTGCGCTCGTAACCGGCGTCGGCGGCTACGCCCAAGGCGTCGAGCAGTTGCTCACGACTGAACACCCGTTCGGGTTGTTCGAGCAGGCATTGCAACAGGCGGAATTCGTGACGGGTCAGGCTCAGGGTCTGGCCGCGATAGATGATCTGCACCCGATCGGCATCGATGCGAAACAGCGCCGAAGCACCTTCGATCGCCGGGCGCGGCGCCATGCGTTTGAGGATGGCCTTCACCCGAGCGGCAACTTCACGCGGGCTGAACGGCTTGACCACGTAATCGTCAGCGCCGATTTCCAGGCCGACCACGCGATCGATCTCGGCATCCCGCGCGCTGAGGAACAGCACCGGCACCTCGCTGAAGCGCCGCAGTTGCTTGCAGGTCTCGAAGCCACTGATGTCCGGCAGGCCGATGTCGAGAATGATCAGATCGGCCGGCGTCTGCCGCTGATGTTCCAGCGCTGCCGCGCCGAGGCTCAGCCATGTGGTGCTGAAGCCTTCGCCCTGCAGGGCGAAAATCAGCGTATCGGCAATCGCCGCTTCGTCTTCGACAATCAGGATATGGGGCATGGCGTCCGAGCCTGTGGGTTAGGTGCGCGAACGGTGCCCCAAGCCTGAGGTTACGTCAATGAGACCACTTAGCAGTCCGGCTTGTCAGCGGTGAAGCGCCGCGCCGGATTCACTGCGGCGCCAAACTCGCGCAACGCCTTGGCACCGATCAGCAACGGATAATTGAAGTGGCTGCGGTCGGTCAGGTTGACTTCGACGGTGCGCTTGACGTTGCCCAGACACAGTTCCAGATCGACCACCGGGCGCTTGGCGACGTCGGTGCTTTCACCCTCGTCCTCTTCGTCCGAGCGGCTCTTGATCTTGCTGATCCGCGCGACCTTGTGCTCATAGACCTTATTGCTGGCGTCCTTGGTGGCGAGGCGGAAACGCACCCATTCATCGCCATCGCGGGTGAAGGTTTCGATGTCCTTGGCCGACAGCGAGGCGGTCAGCGCACCCGTGTCCATCTTGGCCTTGAGCACTTCACCGCCGATTTCCGGCAGCGCGATGTATTCGTAGCGCCCGTACAGGGTCGGCTCGGCGGCCATGACCGGCAGGGCGGCGAGGGCAAACAGTGCAAGGAGGGATTTCACGTAGGGGGCTTCCTTGGAAGAGGTTGGGCAACGGGATTTTAGACCGTTGCGCGCTTGATCGTTCCCGCGCTCTGCGTGGGAACGATCAGGTTAACGCGACTAAAGTGAAACATTCGTCACCACCGATTTGGCCTGTCGCGCGAAGCTGCTTATCATGGCCCGCCTCCTGACACTTCCAAGAGTTGCCTATGCGCCGCCTGCTCACCGGCTGTTTCGTCACCCTGCTGCTGTTGCTCAATACCCTGATCCTGATCGGCCCGTTGATGGTGTTTGCCTTGCTCAAACTGATCGCACCGGGGCGCTGGCGCGATCATGCGTCCGCGGCGGTGATGTGGATTGCCGAAACCTGGGCGGAGATCGACAAGCTGATCTTTCAGCTATGCATTCCGACAAAATGGGACATTCGCGGCGGCGACGATTTGCGTCGCGACACTTCCTATCTGGTGGTCAGCAACCATCAATCGTGGGTCGACATTCCCGCGCTGATCCAGACCCTCAACCGGCGTACGCCGTTCTTCAAGTTTTTCCTCAAGAAAGAGCTGATCTGGGTGCCGTTCCTTGGGCTGGCGTGGTGGGCGCTGGATTACCCGTTCATGAAGCGCTACACCAAGGCCTTTCTGGCGAAGAACCCGGAACTGGCAGGCAAGGATCTGGAGATCACCAAAGCGGCGTGCGAGCTGTTCAAGCGGCAGCCGGTGACCGTGGTGAATTATCTGGAAGGCACGCGCTACACCTTGGCGAAAAGCACACAGCAGACATCACCGTTCAATCACCTGCTCAAACCCAAGGCCGGTGGCGTGGCGTTTGTATTGGCGGCGATGGGCGAACAGCTCGATGCGATGCTGGATGTGACGGTGGTCTACCCGCAAGAGAAGATTCCGGGTTTCTGGGATTTGATCAGCGGCAACGTGCCGCGGGTCATCATCGACATCAAGACCCGCGAACTCGACCCGGCGCTGTGGCAGGGCGATTACGAAAAGGACCCGGTGTTTCGCGAGCGTGTCCAGAACTGGGTCAACCAGCTCTGGACCGAGAAAGATCAGCGCATCGCCGAACTGCGCAACGAGCGCCGCTGACTCAGCTACCGCTGCCGGTGCCCCAGATATTGCCCAGGCTGCTCAGCAACGAACCGCCGACACCCTGCTGACCGAGGTATTGCAGGAGCACCGGGGCAAACTGGCCAATCATGCCGCTGTCCATACCCAGCGCGCTGAAGGCGTTGTTCAGGTCGTTAGTGTCTTTGACATTGCCCAACGCATTCTCAAGGCCAGCGGACTTGCCGGACGAACCGAGCAGCGCACCCAACGCCGCCAGATTGCCGCTGCCACCGGACAGCTTGTCGATCCCCGGCACTTCCTTGGCCAGTTGCGAATAGTCGGTGCTGCTCAACTGGTTCTTCGCCAGCCCGAGCATCGCACTGGTGCCGCCCACCGCTTGCTCCGGCGTCACGTCCAGCGCACTCAGGGCGCTGAGCAAACCAGCGGTTTCCGAGGTCGGCGCCGCCGCAGCCGCCTTGTCGCCACCCTGCATACCCGAGACCGCACCGGCCACATCATTCAGGCTGAAACCGGCAAACACCGGCCCGGCAGCCAGGGTCAGGAGCGATGCCAGGGCAAAACCGCGTGAAATCTTCATTCAGACATCCTCTCGAGCTGTGAAAACCACCCGGTCGACGGGCAGTAAAACTGCCGGTTTGACCGGGTATCCAGGCGCATGTTCCGGCGCGGCGCATCCATTTTCATTTGGCCCGCGTATATAAAATGTGAAATCCGGACGCCGACATGATGAATGGCACAAGCGCTGTCGCTGAACTAGCCTATGAACAGTTCGAGCCTCGCCGTCGTGCGCTCACGCTTGTCTGGAGAATGGTCATTTCCATCGCCGACACCGATCAGTTGCGCCAGCTCCTCGCCCAGTGCTCACAAGGGGATCGGCGCGCCTTCGAAACGTTGTACCGCAGCGTCGGCCCGCGCTTGCACGGCGTGGCGCTGCGCTTCATGGGCCGCGCCGATCTGGCCGAAGAGGTGCTGCAGGAAAGCTTCGTGCGCATCTGGCACAACGCCTCGCGCTACGAGGCGCACTTGTCGGCGCCGCTGACCTGGATGATCAACATCACCCGCAATCAAGCCATTGATCAATTGCGCAAGCAGCGCGAGCGGCCGCTGAGCGAGGTTGAGCAAGACGCGCTGTCGGATGAAAGCCCCTCGGCGCACGAGCAATTGAACAGCGCCCGTGAAGCCCACGCCTTAAACCGCTGCCTGGAAACCCTCGACGGCATGCAGCGCCAATCGATCAGTGTGGCGTACTTTCAGGGGTTGTCCTGTAGCGAACTTGCCGTACATCTGGCCACGCCCCTGGGAACCGTCAAATCGTGGATTCGCCGAGGCCTGGAACGCCTGCGCCGGTGCCTTGAAGCATGAACTACCAGACCCCTGCCCTGCGCCGCGCCCTCGCTGCCGATTATGCTATCGGCCTGATGCCTGCGTCGGCGCGGCGGCGCTTTGAACAGTTGCTTGTGGATGACGCGGCACTGCGCCGCGAGCTGGCGCACTGGCAGGAAACCCTCGCCGCTCTCACCGAAGCACTGCCGGAACGCCCCGTGCCCGACCGCGTCTGGCACAGCATCACCGCGCGCATCGAACCGCAAGTGCTGCACGTACCCGAGAAACGGCCGTTCTGGAATTGGCTGCGGCTTACGGTGGCGGCGTGCTCCATCGTCGCGCTGGTGTTCATTGGCGCGCTGTACAACCGTGACGACGCCCGCTACAGCGCCACCCTGTTAAGCGTCGATGCAAAACCGGCGCTTAAGGTCGAAGCGCATGCGGATTATCTGCAGGTCGAACCGCTGACACTTGCAGCGGTGGAGGCGGATCGCAGCCTCGAATTGTGGGCGATTCCCGACGGTGGCACGCCGATCTCGCTGGGTGTGGTTCCGGTCGGGGGCAAGGGCAAGGTCGAGTTGAGCGAGGCGCAGAAAGGGTTGATCGGCAAGCCGATTACGTTGGCGGTAACGCTTGAGCCCAAGGGTGGGTCGCCGACTGGCAAACCAACCGGACCTGTTCTTTATCAAGGGGTATTGGTTACTCTTTAATTACGGAGACTGTGTCTTTCTAAGTTCTTTTGTTTCTTGAAATTCGAGTTGATATTTCAAATCGAGCTATAAAACTGTCAGATCTAACAGTAGGCGATTGAAATCTTCCACGCGAATATTGACGCTCCCCAGTTATCTAACGGAGCACAAGCAATGAAGCTTAAAGTTGTCACCGGCCTGGTGATCAGTCTGACCATGATGAGTGCCACCTACGCAGCTACCTGCCCAACAATTTCGGTGTCCCGCTCGCAAGACGGTGAAGACCTTACCTTCATCTCTGCACGCGTCAAAGATAAAAACACTTCCAAATCGGTTGTCATCTGCAGATATGAGGGCAAGGACGACCTGGGCGTATCGGCCGGTTACAGAAACGGTACTCCGGTTAGTACCACTGGAAGCGGCTGGACGGGTGATGAATGCACAGCGGCTGGCGGTGACGCCAATAAATGTGCATTCAAGGCCAAGAAAAAGTAGCAATACAAAGACAACCATATGGGCTGTCTTTTCATTCGCGTACGTCTTAGGTCGCACCGTGTGATACCAATTTTACAATGCAGGAAGCGCGGATATGCCAAACAGACAAACCGGTACGGTTAAGTGGTTTAGCGACGAAAAAGGCTTCGGGTTTATTACCCCTGAGGGCGGTGGCGAAGATCTTTACGTTCATTTTAAGGCCATCATGACGTGGGGAGCCAAGAGTCTAAAAGAAGGGCAGAAGGTGTCATTTGTTGCCACGAGAGGACAGAAAGGTATGCTAGCTGAAGATGTTCAGATCAATGTTTGAAACGGAACACTGTTCCATAAAAACGGCGCCTGAATGGCGCCGTTTCTGCGTTTGCAGTGAAACCCTACGCCGCACTGAACAACTTATGCGGATCAATCACAAACTTCTTCGGCACGCCCGCATCGAACTCGCCATAACCTTCCGGCGCCTGGTCGAGGCTGATGACCTGCACGCCTACCACTTCGGCGATGTTGATGCGATCCCACATGATTGCCTGCATCAACTGGCGGTTGTACTTCATCACCGGCGTCTGGCCGGTGTGGAAGCTGTGCGACTTGGCCCAACCGAGACCAAAGCGAATGCTCAGGCTGCCCATTTTCGCGGCGGCGTCGACGGCACCCGGATCTTCGGTGACGTACAGGCCCGGGATACCGATCTTGCCGGCTACGCGCACCACGCCCATCAGTGAGTTGAGTACGGTGGCCGGGGCTTCGGCCTTGACGCCGTCGTGGCCGTGGCCGCGGGCTTCGAAGCCGACGCAGTCGACTGCGCAGTCGACTTCCGGCTCGCCGAGCAGTGCAGCGATCTGTTCGTGCAGCGGAGTGTCTTTGGACAGGTCGACGATTTCAAAACCCTGCGCCTTGGCGTGGGCCAGGCGGATGGTATTGACGTCGCCGATGATCACCACCGCCGCACCCAGCAGACGTGCCGAAGCGGCAGCGGCCAGACCCACCGGGCCGGCGCCGGCAATGTACACGGTGCTGCCCGGACCCACGCCGGCAGTGACTGCGCCGTGGTAACCGGTCGGGAGGATGTCGGAGAGGCAGGTCAGGTCGCGGATCTTCTCCATGGCCTTGTCGCGGTCCGGCAGTTTCAGCAGGTTGAAGTCGGCGTACGGCACCAGCACGTATTCGGCCTGGCCGCCGGTCCAGTCGCCCATGTCGACGTAACCGTAAGCGCCACCGGCACGGGCCGGGTTGACGGTCAGGCAGACGCCGGTGTGTTGCTCCTTGCAGGAACGGCAGCGCCCGCAAGCCACGTTGAACGGCACGGAGACCAGATCGCCGATCTTCAGGTTTTCGACGTCGGAGCCTTTTTCGATAACCTCGCCGGTGATTTCGTGACCCAACACCAGACCGGTCTGCGCCGTGGTACGGCCGCGCACCATGTGTTGGTCGGAGCCGCAGATGTTGGTGGAAACCACACGCAGGATCACACCGTGTTCGATCTTCCTGCCGCGCGGGTCCTGCATTTTCGGATAGTCGATTTTCTGTACTTCGACCTTGCCAGCGCCGAGATACACCACACCACGATTGCCAGACATGCTTTCACCTCACTGTTGTTTTTATGGAACCGCGTTGCCCCAGGCAGGGCAGCGCGTTGAGTGCTCGGGTACAGGTGCTGCTTTTGTGTTGCCTGTCAGGGCCTCATCGCTGGCAAGCCAGCTCCCACAGGTTTTGGGTGGAACTCAAAAATTCTGTACGACACAAATCCCTGTGGGAGCTGGCTTGCCAGCGATGGCGGCCTAAAGAACAACGGTTCTGTTGGCATTGAGAAACACTCTGCGCTCAATGTGATACCCCACCGCCCGCGCCAGCGTCAGCCCTTCGATATCGCGCCCCTTGGCAATCAGGTCCTCGGGATAATGACTGTGATCCACCGCCTCGACGCCCTGGGCAATGATCGGCCCTTCATCCAGATCGTTGTTGATGTAATGCGCGGTCGCGCCGACCAGCTTCACGCCCTTGTTGTAGGCCTGGTGATACGGCTTGGCGCCCTTGAAGCCCGGCAGCAGCGAGTGGTGAATGTTGATCGCCTTGCCATCGAGCTTGCGGCACAGCTCCGGCGACAGCACTTGCATGTAGCGGGCGAGAATTACCAGTTCGGCGCCGGACTCTTCGATCACCTGCCAGACCTGCCGCTCCTGCGCCGGTTTGTCGTTGGGGTCGAGGGGGAAATGGTAGTAGGGAATCTGGTGCCAGTCGGCCAACGGCTTGAGATCCGGATGGTTGGACACCACCGCCGCCACGTCCATCGACAGCTGGCCGATGCGCTGGCGATAGAGCAAGTCGTTGAGGCAGTGATCGGCCTTGGACACCATGATCACCACTTTCGGCCGGTAGTTCGGCGCGGTCAGCTCGAACAGCATGCCAAAAGCCTGCCCGCGTTCGGCGAGGCCGGCGCGGAAGGATTGTTCGTCGAAGCCGTCGGGCTGGCGGAATTCCACGCGAATGAAAAAGCGCCCCGAGAGGCGGTCATCGAATGAATGGTGCTCAGTGACGTAGCAGCCCTGCTCGAACAGAAAACGCGTCACCGCGTCCACGGTGCCGAGGACGCTGGGGCAGTCGGCGGTCAGAATCCATGTGTCTGGGGCACGGCTCATGTTTTTTCCTCTGATCGTTCCCACGCTCTGCCTGGGAATGCCGCCATGGACGCTCTGCGTCCGCTCTTGGGACGCGGAGCGTCCCGGGATGCATTCCCACGCGGAACGTGGGAACGATCATCCAACTCAGGTCGAAAACAACACAAATCGGCTCCCTTTCCCCTCTCCCCCTCAGGGGAGAGGGCTGGGGTGAGGGGGGCGTTTGATCTTCAGGCCTGAACGCTGAGGCCGTACTCGGCCGAAGCATCCTGCAACCACAACCACCAGTAATCCGAGAAGCTGCGACGGATCAGCAGTTCCCAGGTGTCTTCAGCCGTGTGGCGAATCATCAATTGCGACTTGGCGAACACCGTGCCCACCGCTTTGCCGACCGGGAAGTTGTTCGGGTGAACGTCGTAGCTGGTCGACTTCATCAGCACCTGACGCACGTTCGGCCCGCTCAATTCGAGAAGCTGCTGACCGCCGCTGACGTTGACGATTGCGATGTGCAGATCGCCCAGCGCTTCGCGCAGTTGCTGCTCGGCGGCGAATTCTTCACCGCTGGGCACGATCAGCAGCCACTCGTCCGGGCCCATCCATTGCAGGCTGGTTTCACCTTTGACGACGACGCTGAGGGCGCCGGGCAATTCAATGCCCAGCGCCTTGTGCACACCGGCGGCGAAGGCGGCATCGTGGCCATCACCGCGAATGGTCAGGTGGCCGAGGAGTTTTTTCTCACGCACGATCACGCCGGCGTTCTTGCGGCCCTTGCCGACCAGGCTGGCGAGGTCGGCATGGTGCAGCGACGACTCGGCGCGGGCGCCGGTGGTCGGACGTTGTTGGTACACATTGGCTGTGGTCATAAAGCACCTTCTTGTATTGATCGTTCCCACGCTCTGCGTGGGAATGCCGCCATGGACGCTCTGCGTCCGCTCTTGGGACGCGGAGCGTCCCGGGATGCATTCCCACGCGGAGCGTGGGAACGATCAGTGTCAGATGTTCTGCCGCTCACCCTTCGGATCGAAGAACACCGAAGAAACGATTTCCGCCTCGATCACGCTGCCATCGGCCAGCGGTGCGAACACCCGCTCACCCATGCGCTTGAGACCGCCCTTGACCACACCCATGGCAAACGAATAACCCAGGGAGTTGTGCGCGTAGCTGGAAGTCACGTGGCCGACCATGCTCATCGGGATCGCCTGCTTGGTGTTGAACACCAGCTGCGCACCTTCCGGCAGCCATTTCGTTGGGTCGATCGGTTTGAGGCCGACCAGTTGCTTGCGCTGATCACGCACGCAATCTTCACGGTTCATGCCGCGCTGGCCGATCCACGAGAACGGTTTGGTGCGGCCGACGCACCAGCCCATGTTCAGGTCGTCCGGGGTCATCGAGCCGTCGGTGTCCTGGCCGACGATGATGAAACCCTTCTCGGCGCGCAGCACGTGCATGGTTTCAGTGCCGTACGGGGTCAGGTTGTACTGCTTGCCGGCCTCGACGATTTTTTCCAGCACGCCCATCGCATAGTCGGCCTGGACGTTGACTTCGTACGACAGCTCACCGGTGAACGAGATGCGGAACACCCGCGCCGGCACGTCACCCACCAGACCTTCTTTCCAGGTCATGAACGGGAACGCTTCGTTGCTCAGATCGATGTCGGTCACGGCACTGAGCAGCTTGCGGCTGTTCGGCCCGGACAGGGTCATGGTCGCCCAGTGGTCGGTGACCGAGGTGAAGTACACCTTCATCTCCGGCCATTCGGTCTGGTGGTACAACTCCAGCCACTGCAGCACGCGGGCAGCGCCGCCGGTGGTGGTGGTCATGACGAAATGGTTGTCGGCCAGACACGCCGTCACACCGTCGTCGAAGACCATCCCGTCTTCCTTGCACATCAAACCGTAACGCGCCTTGCCCACGTCGAGCTTGGTCCAGGCGTTGGTGTACACGCGGTTGAGGAATTCGCGGGCATCCGGGCCTTGAATGTCGATCTTGCCGAGGGTCGAGGCATCGAGCAGGCCGACGCTGTCGCGCACAGCCTTGCATTCGCGCTTGACCGCGGCGTGCAGGTCTTCGCCGTTTTTCGGGAAGTACCATGGACGCTTCCACTGCCCGACGTCTTCAAACTCGGCGCCGTTTTTCACATGCCAGGCATGCAGTGCGGTGTAGCGCACCGGCTCGAAGATGTGACCACAGTGACGACCGGCCACGGCGCCGAAAGTCACCGGCGTGTAGTTCGGGCGGAACATGGTGGTGCCCATCTGCGGGATGCTCACGTTCAGCGAACGCGCAGCAATCGCCAGGCCGTTGACGTTGCCAAGCTTGCCCTGATCGGTGCCGAAGCCCAGCGCGGTATAGCGCTTGACGTGCTCGACCGACTCGAAGCCTTCACGGGTCGCCAGTTCGATGCCACCAGCGGTGACGTCGTTCTGCAGATCGACGAATTGCTTCGGCGCCCGTGCCGAGTTCTTCTCGTGGGGCACCTGGAACAGCGCCAGCGTCGGTTCTTCGACGCGGCTCAAGGCTTTCGGCAGTACGCCTTCGACAGTCTGGAAACCGGCCTCAGCGGCAGCGCGCACGCCACCCTCGAAACCGTCAGCCAGAGAATCCCCCAGCGCATAAACGCCGTTGACACCACCCACGCACACGCGTTTCTGCGGTGCCTCACCCGGTACGAAACCGAGGATGTCTTCACGCCAGATCGGCTTGCCGCCCAGGTGCGAAGCCAGGTGCACCACCGGGCTGTAACCCCCGGAACTGGCGACCAGATCGCAGTCGAGCCATTCGCCCGGGCTGGTCACGGCGTGTGCCTTTACATCGATCGCCGCAACGCGGGCAGCGGTCACGCGCTTGCTGCCACGGGCTTCGATCACAGCGCTGCCGGTAAGGATGCGAATGCCTTTGGCGCGCGCCTCTTCGACCAGTGCCCCGCGCGGGTTGCTGCGGGCATCGGCGATCGCGACCACTTGCAGACTCGCATCGAGCCAGTCCAGTGCGACGCGATAGGCGTGATCGTTGTTGGTGCTGAGGACAAGTTTCTTGCCCGGCGCCACGCCATAGCGACGTACGTAAGTCGACACCGCACCAGCCAGCATGTTGCCCGGCACGTCGTTGTTGCCGTAAACCAGCGGACGCTCATGCGCACCGGTCGCCAGCACCACACGCTTGGCGCGCACACGGTGAATGCGCTGGCGCACCTGACCGATCGGCGCGCGGTCACCGAGGTGATCGGTGAGGCGTTCGTGAATGGTCAGGAAGTTGTGGTCGTGATAACCGTTGACCGTGGCGCGCGGCAACAGCAGCACGTCCGGAGTGTTCTTCAATTCGGCGATAACGCTGGCAACCCACTCCATGGCCGGTTTGCCATCAAGGCTTTCGCGCGAGTCGAGCAGGCTGCCGCCGAACTCTTCCTGCTCATCGGCCAGAATCACCCGGGCACCGCTGCGCGCAGCGGCCAGGGCAGCGGCAAGACCGGCCGGGCCAGCGCCGACGATCAGCACGTCGCAGTGCTGGTTCATGTAGTCGTAGGTATCCGGATCGTTCTCGGTCGGCGAACGGCCAAGACCAGCGGCCTTACGAATGTACTTCTCGTAAGTCATCCAGAACGATTGCGGGTACATGAAGGTTTTGTAGTAGAAACCCGGCGGCATCAGCTTGCCGCCGACCTTGCCGAGAATGCCCATCATGTCGTTGTTGACGCTCGGCCAGCCGTTGGTGCTGGTCGCGACCAGACCTTGGTACAACGCCTGTTGCGTGGCGCGCACGTTGGGAATCTGCGTGGCTTCGGTGGCACCGATCTGCAGAATCGCGTTCGGCTCTTCGGCACCGGCGGCGAAGATGCCGCGTGGACGCGAGTACTTGAAGCTGCGGCCGATGATGTCGACGCCGTTGGCAATCAGCGCGGCGGCCAGGGTATCACCCTCGAAACCTTTGTAGGTCTGGCCGTTGAAGGTGAAGCTCAGCACTTTGTTGCGGTCGATCCGTCCACCGTTGGACAGGCGATTGGTCTGGCTCATACCTTCTCTCCCAGCGCCGTCGTGGCGGTTTTCGCAGTGCCAGCCTTGTCGGTGAATTGTGGCTTCTCGCCGATCTTGTAGCTTTCAAGAATCTCGTAGGTCACGGTGTCGCGGGTGACGTTGAAGTACTGCCGGCAACCGGCGACGTGGTCCCACAGTTCGTGGTGCAGACCGCGCGGGTTATCGCGGAAAAACATGTAGTCGCCCCACTCCTCGTCGGTGCAGGCGTTCGGATCCAGTGGGCGCGGGATGTGCGCCTGGCCGGATGCGTGGAATTCCTCTTCGGAGCGCAGTTCGCCGCAGTGAGGACAGAAGATATGCAACATGGGGATTTCTCCTGTTAGTGGGCGACGGCAGCAGCGCCGTGTTCGTCGATGAGGGCGCCGTTGTGGAAACGGTCGATGGAAAACGGTGCGGCCAGCGGGTGCATTTCACCCTTGGCCAGACTCGCGGCAAACACATTGCCCGAGCCAGGCGTGGCCTTGAAGCCGCCGGTGCCCCAACCGCAGTTGAAGAACATGTTCGGTACCGGGGTTTTCGAAATGATCGGGCAGGCGTCCGGGGTGGTGTCGACGATGCCGCCCCACTGGCGGTTCATGCGCACGCGGGACAACACCGGGAACATCTCGACGATCGCTTGCACGGTGTGCTCGATCACCGGGTACGAACCACGCTGGCCGTAACCGTTGTAGCCGTCGATACCGGCGCCGATCACCAGGTCGCCCTTGTCGGACTGGCTGATGTAACCGTGCACGGCGTTGGACATGATCACGCTGTCGATAATCGGCTTGATCGGCTCGGACACCAGCGCTTGCAGCGGGTGGGATTCGATCGGCAGACGGAAACCGGCGAGCTTGGCCATGTGCCCGGAGTTACCGGCAGTGACCACGCCGACACGCTTGGCGCCGATGAAGCCCTTGTTGGTTTCGACGCCGATGCACACGCCGTTTTCCTTGCGGAAACCGATCACTTCGGTCTGTTGGATCAGGTCCACACCCAAGGCATCGGCGGCACGGGCAAAGCCCCAGGCCACGGCATCGTGGCGGGCGACGCCGCCGCGACGCTGCACGGTAGCGCCCATCACTGGGTACCGGGTGTTCTTCGAGCAGTCGAGGTACGGAATTTCGTCCGCGACTTGCTTGGCGTTGAGCAGTTCACCATCAACGCCGTTGAGGCGGTTGGCGCTGACCCGACGCTCGGAATCGCGAATGTCTTGCAGGGTGTGGCACAGGTTGTAGACGCCACGCTGGGAGAACATCACGTTGTAGTTGAGGTCTTGCGACAGGCCTTCCCACAATTTCATCGCGTGTTCGTAGAGGTGCGCCGACTCGTCCCACAGGTAGTTGGAGCGGACGATGGTGGTGTTGCGCGCGGTGTTACCGCCGCCCAGCCAACCCTTCTCGACCACCGCGACGTTGGTGATGCCGTGTTCTTTCGCCAGGTAATAGGCGGTCGCCAGACCGTGCCCGCCACCGCCGACGATGACCACGTCATAGACCTTTTTCGGCGTGGGCGTGCGCCACATGCGCTGCCAGTTTTCGTGGTGGCTGAGCGAGTGTTTGAAGAGGCCGAAGCCCGAATAGCGTTGCATAGTCATTTACTCCAGAACGCTCAGCGATAAACCGGGAAGTCTGCGCACAGGGCCGACACCTGTTGGGCGACATTGGCCTCGACATCGGCGTCACCGAGGTTGTCGAGGATGTCGCAGATCCAGCCGGCGAGGGTTTCGCACTGGCTGACCTTGAAACCACGGGTGGTCACCGCCGGGGTGCCGATGCGCAGGCCCGAGGTCACGAACGGCGATTGCGGGTCGTTCGGCACGGCGTTCTTGTTCACGGTGATGTGCGCACGGCCGAGGGCGGCATCGGCGTCCTTGCCAGTCAGGCCCTGACGGATCAGGCTGACCAGGAACAAATGGTTATCGGTGCCGCCGGACACTACATCGTAGCCACGTTTGATGAACACGCTGGCCATCGCCTGAGCGTTGTCGATCACTTGTTGCTGATAAGCCTTGAAGCCCGGCTCCAGCGCTTCCTTGAAGCACACCGCCTTACCGGCGATGACGTGCATCAGCGGGCCGCCCTGGGCGCCGGGGAATACTGCGGCGTTGAGCTTCTTTTCGATCTCTTCGTTGGACTTGGCCAGGATCAGCCCACCGCGTGGACCGCGAAGGGTTTTGTGGGTGGTGGTGGTGACGACGTCAGCGTACGGCAGCGGGTTCGGGTACAGACCGGCGGCGACCAGACCGGCAACGTGAGCCATGTCGACGAACAGCAACGCGCCAACCTTGTCAGCGATCTGGCGGAAGCGTGGGAAGTCCAGGGTCTTCGAGTAAGCCGAGAACCCGGCTACGATCATTTTCGGCTTGCACTCAACGGCCAGACGCTCGACTTCGTCATAATCGATCAGCCCGGTGTCGGTGTTGATGCCGTACTGCACGGCGTTGTAGAGCTTGCCCGAGGACGACACTTTTGCGCCGTGGGTCAGGTGACCGCCGTGGGCCAGGCTCATGCCGAGAATGGTGTCGCCCGGCTGGATCAGCGCCAGGTACACCGCGCTGTTGGCCGAAGAACCGGAGTGCGGCTGGACGTTGGCGTAATCGGCGCCGAACAGTTGCTTGGCGCGTTCGATCGCCAGCGCTTCGACTTTATCGACGTGCTCGCAGCCGCCGTAGTAGCGCTTGCCCGGATAGCCTTCAGCATATTTGTTGGTCAGGCCACTGCCTTGCGCCTGCATGACGCGCTTGCTGGTGTAGTTTTCCGACGCGATCAGCTCGATGTGATCTTCCTGACGTTGCTCCTCGGCATTCATCGCCGCCAGCAGTGCATCGTCGTAACCCTGGATCTGGTCTTGCTTGCTGAACATCGCGTCTCTCCCAGCGGCATCTGTGCGCCATTCGTCTCGGTAAGGCACCGGCAATCGCAGCGGTGCCCTTTGATGCGATGGTATGACCGGCACAGACAGCTCAAATGCCTGCGCGCGCCACGCAAAGGTGCGTTTACGACATGGCTGGAAATGCGTTTTCCAGACTCGATCTCGAAAACACTGGAGAACCTTGTGGGAGCTGGCTTGCCAGCGATGGCAGCGGCACATCTGGCATGGATGGTGGCTGACCCACCGCTATCGCTGGCAAGCCAGCTCCCACAGGGTTAAGCGGCGAGCTGGCGGATCAGTAGCAGCAGCAGGAAATGCGCTGGATACAGCGCATACGCCCATCGGCGCATCGGTGCAGGCCGGACATGTCGCGCATGTCGCAACAGGAACATCCCCAGCATTGGCGCCAACAGACACATCGCCAGACCGACAATCGCCACGCGATTGCCGAACCGTGCCGATTCGAGCAACACCTGCCATTGATTCGCAGCGAGACAGATCAGGCCCGGCAGCAGACTGAAATACCACGGGCGACGAAACACCAGCAGCATCGCCAAGGGCAGCAGAACGCCGAAAAAACCGAACATCAGTCGCTCTGAGAAAGCCGCCGCAGCCACCAGCGCAGCGGCCGCGAGCAATCGTGATACGCACGATGAGTCCTGCCAACCGCGCGCCACCAACAACCCCAACGCCAGCGTCGGCATCACGTTCAACGTGTCAGGATCAGGAATGTACAAGCGATACGGAATCTCACTGACGGCGCTGAACAGCAACAGCCAGCCCAGATAGCGCCACTCCATTTTCCTCGAACCGTCGCGAGCCAGATTCGCCGCCATCGCGAGGCAAAACCACGGAAACGCCAGTCGCCCCGGCACATACAGCCAATCGGCGGAAAAGCCGACATATCGCAGGTGATCAAGGACCATGCTCAATAACGCCAGCCACTTGAGCAGATCCAGCGCGCCGTCGCGTCGGCTCAGGTGCATAATCGGCCCATAAACTGATAGTTTTCTGCACCCGACATCGCATGTGCTCCCCGGAAGATCTTCGGTAAAGTGCGCATCTTCATTGACCACGAGCCTTCACAAGAGTCTCGATTACGGAAGCCGGCCATGACCGACAAGAGCCAACAATTCGCCAGCGACAACTATTCCGGTATCTGCCCGGAAGCCTGGGCTGCCATGGAACAGGCCAACCACGGCCACCAGCGCGCCTATGGCGACGATGAATGGACCGCCCGCGCGGCCGATCATTTCCGCAACCTGTTTGAAACCGACTGCGAAGTGTTCTTCGCCTTCAATGGCACCGCGGCCAACTCGCTGGCCCTGTCGTCGCTGTGCCAGAGTTACCACAGCGTGATCTGCTCGGAAACCGCCCACGTCGAAACCGACGAATGCGGCGCCCCGGAGTTTTTCTCCAACGGTTCGAAACTGCTGATCGCCGGCACCGAAAACGGCAAGATCACCCCGCAGTCGATCCGCGAAGTCGCGCTCAAACGCCAGGACATTCACTACCCGAAACCGCGTGTAGTCACCCTGACCCAGGCCACCGAAGTCGGCAGCGTCTACACCCCGGAAGAAGTCCGCGCGATCAGCGCTACCTGCAAAGAGCTGGGCCTGCACCTGCACATGGACGGTGCGCGGTTTTCCAACGCCTGCGCATTCCTCGGCTGCTCGCCGGCGGATCTGACCTGGAAGGCCGGCGTCGATGTGCTGTGCTTCGGCGGCACGAAAAACGGCATGGCCGTGGGCGAGGCGATTCTGTTCTTCAACCACAAACTGGCCGAAGACTTCGATTACCGCTGCAAACAGGCCGGGCAACTGGCGTCGAAAATGCGCTTCCTGTCGGCGCCTTGGGTCGGCATTCTGGAAAACGGCGCCTGGCTCAAATACGCCCGCCACGCCAACCACTGCGCGCAACTGCTGGCAGAGCTGGTCAGCGACATTCCCGGCGTCGAGCTGATGTTCCCGGTGCAGGCCAACGGCGTGTTCCTGCAACTGTCGGAACCGGCCATCGCCGCGCTGACTGCGAAGAACTGGCGCTTCTACACCTTCATCGGCAAAGGCGGCGCACGTTTCATGTGCTCCTGGGACACCGAAGAAGAACGCGTGCGCGAACTGGCGCGTGACATCCGCGAAGTCATGTCGGCCTGATTCCCCCGCCAGACTGATCGTTCCCACGCTCCGCGTGGGAAAGCCTCTTGGGACGCTCCGCGTTCCAGCCCCAACACCTTCGCCAGACTGAATACCGCTGTGACGCAGAGCGTCAGTGGCTGCATTCCCACGCAGAGCGTGGGAACGATCCGGCGTCAAAATGAGGTTTCCCACGCACACCAGTGGCCTCTTCCGCTAGCGCGATAAATCCGCCCGCCCCACCCTGATCGTTCCCACGCTCCACGTGGGAACGCCTCCCAGGGACGCTCCGCGCTCCAGCCCCAACACCATCGCCAGACTGAATACCGCTGTGACGCAGAGCGTCAGTGGCTGCATTCCCACGCAGAGCGTGGGAACGATCCCGCGTCAAAATGACGTTTCCCACGCACACCAGTGGCCTCTTCCGCTAGCGCGATAAATCCGCACGCCCCACCCTGATCGTTCCCACGCTCCGCGTGGGAACGCCTCCCGGGACGCTCCGCGTTCCATCTCCGTCGCACCGCACGATTCAAGGATCGAATCCCATGGGCCGCAGCCGCTATTTGGTTACCGAAACCGACAAACCGCATTTCCTCACCTGCACGGTGATGGAATGGCTACCGTTGTTCATCCGCCCATACATTGTCGACCACCTGCTTGATTGCTGGCGCTATCAACAAACTCATCACGACTTGAAGCTGTATGGCTACGTGATCCTGGAAAACCACCTGCACTTCGTCGCTCAAGCACCCGATCTGAGCAAATGCCTCAGCCAGTTCAAGTCTTTCACCGCGCGACAGATCATCAATGATTTGCAAACCAAAGGCGCCGACAAAGCCCTGCAGCGTCTGCGCTTCAGCAAACGCGCGCATAAGCAGGATCGGGTTTATCAACTGTGGCAAGAAGGCGCGCACGCAGAGATGGTCTACAGCGAATCAGTGATGCGCCAGAAGCTTGATTACATCCACAACAACCCGGTGAAACGCGGTTACGTGGATTTACCGGAGCATTGGCGGTATTCGAGTGCCAGGGACTACGCAGGAACTGAGGGACTGATTGAGGTTCAGCGCTGGTATTGAAGTGGGACGCGGAGCGTCCCGGGCTGCGTTCCCACGCGGAGCGTGGGAACGATCATATTCAAAACTCAATACGCACATCGCCTTTAGGCACACTGCAGCAAGAAAGGATGAAACCCTCGGCTTCATCATCCTCGGTAATCCCGCCGTTGTGCTCCATCTCCACTTCGCCGCCCAGTTTCATCACCTTGCACGTTCCGCAAATGCCCATGCCGCAGGCTTTCGGAATCATCAGGCCCAGCTTGGCCGCCGCCGCGTGCACGGTTTCGCCCGGTGCCACACGGATGCTCTTGCCCGAGGCGGTGAATTCGACCTGATGCAGGTCCGCCGCGTCGATTTCCGGCGCATCGGCTGCCTGCTCGGCTTGCTCCACCGCGTCGGCACGCGCTTCCGGTGGCGTGGCGCCGAACGATTCCTCGTGATAACGCGACATGTCGTAGCCAGCGTTTTCCAGCAGGCGCTTGACCGCGGTCATGTACGGCGTCGGGCCGCAGCAGAACACTTCGCGCTCGAGGAAGTCCGGCACCATCAGTTCGAGCATTTTGTGGTTGAGGTAGCCGCGATAACCGGCCCAGGGCTCACCGAGGCCATGTTTCTCGCAGATCAGGTGCAGGCTGAAGTTGTCGATCCGCGACGCCATGTGTTCCAGCTCGCGGTGATAAATGATGTCTTTTGGCGAGCGCGCGCTGTGGATAAACGTCATGTCGACGTTGGCGTTAGTGTCGTAGAACCAGCGCGCCATCGACATGCACGGGGTGATACCGACGCCGCCGCTCAGGTACAAGACCTTCGGGCTTGGGAAGTCGATGGCATTGAACAACCCGACGGGGCCGTGCACTGCCAACTCCTGTCCTTCATGCAGCGTGTCGTGCAGCCAGTTGGACACCTTGCCGCCCGGCACGCGCTTGATCGTCACCGAGAAGCTGTACGGCACCGACGGCGAGCTGGAAATGGTGTACGAGCGCATGACCGGCTGGCCTTCGATTTCCAGCTCCAGGGTGACGAACTGCCCCGGCTTGAAAAAGAACATGATCGGTTGATCGGCCATGAAGCAGAAGGTGCGCACATCCCAGGTTTCCTGGATGACTTTGACGCAACGGACAATGTGTCGGCCATTGGCCCAGGTCTGGGTGGTGACCGGATTCAGGAAGCTGTTGGACATGCTGTTCTCCACGGCCGACTGTCGGCCTCATGTCGGCGATTCTGCGTATAGCGCAGACCGTCCGTTTACCTATCCGCGACATTGACATACTTATCGCGACCAGCCCCCAACCACCGGGACTTGCGCGTCGGGAACAGATTGCACCATGTCGCCCATGGATAAGGTTCGGGGCAGCGCCGGCCCCACACTCGCCCCAACACAAGACGACTTCTTTACACCTTGCGTAGCAACCGTTTTGCAGCACACCTGATCAGCCACTTTCGCCGGCCACGCAGAGGGCCATGAGGATTACATCGATGGACGTCACCGCAAAAATCAGCCTGGGCGATCCGCTGGAACCCGCACGCAAGGCCACCGCACAGATGCTCCAGGAACGCGAGCGGACCTTTTCGCTGCCGCAGCCGTTCTACAGCGACGAGCGCCTGTTCGATATCGACATGCAGGAGATCTTTCAGAAAGAGTGGTTGATCGCCGGCATGACCTGTGAAATCCCGGCCAAGGGCAACTACCTGACCCTGCAGGTCGGCAAGAACCCGATTATCGTCATTCGCGGTGCCGAAGGCGTGGTGCACGCATTCCACAACGTCTGCCGCCACCGTGGCTCGCGCCTGTGCACCAGTGAAAAAGGCAAGGTCGCCAAACTGGTCTGCCACTACCATCAGTGGACCTACGAACTGGACGGGCGCCTGCTGTTCGCCGGCACCGAGATGGGCGCTGACTTCGACATGAAGCAGTACGGCCTCAAACCGGTGAATGTGAAAACCGCCGGCGGCTACATCTTTATCAGCCTGGCGGAAAACCCGCCGGCCATCGATGACTTTTTGTCGACGCTCAACCATTACATGGAACCGTACGACATGGAGAACACCAAGGTGGCGATCACCACCACCTTGATGGAAAAAGCCAACTGGAAACTGGTGCTGGAAAACAACCGCGAGTGCTACCACTGCAACGCGTCGCACCCGGAACTGCTGAAAACCCTGCTGGAATGGGACGACGTCACCGACCCGCGCGCCGATCAGGCGTTCAAGGATCACGTCGCCGCCTCCGCGGCCGCTTGGGAAGCCGAGAAGATTCCGTACGCCCACGCCAGCTTCGGCCTGCGCAACCGTATCGTGCGCATGCCGCTGCTCAAGGGCACCGTGTCGATGACGCTCGACGGTAAACAGGGCTGCGCCAAGTTGATGGGCCGGATCAAGAACCCGGACCTCGGCTCAATGCGCATCCTGCACCTGCCGCATTCGTGGAACCACTGCATGGGCGACCACATCATCGTCTTCACCGTGTGGCCGATCAGCGCCCAGGAAACCATGGTCACCACCAAATGGCTGGTGCACAAGGATGCCGTTGAAGGCGTCGATTACGACGTCGAGCGCATGCGTCAGGTATGGGATGCGACCAACGATCAGGACCGCCGTCTGGCTGAGGAAAACCAGCGCGGCATCAACTCCACCGCGTACCAGCCTGGGCCTTACTCGAAGACTTATGAGTTTGGCGTGGTCAACTTTGTCGACTGGTACAGCGAGCGGATGCTGAACAACCTCGGGGCTGAGCCAGCGCCGTACCTCAAAGGCGTTCCTGTCCAAGGCTAAAAAAAGCATCGCGAGCAGGCTCACGCCTACAGTTTGGAATGCGTTCCCCTGTAGGAGTGAGCCTGCTCGCGATAGCCATGTCACATTCACCCTGTTTTCAAACCCTGATTGCACACTTTCTGATCAACTACCCCGCCAGCCATACCCGGCAAGCCCCCAGCCTTCCGCAAACAAGTTATCCACACACCCGCCCACAGCAACTGGGGGTAACTGTGGATGAACTGAAAAATATTCCACTGATTTTTAAAGAAAAACCGTTACTTATTCAGAATCATGGTTTCTGAAAACGACTGATCACTTTTTGAACAAATCTCTACAGGCCACGTATTTAGAGCTCTGTAGCGGGTAGCGAACACGTTATCCACAGAAGCGCCAACAGAGTTCGGGGGTAACTTCGCTTGATCTGTGGAAAAGCGTGCGGGGGTGGGGAAAAGACCACGCCCAGGGGACTTCCAGTGCAGAAAGACATCATTTGATCAAAATATGATCACATCCTTGTAAGCCCCGTTCCATAAGGCTTTCAGAGGATAGCGAACATGTTGTCCACAGAAGCGCCAACAGAGATTGGGGGCAAGTTTTCGCAGGGTCTTGTACAAAAACCGCTGAAAATCCGTAGGTTACGCTGATTACTTTCTGATCATCGGGCTGGAAGGCTTGATTGGCGTGGCGTGCAGTGAGGGGCGAACATGTTATCCACAGAATCGCCAACAGGGATTGTGGGTAAGCTGCTTGCCCTCACCCCAGCCCTCTCCCAAAGGGAGACGGAGCCGACCGAGTCGACTCGCAAAGGTACATCGAACAGAACGATCGAGGCGGTCTCAGGTTTGGCCAAACCAAGGCCACCGTAACGTCGCAGGTCGATGTAATTGGCCAATTCACCACGGTAGGTCCCCTCTCCCCCTGGGAGAGGGCTAGGGTGAGGGGCTTTTCAGCGCACGACGCCTTCTTCGATCAGCAACTTGAGGATGGCCTCGGCACCCGCCTGCGCGGTTACACCTTTCAAAACCTGCCCACCGCCACCGCTGGCCTTCGCAGTGGCGGCCTTCATCCGGTCAGCCCCGCTCTTGGCCTTGATCACTTTCAAGCGCTTGGGCCGTGGCTTGGCGGGTTGCAGCGTGGCGACGGCCAGCAGTTCATCGTCCAGCACTTGCACGTCTTCAGCGTTCAACACGCCCCGTCGCGCCGGCCCATAAGCACTTTGCCGAGGCTTCGGCGCAGCGTTATCCACAGTCGCCAGAAACGGCAGCTTCACCTTCAAGCGTCGCCGCTGGCCGCGCGGCAACGCTTGCAGCACCAGTGCCGAGCCGTCGTTGATCGACTCCACCTGCGCCAGCCCCACCACCAATGGCCAGCCCAGCCCTTCGGCCAAAAGAAACGGCAACATGCCCGAACCTTCGCCGGTTTCCGCCTGGCTGCCGGTCAGCACCACCTGCGCACCCGCCTCACGCAGGTACGCCGTCAGCGCCGGCAACGCATCGGCGCCAGCCGGTTGTTCCAGCACGTGCATCTGCTCAAGACCCATGCCCAGATAGGCGCGCAGGGCCGGTTCGGCGATGTCGCCGGCGTGCAGCACTTGCAGGTTATCCCCAGCCAGTTGCAGGCCCAGCTCGACAGCGCGAGCATCCTGTTCGGCGCGCCGTGGCCGGCCCGAGGTCGGGTGGGCGCCGATCGAAACCAGACTGATAACGTTCGTGTTCATAGGGTTTCCTTAAGCCGCATCGCGCTTGGCATCGTTGCGGTAAGCCGCGACCGCTTCGATCAACGCTTGCAGAATCTCTGCGCTTTCGCCGATCACCGAAAGATCGGCGCGCTTGATCATGTCGCAGCCCGGATCGAGGTTGATCGCCACTACCTTGTCGCAGGCGCCGATACCTTGCAGATGCTGGATCGCCCCGGAGATACCCACAGCCACATAGACCCGCGCCGTGACCCAGGTGCCGGACGCGCCGACCTGGCGATCGCGGGCCATGAAGCCATCGTCCACGGCGACTCGCGACGCGCCTTCGGTGGCGCCGAGTGCAGCGGCGGTTTCGTGGAACAGCGCCCAGTCCTTCACGCCGTTGCCACCGGAGAAAATGAATTCGGCTTCGGCCATCGGAATCGCGCCCGGGTCCACCGCCACCGCACCGAGATCTTCGATTCGCGACAGGCTGCGCGCGACGCTTGTGGATAACTCTACTGGCAGTGCTTCGTGACGGGTTTCGCTGACGGGTTCGGCGCATTCGGCCGCCGCCAGAATCAACCGTGCAACCGGACGGGCGAGGTCTTGCAACCCAGCGCCGGCACGACCGATGCATTCCTGGCCCTTCACTTGCCAAACGCGTGTTGCCGGGCGTTCGCCCAGCGCTGCAGCAAAGCGTCGGCCGAGTTCGCCGCCACCGCTGCGACTGTCCGGCAGCAGCCAGTGGCGCGGGTTGAACTGGTTATCCACAGCCCGGAGGCCTTGCACGCGTTGTTCCGGTGCATAACCGCTGAACTCGTCGCCTTCGAGCACCAGCAAGCGATCGACGCCTGCAGTTTCAAAAGCGCTTTCCTTGTGCTCGCCAAAAACCACCGCCAACACCGCGCCGTCCGTGCCGGCCAATTGGTGGGCAAGACCGAGCAGGTCGCGGTCGTGGCTGCTCAGGCGGCCGCCGACCATGTCCGGCACCACGCTGATGTAAAACGCCGGGGCCGGCACCTGATGCAATGGCAGTTGCACTTCAACCGTGGCCGAACGCTTGACCGCCCCGCCCTGTTGCGCGCCACTGCGGTCAATGCGTTTGATGCCGTTGGGGCCGATGAAACCGATGCCGTGCAGATTCTTGCGGATGACGCCGTTGGGCCCCATCCAGCTGTATTGCGCCGGTTGCATTGCCGCGTGCAGCGGATGCAGACGGTTGCGCGCAATCCATTCGGCGCGCGGGTCGCGGCGGATAATGTCGCTCATCAATGCACCTCCGCAGGTTCACGTTTGGCCGGTGTCGCCGGTTTGCTCGGCGCGGCGTCTTCGAGCAGCGCGTCGGCGACCAGTTCGGCAATGTCCTTGATCAGCGGGCGCGGTTCGACGACACCTTCGAGCATCGCCGTGCATTGTGGACAACCCACGGCCACCAGTTCGGCGCCGGTCTCGCGGATGTCCTCCATGCGCATGTCGGGGATGCGCTGCTTGCCCGGAATGTCAGTGATCGGCGCGCCGCCACCGCCGCCGCAGCAGCGTGAGCGGAAGCCGGAACGTTGCATCTCTTTGACTTCGATGCCGAGCGCACGCAGCACTTCGCGCGGGGCTTCGTATTCGCCGTTGTAGCGGCCCAGGTAGCACGGGTCGTGATAGGTCACGCTGTTGCCTTTGTGCTGGCCGAGGTTGAGTGCGCCAGCCTGAATGATCTCAGCCATGTAGGTGCTGTGGTGCTGCACCAGATAGTTGCCGTCGAACGCGCCGTACTCGTTTTTCAGCACATGGAAACTGTGCGGATCGCAGGTAACGATGCGGTTGAAGCGGTATTTGGCCAGGGTCTGAATATTGCGCTTGGCGAGCAACTGGAACGTCGCTTCGTCGCCGAGCCGCCGCGCCACATCACCGCTGTCACGCTCTTCGAGGCCGAGCACGGCGAAGTCGATTTTTGCCGCTTTCAGTACTTTGACGAAGGCACGCAGGGTGCGCTGGTTGCGCATGTCGAAAGCGCCGTCGCCAACCCAGAACAGCACGTCGGTAGTTTTCTTCTCGCTGAGCAGATTGAGGTTCAGATCCGCTGCCCAGTTCATCCGCCCGCCCGGTGCGAACCCGCCTGGGTTGTCGGTGGCGATCAGGTTCTCTAGGACTTCGGCGCCCTTGTTCGGCGTCGCGCCTTTTTCCAGAGTCAGATGGCGGCGCATGTCGACGATCGCATCGACGTGCTCGATCATCATCGGGCATTCCTCGACGCAGGCGCGGCAAGTGGTGCACGACCACAGGGTTTCGGCATCGACCAGACCGTTGACGATCGGCTGATGCG
Source organism: Pseudomonas sp. S11P7 (assembly GCF_023195435.1). Lineage (NCBI taxonomy): Bacteria > Pseudomonadati > Pseudomonadota > Gammaproteobacteria > Pseudomonadales > Pseudomonadaceae > Pseudomonas > Pseudomonas sp. S11P7. Next base: position 6,106,267 of record NZ_JALPKS020000002.1, on the reverse strand, counting down.
GATTGCCGCCATGTTCGCCTACAGGCTTGCCCGGGTACGGACTGCCAGCGAATTTGGCATCAGTGCCGCCGGCGAGGCCGACGACCATGTCCTGAATCAGTTTTTTCGGGTTCAGCGGCTGGCCGGCGGCGAACGCCGGGCACGCGGCTTCACATTTGCCGCACTGCACGCACGCATCAAAACCGAGCAACTGGTTCCAGGTGAAATCCTTGGGTTTTTCTACGCCCAGCGGTGCGTCTGGATTGCTCAGGTCCAGCGCTTTCAAACCGGTCGAGCGACCACCGCCAAAGCGTTCCGGGCGACGGTGCCAGGCCAGGTGCAGGGCGCCGGCGAAGGCGTGCTTCATCGGCCCGCCCCACGTCATGCCGAAGAACAGTTCCGACACGCCCCACAGCACGCCAACACCGAGAATGGCGGCGAGCACCCAACCGCCGAAGTTTTCCGGCAGGATCCCGGCCACCGGCAAGGTCACCAGAAAGAACGACGCCGAGAATGCCAGCAGGCTTTTCGGCAAGCGCATCCACGGGCCTTTCGACAGCCGCGCCGGCGGGTTGCGCCGACGCAGGTACATGAAGATCGCGCCGACAAACATCACCGCCGACATCAGCAGCAAGGCGTAGCCGAGGATGCGGTTATGCAGGCCGAAACCGTGCACCAGAATCGCCAGCACAATCGACGCCACCGCACCGCCCGCCGTGGCGACGTGGGTGTTGGCGATGTATTTGTCCCGCGCCACGACATGGTGCAGATCGACCATGTAGCGCTTGGGCATGGCCAGCAGACCGCCGAGCAGATCGACCTTCGCCGCCCGCCCCCGGCGCCACATGTTCATCCGCCGCAGCGCGCCGAGGACCGCAAGGCCCAAGGCTGCGAACAACAGGATTGGAAGAAGGGTGTTCAACATGGTGCAGCTCCCACCAGACAGCCTGGAGAAACACGGCGTTCGATGATCGTTCCCACGCTCTGCGTGGGAATGCAGCCCGGGACGCTCCGCGTCCCAAAGCGGACGCAGAGCGTCCAATGAGGCATTCCCACGCAGAGCGTGGGAACGATCAGTTAACGAGTCTTAGAAATCCTTGCACAGCCGCAGGGCGTCATAGATCGCGGCGTGCGTATTACGCTGCGCCACGCAGTCGCCGATGCGGAACAGCAAGTAACCGTCGCCCGCTTCGCTCAGCGAAGGCTGCGGCTGGATCGCGAACAGCGCTTCGACGTCGATCTGGCCCTTGTTGCGCGAGCCGTCCTTGAGTGCGTAGTAGATTTCCTCGTCCGGGCGCACGCCGTTTTCGACGACCACCTGATCGACCACCCGCTCCTCTTTCGCGCCGGTGTACTCGTTCTCCAGCACCGCCACCAGCTTGTCGCCTTCGCGGTAGACCTTCTCCAGCATCATGTCGCCGGTCATGATCACTTCTTTCGGGTACATGCTGCGGTAGTAGGTCGGGAACGACGTACCGCCAATGGCCACGCCCGGTTTGATGTCGTCGGTGACGATCTCGACCTGGCTGCCCTTGTCGGCGAGGAAGTCGGCGACCGACATCCCGGTGAACTCGCAAATGGTGTCGTAGACCAGCACGTTCTTGCCCGGCGCGACTTTGCCGTCGAGCACGTCCCAGCTGCTGACCACCAGCCCTTCGGCGGCGCCCCAGTGCTCGTTCTGCTCAAGGTACGGATGCCCGCCGACCGCCAGCACCACCACGTCTGGACGCAGGTCCATGATGGTGTCGGCGTCGGCCGCAGTGCCGAGGCGCAGATCGACTTTCAAACGCGCCAGTTCCAGCTGGAACCAGCGAGTGATGCCGGCGATCTGGTCGCGCTGCGGCGCTTTCGACGCGGTAGTGATCTGCCCGCCGATGAAGTCTTTCTTTTCGAACAGCGTTACGTCGTGACCCCGCTCGGCAGCCACCCGTGCGGCTTCCATCCCGGCCGGGCCGGCACCGACGATCACCACTTTGCGTTTCGGCCCGGTGGATTTCTCGATGATGTGCGGCACGCCCATGTATTCACGGGAAGTCGCGGCGTTCTGGATGCACAGCACATCGAGACCTTGATACTGACGGTCGATGCAGTAGTTGGCGCCGACGCACTGCTTGATCTGGTCGATCTGGCCCATCTTGATCTTGGCGATCAGGTGCGGGTCGGCGATGTGCGCCCGGGTCATGCCGACCATGTCGACGTAACCGCCCTCGAGAATCCGAGTGGCCTGGTTCGGGTCCTTGATGTTCTGCGCGTGCAGCACCGGCACCTTGACCACTTCCTTGATCCCGGCAGCCAGATGCAGGAACGGCTCCGGTGGATAACTCATGTTCGGAATGACGTTGGCCAAGGTGTTGTGCGTGTCGCAACCCGAGCCAACCACGCCGATGAAGTCGAGCATGCCGGTGTCGTCGTAATACTTGGCGATCTGCTTCATGTCCTCGTGGGACAAGCCGTCCGGGTGGAACTCGTCACCGCACAGGCGCATGCCCACGCAGAAGTCGTCACCGACCTCGGCGCGCACGGCTTTGAGCACTTCGAGACCGAACTTCATCCGCCCTTCGAAGCTGCCGCCCCACTCGTCGGTACGCTTGTTGACGCGCGGGCTCCAGAACTGGTCGATCATGTGCTGGTGCACGGCCGACAGTTCGACGCCATCGAGGCCACCGGCCTTGGCCCGGCGCGCGGCCTGGGCGTAATTGCCGATCACCCGCCAGATCTCTTCCGGCTCGATGGTCTTGCAGGTGGCGCGGTGCACCGGTTCACGGATGCCCGACGGCGACATCAGGGTCGGCCAGTTGAAACCGTCCCAGCGCGAGCGCCGGCCCATGTGGGTAATCTGGATCATGATCTTGGCGCCATGCTTGTGCATGGCGTCGGCCAGATTCTGGAAGTGCGGAATGATCCGGTCGGTGGACAGGTTGACCGAACTCCACCATTCCTGCGGGCTGTCGATCGCCACCACGGACGAACCGCCGCAGATGGCCAGGCCGATGCCGCCCTTGGCTTTCTCTTCGTAGTATTTGACGTAGCGGTCGGTGGTCATGCCACCGTCAGTCGCGTAGACCTCGGCGTGCGCGGTGCTGAGCACGCGGTTGCGGATGGTCAGTTTGCCGATCTGGATCGGCTGGAACATTGCTTCGAAAGCCATGGCACGGTCCTCGGCTTACAACGGCTTGACGGTGAACAAGCCGTCATCGTGGCCCTCTTCGGAGCCTCCGTAGACTTGTTCGGCCACAGTGCGAATTTTGCTGCCACGGGCTTCGAGGATCTGGTCCATGGCGCCGGCAAACCAGCCGGTGAACATGTAGTCGACCTTGCGCCCGACTTTGCCGTAGACATAGACGAATGCAGAGTGCTCGAGCTTGACACTGGCGGTGCCTTTATCGAGGTCGATGTCCTGAATCTTGAACAGACCCCAGCCGCGTTGCGACAGGCGCTTCATGTAGTGTTCGAACACCGCAACGCCTTCCAGACCGTGGCATTCAGCTTCTTTTTCGCACCAGTGCCAGGCGGACTTGTAGCCGGCCTTGTAGAGGATTTCGGCGTAGGCGTCAGCGCCCAATACCTCCTCGATGCCCATGTGGTTATTCACGAAGAAGTGCCGCGGCACGTAGAGCATCGGCAGGGCGTCGGAGGTCCAGACACCGGTCTCGCTGTCGACTTCGATTGGCAATTGCGGGGCGATCTTGGCCATGGAAACTTAACTCCAGAAAAATGATGGTTCAGTGTTGGCCGCGGCCCTCACCCCAGCCCTCTCCCGCAGGAGAGGGGGCAGATCGGCGGCGGTCTTGAGAAAGCGTTATTCGCCCCAGACGTCTTTTAGGACGTTGACCCAGTTCTCGCCCATGATCTTGCGCACCACGCGTTCGGAATGGCCGCGTTTGAGCAGGGTTTCGGTGAGGTTGGGGAATTCGCCGACGGTGCGGATGCCCAGCGGGTTGATGATCTTGCCGAAGCTGGTCAGACGGCGGGCGTAGCCCTTGTCGTGGGTCAGGTATTCGAAGAAGTCCTGACCGTGACCCTGAGTGAAATCGGTGCCGATACCGATGGCGTCTTCGCCGACGATGTTCATGGTGTATTCGATCGCTTCGGCGTAATCGTCGATGGTCGAATCGATGCCCTTGGCGAGGAACGGCGCGAACATGGTCACGCCGACGAAACCGCCGTGGTCGGCAATGAACTTGAGTTCTGCATCGGACTTGTTGCGCGGGTGCTCTTTGAGACCCGACGGCAGGCAATGCGAATAGCAGACCGGTTTTTTCGACTCGAGGATAACTTCTTCGGAGGTCTTGGAACCGACGTGGGACAGGTCGCACATGACGCCGACGCGGTTCATCTCGGCGACGATTTCACGACCAAAACCCGACAGGCCGCCGTCACGCTCGTAGCAACCGGTGCCGACCAGGTTCTGGGTGTTGTAGCACATCTGCACGATGCCGACGCCGAGCTGCTTGAACACCTCGACATAGCCGATCTGGTCTTCGAAAGCGTGGGCGTTCTGAAAGCCGAAGAGAATGCCGGTCTTGCCCTGTTCCTTGGCGCGCCGGATGTCGGCGGTGGTGCGCACCGGCATCACCAGGTCGCTGTTTTCGCGGATCAGCTTCTGGCTGGCGGCGATGTTGTTCACGGTCGCCTGAAAGCCTTCCCACACCGACACAGTGCAGTTGGCCGCCGTCAGACCGCCCTTGCGCATGTCTTCGAACAGCTCGCGGTTCCATTTGGCAATGATCAGACCGTCGATAACGATGCTGTCGGCGTGTAATTCGGCTGGGCTCATCAGGCGTCCCCTTGTTGGCGATTCATGCGCCGAATCGTCTGCCGGCGCTTTGGGGCCAGCATATGCCTAGGTGTCGGGGCGACCGGGTGCAAAAACGACAGGGGAATTGCCGAAAGCGTCAATCCGCGACAAAGGGTCGTGCGCCGCCCTCCTCGGCTGGCTGTTCAAGCCCGCGCGCTTGCGCCAGAATCTGCCGCAGCCTGCACCTACCCACGGATTAGAGCGACCCCAATGAAATCGATCTTCCTCGCCCTGGCACTGATTGCGACCGGCGCCCACGCCGCCGAAGAATCCGAGAACAACCCGTGCGACGCGGTGGAAAACGACATCCAGACCCTGGAATGCTCGGCCTACAGCCGCACTACCGCCGAAGACCTGCTCAAGGACAACTACGCCAGCCTCAACGAACGCATGCAGACCGCGTACGGCAAGAACCCGACGCAACTGGCCGACATCACCGCCAAGTTGAAGACTGCACAGCAGCAATGGTTGAAGACGCGGGACGCCGATTGCGCAGTGGAAGCGTTCCCGGCGACGGCTGGCAGCAAGGCGTTCACTATTGCGCAGAATGATTGTGTGGCGCGGATGAGTGATGAACGGTCGGAGTTTTTGGAGTCGATCGGGCAGGAGTGAGTGTTTGAGCTGTAAGCTGAACCTCTTAAGCCAGTCTAAGGATTCCCATGAACATCTGCGGCATCGAAATCAAAGGCAGCGAAGCGATCATCGCCGTGGCTGCGCTCGACGGTTCGACTCTGAGCCACATCCCTCTCGCCACGAAAAAAATTGCCCTCGATGACGATGACGATGCGGCCAACGTGAAGCTGTTCGCGGCGCAGGTGGCGTCGTTTGTGCGGGAGAACGCGGTGGACCGGATTGCGATCAAGAAGCGCAGCAAGAAGGGTGAGTTTGCCGGTGGGCCGACGACGTTCAAGATTGAAGGCGTTTTTCAGCTGCTGGACGGGTGTGAGGTGACGCTATTGTCGCCGCAGACGATCAATGCCCAGGCCAAGAAGCATAATTTCGAGCTGCCGGGGACGCTGAACAAATATCAGCATGAGGCTTACAAAGCCGCTTGTTCGGCGTTGGTGAAGAGGTAATGCCGATCAAATTGCAGGAGTGAGCCTGCTCGCGATAGCGGTGGGTCAGTCCCGCACATGTCAGCCGATAGACCGCCATCGCGAGCAGGCTCACTCCTACAGGGGTTTGTGTGTGAAACCATTCAGGCCTGCGCGGTACGCCGGTCTTCGCGCGGGCAGCGGGCAAATTTTGCGCGATAGCTGCGGGTGAAGTACGACGGTGATTCAAAACCGCAGGCAATGCTCACTTCGAGCACGCTCATGTCGGTCTGGCGCAGCAGTTGCCGCGCCTTCTCAAGGCGCAGGCGCAGATAGAAATTGCTCGGTGTGTCATTCAGATGCAGCCGGAACAAGCGCTCCAGTTGTCGCCGGGTGACGTTGATGGATTCCGCCAGTTGCAGCGTGGTCAGCGGCGGTTCGCTGTGTTGTTCCATCTCGCCGATCACCTGCACCAGTTTCTTGTTGCTGATGCCGTAGCGCGTGGCGACTTCCATGCGCTGGTGGTCCTTGCGCGGGCGGATGCGCCCGAGCACGAATTGCTCGCTGACCTGAATCGCCAGTTGCGGGCCGTGGGCCTGGGCGATCAGATCGAGCATTAAATCAATCGATGCCGTGCCACCCGCCGAGGTGATCCGCCGCCGGTCGATCTCGAACAGCTCCTGGGTCACGCTGAGCTGTGGATAAGATTCCTTGAACGCATCGATCGCCTCCCAGTGCAGCGTCAGGCGATGCCCGTCGAGCAGGCCTGCTTCGGCGAGGACGAAACTTCCGGTGTCGATACCACCGAGCGTCACACCGTCGTTGTCCAGCCGACGCAACCAGTGCTCCAGCGTCGGCGTGATGAACTTCAGCGGCTCGAACCCGGCCACCACCAGCAACGTCGCGCCCTTCTTCAGCGGCTCCAACGCGGCATCGGCGTTGACCGACATGCCATTGCTTGCCAGTACCGGCCCGCCGTCGGCGCTGAGCACATGCCAGCGATACAGCTCGCCACGAAAGCGGTTGGCCACGCGCAGCGGTTCGATGGCGGAGATAAAGCCGATGGCAGAGAACCCCGGCATCAGCAAAAAGTAAAAATCCTGGGACATGGGCGCACTCGGTTGGCGGACGCGTGGAACGTTGATACGCCGTTTGCCGGCGGCATTCAAGCGTGCAGGTCGCTACAGTGCAAATGCCAGTCGCCGCTGTGCGCTTTCACCGGGCCGTTGCTGCGTAACTTGGCACCACCGGCGCGCCAGATGCCGGAAACCCAATAATCGAACTGCCGAGGAACCCGACATGAAACGACTGATCAGCAGCTGCGTTCTTGCACTCAGCGGTACCGCTTTTTTGAGCACCGGCGTCATGGCGGCCGAACCGGCGTCCTGCAAGAACGTGCGCATGGGCGTGGTCAACTGGACCGATGTAATCGCCACCAGTGCCATGACCCAGGTCCTGCTCGACGGCCTCGGCTACAGCACCAAACAGACCAGCGCCTCCCAGCAGATCATCTTCGCCGGGATTCGCGATCAGCGCCTGGACCTGTTCCTCGGTTACTGGAACCCGCTGATGACCCAGACCATCACCCCGTTCGTCGAGGCCAATCAGGTCAAGGTGCTCGATGCGCCAAGCCTGAAAGACGCCCGCGCCACCCTCGCGGTGCCGACGTATCTGGCGGACAAGGGTCTGAAGACCTTTGCCGACATCGCCAAATTCCAGAAGGAGTTGGGCGGCAAGATCTACGGCATCGAGCCAGGCTCGGGGGCCAATACGCAGATCAAGGCGATGATCGCCAAGAACCAGTTCGGCCTCGGCAAGTTCCAGCTGGTCGAATCGAGCGAGGCCGGCATGCTCGCCGCCGTCGATCGCGCAGTACGTCGCAAGGAAGCCGTGGTGTTCTTCGGCTGGGCGCCGCATCCGATGAACGTCAACATTCAGATGACTTATCTGACCGGCAGCGAAGACGCACTTGGCCCGAACGAAGGCATGGCCACGGTGTGGACCGTGACCGCGCCGAAATACGCCGAGCAGTGCCCGAACATCGGCCGCCTGCTGACCAACCTGACCTTCACCGCCGAATCCGAGAGCCGGATGATGCAGCCGCTGCTCGATCATAAAGACGCCTTCGAATCGGCGAAGCAATGGCTCAAGGATCACCCTGAAGACAAGCAGCGCTGGCTCGAAGGGGTGACCACGTTCGATGGCAAACCGGCCGCTGAGAATCTGCAGCTGACCAGCAAATAACTCCCATTTGAAAAGCCCCTCACCCTGACCCTCTCCCGTAGGGAGAGGGGATTTAACGACGCTTCGCAGCCCCGAACAGGGCCGCGGACAGACCCATAACGCCCCAAGGAAACCGCACCATGAACCACGACGTCATCATCACCTGCGCACTCACCGGTGCTGGCGACACGACCGCCAGGAGCCCGCACGTGCCGGTCACCCCGAAACAGATCGCTGCCGCCGCCGTCGAAGCCGCCAAGGCCGGCGCCACCGTCGTGCACTGCCATGTGCGCGATCCGCAGACCGGCAAGTTCAGCCGTGACGTGGCCCTTTACCGCGAAGTGATGGAGCGCATCCGCGAGGCGGACGTCGACATCATCGTCAACCTCACCGCCGGCATGGGCGGTGACCTGGAAATCGGCGCCGGCGAAAACCCGATGGAGTTCGGCCCGAACACCGATCTGGTCGGCCCGCTGACCCGTCTGGCCCATGTTGAAGAATTGCTGCCGGAAATCTGCACCCTCGATTGCGGCACCCTGAACTTCGGCGACGGCGACACCATTTACGTGTCCACCCCAGCGCAACTACGGGCCGGGGCCAAGCGCATCACTGAATTGGGCGTGAAGGCCGAACTGGAGATTTTCGACACCGGTCACCTGTGGTTCGCCAAGCAACTGATCAAGGAAGGCTTGCTCGACAACCCGCTGTTCCAGCTGTGCCTGGGCATTCCGTGGGGCGCGCCGGCCGACACCACCACCATGAAAGCCATGGTCGACAACCTGCCGGCCGACGCGGTCTGGGCCGGGTTCGGCATCGGCCGCATGCAGATGCCGATGGCGGCGCAAGCGGTGCTGCTGGGCGGCAACGTGCGGGTCGGTCTCGAAGACAACCTGTGGCTGGACAAGGGCGTGCTGGCGACCAACGGCCAACTGGTCGAGCGCGCCAGTGAAATCCTCAGCCGCCTCGGCGCCCGCGTGCTGACCCCGGCTGAAGGTCGCAAGAAAATGGGCCTGACCCAGCGCGGCTGAACCGAACTCACCTCAACCCTTGTGGGAGCGAGCCTGCTCGCGAAGAGGCCGGTACATCCGTCGCATCTTCATCAGCAGTGCCAGCCCCTTCGCGAGCAGGCTCGCTCCCACATGGGATCACCGAACATTCAAGGACCGCTCATGAGTTTTATCACCGAAATCAAAACCTTCGCCGCCCTCGGCAGCGGTGTCATCGGCAGTGGCTGGGTTGCCCGCGCCCTCGCCCACGGTCTCGACGTAGTGGCCTGGGACCCGGCACCGGGCGCCGAAGCCGCGCTGCGCAAACGCGTGGCCAATGCCTGGGGGCACTGGAGAAAAACGGTCTGGCACCGGGCGCTTCGCAGGATCGCCTGCGCTTTGTCGCGACCATTGAAGAATGCGTGTGCGACGCCGATTTCATTCAGGAAAGCGCCCCCGAACGGCTGGATCTGAAACTTGAGCTGCACAGCAAAATCAGCGCAGCGGCCAAGCCCGATGCGTTGATTGGTTCAAGTACCTCGGGCCTGCTGCCGAGCGAGTTCTACGAGAGTTCGACGCACCCTGAGCGTTGCGTGGTCGGGCATCCGTTCAACCCGGTGTATCTGCTGCCATTGGTAGAAGTGGTAGGCGGCAAGAACACCGCGCCCGAGGCCGTTCAGGCGGCGATGCAAGTCTACGAATCCCTCGGCATGCGTCCGTTGCATGTGCGCAAGGAAGTGCCGGGGTTCATCGCCGACCGTTTGCTCGAAGCGCTGTGGCGCGAGGCGCTGCATCTGGTCAATGACGGCGTGGCAACCACCGGCGAGATCGACGATGCGATCCGCTTTGGCGCCGGGTTGCGCTGGTCGTTCATGGGCACGTTTCTGACTTACACCCTGGCCGGGGGTGATGCCGGCATGCGTCACTTCATGTCGCAGTTCGGCCCGGCGTTGCAGTTGCCGTGGACGTATCTGCCGGCGCCGGAGCTGACTGACAAGCTGATCGATGATGTGGTTGATGGCACCACAGATCAACTGGGCCGGCACAGCATTGCGGCGCTGGAGCGCTATCGTGATGATTGTTTGCTGGCGGTGCTTGAGGCGGTGAAAACCACCAAAGAGAAGCATGGGATGACGTTCAGCGAGTGATGCGTATGGCATGACACCGCAGCCCTCACCTAGCCCTCTCCCGGGGGAGAGGGAACTGACCGCGTTGATTGTTCGAGTGACGCCGACTTGCACCAGCGAGCCGAGCTCAAGTTTTGAAAGGCCCCCGATCAGCTCCCTTTCCCCTTCTCCCCTTGGGGAGAGGGTTGGGGTGAGGGGGTTGCTCTTGATCCTAACGACCCACCAACTGCCGGAACCGAAAACCATGCCCCACCTCACCACCTACCAAACCAGAATCATCCCCGACTGGGTCGACTACAACGGCCACCTGCGCGATGCCTTCTACCTGCTGATCTTCAGCTACGCCACCGACGCGCTGATGGATCGCCTTGGCATGGACAGCAACAACCGCGAAGCCAGTGGTCATTCGCTGTTCACCCTCGAACTGCACCTCAATTATCTGCACGAAGTGAAGCTCGACACCGAGGTCGAAGTGCGCACGCAGATCATCGGCCACGACAACAAACGCCTGCACCTCTACCACAGCCTGCACAAGGTCGGTGATGCGCAGGAACTGGCCGGCAACGAACAGATGCTGCTGCACGTTGACCTCGCCGGCCCGCGTTCGGCGCCGTTCAGTGCCGACACCCTGAGTCACCTGCAAAGCATCGTCGCCGAGCAGCAGGACCTGCCCGCTCCCGCTTACATCGGCCGCGTCATTGCGCTGCCACCCGCCCGGTAAAATTCATCGATCATCTGGAGCCGCCATGAACACCGCTGCCGCTGTTGCCGATTTTCGTACTTATCCGTTGATCAGCGCGCTGAGTGGTGTGCAGGGTCTGGCGGATCGCGTTGTCATCAAATGGGCTGACGGCCGCGTCAGCCCGTTTCATCATGTCTGGCTGCGGGACAACTGTCCGTGCCAACAGTGCGTTTACAGCGTTACCCGCGAGCAGGTCTTCGAGATTGTCGATGCACCTGACGAACTGCAACCGAGCGCCGCCTACGTTGATACCGAAGGCTGCCTGCGCATCGATTGGACCGACGGCCACCTCAGCCGTTTCGATCCGGGCTGGTTGCGCGCGCATGCCTATGACGATGAATCTCGCGCTGAACGACTCGCCGCGAAACCCAAGCCTTTTCTTTGGCGCAGCGATCTGCAGTTGCCGGTGTTCGAATATTCAGCGCTGTTGAACGACAACACCGCCCTGCTGCAGTGGTTGCTCGCAGTGCGCGACATTGGCCTGACCCAAGTGCGCGGCGTGCCCACCGAGCCCGGTTCGCTGAAGCTCATCGCCCAGCGGATTTCCTTCATTCGCGAGAGCAATTTCGGCGTGCTGTTCAACGTGCAATCCAAAGCCGACGCCGACAGTAACGCCTACACCGCTTTCAACTTGCCGCTGCACACCGACCTGCCCACCCGCGAGCTGCAACCGGGCCTGCAGTTTCTGCATTGCCTGGTGAATGACGCCGAGGGTGGCGAAAGTATTTTCGTCGACGGCTTTGCGATCGCCGATGCCTTGCGCCAAGAGGATCCGCCGCTGTTTCAGGCGCTATGCGAAATCCCCGTGGAATTTCGCAACAAGGACCGTCACAGCGACTATCGCCGCCTGGCGCCGATCATTGCCCTCGATACGCTGGGACGGGTCGCGGAGATTCGCATGGCGAACTTCTTGCGCGGGGCATTTGAGACTTCAGTTGAGCAGATGCCGTTGCTGTATCGCGCCTATCGGCGGTTTATCGCGATGACCCGCGAGCCGCGGTTTCGGCTGATGCAACGGCTCAATCCAGGTGAGCTGTGGTGCTTCGATAACCGACGCACGTTGCATGCGCGCAATGCCTTTGATCCCGCGACCGGAGCGCGGCATTTTCAGGGTTGCTATGTCGACCGGGATGAATTGTTGTCGCGGATTCTGGTGTTGCAACGCTAGACCCTGTGGGAGCTGGCTTGCCAGCGATGGCGTCAGCACAGACAACCGGGGCATTTCTGATTCACAGGCAAAAAAAACCCCGATCAAGCCGTGACAGGATCGGAGCTGAGGAGGGTACTGTCGAGGAGCTGCCAGGCGAGGGTGACCAAACCTTCGTGAAGCGAGCTGAGGCCAGTGTGCCTAGTCGACATTTTCGCCGGTTAGCCGAAAACGACCTGTTCATAGTCGTCCCGGCCACTGCGACAAAACGCCCTTGCCGCCTCCGGTCGGGGCCACCAGAATCGAGCCAGACCTCCGATGCCACAGAAGGATTTGCGTGATGATGTACGCCGATTTGATTGATCAGGAAGACCTGTTGGGCCAGCTCAAGGCGTTGGGCATCCAGGTGCCGAGCGGCACCACCGCCGAACAGGCCTGCGAGTGTGCGGTGCGCGGGCTGGACAACGTGCGCGCGTTTGAACTGCGCAAGATGGTCAAGGACATGTACACCAGCGGCGCGAGCATTCAGCCGGCGGTGCGTCAGGCAATCGACAAGCAGTTGCTGCCAGCCCTCTCGGATTACCAGCAGTCCCACAGCGCCTGACAGGCCGCCATCGCTGGCAAGCCAGCTCCCACAATGATCCGGGCCGACGCAAAATTTGTGTAATGCCTTGACCCTGTGGGAGCTGGCTTGCCAGCGATGAAGCTGACGCGGTCTACAGCCTTGCCTGATCGTTCCCACGCTCTGCGTGGGAATGCCTCAACGGACGCTCCGCGTTCGGCCTTTTGGGACGCAGAGCGTCCCGGGCTGCATTCCTTTGCTGCGCGTGGGAACGATCACATCAAAGCCTTACGCTGGCAAACGTCGATTCATTACGCGCCTGACTCAACGCCGACATCGGTCCCGACAACGGCGACATCACAATCGCCTGCGGCAGCGGCAGCATCGCCACTTGCTGGGTGGTGTTGGAGCCGACACGCTCGTCACGCGGCGGAATGCCGAAGTACTCGCGGTAGCACTTGGAGAAGTGCGGGGTCGAGACGAAACCACATACCGACGCCACTTCGATGATCGACATCGGCGTCTGCTTGAGCAGTTGCCGGGCGCGGATCAGCCGCAGCTTCAGGTAATAGCGCGACGGCGAGCAGTGCAGGTATTTCTGGAACAACCGCTCCAGCTGTCGACGCGACACCGCGACATACACCGCCAGTTCATCCAGATCGATCGGTTCTTCCAGGTTGGCTTCCATCAACGCGACGATCTCCTGCAGCTTCGGCTGGTTGGTGCCGAGCATGTGCTTGAGCGGCACGCGCTGGTGATCCTGCTCGTTGCGGATGCGCTCGTAGACGAACATTTCCGAGATCGCCGCCGACAGCTCGCGGCCGTGATCGCGGCTGATCAGGTGCAGCATCATGTCCAGCGGCGCAGTGCCCCCGGAGCTGGTGAAACGGTTACGGTCGAGGGTGAACAGGCGTGTGCTCATGGCCACGCGTGGAAAGGCTTCCTGCATCGCCGCCAGACATTCCCAGTGCACGCTGCAATCGAAACCGTCGAGCAGGCCGGCGCAGGCCAGCGCCCAACTGCCGGTGCACACCGCGCCAAGACGCTTGGACTGACGCGCCTGGCTTTGCAGCCAGGACACATGTTCACGGGTCACGGTGCGCTGAATGCCGATGCCGCCGCAGACAATTACAGTGTCCAGCGGTGGGGCTTTGTGCATGGAGGCGTCGGGAGTGATCTGCAGACCGTCACTGGCCCAGACCTGGCCGCCGTCAACGGTGAGGGTGCTCCAGCGATACAGCTCACGACCGGACAACTGGTTGGCCATGCGCAGCGGTTCAACTGCGGACGCCAGAGAAATCAGCGTGAAATTGTCCAGCAGCAGAAAGCCGATGGATTGAGGCGCACGGTTCTGGGGTTGGGCCCCGGAGTTGAACGACGTCATCGCGGTATCTCCTCACACAAAGCGGGTGATGGCCTCAGGCGGAGGCTCTTGTTATTGCCGGCGTTCTCACGAGGGAAGCAGGCTTTGTTATGACAGAGCAATTGCCATGCCTAAAATTGGACGGCCATTCAATAACTCCTGAAAACGACCTCGCGACGCGTCTATTCGAGACCTGCGAACGCGGCATTTCGAAGTGCCATCAGGCGCCGCCAGAGCCCTGCCGCGCAGCCTGTGAGCAGATCGGTAGCACTTGTGGGAACTGGCCTGCAGGGGATTGGCACAGAGTGTCACCGCAAGCACAAGCGATGGACGGTCGATTAGCGACTCGGCGGTCACGACTGACAACCGCTCTTATCTGATTGCGACGCGCCAAAAGGTGGCGCGGTTGAATGGTGGTGTGCGTTTGGTGAGCAGTTTTGACTGGTCTGGCCCCATCGCTGGCAAGCCAGCTCCCACAGGGATTTGTGGTGTTAACCAAATAGCATCAACACTGAAGAACCTGTGGGAGCTGGCTTGCCAGCGATAAGCGCAACTCGGTTTCAACACTCAACCGCGCTGACCGCCAACCCACCGCGCGAGGTCTCTTTATATTTGTCATGCATATCCGCGCCGGTATCGCGCATGGTGCGGATCACCCGATCCAGCGAAATAAAGTGCTGACCGTCGCCACGCAACGCCATTTGCGCCGCGTTGATCGCTTTCACTGCGGCAATCGCATTGCGCTCAATGCACGGCACCTGCACCAGGCCGCCGACCGGGTCGCAGGTCAGGCCGAGGTTGTGCTCCAGACCGATTTCCGCCGCGTTGCATAATTGCTCAGGCGTGGCGCCGAGAATTTCCGCCAGCCCTGCCGCCGCCATCGCGCAAGCCGAACCGACTTCCCCTGGCACCCCACTTCCGCACCAGAGATCGAAGCATTCTTCTTGCACAGAATCCCCACTGCCGCCGCGCCGAGGAAGTAGTCGACGACGTTGGCGTCCGTCACTGCTTCGCTGAACTTCATAAAGTAGTGCAACACCGCCGGGATAATCCCCGCCGCGCCGTTGGTCGGCGCCGTAACCATACGCCCACCGGCGGCGTTTTCTTCATTCACCGCGAGGGCGAACAGGTTGACCCATTCCATCGCGCTCAACGTCGAGCCGATGACATTGGGTTTGTTCAGTTCTTGCAGACTGCGGTGCAACTTCGCCGCACGCCGGCGCACATTCAAGCCGCCGGGCAGAATGCCTTCGTGCTTCAAACCCTGCTCGACGCAATCCTGCATCGCCCGCCACAGCTTCATCAGCCCGGCGCGGATTTCTTCTTCACTGCGCCAGACCTTTTCGTTGGCCATCATCAGTTCGGCGACGCGCAGGTTGTGCTTCTTGCACAGTTCGAGCAGTTCGACCGCGCTGGAAAAGTCGTAGGGCAACTCGGTACGGTCAAGATCGACGACACCGCTGGACGCCTGGGCTTCATCGACAACAAAACCACCGCCGACCGAATAGTAGGTGTCGCGATGCAATTCACCGCGATCACCCTCGGCAACGAGGGTCATGGCATTGGGATGGAACGGCAGGTTTTCATCGATCAGGCGCATGTCGCGCGCCCAGACAAACGGCACCGCCAGGCGACCATCCAGTAACAGCGTATGAGTTTCGCGCAGTGCCTGAATGCGCGGGCCGATCTGCGCCGGGTCAATGGCGTCCGGCCACTCGCCCATCAGGCCCATGATCACTGCGTTGTCGCTGCCGTGACCAACGCCGGTGGCCGACAGCGAACCGAACAGTTGCACCTCGATACGGCGCACTTGCTCCAGCTGGTGCTTGTCGCGCAGCGCCTCGACGAACAATGCCGCGGCGCGCATCGGCCCGACGGTGTGCGAACTGGAAGGGCCGATGCCGATTTTGAACAGGTCGAAAACGCTGATAGCCATTGCTGCAGAGCTCCTGAGAATACCGGTCCGGGCGGCAAAAGCGCCCGCTGGCGGAGCTGCTACGCTCAAGCTGCGATCCGCCGAATGCCGGCATCATCAGGCTTTTGTCGGCGCGCACGGCGTCTGACACCGACGCACTCATGTCCAGCAGCGCCGTTACGTTTTCGCCCCGCAAATGCGCCGTTTTTATGCAGATCAGAAGGCCATCGAGGGCGGAAAAAAGCTGTAAGCGACGTCACCGACACTGGAAGCGACCATCCCTGTACTGGATACGACCCTCCCTGTAGGCGTCAGATTTTCACTGGTACATGATCGGGATGACTCGATTGCCAGGCGCTGCGGTAGAGCTGTCTTCAGAACGCCACCAACCGCAACCCATAAGTGCGGTGGTCCACAGTCGGAACACTGCCAAAAAAAACACCAAGGAGTCCATCCATGAAAGGTTCCCCGTCGTTGTTGTTGGCCGCCCTGCTGAGTCTGCCGCTACTGGCGCAAGCCGCAGAACCGGCACAGTGCAGCCTCGTTAACTTCTCCGATGTCGGCTGGACTGACATCACCGCCACGACCGCCACCACTTCCGTTGTCCTCAACGCCCTCGGCTACAAGACCAAGACCACCATGATCTCCGTACCCGTGACCTACAAGTCGCTGGCCGACGGCAAGAACATGGACGTGTTCCTCGGCAACTGGATGCCGACCATGGAAAACGACATCAAGCCGTATCGCGATGCCGGCACCGTGGACACCGTGCGCACCAACCTCAAGGGCGCCAAGTACACCCTCGCCGTGCCGCAAGCCCTGTATGACAAGGGTCTGCACGATTTCGCCGACATCGCCAAATTCAAGAAAGAGCTCGACGGCAAGATCTACGGCATCGAGCCGGGCAACGACGGCAACCGGTTGATCCAGAGCATGATCGACAAGGACGCCTTCGGCCTGAAGACCGCTGGTTTCAAAATGGTCGAGTCATCGGAAGCCGGCATGCTCTCGCAGGTCGACCGTGCGCAGAAGCGCGACACCGCGGTGGTGTTCCTCGGCTGGGCGCCGCACCCGATGAACAAGCGCTTCAAGATTCAATACCTGACCGGCGGCGATGATTTCTTCGGCCCCGACTTCGGTGCCGCCACCGTGGCCACCAACACCCGCAAGGGTTACGCCGAAGAATGCAGCAACGTCGGTCAGTTGCTGAAGAACCTGGAGTTCACCGTCGACATGGAAAGTGAACTGATGGGCAACATCCTCGACGACAAGATGAAGCCTGACGCGGCCGCCAAGGCCTGGCTGAAAAAGAATCCACAGGTGCTCGATACCTGGCTCGCTGGCGTGACCACCATTGACGGAAAACCAGGCCTGGAGGCCGTGAAAGCCAAGCTCGCGCCTTGATCCGAGGGGCATCGCTTATGCCGGGCAGGCGTGCCTGCCCGGGCTGTTAATTTCCTTGCATGCGGACGTTCACTACCATGCTGATTGATCAGAAAATACCTTTAGGCCAGTACATCGCGGGCTTCGTCGAATGGTTGACGCAACACGGCGCCCACACCTTCGATGCAATCGCCGTGACACTGGAAACGATGATCCACGGCGTGACGTTTGCGCTGACCTGGTTCAACCCACTGGTCTTGATTGGCTTGATTGCAATCATCGCCCATCTGATTCAACGCAAGTGGGGCCTGACCGCGTTCGTGGTCGCCTCGTTCCTGCTGATCCTCAATCTGGGGTACTGGCAGGAAACCATGGAAACCCTCGCCCAGGTGCTGTTCGCCACCCTGGTCTGCGTGTTGATCGGCGTGCCGCTGGGCATCGTCGCCGCGCACAAACCGATGTTCTACACCATGATGCGGCCGGTGCTCGATCTGATGCAGACCGTACCGACCTTCGTTTACCTCATTCCTACCCTGACCCTCTTCGGGCTGGGTGTGGTACCGGGCCTGATCTCCACGGTGGTCTTCGCCATCGCGGCGCCGATCCGCCTGACCTACCTGGGCATCCGCGATGTCCCGCAAGAACTGATGGACGCTGGCAAAGCCTTTGGCTGCTCGCGTCGCCAGCTACTCTCACGGATCGAACTGCCCCACGCCATGCCGAGCATCGCCGCCGGCATCACCCAATGCATCATGCTGTCGCTGTCGATGGTGGTGATCGCGGCACTGGTCGGCGCCGACGGACTCGGCAAACCGGTGGTCAACGCACTGAACACTGCTGATATTGCGCTGGGCTTCGAAGCAGGCCTGGCAATCGTACTGCTGGCGATCATGCTCGACCGTATCTGCAAACAACCCGACGCCAAAGTAGGGGGTGACGCATGAGCATTATTCGCTTCGAAGACGTCGACGTAATTTTCTCGAAAGATCCGCGCGAGGCACTCAAGCTGCTCGACCAGGGCATGACCCGCAACGAGATCCTGAAGAAGACCGGGCAGATCGTCGGCGTGGAAAAAGCCACGCTGGACATCAACAAGGGCGAGATCTGCGTGCTGATGGGTCTGTCCGGCTCGGGTAAGTCGAGCCTGCTGCGCTGCATCAATGGCCTCAACACCGTGAGCCGCGGCAAGCTGTTCGTCGAGCATGAAAACCGCCAGATCGACATCGCCTCGTGCACACCGGCCGAGCTGAAAATGATGCGCACCAAACGCATCGCCATGGTGTTTCAGAAGTTCGCCCTGATGCCGTGGCTGACGGTGCGCGAGAACATCAGCTTCGGTCTGGAAATGCAGGGTCGACCGGAGAAGGAACGCAAGAAACTGGTCGATGAGAAACTCGAACTGGTCGGCCTGACCCAATGGCGCAACAAGAAGCCTGACGAACTCTCCGGTGGCATGCAGCAGCGTGTCGGCCTCGCCCGTGCGCTGGCCATGGACGCCGATATTCTGCTGATGGACGAACCGTTCTCGGCCCTCGACCCGCTGATCCGTCAGGGCCTGCAGGATGAATTACTGGAACTGCAACGCAAGCTGAGCAAGACCATCGTCTTCGTCAGCCACGACCTCGACGAGGCGCTCAAACTGGGTAGCCGCATCGCGATCATGAAAGACGGGCGAATCATTCAGTACAGCGTGCCGGAAGAAATCGTCCTCAACCCGGCGGACGACTATGTGCGCACCTTCGTCGCCCACACCAACCCGCTCAACGTGCTCTGCGGGCGCAGCCTGATGCGCACGCTCGACAAGTGCAAACGCATCAACGGCTCGGTGTGCCTCGATCCCGGCGGTGATTCGTGGCTGGACCTGGCTGAAGGCAACACCATCAAGGGTGCGCGGCAGAACGGCTCGGTGCTGAACCTGCAGAACTGGGCCCCGGGGCAAGCGGTGGAAGGCCTCGAGCGCAAGCCAACGCTGGTGGACTCGAACATCGGCATGCGCGACGCGCTGCAGATTCGTTATCAGACCGGCAACAAGCTGGTGCTGCACGATGACAATCATGTGGTGGGGATTCTGGGCGACAGCGAGTTGTATCACGCGTTGCTGGGCAAGAATCTGGGGTAATGCGCCAAGTGGGATAAAAAAGGGATCGCGGTGAGCGATCCCTTTTTAGTTGGGTCAGGGAAAAGCCCCTCACCCTAGCCCTCTCCCAGAGGGAGAGGGGACTGACCGGGGGATGCTGCAGTTATCCCTGATCGTTCCCACGCTCTGCGTGGGAATGCAGCCCGGGACGCTCCGCGTCCCACGACAGCGGACGCAGAGCGTCCATTGAGGCATTCCCACGCGGAGCGTGGGAACGATCATGCAAAAGGGGCTCAATCGAGCCCCTTTTGTTTTGGCTGTTTAGCTGTACACCCGCCCAAGCAACTGCCGATGACTCTCAAACTGATCCAGCACATCCCGGGTAATCTGCTCTGGCGTAAAGCCCATCAAGTCGTAATCCTGGCTGCCGTTGTGCAGATACACCTCAGCCCGGTAATAACGCTGACGCGCCTCATCCGATTGCGCCGATTCAGTCGGGGTCGCCAGATAACCCTCCAGGCTCACCTCGTAAACGAACGGATTGCCCTCTTCCATCTCGACCCGCACGCCCATGCAACGCTTGGCTTTACCCAACAGCGTCTGCACTTCAATACCCTGATGGCGCAACTGCGCCGCTGCGTCTTCGAGCGCCGGAGTGACGTGCTTGTCCATGAAACGCTGAACCACCGATTGGCTCGGTTGCAGATCCAGTTGCGTCAAGCGCTCGCTGAAACCGCGACGCCCACGCTCGGCCAGTTGCGCCTGCTCCTGTTCGATCTGCACGTCCTGACGCATCGCCTTGTGCAGGCCGAACATGAAGCACACCAGCACCACCGAGAATGGCAAACCGGCCAGCACCACCATGGTTTGCATGGCTTCAAAGTTACCGGCGAACAACAAACCGATGGTCACCAGTGTGATCACTACCGACCAGAAGATCCGCAGCCAGTGCGGCGCATCTTCGTCGACGTTGCCGCCCTTGCAGGAAAGATTCGCCATCATCACCGCGCCGGAATCGGCCGGGGTCAGGAACAGTACGAAGCCGACGAAGATCGACACACCGATCACGACTTTCGACGCCGGGTAATGCTCAAGCAATTGATAGATCGCCATCGACGGCTGTTCCAGCGCCGTCTTGCCCAGCTCCACCGCGCCGTGGTTCATCACCAGATCCAGCGCCGAGTTGCCGAAGATCGACAGCCAGGCCAGGGTGAAGCCCAGCGGAATCAGCAGCACGCCGGCGACCAGTTCACGCACGGTGCGACCACGTGAAATTCGCGCGATGAACATGCCCACGAATGGCGCCCAGGAAATCCACCAGGCCCAGTAGAACAGCGTCCACAGGCCCAGCCAGCGATCGGACTTGGCGTTGTCGCCTTCATAGACGTACAGGTCGAACGTCTTCAGCACCACGCCGTTCAGGTAATCACCGATGTTCTGCACAAAGCCGTTGAGCAAATGCAGGGTCGGGCCGAACAGCAGGACGAAGATCAGCAAACCGCTGAACAAAACAATGTTCAGGTTGGACAGACGCCGGATGCCGTTTTCCACGCCGGACACGGCAGCGATGGTCGCCACGGTGCTCATGACGATAATCACGATCAACAGGTTGGTGTTGCTGTGCTCCATGCCGAACAGGTTTTCCAGCCCAGAGGACACTTGCAGCGAACCGATGCCCAGGTTGGTCACCAGACCCAGCAGGGTCACGAACATGCCGAAGCCGTCCACCGCATGCCCGGCCGCGCCTTTGACCCAACGCTCGCCGACCAGCGGATACAACGCCGAACGCAGCGCCAGCGGCTGGTTATGCCGATAAGCAAAGTAAGCAACCGCCAGGCCGACCAGTGCGTAGATCGCCCAGCCATGCAGGCCCCAATGCAGGAAGGTCAGCTGCACCGCCTGACGCGCCGCCAGATTGCTGGCCGACGTGCCTTCCGGCGGATTGAAGTAGTGATCCAGCGGTTCGGATGCGCCGAAGTACAACAGCGAAATGCCGATACCCGACGAGAACAGCATCCCGGCCCAGGCGCCGTAACTGAAGTCCGGGGTATCGTCCTTGCTGCCCAGTTTGAGTTTGCCGTACGAGGAAAACGCCAGACCGACCACGAACACCAGGTACGCGGCGATCACCATCATGTAGTACCAGCCGAAGCTGCGCGATAACCAGGCCTGAGCCATCCCCAGCACTCTGCCGGCCTCTTGCGGGGCGATGATCAGAATGGCGGTCAACAACAGAATCAACGCGGTCGAGGTGTAGAACACCCAACCGTTGACCGTCACCTTCTCGGGCGGGGTCTTTATTAGCGAGGCAGAACTCATGGCACAAATGCTCCAGGCAGTGCGAGAGAAGAACACAAGGCATCACGGAACCCGACCAATCGGTTAGTTGGCAGCCGACTGGCGGGTGATATAAAGACACTCCGAAAAAAGCCCGAACCTGCCGAAATGGCGTGTCGCTTTCGTGGCCAGGTGTGCGGACGTTCATCCGAAACCTGGCCCCGAGCGTCTTGCCCTTTCAACACGTCCATCGAATCGCGAACCGCGCCATGCCCCACGCAGGTTTCGAGCCGTTTCAGGTGTCGGTTTTTATCGTCATTACACGTAGGAAAAAGCTGTAGGCAGCGACGAATTGTCGCAGATCTTATTCTTTGTTGATTGAACGTTCAATCAAAACAAAATAGACTGGCCCTCAATCCGATCGGCGTCATTCGCCCCTCGGAAGGCCTAAGGAGATGTGCAAGATGCCCAAGGTCGGTATGCAACCCATCCGCCGTCAACAACTGATCGAAGCCACGTTGCAAGCGGTCGATCAGGTCGGAATGGGGGACGCCAGCATTGCGCTGATCGCCCGTTTGGCCGGTGTCTCGAATGGCATCATCAGTCATTACTTTCAGGACAAGAACGGCCTGATCGCCGCCACGATGCGGTACCTGATGAACGTCCTCAGCGAGAACGTCACCGCGCGCCGTCAGGCGCTGACAGATGACAGCCCACGGGCGCATCTGCAGGTGATCATCGAAGGCAACTTCGACGCCAGCCAGGTCAATGGCCCGGCAATGAAAACCTGGCTGGCCTTTTGGGCCACCAGCATGCACCAGCCGTCTTTGCACAGGTTGCAGCGGATCAACGATCACCGTCTGTATTCCAACCTGTGCTGCGAGTTCCGCCGGGTGTTGCCGCTCGAAGAAGCGCGCAATGCCGCGCGAGGCCTGGCAGCGTTGATTGACGGCTTGTGGTTGCGCGGCGCGCTGTCGGGAGACGCTTTCGACACGGCGCAGGCGCAACGGATCGCTTACGAATACATGGATTTCCAATTGGCCAAGCAGGCAGGTCAGAGCACACAGAAACCGCTCGACGCCTGAACCCCACCGTAGCGTCATCGCGGTGGCCAAGGCCAACAACCAATGCACTTGCGAGGACACTATGGCCCGTTTCGAACTGCAAAAACTCTACATCGATGGCGCGTACACCGACGCTGGCAGCGATGCCACCTTCGAAGCCATCAACCCGGCGAACGGTGAAGTCCTCGCCCAAGTGCAACGCGCGACCAAGGAAGACGTCGAGCGCGCTGTGGTCAGCGCCGAAAAGGGCCAGAAAATCTGGGCCGCGATGACCGCCATGGAGCGTTCGCGCATCCTGCGTCGCGCCGTCGACATCCTGCGCGAGCGCAACGATGAACTGGCCGCACTGGAAACCCTGGACACCGGTAAATCCTTCTCCGAAACCAAGTACGTCGACATCGTCACCGGCGCCGACGTGCTGGAATACTACGCAGGCCTGGTGCCGGCCATCGAAGGCGAGCAGATCCCGCTGCGTGATACCTCTTTCGTCTACACCCGTCGCGAGCCGCTGGGCGTGGTCGCTGGTATCGGCGCGTGGAACTACCCGATCCAGATCGCTTTGTGGAAATCCGCTCCAGCCCTGGCGGCCGGTAACGCGATGATCTTCAAGCCAAGCGAAGTCACCTCGCTGACCACCCTGAAACTGGCCGAAATCTACACCGAAGCCGGCGTACCGAACGGCGTGTTCAACGTGCTGACCGGCAGCGGCCGTGAAGTCGGCACCTGGCTGACCGAGCACCCGCGCATCGAGAAAATCTCCTTCACCGGCGGCACCGACACTGGCAAGAAAGTCATGGCCAGCGCTTCGGCTTCGTCGCTCAAAGACGTGACCATGGAACTGGGCGGCAAGTCGCCGCTGATCATCTGCGACGACGCCGACCTGGATCGCGCCGCCGACACCGCGATGATGGCCAACTTCTACAGCTCCGGTCAGGTCTGCACCAACGGCACCCGCGTGTTCGTTCCGGCGCACCTGAAAGCCGCGTTCGAAGCCAAGATTGTTGAGCGCGTTGCGCGCATCCGCGTCGGCAACCCGGAAGACGAAAACACCAACTTCGGTCCGCTGGTCAGCTTCGCCCACATGGAAAGCGTGCTGGCCTACATCGAGAAAGGTAAGGAACAAGGCGCGCGTGTACTGTGCGGCGGCGGTCGTCTGACCGACGGCGAATTCGCCAAAGGCGCGTTCGTGGCACCGACCGTGTTCACCGACTGCACCGACGACATGACCATCGTTCGCGAAGAAATCTTCGGTCCGGTCATGGCGATCCTCTCCTACGAAACCGAAGAAGAAGTGATCCGCCGCGCCAACGACACCGACTTCGGCCTCGCCGCCGGTATCGTCACCCGCGACCTGAACCGCGCCCACCGCGTGATTCATCAACTCGAAGCCGGTATCTGCTGGATCAACGCCTGGGGCGAGTCCGACGCGAAAATGCCGGTTGGCGGTTACAAGCAGTCGGGTGTGGGCCGTGAGAACGGGATCAGCTCGCTGAACAACTTCACCCGCATCAAATCGGTACAGGTCGAGCTGGGCGATTACGTCTCGGTGTTCTGATGAGCTGATCAGCTGCAAGCGGCAAGTTTCAAGCTGCAAGTAAAAGCAGTTTGGGCTTGCCGCCCTCCCCGATTTCAAAGCCACAGCTCGCTGTTTTTCCTTGCAGCTTGCAGCTCGCGGCTTGTAGCTCCCGCAGGAGAATTTATGACTAAAGAATACGACTACATCATCATAGGCGCCGGTTCTGCAGGTAACACACTTGCCACCCGTCTGACTGAAGACGAAGGCGTCACCGTTCTGCTGCTCGAAGCCGGTGGCCCCGACTATCGCCTCGACTTCCGCACGCAAATGCCGGCCGCGCTGGCGTTCCCGCTGCAGGGTCGTCGCTACAACTGGGCTTACGAAACCGATCCAGAGCCACACATGGACGGTCGCCGGATGGAATGCGGTCGCGGCAAGGGCTTGGGCGGTTCGTCGCTGATCAACGGCATGTGCTACATCCGCGGCAACGCCATGGACTACGACGGCTGGGCGAAACTGCCGGGCCTGGAAGACTGGTCGTACCTCGATTGCCTGCCGTACTTCCGCAAGGCGGAAACCCGTGACATCGGCCCGAACGACTACCACGGTGGCGACGGCCCGGTCAGCGTGACCACGCCGAAAGCCGGCAACAACCCGCTGTTCCACGCCATGGTTGAAGCGGGCGTGCAGGCCGGTTATCCGCGCACCGAAGACTTGAACGGTTATCAACAGGAAGGCTTCGGCCCGATGGACCGCACCGTGACGCCGAATGGCCGCCGTGCTTCCACCGCCCGTGGTTACCTCGACGTCGCCAAAAAGCGCTCGACCCTGACCATCGTCACCCACGCGCTGACCGACAAGATTCTCTTCGAAGGCAAGCGTGCAGTCGGCGTGCGTTACCTGATCGGCGACGCTGAAGAGCGCGTTGAAGCCAAGGCGCGCAAGGAAGTTCTGCTGTGCTCCGGCGCCATCGCGTCGCCGCAGATTCTGCAGCGCTCCGGGGTCGGCCCGGCGAAACTGCTGGAAAGCCTCGACATTCCGGTGGTTCACGACCTGCCGGGCGTCGGTGAAAACCTCCAGGATCACCTTGAGCTGTATCTGCAGTACGCCTGCACCCAACCGGTCTCGCTGTACCCGTCGCTGCTTTGGTACAACCAGCCAGCCATCGGTGCCGAGTGGCTGTTCAACGGCACCGGCATCGGCGCCAGCAACCAGTTCGAGGCCGGCGGTTTCATCCGTTCGCGTCCGGAATTCGAATGGCCGAACATTCAGTACCACTTCCTGCCGGTGGCGATTAACTACAACGGCAGCAATGGTGTGAAAGAGCACGGTTTCCAGGCGCACATGGGCTCCATGCGTTCGCCAAGCCGGGGCCGCATCCAGGTCAAATCCAAGGACCCGCGCCAGCACCCGAGCATCCTGTTCAACTACATGGCCACCGAGCAGGACTGGCAGGAATTCCGCGACGGCATCCGCCTGACCCGGGAAATCATGCAGCAGCCGGCACTGGACGCGTTCCGTGGTCGGGAGATCAGCCCGGGCATTGACGTGCAAACCGATGAGCAACTGGACAAGTTCATTCGCGAGCACGCCGAAACCGCGTTCCACCCGTCCTGCTCGTGCAAGATGGGCACCGACGAGATGGCCGTGGTCGACGGCGAAGGCCGCGTGCACGGCATGCAGAGCCTGCGCGTGGTCGATGCCTCGATCATGCCGATCATCACCACCGGCAACCTCAACGCGCCGACGATCATGATGGCCGAGAAAATCGCCGACAAGATCCGTGGCCGCAAGCCACTGCCGCGCAGCAATGCCGCTTACTACGTGGCCAATGGCGCGCCGGTCAAAGGCAAGCCGATGCGGGATATCACCCCCGTTACGCAGTAAGACGTAACACCTTCCCCCTGATCGTTCCCACGCTCCGCGTGGGAATGCATCTCGGGACGCTCCGCGTCCCAAAGCGGACGCAGAGCGTCCATGGCGGCATTCCCACGCGGAGCGCGGGAACGATCAGCTCGCGAATACAGTAAAACCTCCTACACCCCCTCTTCACTTGATCCTACCCCCACGCAGGCCTACTCTAGACCTCGCGCAACCGTTTCATCCCTCCCCGCCGTCGCTGTGCCGCTTGCCCCTACAAGGAGGTTTCCGAATGTTCGATTTCCACCCCCAGCTCAAGCAGCGCTTCGCTGCCTTGCGCACGGGCGCCGAGTTTTTTTCCCTGCGCTATGTCCGCGAGTCCGGGCAGTACCTGTCGGTGCGCAAGAACGTCGCCGAACCGCCGAGCCTGAGCCGCGATGAAGGGGCGATGCTCACCGTGCGCGTCAACGGCGTCGAAGCCTACGCGGCGACCAACGACCTTTCGCAGCAAGGCCTGCAAACCGCGCTCGAGCGCGCCGAACAGCAAGCCCGCCGGCTCAAGCCACACGCCTTGCTCGACCTGCGCGATCAACCGTTGAGCAGCGATCGGGCTGACTACTTTTCGCCCAACCTCGAACAACCCTTCCCGTCGCTGAGCGAATGCTATGAATTGCTCGGCGCGGAATCCGCCTCGGTGCCCAAGGATGAGCGCCTGGTGAACTGGCAAGTGAGCATCGGCATTACCCACGTCGAGCAGATCTACCTGAGCAGCGCCGGCGCCGAATTGCGCCAGGCCCAGCGCTTCGTTTATCCAAGCCTCGACGTCACCGCCTACGACGGCAATGACAGCCAGACCCGCAGCCTCGGCCGCGAGAACTTCGGCCAGCAGGGCGGCGCCGATGTGATCAGCCCTTGCGGCCTGGTCGGCGCCGGCCCGCAAGTCGCCGATCAGGCGCTGCAGCTGCTGCTCGCACCGAACACCCCGCAAGGCCCGCGCGATCTGCTGTTGATGCCCGACCAGATGATGCTGCAAATCCACGAATCGATTGGCCACCCGCTGGAACTTGACCGGATCCTCGGCGACGAGCGCAATTACGCCGGCACCAGTTTCGTCAAGACCAGCGACTTCGGCAGCCTGCAATACGGTTCGAAGCTGCTCAACGTGACCTTCGATCCGGGCATTCCCGAAGAACTCGCCAGTTACGGGCATGACGACGACGGCAGTCAGGCGAGCAAACAATTCCTGATCCGCGACGGCCTGTTGCTGCGCCCATTGGGCGGCGCGCTGTCGCAGTACCGCGCCGGTCTCGACGGCGTCGCCAACAGCCGCGCCTGCAGCTGGAACCGCGCGCCGATCGACCGCATGGCCAACCTCAATATCGAACCGGGCGACCAGCCGCTGAGCCAGCTCATCGAAGGCATCGAGCACGGCATTCTGATGAGCACCAACCGTTCGTGGTCGATTGACGATGCGCGTAACAAATTCCAGTTCGGTTGCGAATGGGGCCAGTTGATCGAGAACGGTGAACTTAAAGGCGTGGTGAAAAATCCCAACTACCGGGCAATTTCCGCGCACTTCTGGAAAAGCCTGCGCGCCGTGGGCAACGCCGACACTGTCAAGGTGCTCGGTACGCCGAACTGCGGCAAGGGCGAACCGAACCAGGTGATTCGCGTCGGCCACGCTTCGCCGGCCTGCGTGTTCAGCAATATTGATGTGTTTGGGGGAGACGCCTGATGAGCATTTCGAAGAATCCGTCCGACGCCTTCAAGGTCATGGTCGATTGGCTGCGCGACAGCGTGCGCGAGCCGGAGCAGTTCACCCTCAGCTACGCCGCCGAAGCCTCGGCGTTCGTGCGCTTCAATCACGCCAAGGTGCGCCAGGCCGGGCAAGTGCAACAGGCCAACGTCATTCTGAAGCTGATCAATGACGGTCGCCACGCCGACTTGCAAGTGACCCTGTCCGGCGATCAGGAAGGCGATCTGCGCAGGCTCGGCGAAGGCCTGCAACAACTGCGCGAAACCCTGCCGCTGTTGCCGCAGGACCCGTACCTGCTGCTCAACCACAACGGCTGGCAGAGCAAGAATGTGCAGGAGCATCCGCTGCCGGACACCGAACAGGTTGTGGATGAAATCTGCGCTGCTGCTGAAGGTCTGGATCTCGTCGGTTTCTACGCCGCCGGGCCGATCAGCCGTGGCTTCGCCAGCTCAGCGGGGGCGTTCGGCTGGCATCAGGCCAACAGCTTCAATTTCGATTTCAGCCTGTTCCATGAAAACGGCGAAGCGGTGAAGGCCAGCTACGCCGGGCATGACTGGAGCAGCGAAGGATTCGCCAAACGCTTCGCTCAGGCGCGCGAGCAGCTTGAGTTTCTCGGTCGACCGTTACGCACATTGGCACCGGGACAGTACCGCGCCTACCTGGCACCGGCGGCGCTGGAAGAAATCATGGGCATGCTCAGTTGGGGCGGGTTTTCGGCACAGTCGATTGCCAGCAAAAGCAGCCCGCTGCAGAAGTTGTATGTAGGCGATCAAACGTTCAGCCCACTGGTGTCGCTGGACGAGAAAGTCAGCACTTCGCTGAGCCCGGCGTTTTCCGGTGAAGGTTATCCGCGCAGCGATTTGCGCCTGATTGTCGAGGGCAAGGCTGGCGATCAACTGGTCGGCTCGCGCAGTGCCGCCGAATATGGCCTGGCGGCGAACGGCGCGGGCGGCGGTGAAATGCCCAGTGCGTTGAACATGGCCGCCGGTGACTTGGCGCAGGAACAGATCCTCCAGCAGTTGGGCACCGGGCTGTACATCAGCAACCTTTGGTACCTGAACTACTCGGATCAACCCGCCGCGCGCATGACCGGCATGACCCGCTTCGCGACCTTCTGGGTCGAGAACGGCGAAATCCAGGCACCGGTCAGCACCATGCGTTTCGACGACAGCGCCTACAACCTGCTCGGTTCGCAGCTAGAGGCACTGACCACCGAGCGGGAGTTGCTGCTGTCGGCCAGTACTTATAGCCAGCGCAACACCTCGTCATCGTTGCTACCGGGGGCACTGGTCAGCCGGTTGACCCTGACCCTCTGACACCGCAACACCGCAACACCTGTGGGAGCTGGCTTGCCAGCGATGAGGACATCAGATTCAACATCTGTTTGTCTGGAGATCCGCCATCGCTGGTAGGCCAGCTCCCACACTGACCGCGCTCGACCTTGAATATGCACTGACCACACGAGGTTCCATGCCCAACCGCCCGCCTCTCGACGCCATCACCGCCCGCTGGTTGCCGTGGGTCGTCGCCATTGCGTTTTTCATGCAGTCCCTCGACGGGACCATCCTCAACACCGCCCTGCCGGCAATGGCCCGCGACCTGGCCGAAGACCCGTTGCGCATGCAGGGCGTGATCATTGCCTACATGCTCACCGTGGCCTTGCTGATTCCGGCTTCGGGGTGGATCGCCGACCGTTTCGGCACCAAGAAAATTTTCTTTGGCGCGATTTTGCTGTTCAGCTTCGGCTCGTTGCTCTGCGCCTTGTCCAGCAGCCTGAGCATGCTGATCGGCGCACGGGTGATTCAAGGCCTCGGCGGTGCGCTGATGCTGCCGGTCGGGCGGCTGGTGGTGCTGCGCGCCTACCCCCGCTCGGAGCTGGTGCGGATCATGGGCTTCATCACCATTCCCGGATTGCTCGGCCCCTTGATCGGCCCGACCATGGGCGGCTGGATGGTCGAGTACCTGACGTGGCACTGGATCTTCCTGATCAACCTGCCGGTCGGGTTGATCGGTTGCTACGCGGTGTGGAAGTTCATCCCCGATCTGCGCGGCAGCGAGCGTACGCGCTTCGACAGCCTGGGGTTTTTGCTGTTCGGCGCGGCGATGATCCTTATCACCATCGCCATGGAAGGTCTCGGTGAATTGCACCTGCCGCACCTGCGGGTGATGTTGCTGTTGTTCGCCGGCATGGCCTGTCTGGCGGCGTACTGGTTGCGCGCCGGGCACATCGACAACCCCTTGTTCGCACCGTCGCTGTTCAAGACCCGCACCTTTGCCGTCGGCATTCTCGGCAATCTGTTCGCCCGTCTGGGCAGCGGCGCCCTGCCGTTTCTGGTGCCGTTGCTGCTGCAAGTGGCGCTGGGTTATTCGCCGTCGCAAGCGGGGATGAGCATGCTGCCGCTGGCCGCGGCGGCGATGGTCGCCAAGTGGGTGGCGCGGCCGCTGATCGAACGCCTCGGTTATCGCATCGTCCTGACTGGCAACACCCTGGCGCTGGGGATCATGCTGGCGAGCATGGCGCTGTTCAGCGAGCAGACGCCGTACTGGCTGCTGCTGTGCCTGCTGGCGGTGCTCGGCGCGATCAACTCGTTGCAGTTCACGGCGATGAACACGGTGACGCTGATCGACCTCGACGACGCCAGCGCCAGCAGCGGCAACAGCCTGTTGTCGGTGGTTGCGCAGTTGTCGCTGAGCCTGGGCGTGGCCTGTGCCGGTGCGCTGCTCGGCGGGTTTACCGCGCAGATCGGCAACGACGGCGTGGACACCGTGCTCGGCGCGTTCCAGCTGACCTTCGTCACGGTTGGGGTCATGGCGATGCTGGCGGCGACGATTTTCTCGCAGCTGTCGAAGGAAGACGGGCGCCGGCCCAAACGTCCGGAACAACACATCGAACATTGATCGCTGTTCGTCCAGAACTTTCGAAGAAAGTGGCACGGGGCTGCTACACTGCGCGACATTTTGTTTTGCAGGCCCGTCCCGTGACCACCATCGCCACCGCTTTTAATACTCTGCCCCTGTCCGCCGCCATGCTGGCTAACCTCGAATCACTCGGTTATGCCCAGATGACGCCGATCCAGGCGCAGAGCTTGCCGGTGATCCTCAAGGGGATGGACCTGATCGCCCAGGCCAAGACCGGCAGCGGCAAGACCGCCGCGTTCGGCATCGGCCTGCTCAATCCGATCAACCCGCGCTACTTCGGCTGCCAGGCGCTGGTGATCTGCCCGACGCGTGAACTGGCCGACCAGGTTGCCAAGGAAGTGCGCCGTCTGGCCCGCGCCGAAGACAACATCAAGGTCCTGACCCTGTGCGGCGGCGTGTCGTTCGGCCCGCAGATCGCTTCGCTGGAGCACGGCGCGCACATCATCGTCGGCACCCCGGGGCGCATTCAGCAGCACCTGCGCAAGGGTTCGCTGGTGCTCGATGGCCTGAACACGCTGATCCTCGACGAAGCCGACCGCATGCTCGACATGGGTTTTTACGACGCCATCGAAGACATCATCGTCAAGACCCCGGAGCGCCGTCAGACTCTGCTGTTCTCGGCCACGTACCCGGTGGGCATCAAGCAACTGGCGTCGAAATTCATGCGTGACCCGCAAACGGTGAAAGCCGAAGCGTTCCACGATGACACCCAGATCGAGCAGCGCTTCTACGAGATCTCCCCGGAAGATCGCATGAGCGCAGTGACCAAAGTCCTCCACCACTTCCGTCCGGCCTCGTGCGTGGCGTTCTGCTTCACCAAGCAGCAGGTGCAGGAAACCGTCGATCACCTGACCGCCAAAGGCATTTCCGCAGTCGGTCTGCACGGCGATCTGGAACAGCGTGATCGCGATCAGGTGCTGGCAATGTTCGCCAACCGCAGCACCTCGGTGCTGGTTGCTACCGACGTTGCCGCCCGTGGTCTGGACATCGATGCGCTGGACATGGTGATCAACGTCGAGCTGGCCCGTGATTCGGAAATCCACATTCACCGGGTTGGCCGTACCGGTCGTGCGGGCGAAAAAGGCATTGCCATCAGCCTCGTCGCACCGGGCGAAGCGCACCGCGCGCAAGCCATCGAACAACTGCAGAAATCGCCGCTGAACTGGGACCAGATCGACAACCTCAAGTCCCAGGGTCTGGCACCGCTGCAACCGCCGATGACCACTCTGTGCATCGGCGCCGGGCGCAAAGACAAAGTGCGCCCGGGCGACATTCTTGGCGCGTTGACGGGCGAAGCCGGTATTCCCGGTGCGCAGGTGGGCAAGATTGCGATCTTCGATTTCCAGGCGTATGTGGCCGTGGAACGCACCGTGGCCATGCAGGCCTTGCAGCGTCTGAACGACGGCAAGATCAAGGGCCGCTCGTTGCGCGTACGCATCCTCTGAGGACTGCGTAGATTGATCGTTCCCACGCTCCGCGTGGGAATGCATCCTGTGACGCTCCGCGTCACGTCTTGAAAGCGGACGCAGAGCGTCCATGGCGGCATTCCCACGCAGAGCGTGGGAACGATCATTTGTGTGAGGACACCGTTTTGCGCTCTACCGAAGTCGTGATCATTGGCGCTGGCGCCGCTGGGTTGATGTGTGCACTGACCGCCGCCGGGCGCGGGCGTCAGGTGTTGCTGCTCGATCACGCGAACAAGGCCGGCAAGAAAATCCTCATGTCGGGCGGTGGCCGCTGCAACTTCACCAATATGTACACCGAGCCGGGCAATTTCCTTTCGCAGAATCCGCATTTCTGCAAATCGGCACTGGCGCGTTACACCCAGTGGGATTTCATCGGCATGGTCGGCAAGCACGGCGTGCCGTACCACGAGAAAAAACTCGGTCAGCTGTTCTGCGATAACAAATCCAGCGACATCCTCGAGATGCTCCTCGACGAGTGCGATCAAGCTGGCGTCGAGTTGCACCTCGACACCTCGATCCAGACCATCGAGAAAGTCGACAGCGGTTACCTGCTCGACACCACGCTGGGCCAGGTGCAGTGCCAGTCGCTGGTGATCGCCACCGGCGGCTTGTCGATCCCGACGCTGGGCGCCACCGGTTTCGGCTATCAGGTAGCGAAACAGTTCGGCCATGAACTGCTGCCGACCCGTGCGGGGTTGGTGCCGTTCACCATCACCGACCAGCTCAAGGAACTGTGCACCGAGCTGTCCGGCACGTCGGTGGATTGTCTGGTCAGCTGCAACGAGCAGAGCTTTCGCGAAAACATCCTGTTCACCCACCGTGGCCTCAGCGGCCCGGCGATTCTGCAGATTTCCTCATTCTGGGAATCCGGCGACACGGTGGAAATCAATCTGCTGCCGGATCACGACGCGGCGAGCTGGCTGCAGCAGCAAGTGGCCGAACGGCCAAACAGCGAATTGAAAACCCTGCTGGGTGAAATCTTCACCAAGAAGATGGCCAACCTGCTCGCGGATAACTGGTTCATCTCCAAACCGATGAAACAGTACACCCACGCCGAACTGGCCGAGATCGCCGACAAGCTGGGCAGCTGGAAAGTCGTGCCGGCGGGCACCGAAGGCTATCGCACGGCCGAGGTGACGCTGGGTGGCGTGGATACTCGCGAAGTTTCGTCGAAGACCATGGAATCGCTGAAAAGCCCCGGCCTGTATTTCATCGGCGAAGTGCTCGACGTCACCGGGCATCTGGGCGGGTTCAACTTTCAGTGGGCGTGGGCGTCCGGCTACGCGGCTGCGCAGTACGTCTGATCCCATTCTCTCGAATGTGAAATGCAATCTCTGTGGGAGCTGGCTTGCCAGCGATGAGGCCGGTACATCCAACATCAATGTTGAATGTCAGACCGCCATCGCTGGCAAGCCAGCTCCCACAGGGATATGTACGCCATTCGAGATTTAGTTCGGCACAAGATCTCAAAGGAACACTTTTTGCTGTCAGATGTGCTCGGCGCCATTGCGTCGGCGTCATTACTGG
The DNA here is from genome assembly GCF_023195435.1 of Pseudomonas sp. S11P7. Classification (NCBI taxonomy): domain Bacteria; kingdom Pseudomonadati; phylum Pseudomonadota; class Gammaproteobacteria; order Pseudomonadales; family Pseudomonadaceae; genus Pseudomonas; species Pseudomonas sp. S11P7. Next base: position 6,072,546 of record NZ_JALPKS020000002.1, on the reverse strand, counting down.
CTCAATTTAGCGGCATCGCCTCGGAAGGCCTTCGCACTTCATGTCCTCGACCTCGTTTCGTCAGTCTTTGCGGCGCCTGTGGGCGCTGGATAAATTCAGCTATAGCGTGCGGGTGTTTATCGCCCTGACCGGCAGCATGGCGCTGTGCTGGTATCAGGATGAAATGGGCCTGCTGATCCCGTTGTTCCTCGGCATCATCGCCAGCGCCCTGGCGGAAACCGACGACAGTTGGCAGGGCCGCCTTAATGCCCTCGCAGTAACGCTGGTGTGTTTCAGCATCGCCGCGCTGTCGGTGGAATTGCTGTTCCCCTACCCGATCATTTTCGCCGTGGCCCTGGCGCTGGCCAGTTTTGGCCTGACCATGCTCGGTGCACTCGGCGAGCGTTATGGGGCGATTGCCTCGGCTACGCTGATTCTTTCCGTGTATACGATGATCGGCGTCGATCAGCGTGGCGGCGCGGTTACCGATTTCTGGCATGAGCCAATGCTGCTGGTCGCTGGTGCGGCGTGGTACGGCTTGCTCTCGGTGCTGTGGCAGGCGCTGTTCTCCAACCAGCCAGTGCAGCAGAGTCTGGCGCGGCTGTTTCGTGAGCTGGGTTTTTATCTGAAGCTGAAGTCGTCGCTGTTTGAGCCGATCCGGCAGATGGACGTCGAAGCCCGGCGTCTGGAACTGGCGCAGCAGAATGGCCGCGTGGTTGCCGCGCTCAACACCGCCAAGGAAATCATTCTGCATCGGGTCGGCAACGGTCGCCCCGGGTCGAAAGTCAGCCGTTACCTGAAGCTGTACTTCCTTGCTCAAGACATCCACGAACGCGCCAGCTCTTCGCACTATCCGTACAACGCCCTCGCCGAGGCGTTCTTTCACAGTGACGTGCTGTTCCGCTGTCAGCGTCTGTTGCGCCAGCAAGGCAAGGCCTGCCGCGCGCTGGCCGAATCGATCCAGATGCGCCAGCCCTTCGTTTATGACGCGAGTTTCGCCGAAGCCCTGGGCGACCTGCACGCCTCCCTCGAACACCTGCGCATCCAGAGCAATCCGGCATGGCGCGGTTTGCTCCGCTCGTTGCGCGCACTGGCGGCCAACCTTGGCACCCTCGACCGTTTGCTCAGCGATGCGAGCAACCCCGATGCCTTGGCCGATGCGACCGACAGCAGCCTGCTCGACCGCTCGCCGCGCAATCTCAAAGACGTGTGGATTCGTCTGCGCACCCAGCTGACGCCGACCTCGTTGCTGTTCCGCCATGCCCTGCGCCTGCCACTGGCGCTGAGTATTGGTTACGGCATGGTGCACTTGATTCACCCGTCGCAAGGTTACTGGATCATCCTCACCACGCTGTTCGTCTGCCAGCCGAACTACGGCGCGACGCGGCGCAAACTCGGTCAGCGGATTTTCGGCACAGCGATCGGCTTGACGGTGGCGTGGGCGCTGTTCGACCTGTTCCCCAATCCGCTGGTGCAGTCGTGTTTCGCCATCGCCGCCGGGGTGGTGTTCTTTACCAACCGCACCACGCGCTACACCCTGGCGACCGCAGCGATCACCATCATGGTGCTGTTCTGCTTCAACCAGGTTGGCGATGGCTACGGGCTGTTCCTGCCGCGCCTGTTCGATACCTTGCTTGGCAGCCTGATCGCCGGGCTGGCGGTGTTCCTGTTCCTGCCGGACTGGCAGGGCCGACGCCTGAACAAAGTGCTGGCCAACACGCTGACCTGCAACAGCATCTATCTGCGCCAGATCATGCAGCAATACGCCGCCGGCAAGAGCGACGACCTCGCCTATCGCCTGGCCCGCCGCAACGCGCACAACGCCGATGCGGCCCTGTCGACAACGCTGGCGAATATGCTGATGGAGCCGGGGCATTTCCGTAAGGAAGCGGACGTCGGCTTCCGCTTTCTGGTGCTCTCGCACACCTTGCTGAGTTACCTGTCAGGGCTGGGCGCACACCGCGAGACGCAATTGCCAGCGGACGTGCGCGAGCATCTGATCGATGGCGCCGGGGTGAAGCTGGCGGCGAGCATCGACGAAATCGCCCAGGGGCTGGCGAGCAAACAGCCGATTGCGATTCAGAGCGACGAGGAAGAAGCGCTGGCCAATGAGCTGGAGCAAATGCCTGATGAGATCGATGAAGGCCAGCGTCTGGTGCAGACGCAGCTGGCGTTGATCTGCCGGCAGTTGGGGCCGTTGCGCACGCTCGCGGCGCACCTGATCAAGGAGGTTTAGCCGCAAGCCTCAAGCTACAAGCTACAAGCCTGTCCGCTTTTAGCTTGCAGCTTGAGGCTCGAAACTTGAAGCTGCCGTTTACATCCCATGCGCGCGCAGCAGCTTTTCATAACTGCCATCCGCCTTCATTGCTGCAATCGCCTTATCGAACCCCGCAATAATCTGATCATGCTGAGGATTCTTCAGGCTGACCAAAATATGCAGGCTGTTCTCGCTCAGCGGCTTGGGCAGGAATTCCACTGAATTGCGCACCTTGGCTGACTCGCGCGCCAGGTAATACTTGGCCACGTATTCGTCTTCCAGGGTCAACTTGACCCGATCCGCCGCGAGCATGCGCACGCCCATGGCGAAGTTATGCACCGGGACTTTCTGCATCGCCGTGTCGGCATCGAACACCGCCGAATAGGCGTAGCCGCGCACCACCGCAATCGGATAGGTGTGCAGCTCTTGCAAATTGCTGTAATCGATCGGCGCGTCTTTGCGCTTGAGGAAGCGAATCCGGTTGGTCAGGTATTCGCCGGAGAATTGCCCGTAGCGGGTGCGGTCTTCGTTGTACCAGGCGTTGACCAGCACGTCGTAACGGCCTTCGTCGATGCCGAGCAGGGCCCGCGCCCATGGCACCTGTTCATAACCGCTGGCGTAACCGGCCCGGGCCAGCGCAGTGCTGACGATATCGGTGGCGAGGCCACCATTGACCAGCGTGTCGTCGGTAAAGGGTGGCCAATGATCGAATACCAGTCGCAGCTTCTGCGCTGTCGCATCCTGGCCCAGCAACAGCAGTCCGGTCAAAGCCATGGCTTGAAGCAATCGCGGCATGCTTGAACATCCTCAGCGGGCAACTGCCCGACGTCTTCACGTCAAAAAACCAAGACCCTCTACCGGCAAAACCCAGGCACTAACATTAGCTCATTACAACCCGTGCACAGCGCTCTTGAGCAGATTACACAAAGTCGGCACGGCTGCGCGAAAGGAATGATGGCATTTTGACCTTTATCACAGACGCTTACGCCATAAAGACATCTGTGTCGCGTGCGCTTAGTATCGGGCGACACGAACAAGGAATCGGCAAATGACAATCGAGTGGATCTGCAAACATCACAGCGATCTGGGCAAGGAACAGCTGTACGCGCTTCTGAAACTGCGCTCGGAAGTCTTCGTCGTCGAACAGAAATGCGCCTATCCCGATCTCGACGGCCAGGACCTCGACGGCGACACCCATCACCTGATGGGCTGGGAGAACGACCAACTGGTCGCCTACCTGCGCTTGCTGGATCCGCAGTCTCAGGGCGGTGACGTGGTGATCGGTCGCGTGGTGACAGCACCGGCCGGTCGCGGCAAAGGGCTGGGGCACAAGATGATGGAGCAGGCGCTGAAACAGGCCGAGAAGCATTGGCCGCAGGTGCCAATCTACCTGTCGGCGCAGGCGCATTTGCAGGGGTATTACGGCAAGTACGGGTTTGTTGTGGCGGGTGAGGAATATCTTGAGGATGACATTCCACATATCGGCATGCGTCGCGCCTGAAGGCCCCATCGCTGGCAAGCCAGCTCCCACAAGGAATTGCGTCGTTCACAACTTGTGTGAACACCAGAAAAACCTGTGGGAGCTGGCTTGCCAGCGATGGCGCCAGCCCAATCCACTCAGGATTCAGGGATACTCCAGTACAATCTTGATCTGGCGCAGATTGCGCTGGATCCAGCCTCGATCAATCGCTCCCCAATCGCGAATCCGATAGCGCCCGGCGTGATTGCGCGCGCCCTCTTCCTGCTCGAATTCGCAGATGATATCCAGATCCGCCAGCGCCGCGATCGTATCCTGCGCTGTACGACGGGGCATGCCGGTCACTTCGGTCAGTGCCGGCACGCTCGGCGCCAGGCCGCTGTCGATCAGGTACGCCACAAACAGGCGGCGGTAGAAACTGCTTTTGGTCTTGCTGACGTCCATCCACCTCTTCCTGATAGCTGATCAAGCCTGCATGTCGCGCCAGGTCAGGTACACGCGCAGGTCGAACTCGACCTGGTGATACCCCGGCAGCATGTGCTCGCACAATTTATAAAACGCCTTGTTGTGGTCCGACTCCTTGAAGTGCGCCAGTTCGTGCACGACGATCATTTTCAGAAAGTCCGGCGCGGCGTCCTTGAACAACGAGGCGATGCGAATCTCTTTCTTGGCCTTGAGCTTGCTGCCCTGCACCCGCGACACCGTGCTGTGCAGGCCGAGCGCGCGGTGGGTAAGGTCGAGGCGGTTGTCAAACAGCACCTTGTCGATGGCCGGCGCATTGCGCAGGTATTCCTGCTTGAGCTCCAGCGCATAGCTGTACAACGCCTTGTCGCTCTGCACGCCATGCCGCCCCGAATAGCGTTGATCGAGGTATTCGCCCAACCGCCCTTCGGCGATCAACTGGCGCACCTGATCCTGCAAACGTTCAGGATAGGCCTGGAGGTATTTCAACGCAGTCATGAACGGGCAGCACGGTTGGCAAAAAGGTGCGCCAGTGTAGCGAATTCAAACGGGCAGCGCGCCCCAGTCAAACGGCTCGGCGAAACTGGCCGCATCCTCGGCGATCAACGGCCGCGCCACCAGGAAGCCCTGCACATACTCGCAGCCATGGGCTTGCAACCACTGGTATTGCTCGACGGTTTCCACCCCTTCGGCGATCACCAGCAAACCGTATTGCTTGCACAGACTGATCACCGTACTGACCAGCGAGGCGTCGCGGGGCGAATCAGGCAAACGAGCGATCAAATGACGATCAAGCTTGAGCGTATCCAGCTCCAGATCACGCAAATGCGCCAACGAGCACGGCCCGGAACCGAAGTCATCCAGCGCCACGCGCACGCCGAGGTTACGCAGCAAGCGCAACTGTTTGCGGGTTTCGTCGGGGTTCTGCATCAGGGCTTCTTCGGTGACCTCGACCTCCAGCTGCTGCGGCTGCAAGGCGTGGCGCTCCATGACCTGGCGTAACTCGGTGACCAGATTCGGCAGGCTGAACTGGGTGTTGCTCAAACTCACACCCAGCACCAGATCATCGGCGAACAGGCTTTCCCAGGCTTTACGCTGACCGGCGCCGCGATGATAAATCCAGCTGCCGAGGCGACTGATCAACCGCGCCTCCTCCAGCAACGGCAGAAACAGCCCCGGCGGCACGTCGCCCACGCTTGGGTGCTGCCAGCGCAGCAGTGCCTCAAAACCGCGGATCTGGCCACTGCCGATCGCCACTTGTGGCTGGTAGACCAGGTTGAAATCACGATTCTCGATCGCAGCGCGTACGCTTTCTTCGAGCATCAGCCGCGAACGCGCGCGGCCGTTCATTTCATGATCATAGAAACGATATTGCTGACGCCCGGCGCGCTTGGCTTCGTACATCGCAATATCGGAAGCGCGCAGCAAGCCGTCGAGGTTCGCCCCGCAATCCGGATAGGTGGCAATGCCGATGCTGGCGCCCAGAACGATGTCCAGCCCTTCGATCTGCTGACAGATCGATACGCGTTCGATGAGTTTTTCCGCAATCTTCGCCGCTTGCTCGGGAAACTCCAGATCGAGCAGCGCGGTAAATTCATCGCCACCCATGCGCGCCAGAATGTCGAACGGCCGCAGGCAGGCTTTCAATTGCTCGGAAACCCAGCGCAACACCCGGTCGCCAGCATCGTGGCCAAGGGAGTCGTTGACCCGTTTGAAGCCGTCGAGGTCCAGATACAGCAGCACCCAACTGCTGTCGCTGCGCTCGCCGCGCAACAGCAGGTTTTCCACGGTTTGGTAAAAACCGCGGCGGTTGAGCAGACCGGTCAGCGGATCAGTCACGGCCTGAAATTCCAGCTGCTGATGCAGGTGCCGCACCACCGACATGTCGAGCACGGTCACCACCATCGCATGCTGCTCGGTCGGCAGCGCGGCGCAGGATAACGCAACCGGCACTTGCTGGCCGGGTGCCGTGCGCAGCAAGGCGTCGTGCAGCCTCAAGGTCTCCCCACGTTTATAGCCGGCATAGAACTCGGAATCGGCCCACAGCGGAATGTGCGGTTTCTGCAAATAATCGAGAAATTCCTTGCCCTCCAGCTCCTTCACCGGCGCGTTGAGCAAGCGCGAAATCGCCGGGTTGGCAAAGCGGATCAAACCGTCCTCGCCGAGCACCAGAATGCCCTCGGCCGCGTTGTCCAGCACCGAGGCGTTGAAGGCTCGGGCCAATTCCAGGTCATGACTCAGCCGCTGCAACGCACGGCGGTTGCGCTGGTGCTCCAGCAACGCCTGCACTTTGGGCTTGAGGATCTGCGGGTCGAAAGGCTTGAACAGATAATCCACCGCGCCACTGGCGTAGCCCTTGATCACGGCGTCCTGGGATTGCTCATTGGCGGTAAGGAAAATGATCGGCGTCAGCCGTGTGCGCTGACTTCCACGCATAAGCCGCGCCACTTCGAAGCCGTCCATGCCCGGCATCTGCACATCCAGCAGCACCAGATCGACGTCCTGCTCGAGCAGAATATTCAGCGCCTCGAAACCGGAGGCGGCGGTGATCACGTGCCAATCCTGGCGCTGCAGCAACGCGCGCATGCTGATCAGGTTCTCAGGGTAATCATCGACGATCAAAAGGACAGAGCTGCCTTCACCTGGCTGGGGTTGCGCGCATTCCATGCTGCTTCTCTTTTCGGGACCGTTGCCGGCAAAAACGTAGACGTACTGAGCCTTCACTCTAGACGCGGATCGGTGAAAGCAGAAGCTGTCATCCCGCCATCATCTAAACAATGCTCAACCCAGCCGACTAACGGTCACCGCTACAGCCCCCGAAAACCGGGCCAGATGGCATTTCGACAGGACTTTGACGTCAAGTAATCGCCGGACGGGCATTAACAAAAATCGCCGCTACGCTTATAAAGACGCCCGAAAACGCGCGGGCTAGAGCTTCTGGCACCGACGTTCCGGATGAATTGAGTGGAAGAACCGTCATGATCGATCTCGCAACCTGGAACCTCAGCGTTCCTGTTGGCAGCCCGCCGTACACCGTCGAAACCTCGAAACTGGTGGATGGCTTCAAGGATCAGTACTTCCATTCCGACACCGGCACCCTGTTTTTCTGGTCACCGGTGACCGGCTCGAAAACCGAAAACGCCATCTACCCGCGCACCGAACTGCGTGAAACCTTCAGCAACGGCACCCTGCGCAACTGGTACTACCCGGACGCCGACAACCTGCTGCGCGCAACCCTCACCGTGAATAAGGTGCCGAGCTCCGGCAAGATCGTCATCGGCCAGATTCACGCGTACGAAAGCCAGCGGCCAATGGTCAAACTCGAGTATCAGTACAAGACCAAAACCGAAACCGGCAATCTCGTGATCAAAGTGCGCATGCGTCCCGATGACGCGGAAAGTCGTGTTATCACCCTCGCCACCGGAATCAAGCTCGACCGCGAATTCAACTACCTCATCCACCTCAGCCCCGGCGGCGCGCTGGGTGTGAGCGCGGCGGGTTATCAGTGGGACTCACAGATCAGCGCGACGTGGCGCGACAAGCCGTTGTACTTCAAGGCTGGGGTTTATGTGCAGGACAACACGGGGTATACGAGTGAGGGTGGGCAGGTGACCTTCTCCAAACTCGACATCGATCACGACAAATAACCCAATCCCCACGGTAGGAGCCGCCGAAGCTGCGATCTTTCGATCCTTTTGATTCTAAAAAGACAAAATCAAAGGTCGCAGCCTTCGGCAGCTTCTGAAGGCTTCAGCGCCCATCTCTGCAGCACTCAAAACGGACTTAAAAAACGTATCAACATCCAAAAAGGTATAAAAACCTGTCAGACCTGACAGTTGGCCCTGTTAACCAACCCCGATAACGTTGGTTCACACATCAATCCGCCAAGAAGTCGCCCATGCCAGGTCCACTCGGAAACTTCTGCAACGACGACAACAGCTTTTGCATAGACATTACCCATGCAAACGCAAACAACGGTCAGTTGTGGGGCACGCTGAAAGATAACGCTCAGAGCTACCCGATTGCCGGGTCTTATTACCACCGAGACAGTACCTATACCGACGTTTGGTTCATGACCGACATCGCCGATGCAAGAGACAGCTGGCAAGGAGAAATGGACTGTTTGAGAGGTTACCCGACACTCAGCGCCATCCGCGCTCATGCCACGGGAGGCGGGCGCCATACCCTGACCGGTTATCACTTGAAAGAGATGGCTCCTCCCCAGTCAACTCACTGCGCTCATTCAAGTGCGGAGGCACCGCTTGACGGTGGATTATTCGTTCAGTTGAAGCGCTGGATGCTCGGTTGACCTGTTTTAAATCCACCCTTTAAACAGCGCTGTTTAGATCTGTCAGCAGTTACGTCCTGATGCCTACAACACCTTGCGCCGTTGCCTACCACTGCGCCAGAATCCGCCGGCTTGTGCGCCTGGCGGGCCATCGGTAACTTGACTCGCGTCACTGATTTCCAGTGATCGGGTTTAGTAGCCCGTGGTTTCAAGCTTTGTGCATCAGCATCTGTCGGTCAGGTATTCCATACCTGCGCTTGATGGTAACTGTGCGCAGGGCACCTTCGGGTGCGCCGGCTTGCTCGAAACCCCGGTCTACTAACCTGCGTACAGTTGCCTCCACTTTGATTAGTAGCCAGAGCGGAGGCACTCCAATCAGGTTTCGAGCACATGATCAAATCAACACCACATCCGCCAGTCACCGACCCGGCATCCCCGTACGACTCCCTCGACTCAAAAAAACTCAACGACGCCGCCGAACGCGCCCTCGACCACTACCTCAGCCCCGCCGCACACATCATGACGTGCGCCCACGAACCTGAGGCCATGTACCTCGCCAACCCGAAGTACAACACCGAGTCGCTGCTGGCCAACGCCAGCGAAACCCTGGGGTCGGCCAACGAAATGCTCAGCAACTTCGCCGCCACGCTCGACACCTCGCACCGCAAGACTGCGCTGGGTATTGCGCAAGTTGTCATGCTGGGTGAGTTGGCGGTAAATCAGGCGCTGGATCATGTTGAGCTTAAAGAATAAAAACCGCGCAAAAACCCGCCTCATGGCGGGTTTCTCTCGCAAAGGGCTTTAATGTTCTGTATACGGTACATTCAGACCACAATGTGATGTTAGTGCAACATGGATTACTCCCTTTTGATCAGCCGTCTCGGCATGCAATTACGTGCAAAACGCCTGAATCGAGGCCTGACGCAGGCTCAGCTTGCCGAGCTGGCAGGACTGACACGCTACAAAGTTATCGCGGTGGAGAAAGGTACCCTTTCTGTCGGAATGGTCGCTTATGCGCGGGTTTTGGCTGCTCTCGATTGCGAACTTGCGGTGGTTCCAGCAACGATGCCAACCCTCGAAGAGCTTGGGGATTTATTCGAATGAAAACGACCTCTCTTCAAATCAGCACGCCGCAAGGTAAAAGTGGCAGGCTTTTCAGCGACAGCGAGAATTTCACTTTTCGTTATCACGAAGATGCATCGCCACCCATGGCAATCAGCCTCTCAATGCCTGTACGGCATGACGAGTTTCGCCGCCGCGAGCTGCATCCGGTTTTTCAGATGAACCTGCCAGAAGGCTATGTACTGGAGCAGTTACGCAATCGCTTGGCCAAAACTGTGAGCGTCGAGCCAATGCTGCTCCTGGCGCTGTCCGGCAGCACGTCGCCCATCGGCAGGGTTCACGTACGCTCTGAAACAGTCGACGCCTTATTGGAAGAGCAAGAGTTTCCGGGAGAAAAACTCGACGAGATTCTGACGTGGGACGGTACGGAAGATATCTTTGCCAACATGCTTGATCGCTACATCCTGCGGGCGGGTATTTCAGGCGTTCAACCCAAATTGCTGGTACCAGAACGACAAGAGGCTGGATTGCCTCGAGTGACATCCAAAACATCGGATCTGATCATCAAAAGCGGGCGGGACGAATTCCCCGGCCTGGCGATCAACGAATTCCTTTGCATGTCCATGGCGAAAGAGGCGGGGATTTCTGTTCCACCGTTTTACCTTTCCGACAACGCCAAGCTGTTTGTCATGCGTCGATTTGACCGCGACGACCAGCTCAATCCGATTGGGTTTGAAGACATGGCGGTTCTGATGGGGCTGTCGGCTAGTCAGAAGTACAGTAAGAGTTATGCGGCAATCGCCAAGGCTGTCCGGGTTTTTTGCCCGGTGAGGCACTTTCGTACGTCGCTTGATCAACTCTTCGATAGCGTCGCCCTGAGCTGCATCGTCGGAAACGGTGACGCTCATTTGAAGAATTTCGGATTGCTCTATTCAGAACCCACGCAACGCGATGCGCATCTGGCGCCGGCTTACGACATCGTCAACACCACGGCCTATATTCCAGAAGATGTACTGGCATTGGATCTGGCGGGCAACAAGTCAATGTTCGCCTCACGACAAGGACTCCTGGAATTTGCCCACACCTGTGAAATCGACCAACCCAAGGAACGCATTCAGCATCTCCTTGCCTCGGTTGAAGTCGTGCTCAAACGCTACTCCCACTATCGCGAACAGGCGCCCCATGTGTTCAACGCCATTGAGCACGCGGCAGCGCCATTTGCTCTGACTTTTGGATAGCTTCGCAACCGCCTACCAAGACCCGCATCGAGATTTTTTTAACAGCAGTTTTACACTGCTTAAACTTAGTTAACCCTTGCTTCCAACTCATCCTTGAGAGAATGCTTACACATCGCTTCCAGCGAGATTTTAAAAAACCATCAATTTTTGACATTCCTCTTTTAGTACATTTCCTTTCTTTACAGAAGCCTTGGCGCCCTTATAGCAAATGAATATTAAAAACTGTCATTTATTACAGGCGCCCGCCCGACCATAAAAAACTAATCTTACTTACGCAACACGAACTAAAACAAGGCACACAATCAAATCTATTCCTTTTCGCCAATCGAAAAAACCACGCGCCCACCGCTCAAGGAGTTTGACATGTCATATACAATAAATGGCGACTATATCAATGGCGGCTACGACACCAAGCAGGAGTCTATTGTTTTTGGCATTTCCAGCAATGAGGAAGCCAGCGGCAAATTCAGCGGGACATTAACTGAGTACAAGCCCGGCCAGCTTCCAGCCAAACAAGATATAAAAGGATGGTTCCATTTCAATAGAGACAGCAGTTCTACATCGTTTACTTTCGAGACACCTACAGACACTTGGGATTTGCAATCACCATACTTGGGGAAGTCGAATCAGTTCACGACAATGACCGCAACCCGCACCCCTAAAGACCAATCGCAACCGCCTCGGAAATTGGTTTTTTTAGAGCAGGAGTGCATGCTTAGCCAATCTCCATTTACCAACGAAATGCTATTTCATGAAGGCGCATTTTCGTCAGGCGAAATAATCGCCCCAAAAAAACCCGCCTCACGGCGGGTTCATTTTAAATCAATCTAACGCTAAGACTTAGTTAACCTTGGCGTTCAACTCACCCTTCAGATAACGCTGGTACATCGCTTCCAGCGAGATCGGTTTGATCTTCGAAGCATTACCGGCAGTACCGAAAGCTTCGTAGCGAGCGATACACACGTCACGCATTGCAGTCACGGTGGCGCCGAAGAACTTGCGTGGGTCGAACTCGCTCGGGTTGGTGGCCATCAGGCGACGCATCGCACCGGTGGATGCCAGGCGCAGGTCGGTGTCGATGTTGACCTTGCGCACGCCGTGCTTGATGCCTTCGACGATTTCTTCAACCGGTACGCCGTAGGTTTCTTTGATGTCGCCGCCGTACTGGTTGATGATCGCCAGCCACTCTTGTGGTACCGAGGACGAACCGTGCATCACCAGGTGGGTGTTCGGGATGCGTTTGTGGATTTCCTTGATGCGGTCGATTGCCAGCACGTCACCGGTTGGGGGCTTGGTGAACTTGTAGGCACCGTGGCTGGTGCCGATGGCGATGGCCAGGGCGTCGACCTGGGTGCGCTTGACGAAGTCAGCCGCTTCTTCCGGGTCGGTCAGCATCTGGCTGTGATCCAGAACGCCTTCAGCGCCGATGCCGTCTTCTTCACCGGCCATGCCGGTCTCCAGCGAACCCAGGCAGCCCAGCTCGCCTTCTACCGAAACGCCGCAGGCGTGAGCCATCGCTACAGTTTGTTGGGTAACGCGAACGTTGTAGTCGTAGTCGGTCGGGGTCTTGCCGTCTTCGCCCAGCGAGCCGTCCATCATCACCGAGCTGAAGCCCAGTTGAATCGAACGCTGGCAGACGTCAGGGCTGGTGCCGTGGTCCTGGTGCATGCACACCGGGATGTGCGGGAATTCTTCGATCGCCGCCAGGATCAGGTGACGCAGGAAAGGCGCGCCGGCGTATTTGCGGGCGCCGGCCGAAGCCTGAACGATCACCGGGGAGTCAGTCTTGTCAGCGGCTTCCATGATGGCGCGCATCTGCTCAAGGTTGTTGACGTTGAAGGCTGGAACGCCGTAGCCGAACTCGGCTGCGTGGTCCAGCATCTGGCGCATGCTGATAAGTGCCATTGTGTGTGTCTCTCCCGGTTGAGGGTCGTTGATCGTGCCAGCCTGCCGGAGCGGCGGCGGCTATTCAAGTGATTGCAGATCGGGGGTTGAGGCCCGGTCGGGTGATTCGGTAAAGCCAATTCCTGAGAACTACACAGATCCCTTGTAGGAGTGAGCCTGCTCGCGATAGCAATCTTTCAGTCAATATTGCAGCGACTGTCAGGCCGCTATCGCGAGCAGGCGAAGGCCTACAATGGGCCTGCGGTGTTGCAATTATTCGGCCTTGCAGCCCCGGCCAATCAGGTCATTGGTGGCGACCCAGTACACCAGGCCTTCATCACCCGTGACGTGAAACGCCAGCATGCCGTCGCTGTACAGCGTGCCCGACGCGCCCGGCTCTTCTTTCAGGCGATAGACCTGATCGCCGCCGCCCAGTCGCACATCGACTTCTTTCTGGCCGGCATCGGCGTAACGCCACAGCACTTTGGCCTGGCTGTCGCAGGTCCAGGTGGTCCAGTTGTCTGCCGGGGCGGACGACTGAAACAGGTTCAACTGCGCACAACCGCCCAACAATGCCAACGCCGCAATGGCGATCAAGCCTTTCATCCGTGTTCCTCGACTGACGGCGCACGCCGCCAGCCCTGAGTTAAGAGTCAGACCCGTCAAGGACAACCATGTTCCTTGGCCGGGGTTTGCGTCTCGTATTTCTCCAGACCGTCCGGCCCGGAACGCTTGTTCAGCACCGGGTTGGTTTCGGCCTGCCAGTCGGCCTGGTAACAGCCTTTCTGCGGCTCGCTCGGTGCCGGCGTGGCTTCGGCCTTGGGATTGTTACTCCCGCAGGCCGCCAGCGTTGCGGTCAGCAGCAACAGCGCTAACGACTTGACCATATGAACACTCCTTTGCCTGGCCAAACGGGCGGCCTCAGGCCTTGGCCCGGCTTTCCAGGACTTCAACGGCCGGCAGCACTTTGCCTTCGACAAATTCGAGGAACGCGCCACCACCGGTAGAAATGTAGGAGATCTGTTCAGCCACGCCATATTTATCGATCGCCGCCAGGGTGTCGCCACCGCCAGCGATGGAGAACGCCGAGCTTTCGGCGATGGCTTGAGCCAGCACTTTGGTGCCGTTGCCGAACTGGTCGAATTCGAACACGCCGACCGGGCCGTTCCACAGAATGGTTTTCGACGATTTCAGCAGCTCGGCGAAGTTGGCCGCGGTTTGCGGGCCGATGTCCAGAATCATGTCGTCAGCCGCGACGTCAGCGATCAGCTTGACCGTGGCTTCGGCGGTTTCGGCGAATTCTTTGGCAACCACCACGTCGACCGGCAGCGGCACGCTGACCTTGGCGGCGATGGCGCGCGCGGTGTCGAGCAGATCCGGCTCGTACAGCGACTTGCCCACCGGGTGACCGGCCGCCGCGAGGAAGGTGTTGGCGATGCCGCCACCGACGATCAGTTGATCGCAGATCTGGCTCAGGCTGTTGAGCACATCGAGTTTGGTCGAGACCTTGGAACCGGCAACAATGGCGGCCATTGGCTTGGCCGGCGCGCCGAGGGCTTTGCCCAATGCGTCCAGCTCAGCGGCGAGCAGCGGGCCAGCAGCTGCCACTTTGGCGAATTTAGCTACGCCGTGGGTCGAGCCCTCGGCGCGGTGAGCGGTGCCGAAAGCGTCCATCACGAACACGTCGCACAGGGCGGCGTATTGCTGGGCCAGTTCGTCGGCGTTCTTTTTCTCGCCCTTGTTGAAGCGCACGTTTTCGAACAGCACGATGTCGCCGGCCTTGACGTCGACACCGCCCAGGTAATCAGCCACCAGCGGCACTTCGCGGCCCAGCGCCTTGCTCAGGTAGTCAGCGACAGGCTTGAGGCTGTTCTCGGCAGAGAACTCGCCTTCGGTCGGACGGCCCAGGTGCGAGCAGACCATCACGGCCGCGCCTTTTTCCAGGGCCAGCTTGATGGTCGGCAGCGAAGCCAGGATTCGCGCGTCGCTGGTGACGACACCGTCCTTGACTGGGACGTTGAGGTCTTCGCGGATCAATACGCGCTTGCCTTGCAGATCGAGGTCGGACATCTTCAACACGGTCATGGGTCGCACTTCCTACGGTTTTTTTGAAGTTGCTGTTTGCAGATAGTGGTCTGCAACGTCCAGCATTCGGTTGGCAAAACCCCACTCGTTGTCGAACCAGGCCAGGATGTTCACCAGCCTTGGGCCGGAAACACGGGTCTGACTGGCATCGACGATGGCCGAATGTGGGTCATGGTTGAAATCACAACTGGCGTGCGGCAACTCGGTATAGGCCAGAAGCCCCTTGAGCGGGCCGCTGGTGGCGGCTTCGCGCAGGATCCGGTTGATCTCGTTGGCGTCGGTCGCCGTAGCGGTCTGCATCGTGATATCGAGGCAGGACACGTTGACCGTCGGCACGCGTACGGCTTTGGCCTGAATTCGTCCGGCAAGTTCCGGCAGCAGACGCTCGATACCGCGCGCCAGACCAGTGGACACCGGGATCACCGACTGGAACGCCGAACGGGTGCGGCGCAGGTCTTCGTGGTGATAAGCGTCGATCACCGGCTGATCGTTCATCGCCGAGTGAATCGTGGTGATCGACACGTAATCCAGGCCAATCGCCTTGTCGAGCAGACGCAACAGCGGCACACCGCAGTTGGTGGTGCAGGACGCGTTGGACACCAGCCGTTCGTCACCGGTCAGGCAATCCTGATTGACCCCGTAAACGATGGTGGCATCGACATCCGCCTCGCTGGCCATCGGCTGCGAGAACAACACGCGTGGCGCGCCAGCATCGAGAAAGCGCTGGCCGTCTTCACGGGTGTTATAGGCACCGGAGCACTCGAGCACCAGATCGACGCCCAGCGACGCCCAATCGATGCCTTCGGGAGTGGCACTGCGCAAGACCTTCACGCAGTCACCGTTAATATGCAGACAATCGCCTTCTACGCGCACTTCGCCGGGAAAACGGCCGTGGGTGGAGTCAAAGCGTGTCAGGTATTCGATGCTGGCCATGTCGGCCAGATCGTTGATCGCGACAATTTCAAACCCGGCTTTCTCGCCTCGCTCAAACAGCGCACGCAAAACGCAACGACCAATGCGGCCGTAGCCGTTGAGTGCAACTTTGTAGGGACGCGGTTGAGGCATGGGGTTCTCGATAGTACGCAGGCAGACGCAATGTTTGTTGCAACACAACCCCTGTGGGAGCTGGCTTGCCAGCGATAGCGTCCATTCAGACAACTTTTATGTTGGAGCTGATGACCCTATCGCTGGCAAGCCAGCTCCCACAGGGATTGCGGTGACCTTAAGGCCACCGCGCTGTGTTTTAGTCTTCCAGCAGTTCCTCAGCCTGACCGAGGATGTTTTCCAGGGTGAAGCCGAACTCTTCGAACAGTGCCGAAGCCGGAGCCGATTCGCCGTAGGTGGTCATGCCGATCACGCGGCCTTCCAGACCGACGTACTTGAACCAGAAGTCGGCGTGGGCCGCTTCGATGGCGATACGCGCGCCCACCTGCAACGGCAGCACCGATTGCTTGTAGCTGGCGTCCTGCGCATCGAACACGCTGGTGCACGGCATGGAAACCACGCGAACCTTGCGGCCCTGTTCGGTCAGCTTGTCGAAGGCCTGAACAGCCAGACCGACTTCCGAACCGGTGGCGATCAGGATCAGCTCAGGCTCGCCGGCGCAGTCCTTCAACACGTAACCGCCGCGGCTGATGTCGGCGATCTGGCCGGCATCGCGCTCCTGGTGTTGCAGGTTCTGACGCGAGAAGATCAGCGCCGATGGGCCGTCCTTGCGCTCCAGCGCGTTTTTCCACGCGACTGCCGATTCAACGGCATCGGCTGGACGCCAGGTGTCGAGGTTCGGCGTGGTGCGCAGGCTGGTCAGTTGCTCGATCGGCTGGTGTGTCGGGCCGTCTTCGCCCAGACCGATGGAGTCGTGGGTGTAGACGTGGATCACACGCTTCTTCATCAGCGCCGACATGCGCACCGCGTTGCGGGCGTATTCCATGAACATCAGGAAGGTTGCGCCGTAAGGCACCAGGCCGCCGTGCAGGGTCACGCCGTTCATGATCGCGGTCATGCCGAATTCGCGCACGCCGTAGTACATGTAGTTGCCGCTGGCATCTTCAGCGTTGACGCCCTTGCAACCTTTCCACAGGGTCAGGTTGGAACCGGCCAGGTCAGCCGAACCGCCGAGCAGTTCCGGCAGCAGTGGGCCGAACGCGTTCAGGGTGTTCTGGCTGGCTTTACGGCTGGCGATGGTTTCGCCCTTTGCTGCGACTTCAGCGATGTAGGCCGAGGCTTTTTCCGAGAAGTCGGCTGGCAACTCGCCGCTCAGACGACGGATCAACTCGTTGGCTTCGCTCGGGAACGCTGCGGAGTAAGCAGCGAAACGCTGGTCCCACTCGGCTTCGGCGGCGCGACCTTTTTCCTTGGCATCCCACTCGGCATAGATGTCGGCCGGGATTTCGAAAGGACCGTAGTTCCAGTTCAGCGCCTGACGGGTCAGGGCGATTTCCGCGTCACCCAGCGGGGCGCCGTGGCAGTCTTCCTTGCCTTGCTTGTTCGGCGAACCGAAACCGATGGTGGTCTTGCAGCAGATCAGCGTCGGCAGCGGGCTCTTGCGCGCGGTGTCGATGGCAGTCTTGATCTCTTCCGGGTCGTGACCGTCAACATTGCGGATCACTTGCCAGTTGTAGGATTCGAAACGCTTCGGCGTGTCGTCGGTGAACCAGCCTTCGACTTCGCCGTCGATGGAAATGCCGTTGTCATCATAGAAGGCGATCAGCTTGCCCAGACCCAAGGTACCGGCCAGGGACGCGACTTCGTGGGAGATGCCTTCCATCATGCAGCCATCACCGAGGAACACGTAGGTATGGTGGTCGACGATATCGTGGCCGGGACGGTTGAACTGCGCGCCCAGAACCTTTTCTGCCAGCGCGAAACCGACGGCGTTGGCCAGGCCCTGACCCAGCGGGCCAGTGGTGGTTTCAACACCCGGGGTGTAACCGAATTCCGGGTGGCCCGGCGTGCGGCTGTGCAGTTGACGGAACTGCTTGAGGTCGTCGATCGACAGGTCGTAACCGGTCAGGTGCAGCAGCGAGTAGATCAACATCGAGCCGTGGCCGTTGGACAGCACGAAGCGGTCACGGTCGGCGAACGACGGGTTGCTCGGGTTGTGCTTGAGGTAGTCGCGCCACAGCACTTCGGCAATATCTGCCATACCCATGGGGGCACCGGGATGGCCGCTGTTGGCTTTTTGCACGGCATCCATGCTGAGGGCACGAATGGCGTTGGCACGCTCACGACGGCTAGGCATCGCTGATCTCCTGGGTGTGAATAGATTGAAACGGAAAAAAGGAAGGCATTTTCCCTCACCCATGCGCCTCGGGGCAATGACAGATAGTGATCCGGAGGCGTTTTTCCAATCGATAGCGCCGGTTTCTGCTGGTGAAACCTTTCCGCTATTGGTTTGTAGAGACCACCGTCCAATGAGAAGTGCCATTTATCGAGCAATATCAAAACTTTTTGATATTGACCTTGCGATGCCCACGCACCGTCTCTAGACTGCCAGCCCTATGAACCTACGCGTGCCTTCCATTCGCCATGACGATTGCGACGAGCTGGCGGCCCTGTGCAAGGCCGGCGGCGATCCGTTGCGGCTGAATGTCCTGCGCGCGTTGGCCAACGATTCGTTCGGCGTGCTGGAGCTGGCGCAGATTTTCGGCATCGGTCAGTCCGGCATGAGTCACCACCTTAAAGTGTTGGCGCAGGCCGATCTGGTGGCGACCCGCCGTGAAGGCAACGCGATCTTCTATCGTCGCGCCCTGCCCCATACCGAATTGCTCGGCGGCAAGCTGCACGCAGCATTGCTGGAAGAAGTCGACGATCTGGCGCTGCCGGACGACGTGCAAACGCGGATCGAACAGGTCCACGGGCAACGCGCCGCCGCCAGTCAGGACTTTTTCGCCCGGGTTGCAGAGAAGTTTCGCGCCCAGCAGGATTTGATCGCCGGGCTGCCGCAGTACCGCGACAGCGTGCTGGCCTTGCTCGACAAGCTGAACTTCAATGGTGCTGCCACGGCCATCGAAGTCGGCCCCGGCGATGGTGCTTTTCTGCCGGAACTGGCGCGTCGTTTTGCCAGCGTGACCGCGCTGGACAACAGCCCGGCGATGCTCGAACTGGCGCGTCAGGTCTGCGAACGTGAACAGCTGGCTAACGTCAGCCTGCAATTGGCCGATGCATTGAACGGCAGTAGCGTTCAGGCCGATTGCGTGGTGTTGAACATGGTGTTGCACCATTTCGCCGCCCCGGCCGATGCGCTCAGGCACATGGCCGACCTGCTGCAACCGGGCGGTAGCCTGCTCGTGACAGAGTTATGTAGCCACAACCAGAGTTGGGCCAGGGAGGCCTGCGGTGATCTCTGGTTGGGGTTTGAACAGGACGATCTGGCCCGTTGGGCCACCGCTGCGGGACTCGTTCCCGGGGAAAGCCTCTATGTAGGCTTACGTAATGGTTTCCAGATCCAGGTCCGCCATTTTCAGCGGCCGGCTGGCGACACTCACCATCGGTAAATTCAGGAAAACATCGAGATGAGCGAATACTCCCTCTTCACCTCCGAGTCCGTGTCCGAAGGGCATCCGGACAAAATCGCCGACCAGATTTCCGATGCGGTGCTGGACGCCATTATTGCCCAGGACAAACACGCTCGCGTAGCGGTGGAAACGCTGGTCAAGACCGGCGTGGCCATCGTTGCCGGTGAAGTGACCACCAGCGCCTGGGTCGACCTGGAGCAGATCGTTCGTGACGTGATCTGCGACATCGGCTACACCAGCTCCGAAGTCGGCTTCGACGGCGCGACCTGCGGCGTGATGAACATCATCGGCAAGCAGTCCCCCGACATCAACCAGGGCGTTGACCGTGCCAAGCCTGAAGATCAGGGCGCCGGCGACCAGGGCCTGATGTTCGGCTACGCCAGCAACGAAACCGACGTATTGATGCCAGCGCCGATCACCTTCTCGCACCAACTGGTGCAGCGTCAGGCCGAAGCGCGCAAATCGGGCTTGCTGCCTTGGCTGCGCCCGGACGCCAAGTCGCAAGTGACCTGCCGTTACGAAGGCGGCAAGGTTGTCGGTATCGACGCCGTGGTTCTGTCGACCCAGCACAACCCTGAAGTGTCGTACAAAGACCTGCGCGAAGGCGTGATGGAGCTGATCGTCAAGCACGTACTGCCTGCCGAACTGCTGAGCAAGGACACCCAGTTCCACATCAACCCGACCGGCCAGTTCATCATTGGCGGCCCGGTAGGTGACTGCGGTCTGACCGGTCGCAAGATCATCGTCGACAGCTACGGCGGCATGGCCCGTCACGGCGGTGGCGCGTTCTCCGGCAAGGATCCATCGAAGGTTGACCGTTCGGCTGCCTACGCTGGCCGTTATGTGGCCAAGAACATCGTCGCGGCCGGCCTGGCCGAGCGTTGCGAGATTCAGGTTTCCTACGCGATCGGTGTGGCCCAGCCTACCTCGATCTCGCTGAACACCTTCGGCACTGGCAAGATCAGCGATGACAAGATCATCAAACTGGTGCGTGAAGTATTCGACCTGCGCCCATACGCGATCACCACCATGCTCGACCTGCTGCACCCGATGTACCAGGAAACCGCAGCCTACGGCCACTTCGGCCGCGCGCCGCAGACCAAGACCGTTGGCGAAGACAGCTTCACCACGTTCACCTGGGAAAAAACCGACCGCGCCGACGCCCTGCGTTCCGCTGCCGGCCTGTAAGCCCTTCCCGGCTACAAGAAAGCCCCGCACGGTTCGCGCCGTGCGGGGTTTTTTCATGCCTTGAAATATCTCCAGCTGCTCTGCTTGCAAGCCTGAACTCACCGCGCCGGTTCAGGTCGGCGTACTTCGAAAGAACCACTCGGTCAGTCCCCTCTCCCTCCGGGAGAGGGCTAGGGTGAGGGGCTTTTAGGTCCATGCAGAAATATGCAGCAAAACACCCACGCACCCGTGCCAATATCCCCACCTACGCTTCAATCATCACCCCCGAGCAAGGAAGCTCACATGCCCTCTACCCTGCCCCTGCTGTCGGTTCTCCTGCTGACACTCGTCACCCTCCACGCCCACGCTAACTGCCCAGACTGGCCACCCACCAAAGCCCAACGCGAACTCACCGCCCTGCAAACCCAGATCGATCAATGGGACGACGCCTACCACCGCCAGGGCCGCTCGCTGATCAGCGACGAACTCTACGACCAGTCACGCCTGCGTCTGGAGACATGGCGACGATGCTTCCAACGGCCCTCGCCGCCCGCGCCATTGCGCAGCGCCAGCGGCCCCGTCCAGCATCCCGTCGCTCACACTGGCCTGGACAAGCTTCATCAAGCCGAAGACGTCGAACGCTGGCTGCGGTCGCGCAAGGCTGTCTGGATTCAACCAAAAATCGACGGTGTAGCGGTCACCCTGATCTATCGCCAAGGCCTGTTACACCAAGCCATCAGCCGTGGCGACGGCCTCTCGGGGCAGGACTGGACAACCACGGCGCGGCAGATCCCGGCGATCCCGCAACGTCTGAGCCAACCGCAAGATCTGCTGGCCCAAGGCGAACTCTACTGGCGCCTGAAAGATCACGTGCAAGCCAACGCCGGCAGCGTCAACGCCCGCGCTACCGTGGCCGGATTGATGGGGCGCAAATCGCTGGATGCGCAACAAGCCGCCGGGATCGGTCTGTTCGTGTGGGACTTGCCGCAGGGCCCCGTGGATTTACCCGAGCGATTAACCCTGCTGGCGACACTGGGTTTCGCCACCATCGAACCCTACAGCCACGCCGTCACCGACTTCACCGAGGCGCAAAAATGGCGCGAGCACTGGTATCGCTCCCCTCTGCCGTTTGCCACCGACGGCGTGGTCCTGCGCCAGAGTCAGCGCCCACCTGCCGAGCGCTGGCAGGCCCGCGCGCCGTATTGGGCGACCGCCTGGAAATATCCGTTCGCGCAGGCTTTGGCTGATGTGCGCAAGGTCAATTTCAAGATCGGTCGCACCGGACGCATCACGCCCGTGCTGGAGCTGACCCCGACGATGCTCGACGACCGCGAGATCAAGCGGGTCAGCGTCAGCTCATTGAAGCGCTGGCAGCAGATGGATATCCGCCCCGGCGACCAGGTGGCGATCAGCCTTGCCGGGTTGACCATCCCGCGGCTCGACAGCGTGGTATTACGTGCCACCGAGCGCGCAGCGCTATCCGTTCCGAACGCCCAGGACTTTCATGCGCTGAGTTGCTGGCAACCCACCGCCGGCTGCGAAAGCCAGTTTCTCGCGCGTCTGGCCTGGCTCAGTGGCAAGCAAGGGCTGGCGATGGCGCATGTCGGTCGCGGCACCTGGGAGAAACTTTTCGAAACAGGCCGTCTGAACAACCTGCTGGATTGGTTGACCCTCGACGAGCCAGAGCTTGCTAACATCGCCGGCTTCGGCGAACGCAGCAGCGCTCGCCTGATCAACAGTTTTCACAGCGCTCGCCAACGACCATTCGCGCAGTGGCTCAAAGCCTTGGGCCTGCCGCCGACCGGTCAGGCACAACTGGCCGACTCCTGGCAGGTGCTGGCACAACGCGACACCGAACAATGGCAGGCAGAACCCGGTATCGGCCCGGGCCGTGCGGCGCAATTGAGCGCCTTCTTTCGCGACCCGCAAGTGTTAGCCTTGAGCGAGACCTTGCAGGCCGCCGGGATCGACGGCTTCTGAACATGCCTTCCCCGCTCGACGGGAACCCAATGGCCGGCCCGGCGCTCCAACAGCGCAGTGCCCTCCAACCCGATATGTTTATGCACATGGAGCTTTTATGAAATTTCTCGCACCGCTCGCCCTGTTCACCCTGTGCGGCGTCCTGGCCGTCCCGGCGATGGCGGAAGAAGAAGGCCCGGGCCTGACCGGTTGCGCTGCCAAGAAGCAGGGCATCATCAACCAGATTGAACAGGCCAAGTCGCGCGGCAACATGGAGCAGCAGGCCGGTCTGGAAACAGCCCTGCGTGAAGTCAGTGAACACTGCACCGAGGCCGGACTGAAAAAAGAACGCGAGAACAAGGTGCTTGAAGCCAAGCATGAAGTCAGCCAGCGTCAGGCCGACCTCGACAAGGCCATGAAGAAGGGTGATCCGGAGAAGATCAACAAGCGCAAGGAGAAACTGGCCGAGTCGCGCAAGGAACTGCAGGAAGCGCTGGACGAGATCGACAAGTAAGCAATCATGCGGTGAATCTGATGCCCTCTTCGCGAGCTGGCTCGCTCCCACGTTGGAATACATATCCCATGTGGGAGCGAGCCTGCTCGCGAAGGCAGCTCAGACGACAGCGCCTAATGATCCCGAAACTGCTTATGGCAAGCACTGCAGGCATCTTCAACTTTTTGCACGGCCGGCCCAAGGTTACTGGCCTTGTACGGCTGAACCTTGCTGGCGATGACCAGTTCACCGGTAGCCGCTTCGAGGTCTCGAGCCATTTGCTGAAACTGTGCCTGCTTCTGCCAGACATCATCCTTGGCGCTGGTGTGATCTTCTTCGCGAACCTGCGGGAAATGCTGCCACGGCTCGTGGGACAAGGCATCGAGCCTGACCGCGCCTTCAGTAAATTTCGGCCCGTCGAACGGGATGCGCCCACGCAGCATGCCGCCGAGGTCTTCGCTGGTCTTGAGCATCTGTTTGAAGATGGCCTTGCGCTGGCCCAGCGGGGAATTCGGATCGACACCGCCACAGGCGGACAAGGCCACACAGGCCAGCAATACAACAGCAATTCGTTTGAGAGTCATGGCGGCTTCAGGTCGCGGAAATCGGCGGCCAGTATCCTCGCGTCACCATCAAACACCAATAGCCCTATTAAAAATACGGGTTGCTTGAGCGCATGGAGCACTTGGGCGACCGGCACAGGAATCACTCCATGAATCGCCGTTTCCAGGCCTGGCGCCACCCACTGCTTGCCACCCTTCCACTGCTGGCCGCACTCGCTGGCTGCACCGGTGGTGACAGCGACAAGCCGAAAACCCATGCGCTGGCCACGTATTCAAGTGCCACCTGGGAAGCCCTGCCCGCCGTATCCGACAGCGATCTGGTCGCCGGTTTCGGCTCATGGCGCAGCGCCTGCACCCGATTGAAAGCCGATGCGGTCTGGGGCCCGACCTGCGCGGCTGCCGCCAATGTGCCGCAGAGCGCCAGCGAAATCCGTGTCTTCCTCAAGCAGAACCTTGATGTGTATGGCCTGCGTGCGGAAAACAACAATCCCAACGGCCTGATCACCGGCTATTACGAACCCGTCTATCCCGGCAGTCTGACGCCCACTGAGGCGGCGAACGTGCCGGTGTATGGCGTGCCGGAAGACATGATCATCGTGTCTCTGGACAGCATTTATCCGGAGCTCAAAGGCAAACGTCTACGCGGTCGGCTCGAAGGGCGGGTGCTCAAGCCTTATGACGACGCCGCCACCATCGAAACCAAAGGCGTGAAAGCGCCGGTGGTGGCCTACCTGACCGACCCGATGAACCTGCAATTTCTGCAGATCCAGGGTTCGGGAAGGATTCAGACCGAGGACGGCAAACAGCTGCGCATCGCCTACGCCGATCAGAACGGCCATCCCTACCGGCCGATCGGGCGCTGGCTGGTCGAGCAGGGCGAGTTGAAGAAAGAAGACGTGACCATGAGCGCCATCAGCAACTGGGCCAAAGCCAATCCGTCACGGATTCCCGAACTGCTGGCGAGCAACCCGAGCTACGTATTCTTCACCCGCAACCCGGACAGCAATGAAGGCCCGCGCGGCTCGCTGAACGTGCCACTGACCGCCGGTTACAGCGCGGCGGTGGATCGCAAGGTGATTCCGCTGGGCAGTCTGTTGTGGCTGTCGACCACGCGCCCGGATGGCACGCCGCTGGTGCGCCCGGTGGCCGCGCAGGATACCGGCGGCGCGATTGCCGGAGAGGTTCGCGCGGACCTGTTCTGGGGCACCGGCGATGCCGCCGGGCAACTGGCCGGGGACATGAAACAGCAGGGGCAGATCTGGATGCTCTGGCCCAAAGGTGCGCCGTTGCCGCAGGTGCCGCAGGTGGCGGATACACCGAAGAAGTAACCCTTCGGATTCGCTGAGGCAGTCAGGCCGCTATCGCGAGCAGGCTCACTCCTACACTTGGAATGCGTTCCCCTGGAGTGAGCCTGCTCGCGATGAGGCCATCGGCAACACCCGACAATCAGATCGACACAAAAAGAACGAAGCAATCAACCCCATCCCCACAAACCACACCACCGAGCGCAACGCCGCCCAGTCGGCCAGATAGCAAATGATGTAGAGCAGGCGACTGGTGATGAATAGCACCGCCAGCACGTTGACCGTTACCAACTGCGCCGTACCGACCAGGTGCGCAACGAGCACCGCGGCGGCAAACGCCGGGGTCACTTCAAAACTGTTCAGTTGTGCGGCATGCGCACGTCGCGCCACACCGTCGACACTGTCGAGAAAATCCCGCGGGTCGTAATTGTCCTTCAGCCGAAAACCGCCAGACGCCTTCGCCACGATCGTGCACACGTACGGCAGGAAAATCGCGATCAACACACACCACAAAGCTACCGTCATAACACCATCCTTTTTTGATTTTGGAATTCGTGGGCCGGCAGAACGACATTACCCGCCCACAGGCTAAGAGCCGCCGGTGGCCGAAAGGTTCTTGAGGTAGCGCGTGCTGACCAATCACACGGATCACACTGAGCCCGACTCCATACCCCGCCGCACCAGAGCGTAGCTGACAACCGGGCGTCTTACCCCGCATGCAGCAACGCCGCCAGAGCTGTCGCCCCTCTCGCCCTGTCTCTGACGTTAAACCAATTAGTCAGATTATTGATTCGCGATGTGTCCATGGCTGTTTATACTGCGCGCGACCACGCCGCACTCAGTTGCGCACAGAAAAATACCAATAATGGCTGCCTGCGCCGCTCTCGCTCGAGATCGGTCGTCGGCCCGCGTATGCCTGATCAAAGCGTCAAGACTATTCACCGAGACCTTGCGCATGCCACTCGCCTTGCTTGCCCTCGCCGTCGCCGCATTCGGCATCGGCACCACTGAATTCGTGATCATGGGCCTGCTGCCCGATGTCGCCCGCGACCTGGCCGTAAGCATTCCTCACGCCGGTCTGTTGATTACCGGTTATGCCCTGGGCGTGGTGTTTGGCGCACCGATTCTGGCGATCGGCACCGCGAACATGCCGCGCAAAGCGACGTTGCTGGGGATGACGCTGATGTTCATCCTCGGCAACGTGCTGTGCGCTCTCGCGCCGAATTACGCCACGCTGATGGCCGCGCGCGTGGTCACCGCCCTGTGCCACGGAGCGTTCTTCGGCATCGGCTCGGTGGTTGCCGCCGGGCTGGTCGCGCCGAACAAGCGCGCCCAGGCCATTGCCATGATGTTCACCGGCCTGACGCTGGCCAACGTGCTCGGCGTTCCGCTGGGCACTGCGCTCGGCCAATACGCCGGCTGGCGCTCGACGTTTTGGGCGGTGTCGGTGATCGGCGTGATCGCGGCACTGGCGCAATGGCTGTGGTTGCCAAAACACATTGCGATGGACAAGGCCAACCTCGCCAGCGAGTTCAAAGTGCTGGGCAAGGTCAACGTGCTGCTGGCGCTGGGCATGAGCGTGCTGGCCTCGACCAGTCTGTTCAGCGTATTCACCTACATCGCACCGATCCTGCAAGACATCACCGGCGTCAGCCCCCACGGCGTCACGGTGATGTTGCTGCTGTTTGGCGTCGGCCTGACGGGTGGCAGCATGCTCGGCGGGCGTCTGGCCGACAGCCGTTTGCTGCCGTCGCTGGTCGGCGTGGCTTTGGCGGTGGTGGTGATTCTGGCGGCGTTCAGCCAGACCAGCCGCTCAGTGGTGCCTGCGGCGATCACACTGGTGTTGTGGGGGATTTTCGCTTTTGCGCTGTGCCCGATTCTGCAACTGCTGATCATCGACCAGGCCCATGAAGCGCCGAATCTGGGTTCGACGCTGAACCAGAGCGCTTTCAATCTGGGCAATGCGGCGGGCGCCTGGATTGGCGGACTGGTGGTGGCCAGTGGCGCCGATCTGGCGGATTTGCCGTGGACCGGGGCGCTGGTCGGCGTGCTGACGGTGCTGGCGGCGTTGTGGTTTATTTATCTGCAACGTCGGCGGGGTGCCGGGGTCAATGTGTCTGGGTGATTTGGGTCGTGTCAGCTCCAGCCCTCACCCTAGCCCTCCCGAAACGTCGGACCGCCCAGAGGGAGAGGGGACTGACCAAGTTGTCTTGCGTGATGCATTAGCCTGAAACACCGTGCCGATTATGGATTCGCTGAGCAACTCCGAGGTCGGCGTCTTTCTCGAGCATCCCCATTCGGCTCCCTCTGGGAGAGGGCTGGGGTGAGGGGCTGTTGAGCGCAACGCCGAATCCGAATGTGCCCTCAGCCACCCCCACCCCATCAAACCCCTGCGCCCAAAACTCCGGTCGCGCTCCATTCACCCTTCATCCAAAGGACCCCGGATGCTTGAACTTGTCGCCGCTTTCATCTGCTTGACCACCCTTCTCACCTTCGTCAACTTCCGCTTCATCGGCCTGCCGCCGACCATCGGCGTGATGGTCACTGCCTTGCTGTTTTCACTGATCCTGCAAGGCCTCAGCGTGCTCGGCTTCCCCGGCCTCGAAGACCGTGTGCAGCAACTGATCGGCCAGATCGACTTTGGCGATCTGTTGGTGAACTGGATGCTGTCGTTCCTGCTGTTCGCCGGCGCCCTGCACGTCAATCTGAATGACTTGCGCAGCTACCGCTGGCCCATCGGCCTGCTGGCGACCTTCGGTGTATTGATTGCCACTGCGGTGATCGGCAGCCTCGCCTATTACATTTTTGCCCTGTTCGGCTGGCACGTGAGTTTCCTTTACTGCCTGCTGTTCGGCGCGCTGATCTCGCCCACCGACCCGATTGCGGTGCTCGGCGTGTTGCGTACCGCCAATGCCTCGAAACCACTGAAAACCACCATCGTCGGCGAATCGCTGTTCAACGATGGCACCGCGGTCGTGGTGTTCACCGTGCTGCTGGGCATCGCACAACTGGGCGAAACCCCGACAATCAGCGCCACAGCCATGCTGTTTGCGCACGAGGCGCTGGGCGGCGTGCTGTTCGGCGGGCTGATCGGTTATCTGGTCTATCGCATGATCAAAAGCGTCGAGCAGCATCAGATCACCGTGATGCTGACCCTGGCCCTGGTGATCGGCGGCTCGGCGATGTCCACCGAACTGCACGTCTCGGCGCCAATCGCGATGGTGGTTGCCGGGCTGATCATCGGCAACCTGGGCCGTAACCTGGCGATGAACGACATGACCCGCCGCTACCTCGACGGTTTCTGGGAATTGCTCGATGACATGCTCAACGCGCTGCTGTTTGCGCTGATCGGCATGGAGCTGTTGCTGTTGCCGTTCAACTGGCTGCACATGGCCGCAGCAGGTTTGCTCGCAGTGGCGATTCTGCTGTCGCGCCTGCTCACCGTGGCCCCGGCGATTCTGTTGCTGCGGCGCTGGCGCTCAGTGCCGGCCGGCACCATCCGCATCCTGACGTGGGGCGGTCTGCGCGGCGGCGTCTCGGTAGCGTTGGCGCTGGCTCTGCCGCTGGGCCCGGAGCGCGATCTGCTGCTGAGCATCACCTACATCGTGGTGCTCTCGTCGATTCTTCTCCAGGGCCTGAGCATCGGCAAACTGGTCAAGCATGCGACGCGCAACGAGCCGGCCCCCGTGCCTGAGCCAGCGCATCACTGATCATTT
Organism: Pseudomonas sp. S11P7; assembly: GCF_023195435.1. NCBI lineage: Bacteria > Pseudomonadati > Pseudomonadota > Gammaproteobacteria > Pseudomonadales > Pseudomonadaceae > Pseudomonas > Pseudomonas sp. S11P7. The sequence goes on along the minus strand of NZ_JALPKS020000002.1, from coordinate 6,044,095 downwards.
TCTGATCGACTGCGGATCGGTTTTCTTCGCCTGATCCGCAGGTTCCTTCGGCACCCCGCTCTCGCTGCGGATCTGCGCATGGCTGATCAGCGCAAAGATGAAGCTGCCACCGATGATATTCCCCGCCAGCGTCGGCCCGGCGAACACCATCCAGAAATCACTCCACGGCAGTTCGCCAGCAAACACCAGATACGACACCTCCGCCGAACCGACGACGATGTGGGTGAAGTCGCCTAACGCCATGAAGTAGGTGATGAGGACGATGATCCACATCTTCGCGTTCTCCATGGACGGGATCATCCAGACCATGGTGGCAATCATCCAGCCGGAAATGATGCCCTTGGCGAACATCTGGCTGGCATGGTTTTCCATGACCTTGCGGCCGATTTCGAGAAAGGCATGGTCCGTCTTGCTGTCGAAGATCGGCAGTTCGAGCATGACGTAGGCGACCAGAAGGGTGCCGCACAGGTTGCCGACCAGTACCACTGTCCACAGACGGAGCAGTCGCAGGAAATTCTTCAGCGTCGGCTTGGTCATTACCGGCAACACCGCAGTCAGGGTGTTTTCGGTGAACAGTTGCTGGCGCGCCAGAATCACCGCAAGGAAACCTGCGCAGTAGCCGAAACTGGCGATCACCTTGAACTCGTCGCCGTCGGGCAGACGCGAGTTGAGCAGGCCCATGCCCATCAGCGACAACCCCATGGTCAACCCGGCCGCCAGCGCCGACCACCAGAGCGCGGCAATGCTGCGTTCCAGTTCCTGATCGCCTTGGGTGCGGATGATTTCATGCAGGACGGCCGCGCGGGGCGGCTGGCTTTTCTCGACTTCGTGTTGCTCTTTGGCCGAGAGGTCGGGAGTTTTGTCGCTGGTGGGCGTGGTCATGGCGTGGCAACCGTGGGGGGGGCGATTTAGCTACGACCGTTGCGCTTCATGGCTGTTCAGTGGCCAGGTGAATCTTCGCTGATGGCACCACCGCTATCGCCAGCAGGCTGGCTCCCACAGGCACATTGTCGCCTCTGTGGGAGCCTGCCTGCTGGCGATGAAAGCGCCGCCAATCTTACTGAACGGCCTCGTCATCCTTGAACTGATCTTTCACATACCGGATCTCGGTCCGCCCGTGCGGCGCCGGCAAGCCGTCTTCACCCAGATTCACAAAGACCATCTTCTCAACGGTCAGAATGCTCTTGCGGGTGATCTTGTTGCGCACCTCGCACGTCAGGGTGATCGAGGTGCGGCCGAACTCGGTGGCGGTGATGCCCAGTTCGATGATGTCGCCCTGGCGCGAGGCGCTGACGAAATTGATCTCGGAAATGTACTTGGTCACCACGCGCTGGTTGCCCAACTGGACGATCGCGTAGATCGCCGCTTCTTCGTCGATCCAGCGCAGCAGACTGCCGCCGAACAGGGTGCCGTTGGGGTTGAGGTCTTCGGGTTTTACCCATTTGCGGGTGTGGAAATTCATCTGCACTCCTTGAGTCTCTTGCCGAATGATGGCGCCATCTTGGCAGACCGGGCGGTCATGCTCTATGCGGCTTCGACTATGGTCGCCATTAACGATCTTCATCCAGCCGACAGAAACCCTTTGGAAGATCAGTCTAGACGGCTATAATCGCCACCGTTTCAAAACGGTAATGATCGCTTGTTACCGTTTTCCCGCCACCTGTCCGAGGGGCGCTGCAGCAGGTTCGACCTGTCAGGCTCGGATGGGGCGTTGACCGGCCGCAGGCTGGACATTAAACGCACAACGGCGCCCATTCGCATACATTACGAATGGAGGCTCTTCATGAGCGCTGTTATCACGCCTGCAGATTTTACCGATTACAAAGTCGCCGACATGTCCCTGGCCGCCTGGGGCCGTCGCGAAACCATCATCGCCGAATCGGAAATGCCGGCCCTGATGGGTCTGCGTCGCAAGTACGCCAGCGAGCAGCCGCTCAAAGGCGCCAAGATCCTTGGCTGCATCCACATGACCATCCAGACCGCCGTGCTGATCGAAACCCTGGTTGCCCTGGGTGCCGAAGTGCGCTGGTCGTCGTGCAATATTTTCTCCACTCAGGACCAGGCCGCTGCCGCTATCGCTGCTGCCGGTATCCCGGTATTCGCCTGGAAAGGCGAAACCGAAGAAGAGTACGAGTGGTGCCTGGAGCAGACCATTCTCAAGGATGGCCAGCCATGGGACGCCAACATGATCCTCGACGACGGCGGCGACCTGACCGAGCTGCTGCACAAGAAATACCCGCAGGTGCTGGACCGCGTTCACGGCGTGACCGAAGAAACCACCACCGGCGTACACCGCCTGCTGGACATGCTGGCCAAGGGCGAGCTGAAAATCCCGGCCATCAACGTCAACGACTCGGTGACCAAGTCCAAGAACGACAACAAGTACGGCTGCCGTCACAGCCTCAACGATGCGATCAAGCGTGGTACCGACCACCTGCTGTCCGGCAAGCAAGCGCTGGTCATCGGCTACGGTGACGTGGGCAAGGGCTCGGCCCAGTCCCTGCGTCAGGAAGGCATGATCGTCAAAGTCTCTGAGGTCGACCCGATCTGCGCCATGCAAGCGTGCATGGACGGTTTCGAACTGGTGTCGCCGTTCATCGACGGTATCAACGACGGTTCCGAAGCGAGCATCGACAAAGCGCTGCTGGGCAAGATCGACCTGATCGTGACCACCACCGGTAACGTCAATGTTTGCGACGCGAACATGCTCAAGGCCCTGAAGAAGCGCGCCGTGGTCTGCAACATCGGTCACTTCGACAACGAAATCGACACCGCTTTCATGCGCAAGAACTGGGCATGGGAAGAAGTGAAACCACAGGTGCACAAGGTTCACCGCACCGGTGCCGGCAGCTTCGACCCACAGAACGACGATTACCTGATCCTGCTGGCCGAAGGCCGTCTGGTGAACCTGGGCAACGCCACCGGTCACCCGAGCCGCATCATGGACGGTTCGTTCGCCAACCAGGTACTGGCGCAGATCTTCCTGTTCGGCCAGAAGTACGCCGACCTGTCGCCAGCGCAGAAAGCCGAGCGTCTGACCGTTGAAGTACTGCCGAAGAAACTCGACGAAGAAGTGGCTCTGGAAATGGTCCGCGGTTTCGGCGGCGTGGTCACCCAACTGACCAAGCAACAGGCTGACTACATCGGCGTCACCGTCGAAGGCCCGTTCAAGCCGCACGCTTACCGCTATTAAAAGCAGCTGCGAGCGACAAGCTGCAAGCGGCAAGTAAAAGCGGGTGGTTTACTTGAGGCTTGTAGCTGTCGCTGGCTTCTTCATCGTTATTTCGCAGCCGCTGGTTGCAAGCTCCAGGCACAAGATTTCGGCGCTCCGCCCTCTTGCAGCTTGAAGCTTGCAACTTGCAGCTGGAGGTCCCCTCCGATGTCTCAAGACCGTCGCTACAGCTTCGAGTTCTTCCCGACCAAGACCGATGCTGGGCATGAAAAACTGCTCGCCACTGCCCGCCAGTTGGCCACTTACAATCCCGATTTCTTTTCCTGCACCTATGGCGCCGGCGGTTCGACCCGTGACCGCACGCTCAACACCGTGCTGCAGCTGGAAAGCGAAGTCAAAGTACCGGCCGCACCGCACCTGTCGTGCGTCGGCGACAGCAAGGACGACCTGCGCGGCCTGCTGAACGAGTACAAGGCTGCCGGCATCAAGCGCATCGTCGCCCTGCGCGGCGATCTGCCGTCCGGCATGGGCATGACCAGCGGTGAACTGCGTCACGCCAATGAACTGGTCGAATTCATTCGTGAAGAGACCGGTGACCATTTCCACATCGAAGTTGCCGCCTACCCGGAGATGCATCCGCAGGCGCGCAATTACGAAGACGATCTCGCCAACTTCGTGCGCAAGGCCCGTGCCGGTGCCGACAGCGCGATCACCCAGTACTTCTTCAACGCCGACAGCTACTTCTACTTCGTCGAACGTTTGCAGGCACAGGGTGTGGATCTGCCGATCGTGCCGGGGATCATGCCGATCACCAACTACAGCAAACTCGCGCGCTTCTCCGACGCCTGCGGTGCGGAAATCCCGCGCTGGATCCGCAAGCAACTGGAAGCCTACGGCGATGACACGCAAAGCATTCAGCGCTTTGGCGAGCAAGTCGTCAGCGAGATGTGCGAACGCCTGTTGCAGGGCGGCGCGCCGGGGCTGCACTTCTATTCCATGAACCAGGCCGAGCCTAGCCTGGCGATCTGGAACAACCTGAAGTTGCCGCGCTGAAGCAGCTGCAAGCTTCGAGCTGAAAGCTACCAGCAAGATCAAGAGATCGCAGTGTTTGGCAACGCCTTTGTCGGGTTGTCAGTGCTGCGATTTTTTGGTTTGAAGCCGCGAAACAGAGCTTGTGCGGCTGCTTTCTGGCTCTTTCGCGATTCTCGTCGTAATCTCCAGCCATGCCTTTGATCACACAGTTGTTCGCCGTGCTGGTATTTGCTTGCCTGAGCTTCGCCGCTCGGGGCGAGAAGTTGCGTATTGTCACCGAGCCGTGGGCGCCGTATGTGTATGAAGACGGCAGCAAGAAGCTCGGCCTCGACTACGAAACCACGGCCATTGTGTTCCAGCGTCTGGGCATCGAAGTCGAATGGCAGTTCCTGCCGTGGAAACGCTGCCTGTCGATGCTTGAAACCGGGCAGGCCGACGGCGCGCTGGACATCTTTCATAGCGCCGAGCGCGACGCCACCCTGCTCTATCCGAGCGAACCACTGTCGGACGTCGAGTTCGTGATGTTCTACGCCAACGACCGGCCGCACCCGTTCAGTCGGCTCGAAGAACTCAAGGGCCTGACCATCGGCACCTCGCCGGGCTATTTATATAGTGAAGATTTCAGCCAGTCGCAGCTGTTTACCCGAGAACCGGCGCCGACCCATGAAGCCAACTTCGGCAAACTGGTACGGGGGCGCATCGACCTGCTGATTACCGATCGACGCGTGGGTCAGCATTTGCTCGATGAACTGGACATACGCAGCTTGATCACTGAAAACCCCACGGTTATTAGTCGCCAGAGCCAGTTTCTGGCCGTTCGGCGCAATGCCGGCATGGATCTGCTGGTGCAGCGATTCGGTGCCGAGCTCAAGCGTTTCAAGCGCGAACCTGCCTACGCCGAGCTGAGCGCGCGCTACGGTGCCGCGCCCGTTGGCAGTGTTTTGTTGAAGTCGGCGACGGTCAGCGGCAAAACCGTTGAGCAGCAGGAAAGCGGCGCGCGGTGATTGCTCTGTTATACTCCGGCGTTCCCGCCAGGCTCACGCCCGGACGCCCGGAACCGTAACAGGCCTCCCGACCCGCTACAGCGCAGCTTTGCAGCCCGCGCGAGCGCTCCCGACGTGCCTTCGGAACCGCAGCAGGACCGGACGGGATTGCGTCCTCTTAAACGCCATTCGCGCCAGGCAAGACTCCCATTGGGCCAAGCCCTAACTAAAACAGGATTACTCATGTCCTTTGCTTCCCTCGGTCTCTCCGAGGCTTTAGTCCGCGCCATCGAAGATGCGGGCTATACCGAGCCTACTCCGGTGCAACAGCGGGCCATTCCCGCCGTGTTGCAAGGTCGCGACCTGATGGTTGCGGCACAGACAGGTACCGGTAAAACCGGCGGTTTCGCCCTTCCGATCCTGGAGCGGTTGTTTCCCAACGGTCACCCGGACAAATCCCAGCGTCACGGCCCGCGCCAACCGCGCGTCCTGGTCCTGACCCCGACCCGCGAACTCGCGGCCCAGGTTCACGAGAGCTTCAAGATCTACGCCCGTGACCTGAAATTCGTCAGCGCCTGCATCTTCGGCGGCGTCGGCATGAACCCGCAGGTTCAGGCCATGTCCCGTGGTGTCGACGTGCTCGTCGCCTGCCCGGGTCGTCTGCTCGACCTCTGCGGCCAGGGCAGCGTTGACCTGTCTCACGTTGAAATCCTCGTCCTCGACGAAGCCGACCGCATGCTCGACATGGGTTTTGTGCACGACGTGAAGAAAGTCCTCGCGCGCCTGCCGGCCAAACGTCAGAACCTGCTGTTCTCGGCGACCTTCTCCAAAGACATCACCGACCTTGCCGGCAAGCTGCTGCACAACCCGGAACGCATCGAAGTGACGCCGCCGAACACCACGGTCGAGCGCATCGAACAACGCGTGTTCCGCCTGCCGGCCAGCCACAAGCGTGCCCTGCTGGCGCACCTGATCACCGCCGGCGCGTGGGAACAGGTACTGGTGTTCACCCGCACCAAGCACGGCGCCAACCGTCTGGCCGAGTATCTGGACAAACATGGCCTGCCGGCTGTGGCGATCCACGGTAACAAGAGCCAGAACGCGCGCACCAAAGCGCTGGCTGACTTCAAGGCCAACCAGGTTCGCATTCTGGTTGCCACCGACATCGCTGCTCGGGGCCTGGACATCGACCAGTTGCCGCACGTGGTCAACTTCGAGCTGCCGAACGTCGATGAAGACTACGTGCACCGGATCGGTCGTACCGGCCGCGCCGGTCGTTCGGGCGAGGCGATCTCGCTGGTCGCGCCGGACGAAGAAAAACTGCTGAAAAGCATCGAGCGCATGACCAAGCAGAAGATCGCCGACGGCGACCTGATGGGCTTCGACTCCAGCACCATCGAAGCCGAGAAGCCGGAAGCCCGCGAGCGTCCGGACATCCGCAATCCGCGTAACCCTCGCGGCCCGCGCGGCGACGGCCCGAATGGCGGCGGCGGTGGCGGCGGTCGTAAAGACAAGGGCAAGGACAAGGGCAAGGAAAAACCGGCCGGTGAACGTGGCGAGCGCCCTGCCCGCCAGCAGAAGCCGCGCGAAGGTACGCCGAGCCGCGAACAGCGTCCGAGCCAGCCACCCCGCGCAGCATCTGATCGTGCGCCCGACGAGTTCCTCGACGACGATATCGATAACTTCGGTAACCGCGTCGACTACGTGCCGAAAGCCGCACCGGCCGGCGGCCGTGGTCGTCGTCCAGGCGCGCCGGCTCAAGGCGCAGGTGCCGGCGCACCACGCGGCGGTCAGTCGCAAGGTCGCCAGAACGGCCCGCGCAACAGCAACGGTTCGAGCACCGGCACCCCACCGGCCAAACGCAGCGGCCCGCGCAACGGTGCACCGCGTGACGGTCAGGGTCGTCGTGACGAGTCTTCGTCGTCCTCGCGCAACCGCCGTCCAGCCCGTGACGATCAGCCACGGAGCGAGCCAGCCGTGCAAAATCCGCGCAGCACCGGGCCGAAGATCATGCACAAGGAATCGAAAGCCGACCGCTTCCCGACGCCTGAGCAGCTCGATCAACTGCCAAGCCGCCCGCGTGGCGAAAAACCAGCACTGCTGACCCGCAATCGCTGAGTTGACGCCGCAATGAAAAATGCCCCGGCTCGTGAGAGCCGGGGCATTTTTTTGCCACAAATACTTCTGCCACACCGCCATACCCTGTGGGAGCGAGCCTGCTCGCTCCCACGGAATAGCGTGCTGCAGCAATAAAAAACGCCCCCGGCCTTTCGACCGGGGGCGTTTTTTTGTTGCCGCGAAAATTACTTCGCTTTCACACCTTCAAACGAAACATACAGCTCGACCGCATCGGACTTCGGCCCGAGGTCTTTCTGCTTGCCGAAATCGGAACGTTTGATGGTGGTGGTGCCTTCGAAGCCGGCACGGTAGCCGCCCCATGGATCCTTGCCTTCACCCAGGAAGGTCGCTTTCACCACGACAGGCTTGGTCACGCCCAGCAGGGTCAGGTCGCCGGTCACGTCAGCGGTGTTGGCGCCGGTGGATTTGACGCTGGTGGACACGAAGGTGGCCTTGCCGAATTTGCTGGCGTTGAGGAAGTCAGCGCTGGCGATGTGCTTGTCGCGTTCGGCGTGGTTGGTGAACACGCTGGCGGTGTTGACGTTGAACTCGATCTTGCTGTCTTCAGGCTTGGCAGCGTCGAAGCTGAACTTGCCGTCGATGTCCTTGAAGGTACCGGTGATGTAGCTGTAGCCCAGGTGGCTGATCTTGAAATCGACGAAGGCGTGCTGGCCTTCCTTGTCGACTACGTAGTCAGCGGCCATTACGTTGGCGGACAGCACGGCAGAACCGATTGCCAGAGCGGCCAGAGTCTTTTTCAACATGCTTTCTTTTCCTTTGAGTCGAGGTTGAATTTCAGGCTTTGCGACCGAGCATTCGGGTGAGGGTCGCATCACGATCGATAAAGTGGTGCTTCAATGCTGCCAACGCATGAAGGCCGGAGAAAATTACCAGCGCCCACGCCAGCCAGAGATGAATCACCCCAGCGGTATCTGCCTGATCCGGTAGCCCGGAGAGCAGTGCAGGAACTTCAAACAGGCCAAACACCGGAATCCCGACACCGTCTGCGGTGGAAATCAGGTAACCGGCAATCATCACAGCGAACAGCGCCAGATACAGAAACCCGTGGCCGAATTTAGCGCCAATGCGGGTCATGCGGCTGTAGCTTTGCAGCGTCGACGGCGGTGGGCTGATAAAGCGCCACAGCACCCGCAACACCATCACACCCAGCAACACCAGACCGATACTCTTGTGCAGGTCCGGCGCGTCTTTGCGCCAGGTGCTGTAGTAATCCAGCCCAACCATCCACAAGCCCAGCGCAAACAGCCCGAAGACCGCCAGCGCCACGCCCCAGTGCATGAAGATGCTGACCCAACCATAGCGCGAAGAAGAGTTACGTAGCTGCATTGCCCAAATCCTGTGAGAACTGCGAACCAAGACTAGCGAGTTATCTATCGAATTAAAGCGGAAAATTTCGCTTTGAAATATCGAGAAATACGATCAAGAGTCTGCAAGAGAGGTGTTAAGAAAGGATTAAAGGCGATTTCGGCGAGGGGCGCTTGGATGGATGATCGGTGTTGTGCCAGATACCGTAGACACTAGTTATGCAGTACCGCTGGAGGTTGCAGGCAATCGGCACTGTACGGATCAATCTTGCACTTGTGCGCCAGTTCAGAGCTGTAACCGCCGGGAAAGAAATGCCCGTTGGTGCAGCCGGGAAGAGCCATCAGTAAAAGCATGAGCGTGAGCGTTTTCATCCAGAGTCTCCGGTTTTTCCCAGCTTAAAACTGCCGGTCTGGCAGTCGCTATCGCCTCATTCCGAGCGGGCTGTGGGAAGGCTCCGGTACACCGGTAAGCTGCTTGAACAGACTGCGAAAGAAAAAACCAGGCAAAAAAACGCGACCCTAGGGCCGCGTTTTTCGTGCAAGCAAAGCCTTACTGGGCTTTAGTCTCGGTGGTTGCTGCGGGCTTGGCCGCTGGCTTTTTCGCCGGTTCAGCCTTTTTCGCTGCTGGTTTGGCTGCTGGCTTTTTCGTTTCGGTTTTCGCCGCGGGCTTCTTCGCCGCTGGCTTGGCCGCGGCTTTCTTCGCCGGCTCGGTTTTCACCGGGGCGGCTGGCTTCGGTGCTTCCACCGGAGCTGGCGCAGGGGTCGGCGCAGGCGCTGGAGCAACCGGGGCGGGAGCCGGCTCAGGCGCCTTGACAGGCTCAGGCTTCTTCTCGTCATCCGAACCGCCAAACAGGTTGCTGAAGAAGTTGCCCTTCTTCGCCGCCACGGCACCCGCCGCGCCTGCTGCTGCGGCAGCCGGTACCACTTTGGCCGGTTCGAACGATTTGCCGGCGGCCAGATCTTCAACCTGGCTGGCCGCGCGCTGGCCAGTGCGCAGTGCGCCTTCCAGGGTGCCCGGGTACAAGGTGTCGGTGTGTTCGCCAGCGAACGCTACGCGTTGCAGCGGACGTTCCCACAGACGCCAGAACTTGCTGATCTGCCCCGGGCCGTAAGCCAGGTAGGCGCCGCCCATCGACGGGTCGGTGCTGTAGCGGCGGATTTCATAACCGGTGAACGAGCCACGGGCCTGTGGATAAAACGCGTGCAGACGGATCAGCACCTGATCGACCATCTGCTTGTCACCGAACGCCTGCATTACGCGGGCGTTATCGCCGGACAGGTTGATCACCACATTGGCGCCACCCTTCAGGGCAGGTTCGATCCAGAGCATGCCGAGGCCGGTGTTGCTGTAGATCTCGCCGGACATGCGTGCCTTGCTTTCCCACACCGGCGTCTTGAACTTCAGCATGATCTGGTCGCGCCAGCCGTAGTTGGTGCCTTTGATCGCTGCCAGATGCTGGGCATCCAGCGCCGGGGTCAGGGCAATCTTGTTCAGCGCGCGCAATGGCACGGCCAGCACCACGTAGTCAGCCTGGTAACCGACACTGCCGACCTTGACGGTCACGCCGTCCTTGTCCTGGGTGATGGCCGAGACCGGCGAGTTGGTCTTGATGGTCTTGATCTGTTTGACGAACGCCTGGGCCAGCACCTGGCTGCCGCCGACCAGCCGCGAGGCGCGCAGGTCACGGTCAGAAACGCCGCGATAGACGCGGTTCTGCTGGGCGAAATACAGCAGCGACAGCCGCGAAGGCTCGTCGTAATGGGTGCGGATGTCCTGATTGATCAACTGACGCGCAGTCGCCGGCAGGTTCTGCTTGTCGAGCCAGCTCGACACGGTGATCTGGTCCAGCGCATGCAGGGTGGCGGTCGCGGCCGGATTTTGCGGATCGTCGATCGAGCGCGCCAGATCATCGAGGGTTTTCTGATAGCGCTTGAGCGCATCGGCAGTGGCCGGTTGCTTGGTCGCCAGATCAGCGGCGGAGAAATAGTCACCGTCGATCAGGTAACCCGGCGTACGGACGAATTCCGGTGCCGGGGTGGTGCCGAGCTTGAAGGTCGACACGTACTTGTTCAGCACCGGCTGGGTCTTGTCGTTGCCGATCCACTCGCTGGTGGCCATGCCCGAGCGCCCGCCCAGGCTCGGCTTGGCTTCGAGCAGGGTGACCTGCCAGCCCTTGTTTTGCAGCTCATAAGCGGCGGTCAGGCCCGACAGGCCGCCGCCGATCACGATTGCAGTTTTATCCTTGGCCAGCGCTGTAACGCTGAACAGCCCCAACATCACCAGCGCACAGGCGCGCAGCCAACCGACAGACATTCAGCGAACTCCGGAAAAACATGTGGGAAAAAGCAGTTTGGCGGGTCAGACGACCCAAAGAACCGCGAAGAATACGTTAGCCATCAAAACGCCGCCAGCGACGTCTATCGGCTCAGACAAAGTAGCTCAATCGACACAATGGGTTGTCCCCGCGCGATGCATTGCATAGGCTTGCGCGATTGTTTGCCCGCGCCTGCCGCGAGCCGCCTCGAGGAGACTGTAAATGGGCCTGAATAACCAGTGGATGCAACGCGATCTCGCGGTGTTGTGGCATCCCTGCACCCAGATGAAAGACCACGAACAGCTGCCGCTGATCCCGATCAAGCGCGGCGAAGGCGTCTGGCTCGAAGACTTCGAAGGCAAGCGCTACCTCGACGCGGTCAGCTCGTGGTGGGTCAACGTGTTCGGCCACGCGAACCCGCGGATCAACCAGCGCATCAAGGATCAGGTCGATCAACTCGAGCACGTGATTCTCGCCGGCTTCAGCCATCAACCGGTAATCGAGCTGTCCGAGCGTCTGGTGAAGATGACGCCGGAAGGCCTGAACCGGGTGTTCTACGCCGACAACGGCTCGTCGTGCATCGAAGTCGCGCTGAAGATGAGTTTTCACTACTGGCTCAATCGCGGCCAGCCGAACAAGAAGCGCTTCGTCACCCTGACCAACAGCTACCACGGTGAAACCATGGCGGCGATGGCGGTCGGCGACGTGCCGCTGTTCACCGAGACCTACAAAGCCTTGCTGATGGACACCATCAAGGTGCCGAGCCCGGATTGCTACGGGCGCCCCGACGGCATGAGCTGGGAAGAGCATTCGCGCAACCTGTTCGCGGCCATGGAACAAACGCTGGCGGAAAATCATGACAGCGTTGCGGCGGTGATCGTCGAGCCGCTGATTCAGGGCGCCGGCGGCATGCGCATGTACCACCCGGTTTATCTGAAACTGCTGCGCGAAGCCTGCGACCGTTACGGTGTGCACCTGATTCACGACGAAATCGCCGTCGGCTTCGGTCGCACCGGGACGATGTTCGCCTGCGAACAGGCCGGCATCCGTCCGGATTTCCTCTGCCTGTCGAAAGCCTTGACCGGCGGCTACCTGCCGCTGGCCGCCTGCCTGACCACCGACGAGGTCTACAGCGCGTTCTACGACGACTACCCGACCCTGCGCGCCTTCCTGCATTCGCACAGCTACACCGGCAACCCGCTCGCGTGTGCAGCGGCGCTGGCGACGCTGGATATTTTCGAGCACGACAACGTCATCGAGAACAACAAGGCTCTCGCTCAGCGCATGGCCTCGGCGACGGCGCACCTGGTCGATCACCCGAACGTCGCCGAAGTGCGCCAGACCGGCATGGTTCTGGCGGTCGAGATGGTCAAGGATAAAGCCAGCAAAGAGGCCTACCCTTGGCAGCAACGCCGTGGCTTGAAGGTGTTCCAGCATGCGCTGGAGCGTGGCGCGTTGCTGCGGCCGCTGGGCAGCGTGGTGTATTTCTTGCCGCCGTATGTGATTACCCCGGAGCAGATCGACTTCCTCGCTGAAGTGGCTAGCGAAGGCATCGATATTGCTACGCGTGACAGCGTCAGCGTGGCGGTGCCGAAAGATTTCCACCCCGGCTTCCGCGATCCGGGCTGATCTATTTCAATTAAGCCTTAGCGGTGACCGGACTACCGTCATCGCTGGCAAGCCAGCTCCCACAGGTTCTGCGCAAACCCCTGTGGGAGCTGGCTTGCCAGCGATGGGGCCACCAGACTTTTACAATTTTTCCAGAGACCCCGCATGAGACTGTCCCGCTTCTTTATCGACGCCCCGCTGAGCACCGGCGAACACGAACTGCCGGAAGCCCAGGCGCATTACATCAGCCGCGTGCTGCGCATGGCCGCAGGCGATGCGCTGCAGTTGTTCGACGGTTCCGGCCATGAGTTCCGTGGAACGCTGGTGGAAGTCGGCAAGAAGCGCGTCGTCGTGCAGATCGACGAACAATTGCCCGGTCAGGTCGAATCGCCGTTGCACATCCACCTCGGCCAGGGCTTGTCCCGGGGCGAGCGCATGGATTGGGCGATTCAGAAAGCCACCGAACTGGGCGTGAATGAAATCACCCCGATCTTCAGCGATCGCTGCGAAGTCCGTCTCAAGGACGAACGCGCCGACAAACGCCTGCTGCACTGGCGTCAGGTAGCGATCAGCGCCTGCGAACAGTGCGGGCGCTCGCGAGTACCGGTGATTCATCCGCCGGTGTTGCTGGCGGACTGGATCAAGCAGACTGAAGCCGAGCTGAAACTGGTGCTGCACCCGGTGGCAGAGCCGTTGGTGAGCCATGCCAAACCGGCGACTTTGGCATTCCTGGTCGGGCCCGAAGGCGGTTTGACGGATGCCGAAGTCGAGCAGGCCAAAGACAACGGCTTCCACGCCGCCCGCCTCGGCCCGCGCGTGCTGCGCACCGAGACCGCGCCGGTTGTAGCGTTGGCGGTGGCCCAGCAACTTTGGGGTGATTTCTAACTCGCTCTAGACCTTGATCGTTCCCACGCTCTGCGTGGGAATGCAGCCCGGACGCTCCGCGTCCCCAAACGGCGTGACGCAGAGCGTCACAGGAGGCGTTACCACGCAGAGCGTGGGAACGATCAGTCAGCGGGGTTACAAGACATAAAACAGTATTGCGACAAAGTGCAGCAAGCTCCCGGCAATCACGAACAGATGCCAGATCCCATGCGCATGCCGCAACCGGTGATCGAGGGCAAAAAAGATAATCCCCACCGTATACAACACCCCGCCCGACGCCAGCCAGGCAAACCCCGCCGTGCCCAGCGCGGCAATCAACGGCTTGACCGCCACCAGCACGATCCAGCCCATCACCGCGTAAATCACGATCGACAGAATCCGCGCCTCCGAGCGCGGTTTGATTTCCTGCAGGATGCCGATCAGCGCCAGCCCCCAGACGATCCCGAACAGCGTCCAGCCCCACGGTCCGCGCAGGGTCACCAGACAAAACGGTGTGTAGCTGCCGGCGATCAGCAGGTAGATCGAAAAATGATCGACCTTCTTCATGATCGCTTTCTTGCGCCCGCGCACGCTGTGGTACACGGTTGATGCGCTGTACAGGACCAACAAGGTGAACGAGTAGATCGCCACACTGACGATCTTCCACGGACTGCCGTCGAGACTGGCGATCACCAGCATCCACACGCCGCCGATAAACGCCGCCACCGCTCCGACCAGGTGGGTCCAGGCGTTGAGTTTTTCCCCGTGATACATGTGTTTCACACCTCGTCTTCATGACCGCAAGCGCGCAAGGCTCGGGCCTTGAGCGTAAAAGCGCAATGTTTCTGTTCAACCTCGCCTGCGCGGCACGCGGGAATTGGGCACAATCGGTCGATACCAAAAAGAGTCCGCGCCATGCTGATCGACGAAGAATTGACCCTGAAAAAACTCGAGGTGTTCCTCGCCTTCATGCGCACCGGCAACCTCGCCCGCGCCGCCGCCGAACTGCAGACCAGCAACGTCAGCGTGCACCGCGCGATTCACTCGCTGGAAAGCGCCCTGCGCTGCCCGCTGTTCAAACACGAGGGTCGCAATCTGACGCCGCTGGAAAGTGCTTACGTGCTGGAAGAGCGCGCGCAGAAGCTGATCAACGATGTGGTCGACAGCGTGCGCCTGACCCGCGAAGCCGCCGGGTTCTCCGCTGAGCGCTTCAAGCTTGGCTCGCTGTATTCGCTGACGGTGAAAACCGTGCCGCAGCTGATCATGGGCCTGAAAATCCGCCGCAGCGAACTCAACATCGACCTGATCCTCGGCTCGAACATCGACCTGCTCTACAAGCTGAAAAACATGGAGGTCGACGCGATTCTGGTGTCACTGGACGACAGCATCAACGACCCGGACTGCGCGCAGATCGCATTGTTTTCCGACGACATATTCCTCGCCACCCCGGCGGATTCGAAGTTCGCCCAACGCAGTGAAGTCGACCTGGCCGAGGTGCGCGATGAAACTTTCATCACCCTGACCCAGGGCTTTGCCACGCATCAGGATGGCAACCGGGTGTTCAAGCAGGCGGGGTTCGAGCCAAAGGTGGCGATGCAGGTGAACGACATTTTCACCCTGCTGAGCATGGTCAGTTCCGGGGTCGGTTATGCGTTGTTGCCGGGGCGGATTGCGGCGGTGTACGAGAATCGCGTGAAGCTGATTCCGTTGCAGGAGAAGTATCGGTTGCAGCAGCACATCGGGGTGGTGTTTCTGAAGGCCAAAGAGAGGGATCCGAATCTGCTGGCGTTGCTGGCGGAGTGTCGGATGTATGCCAATCGCCAGGCCAGCCCATGATCGACAAAAGATCAAGATCAAAAGCTACCCCCCTCACCCCAGCCCTCTCCCCCAAGGGGTAGAGGGGGAAAGGGAGCAGATTTGGGGGCTTTTCAGAACCTGAGTTCGACTCGGTATTTCACTTCGGTGAAGATCAAACAAACACCTCGGTCAGTCCCCTCTCCCTCCGGGAGAGGGCTAGGGTGAGGGGCTTTTGGGGGTGACTAGCTAGCCCATCAAGCCTCGCATCGCCAGAAACAACAGCGAAGGCCCAAGCAGACACCCAAGCGCGGTATAGAACGCGGCGGTCAGGCATCCATAAGGCACCAGCTTCGGATCCGTCGCCGCCAAGCCGCCAGCGACGCCACTGGAAGTGCCCATCAACCCGCCGAAAATCACCGCGCTGCGCGGGTTGTTCAGGCCGATCATCGGTGCCACGAACGGTGTCATCACCATCACCAGAATCGCCTTGATCAGCCCCGCCGCGATCGACAGCGCCATTACCTCGGAACTGGCACCGATCGCCGCGCCTGTCACCGGGCCGACGATATACGTCACGGCGCCCGCGCCAATGGTGGTCAGGCTGACCGCATCGGTGTAACCGAACGCCATCGCCACGCCAACGCCCGCTACAAACGAGGTGCCGACGCCGACAAACAGCGCCAGCACGCCGACAAACCCGGCGCGTTTGAGCTCGTCGACACTCACACCAAACGCGGTGGCGACAATCGCAAAATCGCGCAGCATGGCGCCGCCGAGCAGGCCGATACCGGACAACAACGGAATATCCACCACGCCCTTCTGTCCGCCGGTCAGCGCGCCGCCGATATACGACAACACCAGGCCGAGCAGAATGGCAATCGCTGAGCCGTGCAAGCGGCCCTTGGTGAAGGTGTTGGACATCCAGTAGGACACCCACATGGTCAGGCCGACAATCAAAAAGCCGCTGATCAGGCCGTAGCCGGTGATCACTTTCATCATTGATTCGTACATGGCGCTTACCCCGCAGTCTTGGCTGGAGCAATCGGCGTCTGTTGCTTGTTGCCCATGCGCGTCAGCACCGGCACCAGAGCAAAGGCGATCACCACGGCCAGCGTGCCGGCGAGAATTGCCATCGGCCCGCCCTTCAGCGCGCCGTAGACGTTCTGCTGCGCCGCCATGGCGACCACGATAGGAATGTAGATCGCACTCCAGAACTCCACGCCCTGCTCGGTCTTGCCCTTGAGCCAGCCGCTTTTGTAGAGATAACTGCCGAGGCCGATCAGCAGCAGCATCGCAATGCCGACACCGCCGACGTTGGCCGGCACGCCGATCAGCTTGCCGAGCAATTCACCGATCCAGATACCGACCAGCGTACAAAAGGCGAGAAACGCCACACCGTAAATGATCATTGTTGTAGTCCTCAAAGTGCATCGTCGAATGTTGTTTTTGTTTTCGAAGCTTGAGTCGCGGCGGTTTTAGAGTTGGCGGCCACCCTCCTCTCGCAACAGCGCTTGCAGGGTGTCGAGGCGGGCACTGTCGAAGGCCGTGACGGTGCCCTGCTCGAACACCCGGCGCGCCAGTCCGGTCAGCACCGCACCGGGCGGCAGTTCGATCTGTAAGCGCACGCCGCGCTCGTAGGCGCTTTGCACGGTGCCGCGCCAGTCCACCACGCGGCACATATTGAAGGCGAGGTCGTCGCGCAGCGCTTCGACCTTGGTCACAGGCCGCGCACGGCTACCGCTCAGGTAAGCGATTTTCGGGGTTCTCAATTCAACCCTGGCAAAGGCTTCGGCGAGGGTGTGCGCCGGTTCGTCCAGCAGCGGACAGTGCGACGGCACACTCACCGCCAGACGTTTTGCCAGACCGGCGCCACGACTGCGCGCCAGTTCGGCCACCGCTTGCATGCCGCGGTCACTGCCAGCGATGACCACCTGATTATCGGCGTTGATATTCGCCAGATACGCCGGCGAATCCTCGCTGTGGACCTGCGCCAGCAGCGTTTCGACTGTGGATAATTGCAAGCCGATGATCGCGGTCATGCCGTAGCCCTGTGGATAAGCCTGCTGCATCAGCTCACCGCGCAGGCTGACCAGATGCAACGCGTCACTGAAGCTCAAAGCCCCGGCGACCACCGCAGCCGGATAGGCGCCGATGGACAGACCGGCGACGTAATCCGCGCTCAGTTCATCCTGCAATAACTGCCGCGAAGCAGCGACACCGGCGATCAGCAGGCACAGCTGCACCGCCCGTGTGGTGCGCAACGCTTCGGCAGAATCGAGCCGCGAGACATCTTCACCGAGCACATCGCTGGCCTCGGTCAACGTTTCCCCGGGCAAGCGCTGAAGCATGCCCGCTTGCTGCGCGCCCTGGCCGGGGAACACCAGCAGACTGCTCACGCTGCCTGCTCCTGCGGGTTCCATGGATCAATCACCAGTTGCGCCTGTTGCGCATTTTTCAGCAGCACCCGCGCCGAAGCACTGGCCCATTCGCGCAACGCCACCGCGCCGAATGGCGTTTGCAGCTGCATGTCGACCCGGCACGCGGCGCGATCAAAAAACGCGGCCAGTTCGCGTGCCTGCTGTCGGGTAATCGGTTGCGCTGTGCGCAGGATCAAATCAAGGTCGCTGGCCGCGTGCATCGCGGCAAAACCGCTGGCCAGCTCAAAGCCGACACTGCCGCTGACACCCCAGACCCAACCACAGTCATCGAGCATCGGCCGCAATTGCCGTAGCGCCTGCATGACCGGCAGATCACGCGTGCTGTCGACATGACACAACGCTTCCGGGCTGACCCGACAGGCAATCGAATCAAGCCGCATGAACGTCGCCAGCCGCTGCTCGCGCAGCAAACCGCGCACGCCCACCGCGACCAAACCTTCAGCACTCACCGCGCGCCGCACCACCACCGGTTGCCCGGCGGCCAGCGACTCGATCGCCCACTGCGGCGCATCCGCCGGCAACTGCGCCGGGCTCATGCCCCAGAGCAGGTCGTGGGCCAGTGGCAGGTTCACCACTGCGCCCTCAACAGTTCGCGGACCTTGCTCGACGCCGCGCGATTGCTGGCGCCGAGGCGATTGCTCAAATCGGTGCCGGCGATATCACCAATGGCTTGCTTGAGGCATTCGCTGACCCGCGCCAGATCCTCTGCCGTCGGCTGTTCGATCTGCTGCACCGAAAGGGTTTCCCAGAGCAGACCAAGACTGGCGTAGCTGTCGATGTCGTAGGCCATCGGCGGCACGCTTGAGGCCAGCGCTTCCAGTTCTTCAACACTGCGCAACGTCACCCGCGCCGCCGAGGCCTTGCCCATCGCGTGGACCATCACCCCGGGATCGCGCAGGGCGATCAAGCGATTGGCCTGATAACCGTGAGCCAGAAATGCCCCGGACATGGCCTTGCCGACCAGCAAGGCAATCACCGGGTGCCCGGCCAGCCGCGCACGGGCATAACTGTCCGCCGCGCCGGCCAGCGCCTGATGAATGCCGAGCGCTTCTTCGCGCCGACCGTAGGCCTGGCTCGGCACATCGACGATGGCGATGATCGGGCGTTTCTGTGTCTTGTCGCGGTCGGCTGCGATTGCATCGTCTACAGCCTTGGCCAGACCCCAACCTTCGAGCAAACCGACTTCGCCGTTGCGAGCGCGTGGGAAACGGTTGTCCGGGTCAGCGACCACGGCGATAAACCGCCCGAGTTCACCGTCAGCGACTTTCAACGAGGGCGGCAGCCCTTCGACGCTTTCAGCGCCCGCGCTCAAGGCGTTGAACCAGTTCAAGCCGCGCAGAGAATAACCGCTCATGAGCGCTCTCCTTGATACAGATCGCGAACCACCGAGGGTTCGATTTGCTGGTCAGTGTTCAGACTGCTCAGACGTTGCAGGAACCACTCGGCGCGCTGACTGCGTGGCTGAGCCGGCAAGCCTTGCTGGAGCAATTCGCCGACCTGCTGACGAATCTGCGCCACATCATCGCCAACGTAACGATCCACCAGACCGCTGTTGAAGCGTTGCTCGCCCCCGGTCAGGCTCCAGATGAACGGCCGGTCGCGCGAGTCGTATTCCTCGATCCCGGCTTCCTGCTCGATGACTTGCGGGCCGTTCAGGCCAAGACGTGCTTCCTGAGTCACCAGCAGATAGCTGCACAGCGCCGCGGCAATCGACATGCCGCCGAAGCAACCGACGCTGCCGGCGACCACGCCGACCACTGGTTGGTATTGCTGCAAATCGACAATCGCTGCGTGAATATCGGCAATCGCCGCGAGACCAAGATTGGCTTCCTGCAAGCGCACGCCACCGGTTTCCAGCAGCAGCACCGCGCGGGTCGGGATGCCTTTGCGGTTGTCCTCGGCGGCCAGCTCCAGCGCGCCGGCAATTTTCGCCCCGCCGACTTCGCCAAGGCTGCCGCCCTGAAAAGCGCCTTCGATCGCGGCAATCACCACCGGCAAACCATCGAGGCTGCCCTTGGCGATGATCACCCCGTCATCGGCTTGCGGCACCACGCCCTGGCGTTCCAGCCACGGCGACATGACCCGTTGAAACGGGTCGAGCAGTTCACGAAACGTCCCGGCGTCGAGCAAGGCTTTCGCCCGTTGCCGCGCGCCGAGTTCGACGAAGCTGTGTTTGTTGAGCAACGCGGCGCTGTCAGTCATGACCGATCTCCTCGAAACCCTGTTCCAGACGCAAGCGCACCACCCCCGGCGTCGCGCCGAAATCGTGGATATCGATGGCCATCGCCGGTGGCGTGGTGCCGTCGAACATCCGCGCAAACAGATGCTGCCAGCGCTGTTGCGCGCCGTTGACCGAGGTCTGCACGTTGATCGTCAACGTGCCGGCCAGGCCCGGTTCGATCAGCACTTCCAGATCCCCCGAGCCGACACAACCGACCAGCGCACGCCCGCGTGGCGGCTGCCCGGCGGGAAATTCAAACGATAGGCTTTCCATCAAAACGCTCCCTGAGAGAGGCCGTCGCGCTCGATTCGATCGAGCAGCAGCGTGGCGGCGAGCAAGTCGGCGGCGCCACCGGGCGAGGCATTCAATGCGATGAGTTGTTGATCCAGTTCGTGCAATCGGCGGCGGCCTGTCAGGCTGGCACTGCCGCCGGCGTCGAGCACCGCTTGCGCGCCGCTTTGCATGGCGTGCAGGCCTTGTTCGCCGGCGCGGTAGAGCACGCAGGTGTCGGCCAGTTCGGTCATGATCGCCAGCAAGGCGTCGAGCCGGGCGTTCTGTTCGCCGACGCCGTTGGCGCGGCTGTTCTGCAATTGCGGCAAGCCGCGCTGCAGCACCGAGGGGAAGCCGAGTTGCGCTTCCTCGCGAGCACCGCGTGCGCCGTAACGCTGGGCGACTTGCGCGCCGTGGCTGAGTGGCTTCGGTGCGTAGCGGTCGTCGAGCAGTGCCAGGCGTGCCGCACACAGAGCAATGGAGTTCGGTTGCAGAGCGGCGGCAGTGACCAGCAGACCCAGCGCCCAGATCGCGCCGCGATGGGTATTCACACCGTTAGTGGTCGCGAGCATCGCTTGCTCACCTTCGCGACCGATCCGGCCAATCGCTTCGCGCAACGGCAATCCGACTTCGCCAATGTCTTGCGCCGCCTCGGCCATTTCCTTGAACGCCGGCCACAACGCCAACGCCGACGCGTGCATCAGGCCCAGGTGCAGATCGGTGTGCGCGCCGTTGCCGCGACGATCGACCAGCGCCGGTTTCGGCGACAGGTCGGCTTCGTCGATCAACGCGTCCACCGCCAGATCGGCCAAGCGGTCAGCCAGCGACAGCGGTTTTGCTTGCAGGTTGAATGCGTGCATTACCAGCTCCTGAATTTGGCGGGCGGGTTGTACAGGCCACCGGACCACTCGACCAGATCCGCCACGCTTTTCGCCGCGAGCAGTTCACGGGTGGCGTCGGTGCGGCGGATGCCGAGGTCTTCGGGCAAGGCAATCAGGCCTTCGCGGCGCATGCGTTCGGTGTCTTTCGGATTGTGGCGCAGGCCAATCGCGGTGACGCCGGCCACCGCGGCGATCATCGCCTGGCGCTCTTCCAGCGAGCGCGCCTTGTACAGGTAGGCGATGCCTTCTTCGGTCAGCAGGTGAGTAACGTCGTCACCGTAGATCATGATCGGCGCCAGCGGCATGCCGCTGTTCTTCGCCACTTCGACCGCGTCGAGGGTTTCGACGAAGGTCGGTTTGCCGCCCTCCTGGAAGGTCTCGACCATTTGCACCACAAGCTTCTTGCCGCGTTCGAGCATCGGTTGCGGCGCATCGCCGTGACGCATGTCGAGCCACGCCGGCGTGCCGTGACGGCGACCACGCGGGTCGTGGCCCATGTTCGGCGCGCCACCGAAACCAGCGAGGCGCCCACGGGTGACGGTCGAGGAATGCCCGTCGCCATCGACCTGCAATGTCGCGCCGATAAACAGGTCCACCGCGTACTGCCCGGCGAGTTGGCAGACCATGCGGTTGGAACGCAGCGAGCCGTCGCGGCCGGTGAAGAACACGTCCGGGCGCGCGGCGATGTAGTTTTCCATGCCCAGTTCGGTGCCGAAGCAATGCACGCTTTCGACCCAGCCGCTCTCGATCGCCGGGATCAACGTCGGGTGTGGGTTGAGGGTCCAGTTGCGGCAGATTTTGCCTTTGAGGCCGAGGGATTCGCCGTAGGTCGGCAGGATCAATTCGATGGCGGCGGTGTTGAAACCGATGCCGTGGTTGAGCGACTGCACGTTGTGTTTTTCGTAGATCCCGCGGATCGCCATCATCGCCATCAACACATGCACAGGCTTGATGTGGCGTGGATCGCGGGTGAACAGCGGTTCGATATAGAACGGCTTGTCGGCCACCACGACGAAATCGACCCATGAAGCGGGAATGTCCACGCGCGGCAGTTCGCTGACGTCATCGACCAACTGGTTGACCTGAACGATGACGATACCGTCGCTGAACGCGGCCGGTTCGATCAATGCCGGGGTGTCTTCGGTGCTCGGGCCGGTGTAGATGTTGCCGGCGCGGTCGGCCATGAACCCGGCCGAGAGCACAACGTTGGGGATCAGGTCCACCACCAGCCGTGCATAGAGTTCGATGTAGGTGTGGATCGCGCCGACTTCGAGCAGGCCGTCTTCGAGCAACTGGCTGATGCGCAGGCTCTGGGTACCAGCGAAAGAGAAATCGAGTTTGCGGGCGATGCCGCGTTCGAACAGATCAAGGTGCTCGGAGCGGCCGACGCTGGGCATGATCATGTGCAGGTCGTGAAGCTTGGCCGGATCGGCTTTGGCCAGGGAACGCGAAAGGAAATCCGCCTGCTTCTGGTTGTTGCCCTCCAGCACCACACGGTCGCCGGGATGGATCAGCGCTTCGAGCGCGGCGACGATCCTGTCGCTGGGCAGCACCGCGCCATCGGCCAGCCCGCGCACCTTGTCGAGCCGGCGCTGCTTCTCATCGCGCCGCCGCGTCCAGCGCGAGTCGGGGGAAATTATTGTTGTCATGCTCACTCCACGGGGTTCGCTGTCGTGGAGCCAAGGTAGGCGTGTGCGGTGGGGGCATCAATCAAGCACGGTGGTGAATCGTTACGCTGAGCGTAATGGTCACTGCTTGCGAAGAAGCCAGCCGAAGCAGCGCAAATTCTGGATCAGCCCGCCGATGATCGTTCCCACGCTCTGCGTGGTAATGCCTCAACGGACGCTCTGCGTTCGGCTTTTTGGGACGCGGAGCGTCCCGGGCTGCATTCCTTTGCTGCGCGTGGGAACGATCAACCGTGACCAATGGATCACTCAGTCGGCACCAACCTGTCCAACACACGATTCACAGCCATCTCAGCGACCATCACCACTTGCGCAATACCCTGCACAGTCTTGCGGTGCGTGCCTTCAACCATGGCCGCGTGGTTGTTGAGCATGACGGTGGCCGAGCCGAGGGTTTCGCTGGCGTCGGCCAGCAGGGATTCGGTTTCGGCATTCGGGTTGGCCATGTACAGCGTGTTGGGGGTATAGGGCGTGGCCATGAGGTCGGCGTTGGTCGGACCGAGGTAGTGGTCGAGCGCGCGCTCGGCGGCTTCGTGGAATTTCTTTGAATCGGGGGATTCGTAGGGGGATGCGGGGTCGGTGAGCGGGGGGCTTGGCGTAGGTTTAATCATCTTCAGGTTCCGAAATTAAGCTGGAACCGCTTCTCTGCTAAAAGAAGGGGTGGCAGCTGAACGCAGGTTAGCAGACCGGGGAACCTAAGGAAGCCGGCGCGCCGAAGCGCCCTGCGCACAGCCGCCATCGAATGCAGGCGCTAAGCCTGACGATGATGTATGTGCACCCTTAGATTAACCACGGGCTGCTAAACCCGATCACTGGAAATCAGTGACGGAATCAAGTTACGCAGCCTGCCAAAGGCGCACAAGCCGGCGGATTCTGGTGCATGCGTAGGCAGCGGCGCAAGGATTTGTAGGCTGGTGAGCCGTAACACTGGGTGTCTTTAAACAGCTGGGTTAAAGGATGTTTATTGCACTGCAGAAATTGAGGATTTTCCTGCAAGAATTTGGTGATGCAACTGGCCCCATCGCTGGCAAGCCAGCTCCCACAGTGTCCGAGTGGTATCCGAATTTTTTGTACCACACAAAACCCTGTGGGAGCTGGCTTGGCAGCTCCCACAGGGTCCGAGTTGGGTATCCGAATTCGGTGTACCGCACAAAACCTTGTGGGAGCTGGCTTGCCAGCGATGAGGCCCGTCTGAGCGCCACCCATTCTGGATCAATGGACCAGGCCAGCCTCCACCAACAACTGCTCCAGCGCCAACAGATCCGGCACCTTCGCCACCTGTTCGCCGACCTGCACCGCCGCTCGCTCCAGCCCGCACAGTGGCACGTCGACATAACTCAACTGGCTGTCGAGCTTGTACGAGCGCGGGATGCCCTGCACCAGCAATGCGATGAACCTGAGCTCCGGCAACCCGCCCAGCGCATTCAAAATCACAATCCGTACCCGCTCGCCGATGACGATTTTCTGCCCGCACGCCGACTCGAAACTGATCAGCGGGATCTGCCGCTCGCGCCAGGTCACCCGCCCCAGATACCACGGTGGCGTGTCGAGGTCGAAGGCGCTGGCCTGGTAGTCGATCAGTTCGGCGACGGCGACGTTGGGCAGGATCAGGTTGCGGTCCGCCAGCGGCAACAACAGGCCGGTGAGTTGGCTGCTGCGCAGCGAGTGCCCGTGTTCATGCATGTCTGTTGCTCCAGTGGGCAATGCTTTCGAGCAGCACCGATTCCTGATACGGCTTGCCGAGGTAATCGTTGACGCCGATGGCCATCGCACGGTCGCGGTGTTTCTGGCCGGTGCGCGAGGTGATCATGATGATCGGCAGGTGCTGCAGGCGTTCGTCGTTGCGCACTTGCGTGGCGACTTCGAAACCGTCCATGCGCGGCATTTCGATGTCGAGCAGCATCACGTCAGGCAGGTGTTCTTCGAGCAGCAGCATCGCGTCGACGCCGTCCTTGGCGGTCAGCACGTTCATGCCGTGGCGTTCGAGCAAACGGCTGGTGACCTTGCGCACCGTCACCGAGTCGTCGACCACCATCACCAGCAGCGGTTTCTGTGGTTCGCTGTCGAGGTCGCTCAGTGCCTGCGGCTGCGCCACCCGCGCCTGCATCGCGCGGATCGGTGCGAGCAGATCAAGGATCAGTACCACTCGGCCATCGCCGAGAATCGTCGCGCCGGACACGCCCTGCAATGCGGCAAATTGCGGGCCGAGGCTCTTCACCACGATTTCCCGGGTACCGGCCATGGCGTCGACCAGCACGGCGATGCGCCGGTCGTTGCAGTGCACCAGCAGCACCGGCAACGGCAGATTCTGCCCGAGCAGTTTCGGCCGTGGCGCGGTTTTCAGCAGTTCGCCGAGGTAGCACAGTTCATAAGTCTGCCCGGCGTAGTGATAGCGCGGCGGGTCCTGACGAAAGTGCCCTTCCAGATCATTCGGCAACACGCGCACGATGCCTTCGATGGTGTGCAGCGGAATCGCGTATTGATCCTCGCCGCACTGCACCATCAACGCACGGTTGACCGACACGGTGAACGGCAGGCGAATACGAAAATGCACGCCCTGCCCCGGCACCGAATCGATGCTCATGCTGCCGCCCAACTGCCGCACTTCTTCGTGGACCACGTCCATGCCGACGCCGCGTCCGGAAATCTGGGTGATCTTTTCCGCCGTGGAAAACCCCGGCTGCAGGATGAACTGCAACACATCGCGGTCGCTGATCTCCGCATCCGGTGCGAGCAACCCGCGTTTGATCGCCTTGCGCCGCACCGCTTCGAGCGGCACACCGGCGCCGTCATCGCGAATATCGAAAACGATGTCGCCGCCTTCTCGGGACAGGTCGAGGGTGATCCGCCCCTGCGCCGGTTTGCCTGCCGCGAGCCGCACTTCGGCGGACTCCAGGCCATGGTCGACGGCGTTGCGCAGCATGTGTTCCAGCGGCGCGGCCATGCGTTCCAGCACGTTGCGATCCATCTCGCCTTCGGCGTTGCCTACCACGAAAGCGACGTCCTTGTGCAACTCCTCGGCAACCTGGCGGACGATACGCTTGAGCCGTGGCAGCATGCGTTCGAACGGCACCATGCGCGTGCGCATCAGGCCTTCCTGCAATTCGGTGTTGACGCGCCCCTGTTGCTGCAACAGGTTTTCCGCGTCGTGGTTGCGCCGGTCGAGGGTTTCCTTGAGGTCGAGCAGGTCGGAAGCCGATTCGAACAAGGCCCGCGACAGTTGCTGCAACTGTGAATGGCGATCCATTTCCAGCGGATCGAATTCTTCGTAGCCAAGGCGTTCGCCGTCGACTTGCTGGCGACTGAGAATCCGCCCCTGGGTTTCGGTGTCGAGGCGGCGCAATTGATCGCGCATGCGCTCGATGGTGGTTTCCATCTCGTTCAGCGCGACCTGCGCGTCGTTGACCTGCTGCTCGATACGGCCACGAAAGATCGACGTTTCGCCGGCCAGGTTGACCAGCTCATCGAGCAGGTCGGCGGAGACCTTGACCATGTCCGCGCCGGCCTCGGCGGGCGCTGGCGTCGGCTCGGATTTCGCCGGCAATGGCGGCGCTGGCGGCACTTCGGCACTCAGCGGATGGCTGAAATTCTGGATCGCATTGATCAAGCGGTCCGCCGGTGGGCACGGTTGCCCGGCACGCACCCCGTCGAGCATTTGCGCCAACCGGTCATGACCGCGCTGCACCAGAGCGAACAACTCTGCCGACGGTTGCAAGGCGCCGGTGGACAGGCTTTCGTAAAGGTATTCGAGTTCGTGGGCGAGGTCGCCGATCGGGCCGATCTCGACCATCCGCGCGCCGCCCTTGAGGGTGTGCAGGTCGCGCAACAGGGTTTCCACTTCCTGGCGGTTGCCCGGCTCGGCCTGCCAGCGCAGCAACGCGGCGCCGGAGTTTTCGATGATGTCGAAACCTTCCTCAAGGAAGATCTCCAGCAACTCCGGATCGTGACCAGCGTTGTCTGGGTCGGCGCTGGCCGTCGGCGTTTCGCTGGCGCTCGCACCATGGCGCGCCTGGCGCAGCGCTTCGATCAACGCCTGCGCCGGTTCCAGCGCTTGCCGGGTTTGCAGTTGCTCGACCAGCAACGCCAGGCGTTCATGGCCGTTGAGCAACAACTGCGCCAGCGCGCTGCTGTGGCTGAAACGCCGATCAGCCAGGCCTTCGTAAAGGTTTTCCAGTTCTTGGGCGAGGTCGCCAATCGCCTCGACCTCGGCCATCCGCGCACCGCCCTTGAGGGTGTGCAGGTCGCGCTGCAACGACGACAGCGGTGCACCGTTGTCCGGTTCGCTTAACCAGCGCTGCAAGGCCTGGCCGGCGCTGTCGAGAATGTCGATGGCCTCTTCTATGAAGATCTCGACGATTTCGTCATCCGCCGCCAACGGCTCGGCCGTCTGCTGCAATTCGGCGGTGGCGCTGCCCAGTTCACGAATGCTCAGGGTGCGGCTGCCGTCGCTGCGGATCAGGCCCATGGACGACGGGTCGAGGCTTTCATCGAGCAGTTCGTGCAGGGCGCGCACCCGCTCGGGCTGCGGGGTGATTTCCTGGCCGGCGGCCAGTTCGTCGAGCATGTTGATCAGCGCTTCGTGGGCCTGCTGCGCTTCGTGGAAAAACCGCTCGCTGACCGCCAGACTGCTTTCTTCGACGGCGCCGTAAAGGTCGAGCAACGCCTCGCAGAGCACGTCGACCGACAGCAGATCGGCCAGATGCGCGCCTTCGCCGAGGGTCGTCAGTTCGTCGAGCAAGGCGCTCAGTTCCTGGCGTTCGCCGGGGTGCTGCTGCCAGCGCTGCAACAGGCTTTCGGCGTCGAGCAGAATGTCCATGCCCTGAGCGAGAAAGCTGTTGATCAGCTGCGGATCGCGCTTGACCCGCAGGCCGGTGTCCGGCGCCTCAAGGATCGACGCGAGACGCTCGGCGAGCAGGCTTTGCGAACGTTTGATCAGCGATTGCGCACCGACAATCGGCGCCAGCGGATCGTGCTTGAGCTGGCGCAGGCCAACGCGCAGAAGACCTTCGGCTTCCAGCAGCAACTCAACCTCGTCGAGGTCCAGCGGCAACTGGTGCGCCTTGAACTCGCGGGCCAGTTGATCGAGTGGCGCGGCGAGTTCGGCAATTGGCACCACGCCGGCCATCGACGCGCTGCCCTTGAGCGTGTGCAAGGCGCGTTGCAATTCATCGCTGGCCGGCAGCGGTACGTGCTCGGCCGCCTGGTCGAGGAAGCGGTTGAGGCTGGCGAGGTGGGTTTCGGCTTCTTTACGGAAAATCTCCAGCAGCAACGGATCGAGCGCGGCGACATCGTCGACGTCTTCGGCGGCCAGCGGCTCGTCGCCCTTGGCCAGCGCGTGGGCACGCGCGGCCAGTTGATCAACATCGTTGCGCTGGCGCTGGCGCTGCGTGGCGAACTCGCTGATCAGCTCGGGCAGCAGCAAAACGGTGTCGGTGAGCAAGCGCTGCACCACCGAACCCGGTTCGACGCTTTGCTCCAGTACGCGGTTGAGCAGGTTTTCCACCGCCCACGCCAGTTCACCGAGGATCAGCGCGCGGACCATGCGCCCGCTGCCTTTGAGTGTGTGGAAGGCGCGGCGCAGTTCGCTCAGCGCTTCGCGGTCCTGCGGATCGGCGCTCCAGCGCGGCAGGTATTCGTGCAGCACGGCGAGCACTTCGTCGGTCTCTTCGAGGAACACCTCGCGCAGCTCGTCATCGACCGGTTCTTCATCGGCGGGCGGCGGCAGCAGGCTACCCGGGGTGCTGCGCGCCGGCGGATTGACCGCCGAAACCGGACTGGCGAGGACGTCGGCCAGTGACTGCACAACGTCCGGGTCGTCCAGCGTTTGCAGATCCTGCATCACCAGCGCCTCGCTGGGGCTAAGCACCTCGTCGAGCACCGGCACCCGGGCTTCACCGGGCGCCTCGTTGGCGTGATCATCGGGAAAGAACCCGAGGCTGGCGAGGCGCTTCTGCGCCACGTCCAGCAGTGGCTCGCTCGGCGCCAGCGGGTCGTCGCCCCAGCGCTCGAGATAATATTCGAGGCTGCTGATGACGTCGGCGAGTGCGTCCAGTTGCTGCCAATCCGGTTCATGCGGATCGAGTAGAAGATGTTCACGGATGAAGCCGTTGCAAGCCTCGACCAGACTCGCCGCACGGCTCAAGGCAATCATCGCCAGCGCACCGCGCACTTGCGTCAGCAGCGCGGGCAACGCTTGCAGTTGCTGGCGATCCCAGTCGGCGTCGATGTAGTCGACGATCATGTCCTTGGCCTGTTGCAGGCAGATGCGCGCTTCCTTGATCACGATCTGGTGAATCTGCGTCAGGTCGGTGGTCGGCAACTGCGCGTCTTCCGCGCTTTCTGTTTCGACGGTGCCGACCATCCCGGCCAGGGTCGCTTCGACGTAGAGCAAGGCGCCGGCGACATCCATCAGGATCGCGTCGTTCGGTTCGCGCTGGCCCTGCGCGAGGCTGAGCACCACCGCCAGTTGGTCGATGATGACCTTGCGCGGCTGGCCGAAACCGAGCACCGCGAGGGTGTCGGCGATCTGCCGTAGCGGCGCGAGCAGGCTGTCCAGATCTGCTGCGTGCTGACGGTCGCTGCGCACGAACAGGTCGAGGCGTTCCTTGACTCGCACCAGTTCTTCGCAGAGCGCCGTGAGCACCGAGCGCATCGCATCGCGATCGGGCCCGGCCAAGCGTGCGCGTTCTTCATCGACCATTGCGCTGTCGGGCAGCGCGTCGTCCAGGGAGTAGTGATCTTTCATGGTCAGCATCTGCCCGGTGGGATGTTCGGCTTTGGCAATATAGAACAACAGGCTTTTCAGCAGCTCCGGTGGCGCGGGCTGGTTGAGCCCGGCCATGCCTTGGTCAAGCAGGCGCTTGAGCTCCTTGTCGGCATCCTTGAACAGGCTGCGCAGCGCCGGACTGTTGGCGATGACGCCGTCGCGCATGCCTTCGACCAGCGCCGCCGCAACCTTCCACAACGGACTCAGCGGCGAATCGCCGCTCAACGCCTCGAGGCGGCTGAAGACTTTGTCCAGATAACCGAGGTGAGTCGGGTCATCCTGCTCGCGCAGCAGGCCGACCAGGGCCATTTGCAGCGTTTGCCGCAGCTTGCGCAGTACGTTCGGCAGTTCGGCCGGTTCCAGTTGCGCCAGCGCCGGCGCGCTGAGCGGCGCCAGTTCGGGCAATTGCGGGCTGAACAGGCTGGTTTCCGAGAGCAGACTCTCGCCACGAGCGCTGCGCAGATCATTGATCAGCGGCAGCACCACCAGCGGCAGGTCACGTCGCGCGTTCTGCACGCGGTCGAGGTAGATCGGCAACTGCCCGAGCGCTTGCAGCAACAGGTGCAGGGCTTCATCGCGATGCGTGACACGGTCGTGTTGCAGGGCTTCGACCAGATGCTCCATTTCTTCGGCGAGCAGCGCAGCGCCGTAGAACTCGATCATCTGCAGACTGCCGTGCACCTGATGAACGTAATCCAGGCATTCATCCAGTCCCGGAAAGGCCTGCGGATCATCCAGCACGGCTTCGATCGCCTGATGCGCCTGCTTCAGCGTATCGGCGATCGCGCCTTTGACCCACTCGAGGGCCACGTAGTCGTGCCGGGCACCCATAACCACTCCACTCACGCTTTGTCTGTCGCCGCCGGCAAGGTGAATCCGGACACCGAGCGGCGCAGCTGGCTGGCCATTTTCGTCAGGTTGCCGATGCTCTCGGCGGTGGCGGTGGAGCCAGACGAGGTCTGCGAGGTGATCTGCTGGATCACGTTCATCGTCAGCGAGATCTGCCCGGCCGAAGACGTCTGCTGCTGCGCCGCGTTGGAAATGCTCTGGATCAGCGCCGCGAGGGTTTTCGACACGCCTTCGATTTCTTCCAGAGCCACCCCGGCATCCTGCGCCAGTCGCGCGCCGCGCACCACTTCGGTGGTGGTCTGCTCCATCGAGATCACGGCTTCATTGGTGTCGGTCTGAATCGCCCGCACCAGGGTTTCGATCTGCCGGGTTGCGGCGGACGAGCGCTCGGCCAGGCGCTGCACTTCGTCAGCGACCACGGCAAAACCGCGCCCGGCATCACCGGCCATCGACGCCTGAATCGCCGCGTTGAGCGCAAGGATGTTGGTCTGGTCGGCGATGTCGTCGATCAGGCTGACGATGTCGCCGATTTCCTGGGACGACTCGCCGAGGCGCTTGATGCGCTTGGCGGTGTCCTGAATCTGTTCGCGAATGTTGTCCATGCCGTGGATGGTGTTGTGCACCACCTCGTTGCCCTTGTTGGCGATTTCCACCGAGCGCTCGGCAACCGCCGACGACTCCGCGGCGTTGGCCGAGACCTGATCGATCGATTGCGCCATGTCGTTGATCGCGGTCGACGCTTCGGAGATCTGCTGGGCCTGATGCTCCGAGGCCTGGGCCAGGTGCATGGCGGTGGCCTGGGTTTCCTGTACGGCGGCGGCGACCTGACCGGCGGTGAGGTTGATGGTCGCGACCAGATCGCGCAACTGGTCGACGGAATAGTTGATCGAGTCGGCGATGGTCCCGGTGAAGTCTTCGGTCACCGAAGCGGTCACCGTAAGGTCGCCGTCGGCGAGGTCTTCAATTTCATCGAGCAGGCGCATGATCGCGTTCTGATTACGCTCGTTCTTCTCGGCGGTCTCACGCAACTGCCGGTTGGTTTCGCGCACCATCACCAGGCCGATGAGGATGATCGAGGCCAGCGCCAGCAAGCCGAGCACGTAACCGCCGATGGTATCGGTGTTACGCCCGCCAGCGAGGTTTTCGAAACGGGTGGCCAGGTGCGAGGCTTCGTCGAGCAGGGTTTGCGACAGCGAGAAGATATTGGTCGCCGACTCGCGCACCTTGAACAGCTCGGGCGAGGTTTCGAGGATTTCGTCCACCGAGCCTGAGACGAACTGGAACAACTCGGAGATTTCACTCAGCCGCGCGCGCGCATCGCGGTCTTCGACCTGAGTGATCTTCAGCGCCGGATTGCCCTGCAGCATGCCGTTGAGCACTTGACCGAACCGGGTCGCATCACGACCAAAAGCGTCAGCGGCCTGCTGCGAATTTTCGTCACCGGCCAGCACGGTGTTGACCGCGCCAAGGATGCGTTCGGCCAGAAGCGACTGACGCTGGGCCATCGCCACTTGCGCCGCCGGCGCGCCGCGTTGCAACAGGATTTCGACGACTTTTTCGTATTCGATCTGCAACTGCGGCACGGTTTCGGCCAGGGTTGCGGCGACCTGATGCAGGGACAGCACGGTCTGTTCGCTGGAAAGAATCGCGTCGGTGTTTTTCAGCAGGCGTTCCCAGTCCAGCTGCACCGCGCGCATTTCCGGGCGCACGGTGGCCGGTGCCGGTGGCAGGCCGGTATTCGGGTCGCCTTTTTTCAGGTAACCCCAGCGCTGGGCGAAATCGTTGCGCGCGTCACTGAGCAGCTTGAATGCTGCGGCCTTGCCGGCGGCGGCTTCGGTGGCGTTCTTGGCGATGCGTTGCGACAGCACGCGCAATTCACCGGCGTGGCCGATGTACTGTTTGTCGTAGTTCGCCTGGGTGTTGAGGTAGGCGAAGTTGGCGAACAGCAGCATGATGAACACGATCAGCGCGATGAACAGCACGATGATCTGCGCGCGGCTGCGCGACGCTTCTGCCGACTTGCCTGTTTTTGCTGTTGTCATCGGTCCTCGCCTTGGGAACGTTCCACTTACCCTGTGGGAGCGGGCTTGCCCGCGATGAGGCCGGCACATCCGACATCGATAGCGACTGATCCGGCGCTATCGCGGGCAAGCCCGCTCCCACAGGGGACGGTGTTGAATCTGTCAGATCGCGACGCTCATGAACACCGGCGACTTCGCCAGGGCAAACAGGCTGAACACCCGCCAGTTCTGCTCGCGGCGAAAATAGCCTTTGACGAACTCGGCCTTCGAGCCCTGGCGCTTGCTGATCGACAGCGGTTCGAAGCTGTGCTGATCGAAATGCTGCAGACCGATGACCTCGTCGACCATCACCCCGGCAAACACGTCTTCATGCTCCACCACCAGCACCCGCCGCTGTTTGCGCAGCGGCGACAGCTCATGGCCGAAGAAGCCGCACAGGTCCATGATCGGCAGCAGCCGCCCGCGCAGGTTGGCCACACCCTTTACCCACGGCTTGACCCCGGGCAATTGGGTGAAGCGCGGCTCATGCAGCACTTCGCTGACCTCGCCCATCGGCGCCACATACCAGTGCTCGCCGAGACGGAAACCGATGCCGCTCCAGCGCTCTTCGCGTGCCGCTTGCGACGGCAGGTCGGCCGCCAGCAAACGGCAGCGCTGGTCGATCTGCCAGAGCAATTCGAACGCGGTCAGCGACTCGCTCATGATCGCGCGATCAGCCTTTGAGTACGTTGTTCAGGGTCTTGATCAGGGTGTCTTCGTCAACCGGTTTGGTCAGGTAGTCCTTGGCGCCCTGACGAGTGCCCCAGACCTTGTCGGTTTCCTGATCCTTGGTGGTGATGATGATCACCGGGATTTGCGCCGTGTCAGCGTCCTTGGTCAACTGCCGGGTCGCCTGAAAACCGTTGAGGCCGGGCATGACGATGTCCATCAGCACCGCGTCGGGTTTTTCCTGGCGGGCCAGAGCCACGCCGTCGGCGCCGTTTTCGGCCTTCAGCACTTCATGGCCGTGCTTTTCGAGCATGCCGGTGAGTTTGTACATTTCGGTCGGCGAATCATCGACGATCAGGATACGTGCCATGGTTTTCCCCATTTTCTTGTCGACGCCCGGCCCGCTGGCCGCGTGTCTCTGAGTCTTCGTTACTGCGACACAACGGCGGCGAAGCCCGGAACATGGGCCTGGATCGCGCTGAGCAGTTCTTCCTTGCTGAACGGCTTGGTCAGAAATTGATCGGAGCCGACGATCCGCCCCTTGGCCTTGTCGAACAGCCCGTCCTTTGATGACAGCATGATCACCGGCGTAGCCTTGAAGGCGCTGTTGTTCTTGATTAACGCACAGGTCTGATAACCATCCAGACGCGGCATCATGATGTCGACGAAAATGATTCCGGGATGGTGGTCGGCGATCTTCGCCAGGGCGTCGAAACCATCGATGGCGGTAATCACTTCGCAACCGACATTCTTCAGCAATGTTTCGGCGGTGCGGCGAATCGTTTTCGAGTCGTCGATCACCATGACCTTCAAGGCGCTGGACTGCTGTTCCATAAGAGGGCTCTACCGTCGCCTTTGCGAATCAATTTGTCCGTTTTGCACTCAATAATGGCCTCAAACCCTTGATACCCAAGGGTCGGCGCGCTCTGCCAGCCTTTTTAGCACAGTCTCCAGATGCAATCTATCGACGGGTTTTTCCTTGACCGAAAACCCGCCCGGCGCCACTCTGGCGGCACTTTTTCAATACCGATCCGGTAGCCAATTTTCGAGGAAAACCCAATGAGCGTTCGCGTCGGGATTGTCATGGACCCTATCGCCAGCATCTCCTATAAAAAGGATAGCTCGCTGGCCATGCTGCTGGCGGCGCAGAAGCGCGGCTGGGAACTGTTCTATATGGAACAGAAGGATTTGTATCAGGCCGAAGGTCAAGCGCGCGCGCGCATGGCGCCGCTGAAAGTCTTTGCCAATCCGGAAAAATGGTTCGAACTGGACGCCGAGCAGGACAAGCTGCTGAGCGACCTGGACGTGATCCTGATGCGCAAGGATCCGCCGTTCGACATGGAATTCGTCTATTCCACCTACCTGCTGGAACAGGCCGAAGCCGCCGGCGTGCTGGTGGTGAACAAGCCGCAGAGCCTGCGCGACTGCAATGAAAAGCTGTTCGCCACGCTGTTTCCGCAGTGCACGCCGCCGACCATCGTCAGCCGTCGCCCGGATGTATTGCGCCAGTTTGCCGATCATCACGGCGACGTGATCCTCAAACCGCTGGACGGCATGGGCGGTTCGTCGATCTTCCGCCACACCGCTGGCCACCCGAACCTCTCGGTGATCCTCGAAACCCTGACCCTGCACGGCAAGCAGCAGATCATGATTCAGGGCTACCTGCCGGCCATCGTCGATGGCGACAAGCGCATCCTGATGATCGACGGCGAGCCGGTGGATTATTGCCTGGCGCGAATTCCGGCCCTCGGTGAAACCCGCGGCAACCTCGCCGCCGGCGGCCGTGGCGAAGCGCGTCCGCTGACCGACAAGGACCGCTGGATCGCCGCTCAGGTCGGCCCGACCCTGCGCGAGAAAGGCCTGCTGTTCGTTGGTCTGGACGTGATTGGCGAGCACCTGACCGAAATCAACGTCACCAGCCCGACCTGCATCCGCGAAATCGACAACGCCTTTGGCACCGACATTGGCGGCATGCTGATGAATGCTATCGAAAGCAAGCTGCAAGCTTCGAGCCGCAAGCCTCAAGCTTAAAGCCAGGCGGCAAGCTCTTAACTTGCAGCTTGCAGCTCGAAACTTGCAGCTGCCCCTATGCAGCTTGTCGCTTGAAGCTAGTCGCTTGCAGCTAAAAACCAACATTGCGTTATCATGCCGAGCCCGAAAAAACGTGATGTTGGTTTTTCTGCCATGACCCTCCCGTCCGATCTGCCCGCTGAACTCGCCCATCGTGGCGTGCGCCCGGCCGATCGCCTCGGCTTTACCCTGTTTCTGGCGGCGCTGATCCATTTGGCGCTGCTGCTCGGCGTCGGCTTCAGCATGGTCGAGCCGAAACAGATCAGCAAAACCCTGGAAATCACCCTCGCCACGTTCAAGAGCGAAAAGAAGCCACAGAAGGCTGACTTTCTCGCTCAGGAAAACCAGGAGGGCAGCGGCACGCTGGACAAGAAGGCGCTGCCCAAGACCACCGAAGTGGCGCCGTTCCAGGACAATCAGGTCAAGAAGGTCACCCCGCCACCGGCTGCCAAGGCCGAAGTGCGGGAGGCCGCGCCCAAGGCCGCGGTGACCACCGTCGCGCCGCAACCGAAGAAGGCCCCGACCAAGAAGGAAGAGCGCAAGACCGAGGTCAAACCGACCGTCGACGCGCCGGAATTCGACAGTTCGCAGCTGTCCAGCGACATCGCCAGCCTCGAAGCCGAATTGGCCAAGGAGCAACAGCTGTACGCCAAACGCCCGCGCATCCACCGCTTGAGCGCCGCCTCGACCATGCGCGACAAGGGCGCCTGGTACAAGGACGACTGGCGCAAGAAGGTCGAACGCATCGGCAACCTCAATTACCCCGAAGAAGCGCGGCGCAAGCAGATCTACGGCAACCTGCGCCTGATGGTCTCGATCAACCGCGACGGCTCACTGTACGAAGTGCTGGTGCTGGAATCCTCCGGCCAGCCGCTGCTGGATCAGGCCGCGCAGCGAATCGTCAGGCTGGCGGCACCGTTTGCGCCGTTTACCGGCGATCTGTCGGATGTCGATCGTCTGGAAATCATCCGCACCTGGAAATTTGCTCGCGGCGACAAACTCTCAAGCAATTGAAAACACCATAAAACCCTGTGGGAGCGGGCTTGCCCGCGATGGGGCCGGCACATCCAACATCCGTGGCGACTGACCTGACGCCATCGCGGGCAAGCCCGCTCCCACAGGGTTCAGCATTGCTCGCGGTTATTTGCAGCACTACCCAGACATCTCCACCTTGTCAGTTCGCCCCTCGAACGCCACACTAGCGCACATGAAAAACGTCAGCCCCAGCTACCTCAAGCATCACTTCCTGATCGCCATGCCGCACATGGCCGACCCGAACTTTGCCCACACCTTGACCTACATCGTCGAGCACACGGCCAATGGCGCGATGGGGCTGGTGGTCAACAGGCCGCAAGAGTTGAATCTGGCCGACATTCTCGAGCAACTCCGTCCGGACATCGAGCCGCCAGCACTGTGCCAGCACGTACCGATCTTCATCGGCGGCCCGGTGCAGACCGATCGCGGTTTTGTCCTGCATCCCGCCGGCCAGACTTTCCAGGCCACCGCACAACTGGATGGCGATCTGGCCCTGTCGACCTCGCAGGATGTGCTCTTCGCCATCGCTGACGGCGTCGGCCCGGCAAAAAGCCTGATCACCCTCGGGTATGCCGGTTGGGAAGCCGGGCAGCTGGAAGCCGAACTGGCTGACAACGCCTGGCTGACCTGCCCGTACGACGCCGATATCCTCTTCAACACCAGCAGCGAGCTGCGCCTCGACGCGGCAGCGCGGCATTTGGGCATTGATCTGAACCTGCTCACCAGCCAGGCGGGTCACGCCTGATGGCCCTGCGCCTGATTCTCGGCTTCGACTACGGCACCAAACAGATCGGCGTCGCGGTCGGCCAGGTGATTACCGGCCAGGCCCGCGAGCTGTGCACGTTGAAAGCGCAAAATGGCGTGCCGAACTGGGATCAGGTCGAAGCGTTGATCAAGGAATGGAAACCCGACGCAGTGGTAGTCGGCCTGCCGCTGAACATGGACGGCACGCCCAGCGACATGTGCGTGCGCGCGGAAAAATTCGCCCGCCGCCTGAACGGCCGCTACAACCTGCCCTTCTATACCCACGACGAACGCCTGACCACGTTCGAAGCCAAAGGCGAGCGCCTGGTGCGTGGCGGCCAGAAGGGCAGTTACCGTGACAACCCGGTGGACGCCATCGCCGCCGCTCTGCTGTTGCAGGGCTGGCTCGATGAAAACACTGCATTGTTTGAATCCTGACAAGCGCTTCGGCGCTTTTCTTTTGGTTATAAACCGGGCCTTGTCCGGCAGGACGCGGCCCGGATTCACGAAGGAGCAACCATGAGCCTGCCCAATCCCGCCGATCTGATCAGCCAGATGGCGACCCGCCTCAAGGCGCACCTTGCCCAGCGTGACATCAGCGAACCGCGTTACATCGGCATCCGCACCGGCGGCATCTGGGTCGCGCAGGCGCTGCTCAAGGAGCTGCGCAGCGATGCGCCACTGGGCACGCTGGACGTTTCCTTTTACCGCGACGACTTCAGCCAGAACGGCCTGCACCCACAAGTACGCCCGTCCGCCCTGCCCTTCGAGATCGAAGGCCAGCATCTGGTGCTGATCGACGACGTATTGATGAGCGGCCGCACCATCCGCGCCGCGATGAACGAACTGTTCGATTATGGCCGCCCGGCCAGCGTCACACTGGTCTGCCTGCTGGATCTGGACGCCGGCGAGTTGCCGATCCGCCCGAACGTGGTCGGCGCAACCCTGACGCTGGCCGCCCACCAGCGCGTGAAGCTTTCCGGCCCCGAGCCGCTGGCCCTCGAACTGCAAGACCTGTCCCTTTAATCCGCCCTATTGAGAGTCCCCTTCGCGATGACGCCTCTAGATACCAAGCGCCCGCTGCAGCTCAATGATCAGGGCCAGCTGCGCCACTTCCTCTCGCTCGACGGCCTGCGCCGCGAGTTGCTGACGGAAATCCTCGACACCGCCGACTCGTTCCTCGAAGTCGGCGCCCGGGCGGTGAAGAAAGTCCCGTTGTTGCGCGGCAAGACCGTGTGCAACGTGTTCTTCGAAAACTCCACGCGCACCCGCACCACCTTCGAACTGGCGGCCCAGCGGCTGTCGGCAGACGTGATCACCCTGAACGTGTCGACCTCGTCGGCCAGTAAAGGTGAAACCCTGCTCGACACCCTGCGCAACCTCGAAGCGATGGCCGCCGACATGTTCGTCGTGCGCCATGGTGATTCCGGCGCGGCGCACTTCATCGCCGAACATGTCTGCCCGCAGGTGGCGATTATCAATGGCGGTGACGGCCGCCACGCCCACCCGACGCAAGGCATGCTCGACATGCTCACCATCCGTCGGCACAAGGGCGGTTTTGAAAACCTCTCGGTGGCGATCGTTGGCGATATCCTGCATTCACGGGTGGCGCGCTCGAACATGCTCGCGCTGAAAACCCTCGGCTGCCCGGATATCCGCGTAATTGCGCCGAAAACCCTGCTGCCAATCGGCATCGAGCAGTACGGCGTCAAGGTCTACACCGACATGACCGAAGGCCTGAAAGACGTCGATGTGGTGATCATGCTGCGCCTGCAGCGCGAGCGCATGACCGGCGGCCTGCTGCCGAGCGAGGGCGAATTCTACCGCCTGTTCGGCCTGACGACCGCGCGTCTGGCCGGGGCCAAGCCCGATTGCATCGTCATGCACCCGGGGCCGATCAACCGTGGCGTGGAAATCGAGTCTGCAGTGGCCGACGGCCCGCACTCGGTGATCCTCAATCAGGTCACCTACGGCATCGCCATTCGCATGGCCGTGTTGTCCATGGCCATGAGCGGGCAGACCGCGCAACGTCAATTCGAGCAGGAGAACGCCCAGTGAAGCTCAGCATCCTCGGCGCACGCGTCATCGATCCTGCCAGCGGCCTGGATCAAGTCACCGACATTCACGTTGAAGCCTGCAAGATCGTCGCCCTCGGCGCGGCGCCCGCCGGTTTCACAGCCGTTGAAACCATCGATGCCAGCGGTCTGGTTGCCGCACCCGGGCTGGTGGACCTGAATGTCGCCCTGCGCGAGCCGGGCTACAGCCGCAAGGGCTCGATCGTCAGCGAAACCCGCGCCGCCGCGGCCGGTGGCGTGACCAGCCTGTGCTGCCCGCCGCAGACCAGACCGGTGCTCGACACCTCGGCAGTGGCCGAGCTGATCCTCGACCGCGCCCGCGAGGCCGGCAACACCAAGGTGTTCCCGATCGGCGCGCTGAGCAAAGGTCTGGACGGTGAGCAACTGGCCGAACTGGTGGCCCTGCGTGACGCCGGTTGTGTGGCATTCGGCAACGGTCTGGAGAGCTTTCGCAACACCCGCACCCTGTGCCGGGCGCTCGAATATGCGGCGACCTTCGACCTGACGGTGATTTTCAACTCGCAGGATCACGATCTCGCTGATGGCGGCCTGGCACACGAAGGCGCAGTGGCCAGTTTCCTCGGCCTGCCGGGGATTCCGGAAACCGCAGAAACCGTGGCACTCGCCCGCGATCTGCTGCTGGTCGAGCAGACCGGCGTGCGTGCGCACTTCAGCCAACTGACCAGCGCCCGCGGTGTCGCCCTGATCGCCCAGGCTCAGGCGCGTGGCCTGAAGGTCACGGCAGATGTCGCGCTGTATCAGTTGATCCTGACCGACGAAGCGCTGATCGACTTCAGCAGCCTCTATCACGTACAGCCGCCGCTGCGCACCCGCGCTGACCGCGATGGTTTGCGTGAGGCGGTGAAATCCGGCGTGGTCTCGGCAATTTCCAGCCATCACCAGCCCCACGAACGCGATGCCAAACTGGCGCCGTTCGGCGCGACTGAGCCGGGCATCAGCAGTGTTGAACTGTTGCTGCCACTGGCGATGACCCTGGTTGCGGATGGTTTGCTCGACCTGCCGACCTTGCTCGCGCGCTTGAGCGCAGGCCCGGCCGACGCGCTGCGCTTGCCGGCGGGCAAACTGGCGGTGGGCGGTGCGGCGGATATCGTCCTGTTCGATCCGAAGGCTTCGACGGTGGCCGGTGAAAGCTGGCTGTCGAAGGGTGAGAACTGCCCGTTCATTGGGCACAGTCTGCCGGGAGTAGTGCGCTATACGTTGGTGGATGGGCGGATCAGTCACCAGGCTTGATACCGAGGCGCTTCAATCGCGGGCAAGCCCGCTCCCACAGGGATTTGTAAAAACACAAATCCCTGTTTTACCCCGAAACCTGTGGGAGCTGGCTTGCCAGCGATGGCTTACTGGAAAGCGCCGCGATTCTGCGCGTTGCGCACCGAGACCTGATCATTCAGCGTCCAGAAGTCATACAGCACACCCAGAAAGAACAGCCCGCCGGTCAGCAGGTACACCAGGCCGCTGATCCACTTGCCCTGGTACATCCGGTGCACGCCGAGCGCACCGAGGAATGTCAGCAGAATCCACGCCACGTTGTATTCGATCGGCCCGGCCGCAAAACGCAGGTCGGCTTCGCGATCCATCGCCGGGATCAGGAATACGTCGATGAGCCAACCAATCCCCAGCAAACCGAAGGTAAAAAACCAGATCGTCCCGGTGACCGGCTTGCCGTAATAAAAGCGGTGGGCGCCGGTGAAACCGAAGATCCACAACAGGTAGCCGATGACTTTGCTGTGAGTGTCTTTTTCCTTCACGCGGGGTAGCTGATAGCTGTTCATTAAGACCTCATTGCACTCGATAGATAAATATTCTTCATTTCTTTGTGACTTTTTTACGGGTAGCCGACGTATGGCAAATGTTACCGTTGCTAGCGCGAACCCCTTGTAGAACCTGACTTCTGTCGG
This sequence comes from Pseudomonas sp. S11P7, assembly GCF_023195435.1. Classification (NCBI taxonomy): domain Bacteria; kingdom Pseudomonadati; phylum Pseudomonadota; class Gammaproteobacteria; order Pseudomonadales; family Pseudomonadaceae; genus Pseudomonas; species Pseudomonas sp. S11P7. The sequence continues at coordinate 6,003,199 of NZ_JALPKS020000002.1, read as the reverse complement.
ACAATTGCGTACTTTTTGAGCGTTTTTGGTTCCGTAGCCAGCCGAATGAATCGATGAACGGCCTCGGAGCGACAAAAAAAGCTGTTATAAAGTTGCGCGCTATCACTCAAGAGCCACGCCTAATGCGACCATTTTTCAAGACATGGCTAACCATCTGCCTGTTAATGCCACTGGCCGCCCACGCCACCAATCGTGAGCAACGTCTTCCCAACGTCAACGGCTTCACCCCTAAATCTCATGCTTCGGCTCCTTCGAGCAAAAGCAGCAAGAGCAAAACCACCACGCTGAGCAGCAAGAGCCACAGCAAGCTGGTGCCACCGATGGCGAGCAAGGAAAGCAGCAATGTGCTCAGCCGTGCGGTGAACGTGCTCGGTACACCTTATCGTTGGGGCGGCAGCAGCCCAAGTAAAGGCTTCGATTGCAGCGGTCTGGTGAAATACGCGTTCAATGACGCCACTTTCGACCTGCCACGCACCTCCAACGCCATGGCCAGCGGTCACGGCGAGAAAGTCGAGCGCAAGGATCTGAAACCGGGCGATCTGATTTTCTTCAACATCAAGAGCCGTCGGGTCAACCACGTTGCCATCTACCTGGGCAACGACCGCTTCATCCACGCCCCGCGCCGCGGCAAAGCGGTGAGCATCGATACGCTGAACAAGCCGTATTGGCAGAAGCATTACGTTGTAGCCAAGCGCGTGTTGCCGAAAGAACAAGGCCAGTTGCGCGTAGTCCAGCGCTGACACCGCATACCGATCGTTGGGAATGCAACCCGGGACGCTCTGCGTCCCTGCCGAAGCGGACGCGGAGCGTCCATTGAGGCATTCCCACGCGGAGCGTGGGAACGATCACGCCCCTTCGCTTCCCCTCAGAAATTATCCGGGGTGCGCGCCTTCTCCCGCGCATGCTCGCGACTGATCAAGCCTTTGCTCACCAACTCCTTCAGGCACATGTCGAGTGTCTGCATGCCCAACGACCCGCCGGTCTGAATCGCTGAGTACATCTGCGCGACCTTGTCTTCGCGGATCAGGTTACGAATCGCCGACGTCCCCAACATGATCTCGTGCGCCGCCACCCGCCCACCGCCGATCTTCTTGATCAGCGTCTGCGAGACCACTGCCAACAGTGACTCCGACAACATCGAGCGGACCATCGATTTCTCGTCGCCGGGAAACACATCGACCACGCGGTCGATGGTCTTCGCCGCCGAGGTGGTGTGCAACGTGCCGAACACCAGATGCCCGGTCTCGGCAGCGGTCAGCGCCAGGCGAATGGTTTCCAGATCACGCATCTCGCCAACCAGAATCACGTCCGGGTCTTCACGCAACGCTGAACGCAACGCGGTGGCGAAACTGCGGGTATCGCGATGCACTTCACGCTGATTGATCAGGCATTTGCGCGATTCGTGGACGAATTCGATTGGGTCTTCGATCGTCAGGATGTGATGGTGGCGGTGGGTGTTGAGGTAATCGATCATCGCCGCCAGCGTGGTCGACTTGCCCGATCCGGTCGGCCCGGTGACCAGCACCAGCCCGCGCGGTGCGTCGGTGATCTTGCGAAAGACGTCGCCCATGGCGAGGTCTTCCATACTCAGCACTTTCGAGGGAATGGTGCGGAATACCGCGCCGGCGCCTCGGTTCTGGTTGAAGGCATTGACCCGAAACCGCGCCACGCCGGGGACTTCAAAGGAAAAGTCGGTTTCCAGATGTTTCTCGAAGTCGACCCGCTGGGTGTCGTTCATGATGTCGTAGATCAGCTCGTGCACCTGCTTGTGATCCAGCGCCGGCAGATTGATCCGCCGCACATCGCCGTCAACGCGGATCATCGGCGGTAGCCCGGCCGACAGGTGCAGGTCGGAAGCGCCCTGTTTGGCGCTGAAGGCCAGCAGTTCAGTGATATCCATAGCGTCCCTCAATTCCAGTAGAATGCCGCGAACCTACAGACCGCCGGCGCCTCTTGATGTCCACGATAGCAGACAACATCGCCCTCGTTAGTTCACGCATTCAGGCCGCGACGGCTGCTGCCGGGCGTGCCGAAAACAGCGTCCAGCTATTGGCCGTGAGCAAGACCAAACCCGCCGAAGCCCTGCGCGAAGCGTATGCCGCTGGCCTGCGCGACTTCGGCGAGAACTACCTGCAGGAAGCCCTCGGCAAACAGCTGGAACTGGCCGACCTGCCCTTGATCTGGCACTTCATCGGCCCCATTCAATCGAACAAGACTCGCGCCATCGCCGAGCATTTCGACTGGGTGCACTCCGTGGATCGCCTGAAAATTGCTCAACGCCTGTCCGAACAGCGCCCGGCCGATTTGCCGCCGCTGAATATCTGCATTCAGGTCAATGTCAGCGGCGAAGCAAGCAAATCCGGCTGCACCCCGGGCGACCTGCCAGCGCTGGCCGCGGCCATCAGCGCACTGCCGAGGCTGAAACTGCGCGGACTGATGGCGATTCCCGAGCCGACCGATGATCGCGCCGAGCAGGATGCTGCATTCGCCACCGTTCAGACGTTGCAGGCGAGCCTCGACCCGCCGCTCGACACCCTTTCGATGGGCATGAGCCACGATCTCGAGTCGGCGATTGCCCAAGGCGCCACCTGGGTGCGGATCGGTACCGCGCTGTTCGGCGCCCGAGATTATTCCCAGTCTTGAACGTTTCCAGATAAGGACCACACATGAGCAACACACGTATTGCGTTTATCGGTGCGGGCAACATGGCGGCCAGCTTGATCGGCGGCCTGCGCGCCAAAGGTCTGGAAGCAGCGCAGATCCGCGCCAGCGATCCGGGCGAAGACACCCGCGCCAAGGTCAGCGCCGAACACGGCATCGAAACCTTTGCCGACAACGCCCAAGCGATCGACGGCGTCGATGTCATCGTGCTGGCGGTCAAGCCACAGGCGATGAAAGCCGTCTGTGAGGCGATCCGCCCAAGCCTCAAATCCAATCAACTGGTTGTCTCGATCGCCGCCGGTATCACCTGCGCAAGCATGACCGCGTGGCTCGGCGAGCAGCCGATCGTGCGCTGCATGCCCAACACCCCGGCGCTGCTGCGTCAGGGCGTCAGCGGTTTGTACGCGACCAGCGAAGTGACCGCCGAACAGCGCCAGCAAGCCGAAGAGCTGTTGTCCGCTGTCGGCATCGCCTTGTGGCTGGAACAAGAACAGCAACTGGACGCCGTGACTGCGGTGTCCGGTTCCGGCCCGGCGTATTTCTTCCTGTTGATCGAAGCCATGACCGCCGCCGGCGTCAAACTCGGCCTGCCGAAAGAAATCGCTGAGCAGTTGACCGTGCAGACCGCTTTGGGCGCCGCGCACATGGCAGTGTCCAGCGACGTCGACGCGGCCGAACTGCGCCGCCGTGTGACTTCGCCAAACGGCACCACCGAAGCGGCAATCAAATCATTCCAGACCCATGGCTTCGAAGCCCTGGTTGAAACCGCACTCGGCGCCGCCGCGCACCGCTCGGCCGAAATGGCCGAACAACTGGGCAAATAAGGAGCCTTTCATGATCGGATTGAACACCGCAGCGGTTTACGTGCTGCAAACCCTAGGCAGCCTGTACCTGCTGATCGTGCTGCTGCGCTTCGTCCTGCAACTGGTGCGAGCGAACTTCTACAACCCGCTGTGCCAGTTCGTGGTCAAGGCCACCCAGCCGCTGCTCAAGCCGCTGCGCCGGATCATCCCGAGCCTGTTCGGCCTCGACATGTCGTCGCTGGTCCTGGCAATCCTGGTGCAGCTACTGCTGATGGCGCTGACCCTGCTGCTGACCTATGGCACCACCGGTAATCCGCTGCAACTGTTGATCTGGTCGCTGATCGGCGTCACCGCGCTGTTCCTGAAGATTTTCTTCTTCGCCCTGATCATCAGCGTGATCCTTTCGTGGGTCGCCCCGGGCAGCCACAATCCGGGCGCTGAACTGGTCAACCAGATCTGCGAGCCGGCACTGGCACCGTTCCGCCGTTTCCTGCCGAACCTGGGCGGTCTGGACCTGTCGCCGATCTTTGCCTTCCTCGCGCTGAAGCTGATCGACATGCTGGTGATCAACAATCTGGCGGCGATGACGATGATGCCGGAGATTCTGCGTTTGCTGATGTGAGGTCGAGGACTGGGCGCTGGTCTTGATATCGGCGTCGCCTGCGCCCCTCACCCCAGCCCTCTCCCGAGGGAGAGGGAGCCGATCGGGTTGTTTTCAAGGTCTGAGTCGACCCGATATCTCGGGCCAGCGTCACTCTGAAGATCGCCGCGGTCAGTCCCCTCTCCCTCCGGGAGAGGGTTAGGGTGAGGGCCGCTTGCCGCTACTCCCCCGGTCTTTAGACTTACGCCTCATTTCAACGAGAGCAGGGTCGATGCCAACTGCCTTTCCCCCCGATTCTGTTGGTCTGGTCACGCCGCAAACCGCGCACTTCAGCGAACCGCTGGCGCTGGCCTGTGGTCGTTCGCTGGCCGCCTATGACCTGATCTACGAAACCTACGGCACGCTTAATGCGCAGGCGAGCAACGCCGTGCTGATCTGCCACGCGCTGTCCGGCCATCATCACGCGGCCGGCTATCACAGCGTCGACGACCGCAAGCCCGGTTGGTGGGACAGCTGCATCGGCCCCGGCAAGCCGATCGACACCGACAAGTTCTTCGTGGTCAGCCTGAACAACCTCGGCGGCTGTAATGGCTCCACCGGCCCAAGCAGCGTCAACCCGGAAACCGGCAAGCCATTCGGCGCCGACTTCCCGGTGCTCACCGTGGAAGATTGGGTGCACAGCCAGGCGCGTCTGGCCGACCTGCTCGGCATCGGCCAGTGGGCGGCAGTGATCGGCGGCAGCCTCGGCGGCATGCAGGCACTGCAGTGGACCATCACTTACCCGGATCGCGTGCGCCATTGCCTGGCCATCGCCTCGGCGCCGAAGCTGTCGGCGCAGAACATTGCGTTCAACGAAGTGGCGCGACAGGCGATTCTCACCGACCCGGAATTCCACGGTGGCTCGTTCCAGGAACAAGGCGTGATCCCCAAGCGCGGGCTGATGCTGGCGCGGATGGTCGGGCACATCACCTACCTGTCCGACGACTCGATGGGTGAGAAATTCGGCCGGGGTCTGAAGAGCGAAAAGCTCAACTACGACTTCCACAGTGTCGAGTTCCAGGTCGAAAGCTACCTGCGCTATCAGGGCGAAGAATTCTCCGGGCGCTTCGACGCCAACACCTATCTGTTGATGACCAAGGCGCTGGATTACTTCGATCCGGCGGCGAACTTCAACGATGATCTGGCGAAAACCTTCGAAAACGCCACGGCGAAATTCTGCGTGATGTCGTTCACCACCGACTGGCGTTTCTCTCCGGCCCGCTCGCGCGAGCTGGTCGACGCGCTGATGGCGGCGCGCAAGGACGTCAGTTATCTGGAAATCGACGCACCGCAGGGCCACGACGCCTTTCTGATTCCGATCCCGCGCTATTTGCAGGCGTTCGGCAATTACATGAACCGCATCACGCTGTGAGAAAGCCATGAGAGCTGATCTGGAAATCATCCAGGAATGGATCCCCGCCGGCAGCCGCGTCCTCGACCTCGGTTGCGGTAACGGCGAGCTGCTGAGCTGGCTGCGCGACAACAAGAATGTCACCGGTTATGGCCTGGAAAACGACGCCGAGAACATCGCCGAATGCGTGGCCAAAGGCATCAACGTCATCGAGCAGGATCTGGACAAGGGGCTGGGCAATTTCGCCAGCAACAGTTTCGACATCGTCGTTATGACCCAGGCCCTGCAAGCGGTGCACTACCCGGACAAGATCCTCGACGAGATGCTGCGGGTCGGTCGTCAGTGCATCATCACCTTCCCGAACTTCGGCCACTGGCGCTGCCGCTGGTACCTGGCGAGCAAGGGCCGCATGCCGGTGTCGGAGTTTCTGCCGTACACCTGGTACAACACGCCGAACATCCACTTCTGCACGTTTGAAGACTTTGAAGAGCTGTGCCGCGAACGTGACGCCAAGGTCATTGATCGGCTTGCCGTGGATCAACAGCACCGCCACGGGTGGGCCAGTAAGCTATGGCCTAATCTGTTAGGTGAAATCGGTATCTACCGGGTCAGCAGCCCGCTGCTGGCCGACCATAAGGTCGCGGTCTGAGCCGGGTTATTCGAGGAGCACGAACATGAGTCGTCTAGCGTTGTTGTTACTGACTGCCTGCCTGAGCGCCGGCGCCCTGGCGGCCGACGTCATCAAGGGCGAACGCAAGGAAACCTTCGGCGACGTCACGGTGCACTACAACACCTTCAACTCGACCTTCCTGCAACCGGACATTGCCAAAGCCGCCGAACTGATCCGCAGCAAGAACCAGGGCGTGATCAACGTCTCGGTGCTCAAGAACGGCAAACCGGTGATCGCCAGTGTCACCGGCACGGTCAAGGACCTGACCAGCAACAGCGTGCCGCTGAACTTCCGCCAGGTCACCGAACAGGGCGCGATCTACTACATCGCCCAGTATCCGGTGCCGCAGCAGGAAACCCGTACCTTTGAAATCAAGGTGCAGAACGGCGACAAGATCAACACCCTCAATTTCAACCAAGAACTCTTTCCCGGCGAATGATGAACATCAAGCAGCTCGTACTGGCCAGCCATAACGCCGGCAAACTCAAAGAACTTCAAGCGATGCTCGGCGACTCGGTGCAACTGCGCTCGATCGGCGAATGGAGCAAGGTCGAGCCGGAAGAGACCGGTCTGTCGTTTGTCGAGAACGCGATTCTCAAGGCACGCAACGCTGCGCGCATTTCCGGGCTGCCGGCGCTGGCCGACGACTCCGGTCTGGCGGTGGATTTTCTCGGTGGCGCACCGGGCATCTATTCGGCGCGTTACGCCGATGGCAAGGGCGATGCGGCGAATAACGCCAAACTGCTCGACGCTTTGAAAGATGTGCCGGAAGCCGAGCGCGGCGCGCAGTTCGTCTGCGTGCTCGCCCTGGTGCGTCACGCAGACGATCCGTTGCCGATTCTGTGCGAAGGCCTGTGGCATGGACGGATTCTGACCGCCGCCAGCGGCGAACACGGCTTTGGTTATGACCCGCTGTTCTGGGTGCCGGAACGTGACGTGTCCAGCGCCGAGCTGAGCCCGGCCGACAAGAATCAGATCAGCCACCGCGCCCGCGCCATGGTGCTGCTGCGCCAGCGTCTGGGTCTGCAATGACCGGTGACGCTTCTGCATCGGCGCTGATTATCGGCGGCGCCGCCTCCTCGCCTCGGGCGCCGCTGCCAACGCTGCCGCCGCTGTCGTTGTACATCCATATTCCGTGGTGCGTGCGCAAATGCCCGTATTGCGATTTCAACTCGCACACCGCAAGCCCCGTGCTGCCGGAACAGGAATACGTCGACGCGCTGCTGGCCGATCTCGATCAGGATCTGCATGCGGTGTATGGCCGTGAGCTGACCTCGATTTTCTTCGGTGGCGGCACGCCGAGCCTGTTCAGTGCCGAAGCCCTTGGACGTTTGTTGAAGGGCGTCGAGCAGCGCATCCCGTTCGCCGACGACATCGAAATCACCCTTGAGGCAAATCCGGGTACCTTCGAGCAAGAGAAGTTTGTCGCTTATCGCAAGCTGGGGATCAACCGGCTGTCGATCGGCATCCAGAGTTTCCAGCAGGAGAAGCTTGAAGCCCTCGGCCGCATCCATAACGGTGATGAAGCTGTGCGTGCGGCAGGTATGGCGCGCCAGGCCGGGTTCGACAACTTCAACCTCGACCTGATGCATGGCCTGCCGGATCAATCGCTGGACGATGCCTTGGCCGATCTGCGCCAGGCCATCGAACTGCAGCCGACACACATTTCCTGGTATCAACTGACGCTGGAGCCGAACACCATGTTCTGGAACCAGCCGCCAGTGCTGCCGGAAGACGACACGCTGTGGGACATCCAGGAAGCCGGGCAAGCGCTGCTGGCCGAGCACGGTTACGCGCAGTACGAAGTGTCGGCCTACGCCCAGCCCGGTAAACCGGCGCGACACAACCTCAATTACTGGAGCTTCGGCGACTTCATCGGCATCGGCGCCGGTGCGCACGGCAAGCTCAGCCACCCGGACGGGCGCATCGTGCGCACCTGGAAAACACGGCTGCCCAAGGACTATCTCAACCCGGCAAAAAACTTTCAGGCCGGTGAAAAAGCCTTGAGCAACGATGAGCTGCCGTTCGACTTCCTGATGAACGCGTTGCGCCTGACCGCGGGCGTCGAATCACGCCTCTACCCGGAGCGCACCGGCCTGTCGCTGGATACGCTTGCCGAAGGCCGGCGCGAGGCCGAACAAAGCGGCCTGATGCAGGTCGAACCGTCACGTCTGGCGGCCACCGAGCGCGGACAATTGTTCCTCAACGACTTGCTGCAACAATTTCTGAGCTGAGCCCAACGGCGGCCTAAGGATAAACCCATGGATTTGATACTCGACCTGCTCGCCACCGTCTCCCGCTGGAGCCGCAGCAACCTCTCGGAAATCGCCCTGGCACTGGTCGGTTGCCTGCTGGTGCTGTTCGGTGCGGATTTCAAAGGCTGGGTCGAGCAACGCCTGGGCAGCATCGCCGGCGCCCTGCGCGTGCCGCTGATGGCCCTGCTGTGCGTGATCGGCAGCGGCGCCGCACTGATTTACGCCACGCCGTGGGTAGTGAAGGGCTTGAGCCAGTTCAACAACTACAGCCTCGCGCCGGTGTTGCTGGTGGTGCTGGTGCTGATCGGCGTCGTTGCCGACCGCCGCTGATTCCGTAAACACCCCAAAACAACTGTGGGAGCGAGCCTGCTCGCGAAGACGTCTTAACATTCAACATCATCGTTGACGGTCAGACCGCTTTCGCGAGCAGGCTCGCTCCCACAGTTTTTATTGCGTGATGCTTAAGCGAGTTTTTCGAACTTCAGATCCCACACGCCATGGCCAAGACGTTCGCCGCGGCGTTCGAACTTGGTGATCGGGCGTTCGGCCGGGCGCGGTACGCATTTGCCGTCTTCGGCGAGGTTGCGGTACCCCGGGGCGACGTTCATCACTTCCAGCATGTATTCGGCGTACGGCTCCCAGTCGGTGGCCATGTGCAGAATCCCGCCGACCTTCAACTTGCTGCGCACCAGTTCAGCGAAGGACGCCTGAACGATACGCCGCTTGTGGTGACGACTTTTGTGCCATGGATCCGGGAAAAACAGCATCAGGCGATCGAGGCTGTTGTCGGCGATGCAGCGGTTGAGCACTTCGATCGCGTCGCAATCGTAGACCCGCAGGTTGGTCAGGCCCTGAGTCAGTACGCCGTTGAGCAGCGCGCCGACACCCGGACGGTGCACTTCAACGCCAATGAAATCCTGCTCCGGCGCGGCCGCGGCCATTTCCAGCAGCGAGTGGCCCATGCCGAAACCGATTTCCAGCGAGCGCGGTGCCGAGCGGCCGAAGACCTGGTCGTAATCCACCGGCGCATCGGCCAGCGGCAGCACGTACAGCGGCGCGCCCTGGTCCAGGCCGCGTTGCTGGCCTTCGGTCATGCGCCCGGCGCGCATCACGAAACTCTTGATGCGGCGGTGTTGGCGCTCGTCGCCTTCGTCCGGCTGGACAGGCGTGTCGTTCGATTCAGTCATCAATGGCTCTTACTTGATCAGACCATCCAGCGGCGAAGAGGCGCTGGCATAAAGTTTTTTCGGCATACGGCCAGCGAGGTAGGCCAGACGACCTGCGACGATGGCGTGTTGCATGGCTTGCGCCATCATCACTGGCTGCTGGGCGTGGGCGATGGCCGAGTTCATCAGCACCGCATCGCAACCCAGCTCCATGGCGATGGTTGCGTCGGACGCAGTGCCGACACCGGCATCGACCAGCACAGGGATTTTCGCTTCTTCGAGGATGATCTGCAGGTTGTACGGGTTGCAGATGCCCAGACCGGAACCGATCAGACCGGCCAGCGGCATCACGGCGATGCAGCCGATCTCCGCCAGTTGCCGGGCGATGATCGGGTCATCGCTGGTGTAGACCATCACGTCGAAGCCTTCCTTGACCAGGGTTTCCGCGGCCTTGAGGGTTTCGATCACGTTGGGGAACAGGGTTTTCTGATCAGCCAGCACTTCCAGCTTCACCAGGTTGTGGCCGTCGAGCAGCTCACGGGCCAGGCGGCAGGTGCGCACGGCTTCGATGGCGTCGTAGCAACCGGCGGTGTTCGGCAGGAAGGTGTAGCGCTCCGGCGACAGCACGTCGAGCAGGTTCGGCTCGCCTTCGATCTGACCGAGGTTGGTACGGCGCACGGCGAAGGTGACGATCTCGGCACCCGAGGCTTCGATGGCCTGACGGGTTTCTTGCATGTCACGGTACTTGCCGGTACCGACCAGCAAACGCGACTGGTAAGTACGACCGGCCAGCACAAAAGGCTTGTCGCTACGAACGATGCTCATAAGGAATCCTCTTTAGGAGTGAGGGTCTTGCAGAATGCTTCAATAACCAAACGCTGTGAAAACGTCGCGAGCGAAGTAAAGACAAGGCAAAAACAGGCGAGGAAGCGGAGTCTACTGGTTGTAAATGAGCATTCCGAGCCTGTTTTTAACGCAGTATTTACGAGCGCAGCAGTTTTCACAGTGTTTGTGATCAGCCGCCGCCGATGGCGTGCACTACTTCGACGTTATCGCCGTCGTTCAGCGTGGTGTCGGCATGCTGGCTGCGCGGGACGATATCCAGATTGAGTTCGACTGCTACCCGGCGTCCGGTCAGTTCCAGGCGGGTAATCAGCCCCGCAACGGTCTCGCCGTCGGGCAATTCAAGGGGTTCGCCGTTCAATTGAATGCGCATGCACAACGCCGCCATCATTTTTAGGGGCTGGCATTCTAGCCCGATCATGACCTAAAGGTCAGTACCAAGCGTCAAGCGGTTAGCTGCAAACGCCAGGCGGCGAGGCCAAGGCAAACCCAACCGATCAGAAACGCAAGACCGCCGAATGGGGTGATGATGCCGAGCTTGCTGATGCCCGTCAGGGTCAGCAGATACAGGCTGCCGGAGAACAACAGAATGCCGACGGCAAAGGACACGCCGGCCCAAGTGATCAGCCGCCCTGGAATCTGCGTAGCCAGAAGCGCGACCCCGAACAACGCGAGGGTGTGCACCAGTTGATAGGTGACGCCGGTGTGGAAGATCGTCAGATATTCCGGGGTCAGGCGGTTTTTCAGGCCGTGGGCGGCAAACGCGCCCAATGCGACCCCGGTGAAACCGAAAAAAGCGGCCAGCATCAAAAAGCCACGCAGCATTGGGAACTCCAGTCAGACGCAATCGGCAGGGTCTGTATAATGGCCCGCTCCACCGGTTCGGCCAAGCCATCTCTATGCTGCGTTCAATATTCCGTCGTCTTGTGAAGGCTCTGCTCTGGTTCGCCGGGGGCAGCATCCTGCTGGTGCTGCTGTTTCGCTTCGTGCCGCCACCGGGCACCGCGCTGATGGTCGAGCGCAAGGTCGAATCGTGGATCGACGGCGAGCCGATCGACCTGCAGCGCACCTGGAAGCCATGGGACGAGATCTCCGACGATCTGAAGGTGGCGGTCATTGCCGGCGAAGACCAGAAATTCCCCGAGCACTGGGGCTTTGATCTGCGCGCGATCCAGGCCGCCCTTGCCCACAACGAGCTGGGCGGCTCGATTCGCGGTGCCAGCACCCTGAGCCAGCAGGTGTCGAAAAACCTGTTTCTCTGGGCCGGACGCAGTTATCTGCGCAAAGGGCTGGAAGCCTGGTTTACCGCGCTGATCGAGGTGTTCTGGCCCAAGCAGCGGATTCTTGAGGTGTATCTGAACAGCGTCGAATGGGATGACGGCGTGTTTGGCGCCGAAGCGGCGGCTCGTCATCACTTTGGCGTGAGTGCGAAGTCGCTGTCGCGGCAGCAGGCGAGTTATCTGGCGGCGGTGCTGCCTAATCCGCGAGTATGGAGCGCGAGCCGGCCGACCGGTTATGTGTCGCGCCGGGCCGGGTGGATCCGGCAGCAGATGAGTCAGTTGGGCGGTGATAGTTATCTGTTGGGCCTCAATGATTCGCGGCGGGCGCCTTGGGCTGACTGATAGCCCTCCTACGCTCCCGACACTGAAAATCCCTGTGGGAGCGGGCTTGCCCGCGATAACAGTAGTTCAGCCAACGTCTACATGACTGAAACGACGCCATCGCTGGCAAGCCAGCTCCCACAAGGATTGATGCCGCCCTGAAATACGAGCATAAAAAAACGCCCCGATCATCACTGATCGGGGCGTTTTTGTTTGCCGGTGCGCCGGTTACGCGGCGATCGACAATTTGAGCTTGTTCATCGCGCTTTTCTCAAGCTGACGAATCCGCTCGGCCGACACGTTGTACTTCTGCGCCAGGTCGTGCAGCGTGGCTTTTTCCTCGGCCAGCCAACGCTGGTAGAGGATGTCACGGCTGCGTTCGTCCAGCACTTCCAGTGCTTCGTGCAGGTTGGTATTGGAGTTGTCGCTCCAGTCGGCATCTTCCAGCTGACGCGCCGGGTCGTACCGGTGGTCTTCCAGGTAATTGGCCGGCGACTGGAAAGCGCTGTCGTCGTCCGCTTCCGCGGCCGGGTCGAAGGCCATGTCATGGCCAGTCAGACGGCTTTCCATCTCGCGTACTTCTCGCGGCTCGACGCCGAGGCTTTCCGCCACACGGTGGACTTCCTCGTTGTTCAGCCACGCCAGACGCTTCTTCTGGCTGCGCAGGTTGAAGAACAGCTTGCGCTGGGCCTTGGTGGTCGCGACTTTCACAATGCGCCAGTTGCGCAGGATGAATTCGTGAATTTCCGCCTTGATCCAGTGCACGGCGAACGACACCAGACGCACACCCATTTCCGGGTTGAAGCGCTTCACGGCCTTCATCAGGCCGACGTTACCTTCCTGGATCAGGTCAGCCTGAGCCAGACCGTAGCCGGAATAGCTACGGGCAATGTGTACGACAAATCGCAGGTGGGCGAGCACCATCTGCCGAGCCGCCCCCAGATCCTGCTCATAGTAGAGACTCTCGGCCAGTTCACGCTCCTGCTCCGGCGTCAGCAATGGAATGCTGTTCACGGTGTGCACATAGGCTTCCAGGTTCGCACCCGGAACCAACGCGTACGCAGGTTGCAAAGAATTGGTCATGCGAAAAAACCTCCCACTTACATACTCGTGCCTCTCGGCACTGCGAAAAATTGACCGGGAACTCAGGTACAAGTTCCCATAAAAACCGCAAGGTCAATCACGCGCAAAAAAGATTCTACTTCGGCGCCAGCTCCCTGAGATGACGTGCGACTGCAATCCATGCACCGATATAACCCAACAGCACCGCGCCAAGCAAGAGCGACAGACCGTCGGCCACTGGCACGCCGGCCAGGGCGAAATCACTGCCGTACAAGCCGGCCAGTCCAACCACCGCATCGTTCAGCCAGTTCAGGCCGAACGCCAATACACCCCAGGACAACAGCCCTGCACCGAAGCCATACAACGCGCCCATATAAAGGAAAGGGCGACGCACATAACTGTCAGTGCCGCCGACGAGTTTAATCACTTCTATCTCGGTGCGGCGGTTTTCAATATGAAGACGAATGGTATTGCCTATCACCAAAAGTAATGCAGACACCAAAAGCACTGTCAGACCGAAGACAAAGCGGTCGCCCAGCTTGAGGATGGCGGCCAGACGCTCGACCCAGACTAGATCAAGTTGCGCCTGTTGTACCTTGGGCAGCTCGGAAAGTTTTTGTCTTAATGCTTCGAGTGTCGGCTTGTCGACTTCGTTCGGTGTCACCAGCACCACACCGGGCAACGGGTTCTCCGGCAGTTCACGCAAGGCTTCGCCGAGGCCGGACTGCTGCTGGAATTCCTCGAGCGCCTGATCGCGGCCGACATATTCAGCATCAGCGACGCCGGGCATGCCTTTGATCTGCTCGCGCAACGACTCGCCCTGCTCCGGCGTCGCGTCGAGTTGCAGGTACAGCGAGATCTGCGCCGCACGCTGCCAGGAACCGCCGAGACGTTCGACATTGTTCAGCAGCAGCGACAGGCCCATCGGCAAACTCAACGCCACGGCCATCACCATGCAGGTGAAGAAGCTGCCGATCGGCTGTTTGCCCAAACGGCGCAGGCTGTCGAGCAGGCTGGCGCGGTGACTTTCAATCCAGGCGCGGAACAGCGTGGCGAAGTCAGGGCCATCGTCATCGTCGTGTTTTTTTTTTTTCGGCGGCTGCGGATCGGCGGCTTTCGGCGCCACGCGTTCGGAAACCTTCGGGCTGCGTGTCGCACTCATACTCCGGCCTCCCCGTCGCCAATCAAGCGGCCGCGTTGCAGTGTGAGCATGCGGTGACGCATGCGCGCAATCAGTGCCAGGTCGTGGCTGGCGATCAGCACGCTGGTGCCCAAACGGTTGATGTCTTCGAACACGCCCATGATTTCCGCCGCCAGACGCGGGTCGAGGTTACCGGTCGGTTCGTCCGCCAGCAGCAAGGCCGGGCGATGGACGATGGCGCGGGCAATGCCGACGCGCTGTTGCTGACCGGTGGACAGGTCGCCGGGATACAGGTCAGCTTTATCCGACAGCGCCACGCGCTCCAGCGCCGAGTCGACACGCTTGGCGATTTCAACCTTGGACAGGCCAAGGATCTGCAACGGCAAGGCGACGTTGTTGAACACCGTGCGATCGAACAGCAACTGGTGATTCTGGAACACCACACCGATCTGCCGGCGCAGAAACGGAATCTGCGCGTTGCTGATGGTGCTCAGGTCCTGCCCGGCGAGCAGCAGCTTGCCACTGGTCGGCCGCTCCATCGCCAGCAACAGGCGCAACAGCGTGGATTTACCGGCGCCGGAGTGGCCAGTGACAAACAAGAACTCGCCACGACGCACTCGAAAGCTCAGCTCATGCAAGCCGACGTGACCGTTCGGGTAGCGTTTACCGACCTGTTCGAAACGAATCATGAACGCTCCCGCTCGGCAAACAATGCCTGGACAAAGGGTTCGGCTTCAAAAGTACGCAAGTCATCGATGCCTTCACCGACGCCGATGTAGCGGATCGGCAGACCGAACTGCTTGGCAAGGGCGAAGATCACCCCGCCCTTGGCGGTGCCATCGAGCTTGGTCAGCGCCAGGCCGGTCAGTTCGACGGTCTGGTTGAATTGCTTGGCCTGGTTGATCGCGTTCTGCCCGGTGCCAGCGTCGAGCACCAGCAGCACTTCGTGTGGTGCGTCGGCGTCGAGCTTGCCGATGACCCGGCGGACCTTTTTCAGCTCTTCCATCAGGTTGTCTTTGGTGTGCAGACGACCGGCGGTGTCAGCGATCAACACATCGATGCCACGGGCTTTGGCGGCCTGCACGGCGTCGAAGATCACCGAAGCCGAATCGGCACCGGTGTGCTGGGCAATCACCGGAATCTTGTTGCGCTCGCCCCAGACCTGCAACTGCTCGACTGCTGCGGCACGGAAGGTGTCACCGGCGGCGAGCATGACTTTCTTGCCTTCCAGTTGCAGCTTCTTCGCCAGTTTGCCGATGGTGGTGGTTTTGCCGGCGCCGTTGACGCCGACCACCAGAATCACGAATGGCTTGTTCTGCGAGACGATCTTCAGCGGTTGTTCGACCGGTTTAAGCATGGCGGCCAGTTCAGCCTGCAGCGACTTGTACAGCGCATCGGCGTCGGCCAGCTCCTTGCGAGCGACCTTCTGGGTCAGGCGCTGGATGATCTGGGTGGTGGCTTCGACGCCGACGTCGGCGGTGAGCAGACGGGTTTCGAGGTCATCGAGCAAATCGTCATCGATGGTTTTACGCCCGAGGAACAGGCTGGCCATGCCTTCGCCGATGCTGGCGCTGGTCTTCGACAGGCCTTGCTTGAGGCGGGCGAAGAAACCGGCTTTGGTTTCTTCGGTGCGCGGGGCTTCTACAGGAGGCTCGGCAGGTGCTTCAGCCGGCACGACTGGCGCAGCGACAACCGGCGCAGGCACTGTTGCAGGCGCAGGTGCAGGTGCAGGCTCGGGCTCGGGCTCGGGCGCTTGAGTGATCGGTGCCACTGGAGCAGGAACAACCGGCGCCGGCTCGATGACCGCTTCCACCACAGGCTCGGGCTCGACAGCAGGTGCCACAACCATTTCCGGAATCGCCGGCGTCACATGCGGCGCTGCCTCTTCAACGAAGGCCACCGGTTCTTCCGCCACCGGCAAGGTCAGCCACGGTTCGGCGGCCGGCGTCAGCGGCAGTTCGGCAGCGGCCGGCGCTTCAGGCTCGGCTTCAGCCTCCGGTTGCAGCACGGGTTCAGCGATCGGCAGCACAATCGGCGCCGGCTCTTCTTCTATGACAGGTGCTGGCGCTGGGGCAGGCTCAGCAATCGCAGGCGGCTGTTCGACGACGGGTTCCTGCGGTTTTTTCCGCAGCCATCCGAACAGGCTTTTCTTCTCGCCAGCCGCAGCTGGGCTCTTCTTGTCGTCGTTGGAACCAAACATGGAGGACGGCTATCTCACGGTAGCGACGCGCCATAAGGGCGCCCCGGCAAATAAATATTCGATGCAGAACAGACTGTGTTTCACCCAGCTTGTTCACGCGCAACATTTTGTCGAGGCGCTACAGGCACCTCAAGGATCGTTTTTACGATGGTTTAAACCGGCAAAGATCGGCGAAAACGCGGAGTTTAGTGGGAAAAACACAGCTTTGCGCCGCAAACCTATACAGCCTTATCAAACGTTGAAGCCTGATAGGCGTGGTCGCCGGTAAAACGGATCAGTATCCTAGCACCCTCTCGCCCGCTGACGCTAAGACGAAGCAGGCAGCCCAACAGGTTAAAAAACGAATGAATGCTCTAGCCCGCCGCGCTGCAGGCCTGCTGCTTTGCACAGTCTGCCTGCCCCTTTCGGCCCTGGCGGCCGACCCGCAACCAACCCACGAATTCACCCTCGACAACGGCCTCAAGGTCGTCGTGCGCGAAGACCATCGCGCGCCGGTGGTGGTCTCGCAGGTCTGGTACAAGGTCGGCTCCAGCTACGAAACCCCGGGCCAGACCGGTCTGTCTCACGCGCTCGAGCACATGATGTTCAAGGGCAGCGAGAAAGTCGGCCCCGGCGAAGCCTCGCTGATCCTCCGTGACCTGGGCGCCGAAGAGAATGCTTTCACCAGTGACGACTTCACCGCGTACTACCAGGTACTGGCACGCGACCGTCTGGGCGTAGCCTTTGAACTGGAAGCCGATCGCATGGCCAACCTGCGCCTGCCGGCCGATGAGTTCGCCAAGGAAATCGAAGTCATCAAGGAAGAACGCCGCCTGCGCACCGATGACAAGCCGATGTCCAAGGCTTACGAGCGCTACAAGGCGATGGCCTACCCGGCGAGCGGCTATCACACGCCGACCATCGGCTGGATGGCTGACCTCGACCGCATGAAGGTCGAAGAGCTGCGCCACTGGTATCAGTCCTGGTACGTGCCGAACAATGCCACGCTGGTGGTGGTCGGCGACGTCACCCCGGACGAAGTGAAAACCCTCGCCCAGCGTTATTTCGGGCCGATCGCCAAGCGCGACGTGCCGCCGGCGAAAAAGCCGCTGGAACTGGCCGAACCGGGCGAGCGCCAGATCACCCTGCGCGTGCAGACACAACTGCCCAGCCTGATGCTCGGCTTCAACGTTCCCAGCATCGCCACCGCTGAAGACAAGCGCTCGGTCAATGCCTTGCGCCTGATCTCGGCGCTGCTCGATGGCGGCTACAGCGGCCGCATCCCGACGCAACTCGAGCGCGGTGAAGAACTGGTCTCCGGCGGCTCGTCGGACTATGACGCCTACACTCGCGGTGACAGCCTGTTCACCCTGTCGGCCACCCCGAACACCCAGAAGAAAAAGACCATCGCTCAGGCTGAGGCCGGGTTGTGGAAGCTGCTGGAGCAGTTGAAAACCACCGCGCCGTCGGCTGCAGAGCTGGAGCGCGTGCGTGCGCAGGTGATCGCCGGCCTGGTCTTCGAACGTGATTCGATCACCAGCCAGGCCACCGCCATCGGCCAACTGGAAACGGTCGGTCTGTCGTGGAAGCTGATGGACACCGAGCTGGCCGACCTGGAAAGCGTGACCCCGCAAGACATTCAGAACGCCGCGAAAAAGTATTTCACCCGCGAACGTCTCAGCGTCGCCCACGTCCTGCCTTTGGAGACGCCTCATGAGTGAGCGCAAAGCCCCACGCCTGATGCTGCTTGGCCTGATCGCTGTCGCGGTGATCGGCTCGGCGGCGGTTTATCTGTCGCCAAGCGCTGACAGCCATGCCAGCGAAGCGCTGGATAACGCCAAGTCCACGCAGAAACTGCAATCGCTGGCCGAACTCGACGGCAAGGCGCCGGCCAGCCGCAAGCTCGACGTGCAGACCTGGAGCACCGCCGAAGGCGCCAAGGTGCTGTTCGTCGAAGCCCATGAATTGCCGATGTTCGACATGCGCCTGATCTTCGCCGCCGGCAGCAGTCAGGACGGCAACGCGCCGGGGCTGGCAGTGCTGACCAACGCGATGCTCAACGAAGGCGTCGCCGGCAAAGACGTCGGCGCCATCGCGCAGGGCTTTGAAGGCCTCGGCGCGGACTTCGGCAACGGCGCGTTCAAGGACATGGCGCTGGCCTCGTTGCGCAGCCTGAGCGCGGCCGACAAACGTGAGCCGGCACTGAAGCTGTTTGCCGAAGTGGTGGGCAAACCGACCTTCCCCGCCGACTCGTTCGCGCGCATCAAGAACCAGATGCTTGCCGGTTTCGAATACCAGAAACAGAACCCCGGCAAACTCGCCAGCCTCGAGCTGATGAAAAGCCTGTACGGCGATCACCCGTACGCGCATTCCAGCGACGGCAATCCGCAAAGCGTGCCAAAGATCACCCTCGCGCAGCTGCGTGATTTCCACGCCAAGGCTTACGCCGCCGGCAACGCGGTGATTGCGCTGGTCGGTGACTTGTCGCGCGCCGAAGCCGAGGCGATTGCCAATCAGGTTTCCGGCGCACTGCCTAAAGGTCCGGCGTTGGCGAAGATTGCAGCGCCACAGGAGCCGAAAGCCAGCGTCAATCACATCGAGTTCCCGTCGAAGCAGACCAACCTGATGCTTGCGCAACTGGGCATCGACCGTGACGATGCGGATTACGCCGCGCTGTCGATGGGCAATCAGATCCTCGGTGGCGGCGGCTTCGGCACACGCCTGATGAGCGAAGTGCGCGAGAAACGTGGCCTGACCTACGGCGTGTATTCGGCATTCAGCCCGATGCAGGCGCGCGGCCCGTTCATGATCAACCTGCAGACACGCGCGGAAATGAGCGAAGGCACCCTGAAACTGGTCCAGGACGTACTCGCCGATTACCTGAAAACCGGGCCGACACAGAAAGAACTCGACGACGCCAAACGCGAACTGGCCGGCAGCTTCCCGCTGTCCACTGCGAGCAATGCCGATATCGTCGGCCAGCTCGGGGCGATGGGCTTCTATAATCTGCCGCTGAGTTATCTCGACGATTTCATGCGTCAGTCGCAGAGCCTGACCGTCGAGCAAGTGCGCGACGCGCTGAACAAACACCTGAGCACGGACAAAATGGTCATCGTCACCGCTGGCCCGACCGTGCCGCAAAAGCCGTTACCGGCCCCATCTGATAAACCTGCCGAGCAACCGCTCGGGGTTCCGGAGCATTAATGGCGACTCGTTCCCCTAAAAAACCTGCGCATAACGTCCACAACGGTGTGAACCAGTTGCGCATCATTGGCGGCCAGTGGCGCAGCCGCAAGCTGAGCTTCCCCGACGCGCCGGGCCTGCGCCCGACGCCGGATCGCGTGCGTGAAACCCTGTTCAACTGGCTGGCGCCATACGTTGAAGGCGCCAAGGTGCTGGACCCGTTCGCCGGCAGCGGCGCGCTGTTTCTCGAAGCGCTGTCCCGTGGCGCGGCGATGGGCCAGGCGCTGGATGCCAGCAACATCGCCGTGTCCAGCCTGAAAGAACACCTCGGCACTTTGCGCTGCACCAACGGCCAGGTGCAGACCGCGGACGCCTTGCGCTATCTGGAAACCCAGACTGCAACGCCGTTCGATCTGGTGTTCCTTGATCCGCCGTTCAACCAGAACCTGCTGCCGGCGGTGTGCACGCTGCTGGAAGAGCGGCAGTGGCTGGCGACCGATTCGTGGATCTACACTGAAAGCGAAACTGCGCCGTCGACCCTCGGCCTGCCGGGCAACTGGCGCCTGCACCGCGAACAGAAATCCGGTCGGGTCTACTACGCGCTGTGGCAGCGTTCGACGCCAGTCGACGCCTGACCTGAAGGCGCGCGACAACCTGCGGCAAGGGAGCCTCCTCCCTTGCCCTACGCACATCGAGAACCATCGTGCCCCCTTCGTCTGAACGCTTCGTCCCCGCCTTCGGCCTCGGTAATCCGCATCTGCAGACCTTGTGGGGACCGCTGTGGCGCAAAACCGTACACATCGAACGCGAGCGTGAGCGCTTGTGGCTGGAAGACGGCGATTTTCTCGACCTCGACTGGCACGGCCCGCACAGCGCCGAAGCGCCGTTGGTGCTGGTGTTGCACGGGCTGACCGGTTCTTCCAACTCGCCTTACGTGGCGGGCATTCAAAAGGCCTTGGCTGATCAGGGTTGGGCCAGCGTTGCGCTGAACTGGCGTGGCTGCTCGGGCGAACCGAACCTGCTGCCGCGCAGCTACCATTCCGGCGCCAGCGAAGATCTGGCCGAGACCATCCAACACTTGCATGCGAAACGCCCGCTGGCGCCGCTGTTTGCGGTCGGCTACTCACTCGGTGGCAACGTTCTGCTCAAGCATCTTGGCGAGACCGGCAGCGGCAGTGGCCTGCTGGGCGCGGTGGCGGTCTCGGTGCCGTTTCGCCTCGATCAATGTGCCGACCGCATCGGCCAGGGTTTTTCCAGGGTTTATCAGGCGCACTTCATGCGTGAGATGGTCGCCTACATCAAGAACAAGCAGCGGCAGTTTCAGCATGACGGTCGTGAGGATGGCCTGGCGAAACTGGCGGCGCTCGGTTCGCTGGAAAACATGCGCACGTTCTGGGATTTCGATGGCCGGGTGACCGCGCCATTGCATGGTTTCAACGATGCCGAGGATTACTACCGGCGCGCTTCGAGTCGCTATTTCCTCGGCGAGATTCGCACGCCGACCCTGATCATCCAGGCGGCGGACGATCCATTCGTATTCCCGCACAGCCTGCCGCAGGCTGATGAGCTGTCGGCCTGCACGCAATTCGAGCTGCAGCCGCGCGGCGGGCATGTCGGGTTTGTCGATGGCTCGGTTCGCAAGCCCGGTTATTACCTGGAGCGACGGATTCCGCAGTGGCTTTGCGATATGAACCGTTGACTCATTGTGGGAGCGAGCCTGCTCGCGAAAGCGGTGTGTCAGTCAAAAACTTATGACTGACGGGACGCCTTCGCGAGCAGGCTCGCTCCCACAAGGGTACTGCGGCGTTATTCGCCCGTGGCAATGCCTCGCGATGGCTCGTTGATCCACTCGCTCCACGACCCGGCATACAGCGCACCCAGCGGGTAACCGGCCAGGCACAGGGCGAACAGGTTATGACACGCCGTCACCCCCGAGCCGCAGTAGGCAACCAACTCCGACGGCGAGCGATCGCCCAGTTTTGCCGCAAAACGCTGCTTGAGCTGAGCGGCCGGCAGAAAGCGCCCGTCGCTGCCGAGGTTCTCCGTGAACGCCGCGCACTGCGCACCGGGAATGTGCCCGGCGACCGGATCGATCGGTTCCACTTCACCCTTGAAACGTGGCAGCGCGCGGGCATCGATCAAGGTCAATGACGGTTGACCCAGGCGTTGCTGCAATTGCTCGGCGCTGAGCAGCAGGCTCATGTCCGGCTGGCCGCTGAAATGGCCGCGGGCAACGGTCGGCGGATCCAGACTCAGCGGCAGCCCCGCCGCATGCCAGGCCTTGAGCCCGCCGTCGAGAATGAACACACCGTCGCGCTTGCCCAGCCATGCCAGCAACCACCACGCCCGTGCCGCGTAGGCGCCCGGGCCGTCGTCGTAGAGAACAACGTCGCTGTCATTGCTGATGCCCCAATCTCGCAGGCGTTCGATCAGCGCCGCCGGCTCGGGCAGCGGATGACGGCCGCTCACGCCTTTGATGACTTTTCCGCTCAGGTCCCGTTCGAGATCGGCGAAGCTCGCTTCGGCGATGTGCCCTTCGGCGTAGCTGCGCTGACCGTAGTCGGGGTCTTCGAGGGCGAAGCGACAATCGAGAATCACCAGTCCCGGCTGCGCCTTGCGGGCGTCCAGTGCGACGGGGCTGATCAGTTGCGCAATCGGCATAACGGGCTCCTGGGTATCAACACAAAAGGCTTATTTGACGTCTTCGAGGGCCTGGGCCAGCGGCACGTAGAACTCCTCGAACAGCGCATTGACCTCGTCGCGCGCCTGCGCGGTGACAAACCCGGCCTCCAGCACCAGCACCTGATACACGCCACGCTTGATGGCTTGTTCGCTGAGGTGATTGGAGTTTTCCCGGGTGGTGCACAGAAACCGCACCCACGAAGTCAGGATGATCCACGCGTTGAGGGTCAGGGATTCGATCTGCACGCGGTCCATGTCGAGAATCCCGGCGGCGACAAACCCTTCGTAGATCGCCGCGCCCTGAATCACGCAGCGCTGGGAAAAACGCCGGTAACGCGCGGCCAGCTCCGGATCGCTGTCGAGCAGATGTTCGAGGTCACGGTGCAGAAAGCGGTAGCGCCACATCGCCGAGAGCAGTTCCTTGAGATAGAAACGCTTGTCCTCGACCGTCGCTGCGCGGCCCTGCGGCGGGCGCAGAAAGCTGTCGACCAGGCTTTCGTATTCACTGAACAGCACGGCGATGATCGCCTGCTTGTTGGGGAAGTGGTAGTACAGGTTGCCCGGAGAAATCTCCATGTGGGCGGCAATGTGATTGGTGCTGATACTGCGCTCGCCCTGCTGATTGAACAGTTCGAGGCTGTTGAGCACGATACGCTCGCTGGTTTTTATTCGTGGGGCCATGGCTTGAGCTTTAATTCAGGGTGCGTGTGGGGGCATCTTACGACCTAACCGGAAATGGATAAAACACTGCGGTGCAGGGAAGTCATTTGACTTTCTAGAGCATAGACTCTAAAAAGTTCGTCACTACAATAAAATCCGGAGCAGATCATGACTGCCGATATTGCCTACCTACAAACGCTGCAGCCCGCGCTGGCCGAGCTGGATCGGTTGTTCGAGGCGCAACGTTCTGCCTACGCCGCCAATCCGATGCCGCCCGCCGCCCAGCGCCAGCAATGGCTCAAGACACTGGCGGATCTGCTCAGCAGCGAACGGCAGGCCTTGATCGCCGCCATCAGCGCCGATTTCAGCCATCGCAGCGCCGATGAAACCCTGCTCGCCGAACTGATGCCGAGCCTGCACGGCATTCATTACGCCAGCCGTCATCTCAAAGGCTGGATGAAAGCCTCGCGGCGCAAGGTCGGCATGGCGTTCCAGCCGGCTTCGGCAAAAGTGGTGTATCAGCCGCTGGGCGTGGTTGGCGTGATCGTGCCGTGGAATTACCCGTTGTATCTGGCCGTCGGCCCGTTGGTCGGCGCGCTGGCGGCGGGCAATCGGGTGATGCTCAAACTCAGCGAATCGACCCCGGCCACCGGGCTGCTGCTCAAGGAACTGCTGGGGCGAATCTTCCCCGAAGATCTGGTCTGCGTAGTCCTCGGCGAGGCCGATATCGGCGTGGCATTTTCCCGCCTGCGCTTCGATCACTTGCTGTTCACCGGCGCCACCAGCATCGGCAAACATGTGATGCGCGCCGCGGCGGAAAACCTCACCCCGGTGACCCTCGAACTGGGCGGCAAATCCCCGGCCATCGTCTCGCACGACGTGCCGCTCAAGGACGCCGCCGAGCGCATCGCCTTCGGCAAGACCTTGAACGCCGGCCAGACCTGCGTTGCCCCCGATTACGTGCTGGTGCCGGAAGATCGCGTCGGCGCTTTCGTCGAAGCCTACCGCCAGGCCGTGCAAGGTTTTTACCCGACGCTCGCCGACAATCCGGACTACACAGCGATCATCAACGAGCGTCAGCTGGCCCGCCTCAACGGCTACGTCAGCGATGCCACCAGCAAGGGCGCGCTGTTGATTCCGCTGTTCGAACAGGGCCAGGGCCGGCGCATGCCGCACAGCGTGCTGCTGAATGTCAGCGATGAAATGACGGTGATGCAGGACGAAATCTTCGGCCCGCTGCTACCGATCGTGCCTTACCGCGATCTGCAGCAGGCATTTGCTTACATCAATCAGCGCCCACGTCCTCTGGCTCTTTACTACTTTGGCTACGACAAACGCGAACAGCAGCGCGTGCTGCACGAAACCCATTCCGGCGGTGTGTGCCTCAACGACACGCTGCTGCATGTCGCGCAGGACGACATGCCTTTTGGCGGCATCGGCGCGTCCGGCATGGGTCATTACCACGGTCACGAAGGTTTCCTGACGTTCAGCAAAGCCAAAGGTGTGCTGATCAAACAGCGTTTCAACGCCGCCAGGCTGATCTACCCGCCTTACGGCAAAACCGTGCAGAAACTGATTCAGAAACTGTTCATTCGCTAAACGCTGGTCACCGCCGGGTAATAAAAACAATGCACCCAAGCCTGACTGAAACACCCGCGCTGTCGCGCCGTGGCCTGCTGAAATTCAGCCTCGGCGCCACGGCGTTCCTCGCCACCGCTGGCCTCGGCGCCAGCCTCAGTGGCTGCTCGTCGAGCATCGCGGCCAACGGTTTTGTCTCACTGCGCGACGGCGATCTGCTGTTTCTGCGCGCGCTGATTCCGGTGATGCTCGACGGCGCCGTCGCGGCCGAAAAGCTGCCGACTGCGGTCGATGGCACGCTCAAGTCGCTGGACTACAGCCTCGATCATCTGTCGCCGGAAATGCTCAAGCTCACCCGGCAACTGTTCGATGTGCTGGGCATGGCCGTCACCCGCGGGCCGCTCACCGGCATCTGGGGCAGTTGGGAAAATGCCAGCGCCGACGCCATGCGGCACTTTCTCGAGCGCTGGGAAAACAGTTCGTTAAGTCTGTTGCGCATGGGGCATAGCTCGCTGCAGCAGATGGTGATGATGGCGTGGTACACGCGCCCGGAATCCTGGGCGCACTGCGGTTATCCGGGGCCGCCCACCGTTTGAAATCGGCGGCGCGGCCTTCGCGAGCAGGCTCGCGAAGAGGCCAGTCGCCACACCTTGCATCCAAAAATAATAAAAGAGAGCCCGACCGATGCCCGTACCCGATCCTTTCCGCGAAGGCCTCGCCCGCGGCTGGAAAACCTACAACGGTTCGCAACTGACCGACGACCTGACCCTTGAAGCCGACGTAGCGATCATCGGCAGCGGCGCTGGCGGCGGTACCACTGCGGAAATTCTCAGCGCGGCCGGCTACAAAGTCCTGCTGATCGAAGAAGGCCCGCTGAAAACCAGCTCCGACTTCAAGATGCTTGAAGCACAGGCCTACAGCAGTCTCTATCAGGAAGGCATCGGGCGCATGAGCAAGGACGGTGCGATCACCATCCTGCAAGGCCGCGCGGTCGGCGGCACGACGTTGATCAACTGGACCTCGAGCTTCCGCACCCCCGATCCGACCCTCGAACACTGGGCCCGCGAACACAACGTCAAAGGCCACAGCCCGGCCGAGATGGCGCCGTGGTTCGAAAAAATGGAGCAGCGCCTCGGTGTTGCGCCATGGTTGGTGCCGCCGAACGCCAATAACGACGTGATCCGCAAAGGCTGCGAACAGCTCGGCTACAGTTGGCATGTGATCCCGCGCAACGTGCGCGGCTGCTGGAATCTCGGTTATTGCGGCATGGGCTGCCCGGCCAATGCCAAGCAATCGATGCTGGTCACGACCATTCCGGCGACGCTGGAAAAGGGTGGCGAGCTACTGTACCTGGCGCGCGCCGAGAAACTGCTGATCAGCGGCGACAAGGTGACCGGTCTGCAATGCGCGGCCATGGACGAGCGCTGCGTCGAGCCGAGCGGTCGGCGCATCACCGTGCAGGCGCGGCATTACGTGCTGGCCGGCGGCGGCATCAACAGCCCGGCGTTGCTGTTGCGTTCGGACGCGCCGGACCCGCACGGAAACCTCGGCAAACGCACCTTTCTGCACCCGGTGAACATGTCCGCCGCGCGCTTCGATGAGGTCATCAACCCGTTCTACGGCGCGCCACAGTCGATCTACTCTGACCATTTCCAGTGGAAGGACGGCACCACCGGACCGATGGCCTTCAAACTCGAAGTGCCGCCACTGCACCCAGCGCTCGCGGCGACGTTGCTCGGCGGCTTCGGCGCAGAAAATGCGCAGCACATGGCCGACCTGCCGCACACCCACGCCATGCTCGCGTTGCTGCGTGACGGTTTTCATCCGGACAGCACGGGTGGCGCGGTCGAGCTGCGCGGCGACGGTTCGCCGGTGCTCGACTATCAGGTTTCGCCCTACGCCTGGGACGGTTTGCGCCGGGCCTTTCATGTCATGGCGGAAATCCAGTTCGCCGGCGGCGCGAAATCGGTGATGCCGATGCACGCCGACGCCCGCTACGTGAAAACCCTGGGCGAAGCGCGCAGCCTGATCGACGGGCTGAGCCTTGAGCTGTATCGCACGCGCCTGGGCAGCGCCCACGTGATGGGCGGCTGCGCCATGGGTGAGGATGCCAAAAGCGCGGTAACCGACAGCCTCGGGCGTCATCATCAATTGGCCAATCTGTCGATTCACGATGGCTCGCTGTTCCCCACCAGTATTGGCGCCAACCCGCAATTGTCGGTGTATGGCCTGACCGCGCAATTGGCGACGTCCCTCGCCGATCGGCTGAGAAACCCATGAAAAAACCGATGATTGCCGGCGTCTATAGTGCTTTCTTACCGCACAGGCGACTTGGCCGACCGGTTAGGCTGCGATACCATCCGACTCCCCAACGGACTCCCGCCAGGACGACGCGATGAACCGAGTGTTGTACCCAGGTACCTTCGACCCTATTACCAAGGGCCATGGCGATCTGGTCGAACGCGCCTCGCGCCTGTTCGACCATGTGATCATTGCCGTCGCCGCCAGCCCGAAAAAGAACCCGCTGTTCCCGCTGGAACAACGCGTGGAACTGGCGCGCGAAGTCACCCGGCACTTGCCGAACGTGGAAGTGGTCGGCTTTTCGACGCTGCTGGCGCATTTCGCCAAAGAGCAGAACGCCAATGTGTTCCTGCGTGGCTTGCGCGCGGTGTCGGACTTCGAATACGAATTTCAGCTGGCCAACATGAACCGTCAGCTGGCGCCGGATGTGGAGAGTCTGTTTCTCACGCCGTCGGAACGTTATTCGTTCATTTCCTCGACGCTGGTGCGGGAAATTGCCGCGCTGGGCGGCGATATCAGCAAGTTCGTCCACCCGGCCGTGGCCGACGCGCTGACCCTGCGCTTCAAAAAGTAACGACCGTTCAAACGGCGCCCGCGTGCACTGCGGGCGCCAATGCGGCACAATTGCGCGCATTGATTTATAGCGCCCGGGCCTGCCGCCCCGGCTGGAGTTAGCATGTCCCTGATCATCACCGACGATTGCATCAATTGCGACGTCTGCGAACCCGAGTGCCCGAACGCCGCCATCTCCCAGGGCGAAGAGATCTACGTGATCGACCCCAACCTGTGCACCCAGTGCGTCGGCCACTACGACGAACCGCAGTGCCAGCAGGTCTGCCCGGTGGATTGCATTCCGCTGGACGAAGCGCATCCGGAGACTGAAGAGCAGTTGATGGAGAAGTACCGCAAGATCACCGGCAAGGCCTGATTCTTCAGCGCCTGTCAGGTCCTCTTCGCGAGCAGGCTCGCTCCCACATTTGAAATGCATTCCCATGTGGGAGCGAGCCTGCTCGCGAAAGGGCCATCAGCAGCACCACAAAAACCCCGCTCACTCGCGCTGCTCAAACCCCTCCCCCGTGCACCCCAGACACCGCACAAATGCCGCCTTCGCCGGGTCGACCACCAGCGCCTGCCCGGCATCGCCGACGCCGCCGCCCAGCGCGGTGAACGGCAACGACACGACAAACGCTCCGGCACCGATCACCGTGGCCACGACCAATAATGGCCGGGCGATCAATAGATCGCCGAGCATGGCGTAGGCCGGTGGGTTCTGGATGGTGTAGCGCGGATCACCGCTGCCGTTTTCCGAGGCCCGGGCAACCAGGCTGGAACACAACAGCAGTGTGACGAAGAGGACTTGCAGGCATTTCATGGCGCGATCCTTCGGGCTGAACAGTGAGACTCCTCACTATAGACCCAAGGATTTTTTCAGGTCTGGCAGCGCGGGCAGAACACACTGGCGCGCTGCCCGAGCTTGACCTCGCGCAGGCCGGTGCCGCAGACCTTGCAGTGCTCGCCGCCTCGCCCGTAGACAAACAGCTCCTGCTGGAAATACCCCGGTTGCCCGTCGCCGCCGATGAAATCACGCAACGTGGTGCCGCCGCGCTCGATGGCCGCAGCGAGGATGCGTTTGATCTCGATCGCCAGCTTCAGATAGCGCCCTCGGGAAATTCCACCGGCCGCTCGGCGCGGGTCGATACCGGCGGCGAACAGCGCTTCGGTCGCATAGATATTGCCGACCCCGACCACCACGGCGTTATCCATGATGAACGGCTTGACCGCCATCGCCCGCCCGCGCGACAGCTGAAACAGCCGCTCTCCATCGAACAGGTCGGTCAACGGCTCCGGGCCGAGGCGAATCAGCAATTCATGATTGAGCGGATCGCTGCTCCACAACATCGCGCCGAAACGCCGTGGATCGGTGTAGCGCAGCGCCAGTCCCGACTCCAGCTCGATGTCGACGTGCTCGTGCTTGAGCGCCGGCAATCCGGCTTCGACCAGGCGCAGATTGCCCGACATGCCCAGATGGCTGATCAGCGTGCCGACTTCGGCATTGATCAACAGGTATTTGGCGCGGCGCTCGACCAGCACGATGCGCTGCCCCGACAGGCGCACGTCGAGGTCTTCGGGGATCGGCCAGCGCAGCCGCCGATCCCGCACGATGACCCGGCTGACGCGCTGGCCTTCCAGGTGCGGAGCAATGCCGCGGCGGGTGGTTTCGACTTCCGGCAACTCAGGCATGCTGTCCTCGAATCAATGCGCGCCGAGGTCGCGGATCGTTTGCTTGAGGGTTTCGAAGTCGTAGTCCGACAGGCCGACGTAGTCGAGCACCAGCGGGCCGACGGCGTTCCACTCGAAGTCTTCAGTCTGGTTGCCCAGCACCCGGTACGACGCGCAGATGTGCTCGGCCATTTTCAGGATCGCCAGGAGGTTTTTCAGCTGGCTGTTCTTCGACGACTCGTCGCTGAAAATCGCCAGGGCGTTGTGGTGGTTGGCGATGGCCGCGCTGACATGCTCCGGCAGGCGCCAGGACTTGGCGGTGTAATAACCGACTACCGCGTGGTTGGTGTTGAACACACGATTTTCCGTGTCGACCACACGGCATTCCGGGCTGGCACTGGCGTAGGCCTCTTCCAGCACGGTCATGTAATCGGGGAAGCGCTGCAGCATCAACGGCACACCGCAATCGTGGAACAGGCCCAACGCATAGGCTTCATCGCCAGCCTGGGTGCCGATGCGCTTGGCCAGGGTCAGGCAGGTCATCGCCACGTCCTGAGCGGTGTCCCAGAAACGGTTGAGGGTGACGATGGTGTCGTCGTTCATTTCGCCCTTGATCGACTGCGCGTTGATCAGGTTGATGATCGAACGGCTGCCCAGCAGGTTCACCGCGCGCTGGATCGAGGTGATCTTGTTGCTCAGGCCGTAATAAGGCGAATTGACGATCTTCAGCAGCGCGCCGGACAGGCCCGGGTCCTGGGAGATCAGCTTGGCGATCACCTCCAGGTCGGGGTCGGGCATGTACTGCTCCATTTGCAGATCCACCATGATCTGCGGTTGCGCCGGCACACTGATGCCTTGCAGCGATTGTTGAATCTGTTCGGTGGTCAGCTCTTGGGACATAAGTACACACTCTGGGACAGGCGGCGATTCTAACCGCTGAAACCGCGGGGCGACACACCGACGGGCACATAGTCGGAACTTTCATTCAAGCCCAGGCTTCGGAATCTGTAGGGCGCATAAGACCTGAATGGTTCATTGCGAAAGAAAAATCTCCACAGACTCAGGAGCTTACCGATGGCAACTTCCCTCAATGGCAAACGCGTGGCTATTTTGGTTACCGATGGTTTCGAACAGGTCGAAATGACCGGTCCCAAGGATGCCCTGGAGCAGGCCGGCGTGCAGGTCGATATCCTTTCGGCAGAAACCGGTACGGTCAAAGGCTGGAACCACGACAAACCGGCGGACGATTTTCCCGTCGCCAACACCTTCCAGGCTGTGAGCATCGATCAATACGATGCCGTACTCCTGCCTGGCGGCGTGCAGAATTCCGACACGATCCGTATTGATCAGGACGCCCAGCATCTGGTCAAGACCGCCGCATCGGCCGGCAAGCCGATTGCCGTGATTTGCCATGGCAGCTGGCTGCTGATCTCGGCGGGACTGGTCAATGGCAAGACCATGACGAGTTATAAAACCGTCAAGGACGATCTGGTCAACGCCGGTGCCAACTGGGTCGATCAGGAGGTGGTCAAGGACGGCAACCTGATCAGCAGCCGCCAGCCGGACGACGTGCCGGCGTTCAGTCAGGCCCTGATTGACGCATTGGCTGCGTAAGCGCTGAAATCGCTTTCGCGCGCAGGCTCGCTCCCACAGGTATTAGCGATACCCATGCGGGAGCGAGCCTGCTCGCGAAGACGGCATCCGCGTTTCATCGCCGATCAAACCCGACACAAGTCGCAACACGCTATACTCCCGCTCTTTTTTCCGGAGCGACGTCATGTCCCTGCCTAGCTTGCGCCTCAAAGCCAACGCCGACCGTCGCCTGCGCGCCGGTCACCTGTGGGTCTACAGCAACGAAATCGATGTAGCCGCCACCCCGCTGCATGGCTTCAACGCTGGCGATCAGGCCATCCTCGAAGCCGCCGGTGGCAAGCCGTTGGGCATCGTCGCAATGAGCCCGAACAACCTGATC
The DNA here is from genome assembly GCF_023195435.1 of Pseudomonas sp. S11P7. Classification (NCBI taxonomy): domain Bacteria; kingdom Pseudomonadati; phylum Pseudomonadota; class Gammaproteobacteria; order Pseudomonadales; family Pseudomonadaceae; genus Pseudomonas; species Pseudomonas sp. S11P7. The sequence goes on along the minus strand of NZ_JALPKS020000002.1, from coordinate 5,972,231 downwards.
TGTGCCCGCCTGCTGTCGCGCGACATTAAAGTAGCGCTGGACAAATCCTTGCTGGTGCACCGTTTGAACGTGGCCCTGTCGCTGCGCGAGCGTCTGTTTGACAAGCCGTTCTACCGTCTGGTCTACGGCGATTCCGACCTGCTGCCAGGCCTGGTCGTCGACCGTTTTGGCGACATTCTGGTGGTGCAGATCGCTTCGGCGACCATGGAAGCGCACAAGGACGACGTGATCGCCGCCCTGACCCAAGTGCTCAAGCCAAGCGGCATTCTGTTCAAAAACGACTCCGCTGCCCGCGATGCCGAAGGCCTCAACCGCTACGTCGAAACCGTGTTCGGTCTGGTCCCGGAATGGGTTGCACTGGAAGAAAACGGCGTGAAGTTCGAAGCGCCGGTGATTCAGGGGCAGAAAACCGGCTGGTTCTACGACCACCGTATGAACCGCGCCCGTCTCGCCCCTTACGCCAAAGGCAAACGCGTCCTCGACCTCTACAGCTACATCGGTGGCTGGGGTGTGCAAGCGGCGGCCTTCGGCGCCAGTGAAGTGTTCTGCGTCGACGCTTCGGCATTCGCGCTGGACGGCGTTGAGCGTAACGCGGCGCTGAACGGTTTCGCCGACAAGATGACCTGCATCGAAGGCGATGTCTTCGAAGCCCTGAAAGAACTGAAGGCCAGCGAAGAGCGCTTCGACGTGATCGTGGCCGACCCGCCCGCCTTCATCAAGCGCAAGAAAGACATGAAAAACGGCGAAGGCGCCTACCGCCGCCTGAACGAGCAAGCCATGCGCCTGCTCAACAAGGACGGCATCCTGGTCAGCGCTTCGTGCTCGATGCACCTGCCCGAGGACGACCTGCAGAACATCCTGCTGACCAGCGCCCGTCATCTGGATCGCAACATTCAGTTGCTGGAGCGTGGCGGTCAAGGTCCGGACCACCCGGTGCACCCGGCCATCGCCGAGACACGCTACATCAAGAGCATCACCTGCCGCCTGCTGCCCAACAGCTGATTCACGCGGATTACGGGGAGCCAGCAGGCTCCCCGTTTGTTTTGCACGCTGCCCCCGGCGTGACTTCTTCGATCTTTCCTCAAACTTCCTACGATTACTTTCCTCCATACATGCAGGACGTTTCTCTGCGCACCTTAATTAATGAAACTTTGCCTACAAGTTACTTCAAGCACAACGACAGCTCCGACAAAATTACTGGATTTTTCCTACCTAATATCCGCTTGCCAATAATCCATTACAAACTATTATGAAGTTGTCACCACGAGGTGACTTCAACTATCAATGAACATGGAGTTCACATCATGAAACGCATTTCTCTGGAAAGTAAAAAACTCGCAAACCTGGCTTTTCTGGTTGCCGCTAAAGCCCGTTAAGTAAGGCAGGACGCCGGGGGAGTGCCGGCAACCCGGCGTCCTTTTAGACTTTACCCAGAGTGAATCGCCCCCATGCACATCAATCCCTTTCTCTTCATATTGCCGCGCCCTTCCGGACAGGTTATATGGAACTATAAAAACCATACCCAATATGAACTTGGTCTCGACCATACAATTCGCCTGGCGCACCTGATCGACAACCCCAAACTTTTCGACCCGCAAAACATCATAGACACAGAACTATTAAACGCAGGCATTCTAACTATTTCAAAACTCGACAACTTATCCTGGGGCTGGGACGAATTGTCGAAGATTTATCATATTGGCACTCAAAATATTCCGTGTGAACATACGCCCCAGAATATCCAGGAGTGGTCCAGGCACTATCTGGCGCATTGCAATGAAGTGCTCGCCGCACCGCCACCGGCGACAGATCGTCCGGGATGCAAGGCTGCGCAACGCATTGCCTTGCCCCGGCCTCGCGCCTTGAAAGACGAGAGCCTGACGCGCGCCCTGCTGCAACGCAAAACCTGTCGCACCTACACAGGCGCAGCGGTCACGCTGGATGATGTCGGTACACTGCTTTATCTCTCTTTCGGTTATCTCGAAGAACGCGAGCATGACCGCGACGACAGCATCGCCCACGGGCTCGGCGCCCGCCGAAGCAGCCCTTCCGCCGGCGGGCTGAACGCCTGCCAAGCCTTTCTGCTGGTACAGAATGTCGATGGTCTGGATCCGGGCGTCTACAGCTACCACCCGGCCGAGCATTCGCTGAGCCCGGTCAATCCTTTGCCAGAACCCGCGCTGGGCCAATTGCTCGCTGGCCAGCATTTCATCAATGACCTGCCATTGGGTATTTTCATCACCGCTCGTTTTGACTGGCTCTGGTGGAAATACGAACACTCAAGGGCCTATCGCATGGCCTTCGTCGAAGCCGGCCATCTGTCGCAGACTTTCCAGTTGGTCGCTACGGCGCTCGGCCTCAATACCTGGCTGACCGGTGCGTTTGCCGATCGGCAGGTCGAAGCCCTGCTTGCTCTTGAGGACAGCGCCGAACAACCGCTGTTCTTCGTCGGCTGCGGGCACAGTGACGGCCAGGCGATGTGCGACGAGATGCACGAACTGTTGAGCGAGGGCCACGCATGAGCCTGACGACTGCCGAGCCGGATGAGGCGCCGGTGTCATGGGCACTCAAGTTCACCCTCAAGGATTGGGAAAGCCGCGCCTCGGTGCGCAGCAGCACCCACGACTACCTGTTACCGGACGACGTGGCCCTGCAACTGCAAACCCGTCACTGGTTTCCTCCGGCCTTCATTGCCTATCTGGCGCATCCGGCCGTTCAGGCAGCAGGGCGCGACGTGCAGCACCGATTGTCCGCCAACCACCTGGTGCACTTTCTCGATTACACCACCCTGCTCGAACACCGCATCGTCAATCGCGCCGTGGAAGTGATCGTGCACCGCGAGCTGCCGGTTTTCGTGCCGCTGGCGATGAAACACGCGGCGTTGCAGCTCTACACCGACGAGGGCTACCACGCGTTGTTCTCCAATCGGCTGGCTGAGCAGATCGCCGGGTTCTATGGCATCACCGGGCGTCCTGCCCTGCCGAAGCGCATCGCACGCCTTAACGCCTTGATCGCCCGCACCCCGGAAAAGCATCGACCACTGGCATGGTTTCTGCTCGGTTTCGTTTCCGAAACCATCATTGCTCGCGAGCTGCTCGACGTTTGCCGCGACAGCCTGGTGTCCAGCGTCAGCGACATGCTGCGCGATCATCTGACCGACGAGGCCCGCCATAGTCGTTATTTCGCCGAAGTGTTCCATTATTTGTGGCTGTCGATGCTCAGCCGCCAGCGCACCTTCGTGAGCAGAACCCTGCTGGAAATCATCGGCATTTTTTTCGAGGCCGACGAACGCTGGCTGCAACAGAGCCTTCGCGGCGCCGGCATTGCCGAGGCAGACGTGATGGAAATCGTCAGTGGCATGGCCACCGTGCAGGCCAATCGCGCACGGGCGCGATCAGGTGCCGTCGCCACGCTGGATGCACTGCACAAGGCCGGTTTTTTTGCACTGGCCCATAACCGGACACTTTTTGCCAGGGCAGGACTGATCGATGCATAACGTAACAGCCGTGGTAACCGCCGGGCAGCGTCGCGCAGCGGTGAGCCTGTTACTGGCGATGGTGCTGCTTGGCGTGTTCCCGCTGGATGTATTGCTGCCCTCATTTCCAGCATTGGCGGTGCACTTTGCCCGTTCACCGGCAGACATTGCGCTGTCGATCAGCCTGTTTGCGGTGGGCATTGCATTTGCCCAGTTGTTGATCGGCCCCTTGTCAGACGTGATCGGGCGCAAGGGCTTGCTGCTGGCGGGCATGAGCGTGTCGATGCTCGGCGCAGCCGGCTGCGTGATGACCCGTGATTACACCCTGTTCCTGGTGTTCCGGGTCATGCAAGCAGTGGGTTGCGGATGCTTCGTGCTGTCCCAGGCGCTGGTGCAGGATCTGTTCAAAGGGGCTGAGCGCGACCGACTGCGCATCCTGATGGTCACGGCCACCGGGATTTTCATCTCGGTGTCGCCGCTGGCGGGCACCTTTCTGCAGGCCACGCTCGGCTGGCGCGGCAGTTTCTGGGTGTTCATTGCGCTGTCCGCCGTGGTGCTGGTCAAGGCCTGGGTGTTTTTGCAAAACAGCCGGCCGGCTGACAGTGGTGCGCGGGTCGGCTTCATTCGGTCCTATCGCCGCGTGTTGGGAGATGTCGAATTCGTCGGTTATTGGCTGATCTCGGCGTTTGCCTTCGCCTGCCATTTTTCCTTCATCGTGATCTCGCCGCTGATCTTCATGGATCAACTGCAGCTCGCGCCCTATGACTTCTCCTTGATCTTGCTGGTGTACGGTGCCGCCTACGTGGTCGGCGGCATCCTTGCCGCCTTGCTGAACCGGCGCATCACCCCGGTTCAGCAGATATTCACCGGGCTCGGCCTGATATTGGTCGCGGGGCTGGCAATGCTGTATCTGGCCGCCGAGCATGCGCTGGCCCCGGTCACGGTGCTGATCCCGATGCTGATCTGCACCGCCGGCACCACCATTGCCCGGCCTGCCGCGACATCCCGGGCCATGGGCCTGTTTCCTGAAAACGCCGGCACCTCGGCTTCGGCGGGCAGCACGATCATTTTCATTTGCGGCGGGCTGATCAGCGCGTTGATCAGCCTCAGCCCGAGCAATCTGCAAACGACGCTGGGTTACTGCTTCGTGCTGCTGAGCGCAATAGCGCTGCTGCTCAACCATCGGCTCAACCGTCGCGCCAGTCACGTTGCTGCCAATGCCGTGGCACAACCCGGCGGCGATTGAAGCTGCCAGTCGTCATTCCACACCGACCGTCTGCACGGCGCAACGCGTTGCGCCATTCCCTCCAGACGCCAGCGGTGTAGAATCGCCTCATTCATCGCCATTCATCCCCGGCGGGTTTATGAGCTCAGGCTGAGACCAGCGGCGATCCCGCAACGTCATCGGCAACTTGCGTAACGCACGACTATTTCCGTGGGTTGCAGAGGTCCATAGAAGCTCACTCCCCTTTAGCACCTGATTAGCACCTGATTAGCCGCCCGGAGTGTTCCATGCCAGATTATCGTTCCAAAACATCCACCCACGGCCGCAACATGGCCGGCGCCCGCGCACTGTGGCGCGCCACGGGGATGAAAGATGACGACTTCAAAAAGCCGATCATCGCCATTGCCAACTCGTTCACCCAGTTCGTACCGGGCCACGTGCATCTCAAGGATCTGGGCCAACTGGTCGCCCGCGAAATCGAACGTGCCGGCGGTGTGGCAAAGGAATTCAACACCATTGCCGTGGATGACGGCATCGCCATGGGCCACGACGGCATGCTCTATTCGCTGCCGAGCCGCGAGATCATCGCCGACTCCGTCGAGTACATGGTCAACGCCCACTGCGCCGACGCCATCGTCTGCATCTCCAACTGCGACAAGATCACCCCGGGCATGTTGATGGCAGCGTTGCGCCTGAACATTCCGGTGATCTTCGTTTCCGGCGGCCCGATGGAAGCCGGCAAGACCAAACTCGCTTCCCACGGCCTCGATCTGGTCGACGCCATGGTGATCGCCGCCGACTCCAGCGCCTCTGACGAGAAAGTCGCCGAGTACGAGCGCAGCGCCTGCCCGACGTGCGGTTCGTGCTCGGGCATGTTCACCGCCAACTCTATGAACTGCCTGACCGAAGCACTGGGCCTGGCCTTGCCGGGCAACGGTTCGACCCTCGCCACCCACAGCGACCGCGAGCAACTGTTCCTGCAGGCTGGCCGTACCATCGTTGAGCTGTGCAAGCGTTACTACGGCGAGAACGACGACTCGGTGCTGCCGCGCAACATCGCCAACTTCAAGGCGTTCGAGAACGCGATGATGCTCGACATCGCCATGGGCGGTTCGACCAACACCATCCTGCACTTGCTCGCCGCCGCCCAGGAAGCCGAGATCGATTTCGACCTGCGCGACATCGACCGCCTCTCGCGCAGCGTTCCGCAGCTGTGCAAGGTTGCGCCGAACATTCAGAAGTACCACATGGAAGACGTGCACCGCGCCGGCGGCATTTTCAGCATCCTCGGTTCGCTGGCCCGTGGCGGCCTGCTGCACACCGACCTGCCGACCGTGCACAGCCGCAGCATGGAAGAAGCCATCGCCAAGTGGGACATCACCCAGACCAGCGACGAAGCGGTGCACCATTTCTTCAAGGCCGGCCCGGCAGGCATTCCGACGCAGACCGCGTTCAGTCAGTCGACCCGTTGGGAAACCCTGGACGACGACCGTGAAAACGGCTGCATCCGCAGCTTCGAGCACGCCTACTCGAAAGAAGGCGGCCTCGCTGTGCTGTACGGCAACATCGCGCAGGATGGTTGCGTGGTGAAAACTGCGGGTGTCGACGAGTCGATCCACGTCTTCGAAGGCAACGCGAAGATCTTCGAAAGCCAGGACAGCGCCGTGCGCGGCATCCTCGCTGACGAAGTGAAGGAAGGCGACATCGTCATCATTCGCTACGAAGGCCCGAAAGGCGGCCCAGGCATGCAGGAAATGCTCTACCCGACTTCGTACCTGAAATCCAAAGGCCTGGGCAAAGCCTGTGCATTGCTCACTGACGGCCGTTTCTCCGGCGGCACGTCGGGCCTGTCCATCGGCCATGCTTCGCCAGAAGCGGCCGCCGGCGGCGCGATCGGCCTGGTACAGGATGGCGACAAAGTGTTGATCGACATTCCGAACCGCTCGATCAACCTGTTGGTCAGCGACGAAGAACTGGCGGCACGCCGCGCCGAGCAGGACAAGAAAGGCTGGAAACCGGTCGAACAACGTCCACGCAAAGTCACCACCGCGCTCAAGGCCTACGCCCTGCTGGCGACCAGCGCCGACAAGGGCGCTGTGCGCAACAAAGCGATGCTCGACGGTATTTAAAACAGCTGCAAGCACCAAGCTGCAAGCAGGAGCTGCGTTGCTCTTACTTGCAGCTTGTAGCTTGTAGCTTGCCGCTTGCCGCTATCAGCTGCGTTTATTGAATATCTTCAGGCTTGACGATCACCCAGTTTTTATCCGCCGTCACCGGCAACCCCTCCTTGGCCTGCGCCGCAGCGTGCTTGGCCATCATGCCGTTGATTTGCGTCATGTACTTGTCCTTGCGGTTGATCCACAAGTGGATGCCGCCCTTGGCCACGTCGACATCGTGGAACAGCATGTAGCCGTCGCTGGTCGGGGTGTCGCCGCCGACCAGTACCGGTTTTTTCCATTCATCGATGTAGGTGAGGATCGCCGCGTGCTTGCCGGCCATCCACGTCGCCGGGGTCCACAGGTAGGGCGTCAGCTCCAGACCGAGGTTGGCCTTCTCGTCATACTTGCCCGCTGTAATCTGCTTACGCGCGGTGGTCAGTTCATTGGTTTCACGATTCTTCAACAGTGTGGTCACGCCAATAACGTTCTGCGGTTTGACGTTGTAGCCGTACTTCGGGTCTGCCGCGACCATGCGCACCAGTTCCTCGGAGGCGGCGGTCATCACGTAGACCTCGATGCCGTTTTCCATCAGCTTGTTGTACAGCTCTTGCTGGCCGGTGAAGATCTTCGGCGGATTGACGTCGAGCGTCTTCACCACATCGCCTTCGTAATAGGTCGCCGGCACCGGTTTGCCCGAGGCCATCAGCTCATCGACGTAGCCCTTGAGCTCCTTGAGGGTGAAGCCGGAAAACACTTGCGCCACCCACGGATAGCAGACCATGTCGTCGACTTCGCAGAGGCGATAGTAGTAACTGAACAGGCTCTCCTTGTGCTCCGCGGTGTCCTTGAACGGCATCAGTTTCAGCGACGGATCGAGTTTGTCGCGGGTGATCAGGCCCCTGTTTTCCATGAACGGCAACAAGGACTCTTCGAGGTCGTAGCGGTAACTGGTGTTGTCCATGTCGAACACCGCGTAATTACCCTTGTTGGCATTGGCGGCGATCATCGCGTCCAGCGCCTTGGCCTGATCCGCCGGCCAATGCTTGAGATCCGTCGCAAATGCCTGGCCGGCAAGGCCAGCCGCCAGTGCCACCGCCAACAACGTGCGTGCAATTCTCATAGCGCTACTCCCCGATCGAAAGAGTTCGACGCTAACAAATAAGTGTGACAACCCTCGCCTGTCTGCGACCGAACACGTCCGTATTGCGCCAGATGCATTGCCGACAGCGACACGCGCTTATTCCAAAAACGACGGACACCCAGTGATTTCGGTATTAAATCATTGCAAATCAAGCTGTTAGGCTTTCCGGTTCGCAGCAGCCCCGGATGGCTGTTGGCACAGCCTTTTCTGGAGTCCTCATGAATCTACCGTTGATTCTCAACCTGCTGGTGTTCCTTGCCCTGCTCGTCGGTCTGGCGCAAACCCGCCACACCACCTGGAGCCTGGCGAAAAAAGTCCTGCTGGCGCTGGTGCTCGGCGTGGCGTTCGGCGTGGCGTTGCATACGATTTACGGTGCCGGTAATCCAGTACTGAAAGCCTCGATCGGCTGGTTCGATCTGGTCGGCAACGGCTACGTGCAGTTGCTGCAGATGATCGTCATCCCGCTGGTGTTCGCCTCGATCCTCAGCGCGGTGGCGCGTCTGCACAACGCTTCGTCGCTGGGCAAGATCAGCTTCCTGACTATCGGCACGTTGCTGTTCACCACGGCGATTGCCGCGCTGATCGGCATCGGCCTGACCAACCTGTTCGGCCTCACCGCCGAGGGGCTGGTTGCCGGCACGCAGGAAATGGCTCGCCTGCAAACCATTCAGAACGATTACGCCGGCAAGGTCGCCGACCTGAATGTGCCGCAACTGCTGCTGTCGTTCATTCCGCAGAACCCGTTCGCCGACCTGGCGCGAGCCAAGCCGACCTCGATCATCAGTGTGGTGATTTTCGCCGCGTTCCTCGGCGTGGCTGCGCTGCAACTGCTCAAGGATGATGTCGAGAAAGGTCAAAAAGTGATCAACGCCATCGACACCCTGCAAGCCTGGGTGATGCGTCTGGTGCGGCTGGTGATGAAACTGACCCCGTACGGCGTGCTGGCACTGATGACCAAAGTGGTTGCCGGTTCCAACCTGCAGGACATCATCAAGCTCGGCAGTTTCGTCGTGGTGTCGTACCTGGGTCTGGGCCTGATGTTCGTGGTTCACGGCCTGCTGGTGTCGGCGGCCGGGATCAACCCGCTGCGGTTCTTCAGCAAGATCTGGCCGGTGCTGACGTTCGCCTTCACCAGCCGTTCGAGCGCGGCGACCATCCCGCTGAGCATCGAAGCGCAGACCCGGCGCCTGGGCATTCCGTCGTCGGTGGCGAGTTTTGCTGCATCGTTCGGTGCGACCATCGGCCAGAACGGTTGTGCCGGCCTGTACCCGGCCATGCTGGCAGTGATGGTTGCACCGACCGTGGGCATCAACCCGCTGGATCCGTTATGGATCGCGACGCTGGTGGCGATTGTGACCTTGAGTTCGGCGGGTGTGGCCGGTGTTGGTGGCGGCGCGACTTTCGCCGCGCTGATCGTGCTGCCGGCGATGGGGTTGCCGGTGTCGCTGGTGGCACTGCTGATTTCGGTTGAGCCGCTAATCGATATGGGGCGTACGGCGTTGAACGTCAGTGGTTCGATCACCGCGGGGGCGATTACCAGCCAGGTGATGCAGCAGACCGATAAAGCGCTGCTGGATGCTGATGAGCATGCGGAACTCGCTCAGGCTTAAGCCAAGATGGTCGTTCCCACGCTCCGCGTGGGAATGCAGCCCGTGACGCTCCGCGTCACTTGGACGCAGAGCGTCCCTTGAGGCATTCCCACGCGGAGCGTGGGAACGATCTATGCGCGCTCCCAGACTTCGAAGCTGTACGCCGGCTTATCTTCAACCGCCGGGTTTTCCACGTTGGAAACCAGCGTCCACTGGTTTACATCAAACTGCGGAAACCACGCATCCCCTCCCGGGCTCAGCGCAACGCGGGTCAGGTACAGACGATCGGCTTGAGCCAGCCCTTGCGCATACAACTGTGCGCCGCCAATCAGCATCAGCTCATCGACGCCTTGCTCTTTCGCCCATTCCTCGGCGCGAGCCACGGCGGCGTCCAGCGACGGATACACTTCGGCGCCTTCGAGCGACAGGTCGGTCTGGCGGCTGACGACGATGTTCAAGCGCCCCGGCAACGGCCGACCGAGCGAATCCCAGGTCTTGCGGCCCATGATGATCGGCTTGCCGAGGGTCATGGCCTTGAAATATTTGAAGTCCCCCGGCAGGTGCCAGGGCATGCTGTTATCGACGCCGATCACGCGGTTTTCACCGAGGGCTGCGATCAGGCTGAGGGGCAGTGATTTAGTCATGCCGGCGAGGATACCAGAGCCGCGCTTACCCCGATAAGCGCCACAGCGGTTATGCTCAACGCTCATTTAAGCGACGGGACGCCGCGTGACTGAACTGACTCCACTGCAAAACCTCTGGCTGACCGAAACCATCCGCCTGCGCGAAGAACACGCAGGCCCCCTGGATGATCTGGAAGCCAATCGTCTGGCGCGCACCGGTGGCGGTGATCTGCCGAGCCGTATTCAGCGCCGCGCGCGATGGCTGGCCGACCGCGACGGGCTGACGCCGGCACTAAGGCACTGGCTGCAAGGCGCTCGTCTGGCGCTGGTGCTGCTGAGCCTGTTCGCCGTGTTGAGCGGCGCCGGGCTGGCCTTCGCCGCACTGGGGCAAACCCCGGTCAACGTCTTCTGGGCCTTGGGCAGCCTGCTCGGGCTGAACCTGATTCTGCTGCTGAGCTGGGCGCTGGGCCTGGTGTTTGCCGGTGAACACGGAGCGACGCTGGGCCGCGTGTGGCTGTGGCTCAGCGAAAAACTCGCCCGCGACGCCAAAGCCGCGCAACTGGCGCCGGCACTGCTGTTGCTGCTGCAACGCCGCAAACTCAATCGCTGGGCACTCGGCACGCTGGTCAACGGTTTGTGGTTGCTGGCCATGCTCAGCGCCTTGATCGTACTGCTGATGCTGATGGCGACCCGACGCTACGGCTTCGTCTGGGAAACCACGATTCTCAGCGCCGAAACGTTTATCCACATGACCCGGTCCTTGGGCAGCTTGCCGGCGCTGCTCGGCTTCACTGTGCCAACGGTGGAAATGATTCGCGCCAGCGGCGACGCCGCGCTGGATATCGAAAGCGCCCGGCAAGCCTGGGCCACATGGCTGGTCGGCGTGCTGGTGGTTTACGGCGTGCTGCCGCGCCTGCTGTTGACGCTGCTGTGCTTCTGGCGCTGGAACTGCGGTAAAGCCGCGCTGCGTCTGGACCTCAACCTACCCGGCTACGCGCAATTGCGCGAGCGGCTGATGCCGACCAGCGAACGCCTCGGCGTCAACGATCCTGAGCCGGCGCAACTGCACCGCGTCGAAAGCAGCGTCGACAAACTCGCCAGCGAAGGCGCGTTGCTGGTCGCCATCGAACTCGACGAACAACGCCCCTGGCCGCCCGCGTTACCGAAAAACGTCAGCAACGCCGGCATCCTCGACAGCCGCGAGTCGCGGCACAAGCTGCTCGAACAACTCAGCCGTTTTCCCCCGGCACGCCTGGCGATTGCCTGTGATCCACGGCGCTCGCCGGATCGCGGCAGCCTCGCGCTGATCGCCGAACTGGCGCGCAATGCCGGCGCCACCCGCGTCTGGCTGCTGCAAGCGCCGCCCGGCGAAGCGCTGGATGCTGATCGCTTGGGTGACTGGCATATCGCTCTGCAACAGCTCGAGCTGCCCTTCGCCGACTGCGCGCCGCTGAACTGGCTGGAGACGGGCCATGATTGATCTGCGCAAAGCGCCGCTGAAACTCGCGGTGGTCGGCCACACCAACGTCGGCAAGACCTCACTGCTGCGCACGCTGACCCGCGATGTCGGCTTCGGCGAAGTCTCCCATCGCCCGAGCACCACACGACATGTCGAAGGCGCACGGTTGTCGGTGGACGGCGAGCCGCTGCTCGACCTCTACGACACGCCGGGATTGGAAGACGCCATCGCCCTGCTGGATTTTCTCGAACGCCTGGAACGCCCCGGCGAACGCCTCGACGGCCCGGCGCGGCTGGCGCGGTTCCTCGAGGGCAGCGAGGCACGCCAGCGTTTCGAGCAGGAAGCCAAGGTGCTGCGACAACTGCTCGCCTCTGATGCCGGCCTGTACGTGATCGATGCCCGCGAACCGGTATTGGCCAAATATCGCGACGAACTGGAAGTGCTCGCCAGTTGCGGCAAACCGCTGCTGCCGGTGCTGAATTTCGTCAGCAGCGCCAACCATCGCGAACCCGATTGGCGTGAAGCGCTGGCACGCCTTGGTCTGCATGCACTGGTGCGTTTCGACAGCGTGGCGCCGCCGGAGGATGGCGAGCGGCGCTTGTATGAAAGCCTGGCGTTGTTGCTGGAAACCGCCCGCCCGCAACTCGAGCGATTGATCGCCGATCAACAGGCCCAGCGCCTCGCCCGTCAGCAGAGTGCGGCACGCTTGATTGCCGAATTGTTGATTGACTGCGCCGCCTGCCGACGCAGCGTGATCAGCGAGGCCGAACAGGAACAGCAGGCGATCAGCGAATTGCGCAAAGCGGTGCGGCAGCGTGAGCAGAAATGCGTCGAAGCGCTGCTCAAACTCTACGCGTTCCGCCCACAGGACGCGGCGGCCAGTGATTTGCCGTTGCTCGACGGGCGTTGGGGCGATGATTTGTTCAATCCGGAAACCTTGAAACAGCTCGGCGTACGGGTCGGCGGCGGCATCGCAGCAGGCGCGGCCGCCGGGGCTGGCGTCGATCTGCTGGTTGGCGGCATCACCCTCGGCGCAGCGGCCTTGGCCGGGGCGATCGCCGGCGGCGCCCTGCAAACGGCGCGCAGTTATGGCAGCCGCTTGCTTGGCAAGATCAAGGGTCAGCGGGAATTGACCGTGGATGATGGCGTGTTGCGGTTGTTGGCGTTGCGGCAGCGGCAGTTGGTGCTGGCGCTGGATCAACGAGGGCATGCGGCGATGGACGCGGTTCAGGTTGCAACACCTGTGGATAAAACCTGGCGCGAAGGCAAATTGCCTGAAGCCTTGAACAAGGCCCGGGCGCATCCGCCGTGGTCGTCGCTCAATCCGCATCCGAAGCTGAATCAGGCGGAAAGGCAGGAGCAGGTTGAGTCGTTAGCCAAAGAGCTCTAGTGCCTGGCCTGGCCCCATCGCTGGCAAGCCAGCTCCCACAGGGATCTCGGCTGATCACGAAAATTGTATTCACCGAAAAACCTGTGGGAGCTGGCTTGCCAGCGATGGCAGCAACCCGGTTCCAAGACCTAAGCAGCCAATAACCGCGCTGCTTTCTCTTTCAGCACACCCAAATCAATCACCGGCACCGCCACCTCCTTCGCCAATTCATCCCACTGGCGCATCCGCAGGCTGAGCGCACACAGCGGATCCCGCTCAAACGCCCGCGCCTCGGCCTCCGTCATCACCCCGCCCTGATACGCCAGCGTGCGCCGACTCGCCTCACTCAAGCGCTCGAAATACCCCGGTTCGCGCAGCGTCAGATAACGCTTGGCCTGAACGTGATACTCCACCAGCCGCGCCAGCCGCTCACTGAAACCCGCCTCACGCAGATAATCCGCACCCAGCCGTTCATGGCTGACCACGCCATAGCCACCCATGTTCTGCGCGCCCTCGGCGCACAAATGGCCGATGTCGTGGAAGAACGCCGCGAGCACCACTTCATCATCGCAGCGCTCAGCCATGGCCAGCTCGGCGGCCTGCGACATGTGCTCGAGCTGCGACACCGGTTCACCGATGTAATCACTGGCGCCGAAACGCTCATACAAGCCGAACACCCGCGCCACCACTTGTTCCGGATTCATGCCTCCTCCAGCAACTGCGCAATGTTGCGCTCGGCCATGGCCGGGCCGACGCTCATGCCGACGCCGGTGTGCATCAGCGCCACGCTCAAACCCGGTGCCGGGCGCAGGAATGAGAACGGCCCCGGCCCGCGAGCACCATAGACGCCCTGCCAGCGCTCGACTACCTGCACCTTGCAACCGAGGGTCTGTTCGGCCAGTTCGAGCATCCAGTTATCCACTTGTTCGGCATTGAACGGTGACGGATCGCTGCCGTAATGGTGCGAGTCGCCGATGATCAGTTCGCCATGCGGCGTCGGGCTGATCAGCAGGTGGATGCCGTTGTCGTGCAGGTGCGGTTGCTCGCGCAGGATCTGCGCCTGCACCGCCGCCGCTTCGGGCAGATCGGCGAAGGCGCCGTAGTGCACGCAGCTCAGCCCGGTGAGCAAGGCGTGTTGCAGGTTCAGCTCACTGTGCGGTTTGGCGCGCAGCATCTGCAGGCGACAGACCTGCGGTTCGAGCGCAGCAATCGGCTCGGCGAGCAAGGTCTGATAATCGTGGCCGGAGCAGACGATGATCTGCGGCGCGGTAAAGCTGCCGGCGGTGCTGTGCAGCCGCCCTGGCTCGACGTCGCGTACCAGGCTGGAGAAGTGGAACTTCACGCCGAGGTCGCGGCGCAGGTAGTCAATCAGCGCCGGAATCGCTTCGCGCGAATACAGCTGTTGATCATCCCGGCCATGCAACGCGGCGCGGTGATGGCTGAATTGACCGCCATACAGATCGCGCAACGCGGCACCGCGCAGCAGCTCGACGTTGTAGCCGTGTTCCTGCGCACGACCGGCACAGAACGCTTCGAGCAGCTGTTCTTCGGCTTCGCTGCGGGCGAACAGGTATGAGCCGTTGCGCTTGATCTGCAGACCGCCGAGTTGCGCCCAGTCGCCCCAGATCTCGCGGCTGGCCTTGGCCAGTTCCAGCATGGTGCCGGGCGGCTGGCCGGTGACCAGCGCCTGGCCGAAGTTGCGCACCGAGGCGCCGAGGGGCGTGGCGGTGCGTTCAAACACGGCAACTTTGAGTCCGCGCTTGGCCGCCGCGTAGGCGTGGGACAGGCCGAGGATGCCGGCGCCGACGATGAGCAGGTCTTTGTGGTGTGTCATATCGCTACCTCAATGATCGTGCCCACGCTCTGCGTGGGCATGCAGCCGAGGACGCTCCGCGTCCTTTGTGACGCAGAGCGTCACGGGATTCATTCCCACGCGGAGCGTGGGAACGATCAGGTTCAGGACTACTGGCGCGGGCCAGCCCTGGCAGCTTGAGAATATTTACTTGGCAGCGACTTTCTCGGACTTGCCGTCATAGCGCTTGCGCCACTCGGTGAGGATCTCGTCGCGATTCTTCGAGGCCCAGGCGAAGTCGTTCTTGATCAGACGCTGCTCGTAATCGGCGGGCAGCTCGGTCTGCGGTTTGGCGATCCCTGGTTGGGCAAGCACGGCGAAGTTCTCTTTGTACAAATCCATCGCCTCGGCGCTGGCGGAGAAATCGGCGAGTTTCTTTGCCGCCTCTTCGTGCGGCGTGCCTTTGATTACGGCTGTCGCTTCGATCTCCCAACCCAGGCCTTCCTTCGGCAGGATGATGTCCAGCGGCGCGCCCTGGCGCTTGAGCTGAACGGCCGGGTATTCAAAGGAAATGCCGATCGGGAATTCCCCCGCCGCCGCCAGTTTGCACGGCTTGGAACCGGAGTGAACGTACTGGCCGATGTTCTGGTGCAGGCCGTCCATATACGCCCAGCCCTGCTTCTCGCCGAAGGTTTGCAGCCAGGCGCTGACGTCGAGGAAACCGGTGCCGGACGACGCCGGGTTAGGCATAACGATCTTGCCCTTGTACTCAGGCTTGGTCAGGTCCTGCCAGCTCACTGGCTTGGTCAAACCCTGTTTTTCGGCCTCGACCGTGTTGAAGCAAATGGTCGCCGCCCAGACGTCCATGCCGACCCACGCTGGCGGGTTGGCGGCGTCGCGGTAGTTTGCGCCGATCTTGCCGAGGTCCTTCGGCGCGTAGCTTTGCAGCATGCCTTGTTGATCGAGGATCGCCAGACTGGAAGCGGCCAGGCCCCACACCGCGTCAGCCTGCGGCCGCGCCTTCTCGGCGAGGAGTTTGGCGGTGATGATCCCGGTGGAGTCACGTACCCATTTGATCTCGACGTCCGGGTTGGCTTTCTCGAACGCTTCCTTGTAGGACTTCAACTGCTCGGCTTCGAGGGCGGTGTACACCGTCAACTCGGTTTTCGCCGCGAAGGCATTCAGGCTGAAAGTAGCGAGCACAGCAGCGGCCAGGGCCATAGGCTTGAACATGATCGGTTTCCTGTAAGTGAGTTGAATCAGTGACCGGGCGCGGTTTGCCGCCAGGCCTGGGAACGGCGCAGCAAGCCGCGCGAAGCCCACGCCAGCAGCAAGGACACGCCCGCCGAGGTGAACAGAATCAGGGTCGACATCGCCGCCGCGCCGCCGACGTTGCCGGCGTCATCCATGTTCAGCACCGCGACCGCCGCGAGAATGGTGTCGGGGCTGTAGAGAAAGATTGCCGCCGACACCGTGGTCATCGCCGAGACGAACAGGTAACGCACGATGTCCAGCAGCGCCGGCAGGCAAATCGGTGCGGTCACGCGCAGGTAATGCCGATACAGCGGTGCTTTGAGCGACAGCGCCGCCGCTTCAAACTCGGCATCGAGCTGGCGCAGCGCGGTGGTCGCGGTCATTTGCGCGGTGGTCAGATAATGCGCAATGGTGCAGATGATCAGCAGCGTCATCGTCCCGTAGAGCACATGCAGTGGGTTGCCGCTGAGGTTGAAGAAGAAAACGTAACCCAGGCCAAGTACCAGCCCCGGTACGGCCATTGGCACGAAGCTGAGCATGCGCAAAGCCAGGTTCAAACCGCGCTGGGTGCGGGTTTTCTCCATCAGATAGGCGCCGGTAAAAATCAGCACACTGCCAATCAGCGCCGTACCCAGCGCCATCTTCAAGCTGTTGCCGTAGGCCAGCCAGCCACCGCCAGCGGTCTCGTTGAACTGGTAATGGTTGAGCGACAGCGACAGGTTGTACGGCCAGAACTTCACCAAGGATGAGAACACCGCCATGCCGAACACCAGGATCAATGCGGCGCTGATCAGCACGACAATCGCCAGATAGCAGCCGTCGCGCAGTGTCGACGGCGCCGGTTTGAACACCTGCGCGCGACCGCTCATGGAGTCGCCATGCCGACGCCGCAGCCAGGCATCGACGGCGAAGCTGAACAGCGCCGGCAACAGCAACACCATGCCGATCAACGCGCCGCGCCCGAATTGCTGTTGGCCGACCACAGCTTTGTAGGCCTCCAACGCCAGCACTTGATAATCACCACCGACCACCACCGGCACACCGAAATCGGTGATGGTCAGGGTGAATACCAGACAGAACGCGGCGAACACTGCCTGCCGAGTCGCCGGCCAGGTGATGCTGCGGAACGCCTTGGCCCGGCTGGCGCCCATGCTCGATGCGGCGTCGAACAGGCGCGCATCGGCCAGCGACAGTGCCGACAGCAGAATCATCAGCGCATGCGGGAAGGTGTAAATCACCTCGCCGAGCACGATGCCCCAGAATCCGTAGATGTTGTCCGAGAGCAGCCCGCGCAGCATGCCTTGGTTACCGAACAGATAGACCAGCGCAATCCCCGGCAGCATCGACGGCGCCATCAGTGGCAGCAAAGAAATGCCGCGCCAGATGCCCTTCGCTGGGATCAGCGTGCGTTGCAACGCGAAGGCAAACAGGTAGGCCAGCGGTACGACAATCGCCGCGACGCTGAGGGAAACCTTCAGGCTGTTGCCGAGCAGCCAGTGGAAATTCGCGCTGGTTACCAACTCTTTCGCCGCGAGCAAACCACCGCCCTGCCCGGCCTCACCGCTGAAGCCGCGCCAGAAGATTGCCAGCAAGGGCAGCAGTACCGCGACGCCGAGCAACAGCAGCAAGAGGATTTTGCCGCCGACGACAAAGATCCGATCGCCGATTTCGGCACGGGAAGTCTGCCGTACCTGCTTGGTCGGCAAGGGCAAGGCAATCCCGGCGCTCATCAGGCAAACACCTGCAGGCTGCGCGGCGGCAAGGCGACCATGATCTGCTGGGCGCCTAGACGCGGCATGGCTTCCGGTGCCAGTTCGGCAAGCAGCGCATGGCCGGGCAATTGATCGAGTTCAAAGCTCATGCGGCAGCGGTTGCCGAGAAAGGTGATCTCGCGGACCTTGGCCGGGAACAGGTTTTCTTCGTGCACCGGCGGATTGACGTTGATCGCCTCCGGGCGGCAGAACAGTCGACCCGAGGCGCTCTGCACGCTGCCATCGGCCAGACGCAGACTCATTCCGCCGACCTGGGCATGACTGTCGCTGCTGCGCTGGAACGGCAGCCAGTTGCCCTGACCGACAAACTCGGCCACGAACGGCGTGGCCGGACGGTTGTAGATCTCCTGCGGAGTAGCGTATTGCTCAACGCGGCCGTTGTTCATCACGGCGATGCGGTCGGCCATCAGCATGGCTTCGTCCTGGTTGTGCGTGACCATCAGGGTGGTGATGCCGAGGTTGCGCTGCAGTTGGCGCAACTCGGTGCACAGATGCTCACGAACGCGAGCGTCGAGGGCCGACATCGGCTCATCGAGCAACAACAGCGACGGTGCCGGCGCCAGCGCGCGGGCCAGCGCAACACGCTGTTGTTGGCCGCCAGACAATTGGCCGGGGTACTTTTTCTCGCTGCCGGTGAGGCCGACCAGCTCAAGCATCTGCCCGACGCGGCGGCGTACTTCGTCGCGACCGCTGCCGGCGAGGCCGTAGGCGATGTTCGCTTCGACGGTCAGATTGGGGAACAGCGCGTAGGACTGGAACAGAATTCCGTAGTCCCGCGCTTGCGGGGCGAGGTGCGAGACGTCGCGGTCGCCGAGGTACAACTCCCCGCTGTCCTGCTTCTCCAGCCCGGCGATGCAGCGCAACAGCGTGGTCTTGCCACAGCCCGACGGGCCGAGCAGGCACACCAGTTCACCAGCGGCGACATCAAGCGAGACGTTATCCAGCGCGGTGAACGCGCCGAAGCGCTTCTGCACGCCGCGCACTTTCATCGGCGCGCCGGGATTGGTCAGGGCAGTTGCGATGGCAGGATTCATGGACAGGCCTCATCAAACGGATGAAGCCAATCCTAGGGTTGTAATGCGTCCGTCATGTGGCAGTGAGGCAAAAAGCGCCGATAGTGACATTCGGGGATTTTGGTTCACCGCCGACCAACAGATCGTTCCCACGCTCCGCGTGGGAATGCCTCAACGGACGCTCCGCGTTCGGCCTTTGGGACGCAGAGCGTCCCGGGCTGCATTCCTTTGCTGCGCGTGGGAACGATCATTACGCGGGGACATTTCCTGGGCCAAGCCGAGAAACGCCGCCGGCAATCGCGCACCCTTCCTCTCTTTGAGGCAATACAGGTACTCCGGAATCTGCGGTGCATTCTCGATGCTCAGCACACGCAACTGCGGATCGTGCGGCACTTCCTGGCGGGCGATGATGCTGATGCCGATGTTGCGCAGCACCGCCTCGCGGATCGACTCGCGGCTGCCGATCTCCAGCAACGGCCCGAAGCTCACGCCGGCACTGGCCAGCAACTCTTCGGTCAGGCGTCGTGTGGTCGAGCCGGACTCACGCATCAATAAGGTGTGCCCGGCCAGCGCCGCCAACGCCACATGCGTCTGCGTCGCCAATGGATGGTTGCGATGCACCGCCAGCACCAGCGGATCGGTGCCGAGCACCCGGCGAATCAGCCGCGCATCATCCAGCAGCTGCGATGACGCGGCGATATCCACCCGGTAATCCTCCAGCGCTTCGAGCACTTGCTGCGAGTTGCCGATTTCCACCGACACTTCCACCTGCGGCAAGCGTTCGCGAAAGGTCTTTACCAGATCGAGGATGTAATACGGTGCCGTCGCGGCGATGCGTAACGTGCCTTGCACCTGGCCGCTGTTGCGCAGGAAGAACTCGATATCGGCTTCCTGCTGCAACAGCGTCTTGACCATCGGCAGCAACCGCGCACCCTCGTCACTGACGCTCAGACGCCGACCCCCGCGGTAGAACAGTTCCACCGAATACTGGCTTTCCAGATTGCGAATCTGCGTGGTCACGGTCGGTTGGCTGAGACCGAGTTTCTTCGCCGCCAGCGTGATGCTGCCCAGGCGGGCGACCATGTAAAACGCTTTCAGCTCGGCACTCAGCACAACCCATCCTCATCACTTACTTGCGCAGCAGGCGCAAACCGTTGAACACCACCAACAGACTCACGCCCATGTCGGCGAACACCGCCATCCACATGGTGGCGAGCCCGGCGAAGGTTACCCCAAGAAAGATAGCCTTGATCACCAAGGCCAGGGCGATGTTCTGTTTCAGAATGCTGGCGGTGTTGCGCGAGAGGCTGATGAACGCCGGGATCTTGCGCAGATCGTCGTCCATCAGAGCAACATCGGCGGTTTCGATCGCAGTGTCGGTACCGGCAGCGGCCATGGCAAAACCGATCTCGGCGCGAGCCAGTGCCGGCGCGTCATTGATGCCGTCGCCGACCATGCCGACACGGTGGCCTTTTTTATACAGATCTTCGATGGCTTGCAGTTTATCGGTCGGCAGCAGATCGCCTCGGGCTTCGTCGATACCGACCTGTGCAGCAATCGCCTCGGCCGTGTGCACGTTGTCGCCGGTGAGCATCAGGGTTTTCACCCCGAGTTCATGCAACTGACGAATCGCCTCGCGGCTGCTTTCCTTGACCGTGTCGGCCACGGCGAACAGCGCCAGCGGGCCAGAACTGTCGAGCAGCAACACTACGGACTTGCCCTGCTTCTCCAGCGCGAACAGTTTTTCTTCCAGTTGCGGCGAGCACAGGCCCAGGTCTTCAACCAGCCGATGGTTGCCCAAGTGATAGGTCTGGCCATTGATCTGGCCTTTGACGCCGCGCCCGCCGAGCGCTTCGAAGTTATCCACAATCGGCGCGGCGAGGTCTTTATCCACAGCGGCACTGGCGATAGCCAGCGATACCGGGTGATCGGAACGCCGGGCCAAGGCGGCGGCGATGGCCGGCGCGGTGCTCTCGGCAGTGGCCTCCAGGCACAGGTAATCGGTCTGCACCGGTTTGCCGTGGGTGATCGTTCCGGTTTTATCCAGCGCCAGATAATCGAGCTTGAAACCGCCCTCCAGGTACACGCCGCCCTTGACCAGAATACCTTTGCGCGCCGCCGCAGCGAGGCCGCTGACGATGGTCACCGGGGTGGAAATCACCAGCGCACACGGGCATGCAACCACCAGCAGCACCAGGGCGCGATAGATCCAGTCGAACCACACGGCGCCCATGAACAGCGGCGGGATGATCGCCACGGCAAGGGCAAACACGAACACTGCCGGGGTGTAGATTTTCGAGAATTGATCGACGAAACGCTGGGTTGGTGCACGGGCACCCTGGGCCTGTTCGACGGCATGGATGATCCGCGCCAGGGTCGAGTTGTTCGCCGCCGCGCTGACCGTGTATTCCAGCGAACCGGCCTGGTTGATAGTGCCGGCGAAGACTTTGTCACCGACGGTTTTTTCCACCGGCAGGCTTTCACCGGTGATCGGTGCCTGATCAATCGTTGAGTTGCCGCTGACCACCTCACCGTCCAGCGCGATGCGCTCGCCCGGCTTCACCCGCACGCGGGCGCCGAGTTCGACGCTTTTCACCTCTTGTTCGACCCAGTTTCCGTCCGCCTGCAATACCGTGGCCTGTTCCGGGGTCATCTGCATCAACCCACTGATCGCATTCCGGGCCCGGTCCAGCGAACGCGCTTCGATCAGTTCGGCAACGGTGAAGAGGAACATCACCATCGCCGCTTCCGGCCACTGGCCGATGAGGATCGCGCCGGTCACGGCGATGCTCATCAGCGCGTTGATGTTGAGGTTGAAGTTTTTCAGGGCAATCCAGCCCTTTTTGTACGTACCGAGGCCGCCGCTGAGGATCGAGACCAGTGCAATGATCGCCACTACCCAGGTCGGCGCGGCATCAGTGAAGTGGATGACTTCGGCAGCCAGCGCCGCGACCCCGGACAGCGCCAGCGGCCACCAATGCTTTTTAACCGGCGCCGGAGCCGGCGCTTCGACACCCGCCTCAAGTGGCTCGGCGTGCATGCCAATCGACTTGATTGCGTCCACGATCGGCGCGGTGTCCGGCAAGCTGTGGGTGACGCCGAGCACGCGGTTGATCAGGTTGAATTCCAGCTGCTCAATGCCGGGCAGTTTGCCCAGCTTGTTCTGGATCAGCGTCTGCTCGGTCGGGCAGTCCATCGCCTCGATGCGGAAGCTGCTCAGTTGCGCATCGGCGCTGGTCTTTTCGCTCAGTTGCACCAAGGCAGGCGCGGCGGCTTGCGACGAGCAGCAGGCATCTGCGTGCGAATGAACCGGGGCCGGCGCAGCTTTCGAAGCGCAGCAGGAATCGCCGCCGTGCTCATGTTTGTGCACAGGCTGCAATTTATGACTGTGATCGTGGCCGTCGCCGGGCTTGTGGGTGTGCTGGGAATCGCTCATTGGTCGCGTCCATGGAGGTGCCTGTTGCCAAGTAAAGACCCTGTAGCCACTATAGGGTCAAGCACCCTTTGGAGATGACCGTCATGAAGATTGGCGAACTGGCGAAACTCACTGACTGCGCGGTGGAAACCATCCGTTACTACGAACGCGAGAACCTGCTGCCGGAACCGGCCCGCAGCGACGGCAACTACCGCGTCTACACCCAGGCCCACGCCGAACGTCTGACGTTCATCCGCAACTGCCGCACCCTGGACATGACCCTCGAAGAAATCCGCAGCCTGCTCGCCCTGCGCGACAGCCCGCAAGACCAGTGCGAAAGCGTCAACGCACTGATCGACGAACACATCCAGCATGTGAAAGCGCGGATTGATGGGTTGATGGCGTTGCAAACGCAACTGCTCGACCTGCGCCAGCGCTGTGGCGAAGGGCCGGAGGCGGATCAATGCGGGATCTTGCAGCGGCTGGAAGTAAGTGGCGGCGTGGTGGCGACCGAGGTCGAACACTCCCATGTGGGCCGTAGCCACGGCCACTGAAAACACGGAATATCCCTGTGGGAGCTGGCTTGCCAGCGATAGCGGTCTGTCAGTCACATTAATGTTGAATGTGCCACCGCAATCGCTGGCAAGCCAGCTCCCACAGGTTTAATGGCAGACCTTCAGACCGCCATCGGCGCGGTCATCGGCGCATGGTGCTCGTAGCCTTCCAGCGAAAAATCGCTCGGCTCGACCCGCTCCAGCCATTCCGGCTGATAAACCCCAGTCTTGGCAAACTCCGGCACGCGGTCGGAAATTTTCAGTTTCGGCATGGCGAACGGCTCGCGCTTGAGCTGTTCGTTGAGCATGTCCAGATGGTTTTCGTAGACGTGCGCATCACCGATGAAATAGGTGAACCAGCGCGGCGTGTAGCCGGTCAGGCGCCCGATCAGGCTCAGCAGCGCGGCGCCTTCGGTGAGGTTGAACGGCGTGCCGAGGCCCAGGTCATTCGAACGGATGTAGAGCGTCAGGGAAATCTCTTTGGTCTCGACGTTCGGGTGGAACTGGTACAGCAGATGGCACGGCGGCAGGGCCATTTCATCGAGCTGAGCAACGTTCCAGCCGTGGAACAGAATACGGCGGCTGCCCGGATCCTTGATGATCGTGTCGACGCACTGGCGCACCTGGTCGATGGCTTTGTACAGCACCACGTAGGCCTGGCCGTCTTCTTCGCCCTGGGCGATCTGCTTGTAGCCGTTGCTCAGAGTTTGTTCGATGGCGGCGGTGTTGCTCAGCGGGATCTGCTTGTACGCCGGCCATTTGCGCCATTGCACGCCGTAGATCTCGCCGAGGTCGTCGTCGCCCTGACGGAACGGGTTGGCCAGCCACTGCGCGTTTTCGTTGGCATTCTGGTCCCAGACCTTGCAGCCCAGCGCACGAAATTCGGCAGCATTGTTCACTCCACGGAGGAAGCCGCACATCTCGCCGATCGCCGATTTGAAGGCCATTTTGCGCGTGGTGATCGCCGGGAAGCCTTCCTGCAGATCGAAACGCAGCATCGCCCCCGGAAAACTGATGGTGTTGATGCCGGTGCGGTTGGCCTGTTTGGTGCCGTTCTGGATGACGTGCGAGACCAGTTCGAGATATTGCTTCATGAGTTACCTGTGTCCTTTGAGCCCCGGCGTCGCGCGCCGGGGTTCGTAGTTTAAGCCGTCGGGGCGAGCGGCGCTGCCGGGGCGCGACGATAGGCCAGCCAGATCAGGAACAGCCCGCCGATGATCATCGGCACACACAGCACCTGACCCATGGTCAGCCAGTTCCAGGCCAGATAGCCCAGCTGGGCATCCGGTACACGGACGAACTCGACGATGAAACGGAAGATGCCATAGAACAGCGCGAACATGCCCGACACTGCCATGGTTGGCCGCGGTTTGCGCGAGAACAGCCAGAGAATCAGGAACAGTGCGACGCCTTCGAGGGCGAACTGATACAGCTGTGACGGGTGACGCGGCAGTTGCGCCGGGTCGCTGAACGGCGGGAACACCATCGCCCATGGCACGTCGGTGGCCTTGCCCCACAACTCGGCGTTGATGAAGTTGCCGATGCGCCCGGCGCCCAGACCGATCGGCACCATCGGCGCGACGAAGTCCATCAACTGGAAAAACGACTTGCCGTTACGCTTGCCGAACCACAGGGCCGCGAGCATCACACCGATGAAACCGCCGTGGAACGACATGCCGCCCTTCCACACTTCGAAAATCAGCGTCGGGTTGGCCAGATAAGCGCTCAGGTCGTAGAACAGCACATAACCCAAGCGCCCGCCGACGATCACCCCCATCGATAGCCAGAACACCAGATCGGAGAGTTTCTCCTTGCTCCAGGTCGGGTCGAAACGGTTGAGCCGGCGCGACGCCAGCAGCCACGCACCGCCGATGCCGACGAGGTACATGAGACCGTACCAGTGGATTTTCAGCGGACCGATGGCCAGGGCCACCGGGTCGATCTGCGGGTAAGGCAGCATTGCGACTCCTCGTAAGAGTGAAACCAGAATTCCCGGGCGACGCTGCCACCACAGGATTAAGCCAGGATTTTTACAGCAGGAAGCTCAACCCGACGCTGAACAGCAAAGCGGCGAACAGCCGTTTCAGCAAGCGCGGCGACAACCTGTGCGCCAGACGCGCGCCGAGACGGGCGAAGACCATGCTGGTCAGGGCAATGCCCAACAACGCCGGCAAATACACAAAACCGAGACTATGCGGTGGCAACAACGGATCGTGCCACCCCAGAATCATGAAACTTGCCGCACTGGCCAACGCGATCGGCAGCCCACAGGCCGACGACGTCGCCACGGCCTGCTGCATCGGCACGCTGCGCCAGGTCAGAAACGGCACGGTCAGCGAGCCGCCACCAATACCGAAAATCGCCGAGGCCCAGCCAATCACCGTGCCCGCCGCAGTCAGACCGAGTTTACCCGGCACCGTTCGGCTGGCCTTGGGTTTGACGTCCAGCGCCAGTTGCACGGCGACCAGCAGGGCGAACACGCCGATGATCTTCTGCAGGTTCGGCCCGGAAATCGCCTCGGCCGTCAGCGCACCGAAACCGGCACCGAGCAGAATGCCGACGGTCATCCACAGGAAGATCGGCCAGCGCACCGCGCCCCGGCGGTGATGCTCACGCACGGCGTTGACCGAGGTGAAGATGATCGTCGCCAGCGACGTGCCGACCGCCAGATGCGTGAGGATCGACTGATCGAAACCCTGCAGGGTGAAACTGAACACCAGCACCGGGACGATAATGATCCCGCCGCCGACGCCAAACAGCCCGGCCAGTGCGCCCGCACAGGCGCCCAGCGCCAGATAGAGCAGAAATTCCACGAGCGTCTCCCCAGACCGCATCCGCAAAACAGGAGCGGCATGGTAACGGATGCACACCCTTTGGCTCCACTGGCGATGGATGCACGGACACCGGATGCGTAGAGTGAGCAAAAATCACACAAGGACCACCTTATGTGCCTGATCGTTTTCGCCTGGCGCCCGGGCCATGCCCAGCCGCTGATCGTCGCGGCCAACCGAGACGAGTTCTACGCCCGGCCGAGCCTGCCACTGGCGCCCTGGCCGGAGGCGCCGCACGTGCATGCCGGGCGTGACCTGGAGGCTGGCGGCACCTGGCTGGGAATTGGCGCCAACGGGCGCTTTGCCGCGCTGACCAACATTCGCGATCCGCAGCAGCCACCGGCGCTGAAGTCGCGCGGGGAACTGGTGGCGCGTTTTCTCAGCGGCAATGCGTCGATTGATGATTATTTGAGCGATGTGGTTGGCCGCGCCGGGGAATATGCTGGGTTCAATTTGCTGCTCGGCAATAGTCACGAGCTGTGGCATTTCAATGCGCGGGCGTCCGAGCCGGTGATGCTCGCTCCGGGGTTTATGGCTTGTCCAACGCCGGGCTCGATACGCCGTGGCCGAAACTGCTCAAGGCCAAAGCGGCACTGAACGCCGTGCTGGACGATCCGCAGCCGGAGCGGTTGCTGGAATTATTGAGTGATGCACAGACGCCGCCCGAAGCCGAGTTGCCGGATACAGGGGTGGGGATGGCGACTGAAGCGCTGCTGTCGAGTGTGTTTATTGCCAGCCAGAGTTACGGGACGCGGGCGAGTACCGCGCTGGTGGTGCAGGCGGATGGGACGCGGCGGATGGTTGAGCGCAGTTTTGGTCCGTATGGGGGGCATCTTGGCGAGGTGGAGATTTGTGTTTAGTAAAAGCTTACCCTCACCCCAGCCCTCTCCCCGAGGGAGAGGGGGCCGACCGAGGTGTCTGAAGTTGTTCATCGACCTGAAAGCCCGAGTCGATTATGGATTCGGCAAAAATTTTTCAAGCCGGAGAAATTCCACAGCCTCCCCAATCAGTCCCCTCTCCCCCTGGGAGAGGGTTAGGGTGAGGGGCTTTTGATCTTCAGAGCGCTTTGTTAACCACCGGCGCATTCATCTTCGCCAACCCAAGATTCTTCAGCGCCAATTGCAACGAGCTGTGGATAACTTGCGGGTTATCAATGGTCATCAACTCCGCCAACAATTCCTGCGCCTTGCTCAGATTGACCTGACGCAGCATCCACTTGACCTTCGGCAAGTTGGTGGCGTTCATCGACAGGCTGTCGAACCCCATCGCCATCAACAGCACCGCCGCCGCCGGGTCACCGGCCATCTCGCCGCAGATACTCACCGGTTTGCCTTCGGCATGCGCATCACGCACGACAGTTTGCAGGGCTTGCAGCACCGCCGGGTGCAGGTAGTCGTAGAGATCAGCTACACGCGGGTTGTTGCGGTCGACCGCCAGCAGGTACTGGGTCAGGTCGTTGGAACCGACCGAGAGGAAGTCGACCATCCGCGCCAGTTCTTTGGTCTGGTACACCGCGGCGGGGATTTCGATCATCACGCCGATCGGCGGCATCGGCACGTCGGTGCCTTCGTCGCGCACTTCGCCCCAGGCCCGGTGAATCAGGTGCAGGGCTTCTTCGAGTTCGTGGGTGCCGGAGATCATCGGCAGCAGAATCCGCAGGTTGTTCAGGCCTTCGCTGGCCTTGAGCATTGCACGGGTCTGCACCAGAAAGATTTCCGGGTGGTCGAGGGTGACGCGAATGCCGCGCCAGCCGAGGAACGGGTTGTCTTCCTTGATCGGGAAGTACGACAGCGACTTGTCGCCGCCGATGTCGAGGCTGCGCATGGTCACCGGCTGCGGATGGAACGCGGCGAGCTGCTCACGGTAGATCGCCAGTTGTTCCTTCTCGCTCGGGAAGCGCTGGTTGATCATGAACGGCACTTCGGTGCGGTACAGACCAACGCCTTCGGCGCCACGCTTCTGCGCCCGCGCCACGTCCGCCAGCAGACCGGTGTTTACCCACAGCGGCATGCGGTGGCCGTCGAGGGTCACGCACGGCAGATCGCGCAGGGCGTCGAGGCCCAGCGCCAGTTGTTTCTCTTCTTCGACGATTTCCGCGAACTGCTTGCGCAGCACTTCGCTCGGGTTGGTGTAGACCTCACCGCGCACGCCATCGACGATCATTTCGATGCCGTCGACCTTGGCGTACGGCAGATCGACCAGACCCATCACCGTCGGAATGCCCATGGCCCGGGCGAGGATCGCGACGTGGGAGTTACCCGAACCAAGTACCGATACCAGACCGACCAGCGTGCCTTCCGGCACTTCGCCAAGCATCGCCGGGGTCAGTTCTTCACTGACCAGAATGGTTTTTTCCGGGTAGACCAGGTTCTGCTGACGCTCTTCCTGCAGATAGGCCAGCAGGCGACGGCCAAGGTCTTTGACGTCCGAGGCGCGCTCACGCAGGTAGGCGTCGTCCATCAGTTCGAAACGGTTGACGTGATCGGTGACCACCTGACGCAGCGCGCCCTGGGCCCACTGGCCGGTCTTGATCACCGTGGTGACTTCGCTGCCCAGCGAGGCATCGTCGAGCATCATCAGGTAGACGTCGAACAGCGCCCGTTCTTCCGGGCGCAACTGGGTCGCGAGTTTGGCCGACAGCGTGCGCATGTCGGCACGCACGCCTTCGATAGCAGTCTTGAACAGCGCCAGCTCGGCGTCGATGTCGGTGATGGTCTTGTCCGGGACCACGTCCAGATCGGCCGGCGGCAGCATGACCACCGCGGTACCGACCGCCGCCCCCGGCGAGCCCGGCACGCCGACGAACTTGGCTTCCTGAATGCCCTTGCCCTGCCGGCCCAGGCCGCGGATCGAACCGGTGGCCTCGGCGTGGGCGATCACCCCGGCGAGCTGTGCGCTCATGGTCACGAGGAAGGCTTCTTCGCCCTCGTCGAACTGACGGCGTTCTTTTTGCTGGATGACCAGCACGCCGACCACGCGGCGGTGGTGAATGATCGGTGCACCGAGGAACGAGGCGTAGCGCTCTTCACCGGTTTCGGCGAAATAGCGATAGCGCGGGTGATCCGCGGCGTTTTCGAGGTTCAGGGGTTCTTCACGCGTGCCGACCAGACCGACCAGACCTTCGTTGGGTGCCATGCTGACCTTGCCGATCGAGCGCTTGTTCAAGCCCTCGGTGGCCATCAGGACGAAGCGGTTGGTCTCGGGATCAAGCAGGTAGACCGAGCAGACCTGGCTGCCCATGGCCTCTTTGACGCGCAACACAATAATCCCCAACGCCGCCTTGAGATCCTTGGCGGAGTTAACTTCCTGGACGATCTTGCGCAGCGTATTGAGCATGGCTCGGGGTCGAACTCCGTCGTCAGTCGCGCGCTAAAAGGCGCGGGGCAAGCTCTTTGAGAGCGCGTCGATACACCTCGCGCTTGAATGTCACCACCTGGCCCAACGGATACCAATAGCTGACCCAGCGCCAGCCATCGAATTCCGGTTTACCGGTCAAATCCATCCGCACCCGCTGCTCGTTGGAGATCAGGCGCAGGAGAAACCATTTCTGTTTCTGGCCGATGCACAGCGGTTGGCTGTGGGTACGCACCAGGCGTTGCGGCAAACGATAGCGCAACCAGCCCCGGGTACAGGCCAGTATTTCAACATCTTCACGTTCCAGGCCAACTTCTTCGTTCAGCTCGCGGTACAAGGCGTCTTCCGGCGTCTCCTCGGGGTTGATTCCCCCTTGCGGAAACTGCCAGGCGTCCTGATTGATACGGCGAGCCCATAGCACCTGGCCGGCGTCATTCGTCAGAATGATCCCGACATTGGGACGGAAACCATCGGGGTCGATCACGGCAACAACCTCGCAAACGCATGTCGCCGCATTGTTCCACAAAGGTTGATCAGGCGGCAACGAAGCTTCCGAGCTTATGTGCACTCTTGTGAAAAGACCGTATTCTTGTCGCCTTTTTACTGACTTTTCAGCGGGTAACTGCAATGCGCCTGGCTCTATTCGATTTGGACAACACCCTTCTGGGCGGCGACAGCGATCACGCCTGGGGCGACTATCTGTGCGAGCGCGGCTTCCTCGATCCGATCGCCTACAAGGCGCGCAACGACGAGTTCTATCAGGATTACCTGGCCGGCAAGCTGGATAACGCGGCATACCTGAATTTCTGCCTGGAGATCCTCGGCCTCACGGAAATGGCCGTGCTCGACGCCTGGCACAGCGATTACATGCGCGACTGCATCGAGCCGATCATGCTGCCCAAGGCGCTGGAACTGCTGAAAAAGCACCGCGACGCTGGTGACAAACTGGTGATCATCACCGCGACCAACCGCTTTGTCACCGCACCGATTGCCGTTCGCCTGGGCGTGGAAACCCTGATCGCCACCGAATGCGAAATGATCGACGGCCGCTACAGCGGGCGCAGCACCGACATTCCGTGCTTCCGTGAGGGCAAGGTGACGCGTTTGAATCGTTGGCTCGAAGAGACCGGCTATTCGCTGGAGGGCAGTTATTTCTACAGCGATTCGATGAATGACTTGCCGTTGCTGGAGCAGGTGGCGAATCCGGTGGCGGTTGATCCGGACCCGAATCTGCGCGCCGAGGCCGAGAAGCGCGGTTGGCCGGTGATCAGTCTTCGCGGCTGAAATGGCCATCGCTGGCAAGCCAGCTCCCACAGGTTTTTCGGCTGGTCACACAATCTGTGTTCACTGAAAATCCTTGTGGGAGCTGGCTTGCCAGCGATAGCGGCGACGCGGTCTCGAGCCTTAAACCGGCTTGGCCCCCATCAACCCCGCGATGGCGAGAAATCCAACGCCGCTGACAATCGCCAGCGCCAGATTGAATCTGCGATTGCCCACCCCGGTTGTCCACAACCGATCCAGCCGTACCAGCAGCCAGACCGCACTGAACGTGGCCACCGCATAGATCACGCTGGACCCCAGAATCCACAATTGCCCCAATGGCCAGCCAATCAGGTGCACCAGCCACCAGCCGGTAAACGGCATGCTGAGGATACCCAGCAGCATCAGACACCAGATAAACAGCCAGGGCCGCCGCATCGTCGTGGCCGGCCCTTCGCTGCGATTACGCCAGGTCAGGACGGCGATCAGCAGCCCGCTCGCGAGGATGACCACGGTCGCCACGACGTGGAGGACCTTCAGGGTTGTCAGGGTTTCCATGTGTTTCTCTTCCTTGGGCCATGCCCTTCAGCGTAGCCGCTCAGCCAAGAAACAGTTGATAGGCCGGGTTCTCGCTTTCATCCCAGTACGGGTAGCCGATTTCCGCCAGTGCCGCTGGCACCCGATGGCGCTCGTCATGGGGAACCTGCAGGCCCGCGACCACACGGCCGTCGGCAGCGCCATGGTTGCGGTAGTGGAACATTGAAATGTTCCAGCGCCCGCCAAGTTTATTGAGGAAGTTGAACAGCGCCCCCGGGCGTTCCGGGAATTCGAAGCGGAACACCATCTCGTCGATGACATGCGCCGCGTGCCCGCCGACCATGTGGCGAATGTGCAACTTGGCCAGTTCGTTGTCGGTCAGGTCAACCACCGGGAAACCCTGCTCGGTCAGGCTCGCCAGCAGTGCGCTGCGCGGGTCGTTGTCCGGGTGCGTCTGTACGCCAACGAAGATGTGCGCTTCGCTGCCGGTGTTGTAGCGGTAGTTGAATTCGGTGATCTGGCGTTTGCCGACGGCCTCGCAGAACGCCTTGAAGCTGCCGGCCTTTTCGGGAATGGTCACGGCAATGATCGCTTCACGGCCTTCACCCAGCTCGGCGCGTTCGGCGACGTGGCGCAGGCGGTCGAAGTTGACGTTCGCGCCGGAGTCGATGGCGACGAAGGTCTGGCCGCTGACACCGCGCTGCTCAACGTATTTCTTGATCCCGGCCACGCCCAGCGCGCCGGCAGGCTCGGTGATCGAGCGGGTATCGTCGTAGATATCCTTGATCGCCGCGCAGATCTCGTCGGTGCTGACGGTGATCACTTCATCGACGTAGTCTTTGCAGATTTCAAAGGTGTACTGACCGATCTGCGCCACCGCCACGCCGTCGGCAAAAATGCCCACGGTCGGCAGAACCACACGCTCGCCCGCCGCCATCGCCGCTTGCAGGCAATTGGAATCGTCCGGCTCGACACCGATGACCTTGATGTCCGGACGCAGGTATTTCACGTACGCCGCGATGCCGGCGATCAGACCGCCGCCGCCCACCGGAACGAAAATCGCATCCAGTGGCTGCGGGTGCTGACGGAGGATTTCCATCGCCACAGTGCCTTGCCCGGCAATGGTGTGCGGATCGTCGTACGGGTGGATGTAGACGTAGCCTTTTTCATCGACCAGTTTCAGCGAATAGGCCAGCGCCTCCGGGAACGAATCACCGTGCAGCACCACTTTGCCGCCGCGCGAACGCACGCCCTCGACCTTGATTTCCGGGGTGGTCTTGGGCATGACGATGGTGGCTTTGACGCCCAGCACTTTCGCCGCCAGCGCCAGGCCCTGCGCATGGTTGCCCGCCGACGCGGTGACTACGCCGCGGGCGCGTTCTTCGTCGCTCAGTTGCGTCAGCTTGTTGTAGGCCCCGCGAATCTTGAACGAGAACACTGGCTGCAAGTCTTCGCGCTTGAGCCAGATGTCATTGCCCAGCCGCTCGGAGAGCTGACGGGCGTTGTGCAGCGGGGTTTCTACGGCAACGTCATAAACGCGCGAGGTGAGGATCTTTTTGACGTACTGTTCAAGCATCGGAAAGCATCACTGAGCGGTTGGGCGGGACCCGGGAGTCTAACCCGGCTTTTGCCGATGCGACCACACGAATCCAGAGGTTTTAGCCGCGCTTGCGGCTATAATGCCGGCCTTTCTGCCCACCCCTTGCCCGCTTCGGAGCCCGCATGACCCAGGATCAACTCAAACAGGCCGTGGCCCAGGCCGCCGTCGACTTCATCCTGCCGAAACTCGACGACAAGAGCATCGTCGGCGTCGGCACCGGCTCCACCGCCAACTGCTTCATCGATGCCCTGGCCCAGCACAAGGGCGCTTTCGATGGCGCCGTCGCCAGCTCCGAAGCCACTGCCGCGCGGCTCAAGGGCCACGGCATTCCCGTGTATGAGCTGAACACCGTCAGCGATCTGGAGTTCTACGTCGACGGCGCCGACGAAAGCGACGCGCACCTGAACCTGATCAAGGGCGGCGGCGCCGCGCTGACCCGCGAGAAGATCGTCGCGGCCGTGGCCAAGACCTTCATCTGCATCGCCGACGCCAGCAAACTGGTGCCGGTACTGGGCGAGTTCCCGCTGCCGGTCGAAGTGATCCCGATGGCCCGCAGCCACGTGGCGCGCCAACTGGTGAAACTCGGCGGCGACCCGGTGTACCGCGAAGGTGTACTGACCGACAACGGCAACATCATCCTTGATGTGTTCAACCTGCAAATCACCAACCCGGTCGAGCTGGAAGCGCAGATCAACGCGATCGTTGGCGTGGTCACCAACGGCCTGTTCGCCGCGCGGCCAGCGGATCTGTTGTTGCTGGGGACCAGTGAGGGTGTGAAAACCCTTAAGGCTGAATAAGCCAGACTGCCCACCTTGGTGTGGGCAAATGAAATACCTGTGGGAGCTGGCTTGCCAGCGATAGCGGCTTGTCAGTCAACAATGATGTTGAAAGTGATGGCCTCATCGCTGGCAAGCCAGCTCCCACAGTGTTTTGGGGTGTTGGTCAGGGCTGTGCCGGTTTCTTGAAGACATAAAACAAATTCGGCTCGCTCACCAGATACAACGTCCCCTCATCATCCATCGCAATGCCTTCAGCCTGCGGCACGGTCTTCTGCAAACCCTGCCGACCACCGCTGATGGACATGGTGCTCAGCGGGCGCCCGTCGACATCCAGTTCCAGAATCAGCCGCGACTCATCCGACAGCGCCAGCAAATGCCCGCTGCGCTCGTCGTATTGCAGGCTCGACAGATCGCGCACGAACATCCCCGCGTCGCGCTTGGGGTTGTTGATCACATGCACCGCGTAGGATTTTTCCGGATTGAAATGCGGGAAGCCGTGCACTTCATAGATCAGCATAGGGTTGCGCTCTTTGGCGACAAACAGGCGCTTGCCCACCGAATCGTAGGCCAGCCCTTCGAAGCCCTTGTTGCTGGCCATGTGCACACCGAGGGTCATTTGCTCGGCATCGTCGGCATCGAGAAACGTGGTGTCGGCATCCAGGTGCACCTTGATCAGGCGCTGCTGGCGCTCGTCGGTGATCACGTAGGTATCGGCGCTGATGAACTCGACCGCTTCCGGATCGCCGAAGCCGACCAAAGCGATACGCCGCAGAATCTGGCCTTGCAGCGACAGCTCGATCAGCTCCGAATTTTTGTTGGTGACCGTGAACAGGCTCTTGCGCACCGGGTCGTAGGTCAGCGCTGACACGTCATCGTCCAGGCCTTCGATTACCCGCGCCTCGATGTCCACACGATATTGATCCAGACCGATGGCCTCGCCGCTCAGCGGCTGCCACAACGTATGCAGGTTAAACCAGGCGCGCTCGAACAGGCGCATGTACTGGCCGATGCCGATCAATGCGATCAGGGCAATCACCGACAGGAAAATAACCAGAGGCTTGGGACGGGCAAGTCGACGCATTCGGATGGGCTCGGGAGCAGAACAGGCGGATGAAATATCACGCCTGTCTGAACTGAAGCTTAATGGCCACTTGCCTGTCAGGACAATCAGACTTGTCCGAAATTGCAGCGAGGGCTGTTATTGCTGTTTTTCGAAGCGATAGAACAGGTTCGGCTCGCTGACGATATACAGCGTACCGGCCTCATCCATGGTCACGCCTTCGGCGCGCGGGATGGTGTCTTTCAGGCCATTGAAATTACCCAGCAGGGTCATGAAGCTGACCTGCTCGCCTTTTTCATCCAGCTCCAGCAGCAGGTGCGAATCGGCCGACAATACCAGCAGATGGCCGGTGCGCGGATCGATCTCCAGCGCGGAGAGGTTACGGATATCCAATTCATCGCTGGCGAGTTTCTGCTTGTCGCCTTTGAGTGTCTGGCTGCCATCGCTTTTCCAGGTGAACAGCGCCGGCGGCCGCTCCTCGCCCAGCAGCAACTGCTGGTTGCGCGCATCCCAGGTAATCGCCTCGAAGGCCTTGTTCTGGTCTTTCGACGGACCAAGGTCATATCTCGGGAAATCCGCGATGTTCAGTTCGCGGGTGCTGGCATCGACCTTGACGATCGACAGCGTGTGCTGACGTTCATCGACAATCGCCATCAAGCCGTTTTCCATGACGGTCAGGCCTTCCGGATTGCTCCAGCCCACCAGCGGCATCTTGCGCAGGACCTCGCCTTGCAGGCTCAGCTCAACCAGAAACGGGTTTTTGCCCATCACCGAAAACAGCGTTTTGCTCTGCGGGTTATAGGACAGGTCCGAAGCCTCGTCCTTTTCCATGCCCGGCAGCGGCTTGGCATCGATTACCACGTGGTAATCCGGCAGCCAGATGCTCTCCTTCTGCTCGGCCTTGCTCTCGAATCGCTCAAGTACCCACAAAACGCCGCGATCGTCCCAGTGCATGGCGAACGCCAGCGCATAAGCGGCGGCCAGCGCGAGCAGCAACCAGACATACCAGCGCAGGGCAAAACGCGAGCGGCGGGGAGTTTTGAGCTGAGTTTGAGATGACATCGAGGGACGCGTTCCGAAAATTCAGGCTATGGGTAATAGCACAAACAGGCCGGCTCAGACGCCAGGATCCGCAGAATTATCCGTACAGGATGTGAAAAAAACGGCAAATGGCGGGATTGCCCTGCGCGTTTGCCAGCAGCCACACAGAACAAATGTAGGAGTGAGCCTGCTCGCGATGGCGGTCTGTCAGTCGACATGGCTGTTGGCTGACAGACCGCCATCGCGAGCAGGCTCACTCCTACAAAGGGTTTTGCGGTGTGACGGTTAGCGCACGCTGCTCTCGAAGCGGCTCGCGCCCACCAGTTCAAGGACGATGTCGTCGCCGACGTTCAGCGGGCCGACGCCCACCGGCGTGCCG
This sequence comes from Pseudomonas sp. S11P7, assembly GCF_023195435.1. NCBI lineage: Bacteria > Pseudomonadati > Pseudomonadota > Gammaproteobacteria > Pseudomonadales > Pseudomonadaceae > Pseudomonas > Pseudomonas sp. S11P7. The sequence continues at coordinate 5,936,550 of NZ_JALPKS020000002.1, read as the reverse complement.
GTGAGGATCACGTCACCGGCCTGCAGCGAGAAGCAGCCGGCCATGTGCTGGATCATCGGCACGATCGGGTTGAGCATGGCGCTGCTGTTGCCGTCCTGGCGCACTTCGCCGTTGATGGTCAGGCGGATGCCAATGTCGGTCAGATCGGGGAATGTGCTGCCAACCACAAACGGCGCCAGTACCGCTGCGCCGTCAAACGACTTGGCAATTTCCCACGGCAGGCCCTTGGCTTTCAGTTCGGCCTGCTTGTCGCGCAGGGTCAGGTCCAGCGCCGGGGCGAAACCGGAGATCGCATCGAGCACTTCTTCGCGGCTCGGCTTGGTCGACAGCGGCTTGCCGATCAGCACGGCGATTTCCGCTTCGTAGTGCACCGAACCGCGCTCGGTGGGAATGCTGAAACCGCCTTCCAGCGGCACCACGCAACTGCCCGGTTTGATGAACAGCAGCGGCTCGGTCGGGACCGGGTTGTCCAGCTCCTTGGCGTGCTCGGCGTAATTACGGCCAATGCACACGACTTTCCCGATCGGGAAGTGGATGCGTGTGCCGTCGACATACTGGTGCTGATAGCTCATTTACCGACTCCTGCGTTCATTGATTCATCAGAGATTGCTGATCAAACCGCGAAAATCTTGCCCGGGTTCATGATGCCGTTCGGGTCGAACACCGCTTTGACCGCTTTCATGTACTCGATCTCGGCCGGCGAACGGCTGTAGGTCAGGTAATCACGTTTGGTCATACCGACGCCATGCTCGGCGGAAATCGAACCGTTGTACTTCTCGACGGTTTCAAACACCCACTTGTTGACCGTGGCGCACTTGGCGAAGAACTCGTCCTTGCTCAGGTTATCCGGCTTGAGGATGTTCAGGTGCAGGTTGCCGTCGCCGATGTGGCCGAACCAGACGATTTCGAAGTCGGGGTAGTGCTCGCCGACGATCGCGTCGATTTCCTTGAGGAACGCCGGGACTTTCGAAACGGTGACCGAGATATCGTTCTTGTACGGCGTCCAGTGCGAGATGGTTTCGGAGATGTACTCGCGCAGCTTCCACAGGTTGTGCAGCTGGGTTTCGCTCTGGCTCATCACGCCGTCGAGCACCCAGCCCTGTTCGACGCAGTGCTCGAAGGTTTCCAGGGCGCTGTTGGCCACTTCTTCGGTGGTCGCCTCGAATTCGAGCAGGGCGTAGAACGGGCAGTCGGTGTCGAACGGCGCTGGCACATCGCCGCGGCCCATGACTTTGGCCAGGGCCTTGTCGGAGAAGAATTCGAACGCGGTCAGGTCGAGCTTGCCCTGGAAGGCGTGCAGCACCGGCATGATCGAGTCGAAATCAGCGGTGCCGAGGACCATCGCCGTGAGGTTTTTCGGTGCGCGATCCAGGCGCATGGTCGCTTCGACGACGAAACCCAGGGTGCCTTCGGCGCCGATGAACAACTGGCGCAGATCGTAACCGGTGGCGTTCTTGATCAGGTCCTTGTTCAGTTCGAGCACGTCGCCCTTGCCGGTGACCACTTTCATGCCGGCGACCCAGTTACGGGTCATGCCGTAGCGAATCACTTTGATCCCGCCGGCATTGGTGCCGATGTTGCCGCCAATCTGGCTGGAACCCGCCGAGGCGAAGTCGACCGGGTAGTACAAACCATTTTCTTCGGCGACGTTCTGCAAATGCTCGGTGACCACGCCCGGCTGACACACGGCGGTGCGATCCGTGAGATTCACATCAAGAATCTGGTTCATGTAATCGAACGAGACCACCACTTCGCCATTTGCCGCCACCGCAGCAGCGGACAGCCCGGTGCGCCCGCCCGATGGCACCAGCGCGACCTTGTGGGTATTGGCCCAGCGCACCACGGCCTGCACCTGCTCGATGGTCTTGGGAAACACGATGGCACTCGGCGCCGGGGCGAAGTGCTTGGTCCAATCCTTGCCGTAAGCATTCAGGGAGTCGGCGTCGGTCAGGACCTTGCCGGGCTCGACCAGGGTCTTCAGTTCATCAATCAGCGCAGGATTGGTCATCGACAGAACTCTCGAACAATTCATGGTCATCCTGAGAACGCTTCACGTCGCAGGAATGAGTGTTTAGCGGGGTGGCTATGCTAGCATACCGACCCCGCAGGACAGTGCCCAAGGCCAGATCCGCGGTGACGGCTTTGTTGCCGTGCGGGTCAGCTCCAGGCTGCTCCCTCCCTGCCATTTTTCTCCGGGATACAGGTTTACGCAGATGAGCAAGACTTCTCTCGATAAGAGCAAGATCAAGTTCCTTCTTCTCGAAGGCGTCCACCAATCGGCTGTCGACGTCCTCAAGGCGGCGGGCTACACCAGCATCGAGTACCACACCAGTTCTCTGCCGGACGCCCAGCTCAAGGAAAAGATCGCTGACGCTCACTTCATCGGCATTCGTTCGCGCACGCAACTGACCGAAGAGATCTTCGATCACGCGAAGAAGCTGGTCGCGGTCGGCTGTTTCTGCATCGGCACCAACCAGGTTGACCTGGGCGCAGCCCGCGAGCGCGGCATCGCTGTGTTCAACGCGCCGTACTCCAACACCCGCTCGGTCGCCGAGCTGGTATTGGCCGAAGCGATCCTGCTGCTGCGCGGCATCCCGGAGAAAAACGCTTCCTGCCACCGTGGCGGCTGGATCAAGTCCGCAGCCAACTCCTTCGAGATCCGCGGCAAGAAGCTGGGCATCGTCGGCTACGGCTCGATCGGCACGCAATTGTCGGTTCTGGCCGAAGGTCTGGGCATGCAGGTGTTCTTCTATGACACCGTGACCAAGCTGCCGCTGGGCAACGCCACGCAGGTCAACAACCTGCACGAGCTGCTGGGCATGTCCGATATCGTCACCCTGCACGTTCCGGAAACCGCGGCTACCCAGTGGATGATCGGTGAAAAGGAAATCCGCGCCATCAAGAAAGGCGGCATCCTGATCAACGCCGCGCGCGGCACCGTGGTCGAGCTTGACCACCTGGCGGCAGCGATCAAGGACAAGCACCTGATCGGTGCCGCCATCGACGTGTTCCCGGTCGAGCCGCGCTCCAACGACGAAGAGTTCGAAAGCCCGCTGCGTGGCCTCGACAACGTGATCCTGACCCCGCACATCGGTGGCTCGACCGCCGAAGCGCAAGCCAACATCGGTCTGGAAGTGGCGGAAAAACTGGTCAAGTACAGCGACAACGGTACGTCGGTGTCGTCGGTCAACTTCCCCGAAGTGGCCCTGCCGGCTCACCCTGGCAAGCACCGCCTGCTGCACATCCACGAGAACATCCCGGGTGTGATGAGCGAGATCAACAAGGTCTTCGCCGAAAACGGCATCAACATCTCCGGTCAGTTCCTGCAGACCAACGAGAAGGTTGGCTACGTGGTGATCGACGTCGACGCCGAATACTCGGAGCTGGCGCAAGAGAAGCTGCAACACGTCAACGGTACTATCCGTAGCCGCGTTCTTTTCTAAAGAAGCAGCGGCAAGCTACTAGCTTCAAGCGGCAAGGGAAAAGCGCTTTTGCTTTTACTTGAAGCTCGTAGCTTGAAGCTTGCAGCGATAAAAAGGAGCCCGCAGGGCTCCTTTTTATTCCACGTTAACGGTGATTTTCTTCGAGACGATGGGCGGGTCGAACGCCATGTGGCCGCTGTCACCCAGTTCCAGCTGCAAGGTGTGCTTGCCCGGAGCGAGCTTGATGTCAGCCTGGGTCTGCGCCTTGCCAAAGTGCATGTGGTTGGCGTCGGTAGGAACTACTGAACCGGCCGGCACGATTTCCTTGGCGTCGATCAGCAGGTGATGATGCCCGGTGTTCTTGGTGACATCACCGGCAGGTGCCAGCGCGACGTTTTTGGTACCAAACTTGACGGTGAACGTCTGGGAAACCGTAGCCCCGTCCTCGGGAGAAACGATGAACACTTCGGCGCCTTTTGGCGCCGGCGTCGCCGCACTGGCCAGCACCGAAACACCCATCAGCACACCGGCCAACGCTGCACGTGACATAAAGCTTTTCATTTTCTTCTCCAGTTTTTCCGTAAAATCCGCACGGTCATGACAACTTCATGACCATTCGTTGTCGAAGGCACTCGACAACCATAGCAAAGCGAGCCTGAATCAGAGCATCGCCATAATGATTTCAAAGGAGTGACCATGCGCTTTCTGCCTGGCCTGATCTGCCTGCTACCCCTTCTGAGCCCGCTGGCTCACGCCGAACTGATTGATGACGTCAACGACCGTGGCGAGCTGCGCATAGCCCTTGAGGCTAATACACCGCCCTTCAATTACAAGGAAGGCGACACCCTGACAGGGTTCGAGGTCGAGCTTGGGCAACTGCTGGCCAAGGAGCTGGATGTGCGCGCCGACTTCATCGTCACCGACGAAGGCGATCTGCTCCAGGGCGTCGAGAGCGGCAAGTACGACGTCGCGCTGAATCACATAGCACTGACACCCGAACTCAAGGATCGTTTCGACTTCAGCGCGCCATATGGCAAGGTCGACGGGCAGTTGCTGGCGAAGAAGGATGAGACGCCACGGCCGATGGTGCTGGTGCAGGCGTTGAACGCAGAGCAGCCGAAGGCGGTTGAGCCGGTGGAGCTGGTGATTCCGTTTCAGAAGGGTAATCCGGCGTTTCAGGCCAGTCTTGCGAGCGCGATGCAACGGATCAAGGACGACGGACGTTTGGCGGCGCTTACCGAGAAGTGGCTAAAACCTTAAAAGCCCCTCACCTAGCCCTCTCCCGGAGGGAGAGGGGACTGAATGGGGGATGCTTTAGAAATCCGCCGACTTGGGATTGCTATACCGAATCCGAAATCGACTGACCATGGCTTCGTTGACACCATAATCGATCGGTCATGGCTGTGTTGAATCCATAGTCGAAAAGGTCTTTCAGGTCGATGCAAGGCGCCGGACAACTCGGTCGGCCCCTCTCCCCTTGGGAGAGGGCTGGGGTGAGGGCAACGATTGCGGATCAGTCCAAACCCGCCAAGGCCACCGCGACCTCAGCCAATTCAAGCTCGCTGAACACCCGCACGCCGTGGCGCTTGAGCAACGCCGCCGTCACCCCTTCGCCGCTGACCTTCACGCCACTGAATGTCCCGTCATACGTCAGCAGATTCCCGCACGACGGACTGTTGGCCTTGAGCACCGCCACCCGAATGCCGTGCTTTTGCACCAACGCCAGTGCCTGCCGCGCACCGTCGAGAAACTGCGCGCTGACATCCTCACCCTCGGTGGTGATCACTGCCGCCGTGCCATCCAGCACCTCGCCACCCTGCCCGCCCGGAATCTCCGCCGCCGACCGTGGCGTTGGCAGTCCGCCTGCGACCTCAGGACACAACGGCACCACTCGCCCGTCGGCAATCCACTGTTCAAGCAGATCAAACGGCCCATTGGCCCCGCCGTCGTAGCGCACGCGATGGCCCAACAGGCAGCGGCTGACCAGAATCCTGTGCATCTCAGAACGGCTCGTTGCCACGGCGGCGGAACCAACCCGTCAGCGACAGCCGCTCGCGGTTGGCCGGCAGCACTTCATGGGGCACTTCGCCAGAAAGAAACACTACCAGACAGCCGCCGGTAGGCTGCACGTCATGCACGCGGTCTTCATTCAGATACATGCGCAGCTGGCCGCCATCCTCTGGCAGCCAGCCATCGTTGAGGTACACCACCACCGAAACCATGCGCTTGTCATCGTCGCGAAAACGGTCGACATGCCGGCGATAAAACGCGCCGGGCGGATACAGCGCGAAGTGGCATTCGAAATCTTCGAGACCAAGAAACAAACCGCGATTGAGCGCTTCGCGCAGGCTCTCCATCAGGTTCAGATAACGGTCGCTGGCCTCGGCCTGGCCCGGGTCGATCCATTGGATATGATCGCCGCGGATCCCCTCGCGAATCTCTGAAAACGGCCCGCGCCCGACCGCCGCCGGCGCCAGCTCACCCTCGGCTTCACGTTTGCGGCACTCGGCCGCCAGCTCGCGGGTCAGACCGGCGGGCAGGAAAATGTTCTGCTGCGACCAGCCATGCTCGGCCAGGTCGTCGACAATGCGTAACAGCAGTGGGTGTTCAGAGGATATTTGCATGGCGCGCATAGTATGCCTGCGGCAACAAATCCGACAGAGCCACGCAGCGGCTTGATACGAATTCTCGACAAGTACCGGCACCGCACGGAGAATAGTCCGCTGCTGACAGGAGTCCCTATGCGCCGTTTGCTTTTTTCACTGTTGATGTTCTGTGTGTTGCCCGCCTGGGCGGACGGCTACGACCAGTTGTACAAGGTCGCCGGCTGGCCAGATCAACGTGCGCATTTCAATGACGCCCTGAGTGCCGCGCAGCAGCGCTATCAGAACAGCCTGCCGCCAGCGGTGTTCCAGGCGCTGGTCAATAACAGCAACCAGCGCTTTGCCCCGCAGGCCGTGGATCAACGCGCCGAGGCGCAACTGCGGCAGAAACTCGCCGACCCGAAACCGGCGCTGAGCTTCTTCCAGTCACCGCTGGGCAAGAAAATCGTCGCCGCCGAACTGCTCGCGACCCGCCGCGATCAACTGGCGAAAAACGCCAAGGGCCTGCCGAAAATGCAGGCCAGCGACAACCGCCAACTGATCATCGGCCACCTCGCCCAGGCCTTGCCGGCGCGTGAAGCCGGGGCGGAGGTCAGCCTGGCGATTGCCGGCGTCGCGGCGGACAGTCTCAGTTCAATGATTCCGGGCCTGCTCGGTGGCGGTCAGGCGCAGGGCATGCTCAACGGCCAGCGCCAGCGTTTGATGGACCAGATTGGCGCTGACCTGAACAACACGCTGCTGTACGTCTATCGCGACCTGTCGGATGAAGAGTTGGAAGAGTTCGCGACCTTTGCCGAGTCGACGGAGGGCAAGGCTTACTACCAGGCGGCGCTGGCGGCGATTCGCGCGGGGCTTGCGGTCGGCCAATGATCTTCATCGCCTGACAGGCCCTCATCGCTGGCAAGCCAGCTCCCACAAGTTACTGGGGTGTTCCATAGATTTTTGATCAATGCAAAACCCTGTGGGAGCTGGCTTGCCAGCTCCACAAGTCACTGGGGTGTTCCATAGATTTTTGATCAATGCAAAACCCTGTGGGAGCTGGCTTGCCAGCGATAGGGCACTCACTAGCACTAGAGATTCCGGCCCCTGATCCGCTTGCTCAAGAACTCGAAATACTCTTCGCGCATCTGCGCCGTTTCATTGGCCAGATGATGCCGCGCCTCGGCCAGCAACAGGATCTGCGGCCGGTCGAATTTCCACTTCAACACTTGCAGGTTGTGCTGCCAGTCCACCGTCATGTCCGCCTGCCCCTGAATGATCAGCGGCCGTCGCGGGCTTTTTTTTGCGTGCTCGACGCGAATGATCCAGCGCGACAACGCGCCCACCCATTGGGTCGGCAAGCGCCGCGGCTGCAACGGATCGGCCTGCAGGAACGGCAGGAAAGCCGGGTCATTGGAGTTCTCGCTGAAGCGCCGCGCGACCCCGCGAACGAACGGCCGGAGCAGGTAATAACTGAGCTGCGACCAGCCCCAGGCCCGTGGTCGCACCAGCGGCGCCAGCAAAATCACCTGGCCCTGCGCCGGGCTGCCCTCGCCATGATTGAGCAGATGATCGACCACGATCGCCCCGCCGGTGCTTTGCCCGCACAAGTGCCACGGTTGCGGCAGCGCGATCGACTGCGCTTCGGCGAACAACGCCTGGAGCATGTGCTGATATTCCGCGAAATCGCGAATGCTCGCCCGTGGCCCGCTCGACAGGCCATGCCCCGGCAAGTCGCAGGCGATCACGGCAAAGTCCTGATCCAGCGCCCACTCGATCACATGCCGATAGAGCCCTGTGTGATCGTAATAACCGTGCAGCAGGAACAGCGTCGCCTTGACCTTCTCCGGCCACCAGCAATGGCTGACCAGTTCGTAGCCATCGACTTCGAAACGGCCCATGCCGCGCCAGACATCGCGCTCGGGAAAATCGGTCTGGTAGAAGCGCTGATACGCCTTCGCCTCGTCCGACAGCGGTTGCCACTCGGCCAGAGGCTTGAGGCTCGCGCGGATTTGATCGGGGTCGAAAGTATCAGGCATGCGGACATTCCAAAGCGGTAAACGGACTTTATCGGCCTGCGATATTCATCTGTCGCGGCAAGCATGGCAAGCTAGCCCGCCTCTGAGGAACCAAATCCATGCGTTCGCCCTACCGCACCGCACTGTTCGCCAGCCTGCTCGCGCTGATCTGCGCCGGCGTGCTGTGGGCCGCGTATGACTGGTTTCAGGGCCGTTATCTGCGCGCATTCAGCGAGCACACGGCAGTGTTTTCCGGCGATCCGCTGCGCCTGCCGGACGACCTCGCCGGGCCGGGTAACATCCGCCTCGTGCACTTCTGGGACCCGGCCTGCCCGTGCAACGTCGGCAACCAACAGCACCTGAGCGAGATGGTCGAGCAGTTCGGCGCCCGCGGTGTGGAGTTCTTTGCGGTGCAGAAACCCGGCAGCCACGGCCAGTTGCCGGCGACCCTCGCCAGCCTGAAAACCATCGTCGTCCTGCCCGGTTCTGAGCAGATCCCGGCCAGCCCGGCCGTGGCGATCTGGGACCGCAGCGGCAAACTGGCCTATTTTGGCCCGTACAGCGAAGGCCTGACCTGCAATTCCAGCAACAGCTTCATCGAACCGATTTTGCATGCGCTGACGGAAGATCGACCGGTCAACGCCACGCACACACTGGCGGTGGGTTGTTATTGCCCCTGGCCAGTGGAGGCGAAGTAAGGCATTCCGGACATTTAAAGGATTGCGCTGCACGGCACAGAGCCTTTGTGCTAATTGTTTGCAGCCCGACGGGCGGCAACTCCCGCCTGCACAAGGAGTCACCATGAAGCGCGTGTTCACCCTTCTCGCTTTGCTCATTGTCGCCCTGCTCGGCGCCCTGGGCTGGTACGTCTACAGCAAACAACCGACGCGCCAGGGCCAGGTCGAGCTGCGCAATCTGCAGGGCTCGGTGACCGTGCGCTACGACGAGCGCGGTGTGCCGCACATTCGCGCCGAGAACGAAACCGACCTCTACCGCGCCCTCGGCTATGTGCATGCGCAGGACCGGTTGTTCCAGATGGAAGCCATGCGCCGTCTCGCCCGGGGTGAGCTGGCCGAGGTGCTTGGGCCGAAACTGCTCGACACCGACAAACTGTTTCGCAGCCTGCGCATTCGCGAGCGCGCCGCCAGTTACGTCGCCAGTCAGGATAAACAGTCGCCGGCGTGGAAGGGCCTGCAAGCCTATCTGGATGGCATCAACCAATATCAGGACAGCCACGCTGCGCCGATCGAGTTCGACGTGCTGGGCATCCCCAAGCGGCCGTTCACCGCCGAAGACAGCATCAGCGTCGCCGGTTACATGGCTTACAGTTTTGCTGCGGCGTTTCGCACCGAGCCGCTGCTGACTTTCGTGCGCGATCAACTCGGCGCCGATTACCTCAACGTGTTCGACCTCGACTGGCAGGCCAAAGGCGTCCTCGCCAACGATCACAACCACGCTGCGCCCGCCCTCGCCGCTGGGGACTGGAAAGACCTCAACGCCCTTGCCCGCCTCAGTGAGCAGGCGCTGATCGAAAACGGCCTGCCGCAGTTCGAAGGCAGCAACGCCTGGGTCATCGCCGGCAGTCGCAGCCAGAGCGGCAAGCCGTTGCTGGCTGGTGACCCGCACATCCGTTTCTCGGTGCCGTCGGTGTGGTACGAGGCGCAGCTGTCGGCGCCGGGTTTTGCGCTGTACGGTCATCATCAGGCGCTGGTGCCGTTCGCGTTCCTCGGCCACAACATGGATTTCGGCTGGAGCCTGACCATGTTCCAGAACGACGATCTGGATCTGATCGCCGAAAAGGTCAACCCGGACAACCCCAATCAGATCTGGTATCGCGGCCAGTGGACCGATCTGCTGGTCAGCGAGCAGCAGATCAAGGTGAAAGGCCAGGCACCAGTGACCCTCACCCTGCGCCAGTCGCCCCACGGCCCGATCGTCAACGACGCACTGGGTGCGGCGGCGGGCAAAACCCCGATCGCCATGTGGTGGGCGTTTCTCGAAACGCCAAACCCGATCCTTGAAGGTTTCTATCAGCTCAACCGCGCTGACACCCTGACCAAGGCCCGCGTCGCTGCAGCGAAAGTCCAGGCGCCGGGGCTGAATCTGGTTTATGCCAATGCCAAGGGCGATATCGCCTGGTGGGCCTCGGCGTTGCTACCCAAGCGCCCGGCCGGAGTCAGGCCGGAATTCATTCTCGACGGCAGCACCCATCAGGCGGACAAGGACGGCTACTACCCGTTCAGCGCCAACCCGCAGGAAGAGAACCCGCCGCGCGGCTATATCGTCTCGGCCAACTTTCAGCCCGTGTCGCCGACCGGCATGCCGATTCCCGGTTATTACAACCTTGCCGATCGCGGGCAGCAGCTCAATCGTCAGCTCAGCGACAAGAACCTGAAGTGGAGCAATGAAGCCAATCAGAAGCTGCAACTGGGCACCGCGACCGGCTACGGCCCGCGCCTGCTCGCACCGCTGCTGCCGGTGTTGCGCGAGGTGGTGAGCGATCCCGCGCAACTGAAACTGGTTGAGCAACTGGCGCAGTGGCCCGGCGACTATCCGCTGGATTCGGTCAGTGCGACGCTGTTCAACCAGTTCCTCTATGACCTGGCTGATGCGGCGATGCGCGATGAGTTGGGCAACGAGTTTTTCGACACGCTGCTGTCGACACGGGTGATTGATGCAGCACTGCCGAGGCTGGCGGCGAATGCCGATTCGCCGTGGTGGGACAACCGCAGCACACCCGCGAAGGAAACCCGCGCCGATATCGTCCGCGCGGCATGGCAGGCAAGCCTGCAGCACCTGAAGCTGACCTTCGGCGACGATGTGGCGGCGTGGCAATGGGGCGCGGCGCATACCCTGACCCATGGCCATCCACTGGGGCAGCAGAAACCGCTGGATCGTCTGTTCAACGTCGGGCCGTTCGCGGCGCCGGGCAGCCATGAAGTGCCGAACAATCTTTCAGCAAAGATCGGCCCGGCGCCGTGGCCGGTGACCTACGGGCCGTCGACACGGCGATTGGTGGATTTCGCTGATCCGGCGCATGGGCTGACGATCAACCCGGTGGGCCAGAGCGGCGTGCCGTTCGACAGTCACTACGACGATCAGGCCGAGGCGTATGTGGAGGGGATCTACGTGCAGGCGCATTTCAGCGAGGAAGAAGTGACGGCGAATACGCGCAGCACCTTGAAGTTGTTGCCGGCTCGGGGGCGCAGTAGTTTTGCGCTGACTGGACTGGCCTCATCGCTGGCAAGCCAGCTCCCACAGGGTTTTGTGTCGATCACAAATCATGTGAACACCAGAGAAACCTGTGGGAGCTGGCTCGCCAGCGATGAGGCCCTGAAAGCCACCAAGAGGCTTCAAAGCACCAGCGCAAAATTCATCCGAAACTGCTGCGGCGTCACCCCCAGCCGCCGGTTGAACACGCTGCGCATATGTTGTGCATCGCGAAACCCGCACTGATAGGCCACGGTCTTCAGCGGCGCTGCGGTGCTTTCCAGCATCACCCGCGCCGCATCAACCCGCGCGCGCTCAACGAACTCTGCCGGCGTGACTTTCGCCTCACGGGCAAACACTCGAGAGAAATTGCGCGCACTCATGTTCGCCGCACTGGCCAGATCGGCAATTGTCAGATCGCCGGTGAGATTGGCCAGCACATACAGTTGCACCATCGCTACTGCTGACGTCGGCTCGGCATGCGGGGTGAGGAACGGGCTGAACTGCGACTGCCCACCGGAGCGCTGGGTGAACACCACCAGCCGTTTGGCCACGCTGAGCGCCACCTCGGCGCCGTGATCCCGCGCCAGCAGATACAACGACAGATCGATCCCCGCCGTGACCCCGGCCGAGGTGTAGAGCCTGCCATCCTCGACGTACAAGCGATCAGCCTCGACTTGCGTGGTCGGGCACAACTGCGCCAGGGCCTCGGCATCGTTCCAGTGAGTGGTCACCGTGCGCCCCTCCAGCAGCCCCGCCCGCGCCAGCATGAACGCGCCATTGCAGATCGAACCGAAGCGCTGCGCCCGCGCGCAGGCATCGCGCAGCCAGCTGTCGAATGCGCTGCCAAAATCCATGAACGGCAACTGCGGCCCACCGGCGACCAACAACAGGTCATAGGGCTCGAGCGCTTCGCTGAAATGCCGATGGGCAGTCACGCTCAGGCCGTTGGAACAGGCCATCGCCCCGCGCTCGACGCCAATCACTTCCAGCCGATAGTGATCCGGTGATGCGAGGAAACGATTAGCCTCGGCAAACACGTCCATGGGACCGCTGACGTCCAGCGACTGCACGCCGGGAAACACCACGATGGCGACGGTTTTGTTCATGCTGTGGAGCTCCGCTGGGGCTGTTTGCCGAGTTGGCACGATTTGCAGGTTGATTGGCAAGGATCGCAGGCACGCCTCGATTGTTCGCTATGCGCACGGGGAACAGACTTTCCTCATCAGCGCCACAACGGCGTTTTCGACGAGGCAACCCTTATGAGCACCCGCATCGCCGGCATCAAAATCCCTGACAGTGCCCTCGCCCGGGCCACTACCGAGTACATTCGCGACCTCGAATCCGACCTGCTCTATCACCACTCGCGCCGGGTGTTTCTGTTCGGCGCACTGAGTGGCGAGCGCCAGCAACTGGCCTACAACCCGGAGCTGTTGTACGTCGGCGCGATGTTCCACGACCTCGGCCTGGTCGAAGGCCATCGCAGCGCTGAAGAACGTTTCGAAGTGGACGGTGCGAATGCGGCAGCCGCATTTCTCAAGCCGTACGGACTGAGCGACGACGATATCGAGCAGGTCTGGCTATCGATTGCCTTGCACACGACACCGGGCGTGCCAAAGCATTTGCGCCCGACCGTGGCGCTGGTCACTGCGGGAGTGGAAATGGATGTGCTGGGCATGGATTACGCGGCGTTCAGCAGCGTGCAGCGTGAGGCGGTGGTGCATGCGCATCCGCGCGGCGAAGGTTTCAAGGAATGCATCATCTGCGCGTTTGCCGACGGTTTGCGCCATCGCCCGCAGACCACGTTCGGCAATGTGAAGACTGATGTGCTGATGGATCAGGAGCCGGGGTTCAAACCGATGAACTTCGTTGAAGTGATCCGCAATTCTCCCTGGATTTCCTGACCGCAGAAAAACCTGTGGGAGCGGGCTTGCCCGCGATGGCGTCTTTACAGTCAACATCAATGTCGAATGTCAGATAGCTATCGCGGGCAAGCCCGCTCCCACAGGGATATGGATTGGTCTTGAAAAAGCAACCAACCCGACAGGGCTTACGCCGCTTCCGGACTCGGTGCGCGACGCGCGTCCGGTTGCTTCCATGAATCGGCCGCGCTTTCTTCGATGGCTTGCTGAATGGCTTTCTTGCGTGCTTCTTCGGCGCGGCGGCTGAAGAACCAGACAAGGAAGGTTACCAGCGATACCGCCAGCAGAATCAGACTGGCCACGGCGTTGATTTCCGGCTTCACGCCCAGGCGCACCGCCGAGAACACTTCCATCGGCAGGGTCGTCGAACCCGGCCCGGAAACGAAGCTCGCCAACACCAGGTCATCCAGCGACAGGGCGAACGACATCATGCCGCCCGCTGCCAGCGACGGTGCGATCATCGGGATGGTGATCAGGAAGAACACCTTCCACGGCCGCGCGCCGAGGTCCATCGCCGCCTCTTCGATGGACAGGTCCAGCTCACGCAGACGCGCCGACACCACCACCGCCACATACGCCGCACAGAACGTGGTGTGGGCGATCCAGATGGTGACGATGCCGCGCTCCTGCGGCCAGCCGATCATCTGCGCCATGGCCACGAACAGCAGCAACAGCGACAGACCGGTGATCACTTCCGGCATGACCAGCGGCGCCGTCACCAGACCGCCGAACAGCGTGCGGCCCTTGAAGTGCGTGATGCGGGTCAGCACGAAGGCCGCCAGCGTACCCAGTGCCACCGCCGCTACCGCCGTGTAGCAGGCGATTTCCAGCGAGCGCAGCACCGAGCCCATCAGTTGCGAGTTATCGAGCAGGCCGACGTACCACTTCACCGACCAGCCGCCCCACACCGTCACCAGTTTGGAGGCGTTGAACGAGTAGATCACCAGGATCAGCATCGGCAGATAGATGAAGATCAGACCCAGTACCAGCATCAGGCTGGAGAAACGGAAGCGCTTCATTCTTTACCCTCCATTTCCTTGGCCTGACTGCGGTTGAACAGGATGATCGGCACGATCAGGATCGCCAGCATCACCACCGCCAGGGCGGACGCCACCGGCCAGTCACGGTTGTTGAAGAATTCCTGCCAGAGCACTTTACCGATCATCAGGGTTTCCGGACCGCCGAGCAGTTCCGGGATAACGAACTCACCGACCACCGGAATGAACACCAGCATGCAGCCGGCAATGATGCCGTTCTTGGACAGCGGAATGGTGATTTTCCAGAAGCTGTTGAAGGTGCTCGAACCGAGGTCCGAGGCCGCTTCGAGCAGACTGTTGTCGTGCTTCACCAGATTGGCGTACAGCGGCAGGATCATGAACGGCAGGTACGAATAGACCACGCCGATGTACACCGCCAGGTTGGTGTTGAGGATCTGCAGCGGCTCGTCGATCAGGCCCATGCTCATCAGGAAACCGTTGAGCAGGCCGTTGTTGCTGAGAATGCCCATCCACGCATAAACGCGGATCAGGATCGCCGTCCAGGTCGGCATCATGATCAGCAGCACCAGTACCGTTTGCAGCTCTTTGCGCGCACTGGCGATGGCGTAGGCCATCGGATAACCGATCAGCAGGCACAGCAGCGTGCTGATGAAGGCCATCTTCAGCGAGCCGAGGTAGGCGGCGATGTACAGCTCGTCGTCGCCCAGCAGCGCGTAATTGCCCAGGTTCAGCAGCAATTGCAGCTTCTGCTCAGCAAACGTGTAGATCTCGGTGTACGGCGGGATCGCGACGTCGGCTTCGGCAAAACTGATCTTCAGGACGATGAAGAACGGCAGCATGAAGAACAGGAACAGCCAGATGAACGGCACACCAATGACCAGTTGCCGGCCATTGGGGATGATCCGGTTGATGCGGCGTTTGAATTTGCGCATGTTCATGAGCGAAGTACCACGCCGCTATCATCTTCCCACCACACGTAGACCTGATCGCCCCAGGTCGGACGTGCGCCACGGCGTTCGGCGTTAGCGACGAACGACTGCACCAGTTTGCCGCTTGGCAACTCGACGTAGAACACCGAGTGACCGCCCAGATAGGCAATGTCGTGAACCTTGCCGCTCGACCAGTTGTACTCGCAGGTCGGCATCTCGGCGGTCACCAGCAGCTTCTCGGGACGAATCGCGTAGGTGACCGACTTGTCCTGCACCGAGGTGCTGATGCCGTGGCCGACGTAGATCTGCCGGTCGAGGTCCTTGCAGGTGATGGTCGCGTGGCCCTCGGCGTCGTCGATCACTTCGCCTTCGAAGATGTTGACGTTGCCGATGAATTCGCAGACCAGTCGGCTGGTCGGGGTTTCGTAGATGTCGATCGGGCTGCCGATCTGCGCGATCCAGCCCAGGTGCATGATCGCAATGCGCTCGGCCATGGTCATGGCCTCTTCCTGGTCGTGGGTCACCATCACGCAGGTCACGCCGACGCGCTCGATGATTTCCACCAGTTCCAGCTGCATCTGCGAACGCAGTTTCTTGTCCAGAGCGCCCATCGGCTCATCGAGCAGCAGCAGTTTTGGCCGCTTGGCCAGCGAGCGCGCCAGTGCCACGCGCTGACGCTGCCCGCCGGACAGTTGATGCGGCTTGCGTTTGGCGTACTGGCTCATCTGCACCAGTTTGAGCATTTCGGCCACGCGGGCGTCGATCTCGGCCTTGGGAATCTTGTCCTGCTGCAGGCCGAAGGCGATGTTCTGCGCCACGGTCATGTGCGGGAACAAGGCGTACGACTGGAACATCATGTTGATCGGACGTTCGTACGGCGGCATGTCGGTGATGTCGACGCCGTCGAGGAAAATGCGCCCCTCCGTGGGCCGTTCAAACCCTGCGAGCATGCGCAGCAGGGTGGATTTGCCCGATCCCGAACCGCCGAGCAGGGCGAAAATCTCGCCTTTCTTGATTTCCAGGGACACGTCGTCCACGGCAATCGTCTCGTCGAACTTCTTCGTGACCCGGTCGATTTTGACCAGCACCTGTTTTGGTGTCTGGTCGCCCTCGAGGGCTTTCTTGTAGGCGCCGGAGGCAACTGCCATTTACGAAACTCCCAACAGAAGCAGCGGTTCGCCACGCAAGACGAACACTGGATAGTTTGTGCGTTATTTGCCCGACTTGACCTTGGTCCAGTTGCGGGTCATCAAACGCTGAATATTGGCTGGCAACTCGGTCGACACGTAGGTCTTGTCGAGGACTGCTTGCGGCGGGTAGACCGCTTCGTCGGTGCGGATGGATTGTTCCATCAGCTTGTCCGAACCCGGGTTGGGGTTGGCGTAACCGACGTAATCACTGACCTGGGCGATCACCTCAGGTTTCAGCAAATAGTTGATGAAGGCGTGAGCCTCTTTGACGTTGGACGAGTCCTTGGGGATCGCCAGCATGTCGAACCACAGCGCGCCACCCTCTTTCGGAATCGAGTAGGCGATGTTCACGCCTTTCTTGGCTTCCTCGGCACGGTTCTTCGCCTGGAAGATGTCGCCGGAGAAACCGATCGCCACGCAGATGTCGCCGTTGGCCAGATCACCGATGTACTTCGAGGAATGGAAATAGGTCACGTAAGGACGCACCGCGAGCAGCTTGGCGGTGGCTTTTTCGTAGTCCTTGGTGTTGGTGCTGTTGGCGTTCAGGCCCAGGTAATTGAGCATGGTCGGCATCATTTCATCGGCCGAATCGAGGAACGCGACGCCGCAGCTGTGCAGCTTCTTGATGTTTTCCGGCTCGAACAGCACGGCCCAGGAATCGATCTTGTCGATGCCCAGCACAGCCTTGACCTTGTCGACGTTGTAACCGATGCCGTTGGTACCCCACAGGTACGGCACGGCGTAAAGATTGCCGGGATCGTTCTGCTCCAGGCGCTTGAGCAGCACGGGGTCGAGGTTGGAATAGTTCGGCAGTTGCGCCCTGTCGAGTTTCTGGAAGGCGCCGGCCTTGATCTGTTTGCCGAGGAAGTGGTTCGACGGCACGACCACGTCGTAGCCGGTGCGGCCGGCGAGCAGCTTGCCTTCCAGGGTTTCGTTGGAATCGAAGACGTCGTAGACCGGTTTGATCCCGGTCTCCTTTTCGAAGTCGGCCAGGGTCGATTCGCCGATGTAATCGGACCAGTTATAAATGTGCACCGTACCGGCGGCCTGGGCTCCGACAGCGAGGGTCAGGCCGGCTGCGGCCAGCAGGGCTTTGCGCAAAGAAGAAAATACAGGCAAGTGGAGGTCCTCTAAATGGATTGGGCCCAAGTTGCCCCGCGCTGCATGACAGCCATGGCTGCCCGACAACAAAACCGGCGCGCAACTTACCCTCGAAAAACCGATCCAGCAAAACTTTCTGTCATTTAATTGCTCCGCTGGCCGCCATCGCGGAAACGACGGCCAGCGGTTGCTGCGACAAACCGGCTTATTTGCCCGATTTGATCTTGGTCCAGCTGCGGGTGATCAGGCGCAGAGTCGCCGCGTCCAGGTCACTGATCGCGTAGAGCTGTTTCTTCACTTCAGCCGACGGGTAGATGCTCGGATCGCTGGTGATGTCCTTGTCCACCAGTGGCGTGGCCGCCTTGTTGCCGTTCGGGAAACGCACGGCGTTGGTAATGCCGGCCATCACTTGCGGCTCGAGCAGGTAGTTCATGAACTTGTAGGCGGCTTCGACGTTTTCGGCATCCTTGGGAATGGCGACCATGTCGTAGAAAGTACCGGCGCCTTCTTTTGGAATGGTGTAGGCCAGTTTGACCTTGTCACCGGCTTCCTGAGCGCGGGTCTTGGACTGCTCCAGGTCACCCGAGTAACCGACGGCGACGCAGATGTTGCCGTTGGCCAGGTCCGAGATGTACTTGGAGGAGTGGAAGTAGGCAACCGACGGACGAATCTTCAGGAACAGGTCCTCGGCGGCTTTCAGGTCAGCCTTGTCCTTGCTGTTGGTCGGTTTTCCCAGATAGTGCAACGCCGCCGGAATCATCTCGGTCGGGGCGTCGAGGAAGCTCACGCCGCAGCTTTTCAGCTTTTCCATGTTTTCTGGCTTGAACACCACGTCCCACGAATCGATCTTGTCGATGCCCAGCGCAGCCTTGACCTTGGCCGGGTTGTAGCCGATGCCGATCGAGCCCCACATGTACGGGAAGGCGTGTTTGTTGCCTTGGTCGCTGGCGTCGCCAACGGCCTTGAGCAGGTCTTCGTCGAGGTTTTTCCAGTTTGGCAGCTTGGACTTGTCCAGCTCCTGGTAAACCCCGGCCTTGATCTGCTTGGCGAGGAAGTTGTTGGAAGGCACCACGATGTCATAACCGGACTTGCCGGCCAGCAGCTTGGCTTCCAGGGTTTCGTTACTGTCGAAGACGTCGTAGACGACTTTGATCCCGGTGGCTTTCTCGAAGTTGGCCACGGTGTCCGGCGCGATGTAATCGGACCAGTTGTAAACGTGCAGTACCTTGTCGTCCGCGTGAACCGCACCCGCCATCATGCCCGCCACGGACAGCGCGAGAAGTGTCTTGCCAGCAAGCTTTTTACCTAATGCCTTCATGCGTCATGCTCCAAATTTTTCTTTTTTGAACCACATTGTTCAGCGGCCGAACCCGGACAACTGGAACCGCGGCTAGTCTGGCAAGATCCGAGGCGGTCTTTCAACAAAAGACCAGCCTTTCTGACAGCTTTGAACGAGCAAGCCGCAACCTGCTCGCTCAAAGCCTAGCACTTAGCCCTGCAGCGCACCGAGGGTCAGGTCCAGACACTTGCGTGCCTTTGTAACCAACTCATCGATCTCGGCTTTGCTGATCACCAGCGGCGGCGCGATGATCATCGTGTCACCCACCGCGCGCATGATCAGGCCGTTGTCGAAGCAGAACTGCCGGCAAATCATGCCCACGCCTTTACCTTCGTAACGCTTGCGCGTGGCCTTGTCCTGCACCAGCTCGATCGCCCCCAGCAGACCGACGCCGCGAACTTCACCCACCAACGGATGATCGTTCAGCTCGCGCAGACGTTTCTGCAAATACGGTGCCGTTTCGTTGTGCGCGTTCTCGATAATCTTTTCATCGCGCAGGATGCGGATGTTTTCCAGACCCACCGCGGCTGCCACCGGATGCCCGGAATAGGTGAAGCCGTGATTGAAATCGCCGCCTTCGTTGAGCACCGCCACCACGCTGTCACGGACGATCAGGCCACCCATTGGGATGTAGCCCGAGGTCAGGCCTTTGGCAATGGTCATCATGTCGGGTTTGAGGTCGTAGAAATCGCTACCGAACCACTCACCGGTGCGACCGAACCCACAGATCACCTCATCCGCCACAAACAGAATGTCGTATTTGGCGAGGATTTCCTTGATGCGCGGCCAGTAGGTGTCGGGCGGAATGATCACGCCACCGGCACCCTGAATCGGCTCGGCAATAAAGGCACCGACGTTGTCGACGCCGACTTCGAGAATCTTCTCTTCGAGCTGATTGGCCGTCCAGATGCCGAACTCTTCTGGCGTCATGTCGCCGCCTTCGGCAAACCAGTATGGCTGCGCGATGTGCTCGATGCCCGGGATCGGCAAGTCGCCCTGCTCATGCATATAGGTCATGCCGCCGAGGCTGGCGCCGGCCACGGTCGAACCGTGATAACCGTTCTTGCGGCTGATGATGACTTTCTTGTTCGGCTGGCCTTTGATCGCCCAGTAGTGGCGAACCATACGCAGCATGGTGTCGTTGCCTTCGGAGCCGGAACCGGTGAAGAACACATGGTTCATGCCTTCCGGTGCAACGTCGGCAATCGCCTTGGCCAGTTGCAGCGCCGGCGGATGCGCGGTCTGGAAGAACAGGTTGTAGTACGGCAGTTCGCGCATCTGTTTGGCGGCAGCATCGGCCAGTTCATCGCGGCCATAACCGATCGCCACGCACCAGAGCCCGGCCATGCCGTCGAGGATCTTGTTGCCTTCGCTGTCCCACAGGTAAACGCCCTTGGCATTGGTGATGATCCGCGGGCCCTTCTCTTTCAGTTGCTTGAAATCGCTGAACGGGGCCAGGTGATGATCACTGCTGAGTGCTTGCCACTCACGGGTTTGCGGGTTGTTGCTGGTCATGCCAATTCTCCTTGTTATCGGTGAAGGCGCGCCGCCTGCACGGCGCGCCCGGCGTATCAGACGGCGAAGAGCAGGTACTCACGCTCCCAGGAACTGATCACGCGCTTGAAGTTTTCATGCTCGGCCCGCTTGACCGCGACGTAGCCTGTGATGAAAGTCTTGCCGAGGTATTTCTCGACGGTCTTGCTGTTTTCCATGCGCTCCAGCGCGTCTTCAATGGTCAGCGGCAGGCGCAGGTTGCGGCGCTCGTAGCCACGACCCACCACGGGCGCGCTCGGGTTGAGGCCTTCGACCATGCCGATGTAACCGCAGAGCAGGCTCGCGGCGATCGCCAGGTAGGGGTTGGCATCGGCGCCCGGCAGACGGTTTTCCACACGGCGGTTCTGCGGGCCGGCGTCCGGCACGCGCAGGCCGACGGTGCGGTTTTCTTCGCCCCACTCGACGTTCACCGGTGCCGAGGTATCCGGCAGGAAGCGGCGGAACGAGTTGACGTTGGGGGCGAACAGCGGCAGCAATTCCGGGATCAGTTTCTGCAGGCCACCGATGTGGTGCAGGAACAACTGGCTCATGGTCCCGTCTTCGTTGGAGAAGACGTTCTTGCCGGTGTGGATGTCGATGATGCTCTGGTGCAAGTGCATGGCACTGCCCGGCTCGCCGGTCATCGGTTTGGCCATGAACGTCGCGGCCACGTCGTGCTTGAGCGCGGCTTCACGCATGGTGCGTTTGAACACCAGAATCTGGTCGGCCAGCGACAACGCGTCACCATGACGGAAGTTGATTTCCATCTGCGCCGTGCCGTCCTCGTGGATCAGCGTGTCGAGGTCCAGCTCCTGCAATTCGCACCAGTCGTAGACGTCTTCGAACAGCGGATCGAATTCGTTCGCCGCTTCGATGGAGAACGACTGACGACCGATTTCCGGGCGACCGGAGCGACCAATCGGCGGCTGCAACGGATAGTCAGGGTCGTCACTGCGCTTGGTCAGGTAGAACTCCATCTCCGGCGCGACGATTGGCTGCCAGCCCTTGTCGGCATACAGCTTGAGGACTTTCTTGAGGACGTTGCGCGGCGACAGCTCGATCGGGTTGCCTTGCTTGTCGTAGGTATCGTGGATCACCTGCGCGGTCGGCTCGATGGCCCACGGCACCAGGTACACGGCGTTCTGGTCGGGGCGGCAGATCATGTCGATGTCGGCCGGGTCGAGCAGTTCGTAATAGATGTCGTCTTCGACGTAATCGCCGGTCACGGTCTGCAACAACACGCTTTCCGGCAGACGCATGCCTTTCTCGGCGATGAACTTGTTGGTCGGGGAGATCTTGCCACGGGTGATGCCGGTCAAGTCGCCGATCATGCATTCGACTTCTGTGATCTTGCGGTCTTTCAACCAATCGGTGAGCTGGTCGAGGTTGGTACTCATAAATGCCTCTGGGCTGAGTCTCCTGACGCGATGTCAGGCAAGTTTGACGCTGAGAGCGTCGCGTTAAAGGGGGCTTGCTCGCGCAGTGCCGGCTTACGCCTGGCACCGCGCATAGACAATGAACGAGGAGCTTACCTGCCCTTGACGCTGGCGTTGCATTTCCTGTGCACATTCAAGGCGTGCAGAATCGTGAGCACGGCTGGGGAAGCGGCACAGGCTGTGACGATGAAAGCGATCTATATTGAAAGGAGACGCCATAAACAGGATGCTGTCGTCTGCGTCCAGAATATCGGACGCTGCCGTTTGACGAGTCGCTGCGCAGGGCTGCGTCGACAAGCTGCGAGCCTGATTGGCCGCGCTACGGACGGATGGATCGCCACTGATGTGATAAGCATGCAGACCGGACTGTTGCGAGCAGTCGGTGACGCCGATTAACGGCAGGCGAGACATGAAGCACCCCGGTATTATTGCTGTTATGGGTTTGATCGGAGCTTAGCCTTGTTCATTTTTTTACACAACACCCCCGTAAAAAATACAACACGGCCTGCTCAAGCCTGCGGGTGCCCGACACATGCAGGACGCAAAAACGCCCCGAAATGCCCCATAAATGCCCTCACGGCGCTTTTTTAGGGCGAAAAAGGCCTCGCTTGACTTCGGCAGGCCGTTCGGGTTGACTGAAACCAGAAAAGATCAATGATTGATATTTTTAACAACAAAGGTGTTGCATCATGTCGGTACCCCCGCGTGCCGTTCAGCTTAACGAAGCGAACGCGTTCCTTAAGGAACATCCTGAGGTTCTGTACGTTGACCTTCTGATTGCGGATATGAATGGTGTGGTGCGCGGCAAGCGCATCGAACGCACCAGCCTCCACAAGGTTTACGAGAAAGGCATCAACCTGCCGGCCTCTCTATTTGCTCTGGATATCAATGGTTCGACGGTGGAAAGCACCGGCCTGGGCCTGGACATCGGCGACGCCGATCGTATCTGCTATCCGATCCCCGATACCCTGTGCAACGAGCCATGGCAGAAGCGCCCGACCGCGCAACTGCTGATGACCATGCACGAGCTCGAAGGCGACCCGTTCTTCGCCGACCCGCGTGAAGTGCTGCGCCAGGTGGTGACCAAGTTCGACGAACTGGGCCTGACCATCTGCGCCGCGTTCGAACTCGAGTTCTACCTGATCGACCAGGAAAACGTGAACGGCCGTCCTCAGCCGCCACGCTCGCCAATCTCCGGCAAACGTCCACATTCGACTCAGGTCTACCTGATCGACGACCTCGACGAATACGTCGACTGCCTCCAGGACATTCTGGAAGGTGCCAAAGAACAAGGCATCCCGGCCGATGCGATCGTCAAGGAAAGTGCCCCGGCGCAGTTCGAAGTGAACCTGCACCACGTCGCCGACCCGATCAAGGCTTGCGATTACGCGGTACTGCTCAAGCGTCTGATCAAGAACATCGCTTACGACCATGAAATGGACACCACCTTCATGGCCAAGCCGTACCCAGGCCAGGCAGGCAATGGTCTGCACGTGCACATTTCGATTCTGGACAAGGCTGGCAAGAACATTTTTGCCAGCGAGGATCCCGAGCAGAACGCCGCGCTGCGTCACGCGATCGGCGGTGTGCTCGAGACCCTGCCCGCGCAGATGGCGTTCCTCTGCCCGAACGTCAACTCGTACCGTCGTTTCGGCGCGCAGTTCTATGTACCGAACTCGCCGTGCTGGGGTCTGGACAACCGCACCGTGGCGATTCGCGTACCGACCGGCTCTGCCGATGCCGTGCGTATCGAACACCGCGTTGCCGGTGCCGACGCCAACCCGTACCTGCTGATGGCCTCGGTACTGGCCGGTGTGCATCACGGTCTGGTCAACAAGATCGAGCCGGGCGCGCCTGTCGAAGGCAACAGCTACGAGCAGAACGAGCAAAGCCTGCCGAACAACTTGCGCGATGCCCTGCGCGAGCTGGACGACAGCGAGGTGATGGCCAAGTACATCGATCCGAAGTACATCGATATCTTCGTCGCCTGCAAGGAAAGCGAACTGGAGGAGTTCGAACACTCCATCTCCGACCTTGAGTACAACTGGTATCTGCATACCGTTTAACGGGTTTGCCGCTTCAGCAAAAACGCCGTTGGCTATTCAGTCAGCGGCGTTTTTTTATGGCCGCCTGCGGCGGATCGCTGGCAAGTCGAGACGTCGCACCGCAGCTCCCACATGGAGTTTCGTGTGGGATGAAGATCCGGATTCGCTGGAGATCAATGTGGGAGCTGGCTTGCCAGCGATGGCGGTTGACGAGACAACAAAGGAACCGGCTCGTACAATGCCCGCTGCCCCGCAGGAGACTTCCATGACGCGTCCCGCCACCGTCCGCAAACCCCGCGCCCGCAGTCAGGCGCGCATCGATTCGATTCTCGACGCCGCGCGCACGCTGCTGGCCGCCGAGGGCGTGGCGAGCCTGTCGATCTACAGCGTGGCCGAACGGGCGCAGATTCCGCCCTCCTCCGTGTACCATTTCTTCGCCAGCGTCCCGGCGCTGCTCGAAGCGTTGACCGCCGATGTGCACGCAGCCTTTCGCGCCTGTCTGCAAGCACCAATCGATCATGAGGCCTTGCGCGACTGGCGCGATCTGTCACGACTGGTCGAACAACGCATGCTCGAGATCTACGGCGAAGACGCCGCGGCACGCCAGTTGATCCTCGCCCAGCACGGGCTGACGGAAGTGACCCAGGCGGACCGCCAGCACGATCTGGAACTGGGCGAGCTGATGCACAAACTGTTCGACCATCACTTTGAACTGCCAAAGCTGCCGGACGATGTCGATGTGTTTGCCTTGGCGATGGAACTGGGCGACCGCGTTTATGCACGTTCGGTGCAACAGCACGGGCAGATCACGCCGCGCATGGCCGAGGAAGGGATGCGCGTGTTCGATGCCTACATCGGCCTGTATCTGCCGCCCTACCTGCCGAAGCGCTGAGGCATGATCGCTCCCACGCTCTGCGTGGGAATGCAGCCCGTGACGCTCCGCGTCACTGGACGCGGAGCGTCCCTAGAGGCATTCCCACGCGGAGCGTGGGAACGATCAAGAAAACCCCGAAGGGCTCGCACCCTTCGGGGTTGTTGTTTATCCACTGGTTTACAACTTGGCGATCGACACCTCAGTGGATTTCACAAAGGCAATCACCTCACTGCCCACCACCAGTTCCAGCTCTTTCACGGAACGGGTGGTGATCACCGAAGTGACGATGCCCGAAGCGGTCTGCACGTCGATTTCCGACAGCACGTCGCCGAGGACGATTTCCTTGATCGAGCCTTTGAACTGGTTGCGCACGTTGATGGCTTTGATAGTCATGATATTTCTCCTGAGGTCGAAATAAGCGGCAAGTAGCAAGCTACAAGCTGCAAGCAAAAGCACAGCGCCTTGACTTGCAGCTTGAAGCTCGAAGCTTGCAGCTGCTTTATTGCGCCCAACGCAGTTGCGTAGGCAAGGGTGAAACAGGTTCCGGCGTCGGCGGTTCGCCGGGCAGGGACAGAACACGGTTGAGCACTTCGGTTTCCAGTGCGGCCAGGCGATGCGAGCCACGGACCCGAGGGCGCGGCAGTTCGACGTGCAGGTCGAGACCGACTTTGCCGTCCTCGATCAGAATCACCCGGTCGGCAATCGCCACCGCTTCGCTGACATCGTGGGTCACCAGCAGCACGGTGAAGCCGTGTTGCTGCCACAGGCGTTCGATCAGCTGCTGCATCTCGATGCGGGTCAGCGCGTCCAGCGCGCCGAGTGGCTCGTCGAGCAGCAGCAGGCGCGGTTTATGAATCAGCGCCCGGGCCAAGGCGACACGCTGTTTCTGTCCGCCCGACAACGCGGCCGGCCATTCATTGGCGCGATCGGCCAGCCCCACCGCTTCGAGTGCTTCCAGCGCTTGCGCCCGCCAGTTGCCCGCAAGGCCCAGGCCGACGTTGTCGATGATCTTTTTCCACGGCAGCAGACGCGCTTCCTGAAACATCAAGCGAGTGTCATCGCGCGCATCGCTAAGCGGCGCGGACCCGGCGAGCAGGTCGCCGCCAGTCGGTTGATCGAGCCCGGCGAGCAAGCGCAGCAAGGTGCTTTTGCCGCAACCGCTGCGCCCGACCACGGCCACGAATTGCCCCGCCGGAATGTGCAAATCGATATCGCGCAATACCTGGCGCGAGCCAAAGGTTTTCTGCAGGTTGCGCAGCGCCAGCGGAATCCCGCGCAGCAGGCGTGGCGGCTGTTGAGCAGTCATGCCGCACCTCCCTTGGCCACCTGGTAGGCCGGATGCCAGCGCAACCACACCCGTTCAAGCCCGCGGGCAGCGAGGTCGGCCAGTTTGCCCAGCACGGCGTAAAGCAGGATCGCCAGCACCACCACATCGGTCTGCAAAAATTCACGGGCGTTCATCGCCAGATAGCCGATGCCCGAGCTGGCCGAAATGGTTTCAGCGACGATCAGCGTCAGCCACATGAAACCCAGGGCAAAGCGCACGCCGACCAGAATCGACGGCAGCGCGCCGGGCAGAATCACCTGGCGGAACAGGCTGAAACCGCTCAAGCCATAACTGCGCGCCATCTCCACCAGCGCCGGGTCGACGTTGCGGATGCCGTGATAAGTGTTGAGATAAATCGGGAACAACGTGCCAAGTGCCACCAGAAAAATCTTCGCCGACTCGTCGATGCCGAACCACAGGATCACCAGTGGAATCAGCGCCAGATGCGGCACGTTGCGGATCATCTGCACCGAGCTGTCGAGCAAGCGCTCGCCCCACTTCGACAGGCCGGTGATAAAGCCCAGCACCAGACCGATGCTGCCGCCGATGGTGAAGCCAAGTGCCGCGCGCCAGCCGCTGATGGCCAGGTGCGTCCAGATTTCGCCGCTGCGCACCAGACTGACGCCGGCTTCGAGCACCGCCACCGGCGCCGGCAGAATCCGCGTCGACAACCAACCGGCCGACACCGACAACTGCCACACCGCCAGCAGCAACACCGGCAACGCCCAGGGCGCGAGCCTGTGGATAAATTTCTTCATGGCCGCGCCTCGGCTCTGCGATGCGGCTTTGGGCAGGATGTCGTTGGCGACCATCTCGCCGAACGGGCTGACGTAACCGGCGCTTTTCGGCAATTCCGGGCGTTCGACGTCGAGGTGCGGAAACAGCAGTTCAGCGACGCGATAGGATTCTTCGAGGTGTGGATAACCGGAGAAGATGAACGTGTCGATGCCCAGATCCGCGTATTCCTTGACCCGCGCCGCCACGGTCGGGCCGTCGCCGACCAGCGCCGTGCCGGCACCGCCGCGCACCAGACCGACGCCGGCCCACAGGTTGGGGCTGACTTCGAGGTTGTCGCGGCTGCCGCCATGCAGCGCGGCCATGCGTTGCTGGCCGACCGAATCGAAGCGCGCCAGCGACGCCTGCGCACGCTGGATGGTGTCGTCGTCCAGATGCGAGATCAGTCGGTCCGCCGCTTGCCAGGCTTCGGCATTGGTTTCCCGCACGATCACATGCAGACGAATGCCGAAGCGTACGGTGCGCCCGAGTTTGGCGGCTTTGGCCCGGACTTGGGCGATCTTCTCGGCCACCGCAGCCGGCGGCTCGCCCCAGGTCAGGACCATTTCCACTTGCTCGGCGGCCAGATCCTGCGCCGCTTCAGACGAGCCACCGAAATACAGCGGCGGACGCGGTTGCTGGATCGGTGGATAGAGCAACTTGGCGCCTTTGACGCTGATATGTTCGCCGTCGTAATCAACGGTTTCGCCTTCCAGCACACGGCGCCAGATGCGGGTGAATTCCACCGAGGCCTGATAGCGTTCTTCGTGGTTGAGGAACAGACCGTCGCCCGCCAATTCTTCCGGGTCGCCGCCAGTTACCAGGTTGAACAGCGCACGGCCGCCGGACAAACGATCCAGTGTTGCAGCCTGACGCGCCGCCACCGTAGGGGAAATGATCCCGGGGCGCAGGGCGACCAGAAACTTCAGACGCTGGGTCACCGGAATCAACGAGGCCGCCACCAGCCACGAGTCTTCGCAGGAACGTCCGGTGGGAATCAGTACACCGCCGAAACCAAGGCGATCGGCCGCTTGTGCAACTTGCTGCAAATAACCGTGATCCACCGCGCGGGCGCCTTCAGCGGTGCCAAGGTAATGGCCGTCGCCGTGGGTAGGCAGGAACCAGAAAATATTGAGGCTCATGGAGTGGTCTCCTTGTGGATTCGAATTACTGCGCTGGGGAGCTTTGGGCCACAGTGGCCGGCGGGGTCCAGATCACGTCCTTGATGCTCAGCGGCTTGGGAATCAGCTTGAGCTGGAAAAACGTGTCGGCGATTTTCTGTTGCGCGGCGACCACTTCCGGGGTCAGGAACAGCGCGCCGTAGCCTTGGCGTTTCACCGAGGTCAGGGTGATGTCCGCCGGCAGACCGAGCAGTGGCGCCACCTGTTGGGTGACGTCTTGCGGATTGGCTTGCGACCATTCGCCGACCGCGCGCACTTCTTCGACGAGGGTCTTGATCACCTCGGGATTTTTCTGCGCGTAAGGTTTGGTGGCGAGATAGAACTGGTGGTTGTCGACGATGCCTTTGCCGTCACGCAGGGTATGCGCCTGCAGTTGTTGCTCGGCCGCGGCCTGATACGGATCCCAGATCACCCAGGCATCGACACTGCCGCGCTCGAACGCTGCGCGGGCATCGGCCGGTGGCAGGAACACGGTTTGGATGTCGCTGTACTTGAGGCCGGCATCTTCCAGCGCGCGCACCAACAGGTAGTGGACGTTGGAGCCTTTGTTCAGGGCAATTTTCTTGCCTTTGAGATCGGCCACCGATTTGATCGGCGAGTCTTTCGGCACAAGGATCGCTTCGCTGTGCGGCGCGGGTGGTTCGTAAGCCACGTAGAGCAGATCGGCGCCAGCGGCCTGGGCGAACACAGGCGGGGTTTCGCCGGTCACGCCAAAGTCGATCGAACCGACATTGAGACCTTCGAGCAGTTGCGGGCCGCCGGGGAATTCAGTCCATTGCACGTCGACGCCTTGAGCGGCCAGACGTTTTTCCAGCGTACCTTTGGCCTTGAGCAGCACCAGCGTGCCGTACTTTTGATAACCGATCCGCAAGGTCTCGGCTTGAGCTTGGGTAATAGCGCCGATGGACACAGCCGCAGCAAACAGAGCGACCAGACCACGACGCAAAAATACAGGGCGCATGGCGCTCTCCTTTTTGCTGTTGGGTTGTGGCTGCACCTGCTTGCCCGTTGGCGGGCGAGTAAGGCCAGTACTTCAAATTTCGATGCGACTCAAATGCTCCAGCGAGCACTTAATAAACGTTCGTTCAACAGGCCCGGCTCCAGCGGTTTCGGCCGGCGCGCCATGGCCCCGACAAACTGCTCCAGCGCTTCATGCAGTCGCAATTCCAGGGTGGGCGCCAGTTGCGCATCGGCACTGCCTTCGCCGTAAGCGATCTGGCTGTCTTCGGCAAAAATCCCCTGGAGCATTTCCTGGGCTTTCAACGCCGACAGCACTGGCTTGAGGGCGTAATCGACCACCAGCATGTGGGCGATGCTGCCACCGGTGGCCATCGGCAAGACGACCTTGTGGCTCAGCGCACGTTCGGGCAGCAGATCGAGCAGGGTTTTCAGTGCGCCGGAGAACGAC
Source organism: Pseudomonas sp. S11P7 (assembly GCF_023195435.1). Lineage (NCBI taxonomy): Bacteria > Pseudomonadati > Pseudomonadota > Gammaproteobacteria > Pseudomonadales > Pseudomonadaceae > Pseudomonas > Pseudomonas sp. S11P7. The sequence goes on along the minus strand of NZ_JALPKS020000002.1, from coordinate 5,907,261 downwards.
GCCTTGTATACCGGCGTAGCGATGAGCAGGCCGTCGGCGTTTTCGATCTGTTGCAACAGGTCGAGAACCTTGGGACTGTCGAAGCGCGCGTGGAGCAAATCTTCAGCCGGGAAGTCCCGCACCTGATAACTCACCACTTCCACTCCGTGCTGTTGCAGCCAGCGTTGCGAACGCTCCAGCAGCACTGCGGAGCGAGAGCGCAGGCTGGGGCTGCCACCCAGTGAGACGACCAGCATTGAGACGACTCCTTAAACGTTAGCGGCGATTCGCAGGTTGCGATCTCGCTTCAATGGAATGACCTTACCAGCAGATTTATATATCCATAAATCATATTTATTCATTTGGTTATGCGTTTTGGAGATATATCAGCCGTTGTTATTCAGGCGAAAAAAAGGCCGTCGAAACGGCCGAAATTCCCCTGTTTTGTGGCTACACGCTGATCGTTCCCACGCTCTGCGTGGGAATGCCGCCCGTGACGCTGTGCGTCACAGTGGACGCGGAGCGTCCATGGATGCGCTCCCACGCAGAGCGTGGGAACGATCATTTCCGGGGGTTATTTGTTCGGCTGCGGCGTCAGGCGCAGGTACGGCTTCACCGCGCGATAGCCTTTCGGGAAGCGCTGCTTGATCTCGTCTTCATCCTTGAGCGACGGCACGATCACCACGTCTTCACCGTCCTGCCAGTTGGCCGGGGTGGCCACCTTGTGGTTGTCGGTGAGCTGCAGCGAGTCGATCACCCGCAGGATCTCGTGGAAGTTGCGCCCGGTGCTCGCTGGATAAGTGATGGTCAGGCGAATCTTCTTGTTCGGGTCGATGACGAACAGCGAACGTACGGTCAGGGTATCGCTGGCATTCGGATGGATCAGGTCGTAGAGGTCAGACACCTTGCGATCGGCATCGGCCAGGATCGGAAAATTGACCACGGTGTTCTGGGTTTCATTGATGTCTTCGATCCACTTGTGGTGCGAATCCACCGGGTCGACTGACAGCGCAATGGCTTTGACGCCGCGCTGGCTGAACTCGTCCTTGAGCTTGGCGGTGAAACCCAGTTCGGTGGTGCATACCGGCGTGAAGTCTGCCGGATGAGAGAACAGCACGCCCCAGCTATCGCCCAGCCATTCGTGGAAACGAATCTTGCCGGCGCTGGAATCCTGTTCGAAATCGGGGGCGATGTCGCCAAGTCTGAGGCTCATGATGCGGCTCCTGTTGGAGTTGTTGGAGACCTCAACTGTAGCTCGGGATTTACCATCATGAAAAAGAATAAATAACTCGATATCTAGACCTTTATCGAATATTAAATATCTGTTCACTGGACCCTTGGCGAGATCGCGCCGAACATCGGCCTCGAGGTTCGAGAAGGCCTTGAGTTGCAGTAAAGAGGGAAACTTCGAGACAGGCTTACGGGGGTGGGCCTGACCCGAAAACGCAAAGCCCCGTCCGGCGCAATGCCGGACGGGGCTTTTTTACGTCTGCGAATCGAGCCGCGCTATTACAACAGCGGGATCGAGTAGCTGACGATCAGGCGGTTTTCGTCCTGGTCGCGCTGACCCGGAATGTCGTTACGCCACATGGCGTTTTTCCACATTACGCCAACGTTTTTCAGCGGACCTTCAGGCACGACGTAACCGATGGTGAAGTCGCGCTCCCACTCGGAACGGCCGGTAGCATTGGTGCTGACTTGACGGTCACCTACTTTACCGGTGGTGTCGATGTTATCGCCACGCAGATAAACCACGCCAGCGGTCAGGCCAGGTACGCCAACCTTGGCGAAGTCGTACGAGTAGCGTGCTTGCCAGGTACGTTCGCCAGCGCGCGCGAATTTGGCAATTTGCATGTCGGTAGTGATGTAAGCCGACGAGCCGTCACCTTGGTTCAGCCAAGGGAAGTCGCTGTTACCGTTGCTGACCTGATAACCGCCACCGAAAGTGTGACCTTCAACGGTGTACAGGAACAAACCACTGTAAAGGTTGTTGTCGACTTTGCCTTTGGTGATGCCAGTACCGTAGTCACCGGTGGTGTAGTAAGCCGGGTCATTACCATTGGCGCCATCGTCACGGCTGTTGAAGTAACGAAAATCAGACTTCAATACACCCGGGCCGATTGCCCAGTTGTGCACCAGGCCCAGGAAGTGCTGCTTGTAGTAATCCTGCAGATTGCCGTAGTAGTACTGAGCAGTCAGGTCTTTGGTGATTTTATAGTCACCGCCACCGTAAATGAACTTGTTGCTGTCGCGGCCGGCAGCGGTGTGAGCATTGGAGCCGGCGATAGACAACTCTTCGTTATTACTCGAGTTACGGCCCTTGGCGTGCTCGATCTGGCCACCGACGAGCGTCAGGTCCTTGATCTCGTTCGAAGTGATCTGGCCACCCTGGAAGGTTTGTGGCAGCAGACGACCGTCGTTGGTCACGATGACCGGCAGTTTCGGCTGCAAGGTACCCAGTTTCAGCTCAGTCTGGGAAATCTTGGCTTTGGCAGTCAGACCAAGGCTGGAGAAGTTATCAACAGCTTCGCCGTTGGACTTGCTCGGGAAAACCGTGCCGCCATAAGAAGTCGAAGTTGCACCATTGGTGCCGCCGCCCGAATCCAGACGCACGCCGACCAAACCGATAGCGTCGATACCGAAGCCTACGGTGCCTTGGGTGTAACCGGAAATGAAGCGCAGATCGAAACCCTGGCCCCACTCTTCCTGCTTGTTCTGAGCCTTGGCGGCTTTGGTGTCGCCATCACGGTTGTCAGTGTTGATATAGAAGTTACGCAGCCCCAAAGTAGCCTTGCTGTCTTCGATGAAACCGGCGGCGCCTGCCTGCTGCGCCATAACCCCTACGGCCACAGCCAGGGCCAAGGTGGACTTGTTCATGTATCGCTCCTCTCGTTTCTAATTCTTTATCTGCGGTTCCGGATCGTTCGCCCGAAATCCTCAATACGTAAATCGCAGCTGACCGCTACCCCCAGTCAAAGCCGCGGAAGAATACATCGGCGTAACCCTGAAAAGAATTGAATAACTCTTTTTCATAGCAACAAAGCCTAAGGAAGCGCACACCGACCCGTGATATCGGCCGGCCATCACGATTCCTGAACCCAAACAGGGCTCCAGCGACAAAATCTGCACAAGAATGGCGCCTGTTAGGGTTGGAAGCACTGTAGGCCGGCGCCTTAAATTCTAAAAAGAATTAAAAATTATCTCGTTACAGCTATCAGGAATATAAAAAGGCGAGCAAAAAAAGGCCTCGCCCTTCGGCGAGGCCTTTTCTGTGGGACGTTTACAGGAAGCTATAGGTGTAGTTGAAGATCAGACGGGTCTGATCCTGGTCAGCGATATTGATCTCGCTGCCACGGTACACGCCATTACGCAGCGTCACGCCGAAGCCTTTGAGAGCGCCCTGTTGAACGGTGTAATCGATGCGCATGTCGCGCTCCCATTCCGACATGTCGCTGCCGGTACCGTTGGTGGCCTTGATGTTCTCGCCATGCAGATAGGCGACGGACGCTTTCAGGCCCGGCACACCCAGACCGGCGAAGTCATAGGAATACTGACCGAACGTGGTGTTCTCACCGGCACGGACGAAGCCGTTCACCATGGCATCGGTGAACAGGTAGAAGCTGGTGCCACCGGCGCCTTCCGGACGGCCGTTGCCATCGACCACGTTGCCCTGGTTCAGATAGACAAAGCCGCCGTCATCATTGACCCGTTGATGGCCGAGCAGGAACGCGTTGCCACCCAGGGTATAGGTGAACATTGCACTCCAGGTTTTGTTGTCGACTTCGCCCGGATTGCGCGCATAACCGCCGTTGTTGTTGAAGCGGTAGCCAACATCGCCGTTCTTGCCATCGGAACTGCTGTCGAAATAACGGATGTCAGTCTTGAACGACTGGTTGGCGCTGATCGGGTAAACGTGCACCAGACCGAAGAAATTCTGCTTGTAGTAGTCTTCCAGATTCGCGAAGTAATACTGCAGCGTCAGGTCTTTGGTGACTTTCCAGTCGGCGCCGGCATAACGGAACTGGTTGCTGTCTTCGGTCCCGCCCGCTACAGCCAGGCCAGTGGTATTCGACGACGCGCGGCCTGCGGCATGTTCCAGCTGACCCGCGTTGAAGGTGACGTTGTCGATTTCCTTGGAAGTAATCGTGCCGCCTTCAAAGGTTTGCGGCAGCAGACGGCTGTCGTTGGCGACCAGGATCGGCATGTTCGGCTGCAGTGCACCGCCGTAATGCGCTTCGGTCTTGGAGAAGCGTGCCTTGACGTTGCCCGCCACACGGCTCCATTCGTCGACCGCCGAGCCGTCACTGTCGCTCGGGAAGAAGGTGTTGGAGTCCGGATGATGACCTTTGCCACCGTCCAGGTGAATGCCGACCAGGGCCTGTGCATCAAAACCGAAACCGACGGTGCCTTGGGTAAAGCCCGACAGGTAGTCGAATTTCAGGCCTTCGGCCGTTTCGCGCTGATCCGCACCGCCGTCGCGGTTGTCAGCGTTGTAATACATCGTGCGAGAACTGACGGAGGCCTTGCTGTCTTCGATGAAACCGGCGGCGCCTGCCTGCTGCGCCAAAACCCCTACGGCCACAGCCACGGCCAAGGTGGACTTATTCATTGTCTAGCTCCTCTCATTTTTCTAATTCTTGTATGCCTGGCCCCGGATCGATGCCCGTGGTGCCGAAGGTTCACGATTAGCGCCAGAGCGTGACCCACAAGTCAATCGTAACTTTGTGTGTCTACGACCAACGTCTAAGGTGCGTTTTTTTCCGTCCGTGCAAAGTCATGAATTCGCCATGACTCTGAAAAGAATGAACACTTCTTTTCTAATACCCTTTAGGAATTTCGCCGCCCCGCGGGCCCTTTCGCACTCTCCCGCGCCAACTTCAGCAAAAGTCCTAAAAGCACTAAAGCACCCACGTAACTGTTTCGCACTGTCACAAAAGCGAAATCGTTCCTTCTCATCCCGCGCGATCAAGCGCGCACTATCCGATTCAATTGTTACAGTTTGTGTATCAGCCGCAACGCTGCAAAACTTTTTCTACAGCCACGGTTTTATCCCGCCATGAGCATGAGCATCAGGCAGACAAGGTCTGAATTTGAAGGAGGGTTGCTGAGAGAAGCGTCTTGCGGCCGCGCCATTAGCGTTCGGCTGAGTAAGCGTGGCCCTGCTGGCGATGCCGGCAGGGCCACGGATATTAGGTGACGATCAGATGGATTTTTCGAAGATCTTCGAATTGCGCTGATAGTTGTACAGCGACGCCCGCGCCGCTGGCAGGCGCTCGACACTGCTCGGCTCAAACCCGCGCTCGCGGAACCAGTGCGCGGTGCGTGTGGTGAGCACGAACAAGGTCTTCAAACCCTGCGCCCGCGCACGGGTTTCGATGCGCTCGAGCAATTCATCACCGCGACCGCCATGGCGATACTCCGGATTCACTGCCAGGCAAGCCAGCTCGCCGGCATCGGAATCGGCAATCTGATACAGCGCCGCGCAGGCGATGATCATGCCCTCACGTTCGACCACGCTGAACTGCTCGATCTCGCGCTCCAGCACTTCGCGTGAACGGCGCACCAGAATGCCCTGCTCTTCCAGCGGACTGATCAGGTCGAGCAAGCCGCCGACGTCTTCAATCGCCGCCTCGCGCACCAGTTCGAATTGCTCCTGCGCGACCAGCGTACCGCCGCCGTCACGGGTGAACAGTTCGGTCAGCAGCGCGCCGTCTTCGGCGTAGCTGACGATATGGCTGCGCGCCACGCCGCCCCGACAGGCTTCGGCGGCGGCATCGAGCAGTTCTGCCTGATAATTGCTCATGCCCAGACGCTGCAAATGCGCCGGCACTTGCTGCGGACGCAGTTCGCGCACCAGTTTGCCGTTCTCGTCGATCAGGCCGAGCTCGGCGCCGAACAACAGCAGTTTGTCCGCGCCCAGATCGATGGCGGCGCGGGTGGCGACGTCTTCGCAGGCGAGGTTGAAGATTTCACCGGTTGGCGAGTAGCCCAGCGGCGACAGCAGCACGATCGAGCGCTCGTCGAGCAGGCGGTTGATGCCCTTGCGGTCGACCCGGCGCACTTCGCCGGTGTGGTGATAATCAACGCCTTCGAGCACGCCGATCGGCCGTGCAGTGACAAGGTTGCCGCTGGCCACGCGCAAGCGCGAGCCCTGCATCGGCGAGGAGGCCATGTCCATCGACAGCCGCGCTTCGATGGCGATGCGCAACTGGCCGACCGCGTCGATCACACATTCCAGCGTCGCCGCGTCGGTGATGCGCATGCCGTGATGGTAATGCGGGGTCAGGCCGCGTGCGGCGAGGCGGGTTTCGATCTGTGGGCGCGAGCCATGCACCAGCACCAGGCGCACGCCGAGGCTGTGCAACAGGACCAGATCGTGGACGATGTTGCCGAAATTCGGATGCTCAACGCCGTCGCCGGGCAGCATGACGACGAAGGTGCAATCGCGGTGGGCATTGATGTAAGGGGACGCGTGACGAAGCCAATTAACGTATTCGGGCATGTACCTGGACCTGTAATAAAGAGCAGCCGAAAAAAGGGGCGAAACGAAAAACGCACAGCGGGCTGATGGTTATCGTCGGAACAGGCTTGGCGACACGCGCGCTCTCCTCATGAATACGGGTTGGGGTGGTGGCAATTTACAGCGTTCGGTCAGACAAAACACAGATCCCCTGTGAGTGAGTCTGCTCGCGATAGCGTAACTCCCGTCAATATCTCCGGTGACTGACTCACCGCTATCGCGAGCAGGCGAAGGCCTACAGATACAGCATTCAATTCATACAGGTTGGTCCGGGCTCAGGCAGTAATGTTCAATCAACTGCCGCAATAGCTGCACGGTAGGCTGCAAACGTGACATTTCAAGGTATTCGCCAGGCTGGTGCGCGCAGGCGATGTCGCCGGGGCCGAGCACGATGGTTTCGCAGCCAAGGCGCTGAAGATAAGGCGCTTCGGTGCCGAACGCCACTGCTTCGGCGCGATGGCCGGTGAGCTTTTCAGCGATGCGCACCAATTCTGCGTCTTCGCTCTGCTCGAACGGTGGCACTTCCGGGAACAATGGTTTGTAGTCGATCCTGACCTGATGCCGCTCGGCCACCGGGTTGAGCTTGCGCAGGATTTCCGCGCGCAGAACCTTCGGGTCCATGCCCGGCAGCGGGCGCAAATCGAATTCCAGCGAGCACTGGCCGCAGATCCGATTGGGGTTGTCGCCGCCGTGGATGCAGCCGAAATTCAGGGTCGGCTGCGGCACGCTGAATTGCGGATTGTTGAATTCGCGCTGCCACAACAGGCGCAGGCCGCGCAGCTCGCCGATCGCATCGTGCATTGCTTCAAGGGCGCTGTGGCCCAGGCGCGGATCAGACGAATGCCCACTTTGGCCAAGGATATCGATGCGCTCCATCATGATGCCTTTGTGCATGCGGATCGGCTTGAGCCCGGTCGGCTCGCCAATCACCGCCGCGCGACCCAGCGGTTGCCCGGCCTCGGCCAGCGCGCGGGCGCCGGACATCGAGCTTTCTTCATCGCAGGTAGCGAGGATCAGCAGCGGTTGCCTGAACGGCTGATCGAGCAGGGGCTGCACGGCCTCGATGATCAGCGCGAAGAAACCCTTCATGTCACAACTGCCGAGACCGACCCAGCGGCCATCGACTTCGGTGAGTTTCAGCGGGTCGGTCTGCCACAGGGCATCGTCGTAAGGCACCGTGTCGCTGTGCCCGGCCAGCACCAGCCCACCGGGTCCGCTGCCAATGCTGGCGAGCAGGTTGAATTTGCCCGGACTGACCTGCTGGATATCGCAGGAAAAACCCAGATCGCCCAGCCAGCCGGCAAGCAGGTCGATCACCGCCCGGTTGGATTGATCGAGGCTGGGTTGGGTACAGCTGACCGATGGCGCGGCAATCAGCGCAGCGAACTGGTCTTGCATGGATGGCAAAGGCATCGCTGACTCCAACTACCGGATTGAAGTCCATCATAGAACCATCCGGCGCTCGGAATAAACCGCCGCAGGGCGTAGGAAGTTTGACTCCTGTACACTGCACGGCCTTGGCAGCCACACCTTCCCCCGGCTGCGCTCCCGATACTCTGGATTTTCCGGCCATGCAGAAAGAAACCGAAATCAAACTCCGCGTCAGCCGCGAAACCCTCGCTGCCCTGCGCGAGCACCCGCTGCTGAAGAAACGCAACAAAAGTGGCTGGGAACGCCGTGAGTTGATGAACCAGTACTTCGACACCCCAGAGCGCGATCTGGCCCAGGCCAAGGTCGCCCTGCGCCTGCGCAAGGATGGCGACGAGGTCATCCAGACCTTGAAGACGCGCGGCCAGAGCGTCGCCGGTCTGTCCGAGCGTAACGAGTACGACTGGAAACTGCCGAAAGCCAAGCTCGATGTGAAGAAACTCGACGGCGAATGCTGGCCCGAGTCGCTGGCCGAGCTGGACAAGAAAACCCTCAAGCCGATCTTCACCACCGACTTCGTCCGCGAGCGCGCCGAAATCGCCTGGGGCCGTGGCAAGACCAAGGTGGTCATCGAGGCCGCGCTGGACCTCGGTCACGTCGTAGTCGGCAAGCAGAAAGAAGAAATCTGCGAGCTGGAACTCGAGTTGCGCGAAGGCGAGCCTGCCGCGCTGCTGGAACTGGCCGCCGAGCTGGCTGAAACCCTCGCCTTGATGCCGTGCGACATCAGCAAGGCCGAGCGCGGTTATCGCCTGTACGACGCCAACAGCTACTCGCTGAGCCTGCCGGCACCGGAGCTGACCCCGGAAACCCCACTCGACGACGCTTTCGCCGCGCTGAGCTGGCACTTGCTCGGCAGCAGCCAGCGTCTGGCCGAACAGTATCGTTTCAACGGCCACTGGCGCCTGCTGCAGGACTGGGTCGAGAACCTCGCAGAAATGCGCGCGCTGCTCAGCAGCCTCGGCCAGGCCGCGCCGCGTCAGTCGACCCATGACCTGCGCGTAGCACTGGATGCGTTGCTGGAAGACTGGCGCCCGCTGGTGCAGGTCGGCATCGAAGACGAAGATGTACGCAAAGCCGCACCGGAGCAGTTCCTCGAAGAACTGGAAGATCCGCGCTGGGGCCTGTTCTCGCTGAGCACGTCGCGCTGGTTGCTGGCCCGCACCTGGACCGCCGACCGAAACGTGCGTGGCAACCGTCAGGGCGGCGCGCAGTTGCACAGCTGGTTGCCGCGCCTGCTCGGCGAGGAAGCCACGGCCTTGCAACTGCAGCGTTATCAGCAGCAGCCGGAAGACCTCGCCGAACAACTGCCGCGCATCGAGCGCATTCAGGTCTGGCTGCATCACGCGCGCAACGTGCTGGAAATCCCGGAAATGGATCGCCTCTATGGCGAGCTGAACAAGTTGGCGCAACTGGCCAACGAGCCAACCATCACTGACGAACTGCTCGATGCGCGCAAGCAGCAAGCGATCGCGGTTTACCAGAATCGCGCGTGGAAAATGCTCCTGCGCAGCTAAACCGGTTTCGCACCGTGATCGTTCCCACGCTCTGCGTGGGAATGCCTCAATGGACGCTCTGCGTCCGCTTTGGGACGCAGAGCGTCCCGGGCTGCATTCCCACGCGGAGCGTGGGAACGATCAGGGTAGAACCGGCAGGCTGGTAGTGGATTTGATTTCCGACAACGCCACTATCGAATTCACTTCCTGTATCCCCGGCACCAGCGACAGCTTTTCAAAGAAAAACCGCTCATACGCCTCGATGTCCGCCGCGACAATGCGCAACAGAAAATCCACCGCGCCCATCAACACATAACATTCCAGCACTTCCGGGAAGCCGCGAATCGCCTCGGTGAACTCGGTGAAATTCGAACGCCCGTGGGCGTTGAGTTTGATCTCGGCGAAGATCTGCGTGTTCAGACCAATCTTCTTGCGGTCGAGCAAGGTCACCTGACCGCGAATGATCCCCTCCTCCTTCATCCGCTGAATCCGCCGCCAGCACGGCGATTGCGACAGACCGACCTGCTCGGCGATCTGTGCGCTGGACAACGAAGCGTCCTCTTGCAGCAGAGCGAGTATCTTACGGTCGTAGGCGTCCAGCTCGCTGTGCATAGAAAAACCCCAGAAAGTAAATATTGCGAATTGATCACGCCAATTAGTCGCCAATATCATCGATTTTAGCCAAGAAATACCCGCCAGCGAATGTAAAAATTTCTTCAGTGATCTGGAGACTTGCCATGCCGCACCTTGAAGCCGTAAACAGCGCCCCGACCCGCGCCGACGTGTGGAACGTCAGCAACGCCCATTGCCTGGCGCAGTATCAGATTCTTGCCGAGGCTGAGCCGGATCTGTTGGTGCGGGTGCTGAACCTGTTCGCCTTGCAGTTTCTTACGCCCGAGCAGGTCAACGTGCAACGCACGGATGATCTGCTGTCGATCGACCTGATCATGGGCGGCCTGAGCTGGCACCGCGCACAAGTGATTGCGGAAAAACTTCGTAACCTGATCAGCGTCTGCTCGGTCGATTTGCGAAACGCCGACAGCGCTTGGGATGCCCCGGCACAAGCCACCGGCTGACAAACCCGGCAACGGCTTCGTCGGGTAGTGGCCCAACGGTCCGCAGCGCCACGGCTATTCTTTTGCGCACTGTCGCTTGAAAAGGAAGCCCGCATGTCCGTTCAACTCGCTCTTCAGGACCGCTGGCTGGACCTCAACGAAGTGCTGCGCGAACTGGTCGCGCAAGGCTTCATCTGCCAGGACGCCGCCGAGCAGGCGTTGAATGCACGTCGCCGTCACGCTGCGCACGCGCAGAAGCATCCGCTGGAGTTCATCGCCAGCCAACAACTCGACGACCTCAGCCGGCCAGGCAAGCACCTGGACCTGGAAAGCCTGACCCTGTGGCTGGCGCAACAGGCCGGCCAGCCGTACCTGCGCATCGATCCGCTGAAAATCAACGTTGCGGCGGTCACGCCGTTGATGTCCTACGCCTTCGCCCAGCGGCACAAGATTCTGGCCGTGGCCGTGGATCGCGACTCGGTGACCGTCGCCAGTGCCCAGCCGTATGTCACCGGTTGGGAGGCCGACCTGACCCATGTGCTGAAGTTGCCGATCAAACGGGTGGTGGCCAACCCGGCGGACATCCAGCGTTTCAGCGTCGAATTCTTTCGCTTGGCGAAATCGGTCAGCGGCGCCAGCAATGCCGATGCGCAGGGCGGCAACCTCGGCAACTTCGAACAACTGCTCAACCTCGGCGCCAGCGATCAGGAACCAGACGCCAACGACGCGCATATCGTCAACATCGTCGACTGGCTGTTCCAGTACGCCTTTCAGCAGCGCGCCAGCGATATCCACATCGAACCGCGCCGCGAGCAAGGCACCGTGCGTTTTCGCATCGACGGCGTGCTGCACAATGTCTATCAATTCCCGCCGCAGGTGACCATGGCGATTGTCAGTCGCCTGAAAAGCCTCGGCCGCATGAACGTTGCGGAGAAGCGCAAACCGCAGGACGGCCGGGTCAAGACCAAGACCCCGGACGGCGGCGAAGTGGAGTTGCGCCTGTCGACGCTGCCTACGGCATTCGGCGAAAAAATGGTCATGCGGATCTTCGACCCGGAGGTGCTGCTCAAGGATTTCGATCAACTGGGCTTCAGCGCCGACGACCTGCGCCGCTGGCAGGACATGACCCGCCAGCCCAACGGCATCATTCTGGTCACCGGGCCGACCGGTTCGGGCAAGACCACCACGCTGTACACCACGCTGAAAAAACTGGCGACGCCCGAGGTCAACCTCTGCACCATCGAAGATCCGATCGAAATGGTCGAGCCGGCCTTCAACCAGATGCAGGTGCAGCACAACATCGAACTGAGTTTCGCCGCTGGCGTGCGTGCGCTGATGCGACAAGACCCGGACATCATCATGATCGGCGAGATCCGCGACCTTGAAACCGCAGAAATGGCGATTCAGGCCGCGCTCACCGGGCACTTGGTGCTATCGACCCTGCACACCAACGACGCGCCGAGCGCGATCAGCCGTCTGCTCGAACTCGGCGTGCCGCATTACCTGATCAAGGCTACGGTGCTCGGCGTCATGGCCCAGCGTCTGGTGCGCACCCTGTGCCCGCACTGCAAGGCGCCGCAGACCCTGGACGAGGACGACTGGCAGACGCTGACCCGGCCCTGGCAGGCGCCGTTGCCGGGCCATGCGCAACGGGCGATCGGCTGCGTGGAATGCCGCGATACCGGTTATCGCGGCCGCGCCGGGGTTTACGAAATCATGCAATTGAGCGACAGCCTCAAGGCGTTCATTACCCCGGACACCGATCTCACCGCGATCCGCCGTCAGGCCTTCAAGGAGGGCATGCGCAGCCTGCGCCTGTCCGGCGCGCAGAAAGTCGCGGCGGGGCTGACCACGGTTGAGGAAGTGTTGCGCGTCACACCGCAAAGCGAGCAGAGATAGTCCACCACGGAACCGGATCCGGGAACGACGATCCAACGCCGTAGTTAATCCCCCAGGAGTCACCTCATCATGCGTCTCAAACTTGCTGTCGCCACCATGGCCCTGTTGTCCCTTCCCGTCGGTTCGGCCATGGCGGACAGCTTTTGGCGTAACGTCATCTCGTCCGGTGCCACCACCGGCTCCACCTATCTGACCTTCAAGGATCACAAGCTGATCGTCGCCGCTCAGGACGATGCCGGCAGCTTCGTCGCCAGCGACGGCGGCATTCGTGGCCCGTACCTGGAAGCGGCGATGCAGAAAGTCCGCGCCGACAATCCGGGCCTGCAAGCGTCGGACATGGAACTGGCGAATGCGATTCTGGCGAAGAATGCCGTGGCTGCTGAATAAGCCTTGTGCAGATGAAAATGCCGCTCGATTGAGCGGCATTTTTTTGCCCGGATTTCAGTCCCACCCCATAACCCTGTGGGAGCGAGCCTGCTCGCGAAAGCAATCTTTCACTCAACACTTTCGGTGACTGAATCACCGCTTTCGCGAGCAGGCTCGCTCCCACAGGGAAGGTGTGCTTGCCGGGGAATCAGCGGTAATCGTCCACCGGGACACAAGCGCAGAACAGATTGCGATCGCCGTAAACGTTATCCACCCGATTCACCGCCGGCCAGTACTTGTGCGCCTTGGTGTGCGCATCCGGGGTAATTCCTTGCTCGATGCTGTACGGCCGCTCCCAGACGCCGGTGACATCGGCCAGGGTATGCGGCGCGCGTTTGAGCGGGTTGTCTTCTGTCGGCCAGTTACCGTTCTGCACTTCGCTGATCTCGGCTCGAATGCTCAGCATCGCGCTGATAAAACGATCCAGTTCAGCCTTGGATTCACTTTCGGTCGGCTCGACCATCAGCGTGCCCGGCACCGGAAAGGACATGGTCGGGGCGTGGAAACCGTAATCCATCAGGCGCTTGGCCACGTCTTCTTCGCTGATGCCGGTCTGCGCTTTCAGCGGACGCAAATCAAGAATGCATTCATGCGCCACCCGCCCGTTACGCCCGGTGTACAGCACCGGGAACGCGCCGGATAAATGCTGGGCCAGATAATTCGCCGCCAGGATTGCCACTTCACTGGCATCGGCCAGTTGCGGGCCCATCATGGCGATGTACATCCAACTGATCGGCAAAATGCTCGCACTGCCCCACGGCGCGGCGCTGACTGCGCCGTTCTGCGGCAGTGGCCCGTCGATCGGCACCACCGGATGGTTGGCCACGAAAGGCGCCAGGTGCGCGCGGATCCCGATCGGTCCCATGCCCGGCCCGCCACCACCGTGCGGGATGCAGAAGGTCTTGTGCAGATTCATGTGTGAAACATCAGCGCCGATGTCCGCCGGCCGCGCCAGTCCCACCTGCGCATTGAGGTTGGCACCGTCCATGTACACCTGCCCCCCATGCTGGTGGATCACTTCACAAATCTCGCTGATGCCCTCTTCGTACACCCCATGCGTCGACGGATAGGTCGCCATCAGACAGGACAGCTTGTTTCCCGCTTCAGCGGCTTTGGCTTTCAGATCATTGAGGTCGACATTGCCGGCCTCGTCGCATTCGACAATGACCACGCGCATGCCGGCCATCTGCGCCGACGCCGGGTTGGTGCCATGGGCTGACGCCGGAATCAGGCAGATGTCGCGCGCGCCCTGCTGGCGGCTCTCGTGATATTTGCGGATCGCCAGCAGCCCGGCGTATTCGCCCTGCGCGCCGGAATTGGGCTGCATGCAGAACGCATCGAAGCCGGTGATCGCGCACAGCCAGCGCTCCAGCTCCTCGATCATCAACGTATAACCCACCGCCTGCTCGCGCGGTACGAACGGGTGCAGGTTGGCGAACTGCGGCCAGGTGATCGGGATCATTTCGCTGGTGGCGTTGAGTTTCATCGTGCAGGAGCCCAGCGGGATCATCGACTGGTTGAGCGCCAGGTCCTTGTTTTCCAGTTGCTTGAGGTAACGCAGCATCTCGGTTTCGCTGTGATGGGCGTTGAACACCGGATGACGCAGGTACGGCGTGGTGCGTTGCAGGGCGCCAGGAATTCCAGAGCCAATTTCCTCGGCATCCAGCGCGTCGACGTCCAGACCATGATCGGCGCCAAGCAGCACGTCGAACAGCCGCGCCACGGTGCTTTCATCGCAGGTTTCGTCGAGGCTCAGACCGAGGTGGCCACGGCCCAGAATGCGCAAATTGATCTGCGCGGCCTTGGCACTTTCGATGATCGCGGTCTGTGCCCCGCCGACGTCCAGTGTCAGCGTATCGAAGAATTGCGCATTGACTCGCTTGATGCCATGGCGCTCAAGCCCTGCGGCGAGAACGCAGGTCAGCCGATGCACGCGCTGGGCGATTCGCCGCAGACCTTCCGGGCCGTGATACACCGCATAAAAACTGGCGATGTTGGCCAGCAGCACCTGAGCCGTGCAGATGTTCGAATTGGCCTTCTCCCGGCGGATATGTTGCTCGCGGGTCTGCAACGCCATGCGCAACGCGACATTGCCCCGGGTATCTTTCGACACGCCGATGATCCGCCCCGGGATCGCCCGTTTGTATTCTTCGCGGCTGGCAAAGAACGCCGCGTGCGGGCCGCCATAACCCATTGGCACGCCAAATCGCTGCGACGAACCGAATACCACGTCCGCGCCCAGTTCGCCCGGTGGTGTCAGCAGCAACAGGCTCAACAGATCGGTGGCGACGCAAGCCAGCGCCTGCTGCGCATGCAAGTGGGCGATCAGCGGTCGCAGATCGCGAATCTCGCCATGGGTGTCGGGGTACTGCAGCAGCGCGCCGAACACCTCGTGTTGTTTCAGGTTATCCACAGCGTCGACGATCAGCTCGAAGCCGAAACCTTCCGCGCGGGTCTGCACCACGGAAAGGGTTTGCGGATGGCAGTTTTCATCGACGAAAAACACATTGCTCTTCGACTTCGCCACGCGTTTGGCCAGCGCCATGGCCTCAGCCGCCGCCGTGGCTTCATCGAGCAGCGAGGCGTTGGCCAGTTCGAGGCCGGTGAGGTCGATGGTCAGTTGCTGGAAATTCAACAGCGCTTCGAGCCGGCCCTGAGCGATCTCTGGTTGGTACGGCGTGTACGCGGTGTACCAGCCGGGATTTTCCAGCACGTTGCGTAGGATGACGGTCGGCGTCAGGGTGCCGTGGTAGCCCATGCCGATCAGGCTGGTCCAGACCTGATTCTGCTCGGCATAGCCGCGCAGTTTCGCCAGCGCCGCCGGTTCGTCGAGGGCCGCCGGCAAGTCCAGCGCACGGTTGAAGCGAATCGCCGGCGGCACGGTCTGCTCGATCAATTCGACCCGACTGCCGAGGCCGAGGCTGTCGAGCATCGCCTGTTGCTCGGCGGTATCTGGGCCGAGGTGGCGGCGCGCAAAGGCATCGGGATCGCGTAACTGGCGCAGGGACGGCAACTGGGACATGACGGGCTCTCCTGGCGGCTGCTGGGCGTCAATGCAACACGGTCAAACCAGCATAGCAGTCTGTGTGACAAGCTATTTTAAGTGCTCCGCATAACCCTGTAGGAGTGAGCCTGCTCGCGATAGCGGTGTATCAGTCAACAAAAGGTGCCTGAAAGAACGCTATCGCGAGCAGGCTCACTCCTACAGGGGATTTGTGTCGTGCATAAAAAAACCCCGACGAATCGGGGCTTTGGATATTGCTGACGTCTTACTCGCCGATGGCAGCCTTGTACGCCGCAGCATCCAGCAGCTTGTCCAGCTCGGCCTTGTCGCTTGGCTTGAGCTTGAAGATCCACGCGCCGTACGGGTCGGAGTTGAGCAGCTCGGGCGAACCGCCCAGCTCTTCGTTGATCGCGATGACTTCACCACTGACCGGGGCGTAGATGTCGGAAGCGGCTTTCACCGACTCGACCACACCGGACTGATCACCCGCAGCGAACACCTTGCCCACTTCGGTCAGTTCAACGAACACCACATCGCCCAGCGCTTCCTGCGCGTGATCGCTGATGCCCACGGTGACGGTGCCGTCGGCTTCCAGACGCGCCCATTCGTGACTTTCGGCAAAACGCAGTTCGGCAGGGATATCGCTCATCTTCAGTGTCCTCAGGAATTGGTCAGCGGTCGGCCCGCCGGAAAAAGGTTAGATCAAAGTCTTGCCATGACGCACGAAGGTCGGTCTGACCACTCGCACCGGATACCACTTGCCACGGATTTCCACTTCGGCGCGGTCGGCAGTCGCCATCGGAACACGCGCCAGGGCAATCGATTTGCTCAGCGTAGGAGAGAAACTACCACTGGTGATCTCTCCTTCGCCAACATCAGCGATACGCACCACCTGATGAGCGCGCAAAACACCGCGTTCTTCCAGCACCAGGCCGACCAGTTTGTGCGCGACACCGGCGGATTTTTCCGCTTCCAGCGCCGCGCGGCCGATGAACTGGCGCGCGGCCGGTTCCCAGGCGATGCTCCAGGCCATGTTCGAGGCCAGCGGCGAAACGTCCTGATGAATGTCTTGCCCGTAGAGGTTCATTCCGGCCTCGACCCGCAAGGTATCGCGAGCGCCGAGGCCGATCGGGGAAATCCCGGCGCCGACCAGATCGTTGAAGAACCCTGGCGCCTGATCAGCCGGCAGGCAGATTTCCAGACCATCCTCGCCGGTGTAACCGGTGCGCGCGATGAACCAGTCGCCGTCGCAGTAGCCTTCGAAGGGTTTGAGCTGCTGGATCAGGGTCGCACGGGACTGAGTCACCAGTTCGGCAATCTTGTGCCGGGCCTGCGGGCCTTGAATGGCGAGCATCGCCAGCTCACTGCGTTCGTGCAACTGCACGTCGTAACCGCCGAGCTGGGCACTCATCCACGCCAGATCCTGATCGCGGGTGGAGGCGTTGAACACCAGCCGGTACGCGTCGTCGAGGCGGTAGACGATCATGTCATCGACGATGCCGCCGCGCTCGTTGAGCATGGTGCTGTAGAGCGCCCGGCCGGGACGATGCAGGCGGTCGACGTCGTTGGCCAGCAAATGCTGAAGCCAGGCTTTGGCCTGGGGGCCGCTGACATCGATCACGGTCATGTGGGAAACATCGAACACCCCGCAATCGCGGCGCACTTCGTGGTGCTCCTCGACCTGCGAGCCGTAATGCAGTGGCATGTCCCAACCGCCAAAATCGACCATCTTCGCGCCGAGCGCGAGGTGCAGGTCATACAGAGGCGTACGCTGTCCCATGGGTTTCTCCTTCCGGGCGTGGCGAAGGTGCGGACCGCCGCCAAGCGGACGAAAGCCTTGATGAACAGGGCTTTCAGCCGATTCCAGCGTACGGGTCTGTCAGACGGACCGCTCCGAATGCCGCGCATTGTAGCCGCATGATGTAGGACTCACTACTAAGTGTTTCGGTGCGCGGAACGACGAATCAGGCCGATGACCGGCAACAATCCGACCAGAACCAGCGTCAACGCCGGCAAGGACGCCCGCGCCCACTCGCCTTCACTGGTCATTTCAAAGATGCGCACTGCCAGCGTGTCCCAGCCAAACGGGCGCATCAGCAGGGTTGCGGGCATTTCCTTGAGCACATCGACGAACACCAGCAGCGCCGCGCTCAGCGTGCCGGGCAGCAGCAACGGCAGATACACTTTGAAAAACAGTCGCGGCCCACTGACACCCAGGCTACGTGCCGCTTCGGGCAAAGACGGCCGTATACGCGCCAGACTGCTTTCCAGCGGCCCGTAGGCGACCGCGATAAAGCGCACCAGGTACGCCATCAGCAATGCCGCGAGACTGCCGAGCAGCAGCGGCTTGCCGGCACCGCCGAGCCAGGCGGACATCGGAATCACCAGTTCGCGATCCAGATAACTGAACGCGAGCATGATCGATACCGCCAGCACTGAACCCGGCAGCGCATAGCCAAGGTTGGCCAGGCCGACGCCGGAATTGATCGCCGGCGTCGGCGCCAGCCGTCGGGCGAACGCCAGCAGCAAGGCGACGCTGACCGTGATCAGCGCCGCCATCCCGCCCAGATACAACGTGTGCAGAATCAGCCCGGCATAACGCTCATCGAGATCGAAGCGCCCGCGCTGCCAGAACCACACCACCAGTTGCAGCAGCGGAATCACGAAGGCGCAGGCGAACACCAGACCGCACCAGCTCATCGCCGCAAAGGCCTTGAGCCCGCGCAAGTGATACAGCGCTTTCACTCTTGGCCGTTCGTTGCCCGCCCGATTCGCCCCGCGGGCGCGACGCTCGCCGTACAGCACCAGCATCACCACCAGCAGCAACAGGCTGGCCAGTTGCGCCGCGCTCGACAGGCTGAAGAAGCCATACCAGGTCTTGTAGATGGCCGTGGTAAAGGTGTCGAAGTTGAACACCGACACCGCACCAAAATCCGCCAGGGTTTCCATCAGCGCCAGCGCCACGCCGGCACCGATCGCTGGCCGCGCCATCGGCAGTGCGACGCGCCAGAATGCCTGCCATGGGGACTGGCCAAGCACACGCGCGGCTTCCATCAGGCCCTTGCCCTGAGCGAGGAACGCGGTGCGTGCCAACAGGTAAACGTAGGGATAGAAGACCAGCACCAGCACGATGATGACCCCGCCGGTGGAGCGCACCCTTGGCAGACGCAGGCCGCTACCGAACCACTCACGCAAAACGCTCTGCACCGGGCCGGCGAAGTCGAGCAAGCCGACGAAAACGAACGCCAGCACATAGGCGGGAATGGCGAAGGGCAGCATCAGCGCCCAGTCGAGCCAGCGCCGACCGGGGAATTCACACAGGCTGGTGAGCCAGGCGAGGCTGACGCCGAGCAGCGTCACGCCGAAACCGACGCCCAGCACCAGCGTCAGCGTGTTGCCGAGCAGGCGCGGCATCTGGGTTTGCCACAGGTGCGACCAGATCTGCTGATCGATGGTCTGCCACGACAGCAGCAGAACGCTCAGGGGCAACAGCACCAGCGCGGCGATGGTGAAGACGATGGGGTACCAGCGGCGTTGGGCGGGGTGGGCCAAGAAGACAATCTCGTTTAAATGATTGTGCCCACGCTCTGCGTGGGCACACATCCTGTGATGCTCTGCGTCACGCTTTCAGCGGCACGACGCAGAGCGTCGAGGGCTGCATTCCCACGCCGAGCGTGGGAATGATCAGGACAGCAGAATCAGTTCCAACCCGCCCGATCCATCATCCGGATCGCCTCAGCCTGACGCTTGCCCGCCACTTCCACCGGCAGGGTATCGGCAACAAACTTGCCCCACGCTGCCACTTCCTCGGAAGGCGCCACCGCCGGGTTGGCCGGGAACTCCTGGTTCACGTCCGCAAAAATCTTCTGCGCTTCTGGCGTGGTCATCCATTCAACCAGAGCCTTGGCCGCTTCCGGGTGCGGCGCATGCTTGGTCAGGCCGATGCCCGACAGATTGACGTGCACGCCACGATCGGCCTGATTTGGCCAGAACAGCTTCACCGGCAGCTCAGGCTTCTGCTTGTGCAGGCGCCCGTAGTAATAGGTGTTGACGATGCCGACATCGCATTGCCCGGCGCTGATCGCTTCGAGCACGGCGACGTCATCGGAGAACACGTCGGTGGACAGGTTGTTGACCCAGCCCTTGAGGATCTTCTCGGTCTTCTCCGCGCCGTGGACTTCGATCATGGTGGCGGTGAGCGACTGGTTATAAACCTTCTTCGCGGTGCGCAGGCACAGGCGACCTTCCCAGTTCTTGTCGGCCAAGGCTTCGTAGGTGGTCAGCTCGCCCGGTTTTACCCGCTCGGTGGAATAGGCGATGGTCCGCGCGCGCAGGCTCAGGCCAGTCCAGGCGTGCGTGGACGAGCGATATTGCAACGGGATATTGGCGTCGATGGTTTTCGAGGTAAACGGCTGCAGGATGCCCATCTGCTCGGCCTGCCAGAGGTTGCCGGCGTCGACGGTGAGCAGCAGGTCGGCGGTGGCGTTTTCGCCTTCGGCCTTGATGCGCTGCATCAGCGGCGCTTCCTTGTCGGTGATGAACTTGATTTTCACCCCGGTCTTGGCGGTGTAGGCATCGAACACCGGTTTGATCAGCTCATCGATGCGCGACGAGTAAACCACCACCTCATCGGCGGCCTGGGCAGTGGTGCTGCCGATCAGGGTCAGGGCCAGTGCAGTCAGAAGACGCTTGGGTGCCAACATGGGAGTGGTCTCTCGGTCGGGAAATGAGGGCCAAATGATAAGGACTCACATTTACCATCACAATCGAACACTTGGGGAAGGCGTTACCAGATGTTGCACAGCGTTATTTTTGTGTCGGGTTAGCCGACGCCATCGCTGGCAAGCCAGCTCCCACAAGGTTTTCGGTGTGTCCAACATTGATGTTTCACACCGACCACTGTGGGAGCGGGCTTGCCCGCGATGAGGCCATCAGCCTCGATGAAGGTGTCAGGGTTTGGCCAAGGCCGGCAGATCACCGGTCAACCCAAGGGCTTCACGCACAAACAAAGCCTTGGCCTCCGGCATTTTTTCGACGAGCTTCAACCCGGTATTACGCAACCAGCGCAGCGGCAGCGGATCAGCCTGGAACAACCGCTCAAAGCCTTCCATCGCCGCCATCAACGCGAGGTTATGCGGCATCCGCCGACGCTCGTAACGGCTCAGTACTTTCACATCCGCCAAACGCTCACCGCGCTCCGCAGCCTGCAACAGCACCTCGGCCAGCACCGCCGCATCGAGGAAGCCCAGATTCACCCCCTGCCCCGCCAACGGGTGGATGGTGTGCGCCGCGTCGCCGATCAACGCCAGCCCTTCGGCCACGTAGCGTTTCGCATGACGCTGACGCAATGGCACGCAGACGCGCGGATCGGCGCTGATGATTTCACCCAGGCGCCCTTCGAAGGCGCGTTCCAGTTCAGCGCAAAACGCGTCTTCATCAAGCGCCATCAAGCGCTCGGCTTCGCTCGGCGTGGTCGACCAGACGATTGAACACCAGTCCTGCTGGCCGTCACGCTCCAGCGGCAGAAAGGCCAGCGGCCCGTGATCGGTGAAGCGCTGCCACGCGGTCAACTGATGCGGTTGGCTGCTGCGCACGCTGGTGACGATGGCGTGATGCAGGTAATCCCATTCGCGGGTCGCCACGCCAGTCAGGCGGCGTACCGCCGAGTTGGCGCCGTCCGCGGCGATCACCAGCGGCGCACGCAATGTGCGCCCGTCCGCCAGGGTCAGCAGCCAGTCGTCGCCGGAGCGACGCATCTGCTCCAGTCGCGCATTGGCCAGCATGCCCAAGTCACAGTCGTGCAAGCGCTCGAGCAAGGCATCCTGCACCACGCGGTTTTCGACGATGTGCCCGAGCACATCGGCATGCACGCTGCTCGCCGAAAAGTGAATCTGCCCGGTGCCGCTGCCGTCCCACACATGCATGTCGGTGTATGGGCTGGTGCGCCGTTCGACGATGCCGTACCAGACGCCAAGGCGTTCGAGAATCCGTTGACTGGCCGCCGACAGCGCACTTACCCGCGGCTCGAACGGCGCCTCGGCAGCAAACGGTTTGACGCTCAACGGGCTGCCGTCGAGCAACAGCACTTCCAGGCCGCTGTCCTGCAACGCCAGCGCCAGGGCGCTGCCGACCATTCCGGCTCCGACAATCAGCAGATCTGCGCGCATTTCCATGCTTTAAGCCTGTCTCGCTTGCGGCTTGAGCCGCACGTAAAGGGTTTTACCGACCCGCGCCACCAGATGGCCGGCGCCGTCATGAATATCGACCTGCAACTGCGGCAGGTATTTTTCGCCATCGGCGGTCTGCCGGCGGATCTCGGCGAGCAACGTCTCGTCGATGGTGAACCGGGCGAACACCGGGCCTTTGCCCGGCGCGATGAAATCGATGTCAGCGGCCTTGTCCCAGACGATGTAACGCGGACCAAGGTTTTCCATGAGCATCAGCATGAAGAACGGATCAACCATCGAATACAGACTGCCGCCGAACTGGGTACCGACGTAGTTGCGGTTGTACCAGCCCAACCCCATCGACACCCGGACATCGCGAAAGTCATCGCTGATCTGCCGAACCCGCACCCCGGCGCCCAGATAGGGCGGGTAGAACGTCATCACCCAGCGCATCAGCCGCGCCTTGCCGAACCTGGCGATCAACCACTTAAGCATCCGGTCGCGTTCCCAGGCCCATGGCCTGACGGGCAAACCAGCGCTTGGCCGGCGGCAGCAGCTCAAGGCCGAGCAGGCCGATGTTGCGCCCCAGCGAAACCAGCGGCTGGGTGCTGCCGAACAGGCGCGTGACCTGATCGGAAAAACCGACGGTGAGGTCCTGATCCAGCCGCTGGCGTTCGCGATAGGCCTGCAACGTGGCGAAGTCGCCCAGCGCTTTATCGCTGGGCAGCAACGCGGCGGCCAAGGCATCGGCGTCACGCAACGACAGGTTGAAACCCTGGCCGGCAATCGGGTGCAGACTGTGCGCAGCGTTGCCAAGTACGGCCAGATGCGAACGCACCTGCTCCTCGGCTTCAACCAGAGAAAGCGGATACAGGTGCCGCGCGCCGACCTGTTTCAGCGTGCCGAGGCGGTAACCGAACACGCCCTGCAATTCGCTGAGAAAATCCCGTTCGCTCAACTCGGCCAGACGCTGCGCGTCCATGCCCAGACGGGTCCAGACCAGCGCGCAACGGTTGTCCGGCAACGGTAGCAAGGCCATCGGGCCTTCGTCGGTAAAGCGCTCGAACGCCATGCCGTTGTGCGCTTCGCTCGGGGTGATGTTGGCGATCAACGCGCTCTGGTTGTACGAACGCGTGCGCACGTTGATGCCCAACTGCTCGCGCAGCCCGGAGCGACCGCCATCGGCGAGCACCGCCAGATCGCATTCAAGGGTGGTTTCATCGTTGAGCGTCAGGCGATAGCCGTCGGGCAACGGCTCCATTCGCGAGACTTCGGCCGGGCAGCGCCAGGTGATCACGTCTTTGTCGAGGTGTTGCCACAGGCACTGGCCGAGCCAGGCGTTCTCCACCACATAGCCGAGCGCCGGCACGCCCTCTTCCATCGCCGACAAGCGCGCGGTGGAGAAGCGCCCGCGATCAGAAACGTGAATCTGCTTGATCGGCTCGGCTCGGCGGGAGATCTCCTGCCACACGCCCAGCCGTTGATAAATCTGCCGCGAGCCGAAAGACAGCGCCGACGAACGTGCGTCGTAGCTCGGCTGCCAGCTGTCGCCCGGGGCAAACGGTTCGATCAGGACGATTTTCCAGCCACGGGCCTTGGCCCCGGCCTGCAAAGCCAACGCCAGACTGGCGCCGACCAGACCGCCACCGATGATTGCCAGATTGACTCGACTCATGCCGCGTGTGTCCTTGCCTGTGCCATCAACGCTTCGATTTCGGCGACGGTCTTCGGCACGCCGCCGGTGAGGATTTCACAACCGGTTCGGGTCACCACCACGTCGTCCTCGATGCGCACACCAATGCCGCGCCATTTCTTCGCGACGTTCTGATTGTCCGGGGCGATGTAGATGCCCGGTTCCACGGTCAGCGCCATGCCGACCTCCAGCACCCGCCATTCGCCGCCGACCTTGTATTCGCCGACGTCATGCACATCCATGCCCAGCCAGTGGCCGGCGCGGTGCATGTAAAAGGCCTTGTAGGCTTCGCTGGCGATCAGTTCGTCAAGGTTGCCCTGCAGCAAACCAAGCTTCACCAGCCCCGAGGTGATCACTCGAACCGTGGCTTCGTGCGCCTGGTTCCAGTGTTTGTTAGGAGCGATTTCGGCAAAGGCTGCTTCCTGCGAAGCAAGCACCAATTCGTAGATCGCCTTCTGCTCCGGCGAAAACCGGCCATTGACCGGCCAGGTGCGGGTGATATCGCTGGCGTAGCAGTCGATCTCGCAACCGGCGTCGATCAACACCAGATCGCCATCCTTGAGCAGCGCGTCGTTCTGCTGGTGATGCAGAATGCAGCTGTTGCGCCCGGCGGCGACGATCGAGCCGTAGGCCGGCATCTTCGCCCCGCCCTTGCGGAATTCGTAATCCAGCTCGGCTTCGAGGCTGTATTCATAGAGGCCCGGGCGACTGGCCTGCATCGCGCGGATATGCGCTTGCGCCGAAATCCGCGCGGCTTCGCGCATCACCTTCACTTCTGCCGCCGATTTATACAGACGCATGTCGTGCAGCAGATGATCCAGGGCAACGAATTCGTTCGGCGGCTGGGCGCCGAGGTGGGCCTTGGAGCGGATCACGTTGATCCAGTCCATCAGGTGCCGGTCGAATTCGGCGTTGCTGCCCATCGCCGAATACACCCGGTCGCGACCTTCGATCAGGCCCGGCAGGATGTCGTCGATGTCAGTGATGGGAAAGGCGTCGTCGGCGCCGTACTCGCGGATTGCGCCTTCTTGTCCTGCGCGCAGACCATCCCACAATTCGCGTTCGGCGTTGCGCTCACGACAGAACAGGATGTATTCGCCGTGCTCACGACCGGGCATCAGCACGATGACGGCTTGTGGCTCGGGAAAACCGCTGAGGTACTGGAAGTCGCTGTCCTGGCGATAGACATGCTCGACGTCGCGGTTGCGGATCGCCACCGCGGCGGCGGGCAGGATTGCGATGCTGTTGGGTTCCATCTGCGCCATCAGCGCCTTGCGGCGCCGGCTGTATTCCGCTTTGGGGATA
This sequence comes from Pseudomonas sp. S11P7, assembly GCF_023195435.1. Classification (NCBI taxonomy): domain Bacteria; kingdom Pseudomonadati; phylum Pseudomonadota; class Gammaproteobacteria; order Pseudomonadales; family Pseudomonadaceae; genus Pseudomonas; species Pseudomonas sp. S11P7. The sequence goes on along the minus strand of NZ_JALPKS020000002.1, from coordinate 5,882,292 downwards.
TGGGTCATGGGCAGATGGCTTTCCCTGGCACGCGATTAATGCAGCGACGGTTTGGCGGCCGCTTCGTCGGTTTTCTTGGTTTCGGTGAACAGCAGCAACGGAGCGACGCGCAGGTACTCCATCACTTCCATGTAGTCGTTTTCGCCGTCATCGGACTCTTCCAGCGCGTCTTGCACCTGGGCGATGGCGGCCAGATCCTGCAGCACTTCGGTGGCTTCCGTGCTCAAGGCATATTCGCGACGGGTCAGACCGAAGCCGGTAAGGAAGCCCTGGCACCACTGGCCCAGTGCAGCCGCGCGCTCGGTGAGCGGTGCGTCGTCGGTCGGCAGCAGCAGAACAACGGTCATGTCGTCGCTGGTGAGCTCGCCCTTGACCATCTCTTGCAGGCCGATCAGGGCGTTGCGGACGTTGTCCTGGATGTCGCCTTCGAGCAGTTCGCCGGCGTCGATCAGCCAGCCTTCGTGGTCGAAGCCGGCGCCGGCGCAACTGCGTCCGAGCAGCACGCCGTGCAGTTCGGCAGGCGAGACGTTGTGGCCGCTGGCAGTCAGCAGGGTGGCAAAGGCTTGGTACGGGGAATTCGCAATGGTCATGGGCAGCTAGGCGCCAGACGGCGCTATGTCTAGAATGAAGGCCTTGTATCCTACATCGACAGACTCGCCAAGACTATTAAAGGCTGTCCGCCAGCTATCCCATCAGACAGACTCCAACCCAGTGGACACAATGGAAGACACCGACCTGCAAGCGCTGATGGCCAGACTCGAACTGCTGATTGGCCGAGTCGAGCAACTAAAGAGTCAAAACGCACTCTTACTAGCTCAGGAAAAGACCTGGCGCGAGGAACGCGCTCACCTCATTGAAAAAAACGAAATCGCCCGGCGTAAGGTCGAATCGATGATTTCGCGCCTCAAGGCCCTGGAGCAAGACTCATGAGTTCAAGCAATAGCGTCACCGTGCAGATCCTCGACAAAGAATATTCGATCATCTGCCCGCCGGAAGAACGCAGCAATCTGGTCAGTGCCGCGCGCTACCTCGACGGCAAGATGCGCGAGATCCGCAGCAGCGGCAAAGTCATCGGCGCCGATCGCATTGCCGTGATGGCCGCGCTGAACATCACCCACGACCTGTTGCACAAAGAAGAGCGCCCGGACATCCAGGCCAGCGGTTCGACCCGCGAACAGGTGCGCGACTTGCTCGATCGTGTCGATCTGGTCCTGGCCGACGATCAGAGCACCGTCAAGGGCTGATTCGCCTGGCAGCTTGAGGTATACTCGCGGCACTCCCTGGGGTGCTTGCCAGTTGACGATGTCCCGGAGCCGATTCGCACTACCCTGGAAGTTGCACGTTGGGCTGGTGTGCATGTCCGCTAGACGGAAAGCCTTAAAGTCTACTGCTTCTTCCACCTTGAACTTTCGGGTTCAAGGGCTGAGTTGACAGCGGTACATCCGGGGAGCCTGATTCGAATCCGATGTCGGTTTATGCCGACATCGGATTTTTTATGCGTACGTTTTCGCTCCACCCTGCCGAAGCCGAACCATGACCGAACCCGCGCTGCTGCCCCGCCCGCAACTCCGCCGCCTGCTGCGCAAGGCGCGCCGCTCGCTGAGCAAAGCCGAGCAACACCAGGCTGCCAAAGGCCTGTTCCGGCAACTGGCGCAAGACCCGCATTTTCGTCGGGCGAAACACATTTCCCTCTATCTGCCCACCGACGGCGAAATCGATCCGCGTCTGCTGCTGCGCGAAGCCCAGCGCCGGGGCAAGGCAACCTATCTGCCGGTACTCAGCGCCTGGCCGCGGACCAAGATGGTTTTCCAGCGGGTTCGTCCCGGTGAAAAGCTCAAACCCAATCGCTTTCGCATTCTCGAGCCGCAGGCCAATCTGAGTCGGCAACGCAAGGTCTGGGCACTGGATCTGGTGCTGTTGCCACTGGTCGGGTTCGACGATGTCGGCGGGCGACTGGGCATGGGCGGCGGTTTCTATGATCGCAGCCTCGCCTATCTGGGTCGGCGCCAGAACTGGCGCAAGCCGACGCTATTGGGCCTGGCCCATGAATGTCAGAAGGTCGAACGTCTGGCGCAGGCGAGCTGGGATGTACCGTTACAGGGCACGGTCACCGACAAGGCGTGGTATTTCGCGTGACAGGACGCCGCCAGAACAGCGGCGTCGAAGAAGACTGTTTCAGCGCTTGAAGGCCGTCGACTGTTGCACTTGTTGTGCAATCTCAATCGGTGCATCCGCCTTGTTCGCCCACAGGCTCTGCGCGTAACCGGTGGTCACGACGCCCAGGCCGAACAAAATTACCAAAGTCCATAGTAGATCCGGTTTGCGTTTCATCGATTGCCCCCCTCAAGGCACATCATCACGATGACAGCAGCGGTTTCCGTGTGTAGGCCGTGCAGCAGCGTCAAGCTTTAAAGGCCGGCATTTTGCGACAACGTGAACCTGTGCGCAAACGCTGACGTCAACCGACTGTCGGTTTGTCATAAAATTGCCCGACAACCTGCCCAACGACCGTTTCAGGAGCACCCAACATGGCCTATTGGCTGATGAAATCCGAGCCCGACGAGCTCTCGATCAAAGGCCTGGAGAAGCTCGGCAAGGCGCGCTGGGACGGGGTTCGCAATTATCAGGCGCGCAATTTCCTGCGGGCAATGGCGGTAGGCGATGAATTCTTTTTCTATCATTCCAGTTGCCCGGAGCCGGGGATTGCCGGCATCGGCAGGATCATCGAAGCGGCGTACCCGGACCCCACCGCACTGGAGCCGGAAAGTCATTACTTCGATCCCAAGGCTACGGCGGAGAAAAACGCCTGGAGCGCGATTGATGTCGAGCACGTCGAGACGTTTGCGCGAGTGCTGAAACTGGATTATCTGAAGCAGCAGACCGCGCTGGCCGAGATGCCACTGGTGCAGAAGGGCTCGCGGTTGTCGGTGATGCCGGTGACAGCGGAGCAGTGGGCGGCGGTGATTGCGCTCAAGCCCTGATTCATTTGGCGCCTGCCAAAAATGCAATCGCTGGCAAGCCAGCTCCCACAGGGATTTTCAGTGGGCACATAATTTGTGACCATCCGAAAAACCTGTGGGAGCTGGCTTGCCAGCGATGGGGCCAGCCCGGACAACACAAGACTTACTGGATGATCAGGTTGTTGAACAACAGATCCTCAACCACCGGCTTGCCGGTCTCATCATTCATCACTTGCTGCGTCTGCTTCAGCGCTTCCTGACGCAGTTTTTCCTTGCCTTCGATGCTGCCCATCGCTTCGGTGCTCTGCTGCGTGAACAGTGCCACCAATTGATTGCGGATCAGCGGCTCGTTGGCCTTGACCAGTTTGGTCGCTTCTTCACCGGTCACGCGCAGGGCCACATCGGCCTTGTAGACCTTGAGCTTGGGCGTGCCATCGAGGCCGTAATTGCCGACGAACGGCGGGCTCAGGGTGATGTAATTGACCTTCGGCGCTTCGCCTTCTTTGGCTTCTTCGGCCAGCGCTGCCACAGGCAGAGACAGGGCCAGCAACAACATGATCCACGCTTTCACAATTCGCTCCTTATCCGGTTTGCGGCCTAGCATAACGACCCGCCGCACAAGCACAAGCTTATGCCTGACTATCAGGGCCGGGCATGCTCGTTGACCCGTTGATTCACACACCTACACTTATCGGCCATCACTCCCAAAGGAATAGCCCTGATGAAAGCCGTGCTGTGCAAAGCCTTCGGCCCTGCCGAATCGCTGGTGCTGGAAGACGTCGCCAGCCCTGTCGCCAAGAAGAATGAAATCCTGCTGGACGTGCACGCCGCCGGGGTCAATTTCCCGGACACGCTGATCATCGAGGGCAAGTACCAGTTCAAGCCGCCCTTCCCGTTCTCGCCGGGTGGTGAAGCGGCTGGCGTGGTTCGCGAAGTCGGGGAAAAGATCAGCCACCTGAAAGTCGGCGACCGGGTCATGGCCCTGACCGGCTGGGGCAGTTTTGCCGAGCAGGTCGCGGTGCCCGGCTACAACGTGCTGCCGATTCCGCCGTCGATGGATTTCAATACGGCCGCCGCGTTCAGCATGACTTATGGCACCTCGATGCACGCGCTCAAGCAACGCGCCAACCTGCAGCCAGGTGAAACCTTACTGGTGCTTGGTGCCTCCGGCGGTGTCGGTCTGGCGGCAGTGGAAATCGGCAAGGCCATGGGCGCGCGGGTCATCGCTGCGGCCAGCAGCGCCGAAAAGCTCGAAGTAGCCAAAGCCGCTGGCGCCGATGAGCTGATCAATTACAGCGAAGCCAATCTGAAGGATGAAATCAAACGCCTCACCGACGGCCAGGGCGCCGACGTGATCTACGACCCGGTCGGCGGCGACCTGTTCGATCAGGCCATCCGCGCCATCGCCTGGAACGGCAGGCTGCTGGTGGTCGGCTTCGCCAGCGGGCGCATACCAGAGCTGCCGGTCAACCTCGCGTTGCTCAAAGGCGCGGCCGTGCTCGGCGTGTTCTGGGGCTCATTCGCCCAGCGCCAGCCGCAGGACAACGCGGCCAACTTTGCGCAACTGTTCGGCTGGTTCGCCGAGGGCAAGTTGAAACCGCTGGTATCGCAGGTTTATCCACTGAGCCATGCGGCGCAGGCGATCAATGATCTGGGGCGGCGCAAGGCAGTCGGTAAGGTCGTGGTGCAGGTGCGCTGAGCCCACAGAGCGATCCGGGGCAGTCGCCCGGATCGTTCTGGCGCTTGAGGCCGCGACTCATAAAAGCTGGCGAATGTCCTCAGGTAGCAAAGTCATGAACTTGCTCGTGGGCCGCTCCCGACACCGTACAACGATGTCAGATACCCTTCGGTTGAGCTTGGCGATAAGAGACAAACGTTGCTCGTTCGATAACTGATGCTGGAAGAACGTATTCGACAGGTAGCCACGTGTGTAATGGAACGGCAGGGAATCGACCCAGGAATATTCCGCCACATTCGCCAGGTGGGCATTCACCTCTCGACACGGTAGCGCCTTGATCCATTGATTGATGCCGGGTGGGGCCTGGAGGCGAAAGCCCAGCGGCGCGACAACCTCCTGCTCGGCCGGTTTATCGCCCTCGACCGTCCACGGCTTGAATCGCCAGTCCTTGACCGCCGCCAGGGCGGACTCCGCCAGCGCCGGGTGATCACTTTGCAGGACACTGACTTTGTTCACCGAGCCATCGGCATGCACGGTGAATGAGACCCTCACGTCTCCGGTGATTCCGGCTCGCTGCAATACCCGCGGATACTCAGGACCGGGATTGGATTCGGGGATCAGAAACACTTCACCTGCCTGACTCGTAGTGGCTGACACCAACAGCAACAGCAACAGCATGCCTATCCAGTTCATATCGCTCCCTTGCGCTCGGTTCGAGCCTGGAAAAGCAATCAGGTTAGGTCGTCGTCGCAGGCTTGAGCAGTTGCTGACGTCCTGTTCACGCGCAGGACATTTCCGAAAGACATGACCTTAAATACCCCGAAAAACCGCAGAAACCGGCCACGGTAACTATTCCCACAACGCCCTGCTCTTACGTCTGAGCGACATGTTCATAAAGGAACGCTCGACTGCCCACATTTCCGCTTTTTAGCCGACATGAAGCGGTGCTATTTTCAGTAACGAAACTGTAACATTCGCATCCGCAGTCAAAACAAGAAAACTGGAGCTCTTGAATGTTTGCTTTCTTTCGTCCTGCCGCACATCAGGCTCCTTTGCCTGAAGAAAAAATAGACAGCACCTACCGGCGCCTGCGCTGGCAGATCTTCGCCGGTATCTTCATCGGCTATGCCGGTTACTACCTGCTGCGCAAGAACTTCTCGCTGGCCATGCCGTACCTGATCGACGAAGGCTACAGCCGCGGTGACCTGGGTCTGGCGATGTCGGCGATCGCCATCGCCTACGGCCTGTCGAAATTCCTCATGGGCCTGGTGTCCGACCGTTCCAACCCGCGCTTCTTCCTGCCTTTCGGCCTGCTGGTGTCGGCCGGGGTGATGTTCATTTTCGGTTTCGCGCCATGGGCAACATCCAGCGTGACCATGATGTTCATTCTGTTGTTCATCAACGGCTGGGCGCAGGGTATGGGCTGGCCGCCGAGCGGGCGGACCATGGTGCACTGGTGGTCGCAGAAGGAACGTGGCGGCGTGGTCTCGGTGTGGAACGTGGCGCACAACGTCGGTGGCGGCCTGATCGGCCCGCTGTTTCTGATCGGTATGGGCCTGTTCAACGACTGGCACGCGGCGTTCTACGTACCGGCGGCGGTGGCGCTGGGCGTGGCGGTGTTTGCTTTCATCACCATGCGCGACACCCCGCAATCGGTCGGCCTGCCGCCGATCGAGCAGTACAAGAACGATTACCCGGAAGGCTACGATGCCAGCCACGAAGACGAATTCAGCGCCAAGGAAATCTTCGTCAAATACGTGCTGCGCAACAAAATGCTCTGGTACATCGCCCTCGCCAACGTCTTCGTCTACCTGCTGCGCTATGGCGTGCTGGACTGGGCGCCGACCTACCTGAAAGAAGCCAAGGGCTTCACCGTGGACAAAACCTCGTGGGCGTATTTCTTCTATGAGTGGGCAGGTATCCCGGGCACGCTGCTGTGCGGCTGGATGTCGGACAAGATCTTCCGCGGCAACCGTGGCCTGACCGGCATGGTGTTCATGGCTCTGGTAACGGTCGCGACCCTGGTTTACTGGCTGAATCCGGCTGGCAACCCGATGGTCGACATGATCGCCCTGCTGTCGATCGGCTTCCTGATCTACGGCCCGGTGATGCTGATCGGTCTGCAGGCGCTGGAACTGGCACCGAAGAAAGCCGCTGGTACCGCAGCGGGTTTCACCGGTCTGTTCGGTTATCTGGGCGGTTCGGTGGCGGCCAGTGCGGCGATGGGTTACACCGTCGACCACTTCGGCTGGGATGGCGGGTTCGTCTTGCTGGTCGGCGCTTGCCTGTTGGCAATGGCCTTCCTGGCCCCAACGCTGTGGCACAAGCAAGTCGCCAGTCAGAGCCGTGAAGCGGTCGCCTGATCGCAGGTTGACTGACAGCGCTTGAGCCGCGCCTCCAGATTTCGATCCGGCATGGCGTGGCTGCGCAGGGCGTGTGCGGTCTGCTCGACATAATCGCGAGTGGTGCCGTAACGCCCGCTGGCGCTGGCGAATACCTGGCTCAGCACATGGTCCGGCAGGTTGCCGGCATAGCTGGGCAGGTGCCGCTCCAGGACAAAACCCAACGCCTGCACCTGAGTGCCATCTTCGAGCCGGCAGTTGAGCCAGTGCGGCCGATACGACGGCACCGGCATCTCGCGTTTCCACAAGGCGTACAGCGCGGAATCGAGATTGTCTTCGGGCAGCCGATAAGCGAAGCCGCTGCATGAACCGCCCCGATCCAGACCGAACACCAGCCCGGGCATCTCCGGCGTGCCGCGGTGTTCATGCGACCACAAATAGAGCCCACGGTGATAACCGTGCACGCGACCGCGCATTCTTTCGACCGCCGTGCATTCCGGGCGCCAGATCAACGAACCGTATGCGAACAGCCACACCGGCCCGCCCTTGTGGCGCGCCATGGTCGATTGCATGGAGGCAAGCAATTGCTCGTGGGTCAACTGCGGCCCGAGTTCGAGCCGCGGAGGGTAAGCCAGGTTCAGAAAAGCGTTTTCAATGGCGCTCATGGCGAATAGCGTTCAGCTCCCCGCGGGTGAAGAATTACTAATAGAACGCACCGCTGTAACAATAAGGCACATATGTTTTCAGGCAAATTAAGTGCCATGGCACAACGATTATCTAACTGCCTGATGGATATATAACCTACCGATATTTATGCCATTACTTAAATACCGATCGGCTATATATGACGTTATATGGAATCAGGAACGCGGTGCGTAGGCAAATACGTCAGCGCGCATTTGATGGGCATCCATCCCCGCCTCGACCAGCGCGTCCAGGGTGCCGTAGACCATGGCCGGTGAACCGCTGGCGTAGACGTGCAAAGGCTTGAGATCGGCGAAGTCTTCGCACACCGCTTCGTGCAGCATGCCGCAGCGCCCTTCCCAGCCGCACTGATCGCTGACGACCTTGTGCAGGAACAGGTTGGGCAGTTTCAGCCATTCATCCCAATGTTCGATCTGGTAGAAATCTTCCGGACGGCGCACGCCCCAATACAGATGCACCGGGTGCTTGAAGCCATTGGCGCGGCAGTGCTCGATCAGGCTGTGAATCTGGCCCATGCCGGTGCCGGCGGCGACGAGTACCAAAGGGCCGTCAGGCAGTTCAGCCAGATGGGTGTCGCCGAACGGCAACTCGACGCGCACCATCGGGTTGCGTTGCAGCTGCTCGATCAGGCTCAGCGCACTGGCTTCGCGCGCCAGCACATGGATTTCCAGATCACGCCCGCCGTGCGGCGCAGAGGCCATGGAGAACGCTGATTTCTCGCCGCTCTCGCGTTCGATCATCAGATATTGCCCGGCGTGATAACGCGGCGGTTTTCCGGCCGGCGCACGCAGACGCACGCGCCAGGTGTCGCCGCCCACTTCGCGGCATTCGATGACCTGGCAGGCCAGGCTGCGCACCGGCAGCTCGCCGAGCGCAAGCACGCCATCCCAGAGCAGCACGCAGTCTTCCAGCGGCTCGGCGATGCAGGTGTAGAACTCGCCGTGATCATGGACCTGGCCGTCCTGCTCGACGCGACCTTCAACCAGCAGCGCCGCGCACACGTGACAATTGCCGTTGCGGCAGCTTTGCGGGCAATCGAAGCCCAGGCGCCGCGCGCCGTCGAGAATCCGCTCACCGGGCTGTATCTCGAGCACTGCTCCGGAAGGCTGCAGGGTTACACGCATCAATCTATTCCTAACTGATTCCAGATGGCATCGATCCGTTGAGTCACGGCGTCGTCCTTGACGATCACGCGGCCCCACTCGCGGGTGGTTTCGCCCGGCCACTTGTGGGTGGCATCCAGGCCCATTTTCGAGCCCAGGCCGGAAATCGGCGAGGCGAAATCCAGATAGTCGATCGGGGTGTTGTCGATCATCACCGTGTCGCGCTTGGGGTCCATGCGCGTGGTGATGGCCCAGATCACATCGTTCCAGTCACGGGCGTTGATATCGTCGTCAGTGACGATAACGAACTTGGTATACATGAACTGTCGCAAAAACGACCAGACACCGAGCATCACGCGCTTGGCATGCCCCGGATACGACTTCTTCATCGTCACCACGGCCATGCGGTACGAGCAGCCTTCCGGCGGCAGGTAGAAGTCGGTGATCTCCGGGAACTGCTTCTGCAGAATCGGTACGAACACTTCGTTCAGCGCCACGCCGAGAATCGCCGGCTCATCCGGCGGCCGGCCGGTGTAGGTGCTGTGGTAGATCGGCTTGATCCGGTGGGTGATGCGCTCGACGGTGAATACCGGAAAGCTGTCGACTTCGTTGTAATAACCGGTGTGGTCGCCGTACGGGCCTTCATCGGCCATCTCGCCGGGATGGATCACGCCTTCGAGGATGATTTCGGCGGTGGCGGGCACTTGCAGATCGTTGCCACGGCATTTGACCAGTTCGGTGCGGTTACCGCGCAACAGACCGGCAAAGGCGTATTCGGAGAGGCTGTCCGGCACCGGCGTTACCGCACCGAGAATGGTCGCCGGGTCGGCGCCAAGGGCCACGGACACCGGGAACGGCTGGCCCGGATGCTTTTCGCACCATTCGCGGAAATCGAGGGCGCCGCCACGGTGGCTGAGCCAGCGCATGATCACCTTGTTGCGGCCGATCACTTGCTGACGATAGATACCGAGATTCTGGCGTTCCTTGTTCGGGCCTTTGGTGACGGTCAGGCCCCAGGTGATCAGCGGGCCGACGTCGCCGGGCCAGCAGGTCTGTACCGGCAGCATCGCCAGATCGACATCATCACCTTCGATGACCACTTCCTGGCACACCGCGTCCTTGACGACTTTCGGCGCCATCGAAATGATCTTGCGGAAAATCGGCAGTTTCGACCACGCGTCTTTCAAGCCCTTCGGTGGCTCCGGCTCCTTGAGGAAGGCCAGCAGCTTGCCGATCTCGCGCAGCTCGCTGACCGACTCGGCGCCCATGCCCATGGCCACCCGCTCGGGCGTGCCGAACAGGTTGCCGAGCACCGGAATGTCGTAGCCGGTGGGTTTCTCGAACAGCAGCGCCGGGCCCTTGGCCCGCAGCGTGCGATCGCACACCTCAGTCATCTCCAGCACCGGCGAGACGGGAATCTGGATGCGTTTCAACTCTCCGCGCTGCTCAAGCTGCTGCACGAAATCCCGAAGATCCTTGAATTTCATTGACGATGGCACCCTCAAAATAGGCGTACATCCTACCTGCTCTGACGGGCAAACAGCAGCCCGTCAGTGCCCGGCATCGCTCATTGGCGGCTGGTGCCCAGCAACATCGGCGCAAACAGCGGGCTCAAACGCGCGCTGCCGGCGTCGGAAAGATGATCGGCATCCTTGTATTGCGAATGGCCGCCGACATCGATCATGCACAGACCGTCCTTGCACATCAGCGGCGTCGGGTCGATGACATGCACGCCAGGGTCGGCGGCGCTCATCGAGCCGAACAGACCGGTGAAAAACTGCTGCCGTGCCAGATGCTCAGCCAGCGGGCGACCCAGTCCTTCGGCCGAGCGACCAATTCGCGCCAGGCTGGTCAAGCGGCTGATGTAGCTCTTGTGCTGCAACGGCACTTCCTTGAACAGCCAGACTTGTACCCCCGCTTCGCGCAGTTCGCTGACTTGCGCCTTGATCGCCGCCGCCATGCGTTGCTCCGATTGCGCCACATTGCGTGAGGGATCGAGCAGGAACTGCTTGTCGCCGTCGCCGTCCTCACGCCCGTAGACGTAAAGGCTCCAGTTCGCCGCCAGCACCACATCCTTGATGCCCAGATCGCGGACCAGCTGCATGTTGCGCTGATTGAACTGCTTGCACTGCGCACGCAAGGCGTCGTCGATGATCGGCGGGCACCCAGTCAGGCTATACAGCCAAACGGGCTGGCCGTCACGCTGGCTGTTGCCTTCGATGGCCGGCAGCAGCGCGGCGGTGTGGCTGTCGCCCCAGAACATCTTGGTCGGCGCGATCTGTTGGTCACCGCCCACGCGACAGGCCTTGTCCAGGGTCTTGTCCTTGCTCATGTGCATGCACTTCATTTGCCCGGCGTTCCATTCCTGGGACTGTGCATATTCAAGTGCTTTGCCGCTCAGACGCTGCGGCACGCCGTCGGCCGAACGGATGGCCGAGCCAACCACCGCCAGCGCGGCGATGGACACCAGGCCACCGACCAACACCGAGTTACGGCTGGCAAACACACGCTTTTCGCGAAACGGCAATTCGACATAGCGCAGGCTCAGCCACGCCAGTGCCACGGCCAGGGCGATCCAGCCAAATGCTTCGAGCGGCTGGATGCCATCGATCGAGATCGCGTTGGCATACACGTAAATCGGCCAGTGCCACAGATACAACGAATAGGACAGCAGACCGATCCACACCATCGGCCGCAGGCTCAACACCTGGCCAGCCAGTGTCGGGCCGCGCGCACCTGACCAGATCAAGGCAGTCGTACCGAGTACTGGCAGCAGGGCTGCCCAGCCCGGGAACACCGTGGATTTGTCAAAGGTGAAAACCGCCAGCAGCACCGCCGCCAGCCCGCCCAGGCCGACCGTTTGCCGGACCCACAGCCGCGGCGCATGTTTGGCCACCGGCAGTACCGCGAGCATGGCGCCGCAGAGCAATTCCCAGGCGCGGGTCGGCAGAGAGAAGAAGGCGAATTCCGGGCGCCGCTCGATGTAGACGATGTTCAGCCCGAACGACACCAGCAGCACGGCGAACAGCATCCAGCGCCAGTGCCGGACATAGCGCATCAACAGCACCATCATCAGCGGGAAGAAGATGTAGTACTGCTCCTCAACGGCCAGCGACCAGGTATGCAATAAGGGTTTGAGATCGGAGGCCGGTTCGAAGTAGCCGTCCTCGCGCATGAACAGAATGTTGGAAATGAACAGCGACTGGTAACGGATCGTCCGCCCCAGATCGGACAGGTCCTTGGCGGTCAGCAGTAACCAGCCCAGCGCCAGCGTCACCACCACGACCACGGTCAGTGCCGGCAGGATGCGTCGGGCGCGACGACCCCAGAAATCGAGGAAACTGAAGCGCTGGGCACTGATTTCACGGAACAGGATCGAGGTGATCAGAAAACCGGAGATGACGAAAAAAACGTCGACGCCGACAAAGCCGCCGCTGAATGTATTGAATCCGAAATGGAACAGCACGACGGGAAGAACCGCGAGTGCGCGTAAACCGTCGATATCACGGCGATTGCCAAACGTGTGCATGTAAAACCTTACCTGTTCTGGATACAAAGTCCCTTGAAGGCGCGAAGTTATCAGTCGGGCAAACTTCAATCCAGATACAAATAAATCGCGGGCAAAAAAAGCGCCCCTTACGGAGCGCTTCTTTCAACGGCTTGCGTGTTACTTGCGCTTCATCGACAAGAAGAACTCGTCGTTGGTCTTGGTCGTTTTCAGCTTGTCGACCAGGAACTCGATGGCAGCGACTTCGTCCATCGGGTGGAGCAGCTTGCGCAGGATCCACATGCGCTGCAGTTCGTCGTCGGCGGTCAGCAACTCTTCGCGGCGGGTGCCGGAGCGGTTGATGTTGATGGCCGGGAACACACGCTTTTCGGCGATCTTGCGATCCAGCGGCAGTTCCATGTTGCCGGTACCCTTGAACTCTTCGTAGATCACTTCGTCCATCTTCGAGCCGGTTTCAACCAGCGCGGTGGCGATAATGGTCAGCGAACCGCCTTCTTCGATGTTACGCGCGGCACCGAAGAAACGCTTCGGCTTCTCCAGAGCGTGGGCATCGACACCACCAGTCAGGACCTTGCCGGAGCTCGGGATCACGGTGTTGTAGGCGCGGGCCAGACGGGTGATCGAGTCGAGCAGGATCACCACATCTTTCTTGTGTTCGACCAGACGCTTGGCCTTCTCGATCACCATTTCGGCCACTTGAACGTGACGGGTCGGCGGCTCGTCGAACGTCGAGGCAACCACTTCGCCGCGCACGGTGCGCTGCATTTCGGTCACTTCTTCCGGACGTTCGTCGATCAGCAGCACGATCAGGTGCACTTCAGGGTTGTTACGCGCGATGTTCGCCGCGATGTTCTGCAGCATGATCGTCTTACCGGCTTTTGGCGGTGCAACGATCAGACCGCGCTGGCCCTTGCCGATCGGCGCGCACAGGTCGATCACCCGACCGGTCAGGTCTTCGGTGGAACCGTTACCGGCTTCCATCTTCATGCGCACGGTCGGGAACAGCGGGGTCAGGTTCTCAAAGAGAATCTTGTTTTTCGCGTTCTCCGGACGATCGAAGTTGATCGTATCGACCTTGAGCAGTGCGAAATACCGCTCGCCTTCCTTCGGAGGGCGGATCTTGCCAACGATGGTGTCACCGGTGCGCAAGTTGAAGCGGCGGATCTGGCTCGGCGAGACGTAGATATCGTCCGGGCCGGCCAGGTAGGAAGCGTCTGCGGAGCGCAGGAAGCCGAAGCCGTCCTGGAGAATCTCCAGCACGCCATCACCGGAGATTTCCTCGCCGCTTTTCGCGTGTTTTTTCAGCAGGGAGAAAATCACGTCCTGCTTGCGCGAACGGGCCATATTTTCTATGCCCATCTGTTCGGCTAATTCGAGCAGTTCGGTAATCGGCTTTTGCTTGAGTTCAGTCAGATTCATATAGGAATGACGTAATCATTTATGGAGGGGGGGAAATTAAGCTTTTGGCTTAATGAGGCCGCGCCGCGGAGAAGGCGACAGGATCGCGAACTAATTCGAAAAGGAGTGCGTCGGCGACGGCTAGCAGGGGGCAGTGGAGAAACCAGTGCGGGGCCGAATGTACCACCTGAGTTTCGGAGCGTCTAGCCCTGAATACGCAAAAAGCCCCGCGATTTGCGGGGCTTTTTTTAACGTTTACCGTGACGCTTAGATGTTGGCGTCGAGGAAAGCCGCCAGCTGCGACTTCGACAGTGCGCCGACCTTGGTCGCTTCAACGTTGCCGTTCTTGAACAGCATCAGCGTCGGGATACCGCGCACGCCGTGCTTGGCCGGGGTTTCCTGGTTTTCGTCGATGTTCAGTTTGGCGACGGTCAGCTTGCCCTTGTAGGTCTCGGCAATCTCGTCCAGAACCGGTGCGATCATTTTGCAAGGGCCGCACCATTCAGCCCAGTAGTCGACCAGGACAGCGCCTTCGGCCTTGAGTACGTCGGCTTCGAAGCTAGCGTCGCTAACGTGTTTGATCAGATCGCTGCTCATGGAATTCTCCAGGTTGTAAGCAAAAAAACGTGGCCCATCATAGCCGCCCTTCCCCTGTTCAGGAAGCCGCAGTTGATTGAGTCTTGCTATGGTGACTGATGAGTTTGGATATGGTTCAAGTCAGCCGGCGGCGGGGGCGATGAAGGTAATTCCGGTGCGCAGGGCGGCGTTGCGCACGTGTTCCTGCATGGCTTTCTGCGCCGCAGCTGACGCGCGGCGTGTGAGGGCGCGGAGGATCTTGCGGTGTTCCTGCCAGGTTTCCAGGGCGCGCTCGGCGCGGATGAACGGTAGTTTCTGGCTCTCGAGAAAGATTTCGGCGCTGGCCGTGAGGATGCTCAGCATCGCCTGATTGCCGCTGGCCAGCAGAATCCGTCGATGAAATTCGAAATCGAGTTTTGCCGCTGCTTCGAAATCGCCGGCGCGCAATTGCTCACGCATCGCCGCAACATTGTCCTCCAGCGCATCCAGGTCGAACGTACTCAACGTCACCGCCGCCAGCCCCGCGGCAAACCCTTCCAGCGCATAGCGCAACTGAAAGATATCCAGCGGCGAGGCCTGTGCCGCAAAGGCCCAGCCCGGTGCGCTGTCGCCATTGGCCAGTTCCACCGGGGCCTGCACGAACACCCCTTTGCCCGGCTGGATACTGACCACACCCAGCGCACTCAGCGACGACAGCGCCTCCCGCAACGACGCGCGGCTGACGCCCAGCTGCAGGGCCAGATCCCGTTGCGACGGCAAGGCATCGCCGGCGCCGAAGCCCTGTTCGGTGATCAGTTTGCGGATCGCTTGCAGCGCCACTTCGGGTACCGCACGGGAAATCGAGTTCATGGTTTTTCGGACGCGCCAGGGTCAATGTGCGGCTAGTTGTAAAACTATTCGGCGGGCCCGGCAAGTCGTGCCCCAGCGGGGTTCGGTGCGCACCGGCGATGCGCCATCGGGGTGCGAAAAGCCTCTTGACTGTTCAGACCAGTAAGACCGAACGAAGCCGCTGAAACCGCGGCCTGGGGCAATGAAAGCGCAGTCTTGGCACGGCCCATGCTCTGTCTGATCGCAGAAATCACTTCCCGCCGATCCGGAGATTGTCCATGACCCAGCGTTACAGCGCCCTCCTCGCTTCCCTGTTTGCCGGCCTGTTGCTGTGCCAGGCCCCCGCTCACGCCGACGGTCTGGACGACGTGGTCAAACGCGGCACACTGAAAGTCGCGGTGCCCCAGGACTTCCCGCCGTTCGGTTCGGTCGGCCCGGACATGAAACCCCGCGGCCTGGACATCGACACCGCGAAGCTGCTGGCCGACCAGCTCAAGGTCAAACTTGAGCTGACTCCGGTCAACAGCACCAACCGCATTCCGTTCCTCACAACCGGCAAGGTCGATCTGGTGATCTCCAGCCTCGGCAAGAACCCCGAGCGCGAGAAGGTCATCGACTTCTCCCGCGCCTACGCCCCGTTCTACCTCGCCGTGTTCGGCCCGCCGGACGCCGCGATCAGCACCCTCGACGACCTCAAAGGCAAAACCATCAGCGTCACCCGTGGCGCCATCGAAGACATCGAGCTGAGCAAAGTCGCCCCCGAAGGCGTCACGATCAAGCGCTTCGAGGACAACAACTCGACCATCGCCGCCTACCTCGCAGGGCAAGTCGACCTGATCGCCAGCGGCAACGTGGTGATGGTCGCGATCAGCGAGAAGAACCCGAAACGCGTGCCGGCACTGAAAGTGAAGCTCAAGGATTCTCCGGTGTATGTCGGCGTGAACAAGAACGAAGCCGCGCTGCTGGCCAAGGTCAACGACATCCTGACCACCGCCAAGGCTGACGGTGCGTTGGAAAAGAATGCGCAGACCTGGTTGAAAGAACCGCTGCCGGCCGATCTCTGATCGACGACGCGGGAGACTTCTCATGGCTTATCAGTTCGATTTCCTGCCGGTGGTGGAAAACACTGACCTGCTGCTGCGAGGCGCGCTGTTCACCCTTGAGCTGACCGCCATTGGTGCGGTGCTCGGGGTCGGCGTCGGCATTGTCGGCGCGCTGGTGCGGGCGTGGAATATCCGCCCGTTCGCGGCGATTTTCGGCGTCTACGTCGAGTTGATCCGCAACACGCCGTTTCTGGTGCAGTTGTTCTTTATTTTCTTCGGCTTGCCGTCGCTCGGCGTGCAGATTTCCGAGTGGCAGGCGGCGGTGCTGGCGATGGTGATCAACCTTGGCGCTTACTCGACCGAAATCATCCGTGCCGGCATTCAGGCGATTCCGCGCGGACAGCTGGAGGCGGCTGCCGCGCTGGCGATGAGTCGTTTTGAAGCGTTCCGGCATGTGGTGCTGCTGCCGGCGCTGGGCAAGGTCTGGCCGGCGCTGAGCAGCCAGATCATCATCGTCATGCTCGGCTCGGCGGTGTGTTCGCAGATCGCCACCGAAGAGCTGAGCTTCGCCGCCAACTTCATTCAGTCGCGCAACTTCCGCGCCTTTGAAACCTATGCGCTGACCACGCTGATCTATTTGTGCATGGCGCTGCTGATCCGCCAACTGCTCAACTGGATCGGCCGGCGCTATATCAGCAGGAGCCGGGCATGAGCGACTTCACCTTCTGGGACATCCTGCGCAACCTGCTCACCGGCCTGCAATGGACACTGGCGCTGTCGCTGGTGGCGTTCATTGGCGGCGGCATCGTCGGGTTGCTGATCCTGATCATGCGCATTTCGAAAAACTCGCTGCCGAGCAGCATTGCCCGGACCTGGATCGAGCTGTTTCAGGGCACGCCGCTGTTGATGCAGCTGTTTCTGGTGTTCTTCGGCGTGGCCCTGGCCGGGGTCGAAATCTCGCCGTGGATGGCCGCAGCGATTGCTCTGACCCTGTTCACCAGCGCCTATCTGGCGGAGATCTGGCGCGGTTGCGTCGAGTCGATCCCCCATGGCCAGTGGGAAGCCTCGGCGAGCCTGGCGCTCAATCCGCTGGAGCAATTGCGTTACGTGATCCTGCCGCAGGCGCTGCGCATCGCCGTGGCGCCGACCGTGGGCTTCTCGGTGCAGGTGGTCAAAGGCACTGCTGTGACCTCGATCATCGGCTTCACCGAACTGACCAAGACCGGCGGCATGCTCGCCAATGCCACGTTCGAACCGTTCATGGTCTACGGCCTCGTCGCCCTCGGCTATTTCCTGCTCTGCTACCCCTTGTCCCTCAGTGCGCGCTACCTGGAAAGGAGACTGCATGCCTCTGCTTAGAATTTCCGCCCTGCATAAATACTACGGCGATCACCACGTTCTCAAAGGCATCGACCTCAGCGTCGAGGAAGGCCAGGTGGTGGCGATCATCGGCCGCAGCGGCTCGGGCAAATCGACCCTGTTGCGCACGCTCAATGGGCTGGAGTCGATCAATGACGGGGTGATCGAAGTCGACGGCGAATACCTCGACGCCGCCCGCGCCGACCTGCGCAGCCTGCGGCAGAAAGTCGGCATGGTGTTTCAGCAGTTCAACCTGTTCCCGCACCTGACCGTGGGCGAAAACGTCATGCTCGCGCCCCAGGTGGTGCAGAAAGTGCCGAAGGCCAAAGCGGCCGAACTGGCGCGCGAGATGCTCGAGCGGGTCGGCCTGGGCGAGAAATTCGACGCCTTCCCGGATCGGCTGTCCGGCGGCCAGCAGCAGCGCGTAGCAATCGCCCGGGCCTTGGCGATGTCGCCCAAGGTGCTGTTGTGTGACGAGATCACCTCGGCGCTCGACCCGGAACTGGTTAACGAAGTGCTCGCCGTGGTCCGGCAACTGGCCAAGGAAGGCATGACGCTGATCATGGTCACCCACGAAATGCGCTTCGCCCGCGAAGTCGGCGACAAACTGGTGTTCATGCACCACGGCAAGGTGCATGAAGTGGGCGATCCGAAGGTCTTGTTCGCCAATCCGCAGACGGCGGAGCTGGCGAACTTTATTGGTACCGTCGAAGCGACTGCCTGAAAGATGTGTGGTGCCTTTGAGGGCCTCATCGCGGGCAAGCCCGCTCCCACAGGGTTCGATGCAGGAACAGAATCGTGCGTTCAGCGCTAAAACCTGTGGGAGCGGGCTTGCCCGCGATTGACCGCGCGGCGGTCACCGACTTTCATCGGTGTATCAAGGGTTTGCGCCGTGCGCGTTGGCGTCAGCGTGTGATCGTGGCACGATGGCAGGGTTATCGACCGAGACCCCCTGACCATGCCGCAATCCCAAGCCAAGAATCTGTCCCTGATCGCCGCAATCGACCTGGGCTCCAACAGCTTTCATATGGTCGTGGCCAAGGCCCAGAACGGCGAAATCCGCATCCTCGAGCGCCTCGGCGAGAAGGTGCAACTGGCCGCCGGCATCGACGACGCGCGCCAGCTCAACGAAGAATCGATGCAGCGCGGTCTCGACTGCCTCAAGCGCTTCGCTCAACTGATCAACGGTATGCCGCTGGGCGCCGTGCGCATCGTCGGTACCAACGCCCTGCGTGAAGCGCGCAACCGGATCGAATTCATTCACCGCGCCGAAGAAATCCTCGGCCACCCGGTGGAAGTCATCTCCGGCCGCGAAGAGGCACGTCTGATCTACCTCGGCGTTTCTCACACTCTCGCCGACACACCGGGCAAACGTCTGGTCGCCGACATCGGCGGCGGCAGTACCGAGTTCATCATTGGTCAGCGCTTCGAGCCACTGCTGCGCGAAAGTCTGCAGATGGGCTGCGTCAGCTTCACCCAGCGCTATTTCAAGGACGGCAAGATCACCCCGGCCCGTTACGCTCAGGCGTACACCGCGGCGCGGCTGGAGATCATGAGCATCGAGCATGCCTTGCACCGCCTGACCTGGGATGAAGCGATCGGCTCCTCGGGCACCATCCGCGCGATCGGCCTGGCGCTGAAGGCCGGCGGCCACGGCACCGGTGAAGTCAACGCCGAAGGCCTGGCCTGGCTCAAGCGCCGGCTGTTCAAGCTTGGCGATGTCGACAAGATCGATTTCGAAGGCATCAAACCTGACCGCCGCGCGATCTTCCCGGCCGGTCTGGCAATTCTCGAAGCAATCTTCGACGCCCTCGAACTGCAACGCATGGATCACTGCGAAGGCGCCCTGCGTGAAGGCGTGCTCTATGACCTGCTAGGCCGCCATCACCACGAGGACGTGCGCGAACGCACCCTGACCTCGCTGATGGAGCGCTACCACGTTGACCTCGAACAAGCGGCGCGGGTCGAACGCAAAGCCTTGCACGCGTTCGATCAGGTCGCGGCAGACTGGGAGCTGGATGACGGCATCTGGCGCGAACTGCTGGGCTGGGCGGCGAAAGTCCACGAAGTCGGCCTCGACATCGCGCACTATCACTATCACAAGCACGGCGCCTATCTGATCGAGCATTCGGACCTCGCCGGCTTTTCCCGCGAAGACCAGCAGATGCTCGCTCTGCTGGTACGCGGCCACCGGCGCAATATTCCCAAGGACAAGTTCGCCGAATTCGGCGATGACGGCATCAAGCTGATTCGCCTGTGCGTGCTGCTGCGCTTTGCCATCCTGTTCCACCATATTCGCGGCACGCAGGCGATGCCGCAGGTAGTGCTGCATGCCAATGGCGATAGCCTTGAGGTGGAATTCCCGGAGAACTGGCTGGATGAAAATCAGCTGACCCAGGCGGATTTCGGGCTTGAGGCGGACTGGCTGACGCGGGTGGGGATTGTGCTGACGGTTCACTGAGTTAAATCGCAGGCACAAAAAAGGCGATCCGTTGGGATCGCCTTTTTATTGGGCTTGGCTTGGGAGCGGAGGTGACGCTTTCCCCTCACCCCAGCCCTCTCCCGAGGGAGAGGGAGCCGATTTCCTTTGGCCTCAAGGTCTGAGTTCGACTCGGTATTTCAGGTCGGCGTAACTCGCCCATACAACCCGGTCAGTCCCCTCTCCCTCCGGGAGAGGGTTAGGGTGAGGGGCTCTTGCTTTTGCTCTCGGCTTTGCTTTAGCTGCTCACCGGCAAAATCGGACTCCCCAACCGCTCCAGCAACGTCGCCTGTGCACTGCGTGGGTTCTGGTTGCCGGTCGGCGTGTTGCGGATATAGCGACCGTCCGATTGCAGGCTCCAGCTGTGGGTGTTGTCGGTCAGGTACAGCTCCAGCTCTTTCTTCACGCGGGTCAGCAATTTTTTGCCTTCCACCGGGAAACAAGTCTCGACGCGCTTGTCGAGGTTGCGCTCCATCCAGTCGGCGCTGGAGAGGAACATCTGCTCGTCGCCGCCGTTGAGGAAATAGAACACCCGCGTGTGCTCGAGGAAGCGGCCGATAATCGAGCGCACGTGGATGTTGTGCGAAACCCCGGCGATGCCCGGCCGCAGGCAGCACATGCCGCGCACCACCAGATCGATGCGCACGCCCGACTGGCTGGCCTTGTACAGCGCGCGGATGATCTTCGGATCGGTCAGCGAGTTGAACTTGGCGATGATGTGCGCCGGTTTGCCGTCGAGCGCAAATTGCGTCTCGCGGGTGATCATGTCGAGCATGCCTTTCTTCAGGGTGAACGGCGCATGCAGCAGCTTTTTCATGCGCAGGGTCTTGCCCATGCCGATCAACTGGCTGAACAGTTTGCCGACGTCTTCGCACAAGGCGTCGTCGGAGGTCAGCAGGCTGTAGTCGGTGTAGAGCTTGGCGTTACCGGCGTGATAGTTACCGGTACCGAGGTGCGCGTAACGCACGATTTCGCCGGCCTCGCGACGCAGGATCAGCATCATCTTGGCGTGGGTCTTGAAGCCGACCACGCCGTAGATCACCACCGCACCGGCCGCTTGCAGGCGGCTGGCCAGTTGCAGGTTGGACTCTTCGTCAAACCGCGCACGCAGTTCGATGACCGCGGTGACTTCCTTGCCGTTCCGCGCGGCGTCCACCAGCGCATCGACGATCTCCGAGTTGGCGCCGGAGCGGTACAGCGTCTGACGCACAGCGAGAACGTGCGGGTCTTTCGCCGCCTGACGCAGCAGGTCGACCACCGGGGTGAACGACTCGAACGGGTGCAGCAGCAGGATGTCCTGCTTGCTGACCACGCTGAAGATGTTTTCGCTGTTCTGCAGCAGTTTCGGGATCTGCGGAGTGAACGGCGTGTATTGCAGCTCCGGGTGACTGTCCAGACCGGTGATGCTGAACAGGCGCGTCAGGTTGACCGGGCCGTTGACCTGATACAGCTCGGTCTCGCTCAGGTTGAACTGCTTGAGCAAGTAGTCCGAGAGGTGTTTCGGGCAGGTGTCGGCAACTTCCAGACGCACCGCATCACCGTAGCGCCGCGAGAACAACTCGCCACGCAGGGCGCGGGCCAGGTCTTCGACGTCTTCGGAGTCGAGCGCGAGGTCGGCGTTCCGGGTCAGCCGGAACTGGTAGCAGCCTTTTACCTTCATGCCCTGGAACAGGTCATCGGCGTGCGCATGAATCATCGACGACAGGAACACATAGTTGTCGCCGGCGCCGCCGACTTCTTCCGGGACCTTGATGATCCGTGGCAGCAGGCGCGGCGCCGGGATGATCGCCAGACCGGAGTCACGACCAAAGGCGTCGATACCTTCGAGCTCGACGATGAAGTTCAGGCTCTTGTTCACCAGCAACGGGAACGGGTGCGTCGGGTCGAGGCCGATCGGGGTGATGATCGGCGCGATCTCGTCGCGGAAATAACGGCGCACCCAGGTCTTGAGCTTGGTCGTCCAGTTGCGCCGACGGATGAAGCGCACCTGATGCTTTTCCAGTTCCGGCAGGAGGATGTCGTTGAGGATCGCGTACTGACGATCAACGTGACCGTGGACCAGCTCGCTGATCCGCGCCAGCGCCTGATGCGGCTGCAAGCCATCAGCGCCGGCCTGTTCACGGGCGAAGGTGATCTGCTTTTTCAGCCCGGCGACGCGGATTTCGAAGAATTCATCAAGGTTGCTGGAGAAGATCAGCAGGAACTTCAAGCGCTCCAGCAACGGGTAGGACTCGTCCAGCGCCTGCTCCAGCACGCGGATGTTGAACTGCAATTGCGAAAGCTCGCGGTGGATGTACAGGCTGCTGTCATCCAGACCGGGAATGGCAATCGCCGGCACCGCCGCTGCGGGTTCGGCGACCGGCGCGGGTGGCGCAGGCTCGAGTTCCGGCGGAGTCTCGGCGATCTGTTCGACCACCGGTTGAGCTTCTTTTACGGCAACTTCAGTGAGTCCTTCGGTATTCATCGCATGTTCCTGGGAGGGCTATTTCTGCTCTCGTAACAATTGAGCGGCACGAACGGCAAAGTAAGTCAGGATGCCATCTGCGCCGGCACGTTTAAAGGCGGTCAGTGATTCAAGAATCACCGCTTCGCTCAACCAGCCATTCTGAATGGCGGCCATGTGCATGGCGTACTCGCCACTGACCTGATAGACGAAGGTCGGCACCTTGAAGGCATCTTTGACCCGAAAAAGAATGTCCAGGTACGGCATGCCGGGCTTGACCATGACCATGTCCGCGCCTTCGGCCAAGTCCGCACCGACTTCGTGCAGCGCTTCGTCGCTGTTGGCCGGGTCCATCTGGTAGGAGGCCTTGTTGGCTTTGCCGAGGTTGCTGGCCGAGCCGACCGCATCGCGGAACGGGCCGTAATAGGCGCTGGCGTATTTGGCCGAGTAGGCCATGATCCGCACGTTGACGTGGCCGGCAATTTCCAGCGCTTCACGAATGGCCTGAATGCGACCGTCCATCATGTCCGACGGTGCTACGACTTGCGCACCGGCTTCGGCATGGGACAGCGCCTGGCGGACCAGTGCGTCGACGGTGATGTCGTTCTGCACGTAGCCCTCTTCGTCGAGGATGCCGTCCTGGCCGTGAGTAGTGAACGGATCCAGCGCCACGTCGGTAATGACGCCCAGTTCCGGAAAACGCTGACGCAGCGCGCGCGTAGCGCGCTGAGCAATGCCTTGCGGGTTCCAGGCTTCGGCAGCGTCGAGGGATTTGAGTTCCGGTGGAGTGACCGGGAACAGCGCCAGTGCCGGAATCCCCAACTCGACCCACTTGGCCGCTTCTTCGAGCAGCAAGTCGATCGTCAGCCGCTCCACGCCCGGCATCGACGCCACGGCTTCGCGGCGATTTTCACCGTCGAGCACGAACACCGGCAGGATCAGGTCATCGACCGTCAGCACGTTTTCCCGTACCAGCCGACGCGAAAAATCATCACGGCGGTTGCGACGCAGACGAGTGGCAGGGAACAGACGATTGGCGGGGGTAAAGCTCACGGCGGACTCCTGAGCCCGGGCAAACGGGCGAGCGTGACAGTTATAGACGGCCATTATGACCAACAGGTGACAGTTATGTGTGCCCCGTGTCACGTAGCCGCATTCCATTGTCAGCGTAGGAAATGTTCACGTCGAGACACATTTGGACACTTTCATGAATGTGTCCGAAGGGTTAGGCTGCGCGTTCATTTCGCCAGCACCCAGACAATGCTCCAACAATTTCTGCACGACTTTGGCTACTTTGCCTTGTTTCTCGGCACGTTCTTCGAAGGCGAAACCATTCTGGTGCTCGCAGGCTTCCTCGCGTTCCGCGGATACATGGACATCAACCTGGTGGTGGTCGTGGCCTTCTGCGGCAGTTATGCCGGCGATCAGCTGTGGTACTTCCTCGGCCGCAAGCACGGGCGCAAACTGCTCGCGCGCAAACCGCGCTGGCAGCTGATGGGCGACCGTGCGCTGGAGCACATCCGCAAGCATCCGGACATCTGGGTCCTGAGTTTCCGTTTCGTCTATGGTCTGCGCACGGTGATGCCGGTGGCGATCGGCCTGTCGGGTTACCCGCCGGGCCGTTATCTGTTGCTCAACGGCATCGGCGCGGCGATCTGGGCCACGGCACTGGCAGCGGCGGCGTATCACTTCGGTGCGGTGCTCGAAGGCATGCTCGGCAGCATCAAGAAATACGAGCTGTGGGTACTGGGCGCCTTGCTGATTCTCGGCCTCGGGCTGTGGCTGCGCCGACGCTTCAAGAATGCGCGCCTGGCCAAACAGATTTATCAGGACGAGCAACTGGCCAAAGCCGCCGAGGCCGAACAGTTGCGCAACGCTGAAGCGTCCAGCCCAGCCGAACCCAAGACCCCGACCGAATAAAGCGCCGCACGCTCTCATGCCTGCGGCCATGCCCAGTGCGCCGGGTCTTCACTCCCCCCTGTTTCTCCTCCCGGCACGCTTGCGTCGCCCGCAAAAAATGAACACCCCGCCGCCGTTGCGATCCATGAAGAGAGGGTTCTGTGCCCGATACCGCCGCCCGTTCCGCCTATGGCAACGCGCGACGATTTAGTGGACATTGAGCGCCATGAATCTGGAGAGAAACCCATGAGCAAAAAAGTTGCAGTGATCCTGTCCGGCAGTGGCGTCTACGACGGCGCCGAGATCCAGGAAAGCGTCATCACCCTGCTGCGCCTCGATCAACGTGGCGCGCAGGTGCAGTGCTTCGCGCCGAACATCGCGCAATTGCATGTGATCAATCACCTGACCGGCGAGGAGATGCCCGAGTCGCGCAATGTGCTGGTGGAATCGGCGCGCATTGCCCGGGGCAACGTTAAGGACATCCGCGACGCCGACGTCGAGGAGTTCGACGCGCTGATCGTGCCGGGTGGTTTCGGTGCGGCGAAAAATCTTTCGAATTTCGCCATCGAAGGCGCTGGCTGCAGCGTGCAACCTGAAGTGCTGGCCCTGGCCGAGGCGTTTGCCGAAGCGGGCAAGCCAGTCGGGCTGATCTGCATTTCCCCGGCGCTGGCAGCGAAGATCTACGGCCCGGGCGTGATCTGCACCATCGGCAACGATGCCGACACCGCCGCAGCCATGAGCAAAATGGGCGCGACTCACGAAGAGTGCGCGGTGACCGAGATCGTCGAAGACAAGGCGCGCAAGCTCGTCACTACCCCGGCCTACATGCTGGCGCAGACCATCAGTGAAGCGGCGTCGGGCATCAACAAACTGGTCGACCGCGTGCTCGAGTTGACCCACGAAAACGACGCCTGATCATTGCCTGCATGCAAACCCGACTGTGGGAGCGAGCCTGCTCGCGAAAGCGCTAGATCAGGCAACTCTGTGTTGAATGACCCACCGTCTTCGCGAGCAGGCTCGCTCCCACAGGGACTTGTGTAGGGCTCAGGGCTTGCGGATGAGCCGGGTCAGAATCCGGTCCAGCGCATTGGCAAACGCCTGCTTCTCCCGTTCGCCAAACGGCGCCGGGCCGCCACTGACCTGCCCCTGTTCACGCAGATCGGTGAACAGGTTGCGCACCGCCAGGCGCTCACCCATGTTCTGCGCATCGAACTCCTTGCCGCGCGGATCCAGCGCTGCCACGCCTTTCTTCACCAAGCGGTCGGCCAACGGGATATCGCTGCAGATCACCAGCTCACCGGGCACCGCATGCTCGACCAGATAATCGTCAGCCGCATCCGGCCCGCTCGGCACCACGATCAGTTTGACGATTGCCAGCCCCGGCTTGGTTTGTGGCTGCCCGGCCACCAGCACCACTTCGAACTGGCGCTTGAGGGCGAATTTCACCACCAGATCCTTCGCCGCCCGCGGGCAGGCGTCGGCATCGATCCAGACACGCATTTTCTTTCTCCAAAAACAAAGGCTCGCCCCCACAGGATACACACCGACCCTGTGGGAGCGAGCCTGCTCGCGAAGTGAGCGCCAGCGAATGCTGGTTAAACGGCGACGCGGCGTTTCTCAGCCATCCAGCTACGCCCATACAGCACAACAATCGCCACAATCGCCACCGCCTGCGCCGCCAACGAATAGGCATCGGCGTGAATACCCAGCCAGTCGAAGTCGAAAAACGCTACCGGCCGTGTGCCGAAGATCCCGGCCTCTTGCAGTGCTTTCACGCCATGACCGGCAAACACCACCGACAACGCGCACAGCAGCGCCGCGTTGATGCTGAAGAACAGCGTCAGCGGCAGCTTCGCCGAACCGCGCAGGATCACCCACGCCAGCCCGACCAGCAGCACCAGCGCCGTCGCCCCGCCCGCCAGCACGGCGTTGTGCCCGGCAGGTCCGGCCTGCAGCCACAGGGTTTCGTAGAACAGGATCACTTCGAACAGCTCGCGATACACCGAGAAGAACGCGAGGATCGCAAAACCGAAACGCCCACCACCGCCGACCAGACTGCTCTTGATGTAATCCTGCCAGGCGGCCGCATGCCGGCGATCGTGCATCCACACACCGAGCCACAACACCATGACACTGGCGAACAGAGCCGTCGCACCCTCAAGCAATTCACGCTGCGAACCGCTGACATCAATCACGTACGCCGCCAGCGCCCAGGTGCCCAGGCCGGCCAGCAATGCCAGCCCCCAGCCAACGTTGACGCTGCGCACCGCCGATTGCTGGCCGGTATTGCGCAGGAACGCGAGGATCGCCGCCAGCACCAGAATCGCTTCCAGGCCTTCGCGCAGCAGAATCAGCAGCCCGGAGATGTAGCTCAGCGACCAGCTCAGGCCATCGCTGCCCAACAGGCCGGCCGACTCCTTGAGTTTGGCCTTGGCCGCGTCCAGACGTTGCTCGGCCTGCTCGACCGGCAGGCCGTCCTGCAAGGATTGCCGATACGCCATCAGCGATTTTTCGGTGTCCTTGCGCACGTTGGCGTCGACGTTATCCAGCGAACTTTCGACCAGCTCGAAGCCTTCCAGGTAAGCCGCCACCGACAGGTCGTACGCCTGATCGTGCTCACCGGCGCGGTACGCCGCCAGACTCTTGTCCAGCGTCGCCGCGGTGTAGTCGAGCAACTGCGCCGGGCCACGCTTGACCTGCGGCGGCTGCGCCCGTTGCGCACGGAACGTCGCCGCAGCTTGCGGGCCTTCAGCGGCCTGCACTTCGGCGGGAGTCTGGCGGGCCAGATCGGCGATGTTGTAGGTCTTGTCGGCTTTTGCCGCCGTGGCATCGGCACTGAAACCGGCGATGTAGGTCGCCAGATCCCAGCGTTGCCGATCGTCGAGCTGATCGGCAAACGCCGGCATGTCAGTGCCTTCGACGCCTTGGCCGAGGGTGTTGTAAATCGCGTACAGGCTCAGATGATCGAGCCGCGCCGCGTCACGCAGATTCGCCGGCGCCGGAGACATGCCGAGCGCGGCCGGGCCGTCACCGGCACCGCTGTCGCCGTGGCACACCGAGCAGTTCTGCGCATACAGCGGTGCGCCGCGAGTCGGGTCGGGGGTGATGATCGGCGCCTGGCTGACTTCGTATGCCACCGCCAGTTGCGCACCCAATTGCCGCGCCTGCCGCGCCACATCGGCACCGTCCTGCCTGGCGCTGATCGCAGTGTGCAAGGCGCTGACGCCCTGCTCCAGTGCAGCTTTTTCCGGTTTGGCCGGCATGCCGGCAATCAACCCTTGCAGCGCTTGGGTGAATTCCAGTTGCTCGCGGTATTCGGCGTCATCGACGACCTTTCCCGCCTCGACTGTTGGCGGGTAATCCGCGCTGATGTAATCGAGCAGGTGCAACGCCTGCGGCGCGCCTTCCACGGTTTCGGCCAGCAGCGGCAGGCTGCTCAGGGCCAACAACGGGAACAGCAGCCAGGCCAGCAATCGGGACGAGGCAGTCATGAACGAATCTCAAATGGAAATGCGAAGTTACATATTGTTCACTTCGAAGGCGTTTCCCTCAAGCTTTCTCGGTATCGGCAGGGAATCTTTGCAAGGTCCGAGCACTATGCCACCATCGGCACCCGCAACGGGCAGCCGCCCCCACCCATCAAGGAAGACTTGTTTCATGCGCCATTGCCTGCTGTTTTCGCTGCTGCTGACCGCCGTTGTGCAACTGGTCGGCTGCGGGGCATATCGCAACTACGATCTGGAGCTGGAGCAGACCACCGAGCAATTGAAGCAGGGTAACGTTGACGGCTCCCTCGCCTTGATCGAGGCGCACAACCCGGACGAGCAAAAAGACCTGCTCTATTACTTCGAGAAGGGCGCGGTGCTGAGTGCGGGCGGCGCACTGCCGCAGAGTCAGGCCGCCTGGCGCAGCGCCGAGCAAATGGTCATCGAGCGCCAGGACACCATCGAAACCCCCGGCGACAAGCTGTTGGCAGCGATGGGCAAGGAATGGGGCAGCATCATCAATGACAAACTGCGTCGCTATGACGGTTATGACTATGAAAAGGTCATGCTGACCACGCAGATGGCCCTGAATCAATTGGCGGTGAATGACTTCGACGGTGCCCGCGCCGACATCAAGAAAACCCACGAACGCGAAGCGTTGATCGCCCGACAGCGCGAGCTGGAATACGAACGCGTCGAAGAAGCAGCGAAAAAACAGGGCGTTCGCGTGCATTACAAGGATCTGCAGGGTTATCCGGTGGTAATGCTCGACGCACCGGCGGTGATCGCCCTGAAGAACGGCTATCAGAGCGCCTTCAGTCACTATCTCGCCGGCTTCACCTACGAAGCGCTGGGCGAAAAGGACCTGGCTGCACCCGGCTACCGCCAGGCCATCGAGCTGCGCCCGGATCTGCCGTTTTTCCAACAGGCGCTGCGCGACCTCGACAGCCCCGGCCTCAAGGCCGGCGAGAGCGATGTGCTGATCATCGTGCAAAGTGGCCTCGCACCGGCGCGCAGTTCGCTGCGTGTGCCTTACCCGGTCAAACTGGAGGATGGTCAGGTCATCGTCGCCAACATCTCGTTCCCGGTGATGGTGCCCGACACGTCGACGCCGGCGTTCAACCAAATCAGCATCGATGGCCGGCAGAAGAAGCTGACCATGGTCAACAGCATCACGGACATGTCCTTGCGCACCTTGCGCGACGACATGCCCGGCATCATCCAGCGCACCACCTATCGAGCCTTCCTCGCTGCTGACGTGCAGGGCAGGGATAACCGACGCGACCCGAGCAAAGCGTCGTATGTGACCCACTGGGACGGTTTCGAACACGCCGACACGCGCACCTGGCGGACACTGCCCAATCTGACCCAGGTAGTGCGTCTGCGCCTGAAACAAGGCGAGCATTTGATCACCTTGCCTGGTGCCGTCGGCAGCGCGCCGCTGAAGATCCGTATCGATCAGAATCGCCAGGTCATCTCCGTGCGCGCGCTCGGCGCCAGAGTGTTTGCCAACGGCAGCGCCTTCCAACCCTCCCGCGCAGCGGCGCCAAGCGCAGTAGCGGACTCGACAAGATAGTGGCATCGAATCATTCAGCGCCATCAAAAAGGCATTACATGGCCATCACGCCACGCTTATAATGCCGCGCCCTCGCCCCCGCGAGCCGGCATCAAAGCTCCTCTCGCAAGAGGAATTGGCAGGAGGCCAGCGCCACTGTCGATCGGTCACATCAGCCCGACCAGCACCCGCGGCTGCAGTTATCGCTACTCAGGGAAGAAGTACCCATGGCATTCCGCGCTCCCACTCTGCTCGCGCTCAGCGCTGTCACGCTGCTGTCCGGCTGTTCAGCCTTTCGCAATTACGACTCCGAACTGGCTCAAACCAATCAGCAACTGGCCACCGGCAACGTTGACGCTGCACTGACCTTGCTGGAAAAGAACAACAGCGGCACCGACAAAGACCTGCTTTATTACTTCGAAAAAGGTGAATTGCTGCGCGCCAAGGGCGACTTGTCCGGCAGCCAGAATGCCTGGACCAGTGCTGATCAAGTGGTCGGTCAGTGGGAAGATGCGGTCAAGCTCGACAGCGCGAAGTATCTCGCCCAGTTCGGCAGTTTCCTGGTCAACGACAAAGTCCGTCGCTACGAAGGCTATGACTACGAGAAAGTCATGCTGACCACGCAGATGGCCCTGAACCTGCTCGCGGTCAACGATTTCGACGGCGCCCGCACTGCGATCAAGCGCACTCACGAGCGCGAAGCGGTGATCGCCGACCTGCGCGACAAGGAATACCTCAAGAGCGAAGAAGAGGCCGAGAAGGAAGGGATCAAGACCCAGTACAAGGATTTGCAGGGTTACCCGGTCGCCAGCCTCGACGCCCCGGAAGTGGTCGGCCTGAAAAACAGCTACCAGAGTGCGTTCAGCCACTACCTCGCCGGCTTCGTCTACGAAGCACTGGGCGAAAAGGACCTGGCTGCACCGGGCTATCGCAAAGCCGCCGAGTTGCGCCCGAACACACCACTGCTGGAGCAGGCGCTGGTCAATCTCGACAAGCCGGGCAAATCCGATGACAGCGACATCCTGATTGTGGTGCAAAGCGGTCTGGCCCCGGCCCGTGACTCGATCCGCGTGCCGCTGCCGTTGCCAATCTCCAACAACGTGGTGATCACCCCGCTGTCGTTCCCGATCATCAAACCGGACACCTCCACCGCGCCGTTTGCGCAGATTGGCGTCGACGGCAAGCAAGTCGACCTGACCGCGCTCAACAGCACCACTGCCATGTCGCGCCGTGCGTTACGTGACGATATGCCGGGGATCATCGTGCGCACCACCGTAAGGGCGATCACCAAAGGCGTGGCGCAGAAGAAGATCAACGAAACCAACCCGCTGGCCGGTCTTGCCGTGGGTATTTCTTCAGCGGTGCTCGAAGGTGCCGATACCCGTACGTGGCGCACCCTGCCAGATAACACCCAAGTGGTGCGTCTGCGCTTGAAGAAGGGCGAACATCAGGTCACCCTGCCGAGCGCCGTGGGCGGCTCGGTAGTCAAGGTCAACGTCGACCAGCGTTACCAAGTGATCAGCCTGCGCGCCGTGGGCAATCAAGTGTTCGCCGGTGGCCTCGCGGCCCACGTCGTTCCGAATGCCGCTGCGACCAGCGTCGCCAGCCTCAAACAACCTTAAGAACGGAGTCTTTGCATGCGCTTCAAACTCATCGCCGTCGCCGCCCTCGCCTTGCTGGCGAGCGGCTGCGCCACCCCGCCGCCGCCAGAGCCAGGCAGCGCCGCGAGCAAAGTAGTGGCCATGGGCCCGCAGAAACACATCGTTGTCGGCGCCATGCGAGTGGCCCGCGAAAACGGCTTCATGACCGTTAACGTGCAATTGAGCAACACCCTCAACAGCAACAAGATCTTCTACTACCGCTTCGCCTGGCTTGGCGCAGAAGGGTTCCCGGTCGCCGAAGAAGAAGTCTGGAAAAGCCAGATGATGTACGGCGCCCAGACCAGCTTCATTCAGGCCATCGCCCCGACCCCGAAAGCGATGGATTTCCGTCTGGAAATCAAAACGCCTTAAGCCCGTCACCCTATTCCTGATTCAGAGATCACTCCCATGTTTGCACGCTTTTCCTGCATCGCTGTCATCGCCCTGCTGGCCTCCGGTTGCGCCAACACCTCGCCGACGCTGGGCAGCAAGAACATCAGCTACGGCGACACCAAAGCGGTAGAAACCGTGACCAACGAATTCGGCTCGACCGACCTGCAAATGATCGCCGAGTCGATGACCCGCTCGCTGGCCCAGTCCGGCATTTTGCAGGGCCGTCCGGTGGTTCAGGTCTACGACGTGAAGAACAAGACCAGCGAGTACATCGATACCCGCGAAATCACCACCAGCATCAAGACTCAGTTGATGAAGACCGGCGTCGCGCGTTTCGCCAGCGACAACAATGCGATGCAGAGCCAGGTTGACCAGCTCAAGCTGCAAAACCAGAGCGGCCTGTACAAAAAGAGCACCGTGGCCAAGACCGGCAACATGATTGCCGCCAAGTATCGCATCGAAGGCTCGATCAGCTCGATCGTCAAGCGCAGCAGCGATTACAAGGACGTCTTCTACAAATTCAGCCTGCAACTGATCGACGTCGAAAGCGGTCTGGCCGAGTGGATGGACGAAAAAGAGATCCGCAAAACCACGGAGCGTTAAGCAATGCGTGCATGGATTGGCATGATGGCCCTGGCTTGCGCGTTCAGCGTGCAAGCGGCCCCGAAAGTCGCGGTGACGGATCTGGCGTACCAGGAACGCGTGGAGCAATACATCCACATCGTTTCGGCGCAGAGCAATCACCGCGAGGGTTACTACAGCTCCAGCGGTTCCTCGAGCTACAACGAGATCGAAGCGACCACCAGCTACATCGAGCAGGGCGAGTTGCGCAAATTCACCGGCGACATCGAAGGTGAGATCCTGCGTACCGGCATGTTCCAGCTGGTGCAGGGCACGCCGTACACCGCCTCGTCCAAGGGCGATGTGTACGACGTGATCAAGCGCATCAAGGCCGGCAATTTCAAGGGCGCCGATTACGTGCTGTTCGGCACGGTGTCGGATATCGATTTCACCCAGGACATCAACGAGCTGGCGCACACCGACAGCTATTCGGCGGTACTGGGCCTGACGCTGGTGGCAGATTTCAGCCTGATCAACACCAGGACCTACGAGATCACCTCGGCCTTTACGGCGATGGGCGAAGCGCAGGACACCAAACTGGTGAACCATCGCGACATCAAGATCTCGCTGAACCGTCCACGGGTGGTCCGCGAAGTGTCGAAGGCGCTGGGCGAAGACGTGGCCGGGCAGCTGAGCATGCAGCTCGGTGGTGACGGTTATGAGCAGCCCCGTGAGGCACCACAGCGCAACAATCTGCCGCGCGACACCGCGCCGGTGATCCTGCGCTGAGTGATCGTTCCCACGCTCAGCGTGGGAATGCATCCCGGGACGCTCTGCGTCCCACGCACAAAAAAGGCGACCCGCAAGGGTCGCCTTTTTGTGCCGGCGCGGTTTACGCAGCCGCTTTGCGCAACGTCGCCATAAACGCCGCCGCACCAATGAACAGCCCGGCAAACGTGCGGTTCATGCGGCGCTGCTGCTTCGGCGTGCGCAGCAAACGCAGCACCTTCGACGCCAGCCCGGTATAGCCCGCCATGACGATCAGATCGACACAGATCATCGTCACCCCGATCACCAGATACTGAATCAGCAACGGCGCATGCGGGTTGATGAACTGCGGCAGTACCGCAAGCATGAACACCAGCGCCTTGGGATTACTGATGTTCACCAAAAACCCGCGGAACACCAGCGCCAGCGGCTTGCCGATCGGTCGCACCGCGGCGTCATCGCTCATGTCCATCGGCAGCGCACGCCACTGTTTGATTGCCAGATAGACCAGATAGGCCACGCCGAACCATTTGATCGCATGGAACGCTGTGGCGGAAGCCGTTAGGATCGCGCCGACCCCGGCGCCGACAATCGCAATCTGTACGGCCAGACCGATCTGCAGGCCGAGGGCATTCCAGTAACCGCGCCAGAAGCCGTATTGCAGACCGCTGGACATCGACGCGATGGCGCCGGCACCCGGCGACAGGCTGATCACCCAGCAAGCGGCGAAAAACGCCAGCCATGTTTGAAGCTCCATCGCACACCTCGACTGATGCTTGTGACAAAGACATAAGCTAATGCGGCTGTGGCTGGATGACTATCGATTTTTTGCTGGATGTTGCGGTGCTACTGAGGACATCTTCGCGAGCAGGCTCGCTCCTACATTAGACCGCGATCAAAATGTGCGAGCGAAGGCGCCAGATCAGGCGCCGGAAATCTACTTCTCGAACCCGCTCGACGGAAACACATCCGTCCCGCGCCAGCGCCGCACCGAACGCTGGAAGAACAGGCTGTTGGGCACCTGCACCATGGCGCTGCCGGTACCCAGTTCTTCGGCCTCAATCAAGGTGGTGTAGAGCAGATTGATCGCCACCACCCGCCCTTTGACCCCCGGTTTGTCGGTGGTGTCGACCAGCTCGACGACGTCGCCCAGGCGGAACGGCCCGACGGTAAAGATCAGGATTGCGCAGAGCAGGTTCGACAACACGCTCCACATGGCGAAGAACGCCACCGCCGCCACCGCGACGAATCCGGAGAGTGCGGTCCACAGCACGGTCGCTGAAACCCCGAGGCGTTCCAGCACGAAGATCACCGCGCTGCCCATGATCAGCCAGCGCAATACACCGCGCAGCGGCATCAGCAGTTGTGGCGGGAACGGATAGCGCTCACCCAGACGGGTCAGCCCCCGGGCGACCACGCGCTGGGTCAGGTAGCCGGCGAGCAGGATGAGCAGAATCTGCACGCCGAGCCAGATCGGCTCGATCCACATGGCCGGCAGCGGCAGCTTGAACGCTTCCATCAGGACAGCGCCTCCAGCTCCGCCTGCATGCTTTCCAGAGTCTCCAGCGCTTCCATCCAGGCTTCTTCAAGCTCGGTTTCGCGAACCTTCAATCTGGCCTGTTCGGCGAGCAGATCACGCAATTCGTTCTTGCGCGCCGGCTCGTAGATGTCGCTATCGCCGAGACTGGCGTCGACCTTGGCAAGTTTTTCATGCAGCTTGCCCAGCTCGGCTTCGAGCTTGTCGGCTTCACGCTTGTGCGGCGCCAGTTGCTGACGCAGCGCCGCAGCTGCCTGACGCTGGGCTTTCTTGTCGGTTTTGTCCGGGTTGACCGGTGTGTTGTTCACCGGCGCGTTGCGCTGACGGTACTCGACCAGCCAGCGCGCGTAGTCTTCAAGATCGCCATCGAACTCTTCAACCTTGCCATCAGCGACCAGGTAGAAATTGTCGGTGGTGCTCTTGAGCAAATGCCGATCGTGAGACACCACCAGTACCGCGCCGCTGAATTCCTGCAGGGCCATGGTCAGCGCCAGGCGCATTTCCAGATCGAGGTGGTTGGTCGGTTCGTCGAGCAGCAACAGGTTCGGTCGTTCCCAGGCAATCAGCGCCAGCGCCAGACGAGCCTTTTCACCACCGGAGAAATTCAGCACCGGCTCATCGATCCGCGCACCGCGGAAGTCGAAACCGCCGAGGAAATCACGCAAGGTCTGCTCACGCTCGGTCGGTGCCAGACGCTGCAAGTGCAGCAACGGGCTGGCCTTGGCATCCAGCGAGTCGAGCTGATGCTGAGCGAAGTAGCCGACCACGGTGTTTTCGCCGCGAGTGAGGCGCCCGGCCAGCGGTTCGAGTTCGCCGGCGAGGTTCTTGATCAGCGTCGATTTACCCGCACCGTTCGGCCCCAGCAGGCCGATGCGTGCGCCCGGGGTCAGTTGCAGCT
Organism: Pseudomonas sp. S11P7; assembly: GCF_023195435.1. Lineage (NCBI taxonomy): Bacteria > Pseudomonadati > Pseudomonadota > Gammaproteobacteria > Pseudomonadales > Pseudomonadaceae > Pseudomonas > Pseudomonas sp. S11P7. The sequence goes on along the minus strand of NZ_JALPKS020000002.1, from coordinate 5,847,134 downwards.
TGACCTTCTCCAGGATGGTTTTATCGCCATACCCCAGACGCGCATCGGACAGGTCGATCAGCGGGCTGGAAATCTTGCTCGACTCGCGGAAGACGAAATCGAACGGCGAGTCGACATGTGCCGCTGACAGTTCTTCCATCCGCTCGAGGGCCTTGATCCGGCTCTGCGCCTGACGGGCCTTGGTCGCTTGTGCCTTGAAGCGGGCGATGTAGCTTTCCATGTGCGCACGCTGCGCCTGCTGCTTCTCGTAGGCCTGTTGCTGCTGGGCCAGACGCTCGGCACGGGCGCGCTCGAACGCGGTATAGCCGCCGCGGTAGAGGGTCAGCTTGCGCTGATCGACGTGGGCCACGTGATCGACCACTTCATCGAGGAAGTCGCGGTCGTGGGAAATCAGCAGCAAGGTACCCGGATAGCTTTTCAGCCATTCTTCGAGCCAGATGATCGCGTCGAGGTCGAGGTGGTTGGTCGGTTCGTCGAGCAGCAGCAGGTCCGACGGGCACATCAAGGCCTGCGCCAGGTTCAGACGCATCCGCCAGCCACCGGAGAAATCGCCGACCTGACGATCCATCTGCTCGTTGCTGAACCCGAGACCGGCGAGCAGCTTGCGCGCCCGCGCATCGGCGGTGTAGCCGTCAGCGCTGTCGAGCTCGGCGTGCAGACGCGCCAGTGCGGTGCCGTCATGGGCTTCTTCGGCCGCGGCGAGGTCGCGCTGCACTTCACGCAGGCGCAGGTCGCCGTCGAGCACATAGTCGACCGCCAGGCGCTCGAGCGTATCGACCTCCTGACGCATGTGCGCGATGCGCCAGTCGGCCGGCAGCAGGCAATCGCCCGAATCCGGGTGCAACTCGCCACGCAGCAAGGCGAACAGGCTGGATTTGCCGGCGCCGTTGGCACCGATGAGGCCGGCTTTGTGGCCGGCGTGCAGGGTCAGCTCGGCGTCTTCTAGCAGACGTTGCGGGCCACGCTGTAAAGTCAGGTTCTGAAGTCGGATCATAATGGCGGCGGAGTCTACCAGCTTCGCTCACAACTGGCGCGAGTAGCACGATGTCCTCTGACCTGTGGAGCTTTGCCCTGAATGTTTACGCCCGAGCGGGCGTGGAGGATGCCTGCCTGCAATTGCAAACAGCGGGCGCCAATATCTGCCTGCTGTTGTGCGGGTTATGGCTGGAACAACGCGAGGTGGCGTGTGATGAGCAACGCGTGAGTCTGCTGCGCACGCTGACCGATCCTTGGGACGCCGAGGTGGTACAACCGCTGCGTACATTGCGCCTGCAATGGAAAACCCGGGCGGTCGACGATGCTGTATTGAAAGGTATGCGCGAGCAGATCAAGTCACTCGAGCTTGAGGCTGAGCGAGTGTTGCTGTCACGGCTTGAGGGTGTCGCGCAGGCATGGCCCCGGAACGCTGCCGGTTCGACCACCTGGCTTGAAGAGCTGACTGGTGCGGCGGCCAGCCCGAACCGCGACGCGCTGCAAGTGCTGCGCGTCGCGGCAACCGGCACTTAGGAAGCGCTGGTAGGGTTGTTGCTGGCGCTCGATGCGGCGGCTGGCGATGGCGCAGTCGTAGGGATCGAGGTAGAAGCGGCAGGTGCAGCGGCGGCCGGGGTGGCTGGCGCGGCAGGTTTGGCAACTGGAGCGGTGGCCGGTTTGGCGGCAGCTGGTTTGGCAGCGGCTGGCTTCTTCGCGGCGGGTTTTGCGGCAGGTTTTGCAACTGGCTTGGCGGCAGTTTTTGCAGCGGCAGGCTTGGCAGCGGCTGCGGCTGGTTTAGCAGCGGCGGTTGGCTTGGCTGCCGGTTTGGCGGCGGCTTTCACTGCTGGTTTTGCAGCTGGCTTGGCGGCAGTTTTTACAGCTGGTTTTGCAGCAGCCGGTTTTGCGGCCGGTTTGGCAGCTGCGGTTTTCGCTGGAGCGGCTTTGGTCGCGGCAGGTTTTGCAGCGGGTTTGGCGGCGGCAGTTCTAGCGACAGGCTTGGCGGCAGCTGGTTTGGCAGCGGTGGTTTTCGCCGCCGGTTTTGCAGCGCCCGCCGCAGCCGGTTTTTTCACCGCAGGTTTCGCCGCGGCTTTCACTGCCGGTTTGGCCGCGGTTTTCACCGGTGCCTTGGCAGCAGGTTTGGCCGCCGTTTTAGCAGCAGGTTTAGCTGCTGCGGTTTTCGCCGGAGTCTTGCTGGCAGCCGGTTTGGCAGCGACTTTCTTCGCTGGTGCTGCGGCTGGTTTGGCAGCGCGGGAAGACAGGACTTTACCCACAGCTTCTTGCACGCGACCGACACCCTGGGCCAGCTTCAGACTTTCCTGGGCATCACGCTTGAGCTGCAGAATGTAGCTGCGCGTCTCGGACTGACGATCCTTCAACGCATCGAGCAGGTCTTCCAGCTCTTTCACCGCGCCTTTGGCTTTGGTCTGTGCCTTGGCTTTGCCGGCAGTTGCGGCGTCCTGCAATTTGGTGCGCGATTTGTGCAGTTTTTCCTGCGCCTTGCCGCGTTGCTTTTCCAGCTTGGCGAGCAGTTTTTCAGCATCAGCCAAGGCTTGCGAGCAAGCGTTTTCCAAATGCTCGAGCAGGCTGCCCGAGAGTTGTTGGAGTAAGTGCAACGGAGTATTTACAGGCTTCTTGGTGGCCGACATGGTTTACCTCCTGGCTGACGTGAGTGCGGCTCATACTAGACCTCTGCTGATACCGCCGCTAGGGCATCTTGACAGTATCGAAACCGTTGCGTTGCACCGAAGCGAAAATGTCATGCAGGAAAACCAAAGCAGTTCACCGTTGCAGCGCTTTGCGCTGGCATAATCCAGCGCATCTCAGGTCGGAGAGTGCCCATGTCGCGCTACGTTTTCTTAACCCTCTGCATGCTTTTATCCGTCGCTCATGCCGACGAAAAAAATACCGCGAATGATGCTCATGACCTGGCTTACAGCCTTGGGGCGAGTCTTGGCGAGCGCCTGCGTCAGGAGGTTCCGCAGTTGCAGATTCAAGCGCTGATCGAGGGCTTGCAACAGGCTTATCAAGGCAAGCCATTGGCGTTGAGTGAAGCACGTATCGAGCAGATTCTGGCTGACCATGAATCGAAGAATGCCGAGCAGGCATCGCTGCATTCGAGCGACGCCGCGATGGAAAACGAACAGCGTTTTCTGACGGCTGAAAAAGCCAGACCCGGCGTGAAGGAATTGGCCGACGGCATCCTGCTGACCGAACTTGTTCCGGGTAACGGTGCGAAGGCCGGCCCCGATGGCAAGGTGCAGGTGCTGTATGTCGGCAAGCTACCGGACGGTACCGTGTTCGATCAGAACAGCCAACCGCAGTGGTTCAATCTGGACAGCGTGATTGCCGGTTGGCGCACCGCGTTGCAAAACATGCCGGTGGGGGCGAAATGGCGATTGGTGATTCCATCGGATCAGGCTTATGGTGCTGATGGCGCCGGCGACCTGATCGCGCCGTTCACGCCGCTGGTGTTTGAGGTGGAATTGCGTGGCGCGACGAGCTGATCAGGTATAAAAAAGGTGCGCTTTGGGCGCACCTTTTTTTGCTCAGGCTTCAATCATCAGGCCTGAACCGGCTCCTCAGTCTTGTGTGCTGTATGCAGCACTTCGATCAGGCAGTCTTCGAGTTCAAAGCGTTCGTGCAGCAGACCGCCCAGCTCCTTGAATTTCTCGGCGACGCATTTGCCTTCATCGCACAGGTCGTTGAACGCGAGCAGCTTCTCGGTGATGACGTCGATGCGCGGATAGATCGTCTCGGCGAGTTCCAGACCGCGTTTGTCGTTGAACGCCTTGGCTTCGCCGGTCAGCTGTTCGTAGATTTCGAAGTGGCCTGCCGATACGTAATCGACCAGCACGCCGCAGAATTCCTGCAAGGGCTTGCGACTCTCCGACAGTGCTTCAGGCTGCGCACCGAGGTTGTCGTAGGCGACGATCAGTTCTTGACGCTCCTGCAACCAGCGGTCGATCAGCAGATTAACTCCACCCCAGCGTTCCTGAGCATTCTGACAACTTTCGAGCATGGCGATCTCTCTTCCCTTGTGGGTCATGCTGCTCTACACCCGCGCCCCTGTTTTGATATGGCTTGGGGGACGATCGGGCAGAGCGTCATCGAGCAACACGATTCCAATGACACGTGCGGGCCAGATTATGCCCGCGCGCTTATGGCTTCAAGGTACGCAGGAGATAAAGTTCATACAAGTGTTTAATCACGCAGCAGCAGCGTGTGCGACGCTTCGCCGCTGAGCGGGCGTTGCAGAGCAGTCCAGACCAGCCGCAGCAATTGATACACCGCCAGAATCGATACCGCGACGAAGAACAGCAGACTCCATTCCGGAATGCTCAGATCGAATAGCGTCCAGGTAATTTCCGCGCATTCAGCGCCGCCGCTGAGCATTCGTTGTAGCGCACAGAGCCACGACAGCCCACCGAGAAACGCTTCGGGAACCGCTGGGCAATGGTGCAGTTGCAGCACCGGGTCACTCTGAATCAACACCTGCCGCCAGGCAGCCGTGGTGCCCCCAGACTCGCGCCCAGGGTCAGCAGCCAGTAAAACCCCAGACCGATGCGCTTGGGGCCGTGCACCGCTGCCACCCCGCTGCAAACGCAGAGCAGCGTGAGAAACAGGCGCTGCACCAGACACAAACTGCAAGGCGCGAGGCCGACAGCGTATTCAAGATAATAGGAAGCTCCCAGAGCAATGGCCCCCGCAATGAAAGCCATGAAGAACAAGGAGCGTGAGCAGGCCAACGACATGGCTTTTCCGTAACAGTAGAGACAGGCGGTTACGGTAGAGGAAAGCGTGTCAGCCTTTCAAGGCGATGCCCTGCGGACAGTTCACCAGAGGTGTAGGGAAAACCCGACAGGTTCGAGAGGAATTGATGTAGCACGCTGTAGGACTTTGTCCCGCAGCCGCCTTGAAGATCGAATTTCAGCGGTAGGCGGTAGCGAGGGAGACACCTCCCCCGCCCGTTTCAGACCGCTGTCGGCACCGGCAACGGCGCCGCCAGCAAACGCTCATCCAGCAGGCCAAGGCCTTCCTGGAACAGTTGATTGCTGCGCTCGGTATCGCCCAATTGCGCCAGCAGCCTTGCCAGCTCGGCACAGGTTTCCGGATTGCGCTGCACACGCAGGCTGCTTTCCAGGTAATCGCGCGCCTTGCCCCACAGACTGGTTTGCAGACACAGCCGGCCCAGGGTCAGCAGCAGGCTCGGATCGTTCGGGTGATCCTTCAACCAGCCTTCAGCAGTTTGCAACTGACGGGCTGGATCGCTACCGCGCACCAGACCGTAAAGGCGGGCCAGATGGCTGTCGTATTTGCGCTTGAGCGCGGTACGCAATACCTCTTCGGCCTCGACCTGAGCGCCCAACTGGCGCAGTTGTTCGGCATACGCCAGCACCAGCGAAGGCTCTTGCCGTTGCGCCGAGGTCAGTTGCTGCCAGGCGCGAGTCAGCGATTGCAGGCCCACGCTGCCGTCTTCCTCGCGCTGCGCGGCCAGCGACAGATTTTCGCCCCAGGCGCGGCGCTCCAGTTCTGCCAGCTCCGCCGGTGGCAGAACCTTGTCCTTGCGCAGCTCCGGCAGCAAACGGATCACCGCCGACCATTCGCCGCGCTGCTGATACAAACGCTGCAACTGGCGCAGCGTCTGTGCATTGTGCGGATGCCGCTCGTGCATCGCTTGCAAAGTCACCAGCGCACCGTCGGTATCGCCACGATCAGTCTGCAATTGCGCATGGCTCAAGGCGATCGCCAGTTCCGCCTGCGGCTGACGTTCCAGAGCGCGCTCAAGCAAACGATCGCAGTCCTCGTAATGACCTTGTTCGTTCGCCGCGCGGGCGGCGCCAAGGTAGTAGAGGAGCGGCTGGCGCTCGGCTTCGGCGGCTCGCGACAGATGCCGCTGCGCACTGGCCCAGCGGCCTTCGGCCAGATCCAGCTGACCATGTTCGATCGCCACCTGCACGCGCCGGCTGCGGTTACGCCGCGACCACGGATTGACCACCCCGCTGGAGGTCATGATCAATTCGATCAGCGCCTTGATGCCCCAGACGATCAGCCACAACACGGCGATGACCGCCAGCGTCGCCCACAGGCTCGATTCATAGCGGAAGCTCTTGTAGGCCACCAGCACGTAACCGGAATGTTCGGCAATCGCCAGCCCCAGTGCCGCCGTCGCCGCGATCACCAGAAACACGATCACATACAGGCGTTTCATGGCGTAGCCTCCTGCGCGGTGTTGGCGGCAGGCTTGGCAAACGGTTTCACCGAGTCTTCAGCGTTGACGTTGCGTCGCTCAAGATAGGCTTGCACCGCGCTGAGGGTGCCGGCCAGATCCGGTGTCACGACGGTCACCGGCTCCTTGCTCAACTCGCCGACCTGCTCGAGCATCACCTTGCTTTGCGGATTGTCCGGATTGAAATTGCCCTTGAGCACGTCACGCGCTTCGGCCAGCGCCTGGGTATACACCGACGCCTGTCCGTTGAGGGCTGCCCACTGCGCCTGCTCCAGCGCCAGGCTCAGGGCCAGACGCACCTGACTCAGGCTTTGCCCGGCCAGCAATGGCTTCACATTCTTGTCGGCGTTGAAATCGATGCGGATATAGCGCGACACCTTGTCCCACCACTGCGCCCAGCGACTGGCGCCGTCGCCGTCGGCGGTCAGGCCCAGCAGCGATTCGCCGCGGTCCTTGTACTCCGGCGCCAGCTCGGTGAGATTGATGACCTGATCGCGCAGCGCGCCCAGACGCAGGAACAGACCGGTGCGGTCCGGCTGCTCGGTACTGCGCAGCGCCACCAGGGTTTTCGCCACTTGCTCGCGCGCAGCGAACGAACCCGGGTCGTTTTGCTCGCGAAGAATCTCGTCAGCGCCCTGCACCAGCGCCTGAGCGCTGCTGATGTCCTGCAAGGCTGACAGGCGCAGGCTGGCCAGACGCAGCAGATGTTCGGCTTCGGCCAGACGCCAGTCCTTGCGGCTGGCGCCCAGTACGGTTTCCAGACGCTGATTGAGGCGCTGCTGATCGCCCTGCAACTGCGTCACCAGACGCTGGCGTTCGGCAAGTTCGTCGGCCCCCGGCAGTTGCGCAAGGCGCTCGGTCAGGCGCTGCTCGTTGAGCTTCAGGGTCTGCGCCTGATCGTTCAACGCCTGCACCTGGCCGGACTGCTGCTGGGTGTTGGTCTGCAGGTGACGGACCTGCCAGACACCCCAGCCACCGATCGCGACACCGGCGGCGCCAAGCAACAGGGCGACGATGGCCAGTCCATTGCCTCGGCGCGGCTCTACGGCCGGCGGTGGAGTTTCAACCTGGGTATCGATCACAGGTTGCACATCATCTTTAGGCAAGGCTGTTTCGCTCACGTATCCATCCTTTGCATCAGAGAACGGCCACGGGATATTCCCGTAATGCCGTCAGCAAAGCCGCGGCACTCGCGCCGCGGCAATCCACAACTGTTTGAGCCCCGGCGGCACGTGCCAGCTCGGCGACTCTGGGGCTTGGTACAAACAACGGCAACTGCGCGATGTCTGGCCAGGCTTCCCCGGCCATTTGGCGCAGGTGCTCGAAACCCTGTCCACTGCTGACCACCACGCCGTTCAAGCGTTCCGCTTCGATCCGCCGTGGCAGTTCTTGCGGCGCATAGCCCGGCAGCTCGCGTCGATACAGTTCCAGATACTCGACACTAGCACCTGACTCGCGCAGACGCTCGGCGAGCAGCTCGCGCCCGCCCTCGCCACGCAGGATCATCACCCGCGCGCCAGGCTGGCCGAGCACCTTGAGCAGACGCGGCAATTGCAGCAAGGCTTCGCTGTCATCGCCGGCGTCTGGAAAATGCACATCCAGACCATGCTCGCGGAGAATCTGCCCGGTAGCCGCGCCGACACTGAACCACGGCATGGTCAGTGGCTGCCGCTCGAGCGTATCAAGCAGATCCAGGGCAATGCGTGCCGCCGGCTTGCTGACCACGATCACCGCGTTGCAATCCGCCAGCCGCATCAGCGCCTGACGAATTGTGGCAGACACCGGCAGCGGAGCTATTTCCAAAAGCGGCAGGCAACTGCTGAAAATCCCCTGCGCGGCCAACGTCTCGGCCAGCGCCGCGCAGTCGTCCGCAGGGCGTGTCAGCAGCAGGCGCCAGCCAGTCACTCGTGACCTGCCTCGCCGTATACCGCTTTAAGGATGTCGTCGGCGCCCTGGCGCAGCAAGTCTTCGGCGACCTGCACGCCCAAGGCTTCAGCCTCGCCGCGCGGCGCACGCGCTTCAGCGCTGAGCAACTTGCCGCCACTGGGCTCGCCGACCAGACCGCGCAGCCACAATTGCTCGCCTTCGAGCACGGCATAGCAGGCGATCGGCACCTGGCAGCCGCCATTCAAATGTTTGTTGAGTGCACGTTCGGCGCTGACGCGCGACGAGGTGTCGGCGTGATGCAAAGGCGCGAGCAAAGCGTGGATGTGCGTATCGGCGCTGCGGCATTCGATGCCGACCGCGCCCTGACCACCGGCCGGCAGGCTGTCATCAACGCTGATCGCCGAGGTGATGCGCTCTTCGAAACCGAGGCGGATCAGACCGGCCGCCGCGAGGATGATTGCGTCGTACTCACCGGCATCGAGCTTGGCCAGGCGCGTATTGACGTTGCCACGCAGGAAGCGGATCTGCAGGTCCGGGCGACGCGTCAGCAACTGCGCCTGACGACGCAGGCTGGAGGTGCCGACGATGCTCCCGGCCGGCAGTGCTTCGAGGCTGGCATAGGTATTGGAAACGAAGGCGTCGCGCGGGTCTTCGCGCTCGCAGATGCAAAACAGCCCGAGGCCTTCAGGGAAGTCCATCGGCACGTCTTTCATCGAGTGCACGGCGATGTCGGCTTCATTTTCCAGCAGTGCGGTTTCCAGCTCCTTGACGAACAGGCCCTTGCCGCCGATTTTCGACAGTGGCGAGTCGATCAGCTTGTCGCCGCGACTGACCATGGGCACCAGCGTTACCTGCAAGCCGGGATGGGCCGCTTCCAGTCGGGCTTTAACGTATTCGGCCTGCCAGAGGGCCAGCGCACTTTTACGGGTGGCGATGCGGATTTCGCGAGAGGACATGGATCAATCCGTACTGAATAGATACGGCGGATAATAACAGCTCAGCCAAATCCACTTTGACCTGAATCAGAAACGACGTGGCCTCCCTGGCCTGTGATGCCTGGTATCAAAGAGTTGAAGCCGCCCGGAGTGACCGGGTCAAAGCCCCTGCATCATTTTGCGTACGCCGGCGACATGACGGCGGCTGACGATCAACGCATCGCCATTGAGGCCTTTGAGAAACAGCTGGAAATGCCCCAGTGGCGTACGTTGCAAACGCTCGATGCGGTCGCGGGCGACCAGCGCGTTGCGGTGGATCCGCACGAAGCGCTCGCCGAACTCGTCTTCCAGCGCCTTGAGCGGCTCGTCCAGCAACACCTCACCGGCCTCGTGGCGCAAGGTCACGTACTTGTGATCGGCAATGAAGTACACCACCTGATCCAGCGGGATCAGCTCGATGCCTTTGCGAGTACGGGCGCTGATGTGGCTGCGTGGACCGTTGCCGCTTTCGGCAGCGGGACGGGTCAGCGACGAGAGTTGTGCCCGGTTGGGACGCTCAGCCCGCTTCAGGGCTTCATGAAGATGTTCAGTTCGCACGGGTTTCACCACATAGCCCACGGCACAGGCCTGCAGGGCTTCCACGGCAAATTCATCGGGGCTGGTGCAAAACACCACGGCCGGCGGCGTTTCGCGTTCGCACAGTCGGGCAGCGACCTGCAGGCCATCGAGGCCCGGCATGCGGATATCGAGCAAGACGATATCCGGCTTGTGGCTGTCGATCAGTGCCAACGCCTCCTCGCCATTGGTGGCGCTGGGCTCCAGAACTGTATAACCCTCAAGCTCGCTCACCATTCGGCTGAGGCGCTCGCGAGCCAGTGGTTCGTCATCAACGATCAGGACATTCATATTGCGCTGGATTCCTGCGTGAGTCTCGCACAAGGATAGCTAGACAGGTGAAGTGACGTCCGTCACCGCGATCCACGCTAAGACTAGCCCGAGCGCCAAAAAGTGCCGTACGTCGGCCAGCAATATTTGCCAGTGTCCGGGTCGTACTGCTCGAAGCCCGCTGTTTCTTGCGTTTTTCACGGGGTTTGCCGAAGGACAATCCACCCACCCCCTCTTCTTATAGTCGGCGCCCTGCCCTTTGCGCGAGACAAAGCCACGCCGACCCCTACGTCCAACTGTAGACGTTCGTCGGAGCGATATTGCTCAATCGAAAAATATCCTTGCGCAAATTCCCGGCGGGCAGCACCGGCCAAGGCCGACATGCGCCGAAAAAAACGTATCGACCGGTGTCAGCGACAGGATTGGCAACCCTGTTATTATCCGCGCCAGCGTTTCACGCCTTCTTTCTTCAAGCCGATACGAGCGAATTCACGAGCACTGACAAGACCAATCAGTCCTGGGGCGGCCGCTTCAGTGAACCCGTCGACGCCTTCGTCGCCCGCTTCACCGCCTCCGTCACTTTCGACCAGCGCCTGTATCGCCACGACATCATGGGCTCGATCGCCCACGCCACCATGCTGGCCAAGGTCGGCGTGCTGACCGATGCCGAGCGCGACAGCATCATCGACGGCCTGAACACCATTCAGGGCGAAATCGAGGCCGGCCAGTTCGACTGGCGCGTCGACCTCGAAGACGTGCACATGAACATCGAAGCGCGCCTGACCGATCGCATCGGCGTGACCGGCAAGAAGCTCCACACCGGGCGCAGCCGCAACGACCAGGTCGCCACCGATATCCGCCTGTGGCTGCGTGACGAAATCGATCTGATCCTTGCCGAAATCACTCGCCTGCAAAATGGCCTGCTCGAGCAAGCCGAGCGTGAGGCCGCCAGCATCATGCCGGGCTTCACCCACTTGCAGACCGCACAGCCGGTCACTTTCGGTCACCACATGCTGGCCTGGTTCGAAATGCTCAGCCGCGATTACGAGCGTCTGGTCGACTGCCGCAAGCGCACCAACCGCATGCCGCTGGGCAGCGCCGCGCTGGCCGGCACCACGTACCCGATCGATCGCCAATACACCGCGCAACTGCTGGGCTTCGACGCTGTTGGTGGCAACTCGCTGGACAACGTCTCCGATCGCGATTTCGCCATCGAATTCTGCTCGGCCGCGAGCATCGCGATGATGCACCTGTCGCGCTTCTCCGAAGAGCTGGTGCTGTGGACCAGCGCGCAGTTCCAGTTCATCGATCTGCCCGACCGTTTCTGCACCGGCAGTTCGATCATGCCGCAAAAGAAAAACCCCGACGTACCGGAACTGGTGCGTGGCAAGACCGGCCGTGTGTTCGGCGCGCTGATGGGCCTGCTGACCCTGATGAAAGGCCAGCCGCTGGCCTACAACAAGGACAACCAGGAAGACAAGGAACCGCTGTTCGACGCCGCCGACACTCTGCGTGATTCGCTGCGCGCGTTTGCCGACATGATCCCGGCGATCAAGCCCAAGCACGCGATCATGCGTGAAGCTGCACTGCGCGGCTTCTCCACCGCGACCGATCTGGCCGACTACCTGGTACGCCGTGGCCTGCCGTTCCGCGACTGCCACGAAATCGTTGGCCACGCGGTGAAATATGGTGTCGATACCGGCAAGGATCTGGCCGAGATGAGCCTGGAAGAGTTGCGCCAGTTCAGCGACCAGATCGAGCAGGACGTGTTTGCCGTGCTGACGCTGGAAGGCTCGGTGAATGCGCGTGACCATATCGGCGGAACGGCACCGGCGCAGGTCAAAGCTGCGGTGGCCCGCGGTCAGGCATTGATCGCCAGCCGCTAAAAGTTAAAAGCATCGCGAGCAGGCTCACTCTACATTGGAATGCGCTCCCCTGTAGGAGTGAGCCTGCTCGCGATAGCTGCTTTCAACTCACTACAAACCTCACTTCTTGGCAGCAATCATCGCCAAAAACGCCGGCATCGCCGCATCCTTGTCTGCGGCAATCCTCTGCACATGCGGATTCTGCTCAAGCCGCTCCAGCAGCGCCTTCGCCTGTGGCATGTCTGCCAGCCAATCGATCCCGAACAGCTTCTGCCCGACCGCACACGCCAGCGGCACGCTGTAGAGGAAATACAGATCCGCGATGCTCAGGCTGTCGCCCGCCACATACGGGGCGAACTTGCCGTGCCGGCCCAGCGCGGCAAAACCGAGCTGCAGTTCAGTGCGGGTCTTTTCCTTGATCGCGTCTGGCAGGGTCATGCCGAAAAAGGCCTCGCCGTAACAGGCGCGACCCGGCAGCTCGATGTACAGCTCGATTTCCTTGGCGATCGCCAGTACCTGCGCGCGTTCGAACGGGTCGCTCGGCAACAGTGGCGTGCCTTTCTGAGTCTGCTCGAGATATTCGAGGATGATCGCGGTTTCGTTGATGTAACCGGCGTCGACGCCGAGCACCGGCACCTTGCCGCGCGGGCTGATGGCCAGCGATTCTGCGGTTTGCGTCGGATAAAACGTCACTTCTTCGAAAGGCAGGCCTTTTTCCAGCAGCGCCAGTTTGACCATGTTGTAGTAATTGCTGACAGAGAAACCGTAGAGCTTGAACATCACAGAGCCTCCAGGCCGTGCGGGGTGGGCAGTGCCTGTTTATAGATCGCCACGGTGATTCCCGCCAGCAGCATCACTCCACTGAATGCGGGTAAACTGGCGCCTTTCCATGAGGAGCCTGCCATGAGCGAGCCGACAGATATCGTCAACGATGACGACGAAGAAGCATTCACCGAGGCAACGCTGATCGAAGCCATCGAAAACCAGATCGAGAGCGGCAACCCGCCGGCGGCTAAAGCGACGTTCAACAAGCTAACGTTGGTGGGTGTCGAGCGCGAAGAGATCCTCGAACTGATGGCGCATGTGCTGGCTTGCGAGATTGACGCGATGCTGGATGAAGACCGCGCGTTCGATACCGAATGGTACGAAGCGGCGCTGCGTAAATTGCCTGAGCTGCCACCAGAAAAGCAGTAACAGCACCGTATCCTGTGGGAGCGAGCCTGCTCGCGAAAGCGGTACACCAGCGAAACAACGCTGAATGACACTCCGCTTTCGCGAGCAGGCTCGCTCCCACACAATTTGTCACCCATCTATCCTGCCGGTGGCCGAGCCCCGACTACACTGGAATCCGTCTCAAGACAAAATCCCTTGATCTGAGCACTGGACAGGCCGCACTCGCGGGTTCACCTTAGGGGCGCTGTCGTCCAATTCCTAGAAAGTCTGGAGTCCTTATGTCGCTTACCCCTGAGTTGGTTGCCGAACTGGAAGTCCTCGCACTCTTTCCCCTGGACAGTTCCCAGGAAGGTCTGAAAATTCATCAGACCGCTGCCCCGAAACACATCGCCGCTGCCCAGCGCCTGTTTGATAAAGACCTCACCGACCAGCCCGATGGCGGCTATCTGACCAGCCTCGGTCGCGATGCCGCGCAAAACGTGCAAACCGTGCTGACCATTTTGAAAGAGCAGGAAACCGCCTGATTCCCTGACTTCGCCCACGGAAACTCCTGCCACGGGATTTCCGCGGGCCTGCCGTTCCGCGAACGGTAGAAACCTGACGTCAAAAAACAAATTCAGCTGAAACTCCCGCTGCGCTACGGCTAAACTGCCTCCCATTCCGAGACCTCTACGTCCGAGCCTGCGAGCCGGTTTGAGCTGACATGACGCGCACCCACGAAATCCGCCCCGACCTGGACGAGGGCATTGACCGCAAGACGCTCAGCCAGCTGCGCGCGCGTTTTCTCAAACTCAATGAAGGCCGCCTCGGCCGCGCCCTCGAAGGTCTATCGACCCGGCAACAGAGCGTGCTGACGCTGCTGCCGCTGTTCTTCCACGTCAATCATCCGCTGTTGCCCAGCTATGTCTCGGGCAGCACGCCGGCCGGCCTGTCGAATTACGAGCCCGACACCGACACCCTCGCCGAAGCCCAGCGCCTGACCCGCTCGTTCTCGTACAAGCCGCGCCATGGCAGCAACCCGCCGCGACCGATCCACGGCCTGTTCCTGATGGGCAGCCTCGGCACGTTGGCCCAGGCCGACCAGAGCGATATGGACGTGTGGGTGTGCCACGCGCCGGATCTGAGCGAGAGCGAGCTCGCCGAGCTGCAGAGAAAATGCCAGTTGCTCGAAGCCTGGGCAGCAAGTCAGGGCGCGGAGGCGCACTTCTTTCTGATCGATCCGGTGCGCTTCGTCAAAGGCGAACGCGACTCGCAGCTCAGTTCGGAAAACTGCGGCAGCACACAGCACTATTTGTTGCTGGACGAGTTTTATCGCACGGCCATCTGGCTGGCCGGGCGCACGCCGATCTGGTGGCTGGTGCCGGTGTATGAAGAAAGCGCCTACGACGCTTACACCCACACGCTGCTGTCGAAGCGTTTCATTCGCGCCGACGAAACCCTCGATCTCGGGCCCATGGCGACCATCCCGCCGGGCGAGTTCATCGGCGCCGGGTTGTGGCAATTGTTCAAGGGCATCGAGTCGCCGTACAAATCGGTGCTCAAGCTGCTGCTGACCGAGGTTTATGCCAGCGAACACCCGCACGTGCAGTGCCTAAGCCTGCGTTTCAAGAAAGCCGTGTTCGCCAATCAACTGGACCTGGATGAGCTGGACCCGTACATGGTCGTGTACCGGCGCATCGAGGAATACCTGAATGCCCGCAATGAGCCGGAACGCCTCGAGCTGGTGCGCCGCGCGCTGTACCTCAAGGTCAACCGCAAGCTCACCGGCAACAGCCGCACCCAGAGCTGGCAACGCTCACTGCTCGAACGACTGGCCAACGAGTGGCATTGGGATCAACGGCAACTGACTCTGCTCGACAGCCGCAGCCAGTGGAAAGTCCGCCAGGTCAGCGCCGAACGCCGCGCGCTGGTCAACGAGTTGAATTACAGCTATCGCTTCCTCACCCAGTTCGCCCGCACCGAGCAGACCGTCAGCCTGATCAACAAGCGTGATCTGAACGTTCTCGGTCGTCGCCTGTATGCAGCGTTCGAGCGCAAGGCCGACAAGGTCGAGTTCATCAACCCCGGCATCGCCCCGGATCTGGCCGAAGACACCCTGACCCTGGTGCAGTCGCGCAATAAAAAGGAGCCGGGGCAAACCCAGTGGGGCCTGTACAACGGCAGCCTGACCGCGCTGGAGTGGGAACACTTCGCGCCGATCAAGCGCAGCCGCGAACTGCTCGAACTGCTGACCTGGTGCCACCGCAACGGCGTGATCGACAGCAGCACGCGGCTGGCCCTGCATCCGGGCAACAGCGACCTGAGCGAGTTCGAGTTGTTCAACCTGCTCGGTAGCCTGCAACAGTGCATCGCCCTGCCCTTGCCCACCGTGGCCGAGGAAGCGCTGCTGCGCGCCGCCGTGCCGAGCGAAGTGCTGCTGCTGGTCAACGTCGGGATTGATCCGCTCAAACATCACCGCGATCTGAATATCCTGATGACCACCGAGCGCACCGACTCGCTGAGCTATGCCGGCGTGCGCGAAAATCTGGTGCTGACGCTGGATCAGGTCACGCTCAACAGCTGGAACGAAGTGCTGGTCAACCGCTTCGACGGGCCGCACGCCCTGCTCGACTGCCTGCGCGATTACCTCAACAACCTGCCGCGTGGGCCGTTACAGCCGTCGCTGAAAGTGCGCTGCTTCTGCCACAACCGCGCGCAATTCATTGCCCGTCGCGTCGAAGAAATCGTCGACACCGCACAGACCCTGCTGCTCAGCGAGCTGAACCATCGTTACTTGATTCAGGTGCAGCAGCACTATCACGTGCTGGAACTGGTGCCGGGCCAGGTCAACCATGTCGCCCTCGCCACATTGCCAGCGCTGCTCGACTACCTTGGCGAAGAACAGCCGCGCTACAGCCCGTTGCACCTGGACCCGATGGCGCTTGAGGAGCACGACCTCGCGCTGATCCTGCCGATGGGCCAGCCGGAATGCATTCAGGTGTTCTACCGCATTACCGAACACACCGCCGAGCTGTACGTGCTCGATGAGTTCAATGCGCTGTGGCAGCAGCATCTGCCGTACCACGACGAGCAGAGCCTGCTGGTACCGTTGCAGCGTTTCCTCCAGTCGATCCTGTTCCGCCGCGAAGCCATACTGCCCATGGAAGCGGGCCCCGAGAGTCGCCTGGAAATTCTGTATTACCAGTTGTTGCCTTCAGGTCCGGGACGCGCGCGCCGGGTCGAAACGCGGTCCGCCCCGCAGACGCCGGTCAACAAGCCGTTCTATGACGTGCAAGCGATCGTCGGCAAAGCCGCACCGGGCGAAGTGCAGGTCACCTTGTATTGCAATCAGCGGGAATTCAGCGAGCTGGAGCATGGCGACCAGCTGTTCAGCGTGGTCGCCCGCGAGATCGTCGAGCAGCGCCGCGAAGCCGAGCGCTACCGTTGCTACATCACCGACCTCGACCTCTCGGGCCTGCTCGGTGACGGGCAGAGTTCGAGCAATCTGTATCTGCGTTACAAGGCTGACCTGGAGCGCGCTCTGAACGAGGCGCTTGAACAGGTCTGACGCGGGGCTTACACGGGAAAATCGCCACCGTTGGCCGGCTGCGACTCGACTTCCAGCAGGGTCAGTTTGAGGGTTTTGCCACCCGGTGCCGGCCAGTCGATGTGCTGCCCGACCTTCAGGCCCAGCAGCGCACTGCCGACCGGGGCGAGAATGGAGATCTTGCCCTCAAGAGCGTTGGCATCCTTGGGATAGACCAGCGTCAGGTGGTAATCCTTGCCACTGCCTTCTTCGCGGCAATGCACACGGGAATTCATGGTCACGACGTCCGCCGGCACTTCATCGTGGCCGACCACGTTGTCGGCGCGATCCAGCTCGGTTTGCAGCGCGATCACGCCCGGCGCAGCCTGGTCTTTCTCGCTCAGGCTGTCGATCAAGCGCTCCAGACGTTGCACGTCCAGACGGGTAAGGGTGATGGAAGGTGCGGTCATGATCCGGGCAGACTCCTTTCTTCTGCACAAAAAAAGCAAAACCCCGCCAAAAAAGACGGGGTTTTTACCAGGCCTCGGTGGTTTGAGGCGTTCGCGGACACTATCACAGCTCAAAAAATATACAAGTCACGTCCCACTGGATTGCTTGCGCTGTGACGCTTGGGCGACGATCACCCGGCGCCGCTGGTCATCCGCCGAGCGCCATTCGCGAATGTCTTCGACGTGGCGCGCGCAGCCGAGACAGACTTTATGTTCGTCCAGCCGACATACGCCCGTGCACGGCGAAGGCACCGCCGGGCTGACGTTGCTGTAGAGCGGTTTTGGCGGGCGAACAGGCGCTGCATCAGTCACGAATCACAGACCTTCGAAATCGAATTCAACACCAGCCTGCTGCTTGACGATGCGCTCGAGCATTTCGCCCAACTGCTCTTCGCTCTTGTCGCACATCCAGCGCTCGCTTTCTTCGTCATAGTCGAAGTGGAAGCCACCGGACACCGCCGCCAGCCACAGCTGACGCAGCGGCTCCTGGCGGCTGAAGATCAATTGGCTGCCGTTTTCGAACTTGACGGTCAGCACACCGGCCGAGCTTTCCAGGTCGATGTCCAGATCGCTTTCATCAAAGATGTCTTCCAGTTTTTCCTGGGTCTCATCGACCAGATCGTGGAAACGGGCTTCGGACAAACTCATTGCGGCAACCTCAAAAATTGTCTGATCAGGCTCAAGCGCCGAAAGATACGGACGCTGCCGGCCGATTGCAAAGGATAACGACCAAGCGCCTGCAGCGCCTCCCTGTGCGAGCGAACCTGCTCGCGAAAGCGCGGTGTCAGGCGCTGAAGGTGTCGAATCTACCGGCCCCTTCGCGAGCAGGCTCGCTCCCACAGGGACGCTGCGGCTGACTTGGGTACCCCGCCAGACGGGAGGGCCATTACATAGGCAAGCTGCCGGGTGGCCGGTATACTCCGGCGCAATTAACGCATTTTCAAGGATTTCGCCATGAAGCGCCTGATCTCTTCCCTTGCTGCGCTCGTCGCGGTTGCCTGCCTCGTTTCGGCCTGCGGTCAAAAAGGCCCGCTGTACCTGCCCGATGACAATCAGGACCCGGCCGAACAAGCCCAATCGTCGCAAAAGCAGCCGTCCAAAGCACACAAGCACGACGTTTACTAAGGGATCGCCATGGACGCTTTTAACTACCGCGGCGGTGAGCTGTTCGCGGAAGGTGTGGCGCTGTCGGCCATCGCCGACCGCTTCGGCACCCCGACCTACGTATACTCGCGCGCGCACATCGAAGCCCAGTATCTGGCCTACGCCGATGCGCTGGCCGGCATGCCGCACCTGGTCTGCTTTGCGGTCAAGGCCAACTCCAACCTCGGCGTATTGAATGTCCTGGCGCGTCTGGGCGCCGGTTTCGACATCGTTTCGCGCGGTGAACTGGAGCGTGTGCTGGCCGCTGGCGGCAGTGCCGACAAGATCGTTTTCTCCGGCGTCGGCAAGACCCGTGACGACATGCGTCGCGCCCTCGAAGTCGGCGTGCATTGCTTCAACGTCGAATCCACCGATGAGCTCGAGCGCCTGCAAGTGGTCGCCGCCGAGCTGGGCGTGCGCGCCCCGGTGTCGCTGCGCGTCAACCCGGACGTGGACGCCGGCACCCACCCGTACATTTCCACCGGTCTCAAAGAGAACAAGTTCGGCATCGCCATTGCCGACGCCGAAGACGTGTACGTGCGCGCCGCGCATCTGCCGAACCTGGAAGTGGTCGGCGTCGACTGCCACATCGGTTCGCAACTGACCACGCTGCCGCCGTTCCTCGATGCTCTCGATCGCCTGCTGGATCTGGTCGACCGCCTCGGCGATTGCGGCATTCACCTGCGCCACATCGATCTCGGTGGCGGCCTGGGTGTGCGTTATCGCGATGAAGAGCCACCGTTGGCCGCCGATTACGTCAAAGCCGTCCGCGAACGCCTCGAAGGCCGCGATCTGGCGCTGGTGTTCGAGCCAGGCCGTTTCATCGTTGCCAACGCCGGCGTACTGCTGACGCAGGTCGAGTACCTCAAGCACACCGAACACAAGGATTTCGCCATCGTCGATGCGGCGATGAACGACCTGATCCGCCCGGCGCTGTATCAGGCATGGATGGACGTCACCGCGGTCAAACCGCGCGAGACCGCCGCCCGCACCTATGACATCGTTGGCCCGATCTGCGAAACCGGCGACTTCCTCGCCAAGGACCGTGAGCTGGCGCTGGCCGAAGGCGACTTGCTGGCCGTTCACTCGGCCGGTGCCTACGGTTTCGTCATGAGCTCCAACTACAACACCCGCGGCCGCGCCGCCGAGGTGCTGGTAGACGGTGATCAGGTTTTTGAAGTGCGCCGCCGCGAAACCGTGGCCGAGCTGTTTGCCGGCGAAAGCCTGCTGCCGGAGTAACCCATGCTGCTGCGTTTTACCAAAATGCACGGCCTGGGCAATGACTTCATGGTTCTCGACCTGGTCAGCCAGCACGCGCACATTCAGCCCAAACACGCCAAGCAATGGGGCGACCGTCATACCGGCATCGGCTTCGACCAGTTGCTGATCGTCGAAGCCCCGAGCAACCCGGACGTGGATTTCCGTTACCGGATCTTCAACTCCGACGGTTCCGAGGTCGAGCAGTGCGGCAACGGTGCGCGCTGCTTCGCCCGGTTCGTGCTCGACAAGCGTCTGACTGCGAAACGGCAGATCCGCGTCGAGACCAAGGGTGGCATCATCGAACTGGACGTGCGTAACGACGGGCAGATCGGCGTCAACATGGGCGCGCCACGCCTGGTGCCGGCAGACATTCCGTTCGAGGCGCCAGCGCAGGCCAGCAGCTATCAGCTGGAAGTCGACGGCACCACCGTCGAACTGGCGGCCGTGTCGATGGGCAACCCGCACGCGGTACTGCGCGTGCAGGACATCAACAGTGCACCGGTGCATGAGCTGGGGCCGAAAATCGAACACCATCCGCGCTTTCCGGCGCGGGTCAATGTCGGTTTCCTTCAGGTCATCGACCGCCACCGTGCGCAATTGCGCGTATGGGAACGCGGCGCCGGGGAAACCCAGGCCTGCGGTACCGGCGCATGCGCGGCGGCTGTCGCGGCCATCAGCCAGGGGTGGATGGATTCGCCGCTGTTGATCGACCTGCCCGGCGGGCGTCTGTCCATCGAGTGGGCCGGCCCCGGCCAACCGGTGCTGATGACCGGTCCGGCAATGCGTGTATATGAAGGACAAGTGCGTCTTTGAGTGAGCAGAAACCATGACCGATAAGCCTCAGGTACCCGCCCGACAGTCCGACGAATCCGCGTCCGCGAATCTGGAAGCGGCAGCAGTCGCCGCCTACCTCGAGGCTCATCCGGACTTCTTCGTCGAGCACGAAGAACTGCTGCCGGCCATGCGCATCCCGCACCGTCGCGGTGACACCGTGTCGCTGGTCGAACGGCAGATGACCATCCTGCGCGATCGCAACATCGAGATGCGTCACCGCCTTTCGCAGCTAATGGATGTTGCCCGCGATAACGATCGCCTGTTCGACAAGACCCGCCGCCTGATCCTCGCCCTGATGGACGCTTCAAGTCTGGAAGACGTGGTGATCAGTGTCGAAGACAGTCTGCGCCAGGATTTCCAGGTGCCGTTTGTCAGCCTGATCCTGCTCGGCGACAACCCGGCACCGGTCGGTCGCTGGGTCACGCACGCTGACGCCCAGGTCGCCATTGGCGGCCTGCTCACAGAGGGTAAAAGTGTCAGCGGCAGTCTGCGCGAGCACGAACTCGATTTCCTCTTCGGCGAAGAACAGCGCAAGCAGATCGGCTCGACCGCCGTGGTCGCGGTCAGCCATCAAGGCATCCACGGCATTCTGGCGATCGCCAGCCGTGATCCGCAGCATTACAAAAGCTCGGTCGGCACGCTGTTTCTCAGTTACATCGCCGAAGTCATGGGCCGTGTGCTGCCACGGGTCAACAGCTCCCTGCGCTCGGTACGCTGAACATGGAACGGCAACTGGACGCTTACTGCGAACACCTGCGCAGTGAGCGCCAGGTGTCGCCGCACACGCTGTCGGCCTACCGCCGCGACCTCGATAAAGTCCTCGGCTGGTGCATCAAGCAGAACATCGGCAGCTGGGCCGCGCTGGATATCCAGCGCCTGCGCAGCCTGATCGCTCGCCTGCATGCGCAAGGCCAGTCCTCGCGCAGCCTCGCCCGCCTGCTTTCGGCCGTACGCGGGCTCTACCACTACCTCAACCGTGAAGGCCTGTGTGATCACGACCCGGCCACAGGTCTGGCGCCGCCGAAAGGCGAACGTCGCCTGCCAAAAACCCTGGATACCGACCGCGCGCTGCAACTGCTCGAAGGTGCCGTTGAGGATGATTTTCTGGCACGCCGTGATCAGGCGATTCTCGAACTGTTTTATTCCTCGGGCCTGCGCCTTTCCGAGCTGACCGGGCTCAATCTCGATCAACTCGATCTGGCCGACGGCATGGTTCAGGTGCTCGGCAAGGGCAGTAAAACCCGCCTGTTGCCGGTGGGTAAAAAGGCCCGCGAAGCCATCGAACAGTGGCTGCCGCTGCGAGCGCTGACCAACCCGGCGGACGATGCCGTGTTCGTCAGCCAGCAAGGCCGGCGCCTCGGCCCGCGAGCGATTCAGGTACGCGTCAAACTGGCTGGCGAGCGCGAACTGGGGCAGAACCTGCACCCGCACATGTTGCGGCATTCTTTCGCCAGCCACTTGCTGGAATCCTCGCAGGACCTGCGCGCCGTGCAGGAACTGCTCGGCCACTCCGACATCAAGACCACGCAGATCTACACCCACCTGGACTTCCAGCACCTGGCCGCGGTCTACGACAGTGCCCACCCCCGGGCCAAACGCATGAAAGGCGATGATTCATGAGCATTCAGTTGATCACCTTCGACCTCGACGACACCTTGTGGGATACCGCGCCAGTGATCGCCAGCGCCGAAACCGTCCTGCGCGAATGGCTTGCCGAGCACGCAGCGAATCTGGGCGCGGTGCCGGTCGAGCATCTGTGGTCGATTCGCGAACGCGTGCTGAGCAACGAGCCCGGACTGAAACATCGCATCAGCGCCTTGCGCCGGCGCGTGCTGTTCCATGCGCTGGAAGAATCCGGCTACGCCCACGTCGAGGCCTCGGAGCTGGCGGACAGGGCGTTTGAAGTGTTCCTGCACGCGCGGCACCAGATCGAGGTGTTCCCCGAGGTCCAACCGGTGCTGGAGATCCTCGCCAATCACTACGCGCTGGGCGTGGTCACTAACGGCAATGCTGATGTACGCCGGCTGGGGCTGGCAGACTTCTTCAAGTTTGCCCTGTGCGCCGAAGACATCGGCATCGCCAAACCGGATGCGCGGCTGTTTCATGAAGCGCTGCAGCGCGGTGGTGCGACCGCCGAAACCGCCGTGCATATCGGCGATCACCCGGGCGATGACATTGCCGGCGCGCAGCAGGCCGGGTTGCGGGCGATCTGGTTTAACCCGGCGGGCAAGGCCTGGGAAGCAGAGCGCGCGCCGGATGCCGAGATTCGCAGCCTGAGCGAGCTGCCAGCCGTACTCGCACGCTGGAACTCCTTGCACTGAATCCGAATTTACATCACTCCCTGTGGGAGCTGGCTTGCCAGCGATGAGGCCGGCACATTCAACCCATGTCGCCTGACAGGCAGCCATCGCTGGCAAGCCAGCTTCCACAGGATCTGCGTCGCCCTCACACTTTTATCTCAGACATGAAAAAGCCCGCAGCGACGGCGGGCTTTTTCAGCAAGCGAGCGACACGCCTCAGATAGGGCGGCTGCCGTACTTGTTGTCCGGCTTCTTGGGCGGATCGGCGACCACGTTGGCCTCCACTTCCTGCACCTTGCCACCGCGCGCAAGGAACTCTTCCATGGCCTTGGCCAGGGCGTCGCGCTCCTTGTTCTTGGCTTCGATACTCGGCAACTCATCCAACGACACCGCAGCCTTGGCTTTGCCTTTGGCAGCCGGGGCCGGCGTACCGTCACCGCCATCGTCTTCAGCAACGTCTTCCGCTGCTGCTTCCAGACCTTCCTCGGCCTCGTCTTCGTCGCCTACTTCGAGGTCGTCGTTTTCCAGATCATCGTCGCTCATGTTCTACCTCATGACTTGCGAAAAGCAGATTAGTTATAGACCAGCTTTGGCGACTGTCGAAAGTCGCCGGAAAAAAATCGGTAACCATTGATGACCAACGGTTCATGCCCCTTCACCGTGCAAGGTGGCGAGGACTTTACGGGCACCGCCATGATCACGGTGCTCGCCCAGATAAACGCCTTGCCAGGTTCCCAGTGCCAGGCGACCTGCCGATACCGGCAGGCTGATCTGGCAGCCAAGCACGCTGGCCTTGAAGTGCGCCGGGAGGTCGTCCAGGCCTTCGTCGTTATGCTCATAGCCGTCTGTTCCTTGTGGGATCAGACGATTGAAAAATCGTTCGAAGTCGCGACGTACCGCCGGATCGGCGTTCTCGTTGATGGTCAACGACGCCGAGGTATGCTGCAGCCACAAATGCAACAGACCGATCCGACACTGCCTGAGTTCAGGCAGGTTTTCGATCAGCTCATCCGTCACCAGATGAAAGCCCCGGGGCCGTGCCCGCAGGGTTATCAGAGTCTGTTGCCGCATACAGTTCTCCGCACGTTCGGGGCGCATTCTAGCGCGCTCTGGGAAAAAACAAAGACCCTAATATTCCCGCAATGATGTAAGCCATTCGCCGGGTAAAAACGCCACGGGTAAACACGACCAAAGCCGTACGAAAAATCCTTTCAGCTGCTCCCACAGTGACAAATCACGGACAAAAAAATGCCCGGCGAGCCGGGCAATTTTTTTGCTGCGCGTACTTACAGGTTGTAGCCGCGTTCGTTGTGTTGTGCCAGATCGAGGCCGACCGATTCTTCTTCCTCGGTCACGCGCAGCCCCATCACCGCATCCAGGACCTTGAGGATGATGAAGGTGACGATCGCGGTGTAGATCACCGTGAAGCCGACGCCTTTGATCTGAATCCAGACCTGTGCGCCGATGTCGGTCACGGTGCCGAAGCCGCCCAGTGCAGGCGCTGCAAACACACCGGTGAGGATCGCGCCGAGGATACCGCCGATACCGTGCACGCCGAACGCATCCAGGGAGTCGTCATAACCGAGTTTGCGTTTCAGGGTGGTGGCGCAGAAGAAGCACACCACGCCTGCCGCCAGACCGATCACCAGTGCGCCCATCGGGCCTACGGTGCCAGCGGCCGGCGTGATCGCGACCAGGCCGGCAACCACACCCGAGGCGATGCCCAGTGCGCTTGGCTTACCATGGGTGACCCATTCGGCAAACATCCAGCCCAGTGCCGCAGCGGCGGTGGCGATCTGAGTAACCAGCATTGCCATACCGGCAGTGCCGTTGGCGGCCGCAGCGGAGCCGGCGTTGAAGCCGAACCAGCCGACCCACAGCATGGCCGCGCCCATCAGCGTGTAACCGAGGTTGTGCGGAGCCATCGGGGTGGTCGGGAAGCCTTTGCGCTTGCCCAGTACCAGGCACGCCACCAGACCGGCGATACCGGCGTTGATGTGCACCACGGTGCCGCCGGCGAAGTCGAGTACGCCCCAGTCCCACATCAGGCCGCCGTTGCCGGACCAGACCATGTGCGCGATCGGCGCATAAACGAGGGTGAACCAGACGCCCATGAAGATCAGCATCGCGGAGAACTTCATGCGCTCGGCGAACGCACCGACGATCAGCGCCGGGGTGATGATCGCGAAGGTCATCTGGAAGGTGATGAACACTGCTTCAGGAAACAGCGCCGCCGGGCCAGTGATGCTCGAAGGCGTGACACCGGCGAGGAACGCCTTGCCCATGCCACCGAAGAACGAATTGAAATTGACGACGCCCTGCTCCATGCCGGTGGTGTCGAAGGCAATGCTGTAGCCATAAATGACCCACAGGATGCTGATCAGACCGGTAATGGCGAAGCACTGCATCATCACGGAAAGAATGTTTTTCGAGCGGACCATGCCGCCGTAGAACAGCGCCAGGCCAGGAATGGTCATGAACAGCACGAGGGCCGTCGAGGTGAGCATCCAGGCAGTGTCGCCGGAATTGAGGACTGGGGCCGCCACTTCGTCTGCCGCCATTGCAAGGCCGGGCATTACGATGGACAACAGGGCTCCTAGCCCTGCGAATTTACGCAGAGTCATATTGTTTTCTCCTGGGGCGTTGGGTTTGTGGCGGCGTTAGATCGCGTCGGTATCGGTTTCGCCGGTACGGATGCGGATCGCCTGTTCCAGATTGACCACGAAGATCTTGCCGTCACCGATCTTGCCGGTGTTGGCGGCCTTGGTTATCGCTTCGATAACCCGGTCCAGATCCTTGTCGTCGATGGCCACGTCGATTTTCACCTTGGGCAGAAAATCGACCACATATTCCGCGCCGCGATACAGCTCGGTGTGACCCTTCTGCCGGCCGAAGCCTTTGACTTCAGTAACGGTAATGCCCTGCACGCCGATTTCGGACAGCGACTCGCGCACGTCGTCCAACTTGAACGGCTTGATGATGGCAGTGACTAGCTTCATGAAACTCTCTCCCGAATTGGTGGACTTGCCCCAGGAAAACAAACCCGACTCAAGTCTAAGCGCAGTGCCTGGCTTTGTAACGCATCGTCGGCCTTGCCTGCCCGACTGACGCCAGCTAACCGCATCCAGACGAAACTCCCCGCTCCGTCTGCCGCACTGCATTCGTCACAGCGACTGCATCAGTGCATGGGTCGAGGGTGACTAAGCAGAAACCTTGCCATCTCGCCAAAATCCCCTGATTTCAATCCTTTGGCCGCTACCACAGGCGCTATTGCGCAAAGCGCCGCACCGATACGCACAACAACGGTGCGCGGCCGTCCGTCCGCCTGCGCGAAAAGCGTGCATCCCCGACCACGGGATTGACTATAGACACTGCGTGATACACTGCCGGCCATTGTTTCCAGGACCTCCACCATGCTCGCGCCCAAAGACTTCCTCGACGCCCTGAGCGGCACCGCCTCCCGCCTGTTCAGCGGCGACACCCCGCTGCCGAAAGCCGAAATCGAAAGCCAGTTCAAGATGCTGCTACAAAGCGCCTTCAGCAAACTCGACCTGGTCAGCCGTGAAGAATTTGATAGTCAAATGGTGGTGTTGGCCCGAACGCGTGCACGGCTTGAGAGCCTTGAAGCGAAGGTTGCCGAGATGGAAGCGAAGCTGACGCCGCCAGCGGAATAAGACCGCAATCTACTGTGGGAGCTAGCCTGCTATCGATTGGCGTAGTGCACATTTGGGAAGCCCATAGTGCCGATTTGCTCAAGCATGGTTGCCAGACTGCCGATGGGGTAGCAGCGCTTGTTGCGAAAATGATCGTTCCGGGAGCACAAATCTATTGTGAGTTCAAAGAACAGCGATGTGGAAACAGGGTCGCGGTACTGAGGACATCTATGGGAACACTGATTCTTGAACCGCGACACGAGCGCGCCACAGGATTTGGTTACTTCGTGGTGACTCGGTATCCGCAAAAACGCGCACATGGCACGTTGGTGGGGCAAATATCACGAGTACCATTAAATCAAAAATAAAAAAGGCGTCCGATGGACGCCTTTTCAATATTTTTGAGGAGTAGTCGCAGCGATTCTTTAGCTCCAGGCTTTACGGCCTTGGGTTCAGAATCCGACAGGCTAGCCCATCGTCACTACTTCAGCGAAACCAGCTTCTCTGCTGCCGAAAATGCGGGGGAGCTTTTGCTGGTGCCCAGTCCCGACGAATGCGCAGTTGCAGCCCTCAAGCGGAATGATCCGTCAATGCCGGTG
Source organism: Pseudomonas sp. S11P7 (assembly GCF_023195435.1). Lineage (NCBI taxonomy): Bacteria > Pseudomonadati > Pseudomonadota > Gammaproteobacteria > Pseudomonadales > Pseudomonadaceae > Pseudomonas > Pseudomonas sp. S11P7. Next base: position 5,820,390 of record NZ_JALPKS020000002.1, on the reverse strand, counting down.
CAGAGTCAACGCTCCAATTTACGCAAGCAGTGACAGCCCATCGGGTTTTGATACGTCTTGTAAACCTCTATTCGACCACCGAGACCCGGCTCAACTACCCTTCAAAAACCCGCAGGAAGCGGCCCCCGATTCAGCTCAAGGAACGACCATGTCCCTCTCCATCGTCCACAGCCGCGCCCAGATTGGCGTGGAAGCCCCCGCTGTCACCGTCGAAGTCCATCTGGCTAACGGTTTGCCATCGCTGACCATGGTCGGGCTGCCCGAGGCGGCGGTGAAGGAGAGCAAGGACCGGGTGCGCAGCGCGATCATTAATTCCGGGCTGCAGTTTCCGGCGCGGCGGATCACTTTGAATCTGGCCCCGGCGGATCTGCCCAAGGATGGCGGGCGATTCGATCTGGCGATTGCCTTGGGGATTCTCTCGGCGAGTGTGCAGGTGCCGTGCCTGACGCTGGATGAGGTGGAGTGTCTGGGCGAACTGGCGTTGTCTGGCGCGGTACGGCCGGTGCGTGGCGTCCTGCCGGCAGCTCTGGCGGCGCGCAAGGCTGGGCGCGCGTTAGTGGTGCCGCGAGCGAATGCGGAAGAGGCGTGTCTGGCTTCGGGACTTAAGGTGTTTGCGGTCGATCACTTGCTGGAAGCGGTGGCGCATTTCAACGGGCATACGCCGGTTGAGCCTTATATCTCTGACGGCTTGATGCATGCCAGCAAGCCTTATCCCGACTTGAATGAAGTGCAGGGTCAGATGGCAGCCAAACGTGCGTTGCTGATTGCTGCGGCCGGGGCGCATAACCTGCTGTTCAGCGGGCCTCCGGGTACCGGTAAAACATTGTTGGCAAGTCGTCTGCCGGGGCTTTTGCCGCCGCTGGCCGAGAGTGAAGCGCTGGAGGTCGCGGCGATCCAGTCGGTCGCCAGCGGTGCGCCGCTGACCCATTGGCCGCAGCGCCCCTTTCGCCAGCCGCACCATTCGGCATCCGGGCCGGCACTGGTCGGTGGCAGCTCGAAACCGCAACCCGGAGAAATCACTCTCGCCCATCACGGCGTGTTGTTTCTCGACGAACTGCCGGAGTTTGATCGCAAGGTACTCGAGGTTTTGCGCGAGCCGTTAGAGTCCGGGCACATCGTGATTGCCCGAGCCAAGGATCGCGTGCGGTTTCCCGCGCGGTTTCAGTTGGTGGCGGCGATGAATCCCTGTCCCTGTGGATATCTTGGCGAGCCGAGCGGCAAGTGCTCGTGCACACCGGACATGGTCCAGCGCTATCGCAACAAACTGTCGGGGCCGCTGCTGGACCGGATCGATTTGCACCTGACCGTGGCGCGCGAAGCGACGGCTCTGAACCCGCAGGTCAAGCCGGGCGAAGACAGTGCCAGCGCTGCCGCGTTGGTTGCCGAGGCCCGTGAACGACAGCAAAAAGGCAGGGCTGCGCCAATGCCTTTCTCGATTTGCCGGGACTGAAACGCCATTGCAAGTTATCCACAGCCGATGAAACCTGGCTGGAAACCGCCTGCGAACGCCTGACCCTGTCGCTACGCTCGGCCCATCGCTTGCTCAAGGTCGCCCGTACGCTGGCGGACCTCGAGCAAGCCGACGCCATCAACCGTGAGCACTTGGCCGAGGCGCTGCAATATCGGCCGGCGACACCTTAGTGTGCGGTCAGATCAACCAGCGGCGTTTGCCGAACTTCGGTTTCACGCCCCGCCTGGATTTCATTGACACGCTTCAGGGCGTTATCCACAGCGCCCTTGTCCGCGAGCAGGCTGTAACTGATCTGGAACTGCTGGCTGGCTTTCGGGGCAATGGTCGGCACCAGTTTCAGCGGACGCTGATAGCGGCGGTTGTAGGAAAAACTCGTCCCCGGTTCCAGGCCAGTGACATAGCCCTGCCCTTGGGTATCGGTATTTTTCCACAGGGAGAACACCGGCAGCTGCGCGGTATTGAAGCCGACCGAGACGCCAAGACTACCGGCCTTGTTATGCAGCACAGTCAGCGTTTGTCCCTTGGCATCGGCGTAGGGCACGACGTTGTAGACAGTTTCGTCGTAGTCCTTGGTCGGCTCGCGATAGGTCTGCCAGTCGGGCAGATCGCCCTTGGCCTTGTCGTTGAACGGCGAGACCTGTTTGACCGGCGCGGCAAATCGGGCGCCTTGCTCAAGAAATGGCGTGCTGAAATTGCTGTGATACAGCGCCTGATATTCCTTCGGATAATCGCCATTGTTGGTCAGCGTATCGTTGAGACTGAAGGCGGCGCTGCCTGGGACCGTGACCAGTTCGGTGGCCACGGAGAAGTCGACTTTCTTGAACGCCTGCTCCTTCAACTCGCCACGCAGGCTGATGGCATAGGGCGGTTTTTCGTCGATGTGCAGGGTGACGGTACTGGCCGGGATGTTGGCGGCGCGACCGTGCAGAGTCAAAAGTTCACCATTGTCCATGCCCGGATGGCCAACCCATTCATAACCACAGCGGGTCACCAGTTCGTTGAAACCTTCCAGCCAGCCCAGACCACCGCGTCCGTTGAGTTCGATGAAGGCTGGGTTGACCACCTCCTTGACCGGCGAATCCCAGCCCATGCGCACGTCGCCGACGGATGCCTGCAAGACGTTCATGCCACGGGTCGGCACTACGGAAAGTTTCATGGTGCCGTTATCAATATCGACGATGCTCACGCCTTCCTGCCGGCCGCCGTGCAGGGTGCGCAGGCTGACAGAAAAGGGCTTGTCGGTTTTCACGCCCAGTTGCGCACTGGTGATGGTCCAGTTTTGCGCGGGCTTGTTGCTATCGAGCAGGACGTAATCCCAAGCCATGGCGTGGGAAGCAGCAGAGAGTGCGCCGAGTGCGACGGCGAGTTTGAGCGGGGTCATGGCAGCAGCCTTTATTGGAGTTGTGCCATTTTTATAGCGCTGCGGAAACGTTTCAGCAAGTGTATTAGATCGACAGATCGCATGTTCTGCCGAAGATCTTCATTGACGCAATCGCGAGCAGGCTCGTTCCCACAGGGGATCCGGGTTTTCACAAAATCTGTGAATCACACCGAACACTGTGGAAGCGAGCCTGCTCGCGAAAGCTATTTCAAACGCGCATCAACGAAAGCGATCAACCTCGGAACGCAAGTCCGCCGCCAGTTTCTCAAGCTCTTTGGCGGTTACCGCCAGATTGGAAACCACTTCGCGTTGTTCACTGTTAGCCAAAGCAATGCTCTGCAAGTTACTGCTCAACAATGTCGCGGTGCTGCTCTGCTCCTGCGTCGCCGTAGTGATCGCGGCAAACTGCTGGCCGGCCGAACGGCTCTGCTCATCGATACGCGCCAGCGCCGAGGCGACATTGGCGTTGCGCGACAGGCCTTCCTGCATCAGCACATTTCCCTGCTCCATGGTGCTGATCGCGTTGCCGGTTTCCTGCTGGATGCTGTGGATCATGCTGGAAATTTCATCGGTGGCCTGACGGGTGCGCGAGGCCAGGCTGCGCACTTCGTCGGCGACTACGGCAAAGCCGCGACCTTGCTCACCGGCACGCGCCGCTTCGATCGCCGCGTTGAGTGCCAGCAGGTTGGTCTGCTCGGCGATCGAGGTAATGACACCGACGATGCCGCCGATTTCCTGGGAACGCTGACCGAGGGTATTGATGACGGTGGCGGTGCTGTTGAGAGCGCCTGCGATTTGTTCCAGCGAGGACGAGGCTTCTTCCATCGAGCTGCGGCCGATCTGCGTCTGCTGAGCGTTCTCCTGGGCCAGACGCTGGGTGGCGCTCATGTTGTCGGCGATGTTCAGCGAGGTCGCGCTGAACTCTTCCACCGCGCCGGCCATGCTGGTGATCTCGCCGGACTGCTGCTCCATGCCGTCATAAGCCCCTCCGGACAAACCGGAGAGCGCCTGCGCTCGGCTGTTGACCTCTTCGGAAGAGCGGCGGATGTGCTCGACCATGGTCGACAAGGCCTGGCTCATCTGGTTGAACGCACGGGACAACTGACCGATTTCATCGTTGCTCGACACGTTCAGACGCACGCTCAGATCACCTGCGCCCAAGGCTTCAGCCTGACGCACCAGGTCACTCAACGGCGCCAGTTTGCTGCGCAGCAGCCAGACCACCGAACCGACCGCCAGCAACATCGCCAGCAGGCTACCAATCGCCAGTTGCGTGCCGACGCTCCAGGTCACGGCGCGAATCTCGGCTTTCGGCATGCTCGCCACCACCGACCACGGGCCACCTTCGAACGGCACGGCAATGCTGTAGAAATCTTCGCCTTGGTCGCTCCAGAATTCGCCTTTGCCCGGGGTTTTCACCAGTGCGTTGATGGCTGGCACTGCCTGGTCCAGCGACTCTACACCGGCGATCGGCACCAGCCATTTGTTCTGCTCGTCGAGCAGGGCCAGCGAGCCGGTCTGGCCGATGCGGAAACGCTTGAGATTGGCGAACTGGGCGTTCTGCGCATCGGTGTAATCGAAGCCGACGTACAGCACAGCAATGATCTTGCCGCTGCCATCGCGCACCGGCGTGTACTGCGACATGTAATAGCGCTCGAACAGCAGCGAGCGGCCGACGTAACTCTGCCCCGCCATCAACTTCGCGTAAGCCGGGTTGGCATGATCGAGCACGGTGCCGATGGCGCGGGTGCCGTCCTGCTTGCTGACGTTGGTGCTGACGCGAATGAAGTCTTCGCCGCTGCGCACGAACACCGTGGCCACACCGGCGGTCATCTGCTTGAACTCGTCGACTTCCTTGAAGTTGTTGTTCAGCACTTCGTTGCCCAGATGCAGGCCCGGGGTCTGCACGCCGGCCACGGTTACGGGCTGGTCAGGGTGCACGCTCAAGCCGCTGCCAAAGCGCTTCTCGAACAAGCCGCTCAGGCGCAGGGTGCTTTCGCGCAGCGTGCCGTGGAACGTGCTCAGTTGGTCGGCCAGCAGCCGCGCCTCACTGGCCAGATGCTCTTCACGGGTGGCGAGGTTGGCAGAGTCCAGCGAACGCAGGGCGAACACCGTACTGCCGCTGATGACAATCGCCAGTATCACGGCGAGGGCGAGGCCCAGCTGCGAGGCGATCCGAGCACGAGGTTGAGACATGAACAGCTCCTGGCCGAGCCACCGAATCCTCCTTGATCGCGGTAAATGCCCGGAAAAATATTCTAATAATGGGGGTGCAGCGTGGAACCGGCACGACGGTTCCACTTGCTCATAGTCGGCGGTGAATCCGAATACTTGAGCGCGCAACGTGGGTATGGCGTAAGGCCTGCATTGTCGCCGCTCCAACGTTTCAGCTCAAGCGCGCCACAGCTGGCAGTTCCATGGCGCGGACTTCGCCTTGCAGGAAATCGCTGAGGCGGCGCAAACGTTCACCTCCCGGACGGGTTTTCGGCCACACCAGGTAATAACTCAGGCCGCTGGCGACCGCCGTCGGCCACGGCAGGCTCAGGCGTCCCTGGGCGACATCTTCGGCGACCATCAGCAAATCGCCCATCGACACACCGTAACCGCGCGCCGCAGCAATCATCCCCAGCTCGAGGGTATCGAACACCTGCCCGCCCTTGAGTGACACCTGGTCCGACAACCCCATGCATTCCAGCCAACTGCGCCAGTCGCGACGGTCGGGGGTCGGATGAAGCAATTCGGTGCTGGCCAGCCGCGCCACGTCCCACGGCTGGTCGTTGAGCAGATTGGGCGCGCCGACCGGGATCAGCTCTTCGGCAAACAACAGGCTGGCTTCCCAGTCCGGCGGAAAATGGCCGTCGCTCAGCAGCACCGCGCAATCGAACGGCTCGTCATTGAAATCCACCGAATCGATGTCCATCCACGCACTGGTCAGTTGCACTTCGTTGCCTGGTTGCAGATGGCGGAAGCGACTCAGGCGCGCCAGCAGCCAGCGCATGGTCAGAGTCGATGGCGCTTTCATGCGCAGGATGTCGTCTTCGGCACGCAGGGTGTTGCAGGCGCGCTCCAGCGCGGTGAAACCTTCGCGAATACCCGGCAATAAAAGCCGCGCGGCTTCGGTCAGTTGCAGATTGCGCCCGCTGCGCTGAAACAACCGACAGGCAAAGTGTTCTTCGAGGGTGCGGATATGTCGACTCACTGCACTCTGGGTAATCGACAACTCTTCAGCAGCGCGGGTGAACGAACTATGCCGCGCCGCCGCTTCGAATGCGCGCAGGGCATACAACGGTGGGAGACGACGGGACATGCAGATAGCTCCGGTGGCGGGATGCGGCCAACTTAGCAGAATTGCCGCAGGATGAGTTTTAATCATGCCACCCATCCTTTTTATCCCTTTGTGCAATCACGCTCACACGCCGAGAATCGACGCTCTCCTGTTCCCTCTGAATCGAGTGGTGATGACATGCAGCATCCTGTGCGTAGCGAACTCTGGGCCATTTTGCGGCTGGCCGGGCCGCTGATCGCTTCGCAGTTGGCGCACATGCTGATGGTGCTGACTGACACATTGATGATGGCTCGCCTGAGCCCCGAGGCCTTGGCGGGTGGCGGTCTGGGTGCAGCGAGCTACTCGTTCGTATCGATTTTCTGCATCGGCGTGATCGCCGCTGTCGGCACGCTGGTGGCGATCCGGCAGGGTGCCGGCGACATCATCGGCGCAGCGCGCCTGACTCAGGCCGGTTTATGGCTGGCGTGGCTGATGGCGCTGGTCGCCGGCCTGTTGTTGTGGAACCTCAAACCGGTGTTGTTGCTGTTCGGCCAGACTGAAACCAACGTTAACGCCGCCGGGCAATTTCTGATCGCCCTGCCCTTCGCCCTGCCGGGTTATCTGAGCTTCATGGCCTTGCGCGGTTTCACCAGCGCCATCGGGCGGGCGACGCCGGTGATGGTCATCAGCCTCGCCGGCACCGTGGCCAACTTCCTGCTCAATTACGCCTTGATTACCGGCATGTTCGGCCTGCCGCAACTCGGGCTGACCGGTATCGGTCTGGTCACGGCAATTGTTGCCAACTGCATGGCGCTGGCGCTGGCCTGGCACATTCGTCGGCATCCGGCTTACGACGCTTACCCGCTGCGTGCCGGGCTGGCGCGGCCCAACCGGCAATACCTGAAGGAGCTGTGGCGCCTCGGCCTGCCGATCGGCGGCACCTATGCGGTGGAAGTCGGTTTGTTTGCCTTCGCCGCGCTGTGCATGGGCACCATGGGCAGTACGCAGATGGGCGCGCATCAGATTGCGCTGCAGATCGTTTCGGTGGCGTTCATGGTGCCGGCCGGCATGTCCTACGCCATTACCATGCGCGTCGGTCAGCATTACGGCGCCGGGCAATTGCTCGATGCGCGCATGTCAGGTCGCGTCGGCATCGCTTTCGGTGCAGTGGTGATGCTCGGTTTTGCCTTGGTGTTCTGGCTATTGCCGAACGAACTGGTCGGGTTGTTCCTTGACCATGACGACCCGGCGTTTGCCGAGGTGATCCGCCTCGCGGTGAGCCTGCTGGCCGTGGCGGCCTGGTTCGAGCTGTTCGATGGCACGCAGACGATCGCGATGGGCTGTATCCGTGGGCTCAAGGATGCCAAGACTACGTTTCTGGTCGGGCTTGCTTGCTACTGGCTGATCGGCGCGCCGGCGGCGTGGTGGATGGCGTTTCACCTGAACTGGGGACCGACCGGGGTCTGGTGGGGACTGGCCCTCGGGTTGGCGTGTGCAGCGGTGAGCCTGACGCTGGCGTTTGAATGGAAAATGCAGCGGATGATTCGGCGCGAGCCGCAATCTCAGGGTTTCAACATCCCTCAGCCTGAATGACATTTACCTCTGTGGGAGCGAGCCTGCTCGCGAATGCGATCGGTCAGTTACATACCTTTTGCCTGACACACCGCTTTCGCGAGCAGGCTCGCTCCCACAGGGTTAGTGGTTACAACCGGGATCGTGTTTAGCTTACGATTTCCAGCGCCGGCTGCTGACTCGATCCAGACACCAGGTACTCCACCAGCTCCGCCAGCGGCAACGGCCGGCTGATCAGGTAACCCTGCACCTGATCGCAGCCAAACCCGCGCAGCAATTGCAACTGCTCGGTGGTTTCCACGCCTTCGGCCACCACTTCCAGATGCAGGTTGTGCGCAAGATTGATCATCGCGTGCACCAGTTTGCGGTTCTCTTCACGCTGTTCCATGCCGCCGACAAAACTTTTGTCGATCTTCAGCAAGGTGATCGGCAGGCTGTTGAGGTGCACGAATGAGGAGAACCCGGTGCCGAAATCATCCAGCGAAAAGCGCACGCCGAGGCGGCCGAGGGCGTCCATGGTCTGCTTGACCAGATCGCTGCGGCGCATCACCGCGGTTTCGGTCAGTTCGAATTCCAGCCATTGCGCCTCGACGCCACGTTCGAGAATCAGCCGGCTCAGGGTCGGCAACAACTGGCTGTCCTGAAACTGGCGGAACGACAAGTTGATTGCCATGTGCAGCGCTGGCAAGCCTTGCTCGCGCAGCGCTCGCATGTCGCGCAGAGCGCGGGAAATCACCCAATAGCCCAACGGCACGATCAAACCGCTCTGCTCGGCCAGCGGCACGAACTCGCTCGGCGGCAGCAGGCCGCGCTCGCCGTGACGCCAGCGCACCAGAGCTTCGAGGCCGACGATCTGGCCGTCTTCAAGGTTCAGCCGAGGCTGGTAATGCAGCTCCAGCTCATCGCGCCGCAGCGCCCGGCGCAGCTCGCTTTCCAGATCGGCCATGCTCCGCGCGTTGCGGTTGATGCGCTCGTTGAAGATATGAAAGGTGCAGCCTTGGGTACTTTTGGCTTGCTGCATGGCAATGTGCGCGTGCCACATCAGCGGGTCGGCGCCGGCCTGCGCGCGGGCGTGGGCGATGCCGAGGCTGGAGCCGATCAACAGGCTCTCGCCATCGACCCAATACGGTTCGGCCAGTGCTTCGGTGATGCGCTCGGCCATCCACTCGGCCCGCTCGGGCGCGCGGCGGGTGTCGATCAGCAAGGCGAATTCGTCGCTGCCCAGGCGCGCCAGTTGATCACCGGCCTCAAGCTGGCTTTTCAGGCGCGCGACGACTTGCAGGATCAGCCGGTCGCCGGCCTGATGGCCAAGGGCGTCGTTGGCGTGGCGAAAGTTGTCGAGGTCGAGATGCCCGAGAGCCAGACCACGGCCGTCATTTTCCGCCAGACGTGCCGTCAGCAGGGTCTGGAAACCCTGGCGGTTGGCGATACCGGTCAGCGGATCCTGTTCGGCCAGGCGCTGCAAGGTGTTTTCGAGTACCCCGCGCTCGCGCACATGGCGCAGGCAACGGCGCAACATCCCGGCATCGAGGGCATCGAACGCCAGCCAGTCACTGACCCCATCCGGCGCCGTGGCCGGTTCGTGATCGAGCAGCAATACCGTCGGCAGGCTGCAACGGCCCGGGGCCGGTTGCAACGCCGGAATGGTCAACAACACCGCGTGGCGGTTGTCTTCGAACAGGCTGCTGACCGACTCCCAGCTCGGCGCGCTGATCAGCACCGCCGCGCTCCCCATGGGCGCCAGACACTCGCGCAATAACGCTGTCCACGCTGGCTCTTCGGCCAGTAACAGCAAACGCAAGGGCTCGACAGGCGTAGACAAGCTGACTCCCTAGACTCTGCAATGATGTGGGCTGGGCATTATGCCGTTGTGCGAAACATTGACCAATGAGCATGATCACCAAAGCCGGACAAAACGTTATCTTTGGTCACAAACGAGAACATTAGCCGCAAAATCACCGCGCATCCTGCGTGAAAGTAACAAAACCGGCAAATCCGCATCGCGTGCTACGTCACAAGTCGGACAGAGCAGCACAATTCGCTGAGCCTGTTAAAATGCCGGCCCATTTCGTCAACGACTCCCGAATTTTCGTATGTCCCGACTCAATCCCCGGCAGCAAGAAGCCGTGAACTACGTCGGCGGCCCTCTATTGGTGCTCGCCGGTGCTGGCTCCGGCAAGACCAGCGTGATCACGCGCAAAATCGCGCACCTGATCCAGAACTGCGGCATCCGCGCCCAGTACATCGTCGCCATGACCTTTACCAACAAGGCCGCGCGCGAGATGAAAGAGCGGGTCGGCACCCTGCTGCGTGCCGGCGAAGGTCGCGGCCTGACGGTCTGCACCTTCCACAACCTGGGCCTGAACATCATCCGCAAGGAGCATGCGCGGCTGGGCTACAAACCCGGTTTCTCGATCTTCGACGAGACCGACGTCAAAGCCCTGATGACCGACATCATGCAGAAGGAATACGCAGGCGACGACGGCGTCGACGAGATCAAGAACATGATCGGCGCCTGGAAAAACGACCTGATCCTGCCGCCGCAGGCGCTGGAAAACGCGCGCAACCCCAAGGAACAGACCGCCGCCATCGTCTACACCCACTACCAGCGCACGCTCAAGGCGTTCAACGCGGTGGACTTCGACGACCTGATCCTGCTGCCGGTGAAACTCTTCGAAGAACACGCCGACATCCTCGAAAAGTGGCAGAACAAGGTGCGTTACCTGCTGGTCGACGAATATCAGGACACCAACGCCAGCCAGTACCTGCTGGTGAAGATGCTGATCGGCAAGCGCAACCAGTTCACCGTGGTCGGCGACGACGACCAGTCGATCTACGCCTGGCGCGGCGCGCGCCCGGAAAACCTGATGCTGCTCAAGGACGATTACCCGTCGCTGAAAGTGGTGATGCTCGAACAGAACTACCGCTCGACCAGTCGCATCCTGCGCTGCGCCAACGTGCTGATCTCGAACAACCCGCACGAATTCGAGAAGCAGCTGTGGAGTGAAATGGGCCACGGCGACGAGATCCGCGTCATTCGCTGCCGCAACGAGGACGCCGAAGCTGAGCGCGTGGCCATGGAAATCCTCAGCCTGCACTTGCGCACCGACCGCCCGTACAGCGATTTCGCGATTCTCTATCGCGGTAACTATCAGGCCAAACTGATCGAATTGAAGCTGCAGCACCATCAGGTGCCGTATCGCCTGAGCGGCGGCAACAGTTTCTTCGGTCGCCAGGAAGTGAAGGACCTGATGGCCTACTTCCGCCTGATCGTCAACCCGGACGACGACAACGCCTTCCTGCGCGTGATCAACGTGCCGCGCCGCGAAATCGGCTCGACCACCCTGGAAAAACTCGGCAATTACGCCACCGAGCGCAAGATCTCGATGTACGCCGCCACCGATGAAATCGGCCTCGGCGAGCATCTGGACAGCCGCTTCACCGATCGCCTGTCGCGCTTCAAGCGCTTCATGGACAAGGTCCGCGAGCAATGCGCCGGCGAAGATCCGATCTCGGCGCTGCGCAGCATGGTCATGGACATCGACTACGAGAACTGGCTGCGCACCAACAGCTCCAGCGACAAGGCCGCCGACTACCGCATGAGCAACGTCTGGTTCTTGATCGAGGCGTTGAAAAACACCCTCGAAAAAGACGAAGAAGGCGAAATGACCGTCGAGGATGCGATCGGCAAACTGGTGCTGCGCGACATGCTCGAACGTCAGCAGGAAGAAGAGGACGGCGCCGAAGGCGTGCAGATGATGACCTTGCACGCGTCCAAGGGTCTGGAATTCCCGTACGTGTTCATCATGGGCATGGAAGAGGAAATCCTCCCGCACCGCTCCAGCATCGAAGCCGACACCATCGAAGAAGAACGCCGCCTGGCCTACGTGGGCATCACCCGCGCCCGTCAGACCCTGGCGTTTACTTTCGCCGCCAAGCGCAAGCAGTACGGCGAAATCATCGACTGCGCACCGAGCCGCTTTCTCGATGAACTGCCGCCGGACGATCTGGCCTGGGAAGGCAACGACGACACCCCGACCGAAGTCAAAGCCGTGCGCGGCAATAACGCTCTGGCCGACATACGCGCGATGTTAAAGCGCTAGAATTGACCCCTTTTTACTAGACCTTCGGCGCACCAGGCGCCAAATGAGGACAGCTTCATGGAAGCATTGCAGCAGAAAATCCGCGAACAAGGCATTGTGCTTTCCGACCAGGTCCTGAAGGTCGACGCCTTCCTGAACCACCAGATCGACCCGGCCCTGATGAAGCTGATCGGCGACGAATTCGCCGCGCTGTTCAAGGACTCGGGCATCACCAAGATCGTCACCATCGAAGCGTCGGGCATTGCCCCGGCGATCATGACCGGTCTGAACCTCGGCGTGCCGGTGATCTTCGCCCGCAAGCAGCAGTCCCTGACCCTGACTGAAAACCTGCTGTCGGCGACCGTCTACTCGTTCACCAAGAAGACCGAAAGCACCGTGGCGATTTCCCCACGCCACCTGACCAGCAGCGACCGCGTGCTGATCATCGACGACTTCCTGGCCAACGGTAAGGCTTCCCAGGCGCTGATCTCGATCATCAAACAGGCCGGCGCCACCGTGGCCGGTCTGGGCATCGTCATCGAGAAGTCGTTCCAGGGCGGCCGCGCCGAGCTGGATTCGCAGGGCTACCGCGTCGAGTCGCTGGCCCGCGTCAAGTCGCTGAAGGATGGCGTCGTCACCTTCATCGAATAAACCAGCAGCACCGCAATATCCCTGTGGGAGCGAGCCTGCTCGCGAATGCTTAGGGTCAGTCGACATCTTGATTGACTGATACACCGCTTTCGCGAGCAGGCTCGCTCCCACAGTGGGTTTTGCGCTGGGCATTTATTGCGCGGTGGCTTTGAGGCCGGTGAGCAACAGGCGTTGGAAAAGCTCTTCTTTCAGGCCTTCGGGGTTTGTGAGCTGCATCCGTTCCAGATGTTCCGGAAACGCTGATGCCTCCGGCGCATCCAGCGCTGCCTTGCCCAGTTCCAGTATTTCGGTCAGCTTGAATTTGCTCTTCAGCCAGTTCAGCGCGCGCAGCAGATCCCGCTCGATCGCGGTGAAATCACAGCCCAGCGGATACTCCGGAAACAGATTCGGATGCCGTGCGGCGATCGCCTGCAAGCGCTGCGGTGTGTTGTCGGCAAAACGCGGATCGAGGCGGAAATCCTTCGGCAGCTTGCCGACCTTTTGCGCCTGTTCGATCAGCCCCGGCTGGAAGCGCGAGTCGCTGATATTGAGCAGCGCTTCGATCACCGCCGCGTCGGGCTTGCCGCGCAGATCGGCGATGCCGTATTCGGTGACGACGATATCGCGCAGATGTCGCGGAATCGTGCAATGGCCATATTCCCAGACGATATTCGAACTGACCTCGCCGCCCGACTCGCGCCAGCTGCGCAGGATCAGGATCGAACGTGCGTCATGCAGTGCATGGCCTTGGGCGACGAAGTTGTACTGCCCGCCAACGCCGCTGAGCACGCGGCCGTCCGCAAGTTGATCAGCCACCCCGGCGCCGAGCAGGGTCATGGTGAACACGGTGTTGATAAATCGCGCATCGAGGCGCTGCAAACGCTTGAGCTCTTCTTGTCCGTACAACTCGTTGATGTAGCTGATGCGGGTCATGTTGAATTCGAGCAGTTTGCTTTGCGGCAGCTCACGCAAACGCTCATAAAAACTGCACGGGCCGAGAAAGAAGCCACCATGCACGCAGATGCCGTCGGGCTGCGCTGCCTCGTCAAGGGTGCCGGCGTTGGCCTGCTGCTGCGTCGGCACGTCGGGGTAGACCTTGCGCCGAATAATTCCCGCCTCGGCCAGCACCAGCAGACCGTTGACGAACATTTCACTGCAGCCATACAAACCTTTGGCGAACGGTGCGGTGCCGCCCTCACGCTCGATCAGTTGCGCCCACTGGCTCAGATTGACGTCATCAAGCAACGCCCGATAACCGACGTTGTCAGCCTGACGGGCGAGCAACGCCGCGGTCAGCGCATCGCCCATCGAACCGATACCAATCTGCAGCGTGCCGCCGTCGCGCACCAGGGTGCTGGCATGTAAACCGATGAAGTGATCCTGGAAACCGACGGGCATGTTCGGCGTCGAGAACAGCGTGCTGCTGTCCTTCTCGTCGATCAGCAAATCAAAGGTGTCGATGTCGACTTCGGCATCCCCGGGCATGTACGGCAGATCGGTGTGAACCTGGCCGACCAGCACAATCGTCTCGCCAGCTTCGCGGCGTTTGGCGATCATTGGCAACAAGTCGAGGGTGATGTCCGGGTTGCAGCTCAGGCTCAGGCGGTCCGGGTGTTCACTGCTGCTGGCGAGCAATTGCGCGACCAGATTCAGGCCGGCGGCGTTGATGTCGCGGGCAGCATGGCTGTAGTTGCTGCTGACGTAATCCTGCTGGGCCGGGGCGCTGTTGAGCAGACTGCCGGGCTGCATGAAAAACTGCTGGACGCGGATGTTGGCGGGCAGGCTGTCGCGCTGCAGCTCGGCGAGAAAATCAAACTCGGGGTAATCACCGAAAACCCGTTCGACAAAGGGTTCGATAAAGCGCTTGTGCAAACCATCGCCCAGACTCGGCCGTCCCAGACACAGCGCGGTGTAGATCGTCAGCTGGCGCTCGGGCAGGTCCTTGATGCGCCGGTACAGCACGTTGACGAAGTGGTTGGGCTTGCCCAGCCCCAGCGGCAGGCCCATGTGGATATGCGCTGGCAAGCGTGCGAGCACGTCATCCACTGCCTGTTCGATCGAACACAACTGCACCATCTGAAGCCTCCCGCCCGTTCCGTTGATAGGGGTAGACCGAGATTGCCTTGAGTTTGCTGCAAAGGACAGCCCAAAGTCCTGGACGATTGTCGGCCACGGGAGTTCTTTATAGCTGGAGATCGCTTGCCCTCACCTAGCCCTCTCCCGGAGGGAGAGGAGACTGAATGGGGGATATTGAAGAGATACACCGACTTGAAAATGATGTGCTGAATCCATAATCGCTAAGGTCATTCAGGTCGATGTAGAGTGCCAGACACCTCGATCGGCCCCCTCTCCCTCCGGGAGAGGGCTGGGGTGAGGGTCAGGGTTTTGAATTAATCGAAAGAGCAAAAACCACAAGCACAAAAAAACCGTCCGAAGACGGTTTTTTACGTCCAGAGCGCCGCTGATTACAGACCGGACATCTCTTTGATCGCACCCTTGAGCTCATCATCGGTGCAATCAGCGCAGGTGCCTTTCGGTGGCATGGCGTTGATGCCGGTAATGGCTTTGGCGAGGATGCCGTCCAGACCACCCTGGTGATCAGCCCGCTCTTTCCAGGCGGCCTTGTCGCCGATTTTCGGCGCGCCCAGCAGGCCGCTGCCGTGGCACGCGTTGCAGTGCTTGGCGATCACGTCTTTAGGCGCCTTGGCTCCACCACCGCCGCCAGCGCTTGCAACCACTTCCATCCCTTTGCATTCCTGCCCCTGAACACACACCTGGCCGACCGGCTCGAGGCGTTTGGCAATGTCGTCGTTAGTCGCAGCTTGAGCGCTGACAGCCCAGAGGGCCAGTACGGTTGCTGGTGCAGCCAGCATTTTCATAATTAGGTTCACGCGTTCACCCTCAATGGTGGCTATTCACGCCTGCGGCCACGGTTCGCAGGCGGGCGCAAGTATAGCGGGTAGCCCGCCACACTGAAACAACCCCATTTTTAAAGGGGTCTTGTTGCGCATCGTCAAACGGTTCGGGCGCCTTGGCCATCAGGGCCTGGCGCCTCTTGCTCTAGAAATTCGCCGGTGTGGCTGCGCTGATCAGTCGCGCAGGCACATCGAAAGGATTACGGAAACGATGCGGCTTGGTACTTTCAAAATAGTAGCTGTCGCCGGCTTCGAGGATAAAAGTTTCCAGGCCGACCACCAGTTCCAGCCGACCTTCGACCAGAATCCCGGTTTCCTCGCCTTCGTGGGTGAGCATTTCTTCGCCGGTATCAGCGCCCGGCGGGTAGATTTCATTGAGGAAGGCGATGGCCCGGCTGGGGTGCGCGCGGCCGACCAGCTTCATGGTCACGGCGCCGTCGGAAATGTCGATCAGCTCGTTGGCCTTGTAGACGATCTGGGTCGGCTGATCTTGCAGGATCTCTTCGGAAAAGAACTCGACCATGGACATGGGAATGCCGCCGAGCACTTTTCTCAGCGAACTGATCGAAGGGCTCACGCTGTTCTTTTCGATCATCGAAATGGTGCTGTTGGTGACGCCCGCGCGTTTGGCGAGTTCGCGCTGGGAAAGCCCTTTGAGCTTGCGGATCGATTGCAGTCGTTCACCGACGTCCAAGGCGGGAGCCTCCTGATGTTGTAAGAATATTGAGCGTTATCATGGCGACAGCGTTCAGTATTTACAACACTCGGTCCCCGCGCTCGCGTCAAGCCTCGGAATAGAGCCTTGGCACCCGGCGCAGGTTGCAGAAGATCTGATAGGGGATGGTATCCGCCCACTGCGCCACGTCGCTGGCGAGGATGTTTTTGCCCCACAACTCGACGGTCGAACCGAGGCCGGCCTCCGGCACGTCGGTGAGGTCAATGCACAGCATGTCCATCGACACGCGCCCCAACAGACGGCTGCGCTGACCAGCCACCAGCACCGGCGTGCCGGTCGGCGCCTGACGTGGATAGCCATCGGCATAACCCATGGCGACCACGCCGATGCGCATCGGCTTGTCGGTGATGAATTTTGCGCCGTAACCGATTGGCTCACCGGCCGGCAACTCACGCACACTGATGACTTTCGATTCCAGGGTCATCACCGGTTGCAGGCGTTCAGCGACGGCGTTGGCTTCTTCGAACGGGGTCGCGCCGTAGAGCATGATGCCAGGGCGAACCCAATCGCTTTGGATGTCTGGCCAGCCAAGCACCGCAGGCGAATTGCGCAGGCTGACTTCTGCCGCCAGGCCCTGGCGCGCTGCCTCGAATACGGCCACCTGATCGGCGCTGCTTTGCGCGTGCAGTTCATCGGCACGGGCGAAGTGGCTCATCAACACGATCTTCGCCACTTTGCCGCTGGCCAGCAGGCGCTGATAGGCGGCCGGGTAGTCTTTTGGGTGCAGGCCGACACGGTGCATGCCGGAGTCGAGCTTCAACCACACCGTGATCGGTTTGCTCAACGCTGCCTGTTCGATGGCTTCGAGCTGCCACAGCGAATGCACCACGCACCAGAAATCATGCTCGACGATCAGCGCCAGCTCATCCGCCTCGAAGAAACCTTCCAGCAGCAACACCGGCGCGCGAATGCCGGCCGCGCGCAACTCCAGCGCCTCTTCGATGCACGCCACGGCAAACCCGTCGGCCTCGGCTTCCAGCGCCTGGGCGCAACGCACCGCGCCATGGCCGTAGGCGTCTGCCTTGATCACCGCCAGCGCTTTCGCGCCGGTGACTTCACGGGCAATTCGGTAGTTGTGGCGCAGGGCTTGAAGGTCGATCAGGGCACGGGCAGGACGCATGGCGGCGGACTTCTAGGCAGTCATGGAAGAAAAACCGGCGCCGACTGGCGGCGTGAACCACCAACAGCGCCGGGAGAGGGATCTTAGTTACGGCTTACGGCAGCGCAGCAACGATGGAGATCTCGACGAGGATGCTCGGCTTGGCCATTTTCGCTTCGACAGTGGCACGCGCCGGCGCGGCGCCTTTGGGCAGCCACTGGTCCCACACCGAGTTCATCCCGGCAAAGTGCGCCTCGATGTCGTTCAGGTAGATCGTCGCCGAGAGCAGATGCTGTTTGTCGGTGCCGGCCAGATCGAGCAGACGCTCGATATTGGCCAGTACGTCGCGGGTCTGCTGTTCAATCCCGGCATCGAAGTCGTCGCCGACCTGCCCGGCCAGGTACACCGTACCGTTGTGGCTGACGATCTGACTCATGCGCTCATTGGTGAGCTGGCGCTGGATTGACATGTTTTGCGGACTCCTGGGTCTGGTTGCCGTAACGGGAAATATCGAGGCCATCGGCACTGATCTGCGGTTTTTTCTTCGCCATCAGATCGGCCAGCAAACGCCCGGAACCGCACGCCATGGTCCAACCCAGGGTGCCGTGACCGGTGTTGAGGAACAGATTCTTGAACGGCGTGGCGCCAACGATCGGCGTGCCGTCCGGCGTGGTCGGCCGCAGACCGGTCCAGAAACTTGCCTCGGCCAGATTGCCGCCCTGAGGATAAAGGTCGTTGACGATCATCTCCAGGGTTTCGCGCCGACGCGGGTTCAGCGACAGGTCAAAACCGGCGATCTCGGCCATGCCACCAACGCGGATGCGGTTGTCGAACCGGGTAATTGCAACCTTGTAGGTCTCGTCAAGAATGGTCGAGGTCGGCGCCATGTCCGGGTTGGTGATCGGCACGGTCAGCGAGTAACCCTTGAGCGGATATACCGGGGCCTTGATGCCCAGCGGCTTGAGCAATTGCGGCGAGTAGCTGCCCAGCGCCAGTACGTAGCGATCAGCGGTTTCCAGTTTGCCGTCGATCCACACGCCATTGATGCGGTCACCGGCGTAATCGAGTTTCTGGATGTCCTGGCCGAAGCGGAATTCCACACCGAGCTTGCGCGCCATTTCGGCGAGACGCGTGGTGAAAATCTGGCAGTCGCCGGTCTGGTCGTTCGGCAAGCGCAGGGCGCCGGCGAGAATATCGGTGACGCCGGCCAGCGCCGGTTCGACGCGGGCAATGCCGGCGCGATCAAGGACTTCGAACGGTACGCCGGAGTCTTTCAGCACGGCGATGTCCTTGGCGGCGTTATCCAGTTGCGCCTGGGTGCGGAACAACTGCGTAGTGCCGAGGCTGCGGCCTTCGTAGGCAATGCCGGTTTCGGCGCGCAGTTCGTCGAGGCAGTCGCGGCTGTACTCTGACAGTCGCACCATGCGCTCCTTGTTCACCGCATAGCGGCTGGCGGTGCAGTTGCGCAGCATCTGCGCCATCCACAGGTACTGGTCGATGTCGGCGGTGGCCTTGATTGCCAGCGGTGCGTGGCGTTGCAACAGCCACTTGATCGCCTTGAGCGGGACGCCCGGCGCGGCCCACGGCGAGGCGTAGCCCGGCGAGACCTGGCCGGCGTTGGCGAAACTGGTCTCCATGGCCGCGGCGGGCTGCCGGTCGACCACCACCACTTCAAACCCGGCACGGGCCAGATAGTAAGCACTGGCGGTACCGATGACGCCGCTACCCAAGACCATGACGCGCATTTTCAATCCCTCATCGCGGCTTTGTGCCGAGCTGTGTTGTTCGAGCAATGATGCGCGCAGTGTAAAAAAGAAACGCCAGTGCTTTTCACTATATAAGCGCCTATATTTGGCGACAATTCTCGGCAAAAACCCTTTTCACGGAGGCGCATCCCCTATGCGGACCAACACCCAGACCAAGCGCGAGCTGGACAAGATCGACCGCAACATCCTGCGGATCCTGCAGGCAGACGGGCGCATTTCGTTTACCGAACTGGGGGAAAAGGTCGGTCTCTCCACCACGCCCTGCACCGAGCGCGTGCGGCGTCTGGAGCGCGAAGGAATCATCATGGGCTACAACGCCCGGCTCAATCCGCAGCATCTGAAGGGTAGCCTGCTGGTGTTCGTCGAGATCAGCCTCGACTACAAATCCGGCGACACTTTCGAAGAGTTCCGACGCGCGGTGCTGAAATTGCCCCACGTACTGGAATGTCATCTGGTGTCAGGGGATTTCGATTATCTGGTGAAGGCACGGATTTCCGAGATGGCCTCGTACCGCAAATTGCTTGGCGACATACTGTTGAAGCTGCCGCATGTGCGCGAATCAAAGAGCTACATCGTCATGGAAGAAGTCAAAGAGAGCCTGTGCCTGCCGATTCCTGACTGATCACCGCAATGATCGTTCCCACGCAGAGCGTGGGAACGATCGCTTACACCAACACCTGCCGATTCGCCGCCATGTACTCGAAAATCTGCTTCTCCACCCGCGGATGAATCAGCTCCACCGGCCGCCGCTCATTCGGGCAGGGCAAAGTCTTGGTCGTACCAAACAACCGGCAAATCAACGGCCGCTCTTCATACACCGTGCAACCATTCGGCCCCAGGTGCACACAGTTGAGTTCTTCCAGCGCGGCGTCCTGCTCGGCGCGGGTCTTGCGCGGCAGTCGGGCCATTTCCTCGGGCGACGTGGTCACCGGCCCGCAGCAGTCGTGGCAGCCGGGGACGCACTCGAATGAGGGAATCTGCTGACGCAACGTGCGGATTTTCTGGCTGTTGCAGCTCATCGAAACGGTGACCGTGGGGAAATGGACGGCAATTGTGCCGCAAAAGACTTGAGCCAGACACCGTATGCCGACCAATGTTGCCCGTGTTCAGCCGTGCGGCTTATGCTCCGGCAAATTTTCTCGACGCCGCCTCAGGATGACGCCCATGACCGCCCGCGCCCACACTTTCGCGAGCCAACCCCACGCCGCCTCTTACTACGCCGCCAGCAGCCTGCCGCAGCCTGACCATCCGCGGCTGCAAGGTGAAGTGCTGGCCGACGTCTGCGTGGTCGGTGGCGGGTTTTCCGGGTTGAACACCGCGCTGGAGCTGGCTGAGCGCGGCTTCAGCGTCGTCCTGCTGGAGGCGCACCGGATCGGTTGGGGCGCCAGCGGGCGCAACGGCGGCCAGCTGATTCGCGGCGTTGGTCATGGCCTCGATCAATTTGCCAACGTCGTCGGCACCGACGGCGTGCGGGCGATGAAACTGATGGGCCTGGAAGCGGTGGAGATCGTTCGCCAGCGCGTCGAGCGTTTCCAGATCGCCTGCGATTTGACCTGGGGTTACTGCGACCTGGCTAACAAGCCATCTGATCTGCAGGGCTTTGTCTCGGATGTCGAAGAGCTGCGCAGCCTTGGCTATCGCCACGAAACCCGGCTGTTGCAAGCCAATGAGATGCACACCGTGGTCGGCTCCAGACGCTACGTTGGCGGTTTGATCGACATGGGCTCCGGGCATTTGCACCCGCTGAATCTGGCGCTCGGCGAAGCCTGGCGGCGCAACAATTGGGGGTGAAGCTGTTCGAGCACTCGGCGGCGATCCGCATCGATTACGGCACCGAAGTGAAGGTGCACACGGAACAGGGTTCGGTACGGGCGAAGACCCTGGTGCTGGGCTGCAACGCCTATCTGAATGATCTGAATCCGCAGCTCAGCGGCAAAGTCCTGCCGGCCGGCAGCTATATCATTGCCACCGAACCACTGAGCGAAGAGCAGGCGCACAGCCTGCTGCCGCAGAACATGGCGGTCTGTGACCAGCGTGTCACGGTGGATTACTTCCGGCTCTCGGCTGATCGACGCCTTTTGTTCGGCGGCGCCTGCCATTACTCGGGCCGTGATCCGAAAGACATCGCCGCGTATATGCAGCCGAAGATGCTCAAGGTGTTCCCGCAACTGGCCGGGGTGAAGATCGATTACCAGTGGGGTGGGATGATCGGCATCGGCGCCAACCGCTTGCCGCAGATTGGCCGCCTCACCGATCAACCGAATGTGTATTACGCCCAGGCTTACGCCGGGCACGGCGTCAATGCCACGCACCTGGCGGGCAAACTGCTGGCCGAGGCGATCAGTGGGCAACAGGGTGGGGGTTTTGATCTGTTTGCCAAAGTGCCGCACATCACCTTTCCCGGCGGCAAGCATTTGCGCTCGCCGTTATTGGCGTTGGGGATGTTGTGGCATCGGCTGAAAGAATTGCTCTGACAGCTTTTAGAGATCGTTCCCACGCAGAGCGTGGGAATGCATCCAGTGACGCTCTGCGTCACAGCGGACGCGGAGCGTCCGGGGCGGCGTTCCCACGCAGAGCGTGGGAACGATCAGTGACGGACGATACAGATCTCAGATCCGCCAGAACGGCTTCAACCCCTCCTCCAGTGCCTGCTCACGGGTCAGGCCGATATCCTTGAGCTGATCCGCCGTCAGCGCCAGCAATGCCTTGCGCGTGTGCAGACGATGCCACAACAGACCCCAGCGACTCAGGCCGGACGGTGCATTGCGCAGTTCATTGCGCGCCCGCTCCTTCTGCCCTGCCGCCAGTTCCTGACTGTGTAACGTCAGCCGCACATCGCTCAAGCCGTTCATTTTTGTCGCTCCTGTTTACTTGGGTAGCCCGAGATTCCATGATGCGCGGGCGGGCAAAAGCATTACAGATTCAAAGTACCTGTATTAACTCCATACAGATTCATGGATCTGTCGACTGAATGATCAATTTTTGCCGCATCTGTACTGGTTTTCACCAAGACGCATCGAGGCCACCATGACTCTGTATGTAAACCTTGCCGAATTGCTCGGCACCCGCATCGAACAGGGCTTCTATCGGCCCGGCGACCGCTTGCCCTCGGTGCGCGCCTTGAGCGTCGAGCACGGAGTCAGTCTGAGCACGGTGCAGCAGGCCTATCGCATGCTCGAAGACAGCGGCCTCGCCACGCCGAAACCCAAGTCCGGCTACTTTGTCCCGGTCGGTCGCGAACTGCCGGAGTTGCCTGCGGTGGGCCGCCCGGCGCAACGGCCGGTGGAGATTTCGCAATGGGATCAGGTGCTGGAGTTGATCCGCGCGGTGCCGCGCAAGGACGTCGTGCAATTGGGGCGCGGCATGCCCGACGTTGGCTCGCCAACGATGAAACCGCTGCTGCGCGGCCTGGCGCGAATCAGCCGGCGGCAGGACATGCCCGGCCTGTATTACGACAACATCCACGGCAACCTCGAACTGCGTGAGCAGATCGCGCGCCTGATGCTCGATTCCGGCTGCCAGTTGAGCGCCAGCGATCTGGTGATCACCACCGGTTGCCACGAGGCGCTGTCCACCAGCATCCATGCGATCTGCGAACCGGGTGACATCGTCGCAGTGGACTCGCCAAGCTTCCACGGCGCCATGCAAACGCTCAAAGGCCTGGGCATGAAGGCGCTGGAAATCCCTACTGACCCGCTCACCGGCATCAGCCTCGACGCGCTGGAACTGGCCCTCGAGCAATGGCCGATCAAGGCCATTCAGCTCACGCCAAACTGCAACAACCCGCTCGGCTACGTCATGCCCGAGTCGCGCAAACGTGCGCTGCTGACGCTGGCCCAGCGCTTCGATGTGGCGATCATCGAAGACGATGTGTATGGCGAACTGGCGTATTCCTACCCGCGTCCGCGCACGATCAAATCCTTCGACGAAGACGGCCGCGTATTGCTGTGCAGCTCGTTTTCCAAAACCCTGGCGCCGGGGCTGCGCATCGGTTGGGTCGCACCCGGCCGTTACCTGGAGCGGCTGCTGCACATGAAATACATCAGCACCGGCTCGACCGCGCCGCAGCCGCAGATTGCCATCGCCGAATTTCTCAAGGCAGGGCACTTCGAACCGCACTTGCGGCGTATGCGCATGCAATACCAGCGCAATCGCGATGCGATGATCGATTGGGTCACGCGCTATTTTCCCGCCGGCACCCGCGCCAGTCGCCCGCAAGGCAGTTTCATGCTCTGGGTCGAACTGCCGGAAGGTTTCGACACGCTGAAACTGAATCGGGCGCTGCACGATCAGGGCGTACAGATCGCCGTCGGCAGCATCTTTTCCGCCTCGGGCAAATACCGCAATTGCCTGCGGATGAACTACGCTGCCAAACCAACGGCACAGATCGAAGACGCGGTGCGCAAGGTCGGCGCCGCCGCGATCAAATTACTCGCCGAGAGCGACTGACCTTTTTGCGTGCCCGGCGTCCAAAATGCCGACCTTAGCCGCCAACCGGAACGATCCTACGTGAGCCTCAGACAGCCCCTACTCGCTTTGCTGTTACTCGCCTCGTTCCTGAGCGGCTGCGCCAGCCTCGATGTGCCGCGCGAACCGAGCCAGGCCTTGCCGGCGTCGGACTCTGCTTTCGGTCGTTCGATTCAGGCCCAGGCTGCGCCCTATCAGGGGCAATCGGGGTTTCGCCTGTTGTCTGACAGCGGCGAAGCATTTACCGCCCGCGCCGAGCTGATTCGCAACGCGCAGGTCAGCCTCGACTTGCAGTACTACATCGTTCACGACGGCATCAGCACCCGCATGCTGGTGGAGGAAGTGCTCAAGGCCGCCGACCGTGGCGTGCGCGTGCGCATACTGCTCGACGACACCACCAGCGACGGCCTCGATCAGATCATCGCCACCCTGGCGGCGCATCCACAGATTCAGATTCGCTTGTTCAACCCTTTGCATCTGGGCCGCAGTACGGGCGTCACGCGGGCGGCGGGACGGCTGTTCAACCTGTCCGTGCAACACCGGCGCATGCACAACAAGTTATGGCTGGCGGACAACAGCGCGGCGATTGTCGGCGGGCGCAATCTGGGCGACGAGTATTTCGATGCCGAGCCCAACCTGAATTTCACCGACATCGACATGCTCAGCATCGGCCCGGTCGCCGAGCAGCTCGGGCACAGTTTCGATCAATACTGGAACAGCGCGCTGAGCAAGCCGATCGAGGAATTTCTTTCCGCCAGACCGAGCGCCGCTGACCTGCAGAACACCCGCACGCGCCTGGAAGAGTCGCTGGAAGAAACCCGCAAACAGAATCACGCGCTGTACCAACAGTTGATGAAATTCAAGACCGACCCGCGCATGGACATCTGGCGCAAGGAGCTGATCTGGGCGTGGAATCAGGCGTTGTGGGATGCACCTAGCAAGGTGCTGTCCAAGGGCGAGCCTGATCCGCACCTGCTGCTGACCACGCAACTGGCGCCGGAACTGACTGGAGTGAGCAAAGAGCTGATCATGATTTCGGCGTATTTCGTGCCGGGTCAGCCGGGGCTGGTCTACCTGACCGGGCGCGCCGACGCCGGGGTTTCGGTGAATCTGCTGACCAACTCGCTGGAGGCCACCGACGTGCCGGCGGTGCATGGCGGTTACGCGCCGTATCGCAAAGCGTTGCTGGAGCACGGGGTGAAACTGTATGAACTGCGGCGCCAGCCTGGGGACAACTACGGCAGTGGCCCGCGGGTGTTCTACAGCAAGTCGTTTCGCGGTTCGGATTCCAGCCTGCACAGCAAGGCGATGATCTTTGATCGGCGCAAATCGTTTATCGGCTCGTTCAACTTCGACCCGCGCTCAGTGCTGTGGAACACCGAAGTCGGCGTACTGGTCGACAGTCCGGAACTGGCCGAGCATGTACGCGCACTGGCGCTGCAAGGCATGGCGCCGAACCTGAGCTATCAAGCGAAGCTGGAAAACGGCAAGGTCGTCTGGGTCACCGAGGACAACGGCCAGATGCACACGCTGACCAAGGAACCGGGGAGTTGGTGGCGGCGTTTCAATTCGTGGTTCAGCACCAGCGTAGGCCTGGAGCGCATGCTGTGAATCCTTTTGCAGGTGATTCTTGTGGGAGCGAGCCTGCTCGCGAAAGCAGTTTCACATCCAGCAAATGAGCCGACTGATGCACCGCTTTCGCGAGCAGGCTCGCTCCCACAAAGGATGTGCTCAGGCAGCTTCTGCCGTTGTGCCAAACGCGCCTTGCCGCAACAGCAACAGCACCAACCCGAACGCCCCGGCCGCCATCAGCAGCGGCAGCGCATGCCCGTTGATCCACTGACTGCCCGCCCCTGCTGCCAGCGGCCCGACCAGACAACCGATCCCCCACAGCTGCGCGATATGCGCATTGGCGCGCACCAGCGCATCGTCGCGATAACGCTCGCCGATCAAAATCAGTGACAGCGTGAACAACCCGCCGGCACTCGCACCAAACAGCACCCACAACGGCCAGATCAGCAGCGTGTCGAGCAGCAATGGAATCGCCAGACTCGAGAGCATTAACACCACCGCGCAGCCAGCAAACAAGGTGCGCCGCGACAGATAATCGGCCAAGGCGCCAATCGGCAATTGCAGCAACGCATCACCGACCACCACGGTGCTGACCATGGCCAAGGCAATTTCTGCGGTGAAACCCTGTTGCAGGCAATACACCGGCAGCAACGTCAGGATCATCGCCTCGAACGCGGCGAACAACGATACGGCCCAGGCGATCGCCGGCAGTTCGCGAGCGAAGCCCCACAGGTCGATGAAGGTCACGCTGCTCGCTTCACTGCTGGGCGCCCCACTGCGCCCCAGCAATAACAATGGCGAAACGGTCAGCAAGCCAACGCCGACCCAGAAACCGTAGTCATGCTCAGTGCCGAGCGCACCCAACAGCAACGGCCCCGACAGTTGGCTCAGCGCATAACTGCTGCCATACAACGCGACCAGGCGCCCGCGCCACTGCTCGACCACCAGTTGATTGATCCAGCTTTCGCCAAGGATGAACACGATGGTCAGAATCACCCCGATCAGCAGGCGCAGCAGCAGCCAGATCGGATAACTCGGCAGCAACGCCAGCAGGCCGATCGATAAGGCTCCGGCCCACAGGCACAGGCGCATCAGATTCGCCGTGCCGAAATACGCGGCGAGGTGGCTGGAAACCTTCGCGCCCAACAACACACCGATCGCCGGCATCGCCGCCATCACGCCGATGGCGAAAGCACCGTAGCCCCAGCCCTCAAGACGCAGCGACACCAACGGCATGCTCACGCCCAGCGCCAGACCCACACTCAAGACTGACGCCAACACGGCGAAATACGTTGCCCACCGCATGTTCCACGCTCCTGTGGATATTTTTATGTGCACCACAAAACCATTGTGGGAGCGAGCCTGCTCGCGAAAACGGTTTCACATTCAGCATGCTGGCTGACTGATACACCGCTTTCGCGAGCAGGCTCGCTCCCACAGGGGATCTCTGTATGGCCGGGAGCCTGATTTACTCAGGCCCCTAATGAATCACAGCTTGATCCAGGTCGCTTTCAGCTCGGTGTACTTGTCGAACGCATGCAGCGACTTGTCGCGGCCGTTGCCCGACTGCTTGAAGCCGCCGAACGGCGCAGTCATGTCGCCGCCGTCGTACTGGTTGACCCACACGCTACCGGCACGCAGGGCTTTGGCGGTCAGGTGCGCCTTGGAGATGTCCTGCGTCCACACCGCTGCGGCCAGGCCGTATGGCGTGTCGTTGGCGATCTGAATGGCTTCTTCGGCGCTGTCGAAAGCAATCACCGACAGTACCGGGCCGAAGATTTCTTCCTGAGCGATTTTCATCGCATTGCTCACGCCATCGAAAATCGTCGGTTCAACGTAAGTGCCGCCGGTCTCCTGCAGAATGCGCTTGCCGCCCGCGACCAGTTTGGCGCCATCGCTGTGGCCGGATTCGATGTACGACAGCACGGTATTCATCTGCTGGGTATCGACCAGCGCGCCGACGTTAGTCGCCGGATCCAGCGGATTGCCCGGTTTCCAGGTTTTCAGCGCCTCGATCACCATCGGCAGGAATTTGTCCTTGATCGAACGCTCGACCAGCAGACGGGAGCCGGCGGTGCAGACCTCGCCCTGGTTGAAGGCGATCGCACTGGCAGCGGATTCGGCAGCGGCTTGCAGATCCGGCGCATCGGCAAACACGATGTTCGGGCTCTTGCCGCCTGCTTCCAGCCAGACGCGCTTCATGTTCGATTCGCCGGAGTAGATCATCAGTTGCTTGGCGATCTTGGTCGAACCGGTGAACACCAGCGTGTCGACATCGTTGTGCAAGGCCAGCGCCTTGCCGACGGTGTGGCCATAGCCCGGCAGCACATTGAGTACGCCTTTCGGAATCCCGGCTTCAACGGCCAGCGCAGCGATGCGGATGGCGGTCAGCGGCGATTTTTCCGACGGTTTGAGGATCACCGAGTTACCGGTCGACAGCGCCGGACCGAGCTTCCAGCACGCCATCATCAGCGGGAAGTTCCACGGCACGATCGCGCCCACCACCCCGACAGGCTCGCGGGTCACCAGGCCCAGTTGATCATGCGGCGTAGCGGCCACTTCGTCGTAGATCTTGTCGATCGCTTCGCCGCTCCAGCTCAGCGCTTGCGCTGCGCCTGGCACGTCGATGTACAGCGAGTCGCTGATCGGTTTGCCCATATCGAGGGTTTCGAGCAGGGCCAGTTCTTCAGCGTGCTGCTTGAGCAGGCTGGCAAAACGGATCATCGTGGCTTTGCGTTTGCTTGGCGCCAGGCGCGACCACACGCCGGAATTGAACGTGGCGCGAGCATTTTCCACAGCGCGTTGGGCGTCGGCGGCGTCACAGCTGGCGATCTTGCCGAGCAGACGGCCATCGACCGGGCTGATGCATTCGAAGGTTTCGCCGGAAACGGCGTCGGTGTATTCGCCATTGAGGTAGGCGCGGCCTTCGATCTTCAGGTCGCGGGCGCGTTGTTCCCAGTCGGCACGAGTCAGGGTGGTCATTCGGGTGTCCTCCTCTTATTGAATACGAACGCCGCAAGCGCTGCGGCGTTCATCAAGAATACTGCCCGGCCAGCCTGCATATCGGCCCAAGGCACCCGCCACCCTAAACCAGCGGCCGGGGTTGTTTCAATATATTTGACATAAGCCGGCCATACGGCCTTGCAGTGTTCAATTTAATAAACATAGACTTTCGCCCATTCCAGTCAACGCGCCGTCATCACGGGAGAAAACAACAATGAGCATCCAGAACGTCGTCGATATCAGCCTGACCGGCAGCGAAGCCGAACGCTATCGCCCGGACCCGGCCAAAGTGCTCAAGGGCGACCCGGAGCAAGCCGTGTTCCATCAATACGAAAGCCCCTGCGGGCAGATGGGCGCGGGCGTTTGGGAAGGTGCGGTGGGTCAGTGGACGGTGAATTACACCGAGCATGAATATTGCGAGATTCTGCAGGGCGTTTCGGTGCTGCGCGACAGCGACGGCAATGCCAAGACCTTGCGGGTCGGCGATCGTTTTGTGATTCCAGCGGGGTTCCGTGGGACCTGGGAAGTGCTGGAAGCCTGCCGCAAGATCTATGTGATCTTTGAACAGAAGGCTTAAAATTTTCGCCGGCTGATCCGGCCCTATCGCTGGCAAGCCAGCTCCCACAGTGATTGCCGGCGCTCAGAGATTCTGTGTCATGCACAAAACCTGTGGGAGCTGGCTTGCCAGCGATGAGGCCCGCGCCGGCACTACAAAATTCAAGCGCACAAAAAGGCCCGTATCGTGAGATACGGGCCTTTTTCGTAAGTCGGGAAAAATCAATTACTTGATTTTGCCTTCCTTGTAGATCACGTGCTTGCGAACAACCGGATCATATTTCTTGATCTCGATTTTGTCCGGGGTAGTACGCTTGTTCTTGTCGGTAGTGTAGAAGTGACCAGTACCGGCGCTCGAGATCAAACGAATCAATTCACGCATGATTAGCTCCCTTAAATCTTGCCATCGCGGCGAAGTTCGGCGAGCACGACAGTGATGCCACGCTTGTCGATGATACGCATGCCTTTGGCAGATACGCGCAGACGCACAAAACGTTTCTCTTCTTCAACCCAGAAGCGGTGATGCTGCAGGTTCGGCAGGAAACGACGACGGGTTTTGTTGTTTGCGTGGGAAATGTTATTCCCAGTCACCGGACCCTTACCGGTAACTTGACATACTCTCGACATGCCTCAGCCCTCTAAAACCACATGCCCAACCCGGCATGGGTTGGCCGCTTAATCTCTCAGTCATTTGGCGCCAGGCGCCGCGTTTCTTTAGAGGTCTTACCGGCTACACCTACAGTGAAGGAACCGGGCCCCTAGAAAAGAGCGCTGCTTTATACCAGAAAGACCGGGGTGCAACAACAATCGGTGTGCAATCAATCAGCAAAAAGGCGTTTTTTCGCCCGGCGGACGCCTTGAATAAAGGCTGACGGCGGTTTTTACCACTCGTCGTAGAAAATCCCTTGCAACGGCATTTCAGACTTTTCCCTGCTCACCGCCACCTGAGGCAGTGTCGTCGCGACGCCCTGAAAATGCAAAAAGGGGATAGTCATTTGCAATTCAGACCTCTAGGGTAGGACTTTTCCAGACTGCACTTGCAGATGGGCCTTCGATCTGTAAAGGAAACCGACCATGCGCCTCGCTGCCCTACCCCTTTTGCTTGCCCCGCTGTTGCTAAGCCCTCTGGCCCAGGCCGCCGCGCTGAGCGTGTGTACCGAGGCCAGCCCCGAAGGGTTTGACGTGGTGCAGTACAACTCGCTGACCACCACCAATGCCTCCGCCGATGTGCTGATGAATCGTCTGGTGGATTTCGACACTGCCAGCGGCAAGGTCGTGCCGAGCCTGGCCGACAGCTGGGAAGTCAGCACTGATGGGCTGACGTACGTATTCAAACTGCATCCGCAGGTGAAGTTTCACACCACCGACTATTTCAAACCGAGCCGTGAACTGACCGCCGAAGACGTCAAATTCAGCTTCGACCGCATGCTCGACCCGGCCAACCCGTGGCACAAAGTCGCGCAGAGCGGCTTCCCCCACGCGCAATCAATGCAGTTGCCGGCGCTGATCAAGAAGATCGATGCACTCGACCCGCTGACCGTGCGCTTTACCCTTGATCATCCAGATTCGACCTTCCTCGCCACCCTGAGCATGGGCTTCGCCTCGATCTACTCAGCCGAGTACGCCGACAAGTTGATGAAGGCTGGCGCGACTGACAAGCTCAACAGCCAGCCGATCGGCACCGGCCCGTTCGTTTTCAATCGCTTTCAGAAAGACGCGGCGATCCGCTACAAGGCCAATCCGGAATATTTCCGTGGCAAGCCTGCGGTCGATCCGCTGATCTTCGCCATCACCCCGGACGCCAACGTGCGCCTGCAAAAGCTGCGGCGCAATGAATGCCAGATCGCGCTGTCGCCGAAACCACTCGACGTACAGGCCGCGCTGAAAGAGCCGACGCTGAAAGTCGAAAAGACTGATGCGTTCATGACCGCTTTCGTCGGCATCAACAGCCAGCATCCGCCGCTGGACAAGCCGGAAGTGCGCCAGACCATCAACCTGGCCTTCGACAAGACCAACTACATCAAAGCCGTGTTCGAAGACACCGCCGAAGCTGCCAACGGCCCGTATCCGCCGAACACCTGGAGCTACGCGAAGAACCTGCCGGGCTACCCGCACGACGTGGCCAAAGCCAAGGCGTTGCTGGCCAAGGCCGGGCTGAAGGATGGTTTCCAGACCACAATCTGGACGCGGCCATCGGGCAGCCTGCTCAACCCGAACCCGAGCCTCGGCGCGCAGATGTTGCAGTCGGACCTGGCTGAAATCGGCATTCAAGCGGAAATCCGCGTCATCGAATGGGGCGAGCTGATTCGCCGCGCCAAGGCTGGCGAGCACGATTTGCTGTTCATGGGTTGGGCCGGTGACAACGGCGACCCGGACAACTTCCTCACGCCGCAGTTTTCCTGCGCAGCGGTCAAGTCCGGCACCAACTTCGCCCGCTACTGCAATGCCGATCTGGACAAGCTGATCAGCGCGGGCAAGACCACCAGCGAACAAGGCGTGCGCACCAAGCTGTACGAACAGGCGCAGGCGCAGATCCAGCAACAGGCATTGTGGCTGCCGCTGGCGCACCCGACGGCTTATGCGTTGACTCGTAAAGACGTGCAGGGTTACTCCGTCAGCCCGTTCGGCCGCCAGGACTACTCCAGAATCAGCCTCAAGCCCTAAGCGGCAAGCCCCAAGCCAGAGCCGAACGCGCACGGCTCTAGCTTGCCGCTTGTAGCTGCATACTTGCCGCTGCCTTTTTACATCCAGCCACACTCCGCCATCGACAGCGGTTCGCCATCGCCGACGATGAAGTGATCCAGCACCCGCACGTCGATCAGTTCCAGGGTCTTTTGCAGGCGCTTGGTCAGCAGCCGATCCGCCTGACTGGGGTCGGTGTTCCCGGAGGGATGGTTGTGACACAAAATCACCGCCGCCGCGTTATTGGCCAGCGCGCGCTTCACCACTTCCCGGGGATGCACGCTGGTGTTGTCGATCGAGCCGCGAAACAGTGCTTCGAAATTCAGCACCTGATGTTTGGAATCGAGAAACAGGCAGCCAAACACTTCGTGCGGCTCGTGCCGCAGCATCGCTTTCAGGTAGTCGCGCACCACTTGCGGGTTTTCCAGTGCCGGTTTCTGCCGGGATCGTTCGGCCAGATGGCGCTTGCTCATTTCCTGCGCGGCTTGCAGTTGCGCAAACTTCGCCGGCCCGAGCCCCATTTGTTTACTGAATGCGTCCTGATCGGCCTCGAGCAGTAAACGCAGGCTGCCGAATTGCTTCAGCAGATGTCGCGCCAGGTCCACGGCGCTTGTTCCGGGTACCCCGGTGCGCAAAAAAATCGCCAGCAACTCAGCGTCCGAAAGACTCCCTGCCCCGTGCTCCAACAACCTTTCCCGCGGCCGCTCTGCCGCCGGCCAATCGCGAATACTCATACACACTCCCTGTCTGTGGGTGCCGCTGTTCCGTAGCGGTCGCTGTGATATCGTAGCCCATCTTTTTGGCGGTCGATTCAACCCTGGGGAGGGTCATCGCGCCGCCGTCATCAATGAAATGAAAGGCAGACCTATGCAGCGGCTGTATCGGAAACGCATCGTTCTGGGCGTCGGCGGCGGCATTGCGGCCTACAAGAGCGCCGATCTGGTTCGCCGCCTGATCGACCAGGGCGCCGAAGTGCGCGTGGTCATGACCCATGGCGGCGCCGAGTTCATTACCCCGCTGACCATGCAGGCGCTGTCAGGCCACCCGGTGCACCTCGACTTGCTCGACCCGGCCGCCGAAGCCGCGATGGGCCATATCGAACTGGCAAAGTGGGCCGATCTGGTGTTGATCGCCCCGGCCACCGCCGACCTGATTGCGCGCCTGGCGCAAGGCATCGCCAACGATCTGCTGACCACGCTGGTGCTGGCCACCGACGCCGTCGTCGCCGTCGCACCGGCAATGAATCAAGCGATGTGGCGCGATCCGGCCACCCAGGCCAACCTGCAACTGCTTGAAAGCCGAGGCCTGAAGACCTTCGGCCCGGCGTCCGGCAGCCAGGCCTGCGGCGACGTCGGCATGGGCCGCATGATGGAAGCCACCGAGCTGGCGCTGCTCGCCGCCGACTGCTTCCAGCGTCAGGCACTGACCGGCAAGCATGTGGTGATTACCGCCGGCCCGACTCAGGAAAACATCGACCCGGTGCGCTACATCACCAACCACAGCTCCGGCAAAATGGGCTTTGCCCTCGCGGAAGCCGCAGTGGAAGCCGGCGCCCGCGTCACCCTGATCAGTGGCCCGGTGCACCTGCCGACCCCCGATCGCGTCACGCGGATCGACGTGGTCAGCGCCCGCGACATGCTCGCCGCTTGCGAGTCGGCGATTCCGTGCGACGTATTCATTGCTTCGGCAGCTGTGGCGGATTACCGCCCGGAAGTCGTTGCCCCGCAAAAACTCAAGAAAGACCCTACGAGCGGTGACGGTTTCGTCCTGCAAATGGTGCGCAACCCGGACATCCTCGCCAGTATCGCGACCCGTCCGGATCGTCCGTTCAGTGTCGGCTTCGCTGCCGAGACCGAACACCTGCTCGACTACGCTGCACGCAAGCTGAAGGACAAGAATCTCGATTTGATCGTCGCCAATGACGTCGCCAACCCGAGCATCGGTTTCAACAGCGAAGAAAACGCCTGCAGCGTCATCGACGGTGAGCTGCACGCCACGGTTTTCGCCCAGACCAGCAAGGGCAAGATCGCCCGCCAGCTGGTCACTTTTATCGCCGAACGTCTGAACCAGGTTTAATTTACATGCACGCTTTGCAAGCCAAGATCCTCGACCCACGCATCGGCACCGACTTCCCGCTGCCGCAATACGCCACCCCGGGCTCCGCCGGCCTCGACCTGCGCGCCATGCTGGATCAGGACACCGTGATCAAGCCGGGTGAAACCGTGCTGATCCCCACCGGCCTGTCGGTCTACATCGGCGACCCGAACCTTGCTGCGCTGATCCTGCCGCGTTCGGGCATGGGCCATAAACACGGCATCGTGTTGGGCAACCTTGTCGGCCTGATCGACTCCGACTACCAGGGCCCGCTGATGGTGTCCTGCTGGAACCGTGGCCAGAGCGATTTCACCATGACCGTCGGCGAACGTCTGGCGCAACTGGTACTGGTGCCGGTGGTGCAAGCGCACTTCGAAATGGTCGAGGAATTCGTCGAAACCGAACGCGGCACCGGTGGCTTCGGGCATACCGGTACGAAGTGATCCGCTCGGCTGATCCTGTGGTGAGCCAGCTCGCTGGCGCACCACAAACCGAAATTGTCATCTGCAAGGTTTAGCGCGGTAAATCAAGGCATTGGCCGGCCAAAGCCCTGCTGCACGGGGTGTCATGGCCCTTTCATAGCACGAACTCTCTGTGGAAAACGCCGTCATACCCTTCAGTTTGAGCCTGCCGTCGAACGATTCGTCGGCCTGTCCCGCCACTTTCCAGATGGAGCATTTGTGCAGATGAGCACTCCAGCCAAGATCGCCCCGACCCTCCCCGAGAGCATTTTCCGCGCCTATGACATTCGCGGCACGGTGCCGGATTTTCTCAACGGTGAAACCGCTTACTGGATTGGCCGCGCCATCGGCTCGCAGAGCCTGGCCCAGGGCGAGCCGAATGTGTCGGTCGGTCGTGACGGCCGCCTGTCCGGCCCGGAGCTGGTTGCCGAGCTGATTCGTGGCATCGCCGAGAGCGGTTGCCATGTCAGCGATGTCGGCCTGGTGCCGACACCGGCGCTGTACTACGCGGCCAACGTGCTGGCCGGCAAATCCGGGGTGATGCTGACCGGCAGCCACAACCCGTCGAATTACAATGGCTTCAAGATCGTCATCGCTGGCGACACCCTCGCCAACGAACAGATTCAAGTGCTGCACCAGCGCATCAAGAACAACGACCTGAGCAGCGGCCAGGGCAGCGTCACCCAGGTTGAAATTCTCGACCGCTACAACACCGAAATCGTCCAGGACATCAAACTGGCCCGTCGCCTGAAAGTCGTGGTCGACTGCGGCAACGGCGCGGCCGGCGTCATCGCCCCGCAACTGATCGAAGCGCTGAACTGCGAAGTCATTCCGTTGTTCTGCGAAGTCGACGGCAACTTCCCCAACCATCACCCGGATCCGGGCAAGCCGGAAAACCTTGTCGACCTGATCGCCAAGGTCAAGGAAACCAACGCCGATATCGGCCTGGCTTTCGACGGCGACGGCGACCGCGTCGGCGTGGTAACCAACACCGGCAGCATCGTTTACCCGGATCGCCTGCTGATGCTGTTCGCCCGTGATGTGGTGGCACGCAACCCGGACGCGGAAATCATCTTCGACGTCAAATGCACCCGCCGCCTGGTGCCGCTGATCAAGGAATACGGTGGTCGGCCGCTAATGTGGAAGACCGGTCACTCGTTGATCAAAAAGAAAATGAAACAATCCGGCGCATTGCTGGCCGGTGAAATGAGCGGGCATATCTTCTTCAAGGAACGCTGGTTCGGTTTCGATGACGGCATCTACAGCGCTGCACGCCTGCTGGAGATCCTCAGCAAGGAAAAATCCACCGCGGAGGAGCTGTTTGCGACTTTCCCGAACGATATTTCTACGCCGGAAATCAATATCCATGTGACCGAAGAGAGCAAATTCAGCATCATTGATGCACTGCACGATGCTCAGTGGGGTGAAGGCGCTGACCTCACCACCATCGACGGCGTGCGGGTCGATTACGCCAAAGGCTGGGGCCTGGTGCGCGCCTCCAACACCACTCCGGTGCTGGTGCTGCGCTTCGAGGCCGATGACGAGGCTGAATTGCAGCGCATCAAGGATGTGTTCCACGCCCAACTGAAACGCGTTGCACCTGATCTCCAACTACCGTTCTGATCCACCCGGAGCCCTGAATGACCCTCGAACGCGAAGCCGCCGCCAACACTGCCAAGGTCCTGTCCGAAGCACTGCCTTACATCCGACGCTATGTCGGCAAGACCCTGGTGATCAAATACGGCGGCAACGCGATGGAAAGCGAGGAGCTGAAAACCGGCTTCGCCCGCGACATCGTGCTGATGAAGGCCGTGGGTATCAACCCGGTGGTCGTGCACGGTGGCGGCCCGCAGATCGGTGATCTGCTCAAGCGCCTGTCGATCGAGAGCCATTTTGTCGACGGCATGCGCGTGACCGACGCGGCGACCATGGACGTGGTGGAAATGGTCCTGGGTGGTCAGGTCAACAAGAGCATCGTCAACCTGATCAACCGCCACGGCGGCAGCGCCATCGGCCTGACCGGTAAAGACGCCGGGCTGATTCGTGCGAAGAAGCTCACCGTGTCCCGGCAGACCCCGGAGATGACCCAACCGGAAATCATCGACATCGGTCATGTCGGCGAAGTGGTCGGGATCAACACCGAGCTGCTGAACCTGCTGGTCAAAGGCAACTTCATCCCGGTGATCGCGCCGATCGGTGTGGGGGAGAACGGCGAGTCGTACAACATCAACGCTGACCTGGTGGCCGGTAAGGTTGCCGAAGCGCTGAAAGCCGAGAAGCTCATGCTGCTGACCAACATCGCCGGCCTGATGGACAAGTCGGGCACCGTGCTGACCGGGCTGAGCACGCAACAGGTCGACGACCTGATCGCCGACGGCACCATCTACGGCGGCATGCTGCCGAAGATCCGTTGCGCGCTGGAAGCGGTTCAGGGCGGTGTGGGCAGTTCGTTGATTATCGACGGTCGCGTGCCGAATGCGATTCTGCTGGAAATCTTCACCGACACCGGTGTGGGTACGCTGATCAGCAATCGCAAGCGTCCGTAAGCAGTCGCGCAAACAAAAAGCCCCCGCTCAGTC
Source organism: Pseudomonas sp. S11P7 (assembly GCF_023195435.1). Taxonomy (NCBI): domain Bacteria; kingdom Pseudomonadati; phylum Pseudomonadota; class Gammaproteobacteria; order Pseudomonadales; family Pseudomonadaceae; genus Pseudomonas; species Pseudomonas sp. S11P7. The sequence goes on along the minus strand of NZ_JALPKS020000002.1, from coordinate 5,784,060 downwards.
TGGCTGAGCGGGGGCTTTTTTTGCTGCAAAACCCAAGTGGAAGACCCCATGTGGGAGCGAGCCTGCTCGCGAATGCCGACTTCCATTCAACATTGATGTCGACTGGCAGGACGCTTTCGCGAGCAGGCTCGCTCCCACAAAAGCCGGCGCTTAGACGCCGAACCGGGCGCGGTATGCTTCCACCGCCGGCAAATGCTGCTTGAGCTGCGGATCGTCAGCGAGGAACTCCAGCACCTGATTCAGCGAAACAATGCTGATCACAGGAATACCGAAATCGCGCTCGACTTCCTGGATCGCCGACAGTTCGCCGTTGCCGCGCTCCTGACGGTTCAGGGCGATCAGCACGCCCGCGGCCTTGGCGCCCTCCTGCGAGGCGATAATCTGCATCACTTCGCGGATTGCGGTGCCGGCGGTGATCACGTCATCGATGATCAGCACGTCACCGGTCAGCGGCGCGCCGACCAGGCTGCCGCCTTCGCCGTGAGCCTTGGCTTCCTTGCGGTTGAAGCACCATGGCAGGTCGCGGTCATGATGTTCGGCAAGCGCAACGGCAGTGGTCGCGGCCAACGGGATGCCTTTGTAGGCCGGGCCGAACAGGACGTCGAAAGGAATGCCGCTTTCGGCGATGGCGGCGGCGTAGAAACGCCCCAGCTGCGCCAGGGCCGAGCCCGAGTTGAACAGGCCGGCGTTGAAGAAGTAGGGACTGGTGCGCCCGGACTTCAGGGTGAACTCACCGAAGCGCAAAACGCCGCGATCGATGGCAAAACGAATGAAATCGCGCTGATACGCTTGCATGAAAAAAACCCCAAATACCACGGATTTAGCTAATTAGCTTGACGCCGTGTATCATACACGCACGCGATTTTTGGGGCCATTTATGCGGATCATCAGTGTGAACGTCAATGGTATTCAGGCGGCAGTCGAGCGCGGTTTGCTCAGTTGGCTGCAAGCACAGAATGCCGACGTCATCTGCCTGCAGGACACCCGTGCCTCCGCCTTTGAACTGGACGACCCAGCCTTCCAACTGGATGGCTACTTCCTTTATGCCTGCGATGCTGAAGTCCCTGCCCAAGGCGGCGTGGCTTTGTATTCGCGGTTGCAACCGAAGGCTGTCATCAGCGGTCTCGGTTTCGAGACGGCCGACCGCTACGGGCGCTACCTGCAAGCAGATTTCGACAAAGTCAGTATTGCCACCTTGCTGCTTCCTTCGGGGATGAACGGCGATGAGGACTTGAACCAGAAGTTCAAGCTCATGGACGACTTCGGCAAGTACCTGGACAAACAGCGGCGCAAACGTCGCGAGTACATTTATTGTGGCTCGCTGTACGTGGCGCAGCAGAAGCTCGACATCAAGAACTGGCGCGACAGCCAGCAGTCTCCAGGCTTCCTGGCGCCGGAACGGGCCTGGATGGACGAGATTGTCGGCAACATGGGCTATGTCGATGCGTTGCGCGAAGTCAGCCGCGAGGGCGATCAGTACAGCTGGTGGCCGGATAACGAACAGGCCGAGATGCTCAATCTGGGCTGGCGCTTCGATTATCAGATCCTGACGCCAGGTCTGCGGCGCTTCGTACGCAGCGCGCGCCTGCCGCGTCAGCCGCGGTTCTCGCAGCACGCGCCGCTGATCGTCGACTACGACTGGACGCTGACCATCTAAGCGTCGGATCGCCGCCAGAAAATGCCCGCATCGTCAGATGCGGGCATTTTTTTGTCTCGAACAAAGACGCGGCCTAGACAGCGGCGAACAACGGCAAGGCCAGGTACAGCTTGATCACGATGACATTGATGATGTCAATGAAGAACGCTCCGACCATCGGCACCACCAGAAAGGCAATCTGCGACGGCCCATAGCGCTGCGTCACCGCCTGCATGTTGGCGATGGCCGTAGGCGTGGCACCCAATCCGAAACCGCAATGCCCCGCAGCCAGTACGGCGGCATCGTAGTTGCTACCCATCACCCGGAATGTCACAAAAATCGCGAACAGCGCCATGACCAGCGCCTGCACAGCGAGAATGATAAAGATCGGCAAAGCCAGCGCCGCCAGATCCCACAACTTCAGCGACATCAGAGCAATGGCCAGAAACAGCGAAAGGCTGACGTTGCCGAGCACTGAGACTTCGCGCTCGAACACCTGATACAAGCCCAGTGCCGACAGACCATTGCGCAACACGACGCCCACGAACAGCACGCAGACAAACGTCGGCAGCTCGAAGGCAGTGCCCTGCAGCACGCCGTTCAACAGGTTGCCAGCCAACAGGCTGACGGCAATCAACGCCAAAGTCTCAACGAATGAAAACGGCGTGATCGAGCGCTCCTTGTTCGGCTGCTCAAAGCCTTTTGGCAGTCGCGGAGCTTTTTCCTGATTGCAGCCCGGCACTTGCACACGCTTGATCAGCAAGCGCGCAACCGGCCCGCCGATCAGTCCGCCGAGGACCAGACCGAACGTCGCCGAGGCCAGCGCCAGTTCCGAGGCAGATGCCAGCCCATACTTTTCGCTGAACACCGTTCCCCAGGCAGCACCCGTGCCATGCCCGCCCGCCAGGGTGATCGAACCGGTCAGCAAGCCCATCAGAGGATCAAGTCCGAGCAGGGTTGCCAATCCGATACCCATCGCGTTCTGCACCACCAGCAAGCCGATAACTGCCAGCAGGAATATGCCGACAACGCGGCCACCCTTTTTCAGGCTGGCGAGGTCGGCACTCAAGCCAATTGTCGCGAAGAACGCCAACATCAGCGGCGTTTGCAGGGAAGTATCAAAGCGCACTTCAATATCAAACGTGCGCAGTATCAATAACAGCACGGCGACGACCAGACCGCCCGCCACCGGTTCGGGAATATTGTAACTTCGTAAAAAGCCGACACGCGTAACAAGTCCGCGCCCCAGCAGTAACACTAATGAAGCGGCCACGAGCGTGCCGTAGAAATCGAGCTGAATCATGTGGATTATTCTTGGCTATGTATTCAGGAGGCGAGCGTGTACCTGGGCTCGACTCGTGAACCGGCTGATTTTATCAACACTGATTACTGGAAAATTCAAGAGCCTTCAATGGCTTGAACATATCGAAATGTTTCAAATGAAACATTACACCGCGCAACTTTAACAATCAGCCAGCACCAATAACAAGCACATAGATAAACACTTGCTTATACAGTTGTGACTAAAAATGTAGCAATTAAATATTCATAAATAAATACTCGACCGTAAATCGACAACAGACTATTCCTACAACAGAAAACACTTTATTGAATTGCAAAAAAAGCCCCGACAGGTCGGGGCTTTTTTATTTGGTGCCCTAGCGGGCCGTTATTTGATCAGCCGCCAGGTGAATGGATAACGGTAGGGAAATCCCTTATTGGCCTTCACCGCAGCGATGATCGGCATGACCAACGCGCAAATCACCACCGGAACAATCAAAACATACCCGATCAGCACCACCATTAGCCCCACACAGATGAGCATGGCAATGGTCATGGTGATCTGAAAATTCAGCGATTCCTTACCCTGCGCATCGATAAACGGGTCAGTCTCACGCTTCATCTGCCAGAGGATCAGCGGGCCGAGCAGACTTCCAAAGGGAAATACGCTACCCAGAAAGCTGGACAAGTGACAAAACATCGCCCACTGGCGAATCTCCTGACTCGGTTTGGGCAGCACGTCTTGCTTGTCACTCATCGCGTCCTCCTTGCGGCTGTGAATTGGCTCAGTCGGCCAATGCGGCTTTTTGCAGTTCGAAAATCTCGTTCATGCCTTTCTTCGCCAGTTCCAGCATGGCATTCAAATCTTCAGGCTGGAACGGCGCGCCTTCAGCGGTGCCCTGAACCTCGATGAAACCACCGGTGCTGGTCATTACCACGTTCAGATCGGTCTCGGCAGCGGAATCTTCAAGATAGTCCAGATCCAGCACCGCCTCGCCCTGATACATGCCGACCGATACCGCGCCGATCATCTGCTTGAGCGGATCACCGCCTTTGAGGCCGCCACGTTTCTTGATCACTTTCAGTGCATCGACCAGCGCAACCATGGCGCCGGTGATCGATGCCGTGCGGGTGCCGCCGTCAGCCTGGATAACATCGCAGTCGACGTACAGGGTGACGTCGCCCAGCTTGGACATGTCCAGCGCCGCGCGCAGGGAGCGGCCGATCAGACGCTGGATTTCCAGGGTGCGGCCACCCTGCTTGCCGCGGCTCGCTTCACGCTGGTTACGCTCGCCGGTGGCGCGCGGCAGCATGCCGTATTCAGCGGTCAGCCAGCCCTGGCCCTGACCTTTGAGAAACCGCGGCACGCCGTTTTCGACGCTGACGGTGCAGATGACTTTGGTATCACCGAATTCGACCAGCACCGATCCTTCGGCGTGTTTGGTGTAGTTGCGGGTAATGCGGATCGAGCGGAGCTGATCGGCAGCGCGACCACTTGGACGTTTCATAGGGAATACCTGTACTGAGGACGGAAAACTACCGCGCATTATAGAGCGGTGCACCGCGCCTGGGCACTGGTTAAAAAGCCGGGGCGACCGGTGAAGGTTGTGAAACGCACGTTACCGACGGGCTGCAGCGCTTTGTCACACCGTGTGTTTGGGCGCATTCGCTGCACTGCGCTACAATCCTGCGCCTTTGCTGCCAGTCGGCTTACATTCATTGATATCGCGCCTGCGGAACATCCCTGCTGCGCCGATCTGCATTGCGAGGTCACCGCCATGGTGCACAGCATGACCGCCTTCGCCCGCGTCGAGAAAGCCGGCGCCCAGGGCACCCTGAGCTGGGAACTGCGCTCGGTCAACAGCCGCTATCTGGAACCGCACCTGCGTCTGCCGGAGTCGTTTCGCGACCTCGAAGGCGCCGTGCGCGAAGCGTTGCGTCAAGGTCTGTCGCGGGGCAAGCTCGAATGCACCCTGCGGTTCACTGAAGAAAGCACTGGCAAGGCGCTGCAGGTCGACCGCGAGCGCGCGGCGCAACTGGTCGCCGCTGCCGAAACCATCGCCGGCTTGATCAGCAACCCCGCTGCACTGAACCCCTTGGAAGTGCTGGCCTGGCCCGGCGTGCTGGTGGGTGATGCGACGGATCCACAAGCGCTGAACGCTGAAGCCCTGGCGCTGTTCAATCTAGGCTTGAAAGAATTGAAGGCCGGCCGCGAGCGCGAAGGCGCGGAGCTGGCCCGCTTGATCAATGATCGCCTGACCTCCATTGAAGAAGACGTCGTGACCCTGCGCGAGCTGGTCCCGCAAATGCTCGCCACCCAGCGCCAGAAGGTCCTCGACCGCTTCGCCGACATGAAGGCCGAGCTGGATCCGCAGCGCCTGGAACAGGAAATGGTCCTGCTCGCGCAAAAAAGCGACGTCGCCGAAGAACTGGATCGCCTGAGCACTCACATTATCGAAGTGCGCCGGGTGCTCAAGTCCGGGGGCGCCGCCGGGCGGCGCCTCGACTTCCTGATGCAGGAGCTCAACCGCGAAGCCAACACACTGGGCTCCAAAGCCTTCGACCCGCGCAGCACCCAGGCCGCCGTCAACCTCAAAGTGTTGATCGAGCAGATGCGCGAACAAGTGCAGAACATTGAGTAAGGCTACCCCGACATGACCCAACACACCGGCACCCTGTACATCATTTCCGCGCCATCGGGCGCGGGCAAGAGCAGCCTGGTCAAGGCCTTGACCGACGCTGACCCGGAGATTCGCGTTTCCGTCTCCCACACCACCCGCGCTATGCGCCCGGGCGAAGTGGACGGCGTGAACTATCACTTCGTGACCCGCGAAGAGTTCGTGAAAATGGGCGAACACGGTGACTTCCTTGAACGCGCCGAAGTCTTCGGCAACTTCTACGGCACTTCGCAAAGTCGCCTGCAGCAGACACTGGACGAAGGCCATGACCTGATCCTGGAAATCGACTGGCAAGGCGCCGAGCAAGTGCGCAAGCTGATGCCCCAGGCACGTTCGATCTTCATTCTGCCGCCATCGCTGCAAGCCCTGCACCAGCGCTTGACCAACCGCGGCCAGGACAGTGACGAGATCATCGACGGGCGGATGCGCGAAGCGGTCAGCGAGATGAGCCACTACGTCGATTACGATTATCTGATCATCAACGATGATTTCGCCCACGCGCTGGACGATCTGAAAGCGATTTTCCGCGCCAATCAGCTGCAACAAAAACGCCAGCAGGTGCGTTTCGGCAAATTGCTGGCCGAACTGCTCGGTTAAAACAGCCCTTTCCAAAATGCCTGCAAGCGCTTTACATTGGTGCTTGCAGCGCGTTGAAGGGCTTGGTCAAAAAATCAGCGCTTCCCTAATCGCTGGTGATTTTTTAAACTGCTGAGTCCGCTTGCCCATTCGGGCAGCGCGCATATTGCATTCGCTCCGAGGAATACCATGGCCCGCGTAACCGTTGAAGACTGCCTAGAACACGTGGAAAACCGCTTTGAGCTGGTCATGCTCTCTACCAAGCGTGCCCGTCAACTGGCCACCGGCGGCAAAGAGCCACTGGTTCAGTGGGAAAACGACAAGCCGACTGTTGTCGCGCTGCGTGAAATTGCTGAAGGCCTGATGAGCTACGAGTTCATCGCCGAGCAGGAAATCGTCCAGGATGAACCGCTGTTCGCAGCGTTCGAGGACGAGTCCAACGAGGCCGTCTAAGCCTATGCCTGGTCGACGTAGCACGGCGCGGGATCACAGCTTGCGGCAGGATTTATCATGCCGAGCATAGACGCCCTCGCCGATCGCTTATCGACCTACCTCGGCAACGACCAGGTCAACCTGGTCCGCCGAGCGTATTTCTACGCCGAACAAGCCCATGACGGTCAGCGCCGTCGCAGCGGCGAGGCGTACGTCACCCATCCTCTTGCGGTGGCGAATATTCTGGCCGACATGCACATGGACCATCAGAGCCTGATGGCCGCGATGCTGCATGACGTGATCGAAGATACCGGCATCGCCAAAGAGGCGCTGCAAGCGCAGTTCGGTGAAACCGTGGCCGAACTGGTCGACGGGGTCAGCAAACTGACCCAGATGAATTTCGAGACCAAGGCCGAAGCCCAGGCGGAAAACTTCCAGAAAATGGCCATGGCCATGGCGCGCGACATTCGCGTGATCCTGGTCAAGCTCGCCGACCGCCTGCACAACATGCGCACGCTGGAAGTGCTGTCCGGGGAAAAGCGCCGGCGCATCGCCAAGGAAACCCTCGAAATCTACGCGCCCATTGCCAACCGCCTGGGCATGCACGCGATCCGTATCGAATTCGAAGATCTCGGCTTCAAGGCCATGCACCCGATGCGTTCCGCGCGGATCTACCAGGCGGTCAAGCGCGCACGGGGCAACCGCAAGGAAATCGTCAACAAGATCGAAGAATCCCTTGGTCATTGCCTCGCTATCGACGGCATCCAGGGCGAAGTCAGCGGTCGCCAGAAACACCTCTATGGCATCTACAAGAAAATGCGCGGCAAGCGTCGGGCCTTCAACGAGATCATGGACGTCTACGCGTTCCGGATCATCGTCGACAAGGTCGATACCTGCTACCGCGTGCTAGGTGCTGTGCATAATTTGTACAAACCGTTGCCGGGGCGCTTCAAGGATTACATCGCAATCCCCAAGGCCAACGGCTACCAGTCGCTGCACACTACGCTGTTCGGCATGCACGGCGTACCGATCGAAATCCAGATCCGCACCCGTGAAATGGAAGAGATGGCCAACAACGGCATCGCCGCCCATTGGCTGTACAAATCCAGCGGTGATGAACAGCCGAAAGGCACTCATGCCCGCGCCCGCCAGTGGGTCAAAGGCGTGCTGGAAATGCAGCAGCGCGCCGGCAACTCGCTGGAATTCATCGAAAGCGTAAAAATCGACCTGTTCCCGGACGAGGTCTACGTGTTTACGCCCAAGGGCCGGATCATGGAGCTGCCGAAAGGCTCCACCGCAGTCGACTTTGCCTACGCGGTGCACACCGACGTCGGCAACAGCTGCATCGCCTGCCGGATCAACCGCCGTCTCGCACCGCTGTCCGAACCGCTGCAAAGCGGCTCCACGGTCGAGATTGTCAGCGCCCCCGGCGCCCGGCCGAACCCGGCGTGGCTCAACTTCGTGGTCACCGGCAAGGCGCGCACGCACATTCGCCACGCGCTGAAACTGCAGCGCCGCTCCGAGTCCATCAGCCTTGGCGAACGCCTGCTGAACAAGGTCCTCAACGGTTTCGACAGCTCGCTGGAGAAGATTCCGGCCGAACGCGTCAAGGCGATGCTCACCGAGTACCGCCTCGAACTGATCGAAGACCTGCTCGAAGACATCGGCCTGGGCAATCGCATGGCCTATGTGGTCGCCCGCCGCCTGCTGGGCGAAGGCGAGCAACTGCCAAGCCCGGAAGGCCCGCTGGCGATTCGCGGCACCGAAGGTCTGGTACTCAGTTACGCGAAATGCTGCACACCGATCCCGGGCGACCCGATTGTCGGCCACCTGTCGGCGGGCAAAGGCATGGTCGTGCACCTGGACAACTGCCGCAACATCAGCGAAATCCGGCACAACCCGGAAAAATGCATCCAGCTCTCTTGGGCCAAGGATGTCACCGGCGAATTCAACGTTGAACTGCGTGTCGAGCTGGAGCACCAGCGCGGCCTGATCGCCCTGCTGGCCAGCAGCGTCAACGCGGCTGACGGCAATATCGAAAAAATCAGCATGGACGAACGCGATGGTCGCATCAGCGTCGTGCAGTTGGTGGTCAGCGTCCACGACCGTGTGCACCTGGCCCGTGTGATCAAGAAACTGCGCGCCTTGACCGGAGTGATCCGCATCACCCGCATGCGTGCATAACCTGCCTATTACAAGGAGTCCTACATGACCAAAACCGTCATCACCAGCGACAAGGCCCCGGCCGCCATCGGTACTTACTCCCAGGCCATCAAGGCAGGCAACACCGTGTACATGTCGGGCCAGATCCCGCTGGACCCGAAAACCATGGAACTGGTCGAAGGCTTCGAAGCCCAGACCGTTCAGGTCTTCGAGAACCTCAAAGCAGTGGCCGAGGCCGCCGGTGGTTCGTTCAAGGACATCGTCAAGCTGAACATCTTCCTCACCGACCTGAGCCACTTCGCCAAGGTCAATGAGATCATGGGCAAGTACTTCGACCAGCCGTACCCGGCACGCGCCGCTATCGGCGTGGCAGCCCTGCCAAAGGGTTCGCAGGTTGAAATGGATGCCATTCTGGTCATCGAGTGATGCGCACGGCGCGGCCTTCAATGCCGCGCCGACTGCCGCAAGAAAAGGCTTTGAAAGGATTCCACCATGCGCAAAGCGCTAGCTCTCTCGCTGCTCGCCCTGCTCCTCGGCGGCTGCGCCAGCGACCCTGCCGACCGCGATATCAGCGGCACCTGGATCAATCAGGTGGCGATCGATGCCGCCGCCAAGGGCGGTCCCCTGCGCGAAGCGCTTCAGGCCTATGGCCCGAATCTGGAATGGGACGTCAACACCAAGGCCGGTCAGGCCCGCTACACCAACGGTTTTGAAAACGTCGAAGGACGGCTGCTGGGCGAAGAGTCCGGCGCCTGGAAAGTCGACTTTTATGGCAGCTCTGCGAGCGAGCTGAAACGCGACGGCAATCATCTGCAGCAAGCAGCCAGCGATAACGAACCGGAACAGCTGTTCGACCGCGCGCAGATTCCGGTCCCGGAAGGCGCACCGATTGGTGCCAGCTTCGAACGCGCACTGTATTCGGCGTACATGGGCGGCAACTGGAAAATCGTCAGCGGTGAGGGCGAAGGCGCCACTGTGCAGTTTCAGGCGGATGGCCAGGTCACCGGCCTGCCGGGCGCCGACCGCTATGCCTTGTGCCTGGCGGGAGATTGCGCGTCGATGAGCAACGGCAACGACAGCATGTGGCTGCAGCTCAATGGCCAGGGCAACAACTGGATCTTTGTGCGCAAAGGCAATGAGCTGGAGATTCTGCAGGCAGTGAATGCTGCGCTGGCGGATGAACAACCCCAATTTGCCGCGGGTGAGCGCAAGTGGTTGCTGGAGAAGCAGTAACCGTCTCTGAATTCCCAGGAATCCCCCTGTAGGAGTGAGCCTGCTCGCGATAGCGGTGTATCAGTCGACATTGAGGTGTCTATTGCGCCGCTATCGCGAGCAGGCTCACTCCTACAGTTGTTTTGTGTGGTCAGGAAGTCAGCATTTCCCTTCAAGAATCGCTGCGTAGCCTTCGCGGTAGGTTGGGTAAGTCGGCAGCCAACCCAATGCCTTAACCCGCGCATTGCTGCAACGTTTGCTGCCGGTGCGCCGCACACTGGCGTCGTCCGCCCATTCAGTCACACCCAGATATTCGCGCAACCAGCCCACGACTTCGGCTAGCGGCGCTGGCGCATCGTCGACGCCGATATACAACTGATCAAGCTTCACGCCCTGCCGGTCTTTTTCCAGCAAAAACGCCAGCAGCCCCGCCGCGTCATCAGCGTGAATCCGGTTGCCATACAGCGGCGGCTCGACCGCCACGCGGTAACCGCGACGCACTTGGGTCAGCAGCCACTCACGGCCCGGGCCGTAAATGCCGGTCAGACGCAGAACGCTGGCCGGAATACCGCTGCTGAGCGCGACCTGTTCGGCTTCGAGCATCAACCGCCCGGAATAACCGGCCGCGACAGTCTCTGAGGTCTCATCGACCCACTCCCCGCCCTGCTGCCCGTAAACGCTGCTACTGGAGACGAAAACCAGGCGTTCCGGCGCTTGCCCGTAGTCATTCAGCCAACCGAGCACGTTCTGCAGACCCTGCACGTAGGCCTTGCGATATCCCTCTTCGTCATGGTCAGTCGCCGCGGCGCAATAGACCACGTAATCGATAGCGCCGACCGGCCAGTTCGCCGGGCATTCTTCACTGAACAGGTCGCCGGCGACGCCAATAACGCCGTCCGGCAGGCGCGCAACATTGCGCCGAAGACCATAAACGTCCCAGCCGGCAGCCAATAGTTGCGTGGCCAGACGACTGCCGACATCACCACAACCGGCAATCAAAACAGAAGGCGCGGACATCAGAAAACTCCCATCGGAAAGGCACAGACTAGCGTCGGCGGAGGACGAACGGCTAGCAATGAAGGAAAAAAAGATACTCTATTACTTTTGTTAACAAGAATTACTTGCAATAATGCACGTCACTTTTGTTCTCGGCCTCACGAGGCCTGGAAGAGCATTACCGTTTTTCAATCTCAGGTCCGGCCAGCATGACACGTAATCAAACTCCCGCTTCGCCAACCAATCGACCTCGCGCCTGGAGCGCGGTGGCGGCTCTGTTGCTCAGCCTGATGCTGGCGCCGCCCGCCGCGTTCGCCGACGCCCAGGCCCCGGCCGCGCCAGCCGCTACCGAGCAGAACGCAGCGGCCGCCGCGCCCGCTGCACCGGCTGCCACCGATCCGGTGCAGAGCGTGCAAGCCGTCGACGCACCTGAAGTTCTCGAAGCCGACAACAGCCTGGGCATGGCCCACGACCTGTCGCCATGGGGCATGTACCAGAACGCCGACATCATCGTGAAAATCGTGATGATCGGTCTGGCCATCGCGTCGATCATCACCTGGACCATCTGGATCGCCAAAGGCTTCGAGCTGATGGGCGCCAAGCGTCGTCTGCGTGGCGAAATTGCCGCACTGAAAAAAGCCACCACCCTTAAAGAAGCCAGCGCCACCGCTGGCAAAGAAGGCACCCTCGCCAATCTGCTGGTGCACGACGCCCTCGAAGAAATGCGCCTGTCGGCCAACAGCCGCGAAAAAGAAGGCATCAAGGAACGCGTGAGCTTCCGCCTCGAGCGTCTGGTCGCGGCCTGCGGTCGCAACATGAGCAGCGGCACCGGCGTACTCGCCACCATCGGTTCCACCGCACCGTTCGTCGGCCTGTTCGGTACCGTGTGGGGCATCATGAACTCGTTCATCGGCATCGCCAAAACCCAGACCACCAACCTTGCCGTCGTTGCCCCGGGTATCGCTGAAGCGCTGCTGGCCACGGCGTTGGGTCTGGTTGCCGCGATTCCGGCGGTGGTGATCTACAACGTCTTCGCCCGCTCCATCGCCGGTTACAAGGCGCAGGTGTCCGATGCGTCGGCAGAAGTCCTGCTGCTGGTCAGCCGCGACCTCGACCACCAGCCTGAGCGCAGCTCGCAGCCGCACATGGTCAAAGTGGGGTAATCGGCCATGGGCCTGCATTTGAAAGAAGGCGCAGACGACGATCTGGCCGAGAACCACGAAATCAACGTCACGCCGTTCATCGACGTGATGCTGGTGCTGTTGATCATCTTCATGGTGGCCGCGCCGCTGGCCACCGTGGACATCAAAGTCGACCTGCCCGCCTCGACCGCCAAACCGGCGCCGCGGCCAGAGAAACCGGTGTTTCTCAGCGTGAAAGCTGACCAGCGCCTGTTCCTCGGCGACGACGAAGTGAAAGCCGAAGCACTCGGCGCCACGCTCGACGCCAAGACCCAGGGCAAGAAAGACACCACCATCTTCTTCCAGGCCGACAAAGGCGTGGATTACGGTGACCTGATGAGCGTGATGGATAACCTGCGCGCTGCCGGTTACCTGAAGGTCGGTCTGGTCGGTCTCGAGACGGCAGCCAAGAAATGATCAACACGCGCCATAAGCTGACGCGTTACAGCGGTAGCCTGGCCGTGGTGCTGGGCGTGCATGCGCTGGCCATCGCGCTGGCGCTGAACTGGACCACTCGCCCGCCCATCGAATTGCCGCCACAGGCAATGATGGTCGAGCTGGCACCAGTGCCCGCCCCGCCACCGCCGGCTCCGCCAAAAGTCGTCACACCGCCACAACCACCGGCGCCGGTGGAAGAGCTGCCGATGCCGAAACTGGCCGAAGCACCGAAAGCGGAAATCGCGGTACCGAAACCCAAGCCGAAGCCAAAGCCCAAACCGCCGAAGCCGGTCGAGAAGAAGCTGCCTGACCCGCCGAAGGAAAAACCTTCCGAGGAAAAGCCGGCCGATACCCAACCGACCCAGGCGCCGACGGAGAAATCCGCCCAGCCGGCACCGGGCCCGTCGCCAGCACAACTGGCGGCCAAGGCCAGTTGGCAAGGCACCCTGCTCGCGCATTTGCAGAAGTACAAGAAATACCCGCAAAGCGCACAGGCACGGGGCAAGGAAGGCTTGAACCGTCTGCGCTTTGTCGTTGATGGCGAAGGTAACGTGTTGTCGTTCGAGCTGGTGGGTCGCTCCGGCAACGCCGATCTGGACCGGGCCACCCTGGACATGATCCGCCGCGCGCAACCGCTGCCCAAGCCACCGGCCGACATGCTCAACAACGGCTCGATCGAAATTGTTGCGCCGTTTGTTTATTCGCTCGAACGCCGCCGCTAAGCAACATCGCAATACCTGTGGGAGCTGGCTTGCCAGCGATAGCGGTGTGTCAGAGAAGGCTTTATTAGCTGACCCACCGCAATCGCTGGCAAGCCAGCTCCCACAAGGTTCTTCGCCAGCCGAGAGAACCAAGCCAAAAGGCACCGAAAGGTGCCTTTATCGTATCTCCCTGCGGCAAACCGACATCGCCCGGTGTCGCACTCAGCCCTCAGTCTGATAACGTGCGTCTATCGATTGCAGCCGGTATGCTTGGCGCGCATCTTCATGGACGCTTGCTATGACCCTCACAGAATTACGCTACATCGTTACCCTCGCCCAAGAGCAGCATTTCGGCCACGCAGCCGAGCGTTGCCACGTCAGCCAGCCGACGCTGTCGGTGGGCGTGAAGAAACTTGAAGACGAACTCGGTGTGCTGATTTTCGAGCGCAGCAAAAGCGCCGTGCGCCTGACCCCGGTCGGCGAAGGCATCGTCGCCCAGGCGCAGAAAGTGCTTGAGCAGGCCCAAGGCATCCGCGAACTGGCCCAGGCCGGCAAGAACCAGCTGACCGCACCGCTGAAAGTCGGCGCCATCTACACCGTCGGCCCGTACCTGTTCCCGCACCTGATTCCGCAACTGCACCGGGTCGCCCCGCAGATGCCGTTGTACATCGAAGAAAACTTCACCCACGTGCTGCGCGACAAACTGCGCAACGGCGAGCTCGACGCGATCATTATCGCTTTGCCGTTCAACGAAGCCGACGTGCTGACCCTGCCGCTGTACGACGAGCCGTTCTACGTCCTGATGCCGGCCCAGCACCCGTGGACCAAAAAAGAAACCATCGACGCCGGCCTGCTCAACGACAAGAGCCTATTGCTGCTCGGCGAAGGCCACTGCTTCCGCGATCAGGTGCTCGAAGCCTGCCCGACCCTGACCAAGGGCAACGACGGCGCCAAGCACACCACAGTCGAATCCAGCTCGCTGGAGACCATTCGGCACATGGTCGCCTCCGGCCTGGGCATCTCGATCCTGCCGCTGTCGGCAGTGGACAGCCATCACTACGCCCCGGGTGTGATCGAAGTCCGTCCGCTGACCGCGCCGGTGCCGTTCCGCACCGTGGCGATCGCCTGGCGCGCGAGCTTCCCACGGCCGAAAGCCATCGAGATCCTCGCCGACTCCATTCGCCTGTGCTCGGTGGCCAAGCCTGCCGCGCCGGTCACGGCCGGTTAAGCCAGGGTCATGACGGAGCTGTCGCAAGTGTCGGTGACGGCACTCAAGGGTGTCGGCGAAGCCATGGCCGAGAAGCTGGCCAAGGTCGGCCTCGAGAATCTGCAGGACGTGCTGTTTCACCTGCCGCTGCGTTATCAGGACCGCACCCGCGTGGTGCCGATCGGTGCGCTGCGGCCGGGGCAGGACGCCGTGGTCGAAGGCACCGTCAGCGGTGCCGACGTGGTCATGGGTCGCCGTCGCAGCCTTGTAGTGCGCTTGCAAGACGGGACCGGCGGCCTGAGTCTGCGCTTCTACCATTTCAGCAACGCGCAGAAAGAAGGCCTCAAGCGTGGCACGCGCGTGCGCTGCTACGGCGAAGCGCGGCCCGGTGCGTCCGGCCTGGAAATCTACCATCCGGAATACCGCGCGATCACCGGCGACGAACCGCCGCCCGTAGACGAAACCCTGACACCGGTCTACCCGCTCACCGAAGGCCTGACCCAACAGCGTCTGCGCCAGTTGTGCATGCAGACCCTAACCATGCTTGAACCTTCGACCCTGCCCGACTGGCTGCCGACCGAGCTCGCTCGCGACTACCAACTCGCGCCGCTGGCCGATGCGATCCGTTACCTGCACAACCCACCCGCCGATGCCGATGTCGATGAACTCGCCCTCGGTCATCATTGGGCGCAGCATCGTCTGGCCTTCGAAGAATTGCTCACCCATCAACTGTCGCAGCAGCGCCTGCGCGAAAGCCTGCGTTCGCTACGCGCACCGGCGATGCCGAAAGCCACGAAGCTGCCACCGAAATACCTGAAGAACCTCGGCTTCAGCCCGACCGGTGCCCAGCAACGGGTCGGCAACGAAATTGCCTACGACCTCAGCCAGCACGAACCGATGCTGCGGCTGATTCAGGGCGACGTCGGCGCGGGCAAAACCGTGGTCGCCGCCCTCGCTGCGCTGCAAGCGCTGGAGGCTGGTTATCAGGTCGCGCTGATGGCACCGACCGAGATTCTTGCCGAACAACACTTCATCACCTTCAAGCGCTGGCTCGAACCGCTAGGGATCGACGTCGCGTGGCTGGCCGGCAAGCTCAAGGGCAAGAACCGCGTCGCCGCGCTGGAACAGATCGCCAGCGGCACGCCAATGGTCGTCGGCACTCATGCGCTGTTTCAGGACGAAGTGCAGTTCAAGAACCTGGCGCTGGTGATCATCGACGAACAACACCGCTTCGGCGTGCAGCAGCGTCTGGCGCTGCGGCAGAAAGGCGTCGGTGGGCGCATGTGCCCGCATCAACTGATCATGACCGCCACACCGATTCCACGCACGCTGGCGATGAGCGCCTACGCCGACCTCGACACCTCGATCCTCGACGAATTGCCGCCCGGCCGGACCCCGGTCAACACCGTGCTGGTCACCGACACCCGTCGCGTTGAAGTCATCGAACGCGTGCGCGGCGCCTGTGCCGAGGGCCGACAAGCGTATTGGGTATGCACGCTGATCGAAGAATCCGAAGAGCTGACCTGCCAGGCCGCCGAAACCACCTTCGAAGACCTCACCGCCGCCCTCGGCGAATTGAAAGTCGGGCTGATTCACGGGCGCATGAAGCCCGTCGAAAAAGCTGCGGTGATGGCCGAGTTCAAGGCTGGCAACCTGCAACTGCTGGTTGCCACCACGGTGATCGAAGTCGGCGTCGACGTGCCTAACGCCAGCCTGATGATCATCGAAAACCCCGAACGCCTGGGTCTTGCGCAACTGCACCAGTTGCGCGGTCGGGTGGGTCGAGGCAGCGCGGCCAGTCATTGCGTGCTGCTTTACCATCCGCCGCTGTCGCAGATCGGCCGGCAGCGTTTGGGCATCATGCGCGAGACCAACGACGGTTTCGTCATCGCTGAGAAAGATCTCGAACTGCGCGGTCCCGGGGAAATGCTCGGCACTCGTCAGACCGGCCTGCTGCAATTCAAGGTCGCCGATCTGATGCGCGACGCTGACCTGTTGCCCGCCGTGCGCGACGCCGCGCAAGCCCTGCTGGAGCGCTGGCCGACCCACGTCAGCCCGTTGCTTGATCGCTGGCTGCGGCATGGGCAGCAATACGGCCAAGTGTGAGCACTGTCGCAGTTTCCGACAGCTCGTTCCGGCAGAGGTGGTTATACTCCTGCCATTGTTTCAAAAACGGATACAGACCATGACCGAAGCTGCTCTCGTCCCCGAATCTCCGCAAGCTCCGTCTGTTATTCGGCTGCTGCTCAACAAGCTGGGCGTTGCCTACGAAGAAGTGCTCGACCACCACGGCCTCAATGCGTCGCGCAAAGTGCAGGCCGTTCTGCTGGACGACGCCGTCGGCGCGTTGATGGTGCTGTTTCCACAGAGCCAGTTGCTGGATCTCAATCGCCTCGCCGAACTCACTGGTCGCCGCCTCACAGCCGTGTCCACCGAACGCCTGGAAAAGATGCTCGGCAAACACAATCTGAGCCTGCTGCCGGGCCTGCCGGCGCTGACCAGTTCGCCTTGCCTCTACGAAGAAAGCCTGTTGCGCGAGCCGAAGTTGCTGATCAACTCCGGCGAGCCCGGCGTGCTGCTGGAAATCGCCAGCGAAGATTTCAAGACCATGCTGACCAAGGCCAGCGCCGCCAACTTCGGCGAAGCCCTGAGCAGCATCCGCCCCAACCTCGACCGCCCGGACGATGACCGCGAGGAAATCACCCAGGCCGTGCAGGCGTTCACCGCGCGGCGCATCCAGCAGCGTCTGGAAGCGACCATCGAGATTCCGCCGCTGGCCGAAACTGCGCAAAAAATCATCAAGCTGCGCGTCGATCCCAACGCCACCATCGACGACATCACCGGCGTCGTTGAAACCGACCCGGCGCTGGCCGCGCAAGTGGTGAGCTGGGCGGCGTCGCCGTACTACGCCTCGCCGGGCAAGATTCGTTCGGTGGAAGACGCGATCGTCCGCGTGCTGGGTTTCGATCTGGTGATCAACCTCGCGCTGGGCCTGGCCCTCGGCAAGACTCTGAGCCTGCCCAAAGACCACCCGCAACACACCACGCCGTACTGGCAGCAGTCGATCTATACCGCTGCAGTCATCGAAGGCCTGACCCGCGCCATGCCGCGTGCCCAGCGCCCGGAAGCCGGCCTGACCTACCTCGCTGGTCTGCTGCACAACTTCGGTTATCTGCTGCTGGCCCACGTGTTCCCGCCGCACTTCTCGCTGATCTGCCGGCACCTGGAGGTCAATCCGCACCTGTGTCACAGCTACATCGAGCAACACTTGCTGGGCATCAGCCGCGAACAGATCGGCTCGTGGCTGATGCGCTACTGGGACATGCCGGATGAATTGGCCACCGCCCTGCGCTTCCAGCACGACCCAAGCTACGACGGCGCCTACGCCGAATACCCGAACCTCGTCTGCCTGGCCGTACGCCTGCTGCGCAGCCGCGGCATCGGCTCCGGCCCCGACGAAGACATCCCCGACGCGCTGCTCGAACGTGTCGGTTTGAGCCGCGAAAAAGCCAATGATGTGGTCAGCAAAGTGCTTGAGGCTGAAGTGCTGCTGCGGGAACTGGCTTCGCAGTTCAGCCAGGCATAAAACGAAACAGGCCCGCTCCCCAGTATTTACACAAATCCCTGTGGGAGCGAGCCTGCTCGCGAAGAATCCAACTCGGTCTACCAGACCGCCACTGATCGTTCCCACGTTCCGCGTGGGAATGCATCCCGTGACGCTCCGCGTCACCAAAGGCTCAAGCCTTACCCTTAGCCTTCCTCGGCACCAAATACTTCATCAACCCCTGAAACCACATCACCAGCGCCGGATTACCCTTGAGCTGGATCGACTTGTCCTGAATGCCCTGCATAAACGCCAACTGCTTGTTCTTCGCCTGCATCGTCGCAAAGCCATAACCGGCATCTTTAAACGCAATCGCAAACGCCGGCTCCGCCACCACGCCAGACTTGCTGGTGATGCGCTGATCCTTGACCACGAAATGCCGCGCCACTTTCCCGTCCAGCGTCTGCAGCTGAAACACCAGATCCTTGTCACCCAACTGCTGTTGGAACGCAGGATTTGTCCGGCTGGCCTTACCCATCAACAAACCCATCATCCATAGAAGAAAACGAAATTTCATGCGCACAGCCTCAAAAGGAAAATGAACGGCCGGGGCAGTGTAAGGGATTCGGACGATAACGCCAGTATCTGACGCTATTGGAGGATTATGTAAGCGATTTCCTGCACGATGACTGCCAAGTCACGATTCAGCGCTCGCCCACTGATCGTTCCCCCGCTCCGCGTGGGAATGCATCCCGAGACGCTCCGCGTCTCACCACTCACCTTTCCTACACCTGTTGAAACACATCCCTGTAGGAGTTGGCGAAGCCTGCGATCTTTTGATCTTCCGCCCCGCGAACCCATGGGAAATTTCCTGCGAAGTGCCGGGCTGTCCGTGAACTAGGCGGGATTGGTCGTGAGGGATAGGCTTTGTGTGTCGCCGCAAAATCGGCGATACGGACGTGCAAGTCCGGCGGGAGTACACATTGGTTATGGCAATTCGCCGAGCGTTTTCCTATGCTCGCGGATCGTTATGGCTGCTGTGTATGGGAGGCCTTCGGGTCTGCCGGGTGACTCCACCGGTCTTGCACACCTATGCACAGCTGCCACCCCTTTCGAAGTGCGAGCGAAACGGTGCCAGCTCCTGAAACTGGAGTAAGACCGAATGAAGAAACCAACACCCAATCCCCCGGAAACCCCGGACATATCGCCCTACGAATCTCTGGAATCGAAGAAATTCCACGAAGCCGCCGAACGCGCCCTCGACCACCATTTCAAACCAGCCGTCGAACCACATCCCAAACGTGAGAACGGCCTCTTCAAACTCTCCCCCGGCACCGACGCCGAAGCCCTCATGGCCAACGCCTCGGAAGACCTCCTGTCCATCAGCGTCATCGCCTGCGACCTCGCCGACGACCTCCATGGCTCACGCCGTTCTGTGGCACTGGCCCTGAGCAGGATGGCGGATGGGGTGCGATTGATGGTGGAAGGGACGCTTGATCATATTGAGGTGAAGAGCGCGGCGGCGCAGCCGTAGCGGGATTTGCGGATGAAAAAAGGGGACGTTAAGTCCTCTTTCGAAATCTCGATAACAAAAACTAGCGAAAGTCCTCTGCGCTTTTTGGGCGCGCTTCCAACCCCGGAGCGCCGCCCGGTTTATGTAGGCATTCCCTCCCTCACCGCAATACTGCCGGAACACCGCCTTGTCGTCCTTGAGCACCGTCAGATAACTCAGAAAGGCTTGATTAACGAGGTAGGTATAAGCACCGTTTTTGAACTTGATGATGTTCAAGTTCACGCTGCCTTCAGAAGCGTTCACGACAAAGAATTTGCCCTTGGGCGGCAAAGCCGCCTTCGGATAGATCATCTCTATTTTGTTCGGCACGCCGTAACGGTACTGAACAAAACCGGCCGTGGGCTTGCTGTTTCCCCGTGCACAAACGGAAACCGTCTTACCACCCTCCAACGGGCAACTGAAGTAAATGTCTTCGTCATCTGAACACAACGTTCCATCCTGCCTGCCCTTCAATGGCGCTGTTTCTTGCGAGACGCGTTCTGATATTTGAGTGACATCGGCGCAATTGGACAAACACACCAGCTTCGAAAGATCCGGAACATCGCTTTCAGTAAACAGGTACGTCGCTGAACCATCACGGTTGCGAGCGTGGTAAACGGGAACACTGACAGCCAGCCCCTTGGCTGACACGGGCACGATTTTATCCTTCCCTGAGACGACCCAGCCTTCAGCACCACCGCACAACGCCTCCAAAGCAACTTCACTGAAGGGTTCTTCCGTGGGCACGGCGAACGGCTTGGCATCACCTCGGCAGTCGTAGCCGTGCCAGTACGGTCCGGTGTTCGGGTCAATGTCTATCGAGAAAATATAGGCGCCGTCGAGTACTACTTTTCCGCCGTTGTAGGTAAAAACCAGCCAACGACGCGTCTTTGCCTGGGAGTAGTTTTCGTTCTCCAGAATGTAACGCTCGCCATCTCGATACAGCCAGAAACCACTCATTGCTCCGGCCGACTCCGCCTCGTCGGAGAGACGTTGCCCGGATTTTGCGTCCACCAGAAGGTTTTCTTTCAACGCCAACGCACAGCCGCTGTCGGCCTCCATGCATGACTTGAGGGACGGGAACATTGGCCCCGCAGCCACAGAGAAAGAGCACAGCAATAACGCGACCAAAGCTAATCTTTTCAACTCGCCTCCCCGCTGATGATTCAAGAGCCTGATTGAATATGAAAAAAGGGGCGTTAAGCCCCCCTACGTGAGTATTCCCTGTCTCACCACTGGCAACCTGTTTCAGATTTCGAATCCACGTTGTAATCGTTTTCAAACGAATACTTCTTTGCAGATTTGTAATTCGTATACGTCATCGCATCAACCCGGCCACCCTGAGTGACCATCTGATACTCACCTGTCAGTGCGCCATCAACTACTTCAACCCAAGTTGTCGTGTACTGGTAGGGCCGGCCATACACGAGTTCTTCTTGTTCAGTATTGCGATGAACCAGAGTGATGGCCTTCTTCGACTTGCTGTACTTGACGCCAGCACCGCTCCACTTGGCGACAGAATCGTAATAGGTTCTGAACTCAAAATTTATGGGCTTGCCTTCGTGGGAGCGGAAGCAAAAAACCTCGGTCGTGACCTCGCTATGAGCCGCCAGAGGAACGAAAACGAGCAACGCGGAAAACAATGCAGACGAAAATTTCAAACCGAACATTCCTTTAGCGGTTTCAGGGGTGTCAACAAACTACTCGGGCCTGTTATGCACCAGGCTCAAGCGCGCCGCATTTCAGCTCTTTGATTTGCTCGTTCTTGATCGGAATCACACAAGCGAGGCGCTTCTCTCCGAGCCCACGAAGCTCCGTCAACCTGAGCGTCACGTGCAATCCATCATCGGCAAACGCATGATCCTCAAACCCGGCATCGGCATAGTCCGTCCAAAATGCCTTGCCCTCGAAACTGCAAAACCGCTCGGAGGACAGCACTCTCCAACCGCCGTTGGGCGCCAGTATCTGGAGCGTCAGGCATGGACTGCCAAAGGTGCTGACATAACGTGCCACGATATCGCCGAAGCGTTGAGAGCCGGACAGGTACACCTTGTTGAGATCGACCACATTACCCGGCTCATCAGCGATGATAGTGTCCAGGTAGGCCGCACGCTCCAGACTCATTCTGGCCATGCAGCTGCTGATCGTCGTGACATGCGCTGCCACCCCAGGCTCGATTTCCGTGGCTTCAAGCGGGCACGTGGTGTCGCGTAGCTTGATCCAGGCGCGCTGGGATTCTCTGGCCATGGCGACCAGCGCCTTACCCTGCTCAGGGTCGCGCCGCTGTTGAGCTTCAAACCGTCCCAGCAGTTTCTTGTAGCTGGCATTGAGTTGCGTGTCGGCTTCCTTGCGGGCTGCCTCCACACACCGATCAACCTGGGCGCTAACGGTGATTTCTTTGCAGTCGTCCTCGGCCATCGCAAAAGAGGCAAACAGGCATCCAAAGGACAACGCGATAAAACGCACACGCATGTTCAATTTTTCATTCCCTGATTGGCAGATCGCTCAACGACACGTTGAGGTATTTTCTGCGCCTTGCCGTCGGCGCTCATCGCGTCGCGGTACTGGCTGTAATAGCGCTGCGCTTCATCTTTGCGATCAAGGCGCCAGAGCGAGTCGGCAATGTTCAACATCAGTACCGTCCGTTTACCAACGGCCTCAACGCCGCGATAAAACTTCAGCGCCAGCTCATCTCTACCGCCCTCGGCCAAATAGAAAGCCAAGTCGTTGAAAGCTTGAACATCGCGCGCCGGAGGGTGACAAGCCATATAGGACTCTGGACTTATAGTGCGAAGATTGAATTTGAGTTCTTCCACGCGATATTGCGGCATCTCAATATTTGAGACCTGCTTCAATAAGTCCTTTGGAGACGGCGTCTGCATGACGAGGTGAGGCGCATCCTCCTCCCCGGAAGCCCACCGATTGCCCTCCCACTTGCCGTAGCAAAACCTGGCTGCGTGCTGACTGAGCAAGCAACCGGTCTCCATCGAAATGACCCCGCAACCTGTGCAGGATGTAATGGCCGGCGAAGTTGACCTTGCCTTTCAAGGCTTGCACCCGTGCTTGGTCCATCATTGGGCTGCTGTTTTCTTGCCGCACCAGTTTATGGTTGGGGCCGGTGAAAACTGGCGTGACGGTGTAATCCTTGAAGGCTGGATCGGCAGCGAATGCCATGGATGCGGCAGCCAATATCAAGCTGCCGAGAAGAACCGAAAATCCTTTCACGCTGTAGCTCCGTCGACGTAATGCATTTTGGGGATGTTCATTCGAAGGCAATGCCGCGCACCGCTTTCTTGATTTGCTCGAATCCTTCGTTGCTGATCGCCAACGGGGCGGATGAGCCCGATTCCGCCGAGCCGATCAGCACGTCCTTGCCCATCAGCAGGCAAAAAGCGATGCGGGTAATGTGCCGTCGTGATTTGTCGTGGAAACCGAAGATGAACCCCGAAGAATTCTCCCCTCCCCATTGTTCGAAGGTGTAGGTATTCGCACGACCCGCCAGAGAGTTGGGCACCCAGCCCTGATCGGTACGAGTCGCCGGACACCTGCGGTCGTTGTCGTCACGCAGGGCTTGCACCGCAAACGCCTCGTCTACCGGGGGTTTCCAGTTGGTGAGAAGCGAAAAATACTCCGAGTTTTCACACATCAAACCAAACCACGGCTGGCTCAGGTCGCCGTGTTTCTCGAAGTGCCAGTCGGCGCCACTCGAGGTTTGAGCTTGCCACAGGCTGGGGGCGCTGGACGGCTTTGGCAGTTGCTTGGCAGCGACAAAAATCGAATAGAAATCGTTGAACTCCAGCCATTGGTCCTGCAGCAGCGGCATGGAAAATCGACACGACCCCATATCGACGACTGTCTCGGTCGGGCCTTGCGCAACCGGCGACTGGCCGGGCTCGTTACCGACCAACACAGCAGCTGCGGCAGTCACATAATCTACCTGTAACAGCGCGACCAGACTAAAGATCAATTCGCGGGGGCATCGTAGTTTCACGTCACATCCTTCGAATTGATCAATTGCAATTCACCATCCCGATACAACACCTCACACCCCACCCACGCCTGATCCACCTGCGGCATCACCGCCGATGGCTTGCGCAACTCCCGCAACAACGTCGAGCCATGCGACAACCGCCCACCCATCCGCGCAATCACCGCCCGCGCTGTTTGATAGTGCGCATGTCGCCCAGGATCGAGGGTGTCTTCGAGCAGGATGTCGGCGCCGAGGATGCCCTGCACCTGCCCGGGATAAATCATGAACCCGGTCGCCTGCTCCGCACCTTCGCGACCGTCCTGCCAGAAGCTGCCATCGCGAGTGCGCACATCCGGATGCGGTGCGAACCAGTGCTCGCGATCCGCCAGCGGCATGGCGTGGTGCAGGCGGAAGAAGATGCGCATCAGGTTGTCGCGGTACCATTCGCGCACTTGCAGGTAGTAGCCGCGCAGGCCCGGCAGGCCGGTGGAATGGGCGAGGCGAATCAGAGCTGGCCATTGCGGGAATACCTGTAACGGCAACTCAGTCGCCCTAGGCCGAGGCGTAGCGGGATCGGTCTCCCACGGCAATCGATGCGGACTGTTTTCAAGATTGTCGTAAGCGGTCGGCGGGCGGCCCAGCCAATCACCACCACTGCTGGCCAGCGCCGTGGCGATGCAAAGATTGCCTTGCACCACAAACACGTAAAACCGGGTGAACCAGTCCGCGAGCTGTTGGCCATCGCCACCTTGGGCGACGAGTTCGGCCAGTTCCCGATCAAATCGCTGCAAGCCGTTTTCAAGGTTCAGCAAATGGCCGCGAGCCTTGCGTTGCATACGCAAAAACAGCGGCAACGAACGCAGCAGCTTCAGCGGTTGCCACGGCAGATGCGGCGTCGCGCCGCCGACTTCACCGGCGTAGTTAGCGGCGCTGATGCCCCAGTCGGCCAGCCGGGCGAGAAACAGATCATTGTTGATATAGGACGCGCCGCCGAACACTGCGGTGAACGGCTCGTTGTCCTGCAGCACCCGCGCATCCCAACGCGCCATGATCGCCGGAATACTCGCTGCCGCGCGGCGTTGGGCGTATTCCACCAACACGCTCGGTTGCGGCGGCAGGATCTCGGCGATGTTCGCGGCGGTGAGGTGCCGGCGCCAGCCGTAGTCGCTGATCGGCCGGTATTGCAGCAGCCAGAGTTGCGAGCCATCCCAGGCCCATTCGACGTCGCCCGGTACATAGTGAAAGACGCGCAACACGTCTTGCAGAAAGCGCCAGAGCAGGTCTTGGGTCAATCCATGGGACGGCGTGAACGTGCCGCTGCGCCAGGCATCGCCGAGCCGAGAAAGCGTTGCCCGCGAGGGGCTGACGTGACCATCGGCCAGCGATTCGAGATGACCTTCAACCCACTCAAGTTCTACCGAGAGATGGCGCACGAAAGCGATCCCGGAAACGACCGGCGTGATGAAGCGTTGCACCACCACTTCCTCGACGCCTTCGGCCGTCAGTTCGGCGATGCGTTTCGGCACATTGGCGGTCGGCTCGCGCAGATAGGTTGTGCTCAAACCGGCATTCGCAGAATCGGCCTGATCCTCGCCATAACTGGAGGAGCGCACCGCCCAGGTCACATCAGGTTGGGCGGCGAGAAATGCCGGCAGACGCGGATCGCTGCAATCGTTGAGCGTCAGCGCTGCCGGCACCGCTTGCCCCGCCAGTTCAGCCAGGCGCAAACGCCCGCCTTTGGTGTGGGCGACAAACCCGCGCTCGCCCGACTCCAGCCACTCGGCGAATTCGGCCGGCGAGTCGATCCACGGGTAATGGCCCCAACCGGGTTTGAGGCTGATGGTCAGATCTGCGCGGGCGAGAATGGCCGACCACGCTGCCGCTTGCTCGATACCGAGCACAGCGTCCTGATCGCCCCAAACCAGCTCGACCGGATCGGTGATCCACTCCAGCAGCGGCAGCGCAGTGTCGGCGCGAATCAGATCCCAATGTGGCACAAACGCACGGCAGCGCGCATAGCCGGCGCCCATGCGCTGGTACTGCGCAGGCGTCCAGGTCTGGTTGGAAAACTTGCGCGCGAACAGCGTGGGTTTGTTCGACAGCAGCCAGTGGATGGTCTTGCGGATCGGTAGTGGCGACATCAGCGCCGGCAACCGCCGCTGCCACAAAAACGCACCGACCGGCGCCAACAAAACGCTGCGGGAAAAGTGCCCGGGTCGACGTTGCAACGCATGCAACACCAGCAAGGCATTAACCCCGACTGCCATGATCGCGCTGCCCTGCTGCGTCATCGCCAGCAAGGTCTGCGCGTAGTCCGCCAGATCCTCGCAGGGCGGCTGGGGATTGGCACCGAAGCCCGGCAACTCCAACGGCACCACTTCGTAGCGCTGGAAGTGCGGCAGCGCGTCGTCCCACCAATCGGCAGCGCTGCCGTTGCCGGCTAGCACATACATCAACGGCTTGCTCATGAGCGATCCTCAGGTCAGATCGCGCAGAGCGGCGTCGAGGGTTGGAAAGCGGAATGTGTAGCCGGCCTCGGTCAAACGCTGCGGCACCACGCGCTGACCGTCGAAGAACAACTCCGCCATCTCCCCGGCCAATGCACGTACTGGCGCGGCGGGAATGTTGGACCACACCGGGCGCTTGAGGACCTTGCCGGCCTGCTCGGCGAACGCTGCCTGACTGACCGTTTCCGGCGCGACCATGTTGTAGGTGCCACGCAGAGTGTCGTCGTTGAAAGCCCGCGCGATCACCTGAAGCACATCGTCGCGATGCACCCAGCTCATGATTTGCCGACCATCGCCCATGCGCCCGCCGAAGCCCAGGCGGAACGGCAGTAGCAACGGCGTCAACGCACCGCCGGGGCCGAAGACCACGCCGAGGCGCAGCACCACCTGACGCACGCCGAATTCTGTGGCTGGTTGCGCGGCGGCTTCCCAACACGCGCAGAGTTCGGCCATGAAGCCATCGCCCTTGCTGGCGTGTTCGTCGAGGTTTTCACTAGCGTCGCGCACGCCGTAGAAGCCGATGGCCGAGGCTTGAATCCACAGCGCGGGCTTGTGCTTGGTGTTCTTCAGCCAGGTCATCAGCGCTTCGGTTGTGCCGACTCGACTGGCGAGCAGTTGCGCCTGACGCTTGGGAGTCCAGCGCGGCCGGGCCACTGGTGCACCTGCCAGATTGATCACCACGTCGAAAGTCTCGTCGTCGCTAAGCTGACTCAGCGAACACACGCACCGCGCACGACCCTCGAACAGACTCGCCGCTTTCGTCCGTTCCCGCGTCAGCACGCTGACCGCATGGCCAGCATCGAGCAATTGATCAACCAGCGCCCCACCGATAAACCCGGTGCCGCCGGTGACCAGCACACGCTTGAATGCGCCGCCAGCAAACGGGTTGGGCTCATGTCCAATGTTATCCACAGAGGATTTTCGACGGTCGTAGCGATACAGCCAGACCAGCGGCGGCAACAGCGCGAGCAACGCAAAACCATCGAGCCAAAGATGAGACCAAACCTGCTTCTGCATCGAGAACCAAATGTCCTGCGGCGCCCACAGCAGAATGCCGGCGATCACCCAAGCCCACGCCATCGGCGCTTTCAAACGATTGCCGATGTGCACCAGCGCGAGCATGTACAGCGAATAGCTTTGCAGCGTCGCGCCGAACAACGCGATCCACCAGACCTGTTGTTCACGGGCGGCGGCAGGCATCGCGTCCGTGCCCCAGAAAGTGTGTTCGAGGGATTGCAGGTAGCCGTCGAGTAAGCCGGAGTGTCCAGCCCAGGTCAGGGCGAGGCCGCCGAGTAAGTGCGCAAGTGCGGCGGCGTAAAGCCAGAGTACCAAGGCTGGGCGAAGCGAGGGAGAAGGGGCTGGCATTCCGTGTCCTGAGCGCATTCCTTGGGGGTGGGGAGTTTAAAGGGGACGGGTGAAACTCGATACACAATCGCCCCCTTTTAACTCACTTATTTCAATGCTTTGATGAAGGGATCTTGATAGCTCGATTCAATTTCAATGCCAGCCTTTTCCGCCTTGTCTTCTCGGGACTGCCGAATATCTGCGTATTCTTTCAACTTGGCTGGCAGTAGCTCTTTCCAGCGTTTTTTTTCTTCAGTCTCGGGAAAAGCAGCACTCCAGTACTCACGTTCGGTGTTGAAACTCAAACTCACCAAATAGGTTCCGCGCTCATCGGGAGCATCATCAGAATCTCGCCGCCATGCCTTTAGCGTCAGATGATTCCCATCCTTGTAAAAATGCCAATTGTAAAACTTTCCAACCTTTAACCAACGCTCAAGATCCAGTTCATAGTTTGGATCCAGCCACGGATGACTTAGTACGTAATCACCCATGACGTCATCAGCTGAATCAATCTTGTCAGCCTGACTACCCGAAATCCTGGGATCAGAAGGTGCGTAATAGTGCACCCAGCCTGCGTTCTTTATATCTTTTATCAACCCGTATAAATAAGTCCGATACTCATCATGTTTACTGCCATCCGGGAGGCTGCGAACTGACAGATCAAGGTTCTCAATAGTCGTACCTACTTCACCATCTACTGCAGTGCTGACACTGGCGACTTGATTCAATCGCAAAGCCTCATTCACCTCTACCGACGGCAGGTCATCATCACCGAAAGACTTCTTGATTTTATACCAGCACATTTCAACATCAGAAACGCACTCTTTTGAGAAAGGCACTGGAGAGTTAGAAAGTAGATCACTGATCTCTTCGCCGATCTCAACACTGATCAGCGGATTTTTATTCGTCATGGAGCCAGCTCCTACACTGTTTGAATCGCCACACGCAGCAAGCAATAAAAAAACCAATAATCCGTAAAATTTCATTTCCGGTTTTTCCAGGTAGAAATCATCCCTATTTGCTGTTCCATATAATCTTTCTTCTGCCCCATCATTTTATGGTATTGATCTGCAATTTCCTGGATAAATATCATTCGATCGGACTCACTGAACAAGTCGCCTTTCGTCATCTGAACTCTCAGCTCCTTATTATTTACATCGCAGGCTGAACTGAAAGAGGCCACCCGCAAAGGTACAAACGGGGCACCTTCGGCAGTAGCCTGTGCCTGCAGAACCTTCTGAAACAGAAAGCCGTTATAGATAAGCGGTTGAAGAATCCTCCTTTGCTCATGATCAGCAATTGCTAAAAGCGATTGCTGTTGAAGATTTCGTTTGGCAACCGGATCAGATGTCGTCTCGGATTTCTTTATGAGGTTGAAGCCGGCAGTGATATCAGGTGTCAGCCCCAGGTTTTTCAGGACTGGGAGTGCTTCATCTGCCCATGGTAGATCATCAATGTTTATCTGGACTTGCGCATCGCAGCTTTTCGCATTTCGCTTCGGGGCACAGTCATTAAACTGATCCGGGTATTTTTTATAAAACCAATGCCAGACAAAAATATCCTGAAACAGCCAAAAATTACCCATACCGAGGCCGTTTTTGCCAATTTTGTAGGGGATCTGAAAGGGCAACGGCACTATTCCTGTAAGGTACGGTTCCGAAGGAATGTAATCCAGACCGCACATGACTTGCTTGCTCGCGAAAGCCGCTAGCCCCATCCAGTAAAAGCGCCCCTTTAAATCAGGTTTTCCATCCTCACCACGCTCCAGATAGAACTCGGCGTAGGCTGCTGCAATGCGTGCAGCTCGTGCGCTGAAGTCACTCACCAGCACCATTTTGCTCGACGAAGAAAACCAGCTCTTTTCTGGCACACTCAATCGGCTGATAGCCTCTTGCTGCCCCATCGTCCATAGCTTGTCGCATTTCAACGTGATGTCTTGAACGGAGCAGCTTTGGTTATTGGTTTTGAATGTAGCAACGGGTGCGCTCATTTATTTCTACTCGCTTCGTAATCGTCGGAGCCTTCCGGCACGATGAGTTCGTCCCACATCAGATGGACTTCAGCGGTTTCCTCGCTGTCGGTCACAACACGTGGATGCAAGCCATCCGTGTTGCTTCTGGAGATTTTCGGTGCGGCCGAAGAAGGAACAATAATCGCGGCCTTCACTGACTTGATGGGTTGACCAAGCCCGGTCACAAAGCGGATCTGCTCGTCATATTTGGGGCTGTTGGCAGAAGCGGATTTCAGCGTATTGCCCGCCCGGGCCTGATCCGCGATTAGAGGAATGATAGGCGCCAGAATCCCGATCCCCGTGCCGGAACCAGCCGAGCCACCCGCATTGATCTTGATCACAGGCCCAACCACCGTCACCCCACCGCCATCGAGCTTGATAAAGCTCCCACCACCCAAGATGGTCAGCTCTGTCCCCGCCTCAATAACAATCTTGTCCCCAGCCTTGAGGTGAATCTCTTTCCCCACGCTGGTCAGTTGCGCAGTCCCGAGCTTCACATGCTGGTTCTGCCCAACCGTCAAATGATCATCCAGCTTCGCTTCAATCTTGCGGTCGGAGATCGTGGTGCGGTGTTCCTCGGCCTTGAGCTCGGTGTAAGTGTTCTTCTCGACGGTGTCATGACGTTCATTCCCGACCCGAATCTTCTGATCGTGCTCAACGTTTTCATCCCAATCGCGCTGGGCGTGGATGTAGATCTGCTCCGCACCTTTCTTGTCTTCAATACGAAGTTCGTTGTAACCGCCGCCACCCGGTGAGCTAAGCGTTTTGAACACACTGCGGGTCTTGTTCGCCGGCAGTGCATACGGCACCGGGTTTTCCTTGTGGTACAGGCAGCCGGTCACCAGCGGTTGGTCGGGGTCGCCTTCGAGGAAGGTGACGAGGACTTCCATGCCGATGCGCGGGATGCTGATGGCGCCGTAGCGGTCGCCGGCCCAGGCGCTGGAGACGCGCAGCCAGCAGCTGGTTTTGTCGTCGGCGAGCCCTTCGCGGTCCCAGTGGAACTGGACTTTGATACGGCCGTACTGGTCGCAGTGGATTTCTTCGCCTTTGGGGCCGGTGACCATGGCGGTCTGGCTGCCGAGCACGCGCGGTTTCGGGTGTTCGAGGGCCGGGCGGTAGAACACGTCCCACGGGGTGGCGAGGAAGGTGTTGCGGTAGCCCTGGTGGAAGTCGTCCTTGTTGTCGGTGGTGTCGCTGGTCACGCCTTCTTCGAGGACTTGCGGCTGTTTGCCTTCGTGGAAGATTTCGGTGAGCAGCCACAGGTCGTTCCACTCGCTGCGCGGGTGGTCGGACAGGGCCATGAAGTGGCCGCTAACCAGTTTGGTCTGGTCGCCGCGACCTTCGGCCTGGCGGTAATCGGCGCGATGGCGTTCGAGGGCGCGCTGGCTGAGGAATTTGCCGCGCGCGCGGTCGATGAAGCGGCCGGGGTAGTCGTAATCTTCGAGATCCGGTTCAGTGCTGTCGCCTTCCGGTTTGTACGCGGCTTCCATTTGCAGGCGTGGTTTTTCGAAGTCGTAGTCGCGGCGCGTGGTGCGGGTGGTGCGGGTTTCCAGGCGCAGTTTGAAGGCTTTGATTACCGGTTCGTCGGCGACCATGCCGCTGCCCTGCACGTACGCAGTCGGCTGGCCGAGGTCGGGGAACACGGTCTGGTCGTCGCCGAACACCAGCAGGTGAGCTTTTTCGCTGTGCTGAAAGTGGTAGTGAATCCCCTCTTCTTCGCACAGGCGCTGGACGAAATGCAGGTCGGTTTCGTCGTACTGCACGCAGTAGTCGCGGTCCGGGCACGGCTGGCTGAGCTGGAAGCTGTAGGCGTTGCTCTTGATGCCGTGTTCGTCGAGGATCAGCGCGATGATTTTCGGCGCTGACATCTGCTGGTAGATGCGCTGGTTGGTGCGGTGATGCAGGTATTGCAGTTGCGGCACGATGGAGACTTTGTAGCGGGTCAGGCGCTTGCCGGCATCGCCCTGGGCGACGCGGTAAATCTGCCCGTGGATGCCCGAGCCCTGTGGGTCGAATGCGAGAAACGCCTGCTTGTGCAGCAGCTGTTCCAAATCCAGATCGGGGTTTTCGCTGACCAGTTCAAGGTCGAAGCGATACGGCTGGCTGATGCCTTCGGTGCCGGTGAACGACAGCACTTGCAGGTCGCCGACGTAGTCTTCGACCTTGAGGCTGAAGTGGGTTTCGTTAGCTGAGTTGAACATCGTGTGCTCCCTGTTCGAATGTCATCCGTTACGCCCGAAGTCGCAGACGTTGCAGCCAGGACGAAGTGGCGCCCAAGGCGTCACGCAGTTGTTGGGCAGTGATGGTGCGTTCTGCCGGGTTGAAGCTCAGCGCGGTTCGCAGCGCTTGCCAGCCTTGTTGGGGTAGATTTTTCGGTGCATGCAGCTCGCGCTCCAGGTGCTCGTCGCGGGCCTGGGTCGAGGGCAAGCGGCGGAACGG
This sequence comes from Pseudomonas sp. S11P7, assembly GCF_023195435.1. Taxonomy (NCBI): domain Bacteria; kingdom Pseudomonadati; phylum Pseudomonadota; class Gammaproteobacteria; order Pseudomonadales; family Pseudomonadaceae; genus Pseudomonas; species Pseudomonas sp. S11P7. The sequence goes on along the minus strand of NZ_JALPKS020000002.1, from coordinate 5,752,192 downwards.
GTGTTTGCCGCTCGCCAGTTCATAGATCACGCAGGCCACGCCGTACACGTCCGCGCTGGCCGACAGTGGTTGGCCCTCAAGCAGTTCGGGGGCGGCGTAGCCTGGGGTCCAGGCGTTGAAGCGTTCACGGCTCAGGTGCGGCAGGCCAGGCAAGGTGCCCTCTTCTGCCTGCCCCAGACCGAAGTCGAACAGGCGCAAGCCGTCTTCGCTGAGCATGACGTTGCTCGGTTTCATGTCACCGTGCAGCACGCCGCGACCGTGGGCGTAGGCCAGCGTGTCGAGCAGCGGCAGGACGATGTCGCGCAGTTCCTTCCACGGCAGGCCGAGGGGCCGCTCGCAGAGCAATTTGTCCAGGGTCAGGCCACGCATGTATTCCATGGTGATGAAGGCCCGCTGGCAGTCGGTGTCGACTTCAAAGGTGTGCGCACGCACGACGTTGTCGTGGCGCAGGCGCCGGGTCAGGGCGAACTCGCTGTAGAGCAAGGCACTGGCGTCCGGCGATTCGGCAAATTCTTCGCTGAGGATTTTCAGCGCAATGTAAGGATCGGGATCACCAAACTGTTCGTGCAGCAGATCCCGTGCCCGGTAAACGGCGCCCATGCCACCGGCCCCGAGCAAACGCTCGAGGTGGTAGCGACCGGCGAGTACATCCGGCAGCGCACCGATGCTGGCCTTGGTCGGCGCCAGCAACGGTTCTGCCTGATTACCTTTGGCAAAAGCGAAATAGGTCAGGTTGTTGGCCTGCTCTTCGCTGATCAACAGGTCATCGATGGGCGATTCGAATTCACTCATTGGCGGATCACCACGGCAGTCAGGTTGTCACGCGCGGCGCCACGCAGGGCGCCGTCGAACAAACGTTCCAGCGCCACATGCGGCGCGCTCAGGCTGAGGGCGTTGCCGAGGGCATCGCTGCTCAGGCCTTGATACAAACCATCGCTGCAGAGCAAAAACGCATCGCCCGGATAGACCTCGAGTTCGAGCACATCCAGGGTCAGTGTTTCGGCGGCGCCGACGGCTCGGGTCAAGGCTTGAGCCGCCGGGTGTGCTGCCGCTTGTTCGACGCTCATTTGTTGCTCGTCGATCAATTGCTGTTGCAGCGAATGGTCCTTGGACAGCTGATACAAACGCTGCCCACGCCACATATAGCAACGGCTGTCGCCGGCCCAGATGCAGGCCGCGCGATTGCCTTCCACCAGCAGCGCGACGACGGTGCTGCCCATGATGCTGTCGTGACGCCCGGCGGTGACCGTCAACTCTTGCCCCAAACGCCGGTTCAGCCAGTGCAGGCACTGGCGGATGGCTTTGAGGCGTTCGTCGAAGTCCTCGTGTTGCGGCAGTTCAGCCAGACTGGCGACGATCAACTGGCTGGCGATGTCGCCACCCTGATGACCGCCCATGCCGTCCGCGACCACCCACAGCCCATGCTGTGGCAGGTCGAGGAAGGCATCTTCGTTGCGCGCCCGCACCTTGCCCGGGTCGGTACGCGCCGCGCTGCGCCAGACACTGGCCACCAGCATCAGAGCTGCACCGGCATACGGAAGGTGCGCAGCACGCCCATGTCGAACGGGTTCGGCGTGCGCTGGCTGGTCAGCAGGTAGTTGGCGCGCAGGCCACCCACATCGGCTTTGAGCACCAGCACGTCGCGACCGGTCATGTACTCGGTCTGCATCAGGTCGAACAGGCGGAACAGCGACCATGGGCCGGAGTTCTTCTCGATGCCGATCGGGCGCCCGGCCATTTTGTCCATGACCAGACTGGTGCGACCGTCTTCAGCGTCGGTCGGCCATTTGAACGACATCGGCAGAATCGGACCGTGGCGGTATTCCATGGTCTTGTCGCCGAACTTGAACTCGGAACGGCTGACGGCCGGGTCGAGGGTGTACGGCTCCAGTTTGAACTGCACGGTCGGTTCGGCCGGGTTGATCGAGAAGAAGCTCTGGCGGATCGTCAGGGCTGCGGCCATCTGATCGAGGTAGACCTTGGACACCGGCAGGCTGTGACCGTCGACGCTGCGCATGCGGTAGTTGCCCGGATCGCCGCTGACGAACGGGCGCATGTAGTTGTCGAAGAAGCGGTCGACGATGCCTTGCGCCTTGAAGAACTCGCGGAAGTCGCTGATTGCAACGTCGCTGGTGCTGGTGGCGCTGAACGGATAACGCTTGCTGATGGTTTTGCCATACACGCTGTACAGCTCGTTCTGATAACGGCCGTTCAGGTATTGATAGGCATCGTTGAGCACCAGGCGCCACGAATCTTCGGCCAGCACGTTGAACCACACGCTCAGCGGACGCGGCAGACGACCGGAGGCGTTGCGCAGGTTGGTCAGCGCATCGCGCTGGCCGCTCATGCGGGTTTTCGCCAGTTCGAACGCGGCTTGTTCCGGCGTGCTGGAACGGGCCAGACCGGCCAGTTGCAGTTGCAGGTCGTTGAGCGCGCTCAGCGCTGGGGTCAGGTCCGCCGCCGGGCCGTTGTTGTCATCGAGCAAACGATGCAACGGCTCGAAGCGGCGTTGCAGCGACTTCTTCGCGGTGTCCGGCAGATTCTTCGCGACCTTCAGCGCCGAGGCCTTGTCCGCCACGGCAGACGCCAGTTTGCCGACCTTGCCCAGCTTGCCTTTCTGGTCGGCCAGCGCATCGGCCGCATCACCGGCTTCCTCGACCGGGTCAGCCGTCGCTTCGAAGCGGGTGTTCTCACGCACTTCGGTGAGCAGCGCCAGCACCGGCGAGTTGGCCGAAGTCAGCCCCGCCAGTTGCTCGGCGCCTTCACCGGCGTCGCTGATCGGCGGCAGTGCAACCTGGCCGACCGCTTCGCTCCAGTAGTTGGCGTAGTCGCGGAAGTACAGTTGCTCAAGCTCGACCATCAGGCGACGCAAGTCCATGTCGCTGATGCCCGCGCCTTCGCCCAGCACCCAGTTGTCGCGCAGGATGTCGGTGACCAGCGCCGAGCCCTGCACCGAGAAGTACTGCTGATAACCGCTCTGGGTGTAGAAGCCCGGAATCACGTATTCAGTACCGATGAACAACGAGCCTTGCGGGCCGAGGTGCTGGCTGAAACGGTAGTCCGGCAGGTTGCGCGCCTGCTCGCGGAGCATGCGGTACACCACGGTCGCCAGCGATTCGCTGCGCAGGACCTGACGCGCCTGCGTCACCAACTGATCGTTGAGCGGATAGATGAACGGCTGCTTGAGCAAACGATCGAGATGCGCATTCAGACCGTTCTGTACCGCCGTGTTGCCGGTGTAGCGCTGCGACCAGTCGGTGGCAATCCAGTCCTTGAGCCAGACCGCATCGCGACGGTCCTTCATGTTCAGCATCAGGTACGCGCGCAGGCTGTTGAGCAGGCGATCGCGGTCCTTCATGTTGGCGCGAATCTGCCCTTCGAGCATGGTCGCCACCCGTGGCAGCAGTTGCGCTTCAAGCTCATGCTCGTAGGCTTGCTTGACCACCGGATTGACGTCTTCGCCCTGATACAGCCCACCGCGTTCGTGATACGACACGTCGCCCTTTTTCGGGAACGCTTGCGTCGCCGCGTAACTGGTGTCGAGGGTTTTCAGCACGCCCATGGCGTCATCGCGTGGCGTCAGCGCCGAACGTTGCTGGGTCCAGTTCTGCGCCAGCGTGCGCAGGTTTTCCAGGCGCTCATAGTTGGCCGAGAAACCACCGGCCCAGAGCATGCCGAACAGCGCCAGTGCCGCCAGCGCGCCAACGTACAGCGCGCGTTGGCCCCAATGGATACGGCTGCGCTCGCGCTTGTCGAGACCGGCCAGATCAGCTTCGGGGAAAATCACCTGGCTGAACAGGTGATGAATGAATCGCGAACGGCCGCTGCGCAGGGTCGGCAGCACACCGGCGTTCATGCCGAGGCTGGCGCCGATGCCGGCGGTGGTCGAATCCATTTCCTGGGTCAGGTGCGGCGCGCTGGTCAGGTAGAAACCGCGCAGTTGCGTGGCCCGCTGATAACGGTTGCCGGTGAACGCCATGTCGACGAACAGGCACAGGCGCTCGCCGATCTGCCCGAGTTGATGCGGGAAGTCGAGGATGCGGCCACGGCGCTGGGTATCGCGCTCGGAGTGCATGCGCATGATCACTTGGCTGTTGAGACGACGCAGCAGTTCTTCGAACTCGTTGCGCAGCACCGCCACGTCGGTGCCGACCTGATCCTTGCGGAAACTGGTACCGAGCACCTGATCGCTTTCCTCGCGGGTCAGTTGATCGAAGAACTCGTCGAAACCGAGCAGCTTGTCGGCCTTGCTCAACACCAGATACACCGGCACATCGACGTGCAGTTTCTGATGCACATCTTGCAGACGCCCACGCACCTGACGCGCCAGCGTATCGATGTCCTGCTCACTGCCGCCGAGCAGGGTTTCCACCGGAATGGTCACCAGCACACCGTTCAATGGACGACCGCGGCGACGCTTGCGCAACAGCTCAAGCAAGGTGCTCCAGGCGTTGCCGTCGACTTCGGCGTCGGGCTGGGTCATGTAGCGCCCGGCGGTATCGATCAGCACGCCGTGATCGGCGAAATACCAGTCGCAGTGACGGGTGCCGAGGGTGTCGCGGGTCAGCTTGCGGTCGATCTTGTTGATCGGGAATTCCAGACCGGAAAAGTCCAGCAGGCTGGTCTTGCCAGAGGCCTGCGGACCGATCAGCAGATACCACGGCAAGTCGCTGCGCCAGCGCTCGCTGCGGCCGCGATACAGGCTCGAGGTCTTCAGGGTTTTCAGCGCGTCCTTGAAGCGCGCCTTCAACTCTTTCTGCTCTTCGTCGATCAGCTCTTCGCGGCGAATGCGGTCCTGGCCGTCTTCGCTGGCTTCCTCGGCTTTCTTGCGGATCCCGGCGCGCCAGCTGACGAAGACCATGGTCAGACCCCAGATCAGGAACAGCACGGCGATGGTCAGCAGACGCGAGGTCGGGCTTTCCCAGAACTTGTAATCGTCAACCGCCAACAACGGACCGGCGAACCACACCAGCAGCGCCAGAAACAGCACCAGCAGCAGGGTCCAGACCCAGGTCTGGCGCAGGAAGGCGCCGACTTTCTTGAAAAACTTTTTCATCACACGTCCCTGTTTACGGCTGCGACTGCGGTTGCACCGCGGCCGGATCAAGCGGCTGATAAGGTTGCAGAACGGTGTCGCGCTGCTCGCCCAAGACCCAGGCGAAGCCCGAATACATCACCACCAGGCAGACCAGCGTGAACAGCACCACCATCCACGCCGGCACGATGCGCACCAGGTTGCGGCGCTGGTCATTGAGGCCTTCCCAGTGCGGCGACAGCTCGCGCGGCACGTCGCCACGCAACTGACGGATCTGCCGGTACAAGGCATCGCGGATGCCTTCGAGTTCGAGCATGCCGCGCGCCTGCACGCGGTACTTGCCCTCGAAACCGAGCGACAGGCACAGGTACATCAGTTCGAGCATCGGCAGGTGCTTGACCGGGTTTTTCGACAGCCGATCGAGCAGCTGGAAAAACTTCTCACCGCCGAAGGTTTCGTTGTGGAAGCTGCTGAGCAGGCTCATCTGCGACCACTCGCTTTCGTTGCCCCACGGCGTGGTCACGACGGCTTCGTCGACCACGGTGCAGAGCACGTAACGCGCGGCCATCACCTGGCTGCTTTCGGCGCCGTTATGCAGGGCGCGTACTTCAAACAGTTTGAGCCCGGCGGTCAGGCGCTCATTGAGCGCGTACAGGTCTTCGCGGGTTTCGCTGTGCTTGAGGCGCACCACTTCCGAGAGCAGTTCCGACGAGGCCGCGACCAGCGAGTTGAGGCTGATGTTGAACGCCTCGGCCGGACGCAGGCGCGCGGCGTAGATCATGCGTTCTTCCAGTTGCTCGAAACGCGGCGGCGCGGCGAAGTCGGTCAATGGACTCGACGCCGGTCCGTGGCCCTGGCGATCGAGCAGGACGGTTTTGTCGTCCTGGCTGTAATCCGTTTCCTTGATCATGTCGGTCAGTTCCTGATGGCCCAGAATTTCAGTTCAAGATTGGCGAATTCGCCGGACACGTGGAACGCGAAGCCGCCGGAGCGCTCCAGTTGTGCCAGGTCTTCGGAACTGAGTTCGAGAATGAAATAGGTTTTGTTGGAGTGGAACGCGATCTGCCGCGGCGCCACCGGCAACGGTTTGACCTTGATGCCCGGCAGGTGCAGGTTGACCAGTTGGCGAATGCGCTCCACCGGGCCGACCTTGAGGTGCGCCGGCAGACGCTGGCGCAGTTCTTCGGAGTCGCAGTCGGCACTGGCTGCCAGCACGAACGACGCCGAGCCGAGCAGTTTGTGGTCGTGCAACGGCGAAACGATGATGCCGTACTGACGCGCTTGCAGGATCAGTTCGATGGCGTGCTGTTCGAGCACCATCGACAGCACCTGACGAATCGCTTCCATCAGTTTACGGAAGCTGGCGCCCTGATCGGCGTGGGAATAACGGCTGTCCAGACGCGGACGTTTGCTCTCGCCGGAAAAAGTCGCCAGATCGCCGAGCATGGTCAGCAGCGTGCGGTACAACTCTTCCGGATGCACCTGCTCCAGCCCCAGATAATGGCGCAGCAGCAGTTCGGTGCGGTTGATCAGTTGCAGCATCATGAAGTCGCCAACCTCGGCGCCGCCGACCTTGCCGTTGGAGCGAATCCGCTCGGCAATGGTGTCGCCACGGTGGCTGAGCATGCTGATGACTTCTTTCAGGCACGACAGCAGATAGCTCGACGCGTGGGCCTGGATGTAGGTCGGCACGAAAGTCCGGATCGAGGCTGATCACCCCGTCGGGCGTGGTGTCGAGCACGTCGCAGATCTTCAGCTTGACGTAGGCCTGATCGCTCTGCTGCTCGCCGAGCAACAGTTTGAAGTCCGGACGACCGCAGCTGACCTGGCTGGCGGAATCGTCGCCGGCGTTGGAGTCGGCAACTTCGGCGTCGTACGCGGTGTAGCGCGCGAGCACGTCGGATTGCTCCGGGCGGCGGGCCTCGATGTGGTTGCCGGTGACCAGTGGCAGCGCCAGATAGATCGGGGTGTTACCGGTGTTCGGCGGCACGTCCAGCGCCAGCGGTTCGGTGTTGCCGCCGAGTTCGAACAGGCTGCCGTCCGGCAGAATCCCCGAGGCTTCACTGATCACCAGTTTGCCCATGTTGAGGAACTGCAGGTCGATTTCCAGATTGAGAAAACCCCAGGTGTAGCCACCGAGCAATTGCGTGCGGGTTTTCATCTGGTGATCGTAATAGCGATCGTTGTGCTGGAAGTGCTGCGGACGCAGCAGCATACCTTCCTGCCAAATGACTTTATGGGTATTCATGATCAGTCATCCGCCTTGGCGAGCACTTGATGGGTGTTACGGATACCGGTCTGGTCCAGCGTCAGATCGACGTCGGTGACTTCCAGCGGAGTGATCTGAACCGTGTGGCGCCATTGGGTGTCCGGCAAGTCGCGGTAAGCGGCGAGAACGCCAACATACAGGCTGCCCTCTTCCACCTTGAGCTTCATCTCAACGGTTTCACCCGGGCGCAGTTCGAGTTCTTCGCTGGCCACCAGATCCGGGTTTAGGGCTTCCTTGGCGCGTTCGTAGAGGCTGAAGAAATCAGCGTTTTCGAAGGTCACCGGGTGCTTGAGTTCGAACAGGCGCACGACGATCGGCGACGGCCGTCCGTTGAGGTCCGGGTTGAGCTGATCGCTGCCGGTCAGTTTCAGGTTGATCTTGGTCACTTTCGAGTACGGCGACAGCGACGAGCAACCGGCGAGCAGCACCAGCAGGGTGAGCGCAGTCAGCGTCTGGAAAAAAGCGGTCGAACGGCGAGACATGCGCATCATCCTTGGTGGTCGGTGTGAAGGGTGGAAATCAGGCGGATCTGTTCTTCGTAGGCCTGAGCAAAATCGCGGGCCAGCAGGCGCTCGCTCCAGTCATCGTCCTGACGCAGCGCCTGGTGATAACGGCCGAACGCTCTCCAGCGCCCGCCAGACGTGGCGATCAGTGGCTTGTTGTCGCGCTCGAAACGCAGGGTCAACTGCTCCGGCGAGAAGTGCTCCAGCGTGCCGCGCACGGCGGCGCGGCTGGCGGTGAGCAAGGCCACTTGATGCGCCTGCAAATCACGGAACGCACGGGAGATTGCCTGTTCGGCCGGCAGATGCCCGGGCTTGCTCGGCTGCAACAGAATCTCCAGCGCTTCGCTCGGGTCAACGGCGAATTTCAGCGGGTTCTTGTTGGTGCCTTGCACGGTGGTCTGGGCCAGACGCAGTTCGTTTTTCAGCTCCGAGCGGGTGCGCAGGCTCTGCTGCAAACCGCCGATGCTCTGGCGCAGCAGGCGCGCCGCATTGATCGCCATGGCCTCGCGTTCGTCGTGGCTGAGGCCTTTGACGTCGACACCCAGCGCCGCGCCGAAATGTTCCCAGAAGCCGTCGCTCTGACGCTCGACGGCTTTTGGGGCCGGAGCGGGCTCGGGTTCGACCGGGGCGGCGATCAGCTCCGGGACCAGCAGGCTTTCCATGTCGATGCGCGCGTAGTCGGCACGCTGACGCGAATCTTCCGGTTTGGCCGTGGGCGCCAGCAACTCGTCGATTTCCGAGTACACGCGCTCTTGCTGCTCAAGCGCATTGAGCGGGTCGAGATCGAGGAACGCGTCATCCGGAATGATGCTGCCGGCAGCGCGCGGACGGCCGACTTCACCGTCGAAGGTTGCCGGGTCGCGCACCAGCCGCGCGCGAATCTCGAAGTCACCGAGGATGTAGGTGCTGCCGTGCTCGATGCGCACCGGCTCGCCCTTGTGCAGGCGCGCGTGGCTGCTGCCGTCCTGGACACCGTTGCTGCTGGTGTCGGTCAGGAAAAACGAGCCATCGCGGTAGCTGACAATTGCGTGGTGATTGGACAGGTGACGCTTGCGGTCAGGGATGATCCAATCGCAGTCCTCGCCCCGCCCGATCACGCCGCCGGCCTGCTTGAAGGTCCGTTGGCACAATTCGGTGGGCACGAACTGCTTGGTGTTCAGCATTTCGAAAACCAATTCCATGTTTGATGCTCCTTGCGGTCACTTGCCGCGATTGACCGCTTGCGGATCACCCAACGGGCGATAGTCGTTGTCGTTGAATTTGTAATTGCCGCTACAGCCGCCAAGGCCGCATAGAACGACGAGGGTCAGCAGGACAGCGTGCCAGTGACGAACAGACATCAGAGGGTCTCCAGGTGTAGACAAAGCACAAAGCGCCGACCCTTGCGGGCGGCGCTGAAATTGGTTTTTCGGGGCAGATCGATGCGTTTTTGCCTAGCCATCGAAATCCCCCAGATTGATGTTCAGACGGCCGAGCCGATACAGCAGCGTGCGCCGTGGCAGCCCCAGTTCGCGGGCGGCGAGAGTCTGGTTGCCGTCGTTCTTGCGCAGGCAATCGAGTAACAAGGTGCGTTCGACCTGCTCCAGGCGTTCGCGCAGATTCAGGTGGCTGTTGTCCTCGAGGATCGGCTCCATGCGCAGAGCAAAATGTTCGGCGAGCAGTTCGCCGCCTTCGCACAGCAGCACGGCACGTTCGACCAGCGCCTTGAGTTCGCGCACGTTGCCGGGGAAGGTGTAACCCGACAGGTGCTCCAGCGCCGCGCTCGACCAGCGCACCGGATCGCGCTGCAGATAGGCACAGGTTTTTTCGGCGAAGTGTTGCGCCAGTTCGAGGATGTCACCCTCGCGCTGACGCAGCGCCGGCAACTCGATCGGAAATTGCGCGAGGCGGTAATACAGGTCCTCGCGGAACTTGCCTTCGCCGACCAGCGCCGCCAGATCGCGGTGCGTTGCGGCGATGATGCGCACGTCGATCTTGTGCGTGTCGTTCGAACCCAGCGGACGAATCTCGCCTTCCTGCAACACGCGCAGAATCTTCGCCTGCAACGACAGCGGCATGTCGCCGATCTCGTCGAGCAGCAGCGTGCCGCCATTGGCCGCATCGAACAGACCGGCGCGGTCGCGATCGGCACCGGTGAAAGCACCTTTGCGATAGCCGAACAGCTCGCTTTCAAGGAGGTTTTCCGGCACCGCCGCGCAGTTCTGCACGATGAATGCCTGGGACCGGCGCGGGCCACAATCGTGGATCGCCCGCGCAACCACTTCCTTGCCAGTGCCGGTTTCGCCGCGCAGCAACACGGTGTACGGGCTGTGCAGGACTTTACTGATCAGCGAATGGGTCTGGCGCATCGCTGCGCTTTTGCCGATCAGACCGTAGCCGCTGATGCTCGGTACGCTGCGTACCGCCGTCGACGATTCCGCCGATGGCTGACGCAGACGTTGCAGCAAATGCAACTGGCCGAGCACGAACGAACCGAGCTGACCGAGGGAATCGGCAAAGCCCTGCAAGTCGGTGCGACGACGGCTGGCGCAGAGCAACAAGCCCTCAACCGCCTTATGGCTGTTGACCAGCGGCACGCACAGCAACGACTGCCAGGCGCTCGTAGTCGCTGGCAGAAAACTGGTCTCGTGCAGGCTGCCGCTCAAATCGTCGAGGCATACCACGCGGTTCTGGCACAGGGCGAACTGCAGCAGTTGTTCACCGTTGTAATCGGCCGGCAGGCTCGCCGCCTGGCGCGGTTGCAGCGCGCCATCAAGGCATTCGGCGTTCATCCCCAGGCAAGTGTGGGTGGCGTCGAGCAGATACAGCTGCGTCAGTTCGCAACCGCTCAGCTCGGCCAGCCCGCGCACGAAGTCACCCAGCAGCGCAGCACCGTCCGCCGCCCGCGACAGACTGGCGAACTGCGCCAGCAACGCTTCGGCGTAGACCAGTGGCTGCGGCACTCGAGTGAACATCACACCCACCTCAGGCGAACTCGCACGTCACGCTGGCGTCGCCGTCGAGCGTGGCGTGCACGCGCTTGAGGCTTTCACCCGTGGCCATCGCATCGAGCAGACGATCAGCCACCAGCGGCAATACGTGCTGGTCGAGCAAATGGTCGATCAGACGCGCGCCGCTTTCGCTTTGCGTGCAGCGTTCGGACAGGTGATCGACGAGGTTCTGGCACCAAGTGAAATCCAGCTGACGACGATTCAGGCGCTCGCCAAGACGACCGAGTTTGATCTCGATCAGCTCGCGCAGCACCGGGCCGCCGACCGGGTAGTACGGCACCACTTTCATCCGCGCCAGCAGCGCCGGTTTGAAGTGTTTGCTGAGCACCGGGCGAATGGTTTCTTCGAGGACTTCGGCGGTTGGCCGCGCGCCGTTCTCGCAGAGGTCGCTGATCTTGTCGCTACCGAGGTTCGAGGTCATCAGGATCAACGTGTTGCGGAAGTCGATCTCGCGACCTTCGCCGTCGTTGGCCACGCCTTTGTCGAAGATCTGATAGAACAGGTTGAGCACGTCCGGGTCAGCCTTTTCGACTTCGTCGAGCAGCACCACCGAATACGGTTTCTGCCGCACGGCTTCGGTGAGCATGCCGCCCTCGCCGTAACCGACGTAGCCCGGTGGCGCGCCGATCAGGCGCGAGACGGTGTGCTTCTCCTGGAATTCGGACATGTTGATGGTGGTGATGAAACGGTCGCCGCCATACAGCAGGTCAGCCAGGGCCAGCGCGGTTTCGGTCTTGCCGACGCCGCTCGGGCCGACCAGCAGGAACACGCCGACCGGTGCGTCAGGCTTGTTCAGACCGGCAGCAGTGGCGCGCATCGAGCGATCCAGCGCGTGCACGGCTTGTTCCTGACCACGAATGCGCGTGCGCAAATCGGTGGCGAAACTGGCGACCTTGGCGTTGTGTTCGCGGGCCAGTTGCGCCAGCGGCACGCCGGTCCAGGCGCTGATCACTTCGGCAACCAGACGCGGGCACACTTCGAAGCTGACCAGACGTTCTTTGACTTGTGCAGCGGTCAACGCCGTGTGGGTTTCGTGAAGCTGCGCTTCCAGCGCTTCGAAGCTTTGCCCTTCTTCCACTTCGACAGCGTGGGTTTCGATCACCGTGCCTTCAGCATCTTGTTCAACGCTGACGGTCGGCTCGACAGCCGCGGCTTCGCGGGCCTTGGCCAGTTGCTGACGCAATTCCAGCAGGCGCTCGGCCAATGCCTTCTGCTCGGTCCACAGGGTTTCCAGCGCGACCATCTCGCTTTCGGCTTCGTCCAGACGCGCTTCCAGTGCTTCCAGCGCTTCGTGGTCGATCAGCAGACCGGCCTCGGCATCGCGGCGCAGGGCCTGACGCTGACGGCCGCCTTCAGCCAGTTCACCACGCAGGCGCTCAAGGCTTTCCGGGGCGGCGGCGAGGCTGATGCGCACGCGCGCGCATGCGGTGTCGAGCACGTCGACGGCTTTGTCCGGCAGTTGCCGCCCGGCCAGATAACGCGCGGACAATTCGGCCGCGGAGACCACCGCGTCATCGCGCAGGTAGATGCCGTGGCTCTTCTCGTAGACCTGAGCCAGGCCACGCAGAATGGTCACTGCTTCGCTGACGGTCGGTTCGTGCAGTTGCACGGGCTGGAAACGACGGGCCAGCGCTGGATCTTTCTCGAAGTATTTCTTGTACTCGGCCCAGGTGGTCGCGGCGATGGTGCGCAATTCGCCACGGGCCAGTGCCGGTTTCAGCAGGTTGGCCGCGTCGGAGCCACCGGCATTGCCGCCCGCGCCGATCAGCGTGTGGGCTTCGTCGATGAACAGAATGATCGGTTTCGGCGAGGCTTTGACTTCGTCGATCACGCCTTTCAGACGACGCTCGAATTCACCTTTGACGCTGGCGCCGGCCTGCAACAGGCCCATGTCCAGCGAGAGCAATTCAACGCCTTTGAGCACCTGCGGCACTTCACCGGCGGCGATGCGCGAGGCCAGACCTTCGACGATGGCGGTTTTACCGACACCGGCCTCACCGACGACGATCGGGTTGTTCTTGCGGCGGCGGGCGAGGATGTCGACCATCTGGCGGATCGCGCCGTCACGGCACAGCACCGGGTCGAGTTTGCCGTCGCGGGCCTGCTGGGTCAGGTTGTGGGTAAATCGCTGCAACAGCGATTCGCCTTGCGCGGCCGGTTTGCCATTGGCCGCCGGTTGCTCCTGTTGCGACAGGGCAAATTCCTTCAAACGATCGATGTTCAGCTTGGCGAGCAGCGGCTGATAACGGCTGCCGGCGTAGCGCATCGGGTTGCGCAGCAAAGCCAGAATCAGCGCGGCGTCTTCGACCTGGGTCTGGCCCAGTTCAAGGTTGGCCACCAGCAGTGCGTCTTGCAGCCATTGCACCAGTTCCGGGGCGAACACCGGGTTGCGTGAAGCGCTGTGCTCGACCCGCGATTGCAGCGCGGCGCTCAGCTCACCGGCATCGACGTCGGCATCCTGCAAGGCGCGCGAGAGCAAGCCGTTCGGACGTTCCAGCAAGCCCAGCAGCAGGTCTTCGACGAGAATCTTGCTGCCGCCCCGGGCCACACACCGCTCGGCCGAACGCTCCAGATCACGACGGGTTTCGGCGTCCAGCGCCTGGATGAGTTGTTGCAGGTCTACGTTGATCATGGCTCACGTCCTTAATGAATTTTGCTGCCCAGGGTCACCACGCCGTCCGCTTTCTCGCGGCCCAGCCAGCTGGTCCAGCCGAGGCGACAGGCGTTCTGCTCACCGATGCGCAGTTCGCGGATTTCTTCCTGGCGCAGGACCAGGCGAATGTCGTAATCGAGCGGATCACGCAGGGTGAACCGCACCAGCGCGCAGAGCGGCTGGTAACCGAAACCGATCGGCAGGAATTCGTGGAAGCGCTGCCAGTCGAGTTCGGTGATGTGGATGCGGAATTTGCCGCTGCGATCGCGCACGTGCTCGCCGAGCACCAGGTCTTCGCCGAGCACGCTGTTGGCGCGGCCCAAACGATTGCGCTGCTCGTCGAGAATTTCCACGCGGCGCTCGATGCACTGCTCGATGACCAGGTCTTCGTGCTTGAAGTAGTAACGCAGTACGGCTTCGATCAGCGCCGCCGAGTGCGCCCGCAGGCTGAGCAGGCCGAGGTACGGCAGCAGGCGTTTCCAGTTGAGTTCCTTGGCCTTGCGGATCTCGTCGCCGCCCAGACCGATCAGCGCGAACAGCTGCGCCGAGAACGGATCGACCGCGCCGCTCTGAAAGCTTGCGCGGTAGCGGTACTTGCGCCAGATCGGCAGCATCAGCCGTTGCAGGCGATGGTGGAACAGGTCGAGGAAATTGCGTGTCGGGTTGCCGTCCTCGCTGTCGCCCAGCGCCTGCTCGCCGTAGAACGCCGGCAACGGCGAACCGGAGCCGACCAGGCCGATCAGGTTGAAGCGCATGCGCGCGCGCATCTTGCCGTGCTCTTCGAAGAACTCGACGCGATCGACGTCGCTGCGCGGAAAGCCCAGGCTCGGGTTGGCCTGAAACTCGACCTGATCGTACAGATCGTCTTCGCTCAGATGCGGGTGGGCCTCGCGCAGCCGGTCGATCACCAGCAGCACTGCCTGAAACAGCGAGTACTCGCGTATTACCTTGGTCAGCCCGCTTAGAGCAGGGGCTGCAGGCCCATACGTGGTGTCCATTGGTACACCTCTCCCTGTGTGCTTTTTACCCGCAGCTCATGGAATGAATTGAGACTGGCGTAAAGCGCGAAAAACTCGTTGAGAACCGAAGCGAAGACGAACAGGTCGCCTTCGCCGATATAGCCTTCCGGGTCGATGGTCAATTCGGTGCGCAAGCCGCGCACCGGCAGGCCGCGATGCAAGCGGTCGACGTGGTGATGTTTGATGTGCTTTAGCCCGCCGAGCAGGCGTTTGCTGACCTTTTCTGCGTGCTGGTCGTAGTAGCGCGGCAAGTCGTAGGTTTCGAGAATCACCTTCAACGCATTGACGTCAGCCAGCGACAAGTAGTTAAGCGACATGTTGCTGATCAGCTTCCACAGGAAGTCACGGTTCAGCGGCGGCGCGAAACTCGGCGTCGCCGGGGTGATGTTGCGGAAGCTCAGGAACTCCGGCGTCTCCTCGCAGGCCATGCAGATGTCGCCGAGCTTGAGCTTTTTCGGCAGGTTCTGGTTGGTGCACATCAGCTCGATCGACAGGGTTTCGTGGGCTTCGGTATGGCGGATGCCGAAGCTCAGGTAGGTGTCGAGGCCGTCGTGCAGCAAGGACGAACGCTGGCGGATGCTGTAATGCGGACGGCTGTTGGGGACGTCGAAACTCGGGTCGTGCTCGAACGATTCGAACGGCACGTACTCCTGATAACCGAGGCCGCCGGGCTTCCAGCCGGTCACGGTTTCGACCGAGAACACACCGCAGTTTTCCAGGTCGTATTCCGCCGGCAGCAGCAGGTATTCGTCTTGCTTGCCGTCGAGCCGGATCGGCAATGCATCGTGGGCAAACAGGTTGGCAATCGGCGTGCAGAACAGCTTGACGTTATCCAGCGTCGGACGCATGCGCATGATGCCGCTCTTGCGAATATCAAAACGCAGTTCGAGGCCGCGCATCTGCTTGAGCGTGTCTTCCGGCAGCGCCTTGAGGATGTCCAGACCGTTGACGTCGACGAAAAGGAATTTGTCCTGGAAGGCGAAGTATTCCTGCAGGTAACGATAGCCACGGAAGGTGTTCAGCGGATACGGGATCAACGCTTCTTCTTCGGCAAAGCCCACCGGTTTCACGCGGTCACCGGGAATCTTGAACGCCATCGGCTTGCCGCTGACACCATCGATCGGCTTGCCGGCGCCGTCGAGCGGGATCAGCTCGATGCCGTCGAGGTTGCGCAGCAGGCTCAGGTACAGCATCTGGCTGATATAACGCTCACCGGCAAAGTGCAGACGCAGTTTGCTCAGTTCCAGCTCGCCGAGGTGGCCGTCGGCACTCATCTCCAGGCGCAGACTGAGCAGCGAGCCATCGCCCTTCACCGAATAATTCAGCGCGGCCAGATCCAGCGGCAGCACTTCGGTCGGGTAGCAAGTGCGGAAGCGGCAGCGCACGTCTTCGATCGGCTTGCTCTCGATCGGCGTATCGCGCTCAACCAGCAGCGCCGGCCCGGAACGCTTGAGCGGGTCGAACTGCAAAATGCTGAACGCCGGCAGCGGGCGCATGTAGTTCGGCCACAGCAGCTGCATCAGCGAATGGCTGAGCTCCGGCAACTCGTCGTCGAGCTTCTGGCGCAAACGCCCGGTCAGGAACGCAAAGCCTTCCAGCAACCGCTCCACATCCGGATCCCGCCCGGCCTGCCCCAGATACGGCGCCAGCGCCGGACTACGCTCGGCGAAACGGCGACCGAGCTGGCGCAGTGCGGTGAGTTCGCTTTGGTAGTAGTGGTTAAAGGACATGTCGTTCGGTTTTCCGGATGTGTAGAGGATGAATGACTGATAAACATGCCCAGTCACTGCTCGCTCCCTTGCCGCGAGTAAGGACTGAATATCCGTTACCGCCAGCGCGAAGCTTAAAACAGCTCACTGAACACCCAATGATTGAAGCTGTATAACGCAGCCGAGATCACGATAAACATCAACAGCACTGGCAAGCCGACCTGCAAATTCCGCTGTCGAAAGAAAATGGTCACAGCCCTTACAAAATAATAAAAAGCCACCACCAGCATCGGAATAAAACTCACGATGCAGAATAGAAAAACCCACTCATAGAAACTTACCGGCGCTGGCAAAGAATTCAGGTCAACAACATCAGGCGCTTTACGCGGATGCGTAAAAGACATCAGCAAGAACAGCGCTGACACAAAAAGATAAAAGTACCTGATCAATTAACGAAGCCCCTTGGCGTACAGAAATTTCGCCAGTTCACGACGTCGTGACTTACCCTCTGCGTTATCGCCCGAGTAATAAAAATGACCACCGCCGTTGAGCATCTGCTGACCCAACTCGACGGATGCCTTCATGAGTTCTTCGTCGGAAATACCTGCATAGATAGGGTCGCCCTTGTCTTTCAGGTCGATGATCGTTGCGTTCTTGATGTTAGGGTGCGTGGTGACGGCGACCTTCAGGCTTTTATTGATCGGGGCGCCAATCAAGACAAGATGATCGACTTTCACCCCGGCGCGCGCGTAATAAATGGCACTGCGTGCGGCAATAACCGCGCCCCAGGAGTAGCCGACGATATTGAATTGGCCGACCTTGGGAACCGGTTTGTTTATCTGCAAAGCGCTCAACGGAAACTCGGTGGCCTTGATCTTGCTGATATCTCGACTGATTTTCATCGCCAACAGATCACCTGGAGGGGTACAAACAACCTCTTTGTAACTTCTTACGGTGACCATTCCGAACAGATATTTTTTCTCTATATACTCGTTTCCGTACTCACATTTTTGCAATTCGCCATACTCAAAAACTACAGGATCCTTTTCGTCCTGGTTATAAAGCACGACCGACGACGCATCGCTGAGCATGTCGGCGAGAGCAGGCACGTATTTGTCCATGCCTGTAATAAGAGATGAGTAATTCCCATAAACAGCATTGGATATACCGACCTCTTCAAATGCCGCGATCATGTCATCGTTATAGGCCCCGATCATCCCTGCGCCACCGAGAAAAACCGTAAGCCCATGCTCCACTGCGACGGGCTTAGGCTCAGGGCTCTGGGTCGGAGTACTCTGCAACGTAGTGACTTTGACGTAATTTCCGTTCGCTGTGGTTTTGGTATCTGCACCCATTGATCAGTCCCTCGAAGCGATGTAAATGTCGATTTTCTCGGCATTTTTGTGGCGAGACACGCGATGGGTCAGACCCTGATCGTCAGTCACGCCTTCTTCTTCGGAACCATCTTCACGAACCAACAAGTAACGCGAATTGGCCATAGGCTTGCCAGCCGTATCCGTCAGGACAAACTGTTCGTCGAAACCTGGCATTACCACCGGCAACGGCGGCACAAACGGCGCCGGCGAATGCGAATTGCCGATAATCACCGTCCCGGACCCAGCCGTGACCTTGTTGCCATGGGTCCCCACCGAATCAACCGTCGCGGCAGGCTTGCCGTTGATCAACACAGTGGTCGCCAAACCGCCCGACATCGCACCACCACACGCCGAGGCATCGCCTTGGCGGGCGGCCGCGAGGCCGTCGAAGAACACGTCGCCGGAACCGGCGGCGATCGGGTTGGTGCCGTGGCCGGGGAGCGGGCAAGCGGTGGGGTCGGATACGCGTGCTGCGGGTTTGCCAGACATCGGGGATCTCCTTAGGTGACCTTGACTTGACCGCTGCCATCCAGGCGCGCGGAAAAACTGACCTGACGCTTGAACCCTTCAACTTCCAGCAGGCCTTCGATACTGAAGGCCAGGCGCAGTTGATCGTGGTCACGCGGCAGGGAAATGACACGCACGTTGCTCAGGCGCGGCTCGTAGGCTTCGATGAAGCTTTCGATGGCCAGGCGGGCCTGACTCAGCGAGTCGTGCAGGCTCAGGCGCATGTCATTGAGATCGGGCAACCCGTAGTCGGCCAGCGTTTGCACGCTGCCGGCCCGGGTGCTGAGCATTTTGGCCAGATGGGCAGCCACCGACGCCATGGCAGAAACCTCAAGGCTCTTGCCATTGCGTAGTTGTGCGTCGCCGTTGAGGCGTTCGAACAGGCTGCCGTATCCGTCCATGAGTCGCTCTTACTCTTTGTCCAGCTTGCCAACCAGCGACAGGGTGAAATCGGCACCCATGTACTTGAAGTGCGGACGCACGTTCAAGCTCACGCGGTACCAGCCCGGCTCGCCTTCAACGTCGCTGACGATCACTTGCGCAGCGCGCAGCGGACGACGGCCACGCACTTCGGCGCTCGGGTTTTCCTGGTCGGCGACGTACTGACGGATCCACTTGTTCAGTTCCAGCTCGAGGTCGGTACGTTCTTTCCACGAACCGAGTTGCTCGCGCTGCAGCACTTTCAAGTAGTGAGCCAGGCGGTTGACGATCATCATGTACGGCAGTTGGGTGCCGAGCTTGTAGTTCAGCTCTGCCGCCTTGCCTTCTGCGCTGATGCCGAAGAACTTCGGCTTCTGCACCGAGCTTGCGGAGAAGAACGCCGCGTTGTCGGAGCCTTTGCGCATGGTCAGGGAAATGAAGCCTTCCTCGGCCAGTTCGTATTCACGACGGTCGGATACCAGAACCTCGGTAGGAATCTTGGTTTCGATTTCGCCCATGCTTTCGAAATGGTGCAACGGCAAGTCTTCAACCGCGCCACCGCTCTGCGGGCCGATGATGTTCGGGCACCAGCGGAATTTGGCGAAGCTGTCGGTCAGCTTGGTGCCGAACGCGTACGCGGTGTTGCCCCACAGGTAGTGCTCGTGGCTGTTGGCCACGGTTTCCTTGTAGACGAACGATTTGACCGGGTTTTCTTCCGGGTCGTACGGGTTGCGCAGCAGGAAACGCGGCACCGTCAGGCCAACGTAGCGGGAGTCTTCCGAAGTACGGAAGCTCTGCCATTTGGCGAATTGCGGGCCTTCGAAGTGGTCTTTCAGATCTTTCAGATCCGGCAGGCCGGTGAAGCTTTCCAGACCGAAGAATTTCGGGCCGGCGGCAGCGATGAACGGCGCGTGAGACATGCACGAAACGCTGGCCACGTACTGCATCAGCTTGACGTCTGGCGAGCTTGGCGACATGTAGTAGTTGGCGATGATCGCGCCCACCGGCTGACCACCGAACTGGCCGTATTCAGCGGTGTAGATGTGCTTGTACAGGCCCGACTGCATGACTTCCGGCGAATCTTCGAAATCGTCCAGCAGGTCTTCTTTGGAGACGTTGAGGATTTCGATCTTGATGTTTTCGCGGAAGTTGGTGCGGTCGACCAGCAACTGCAGGCCACGCCACGACGATTCCAGCGCCTGGAAATCCGGGTGGTGCAGGATTTCGTCCATTTGACGGCTGAGCTTGGCATCGATCTCGGCGATCATGCGGTCAACCATGGCCTTCTTGACCGGCTCACCGTTGTTCTGCGGCTTGAGCAGTTCTTCGATAAACGCCGACACGCCACGCTTGGCGATGTCATAGGCTTCGTCGTCCGGAGTCAGACGGGTTTCGGCGATGATGCTGTCGAGAATGCTGTATTCGCCGCTGGCGGCGCTCTTCTCTTGTGCTGCGCTAGTGCTCATTGTGTTGGCTTCCTTGGCAAGAGTCTCAGGCGTCCGGGGCTGCGGCGTTCAGGCCCAGCTCACCGAGTACGCGACCACGGGATTCGTCGTCGGCGAGCACGCCTTCGATCGCTTTACGGAACGCAGGCGCGTTACCCAGCGGGCCTTTGAGGGCCACCAGCGCATCGCGCAGTTCCATCAGTTTTTTCAGCTCAGGCACTTGCTCGACCAGGCTGGCCGGGTTGAAGTCCTTCATCGAATTGACGCGCAGTTGCACAGCCAGCTCGTCGGCCTCGCCATCTTCCTGCAGACGGTTCGGCACGCTCAGCGTCAGACCCAGTTCTTGCTTGGCCAACACTTCATCGAAGGTCATCTTGTCGATGCTGATCGGCTTGCGATCTTCGATTTTGCGATCGTCCTTGCGGTGGGTGTAGTCACCGATTGCCAGCAGTTTCAGCGGCAGTTCAATCTCTTCCTGAGCACCGCCGGTGGCGGGTTTGAAGGTGACGTTGATGCGTTCCTTGGGGGCTACCGAGCCTTCTTTGGCCATGGCTTTTCTCCTTGCGGTTGTGGCCCTGGGGCCTATTCGAGTACCACTTCGAGGTCGAGGTGGCACAGCCTGCGATAAATCTCTTCCTTGCGTTCACGTACGGCATGGTTCTGCGGCAACAACTCGCAGCAACTGTGCAGCAGGTGCAGCACTTCCAATGCAAGATCGGGCTCCCAGGCGTGCAGGCCTGAGTCCTGTAATGTCTGATCGAGGGTTTCGAGCTGGTTCTTGGCCAGTTCGTATTTCTTGGCCATGAAGCACAGCCGCGCGAGGGCGAACTGCCAGAAAAACCGTTCGCGCCCGCCGTGAGCCGACTGCAGACCCTGCTTGAGAACCTGCACGGCCGGCTTGAGACCTTCCTTGCGCAGCAGTGGCAGGACCTCCTCGAGCGCTTTCTCCCAGGCGGGCTGGGTTTCGACGTTTTCGCTCTCGACCTTGCGCGGCGCACTGGCGCTTTGCAGGTGCGGCATGACGTTGGCGGCGATCCACGCGCGGGTAGACGGATCGGCGAACGGCGCGCCGTCATGGAAGCGCAACTCGACAATGCCCGGCAGCCGTTGAACCAAAAGCGCGAAGTGGATTTCCACTTCGCGCATGGCCAATTCGGCGTTGAGGTTCTGGAGACATTCCCAGACCATCCTCTGGCCATCGAACCAGAACGGCGCCTTCGCCAGGCTCGCCTCCAGTTCCACCAGCAGGTCGGCGTATTTGCCCTGATCGAAACGGTCCTGATAGAGCTTGAGCTTTTCCAGCGGCAGGCCGCGCAACACGGTGATCTGCTCGGCGTTGCGCTCGGGCACCGCGTCGATAGTCATCCACAGCAACGTGCGGTTGAGACGCAGGGCGCGCAGGTCGGTGGCTTTCTGTTTCAGCCACCAGGCGCACAACGGCCGGGCGCTTTCCTGCTGGGCACGCAGGGCCTTGTGCGCATCGCGTTCGTTGTCTATCGGTGCGCCGGGAGTCAGCAACTGGGTCGCGGCCTGCTTGACCTGCGCCACCGCCGCGCCGACCACGCCAGGCGCCGGCTGGTTGTCGGCGGCGCGCTGGATCATGGTTTTCAGGCGACGGGAGATCGGCAGCAGCAGCGGCGCGTCATCGCCCAGATGTTCAGTGCAGGCGGCTTCAAGACCGGCCAGGTGCTCGGAGAGCTGCCGGAACATTGGCAACTGCTCTTTGATCGCGATGTTTTCGGTAATCACCTGCTCAAGACGCGGCACCAGCCAGCCAATGGCGGCGGCACGGGTGCGCGGTTTGAGCGGGTGGACGTCGGCCCAGTTGTTTTCCGACAAATGGTGCAGCAGACCGAGGCCGGCGAGCAGCCCGGGGAAGGATTCGCGCTGGTACAACGACCAGGTCAGCCAGGCGCCGACACGCAGATCCTTGGATTGGGTACGCAGCAGGTTTTCGCTGTTTTCACGGATTTTCAGCCAGTCGATCTGCCCGCTTTCGTGCATCGACGAGGCTTTGGCCAGCTCGCTTTCCAGCGCCTCGAATTCGCTCGAAAAACGAACGTCTTCGCCCGCAAAATTCTCTTTGGAAACAGAGGCTTTTGCGAGTTCGAGGTAATGGGCGGAAAGTTTGCTTGAGTAGGACATCCATGGCCTTTATTAAGGATTACAGTCGTGCGGGCGAATAGAGTGTCAGCCACGCGGGACAGTATCGAAGAGCAGTTCAGCGACTCATCCAATTGAGATGTGCTCTTTCAAGTGGGCGCATCGTAATCACAATGATGGCCACTAGCAAGCATCTGATTAAACAACAAGACGAAGTGTTCTTTGTTTGTTGTAGGAGGTTTCCTTATATCCTCTCAGGGTATCCCTGATACCCCCTTCGCCTGTGCATTCGCGCGAGACACGCCTGAAACCCTCGATCCAGAGCGCTCGTTCCAAAACCCCGCAACGCCCGTATGTGTGCTGGCAAAGACGGCTCGGAGCATGACCGCTTTTGAAAAAACCGGATGTAGGATGATTCCGAAAGACTTCGGTATTGTTTCAACACATCGCTGCGCGACAACAAAAGAACATTAAAAGTGCCATCATCTTGATAGCATTTATTAAAAAATTATTAATCGCCCGAAGGTATGCAAAGCCGCCGCGCTAATCAAAAGCCCCTTATTAACGCCTTTGGCATTAGCACGCCCTGCCCACTAATTGGCGGACATAAAAAATGGGCATTCGACCGCAATCGATATGCCCATTTTTCCCAGCGGTTCTCCCGTTATTCAGGAGGTTCGCCGCAATTAAGGATTAACGCTGTCTTTCAACGATTTGCCTGGCTTGAACGCAACGGTGTTGCTGGCCTTGATCTTCACCGGTTCGCCGGTTTGCGGGTTTTTGCCGGTGCGGGCGCCGCGGTGGCGTTGCAGGAAGGTGCCGAAGCCGACCAGCGTCACGCTGTCCTTGCGGTGCAGGGCGCCGGTGATTTCTTCGAGGACGGCGTTGAGGACGCGATTGGCCTGTTCTTTGGTCAGGTCCGCTTTTTCCGCGATGGCGGCGGCGAGTTCTGGTTTACGCATTAGTGAAGCCCCTTTGACGGTTTTTTGTTGTTATGTCCGTGCTGTTCTCGTTGGAACAGCGCCCAAAGCGCCGCAGGCTCTACTCTGCGGCAGACGGGAGTGAGAATGGCACGCGGATACGGGCGACGCCAGTCTCCCCGCGACCTTTGTCGGGGCAAAAGCGGGGTGTTTACGACAGAACGACCGGCATTTACGCCAGCAGGGCCGGAAGCTGTTTGTTCAGGGCGAGTTTTTCCATGACCGCCGCACCGGTCAGCGCATAACCGAGCAACTGACCGTCGGTACTGCGGCACAGCGCCTTGATGTCGGCGCCCTGCCCCTCCACCGTCCAGACGCCTTCGCTGCCACGCGGCGGCGGCGAGACCACCAGCGGGCACACCGGGGTTTTCACAGTGATCGGCATCGGGCCGTAGCTGACCGCTGTCGGGTTTCCCGCCAGGGTCTGGGCCAATGCTCGCGCGCAACTCATGAGCGGCATCACGTACAACAGATTGAGCCCGTCGACTTCGGCGCAATCGCCCAAGGCGTAGATATTGGCGTGGGAGGTTTTAAGCTGCCGATCAACCATGACGCCGCGATTGACCTGAATACCCGCCGCCGCTGCCAGATCGATGCGTGGGCGCAGGCCAATCGCCGAGACCACCACGTCACAGGCGATGACCTGACCGTCAGACAGGTGCGCTTCGAGGCCATCGGCAACTTTTTGCAGGCGGGTCAGCACCGGGCCGAGGTGAAATTTTGCGCCGAGACTTTCCAGCCCGGCCTGCACGGCGGCCGCAGCGGCTGGGTGCAACAGGGTCGGCATGACCTGCTCGCACGGCGCGACCAGTTGTACTTCGTAGCCGCCGAGGATCAAGTCGTTGGCGAACTCGCAACCGATCAGCCCAGCGCCGAGCAACAGCACGCGGCGTTTGCCGGCTGCGGCGGCTCGAAACCGTGCGTAGTCCTCGAGATCATTGATTGGAAAGACCAGATCGGCACCATCGCCATCGATCGGCACGCGCACGGTTTCCGCGCCCCAGGCGAGAATCAGGTCGCGGTAATACACCGCTTCTTCACCGATCCACAGGCGCTTGTGGCCGGCATCGATGCCGCTGATGCGCGTGTGAGTGCGCACCTCGGCCTTCAACTGCTCGGCCATGGCCCCCGGCTCGGCCATGCTCAGGCCGTCAGCGTCCTTGTTCTTGCCGAAACCGGTGGAGAGCATCGGCTTGGAATACGAGCGGCCGTCATCGGCGGTGATCAGCAGCAGCGGGGTTTCGCTGTCGAGCTTGCGAAACTCACGGGCCAGGTTGTAGCCCGCCAGGCCAGTGCCGATGATGACGACAGGTGCGCTCATGCCTTGCTCCTTGATTTTGCTTAGTTGATTTCGATCATTTCGAAGTCCATCTTGCCGACGCCGCAGTCCGGGCACAGCCAGTCTGCCGGCACGTCTTCCCAGCGGGTGCCCGGCGCAATGCCGTCATCCGGCCAGCCGTCGGCTTCGTTGTAGATCAGGCCACAGACGATGCATTGCCACTTTTTCATTCGGATACTTCCTCAAGGTTCAGGCGATTGCTGGCGCGGACAGTCGATGGGTGTAGCGCTGCCATCCGGCTCAGGGCGTTTTGTACTGAGGGTGCCCGGCAGATGCAAGCCTGTTCGGCGCAACGGCCACCCGGATCGATCAATCTCGCCGCCCGCCATGGTAAGCTCGCCGCCTCATTTGCGGCCAATAATGACTCATTGTGCAACATTCAAATGCCTGCCCCGCCCCGCTCTGGCTGACCCAAAGCCGACTGACACCCCGCCCCGATGCGTTGACCCTGGACTGGTTGTTCGACGAAGGCTCGCTGACCCGCCGCCTGACGCGGCTGTCCAGCGATGGCTTCAGCGTGACGCCGTTGTTCGAAGGCTGGGCCACCCTGCGCAGCGACGAATGCGCGGCGCTGGAACTGGCCGAAGGCAGCGAAGGCTGGGTGCGCGAGGTGTATCTGCGCGGCCACGGCGAGGCCTGGGTGTTCGCCCGCAGCGTGGCCTCGCGTGCGGCGTTGCAGGGTGACGGCTTGCACATGGACGAACTGGGCAGCCGCTCGCTGGGCGAACTGCTGTTTTGCGATCAGGCGTTTCAGCGCCGCGCTCTCGAGGTTTGCCACTACCCTGAAGACTGGCTGCCGGCAGAAGCCAAAGCGCCCGCGCTGTGGGCCCGCCGCTCGCGTTTCGACCGCGGCGCGCTGAGCGTGCTGGTCGCGGAAATCTTCCTGCCGAGCCTGTGGAGCGCCGCCCGCGCCCATCCGGAGAACTGCTGATGTATCAGAGCCTGCTCAAGTCCCTGAACCGCTTGAACCCGCGCGCCTGGGATTTCATTCAGTTGACGCGCATGGACAAGCCGATCGGCATCTATCTGCTGTTATGGCCGACGTTGTGGGCGCTGTGGATTGCCGGCAAGGGCTCGCCGTCATTGGCCAACGTGGTGATTTTTGTTCTTGGCGTAGTGCTGACCCGCGCCGGTGGTTGCGTAATCAACGACTGGGCCGATCGCAAGGTCGACGGCCACGTCAAACGCACTGCACAGCGCCCGCTGGCCAGCGGCAAGATCAGTTCGAAGGAAGCGCTGGTGTTCTTCGCCGTGCTGATGGGCATCAGTTTTCTGCTGGTGCTGTGCACCAACGCGCCGACCATCTGGCTGTCACTGGGTGGTCTGGCGCTGGCCTGTACCTATCCGTTCATGAAGCGCTACACCTATTACCCGCAAGTGGTGCTGGGCGCGGCGTTTTCGTGGGGCATGCCGATGGCGTTCACTGCCGAGACCGGCGAGTTGCCCGCAGCGGCGTGGCTGCTATGGATCGCCAACCTGCTGTGGACAGTGGGTTATGACACCTACTACGCAATGACCGACCGCGATGACGACCTGAAGATCGGAGTGAAATCCACGGCGATCCTGTTTGGCGAGGCGGATCGGGTGATCATTCTCAGCTTGCAGGCGCTGTCGTTGGGTTGCCTGCTGCTGGCGGGGTCGAAGTTCGAGCTGGGGATCTGGTTCCAGCTCGGTTTGCTGGTGGCTGCTGGCTGTTATGCGTGGGAATTCTGGTACACCCGCGATCGCGACCGGATGCGTTGCTTCAAGGCGTTCTTGCACAACCATTGGGCCGGGTTGGCGATATTTGTCGGGATTGTCGTGGATTACGCATTGCGCTAAACGCAAATCAGTTTAGGAGAGAGCCTGCTCGCGATAGCGGTATGTCAGTTAACGAAAATGCTGGCTGACACACCGCTATAGCGAGCAGGCTCACTCCTACAGGGGACCGCGTTTATTTGGCTTTGGCGACTTTCCAGGCGCCGTCCATCTTGCCGTCGCCGGTCATGTCGCCGGCCTTCTTGTCCATCACGAAGGTGTACAGCGGCATGCCTTGGTAAGCCCACTGCATCGAACCGTCGTCACGCTTGACCACCGTCCAGTCGCCCATCGACTTGTCACCTGCCTGCGCCATCAATGGCGGCCAGTTCGCTGCGCATTTGTCATTGCACGCTGACTTGCCGGCGGAGTCCTTGGCGAAGGTGTACAGGGTCATGCCTTTGTGGTCGGTGAACATGCCGTCCTTCTCCATCGCCGGATCGGCGGCCATGGCCAGGCCAGGCAACGCCAGGGCCGCGGCCATCAGCAGGGCTTTGAAAGAAGCAGTCATCTGAGTCATGGAAACCTTCTTTTGTGGTTGTCAGGATTCGGACTTAGAGCTTAGTCCAGGATGGTCAAACTTGTTGGCGGGCAGAAATACTGTCACACGACTGCAATAATTCCGTTATCTAATGCGGCGCAAGACAGTTAAATGACAAGAGGATTAAGGCATGGTTGGCAGGAGCATTCTGATCGTCGACGACGAAGCGCCCATTCGCGAAATGATCGCCGTGGCGTTGGAAATGGCCGGCTATGACTGCCTCGAGGCAGAGAACTCGCAGCAGGCCCACGCCATCATCGTCGACCGCAAACCGGACCTGATCCTGCTCGACTGGATGCTGCCGGGCACGTCCGGCATCGAACTGGCCCGACGCCTCAAGCGTGACGAGCTGACCGGGGACATCCCGATCATCATGCTCACCGCCAAGGGCGAAGAGGACAACAAGATCCAGGGCCTGGAAGTCGGCGCTGACGACTACATCACCAAACCGTTTTCCCCGCGCGAACTGGTCGCCCGGCTCAAGGCTGTGCTGCGCCGCGCCGGCCCGACCGACGGCGAAGCGCCGATCGAGGTGGGTGGCCTGCTGCTCGACCCGATCAGCCACCGCGTGACCATCGACGGCAAACCGGCCGAGATGGGCCCGACCGAATATCGTCTGCTGCAATTCTTCATGACCCACCAGGAACGCGCCTACACCCGCGGCCAGTTGCTGGATCAGGTCTGGGGCGGCAACGTCTATGTTGAAGAACGCACCGTCGACGTGCACATCCGCCGTCTGCGCAAGGCCCTCGGCGATGCCTACGAAAATCTGGTACAAACCGTGCGCGGCACGGGCTATCGGTTCTCTACGAAGGCATAAAAACAGCTGCAAGCTTTCAGCTACAAGCGGCAAGACACAGCGCGCCGCTTCAACTTGTAGCTTGCAGCTTGACACTTGAAGCTGCGGCTAAGGACGCCTCTGTGAATCAAAACTGGCATGGCACCCTGATTCGCCACATGCTGCTGCTGGTCACCGCGTGCCTGGTGATCGGGCTGATCAGCGGTTATTACGGCTGGAGCCTCGCGGTGGGCCTGGGCCTGTATCTGGCCTGGACGCTCAAGCAATTGCTGCGGCTGCACGAATGGCTGCGCCAGCACCAGCCCGACGAAGCACCGCCCGATGGCTATGGCCTGTGGGGCGAAGTGTTCGACAGCATCTACCACCTGCAACGCCGCGACCAACGCGTGCGCGGGCGGTTGCAAGCGGTGATCGACCGCGTGCAGGAGTCCACCGCGGCACTGAAAGATGCGGTGATCATGCTCGACAGCGACGGCAATCTGGAATGGTGGAACCGCGCCGCCGAGACCCTGCTCGGCCTCAAGACCCCACAAGACAGCGGCCAACCGGTGACCAACCTGGTGCGGCATCCGCGCTTCAAGGAATATTTCGAGCAGGACAACTTCGCCGAGCCGCTGGAAATCCCGTCACCGACCAATGATCGCGTGCGCATTCAGCTGTACCTGACCCGTTATGGCAACAATGAGCACCTGATGCTGGTGCGCGACGTCACGCGTATTCATCAACTGGAGCAGATGCGCAAAGACTTCATCGCCAACGTCTCCCACGAACTGCGCACACCGCTGACGGTGATCTGCGGCTATCTGGAAACCCTGCTCGATAACGTCGAGGAAGTGAACCCGCGCTGGAGCCGCGCCCTGCAGCAGATGCAACAACAGGGCGGGCGCATGCAGACGCTCCTCAACGACTTGCTGCTGCTGGCCAAGCTCGAAGCCACCGATTACCCGTCGGACAACCAGCCGGTGCAGATCGATACGTTGTTGCAGTCGATCACCAGCGACGCCCAGCAATTGTCGGGCGCGAAGAATCAGCACATCACGCTGGAGGCCAATGCCGGCGTGCTGCTCAAGGGCAGCGAAGCGGAGTTGCGCAGTGCGTTTTCCAACCTCGTGTTCAACGCGGTCAAGTACACCCCGGCCGAGGGCAACATTCGGATTCGCTGGTGGGGCGACGATCAGGGCGCGCACCTGAGCGTGCAGGATTCGGGCATCGGTATCGACAGCAAACACCTGCCGCGCCTGACCGAACGTTTCTACCGCGTCGACTCCAGCCGCAACTCCAACACCGGCGGCACCGGCCTCGGCCTGGCCATCGTCAAACACGTGCTGTTGCGCCACCGTGCGCGCATGGAGATCAGCAGCGTGCCCGGCCATGGCAGCACGTTCACTTGCCATTTCGCCCCGGCCCAGGTGGCCAGCGCACGGGCCATCAGCGCCGCCGAGTGACGCCGCCCGGCACACGCCACTAGGCAATTGCCCAGTCAGCCGCTACATTGGCTGACTTGTGCCTGCATTTCAGGCGCTGCTTTCCCTTACTTTCGAATCACACGGAACCTGCAAAACTCCATCATGGACCCTTCCCCTGGCTTGTCCCTCGCTACCATTTTCGCCGACTTCGGCATGATTCTTTTTGCTCTGATCCTGGTACTGCTCAACGGCTTTTTCGTTGCGGCGGAGTTCGCCATGGTCAAGCTGCGCTCGACCCGGGTCGAAGCCATCGCGGAGCAGCATGGCTGGCGCGGACATATCCTGCGCACCGTGCACAGTCAGCTCGATGCCTACCTCTCGGCGTGCCAGTTGGGTATTACCCTCGCCTCCCTCGGCCTGGGCTGGGTCGGTGAACCGGCGTTCGCGCACATTCTCGAACCGCTGTTGAGCGCGGTCGGCGTCGACTCGCCGGAGATCATCAAAGGCGTGTCGTTCTTCACCGCGTTTTTCATCATTTCCTATCTGCACATCGTGGTCGGCGAACTCGCCCCGAAGTCGTGGGCGATCCGCAAACCCGAGCTGCTGTCGCTGTGGACGGCGGTGCCGCTGTACCTGTTCTACTGGGCGATGTACCCGGCGATCTACCTGCTCAACGCCAGCGCCAACGCAATTCTGCGTATCGCAGGGCAAGGTGAGCCCGGCCCGCACCATGAACACCATTACAGCCGCGAAGAACTGAAACTGATCCTGCACTCCAGCCGTGGCCAGGATCCGAGCGACCAAGGCATGCGCGTGCTGGCCTCGGCGGTGGAAATGGGCGAGCTGGAAGTGGTCGACTGGGCCAACTCCCGCGAAGACCTGATCACGCTCGAATTCAACGCACCGCTGAAGGAAATCCTGGCGATGTTCCGTCGCCACAAGTTCAGCCGTTATCCGGTGTACGACAGCGAGCGCCAGGAGTTCGTCGGCCTGCTGCACATCAAGGATCTGCTGCTGGAGCTGGCGGCGCTGGACCATATTCCCGAGTCGTTCAACCTCGCCGAACTGACCCGTCCGCTGGAGCGCGTGTCGCGGCACATGCCGCTGTCGCAACTGTTGGAGCAGTTCCGCAAGGGCGGCTCGCACTTCGCCGTGGTCGAGGAAGCGGATGGCAATATCATCGGCTACCTGACCATGGAAGACGTGCTGGAAGTGCTGGTCGGCGACATTCAGGACGAACACCGCAAGGCGGAGCGCGGCATTCTGGCCTATCAGCCGGGCAAGCTGCTGGTTCGTGGCGATACGCCGTTGTTCAAGGTCGAACGCCTGCTGGGCATCGATCTGGACCACATCGAAGCGGAAACTCTCGCCGGGCTGGTCTATGAAACCCTCAAACGCGTGCCGGAAGAGGAAGAAGTACTGGAAGTCGAAGGCCTGCGGATCATCATCAAGAAGATGAAAGGGCCGAAGATTGTGCTGGCCAAGGTGTTGATGCTCGATTGATGGGCTGATCCGCGACCGCGTCGCCGCTTTCGCGAGCAGGCTCGCTCCCACCCTGGAATGCATTTGCCAATGTTACTGCTTGCCCAACGCAAAGTTGGGCAACGCCCCCAGTGGCTGGTTGAACTGATACGGAATCGACACCAGCCCTTCCCCGGTATTGCGCTGCACCACGAAGTGCAGGTGCGGGCCGCTGCTGTTGCCGGTGTTGCCCGACAGCGCCAGCGGACTGCCGACCTTGACCCGCTGCCCCTCACGCACACTCACCGAGCCCTGTTTGAGATGCAGGTACACGCCCATCGTGCCGTCATCGTGCAGCACACGCACGAAATTGCCCGACGCATCGGTGCCGCGCCCGCTCTGTGAGTTTTCTGTCTTCACGACAACGCCGGCCCGCGCGGCGATGATTGGCGTGCCCACCGGCATGGCGATATCCATCGCGTAACGATTCTTAGGCCCGTAGTGGCTGTACTGGCCGTTGGCGCCCTGGCTCAGGCGGAACGGCCCGCCACGCCATGGCAGTGGATAGCGATAGCTCTGCGCCGCACCAGCGGGGTCGCCCAGCGAATAATGGAATTGCGGCGAATACACCAGTGGCTTGCCCGCGGAAATCGCCGTCAGCAGCGCCAGCCGCGTGTTGCTGCGCGCCGGCAGCACCCGGCGAATGGTCTGCGCCGGCGCGCCGCGCACATTGCTCAGGCCGGTGAATGCCAAGGCAATCTCGACCGGCGCGTACAGATCATTGCGCACGAACACCACGTCGGTGCCCTTCTGCTTTTTGATATCGAGGTAGACCTGGCGCTCCAGGCGCTCGACCATGCGGTCCTGAAACACGAACACCTGCGCGCCTTTGCTCGGCCGGTCGCTGTAGGAGACCACGCCGTTGGCGTCGGTGGATTTGTAGATGGTCATGGCCACTGCCGAGGTGCAGGCCAGGAAAAGACCACAGAGAAACAGCAGGCGCGCGAGCATGGGCAAGAATCTGTCGAAAGGAGGCCTGGAAATGAGCCTAGCAGGTGAAGCAGACCAGGCTAGTCGACAGATGTTGCAAATTGGCAGCGCAAGAGCTGATCGTTCCCACGCTCTGCGTGGGAATGCCTCAATCGGACGCTCCGCGTCCTCTGCGTAAGGGACGCAGAGCGTCCCGGGCTGCATTCCCACGCAGAGCGTGGGAACGATCACTGGCAGGCGAGGAAGATCATGCTCCCGGGACGAAATGCTTCTGCGCCGTGCCACGGGCGATCAGGCGGGAGATGTAATCAAGCTTCTGCGCGTCCTGATCGACGAAGCGGAAGGTCAGCTGCAGCCATTCACTGTCTGGCTTCTGCTCGACCGCAACCACGGCGTGCAGGTAACCGTTGAGTCGGGCGACTTCGGCGTTGTCGCCCTGCTCCAGATCGAGCACGGCGCTGTCGAGGACCTGCGGCAGGGTCTCGGTGCGCTTCACCACCAGCAGCGCCTCCTTGATGCTCAGCGCCTTGATCACGCATTGCTGAGTACCGCTCGGCAGGCGCAACTGGCCCTGACCGCGACCACCGACCGGCGCTTTCGCCGCGGCAGGTGCCTGCACCGGCGGCGCGTTGAGCAAACCGCGCGATGGCGCAGCTGCGGCGGCCGGCGCCGCTGCAGCAGGCTTGGCAAACGGGTTGGCCGCCGCAGCCGGGGCTGCGCCGACCACGGCAGGCTTGCCGCCGGTCAGTGCGCTCAGCGAATCGTTGCCGAACGCCGAATTCATCTTGGTCGGCGCGCTGTTCATCAGGGTGTCGAGCTTGCCGACCTTGTTCAGCGCCTGCTTGACCTTGGTCAGCAACTGCTCGTTGGTGAACGGCTTGCTGACGTAGCCGGAAACGCCGGCCTGAATCGCCTGCACAACGTTTTCCTTGTCGCCCCGGCTGGTGACCATGACGAACGGCATGGTCTTGAGATTGTCCTGTTCGCGGCACCAGGTCAGCAGTTCGAGACCGGACATTTCCGGCATTTCCCAATCGCACAACACCAGGTCGAAGGCTTCTCTGGCCAGCATGGCCTGAGCCTTTTGCCGTTCACGGCGTCCTCGGTGCGGATCCCCGGGAAGTAATTACGCAGGCACTTTTTCACCAGGTCACGAATGAACGAAGCATCGTCCACGACCAACACACTGATCTTGCTCATCCAACACCCCTATTAAAATCCCGGCAAGCATAACGCTGGCTGATGGCACATTGCCAAAACTCTTCAGTCACGCCGGGACTTTTCGTTCGCGGGTGCTGCTTTTTAATTCGAATCTGCCCATGAAAAGCACAAACAAAAACGCCCGGCCAAAGGGCCGGGCGCTTTTCTCAGGCAATCTTACTTATCGTCAGCTTCGCCCGGAACATTAGCGGTTTCGGCGCTGGTGCCTTCAACTTCTTCCTTCATGCGCTTGAGGCCCATGTGCCGCACGTCGGTGCCGCGCACCAGGTAGATCACCAGCTCCGAGATGTTGCGCGCGTGATCGCCGATGCGCTCCAGCGAACGCAAGACCCAGATGATGCTCAGAACACGCGAGATAGAGCGCGGGTCTTCCATCATGTAGGTCGCCAGCTCGCGCAGGGCGGTTTTGTATTCGCGGTCGATGATCTTGTCGTACTGCGCCACTGACAAGGCCAGATCGGCGTCGAAACGCGCGAACGCGTCCAGCGCATCGCGGACCATGTTGCGCACCTGGTCGCCAATGTGACGAACCTCGACGTAACCGCGCGGCGCTTCGCCTTCTTCGCACAACTGGATGGCACGACGGGCGATCTTGGTCGCTTCGTCGCCGATACGCTCGAGGTCGATCACCGATTTGGAAATGCTGATGATCAAACGCAAATCCGACGCTGCCGGCTGACGACGAGCCAGAATGCGCAGGCATTCTTCGTCGATGTTGCGTTCCATCTGGTTGATCTGGTCGTCGATCTCGCGCACTTGCTGAGCCAGACCGGAGTCGGCCTCGATCAGCGCCGTGACGGCGTCGTTGACCTGCTTCTCGACCAGCCCGCCCATGGCCAGCAGGTGGCTGCGCACTTCTTCCAGTTCGGCGTTGAACTGCGCGGAAATGTGATGGGTTAAACCTTCCTTCGAAATCATGATTTGCTCCGCAAAAGCCATGAGCTGCAAGCTACAAGCTGCAAGCTGATTTGTGTCGTACTCGAACCGCTCTTTCTTGCCGCTTGAAGCTTGCGGCTTGCAGCTGTTCGGTCAGCCATAACGACCGGTGATGTAGTCTTCGGTCTGCTTCTTCGCCGGATTGGTGAACAGGGTATCGGTGTCGCCGAATTCCACCAGTTTGCCCATGTACATGAACGCCGTGTAGTCGGACACCCGCGCCGCCTGCTGCATGTTGTGCGTGACGATAACGATGGTGAACTTGGATTTCAGCTCGTAGATCAGCTCTTCGACTTTCAGCGTCGAGATCGGGTCGAGGGCCGAGCACGGTTCGTCGAGCAGCAAAACTTCTGGCTCAACGGCGATGGTACGGGCGATCACCAGACGCTGTTGCTGACCACCGGACAGGCCAAGCGCCGAGTCGTGCAGACGGTCTTTGACTTCGTCCCACAGGGCCGCGCCTTTCAGTGCCCACTCGACCGCTTCGTCGAGGATGCGCTTCTTGTTGATGCCCTGGATGCGCAGGCCGTACACCACGTTTTCGTAGATGGTCTTCGGGAACGGGTTGGGCTTCTGGAACACCATGCCGACGCGACGACGCAGTTCGGCAACGTCTTCGCCCTTGCGATAGATATTGTTGCCGTACAGGTTGATCGCGCCTTCAACGCGGCAGCCGTCAACCAGATCGTTCATGCGGTTGAAGGTGCGCAGCAGGGTCGACTTACCGCAACCGGACGGGCCGATGAACGCGGTTACGCGCTGCTTCGGAATGTTCATGCTGACGTCGAACAGCGCTTGTTTCTCGCCGTAGTACAGGCTCAGGCCGGGCACTTCGATGGCCACGGTTTCCTGCTCGAGGTTCAGGCTCTGCTTGTCGCGGCCCAGGGCAGACATGTTGATGCCGTGGCTGTGTGTTTCGTGCTGCATGGGAGGCTCCCTGTGCTGACAAATTCGGTTTGTTGAACCGCAGGCCTGGCCAGCGGGTAACGCAAATTCAGTGTTTGTCGCAGCCCCTGTGGGAGCTGGCTTGCCAGCGATGGCATCACTGCGGTGTAACTGAAACACCGCGTCGTCTGCATCGCTGGCAAGCCAGCTCCCACAGGGTTTGTGTTAACTGTCCAAAGCTTTGTACTTTTCGCGCAGGTGGTTGCGGATATACACCGCCGACAGGTTCAACGTCGCGATCACCAGCACCAGCAACAGCGCCGTGGCGTACACCAGCGGGCGGGCCGCTTCGACGTTCGGGCTCTGGAAGCCGACGTCATAGATGTGGAAGCCCAGGTGCATGATCTTCTGGTCCAGGTGCAGGTACGGGTAGTTGCCATCCACCGGCAGCGACGGCGCCAGTTTCACCACGCCCACCAGCATCAGCGGCGCCACTTCGCCGGCGGCACGGGCCACGGCGAGGATCATCCCGGTCATCATCGCCGGGCTGGCCATCGGGATCACGATCTTCCACAGCGTCTCCGCCTTGGTCGCACCCAGTGCCAGCGAACCTTCACGCACGGTACGCGGGATCCGCGCCAGACCTTCTTCAGTCGCAACGATCACCACCGGCACCGCGAGCAGGGCCAGCGTCAGCGAAGCCCAGAGCAGACCCGGCGTACCGAAGGTCGGCGCTGGCAGCGCTTCAGGGAAGAACAAGCGGTCAACCGAACCGCCGAGCACGTAGACGAAGAAGCCCAGACCGAACACGCCGTAAACGATCGCCGGTACACCGGCAAGGTTGTTCACTGCGATGCGGATGACGCGGGTCAGGGTGTTCTGCTTGGCGTATTCACGCAGGTACACCGCCGCCAGCACGCCGAACGGGGTGACGATCATCGCCATGATCAAGGTCATCATTACGGTGCCGAAGATCGCCGGGAAGATCCCGCCCTCGGTGTTCGCTTCACGCGGGTCATCCGAAAGGAATTCCCAGATCTTGCTGAAGTAGAAGCCGACCTTGGTCAACGTGCTCATGCCGTTCGGCTGATAAGCGTGAACCACTTTGCCCAGACCGATTTCGATTTCCTTGCCGTTGGCGTCACGGGCGGTCAACGCGTCGCGGTTGAACTGGGCATGCAGATCAGACAGTCGTGCTTCGATGTCTTTATAGCGCGCGTCCAGTTCGGCGCGCTCGGAGGCCATGTCCGCTTGTGCGGTGGCGTCGAGCTTGCCTTCCAGCTCGAGTTTGCGACCGTGCAGACGGATGCGCTCGAGGCCGGCGTTGATCGCGCCGATGTCGGTTTTTTCCAGCGTCTTCAACTGAGCAGCGAGATCGTTGACCCGATCGATGCGCGCTTGCAGCTCAGGCCATGCGGCCTCGCCCTCGGCGATGACCTTGCCGTCCTGTTTGACGTTGACCAGGTAGCCGTAGAAATTGCCCCACTCGCGACGCTCGATCGCCATCAACTCCGGCGGCGTGGTCTGCTTGGTCAGCCAGTCGCCGACGATCCAGGTGAAGTCGTTGCCGTTCAGGTCGCGGTTACCGACCTTGACCAGCTCGCGGGTCATGAATTCCGGGCCTTCGTCAGGCACTGGCAGGCCGGCACTCTTCAGACGGGCACGCGGCACTTCTTCTTTCTGCACCACTTCGCCGACGATCAGGTGGTTGGCCTGGCCCGGCACGTCGTAATGCGCGTGGATCAGGTCCGCCGGCCAGAAATGACCGAGACCGCGCACGGCAATCACCGCCAACAGGCCAATGGTCATGATGACCGCGATGGACACAGCGCCACCGCTGATCCAGACGCCCGGGGCGCCGCTCTTGAACCATCCTTTCAGGGAGTTCTGTTTCACAGACTTCTACCTTTGCTTAAAGCGACGAGTATTTCTTGCGCAGACGCTGACGAATCAGTTCTGCCAGGGTGTTCATGACGAAGGTGAACAGCAGCAGCACCAGCGCCGAGAGGAACAGCACGCGGTAGTGGCTGCCGCCGACTTCCGACTCGGGCATTTCCACCGCGACGTTGGCGGCCAGGGTGCGCAGACCTTCGAACAGGTTCATTTCCATGACTGGCGTGTTACCGGTGGCCATCAGCACGATCATGGTTTCGCCGACTGCGCGGCCCATGCCGATCATCAGCGCCGAGAAAATCCCCGGGCTGGCCGTGAGGATGACCACGCGGGTCATGGTCTGCCATGGCGTCGCACCGAGGGCCAGAGAACCGAGGGTCAGGCCGCGCGGCACGCTGAACACGGCGTCTTCGGCGATCGAGTAGATGTTCGGGATCACCGCGAAACCCATGGCCAGACCGACCACCAGAGCGTTGCGCTGGTCGTAGGTGATGCCCAGATCGTGGGAAATCCACATGCGCATGTCGCCGCCGAAGAACCAGTTCTCCATGAACGGGCTCATGTACAGCGACAACCAGCCCACGAACAGGATCACCGGAATCAGCAGCGCACTTTCCCAACCGTCCGGGACTTTCAGGCGGATCGATTCAGGCAGGCGGCTGAAAGTGAAACCGGCCACGAGGATGCCGATCGGCAACAGCATCAGCAGGCTGAAGATGCCCGGCAGATGTCCTTCCACATATGGCGCGAGGAACAGACCGGCGAAGAAACCGAGGATCACCGTCGGCATCGCTTCCATCAGTTCGATCACCGGTTTGACCTTGCGGCGCATGCCCGGGGCCATGAAGTACGCGGTGTAGATTGCGGCGGCAACGGCCAGTGGCGCGGCCAGCAGCATCGCGTAGAACGCGGCTTTCAGGGTGCCGAAGGTCAGTGGCGACAGGCTCAGTTTCGGTTCGAAATCGGTGTTGGCGGCAGTCGATTGCCAGACGTATTTAGGCTCGTCGTAGTTCTCGTACCAGACCTTGCTCCACAACGCGCTCCACGACACTTCCGGGTGCGGGTTGTCGAGCAGCAACGGTTGCAGCTTGCCGCCGGCTTCGACGATCACCCGGTTGGCGCGCGGCGACAGACCGAAC
Source organism: Pseudomonas sp. S11P7 (assembly GCF_023195435.1). Lineage (NCBI taxonomy): Bacteria > Pseudomonadati > Pseudomonadota > Gammaproteobacteria > Pseudomonadales > Pseudomonadaceae > Pseudomonas > Pseudomonas sp. S11P7. The sequence goes on along the minus strand of NZ_JALPKS020000002.1, from coordinate 5,714,776 downwards.
AGGCCCTGGCCGTCGACCACCTGATCGACCAGCAGCGTGCGGTGCGCGGTGCTGTGGAACACACCGAGCTTGCCGCTGGCATCGAGAGCGAGGAAGCCTTTGCGGCGTTCTTCGGCGGCGATTTCAACGATGGGCGTGCTGCCCATCTGGAACGTGCGAATCTGCTTCAGGCGCTGCTCGCCATCGGTGTCACGGGCCATGAACCACTGGGCCAGACCGCCCTTGGAGTCGCCGATGATCAGCGAGATACCACCGACCAGTTGCGTGGTCGCGGTGACTTCGGCATCAGCATTTTCCAGCAGCTTGTAGCGACCGTTGAGGCTCTTGTCGCGCAGACTGAAGACGTCGGCCTGAGCACGCCCGTTGACCACGTACAGCCACTGCTGGCGCGGGTCGACGAAGATGTTCTTCACAGGCTCGGTCATCTGCGGCAGATCGATACGCTGCTGCTCGTTGGTGACTTCGCCGGTCATCAGGTTTTCTTCGCTGGTCAGCGACAGAACATTGAGTTGCGAACCGGTAGAGCCGACCAGCATCAAGGTCGTATCGGTGGCATTGAGGCTGACATGCTCCAACGCGCCGCCGCTTTCGTTCAGCGCAATCGGCGTCTCACCGTACGGGTACTCGATGGCCGGCGTGATGGTTTTCTTGCCATCGGGGTAGCTGACCTTGTAGGTGTGACGGAACACCAGTGCCTGACCGTTGGACAGGCCCACGGCCACCAGCGGATGACCCGGCTGGTCTTCACCGATCGAGCTCACGCTGGCACCTGCCGGCAGGGGCAGATCGACGCGCTTGAGTTCAGCGCCACTGTCGATATCGAAGAACAACGCCTGACCCTTGTCGGAGACGCGCATCGCCACCTGATTCTGCTCTTCGAGCGAAATCATCAGCGGCTTGCCGGCGTCCTGCATCCAGGCCGGGGTGATCGAGTCTTTCGCGGTCAGGTCGGCACCCTGGAACAATGGCGCCACGACGTAAGCGAGGAAGAAAAAGATCAGGGTGATGGCCGCGAGCACCGCCAGGCCGCCAACGAGGACGTACCAGCGGGTGAAGCGATCCTTGAGCGCGCGAATGCGGCGCTTGCGTTGCAGCTCAGGCGTATTGAAATCAATGCGCTTGGGAGGGGAAGTCGTAGTCATTGGGGAATTGGCCAGATCATTCATGCGCACACCCTAGCGATCCTGTATGACAGAAAGATGACAATGCAGTGACGCAGCAAATCCGCCACCCGGAAGGCCCGGCAGCGGAGTCGAAAATTTGGTGATTGCGGGAGCGAGCAGGCTCGCCCCCACAAAGAGTCCGGCGTTACGCCGGGCTCGATTTGTTACTGCTTGGCGACAGAGCCGCCTTCCTGCAGACCGAGGTCAGCCAGTGCTTTGGCAGCAACCTTGGCTGGCAGCGGGATGTAGCCGTCTTTCACAACCACTTCCTGGCCCTGCTTCGACAGCACCAGTTTGACGAACTCGGCTTCCAGCGGGGCCAGAGGCTTGTTCGGGGCTTTGTTGACGTAAACGTAGAGGAAGCGCGACAGCGGGTACTTGCCGTTCAGGGCGTTTTCTTCGGTGTCTTCGATGAACTCGCCGCCTTCTTTCTTGGCAAGAGCAACGGTTTTCACGCTGGCGGTCTTGTAGCCGATACCCGAGTAGCCAACGCCGTTAAGCGAGCTGCTGATCGACTGCACCACCGACGCCGAACCTGGTTGTTCGTTGACGTTTGGTTTGTAGTCGCCTTTGCACAGGGCTTCTTCCTTGAAGTAGCCGTAGGTGCCGGATACCGAGTTGCGGCCGAACAGTTGCACTGGCTTGTTGGCCAGGTCGCCGGTCACACCGAGGTCGCCCCAGGTTTTGACGTCAGCTTTTGCACCGCACAGGCGTGTCGAGGAGAAAATCGCATCGACCTGAGCCATGGTCAGGTGCTTGATCGGGTTGTCCTTGTGCACGAACACGGCCAGGGCATCCACGGCAACCGGGATCGCAGTCGGCTTGTAGCCGTACTTCTGCTCAAAAGCCTGCAGCTCGTTGTCCTTCATCTTGCGGCTCATCGGGCCCAGGTTGGCGGTGCCTTCGGTGAGTGCAGGTGGCGCGGTGGAGGAACCGGCGGCCTGAATCTGGATGTTGACGTTCGGGTATTCTTTTTTGTAGTTCTCGGCCCACAGGGTCATGAGGTTGGCCAGGGTATCGGAACCGACGCTGGACAGGTTGCCCGACACACCAGTGGTCTTGGTGTAGCTCGGGATAGCAGGGTCAACAGCGGCGAACGCGTTGGCAGTCGCAACGCCAGCAGCGACAAAAGTCATTGCCGCCATCAAACGCTTCAGTTTCATGCCTTACTCCTAGCAGATAGGGTGTGTTAAGTCGGGGCCAAGTATCAGCAGGCCGTGTGAACACTCTATGGCTGAAATATGACAATTGGATGAAAGGCCAGTATTGCCGCCAGCAAATAAGAAGAAACGTTTGGCGAGTTGACAAATCACTACCAGAATATAGCCTTGTCAACCACGAGAGGCCCCTATGATAAACGACCGTATTCGCCGCGCGCGCCTGCAAAGTGGCCTCACCCTTGAGGCTCTGGCCGATCAGCTTGGCGATATAACCAAACAAGCCTTGAGCAAATATGAAAAAGGGTTGAGCACTCCAAGCTCGACTCGCCTGTTGCAATTGGCCAAGGCACTGCAGGTCAGCCCGGAGTATTTCTTCCGCGCGGATGCAATTGCGCTTGCGCCGTTGGAATTTCGAAAGCTGGCCAAGATGCCTAAATACCGCCAGGCACAAGTCGAAGAGAAAATCCGCGAACACCTCGAGCGCTACATAGCGCTCGAGGAATGTTTCAATCCTGTCGATATATATACCCCGGCCACTCCTGCGCAAATGATCCCGGTGTCCTGCCTCGATGAAGCCGAGCAAGCGGCTGAAGAGCTTCGCCAGGTCTGGGGAATCGGCAGCGACCCGATTGCCAACCTCACCGAGCAACTGGAGGAGCACAGCATCAAGGTAGCGATGCTCAAAGGTCCTGATGATTTCGATGGAGCCTGTGCTGCCACCGGCAACGGCGAGCATGTGTTGATTGCATTGAATGCCAATCGACCAGGCGAACGCATCAGGTTTACTGCCGCTCACGAACTCGGTCACTGGGTCATGGCATTACCTGAGGACATGCCCGAGAAAGACAAGGAAAATTGCTGCCATCGATTTGCCGGGGCCTTCCTCTATCCGGCAAAAGGCGTCACCAGTGATTTCGGCAGCCATCCTCGCTCCAGAGTTCACCCAAGAGAACTGCTGATTGCCAAGCGCCAATACGGCATATCGATGCATGCGGCGCTCAGACGCCTGAAGGATCTGAAGCTGCTCAGCGAAAGTGGCTATAAGTCACTGACCATCCAGTTCAGTGCAAACGGCTGGCGCAAGTCGGAACCCGAACCTCTGCCATGCAAGCCGCCACAACGATTTGAGTCCCTGGCATTCTGGGCGCTGGCCGAAGGACTGATCAGCAAATCCAGAGCTGCTGAACTCCTGCGCAAGCCGGTGAGCGCATTGGACCCTAATTTCCTGGGTTCACTGGAGAATGCATGAGTCTGATCTACATCAGCGATACGAATATCTGGATCGACTTTAGAAATGCCGGACTACTGGAGCAAATGTTCCAACTGCCCTTCACCCTTTGTTGTACCGACTTCGTAATGCAAGAGCTCGCCGACTTCCCACATGAAGAACTGCTCAAGCGAGGATTGAGCGTCGAGTCATTTGACGAATCTGGTGTGATCAAACTTTTCGGATTGAAAATCGAGCACAACAACAGCTCACTGGCGGACGTGTCTTGCTACTTGCTGGCGCAGGAAACAGGACGGCCGCTCTTGACTGGAGATGGCAGGTTACGGCGGCAGGCACAACGCGATGGGCTGCGGGTACACGGTGCACTTTGGTTACTGGATCTTATGGTTGAGCATAAAGTGATCAACGAACAGCACGCAGCAAATGCCTTGGACCACATGCTTGAGCACGGCGCCCGACTACCGGCTGGCGAGTGCGAAGCAAGGCTCTCGCGCTGGCGAGAGCCTTACGTAATCTGAAGTACAGATCAGCGCCCCTTCCTCCACAACCACGCACCTACCACAATCCCCATCCCGCACAGCACCGCCACGTAATAAGCAGGCCCCATCGCGCTTTCCTTGAGCAGCAGACTCACCACCATCGGTGTCAAGCCACCGAAGATTGCGTACGCAACGTTGTACGAGAACGACAAGCCGCTGAAGCGCACAACCGGCGGGAACGCCTTGACCATCACATAGGGCACGGCGCCGATGGTGCCGACCAGCAGACCGGTCAATGCGTACAGCGGGAACAGCCAGTCCGGGTGGTCGGCGAGGCTGTGATAGAAAGTCCACGAGCTGATCAGCAGGCCAAGGCAGCCGAAGACGAAGACGCGACCGGCACCGAAGCGATCGGCTAGCGCACCAGCGCCGATGCAACCCAGACTGAGGAAGACGATGGCCAGGCTGTTGGCCTGCAACGCAGTGGTCGGCGAGAAGTGATAGACCGTTTGCAGCACGGTCGGGGTCATCAGGATGACCACGACCACGCCGGCCGACAGCAGCCAGGTCAGCAACATCGAAATCGCGATCGCGCCGCGGTGATCACGCAGCACCGCGCGCAGCGGCACTTCTTCAGCCAACGCCTTGCGCTGTTGCAGCTCGGCGAACACCGGGGTTTCGTGCAGCCAGCGGCGCAGGTACACGGAGAACAGACCGAACACACCGCCCAGCAGGAACGGGATCCGCCAGGCGTAGTCGGAAACTTCCGCCGGCGTATAAATGCTGTTGATCGCCGTGGCGACCAGCGAGCCGAGCAGAATGCCGGCAGTCAAACCGCTGGTGAGCGTGCCGCAGGCATAACCGATGTGTTTTTGCGGAACGTGTTCGGAAACGAAGACCCACGCTCCCGGCACTTCCCCGCCGATCGCCGCGCCCTGAATGACGCGCATCAACAGCAGCAGGATCGGCGCCCAGATTCCAATTTGCGCATACGTCGGCAGCAAACCCATGATCAGGGTCGGCACGGCCATCATGAAAATGCTCAGGGTGAACATCTTCTTGCGCCCCAGCAGGTCGCCGAAGTGCGCCATGACGATGCCGCCCAGCGGCCGGGCGAGGTAGCCGGCCGCGAAGATGCCGAAGGTTTGCATCAGCCGCAGCCACTCGGGCATGTCGGCCGGGAAGAACAACTTGCCAACCACGGTGGCGAAGAATACGAAGATGATGAAATCGTAGAATTCCAGCGCCCCGCCGAGGGCGGACAGCGACAGGGTCTTGTAGTCATTGCGGGTCAACGGTCGTGCGGGTTGCTCGGGCTGCGCGAGGCTCGAAGGCGCTGTGGTCATGGCAAGGGCTTCTCTTATAGTCGAATCTGTCGCCACAACAACGCTGGCGGTGGCTTGGACAGGTTCGGCACCATAGCAAATTGTTCGAAAAAGCACATAGAGGCGCGTAATTGACGGTCGAAATCAGAACCGGACGGTCGTCGTGGAGTCTACCGACCGATATACTCGCCACCTGCGCAGGTTTTGTAAGAGGTTGCTGTGCGAAAACGTTGTTGGCCCGCCCTTTGCTCGGGATTTAGCCTTTTTCGCAGAGTTTCCCTTTAGGCGCCTGATGGAAAACGTGACGAACGCAGTGTGTTCGGTGTTGAATCGTTTTTCTTGAAGACGGCTACCACCCGCAATACCCACGAAGAGTCACGGGTCAGAGGCCCCTCGGCATGATAGAGCTCGAACAAGAAGATCCGATCCCGCAGGGCGACCTGGCCCTGCAAATCACCGCGCTCCCACGCGAAACCAACGGCTTTGGCGATATTTTCGGCGGCTGGCTGGTAGCGCAGATGGACCTGGCCGGCACCGCCATGGCCAGTCGCGTCGCCGGTGGCCGTGTCGCCACGGTGGCCATCGACCGCATGGCGTTTCTGGTCCCGGTGGCGGTTGGCGCGCAGTTGTCCTTTTATACCCAGACCCTGGAAATCGGCCGCAGCTCGATCCAGATGATGGTCGAAGTGTGGAGCGATGACCCACTGTCCAGCGAATGGCGCAAGGTCACCGAAGCAGTGTTCGTGTTCGTCGCCATCGACGGCAGCGGTCGCACCCGTTCGGTGCCGCCACGCGCGCGTTAAACCTCGCGGCCGTTTTGCGGTCGATAGTCGTCCCCAGTGTCTGATCGAGAGTTGCCTATGAACACGCCCAACGTTGAAGCCGTGAAACAGGATCAACTGAACTGCTGGCGCATCCGCCACGGCAAGGCCGAAGTGCTGGTGGCCCAGCAAGGCGCGCACATCCTCAGTTACCAGGTCGACGGCCAGCCGCCGATCATCTGGCTCAACGACAAGGCCGACTTCAAGACCGGCAAAAGCATCCGCGCCGGCGTGCCGGTGTGCTGGCCGTGGTTCGGCAAGTTCGAACGCAACCCGCAGAGCGTGCAAGCCATGTACACCGGCGCACAACCGGCCCCCGCACACGGTCTGGTGCGGGCGATGGATTGGGAACTGGGCGGCATCGAGTCGGAGGCTGACGGTATCAAGGTCGAGTTCAAGCTGCCCTACCCGGAAAACGGCCTGCCGGGCTGGCCCCACGAAGTCGATCTGACCCTGACTTTGCACCTGGCAAATCAGTTGAGCTACAGCCTGACCAGCCACAACCGTGGCGCCGACAGCGTGACCCTCAGCCAGGCGCTGCACACGTATTTCGCCGTCAGTGATGTGCGTAACGTGCACGTTGATGGTGTCGCCGGGCTGGATTACATCGAAACCCTGGACGACTGGAACACCGCCAGCCAGCAAGGCGATCTGCAGTTTGCCGGCGAAACCGACCGCATCTACCTCGACGCTCCGCCGCAACTGAGCATTGTCGATCCAGCCTGGGAACGCCGCATCGTGCTGACCTCGACGGGCTCGCGCACGGCGGTGATCTGGAACCCGTGGATCGACCGCGCCGCTGCATTGCCGGACATGGACAACGACGGCTGGCAGCGCATGCTGTGCATCGAGACGGCGAATGTTATGGATGACCTCGTCACATTGGCGCCGGGGGCGAGCCATACGATGGGTGTCAGCGTGGCCGCTGCACCGCTCTAAGCCACAGCGCAAAACCAATGCAGGAGTGAGCCTGCTCGCGATAGCGGTTTGTCAGATCCACCTGATTGACTGACACAACGCTATCGCGAGCAGGCTCACTCCTACATTTATCTGTGGCGGTCTTTAGAGATCAGCCTCCTGCACCACCCGCACCTTGTCCGCCTCCAGCGCATACGCTGCATCGGCCAGGTCATTGCTGACCTTTTCGATCTTCAGGGTGCCCGTCACCCACAACGGCGTGTAGATATCTTCCAGCTTCAACCCCTTTGGATATCGCACCAACACCAGTTGATTGGGCGGCGGTGGCGGCACGTGGATGCACGCGCCGGGGTACGGCACGAGGAAGAACAGCGTGCTGCGGCCCTTGGCATCCGATTCCAGCGGCACCGGGTAACCGCCGATGCGGATGTGCTTGTCGTTCATCGACGCCACGGTTTTGGTCGAATACATCACCGCGGGCAGGCCTTTGGCCTGCTTCATCCCGCCCTTCTCGGTGAAGGTGCCGGTGGCTTCCGGGGTGTTGTGGTCGATTTCAGGCATGGCCTCGAGGGCCTTCTGGTCCGACTTGGGCATCAGTTCGAGCCAGTCGGTTTCCGGCAGTTCGCCGGCGTGGGCCAAACCGCTGCCCAGCAAGAGGAGAGTCAACAAAAGACGGCGCATGAAGGTGCTCGGCATAGAAAGGAAGGAACGTTGAATCGCCGAGCATTCTAGCCCTCCCGGCCAGTTTGGCAGAGAGGGCTTTGTCGCTTTGGATCAGTTCTTTTTGATCAGGCCGTAGATCACCAGCAGCACGATCGCGCCGACCAGCGCACCGATGAAACCGGCGCCCTCGCCCGCCTGATAAATACCCAGAGCCTGGCCGCCGTAAGTGGCTGCCAGCGAACCGCCGATACCGAGCAGGATGGTCATGATCCAGCCCATGCTGTCATCGCCCGGTTTCAGGAACCGCGCCAGCAGGCCGACGATCAAGCCGATAAAGATGGTTCCGATAATTCCCATGACATTTCCCTCTGATTTGGTAGATATGCGAAAGCCTAGTCAGAGTTTCGCATCCTGCCATGAGAGAACGACGGTCCCTGAATGGTTCCGCCGTTGTCACATGAAACTGTCGTTACTCGGCGATCAACGCCTGGACCTTGACGATTTGCGCCTGCAGCGTGGCCATATCGGCGCAACGCAGGTTGGCGTGACCGACCTTGCGTCCGGCCTTGAAGGCTTTGCCGTAGTGATGCAGGTGGCAGTCTTCAATGGCGATGACCTTCTCCACTGGCGGAACCACGCCGATGAAATTCAGCATGGCGCTCTCGCCAACCTTGGCGGTCGAACCCAGCGGCAGGCCGGCAACGGCACGCAGGTGGTTTTCGAACTGGCTGCACTCGGCGCCTTCGGTGGTCCAGTGCCCGGAGTTGTGCACGCGCGGGGCGATTTCGTTGGCCTTCAGGCCGCCGTCGACTTCGAAGAACTCGAACGCCATCACGCCAACATAGTCGAGCTGCTTGAGCACGCGGCTGGAATAGTCTTCCGCCAGTGCCTGCAACGGATGATCGGTGCTGGCCACCGACAATTTGAGAATGCCGCTGTCGTGGGTGTTGTGCACTAGCGGATAGAACTTCGTTTCGCCATCGCGCGCGCGCACGGCGATCAGCGAGACTTCACCGGTGAACGGCACGAAGCCTTCGAGCAGGCAAGCGACGCTGCCCAGTTCGGCGAACGTACCGACCACGTCTTGCGGTGTGCGCAGGACTTTCTGGCCCTTGCCGTCATAACCCAGGGTGCGGGTTTTCAGCACAGCCGGCAGACCGATCGCAGCGACCGCGGCATCCAGATCGGCTTGCGACTGGATGTCGGCGAAAGCCGGGGTCGGAATGCCGAGATCCTTGAACATGCTCTTTTCGAACCAGCGGTCGCGAGCGATGCGCAAGGCTTCGGCGCTCGGATAGACCGGTACGAACTGCGAGAGAAACGCCACGGTTTCGGCCGGGACGCTTTCGAATTCGAAGGTCACCAGATCGACTTCATCGGCCAGTTGGCGCAGATGATCCTGATCGCCGTAATCGGCCCGCAGGTGTTCGCCCAGCGCAGCCGCACAGGCGTCCGGCGCAGGGTCGAGAAAAGCGAAGTTCATCCCCAGCGGAGTACCCGCCAGGGCCAACATGCGACCCAACTGGCCGCCACCGATTACACCGATCTTCATCTCAACAACCTCAGGCAATACGTGGGTCTGGATTGTCCAGGACGCTGTCTGTCTGCTCGGCACGGAAGGTCTTCAGTACCGCGTGGAACTGCGGATGCTTGGCGCCGAGAATGCTCGCCGAGAGCAGCGCGGCATTGATCGCGCCAGCCTTGCCGATGGCCAGGGTGGCGACCGGAATGCCTGCTGGCATCTGCACGATCGACAACAGCGAATCGACGCCCGAGAGCATGGCCGACTGCACCGGCACGCCCAGCACCGGCAGGTGGGTCTTGGCTGCGCACATGCCTGGCAAGTGGGCAGCGCCACCGGCGCCGGCAATGATCACCTCGATGCCACGGCCTTCAGCCTCTTCGGCGTACTGGAACAGCAGATCCGGGGTGCGGTGGGCAGAGACCACTTTGACCTCGTACGGGATGCCGAGCTTTTCCAGCATATCGGCGGTGTGGCTAAGGGTGGACCAATCGGACTTGGAGCCCATGATCACGCCAACCAGTGCACTCATCGTCGCGCCTCTTCTCTCAGGAGCGCCCGCAGGCGCGTCATAAAACAACAAGCCACGCAGGTTGCGTGGCTTGATTGTACGAAAAATGGCCGGACGTGCCGGCCGAAGGCCGCGCAGTATACCGCAAAGGAAGCAATAAACAGCCCCCGAAACGACCATCCGTCAAATCAGCGAAAGGCCCGGTTTTATTGACTTGAAGGTCAGCGCCGAGGCATTACCCGATCCCCTGTGGGAGCTGGCTTGCCAGCGATGGCGTCAGACCGACAACAGATCAGGTGACTGACCCGCCGCTATCGCTGGCAAGCCAGCTCCCACAGGGGTTTTCGATGCACTCAGGTGCTTTGCGCAGCGCCGCCTTCGAGCTTGCGCCACAGCAATCGCACATTGGCCTTGCGCACCAGTGCGCAGCGATACAGGCGAATCTCCAGCGGCACATGCCATTGCGGGCCGCCGCAGACCACCAGTTCGCCGCGAGCCAGTTCGGCGCGCACGCTCAGTTGTGGCACCCAGGCAATGCCGAGGCCTTCCAGCGCCATGCTTTTCAGGCTGTCGGCCATCGCGGTTTCGTAGATCGTGGTGAAGCGCAACTGGCGCTGGCGCAGCAGGCCGTTCACCGAGCGCCCGAGAAACGCCCCGGCGCTGTAGGCCAGCAGCGGCACACTTGCCTCGCCCTCCAGATCGAACAACGGCTTGCCCTCGGCATCCGCCGCGCATACCGGGAGCATTTCGGTCTGGCCCAGATGCAGCGACGGGAAGATTTCCGGGTCCATCTGCATCGCCGAATCCGGGTCATAGAACGCCAGCATCAGATCGCAACCGCCCTCGCGCAAGGCGTGCACCGCGTCGCCGACGTTGGTCGCCACCAGCCGCGTGGCGATGTTCAAACCTTCGTTGCGCAACTGCGCGATCCAGCGCGGAAAGAACCCCAACGCCAGCGAGTGTGCCGCCGCGACTTGAATGACTTCACCCTGCCCGCCTTCCAGATGATGCAGATGGCGCAGCACTTCACCGAGCTGTTCGACCACGGTGCGTGCGGTCACCAGAAACAGCTGCCCCGCCGCCGTCAGCTCGACCGGCGTACGCGAGCGATTAACCAGCGTCAGACCGAGCGCAGCTTCAAGGCTGCGGATCCGCCGACTGAACGCCGGCTGGGTCACGAAACGCCGTTCGGCCGCCTGCGAGAAGCTGCGGGTGGCGGCCAGAGCACTGAAGTCCTCGAGCCATTTGCTTTCCAGATTCATCACGCCCTCCCGGACACGCACCAAAACAGGTCACACGTCTGCCGCACAAGCGGCGTCACATCGACATTATGCCGAATGTGCATAGGCCAGTGCTTAACAGCATTGGCCCAAAAATCCCCACAAGCCTAGCATTCGCAGCGTTCCGGCACAGACCGGGTCCTTATCGAGATGATTTCCATCATGTCCTCCGCTGCATCTTTCCGCACAGAAACCGACCTGCTTGGCGCCCTCGAAGTACCGGCGCAAGCGTATTACGGCATCCAGACCCTGCGAGCGGTGAATAACTTCCGTCTCTCCGGCGTTCCGATTTCGCATTACCCGAAACTGGTTGTGGGCCTGGCGATGGTCAAACAGGCCGCCGCTGACGCCAACCGCGAGTTGGGTCACCTGAGCGAAGCCAAGCACGCTGCCATCAGCGAAGCCTGCGCCCGATTGATCCGCGGAGATTTCCACGAAGAGTTCGTGGTCGACATGATTCAAGGTGGTGCCGGTACGTCCACCAACATGAACGCCAACGAAGTGATCGCCAACATTGCGCTCGAAGCGATGGGTCACCAGAAAGGCGAATACCAGTATCTGCACCCGAACGACGACGTGAACATGGCGCAGTCGACCAACGACGCCTACCCGACGGCCATTCGCCTGGGTCTGCTGCTCGGTCACGACACTCTGCTGGCCAGCCTCGACAGCTTGATCCAGGCCTTCGCGGCCAAGGGCAAAGAGTTCGATCACGTCCTGAAAATGGGCCGTACTCAACTGCAAGACGCCGTGCCGATGACCCTCGGCCAGGAATTCCGTGCCTTCGCCACCACCATGGGCGAAGACCTGGCCCGTCTGAAGACGCTGGCCCCGGAACTGCTCACCGAAGTGAACCTGGGCGGCACCGCAATCGGCACCGGCATCAACGCCGACCCGCGTTATCAAGCGCTGGCGGTACAGCGTCTGGCGCTGATCAGCGGTCAACCGCTGGTGCCGGCGGCCGACCTGATCGAAGCGACATCCGACATGGGCGCGTTCGTGCTGTTCTCCGGGATGCTCAAGCGCACCGCGGTCAAGCTGTCGAAGATCTGCAACGACCTGCGCCTGCTGTCCAGTGGCCCGCGCACCGGCATCAACGAAATCAACCTGCCGGCGCGTCAGCCAGGCAGCTCGATCATGCCTGGCAAGGTCAACCCGGTGATCCCGGAAGCGGTAAACCAGGTAGCGTTCCAGGTCATCGGTAACGATCTGGCGCTGACCATGGCAGCCGAAGGCGGCCAACTGCAACTGAACGTGATGGAGCCGCTGATCGCCTTCAAGATCTTCGACTCGATCCGCCTGCTGCAACGCGCCATGGACATGCTGCGCGAGCACTGCATCGTCGGCATCACCGCCAACGAAGCGCGTTGCCGCGAACTGGTCGAACACTCGATCGGTCTGGTCACCGCGCTGAACCCGTACATCGGCTACAAGAACGCCACGCGCATCGCCGGCCTCGCCCTCGAAAGCGGACGCGGCGTGCTGGAACTGGTACGCGAAGAAGGCCTGCTCGACGAAGCCATGCTCGCCGACATCCTGCGTCCGGAAAACATGATTGCCCCGCGTCTGGTTCCGCTCAAAGCCTGAACCGACACGTAATTTGTAGCACCGCTCACCAGGTCGAGGGACTAGACACCTCTCACCTTTTGAGGGCTTGGGGACCTGGTCCCCGAGCCCTTTTTTTTAACTGTTTGAAGGACAAACGTCTTCTGTAGGAGTGAGCCTGCTCGCGATGAACGATGACGCGGTGTGTCATTAGAACCGCAGCGCCTGCATCGCGAACAGGCTCACTCCTACAAAAGCCCGGCGCCGGTTACGCCGGGTGTTTCAACGCTTCGTTTCGTCGCTTGCACCACAACCGTGCAGACGGGCGCGCCACTGATCGGTATAGTGCCGCCCCTCTTCGCGTGAGCGGTCGTCGGTAACGAGGCCATAACCCATGCGAAACCCGAACTAATAACAAAACCCGCGATATGGATCCGGGACGAAACCTTCGCCTCACCCGTTGTGCCGTGCGCACAGCGGTGTAACACGATGTTTCTCCGATCCAGCATTTGCTCTCACAAAAAACAGCGAGGAAAAATCCATGCTCGAAGTCATCAACGACTTCCTCTCAGGGAAAGTACTGATCGTGCTCATTGTCGGGCTCGGTAGCTACTTCACGATTCGCTCGCGTTTCGTTCAACTGCGCCACTTCTTCCACATGTTCGCGGTGTTTCGCGACAGCCTGAAAAGCAGCGCCGGGCAGCTCAGTTCCTTCCAGGCATTGATGCTCAGCCTCGCCGGTCGTGTCGGCGCCGGCAACATCGCTGGTGTCGGCATCGCCGTGACCCTCGGTGGTCCGGGTGCGGTGTTCTGGATGTGGGTGACTGCGCTGGTCGGCATGTCCAGCAGTTTCTTCGAATGCTCGCTCGGTCAGCTGTACAAGCGCACCGATTCGGACGGCACCTACCGTGGCGGCCCGTCCTACTACATTCAGCATGGTTTGCAGAAGCGCTGGCTGGGCATGGTCATGGCATTCCTGTTGCTGGTGACCTTCGGTTTCGCCTTCAACGGTTTGCAGGCCCACGCCGTGACGCACTCGCTGAATAACGCCTTCGGCCTCGACACAACCTACACAGGTCTGGGTCTGGCGGTGCTGCTGGGCCTGGTGTTCATCGGCGGGATCAAGCGCATCGCCAAGGTCGCTGACCTGCTGGTTCCGGTAAAAACCCTGATCTACATTGGCGTGACCATTTACGTGATCGTGCTGCAATTCGATCAGGTGCCGGCCATGCTGATGACCATCGTCAAGAGCGCCTTCGGTCTCGACCAGGCCTTTGGCGGTCTGATCGGCAGCGCTATCGTCATGGGCGTCAAGCGCGGTGTGTTCGCCAACGAAGCGGGTCTGGGCAGTGCGCCGAACGTGGCCGCGGTGGCCTCGGTCGAGCACCCGGTGGCACAAGGCGTGGTGCAGGCGTTCAGCGTGTTCCTCGATACCTTCGTGATCTGTACTTGCACCGCGTTGCTGATCCTGCTTTCGGGTTTCTACACGCCGGGCTTCGAAGGTGACGGCATCGCTCTGACCCAGAACTCGCTGGCTGCGGTGGTGGGTGACTGGGGCCGGATGTTCATCTCGGTAGCGCTGGCGCTGTTCGTGTTCACTTCGATCCTCTACAACTACTACCTGGGCGAAAGCAATCTGCGCTTCCTGATCGGTGAAAACCGCAAGGCGCTGATCGGCTACCGCGCACTGGTTCTGGCGTTGATCTTCTGGGGCGCCATCGAAAACCTCAGCACGGTGTTCGCTTTTGCTGACATCACGATGACCCTGCTGGCGTTCGTCAATCTGATCGCGCTGTTCCTGCTGTTCAAGATCGGCATGCGCATCCTGCGTGACTACGACGATCAGCGCGCAGCAGGCATCAAGACTCCGGTGTTCGATTCGAGCAAATTCCCGGACCTCGATCTGGACCGCAAAGCCTGGCCGGCCAACCCGCCGGCAGCTGCGGGCAAGACCGAAGCCGAGCCGCAAGGCGTACCTGCAGCGCAACGCTGACCGGTGAATGACGGGCGCATCCCCTGCGCCCGTCAGTTATTGTGGTGCAATAACCTGTAGGAGCGAGCCTGCTCGCGAATGCTATCCGTCAGTTGATACAAGGCTGACTGACACACCGCTTTCGCGAGCAGGCTCGCTCCCACAGGGCCCTCATCGTTTCGGAGAATCCCATGAATTCGTCGACTTACCCCGCCGCCCAACACGTCATGGTGCTCTACACCGGTGGCACCATCGGCATGCAGGCCAGCGCCAACGGTCTGGCCCCGGCGTCCGGTTTCGAAGCGCGCATGCGTGACTACCTGCACAGCCAGCCGGAGCTGGTCGTGCCGCAGTGGCGCTTTCGCGAGATGTCGCCGCTGATCGACAGCGCCAACATGACCCCAGCCTATTGGCAGCAACTGCGCGAAGCGGTGGTCGATGCCGTCGATGTGCAAGGCTGCGACAGTGTGCTGATCCTGCACGGCACTGACACATTGGCTTACAGCGCAGCGGCGATGAGCTTTCAACTGCTCGGCCTGAACGCCCGCGTGTGCTTCACCGGCTCGATGCTGCCCGCCGGCGTCACCGACAGCGATGCCTGGGAAAACCTCAGTGGCGCACTGGTCGCGCTCGGCCAGGGCCTGGCGCCCGGTGTGCATTTGTACTTCCACGGCGAACTGCTGGTGCCGACCCGTTGCGCGAAGGTGCGCAGCTTCGGCCGTCATCCGTTCAAGCGTCTGGAGCGTCAGGGCGGCGGCGTAAAGGCTGCGTCGATTCCAGCCGCGCTGAATTACAACCAGCCAAAACAACTGGCCAAGGTTGCCGTGCTGCCGTTGTTTCCGGGCATCAGCGCCGCGATCCTCGACGGTTTGCTCGACAGCGGCATTCAAGGACTGGTGCTGGAGTGCTACGGCAGCGGCACCGGGCCGAGCGATAACCCTGAGTTTCTCGCCAGCCTTGGTCGGGCACGGGATAACGGTGTGGTGGTGGTAGCGGTCACGCAATGCCATGAAGGTGGCGTCGAGCTGGATGTGTATGAGGCTGGAAGTCGTTTACGCGGTGCTGGTGTGCTGTCCGGTGGAGGCATGACTCGGGAAGCGGCGTTCGGCAAATTGCATGGACTGCTAGGTGCAGGGCTGGACATCGCACAAGTGCGCCAGCTAATGGTGTTGGATCTTTGCGGTGAGCTGACATCACCGCAGGACTAACCGGCACCGTATTTATACTGAAAAACGAGCCGCTCCTGACTAACCCGATAGCAGCGGCTCGTGCTAACTACTGGTCTTCCCAGATTTCAAAAATACCGGTGACTTTCTTAGGAATCCCGGGGTAAGTCGCAGGATTGAATTCAGCCTCAAACGATCCATAGTAACGTTGACTTATATGATCATAATTAACTGCCAACTTGCCATCCAGTTCCCAAGGTATGTACGCATTGTCGAGATTATAGGAAACCAGCGGAAACTCGCCATTTTTTAGCAGGACATTGTCGTTCCGCCGCTTCTCTCGCACACCGAACGTCGCAGAAATGACTTTGAAATCCTCAATTATATATAAAGACGAAGCAGGATATGTTCTCTCCACTCCATCTACCACGGCTTTCAATTCACCCATTACAGCCTCGACCCTTCTCGGCCGAGAGGCTTTATTCGGTTGCTTACTTTCCATAATCGCCTCGGTTATCTATTAACTGATCTAATCGAGTTTGCACATCCGGTGTGATTAAGGCCTCCAGCAGAAACGAGAGCCGCCAGCATTGAACCAAGCCGATCGAGCATAACGGTTAAATCTCATGCCGGAACGGAGCTTGATTAGTTAGTAATTTCAAAATCTCCCTCGGATAACGTCCAGCTCGAACCCGACACCGAGACAAGTGCTTGAAGAGTGCCTTCGTAACCGCCACCAGCCTTTGTAAGCACTTTGATCTTGCCACCCTCCCAGGAAATATTTTCACCATTAACGCGATATTTGACACTCATACTCGGATCGTCTTTGTCATATAAAAGCTCTTCAATAATTGATTAACAAAACTTCCAAGACCAAAACTAGACCCGAAAAAGCAACCGGTCAAGAAAAAACAAAACAACAAATACGCACTTTTCCAAAGCATCACAATTCAGACCAGCGGGCAATTTTCCGTCGAAAACCTGTCAACTATTACAGTGTCATTCACAAATAAAAAAGAATAACCTGAGGTGCACAACATGCTGTGCTGCTTATAACAAACCATTAACAGTTTCTTGCTCTTACTTGCACAAGCGGCGAACAGCTTGATTGAACCAACTAATCGGCACCCGCATGGCGGCACGCAACTTGCTGTGATTCCACGGTCTGGTTCCGGAAGATGCCCATGCTCCACTCCCACCTCACCACCCTCAACGCGGTCTCGTTGATCCTCAACACTTTCAAGGCCGAAGGCTTGTCGAGCGAGGCGTTGCTGGCCGGCAGCGGCATCACCGCGGCGGATTTACAGCGTGCCGACACGCGCATCACCACCAATCAGGAGATGCAGGTCTGCGCCAACGCGGTCGCGCTCAAGCGTGACATCGGCCTGGAACTGGGCCGGCGTATGCATGTTTCCTGCTATGGCATCCTCGGTTACGCCTTGCTCACTTGTGCCACCTTCGGTGACGCATTGCGCCTGGCGATTCGTTATCCGGCGCTGCTGGGAACACTTTTCGAGTTGAGCCTTGAAGATGACGGCGAGCGCATCTGGTTCGCCGCCGCCGATTACCGTGAAAGCCCGGCGATGGCCGTGTTCAACGCCGAATTTTGTCTGGTGTCGCTGAAAGTCATTTGCGATGACTTGCTTGGGCATCCATTGCCACTGCTCGCGACACGCTTCGAACATGCCGCGCCGGACTACCGCGACAGCTACGCCGAGCATTTCGATGCGCCGCTGCACTTCGGTGCCGGGGACAATGCGTTCGCCTTCGAACGCCAGTGGCTGAATCAACCATTGCCGCTGGCCGACAGCATCACCCATCAAGCCATGGCTGAGCGCTGCCGCAAGCAGAACCTGGAGTTCACCGGACGCCAGGCCTGGCTCGGGCGGATTCGTCAGTTGCTCAGCGCGCAATTGAATGCCGCGCCGGGGCTGGACGGTCTGGCGCAGCAGATGAAGTGCTCGCCGCGCACCTTGCGCCGGCATCTCAAGGACATGGGCAGCAGCTATCAGGAACTGCTCGATGAACTGCGCTTCGAGCGGGCCAAGCAGATGTTGTGTGAGGATCAGTTGCCGATCTATCGCATCGCCGAAACGCTGGGTTTCAGCGAAACCGCGAGTTTCCGCCATGCCTTTGTGCGCTGGAGTGGCGTGGCGCCGAGTCAGTTTCGCCCGCACTGAGTACTCATGTAGGGTGGATTCAAATCGAAGGGGCGAATTGCGGACAGCATTTTTGGCCAGATCCATCCCCTTTTGGCCGCTCCGGCCATTCTCCGATTCACCACGCGCCGCAACACTGAAGGCCACCGAACCAGTCTTGCGGAGAACAACAAATGCTGACGATCTACTCGGACGATCACCACCTGCACCACGGCCGCTGCGAGCTCATCGATGGCCAGCTCAAACCTTGCTTCGAGATGCCTTCACGCGCCGACCACGTTTTGCAGCGAGTGAAAAGCCAGAACCTCGGCGCGGTCGAAGCGCCGCAGGATTTCGGTCTGGAACCGATCGCGCGCATCCACGACCGCGGCTATCTGGATTTCTTCAAGGGTGCCTGGGCGCGCTGGACCGAGTTCAACACCGACGGCGATTTGCTGCCGTATACCTGGCCGGCGCGCACGCTGCGCGCAATAAAGCCGACCAGCCTGCATGGCCAGCTGGGTTATTACAGCTTCGATGGCGGCGCACCAATCACTGCCGGCACCTGGCAAGCGGCATACAGTGCGGCGCAAGTGGCCCTGACCGCGCAAGCAGAAATCCAGCGTGGCGCACGCGCGGCCTTCGCGTTGTGCCGCCCACCGGGACACCACGCCGCCAGCGATCTGATGGGCGGATATTGCTACCTCAACAACGCCGCCATCGCCGCGCAGGCGTTCCTCGATCAGGGTCACCAGAAAGTCGCGATCCTCGACGTCGATTACCATCACGGCAACGGCACGCAGTCGATTTTCTATCAACGCAGCGACGTGCTGTTCACGTCGATCCACGGCCACCCGGAAGCGGAGTTTCCATTCTTCCTCGGCTATGACGACGAACGCGGCGAAGGCGCCGGTGAAGGTTTCAACTTCAACTATCCATTGCCGGCCGGTTCCGGCTGGGATGTCTGGAGCGCCGCGCTGGATCGGGCCTGCGACGAGATTGATCGCTATGGCGCGGACATCATCGTCGTCTCCCTCGGCGTCGACACCTTCAAGGACGACCCGATCTCGCAGTTCAAACTCGACAGCCCGGATTACCTGGCGATGGGCAAACGCATCGCCGCCCTCGGCAAGCCGACCCTGTTCGTCATGGAAGGTGGCTATGCCGTGGAAGAAATCGGTATCAACGCGGTGAACGTGCTGGAAGGTTTCGAGCAATAAATCCCATCGTCTTCAAGCAATAAATGACCCGCCGACGCGGGTCTTTTTTGCCCCTCGCGTTGTTTTCTAAGCCCGCCATGCCTGTCGCAAGCGAATCAGCGCCGCTTTGATTGCAGTTTCCGGCACGGCGGCGAATCCCAGCACCAGCCCGGCGCGCTGATCCGCCGGGGTGCTGGAGTCCGGTAGCCAATAACTGCTCAAGGCATTGATCTCTACCTCGACGCAGGCGGCTTGTTCGACCAATTGTCGCTCGCGCTCGAGGCCATCGACAGCCACCGTCAAATGCAGGCCGGCGGAGACGGCGGGCAATTCGCCCACGCCTTCAATCTCACGCGGCCAGCCGTCGAGCAGCGTATTGCGGCGGCTCAACGCGGCCCGGCGCATGCGCCGGATGTGCCGCTGGAAATGCCCGGCGGCCATGAACTCGGCCATCACCGCTTGGGTACTCACCTCGGAATGCCGGACGTCTACAGCCCGACGTTGCGAGAAGGCATCCACCAACGCCGGCGGCAGCACCAGATAACCGAGGCGCAAAGCCGGAAATGCCACCTTGCCGAACGTGCCGACGTACAGCACCCGGCCCTGACGATCGAGTGCCGCCAACGGTGCCAGCGGCGCACCGGTGTAACGGTACTCGCCGTCATAATCATCCTCGACGATCCAGGCCTGACTGCGCTCGGCCCAGGCCAACAGTTCGAGGCGCCGCGCCAGACTCATCACCACGCCAGTCGGGTATTGATGCGAAGGCGTCACGTAGGCCACGCGACAATCGCCGCTGGCCGCCAACGCAGAGCAGTCCATGCCCTCGGCGTCCACCGCAACGCCCTGCAAACGAGCGCCCGCCACGGCGAAGGCGTGACCGGCTGCGCGGTAACCCGGATTTTCGATCGCAACACTGTCGCCCGGCTCCACCAGCAACTGTGCACAAAGGCTAATACCCTGCTGTGCACCGCTGGTGATCACAATTTGTTCAGCCGAACACTGCATGCCGCGCGAGCTGCGCAAGTACGCAGCGATCATCGCGCGCAGACGCGGGTCACCCGAGGGATCGCCGTAGCACAACTGCTCCAGGTCGGGCTTGCGCCAGAAAGCCGCATTCAGCTTGGCCCACACGTCAAACGGGAATAGATCAAATGCCGGAACGCCGACCCGAAATGCCCGGGGCGGACCACTCGGCGGTCGCGGCAAATGATTGCTTTCGATGCGCGAAAAACTGCTACTGTGGATAACTTTACTGGATGAAACCACAGGCAAATCCAGCCAATTTGTGGATAAGGCTGTGGGTAAGCCTGTTGAAAACCCTGTGGACAGTTTTGTGGATAGTTTTTTTGGCTGCACCGCTGCCGGCACTAATTGCGCGACATAAGTACCGTCCCCCACGCGCCCTTCAATAAACCCTTCGGCATAGAGCTGATCGTAAGCCCGCACTACGCTGTTGCGCGAAATCCCCAGCGCCGCCGCCAGATCACGACTGGCCGGCAACCGCGTGCCACTTGCCAGGCGCCCATCCAGAACCCGCAGACGCAGTGCTTGATAAAGCTGACGGCTCAAACCCTGCCGGCGATCGAGTTCGATACCGGCCGGATTGAACGGCATGGACAACGGCGCGGAATCAGGCATGACAATGGACCTATGAAATTGGTCAGCAATGGCTCTTACAACAGACCAATAGCCTGCCTAGGATGCAGGCATTCGCCAAGGAAATTCTGTCCATGTACACACCTCGCGCTTTTGCCATCGAAGATCTGTCTCAATTGCACGAATTGATCCTCGCCACCCGCCTCGCCATTCTCGTCAGCCATGGCGAAAACGGCCTGCAGGCCAGCCATGTGCCGGTGCTGCTGCATCGTGAACAAGGCGAATACGGCACGCTGTACGGGCATCTGGCCAAGGCCAACCCGCAGTGGAAAGACTTGCGCGACGGTGCCGAAGCCATGTTGATCTTTGCCGGCGCCGACGCCTACGTCAGCCCGGGCTTCTACCCGAGCAAGGCCGAGCACGGCAAAGTCGTGCCGACCTGGAATTACATCGCCGTGCACGCCTATGGGCATGCCGAGACCTTCAGCGATGGCGGGCGCCTGCTCGACATCGTCAGCACCCTCACCGACCGCCACGAAGCCGGACGGGCGCAACCCTGGGCCGTCGCCGACGCACCTGCCGATTACATCGACGGCATGCTCAAGGCCATCGTCGGTTTCGCCATTCCGATCGAGCGTCTCGAGGGCAAACGCAAGCTCAGCCAGAACCGCAGTGCCGAAGACATTGCCGGGGTGCGCGACGGCCTCGCCGCCAGCCCCGACGTCAACGATCAAACCCTCGCCCGCCTGATGCGTTAAGGAAGTCAGCATGAGTCAGATCGACATTCGCCCGGTCAGCGCCGCCGACCATGCCGCGTGGCTGCCGCTGTGGCAGACCTACCTGCGGTTCTACAACACCGAACTGCCGGACACCGTGACGCAAAGCACCTGGCAGCGCTTTCTCGATCCGAACGAACCCACCCATGCCGCGTTGGCCTGGGCCGACGGCAATGCGGTAGGCATGGTGCATTACATCTATCACCGTTCGAACTGGAGCATCGAAAACTCCTGCTACCTGCAGGACTTGCTGGTAGTGCCCGAGACCCGCGGCAGCGGCGTTGGTCGCCTGCTGATCGAACACGTCTACGCCACCGCCAAGGCCGACGGCTGTGGCAAAGTCCATTGGTTGACCCACGAAACCAACGCCACCGCGATCCAGCTCTACGAACGGATCGCCGAACGTCCGGGCTTCATCCAGTTTCGCAAAGCCCTTTAGGAGATGAACCCATGACCGCTTCACTCGCTGACTGGAAAGGCGTCCCCGCCCCCACCGCCACCTTGCTCGAAGGCCGTTTCATCCGCCTGGAAAAACTGGACCCGGCGCGGCATGCCGATCAGCTTTACGCCGCCCTTGAAGGGCCCGGTGCCGACCCGAAACTCTGGGACTATTTGCCGTACGGTCCGTTCTCCGAGCGCAGTGCATTCAATGACTGGCTGAATAATCACGCGGCCAACAGCGACCCGTATTTTTTCAGCGTTGTCGATCGGGCAACCGGTCAGGTGCAGGGCATTCTCAGCCTGATGTCGATTGTTCCGGCGCAGGGCCGTATCGAAATCGGTCACGTCACGTTCGGTGCGCCGATGCAGCGCTCGCCGAAAAGCACCGAGGCGGTTTTTCTGCTGGGCCAATACGCCTTTGAGCTTGGTTATCGTCGTCTCGAATGGAAATGCAACAACGGCAACGCCCGCTCCAAATACGCGGCCGAGCGTTTGGGGTTCAGCTTCGAAGGGGTGTTCCGCCAGCACATGGTGGTCAAAGGCCAGAACCGCGATACCGCCTGGTATTCGATTCTGGATTCGGAGTGGCCGGCGATCGGCGCAGGTTTTGAACGCTGGTTGAGCGATGACAATCAGACGCCGACCGGTCAGGTCAAAGGTCTGGCCGAGTGCCGAACCTAGTCTTCACAGGCGCCTCTGTGGGAGCGAGCAGGCTCGCTCCTACCATTGGCCGGGTATGGCTCAACGACGCAGTTGCTGCGCCAGTACCGCAATGTGTTCCGGGCCGATGCCACAGCAACCGCCCAAATGGCTGGCGCCGCGCTGTCGCCAATCCTTCGCCCACTGCAGATAACCCGGCGGGTCGAGGTCTTCACGCAACGGATCGAGGCCGTCGTTGGCCGTCGCTTCCTTGGGCTGTGGCGGAAACGCATTGGCGTAAGCGCCGATATGGATGCTCACACCGAGACGCTCGAAGGTCGCGCGCGCCGCATCAATCGCTGCGCCGATGACTTCCGGCTGGCTGCAATTGAACAGCAGCGTCTCCACGCCTAGCTCAGCCGCCACCGCCGCTGCTTCAGCAACCGGCTCACCGGAACGCAGGCGCGGCACCTCGTCAGTGTCTTCGTCTTTCAAAGTGAATGACAGCCAGAACGCTTTGCCGTCCTTCGGCAATCCGGCGTGAATGGCCCGCGCCTCGACGGTCGAACTCTGGGTTTCCGCCAGCCACAGATCCACATGCGGCGCCAGGCCCTGAACCAATGGCGTCAGCAATTCGCTGACGCGCGAGGCCTCGAACAGATCCGGGCGATAGGAGCCAAACAGCGGTGGCAATGAACCCGCCACGCGCACGGATTGGCCCGAGGCGTGTACCGCGCGTTGCGCCAGCTCGCCGGCCAATGCCGCCAGCGCCTGGCCTTCAGCGGCGAAGCGTGCTTCGCCGATATGGAACGGCACCACGGCGTAACTGTTGGTGGTGATCACGTTGGCGCCGCTCGCGATATACGCCGCATGCACCGCTTCGACCGCTTGCGGTGCTTCGCTCAACGCCAGCGCCGACCACTCAGGCTGACGAAATGGCGCCCCGGCGCGCTGCAGCTCACGGCCCATGCCGCCATCGAGAATTACTGTGCTTGCTGCGCCCATATGCTTTTCACTCATATGCTTATGAAAAAAACTCACTACCAGAGTCTTTGTTATAACTATTTAATGCTCACCATTCGGTTAATGACAACCTCTTTTTTTGCTCAGGGATCGCCCGTGAAACTGCAACCATTACTGGCTCTGGGCCTGACCCTGCTCGCCGCTTCGACACAGGTTTTTGCCGGCGCCACCCTGGATCGCGTCGAACAGAACAAAGAACTGGTCGGTGTGCTGATGGAAAGCTATCCACCGTTCTCGTTCCTCAATGAGCAGAACCAGCTCGACGGCTTCGACGTCGATGTCGCCAAAGCAGTAGCCGACAAACTGGGCGTCAAACTGCGCCTTGAGACGCCATCCTGGGACGTTATCGCTGCCGGGCGCTGGAGCGGGCGTTACGACATCTGCATCTGCTCGATGACACCGAGCAAGGCCCGCGCCGAAGTCTTCGATTTCCCGGTCGAGTACTACGCCTCTCCGGCGGTGATCGTGGTCAACGCCAAGGATGATCGCATTCACGGCGCCAAGGACCTGAGCGGCAAGAAAGTCGGCCTGACCAGCGCTTCCAGTTATGAAAGCTACCTGAACAAGAACCTGGTCATCGAAGGCGCCGAAGATACGCAACTGCAGTATCCGTTCGAGGATGTGCAGATCGCCCCCTACGACACTGATAACGTCGCGTTTCAGGACCTGGGACTTGGCGCCGGCGTGCGCCTTGATGCAATCCTCACCAACCTGGTCACTGCGCAGCCACGCCTGAATCAGGACAAACGCTTCAAACTGGCCGGCGCGGCGCTGTACTCCGAGCCGAATTCGGTGGCCATCGAAAAGGGCGATGCGCAGTGGGACGCGAAAGTCCGTGAGGTGTTCGCGCAGCTCAAGCAGGACGGCACCCTGAGCCAGTTGTCGCAAAAATGGATCGGCGCCGATATCAGTCAATGACTTCTTTCCCGACACCGCCACAGCCACCACAACCGGTGGCTGAAACACGCCTGCAGCGCCTGTTCGGTTTTCGCACACGGCTGTACCTGACCTGGGCCGCGCTGTTCTGCCTGTTCGGCGGATTCTTTCTGAGCTTCGATCTGAAGTTCTCGATCATCCTCGACAAGCTGCCCAACCTGATCGGCCTGCACCTGGCGCCCAACGGCTTTCTGCAAGGCGCGGCGCTGACGCTGTTTCTGTGTTTGTGCTCGATTGTCGCTTCGTCGCTGCTGGGCTTCGTCACGGCACTGGCGCGTCTGTCGAGCAGCGCCGTGGCGTTCGGTATCGCCAGTTTCTACACCTCGTTCTTTCGTGGCACACCACTGCTGATCCAGATCCTGCTGATCTACCTCGGCCTGCCGCAACTGGGCCTCGTCCCCGGTGCAATCGTCGCGGGTATCATCGCCCTGTCGCTGAACTATGGCGCCTACCTCAGCGAGATCTTTCGCGCCGGCATCCTCGGCGTCGACCACGGCCAACGCGAAGCCTCGCTGGCACTGGGCATGCGTGAAGCGGTGATCTTCTGGCGCATCACCCTGCCCCAGGCCATGCGCACCATCATCCCGCCGACCACCAATCAGTTCATTTCGATGCTCAAGGACTCGTCGCTGATTTCGGTGATGGGCGTCTGGGAAGTGATGTTCCTCGCCCAATCGTACGGCCGCTCAAGCTATCGCTACATCGAAATGCTCACCACCGCGGCGATCATCTACTGGCTGATGTCGATCGGGCTGGAATTGATCCAGGCGAAGATGGAGCGGCATTACGGCAAGGCGTACGTGCGGCGTAGTTGAAACAGCGAGGCCCCGCTCTGCGTACGGGGGTCAGCTGTTGTCCTGGCGAATCCGCACCACCCCCATCTTCATGCCAAACGGACGAAACACGGCATTCAACGATTTGAGTGTCTGATTGCCTTCGCCATGCTCGATATGCACCAGCGTCCGCACCGAGATCTTGCACATCCGCGCGAACTGGGTCTGATGCAAACCGGTCACTTCCACCCGTAGTCGACGCACGGCTTCGCCGATGTCCAGCGTGCCTTGGGCCAGGGCTTGCTGGATGCTTTCGATGAGCGCCGTGCGCTCAGCCACAGACAGGCTCATTTCAATCCCCAATCATTCAAGCGTTGCGGCAGATTTTTCAGGTGGACGCCGGGATGGTTCATTGTTCTGGCTGGCAGACCGCTGTCAGCCAGAATATCCGGCAGCGCCGACAGGCGTTGAGCCTCTTGGCGCAAGCGCTCAAACAGCATTGACTCGTCACTCACTGCCGACGGGTCGCCTGGCTCGGCAATATCCACCAGTGCGCGGCACACGCCTCGCCAATCGATGTCTCCCGCCCGCTCCAGCTCTCTTGGCCATTTGGTGGTACGGGTCACGCCTTCATCGTCCATGACCATCGGCGCCAGGTCATAAATCGGCGCCAGGCGAAAGGCGTTTGCCTCGCGAATGATTGCGGTATTGCGACCATGGTTATCCGAGTTACCGAGGATCTTGTTGATCAGGTCCCGACGCAAATAATCCACGACAAGGTCAGGGATCTGGCTGGCTTGCCCCGCCGTGCGCCAGAGCCCGGCAAGCAGGCGGATAACCTCCTGATGATTCATCGCACTGCCGGGTGTCGTCACCTGAGCCAGCGAGTAAATCGATTCGACAGCAAAACGGCTGACCTCGCCGTCCTCGACACTACGGTCGAAGCGGTGCATCCACAAACTCGGTTTGTTCGCCTCCTCCAGTGCCAGACCTTTCTCCGCGATCGTGTCGATGCCCAGCGTCTGCAGCGCCTTGTAGTAATGGAATTCGCTACGCAGGATGTCCTGATCGGTCAGCCCACCTCGGTTGCGGGCAAACTTCACGAACCAATGCTGTGTGACGTCCTCATCACTCAATACCGCGTCGGGGTACAACAGACCCGCGTGATTTTCGACCAGCAATAATTTCGGCGCTTCTCCACCTGCCCCGGTAGCACCACCGATTGCCGCGCCCAATTCGTAGGCATACTCAAGAAAACGCTGGTCACGGTGAATGACGTCTTCACGCTTGAAGCCGATAGGCTTGCGTTCATCCACGGCCGCAGCAGACTCCTTGATGCGCATGTTGCCGATGGGTGCCGGGGTGCTGCGCCCGAGCAGATACAGATCGGCGCTGATATCCGCCGGTTTTTCCTGCCCCAGACGTGCAAGCAGGAACCGCTTGGCTGCGCCTGCGGGGGCAATGTCGTGGACAAATGCCGGCGTCTCGGAGCGCCGACCGTTCCAGTCCAGCGGATACAGAGCACTCACCGCGCTGGAGAAAGGCGAGCCTATGGCGTCGATGTTTTCTGCGAGGTAGTCCGTCTCATAGCCGAAGCTGCAGCGACTCGCGAAGCCCTTTTCAGGATCATCGAAGCTCAGAACCATCGCGTCGTGCCAGATACCGGCTGTGAAAATCTGTAATGTCAGGTTGTACATGGTTTCGCCTGTCTGCATTTAAATGCATTTACTTCAGCGTTTTTTTGGCTGTGAACGCAATATAGTGCATTTCAGAAGCAATTGGGGACGCAGAAACTGCAACAAAATGCAGATCATGACGTCGCCAGCTTAGATGGCGCGCAAAATAATGCAGATCGCCTCCGACATCATTCTGTAAAAACCCCTCGCTATACAGGACGGCCCGTCCATAAGAAAAAGGCCGTCCCTTCATGCCGTTTCCGCCACAGCGCCTGTCTCTCGCCATCGCCCTGCTGATCACCGCCACTGCTGCTCACGGTAAAACCGTGCAGATCGACACCGCCACCACGGCCTCGCAAACGCTGGGCGGCAGCGACACGCTGACGATTTCGGCGCCGGGCAGTATCACCAACAGCGGCAAGGCCGTGAGCCTGAAAGACAGCACCAGCGGTGCCGGTGTGGTGATCGATAACGCCGGCAAGATCGTCTCCAGCGGTGGCCGGGCCATCGACAGCAGTGGCGATGAGAGCAAGGCGCGCAATTACGCGATCTACAATCGCAGTGGCGGGCAGATTCTCGGTGCCAACGATGCCTTGCGCATCGACAGCAACTTCGTCAGCGGCAGCCTGTTGATCGACAACAGCGGGGTGATTCGTTCGACCACCGGCCAGGGTCTGGATCTGGACGCGCTGCGCAGCGACGCGGTGAAGACCACCATTATCAATCGCGCCGGCGGACTGATTCGCGGCGAGGCCAGCGACGGCATGAAAACCGGCGCCAACGCCACCCTGACCAACTACGGTGAGATCTCCACCGGCGATGCGCACACGGCTGACGACAAGTTCGACGGCGTCGACATCGATACCGCCAGCGGCGTGTCGATCAGCAACTACGGAGTGATTTCCGGTGGCCGTCACGGCATCACCACCGACCTCGGCGCGACCTTGATCAACTACGGGCAGATCACCGGGCGTAACGGTTCCGGGTTTGGCTCAGATGGCGATGGCACGGTAATCAACCACGGCACCATCACCGGCGCGTATTCCGGCCTGCAAGCGAACGGCGACGGTGATGGCGTGGACATCGACAACCTCGCCCACATCGAAAACTACGGCACCATTCAAGGCGTCGGCGCCGGTGGCGTGGACAAGGCCGGTTTCGCCAATGGCAGCGAAGGCATCGCCCTCGGTGGCGGCTACATTCTCAACGCCAGCGGCGCGCTGATCAGCGGTGCCGACAGCGCGATTCTGGTTGACGACGGCAGCGGCAACTCGGGGCTGGCCGCGACCACGCTGGAGAACTTCGGCCGCATCGAGGGCCTGAACGGTTTTGGCGTGAAGTTCGTCGGCGAGTTTGCCGACAGCGTCATCAACGGCGGCACCGTCAGTGGCAGCAACGGCCTGGCGCTGGACCTGGGCGGCGGCGATGACCGCCTGACGCTGCGCAACGGCAGCCGCTTCATTGGCATCGTCGACGGCGGCAGCGGCACAGATCGATTGGTCATGGACGATGCGCTCGGTGGCGATTTCGGCGCCAGCCGCAACTTCGAGTGGCTGGAGGTCCGCCAAGGCGCCTGGACGCTGACCGGCAGCGGTGATTTCAGCGATGGCGGCGCAGTTCGCAATGGCGCCACCCTGATCAACCACGGCGGCATCGCCGGCACCCTGACTGTCGATGCCAGCGGCGCCTATGCCGGGGGCGGCTCGGTGGGCAGTCTCAACGTCAACGGCACCCTGCGCACCGACACCAGCCTGGGTCGCGCGACCATTGTTCGCGACTTGAACATGACCAGCACTGCCACTCTCGCCTACGGCGTCAACGCCGACGGCAGCAGCGCGCCGGTAGTGGTCGGCGGTATCGCCAACCTCAACGGCGCGACGCTCGCGGTGAATCCCGGCAGCGGCAGCTACCCTTGGCAAAGTCACTACACCGTGCTGCAAGCAGCCCGGGTCAACGGCACTTTCGGCGAAGTCACCAGTGACTACGCGTTCCTGACGCCAACCCTCGCCTACACCCCGACTCAGGTCGACCTGACCTACACCCGCAACGATGTAGCCTTCAATGAGTTCGCCACCACCGCCAACGGCAACAATGCCGCCAACAGCCTGGCTTCGATCGACAAAAACAATGCGCTGTACAACGCCTTGCTCAACACCACGCAAAGCAGTGCCGGTGCGGCAATCGAACAACTGGCTGGCACCAGCAATGCCAATCTCACCAGCGCCACGCTCAGTGCCAGCAGTCAGGTCGGCAGCAGCATGCTCGCGGCGATGCAGCAGATGGCGGCGCCGGGGTTGCTGGTCGGTCTTGATCAGCGCGACACGCCGGTGCTCGCCGCCAGTGGCGTGCCGGCGGCGGCGCGCAATCTCAATGATCCGAACGCGCGCGGCCGCCTCTGGCTGCAAGGCATCGGCGGCTACGGCAAGCTTGATGGCGAACATGGCAGCAGTGGCCTGGAGCAACGCACCAAGGGCAGCTTGCTCGGTGCCGACTGGGCGCTGAACCCGGCGTGGCGCGTGGGCCTTCTCGGCGGTTACTCGCAGACCGATCTGGATGCCAGCGGCGTCGATGGCGAGGTGGACAGCTGGCACGCCGGGGTTTATGCGCTGCATCAGAACGGCCCGCTCGCCCTGCGCCTCGGCGCCGCTTACAGCAGTCATCAAGGCGAGAGCCAGCGCCACATTGCGTTCGACGGTTTCAGTGATCGTCCGAGAGGCGACTACGAGGCCGACAGCCAACAAGCCTTCGCTGAACTCGGCTACGCCATGGGCAGCGGCCGGCTCAGCGCCGAACCGTTCGCCAGCCTCGGCTACCAGCGCTACCACCGCGACCGCTATCAGGAAAAAGGTGGCGCCGCGGCGCTGCAAATCGACAGCCAGACCCAGGACAATTTCAACAGCACCCTCGGCCTGCGCCTGACGCACTTGAGCAGCCTGGACAACGGCATGAGCGTCACCCCACGCATGGCCCTCGGCTGGAAACACACTTATGGCGACGTCAGCAGCTCGACGCGCCAGGCGTTTGTAACCGGCGGCACGGCGTTCAATGTCGAGGGCAGCGCGCTGGATCGGGACAGCCTGATGCTGGAAGCCGGGATTGATGTCGGGGTCTCGGCAAGGCATTCGCTGGGCTTGGGCTACAGCGGTGAGATCGGCAGCAACAGCCGCAACCACGGGCTGATCGGGCAATGGCAGATGAGCTTTTAAGCACCTCGACCGCCATGGCAGCCCAGCCTGGCTGTAGGAAAAAGCGCCCGGTAAGCCGCGTAAAAAACGTCCGGTTTCGAAACTGCCGGACTTTTTCATCCGAAACGCTCCGACGTCGCCTGCACAGGTACGAGAAGCAGCCGACAGCGGATTTTTGAGGGCCTCCATAGAGTTGAGTCTTCACTCTCTGGAAAAGGCTTTCCTTGATGCGTACTCAACACGGATTCAAACCAGAACACCTGGCGCTGGCCATTTCCCTGGCGCTAGGTTGCGTAGAGTTTGCCAACGCCGAGCAACCTTCTGACGCCGCTGAACCGCTTGCAACCATCGCGACACCGCAGGCGAACGAAGCCAGTGCCAAGAAGAATGCTGCTGAACGACTTCAGAGTTTTATCAGTGACCCGGGGACGGTACCCATCGTTTTCGAAACCGCGCAAAAAACCTTCAAGGGTACTGCGGTCAACGATCTGATCAGCCTCAGGGACGGTGCCAGCTTCACCGGCCGACTGGACGGTGGTGAGGGCGACAATGTCCTGTTTCTCGATGCCAGTGAGGGAGGCGCACTGAAAGACACGCGCAACTTCAACGGTCTGGTCGTCGCCAGGGGCGACTGGACGCTGAGTTCCAGAGGTGACTTCGCTGAAGGCGTGCTGGTTCAAGGCGGCACGGCCCTGACCAATCTGGGAAGTCTCAAAGGTGATGTCTATGTCGAGAACGGTGGCCGCTTCGCTGGCAAAGGCACGGTAGCCAATCTGGAGGTCGGCGGGCTGCTTAGCGTCAACGGAGCGCTGGGGGCGCCGCGGGTCAAAGGCGATCTGCGCCTGACACCAACCGCCGAACTGGCCTATGAAGTGACGCCTTCCGACAGCCAGACGATCAAGGTCGACGGCACCGCCGCGCTCGCCGGCGCCACCCTCAATATCGTCGCAGCGCCAGGAGAATATCCGCCGAGCAGCCAGTACAAAGTCATTGAAGCGGGTGCGGTGGAAGGTGAGTTCGGCACCATTCGCAACAACCTCGCGTTCATGACCGCTACACCTCAATACAACAAGAAATCGGTCGGATTGACCTATGCGCGCAATGACGTAGCGCTGAAAGAGGTGGCTACGACTGACGCCGGCCGCGCGATCGCCGATAGCATTGTCGAACCCGTTGCGCCACCTTCCTCTGCGATACCAACATCAACCCCAACCCCGACCGCTACCTCCACCCCTTCCGCTTCCGCTTTGATTGCACCCGAACAGGCCTCGATAGCGGCTTCAGCCTTGGCGTCAACGCCCGTTGCGGAATCGTTGCCCGTCGCTATCAACGAAGAAACCGTCACCGCACAGGCAGAGCAAGCTGTCGAACAGCCCGTGCCTGCGCTGGTTAAACCGGCGAACACAGCCGTCGCCGCACTCTTGTCCAGCGACAAGACCACCGCCCCCATCGCCCTCGAACAGCTCGCCGCCGGCAGCAATGCCAACCTCGCCAAAGCCACGCTGAGCAGCATCACGCCCGTGAGCGCCAGCATGCTCTCGGCGATGCAGCAATTGAGTAATCATCCGGACTCGACGTACACATCGGCCAACTCGCCTCGCCAGGCATCCGCCGCAGCCGACGCTGGCCGGGTATGGATTCAGGCACTTGGTCATGGCGGCAAGGTCGATCGCGATGCCGACAGCACCCTCAAGCACGCGACCCAAGGCCTGGTCCTGGGCGCCGACTGGCGGCTCGATGAGCAATGGCATGTCGGGCTCATCGGCGGTAAATCGCAAACCCGACTCGACGCCCGCCACTACGACGGCGACCTCGACAGCTGGCACCTGGGCGCCTACGCCGCACGCCAGGACGGCCCGTTGGCCGTGCGCCTCGGCGCAGCCTGGGCCAGCCATGAAGGCAGCAGCAAACGCCGTGTCGCCTTCAATGGCTTCAGTGATCGTCTGCAGGGCAACTACAACGCCAACACCCAGCAAGCCTTCGCCGAACTCGGCTACAACTTCGGCCGCCACAACGCCACCCTCGAACCCTTCGCCAGCCTCGGCTATCAACGCTACCAGCGCGATAGCTATCGTGAAAAAGGCGGCGACGCAGCCCTGAAAGTCTTCGGACAAACCCGCGACAACCTCAGCAGCACCTTCGGCCTGCGCACCGCCCACACCACCCGCCTGGACAACGGCATGAGCCTGACTCCGCGCTTCAGCGCCGGCTGGAAACACACCTTCGGCGAAATCGGCAACGACACCCACCAACAACTGATCAAAGGCGGCAAACGCTTCGAAATCGCCGGCGCCGCACTGGACCGCAACAGCCTGGCCATCGACACCGGACTCGACCTCGGCCTCGCCGCCAACCACACCGTCGGCGTCAGCCTCACAGCCGAAGCAGGCAATGACAGCCGGACTCATGGCGTGATGGGACAGTGGCGCGTGGCGTTTTGATGGTGGTTGATTAGCTGAATGCAGTGATTCAGTAAAAAGCCCCTCATCGGAACGCCGCCCGCCTAGCCCTCTCCCGGAGGGAGAGGGGACTGACCGAGGTGGATGCGAAAGGTACGCTGACCTGAAATACCGAGTCGTGCTCAAATTTCAAAACCAACCAAAATCGGCTCCCTCTCCAGGGGGAGAGGGCTGGGGTGAGGGGCAGCCACACCACAAATCCCAAGCCAACCCCCGCTTCTAACCACTCAACAATGAGCGTTAGCTCGAGTGCCTTTGATCTTGATCTTGCCTAACCAGCGACATCGGAAGGCTGAGTGGAGGGATTGATCCGGGCGTGGGAGCGCAGCGACCGTCTGGCGCAGCCAGACACAGCGGAAGGAGGTGCAGCGAAGCAAACCGTAGCCGCTGCGCCCGGATCGATCCCGCAGCGAAGGAACCCGAGCCTGCGAGGGCCGAACGCAGGAGCAAAGCCTTTTCGGTTACCTTTTCGGCGTCTGGAAAAGGTGACTCGCCGTAAGGGCGAAACCGCCACCCGCCACGCCCGAAGCAACGGATATTCACCCAAAACCCCAAGAGCCTGGTCGGCCCACAGGCCGCCACGGCAACCAGCAAAAAAAGGGGAGCACATGCCCCCCGAGGTTAAAACCATCACATCAAAGCGCTAAATCACCCTTCGATCTCAATCAAAATCTCACCCGGATTCACCCGATCGCCCGTGACCACATGAATCGCCGCGACCTTCCCGGCAATCGCCGCCTGAACCTCGGTCTCCATCTTCATCGCCTCGGTAATCAACACCGCCTGACCTGCCTTGACGGTGTCGCCCTCCTTGACCAGCACATCGACGATATTGCCCGGCATGGTCGTGCTGACATGCCCCGGTGCCGACGCCTGCTTGCGCTTGCTGCTGCCACCGCTGACAAACTCATTGAGCGGTTCAAACACCACTTCTTCCGGCATGCCATCGATCGACAGATAGAAGTGACGCTTGCCCTCAGCCTTGACACCCACACCGGTGATATCGACGCGGTAGGTTTCACCGTGAACATCAATGACGAACTCGGTCGGCACACCCTCACCGCCTGCGGAAGCAACGGCGCCCGCCTCAGGAATCGGCAACAGCACTTCCGGGGTCAGGGTTCCGGCGGCACGCTCTTCGAGGAATTTGCGACCAATGTCCGGGAACATGGCGAAGGTCAGCACGTCTTCTTCCGAAGTCGCCAGAGCGCCGATATCGGCCCGCAGCTTGGTCATTTCCGGCTTGAGCAGATCGGCCGGACGTACGTCGATGACGTCTTCGCTGCCGATCGCCTGACGCCGAAGTTTCTCGTTGACCACGCCCGGCGCCTTGCCATAACCGCCTTGCAGGTACAGCTTCACTTCATTGGTGATGGTCTTGTAGCGCTCGCCGGCCAGCACGTTGAAAAACGCCTGGGTACCAACGATCTGCGAAGTCGGGGTCACCAGCGGCGGGAAGCCGAGGTCTTCGCGCACCCGAGGAATTTCCGCCAGCACTTCGCCCATACGATTCAAGGCGCCCTGCTCTTTCAACTGGTTGGCCAGGTTGGAAATCATCCCGCCCGGCACCTGGTTGACCTGCACGCGGGTATCGACTGCGGTGAATTCGCTTTCAAACTGGTGGTACTTCTTGCGCACGGCATAGAAGTACAGGCCGATCTCTTGCAGCAGCTCCAGGTTCAGGCCGGTATCGAATTCGGTGCCCTTGAGCGCCGCGACCATCGACTCGGTGCCCGGATGGCTGGTGCCGGAGGCGAAGCTGGAGATCGCGGTGTCGATGTGATCGGCGCCGTTTTCGATGGCCTTGAGCTGACACATGGCCGCCAGGCCTGCGGTGTCGTGGGAGTGGATGAACACCGGCAGCGACTGTTCGGCCTTCAGCGCACGCACCAGCTCACCGGTAGCGTACGGAGTCAGCAGACCGGCCATGTCCTTGATCGCCACCGAGTCGCAACCCATGGCTTCCATTTGCTTGGCTTGCGCCACGAACGCGTCGATGGTGTGCACCGGACTGGTGGTGTAAGCGATGGTGCCTTGCGCATGTTTGCCGGCAGCCTTTACCGCTTCGATGGCTACGCGCAGGTTACGCACGTCGTTCATCGCGTCGAAGATACGGAATACGTCGATGCCGTTCTCTGCGGCTTTAGCGACGAAGGCCTGAACCACGTCGTCGCTGTAATGGCGATAGCCCAGCAGGTTCTGCCCGCGCAGGAGCATTTGCAGACGCGTGTTAGGCAGCGCCGCGCGCAGTTGGCGCAGACGCTCCCACGGATCTTCTTTCAAAAAGCGTACACAGGCGTCGAACGTCGCACCGCCCCAGCATTCCAGCGACCAGTAGCCGACTTTGTCGAGCTTGTCGCAGATCGGCAGCATGTCCTCGGTGCGCATGCGGGTGGCGAGCAGCGATTGGTGAGCGTCGCGCAGGATGGTATCGGTAACGAAGATCTTCTTGGTCATTGGTATCTCCTCATAGCGGCAAGCTTCAAGCTAAAAGCTGCAAGAAAAAGCCAATCTGCTTTTACTTGCCGCTTGCAGCTAAAAGCTCGCAGCTGTTTCATTCATAGGCCTGCGTGGGCGGCAATGGCGGCGGCGATGGCCAGGGCCAGCTCTTCGGGTTTGCGCTTGATCGAGTAGTTGGTCAGTTCCGGGTGGCTTTCAACGAAGCTGGTGTTGAACTGGCCGCTGCGGAATTCCGGGTTGCGCAGGATTTCCTGGTAGTAGGCAGCAGTGGTTTTCACCCCTTGCAAGCGCATGTCGTCCAGCGCGCGCAAGCCACGGTCCATTGCCTCTTCCCAGGTCAATGCCCAGACCACCAGTTTCAGGCACATCGAATCGTAGAACGGCGGAATGGTGTAACCGGTGTAAATCGCCGTGTCGGTGCGCACGCCCGGACCACCAGGCGCGTAGTAACGGGTGATCTTGCCGAAGCTCGGCAGGAAGTTGTTTTTCGGATCTTCCGCGTTGATACGGAACTGCAAGGCGAAACCACGGTGCTGAATGTCTTCCTGCTTCACCGAAAGCGGCAGGCCAGAGGCGATGCGGATCTGCTCGCGAACGATATCGATGCCGGTGATTTCTTCGGTGATGGTGTGTTCCACCTGCACGCGGGTATTCATTTCCATGAAGTACACCTCGCCCTCGGCGAGCAGGAACTCCACGGTGCCGGCGTTCTCGTAGCCCACCGCCTTGGCTGCGCGTACCGAAAGATCACCGATGTAGGCGCGCTGTTCCGGAGTCAGCTGCGGACTGGGGGCGATCTCGATGAGCTTCTGGTTGCGGCGCTGGATCGAGCAGTCACGCTCGAACAGGTGCACGACGTTGCCGAAACTGTCGCCAAGAATCTGCGCTTCGATGTGCTTGGGATTGACGATGCATTTTTCCAGGAACACTTCCGCCGAGCCGAACGCCTTGGTGGCTTCGGAAATGACCCGCGGGAAATTCTGTTCGAGTTCTTCGCGGCTGTTGCAGCGACGGATACCGCGACCGCCACCACCGGAAGTGGCTTTGAGCATCACCGGGTAACCGATACGGTCGCCTTCGGCCAAGGCTTCTTCGATGCCCGAAACGTTGCCTTCGGTGCCCGGCGTGACTGGCACCCCGGCCTTGATCATGCTGCGGCGCGCTTCGGTCTTGTCGCCCATGCGCCGGATGACTTCCGCCGACGGGCCGATGAATTTGATCCCGCGTTCGGCGCAGATCTCCGCCAGCTCGGCGTTTTCCGACAGGAAGCCGTAGCCGGGGTGCAGCGCATCGCAGCCGGTTTCGACGGCCAGGTTCACCAGCTTGCGCGGGTTGAGGTAACCGGCCAATGGCTCGGCGCCAATGCTGTGAGCCTCGTCCGCACGCTTCACATGCAAGGCATGACGGTCGGCGTCGGAAAAAATCGCTACCGAGCGAATGCCCATCTCGGCGCAGGCTCGTACGATTCGTACGGCAATCTCACCACGGTTGGCGATCAGGATCTTTGTTATCACTTGGAGGTTCCCTTGAGCCGGTGGCACCACGACCTGCTAGACCCAGGTCGACGCGTGACCAAATGTTTCAATTCGGTCGCAGGTCCACACTAGCGCTCGCAAGGGATTAACAAAAATGAATAAAAATTGGGTCAGGCATAAGCAAAGACTTATAGTTGAAACATCAATCACACTTCAGAGCCGGCAAAAATGCGTAAGTCCTTGATGCGTATGACATTGCGTCAGTTGCAGATATTCAACGAAGTGTGTGATTTGCGTTCCTATAGCCGCGCAGCTGACGAAATGTCGCTCACACAACCGGCCGTTAGCCTACAGATTCGTCAGCTTGAAGAGCTGATCGGCCAGCCCTTGTTCGATTATGTCGGCAAAAAACTCTACATGACCGAGGCTGCCGAAGCGCTGCAACGCGCGAGCCGCGACATTTTCGGGCGCCTGGAAAACCTCGATATGCAGCTGTCGGACATGCAAGGCTCGCTGCAGGGACAGTTGAAACTGGCGGTGGAATCCAGCGCCAAATATTTCGTTCCGCACTTGTTCGCCGCATTCAAGCGCCAGCACCCCGAGGTCAATCTGCAACTGACCGTGGTCAATCGCGGCCAGGTGATCCGACGGCTGTCGGACAACCGCGATGACCTGGTGATCATGTCGATGGTGCCGCAGGACATGGGCCTCGAATTCCTGCCATTTCTCAATAATCCGATTGTTGCGGTCGCACGCCCCGATCACCCGTTGGCGCATCTGGGACCGTTGCGCCTGCAGGATCTTGAACCCTACACATTGCTGATTCGCGAGCCAGGCTCGGGCACGCGACTGGCGTGCGAAGAGTATTTCAAAGAGAAACGCGTGCACTTCACCCAGACTCAGGAAGTGGCCTCGGCCGAGGCTCAGCGCGAGTGTGTGCTGGCGGGTCTGGGCGTGGCGCTGTTGACGCGTCACGCCCTGAACCTGGAGCTTGCGACCGGCGGGCTGGTCGAGCTGCCGGTCGAGGAATTGCCGCTGCTGCGTAGCTGGTGTCTGGTGCAGGCCAAAGCCAAACGCCTGTCACCGGTGGCGCACGCCTTCCTGGCGTTTATCCGCAGCGAGCGTGCGCAGATCAGCGCGCTGGTTGAGCGTTTCGACGGGAAGCTGCGGGCGCTGCCTGCCAGAGATTGATCTCGGGAAAATCGCCGATCTCGGCTTGAAGCTGGCGAAGTTCGAAGCGATCTTCGATAGCGCGGCGGAATTCCATGCGGCGCTGGTCTTCCTGCTGACGACGGGTTTTCGCGGCGCTGTTGCGTTCTTCGTAGGGCTGAGCCATTTCGATTCTCCCAAGGCGAGTACGGGAGTTTCACGATAGGCGCGGGGGATGACGGTTTGGCTGCGCGGGGATGACAGTGCGATGAAACTTGCGGTGTTTGTGAGGACGCCATCGCGGGCAAGCCCGCTCCCACACGGTTTTCTGTCGAACACAGAATCTGTGAACACTACCTACCACTGTGGGAGCGGGCTTGCTCGCGATCAAGGTCGGAATGACCCTGGATGACTTCAGTCATCCAGCGCTTTCACGGCTTTGGGCGACAAGCGCAAGCTGCGCAAACTGCGCTTCACGCTCTTGAGGTGATTGACCAGGCTCGGCCCGCGCGCCATGGCCACGCCCATCGCCAGCACATCGATCACCACCAGGTGAGCGATGCGTGAGGTCAGCGGCGTGTAGATTTCCGTGTCTTCGTGCACGTCGATCGCCAGATTGACCGTCGACAGCTCGGCCAGCGGTGTCTGGCTCGGGCACAGGGTGATCAACGAGGCGCCGCTTTCGCGAACGAGGTTGGCGGTGATCAGCAGATCCTTGGAGCGCCCCGACTGGGAAATGCAGATCGCCACATCGGTCGGCTTCAGGGTCACCGCCGACATCGCCTGCATGTGCGGGTCGGAATACGCCGCCGCGGTCAGCAGCAGGCGGAAGAACTTGTGCTGGGCATCCGCCGCTACCGCGCCGGATGCGCCAAAGCCATAGAACTCGACCCGCTGCGCCTGCGACATCAACGTCACCGCGCGCTGCAACTCCACCGGATCGAGTTTCTCGCGAACCTCCATCAGCGTGTGCAGCGTGGTGTCGAAAATCTTCAGGCTGTAATCGGCGACCGAGTCGTCTTCATGGATCGCGAACTGACCGAAGCTGGCACCGGCAGCCAGGCTTTGCGCCAGTTTGAGTTTCAGATCCTGAAAACCGGAACAACCGATGGCGCGGCAGAAGCGCACGATGGTCGGTTCGCTGATGCCGACGCTGTGGGCCAGATCGGCCATGGAACTGTGCATCACCGCCGCAGGGTCAAGCAGCACGTGGTCGGCGACCTTGAGCTCCGACTTGCGTAACAGGTGACGTGACTGGGCAATGTGTTGCAGCAGATTCAAGGGGCTGGACTCTTCTTGTGGGCAAGGATGTAGCAAGCTTGTAGTTATACTACATGAATGGGCATTTTGCCTGCTCAATGCGTAACTCAATGTCCCGGTATGTGGCGCGATGGCCTGCATGTAGCCCTTAACGCGGTTTTTCCTGATCGCGCAACAGCCCGGCCAGCGCGCCGGCGTCAACCGGGCGGCTGATCAGATAACCTTGCACTTCGTCACAGCCTTCGCCGCGCAAAAATTCCAGCTGTTGCGGGCGCTCGACCCCCTCGGCGACGACTTTCAGCGACAGCCCGTGGGCCATGGCAATGATTGCGCGGGTAATTGCCGCATCTTCGCTGCCCTCGCCTAATCCGCGAATGAACGCCTGATCGATTTTCACGTAATCCACCGGAATGCGCTTGAGATAACTGAGCGACGAATAGCCGGTGCCGAAATCGTCGATCGCCAGTTTCACCCCAAGATCGCGCAACTGCTGGAACGTCGCGATGATGTGCTCGACGCTGTCAAGCAACTGGCTTTCGGTGAGTTCCAGTTCCAGACAATCGGGCGCCAGTCCCGTCTCTTCCAGCACCTGTCGCACCAGACTGACCAGTTTGCCTTGGCGCAATTGGTGCACCGACAGGTTCACCGACACGCGAATCGGCGCCAGCCCCTGACGCTGCCATTCGCAGGCCTGCCAGCACGCCTGGCGCAGGACGAACTCGCCGATCGGCCCGATCAACCCGGTTTCCTCGGCCAGTCCGATGAAGTCGGCCGGCGGCACCTGGCCCATGCCCGGATGCTCCCAGCGCACCAGTGCTTCCGCGGCGTTCAGGCGGCCGGTTTGCAGGCACAGTTTCGGCTGATAGAAAACACTCAGTTGCTGCTCTTCGATGGCCCGGCGCAGATGGTTTTCCAGCTGCAGGCGCTCCAGCGTGCTGGCCTGCAAACTGTCGGTGTAAAACTGGAAGTTGTCGCCGCCCAGATGCTTGGCGTGCTGCATGGCCATGTTCGATTGGCTGACCAGCGCGGAAATCTCGCGGGCGTTGTCCGGCAACAGACTGATGCCCATCGAAGCGCTGACCACCAGCTCGTGCCCTTCCACCGTCAGCGGCAAACGCAGCTTCGATGACAGGCGCGTAGCGACGCGGGCCAGACTAGAAAGGTTGCCGTAGGCATCGAACAGCACCGCAAATTCATCACCGGACAAGCGCGCAATCGTGTCGGCTTCCGGCAAGGCGTTGACCAGCCGCCGTGCCATTTTCTGCAGCAACTGGTCGGCGACCTCATGCCCGAGGCTATCGTTGAGCAGCTTGAAGCGGTCCAGATTGATGTGCAGCAGGGCCAGGCTGCGTCGGCTCTGCCGCGAGCGCTGATGCGCTTCGTGCAGGCGTTCGCGAAACAGCGAGCGGTTGGCCAGGCCGGTGAGTTCGTCATAGTGGGTCAGGTAACGCATGCGCTCTTCGGATTCGCGCCGCGCCGACAGATCGGCGAAGAAGCCGACGATATGGCTGACATTGCCGCGATTGTCGCGCACCGCATTCAATTGCAGCCATTGCGGATACAGCTCGCCGTTCTTGCGCGTTTCCACCAGCTCGCCCTGCCAGCTGCCATGCTGTTCCAGCGCATGACGAATGGCCACGTAATGGCGGCGGGCATCGCGGCTGCACGGCAGCTCGACGACGTTGCGCCCGAGCATGTCGTCGATGTCATAGCCGGTGACCCGGCTGAAGGCCTGGTTGATCGCGATCAGCGCATAGTTCGGGTCGAGAATCACAATGCCTTCACTGGCCGCTTCGAACACCGTCGCCGCGAGCCGTTGCTGTTCTTCCAGACTTTTGCCGGCGCTGATGTCGCGACGGGTACCGACCATGCGAATCACTCGCCCGCTGTCGCTGCGCTCTACCGCGCGGCCACGGTCTTCGATCCAGACCCAATGGCCGTCGCCGTGACGCACACGATATTCAATCTGGTAGTCCTCGCTGCGCCCCTTCAGATGCTCGATCAACGCGTACTTGAGCGTCGGCAGATCTTCGGGATGCAAGCGTGGCTTGAGATCGCGCAGCAGCGCGGTGACGTATTCCGGGGCGAGGCCGAACAGCTCCTGAATTTGCGTGTGATGGACTTCGTCGGTCTGCAGATTCCAGTCCCACAACCCCAGCTCGCTGGCCTTCAACGCCAGCGCCAGACGCGCCTCGCTTTTGCTCAGGGCCTGATTGGCCGCGTCCAGTTCGCGGCTGCGCTGGGCGACGCGGTCTTCGAGTTCGACCTGAGCCTCGCGCAGCTTGCTCTCGGCACAGCGGCGCTGTTCGATCTCTTTGCCCAGTTCCTGATTGAGCTGCTCGCCGCGCAGTTGGGTCTGCTGCAAATGTTCGATCAGGTGCTGGTTCTGGAAGCGGCGCAGCAAACCGCGATCGATCAACCGGTTGACCTGCCAGGCGACCACGCTCAAGGAGCCGAGCAGGATCAAGCCGAGCCAGCCCCAACCGTGCGCCTGCTCATCGCCACCCCAGAACAGGTAGCCGATCGCTGGCAGCAGACAGGGCAAGGTAAACGACAGGAATGCCGGCAGGCTCACGGCGTAGGCGACGCTGGCCGACAGGGTCGCCGCGCCGATCAGGCCGAACACCCAGGCTTGTTGCATGAAGTTGTCGGCAGGCACCAGCGCGATGCCGGCGCCAGCGAGTGTCAGGCCGGTCATGGTCGAGCCGAGCAGAAACATGCGCCGCCAGATCGGCTGGGCCTGGCGATCCGGTATCGCCGAATCGAACGCCGCCACCTGAATCACCCGCAGCGCCACCAGCGACAACAGCCACACCAGCCAGACGCTGACCACGAAATAGCGCTGCGGGCTCCAGAGCAATGCTGCGCAGACCAGGCCGTTGATCAACATGAACAGCGTCGGCAGCAATGATCCCTGATACAGCAGACGTGTGCGCTCGACCGCCATTTCGACGGCATAGTGCTTGCGGATGACCCGGGGTTCCACAGAGGGTCCCGACAGTTCGGCGCTGAGGATCATGGGCAACGTTCTTGTTCTTATAAGGAGGGCGTGCGCCCGAAACGTCGACGGAGCATACACAAGCCGCTCCGGTTGCCAAACTGCTGCAGGTCAGAATTGCGCCGAAACTTGCCCTTGTCCCGGCACCGTCGCAACCGCTCAAGCGAGACGGGCCGAAGCCTGCAGCGGTGACCGACCGGTCGTCATCGGCAGCACTTTCATCGGCTAATGCAACACGCGGTTTGCCCGGGCCTGCGGCGCACCCTAGAATGCCCCGATGCGCGATGATCTCTCCCTTCTGCTGAACTCTCTCAACGATGCCCAACGCCAGGCCGTAGCGGCCCCTGTTGGCCGTCAGTTGGTCCTGGCCGGTGCTGGCTCCGGTAAAACCCGAGTGCTGGTGCACCGTATCGCCTGGTTGATCCAGGTCGAAAACGCCTCGCCCCACTCCATTCTGTCGGTGACCTTCACCAACAAGGCTGCTGCCGAGATGCGTCACCGCATCGAGCAGTTGCTGGGTATCAACCCGGCCGGCATGTGGGTCGGCACCTTCCACGGCCTGGCGCACCGCTTGCTGCGGGCGCACTGGCAGGAAGCCGGCCTGAGCCAGACCTTCCAGATTCTCGACAGCGACGACCAGCAACGCTTGGTCAAGCGGGTGATCCGCGAGCTGGGTCTGGACGAGCAGCGCTGGCCGGCGCGTCAGGCGCAGTGGTTCATCAATGGGCAGAAAGACGAAGGTCTGCGGCCGCAACACATTCAGGCCAGCGGCGATCTGTACCTGGCAACCATGCGTGGCATTTACGAAGCCTATGAGGCTGCATGCCAGCGCGCCGGGGTCATCGATTTCTCCGAATTGCTGCTGCGCGCCCTCGACCTGTGGCGCGACCATCCGGGCCTGTTGGCGCACTATCAGAAGCGCTTCCGGCACATTCTGGTCGACGAGTTCCAGGACACCAACGCCGTGCAGTACGCCTGGTTGCGCCTGCTCGGCAAGGGTGGCGACAGCCTGATGGTGGTCGGCGACGACGACCAGTCGATTTATGGCTGGCGCGGCGCGAAGATCGAGAACATCCACCAGTACTCGTCCGACTTCCCGGATTCCCAGACCATCCGTCTGGAGCAGAACTACCGCTCCACCGCCGGCATTCTCAAGGCGGCCAACGCGCTGATTGCCAACAATACCGGGCGCCTGGGCAAAGAGCTGTGGACCGATGGCGGCGACGGCGAAGCGATCAATCTGTACGCCGCGTTCAACGAACACGACGAAGCACGCTACGTTGTCGAAACCATCGAAAGTGCGCTGAAAACCGGCCTGGCACGCAGCGAAATCGCGATCCTGTACCGCTCCAACGCCCAGTCGCGCGTGCTCGAAGAAGCTCTGCTACGAGAGCGCATTCCCTACCGTATCTACGGCGGCCAGCGCTTCTTCGAACGCGCCGAAATCAAGAACGCTATGGCCTACCTGCGCTTGCTCGAAGGTCGCGGCAACGATGCGGCACTGGAGCGGGTGATCAACGTGCCGGCCCGCGGCATCGGCGAGAAAACCGTTGAAGCGATTCGCGAACACGCCCGGCACAGCGATGTGTCGATGTGGGAAGCGATGCGCCAACTGGTCGCCAACAAAGGCCTCACCGGTCGCGCGGCCAGCGCCTTGGGGGCGTTTATCGAACTGATCGAGAACCTTGCCGCCAAGTGCGCCGAGATGCCGTTGCACCTGATGACCCAGACCGTCATCGAGCAGTCCGGCCTGATCGCCTACCACGAAGCGGAAAAAGGCGAAAAAGGTCAGGCCCGGGTAGAAAACCTTGAAGAACTGGTCAGCGCCGCGCGCAACTTCGAAAACACCGAAGAAGACGAAGAGCTGACGCCACTGGCGGCGTTCCTCGGCCACGCTTCGCTGGAGGCCGGCGACACCCAGGCCGACGAGCACGAAGACAGCATCCAACTGATGACCCTGCACAGCGCCAAAGGCCTGGAATTCCCTTACGTGTTCCTCGTGGGCATGGAAGAAGGCCTGTTCCCGCACAAGATGAGCCTCGAAGAACCGGGGCGTCTTGAAGAAGAACGGCGTCTGGCCTATGTGGGTATCACCCGGGCGATGCAGAATCTGGTAATGACTTACGCGGAAACTCGCCGCCTGTACGGTAGCGAGACCTACAACAAGGTCTCGCGTTTCGTCCGCGAAGTGCCGAAAGGCCTGATTCAGGAAGTGCGCCTATCGAACAGCGTCAGCCGACCCTTCGGCGGCAACCAGTCGATGAGTGGCAGCAACCTGTTCAGCGGCAGCGAGATACCGGAGACCGGTTTCGTCCTCGGCCAGGCCGTGCGCCATTCGATCTTCGGCGAAGGCGTGATTCTCAACTTCGAAGGCTCCGGAGCGCAGGCCCGCGTGCAGGTGAACTTCAGCGAAGGCAGCAAGTGGCTGATGCTCGGTTACGCCAAGCTCGAGGCCATCTAACGCCGATTTCGCTTGCTTTCTGTAGGAGTGAGCCTGCTCGCGATAGCGGTCTGTCAGTCATCAATGTGGTGACTGACACACCCTCATCGCGAGCAGGCTCACTCCTACACGTGGCCCAAATCCCTCTGAACCTATCGCCTTTTCCTACACACAAAAGTACATCGGCTGATTGCCTCGCCAAGCTGAACGCAACCTGTCAGGCAAAAGCCGGAAACACTCTCTCGCTAGCCAGTAACACTTCAGCTGTGCAACATGGCGCGCGTGTCTCCACAAAACGGGAATACCCTTTATGAAACGTTTTCTTAGCATCGCCATGGCGTTGTGCATCGGCCTGACGATGAGCCTCGACGCCAACGCCAAGCGCTTTGGTGGTGGCAAAAGCGCCGGCGCTGCGCCGACGCACCAGACCAGCCAGATGGCTCCTTCTTCTCCAGGCGTGGGCGGCGCAGCTGCGACCGCTGGCGCTGCCGGTGCTGCGGGCGCTGCGGCCAAGGCCGGCGGTGCTACCAAGTGGCTCGGCCCTCTGGCCGGTATCGCCGCCGGTGGCCTGCTCGCTTCCATGTTCATGGGCGGCGGGTTCCAGGGCATGCA
Organism: Pseudomonas sp. S11P7; assembly: GCF_023195435.1. Lineage (NCBI taxonomy): Bacteria > Pseudomonadati > Pseudomonadota > Gammaproteobacteria > Pseudomonadales > Pseudomonadaceae > Pseudomonas > Pseudomonas sp. S11P7. Next base: position 5,669,785 of record NZ_JALPKS020000002.1, on the reverse strand, counting down.
GATCTTCGACATCCTGATCATGGCGCTGATCGCGTTCGTGATTTTCCGCTTCATTGCCGCCCGTCGTCGCAAGCAGCAGGAGCAGTTCGCTCCGGCTGGCGCGCCGATGCAGCGTGAAGTCTTCGAACAGAAGCCTGCTGCCATGGGTTCGATCTTCGGTGGTTCGGCCGCTCCGGCCGCTGCCCGCCCGGTGATCAACGCTCCGGCCTGGTTCAACGAACAGCGCTTCCTCGAAGCTGCGCGCAGCCACTTCCAGTCGCTGCAGCAACACTGGGACGCTAACGAAATGGACAAGATCGCCGAGTTCGTGACCCCGCAAATGCTTGAATTCCTCAAGCGTGAGCGCGCTGACCTGGGTGACGGCTTCCAGTCGACCTACATCGACAACCTGCAAGTGCAGCTGGACGGCGTCGATGATCGTGCCGACAAGACCATCGCCACCCTGACCTTCACCGGCGTATCGAAGACTTCGCGCTTCGACCAGGGCGAAGTGTTCAGCGAGAGCTGGAACATGGAGCGCCCGCAGGGCGACAACCAGCCTTGGCTGGTCGCCGGTATCCGCCAGAACGGCTGATTGCCTGCTGCGCTTCACTTGCGGTAATAAAAAAACCCCAGCCTCGGCTGGGGTTTTCTATTTCGCAGTTGCATCTATAGCGAGCTACTGTATAAACCGGCCCCTATAAACCGCGCCATTCAAGCAAGAGGATCCCCGGACGTGGAAGAAATCATCGAACAATTACGCGAAGCCAACGAACCCGTACCGGTTCCTTTGGAGTTGCCTGACGAAGACCTGCTGGTAGAAATCGAAGAACAACTGTTCATCGACATTCCGTTTGTCTTCCGGGAATTTTTGCTGACCGTCAGCGATGTGGTCTATGGCAGTCTCGAACCGGTCACCGTTACCGACCCGCAATCCCACACCTATCTGCCGGACGTCGCGGCCAATGCATGGGATGCAGGGGTTGATCGCAGCCTGATCCCGATCTGTCAGGACGGCGATGATTACTACTGCGTTGAAGAAGACGGCACCGTGGTGCTTTGGCAGGCCGAAGAAGAACTGATTGCCGAAGAAACCTGGGAATCGGTGTGGCACTGGGCGCGGGACGTCTGGCTGGAAAGCTGATCGGCCAGCCGCCCCGGCGGCTAATGCCCTGACGACTCCTTGTGATTGTCGAGGGTTTCCAGCAAGGCTACCTGCATCCGCGTGTGCACGCGGATGAACCAGCGCCAGAGCAGCGCCGCCACGGCGGCCGCGACCACGGCGACCAGCACCAGCAACTTGTTGGTCGGCAAGATACTGGCCGACAAGGCTGCCAGCAGCAGGAAAATCACCAGCAGCGAGAGAATCGGGATCACTTCGGCGATCACCCGGCGCACTCGCTGCGTGTGCCGCCCGGCCATCTCCGGCTTGACGCCCATCTCCGCCAACAGCATCGACAACGCCTTGAGCTTGCGATAAGCCGCGATCAGGAACGGCAGCGACACCAGCAGCGCGCCGCCCCAGATCAACGCCTTCTGCCAGCTCGGATCTCCGATCCAGTCCTGCAGCCACACCGACAGGCGTTCGGCGAAGTAAGCCCCGGCGATGAAAATCGCAATCACCAGCGCCAGATTGACCCCGACCTGCAACAGAATCCGCCGGATCATCGACGCCAGCATCGCACCCTCGCCTTGCGGCTGGATGCTGCGCAGCCATTCACCGTACATGCCCAGCACCCGGCCGAGACGCTTGGGCATGGCTGCGGACAACTTGATCGACAGCGGATCGGCCGCGCGAATCAGATACGGCGTCAGCAACGTGGTAATCACCGACACCGCCACGGCCACCGGATAAAGGAAATGGCTGGTGACCTGCAAGGTCATGCCCAAGGCGGCGATGATGAAGGAAAATTCGCCGATTTGTGACAGGCCCATCCCCACTCGCAGTGAGGTACGTCCGTCGTTGCCAGCGATAAAAGCACCGAGGCCGCAGGACAGCATTTTGCCCAGCACCACGGCCACGGTGATCACCGCAATCGGCCAGGCGTATTCGAGCAGGATCATCGGGTCGAGCATCAGGCCGATGGCGACGAAGAAGATTGCGCTGAACAGGTCACGCACCGGCTCGACCAGCCGTTCGATCTTCAGCAATTGCCGCGACTCGGCCATGATCGCGCCAATGAGGAAGGCGCCGAGGACCATGCTGTATTCGAGTTTCACCACCAGCAGGCAGAAGCCGAAACACAGGCCCAGCACAGTGATCAGCAGCATCTCGTTGCTGTCGAATTTCGCCACGTAGGCCAACAGGCGCGGCACCAGCAGGATGCCGATGACCAGCGCAACGATCATGAACAGCGACAGCTTGCCGACCGTGGAAAACACCTCGCCCGAACTCACCGTACCGCTGACGGCAATGCTCGACAGCAGCGCGATGATGCCGATGCCGAGGATGTCCTCGACGATCAGCACGCCGAAGATCAACTGCGCGAAGCGCTCGTTCTTCATCTTCAGATCGTTGAGGGCCTTGACGATGATGGTGGTCGAGGATATCGCCAGGATCGCGCCAAGGAACAGCGAGTCCATGGTGTTCCAGTCGAACCAGCGGCCGATTTCGTACCCGATCCAGATCATCAGGATGATTTCAAGAAACGCTGCGATAAACGCCGTGGCGCCGACCTTGAACAGCTTGCGCAGGCTGAATTCCAGCCCGAGGCAGAACATCAGGAAGATCACTCCCAGCTCGGCGAGGGTCTTGATGGTGCCTTCGTCGTGGATCAGGCCAAACGGTGGCGTATGCGGGCCGATGATGAAACCGGCAACGATGTAGCCGAGCACCACTGGCTGCTTGAAACGGTGAAACAGTACGGTCACCACACCTGCGACCAACATGATCACTGCCAGATCCTGAATGAAGCTGATGGCATGCATGGTGTGGGCTCCCTGAATGACGAGGCCGCGGACAGACGTCAGAAGTGTCTGCGCAGGCTGGGTAAAAATCCGCTTCGGCTGTAGGAATTGCCCTTGGGCAGGGCTTTTGCAGGTTAACACCGCGACTTCTTTCTGAAAGCCGGTGCAATATAAGGAAACAGATCGATTCCGGCGTGACGGCGAGCCTGCGCCCGGCGTCCCGATAACGGTGCTTTCGATAAGCGACCAGGCACCCGCAGAAGTGCTTTCAGCCACCCGCCTTGACCCGTGAGAACGTTATGGAACCCGGAAACGCCCAGCTGTCGATGACGGTACTGATGACCCCCGATATGGCCAACTTCTCTGGCAACGTCCACGGCGGTACGCTGCTCAAATACCTCGACGAAGTGGCCTACGCCTGCGCCAGCCGTTATGCCGGCCGCTACGTGGTGACCCTGTCAGTGGATCAGGTGATTTTCCGTGAGCCGATCCATGTCGGCGAACTGGTGACCTTCCTCGCGTCGGTCAACTACACCGGCAATACCTCGATGGAAGTCGGCATCAAAGTGGTCACCGAGAACATCCGCGAGCGCTCGGTGCGCCACACCAACAGCTGTTTCTTCACCATGGTCGCCGTGGATGACCAGCGCAAACCCGCCGCCGTACCGCCGCTGCAACCGCAGAACAGCGAAGACAAGCGCCGCTTCATGCAGGCGCAGCAACGTCGGCAGATTCGTCAGGAGCTGGAAAAGCGTTATCAGGAGATCAAGGGCGACGCTTGATCATCCTTTGATATTGCTGGATAGATAGCTTTCGCGAGCAGGCTCGCTCCCACATTGGCAACGCTCCCACAGAGTTGACGCTGTACCTGTGGGAGCGAGCCTGCTCGCGAATGGGGCAACGCAGCCCTACAGACTGATCGCCGTCGCTTCGAACTTCACCCGCGGATGCGCAATCCGGTCCTGCGCCCGCACCAGTTGCAACTCGTAACTGGCACACGCCTGGGTCTCCAGCAGCACCTCGTGCACCGCCGCTGCGGTGAACTCGAACGCGGCGAGCAGACTGTCGCCCAATAGCACTCGCGCCAGAAACAGACCGGACGTCAGATCGCCCACGCCCACCGGCTGACGCGGAAACGCCAGCAGTGGACGGCGCAGGTGCCAACTGCCCTCAGCGGTTACCAGCAACATTTCGAAGCCATCGGCCGGTTTGCCCGGATAGTCCAGATGCTTGACCAGCACCGCTTTCGGCCCGCGCGTCAGCAGCGCCCGCGCCATCGCCAGGCAATCGAACAACGACTGCGGCTTGCGCCCGGAAAAGCTGTCCAGCTCCAACTGGTTCGGGCACATGATGTCCGCCACCGCTGCCGCCTCATCCAGCAGGAAATCACTGACCTCGGTCGGCACGCTGCAGCCTTTCTCCGGGTGACCCATCACCGGGTCACACAGATACAGCATCTTCGGATTGACCGCTTTGATGCGCGCCACGCCGCTGAGAATCGCACGGCCCTGCGCGGCGCTGCCGAGGTAGCCGGACAGCACCGCATCACAGTTGCCCAGTTCACCAATGGCGGCAATCCCTTCGATCAGCGCGGGAATCTGCTGTGGCGCCAGCACTTCACCCGCCCACTGACCGTATTGGGTGTGGTTGGAAAACTGCACAGTGTTGAGCGGCCAGACGTTGACGCCGACCCGCTGCATCGGAAAAACCGCGGCGCTGTTGCCGGCGTGGCCGAACACCACGTGGGACTGGATGGCGAGCAGATGAGGCGTACGTTTCATTCGGGTCATTCCGTAAAACGATTGAAATTCAAGCCGCGCAGTATGCGACGAAACGCAGCCTGTACGACAGACCGGCGACGCAGTTAAGCTGACGCCATCTTTTGGAGTTCGATGTTGATGCTGACCCTGGAAAACATCTTCGTGCTGATGCTGTTCGCCGCTGGCGGCGCCTGGTTATGGCATAACCACGGCTTGCGCGAGCGCGCGCTGGAGCGGGTCAAGCAACATTGCACTAATGTCGGCGTCGAATTGCTCGACGGCAACGTCGCGTTGAAGAAAATCGGCCTGATCAAGGACGCCAGCGGTCGGCGGCGCCTGGCGCGGGTCTACAACTTCGAGTTCACCGTGACCGGCGAAACCCGGCACAACGGCACCATCACCCAGTTTGGCGCGCACAGTGCGCAGATCGAACTGGCGCCCTACCCCGCGCCGTTCGACGATTCCCCGCCAGTGGTAGAAGTCAGCAAACCGCGCGCCGAAGTGATCGAGCTGAGTCAGTGGCGTCAGGAACACACCAAGTGGAAGCCCTGAGCTGACTTACGGCAGCCGACACCGCGCGAGTCCCGCCTGCAATTGATCGATGTTTTGTGGCTCAGCAAAGATCAGCTCGATTCGCGAGTCTTTGCGCCATTCGCTGGTTTGCCATTCGAGACTGGCGTTATCCAGCGCATTTGCCGACACCCAGCCATCTGCGCTGTGGATCACCAGTTTTGCCCGCTTCCAGTGAAGGCTCTTCAGCCAACCTGCGACACGCTGTTTGTCGAACGTCTGGTGCGGATGCCAGCGCCAACCGATGCTCCAGCCGCCCTCCTGCGCCTGACTCAGGCAGATCGGCACGGTCGGATCGCTCCAGACTGCCGGAAGCTGCGTCGGCCCTTCAGGAATGAGCAAGTTATTTGCGCCGCTCATCGCTTGCGTGGACAAGCCCGGCAGATCACCCAAAGACAATTGCGCCTGGCGGGTCCAGATCAGCCTGACCGGCGGCAACTGTCTGGCGATTTTCTGCCGTTGGTCCTCATCAAGGCCTTCGGCTTTGTTCATCAATAACAGCCCGGTACTGCCCAACGCCTGTTGTTGCGCTGCTGGCAGTGCTTGTCCTGCGTGCAGTGCCTGAGCATCGAGCACCAGTACACTCGGTTGCACCGCCAGTACGCCCTGCCAAGGCGCCTCGCTCAATTGCCTGAGCAACTGCAGCGGATGGCCCAGCCCGGACGGTTCGATGAACAAGCGATCCGGCTGCGCCTTGCGCAGCAACCGGGCGAGGCCAATCTGGAATGGCGCGCCGTTGACGCAACACAGACAGCCGCCGGCGACTTCGGCCAGGTCGGTACCCGCTGCGTCACGGCTCAGCAAGGCAGCATCCAGGCCGATCTGGCCGAACTCATTGATCAACACCGCCCAGCGTTCGCCAGCCGGACGCTGGGCCATGAGCTGGCGAATCAGACTGGTTTTGCCTGCGCCCAAAGGGCCAGCAATGACATGGGTGGGAATGTTCTGCAACATGGCGGCAAGTTTTTCGGAGATTCGAAGATGCGTTGGATGGGATGGTCGTTGCTGTTGGCGCTGCTGTCGAGCGAAGCGTGGGCCCAGGCCTGTGTGGTGCACAGTCAGGGCGAGCGGCTCGACGTCAAAGTCTGTCAGCAGAACCGCAACATTCCCGAGAAACTGTTCAATGACGGCTTCTGCCAGCCGACCCTGGCCGGGCAAAAAGTCGAAGTGCAATACGTCGACCAATGCCCGAGCGGTGCGTTTGGCGTGTGCAGCAACGCGCAAGTCGCCAATATGCCCTATCGCCAGGACATCCACTATTACGGTGTCGCCACTGATGCGGCGTACCTGAAGCCGTATTGCGAAACTCAGAGCCAGGGGTCGTGGCTCAAGCCTTGAGGCATCAGCCAAGCCAGTCGAGGGTCAGGATCAAGCGACGCTCGCCCGCTGGCGGTTGCGGCGAGCGGTGGATCATGCCGAAACCTTCGTTGCCATGCCATTTCTCGCCCTTCAGTAATGCAACATCGCCGCTGTTGAGTTGCCGGATATCCGCCTGGGGCTCGGCGTTGGCCTGGCCGAGTTGACGGCGGTCCATCGCACCCTCCTCGAGCCACTGGCTGCCGACGCCGGCGTAAGTCGTGATCAGCCGCACCGGTACGTGATCAACGTGGAAACGCGGGCACATGGCGTTGTTCAGCACCCGCAGGCGAAGACCGATCCGCCGCGCACCGAGCAAGCAGGCAAAAGCGCTGACCAGCCATTGCACATCAGCGATAAAGCTTTCGTAACCCTGCACATCGCGAAACTCCGCAGCCAGCCCGGTGAGATCCGGTTCTGCGTCTTCTTCTGGCAACTCCAGGCACAGCGACTGCGCCAACGGCTGGTTGAGCGACAGCAGCCCATCGGCAAACTCGCTGATGTGCAGTGGCAACTGTCGCTGCCAGGCGGCCAGATTGACGTCGTCTTCGAGAATTCGTGTCAGCGCTTGCGGGGTCGGGCCGTGGTGCTGATGACGGTTTTTTAGCCTCTGGATTGCAGACATCAGGCAGCCTCTTCGTACCAAGGGCCGAACGGGTCCGCGAGCGATCGCCAGCCTTCGGCACCCAGCGCCATTTCATCATCGTTGAGCAAGCAGGCATCCAGCTCGGCAGTCAGCTGTGGGAAATCGATGTTCTGGCCAATGAATACCAGCTCCTGGCGGCAATCTCCTACGCTCGGCGTCCAGTTTTCCAAGATGGCTGCGCTGCTTTCCTGATCCTGTGGCCATTGGTCTTTCGGTACGAACCGCCACCAGCGCCCGGCATAACCGTGGCGCATCAAGCCACCGGCCTGCGACCAGCTACCGGCATCGGTGGGTTTGCTCGCCAGCCAGAAAAAACCTTTGGAGCGCAGCAATTTGCCGTTCTGCCACGGGCGGTTGATGAAGTCGAAGAAGCGCTGCGGGTGAAAAGGCCGCCGAGCGCGGTACGCCGTCGAGGCGATGCCGTACTCATCGGTTTCCGGAATGTGCTCACCGCGCAGCTCCTTGAGCCAACCTGGTGCTTGTGCGGCTTTGTCAAAGTCGAAACGGCCGGTGTTCAGCAGTTTCTCCAGCGGCACCTCGCCCATCACCATCGGGATGATTTCGGCCTGAGCATTCAGGCGTTTGAGGATGGCGATCAGTTCTTCACGTTCCGGCTGGCTGATCAGGTCGATCTTGCTGATCAACAGCACGTCGGCGAATTCGATTTGCTCGATCAACAGGTCGGTAATCGAGCGTTCGTCTTCCTCTGCCAGCTCTTCGCCACGAGAAGCCAGGCTTTCTGCCGCTTGGTAATCGGGGAGGAAATTCACGCCGTCGACCACCGTCACCATGGTGTCGAGACGGGCGACGTCGCACAGGCTTTGGCCGTGTTCATCGCGAAAGGTGAACGTTTCCGCGACGGGCAGCGGCTCGGAAATGCCGGTGGATTCGATGAGCAAATAATCGAAGCGGTTTTCGCGGGCAAGCTTACTGACTTCTACGAGCAGGTCCTCGCGTAACGTACAACAGATACAGCCGTTGCTCATTTCGACTATTTTTTCTTCAGCGCGGTTAAGGCTGACATCACGCTGGACTTCGCTGCCATCGATATTGATCTCACTCATATCATTGACGATTACAGCCACGCGCATTCCACTTCGGTTACGTAGTACGTAATTCAAAAGCGTACTTTTTCCGGCACCCAGAAATCCTGAAAGCACGGTGACGGACAATTTTTCTGACATTGGATAATCCTGTGTTCTGTGCGCATTTGGCGAATATCCCATCGCTGTTCACCCATCGCCCCACGTAAGCATCTGAAAAACCAAAATCATGGACTGGGGCAGGTGCTGCTTTATGTTATGTTATAACTAACAACGCAAACCAGCTTTTGTTTCGCCTGAGGTGCCTGCGCTTGACACGAACCATGATGAAAAACGCGCTGCGTGGGGTTGTGCTGAGCTGTGCTCTGCTGCCCGTCGTAAGCATTCTGGCGCAGCCGGGCCCAGCGGCTACCTGTACGCGCAGTGCGAATCTCTTGGCCTGCGCGGACGCCGACGGCAACAGCTACAGCGTGAACACCTTGGGCAACACGCTCTATTTACGCGGCTTTGAAAAAGACGGGCATCGCTATTGGGCGCAAACCAACAGCCGTTTCGGTCAGCTCACTTTTTTACAGGTATCGCTTCGAACGGGGAGGCCTGGGTGGGTTACACCCGTCGTGTGGGCTGGACCACGATCAATCGTTTTTCAAGCTCTGGCGGAGGGAGCTCGAAGTTCACCTGTAGCCGAATTACCGGGTGCTGAGCACGCGTGGTTTTGCTTCGGTAAAAATTCATTCATGAAACAAGCATTAATTTTCGCATTGTTATACTGTAACGTTAGATTCGTATTAGTCGACGGTTACAGCCATGAATTCACTGACACTTCCGGATATTGCTGCAGAGGCTCTGCGCGAAAACGTGCCGCTTGAGTGGGTAGGTATGCAGGGCATCGCTTTGCCGATCATCCTGCAAGGAAAGCCGTTGAGCGCCAAGGCAGACGCTGGGGTAAGCCTCGATGATGGCGAAGCGCGGGGCATTCATATGTCGCGCTTGTACCTGGCACTGGATGCACTTGAACGGAACGAGCTTTCGCCGTCTTTACTGCTTCAAGTACTCAGCCAATTTCTCGATAGCCATGAAGGCTTATCTAACTGCGCTTATCTCCGGCTGCATACTGAACTGCTAATGAAACGCCCTGCGCTAATCAGCCCATTGGCCGGCTGGAAAGCTTATCCAGTGAGCGTTGCCGCCACGCTGAATAAGAAAATGTTCCACGTGGAACTAAAACTTGAATTGCCCTATTCCTCGACCTGCCCCTGTTCAGCGGCATTAGCCAGACAAATGATCCAGCAACAATTCATTGATGATTTTGCCAACCAGACGTTGCAACACGCCGATGTCCTGGCGTGGCTCGGCTCTTCTCGCGGCATCGTCGCCACGCCTCACAGCCAGCGCAGTACCGCACAACTGCATCTTCATCTCGATGAATCCATCGACGAGTTGCCTCTGATTGCGATCATCAACGCTGCCGAAGCGGCACTCGGCACCGCCGTGCAAACGGCGGTAAAGCGCGCCGATGAGCAGGCCTTCGCTCTCGCCAATGGCCAAAATTTGATGTTCTGCGAAGACGCTGCACGCCGCTTGAATCTGGCGCTACGCCGCATCCCTGGGGTCAGCGCGTTCCATTTGCGCGTTGTCCACGCCGAAAGCCTGCATGCGCACGACGCGGTCGCTGAATGCCAATGGCAACGGGAGTCGGCATGATTCGTTGCCAATCATTGAGCTGGGGGCTCCGGGCCAACCGCTGACTTCGCCGCTGAACCTGCAGCTCGCCAGTGGCTCACTGACAGCAATCATCGGTGCCAATGGCTGCGGAAAAAGCAGTCTGCTCAAAGTCATCGCCGGCCTGCAAAAGCCACTCGCGGGCAAGGTCGCTCTCGGTGTTCCACGGCAAAGCGGAGTGTCTTTTCTTCCGCAACAGCAGCATCTCGATCGTCAGTTTCCAATCAATTTGCAAGAACTGGTGGCGGCGGGATTCTGGGGCCGCCGGTTGTCAACGCAACTGCGCGCACAACGGCTACAAGCCGCACTGGAAAACTGGCACTTGCACGGGCTCGAACGGCGGCCATTGATGGCGCTGTCCGGCGGTGAGTTGCAACGCGCTCTGCTCGCGCGCTTGAGCCTGACCGACGCTGCCGTGTTGCTGCTCGATGAACCCCACGCGGCGCTCGATGAACTCGGTCAACAACTGCTCTGGCAGCATATTCACGCCTGGCATGGTGAAGGCCGGACCCTCGTTGTGGTGTGCCATGACCTCGCAGCGGTGCGCCAGCACATTCCCAGCACGTTGCTGATCAAGCATCGCGAGTGCCGCTTGGCGACGAGCGCGGAGCTGATCGAGCAAAAGCCGCACACGCAGGTGGCCTGATGCTCGCCGTCAGCCAACTCTGGCAACCGTTTCACGAATTCATGTTCATGCGTCGAGCGCTGTTCGGCGGCCTGGTGCTGGCCTGCAGCACGGCGCCACTCGGGGTGTTCTTGATTCTGCGGCGTATGAGCCTGATCGGCGATGCGGTCGCCCATGGAATTTTGCCCGGCGCTGCGCTGGGCTTCTGGTTCGCCGGGTTCAGTTTGCCGGCGCTGACCTTCGGCGGCCTCGGCGCAGGTTTGGGCATGGCCGGACTGGCGGCCTGGATTACTCGGCGCACAGGTTTGCGTGAAGACGCCAGCCTCGCTGCGATCTACCCGATCTCACTGGCCAGCGGCGTGCTGATTCTCGGTATCGCCGGAAAGCGCCTGGACCTTCTGCATCTGTTGTTCGGTTCAGCCTTGGCCGTCGATGGACCCACGTTGCAAGGCATGCTGTGGGTCTCGGCGAGCAGCCTGATCGCCATGGTGCTGATCTATAAACCGCTGGTACTCGACACCCTCGATCCACTGTTTTTGAGAACGGTCAGCCGCCTCGGCCCGCTGGCCCACGGCGTGTTCCTGACTTTGGTGGTGCTCAATCTGGTCATCGGTTTCCAGGCCATCGGTGCCTTGATGGTGGTCGGTCTGATGATGCTGCCCGCTGCGGCTTCGCGATTCTGGAGTCGCCGCTTGCCGACCCTGATTGCCGTTGCGGCAGTGATCGGGTGCCTGTCGGTGTGGTTCGGATTGCTACTGTCGTTTTATTACTCGCTACCCAGCGGTCCGGCGATCGTGCTGGTCGCCGGAGCCGGCTATCTGTTGTCGGTGATCGTCGGGCCGGTCCATGGTCTGCTGCGCCGCCCGCCTTTGCTCACATCCCAATGAGGTGTTTCCCGATGCGCGCCCTACTCGTGCTGTTCAGCTTGTTGCTGTCGATGTCATTGTCGGCGGCGGAAAAAATGCCGGTGGTTACCAGCTTCAGCATCCTCGCCGACATGGTTCATCAGATTGGCGGCGAGCATGTGCAGATCACCAGCATGGTCGGTGCGGATGCCGACGCTCACACTTACGAGCCAACGCCGGATGATGCCAAAGCGCTGCTCAAGGCGAGACTGATCATTAAAAACGGACTGGGTTTCGAGCCATGGCTGGATCGTCTGGTCACCAGCACTGCCACCCAGGCAACAGTGATCAGTGCCAGCCGTGGCGTGATCCCGCGATCCCTGGATGAGGACGGCGAAAGCGTTCCCGATCCGCATGCCTGGCACAATCTGGCCAACGCCGAGCTGTATATCGCCAACATCACCAAGGCGTTGATAGCGGCTGACCCGGCGAACAAGGTCGACTACGAGCGCAACAGCCAAACCTATCTGAAGCAGATCTACGCCCTGCTCGCCGAAGCCAAAAGCAAACTGGGTTCGCTGCCTGCGGGCAACCGCAAGATCGTTACCAGCCACGATGCGTTCGGTTACCTCGGTCAGGCCTACGGCATCGACTTCATCGCGCCTCAAGGTTTGTCCACCGAGCGCGAGCCGTCAGCCGCTGAGGTTGCCGCGCTGATTACGCAGATCCGTCAGGCCAAGGTCAAAGCGGTGTTCATGGAGAATATCAAGGACGCGCGCCTGCTCAAGCAGATCGCCGATGAGAGCGGCGCGCATATCGGCGGCACGTTGTACTCGGACGCGCTCGCTGCGAGCGGGCCGGCGAGCACCTTTACCGGCCTGTTCGAGTACAACCTCAACACGCTGTACAAAGCGTTGAGCCAGCCATGACGTGAAGCATCAAGCGCGGGGCTTCACCGTCCCGCAATCGTGACCCAGCCACACCGCGCGGGTTTCCAGACTCCCCTTCTGATTGATTCCGATGGCGTTGAACGTGCCATTGGCGACAGTCGTGAATTCGCGATCACTGAGAAAAGTCGCGACCCCGGTGCCCTGCGCTTTCGGGCAGCTGAAACGGAATTTCCACTGGTTGCCGGTGCGCTCGGTGATCTGCTGCTTGCAGCCCGATTGTGGATCGGCCAATGGAATATCATTGGTCGCCACTTGCTGCGGCGTAAGACAGGCACGAATGCCCTTGCCGCCAATGTTGATACCGTTCTTCTCCAGCGCCGCACGTTGTTGCGGCGTGATCTGGCCTTGAATCTGGCCGAGGATCGACTGCACGTCCATCGCTTGATCGTCGACTTTCAAATTGCTCGAGGTCATTTCCCACAGCCCCGGCTGCAACATCTGCGCTTGCGCAACCACCGGCAATGCCAAACCCAGGCCCAGCGCCAAACCCAGCAGACGAACGTTCATCGACAAACTCCTGATCAGTTGTGGCCGTTAGACGCCGGCCGGTTGCTTCGGTTCATGGGCCAATTAAATAGCGACATTCACCGCAGAACATGGTCTGTTAAGCATTGCATCTTCCGGAGCAAGGCTGCCCCATGGATTATTTTGGACCGCACATTTTCGGTTATCTGATCGCGCTGATTCACACCCTCGGATCGATTGCCGCGATACATGCGGTGCTCACCGTGCGCACCGCGCAAGGTTCGATTGCATGGGCATTGTCGCTGATCTTCATTCCTTACCTCACGCTTATTCCGTATCTGGTGTTCGGTCGCAGCACCTTCGACGGCTACATCAAGGCGCGGCGCCAGGCCAACGAACAAATGCGCGTGGCCATCTCCGAGCTGAACTGGCGCCCGTGGGTCGAAGAAGCCCTCGCCGCCCGCGCCTCCAATGCGTACGCATCGTTACGCGCCATGCCCAAACTCGGACGTATGCCGTGTCTGGCCAACAATGAAGTGCAGCTGCTGGTAAACGGCGCGGCCACGTTCGAAGCAATCTTCAGTGCCATCGAGCAGGCTAAAGAAGCCGTGCTGGTGCAGTTCTTCATCATCCACGACGACCGCCTCGGGCAACGCTTGCGCGACCTGCTGCTGAGGAAAGCGGGCGAAGGCGTGACGATTCATCTGCTCTACGACCGCATCGGCAGCCACGCCCTGCCCCACAGCTATGTGCAGGCATTGCGCGACGGCGGCGTTGCGGTGAAAGCATTCGCCACCCGCAGTGGCTGGCTCAACCGTTTTCAGGTCAACTTTCGTAACCACCGCAAGATTGTGGTGGTCGACGGCATCGTCGGTTTTGTCGGCGGGCACAACGTCGGCGACGAATACATGGGCGAGAAACCACCGCTGGCGCCGTGGCGCGACACCCATGTGCAAGTCCGCGGCCCGGTCGTGGCGAGCATGCAGGAATCCTTCGCCGAGGACTGGTTCTGGGCGGCGCGCTCGCTGCCACCCTTGATCCTGCCGGACGCGTACCCGGAGGATGGTGTGCTCTGCCAATTGCTCGCCAGCGGCCCGGCCGATGCCTATGAAACCTGCTCGTTGTTTTTTGTCGAAGCGATCCACGCTGCCACCGAGCGGGTATGGATCACCAGCCCTTATTTCATCCCGGATGAAGCAGTGTTCGCCGCTCTACGACTGGCCGTGTTACGCGGGGTTGATGTGCGCTTGCTGCTACCGTCGCGCCCGGATCATCGCATTGTCTACGCTGCCTCAAGCCTGTATGCGTTTGAAGCGGTGCGCGCAGGCGTGCGGGTGTTCCGTTATGAGCCCGGATTTCTGCATCAGAAAGTCGTGTTGATCGACAGCGAGATCAGCGCGATCGGCAGCGCCAATCTGGACAACCGCTCGTTCCGGTTGAATTTCGAGGTCATGCTGCTGACCGTCGACAGCACATTCGCTGCCAGCGTGGAACAAATGCTCGAAGCAGACTTCGCCCAGGCTTATGAAATCGCCAAGGAAGAGAGCCGGGAAATCCACCGCCTGCAACAAGTCGGCATGCGGATCGCCCGGCTGATCTCACCGATTCTGTAAAGGCGCCCACGCGCGGGGACGCCTTTGACTTCACGGGTTATAGATGTCGTCGCGGGTCCACGGCAGTTCATGGCTGCCATCGGCGTGCGCTTTGACTGCGAGGATCTGGTGCAGATTGATCCAGCCACGGGCAAACGCATAAGCGCAGCCGGCCAGATACAAACGCCAGATGCGCAGCGCCTGATCCGGCACCAGTTTGCCAGCGGCTTCGAGATTGTCCTCCAGACGCTCGCTCCAATGGTCCAGCGTACGCGCGTAATGCAGGCGCAAGCTTTCCACGTCGACGATCTCCAGCCCGGCTTCGCTGATCTCGGCGGAGATCATTGCCAGGTGCGGCAACTCGCCATTGGGGAAAACATACTTCTCGATGAAATCGCCGGCGCCGCGTCCTACTGGCCGGCCGTCGGTGTGCTTGGCGGTGATGCCATGGTTCATCACCAGGCCACCCTCATTCACCGCGCCAAACAGGGTTTTGCAGTATTCGGCGAGATTGGCGTGGCCGACATGTTCGAACATGCCGACACTGACGACCTTGTCGAAACGCCCGTCCTGGGGCAGATCGCGGTAGTCGAGCAGTTGCAGTTCGATCTGGTCTTCCAGCCCCTCAGCCTTGACCCGTTCGCGCGCCAGCTTCAGTTGCTCCTGGCTCAGCGTGATACCGAAGACCTTGGCGCCGAATTCCCGCGCGGCGAAACGCGCCAGGCCACCCCAGCCGCAGCCGACATCCAGCAGATACTCGCCCGGCTGCAGGCGCAGCTTGCGGCACAGATGGCGGAATTTGGCCTGTTGCGCCTGCTCAAGGGTTTCGCTGCCGGTTTCGAAATACGCGCAGGAATACACCATGTCGCTGTCCAGCCACAGCTGGTAGAAGGCATTGGAAAGGTCGTAGTGGTAAGAGATGGCTTTGGCGTCGGTTTCCTTGTCGTGCAAGGGCCGCGCCGGCTGACTGCCCTCCTCTTCGTCGAGCAATGCGCTGCTCAGTTCATCGCAGACGCGGATGACCTCGCTGATCGAGCCCTCCAGTTCAAGTTTGCCTTCAACGAACGCCGCTCCCAGCGCATCGAGGCTTGGGTGAGTGAACTGGGTGACCATCTGTGGGTCCTTGACCACGATGGTAACGCTGGGCGTCGGCCCCAGATTGAATTCATGGCCGTCCCAGAGTCGCAGGCGAAGCGGAAGCTGCAGGTTCTGTAAGGCCGGTGGAAGTTGCGCGAGCATGGAAATCCCCCTTGTTTCAGACGTCAGATCTGAGGGTAGACCATCGCAGAAAAATAGCAGGCTATCGAACTGATTAGCCTTATCTATCGCTCCAGACGCTCCAACAGGCCATCCTGCACCCACGACTTCCAACCGATGCCAGCTTGAAATGGAGCGCCCTCTTTTCCAATGACTGCTAACTTGGCCAGCAGTTCGTTACAAATCGTTTCAAAGCTCATCATCCATTTTCGCCAACGGTTCCTGAAACCGCAGCAAGCGACCGGCATTCCCGAGCACCAGCAAGGTGCTCAGATTGTGCAGCAGTGCAGCGATCATCGCTCCGGCTGCACCGAGCCAGCCAAATGCGGCGAAGACGACGATTGCCAGCGTCCAGCCCAAGCCGATGATCACATTGACCTGCAATGTTCTGCGGCACTGACGGCTCAGCCGCACACAAGTACCGAGCCGGCGCAGATCGCTGCCGATCAGCACGATATCGGCCGAGGCCAGCGCGATGTCCGCACCGCCCGCGCCCATCGCCACGCCAACCACACCGGCCTTGAGTGCGAGCGAATCGTTGATGCCGTCACCGACAACCATTGGCCGGAAGCCACTGTCGATTTCCTTGAGCACGCGATTGAGTTTGTCTTCCGGCAAGGCCTGCGCCTCAACCTCGTGCAAGCCGACCTCCTGCGCCAACGAGTTCGCGACACTCTGACGATCACCGGTTAACAACAGCTGGCGACCAAGACCCAACTCACGCAATTCTCTGAGGGCAAAGCGTGCCTCTGGTTTGACGCTGTCGGCCAACAACAGCCAGGCGAGAAACTCACCACGCAAGGCCAGCCCGGCGATCGGCCCATCGTGCTCTGGGACGGCCGTGGTGCTGATGCCCAACTGCGCGAACAGTTCCGGACGCCCGAGTGCCGCTTCACCCTGCGCGGTCATGGCGATAACACCCAGACCCTGCCGCTCCTGAATCTCGCTCAAAGGCAAATAGACTTGTGGACTGACAAGTCCCGCCAAGGCGCGGCTGACCGGATGACTGCTGGCTGCACCGAGGCTGGCCGCCAAGGTCTTCGCCGCTGCGTGATCTGCTGCTGCGCAGTCGATCGACTGCAGACGCAAGGTGCCGTAGGTCAGCGTCCCGGTCTTGTCGACCACCAATGATGTCAGATCAGCCAGCTCCTCAAGGAACGCCGAGCTGCGGATCAATATCCCGTGACGCGCCGCCACCGCGACGCCGGCAATCGCCGTGGCGGGAGCCGACAACACCAGTGCGCATGGGCAAGCGGCAACCAGCACTGCGAGCATCGCTTGCGCATCGTTGGTGATGAACCAGGTCACAGCGGCCAGCAGCAATACCAGGATCATGTAGCTGCCGGCGTAACGTTCAAGCAGCCGGGTGATCGGCGGTTTCGAGCGTTCGGCGTTCTGCATCAGGGCGATGACTTTGCCCAACGTCGACTCGTCACCGGTGCGCGTCACTTCGATGCGCAACAATCCGTCGAGGTTGATCGCACCGCCAAATACGCTCATGCCGACACCGGCTTCGACCGGCACGGATTCGCCAGTGATAGACGCGGTGTCGAGACTCGCCTGACCGGAGAGAACCCGGCCATCCGCTGGCACGCGATCACCGGCGCGCACCTCAACGGTATCGCCAGGTTTGAGGGTGCCATTGTCGACCTCGATGACCGAGCCGTCCGCCTGGATTTTGCGCGCATGGCTACGCGTGAGTTGCCCTAACGCGTGAATCGCTTCCTGCGAACCGATGACACTGCGTTCCTCCAGCACATGGCCGAAGATCATGATGATCGGCAGCAACGCCGCCGTGAGCAAATCGCCTGTCGCCCAAGCGCCAAGCATGGCCAGCGCAATCAGTTGATCGGTTATGCCATGCAAACTCGGATAACGCAGGCTGTACCATGCCGAGCGCATTACCGACACCCCGACCATTAACGAGGCAAAGCCCAACAGCAATTGGCTGACCCCGGTTTGCTCCGGCAGCCACCAACGCCAGATCAGGCCCAGACCGAGCAAGCCCAGCGCAAGCATCGCCAGGGTCAGTTGCCGTGCGGCGCGGCGTTGTTCGGCCGAGGACAACAGGCTCGGCGTGGCGGTGGTCGCAGTCATTGGCTGGCTCCCTGAATGATCAGACGGGAATCGTCTTTCGGGTTGACCGTGGTCACCGAGCCGGCCTGGCCGAGAATCTTTGGCATGCGCTCGCGATACAGTCGCAAGAGCAACTGCGGGTCGGCATTCCTGGCGAGGCTCGCGACCGTGGCAGTATCTGCCGACGCTCTGGCCAACCGTTCGCCGGCCTGGGCGTGGGCAATCTGCAGTGTGCGGTCGGCTTGTTCATTGGCGGTCTGGGTGAGTTTTTCGGCCTCGGTGCGCGCGTTGGCGACGGCTTTGTCGGCTTGTTGGCTGGCGGTCAGGACTGCATTGAAAGCGCTGACTGCCGGCTCGGGCAGACTCGATTGCACATCGACCCGTGCCACTTCGACGCCAATGCCCTGCCCGCCCGCTTTAAGTTCAGCCAGGCGCTGATTGATCGCGCGGACCAGATCACCGCGCAACCGCTCACGGCGCTCGGCGGCCTGGCTGTCCGCACCGATGAGCTCCGGACGTGCAACCAGGATGGTGTCCAGATCCCGCGCGGCGGTGAGTGCCAGCGCACTGCGCGTCACCAGCCGATCCAGTGCCGGCAAGACATGATTGCCCTGCAGGACGAAATCGTACGGATCACTGACTTTGTAGAACACCCGCACATCCAGTTGCACGACACCGGCGTCACCGGTCAATAAATAACCCGAGCCCGCCAGCGCATCGCTCAACGGCGTGGCAAACGAAGCGACGCGATCTGCCTTCAATGCTTCGTCGCTGCGCAACAGGTTTTCCACACGCCGCTCGATCACCCGATCCGCTGCCGGCAGGAGGATCACCTGTTCGAAAGGCTGCGGCCAGGCCCATAGCAGCCCGGCATTCTGAATGCGATCCAGCGCACCGAAATGCAAGACTACGGCGC
Organism: Pseudomonas sp. S11P7; assembly: GCF_023195435.1. Classification (NCBI taxonomy): domain Bacteria; kingdom Pseudomonadati; phylum Pseudomonadota; class Gammaproteobacteria; order Pseudomonadales; family Pseudomonadaceae; genus Pseudomonas; species Pseudomonas sp. S11P7. Next base: position 5,651,076 of record NZ_JALPKS020000002.1, on the reverse strand, counting down.
GATTCTGCGGATCGATTTGCCGCACATTGGAAAACGCCCAAGCCAGTGCGGCCAATACCGTCACCGCATACAAGGCAAGAAATGCCAAGCGCCCGGCCTGAATCCAGGGACCATTCAATGTTTGTGTTCCACGTGGAACGTCATCAGTCATGGCTGCAATCCGGCTTTATTGTCGAGCGCTGGCGACCCGTCAACCAACACACGAAACGGTGCCGCATCGGTTCGCAAAATCAGTTTGGTTTCCGGCGTGACGATGGTGCCGAGCGTATCGAGCGAGCGCAGCAGGTTGTAGAGCTGCGGCGAACTGGCGTAGGCGCGGCCATAAATCTGCGCCGCTTCGACGCGGGATTGCGCTTCGATGTCGGCAGCTTTAACGGTCGCATCAGCCTGCACGATGCGTGCATCACGTTCGGCGGCGGATCGGATTTGCGCCGCTTCACGTTTACCGATCGCTGTGCGTTCGGTGGCGATGGTTTCACGCTCTGCGCGCATCCGATCGACCGTGGCGGTGAGTGTGACGGATGGCAGGGTCAACCGCTCGATGCCGACTTGCACGACGCGAACGCCGTAAGTCGCAAGTAATTGCTGATCGATCTGTCGACGCAACTGCGTCTCGAAGTCGCCGATGCGTACTTGGTTGGCATCGGTATTGACCAGACTCGCCAGATCAAAGCTGCTCGCCGTGGTTTCCAACGCCGAGCCGACGAAGGTGCGAATCTGCCGCGCGGCTTCGTCCGGCTGGTTTTGCACGGCGCGCATGAAACGCTGCACATTGTCCGCGTCGCCCTGCACCTGCCACGCCACGTAGGCCTGCACGATAATGCGCAGGCCGTCACGAGTACCGACATCCTGCAAACCACTGGAAGTAGTGCGCAAGCGCAGGTCTACCGGAATTGCTGCCTCAAACGGTGCCGGCCAGCGCCAGCTCAGGCCCGGATCCAGCAAGACGCGCGAGGGATTGCCGAAGCGCGTGATCACCGTGGCTTCACCAGAGCGCACTTGCACCAGGCTCGCCGCTGCAACCGCGAATACGACCAGCAACGCTGCCCAACCCATGCGCCGCCACGGAAACGGCCCAGCCTCTTGCGGCGCGCCGTGGTGGTGATGGTGATGCCCGTGATGGTGGTGATGCGCGCCATGGCTGTGATCGTGGCCGCTGTGGTCATGCGAATCGTGAGTAGGCGACTGGCTCAATGGGCAACTCCTGGTTGAGCGTTGGTGCGCGCGGGCGTCGGGTCTGCCGGCAGCGTGAAATTGCGCAAATCGATGGTCGGCGCGTTGGTCGTGCCGCCCAATCGGTGGTCAAGGATCAGCAGTCGCGCTTTGCTCAGGCCTTGGCTGAGCTGACTGAAATATTGCTCGAGTACAAAGGCCTGACCGGCACTTGCGTAGGCTTTCTGTTCGGCGTTGAATTTCGAAGCCGCTGCCTGCGCGGTGGCACCGATTTCCCGCGCGCTAGCAGTGGCGAGATCACGCGCAAGGCTGGCCTGCAAAAGTGCCTGGTTGCTCGCCTGTGCAGCGGCACCCCGCTCACGGGCAATCAACGCCTGCGCACCGATCTGCGCAGCTTGCACACTGTGATAGGCATTGGCCGCACCGGCCGGCGGATGAATCGCCTCGACCACCGTGGCGAGAATCTCTACGCCGCTGTTGAGTGAATTCAGATCGCTTTGCACCGCGCGACCGACCTCTTCAGCGAGGTCGACGCGGTCCTCACCGAGCAAACCATCCAGCGTACGGGAAGCAAAATCGTGCACGAGAATCCGACTCGCGGTGCTGCGAATCAGCGTCGGCACATCGGCGCTGTTATAGGTGGCGGCCAGCGCGGCCTCATCACTCAAGCCGATGCGATAGACGAAACGCACGTCCATGTTGACGATCTGGAAGCTCTGCTGCTCACCGCGACGGCTGGCGATGACTTGTGATTTGTCATTGACGTGACTGGCGTCCCACAAGCGGTTGGCTGTGGCCGGCGCCGGGCCTTCGGCAGGGTCGGCTTGCAGCGGTGCCGGGTTCTCGCCGACGCTGGTCGCCAGCTCATGCACCACGCCGTTTTCAACGCTCAGCACACGCCCCAGCGGCCAAGGCAAACCCACCTGTAAACCGGGGCCGAACACTTGCACCGGTTTGCCGAAACGTTCGTAGATACCCCGGCCCTGCAAGGGAATTTCATGAATGCCGGTGAGTAGCCACCCCACCACCGCCACCAGCGCCAACACCGGCAACAATGCCCGGCGCATGAAACTGAACGCCCAGATCTGCCGCAGATCGATGCCAAAACGGTTGTGCATTTCGTGCTGTAAGGCCAGCAAGGGTTGCGGTGGCCAGCGCAGCATGTCGGCGACAAAGCTGCGCGCCAGCAGCGTCGGTTCCAGCTGCTCGCGGCGGGGGCTGAACAGCGAAAGCACCGCACGCAATAAGAATTCAACAGCAACGAGACCCGGCAAGAGCCCGATCAGCACGGCGACACGCACCGGCCACACAGCGTTTTCGCCCGCGAACAACAAACACAACGCGCTCAAAACCAGCGTAATGATTGCCACCCGCGTCAGTTGCGCCAATGACCCTGCTTCCGGCCATTGCGCCGGGTTGTCCTGGGCCAGTTGCCTTTCGAACACCAGCAAACCGAACGCCAACAGCAACCCCAGTGCTCCCGCCACGGTGGCGGACAGGCCCATCGCCGCGCTCGGCAATGTCAGGTTCCACGCTTGGTCAACGCTGAGCAGCGCCGCCAACGCCCAGCCGGCCAACCACAACGTCGCCGCGCCAATCTGGCCGAGCAGATGCAGACCTCGCTGGCTCAGGCGATCGAGCAAGCGCTCGTACCAGCCTTCAGGTGCCGCGAGTTCTTCGCCTGCAAGCGCGGTCGAGGGCGTTGGATTTATCGCGCGTGTACGCCATTGCGTCAGCCACCAGGCCGATTGCAAGCCTGCGACCAACACCAGCAACGCGGCACTTTGATTGAGCAACAACGGTTGCCACAATGACTGCGGCGCGAACAATCCGACAAACAGCGCCAGCACCACGCCCGCCCCTGCCAGCCCGCCAAGACCCAGCGCCCAACGCCGTAGCCGCCGGCCCTGAACGGCTGCCTGCTGGAACCGTGGCAGCCCGGCCACTTGCGTGCCCTCAACCTGCAGATCGACTTGCATATCACCCCAAACTGATTGGTCCGCGTTCGTGTCGTTACGATATAACGAAAAGCGTGAAATATTCGTCGATATTCGCGCTTATTCAAAGATGCCCGACCTGTCGCTTGCCTGAAGCCTTGACTGAAATGTTGGAATGCGCACATATTACGTTCGTAATTTTTTATCGAGGCTAACGTTAGCGATCCGCATCCATCGATCAGGAGCAAGCGTATGAGCAACTATGATGTGGTCATTCTGGGTGGTGGCCCCGGTGGCTATAACGCGGCGATTCGCGCCGGTCAGTTGGGCCTCAAGGCTGCTTGCGTGGAAGGGCGCGCAACGCTCGGCGGCACTTGTCTGAATGTCGGCTGTATGCCGTCAAAGGCCTTGCTGCATGCCTCGGAGCTGTACGACGCGGCGATGGGTGCGGAATTCGCCAATCTGGGCATTGAGGTCAAACCGACTTTGAACCTGGCGCAGATGATGAAACAGAAAGATGAAAGCGTCGCTGGCCTGACCAAGGGCATCGAGTTTCTCTTTCGCAAAAACAAAGTCGACTGGATCAAGGGCTGGGGCCACATCGACGGCCCTGGCAAAGTCAGCGTGACTGATCATCAGGGCAACAAGGTCGAACTGACCGCGAAAGACATCATCATCGCCACCGGTTCAGAGCCCACTCCCCTGCCCGGCGTCGAGATCGACAATCAGCGCATCCTCGATTCCACCGGCGCGCTGTCCCTGAGCGAAGTGCCCCGCCATCTGGTGGTCATCGGTGCCGGCGTGATCGGTCTGGAGCTTGGCTCAGTCTGGCGACGCCTCGGTGCGCAGGTGACGGTGATCGAATACCTCGACCGCATTTGCCCCGGTGTCGACGCTGAGGCCGGCAAAACCTTGCAGCGCGCGCTGAGCAAGCAGGGCATCAGCTTCAAACTGAGTTCGAAAGTCACCGGCGCCACCCCCTCCGCCAGCGGCGTGCAACTCACTGTCGAGCCCGCCGCCGGCGGCAGCGCCGAGTCGCTGGAGGCCGATTACGTGTTGGTGGCCATCGGTCGTCGCCCCTACACGCACGGTCTGGGCTTGGAAAATGTCGGCTTGAGCACCGACAAGCGCGGCATGCTCACCAACAAACAACACCGTACCGAGGCTCCCGGCGTTTGGGTGATCGGCGATGTGACGTCCGGGCCGATGCTCGCGCACAAGGCCGAAGACGAAGCCATGGCCTGTGTCGAGCAGATCCTCGGCAAGGCCGGCGAGGTCAATTACGAGCTGATCCCCAACGTGATCTACACCAAACCGGAACTGGCCAGCGTCGGCAAGACCGAGGAGCAACTGAAGGCTGAAGGTCGCACCTACAAGGTCGGCAAATTTCCCTTTACCGCGAACAGCCGAGCGAAGATCAACCACGAGACCGAAGGCTTTGCCAAAGTCCTCGCTGACGAGCGCACCGATGAAGTGCTAGGCGTGCATCTGGTCGGCCCGAGCGTCAGCGAGATGATTGGCGAGTTCTGCGTGGCGATGGAATTCAGCGCTTCGGCTGAAGACATTGCCCTGACCTGTCACCCACACCCGACCCGTTCCGAGGCGTTGCGTCAGGCGGCGATGAATGTTGAGGGGATGGCAACACAGATGTAAGCGCTGAACGGGCTATCGCCAGCAGGCTGGTTCCCACGGTGAATGTCGTGGGAGTTAGCCCCGCCAGCGATAAAGACAGCCCGTTCTCAAACCGGCAGATGCCCCAGCGGCAATGGCCCTGGCGTCTTCACCGTATGAATCGCGAAATTGCTGCGAATGTCGCTGACTCCCGGCAGTTTCAACAGATGACTGCTGACAAAACGGTCGTAGGCACGCAAGTCCGGTACCACCACTTGCAGCAGAAAATCCGACTCGCCCGACACCAGAAACGCGGAAATCACTTCCGGCAATGCGGTGACCGCGGCATAGAACGCGTTGGCCCGTTCTTCGTTGTGCCGCTCGACCTTGACCCCGACAAACACCGTCAGCCCCAGGCCGACTTCATCGCGATCAACGTTGGCCTGGTAACCACGAATCACCCCCGCCTCTTCCAGCATGCGCACCCGGCGCAGGCACGGCGAGGCTGACAGGCCGATTTCCTCCGCCAGCTCGACATTGCTAAGGCGGCCGTTGCGTTGCAGCGCGGCGAGAATCTTGCGATCGAAAGCGTCGAGTTTCATGGTTGGCATATCCCGATGGTTTTGGCGCAGAAAACCAGCAGGTTATGCCAAAACACAGCGCTATTGAAGCGGACTACGCAAGCACCTGCGCCGGCCTTCAGCCCTAGAATTGGCCGATCGAATCAACTGCGCAAGGGCTGCAACATGACAAATCTCTGGCTGTTTTTCCTGGCTTTGGCTGTGGTTCTTTTACTGCCCGGCCCGGACATGATTCTGTTGCTGCAGACCGGCGCCCGTCAGGGTCGCGGGCCGGCACTGGCCACCGCCATCGGTCTGGGCATCGCTCGCGCTTGTCATGTTGCGCTCGCGGCGTTGGGGCTGGCGGCGCTGTTCAAGGCGGCGCCGTGGACCTTCGAGGTGGTTCGCCTGGCCGGCGCAGCGTATCTGCTATGGATCGGCCTGCACTGCCTGCGCAGCACCTTGCTGCCGCCGCTCAACGCCGAAGCCATCGCCGACAGCCACAGGCAATGGCGCACGGCCATTCGCCGAGGTCTGCTGACCAACCTGCTCAACCCCAAGGCGTTGCTGTTCTGCTCGGTGCTGTTGCCGCAATTCATCGCCAATGACGGTACGCCGGTGCTCAGCCAGTTCGCCGTGCTTGGCGCATTGCTGGTCGGCATCGGCTTTATGTTCGACAGCGCGTATGCCCTGACCGGGGCCGCGCTGGGTCGTTGGTTACAACATCATCCAACGGCCCAACGCGTGCAGCAGTGGCTGTTCGGCAGCCTGTTGATTGCCTTTGCCGTGCGCCTGACCTTTGTCCAGCAGGCCTAGCCTTTGCCGGCCTTGCGCCGGCGGCGGCTGATCAGCAGCAACGCCGCAGCGACCACCAGCCCCAGCGCGCCGATCTGCACCGGCCACTTGTACGGCCGCAGCGATGAGCGCACGGCATCGGTGACTTGAGTCACGTAACGCTTGTCGGCGTTTTCGAAATCCGGGTACGGACATTGATTGCCAAAGTCCACCGCCCAAGGCACGTAAGGGCCTTGCTTGACGTAACGTTGATACAACGCGCTCTGGTCTTCCAGGCTGCTGTTCCAGCCGGCCGCATTACACAGAACAGCGGCAAAGGCCTGACTGGTATGCGGCAGGTTATCGGCGGCGCGACCTGCCAAAGCCGTGGCGACAAACCGATAGTGGTAACGCTGATCCGGCTGCGCAGCGCTGGCCTGCTGGCGTTGCACTTCCGCTTCGGACACCAGCGGGCCGACCTTCAGCTCGGCGCTTTCCAGGCTGTAATTGCCGCCGAACGTGGCGTAATCCGGGGCCATTTCGTAACCGAGAATATCCATGCCCCATTCGCGGGCTGTCCACGCGGCGTTGTACAAGGCACTGGCACGTTTAGTCGGCCACCACGCGGCGTCAGCCTTCAGACGTTGTTCGCCGTAGAGGCGCGCCTTTTTCTGCAGGTCCGGGTTGTCGAAATAAGCCACCGCCTCCTGATAATGGCCTTCGCGCAACAGACGTCGACCGAGCAGATTGCGCAGGCTGGCAGCCACCGGCAGCGGCACATAGTTGTCGCGCTCCTGCGGGGTCAGCGCCGGCGGCGCAGGGACGTTGTCGTCGACGTAGCGTTTCAGCTCATCAACCGTCAGCACGCGCTCGGCGACAGTCGCGGCGTCGAACCAATAGACGCTGTTGCTGCGATACAGCTGCACGAACGCTTGCAGGTACTCGCCGCGTTGCAACGCCAGGATCGCGCGCTCGCCCTCGACCCGGCACTTCGGCTGCACGGTTTCAAACGCCCAGTCCGGTGTGCGCCGATAACCCCAATCCTCAGTCTGCGGAAAGGCTTGAGCGGCTTTCGCATACGCTGCGGCGGCGGCCGTTTTATCGCCGTCACGTACGGCCAGTTTGGCCCGCAACCACCAGGCAAGTCCGCCGTCTCCAGCATTTACCAAAAAGGCTTTGGCGCTTGCGTAATCACCCTGTTGATAACTTATCGCCGCCAGACGATCGGCATTGTCCAGGCTGCCTCGGGTGCTGTTTTGCAGCAGCGTCACCAGTTTCTTTTCGTTCGGTGGCTGATCACCGAATGACCAACCCTGCCGGCTGACCAAGGAAGCCGTGACCAGTTGCTGCACCGCTTTATGCTCGAGCAGTTTCGCCAGCTCAGCCTCGGGAAGCTCCGCCAGTTCGTTCATCAGTTGTTTCAGCGAGGTGTAACCCACCGCCGATCCGTGCAGATTCTGCGCTTCATACAATTCGATGGCGCCGCTCCAGTCACCGGCACTGCGCAGCACCCGTGCTTCCTCGCCGAGGCTGGCCACGCCCAGTTCCAGCGGATCACTGAAGCCATCGATGCTCAGCTGCCGTGTCTGGCGGTACGCCGCGCGCGCCTGTTCCAGTGCGGAGATCGCATCGGCGGCCTCGGCGCTCGCCGCCAGCCATGTGCGGCCAAGTGAATAAGCCGCCCAGGTGCTGCGCAGCGGCCGCTGATCGGCCGGCAGCGCCAGCACTTTGTTGAAATATTCGATTGCCTGTTGCCGATCACCGGTGGCGAAGGCCACCGCACCAGCAACGTACCAACGAATTTCCTCGGGCAGACTGGCGCCCTGCATTTCGGCCTGACGTGCATCGGTCAGCGCACGCACTTTCTTGACCAGGGCTTGCTGCTCGGCGCTCAGGCCTGCCTGCTCGGCTTGTTCCCGAGCGACGGCGGCAGCGTTTTCTTCGCCGTACAGATCGTTGGGATTGTGCGTGATGGCAGTTGCGTTCTTCAGTCCGGCAATGGTTTTGCCGAGGCGGCTGAGTTCGAAATTGAAATTGCCTTCGGGCAGATCGGCCAGGGTCTGACCGCGATCGTCGAGCAGGCGCATCGGGAAATCCGGCCCGCAGGCCAGCGCCGAACCCAACGGCAGGCTGAGGCTCAGGCAAAGCAGATGACGCGGCCAGTTACGGGACAACATGCGAACCTCCTTGATCAATAGTGGCGCAACGCGCCCAACCGATGGCGCGTCGTCCGCCCGCTGGCAAGCGGCCGTCGCGCAGGCGGGTGAAGGTAAGCAGATCAGCACTTTGTTGCAACGAGTAACCGGCGAGCGCATCGGCGCCCTCGCAGTTTTTTGCCTTCAGGGTGATTTGCGCAGGCCAGGCGCTGTCGAGATTGCCCGTGTTGACGAGCTGGATGTCGTAGAGGCCGGCGTGTTCGCTGAGCGTCACGCCGAGCCGACTGGTCAGTTGATCGCCACGGGCAACCGCCGCCAGCGTAGTCAGGCTCCAGGCGCGCCGATCATTGGCCAGCGGCAGGCGAAACCAGATCAGCCCCGCAAGATGCTTCGGCGGATCATCACGTAATGTTTGGCCGAGCCGGCTCAATTGCAGCGGATCGGCAAGCAGTTCCCGACGCTGACCGCCCCGCTCCAATCGCACCTCGCTTTCCACCACCGGCGCCCCACCGTCATCCGGCAACAACGCCACGCCATAGGCGGGCAGTGCCAGATAGAACGGCTTGTCAGTGATCTGCGCCCAGCCCTTGGCCCATTTCAACGCTTGCTCGGGATCGAACAGACCGCGCCGAGGATCGCTGACCGCATGCACTTGCAGCACGCTGCTGTCGACGGTTTGCAGCAGCGCGGGCAGTTGCGGACTGTCGAGCCAGGCCGGCAGCGCGGTGATGCTCAGCGGCAACGTCGACGGCAATGCCGAGCGCAGCTGTTTGAGGAATTCAGCGTAGGCCGGTAACCGCTCGTTGCCGGCATCGTGGTCGATTTCGATGCCGCTCACTGGCAGGCCCTGCGCCTGCCAATCGGCGAGCATTTGCAGAATCTGCGCGGTGACCTGCTCCTGATCCAGCGCCTTGAGTTGGCCGTCGAGGCGGACTACCGCGATCAATCCCCGGCCATCGGCCTTCAGCAACGGCGCATCGACCCGTGCCCGGCTCCAGCCTGCGTTCGGAAAGGCTTGCAGCGCCAGCACCCGCAGCGTGGAAAAATCAGCGCGGCTGTCACGCAACGCCGCCTCGTGGGCAGGCGTCCACTGGCGTTGCCAGACATACAGTTGCTGGTCGAGAGGCGGCGCATCCTGCGGTTTGCAGGCACACAGCAGCATCAAAATACATAGACCGACGAGACGCCGCATACCTTGCAGATCCTTAAGAACGAGGCCGCAAGGTTACACAAAACCCAATAGGTCAGGGCTTGCGCGCGATGATGACCTGGCTTTTCGCTACGACCGCATCCAGCGCCTGCTTGATCTGTGCACCGCGCGGCGAATCCAGCAGCGCTTGCCAGGTTTCGGCCCAGTGGTTGAGCAACGGATGGTCCGGATTGCTGAAATCGACTTTGGCTTCCCAGAACAGCAGCATCCACATCGACCAGTAAAAACCGTACTGGCTGTGACTGATGATCTCCAGCCCGGCGTCGCTGACCAGCGTCTTGAATTGTTCTTCGCTGAGCACACGAATGTGGTTGGGCTTCTGGAAATACTCGGCCGCGGCGATGTCTTTCTGCAGCTCTTCAGAGCTGGGATGCGGCACGCTCAACAGGTACAACGCACCCGGTTTGCCGACGCGCACCAACTCGGCAAGAAACTGCGCCGGGTCGTCGACGTGTTCGATCACCTCGGTCGACACCACGCGCGTGGCCGTCGCGTCGGCAATCGGCAGCGGGTTGCAATCGGTGACGTGGCATTCGACGTCTCGCGCCGGGGTATCGCTCAGGCGCTGACGGGTCGCCTCGACCTTGGCTGCGTCGATGTCGGCGATGATGATCTTTGCCCCGCGCATACCGCAGAAATGCACGTTGCCGCCGTCGCCACAACCAACATCCAGCAACGTATCGTCGGCAGACACCACGAAGCCTTTGAACAGCTCGTTGGTCTCCTGGTTGAACCAGCCGCTGAGCTTGGCATCGTACAAGCCGAGCATGTACGGATCGACTTTGCTGGCAACCGGTGCAACGGGTTGCGTCGGCGCCGGGGCTGGCGTCGCCGCCGTGAGTTTTTTCAACAGGCTCAGCATGAGGTGGCTCCAGAGGCAGGGACGGCGGATCGCGCGGTACCGAGGCGTTGCACCAGTGCGGCACCGCGGTTGCGCATGGGCATTTCGACCAGACGGTAATTCAGTTCACTGAGCAGCACGATCAGGCCAAAGGCGATCAGCAGCGTCAGGATCGGGTGGCCGGCGGGGCTGGGCAGACCGGCGCTTTGCAAGCGAAAGATCAGCTCTCGCACCAGTTGATAGGCCGGAATGTGGATCAGATAGATGCCGTAGGAACGGCTGCCGATCCATCCCAGCAGGCGCTGCAGCGCACCGGCCGGCATCAGGTAGTTTCGATCGTACGAGGCGATCCACACGAGGATGGCGCTGAGCACAGCGATCGAACCGATGCGATACCAGGCGAAGGTGAAGCGGTCGGTGGCCATGAAGCTCAACAGCGCAGCGATCAGGATCAGCGCGCCGATCCCCAGCCACGGGCGGCGCAGAATGTCCGGCCGCCAGCGTTGATAGCCCGGCTGCGCGCTCCACATCGCCAGCAGCACGCCGAGGGCCAGCGCATCGGTACGCACCACCATCAGCAACGGCGTACGCAGCGTAAAAATCTGCACCGCGACCAGCGCCAGCAACACCCACACCAGATGTTTGCGACAGAGCACGATCAACAGCGGAAACAGCAGATAGAACTGCTCCTCCAGCGCCAGACTCCAGTAAACGAAACTGCTGCCGTATTCGTAGCGGAAGAAGCTGTCGGCGAAGCGAAAGTTGGCGTACTGAAAGACCCCGGCAAGGGTCGCCTGCAAGTTGGCCGACAGCGTACCGAACGCTCCCGAACGGTTGACGAACAGGCACGCCAGCAACATCAGCGCCAGCCACAGCCAGGCCGACGGCAGCAAGCGAAAGGCGCGACGCAGCCAAAAGTTGCGCGTCTGCTGCCAGTATTGCTGGCGGCTGGTGCAGCCTTGCAATGCCGGGATCAGGCTGCGCGCGATGACGAAACCGGAGATGGCGAAAAACAGGTCGACGCCCCACCACGGCTGCGCCCAGGTATGGATCCTGGCCAGCAGCGGCACCACATCGGTGAACAGGCTGCCCTGCAAATGATGAAACAGCACGCCCAAAACCGCGATGGCGCGCAGCACTTCGATGTCCATGATGCGTTTGCCACTCATGGCGCATCCCCGGCGATGAGTGGCTTGCGAGCGATGATCACCTGGCTCTTGGGCAGGAAGCTGTCGAGGGTTTGTTTGATCGCCACACCGCCGGGTTGCGTGAGCAAGTCTTGCCAGGTTCGCGCCCAGCTTTCCATCAAGGGCATGAACGGCGGCTGAATGCGGTCACGCACCGCGCCGCCCGGATCACGTCCGGCGGCGCGTTCGCCGGCCCAGAAAAAAATCATGCCCATCACCCAGAAGAAGCCGCTGGCCTGACGATGCTCGATCACCAGGCCCGCCTCCTCCACCAGCGCGGCAAAGCGCTCTGCGCTGAAAATCTGCACATGGTTGGGTGACTGGTAGTAGCTGGCCGGGGCGATGCCTTTTTGCAGGTGCTCACCGGCCGGTGCCGGGACGCTGAGCAGATACTGCGCGCCGGGACGTCCCATGCGCACCAGCTCGGCCATGAACGGCTCGGGTTCGGCGATGTGCTCCAGCACTTCCATGCACACCACTTTGCTCGCGCAGCCGTCCGCCAGCGGCAATGGCAAACTGTTACTGACCAGTCCAAGACTGGCTTTTGCGCCGTGTGCCTCGACCTGCCGCGCCAGGTCACGCACCTTGTCGTGCTCGCTGTCGGTGAAGATCACCGAGGCGCCTTGGCGCACGGCGAACAGCGTCGCCACACCCTCACCGCAACCGACATCGAGCAGGCAATCGTCGGCCGTGATCGCAAAGCCCTTGAGCAGCTCGCCGCTGTCGTTGAGGAACCAGCCATCAAGCACCGCGTCGTGCAGACCGACATCGCGCGGTGACAGCGTTGCCGGCGGTTCAGCCACAGGTTGCGCGGCCCGTGCCGGCAGCCATCGCGCAAGCATTCGCTTGATCATGCGAGGGAAGCTTGCGCAGGCACTGGCGCGGCGGCGGGCAACGGCGATTCGAGAAAGGCGCGCAAGCGCAGCTCGGTGCTGGCCTGGCTGCAGAAGCGTTGCAGGCTCTGCACCGCTGCGCCCGACATGGCGGCATAACGCTGCGGATCGTTTTTCGCCACCGCGTAGCTGTCGCGATAGGCGACGCACAACGAGTCCCAATCGGTCATGTAACGCAGGGTCCGGTAGGCCGCGCGCGGGTCATGCGGCCAGGCCGTGAGCTCTTCGGTGAAATCGACCAGGAATGCGTTGTCGCCGCTGATGTAATCGGCCATCGCCGTGTTGACCGGGGCAATCGCCGGTTTGCCGCAGGACATGAATTCCATCAGCGGCAAGCACTGGCCTTCACCATAGGAACTGTTGACCACGTAACTGGTGGCCTGCACCAGCGCCTCGTAGTCGGCATCGGCCAGATAGCCGTGGATCAGCACGATCCTGCATTGATAAAACTGGTTCTTGTACAGATGGTGCAGCATGTCGGTCAGCGCATTGGCGATGTCGTGGTGCGTCAGTTTCAGCACCAGGGTCGCATCGCTGACCTCGCGAAACGTGGTGCAGAACGCACTGATCATGTCCTGCCAGTTCTTGCGTCCGTCGTAAGGGTTGAACACCGAGGTGTAGACCACACCGTCCAGTTGCAACGGGCGATCCTGCGCCGGTGCGTCAAACGATATTGGTGTGCCTTCGCACAACCCCGGCGGGCCATATGGACGCAGATCCGTCTCGCGACTGTCGATCAGCAAACCGCGCAGATTGAGCGTTACGCCCTCCACCACCGGGCACTTGAGCAATGCTTCACCGCGCGCGGCAAAACGGTCCCACACCGGCGCGGGAATCGCGCACACCGGATAGTCGGCACCCATCACATCGCGCACAGCGTTGACGGTGAACGTCGAATGGGTGATCGCCCGGCCACATGCCTGCAGGACCACGCGCCAGTCATGCCGTGGTTCACCCTGCCAGCTCTCGGTGGGGATGGTGCTGAACTCCCAGGCGAACACAGGAATGGTCGGGCACGCGTAATGAATCGGCGTGCGATGCGGTGGCGAGAACGACAGAAAAACGCAGTCTTCGCCGCGACTCTGGCAGTCGAGATACAAGCGGTCGACCAGTTCGTCAGGGTTGCTGACTTCGATCACCTGACCGATCCGCTCCAGCACCGGGCGGAACTCCTTGAGCACGAAGTAATAGCTGTACTCGGGCCGTCCGAGATTCTGCTGGATGTTGCTCTTGTTGGTTTCCGAATGAATGATGATCAGCATGAGGCGGCCCCGGTCATGACTGCCAGGGGCATGGGCTCAGCTGGCGCCTGCAGGTTGAAAAACGTCTTTACGCGCTGCTGCACCGGCGCGAAACCGCAATATTCACGCATGCGTTCACTGGCCGCGGCCGCCATCGCCTGATAGGCCTCTGGTTGCTGTTTGGCCATGGCATAGCTGTTTTCATAAGCGGCTTTCAATGAGCCCCAATCAGGACGATGGCGCAGGGTGCGATAGAGAATGCGCACGTCTTCCGGCCAGATGGTCGGCTCGCGGCTCGACTTGACGATAAAACCGACACGCTCGTCGATGTAATCGCCCATCGCGGTGTGGTCAGGCGCAATCACCGGCCGCGCGCATGACATGAACTCCATCAACGGCAGGCACAAACCTTCGCAGCGCGATGCGTTGACGTAGAAGCTGGCAGCGCCATACAGGCGGGCAAACTCCTCGTCTTCCAGATAGCCGTGCATCACCACCACCCGGCAGGCAAACGGCGACAGCTGCGAGAGCAACGTGATCAGATGAACGTAGTAACTCGACAGATCGTTCTGGGTGATCTTCAGCACCAGCGTGGCGTCTTCGACATCACGCATGGCCCAGCAGAACGCGGTGATCAGGTGATGCCAGTTCTTGCGCCCGTCCTCTGGATTGAACACGCTGACATACACCACACCGCTGACGTCGACCTGAACCTGTGCATCGGTGTCGGGCAGTACGGCTTGTGGGTGTTCGGCCTGCTCTTGCGCTTGTTCCACCGTGACGGGCAAGCAATCGGCAGCAGGTGCGGGCGCAACGGCGAGCGGCCGCCGGTCAGCCCCGGTGAATAGATCACTGAGCGCTTCGCGATACCATTGCAACAGGTTGTGCTTGAGCAGAAACAGCGGCGTGTGCTCGGAAGGCGTCGTCAGCGCCCGATAGCCCTCACGCAGATAATGCTTGCTGATCAAAAGCCTTCGCCGCAGGGTCAACTCGGGCGGGGGTTCCGGCTCGGGCGGTGGCTCATCGGCGGGTTCAGCGAGGCCACGGATCTCCAGCTCCTGTTCATTGTGAATCGGTGCGATCAAGCCATCGGCGGACAAGCCCAATGCGCGGCTGTCGATGATGCAGCCCTTGATCTGCAAGGTACTGCCGGGGTTTACCGGAACACTGGGATAATCCTCGCGCACTGGCGCGAAGCGCTCCCACAGTGGCGTGGGCAACACCAGCACCGGGAAATCTGCACCGAGGCTGCGACGGATCGCCTGCGCGGTGTGGGTGGACAGGGTGATCACCCGGCCATGGCGCGCGAGCATCTGGCGCCAGTCCTGGCGTTCATCGCCGGGCGCGAATTCGCTGGGGATCGAGTCGTACTCCCAGGCAATCACGCAGACCATCGGGCATTGCAGACCGGTCGGGGTTTTGTGTGGCGGCGCAAACGACAGGAACAGGCAGTCTTCACCGGCCTCACGCAATTGCAGATACAACGGATCGACGTCGTCAGGCGAGGCCACCACCTGCACCTGGCCAAGGCTTTCCAGTACCGGGCGATAGGCCTTGAGCACGAAGTAGTAACTGTATTCCGGCCGCCCCAGACTTTGACTGATGGAGCGATCGTTGACGTCCGAGTAAAGAATGAAATTCATGGCATCCCACGATGAAGCAGCCGTCCCGGCAACCTCATGCTGTGACGGCCGGGCACGGGGTCAGCCGGCATTGCCGCTGCTGATCCCGCTACCTCAGACACGTCTTCGTTCTTGTTTTAGTGGTCGGTTTCACCCTGTTGCGCAATACCCGCAGCGAACCTTGGGAATGGCGACGAGGGCCATTCTAAACACATCCATCGCAGCTCCGGGAACCGCCCGCCGAGAATAAATCCGGCTACGCTGACGAGAACTGACCGGTCACGGTTTGCCCTGTTGAAATTGCCGCGCTTTTGGCACAGATTGGGCACAAATAACTACAACAACGGACTTCGCCCGTCTTTCAACCGGTTTTTTCCATCGGTCTGACAGACCTCTCCTCAAACTCTGTGGGAAAGTGCGCAAGTTCAAGACCAAGGGGTCGCTGCTTGAAAAAACGTCTGTTCGTTACGGGCCTTACCGGCTTCGTGGGACAACATCTTCAGTCTCGTCTGGCCTCGCCTGATTCGACATGGGAGTTGCTGCCTGCCGCAGCGCCCTATGACCTGACGGATGCCGAAAGCCTCAGTGATCTCTGGCCGCAAATGCCCGACGCGGTGATTCATCTGGCCGGACAAACCTTCGTTCCCGAAGCCTTCCGTGATCCGGCGCGCACTCTCGCCATCAATCTGTTCGGCACCCTCAATCTCTTGCAGGCGCTCAAGGCCCGTGGCTTCACTGGCACTTTTCTGTATGTCAGCTCCGGCGATGTCTACGGACAGGTCGGCGAAAGCGCTCTGCCGATTACCGAACAGCATCCGCCCTGCCCGCGCAACCCCTATGCAGTGAGCAAATTGTCCGCCGAGTTTCTCAGCCTGCAATGGGGCCTGAGCGAAGGCTGGCCGGTGCTGGTCGCACGCCCGTTCAATCACATCGGCAGCGGGCAGAAAGACAGCTTTGTCATCGCCAGTGCCGCGCGCCAGATCAACCGCATCAAACTCGGCCTGCAAGGGCCGCAACTGGAAGTCGGCGACATCGACGTGACCCGTGATTTTCTCGATGTCGGCGATGTGATCTCGGCCTATCTGGCGCTGCTTGAAAGCGGTACGGCCGGGCAGGTCTACAACATTTGTTCTGGCCGCGAGCAAAGCATTCGCAGCCTGATCGAACAGCTGGGCGACCTTGCCGAGGTCGAGTTGCAACTGGTTCAGGACCCGGCGCGGATGCGCCGCGCCGACCAGCGTCGCGTTTGCGGCAACCACGCAAAACTGGCCACAGCCACTGGATGGGCGCCGGCCATCACCACACAACAATCCCTGCGGACGATCCTGTCCGACTGGGAGACGCGAGTACGACAAGAATGACCAAAAGTGCACTGATCACAGGGATCACCGGCCAGGACGGCGCGTATCTGGCCAAATTGTTGCTCGACAAGGGCTACACGGTTTACGGCTTCGTCGCCCGGCGCAGCAGCGATTCACGCTGGCGTCTGCGCGAAATGGGCGTCGAAGCCGACATCGTCTATCTGGACGGTGACATGGCCGATGCCTGTTCGGTACAGCGTGCAGTCATTCAAGCGAAACCCGACGAAATCTATAACCTCGCCGCGCAAAGCTTCGTCGCTGCCTCGTGGAATCAACCGGTGACCACCGGCATCGTCGACGGCCTGGGGGTCACCCATCTGCTCGAAGCGATCCGGCAGTTCAGTCCGCACACGCGCTTTTATCAGGCCTCGACCAGCGAAATGTTCGGCCTGATCCAGGCCGAGCAACAGGACGAAAACACTCCGTTCTATCCGCGCAGCCCCTATGGCGTGGCCAAGCTCTATGGCCACTGGATCACCGTCAATTACCGCGAAAGTTTTAACCTGCACGCCAGCAGCGGCATTCTGTTCAACCACGAATCACCGCTGCGCGGTATTGAGTTCGTAACGCGTAAGGTCACTGACGCCGCTGCGCGCATCAAGCAGGGCAAACAGCAGGAGCTGGCCCTGGGCAACATCGATGCGAAACGCGATTGGGGCTTTGCCGGTGATTACGTCGAAGCCATGTGGCTGATGCTGCAACAGGACAAGCCCGACGATTTCGTGGTCGCCACCGGCGTCACCACCACGGTGCGGGAAATGTGCCGGATCGCCTTCGATCACGTCGGCCTCGACTACCGCGATTTCGTGAAGATCGACCCGGCGTTCTTCCGCCCGGCCGAAGTCGAAGTGCTGCTCGGCAACCCGGCCAAGGCGCAGCGGGTGCTGGGCTGGAAGCCGAAAACAGACCTGGATACCTTGATCCGCATGATGATGGATGCGGACATGAAACGCGTCGCCAAGGAGTAGGCCATGCTGATCCCCGTGATTCTGTCCGGCGGTGCCGGTACCCGTTTGTGGCCGGTGTCCCGCGAGGGCCATCCGAAGCCGTTCATGACCCTGCCCGACGGCCAGTCGTTGCTGGGCAAGACCTACCAGCGTGCGGCTGCGTTGCTGGACGGTTGGGGCGACATCGTCACGGTGACCAACCGCGAATACTACTTCCAGAGCAAGGATCACTACTGCGCCGCGCAGGTCTCGCGCCATCGCGGGCATTTCCTGCTGGAGCCGAGCGGGCGCAACACCGCACCGGCGATCGCGGCAGCAGCGTTGTCGTTGCAGGCACTGCATGGCGACGACGCAATCATGGTGGTAATGCCCGCCGACCATCTGATCGTCAACCAGCAGGCACTGAAAAGCGCGGTGGAACACGCCGTAAACCTGGCGAAAGACGGCTATCTGGTGACCTTCGGCGTGGTGCCAACCGCTCCCGAAACCGGCTTCGGCTATATCGAAACCGGCGCACCACTGGACGCCAAAGGCGCCGCCAAAGTGCAGCGCTTCGTCGAAAAACCCGATCTGCAGACCGCCACGCATTATCTGGAAAGCGGCAATTTCCTGTGGAATTCGGGCATGTTCTGCTTCACCACCGCAGCGGTGATTGCCGAGTTGCACCTGCACGCGCCAGAGTTGCTGGAGCAGACCCGCGCCTGCATGGCCGCCAGCGCCCCGGTGGAAACCGTCGGCTGCCTGCAACAGGAACTGTCGCCGGCCTTGTTCGCCGAGATCACCGACATTTCCATCGACTACGCACTGATGGAGCGTTCGGACAAAGTCGCGGTCGTCCCGGCCGGTTTCGACTGGAGCGACATCGGTTCGTGGAGCGCCGTCGCCGCGCTGATTCCGGCCGATGCCGACAATAACCGCGCCAGCGGCGAAGCAATCTTCGTCGACAGCCACAACAACTTTGTCCAAAGCGAAGGCCGGCTGGTGGCGGCCCTCGGTGTGGATAACCTGATCGTCGTCGATACCGCCGACGCCGTGCTGATCGCCCATGCCGACCGCGCGCAGGACGTGCGGCGCGTGGCCAGACAGTTGAAAGACAAAGCCCACGAAGCCTATCGCCTGCACCGCACCGTCAGCCGGCCGTGGGGCACCTACACCGTGCTTGAGGAAGGCCCGCGCTTCAAGATCAAGCGCATCGTGGTCAAACCCGGCGGCAAGCTGTCGTTGCAGATGCACCACCACCGCAACGAGCACTGGGTAGTGGTCGAAGGCATGGCCAAGGTCACCAACAACGGTACGGGCACGCATCTGGTGGCAAAAAACGAATCGACCTTCATCGCCGCCGGCCACCGCCATCGCCTGGAAAATCCCGGGGTGATCGACCTGGTCATCATCGAAGTGCAAAGCGGCGAGTATCTGGGCGAGGACGACATCGTCCGCTTCGAAGACCAATACGGCAGGACCGTTTGAATGCTGCTTTCCTTGTACCGCTCGATGCGCAGCTACCGTGGATTCATCCTCGGCAGCGTCAAGCGCGAATTTCAGTCGCGCTATCGCAATTCGCTGTTCGGCGCCCTGTGGACGGTGCTCAATCCGTTGTCGATGATCGTTGTCTACACGGTGATCTTTTCGCAGATCATGCGCGCGCGCTTGCCGGGGGTGGAGGACGGTCTGGCGTACAGCGTCTATCTGTGCGCCGGCCTGCTGACCTGGGGCCTGTTCGCGGAAATCACCACGCGTAGCCAGAGCATGTTTCTGGAAAACGCCAACCTGCTGAAGAAAATCAGCTTCCCGCGCATCTGCCTGCCAGTGATTACCCTGCTCAATGCCGGGATCAACTTCGCAATCATTCTCGGGCTGTTCTTCGGCTTCCTGCTGATCAGCGGGCGCCTGCCCGGCATGGCCTTGCTGGCGCTGGTACCACTGCTCATCGTGCAAGTGATTTTCGCCGCCGGACTGGGGATGCTGCTGGGCATGCTCAATGTGTTCTTTCGCGATGTCGGGCAAATGTTCGGCATCTGCCTGCAGTTCTGGTTCTGGCTGACGCCCATCGTCTATCCGTTGTCGATCCTGCCACCGGGCATTCAGCACATCATCAGTCTCAACCCGATGACCGCACTGATGACCAGCTATCAGAACGTCTTCCTCTACAACCAATGGCCGCACTGGCCTGCCCTGCTGCCGTTACTGATCATCGGACTGCTGCTCTGCGCCATGGCACTGCGCCTGTTCCGCCAGCGAGTCGGTGAAATGGTGGATGAACTCTGATGGGACACCTACGCGTCACCGGCCTGGCCAAAGCCTACAAGCAATACCCAAACCGCTGGAGCCGCCTGCTGGAATGGCTGGTACCGTTCTCCCGCCCTCGACATAACCTGCATTGGGTGCTGCGCGACGTCGACTTCGAGATTCAGCCCGGAGAAGCCGTGGGCATCGTCGGCGTCAACGGTGCGGGCAAAAGCACCCTGCTGAAGATGATCACCGGCACCACCCAACCGACCTGCGGGCAGATTCATCTGCAGGGCCGCGTGGCCGCGCTGCTGGAACTGGGTATGGGCTTTCACCCGGATTTCACCGGGCGGCAGAACGCCGTGATGGCTGGGCAACTGCTGGGCATGCAGGTCGAAGAGATCGCCGCACTGATGCCGCAGATCGAGAGTTTTGCCGAGATCGGCGAGGCCATCGATCACCCGGTGCGCACTTATTCCAGCGGCATGCAGATGCGTCTGGCGTTCAGCGTCGCAACGGCGCGGCGCCCGGACATTCTGATCGTCGACGAAGCGCTGTCGGTCGGCGACGCCTATTTCCAGCACAAGAGCTTCGAACGCATTCGCAGCTTCCGCAAGGCCGGCACCACCCTGCTGATCGTGTCCCATGACCGCTCGGCCATCCAGTCGATCTGCGACACCGCGATCCTGCTGGAAAACGGCCGGCTGGCGATGCGCGGCAAACCCGAAGAAGTCATGGACTATTACAACGCCATGCTCGCCCAGCGCGAAGGGCAGATCGTGCGCCAGGAGATGCTTGCCAACGGTCAGGTACAGACGATTTCCGGTACCGGTGAAGCGCGGATTCTCAGCGTGCGCCTGCTCGATGCACAGGGCCGCAGCCTCGAAGTTGCCGAGGTCGGTCAACCGGTGGTGCTGGAGGTGCAGACCGAAATCCGCGAAGACATCGAACGTTTGATTCTCGGCTTCATGATCAAGGATCGCCTCGGTCAGGCAATCTATGGCATCAACACCCATCGGCTGGATAAAGCCGTCACCGATTTGCGCGCGGGCGAGCGCGTGACGTTCCGTTTCGCCTTCGACATGCGCTTGGGCAAGGGCAATTATTCGGTGGCCCTGAGCCTGTCCCGGCTGGACTCGCATCTGGACCGCAACTTCGAATGGCGTGACTACGGTTTGATCTTCCACGTGATCAACAACCGTCAGGAGGACTTCGTCGGCTGCTCCTGGTTGCAGGCGCAGACCGACATCACCCGTTCCAGCGAAAACCTCGTCCAGTTGCCTGACACGGAGAGCCTGCGATGACCCGCCTGTTGGTCGAGTGCACCTACGTTTTCGAACACCCGGACGCCAATTCGGGGATTCAACGGGTGGTGCGCAATGTCATTCAGCAATTGCCGGCTGCTGACGAAAACATTGAATGCATCCCGGTAGTGATGATCGATGGCGGCCTCTATGAAGTGAAAAGCCTGGCGCCGATCAAGTCGTCCAGGCTCGATCTGGTGGGGTTAAGGGTAAAGCTGGAACAGTGGGCCAACGGTTTCTGGCTGCGCCATCGTGCGGTGGAACGGCGCTGGCCGTTCAACCGTTGGCATTTCACCCGCAGGATTCTCTATGTTGGCTGCCGGCTCACGGCATTTGCCTGTCTCAGTCTGCCGATGCGCCTGCTGGAACGCGCGCTGAAGGGCAAACACATTCCCGAACGGTGCGTGCCGCTGGCCCACCGGGCGGGTGATCAGCTGGTGCTGCTCGATTCATCGTGGCACGCCAATTTTTTCCCGCTCGCCGAGCAACTCAAGCGTGACGGCGTGGGCATCGTTTCGGTGATCTACGACCTGATCCCGCTGACCCATCCGCAGTTTTGCGACGCCGGGCTGGTCAAGGTGTTCAACGACTGGTTCGACTGGATCGCGCGCACTGCCGACGGCTATGTGGCGATCTCGACCACCATTCGCGATCAGGTGCGCGAGGAAATGCAGCGCCGGATCGGCTCGCACCAGGTCGGTCAGCGCTGGTTCGACTACTTCCATCTAGGCTCCGAACTGGACCTGAGCGAAGCCGATGCCGAGGTCGATCGCGGCTTGCAGCAGTTGTTCGTGGCGCCTGAACCAGTGTTTCTCATGGTCAGCACCATCGAGCCGCGCAAGAACCATGCTTACCTGCTCGATGCCTTCGAACGCGCCTGGGCCGGCGGTTCGAAGGCCCGGTTGTGCATCGTCGGCAAGATCGGCTGGAAGTGCGAAGCGTTGATCGAACGCATCCGCAAACATCCTGAACTGAACCGGCGCCTGTTCATGTACAACGCGCTGTCGGATAAAAGTCTTGAACACGCTTACTCGCATGCCACCGCGCTGGTGTTTCCGTCCTACGTTGAAGGTTTCGGTCTGCCGCTGGTGGAAGCCATGCAACGCGGACTGCCGGCCATGGCCAGCGACATACCGGTGTTCCGCGAAATCGGCGGGGATTACATGGCCTATTTCGATCTGGCGCACCCGCAGAGCCTGACTGACCTGGTGATCAGCCTGGAGCAGTCCGGTGTGTTCCCGGCAGCGCTGAGCCTTGAACACTGGCGTTGGCTGAGCTGGCGCGAGGCGAGCGCGCAACTGGTCGAACGCATCGCCCGCCATCTGGATGCATCACTGCCTGCCCCCGAGAGTCAGCATGCGCATTGCTCTTAACGCGCGCATTCTGCAGGCACCGCGTACCGGCATCGGCCATTACGTGGCCGAACTGGTCAGTGCCTTGCGCCACGAACCGGATGTTGAACTGACGCTGTTTCACGGCTGGGGCTGGAGCTCTGCCGTGCCGCAGGCCGCCCTGCCCGGTTACTCACGTCTGACCCCGTTACTGCGGCAGATCCCCGGTGCGTATCAGGCGCGGCGCTGGCTGGAGCAGAAGCGCTTCGATCAGGGCCGCGCGCAAGGCATCGACCTCTATCACGAGCCGAGCCTGTGGCCGCTGGTGTTCGACGGGCCGACGGTGATCACTCTGCATGACCTGACACATCTGCATTACCCCGACACCCAGCCGGCAGCGCGGATCAAGGAAATCGAGCGCCGGCTGGAAACCGGGGTGCAGCAGGCGCGTTTGATCCTCACCGACTCCCAGGCGATTGCAGACGAAGCCCAGGCGTATTTCGGCCTGCCTGCGGAGCGCTTTGTCGTAGCGCCGCTGGGCGTCGCCGAGCGTTTTTATCCGCGCGAGGCGAGCGCCATCGACGCCGTGCTCAAAGCCCACGGCGTCGAAGCACGTCAGTATTTTCTGTGTGTCGGCACGCTGGAGCCGCGCAAGAACCTGAGTCTCGCCTTGCGCGCGCACGCCTTGCTGCCGCAGGCCCTGCGCGAACGCTTCCCGCTGCTGATCGTTGGCATGGCCGGCTGGCAGCGCGAGCAGTTGAGCGACGAACTGCGCCAGGCGCTGGCCAGCGGGCATGTGTGCTTGCTGGGCTATCTGCCCGACGAGGCTGTTGCGCAATTACTGGCGGGGGCACGGGCGCTGATTTTCCCCTCGCGTTACGAAGGTTTCGGGCTGCCGGTGCTGGAAGCAATGGCCAGTGGCACGCCGGTGGTGGTGACACGGTCTTCGGCGATGCCGGAAGTCGCTGGCGCTGCCGGCAACTATATTGAAGCTGACGATGCACCAGGCTTGCGCGAAGCGATGAGCCTTCTGATCGACGATCAAACGCATTGGCAGGATTGCCGAGCGGCCGGCCTGCAGCAGGCACGGCTTTTTTCCTGGCAGCGTTGTGCACAGGCCACGGCCGGTGCCTACCGCCAGGCCATGGGAGGTTGAATGCGCGTTCTCCATTTTTTCAAGACGTACCTGCCTGACTCGGTCGGCGGTATCGAGCAAGTGATCTTCCAGCTCTGCGAAAGCGGCGCCCAACACGGCATCGACGGCCAGGTGCTGACGCTCAGCGCCGACCCGACACCGCCTGTGGTGCAGCTCGGCCAGCACGAAGTGCACCGAGCCAGACTAGACATCCAGTTCGCCTCCACCGGTTTTTCCTGGAGCGTGTTCAAACAGTTCCGCGAACTGGCCGCCGAGGCCGACGTG
This sequence comes from Pseudomonas sp. S11P7, assembly GCF_023195435.1. Classification (NCBI taxonomy): domain Bacteria; kingdom Pseudomonadati; phylum Pseudomonadota; class Gammaproteobacteria; order Pseudomonadales; family Pseudomonadaceae; genus Pseudomonas; species Pseudomonas sp. S11P7. The sequence goes on along the minus strand of NZ_JALPKS020000002.1, from coordinate 5,627,282 downwards.
GTCAACTACCACTTCCCGTGGCCGTTCATGGACCTGGTGCATTTCGCCAGCGCGCTGAACAAACCGAGCGTGGTCACCTACCACTCCGACATTATCCGCCAGAAGCACCTGCTCAAACTCTATCGGCCGTTGATGAACCGCTTCCTCGCCAGCGCCGACCGCATCGTCGCCGCTTCGCCCAACTACCTGCACACCAGCGATGTGCTGCAGCAATTCCAGGACAAGACCCGGGTCATCCCCTACGGCTTGAACAAGGCCGGTTATCCACAGGCCGACAGTGCGCGCATGAATCGCTGGCGCCAGCAGCTTGGGGATAAGTTTTTCCTGTTCGTCGGGGTGATGCGCTACTACAAGGGCCTGCACATTCTGCTCGATGCCCTGAAGGATGTGGATTATCCGGTGGTGATCGTCGGCGCCGGACCACTGGAGCTGGAACTGCACGCACAGGCGCAGGCATCGGGCCTGCGCAACATTCATTTCCTCGGGCGCCTCAGCGATGAAGACAAGGTTGCCCTGCTGCAATTGAGCTACGCGATCGTCTTCCCGTCGCACCTGCGCTCCGAAGCCTTTGGCATTTCGCTGCTCGAGGGCGCGATGTACGGCAAGCCGATGATCTCCAGCGAGATCGGCACCGGTACCAGCTACATCAATATCCACAACGAAACCGGGCTGGTAGTACCACCGAGCCAGCCGCTGGCGTTTCGCGAGGCCATGCGCACGCTGTGGGACGATCCGCAGCGGGCCGCTGCCATGGGCGTCAAAGCCGAAGCGCGCTATCGGCAGTTGTTCACCGCCGATGACATGGGCCGCAAATGGACGGCGCTGTATCAGGAACTGCTGGAAGAAAAAGCCCTGTCCTACGCCTGATCCGGATTCAATCGAATCCAATGTAGGAGTGAGCCTGCTCGCGAAAGCGTCAGAACAGCCAACCCTGTGCCGACTGAAAAATAGCCATCGCGAGCAGGCTAACTCCTACAGGGTGCGCTTTAGAGATCCAGCACCAGCGGCTGCGCACTCTGCGCCGGCACCGCACAGCAAATCAGCACATGCCCTGCCTCGGGAACCTCCGCCGGCGCCTGTGGATAATTCACCGCGCCACTGACCAGGCGGGTCTTGCAGGTGCCACACGAACCGCCGCGGCAACTGAATTCCGGGCGCAATCCACGGCTTTCCGCCAGTTCCAGCAGGCTGCCACCCTCCGGCTGCCAACGCGCCTCTTTCGCCGAGCGTTCGAACACCACCGCCACCGAAGTGGTCGCCGCTGGTGGTTGTTCAATAACGAGTGCATCTGGGTCCGGCTGGCGCTTCAGGGTCGACGGGCCGAAGGTTTCCGCATGGATCTGCGCATCACGCACGTCCAGTTCACGCAGGCTGTCGTACAGCCCTTGCGTGAAACCGCCGGGACCGCAGAGGACGAAGTCAATCTGATCGAAGTCGTCAACGTCGAGCAAATTGCGCAACACGGCGCCATCGATGCGCCCGGTCAGATCGAAGTCTTCACCCTCGCGCGCATCGGCCTCCGGCTGGCTGAGCAAGCGCAGGACCCGCACTGCATTGCCGGAGCGCTCGAGCAAGCGGTCCAGCTCCTGACGAAACGGCTGATCGGCGAGGCTGCGCGAACTTTGCAGCAACAACGTCGGGCGGATCCCGCGCGTGCGCAGCCCCTGGTAGACCACCTCGCGCAGCATCGACAGCAACGGCGTGATGCCGACGCCCGCCGCCAATAACACCAACGGCCTGCGTTCCAGTGGCGCCACGGTGAAATGCCCTTGCGGCGCCCGCGCTTCCAGCACATCGCCGACCTGTATCTGCTGATGCAGGTGCGATGAAATCAGGCCCTCGCGCTTGACGCTGATGCGGTAGAAACCGTCCGATGGCGCACTGGAGAGACTGTAGGTGCGGATATGCACTTCGCCATCGAGGGTAAACCGCAGCGGCAAATGCTGACCGGCAAGAAATACCGGCAGCCCGGCGCCATCGACGGGCTCCAGATAAATCGAGCGAATATGACGACTCTCCGCTTCGATCTTCGTCACTCGCAGCGGCCGCCATTGGTTGCCCAGTGCCTGGGCCTGCAAACGCGCGTCCGCTTCGGCCCAACTGCCGGTGAGCAGGCTGGTCGGCGACATGCCGTCGAAGCGCCAGCGCAACGCCAACGCCGCCGGACGCCGAACCACCTGTTCCACCTCGAACGTCCACAGCCGCTCCGCACCTTGAAACGCTTCGATCTGCGGGTCTTCGAGAAGGATCTCGGTACGCCCGCTCAGTTGCAGCAGATCGCCTGTGGAAAAGTCGATGAACAGCAAGCCAGCCTTGGGGTTGAGCAGCAGATTGCCCAAGGTGTTGAAGTGCAGATTGCCGGCGAAATCCGGGATGGTCAGGCGATTGCCTTCGATGCGCACGAAACCGGCCTGACCACCGCGATGCGAAACGTCCACCGAGCGCTGACCGTCGACGTCGGCATAGCTGGCGACGAAAAACGTATCGGCGCCGGCGATCAGTGCACGAGCGGCCTCATCCAGACTGTTCAGTTGCTGAGCCGGGCGGGTTTTCGGATCTGTCAGCGGTACACGCTGAAACTGGCGCAATTGAATGTATTGCGGGCAGTTGCCGAACGCCTGGTCGACGCTCAGTTCGAAGCCGTCAGCCGTGAGGTTGGCGACATGCCCGTTGAGCCGGTTGCGCCGTCGCGTGTGCAGTTCGATACCCAGCAGACCGATCGGCTCACCGTCGCGCAGTTGCGCCGGGTCGTCAGCGGCCGGCCGGCGGGTGAAATGCAGGTGCTCGGGATCCGGCGAATCGGCGAAACCCGGCTCGCCCTCCAGCACACTGGCCCACGGCCGCCCTTGCGCATCGACCGCGCCGAGCAGCATGAATGGTAATTGCCGGTAAAACTCGCGGTGTTGATCGGGCATCCAGCTGCGAATGACTTTGCGTCCGAACGCTTCCATGCGTTCGGCCACCCCTACGTGAGCCTGCAACTGTTGTTCGCCGGCGTGCCAAGGTGAACGTTCCATCACGATTCTCCCCTGCGCCAGCGGCGCAGTCTGGTTGCGCCTGTCAGGCTGAGGTTTGCAGACCGGCGATCGTGCGCGGCATGCCGACGAAACCGGGCAAGGCTTCGACCCGGGCCAGCCAGGCGCGGACGTTGGCGTAGTCGTCCAGCGAGACATTGCCCTCCGGCGCATGGGCGATATAGCTGTAGGCGGATACGTCGGGAATGCTCGCTTCGTCGCCGGCCAGGAAAGCGCTTTGGCCCAACTCGACGTCCATGACCTTGAGCAGGTTGTGCGCACGTGCGATTGCTTCTTCAGCGTTCAACTGGGCGCCAAACACTGTCACCAATCGCGCGGCCGCGGGGCCAAAGGCAATCGGGCCAGCGGCGGCGGACAACCAGCGCTGCACGCGCGCCGCACCGACCGGGTCGGCCGGCAACCAGCGCCCGTTGCCGTACTTTTGCGCCAGGTACACCAGAATCGCGTTGGAGTCGGCGAGCACCACGCCGCCGTCATCAATGGCCGGCACCTGGCCAAAACTGTTGATCGCCAGATATGCCGGCTGCTTGTGCTCGCCTTTCGCCAGGTCGACGAAAATCAGCTCGGTCGGCAACTGCAACAGGGACAACATCAGCTCGACACGGTGGGCATGGCCGGAACGTGGGAAGTTGTAGAGTTTGATCGCTTGCATGGTCGACTCCGCTGGGTGAGGGTGTCGCCCGAATTGACGTCACCGATGGCAGCGATCTTCCACGGATCGGCAAAACAACAGAATAACCAGCAACCGCAATCAATTATTTCACTGGCTGCAATAACGCTGCGTTCTGCAGGGACGGATGCTCGCGCAAGGCCTGCACGGTGAAATCGACAAAGCTGCGCACCCGCGCCGCTGCCTTGCGCCCGCCCTGATACACAACGTGAATGGGTAATGCGGGCAACTCGAAGTCGGCGAGGACGATCTCCAGTTCACCGGCCGCAACCTTGCTAGCCACTTGATACGACAACACTCGCGTCAGTCCCAGCCCGAGACAGGCCGCTGTGATCGCCGCCTGATTGGCGGTCACCACCAATCGCGGCTCGGGGCGCACGAACAACGGCTCGCCGTGTTCCAGAAACGGCCAGTTGCGCAACTGCCCGACCGCGGACGTTGCGACCACCGGCATTTCGCACAGCGCCTGCGGATGTTGCGGCCGGCCATGCTGCGCCAGGTATTGCGGCGAACCACACACCACCCGTCGCACCTCACCGACGCGGATCGCGTGCTGACTGCTGTCCGGCAGTTCACCGATGCGCACCGCCACATCAATGCCCTCCTCGACCATGCTCACCACCCGATCGAGCAGCAGCGCATTGATGGTAACGTCCGGATACTGCGCCAGATAGGCCGCCATCAGCGGCGTCACGAACAGCTCGCCGAACAGCACCGGCGCCGTCACCGTCAATTGCCCGCGCGGCTGCGCATGACTGCCCGCCGCCGAATCCTCAGCCTCCTGCACCTCCAGCAGAATCCGCCGACAGTCCTCCAGATAACGCTGACCGGCTTCGGTCAGATGCACGCTGCGCGTGGTGCGCACCAGCAACTGCGTACCGATCCGCAGTTCCAGCGCCGCCACCGCCCGCGTCACACTCGCCGCCGACAACCCCAGCCGCCGCGCAGCGGCCGAGAAGCCTTGCTCTTGGGCGATGGTGGTGAAGATGTACATTTCCTGAAAGCGGTCCATGGGATTCCCCGGTTCGGATATCGGAAGTCACCTGGCAAAATCGCAGCCGAAGCTGCGATTTCCTTGTGCTGGATTACACGATAAGAGCGTTCGCGGCAAACAGCCCGTTACTCAGGCTTTCGCCGACGCTGAAACTACCGTCTGCCGTCGACGCATCAGTGTGCAGTAGGCGATCGCAGGGAAAATCAGGCCGACAGCCCACGCCAGATCGACGCCGCCCAGTTTTGTAGCTATCGGGCCGACATAGAGCGTGGTACTCATGAACGGGATTTCAAGGATGATCGTCACAATGAAAATGCTGACGGCTATCCAGTTGACTCTTCCGTAAATCCCATTCGGATCAAAGATATCCGCAATCCGATAAACCCCTTTACGCAGCACGTAGTAGTCCACCAGGTTGATCGCTGTCCAGGGAATAAGGAAGTAGCTCATGAAGAAAATGAAGTTGAGAAAAAACTGCAAAAAATCATCCTGGGCCAGCGTACATAAGCCTGTTGCGGTTGCGCAGATGACCAGCATAAAGCCAGCCCTTACACGCGGCGTCACCTTCATGGCCGCATAAGGTTCAATCACCGTCACCGTCGACATGAACGCGCCGTAGAGGTTGAAGACGTTAATGGCTACCTGGCCGTAGAGCACAAACGCAAACGTCAGCAAGGTGCCGCCGCCAAGCACGGTGACCAGATTCAGACCGACATTGTCAGCGAACCCGGACATGCCTTTGGCCAGTACCGCCCCGAGGATCATCATCCAGCTTCCACCAACCACAGTCCCCAGGTAGCTGTACCAGAAGACTTGGCGACTCGACGTTTCGGTGGGCAAGTAGCGTGAATAGTCAGCCACATACGGCGCATAGGACAACTGCCAGGTGACTGAAATGCTCACGCAAGCCAGAAAGCTTACCCAGCCAAATCCCTGAGTCGTCCATTGCCCGGGTTCGATCGACATCGTCAGGGCGAAGTAGCTCGCGATACTGAAGACAACAATCGAGACCATTGACAGGAGTTTCTGGAAGCGATGAATCAGTTGGTACCCGAACAGCGCTACCAGAAAGCACACGACGCCGAGCAGCACGATATTGGTGCCATTGCTCAACGGGCTGGCCTTGGCGATGGCCTGGGCGGCCAGCAGCGTGTTGCTGACAAAAAAACCGAGGTAGATCAGCATGACGAACAGCAATGGAACAATCGCCCCGAACACACCAAACTGCGCCCGGCTTTGAATCATCTGCGGAATACCGAGCCTTGGCCCTTGAGCGGAATGCGAAGCCATGAAGATCGCACCGATCAGCGATCCGAGCAGGATGGAAACCACACTCCAGAACAGATTGAGCCCCAGACTGACCGGCAATACACCGGCTGCGATGGTCGTGATGTTAGCGTTCGCGCCGAACCATACAAAGAACAAGGAACGAGGCTTACCGTAGCGCTCGTCTTCGGGAACGAAATCGATGCTTCTGTTTTCAACTTTCATGATGGTCATCGCTCCAATCAACGTTCATCTAGGCTGTTTTCAAGGCGCTGAATGGCCTCGACAAACGCTTCGGGCTGGAAGGCAAGGTGGTCGGGTTTTTCAGTCACCAGGCAGGTCGCTGGCTGACCCCGCCAACGCTTGAGCAACTGCGCTGTGGTTACGATTTTCAGGCCGTATACCCAATTGGAGAGAATGAACAACGCAGAATAGTGCGCCGCCAGGGTCGTGGCCGTGCAGGCGTCACTGACGATGGTGATGTTGAAGTCGTGTTGGTAGGCATCGAACACGCTGGTCATCACGCACACGTCAGTCAAGACACCGATCACGATCAGGTTTTTGATATTCCTGCGCTTGAGCATTTGCGCCAGACGGGTTCCGTGAAACGCGCTATAGCGATACTTGTCGAGCACGATGTCACCCTCACACGGGGCAAGCGCATCGAGAATCTCGATCGCGCGAGTGCCGTCGAGGTACGAGGTGGGTTGGCCTGAGTTGTCCACTGGCTCGCCAAGCATCAAGTCCGCCCCATGGGCTTCATTGATGTGGCGGGTGTAAAACAGCGAAATTCCCAATGTTCGTGCGAGGTCTGTCAATGCGGCCGCGTTCTCGACGACGTGGTCAAAACGCTCAAGTGCGAAGCAATCTTCCTTTTGCAGGTCGATAATCAGTAAGGCGGTATCTTTGCTCATCGGTTTTTTCCGGCTGCAACTACCCCCGGTGGGCCAATGTGCTCACCGTGGAGGTATCAAAGAGTTCAGCGGCCTTTGATAAGGCGCTGGGGGAAGCGAGGCGGATGCTCGCCAGGAGGGATCAGATGACGGGCTGCCAGAAGCCGTTCTGCTTGGCGGCCACGCACGCGGGCATGCGTTTGAGCTCGACCTGTGACCGTGCGGGGGTTCGGCGCAGATAACCTTTCATCGCGTCGCTTGGCAACGCCCTGACAGAACAGGCACGCCTGTTGTGTGCATTAGCCAAGGCTGACGGGAAGGTGATCATCGCAAGGTACTCTTAGAGACGTTATCCCTTGCCAGCAAATTCCAAGCCAACCGCTAACCCCCTCTGGAAAGGGGCTTTCAGTCACAGACAAACTGAATGTAAAAGACGTCATTGTGGTATACCGTAATATGGTGATACCAGCAGTAACGTCTACGGCGTACGACGTGCTACCCGTCGTGCCAAACGTGCGTGTTATTCCACCGTCACCGACTTCGCCAGATTGCGCGGCTGATCCACATCCGTGCCTTTGAGCACCGCGACGTAGTAAGACAGCAACTGCAGCGGGATCGTGTAAAGGATCGGCGAGAGGATGTCGTGGATGTGCGGCATTTGCACCACATGGGTGCCTTCGCCATTGGTCATTGCGGCTTTTTCGTCGGCGAAGACGATCAGTTCACCGCCACGGGCGCGGACTTCCTGCAGGTTGGATTTGAGCTTTTCCAGCAGTTCGTTGTTCGGCGCAACGGTGACCACCGGCATGTCGTTATCCACCAGTGCCAGCGGGCCGTGTTTGAGCTCGCCGGCCGGGTAGGCTTCGGCGTGGATGTAGGAGATTTCCTTGAGTTTCAAGGCACCTTCCATCGCCACCGGGAATTGCGCACCACGACCGAGGAACAAGGTGTGGTTCTTTTCGGCGAACAGCTCGGCGATTTTTTCGACGGTGCTGTCCATCGCCAAGGCTTCGCCCAGGCGGGTTGGCAGGCGACGCAGTTCTTCGACCAGCGTGGCTTCAACGCCTTTGGCCAACGTCCCGCGAACCTGGCCCAGCGACAGGGTCAGCAGCAGCAGGCCGACCAGTTGCGTGGTGAAGGCTTTGGTCGAGGCGACGCCGATTTCGCGGCCGGCCTGGGTCAGCAAGGTCAGGTCGGATTCGCGCACCAGCGAGCTGATGCCAACGTTGCAGATCGCCAGGCTGGCGAGAAAGCCCAGCTCTTTGGCGTTGCGCAGTGCGGCGAGGGTGTCAGCGGTTTCGCCTGATTGGGAGATGGTGACGAACAGCGTGTCGGCCTGTACCACCACCTTGCGATAACGGAATTCGCTGGCGACTTCGACCTGGCACGGGATGCCGGCCAGTTCTTCGAGCCAGTAACGGGCGACCATGCCAGCGTGATAACTGGTACCGCAGGCGACGATCTGCACATTGCGCACTTTGGCAAACAGCTCGGCGGCCTGCGGCCCGAACGCTTGCACCAATACCTGGTCGTTGCTCAGGCGGCCTTCGAGGGTGCGCTGCACCACCGTTGGCTGCTCGTGAATTTCCTTGAGCATGTAATGGCGAAACTCGCCTTTGTCGGCGGCTTCGGCACCGTCGGTGTACTGCACGGTCTGGCGCTCGACGGCGTTACCGTCGATGTCCCAGATCTGCACGCTGTCGCGCTGAATTTCGGCGATATCGCCCTCTTCCAGGTACATGAAGCGGTCGGTGACCTGACGCAACGCCAGTTGATCGGAGGCGAGGAAGTTCTCGCCCAGACCCAAGCCGATCACCAACGGACTGCCACTGCGCGCAGCGACCAGACGATCCGGTTGCTGCGCATTAATCACGGCCAGACCGTAAGCGCCGTGCAGTTCCTTGACGGTGGCTTTGAGCGCAGCGCTCAAATCCGGCTGCTGCTTGAGCTTTTCGGTGAGCAGGTGGGCGATGACTTCGGTGTCGGTGTCGGAAGTGAACACATAACCGAGCGCTTTCAGTTGTTCGCGCAGGGCTTCGTGGTTTTCGATGATGCCGTTGTGCACCACCGCAATGTCACCGGAGAAATGCGGGTGGGCGTTGCGTTCGCACGGCGCGCCGTGAGTGGCCCAACGGGTATGAGCGATGCCCAGACGCCCAGCCAGAGGCTGTTCGGCCAGCGCCGCTTCGAGCTCGCTGACCTTGCCCGGCCGGCGCACGCGCTCGAGGGTGGCCTCGTTGGTGTACACCGCTACACCCGCGCTGTCATAGCCGCGATACTCGAGGCGCTTGAGGCCTTCGAGCAAGATGGCGGTGATATTACGTTCAGCCACTGCGCCGACAATTCCACACATGTTTATTTCTCCTGACTGACAGCCGCAATAATCACGGTGATACCGCGGGCCTGAAGGTGATCGCGGGCCTCATCGGGCAGGCGATCGTCGGTAATGAGGGTATGGACGCTGCTCCACGGCAGCTCCAGGTTAGGAATCTTGCGGCCGATCTTGTCGGCCTCAACCATAACGATAACTTCGCGTGCCACTTCAGCCATCACCCGGCTCAGGCCGAGCAGTTCGTTGAAGGTGGTCGTCCCGCGCACCAGATCGATGCCATCGGCGCCAATGAACAATTGATCGAAGTCGTAGGAGCGTAGTACCTGCTCGGCGACCTGACCCTGGAAGGATTCCGAATGCGGATCCCAGGTGCCGCCGGTCATCAGCAATACAGGCTCGTGTTCGAGTTCGCTCAAGGCGTTGGCGACGTGCAGGGAGTTGGTCATCACCACCAGCCCCGGCTGCTGGCCGAGTTCGGGAATCATGGCGGCGGTGGTACTGCCGCTGTCGATAATGATCCGCGCATGTTCGCGGATGCGTTTCACCGCAGCGCGAGCAATCGCCTGTTTGTATCTGGAGACGCTCTGCGCAGTTTCTGCGACCAGTTCCTGCGGCATGCTGATCGCTCCGCCGTAACGGCGCAGCAACAGACCGTGACTTTCGAGCGCAGCCAGATCCTTGCGAATCGTAACCTCGGAGGTTTCGAAGCGCTTGGCCAGTTCATCCACACTGACTTCGCCCCGCTCAGTGAGCAAGGCGAGGATGTTGTGGCGTCGCTGAGGCGTGTTGCGTTTCGACATGGCGGCTTATGTTTCGATTCGAAAGATAACGTAAGCAATCAAAACCTATCGAAACAATGCCGTCAAGCTGTAGCGAGAAAAATTCAGAAAATGACGCGATTCGTATGGGAGCGAGCCTGCTCGCGAAGGGGTTACTCAGGCTAATTGCTACACCTGATCAAACGCTTTCGCGAGCGGGCTCGCTCCCACACGAGGACTGTGGATAACTCAGGATTTCTTGATCTTCTCCGGCCGCTTCCAGCCGTCGATGTTTTTCTGTCGCGCCCGACCTACGGCCAACTGCGCGTTATCCACATTCTGCGTGATCGTCGAACCGGCTGCTGTGGTTGCACCGTCGGAGATATCCACAGGCGCAACCAGCGAATTGTTGGAGCCGATGAACACATCCGCACCCAACACGGTTTTCCACTTGTTGGCGCCGTCGTAGTTGCAGGTGATGGTGCCGGCGCCGATGTTCGTGCGCGCGCCAACTTCGGCATCGCCCAGATAAGTCAGGTGGCCAACCTTGGCGCCCTCACCCATATGGGCATTTTTCAGCTCGACGAAGTTACCCACATGCGCGCGCGCTTCGAGCACAGTGCCAGGACGCAGACGCGCGAACGGGCCGGCATCGCTGCCTTCGCCGAGAACCGCGCCTTCGATGTGGCTGTTGGCTTTGATCACCACGCCTTTGCGCAGGGTACTGTCCTTGATGACGCAATTCGGACCGATGACCACGTCATCTTCGATCACCACATTGCCTTCGAGAATCACGTTGATGTCGATCAGCACGTCACGACCGACGGTGACTTCACCCCGCACATCGAAACGTGCCGGATCGCGCAGGGTCACGCCTTGCGCCATCAAACGACGACCGGCGCGCAGCTGGTAGTGGCGTTCGAGTTCGGAGAGTTGCTTGCGATCGTTGGCGCCCTGCACTTCCATCGGGTCATGCGGTTGTTCGGTGGCCACTACCAGACCATCGCTGACCGCCATTTCGATCACGTCGGTCAGGTAGTACTCGCCTTGGGCGTTGTTGTTCGACAAACGACTCATCCAGTCCGCGAGACGATTGGCCGGCACGGCGAGAATGCCGGTGTTGCCTTCGGTAATCGCGCGTTGGGCTTCGCTGGCGTCTTTATGCTCAACGATCGCGGCAACCTTGCCGTCAGCATCACGCACGATGCGGCCATAACCGGTCGGGTCGTCGAGTTCGACGGTGAGCAAGCCCATCTGGCCCGGGACGACATGCTTGAGCAAACGCTGCAGGGTCTCGACTTCGATCAGAGGCACATCGCCATAAAGAATCAGCACCGTGTCGGCAGTAATGAACGGCACCGCTTGCGCTGTGGCGTGGCCGGTACCGAGCTGCTTGTCCTGCAGGACGAAATTCAGATCCTCGGCCGCCAGCCGCTCACGCACCACATCGGCACCGTGACCGATCACCACGTGAATGCGTTGTGGATCAAGTTGCCGAGCGCTGTGGATAACATGGCCGAGCATGGAGTCGCCGGCAATCGGGTGCAGCACCTTGGGCAGCGCCGAACGCATGCGAGTGCCTTGACCGGCCGCGAGGATAACGATTTCGAGAGACATGACTGGCTACCAATCCTGGGTGGTCAGCAACTGCGACCGGGTTTGAAATTCGGAAAGGAAAAAAGGGTAGCCGAGGCTACCCTTTTTTATCAATCGCACAACAAGCGGATGACGGATTAACCGCCAAACTTCTTGCGGATCTGCTGGACGGTGCGCAGCTGGGCTGCAGCCTCGGCCAGACGTGTGGCAGCGGCGCCGTAATCGAAGTCCGCGCCTTTTTCGTTCAGGGCATTCTCGGCAGCCTTGAGAGCTGCCTGAGCCTGAGCTTCATCCAGGTCGGCGGCACGTTGCACAGTATCGGCAAGCACCTTGACCATGTTCGGCTGAACCTCGAGGAAACCACCGGAGATGTAGAACACCTCGGCTTCCCCGCCTTGCTTGATCAGGCGGATCGGACCCGGCTTGAGATTAGTGATCAGCGGCGCGTGACCCAGAGCGATACCAAGATCACCCAGTGCACCGTGCGCAATCACCATCTCGACCAGGCCGGAAAAGATTTCCCCTTCCGCGCTGACGATATCGCAATGGACTGTCATAGCCATCTGATTGCCTCAACCTAAATTAGCGCCCGTTGCCGGGCGCCGGGATTACAGTTTCTTGGCTTTCTCGATCGCTTCTTCGATGCCGCCAACCATGTAGAACGCTTGTTCTGGCAGGTGGTCGTAGTCACCGTTGAGGATGCCTTTGAAGCCAGCAATGGTGTCTTTCAGGGAAACGTATTTACCCGAAGCACCGGTGAAGACTTCAGCCACGAAGAACGGCTGCGACAAGAAGCGCTGGATCTTACGAGCACGGTTAACCAACTGCTTGTCGGCTTCCGAAAGCTCGTCCATACCCAGGATCGCGATGATGTCCTTCAGCTCTTTGTAACGTTGCAGAACGTACTGAACGCCGCGAGCGGTGTCGTAGTGGTCCTGGCCGATCACGTTCGGGTCCAGCTGGCGCGAAGTCGAATCCAGTGGATCTACCGCTGGGTAGATACCCAGGGAAGCGATGTCACGGGACAGAACGACGGTGGCGTCCAGGTGGGCGAAGGTGGTCGCTGGCGACGGGTCGGTCAAGTCGTCCGCTGGTACGTATACCGCCTGGATCGAGGTGATCGAACCTTCCTTGGTCGAAGTGATACGTTCCTGCAGAACGCCCATCTCTTCAGCCAGGGTCGGCTGGTAACCTACTGCCGAAGGCATACGGCCCAGCAGTGCGGATACTTCAGTACCGGCCAGGGTGTAACGATAGATGTTGTCGACGAACAGCAGAACGTCGTTACCTTCGTCACGGAACTTCTCGGCCATGGTCAGGCCGGTCAAGGCTACGCGCAGACGGTTTCCCGGCGGCTCGTTCATCTGACCGTAAACCAGTGCCACTTTGTCCAGAACGTTGGAGTCCTTCATCTCGTGGTAGAAGTCGTTACCCTCACGAGTACGCTCACCCACACCGGCGAACACGGAATAACCGCTGTGCTCGATGGCGATGTTACGGATCAGTTCCATCATGTTTACGGTTTTGCCTACACCGGCACCACCGAACAGACCGACTTTACCGCCCTTGGCGAACGGGCAAACCAGGTCGATAACCTTGATGCCGGTTTCCAGCAGGTCGTTGCCGCCCGCTTGTTCCGCGAAGGAAGGCGCAGGACGGTGAATGCCCCAGCGCTCTTCGGTATCGATCGGACCAGCTTCGTCGATCGGGTTGCCGAGGACGTCCATGATCCGGCCCAGGGTCGCTTTACCGACAGGTACGGAGATGGCTGCGCCAGAGTCGCTGACTTCCAGACCGCGCTTCAAGCCCTCGGTGGAACCCATCGCAATGGTACGAACCACGCCGTCGCCCAGCTGCTGCTGAACTTCCAGAGTGGTTGCGGCCGCGCTTTGTACAGTCAGCGCGTTGTAGATGCTCGGTACGCTGTCGCGTGGAAATTCCACGTCGATAACGGCGCCGATGATTTGAACGATACGTCCGCTACTCATAGCTGGATCCTCTGAATATTTGAACCGTTAAACCGCGGCAGCGCCGCCGACGATTTCCGAGATCTCTTGGGTGATCGCAGCCTGACGCGCCTTGTTGTAGATCAGCTGCAAATCGCTGATCAAATCACCGGCGTTGTCGGTAGCGTTCTTCATCGCGATCATCCGCGCAGCCTGTTCAGCCGCGTTGTTCTCGACCACCGCCTGGTAGACCTGCGACTCGACGTAACGGACCATCAAGCCGTCAAGCAGCTCTTTGGCATCCGGTTCGTAGAGATAGTCCCAGTGGTGCTTGAGATCCTGATCCGGGGTAGCCACCAGTGGAATCAACTGCTCCACCGTAGGCTGTTGCGTCATGGTGTTGATGAACTTGTTGGACACCACGGACAGGCGGTCAATACGGCCGTCCAGGTAGGCATCCAGCATCACCTTGACGCTGCCGATCAGATCATTGATCGACGGCTCTTCACCCAGGTGGCTGATAGCTGCAACGACGTTACCGCCGAAGTTGCGGAAAAAGGCCGCACCCTTGCTACCAACGACACACAGATCAATCTCGACGCCGTTTTCGCGGTTTACCGCCATGTCCTTGACCAGGGCCTTGAACAGGTTGGTGTTCAAGCCGCCGCACAGACCACGGTCACTGCTCACGACGACATAACCGACGCGCTTGATTTCGCGGTCGATCATGAACGGGTGGCGGTATTCCGGGTTGGCGTTGGCCAGATGCCCAATTACCTGGCGGATACGCTCCGCATAAGGACGGCTAGCAGCCATGCGCATTTGTGCCTTGCGCATTTTGCTGACCGCCACTTTTTCCATGGCGCTGGTAATCTTTTGCGTGCTTTTGATGCTCGCAATCTTACTGCGAATCTCTTTTGCGCCTGCCATGTAACACCTATCAGGTTAGCAAGCGGGAGCCTCGCGGCTCCCGCTGCGGCTTACCAGGTTTGGGTGGCCTTGAACTTCTCGATACCGGCTTTCATGCCAGCGTCGATTTCGTCATTGAAGTCACCTTTAACGTTGATCTTCGCCATCAAATCGGCGTGATCGCGGTTGAAGAAAGCAATCAGCGCTTGTTCGAAGCTGCCGACCTTGGCGATTTCAATGTCAGTCAGGAACCCACGCTCAGCGGCATACAGCGACAGCGCCATGTCAGCGATCGACATAGGTGCGTATTGCTTCTGCTTCATCAGCTCGGTAACGCGCTGACCATGCTCAAGTTGCTTGCGGGTCGCTTCGTCCAGGTCAGAAGCGAACTGGGCGAATGCCGCCAGTTCACGGTACTGAGCCAGAGCGGTACGGATACCACCGGAAAGCTTCTTGATGATCTTGGTCTGAGCGGCACCACCCACACGGGATACCGAAACACCGGCGTTCACTGCAGGGCGGATGCCCGAGTTGAACATGGCCGATTCCAGGAAGATCTGACCGTCGGTGATGGAAATCACGTTGGTCGGAACGAACGCGGAAACGTCGCCAGCCTGGGTTTCGATGATCGGCAGTGCGGTCAGGGAACCGGTTTTGCCGGTCACTGCGCCGTTGGTGAACTTCTCTACGTATTCTTCCGAAACGCGGGATGCGCGCTCCAGCAGACGGGAGTGGAGATAGAACACGTCGCCTGGGTAAGCTTCACGGCCTGGTGGACGGCGCAGCAGCAGGGAGATCTGGCGGTAAGCCACTGCCTGCTTGGACAGATCGTCATAAACGATCAGCGCGTCTTCACCGCGGTCGCGGAAGAATTCACCCATGGTGCAACCGGAGTACGGTGCCAGGAACTGCAGCGCAGGAGATTCCGAAGCACTGGCAGCCACGATGATCGTGTTGGCCAGGGCGCCGTTTTCTTCCAGCTTGCGAACCACGTTGGCGATGGTCGATTGCTTCTGACCGATGGCTACGTAGACGCAGAAAATGCCGCTGTCTTTCTGGTTGATGATCGCGTCGATCGCCAGAGCGGTTTTACCGATCTGACGGTCACCGATGATCAGCTCACGCTGGCCACGGCCGACAGGGATCATGGCATCGACAGCCTTGTAGCCAGTCTGTACAGGCTGGTCTACCGACTTACGCCAGATCACGCCTGGAGCAACTTTCTCGACCGCGTCGGTCTCGGTGTTGCCCAGTGGACCTTTGCCGTCAACAGGGTTACCCAGTGCATCGACTACGCGGCCCAGCAATTCCTTACCAACAGGAACTTCGAGGATGCGGCCGGTGCACTTGGCGCTCATGCCTTCAGCCAGCGACTGGTAGGAGCCCAATACCACGGCACCTACGGAGTCCTGCTCCAGGTTGAGGGCCATACCGTAGACGCCGCCCGGAAACTCGATCATCTCGCCGTACATGACGTCGGCCAGACCGTGAATCCGCACGATGCCGTCAGATACGCTGACGACAGTGCCTTCGTTACGGGCTTGGGAGGTCACATCGAGCTTGTCGATGCGGCCCTTGATAATTTCACTTATTTCGGAAGGATTGAGTTGCTGCATTGCTCTGCTGCCCCTTCAAACTCAAGATTTCAATGCTTCGGCAAGTTTCGCGATTTTGCCGCGAATCGAGCCATCGATAACCAGGTCGCCGGCGCGGATCACGACACCACCAATCAAGGCAGCGTCCTCCGCAACTTGCAGGCGCACTTCCCGGTTGAGTCGTGCACTGAGAACCTTGGCGAGTTTGTCTTGCTGTTCTTGGTTCAATGCGAAAGCACTGGTCACTTCAACGTCTACCGATTTCTCTTGTTCGGCCTTGTACAGGTCGAACAGAGCGGCGATCTCCGGCAGAAGCAGGAGACGGTCGTTTTCGGCAACGACGTTGATGAAGTTGCGTGCTTTTTCATCAAACTTGTCGCCGCACACGTCAATGAACGTGGCGGCCTTTTCTGCGCTCGTCAGTCGCGGGGCCTTGAGCACGCGCTGCAGGGTGTCGTCTTGCGACACCGCTGCTGCCAGGCCGAGCATGGCTGACCAATTGGCCAGTTGCTGGTGGGCCTGAGCGTGCTCGAAGGCCGCCTTAGCGTAAGGTCGGGCCAACGTGGTCAGTTCTGCCATGATCGCCCTCGCTTAGATTTCAGCAGCCAGTTGGTTAACCAGCTCTGCGTGCGCGTTTTGATCGATTGTGGCACCCAGGATCTTCTCGGCGCCGCCAACAGCCAGCAAGCCCACTTGGGCACGCAGCTTGTCTTTGACGCTGTTCAGTTCCTGTTCGATCTCGGCTTGAGCCTGAACCTTCACACGGTCAGCGTCGATACGGGCTTTTTCAACAGCCTCTTCGACGATCTGGTTACCGCGTTTCTTGGCTTGCTCGATGATTTCAGCTGCCTGAGCTTTCGCTTCGCGCAGTTGCTGACCCGCTTTTTCTTGGGCCAACTCCAGGTCGCGAGCTGCACGGCTGGCAGCGTCCAGACCATCAGCGATCTTCTTTTGACGTTCGTGCAGAGCAGCGATGACCGGAGGCCATACATACTTCATGCAGAACAGTACAAAAATCAGGAACGCAACGGACTGGCCAATCAGGGTCGCATTAATGTTCACGCCAACACCTCGCAGTTACGTTGTCCATCACACCAGATTACTCGGAAGACTCCGGGTAATCAGCCAGCGATCTGACCAACGAACGGGTTCGCAAAGGTGAAGAACAGAGCGATACCAACACCGATCATGGTTACGGCGTCGAGCAGACCGGCAACGATGAACATTTTAACTTGCAGCATTGGAACCATTTCTGGCTGACGCGCTGCGCCTTCCAGGAACTTGCCGCCCAGCAGGCCGAAACCAATTGCGGTACCCAGTGCGCCCAGGCCGATCAACAGTGCAACAGCGATAGCGGTTAGACCAACTACAGTTTCCATCTTTCCTCCCGACTTTTACGTCGTATGGTTTAGGTTTTTTAGATTAAAGCGGTAAAACAAATCGTTTCAGGTGCCCTGTGAAGAGCCCCCTCCCGTTTGACCGGGAGGGACATCAGACTAGTCGAGACTGGTCTTAATGGTTTTCTTCGTGCGCCATCGACAGGTAGACGATGGTCAGCATCATGAAGATGAACGCCTGCAGCGTGATGATCAGGATGTGGAACACAGCCCACGCCCACTGCAGAACAACGCCCAGGCCGCTCAGCCAGAGCAGGCCGCTGCCGAACATCACAGCGATCAGAATGAACACCAGCTCGCCGGCATACATGTTGCCGAACAGACGCAGAGCCAGAGAGATCGGCTTGGCGATCAGGGTCACGAATTCCAGCAGGAAATTCACCGGGATCAGCAGCGCTTGAACGAAGATGTTCTTGCTGCCGAACGGGTGCAGGGTCAGTTCGCCGATAAAGCCGCCGATGCCCTTGACCTTGATGCTGTAGAAAATGATCAGCGCGAACACCGAGAACGCCATGCCCAGAGTTGCGTTCGGGTCGGTAGTCGACACGGCGCGGAACGGGATGTGCGCATCGCCGGAGATCAGGATGGCCAGTTGAGGAATCCAGTCGACCGGTACCAGGTCGACGGCGTTCATCAGGAACACCCAGACGAAGATGGTCAGTGCCAGCGGTGCAATCACCGGGCTACGACCATGGAAGCTGTCTTTCACGCTGCCATCGACGAATTCGACCAATACTTCAACGAAGTTCTGCAAAGCACCCGGCTGACCCGAAGTCGCTTTCTTTGCCGCCATGCGGAAAAGAAGCACGAAGATCAGACCCAGCGCGACCGACCAGCCGAGAGTATCGACGTGGAAAGCCCAGAAGCCCATTTCCTTGGCCTCTGCTGCGGTGTGGGCAAAGCCCCAGCCGCCGTTGGGTAGCTGACCGAAGGTCAGGTTCTGCAAGTGGTGCTGGATATAGCCCGAAGCGGTTGTTTCTGCCATGGTTGCCTCAAACGCCCTAAGGTCTCGAAAGTCTTGTTCTCATCAGCAGGGGAGCGAACCAGCTGACCGACTGCGTCAGCACGAACACGCCGAATACTGCGATCGGCGCCAGTGGCTTCACACCTGCGAACACCAGTGCAAACAGCACTGCCGTCAAAATCAGTTTGCCTGCCTCGCCGGCATAAAAAGACCGGACGATGGACTGGGCTGCTCGGGCGCCGGAAAACCGAAATGCCCTGTGAGCGAAATAAACATTGGGCAGCAAGGCTATCAGGCCCCCGCAAAGTCCCGAGTATCCGGCAACGACTCCGTGCCATTGCCAGAGCGCCAAAGCGGCAATCAGCAAAACGACAAATTGAGCCATCAGCACCGGAAAAACCGCCAGGCGATGGAACGGCAGGCGGTTTGGCTTGCGGGTTTCCATCACGTTTGCTCTCCAATGGTCGGCTGCCAGAATTCACTAACTTGGCATAATTTGTGCCGACAAAATGCGCGCAGAGTATAGGGGCGGTTCTGCCCCTATTCAACTGTCAGGTAGTGATTTCCGACTGCGCGCTACATGAGGAAATGTTTCAGCGGATGTGTGCGAGCACACCTTGAAGCTCATCGAGAGAGTTGTAACCAATCACTAATTGGCCCTTGCCCTTCTTTCCGTGGCGAATCTGCACCGCAGAGCCTAGGCGCTCGGCCAGTCGCTGCTCGAGGCGAGCGATGTCCGGGTCGGGTCTGGCGGCTTCGACAGGCTCCGGTTTGCCACTGAGCCACTGGCGAACCAGTGCCTCGGTTTGGCGCACGGTCAGCCCTCGTGCGACAACATGTCGCGCCCCTTCGACCTGCTGATTGTCCGGCAGACCGAGCAACGCGCGGGCATGACCCATTTCCAGATCGCCATGAGACAGCATGGTCTTGATGACTTCAGGCAGTGCAATAAGCCGCAACAGGTTAGCCACAGTCACGCGGGACTTACCCACAGCCTCGGCCACCTGCTGTTGAGTCAGCTGGAATTCCTGCTGCAAACGCTGCAGAGCGACGGCTTCTTCGATCGGGCTGAGGTCTTCGCGCTGGATGTTCTCGATCAACGCAATGGCGATCGCGGTTTCATCGGGCACATCGCGAACCATGGCCGGAATGGTTTCCTGCCCGGCCTGCTGGCTGGCACGCCAACGACGCTCACCGGCAATGATCTCGAAGCGACCCTCGCCAATCGGGCGCACCACGATCGGCTGCATCACGCCTTGCGCCTTGATCGACAACGCCAGTTCTTCCAGCGCCTGCGGATCCATGTCCCGGCGCGGCTGGTATTTGCCGCGCTGAAGCAGGTCCAGCGGCAAATGCTGCAATTCCCGGGTATCAGCCTGCGCGGCCTGTTCTTCCAGGGCGCTGACGGTCGGACCGCTCAGCAGTGCATCCAGTCCACGTCCGAGACCTCGTTTCTTGACGGCCATGGGGTTTCCTTAAGTTGGCTGGGCAGCGGCGATGCGTGAATTTTTGCGCTGACGGCGAACCATCTCGCCCGCCAGGGCCAGATAGGCCAGCGCGCCGCGCGATTGCTTGTCGTAGGCCAGTGCCGGCATGCCGTAGCTTGGCGCTTCGGCCAGACGGATATTGCGCGGAATCACCGTGTCGTAAAGCTGCTCGCCGAAGTGCTCCTTGAGCTGCGCCGACACATCGTTCATCAGGCTCAGGCGCGGGTCGTACATGGTCCGCAACAGACCTTCGACTTTCAGGTTCGGATTCAGCAGTTCAGCGATGCGTTTGATGTTATCCACAAGGTCGCTCAAGCCTTCGAGCGCGAAATACTCGCACTGCATGGGGATGATCACCCCGTCGGAGGCGACCAGCGCGTTCAGCGTGAGCATCGACAGCGACGGCGGGCAGTCGATCAGAATGTAATCGTAGTTGTCGCGGATCGGCGCCAGCGCGCTGCGCAGGCGGCTTTCCTTCATCTGCATTTCCAGCAGCACCACTTCGGCCGCCGTCAGGTCGCGGTTGGCCGGCAGCAGCTGATAACCGCCGTGTTCGGAAAAATGCATGGCCTGGCCCAGATCGCATTCACCGATCAGCAGGTCGTAGACCGAATTTTCCAGGCCGTGCTTATCCACACCGCTACCCATGGTGGCGTTGCCCTGTGGATCGAGATCGATCAGCAGCACCCGGCGCTTGGTCGCGACCAGCGATGCTGCGAGGTTGATACAGGTGGTGGTCTTGCCCACACCACCCTTCTGGTTCGCTATCGCGAATACCTTAGCCATTCTTGCTTGTGTTCCCAATCATGCCGTGCGGCGCAGTATCAGCAGATGGCGTTGGCCTTGGCAACCGGGTACGGCCAGGGCGTGTTCGCTATCGAGTTTGAAGTCTGCCGGCAATGCTACCAGCTCATCGGCCGGATGAACGCCCTTCATTGCCAGCCAGCGTGTATCGGCATCGCCCAGGTGGCGCGTCCAGTTACTGAAATTCTCCATGCTGCTGAATGCCCGGGAAATGATCCCGTTGAATGGCTGCGCAGGCTGGAACGCCTCTACACGACTGTGGATAACTTGCAGGTTATCCAGTTTGAGTTCGAGTTTGACCTGAGTCAGGAAGCGGGTTTTCTTGCCGTTGCTGTCCAGGCAGGTCACCTGCGAATCCGGAAACAGGATCGCCAACGGGATTCCCGGCATGCCGCCTCCGCTGCCAACGTCGAGCCAGCGGCCGTTTTCAATGAACGACATCACGCTCAGACTATCGAGCAGGTGACGCGAAACCATTTCGTCCGGATCGCGCACAGCGGTCAGGTTGTAGGCCTGATTCCACTTGATCAACAGGGCCAGATAACCCAGCAGCAACTCGTGCTGGGTTTCAGTGAGATTGACACCGAGCGCGCGGGCTCCTGTGGATAACTCTTCGGCGTGCTGCGAAGTGACCTTAGAACTCAAGCGCTTTGCTCCAACTGACGGCCCGCGCCGCGTTTTTTCAAATGAATCATCAACAGCGAAATGGCTGCCGGGGTCACGCCCGGGATCCGCGAAGCCTGGCCAAGCGTCTCGGGACGAGTCGCGCCGAGCTTGCTCTGGATCTCCTTGGAGAGACCGGAAATGTTGGTGTAATCGATATCCACAGGCAGTTTCGTGTCTTCGCTGGCGCGCAAACGAGCGATTTCATCCTGTTGACGATCGATGTAACCGGCGTACTTGGTCCTGATTTCGACCTGCTCGGCGACCTGCGGGTCTTCAGCGCCTTGTCCGGTCACTTCGACCAGACCCGCGTAGTCGATTTCCGGGCGGCTCAAGAGGTTGAGCAAGTTGTATTCGTGAGTCAGCGGCGTGCCGAATTTCTCGGCAATCGCATCGCCCTGTTGCGTATTCGGGCGTACCCAGGTGCTTTTCAGGCGCTGTTCTTCCAGATCGATGCTTTCGCGCTTCTTGCAGAACGCCGCCCAACGCGCGTCATCGACCAGACCGAGTTCGCGGCCTTTTTCGGTCAGACGCAGGTCGGCGTTGTCCTCACGCAGGATCAGGCGATACTCGGCGCGGGACGTGAACATGCGGTACGGCTCCTGGGTACCCAGGGTGATCAGGTCATCGACCAACACACCGATATACGCTTCATCGCGACGCGGGCACCAGGCTTCTTTGCCCTTGGCGCGCAGCGCGGCGTTGGCTCCAGCCAGCAAACCTTGTGCACCGGCTTCTTCGTAACCGGTGGTGCCGTTGATCTGCCCGGCAAAGAACAGACCGCCAATCACCTTGGTTTCCAGACTGTACTTGAGGTCGCGAGGATCGAAGTAGTCGTACTCGATCGCATAACCCGGACGCACGATGTGCGCGTTTTCCATGCCGCGGATCGATTGCACGATCTGCAATTGCACGTCGAACGGCAAGCTTGTGGATATCCCGTTCGGGTACAGCTCATGGGTGGTCAAACCTTCCGGTTCGATGAACACCTGATGGCTTTCCTTGTCGGCAAAGCGATGGATCTTGTCTTCGATCGAGGGGCAGTAACGGGGGCCGATGCCCTCGATTTCGCCGGCGGCGGAATACATCGGCGAACGATCAAGGTTCGCCGCGATGATTTCGTGGGTGCGGGCGTTGGTGTGGGTAATCCAGCAACTGACCTGGCGTGGATGCTGTTCCTTGTTGCCCATGAACGACATTACCGGGATCGGCGTATCGCCTGGCTGCTCGGTCATCACCGAGAAATCCACAGACTTGCCGTCGATACGCGGCGGGGTGCCGGTTTTCAAGCGGCCGACACGCAGAGGCAGTTCACGCAAACGGTGCGCCAGCGCGATCGACGGCGGGTCACCGGCGCGACCGCCCGAGAAATTCTGCAGACCGATGTGGATAAGTCCGCCGAGGAACGTACCGGTGGTCAGCACCACGGAATCGGCGAAGAAGCGCAGACCCATTTGCGTAACAACACCACGGACCTGTTCCTGCTCGACGATCAGGTCATCAGCCGCTTGTTGAAATATCCACAGGTTCGGCTGATTTTCCAGGATTTCGCGGACAGCCGCTTTGTACAGAATACGGTCGGCCTGCGCACGGGTCGCCCGTACCGCCGGGCCTTTGCGGCTGTTCAATACGCGAAACTGGATACCACCCAAATCGGTAGCCATGGCCATCGCGCCGCCGAGGGCGTCGATTTCCTTGACCAGATGGCTTTTGCCAATGCCACCGATGGCCGGGTTGCAACTCATGGCACCGAGGGTTTCCACGTTATGCGTCAGCAACAGGGTTTTTGCCCCCATACGTGCTGAGGCCAGTGCTGCCTCGGTACCGGCATGACCGCCGCCGATGACGATCACTTCAAAACGGGAAGGGAAATCCACCACGCACCTCGTGCCTGCTTAAGTAGGTCATTCAGGAAATAGTTTGAGCTCAGGTTTCTGGACCTGGTCGACAAGTATAGGGACTTCGCCCTTTCTAAAGAACCCTTTGCACAAAATTTAACCAGCTGTGGAGAACTCGCGGTTAAAAGAATAAAAAAGAGAGAAATTTATAAAACCTTTGTTTTTATGTTTATTCTTACTGACCCTTCTTTCTGTGGATAGATTGCTATAGGCCTTTATTTATGAGATGTACAGAGATTCAAAACCCTGTGCTCATGTGCCAGTGAGGGCCTTGGATAAGCCTTGTAAGCCTGTGGATGAAAGGGTTGGTTATCCACAGAGGGGGTTATATCCAGTTTTGAGGCCCTGTTATCAACCGGCCTTAATGGCAGTTATTCACAGGGCTTAATCCACAGAAAATCTCCAAACGAGGGATGCAGGCCGCGAAAAAAAGGCGCTTCCGAGATACCGGTGACGCCCGTGCAATCATTGAGGAGGAAGTGAAAGGGCTATTGTGAGAGAACGTCACGGAGGCTAATAATAGGCATTATCATTAACTCGCCACTTTCTCCCATGCCCCTACTCGCCCATACCGCTGCGATCGAGCAAATCTACGAGCAACACCATTCGTGGCTCTACGGCTGGCTCAAGGGAAAATTAAATGATGCCTGCGATGCGGCCGATGTCGCGCATGACACTTTTGTACGAATACTGGCAGCCCGCAATGCTGCGCATATCCGCGAGCCCAGGGATTATCTGACCACCATTGCGCGTGGCCTGGTGATCGATCGTTATAGAAGAAGCGCCATCGAGACCGCCTATCTGCAGGCTCTCGCAACCAGACCTGAAGCCTGCGCAATCAGTGAAGAAGACCGAGCGCTGATCATCGAAACCTTGATGGCTGTGGATAAAGCCTTGGCTGACCTCGGAGCGCGAACGCGGCGAATCTTCATGCTTTCTCAGATTGAAGGCCTGACTTATCAACAGATCGCCCTGCAGTTAAAGGTTTCGCTGACCACGGTGAAGAAGCACATGATTCGCGCCCTGACGGAATGTGCCCTGATCATGGCGCTGCATTGATGGCCATCGCGCCCGACCGCCAGGTTTTCGAAGCGGCCGCCACCTGGCATGTGCAGTTTCAGGCAGAGCCGCCAACGCTGGCCGAAAAGAAGGCCTGGCAGCTGTGGATAGATAGCGATCCTGCGCATCTGGCGGCATGGAACCAAGTGGAACAACTGCAGCGGCACCTCGGCACCCTGCCGCAGGATCTAAAACGTCGAGCCCTGAATAACGGAGAACAACGACGCCAGGTTTTGAAGCTATTGCTGCTCGCTGCGGGGACCGGGTTCGTCGGCTGGAGTGTTCAGCAACACACATCCTTTAGTAATGTCTGGGCCGACTACAAAACCGGAGTCGGCCAGCGTCGCAACCTGACATTGGCCGACGGCAGCCAGATTCAGCTCAATACCGACACTGCGATCGATGTGGCTTTCGACGCGACGCAGCGGCTGATTCGCCTGCGCTCGGGCGAGATCCTGATTCAAACCGGCAAGCTTGGCGATCCACGGCCGTTTTTTGTCGAAACCCAGGATGGTCGAATACAGGCGCTGGGCACGCGTTTTTCGGTTCATCAGTTACCGGGCGCGACCCGAGTGGGTGTGCTCGAAGACCGGGTCGGCATCCAGCCCGCTGATGTTTCAGCGGCTGCGAGAATCTTGCAGGCAGGCGAAGGTGCAGATTTCGATCGTCGGCATATCGGACTCATTCAGCCCTTTGCCTCATCACGAGTGGCGTGGAGCAAAGGCCAGTTGATTGTCCTCAACGCGCGACTGGGCGATGTGGTCGATGAGCTGCAACGTTATCGTCGCGGTGTTCTGCATTGCGACGCGGGTGCCAGGAATCTTCGCGTGTCCGGCACATTCCGGCTTGATTCCACTGACGCCGTGTTGGCCAATCTACAGGCTTCGTTGCCGATCAACGTGCGTTACTTCACCCGTTACTGGGTCTCGCTCAGCCATCGCGCTTGATCGATACCAGACCTGGGAAAAATAAATCGACACCGGGGTTATCTTTTTTTGCCCTGAACCGGCGCTACAGGTAATCGCTATAACGCGGCTCGTTGCCACCTTCAGGGCTTATCCACATGCGTCTTCCTACGTATCGCCAGCGCTTCTCCTACCACTGTCTCGCTTACAGCCTATTGATGGCCAGCGCCGCGTCTTGTCTGGTGATGCCCGTTGGGCGCAGCCGCGGCGAGCAGCACTCAGCGTTATGCCATTGCCGCTGGCCCTCTGGATAAGGCCCTCAGCCAGTTCGCCTCCGCCTCGAATGTGATTCTGTCGTTCTCGCCGCAACAGACCAGCCAGTTATCCAGTGCCGGACTGAACGGCGATTTCAGCGTCGAACAGGGTTTCGCCCAGCTATTGCAAGGTTCAGGACTGCAAGCCGCGCCGCAGGCGCCAGGCAGCTACATTCTGCAAGCGCTGCCAAAGGCTGATTCGCTGGAACTGGCCCCGACCAACATCAATGCTCAGTTGGCCAACCCGATGGACCTGGATTACGCCGCCGACGTCGGCTACAAGGCGCAGAACAGCCGGATCGGTACGAAAACCAGTACGCCGCTGTCGCAAACGCCGCGTTCCGTGTCTGTCGTAACTGCCCAGCGCATGAAAGATCAGAAATCTCAGACACTCACCGAAGTACTTGGCTACGTCCCCGGGATATTTGCCCCACCGTTTGCGGCGGGTGACAGTCTGGCCGGCGATCTGTTTTTCATCCGAGGATTCAACGCCACCGACTACGGCTACGGTCTTCTGCGCGATGGACTACGCGTACAGGGCAATCGCTATGACACCAGCACTGAGCCTTACGGACTGGAGCGAGTCGAAGTGTTCCGCGGTCCGTCGTCGCTGCTGTATGGCGAAAACGCCCCCGGCGGTCTGGTCAATCTGGTCAGTAAACGTCCGACCGCTGCGCCTCAGGGCGAAGTGCAACTGGGCTATGGTTCGAACAATCGTCGGCAGATCGGCGTCGACGTGTCGGGGCCGCTCAACGACAGCACCAACATCCTCGGGCGCGTGGTGATGCTCGGACGCAAATCCGACACCCAGACAGACCACGTCCCGGATGACCGAATCTACATCGCCCCTTCGCTGACCCTGAACTTCGACGATTTCAATACGCTGACACTGCTGGCCAATTACCAGAAAGATCACACCAACATGGAACTCGGCTTGCCAGCGGCCGGGACTCTGCTGAGCAATCCCAACGGCCAGTTATCCAAAGACACCATGCTCGGCGATCCGGACTGGAATACTTTCGAACGGGAAACCTGGAGCACCGGTTATGAGTTCAGCCACTCGTTCAATGATGAGTGGCAGTTTCGGCAGAACTCGCGCTACATGCAGTCACGCATCACTCGGCATGAAACCTGGCCGGGCAACCTCAATAACGGCGGGTTCGGCACGCGGCTGAACATGACCGCTTACGATCGCTTCAACAAGTCGATGGTCTATTCGCTGGATAATCAGTTGGAAGGCAAATTCGAGGTCGGTGGACTGGAAAACACGGTGTTGTTCGGTGCCAGCTATGATCGAACTTCGTTCAGCCAGGACTGGAACGCCGGCATCGTTGGGCCGATCGATGTGTATAACCCGGTTTATCGGCGCGACCCGACCACGCCGATTGCGGTGCAAAACACCTTGCTCGAGCAACAGATGAAAGGCGTTTATGCACAGATCCAGAGCAAGTACGACCATTGGCTGTTTTTGCTCGGTGGCCGGCAGGACTGGGTCGACAGTGATTTCCGCGACAAAGTGGCCCAATCGAGCAACATCAACTCCGAGGACAAGAAGTTCACCTATCAGGGCGGCGTGATGTATCAGTTCGACAACGGCATGACGCCGTATGTCAGCTATTCCACTTCGTTCGTGCCGGTGCAGCAGATTTCCAACGCCGGCACACCGCTTGATCCGATCACCAGCAGCCAGTACGAAGTGGGCCTGAAGTACGAGCCGATCGGCTGGGATACCGCATTTACCGCTTCGGTGTATGACCTGCGCAAAAAAGACGACACCTACTTCGACTCGACGACGTCGAGCTATCGCCAGGTGGGCGAAAGCCGTTCCAAAGGGGTCGAGCTGGAGCTCAACAGCAATCTGACCCAAAACCTCAATGTTACGGCTGCTTATACCTACACCGATGCGCGCATCACCAAAGATGCAGCAACCTCACTGGTCAAAGGTCATCAGATGACCGGCGTGCCGCGCAATCAGGCGTCGGTCTGGGCCAAATACCGCTTCCTCGACGGTGATCTGAAAGGTCTGTACGTGGGCGGCGGCGTGCGTTACTTCGACAGTGCGTTCGCTTACACCTCGCCGTCTCTCTACGGCAAGCTGGATGCCGGCGAGGTCACCCTGGTCGATGCAGCGATCGGTTACCAGATCGACAGCCACTGGAGCGTGGATCTGAACGCAAAAAATCTGTTCGACAAGGAATATGTATCAGGCTGCAACGATGCAGGGCGCTGCTATTGGGGTGAAGACCGCACTTTGCTCGGCACGGTGTCTTACAACTGGTAAAAGAAGGCCTGTGGATAAATTCCACAGGCCTGTTTTCATTTACCGATGCAGAAGCTGGAAAAGATTCGCCCCAACAAGTCATCGGAGCTGAACGCTCCGGTGATTTCACCCAGAGCATGCTGGGCCTGGCGCAAATCTTCGGCGAGCAATTCGCCGGCGCCGGCCAATGTCAGCTGGGCGCGGCCGTGTTCCAGCGCAGCACTGGCATGGCGCAGTGCTTCGAGATGCCGACGTCGCGCACTGAAGCTGCTTTCCGATGTTTGCTCGTAACCCATGCAGGCTTTGAGATGGTCACGCAGCAAATCCAGGCCTTCGCCGGCAGATTTGGCACTCAGGCTGATGGTCACATGGCCGTCTTCACTGGTTTCCAGCGCAATTGCTTCGCCGGTCAGATCGGCTTTATTGCGAATCAGCGTGACTTTGGCTGGATCCGGCCGGGTTTCGAGGAATTCCGGCCACAGGGCAAATGGGTCCAGCGCTTCCGGTGCGGTCGCATCAACCACCAACAACACGCGATCAGCCTCACCGATGGCTTTCAATGCCCGCTCGACGCCGATCTTTTCCACATGATCATCGGTATCACGCAGACCGGCAGTGTCGACTACGTGCAGCGGCATGCCGTCGATGTGGATATGTTCGCGCAGGATATCCCGAGTGGTGCCGGCGATCTCAGTGACGATGGCGGCTTCGCGTCCGGCCAATGCGTTTAACAAGCTGGATTTGCCGGCATTCGGTCGACCGGCGATCACCACCGTCATGCCATCACGCAGCAACGCACCTTGTCCGGCCTCGCGCAGTACTGTGGATAACTCATTGCGCACTTTGTCGAGCATGCTCAACACGTGGCCGTCGGCGAGGAAATCGATTTCCTCTTCCGGAAAGTCGATAGCGGCTTCAACGTAGATGCGCAGACCGATCAGTTGCTCAGTGAGGTTATGCACACGTTGGGAAAATGCTCCCTGCAATGAACGCAGGGCATTACGTGCGGCTTGAGCAGAACTGGCTTCGATCAGATCGGCAATCGCCTCGGCCTGGGCCAGGTCGAGCTTGTCGTTGAGAAACGCGCGTTCACTGAATTCCCCTGGACGCGCCAAGCGGCAACCCAGTTCCAGGCAACGCTTGAGCAACATGTCGAGAACGATCGGGCCGCCGTGGCCCTGAAGTTCCAGCACGTCTTCGCCGGTAAATGAGTTCGGCCCCGGGAAATACAGGGCCAGACCTTCGTCCAACACCTGTTCATCATCACTGAAAAACGGCCCGTAATGGGCAAAACGCGGTTTCAGTTCGCGACCGCTGATGGCCCTCGCCGCCACGCTGGCCAACGGCCCGGAAATACGAACGATGCCCACACCGCCACGACCTTGTGCGGTGGCGACGGCGGCGATGGTTTCACGCGGTGTGCTCATAAACCGGAATCCAGACAAAAGTGGCAGATAGCAAAACGCCCCACTAGGGGGCGTTTTGAGTGGTGTTATCCACAGTGCAAGTTACGCCTCGGCTTTTTTCGTCGCCGCTTCGATCTTACGCGTGATGTACCACTGTTGGGCAATCGACAGGCAGTTGTTCACCACCCAGTACAGCACCAGACCCGCAGGGAACCACAGGAAGAAGAAGGTGAAGATGATTGGCATCATTTTCATCACCTTCGCCTGCATCGGATCCGGAGGTGTAGGGTTCAGCTGCTGCTGGATGAACATGGTCGCGCCCATGATGATCGGCAGAATGAAGAACGGATCCTTGATCGACAGGTCAGTGATCCACAGCATGAACGGCGCCTGACGCATCTCCACGCTTTCCAGCAGAACCCAGTACAGCGAAAGGAAAACCGGCATCTGCACGAGGATCGGCAAGCAGCCGCCCAGCGGATTGATCTTCTCTTTCTTGTACAGCTCCATCATGGCTTGCGACATTTTCTGCCGGTCGTCGCCATGTTGCTCTTTCAGTGCAGCCAGTTTCGGCGCAACGGCACGCATACGCGCCATCGATTTGTAGCTGGCAGCCGACAACGGGAAGAAGATCCCTTTGATCAGCATGGTCAGGAAGATGATCGACCAGCCCCAGTTACCAACAATCGCGTGGATGTGTTGCAGCAGCCAGAAGATTGGTTGGGCAATGAACCACAGGATGCCGTAGTCGACGGTCAGTTCCAGACCTGGGGACAACTCTTTCAGCACAGCCTGACTTTTCGGACCAGCGTACAGCACAGCGCTGGTTTCAACCTTGGCACCCGGAGCAGCGGTCAAGGTAGGACCGGTGTAACCGATGATGTAGTTGCCCTTGCTGTCTTTACGGGTCTGGACGATGTTGTTTTCGCCCTTGGCCGGAATCCACGCAGTCACGAAGTAGTGTTGCAGCCAGGCAACCCAGCCACCGGTGACGGTTTCTTTGAGCTGCGCCTTGTCCATGTCCTTCATGGACACTTTCTTGTACGGCTCCGAACTTGTCCACAGGGCAGCGCCCAGGTAAGTCGCGGTGCCAGTCGCTGTTGTGGACGAAGGGTCCGCGCTCGCGTCGCGTTTGAGCTGCGCGAACATCGCGCCGTTCCAGGGCTGAGCGCTCTGGTTATCCACAATGTAGGAAACGGCTACGTCATACAGGCCGCGTTTCAGAGTGAAACGCTTGATGTAGTTGACGCCATCCTTGCTGAATTTCAGGTCAACGACGAGTTGATCCTGACCATCAGCCAGTTGATAGGTCTTCTTCTCCGAGGAGTAAACCGGACGACCGGCCGGATTTGCGTCCGGGCCATTGGTGCCGATCAGACCGCTTTGTGCCAGATAAACACGTTCGCCGCCGTTATCGAACAGCTGGAACGGCACATCAGGACGATCCTGACGACGTGGATACAGAGGCAAGGTCAGTTGAGCGACGTCGCCACCTTGTGGATCGATCGCGAGATCGAGCACGTCGGTTTTGATCTGGATCAGATCCTTGCTGGCGGCTACCGGTGTTTCGGCAGGGGCGCTGGTATCGCTGGCGGCACGCGGAATATCGTCACTGGCGGCAGCATTGGTGCCAGTGGCGGTGTCCGGCAAACCGGATGTAGTCGTACTGGAAGCAACATTCTGAGTCGGCAGGGCAGCCTGGCCATAGTCCTGGTTCCATTTAAGAACCATAACGTAGGCCACGATTGCCAGGGCGACGATCAGGATCGTGCGTTTGATATCCATGATTACTCGGCCATCGAAGAAGAACGGGAGGTAGGGATAGGCGGAACCGGGTCATAACCACCGGGATTCCACGGATGACAGCGACCTAAACGACGAAAGGTCAGCCAGCCACCGCGCAGAAGGCCATGATTTTCAATGGCTTCATACGCGTAGCAGGAACAACTGGGGTAGAAGCGACAGTGGCTGGCCATCAAAGGACTAATGGCATAGCGATAAAACTGGATCGGAACGAGGGCCAGTTTACGCATCTGGACTGTCTACCCCTACAGTTTCGGTTTTGACTGCCGGAACCGGCTTGTTACGAGCCAGACGCTTCCAGAGTTTGCCGAAATGCTGAATCAATTCGGGGTTTTCTACATCGCCCAGACCTTTGCGCGCGACGATAACGATGTCCCAGCCGACCAGTGAATCCTGGTGCAGACGGAACGATTCGCGCATCAAACGTTTGAGGCGATTGCGCTCAACGGAGAGCTTGACGCTCTTTTTCCCGATAACCAGCCCGAGACGGGGGTGATCAAGATCGTTGTCGCGTGCAAGGAGCAGGAGATTTTTCCCCGGAACCTTGCCGGTAGGGGAGTCAAAGACTGCCTTGAAATGCCGGGGGGTAAGCAGACGCTTTTCCCGACTGAAGTCCTGACTCACCTCCAGTACCGGATTATCAAACTGCCAGACGCGCACGACCTTTGGCGCGACGACGCGACAGGACTGCGCGACCGTTCTTGGTAGCCATGCGAGCACGGAAACCGTGGGTACGAGCGCGTTTGATAGTGCTTGGTTGGAAAGTACGTTTCATGTCGTGTTACCTGGTTCGTCCACAACGGGCCGGAATGGCCCCCGTTTTAAGAGACCGGGGATTCTAGAGAAAGCAAGCCTTCAGGTCAATTTCCAACCAGCGTTTCCTTATAAATAGATCTCGCCGGCATTTCTGCATGAATGCTTGTTCACCAGACATAAAAATAAAGAAGGGAATTATTTAAAGCTTTTTTGTAAAGCTTGTTAAAGCTAGGCAATGCCTCATCTGTGGATAAGTCCCATGGTGCCTTTATTTCTCTGATGTACAGAGAATGACAACTACAGTGGAAAACCGTGTTCAGCCTGTGCTGCACTATCGGATAACCTGTGTGTGAAACAGGAGGTTATCCACAGGCGGATTATCCACCGAGTTCAGCCCCCAGTTGTCCAGTGCCCTCAAGGGCGGTTATCCACAGAGCTTATTCACACACCGTTGGTCGCCTTTCATCGGCCCAGGCTGCTGATAATTGATGGATGACGGGCAACCTGCGTGTGGATAAGTGGACGGCTCGCCGCTACAATGGCCGCTTGTTTTTGCCTCACCGGCTTTCAACTTAGGGGATATCCGTGTCAGTGGAACTTTGGCAGCAGTGCGTGGAGCTTTTGCGCGAGGAGCTGCCTGCCCAACAATTCAACACCTGGATCCGTCCACTACAGGTCGAAGCCGAAGGCGACGAGTTGCGCGTCTACGCACCGAACCGTTTCGTGCTGGACTGGGTTAATGAAAAGTACCTGGGCCGAGTCATGGAACTGCTCGATGAGCACGGCAATGGCATGGCGCCGGCGCTGTCCTTGTTAATAGGCAGCAAACGCAGCTCGGCTCCGCGGGCCGCCCCCAACGCACCGCTCGCTGCGGCGCAGGTTTCTCAGGCCCAGGCCAATACCGCGCCGCCTGCCAGTGCTCCGGCTCCTGCTCCGGCGCGCGCGTCGAACAAGCGTTCAACGCAGAAAACCGAGGACATCAGTGAAGAGCCATCTCGCGACAGCTTTGATCCGATGGCCGGTGCCGCGTCGCAACAAGCCCCAGTTCGCGCCGAACAGCGCACCGTGCAGGTTGAAGGGGCGCTCAAGCACACCAGCTACCTGAACCGCACCTTCACCTTTGAAAACTTCGTCGAAGGTAAATCCAACCAGCTCGCCCGTGCGGCGGCGTGGCAGGTCGCGGACAACCCCAAGCATGGCTACAACCCGCTCTTCCTTTATGGCGGTGTCGGTCTGGGTAAAACCCACTTGATGCACGCGGTGGGTAACCATCTATTAAAGAAGAACCCGAATGCCAAGGTCGTGTACCTGCATTCCGAGCGTTTCGTGGCCGATATGGTCAAGGCGCTGCAGCTGAACGCCATCAACGAGTTCAAGCGTTTCTACCGATCGGTGGACGCATTGCTGATCGATGACATTCAATTCTTTGCCCGCAAAGAGCGCTCGCAGGAGGAGTTCTTCCACACCTTCAACGCCCTGCTTGAAGGTGGCCAGCAGGTCATTCTCACCAGTGACCGCTACCCGAAAGAAATCGAAGGTCTCGAAGAACGCCTCAAGTCACGTTTCGGCTGGGGTCTGACGGTAGCCGTCGAGCCGCCGGAGCTGGAAACCCGCGTGGCCATCTTGATGAAGAAGGCCGACCAGGCCAAAGTCGAGTTGCCGCATGACGCCGCGTTCTTCATCGCCCAGCGTATTCGCTCCAACGTCCGTGAACTGGAAGGCGCGCTGAAACGCGTGATCGCTCACTCGCACTTCATGGGCCGCGACATCACCATCGAGTTGATTCGCGAATCGCTGAAAGACCTGTTGGCGTTGCAGGACAAACTTGTCTCTGTGGATAACATTCAGCGCACCGTCGCCGAGTACTACAAGATCAAGATTTCCGATCTGCTGTCCAAGCGCCGTTCGCGCTCGGTAGCGCGCCCGCGCCAGGTGGCCATGGCGTTGTCCAAGGAACTGACCAACCACAGCCTGCCGGAAATCGGCGATGTGTTTGGCGGCCGCGATCATACGACCGTGTTGCACGCCTGCCGCAAGATCAACGAACTTAAGGAATCCGACGCGGACATCCGCGAGGACTACAAGAACCTGCTGCGTACACTGACCACTTGATGAACACCAGCGCAGCTTATTAAGGCAAGGGACTAGACCATGCATTTCACCATTCAACGCGAAGCCCTGTTGAAACCCCTGCAACTGGTCGCAGGCGTCGTCGAGCGCCGACAGACCTTGCCGGTACTCTCCAACGTGCTGTTGGTTGTCGAAGGCCAGCAACTGTCGCTGACCGGTACCGACCTTGAGGTCGAGCTGGTTGGTCGCGTACAACTCGAAGAGCCAGCCGAAACAGGTTCCATCACCGTGCCTGCGCGCAAGCTGATGGACATCTGCAAAAGCCTGCCCAACGATGCGCTGATCGACATCAAGGTCGACGAGCAGAAGCTGGTGGTGAAGGCCGGCCGTAGCCGTTTCACCCTGTCGACCCTGCCAGCCAACGATTTCCCGACCGTTGAAGAAGGCCCGGGCTCGCTGACCTGCAGCCTTGAACAAAGCAAACTGCGTCGTCTGATCGAACGTACGAGCTTCGCCATGGCCCAGCAGGATGTGCGTTACTACCTCAACGGCATGCTGCTGGAAGTTTCTGCTGGCATCATCCGCGCGGTGGCAACCGACGGTCACCGTCTGGCCATGTGCTCGATGCAGGCCGACATTGGTCAGCCGGATCGCCACCAGGTGATCGTGCCGCGCAAAGGTATCCTTGAACTGGCACGTCTGCTCACAGAGCCGGACGGCAATGTCAGCATCGTTCTCGGTCAGCACCACATTCGTGCGACTACCGGCGAATTCACCTTCACCTCGAAACTGGTCGACGGCAAATTCCCGGATTACGAGCGTGTGCTGCCAAAGGGTGGCGACAAGCTGGTTCTGGGCGATCGCCAGGCCCTGCGGGAAGCGTTCAGCCGTACCGCGATTCTGTCCAACGAGAAGTACCGCGGCATCCGTCTGCAACTGGCCAGCGGTCAATTGAAGATCCAGGCCAACAACCCGGAGCAGGAAGAGGCGGAAGAAGAAGTGGGCGTTGAATACAACGGCGGCTCGCTGGAAATCGGCTTCAACGTCAGCTACCTGCTCGACGTGTTGGGCGTGATGACCACCGAGCAGGTTCGCCTGATCCTGTCCGACTCCAACAGCAGTGCGCTGGTGCAAGAGTCCGACAATGACGACTCGGCTTACGTTGTCATGCCGATGCGTCTGTAATCAGCTGATTCTGAATGTCGTTAAGTCGTGTTTCGGTCACCGCGGTGCGCAATCTGCACCCGGTGACCTTCTCCCCTTCCCCCCGCATCAACATTCTTTACGGCGCCAACGGCAGCGGCAAAACCAGTGTTCTGGAAGCCATTCATCTGCTGGGGCTTGCCCGTTCGTTTCGTAGCACGCGCTTGTTGCCGGTCATCCAGTACGAGCAACTTGCCTGTACAGTATTCGGTCAGGTTGAATTGGCCCAGGGCGGGAACAGTGCGCTGGGGATTTCTCGTGATCGCCAAGGCGAGTTCCAGATTCGCATCGATGGGCAGAACGCCCGTAGCGCTGCGCAACTGGCGGAAATCCTGCCGCTGCAGTTGATCAACCCCGACAGCTTCCGCCTGCTCGAAGGTGCGCCGAAGATTCGCCGGCAGTTTCTCGATTGGGGCGTGTTCCACGTCGAGCCGCGGTTCATGGCGACCTGGCAGCGTTTGCAGAAGGCCTTGCGCCAGAGAAACTCCTGGCTGCGGCATGGTACACTTGACGCCGTTTCGCAAGCGGTTTGGGACAGGGAACTGTGCCAGGCCAGCGCTGAAATCGATGAATACCGCCGCGCTTACATCACAGCCTTGAAACCGGTCTTCGAACAGACCTTGAGCGAACTGGTTGAGCTCGAGGGTTTGACGCTCAGCTATTACCGAGGCTGGGACAAAGACCGCGAGTTGAGCGCCGTACTTGCCGGTTCCGTGCAACGGGACCAGCAGATGGGCCATACCCAGGCCGGACCGCAACGGGCTGATTTGCGTCTTAGATTGAGCGCACACAATGCCGCGGACATATTGTCTCGGGGTCAGCAGAAATTGGTGGTCTGCGCACTGCGGATTGCCCAAGGTCACCTGGTCAGCCAGGTCCGACGCGGTCAGTGTATTTATCTGGTGGATGACTTGCCGTCCGAGCTGGACGAGAGCCATCGCCGCGCGCTGTGCCGTTTGCTGGAAGACTTACGCTGCCAGGTGTTCATTACCTGTGTAGATCACGAATTATTGAGGGAAGGCTGGCAGACGGAAACGCCAGTCGCTTTGTTCCACGTGGAACAGGGCCGTATCACCCAGACCCACGACCATCGGGAGTGAAGGCATTGAGCGAAGAAAATACGTACGACTCATCGAGCATTAAAGTGCTGAAAGGCCTGGATGCCGTGCGCAAACGTCCCGGTATGTACATTGGTGACACCGACGATGGCAGCGGTCTGCACCACATGGTGTTCGAGGTGGTCGACAACTCGATCGACGAAGCCCTCGCCGGCCATTGCGACGACATCAGCATCATCATCCATCCGGATGAATCCATCACCGTTAAAGACAACGGTCGTGGCATCCCGGTAGACGTGCATAAAGAGGAAGGCGTTTCCGCCGCCGAGGTCATCATGACCGTCCTCCACGCCGGTGGTAAGTTCGACGACAACTCCTACAAAGTATCCGGCGGTCTGCACGGTGTGGGTGTGTCGGTAGTGAACGCACTGTCGGAAGAACTGGTCCTGACCGTTCGCCGCAGCGGCAAGATCTGGGAACAGACCTACGTCCACGGCGTACCTCAGGCACCGATGGCCATCGTTGGCGACAGCGAAACCACCGGCACCCAGATTCACTTCAAGGCTTCCAGCGAAACCTTCAAGAACATTCACTTCAGCTGGGACATCCTCGCCAAGCGCATTCGTGAACTGTCTTTCCTCAACTCCGGTGTCGGTATCGTCCTCAAGGATGAGCGCAGCGGCAAGGAAGAACTGTTCAAGTACGAAGGCGGCCTGCGTGCGTTCGTTGAATACCTGAACACCAACAAGACTGCAGTCAACCAGGTGTTCCACTTCAACATCCAGCGCGAAGACGGCATCGGCGTAGAAGTTGCCCTACAGTGGAACGACAGCTTCAACGAGAATCTGTTGTGCTTCACCAACAACATTCCGCAACGCGATGGCGGTACTCACCTGGTGGGCTTCCGCTCGGCGCTGACGCGTAACCTGAACAACTACATCGAACAGGAAGGCCTGGCGAAGAAACACAAAGTCGCCACCACCGGCGACGACGCCCGTGAAGGCCTGACCGCGATCATCTCGGTGAAAGTACCGGATCCGAAGTTCAGCTCGCAGACCAAAGACAAGCTGGTGTCTTCCGAAGTGAAGACCGCGGTCGAGCAGGAGATGGGCAAATACTTCTCCGACTTCCTCCTGGAAAACCCGAACGAAGCCAAACTGGTGGTCGGCAAGATGATCGATGCCGCCCGTGCCCGTGAAGCGGCGCGCAAGGCCCGTGAGATGACCCGCCGCAAAGGCGCGCTGGACATCGCCGGCCTGCCAGGCAAACTCGCTGACTGCCAGGAGAAAGACCCGGCGCTGTCCGAACTGTACCTGGTGGAAGGTGACTCCGCGGGCGGCTCTGCCAAGCAGGGACGTAACCGCAAGACCCAGGCGATCCTGCCGTTGAAGGGCAAGATCCTCAACGTCGAGAAAGCTCGCTTCGACAAAATGATCTCGTCCCAGGAAGTGGGCACACTGATCACCGCGCTGGGCTGCGGCATCGGCCGCGAAGAGTACAACATCGACAAGTTGCGCTATCACAACATCATCATCATGACCGATGCTGACGTCGACGGTTCGCACATCCGTACCCTGCTGCTGACCTTCTTCTTCCGTCAGTTGCCGGAGCTGATCGAGCGCGGCTACATCTACATCGCCCAGCCGCCGCTGTACAAGGTCAAGAAAGGCAAGCAAGAGCAATACATCAAAGACGACGACGCCATGGAAGAGTACATGACGCAGTCGGCCCTGGAAGATGCGAGCCTGCACCTGAACGAAGACGCACCGGGTATTTCCGGCGAAGCGCTTGAGCGTCTGGTGAATGACTTCCGCATGGTGATGAAGACTCTCAAGCGTCTGTCGCGCCTGTACCCACAGGAGCTGACCGAGCACTTCATCTACCTGCCAGCGGTCAGCCTGGAGACCTTGGGTGACCATGCAGCGATGCAAGACTGGCTGGCCCAGTACGAAGTTCGTCTGCGCACCAATGAGAAGTCCGGCCTGGTCTACAAGGCCAGCCTGCGTGAAGACCGTGAACGCGGTGTCTGGCTGCCAGAGGTCGAACTGATCTCCCACGGCCTGTCCAACTACGTTACGTTCAACCGCGACTTCTTCGGCAGCAACGACTACAAGACCGTCGTCACCCTCGGCGCGCAACTGAGCACCCTGCTCGACGAAGGCGCGTACATCCAGCGTGGCGAACGCAAGAAAGCCGTCACCGAGTTCAAGGAAGCCCTCGACTGGCTGATGGCCGAAAGCACCAAGCGCCACACCATTCAGCGATACAAAGGTCTGGGTGAAATGAACCCGGATCAGCTGTGGGAAACCACCATGGACCCAAGCGTGCGCCGCATGCTGAAAGTCACCATCGAAGACGCCATCGGCGCAGACCAGATCTTCAATACCCTGATGGGTGATGCGGTCGAACCTCGCCGAGACTTCATCGAGAGCAATGCGCTGGCGGTTTCGAACCTGGATTTCTGATCCGCGGTTGCTGGCAATAAAAAGGCCAACGCATTGCGTTGGCCTTTTTATTACCGGTGCTGTTGTACGCGATGGCTCACTCTACGGCAGTTGCCACACTCTCTAACCGATACCCATATCCATAAATCGTCAACAACTGCCAACCCCGATCCGCGGTCAGCCCAAGCTTGTTCCGCAACCGATAAATATGCGTATCCAGCGGTCGGGACGAGGCCATCTCCTCATGTGGCCAAAACCGTTCATACAGATAATCCCGTGACAACGGTCTGCCTAGATTGCTGAACAGACACCGGGCGAGCCGATACTCGCGCTCAGTCATGACGATAGGCTGGCCCTCGCGGGTGACGGTCAATTCGGCATCGTCGAACGTCAGATCGTTGAAACTCAGCACTTCGTTGGCAGCCGCACGTTGCTGGTTATGCCGGCGCAGTACCGCTGCGACGCGCGCTTTCAGTTCATTGGGCCGAAATGGCTTGCTCACATAATCATCGGCTCCCGCGTTCAGCGCCTGGACGATATCGCTCTCGCCGTCGCGACTGGTCAGCATGATCGCCGCCGGTGGCGCGTCCATGTGTTCGCGGGTCCAGCGCAGCAGTGCCAGGCCGGTGAGGTCGGGCAGTTGCCAGTCAAGGATCAGCAGGTCGAAGGTTTCCCGGCGCAGTTGCCGCAGCAGATCTTCGCCGCGCTCGAAGCTGTGCAGCGACCACGGTTGTTCGCCATCTTCAGCCATCTGTTGCAGGGTTTGCTCGACCCGGCGCAATTCGGCGGGTTCGTCGTCCAGTATTGCAACACGCATACGCGGTGGTTCCTTGTTGCTTGGGCAGTTGGCGTCAACTGTAGTCGCTTGGCCATTACGGCGAAAGTAAAGCAGCGCCTCGTTGGCCGACGTTCCGCTATGATTCTTCGGATCAACGTCTCAGACCCGTGGCCCATGAAACCATTCCCCCTGCCCTCTCCCCATGAAAATAATCGCCGTCGCGAAAGCCGGGTGCCAAGCCAGGTGCAGCGGCTGTTTCGGCGGTTGGTGCGTGAGTGGTTGTGGATAAGTCTGGTCCTGTTACCGCTGACTGCGTTGTTGTCGTATCGGGCGCAGACCAGTCTGAAGGGTGTCTCTGCGACGATAGGTCCGTCCCTATCGGTCGGGTTAGTGGCTGTGGTCTTGAGTCTGTTGTTATGGCGTCCACGCTGGGCGCTGTGGATTACCCTGACGGGCATGGCCTGCGCACTGTTGATCAGTGCCGGCTTGGCGCAGGCGCAACATTGGTGGTCGCCGACCCCAGCGGTTCTCGGCATGTTGTTCGGTTATCTGATCTGGAACTGGCGGCGCCTGAGTGTCGTGCTCACCTACTTTGGCTGGGAACTGGCGCGCCTGGACAGCGAACCAAAGGTGTTTCCGGAGCGGCGCCGTTCGCAGTTCACCGGTACCGATCGCTTGCAAGGCCAGATCATGGCGCTGGAACAAGCCATGAGCCGCACCCGCGATACCCGCAGATTCATTGCCGATGGCCTCGAATACCTGCCCGTCGCCACGCTGATCAGCGACCCCAAGGGGCAGATTCTGTTGGGTAACCGCAAAGCACGCGAGCTCTTCGAAAACGATCTGGTGGGCAACGATGTGCTTGATCAACTGGGCAGCCTGGGCTACCCGGAATTATCCACAATGCCGCGACCGCCGCTGTCAGCGATGTCGTTGCTGGAGTTCCGTGATCACAAGGAGCGCAGCCTGCGCCTGGAACGTGCAGCATTGCTGACGGCCGACGGCGATACGCCCATTGGTTGGCTGTTCAGCCTCACCGACCTCAGCGCCGAACGCGCTGCTGAAGAACAACGCGGTGTGTTGCTGCGCTTCCTGTCCCATGACTTGCGCGCGCCCCATTCAGCCATCCTGGCGCTGCTCGACGTGCATCGCCATCAGGCTGGCGCCGATTCACCGTTGTTCGAGCAGATCGAACGCCAGGTCCGCCGAGCCCTGGACCTGACGGATGGCTTCGTCCTGTTGGCCCGCGCCGAATCCGAAGCCTATCAGTTTCAGCCAAGCCTGTTTGCGATGCTGGTGCTCGACGTGCTCGATCAAGCGCTGCCCATCGCTCAGCAAAACCGTATCGAACTGCGGCATGACATGGACGAGCAGTCTCAGGAACGCCTGGTCATGGCCGACCAGGGCTTGCTGACTCGTGCGTTGTTCAACCTGTTGGAAAACGCGATCAAATACAGCCCGGCTGGCTCTACGGTGCAATTGTGTGTGAGCTGCCATGAGCAGTGGCTGCGTTGCGAGCTGATTGATCAGGGCAAGGGTATCGCCGAGCACGAATTGCCGGAGCTGTTCAGTCAATACCGGCGTTTCTCCTCCGCGCAGGGCATTGATGG
Source organism: Pseudomonas sp. S11P7 (assembly GCF_023195435.1). Taxonomy (NCBI): domain Bacteria; kingdom Pseudomonadati; phylum Pseudomonadota; class Gammaproteobacteria; order Pseudomonadales; family Pseudomonadaceae; genus Pseudomonas; species Pseudomonas sp. S11P7. The sequence goes on along the minus strand of NZ_JALPKS020000002.1, from coordinate 5,586,409 downwards.
CATAGGGCTGGGCCTGTCGATGGTCAAAGCGGTGATCGATCACCACGGAGGCAGCATTGAATGCCGCAGCGTGATCGACCGAGGCACCACGTTCCTGTTGCATTTACCGTTGATTGCCGAATAAAACAGGCACAAAAAACCGGCTATATCAGCCGGTTTTTTTACATCGAAAATAAACTTATGCACGGTTTTCGGTGTTAGGCGAGACTCAAAAAAACTATTTTAAATCAACATCTTACGTCGAACTTGATGGCGTTTTAAAGCAAACCGTACACAGGTTATCCACAAAATGTCAGGCAGGTACTTGCTCATTGGTCACCGGCGCTTGCGGCGTCGGCGGCAGCGAGCCCATTTCCTGCTGGGTCTTTTCATTCCAGGCCTGGACGCGGTCGTTCAGCTCGGCAATGGCGCGTGGGCCAGTGCCCTCGGCGTACATCGGCTCACCGATCACCACGGTGATCACTCCGGACCTCTTGCCCCAGCCGACTTTCGGCCAGAATTTGCCGGCATTGTGCGCAATCGGCAGTACCGGAAGCGCCGCATTCACCGCCAGCGCACTGCCGCTGCGGGAGAATTTGCCGATGGTGCCGTAAGGTACGCGCGTCCCTTCCGGGAAGATCAGCACCCAAACGTTGTCCTTGAGCAACTCATCGCCCTTGGCCGCCACTTGTTTGAGTGCGGCTTTGGGATTGTCGCGATCGATCGCGATCGGCCGCAGCATGGCCATGGCCCAGCCGAAGAACGGCACGTAAAGCAATTCGCGCTTGAGCACCTGGCTCAATGGCGAGAAATAGGCGGAGAGAAAGAAGGTCTCCCAGGTGCTCTGGTGGTTCGATTGAATCACGCAGCGCCGGTCAGGCACGTTTTGCGCGCCTTTGATTTCGTAACGTATACCGAGGAAGACCTTGGTCAACCACAAGGCGCATCGGCACCAGTACACGTTGATGAAGCGATAGCGCGCCTTGAAAGAAAGAAACGGCGCGATAAAAAAACTCAAGCTGCACCACAGCAGGGAGGTGGTGCCCAGCAGCAGGTAAAAGAGAAAAATCCTGATGGCCCGCAGTATCGACATAATGACGTTTACCGTTACGGGGCAATGCCCGTCTGTTCAAGCGCACCCCCGAGCAATCCCTGGTCAGGAATTCAGAAGTACTCTAGTTGTGGATAAGTTCTGCGGCAATCGCCGCCAGATCGTCGAAAATCAGAGTGCCCACCGGCAGGGTTTTGCCCTGAGTCTTTGCGCCTTTCCCGGTCTTTACCAAAACTGGCTGTGAATCGACGGCTTTGGCAGCCTCCAGGTCACCAAGGCTGTCGCCGACGAACCAGACGTTGGTCAGCGGCACCTGGTAATGCGCGGCGATGGTCTTGAGCATGCCCGGTTTCGGTTTGCGGCAATCGCACCCTTCGTCCGGCCCATGCGGGCAATACACGATAAGCCCGACTTCGCCGCCCTGCTCCGCCACCAGATCGCGCAAGCGCGCGTGCATGGCGTCGAGGGTGGCGAGGTCGTAATAGCCGCGAGCGATGCCTGACTGGTTGGTGGCCACCGCCACCGTCCAGCCGGCCTTGCTCAACTGCGCGATCGCTTCGATCGAGCCGGGGATCGGAATCCACTCTTGCACCGATTTGATGTAAGCGTCGGAGTCGTAATTGATCACCCCGTCCCGATCGAGAATCAGCAGTTTCAACAGCAATTCCTCAACCCAGCAGCGAAATGTCGGCAACGCCAAGGAACAGACCACGCAAACGCGCCAGCAGCGCGTAACGGTTGGCCCGCACATTGGCGTCGTCGGCATTGACCATTACGGCGTCGAAGAACGCATCCACTGGCTCACGCAATGCTGCAAGGCGTGCCAGTGTTTCGTTGTACTGACGCGCCGCGGCCATTGGCTGCACCGCCTGATCCGCTTGCTGGATCGCCGAGTACAGCGAGAACTCGTTGGCGTTGTCAAAGTACTTGGCTTGCACCTCGGTCGGCACCGAGCCTTCGACCTTGCTCAACAGGTTCGACACACGCTTGTTGACGGCCGCCAGCGCTGCCGCTTCCGGCAGTTTGCGGAAGGCCTGCACCGCTTGCACACGCTGGTCGAAATCCAGCGCCGAACCCGGCTTCAGGGCACGAACCGACAGATAGGTGGCCACATCGACGCCTTCGTCTTCGTAACGCGCACGCAGACGGTCGAAGATGAATTCCAGCACGGACTCGTTGAGGCCGGCCGCCTTGACCTTGGCGCCGAACGCGTTCACCGCGAAAGCCACGGCGTCGTTCAGGTCCAGGTCCAGTTGTTTCTCGATCAGGATACGCAGCACGCCGAGTGCCGCACGGCGCAGGGCATACGGGTCTTTGCTGCCGGTTGGCAGCATGCCGATACCGAAGATGCCGACCAGGGTGTCGAGCTTGTCGGCGATCGCCACCGCTGCACCGGTCAATGTTGCCGGCAGTTCCGCACCGGCACCGCGTGGCATGTACTGCTCGTTCAGCGCCAGCGCGACGTCCTGCGGCTCGCCGTCATTGAGGGCGTAGTAGTAACCGGCGACGCCTTGCATCTCCGGGAACTCGCCGACCATTTCGGTGGCCAGGTCGCACTTCGACAGCAGGCCGGCACGGGCCGCCCACGAAGCGTTGCCGCCGATGCGCGCAGCGATGTACGCCGCCAGTTTCGAGACGCGCTCGGCCTTGTCGTAGACGCTGCCGAGTTTTTCCTGGAACACCACGTTCTGCAGGCGCAGGTTGAAGTCTTCGAGCTTCTGCTTCTTGTCCTGCTTGAAGAAGAACTCGGCGTCGGTCAGACGTGGGCGAACCACTTTCTCGTTACCGGCGATGATCTGCTGCGGATCTTTGCTTTCGATGTTGGCCACAGTGATGAAACGTGGCAGCAACTTGCCGTCGGCGTCCAGCAGGCAGAAATATTTCTGGTTGTCCTGCATGGTGGTGATCAGCGCTTCTTGCGGCACGTCGAGGAAACGCTCCTCGAACGAGCACACCAGCGGCACTGGCCACTCGACCAGCGCCGTCACTTCGTCGAGCAGCGCCGGCGGCACGATCGCGGTGCCTTCCTGACGGGTCGCCAGTTCTTCGGTGCGCTTGCTGATGATCTCGCGGCGCTCGTTGGCATCAGCCAGCACGTAAGCGGCACGCAGGTCGGCGAGGTAGCTCGATGGCGAACCGATGCGCACGGCTTCCGGATGGTGGAAACGGTGCCCACGGGAATCACGACCTGCCTTCTGCGCAAGGATCGTGCAATCGATGACCTGGTCACCGAGCAGCATCACCAGCCATTGGGTCGGACGTACGAACTCTTCCTTGCGTGCACCCCAACGCATGCGTTTCGGGATCGGCAGGTCGTTCAGCGAATCTTCGACGATGGTCGGCAGCAGGCTCGCGGTCGGCTTGCCGGCGATGTTCTGGCTGTAGCGCAGTTTCGGTCCGCTCTGGTCGATCTCGCTCAGCTCGACGCCACACTTCTTGGCGAAGCCCAGCGCGGCCTGAGTCGGGTTGCCGTCAGCGTCGAATGCGGCCTGACGTGGCGGGCCGTCGAGGTTGATGCTGCGGTCCGGCTGCTGAGTGGCCAGCGCGGTGATCAGCACAGCCAGACGCCGTGGTGCGGCGTAGACAGTTTTCGTCTCGTAGTTCAGGCCAGCGGCTTGCAGGCCCTTGTCGATACCGGCGAGGAACGCCTCAGCCAGGGTGTTCAGGGCTTTGGGTGGCAGTTCTTCGGTGCCCAGTTCAACCAGAAAATCTTGCGCACTCATTGTGCAGCCTCCAGCTTGGCCAGTACTTCGTCACGCAGGTCCGGGGTCGCCATCGGGAAGCCCAGCTTGGCGCGGGCCAGCAGGTAGGCTTGCGCAACGGAACGCGCCAGGGTGCGTACGCGCAGAATGTATTGCTGACGCGCGGTCACCGAGATCGCCCGGCGTGCATCCAGCAGGTTGAAGGTATGCGAAGCCTTCAGGACCATTTCATAGCTCGGCAACGGCAGCGGCTGGTCGAGCTCGATCAGGCGCTTGGCTTCGCTTTCATAGAAGTCGAACAGTTCGAACAGCTTGTCGACGTTGGCGTGTTCGAAGTTGTAGGTGGACTGTTCCACCTCGTTCTGATGGAACACGTCGCCGTAGGTGACTTTGCCGAACGGACCGTCAGCCCAGACCAGGTCGTAGACCGAATCCACGCCTTGCAGGTACATCGCCAGGCGCTCGAGACCGTAGGTGATCTCGCCGGTTACCGGGTAGCACTCGATGCCGCCTGCTTGCTGGAAGTAGGTAAACTGAGTGACTTCCATGCCGTTGAGCCAGACTTCCCAGCCCAGACCCCAGGCGCCGAGAGTCGGCGATTCCCAGTTGTCTTCGACGAAGCGGATGTCGTGGACCAGCGGGTCGAGGCCGACATGCTTGAGCGAGCCCAGGTACAGTTCCTGGAAGTTGTCCGGGTTCGGCTTCAGGACGACCTGGAACTGGTAGTAATGCTGCAGACGGTTCGGGTTTTCGCCGTAGCGGCCGTCAGTCGGACGGCGGCTTGGCTGCACGTACGCGGCGTTCCAGGTTTCCGGGCCGATGGCGCGCAGGAAGGTCGCGGTGTGGAAAGTGCCGGCGCCTACTTCCATATCGTAGGGCTGAAGTACCACACAACCTTGCTCGGCCCAGTATTGCTGGAGCGCGAGGATCAAGTCTTGGAAGGTACGCACGGCTGGCGTAGGCTGGCTCACGAAATTCACCTGTTTCTTGGGCTGCGATTTAAAGAGCGGGAGTATACCCGATTCGTTGCTGCGCACGCCCCCTGGAGCCTTATGCCACGCTGCTTTTGGTGTACCGAAGATCCGCTGTACATGGCTTATCACGATCAGGAGTGGGGCACGCCGCTACGCGATGCGCAGGGTTTGTTCGAGTTGCTTTTGCTCGAAGGGTTCCAGGCCGGGCTGTCGTGGATCACCGTGCTGCGCAAGCGCGAGCGTTATCGCCAGGTGCTGTTCGGCTTTGACGTGCAGCGTGTGGCGCAGATGAGCGACGCCGAAATCGACGAATTGATGCTCGATCCAGGGATCATCCGCAACCGCCTCAAACTCAACGCCGCCCGCCGTAATGCCCAGGCCTGGCTGGCGCTGGAAGACCCGGTGGCGTTCCTCTGGTCGTTTGTTAACGACCAATCGATCATCAATCATTTCAAGGATCGCAGCGAAGTCCCGGCGATCACCCCCGAAGCGCTGGCGATGAGCAAAGCCTTGAAAAAGGCCGGCTTCACCTTCGTCGGCCCGACCATTTGCTACGCGTTGATGCAGGCCTCGGGAATGGTCATGGACCATACGCAGGATTGCGACCGCTACGCGCAGTTGGTCAACGCCGGTTAGAATGCCGGCCTCGCGCACAGCACAAAGATCAGGAGTGACCTGTGGAAAAGTTTAAAGGCGCCTTGCTGGTAGGCGCGCTGCGGCTGTTTGCCCTGCTGCCATGGCGGGCCGTGCAGGCCGTGGGTTCGGCGATCGGCTGGATCATGTGGAAAACCCCCAACCGTTCCCGCGACGTGGTGCGGATCAACCTCGCCAAATGTTTTCCACAGATGGATGCGGCCGAACGCGAGCGTCTGGTCGGCCAGAGTTTGAAGGACATCGGCAAGTCGCTGACCGAAAGTGCCTGCGCGTGGATCTGGCCGGCTCAGCGCTCGATCGATCTGGTTCGTGAAGTCGAAGGCCTCGACGTATTGAAAGAAGCGCTGGCCTCTGGCAAAGGCGTGGTCGGCATCACCAGCCACCTGGGCAACTGGGAAGTGCTCAACCACTTCTATTGCAGCCAGTGCAAACCGATCATCTTCTACCGCCCACCCAAGCTTAAGGCTGTCGATGAATTGCTGCGCAAACAGCGCGTGCAACTGGGCAACAAAGTGGCTGCATCGACCAAGGAAGGCATCCTCAGCGTTATCAAGGAAGTGCGCAAAGGTGGTGCAGTGGGCATTCCGGCCGACCCGGAACCGGCCGAATCCGCCGGGATCTTTGTGCCGTTCTTTGCCACCCAAGCGCTGACCAGCAAGTTCGTACCGAACATGCTCGCTGGCGGCAAAGCAGTCGGCGTGTTCCTGCATGCGCTGCGACTGCCCGACGGCTCTGGCTACAAAGTGATCCTCGAAGCCGCGCCCGAAGCCATGTACAGCACCGATACCGCCGAATCCTGCGCGGCCATGAGCAAAGTGGTCGAGCGCTACGTTGCGGCATATCCGAGCCAGTACATGTGGAGCATGAAACGCTTCAAAAAACGTCCACCGGGCGAAGCGCGCTGGTACTGAGCACGATCGACGAGATTGGCATGATCTGTGGATAACCTCATCCTTGAAGTTATCCACAAATGTTCATTCAAGGGCGCAGCAGATGTCCGAACACCGCAAGTCGTTTCGTATCAAGATCACTCACGACAGCTTGGGCGAATGCCTCGGGCAGACGCGCAACCTGTCGCCCACCGGCGTTTACGTGCAGCATCCGCGTCTGGCGTCGTTGCCCAAGGGGGCAGTGGTGTATGGTCAGGTGCAAGACTTACCCACAGGTGCGCCGCGAGTGCGTATGGAAGTGGTCACGGTGGATGCTGAAGGCATCGGCTTGCGCTATTTGTAAGATTTACCGGGCCTGACGCTCGAGCTTCTTCAGGAACACCGACATTTCCTTTTCGGCCTGCTTGTCGCCATGGGCGCGGGCCGCTTCCAGCCCCTGTTCCCAGGCTTGCCGCGCGGCAGCAGAATCACCCAGCGCCAATCGGGCCTTGCCCAATAATTTCCACGCCGCCGAGTATTTCGGATCGAACGCCACGCAGCGCTGAAAATGCTCGGCAGCCTTGGCATTTTCGCCCAGATCCAGATAACCCTTGCCCAGGCCGAATCGCAGCAGAGCGTTATCCACACCTTTGGCGAGCATTTTTTCCAGCGACTCAAGCATCTCTTGCACCCTCGTTTCAGTGATCGTTCCCATGCTCTGCGGGGGAACGATCGATATCCGGATCAGAAGAAGCTCAGTCCCACATGAAACAGCTTCTCCACATCGCGAATATGCTTTTTATCCACAAGGAACAGAATGACATGGTCGCCCGCTTCGATCACCGTGTCGTCGTGGGCAATGATCACCTGTTCGTTGCGGATCACCGCGCCGATGGTGGTGCCCGGTGGCAGGCCGATTTTCTCGATCGGCTTGCCGATGACCTTGCTCGACTTGGCATCGCCGTGGGCGATCGCCTCGATGGCTTCCGCTGCCCCGCGGCGCAATGAGTGCACGCTGACGATATCGCCACGGCGCACGTGGGCCAGCAAAGTGCCGATGGTCGCCAGTTGGGGGCTGATCGCGATGTCGATATCGCCGCCCTGGATCAGGTCGACATAGGCCGGGTTGTTGATGATCGTCATGACCTTCTTCGCCCCGAGCCGTTTGGCCAGTAGCGAAGACATGATGTTGGCTTCGTCATCGTTGGTCAGGGCGAGGAAGATATCGGCGTCGGCGATGTTCTCCTCCAGCAGCAGATCGCGGTCCGAAGCGCTGCCCTGCAGCACCACGGTGCTGTCGAGCGTGTCCGAGAGATAACGGCAACGCGCCGGGCTCATCTCGATGATCTTCACCTGATAACGGCTTTCGATGGCTTCGGCCAGGCGCTCGCCGATCTGCCCGCCACCGGCGATGACGATGCGTTTGTAAGTCTCGTCGAGGCGGCGCATTTCGCTCATCACCGCACGAATATCCTCACGAGCGGCGATGAAGAACACTTCGTCGTCGGCCTCGATCACCGTGTCGCCCTGCGGCAGGATTGGCCGGTCACGGCGGAAAATTGCAGCGACGCGGGTTTCGACGTTCGGCATGTGCTCGCGTAGCTGGCGCAGTTGCTGGCCGACCAGCGGCCCGCCGTAATAGGCGCGCACCGCCACCAGTTGCGCCGCGCCTTCGGCGAAATCGATCACCTGCAAGGCGCCGGGATGCTGGATCAGGCGTTTGATGTAGTTGGTCACCACCTGCTCGGGGCTGATCAACACGTCGACCGGAATCGCCTCGTTCTGGAACAGCTGCTCTTCGCGATTGAGATACGACGCTTCGCGCACCCGGGCAATCTTTGTCGGGGTGTGGAACAGCGTGTGCGCGACCTGGCAGGCGACCATGTTGGTCTCGTCACTGTTGGTCACCGCGACCAGCATGTCGGCGTCGTCGGCGCCGGCCTGACGCAGTACCGAAGGCAGCGAGCCACGGCCCTGCACGGTGCGGATGTCGAGACGATCGCCGAGGTCGCGCAGGCGCTCGCCGTCGGTGTCCACCACGGTGATGTCGTTGGCCTCGCTGGCCAGATGTTCTGCCAGCGAACCGCCGACCTGTCCTGCACCGAGGATGATGATTTTCATCCAGTCACTCCGTTGAATCCGTTTAGCTGCGCGCGGCAGCGATCTTGATCAGCTTGGCGTAGTAGAACCCGTCATGCCCGCCTTGCTGGGCCAGCAGTTGGCGACCATGGGGCTGTTTGATTCCAGCCGCAGTAGCCAGGTCCAGCTCCCGTGCTCCCGGCGTACGCTCGAGAAACGCAGCAATCACTTCCGTATTTTCGGTCGGCAGCGTCGAGCAGGTGGCGTACAGCAGGATGCCGCCGACTTCGAGGGTTTGCCACATCGCGTCCAGCAGCTCGCCTTGCAGTTGCGCGAGAGCGGCGATGTCCTCGGGTTGCCGCGTCAGCTTGATGTCCGGGTGCCGGCGGATCACCCCGGTGGCCGAGCACGGCGCGTCGAGCAGGATGCGCTGGAACGGTTTGCCGTCCCACCACTTCGCCGTATCACGGCCGTCGGCAGCGATCAGCTCAGCGTTGAGGCCGAGGCGTTCAAGGTTCTCCTTCACTCGCACCAGACGCTTGGCCTCTAGGTCCACCGCCACCACGCCGGCCAGCGCCGGTTCGGCTTCGAGGATGTGGCAAGTCTTGCCGCCGGGGGCGCAGCAGGCGTCTAGCACGCGTTGCCTCGGCGCGAGGTCAAGCAGGTCGGCGGCCAGTTGCGCGGCTTCGTCCTGGACGCTGATCCAGCCCTCGGCGAAACCCGGCAGGCTGCGTACATCGGCGGCGGCTTCGAGGATGATGCCGTCGCGGCTGTACACGCAGGGCATTGCGGCAATCCCGGCCTCAGTCAGCAGGCCGAGGTAGGCGTCGCGGCTGTGATGACGACGATTGACCCGCAGGATCATTGGCGGATGCGCGTTGTTCGCTGCGCAGATCGCTTCCCACTGTTCCGGCCAGAAGGCTTTCAGGGATTTCTGCAGCCAGCGCGGGTGAGCGGTGCGCACCACTGGATCGCGTTCCAGCTCGGCGAAAATCGTTTCGCTATCGCGCTGGGCATTGCGCAGCACGGCGTTGAGCAGGCCTTTGGCCCATGGCTTTTTCAGCTTGTCGGCGCAACCGACGGTCTCGCCGATGGCTGCGTGGGCCGGCACGCGGGTGTAGAGCAATTGGTAGAGACCGACCAGCAGCAACGCCTCGACATCGGCGTCGGCGGCCTTGAACGGTTTCTGCAAAAGCTTCTCGGCCAATGCCGACAGGCGTGGCTGCCAGCGCGCGGTGCCGAAGGCCAGATCCTGAGTGAAACCGCGATCGCGATCCTCGACCTTGTCCAGTTGCGTGGGCAGCGAACTGTTCAGCGAAGCCTTGCCACTGAGCACGGCGGCAAGTGCCTTGGCGGCGGCCAGACGCGGGTTCATTGCGGATCCACCGCGGCACCGAGCACGGTGCCGACGGCGAATTTCTCGCGACGGCTGTTGAACAGGTCACTGAAATTCAGCGCTTTGCCGCCGGGCAGTTGCAGGCGGGTCAGGCGCAGGGCTTGTTCGCCGCAGGCAACGACCAGACCGTCCTTGCTGGCGCTGATGATTTCACCCGGCGCGCCTTTGCCTTCGGCGAGATTCGCCGCCAGCACTTTCAGCGCTTCACCGTTGAGGGTGCTGTGGGTGATCGGCCATGGATTGAAGGCACGCACCAGGCGTTCCAGCTCAACGGCCGGACGGCTCCAGTCGAGGCGCGCTTCGTCCTTGTTCAATTTGTGCGCGTAGGTGGCAAGTTCGTCGTTCTGCACTTCGCCTTCCAGGGTGCCGGCGGCGAGACCGGCAATGGCCTGGATCACAGCGGGCGGGCCCATCTTCGCGAGACGATCATGCAAGGTGCCGCCGGTATCTTCGGCGCTGATCGGCGTGACGACCTTGAGCAGCATCGGCCCGGTGTCGAGGCCGGCTTCCATGCGCATCACGGTCACACCGCTTTCGGCATCGCCGTGTTCGACCGCGCGCTGGATCGGCGCCGCACCACGCCAGCGTGGCAGCAACGATGCATGACTGTTGATGCAACCGAGACGCGGAATATCCAGCACCACTTGCGGCAGAATCAGACCGTAGGCGACCACCACCATCAAATCCGGCTTCAGCGCAGCCAGTTCAGCCTGGGCATCGGCATTGCGCAAGGTCGGCGGCTGCAACACCTGGATATGGTTTTCCAGGGCGAGCTGTTTGACCGGGCTCGGCATCAGTTTCTGCCCGCGCCCGGCCGGCCGATCTGGCTGGGTGTACACCGCGACGATCTCGTACGGGCTGTTCAGCAGGGCCTTGAGGTGTTCGGCGGCGAATTCCGGGGTGCCGGCAAAAACGATGCGCAATGGCTCAGTCATGAAAGGCGTCTCACAAAAATGAAAAAGGCTTGCCGCAGCAAGCCTTTGAAGAGGGGCATCAAGCGTTCTGGCGGTGCAGCTTTTCCAGCTTCTTCTTGATCCGGTCGCGTTTGAGCGTGGACAGGTAGTCGACGAACAATTTGCCGTTGAGGTGGTCGCATTCGTGCTGGATGCACACCGCAAGCAGGCCTTCGGCGATCAGCTCATAGGGCTTGCCGTCGCGGTCCAGCGCCTTGATCCTGACCTTTTGCGGGCGATCGACGTTTTCGTAGAAACCGGGTACCGAGAGGCAGCCTTCCTGGTACTGGTCCATGTCCTCGGTCAACGGTTCGAACTCGGGGTTGATGAACACCCGCGGCTCGGTCCGGTCTTCGGAAAGGTCCATGACCACGATGCGTTTATGTACGTTGACCTGGGTCGCGGCAAGGCCGATGCCCGGCGCTTCATACATTGTTTCAAACATGTCATCGACCAACTGACGCACTTCGTCGTCCACTACAGCCACAGGCTTGGCGATAGTGCGCAGACGCGGGTCCGGGAATTCGAGGATGTTTAAAATGGCCATAGGCTTTGATTGCTGCACACGTTGAGTAAAGTCGGGTCGATGGCCTGGCAGGTCCGAAGATGCAGGCTACCGTTGTGAAGCGTAGCTTGTGCAGTTTGCCCAAGCGAGCCACGGGGGCTCTGACGGTTCACGCGAACGCATATGATAAAGGGATTCACGGCATGAGGAAAACACTACTCGCCCTGCTGCTCCTGGCTTCGGCCGGCGCGGCGCAAGGGCAAGTGCAACTCAGGGAAGGTTTTCCACAGCAATACACGGTGGTTTCAGGGGACACGCTCTGGGACATTTCCGGCAAATACCTGCGCGAGCCCTGGCAATGGCCGCAACTGTGGCGGGCCAATCCGCAGATCGATAACCCCAACCTGATCTATCCCGGCGACACGCTGACGCTCAGCTACGTCAACGGCCAGCCGCAACTGACCGTCAACCGTGGCGAGTCGCGCGGCACCATCAAACTCTCGCCCCGCATCCGCACCAGCCCGGTGGCCGAGGCGATTCCAAGCATTCCGCTGAAGTCCATCAACAGTTTCCTGCTGAGCAACCGCATCGTCGACAAGGCTGAAGATTTCGACAAGGCGCCGTACATCGTCGCTGGCGATGCCGAGCGCGTGCTCAGCGGCACCGGTGACCGCATCTTCGCCCGTGGCCATTTCGACCCGGAACAACCGGTGTACGGCATCTTTCGCCAGGGCAAGGTCTACACCGATCCGCAGACCCAGGAATTTCTCGGGATCAACGCCGATGACATTGGTGGCGGTGAAATCGTCGCCACCGAGGGCGATGTCGCCACCCTCGCGCTGCAACGCACTACCCAGGAAGTGCGCCTCGGTGATCGTTTGTTCAGCGGCGAAGAACGTTCGATCAATTCGACCTTCATGCCCAGCGCCCCTGCCCGCGATATCAACGGGGTGATCATCGACGTACCGCGCGGCGTCACGCAGATCGGCGCGATGGACGTGGTCACGTTGAACAAGGGCAAACGCGATGGCCTTGCCGAGGGCAACGTGCTGGTGGTGATGAAAACCGGCGAAACCGTGCGTGACCGGATCACCGGCCAACCGCTGAAGATTCCCGATGAACGCGCCGGGTTGCTGATGGTGTTCCGTACCTACGACAAACTCAGCTATGGCCTGATTCTCAACGCATCGCGCTCGCTGGCGGTGCTCGACAAGGTGCGTAATCCGTAGCTTGCTCAACAAGTTACCAACAGAGTTATCCACAGCTTGTTCCGAAAGGTACGGGCCTTATATCGATCAAGGATGATCCATGATGTCTCCTGTCTGTACACCGGTTTCCCCGGCGGAACTGGAAGCGCGCCTGCGCCTGCACCGCTTGCCGGATATCGGCCCCAAGCGCTTTGCCAAATTGCTCGAAGCCTTTGGCTCGGCCTCCAAAGCCATCAGTGCGCCGGCCAGCGCCTGGCGTTCGCTGGGTTTGCCGGCGGCGTGCGCCGAGGCGCGGCGTTGCCCTACGGTTCGCGACGGTGCCAGCCACGCAATGCGCTGGCTAGAGCGGCCGGGCCAGCATTTGCTGATGTGGGACCAGGCCGATTATCCGGCGCTGCTGGCGCAGATTCCGGATCCGCCGCCGTTGTTGTTCGTTGCCGGCGATGCGCGGATTCTGGAGAAACCGCAACTGGCGATGGTCGGAAGCCGCCGCGCTTCGCGTCCTGGCATGGACACCGCCGCAGCGTTTTCGCGCAGCCTTGCCGGGGCCGGTTTTGTCATCACCAGCGGCCTGGCGCTGGGCATCGACGCGGCAGCCCACCAAGCCGCGCTGGATGTTGGCGGGCTGACCGTCGGGGTACTCGGCACCGGCCTGGAAAATTTTTATCCACAGCGCAACCGACGGCTGGCCGAGGCGATGATGGCGTCCGGCAGCGCCGTGCTTTCGGAGTTTCCGCTGGATGCCGGGCCGGCCCCCAGCAACTTCCCGCGGCGTAACCGGATCATCAGCGGTTTGTCGCTGGGCGTGCTGGTGGTCGAGGCCAGCGTCGCCAGCGGTTCACTGATCACCGCGCGGCTGGCGGCGGAACAGGGGCGTGAGGTGTATGCGATTCCCGGGTCGATTCATCATCCGGGCGCACGTGGCTGTCATCAGTTGATTCGTGATGGCGCGGTGCTGGTGGAAACCATCGAACACATCCTCGAAGCCCTGCGCGGCTGGCAGCATGTGTCTCCGTCCACGGATTGCGCGAAGGCCGACCATCCGTTGCTCGCTCTGCTCCACGCCGCCCCGCATACCAGCGAAGCGCTGGCCGATAGCTGTGGCTGGGCCTTGCCCAAAGTGTTGGCAGCACTGACCGAGCTGGAAATGGACGGCCGGGCGGTCTGCGAAAACGGTCGTTGGTTGGCCAGGACACGCTAGGTTTTACATGCAGGATAGGTAAACTGCGCGAAACCTGATTGCGGAGAGTTTTTTCATGGTCAACAGTTGGCGTGTGCAACAAGCCGCGCGAGAGATTCGTGCCGGGGCGGTGATTGCCTATCCAACCGAAGCCGTCTGGGGGCTGGGTTGCGACCCGTGGAATGAAGAGGCCGTGGACCGGCTGCTGGCAATCAAGAACCGCTCGGTGATCAAGGGGCTGATTCTGGTCGCCGACAACATTCGCCAGTTCGACTTCCTGTTCGAAGATTTCCCGCAGGAATGGATCGACCGCATGGCCAGTACCTGGCCGGGGCCGAACACCTGGCTGGTGCCGCATCAGGGCTTGTTGCCCGAATGGGTGACCGGTATCCACGACACCGTGGCGCTGCGGGTCAGTGATCACCCGCAAGTGCGCGACCTGTGTTCAATGGTCGGGCCGCTGATTTCCACGTCTGCCAACCCTCAGGGGCGCCCGGCTGCGCGTACGCGCCTGCGGGTCGAGCAGTATTTCCGTGGGCAGCTCGATCTGGTACTCGGCGGGCAACTGGGTGGCCGCAAGAACCCCAGCGTGATCCGCGACCTGGCGAGCGGCAAGGTCATTCGTCCCGACTGACCCGGCTTCAAACGATATGAATGTGCGTACTCCTCGGCGTGATGGCGAGGAGTACTACGCATGCCTGCGATTTTTCCTACAACAGGGGCTTTCTCTCCTGTCAGAAAAGTCGTCAACCGCCCGGATTCATTGACTTTTCCCACCTGATTATCAGACCTCCCGGCGTGGCGGAATCGCCAAAAGCAACCATCCTTTCCTCAGCACTCGAAACACTTCGATAAGTAAGGACTGCGGAGAAAGAATGGACACTACGGATTTGCAACTCACGGATTACCTGCAAACGCTTCAGACAACGTTAAAGAGTCATCACGAGGGTTGCCGTATCGTGACGCTTGAAGCGGGATCGGATACCCAGGACTTTGATCGGTTCATCGATCGGCAATTTCGGCTGCGGCTGCAGCATTACATGCTGTCCTCACGTGCGCGGCTGCTCGAAACGCAACTGGCGATCAAGTCGCGCAGTACGCACTTTCTGCTGTACCGCCACGACCAGTTGCTGGCGGTACTGCGGGCCACTCCGGCACCGTTCGAATGGGCGTTGCTGGCGCAACAACATGTGTCGCCCACGGTGGCGCTGTCACGGCATGTCGAATTCAGCCGCTTGATCTCGTACTCGACCCATCAGCTGCCCATCGCGGTCAACGGCCTGTTGGCCGCCGCTGCCGAGTGGGCGATCAGGAATGGCTACCAGGGCGTCACCGCACTGTGCCGGTCGCAACAGCTGCGTTTTTACCAACGCTTCGGCCTGATGCCGATTGCTTCAAATGCCCTGCACATCGACCATCGCGCACGCGGCGATTACTGGGTGTTGTCCGCCGAGTGGCGGCAGATCCTCGCGGCGGTGCAACCGCCGGATCAGGCGGCGGTTGGTCATCTGATACAGAAGCCGTTGGCGTGTCATCCACCAGGCTTCTGAAGAGGCTCGCACATCTCGCCAGCCGTGGCGCCAAGCCCTGGCTGGCGAGACGTCGACGGGTTTGTCAGGGCAGCAGGACGGTAGAACCGGTGGTGCGCCGCGCCGACAGTTCGGTTTGCGCTTTCGCCGCCTCGGCCAGTGGATAACGCTGGCTGATGTCCACCTTCAGTTTGCCGCTGCTGATCATCTCGAACAGCTCGTCGGCCATGCGCTGCAGGTTTTCGGCGTTGTTGGCGTACGTCGCCAGGGTCGGCCGGGTGACATACAGCGAGCCTTTGGCAGAAAGAATGCCCAGGTTCACCCCATCCACCGCGCCGGAGGCATTACCGAAACTGACGACCAGGCCCCGTGGCGCAGCGCTGTCGAGGGAGGTCAGCCATGTGTCCTTGCCGACGCCGTCATACACCACCGGGACTTTCTTGCCGTCGGTCAACTCCAGCACGCGCTGGGCAACGTTCTCGTGGCTGTAATCGATCGTCGCCCAGGCGCCATTGGTTTTGGCCAGTTCAGCTTTTTCTTTGGAACTGACCGTACCGATCAGCTTCACCCCGAGCGCCTTGGCCCACTGACAGGCGAGCGAGCCGACGCCACCGGCCGCAGCGTGAAACAGAATGGTCTCGCCACCCTTGAGTTCATAGGTCTGGCGCAGCAGATACTGCACGGTCAGGCCCTTGAGCATGACGCCGGCGGCCGTCTCGAAACTGATGTCGTCGGGCAGGTGCACCAGATTGTCCTGCGGCAGCACGTGCAATTCGCTGTAAGCACCCAGCGGGCCGGTGCCGTAGGCCACTCGATCGCCAACCTTGAACCGGGTGACTTCGCTGCCGACTGCATCGACGATGCCTGCCCCTTCAGCGCCCAGCCCGGACGGCAAGGCAGGCGGCGGATACAGGCCGCTGCGGAAATAGGTGTCGATGAAGTTCAGGCCGATCGCCTTGTTCGCCACCCGCACCTGATTCGGGCCGGGTGCGGCGGGTTCGTAATCTACATATTCGAGCACTTCGGGACCGCCGTGGGCGCGGAACTGGATACGCTTTGCCATCTGCCTGCTCTCCTTGGGGCTTTTTGTAAGCCCCCTATCCAACTCCCATGCTTGATCTTCGTCAACTGCGGCGGGCCATTGTGCGATGGTATGCTACGCGCCCATTTGCGCCGCCCCGCCTGCCGGGGGCGGCGCCCGATTCAAGGTGAAGCCATGACGACCCGCACCGACGCCGTAAAGGCCTATCTGCTCGACCTGCAAGACCGCATCTGCGCCGCTCTGGAAGCCGAAGACGGCGGCACGCGCTTCGTCGAAGACGCCTGGACCCGGCCCGCCGGCGGTGGCGGTCGTACCCGGGTGCTGGAGAACGGCACGCTGATCGAAAAGGGCGGGGTCAATTTTTCCCATGTGTTTGGCAGCGGCCTGCCGCCCTCGGCCAGCGCTCACCGGCCCGAACTTGCCGGCCGCGGTTTTGAAGCCCTCGGCGTATCGCTGGTGATCCACCCGCATAACCCGCATGTACCGACCTCCCACGCCAACGTGCGGTTTTTCATCGCCGAGAAAGAAGGCGAAGAACCGGTCTGGTGGTTCGGCGGCGGTTTTGACCTGACCCCGTATTACGGCAATGAACAAGACTGCATTCATTGGCATCGCGTCGCCGAACAGGCGTGTGCGCCGTTCGGTGCCGACGTGTATCCACGTTACAAAGCCTGGTGCGACACCTACTTCCATATCAAGCATCGTCATGAGCCGCGCGGTATTGGCGGGCTGTTTTTCGATGACCTGAACGAATGGGACTTCGACACCAGCTTCGCCTTCATGCGTGCCATCGGCGATGCCTACATCGAGGCGTACCTGCCGATCGTGCAGCGCCGCAAAAATGATCCATTCACCGCCCAACAGCGTGAATTTCAGGAATTTCGTCGTGGCCGTTACGTCGAGTTCAACCTGGTTTACGACCGCGGTACATTGTTCGGGCTGCAATCGGGCGGGCGTACCGAGTCGATCCTGATGTCCCTGCCGCCGCAAGTGCGCTGGGCTTACGACTGGAAAGCCGAGCCCGGCAGCGAAGAAGCGCGCCTGACCGAGTACTTCCTGCAAGACCGCGACTGGCTCGCCGAAGCCTGAGGAGCCCTGATGGATCGCTACGTTGTTTTCGGCAACCCGATCGGCCACAGCAAGTCGCCGATGATTCACCAGCTGTTCGCGCAGCAGACCGGCCAGCAACTTGAATACAGCACGTTGCTGGCCCCGCTTGATGACTTTTCCGGCTGCGCCATGGCGTTTTTCCAAGAAGGCCGCGGCGCCAACGTCACTGTCCCGTTCAAGGAAGACGCCTATCGCCTGGCCGATAGCCTGACCGCCCGAGCGCAACGCGCCGGCGCGGTGAATACCTTGAGCAAACTGACTGATGGCACGCTGCTCGGTGACAACACCGATGGTGCCGGGCTGGTGCGCGATCTGACGGTGAATGCCGGCTTCAGCCTGACGGGCAAACGCATCTTGCTGCTGGGTGCCGGTGGCGCAGTGCGCGGTGCGCTGGAGCCGCTGCTGGCGGAGAAACCGGCATCGCTGATCATTGCCAATCGCAGCGTGGACAAGGCCGAGCTGCTGGCCGAATCGTTTGGCGATCTGGGCCCGGTGTCGGCCAGCGGTTTCGACTGGTTGCGCGAGTCGGTTGACGTGATCATCAATGCCACCTCGGCCAGCCTCACTGGCGACGTGCCGCCGATTGCCGCGAGCCTGATCGAAGCGGGCAAGACCCTGTGCTACGACATGATGTACGGCAAGGAGCCGACCGCTTTCTGCCGTTGGGCCAGTGAGCATGGCGCGGCGCTGTCGATGGATGGTTTGGGGATGCTGGCAGAGCAGGCGGCCGAGGCGTTTTACCTGTGGCGCGGCGTGCGCCCAGACACGGCGCCGGTGCTGGCCGAACTGCGCCGCCAGCTCGCGCAATGATCTCCCTGTGGGAGCGAGCCTGCTCGCGAAAGCGGTCTATCTGACACATCGATTGCGGATGTGCCACCGTCTTCGCGAGCAGGCTCGCTCCCACAGGTTATTCGGTGTTCTCGAAGTCAGTCTTCAAACCTGATCGGGCATTTCTCCGGCCCTTCGAGCTTGCGCAACTCCTCCACCACCTGCGGCCGCGCCCCACGCAAGGTCAGGCTGCGGTTCTGGCGCAGCAGGCGTCGCGCCTCCTGGTGCAGCATTTCCACCCCCGAATAGTCGATGAAATTGATCTGCTGCGCTTCGATCACCACCCGTTCGCCGTGCATGCGTTGCAGGCGCACTTGCAGGTAATGGCTGGCGCCGAAAAAGATCGACCCGCCGACCCGCAGCACATCGTCTTCGCCGTCGCGCCAATGTTGCACTCGCGGTTGCGACGTGCGCTTGAGGTAGAAAAACAGCGAGGCCAGCACACCGGCATAAATGGCGGTCTGCAATTCCAGCAGCAACGTGGCGAGGCAGGTCAGGGCCATCACCACGAACTCGGCGCGGCTGACCCGCAGCAAGGCCCGAATGGCGCGATGGTCAATCAGGCCCCAGGCAATCAGCAGAATGCTCCCGGCCATCGCCGGGATCGGAATGTGCGCAATCAGTCCGGCGCCAAAGATCGCGAATAATGCCACCCACAGCGCCGAAAACACTCCCGCCAGCGGCGAGCAGGCGCCCGCTTCATAACTCAGGCCTGAGCGGGTAAACGAGCCGGCGGACAGCGAGCCGGAGAAAAACGCACCGACGATATTCGACAAGCCCTGCGCGCGGACTTCCTGGTTGGCATCGAGCAACTGTTGCGATCGCGCGGAAATCGAGCGCGCGATCGACAGGCTGGTGACCAGGCCCAGCATGCCGACTGCCACCGCGCTCGGCAGCAGGCGCAAGACCAGGTCGAGGTCCAGTGGCAAGGCACTGAACGGCGGCAAGCGCCCTACGAAGGCGCTGACCCGATGTACATGGCCGAACATCGCCGGCCACAGCCAGACCAGCACACTGGCCAGGACGAGGGTGATCAACAACGTCGGCCAGCGCGGTAGCCAGCGTTTGAGCACGATGCCGACCAGCACCGTGGCCACGCCGAGTACCAGCGAAGGTTTATCCACAGCTCGCAGGTGCTCAAGCAGATCCATCAGGCTTGCCAACGCCGTGCTATTGGCCGGCAATTCCAGCCCCAGCAGGTTCGGCAACTGGCCAATGGCAATAACCACTGCCGCGCCGAGGGTGAAACCCAGCACGACTGAATGCGAAACAAAATTCACCAGCGCGCCGAAGCGCAACAAGCCGAGCAACCACTGGAAGATTCCGGCGAGCAAGGTCAGCAGCAGAATCAGCGTGATGTAGTCCTGCGAGGCGGGCACGGCCAAGGGGCTGACGCTGGCAAACAGCACGATCGAAATCGCCGCCGTCGGGCCGCAAATCAAATGCCAGGACGAACCCCACAGACAGGCAATCAGCACCGGCACAATTGCCGCATACAGACCGTACTCGGGCGGCAGGCCGGCGATCAGCGCGTAGGCAATCGACTGCGGTAACGCCAGAATCGCCCCGCTGAGCCCGACGATCAGATCCCGTCCAACGCTGGCGCGGGTTTGCCGTGGCAGCCAGGTGAGGAAAGGGAAGAGAGAGTGGCGGCTGGGGAAGGCCATGGGTCCTCGCAGTTGGGGGTTTGTTCAAGGGTATCAGTGTGTCAGGTAGAAGACCCTCACCCTAACCCTCTCCCAAAGGGAGAGGGGACTGACCGAGGTGTTTGGACTGGCTAAATCGACCTGCGGAATCAGCGTCGAACTCATGTCTCGAATCAAACAACGATAGGCTCCCTTTCCCCCTCGCCCCCTTGGGGGAGAGGGCTGGGGTGAGGGGGCAAAGATCTCAAGCTGATCACTGATCCAGCAACCCCTCGATCAAAGCTTCGCCTTGACCGCCGCCAACGCATCCTTGCCATCCGCCGTCTTCACCCCATCCAGCCATTTATCCAGCACGGCGGGGTTGGCCTTGATCCATGCCTTCGCCGCCTCGGCATTGCTGATCTTCTTGTTCACCACCTCGGCCATGATGCTGTTTTCCATGTCCTGAGTGAACGCCAGGTTGGTCAGCAATTTGCCCACGTTCGGGCAGGCCTCGGCGTAACCCTTGCGCGTCAGCGTATAAACGCTGCCGGTGCTGCCGAAGTACTTCTCGCCGCCCTTCAGGTAATGCATTTTCAATTGCACGTTCATCGGGTGTGGGGTCCAGCCGAGGAAGGTGACGAACTTCTGCTTCTTCACCGCACGCGAGACTTCCGCCAGCATCGCCTGTTCGCTGGACTCGATCAGCTTCCACTGGCCCATGTCGAAGTCATTCTTCTTGATGATTTCCTGCAACGAGATGTTCGCTGGCGCACCGGAGCCAATGCCGTAGATCTTGCGGTCGAACTTGTCGGCGTATTTGTTCAGGTCGGCAAAATCATGCACACCCGCGTCCCACACGTAATCCGGCACGGCGAGGGTGAACTCCGTGCCTTCGAGGTTCTTCGCCAGCTGCGTGACGTCACCGGTGGCGACGAACTTGTCGTAGAAGCCTTGCTGTGCCGGCATCCAGTTGCCCATGAACACATCCACCTGGCCGTCCTTCAGACCGCCGAAGGTGATCGGCACGGCGAGGGTGTCGATCTTGGCCTTGTAGCCCATGCCGTCGAGCAGAAACCCGGTGATGGCGTTGGTCGCCGCGATGTCGCTCCAGCCCGGATCGGCCATTTTCACCGTGCCGCAGTTCTGTTCGGCAAAAGCCGAAGCGCTGCTCAATGCGATCAGACCAACCGTTACGACTGTGGATAACTTGCCCATGGACTTCCCCTTACATTATTGGTTTTGGCAGGGTTGTGGATAACGTGCTTTGCGTTCCAGATCATCGAGGTCGATGTGGTTGCGCATGTACTGCTGACTGGCGTCCACCAGCGGCTGGTGATCCCAGCTCTTCAGCTTGCCGAGGGTCAGGGCTTGTGCGACGAAACGGCGGCGGCGCTGACTGGCGAGCACCTGGCCGTGAATCGTCGGAATGTCCCATTTGGCCCGCGCTTCGGCGAGAAAGTCTTCGAACAGTTGGCGATGTGCCGGCGACTGGCTGAGCTCTTCCAGTTCACGCGGATCGTTGTCTACGTCGAAGAGTAGGCAAGGGTCGCTTTCGCTGTAGATGAATTTGTAGGCGCCGCGACGGATCATCATCAACGGGCTGACGGTGCCTTCGGCCATGTATTCGCCGAACACTTCGTCGTGACCGCCCTGCCCTTGCAGGTGTGAAACCAGCGAGCGGCCATCCAACGGCAAGCCCGGTTCGAGGGTGCCTCCGGCCAGTTCGACAAAGGTAGGCAGCAGGTCGGCGGTCGAGACTGCGGCGCTGACACGGCCGGCGTTGAATTGCCCCGGCGCACTGATCAGCAACGGCACTCGGGCAGCCATTTCGTACCAGTGCATTTTGTACCAGAGGCCCTTCTCGCCGAGCATGTCGCCATGGTCGCCGGAGAACACCACGATAGTGTCATCCAGTAAACCGGTATCTTCGAGGGTTTGCAGCAGTTTGCCGACGTTGGCGTCGATATAGCTGCAGGCACCGAAGTAGGCCCGGCGCGCATCACGAATCTTGTCCACAGGCAAGGGTTTGTCCCACAGGTCGTAAACCTTGAGCAGGCGTTGCGAATGTGGATCGAGTTCGTGCTGATCCGGCGTCGCCGGCAGCGGGATATCGGCATCGTCGTACAAATCCCAGAAGGCCTTGGGAATGGTGTACGGGTCGTGGGGGTGAGTCATCGAAACGGTCAGGCAGAACGGCTGGTCGCCGTCCTCGCGAATGTGATCGAACAGATATTGCTGGGCCTTGAACACCACTTCTTCATCGAAATCGAGCTGGTTGGTACGCACGCAGGGCCCGGCCTGCAGGACTGACGACATGTTGTGATACCAGGTCGGCCGCACATCCGGTTCATCCCAGTTCACGGCCCAACCGTAATCGGCCGGGTAGATGTCGCTGGTCAGGCGCTCTTCATAGCCGTGCAATTGATCCGGTCCGCAGAAATGCATCTTGCCCGACAGCGCAGTGCGGTAGCCAAGGCGGCGCAGGTAGTGGGCGTAGGTCGGGATATCGGCGGGAAAATCGGCAGCGTTGTCGTAAGCGCCGATCTTGCTCGGCAACTGACCGCTGACCAGGGTGAAACGCGACGGCGCGCACAGCGGACTATTGCAATAAGCGGCATCGAACACCACGCCTTGTTCGGCGAGGCGCGACAGATTCGGCAGTTTGATCGGCGACGGGCCGTAGAACGGCAACATTGGCGCGGCCATTTGATCGGCCATGATGAAAAGAATGTTCTTGCGCTTCATGTGATCGCGGCATTCCATAGTGAATATTTATGCGACATTGCTGCAATCGAGCATGGAGCCCCTGCTCTGTTCGGTAAAGCCTGCGCCAGACAATGACTAGGATAAGCACAGCTTATGTATGAAGCCCTCGGTGACCTGTCGCTCGACCTGCTGCGCGCCTTCGAGGCGGCCGCTCGACATCGCAGTTTCACCGCCGCGGCGGTCGAACTCGGCACCACGCAACCGGCGATCAGCCAGCAGATCAAACGGCTGGAGGAACAACTCGGCACGCGCTTGTTCGATCGCATCTATCGCGGCATCGAGCTGACGGAAGTCGGCGCCATTCTGTTCGAGCAGGTCAGCCTCGGTCTGCAAAACATTGATGCGGGCTTGAGCGCGATCAGCACGCAGCAGCAACACGAAGTGCTGCAAGTCGCCACGGATTTTGCCTTCGCCGCGTACTGGCTGATGCCACGCCTGCACCGTTTTCACGAGGCCAACCCGCATATTGACGTCAGCCTGGTGACCAGCGAGCGCAACCACAACATGCTGCGCACCGATATCGATGTGGCGGTGCTGTTTGGTGACGGGCGTTTCAAACAGGGCGAAAGCCATTGGCTGTTCAGCGAAGAAGTGTTTCCAGTGTGCAGCCCGCTGTTGCTCAAGGGGCGCTCGCTACCGCTGCCGGCGCAGGCGTTACTGGAGTTTCCGCTGCTGCACTTGCGCGGTGAGAACAGCAGCAACTGGTTCGACTGGAGTGGCCTGTTTCGCGAACTTCGCATCGCCACCGCACCGGCACCGGGGCAATTGCGTTTCGATAATTACACGCTGTTGATCCAGGCGGCGATTGGTGGCCAGGGTGTGGCGATCGGTTGGCGGCACCTTGTGGATAACTTGCTGACGCAAGGGTTGTTGTGTCGCCCGCTCGCCGAAACCACCCTGTCACGCCTTGGTTATTACGTCGTACTGCCGCCACGCAAACGTCGCGGCGCGCTGATTCAATTGTTCGTCGACTGGTTGATGGCCGAGCAGGCCAGCAGTGCCGCCTCGTTCAACGGACTGGCATTGCCTTCGATTGCCATCTGAGGCGCTAGTCCGACGCCGCGACAAAATTCACATGCTCGCCGATATGCAGATTCAGCCGTAATTCATCGGCAATCCCCACCGCCGCGCGATTCAAGCGCTCTAGCGGCTCGGCGAGGCCCGGCTCGAGATTGCCGCTGACCTGACTGAAATGTTCGATGGTCAGGCCCGCCACTCCATGGGGCGCGTTGACCAGCGTCCATTGCAACGAACTGCTTTGCAGCGCCTCGCGAATTTCTTCCGCGGCATGGCGTTGCAGGCGATCATCGACGTCGGCCTCGTCGAGCACGGCAAAATCACCCACCAGAAACAGCCGTGCAACACTGGCCAGTTGCAGCCCATCGACCAGCGCGTCCACCGCCAGCACTTGTTCGACCGGGCCGAGTACCACCGAGCGCTCGACGTGATCGCTGCTGAACGGCAACCCCGGCGCATCCAGTAAACAGATGACCGCTGTGCTGCCGGCCACGCTCTGATTGACCCGCTCCGGATCGAACAGGTCACCGGTTTTGGTACGCAAACCCGGGCGTGGCGCCAGTGCGGTGAGATCGTCAAGAATGGCAATGACTTCGTGCTGGCGCCGCAGCAGCTCAGCCATCAACGCGCTGCCCAGGCTACTCATGGCACCATAGAGCACCACTTTTACCGCCGGGGTTTCGGCATTCTTCATGGCTGTTTTCCTTGTTCTGGGCCCATATGGCCTGTGACGATGGAAAACGCCGAGGGTTCGAACCGATCAGAGGATTTGCGATGCACGCGATCAAGGGTTACCACGCCCACGTCTATTTCGACGCCGATACCATCGACCAGGCGCGCGCATTGTGCGAAGAAGCCGCGCAGACGTTTGCCTTGAAAATGGGCCGCGTCCACGAACGGCCCGTCGGGCCACACCCGGACTGGAGCTGCCAGTTGGCCTTCGGCCCGCAATTGCTCGGTGAGGTCCTGCCGTGGCTGGCGCTCAACCGCCACGGCCTGGTGGTGTTTCTGCACCCGGACACCGGCAATGATTTGCTCGACCACAGCGACCATGCGATCTGGATGGGCGCGATGCGGCCGTTGAACTTGTCGGTTTTTTAAACAGCGCTGGTCGCAACTCAAACATCAGCGGATGTGTCGGCAATGGCAGCCGCTGTTGTGCCAGGAGTGGCGCTTGATAGGCCCCTCCCCGTGTTTATTGGTTCACAGTCCGCTTCAGCGAGCGCATGACCGTTCACTCAAAGCTTTGCCCCGCGAAAGGTAGCTGAAAGCTTCCCCGATTAGGATCGCCCCACTCCCGGCAACAGACCGGTTGGCCAACGCCTGCGATGACTCGCTCGCCCCGGCCCTTTTAACAACAACAATTGGTGATTCTGATGTCCTCTGCAACCCGCCTCTTCGCTGTCACTCCGCCCGTACGTTTCGTGTTTGCCGTTCTGCGCTGATCGCGCCTGATCCGCTCACCCAACTCGCCGCGCTGCGCCTGGAGTATTTCCCATGCTGACTTTCCTTGGCTTCGCCATGGTCATCACGTTCATGTTCCTGATCATGACCAAGCGCCTGTCCGCGCTGATCGCGCTGATCATCATCCCGATCCTGTTTGCCCTGTTCGGCGGTTTTGCGCCGAAGATCGGGCCGATGATGCTCGAAGGCATCACCAAGCTGGCGCCGACCGGCGTGATGCTGATGTTTGCCATTCTGTATTTCGCCCTGATGATCGACTCCGGTCTGTTCGACCCGGCCGTGCGCAAGATCCTCAAACTGGTCAAGGGCGACCCGCTGAAAGTTTCGGTCGGTACCGCCGTACTGGCGCTCGTCGTTTCCCTCGATGGTGACGGCGCGACCACTTACATGATCTGTGTGGCCGCCATGCTGCCGCTGTACAGCCGCATCGGCATGAGCCCGCGGATCATGGCCGGTCTGATCATTCTCGCCGGTGGCGTGATGAACATGACCCCATGGGGCGGCCCGACCGCCCGTGCGGCAAGTGCGCTGCATGTCGACCCGTCGGACATTTTCGTGCCGATGATCCCGGCGATGGCTGCCGGTGTAGTGGCGATCCTGCTGATTGCCTACTTCTACGGTAAACGTGAGCGTGCGCGCCTCGGTGAGCTGCATCTGGTTGGCGACGAAATCGATCACAGCGAAATCAGCGTCTCGCAATTCCCGGATGCCCGCCGTCCGAAGCTGATCTGGTTCAACGCCGCGTTGACCTTCGGCCTGATGTGCACGCTGATCGGCGGCCTGCTGCCGCTGCCGGTGCTGTTCATGGTGGCGTTCAGTATTGCGATGATCGTCAACTACCCGTGCCTCCAGATGCAGAAGGATCGCGTCGCGGCGCATTCCGGCAGTGTGCTGGCAGTGGTCGGGCTGATCTTTGCGGCCGGTATCTTCACCGGTATCCTGTCCGGCACCGGCATGGTCGATGCGATGTCCAAGAGCCTGTTGGCGGTGATTCCGGATTTCCTCGGCCCGTACCTGGCGGTCATCACGGCGCTGGTGAGCATGCCGTTCACCTTCTTCATGTCCAACGACGCGTTCTACTATGGCGTGTTGCCGGTGCTGGCCGAAGCGGCCAGTCACTATGGGATCACTGCAGTGGAAATGGCCCGTGCCTCGATCGTCGGCCAGCCGGTCCACTTGCTGAGCCCGCTGGTGCCGTCGACCTATCTGTTGGTGGCGCTGGCCGGCATCGATTTCGGTGATCACCAGCGTTTCACCTTGAAATGGGCGATCCTGGTGTGTATCTGCATTCTGATTGCTGCGCTGCTGTTGGGGACTTTCCCGGTGTTCAGCACTCTATAAGCCCAAGACTCACCGATTCGGGTCCTGGCTTCGCGGTTTGAAGCCCGGACCTTTTTCGGTTTAACAATTGCTCAAAGGAATACACATGGAATGGCTGACCAACCCCGAAATCTGGGTTGCCTTCTTCACCCTGACCGCCCCGGAAATCGTCCTCGGCATCGATAACATCATCATGATCTCGATCCTGGTCAGCCGCATGCCCAAGCACATGCAGCAGCGCACCCGGATTTTCGGTCTGGCCCTGGCGATGATCACGCGGATCCTGTTGCTGCTGTCGATCACCTGGGTCATGCGCCTCACCGCCGACCTGTTCGAAGTGTTCGGCCAAGGCATTTCCGGCCGCGACCTGATCCTGTTCTTTGGTGGCCTGTTCCTGCTGTGGAAAAGCTCGCAGGAGATGTACCACGCGCTGGAAGGCGAAGAAGACAGCGACGACGCGCCTTCGGGCAAGGGCGGCAATTTCCTCTATACCATCATCCAGATCGCGATCATCGACATCGTCTTCTCGCTGGACTCGGTGATCACCGCCGTCGGCATGGTTTCCCACGTTCCGGTCATGGTCGCGGCGATTATCGTGGCGGTACTGGTGATGATGCTGGCCTCGGGCAAGATCAGCGAGTTCATCGACAAGCACCCGTCGCTGAAAATGCTCGCGCTGTCGTTCCTGCTGGTGGTCGGTACCGTGCTGATCGCTGAATCGTTCGACGTGCATGTACCGAAAGGCTACGTCTACTTCGCCATGGCGTTCTCGCTGGCAGTCGAAGCGATCAACATCAAGATGCGCGGCGCGATCGCCCGCAAGAAAAAGCAGCAGGATCCGGTGAAACTGCGCTAGGACCTGACGCGCATAAACCGGTAATGCCCCTGTGGGAGCAAGCCTGCTCGCGAATGCGGTAGATCAGTCAAGGTTGTTGCCGACTGACACACCGCTTTCGCGAGCAGGCTCGCTCCCACAGTTGTTTTTGAATTCGGTTGACGGCAATGAAGCTGGCGAAAGCTGACTGGCTTTTCATGACAGTTTTGTTTCAAAGAGACCTTTAGCTGTGCAATGCTGGCGCCGAGACCGTTCGCCAACTACAGCTTAAGTATCAAGAACGTAGAAACCGCGCGGTGCCGTCCACTTGCCCCTCTGGGGCGCTGCTATCAGAGGGGGTCTGCATGCTCACCCTGCTCAATCTTCTTTCTGCCGTGGCCCTGCTGATCTGGGGCACGCATATCGTCCGAACCGGCATTCTGCGGGTGTATGGGACCAACCTGCGGCATGTGATCGGCCAGAACATGTCGAAGAAATGGCTGGCGTTCGTCGCCGGTATTCTGGTTACGGCGATGGTGCAGAGCAGCAACGCCACGGCAATGCTGGTGACTTCGTTCGTCGGTCAGGGCCTGATGGCGT
The DNA here is from genome assembly GCF_023195435.1 of Pseudomonas sp. S11P7. NCBI lineage: Bacteria > Pseudomonadati > Pseudomonadota > Gammaproteobacteria > Pseudomonadales > Pseudomonadaceae > Pseudomonas > Pseudomonas sp. S11P7. The sequence goes on along the minus strand of NZ_JALPKS020000002.1, from coordinate 5,558,741 downwards.
TGACGCCGGCGCTGGCAACCATGCTGGGGGCCGATGTCGGTACGGCGTTGATGGCGCGGGTGCTGACGTTTGACCTGTCGTGGCTGTCGCCGCTGCTGATCTTTCTCGGGGTGATTTTCTTCCTGTCGCGCAAACAGACGCGGCTCGGGCAAATGGGCCGGGTGTCGATCGGTCTGGGACTGATCATTCTCGCGCTGCAACTGATTGTCGAAGCGGCGGCGCCGATCACTCAAGCCCAAGGGGTGAAGGTTATTTTCGCCTCGCTGACCGGCGATATTCTCCTCGACGCCCTGGTCGGCGCGTTGTTCGCGATGATTTCCTATTCCAGCCTCGCCGCCGTGCTGCTCACCGCTACCCTCGCCGGGGCGAGTGTGATCAGCCTGCCAGTGGCGATCGGTCTGGTGATCGGTGCCAACATCGGCAGCGGCATTCTTGCGTTCATGAGCACCAGCATGCAGAACGCTGCCGGCCGGCAGGTAGCGCTGGGCAGTCTGCTATACAAACTGATCGGCCTGCTGTTGATCATTCCGGTACTCGATCCGCTGGTGCACTGGATCGACAGCCTTGATTTCAGCCCGCAGGAAATGGTCATTGGCTTCCACCTGCTGTACAACACCGCGCGCTGCCTGATTCTGTTGCCGAGTGTCGGGCCGATGGCACGGCTGTGTGCCTGGTTGCTGCCGGAGCGGCCGGAGGTCAACGGCACGGCCAAACCACGGCATCTCGACCCGACGGCACTGGTCACGCCAAGTCTGGCCTTGGCCAACGCCGCTCGCGAAACCCTGCGCATCGGCGACCTGCTCGACAACATGCTCGACGCCACCCTCGATGTGCTGCGCGGCAAGCAGACCGCCGTCACTCAGGAGATACGCCGGCTCACCGATGACATCGAATCGCTGTACAGCGCCATCAAGCTGTACCTGGCGCAAATGCCCCGCGAGGATCTTGGCGAGCGCGACAGTCGGCGCTGGGCCGAAATCATCGAACTGGCGATCAACCTGAAACTCGCTGCCGACCTGATCGAGCGCATGCTGCGCAAGATCCAGCAGCAGAAAACCTCACAGCGCCGCTCGTTCTCCGAAGAAGGCCTGGAGGATCTGGCCGGACTGCACCAGCAATTGATCGCCAATCTGCGCCTGGGGCTGTCGGTGTTTCTCAGCGGCGATCGCGAAAGCGCCCGCCAGTTGTTGCGCGAGAAACGCCGCTTTCGCGCACAGGAGCGGCGCTTGGCGCACGCACATGTCAGCCGTCTGCAACGCAAGATCGTGCAGAGTATCGAAACCAGTTCGCTGCACCTTGAGTTGATCGCCGACATGAAGCGCTTGAATTCGCTGTTTTGCGGCAGCGCCTATGTGGTGCTGGAAACGGCCGACACCGGCGCCTTGGCGGTGGATGATATGACTGACATTACGCATTCACCTTGAACGACTGGGGCTGGGGTCAGTCAGTTACAGTGGTTCAGCCTTGAGACCGCTATCGCTGGCAAGCCAGCTCCCACAGGGTTTTGTGAACCCCGCAGGTCCTTGTGGGAGCTGGCTTGCCAGCGATGGGGGTCGCCACTGACGACACGGATCTCCAAATCAGCCGTATGGAAGCCTGTTATGCGTTGCCTGTTGTTCGCCTGTGTGCTGCTCGGTTCCCTGCCCGCCCTTGCTCTGGATCGTTTTCAGGTCGAAGGCTATGCGCTGCCTAACGGTTTGCAGCTGTTGCTCAAACCTGGCACTGAGCGTGGCCATGTGGCGATCCGGCTGGTGGTTGGCGTCGGTCTCGACGATTTCGATTGTGACGAAAAAGAGCTGCCGCACTTGCTCGAGCATCTGCTGTTCAGCGGCATCGACGCGACCGGCGAAGGCGGACTCGAAGAACGCATGCAGGCACTGGGCGGTGACTGGAATGCGTTCACCAGCAATGCCGACACCACTTTCGTCATCGAGGCGCCGGCGAAAAACCAGCGCAAGGTGCTCGACCTGTTGCTTGATCTGCTGACCCAGACGCGCATCGACGACAACGCGATCAACGCCGCCAAACGCGTGGTCGAGCGTGAAGACGGCGGCCATTACACCAAACTGCGACGGTTCCTCGATCGCCAGGATCTGGGGCATTCCGCGAGCAATCAACTGGCCGTCGAGCTCGGTCTGAAGTGCCCGCAACGCGCCGAAGTCGAGCACCTGACCCAGGCGCAACTGGAGCAGGTCCGCAAGGCCTGGTATGCACCGAACAACATGACGTTGATCGTGGTCGGTGAGCTCGACAAGCTGCTGCCGGCCTATCTCGAACGCACTTGGGGCGCGCTCGAGGCGGTTGACCCGAGCGAGCATCGGCCACTGCCGGACATTCGCGCCAGCGCCGCCCATGAGCGTACCCTCACCCGCGGCTTTATCGGCGACAACGCCAAGCTGCACTGGCTGGTGCCGGAGCCGGTGCTGGACGATCAGTACGACCAGACTTTCGACATTCTCAAGGATTACCTCGACTGGGCGCTGTACCGGCAGATCCGCCTCAATCACGGTTTGTCCTACGGGCCGTGGGCCGAGCGCGAAGTGTTCGGCGGTGTCGGTTTCATGAGTCTCAACGCTGATCTGGACCGCGACGACGTCGACGAAGCGATTCAGGTGCTCGAAGACCTCAAGACCGATCTGCTGAAAAACGGCCTCGATCCGACGACCTTCGCCCGCATCAAACAGGCGTCAATCGCCCATCAGGCGTGGGCCGTGCAAGGCAACAGCGCGATGGCCGATTATTACTGGAGCGCCTTGGCCGATTACCAGGACGGGCGCTTCGCCAATCCCGCGCGTGAGCTGCAAGGTGTGACGCTGGACGCGGCGAACAAGGCCATGCGCGAATTGCTGTTGCAGCCAGGCTATTTACGCATCGAGAAACCGTTGATCGGTGATGACCAGGTGCTGTGGATAACTGCCGGTGGGCTGGGTGTGTTGCTGCTGATCGTGATTGGCTGGCGTGTGAGTAACCGCCGAAAAACCGCCGAACACTAACCCTGTGGGAGCGAGCCTGCTCGCGAAGGCGCCGGGTCATTCAACAGTGATGGCGCCTGACACGCCGCCTTCGCGAGCAGGCTCGCTCCCACAAAGGAAAATCGGTGTGAGCCCAAACTCGCCACATCGCCCGGCGGACGCTACTCTGTCGAAGTATTTCCCCACTCTGTCGTGAACCGCCCCCCATGCCGAAATTACAGCTCCTGATCCAGCGCCTCCTCGAACTGATGAAGCGCTATCCCGGGGTGATTGCGCTGGGTGGTTTCATCTCCGGGGTCGGCAGTTTCATGCTGGTCGATCGCCAGCAAGGGCTGGCGAGCTGGATCACGGTGATCATGCTGCTGAGCTGGATCTGGCTGATGCTGGAAAACACCCTGACCGGGCTGTTCACGCGGATCTTCAAACGCGAGATTCCCCAGCCGTTGCTGCGTTATGCGACGCAGATGATCCATCAGGAAAGCCTGTTTTTCGTCCTGCCGTTCTTCTTCATCACCACCACCTGGAACAGCGGCCAGTTGTTTTTCACTGGCCTGCTCAGCGTCGCCGCCCTGATCTCCATCGTCGACCCGCTGTATTACAAATGGCTGGCGCCACGGCGCTGGGCGTTTCTGGCGTTGCACACCCTGACCCTGTTCGCCGCCCTGCTCACCGCGTTACCGGTGATCATGCACCTGACCACCGCGCAGAGTTTCAAATGGGCGCTGGGCATCTCCGTGTTGTTGTCGTTTCCGAGCCTGGCGTCGATCTTCCCGATCCGCACGCTGCGCAACGCCCTGGCCATTCTGTGTATTACTGTCGGGATTGGCGGCGTTGGCTGGGTGCTGCGTTCGTGGGTGCCGCCAGCGACGCTGTGGATGACCGATGTGGCGATCAGCACCACATTGCAGGATCGCACCCCCGGCGCCAGCCTCGACACGGTCAGTGCCGAGCAGATCCGCAACGACGGACTCTACGCCTACACCGCGATCAACGCGCCGCGTGGCCTCGATGAGCGGATTTATCACGTCTGGCAGTTCAACGGCAAAGAGGTCGACCGCATCGCCCTCGACATTCACGGCGGGCGCAAGGAAGGTTACCGGGCGTGGACACACAAGCAGAACTTCCCCGGCAACCCGGCGGGCAAGTGGCAGGTGCGGGTGCTGACCGAGGATGGCCAACTGATCGGTGTGCTGCGCTTCGCCATCACTGACAGCACACCGGCCAAAGAAAAGTAATCCGGTTCGTGCTATTACGTAGGCTCTCGTAACAGCCGTACAAGCACGGAGCTTATGACCAGCAGCCCGACGCCCGGCAGTGCCCGCCTGGACACCTCGCTCAGCCCTGCCCGCCTGCGGGTCAGCGGCGACTGGACGCTCGCCCATTACACGGCGCTCAAGCACCTGAGCGAAAAGCTTCACGGCCAATACGACGCCAATACCCCGATCGACCTCAACGACCTCGGCGCGCTCGACACCGCCGGCGCCTCGCTGCTGGTGGAGTTGCTCGGCGCCGAACGCCTTGGCAAATCTGCAGAACACCCGGATTGCACACTGTCCGCAGCCGATCGTGCCTTGCTGCAGACCGTGTATTGCTCGCTGAGCGATTTCTGTGTGCCGCTCAAGGAACCGGAAGTCAGCGTCAGCGTGCAATTGCTCACGCGCATTGGCCGTGCCGTCGACACCGTGTGGCAAGACACCCTGCAACTGCTCGGCTTTGTCGGCCTGATCCTCGAAACCCTGGCGCGCGGGCTGCTGCGCCCCAAGCGCTGGCGCATCACGCCGATGATCGCCCACATCGAACAGACCGGCCTCGACGCCGCGCCGATTGTGGCGTTGCTGACGTTCCTGGTCGGTGCCGTGGTGGCGTTTCTCGGCGCGACGGTGCTGGCTGGTTTTGGCGCGACGATTTTTACTGTCGATCTGGTCGGCTTCTCGTTCCTGCGTGAGTTCGCGGTGCTGCTGACGGCGATCCTCATGGCCGGGCGCACCGCCAGTGCATTCACCGCGCAGATCGGCTCGATGAAGGCCAACGAAGAGATCGACGCGATCCGCACCCTCGGCCTCGACCCGATGGAGTTGCTGGTGGTGCCGCGGGTCCTGGCGATGCTCGTGGCGCTGCCGATGCTGACCTTTCTGGCGATGCTTTCGGGGATCATTGGTGGCGGTGTGGTCTGCGCGGTGTCGCTGGATATCTCGCCGGCGATGTTCCTCTCGCTGTTGCAATCGGACATTGGCGTGCAGCACTTTCTGGTCGGCATGGTGAAAGCGCCGATCTTCGCGTTCCTGATCGCCGCGATCGGTTGTCTGGAAGGCTTCAAGGTCAGCGGCAGCGCCGAATCGGTCGGTGCGCACACCACTTCCAGTGTGGTCCAGTCGATTTTCGTGGTGATCGTGCTCGACGCGGTGGCTGCGCTGTTTTTCATGGAGATGGGCTGGTGAGTCGTCTACCCCGCGCGCCCTCCGAGGCGGTGATTGAAGTGCGTGGCCTGTGCAATCGCTTTGGCAGCCAGAGCGTGCACGAGAACCTCGATCTGGATGTGTACAAAGGCGAAATCCTCGCCGTGGTCGGCGGTTCCGGCACCGGCAAATCGGTGCTGCTGCGCAGCATTGTCGGGCTCAACCGGCCCAGCGAAGGCGTGGTCAAAGTGTTCGGGCAGAACCTGCCGAATCTGGCCGAACATGAGCGCTCCTTGATCGAACGACGTTTCGGCGTGCTGTTTCAGAAAGGCGCGCTGTTTTCCTCGCTGACCGTCACCGAAAACGTCGCCCTGCCCCTCATCGAACACGCCGGCCTCAGCCGCCACGACGCCGAGCATCTGGCGGCAGTGAAACTGGCGCTGGCCGGGCTGCCGCTGTCGGCGGCGGACAAATACCCGGCGTCGCTGTCCGGCGGCATGATCAAACGCGCGGCACTGGCGCGCGCCCTGGCACTGGATCCGGACATTCTGTTTCTCGACGAACCCACCGCCGGCCTCGACCCGATTGGCGCGGCGGCCTTCGATCAGTTGATCCTGACCCTGCGCGATGCGCTCGGCCTCAGCGTGTTTCTGGTGACCCACGACCTCGACACGCTCTACACCATCACCGACCGCGTGGCGGTGCTGGCGCAGAAGAAAGTGCTGGTCGCCGGACCGATCGACGAGGTCTCGGAAACCGACGACGCGTGGATTCACGAATATTTCCACGGCCCGCGTGGCCGCTCGGCGCTGGACGCCGCCAAACTGCTCAACGAGGTCTGACATGGAAACCCGAGCCCATCATGTGTTGATCGGCCTGTTCACGGTGATCGTGGTGGCAGGCGCCCTGCTCTTCGGTCTGTTCCTGGCCAAGTCCAGCGTCGACACCGAGTTCAAGGATTACGAAGTGGTGTTCAACGAGGCGGTCAGCGGCCTGTCCAAGGGCAGTTCGGTGCAGTACAGCGGGATCAAGGTCGGCGACGTGGTCAGCCTGCGCCTCGACCCGCAAGACCCGCGCCGGGTGCTGGCGCGGATTCGTCTGGCGGGCGACACGCCGGTGAAGGAAGACACCCAGGCCAAACTGGCGCTGACCGGGATCACTGGCACCTCGATCATCCAGCTCAGCGGCGGCACGCCCGAGAGTCCGAAATTGCGTGGGCATGACGGTCAGTTGCCGACCCTCGTCGCCTCGCCCTCGCCTATTTCACGCCTGCTCAACGACAGCAGCGATTTGATGACCGGCATCAGCGCGCTGCTGCAAAACGCCAATCACATGTTCTCCGCCGAGAACGTCGAGCGTGTGAGCAAGACCCTCGCCCATCTTGAACAGACCACCGGCACCATCAATGACCAGCGTGGCGACATCAAGCAAGCCATGCAGCAACTGGCGAGCGTCGGCAAGCAGGCTGGCAGCATGCTCGAACAGACCTCGCTGCTGATGCGCAACGCCAACGGCCTGCTCAACGATCAGGGCAAGCAGGCCTTGGGCAGCGCCGAGCAGGCGATGAAGTCGCTGGAGCAAAGCAGCGTGACCATCAATGGCCTGCTCAGCAAAAACCAGAATTCGCTGGATAACGGCATGCAGGGCCTTAATGGCCTGGCGCCGGCGATCCGCGAACTGCGCGAGACGCTGACCTCGCTGCGCGCCATCTCCCAACGCCTCGAGGCCAACCCCAGCGGCTACCTGCTGGGCAGCGACAAGAACAAGGAATTCACCCCATGAAACTGACCCGAACCGCCCTCCTTGGCGCAGGCCTGGCCTTGCTCGGCGCGTGCTCGATCCTGCCGCAGTCGGAACCCTCGGACGTCTATCGCCTGCCGGCTGCGCCAGCGCCGGCCTCGGCCGGCCAATGTGCCGACGCAGTCGTGGTCGTTGCGGCTGAACAAATGGCAGGCCAGCGAAGCGCTGAATCGACCGAGCATCGCGGTGATTCCACAGGGTGACGTCATCAGCAGCTACAAGGGCTCGCGCTGGAGCGATCCGGCGCCGGTGTTGCTGCGCAACCGTCTGCTCGACGGTTTTCAGCGTGACGGCCGGGTGACGTTGCTCAGCACCGATGACAGCAACTTCCAGGCGGATCTGGAGCTGGGCGGCAGTTTGCAGGCATTTCAGACCGAGTATCAGGGCACCCAGGCCAGCGTCGTGGTGCGTGTCGATGCATTGCTGGTGCGCGGCTATGACCAGCGGATTCTTGCCAGTCGGCGCTTTGAAGAGCGCCAGCCGTTGAGCGCTGTGCAGGTGCCGGCGGTGGTGGCCGGGTTTGGTCAGGCCAGTGATCGGCTTACCGCCAAAGTCGTGGCTTGGGCGGTCGAACAAGGTCAGAAACTCGCCCACCAAAGACCTTAAGCCCAACACAATCCCTGTGGGAGCGGGCTTGCCCGCGATGGCGGTGTGTCAGTCACCAGAGATTCTGAATGTGCTGCCCTCATCGCTGGCAAGCCAGCTCCCACAGGGTTCTCTATCAGCCGAAGAACCAGTAGCAGACAGCGATAGCGCCCACCACCCCGGCAAACTCAGCCAGCAACGCACATCCCACCGCATGTCGCGCGCGCTGAATCCCCACCGCGCCGAAATACACCGCCAGCACATAAAACGTCGTTTCGGTACTGCCCTGCACTGTCGCCGCCACCAGCGCCGGGAAGCTGTCAACGCCTGACGTCTGCATGGTTTCAATGAGCATCGCCCGTGCGGCACTGCCGGAAAACGGTTTGACCATCGCTGTCGGCAGCGCATCGACGAAGCGCGTGTCCCAACCGGCCCACTCGACCAGATGACGGATGCCGTCAAGGCCGAAATCCAGCGCGCCCGATGCCCGCAACACGCCCACCGCGCAAAGCATCGCCACCAGATACGGCAGCAGATTTTTCGCCACGTCGAAGCCTTCCTTCGCGCCTTCGACGAACGCTTCGTAGACCTTGACCTTGCGCAGTGCGCCGATCACCAAAAACAGCATGATCAAGCCAAACAGCGTGAGATTGCCGAGGATCGACGACAATCCCGCCAGCGCCGTGGCGGAAAGGGTGCCGAGCAAGGCCATGAAACCGCCAAGGGCGAGCGCGCCGGGGATCAGGTAGGCCAGCACCACCGGGTCCCAGATGCGCAGACGCTGCATGAACGCCACCGAGAGGAAACCGACAATAGTCGAGCAACTGGTCGCCAGCAGGATCGGCAGGAACACCAGCGTCGGGTCGGGCGCGCCTTGCTGGGCGCGGTACATGAAGATCGTCACCGGCAACAGGGTCAGGGAGGAGGCGTTGAGCACCAGAAACAGGATCTGCGCGTTGCTGGCGACGGTGGCGCTGGGATTGAGTTCCTGCAGCGCTTTCATGGCTTTCAGGCCGATCGGCGTCGCGGCGTTATCGAGGCCCAGACCGTTGGCGGCGAAGTTCAGGGTGATCAGGCCGAGGGCAGGGTGACCGCGCGGAACTTCCGGCATCAGCCGCAGAAACAGCGGCCCGAGCACTTTGGCCAGCCATTCGACGATCCCGGCCTTCTCGGCAATGCGCAGAAAACCCAGCCAGAGGGTGAGGGTGCCGAACAGCAGCACCATGACTTCGACCGAAAGCTTGGCCATGGCAAAGATGCTTTCCACCATCGCCGCGAAAATCCCGGCATTGCCGCCGATCAGCCACTGCGCCAGCGCCGACACGGCTGCCACGATGAAGAAGCCAAGCCACAAGCCATTAAGCATCAGTCAAATCCCCCGAAGAATGCCGCGAATGATAGCGGGGTGGCCAGAAACGACAAACCCCGGATTGCTCCGGGGTTTATTGGTATGGCTTACATCGATCATTGTGGGAGCGGGCTTGCCCGCGATGGCGGTGTGTCATTCAGCGAATAGGTTGAATGTCCCGCCCTCATCGCTGGCAAGCCAGCTCCCACAGGGTCTGGCATTAATTTTTCGAGATTTCGCCAGCCGGCAGCTTTTCCTTGCTGCGCCAGTGCGGCAGGGAGTTCCAGTAGCGCTCGCCCTTGGCATCGTCGTACATGCCTTCCCAGCGCGAAATCACCAGTACCGCCAGGGCGTTACCGATCACGTTCAGCGCAGTACGGGCCATGTCCATGACGCGGTCTACACCGGCGATGAACGCCAGACCTTCCAGCGGAATACCGACGCTGCCCAGGGTCGCCAACAGCACCACGAAGGACACGCCCGGTACGCCGGCGATGCCTTTGGAGGTCACCATCAGGGTCAGCACCAGCAGCAGTTGCTGGCTGATCGACAGGTCGATGCCGTACAGCTGGGCGATGAAGATTGCCGCGATCGACTGATACAGGGTCGAGCCGTCGAGGTTGAACGAATAACCGGTCGGCACCACGAAGCTGCAGATGGCTTTCGGTGCACCGTAGGCTTCCATCTTCTCGATCACCCGTGGCAGCACGGTTTCCGAGGAGGCGGTGGAGTAGGCCAGCACCAGCTCATCCTTGAAGATGCGCATCAGCTTGAGCACCGAGAAGCCAAACAGTTTGGCGATCAGGCCCAGCACCACGAAGGCGAAGAAGGCGATGGCCACGTAAACCAGGATCACCAGTTTGGCCAGCGGCACCAGGGACGCGAAGCCGAAGTTGGCGACGGTCACCGCGATCAGTGCGAACACGCCAATCGGCGCATAGTTCATGATCATGTGGGTGACCTTGAACATGCTTTCCGACACGCCCTGGAACATCTTCACCAGTGGCTCGCGCAGGTCCGACTGCAGGCTCGACAGGCCGAGACCGAACAGCACCGAGAAGAAGATGATCGGCAGCATTTCGCCACGGGCCATGGCCGCGAAGATGTTCGACGGGATCAGGTTGAGGATGGTCTCGATGAACGCATGTTCATGCTGCACTTCGGCGGCGGTCGCCTGGTACTTGGAGATGTCCACCGTGCCCAGGGTGCTCATGTCGATGCCGGCACCCGGATGGAACAGGTTGGCCAGCAGCAGGCCGACGACGATGGCAATGGTGGTGACGATTTCGAAATAGATGATGGTCTTCAGGCCGATGCGCCCGAGCTTCTTGGCGTCGCCGACCCCGGCGATGCCGACGATCAGGGAAGAAATGACGATCGGGATCACGATCATCTTGATCAGACGGATAAAGATATCGCCTGCCGGTTGCAGGACGTTGCTGATCCACCACGCCTTTTCGGCACTGAAGTGGTTGAGCAACGCACCGATTGCAATCCCCAATACCAGACCGATGAGGATCTGCCAGGCGAGGCTAAGCTTTGCCTTCTTCATTATCTTTACCCTTACTTGCGTTTGACTCAGGCACATGCAGGAACTGGAACGCTCATCAGCGGAAAAGTCTGTGCATCTGCCTCCGTATAAGGTGCCCCGAAGCGCGTGTTTACGGCTCTTCGGCAGGCGAAAAAAGGCGCAACTATTCCGATGCAAGGTTGCGCCGTCTAATGCCGTAAACGCCTACCCTATGCCGAATCGGCATGAGCTTTTTTAATTGAAACTGGCGTCCCAACCGGTTCGATTGTGACATTTCAGCCGCCATAAGTGCCGTGAACCGGCCATTCCAGCGTAGATGCCGTTAATCAGCAGCGAAAAAAATCGACGAAAAACTTGCGAAAAAACCTACGCAGAGAGACTAGAAGTCCCACTCTTTAAACGGTTTCTTTATCGATATACGGTCGTCAGGAAACACCGCGTAATATTTGCAGGCGCAGTGTTGACGATAAAAAGGCTGTGAGGGACGCGCTGGATCAAGCTTTTTACAGGGGGCGAAGCTCAGCGCAAGTCCGTCGAGCCATGATCGGTCGACGAACCTGCGACGCAGCTTTTACCTGCCCTGACCCGGCCCTTGCGCAGGCACTCCCTGTACCCGTAGGTCACTCCGACCCTGTAGCAGTCAGAACGTCCCGGCCCCCTGGTCATGCACCGACCCTCCTCGGGTGGGTGCAATGGAAAGCAGCAGGGCTGCTGCCTTCATGTTCGAATCAGTACCACTTCGGATCTTTCTTCAGGGTTTCCATCAGCAGATCCTGCATACCCTGGTCTGGCTTGCCGAAGAAGCGGTAGGTGGCGTGTCGCGTCGGCGACTTGTCCTGCGGCAGACCTTCCGGCACATCAACCAGCATCGCGTAAGCGTCGTCCTTGTCGAAGCTGAAGGCGACGATCAAGCGATGGTTCAGGCATTTGTCCTGACTTTCGCAGAGCGGGCCCACCAGATATTTATCGCCGTCTTCAGTGACCGCGTTCATCTGTTGTTCCGATGTGCCGGTCAGGTTGATCACCCATTCCGGTACGCGCTCTTCCTTTTTGATCACGCCTTCCCAGGTTTCCCGGTATTGCGCATCGGACGCGAGCAACTCGTTGACCCGCGTCTGGCCGTCATTGGCCGCCATCGCCATGGCACTGCCGCCCAGAAGCAGGGCGGCGGCCAGCGTCTTCAAGACTGTCATCGTTAACCTCGGCCGCGACGGCCAAAGAAGAAGGAAGCGATGAACATCACCAGGAACACGACAAAGAGAATCTTGGCGATACCCGTGGCGGTGCCCGCGATACCACCGAAGCCCAGTACGGCGGCGATGATGGCAATGATCAAGAATGTAATTGCCCAGCTCAACATGGTGATTCTCCTTACTTCTCTATTTAGGGGTGTTACGTGTTCCGGCGCGGCGCGCCTGAATCGGTTTTAGCGAGTCAGAAAACCCAACGTTCTTCGCGCGGCAGTTGATCCAGCGGTTGTGCCTGATCGACTTCCATCATGCGCATCGTGGCGCGCTCGTCCTGCGTGCTGCTGACGGCGCTGAAATGGCTCTGCGTCGCATGCTGCATCGACACCAGTGGCGCTTCCGGCTGCTGGCTGTTTTCCCAGCGCAGGTATTGCTGGCAGGCGATCAGGGTGATCAGCAGCGCCAGCGCTGCGAACAGACCTTGCTGGATATGCAGTGGCGAGAGACGCATGTGGGCGGCACGTTGGCGAGTCATCCTGGGTTCCTCACTCTTGTTCGGTTGGGGCAGTGCTGATATGCCCGGGCTGAAACAGGTATTGCAGCCTGCATGCCAGTTTTTGAGTGTTTAAAAACGTCTTTAAAATCAATAAGTTATAGATATATAGAAAAGCCCCGGCGACGCATCCTGCACGATGGGGTTATCCGGTGTCGTGCGGATTGCACGATTATTTCGTAGGAGATTTCGGTCTTACGGAATGAAGAGCTCGCTGCAGATGTCAGAGATGTACGCAGGACAAGCCCTGCAAAACCGTGGCGGATTAAAAAATCAACAAAATCAACGTATTGGCCGTATCGGCTGGAGAGGGCTACCCTCCTATGGCTGGCATCGTTCAGAATAAACCATGCAACTTGCCCGATTTTTCCGGGACTAACCCAAGACCAATCACTATGGAGCGTAGGAAAAATGGAATCTGCCACTGAGCATCAAGGCCGCATTCTGCTGGTGGACGACGAATCCGCCATCCTGCGTACCTTCCGTTATTGCCTCGAAGACGAAGGTTATACGGTGGCCACCGCCAACAGCGCGGCCCAGGCCGAGGCATTGCTGCAACGCCAGGTGTTCGATCTGTGCTTCCTTGATTTACGTCTGGGTGAAGACAACGGTCTGGATGTACTGGCGCAAATGCGTATCCAGGCGCCTTGGATGCGCGTGGTCATCGTCACCGCGCACTCGGCTGTCGATACCGCGGTGGATGCCATTCAGGCGGGCGCGGCCGATTACCTGGTGAAACCTTGCAGCCCTGACCAATTGCGTCTGGCCACCGCCAAGCAACTGGAGGTACGCCGACTGTCGGCGCGCCTGGAAGCACTCGAAGGCGAAATCCGCAAACCCAAGGACGGTCTCGACTCCCACAGTCCGGCCATGAAAGTTGTGCTCGAAACCGCTCGCCAGGTTGCCAGCACCGACGCCAACATTCTGATTCTCGGCGAGTCCGGCACGGGTAAGGGCGAATTGGCTCGAGCCATTCACGGCTGGAGCAAGCGCGAGAAGAAATCCTGCGTGACCATCAACTGCCCGTCATTGACCGCCGAGTTGATGGAAAGCGAACTGTTCGGCCACAGCCGCGGCGCCTTTACCGGCGCCAGCGAAAGCACCTTGGGCCGGGTCAATCAGGCGGATGGCGGTACGCTGTTTCTCGACGAGATCGGCGACTTTCCCCTGACTTTGCAGCCGAAATTGCTGCGTTTCATTCAGGACAAGGAATACGAACGCGTCGGCGACCCGGTCACCCGCCGCGCCGATGTGCGGATTCTGGCGGCGACCAACCTGAACCTTGAAGACATGGTTCGCGACGGACGCTTCCGCGAAGACCTGCTCTATCGCCTCAACGTCATCACGCTGCATCTGCCGCCGTTGCGTGAGCGCGCCGAGGACATCCTGACCCTGGCTGACCGCTTCCTGGCGCGTTTCGTCAAAGAGTATGCGCGCCCTGCGCGTGGTTTCAGTGACGAGGCCCGCGAGGCGCTGCTCGGCTACCGTTGGCCCGGCAACATTCGCGAGCTGCGCAACGTGGTCGAGCGGGCCAGCATCATTTGCCCGCAGGAACGTGTGGAAATCAGCCATCTCGGCATGGCCGAGCAACCGGCCAATAACGCGCCACGGGTCGGCGCAGCACTGAGCCTCGACGAACTGGAAAAAGCCCATATCGGCGCCGTCCTGGCGACGGCCGGCACCCTCGACCAGGCCGCCAAGACCCTGGGTATCGACGCTTCGACCCTGTATCGCAAGCGCAAGCAGTACAACCTGTGAGCGCCCGGCGATGAAACTGGCGATGAAGTTGCGGACCCGTTTGTTCCTGAGCATTTCCGCACTGATCACCGTAGCCTTGCTCGGGCTGTTGCTCGGGCTGGTCAGCGTGATGCAGATGGCCGGAACGCAAGAAGCGTTGGTGCGCAGCAACTTCGTCACCCTTGAGCTGGGGCTCAAGTTGCGGCAGACCTTGGGCGATCAACTGATCATCATGCTCGCGGAAAAGCCTGATCCTGTCGCGTTCGAGGCCTCCAAACAGCATTACTTCCAGTTGCTCGACGAGGGTATCGCGCAAGAGCAGCACGATGGCGAGCGTCAATATGGCTTCAGCCAGGCCAAGGCCGACTACCTGAATTTCCTGCAAGCCTTCGATCTGTCTCGCGACCCCTCCAACGCCGCAAGCTCCAGCGCCGATTTCAGAGAGCGCTTCAATATTCTGCGCAACGGGCTGATCACCGAACACAAACACGCGCTGGATAAGATCAACGGCGTACAGAACGACGCGCGCGACCGCGCCCTGTTGATCGCCGGCCTGCTCGGGCTGGTGGGGCTCGCCGTGCTGATCATCGGATTTGTCACCGCCCACGGCGTCGCCCGGCGCTTTGGGGCGCCGATCGAAGCGCTGGCGCAAGCGGCGGATGAAATCGGCAAAGGCAAATACGACGTGACCCTGCCGGTGTCCTCGTCGCTGGAACTGAACCAGTTGACCAAACGTTTCGGCCAGATGGCCGAGGCCTTGCGCGAGCACCAGGCGACCAACGTCGATGAGCTACTGGCCGGGCAGCAACGGCTGCAGGCGGTCCTCGACAGCATCGATGACGGCTTGTTGATGATTGATCGCCAAGGGCAACTGGAGCACCTCAATCCGGTCGCCCAGCGGCAACTCGGCTGGGAAGACGACCGTCTCGGTCAGGGCCTGGGCACCGCCCTCGGCAGGCCCGGAATTGGATGCACAGCTGCAACTGGTGCTGCGCGGTGGCACGCTGGAGCGCGCGCCAGACGATCTGAGCATCGAAGTCGACGGCGAATCGCGTTTGCTGACCTACAGCCTGACGCCGGTCAGCCATACCCAAGGGCATATTCTCGGCGCTGTGATGGTGCTGCACGATGTCACCGAGCAACGTGCATTCGAGCGGGTGCGCAGCGAGTTTGTCCTGCGCGCCTCCCATGAATTGCGCACGCCGGTCACCGGCATGCACATGGCGTTCGGCCTGTTCCGTGAGCGAGCGAAATTCCCCGAAGAGTCGCGCGAAGCGGACTTGCTCGATACGGTCAACGAAGAGATGCAGCGCTTGATGCAGTTGATCAACGACCTGCTCAACTTCTCGCGCTACCAGAACGGTTTGCAGAAACTCACACTCGCACCGTGCTCCATTGAAGACCTGCTGGAACAGGCGCAACTGCGTTTCGCGGAGGCGGCAGAGGCCAAGGGCATTGCCTTGAAGGTCGAAGTGCAGGGACCGTTACCGCGCCTGCAGGCCGATCAGGCACAACTGGATCGGGTCCTCGATAATCTCATCGACAATGCCTTGCGCCATACCGCCCGCGACGGGCAGATCCGCTTGCAGGCGCGTCGGCACGGCGAGCGGGTGATCATCAGCGTCGAAGACAATGGCGAAGGCATTGCCTACGGCCAGCAAGGGCGAATCTTCGAGCCGTTCGTGCAGGTCGGTCGCAAGAAGGGCGGCGCCGGGCTCGGGCTGGCGCTGTGCAAGGAGATTGTCCAACTGCACGGCGGGCGCATGGGCGTGTATTCGCGGCCGGGGCAGGGCACGCAGTTTTATATGGCCCTGGCCGTTTAGGCACTGATCGAAACTGCCTTGACCTTGCTAGGCTTCATCATCGATGCGCCGCCCGGCGAGGCGGCGGCCACGGGTAATCAGTTCGATGAACTGCACTGCGCTCAGCGCATGAGCGAACAGCCAGCCCTGGCCGAACTTGACCCCTTCACTGCTGAGCAATTGCGCTTGCGATTCCAGCTCGATGCCTTCGGCAATCACCTTCAGATCCAGCGCCTGGGCCATATGAATGATATGCGGGGCGACGCCGCTGCTCGCCGCGTCATGGCCGAGTGCGTCGATGAACGCCTTGTCGATTTTCAGACAATCCACAGGCAATGTTTGCAGGTAGGCGAGGCTGCAATAGCCGGTGCCGAAATCGTCGATCAGCACCTGATGACCGACGTCACGCAAGGCTTGCAGATTTTCCCGCGCTACCACCACATCGATCAGCCCGCGCTCGGTGACTTCGAAAGCAATCTGCCGCGCCGCGACCCGGTGCAAGGCCAGCAGGCGCGCCATGACCTGGCCTACCCGGGGCACCATCACGTCGCACGCAGCGAGGTTAACGGAAATATAAAGCTGTGGATTGGCCCGCAATAACTGCCCCAGTTGCTCCAGCAAGCGCTGCAGGACGAAGTCGGTCATCTGCCGAATCTGCCCGGTGTTTTCTGCCATCGGGATAAACAGGTCAGGGCTGGTCAGCGTGCCGTCCGGTCGCCGCCAGCGCAGCAGGGCTTCGGCGCCCACACAATTTCGGCTGTCGAGGTCGAAAATCGGTTGGTAGAGCACCTGCAACTCCCCGCGCCGAATCGCCCCGTGCAATTCGGCGTCGAGCGACTGGCGCTGGCGCACCAGCAAAAACACGCAGAACCCGACAAAGCCGCCGAGCACCAGGCACAGCGGGACCACCCACCACCATACGACGGGAATGTGCATGCCGGTACGTGGCGCGATCAACACCAACTGATATTCCGGGTTGTCGGTGGGCATGCGGTAGATCAGGCGTGTTTGCGTGACCTGCAAGGCCGCGCTGGCTTTCGGCGGCCACGGTTCGGTAGGCGGCCATATCTGCGCCTGGCCCAGCACCGGAATGGCCCGCGTGCCGTGATCGAGTACCACCAGCAAACTGCTGCCCGGCGACAGGTCGACCATGTCGGTGAGGTGCCCGCGCGAGGTGGCCACGCGGAAGTTGCCGCGCCCGAGCATCAGCGCCGCGCGGTTTTCGTCGGGTTCAGTGGTGGTGTTCAGCCAATAGCTGTAGGTCGGGCCGGTGATGTCCGGCGCCCGAGCGCTCGAGAGGATTTCCTGACGCGGACGGTTCGAGCAGGTCTGCGAGGCATCCGTATAGGCCGCTTCGTAAACGAACCGATAGTTGAACGTGACCTGTTGCAGGGTGGCAATCATTTCATCGTCGCAACTGCGCAATGGCTGGGCTTCGAGATCATCGAGGCTTTCGCGCAGCTGGCCGAACAATTGTTCAAGACGGGCAAGAAATCGCTCGCCCTGAGCATTCATTTCCTGGCTTTCATTCTGCTCGACTTGACGCATCGCGACGAACATTGCGCCGGCGATCAGCAGGCTGGTACTGAGGACAGCCGCGATCATCGCCAAAAACACCGGGCGATAAAACCAGCTACGCAGTGTCTCTCGGGTAGCAGCCATCAGGGGATATCCGAAGAATTACCAATGAGTTATAGCTGCTGATTGCGAATTTGCGCTGACCGTCGGGCGGGCGTCATTATTTTGTCTGATTGAGGACCAGTAGCAGCGCCGCCGTTTGTGCGTCTG
The DNA here is from genome assembly GCF_023195435.1 of Pseudomonas sp. S11P7. Taxonomy (NCBI): domain Bacteria; kingdom Pseudomonadati; phylum Pseudomonadota; class Gammaproteobacteria; order Pseudomonadales; family Pseudomonadaceae; genus Pseudomonas; species Pseudomonas sp. S11P7. The sequence goes on along the minus strand of NZ_JALPKS020000002.1, from coordinate 5,541,042 downwards.
GCGTGCCGTCGAAGCGTGCAGGGCGATAGTGCATTTGAAACGCCGCGAGGACATGGCGGGTAGCGATATCCAGTTCGCCGGTCTGCGGCGTGTCGTAGCCCACGCGCGCCAGTTGCGCCTGGAACCAGCTGATGCTCGGCAGTTCAGCGCTATTGAGCAGCGCTTGCTGCCGCGCTACCGCCTGTTCGTTCGGCCATCGTCCAGGCCTTCGGCGGCGAGACGCTTCCAGGGGAACAAGGGGCCCGGGTCGAGTTTGCGCAGCGGCGCGATGTCGCTGTGACCGATGATGTGCTGCGGGCTGATACCGTTGCGCTTGCTGATGTCCTTGAGCAGGGCGATCAGCGCTTGAATCTGCGCTTCGCTGTACGGGTACCAGAGGCGCCCGGTCGGGGTGTCCTTGAAACCGGGATTGACGATTTCGATGCCGATCGAGCTGGAGTTGAGCCAGGTACGGCCCTGCCACTGGCTTTCACCGGCGTGCCAGGCGCGCTGGTTTTCATCCACCAGCTTGTAAACGGTGCCGCCCTTGTCGTCGCCGATCAGGTAATGGCTGCTGACTTCGCCGTGAGTCAGCAGCTGCAGGAAACGCTCCAGCGAGGCCGAGGTGTAATGAACGACCACGAACTGGATGCGGCTGTCGTAATTGGCCGAAGGATGGCTGGTGTCATAACGCGGGCCGCTGGCGCAACCGGCAAGGACGAGCAGCGATGTGAGCAGAGCGATTGTTTTCATGGCAGGAAGCAACACAGTGGAGAGCGATAATGCAACAGTGTAACGTAAGACGGCTCGCCTGAAGCTACCGGTAGTATTTTGTATCGATCCCAAGCGAGCCGACCTTTTAACCTTTGCAGATCAGGTAATAACTCATGGCGTACACTCCAGGAGCCTGATCTGTCCCGGCCAGCCTGCTCATCACTGTTACTTGGTTTTTATTCGGCTTGCCGCCCAGTGTTGCAACTCCAAATATTTCCGCGTCAAAGCTGCTCTGATCATTGATGGAAACGAGACAAAACTTCGGTTGTTTTTTGAAAATATCCTGAAAGAAGTTGATGTTGTAAATGGCAGCATGGTTTTCATCAACACTATGCGAAATTGAATCGATCCACTTTGGAGATTGAGCCTCTATTGTTCCATTGCTCGAAATAGAGGCTGAGTAGAGCCGTTCGCCGGCTTGGCTGCTCAGGCTGGCTGCGAGCAGGCAAAGGCTTAAGATAAACCTGTTTTTATTCACTGAAACATCCTTGTCAGTTACTGTGCAGTGATTGATTTCATGCACAGTCATTAGAACAATGGATATAACTGATCCAAGCTACGCCAGGCAAGACGGAAAATGTTCATTAGCCAAGAGGAGAAGTTATTCAGAGAATGGCTACGCTGCGGTTCGGGCAAGACTACAGCGATATGGCATTTATCCTACTTGTACATTATTTCGATCATTACTTTTGGCGCGATAAAGTGCATCGTCGGCTCGCTTGATAACCTGACTGACAGTTTCCCCCACCCGGAATGAGGTGATGCCAATCGATACGGTGATCGTGACCCGCTCACCCTTGAAGTGGAAAGGGCAGGATTCGATAGCCATTCGCAAAAGATTGGCCAGTTTTTCACCGTTGCCAACAGGGGTGTCAGGCATCAACAAGACGAATTCTTCACCGCCGAAGCGCGCGATGAAGTCGCTCGTACGAAGGCGCTTACGCAAGACGGTGGCGATGATCTTCAACACTTTGTCACCGGCCAGATGGCCGTAGCTGTCATTGATCCGTTTGAAGTGATCAAGATCGAGCATCGCCAGGCTCAGGGTGTTGCCGTGCTGCTGCCACTGCTTGATTTCATATTCGAGGCGTTCGCTCCAGGCCGCGCGATTGGGCAGGCCGGTGAGCGGGTCGATCAAGGCTTTCTGCCGTTGTTCTTCAAGGTGCTCGCGAAAGCCCAGGGCCTCCTGTTCCATGTGTGCCACGCGTTCTGACAGCCCTTTGAGGCGCGCGGCCACTTCCTGTTCGCGGGCGTCGCGCTGCTGGCGGTGCTGGTCCATGGTGCCGAGCAGGCCTTCTAGATGGTTCTCCAGCACTTGCTTGAGGTCGTCCAGGTCTGCCGCTTCCTGCACGCTGGTCTGCAAACCGTCGACCTGCTCGCGGATCTGCGTGTCCATCGCCCGCGCCGCCGAGCTGTTGTCGGCGTGGCCATCGCTGGCGGCTTGCAGGTTGCTCTGAAACGCTTCGAGGCGCTCGTTGAGTTGCTGCAGATACGCTTCGAACTCGTGCTGGCCGCTGTCGGTGATCGCCAGCATCAGTGTCGCGAGATCGTCGAGGATCGGGATCAGCTCATACCAGTTCAAACCATGTTTGAGCCGATCGCGCATGGCTTCGGCTTGCGGGCGGTGCCGCTCTGGCAGGGTCAGGTCGTCGAGCAGGCCGATCAGGGTGTCTTCGATGTGCCGGGCGACAGAACTGTAGGACGGCTCCGGGGAGTCCGGAAGGGCGAACAGGATGTCCTCTTCGGACTGCTCCGGGTCGATCGCGGCCAATGCCTGGGCGATCGGCTCGGGCAGGGGCAGGCTGTCGAGGATCAGGGGTGCAGGATCGCCGGGATGGATCAGTTCGTCAGGGTTGAACCCGGCGGGCGCCTGATCCGCAGCCGTGGCGAACACGGGCACGGGTTCGAAGGGCTTTGCTGGCGGCTCGCTCGGGTGAGCGGCGACATCGCTGGAAACGGTTGGCGGCACGAAAGCCACCACTTCCTTCGGTTCAATCAGGGGCTGCGCGGCCGGCGGGGGTGTTTCGTCAACCGGGTCAATGATCGGGGCAGCAGGCGCCACGGTCAGCGGCGCAACCGGTACTGGTCGCGCCAGTTCTGGTTCGGGCTGTGCTGTTGCGTGTGCCTCGATGGGCGCGGCAGCTTCCGCCGTCGATGCGGCTGCTTCTGGCGCAGGCGCCTCAGGATTTTCCCGATTGCCGAACAAGCGTTGCAGCAGGCCCGGACGACCGGGTTCCGTCGGCGTTTCCAACTGACTCAGCGCCTTGCCCTGCAGACCACTGAGTTCGCTGAGCAACAACGGCATTTCCCGCGCCGAGCTGACGCGGCTGTCCAGTTGCTTGGCGAATTTCTTCAAAGGCTGCGCGACTTCACGCGGCAGGGGCAATGCCTGTAACTGCGTGACCAGCGACGTCAGTGCGGTGCTGACCTGTTCGATACGGGTTTCTCGCCGCTGCTCGGAGTCGAGCACGGCTTTTTCCAGGCGTGGCAGGAGGGCGGCGAGGCCGGCGTCCATGTCATCGGTGCGCACCACGTCGCGCATCTCTTTCATGCATTGATCGACCGCCTTGTCGGTGCCTTCCGCGGCCAGGGTACTGCGGACCAGACCCCGACGCAGCAAATCGAGGCGGGCGGCCCAGCGCCGTTCGAGCTTGTCCTGTTGTTCGATGCTTTTGAGGTATTTCTCTTTCCAGCGCTGGGCGTCGTCGCTCATTCAGGGTTTCCGCGAAGGTCAGGACTCAACGCGGGCAATGCATCGGCCGTGAGCGAACCCGGCAGACGAATCTCTACCGCGACCGGCAGGTGATCGGAAATCGGTTGTGCCAGCACTTCGACCTTTTCCAGGGTCAGGGTCGGGCTGAGCAGAATATGATCAAGGCAGCGCTGAGGACGCCAACTGGGGAAGGTCGCTTCCACCTGCGGGGCCAGCAGGCCAAGATCGCGTAGCGGGGAGTGTTGCAGCAGATCGCTGGCGTGGGTGTTCATGTCACCCATCAGCACTTGATGTTTGTAGCCACCGATCAGTTCACGAATATAGGCCAGTTGCAGGCTGCGCGTACGCGCGCCAAGAGCCAGGTGCATCATCACCACCACCAGCGCTTCCGGGCCTTCGCCGAAGCGCAGCAGAATCGCGCCGCGACCTTTCGGGCCGGGCAGCGGGTGATCCTCGATCGCCCACGGCTTCAGGCGACTGAGCACACCATTGCTGTGCTGGGCCAGTCGACCGAGGTTGCGATTGAGTTGTTGATACCAATAGGGGAAGGCGCCGAGCTGGGCCAGATGTTCAACCTGATTGACGTAGCCCGAACGCAGGCTGCCGCCGTCGGCTTCCTGCAGGGCGACCAGATCGAAGTCGCCGAGCAGGTCACCGATCTTTTGCAGATTGCCCGAGCGCCCGGTGTGCGGCAGCAGATGCTGCCAGCTGCGGGTCAGGTAATGCCGATAGCGCTCGGTGCTGATGCCAACCTGGATGTTGAAACTGAGCAAGCGCAGACGCTGGTCCGCGGGCAAGCCCGTGGACGCCAAATGATGCTCGTTGACCTGCGGATCGTGCAGGCCAACGCTGCGTTCAGACTTCCAGCGGCGCATGGCGAGGGCCGCGCTTAGTTGGCAGCCGCCTTGGTCGCCGCTCGCTCTTTGGCGACCAGTTGGTCAGCCAGCTTCAGCGCTTGTTCGGCACCCCCGGCCGAGCCGATGTCGAAACGGTATTTGCCGTTGACGATCATGGTTGGCACGCCAGTGATTTCGTACTTCTTGGCCAATTCACGGGCCTTGACGATCTGACCTTTGATGGCGAACGAGTCGAAGGTGGCGAGGAACTTGTCCTTGTCCACGCCTTGAGTGGCGAGGAAGTCAGCCATGTCGTTCTTGTCGGTCAGCTTCTTGTGTTCTTTCTGGATCGCGTTGAATACCGCGGCGTGAACCTTGTGCTCGACACCCATGGCCTCGAGGGTCAGGAACATCTGACCGTGAGCGTCCCACGGGCCGCCGAACATCGCCGGGATACGCACGAAGTTGACATCGGAAGGCAGTTTTTCAACCCATGGATTGATCACCGGCTCGAACGCGTAGCAGTGTGGGCAGCCATACCAGAACAGCTCGACCACTTCGATCTTGCCAGGCACTGCAACCGGAACCGGGTTGGCCAGTTCCGCGTAAGGGGCGGCAGGGGCTTCAGCGGCCTGGGCGGTGACGCCGAACAGGCTGGCAGCGACGAGGGCGGCGCTGATGATCAGATTACGCATGCTTTACTCCTGAACAATTTGGGTCGCCTCGCTCGACCTGTTTTCAGACAGGTCCTGGCGGGCATGAGTGCTGTAGTGTAACGGCAGCGGCCACAAAAAAGGGCGGCCAAAGCCACCCTTTTTATACTTGCTGCGACGGATTAATCGAGCGTTAACGTTGCTGGAGATGTCCGCCTCGCGCAACGCCCGAAAAACGGCCTCAGTGCAGGCCCTGGATGTAGCTGGAAACGGCCGCGATGTCTTCGTCGCTCAGCTTGCGCGCGATGGTGCGCATGGTCATCGCGTCACCGTCATTGGCGCGCCCACCTTCTTCCTTGCGGAAGTCGGTCAGCTGCTTGGCGATGTATTGCGCGTGCTGGCCGCCCAGATGCGGAAAGCCGGCGGCGGCGTTGCCGGAACCGTTCGGCGAGTGGCAGCCGGTGCAGGCGGGCAGGCCCTTGTCCAGATTGCCGCCGCGGAACAGCGCTTCACCGCGTGCGACGAGTTTCGGATCGGCAGCGCCGACGCTGCCTTTCTGGCTGGCGAAGTAGGCGGCGAGGTCAGCCAGGTCCTGATCGTTGAGATTGGTCAGCAGACCGGTCATTTCCAGCACGACCCGCTTGCCATCCTTGATTTCTTTCAGTTGCTTGGTCAGGTAGCGTTCGCCTTGCCCGGCCAGTTTCGGAAAGTTTGGCGCCATGCTGTTGCCGTCCGGGCCATGGCAGGCTCCGCATACGGCGGCTTTTGCCTGGCCTGCTGCGGCATCACCGGCAGCATGGGCGAAGCCTGAAATTCCCACGGTCAACAGCAGACTCACGATCAGTTTGTTCATCAGCTAATCCAACTACGGCTAAGGGTTAAGTTATGGACCGGGTTTACTCTCGCTCATCCACAGGATGATGGCCTGGTAATCCTCGGCACTGCAGTCCATGCACAAACCACGCGGCGGCATCGCCTTGAAACCCTGGGTCACGTGTTGCACCAGCGTCCCCATACCTTTCGCCAACCTCGGCGTCCAAGCTTCCTGATCGCCTCTTGCGGGCGCCATGGGTAGTTGGCCGGAATGACAGGCACCACAAACACGGTTGTACACTGCTTCCGGATCCTGTGTAGCCTGTGCGCTGTAAAGCGGCATCAAGACTCCGGCAGCCAGCAGCCATTTCGTCATAAAACGACCTTTTCAGGGTTGAGAGCGATCTGCGTTCTAGTGCGCAATCAAGGTCCGTCGCTCTCGTGAACTTCATCCTTCGCTGGGACAAAGCACACACAAAATCTGCGGCATTATATACTGGCGTCACTGAAACGGAAGCGACACCGCGTTCCGCGCCCAATCCCGGCGCCGCCCACATCGGAAATCCCATGCAACTCAAGAATCCCATCCTCGGCCTGTGCCAACAGTCCACGTTCATGCTCAGTGCCGCCAAAGTCGATCAATGCCCTGACGACGAAGGCTTCGAAGTGGCGTTTGCCGGTCGTTCCAATGCCGGTAAATCCAGCGCATTGAACACTTTGACACACGCCAGCCTGGCGCGGACCTCGAAAACCCCGGGTCGCACACAGCTATTGAATTTCTTCAAGCTAGACGATGATCGGCGTCTGGTCGACCTGCCGGGCTACGGTTACGCAAAAGTACCGATCCCGCTCAAGCAACACTGGCAGCGCCACCTCGAGGCTTACCTTGGTGGTCGGGAGAGTTTGAAAGGTCTGATTCTGATGATGGACATCCGCCATCCAATGACCGACTTCGACCTGCTGATGCTCGACTGGGCCGTCGCCGCTGGCATGCCGATGCACATTCTGCTGACCAAGGCCGACAAGCTTACCTACGGCGCGGCAAAAAACACGCTGCTGAAAGTACAGTCGGAAATCCGCAAAGGCTGGGGCGACTCAATCACCATCCAGCTCTTCTCCGCACCAAAACGCATGGGCCTGGAAGAGGCCTACGCCGTCCTGGCCGACTGGATGGAACTGGCAAACAAAAACACCGAGGCCGTCGAGTAGATTCAGAATGGGGGAAAATTGGTTGTAGTGTGTTCAGGCAAGGCGAAAGCGCAGCGAAAAGCGGAGTTTAGGGGACCTAAATGAGCAATTGAGCTGTGCTTTCAACGCAGCATGAACGCGCTACAGCCAATTTTGGGGCAAAAAAGCCCCGGGATTCAGTGGGGAGGTAGAATTCCGGGGTTCAAGTTCCGAACCGCTAGGGCGGGGTTCAGATATCTGCCAACACTTAACACAACATAGGAGCATCGAAGGGCTTCACCAGCCATTCAGTACCTCTGAGTGTTCGGCCGCCAGATTAGTTCAGATTTTTTTCTAAAAGTTTGGAATAAGTCCCAGCGCGTTCAGGTCTAAGCCCGTTTTCACGGGGTTTGCCGCGACCTCGGTCGCGGCAAGACACGCGTCTTAGTGCGCCTCATCCCAGTTGTTGCCCACACCCACTTCCACCAGCAACGGCACATCCAGTGTCGCCGCTTCGCTCATGTGCTGACGAATCTCGGCGCTGACCTGCTCGACCAGATCCTCGCGCACTTCCAGTACCAGTTCGTCGTGCACCTGCAGGATGACCCGGGCATCGAGCCCGGACGTCGTCAGCCAGTTGTCCACCGCGACCATGGCTTTTTTGATGATGTCGGCGGCCGTGCCCTGCATCGGCGCGTTGATCGCCGTGCGCTCGGCGGCGGCGCGTTCCTGCGGCTTGTTCGAGTTGATCTCCGGCAAGTACAGGCGACGGCCGAAGAAGGTTTCGACGTAACCCTGATCCGCAGCCTGCGCGCGGGTGCGCTCCATGTACTCGCGAACCCCCGGATAGCGGGCGAAGTAGGTGTCGATGTAGGCCTTGGCGGTCTTGGTGTCGACACCAATGTCCTTGCCCAGTTTCTGCGCGCCCATGCCATAGATCAGGCCGAAGTTGATCGCCTTGGCGCTGCGACGCTGGTCGGAACTCACTTCATGCAGCTCGACCTTGAACACTTCGGCAGCCGTGGCGGTGTGTACGTCCAGGTTGTTGCGGAAGGCGTTCATCAGACCTTCGTCGCGGGACAGGTGCGCCATGATCCGCAGTTCGATCTGCGAATAGTCCGCCGCCAGCAGTTTGTAGCCTTTCGGCGCCACAAAAGCCTGGCGGATGCGCCGGCCTTCAGCGGTGCGCACCGGAATGTTCTGCAGGTTCGGATCGCTGGAAGACAGGCGACCGGTCGACGCCACGGCCTGATGGTACGAAGTGTGGATACGTCCGGTGCGCGGGTTGATCTGCTCCGGCAGGCGATCGGTGTAGGTGCTTTTCAGCTTGCTCATCGAACGGTGCTCCATCAGCACCTTCGGCAAGCGGTGATCGTCTTCGGCGAGTTTGGCCAGCACTTCTTCAGCGGTGGACGGCTGGCCCTTGGCAGTCTTCTTCAAGACCGGCAGGCCAAGCTTTTCGTACAGGATTACGCCCAGTTGCTTCGGTGAGCCCAAGTTGAATTCTTCGCCAGCAATCTCGAACGCTTCGCGCTCCAGCGCGACCATCTTGTTGCCCAGCTCGATGCTCTGGATACCCAGCAGTTCGGCGTCGACAAAGGCGCCTTGACGCTCGATGCGCGCCAGTACCGGCACCAGCGGCATCTCGATATCGGTCAGTACGCTGGCGAGGCTCGGGATCGCATTGAGTTTTTCCACCAGCGCCTGATGCAGGCGCAGGGTGATGTCGGCGTCTTCAGCGGCGTACGGCCCGGCCTGTTCCAGCGCGATCTGGTCGAACGTCAGCTGCTTGGCGCCTTTGCCGGCAATGTCCTGGAAGCTCACGGTGGTGTGGTCCAGGTATTTCAGCGCGAGGCTGTCCATGTCGTGGCGGGTCGCGGTGGAGTTGAGCACGTAGGACTCAAGCATGGTGTCGTAGGCAATCCCGCGCACGTTGATGCCTGCACTCTGATCGCCCCCGATGGCGCAATTGGCGAGGATGTTCATGTCGAACTTGGCGTGCTGGCCGACTTTCAGCTTGTCCGGATCTTCGAGAATCGGTTTCAGTGCGCGCAACACGCTGTCGCGGTCCAGTTGCTCCGGCACGCCGATGTACGAGTGGGTCAGCGGGATATAGGCGGCTTCGTTGGCCTGTACGGCGAACGAAAGACCGACCAGTTGCGCCTGTTGCGCGTCGATGCCGGTGGTTTCCGTGTCGAAGGCGAACAGCCTGGCGTTGCGCAGTTTTTCCAGCCAGACGTCAAAGCGCGCCTGATCGAGGATGGTTTCGTACGCGGCTTCAGCAGGCGCAGCGAGGGTCTCGGCGGCGGCCGCGCTGAACAGATCATGCGCGGGCGCCGGTTCGGCCGCCGCGCTCAGTTCCAGGCGCTTGGCGTCGCGATCAAGGTCGTTCAGCCAGCTCTTGAATTCCAGCAGGGTGTACAGCTCGTACAGCTTGGCTGGGTCTTCCGGGCCCATCTGCAGGTCGTCAAGGCCGATATCCAGCGGCACGTCGATCTTGATGGTCGCCAATTGGTAGGAGAGGAACGCCATCTCCTTGTGCTCTTCGAGCTTGGCCGGCAGGGTCTTGGCGCCGCGAATCGGCAGGCTCGGGACGATGTCGAGGTTGGCGTACAGCTCGGTGAGACCGCCATTGACCCCGACCAACAGGCCGGACGCGGTTTTCGGGCCGATGCCGGGAACGCCCGGAATGTTGTCGGACGAATCGCCCATCAGTGCCAGATAATCGATGATCTGCTCCGGAGCGACGCCGAATTTCTCCTTCACGCCCTCCACATCCATCGAGCTACCGGACATGGTGTTGACCAAGGTAATGTGCCCGTCGACCAGTTGCGCCATGTCTTTGTCGCCGGTCGAGATGATCACCGGGAGATCCGCCGCCGCGCTGCTGCGGGCGAGGGTGCCGATGACGTCGTCGGCTTCGACGCCGTCCACGCACAGCAGCGGAAAACCGAGGGCGATCACGCTCTGGTGCAGCGGCTCGATCTGCACGCGCATGTCGTCGGGCATGCTTGGGCGGTTGGCTTTGTATTCGGCGTACATCTCATCGCGAAATGTCCCGCCCTTGGCGTCGAACACCACGGCGAACGGGCTGTCCGGGTACTGCTTGCGCAGACTCTTGAGCATGTTCAGCACGCCCTTGACCGCACCGGTCGGCAGGCCTTTGGAGGTGGTCAGCGGTGGCAGCGCGTGGAAGGCGCGGTACAGGTAAGAAGAACCGTCCACCAGGACGAGGGGGGCTTGGCTCATGAGCAGGATCAACCTTTTCGGCGGGTCCGGGGCTAGAATAGCGGGACCGTTGACGACAAAGGGACAAGGTTATCATGCGTACGTTAAATCGCTTGCTGCTGGTCGGTCTGATTGCTGTCTCACCGTTGGCCGCGATGGCGGCGGATGATGCGCCGGGGGGAGACCCCGAGGTCACCATCCGCACGGAGGGCGACAAGACCATTCAGGAATACAGCCGAAATGGCTTCGTCTATGCGATCAAGGTCACACCCAAGAAAGGCAAACCGTATTTCCTGGTGCGCGCCGATGGTTCGGACGCCAACTACATCCGGTCTGACCAGCCGGATATGCTGATTCCGTCGTGGGAAATCTTTACCTGGAAGTAAGATTCCCGACTTTTAATCGGCGTCGCCTCGCGACGCCTGAACTGAGCAGTTTTTAACCATGTCTGTGTTCACGCCCCTGGCTCGGCCCGAGCTGGAAACCTTTCTCGCCCCTTACGGGCTCGGCCGTCTGCTCGATTTCAAGGGGATCGCCGCCGGCAGCGAAAACACCAACTTCTTCGTCAGCCTGGAGCAGGGCGAGTTTGTCCTGACCCTGGTCGAGCGCGGGCCGGTGCAGGAAATGCCGTTTTTCATTGATCTGCTCGATGTGCTGCACGAAGCCGATCTGCCGGTGCCTTACGCGCTGCGCACCACGGACGGGGTGGCGTTGCGCGAACTGAAAGGCAAACCTGCGCTGCTGCAACCGCGTCTGGCCGGCAAGCACATCAAGGACGCCAATGCCCAGCATTGCGCGCAAGTCGGCGAATTGCAGGCGCATCTGCACCTGGCCACTCAGGGCGAGCGCATGATCAAGCGCAAGACTGATCGCGGCCTGGACTGGATGCTGGAGGAGGGTGGAGAATTCTTGTCGCACCTGAGCGGTGAACCGCAGGCCCTGCTGCAAAAAGCTCTGGATGAAATCACCGCGCAGAAGGAGCGGATCCTCGCGCTGCCTCGGGCGAATATTCACGCCGATCTGTTTCGCGATAACGCCATGTTCGAAGGCACGCACCTGACCGGGCTGATCGACTTTTACAACGCCTGTTCCGGGCCAATGCTCTATGACGTGGCGATCGCCCTGAACGACTGGTGTTCGGATGAGGCTGGCGTAATCGATGGTCCGCGTGCCCGAGCGTTTCTCGGTGCTTACGCGGCGCTGCGCCCGTTCACTGCAGCGGAGGCTGAGTTGTGGCCAACGATGCTGCGCGTCGCCTGTGTACGGTTCTGGCTGTCACGCTTGATCGCCGCCGAGCAGTTTGCCGGGCAGGATGTGTTGATTCATGACCCGCAGGAATTCGAACAGCGGTTGGCGCAGCGGCAGCAGGTCAATACACCGTTGCCCTTCGCCCTTTAAAAGCTTCGCGAGCAGGGTTTCGTTGATTCCTGTGGGACGAGCCTGCTCGCGAATGCGGCGGCACATTCAACCTCCCGGTTGACTGACCCAGCGCTTTCGCGAGCAGGCTCGCAAGGTTTTCGGCGTCAGAGCGATTCCAGGCACCCAGTCAGATCATTGCCGAGCTTTTCCAGCACCTGCTCATAACCCTGAGCGGTCGCCGGCGTGTACCCACCCAGCGCATCCAGCTCGGCCAGTTTAACCGGCAGGCCGGCGACCAATGTCTCCGCCAGACGCGGCCGCAACGGCGGTTCACTGAACACGCAGGTCTTGCCGACTTCCTGCAAGCGCGTGCGCATCGCCGCGACATGCTGGGCGCCCGGCTGCACTTCAGCCGCTACCGCGAACACCCCGGCGTGCTTCAGGCCATAGGCGTCTTCGAAGTAATCAAAGGCCTCGTGAAAGACGAAGTAAGGCTTGCCCTCGACACCGGCCAGGCGCTTCTTCAAGCGTTGATCCAAGGCATCCAGACGCTCATCGAACGCCTTGGCATTGTGCTGATAACGCTGCGCATTGGCCGGGTCGGCAGCGCTCAGGTCAGCGGCCATTTTGTCGGCGATCACCCGGGCATTCACCGGCGACAGCCACAAGTGCGCATCCAGGGATCCTGGGCGATGGTCGTGATCATGGTCGTCGGTTTCTTCGGCATGGGAATGATTGTCTTCGGCGAAATGCCGCAATTTCAGCCCGGGCAGATCCTGCACCGCGACGCTTGGCAGCTTGCGGCCATTGAGTACGCGCGGCAGGAAACCTTCCATGTCCGGACCGATCCAGTACAGCAGATCGACCGACTGCACCTTCCGTACGTCGGATGGGCGCAGCGCATAGTTATGTGGCGAGGCGCCTGGTGGTAGCAGCACTTCAGGGACCGCCACACCGTCCTGCACGGCTGCGGCGATCAGCTGCAGCGGCTTGATGCTGGTGAGCACTTTGACCTCGGCCTGAGCCGAACCGATCAGCAGAAAACTGGCAATAAAAGCCACAAAAACAGAAAAAAGTCGGGACACGATGACCACTCAAGGAGGCGAGAACGGGTAACATAATAACGTCTCTATCAAAACTCGTCGCCGCCCATGCCTATTACACCGATCGCCAGCCGTCCCCACGACCACTCACATTGCGTGCACAGCGCTCTGTCCGAGGCAGATACCTTGTGCGCCCAGAAAGGCCTGCGCCTGACTGCCTTGCGCCGGCGGGTGCTGGAACTGGTCTGGCAGAGCCACAAGCCGCTGGGCGCCTACGACATTCTTGCCGTGCTCAGCGAGCAGGACGGCCGCCGCGCCGCGCCACCGACCGTTTATCGGGCGCTGGATTTCCTTCTGGAAAACGGTCTGGTGCACCGCATCTCTTCGCTCAACGCCTTCGTCGGCTGCGTCCACCCGGAACACGCGCATCAGGGCCAGTTCCTGATCTGCCGGGTTTGCCATGCCGCCATCGAGCTTGAACAAAAAGTGATCAGCGACGCGATCATCAACAGCGCCAGGGATGTTGGTTTCATCGTTGAAGCGCAGACCGTCGAAGTCGTCGGCCTGTGCTCCGGTTGCCAGGGGGCTTGATGAGCAACGCGCTGATCCGTCTGGAACAGGTCGCCGTCACATTTGCCGGGCAGACCGTGCTGGACAACATCGAACTGAGCGTCGAGCCAGGGCAGATCGTCACCCTGATCGGCCCCAACGGCGCCGGCAAGACCACGCTGGTGCGCGCCGTGCTCGGCTTGCTCAAGCCGGACAGCGGCAGCGTCTGGCGCAAGCCGAAACTGCGCGTTGGCTACATGCCGCAGAAACTTCACGTCGATCCGACCCTGCCGCTCTCGGTATTGCGCTTTCTGCGTCTGGTGCCCGGTGTTGATCGTCCGCGTGCATTGGCCGCGTTGAAGGAGGTCGGCGCCGAACATGTGATCGACAGCCCGGTGCAAAGTGTTTCCGGCGGGGAAATGCAGCGCGTATTGCTCGCTCGGGCATTGCTGCGCGAGCCAGAGCTGCTGGTACTCGACGAGCCGGTACAAGGCGTCGACGTTGCCGGGCAGGCCGAGCTGTACAGCCTGATCACCCGCCTGCGCGACCGCCATGGCTGCGGTGTGTTGATGGTCTCGCATGATTTGCATCTGGTCATGAGCACCACCGATCAGGTGGTCTGCCTCAATCGTCACGTCTGCTGCTCCGGGCATCCCGAGCAGGTCAGCGGCGATCCGGCGTTCGTCGAACTGTTCGGCAAGAACGCGCAGAGCCTGGCGATCTATCACCACCATCACGACCACGCCCACGACCTGCACGGTTCGGTGGTTAAAGGCCCGGTTGCCGGGCAACCCCATGTTCACGGAGACCACTGCAAGCATGGCTGATTTTCTGTTGTATGCCCTGCTTGCAGGTCTGGCATTGGCGCTGGTGGCAGGGCCGTTGGGGTCGTTCGTGGTGTGGCGGCGCATGGCCTATTTCGGCGACACCCTGTCCCACGCCGCGTTGCTCGGCGTGGCGCTGGGCTTTTTGCTGGATGTCAGCCCGACGGTGGCAGTGACGGTCGGTTGCCTGCTGCTGGCGGTGCTGCTGGTGACCTTGCAGCAGCGCCAGCCGCTGGCCTCCGACACGCTGTTGGGAATTCTTGCGCCGAGCACCCTCTCGCTCGGTCTGGTGGTACTAAGCTTCATGCATGAAGTGCGGATCGACCTGATGGCCTATCTGTTCGGCGACCTGCTGGCGATCAGCCCGACCGATCTGGCGTGGATTCTCGGCGGCACGGCGGCGGTGCTGGTGTTGCTGGTCACGCTGTGGCGGCCGTTGCTGGCGGTCACCGTGCACGAAGAGCTGGCGCGAGTCGAAGGCCTGCCGGTAGCCGGCCTGCGCATGGCGCTGATGCTGTTGATCGCGGTGGTGATTGCGGTGGCGATGAAAATCGTCGGAGTGTTGCTGATTACTTCGCTGCTGATCATCCCGGCGGCTGCGGCACAGCGTCACGCCCGTTCGCCGGAGCAAATGGCGCTGGGCGCGAGCCTGCTGGGCATGCTCGCGGTGTGCGGCGGGCTGGCGCTGTCGTGGTTCAAGGACACCCCGGCGGGGCCGTCGATCGTTGTGACGGCCGCCGCACTGTTTCTGCTGAGTTTTGTTCTGCCCCGTCGAGGGGTGTAGACTTGCTCGCTTTTTGCGCAATTAGAGAGTCGCAGGAATGAAGCCGTTCGCCTCCCGTTATCTGCTCCTTGTCGCATTTTCCGTGCTGCTGGGCGCCTGCCAAAGCACGCCGCCGGTGGCTGAAGTCCCCGACGCGCGGGCTACGGCCATCGCACAGCTGGAGCAAAGCCTGGCCAGCAGCGAACTGGCCACCGCCGAAGACCAGTTGGCCGCTTTGCAGGCTGAAACCCCGAATGATCAATCCCTTGAGCAATACCAGCGGCAACTGGCCGAGGCGTACCTGCGCCGCAGTCAGATCGTGCTGCAGAAGGGCGATGTCAACGCCGCCGCCACCGCGTTAAGCCGCGCCCGTGTGCTGATGCCCAAGGCGCCAGCGCTGACAGGTGGCGTCAATGGCGCCATCACCGAAGCGCGCAAGGCCGAGCTGGAAAAGGCTGAAGCGGCGCTGCTGGCTGCCGAAGCCCGGCCGAAAGCCCGGGTGATCGACCCGGCCGCTGAAAGCACCACGGTTGCGTTGAACATTCATGATATTCACAAACTGCAGCGGCAACTCGATGCGATCGCCGCCGATGTGGTGAATTACGAATGTGCCGTAAGCATCCAGGCACCGCGCACGGCGGATTATCCGTGGCTGGCGACGCTGCTGAGCAAACGGGTTAAAAAGTTGAATCCGGATTTTGATTTGCAGATCGAGAAGCAGATTTTGCGCACCGTGCCTGCGCAGATGGTTTTAAGCCCGCGCAAGCCATAAAAAGCATCGCGGGCAAGCCCGCTCCCACAAGGACAATATGACCCTGTGGGAGCGGGCTTGCCCGCGATGGCGTTGTTACTGTCAGCGAAGATTTTAGGCTGGAACCGCCTTGGCCTTAGGCTCGCGCGCCCAAACCCGATGCTCGCCAATCGCCGCAAAGAACGGCTTGGTCAGCGCGCCCACATCCGCGCCCTGCAACAACCCGGCATCCGCCTCCAGTTTGAGCAAGTCCTGCAACTGCTTGGCGTCGCCATGCAGCGCAATCGCTTTCAGATGCTTGTAGGCCTCCAGCAGGTAATGCAACGCCACGCCATCAGCGCTGAGGGCCTTGATCGACGCCGCACCACCCGGCACGAACACCGCGTCGAAGGCGATCGACGGCATGCCTTCCATCGACGCATCCACTGGCAGTGCCTTGCCATCCGCAGTTTTCACCGGTGCCGAAGTCGGGCCGAGCACTTTGGCGTGGGCACCTTCGGCTTTCAGCGCTTTCTTCATCGCATCGATGGCGGCGCTGTCTACGCCATTGGCAGCCAGGATCGCCACTTTGCGCGTCTTGATATCGCCCGGCAGCAGGTTGGCCTGACTCAGCGCAGGCGAGCGCTCCAGTGAGGTTTTACGAACCTCGACGGTGCCCTTGGTCGGCGCTGGCAAACCGAGGTTTTCCGCGACGCGCTTGGCCAGGGTCAGGTCGATATTGGCGAGAATCTCGTTCACTTCCCGTGCGCGGATGAACTCACGCTCGACCTTGCCCAACTCGAAGCTGTAGGCGGCGATGATGTGCTCCTTCTCGTGGTCGCTCATGCTGTTGAAAAACAGCCGCGCCTGAGAAAAGTGGTCGCTGAACGATTCGCTGCGCTGGCGGATCTTGGCGGCGTCGATGCGCTCCGGATAGCTCTCGAAACCACCGTCCTGCGCGGCCGGCGGGGTTTCTTTCGGCCAGCCGCCATCGATCGAGTTGGGCTCGTAGGAGGCGCGGCCCTTGTCGATGGTGGTGCGATGCTGCGCGTCACGCTGGCCGTTGTGGAACGGCGCGACCGGGCGGTTGATCGGCAACTCATGAAAATTCGGCCCGCCGAGTCGGCTGATTTGCGTGTCGGTGTAGGAAAACAGCCGGCCTTGCAGCAGCGGGTCGTTGGAGAAATCGATGCCGGGCACGATATGCCCCGGACAGAACGCAATCTGTTCGACTTCGGCAAAGAAGTTGTCCGGGTTGCGGTTGAGGGTCATTTTGCCCAGCGGCGTGATCGGTACGATCTCTTCGGGGATGATCTTGGTCGGGTCGAGAATGTCGAAATCGAAGGCGTGTTCGTTTTCCTCTTCGACGATCTGCACGCCGAGTTCCCACTCCGGGTAGTCGCCCATTTCGATCGACTCCCACAGGTCCCGACGGTGGTAGTCGGTGTCTTTACCAGCAAGCTTCTGCGCCTCGTCCCAGACCAGCGAGCAGGTGCCGGCAGTCGGGCGCCAGTGGAATTTCACGAAGCGCGATTTGCCCTCGGCGTTGATCAGACGGAAGGTGTGCACGCCGAAGCCCTGCATGCTGCGCAGGCTTTTCGGGATCGCCCGGTCGGACATTGCCCAGATCACCATGTGCGCCGATTCCGGCACCAGCGAGACGAAGTCCCAGAAGGTGTCGTGAGCCGAGCCGCCGGTAGGAATTTCGTTGTGCGGTTCAGGTTTTACCGCGTGAACGAAGTCGGGAAACTTGATCGCGTCCTGAATGAAGAACACCGGCATGTTGTTGCCGACCAGATCGAAGTTGCCTTCGTCGGTAAAGAATTTCACCGCAAAACCACGTACGTCACGCACGGTATCGCCGGAACCGCGCGGGCCCTGCACCGTGGAAAAACGCACGAACACCGGGGTTTTCTTGCCCGGGTCCTGCAGGAAACCGGCCTTGGTCAGCGCCGCGTGGTTCTCGTAGCTCTGAAAGAAACCATGGGCACCGGTGCCGCGGGCATGGACGATGCGCTCGGGAATGCGCTCATGGTCAAAGTGCGTGATTTTCTCACGCATGATGAAGTCTTCCAGCAGCGATGGCCCGCGTGGCCCGGCTTTTAGAGTGTTCTGGTTATCGGCGATCTTCACGCCCTGATTGGTGCGCAGGGCCTGACCGGTGGCGTCGGAACGGAATTCTTCCAGGCTGTCGAGCTTGGCGTTGGTGTTGGCGCGATCCGGGGTATCGGTCCCGGCCAATTCGCTTTTAGCGGGTGCAGGCTTTTTGATGCTCATCAGACGTAAACTCCTCGTTTGGCCCCGGATGCCTTCCGCAGACCCTTGAGTGATTCCCGGGCACGGCACCCAGGGTTTCAAGTCGCTTACTTAGTGACTGGCGAGCGTTTCAGCCGTTCCGTTTATCTGACCTTTGATCGTGTTATTGCCAAATCGAAGGTTAATTGCGAAATAAATGCTAAGAACCTCTATACGGACAGGCTAAAATGCGCGCCCGGCTAACCGCTGATCCTTTTCCAACGCGCCCCACAAGGTTCGCTACGTGATCGAGTTTCAAAACGTGCACAAGACTTACCGCGTCGCCGGTAAGGACATCCCCGCGCTGCACCCGACCAGTCTCACCATCGAGAACGGTCAGGTGTTTGGCCTGATTGGCCATTCCGGTGCGGGAAAAAGTACCCTGCTGCGTCTGATCAATCGCCTGGAAGATTCCAGCGGCGGCAAGATCATTGTCGACGGCGAAGAAGTCACCGCGCTGGACGCCAACGGCTTGCGCCGTTTCCGCCAGCAAGTCGGGATGATCTTCCAGCACTTCAACCTGCTGGCGTCGAAGACCGTCGCCGACAACGTCGCGTTGCCGCTGACCCTGGCCGGCGAACTGTCGGGCAGCGACATCGACAAACGCGTCGCCGAATTGCTCGCGCGGGTCGGTCTGTCCGATCACGCGAAGAAGTACCCGGCGCAGCTGTCCGGTGGCCAGAAGCAGCGCGTCGGCATCGCCCGCGCCCTGGCAACCAAACCGAAGATTCTGCTGTGCGACGAGGCCACCAGTGCCCTCGACCCGCAGACCACCGCCTCGGTGCTGCAACTGCTGGCCGAAATCAACCGCGAACTGAAACTGACCATCGTCCTGATCACCCATGAGATGGACGTGATTCGTCGTGTCTGCGATCAGGTGGCTGTAATGGACGCCGGGGTCATTGTCGAGCAGGGTTCGGTGGCCGATGTGTTCCTGCATCCGCAACACCCGACCACCAAGCGTTTCGTTCAGGAGAGCGAGCAGATTGACGAAAGCGAGCAGCGCGACGATTTCGCTCATGTGCCGGGCCGCATCGTGCGTCTGACCTTTCAGGGCGAAGCGACCTACGCGCCGTTGCTCGGTACCGTCGCCCGGGAAACCGGCGTCGACTACAGCATCCTTGCCGGTCGCATCGACCGCATCAAAGACATTCCGTACGGGCAATTGACCCTCGCCGTCACCGGTGGCGACATGGAAGCGGCCTTCGCCCGCTTCACCGCCGCTGACGTTCACATGGAGGTATTGCGCTAATGGAAATGTTTGACGCTGCAATCAAGCAATACGACGCCGCGATAGAAGCCATCAAGCTGTTCTTTCAGAACATCGACTGGCTCGAAATCGGCCTCGCCACCAACGACACCCTGCTGATGCTCGGTGGCTCGCTGTTGTTTACGGTTCTGCTCGGTCTGCCACTGGGCGTGCTGCTGTTTCTCTGCAGCCCACGTCAGTTGCTGGAGAACCGAGTCCTCTACGCGATCCTGTCGGTTATGGTGAACATCCTGCGTTCGCTGCCATTCATCATCCTGCTGATCGTGATGATCCCGTTCACCGTGCTGATCACCGGCACCTCGCTGGGCGTGGCCGGTGCGATCCCGCCGCTGGTGGTCGGCGCCACGCCGTTCTTCGCGCGACTGGTGGAAACCGCTTTGCGTGAAGTCGACCGCGGCATCATCGAAGCGACCCAGTCGATGGGCGCGACCACGCGGCAGATCATCATCAACGCCCTGCTGCCAGAAGCCCGCCCGGGGATCTTCGCGGCGATTACGGTGACAGCGATTACACTGGTGTCCTACACGGCGATGGCCGGTGTGGTCGGTGCCGGTGGTCTGGGTGACCTGGCGATCCGTTTCGGTTACCAGCGTTTCCAGACCGACGTGATGATCGTCACCGTGGTGCTGCTGCTGATTCTGGTGCAGGTGTTGCAGATGGTCGGCGACCGACTGGTCGTGCATTTCTCGCGTAAATAAGCGGTTTTTTAATCAAGAGAGGCGCGGGCCATTCGCTGGCGGGCGCCCTCACAAGGAGTTCGCTGAATGAAAAAACTGATCGCTGCTTTCGCTGCCGTTGCAGCATTCTCGGCCCACGCCGAAACCCTGACCGTCGCCGCCACCCCAGTGCCGCACGCGGAAATCCTCGAGTTCGTCAAACCGGCTCTGGCCAAAGAAGGCGTGGATCTGAAGGTCAAGGTCTTCACCGACTACATTCAGCCAAACGTGCAGGTGGCGGAAAAGCGCCTTGACGCGAACTTCTTCCAGCACCAGCCGTACCTCGATGAGTTCAACAAGGCCAAGGGCACCAGCCTGGTTGCCGTCACCGGCGTACACCTGGAGCCGCTGGGCGCCTATTCGAGCAAGTACAAGAAAATCGTAGAGTTGCCAGGCGGCGCCAACGTGGTCATCCCGAACGACGCCACCAACGGCGGCCGTGCCCTGTTGCTGCTGGCCAAGGCCGGCGTGATCACTTTGAAGGATTCGACCAACATCCTGTCGACCATCAAAGACATCGCGGAAAACCCGAAAGACCTGAAATTCCGTGAACTGGAAGCCGCAACCATCCCGCGTGTGCTGACCCAGGTCGATCTGGCGCTGATCAACACCAACTACGCGCTGGAAGCCAAGCTTGATCCGTCCAAGGATGCGCTGGTGATCGAAGGTAACGACTCGCCCTACGTGAACATCCTCGTGTCCCGCGCGGACAACAAGGACAGCGACGCGATGAAGAAACTGGCGGCTGCGTTGCACAGCCCGGAGGTGAAGCAGTTCATCACCGAGAAGTACAAGGGGGCGGTGTTGCCGGCGTTTTGATTTCGGTAGTTGCAAATGAAAAAGGGGCGCATTTGATGCGCCCCTTTTTTTGCCTGGAATATGGCCTCTGTAGGAGTGAGCCTGCTCGCGATCGCGGTGTGCCTGTCACATCAATATTGGATATGCCGACGCTATCGCGAGCAGGCTCACTCCTAAAATGAATCTGCGGTGCTCTTACTTGTGATTCAGCATTTGCGGAAGTTGCGCAACCAGCTTGGCATTATTCAACGGCGCCCGGATAAACCCGCGCTGCTTGCCGTCCGGGCCGATCACCGCAAGGTTGCCGCTGTGATCCACCGTGTAATTGGGTTTGCTGGTGTCGGCCGGAATAAACGGAATGCTCACCGCATTGGCAACCTTCTGCAGCTCCTCGATCGACGACGGTGTCAGGCCAATGAACTGCGGATCGAAATAACCCAGGTACTGCTTCAACTGCTTCGGCGTATCGCGGTTCGGGTCAACGCTGACCAAGACGATCTGCAGTTTATCCACCGCATCCTTAGGCAATTCGCTCTTGATCTGGCGCAGTTGCGCGAGCGTGGTCGGGCAGATGTCCGGGCAGAAGGTATAGCCGAAAAACAACAGGCTCCATCTGCCCCGCAACTCATCAATGGCCACAGGTTTGCCGTCCTGATCGGTCATCGTCACGTCCGGCAGGGTGCGGCTTTGCGGCAGCAGAATGATTCCGGCGTCGATCAGCGCGGTGGGGTCGCCCTGGCCCTTGCCACTCAGCACTTTGTTGACGGTCAGGCCCAGGATCAGCGCGATCACGGCGACGAGGATGAAAACGGTTTTCTGGGTTCGGGTCATAGGTTCAACAGTAAGTAGTGGTCTACGAGCAGGGCGATGAACAACAGGAACAAGTAATAAATAGAGTACTTGAAGGTGTTGATCGCCGCGTGCGGCCGAGTGCCACGGTACAGCACCACGGCCCATTGCAGAAACCTCGCGCCGAGTGCGAGGGCGCAGATCAAGTAAAGCAGGCCGCTCATGTGAATCACGTACGGCAACAGACTCACCGCCAGCAGCGCGAAGGTGTACAGCAGAATATGCACCTTGGTGTAGTGCTCGCCGTGGGTCACCGGCAACATCGGAATATCGGCTTTGGCGTATTCCTCTTTGCGATGAATCGCCAGCGCCCAGAAGTGCGGCGGCGTCCAGGCGAAGATGATCAGCACCAGCAGCAGCGGTTCGGCGCTGACATGACCGGTGGCGGCGGTCCAGCCGAGCAAGGGCGGTGCTGCGCCGGCGAGGCCGCCGATGACGATGTTCTGCGGCGTCGCACGTTTGAGGAAACCGGTGTAGATCACCGCGTAACCAAGCAACGAGGCGAGGGTCAGCCACGCCGTCAGCGGGTTGGTGAACGTCAGCAGCAAGGCCTGACCGAGCAGCGCCAGTACCAGCGCAAAGGTCAGCGCTGCCGCCGGTGAAACCCGGCCCTCGGCCAAGGGTCGCTTGTGGGTTCGCGCCATCACCGCATCGATGCGCCGATCGACCACATGATTGACCGCCGCCGCGCCGCCCGCGCACAGCGCAATGCCGAGATTGCCAAACACCAGCACCGTCCACGGCACGCCGGCGCGGGTGGCGAGGAACATGCCGACCAGTGAAGTGATCAGCATCAGCACCACGACTTTCGGTTTGGTCAGCTCCAGATAATCGCGCCACAGCGCTTGCGCCGTGCGCGCGCCGGTCAGACTCGCCATGGTGTTTCTCCTTTCAAGGCAATGGGCGCGACGGTGTGTTTACGCGGGCTGAGGTGCCAGCGTGCAAGCACCGGTTGCGTGACCCGGACCAGACTGGTGCGCGCGTGATAATTGACCAGCACCATGGTCAGCAACAGCGCCGCGCCACCGATGTTGTGCGCGACCGCGACCGCCAGCGGTAGATGGAACAGCACGTTGCTGATACCGAGGGTGATCTGTGCGGTAAGGGCCACCAGCACCAGCCCGGCCAGGCGCGTCATGCCCACTACTTTCAACTGCCAGGCCAGACCGAGCAGCACAGCGGTCACGAGCAGCGCGCCGATGCGATGGGTCAGGTGAATCGCGGTGCGTGCATCACTGTCGAGTTGCCCACCGAGGTAGTTCGGCCCGATGTGCTGGGTCAGGTGAAAGCCATTGGCGAAATCCGCCGGCGGCAGCCATTGCCCGTGGCAGGTCGGGAAGTCGATGCACGCCACCGCGGCGTAGTTGGAACTGACCCAGCCGCCCAAGGCGATCTGGCCGATGACCAGCAACAGTCCAGCCGTCGCCCAATACTGCAAGCGTCGGGGCACGGTCAGCGCCGGCAGTACGCCGGACAAACGCAGCGTCAGCAGAAACAGCAGACTCAAGGTCGCAAAACCGCCGAGCAAATGCCCGGTAACCACTTGCGGCCAGAGCTTGAGCGTCACCGTCCACATGCCGAACGCCGCTTGCGCAAGCACCACCGCCAGCAGAAACAGCGGCAGCTTCAACGGCAGCCCCGGATGAC
Source organism: Pseudomonas sp. S11P7 (assembly GCF_023195435.1). Lineage (NCBI taxonomy): Bacteria > Pseudomonadati > Pseudomonadota > Gammaproteobacteria > Pseudomonadales > Pseudomonadaceae > Pseudomonas > Pseudomonas sp. S11P7. Next base: position 5,518,036 of record NZ_JALPKS020000002.1, on the reverse strand, counting down.
GGCGATTGACCCAGGCGCGTCCGGCCAATACGCCAATCAGCAAACCGAGGGTGCCGGCGAAGTAGCGGTGGATCATCTCGTTCCAGCCCTTGTGCGCTTCCACCGGCGAGTCCGGGTAATGCAGTTCGGCATGGGCCAGTTGCGCCTCGCTTTTCGGCACGCTGATGAACCCGTAACAACCCGGCCAATCGGGGCAGCCGAGGCCGGCGTGGGTCAGGCGCGTGTAGGCGCCAAGCAGCACGACAATCAGCGCCAGCAGAGTGGCAAACAGCGCGAGGCGAAATCCAGGTTTGGCCATGACGATGCCCTTATCCGATGTTGGACAGTTTCAGCAGATGCCGCAGGTCGTTGAGCAGATCCTTGCCTTTCACGTTCGGCTCGTAGCGCAGCACCAGGTTGCCGTGCGGGTCGATGATCCACAGTTGCGGCGTGGCTTTGTCGCCGGTGGCCTTGCTGAAGGCGGCAGCGTCCAGTGGATAGCGCTGCAGTTGCGGATATTCGCGTGTGAGCTTGGCCTCGTAGTCCGCGCTCAGCGGTTGCGTCGCGGCGAGGGCGTGGCTGGCGCGCCCGGCGTCGCGACCAAGGCCGATCTGGATCTGCCGCGCCAGATACACCAATTGCTGGCAATCCACCGCACATTGCTTTGGCGCAGTGACCAGCATCTGCCAGCGCTCTTCCTCGGCCTGCACGCCGAGGTCGGCGCGGGTCTGGCCGTTGCCGATCAGCTCACCGTGATAGCTGCGCCCCTCGGGCACCCAGAACTGCAATTTGTACATGCCGGTGGCGAGGATCATCGGCCCGACTACACCGAGCACGATCAACAGCAACTGAATGCGTCCGCGGCGGCGGCTGACGGCAGGTTTGGCCTCAGACATGCTGGGTGGATTCATGGCCGTTCGCATGGTGCTTCTCCTTTGCGTTGTGCAAGCCCAAATAGACGTAGAGACCGAGCAGGGCGGTCGCCATGGCGAACCACTGCACGGCGTAGCCGAGGTGTTTTTCCGGGCCCATGGCGACCACCGGCCAGTCGGTCTGGTAGCTGGCAGGGCCGGGTTCGGCGCGCAGTTCATAGGCGAAGCCGTCGCGCTCAAGGGTTTGCCAGAGCTTGCCCGGCTCGACGGCGGTGACGGTTTGCGGCCAGGTGCGGCTGACCGGATCGGCATGCAGCTGGAACGTCGCGCCGGGGGCCACATAGACCCAGGCGTCGAGCATCAGGGCATCAGTGGGCGTGGAGAACTGCGGCGCAACACGGCGATCCGGCCACGGCAGCCAGCCGCGATTGACCAGCAGCCACAGCCCGCTGCGCTGATCCTGAAACGGTTGCAGCAACTCGACGCCCACCTTGCCGCCACGCTGGCGGTTGTCGAGCAACAGGCTGTGGGCGGCATCGAACTGACCGTGCAGGCGCACGCGGCGATAAGCCGGATCGGCGCTGGTTGCCAGTTCGCTGCTGGCCATCGGCTCGGCCGCACGGCGCTCGGCATAACTGGCCAGCAGCGCGGTTTTCTCCGCGCCCCGGCCCAATTGCCAAAAGCCCAAGGCGATCATCAGCGGCAGCAGCAACGCGACCACTACGGTCGGTATCACCCCCGGACGGAAACGCTTCATGGCCGCGCCACAAAGTCAGTCGTCGCGCTCGCTATACTCAACTGCATCGCCTGTCCCCGGAGTTCTTCCCATGCTCAAAGCAGCGATCGTCCTGCTGCTGATTGCCACGGTGATCAGCCTGTTCAGCGGCCTGTTTTTCCTGGTCAAGGACGACAGCAGCTCCAATCGCCTGGTCATCGCCTTGAGTGTTCGGGTGGCCTTGGCCGCCGTCACTGTCGGCCTGATGGCCTGGGGTTTCTACAGCGGCCAACTGGTATCGCACGCGCCTTGGTAGCGCTCAAAGCACGTAAACGAAAAAGAACAAGCCGATCCACACCACGTCGACGAAGTGCCAGTACCAGCTCGCCGCTTCAAAGCCGAACTGATGCTCGTTGTCGAAGTGGCCCTTCATGATCCGCATCAGCATCACGAACAGAATGATCGTGCCGATGGTTACGTGGGCGCCGTGGAACCCGGTGAGCATGAAGAACGTTGCGCCGTAGATCCCCGAGCCGAGGGTCAGCCCCAGCTCTTTATAGGCGTGGATGTACTCCTCGGCCTGGAAACCCAGGAACGCGACGCCCAATAGCACGGTGATCGCCAGCCACAGTTTCAGCGCGCCGCGATGGCCCTTCTTCAAGGCGTGGTGGGCGATGGTGATGGTCACGCTGGAGCTGACCAGCAGAATGGTGTTGATCAGCGGCAGGCCCCACGGGCTGATCACCTCTTTGGGCGGCGGGAACAGTTTCGGGTCCGGGGTGTGCAGCAGCGGCCAGGTGAACTGGAAGTTCGGCCAGAGCATGTGAGCGATGCCTTTCGGGCCCTCGCCGCCCAGGGCCGGGCCGGAAATGTGCCGTACGTAGAACAGCGCGCCGAAGAAAGCGACAAAGAACATCACCTCGGAAAAGATGAACCAGCTCATGCCCCAGCGAAACGAGCGGTCCAGCTGCGGGCTGTAAAGGCCCGCGCGGCTTTCCTTGATCACTGCACCGAACCAGCCGAACAGCATGTATGCCAGCAGCAGACCACCCACGAAAAAGATCAGCGGGCCGTGGGATTCCGGGCGCGCTGCCTTCAGATCGTTGAACCAGGTGGCCAGGCCATACACGGTGACGAACATCCCGACCGTGGCGACGATCGGCCATTTGCTCTGGGCCGGAACGTAATAGTGCTCATGAGTTGCCATTTATTGTTCTCCTTATCGGGCACGCTCAACCGCCGGTATTAACAGCCACCGGTGGATGTCGGGCGGTGATATCGAACAGCGTGTAGGACAGCGTCAGGTGCTTCACTTCCTTGGGCATGTCGCGGTCAACGATGAAACGCACCGGCATTTCGATCTGTTCACCGGGTTGCAGTACCTGCTGGGTAAAACAAAAGCATTCGGTCTTGTGGAAAAACGCCGCCGCGTTGCTCGGCGCAATGCTGGGCACCGCTTGCGCACTCATCGGCTTGTCGGTGGGGTTGCGGGCGATGAACACCATCTCGTTGACCGCGCCGGGGTTGGCAGTCAGTTCGTCATGCTTGGGATAGAAATCCCATGGCATGTCGGCGGTGTTGGTCGAGAGAAACTGCACGCGCACCTGGCGCGAGGTGTCGACCACTTGCTCACCTTCGTACTGGCCGCCGGTCTTGCCGTTGATGCCAAAGGCCTTGCACATCACGTCGTAGATCGGCACCAGGGCAAAACCGAAGACGAACATGGCTACCACCACCAGCAGTAAGCGAGTGACGAGTTTCTTCAGCGAGATCGAGTCAGCCATGGTGTTTGACCTCTGCCGAGAACCCTGTGGGAGCTGGCTTGCCAGCGATGGCGCCCCCGCGGTGTGTCAGGCAGGCAGCCATCGCTGGCAAGCCAGCTCCCACAGAGATTTTCACAAGGCTGAAGGTGTTCATTTCAGTTCCGGCGGCGTGGTAAAGGTGTGATACGGCGCGGGCGACGGCACGCTCCACTCCAGCCCTTCGGCACCATCCCACGGTTTGGCCGGTGCCGGTGGGCCGCCCCGGATGGTCTTGATCACGATGAACAGGAAGAAGATCTGCGTGGCGCCGAACATGAACGCGCCGATCGACGAGACCATGTTGAAGTCGGCGAACTGCAGGTTGTAGTCCGGGATCCGTCGCGGCATGCCTGCCAGCCCGACGAAGTGCATCGGGAAGAAAGTCAGGTTCATGCCGACGAACGACAGCCAGAAATGCAGCTTGCCGAGGGTTTCGTCGTACATGTGTCCGGTCCATTTCGGCAGCCAGTAATAGGCCGAGGCGAAGATGCCGAAGATCGCCCCGGGCACCAGTACGTAGTGGAAGTGCGCGACCACGAAGTAGGTGTCCTGGTACTGGAAGTCCGCCGGGGCAATCGCCAGCATCAGCCCGGAGAAGCCACCGATCGAGAACAGGATCACGAACGCCACCGCGAACAGCATCGGCGTCTCGAAGGTCATCGAGCCCTGCCACATGGTGCTGGCCCAGTTGAAGACTTTCACCCCGGTCGGTACGGCGATCAGCATGGTCGCGTACATGAAGAACAATTCGCCCACCAGCGGAATGCCGACCACAAACATGTGGTGCGCCCAGACGATGAACGACAGGAAGGCGATGCTCGCCGTGGCGTAAACCATCGAGGTGTAGCCGAACAGCGGCTTGCGCGCGAACGTCGGGATGATCTGGCTGACCGCGCCGAACGCCGGCAGGATCATGATGTACACCTCGGGGTGGCCGAAGAACCAGAACACATGCTGGAACAGCACCGGGTCACCGCCGCCGGCGGCACTGAAGAAACTGGTGCCGAAGTGAATGTCCATGAGCATCATCGTCACGCACCCGGCCAGCACCGGCATCACCGCGATCAGCAGAAACGCGGTGATCAGCCAGGTCCAGACGAACAGCGGCATTTTCATCAGGGTCATGCCTGGAGCGCGCAGGTTGAGGATGGTCGCGACCACGTTGATCGCGCCCATGATCGAGCTGATGCCCATCAGGTGAATGGCGAAGATGAAGAACGTCACACTTTCCGGTGCGTAGGTCGTCGACAGCGGCGCATAGAAGGTCCAGCCGAAATTCGGCCCGCCGCCCGGTGTGAACAATGTCGAGACCAGCAGCAGAAACGCCGCCGGCAGCAACCAGAAGCTGAAATTGTTCATCCGTGGCAGGGCCATGTCCGGCGCGCCGATCATCAGCGGGATCATCCAGTTGGCGAGGCCGACGAACGCCGGCATTACCGCGCCGAAGACCATCACCAGACCGTGCATGGTGGTCATCTGGTTGAAGAACGCCGGTTCGACGATCTGCAGGCCGGGCTGGAACAGCTCGGCGCGAATCACCATGGCGAACGAGCCGCCGAGCAGGAACATGCAGAACGCGAACCACAGGTACAGCGTGCCGATGTCCTTGTGATTGGTGGTCAGCACCCAGCGCATCAGGCCTTTGGCGGGGCCGTGGGCGTGGTCGGCGTGACCGTGGTCATCGATGACAGCGCTCATGGCCGGTCTCCTTCAAGCAAGTGGACTGGATTTGCCGGGGTACGCGGCCCCGAGCGGTTCATGAAGTACGCAATAGACCGGCTCATTGGCTTTCCGCCTGTTTCAGCTCCAGCACTTCTTTGGGCGTGACCATGTCGCCCTTGTTGTTGCCCCAGGCGTTACGTTCATAGGTCACGACCGCAGCGATATCGACTTCCGACAGTTGCTTGCCGAACGCCGCCATGGCGGTGCCGGGTTTGCCGTGGAAAACAATGCTCAGGTGATCCTTGATCGGCCCGGTGGCGATTTTCGAGCCCTTGAGCGCCGGGAACATCGGCGGCAGACCCTGACCTTCGGCCTGGTGACAGGCGACGCAAGTGGTGTGATAGATCTTGTCACCGCGCTCCTTGAGCTCGTCGAGGGTCCATTCCTTGCTGGTCAGCTCCTTGAGCTGCGCCGCTTCTCCCTTGCGCTCGGCGAGCCATTTTTCGTAATCGGCTTTTTCCTTGACCTCGACCACGATCGGCATGAAACCGTGATCCTTGCCGCACAGTTCGGCGCATTGACCGCGATAAAGACCGGGCTTGTCGATGCGGGTCCAGGCTTCGTTGACGAAACCGGGGATCGCATCGCGCTTGACCGCAAACGCCGGCACCCACCATGAGTGAATAACGTCGGCGGAGGTGACGAGGAAGCGCACCTTGGCGCCGACCGGCAGCACCAGCGGTTTGTCGACTTCGAGCAAATAGTGCTCGCCCTTGGCTTCCTTGTTGTGAATCTGCTCGGCGGGGGTGGCCAGGTTGCTGAAAAACTCGACGTCCTGGCCCAGATATTTGTAGTGCCACTTCCACTGATAACCGGTGACCTGGATATCGATATCCGGCTCACTGGTGTCGTACATCTTGATCAGCGTGGCGGTGGCGGGGACAGCCATGGCCACCAGAATCAGCAGCGGCACGACGGTCCACATGATTTCGACGCCGGTGCTTTCGTGGAATTTTGCCGCGACCTGGCCGGTGGAGCGGCGGTGCACCATCATCGACCAGAACATGGCGCCGAAGACGATGATCCCGATCACCACACAGATCCAGAAAATGGTCATGTGCAGGTCGAATACTGCGTGACTGATTTCAGTCGCTCCAGGCGCCATATTCACCGTCCAGGCCGCGTTGGCCTGGCTGAATATCGACCACAACAGGAGGCCCATCCAGACATGTGGATGTCGCATCATTGCGGGTTCCCCTTATCGTTCTTGTTATCCCGCCGGCTTACGCCTGCGGCAAGGGAGCGGCTGCATCAGACTACGAACTTGAATCGCCGGGCCTTGCTGCGGGTGCAGTCGGGCGTCATCAGCTAACTCCATTCATTGGCGAGTATAGACAGCGTCGGGAAATTGCAACCCGAGCACGTAAATGATCTGAAACAGCCCGGACTTGCGTTCGAGGGCACGAATGGAGAAGGATGCAGACGAGTGGTGGCGAATGGATATAACGCAGCTGCATCAAGGATGAAATAATTATGACAAATGCGTCTTAGCGTTTTTCGTAAGCCAGCTAAGTTATGTCTTCCCTATTTCATTGCCTTGTTTCCTGGAGTTTTCATGAACACCGCCGCATTGCGCGAGCAGATCCAAAAAGCCCAACAACACGAAAAAGACACCGGCCTGCTGACCCGTCAGCTGGAAAGCAAGCTGCCTCACCTGCATCCGGCGATCCAGTTGCCGGAAGCCGACGCCAACGGCGTGCTGACGCGTTTTGTCGCCGCCTACATCGATGAAGTACCAGACCTGCTGGATGCAGCCAATGAAGTCGCCAGGGAAGCGGGAATCGAATCGCAGATCAAACCGGTGCTGAAAATCGCCGAGCAGTATTTTCTCCAGCCGCCGGCCATCATGGCCGGGCATGTCGGCCTGGACAGCCTGCTCGACGAAGCCTATCTGGCGCACCGTTTTGTCGAAGAGGTCAACGACCTGTACATCAAGCATTTCGGCCAGCCACTGATCCCCCTGGACATGACGGTCGCCAATCTGATTGCTCACCAATTGATCGGTGAGGAATTTGCCAACCAACTGGACGAAGCGGTACACCACGCGATTGATGAAATGCTCAACGACGAGAGTTTTGCGCTGGAGTCGGTAGAAGCCTACCGCGACAAACTCAGCAGCCCGGACACCGGCGCTGCGTGGAAACGCTGGCCGTGCATGAGCCGCCGGTTGGGTGTGGGGCTGGAGCTGGATCAGCCGGCTGCGTAATACAGAGCTAGACCAAATACCTGTGGGAGCTGGCTTGCCAGCGATAGCGGTGGATCAGTCGACATTGTCGGTGATTGATAGACCGCCATCGCTGGCAAGCCAGCTCCCACAGGGTTTGTTTCTGGACCGGGAGATTTAACCGGCTGCACCAATCCCGGTATTGGTCCGAACTCTGCCCTCAAGCCTGCGCTTCAACCCACGCGACTCGATCAACAGCTTCGATCCCTTCGCCGCATTCGCCCGGCCCCATTCCTCAAGCAGTTCCAGACACGAGTGGTCGATGTAACTCAGGTTGTTCAGCGGCACATGCACGGTCGTGCCGTTGGGAATGGTGTTCAGCACCTGGGTCAGCGCCGGCACCTTGAGGAAGGTCGCCGCACCGATCAGGCGCAACTCCATTTCGCCGTCCTGCGGCAGATCGATCAGGCTGATTTTCAGGCGCGAGGCCTTGAACGCCAGTTTCAGCAAGGTCAGACCGAAGCCGATCAGCACGCCAGTCAACAAGTCGGTGAAGATGATCGCCAGCGCCGTCGCGGCGTAGGTGAACATCGGCATCCGCCCGTAGCGACCCAAGCGGCGAAACGCCTTGAGGTCGACCAGTTTGAACCCGGTATACACCAGCACGCCGGCCAGACTCGCCACCGGAATGCTCTGCAGCACACTCGACAGCAACAGCACGAACGCCAGCAGCCACAGGCCATGGAAGATCGTCGAATAGCGCGTGGTCGCACCGGCCTGAACGTTGGCCGAACTGCGCACGATCACACCGGTCATCGGCAACGCACCCACCAACCCGCAGAGCATGTTGCCGACACCTTGCGCCGACAATTCGCGGTCGAAGTCCGAACGCACGCCGCTGTGCATGCGATCCACCGCAGCGGCGGACAACAGGGTTTCGGCACTGGCGATAAACGCCACGGCGAATGCGGCGATCAGCAACGTCGGGTCGGCGAGACTCATGAGGTCGGCAGGTTTGAGCCAGTCGATGGCTTCGGCCAGATTCGCCGGCACTTCCACACGCTTGACCTGCAAGGCCAGCAGCAGACTGGCGGCGGTCGCCAGACCAACACCCAGCAGCGCGCCAGGAACAAAACGTAGCGAATGCGGGCGGAATTTTTCCCACAGCCACATCACCGCGATCGTCGACAGCCCGAGCAAACCGGCCTGCCAGCCAAACGATGGCAAGGCTTGCGCCACGGCGGCCGGGAATGCCGTGAGGTTGTCCAGCCCTGACGGTTGCGGCTTGGCGTCGAGCATCACATGCACCTGCGACAGCACAATCAGTACGCCGATCCCCGCCAGCATGCCGTAGACCACCGCTGGCGCCGTGACCCGAAACCAGCAACCGAGCTTCAGGCGCCCGGCGACCAGTTGCAGAAAACCGGCCAGCAACAGAATCGGTCCGAGCATCTCGATGCCGTGCTGGCGCACCAGTTCGAACACCAACACCGCCAGCCCCGCCGCCGGCCCGCTGACCTGCAGAGGCGAACCCGCCAGCCAACCGACCACCAGGCCACCGATGATCCCGGTGATCAGACCTTTGGCCGGCGGCAACCCTGAGGCGATCGCAATGCCCATGCACAGCGGCAGGGCGACCAGAAACACAACCACGGAAGCGAGCAGCTCCCGGGGCAACACCGCTTTCAATTGAGCCGCACGCATGGCGATTCTCCCGAAGTTTTCTTCAGGCGTGGCGAGGCCGGGCCGCTGAATCAGCGGCCGGCGTCAAACCACACAGATGTTTAGGAAGAGTTAGAAGCGCGCTTTGGGCGTCGCGACCGGTATCGGATGGCTGCCATCAAGCGGCAGGAATCGACCCTGATCTGCGTCGTAAGCTTTGATTTCGCTGGTTTCGATGTTGTAGACCCAGCCATGGATGAACAGATGACCGTTCGCCATGCGTGAGGCTACCGAAGGATGGGTACGCAAGTGCTGCAGCTGGGCGATGACGTTTTCCTCGGTGAGGATCGGCATGCTTTCTTTTTCGTCGGTGCAGTTGCAGTTGTCATGCACCATGGTTTTCGCCACTTCAGCGTGGCGCAGCCAGGCTTTGACCGTGGGCATCTTTTCCAGGCTGTCCGGGTTGAGTACCGCACGCATGGCGCCGCAATCGGAGTGACCGCAAATGATGATGTGCTGCACGCCAAGCGCCAGCACCGCATATTCGATCGCAGTGGAAACGCCGCCGTTCATCTGCCCATAAGGCGGCACGACGTTGCCGACGTTACGGGTCACGAACAGATCGCCGGGCGAACTCTGGGTGATCAGCTCGGGAACGATGCGCGAGTCAGCGCAGGTGATGAACATCGCCTTGGGCGCCTGGGCCGTCGCGAGTTTCTTGAACAGTTCTTCCTGCTGGGGAAAAACCTCATGATGAAAGCGTAAAAAGCCATCAACGATCTGTCGCAGTGCTGCATCGGCGGATTCCGCTTCAGGGCTTTGCGCCGAGGCAGCCAACGACTGTTTATCCTTGTCACTCATGATTCATCCTCTTTGGCGGATTCAGGGAGTCTTCCCCGGTATTCCGGTATGAAGCCAGTGGCTGTTTAAACCATCCGGGTCATCCCGACCCGTCAGTCACTCGATGAACAAGGTAGCTGCCGAAACTTAACTCAAACTGAATCAAACGCTCTAGAACGTGTGTTCCAGGTCACAAAAAACGTGACTGGCGTGTTTCGGCGGAAGGATTCCAACCCGTCAACCCAAAGCCAATTGTCGCTAAATCAACGACATCTGGCGACCCGGCGGACAGAAGGCTGTGCAGTCGAGGTTATAGCCCTCGCGTTTGTTCAGACCAAGCTTTTTGATGGCCTTGGCAAATCTTTGTGCGAGCAGGTCGGCAAACGGCCCTTCACCACGCATCCGCGCGCCGAATCGGCTGTCGTAGAGTTCGCCGCCGCGACTCTGGCGGACCAGGCTCAGCACATGGGCGGCACGCTGAGGATAGTGCGCCTGCAACCACTCCTCGAACAGCGGCGCGACTTCCAGCGGCAGGCGCAGCATCATGTAGGCAGCGCTTTGCGCACCGGCGGCGTGGGCCTCGGTGAGCAGGCTTTCGATTTCGCTGTCATTGATCATCGGAATCATCGGCGAACACAGCACCCCGACGGGAATCCCGGCTTCGCGCATCACCCGGATCGCGCGCAGGCGTGCCTTGGGCGCAGCGGCGCGCGGTTCGAGAATGCGTTTGAGTTCGTCGTCCAGGGTGGTCAGGCTGATCATCACCGACACCAGCCGTTGCTGCGCCAGTTCGGTGAGCAAATCGAGATCGCGCAGAATCAGCGAGCCTTTGGTGACGATGGTCACCGGGTGGCGATAGCGCAGCAGCACTTCCAGCGTCTGTCGGGTGATTGTGTATTCGCGCTCGATCGGCTGATACGGGTCGGTGTTGGAGCCCAGATTGATCGGCGCGCATTGATAGCCGGGTTTGCTCAGCTGTTCTTCCAAGACCTGGGCGGCATTGGTCTTGGCGATAAGCCGGGTTTCGAAGTCAAGACCCGGCGACATGTCCCAGTAGGCGTGGCTGGGCCGAGCATAGCAATAGATGCAGCCGTGTTCGCAGCCGCGATAGGGATTGAGCGAACGATCGAAGGGCAGATCCGGCGAGGTGTTGCGGCTGATGATCGATTTGGCCTTCTCGATGATCACTTCGGTGTTTTGCGTCGGCGGTACTTCCTGATACCAGCCATCGTCCTCGGCCACCGAACGGCTCGGCGCGAAGCGGTTGTGCGGGTTGGTGGCGGTGCCGCGACCGCGAGGCGGTGGAGTGATCATCGGTGCCTGCTCAGGGTCTGTATGAACATACAGTATCCGAGTGAGGCGTGTCTGATCCAGTACCGTTCAGCGATGAGGCCATTGCCCTGTATTAATCCGCAAACAAGAGACAACTGGCGATACATATACCGGGTTGTTGTGCAAAGTTGCCGCAGATAATCTTCAGCACTCAGGTGGACCCAGGATGGGTTACAAAAACAAAAGGATTTAGTTCATGTCGTTTCTTAATCAACGTGGCGTCTTCATGCAAATGATGTTGCCCAATGCCTCCGAGCCCAACACCATTGTCTCGCTGCAACTGGCACGCAAGGAACTGGGCTGGAACGCCGAACAGGAACAGCCCACCGAGGCCCTGGTCGACTCAAGTTACGTGGTAGCAGTGTCCGCTGATCGTGGCAAGACCTTCACGATTCGCAGCAACAAGAATGATGTAGATGGCGACGGTGATATCGATAGCGATGACAAGGAAAAACTGATCGCGCTGGCCAAGGCGTATGTGAGTATCGTCAATCCGTAAGTTGGATTACTGGCACGCTTTAAATAAAAAACCCTGCATGAACGGCTCATGCAGGGTTTTGTTTTTATTGATGCTCGGTCACTTGACCAAGGTCATTCGGCGACATGGTTTCCATGTCATTGCTGCGCAGGTCGGCGACGTCTTTGGCGCTCACCGGCGCACCCTTGTTGCCCCAGCTGCCACGTATGAAGCTCACTACATCCGCGACTTCCTGATCCGACAGGCGCCAGGCGAAACCGGGCATGGTGAAGGTCGATGGCGCGGTGTGCGTCGCCGGCAAGGTTCCGCCCTTTAGCACGATATGAATCAGCGAGGTCGGATCGTCGGTTTGCAACACCGGATTACCCGCCAGCGCCGGGAACACGCGGGTGTAGCCGTGCCCGTCGGTGCGGTGGCATGCCGCGCAGTTGTCGATGTACACCGAAGCGCCACGCTGACTGTCGTCACCGTTCCACAGCGCTTTGGCGGCTTTCTCATCGTACTGATGCGGCTGATCCGCAGGATCGCTGGCCGGCAGCGACTTCAGATAGCGGGCGATGGCCGTCAGGTCGGTATCAGTCATGTATTGCATGCTGTGCGTGACCACATCACTCATGCCGCCGAACACCGCGCTGCGATCACTGCGCCCGGTTTTGAGGAATTGCACCAGTTGTTCCTCGCTCCAGCTGCCGAGGCCGTCCTTGTGGTCGCCGCGCAGGCTCTTGGCGATCCAGCCTTCCAGCGGCGCACTGCCGGCGAGGAAGGTTTTGCCATCCGATGCGCTGAGGGATTTTTCCTGCATGGTCAGGGCGCGCGGCGTGTGGCAGGCGCCGCAATGCCCGAGGCCTTCGACCAGATACGCACCGCGATCAATCACCGGATCGTCCGACGTGGCCTTGTAATCCTCGACCTTCGGCGCAAACAGCCAGCGCCAGCCCATCAACGGCCAGCGCATGCTCAGCGGCCACGGGATGTCGCTGGCCTGGTTGTCCTGCGCGACCGGTGCCACGCCGTGCATGAAATACGCGTACAGCGCTTGCATGTCGGCCTGGTTGACCCGGGCGTAGGAGGGATACGGCATTGCCGGGTACAACGTGCTGCCGTTTTTGGCCACGCCGTGACGCACGGCCTGGTCAAAGTCCTCGAAACTGTAATTACCGATACCGGATTTGTCCGGAGTGATGTTGGTCGAGTAGATCGTGCCGATCGGGGTTTCCATCGGCAGGCCGCCGGCGAACGGCTTGCCGTTTTTCGCGGTGTGGCAAGCCACACAGTCACCGGCGCGGGCAAGGTATTCGCCTTGTTTGATCAGATTCTGATCAACTTCCGCTGCCTGCAGGGAGGCACTGCCGAGCAGCGCCAGGGTGGCGATAACGAGATTTTTCATGGTCATCGCTCCTTATGCCTGAACCAGCGGGCCGGGGTTTTTCAGGTACTGCTCGCGGATCGCTTTTGCCGACCAGTAGGTCAGTGCTGCGACCAGCCCGGTCGGGTTGTAGCCCAGGCCTTGCGGGAACGCCGAGGCGCCGGGGACGAAGACGTTGTGCACGTCCCAGCTCTGCAGGTAGCGATTCAACGCACTGGTCTTCGGATCGGTGCCCATGATCGCGCCACCGTTGAGGTGGGTGGTCTGATAGGACGCCGTGTTGAAGTGGTCGCCGACCTGTTTGCCGATCACTGCAATCGCCTTGGGCCCCATGGCTTGCGCGACCTTGCCCATTTTTTCGACCATGAAGCGGTTCATCTTGATGTCGTTTTCCTGCCAGTCGAAGGTCATCCGCAGCAGCGGCAGGCCGTAGGCATCGCGATACACCGGGTCGAGATCAAGGTAGTTGCCGCGGTAGGACTGATGCGCACCGTGGGCGTCCATCGACACCTGATGGGTGTAGTAATCGGCGGTCGCGCGTTTCCACGCGCTGCCCCACGCCGGTGTGCCGGGCGGGTTCGAGGTGCCGGCAATCGGGCGGCTGCCGGCCTGGTTGACCCACATTGGCGAGCCGCCGACGAAGCCGTGCGGGCCGTGGTCGAAGTTGTCGGCGTTGAAGTCATCCAGCGCCACGCCGTTGCCGCCGGCGCCGATGAAGTTGTTGGTGTGGGTGTCCTTGTCGAAGAACGCTTTGATGGTGGCCATGTTCTGGTAGGCGAAGTTACGCCCGACCACGCCTTCACCACTGATTGGATCGTACGGTTTGCCAATGCCTGAGAGCAGCATCAGACGCACGTTATGTAACTGGAACGCGCCGAGAATCACCAGATCAGCCGGCTGTTCGATCTCGCGGCCCTGGCCATCGATATAAGTCACGCCGGTGGCTTTGCTCTTGCTGCTGTCGAGGTTGACCCGCAGCACATGCGAGTTCGGCCGCAGTTCGAAATTCGCCAGCGGCTTGAGCGCCGGCAGAATGTTCACGTTCGGCGATGCCTTGGAATACATGTAGCAGACATAACCGCTGCAGAAACCGCAGAAGTTGCACGGGCCCATCTGTGCGCCGTAGGGATTGGTGTACGGCCCCGAGGTATTGGCCGACGGCAGGTTGTAGGGTTTATAACCGACCTCTGTAGCCGCTTTGCCAAACAACTGCGCAGACACGGTGTTCTTTTGCGCTTCGAGCGGGAACGGGTTTGAGCGGTCCGGTGCGTAGGGGTTGCCGCCCTTGCCTTGACCGACCAGTTGGCCCTTCACGGTCCAGGCTTGCCCGGAAGTGCCGAAGACTTTTTCGGCGAAGTCGAAGAACGGCTCCAGCTCTTCATAGCTGACGCCAAAGTCCTGGATGGTCATGTCCTTGGGAATGAAGCTTTTGCCGTAGCGCTCTTCGTAGTGGCTGCGCATGCGCAGCTCGATCGGGTCGACGCGAAAGTGCACGCCCGACCAGTGCAGGCCGGCGCCGCCGACGCCGTTGCCCGGCAGGAACGCGCCCAACTGGCGGTTCGGCAGGGCGATGTCGTTGACGCTATGCCGAATGGTCACGGTCTCTTTGGAGATGTCCTGAAAGAGTTTTTTGCGCACGCTGTAGGTGAGTTCGTCGATCACCTGTGGATAGCTGCCGTCGGGGTAAGTGTCCTGCATCGGCCCGCGCTCCAGCGCCAGCACGTTGAGACCCGCTTCGGTCAGTTCCTTGGCCATGATCGCGCCGGTCCAGCCGAAACCGACGATCACGGCGTCGACCTTTTTCATTACCGTTGCCATGCTTATGCCCTCTCGCCGCGGATCGACACTGCCGGGAAGGGGTACTGCTCGTTGCGCTCCACCCAATCCATGAAATCGGCGCGGGCGCCGGGGAAACCGATCATAGTCCAGCCGACCATGCCTTTATTGCCGCCGTGGATCGGGTCGCAGAAGAAGCCTTCCTTGGTGTTTTGCAGCAGCAGATTGAAGAAAATCTTCGCCGGCACCGCGTCGAATTGCGGTTTGCCGGCTTCAAGTTGCTTGAGCAAATCGTCTCGGGTAGCGCTGTCTTGCTCGGCAAATGTTTTGCCGTTGAGCGATTTTGCCCACTGATCCGTGGCGGCGATGCCCAGACGATAGATGTCCTTGGGCACCAGTTTGCTCTGCCAGCCCATCTCCGGCGCGGCGTCGGCATTGAACGGGCCTTGCATGTACCACAGGGCACCGGCGGCGTACGGCGTGTTCATCTGACGGTCGATGTATTCCGGCACGCCGGCTTCGAGCGCACCCGGACCTTGGGCATCGTTGGGGATCAATTGCGCGACGGCGGCATTGATGAACGCCCATTCCTCAGCGGTGAAATAGCTGGGCTGGTATTCGCCAGCCTCGGCACGAACTGGCTGGGGGGCAGGTTTGGCGGGGGCGGTTTCAGGCGCGGCGTGCAGCACGCTGCTGCCCAGACCAGTGCCGGCCAGGGTGACCACTGGAATCAGGGTCAGGGATTTGCGCAAAAACTCACGCCGCGGGTTGTCTCGATCTTCATCAGACATGGGGTGCACCTCATCAGGCATTAGCATTGAGCCGATTCTGCGAAAGGCTTGGGATTATGCGTCGCAACGACAGCGCTCTGGCCTGAAAAAGGCAGGGGTGCCTGCAACATCGTGTGACAAATGGTAGCAGGCTAAGCATCAGCATGAACTGGCTCGATGGAAAAAAGCCGCGCCTTCGGTGAATTTTTTGTCATCAAGCGCTGTTCACAATTCTTTAACAAGCGACTCACAGGGCTTTGACCGGTCAACCGCGAAGCTGCGCCGTCTCTCTCTGAAACCTCCGAAACGGTCAAGTCCAGCATGTCTCGAGTACGTGTTTTTCCTGTTCTTTGCTCGGTGCTTGTCGCCCTGTTGCATCTGACGTTCGCGCAGGCGGAGTCGATGCCTCGCCCCGCTGAGTGGGCGCAGCCGGTGGAGGTGCAGTACAACTTGTTCCAGATGTCGCCGACCTTGTATCGCAGCGCCTTGCCCGACGGTGGTGCGCTGCCGCTTCTGAAAAATCTCAAGATCGTCACGGTGATCAATTTTCTCCCCGACGATGACCGCAGCTGGCTAGCGGATCCAGGCATCGCGCAGGTGCAACTGCCTTATCGCACCAATCACGTCGACGACAGCGACGTACTCAAGTCTTTGCGTGCGATCGAGGCAGCTGAAGCCAATGGCCCGGTGCTGATGCATTGCAAACACGGTTCCGACCGCACCGGCCTGATGGCGGCGATGTATCGGGTGGTCGTGCAGGGCTGGAGCAAAGAGGACGCCCTGAGCGAAATGACCCAGGGCGGTTTCGGCGACAGCACCCACTTCAAGGGACGGCATTCGCTACATGATGCAGGCAGATGTCGACAAGTTGCGCACGGCTCTGGCCAACGGCGATTGCAGCACCAGTGCCTTTGCCACCTGTTCGATGAAGAGCTGGTTCAAGTCTGCCCACGTCGAGTAGCCCGCGGTTTAATCCCGCGGTGCTGGAAAAAGTTCGGCAGGTATTGGATGGCCGAGGAACTTCTCCATTGCGTTCGGCAGCGAAACCGAATCACCAGAGAAGAATGCCTCGCGCAGAGCCCGACCGGTCTGTGTGTTGAACACGCCTTCGCGTTCGACGCGCTTGAACGCTTCGGAGGCCAGCACACCTGACCATTTGTAGGCGTACACCGAGGCTTCGTAACCGGTCACCACGTAATCGAAACTGTTGGCAAACCGGCAATAGGCCGGCAGGTTCAGTTGCGGTATCTGCTGCTGTACCGCGTCGAAGCACTGTTGCACGTTGCGGCCATTGGCCTCGCTGCGGTGCAATTCGAGATCGAGCAATGACTCAAGCAACAGCGTCGCGGTGTCACGGCTGGTGTGCGCAGCGATGGCGGTCAACGCCGAAGTGACCCGCGCACTGCTCAACGGTACACGGTTGCGGTAATGCGCGGACAGCCACTGAAGCAGTTCCTCCGACAGGCTCAACTGCTCGAACAGCTGCCCGGCGAATTCACCCGAGTCACGGCTCATTTGCGAGATTCCCGAAAGGTTATGGTGAGGCGAGCGGGTCAGCACTTGCTGCAGACAATGCCCGAACTCGTGAAACAGCACGCGCAAATCCTTGTGCGACAGCAAGCCGGGATGGTCGCCGCCGATCGGCGGGAAGTTGCAGTGAAGGATCGTAATCGGCAGGGCCGGCCGACCTTCGGCATTGATACGGTGGTCGCGCACGGTGTGGGTCAAGGCATAGTCGGGTGCGTCCGGGCGATGAAATGGATCGAAGTAGATAAAGCCGATGACTTGATCGTATTCGCTGACCTCCAACAGCCGCACCGCCTCGTGCCAATGGCTGAGGTCCTTGCGCTCGGTCAGTTTGACGCCGAACTGATGTTCGATGAACTGGCAGAAACGGCGCAGCGTTTCGTCCAGCTCAAAGTACTGGCGAAGGCCTTTGAGTGCGCTGGCTGAATGTTGCTGGCGCCACTGTTCAGCGAAGTAGTCGAAATCCCAGGCCTGGAGTTCTTCGATTCCCTGGGTTGCGGCAAACACCTGCAAGTCCTGCGTGTCCCGTTCCAGCGCCGCGCGATTGTGCGCGATCTGCTGCTTTAGAAACGCTTCGACCTGGGCCGGCGAGGTCGCCATCTGCTGCGAGAGGCGCAGATGGGCGAAGCTTTCAAAGCCGAGCAATCGAGCTTCTTCATGGCGCAACGCGAGCAATTTCTGCAAGACCGGGCCGTTGTCGAACCGCTCGGAATGCGGCCCCTGATCCGAAGCCCGGGTGTTGAACGCGACAAAGTACGCTTCACGCAAACGGCGGTCGCTGGCGTTTTTCATCAGGTATTCGTAGGTGTTGCGATCGAGCGTCAGCAACCAGCCGGTTTTCCCCGCCTGACGCGCGTTGAGCGCCAAGCGATCCTTGAAGTCGGCAGACAAGCCATCCAGCGTAGCAATGTCGTCGATCTGTCGGGTCCAGGCCGCGTTGCTGCGCTGCAGATTGATCAGGAATATCTGCTGCTGAAGGTCGATGTCGCCGCTTAGTGCAGCCAGTCGCTGTCGTTGTTCGGCGGGCAATTCGATGCCTGTCAGGCGGAAGCCGAGCAGGGTCTTGGCCAACGATGCCTTGCGGAACGCATCGAAGCTGGCGGCAATCGGGCTCCGCTCCAGACCTTGATAGGTGCGGTAAAGCGCCAGGTTGGCAAATTTCTGCGAGCGATAGCGCTTCGCGGTCAGACTGCATTGCGCGCTTGGCGCCAGCCAGTCGGCATCATTGCCTTTGACTGTGTCGAGCACTTCGACGATGGCGATGGCTTCGGCGATCCGTGCGTCGGCTTCGTCGACGGCGATCACCAGATCATCCCAGTTCGGGTGAACGGTCTGCGTAGCAATCACTTCGGCGATGATCCGCTGGTTATCAGCGACGATGGCATCGAAGGCGGGCGCCAGGTGCTCGGCTTGTATTTCGGACCAGGCCGGCAATTGCCAGCGTCGCAGCAGGGGGTTGGCAGGGGGCATCGCGTCTTCCTTGACCGTAGGCTGAAAAACTCAGCCTACGGTCAAGGCGCGAAGATCAGGTGGTAACGGGATACCACCTCGTACCCGCGATTTTACTCGTCGGTTTTTTTCTTCAGTTTCGGATTGGGGAAGAACTGCACCGCCTGGACCTTCTTGTCCGCCGGTGGCTTGAGCGCGCTGGTGTTGACCCGCGTGCCCAATTCCTTGGGCACCGACAGGCCTTGTTCATTGAGCGTATCCGAGTAGCCGCAGGCCACACACTCGCGATGTGGCACGCCGTCCTCGTTCCACATCATCAGTTTGTCCGGCTCGCTGCACGCCGGGCAGACCGCCCCGGCGATAAAGCGTTTTTTGGTGATCACGGGCCCGTCACTCATGCTGCCGCGTCCTCACTCAGGCCGCTGTGGCGCAACAGTGCGTCAATCGACGGCTCACGGCCACGGAAGTCGACGAACAGCACCATCGGTGCCTGCGAACCGCCACGGGCCAGAATCGCCTCGCGGAACGCACGACCGGTGTCAGCATTGAGCACGCCGTCTTCTTCGAATTTGGAGAACGCATCCGCCGAAAGCACTTCAGCCCACTTGTAGCTGTAGTAACCCGCCGCGTAGCCGCCGGCGAAGATGTGCGCGAAGCTGTTGGGGAAGCGGTTGTACGCCGGTGGGCGCATCACCGACACCTCGTCGCGTACGCCTTCGAGTACTTGCGCTACGCTGCGGCCGTCACCGTGGGTGGCGTGCAGTTCGAAGTCGAACAGCGAGAACTCCAGCTGACGGACCATCATCAGGCCGGACTGGAAGTTTTTCGCCGCGAGCATTTTTTCCAGCAGATCCTGCGGCAGCGGCTCGCCGGTTTCGTAGTGACCGGAAATCAGCGCGAGGCCTTCCGGCTCCCAGCACCAGTTTTCCATGAACTGACTCGGCAGCTCGACCGCATCCCACGCCACGCCGTTGATGCCCGACACACCAGCGTGATCGATGCGGGTCAGCAGGTGGTGCAGACCATGGCCGAACTCGTGGAACAGCGTGGTCACTTCATCGTGGGTCAGCAGCGCCGGCTTGCCGCTGTCGGCCGGGGTGAAGTTGCACACCAGGTTGGCCACCGGGCTTTGCAGTACGCCGTCAACAGTGCGGCGGCGGTCGCGGGCACCGTCCATCCAAGCACCGCCACGCTTGTTGGCGCGGGCATAGAGATCGAAGAAGAAGCGCCCGACGTGCTCGCCGTTTTCCTTGATTTCGAACAGGCGCACGTCCGGGTGCCAGGTGTCGAAGCCTTTCAGCTCGGCGATTTCGATGCCGTACAGACGCTGAACAATGGTGAACAGGCCGCTCAGCACTTTGTCGATCGGGAAGTACGCCCGCAGGGTTTCCTGGGCGACGCTGTAACGCTGCTCGCGTAGCTTTTCGCCGTAGAAACCGCTGTCCCAGCTTTGCAGATCGGCACAGCCCTGCTCGGCCGCGTAGGCGCGCAACTGTTGCAGATCCTGCTCGGCGAACGGTTTGCTGCGCTTGGCCAGATCACGCAGGAAGCTCAGCACTTGATCGCTGGACTCGGCCATTTTGGTGGCCAGGCTCAGCTCGGAGAAGCTGGCGAAGCCCAACAGTTTTGCCAGTTCCTGACGCAGGTCGAGGATCTGTTCCATTACCGGGCCGTTGTCGTTCTGGCCGGCGTTCGGGCCTTGATCCGAGGCGCGGGTGCAGTAGGCCGCGTAAACTTCTTCACGCAACGCACGATCCTGCGCGTAGGTCATCACCGCGTAATAGCTCGGGAATTCGAGGGTGATCAGCCAGCCGTCGAGACCTTTGGCTTGCGCGGCGGCGGCCATTTGCGCCTTGGCCGAATCGGTCAGGCCGGCGAGGGCGGCTTCGTCGGTGACGTGCTTGGTCCAGGCCTGAGTGGCGTCGAGCAGTTGATTGGAGAAACGGCTGCCCAGCTCGGACAGCTTGCTCTGCACTTCGGCGTAACGCTTCTGCTCGGCTTCCGGCAGGTCGATACCCGACAGACGGAAGTCACGCAACGCCTGTTCGAGAATAGTCTTTTGCGCAACGTCGAAACCGGCGGCTTCCGGGCTGTTGGCCAGTGCTTCATAGGCCTGGAACAGTTCGCGGTTCTGGCCCATTTCGGTCGAGTAGGCGCTCAAGGCTGGCAGGCACGACTCGTAGGCTTCGCGCAGTTCGGCGCTGTTGCACACGGCGTTGAGGTGGCTGACCGGGCTCCAGGCAGCGCCGAGACGGTCATTGAGTTCGTCCATCGCCAACACCAGGCCGGCCCAGGTCGGGTTCTGGACTTGGGTCTTGAGGATTTCGGCGATGGCCGCGCGGTTATCGGCCAGAATGCTTTCGATGGCCGGCAGGACGTGTTCGGCACGGATCGTGGAGAACGGTGGCAGGTCGTAGGACTGCAGCAGAGGGTTGTTCACGCTCACGGTTGGCACCTTGGCTGGAAGAAACATGCGCCCATCTTAATTACAATCGACACTCACCGCAGCTATCGGCGACAGAGAGAGAACTAATCGTGGCCCTTCGCAAGTACCAGCAACACACCCCGCAGTTGAGCAAAGGCGCGTTTGTCGACGGCTCGGCGGTGGTGATTGGCGACGTCGAAATCGGCGAAGACAGCTCTGTCTGGCCATTGACCGTGATCCGCGGCGACATGCACCGCATCCGCATCGGCGCGCGCACCAGCGTGCAGGACGGCTGTGTGCTGCACATCACCCACGCCGGCCCGTTCAACCCGGATGGCTTTCCGTTGCTGATCGGCGACGACGTGACCATCGCCCACAAAGTCATGCTGCACGGCTGCACCGTCGGCAGTCGCGTGTTGATCGGCATGGGCAGCATTGTCATGGACGGCGCTGTGGTCGAGGACGACGTGATCATTGGCGCCGGCAGCCTGGTGCCGCCGGGCAAGCGTCTGCACAGCGGCTTTCTGTACGTAGGCAGCCCGGTGAAACAGGTGCGCCCGCTCACTGAGAAGGAAAACGCCTTCTTCACCTACAGCGCTGCCAATTATGTGAAGCTCAAGGATCTGCATCTGGCCGAAGGCTACGACACACTCTGAAGCGAAATCGCGACTGCCCAGGATTATTCATGCATTACCAGACCGTACTGTTCGACCTCGACGGCACCCTGACCGACCCGCGTGAGGGCATCACCCGTTCCATCCAGTTCGCCCTCGGCAAACTCGGCATCGACGAGCCGGATCTGAGCAAACTGGAGCACTTCATCGGCCCGCCGCTGTTGCAGGCGTTCATGCAGTTCTATGCGTTCGACGAGGCCAAGGCCTGGGAGGCGGTGAATTTCTACCGTGAGCGTTTCAAGGTCACCGGTCTGTATGAGAACCGGGTGTTTGACGGCGTGACGCCGTTGCTGGAGACCCTGAGCGCGCAGGGGCGGCAGTTGTATATCGCGACGTCAAAGCCGTGGGTATTTGCCCGCGAAATCGCCCGGCATTTTGATTTTGCCCGGCACTTCAAAGTGATTTACGGCAGCGAACTGGACGGTACGCGGACCAACAAGATTGAGTTGATCGCGCATCTACTGCAGGAGGAAGGGCTGGATCCGGCGCAGACATTGATGATTGGTGACCGCAAGCACGACCTGATCGGCGCGCGCAGCAATGGTCTGGATGCGGCGGCGGTGGGCTATGGGTTTGGCAGTTTCGAGGAGTTGAATGCCGAGGCACCGGCTTATCACTTTGCAACGCTGGATGAACTGCATCAGGCATTTCTGCTGCGCTGATCAGATTGCTATCGCTGGCAAGCCAGCTCCCACAGGCTAGCGATATCTTCAGGCTCACCGCTGTCCCTGTGGGAGCTGGCTTGCCAGCGATGAGGCCCGTTCAGGCGCTGGAGCACTCAGGAACTGCCAAGGCCCTCAAAGCCGCCTTGCGCTCATCAACCGGCAATCGTCCCAACCGCTCAACCTCGGCATAAAACCTCGGCCAATCTCCACCCACCTGCCTGAACACCGCCGCGAACGCCGGCACCCACTGGTCATACAGCCCGAACGGCAACAGTCGCGCGTTGTTCAGCGGCGCATTGACCCAAGCGTCATAGCGCTTGTCCCCGGCCCACTGACCGTCGCGCATAACCCGATATTCCCGGCGCAAGCGCTCGAATTCTGCCGCTTTGCGCTCTCGCATCTGCTCCGCGGACAGCGGCTGCGCATAGAGCTTTTCCAGTCGTGAACGCGTGTCGAGTATCAGTTCGATGAACTGGTCGCGCTGTTTGAGCCGCGAAGCGTCATCCGCCGGTAGCCCGCGAAACGCGCGCCACTGCCGGGTGCCTTCCTGCTCGACGAAGGTGGCGAAGGACTCGTTGAACTCGGTGTCGTCTTTTACATAAAAGCGCTGATGCGCCAGCTCATGGAAGATCAGCGTTGCCAGACGCTCGTCGCCCCAGCCCATCATCGTGTTGATAATCGGATCGTTGAACCAGCCGAGTGTCGAATAGGCCTCGACGCCGCCAATCGAAACGTCCATACCGTTCAAACGCTGAATCGCCGCCTCGCCTCGCGCTGCGCTCTGGCTGTAATAGCCGCGGTAAGCCACGCACCCGGCAATCGGGAAGCAATGATTTTGCGGCTTGAGGGAAAACTCTTCGGTGGCGAAGACGTTCCACACGACGAACGGCCGGCCAATGTCGGCGTATAGCCGGTAGCTCTGGTTGTCAGGCAGGTGCAGATACTCGCTGGCAAAAGCGCGAGCCTTTTGCGATTGCGCCAAGTGCGCGCGCAAGGTCGCGTCGCGGCTTGGATCGTTGATTACTTTTTGTATCGGTTCGCGCGCGTGCAGCAGTTGCAACTGCCCACTGGCCAACTGGCCGTAATAACTGACGCTGGCACAACCGTTGAGCAACAAAAGCAACACACCCGGAAACAAAATCGGAAAAACGCGATCAAGTAACCCAAGGCTTGGAAACGGCCTGATCAAAATAAGAAATCCCTCGGAGAGTCTGCCCGCAAGACTATCCCGCCTTCAGGAGCACCGCTATGCGCAAGTTGATGCTGACAGGGGCCTGCTGACGCTGGCCGGTTGTGCCGGATTCGGAATGCCCGATCCTGACCCCTCGCAAGCCTGGATCGATCTGGACGCCCGCCAACAGGATACGGCCCTGCAAGCGCTGCAAGTCGATACCCAAGCGGCCGTCGACAAGCGCTACTTCGAAGTGCAGCCCGGCAGCCATGAACTCAAGGTGCGTTATCAATTTCCGGTCGAAGCGACCAATATCGGCCCGGGCGCTGAACCGCTCTGGCGTGATTGCCGGTTGAACGTCAAATTCAAGGACTTCAATGCCGGCCAGCGCTATCAACTGCAGGCCGGCAGTATTGGCTTCCGGCCGTGGGCCAAACTCTATGACGAACAGCGCAAGGTCGTGGGGCAGGGGACTCCGGCGGGCTGCCAGAGCAGCTGATCGGCGCTATGCTGGAGACCTCTTTCATAGGACTTCGACAATGCGCACGTTGACCACATTGCTGGCCGCCAGTGTCCTTGCCGGCTGCCAAAGCCCATTACCGGCAGCCGACCCACAAAAAGCCTGGGTCGACTTTGCCATGCCGACCCCGGGCGGCAAGGTGCTGATGGCCGAGCGCCTGGATCATCAGCGGCTGCGGGACGGGCGCTTTTTCCAGGTCGCACCGGGTAGCCATGAACTGACCGTTCGCTTCGATTTCGAGATTTTCGGCGGGGGCAGGGCATGGATACCGACCCGCAGGAGCGCCTGTGTTACCTGACGGTGCCCTACGAGCACTTTGAAGCCGGGCAACGCTACCGCCTCGAAGCGCGGTCGCTGGCTTTCACGCCGAGCGCACGCTTGATCAATCAGCAAGGGCAGATTGTCGCCAACGAACGGCAGGTCAACTGCGTGCCTTGAGAGCGTTCAGTTAGCGTTTTTCTGGTAGAGGATTCTCTTCTTACCGTTGTCGCATTTGCCGACGATCATGGCCGAGTCGTGTTCCTTGGCCTCTTTCCTGGTGATGATTTCCAGGGTGTACGATGGAATGGCCTTCGCCTGAATCTTGATTTCGATTTCTTTTTTAAGCTCTTCGCAGTCTTTTGGCGCTGCCAGAGCTGATGTGGCCAGTGCACTGCAAAGGATCGCCAAGCCAATACGTTTCATCGATGAAGCTCCTTGAGGCAGCGCGCACGGGCGTGCGCTGAAGCTGCTGTCAGTTATTCGACCACATTTCTACAGAGCGGGTTCTGACTTTGCTCACACCTTGTGCCTTGAGCCTAACGTCCCGGTGAGGCTGAGATTGCTATCGCGAGCAGGCTCACTCCTACAAGGGATCACATTTATTCAGCTGCAATGCGATCAACTGTAGGAGTGAGCCTGCTCGCGATGGCGTCAGACCAGCAAATGCTGAGTTAGCTGACCAGCGAAGCCTCCAGGGTAATCTGCGCGTTCAGCACCTTGGACACCGGGCATCCTTCCTTCGCCTTATTGCTCAGCTCTTCAAACTGCTGCTGAGTCGCGCCCGGAATTTTCGCTTTGAGAATCAGCTTCACCGCAGTGATCGCAAACCCGCCGTCTACCTGATCCAGCGTAACTTCAGCGTTGGTATCAATGCTGTCGGCCTTCAGCCCCGCATCGCCGAGAATCATCGAAAACGCCATGGAGAAGCAGCCGGCATGCGCGGCGCCGATCAGCTCTTCCGGGTTGGTGCCCTTGCCGCCTTCGAAGCGCGCCTTGAAGCCGTAAGGCGCTTCTCTGAGCACGCCAGTCTCGGTGGAAATCGAACCCAGACCGGTTTTCAGATCACCTTCCCAATGCGCCGATGCCTTTTTCACGATAGCCATGTCTGCCTCCTCATATAGGGCGCGGAACGCCGCGCCGTCGTGGTTTTCACTAGCAAGGCTTCTGAGGATAGACCGCGCCACAAAGTTCAGCTCGGCCGAATCGTTGACTTTTTTAGTAGGAAATTTCTGCGCCTCTATTGAAACTCGGGTATATGCCCTCATTGCATACAACACGCTTATGGATCTGGCAGGTTTTCGTTCGCAAGAAAAACCTGCCTCCCCACCGGAGATGCAGGTTTATGAAACAACTGTCCGACGTAAAATTTTCCACCCTCGACCTGGTGCCAGTGCGCGAAAACGGCAGCCCGGCGCAGTCGCTGCGCAATTCGCTGGACCTGGCGCAGCACGTCGAGAAACTCGGCTACACGCGCTTCTGGGTGGCTGAACACCACAACATGGATGGCATTGCCAGTTCGGCGACGTCGGTGCTGCTCGGTTATCTGGCCGGCGGTACGTCGAGCATTCGTGTCGGTTCCGGCGGTGTGATGCTGCCCAACCATGCGCCGCTGGTGATTGCCGAGCAGTTCGGCACGCTGGAAAGTCTCTATCCGGGGCGTATCGATCTCGGCTTGGGTCGCGCGCCCGGCTCCGATCAAATGACCGCGCGTGCGCTGCGCCGTGAACGTTCCGGCAGTGCCGACGACTTCCCCGAAGACGTCGCCGAACTGGTGCGCTACCTCGGCCCGCGTACCCCGGAACAACGGGTGATCGCGATGCCGGGCACCGGTACCAACGTGCCGATCTGGCTGCTCGGTTCCAGCCTGTTCAGTGCGCAACTGGCCGGTGAGCGCGGTTTGCCTTATGCCTTCGCCTCGCATTTCGCACCGCGTTTCATGCATGAGGCAATCCGCGTTTATCGCAACCACTTCAAGCCGTCGGCGGTGCTCGACAAGCCGTACGTGATGCTCGGCGTGCCGCTGGTTGCGGCGGACACGGACGAGCAGGCGGATTATCTGGCGACGTCGGTGTACCAGCGCATTCTCGCGCTGATGCGTGGGCAAAGCCTGGTGCAGCGTCCGCCGGTGAAAAGCATGGATGGCCTGTGGCTGCCACACGAGCGCGAAGCGGTGGGTGATTTCCTTGGCCTGGCGATGGTCGGCGGCCCGGAGAAAATCCGCGCGAAGTTGCAGGTGCTGGTTGAACAGACCCAGGCGGATGAGCTGATCTTCACCTGCGACTTGTATGAGCATGCCGATCGCCTGCATTCCTACGAATTGCTGGCGCAGGTCATGAAAGGATAACGCCGCCCCCTGTAGGAGTGAGCCTGCTCGCGATAGCGTTTGCATGGTCAATGGATTGCTGATGGTTACACCGCCATCGCGAGCAGGCTCACTCCTACCGAAAAACAGGACACAAAAAAGCCGACGCATCCACGTCGGCTTTTGCATTTCAGGCGCGATCAACCGCGCTTGTAGACGATTTCCTTGCTGCCACCTTCGCAGGTGCCAACAACTTTGGCATCAGCCGCAGCGCCCTTATCGACAACTTCCAGCGAATACCCGGAAACGCCCTTGGCGTCGAGCTTCGCCGCGATTTCGCTTTTCAGCTCTTCACATGGCTTGCCGGCTGCGAACGCACCACCCGCAAGGCTCAACAAACCTACTGCCAACATGAACTTCTTCATCGGTCGCACTCCCTGGTCGGATTTAAAGAGGCGGGCACCGAGCCGTACGCTCGATGCGACCACCCTGTAGCGCATTGCCATTCCTATGGCACTCGGCCAGCGCGCAAGTTCAGAAGACTAGACCAAACTCAGCTACTGGCAATCTTGAAGCCGACTTTTAGCGTTACCTGAAAATGCGCGACCTGGCCGTTTTCGATGTGACCGCGGGTTTCGGTAACTTCGAACCACTCCAGATTACGCAGGGTTTTGTTGGCTTCGGCCAGCGCGTTGTTGATGGCGTCTTCGATGCTGGTGGTGGACGAGCCGACCAGCTCGACTTTCTTGTAAGTGTGGTGGTCACTCATAACGAACTCCTTGGGATGGAAGGCGTGTGGAATTGAGACTAGCAGCGATTCGCTCTGTTGATTTCGGCGGCGCTGCGCTGCCGAAGTTCAGAAATTCTGCACTTTCTCGATGCGCTGAAGTCCCAACCAACACACGCCACTCATCACCAATGCAGGAGAGCCACCATGGCCAACACCTCGTTACGCAAAGCCTCGTTGCAAAGCATGGAAGCGGAGATCGAGAGTCTGCTCAAATCGTTGGAAAGCCTCAAAGACGACGCTTCGGACGAGTCGCGCAAGACCCTCAAGGCGTTGAAAAGCAATGCTGAAAGTGCGCTGAAACATTCGCGTCATCTGCTCAGCGATGCTTACGAAGAAGTCAAAGTGAAAACCCGCGAAACCGGCATTGCCACTCGTGACTACGCCCAAGAGCATCCATGGACCACGGCCGGTGTCGCGGTCGGTGCAATCGGCCTGCTCGCCGCTTATTTCCTGTTCAAGCGCGGCGAGTGATCGGTCTGGCGCAGTTCGTTTTTCAGCCACTGCGCCAGTTGCCGGGCGCGCCCGTCAGCGGCGCGCTTGGGTAGCCACAACGCCAGTTGCGCCGGGGTTTGGCAAAAGCCCCAAGGCGCAACCAGGCGACCGGCTTTCAAGTCTTCTGTGACCAGCGGCTCCGGTGCGATCGCCACGCCCAGACCCGCCACCGCAGCCTCCAGCAGATAATACA
Organism: Pseudomonas sp. S11P7; assembly: GCF_023195435.1. Taxonomy (NCBI): domain Bacteria; kingdom Pseudomonadati; phylum Pseudomonadota; class Gammaproteobacteria; order Pseudomonadales; family Pseudomonadaceae; genus Pseudomonas; species Pseudomonas sp. S11P7. Next base: position 5,490,089 of record NZ_JALPKS020000002.1, on the reverse strand, counting down.
AATGCTCAAAACCTTGCCCGAGCTTCAGCGCTCTGGCGTCGAGGTCGTTCTGCTGCGCCCAGCTTGGCCACGCTTGCGGGCGCGAAGTGGTATGCAGCAAGGGCTCATCGAGCAACGCTTGGGCGGGCGCGGCTTGCAAGGCTTGATAGCCGGCAAACAACGGGCTCATCACCGGCCCGATGCGCTCTGCGGCCAGTTCATAGACCTGCATGTCCGCCGGCCAAGGTGGCTCGGCGAACAGTAGTAACGCGTCCAGCCCCGGACGGCGCGGATCGAGATCGCCCTCACCGGCCGACAGATGCAGACGCAGATCCGGCAAGTCGGCGTTCAATCGTCCCAGACGTGGAATGAACCAGCGCGCCAGCAAGCTCCCCGAGCAACCCAACACAAACGGTGCATCGGCGCTGTCCTGACTCAGCTCCGCACACACACTGCGCAAGCGATCGAACGCCTCGCCACTGGCATCACGCAGACGCAGGCCGGCATCTGTGAGTTTCAAGCCGCGTCCATCCTTGACGAAAAGACTCACGCCGAGGTGCTCTTCCAGCACTTTCAACTGCCGACTGACTGCACCGTGCGTCACGTGCAGCTGTTCAGCAGCTTGGCTGACGCTGTTCAAGCGGGCAGTTGCTTCGAATGCGCGCAAGGCATTCAGGGGAGGAAGATCCTGGCTCATGGTATATGTGAGTTTTCCTGACAGGTTGCGGCGATCTTATCGGTTTTCAGCTTAGAAGGTCAGGGGTAGAGTGGTGGTCATTGTCTTTTGACCCGAATTCTCCTGGAGCACACCATGACCCAGACTTCGCACACTTCCAACCTGCGCAACGGCCCGGACGATAACGGCCTGTTCGGTGCGTTCGGTGGCCGCTATGTCGCCGAAACCCTGATGCCGCTGATCCTCGACCTGGCTCGTGAATACGAAGCGGCCAAGGAAGATCCTGCGTTCAAAGAGGAATTGGCCTACTTCCAGCGTGACTACGTCGGACGTCCGAGCCCGTTGTATTTCGCCGAACGCCTGACCGAGTTCTGCGGCGGCGCGAAGATCTACCTCAAGCGCGAAGAGCTGAACCACACTGGCGCGCACAAGATCAACAACTGCATCGGCCAGATCCTGCTGGCGCGGCGCATGGGCAAGAAGCGCATCATCGCCGAGACCGGCGCCGGCATGCACGGTGTGGCGACGGCCACCGTTGCGGCGCGTTTCGGTCTGGATTGCGTGATCTACATGGGCACCACTGACATCGAACGTCAGCAGGCCAACGTATTTCGCATGAAGTTGCTCGGCGCTGAAGTGATTCCTGTCGTTGCCGGCACCGGCACCCTGAAAGATGCAATGAACGAGGCGCTGCGTGACTGGGTGACCAACGTCGACAGCACCTTCTACCTGATCGGCACCGTGGCCGGTCCGCACCCGTACCCGGCGATGGTCCGTGATTTCCAGGCGGTGATCGGCAAGGAAACCCGCGATCAGTTGCAGGCCCAGGAAGGCCGTCTGCCGGACAGCCTGGTGGCATGCATCGGCGGTGGCTCCAACGCCATGGGCCTGTTCCACCCGTTCCTCGACGACAAGAGCGTCGACATCATCGGCGTCGAAGCCGCAGGTTACGGCATCGAAACCGGCAAGCACGCGGCGAGCCTCAATGGCGGCGTTCCGGGTGTATTGCACGGCAACCGGACCTTCCTGCTGCAGGATGACGATGGTCAGATCATCGACGCGCACTCGATTTCCGCCGGCCTCGACTACCCGGGCATCGGCCCGGAACACGCCTGGTTGCATGACATCGGCCGCGTCCAGTACACCTCGGTCACCGACGACGAAGCCCTCGAGGCGTTCCACAAATGCTGCCGTCTGGAAGGGATCATTCCTGCCCTGGAAAGCGCCCACGCTCTGGCTGAAGTATTCAAACGCGCGCCGAAACTGCCAAAGGATCACCTGATGGTGGTCAACCTGTCAGGTCGCGGCGACAAAGACATGCAGACCGTCATGCACCACATGGAAACTTCCCAGCAGGAGAAACACTGATGAGCCGCCTGCAAACCCGTTTTGCCGCCCTCAAGGAACAGAATCGCGCCGCGCTGGTGACCTTCGTCACGGCCGGTGACCCTGACTACGACACTTCGCTGGCGATCCTCAAAGGCTTGCCCGGCGCCGGTGCCGATGTGATCGAGCTGGGCATGCCGTTCACCGACCCGATGGCCGATGGCCCGGCGATTCAGCTGGCCAACATCCGTGCCTTGGGTGCTCAGCAGAATCTGGCGAAAACCCTGCAGATGGTTCGTGAATTTCGCGAAGGCAACAGCGACACGCCGCTGGTGTTGATGGGCTATTTCAACCCGATCCACAAGTTTGGCGTCGAGCGCTTCATTGCCGAAGCCAAAGACGCCGGCGTCGACGGCCTGATCGTGGTCGACATGCCGCCTGAGCACAACGCCGAACTGTGCGACCCGGCCCAGGCGGCCGGTCTGGACTTCATCCGCCTGACCACGCCGACCACCGACGACGCGCGTCTGCCGAAGGTCCTCAATGGCAGCTCCGGTTTCGTCTACTACGTGTCGGTGGCCGGTGTGACCGGTGCCGGCGCGGCGACGCTGGAGCACGTCGAAGAGGCGGTGGTCCGTTTGCGTCGGCACACCGATCTGCCGATCAGCATCGGTTTCGGCATCCGCACGCCGGAGCAGGCAGCGGCGATCGCGCGGTTGGCGGACGGTGTGGTGGTGGGGTCGGCGTTGATTGATCACATTGCCAGTGCCGATACGCCTGCGCAGGCTGTCGACGGTGTCTTGAGCCTGTGCGCGGCGCTGTCGGAGGGTGTGCGCAAGGCTCGCGTTTGACCCAGATCAGCGCAGGCTGATGACTCAATAAAAAGGGCTTCAGAATTGTGTTCTGAAGCCTTTTTGTTTTAGGGCAATTCAAGTCCGCCCGAAGCCTTGTGCAGTTTGCGCAGATGCTCGCCGATCTGCTTCACGTTGGCTTCGCTGGCGGCGATCTCCGCGGCGCGTTTGGGCTCCAGCAGCTTGCGCACTTCGGTATCCAGATCGCCAGAGAGGGCCAGCAGCTTTTTCTGCCGCTGACTGCTTTCCGCTTCCAGCCGGCCGAACTCGTTCGGCTGCGGCAAGCCGTAACCCTTGGCATCAAGCAATTCCGCCGGCCGACTGAGGAAGCCGCTGTTGGCAAGAATTTCCTGCAAGGTCGCGTTGGCCTTGTCCATGCCGCCGTTTTCCAGTTCGCGGGCACCGAGGTAACGCTGCTTGACCTCGTCCTGAGCCAGTAACAACTGTCGACGGAAACTCGCCTGCTCAAGCAACAGCAACGCCGCACTGGTGCGCAAGTCGGCACGCTCGAACCACGCACGACGCTCTTCGGCGGACAGCGATAGCCATTCCTCAACGGTGTTCTGTTTGATCGGCAACTGCTTCTTCAACACGTCGAACATCGCCTGATAACGATCGCGGAACGAGTCGAAGCGATAACCGAGGCGCAAGGCTTCTTTCGGATCGTCCAGCACACTGGTGTCCGCCAGACCTCGGCCTTTAAGCACCTCCAGCAAGCCGTTGGGCATGATGCTGTCGAGGCCGACCAGTTGCGTGTTGTTGCTGCCGCTGCGCAATAACTTCAGGCCTTCGACCGCGCAGTTGTTTGAGAGGAAGAAGTAGTTGCCGTCGTAGCTCCAGTGCATTTCGGCGGCGTGTTCGACCACGCCTTCGATTTCCTCGCGGGACAGGTTCAGCGGCACCGAAGCAAGGCTGCGTAGTTCGGTCTTGGTGTATTCGTCGATCACTTGCGCCAGCGGCAATACGAACAGCCGCGACGGGTATTTGCCGACCAGTCCGTCCCAGCTCGACAGCTGCACGTCGCCGACGAAGGCGCGGTACGACAGCACCAGGTGCTGGTCCAGATCGAGGCGGCAATCCGGTCCGCGCGGGCGGCCCGGTGCGCAGATCACCAGGCGCAACATGCTGTGGCCCCAGCGGCTGACCCAGTTCTGATTGGCCTCGGCCAGCAGGTAATCGACGGCGTAAACCCGTTCCGGATCGACCTGCCCCAAGGGCTGCTTGGCAAAGTCGTTACCGGCATTGAGGAAGGCGAAGGTTTTGCTGCAAGTGTCCTTGGCCTCCGGCGCCCAGCCGAAGTGATCACGGTAATAGCGATACAACGCCGGCCGGCGGCAGGCGTAGCTCGGGTCGAGGAGAAAATACTCCATGTTGACCGCGACAAACTCCTTGGGGCTCGACACTTCGTAAAGGTCGGGGCTGCGTGCGATCTGCCGGTTGTGCTGTTCACGTTCACCCCGCCGGCCGACGTATTGCTGCCAGCCGGCCAGATCGAGCAGCCGCGGATCATCGCTGAGGGTGAAGCGCCGGCCATTCTGCCCGCGACATTCATCCGGCATACCGATCAGTCCGGCACTGTCGAAGCGCCGGTTGCAACGCTGGATCAGCGTGCGCTCGGCATCCGGCCAGAGGCGGGCGCGGTCGTAGATGTGGGTGATTTCATGCAGCACCGTGGCGAGCAGTTCCTGACGCACGGTGCCGTGGGGGCGATTGGTTTTTTCTTTGGCGGCGCTGCCGTCCGTCAGTCCGGCGAGCAGTTTTCGATTCAGGTCGAGCTCAGCCACCAGCGTCGCCTGGCCGTAGGCGTTGGCGGGCATGTCGTCGGTCCAGCCGACGTCGATCCGCCGATCCAGCCGTTCGATGAAGCTCGGCGGCAACCTGTGCATGGCTTCATCGATCAGCGCCTGACTGGCCTGTTGTTCGGCGGGGCTCAAGCCATCGGTCTTGAGCCGCAATTGCAGGCTGGCGTGAGCGCTGTTGCCGAGCAGCAACAGCGCCCCGGCCAGCAGCCAGGCGCCAATGGACCTCACAGTGCGAGGATGGCTTCGGCGAGCACCTGATCGCTGGCGTCGCGCGCTTCCGGAACGCGCGTGCGCAAGGTGTTGATGGCAGCTTCCAGGTGCGCGCCACGAATATCACCGTTGGTGGCAACGAAACTGGCGGCGTCGTCATGGGCTTCGCGGATGATTTTCGAATCGCGAATCGAGGTGGTCGTATCGGAGGTGAAATCGATGGTGCGCTGGGAGGCACGGACGATGATGTTACTGGTGGCTACCAGGGTGTGCGCCTGGGCCACATCGGCCAACAAAAACAGGCCAAGGGCGGCAGCAATCAGCGGGCTACGCATGGAACGACTCCGAAAGGGACAAGATAACTATTGGACGAGAATTGCTTCTGCCAGTTCAAGGTCGCTGGCATGAAGTTTTGGCCGGTTTTTGCGCAGGTAATGCAGCGCGGATTCCAGCCGGGCACCTCGCCATTCACCATCACTGGCAACGAAGGCTGCCGCGTCATCGTGAGCGGCGAGCAGCAGTTTACGGTCGAACGGCGCGGAAGACACCATGCTGGTCGCGTAAGCGCTGACAACGGTGCCTTGGGTTGAGGCATTGAACGCATCGAAGGCGCCGGCCGATGTTGCCCAGCAGGCGGTTAGAAAAGCAGAGTAGATGAGCGGATTGGAAAGAAAGCGCATGGGACTCGACAACTGTTAACGAGCCTGAAGGCTAGCGCAAAATCCCGGGCCAGAGCCAGCGTTGAAACATCGGGACACGGCTGGCGTGTCCCGCAATGCTTGATGCGCTTACAGCGTCAGGATGGCCTGGGCCAGTTGGGCATCGGTCGCTTCCAGCTGTGGCGCCTGGTGACGGATGTGATCGAGCGCGCTTTCCAGTTTCACCCCGCGGATATCGCCTTGGCTGGCAACGAAGCTCGCCGCGTCGTCACGGGCGGCGAGAACGATCTTGTCGTCGCGGAAGGAGGAGGTGACGTCGGAAGTCGCGTCCGAGGATGCTTTCAGAGCGCCAACGATGGAGTCGGTGGTCACGATGAAGCTGGTGGCGCTGGCATTGGCAGCCACGGCCAGCAGGGCGGCGGCACTGAGCAGACGAAGACGGGTCATGTGGAACTCCTTTGGATAAACCGTAGTGAGAGGTGGCTCGGTATCTGAGGAGTCAGACGCCAGTCGCTTAACGTTCGCCACGTTCTGGGTGGATATTAGGCTGCCGTTCGCGATTCGCCCAGTGATGGCCAGCGTTGCGGCCGTTTAAATGCACAACTGTACCGCATGATTTCAGGGATGCGAGAATTGTTCTGGTGCGGTTGAAATCACATGTTCTGAGAATTTCTGAGCACTGAAACGACAAAACCCGTCGTGGTTTCCCACGACGGGTTCTGCTTGTTCAATTCGGGTTGCTGGCGGTAGGTCTTGGCGACCAGAGCCAGCGACGCTGCTTAGCGCCAGAACGGCTTGCTCAGCTCTTCGTAGCGTTGTGCTTCGCTGATACCGGCGTCAGCCAGCAGACGCGAATCCAGACGGGCCAGTTGATGGCGGCTGGAGATGCGGCGCTGCCACAACATCAGGTTGGCGATAACGCGCAGAGGCAGGGAAGCCTGGGTTTTTTCAGCTTTGTCTTCGAAGAACAGTTCGGAACTGAGTGTACGTTCCATGGTTGACATCCTTCCGCTTGTGGCGGGATCAGGTAGTGGTTTGACTGGTGCCCATGATCCTCTCGTTTGACTAGTCTCTCTAGATACAGTTGCACTGTATTGTGAGTGACCAGTTAACTGTTTATAGGTGGTGTACGGGTCAAAATCGAGCAAACTGTACCTGTCCGCACTCAAGTGGTGCATTTTTGCCCGGTTGCGCGAATGAGCAGGAGATTACTGTAGGAAAAGACCGGTACAGCAGTACAGTTTTTGACGGTTGAAGAGAGTTCGCCAATCTCGGCTGGCGCAAACTGTGTTTGCACCAGCGAGCATCTGTGTGAATCACACCGCGAGCATGCGCCCGGTTTCTTCCAGATTCATGTGCCAGCTCAAGGCTTCACGCAGGATGTGCGGGGTGTGGCCACCGATTGCACAAGCGGCAGTGAAGTAATCGTTCAGCGCGGGGCGGAAATCCGGATGCACACAGTTATCGATGATCACCCGTGCACGCTCCCTTGGCGCGAGACCACGCAGATCGGCCAGGCCAATCTCGGTCACCAGAATGTCGACATCATGCTCGGTGTGATCGACGTGGCTGACCATCGGCACCACGCTGGAAATCGCGCCGCCCTTGGCGATCGATTTGGTCACGAACACCGCCAGATGCGCGTTACGCGCGAAGTCGCCGGAGCCGCCGATGCCGTTCATCATCCGCGTGCCGCAGACGTGGGTGGAGTTGACGTTGCCGTAGATATCGAATTCCAGCGCCGTGTTGATGCCGATGATGCCCAGGCGGCGAACCACTTCCGGGTGGTTGGAGATCTCCTGCGGGCGCAGGATCAGCTTGTCCTTGTATTTTTCCAGATTGCCGAACACATCGCTGTTGCGGCGTTCCGACAGCGTGATCGAGCTACCCGAGGCGAAGCTCAGCTTGCCCGCGTCGATCAGATCGAAGGTCGAGTCCTGCAGCACTTCGGAGTACATGGTCAGGTCTTCGAAAGGCGAGTCGATCAGGCCGCACATCACCGCGTTGGCAATATTGCCGATCCCGGCCTGCAGCGGGCCGAGCTTGTTGGTCATGCGACCGGCGTCGACTTCCTGTTTGAAGAAGGTGATCAGGTGTTCAGCGATGGCGTTGGTATCGACGTCGGGTGTCGATACCGTTGACGGCGAATCCGACTGCTGGGTGATGACGATGGCAACGATCTTCTCCGGTGGAATCGGAATCGCCGTGCTGCCGATGCGATCGTCGACCTTGACCAGTGGAATCGGCGTGCGAGTCGGGCGGTAAGTCGGGATATAGATGTCGTGCAGACCTTCGAGGTTGGCGTTGTGCGCCAGGTTGATCTCGACGATCACCTGTTTGGCGAAGATCGCGAAGCTCGCCGAGTTGCCGACCGAGGTGGTCGGCACGATGTGCCCCTGTTCGGTGATGGCCACGGCTTCGATCACCGCGATGTCCGGCAGCTTCAGTTGCTGATTGCGCAACTGTTCTACGGTTTCTGACAGGTGCTGATCGATGAACATCACCTGGCCGGCGTTGATCGCCTTGCGCAAGGTGCTGTCGACCTGAAACGGCATGCGCCGCGACAGCACGCCGGCTTCGGTCAGTTGCTTGTCGAGGTCGTTGCCCAGGCTGGCGCCGGTCATCAGGCTGATCTGCAGCGGCGTGACCTTGGCCCGCTCGGCCAGTGCGTGAGGAACGGCCTTGGCTTCGCCGGCGCGGGTGAAGCCGCTCATGCCGACGGTCATGCCGTCCTCAATCAGAGCAGCGGCGTCGGCAGCGCTCATCACTTTGTCCAACAACGAAGGCAGGCGAATACGGTCACGGTACATGGATTATTATCTCGGGCAACGAGTAGCAGGATGCGCAGTCTAGTGAATTTGACGGGCGCCTGTCCCGCTACCAAGGTCGCAAACAAGGCGTCTATTTCGCGGGTTTCAAGTAAAACACCGTTACCGGATCTGCAACAACGCGGCAAATTGTCCGGTGTTTTGCGCAAACAAAAACGCCCCGACAAGTCGGGGCGTTGAGTATCGCCGCGGGGTGTTACTCGACCGCTTTGACCATGTCTTCGATGACTTTCTTCGCGTCTCCGAAGACCATCATGGTCTTGTCCAGGTAGAACAGTTCGTTGTCCAGACCGGCATAACCGCTGGCCATCGAGCGCTTGTTGACGATGATCGTCTTGGCCTTGAACGCTTCGAGAATCGGCATGCCGGCAATCGGCGATTTCGGATCGTTCTTCGCGGCCGGGTTGACCACGTCGTTCGCACCGAGCACCAGCACCACGTCGGCCTGACCGAACTCGGAGTTGATGTCTTCCATCTCGAATACCTGATCGTAAGGCACCTCGGCCTCGGCGAGCAGCACGTTCATGTGTCCAGGCATGCGACCGGCCACCGGGTGGATTGCGTACTTCACGGTCACGCCACGGTGAGTCAGCTTCTCGGTCAGCTCCTTCAGCGCATGCTGGGCCCGCGCTACTGCCAGACCATAGCCCGGAACGATGATCACGGTATCAGCGTTGGTCAGCAGGAAAGTGGCGTCATCAGCGGAGCCGGATTTCACCGGACGCGCTTCTTTGGCACCGGCCGGGCCCGCATCCGCCGTGTTACCGAAACCGCCGAGCAGTACATTAAAGAAGGAACGGTTCATCGCCTTGCACATGATGTACGAGAGAATCGCGCCGCTCGAACCCACCAAGGAACCGGCAATGATCAGCATCGAGTTGTTCAGCGAAAAACCAATACCCGCCGCTGCCCAGCCCGAATAACTGTTGAGCATCGATACCACCACCGGCATGTCGGCGCCGCCGATCGGGATGATGATCAGCACGCCCATCACGAACGCCAGCGCCAGCATCAGTGCAAACGCCGTGAGGTTGCCGGTGAACATGAAGGCCAGGCCGAGAGCCAGCGTCGCCAGACCCAATATGGCGTTGAGCTTGTGCTGCCCGGCGAACTGTACCGGTGCGCCCTGAAACAGGCGGAACTTGTATTTGCCCGAGAGCTTGCCGAAGGCGATCACCGAACCGGAGAAGGTGATTGCACCGATGGCAGCACCGAGGAACAGCTCCAGACGGTTGCCCGCCGGAATCGCATCGCCCAACTGTTTGACGATGCCCAGCGATTGCGGCTCAACCACGGCGGCAATCGCGATGAATACCGCTGCGAGGCCGATCATGCTGTGCATGAACGCCACCAGCTCCGGCATCTTGGTCATTTCAACGCGTTTGGCCATGATCGAACCAGCGGTACCGCCGACCAGCAGGCCGACGATCACGTAACCGATACCGGCAGTGGCAAGTTCAGCTCCGAGCTTATAAATCAGGCCAACCGTGGTGATGATGGCCAGCGCCATGCCAAGCATGCCGAACAGGTTGCCGCGCCGGGAAGTGGTCGGGTGCGACAGGCCCTTGAGGGCCTGGATAAAGCAGATCGACGCGATCAGGTAAAGCGTCGTGACGAGATTCATACTCATTACTTCGGCGCCTCTTCTTTTACTTTCGGGGCTTTCTTCTTGAACATCTCAAGCATGCGGCGGGTGACCAGAAAGCCACCAAAAACGTTGACCGCCGCGAGTGCCACGGCCAGCGTGCCCATGGTTTTGCCCAGCGGCGTGACGGTCAGCGCGGCGGCGAGCATCGCGCCGACGATGACGATCGCCGAGATCGCGTTGGTGACTGCCATCAACGGTGTGTGCAGCGCAGGCGTAACGTTCCAGACCACGTGGTAACCGACATAAATCGCCAGCACGAAGATGATCAGGTTGTAGATACCGGGGGAGATAAGCTCTTCCATCGTCTGAATCCCTGCTTAGGCGTTTTTGCGGATGACTTGGCCGTCGCGGCACATCAGGCACGCGGCGACGATGTCGTCTTCGAGGTTGACGTCGAACTGGCCTTCCTTGGTGAACACCAGCTTGAGGAAATCCAGCAGGTTGCGTGCGTACAGCGCCGAGGCGTCTGCGGCGACTTCACCGGCGAGATTGGTCGGGCCGACAATGGTCACGCCGTTCTCGACCACGACCTGATCGGCCACGGTCAGCGGGCAGTTGCCACCCTGAGCGGCGGCGAGATCAATGACCACCGAACCCGGTTTCATCTGCGCCACGGTTTCCGCGCTCAGCAGCGTCGGTGCCTTGCGGCCCGGAATCAACGCGGTGGTGATGACGATGTCCGCCTGTTTGGCACGTTCATGCACGGCCTGGGCCTGACGCTGCATCCAGCTCGCCGGCATCGGCCGCGCGTAACCGCCGACCCCGACTGCGCACTCGCGCTCTTCATCGGTCTCGTAAGGCACGTCAACGAACTTGGCGCCGAGGGATTCAATCTGCTCTTTTACCGCCGGACGCACGTCAGACGCTTCGATCACCGCACCCAGACGTTTCGCCGTGGCAATCGCCTGCAAACCGGCCACGCCGGCGCCGAGAATCAGCACGCGCGCCGCTTTCACGGTGCCCGCAGCGGTCATCAGCATCGGCATGAAGCGCGGATAGTAGTGAGCAGCCAGCAACACCGCCTTATAGCCGGCAATGTTCGCCTGCGACGACAACACATCGAGACTCTGCGCGCGCGAGGTGCGCGGCGCCGCTTCGAGGGCGAACGCGGTAATGCCGCACTCGGCCATTTTGGCGATGGTTTCGTTGTTGAACGGGTTGAGCATGCCAACCAGCACGGTGCCGCGCTTGATCAGCGTCAGTTCGGCATCGCTTGGGGCGACCACTTTCAGAATCAGCTCGGCAGCAAACGCGTCATTGGCACTGCCAATGGTTGCGCCGGCCGCTTCATAGGCACTGTCGACGACACTGGCTTTAACGCCGGCGCCGCTTTGCACAGTGACCTTATGACCTTGGCTGATCAGCTTCTTGATGGTTTCCGGGGTTGCAGCAACCCGTGTTTCACCGGTCTGGGTTTCGAGAGGAACACCAATGTGCACGTCAAATCTCCTGCGTGATCTTATTGAGTAAACCCAGGCACTGCGGATGGTGCGACTGGGGCGGCCGATCAGCACGATCCCGCCAAAGCAGGGCGGGGCGCGGCATTTTGCAGGCGAACTTTATGCCCTTCAAGGGATTATGACGGGTGACGGAAAATTAACTACAAGTCATGCCGTGACCGAATGTCGCAGATGGCCAGTTGAATCCCTTGCAGACCGTGCTCTGCAAGGATTCTGGCTGAATATTGAAAAATTTCTGATAGGTGACGTGAATAGGCAGCAATGTGTCGCCTATGACGGCTCAAAGCCACGTCTTACGGCGCTTATGGGACGTCTGTACGACTTTCGGATACAGTCGGCGAAATAGCGACAAATAGTTATATCTGTAGGGCTTTGGTATTTCTGACTACGAGGTTAACAATTGCTGGAGGCCTCTATTCATCTAGGCTGTAGCTCTGCGCCTGCTGTAACAACCAGTCACGAAATGCTTTCAGTGACGCGGATTCGACCTTTCGCTCAGGAATCATCAGGTAATAAGCCTTGATGCTGGAAAGCGCTTGGTAATTGGCGATGACCAAACGTTTCTCGGCTAGCTCTCGCTGAATCAGGAACGGTGGAATCAGCGCAATCCCCATGTCGTGCATGGCTGCCTGGGCGAGCATGGAGAATAGCTCGTAGCGTGGACCTGTCATGTCGCGGGGAATATTCAGCTGTTGCGAGTTGAACCACTGACGCCACGCGTAGGGGCGGGTGGTCTGTTGCAGCAACGGCAATTCGGCGATGGTCTCGGCGCTCAGATGTTTATGGTTGCCGAGCAGGGCCGGGCTGCACACCGGCATCGGATTCTCGCCCATCAATCTGTGGGATTCAGTACCGGACCAATCTGCATCGCCAAAGTAGATCGCCGCATCGAATTGCGTATCGGCAAACAGGAACGGACGGGTACGGTTGGTCAGGTTGACCGTGACTTCCGGATGCTTGTGCTGAAAATCCTTCAAGCGCGGCAGCAGCCATTGCGTGCCGAACGTCGGCACTACCGCCAGTTCGATGACATTGGCGCCTTGCTGCCCCATGACCGACAGGGTGTCGCGCTCGACGGCATCGAGTTGCGTCGCGACCCGACGACTGTAGGAAAGCCCCGCCTCGGTCAGTTTTACTCCGCGCCGCGAGCGTCGGAACAGTTCGACACTAAGGAAGTCCTCAAGGCTGGCGATCTGGCGGCATATGGCGCCTTGAGTGAGGGAAAGTTCTTCTGCGGCCCGGGTAAAACTCTCATGGCGAGCAGCTGCTTCGAAACTGATCAGGGCCGCGGTGCTCGGTATCTTCCTGCGCATGTACGTCATCCTCACTAATGCGCCGCATGAAAGGCATTCCGCGACGTTTCGGAGTGAGAAATTAGCACAACAGGATGCTAAATCCTCGTTTGCTGCGACGACGAAGCGCGCCTAGGATCAATGCCACGTTAATTCAGTCGATTTACGAGGACACACTCATGGGCGGTAAAGCTAGCTTCAACTGGATCGATCCCCTGCTGCTGGATCAACAGCTCACCGAAGAAGAGCGCATGATCCGCGACACCGCCGAGCAGTTCGCTCAGCAGAGTCTCGCGCCGCGTGTCCTCGAAGCCTTCCGCCATGAGAAGACCGACCCGGCTATCTTCCGCGAAATGGGCGAAGTGGGTTTGCTGGGTGCGACCATCCCTGAGCAGTACGGTGGCAGCGGCCTGAACTACGTCAGCTATGGCCTGATCGCTCGTGAAGTGGAACGTGTCGACTCCGGCTACCGCTCGATGATGAGTGTGCAGTCCTCACTGGTGATGGTGCCGATCAACGAGTTCGGTACCGAAGCGCAGAAACAAAAGTACCTGCCGAAACTGGCGTCCGGTGAATGGATCGGCTGCTTTGGGCTGACCGAGCCGAACCACGGCTCCGACCCGGGCGCGATGATCACCCGTGCACGTAAAGTCGACGGCGGCTATAGCCTGACCGGCGCAAAAATGTGGATCACCAATAGCCCGATCGCCGACGTGTTCGTGGTCTGGGCGAAAGACGATGCCGGCGACATCCGTGGCTTCGTCCTGGAAAAAGGCTGGAAAGGCCTGAGTGCTCCAGCGATTCACGGCAAGGTCGGCCTCCGTGCATCGATCACCGGTGAGATCGTCATGGACAACGTGTTTGTGCCGGAAGAAAACATCTTCCCGGACGTGCGCGGTCTGAAAGGCCCGTTCACTTGCCTCAACTCCGCGCGTTACGGCATCTCCTGGGGCGCGCTGGGCGCTGCCGAGTTCTGCTGGCACACCGCTCGCCAGTACACCATGGATCGCCAGCAATTCGGTCGTCCATTGGCCGCAACCCAATTGGTACAGAAGAAACTTGCCGACATGCAGACCGAGATCACCCTGGCCCTGCAAGGTTGCCTGCGTCTTGGGCGGATGAAGGATGAAGGCACGGCGGCGGTCGAGATCACTTCGATCATGAAGCGCAATTCGTGCGGCAAGTCGCTGGACATCGCTCGCATGGCTCGCGACATGCTCGGCGGTAACGGTATCTCCGATGAGTTTGGCGTCGCCCGTCACTTGGTCAACCTGGAAGTGGTGAATACCTATGAAGGTACTCACGACGTTCACGCGCTGATCCTCGGACGCGCGCAAACCGGTCTGCAGGCGTTCTATTAACAGGAGAACGACCATGGGCGCGCTGTCGCATCTGCGGGTACTGGATTTGTCGCGAGTGCTGGCCGGGCCGTGGGCCGGGCAGATTCTCGCCGACCTTGGCGCCGAAGTGATCAAGGTCGAGCGCCCGGGCAATGGCGACGACACGCGCGCCTGGGGGCCGCCGTTCCTTAAGGACGCCTACGGGGAGAATACGTCGGAGGCGGCTTATTACCTGTCCGCCAACCGCAACAAACAATCGGTAACCATCGATTTCACCCGTGCCGAAGGGCAGAAGCTGGTGCGCGAACTGGCTGCCAAGTCCGACATTCTGATCGAGAACTTCAAGGTCGGCGGTCTGGCGGCCTATGGGCTCGACTATGAGTCGTTGAAGGAGATCAATCCGAATCTGATCTACTGCTCGATCACCGGGTTTGGCCAGACCGGGCCTTACGCCAAGCGCGCCGGCTACGATTTCATGATGCAGGGCTTGGGCGGGCTCATGAGCCTGACCGGTCGTCCTGAAGGGGATGAAGGCGCCGGGCCGGTGAAAGTCGGCGTGGCACTGACGGACATTCTCACCGGACTGTATTCGACGGTGGCGATTCTGGCGGCTCTTGCTCATCGGGATCACGACGGGGGTGGTCAGCATATCGACATGGCATTGCTGGATGTTCAGGTGGCTTGCCTGGCGAACCAGGCGATGAACTACCTGACAACGGGCAATGCGCCCAAGCGCCTGGGCAACGCACATCCGAATATCGTGCCTTATCAGGATTTTCCTACAGCTGATGGCGACTTCATTCTTACCGTCGGTAATGATGGGCAGTTCCGCAAGTTTGCCGAAGCGGCTGGGCAGCCACAGTGGGCAGATGACCCACGTTTCGCAACCAATAAGCTGCGCGTGGCCAACCGGGCGGTGCTGATCCCTTTGATTCGCCAGGCGACCGTATTCAAGACCACTGCCGAGTGGGTTGCTCAACTTGAGCAGGCGGGAGTGCCGTGTGGGCCGATCAATGATCTGTCGCAGGTATTTGAGGATCCGCAGGTGAGGGCGCGCGGGCTGGCGATCGAGTTGCCTCATGTGCTGGCCGGGATGGTGCCTCAGGTGGCCAGCCCTATCCGTATGTCGCAAACGCCTGTCGAGTATCGTCACGCGCCACCGTTGTTGGGCGAGCACACGCTTGAAGTATTGCAGCGAGTGCTGGGCCTGGGGGCGGGTGCGGTCGCGGATTTGAAGGCGGCCGGAGTGCTGTGACGATTCCTTCTATATAGAAGGAGTCGGTTTTGATCGTTTTTAACTCGATCTGCAAGTGATTGAAAGAAAAGCGAAATTAATGGTTGACGGCAGATCTCAGGTGTCTATAATTCGCCCCACTTCCGGCGCAGTCGAAACGGAAAACTCCTTGAGATTCAACGAGTTATGTAGGTTTCGGCAGCAAGCGGCTTCAGTTCATCGAAGCTCGAAAGGAAGTTGAAAAAGAGGTGTTGACAGCAGCGTGTAACGCTGTAGAATTCGCCTCCCGCTGACGAGAGATCGGAAGCGCAAGTGGTTGAAGTTTTTGAAGAAATCTTCGAAAGCTTCTGAAAATAATCACTTGACAGCAAGTGAGGCTGCTGTAGAATGCGCGCCTCGGTTGAGACGAAAGATCTTAACCAACCGCTCTTTAACAACTGAATCAAGCAATTCGTGTGGGTGCTTGTGGAGTCAGACTGATAGTCAACAAGATTATCAGCATCACAAGTTACTCCGCGAGAAATCAAAGATGTAACCAACGATTGCTGAGCCAAGTTTAGGGTTTCTTAAAAACCCAAAGATGTTTGAACTGAAGAGTTTGATCATGGCTCAGATTGAACGCTGGCGGCAGGCCTAACACATGCAAGTCGAGCGGATGAAGGGAGCTTGCTCCTGGATTCAGCGGCGGACGGGTGAGTAATGCCTAGGAATCTGCCTGGTAGTGGGGGACAACGTTTCGAAAGGAACGCTAATACCGCATACGTCCTACGGGAGAAAGCAGGGGACCTTAGGGCCTTGCGCTATCAGATGAGCCTAGGTCGGATTAGCTAGTTGGTGAGGTAATGGCTCACCAAGGCGACGATCCGTAACTGGTCTGAGAGGATGATCAGTCACACTGGAACTGAGACACGGTCCAGACTCCTACGGGAGGCAGCAGTGGGGAATATTGGACAATGGGCGAAAGCCTGATCCAGCCATGCCGCGTGTGTGAAGAAGGTCTTCGGATTGTAAAGCACTTTAAGTTGGGAGGAAGGGTTGTAGATTAATACTCTGCAATTTTGACGTTACCGACAGAATAAGCACCGGCTAACTCTGTGCCAGCAGCCGCGGTAATACAGAGGGTGCAAGCGTTAATCGGAATTACTGGGCGTAAAGCGCGCGTAGGTGGTTCGTTAAGTTGGATGTGAAATCCCCGGGCTCAACCTGGGAACTGCATTCAAAACTGTCGAGCTAGAGTATGGTAGAGGGTGGTGGAATTTCCTGTGTAGCGGTGAAATGCGTAGATATAGGAAGGAACACCAGTGGCGAAGGCGACCACCTGGACTGATACTGACACTGAGGTGCGAAAGCGTGGGGAGCAAACAGGATTAGATACCCTGGTAGTCCACGCCGTAAACGATGTCAACTAGCCGTTGGGAGCCTTGAGCTCTTAGTGGCGCAGCTAACGCATTAAGTTGACCGCCTGGGGAGTACGGCCGCAAGGTTAAAACTCAAATGAATTGACGGGGGCCCGCACAAGCGGTGGAGCATGTGGTTTAATTCGAAGCAACGCGAAGAACCTTACCAGGCCTTGACATCCAATGAACTTTCCAGAGATGGATTGGTGCCTTCGGGAGCATTGAGACAGGTGCTGCATGGCTGTCGTCAGCTCGTGTCGTGAGATGTTGGGTTAAGTCCCGTAACGAGCGCAACCCTTGTCCTTAGTTACCAGCACGTTATGGTGGGCACTCTAAGGAGACTGCCGGTGACAAACCGGAGGAAGGTGGGGATGACGTCAAGTCATCATGGCCCTTACGGCCTGGGCTACACACGTGCTACAATGGTCGGTACAAAGGGTTGCCAAGCCGCGAGGTGGAGCTAATCCCATAAAACCGATCGTAGTCCGGATCGCAGTCTGCAACTCGACTGCGTGAAGTCGGAATCGCTAGTAATCGTGAATCAGAATGTCACGGTGAATACGTTCCCGGGCCTTGTACACACCGCCCGTCACACCATGGGAGTGGGTTGCACCAGAAGTAGCTAGTCTAACCTTCGGGAGGACGGTTACCACGGTGTGATTCATGACTGGGGTGAAGTCGTAACAAGGTAGCCGTAGGGGAACCTGCGGCTGGATCACCTCCTTAATCGACGACATCAGCTGCTCCATGAGCTCCCACACGAATTGCTTGATTCATTGAAGAAGACGAAAGAAGCAGCTTTAAGCTCCAAGCTGATAGCTCCAGGCTAACAGTTACGCGCTCGAAATTGGGTCTGTAGCTCAGTTGGTTAGAGCGCACCCCTGATAAGGGTGAGGTCGGCAGTTCGAATCTGCCCAGACCCACCAATTTTGTTATGGGGCCATAGCTCAGCTGGGAGAGCGCCTGCCTTGCACGCAGGAGGTCAGCGGTTCGATCCCGCTTGGCTCCACCATATAAACTGCTTCGTGAAAGCTTAGAAATGAATATTCCGAGAGAATATTGATTTCTAGTCTTTTGATTAGATCGTTCTTTAAAAATTTGGGTATGTGATAGAAAGATAGACTGAACGTTACTTTCACTGGTAACGGATCAGGCTAAGGTAAAATTTGTGAGTTCTCTTAGTTGAGAAATTCGAATTTTCGGCGAATGTCGTCTTCACAGTATAACCAGATTGCTTGGGGTTATATGGTCAAGTGAAGAAGCGCATACGGTGGATGCCTTGGCAGTCAGAGGCGATGAAAGACGTGGTAGCCTGCGAAAAGCTTCGGGGAGTCGGCAAACAGACTTTGATCCGGAGATGTCTGAATGGGGGAACCCAGCCATCATAAGATGGTTATCTTGTACTGAATACATAGGTGCAAGAGGCGAACCAGGGGAACTGAAACATCTAAGTACCCTGAGGAAAAGAAATCAACCGAGATTCCCTTAGTAGTGGCGAGCGAACGGGGACTAGCCCTTAAGTTGATTTGAGATTAGCGGAACGCTCTGGAAAGTGCGGCCATAGTGGGTGATAGCCCTGTACGCGAAAATCTCTTATCAATGAAATCGAGTAGGACGGAGCACGAGAAACTTTGTCTGAATATGGGGGGACCATCCTCCAAGGCTAAATACTACTGACTGACCGATAGTGAACTAGTACCGTGAGGGAAAGGCGAAAAGAACCCCGGAGAGGGGAGTGAAATAGATCCTGAAACCGTATGCGTACAAGCAGTGGGAGCAGACTTTGTTCTGTGACTGCGTACCTTTTGTATAATGGGTCAGCGACTTATTTTCAGTGGCGAGCTTAACCGAATAGGGGAGGCGTAGCGAAAGCGAGTCTTAATAGGGCGTCTAGTCGCTGGGAATAGACCCGAAACCGGGCGATCTATCCATGGGCAGGTTGAAGGTTAGGTAACACTGACTGGAGGACCGAACCGACTACCGTTGAAAAGTTAGCGGATGACCTGTGGATCGGAGTGAAAGGCTAATCAAGCTCGGAGATAGCTGGTTCTCCTCGAAAGCTATTTAGGTAGCGCCTCATGTATCACTGTAGGGGGTAGAGCACTGTTTCGGCTAGGGGGTCATCCCGACTTACCAAACCGATGCAAACTCCGAATACCTACAAGTGCCGAGCATGGGAGACACACGGCGGGTGCTAACGTCCGTCGTGAAAAGGGAAACAACCCAGACCGTCAGCTAAGGTCCCAAAGTTATGGTTAAGTGGGAAACGATGTGGGAAGGCTTAGACAGCTAGGAGGTTGGCTTAGAAGCAGCCACCCTTTAAAGAAAGCGTAATAGCTCACTAGTCGAGTCGGCCTGCGCGGAAGATGTAACGGGGCTCAAACCATACACCGAAGCTACGGGTATCACCTTCGGGTGATGCGGTAGAGGAGCGTTCTGTAAGCCTGTGAAGGTGAGTTGAGAAGCTTGCTGGAGGTATCAGAAGTGCGAATGCTGACATGAGTAACGACAATGGGTGTGAAAAACACCCACGCCGAAAGACCAAGGTTTCCTGCGCAACGTTAATCGACGCAGGGTTAGTCGGTCCCTAAGGCGAGGCTGAAAAGCGTAGTCGATGGAAAACAGGTTAATATTCCTGTACTTCTGGTTATTGCGATGGAGGGACGGAGAAGGCTAGGCCAGCTTGGCGTTGGTTGTCCAAGTTTAAGGTGGTAGGCTGAGATCTTAGGTAAATCCGGGATCTTAAGGCCGAGAGCTGATGACGAGTTACCCTTTGGGTGACGAAGTGGTTGATGCCATGCTTCCAAGAAAAGCTTCTAAGCTTCAGGTAACCAGGAACCGTACCCCAAACCGACACAGGTGGTTGGGTAGAGAATACCAAGGCGCTTGAGAGAACTCGGGTGAAGGAACTAGGCAAAATGGCACCGTAACTTCGGGAGAAGGTGCGCCGGTGAGGGTGAAGGACTTGCTCCGTAAGCTCATGCCGGTCGAAGATACCAGGCCGCTGCGACTGTTTATTAAAAACACAGCACTCTGCAAACACGAAAGTGGACGTATAGGGTGTGACGCCTGCCCGGTGCCGGAAGGTTAATTGATGGGGTTAGCTAACGCGAAGCTCTTGATCGAAGCCCCGGTAAACGGCGGC
The DNA here is from genome assembly GCF_023195435.1 of Pseudomonas sp. S11P7. Classification (NCBI taxonomy): domain Bacteria; kingdom Pseudomonadati; phylum Pseudomonadota; class Gammaproteobacteria; order Pseudomonadales; family Pseudomonadaceae; genus Pseudomonas; species Pseudomonas sp. S11P7. The sequence goes on along the minus strand of NZ_JALPKS020000002.1, from coordinate 5,470,242 downwards.
CGTAACTATAACGGTCCTAAGGTAGCGAAATTCCTTGTCGGGTAAGTTCCGACCTGCACGAATGGCGTAACGATGGCGGCGCTGTCTCCACCCGAGACTCAGTGAAATTGAAATCGCTGTGAAGATGCAGTGTATCCGCGGCTAGACGGAAAGACCCCGTGAACCTTTACTATAGCTTTGCACTGGACTTTGAATTTGCTTGTGTAGGATAGGTGGGAGGCTTTGAAGCGTGGACGCCAGTTCGCGTGGAGCCATCCTTGAAATACCACCCTGGCAACTTTGAGGTTCTAACTCAGGTCCGTTATCCGGATCGAGGACAGTGTATGGTGGGTAGTTTGACTGGGGCGGTCTCCTCCTAAAGAGTAACGGAGGAGTACGAAGGTGCGCTCAGACCGGTCGGAAATCGGTCGTAGAGTATAAAGGCAAAAGCGCGCTTGACTGCGAGACAGACACGTCGAGCAGGTACGAAAGTAGGTCTTAGTGATCCGGTGGTTCTGTATGGAAGGGCCATCGCTCAACGGATAAAAGGTACTCCGGGGATAACAGGCTGATACCGCCCAAGAGTTCATATCGACGGCGGTGTTTGGCACCTCGATGTCGGCTCATCACATCCTGGGGCTGAAGCCGGTCCCAAGGGTATGGCTGTTCGCCATTTAAAGTGGTACGCGAGCTGGGTTTAGAACGTCGTGAGACAGTTCGGTCCCTATCTGCCGTGGACGTTTGAGATTTGAGAGGGGCTGCTCCTAGTACGAGAGGACCGGAGTGGACGAACCTCTGGTGTTCCGGTTGTCACGCCAGTGGCATTGCCGGGTAGCTATGTTCGGGAAAGATAACCGCTGAAAGCATCTAAGCGGGAAACTTGCCTCAAGATGAGATCTCACTGGAACCTTGAGTTCCCTGAAGGGCCGTCGAAGACTACGACGTTGATAGGTTGGGTGTGTAAGCGCTGTGAGGCGTTGAGCTAACCAATACTAATTGCCCGTGAGGCTTGACCATATAACACCCAAGCAATTTGCTGACCTGAGAAGGCACCAGATTGCGGTGTGTGAAGACGAAACGAACCGAAAGTTCGAAGCGCACAAACACCGACAGCTGTCACATACCCAATTTGCTGAAGCGAGGCCATCTGGTCACGAGTCAGTACCCGAATTTCTTGACGACCATAGAGCGTTGGAACCACCTGATCCCATCCCGAACTCAGCAGTGAAACGATGCATCGCCGATGGTAGTGTGGGGTTTCCCCATGTGAGAGTAGGTCATCGTCAAGATTAAATTCCGAAACCCCAATTGCGAAAGCAATTGGGGTTTTGTTTTAATAGAAGTTCCTGTTTTTGCTGGCTTGTTACCGTGTTGACGGGCCAGATAAAGAATTTCTTGACGACCATAGAACATTGGAACCACCTGATCCCATCCCGAACTCAGAAGTGAAACGATGTATCGCCGATGGTAGTGTGGGGTTTCCCCATGTGAGAGTAGGTCATCGTCAAGATTCAATTCCGAAACCCCAATTGCGAAAGCAATTGGGGTTTTGTCTTTTCCGGACCCCGTAAACTCAATGATCAAGCGGGCCTGCGTGCCTTGCTGATGCGTCGAGCCTGCCATTTGCGCCACCAGATGTAGATGCCAGTTCCCGACAGACCGGCAATCACGACCCCCAGCATTGCGATCATGACCTGTCCGGTAACCCCTAAGATCCGTCCTCCATGTATCGGTAACTGCAAGCGGTAGAAGCGCTCCCCTAACGTTCCCTGTCCCGCTATCTCCTGACCTAATAATCGACCGTCCGTACCATGAAAGAACAGCCAGGATTTGCCATGCGCTTCGGTGTCATGCTGCCCGAACCCGGCGCCGTAAAAGTTGTATTCAAAGCTGTAATACAACTCCCCGATCGGAACTGTCAGCCCTAGCCTTTTTCCTTCCTGCAACGCCCTTTCGTATGCCTGTTGATAACTCAATTGCGTCGCGCCCAGCTCATCTGCAGGCATTCGTCCTCGCGCCTCGTAGACGCTCGGTTCGATTGGCGAAAACAACGACACGGCTGGCTTGAACACCTGACTCGGCAAGTTCATGGCGACGCTGCTGACAGCGATCGGCAGCAGCAACAACCACAGCCACAATCCCCCGGCGCGGTGCAGATCGAAGTTGAGCCGATAAGCGTGTCCGCCCTTTACTTTCCAGGCAGTCGACCACTTCATCCAGAATGGCTTTCCACGCGGCAACGTCAGCCAGAGGGCAACGAAACAATCGATCACCCAGGCAATCGCCACCAAGCCCATCAACCACAATCCCCAATTGCCCGGCAACGTCAGGTTGTAGTGAAACTCGAGAATGAACGGGATGAGATTCTCCCGTTGAAAACAGCATTCGCCCCAATAGCGCTGACCCTTCTGCTCGGCATTCACCGGATCCAGATAGAACACTTGATTGCGCTCATCGTATGGCTTGCCCGTGGCCGGGTTATTTCGCGCAACCGCGGCCAGCAATGCGCTGTGCCCTACCTCGGCTGGATACTCCATGTACCAGACTTGCAGCGTCGGATGTGCCTTCTGCACAGCGTCAACCAAATCACCGGGAGGCAATCGCTCGCCCACCGCAGACGCCGCATAAAATTGCGGATTCAACCACTCGTCCAGCTCATGATTGAACGCCAGAATGCTGCCCGTCAGTCCGGCCAGCAACAGAAAGACTGCGGTCGCCAAACCGATATAGCGGTGCAACAACACGAGATAAGCACGCATGAGAAATCCCCTACAAAAACGACGAAGCCAGCGCCTGATAGCTCAGGCGCTGGCTTTTTCATGCACGAAACAAATGGTTAGAACTGGTAGCTGACCGTCGCCGCGACATTGCGCTCTTCGCCCATGTAGCAGAAGTTCAGGCTGGCACAGGAAGCCACATAGGATTCGTTGGTCAGGTTGTTTGCATTCAGGCGTACGTCGACGCCTTTCAAACCAACCTTGCCCAAGTCGTAACCGATCGAGGCATCGAACAACGTATAGGAAGGCACCTTCAGGGTGTTTTCCGCATCGGCCCAGCTGTAGCCGACATAACGAACGCCACCACCCAGGCGCAGGCCATCGAGTGCGGCACTGTCGAACTTATAGTCAGCCCACAGCGAGGCCATGTGCCGCGGTGCCTGCGTCGGTGAGTTGCCTTTGTTTTCGATAACGTTTGTTGGCGTGCTCAAGGTGCTGACCATCGACTTCGAGTACTCGATGTCGGTAAAGGTGTAGCTGCCGAGGAGTTTGAGGTTATCGGTCAGTTGCGTATGCGCTTCCAGCTCCAGACCTTGAGAGCGGACAGCACCTACCGCGCGATAGAAATTTTCCTGCGGCAGCTTGGTCGCCAGGTTTTCCTGATCGATGCGGAACAGCGATGCTGTGAAAAGGTTGTCGGTGCCCGGCGGCTGATATTTCAAGCCGACTTCCCATTGCGTGCCGTCGGTCGGTGCCAGCGGATTGCCGGCGCTGTCGGCGTAGGAGTTCGGGTTAAACGATTCCGAGTAGCTGATATACGGCGCCAGGCCGTTTTCGAACAGATACAGCGCACCGGCGCGACCGGTCAGTTTGGTACGTCTATCGTTGATCTCGGTGCCGGCAGGTCGCCCTGCTTCGGCGATGCGGTTTTCGTCGGATGTCTCGACCCAGTCCTGACGCAGGCCCAGCGATAAACGCCACTGGTCCATCTCGATCAGGTCTTGCAGGTAAACCCCGGTCTGCTCCAGGCGCCGCAGATAACTGGTCTCACCGTACATATCAATGGCCGAGTTGCCGTACACCGGGTTGAAAGCGTTGATCGGAGCAAGACCGCCGCTGGTCCAGTCGACCACGGTTTTGCGCCGCTGATAGTCAGCGCCCAGAAGCACCGTATGTTTAGTCGCACCGGTGAAAAACTCGGCCTGAAGCATGTTGTCGACGATGAACGCATGCAGGCGCTCATCGCCACCGGTGTAATAGCGGTTCAGCTCGTTACTGGTCGGCGAGGTCCAGCCATAGGCGTAGACCTGATCCATGTTTACTTTGGAATCGAGGTAGCGGAAGTTCTGCCGTGCGGTGAAAACATCGTTGAAGCGATGCTCGAACTGATATCCGAAGGATTGCTGGTCACGCGAGTAACCATCGATGCCCGGCTCACCTTCAAAGAACTCCGTCGAGATACGCTGGCCGTTGCGCTGATGAATCGTACCGTCCGCCGGCACGCCACCGTGGTAGCCGCCATCCGGGTCGTGTTGCAGATAGGCCTGCAGTGTCAGCGAGGTATCTTCGCTGAAGTCGATGCTGAGGGTCGGCGCCAATGCGTAGCGCTTTTCCTTGTTGTGGTCGAATTGCGTGTCGGAGCGATCCGTTAAACCGGTCAGACGATAGGCAATGCGCTTGTCGTCATCGACCGGGCCGCTGAAGTCAAAACCGAACCCGCGCTGCCCCTGATTACCCACCGTCGCCTGTACCTGATGGTAGGCCTCGTACAGCGGTTTCTTGCTGGTCAGCGCCACCAGCCCGCCGGGCGAACTGCGGCCATACAGCACCGAAGACGGGCCCTTGAGAATGTCCACCCGCTCGAGGAAATACGGATCGACTTGCAGGGTGCTGTAAGTACCGCTATCACCCATCGACTTGAGGCCGTCGAGATAAATGTTGTCCACCGAGCCATCGTTGAAACCGCGCATCGCCACATAGTCGTAACGGTGGGTCGCGCCATACGGATTGGTCAGTACGCCCGGAGCGTAGCGCATAGCCTGAGAGACGGTTTGCGAGCCTTGGTCATCCATTTGCTCGCGCGTGACCACAGACACGCTTTGCGAAGTTTCAAGCAACGCGGTACTGGTTTTGGTGGCGATCTGACTATGAGTAGCGTTGTAGCCCGCCATGCTGCCCAATGCGTTGCCGAGGGCGAAGCCTTTGATGTCGGTGGTTGGTAAGGCCAGCGCTTCGCTCTCGGCGAGCGGGCGCAGAATGTAGCGACTACCATCCTGGCTGACCGCTTCCAGACCCGAGCCGCCCAACAAATGGCTCAGCGCCTGATCGGTGGAATATTCGCCCTGTACGCCGGGTGACTGACGGCCCTGAGTCTGTTGCGGGGTCATCGACAGGGTGATGCCCGCCTGACGGGCGAACTGATTCAACGCCTCGTCCAGCGGCCCCGCAGCAATGTCATAGCGTGGGCTGACCGCGCCGGCAGTGACGTCAGCGGCGAGGCTCAGGCCGGGCAATACACCGACACTCAGCGCAGTAGAAAACAGCGCGGCGCGAACGGCGTGCTGCAGCAGGCTCGATTCAACAGTGAAATTCAGAGAGTTCTTACAGTGGGCGCGGACAGTCATTGTGGGTTTCCGTAGGAAGTCGCAAACGCTTGGATTGAAGTGCTTACTGACTAAGCCGAAGCCCTTGCGAAAACCCGCCAAAAAATTTCACACCGCACGTTCCACGCTCACCCACCAGCGTGTCCGGTAACGCAATTGCACCGGCAGAGTCTGCGGCAGCAGCGCCAACAGTTTGTCCGTGTCCTCCAGCCGAAACACTCCGGACAGGCGCAGATCGGCAATCTCCATTGCACAATTGAGCACGCCATGACGGTAGCGCCCGACCTCCCTGAGAAAATCGCCGAGGCGCATATTGCGCGTGACGATCAAACCATCGACCCACGCGCCGGTGTCCATATCCGGTGCCGGCACCGGACGGATCTGCAGGTGGTCGATGCGGTAGCTCTGTCCTGCGACGGCTTCAACCGAATGGTCACCGGAAACAATGGCAACGCGGCCGCTGGTGACAGTGAGCCGGCTGCAATCGTCGTCCTGACGCAGGATGAAGCGGGCGCCAATGGGCGCGTACATACCGTGACGACTTTGCACGCGCAGCGGGCGATCGAACGGTGCGCCTTCGTCGGAGCCGCCACAGCTGACGATGATTTCGCCACGATTGAGTTTGATCAGACGCTGCTGCGCCGTGTAATGAAGATCCACCGCGCTGGCCGTGTTGAGCTCGATGCGCGTGCCATCGGGTAATTGAAAACCGCGCTGCTCACCCGTTGCGGTGGCGTAATCGGCGCTCCACTGCTGCCAGGCGCCGCTGTCCTTGGCCAGCCACGCGGCGGAACCCATCAGCAATGCGCCTGAGAGCAACTTCAAGGCCTGCCGCCGGCCCAGATTCTGCGCGCTGTTTTCCAGCGTGTTGAACGCCACCTGCGCGCCGGGCACCGCACGCAGGTTGCTGCTCAGTTCGGCTTGCAACGACTGCACGCGCTGCCAGGCCAGTTCGTGTTGATGATGTTCGGCCCGCCATTGTTCGCACTGGCGGTTCAGCCGTGGATTGCCGTGGTTGTTACGCAGGCGCAGCAGCCAGTGAATGGCTTGTTTGACCACTTGCGGTGGCGGCTCGGCGCGGCGGCCAAGTGCAGCATTGTCCAGCGGCATCAGTGCGCGTACCGCAAGACGTAACAGTGATACAGCGCCTCGGCGACGTAGCGTTCCACCGAGCGTAACGACAGCCCCATTTGCTCGGCGATCTGCTTGTGGGTCAGACCTTCGCACTGCGCCAGCAGAAAGGCCTGACGCACCTTCGGTTTCAGCCCTTCAAGCATGCGCGCGATGCTTTCCAGCAGTTCAATGATCAACGCGCGGGCTTCGCTGCCTGGCGTTTCGGCTTCGGGTAAGTGGGCGATGGTTTCCAGGTAGGCGCGCTCGATTTCTTCGCGGCGCCAATGATCGATCACCAAGCCGCGGGCGATGGTGCGTAGGAATGCACGAGGGGCCTTGAGTTCGAGGCGTTCGCTGCGTTGCAGCAGACGAACGAAAGTGTCCTGTGCCAGATCCGCCGCATCCGCTGCGTTGCCCAGCCGTGCGCGCAACCAGGTATTGAGCCAGCCGTGATGACAACGATAAAGCGTCTGTACCGCAAACTCGGGGGAGGACATGAACGCGACAGCCCGGACGTCACAAATGATAATTAGTCGCATTGTCTTCAAGGGTCGCAGAATTTGCAACCGCTGCTCACGCAACGCGCGGAAAAATCTTCCGTCAGCCGCTCTGGCCCGCCGTTCGGCGGGAATCCGCCAGAAACGCCATCCATTTCCTACGCAACCCTAAGATTTCTCCCACGCGTGCCGACAGACTGGTGAGACATGCGTGCACCAAAGTAGAGCGGCCGGAAGAACGCTGCCTGCGCTGTACATGGAATGTTGCATCCGGAACGCATCCCCACTTTTGGCATAAGAAGTCCCATGAAATGAATCTAAAGTTCAGCCATAAAATTCTGCTGGCCGCCTCGGGCGTCGTGGTCCTGGCGTTCGCGCTGTTCACGCTCTACAACGACTATCTGCAGCGGAGCACCATTCGCCAGAACCTTCAGTCTTCCGTTCAGCAGGCCGGTGATCTGACCGCCAGCAGCGTGCAGAACTGGATGAGCGGGCGGATTCTGGTGCTGGAAAACCTCGCGCAGAACGTCGCTCATCAGGGCAAGGACGCCGACCTGCCGGGGCTGGTCGATCAACCGGCTTTCACCTCGAATTTCCAGTTCACCTATGTTGGCCAGGCCAACGGTGTGTTCACCCAACGCCCGGACGCGAAGATGCCGGACGGCTACGATCCGCGTCAGCGTCCCTGGTACAAGCAAGCGGTGGCCGCGGATAAAACCATGCTGACTCCGCCGTACATGGCCGCGGTTGGCGGGCTGGTAGTAACCATCGCCATGCCGGTGAAGAAGAATGGTGAACTGCTTGGCGTGGTCGGTGGCGACCTGAGCCTGGAAACCCTGGTCAAAATCATCAACTCGGTGGACTTCGGTGGCCTTGGCCATGCGTTTCTGGTCAGCGCTGACGGTCAGGTGATCGTCAGCCCGGACAAGGATCAGGTCATGAAAAACCTGAAAGACATCTACCCGAACGCCAGCGTGCGCATCGAGAAGGGCAACCAGAACGTCGTGCTCAACGGCGAGGAGCGGATTCTGTCGTTCACCCCGGTCAACGACCTGCCGAATGCGCAGTGGTACATCGGTCTGTCGATCGATCACGACAAAGCCTACGCAGCGCTCAGCCAATTCCGCACCTCGGCGCTGATCGCTATGTTCGTCGCCGTGGCCGCCATTGCGTTGCTGTTGAGCCTGTTGATCAACGTCTTGATGCGTCCGCTGACCACCATGGGCCGTGCAATGCAGGACATCGCTCAGGGCGAAGGCGATCTGACTCGTCGTCTGTCGGTAGAAAGCAAAGACGAGTTCGGCGAACTGGGCAGTGCTTTCAACCAGTTCGTTGAACGCATTCACGCGTCGATATCCGAAGTGTCCTCGGCCACCCGCCATGTGCACGACTTGTCGCAACGAGTCATGGCATCGTCGAACGCGTCGATCGTCGGCTCTGACGAACAAAGCGCGCGCACCAACAGCGTCGCGGCGGCGATCAACCAACTGGGCGCCGCCACCCAGGAGATCGCCCGCAACGCTGCCGATGCTTCGCAACACGCCAGCGGCGCCAGCGAGCAGGCCGACGACGGACGTCAGGTCGTCGAGCAGACGATTCAGGCGATGACCGAGCTGTCGCAGAAAATCAGCCTGTCGTGCACGCAGATCGAAACCCTCAATGCGAGCACCGACAACATCGGCCACATTCTCGATGTGATCAAAGGCATCTCGCAGCAGACCAACCTGCTGGCGCTCAACGCCGCGATCGAAGCGGCGCGGGCCGGTGAGGCCGGGCGTGGTTTTGCGGTAGTGGCGGATGAGGTGCGTAACCTGGCTCACCGCACTCAGGAATCGGCGGAAGAGATTCACAAGATGATCACTTCGCTGCAGGTTGGCTCGCGTGAAGCGGTGACCACGATGAATGCCAGTCAGGCGTCCAGCGAGCAGAGCGTGGAAGTGGCCAATCAGGCCGGTCTGCGCCTGGTCAGCGTGACCCAGCGCATCGGCGAAATCGACGGCATGAACCAGTCGGTGGCCGCGGCCACGGAGGAGCAGACCGCCGTGGTGGAAACCCTCAACGTCGACGTCAACCAGATCAACCTGCTGAACCAGCAGAGCGTGGCCAACCTCAACGAGACGTTGAAGGATTGTGATGCGTTGTCGCAGCAGGCCAACCGGCTGAAGCAGTTGGTGGACAGCTTCAAGATCTGATAGCGGTTCGTCAGACCGCGTTATCGTTCAATCGCGGGCAAGCCCGCTCCCACAGGAATTTTGGCGAACACTTTATTTGTGACCGACTCGAATCCTGTGGGAGCTGGCTTGCCAGCGATAGCGGTGATCCATTCACCGCGAAGCCAAAGTCTTAAACAAACAGCTTCAAGACATTCCCCATCGCATCATCGGCAAACCCCTGCACAAAATCCCTGAACCCCGGCAGCGCTTCCTCCCCGCCCGAGGCCGGTTCGGCAATGATCGTCCACGTCGCCCGCGATTGCCCTTCGCCCAGCGCCTCGACATTCATCGCCGCCCACAGGTTGGCCACGCCCAAGGTGTTGTAAATCGTCGTCCAGGTCATGCTGCGCGCCTGCTCATCGCGGGAGTTGAGTTGTTCGACCACCACATTGCCGTCCTTGAAGATTTTCTTGCGCAGCGAGGACACGCCCTCGCCGGTCATTTCGATGTGCGACAGCGCCGGAATGAAACGCTCGAAAGCGCCAAAGTTGCCGACTATCGCCCAGACCTGCGCGGCGTCTGCCGGCACTTGTACCGAAGATACGACATGGCAGCCGTGCGGGTTTTTGATCAGGGTGTCCGGTTGCAGATTGCTCATGGTGTTGCTCCTTTTTTGTTGCGTCAGATGAAGTTGATCTGTTTCAGGTAGTCGCAGCCGCGGCGCAGCAGCGCCGGGGATTTTTGCGGGTAATGCGCGCCCATCTGCTGCACGCCGGCTTCAGCGTTGGCGTGACCGATCAGGGAGATATCGCCGATGTCTTCTTCGAAACCGTTGAGGTAGAAACCCAGCACGCCGAACAGCGCGTTGTCGGCGTCGACCCGGCTTAACTGCTGTTGCCAGTCGGCGACGCTGACCAGCGAAAACTCACTGCCGGTTTCGCGGAATGAAGCGACGTAGGCGTCCCAGCTCAGCGGCTCGGGGTTGTGCAGGTTGAACACCGCACGGTCGGGCGAATAACGGCTGGCATGGAAGGCGATGAAGCGGGCAAGGAAATCCACCGGCATCAGATCGAAATTCAGCGCGAAGGCCGGCACCTGGCCGAGCTGGATCGAGCCTTTGAGCATCAGCATCAAACGGTTCTTGTGCGGCTGGCAGACGCCGCTCAGGCTGTTGAAACTGATGTTGCCGGGGCGATACACATTGACCCGCACGCCACGCTCGCGAGCCCGTTCGAGAATGCGCTCGCCAACCCACTTCGACAGGTTGTAGCCATTGCGGATGTAGATCGGTGGCGTGGTCGCGGCCGGCAGTTCCAGCACCCGGCCTGCGTCGTCAACGGAACTGGAGGCCGACAATGTCGAGACGAAGTTGAAGACCTTTTTGCTCTGCCCTTCGCACAGGCGCAGCAGGGCAAAAACCGGCTCGACGTTGTCTGCGGCCAGCGACTCGTAATCGAGCACATGGTTGACGTTGGCGGCGTTGTGCACCAGCGCGCCGAACTCGTGATCGAGGCGCTGATAATCTTCGTCGCTCAGGCCCAGTTGCGGGCGCGCGATGTCCGCCGCATAGACCCGCACGCGACTCAGATCCAGATGCTCCAGGCGGTTTTCCCGCAACGCTTGGGCAAAGCGCTGCGCCGCTGTTTGCCCACCACCCTCGCGCACCAGACAGGCGACTTCGCTGGCACCCCAACCGAGCAGCGCCTCGACAATATGCACGCCGACGAAGCTGTTGGCGCCGGTGACGATGACCTTGTGCACATCGCCCATGCGGCTGATCGGCAACGCCTGGATATCCAGCGCGCGTTCGGCGTCGGCCATGGCCTGAGCGCTGAGCACGGCGCTGTCATCGCTACCGCGCACCAGGGTTGCGAGCTTGGCGATGGTCGGCTGTTCGATGAAGCGATTGATCGAAATGCTGCGGCCGAATTCTTCACGCAAGCGCAGCAACATCCGCGACAACAGGATCGAATGGCCGCCCAGGTTGAAGAAGCTTTCGTCGGTGGAAATATCGCTGTCCGGCAGCTCCAGCAACTCGGCCCAGATCTGCAGCAACAACGCTTCGTCAGCATTGCTCGGCAGGCATTTCCGCCCGCTGTCCTGCACGCTCACGGGCAACTCCAGCAACGCTTTGCGGTCGACCTTGCCGTTGCTGGCGGAGGGCATGCCGGGCAGTTCAGTCCACGCCACCGGTTGCATGTAGTCCGGTAGAAACTGCCGGGCGTGAGCCTTCAGTTCTTCGCGGGCAGTCGCTGATTGCGGCTGAGCGAGAAAAGCCAGAATCCTGCGTTGACTGTCGATCACTACCGCCACTTGCCGGTACAGCTGGCTCTCGCGCAAGCAGCGTTCAATCTCCTCTGGCTCGACGCGGAAACCGCGAATCTTCACCTGATTGTCGCGGCGCCCGCACAGCTCGATGCCCTGCTCGCCCCAACGCGCCATGTCGCCAGTGCGGTAGGCGCGCAGCGTCTGGCCGTCCGGCAGATTCAGTCGCAGATAACGCTCGGCCGTCTGCTGCGGATTGTTCAGGTAACCGAGACAGACACCGGGGCCGACGATGAACAATTCGCCAACGGTGTTCTCCGCCACCGGTTGCAGATCGTCGTCGAGAATCAGCACCTGGCTGTTGGCGATCGGCGCGCCGAGGCTGCGGTTGCTGTCGCCCGGTTGCAGGTGCCGCGCGGTAATCAGCACCGTGGCTTCGGTCGGGCCGTAGAGGTTGTGCAGCGTGCCCTGACGGGTCAGTTGTTCGATCACGAACGGCTCGCAGACATCGCCGCCGGTCATCACCTGCACGCCTTCAAGTTGCTCCAGCGGCAGGATGCTCAACAGCGCTGGTGGCAGGAACGCGTGGGTCAGTTGCCGGCGCCGGATCAGCGCCACCAGTTGTAGCGGATCGCGCCGTTGCGTGTCGTCGGGCACCACCAGTTCGGCGCCGGTGAGCAGGGTCGCAAAGATATCGATCAGCGATGAATCGAAGCTCAGCGAGGAGAACTGCAGCACTCGGCTCTCGGCATGCAACTGCGCGTAATCGGCGTACCACGCCGTGAAATGCGCGAGGTTGGCCTGGCTGAGCAGCACACCTTTCGGATGCCCGGTGGTGCCTGAGGTGTACAGCGCCATGCACGGCGCGTCGAGTTCGGGGCGCTGGCGCATCAACGGCAGGTTGAGATCCGCTGCGGCGCTGTCGATGAGGCTGACGTCCAGCCCTGGCATGGTGGCGCCGAGCGGATGCTCGCCGTCATGCAGCAACAGCAGCGCGCCGGCGTTTTGCACAATGTACTGCTGGCGCGGCAACGGATGGCTCGGCTCCAGCGGCAAATACACGGCGCCGCTGCCCAGAATCGCCAGGATCGATGCGAACAGCTCGGGGCTTTTCGGCAGGCAGACCGCGACGATCCACGGCTGCGGATGCGGCTCCAGCAACGCTTGCAGGCGCTGCTGAATCGCTCGGCTGTGGGCGTGCAATTGGCGATAGCTGATGCAACGTTCGCCGAGGTGCAGCGCCGGCCGTTCGGCATGCTGAATCAAGCTCTGTTGCAGGCGCTCGATAACGCTCACCTGTGCCTGTTCCAGCAGTGCTGCATTCACCGTGTCGTTGCGCCGATGGACGTAAGCCAGGCTGTCGAGAAAACGCAGGTTTTCCAGGCGCTCGAAATCCGGCGCGCTCAGCGGGGCGAGGTGTTGCAGGTAGTCGCCGTCGCGGGACAGACGACTGACCAACAGCGCCACTTCATCGACCACATGCGCCAGGACTCGCTGACGCAGCGCCTGACCGTTGCCTGACGGCTCATCGCCGATCGGCACGCGGCTGATCATTGACGAGCCGCGAAAGCACAGCAGGTCGAGGACCGGCAAACCGGCGCGACTCGCACCGACGCCCAGACGCAAATGCAGGTGCGGGATGGCGCAGCGATCGCCAGCACCAATAAAGCCATCGTCGATGATCAGATCCACCGCCGCTTGCGCGGCAGCATTGCGCTGCACCGCGTGACCGTGTTGTTCAAGTTCCAGCGCCAGATCAGTCATGGCCTGGCTGGCGCCGATCAGCAAAATGTCGAGACGTTTCATGAAGACCTCCTTGTCACACCAGATAGTCACGCAGGGCATGCTGCACGCAGGGCGCGTCGAGCAGCGAGCTGTTGTGGAAGAACCTGACGATGTTGCCCACCAGCGGGTGATGGCGATTGATCGGGAAGGCCAGGCCGGCCATTTCCTCTTGGAGCGAACAGCGCGTGGCTTCGCTGACCGGCAGCGCATCGATCAGGCGCAGGTCGAAGGACTTCTGAATGTCGTTGGTCAGGTAGTGGCCGATGAACACCGGCAGAATCTGCGCGATGGTTTCGCGGTCGGCGTCGCTCGCGGTGTGCCAGTAGATGCGCACCATGCGTGCCCAGAAACTCGAGTGGCGACCCTCGTCGAGCAGGTGATCGGCCATCAGCCCCTTGATCGACGGTTTGACCGAGTCGTCACGGGCGAACGCGGCGACGTCGCCGGTCACGGTGTTTTCCGCGATGGCTACGCAAATCAGTTCTACGGCGCTGCGCAAATGCTCCGGCGCCAGCGCCACGGCGGCGGGAATTGCCCGGCTCAGCTCGATCTGATCGGGTAGCTGAATCGGTTCGATACCGGTCATGGCCACCGTCTGCTGCATGAAATCCATCGCCACCAGCGCGTGGTAATCCTCATCGACCACCACGGTCATCGCGTCGTAACGACAGGCGAAGGGGAATGCCACGGCGAAGCGATTCTTGGCGATGCTGCGCGCAGTCTTGTCGACGATTTCCGTCTCGAAAATCACTACGTCGTTGATGAACTTGTACAGCGTCTGCACGAGGGCGAAATCCCGTTGTTCCGGGCATTCGCGCAGGAAGGTTTCGCTGAGCACCAAGGGTTGGCGGCTCAGCGGATAGATCAGCCGCTCGTCGTCTTCCAGTACCCGGCGCGGCCGGGTGCGAATGGTTGCGCGCTGTTCCCAGGCGTCGGCGAAGGATCGATAGTCGGCGGCGTTCATTGGGCCACCTCCGCCAACGGTTCGCGCATGCTCAGGCGCAGGCCGTCCCACAGCGCAATACGGCTTTCCACGGCGGCGACGGCGCTGGCGTAGACCTCGGCCTGGCGTTGCGGGTCGCCGTCGACCAGGCGCTGAAGCAGGTGCTCGGCCGCCGGGCCGTGATCTTCGGAGTCGACCTCGATATGCCGTTGCAGGTAATAGCGAAAGGTCGGCGCCTGCTCGATGCCGATGCCCCAGTCATCGAGAATGCGCTGGAACATGCTCGGGATCACGCTCTCGCGGCCGTGCAGAAACGCCGCAGCGACGCTGTGCCCCGGCGCATGCAGCGCTGTGTGCAAAGTGTCGCGGACGAACTGCGCGGCGGCCGGATCAACCTCGACGCTTTGCAGCGCGACGTCGTAGCTCACACCTTCCTGTTGCAGCGCGACAAAACGTTCGACCGCTGTGGTGCTGGCGCCGATTTCGCGCATGGCGTCCAGGTACAGCTCGAAATGGCTGTAGTGCCCATCGGCCAGACGATCGTCCGACTCTTCGCCGAGCACGATTTCATTGATCAGTCGCGCGGCCTGCGGATCGCGCGGTGGCAACCAGGGCAATCGGGTGCAGGTCAGTTCCTGTTGCAGACGCTTGGTCAGCGACATGAAGTCCCATACGGCGAATACATGGGTTTCCATGAAACGACGCAATATTGATAACGAACTGATCTCGGCAAATATCGGATGATTGCTGAGTTCGACTTTCTTCAAGGCGAGTTGGTGCTTGGAAGGCATGATGACGTCCTTAATCATTGGGGTGAAATGGAACTGCTTGTGCAATGGCGCAATTAATACTGCACCGGGTTAGTTGTGTGTCTGTATCGTGTGAAGTTGGATGCCGGCAAACAAGCTGCCCGGCGTATGTCTACGCAAAGTCCTGCTGTGCAAGCGTGCAGCCTATGCGGTGCGCTACGTCAGGGCGCCGCGTGCCGAAGTGAACGCAAGCTTTAACTTCGGCGAGGAAAAAACTAATACAGATGGCAAACATTTAACAAGTGCAATTTTAATTATTTCAAGTTTGCTGTTTTTCAAAGGCGCAAAGTTCCAATAAGACTTTCGTAAAAAGTTTTATTTGGGCGTAGTTACTCCTTTCAGCCAATAATGGCCAAAATTGGATGACAAGAGTGAATGCCTCACTCGAAGCAACTTTTACTGAAGAAATCGGTTTGATTAAGAGGGGACGAAAGTTGGCCGGGACCGGCGCCTGAACTTCCTTTTGTCCCGTGACAAGGCTCCTTCCGTAGGTTCCTGTTGCGGGGACTGCACCGTCAGGGCGGCGCGTCCCCGTTCTGTATGGGTGGCCGTTCAAGAGTGCGGGTAATTTTTCGCCACGGCTATGACCGATTCGCCGTTGACGAGCCGTGACGATCGGGCCGCGCGTAGCGGGGAAGGGCGATGGCGTGCGCGGACCCGCCCACCGCAGGGCGGGCGATCGCTAGGGGATTTGTAAGCGGGTAATTCGCGGGGGTACGGGCTCAGCGGCCGACAGTGCGGCTTTGCGCGGCAGGCGTGGCGAGGTAGCGGGTGATGACATCGACACCGCGGTTGAGGTGTTGCTCCAGCAGTTCGATCGACAGCTTGATGTCGCGGTCGCGAACGGCTTGCAGCATTGCCCGGTGATCGTCCTGAGACAGTTTGCCCAGGCCCATCGACTCAAGGTTGAAACGCAGGAAGCGCTCTTCTTCGTTGAGCCCGTCCTCGACCAGACGCAGCAGGCGTTTGTTCGGCGCTTTGCTGTACAGGGCCATGTGGAACAAACGGTTGAGCCGGCCGATTTCGGTGTAATCGTGCTGCGCTTCCAGCGCCTCGATATACGCGGCGGCTTGGGCGTGATCGGCTTCGGTCAGCAGTGGGATCGACTGACGCATGGCTTCGGATTCGAGCAGAATGCGCAACTCGTAGGTTTCGGTGGCATCGCCCTGAATCAACGGCGCGACCACTGCGCCTTTATGCGTAGTCACACTCAGCAGATCCTGGGCCTCGAGCTGGCGCAAGGCTTCGCGCACCGGCATGCGGCTGACGCCGAACAGATCGGCGAGATCCTGCTGGCGCAGCGCCGTACCGCAGGGCAGACGTCCATCGAGAATCGCTGAGCGCAGGGTTTCTTCGATGACCGAACGGGCCAGATGCGCAGGAATCGGTCCGTCGACTTTAATGCTGTGCAGCGGTTTGGGCTTCTGTGTCACGACTACGCACCCTGTAGGTCGGTGATTTGGATCCAAATGACACTAGTGATTGCTCTACAGCTTGTCAAACCGTGTAGAGGAATGAGGCAACTTCTATAGTTTAGCGTGCAGCGATGATCTCATGGTGCCATTGTTTTTTGCCGGACTAAGCTGCAACATCGAACGCCTTCCTCCCTGCTCTCTGGAAATCTGCTGTGGCGGTACGTTTCGCGATCTCCCGGACGTTGCGCTGGTCAGGCTGCGCACTGCTGCTGGCCGGCGTCATGCTGGGCGGTCTGCATGCCGATTGGGATTTTTCCGCGATCAGCCGCAAGGCCACGGCGCTTTACGGACCGCTGGGCGCCGGTCAGCAACGCATCGATGCCTGGCAGAATCTGCTGGCGACGCAGCAGCAGGCCAGCGAAATGGACAAACTGAAAGTGGTGAATCTGTTTTTCAACAAGCAGGTGCGCTATGTCGAAGACATCGACCTGTGGCGTCAGGTCGACTATTGGGAAACCCCCATCGAAGCCTTGTGGAAGGGCGCTGGCGACTGCGAAGACTATGCGATCGCCAAGTATTTCAGCCTGCGCCATCTCGGGGTGTCCAGTGACAAGCTGCGCATCACCTACGTCAAGGCACTGCGCCAGAACCGCGCGCACATGGTCCTGACATACTATGCGACCCCCGATGCGATGCCGCTGGTGCTCGACAGCCTGATCGATCCGATCCAGCCGGCATCGCAGCGAACCGATTTGCTGCCGGTCTACTCTTTCAATGCCGAGGGTCTGTACCTGCCGGGGGCCAAGGGCAATAAGAAGGTCGGCGACACCAAACGCCTGTCGCGCTGGCAGGATGTCTTGAAGAAAATGCAGGCCGAAGGTTTCCCGGTCGAGACGACTAACTAGGAGCACGCGCTCAGATGTCTTTGTTCAAACAGCTGTTGATCGCTATCTGTCTGTTCCTGGTGGTCGCCTTCACCGGCAGCTTCATGGTCAGTCTGGAAAGCTCGCGCACCCAGTACGTCAACCAGTTGCGTTCCCATGCGCAGGACGCCGCGACGGCGCTGGCCTTGTCGCTGACACCGAATATCGATGACCCGGCGATGGTCGAGCTGCTGGTCAGCTCGATTTTCGACAGTGGTTATTACGCGAGCATTCGCGTGGTCGATGTGAAGACCGATCAGACCATCGTCGAGCGCAGCGGCATTCCGGCCGTGAGCAATGTGCCGGACTGGTTCGTCAAACTCATCGGCCTGGAGCCGGCCGGTGGCGACGCCTTGGTCAGTCGCGGCTGGGAACAGGCAGCGCGGGTCGAAGTGGTCAGCCATCCGATGTTTGCCGTGGCCAAGTTGTGGCAGAGCGCGTTGGGTAGTCTCGGTTGGCTGTTGCTCTGCGGTGCGCTGAGCGCGGTACTCGGTGCGTTGCTGTTGCGTCGGCAACTGAAGCCGCTGGACTACATGGTCCAGCAATCCCACGCCATCGCCCGGCGCGAATTCCTCAGCTTGCCGCAGTTGCCGCGCACGCCGGAATTGCGCCGTGTGGTGCAGGCGATGAATCAGATGGTCGAGAAGCTCAAGGCGCTGTTCCAGGAGCAGGCCGAGCGCAGTGAAAAACTGCGCGCCGAGTCCTATCAGGACAACCTCACCGGGCTGGCCAACCGGCGTTATTTCGAGATGCAGTTGAATGATCGAGTGAGCAATCCGGAGCAGGCCAGTTCCGGTTATCTGCTGCTATTGCGGGTCAAGGATCTGGCCGGCCTCAACCAGCGCCTCGGCGGCCAGCGCACCGATGAATTGCTGAAAGCGGTGGGCGAGCAACTGTCGCGCGAATGCGCCAAGTACCCGGAAACGCAGAACCTCGTCACGCGGATTCGTGGCGGTGAATTTGCCGTGCTGGCGCCGGGGCTGGTCCGCGAAGAGGCGCTGCAACTGGCGCAGAACCTCGACAGCGCGCTGAGCAGCCTGCACGCGACGGGCGCTACCGACGTCGCCGCAGTGGCTTCGATCGGTCTGGCGCCGTTCGCTGACGGGGATTCGCCGCAGCAGGTCCTGACCTTGGGCGATCAGGCGCTGGCGCAGGCCGAAGGGCAGGGCGAGCAGAACTGGGCGTGCATCGAACAAGGCCTGACCGCCGAGGTTGGCGATGATCACCACGCCTGGCATCGCTTGCTCGATCAGGCGTTGAATCAGCAGCGTTTCGAGCTGTATTTTCAACCGGTGGTGGCGGCGCAGGACACGCAACTGGTGTTGCATTACAAGGTGCTTTCGCGCCTGCTCGATGAGCAGGGCCAGACCATCCCCGCCGGACGCTTTCTGCCGTGGCTGGAGCGCTTCGGCTGGACGGCGCGGCTCGATCGCCTGATGCTCGAGCGCGTGCTGGAACAAATGCAAGAGCACGAAGATTCGCTGGCGCTGAACCTGTCTTCGGCCACCCTCGCCGATCCGCAGGCGTTGAACAAGATCTTCGAGATTTTGCGCACACACTCCAACCTCGGTTCGCGCCTGACCCTGGAAATCGGCGAAGAGCAGTTGCCCGAACAAGCGCTGCTGGAACAACTGACCCGGCGTCTGCGCGAATTGGGCTTCTCCTTGAGCCTGCAGCGC
This sequence comes from Pseudomonas sp. S11P7, assembly GCF_023195435.1. Classification (NCBI taxonomy): domain Bacteria; kingdom Pseudomonadati; phylum Pseudomonadota; class Gammaproteobacteria; order Pseudomonadales; family Pseudomonadaceae; genus Pseudomonas; species Pseudomonas sp. S11P7. The sequence goes on along the minus strand of NZ_JALPKS020000002.1, from coordinate 5,451,361 downwards.
TTTGGCGGCCGCTTCAGCATGATCGGCAACCTGGCGCGGCTGGGCCTGGCGTACTTGAAGATCGATGGCAGCTACATTCGGGCGATTGATCAGGAAAGCGACAAGCGCCTGTTCATCGAAGCGATCCAGCGCGCGGCGCACAGCATCGATCTGCCGCTGATTGCCGAGCGGGTCGAGACCGAAGGGGAGCTGTCAGTGATTCGCGAGATGGGCTTGTATGGGGTGCAGGGGCAGTTGCTGGGTGAGCCGAAGCCTTGGCGGTGAGTCACCGAAAAAGCAACCCTCACCCTAGCCCTCTCCCTGTATGTACCGGAGACATGGTGGACACATGTTCGGAGACATGGTGGACGGTTTTAGATCTTCTTACCTGCCGTCACGATCTGCAAGTTCAAGTCGATTCGGGCGATACGATGTCTACTCCAGTAGACATCGTGGATGCCGTCCTCCGTCGTCTCCCTGATCGCTATGCACCTGCCATAAAAAGCCTTTCCGATCTTGTATTCCCGATTCCTCCAGAAGATTTCGCCTCCCACCTGTACCTTCCTGACCACATCTGCGTCGTTGTACTCCGGTTCCGCCGGTCGCTCCTGATATTCCCGTGGGCTGCCACTGTAACGAGCCGCCGGCACCGCCATGCCCAGCGCCTGATGAGGGCGTTTCTGGTTGTAGATGTCGCGCCAGGTATCAAACGCCCGTTGTGCGTCGTCGAGATCGGTGAAAAACCGGCCTTGCAGGACTTCATTTTTCAGGCTGCGGTGGAAGCGCTCCAGTTTTCCCTGAGTCTGCGGATGATAAGGCCGGGAGTGACCGACCTTAATGCCTTGGCTCATCAGCCAGACTTCCAGCGCAGTATAAACGCCAGTCTGATCGCCCCATGGCGAGCCGTTGTCCATCGTCATGCGCAACGGCAGACCGTAGCGTCGAAACGTCCGGATTAGATGGTCTTGTACAGTTTGGCGCTGCTCATTGGCACATGCGGCAATGCACAGCGAAAAGCGTGAGTGGTCGTCCAGTATTGTGAATGGATGGCAGCGTCCGTGACTCAGACTGAAATGTCCCTTGAAGTCGATCTGCCATAGATCGTTAGGCGCTTCGTGCTCAAAGCGGATAAATGGTTTGATCTCGGTAGCCTTTGGATCAACACGCGAATGACGCTGCAAAACCGCATGCACAGTGCTGACAGAGGGCATCACAGCGCCTTCATCTTCCAGCACGCGCTTGAGCTTGCGGGCACCCCAGGCGTCGTATTGCTGACTCATGGTCAGAATCTGCTGCTCAACCTCATCAGCACAACGTTTCGGTGATGTTTTCGGTCGACGGGACTGATCGTGCAACCCCTCTACACCTGATATTTCAAACCTGTTGAGCCATTTGTAGGCAGTACTTGGGCTGATATTGAATCGACGGCAAAGCTGCCGAACATTCGCTCCTTCTTGCCGAGCCAAATGCACAAACTCTGTACGAAGTTGCATGGTGGATGCCTCTTGCCAGGACACAGGTCATCTCCTTGATGATGAGCAATGTGCCTATTAAAAAGTGTCCACCATGTCTCCGAACACCTGTCCACCATGTGTCCGGTACATACACTCCCAGAGGGAGAGGGGACTGACCGTGGGATATTGATCTAATACGCCGACCTGCAAGAACTCCGTTGAATCCATAATCGACCCGATCTCTCAGGTCGACGGATAGCGCCAGACACCTCGGTCGGCGCCCTCTCCCTCCGGGAGAGGGCTGGGGTGAGGGTCCGCTCTTGATTCCGGGTGGATCAGATCAGCCCACCCTCATCCTCATCGATCAACTGGCTCAACCCGCCCAGCGCCTCACGTGCCTGGTTGCGGTCCATCAGTTTGGCCTGGGCTGCGGGTGGCAGGTCGGTGACGCGGATCACGCCTTTCTGGGTCAGCACCTGAATCAGGTCGTCGAGCACCCGAATCATCTCGAAGTCGCTCTGCTTGAGCTGCTTGAGGCTGTTCTCCACGGCTTCGTTGGCGTACCACGCCTGGATTTCATGGTTGTCGGCCGGCAGTGTTTCCGTGGCTTCGGCGTATGCCGCGGCTTCCACGCGAATCAACTGGCCTTGCGCATCGCGTTGCACGTAAAACATTGAGCATCCCTCGGAAAAGAACCAGCGTCGTGCTGTCAGCAGCATAGCCAACTGTGCGCAAGTATGCGGTGCAACGATGAAATCGTCACCGGGGTGACTGACACAACGCAACGGCCGCCCAGGATGGCGGCCGTTTTGTTTATGGATCAGCTGTTGTTGTGGTCGACCTTGATGGTCGGGTCGCTGCCGGCAATCAGGTTGTGCAGGTTGGCGCTCGACCAGTTGTTGCCTTCCAGTTTGATCGTCACGTCCGGCGTTGCCGCAGCGGCATCACCGGAGTTGAACTTGCCCGCCGAGCTGACTTGCAGCGAGGACGTGCCGTCGACCGTGGTGATCTTCAGGAAGTTGTCGATGGTGCTGCCGGTTTCGCCCTGCAGCAGGTCGCGCAGGTCGATGCGGTCACCGTCGGCGGCCTTGAAGTCCTTGATCACGTCACTGCCGGTGTCGCCTGCTTTCCAGACAAAGGTATCGGCACCGGAACCACCGATGAGGATGTCGTTGCCCTTGCCACCGATCAGCGTGTCGTTGCCGCTGCCGCCGAGCAGGATGTCATTGCCTTTGCCGCCGTCGAGCAGGTCGTTGCCGCCCGAGCCGAACAGGATGTCATTGCCCGCGCCGCCCAGCAGGGTGTCGTTGCCGTCATGCGCGCCGGACACATCGAACGCCTGATAGTGCTCGGTGATGTACTGATGCACGTTGCTGGTCGTGACCTTGCTGACGTCTACGCCGGTTTCCTTGGCGACGAACGCCTGCATCGCCTGATAACCCTCACCGGCAATGCCGTTGAAGCTCACCAGATCGCCGAACAGGATGTCGTTGTCGTCGCCGCCGTTAACCGTGTCATTGCCCGGCATTGTCGCTTCGGTGTGGCCGATGATCGAGTTGGCCAGGTCCTTCGGATCGATGTTGGTCTGTGGCGTGTTATCCGAGTCGTAGGGCTTCAGATCGTTAAGGCTGACGCCGCTGTTGAGACCGATGGCTTCGACGTTCGACAGGCCATTGAGCAGCGCGAAGCTGCTGGTGGAATTGTCGGTGGTGTACCAGTCGGTGCTGTTGCCACTGCCGTTCAGACTCGACAGCTCGTAGGTGCCGTCACCCTGAGCGTGAATAGTGCCCAGATTGCTCCAGTTCCAGTTGCCGTTTTTGTACGTCTGCAAAACCACAGTGCCAGCGCTGTTGATGCTCAGGTAATGGGTGTTGTCGATGTACGTGCTGAAGCTGTCGCCCGGCTTGTAGTTGCTGGTATTGACCACGCTGTCGAGCCTGACGCTGCCGTACAGCGTCGGGTTGGTCTGTTCGCCGCTCTGGTAGTAGGTCGGCTGGCCATCGGTGATGAAGTACGTCAGGTTCTTCGCCCCGGTGTTGGCCACCGCGTCAGCACTCTGGAACCAGTTGGCCGTGGTCTTGAACACGTCCTCGTAGTTGGTGCCGCCGCCGGAGCCCATCGAGTCCAGCACTGCTTTGAGCTTGGTCAATGCATTCGGGTCGTTGAGGTTGACCGACACCGACTTGTTGACCTGGGTATCGAAGTCCACCAGGAAGATGTTCACCGTGCCTGAGTTGCTGCCGCCCAGGCTTTGCTTGAGGGTGTTGAACACCGAGGTCAGCGAGTCCTTGGCCGCGTTGAGCGACGATGCGCTCATGCTGCCGGAGCTGTCGACCATGAAGGCGATGTTGTAGTTGGTGCCCGGCACCACGGTCAGACCACCGATGTCGGCGACGATAATGTCGTTGCCGTCAGTGCCGGTAACGGTGTCGTCGCCCGAGGTCGCCACGACCGCGTTGTACACCGCCGGCACCACGGTGACCGGAATGGTCGCGGTGCTGCTCGCCGAACCGCCAACCATTTCCGTGGAGGTCGAGGTCACGGTCAGGTTGAACTGGCCGTTGTAGTAGGTCGGCGGGGTCACGGTCAGGCTGCCGAGGTTCCAGCCCGTGACGTTGGCCTCGCCGTTGCTCGCGGTAACGGTGAAGGTATGCCCGGCGCCATCGCTGAGCACCGAACCGACCGGTGCGCCGCTGATTTTCACGCTCAGGGTTTCCGAGCCGTCGGTATCGGTCAGCGCGGTGCTGATCGCCGACAGTTTCACCGTAGTGCCTTCGGCGCCAGTGTTGAGCTTGTAGCCGTCGTAATAGCCTTCGCCGTTGGTGCCGTGCAGATCGGAGACGGTGACACCCGAGTTCACCAGGTCCTGTACGCCGGTGTAGATCGGCACGCCAGCGTTGCTCAGGTCGATCGGCGTGCTGCCGTTTACCGATAGATTGACGTCGTAGCTGCCCGGGCCGCTCTGGTTGTGGTGGTAAATATCCAGGGTGTAGTAGCCGCTGGTGGTCGGTGTGAACGAACCGTTGATCGCCCCGCCCGCGCCCCAGGTGCCTGACGCCACACTCTTGCCGCCAATGGTGATCAGCAAGCTGTCATCGGCGACGCCGCTGAAGGTGTAAGTCTTGCCAGCTTCCAGGTAGATCAGGCCCGAGGTCTTCGAGGCAGTGCCGGCGGCCACGCTGCCGTCGGACTGTACGTTGGTTACGCTGCCGCTGGAGTTAGGCGTGCCGGCACCATCGATGACGTTTTTCAACGTGGTCGAGTCCGCGCCATTGCCGCTGGTGCCCAGACCCGACAGACCGGTCCAGACTTCCTTGATCAGCCCGGTGGACTTCACGCTGTTGTCGGCCACGCTCACAGTCGGCGCGTCAGCCACCGGGGTGATGTCGATTTTCACCGTGCCGGTGTTGCCCAGCAGTTGACCGTCGGTTGGCTGGAACTTGATCTGCGCGTAATCCGCCTGATTGTTGCCCAGGCCAGTGCCGCCGTAGCCATTGACGCCCGACTCGTTGGCATCCGGCAGGAAGCGCAGCTTGCCCGCGTCGATATCAGCCTTGGTGAAGGTCTGGTTATTGGCCACGTCCTTCCAGGTCGAACCATCCAGATACTGCAGTTTGCCTTCGCCCGGCAGCTGGGTGATTTTGATCCCGAGGCTGCTGGCCGGGCTGTCGACGTCGGATACGCCGAAGGTCGACCAGCCGAGTACCAGCGGCGTGTCTTCGCTGCCGGTGACATTGCTCGGCGCCGCCACCGGTGCGTCGTTGACCGCCACCACGTTGACCGTGGTGGTCGCGGTGTTGGAGTAGTTGCTGCCATCGGTCACGGTCACGGTAATGATCCGCGGCACGGTGCTCGGATCTTCACTGCTGTTAGTGAAGCTGATGTTTTTGATCGCCTGCATGTAGTCGGCCAGCGTCGCGTTGCCGGACAGGGTCAGGGTGACGGTGCCGTTGGTGCTGTTGGCATTGATGGTGATGCCGTTGACGCTGTTGCCCAGGTTCAGCGCATCGCCGTCCTGACGGTTGGTCAGTACCACGGTAGCGCCGGTGAGCAGGGTGCTGTCCGGGTCGGTGATTCTGATATCGGTGTCGGCAATCGACACGCCCGCGCCCGGAGTGTTCTCGGTAAACGTCACTTTGTAATCGGCACCCGTGGCGCCGCTGGAGTTGTTGGCATCCAGGTCCAGTACCGGCGGCGCATCGTTGTCGATAATCGAGGTGCTGACGCTGCCATTGGTGGCGCTGACCGCAAGGTTCTCGAAGTTGCCGCCAGTGGCCGAATCGATCTTGACCACGAAGTTCTCGGTCCCTTCGGTGATCTTGTCATCGAGGGTGGCGACGTTGAACTGCGCGCTGCTCGCGCCTGCCGGAATCTTCACGGTGTACACGCCAGTGAAGTCCGAACCGTCGGCGGCGGTACCGCTGTAGACGATTTTCAGGGTCACTTCGGTTTGCGCCGGGTGGTTCAGGCTGACCGTGTAGGTGGCGGTCTGGCCTTCGGTTACCGAGGTGCTGCCGCTGATGCTGACGGTGGTGGTATCGACCGTGTCGGTGACGCTGGTGACCGCTGGAGCGGTGCTCGGCACCAGGTTTTCGAAGTTGCCACCGGTGGCGCTGGTGATCGTTGCCTGCACGGAGCCGGCGTCTTTGTAGACGTCATCGGACGGTGCTGGAACGGTTGCGGTGCCGGTGGTTTCGCCAGCCTTGATGGTGATTACGGCGCCGTTCGACAAAGTAACGGTCACTGGCGAGCCGGCAGCGTTGGTCAGGGTTGCGGTGTAGGTGATCTGGCCACCTTCGGCCACGGTGCCTGTTGCGGACAGCGACAGGTTCGTGGTGTCGACAGTGTCGGTGACGTTGGTTGAGACCGGAGTCTTGTCGGCCACCAGATTCTCGAAGTTGCCGCCGGTCACATTGGTGATTGAGTTGCTGATCGGCGCATGGCCGGTCAACGCATCGTTCGGCGCAATGGTGGTCGCGGTGCCGGTAGTCTGGCCGACGCCGATGGTGATGGTTTGACCGTTGGCCAGCGTCACCACAACTGGCGAGCCGGTTACTGGCGCACCGACGGTGGCGGTGTAAACGACGTTGCCGCCTTCAGCCGCTGTGCCAGTCGCGGTCAGTTTTACCGTCGTCGTGTCGATGGTGTCGGTGACGCTGGTCACTGCCGGAGTTGTGCTTGGTACCAGGTTTTCGAAGTTGCCACCGGTAGCGCTGCTGATCGTCGCCTGCACGGAACCGGCGTCTTTGTAGACGTCGTCGGACGGTGCTGGAACGGTTGCGGTGCCGGTGGTTTCGCCAGCCTTGATGGTGATCACGGCGCCGTTGGACAGGGTCACGGTGACTGGCGAGCCAGCGGCATTGGTCAGGGTTGCGGTGTAGGTGATCTGACCACCTTCAGCTACTGAACCGGTCGCGCTCAGCGACAGGTTGGTGGTGTCGGCAACGTCGGTGACGGCAGTCGATACCGGTGTTTTGTCCGCAACAAGATTCTCGAAGTTGCCGCCGGTCACATTGGTGATCGAGTTGGTGATCGGTGCTTGACCGGTCAACGCATCGTTCGGTGCGGTGGTGGTCGCGGTACCGGTGGTCTGGCCCACACCGATGGTGATGGTCTGACCGTTGGCCAGGGTTACCACTACTGGCGAGCCGGTTACTGGTGCGCCGACAGTTGCGGTGTAGACAACGTTGCCGCCTTCAGCCGCTGTGCCAGTCGCGGTCAGTTTTACCGTCGTCGTGTCGATGGTGTCGGTGACGCTGGTGACCGCTGGAGCGGTACTCGGCACCAGGTTTTCGAAGTTGCCACCGGTAGCGCTGGTGATCGTCGCCTGCACGGAGCCGGCGTCTTTGTAGACATCGTCGGACGGTGCCGGAACAGTTGCTGTGCCGGTGGTTTCGCCGGCCTTGATGGTGATTACGGCACCGTTCGACAGGGTCACGGTGACTGGCGAACCGGCAACGTTGGTCAATGTCGCGGTGTAAACAATCGAACCACCTTCAGCCACAGAACCGGTCGCACTAAGCGACAGATTTGTAGTGTCGGCCACATCGGTGACGGTGGTGCTGACCGGGGTTTTGTCCGCAACAAGATTCTCGAAGTTGCCGCCGGTCACATTTGTGATCGAGTTGGTCAGCGGAGCGTTGCCGGTCAGCGCATCGTTCGGTGCGGTGAAGGTTGCGGTACCGGAAGTCTGCCCGACAGCGATAGTGATGTTCTGGCCGTTGGCCAAGGTCACGACGACAGGCGAGCCAGTCACTGGCGCACCGACGGTTGCGGTGTAAGTGACGGTGCCGCCTTCAGCCACCGAAGTATCAGCGGTCAGTTTGACGGTCGAAGTGTCGATGGTATCGGTGACTGTCGTCACGGCTGGAGCGGTGTTCGGCACCAGATTTTCGAAGTTGCCGCCGGTAGCGCTGGTGATCGTCGCCTGCACGGAACCGGCGTCTTTGTAGACGTCATCGGACGGTGCTGGAACGGTCGCGGTGCCAGTGGTTTCGCCAGCCTTGATGGTGATCACGGCGCCGTTGGACAGGGTCACGGTGACTGGCGAACCAGCAGCGTTGCTCAGGGTTGCGGTGTAAACAATCGAACCACCTTCAGCGACCGAATTGGTAGCACTGAGCGAAAGATTGGTGGTGTCGACGGTGTCGGTCACGGTGGTGCTGACTGGGGTTTTATCGGCAACGAGGTTTTCGAAGTTGCCGCCGGTCACATTGGTGATCGAGTTGGTCAGCGGAGCGTTGCCGGTCAGCGCATCGTTCGGTGCGGTGAAGGTTGCGGTACCGGAAGTCTGCCCGACAGCGATAGTGATGTTCTGGCCGTTGGCCAAGGTCACGACGACAGGCGAGCCGGTCACCGGCGCACCGACGGTTGCGGTGTAAGTGACGGTGCCGCCTTCAGCCACCGAAGTATCAGCGGTCAGTTTGACGGTCGAAGTGTCGATGGTATCGGTAACTGTCGTCACGGCTGGAGCGGTGTTCGGCACCAGATTTTCGAAGTTGCCGCCGGTAGCGCTGGTGATCGTTGCCTGCACGGAGCCGGCGTCTTTGTAGACGTCATCGGATGGTGCCGGAACGGTTGCGGTGCCAGTGGTTTCGCCAGCCTTGATGGTGATCACGGCGCCGTTGGACAGGGTCACGGTGACTGGCGAGCCAGCGGCATTGGTCAGGGTTGCGGTGTAGGTGATCTGACCACCTTCAGCTACTGAACCGGTCGCGCTCAGCGACAGGTTGGTGGTGTCGGCAACGTCGGTGACGGCAGTCGATACCGGTGTTTTGTCCGCAACAAGATTCTCGAAGTTGCCGCCGGTCACATTGGTGATCGAGTTGGTGATCGGTGCGTTGCCGACCAGCGCATCGTTCGGTGCGGTGGTGGTCGCGGTACCGGTGGTCTGGCCCACACCGATGGTGATGGTCTGACCGTTGGCCAGGGTTACCACTACTGGCGAGCCGGTTACTGGTGCGCCGACAGTTGCGGTGTAGACAACGTTGCCGCCTTCAGCCGCTGTGCCAGTCGCGGTCAGTTTTACCGTCGTCGTGTCGATGGTGTCGGTGACGCTGGTGACCGCTGGAGCGGTACTCGGCACCAGGTTTTCGAAGTTGCCACCGGTAGCGCTGGTGATCGTCGCCTGCACGGAGCCGGCGTCTTTGTAGACATCGTCGGACGGTGCCGGAACAGTTGCTGTGCCGGTGGTTTCGCCGGCCTTGATGGTGATTACGGCACCGTTCGACAGGGTCACGGTGACTGGCGAACCGGCAACGTTGGTCAATGTCGCGGTGTAAACAATCGAACCACCTTCAGCCACAGAACCGGTCGCACTAAGCGACAGATTTGTAGTGTCGGCCACATCGGTGACGGTGGTGCTGACCGGGGTTTTGTCCGCAACAAGATTCTCGAAGTTGCCGCCGGTCACATTTGTGATCGAGTTGGTCAGCGGAGCGTTGCCGGTCAGCGCATCGTTCGGTGCGGTGAAGGTTGCGGTACCGGAAGTCTGCCCGACAGCGATAGTGATGTTCTGGCCGTTGGCCAAGGTCACGACGACAGGCGAGCCAGTCACTGGCGCACCGACGGTTGCGGTGTAAGTGACGGTGCCGCCTTCAGCCACCGAAGTATCAGCGGTCAGTTTGACGGTCGAAGTGTCGATGGTATCGGTGACTGTCGTCACGGCTGGAGCGGTGTTCGGCACCAGATTTTCGAAGTTGCCGCCGGTAGCGCTGGTGATCGTCGCCTGCACGGAACCGGCGTCTTTGTAGACGTCATCGGACGGTGCTGGAACGGTCGCGGTGCCAGTGGTTTCGCCAGCCTTGATGGTGATCACGGCGCCGTTGGACAGGGTCACGGTGACTGGCGAACCAGCAGCGTTGCTCAGGGTTGCGGTGTAAACAATCGAACCACCTTCAGCGACCGAATTGGTAGCGCTGAGCGACAGGTTGGTGGTGTCGGCAACGTCGGTGACAGTTGTCGAGACTGGGGTTTTGTCCGCCACCAGATTTTCGAAGTTGCCGCCAGTCACGTTGGTGATCGAGTTAGTCAGCGGAGCGTTGCCAGCCAAGGCATCGTTCGGTGCGGTGACGGTCGCAGTCCCGGAAGTCTGGCCAACACCGATGGTGATGTTCTGACCATTGGCCAGCGTCACGACCACAGGCGAACCGGTGACTGGCGCGCCCACGGTGGCGGTGTAAGTCACAGTACCGCCTTCAGCAACCGAAGTATCAGCGGTCAATTTGACCGTCGAAGTGTCGATGGTATCGGTGACTGTCGTCACGGCTGGAGCGGTGTTCGGCACCAGATTTTCGAAGTTGCCACCGGTGGCGCTGGTGATCGTCGCCTGCACGGAACCGGCGTCTTTGTAGACGTCATCGGACGGTGCCGGAACGGCTGCGGTGCCGCTGGTTTCGCCAGCCTTGATGGTGATCACGGCGCCGTTGGACAGGGTCACGGTGACTGGCGAGCCAGCGGCGTTGGTCAGTGTTGCGGTGTAAGTGATCTGACCACCTTCAGCTACTGAACCGGTCGCGCTCAGCGACAGGTTGGTGGTGTCGGCAACGTCGGTGACGGTGGTCGAGACTGGAGTTTTGTCGGCAACCAGATTTTCGTAGTTGCCACCGGTCACGTCGGTGATCGAGTTGGTCAGCGGAGCGTTGCCAGCCAGGGCATCGTTCGGTGCGACGGTGGTCGCCGTACCGGTGGTCTGGCCGACGCCGATGGTGATGGTTTGACCGTTGGCCAGGGTTACCACAACTGGCGAGCCGGTAACTGGTGCACCAACGGTGGCGGTGTAAGTGACGGTGCCGCCTTCAGCCACCGAAGTATCAGCGGTCAATTTGACCGTCGAAGTGTCGATCGTATCGGTGACTTGGGTGACCGCTGGGGTAGTGTTCGGCACCAGATTTTCGAAGTTGCCACCGGTGGCGCTGGTGATCGTCGCCTGCACGGAACCGGCATCTTTGTAGACGTCATCGGACGGTGCCGGAACGGTTGCGGTGCCGCTGGTTTCGCCAGCCTTGATGGTGATTACGGCACCGTTCGACAGGGTCACTGTGACTGGCGAACCGGCGGCGTTGGTCAGGGTGGCGGTGTACGTGATTTGTCCACCCTCGGCCACGGTGCCGGTCGCGGACAGCGACAGGTTGGTGGCGTCGACTGTGTCCGTAACGTTGGTCGAAACCGGCGTCTTGTCAGCAACCAGATTCTCGTAGTTGCCGCCGCTCACATCGGTGATCGAATTGACGATCGGCGCATGCCCGGTCAGCACATCGTTCGGCGCAATGGTGATCGCGGTGCCGGTGGTCTGGCCGACGCCGATGGTGATGGTCTGACCGTTGGCCAATGTCACCACAACCGGAGAACCGGTTACCGGAGCGCCAACAGTAGCGGTGTAAGTGACATTGCCACCTTCAGTGGCCGACTCGGTGGCAGTCAGTTTGACCGTGGTGGTGTCGATGGTATCCGTGACGTTGGTCACCGCTGGAACAGTGCTTGGCACCAGGTTCTCGAAGTTGCCGCCCGTTGCATCCTTGATGCTGACTTCGACTTTTCCGGCATCCTTGTAGACGTCATCGGATGGCGCAGCAACAGTCGCGGTGCCAGTGGTTTCGCCAGCCTTGATGGTGATCACGGCGCCGTTCGACAGGGTCACGGTCACCGGGGTGCCGGCCGGGTTGGTCAGCGTCGCGGTGTAGGTGATCTGGCCACCTTCGGCTACCGAGTCGCTGGCGGTCAGGTTCAGATTGGTAGTGTCGGTGGTGTCCGATACCGCAGTGTCGGCGGACTTGCCGTCGACCACCAGTTTTTCGTAGTTGCCGCCCGTGGCGCCATCGATGGTCACGCTCAGCGAACTGCCGCCCGCCAGCGGACTGTTCGGCGCGACGTAGTTGACGCTGCCGGTGGTTTCGCCAACGGCGATGGTGATGGTCTGACCGTTGGACAGGCTCACGACAACCGGCGAGCCGGTCACTGGCGCGCCCACGGTCGCGGTGTAGACCACGGTTTCGCCTTCGGCAACGTTCGCCGTAGCGCTCAGCGACACGGTGGAGGTGTCGATGGTGTCGTTGACGGTGGTCACCGCCGGAACGGTGCTGGTGACCAGGTTTTCGAAGTCGCCACCGGTGGCGCCTTTGATGGTTGCTTCAACGCTGCCGGCGTCTTTGTAGACGTCGTCCTTCGGAGCATCGACGGTCACGGTGCCGGTGGTTTTACCGGCTTCGATGGTGATCACCGCGCCGTTGGACAAGGTCACGGTGACTGGCGACCCGGCGGCGTTGGTCAAAGTGGCGGTGTAAGTAATCTGCCCGCCTTCGTTCACCGAATCGGTGGCGCTGAGCGTCAGGTTGGTGGTGTCAGTGGTGTCGGTCACGGTGGTGCTGACCGGGGTTTTGTCGGCAACGAGGTTTTCGTAGTTGCCGCCGCTGACGTTGGTGATCGAGTTAGTGATCGGCGCGTGGCCGGTCAACGCATCGTTCGGCGCGGTGGTGCTCACGCTGCCGCTGGTCTTGCCGACTTCGATGGTGATGTTCTGACCGTTGGCCAGGGTGACGACAACCGGCGAACCGGTGACCGGCGCGCCGACCGTGGCGGTGTAGGTGACAGTGCCACCTTCGGCAGCGGTCTCGGTGGCGGTCAGTTTGACCGTCGAGGTGTCGACGGTGTCGGTGACATCGGTGATCGCCGGCGTGCTGCTCGGCAGCAGATTTTCAAAGTTGCCGCCTGTAGCGTCCTTGATCGTGACTTCGACTTTGCCGGCATCTTTATAGACGTCATCGGCTGGAGCCGGAACGGTCACGGTGCCGGTGGTTTTGCCGGCTTCGATGGTGATCACCGCGCCGTTGGACAAGGTCACTGTGACTGGCGTGCCGGCCGGATTGCTCAGCGTGGCGGTGTAGACGATTGAACCGCCTTCGGCCACGGAGCCAGTCGCGGACAACGACAGGTTGGTGGTGTCGGCGACATCAGTCACCGAGGTCACTGCCGGAGTCTTGTCGGCGACGAGGTTTTCATAATTGCCGCCGCTGGCGCCGTCGATTTTCACGCTCAGCGTGTTGCCGCCGGCCAGTGCATCGTTCGGTGCGGTGAAGTTGACGCTGGCGTTGCTGGCGCCGACCGGGATGGTGATGGTCTGGCCATTGGACAAGGTCACGACTACGGGCGAGCCGGTGACCGGTGCGGTCACGGACGCGGTGTACACCACCACGCCGCCTTCGACGGTGCTGGCGCTGGCCGTCAGCGAAACAGTGCTGTTGTCGATGGTGTCGGTGACGTTGGTCACGGCCGGGGTCTTGTCGACCACCAGATTTTCAAAGTTGCCACCGCTGGTCTTGGTGATGCTTGCATCGACCTTGCCGGCGTCCTTGTACACGTCATCGCCCGGTGCTGCGACGGTCGCGGTGCCGCTGGTCGCGCCTTTGGCGATGTTGATCACCGCACCGTTGCTCAGGGTCACGGTCATTGCCGTGCCGGCCGGATTGGTCAGGGTCGCGGTGTAGACGATCGAGCCACCTTCGGCAACGCTGCCGGTGGCGTTCAGGCTGATATTGGTGGTGTCGACGCTGTCGGTGACTTTGGTCACGACCGCAGAGCGATCGGCATCGACCTTCTCGAAATTGCCCCCGGTGTGGCTGGAGATCGCCGTCTGCACCTTGCCGCCATCCACGTACGGCGTGTTGGCTGGGGCGGGGAAGTTCACCGAACCGCTGGTAGCGCCGGCGGCGATGTTGATCACCGCGCCGTTGGCCAGGGTCACCGTCATTGCGCTGCCGGCCGGGTTGCTCAGGGTCGCGGTGTAGGTGATCTGGCCACCTTCGCTGACGGTGTCGCTGGCGGTCAGGGTCAGGCTGGTCTTGTCGACGGTGTCGTTGACGGTGGTGCTGACCGGGGTCTTGCTGACGTCGAGTTTCTCGAAATTGCCGCCGCTGGCGTCGGTCATGGTTACGGTGAGCTTGCTGACATCTTTGTAGACGTCATCGCTCGGCGCGGCGATGGTCACCGAACCGCTGGTCTTGCCAGCTTCAATGGTGATGGTCTGGCCGTTGCTCAGGTTGACGGTCACCGGCGTTTGCGCGGCGTTGGTCAGGGTCGCGGTGTAAGTGATCGAAGTACCTTCGAGCACATAGCTTTCGGCGCTGAGGGTCAGGTGCGTGGTATTGACCGTGTCGGCGACATTGGTCACCGCCGGCGTCGGGTTGGCCACCAGATTTTCGAAATTGCCACCGGTGGCGTCTTTGATGGTCACTTCGACTTTGCCGGCGTCCTTGTAGACGTCATCGGCAGGCGCCGGAACGGTCACGGTGCCGGTGGTCTTGCCGGCGTCGATGGTGATCGTCGAACCGTTGCTCAGGGTCACGGTCACTGGCGTGCCGGCCGGGTTGCTCAGCGTCGCGGTGTAGACGATCTGCCCGCCTTCGTTGACGTTACCGGTGGCGATCAACGCAACGGTGGTGGTGTCGACGGTATCGGTCACGGTGGTGCTGACCGGGGTCTTGTCGGCAACCAGATTTTCGTAGTTGCCGCCGCTGACGCTGGTGATCGAGTTGGTCAGCGGTGCGTGACCGATCTGGACGTCATTCGATACGGGGGTGGTAACGCTGCCGGTGGTCTGGCCGACGGCGATGGTGATGTTCTGGCCGTTGGCCAACGTCACGACAACAGGCGAGCCGGTGACTGGCGCGCCGACGGTGGCGGTGTAGGTGACTGTGCCGCCTTCGGCGACCGAAGTATCGGCGGTCAATTTGACCGTCGAGGTATCGATGGTGTCAGTGACTTGAGTGACCGCGGGTGTGGTGCTCGAGACAAGGTTCTCGAAGTTGCCGCCGGTGGCGCTGCTGATCGTCGCCTGCACGGAGCCGGCGTCTTTGTAGACGTCATCGGCCGGTGCTGGAACGGTTGCGGTGCCGGTGGTCTCGCCAGCCTTGATGATGATCACGGCGCCGTTAGACAAGGTCACGGTGACTGGCGAACCAGCGGCATTGGTCAAGGTCGCGGTGTAAGTGATCTGGCCACCTTCGGCCACGGACCCCGTCGCAGTCAGCGACAGATTTGTAGTGTCGGCGACGTCGGTGACGGTGGTGCTGACCGGGGTTTTATCGGCCACGAGGTTTTCGTAGTTGCCGCCGGTCACGTTGGTGATCGAGTTCGTCAGCGGAGCGTTGCCAGTCAAGGCATCGTTCGGTGCGGTGTAGGTGATGGAACCCGTGGTCTGGCCGACGGCGATGGTAATGTTCTGGCCGTTGGCCAACGTCACGACAACAGGCGAGCCTGTGACGGGCGCACCGACAGTGGCGGTGTAAGTGACGGTGCCGCCTTCGGCAACCGAGGTGTCTGCGCTCAGCTTCACCGTCGAAGTGTCGACGGTGTCGGTGATTTCCGTCACTACTGGCGTCGTGTCCGGAACCAGGTTTTCGAAGTTGCCGCCTGTGGCGTTCTTGATGCTGACTTCGACCTGGCCTGCGTCTTTGTAGACGTCATCAGCAGGGGCTGGAACGGTGACGGTGCCAGTGGTTTTGCCGGCCTCGATGGTGATCACCGAGCCGTTGCTCAGGGTCACGGTGACGGGTGTACCCGCTGGATTGGTCAGCGAGGCGGTGTAAGTGATCTGGCCGCCTTCGGCCACTGAACCGCTGGCGCTGAGGCTCAGTCCGGTGTCATCGACCGAGTCGGTGATCGTGGTAACGGCTGGCGTCGTGTTCGGCACCAGGTTTTCGAAATTGCCACCGGTAGCGCCAGTGATGGTGGTGCTGACGGTGCTGCCATTGTTGTAGACGTCATTCGCCGCTGTCGGCACGTTGACGGTGCCGACGGTTTCGCCGGCGGCAATCGTGATGGTCGAACCGTTCGACAGGGTGATGGTGACCGGCGTCTGCGCCGGGTTGGTCAGTGTCGCGGTATAGGTGATCTGGCCGCCCTCAACGATGTTGTTGGTCGCGGTCAGGGTCAGGCCGGTGTTGTCGACCGAATCGGTAATAGTGGTGACTGCTGGCGTGGTGTTTGGCACCAGATTTTCGAAGTTGCCGCCGGTAGCACCAGTGATGGTGGTGCTGACGGTGCTGCCATTGTTATAGACGTCGTTGGCTGCAGTCGGCACGTTGACGGTGCCGACGGTTTCGCCGGCGGCAATGGTGATGGTCGAACCGTTCGACAGGGTGACGGTGACCGGGGTTTGCGCCGGATTGGTCAGTGTCGCGGTGTAAGTGATCTGGCCGCCTTCAACGATGTTGTTGGTCGCAGTCAGGGTCAGGCCGGTGTTGTCGACCGAGTCGGTGATGGTGGTGACTGCTGGCGTCGTGCTTGGCACCAGGTTTTCGAAGTTGCCGCCGGTAGCACCAGTGATCGTTGTGCTGACGGTGCCGCCGTTGTTGTAAACGTCATTCGGCGCAGTCGGCACGTTGACGCTGCCGGTGGTCTGGCCGGCGCCGATGGTGATGGTCGAACCGTTCGACAGGGTGACGGTGACCGGGGTTTGCGCCGGGTTGGTCAGTGTCGCGGTGTAAGTGATCTGGCCGCCTTCAACGATATTGTTGGTCGCAGTCAGGGTCAGACCGGTGTTATCGACCGAGTCAGTGATCGTGGTCACGGCTGGCGTCGTGTTCGGCACCAGATTTTCGAAGTTGCCACCCGTTGCACCAGTGATGGTGGTGCTGACGGTGCTGCCATTGTTATAGACGTCGTTGGCTGCAGTCGGCACGTTGACGGTGCCGACGGTTTCGCCGGCGGCAATGGTGATGGTCGAACCGTTCGACAGGGTGACGGTGACCGGGGTTTGCGCCGGATTGGTCAGTGTTGCTGTGTAGGTAATCTGCCCGCCTTCGGCAACGTTCGGCGCCGTCGTCAGGGTAACGGTGGTGGTGTCGACGGTGTCGGTGACCTGGGTAGTCGCCGGAGTGGTCGGCGGGGTCACCGTGATGCCGTTGCCACCGGTGGTGCCGGTGACGGTCACGTCGATTTGCGTCGGGTCGTTGTACACCGTGTCATTCGGCGCCAGCGGCACGTTGACAGTGCCGGTGGTGGAACCGGCCGGAATCACGATCACCGAGCCGTTGGACAAGGTAATGGTCAGGTCAGTCAGCGGCGCCTGGGTCAGGGTCGCGGTGTACACCAGCACGCCGCCGGCTTCGGTAATGGTCGGTGTGGCGCTCAGGCTCAGGGTCGAGGCGCGCAGGGCGTTGGTGGTGGTATCAGTGGTCAGGCCACCGGTGGTGTCCTGAGCGACTTGCCCGGCAGCGTTGATCCCGGCAGTCGGGAAGCCAATGGTCGGATCGACACGGCCAGCGGTGGCGTCGAGCATGACGAAGCTGTGACCACCACCGGCAGCACCGCCAGTGCCTGCGGCGCTTGGGCCGGCAGCGGTGGACTCAAGGGCGGTGGTCGGGTCGACGCCGGCAGCGATGGCTTGCTGCAGTTCTTCAACCGACGGCGCAGCCTGCGCGGTGGCTTCAGCCAGGTCGGTGCTGGAGTCGGGCGCGCTGGCGCTCCACTGCGTATCGCGACCCAGATCAAGGGTACGGCCATCGGCCAGTTCCAGCGACACGGCGCCGGACAGCCCGGTATCGACCTGATCGCCGACGTACAGGCGATCGCCTTCAACGAGTACGCGTCGCACGCCCTCTGGGGACACCACGAAAACCTGACCGACAATGCTTTTGACGATGGCAACAACACTGCTCATTGAAGACTCTCCGGGGTGTCGCGTTCAGTTGACTTCCATGGACCTGACGGGCGTCGGCGCCACTTCAGTCTGGACGTGTTTCTAGAAAATGGATAACTTGTTGACGCTGGATTTAGTCAATAAATTGGCTATAAATTTTCGCGATTAACTTTATGCCAAACTATTGACCTTCTGGGTGCCATCCTAAACAATCGTCCCACTAATGTCACATTGATATTTCCGCGGCGACCTGTCCTTCAGCCTGTCATCCAGTTCCTCTTTTGAACTTTCCGACATACGGTCTTTCGGGTTGCCATCATCCGACGCAGCGCCACGTTTTTGCTGTGATTCAAGACAAGAAGTTCTGGGAAAATTCCAACCATGCGTTCGCTTTTGCTCCTCGCCGCACCCTTCGCTCTCGCCGCTTCATTCGTACAAGCACAATCCTTACCAGAAGCCATGCAACAGGCACTGGATGTCCATCCGGAGATCCAGGCGGGGGTCAACAGTCGATTGGCGGCGGATTATCAGTTGAAGGCAGCGAAGGGCGGCTACCTGCCCAAGGTCGATTTGCTGGGCGGTTACGGCCGCGAAGGCACCGACAGCGTGACCACGCGCGCCAACGGCGGCGGCAACCACTGGGAGACCTTGAATCGCAGCGAGTCAAGTTTACGTCTCTCGCAAATGGTTTTTGACGGTTTTGCCACCTCCAACGAGGTTGCGCGTCAACAAGCCAACGTCAGCTCCCGTGCCTACTCGTTGCTCGGTACGTCCGAGCGCACCGCGCTGACCGTCGCTCAGGTCTATCTGGATGTGCTGACCCGCCGTGAATTCGTGCGTCTGGCCGAGGAAAACCTCAAGAGCCACCAGCGCATCTACGACCAGATCCAGTTGCGCACCCAGCGCGGCGTGGGCAGCGGCGCTGACCTCGATCAGGCCGAAGCGCGGATGGCCCAGGCCCGCAACAACCTGATCACCGAACAGACCAACCTCGCCGACTCGGAAACCAACTTCCTCAGCGCCGTCGGCCAGATGCCCGATCAACTGGAGCGCCCGGCGCCGTTCATGGCGATGATGCCGGCCAACCTCAACGAGGCCCGCGCGCAGATGCTGGAAAACAGCCCGATCCTGCGTTCTGCCGAGTCGGATATCGCCGCTGCCGAGAAGCAGTACGCCACCGCCAAGTCGACCTTCTATCCACGTTTCGATGCCGAGCTGGGCCGCACCGCCGACAACGACCTCGACGGCCAGAACGGCCACAACAATGAATGGCAGGCGATGCTGCGCATGCGCTTCAACCTGTATTCCGGTGGCAGCAACAAGGCTGATCTGGAATCCAAGTCGTACCTGGCCAATCAGGCGCTGGACATCCGCAACAACGCCCTGCGCCAGTTGAACGAAGAGCTCGGCCTGGCCTGGAACGCCCTCAACAACGCCAACGCGCAGGTGCCGATCGCCCAGCAATACGTCGATCACAGCACTTCGGTGCGCACCGCCTACCAGCGTCAATTCAGCCTTGGCGAGCGGACCCTGCTGGACTTGCTCGACAGCGAAAACGAACTGTTCACCGCTTCGCGGCGTCTGGCGGAAATCAAGAACATTCAGTTATTTACTCAGTACCGAATCAAGGCGACCATGGGCCAATTGCTCAAAAGCCAGGGAGTGGTCGCGCCGTTGGCATCCGTTGTGCAGAACGATGTGAAGCCCAAGGTCCAGCTGCCTGGGATGAATTGAGTTATCCCTTTCAACTGTCAAAGAGTGTCGAGCGTGGAATCAGAAGTCAGTCGAGTTCAACTCAGCCATGATCCACGCGCGTTGCATGACGATCCGTTACTGGACGGTCTGCTCGCCCTTTGCATGCTGCACCAGAAGCCGGCCAGCGCAGCGATGCTGACCACCGGCCTGCCGCTGCCCAAACAACGCCTGAGTGTCGAGTTGCTGCCGCGCGCGGCGGCTCGTGCCGGCCTGCAAGGACGAGTGCTGCAGCGCAAACTGGAAGAAATCCCGGCGATCGCCATGCCGGCCTTGCTGCTGCTCAAGGACGGCCGCAGTGCCGTGCTGCTCGGCTGGCAGGGGGATAATGACGCGCGGGTGCTGCTCAGCGAAAGCGATGGCGGCGAGTCGACCGTCAGCCGCGAACTGCTCGCTGACGACTACATCGGCAAAGTCTTCTTCGCTCAGCCGCAACATAAATTCGACGTCAACCACGGCACGCTGATTCCGCGTGCGCGCTCGTGGTTTCGCGACACCCTCAAACGCTCGCGCTGGCTCTACGCCGATGCGATCGCCGCCAGTTTCCTGATCAACATCATCGCCATGGCCGCGCCGCTGTTCGTGATGAACGTGTATGACCGCGTGGTGCCGAACCAGGCCGAAGCAACCCTGTGGGTGCTGGCGCTGGGCATTACCGGCGCGTACATCTTCGACCTGATCCTGAAAAGCCTGCGCAGTCTGTGCCTGGACCTGGCCGGGAAGAAAACCGACCTGATCATCTCGGCGACGCTGTTCGAACGCATTGTCGGCATGGCGATGAAATACCGCCCGGCGCGGGTCGGCAGCTTTGCGCAGAACATCCATGAGTTTCAGAGCCTGCGCGATTTCCTCGCCTCGCTGACCCTGACCAGTCTGATCGACTTGCCCTTTACCATTCTGATCTTCATCGTGATCGCCATTCTCGGCGGGCATCTGGTGTGGATTCCGGTGCTGGCCTTCCCGATTGCCTTGCTGATTGGCTACGCGTTGCAGAAGCCACTGGTCGCAACCATGGAGCGCACCATGGCCCTCGGTGCCGAGCGCCAGTCGAGCCTGATCGAAACCCTCGCCGGCCTCGACGCGGTCAAGGTCAACAACGCCGAAAGCGAGCGCCAGTATCAGTGGGAGCAGACCATCGGCACCCTCAGCCGCCTCGAGCTGCGGGTGAAAATGCTCTCCGGTCTGGCGATGAACATCACCCTGCTGATCCAGCAACTGGCCGGGGTGATCATGATCGTCTTCGGCGTCTACCAGATCATCGCCGGCAACCTGAGCATGGGCGGGTTGATCGCCTGCTACATGCTCAGCGGTCGCGCGCTCAGCCCGCTGGCCTCGCTGTCCGGTCTGCTAACGCGTTACCAGCAGGCACGGGTGACCATGACCTCGGTCGACCAGATGATGGAGCTGCCGCAGGAACGTAATTTCGAAGAACGCCCGCTGAGCCGCAAGGTGCTGCAAGGTGCCATCGAGTGCCGCCAGCTGAGCTTTACCTACCCGGAACAACAGAACCCGGCGCTGAAAAACATCAATCTGGTGATTCGTCCGGGCGAGAAGATCGGCATTATCGGCCGCAGCGGCTCGGGCAAGAGCTCGCTGGCGAAACTGCTGGTCGGCCTCTATCAACCGGACGACGGCGCGCTGCTGGTCGATGGCGTGGACATCCGCCAGATCGACGTCAGCGAACTGCGCTACAACATCGGCTACGTCCCACAAGACATCCAATTGCTGGCTGGCACCTTGCGCGACAATCTGGTGTCCGGCGCGCGTTATGTCGAAGACGAACTGGTTTTGCAGGCAGCGGAACTGGCCGGCGTTCACGAATTCGCTCGCCTGCATCCGCAGGGTTATGAGCTGCAAGTCGGCGAGCGCGGGCAGAACCTCTCTGGTGGCCAGCGGCAGAACGTTGCCCTGGCCCGGGCGCTGTTGCTCAATCCGCCGATTCTGCTGATGGATGAGCCGACCAGCGCCATGGACAACACCGGTGAAGAACGCCTCAAGCAACGCCTCGCGGCGGTGATCGAAAACAAGACCGTGGTGCTGGTGACGCACCGGGCTTCGCTGTTGTCGCTGGTCGATCGCTTGCTGGTGGTCGATCGCGGGCAGATTCTCGCCGACGGCCCGAAAGCCGCGGTGATGGAAGCGTTGAAGAAGGGGCAGATCAGTGTTGCTTAAGTCCGGTGTCAAGGAGTCGATCCGCCGCTACTTCAAGGGCTCTGCTTCGCTGCAGGGCCAGCCGCTGCCGGAGGTCAACAAGGCGCTGATCGAAGACGCCCCGCGCGTCGTGCGCCTGACCATCTGGGCGATCATCGGCTTCTTCGTGTTCCTCATGCTCTGGGCCAACTTCGCCGTGATCGACGAAGTGACCAAAGGCGACGGCAAGGCGATTCCGTCGTCGAAAATCCAGAAAATCCAGAACCTTGAGGGCGGTATCGTTTCGGAGCTGTTCGTCAAGGAAGGTCAGATCGTCGAAGCCGGCGCGCCGCTGATTCGTCTCGACGACACGCGTTTTGCTTCCAACGTTGGCGAAACCGAGGCCGATCGCCTGTCGATGCTGCTGCGCGTCGAGCGCCTGAGCGCGGAAGTCGACGACCGTCCGCTGAATTTTCCCGAGGACGTGCTCAAAGCTGTACCGGGCCAGGCTAAAAGCGAAGAGTCGCTGTACATCAGCCGTCGTCAGCAATTGCACGACGAGATCGGCGGCTTGCAGGAGCAGTTGATTCAGCGCCAGCAAGAGCTGCGCGAGTTCAGCTCCAAGCAGGCGCAATACCGTCAGCAGCTAGGCCTGCAGCGGCAGGAAATCAACATGTCCGAGCCGCTGGTGGCGCAGGGCGCGGTGTCGCCGGTGGAAGTGCTGCGGCTCAAGCGCGCCGAGGTTGAAACCCGCGGTCAGCTTGATGCGACCACCCTGGCCATTCCGCGTGCGGAGTCGGCGATCAAGGAAGTACAACGCAAGATCGACGAGACCCGCGGCAAATTCCGCAGCGAAGCGCTGACCCAGCTCAACGAAGCACGCACCGATCTGAACAAGGCCCAGGCCACCGGCAAGGCCCTTGAAGACCGCGTCAGCCGCACGCTGGTTACCTCACCCGTGCGCGGCATCGTCAACAAGTTGCTGGTCAACACCATCGGCGGCGTCATCCAGCCGGGCAGCGACATGGTCGAAATCGTACCGCTGGACGACACCCTTCTGGTCGAAGCGAAAATTCGTCCGCAGGACATCGCTTTTCTGCATCCGGGACAGGAAGCTATCGTCAAATTCACTGCGTACGACTACACCATTTATGGCGGGCTCAAGGCGCAGCTCGAGCAGATCGGCGCCGACACCATCACCGATGAAGACAAGAAAACCACCTATTACATGATCAAGGTGCGCACCGAACGCAGCCATCTGGGCACCGATGAAAAACCGCTGCTGATCATTCCGGGGATGGTCGCTTCGGTGGATATCATCACGGGCAAGAAGTCGGTGTTGAGCTACCTGCTCAAACCGATCATTCGCGCACGGGCCGAGGCGTTGCACGAACGCTGATCTTTATTGGCCTTTCTGGCCTCATCGCTGGCAAGCCAGCTCCCACAGGTTTTTGTGTCGGGTACATAATCAAGTTCCAACCAAGAACCTTGTGGGAGCTGGCTTGCCAGCGATGGCGTCAGCAAAATCGCCACTTCGTGCTTGTAAGTGACACAAATGGTCACCCGGCCCCCACCAACCGCCATATCGTTATTCTCTAATGGTATTTAATTTTCAATTCTTATACCTATAAAGTCATCCCCCTGCGTACCTGCCGACCAATCGGCGCGCCGCACGACCTGAACCGACACGCAATCAAGCGTGAGTGTCTGATCGACGAGCGCGCCTGTGAGCGCGCCGTGCGTGGGAGATGGAAAGATGTCCGCAGCTACTGCCACCCCGAGCGCCGCGACCGCCGCGCCGCAAGCTTTCAAAATTCGCCCTTTCAGCGGTGCCGTCGGCGCCGAAATCGTTGGCCTCGACCTGAGTCGGCCGGTCAATGACCAGGATTTCGCGCGCATTCATCGCGCGCACCTTGATCACCACGTCGTGGTCTTCCGCGACCAACGAATCACCCCGCAACAACAGATCGATTTCAGCCGCCGCTTCGGTGTGCTGCAGATCCACGTGCTCAAGCAGTTCCTGCTGGCCAATCATCCGGAAATCCTCATCGTTTCCAACATCATCGAAAACGGCCAGAACATCGGCCTCGGTGACGCCGGCAAGTTCTGGCATTCCGATCTTTCCTATAAAGAGCTGCCGAGCCTCGGTTCGATGCTTCATGCCCAGGAGTTGCCAGAGGAGGGCGGCGATACGCTGTTCGCCGACATGCACAAAGCCTGGGACAACCTGCCTGCCGCGTTGCGCAACGCTGTCGAAGGCCGCTTCGCTGCGCACTCGTATACCGCGCGCTACAGCGAAACCAGGTTCGAGGGCAACTGGCGCCCGACCCTGACCCCGGAGCAACTGGCGCAAGTCGCCGAAGTCGTGCATCCGGTGGTGCGCACGCACCCGGAAAACGGCCGCAAGGCCCTGTTCGTCAGCGAAGGCTTCACCACGCGCATCGTTGGCCTGCCGGAAGACGAAAGTCAGCAACTGCTGAGTGAGCTCTACGCCCACAGCGTGCTGCCGCAAAACATCTACCGCCATCAGTGGCAACCCCATGACCTGGTGTTCTGGGACAACCGCTCGCTGATCCACCTTGCTGCCGGCTGCCCTGCGCACCTGCGCCGCAAGCTGTATCGCACGACCATTCAGGGCGATGCGCCTTTCTGATTCGCGGAGATTGATCAAACCATGAACGCTCCCTTGCCAGGCCACGCGGCCAGCAACCCGGTCGTCCGCAGCGAAGCGCTGCTGGCGGTCGATCACGTCAGCCTCGAATACCGCACGCCGCAACGCGTGGTACGCGCCACTCATCAGGTCAGTTTTGAAATCGACCCGGCCGACCGTTACGTGCTGCTCGGCCCGTCCGGTTGCGGCAAGTCGACCTTGCTCAAGGCTGTCGCCGGTTTCATTCAGCCGTCCGAAGGCGAGATCCGTTTGCAGGGCCAGCGCGTCGATGCGCCGGGCCCGGACCGGATTGTGGTGTTTCAGGAATTCGATCAACTGCCGCCGTGGAAAACCGTCAAACAGAACGTGATGTTTCCGCTGCTGGCCTCGCGAACGTTGAAGAAAAGTGAAGCCGAAGAACGCGCGCTGCACTATCTGGAGAAGGTCGGACTGGCGGCGTTCGCCGATGCCTACCCGCACACCTTGTCCGGCGGCATGAAAGCGCGGGTCGCGATTGCCCGGGCGCTGGCGATGCAGCCGAAAATCCTTCTGATGGACGAGCCGTTCGCTGCACTGGACGCGCTGACCCGACGCAAGATGCAGGAGGAATTGCTGCTGCTCTGGGAGGAAGTGCGCTTCACTTTGCTGTTCGTCACGCACTCGATCGAGGAGGCGCTGGTGGTCGGTAATCGCATTCTGTTGCTGTCACCCCATCCGGGACGCGTGCGCGCCGAAGTGCACAGTCATCAATACGATCTGCACAGCCTTGGCGGTGTGGCGTTTCAGGAGTCGGCGCGGCGCATTCACCGGCTGCTGTTCGATGAAGGCCAGTCGCCCGACACCGAACGTGATCACGACTTCAACGACATTCGCATCGCCTATTGAGCGGCCAGGAGGATTACCCGATGAGCCATTCATCATTCGTGCGGGAAGAATTCGAAACCGAGCTGGAGCCGCTGACGGCGGTGCCGGTCGAGCGGGAACTGTCGCTGGGTACGCGGCTGTGGCAGCAGGGCTGGCTGCGCAAGGGTTTGATCCTGATCGTTCTGGCGATCATCTGGGAAGTGGTCGCGCGAGTGCAGAACAATGACCTGATGCTGCCGAGTTTCCTGCAGACCAGCCATGCGCTGTTCGACGGCCTGCTCAGCGGTGAGCTGTTGGCCAAGGTGTGGATTTCGCTG
Source organism: Pseudomonas sp. S11P7 (assembly GCF_023195435.1). Lineage (NCBI taxonomy): Bacteria > Pseudomonadati > Pseudomonadota > Gammaproteobacteria > Pseudomonadales > Pseudomonadaceae > Pseudomonas > Pseudomonas sp. S11P7. The sequence continues at coordinate 5,426,080 of NZ_JALPKS020000002.1, read as the reverse complement.
GTGGTGCTGATCAAGGGTTATCTGATCGGTATCGTCCTCGCCTTCGCCCTGACCACGCTGGCGGTGTCGACGCAGTTGGGCCGTGATCTGCTGAGCACGATGACTTCGATGCTTAATCCACTGCCGGCGATTGCCCTTTTGCCGCTGGCGCTGCTGTGGTTTGGCCTGGGCCAGAACAGCCTGATTTTCGTGCTGGTGCATTCGGTGCTGTGGGCGTTGGCGCTGAATACCTATGCCGGCTTCATGGGTGTCTCCGAAACCCTGCGCATGACCGGGCGCAATTACGGTTTGAAGGGCTTGCGCCTGGTGCTGTTCATTCTGATTCCAGCGGCGCTGCCGTCGATTCTGGCCGGGCTGAAAATCGGCTGGGCATTTGCCTGGCGCACCCTGATCGCGGCAGAACTGGTGTTCGGCGCCACCAGCGGCAAAGGCGGGCTCGGCTGGTACATCTTCCAGAACCGCAACGAGCTGTACACCGACAAGGTGTTCGCCGGGTTGGCCGTGGTGATCCTGATTGGCTTGCTGGTGGAGAATCTGGTGTTTGATTCGCTGGAGCGAGTGACGGTGAAGCGGTGGGGTATGCAGCGCTGATTGTGGTGTGGCGGCCGGCCTCATCGCTGGCAAGCCAGCTCCCACAGGTTTTGCGGTGGCCGCAAATATTGTGAACTCCCAAGGCACTGTGGAGCTGGCTTGCCAGCGATGGCGTCCTGTCCGCCACCGCCATCTCTGAAAGATGTTTGCTAGCATTGCGCCCAGATCAATCCCGATCTGCCTAGAGTGCTCAGCATGCAACTCCCGGACATGAACCTGCTGGTCGCCCTCGACGCTCTGCTCGACGAGGGCAGTGTGGTCGGTGCGGCGCGGCGCATGAATCTCAGCCCGGCGGCGATGAGCCGCACGTTGACGCGGATCCGCGAGGCCATCGGCGATCCGATTCTGGTGCGCGCCGGCCGCGGTCTGGTGCCAACGCCCAAGGCGCTGGAGTTGCGCGAGCAGGTGCGCGACGTGGTCGAGCAGGCCGCGCTGCTGTTCCGTTCTGCCGACAGTGTGGAGCTGGGCACGCTGCGCCGACGCTTCAGCATTCGCGCCAATGACTTTTTCGTCGGTGTCTACGGCGGCAAGCTCTTCGACACCCTCGACAAACTCGCCCCGCACTGCGAACTGCGCTTCGTCCCGGAAGGCGACGGCGACGACGAGGCGCTGCGCGAAGGGCGCATCGACCTGAGCGTCAGCAACACCCGGCCGGTCACGCCTGAAGTGAAAGTGCAGAACCTGTTCTCGACGCATTTTGTCGGTCTGGTGCGCGAGGACCATCCACTGCTCGATGGCGAAATCACCGCCGAGCGCTACGCCGGGTTTTCCCATATCAGCATGTCGCGCCGGGGCATCGCCCGCGGCCCGATCGATACGGCGCTGAATGCGCTGGGCCTGGAGCGGCGGGTGGCGGTGATCGCACCGAGCTTCCATGCGGCGATGTTCGCCCTGCCGGACTCCGACCTGATCCTGCCGGTGCCCAAGGAAGCTCTGCTGAGTGTCCGGCGTCTGGGTTTGAAACTGCGCTCGTTCAACCTGCCGATCCCCTTGCCGATGCTGATGCTGACCCAGGCCTGGCACCCGCGCTTCGACAAAGACCCGGCACACCGCTGGCTGCGCGAAACCCTGAAAACCTGCTGCGATGAAACGTGGCTGGCGGCACAGCCCTATCGCCTTCGAACCCACACAAAACCCCTGTAAGAGTGAGCCTGCTCGCGATAGCGGTGTGTCATTCGACACCTGAATTGACTGACAAACCGCTATCGCGAGCAGGCTCACTCCTACAAGTTTCATTGTTGTGTCTGATGCACTTATAACCTGCCAATAAGTCAATTTTCGGCATTGCCAAGCCCCACTAAAATGCTCCGGTATTTTCTCTCCGGAGTATTCATTCATGACATCCCTGACGGCCGCGGCGCCTGTCGCTGCGGCCAATCCGGCGACGGCGGCCGCGCCACCGGTGTTCGGGGCGCGGATCATCATCGGCCTGGTCGGCGTACTGCTGGCGGTGCTGGTGTCGGGCCTCAACGAGATGGTGACCAAGGTCGCCCTCGCCGATATTCGCGGCGCGCTGCATATCGGTTATGACGAAGGCACCTGGCTGGTCGCCAGTTACACCGCCACCTCGGTTGCGGCCATGGCGTTTGCACCGTGGTGTTCGGTGACCTTCTCGCTACGGCGATTCACCTTGTGCGCGATCAGCCTGTTCACCTTGCTCGGTGTGCTGTGCCCGTTCGCGCCGAACTACGAAAGCCTGTTGCTGATGCGCACTGTGCAGGGGCTGGCGGGCGGCGCTTTGCCGCCGATGTTGATGACCGTCGCGCTGCGCTTTCTGCCAGCGAACATCAAGCTCTACGGGCTGGCCGGTTATGCGCTCACCGCGACCTTCGGTCCGGGATTGGGCACGCCATTGGCCGGTTTGTGGACCGAGTACGTCGGCTGGCAATGGACGTTCTGGCAAATAGTGGTGCCGTGCCTGATCGCCATGGCGGCGGTGGCCTACGGCATTCCGCAGGATCCGCTGCGTCTGGAACGCCTGAAAACCTTCAACTGGAAAGGCTTGCTGCTGGGGTTTCCGGCGATCTGCATGCTGGTCATCGGGCTGCTGCAAGGCAATCGCCTGGACTGGTTCGAATCGAACCTGATCTGCGCCTTGCTCGGCGCCGGATCGCTGTTGCTGGTGGCGTTTCTGATCAACGAGTGGTCGCAGCCGATTCCGTTTTTCAAATTGCAGATGCTCGGCATTCGCAATCTGTCGTTCGCCCTGATGACGCTGGCCGGTGTGCTGGTGGTGCTGCTCGCCGTGGTGCTGATCCCGTCGAGTTATCTGGCTCAGGTGCAAGGTTATCGCCCGGTGCAGACCGCGCCGATCATGCTGATCGCCGCCTTGCCGCAGTTGCTCGCGCTGCCGCTGGTGGCGGCGCTGTGCAACCTGCGCTGGGTCGATTGCCGCTGGGTGCTGGGGATCGGTTTGAGCCTGCTGGCGCTGTCGTGCCTGGGCGGGTCGCACCTGACTTCGGCGTGGATCCGCGATGATTTTTACGTGCTGCAGTGGTTGCAGATTTTCGGCCAGCCGATGGCCGTGCTGCCGTTGCTGATGCTGTCCACCGGCAGCATCACTCCGCTCGACGGGCCGTTCGCCTCGGCGTGGTTCAACACCGTCAAAGGGCTTTCGTCAGTGATTGCCACCGGGGTGATCGAGGCGCTGACCACTTCGCGCCTGCATTTTCATTCGAGCATGTTGGTCGACAGCCTCGGCAATTCGCCGCTGGCCGATCGCAGCGACCCGGGGCTCGCCCATCGCCTGCACGAGCAGGCCGTGGTGCTGACTTCTTCGGATCTCTATGTGTGTATGGCCGGCGTCGCGCTGGCGCTGATTCTGCTGATTTTCTGGCTGCCGACGCGGATCTATCCGCCGCGCGCGCCGACTTGATTGCTGCACTGAAACAGAAGGTTTTTATGACGACTCAAGCAAAGCAAAAACTCGCGGTGGCCGTTGCCGCTGCGCTGGCCGTCGGCGTGCTGGTGTACCTGGCGCTGCCTGGCCTGTTTGGTAAACGCACCGAGCAAACCACCAACGATGCCTTTGTCTCGGCGGACTACACGCTGGTGGTGCCGCGCGTCGCCGGGTTCATCAAGCAAGTGCTGGTCGAGGACAACCAGCAAGTGAAGGCCGGGCAACTGCTGGCGCTGATCGATGACCGTGATCTGCGTGCCGCGGCTGAAGCGGCGGACGCGCAAACCCTGGTCGCCCGGGCGCAACTGCAAAATGCCCAGGCGACGCTGGAGCGCCAGACCTCACTGATTGCCCAGGCTCAGGCCTCGGTGGTCTCGGCCAAGGCTGAGATGGCCTTCGCCCAGCAGGAACTGAACCGCTACAACCACCTCGCCGGTGTCGGTGCCGGCACGGTACAGAACGCGCAACAGGCGCGCACGCGGATCGATCAGGCCTCGGCGCGGCTCGACACGGCGACGGCGAAACTGGCTGCCGAGCGTAAGCAAGTGGAAATCCTCACGGCGCAACGGGACGCCGCCGAAGGCAGCCTTAAACACGCGCAAGCAGCGCTGGAAATCGCCAGTTTCAACCTCTCCTACACGCGCATCACCGCGCCACAGGACGGCATGATCGGCGAGCGCGCGGTGCGGGTCGGTGCCTACGTGACGCCGGGCAGCAAGCTGTTGGCGGTGGTGCCGTTGCAGCAGGCCTACGTGGTGGCGAATTTTCAGGAAACCCAATTGACCGACGTGCAGCCGGGACAGGACGTGCAGGTGCGCGTCGACAGTCTGGGCGGTGAGGCGTTGACCGGCCGCGTCGAAAGTATTGCGCCCGCGACCGGCGTGACGTTTGCCGCGGTGAAGCCGGACAACGCCACCGGTAACTTCACCAAAGTCGTGCAGCGGATTCCGGTGAAGATCGTGCTGGAGCCGGGCCAGCCATTGGCCGAACGGTTAAGGGTGGGGATGTCGGTGGAGGCGAGTATCCATACCGCGGATGTGAAGGCCGATCGCGAGGTGGTACAGCGATGACCGGTGTTGAATTGACTGGCCTCATCGGTGGCAAGCCAGCTCCCACAGGGTCCATGGGCAGCCCTGAAAAATCTGGACAGCCTGCAGAATCCCTGTGGGAGCTGGCTTGCCAGCGATGGGGCCAGTGGCAGCACATCACTTCAAGTGCCTTGCTCACCCTGTGCCTCAGCGCCTGCACCGTCGGCCCCGACTTCCAAAAGCCCGAAGCCACGCCAATCACCGACTGGGCCAAACCCGCCAAATCCGCCCCCAGCCAGGCCGTCAGCGAACCGCTCAACGAGCGCTGGTGGGAGGTCTTCAACGATCCGCAACTCTCGGCACTCACCCAGCGTGCCGTGCGTAGCAACCTTGATCTGCAACTGGCCAGCAATCGCCTGCAGCAAAGCCGCGCGGCCCGTCAGGTGATCACCGCTGAGCGTTACCCGAACACCGCTGCCAGCGGCAGCTATGGACGCAAGCGCAACAGTGGCGAAGGCTTGAATGATCCATCGGGGCATAACGGCGATTCAGCGTTCAACCTGTGGGACGCCGGTTTTTCCGCGTCCTGGGAGCTGGATTTCTGGGGCCGCGTGCGCCGCGAAACCGAAGCCGCCGATGCCAATCTGCAAGTCGCCGAAAACGACCGCCGTGGCGTCTTGCTGACCGTGCTCGCCGACACCGCGCAAAACTACATCCAGTTGCGCGGCGTGCAAAACACCCGCGCCGTCACCGAACAGAACCTCGACGTCGCCCGCCACAGCCTCAAGCTTTCGCAACTGCGGCTGGCCGACGGCGTGGCGACCGATCTGGACGTCGCCGAAGCCGCCGCGCAAGTCGCCGCCATCGAAGCACGGCTGCCGGCACTTGAGCAGCGTCAGGCGCAACTGATCAACGCAATCAGTCTGCTGATGGGCGAACCGCCGCAGGCCTTGGCCAAAGAGCTATCCACCGACGCAGCGGTGCCGCAGTCGCCGCAGCAAGTGGCGATCGGCCTGCCATCGCAACTGGCCGAACGGCGCCCCGACATCCGCCAGGCCGAAGCACGCCTGCACGCGGCCACCGCCACTATCGGCGTGGCCAAGGGTGATTTCTACCCACGCATCACCTTGTCCGGCAACCTCGGCTCGCAAGCCATGCAACTCAGCGATTTCGGTTCATGGGGCGCGCGCGCGTTCGGCATCGGCCCGCAGTTCAGCCTGCCGCTGTTCGACGGCGGGCGCCTGCGCGGCATGCTGCAACTGCGCGAAGCGCAACAGCAGGAAGCGGCCATCGCCTATCAGCAAACCGTGCTGAGGGCCTGGCATGAAATCGACGATCAGCTCAGCGCTTACAACGCGAGCCAGCGCCGCCGCGACAGCCTCGCCGAAGCCGTGCGCCAGAACCAGATCGCCCTGCGCACCGCGCAGCAACAATACGTCGAAGGCGTGTCCGATTTCGTCAACGTCCTCACCGTGCAGAGCGCCTTGCTGGCGACTCAGGAACAATGGGTCGAAAGCTCCACCGGCGTTTCGCTGGCGGTGGTCGGCTTGTACAAGGCACTGGGTGGCGGATGGCAATCGGTGTATCCGGCGCAGCCGATGGCTGCGGCCACGCCGGACGTCGCGAAGCCCTGAACCAACAGCGCCCGCTATGCTCAACTCCATTGGATCAAGCGGTTCAACGCCGCGCCTGAATGCCAGAGGAGTTGCAGCATGGAAAATCCACAACACAGCCTCCCGGCCCTGTTCAAACAACTCGGCCTGGCTGATGACCCGGTCAGCATCGACCAATTCATTGCCAGCCATTCTCCACTCAAGCCCAAATTGCATTTAGCCGATGCGTTTTTCTGGTCGGAAAGTCAGGCGCAGTTCTTGCGCGACGAGATTCAGGAGGACGCGGATTGGGCGGAGGTGGTGGATCAGTTGGATGTGATGTTGCGTAAGGGGCGCGGCGCGTCGAGCTAAGGCAAACCTTCTTACAGAATGCAGGAGGGATTCAGACCCACATCGGAGTAGCGTCGCTTCTCTGAGAGTCGGAGAACCGAGCATGCAGTCTTTTTGCCAATCCAAACGATGAATCTTGCGCAGCTGACAGTTTGTCCGGAGGCGACTATCGAAACCGTTCAACACGGGCCAATCACCGTTCACGATCAGGGTCGAGCAGTTGCGATCCTGATATCAGCCGAGCATTTCAGAGACTTGTTGAACCGCATCGATGATCTCGAACTGGCTTCTGTTATTCATTCACGCCGAGGCGAGATCGGTTTCCCTGTTGAGATTGATGAGCTATAGGGCGGTCCTCATCGAAGCAATTTGTTTCAAAACTTGACTGAATTTCCTCTCCAATGCGATATTGATAGTTAGCAAACTAACAGTGTCCGTTTTCCCGTGTCCGATTCCCTCGACAATCTCCAGATGAACATCAGCAGCGCCATGGTGGTGGCCGCGCGGCATTGGCGGAAAATCTGCCAGACCACGCTGGTGAACTATGGAATTTCCGAAGCCTGCGCCGTTCCATTGTTGATGATCGGGCGTCTTGGCGAAGGTGTGCGCCAGGTTCAGGTGGCTCAGGCCGCCGGCATGGAGAGCCCGTCGCTGGTGCGCCTGCTCGATCAGCTGTGTCATTCCGGTTACGTCTGCCGTACCGAAGATGCTCAGGATCGCCGTGCCAAATGCCTGAGCCTGACCGACCGCGGTCGTGAGCTGGTGCAAGCGGTGGAAGTTGAGTTGGTGCGCTTGCGCCATGAAGTGCTCGAAGGCATCGATCGAGACGATCTGGAAGCTACGCTTCGGGTACTCAGGGCTTTTGAGGCGGCCAGTCCGCCTGTGGTGGTCAATTCTTGAACGGTTTTTTCACTGGCATTCCGCCGGCCCGGGACTGGTTCTACGGGGTCCGTACCTTTGCAGCGTCGATGATTGCGCTGTACATCGCCCTGCTCATGCAGATGCCGCGTCCTTATTGGGCGATGGCCACGGTGTATATCGTCTCCAGCCCGTTTCTCGGGCCGACCAGTTCCAAGGCCTTGTACCGCGCGATCGGCACTTTTCTCGGCGCTACCGCGGCGGTGCTGTTTGTGCCGATGTTCGTGCAGAGCCCGTATGTGCTGGTGGTGGTGATCGCCTTGTGGACAGGGATTCTGCTGTTCATGTCTTTGCACCTGCGCACCGCCAACAGCTACGCGTTGATGCTCGCCGGTTACACCCTGCCGCTGATCGCCCTGCCGGTGGTCGATAACCCGCTGGCGGTATGGGATGTGGCCGAGGCGCGGACCGAAGAGATTTTTCTCGGCATCGCCGTCGCTGCGGTAGTCGGTGCGATGTTCTGGCCGCGTCGCCTGGCACCGGTGTTCAACGATGCGGTGGGCAAATGGTTTGCCGACGCCACCACCTACAGCCAGAAGTTTCTCAGCCGCGATGTGCAGCCCGAGGAAGTTGCGGCTTTGCGCATGGCGATGGTCGCCAGTTTCAACAGTCTTGAATTGATGATCGGCCAGTTGCCCCACGAAGGCGCGCGTCCGCAGACCGTGCGCAACACCAAGGAACTGCGCGGGCGGATGATCCACCTGCTGCCGGTGATCGATGCGCTGGAAGATTCGCTGTATGCCCTCGAGCGGCGCACCCCGGAACTGGTCGCACAATTCCAGCCGCTGCTGACGGCCACCCGCGAATGGCTGAGCCATGCAGATGCTGATCTCGGTCGCTGGCAAGCGCTGAAAGATCAGCTCGACGCTTTACAGCCGAGCGCTGAGGCGCTGGAGGATCGCAAACAGTTGCTGTTCTCCAACGCGCTGTATCGCCTTGGCGAATTCATCGACCTGTGGCAGGACTGTCGCAGTCTGCAGGATGCGATTTTGTGCGAACGTCAGGACAGCTGGCGTGCGGTTTATCGCCACTGGCGCCTCGGCCGTCTGACGCCGTTTATCGACCGTGGGCTGATGCTGTATTCGGTGGCTTCGACCATTCTGGCGATCATTGTCGCTTCGGTGTTGTGGATTCTGCTCGGCTGGCCGGACGGCGGCAGCGCGGTGATTCTGGCGGCGGTCGCGTGCAGTTTCTTCGCTTCGATGGATGACCCGGCACCGCAGATTTACCGGTTCTTTTTCTGGACCGGCATGTCAGTGCTGTTCGCCAGCCTGTATCTGTTTCTGATCCTGCCCAACCTGCATGACTTCCCGATGCTGGTGCTGGCGTTTTCGGTGCCGTTCATCTGCGTCGGCACGCTGACCGTACAACCGCGTTTCTACCTCGGGATGCTGCTGACACTGGTCAACACCTCGTCGTTCATCAGCATTCAGGGCGCTTACGATGCCGACTTTTTCGCTTTCGTGAATTCCAACCTGGCAGGGCCGATCGGCCTGCTGTTCGCTTTTATCTGGACCCTGGTGGCGCGGCCGTTCGGCGCGGAACTGGCGGCCAAGCGTCTGACCCGTTTCAGCTGGAAGGACATCGTGCGCATGACCGAGCCGGCCAGTCTCGCCGAGCACCGGCAATTGGGCGTGCAACTGCTTGATCGGCTGATGCAGCATTTGCCGCGTCTGGCCCTGACCGGGCAGGACACCGGGATTGCGATGCGCGAAGTACGCGTGGGGCTGAACATGCTCGATTTGCTGGCCTACACCCCGCGCGTCAGCGGGGCGCCCAAGGCCTTGCTGCAGCAAGTGGTCAGCGAGGTCGGCGAGTATTTCCGCGCCTGCCTCAAGGCTGGCGAACGCCTGCCAGCGCCGAGCGGTCTGCTGATGACCCTCGACCGTACCCGCCGTGCGCTCAACGGCCAGGGTGACGATGAAACCCGTCTGCACCTGCTGCACGCCCTGAGCGGTTTGCGTCTGGCCTTGCTGCCCGGCGTCGAATTCGTCTCCAGCGCCGAGCCCGAAGAACCGCTGCCCGATGGAGCGCCCCTATGATTGGTGATCTGGACATCAGCGGCATCTTTCTGCCGACGCTGCTGGTTTTGATGGGCATCACTTACGTGTTGTTTTTGCTGGTGCATGGCGTGCTGCAACGCCTGCACTTTTACCGTCTGGTCTGGCACCGGGCATTGTTCAACGTGGCGCTCTACGCCGTGCTGCTGTACGGCGTGGACTCACTCAGTCGATACCTGATGACATGAAAAAACCGTTTCTGACTATTGGTCGCGTGGTCCTGACCCTGCTGATCGTGACATTTGCCGTGGTCCTCGTCTGGCGCATGGTGATGTATTACATGTTTGCGCCGTGGACCCGTGACGGCCATATCCGCGCCGACATCATCCAGATCGCCCCGGACGTGTCCGGGCTGATCCAGCAGGTGGAAGTGAAGGACAACCAGTTGATCAAGCGCGGCCAGGTGTTGTTCAGCATCGACCAGGACCGTTTCAAACTGGCCCTGCGCCAGGCCAAGGCTGCGGTCGCCGATCGTGAAGAAACCCTCGCCCAGGCGCAGCGTGAAGCCAAGCGCAACCGTGGCCTCGGCAACCTGGTGCCGGCCGAGCAACTGGAAGAAAGCCAGTCGCGCGTGGCCCGTGCGCAATCGGCGCTGGCCGAGGCGTTGGTAGCGGTGGACAGTGCGCAGCTCAACCTCGACCGTTCGGTGATCCGCAGCCCGGTCGACGGCTACGTCAACGACCGCGCGCCGCGTCCACAGGAATTTGTCACCGCCGGGCGACCGGTGTTGTCGGTGGTCGACAGCAATTCCTTCCACATCGACGGCTATTTCGAAGAAACCAAACTCGACGGTATTCATGTCGGTCAGTCGGTGGATATCCGCGTGATCGGCGACCGCGCCAGACTGCGCGGCCACGTCGAAAGCATCGTTGCCGGCATCGAAGACCGCGACCGCACCAGCGGCAGCAACCTGTTGCCCAACGTCAACCCGGCGTTCAGCTGGGTGCGTCTGGCGCAGCGGATCCCGGTGCGTATCGCCTTTGATGAAGTGCCGGCAGATTTCCGCATGATTGCCGGCCGCACCGCCACGGTGTCGATCATTGAGGATGAGCAACCGCGGGAGCCTGCGCAATGAACAGGGCGCTGATCATCGCCGGGCTGGGCCTGATGCTCTCGGCGTGTCAGATGGTCGGACCGGGTTATCAGGTGCCTGACGACGCGGCGATTCAGCGCAAGGATATTCAGGGCGAGCTGGCGGTGGCCGGCAAGCCGGTGGTATCCGCGCCGGTACCGGCGGACTGGTGGCGGCTGTATCAGGATCCGCGGCTGGATCAACTGGTGCAGCAGGCCATGGCCTCCAACACCGATTTGCGCGTGGCCGCAGCCAACCTGCAGCGCGCGCGGGCGCAGGTCGATGAGGCCGAAGCGGCGGGCGGCTGGAGCGGCGGGGTAAAAATGGGCGCCCAGCGGTTGCAGGAATCCGGGCAAGCGTTTCTGCTGCCGGAAAAAGTGCCGGTGGCCAACATTGCCGATATCGGCATCAGTGCCTCGTACCAGTTCGACCTGTGGGGCACGCTGCAACGCGGCATCGAAGCGGCGAAAGCCAACGCCGATGCGACTCAGGCCGCCGCCGATACCGCGCGCATCACGTTGGTAGCGGATGTTGTGCGCGCGTACACCCAGGTCTGCGCCGCCAACGAAGAGCGCGAGATCGCTCAGCATTCCCTCGACCTGCAATCGCAAAGCACGTCGTTGATCCAGCGTTTGCGTGATGCCGGGCGCGGCGATGAAACCCAAGTCACCCGTTCGCAAACCCAATTCAAATCCCTGCGCGCCGACATGCCGCGCTACGAAGCGGCGCGTCAGGCCGGGTTGTTCCGGCTGTCGATGCTGCTGGCCAAACCGGTTGATCAATTGCCGGCGGGCACCGCCAGTTGCGCCGAGCTGCCGAAAATCGCCCAGTTGCTGCCCGTCGGTGATGGCGCCGCATTGCTCAAGCGGCGCCCGGATATCCGTCAGGCCGAACGGCGTCTGGCCGCTGCCACCGCCGGGATCGGCATCGCCACTGGCGAGTTGTACCCGGATATCAGCATCGGCGCGACGATCGGCACGGTCGGCATCATCGATGACCTCGGTGATCCGTCGACCAACCGCTGGGGCTTTGGCCCGTCGCTGAACTGGAAAGTGCCGACCAACGGCGCTCGCGCGCGCATTCGCGAAGCCGAGGCCAACACCCAGGGCGCGCTGGCGCATTTCGACGGCGTGGTGCTCAACGCCATCCGCGAAACCCAGACTGGCCTGGCCCAGTACAGCGCGTTACTGCAACGCCGCGACGCATTGGCCGAGGCCGAGCAGTCGGCAAAACTGGCCGCCGAGCAGACGCACCGCTTTTTCCAGGCCGGCCGCGAGTCGTTTCTCGCCGACCTGCAAGCGACCCGCACTTATACGGATGTCACGGCGCAACTGGCCGCAGCCAACACGCAAGTCGCCATGAGCCAGATCGATTTGTTCCTCGCCCTGGGCGGCGGCTGGGAAAGCGGACGAACGCACGCTTCAAGTCCCGGCAAACCCTGAGGCCATTGCTATGCTTTGAAGTGTTGGAGGCGCGCCCCGTGCAAAGCGCGCCTTCTGCACGCATCGCTGGCGCTGGTCCGGGGGAAACCAATAATGAAAAACCCTTATGCTCTGGGCTTCTGGTGCGCCTTGATAGCGCTGGTGCTGCTATCGGCCACCTATTTCTACGGCATCATGCTGGCCCACCAGATCGACACGGCCATGATCTTCCTCGACAGCGCCGTGGCGCTGATCGCGGTGATGGCGATCGTCGTGGTCGCGTGGGCCTCGGTTCAGGTGCAGCGGGTCAAGAAACGCCAGCTGGAACAAGGCAAGGTCCTGGTGCTGATCTGGGACACCAAAGTCGCCCTGCGCCGGGTCGAAACCGTGTTCGACCGGTATTTCTGGGGCAGCTACTGGCAGCCCGGGCGCACCTTCGCCGAAGTCATGGGCGAACTCACCGGCACCCCGCTGGAAAAAAGCCTCGAAGCCCTGAAAAAGCAATGCCTGGAACTCGACAAGCAGATCGCCGACGAGGGCTGGCATTGGCTGAACAACGCCCGCGAACTGTCCGACGTTGCCACCGCCATGGCTCGCGAACGCTATCAGCTGGATTTCTGCGACCCGCGCGCAGAGGGGCCGGAGGGGGCGGTGATCGATCGCGACTTTGAAGTGCTGGTTTACACCTGGACGGCGCGGCTGAAGAGCTTTGATCATCAACTCGATGAGATCGAGGCCGAGTATTCCTGATGCTCGACTGAATCATCTGGCCTCATCGCTGGCAAGCCAGCTCCCACAAGGTTTTGTGGTGTTCACAGAATTTGTGTTCGCTGGAGATCCTTGTGGGAGCTGGCTTGCCAGCGATGGCGGCTGTGTTCACTGCGAAACTCTCACGGCCCGCCGACTGTCAATTCCTCCCATAGACACTCTTTAACCTTTAAACATTGGGCCCAACCCCGCGCCCGGTGCTAATCTCCAGCGCTGAATTCAGCGCAGTCGAGCCGCGACCCGGTTACGGGTTCAGGGAAGACGACCACACTTACAGCCACGGAAATCGATCAGGTCATTCATGAATAAATCAGCAGGCGTGCTTCTCGGAATTGTTGTTGCCATCGGCGCGGTCAGCGCGGGCGGAGCCTGGTACACCGGGACCAAGATCGAGGGCGTATTGAACAACGCCGTCAGCAACGCCAACAAAGAACTGCAGACCGCCATGGCCGGCTCCAACGGCACGGCGTCGCTGGAACTGGTGTCGCTGGAGCGTCACACCTTCACCAGCACCGCGCACTACCGCCTCAAAGGCGAGGGCGAGATGTTCGGTGATGCACCGGTCGAGTTGCTGTTCGTCGACCACATCGAACACGGCCCGCTGCCATTCTCGCGGCTGGTGTCGTTGAAGTGGCTGCCGGTCATGGCCACCAGCAACTATGAGCTGGAAAAAAGCCCGACCACGGAAAAATGGTTCGCCGCGACCAAGGGCGCCGCGCCGCTCAAAGGTGTGACCAACATCGGCTATGACGAATCGACCACCAGCACGCTGGACCTGGTGCCGTTCGAAGCCGCGCTGGATGCCCAGTCGAACCTGAAGTTTTCCGGCCTGACCATGGACATTTCCGCCAGCGCCCAGGCGCAGAAGGTCAAGGCAGACGGTTATATGGACAACCTGAAACTGGTCACCGTGGCCGAAGACCAGACACCGGTGCAGGTCGAAATCAACGGCCTGACCCTGGCCAGTAATCTGGCCAAGAGCAGCTACGGCTACTACACCGGGGAAAACACCCTGGAAGTGACCAGCAGCAAAACCACGTTCGGTGCGCAACCGATGGTGCTGGGTGTGAAGAACTTCGAAATGAAGAACCGCACCGAAGAAAACGCCAGCAATGCTTCCGGCCGCGCTGACTACAAGATCGGCGAAGTGACCCTCAACGACAAGAAAGTCGGCTCGGCGGCCATGGCCATGAGCCTGAAGAACCTCGACATTCCGTCGACGATGTCGCTGATGCAGATCTACCAGACCAAGCTGCAGCCTTATGAAAAAGCCGCCGCCGAAGCGGCCGCTCAAGGTTTGCCGGCACCGGAGCTGAACCTGACCGAAGCGGAAAATGCGCAAGTCAAAGCCGACCTGCAGAAACTGCTGGCCGCCGGCCCGCAACTGGCGCTGGAAAACCTCTCGTTCAACACCGCCAACGGCGAAAGCCGCGCCAATCTGGTCATCGACCTGACCAAGCCGCAGTCGATGGATCTGCCGCCGGACCAACTCGGCAAGCAACTGATCGCACTGCTCGACCTGAATATCCAGGTGTCGAAACCGATGCTGGTCGATCTGCTCAGCGTGCAGGCACAACTCGATGGTCAGACCGACGCCAAAGCCATTGTCGATCAGTCCAAGGAAGCGGCGGACATGTTTGCCGGCATGGCGGTCGGTTCGCAACTGGCGGTGGTCGACGGCACCAACGTCGTGACCAAGCTGCACTACGCGGCCAATCAGGTGGAATTCAACGGCCAGAAAATGACCGTCGAGCAGTTCGTCGGCTTCCTGATGAGCAAGTTCGCCGGCGTCACGCAAGTGCAGTAATTCTGCGTCCTTGAATAGCCACGCCCGGCCTCTGTCCCCAACAGGCGCCGGGCGTTTTGCTGTCTGGCGTTCGGGTTTTTCGCGCTTCCGGTCGGGCTGGCGCGAGGATTCTGAACAATTATTGCGTTGCGAAAACTGGTCTACGCTTGCGTGCAACACTGCCTGACTAAGCGTGGCCTCTGGACGTTGCAATCGGCCACCGTTACGAATGGGCAAAGAGGGGCATCGCGACCCGGCTGGCCATGTAAGGATGCTGACGAATGCCGCGTATTGATGGTTTTGTATTACATCGTGGTTTACGCCCTTTGTTTCGAGTCGCGCTGTGCAGCCAGTTGCTCTGGCCAGCCTTCGCCTTCGCCTTCGCCGACACAGCCTACGATCAGATGGTGCGCGATGCTCGCGTGGGCCACTACACGCCTGCGCTGACCGTGTTGCGCCAGGTGCCGCCGGGTCAGGCGACTACCGGGCAAATCAGCGATCACCTGCAAATCGCCAGTTGGGCCGGATTCGACGCCGAAGTGGTGCAGGTCTACGAGGTCCAGGGCCGCGACCGCGTGCTGCCGGTGCAGGCGCTGACGGCCACCGCGCGCGCCTACCGCAACCTCAAGCGCTGGGATAAGGCTACAGAGGTCTACAACAAGGCCTTGGCCGTGGAGCCGGACAACGCCGACCTGCAACTGGGCCTGGCCCTGACTCAGGCGGATGCCGGCAAACCCGATGAAGCAGTGACCCGCGCCAAAGCGCTGGTCGCCGCCAAGCCCGATGATCCTTCGCGGCGTCTGGCGCTGGGCTATGCACTGACCCGCGCTGGCAAGCAGTACGACGCCTTGTTCGAATACGATCAGGCGTTTATCCGCGCCGGCAGCAAACCGGAAGTCGCCCGTGAATACGTGGTTGCGCTGCAAAAGGCGCGCTTGCCGGAGCCGGCGCTGCGCCTGGCCAGGCAGCGTCCGGGGCTGATCGATCCGGTGACCCTGCGCCGCCTCGAAGGCGATCTGGCTGCCGAACGCGTGCGCCTCGCCGAGTTCGCCACGCGCAGCGAAAAGGAACGCTACGTCATCGCCGATCGCGCACTGGCCGATTACGACCAGTTGCTCGCCACCTGGACCCCGGACGCCACGGCTCACGACGATGTGATCCGCTGGCGCATCGACCGCATGGGCGCGCTGAAGGCGCGGGCGCGCACGGCTGAGGTCATCAACGAATACCAAAAGCTGCAAGACGAAGGCGTGAAAATCCCGACCTACGCGTTGCGCTGGGTCGCGGCGTCCTATCTGGACCAGCGTCAGCCGGAAATCGCCACCGACCTGTATCGGCAGGTGCTCTCGGCACCGGACGCCGATAGTGGTAATCGCCTCGAAGACACCACGGCACTGTATTACTCGTTGCTGGAAAGCGACCGTGCCGACGAAGCGCGCAAGGTCGCCGAAGACCTCGCCAAATCACAGCGCCCGCGTGTCGAGCTCAAGGGTCTGCCGATCGGCAACCCCAACGATGAGTGGATGGACGCCCAGCAACTGGCGGCGCAGGCCGGTACCTACAGCGCCGACTTGCCACACGGTGAGCAGCGCCTGCAAACGCTGGTCGATCAGGCACCGGGCAATGTCGGTTTGCGTCTGGCCCAGGCCGATCTGTACCTGGCGCGGCAATGGCCGCGTCGCGCGGAAAACCAGCTCAAGGAAACCGAGAGTATCGCGCCGCGCGACCTGGGGCTCGAAGTGGCGCAAGCGCGCACCGCCATGGAATTGCAGGAATGGCGGCAGAACGATGCGCTGGTCGACGAC
This sequence comes from Pseudomonas sp. S11P7, assembly GCF_023195435.1. Classification (NCBI taxonomy): domain Bacteria; kingdom Pseudomonadati; phylum Pseudomonadota; class Gammaproteobacteria; order Pseudomonadales; family Pseudomonadaceae; genus Pseudomonas; species Pseudomonas sp. S11P7. Next base: position 5,409,789 of record NZ_JALPKS020000002.1, on the reverse strand, counting down.
GTCGTGGCGCGTAACCCAGACAACCGCCAGGTGCAGCGTCTGGCCCGTGAACGCGAAGTCCACGACATGGCCGAGCTGCGCGTCGAAGCCTACGGCGGCAAGGCCAACGGCGGCGGCAGTGGCGATGCCGGCGCGGTCAGTGGCAGCCGCGATTTTGGCATCCAGAGCACTCTGTACAGCCCGCCGATCAACGAAGACTGGCGCGTGTTCGCCGGCCTCGGTTATGCCACTGGCGATTTCGCCGAAGGCACCGGCCATCATCGCTTTCAGCGTGTTGGTCTGGAGCGGCGCAGCCGTGACATGACCCTTGAAGCCGAAGTCTCCAATCACGACTACGGTTTCGGCGACAAGCAGGGCGCACGGCTGGCGCTGGCCCGCGACATCAACGATCACTGGCAGTACGGCGGCAGCCTCGAATACCTGTCGGCCGAGACGCCGCTGCGCGCACTCAACAGTGATATCAAGGCCAATGGCGGCAGCGCGTTCCTGCGCTGGCGCGCCAATGAAAGCCGCGAGTGGCGCCTGTCGGTGAGTCCGTCGCACTTCAGCGATGGCAACAACCGCGTTGAAGCCTTGCTCACCGGTCGCGAGGGCGTCTATACCGCGCCGAACCTGCAGGTCGATGCCGGTCTGGAAGTCGGCACCAGCCACAACTCGAAATCTGATGACGTGCCGTATTTCAACCCGAAATCCGACTTCAGCGTGATGCCGCTGGTCAACGTCAATCACGTCCTTTATCACCGCTACGAAACGGCCTGGAGCCAGCAGTTCCAGGCCGGCGCGGGGACCTACAGTCAGCGTGATCACGGCACCGGCGCCATGGCGTTGCTCGGTTACGGCCAACGTTATGCGTGGAACGATGTGTTCGAGGTTGGCGGCCTGTTCAGTGTGATCAACCGGCCCTACGACGGAGATCGAGAAACCGATCTGCGTCTGCTCGTCGACCTGACTTTGCGCTTCTAGAAGAGTTTGAAGATGCCTTTTATCTCGCGTTTGATCCTTCTGCTGGGAGCGCTGCTGATCAGCGCCTGCGCCCAGCAAGCCCCGGCCTTCGCGCCACCCTCCGAGCGCCCGGTGGTTGCCAGTGAACAGTCATGGCCGAAAAACCATTTCCTCGGCATCGCCTATCACGATGTTGAAGATCGTGATCCCGATCAGGCCGTGGTGGCGGTGCGCACCGAGCGCATGATCGAGCAGCTGGCGTGGCTGCGCGAAAACGGCTACCAGCCGGTGACGGTCGACCAGATCATGGCTGCACGCAAGGGCGGGCCGCAGCTGCCGGCGAAAGCCGTACTGCTGAGCTTCGACGACGGTTATGCGAGCTTCTACACCCGCGTAATGCCGGTGTTGCGCGCCTACAACTGGCACGCGCTGCTGGCGCCGGTCGGCACTTGGGTCGACACGCCGCTCAATCAACCGGTGGATTTCGCCGGCACGCCGCGGGCGCGTTCCGACTTCCTGACCTGGGATCAGGTGCGCGAGATCTCGCAATCCGGTCTGGTGGAAATCGCCGCCCACACCGACGCCAACCACAAAGGCATCCTCGCCAACCCGCAGGGCAACCTGCAACCGGCCGCCGCGACCCGACGCTACGACCCGGTCACCAAACGCTATGAATCCGAAGCTGATTTCCGCGCACGGATTCGCACCGACGTGAGCGATATTTCCGAGAAGATCCGCAAGGCCACCGGCAAGAAACCACGGGTCTGGGTCTGGCCGTATGGCGCGGCGGACGGCACGTCACTGACGGTGGTCGGTGAGGAAGGCTATGAGATGGCCCTGACCCTGGACGACGGCCTCGACGCGCTCGATAACCTGATGAGCAGCCCGCGTTTCCTCGTCGCCTCCGACCCGGACGGCGAGCATTTCGCCAACAGCGTGGTCGGTGCGCAGGCGCAGCAGGCAATGCGCGTGGTGCATGTCGATCTGGACAACGTCTACGACCCGGACCCGGCGCAGCAGGACATCAATCTCGGCAAACTGGTGCAGCGCATGGCTGACCTGGGCGCCAACACGGTGTTCCTGCAAGCCTTCGCCGATCCTAAGGGCGACGGTCTGGTGCACTCGCTGTACTTCCCCAATCGCCATTTGCCGGTGCGCGCCGATCTGTTCGACCGTGTCGCTTGGCAGTTGCGTACCCGGGCTCACGTAAAAGTTTACGCGTGGATGCCGGTGCTCAGCTTCGCGCTGGATCCGAAACTGCCGCGCGTGACCCGTTGGGACCCGAAAACCGCCACCACGTCGGTGGATCCGGATCAATACAAGCGCCTGTCACCGTTCGATCCCGAAGTGCGGCGCATCATCGGTGAAATCTACGAGGACGTGGCGCGACTGACCTCGGTCGACGGCATTCTCTACCACGATGACGCGGTGCTTTCGGACTTCGAAGACGCCGGTCCGCAAGCGCTGAAAGCCTACGCCGCTCAGGGTCTGCCGGGGTCGATTGCCGCGCTGCGCGAGGATCCTGCAGCGATGCAACGCTGGACGCGCTTCAAGAGCCGCTACCTCATCGATTTCACCAACGAGCTGACCGCCAAGGTCCGCGCCATTCGCGGTCCGCAAGTGCTGACCGCGCGCAACATTTTTGCCGAGCCGATGCTCAACCCCGACAGCGAGGCCTGGTTCGCGCAGAACCTCGATGACTTCCTCGCGACCTATGACTGGACCGCGCCGATGGCCATGCCGCTGATGGAAAAGCAGACTCAGGCAGAGTCGGGCCCGTGGCTGGAAAGACTGGTCGCCACCGTCAGCAAACGTCCCGGCGCGCTGAACCGCACCGTTTTCGAATTGCAGGCGCGGGACTGGACGAAGAAGGACCAGGCCGATATCGAAGCGGCACAACTGGCCGACTGGATGGGCCGTCTCAAGCGTCAGGGCGCGACCAGCTTCGGTTATTACCCGGACAACTTTCTCGACAATCTGCCGGACCTGAAAACCGTACGGCCTGCGCTCTCCAACAAGTGGAATCCCTGAGATGCTGGATAGACTGTTAGCCCTGCTGGTTCTGGCGCTCGTCCTCGGCGTGCCGCTGGGCCTGATCTTCCTGGTCACCGGGCAGTTCCTGATGGACTTCGTGTTCTTCTACCCGCTGTTCATGTCCGGCCTGTGGATTGCCGGCGGCCTGTATTTCTGGCTGCACTGGGAGCGCCACTGGCCATGGAAAGACGACACCTTGCCGCCGCCGCTGGCAGGCGAGCCGCTGATCTCGATCCTGATCCCTTGCTACAACGAAGGTGACAACGCCGCCGACACTATTCATGCGGCGCTGGCCCAGCATTATCCCAACATCGAAGTCATCGCAATCAACGACGGTTCCAAGGACAACACCGCCGAAGTGCTCGATGCGCTGGCCAAGGAAGATCCACGCCTGCGCGTGCTGCATCTGGCGGAGAACCAGGGCAAAGCCGTGGCCCTGCGCATGGGCGCCATTGCCGCGCGCAGCGAATATCTGGTGTGCATTGACGGCGACGCGCTGCTAGCGCCGAACACCGCGGCCTATCTGGTCGCGCCGATGCTGGATAACGCCCGCCTTGGCGCGGTGACCGGCAACCCGCGGATCCGCACGCGTTCGACGCTGGTCGGGCGGGTGCAGGTTGGTGAGTTCTCATCGATCATCGGCCTGATCAAACGCACGCAACGGGTGTTCGGGCGGATCTTTACCGTGTCCGGGGTGATTGTCGCGTTCCGCCGCACGGCGCTGAACCGGGTCGGCTACTGGAGCCCGAACATGATCACCGAAGACATCGACATCAGCTGGAAGCTGCAACTCGATCACTGGAGCATCTTCTACGAGCCACGCGCGCTGTGCTGGATCCTGATGCCGGAAACCCTCGGTGGCCTGTGGAAGCAGCGCCTGCGCTGGGCCCAGGGCGGCGCCGAAGTGCTGTTCAAGAACATTCGCGGCATATGGCAGTACCGCCATCGTTACCTGTGGCCGCTGCTGTTCGAATATTGCCTGTCGACGGGTTGGGCCTTCACCTTCCTGCTCTCGGTGATTTTCTGGGGCGTGGGCAAGTTCGTGGTCCTGCCCGAAGCGATCGCTGTGCATCACTTGATGCCGCCGGCGTTTACCGGGCTGCTGCTGGCGTTTGTCTGCCTGGTGCAATTCGCCGTCAGCATCGTCATCGACCGCCGCTACGAGCCGGGTTTGGGCAAGACCATGTTCTGGGTGGTCTGGTACCCGATCGCGTTCTGGTTCGTCAGCCTGCTGACCACGCTGGTCAGTTTCCCCAAAGTATTGTTCGGCCAACATCAGCAACGTGCGCGCTGGGTCAGCCCTGACCGGGGCATCAAACCGCTCGGCGACGACGAAGAGGAGGTCATCAAATGAAAATCATCCGGACCCGCCAGCGCCCCGTTCTGCTGGTGATCGATGTGCTGATCACCCTGGTGGCGTGGATCGGCCTGCTGTTCCTGCTGATTCGCGGCCTGTGGCCGTTGGTCGAGACCCATGCCGGCGGGCCGCGCATCGACAACTCGGCGTTCGATGCGCTGGGCACTTTGCAGATCTATTTGTGGGTGGCGCTGGTCAACGCGGTGGTGCTGATTGGCTGGGCGCGTTATCAGCAGCGTAAAAGCCGCAGCTTCGCCCAGCGTCGTCTGCCCTCGCCGGTGATCGACGACCAAGGGCTGAGCAAGAGCTTCAAGCTGTGCGATGAGCGCTTGCAGAAACTGCGCATGCCGGGGGTGATGACCATCCACAACGATCAGGACGGCGACATCAGCCACGTGGAAACGCATTTCAGGCCAGTACAACCAGCAGAACTGCCGCCACCGCTGGCGCCGCTGGAGCATCCGCGGGTGATCTTTCTGCATGCCGAAGATGACGACCAGCGCGAGACCCTGGTCCGTTAACCGAATCTGATCGTTCCCAAGCTCCGCGTGGAAATGCCTCCTGGGACGCTCCGCGTCCAGTGACGCAGAGCGTCACGGGCTGCATTCCTACGCAGGAGCGTGGGAACGATCAGTTCGCGAGAAATAATCGGTCGCAGCTAATCGCGAATCAGCTTCCACGCTTCGGCCATCGACAGCGGCTGTTTCATCCGCTCGGCAAGCAGCGCAATCGCCCGTTGCCTGTCGCACGCCACCGCGGCGACCACAACGCCGTTTTTGGCGAACAGGCCAATGAACGGCGGCTTCTCCGGTTCGCCATCGAACTCGACCTCATCCCACGCGTCGGCGTGCCCGAGATAGTCATAATTCTTGCCAAAGTGGTAAGTCCAGAAATACGGCACATCCAGGTAATGCTCATCGCCCCCGAGCATGTTGGCGGCAGCGATGCGCGCGTGTTGTTGCGCCAGGCGCCAGTGTTCGATGCGTTGCGGCTGGCCGTTCAGCGGGAACGTGGCGATATCACCGACGGCCCATAACCCCTCGCTCACGCGCATGCCGCCGTCGACGCGCAACGATTGGTCGTCTTCCCTGGGCAATGACGCGAACGCCTCGGTGGCCGGGTGCACACCGATCCCTGCCAGCACCAGATCCGCCGCGAGGCGCAGGCCGTTGTCCAGCAGCACCGCCTCGACCTTGTCTTCGCCAAGAACTTCCGTGGCCTCATGGTCAGTGATGAACTTCACCCCATGCGCCTCGTGCAACGCGCGAATCGCCTGGCCCACGGCTTCGCCAAATTGTTTGGCAAAGGGCGTCGCATGGCGGGCCAGTACCGTGACGTCGAGGCCATGCTGACGCAGCGCCGACGCGCATTCGAGGGCGATGAAACTGTCGCCGATGATCACCGCGCGCTGATCTGCTTGAGCGGCACTGATGATCTGTTCGGCGTGGGCTTTTGAGCGCAGCACGAAGACATTGCCCATATCGGCGCCGGGCAGCTTAAGCGGATTGGGCGCGCCGCCGGTGGCGAGTACTGCAGCGTCGTAGCGCAGAACGCCGCCGTTGCTCAGATGAAGGGTTTTGCCCGGTGCGTCGAGTGAGCTGACTTCGCCTTGCACCCGTTCGATGCGCTGGGCTTGATAGAACGCCTCGTCACGCAGAGGCGGTACTTCTTTGGGCGACATCTCGCCGGCGAGGACAAATTTGCTCAGCACCGTGCGGTCATAGCCGGCATCCGCTTCGCCGTCGACCAGTACAATGCGTCCGCCAAAACCTTTCTCCCGCAGCGCGGCTGCACACGCGGTACCTGCCGCACCGGCTCCGACCACGACAAACGTTCTCGGATCGTCGGCAGGCGGCGTGTGTGGATCGGGCAGCGGCTGGTCATCGACCCAGACTTCATCGCCGCGCAACTCCAGAGGATAACGCTTGAGACTGTCGAGTGACGGCGGCTCGCAAAGAGCACCATCCTCGGCGCGGTACGCGGCTTTATGCCAAGGGCAGATCAACCGCCCATGGCACAGCGCGCCTTCGGCCAACGGCGCGCCGGCATGCGGACACAGCCCCTGAAACGCGCGCAATTGGCCGTTGGCCCGCAACAGCACGATCGTGCAGTCGCCGATCTCCACTTGCAGGCCTCGATCTTGCGGAACATCGGCGAAACGGGCGACACGGTGCAGGGGCATGGTGGTTTCCTCACAGGCGTTTTTCTTGTGAACGCGTGCGGCAATTCGAGGTTCAGCCATTTGCTACTGCCACGGCACGAACGGTACGGCTATAGTTTGCAGGCCGACGACGGCCCCACTGCACAAGGTGCTCCCGGATGACCCGATTGACCTCTCTCAACCCTTGGCTGGCGGCCGTTGCCGTCGCCCTTTGCGTGCAGTTTCCGGCGCAGGCCCAGGAACGCTTCACCCTGAGCATCCCGGGTGTGTCCGATAACCGCCTGTTCACCTCGGCCGCCGCCAGCGACGCCCAGGGTTGCGGCGGCAAGAACCAGTCGCCCGCGCTGAGCTGGAACGCCGGCCCTGCCGGAACCCAGAGCTACGCCATCGTCATGCACGACCCGGACGGCCAGAAAGGCCTGGGTGTCGACCACTGGATTCACTACGGCATCAAACCCGCCACCCGCCAGATCGCCGCCGGCGTCGGCGCCAAATCCGCCCTTGAAGGCGTCGGCGGTACCAACAGCAAAGGCAACACCCATTACATGGGCCCGTGCCCGCCCGTTGGCGACAGCGCGCACCACTACATCATCCAGATCTACGCTCTGGATCTAGCCCCCGACGCCTTGCCCGCTGGCCTGACCCGCGCCGAGCTGATGGAAAAAATCAAAGGCCATGTGCTGCGCAACAGCAGTGCGGTACGGCGTTATCACCGCTAAGGTCTCTGGCTGACGGCCCCAACCCGCCAGCCATTTGGCATTGGCCCGCAAAAACGCGCACTATCGGGCCATGGCCAATGCGCTGGAGGACACCGTGGCAGCAAAAATCGACCGCATCGCCCAACTGCTCAACTGCCCGGAAAAGGGCGAACAGATGCGGCGTGCCGTTACCGAAACGCGCAAGGAGTTTTTGCTCAATCAGCCGGAGGAAGACCTCGTTGATGATGAAGACGAGGTGTTTGACGAGGTTGAGGAGGAGGGCGATGACGATGAATATGATGAGTTTGACTGGACGACGGAGTGACGTAGATCCAACGGTTACCCATCAGCCACAAAAAAGCCCCGGACCATCACAGTCCGGGGCTTTCTCGTTTTTTGATTCATGGTGCACCAGGCGGGATTCGAACCCACGACCCCTGCCTTCGGAGGGCAGTACTCTATCCAGCTGAGCTACTGGTGCAGCGGGCGACATCATACCTAGGTCGACTCGGGGCGTCCATGCCGGGTTTCGGCGGGTTTTGTCAGGGCGCGTGTCGGTGAAATGGCTGCATTCCAGAAAGCGGTAACGTCCTGCAAAACCCTCGCTTGGCGCTTTGCCGGGGTTGATCTAAGGTTTTTCCTGCGGTACGGGTTTTTGGTGCGTTGATCTGAAAAGCGGCGTTTTTGTTCTTTTTTTCGAACGACCTATTGTCCTTTAACCCCTTTGATCCTACGATCCGTTTGAGATTTCAAACGCTCTTTGCTGGGTGTCGAAGCGCTGGTGTTGCGAATCGTGCACTGCTCCTGCGCCACACCCGGTCACTGATTTCCCTGACGGCAGCCTTGCGAGGCGCCTTTCTACAATCATAATTTGCTCCGCGCAGGCCGCGGTGCTGTTAAGGAAAGCCGACATGCAGCTTAAAGACACCCAGTTGTTCCGCCAGCAAGCCTTCATCGATGGCGCTTGGGTCGATGCGGACAACGGTCAGACGATCAAGGTCAACAACCCGGCCACTGGCGAAATCCTCGGTACCGTGCCAAAAATGGGCGCCGCTGAAACCCGCCGCGCCATCGAGGCCGCTGACAAGGCGCTGCCGGCCTGGCGTGCACTGACCGCCAAAGAGCGTGCCGGCAAGCTGCGTCGCTGGTTCGAACTGATGATCGAACACCAGGACGACCTCGCGCGCCTGATGACCCTCGAGCAGGGCAAGCCGCTGGCCGAAGCCAAGGGCGAAATCGTTTACGCCGCGTCGTTCATCGAGTGGTTCGCTGAAGAAGCCAAGCGCATCTACGGTGACGTGATTCCGGGCCACCAGCCGGACAAGCGCCTGATCGTGATCAAGCAGCCGATCGGCGTCACCGCCGCGATCACTCCGTGGAACTTCCCGGCGGCGATGATCACCCGCAAGGCCGGTCCAGCCCTGGCCGCCGGTTGCACCATGGTGCTCAAGCCGGCTTCGCAAACGCCATTTTCCGCTTTCGCCCTGGCCGAACTGGCCCAGCGCGCGGGCATTCCGGCGGGCGTGTTCAGCGTCGTTTCCGGCAGCGCCGGCGACATCGGCAGCGAGCTGACCAGCAACCCGATCGTGCGCAAGCTGTCCTTCACCGGCTCGACCGAAATCGGTCGCCAGTTGATGGCCGAATGCGCCAAAGACATCAAGAAAGTCTCGCTGGAACTGGGCGGCAACGCGCCGTTCATCGTGTTCGACGACGCCGACCTGGATAAGGCCGTCGAAGGCGCGATCATCTCCAAGTACCGCAACAACGGCCAGACCTGCGTCTGCGCCAACCGCCTGTACATTCAGGACGCGGTCTACGATGCGTTCGCCGAGAAGCTGAAAGTGGCAGTCGCCAAGCTGAAGATCGGCAACGGTCTGGAGGACGGCACCACCACTGGCCCGCTGATCGACGAAAAAGCCGTGGCCAAGGTGCAAGAGCACATCGCTGACGCTGTTTCCAAAGGCGCCACCGTACTGGCCGGCGGCAAGGCGATGGAAGGCAACTTCTTCGAACCGACCATCCTCACCAACGTGCCGAAAAACGCTGCCGTGGCCAAGGAAGAAACCTTCGGTCCGCTGGCGCCACTGTTCCGCTTCAAAGACGAAGCCGAAGTGATCGCGATGTCCAACGACACCGAATTCGGTCTGGCTTCGTACTTCTATGCGCGTGACCTCGGCCGTGTGTTCCGTGTCGCCGAGGCGCTGGAATACGGCATGGTCGGCGTCAACACCGGGCTGATCTCCAACGAAGTCGCGCCGTTCGGCGGTATCAAAGCCTCGGGCCTGGGCCGTGAAGGCTCCAAGTACGGCATCGAAGATTACCTGGAAATCAAATACCTCTGCCTGGGCATCTAAACCGCGAGATCGCTGTAAACGCAAAGGGCACGAGAGCGCTGTCCCTTTGCGTGGTTTCAAACCTGCATTTTCTCTGCGGCCGGGAACGCCGTGGCAGTCGATCATCGCATGCTGCCACCGCCGATTCCTCCCGCTTCATCCTTGAACCACGCCGCCCGATGAGCGGCGAATGAGGACTGTAATGAGCAAGACTAACGCTGAACTGATGGCCCGTCGTACCGCCGCTGTACCCCGCGGTGTTGGCCAGATTCACCCGATCTTCGCCGAATCGGCGAAGAACGCCACCGTAACCGACGTTGAAGGTCGTGAGTTCATCGACTTCGCCGGCGGTATCGCGGTACTCAACACCGGCCACGTGCACCCGAAAATCATCGCCGCCGTGACCGAACAGTTGAACAAGCTGACCCACACCTGCTTCCAGGTACTGGCCTACGAGCCGTACGTTGAGCTGTGCGAAAAAATCAACGCCAAGGTCCCAGGCGATTTCGCCAAGAAAACCCTGTTGGTCACCACCGGTTCCGAAGCCGTCGAAAACGCCGTGAAAATCGCCCGTGCCGCTACTGGCCGTGCAGGCGTGATCGCCTTCACCGGCGCCTACCACGGCCGCACCATGATGACCCTGGGTCTGACCGGTAAAGTCGTGCCGTACTCGGCGGGCATGGGCCTGATGCCAGGCGGCATCTTCCGCGCGCTGTACCCGAACGAACTGCACGGTGTGAGCATCGACGATTCGATCGCTTCGATCGAACGCATCTTCAAGAACGACGCCGAGCCGAAAGACATCGCCGCGATCATCATCGAGCCGGTACAGGGCGAAGGTGGTTTCTACGTCGCGCCGAAAGAATTCATGAAGCGCCTGCGCGCGTTGTGCGATCAGCACGGCATCCTGCTGATCGCGGACGAAGTACAGACCGGCGCTGGCCGTACCGGTACGTTCTTCGCCATGGAGCAGATGGGCGTTGCTGCCGACCTGACCACCTTCGCCAAATCCATCGCTGGCGGCTTCCCGCTGGCCGGTGTTTGCGGCAAGGCCGAATACATGGACGCCATCGCACCGGGCGGTTTGGGCGGCACCTACGCCGGTAGCCCGATCGCTTGCGCCGCTGCGCTGGCCGTGATGGAAGTGTTCGAAGAAGAGCACCTGCTGGACCGCTGCAAGGCCGTCGGCGAGCGTCTGGTCACTGGCCTGAAAAACATTCAGGCCAAATACCCGGTCATCGGCGAAGTGCGTGCGCTGGGCGCGATGATTGCGGTCGAGCTGTTCGAGAACGGCGACAGCCACAAGCCAAACCCGACTGCCGTAGCAGCCGTGGTGGCCAAGGCACGCGACAAAGGCCTGATCCTGCTGTCCTGCGGCACCTACGGCAACGTGTTGCGCGTACTGGTACCGCTGACCTCGCCGGACGAGCAACTGGACAAAGGTCTGGCGATCATCGAAGAGTGCTTCTCGGAGCTGTAAGCCCCGGCATTCTGTGATCGGCTCGACAAAAAACCCGCTTCGGCGGGTTTTTTCATGCCGGTGCAAACATATCGGCGTTTAGCGCTGTAACGATTGGCCAGCATTGGCTAAGGTCAAGGCATTGCCAGGGAGTGCGTGCATGATTGCCGTTGAATTACCCGCCGTACCGCGCGTGTTGATTGCCGAGGCCGATCCGTGGTCCCGCGATCTGCTCAAACAAGTGTTGCTGAACGTGCGTTGTGACGCGCGGCTGGATCTGTGTGCCGATGGCCAGCAAGCGCTGTCGATGCTCACTGAAATCCCTTATGACCTGGCCATCGTCGATTGGGAATTGCCCGGCGTCGACGGTTTGAACGTGCTGCGCAGCGTGCGTCAGCGCAAGCGCAACCCGCCGCTGCCGTTCATTCTGATGAGCAGCCGCAACGACAGTGCCAGCGTGCGCGAAGCCATCCCGCTGGCGCCGACGGCGTATCTGACCAAACCGTTGAACATGGAGGGCCTGACCGAGCGTTTGCAGGGTTTGTTGCTCAGCGCAGGTCAGGAAGTGTTTTGTGAAGTGCCGGCCCTTGCGCCGGGCATGACCCTGGCAGTGTTTCTGGAGCGGCGCCGTGAGCAAGCCGACGGCGCGCCCTTGATGACCGATGTGCAAGTGGCGGTGAAGCGCAGCCTCAACCCCGATGGCCTCGACCTGAAGCTGCTCGAAGAAGAGATTCGCACCGACCCGCAAATCACGGCGGTATTGATCGCCGCAGCCAACAGCGCGGCGCAGCATCATGGCGCGCCGGTGCAGACGCTGGCGCAAGCCCTGCATCGGCTGGGCACCGGGCAAAGCATGAATCTGATTCTGGGCCTGGCGCTCAAGCGCAGTGCCCGGCTCAGCGATCCGTGTCTGGCGGATTACGCCGAACGTTATTGGGGCTTGTCACTGCACACCGCCGAATATGCGCGCACGTTGGCGCGATTGCTCGATCTGGATCAGGAACGCTGCTATTGCGCCGGCATGCTTCACCGCCTCGGTGATCTGGCGCTGCTGCGTTGTCTGCAAGAGTGGCAACAGGCGGGCGGGGCGCTGGACGAGCAGGAGGAAGTCGGCGAGGCACTGGCGCAGTTTGGTGCGGCATATGGTTCTGCGTTGCGTACACGCTGGCGTCTGCCTTTGGAATTGCGTGAACTGATCGCCTCGGTTTATCAGCTTGGCGGTGGGGTGTATTCCCGTGAGGCGCTGGTGATGAACATGGCGGCGCAAATGGCGCGGTTGACCGAGCATGAGGGTGTCGAGGAACTGGCGAAGAGCCGTACGGCACGATTGCTGAAGATTGGTTTGCCGGAATTGATGCGGATGCGTAAATAACCCGATTCAACTCTTACCCCTGTGGGAGCGAGCCTGCTCGCGAAAGCGTAACCTCAGACGACGATGCGCTGTATGACACACCGCTTTCGCGAGCAGGCTCGCTCCCACAGGGGTGTTGTGCCGGACCGAGATTTGGCGTCAGGCAGATATGATACGGTTCTTGCCCTGACGCTTGGCTTCGTACATCGCCGCATCTGCGCGGGCGAACAGGTTGTCGAGGCTTTTGTCCTCGTCGGTCAGGCTGGTCAGCCCTTGGCTTACGGTGATGCCGAACGTCTGGCCGTCATGGCTGAATCGCAAACGCTGAATCTCCTGCTGCAAGCGTTCCGCCACTTGCATGGCCATCTCCGGCGCGCAACCGGGAAACACCGCGGCAAATTCCTCACCGCCAATTCGCCCGAACAGATCGCCACGGCGCAATGAACTGCGTCCGCACTCGGCAATCCGTTGCAGCACGTTGTCGCCTTCCGGGTGGCCGTAGCTGTCGTTGATCGCTTTGAAGTCATCGATATCCAGCAGCAGAAACGCCATCGGCGTACCGCGCAGGCGTGCTTCTTCGAATTCGCGGTTGGCGCATTCGAAGAAGTGTCGGCGGTTACTGCTTTGCGTCAGCACGTCGGTGGTCGCCAGGCGTTGCAGCTCGGTCTCCATGTGCTTCTTGTCGGTGATGTCTTCGGCGATGCCGACGATGATCACCGGTTGGTCTGGATCGTCCTGGCGATTGATGAAGCATTTGTCGCTGAGCCAGCGAACCTGGCCGTCGGCGGCGATGATCCGGTACTCGCGGTCTTCCACCGCGCCCTTGTGCAGCACTTCGGCGAGGCTGCGCTCAGCGTAGTCGAGGTCGTCGGGGTAGATGCTGTCGCGCCACTGGTTGTAGTCACCGAGCAGCCGCCCGGCGGAGCGACCGAAAATCCGTTCGTAGGCGGGGCTGACGTACAGCACCTGACGGGTTTCCCAGTTGAACGCCCAAAGCACGGCATTAACGCTGACAAGTAGTGAGCTGAACAGCTGTTCACGCTCGCTCAGGCGTGCGACCTCGCCTTGCGCATGCATCAGCGCCATCAGGGTTTGCGCGGCCTCGGGCCACTGCGGGACGGATGAGTCTTTTGGATTGTTGTTGACCATCGGCACAAATCTCAAAGGGCGTGCCGCGATTTCGACAGCGGCCACAATACAGCCCGCCGGGGTGGCGAAGTGTCTTTGAGATAGGTGATTTTCGGCGAAGTTCAAAACGGTGCACTCGCCTGGGCGAGTGCACCGATCAACGGTCTCAGACTGCTGCAGGACGCAGCGAGTAGGTTTTCAACTGGTCGGCAAATTCACGCAGGGACTGAATGCCGCTGGCTTCGGCCTCGTGAATCCAGTCCTTGATGGCGGCGAGCATGTCGTGGCCATTGGAACTGGTCTTGACCCAGATCTGTTGCAGGGCCAGACGCTTTTCGTAAATCACTTTCAACGCCTGGCTGTGCTCGAGCATGGTCTGGATGCGCAAGTGATGGCGGTCTTCCAGCAGGCTGGTCTCGCGCGACAGCAGGCGCTTGGCACGGTGGAACTGGTGGCGAACCGAATGATCGACCTTGGCCAGCTCCTGCTTGACCAGCGGACCGATCACCAGCTTGCGGTACTGGGCCATGATCTGGAAGCGGTTGTTGAGGATCGCCATGGCGGTGTCCATGTCCAGGCTGCCCTTGCCTTCGACCCGGTGCGCGATCGGCGCAACGCGCTGAACCCTGGCCAGACCGAGGAAGCTGAAGACCTTGATCCACGCCCAGCCGAGGTCGAACTCCCACTTCTTCACCGACAGCTTGGCCGAATTGGGGTAGGTGTGATGATTGTTGTGCAGTTCTTCGCCGCCGATCAGGATGCCCCAAGGCACCAGATTGGTCGCCGCGTCGCGGCATTCGAAGTTGCGATAGCCGACCGCGTGGCCCAGACCGTTGATCACGCCGGCGGCCCACACCGGAATCCACATCATCTGGATCGCCCAGATGGTAATGCCGATGGTGCCGAACAGCAGCAGGTCGATAATGCCCATGATCGCCACGCCCAGCAGCGGGAAACGGCTGTAGAGGTTGCGCTCGATCCAGTCTTCCGGGCAGTTCTTGCCGTAGATGCGCAGGGTTTCCGGATTCTGCGCTTCGGCACGGTACAGCTCGGCGCCGGTGCGCAGCACCGTGGACAAGCCCTTGATTACCGGACTGTGCGGGTCATCTTCGGTTTCGCATTTGGCGTGGTGTTTGCGGTGGATGGCTGTCCATTCGCGGGTGTTCTGCGCCGTGGTCAGCCACAGCCAGAAGCGGAAAAAGTGTTTCAGACCGGCATTCAGCTCCAGCGAGCGATGCGCGGAATAACGGTGCAGATAGACCGTGACGGCAACAATCGTCACATGGGTCATCAGCAGGGTGACCGCGACCAGCGACCAGGCCGACAAGCCAAGAAAACCTTCGTACCACATAGGCTATAGGGCCCTCGATAAAGATAAAAACAGCCGTTGCATTATCACCAAGCACACGGATAAAACCAGCCGCCCTTAAAGGAAAGCGTCGCTGGATGTTTCTTGACCTATAATTCCAACCTTTTTGTAGGGACATGGACAGCCGAATGCCTGCCACTCACCGCGATGCCTTGCGTGCAGCGCTGCTCTATCTCGTACTTGCCGTCGTCTGGCTGCAAGGTGCTGATCATTTATTAAACAATTTCTTCAATGACGCCGTCGATATCGCCCGATGGCAACTGATCAACGGTTACCTGTTCGCCGCGGTGAGTGCCGGGCTGATCTTTCTGGCGCGGGCGCGCCTGTACGGGTTTCTCGGCATCGGCGCCCGGTTGCGCGAGCGCCATGCCGATCGTGAGCGTTTGCGTCAGGCGGCAGCGGTGTTCGACTGCACCCGCGAAGGCGTGCTGGTCACCAATCATCAGGGCCTGATCGTCCACGTCAATCGCGCGTTCATGGCGATCACCGGTTATCAGCGCGAAGAAGTTATCGGCCAGCAGCCGAGCCTGTTCAAGTCCGGCCATCATCCGCCGGGTTTCTATCAAGCCATGTTCGCCACGTTGCAGGCGCAGCGCGAGTGGAGCGGGGAGATCTGGAACCGACGTAAAAGCGGCGAAATTTATCCACAGTGGCAAACCATCCGCGTGATTCACGATGATCACGGCCGGCTCAGCCATTACGTCGCGGTGTTTTCCGACATCAGTGCGATCAAGCATTCCGAGGAGGAACTCAAACACCTCGCGCACCATGATCCGCTGACCGATCTGCCCAATCGCCTGTTGTTCAGCGACCGCACCGAGCAGGCGCTGGCCTCGGCGCAAATTCACAAACGCGGTTGCGCGCTGCTGATGCTTGATCTCGATCACTTCAAAATGATCAATGACAGCCTCGGCCATAACGTGGGCGATCGCTTGCTCAAGGCCGTGGCGGCGCGTTTGCAGGGGTTGTGCGGGCCCGGCATTACCCTGGCGCGGCTCGGCGGCGACGAGTTCGCCGTGCTCGCAGAGAGTTGTCCACAACCGGTGCAGGCAGCGGCGCTGGCGCAACGCATGCTCGATGCGTTCAAGGACGCGTTTCGCGTTGATGGCCACGAGTTGTTGATCAACGCCAGCATCGGCATCAGCCTGTATCCCAGCGATGCCCTGAGCGCCGAGCAACTGCTGCGCAATGCCGACGCCGCGTTGTTCAAGGCCAAAAGCAGCGGGCGCAACGGGTACGCCTTGTACACCGAAGAACTCACCGCGCATGCCCAACAACGCGTGGAGCTCGCCTTTGAATTGCGCCGTGCGCTGGAGCAACAGGAGCTGCGGGTCTATTACCAACCGGTGCATGACCTGCCAAGCGGCCGCCTGATTGGCGTAGAAGCCCTGGTGCGCTGGCAGCATCCGCAACGCGGTCTGGTCTCGCCCGCAGAATTCATCCCGATTGCCGAGCGCACCGGGCTGATCGCCGAAATCGATGCCTGGGTCATGCAGCAGGCTTGCCGGCAGATGTGCCAGTGGCAGCAGGCCGGCCTGGTGCTGTCGTTCGTCGCGGTGAATGTGTCGTCGCGACTGTTTGCCCGGCGCGAGCTGTACCAGCAGGTGGCGCAGGTGCTGCACGACAGCGGGCTGGAACCGGCTTATCTGGAACTTGAAGTGACCGAAAGTGCGGTCATGGAAGACCCGGAAGTCGCATTGGAGCAGATGCATCGTTTGCGTGAGCTGGGTATCCGCCTGGCGATCGATGACTTTGGCACCGGCTATTCATCGCTGTTGCGGCTCAAGCGTTTACCGGTACAAAAACTCAAGATCGATCAGGGCTTCGTCGCCGGTTTGCCGTGGGATGAGGATGACGTGGCGATTGTCCGGGTGATCATCGCACTGGCCCGCAGCATGGGCATGCAGGTGCACGCCGAGGGCATCGAGCAGATTGAGCAGGCGAAATTTCTGCTCGAACAGGAATGCGATCTGGGGCAAGGCTATTGGTTTGGGCGGCCGGTGCCGGCGCAGGAAATTGAGCATTGCCCCGGGATGGGTGGCAAGGGTGGTTTTTCTGGTTATATAAACATTCTTAAATAGTCTTTTTAAGAATATCTGCACCTCTCTTATATTGCTCCCACGCCGAACGCAGTGCCGCCCACTGCCAGGCATATCCCTTTCAAAGGAGCAGCACCATGAGCGCATCCCTTCGCAGCGTTGACGGTCAGGACGAAAGCACGATTTTGCGGGAAATCCAGAGCGCGCTACGCGATCTGCGGTTTGGCGCGGTGGAAATCACTGTGCACAACGCCCAGGTCGTGCAGATCGAACGCAAAGAGAAATTCCGCTTGCAACAACCCGGCAAGCAACCGGGCTGAAGATTGCAGCCTGCGCCAGCTCTTGCGGGGAGCTTCAGACAAGAGCTGGCGCAGGCGGTGATCTTTGACCGGCTGCCGATTACCCAATCCATAAGAAAAAAGCCACCACCAGCAATTCCAGGAGCTTTCACCATGTCGTCGATTCGCCGTTACGCTTTGGCCGCGCTGGCCAGTGCCGTGTTTGCCGGTTCCGCGGTTGCCAAGGATTACGAACTGCTCAACGTCTCGTATGACCCGACCCGCGAGCTGTATCAGGACTACAACGCCGAATTCATCAAGTTCTGGCAGCAAGACCACGCCGGCGACACCGTGAAGATCCAGCAATCCCACGGTGGTTCGGGCAAGCAGGCCCGTGCGGTAATTGATGGTCTGCGCGCCGACGTCGTGACCCTGGCCCTGGCCGGCGACATCGACGAAGTGGCCAAGCTCGGCAAGAGCCTGCCCGCCGACTGGCAGAAGCGTCTGCCGGAAGCGAGCACGCCGTACACCTCGACCATCGTCTTCCTGGTGCGCAAGGGCAACCCGAAAGGCATCAAGGACTGGGGCGATCTGGTCAAGAACGACGTCTCGGTGATCACGCCGAACCCGAAAACCTCCGGCGGTGCGCGCTGGAACTTCCTCGCGGCCTGGGCCTACGGCCTGAAAGCCAACGGCGGTGACGAAGCCAAGGCCAAGGAGTACGTACAAACCCTGTTCAAGCACGTGCCGATTCTCGACACCGGCGCACGCGGCTCGACCATCACCTTCGTCAACAACGGCCAGGGCGACGTGCTGCTCGCGTGGGAAAACGAAGCGTTCCTGGCACTGAAGGAAGATGGCGGTGCCGACAAGTTCGACATCGTCGTGCCGTCGCTGTCGATCCTCGCCGAGCCGCCAGCAGCCGTGGTCGACAAGAACGCCGAGAAGAAGGGCAACGCGCAGATTGCCGAAGCCTATCTCAAGCACCTGTACAGCCCGGCCGGTCAGGAAATCGCGGCGAAGAATTTCTACCGTCCGCGTGACAAGGACGTCGCCGCCAAGTACGCCCAGCAGTTCCCGAAACTGGAGCTGGTGACCATCGACAAGGACTTCGGCGGCTGGAAATCCGCGCAGCCAAAATTCTTCAACGATGGCGGCGTGTTCGACCAGATTTATCAGGCGCAGTAATCTGACTTCAGCCACACATCAAGCCTGAAGCCAGGCGCGGAAAATGTGGGAGCGAGCCTGCTCGCGAAAGCGCAGTGTCAGACGACCTGGAGTTGACTGATACTCCCTCTTCGCGAGCAGGCTCGCTCGCACATTGGTGCGTTCAGCGGATCGCTTTTAACCAGGGACTTTTATGTCGCGTCGTATCTCCCCCGTCATACCCGGCTTCGGGCTGACGCTGGGCTACACCTTGGTGTACCTCAGTCTGATTGTGCTTATCCCGCTGGCGGCGATGTTCGTCCACGCCGCGCAACTGACCTGGGAGCAGTTCTGGGCGATCATTTCCGCACCGCGGGTGCTGGCGGCGTTGAAGCTGAGCTTCGGCACTGCGCTGTGCGCGGCGATCATCAACGGCATCATCGGCACCTTGCTGGCCTGGGTGCTGGTGCGCTACACCTTCCCCGGGCGCAAGGTGATCGATGCGATGATCGATTTGCCCTTCGCCTTGCCTACGGCAGTGGCCGGTATCGCGTTGACCGCGCTGTATGCCCCGACCGGTCTGGTCGGTCAGTTCGCCACTGACCTGGGTTTCAAGATCGCCTACACGCCGTTGGGTATCACCCTGGCGCTGACCTTTGTGACTCTGCCGTTCGTGGTGCGCACGGTGCAGCCGGTGCTGGCCGACATACCTCGCGAAGTCGAAGAAGCTGCCGCTTGCCTCGGTGCCAAACCGATCCAGGTGTTCCGCCATATTCTCGTACCGGCGCTGCTGCCCGCATGGCTGACCGGTTTTGCCCTGGCGTTTGCCCGTGGCGTTGGCGAGTACGGTTCGGTGATTTTTATCGCCGGCAACATGCCGATGAAAACCGAGATCCTGCCGCTGCTGATCATGGTCAAACTCGACCAGTACGATTACACCGGCGCCACGGCCATCGGCGTATTGATGCTGGTGGTTTCCTTTGTCCTGTTGCTGCTGATCAACCTGCTTCAGCGGCGCATCGAAACCCCATAAGGAGGCGCGCACATGTCCCAATCGTCTATTGCGGCCGCCTCGGCGGCCAACGCTGCGCGGCGTGGCAGTGCCACCTCGCGCAGAATCTTGATCGGTCTTGGCTGGCTGATCTTTTTCCTGTTTCTACTGCTGCCGTTGTTCATCGTCGTATCGCAGGGTTTGAAGAACGGCCTCGGTGCGTTTTTCACGGCGATCTTTGAGCCGGACGCTTTGTCGGCGCTGAAACTCACGGTGTTCGCGGTGCTGATTTCGGTGCCGCTGAACCTGGTGTTCGGCGTCAGCGCCGCTTGGTGCGTGAGCAAATACTCGTTCCGTGGCAAGAGCATGCTGGTAACGCTGATTGACTTGCCGTTTTCGGTGTCGCCGGTGATCGCCGGTCTGGTCTACGTGTTGATGTTCGGCGCGCAGGGCCTGTTCGGGCCGTGGCTGCAGGATCATGACATCCAGATCGTCTTCGCCCTGCCGGGCATCGTGCTGGCGACGATCTTCGTCACCGTGCCGTTCGTGGCCCGTGAGCTGATCCCGCTGATGCAGGAACAAGGCACCCAGGAAGAAGAAGCCGCGCGCCTGCTTGGCGCCAATGGCTGGCAGATGTTCTGGCACGTCACCGTGCCCAACATCAAATGGGGCCTGATCTATGGCGTGGTGCTGTGTACCGCGCGGGCCATGGGCGAGTTCGGGGCGGTGTCGGTGGTGTCCGGGCACATTCGCGGGGTGACCAACACCTTGCCGCTGCACGTCGAGATCCTCTACAACGAATACAACCACGTGGCCGCGTTCGCCGTGGCGAGCCTGTTGCTGATCCTGGCGCTCTTCATCCTGCTGCTCAAGCAGTGGAGCGAAAACCGTATCAACCGCCTGCGCGCCAGCGCCGCGGAGGAATAATTCATGTCGATCGAAGTGCGTAACGTCAGCAAGAACTTCAACGCGTTCAAGGCGCTGGACAACATCAGCCTGGACATCCAGAGCGGTGAGCTGGTGGCGCTGCTGGGGCCTTCGGGCTGTGGCAAAACCACGCTGCTGCGGATCATTGCCGGTCTGGAAACCCCGGATCAGGGCAACATTGTCTTCCACGGCGAAGACGTCTCCGGCCACGACGTGCGTGATCGCAACGTTGGTTTCGTGTTCCAGCACTACGCGTTGTTCCGGCACATGACGGTGTTCGACAACGTCGCGTTCGGCCTGCGCATGAAACCGAAAAACCAGCGCCCGAACGAAAGCCAGATTGCGACCAAGGTTCATGAATTGCTGAACATGGTGCAACTGGACTGGCTGTCGGATCGTTACCCGGAGCAGTTGTCGGGTGGTCAGCGCCAGCGCATTGCCCTGGCCCGTGCCTTGGCGGTGGAGCCGAAAGTACTGCTGCTCGACGAGCCGTTCGGCGCCCTCGATGCCAAGGTGCGCAAAGAGCTGCGCCGCTGGCTGGCGCGCTTGCACGAGGACATCAACCTGACCTCGGTATTCGTGACTCACGACCAGGAAGAAGCGATGGAAGTCGCCGACCGCATCGTGGTGATGAACAAGGGCGTGATCGAGCAGATCGGCTCACCGGGCGACGTCTACGAAAACCCGGCCAGCGATTTCGTTTATCACTTCCTCGGCGATTCGAATCGTTTGCTGCTCAGCGACGACAACCACGTGCTGTTCCGCCCGCACGAAGTGTCGTTGTCCAAGCATGAGCTGGAAGATCACCATGCGGCTGAGGTGCGCGACATTCGGCCGTTGGGCGCGACCACGCGGGTGACGTTGAAGGTTGAGGGGCAGAGCGATCTGATCGAGGCCGAAGTGGTCAAGGATCACGACAGCCTGATTGGCCTGGCCAAGGGTGAAACGCTGTTCTTCAAACCGAAGGTCTGGCAGAAGGTCGCCAACCTCTAAAGCCAAAAGCGTCGCGAGCAGGCTAACTGATCGTTCCCACGCTCTGCGTGGGAATGCATCCCGTGACGCTCCGCGTCACAGTGGACGCGGAGCGTCCATGGCGGCGTTCCCACGCAGAGCGTGGGAACGAGCGGATGCAGGAGCTGCCGAAGGCTGCGATCTTTTAAGCGGCCTAAGCCGCCGCTTTTCGATTCGGATTGACCCGCACCCCTCCCGCCCGCGCCTCGATCTGCGCTTTCAGTTCATGCCGCAGCCCGAGCAAAAACGCCAGCTCGGCAACGACAAACAGCGGCCCGACAATCAGCCCGCTGATGTCGTCGACAAACGCCGGTTTGCGCCCTTCGTAGTGATGCCCGACAAACTGGATCACCCAGCCAATCACGAACATCCCCAGCCCGCTGCTCAGCCAGACCATGGTGCTCTGCTGCGCCAGCGCATGCCCGGCCCAGACCGATAGCCCCATCAATACCGTCATCAACACACCGAGCTTTAATTCCAGTCGCAAGTAAAACCACGCCGAAGCCAACGCCAGCACAACGGCCGGAGAAATCCACAGACCGCCCAGCGACCATTGCGGGCGTGACAACAACACCGCCACCGCCACAACGATCAGCGGAATGCCGACAAAGTGGCTGGCGATGTTGCGCGGGTCGCGGTGGTAGGCGGCGTACTGACTGAGATGGTCGACGAGGCTTTTCATTGTTGTTCCTCCAATGGAATTGGTTGCATCATCCCCGGCAGCCGGGTTCGCTCTGTCGGGCAGGCGACAATCCAGGAGGGTTTATGCACATACGTTCACGGCTGCTGACCGGGCACTGGTTCAGTCATCTGCCGTCATCCTTTCAGGATAGTCTGCTGGCGGCGGGCCGCGAGCGGCGGCTGACGGCGGGACAGCGCCTGTTTCAGCGCGGTGACGCACCGTGCGGCTTGTACGCGGTGCTCGATGGTGCCGTGCGCATCGGCGCGGTGAGCGAGCAGGGCAAAGAGGCGTTGTTGAGCCTGGTCGAGGCGCCGCACTGGTTTGGCGAAATTTGCCTGTTCGATGGTCAGCCGCGTACCCATGATGCTTATGCAGTCGG
Organism: Pseudomonas sp. S11P7; assembly: GCF_023195435.1. Lineage (NCBI taxonomy): Bacteria > Pseudomonadati > Pseudomonadota > Gammaproteobacteria > Pseudomonadales > Pseudomonadaceae > Pseudomonas > Pseudomonas sp. S11P7. The sequence continues at coordinate 5,387,504 of NZ_JALPKS020000002.1, read as the reverse complement.
GGCCTGCACTTTGCTGAATATTCCGCAGGCGGCATTGTTGAAATTGCTCGACGAGCAGCCCGTGTATTGGCGCCATCTGGCCTTGTTGATGAGCCACAAACTGCGCCTGGCCTTCATCAGTCTCGAACAGCTCAGCCTGCTGCCGGCCCCGGCGCGGCTGGCGCATCGTTTGTTGATGATTGCCGAGGGCTACGGCGAACTCGACGCGCCGCGCCGAGTGCTGCAACTGCCGCAGGAGCAACTGGCCGCGATGCTGTCGCTGTCGCGGCAGACCACTAACCAGATTCTCAAGGATTTGCAGGGGCAGGGGATTATTGGTCTTGCGTACGGCGAGATCGAAATCCTCGATGCCGCGCGATTGCGGGCGCTGACCACACTTTAACCGGCGCCTGAAATTCCCTGTGGGAGCGAGCCTGCTCGCGAAAGCGCTGGGTCATTTAACGATGATGTTGACTGATCCAATGCCATCGCGAGCAGGCTCGCTCCCACAGGGGCAGTGCCGTTTTCAAGAACCGCGATAAGTCGAGAAACCATACGGGCTGAGCAGCAGCGGGATGTGGTAATGCTGGTCGGTCTGCTTCACTTCGAAGATCACCGGGATTTCCGGGAAGAATGTGTCGTGCTTGATCTTCTTGTAGTACTCGCCGGTCTTGAACACCACGCGGTATTCACCTGCTTCAAAGGGTTGTCTGGCCGGAAACAGTTCGGCGATTCGCCCTTGTTCGTTGGTGGTGCCTTGCGCCAGCGGCTGCCAGTCCGTGCCGACATGCTTTTCCAGCGAGACGTTGATGCCCGGCGAAGGCAGGCCGTTTTCCAGGTTGAGTACGTGCACGCTCAACGGGTTGCCGGCGGCCAGCGCCAGGCTCGAAACAGCGCTCAGGCCAAGGGCGGCGAGGGTCATGCGCAGGGTGGTCATGGTGGTTCTCCTTAGTGGGAAGAGGTGATGGTCAAGCCGGCCTTGTCGGCAGCCGCGACGGCACAGTTTTCGTCCTGCTCGCCGCCGCCGGAACCGGCCACGCCGATGGCACCGACCAGTTCGCTGCCGGCGAACAACGGGATGCCGCCGCCCAGCAACAGCAATTCATCGAGGGTGTTGAGGTTGGCGGTTTCCGGGTTGTTGCGAGCGCGCTCGGCGAACAGTCGTGTCGGCGTCTTGGTCGACAGTGCGGTGTAGGCCTTGCGCTGGCTGGCGGCGGTGTTGTGCGGGCCGATGCCATCGCCGCGCAGGGTCACCAGCAGGTTGCCGCCACGGTCGAGCACCGAGACTGTGCCGGTGCAGGTGCTCATCGCCTTGTCGGCGAGCCAGCGCGCGGTTTTCAGATCGAGGTCGGCGTGGCGCGGTAATTCCGGGCTGGCGACAGCGGCGCCACTCAGGCCGATCATCAGGCTTGCAACGAGGTATTTGACGGTCATGGACGAGCTCCAGAAGCGAAGGTCGTCACCTTAACGGCCGGTCCTCGTCAGAACCTCGTCAGTTGGATTACAAGTTTGTAATGGGCAACGCCGCCGAAGGCGCCTAGCCTGTGTGCCTTAATGAACGAGGTGTGCCATGCGTTTGCTGGTTGTAGAAGACGAAGCCAAAACCGCGAATTTCCTCGCCAAAGGTCTGGGCGAGTCGGGTTTTGCCGTGGACGTGGCGCTCAATGGCCTCGATGGCCGCTACTTTATCGAGCAGCAGGAATACGACCTGATCATCCTCGACGTGATGCTGCCCGGTCTTAACGGCTGGCAATTGCTGCAACTGATCCGCCAGCGCGGCGCCACTCCCGTGTTGTTTCTCACGGCCAAGGACGCCATTGAAGACCGCGTGCGCGGTCTCGAACTGGGTGCCGACGATTACCTGCTCAAACCCTTCGCCTTCGCCGAACTGCTCGCGCGGGTGCGTACCTTGCTGCGGCGCGGGCCGATGCGCGAGGCCGAGTCTTACCAGATCGCCGATCTGGAAATCGACGTGCTGCGCCGCCGCGTCAGTCGTGGCGGCCAGCGCATCGCCCTGACCAACAAGGAATTCGCCCTGCTGCAATTGCTCGCCAGCCGCCAGGGCGAAGTGTTGTCGCGCACGCTGATCGCCTCGCAGGTGTGGAACCTGAATTTCGACAGCGACACCAACATGGTCGAAGTGGCGGTGCGCCGTCTGCGCTCCAAGGTCGATGATCCGTATATGCCTAAACTGATTCACACCGTGCGCGGCGTCGGTTATCAACTGGAAGCGCCGGACGATGTGGAGTAAGTCGATCGCCTGGCGTCTGGCCCTGGCCTTCGCCATTGTTTGTGCATTGGTGCTGAGCGCGATTGGCGTTTTTCTTTATCGCTCGCTGGCCTCGGAGCTGGACTTTCGTGACGACATGGCCCTGCTGGGTCGCCTCGAACAAGTGCGCGCCTTGCTCGCCGACAGCGACAGCCTCGACGCCTTGCAGGCACGGCCGCGGCTGTATCAGAACATGCTCGGCAATCTCGACAGCCTGCTGTTGGTTAGCCGCGCGGACGGCTCCAGCGTGATCACCATCAACCCGCGCCAGCGCGAGTTGCCGAACTTGAAGGCGATTGCCCGCGAGCAGATGCCACAACGTCGCGACGTGCTGACATGGCAGGCAGGCGACGGTGCCGAAGTGGCGTTGTTGTCCGGTCAGGCGCAGGGCCCGAACGGTGAATCTCTGACCGTGATTGCCGGCAAGGTGCTGAGCGAGCGTGAACAGATGCTGAGCAGTTATCGCCTGCGCTTGTATCTCTCCGTCGGCGTCGGTGCGTTACTCGCTTTTGCGCTTGGCCTGTTGCTGTTGCGCCGTGGGCTGCGACCGTTGCGCCAGTTGAGCGCAGCGGTTCGCGGCATCGATCTGCGCAGCCTTGATCAACGTCTGCCCGCCGAAGGCACACCGACAGAACTGCGCGAGCCGGTACAAGCACTCAACGGCATGCTCGCGCGGCTGGATGACAGCGTGCAGCGCCTGTCGCAGTTCTCCGCCGACCTCGCCCATGAAATCCGCACGCCGCTGCACACCTTGCTGGCGAGCAACGGCCAGGCGTTGAATCACCCGCGCAGTACAGCTGAATATCAGGAGGTGCTGGCCTCGAACATGGAAGAGTTTGAACGGCTCAAACGCATGGCGGAAAACCTGATGTTCCTCGCCCGCGCCGAACAGGCCGAGCGCGCACTGAATCTGCAACCGCTGGATCTGCACAGCGTCGGCGATGAACTGTGTGATTACTTCGAAGCCCTGGCGGACGATCGCGACCTGCGCCTGGACAACCAACTGCACGGCGAACTGCTCGCCGATCAGCAATTGCTGCAACGGGCGCTCGGCAACCTGCTGGCCAACGCCGTGCGCCATGCCGACCCCGGCACCGTTATCCGCCTGCGCCGCCGCGACGAGCCGGGCCGGGTCTGGCTGCAAGTGCACAACCACGGCCCCGCCATCGCGCCCGAGCATCTGGGCAAACTGTTCGACCGCTTCTACCGCGTCGATCCCTCACGGGCGGAACCCGGGGATTCGGGTGGGTTGGGACTGGCGATCGTGCAGTCGATCATGCAGTTGCATGGGGGAGGTGGGGGTGAGGAGTGATGCGGCGGGTACTGTGTTTGAGTTGGGGTTTGGGTGGTGCTGAGACATTAGCGGTGGCTGGCCATCTACGCTAAGCTCATTGAATTGCATTGTTAATGATGCAATTTGTGATTTGAGACGATTTTGCATTGTTAATGATGCATTCGAGGTGGTGATGGAAACAATTGGCGCGTTGATCAAAAGCTTGCGAAAGGCCCAAAAAATCTCTCAACAAGCTTTGGCGCAGCAATACGGCATGAGCCGCGCAACGATTTCGGGGATTGAAAACAACACAATCTCCGAAATCGGCCTGCGCAAAGTCGAAGCGATTCTTAACGGATTCGGCTACGAACTGGCCGCAATTCCCCGTGCCGCTCGACGTCCGACGCTCGACACGCTGCGAAAGGTGAACTTCCATGACTGAGGCTTTGGACCGCTTGCAGGTCTGCGTAAGCGGCCGTGAGATTGGAAAACTGGGGCGCGGGCAAACACATGTCGACAGCGTGTTCAGCTACCGGGACGATGCGATTGATGAAAATGCCGTTTCGCTGACCATGCCGACGCGCCTGGAAAGTTATGGCTGTGAACGCGGCATCCATCCGATATTCGAGATGAACCTGCCCGAGGGTGCGTTACGCGATGAGTTGATGCGGCGGTTCAGCAAAGCCGTGCGCGGTTTCGATGACTTCGCTTTACTAGGCATCGTCGGCCCGCATCAACTCGGGCGGCTTTCGATAGCGAGCGCTTCGACAACCGATCGCCCACCTGAGACTTCGCTGGCTCAATTGTTGGTTCATGATGGTGCACAAGGTTTGTTCGAGGATCTTTTGCAGACTTACGGGCAGTATTCCGGGGTTTCCGGCGTGCAGCCCAAAGTGTTGGTGCGTGATAGTGCCGCTGCAATAGACCGACTGACGCACCGAGGCTCGACTCATCTGGTCAAAGCCTTCCGCGCCGAAGAGTTTCCCGAACTGGCAACCAACGAATATTTCTGCATGCGCGCTGCGCAACTTTGTGGCCTCGACGTGCCGCATTTCGAACTCAGCCAGCATGGCAAATTTCTCGTCATCGAGCGTTTTGATTTGAGCGACACCGGATATCTCGGTTTCGAAGATTTTTGCGTGCTCAACGGCTGGCCGTCGAAGGCCAAATACGATGGCTCTTACGAAGGAGTCGCACGGCAGATCAAAGCGTTTGTCTCACCCTCATTACTCAAGCACGCACTGGAAGCTTTCTTCAAGATTGTCGCTTTATCAGCAGCATTGAAAAACGGCGATGCCCACCTGAAAAACTTTGGTGTGCTCTACGAGGATTGTGGGGAAAACTCATTGGTCAGGCTGGCTCCGGCATACGACATCATCACTACGTCGGTGTACATCAAGAGCGATAGCATGGCACTGCTTTTGGGCGGTTCGAAGGCGTGGCCCAAGCATAAAATGCTAACGAAATTTGGTCGTACGGCCTGCAATCTGAGTGAAGCGCGTTGCAACCAGTTACTGCAAATTGTCGCGCAGGGGTTACAGGAAGCGATGGGCGAAATGGCCGAGTTCAGCGCAAATCATCCGGCCTTCGCTGAGGTGGGCGCTGCGATGAGCGAACAGTGGTCTGCCGGGCTGACGCGTAGCCTGCTCAACAGTTGAAACTCAGCGCAACTGATCACGAAACTGCCCCGGCGTCATCCCGGTCCAGCGCTTGAAGGCGCGGCTGAAGCTGCTGGTGTCGGCGAAGCCGAGCAGATAACTCACTTCGCTCAATGAACACTGCGGATCGCGCAGGTGCAGCAGCGCGAGGTTTTCGCGGCTTTCGTTGAGCAGGGTGTCGAAGCGGCAGCCTTCATCGGCCAGATGCCGTTGCAGGCTGCGCAGGCTCAGGTGCAAGGCTTGGGCGATGCGCTCGGCGCTGGGTTCGCCTTCGGGCAGTTGTTCTTCGATGGCGTCGCGCACTTTGCGCTCCCAGGTCAGCGGTTGCAGCTGCGCCAGGGTGCGCTTGAGCACCGCTTCGTTGTGTTCGGCCAGTTCCGGATTGGCGTCGTCGAGGTGGCTGTCGAAGTCGGCGAGGGCGAACTCCAGGCGATCTTCGGCGCAGCCGAAATGCACCGGGGCGCGAAAGACTTTGTGCCATTGATGGGCATCGGTCGGTTCAGGGCGGCGCAGATAAACCGCCAGCGGCGCGTAATCACGGCCGAGGCGATTACGGCAGGTGCGCACGTAGATCGCGGTGAAGGCATCGATGGCTTCGAAGGCCGGCGCCGGGTTGCCCACAGGGACTTTCAATCGAAATTGATAACGGTCGGCGCTGCGGCTCAGCTCCAGTTCCAGCGCATCACTGACGACCGGGTGATAGCGCACGATGCGCTCGAACACTTCGCGCAAGCTGCCGCTGGCGACCAGCGCATAGCCGAGCGCGTGAAAGGTGGTCGGGCTGACGAAGCGCGACACGCGCAAGCCCAGCGCCGGATCACCGCTGGCCTCAACAGCGAGTGCCCACAAACGCGTGGTGCCGGACAATGGATAGCGCGCGTTGGGATCGTCCATCAGGCTCGGGTCGAGGCCGGCCTGTTGGCACAGGGTAATACTGTCCAGCCCCAGCGCATCGAGTTGCTTGCGCAGGGCACGGGTCCAGCTGGCGAGGGAGGTCGGTTCCTTCATGCTGATTGGCGCGTCCGGTCAACAGGTTGGCGTTCTTGGCTAGCGCGATTGATGCCCCGGCAAGGCACGATTCACACATCTTAGACCCGAGGATGGAAGCATGGACGGTACTTCTGCAAGCCCCCAGCGGCTCAATGCGACGCAGCGCTCAGCGCATATTCGCGAGGTGGTGCTGGGCAGAGGCGTGGAATTGCGCAAGCGCTACCCGATTCTCCAGCATCAGGACGCGCTGGGCGCAGGGATATTGGCCTTCGCCCTGGCCGGCATGATCGGCTCGGCAGCGCTGTATATCAGTGGTCACATGGCGTGGTGGGCGTGCCTTTTGCTCAATGCGTTTTTTGCCTCGCTGACCCATGAGCTTGAGCACGACCTGATCCACAGCATGTATTTCCGCAAGCAGCGCGTGCCGCACAACCTGATGATGGGCCTGGTGTGGCTGGCGCGGCCGAGCACGATCAACCCGTGGATCCGGCGCCAGTTGCACCTCAATCACCACAAGGTCTCCGGTACCGAAGCCGACATGGAAGAACGTGCGATCACCAACGGCGAGCCGTGGGGTTTGGCGCGGCTGCTGATGGTGGGCGACAACATGATGTCAGCCTTCATCCGCCTGTTGCGGGCCAAAACCTGGGCGCACAAGCTCGGTATTCTCAAGCGCGTGTTCAAGGTCTACGCGCCGCTGGCGCTGCTGCACTGGGGCGCCTGGTATGTGTTTTTGGGTTTTCACACAGCGAACGGCGTTGCCTCTCTACTAGGCGCGCCGATTGACTGGTCAGCCAATACGCTGGCGGTGATGCAGGTCATCGATATCGCCGTTGTGGTGATTATCGGCCCGAATGTGCTGCGCACGTTTTGCCTGCACTTCATCAGCTCGAACATGCACTACTACGGCGACGTCGAGGCGGGCAACGTGCTGCAGCAATGTCAGGTGCTGAACCCGTGGTGGCTGTGGCCGTTGCAGGCGTTCTGCTTCAACTTCGGCAGCAGCCACGGGATTCATCATTTTGTGGTCAAGGAGCCGTTTTACATCCGCCAGATGACCGTGCCGGTGGCGCACAAAGTGATGCGCGAGATGGGGGTGCGGTTCAATGATTTCGGCACGTTTGGGCGAGCGAACCGGTTTGTACGCCGGGATGCCGTTGCACAGAAAGAGGTGCGTACGGCTCAAGCTTAACGATCGACTGCCAAGGCCTCATCGCGAGCAGGCTCGCTCCCACAGGGACACGCATTTCAAATGTGGGAGCGAGCCTGCTCGCGATGGCGATAGTGCAGGTAACATCAATCCGGCTGAAACGGCGAAGCGCTCAGGATCACCCCGGTTTCCTCCACATACCGCTGCCAATGCCCGATCAAGTCAGCGAGTTTGCCCGGCTGGCTCAGCGCCAGATCATGAATCTCCCCCGGATCACTGCGCAAATCATAAAGCTGCCACGTCGCTGGCCCTACCGGCCCGGGAATCCATACGGCTTTCCATGAGCCTTGGCGAATCGCCCGGCGCCCGAACAATTCCCAACCCGTCACCGTGTGCTCGTCATGCACCTGCGCGGTCTCGCCGGACAAAAAGCCCAGCCATGATTTACCACGCAACGGCGCTACCGCTTTGCCTTTCCAGTGTTTGCCTGGATGCCTCACGCCTGCCAGATCCAGAATCGTTGGAGTGACGTCCATCACCGTGCCGAAGCCGTGGCTGATCTGCCCTTTGAGCGCCAGTTGCGGATAGTTCAACAGCGCCGGCACACGAATGCCGCCCTCGGTGGTGAAGGCCTTGAACAACCGCGACGGCGCGGTCGCCACCTGCGCCCAGTTCGGCCCGTACCAGACATAGGAGTTGGCGCGGCCGATGTTGTCGAGGCTGTTGTCGTAATGCTGGTTCAGATACGTCATCAGTTCCGGGCCGAACTTGGGGAACGCTTCCAGCAGCGCGCCTTCGGCTCCGTTGTCGGACATGAACAGGATGAATGTATTGTCGAGTTGGCCCTGCTGGCGCAGGTAATCGACGACGCGGCCGATGTTCCAGTCCATGCGCTCGACCATCGCTGCGTAAACCTCCATGGCCCGCGCGGAAATCTGCTTTTGCTCCTCGCTCAACGCGTCCCACTGCGCGCTGAGCTGGATCAGCGGATGCGGCTCGATATCCGCTTCGATCAGGCCGAGGGCTTTGAGTTTTTCCAGGCGTTCGATGCGCAGCACTTCGGGGCCGGCATCGTAGCGGCCACGGTATTTCTCGACGATGTCGGCAGGCGCCTGCAGCGGCCAGTGCGGTGCGGAGAAGGGTAGATAAGCGAAGAACGGGCGGCTCTGGTCGCGCTCCTTGAGGTACTGCAGCAGCTTGTCGCCGAAGGCATCGGAGGAATAGAAATCCTTGGGCAGTTCGTCGATGAATTGATCATCTTCGATATACAGCGCCGGGGTGGATTTCAACAAGCCTGGTGTTTGCTCATCGTAGGTCGGCTCGAAACCATAGTGGTTGGCCGCGCCCGGCAACAGTGAAAACGAACGCTCGAAGCCGCGCGCATGCGGCGCCAGTTCGGCGGTCAGACCGAGGTGCCACTTGCCGCTCATCAGAGTTTGATAACCAGCCTCGCGCAGTAACTCCGGCAACGCCACCACGCGGTCGTTGAGATAGCCTTCGTAACCCGGTTTGCCGATCAGTTCGGGCGTCAGCGCTTCGGCCATGGTGCCGATGCCGGCGATGTGGTGATCGGTGCCGGTGAGCAGCATCGAGCGGGTCGGCGAGCAGGTCGGTGCGGTGTGAAAGTCGGTCAGGCGCAGGCCATTGTTCGCCAGCGCATCGAGGTTCGGCGTGGCGATTTCGCCACCGAACGCACCGATGTCGGAGAAGCCTAGATCGTCGGCCAGAATCACCAGAAAGTTGGGACGTTGCGGCATTGCGAAACTCCTGTTCAGCAGGCAATGAACGTCAGCGGCAGATCGCGTATCTGCACCGGCACGCTCGGTTGGTAATGGTCATCACTGGTCAGTTCGTGCAGCAGTTCTTCACGTAGCTGATGGAAGTCGAAACTGCTGCGCTGGCGCGGGTGCGGCAGGGCAATGTCGACCACTTGCTTGATCCTTCCGGGACGCGGCTCCATCACCACCACGCGGTCAGCGAGGAAGATCGCTTCCTCAACATCATGGGTGACCAGAATGGTGGTGATCTTTGCGCGTTCGCGGATTGCCAGCAGCTCGTCCTGCATCTGCTGGCGGGTCAGTGCGTCGAGGGCGCCGAAGGGTTCGTCGAGCAGCAGAATCCGTGGGCTGGCAACCAGTCCGCGGGCGATCGCCACACGCTGGGCCATGCCGCCGGAGAGCTGGTGCGGATAGGCGCGAGTGAAGTCGCGCAGGCCGACCAGATCGATGAAATCGTTGATCCGCTGTTGCTTCTGCGCGGCGCTCAGCGCCTCATTGACCAAGCCCAGACCGATGTTGTCGGCGACGCTCAGCCAGGGAAACAAACGGTGCTCCTGAAAGACGATGCCGCGTTCGCTGCCGATGCCGGTCACGGGCTGGCCGTCCACGCTGATCTGCCCGCGAAACTGCGTATCGAGTCCGACCAGCAAGCGCAGCAAGGTCGATTTGCCGCAGCCGCTGGAACCGACGATGGCGACGAACTCGCCCTCGGCGATGTCCAGATTGAATTCGTGGATGGCCTCCAGTTCGAAGCCATCAACGTTGAAGGATTTGCCTACGTGGTTGAAGCTGACAATCGGTGCGTTCATGCGTGTCTCCAGCGGGTCGCGCGAATTTCCAGGCGTTGGCCGATCAGGTTGAGCAGGGCGCCGGTGAGGCCGACCAGGAGCATGCCGGCCATGATCAGGTCCATGCGCAGCAGTTGCTGTGCGCCGATCATCTGGCTGCCGATGCCGCCGTTGGACGGCATGAAGTATTCGGCGCCGATAGTGCCGAGCCAGGCGTAGATCAGGCTCAGCCTGAGGCCGGCGAAAATGCCCGGCGCGGCACCGGGCAACACCAGGCGGCGCAGGCGTTGGCCGAGGCTCAGGCGCAGCACCTGCGCGGCTTCGTTGAGTTGCGGCGAGAGGTTGGCGACGCTGCGTTGCGTGGCGATGAACAACGGAAAGAATGCGGCGAAAGCGACGAACACCCACTTGGCCAACTCACCGAGGCCGAACCACGCGGTGAGCAGCGGCACCCAGGCGAAAATCGCAATTTGCCGGATCGCCGCCAGCGTCGGACCGAGCAAGCGTTCACTGGTGCGCGACAGCCCTAGCAGCAAGCCGAGGGCGAAACCGAGCCCGCCGCCGAGCAGCAAGCCGCCGACTGTGCGTCCGAGGCTCAGGGCCAGGCCGCTGCTCAAGGTTCCGTCGCGCAGACCTTCCCACGCGGTTAACAGAACGGCCAGCGGGCTGACCAGAATGTTGGCATCGACCCACTGCTGATCGACCGCCAATTGCCACAGCGCCAGCAAGCTCAGCGGCAGCAGCCACGGTTGCAGTCGTTGCCAGCCTTGATAACGCGGGCCACGACGAATTTCGGCCGTCGCTGGATGCGGCCAATGCACCAGTTTGCGATCGAGCAGACCAATGCCGCGATCCATGGCCACGCCGAGCAAACCGATGACCACAATGCACACGAACACGATGTCGAGCATGAACAACTGCCGCGCCCAGACCATCAGGTAGCCGATGCCTTCGCTGGACGCCAGCAGTTCGACGGCCAGCAGCGAGGTCCACCCGGCGGCCAGTGCCAGACGTACGCCCGCCATGAACGCGGGCAGGGCAGCGGGCAGGACCAGGCGGTGAATCAGCAGGGGTGGCGGCAGGCGCAGGACCGCTGCCGCTTCACGCAATTTCGGTTGCGCATCACGCACCCCGACCAGTGTGTGCAAGGTCACCGGCACCACGATCGCTTTGATCAGCACCACCAGTTTCAGCACTTCGCCAATGCCGAAAAACACCATGAACAGGGGAATCCAGGCCAGTGTCGGCACCTGCGCCAGCCCGGCGAATGTCGGCAGAATCAACCGCTCCAGCCGTTGGCTGAAACCCAGCGCAGCGCCCAGTATGGCGCCCGCGAAAATTCCTGCGAGCAGACCCCAGAACAAGCGCTGCAGGCTGATCCACAGATGATTCCAGAGTTCACCTTGCGCAAGCTCCACGGCGCTGTTCCAGACCAGCGAAGGCGCCGGCAAAATCTGCTCGCTCATCCAGGCGTTACGCGCGGCCAGCCACCACAGTGCGAACAGAGCGAGCGGCAGCAGCCACGGCAACACACGCTGGTTAAGACCAGGCCAGATCGGTTGGCGCTTGAGCGGTGGCGCCGGCAGCGGCAGGCTGAGCAGGGAGTGTCGGGCCATGGTTGACCTCCGTTGTCGGATGCAGACGGACCGTATGCAAAATTGATCTAACAAATAGCGAATCAATGCTATCGAGAGATAAGCCAGCCCATTTAAGGCCTCCAGCTCAGGCGCATCCAATGCATTCGAAGAATATTTTCGATGCTGCCAATGCATATGCCGCTGCAAGCCTCAGCCGCGTTCGCTTAGCTCGTTAAGCTATAAAAATGTGCATTTATAGTATTTAAGCGCAGGTCCCGCTTCGGCCTACTTTCGGCTCCTCAATGCCCAGTGGTGATCAAGGAGCTGTACCCATGAACCTTCCCTTTAAACGAGTTTTCAGTCTGTTTGCCGTTCCCGCGCTGGCTGGCCTGCTGGCGTTCAGCGCCCACGCGGAAGAGCTGAAGGAAATCCGCATTGCCGTGCCTGACCTGAGCGCCGGTACTCAGCACAGTGGTGGCGGCGTGGTCGATGTGCTGCGCGATCAGCAGATCTTCGAAAAAGCCTTTGCCGAGCAGGGCATCAAGATTCAATGGAGCTTTTTCAAAGGCGCAGGGCCGGTGATCAATGAAGCGTTCGCCAACGGTCAGGTCGATCTGGCGTATCTGGGTGATCTGGCGGCAATCATTGGCAAGTCCAACGGGCTGGACACCCGCCTGCTCAGCGCCACGGCACGCGGGGTCAAGCAGTATCTTGGCGTGGTGCCGGGGTCGGGGATCAAGACCCTGCAGGATCTCAAAGGCAAGCGCGTGGCAATCTTTCGTGGCACCGCGACACAGCTTTCCTTCGACGCGGCGCTGGCCAGTCAGGGCTTGAGCGAAAAGGATTTGAAGGTCATCAACCTGGACTTCAACGCGGCGGTCGCCGCACTGGCGGCCAGGCAGATCGATGCTTCATGGGGCAGCTCCGCGCTATCAGCGCTACAAGCCAAAGGCCTGGCGGAGTTGCCGCTCAATACCAAGGATCTGGGCGGGGCCGGCAGTGTGCAGGCGGTACTGTTGGGCACGGCACAGTTTGTCGACGCGCACCCCGAGGTGGTGGCGAAACTGCTCAAGGCACAGCAGCAAGCTTTTGACTGGCTGAGCGAAGACGGCAACAAGGGCGCTTACGTGCAACTGGTGTCGGGGCTGGCCAGTTACCCCCCCGTGATCCTGACTCAGGATTTGCAGGATCAGGATTTGCGTGAAGTGTTCCAGTCGACGCTCGAGCCGGTGTTCCTCGGCAAATTGCAGGATTCGGTGGACCTGGCGGCGCAGCAGAAGCTGATTCGCAAGCCGTTCAAGGTCAGCGATTGGGTGGCGCCTGAACTCTCCGCTGCCAAGCTGTAGGGTAACGGATCGCTCCCACGCTCCGCGTGGGAATGCAGCCCGGGACGCTCTGCGTCCCAAAAGCGGACGCAGAGCGTCCATTGATGCATTCCCACGCGGAGCATGGGAACGATCGGCGTCTGCCGCGAAGGGTTTTCATACGGCGACGCTGATGTGCTGTTTATCCACCGCCACCAGCGTCTCGATCAGCGCCCTTGCCGCCGGCGACAAGCGAAACCCGGTGCGACTGACGATGCCGCAGCGCGCATTCATGCTCTCCAGATTCTGCGGCAAGTTACGCCAGTGCAGCAGCACCAGCGAACCCTTGGCAATGTCCTCGACAAACGCCTCCTCGGTGCCTACGCCGATCGCATTCGATTGCAGCACCACTTTGACCAGCGCCGGAAAATGCTCGGTCTCGATGCTCGGGGAGAAATCGGTGCGGCCGCTGAGGTTCGCCAGCAGTTTGCGAATCCCTGGCGGGATGAGCGTGGTCGCCAGCGGATAGTCGAACATGTCGTTGGTCGACAGGCTTTCCTTGGCCAGCAACGGATGCCCCGGACGGCAAAAAAACACCCCGCGTTTAGGCGTCAGCGCCTGGGTCTGAAAATTCGGGTCGGACTCGAAATGACGAATGTCGGCAATGAAGAATTCGATCTCCTCGCGGCTCAGCGCGCGGCTGAGCTTTTCCCAGTTATCCACCTGGAAACAGGTGCGCACTTTCGGGTGGGCATTGATGAACTGCGCCACCGCATCCGGCACCAGTTTCACCGCCGGCGCCGGGCCGCAACCGAAGTGCACTTCACCGGCATCAAGCTTGGTCATTTGCATCACTTCGGCGCTGAGCAGTGCCGCGCCCTGCACCAGGCTCAGGGCGTGCTGCAGCACCACCTGGCCTTCGGGGGTGGGGCGCAAATCCTTGTTGCCGCGGTCCACCAGCACGCAGCCGAACTCCTGCTCCAACCCCTGAATGCTGCGGCTGAACGCCGGTTGAGTGATGCCCATCGCGTCCGCCGCACGGACAAAACTGCGGTGTTCGTTGAGGGCGATGAAGTAGCGCAACTGGCGAAGATCCATATGCTTTTCCGGCATCCTAAAAATAGCTCGAAGGCATTTGCGACGAGGCTTACCTGAGGTTTTAAATGCAAGCTCTTATTCCGTCAACGAAGCACGCGCCTATTTGTTAGATGTAAATAGAATATTGATAGAGCGTTGTTTCGCTGCCGCCAACCGCAAGCAGTCGATGAGGATCTCCCCATGAGCAATGCCGCACTCGCTGTAAAACCCGCTGTCCATGCGCTGGAAATTCACCCGGTGGCCGGTCGTATCGGCGCCGAGATTCGTGGCGTGCACCTGTCCGGTGAGCTGGACGCCGCCACGGTCGAAGCCATTCAGCAGGCATTGATCGAATACAAGGTGGTGTTTTTCCGTGAACAGACGCAGCTTGACGATCAACGTCAGGAAGCCTTCGCGCATCTACTAGGCGAACCGGTGGCGCACCCGACCGTGCCTTCACGCGAAGGCACCCGTTATCTGCTTGAACTGGACGGCGCCGAAGGTCAGCGTGCCAACTCCTGGCACACCGACGTGACCTTCGTCGACGCTTACCCGAAAGCCTCGATCCTGCGCTCGGTGGTGGCTCCGGCATTCGGTGGCGACACGCTGTGGGCCAACACCGCCACGGCCTACAACGGCCTGCCGAGCGAGTTGCGTGAACTGGCCGACAAACTGATCGCCGTGCACAGCAACGAATACGACTACGCCAGCGCCAAGCCGGATGTTTCGGCGGAGAAGCTTGAGCGCTACCGCAAGGTTTTCACTTCGACGGTGTACGAAACTGAGCATCCGGTCGTCCGGGTGCATCCGATCAGCGGAGAGAAGAGCTTGCTGCTGGGGCATTTCGTCAAACGCATCAAGGGTTATTCGCAGGCGGACTCGGCGCACCTGTTCGGGCTGTTGCAGAGCCATGTGATCCGTCAGGAAAACACCGTGCGCTGGCGCTGGAAGGCCGGTGATGTGGCGATCTGGGACAACCGCTCGACGCAGCATTATGCGATCGATGATTACGGCACGCAGGATCGGGTGGTGCGTCGTGTCACGTTGAAAGGCGAGGTGGCTGTGGGGGTGAATGGGCAACGTAGCCAGACCCTCAAAGGGCGGGATTGAAGGCCAAGAGCCAAAAGCCCCTCACCCCAGCCCTCTCCCAGAGGGAGAGGGAGCAGATTGGGGGCTTTTCGAGCCTGAGTTGAATGATCGTTCCCACGCTCTGCGTGGGAATGCCTCTATGGACGCTCTGCGTTCGCTGTTGGGACGCGGAGCGTCCCCGACTGCATTCCTTTGCTGCGCGTGGGAACGATCACTTGATCGCAGCTACCAAACCCCAATCTGCACGACTCTCTCAGCCCCTGGCTCTCCATAACGGAACCGCTGCCCGCGCAAATTGATCTCCTCATGGCTGATCGTCGTGCGTCGCTTCAACCCGCGCAGCCATTCAAACAGATACTCCGCATGCTCTTCGCGCACCGCCGCATACGCCGGGTCATCCCCAGATCGCGCAGCTCCTGCGGATCATTCAGCAGATCAAACAACTGCGGGCGAAAGCCGTCGTACGCCAGGTATTTCCAGCGCTCGCTGCGCACCATGGTCATGCGGCAGCGGTCGATCGGCTGGCCCAACCGCTCTCGCGCTGGCGCCTGGAAGGCGTAGTCGTATTCGCTGATTGCATAGCGGCGCCAATCGGGATTCTCGCCGTGCAGAAGGGGAATCAAGGAGCGCCCTTCAAGGCGATGCTCGGCGCCCGGCAATCCCAGCGCCGCAAGAAATGTCGGCAGTGCATCGATGGTTTCCACCAGTCGCTCATCAACCGTGCCGCGGGTGACGTCCGCTGCCGCACGCGGGTCGCGCACGATCAGCGGCACGCCAACCGCTTGTTCAAGCAAAAACTCCTTCTCGCCCAGCCAGTGATCGCCGAGAAAGTCGCCGTGGTCGCTGGTGAACACAATCAACGTGTCGTCCCAACGACCATTGCTCTGCAGAAAATCGAACAGCCGCCCGAGTTGGTCATCCACCTGTTTGATCAGGCCCATGTAGGTAGGGATTACAGTCAATCGTACTGAGTCGCGGGAGAAGTTGAGACTTTCCTGATGTTGACGAAAGGCCGTGTATACGGGGTGTTTGCTGGCTTCGGAGGGCGTCGCGCGGATCGGTTCGAGAATCGATTTCGTACTGTACGAGTCGTGGTATGGTGCTGGTACGATGTAGGGCCAGTGCGGTTTGATGTACGAGAGGTGTAAACACCACGATTTCTCGCCTTGCTCGGTGATGAAGTCGATGGCTCGATTGGTAGTGTAGACAGTCTCTGAGTGTTGCTCGGGAATTCGTGCTGGCAAATTCGCATGACGCATTTTCCAGCCGCTGAGGATTTCACCGTTCGCGCCTTCGGCGGCGTTCGCCCAGTCGTGCCAGGGATTGCGGCCGTCGAAGCCCTGTTCGCGAAGGTAATGGGTGTAGGGGGCGGATTCGCGCTTATCGTCGAACAGCGGGTCGTCGGGATAGATGCCGTCATGGCGCATGTAGGGTTCGAAGCCGACTTCGTTGAGGATTTCGGCCTGTTGGCTGTCAGGGTTGA
Organism: Pseudomonas sp. S11P7; assembly: GCF_023195435.1. Taxonomy (NCBI): domain Bacteria; kingdom Pseudomonadati; phylum Pseudomonadota; class Gammaproteobacteria; order Pseudomonadales; family Pseudomonadaceae; genus Pseudomonas; species Pseudomonas sp. S11P7. Next base: position 5,371,089 of record NZ_JALPKS020000002.1, on the reverse strand, counting down.
TTGCCAGGCGTTGCAAGGCATCGACATTCGCGGTGGCGTGGGTCTTGCCGACCAGAGCGGTACGAATGCCGTGCGGGCGCAGGTAGTCGCCGATCGTCAGTTCATCCAGCGGCAGCGGCACGGCGTTCCAGGCTACTTGATGGCTGCTGACATAGCGCCCGGTGTAGGCCGACATTCTCGAAGGGCCACAGATCGTGCCCTGGGTGTAAGCGCGGCTGAAACGCACGCCAGCGGCAGCGAGACGATCGATGTTCGGCGTATGGAGATGTGGATGGCCGTAGCAGGACAGGTAATCGCGGCGCAGTTGGTCGCACATGATGTACAGCACGTTGCGTACGAGGTTGGTCGGGATGGGCATGGGGTTCACCGGTCAGTGGGACAGGTGAGGGTTTTCGCCGTCGGCAGGGGTGTTCGGCAAGTGCGTTTGGGGAATGGGTTTTATGCAGCGGATGCATCGGTGCCTGTACTGGCGTTATCGCGAGCAGGCTCACTCCTACAGGGGAACGCGTTTCAAGTGTAGGAGTGAGCCTGCTCGCGATAGCTGTGGATCAGACAGCAAGATTCTCAAGTGAACAGACTTCTTCATCCACCGCATCAATCGCCTTGATCTGCTCGATCATCGCCTCGGCCAGCGGCGATAACCGATACCCGGCGCGGCTGACGATCCCGTAGCGGGTATACAGCTCCTCAAGATCGTCAGCCAATCCTTCGATCTTCAGACACACCAGCTCACCCTTGGCCAGATGCAACGCGTCGGAATAGGCCCCGACAATCCCGATCGCGTCCGAACGCAGCACCACGCTGAGCAGGCTCGTACTGTTTTCACATTCAACGCTCGGGGTGAAATCCGCCCGGCCGCTGAGGTCGACGATGACTTTGCGCAGGTTCGGCGGACGAATGCTCACTGCCAGTGGATAACTCATCAACTGCTCGGCGCTGACGCGTTCAAACGGCGCCAGCGGATGCCTTGCGCGGCAACAGAAATGCCATTTTCGCGGTCGCAATCGGTGCGTCAGATAATCCGGATCCGCCTCGAAGTAGCGTGTATCGGCGACAAAGAATTCGAATTCCTCACTCATCAGTCGCTTGCTCAGGCTCTGCCAGTCATCGACCTGAAACTGCACCCGCGCTTTCGGATAGCGCCCGATGAAGCTGCCAATCGCCCGAGGAATCAAACCTGCCGCCGGCGCTGGCCCACAACCGAAGCGCAATTCCCCAGCCTCAAGCCCGTTGAACTGGCTGATCTCGTTGGCCATTTGCTGCGCGCCACTGACCAGCCGCCGCGCATGTTCTAGCAGTACCTGGCCCTGTTTGGTCGGCGGCAATTCCTTGCGCCCGCGATCAACCAACTGACAGCCGACGCTGTGTTCCAGCGCCTGAATGCTGCGGCTGAACGCCGACTGCGACAGGTTCACCGCCTGCGCGCCGGCAACAAAGCTGCGTTGTTCAGCCAGGGCGATGAAGTGACGAAGTTGGCGCAGGTCGATATGCATTTTTCACATAAAAAATATCCGGGAAATGCATTGGATATGCATTAGGTCGACTCCTTATAAAGGCAATCTCTTATGCAGTAAATATTTGTAAATCCATAAATAAATAACTTAAAGGAATATACAACGCTGATGAAGCCTGTGTATTTTTTGACCAGGAGCCGCGCCATGAGTCCGTTGAAACACGCGTCAACACAACCACCCCGACGGCTCAAGCGGCTGCCTCTGGCCTTGCTTCTCGCCGGCAGCGCGAGCTGGACTCACGGCTACGCCGCCGAAGCCGAAACCCCGGTGCCGGTCGCCGCAGGCAAAGCGGCGGCGAGCAGTTCGCAGCTGGAAACCGTGACCGTGACTACCCGTCGTCGCGAGGAAAGTTCGCAGGATGTACCGACGCCAATGAGTGTGGTCAGTGGGCAGAATCTGGAGACGCAACGGGTCTATCGGATTCAGGATCTGCAGCAACTGGTGCCCAGCGTCAACGTCGCCTATATGCATGCGCGGCAGTCCAGCGTGTCGATTCGCGGTCTGGGTAACAATCCGGCCAGTGATGGTCTTGAAGGCAGCGTCGGTCTGTACATCGACAACGTTTATCTGGGCCGCCCGGGAATGGCGGTGTTCGACTTGATGGACATCGAACAGCTCGAAGTGTTGCGCGGGCCGCAGGGCACGCTGTTCGGTAAAAACACCACCGCCGGGGTGATCAACATCAGCACCCGTGCGCCGACCTTTACCCCTGAGCGCAGCATTGAAACCTCGGTTGGCGAGGACGGTTATTTCCAGACCAAGGGCACGATTTCCGGGCCGCTGAATGAGCAACTGGCCGGGCGTTTTTCCGCGTATCGCACGCGCAGCGACGGCGACATCAAGAACGAATACGACGGCCATGACCTGAATGGCGGCTCGCGCGAAGGCTTTCGCGCGCAACTGCTGTTCAAGCCCAACGAAAATTTCAACCTGCGCTGGATCGGCGATTACAACGAAGAGGACTCCAGCGCGGGCACCCGCGTGTTGTACAACACCGGGCCTACCATCAACGGCGTCAACCTCTATCAATCGCGCGCCAACGCGGCGGGTGCAACGCTGGTCAACGGTACGCACCGCAAGGTCAATCTGGACAACGATCAGCACGTCACCGTGCATCAGGGCGGCACTTCGGTGGAAGCCAACTGGACGTTGCCAAGCGATTTCACCCTGACCTCGGTCAGCTCTTATCGCTTCTGGAATTTCACCCCGCGCAACGACGACGGCCTCAACGTGCCGGCCAGTTACAACGCCGGGGTGTCGGTGGAAGACAAACAGTATTCACAGGAATTTCGCCTCGCCTCGCCCAAGGGGGAATTCTTCGACTACGTGGTCGGTGCCTACTATTTCGGTTCCGATCTGGACAACAAATCCTTCGCTTATTACGGCCCGCAGGCAGACATCTGGAACGGCACGCCGGCGGGTGCGCTGGCCAATGTCACCAGCGTCGGCAAGGGCCACATCAAGACCGACAGCTTTGCCCTGTTTGCCCAAGGCACCTGGCACCTGACCGAGCGGCTGGATTTCACCGCCGGGGTACGCGGCACCTACGAAGAGAAAAATGCCTGGGTCAACCGCAATGCCCCGGTTGGCGGTGCGGCCGTGGCCGGCGCGGCGGCCAATGCGCGCCGAGGCCGCGCCGGCGCCTACGATTCCGGTGACTTGAATCAGTACAGCTCCAGCCCTTCGGGGCTGCTCAATCTCAGCTATCGCATCACCGATGACGTGCTGGGCTACGCGACGTTGTCCCACGGCGAAAAGTCCGGCGGGGTCAACCTTGCAGTCGGCTCTGCGCCAACCGCGGGTGCCGACTCGCTGCTGATCGGCACCGAACGGGCGAACAACGCCGAGCTCGGTTTCAAAAGCACTTTGTGGGATCACCGTTTGCAGCTCAACGCCAACGTGTTCTGGACCCAGGTCAACGCCTACCAGACCAACGCCTATGACGCCGACAACCGTGTGCAATACCTGACGAATGCCGGTTCCGTGCGCTCGCGCGGCATCGAATTTGAAAGCACCGTGATGCCGCTGCGTGGCCTGACGCTGAACTTCAACGGCTCGTACAACGACGTCAGCTATCTCTCCTACAAAGATGCGCCGTGCCCGCCGGAAGTCAGCCAGGCACCGGGTGCGCCGGCCTCGTGCGACCTCAGCGGCCATCAAGTGGTTGGCGCGTCGAAATGGATCGGCAATGCCAACGGCGAATACAAATGGAATCTGGATAACGGCTTCGAACCTTATGTCACTGGCAGCTATGCGTTCCGCTCCAAAGCCGTGGGCACGGTGGAGGATTCCGATTACGGGCAGATCCCCAGTTATGCCGTGGTCAACTTTTCCACAGGCTTGCGTGGCGACTTCAATCAAGGTCAGTGGGATATTTCGTTGTGGCTGAAAAACGCCTTCGACAAAACCTATTACACGACCCTCTGGACGGGCGGCAATGGCGGTTATGAAGGACTGCTCGGCACGCCGCGTACGCTTGGGGTTACCGGGCGTTATGATTTTTGATCGTAACCAATCGGAATATGCTTACAGTTATTTCGCAATAACTTAGACGTCTCTTGAATAGTGTTTATGCCGATTCAGTTAGTTTCTCCCGTGGACAATCAATCAATGTCGAACCATGATCTGTGTCGCGAGTTTCCAGGAAAGAAACTTGCTCTCATCGGAAGATACCCATTTAAACGATAAAGGAAGTCGCATCATGTCGAGCATCAATGGCAATTATGTAAACGCCAACGCGGGCGCCAAGCTGACAATTACCGATGGCAACGATTCCAACGGCACATTCAGCGGGAAATTCAGCCAGAACGGCGTGAACTACGACATCGCGTATGGCCATTACCATTTCCAGAACAGCACGGGGCAGCCTACGGTAATCACCTTCGCAGCTTTGAACGAGGGCTCGGGTTATCAGGCATGGACATTGTTTTCGCCAGATCACAATTATTCGAAAGTTCGCGCAGTTGGCTCGCGCACGAACTTTGATGGTGATGTGGTAGGTCTGGCGGGAGAATTCATCAAACAATAACAGCTGATCAAACAAAAGGCCGGTGCACGAAAGTGTATCGGCCTTTTTGTTGCTCGGATGGGTGTAATTTTTGAACTAACAATGCTGTTTTGGTCCTGTCCTTTGAAACCAGGTCAGCTGAATCCGATGCGCTGAATGAATACTTTGAATGCCGGCAAGGCATGCAATTTTTACGCCTCGCTGCAGCCCGCGTGGCGCAAGGCTTTGGCGAAAATGATCGTTTTTCATATTCCATACGGACCTATCCATAACATTAAAGATTACTTTCGGAGATAAGCAGCAAGCCCAATGATTCACCCAGCGCTCAACCGTGGGGGTTCAACAAACGGTTGTTCAGCTGATGTGCAAGAACCGTAAAAAGATCGCAGGGAGTCAAACAATGGGCAATGTCCAGAGCGCCGCCAGCGCAGGGGAATGGCTGTGGCGGCAAACGCCGGGTGGCGCACTGATCGACATCGGCCGGCCACATCGTGTGCCGTTGGGGCAGCTGCGTTTGCAGCGTGCGCCCAAGGGCATTCTGAGTCGCCGCGAAACCGTTTTGCTCGCGGTGCTGGCGTTGGTGGTGCATGGCGCGGTGATCTACTGGATCAATCAGCATCCGACCCCCGCGCTGCCCATCGTGCCGCCGGAAATTCCGCCGATGACCATCGAGTTTTCCCGTCCGGCACCGCCCGCGCCGCCGGTTGTGGTACCGCCGCCTCCTGCGCCGGTGGTTGAACCACCGCCACCGGTGGAAGACGAGTTGGCGGTGAAGCCGCCACCGCCCAAACCTGTACCGAAGCCCAAGCCAGTGGTCAAGCAGCCACCCAAACCAGCACCCAAAGCCGTCGAGCAAACGCCAGCGCCGCCCAAACCTGCAGCCCCGGTCGCTGCGCCAGCGCCACCCGCTCCACCGGTGCCGGCGCCGGTCACCCCAGCCTCGGCCAGCGCCGCTTACCTGAAAAACCCGGCACCGGAATATCCGTCGCTGGCTCAGCGTCGCGGTTGGGAAGGCACGGTGTTGCTGCGCGTGCAGGTGTTGGCCAGTGGCAAACCGGGCGAGATTCAGATTCAGAAAAGCAGCGGCCGCCAGCAGCTCGACGATGCGGCACTCAACGCCGTGAAACGCTGGAGTTTCGTCCCGGCCAAGCAGGGCGATGTCGCCCAGGACGGCTGGGTCAGCGTGCCCATCGATTTCAAGATTCATTAAACCGCAATCAAATTCGCGCGAAACGTTTACACGAGGGAATACATCATGACGTTACTGGCATCTCCACTGGAATCCATCGAAAGCGCGGTGATCTGGCTGCTGGTGGTTTTTTCCGTCGCCACCTGGGGGCTGGCATTGCTCAAGGCTTTGCAGTTCGGCCGTTTAAAGGCGCAGGACCGGCGTTTTCATAAACGCTTCTGGGCGGCGTCGAGTCTCGATGGCGCCGCCGAGTTGAGCGAAACCCAGCCCGGCGCTGCGGCGCGTGTCGCGCAGGCCGGTTACGCAGCGATTCAGGTGGGCGAGACGCCACAGGCCAATGACCTGAGCCAGGCGATCAACCATCAGGATCGTCTGGAGCGTGCCTTGCGCCAGCAGATCGTCCGCGAGCGACGTTCGCTGGAAACCGGTCTGGCAGTGGTCGCGAGTATTGGCAGCACCTCGCCGTTCATAGGATTGTTCGGCACGGTGTGGGGAATCATGGAAGCGTTGAAAGGCATCAGCGCGGCCGGGTCGGCGAGCCTGGAAACGGTGGCCGGGCCGATCGGTGCGGCACTGGTGGCAACCGGTGTGGGCATCGCCGTCGCGGTACCGGCGGTACTGGTTTACAACTACTTTTTGCGCCGTCTGAAACTGACCGCGGCGGACCTGGACGACTTCGCCCACGACTTCTACAGCCTGGCGCAGAAGAGTGCGTTCCGGGTGTTGATTCACCCGACCGCACACAAGGTTTCTGCGCCGGGGAATGCGACAAAAGTGAAGGAGGCCTCCTGATATGGCCTTCTCCACGCAAGACACGGATGAAGTGCTCAGCGAGATCAACGTGACGCCGCTGGTGGACGTGATGCTGGTGCTGTTGGTGGTGTTTATTGTCACCGCGCCGCTGCTGACCAACGCGATACCGATCAACCTGCCGAAGACCGAAGCGGTGGCGCCGGTCGAGCAGAAGGACCCGCTGGTGGTGAGCATCGACGGTGCCGGCAAGCTGTTTATCAACAAGGATGAGATTCAGCCGGACTCGCTGGAATTCAACCTCAAGTCGGCCAAGGCCAAGGACCCGGAGGTGCGCGTGCAGTTGCAGGCCGATGACGGGGTGAACTACGGCGAAGTGGCGCGGGCCATGGCTTCGATCGAGCGGGCAGGAATTACCAAATTGTCGGTGATTACTGCGCGGTGACAGATTCAACAGTTTTCCGGGGCCGTTTCCTTGGCAGGGTGCGGCCCTTTTTTTGTTCGAATATGACTAGAAGAGCCCCTCACCCTAACCCTCTCCCAGAGGGAGAGGGGACTGACCGTGGTGGATGGGAGAGTTACGCCGACGTGGAATACCGAGTCGTACGCAACTTCAAAGCCCACGCAAATCGGCTCCCTCTCCCTCCGGGAGAGGGCTGGGGTGAGGGGGAAAAAACAAAAGCCAAGCGAAAATCTGATATTCAATCCAGATCTTAATAAATAGCTTCTTATTCCTTAACGAATATAACTCCCGTCCCTATACTCGACCGAGAACAGACACGACGCAGGAGAGCTTCCCATGCGCAACGAATCAATCCGCTACCTGATTGTGCCGGGCTGGCAAGGATCGCCAGAAGATCATTGGCAGACCCACTGGCAGAACAGCCTGCCGAACAGCGCGCGGGTGGAGCAGGCCGATTGGCTGACGCCGCGCCGTGAGGACTGGGTCGCGGCGCTCGCCGAAGCGATTGCCGCCGACAGCACGCCGGTGATCCTCATCGCCCATAGCCTGGGTTGCATCACCGTCGCGCATTGGGCGGCGACCGCGCCGCTGCAATACCTGCGTCAGGTTCGCGGTGCGTTGCTGGTCGCCCCTGCGGATGTGGAGCGTCCTGCGTGCTCACCGGCACTGCGCAATTTCGCACCGATCCCCACGGATCTGTTGCCGTTTCCGAGCCAGGTCGTCGGCTCCGACAACGACGCTGCCGTCAGTGCGCCGCGCGCCTTGGAGTTGGCGCGCAACTGGGGCGCGGAAGCGGGGATTCTCGCCGGTGCCGGGCATATCAATGTCAAATCCGGGCACCAGCGCTGGGAGCAGGGTTTTGCCTATCTTTATCGACTGCAAAATCGCCTGGAACATCACGCCCGCCGTCGCGCCTGACTTTTACATTTAACGCCCCCGTCTGCCAGGCGGTTCAGGGCGGGAGCCTGCCATGAGTGTCGAAACTTTCGGTCAGCCGTTGCTGACCTTTCCCGATGCGGAAAAAAGCCCGCTGAGCATTCGCGCCAAAGCACTGGTGTTCGTCGATCCACGCTCGCGCCAACTGCGCGAAGAACTGGAGCAACTGGCGCCACGCGCGATCTCGGTATTGATCCGCGGTGAGACTGGCACCGGTAAAGAACTGCTCGCCCGGCATATCCATCGCGCCAGTGATCGCAGCGGGCTATTCGTGTCGGTGAACTGCGGAGCGATCAGCCCGACGTACGCCGACGCCGAACTGTTCGGCTACGCGGCCGGCAGCTACAGCGGTGCGGCCAGCAGTCGCGCCGGCTGGTTTGGTTCGGCCAATGGCGGCACGTTGTACCTCGACGAAATCGGCGACTTGCCGCTGCCGATCCAGGTCAAATTGCTCGCCGCGCTGGAGAATCACGAAGTCACTCGCGTCGGCGCACATCAACCCAGCCCGGTCGACGTGCGTCTGGTGGCGGCGACCAGCATCGATCTGGCGCAAGCTGTCGATGCGGGGAAATTCCACGAGCGGCTCTATCACTATCTCAGCGAGGGCCAACTCGAACTGCCGGCACTGCGCGCGCGAACCGGCGATATCCTGTCCCTGGCCGAGTATTTCCTCGGCATCTACAGCCAGCGTCTCGACCTGCCCGTGCCCTTGATCAGCGAAGCCGCGCAGCATGCGCTCGAACAGCACAGCTGGCCGGGCAATACGCGGGAGCTGGAAAATGTCATTCACTTTGCTCTGCTGGTCAGCACTGGTGAAGAGATTCTGCCGCAGCACCTGAACTTGCCCGAGGTGTCTGGACCGCAGCTGCAGATCGAACGGCTGGTTGCGCAAGTCAACATCGGCGGCAGCACTGCAGAACGTAAAGCCTTGAAAGATTTGCTGATTCGCCTGAGCGACGGGTTATAGCCACTTTCGTCAACATGAACAAAATGGAATATGAAGCTGAATAAACGTTATTGTCCGGGAATAAAAAATCCGGGTATTGTCCGCCTCACGCCAGCGATATCACTTCACTGGCACACGTATTAGATGCCGTCGTCGATGACGACCGTGATTTTCGATAAGGACACTGCATGAAAAAGGTTCTGTTGTTTACCGCATTGGCGGCTGCTTTGACTGCTTCTTTCGCACACGCCGGTGAAAAACTGGTGGTCGCTGCGACCCCGGTTCCGCACGCTGAAATTCTTGAGCTGATCAAACCGACCCTGGCCAAAGAAGGCGTGGATCTGGAGATCAAGGTTTTCACCGACTACGTACAACCCAACGTGCAGGTCGGCGAGAAGCGTCTCGATGCCAACTACTTCCAGACCCTGCCGTACCTGAACAGCTTCAACCAGGGCAAATACAAGGACGACAAGTCCAAGTACCCGGTAACCGTGCAAGGCGTACACGTTGAACCGTTCGGTGGCTACTCGAGCAAGTACAAAACTCTGGCTGAATTGCCGGACGGCGCCACCATCGCCATCCCGAACGAAGGCAGCAACAGCGGCCGTGCGCTGATCCTGCTGCAGAAAGCTGGCCTGATCGAACTGAAAGATCCGAAAAACGCGCTGGCAACACCAAAAGACATCGCCAAAAACCCGCACAACTTCAAGTTCAAGGAACTGGAATCGGCCCTGCTGCCACGCGTTCTGAAAGAAGTTGATCTGGACATGATCAACACCAACTACGCGCTGGAAGCCGAGTTGAACCCGCAGAAGGATGCGCTGGTGATCGAAGGTGCTGACTCGCCTTACGTGAACTTCCTGGTTGCCCGTGAGGACAACAAGAACAGCGACGCGATCCAGAAACTGGCCAAGGCGCTGACCAGCCCGGAAGTCAAAGCGTTCATCGAGAAGAAGTACAGCGGCGCGGTATTGCCGGCGTTCTGATCCGAGCGTTGATTTGATGTGAAAACGCCGAGGGCAAGTGATGGTCCTCGGCGTTTTTGTGTGTGCAGCTGATTTTAGGGCTCGCGCTGATCGTTCCCACGCTCTGCGTGGGAATGCAGCCCGGGACGCTCCGCGTCCCATCAAGAGCCGAACGCGGAGCGTAGGAACGAGCGGCGCAAGGGATCAGGCCACCCGCGCCTTCAACGCCCGGCGCAACGCCACCAGCAATTTCAAAATATCCTGCGGGTCCAGTCGCTGCGGTGCTTTTACGTCCATGTCATCTTCCTTGTTGTGGTTTGGCCGAGGGAGTCTGGCCAAAAGCTGCCCGTCCTTGGAGGCCTTTCGTTAAAAAAAGATCCTTCCTACAGCGCAAAGGAAAATAGCCTTCTTACTCCTTCCCGGCAAACCGACAAGATAGTTTTTTGCGTGATATCAATATGCGTTAACGGTATTTAAATTCTGGTTTTTATACCTATAAAGTCAGTGCCTGCCGGACAGCCAACCGCTGTCCATGGATTGCTTCACCGTCGTTTACCAAGCGACGTCAGGACACGGCATGACTTTCGACTACGCATTTATCCTCAGCACCCTGCCGGCGTTTCTCAAAGCCGTCGGCGTGACGCTGCAGGTCGGTTTGATCGCCATTGGCACCTCGTTGCTGGTGGCGCTGCTCAACGCGACGATCCTGGTGTTTCGCACGCCGTACCTGCGCAAACTGGTCGGCCTGTACGTGGAGCTGGCGCGCAATACGCCTTTGCTGATTCAGCTGTTCTTCGTCTACTTCGCCTTGCCCGCATTGGGGATCAAAGTCTCCGGGTTCACCGCGGCGATCATCACCATGACCTTTCTCGGCGGCGCCTACCTTACCGAAGTGTTGCGTGCCGGCATCGATGCGGTGCCGCAGGCGCAGCTCGAATCGGGGCGTTCGATCGGCCTGTCCCACGGCCAGTTGCTGCGCTACGTGATCCTGCCGCAGGCGGGCATTCTCAGCCTGCCGTCGCTGTTCGCCAATTTCATTTTTCTGCTCAAGGAAACCACGGTGGTCTCGGCGGTGGCGGTGCCGGAAATCCTCTACACCACCAAGAGCTACATCGCGCTCTACTACAAGACCTACGAAATGCTCGCCGTGCTGACGCTGATCTGCGTGCTGCTGTTTTTGCCGCTGTCGCTGTTGCTCAGCCGTCTGGAAAGGAGGCTCCAGCATGGCCAGTTCGGGTCTTGAGTTGCTGTGGGTGTCGTTGCCGCAACTGGCCAAGGGCGCCGGGCAAACGCTGTCGATCTCGTTTCTGAGTATCGCCATCAGCACGGTCGGCGGCGTGTTCTACGGCGTGTTGCGCACGCTCAACGTCGGCTGGCTCAACGCAATTTTGCGCCTGTACCTGGAGTTGTTTCGGGCGATTCCGGTGCTGGTCTGGCTGTACCTGCTGTTCTTCGGCCTGCCGATATTCTTCGGCTTAAGCCTGCCGAGCTTCTGGTGTGCGGTGCTGGTGCTGTCGCTATGGGGCGCCAGTGAAGTTGGCGAAGTGGCGCGCGGCGCGTTGCATTCATTGCCACGTGGCCAGCGTGAGGCAGGGTTGTCGATCGGTCTGAGCGCTGCGCAACTGTACGGCTACGTACTGCTGCCGCAGGCGCTGAAACGCATGACGCCACCGACCATCAACGTGTACACGCGGATCATCAAGACCAGTTCGCTGGCGGTGCTGATCGGCGTCGTCGATGTGATCAAGGTCGGCCAGCAGATTATCGAGCGCACCTACGAATCGGTGCTGATTTACGGCGCACTGTTCCTGTTTTTCTTCTTTATCTGCTACCCGCTGTCGGCCGCCTCGCGCGTGCTGGAGCGGCGCTGGACGCAAGCATGAGCGCACTGATCGAGTTTCATGGCTTCAATAAATTCTATGGCGAGCAGCAGGTGCTCGATGGCATCGATCTGCGCGTGCAGAGTGGCGAAGTCATCGTCATTCTTGGCCCCAGCGGCTGTGGCAAAAGCACCTTGCTGCGCTGCCTCAACGGTCTGGAACAAGCCCACAGCGGCAGCCTGAAATTTGTCGGGCGCGAGCTGCTCGACAAGGCCACCGACTGGCGCGACATTCGCCAGCAGATCGGCATGGTGTTTCAGAGTTATCACCTGTTCCCGCACATGAGCGTGCTCGACAACCTGCTGCTCGGCCCGCTCAAAGTGCAGAAGCGCCAACGCCGCGAAGCGCAGCAACAGGCCGAAGCCTTGCTCGCGCGCGTAGGCCTGGCGGACAAGCGCGACGCCTTCCCGCGTCAGCTCTCCGGTGGTCAGCAGCAACGCATCGCCATCGTCCGTTCACTGTGCATGAACCCACGGGTAATGCTCTTCGACGAAGTCACCGCGGCCCTTGATCCGGAAATGGTCAAGGAAGTGCTGCAGGTGATTCAGGGCCTGGCCCGCGAAGGCATGACCTTGATGATTGTCACTCATGAAATGGCCTTCGCTCGCGCGGTGGCCGACCGCATCGTGTTCATGGATGCCGGGCGCATCCTCGAACAGACCCCGCCCGAGATTTTCTTTACGAACCCGCAAACCGCACGCGCGCAGCAGTTTCTGGAGAAGTTCTCCTTCGTGGCAACCCTGCCAAAAACGAATCCGACCAAGGAACTGGAACTGCTATGAAAACTGCCGCTTTGTTACTGCCCCTGTTGAGCCTGGCCTTGCTGGCCGGTTGCAGCAAAACCGAAGAACCGGCCAAACCGAAAGTCGCCAGCGAGAGTGCGGCGCCGGCCGGTTATCTGGAAAAGATCAAGGCCCGCGACAAGCTGATTGTTGGTGTGTTCACCGATAAACCGCCGTTCGGTTTTGTCGATGAGAGCGGCCGTTACGTCGGTTTCGATACCGATATCGGCCGCCGATTCGCCAAGGATCTGCTCGGCGATGAAAACAAGGTCGAATTCGTCGCGGTGGAGCCGGCCAGTCGTATTCCGTTTCTGCAAAGCGACAAGGTCGACCTGATCCTCGCCAACATGACCGTGACCCCGGAGCGCAAGCAAGCGGTGGAATTCACCAATCCCAATCTCAAGGTTGCGGTGCAGGCTCTGGTACCCCAAGGCAGTTCAGTGAAGAAGCTCGATGATCTGGCGACTCGTACCACCATCGTCACCACCGGTACGACCGCCGATATCTGGCTGACCAAGACTCATCCGGACTGGAAGCTGCTCAAGTTCGAAAAGAATTCCGAGTCGCTGCAAGCCCTGGCCAACGGTCGCGGCGATGCCTATGCGCAGGACAATCTGGTGCTGTTCAGCTGGGCGAAGCAGAATCCGGGCTATCGCGTGCTTGAGGAAAAACTCGGAGCTGAAGCGCCTATTGCCCCGGCGGTGAAGAAGGGCAATCTCGAATTGCGCGATTGGATCAACAGCGAGCTGGCGAAACTGGGCGAGGAGAAATACTTGCTCAAGCTGTATGACCAGTATGTGCGCAAGGAGCTGAGCGATGACACCCGGCCTGAGAGTGTGATTGTCGACGGGGGCAAGTGGCAGGGGTGATTGCCTGTGGGATCGGCGGTGGGGCTTGCCCTCACCCCAGCCCTCTCCCCAGGGAGAGGGAGCCGATTTTGTGCTTTTCAAACCTGAGTTCGACCCGAGATTTTCAGGTCGACGTAGTTCTCATAAACAACTCGGTCAGTCCCCTCTCCCTCCGGGAGAGGGCTAGGTGAGGGGGCTTTTGGCTGTAGCGCTTAGTCAGGCCAGTTCCACGCCGGCTCGTCCAGCACCCGCTGGCCAACCATCCCGGTCTGCCCCAGCGTTTTCTCCAGCACGATGCAGTTGCACTCCGGATCTTCCTGCAACGCTGAAATCAGCCGCCGTGCATGGGATACCACCCACACCTGACACTGCTCCGAGGCGCGAATGATCAGCCGTGCCAGCGCCGGCAACAGGTCCGGGTGCAGACTGGTTTCCGGCTCGTTCAGCACCATCAATGACGGCGGTCGCGGCGTCAGCAGCGCCGCGACCAGCAGCAGATAACGCAAAGTCCCGTCCGATAGCTCCGCCGCCGACAACGGCCGCAGCAAGCCTTCCTGAAAAAACTCGATGGCGAAGCGTCCACCGGCCAGCGGTGCGATGTTCAGCCGCGCACCGGGAAAGGCATCGCTGATCGCTGCGCGCAAGGCTTCGGGGTCGCCGATTTCGATGATGGTCTGCAAGGCTGCCGCCAGGTCGCGCCCGTCGTGGTGCAGCACCGGCGTGCGCGTGCCCAGTTGCGGCTGGCGCACCGGCGCCTCGGCATCGCTGCGAAAGTGGTCGTAAAAGCGCCAGCGGCGGATGAATTCGCGCATCTGGAAAACCTCTGGCGAACCGCGCAGGCTGCCGATCTGATCGAACAGGCTGTCGAAATTCGGCGTGTGCTGCGCCAGAACATCCCAGCCACGACCTTCGCGCGCACGAATCATCGGGCCGTTGCGATCCACCAGCAGGCTCGCCGGGCGATACAGCGGGCCGGCCCAGATGCATTCGCGTTTGATTTCCGGGTCGAGGGCGAAATACGAGCGGCTCGGTTCGGGCAAACCGAGGGCGATCGAATAACTGAAGTCCTCCCCGGCAAAGCCCAGGCGCAATCGCCTCACGCCCTGACGCACCGTCGGTTCGATCGCCACCTCACCGTTGCGCATGCGCCGGCTGATGGTTTCCGGCCCGGCCCAGAAGGTCGAGTCCAGCCCGCCCTCGCGTGCCAGCGCGTTGACCACGCCGCCCTGCGCGGTTTCCGCCAGCAGGCGCAACGCGCGGTAGAGGTTGGATTTGCCACTACCGTTGGGCCCGGTGATCAGGTTCAGGCGCCCGAGCGGAATCACCAGTTTGTTGATCGAGCGGTAGTTCGCCACCGCCAGGGTGTTGAGCATGAAATCCTTCTCCAGGTGACTGCAAAACGTTTGCAGCATACCCGCAATGAGATAAATCTGTGCTGGGCGCCCGCAACCGCGGAACCCTGTTCTAAGCTCTGAAGTCGTATCGTCTCGACAGCAGCATTAAAGGCCAAGGAGTGTGCATGGCGGGTCCCGGATTGAAAGTGCTGATGGCGTTGAGCGCCATGGTCTTGCTCACCGCTTGCGGCGACAAGAAACCCGCTCAGGAATACTTGCCACGGGTCTTTGTGCAAGAGGTCCAACCCCAGAACTACGCGGCAGCGGTAACCCTCACTGGCGACGTGCAGGCACGCGTGCAGACGCAATTGTCATTTCGCGTGGGCGGCAAGATCATTCAGCGCATGGTCGACGTCGGTGACCGCGTCACTGCCAAGCAGGTGCTGGCCAAGCTTGATCCCAAGGATCTGCAGACCAATGTCGATTCGGCCCAGGCTCAGGTCCTCGCCGAACAGGCTCGCGTGAAACAGGCCGCTGCAGCTTTCGTCCGTCAGCAAAAACTGCTGCCCAAAGGCTACACCAGCCAGAGCGAATACGATTCCGCTCAGGCGGCGTTGCGCAGCAGCCAGAGCGCCCTGAGCGCCGCGCAGGCACAACTGGCCAACGCCAAGGATCAACTCAGCTATACCGCACTGATTGCCGATGCGCCCGGAGTGATCACCGAGCGTCAGGCTGAAGTCGGGCAAGTGGTGCAGGCCACCGCACCGATTTTCAGTCTGGCCCGTGACGGCGACCGTGATGCGGTGTTCAACGTGTATGAATCGCTGCTGGCCGAGCGCCCGGCGGACAATTCGATCGTGGTCAGCCTGCTCGATAACCCCGAGATCAAAACCACCGGCACCGTGCGTGAAATTACCCCGGCGGTGTCGGCGCAATCTGGCACTGTTCAGGTCAAGGTCAGTCTCGACAAGCTGCCGCCGGGCATGCAACTCGGCTCGGTGGTCAGCGCCACGGCGAAAGGTTCGGGCAAGTCGGTGGTAGAGCTGCCATGGTCGGCGTTGACGAAAAACATCAGCGAACCGGCGGTATGGATGGTTGACGACAAGGGCGAGGCGCAGTTGCACACGGTCACGGTCGGGCGCTATCTGACCGGTAAGGTAATCATCAGCGAGGGCTTGAAGGGCGGCGAGAAAGTCATCGTCGCCGGCGGGCAACTGTTGCACCCCGGGATGAAAGTCGAGATCGCCGAAAACACCTACAAAGACCTGCAACCGGGAGCGCAGCCATGAAGCGTCTCGGACTGTTATCCCTTGCGCTGCTGCTGGGCGCCTGCTCGGAAAAGGAAACGCCGCCGGAACCGGTGCGCCCGGTGTTGTCGGTCAAGGTCGAAGCGTTGAGTGAAGAAAACCTCGGGCGTTTCGCCGGCAGCATTCAGGCGCGTTACGAGAGCAACACCGGCTTCCGCGTTGGCGGGCGCATTGCCAGTCGTAATGTCGATGTCGGCGCCGAAGTGCAGAAGGGCACGCTGCTCGCCACCCTCGACCCGTCCGACCAACAAAACCAGCTGCGCTCGGCCGAAGGTGATCTGGCCAGGGTCCAGGCGCAATTGATCAATGCGCAGGCCAACGCGCGCCGACAGCAGGCGCTGTTCGATCGCGGCGTCGGTGCGCAGGCGCAACTGGACGTTGCCACAACTGATCTGAAAACCACCCAGGCCTCGCTGGACCAGGCGCGCGCGGCGGTCAACCAGAGCCGGGATCAACTCGGCTACACCGAACTGCGCGCCGATCACAAAGCGGTGGTCACCGCGTGGAACGCCGAAGCCGGGCAGGTGGTGACTGCCGGCCAGCAAGTTGTGACATTGGCCCAACCGGACATCAAGGAAGCGGTGATCGATCTGCCCGATACGCTGGTCGATCAGATTCCGCAGGACGTAGTGTTTTCGGTGGCCGCGCAACTCGACCCGAGCATCAACACCACGGCGATCATCCGCGAAATCGAACCGCAGGCGCAAAGCGCCACACGCACCCGCCGGGCGCGTTTGACCCTGACCGACACCCCGGAGGGTTTTCGCCTCGGCACGGCGATCAGCGTGACCCTCAGTTCGGCGATCAAACCGCGCATCGAATTGCCCGCCACCGCGTTGCAGGAGGTCGAAGGCAAACCGCGGATCTGGGTGATCGACACGCAAAGCAAAACCGTCAGCCCCCGCGACGTCACGGTGATCAGCCGCACCGACAGCAGCGTGGTGCTGGCCGGCGGCGTGAAGAACGGCGAGCGCGTGGTCAGCGCCGGCGTCAACAGCCTCAAACCCGGACAATCGGTAAAACTTGACGAGGACAGTCAATGAAAGGCTCTTTCAACCTCTCCGAATGGGCCCTCAAGCATCAGTCATTCGTCTGGTATCTGATGTTCGTCGGATTGCTCATGGGGGTGTTCTCCTATTTCAATCTGGGCCGCGAAGAAGACCCGTCGTTCACCATCAAGACCATGGTCATCCAGACCAAATGGCCCGGCGCGACCCAGGAGGAAACCCTCAAGCAGGTCACCGACCGCATCGAGAAAAAACTCGAAGAACTCGACTCGCTCGATTACGTGAAAAGCTACACGCGTCCCGGCGAATCGACGGTGTACGTGTATCTGCGCGACACCACCAGCGCCGAAGACATTCCGCAAATCTGGTACCAGGTGCGCAAGAAGATCGATGACATTCGCGGACAGTTTCCCCAAGGGATCCAAGGGCCCGGTTTCAACGACGAGTTCGGCGATGTGTTCGGCTCGGTCTATGCGTTTACTGCCGATGGCCTGACCATGCGCCAGTTGCGCGACTATGTGGAGCAGGCCCGCGCCGAGATTCGCAGCGTGCCGGGGCTGGGCAAGGTCGAAATGGTCGGCCAGCAGGACGAAACGATTTACCTGAACTTCTCCACGCGCAAACTCGCCGCGCTGGGCATCGATCAGCGTCAGGTGGTGCAAAGCCTGCAGTCGCAGAACGCGGTAACGCCGGCCGGGGTGATCGAGGCCGGGCCCGAGCGGATTTCCGTGCGCACGTCGGGGCAGTTCGCTTCGGAGAAGGATCTGGCGGAGGTCAATCTCAAGCTCAACGATCGCTTCTATCGTCTGGCGGATATCGCCGACATCCGTCGCGGCTACGTCGACCCGGCCACGCCTGAATTTCGCTTCGACGGCAAACCGGCCATCGGTCTGGCGATTGCGATGCAGAAGGGCGGCAACGTTCAGGAGTTCGGTAAAGCGCTGCACGAGCGCATCGACCAGCTCACCGCAGATTTGCCGGTGGGCGTCGGCGTGCACACGGTGTCCGATCAGGCCGTGGTGGTGGAAGAAGCCGTCGGCGGCTTCACCAGCGCCTTGTTCGAGGCGGTGATCATCGTGCTGGTGGTGAGCTTCATCAGCCTCGGCGTGCGCGCCGGTCTCGTGGTGGCGTGCTCGATTCCGCTGGTGCTGGCGATGGTGTTCGTGTTCATGGAATACAGCGGCATCACCATGCAGCGGATTTCCCTTGGCGCGCTGATCATCGCCCTCGGCCTGCTGGTGGACGATGCGATGATCACCGTGGAAATGATGGTCACGCGTCTGGAAATGGGCGAGAGCAAGGAGCAGGCGGCGACGTTCGCCTACACCTCGACGGCATTCCCGATGCTCACCGGTACGCTGGTGACGGTCGCCGGGTTCGTGCCGATCGGCCTCAACGCCAGCTCCGCCGGTGAATATACGTTCACGCTGTTTGCGGTGATTGCCGTGGCGATGATCGTCTCGTGGGTGGTGGCGGTGTTCTTCGCCCCGGTCATCGGTGTGCATATTCTCAGCGACAAGGTGAAGGCGCATGACGCCGAACCGGGTCGCATTGGTCGCGCCTTCAACGGCGGCCTGTTATGGGCCATGCGCAACCGCTGGTGGGCGATCGGCGTCACCGTACTGCTGTTCGTGCTGGCGGTGTTCTGCATGCGCTTCGTGCAGAACCAGTTTTTCCCCGCGTCGGACCGACCGGAAATCCTCGTCGACCTGAACCTGCCGCAAAACGCCTCGATCGATGAAACCCGCAAAGCGGTGGACAAGCTCGAAGCCACGCTCAAGGGCGATCCTGACATCGTGCGCTGGAGCACTTATATCGGTCAGGGCGCGATCCGTTTCTACCTGCCCCTCGATCAGCAATTGCAAAACCCGTACTACGCGCAACTGGTCATCGTCAGCAAGGATTTCGAGGCCCGTGAAGCGCTGAGCCAGCGCCTGCGCGAGCGCTTGCACAAGGACTTCGTCGGCATCGGCAGCTACGTTCAGGCCCTGGAAATGGGCCCGCCAGTCGGGCGTCCGATCCAGTACCGGGTCAGCGGCAAGGACGTCGATCAGGTGCGTAAACACGCGATCGATCTGGCCACCGAGCTGGACAAGAACCCGCACATCGGCGAGATCATCTACGACTGGAACGAGCCGGGCAAAGTCCTGCGCATCGACATCGCTCAGGACAAGGCACGCCAGCTCGGGTTGTCGTCGGAAGACGTGGCGAACCTGATGAACAGCATCGTCAGCGGCTCGCCGTTGACCCAAGTCGATGATGATATCTACCTGATCAACGTGGTCGGTCGCGCGGTGGATTCCGAGCGCGGCACGCCGGAAACCCTGCAGAACCTGCAGATCGTCACGCCGAGCGGCACCTCGATTCCGCTACTGGCGTTCGCCACCGTGCGCTATGAACTGGAGCAGCCGCTGGTGTGGCGTCGCGACCGTTTGCCGACGATCACCATCAAGGCCTCGGTGCGCGATGAGATCCAGCCAACCGATCTGGTGAAATTGCTCAAGCCATCGATTGATGCGTTCGCGTCGAAACTGCCGGTCGGCTACAAGGTCGCCACCGGCGGTACCGTCGAGGAAAGCGGCAAGGCCCAGGGACCGATCGCCAAAGTCTTGCCATTGATGCTGTTTCTCATGGCAACGTTCCTGATGATTCAGTTGCACAGCGTGCAGAAGATGTTCCTGGTGGCCAGCGTCGCGCCGCTCGGGCTGATCGGCGTGGTGCTGGCGCTGGTGCCGACCGGTACGCCGATGGGCTTTGTGGCAATTCTGGGGATTCTCGCGTTGATCGGCATCATCATCCGCAACTCGGTGATTCTGGTGACGCAGATCGATGAGTTCGAGCAGAAGGGCTACGCGCCATGGGATGCAGTGGTGGAAGCGACCGAACACCGGCGTCGGCCGATTCTGCTGACCGCCGCCGCGGCGAGCATGGGCATGATCCCGATCGCTCGTGAAGTGTTCTGGGGGCCGATGGCCTACGCGATGATCGGCGGGATCGTGGTGGCGACGTTGCTGACTTTGCTGTTTCTGCCGGCGCTGTATGTGGCCTGGTACAAGATTCGCGAGCCGCAAAAAGAAACAGAGTGAAAGCGGCCCCTTCGCTCATCGCCATCAGGCTGACGGTGGCGTCTTGATCGTTCCCACGCTCTGCGTGGGAATGAATCTCGGGACGCTCCGCGTCCCTGTGGCGCAGAGCGCCATTGGCTGCATTCCCACGCGGAGCGTGGGAACGATCAAAGTGTCCACCATGTCTCCGAACACCTGTCTACCATGTGTCCGGTACATACAATGGGAGAGGGCTGGGGTGAGGGGTTCTTCCTGGCTCAACACTTGCGCCAGACACTCGCCAACCAAGGCTGCTGCTCGCGCGGCAGCCCCGCTGGCCGGTAGTAATGCTCCAGTTCGACAAACCCCGCCGCCGTCAGCAAACCTTGCCAGGCCTCAAGATCGTGATACGAGCCATAGCGCGGCCCGTTCCAGCCCTCCCGGTTATCCCCACGCGGATTGGAGCTGAACAACACCCCACCCGGCTTCAACGCTCCGTGCAATTGCTTGAGCACCCGCGGTAATTCCTGCAACGGCACATGAAACAACACCGCGTTGGCGAAGATCCCGTCGAAGCGCTCCGCCGGCAGATCCAGCTTGAGGAAATCCTGCTGCAACACTTCGCAGCCGCTGTCCTCGCGGGCCATTCGCGCGAATTCTTCGGAACCGTCCAGCCCGACAGCGACGTGACCCATGCGCGTAAACGTCTGCAAATCCCGCCCGGGCCCGCAGCCGAAATCCAGAAGGGTAAACGGCGCCTGGCCTTGAATATGCCGCAGCAACGCATCGATGTTCTGACTGACATCGTGATCGCGGGTGCCTTCGCGGAAGTCCTCGGCCACCGAGTTGTAATGGCCTAGCGTGGTTGCAGTGATTTGTTCGAGGTCGCTGGGCGTCTGCTTCATCATCGGTGCTGTTTTTGGCGGAGGAAGAGAGCGGACTATAAGCTTTTTCGCCGGCAAAAAAACGCCGCCTGCGCTGGCACCAGCGCAGGCGGCGACGGGTGCCCCGGTCTCAGGGCTGCTTCGCCCCCAGGCAATCGATCGAGCGATCCATCATCGCCTTGGCCATCTCCAGCAGATGCCAGACCGAGAACACCATGGCTCGATCCGCGCCCCCGAGCTGATCGCCGCATTGATGGACGGTCACCGAAGCGCAGCGCAGCAGATCGGCGACATACAACTGGGCATCCTCCAGCGTCACGTCCTCACTGATGCTGTAGACGCGTTTCTGTCCCGCCAACGTGACCTGTTTACCGGCCAGATGCGAGTCGACGGCACGGCACAGTGCAGAGCGATCCTTGAGCAAATCCTCGGTGAACCGTTTGCTGGAGGTGAGGCTGAGTGGCGGATCGGCAAGATTTTTTTCCATGGGTAAACTCCTGACTTCAAGTGGGGAGCCAACCATTTCGCGACTAAACGAGCAGGACGGCGGCTGCACGCAGATCAGTCGTCGGCCGCCGGTTATCGGCGCACCCGAAAGTGCCCTGCGCACAGCCAGCATCGGGCAGCTTGAAGCTCTGCCCAGGTCAGGCCTGACCGCACGCCCAGCGAATCCGGACAACTGAATCCGGTCACCGCCAAGCAGTGACGAGCGGAGATTAGCTACAGGATATTTCGGGTACAAGCGGGCAAATCATTCTAGGAAGCGTCCTGCAAACCCGCGTGCTTCGGGCTG
The DNA here is from genome assembly GCF_023195435.1 of Pseudomonas sp. S11P7. NCBI lineage: Bacteria > Pseudomonadati > Pseudomonadota > Gammaproteobacteria > Pseudomonadales > Pseudomonadaceae > Pseudomonas > Pseudomonas sp. S11P7. The sequence continues at coordinate 5,349,440 of NZ_JALPKS020000002.1, read as the reverse complement.
GCGAAACGATAAATTTCGCGTAGGAAGGGTCTGGTTTTTACGAAGGGCATTGCCCAAATACGTGCGATCACATGGATCTGCTTGATGGCCACCTGCCGCCATCGAACATAGCGCTTATTCAGCCACGGCGCCAGCCCTGTCCAAATACGATACGTGCGTGCAGAAACCGGAAAACCTGGCTGAATGCAACTGGTAGTTCTTACAGTATCGGGCCAGAGAAAACAGGTTCAGTCTTGGTGCATGGCGCCAGGGACTCGCGTAGCCGTGAACACTCACCATGACACCGCCACTCCGACCTTGTCGGTCCTTGACCCGCGTGCATTGGCGATTCGCGGCGTTGCCTGTTACCGGCATCCGGACAAACCCGGTGTCGAATCGCGTATCACTCGGCAGAGCTTCGATGAGGCGGGGCGGCAGGTGGCTTCATGGGATCCGCGTTTATATGGCGCTGCGCCAAAGCCAAATCTGGCCGCTATCTACGCGTTGAGCGGGCAAGGGCTATTCACAGACAGTGTCGACGCCGGCTGGCAGGCGTGCCTGTTGAATGAAGCAGGTTCGTTGTGTGCTGTCTGGGATGCGCGGGGCAATCAGAGCCATCACCAATACGATGAGCTGCAACGGCCGATCGCCCTCAGTGAGCAAGCGCACGACGGGCAGCCTCACGTGGTCGAGCGCTGGACCTATGGAGAAGCCACCGATGATCGCGCGCTGCACAACCAGTGCGGTCAACTGATTCGTCATGACGACCCGGCCGGCAATCGACACTTCGATGACTACGGCCTCGGCGGCGCAGCACTGGTGGAGTCGCGACGCTTTCTGATCGAACTGCAAACACCGGACTGGCCCCTCGAACCCGATCGCCGAGATGAGTATCTCGAGAAAAGAAACTACGTCACCCGACAGACTTTCAGCCCGACAGGCGACCTGCAGCATCACACCGACGCGGTGGGTAATGTCAGAACGCAGCATTACAACCTGGGCGGGCAATCTGCCGCGATCTGGCTGTTACAGGCCGGCGAGGGCAGGCAGCCGCAGTGCCTGGTCAGTGCCATCCGCTACAACGCGCAGGGTCAGATCGAAAGCGAAACGGCCGGCAACGGCGTCGTCGCCCGTGCCGAATACAGCCGCGATGATGGCCGGTTACTCAGATTGGTCGCCAGTATCGGTGCGCAAACGCCGTTGCAGGATCTGAATTACACCTATGACCCGGTGGGCAATGTCACCCGCCTGGAAGATAAAACCCAGGCTGTGTCTTACTTCAACAATCAGCGGATCGATCCGGTCAGTTGGTATCGCTACGACAGCCTTTATCAACTGGTCGCGGCCCGCAGTTGGGAGGTCAGCCAGCCCAGCCATGGCCCGGCATTGCCGGCTCTTCTGCCAACACCGCTAGACCCCAACCAGCGGCGCAACTACACACAGACATTCGACTATGACGTCGCGGGTAATCTGATCACTCGTCATCACAGCGGTGCGCCGGGGTTTTCGATGTTTACTTCGGCTTACAGCAACCGAAGTCTGGGCCAGCGCGATGACGGTAATTTGCCAGGGGAAGCGGATATAGCGTCAGGATTCGATGCGGCGGGTAATCAGCTCGAGTTGCAACGCGGGCAGGCGATGACGTGGAACGAGCGTAATGAGCTGAGCCAGGTAGTGCTGGTTCAACGCGAGGCAAAAACCGGTGACTGCGAATGCTTCAGTTATGAGCGTCCCGGACATCGATCGCGCAAAATATTCATCCGACAGACTACGGTCCGAATTTTGTATAGCGAGGTACGTTATTTTTCCGGTCTTGAATTGCACCGTAGTGCCGAAGGTGAAGAGCATCAAGTGATCGAAATCGGAGTCGGTCGAACTTCTGTGAAGCTGTTGCACTGGCCTGGTGGCAGACATCCAGACCAACTGCGCTTTGGCTATGACGATCTCGTCGGCTCCTGCACTCTGGAGCTTGATGCGCAAGGCAGTGTTCTGACACTGGAACAGTATTATCCGTTTGGAGGCACCGCCTGTTGGGCTGGAAAAAATGCAGATGCGGCGGCATACAAGACCACTCGATATTCTGGCAAGGAGCGAGACGCCACGGGGCTTTATTACTATGGCTACCGATATTACGCGCCTTGGCTGCAGCGATGGATCAGCGCGGATCCGGAGGAGGACGGATTGAATTTGTACGCAATGGTCACAAACAATCCGGCAACCGCTGTTGATCCCGACGGTCGCAAGCGAAGCGATGCGCAGGATCGTTGGCGCAGAGCTTATGCGAGAGTAGTGGCTTCAAGAGACGGTGTCTGGGTACGCACCGTGGCGAGGGGGATTATTGCAGTCGATATTGTCGGCGGTAATGGACTGTTCGAGCGGATGGGAATGAACTTGAATCGCCCTGTCATTGGCGATAGAACGCTTGCCTACCTGTCGCTTGATTCGACATTACGAAGCAAAGTAGCGGGAGCAACAAAAGGATTTCGGCTGAATACTGCGCCGGGGCAGGACATCAAGGCGCAAGCAGCCATTGAGGATGCGGGCGTCGTTGCCTATGTAAATGGCGGCTTTTTCAATATGGGTAACCAGGCTAGCGCGCACGTTTCCCCCTTTGCGCCAATTGGCCCAAGCAAGATTGGCGGTAAAAGCCAGATTTACGCCCCGGTGCCTTCAGATTATCGAAAGCATTTTGTGACGGTTCGAATGAGAGACGGATCGAGTATTGAATCCGGGCCCTTGCTCTCACGAGGCGGGACAGCGGTTTTCCCTGAAAGCCTGTTAGGTCTTACCAAGTTTCTCTTCAACCCGAAAAACAATCAGCCAGGGAAGTTGGGTCACGCAGGTTCACCCAACATTCGCTCGGGTATCAGTAGGCCCGGCGGATCAGAGCACGGGCAGCGTACGCGTTTGGCATGGGGCGGCAGCACCGGGCGCAGCGAAGCAGCGACAGGCTATACCATGCCTGAATGGTCCAGGGTAATGGCCAGACTTGATGGGATGAGCGGGGCTGATGGATGGTCAGTGAACCTCGATGGCGGTCATTCGGCAGGAATCGGCGTGGTTGGAGCACAAGGCGAATTGCTTTACAGAAGACCAGAGGAAGGATCGTCCGTCAGATCCATCGCCAACTTCATTGCTTATTACGAAAAGCCTCCCAAGCAGAACTTTTTCAAAAAATGGTTCACCTGAATGTCGACGCCCGAGCGATAGTTTTCACGCAGCACTGGGTAGTCGGTCGGTTTTAGTGTTGGCTCACTTCCCGTAGCCAACACTACGAGATTGGCTCACCGCTTATTCAGTCCGCGCGCCAGCCTGTCTCCACCCAACTGAATCACCGCCACCAACGCCACCAGCAAGACAATCACCGTCAACATGATCTGACTGTCAAAACGCTGATAGCCGTAGCGATAAGCAATATCTCCCAGCCCACCAGCACCAATCGCCCCAGCCATGGCCGACGAGTTGATCATGGTCACCAGAGTGATGGTGAACCCCCGACAATTCCCGGTAGCGCCTCGGGCAGCAGTACATGCCAGACGATATGCCAGCGGCGGCAACCCATGGCCTGCGCGGCTTCGATCAAGCCATGATCAACCTCGCGCAGACTGACCTCGGCAATACGCGCAAAGAACGGTGTTGCGGCGATGGTCAGCGGCACCACAGCGGCCCAGACACCGTAGGTGGTACCGACGATCAGGCGGGTGAACGGAATCAGCGCGACCATCAGAATCAGAAACGGGATCGAGCGGAACAGATTGACGAAGGCGCCCAGCGCACGATTCAACAGCGGCGCTTCGTAAATCCCGCCCTTGTCGCTGGTGACCAGAATGACCGCCATGGGAATGCCCACCAGCAGCGCGATCAGCGAGGACACGCCAACCATCAGGAAGGTGTCGATAAAACCCTGCAGCAAGCGATCAAACCACATAGCCCAATACCTCCACTCGTTGCGCCCATTGTCCGGCGCGTTCGCGCAATTGCTCGGCGCTGAATGCCGAGCCGCTGACGGCCAGCAGTAACTGCCCCAGCGCATGACCCTGAATCCGTTCGACCCCGCCCTGAAGCAGCTTCACTCGTCCACCCAGCGCCGCAAACAACGCGGCCAGATCCGGCTCATCAGCGGCACTGCCGGTGAACTGCAAGCGCAGTACTACAGCGTCGTGGGCGGAAGTGGATTGCGCCAGCAAACGGCTCTGCAATTCTTCCGGCAAGGCGTGTTGCAGCGGCGCAAGCAGGGTCTGGCTGACCTCGTGCTGGGGATTGCCGAATACTTGCCAGACCGGGCCTTGCTCGACGATACGGCCGTGCTCAAGCACGACGACGCGGTCGCAGATCTCGCGAATCACCGCCATCTCATGAGTGATCAGCACAATGGTCAGACCCAGACGCTTATTGATCTCGCGCAGCAGGGCGAGGATCGATTGCGTAGTCTCCGGATCGAGCGCCGAGGTGGCCTCGTCGCACAGCAGAATGTCCGGGTCATGTACCAGCGCACGGGCAATGCCGACGCGTTGTTTCTGTCCACCGGAAAGTTGTGCCGGATACGCTGTGTGCTTGCTTTGCAGGCCGACCAGCTCGAGCAGTTCACGGACCTTTTTCTCGCGCTGTTCCTTCGGTACACCCGCGACTTTCAAGGGCAGTTCGACGTTCTGCCAAACGGTCTTGGCCGACATCAGATTGAAGTGCTGGAAGATCATCCCGATGCGCCGGCGCAACGCGACGAGGCGGTCTTCGTCGAATTCGCCGATGTCGACCTGATCGATCAGAACGCGCCCCGAGGTCGGCTGCTCGAGGCGATTGATCGTGCGGATCAACGACGACTTGCCGGCACCGCTGCGGCCGATGATGCCGAACACGTCACCACGCTGAATGGCCAGATCGATGCCCTGCAAAGCCGCGACCGGACCTTGCCGGCCGTTGTAGGTTTTGCCCAGCCCGATGAAGCGTACGTGGGCACGATTCAGCTCGGGATGCAGCTCGGTTTTTTGCGCAGTGTGTGGCTCTGGAGTCTCCAGTCGCCGTTGGATCGCGGCGGTCATGCTCAGCTTTCCCAACCGGCTTGATAGAGCTTGCCGTGAGCCTTGTCCAACGCTGCGCGAACGGCCGGCGAATGCTGGTAGATGTCGACGAATTTGATCAGGCGCGGATCAGTTTTGCTTTTCGGTTGAATGACGAACTGAATCACGTATTCCTTGTGATCGAGGCCGTCGAACAGCAGCGCCGAACCGGCATCGAAGGTCTTCGCCAGACGAATATAGGCCGGGTAACCCTGGACCAGATCGGCGTCATCGTAGGCGCGCACCAGTTGTACGGCTTCGACCTGGAGAATCTTGATCTTCTTCGGATTGGCGACGATGTCATCCTCGGTGGCCTTGTAGCCGACGCCCGGTTTGAGCGTGATCAAACCGGCCTTGGCCAGCAGCTGCAGACCGCGACCGCTGTTGATCGGATCGTTGGCGATGGCAACGCTGGCGCCTTCCGGTAACTCGTCGAAGCTTTGGTATTTTTTCGAGTACAGACCGACGTTGTTGATGATCCCCGGCGCGAACGGCACAAGATCAAAACCTGACGCGGCTTTGGCGTTTTCCAGAAACGGGATGTGCTGGAAATAATTCACGTCGATATCGCCGGCAGCGAGGCTGACGTTCGGTGCGATCCAGTCGGTGAACTCCACCAGCTCGACCTTCAGGCCTTGTTTCGAGGCCTCTTCGACGGCGGCTTCCAGCGGAATAGCGAAGGCGGCGGTGGTGCCGATTTTCAACGGCGCGTCGGCGGCAAATACTGCCGAGCTGAACAGGCCGAGGGCCAGGGCCAGTGCTTTGACTGGGTGGGAGAGCAGTTTCTTGGTCATGATGAGTTATCCAGTCAGTAAGTGTTTTCTTTGATCGTTCCCATGCTCCGCGTGGGATTGCCTCAATGGACGCTCTGCGCTCGCTGTTGGGACGCGGAGCGTCCCGGCTGCATTCCCACGCAGAGCGTGGGAACGATCAGTGCAAGGGATCAGTGGCGGTACGAAGATCCGCGGTGTTGCTCGGGGAGCTGCGCCCCTTCGTGAAACAGCTTCTCGCGCAAGGTGCCGCGGTCATACGCGGTCTTGTACGAGCCGCGCCTCTGTAGTTCGGGAATCACCAGTTCGATGAAATCCACATAGCTTTCCGGCGTGACGATGCGGGTCAGGTTGAAGCCATCCAGCCCGGTTTCGGCGATCCACGACTCCAGCTCATCGGCCACTTGTTCAGGCGAGCCGACCACGGTGATGTAGCGGCCACCGAGTGCGTGCTGGTCGAGCAATTTGCGCCGGGTCCAGTCATTGTTCTGCAGAGTCTTGGTGGCAGACTGAATCGCGTTGCTTTTCACGTACTGGATCGGTTCGTCGATTGCGTACCGGGAAAAGTCGATGCCGGTTGAGGCGGAAAAATGCGCGACGCCGGCCTCGGCGCTGGCGTAGCCGAGGTACTCGGCATGCTTGGCCCAGGCGGCTTCTTCGCTGGCGCCGACAATCACGTTGAGGCCCATGAACACCTTGATGTCTTCGGGGTTGCGCCCCGCCGCAACGGCACTGGCGCGGACTTTGTCCACTTGCGCCTTGGTCGATGGCTTGTTCTGGCCGCTGATGAATACGCACTCGGCGTGGCGCCCGGCGAACTGCAAGCCGCGCTCGGAACTGCCGGCCTGAAACAGCACCGGGGTACGCTGCGGCGACGGTTCGCACAGGTGATAACCCTCGACCTGGTAGAACTCGCCCTTGTGCTCGACCTTATGGACTTTGTCCGGCTGCGCGTAGATGCGCTGCTCGCGGTCGTTGAGCACCGCGTCGGTTTCCCAGCTGCCTTCCCAGAGTTTGTAGAGCACCTGCAAGTACTCGTCGGCCTGATCGTAACGGCGGTCATGTTCGACCTGCGCGCTGAGGCCCATGGCTTTGGCGGCGCTGTCGAGGTAGCCGGTGACGATGTTCCAGCCCACCCGGCCACGGCTCAGATGATCAAGCGTCGACAGACGCCGGGCGAACAGGTACGGCGCTTCGTAGGTGAGATTGGCGGTGAGGCCAAAGCCGAGATTTTTGGTCACCGCAGCCATCGCTGAGACCAGCAGCAACGGGTCGTTGACCGGCAACTGGATCGACTCTTTCAGCGTCACGTCGAGCGAGTTCTGGTAGACGTCATACACACCGACGATATCGGCGATGAACAGACCGTCGAACAAGCCGCGCTCAAGCAACTGCGCCAATTCGGTCCAGTATTCGATCGTGTTGTAACGGGTCGAGTTATCGCGCGGATGCGTCCACAAGCCGTGATTGATGTGGCCGATGCAGTTCATGTTGAACGCGTTGAGCAGAATCTTCTTTTTCGCCGCGCTCATCAGATCGTCCCTCGCAGCGGAGGGTTTTCATCGTTGAGGTAGTAATTGCCGACCGCGTGATATTTCCAGCGCACCGGGTCATGCAGCGTGTGCACGCGGGCGTTGCGCCAGTGGCGGTCGAGGCCATGCTCGGCGAGGGTGGCCTGGCTGCCGGCCAGTTCGAACAGGGTGCTGCCCGCCGCCAGGGAAATTTCCGTGCTGATCGCGCGTGCTTCGGCGACGGCGATCGAGGCCGCTGCAACGGTTTCGGCGTTGGTGTCAGCCTGTGCGGCATCAAGGAATTCGCCGGCGCGTTCGAGCAAAGCTTCGGTGGCGCTCAGGCGGATGCTCAGGTGGCCGAAGCTCTTCAGGGTCAGCGGGTCCTCGGTGGCCTTGTCGCTGCCGGAGTCGATCCATGGCCGCGTCTTGCTGCGCACGAAATGCAAGGCGTCCTCATAAGCGGCGCGGGCGATACCGGTATCGATGGCCGCGTGAAGAATTTGCGCCAGCGGGCCGACCGTGGTCGGTCGTTCGAAAGCACTCTGAAAGGGCAGCACGTCTTCAGCGGCAACGTAAACGTCTTCGAACACGACCGAGCCGCTGCCGGTGGTGCGCTGGCCGAAGCCGCTCCAGTCATCGATGATGCTCAGGCCTTTGCTGTGGCGTGGAACGAAGGCCAGTTGCTGCACGCCGTTTTCATCGACCACCGAGGTCGGAATGCGCTGCGCGTAAATCGCCCCGGTCGCGTAGAACTTGCGCCCGTTGATGCGGTAGCCTTCGCCGTCGCGTTTGAGACTGGTGACGCGGTCGTGAGCGGTTTTGGTGCCCAGTTCTGCCAGTGCATTGCCGAAGCGTTGGCCGGCAAGGACCTCGGCGTACAGGCGTTGTTTCTGTTCGTCACTGCCATTCACGCGCAGCACTTCCAGTGCGTAGAAATGATTCTGTGGAATCTGCCCCAGCGAGCCGTCAGCCCGCGCGATCAAAGCGATGACTTTGGCCAGGGTGACATTGGACACGCCCGCACCGCCATATTCTTTCGGTACGCTGATACCCCACAGGCCGGAGCGGGAAAACACTTCCAGTTCTGCCAATGGCAGGCGGCGTTCGCGGTCACGCAGGGCGCTGTCGCGTTGGAAATCTTCGGCCAGGTCGCTGGCGATAATCAGGGCTTGCTCATCGCTGGTGATGACCGCGACGTGTTGAGAAGAAGTCATGGGTTTCTCCAAGGCTCTTGAGAAAGTGTGCGGTCAGATCCAGGAATGGCGAGCCGGTAAAGTGCCGTTGAGGCGATACGCGCCAACCGCGTGATATTTCCAGCGCACCGGATCGTGCAGGGTGTGCACCCGGGCATTGCGCCAGTGGCGGTCGAGGTTGAATTCGGCGAGGGTTGCGCGGCTGCCAGCCAGTTCGAAAAGCTTTTCGCTGGCGAGCAAGGAAATTTCGGTGGTCAGCACTTTCGCTTCGGCCACGGCGATCGACGCGCGCGCGGCGGAGGCCGCGGTTATCGGTGCGGCATGCACCTGATCAAGCACCTGTCCGGCCTTGCGCAGCAGCGCTTCGGCGGCATGCAGTTCGATTTTCAATCTGCCGATGTCGGCGATCACGTAGAGGTCATCGCTGGCGCGATCAACCTTGGCGTCGATCCATGGTCGTGCGCGGGTTTTGACGAATTCGATGGCATCGTCGATCGCTCCACGAGCAATGCCGGCGTCGATGGCCGCTTGAATCAATTGCGACACGGCGCCTTGGGTGTTCGGCTTTTCGTTGATCTTCCAGTTGTCGATGACCAGGCTCGGCTCGACACGCACGTTGTTCAGCACAATCGTGCCGCTGGCGGTGGTGCGCTGACCGAAGCCCGACCAGTCGTCAACGATGCGCAAACCGGGCGTGCCGCGCCGGACGAACGCCAGCACCTGTTTGTCTTCATCGTTCAGCGCTTTCACCGCCACCCAGTGCGCAAATAGCGCGCCGGTGGAATAGAACTTCTGGCCGTTGATCACGTAATCGTCGCCATCGACGCTGATCCTCGCTTTCAGTTCCAGGGTGTTTTTGCTGCCGCGTTCCGGGCCGGCATTGCCGATGCGCCAGCCTTGCAGAACACTGTCGAACAACTGCTGTTTCTGCGCCTCGCTGGCGCAGCCAAGGATCAGGTGGATGATGCCGAACTGATTCTGCGGGATTTGCCCCAACGCCGGGTCGGCGGCGGAAATGATCGCGAAGACTTCCGCCAGCGTCACGAACGAAACCTGCGGGCCACCGTATTCGCGCGGGATCGCGATGCTGCCCAGGCCACTGCGGGTGAACTGTTCGATTTCCGACCACGGCAACTTGCGCTGACGATCGCGTTTCGCCGCCTGAACGCGGGCGACCTGCGCCAGCTCCTGGGCAGCCTTGACGGCCTGGGCATCGTTGCGCAAAACCTGCGCGGGCAACAGCAGCGGGGCGATGTCCAGATCCGACTGGGCGTTTGCATCGGCCAGACTGGACATCATCGCCACTCCCTGGCTGCACGCAATGCCCTGGCGATCTGCACTGGGGTGATTGACTTCCGGACCATACGACCTACCTCACATCTCATTGAAAACGCCGCAAGGTGCGGCGAACGAAAGAATGTCCGGTGGTCCGGTGTATATACCCTAAGCGTGTATAAATATTAAATAAACTAACTTTTAGGAATATGCATAGAAGGAGGGGGCGCACCCCCGTCGCCTCTCGGGAAGATCAATGCTCGCGCGCTTCGGCCGCTTTGAGTTCGTGCCTCAACGGGACTTTCAGGTAAGGATTGACGCAGCCGATTTTCAAGGTGCGCGGCGGTGCCCAGCGGGAGTTGTTGCCGACCCGATCGAGGATGCAATAGGTCACGTCCAGGCGCAGATCCTCGCCCGCTTCGACAATCACCGCCGGCGGTACCCAGACCTGGACCGGCAAGCCGATGTCGGCTGCGGTGATTGGTGCCAGGTCCATCCGCACATCACCCCAGCGCAAGGTAATGGCGTCATCTTCAGCCATGTTCAGGTACGGCTCGATGCTCAGTGGCACGCCGCGTTTGATCTGGTTCGGGTTGACGCCCTGGCGGCGGATGGCCTCGGGAATCGTCACCGGGGCCAGTTGCTGGTTTTCGTCTGCGCTCAGGGCCGATGGCTGGCCGCCGGGGCAATCGAGTTTGACCAGCACTCGTGTCGCCGCCGAGAACGCCGGGCCCTGGCCGACCTGCATTACCCGGTAATGAATGCGCGCAGTGCCGTTGTCGATGAAGCTCTCCGGTACACGCAGGCTGACCGCCATGCCGACATCCTCGGCGGTCAGAACTCTGGAGGCGACGTAACACTTGTTCCAGAACAATTCGATAAGGTCGCCGCTGTCCATGTCGGGGTAGGGCGCTACCTCGATCAACAGATGAGCGGCGGCGGCCAGATTGATGCCGGTTTTCTGCGCGGGCGCCAGGCTCGGCGCTGCCAGTTCGGGGGTATGCGAAGTGCGGGTCATCGATTTCTCTCCTTGAAGCCTTGCAGCGAAGTCCGTTTCTGAAAGAACAAAAGGCGTGAATAAACCGGCAATAAAGCGTCGAACTTTTATTCAACTTGAAGACGGCGTGATTGAACTGGATGGTGCCGGTTGTCGACTAGATAAGAGGGTGCCGAGAGGAGTGTCAATAGACGAGATTAGTTAATCCGCGAATTACAATTTAATCAGAAAGTTCCTACGGTACGGACGCCGAATGCCTATGCGGCGGGGCGAATCGGGCCACGAGCTTTGCGGCTTTTTGTCCGTTTACGCTTGGGTTTAGGGGTGGATGATCAAACCGGAGGGGTCGAGTTACAGGCGCAACTCAACTGTTGCGCAATGTATGCAAATGCGTCGCTTACAGGTGGTTTAATATGGATTTATATACGTCTGGATAGGCCGCTTCCATCCCTGGAAGTTGCCGAAATGCAATTAACAGAAACTCAGGCGTGATTCAGAAATTTGCTGAGAAACTGTTGCGTGCGCTGTTCTTTCGGATTGGCAAACAATGCCTTGGCTTCGCCTTGTTCGACAATCACGCCCTTGTCGAAAAACACCACACGGTTGGCCACGTCGCGAGCAAAACCCATCTCGTGCGTGACGATGACCATGGTGCGTTTCTCTTCAGCGAGGCCGCGGATGGTCGCCAGCACTTCGCCGACCAGTTCCGGGTCGAGCGCCGAGGTCGGCTCATCGAACAGAATCACTTCCGGTTCCATCGCCAGTGCCCGGGCAATCGCCACGCGCTGCTGCTGACCACCGGAGAGACGGCGCGGATACGCGTCCTCTTTGCCGGCGAGTCCGACCTTGGCCAAGAGTTTTTTGCCCAGCGCGACAGCCTCGTCACGCGGGATCTTCTTGACTACGATCGGACCTTCGATGACGTTTTCCAGTGCGGTGCGATGGGGGAACAGGTTGAAGTTCTGGAACACGAAACCCACGTGCTGGCGCAGATTGCGCACCAGGCTCTGTTGCTGGTTCAGCGGGCGGCTGGTATCGATCTCGATATCGCCGACCTTGATCCGGCCGCTGGTGGGTTGTTCAAGAAAATTCAGGCATCGCAGGAACGTGGTTTTCCCCGAACCACTGGGGCCGATGATCGCCACGACCTCGCCTTCCTTGACCTCCAGGTCGATGCCGTTGAGCACGACCTGCTGCTTGAATTGCTTGGTCAGTTTTTCCACGACAATCATGGGCTCAGGACTCCTGGTCGTGCCGATTGACCCGCTCTTCCAACTTGTTCTGCAGGTGCGACAGCACCGTGGCCAGAATCCAGTAGATCAGCGCGGCGGCAAGATACATGGTGAAGACTTCGAAAGTCCGGGCGGTAATCAGTTGCGCCTGGCGGAACAGCTCCGGCACCTGAATGGTGGCGGCCAGCGCGGTGTCCTTGACCAGCGAAATGAAGCTGTTGCCCAGCGGCGGCAGCGCCGTGCGCATCGCTTGCGGCAGGATGGCCCGGCGCAAGGTCTGCGCGCGGGTCATGCCGATGCTCGCAGCGGCTTCCCACTGACCACGCTCGATCGAACCGATCGCGGCGCGGAGTATTTCACAGGCGTAGGCGGCCATGTTCAGCGAGAAGCCGATCAGCGCTGCCGGTAGCGGATCAAGTTCGAGACCCAATTGCGGCAAGCCGTAATAGATCATGAACAGTTGCACCAGCAACGGCGTGCCGCGAAAGAACGACACGTAGATGCGTGCCAGCCAGCTGACCGATTTGAAGCGCGACAGGCGCATCAGCGCGAGACCGAAGCCCAGCAGCAGGCCGAAAAACATGCCGCCGAGACTGAGGACTACCGTGTAATACGCACCCTTGAGCAGGAAGGGCGCGGAATCCAGGGCGAGTTGGAAAGCTTCTTCCATTATTGAGTGACGTCAGTGTTGAAGTATTTCTCCGACAGCTTTTTCAGCGTGCCGTCGGCGCGCAGTTCGTCGAGGGCCTTGTTCACCGCCGCCAGCAGTTCCGGCTCGCCTTTGCGCAGGGCAATCCCGGATTCCTGACGCGAGAACGCTTCACCGGCGGCCACGGTTTTCGGGGCTTTCTTGGCGTATTCCAGCGCGGCCAGACGGTCGATCAGGATCGCATCGATGCGACCGTTGTTGAGGTCCGCGAACTTGGTCGGATCATCATCGTAAGTGCGTACGTCAGCACCCGGCACGTTAGCGCGTACCCATTGTTCGTAGTTGGTGCCCAGGCCGACGCCGACTTTCTTGCCGGACAGGTCAGTGGCGGTCTTGATGTTCAGCGCGGCCTCTTTGCTTTTCAGCACCAGCGCCTGAATCCCGGAAACGGTATACGGTTTGGAGAAGTCATACTTCTTCTTGCGCTCCTCGGAGATGGTCACCTGGTTGACCACGATGTCCAGGCGCTTGGATTCCAGCGCGGCGAGGATGCCGTCCCACTTGGTTGGCTGAACCTTGGCTTTGACGCCGAGTTTTTGCGCCAGCGCTTCAGAGAGTTCGACTTCGAAGCCGGACAGCTTGCCGTTCTCGTCGACGAAACTGAACGGTGGATAAGTGCCTTCCAGGCCGACGTTGAGCACGCCTTTGTCCTTGATCTGTTGCAGTTGCTCACCGGCCACGGCCTGGCCGATCAGGCCGGCGCCCAGCGCAAGACCCAGCGAGCCGACCAGCAGAGTGCGACGTAGTGCGGAAAAATTCATGACAAGCCCCTGTGTTTTCTTATGGAAGACGCTTAAGGAATGTAGGCACATTCGGGAATTTGACGACAGCGCTATCCTGCCTCAAAGCAGCTTATGCGTCTCGCCCGAAATTCGCCTGCGGCGTGACTATAGGATGTCGGCTATAGACTTGAAAATACTCAATATTTGGCTGCTTATACTTTTCCTGCATATGGATAGCTTCCACGCTCGGCCTGCGAATGCCTCAAAGGACCCTCCGAGTTGCAGCTCCGGAAGGGACGCAGAGCCTCCCGGGCTGCCTTGCCACGCGGAGCGTGGGAACGATCAGTTACAGAAAATCCTTGTAGGCAAACAGCGCCGGCGCACCGCCCGTATGAAGGAAAATGATCGGCCCCTCATCAAAGCGCTGGCGCCCGATGCCATCGAGCAATCCCGCCATGGCCTTGCCGGTATAGACCGGGTCAAGCAACAGACCTTCCTGACCCGCCAGCAGTTTCACCGCTGCAAGGGTGCCGGCGTTCGGCTCGCCATAGCGCGGGCCGAAATATTCGTCCCACAACTCGACCTTGAAACGGGTCGGCAGCTCGACACCGAGCAGGTCTGCGGCGCGCTCGGCCAGGCTCTGGACCTTCGGCCGCTGATCTTCTTCGCTGCGCGACACCGTCACGCCAATCACCGGGAGTTGTGGCAGCGCTTCGCTCAGTGCGAGCGCCAGACCGCTATGCGTGCCGGCGCTGCCCGATGCCAATACGACGGCAGCGAACTCAAGTCCGGTGTCTCTTATCTGTTCGGCCAGTTCCAGCCCGGCGCGCACGTAACCCAACGCACCCAGCGCATTGGAACCGCCGATCGGCACCAGATAGGGTTTCTTGCCGTTGCTGCGCAGGCGCACGGCGAGGGCGGCCAGTTGTTCGTCAGCGTTATCGAGGTTGTCGACTAATTCGACCTTGGCATCGAACAGATCCAGCAGCAGGCGATTGCCGTTGCCGGTGTAATTGCTGTCCTCAGTGCCCAAGGGGTTTTCCAGCAGCGCCACACAGCCGAGGCCGAGACGGGCGGCCAGCGCAGCCGTCTGGCGAACGTGGTTCGATTGCAGCGCGCCTGCGGTGATCAGCGTGTCGGCGCCTTGGACGAGGGCATCGGCGGCGAGGTATTCGAGCTTGCGCAGCTTGTTTCCGCCCATGGCCAGCGGCGTCAGGTCATCGCGCTTGATGTACACCTCGCGACCGAGCCATGTGGACAGACGTTCGAGTTTTTCCAGTGGCGTAGGGTGGCCGAGCAGGTCGAGACGGTTAAAGCGTTCCAGCTGATTCTTGATCATGGGTCCGTACTGGCGGAGAAAGATGAAAGGACTATAGGCACGCGCATTTGCAGGGGCAACCGCCAATCGCTTATAGCCCGTTGGACTTAGTTCAGCACTATCGGTTCTTAATTTGCCCTCACGCTCATGCCGTAAAGTGGGCGCCGTTGACGCGGCCAGACAGTCCGGCCGCCCGTGAGGAGTCTCTACCGTGAGCGAGCGATCCAGTCATTGGCAATTGCACACCATCGTCGGCCAGTTACGTAGCGCGCGCGATCAATGGCGGGCACAGAATGGCCGGGCTTCCGGCGAGCAGGGTGGCCGCGAATTGCCTTCGCGCGCAGCAATGGCGGAGATTCTTGAAGCATTGTGCGGCGCGCTGTTTCCGATGCGTTTGGGGCCGGTCGACCTGCGTGAGGAAAGTGAAGATTTTTACGTCGGCCACACCCTCGACGTCGCGCTGAATGCCTTGCTGACGCAGACCCGCCTGGAGCTGCGTTACGTAGCGCGCCACAGCGCGCAGGACGACAGCGAAGTCGAAGCCCGCGCGATTCAGATCGTTCAGGATTTCGCCCTGGCTTTGCCAGGCTTGCGTATCCTGCTCGACACCGATGTGCTGGCGGCCTATCACGGTGACCCGGCCGCACGCAGTGTCGACGAAGTACTGCTGTGCTATCCGGGAATCCTGGCGGTGATTCACCATCGTCTGGCGCATCATTTGTACCGCGCGGGTCTGCCGCTGCTGGCGCGGATCAGCGCGGAAATCGCCCACTCGGCGACCGGTATCGATATCCATCCGGGCGCGCAGATCGGCCGGAGTTTCTTTATCGATCACGGCACGGGCGTGGTGATTGGCGAGACGGCGATCATTGGCGAGCGGGTGCGGATTTATCAGGCCGTGACGCTGGGGGCCAAGCGCTTTCCGGCGGATGAGGACGGCCAGTTGCAGAAGGGCCATCCGCGCCATCCGATCGTTGAGGACGATGTGGTGATCTACGCCGGGGCGACGATTCTCGGGCGGATCACCATCGGCAAGGGCTCGACCATCGGTGGCAATGTGTGGCTGACGCGCAGTGTGCCGGCGGGGGCGAACCTGACGCAGGCGAATTTGCAGCATGATGACGGGACGCAGAAATAAGGACGTGGAATCCTTTTCCCTCACCCCAGCCACACTCCCGGAGGGAGAGGGGGCCGACCGGGGTGTTTTGGGTTATCCATCGACCTGAGAGACCGAGTCGATTATGGATTCGCTACAGCAGGTTCGCCTCGGCGTATCTCTTGAATATCCCCCAATCAGTCCCTCGCCTTCTGGGCGGTCCGACGTTTCGGGAGGGCCAGGGTGAGGGGCTTTTGATTCTGCAGCCGGAGCAGTGAACGAATCCCCTGAAACCCGCGTCATACCCCTCCTCGGGCCGCTGTAGGAAAACTACCGCCCAGCCCTGCGATTAGTCCTTACCACCCTATCCATGTTTAACTTGAACGTTCATTCAAGTTAAACCGGCGGTTCGCTGCCCGCTCACAACAGGAGGCTTGCCTTTGCTGAGTCCGATCATTTCAGCCATGTTTCAACCCCTTGAGGTGCACGTTTCATGAGTGCATCGTCTACCCCCGCCAGCGGTCTGGTGCGGATGAATCCGCCGGTGTTCTACTTCGCCGCGACGGTCATTCTGCTGTTTGGTCTCGTCGTTATCGCCATGCCCGAGCAGGCCGGCGCCTGGTTGCTGCAAGCGCAGAACTGGGCGGCCAACACGGTCGGCTGGTATTACATGCTCGCGATGACGGTGTATCTGATCTTCGTGGTGGTCACTGCCTTGTCCGGCTACGGCAAGATAAAACTCGGTGCCGACCACGACGAGCCCGAATTCAGTTATCTGTCGTGGGCCGGCATGCTGTTCGCCGCCGGGATCAGCATCACGCTGTTTTTCTTCTGCGTGTCCGAGCCGCTGACCCACATGATCCAGCCGCCGCAAGGCGAGGCGGGCACCGCAGAGGCGGCGCGTCAGGCGATGCAGATTCTGTTTCTGCACTGGGGCCTGCACGGCTGGGGCGTGTTCGCCTTCGTTGGCATGGCGCTGGCCTATTTCGCCTACCGTCACAACCTGCCGCTGGCGCTGCGTTCGGCGCTGTATCCGCTGATCGGCAAACGCATCAACGGCCCGATCGGTTACGCCGTCGATGGCTTCGGCATCATCGCCACGGTGTTCGGTCTGGGTGCCGACATGGGCTTTGGCGTGCTGCACCTCAACTCCGGTCTCGATTATTTATTCGGCATCGCTCACACCCAGTGGATTCAGGTCGGCCTGATCACGCTGATGATGGGCGCAGCGATCATCGTTGCTGTTTCCGGCGTGGATAAAGGCGTGCGGGTGATGTCCGACATCAACATGCTGCTGGCCTGTGCGCTGCTGCTGTTCGTGTTGTTCGCCGGGCCCACTCAGCACCTGCTCAACACCTTGATCCAGAACCTCGGCGATTACCTCGGCGCCCTGCCGATGAAGAGTTTCGATCTCTACGCCTACGACAAACCGAGCGACTGGCTCGGCGGCTGGACGGTGTTCTACTGGGCCTGGTGGATCGCATGGTCGCCATTCGTAGGCCTGTTCATCGCACGGATTTCCCGTGGCCGCACCATCCGCGAATTTGTCTTCGGCGTGCTGTTGATTCCGCTCGGTTTCACCCTGGCGTGGATGTCGATTTTCGGTAACAGCGCCCTTGATCAAGTGCTCAACCATGGCATGAGCGCGCTGGGCATGTCGGCCATCGACAATCCCTCGATGAGCATTTACCTGTTGCTGGAAACCTATCCGTTCAGCAAAACCGTGATCGCCGTGACGGTGTTCATCAGCTTCGTGTTCTTCGTCACCTCGGCGGACTCCGGCACCGTCGTGCTCTCGACGCTGTCGGCCAAGGGCGGCAACCCGGACGAAGACGGGCCGAAATGGCTGCGGGTGTTCTGGGGCGCGATGACCGCGCTGATCACCAGTGCGCTGTTGTTCTCCGGCAGCATCGATGCATTGAAGTCAGCGGTGGTCCTCACGTCGTTGCCGTTCTCGCTGATTCTGCTGCTGATGATGTGGGGCCTGCACAAGGCGTTCTACCTGGAATCGCAGAAGCAGATTGCGCAGCTGCATTCGCTGGCGCCGGTTTCCGGTTCCCGGCGTGGCACCGGTGGCTGGCGCCAGCGCCTGAGCCAGGCAGTGCATTTCCCCTCGCGGGACGAGGTGTATCGCTTCATGGACACCACGGTGCGCCCGGCGATTGAAGAAGTCACGGCGGTGTTTGTTGAAAAAGGCTTGAACGTGGTCACCCAGCCGGACCCGTCGCATGACAACGTGAGTCTTGAAATCGGCCATGGCGAGCAGCATCCGTTCATCTATCAAGTGCAGATGCGTGGCTACTTCACGCCGTCGTTTGCGCGCGGTGGCATGGGCTCCAAGCAGCTCAACAACCGCCGCTACTACCGCGCCGAAGTGCACTTGAGCGAGGGCAGTCAGGATTACGATCTGGTCGGCTACACCAAAGAGCAGATCATCAACGACATCCTCGACCAGTACGAACGGCACATGCAGTTCCTGCATCTGGTGCGTTGATCGGCGGCTGAGCGTCGGGTCGGTTCAGGACTCGGCGCTCAGCACCATGAACAACACCATCGCCGCCATCGGCACGCCGAACACCGCACTGCCAATCGCTATTTCCGAACCCACGGACTGGCCGGCATGCACCACCCCCACCACGCCATTGATCAACGTCAACGCCAGCCACAGCACGGCGAAGCCGTAGGCCATGGTCTGCCGACTGAAGCCGATGCGCTCACCGATGTAGAGCATCAGCGCGAGCAGGACCAGGCCGAAGAAAATGATGATGGCGGTGTGCATGGGGCGTTCT
Source organism: Pseudomonas sp. S11P7 (assembly GCF_023195435.1). NCBI lineage: Bacteria > Pseudomonadati > Pseudomonadota > Gammaproteobacteria > Pseudomonadales > Pseudomonadaceae > Pseudomonas > Pseudomonas sp. S11P7. The sequence goes on along the minus strand of NZ_JALPKS020000002.1, from coordinate 5,330,792 downwards.
GCCTGATGAAGATGTCGTGCCGGGAAGAGGGCCTTCGCGAGCAGGCTCGCTCCCACATTGGATCTCGGCAGGACATAGATCGATGTTCGCAGGAAACTCCTGTGGGAGCGAGCCTGCTCGCGAAGGCGCTACTGCAGTGTTATTTAGAGCATAGTCAATTCCGCCCTTGCTTTTGCGCACAGGGTTGCTCTGTCGACACATTTTGCGACTCGTTTAGAAATGCCTGACGGCTGAGATGTTTTGCTTGCTGGCCCGCACCTACCGATGATCTCCCCCATGAGCGCACGCATGCTCTGTAGGCTAATATTTGTCTGCGTGTGTATCGTGTGTATAAAAACCGCCCGGGCCTCCTATTGTAAGAAGCTCTAGCTGTCGAACAGGGCGAAGGAAATGCGTAGTCGGGAAATGATCAGGAGGATCGAGATCGATGGTTGGTATCTGGTGGCGGTGAAAGGCAGCCATCATCAATACAAGCATCCGTTCAAGCTGGGGAGGGTGACGATCAAGCACCCTGACTCAGATCTTCCCAAGGGGACGATTAATAGCATTTTGAAACAGGCGGGCTTGAAATGAGGCTCACCATTGAAAACGAAGGCCCTTTGATTGGCCTGTCAGAGGAAGGACTCACCCACATGAAATTCCCGGTCGTTCTGCACAAGGATGTCGACTCGGACTACGGAGTGATTATCCCGGATGTCCCCGGCTGCTTTTCCGCAGGCGCTACGGTTGCTGAGGCTTTTGAAAGTGCTCGGGAGGCGTTGGCGCTTCACTATGAAGGTCTGGTTGCCGACGGAGCGCCGTTGCCGCAGGTGCAAGACATTGATGCGCATCTTGATAACCCGGATTACGCAGGAGGGATCTGGGGCGTGGTCGATTTTGATATCACGCCGTATTTCGGCAAGTCAGTGCGGTTCAACGCTACATTGCCTGAGCAACTGTTGGAGCGTATCGATCAAACAGTCAGGCGCGATCAGCGCTACAACTCGCGGTCAGGATTCCTGGCTGCGGCAGCCTTGCGCGAATTGTCGAGCTGAGCGAGATCCTGGAGATCAGGTGCTTTCGCGTTCGATAACCTGACATTGCAGCAGGTTCAGACGTTGCACCTCGTCGCTCGGCAATACCCCGAGGCTTTCCAGCACGCGTGTTGCGGCCAGTACGCCGATCTCCAGTGCCGGTGGTTTGATCGTACTGAGGCTTGGCAAAAGCATCTCGGCGAACGGGTAATCCCCGAAGCCCAGAACGGCGCAGTCTTCGGGGATTTTCAGGCCTGCGCGTTGCCCGGCGAGCAGGCCGCCGGCGGCGAGGTTGTCGTTGGCGAAGATGATCGCGTCGGGGCGCGGTGAGGCGTTCATCAGCGCCTCCATCGCCTGTTTGCCGGCTTCGAACGGTGCGCGATCGGCGTCGGGCGCGAAAACCCACGGTTCCAGGCCAGATTTGCGCAGGGTCGCGGCATAGCCGTCACGGCGTTCCAGTGCGCTGAAATCCCCCGGCGCACTGTTCTGCACGAAGGCGATGCGCCGGTAGCCTTTTCCGAGCAGATGCGTTGCCGCCTTCACCCCCACCTCGAAGTGCGAAAAGCCGATCTGCATCGGCTCGCGATCCGGCTGGTAATCCCAGGTCTCGATCACCGGGATATCCGCTTCGGCGATCATCTTTTCCGTGCCTGCACTGTGAAAGTGGCTGGTCAGCACCAGCGCTGCCGGCGACCAGCCGAGAAATGCGCGCACGGCATTTTCTTCCTGCTCGATATCGAAATAACTCGACGCCAGCAACAGCTGATAACCGTGACGGCTGAGGGTGTCGCTGAAGCCTTGAATGGTGTTGGCAAAGATCGGGCCGGAGATGTTGGGGATGACCATGCCAACGATTTTCCCCCGCGCCGAGGCCAGGCCGCCGGCGACCAGATTCGGCACGTAGCCCAACTCGGCGACCACCGCCGCGATGCGCTCGCGGCGCTCGGGCGATACCTGCTCGGGCTGATTGAAATACCGCGACACGGTAATCGCCGACACCCCGGCTGCGCGCGCTACGGCATTCAGCGTCACACGGCCGGCGCCTCGGCGTTTACGCGGTTTTTCATCGTTCAAGAGTCAATCCTTTCTGAAAACCAAATCGCATATAAAAGTAATTTTTCAGTATTGGACGCTCTATGTCGGGGTTGCCAATACTGGCGATGTTAGCGCTAACAAAGCGCATTGTCTGCTACTCGCTCGAGCGAATGCCCAAGACACCGAATCAGGCGTTGTCGTCGCAGAACGGCAGCGGATCAGGGCCAATTTCGAGCGGGCAGAACATGCACAACATTCCTGGGGCGACACACAAACTGTCGCAGTCGATTCGCGCCGCTGGCTGGTTACTGACAGGGTTGGCGGCGCTGCCGTCGCCCAACGCATTGGCGGCTGACAGCAGCGATCAAGAGCCAACGCTGAAGTCGGTGACCGTTACCGCAACCCGCCGCGAAGAGTCGCTGCAAAAAGTCCCGGTCGCGGTTTCGGTGATCGATGGCGAGCAGCTTGAGCGCGATAACCGCAACGGTGTGGCGAGCATCGTTCAGCAGGTGCCTTCGCTGAATTTCCGCACCGGCGCATCGAACAAGGACACCTCGTTGTTCGTGCGCGGTGTTGGCACCATTTCCACCTCGCCCGGCGTTGAGCCGACTGTCGCCACCGTCATCGACGGCGTGGTGTATGCGCGTCCGGGCCAGGCCACGCTTGATCTGCTCGATCTCGAGCGCGTTGAGGTATTACGCGGCCCGCAAGGCACGCTGTTCGGCAAGAATGCCTCGGCCGGTGTGCTCAACATCACCAGCAAGGCACCGACCGCCGAGACTCACGGCTACATCGATCAGGCGTACTACAGCGGCAATGAAAGTCGTACCCGTTTCGGCCTTGGCGGCAGCCTGATCCCGGACACGTTGAAGGGTTCGATCAGCACCCTGTTCGGCACATACGACGGCAACGTCGACAACCAGCACAACGGCCATGAGGTCAACGGTTACAACCATCGTGGCGTGCGCGGCAAACTCGAATTCACCCCGACTGACGATGTCACCTTCACCCTGATCGCCGACTACATGCAATCCCACGACGACGCGCCCAATGGCGTGGTCAGTCAATCGCTGACACCGGCCTTCACCAATGCACTGAGCCCGGTGAATGCAACGAATCATAACCGCGACATCAACACCGACACCCGTTCGCACATCGAGGACATCAACAAAGGCCTGTCCGGCCAGCTCGACTGGCAATTGGGCGACTACACGCTGACGTCGATCACTGCATGGCGCGGCTGGGACAACACCCAGTATCAGGACGGCGATCGCCTCGGCACCGTGACGGCCGCGTTCCCCGGCACCGCCGACAAGGGTGACCTGGCGTTCGACCAGTATTCGCAGGAGCTGCGCCTCGCCTCGCCGAAAGGCGGATTTCTTGAGTACGTGGGTGGCCTGTTCTACATGCACGGCAAGGATGACGAGACCTATCAGCGCACCCTGACCACGACCGCGCGCACCGACCGTGGTGTCGCCGACTACAGCACCACCAATGACAGTTACGCGGTGTTTGGCGAGAGCACGCTGAACTTCACGTCCGATTTTCGCGGCATCGCCGGGCTGCGCTACACCCACGATGATCTGGAATACGACCACCGCCGCGTTTCGACTCCAGCGACCACCGTCAGCGGCATTCAACCGGCGACCAGCAGTTCTGGTTCGGTGGACGAGGACGGCTGGTCCGGCCGCCTCGGTGTGCAATATGACCTGAGCGATACGGTCAGCACGTACCTGACCTATTCGCGCGGCTACAAAGGCCCGGCCTACAACGTGTTCTTCAACATGCAGCCGCGCGACACCGAAGCGCTGAAACCGGAGACTTCCAATACTTGGGAGGCGGGAATCAAAGCCACGTCGTGGAACAACCGCCTGACCACCAACCTGGCGATCTTCCATAGCGAGTACGACAACTATCAGGCGAACTTTTTCGACACCGTCGCCGGGCAAGTGGTGACTCGACTGATCAATGCCGGCAGCGTTACCAGCGAAGGCGTTGAACTCGATTATGCGCTGCAAGCCACCCAGCAATTGAAGTTCTCCGGTGCCCTGGCCTATACCCGCGCACGCATCGACGAATTCGCCTGCCCGGCCGGCGCGGCGGCGTCGTGCAACGTCAACGGCAAACCGTTGCCGTTCAGCCCGGACTGGAAAAGCTACGTGCGCGCCGACTACACAATCCCGCTCGACAACGGTCTCGATATCGAACTGGGCACCGACTACAGCTGGCAGAGCGAAGTGCAGTACGACATCAGCCAGAACCCCGACACCAAGCAAGGCGCCTATGGGTTGTGGAACGCCAGCGTGGCCTTGGCCGATTACAGCAATGGCTGGCGCATCGCCGTACTCGGCAAGAACCTCGCCGACAAATCCTACTCGCCGTTGCTGGCCAGCGGCGGCAGCTACATCTATCGCGCCGTGCCACGGGATGACGAGCGCTATTTCGGCGTGCAGCTGCGCAAGGAGTTCTGAAAATGAGCAGGCAAATGAAGCTCGGCGCGTTTCTCATGGCCACCGGTCACCACGTAGCGGCGTGGCGGCATGCGGATGTGCCGGCGAATGCGGGCCTGGATTTCACCCATTACAAGCGGCTGGCGCAGATCGCCGAAGCGGCGAAGTTCGATGCACTGTTTGTTGCTGACAGCGTTGCCGCGCCGACTCAGGCAATTGCCAGCCGCATGGCACGCTCCGATCACTTCGAGCCGCTGACGTTGCTCTCGGCCCTCAGCGCGGTGACCGAGCACATTGGCCTGATCGCTACGGCGACCACCAGTTACAACGAGCCGTATCACGTCGCGCGCAAATTCGCCTCGCTCGATCATTTATCGGGCGGACGTGCCGGATGGAATCTGGTGACTTCGGACAATGCGGCCGAAGCGCTGAATTTCGGCCGCGACGCGCACATTGGCCATGCCGAGCGCTATAGCCGTGCGCGCGAATTTCATCAGGTGGTGACCGGGCTCTGGGACAGTTGGGAGGACGATGCCTTCCATCGCGACAAGGCCAGCGGCGCCTATTACGACCCGCAGAAGCTGCATGTGCTCGATCATGTCGGTGAACATTTCCGGGTCAAAGGCCCGCTGAATGTCGCGCGCTCGCCGCAGGGGCAACCGGTAATCGTTCAGGCCGGTGCCTCCGAAGCCGGGCGCGAACTGGCGGCGCAAACCGCTGAAGTGGTATTCACCGCGCAGACTTCGCTGGCCGCCGCGCAGGCGTTTTATGCCGACCTCAAAGGGCGCTTGAAGCGGTTCGGGCGCAGTGCCGACATGCTGAAAATCATGCCCGGCGTATTTGTCGTGGTCGGTGCCAGCGAGGCCGAAGCGCAGGAAAAGTGTGAATCGTTTCAGCAATTGCTCGAACCTGAGGTGGGAGTTGCGCTGCTTGGGCGTATGCTGGGCAACTTCGATTTATCGAAATACCCGCTGGGCGGACCGCTGCCGCCGTTACCGCTGACCGACAGCGGTCAGCAGAGCCGGCAAAAACTGCTGACCGAGCTGGCGGGCCGCGAGAGCCTCAGCCTCGCCGAACTCGGCCGCAGGATCGCGGGCGGGCGCGGGCATTACAGCCTGGTCGGTACGCCGGCGCAGATTGCCGACCGGCTGCAGGAATGGTTCGAGCAAGGCGCAGCGGACGGCTTCAACGTGCTGGTGCCACACCTGCCGGGCGGGCTCGAAGATTTCGCCAACGGCGTGGTGCCGGAACTGCAACGGCGCGGACTGTTCAGAACCGAGTATGAAGGCCGCACGCTGCGGCAGAATCTGGGCCTGGCCCGACCCGGCAATCGATTTACGTAACAGCCTTCGCGAGCAGGCTCGCTCCCACAGGAGCAATCGACACCCATTTCAAAACAGACAAGAGAGGATTCGATGACCTACACCGCTGCCGAAAACCGCTACGACTCCATTCCCTACCGCCGCGTTGGCCGCAGCGGCCTGGTGCTGCCGGCATTGTCGCTGGGCCTGTGGCACAACTTTGGCGACAGCACGCCGATCGACACCCAGCGCGCCTTGCTGCGTACCGCCTTCGATCTGGGCATCAACCACTTCGACCTCGCCAACAACTACGGCCCGCCATACGGCAGCGCCGAGATCAATTTCGGCCGCCTGCTGCGCGAAGACTTCAAGCAGTATCGCGACGAGCTGATCATCTCCAGCAAGGCCGGCTGGGACATGTGGCCCGGTCCTTACGGCCAGGGCGGCGGTTCGCGTAAATACGTGCTGGCCAGCCTCGACCAGAGCCTGCAGCGCCTCGGTCTGGACTATGTGGATATCTTCTATTCGCACCGCTTCGATCCGGACACCCCACTGGAAGAAACCGCCAGCGCTCTTGCCACGGCGGTGCAGCAGGGCAAGGCTTTGTACATCGGCATCTCGTCGTATTCCGGGGTGAAAACCCGCGAGATCGCCGAGCTGTTGAAAGAATGGAAAGTGCCGCTGTTGATTCATCAACCGGCGTATAACCTGCTCAATCGCTGGGTGGAAAAAGATCTGCTCGACACCACCGAAGAACTCGGCACCGGCGTAATTGCCTTCACCCCGCTGGCGCAAGGTCTGCTCACCGACAAATACCTCAACGGCGTACCGGCGGATGCGCGGGTCAACCGTCCGGGGGTGGCTCGTTGCAAGCTTCGCACCTGTCCGAGGAAAACATTGCTCACGTACGCGCGTTGAACGAGATCGCCAAGCGTCGCGGCCAGAGCCTGGCGCAACTGGCGCTGGCATGGACGCTGCGCGATCCGCGGGTGACCTCGGCACTGATCGGCGCGAGCCGGCCGGAACAGATCATCGAGAACGTCGGGGCGTTGAAGAATCTGAATTTCAGCGCTGAGGAACTGGCGGAGATTGACCGGTTTGCCCAAGAGGGCGGGATCAATCTGTGGGAGAAGCCTTCGACGGCGGAGTGAGCCACCCTCACCCCAGCCCTCTCCCAGAGGGAGAGGGAGCCGACCGAGGTGTCTTGCGTCTTGCATCGACCTGAAATAACGAGTCGATTATGGATTCAGCAAAGTACGTTCAGGTCGGCGTACTTCTACAGCATCCCCAATCAGTCCCCTCTCCCTCCGGGAGAGGGTTAGGGTGAGGGGCTTTTGCCTTTAAAAGGGCTCAACGAAAAAACGGCACATCCCCCAACACCGTCGCCCGCTGCATCACCCGCCGCGCCGGGCGGTAATCGTCCACCGCGTAATGCTGGGTCACGCGGTTGTCCCAGAACGCAATATCGTCCTTCTGCCAGCGCCAGCGAATGGTGAATTCCGGCCGCGTTGCGTGGGCGAACAGAAATTTCAGAATCGCCTCGCTCTCCCCCTCGGACAGCTCGTTGATCTTCGAGGTGAAGCCTTCGTTGACGAACAACGAGCGCCGACCGCTGACCGGATGCGTACGAATCACCGGGTGCGACAGCGGTGGATTCTTGCGCCGCGCTTCTTCCCACTGCGCCAGCGCCTCGGGCGTGTTGCCGTAGCGCTCCAGCGGAAACGAACGGGTGAAATCGTGGGTCGCGGTCAACCCTTCAAGTAATCCCTTCATCGGCGCCGACAACGCTTCGTACGCAGCAATGCCGCTGGCCCACAAGGTGTCGCCGCCAAACTCTGGCAGCAACTTGGCGCTGAGCACCGCACCCATCGCCGGGGTCGGCAGGAAGGTCACGTCGGTGTGCCAGATGGCGTTGTCGCGCACGTCGGTGACAGCGGTATCGAGGATCAGCACTTCAGGCTGCCCGGGCACGTTCGGGTAGATCGGATGAATGTGCAGGTCGCCGAAATACGCGGCGAAGCGTGCCTGTTGCGCCGGCTCGATCGGCTGGTTGCGGAAGAACAGCACCTGATACTTGAGCAGCGCCTGTTCGATGGCATCGCGATGTTCCAGGCTCAGCGGCTGGCTGATGTCGACGCCACTGATCTGCGCGCCGAGGGCCGAGCTTAACGGGGTGATGGTGAGGCTGCTCATGGTTGATCTCATCAATTCGGGGTTCAAGCTTTTGTAGGCCTTCGCCTGCTCGGGATTGCCGGCTGGCAGTCAACGCTGCGGTGAATGACACACCGCAATCGCGAGCAGGCGAAGGCCTACAGGAAATTCGCAGGGAATTTGTCAGTGCGCCTGGCCATGCCACGGCACGAGTTTGCGCTGCAGGGCGCGCAGGCTCATTTCCATGGCGAAGGCGATCAGGGCGATGACCAGAATCCCCAGCACTACCACATCGGTGACCAGGAACTGCGCGGCCGACTGCACCATGAAGCCCAGACCACTGGTGGCCGCGATCAATTCAGCGGCGACCAACGTCGACCAGCCAACCCCCAGGCCAATGCGCACACCGGTCAGAATGTCCGGCAGGGCGCTGGGCAGAATCACATGGCGAATCAATTGTGCGCGAGTCGCACCCAGCGACTGCGCGGCGCGCAATTTAGCCGGATCAACCGTGCGTACGCCGGTCGCAGTAGCGATGGCAATCGGCGCGAAAATCGCCAGGTAGATCAGCAGCACTTTCGACAACTCGCCGATGCCGCACCAGATCACGATCAGCGGCAGATAAGCCAGCGGCGGAATCGGTCGGTAGAACTCGATAAGCGGGTCAAGCACGCCGCGGGCGATGCGGTTGGCGCCGATGGCGATGCCCACCGGCACAGCGGTCAGAATCGCAAAGCCGAGGCCCACACCGATGCGGCTCAGGCTCGCGCCCAGGTGCTGCCACAGGGTCGAATCCATATAGCCAGTGGTCGCCAGCAACCAGCCTTTTTGCAGCACCGCGGACGGTGGGGGCAGGAACAGCGGTTCGATCAAACCGCTGGCCGTCACGGCCCACCAGATCACCAGCAACGCGAACAAGGTCAACAGGCTGATCCAGCGCGTGCTGAGGCTGCGGCGCACAGGCGTGGTGACCGAAGGAGTCTTCACTGCTGAGGCGGAAACGTCGTAAGTGCTCATGCGCGCTCCTGCCGTTGCCCGGCGCTGCGTTGCGCGAACACTTTGCTCAGCACATGCTCGCGGGTTTCGATAAAGCGCGGATCGGATTTGATCGCGCGGGCCGACTCGCCAGCGGCATAACGCTGGCCGAAATTCAACTGCAGTCGCTCGACGATCTGCCCCGGATTCGGTGCCAGCAGAATCAGGTCGGTGGCGAGAAACACCGCCTCTTCAATGTCATGGGTAATCAGGAAAACCGGTTTGGCCGTGCGCTGCCAGACTTGCAGCAACAGCTCCTGCATTTGTTCGCGAGTGAAAGCGTCGAGGGCGCCAAAGGGCTCGTCCATCAGCAATACGCGCGGGTCGGCGGCGAGGGCGCGGGCGAGGCCGACGCGTTGTTTCTGACCGCCGGACAGTTGCCAGATACGGCGGTTTTCAAACCCCGAGAGATCGACCAGCGCGAGCATTTCACGGGCGATTTTTTCACGTTTGTCTCTGGCGACATTGGCCAGTTCCAGACCGAACGCAACGTTGGCCAGCACATCCTGCCATGGCAGCAAGGCGTCGTCCTGAAACACCACGCCACGCTCGGCGCTCGGGCCTTTGACCGGCACGCCGTCGAGGGTGATGCGCCCGGCACTCGGTTCGACGAAACCGGCAATCAGGTTCAACAGCGAAGTCTTGCCACTGCCGGACGGGCCGAGGGCGACCAGCAACTGCTGCGGCCCCAGAGTCAGAGAAATATCCGCCAGCACCGGCTCCGGGCTGCCCGGGTACTGTGCGCTGATGCGCTCCAGCTGTAGCAAGGCCATCGCTGTCTACTCCCGATCAGTTGGTGATGTATTTGGCGCTGACGTACGGCGCATAGTCCGGCAGCACCGCTTCGACCTTGCCTTGCTCCTTGAGGAATGCGGCGGTGTCGGTGATGGCTTTGGTGGTCGGCGCGCCGAGGTCGCTGACCTGATCCGCCGCCAGCGGGTAGACGTTGCCTTGCAGCAGCAACGGAATGTCGCTGGCCTTGGCACCGGACAGTTTGACCAGCTTGTCGACGTTGGACTGATTCGCCAGCCAGGCTTGCGGGTCCTTGCGGTAATCGGCGTAGGCGTCGAGGGTGACCTTGGCGAACGCGGTGACGATTTCCGGGTGCTTCTCGGCGAAGTCTTTGCGCACGATCCACGCATCGAAGGTCGGCGCGCCAAATTTGGCCAGTTCGCCGGAGGTGATCAGCACTTTGCCGTTTTCCTTGGCCACGCCGAGCGCCGGATCCCAGACGTAGGTGGCGTCGATATCACCGCGTTTCCAGGCGGCGATGATCGCTGGCGGCGCGAGATTGAGCACGGTGACTTTCGACGGGGCGATGTTCCAGTGCTTCAGCGCGGCGAGCAGGCTGTAGTGCCCGGTGGAAACGAACGGCACGGCGATTTTCTTGCCGATCAGATCCTGCGGGGTCTTGATGCCGGAGCCATCGCGCGCGACCAGTGCTTCAGCGGCGCCGATCTGCGTGGCGATGAGGAATGTTTGCACTGGAACTTTGCGGGTGATCGCGGCGGTCAGCGGGCTTGAACCGAGGTAACCGATCTGCACGTCACCGGAGGCGATGGCGGCGATGATGTCGGCGCCGTTATCGAACTTGCGCCAGGCGATATCGGCTTTGGTGGCTTTTTCGTAAGCGCCGTCGGCCTGGGCAACTTTCGCCGGGTCGACGGTGGTCTGGTAGGCGACGGTGAGATCGGCAGCCTGCGCCAGAAAGCTTGCGGCAGCCAGAGTGGCAGCGGCGAGCAGGCGAAGCGGGACATTCAGTTTCATTGAAGAGCTCCATATCAGGCGACCGAGCGTCGGCGTGGATGGAGACTAAATGATCTAAGAATCCTAAAATAAATAACTTTTTAGAATGAGCTTATGAGCGGAAAAATCTAAGCCAGACGACTGATCGTTCCCACGCTCTGCGTGGGAATGCAGCCGGTGACGCTCCGCGTCACCTGGACGCAGAGCGTCCGTTGAGGCGTTACCACGCGGAGCGTGGGAACGATCAAAGCGAGGGGAGATTGGCGGCGTCGATTGTTGGATCACCGATACCGCGGTCAGTCCCCTCTCCCTCCGGGAGAGGGTTAGGGTGAGGGGCTTTTCAAGGGACTTTTCAGTTGCTGATCGCCAGAATGCTCGCCTGATACGCCCCGACAAACACATCGAAATCGCCGACTTCGTTCTGCTCAAGCTCTGCCTGTTGCGCCAGTGACGAGCGCGCCACTTCCTCGAACTTCGCCTGCTCATCCGCAGCCAACGGCTCGCTACGGAAAAACTCTGCATGCGCCTGGCTCTGGCGCAGCGAGAACTGCGCAAAGCTTTCCTTGTGCTCAGCCATGGCTGCCAGCACCTGCGCGGACGGCGTCAGGGACGGATCGCTGACTTTCGCCAGTTGTGCATCCAGCGCCTTGCTGTGCGCATCGCCGCCATGACTCTGATCGAGCAGCGCGGCCAGCGGAGCGATTTGTTCGAGCAGTTCAGCAGCCCAGGTCTTCATTTCGACCGCTTGGCCGTCACGCTGCAATTGCAGGCCCGGACGCCGGCCTTCCTTGACCACGCTGAGGAAGTTCGAGGTCGCGTTACCGCACGAAGTGTTGGTCAGCAACGGGCTGTCGTTCAACGCGCAGTACAGCAGGAACGCGTCAAGGAAGCGTGACTCGGTGATGTCGATGCCCATCGGCAGGAACGGGTTGATGTCCAGGCAACGCACTTCAACGTATTGAATGCCGCGCGCCATCAAGGCCTGGATCGGCCGCTCGCCGGTGTAGGTCACGCGTTTCGGGCGGATGTTGGAGTAGTACTCGTTTTCGATCTGCAGAATGTTGGTGTTCAGTTGCACCCACTCGCCATCCTTGTGCGTGCCGACTTCGACATACGGCGGGTACGGCGTGGCCACGGCTTTGCGCAGGCTGTCGGTGTAGCTCGCCAGATCGTTGTAGCACGGCGTCAGACCGGCCTGGGCGTTGCTCTGGTAACCGAGGTCGCTCATGCGCAGGCTGGTCGCGTAGGGCAGGTACAAGGTGTCCGGATCGAGCTGTTCGAGCTGATGCGAACGACCGCGCAGGAATCCCGCATCCAGCGCCGGCGAGGCACCGAACAGGTACATCAGCAGCCAGCTGTAGCGACGGAAGTTGCGGATCAGCGCAATGTAGGAAACCGACTGGAAATCGCGGTCGGTGCCGACAAAGCCCTCGGACTCGCGCAGCAACGGCCAGAGCTGTTCCGGCAGCGAGAAGTTGTAGTGAATCCCGGCGATGCATTGCATGGTCTTGCCGTAGCGCAGGGCCAGGCCCTTGCGGTAGACGTACTTGAGCTGACCGATGTTGGAGGTGCCGTAATAGGCGATCGGGATATCTTCCTCGGCCGGCAACGGGCACGGCATCGACGGACTCCACAGGTACTCGTCGCCGAGTTTGCTGTAGGCGAAGCGATGAATCTTGTCCAGGCTCGCCAGGGTATCGGCCGGGTCGGGCAGGGCGGGCGTGATGAATTCCAGCAGCGACTCGGAGTAGTCGGTGGTGATCTGTTCGTTGGTCAGCGCGGAACCCAGGGCTTCGGGGTGCGGCGTTTGCGCCAGGCGACCTTCGCTGGTCACGCGCAGGCATTCACGTTCGATACCGTGCAGGCACTGCTCGAGCAGAGAGAGGTTAGCGCGCTCGCCGAGCAAAGCCAGGCGGCGGTTGAGAAGTTCGCTCAATTTGGATTCCTTCACGCGTCAGTCGCCCCAATATGGGGGTGGGCAGGACGGTCTACAAGGGTGAAGTTGAAACTGGCGTTATCGCCTGGTTTTGTAGCGGCAGGCCATTTGCCGGTCAGTCAGGAACTGCACAATCCCTGTGGGAGCGAGCCTGCTCGCGAAGAGGGTTTTGCAGTCAATATCACCGTCGACTGACACACCATCTTCGCGAGCAGGCTCGCTCCCACACGGTTCGTTGCGTCGAAATTAACTCAAATTGATGAGCCATCTACAGGACCGCGAAGGTGCCTTGCGCTTTTGCGACCAGTTTGTCGCCCTGCATCACCTCGGCCTCGACCACCAGCGTGCGGCGGCCCGGGTGGATCACCCTTGCCGTGCACAGCACCTCGCCGTCAGAAACGGCGCGGATGTAGTTGATCTTGCATTCGATGGTCGCGCTCTGCTGATCGAAACCGTGGCTGCTGGAACAGGCCAGCCCCATGGCAATGTCGACCAGGCTGAACAGCGCGCCGCCGTGGAGTTTGCCGCCGCGATTGCGCAACTGCGGCTCCAGCACCAGGGCGACTTGCGCCACCCCGGTTTCCAGGCTGTGCAGGCGGCAGCTCAACAGCTTGAAGAACGCGCTCTCGACAAGCCCGGCCGGCAGCTCCATCAGCGTTTCTTCAACTGTTTGGCGTTGGCGAACAGCGAGGCCATCGCGTTGTTCACCGGCGCTGCGCTGACGGTTTCCTTGCGTGGCGCGTTGTTCGACGGCTGGCGTTGCGCCGAGCCCGGACGCGAGCCGCGGGCACCGTCGATTTTCTCGCCCGGGGTGTCGCCCATGCGCATCGACAGGCCGACGCGTTTGCGCGGGATGTCGACTTCCATGACCTTCACTTTCACCACGTCACCGGCCTTCACCGCTTCGCGCGGATCCTTGATGAATTTCTCCGACAGCGCCGAAATGTGTACCAGGCCATCCTGATGCACGCCGATATCAACGAACGCGCCGAACGCGGTCACGTTGGTCACCACGCCTTCGAGGATCATCCCCAGTTGCAGGTCTTTGAGGTCTTCAACGCCTTCCTGGAACTCGGCGGTCTTGAACTCCGGACGCGGGTCGCGGCCGGGTTTTTCCAGTTCCTGAAGGATGTCGGTCACGGTGGGCAGACCGAAGGTTTCATCGGTGAATTTCTTCGGGTCGAGACGCTTGAGGAACGCGGCATCGCCGATCAGCGAGCGAATGTCCCGGTCGGTTTCAGCGGCGATGCGCTGCACCAGCGGATAGGCTTCCGGGTGCACCGCGGACGAATCCAGCGGGTTGTCACCGTTCATCACGCGCAGGAAACCGGCGGCCTGTTCGAAGGTTTTCTCGCCCAGACGCGCGACTTTCTTCAGCGCCGCGCGGGTCTTGAACGCACCGTGTTCGTCGCGGTGCGCGACAATATTTTGCGCCAGTGTGGCGTTGAGGCCGGAGATGCGCGCCAGCAGCGCTACCGAAGCGGTGTTGACGTCAACGCCGACGGCGTTCACGCAATCCTCGACCACCGCGTCCAGACCGCGCGCCAGTTTCAGCTGCGACACGTCGTGCTGGTACTGACCGACCCCAATGGATTTCGGATCAATCTTCACCAACTCCGCCAGCGGATCCTGCAAGCGACGAGCGATCGACACCGCGCCACGGATCGATACGTCCAGGTCCGGGAATTCCTTGGCCGCCAGTTCCGACGCCGAGTACACCGAAGCACCGGCTTCGGACACCATGACTTTGGTCATCTTCATCGCTGGATATTTCTTGATCAGCTCGATCGCCAGTTTGTCAGTCTCGCGGCTGGCGGTGCCGTTGCCGATGGCGATCAGATCCACCGAATGCTTGGCGCACAGCGCGGCCAGAATGGCGATGGTCTGGTCCCATTTGTTATGCGGCACGTGCGGGTAAACCGTGGCGTGATCGAGCAGCTTGCCGGTCGAATCGACCACGGCCACTTTGCAGCCAGTGCGCAGGCCCGGGTCGAGGCCGAGGGTAGCGCGCGGGCCGGCCGGAGCGGCCAGCAGCAAGTCGTGCAGGTTGTGCGCGAAGACGTTGATCGCTTCGGTTTCGGCACCATCGCGCAGCTCGCCGAGCAGGTCGGTTTCCAGATGGGTGTAGAGCTTGACCTTCCAGGTCCAGCGCACCACTTCGCCGAGCCATTTGTCGGCGGCGCGGTTTTGGTTCTGGATGCCGAATTGCTGGGCGATCATGCCTTCGCACGGGTGCATGGTGCCCGGCAGTTCGTCGCCGACTTTCAGCGCGGAGCTGAGGATGCCTTCGTTGCGGCCACGGAAAATCGCCAGCGCGCGGTGCGACGGCATGCTTTTCAGCGGTTCATCGTGTTCGAAGTAGTCGCGGAACTTGGCGCCTTCCTCTTCCTTGCCAGCGATTACCCGGGCACTGAGAGTGGCTTCCTGTTTCAGGTAGTTACGCAATTTTTCCAGCAGGCTGGCGTCTTCGGCGAAGCGCTCCATGAGGATGTACTTGGCGCCTTCCAGCGCAGCCTTGACGTCCGCCACGCCTTTTTCGGCATCGACGAAGCGCGCGGCTTCGGCTTCGGGGGCCAGAGTCGGGTCGCTGAACAGGCCGTCCGCCAGCTCGCCAAGGCCGGCTTCGAGGGCGATCTGGCCCTTGGTGCGGCGCTTCTGCTTGTACGGCAGGTACAAGTCTTCGAGGCGGGTTTTGGTGTCGGCGAGCTTGATGTCACGCTCAAGGGCCGGGGTGAGTTTGCCTTGCTCTTCGATGCTGGCGAGGATGCTGATGCGCCGTTCGTCGAGTTCTCGCAGGTAGCGCAGGCGCTCTTCCAGATGACGCAGCTGGGTGTCATCGAGGCTGCCGGTGACTTCTTTCCGGTAACGGGCGATGAAGGGAACGGTAGAGCCTTCATCGAGTAGCGCGACGGCCGCTTCGACCTGTTGTGGGCGTACACCGAGTTCTTCGGCGATGCGGCTGTTGATGCTGTCCATAAAACCACCTGACATAGTGTGAAAGCAGGCCCGCGGGCGCGGAAACAAAGGCCCGGAGTCTGGTTGAGCGGCTAGAGAATTGCCGCTGCCTGGATCAAGAGGCAGCCCATTGACCCGTGAAATCGAACGATTACTGCGCGAGGCGAGGAAAAAAGCCTGCCACCTGCGGTAACGATTCAGACGTTGCCTGGCACAAAACGCCGCGCATTATAACCAGCGTTCTGTCATTCGGGGGCGTTGCAGTCTGTAGGCATAAACCCCGGTTTTCTGGCAGTGAAGGAAAAATCTGCTAACAATGCACACGGTGCGTATAACGGCAGCTACGCCATAATGCGCGCCGAGCTAAAAGGAGCATCCAATGAGCAGCACTGCACAAACTGCTGAAGGCGAAAAAATTCTCATCGTTGACGACGATCCGGGGCTGAGCAGCCTGCTGGAACGTTTTTTCGTCAGCAAGGGCTACCGTGCCCGTACCGTACCGAACACCGAGCAGATGGATCGTCTGCTGTCGCGTGAAGTGTTCAATCTGGTCGTGCTCGACCTGATGCTGCCGGGTGAAGATGGCCTGACCGCCTGCCGCCGCCTGCGCGGGGCGAACAACCAGATTCCGATCATCATGCTCACCGCCAAAGGCGACGAGTTGAGCCGCATCAAGGGCCTGGAACTGGGCGCCGACGATTACCTGGCCAAGCCGTTCAACCCGGACGAACTGATGGCCCGGGTCAAAGCTGTGCTGCGTCGCCAGGCTGCTCCGGTACCCGGCGCGCCAGGCAGTGAAGACGAAAACGTCACCTTCGGTGATTACGTGTTGTCGCTGGCGACCCGCGAACTCAAGCGCGGAGACGAAGTGCACATGCTTACCACCGGTGAGTTTGCGGTGCTCAAGGCGCTGGTAATGAACGCCCGTCAGCCACTGACCCGCGACAAGCTGATGAACCTGGCCCGTGGCCGCGAATGGGATGCCCTTGAGCGTTCCATCGACGTGCAGATCTCGCGTCTGCGCCGGATGATCGAACCTGATCCGTCCAAACCGCGTTATATCCAGACCGTCTGGGGCGTTGGTTACGTGTTCGTACCGGATGGCACCGCCAGCAAGTGATCGGTGATTTGTAGGAGCGGGTCTGCCGGTTTTGGTCGAACGGCCACGCCCGCAGACTCGCAATCCGCAATATGCGAGCATTGCTCGCTCCTGCAAGTGTGTAGCGGTTAAAGATGAAAACCCCCGTCTGGTTCCCCCAAAGTTTTTTCTCCCGCACCCTCTGGCTGGTGCTCATCGTCGTGCTGTTTTCCAAGGCGCTGACCCTGGTTTATCTGTTGATGAACGAGGACGTGCTGGTGGACCGTCAATACAGCCACGGCGTCGCCCTGACGCTGCGCGCCTATTGGGCCGCCGATGAAGAAAACCGCGCCAAAATTGCGGATGCCGCGACCCTGATCCGCGTGGTCGGCGCCGGTGTGCCGGAAGGCGAACAGCATTGGCCGTACAGCGAAATCTACCAGCGGCAAATGCAGGCGGAACTGGGCGCCGATACCGAAGTGCGCTTGCGCATGCACTCGCCTCCGGCGTTGTGGGTCCGCGCGCCAAGCCTGGGCGATGGCTGGCTGAAGGTGCCGTTATATCCGCACCCTCTGCGTGGCCAGAAAATCTGGAACGTGCTCGGCTGGTTCCTGGCCATCGGTCTGTTGTCGACGGCCTCGGCATGGATTTTCGTCAGCCAGCTCAATCAGCCTTTGAAGCGTCTGGTCTACGCTGCGCGCCAACTTGGTCAGGGCCGCAGCGTGCGCCTGCCGATCAGTGACACGCCGAGTGAGATGACCGAGGTTTATCGCGCCTTCAACCAGATGGCCGAAGATGTCGAACAGGCCGGACGCGAGCGTGAGCTGATGCTGGCCGGCGTGTCTCATGACTTGCGCACACCGTTGACCCGGCTGCGGCTGTCGCTGGAATTGATGGGCGACCGCAACGACCTCACCGACGACATGGTCCGCGACATTGAAGATATGGACGCCATTCTCGACCAGTTCCTCGCGTTCATTCGTGATGGTCGCGACGAGTCGGTGGAAGAGGTCGATCTCAGTGATCTGGTGCGTGAAGTGGCAGCACCCTACAACCAGAACGAAGAGAAGGTGCGCTTGCGCCTGGAGCCGATCCAGCCGTTTCCGCTGCGTCGGGTATCGATGAAGCGCCTGCTCAATAACCTGATCGGCAACGCCTTGAACCATGCTGGCGGTCACGTCGAAGTGGCGGCTTATGTGTCCGGAGACGTCAGCGCGCCGTACGTGGTGCTGAGCGTGATGGACCGCGGCGCAGGGATCGATCCTTCGGAGCTGGAGGCGATTTTCAACCCGTTCACCCGGGGTGACCGTGCACGGGGCGGCAAGGGCACCGGGTTGGGCCTGGCGATCGTCAAGCGGATTGCGTCGATGCATGGCGGCAATGTCGAACTGCGCAATCGGTCCGGAGGAGGACTGGAGGCGCGGGTGAGATTGCCGTTGGGGTTGATGTTGCCTCGGGATGCGGTATAGAAGCAGCTGCAAGTTTCAAGCTGCAAGCAAGAGCGACTTTGCTTGCCGCTTGAAGCTGCCTTTAGCCCTTACCCTTGGTGCGAGTCATATTCGGCCCGCCATTTTTCTCCAGGTGCTCGATGATGATCCCCGCCACGTTCTTCCCTGTGGTGGTCTCGATCCCTTCCAGTCCCGGCGACGAATTCACTTCCATCACCAGCGGCCCATGGTTGGAGCGCAGGATATCCACACCCGCTACCGCCAGGCCCATGACCTTGGCCGCGCGCAACGCGGTCATGCGTTCTTCCGGGGTGATCTTGATCAGGCTGGCGCTGCCGCCACGATGCAGGTTGGAACGGAACTCACCCGGTTTGGCCTGGCGCTTCATTGCCGCGATGACCTTGTCGCCAACCACGAAACAGCGAATATCCGCGCCGCCCGCTTCCTTGATGTACTCCTGGACCATGATGTTCTGCTTCAGGCCCATGAACGCCTCGATCACCGACTCGGCGGCGGTCGCGGTTTCACACAGCACCACACCGATACCCTGAGTACCTTCCAGCACCTTGATCACCAGGGGCGCGCCGTTGACCATGTCGATCAAGTCGGGAATGTCATCCGGCGAGTGGGCGAACCCGGTCACCGGCAGGCCGATACCCCGGCGCGACAGCAGTTGCAGCGAGCGCAGCTTGTCCCGCGAGCGGGCAATGGCCACCGATTCGTTGAGCGGGAACACCCCCATCATTTCGAATTGGCGCAACACCGCGCAGCCGTAGAAAGTCACCGAGGCGCCGATCCGCGGGATCACCGCATCGAAGCCTTCCAGCGGTTTGCCGCGATAGTGGATCTGCGGCTTGTGGCTGGCGATGTTCATATAGGCGCGCAAGGTGTCGATCACCACCATTTCATGCCCGCGCTCGGTTCCGGCTTCGACCAGACGGCGGGTGGAATACAGACGCGGATTACGCGACAGCACAGCGATCTTCATGCAACACCTGTGGAAAAGGTAGATACCGGGAACACCGGCTTGTCTTGTACATATTTGATGCCCGGATTGACCACCAGGTGGCCATCGATCAGGGCTTTGGAGCCAAGCAACAGGCGATAGCGCATGGACTTGCGGCAAGCGAGCGTGAACTCGACCCGCCACACTCGATCACCCAGCGCCAGGGTGGTGCTGATCACATAGCGCACCTGCGCATGGCCGTTGGAGCTTTTGATGGTCTTGCGCGTCACCAATGGCGCTTCGCAGCGGCGATGACGCAACTGCACCACCGTGCCGAGGTGCGCGGTGAAGCGCACCCATTTCTCGCCGTCACGTTCGAACGGCTCGATGTCGGTGGCGTGCAGGCTGGAGGTGCTGGCGCCGGTGTCGATTTTCGCGCGCAGGCCGGCGACTCCCAGATCCGGGAGCGCCACCCACTCGCGCAGACCGACAACGGTCAAATGATCAAATGTCTTCAAAGAAAAAAACCAACGATTAACGCGTCCAGGCCTCAGGCGATACCTGGGCCAACGCTTTGAATGCAGGCCGGGCGAACCAGTAGCCCTGCATCAGAAATATTCCACAGTCCGCCAGGAAGTCCCGTTCACCGGCGCTCTCGATACCTTCGGCGATGACTGTAACGTTCAACTCCGCACAGATTGTGACAATCCCCCGAACGATCGCCTGACGAACACGGTCACGGTCGACATCGCGGATCAGCGCCATGTCGAGTTTGATCAGGTCCGGTTGGAAATCCGCCAGCAGATTGAGCCCCGAATACCCGGCACCGAAATCGTCGATGGCGGTCTTGAAGCCGAATTCGCGGTATTCACGCAGAATATTGGTCAAATGGCGATAGTTATCTACGTGCTCGCTTTCCAGGGTTTCGAAAATCAGCCGGTCGATCGGGAAATGGTGTTTCTTGGCGGCCTCCAGTGTGCTGCGAATGCATAGCTCTGGACGATAGACGGCGTTGGGCATGAAGTTGATCGACAAGTATGTCTGCATGTTTAGCGCGGCCGCGCCTTCGATGGCGCGGGTCCGGCAGAGCTGGTCGAAACGGTAGCGGTTTGCTTCTGTAACCTGATCTAACACGGACATCGCGCCTTCACCGGCCACACCGCGCACCAGCGCTTCGTGGGCGAACACCGACTGGTCGCGCAGGTCGACGATCGGTTGGTAGGCGAATGCAAAATCGAAGTCCAGCGGCTCGCTTTGCTGGCAGCCCCGGCAACCGCTTTTCGGCGCGGTCAACGAAGAGGGGAAAATTGTAGTCACTCGAACACTCCATGCCGCATAGCCGGCCTAGATCACAGTCTATCTGGAGGGCCGAGTTCTTGCGCCCGACAGAAACGGTAGTACAGTTCCGACTACTGGCTGAACGAGGAATTCATATGGCGCAAAAACAGGAAGAGGACGACAAGGTCCGTCTCGACAAATGGCTGTGGGCAGCGCGCTTCTATAAAACCCGCGCCTTGGCGAAGGCGGCGATTGAAAGCGGCAAAGTGCACTGTCGCGGTGAACGCTGCAAGCCGGGCAAGGAACCGCGCATTGGCGATGAGTTCGAGATTCGTACCGGTTTTGAAGAGCGCACGGTGCGGGTTGAAGCGTTATCGATTGTGCGACGCGGGGCGCCGGAAGCCCAGACGCTGTACAGCGAGACCGAGGCGAGCATTGCCAAGCGCGAAGCCGCTGCGGCGATGCGCAAGGCCGGGGCGCTGGGTGTGAGCACCGATGGCAAACCGAGCAAGAAGCAGCGGCGGGATCTGTTCAAGTTTCGCGGTAGCAGCAACAACGAGTAAGTCTGAGTGTGCTGCCAGTGCCGGCCTCATCGCCAGCAGGCTGGCTCCCACATTGGACCGCATGATGTTCAAGCAACTCGGTCTAATGTGAGAGCCAGCCTGCCGGCGATTCGAGTGCGCAGCACTCGCTGAAGGCTACGCGGTATCAGGCGCGACGCACCACGCTCATCCGCGACACCAACGGCAATTTGCCCATCAGCGAAAAAAATCGGCGCAGTCACCTTCAACCAGAAGTTCGCCGCGTGATAAGCGAACGGCGTGTAATAACCCCAACCCAACGCCCACACCGCCAGCAACACGCCACCGATGTAATCGTCCTGGCCCCAATGCGCACCGGCCACCAGGCGCGGCAGCATGAACAACAGCGCCAGGCCCCAGACCGTCAGAAACTGGCCCGCCGTGCGACTGAACACCGCCATGAACAACGCCCAGATCAACAGCACCGAAGCATGATCACCGGGGAAGCTCTGGCCCGAGCGGTCCTTCAGTTCCCAGGTTTTTTCCAGGTGCGGAAAGTAATCGCTGATATGCACCGCGCCTTCGAGGACCATAGACGGGCTGCTGTGCTGCCAGCCCATGTGATCGGCGAATTTGGAAAACAGCGCGCGGATCACCACCATCAGCAGCAGGATCGAGAAGAACCCAAAAAATGCGCGACGCACGTCGATTGCCTTGAACACCCAGTCGCCCTTGATAAGCAGCGTCAGCAAAATCAGACCGACAACGATGTCGAACGGGCGCAGACTTGCAATTGCCCAGATGTGGAGCCATATCGGGTTGCTGGCCAGCGGTGCGTTGAGCGAGCGGAACAGCCACTCGTCGAAAATCACAGACAGTGCATTGCCCGTAGGCCATAACCAGAAAGCCAGTAGCGCCAATGGCACTACGTTACACAGAACCAGCCGGCCGAGGTTCCACCTTGATTGGAACAAACCCGGATTGTTCATAAAATGCCTCCCATGGCCAAAACACCGGCACCAAAAAGGGTGCCAAGAACCGCAAATTTTCACGTTTTGTAATCATTTTGTCATCACTTTCAGATACCCGGACCTATGACCGACCTAACGGATACCGATTTCACCCAACGTTTCATCTTCGACGACAGCGACACTCGCGGCGAACTGGTCGCGCTTGAGCGCAGCTACGCCGAGGTTCTTGCCAAGCACCCTTACCCGGAGCCGGTGGCGCAGTTGCTCGGCGAACTGATGGCGGCGGCCTCGCTGATGGTCGGCACTTTGAAGTTCGACGGTCTGCTGATTTTGCAGGCGCGCTCCGAAGGGCCGATTTCGCTGCTGATGATCGAATGTTCCAGCGAGCGCGAGATTCGTGGCCTGGCGCGTTATGAAGCCGAACGGATTGCCGCCGACGCCACCCTGGCGGACCTGATGCCGAACGGCGTACTGGCCCTGACTGTCGACCCGACCGTTGGCCAGCGTTATCAAGGCATTGTTGATCTCGACGGCGACACCCTGTCCGATTGCTTCACCAACTATTTCGTCACGTCGGAGCAAGTCGGCACTCGCTTCAAGCTGTTCGCCGATGGCCGTCGTGCCCGCGGCATGCTGCTGCAGCAATTGCCAGCCGATCGCTTGAAAGATGAAGAAGATCGCGCCGACAGTTGGCAGCACCTCACCGCGCTGGCCAGCACGCTGAGCGCCGATGAGCTGCTGAGCCTGGACAACGAAACCGTGCTGCACCGCCTCTACCACGAAGAGCAAGTGCGCCTGTTCGATGTGCAGCATTTGCGCTTCAACTGCAGCTGCTCGCGGGAACGCTCCGGCAATGCGCTGGTCAGTCTTGGGCTGGAGGATGCGCTGGCGCTGGCGGCTGAACAGGGCGGCAAGGTCGAGATCGACTGCCAGTTCTGCAATCAGCAGTACGTGTTCGACTCGGCCGATATCGCTCAATTGTTCGCTGGCGCGGGTGTCGACACGCCGTCAGATACCCGGCACTAAAACGGTTCAGCGCAGGTAAATTCACTGCGTAGCGACGGAATTTCGCCGTTACGACGGGAGGACCCTACTCTTTTTGGGCTTTTCTGGCATAATCCGGCCCACTTTTTTCGCGGTAGTAGTGCACGACTTTCTACTACAAAACGTTTGGAGCACACTCGGCCACTGGCCGACGGGGAACCTCATGACGCAAGCCAATAACGCCGTGTACACCGATCTGAGTGTTGATGATCTGGTAAAAGAAGCCCTGCAACGCGGTGAGGGCGAGCTTGCCGATACCGGCGCTCTGGTAGTCCGCACCGGTCATCGCACCGGCCGTTCGCCAGTCGACCGTTTCATCGTTGAAGAGCCTTCCACCCAGGCCGCTATCGCCTGGGGCCCGATCAACCGCAAGTTCCCGGCCGACAAGTTCGATGCCCTGTGGGCGCGCGTAGAAGCTTTCAACAACGCGCAAGAGCACTTTGTCTCCCACGTACATGTAGGCGCTGCGGAAGATCACTACCTGGCCGTGAAAATGACCACCCAGACTGCCTGGCAGAATTTGTTCGGTCGTTGCCTGTTCATCAATCCGGCTCAGTACAACCCGGCCGGTCGTGATGAGTGGCAAGTGCTCAACGTGGCCAACTTCGAGTGCGTGCCTGAGCGTGACGGCACCAACTCCGACGGTTGCGTGATCATCAACTTCGCGCAGAAGAAAGTCCTGATCGCTGGCATGCGTTACGCCGGTGAAATGAAGAAAGCCATGTTCTCCGTGCAGAACTTCCTGCTGCCGGCCGCTGACGTGCTGCCGATGCACTGCGCTGCCAACATCGGCGAAGAAGGCGACGTGACCCTGTTCTTCGGTCTGTCGGGCACCGGTAAAACCACCCTCTCGGCCGATGAAAGCCGTTACCTGATCGGTGACGACGAACACGGCTGGGGCGAAGGCGTGGTGTTCAACATCGAAGGCGGTTGCTATGCCAAGTGCATCGACCTCTCCGAGAAGAACGAGCCGGTCATCTGGAAAGCCATCAAGCACGGCGCGGTGCTGGAAAACGTCGTCATCGACGACGCCAAGCACGCCGACTATGCCGATGTCAGCCTGACCCAGAACAGCCGTGCTGCTTACCCGCTGGAACACGTGGCCAAGCGTTCCGAGAAGAACCTCGGCGGCGAGCCGAACGCGGTGATCTTCCTGACCTGCGACCTGACCGGCGTGCTGCCGCCAGTGTCGATCCTCAACGAAGAACAAGCGGCGTACCACTTCCTGTCCGGCTACACCGCACTGGTGGGCTCGACTGAAATGGGTTCGGGCAGCGGCATCAAGTCGACCTTCTCCACCTGCTTCGGCGCACCGTTCTTCCCGCGCCCGGCCGGCGAATACGCAGAGCTGCTGATCAAGCGCATCCGCGGCTTCGGCTCCAAGGTCTACCTGGTCAACACCGGCTGGACCGGCGGCGGCTACGGCGTCGGCAAACGCTTCAACATCCCGACCACCCGCGCGGTGATCGCAGCGATCCAGAGCGGCGCACTGATCGGTGCCGCCACCGAACACCTCGACACCATCAACCTCGACGTGCCACTGGCCGTCCCGGGTGTCGACACCGTTCTGCTCAACCCACGCAACACCTGGGCTGACCAGGCCGCATACGACGAAGCCGCGAAAGCACTGGCCGGTCTGTTCATCGAGAACTTCAAGAAGTTCGAAGTGAGCGACGCGATCAAGGCTGCAGGACCTAAGTTGTAAGATTGGTTTGTTGTGAATGAAAAAGCCGCCCTTTAGGGGCGGCTTTTTTGTGGGTCATCAGTTCTTAGTCTTCCTTCTTCAATTTATTCACATCGTTTAAAAGCTCGGATAAAGAAAAAATGTTGAGTGGCAACTTGCAACGGAACTCAGTGGATAGCTCTCCATAACTCGAGATTTGCTCCGTTGAGCCACAAGCATTGACGCTGCCGTCGCTGGTAATAACCCAAGCTCGCTTCCTATTGTTTTGTATATTTTTAACCGGTCAGTCGTGCATTCTGCAAAAAACGGCCCAGTTCATCTGCAGATGCCAGCAGGTTCAAGTCTTGTTTCAAACCCAGAACCTGCATTACTGACACATAAGCCCCTATCGTCACCCCCGTAGCACCTGTTTCCAGAGACCGAAGTGTCATGACTGACATTCCGGCTCGTTCGGCGACCTGTTTGGCAGTCAGCCTTCTGCGCAAACGTGCCAATTTCAGACGGTCGCCCAGATTGCTCAGCAGCGCTGCAGTTTTCGGAAGCAGGGGCGCGGTCTTTTTGGCCATAACGCTGATATTCCTTCACTCGAGTAGTGATGGCGCCAGAATAATTGCACTTCCCGCTCGATATAGGGCTCTAGTACGCCATCACGGCCATTGCTGCCGGGCATGAATAATTCGCAACACTTCCACGTATTCATCTTTGATCGTGTAGACGATGACGTAGTTGGAGGCAGCGACTATTTCCCTAGTGCCTTCAACTTTGCCCTTTTTGTATAGGGTGGGACGCTGTCGGGCGATGTCCCCTTTTGATTCGAAAACGTCATCCAGATCCGCAGCCGCTTCAGGATTGTCTTGCCCGATGCGATTCATGATTCGGTCTCGGTCATCAAGTGCTTGTTGGCGCCAGACCAGCCTCATCAGCGTGCTCGTTGACGCAAGGCATCACGCTTGGCAGCGAATATTCGGCGAGCATCTTCATCGCTAACGCTTGGTCTTGGATCATCGATGCTGATCTGAACTTGCTGCTTGAACCATTCTTCATACGCAGCGGCTTCATGTGCCTGTTTCAGAGCTTCGGAGCGATCCGGACGAGCATAGGTTTTAAGTTGCAGCGGATCGTAGTTGGAGGCATCCACTTCAAAGCGGCTTATACCTAAACCCTGCAGATAGCTGACTAGGGTTTCAAGTCGTTTGAACAGACGCACCTGACCGCTGCGTTGCGCTGCCAGTGCAAATGTTTTGCTTCCTTTCTGAATTTGGATCGACCAGCCACCGGGTTTGGCGATGATGCTGGTGCTGCTAACTGAACCGTTTTCAATTAGGTGGGTAAGGGTGCTGTGATCGATGGTTTCAATGATCATGAAGTCAAGTCCTAGGCTGAACAATGGCTTCCATCGTACGCAATCAATAGTAGTTTGCAAATTCACTCCTTGGGCTGGACGCCGGGTGTCCAGCAATCATGTTCATAAGTTAAAGGCAGGCAGCTTGTTATCAGGTCGGTGCTTTCCAGTTGAGCATCCGTTGCTGCGCGACCTGCAGCAGGTCACAGCCGTCCTGCGTCAACAGATAAAGCGCGTGGGTGATGTGTGGGATGTCTTCGACGTCGGCTTGTTTGAAGTTGAGGCAGTACAGGGTGCGGAGCAGGTCGCTGGAAGCGCGCAGACGCTGGACGGCACATTCGAGAATGTCCTGCGGGTTGGCGGCGGTGTCGATGAGCAGCGGCCTGGTGTCGGTGAGGCTGGTTTCGAGTGGGTGGTAGCGATCGGTGAGAAACTGATTAAACGTTTTCAATTGATGGATCCTCAAATGCTTCAAATGAAGCCACCACATCGTGACCAAGCGACAGGAGGCAACTGTGTTCGGGTTGGTCAACCGGTGAGGATCGTGCACATACCCGGCACACCCGAAGGTGTCCCAAACACAGTCACCATAAACCGCAGGCAATTGAGTGCCCGCAGCATACAGCGCATGCGTATACACGATCCAATCGGGTGACCAAGCCCGAGCCGCTGATTTGGCAGCGACAGCCACGACTATAAATTCGCATCCCCCAACCCCGATAGAAGACAAAGAGTCTGCCTGCGTAGGACCGGTATGAAGATCTCATCGGACGTTGCTATCAACGGCTGTTCACTTTTCAACGCAGATGTTTATACGCCGCCAACTCCAGCACGCTGGTCGTCAATCCCGTTGCCGGCGCGTAGATCGAACCCTTCACCGCCGAGAACGGCACGCCTTTGCTGCCCAGCGACACATAACGTTCGCCTTGATCGAGTTCGGTGAAGTAGGTGTAGGAAACCTTGTGCATCAGTTTGTAGCGCGCTTCGTCGCTGGCGATGGCGCCGGTGAGGCGCAGCAGGTCGGCTTCGCTGAGGTTCAGGGTTTTGTTCAGTTGCACGCCCCAGCGTTTGAGGCAGGTTTCGGCGAAGTGGCGGACGACTCGGCCCGGTTCGATGAAAGTTTTCAGATCGCTGCTGCTGGTCGGTACGCCGCCGGCGGCGGTGGCGTTGCCGGCCATGGTCGCGTGGCGGCCGGCCATGGGGTAGATGCAGGTTTTGGTGCCGACCGCGGTCTGTGGAATGACGCAACTGAAGCCTTTGGAGCGCTCATCGCGGGCATAGAACGCGACGTACTCTTTGACGTTGGCTCCGAGCTTGACGCGCTGGTCCTGGAAGTTGCCAATGCCCGGCACCGGATCAAGAGCGAAGATATTCACCGGAATATGGTTGAGCTGTGGATCATTCAACATTGCGTTGGCCAACATATGGCAGCTGATTCCGCCGCGACTCCAGCCCACCAGGTTGACTTGGGTGGGGATTACACCGTCCTTGCGGAACGTCTTGATAATTTGCTCTTGTAATGTTTGCTGGGTCACGCTGCGATCGCCGTAGTTATATTTACGCCAGAACCATGAACCTTCAATTTTTACATCTTCGATAGGAATGCCGGCGGCTTTCAGACGGTTGTATCCTTCTTCTGTAAGTTGTTCGCGCTGCCAGTTGCATTTGCCCTTGATGATATTTACGGCGTGCTGCACGTTCTCTTCCCAGCCTTTGCCAAACAGCGTACCGGTGAGCCCGTATTCCTTGGTTTTGGTAAACAGATCGTCGGCTTGCAGGTTGCCACTGCCCGGCCCGTCGACGACGATCCATTCGGCGAACTCGCGGCCCGCATGGTTGGCGGCCAGTGTCGAAACCAGTTCGCCGTCCCAGAAGTTTTCATGGGTGACATCAAACTTATTGGAGCCGGTACCGCAAAAGAAAATTGTTAAAACAGTCATTGTGTTGCCCTTGGTTAGTTGTAAGAGCAAACAAGTTAGTGCTTGTTGTGTGGATAAATAAAGCGTTCTGTTGTTTCTGCGTTTGTAGTGTTGGTTAGTTGTAAGTTGCTTGTGGCGAGTTATGTTTGGCGACTTCCAGCAAGTCGCAGCCATCCTGTACCAGCAAATAAAGCGCGTTGACGATATTGGGAATATCTTTCACGTCTGCCTGTTTAAAACATAGGCAATAGAGTGTTTCCAGCAAGTCTCCGGCGGCGCGCAAGCGCTGATCGGCGGCGTCGATAAGGTCGCGCGGGCTGGCATGGCTGTCGATAAGCAGGACGGGGTTTTCGCTGTAGCGGGTCTTGAGCGGGCGGTAGCGGTTGATCATGGTCAGGCGTGTCCTGTGCTGAGGCGTTCGGGCGGGCTGGCGATGTGTCAGGCCGCGCCGGTCACTATAGAAGGGCGTTTTGCGGTGAGACAAGACAGCCGCTATGGACAGTATTCGTAGGGACTTTTTCGTCAATTGAGCGATCTTTCCTACGCGTTTTCGCGGTTTGTTTTGGCCAAGAATCGACCGGTGAATATTCCTACTTGTGGGGCAGACGATTCGTGGTCGACCTTCACAGCGTGTGCCTCGGAGTCGGTAGGAAGTTTCCAGGCGTCCGACACTCGCTTGAACGGAATTGGCTCTTTTTCACTGTGTTCCGCATGCCTTTGCGTTGAGCATTTCCCGACGCGGTATCATTCCGAATCGATTTGCCCCCGACCTTTTCTCGACTCGCTGCGATCGCCCGCTAGGCTGTTGGCATGGCAGCAGTCAACGGAGTGACAGCGAATGAACAACACCCTGGAACAGGTTTTTGGTTTCTCACAGTTTCGACCCGGGCAAGAAGCCGCGATCAGTGCGGTGCTGGCCGGGCGCTCGGCGGCGGCGATTTTTCCCACCGGTTCCGGCAAGTCGATTTGTTATCAACTGCCGGCGCTGTTGTTGCCGCATCTGACGCTGGTAGTGTCGCCGCTCTTGGCGTTGATGCAGGATCAACTGGCTTTTCTGCATCGCCATGGCATCTCGGCCGGCAGCATCGATTCGGCGCAGAACCGTGATGACGCCAGTGCGGTGATGGCCCGCGCCCGTTCGGGTGAATTGAAGATCCTGATGGTCTCGGTGGAACGCTTGAAGAACGAGCGCTTTCGCAACTTTCTGCAGCAGGTGCCCATCTCGTTATTGGTCGTGGACGAAGCGCACTGTATTTCCGAGTGGGGGCACAATTTCCGGCCCGACTATCTGAAGCTGCCGGACTACCAACGCCAGTTCAACATCCCGCAGGCCCTGCTGCTGACCGCTACGGCAACGCCGAATGTCATTGCCGACATGCAGGCCAAATTCAATATCGCCGCCGAGGACGTGGTGACCACCGGCTTCTACCGACCCAATCTCAATCTACTGGTGGAGCCGGTGCGCGGTGAAGACAAGCGCCGGCGTCTGGTGGAGTGGATGAACGCGCGAGCGGGGCAGCCAAGCATCGTCTACGTGACCTTGCAGAAAACCGCCGCAGACATCGCCGAGCACCTTGAACGCAATGGCATTCAGGCCGAGGCGTATCACGCCGGTCTGCCTCATGACAAACGCGAAGCGATCCAGAAACGCTTCATGGCCGGGCAGTCCAATTGCATCGTGGCAACCATCGCGTTCGGCATGGGCATCGACAAGAGCGACATTCGCAACGTGGTGCATTTCGACCTGCCCAAGTCCATCGAAAACTACAGTCAGGAAATCGGCCGCGCCGGTCGCGACGGGCAACCGTCCGATTGCCTGGTATTGGCCAATCGCGACAGCCTCAACGTGCTGGAAAACTTCGTCTACGGTGACACCCCGGAGCGTGAAGGCATTCGTTACGTGCTGGATGAAATCAAGGCCTCGGCAGTGCAGGGGCAGTGGGAGTTCATGCTCGGACCGCTGGCGGACCAGAGCAACATTCGCTCGTTGCCGCTGAAGACTTTGCTGGTTCAGCTGGAACTGCGCGGTTTGATCGCGCCGCGCTACGCCTATTACGCCGACTACCGCTTCAAGTACCTGCTGGAGCCGGAGGTACTGCTTGAGCGTTTCGACGGCGAACGCCGGGACTTCGTTGCCGCGCTGATCCAGACCTCAACCCGTGCACGTTCGTGGGCCACGGTGAATTTCGATGCGATGTATACGCAGTATTCCGCCGAGCGCAGTCGGGTGGTGAAGGCGCTGGATTATTTTCAGGAAAAAGGCTGGATCGAGCTGGAAAGCAAGCAGATGACCGAGGTCTACAGCCTGCTGCGCAGTGATTTCGATAGTGAACACTTGAGCACCGAGCTACACGACTATTTCACCCGCCATGAGCAGGCTGAAATCACGCGTATTCACACCATGCTTGCGATGTTCGCCAGCGAACGCTGTCTGGGTTATCGCCTGGCCGAATACTTCGGCGACCACAATGCTCCGCAACAGTGTGGCCATTGTTCGGTGTGTCACGGCCACGTTGCACGGTTGCCACCAGCGCCGGAGCTGCCAGCGCTTGTGGATGAAAATTTTGCGCAGCTATGCGGTGAGTTTATCCACAAGCACGAGCAGCACACCGGAGCGATGCCATCGGCCGAGCGGCTGACGCGGTTCTTGTGCGGGATCAGCGTGCCGCTGTTCACCAAACTCAAGGCGCGGACGATTTCCGGATTCGCGGCGCTGGAGGAGTATCCCTTCGCTGAAGTGCGCAGTTGGGCTGCTGACAATCTAACTGGGTGACCGGGACGTTGTGGGAGCGAGCCTGTATCCATCCGCTGAATACCAACCATCACGGTAATAAACTTCAAAAACCCTGATTGGCTGACTATGGTGATTCCAGTCTTTGGATCGCCAACAAGAGAACAACATGAGCCAGACATCCTTCGATATTCAGCAAGCTGCGGTGATCGGCGCGGGCACCATGGGCCGTGGCATTGTCATGTGCCTGGCCAATGCCGGCGTCGCGGTGCAATGGGTGGATAACAATCCACAGATGCTCGAACAGGCGCTCGCCGCTGTCGCCGAAACCAACGCGCACAATGTGCGCCAAGGGCGGATCGATCAGGCCGAGGCTGACGCGCGCATTGCCCGGGTCAGTGCCGCTGCCGATTATGCGGCGATTCGCAATGTCGATCTGGTGATCGAAGCGGTGTACGAAAATCTTGAGCTCAAGCAAAAGATCTTTCGCGAACTGGATGGCCTGCTCAAGCCTGAAGCACTGTTGGCCAGTAATACTTCGGCGCTGGATATCGATGCGATTGCCGCGGCCACGCGCCGTCCGGAGCAAGTGCTGGGCCTGCATTTCTTCAGCCCGGCGCACATCATGAAACTGCTGGAGATCGTCCGCGGTGCGCAGACCGCGCCGGCGGCGCTGCAGGCGGCTCTCGCGCTGGGCAAGCGCATGGGCAAGGTCAGCGTGGTATCGGGTAATTGCCATGGCTTCATTGGCAATCGCATGTTGCATCCGTACGTGCTGGAAGCGCGCAAGATGCTGCTCGAAGGCGCCTACCCGCATGAGGTTGACGCAGCGCTGCAGGGTTTCGGATTCGCCATGGGGCCGTTCCGCATGTACGACGTGGTCGGCATCGATCTGGAATGGCGTGCCCGCGAACTGGCGGGCAAGGGTCAGGATGCGCCAGAAGTGCAGGTCGATAACCGTCTGTGCGAGCTGGGCCGCTTCGGGCAGAAATCCGGCGACGGTTATTACCATTATGAACCCGGCAGTCGGCAGGCAGAGCATGACCCCGAAGTCGACGCACTGGTGTTGCAGGTCAGCGAAGGGCTGGGTTTCCAGCGACGCGAGATCGCTGCCGAGGAAATCCTTGAGCGCTGTTTGCTGGCGCTGGTCAACGAGGGCGCGAAGATTCTCCAGGAAGGCATTGCCGAGTCAGCCCATGACATCGATCTGGTGTACCTGAACGGCTACGGCTTCCCGGTCGACAAGGGCGGGCCGATGGCCTGGGCGGATCAGCAAGGGTTGGCGGATATTCATCAAC
The DNA here is from genome assembly GCF_023195435.1 of Pseudomonas sp. S11P7. Taxonomy (NCBI): domain Bacteria; kingdom Pseudomonadati; phylum Pseudomonadota; class Gammaproteobacteria; order Pseudomonadales; family Pseudomonadaceae; genus Pseudomonas; species Pseudomonas sp. S11P7. The sequence goes on along the minus strand of NZ_JALPKS020000002.1, from coordinate 5,298,910 downwards.
GTCTGCTGGCGCTGGAGACGCGCCAGGGTGATCAGTGGAAACCGGCGCGGTTGATTGGCGAATTGGCGGCGCAGGGGAAGGGGTTTGCTGATCACTGAAATATTGCGGCTGTGCTGACCTCTTCGTGAGCAGGCTCGCTCCCACCTTGGATCGTGGATTCCTGTGGGAGCGAGCCTGCTCGCGAAGGGCGCGCCACGGTTTTAAATCAGACTCGCCAAAACACTTTCAGGAATCGAGGATCAATGTCCAACCCGACCCCCAACGCACCGACTACCCACACTTCCAGCCCATCACCACGCGCTGGCACGACAACGACGCCTATGGTCACGTCAATAACGTCACCTATTACAGCTTCTTCGACACCGCCGTGAACACGTATCTGATTCAGGTTGGCGGGCTGGATATTCATGACGGCGAAGTAGTCGGTTTTGTCGTCAGCTCAGCGTGCGATTATTTTGCGTCGATCGCGTTTCCGGATCTGATCGAAATCGGCTTGTGCGTGGGCAAGCTGGGCAACAGTTCGGTGCAATACGAACTGGCCGTGTTCAAGGTCGGCGAGGCAGAGGCCTGCGCGGCCGGGCGCTTTGTTCATGTCTTCGTGGATCGGGCGAACAATCAGCCGGTGCCGATTCCGCCCGGGCTGCGCGCAGCGCTGGAGCGTTTGGCCGTCTGAAACAGGCAAAAAAATCGCAGCCCTCGGGCTGCGATTTTTGTTCAAGCCTGCGCCTTAACGGTGGCGATAGTGCTTGTGATGCTTGCGATGGCCGTAAGCATGGCCACGGCCTGGGTGACCGCGATCGCGATAGTAACGGCGATCATCGTAGCGGCGATCGGAGTGACGATCATCGTCGTCATCGCGGCCCATGTAGTTGCCCAGTGCGCCACCTGCACCGCCACCTGCCGCGGAGCCGATCAGGCTACCGGTAGTGCCGCCCAGACTGCGACCTACGACGTTACCGCCTGCTGCGCCCAGCGCACCGCCAATGGCAGCTTCGCCACGGCTATGGCGGTCTGCGCCGACCGCGCTACCACCCGCGCCGCCCAGGGCTGCGCCGATGGTGGAACCTGTATTGCCGCCTAGAGATTGACCGACGACCGAGCCAAGAACCCCGCCCAATGCGCCGCCCACACCTGCTTCGGTGGTGCCGCCGGCAGAAGCGAAGCCACTGACCAGGCCAAGGGACAACAAGAGAATCGAGGAGAACTTCATAGAGGATGAGCCTCAAAGGGATGACGGCGCCGATCCTGAGGCTCTGCAATGGGCGTGACAATCAAAATCCGACGAATAACACGACTTGTATACAATAATGCAAGTTACTGTTTTTTCACCGGAACTTAACCGATTTTCGCCGGTCTTTAGCTACTTCGGACAGGCCGTTTTTATGCAAAAACGGCCTTTTTGTGGGCGATTGAAAAGTGTCCGGCACGGTTGGCAAGTTGGCAGTTCCATCGCTTTGGCGAGCAGGCTCGCTCTCACAGTAGATGCATTGCAATTGTGGGAGCGAGCCTGCTCGCGCAGGGGCCAGTGCAAGCGCCGATCAAGCCGACTTCGCCATGATCAACCCTGTCTCACTCGCCGCTTCCAGCCGGATCGCAATGAATTTCGACGTCGGCGTGTGGCTGCCATCCCCGGTGCTTTCCAGCGGCACCAGCGGATTCACTTCCGGATAGTACGCCGCCGCCTGCCCGGCAGGAATATCGAACGCCAACAATGTAAAACCTTTCACCCGGCGTTCGCGGCCATCGTCCCACAGCGACACGATGTCGGCCTTCTGCCCCGGACGGAAGCCCAGGCGAATGATGTCGGCCTCATTGACGAACAACACGTCGCGCTGGCCTTTGACGCCGCGATAACGATCATCGAGACCGTAAATGGTGGTGTTGTATTGATCGTGGGAACGCATCGATTGCAGGATCAGGTCCGGCAGTTGCCCGGTGGCGCGGGTGCGTTCGTGCACCAGGTCCGTGGGCAGCAGGTTCGGACGGAAGTTGGCCCGGCCCGACGGCGTGTTCCACTTGCGTGCGCCAGCGCTGTTGCCGAGGTAGAAACCACCCGGGTTTTTCACCTTCTCGTTGAAGTCCTTGAAGTTCGGGATGGTGTCGGCGATCAGTTCGCGAATGCGTGCGTAGTCAGCCACCAGCCAGTTCCAGTCCACCGGTTTGCTGCCCAGTGTCGCGGCGGCGATGCCGGCGATGATCGACGGCTCCGAGCGCATCTGGTTCGACAGCGGCTGCAACTGGCCGTTGGAGGCGTGAACCATGCTGAACGAGTCTTCCACGGTGACCGCTTGCGGGCCTTCGCTCTGGATATCGATGTCGGTGCGACCCAGGCACGGCAGAATCAGCGCGTCTTTGCCGTGAGCCAGGTGGCTGCGGTTGAGCTTGGTGCTGATCTGCACAGTCAGGTCGCAATTGCGCAGCGCCTGAAAGGTGCGTGGGCTGTCCGGGGTGGCCTGGGCGAAGTTGCCGCCCAGACCGATGAACACCTTGGCGCGACCTTCGGCCATCGCATGGATTGCCTCGACCACGTTGTGCCCATTGTGGCGCGGCACCTTGAACTGGAAGCGGCGCTCCAGCGAATCGAGGAACGCCACCGGTGGACGTTCGTTAATGCCCATGGTGCGGTCGCCCTGCACGTTACTGTGGCCACGCACCGGGCACAGACCGGCGCCCGGCTTGCCGATGTTGCCGCGCAGCAGCATCAGGTTGGCGATTTCCTGGATGGTTGGCACCGAATGGCGATGCTGGGTGATGCCCATCGCCCAGCACATGATCACGTTCTTGCCTTTGGCGTACATACGCGCGGCTTGTTCGATTTCGACCAGAGTCAGGCCAGACTGCTCGACGATCTGCTCCCACGACGTGTCATCGACCACACCGAGGTATTCCAACACGTTGGCGCTGTGGGCATTGAGGAAGTCGTGATCGAACACCGCCGGTTCGCCGGCCTTCTGCGCGTCGCGTTCCCATTGCAGGAGAAACTTGGCCATGCCGCGCAGCACCGCCATGTCGCCGCCCAGCGCCGGGCGGAAATATGCGGTGTTGGTCGGTTTGTCGCCGTTGGTGAGCATTTCGATCGGGTGCTGCGGGTGCTGGAAACGTTCCAGGCCGCGCTCTTTCAACGGGTTGATGCACACCACCTGCGCGCCGCGCTTCACCGCTTCACGCAGTGGCTCGAGCATGCGCGGATGGTTGGTGCCGGGGTTCTGACCCCAGACGAAAATTGCATCGGCGTGTTCGAAATCATCGAATGTCACCGTGCCTTTGCCGACGCCGACACTTTGCGCCAGCGCCACACCGCTGGCCTCGTGGCACATGTTCGAGCAGTCAGGGAAATTGTTGGTGCCGTAAGCGCGCACGAACAGCTGATACAGATACGCCGCTTCGTTGCTGGCGCGACCGGAGGTGTAGAACTCGGCCTGATCCGGGCTCGGCAGATTGCGCAAGTGCTTGCCGATCAGGGCGAACGCATCTTCCCAGCTGATCGGCTTGTAGCGATCGGTTTCAGCGTCGTAGACCATCGGCTCGGTCAGCCGACCCTGATATTCCAGCCAGTAGTCGCTCTGCTCGAGCAACGCAGTGACGCTGTGTTTGGCGAAGAACTTCGCGTCCACACGGCGCTTGGTCGCTTCCCAGTTCACCGCTTTGGCGCCGTTCTCGCAGAACTTGACCATGCCGCTTTCCGGCGAATCGCCCCACGCGCAGCCAGGGCAGTCGAAGCCGCCGTTCTGGTTGGTCTTGAGCATCATGCGCAGGTTCTTCAGCGCGTTGTCGCTGGTCAACCAGGCCTGCGCCACACTGATCAGGGCACCCCAGCCGCCGGCGGCACCTTTGTAAGGCTTGTAGCGCGGGACAGGTTTCTGGTCGGCTTGATGATGTTGGCTCACGCTTGATTCTCCATCGCGGGGCTGTACACCCGCGGCGCACTTTTCTGCGGCAGGTGGATGAGATTGAGGTTATGGCGCCGTGCCCATTGCACGGCAAGCCCGGTCGGTGCCGACAGACTGACAAGGGTCTGGATACCGGCACGCAGGACTTTCTGGATCAGTTCGAGACTGCAACGGCTGGTGACAATCGCCAGGCCGCCCTCGGTGGAAATCTTCTGACGAATCAGGCCGCCGATCAGCTTGTCGAGGGCGTTGTGCCGGCCAATGTCTTCGCGACCGAGCAGCAACTCGCCGCTGGCATTCATGAACACCGCGGCATGCACCGCGCCGCAATGCTGGCCCAGCGGCTGAAACGCGCCGATGCGCTGGCGCAGGCCGTCGAGCCAGGTGATCGGCGGCAGCGGCGCACCGGGTAACACGTTGAGATCGGGCAGCGCCTGTTCCACCGCTTCGACGCCGCACAGACCGCAACCGCTGGTGCCAGCCAATTGCCGACGTTGTTGCTTGAGGTTCCAGAAAGCGCGATTGGCGATGGTCACCTGCGCGTACTGCGCCGAGCCTGAGCCGGTCAGTTGCAGGTCGTAGATATCGCTGGCGTCGGCAATGATGCCGCTGCCGAGGCTGAAGCCGACAATGAAGTCTTCCAGATCCGTCGGTGTCACCAGCATCACCGCCTGACTGATGCCGTTGTAGGCAATCGCCAACGCGACTTCCTCGGCCAGCGCAGTGCTGGCCGATTCCTCGCGGGGCAAATCGCTGTAGCTGTAGGTCTGGCTGGCGGCGGGCGCGGGCGTTTCGAGGGCTGGCGCCGCGCAGGCTGGGCGCTTGGCGTTCATGGCATCACCGACGGTTTGATCTAGGTCAAGACTAGGCGCGTCAAGTTGTCGCGTCTAATCGCTATTACCGATCTGCCGATAGATGCCGTCGATCAAGCCTGTTTTGGCGATTTCTGATACAGCGCGAAACAGGCTTCCGCCAGCGCCGAACGCGGCGCGCCACGGCGCATGATCAGGCCCAGCGGCGCCAGCGTGCGCGCATTTTCGATCGGTTGCAGGCGCAGGTGATCAGCCAGGGTTTCCGCACCGCCATCGAGCGGCATGATTGCGCAGCAAAAGCCGCCGTGTACGGCCTGTAACAATTGATGCACGGCGTCGGTTTGCAGCAAGGGTTGTGGGGTCAGGCCGCGGCTGTGGAAGTTGTGGTCGATGGACTGGCGAAAATGCATACCGCTGGTGAGCATGCACAGCGGCAATTCGATCAGCGCTTCCCAGCTCAACGGCTCGTCGCCAAAGGTGAAGGAGCGCTGATCGTAAAGCAGGCCCATGCGCGTTTCGTCGAAGGCCAGCGAATCGAATCGCTCATTGTCCAGACGCTCCAGATACGACACGCCGATGTCGATGCGATTGTTGGCCAGATGCTCGAGGACCTGCTCGGAACTCAGCGATGACAATTCGAACCGTAATTCCGGGTGTGCCGCATGCAGGCGCTGCATCAGCGGCAACGGGTCGAAACTCGATAGCGGCACCACGCCCAGGCGCAACGTACCGATCAGATTGCCGCGACAGGCCGCGGCTTCTGCCTGCAAGCCGTCATAAGCCGCCAGCACCGTGCGCGCCCACGCCAGCACGCGTTCGCCCGGCGCGGTGAAACCTTCAAAGCGCTGCCCACGGTTGACCAGCGGCAGGTCGAGTTCTTCTTCGAGGCTGCGCAGGCGCATCGACAAGGTCGGCTGGGTGATGTGGCAACGCGCAGCGGCCTGGCCGAAGTGACGGGTTTCGTCGAGGGCGATGAGGAATTTCAGTTGCTTGATGTCCATCTTCGCTCCGGGAAAGGTTGGCGGGGTAGGCGATTCTACCGCGTGCGCCTGCACAGGGTCATTGGTCGGACTGGAACCGGGTTTGGCCGGGGTGGTCTAGGCTTGGGCGTCTGGAACCCAAATCAAGGAGTGTGCGCTATGAGTCTTTTGAGCTTTGTGAAGGAAGCCGGTGAAAAGCTGTTGGATCTGCTGACCCCCGGCAATGCCAATGCCAGCGAGCAATTGAAGGAACACATCAGTAAGGTCGGGCTGGGCAATCCCAACGTACAGGCGACCGTGGACGGCGACAAGGTGACGGTGACCGGTGAAGTCGCGAGTCAGGAAGAGAAAGAGAAAATTCTGCTGGCGGTGGGCAACATTCAAGGGGTGGGCAGCGTCGATGACCAGATCACCGTGACCGGGCCGGTGGTGGTCGCTGCCGAGTTTGTCGAAGTCAAAGCAGGTGACACGCTTAGCGCGATTTCGCTGCGGGTCTATGGCAACGCTAATCAGTACCAGAAGATTTTCGACGCCAACAAACCGATGCTCAAGGATGTGAACAAAATCTATCCGGGGCAGAAGCTTCGTATTCCGAAGTAATCCTCGTCTGATCGCCAGCAGGTTGGCTCCACAGGTGACCGCATTCTCCTGTGGGAGTCAGCCTGCTGGCGATGGGGGCAACCCGGTTTCACAGCCCGGCGATCAAATCCCGATAGTCCTCGACCGCAGCAAATTCGGCGGTGTCCTTCGGTCCCTTGCGACTGTCCGGTTCTTTTACCGCCAGCAAATGCGCCACGCCAAAATCCCGCGCACTGCGCAGAATCGGCAAAGTGTCATCGATGAACAGACTGCGCGCCGGGTCGAAACCGATATCCGCCTGCAAGGCATCCCAGAACTGCGGGTTTTCCTTCGGATACCCATAATCGTGGGAGCTGATCAGCCGTTCGAAGTACGGCGCCAGCTCGATCCGCTCCAGTTTCAGCGACAGTGAGTCGCGGTGCGCGTTGGTGATCATGATCACCCGTTTGCCGGCGCGCTTGATTGCCTCGAGAAAGGTATCGGCGTCCGGGCGCAAGGCGATCAGATGCGCGGTTTCCTGTTTCAGTTCGCGCACCGACAATTTCAGTTCCGCGCTCCAGAAGTCCAGGCAATACCACTGCAACTGGCCGGCATGGCGCTCGAACAGCGGCTGCAATTCCATCTCGGCCATGGCCCGGCTGACCCCGTGCAGTTCGGCGTAACGCTGGGGCAGGTGTTCGAGCCAGAAGTGGTTGTCGAAGTGCAGATCCAGCAACGTGCCGTCCATGTCGAGCAGGACGGTATCGATGTCGGACCACGGTAATGAAGGCATGGCAACGTCTCGAGCGGTAGAAGGATATCCGAGGTAAACAATCGGGAAAGCCGCGTTATAGTAGCGCGTTCACGCCAAGGAGCTTTGCATGCGCCAGAAACCCACCGTACTTGCCCGCGAAATCGTCGCCACCAGTCGTCTGTTCGCGGTCGAAGAACTCAAGCTGCGCTTCTCCAACGGTGTGGAACGCACATACGAGCGGCTGGTCGGCAAAGGTGCGGGCTACGGCGCGGTGATGATCGTGGCGATGCTCGATGCCGAACATGCGGTGCTGGTCGAAGAGTATTGCGGCGGCACCGATGCCTACGAATTGTCCTTGCCCAAAGGCCTGATCGAGCCGGGCGAGGACGTATTGGCAGCGGCCGAGCGTGAGCTCAAGGAAGAGGCCGGATTCGGCGCGCGGCAACTGGAACATCTGACCGAGCTGTCGTTGTCGCCCGGTTACATGAGCCAGAAGATTCAGGTAGTGCTGGCCACCGATCTGTACGAGGAACGCCTGGAGGGCGACGAGCCTGAGCCGATGCGCGTCGACAAGGTCAACCTGCGCGAGCTGTCGGCGTTGGCGCTCAATCCGCAATTTTCCGAAGGACGGGCGCTGGCGGCGCTGTATTTGACGCGTGATCTGCTGACGCAGCGCGGTTCTTTCAATCTTGAGTGAGATGTCGATGAATTTCCCCCACCCGTTGATGGCGCCTGTTGTTGCCCTGGCATTGCAGGCTGGCGAGGCGATTCTGCCGTTCTGGCGCGCGGGCGTCGAAGTCACGGCCAAGTCCGACGATTCACCGGTGACCGCAGCCGACTTGGCCGCGCATCACCTGATTGTCGCTGGGCTGACAGCGCTGGACCCGAGCATCCCGGTGTTATCGGAAGAAGACGCCAATATCCCGCAAAGCGTGCGTGCTGGCTGGCAGCGCTGGTGGCTGGTGGACCCGTTGGACGGTACCAAGGAATTCATCAGTGGCAGCGAAGAGTTCACCGTCAACATCGCCCTGATCGAAAACGGTCGGGTGGTGTTTGGCGTGGTGTCGATGCCGACCAGTGGTCGCTACTACGTCGGCGGCGCCGGGCTTGGCGCGTGGCGTTGCGACAAGCACGGTACACCGGTGGCGATCCAGGTGCGTGACGCGCTGCAACCGGGCGAAGCCTTCACCGTGGTTGCCAGCCGCCGACACTCGAGCCCCGAGCAGGAACGATTGCTGGCCGGGCTGAGTGCCAGCCTGGGCGAGTTGCAACTGGCCAACATTGGCAGCTCGCTGAAGTTCTGTTTGCTGGCGGAAGGCGCAGCGGATTGTTATCCGCGGCTGGCGCCGACTTCGCAGTGGGACACGGCGGCGGCGCAGGGCGTGCTGGAAGGCGCGGGGGGCGAGGTGCTGGATCTGCGCGGCGAAGCGTTTTGTTATCCGGCACGGGAATCGCTGTTGAACGAGTTCTTTCTGGCGTTGCCGGCGAAGGCTTCGTGGCGTGCGCGGTTGTTGGAGTTGGCCCGGGGTTGAGGTTCTGATCCGGAATTGCCCTCACCCCAGCCCTCTCCCCCAGGAGAGGGAGCCGACCGAGTTGTGCTGAATCATTCATCGACCTGAAAGATCGAGTCGATTCTGGATTCAACACAGCGCTTGCAGGCCGACGCGAATCCTCAGCATCCCCCAATAAGTTCCCTCTCCCTCCGGGAGAGGGTTAGGGTGAGGGGCTGTTGATCTTCAACGGTGCAAAACGTACTGCCCGGTAAACGTCACGGCGTGCTCTTCACTGCCCTGATCGACGATCCGCGTATCTAGCGTCAGCCGCGCCCGTCCATAACGCCGATACATCGCCAGAAACTTCTTCCACACCGCCGCGTCAGCCGCCGGGCAAATCGCCGTGGCATCACCGGTCACCGGCAGCGGATAACTGATCTGCCCTTCCTGAATCACAATGTGCCCGTCGGTAATGCCTTCTTCCTTCAAGCGCAAATGCAACCAGCCCCAACCGGCCAGCACTGCGCCGCAGTAGAGGCTGCCGCCAAACATCGTGCTCTTATGATTGACGTTGGGCGCGAGCGGCAAGTGCAGGCTCAGTTGCTGTTCGCGCCATTCGAGTACCGTCAGGCCCATCTCGGCCGTCAGCGGAATGTCGTGGTGCAGCACCGATTGCAAATACTCAGTGTTGTCGCTCATTCGTTTTCGTCCCCCTGGCTGCTGTCGCCGAAGTTGAGGCCATGTTTGCGCAATTTGTCGTGCAGGGTCTTGCGCGGAATGCCCAGGGCTTCGGCGAGGCTGCGCACCGAGCTGTGCGAGCGCGCCAGTTCTGCGGCGATCAGGGTTTTTTCGAAGTTTTCCACTTGCTCGCTAAGCCCGCCGCTGACGACTTCGACCGGTGCGCCGGCGCTGCCTTCGGCGCCGTTGTCCAGCGCCAGTTCCAGGCCGAGGGCAAAGCGTTCGGCGGCGTTTTGCAGTTCACGCACATTGCCCGGCCAGGTGTGACGCAGCAGCAAGGCGCGTTGTGCCGGTTGCAGTTCGTGGGGCGGCAGACCGTGGCGGGCGCTGGCTTCGTCGGCGTAGTGCTGGAATAGCAGCAGCGCGTCTTCGCCACGTTCGCGCAGCGGTGGAATGCGCAGCGGCGCGACGTTCAGACGGTAATACAAGTCGGCGCGGAAGCGCCCCTGATCGGCAGCCTGGCGCAGGTCTTCCTTGGTCGCGGCGATGACGCGGATGTCCAGCGGGATCAGTTGATTGCCACCCAGTCGTTCGACGACGCGTTCCTGCAACATGCGCAGCAATTTGACCTGCACGTCCAGGCTCATGCTCTCGATTTCATCGAGGAACAGCGTGCCGCCATTGGCAAATTCGAACTTACCGATCCGGCGTTTTTGCGCGCCGGTGAACGCGCCGGGCTCATGGCCGAACAGTTCGCTTTCCACCACCGATTCGGCCAGTGCACCGGCGTTGATCGCTACGAACGGGCCGTTGCGGCGGCTGGACAAGTCGTGCAGGGCGCGGGCGACTACTTCTTTGCCGGCGCCGGTCTCGCCGAGAATCAGCACGTCTGCCTTGGTCGCCGCCAGCGCGCCGATCTGCTCGCGCAAACGCAACATCGGCGTTGAATGCCCGACCAGCCGCGCGCTCAGCTCATTGCGATCACTGAGGGCCAGGCGCAGGCTGCGGTTATCCAGTACCAGACGGCGCAAGGCGAGGGCGCGGCGCACGCTGTCGAGCAGCGCGTCGCTGGCGAAGGGTTTTTCGAGAAAGTCATAAGCACCCGCACGCATCGCCTGGACCGCCAGCGGCACGTCGCCATGGCCGGTGATCAGCAACACCGGCAGCTCCGGGTCCTGTGCGTGCAATTCGCTCAGCAGTTCGAGGCCATCCATGCCCGGCATGCGAATATCGCTGACCACTACGCCCGGCCAGTCACGCTCCAGTTGCGCGGCCAGACCCTTGGCTTCAGACAATGGCAGGATTTTCAGGCCGGCCAGATCCAGCGTCTGGCCGAGGGCCTGACGCAGGTGCGGATCGTCGTCGATCAACACCACCTGAATGCGATTGTCGATGGTCATGCACTTCGGTCCTCGGAGGGTTGCAGGCTGACCCCGGGCGCGCCGGCGCGCAGCCGCAGGGTAATCAGGGCGCCACCTTGCTTGTGGTTGGCGAACGACAGTTCACCGCCGAAGGCGCGCATCAGCGTTTCACAAATGGCCAGGCCCAGACCCAGACCCTGGGTGCGGGTCTTGGTGGTGTAGAAGGGCTCGCTGGCGCGGCCGAGGGCTTCCATGCAGAACCCCGGGCCGTTGTCGCGGATGTACAGATTGACGCCGTCGGCGGTGGATTCGGCACTCAGCCACAGTTTGCGCGGTGGACCTTTTTCCGTCAGGGCGTCGAGGGCGTTGGCGAGCAGGTTCCCCAGGACCTGGCGTAAGCGCGTTTCGCCAGCCTCGACCCACAGCGTGGCGGCGGGGAGATCGCGGATCAGTTCGACTTCCATGCTGCGTCGACGCTTGGCCAGCAGGGCGAGCGCATCGTCGAGCGCCGGTTGCAGGGCGACGCTTTCCGGGGCGTGGCGGTCGCGCCGGGCGAAGGCGCGCAAGTGGGCGATGATCGATGCCATACGCCCGGTCAGTTCGCTGATCAGTTTGAGATTGCCGCGCGCGTCGTCGGTGCGCTGATGATCGAGCAACACCTCGGCGTTTTCCGCGTAGCTGCGGATCGCCGCCAGCGGCTGGTTGAGTTCGTGGCTGATGCTCGCCGACATCGTCCCCAGTGCCGACAGTTTGCCGGCCTGAACCAGATCATCCTGGGCACGAACCAATTCCTGCTGCGCGGTTTCACGTTCGAGCACTTCCTGCTTCAGGCGTCGGTTGAGGCCTTCGAGATCGCTGGTGCGCTCGGCGACCCGGCCCTCCAGCTCACGCCGCGCCTTGGCCTCGAAGGCGATGCGCTCCAGATAATGCCGCCGGCGCTGCATCATCAAACCCACCAACAGCATCACCACCAGCAGCGTCGCGCCGCCAATCGCGACGACGGTGCGCACCGGGCGGTCGATCAGTGTGCGCGGGGCGAGGATGCTGACGCTCCAACCGGTTTCGGCGATGTCGTGAGTCTGGATCAGCCAGGCGTCGGCGCTGAGGTTCAGCGGCCGCGGCTCACGCGTCGGGTACGGCTGAATTGCGGTGATTGCCGAGCGCTCGCTGTCGCTCAGATTGCGTGTCGAGCGGAATCGCCACTCCGGCCGCGAGGTGAGAATGACGACACCGTTGTGGTCGGTGACCAACAGTTGTTCCGGGGTTTTGCCCCACAGGCTTTCGGTGTGGTCGAGGTCGACCTTGATCACCAGCACGCCGATGATCTTTTCGCCGTTGCGCACGGCGGCGGCGAAGAAGTACCCGCGTTTGGCCGACGTCGTGCCGAGGCCGAAAAAACGCCCGAGGCGTCCGGCCATGGCCTCACTGAAATATGGGCGGAAGGAAAAATTGCGGCCGACGAAGCTGTCATGTTTATCCCAGTTCGACGCCGCCAGCGTCTGGCCGCTGGTGTCCATCAGGTACATCACTTCGGCGCCGGTCTGCGCGGCGATGTTCTTCAGCAGGCGATTGGCATTGCCTTGGCTAACGCCATCGTCCGGCGCGCCAAGCACGGCGCGCAGCGCCGGCAAGTCGCCGAGAATCTGCGGCAATACTTCATAACGATGCAGGGTGCCGAGCAGGTTGGCGACGTAGAGGTCGAGGGTCTGGCGGTTCTGCCCGGCCAGTTCGCTGCGGTAATAGCGCTCGGCCAGATGTTCCAGCGGCCATAACAGCGGCGCCAGGCACAGCGCGAGCAAGGCGAGGCTACGCCAGCGGGGTCTGCGGGGAAGATTCGGTTTCATGAGCCGGTAGCGCCTGTAGGGTCAGGCGCATTATGCCCGGCCTCAAGCGAAGACGTCAGCGTCCTTGAGCAGCGCGGCGGCCTGGTCCTTGGCCGACAGTTTCGGTGCTTCGTCCAGTTGCCAGTCGATGCCCAGCGCCGGATCGTCCCAGCGGATGCTGCGTTCGGACGACGGGTCGTAATAATTGGTGGTCTTGTAAAGAAATTCGGCGAACTCGCTCAGCACCACAAAACCATGGGCAAAACCTTCCGGCACCCACAGCTGGCGATGATTTTCCGCCGACAGGCGCACCGCCACCGATTTGCCGAAGTGCGGCGAGCTGCGACGAATATCCACGGCCACGTCCAGCACCTCGCCGACCGTCACGCGAACCAGTTTGCCCTGGGTGTTCTGCAGTTGGTAATGCAGGCCACGCAGCACGCCTTTTTGCGAGCGCGAATGGTTGTCCTGGACGAATTGCGTATCGAGGCCGGTCGCGTCCTGGAACGCCTTGGCGTTGAAACTCTCGTAGAAAAAACCGCGCTCGTCACCAAATACCTTGGGTTCGATGATCAGAACACCGGGCAGATCGGTGGTGATTACATTCATGAGGATTTCCGTAGTCAGGTGTGAGTGGCCGCCATTCTTGCGCAAAGTGCCGGATGGCGCGAGTGCTGGCATTCAATTCGCCGTGAAGCCTTTGTGCGCTTGGGGGTTGCGCAACCTTTGAAGCAATGGCGATATAAGCGCCTAATAAAATTTCAGGGGTCGTTCCATGCCGCTTGCCACGTTGATTCATCGCGCCAGTTTGCCCAGCCCGCAGGTTTCGCAGGAGCAAGCGCAGCAATGGCTGGCGGAGCATTACGGGCTCAGCGGCGCCCTACACGCACTCGGCAGTCAGCAGGACCTCAACTACCGTGTCGACAGCCCGCGTGGGCGCTACGTGTTGAAAATCTGCCGGGGCGATTACGCACTGGTGGAGTTGCAAGCCCAGCACGCGGGTCTGAAATATCTGGCCGAGCACTCGGCGATAACGGTGCCGCGCGTCATCGTGGCGAAAAACGGCAAGGACTTGCTGACGCTGCAGGCCGGCGGTGAAGCGGTGCACGTGCGGCTGCTCGATTACATCGAGGGCCAGTCGCTGACGCATCTCGGGCATCTTGGCCACAAGGTCGTCGCAGGCTTCGGCCGGCTGTGCGGTGAGATGGATCTGGCCCTCGCCGGGTTCGACCATCCCGGCCTTGCGCGTACCTTGCAATGGGACGCACGCCACGCCAGTGCCTTGATCGAGCATCTGCTGCCGGTGATCAAGGACGAACAGCAACGCACATTGATCGCCGAGGCTGCCGAACACGCCGAGCGCCGTTTGCAGCCGCTGCATGACAAGCTGCCGGTGCAGGCGATCCACATGGACATTACCGATGACAATGTCGTCTGGGCGCGTGATGCCCAGCGTCACTGGCAGTTGCAGGGCGTGATCGATTTCGGTGATCTGGTGCGCACCTGGCGCATTACCGATCTGTCGGTGACCTGCGCGGCATTACTGCATCACGCCGACGGCGATCCGTTTGTCATCCTCCCGGCGGTGCAGGCCTACCATGCGGTCAATCCGCTGCAATATGAAGAATTGCAGGCGCTGTGGCCGTTGATCGTCGCGCGCGCAGCGGTGCTGGTGCTCAGTGGCGAGCAGCAGGTCAGCATCGATCCAACGAATACCTACAGCCGCGACAACCTCAGCCACGAGTGGGAAATTTTCCATGTCGCCACTTCGGTGCCGTTGGCGCTGATGGAAGCGGCGATCCTTAGCGCGGTGGGGCACAGCCTGCCGGTGATCGACAGCGCCGATTTCGCAGCGTTGCTGCCGGGACTGGTCGGCCGCGAGTTTGCCCTGATCGACCTGGGCGTTCTAAGTCCGCATTTCGAAGCTGGCAACTGGCAGCAGGCGGGCGTTGATCAGCGCCTGTTGGACGAAGCCGCGGCCGTGCATGGCCTCGCGGCGAGCCGTTATGGTCAGTATCGGTTGTCACGCACACAGCCTGACAGCGCCGTCGAGCCGCAGACTTTCCCGCTGCATGTCGAATTGCGTGTTCCCCACGGCAGCGTTGTGCAAGCGCCGTTCGCCGCTGTCCTGCGCGAGACGGCTGACGGCGCGCTGTGTCTGGACGGCCCGCAGCTCAGCGTGCGCCTGTGGGGCGTGACGGCCTCGCTGCCAAGCGGTTCGACGCTGGCCAAGGGGCAGGCGCTGGGCTCGGTCAGCGGACCGTTGCTGGTGCAACTTTGCCGTGACGCGCAGATGCCGGCGCCGTTGTTCTGCGCGCCAACGCGTGCAGCGGCGTGGCAGGCCCTGTGTCCTTCGCCGGCCACGGTGCTGGGGCTCGCCTGTGATGCCGAGCCGGAACTGGACGGCAAAACCCTGCTCGAACGGCGCGACGCCAGTTTCGCCCGTACACAGAAACACTATTACGTCGACCCGCCGCGCATCGAGCGCGGCTGGCGCAATCATCTGATCGACATGCAGGGCCGTTCCTATCTGGACATGCTCAACAACGTCGCGGTGCTCGGTCATGGTCACCCGCGCATGGCGGCGGTGGCGGCGCGCCAGTGGTCGCTGCTCAACACCAATTCGCGTTTCAACTATGCGGCAGTCGCCGAGTTTTCCGAGCGCCTGCTGAAACTGGCGCCGGAGGGCATGGACCGGGTGTTTCTGGTCAACAGCGGCAGCGAGGCCAATGACCTGGCGATTCGCTTGGCCTGGGCTTACAGCGGCGGGCGCGACATGCTCAGCGTGCTGGAGGCCTATCACGGCTGGACGGTCGGCGCCGATGCGGTATCGACTTCGATCGCCGACAACCCCAAAGCCCTCGAAAGTCGTCCGGACTGGGTGCATCCGGTGACCGCGCCAAATACTTATCGCGGTGAATTCCGTGGTCTCGATTCAGCGCCGGATTACGTGCGCAGCGTTGAACAGCAATTACACAAACTGGCTGAGCAAAAGCGCCAATTGGCCGGGTTCATTTGCGAGCCGGTGTACGGCAACGCCGGTGGCATCTCGCTGCCGCCGGGGTATCTGCAACAGGTCTATGCATTGGTGCGCGCCCGGGGCGGCGTGTGCATCGCCGATGAAGTGCAGGTCGGTTACGGGCGCATGGGCCATTTCTTCTGGGGTTTTGAAGAGCAGGGCGTGGTGCCGGACATCATCACCATGGCCAAGGGCATGGGCAACGGCCAGCCACTGGGCGCGGTAATCACGCGGCGGGAAATCGCCGAGGCGCTGGAGGCCGAGGGCTATTTCTTCTCGTCGGCGGGCGGCAGCCCGGTCAGCTGCCAGATCGGCATGGCAGTGCTGGATGTCATGGAGGAAGAAAAACTTTGGGAAAACGCCCAGGTGGTCGGTGGCCACTTCAAGGCGCGGCTCGAAGCGTTGATCGATAAACATCCACTCGCGGGAGCGGTGCATGGTTCGGGTTTTTATCTAGGGCTTGAACTGATCCGCAACCGCGACACGCTGGAACCGGCAACCGAAGAGACCGCGCGGCTGTGCGATCGCCTGCGTGAGCTGGGCATCTTCATGCAGCCGACCGGTGATGATCTGAACATTCTCAAGATCAAGCCGCCGATGGTGACATCGCGCCAGAGCGTGGATTTCTTCGTGGACATGCTCGACCGGGTGTTCAGCGAAGGCCTGTAAACACTGCAGATCCCCTGTGGGAGCGAGCCTGCTCGCGACAGCTATCGATCAATCGACATCGTTGTTGATTGATCGATAGCTTTCGCGAGCAGGCTCGCTCCCACATTTGTCTCGGGTCAAAAATCCGATTTGTATCGGTATTTATTGGATAAATTAAGATAAAAGGCTTTTTGAAAGCTTCTAAAGCCGATATTTATCGGCTATAAAGTTGCCATTGCTCCGGCATGGCGATCTCTTGTCCGGCGCGCGCGTTTATCTTTTCGGTCGACTTTCCGACCGTCGAAGCACCTGCCCGGAGATGATTCATGAGCCGTATCGTTACCGTTGCCGCTACTCAGATGGCCTGTTCGTGGGATCTGCACGCCAACCTCGAAATCGCTGAAAGACTGGTCCGTGAAGCTGCTGCCAAAGGCGCGCAGATCATCCTGATTCAGGAATTGTTCGAGGCGCCGTACTTCTGCCAGAAGCCCAACCCGGACTACCTGCAGCTGGCGACCACGGTTGAGGACAACGTCGCGATCAAACATTTCCAGAACATCGCCAAAGAGCTGCAAGTGGTGTTGCCGATCAGCTTCTACGAACTGGCCGGGCGTGCGCGGTTCAACAGCATTGCGATCATCGATGCCGACGGCAGCAACCTCGGGATTTATCGTAAAAGCCACATTCCGGACGGTCCCGGCTATCACGAGAAGTATTACTTCAACCCCGGCGACACCGGTTTCAAAGTGTGGAACACCCGTTACGCAAAAATCGGCGTGGGCATCTGCTGGGATCAGTGGTTCCCGGAAGCGGCGCGCAGCATGGCGTTGCAGGGCGCGGAAATCCTGTTCTACCCGACCGCGATCGGCAGCGAGCCGCACGATCAGACGATTTCCTCGCGCGACCATTGGCAGCGTGTGCAACAGGGCCACGCCGGCGCCAACCTGATGCCGCTGATCGCCAGCAACCGCATCGGCCGCGAAGAACAGGACGGCTATGACATCACGTTCTACGGCTCCTCATTCATCGCCAACCAGTTCGGCGAAAAAGTGCAGGAGCTGAATAAAACCGAAGAAGGTATTCTTGTGCACACTTTCAACCTCGACGAGCTCGAACACATTCGCAGCGCGTGGGGTTCATTCCGTGACCGCCGTCCGAACCTGTACGGTGCGTTGAAAACCCTCGACGGTTCCCTGGAGTCCTGATCCCGATGACCACCTTGAAAAGCACCCCGCGCGCCGACGGCTTCTACATGCCGGCCGAGTGGGCAGCGCAAACCCAGACCTGGATGATCTGGCCCGAGCGCCCGGACAACTGGCGCCTGGGCGGCAAACCGGCGCAGGCCGCACACGCCGCGGTAGCCAAAGCGATCGCCCGTTTCGAACCGGTGACAGTGGCGGTCTCCGCCGGCCAGTATGAAAACGCCCGTGCGCGGCTCGACGTGCCGAATATCCGCGTGGTCGAGATGTCCAGCGACGATGCCTGGGTACGCGACAGCGGCCCGACATTCGTGGTCAACAACAGCGGCGAAGTACGTGGCGTGAACTGGGACTTCAACGCCTGGGGCGGCTTCGATGGCGGCCTGTATTCGCCGTGGAACCGTGATTCGCAGGTCGGCGGCAAGATCCTCGAAATCGAGCGCAGCCCGCGTTACCGCACTGAAGGTTTTGTGCTCGAAGGCGGTTCGATTCATGTCGACGGCGAAGGCACGCTGATCACCACTGAAGAATGCCTGCTCAACCGCAATCGCAATCCGCACCTGAGCCGCGAAGAAATCGAAGCGGTGCTCAGCGCCAATCTGGCTGTGGATAAGATCATCTGGCTGCCGGATGGTCTGTTCAACGATGAAACCGACGGCCATGTGGATAACTTCTGCTGCTACGTGCGTCCGGGCGAAGTGTTGCTGGCCTGGACCGACGATCCGCAGGATCCGAACTATCCGCGCTGCCAGGCGGCAATGAGCGTGCTGCAAAGCAGCACCGACGCCAAGGGTCGCCCGTTCACGGTGCACAAGATGCCGATTCCGGGGCCGCTGTATGCGACCGAGGAAGAGTGCGCTGGCGTCGATCCGGTCGACGGCACCCAGGAGCGCAATCCGTCCGCGCGTCTGGCCGGTTCCTACGTCAACTTCCTGATCGTCAACGGCGGCATCATCGCGCCGAGCTTTAACGATCCGATGGATGCGCCGGCCCGGGAAATCCTGCAGAAGCTGTTCCCGCAGCACGAAGTGGTGATGGTGCCCGGTCGCGAACTGTTACTGGGCGGGGGCAATATTCACTGCCTTACCCAACAGCAACCGGCGCCGCACAAAGAGTGAGTTGAGTCGTAACAGCCTGAGTTGGCAGATAAAAACGCCTGACGTTTTTTAACGTACCGGTCAGGAACACCCAGCCCGCGGCCCGAAAGGACCGCGGGCATTTTTTGTCTCCATTGGTCGCAGGGGCCAAAAGCTTGGCATAGCTCTTGTATTGCTTCTGTTGCACTAAGGAGGGAGAAGAACTTCAACAGTTCTGTCATGAATCTTGGATAACGTAGCCGCTCACGAACGGGAGAGAGCGCTGAAATGAACGCCGAAGTGAACGTAATCAGCGAGCGGACTTTGCATCCCATGGCCGTTAACGGCGAAACGCTTCAGCGTGTGGCGCACTGGTTGAAATCCAATGGAACGCGTCAGATCAGAGAACCTGATCCGCGCCGGATGATGATCGAGCGCTATCCTGCTGACCTGTTCAGCGAGGCCGAACTGGATGCGTTGTGGGCTGTGATGGAAGGATAAGAAGAACAACAGGGATTGGAAAAAGCGCTGCCGGGAAGGCGGCGCTTTTTTATGCCCGATACAAAACGAGTGTAGGAGTGAGCCTGCTCGGGATAGCGGTATGCCAGTTGACGATATTGCAATTGACAGACCGCTATCGCGAGCAGGCTCACTCCTACAGGTCATATGTGCTCATTGGTATTGAGTTTCAGCAGGCGCCCTGATTCGACCGGTTCACGAAACAGACTGAAAGCCGTTGCGGCGTTTTTCTGCGAGGGTGATGGGGCTAACCTGCTGCAATTACTTTTATCGGAGTCCTCTCAGGTGATCCTTCACTACATCTATGACCCGCTCTGTGGCTGGTGTTACGGCGCCAAGCCGCTGGTCGAAGCGGCGCAACAGGTCTTGCCCGTCACGGCTCACGCCGGGGGAATGATGAGCGGGAGCAACCGTCAGCGCGTCACCGAGCAATTGCGCGATTACGTCATGCCTCATGATCGACGCATCGCCGAATATACCGGCCAGCCTTTTGGCGAAGCCTATTTCGACGGGTTGCTGCGTGACCCTTCAGCGGTTTTCGATTCGACGCCACCGATCGCGGCGGTATTGGCGGCCGAGGCAATCGACGGCCGCGGCCTGCAACTGCTCGGGCGTCTGCAAACCGCGCATTACGTGGACGGCCGGCGGATCGCCGATGAGCCGGTACTCGTGGAAATTGCCTTGCAATCGGGATATGCCGCGCAAGCTTTCAAGGTCGCGTTTGAGGCTGCGCAAACCACCGAGCATATAAAGAACAGTCGCGCACTGTTGGCCCGCGTCGGCGGGCAGGGTTTTCCAACGTTTGTGCTGGAACACAACGGGCAATTCAGCACCGTCGACATCAGCCCGTGGCTGGGAAAACCGCAAGCCTTCGCCGCTTGGCTGAGCCAGGCCAGCGCGCCCGATGGTTCGGGCAAACAGGCTGCATTCTGTAGCACCGACGGCTGTGCCTGATACGTTGCAGATTCACTGGCTGCCCGCATTTAACAGCAAGCAGCCAGCGCAATATTTACGTTTCTTAGACGATTTCTGCCTATTTAAAGACGATTCTTGAAATTGACACACTGTTCAGGGCGCGGCTACGATTCGGCCCAACGCCTGTGGCTAACCGCCATGACTCAAAACAAGGAGCAGGCCTGCCATGACCTACCGTCGGCGGGTCTTTTTGTTTCGGGGTGAATACAAGAGTGCAAAAGCGCCGTTTCCGCCGTTCGACACAGCGCGTTTCAACCCGTAATAAGGAAAACAAAATGTTGAACAAGCGAATCAGCCTGATCGCACTGGGGATGTTGAGTGCTACACAGGCCATGGCTAACGACCAGGCCGAATCCAAGGGTTTCGTTGAAGACAGCAGCCTGAAAGTGCTGTTGCGCAACGCCTACATCAATCGTGATTACAAGGACGGTCGTGCGGACAAAGCCGAGTGGGGTCAGGCGGCGATCGGTACGTTCTCGTCCGGCTTCACTCAGGGCACCGTCGGTGTCGGTGTCGACGCGTTTGGTCTGTACGCGCTGCGTCTGGACGGCGGTAAGGGTCGCACCGGCGCGCAAGGCATCGACTTCTTCAAGCAGGAAAACGACGGTCGCGCGGCCCATGACATCGCCAAGGGCGGCGCAGCGGTGAAATTCCGTGTGTCCAACACCGTGCTGACTTACGGTGACCAGATGCCGGCCTTGCCGGTGCTGAGCTACGACAACGTGCGTCTGCTGCCGGAAAGCTACACCGGTACGTTGATCACCTCCCGTGAAATCAAAGGTCTGGAACTGAACGCCGGTCGCTTCACCGCCGAATCGCGCAAGAGCGACGAAGGCCGTGACAGCGGCGGTCTGAAGGCGATCAACGTCCTGGGCGGCAGTTATCAGTTCACCGAAAACTTCAAAGGCGCGCTGTACGCCTCCGACGTTGAAGACGTCTTGAAGAAACAGTACGTGAACGCCAACTACGTGATTCCGTTCAACAAGGATCAGTCCCTGACCCTGGACTTCAACGGTTATCGCACCAAGCTGGACAACTCGTACGTTCGCGAAAACGGTGTAACCGGCGACGACAACAAGATCTGGAGCCTGGCAGCGACTTTCGCTACCGGGCCGCACTCGTTCACCGTGGCGCACCAGCGTTCCACTGGCGACAGCAACCTCGGTTACGCCTACGGCGGCTATCAGAAAGATCAGGGTCGTGTCGGCGACGGTGGTAACTCCATCTACCTGGCCAACTCCTACTGGTCCGACTTCAACGCCGAAGACGAACGCAGCTGGCAGCTGGGCTACGGCCTGGACTTCAGCACATTCGGCGTACCGGGTCTGAGCTACAACTTTGCCTATGTGCGTGGCGACAACATCACCACGTCGACCAGCGAAGGCGGCACCGAGCGCGAGATCTTCAACCAGGTCAAATACGTCGTGCAAAGCGGCCCGGCCAAAGACCTCAGCGTGAAACTGCGCAGCTCGATCCTGCGGGTTTCGCAGAAATCCAGCGAATACAACGTCAGCGGCAACGAGCTGCGGGTATTCGTCGACTACCCGATCAACATCTTCTGATGATCTGGCTGTAACGAAAATGAGAAAACCCCGATTCGGTCGGGGTTTTTTTTCGCCGGTTTTTCGACAAAAAGACGAAAAAACCCGTGTTTTTGTCATGTAAAAGTTGCTTTTCAAGCGCTGCAAACGCCGTTTCAAACAACGCTTCAAATGCCTGAAATTCTTTCTCATGGACGCAAATTCTCCACCTAATAGATTAGGCCGCTCAACGCAGCGGAGAATTGGGTAATGATCGTTTTGAACAGAGAAGTGGGCGAATCGCTACGGCGCGACAAATTTGTCAACGTCCAGGGTGGTGACTTCAATCTCTACGGTCATTTTGCCGACTTCGTCAGATTGACCAAAAGTTGGGAAAACATGGAGCCTGACAGCTACTACGGTCAGGCCGAAGCCGGCATGCGTTACCGTCGTTACAGCGACTTCGAATACAACCCGAAGACTCGCGAACTGAAGCAACTCGAACATCGCGCTTACGTGCAGTCGAAGGAAAACAACGCCTACGTCGGCGGCGTCGTGCGGCACTTCCAGGACTTCTCTGAAGAAGTGATGAATTCGCCGGTGATGCGCAGCCTGATCGATACGGACTTCGAAGTGTATAAAAGCGTATTGCCGGAAGAGCTGCACGATGAAATCTGGCAGTGCCAGATCCATCAGATCCGCATCGAGATCAAACCCGGCAAACAGCTGGAAATCACCCCGGAAGGCATTCATTGCGACGGCTACCCGTTCAGCGGTGTGCATTTCTGGGGGCGCAATAACGTCGAGGGTGCGGAAAGTCGTTTGTACGACATCCACGAGCATCAACTGGCGTCGACCACCTACCAGGAAATTCTCGACACCACGTATTTCCTCGACCGTGACATGCGCCACTACGTGACCCCGGCGCGCAATACGCACACCCATGCCATGGCATTCCGGCAGATTCTGGCGATTTCCTTCTCGCGGCCCGGGACCGCTTTCGACATTGTTCGCTAATCAGATCACCCCAATCGATGGCGTCGAGTGCTCGACGCCCGTGGTGCTGCGCCGCGCCACTGCCAAGGATGCGCAGCGCATGGAGCGCTTCTTCCGTCAGTTCGACGAAGTGTCGTTCTGTGAATGGCAGGACGCCAAGTGCCTGCGCGGCGTATTGATCCAGAAAACCACCACGGCCTATCTGGCCTTCGACGTTGACGGGGAAATCGTCGGTGCGGTGCTCGGTGGCATGCTCGGTAGCCGCGGCACCATCAACCACTTGGCGGTCAGCCCGCGCTATCGCAGCCAGGGCGTCGGTCAACGCCTGGTTGAAGCGGCGTCATCCGACATGAAACGGGTCGGGGTGTTGCGGATGTTCCTGTTTGTCGACGATGCTAACCTCGCGGGCAAGCGTTTTTGGGCCGCCCAGGGTTTTTGCGAGCCTCACGGCGAACGGACATTTGAGAGGGACCTATGAATGAAACGTCCGGCAGTGCGCCGTTGATGGTCAACCATCAGCCGTCGCGCACGTTTGCCGAAGCCAGCCCGGTGGTCGCCGGGTATTTCACGGTAGCCTTCGTGTTTGGCCTGATGGCTGTGAATGCCGGGCTGCCGATGTGGCTGCCGGTGGCGATGTGTCTGTTCGTGTATGCAGGCGCTTCGCAATTCGCTGCGCTGGCGCTGATCTCCAGCGGCGCATCGCTGACCACCATCGTGCTGACGACTTTTCTGATCAATGCGCGGCACATGCTGATGTCGGTGTACATGGCCAAGGCCTTGCGTGCGCTCGGCCTGAGCCGCATGGAGCGCTGGTGCTACGCCGGTGGCCTGACCGATGAGTCCTTTGCGTTTCACAGCGTCAAGCTTGGCACGGGCGCCCCGGTCAACGTGCGTTATCTGATTGGCTTCAACCTGTTCTGCCACACCTCTTGGGTGCTCGGTGGCCTGCTCGGCGCGGTGTGCGCGCAATACGCCGCGCACCTGATCAAATATCAGCTCGACTACGCCCTGACGGCGATGATGCTGTATGTGCTGGTGTCGCTGTGCAACACGCGCAACAAACTCATCGCTGCCGCCGCTGCGGTGGTGTGCATGGGCGCGTTGAGCCTGCTGGGCAGCTCGCCGTTCAATGTGTTTATCGCCACGTTTGTGGGCTGCGGAGTCGGTGTATGCCTGACCAAACGTTCCTGATTCTGGTGGTCGTGCTGATGATGGCCGTGACGTTCCTGCCACGCGCGCTACCGCTGCAAATCAACACCGAACACTGGCCGCCGTTTATCGCGCGGGCACTGGAATACCTGCCGGTGGCGATCGTCGCCGCGATCAGCCTGACGCCCTTGTTGATCAAGGACCGGCAGATACAGCTCGATCGCCCGGAATTCTATGCCGCGATTCCGACGTTGCTATGTGCGTATTTCAGCAAAAACCTCTTTCTCAGTGTGGCGGTGGGGACGGCTGCGTACATTGCGCTCGGCTCGTTCATGTAACGGCAAATCGACGACATCGCTCAACGCCTGGCTCGACAACTCCGGATTGTTTACCGCCAGGCGCACTTCGAGGAAATCCTCGAAACCGGGGAAAATCGTCAGGCCGTTTTTCTGCGCGGCCTCACGCGAGACCATGCCCACTGCGTCCATTTGCGTGATCAACGACAGCGTCAGGGTTTCACTGCACGAATAAACCATGCGCTGACCATTTTCGTGATTGCCCAGCCCGGCATCGAGAAAGCGCAAAAAGCTGTGGGAATACGGACAATCTTCGGCAGGACGCACCTGAAACTTGTTGCCCAGCAACGTCAACGGATCGTTTTCCTGACCACAATGCGCACCAACCACCTGGACCTGCACGTCCGGCAGTACGATGCTCGGCAAGCCCGGCCGCTGCGGACCGATCAGCACCGCCAGGTCGAAATCCTCATTTTTCAGCTTGCTGAGATTCTCCATCGACTCGGCGTAGCTGAACTCCATCTGATAATCCGGAAACACCTCGATCAGCCGCCCGATCATGCGCCGGTTGAAGTCAGGCGCCAGGGTATTGTTCAACGCCACCTTCAACGTGCGCTGGCCCGGCACTTTCAAGGCCTCGACTTTTTCTTCCATCTGTCGCGTCGCAATCAACACTTTGTCGATGTAAGGCGTGAGCTCGGTGCCTTGCGGCGTCAGCGTCAGACCTTTGTTGGAACGTCGAAACAAACGAAAACCGAACTGTTCTTCGACCTTGTTCAACTGCGCGGCCAACGCCTGCACGGTCAGACACGAATGCTCCGCCGCGGCCGACAACGAGCCGGTCTGCACGATGCGCATCAGGTTGCGTAAGGTTCTGCTATCCATGGGTAATGCCCTCTGAAGTGGGCTGGGTATTGTTGTTTACGAGACGACCGAACCGGCGCCATATGCTGGCTATATTCCCGTACCTGAGCATAGTTGTCGCGGACTTGGTAGCGAATTGATTTCCCCGCCGATGGCTGGAGGCTGACACAGAATCGGGGGTTTTGGTGACTTGCAGGTGATGGGGGTCAAGGGAAGGGTGAGGATTTTGCAGAATCGTTCGGCCCGCCTCGTCTAGAAGTTCATTCGCATGTGTATTAAATTCAGCGTTAACTACGAATGTGTACTAACCTGAAGACACACAGTTTATGGGGGGCAGCTGATGCCAACGTCATCCATTGCTTTAAGTCCACGGGAACAACTCGACGCCCCCGAAGCCGGCCGCGTTGCGCTGAAGTTTTTCTTCAACCTCATGGAGCATTGGGGCTGCAGCGCCGAGCAGCAACGCACTTTACTTGGCGGCGTCGGCAATACCACGTTCTACAAATACAAACACCTGCCGCCTAACATCCGTTTGCCTCACGATACCCTTGAGCGCATTTCGTACCTGATGGGCATTCACAAGGCGTTGAGCATCATCTTCAGCAACAGCCGTGAACGCGCCTACACCTGGGTCAGCAGCCCGAACACGGCAGCACCGTTCAATGGCAAAACGGCGCTCGATTACATGCTGGCGGGGAGGGTGATCGACATCGCCGATGTGCGCCGCTACCTCGACGGAGTGCGCGGTTGAAGACCCCGGCGCTGGTCGATGTGCCATGGCCGCGGGCGTATCGCATCGTCAACAGCAGCTTCCCGCCGATTGCCCTGTTCGAAGACGTCCTCGACCCCGAAGACCTCGAAATCGCTTACGCCATCGAAGCGCTGACCAACGATCGCCTGATCGAACAGGCCGGCGTACTCGCCCGCGTGCGCCCCGAAGATCGCCTGTCCGGCCCCGGCTCCAGCCCGGTGATGGCCGCCTTCACCCACGTCGGCAAACGCAGCCGTTTCAGCGACGGCACCTTCGGCGTCTACTACGCCGCGAGCAGCCAGGCAGCGGCGATTGCCGAAACCTGTTTCCATCAGGAGCGTTTTCTTGCTGCGACGCAGGAAGCCGATCTTGAATTGACCATGCGCACTTACGTCAATCGAGTGGTTAAGCCGCTACATGATGTTCGCCATGGCTTTGAAAGCCTGCATCAGCCTGACCCGGAAGCGTACGGCCCATCGCAGGCATTCGCGCGGCAGCTGCGCGACGCTGAATCGTGGGGCTTGCTTTATAGCAGCGTGCGATTGGCTGGGCATGAATGCGTTGCAGCGCTTCGGCCGCCGGCGGTTTCGATTCCGAAGCAGGGGAAGCATTTGCGGTATGTGTGGAGTGCGAACGAGCGCAAGATTTCGATTGTGTTTGAGATCAATCAGGTTTGAGAAATGAAGTGCCTTGCCTCAAAACAATAACGAAACAGCTGGTGATCAATTGAGGCTCAGCTGTACCCCATGAGAGGAAGCGTAATGTTCGAATACGCCTTGGATGTTCACGAAGAGCCGGGCAGCGTCTGGCTGACTTGTGCTGCTATTCCAGAGATGCACGCCGTCGGCGACACTCTGGGGGAGGCATTGGCTACCGCCATCGATGCGATTGAGACGGCATTTTCCATCTATGTGGATGATCGCCGGTTGATCCCAACTGCTCACACAGGAGAGCAGGAAAACGATGTTGTGTTGCGTCTTCCTGCACTGACTGCCGCTAAAGTTGCGCTTTGGAATACGCTATTGGAGTCAGGTGTAAGCAAAGCCGAACTGGCGCGTCGTCTCGGCGTGCAACGGCCCCAGGTCGATCGACTAGTTGATTTCCTGCACCACTCCAAAATCGAGAATGTCGAGCGCGCATTGCAGCAGTTAGGGCGGCGGATTTCTTTATCGGTGGAGGCGGCGTAGTTCAGCATTGAACGTTAGAAAGATCACCATATGAGGCGGTTCAGCGCGCAGCGTCTAAATATGACGCGGTATCTGCGTCGTTTTCGAGCGTTCGCTACTGATAAACAGGCAGAGTTCAGCGGCTCGGCGGCAACCTTCCAAAGCGACTTGTAAGAGGGATAAACGATGGATCGTGAGAAGGAACAATTTCAGCAGGATTTGCTGGACTCTGTACGGCAAATGAATGCTGGAAAAGCTGCACGCGTCACCGAAGGGACGTTTTCACCACCAGTCGGCACGCCAGATAAGACGGGTGAAGTATCCGCACCCCAGAATTAACAAAGCCTCTGCATTTCCGTAGGGGCTTCGCTTTGTAGGGGAAGCAGGAACGGGGCAGACCTATCTTTTCTTGTTTCAAAAGCGGTATCTGCGCCCAGTGATGCTAGCTTTGAATGCCACATCAACTTGCTTGCATATGCTTCGGTATTGAGCCAGTGCACTATTCAAGGAAAGCGCGTAATGGATCTACACCATGAGTTTGAGAGCAGCCAATTTTTTCACCGATCCCGTATCGATCGTCGCGCCGCCGATGCTTTGGTCGGGTTGGCCGCTGGGATTACAGCCGACGGTATCGTGAACATCGCTGAGGCGGTATTTCTAAAGCAGTGGTTGGAGGACAACCTCGCGCATTTGAACGATCCAGTGATCAATCTGCTGTATTCACGTTTGGCGTGTATGCTTCAGGACAATGCTCTAGACGTTGATGAGTCGCGAGAGCTGCTTGATATTCTGCGTAGTTTCTCTGGAGTGCGCATTGAGAGACCGAAGGATGGCGGTACTGCAGCCGTTACTCCTACGGACCTTCCTTTCAACTCACCAGTCCCCGATCTGATTTGGGACGGCCGGATGTTCGTCTTTACCGGCGTCATGGCCTTTGGACCGCGTAAGGATTGTCAGGCGCTGGTCGAAGAACGAGGCGGCCTGATTGGGGCCAGCATCAGTAAAAAGGTGCATTACCTGGTGGTTGGTAGCGTGGGTAATGAGCAGTGGCGCCATAGTACTTATGGAACGAAGATCATGAAGGCCGTCGAGCTGCGTGAGGCGGGAGCGTCGATTGCCATTGTGGGTGAAGATCATTGGCAGAAGATGCTATTGGGTTGAAGTTACTCATTGGTGTTTTGGGAAACTCATCCATTTGTTTTTGGTGCGTCGATCATGTGCATCCATCTATCGCTGTGATCGCGTGAGTCGCAGGGCGCCAATCGTACTTGGCGCGAACCACAACGATGTGGACCAGCCCGCAACCTAACTCCCCTCAATCAAAGCCCGCTCTTCCAGCCAGATCTCTTGAACAAACTGATCTGTGATCGCATAAATCCCGTGCCCGCGTCGCATGATGATGTTCTCGGCAACCAGCGCAATCACCACCGGTTGAATCTCTTCGACCCGCACCTCTCGCCCTACCGATTTTGAATACTCCGCCGCTGCATCGGTGGAGAAAATACCGCGAGCGTCGCCTTCCGTTGAGGCGATTTTGTTGAAGATGGCTTGGGCCAGGCTGCCCAGTTGTTCAACTTTTTCCAGCTCAATGCTCGCCGCCGCAGAGCGTAAGGTGCTGGCGATTACGGGCAAGAAAACATCGGGCTCGCCCTCTTGCTGCAATAGTTGGCGCAGGGCTTTGAGCATCTCTTCAGGTCTGTTTCCCAAGGTATCGAACGCATCGATGGCGACTTCGAGGGAAGGCAGCTTCTCCCTTTTCACTGTCAGTGCGAGTCGGTTGAGCAGGAATTCAACGTAATCGCCTTTCAGCAACGGGTAGGCAGCTGACGTGGCGCCGGAGAAGGCGTGATTGCGCTTGGCAGTCAATTCACTGACTTGCGCCCTGTGGGAGCCGGTCCCGATAAACAGAAAATAGCCCGGTGTATGGGGGCGTGGGTTGATTGCGTCTCGAGCGGCCTTGAGCGCCAGGAGCAACTGGTTGCCGTCATCGGAGGAAATGGCGTGCTGCACTTCGTCGATGATCAAGACCAGATCTGTCTTCGCTTGATCCACGACTTCTGTGAGTGCTTGCGCCAGTGTCGGGCCGTGGGCGCTGCCAATGCTGTCGAGTTTGAATCCGAACTTGAATCCTGCGGCGCCAATTTCGACATTGCTGACGCGTCTGAATGTTTCCAGTACCGAGGAGCCCGGCGTTTGCAGATCTTTCAGGTTTTTTTGGATGGCGTTGTGTAAGAGCGTGGCTGGCTTAGCGAGCGTATTGCTCCACAGGTCGACGTAAATTACCAAAGCACCGCGATCTTCCAGTGCCGGGACAAGATCGTTCCTCAGAAATGTGGTTTTGCCGGTACGGCGCGGGCTGGACAGGAATAGGCCTGAGCGCAGACCTTCATCGAGTACGCTCGGACTCAAAAGCTGGTTTGCCATCGATTCAGCCAACTCAGAGCGCTGAAAGATGTTGCTCATCCAATTACCCCGGCTTGTGGGCAAGCCATAATTATTGGCTGTTCATAATTCATTATAAAAATTGAGATTTGAACCGTTGGCGCAAACGCGGCGTTGGCCAGTTACGTCGCAAACAAGCTAAGCAGTAGAGCTTTACCTAAAAAGGGCAGGAGCAGGTCATATCAAGGCGAGACGTCGCCCAAAAATATGAGTACCCAGAAACAACAAAGCCCCTGCATTTCTGCAGGGGCTTCGTTTTGTATGGTGCGGCACCAGGAGTCGAAGGTGTACATAAGCACGTGTTTTATAATGATTTAATTTTTTAGGTGAGACTCTATATCTCTAAAACTATCCTTTAGCATTCATTAGGTTTTACATAGTCGCAGGCAAAGCCAAGCTACGATCTATTTCCCTAGAGGCATGGCAGGATGTTGTGCTTGAGTAATAAGCGAGCGCCTCTCCAGCTATGCTAAGCAACAGCAAACGACCCAGCTACCGTTGCTTAAGGGCTGCCATCGGGCAGGCAAAAGCGTAGCTCTTTGATATGCAGCGAATGAAGCAAGCGATAGTTGGCCGAATCGTTATGGGCGTACTTGAACTTTGCCTAGTAAATTCACGTTTATCACAACTTCAAACTCACATTCTTGCTTTGAGTAAAAAATAGCTGACTTGGAAATTGTGGACTGCAGTACTGCGCGGTTTTGGATGTTAAACCATGGTTGGTTTTGGTAGTGCACATAAGCAAATTGCTCAGCTACATTTTTAGAGGTAGACCAAGACTGGCCATATTTTTGGATTATGTGTTCGTTCATGCCGCAACCTCGGTAGATTTCAACAGTTTCCGCAAGGTTTGCGATGTCGTTAGGCTTTAGCTCTTTGGTTAAAAGTACTCTTGGGTACCATGCTTCGTTTTCTTGTCTAGTAAAGAGTTGGTGAAGCCCACCGTACGCAAAGCCAGCAAATGCATGCCGAATTGGATCGATGATAGCGTAAGCATGTTCATCTTCAAACAGGTGCTCGTAATTTAAGAAAATTCTCTGAATCTCTTCTTCGGCATTCTCTTTATTTAAAGAGGTGAAGAAACTCTCAATCATTCTGTAAATATCGCCTACGTGACTATCGCAACCTAAACTGTTGATCTTCTCTGTCAGATCTTGGGTGTCTATGCACATCTCATTTATCATAAATTGATGCGCTTCTTGGCTGAGTGGCACAGGATCACCTTTATGCATAATAATTAAGCTAGCGAGTAGGCAAAAGCGTAGCTTCTATCTATCCGATCGGCTAAATCAGCGGGGCTTGGGCGCGTTGTTAGGAACCAATGGCGCAGAACATGCCGGCTAAATAAAAGGTTCCTACCACTACGCTGCTTAGTAATATGCCAATAGAGAAGGACATTAAGAGGACCCAGAATAGTATCCATGTGGCTTTGCCATATCCTGAGGAGTCTGTACCAAAGAGTGTTAGCGGTTCAGTATTCATGTTGCGCAATTTTTGAGCGGTAAGACGGAAGTCAAGCAGACGTGTTACCACGGCTGCGGAGCCAGAAATAGATGCAACAAGCAGCGATAGGAAGGCGAGTAGAAATAGTACAGCCAATATCCCTGTGGGTTTGAATGAAGCATCACGCAGAAGAGAAAGGAGAAAGCCTAGACCTCCCACTGACAGTCCAGAAAACAAAGCGAGGGCGGTAGAGAGCTGGCTAATAGTTTGCCCTTGCCACCTTACGAAGCGCTCATTGCCCAACTGTGATACCTCCTGGGTCATAAAAAATAAGCTAACAGGCAAACAAAAGCGTAGCTTTTGCGGGGCCAGTTAGCAACTAGTTATACTTTTTGCGAGCTAGTCTTGAACTGTGTGCGCCCGAATGCATTTTTTTCATAAAAATCCTTTGTTGAAACTAGTAGTACATGATCGCTTTCTTTGATTTTGAATGGCATGTGCTCAAGAAATGAGTAGCGCTCTATAAGTAACTTGAAATTCCAGTAGGTGTCGGAGTTGTCTGCGCAATAGCAGTTAATGGCTAGTAGCTGGGTTGCGTCATAGCTTAGAAACGATCTTACGATGTTGCTGTACATTTTTTCACTTGGTGCAAGTTTGCTATTGGCTAATGTTTCTTGGCTGAATTCTGAGCCAATACTTCCGTCAGGTACGTTTGTGGCTATAAATTTCAGGACTTGGTACAGGACTCTAAAATAGTGGCCGCAAATACCATTATGTTTTTCTAACGCATTTTTCGCGTCTTGTAGATCGGAGTGATTCTCCGAAAATACAGAAAGCCTAACAATGTCTAAGCCTGATCGATCGTTTGTATACTTTCCAGTTGGCGTGGATATTTTTTCGAGAGCTTTGTTGTGTTGGTCGAGCAACGAGAAAAAGGTGTTTTCAAACTGCTGTTTTGCTTGTGTGTCAGATTGCTTGTTTAGCGCTGCTTCGGTTTTTTCTTGCGCAGAGGCGGATCGCTCAAGCTCTATTCTGGTTGATTCAAGCTCTTTGCTTTGTAATACGATTGTTAGTAAAAGCGCAATCAGGCTTAAAAAGCCAAATATGGGATTTAATGTGCCGCCGAGGAAATCTCCAAATGTTCCCCAATCTGAATTTTCATTGCTGAACCCGTTGTTGAACTCCATGAGATATAAGGAGAGTACAAAGCCGAAGACGCCTGTTGCGATCCCCAATATCCAAGTTATCCATTTGAATAGATTTCGAGGGGTTATGCTCTCAAACTTTTCTTCTAGGTTCAATTTATTGCGCTTCCTTGTGCAGCGTAACTTTTGGTTAACGGGCGGGTTTTAGCCTGTTCCAGTAAGCGATGCGAACGATTTGAGCGATTTGTTAGGCTGGCAGCAAAAATGCTCGATGCTAAAAGCATATTAACTCTCCTTGACTACTGCAAGCCCTGTTGCAATTGCAGTCTCCTTGAACGAGTTTTTAGATGCATGAGCTGCTGCAACGATGAATTCATTGCCGAGTGATGCTAAAAGGCCGAATAGTGTGTCTATGCTGGCCCCGGCCATTAAGTACAAGGTCGAGAGCGTTTGATGAAAGTGGCAATCCAAGCTCTCTTGATCATGGGGTGGCTTCGCCTCATAGGCTCCTAGGTGAAAAACGGCTCCGTAAATGGTTCCGTGCAGTGCTTCTGATGCATTGGCATAAATTGTCAGTAGACTCATGAATAATCCGGTACTGCCTAGCTTTGCTTCGATCACAGCAGCTCTTTCAGGGAGGGAAATATTTGTCCATCGTGTTTTTTCTCTTCCGCGTTCACTGGTGAATTTTGCAATTGCTACGCGGATTTCGTCTGGGAGGTCAAAGTCTCCTCCGTTGAGCGCAAGGCGTGCTTTAAGCTCCCCATTAACTTCAATGGATTGATCTAGACTCCGGCCAGCTTTGTTCAAGGAGTAATCAAGATAATCTGAAAACACCGCGTCTGTGCATAGCTGAAGAAAGCAGAAATTCGTAATTCGTTCTATTAGTGCTCTTGAAATAATGTAGGCTTGGTTAGTGCGGCCATTCTCACACAGCAATCTTATTGAAATCGCGTCTTCGATGATTGCAGAGTAGATTGCAAAAAGGTCTGAAATTCGCGATTGACTACTCTGGTTTATGAGGTTTACATTTTCTACAAGTAAATTTACTTGGCTGTCTAAAAAAGAGGCCAATATTTGCGAGCCGGCGCGGGTGTTTATGATTGTCATTCTGGTTTCAAAGGCCTAACTATAAGGCGACCCATATAAGGTGATATTTTTTGCCACCTGTGTCGCATAACTTTCCTTGTCTCCGCATAATCCCTTGATTCCATTGAGTAGTACGTTTTAGACGCGACAATGAGTAGGGAAGAAGCGACAAGACTTACCCCGAGGCTACGTAAACTTTGGTGGTGTGTCTATGGTCCCGTTAGGATCAGGTCTCACTCAGAGATTGAAAACCCATGACGTATCTAGACGTCGAGCGAGCAGGCGGACCGTTAGCAGGTAGTAGTACCGCGTCGCCTCGCTGCGTCGATCTAGGCGACACTCAAGAAACCAAGTCACATGCTTTCTCTTCCAAGCCCAAGGCGTCTCTAGTTGCCAACGCTCTTCAATTTCAGCTTGGATAAACTTCGCCTGTCGCAAATGGCGTTGCCGCGTCGCATGCGATCCGGTCAGCACACCAGCCAGGAACAATTCCATATCGAAGGGCTTACTCATGTCCGTCCTCCAATGTACGCAGCGACCACGTCAATCCGACCGTGACCCAACTCATAGCTGATTTGTCGTCGAGCCTCATGATCAAGGCCCCCATCTACCTGGTAACATCTACCGCCGTTGATA
Source organism: Pseudomonas sp. S11P7 (assembly GCF_023195435.1). Classification (NCBI taxonomy): domain Bacteria; kingdom Pseudomonadati; phylum Pseudomonadota; class Gammaproteobacteria; order Pseudomonadales; family Pseudomonadaceae; genus Pseudomonas; species Pseudomonas sp. S11P7. Next base: position 5,265,628 of record NZ_JALPKS020000002.1, on the reverse strand, counting down.
GGCGCGCGATGATGGGTAATCCACTCATAGCGCTCACATGCGAACGCGGCCCTGAGTTCATGAAAGCCTTTGAGGTTGTATGCATGCAGGATGTCCCGCGCCGGGCGGACGACTTTCTGCAAAACGCTCAGGTAGCTTTCGTTTGACGCTATCAGGTTGCGGCTTCCCGCAGGCGAAGCCTGCTGCGCAAATCCAAGCGCGCCTCGAACATGCGCATCCACCGAAATCCACCGGGGTGCCGAGGCACCGGCGCGGCCGCCTTTGGTGCCGTCCTGAATGTTAATCCTGCCTAGGTCGTTAGCCTCACGGCTTAACCGTGGCAGGTCAGCCAAGATGGCCTCACGCAAGCGCATGCCGGTGGATCGCGCCAACAGAACGATCGCGGCGACCCGTAGCTGATGATGCCGGCAAAGCGCATCGACGATCTGCTTAACCTGTTCGTGCTCTTGGCCCTGCGGCACCGAGTGACGAACACAGGTGCGCTGCATGCCCAATGCCTTGCTCGGACTTGGCAGTTTCACATGCTGATCACCGCGAAGCGCTGCCATGGTCCTGTTCACGCTGGATAGGCGGTTTTGTGCGGTACTAATAGCAAGATCACCGCGCCTAACCAAGTCGCACAGGTACGCTGCGTAATCCACCAACATTTTCCGTTCAATCTGGCGCGCATCATTGATACCGGGCCCCTGTTCGGAACGGCACCACTTCACGAACGCCTGCCACCGATCACTGTGTGCCTTGACCGTGCCGTAGTGGCCACCGCCGAACACGTCTTTCAATGCCTGGGGCCCTGCATAACTCAATTGCCTGCCGTAACCGAAATTACGACCATCGCGTCTACCCACTAATGCCATGTCGGTCACCTCATGTTCCGTTCTCCCGTTCTCGCCCCCACGTCATCCCGCCAAGAATGCTGAGTGTTATCAGGGATCAAGGCCCCTGCGACCTGTGGGGTTTGTCCACTACGCAGGACTGGCGGCTCCTTACGACCGGGAGCTAGGGCATCTCATGATCTGACCTCCTGAACACTTCCGAGGAAGCGGGCGGGTGGGGGCTGCATCGGCTGACGAAACCAACGCCGCGAGATCCTGAGTCAGGTAAAAGCAGTGATGCGATGACCGGGGCATGCCTGACTGTCAGTCAGGTGCAGTCCATTCCCTGGGCTGCGGCACCATCATCTGCATCGCTGTTGCGGGTGACTTCCGGTGTTTGTCACGCCGATTGTCACGAAGGGGAATGCCGCAAAGCCTTGTACGAGTTGGGCTGCAGCAGCGGTAGGAGCGCCCGTCTCTTTCCGGAAGAAAGAGACGGGCGTAGGTTGGCGCAATGAAATGGCCAAGCGGATAGGTTGCTGCAGGGCAGCTATGAAGGGGGATGAGTTGCCGCAGTGGGCACTCTGGTAGAAGTAGGCATCCATCACATCGCTGTGACCGTGCGAGCCGCCGGACGCTAATCGCACTTTGGGAGAACCACCACGGTGTGGCGTAGCCTTAAAGGTTCTGGCTACCTGGGTTGCTGTCAACGACAGCGCTTTGCCCGATCTTTTCTACGCCTGTGGATAATTCGGGTCAAGGCTCGAATTTTCGGGAGTTCTGCGGCTGTGGATGAAATTATCCACCGGTGGAAATCAGTGGTTTTCCACAGACAGTTACGTGGGCTTTAGATTTTTTAAGTGAGGTCCATCCAAGCAGGGCGGCTTTGCAGCCCTGTTTGGATGGACCCGCGTGGACAAGAGGATCGCTGAGATATGAAGACCGAGCGCTTACTCAGTTGCGCCACGTTTTGCTTTTAGGCGAGTGACGTTCGCTCCGGTCTGGTTCGCGAATTCGTGTGGAGTGACATGCTCCTGCCGGTTGGCCTCCAGATACCGGCTCCACCAGTTCATGATCAGCCTGCGCTCCTCGATGAACTCGGCCTTGTGGATGTAAGCGGCGCGGACGTTGTTGCGCTCCTTGTGGCTCATCTGCCGTTCAATAGCCGTCTCCGACCACAATCCTGACTCGATCAGTGCGCTGCAGGCCATCGAACGAAATCCATGCCCGCAGATATCGGTTTTGGTGTCGTATCCCATCGTCCGAAGCGCATTGTTCACGGTATTTTCGGACATGGGCTTCCAGGGTTTGGCATCCCCTGCGAAGACCAAGTCAAATTTGCCTGTGAGTGCATGGATTTTTTCGAGTAGCGCCACTGCTTGCGGCGATAAGGGTACTAAATGGATATCCCCTGCCATCTTCGTACCCCTTGTGGAAAAGGGTACTCCCTCCAACGCGGGTCGAGTGTCCGGTATCTCCCAGGTACCGCGCTTGAGGTCGAACTCGCTCCAGCGTGCGAAACGCAGTTCGCTGGATCGTACAAACACATGCAGCGACAGCATCACCGTCAGACGGGTAAGTGCCCGGCCTTTATAGGTGTCGATCCGCTCCTGCAGTTCCGGCAGTCGCGATAAGGGTAGAGCGGGGCGATGTACCACCCGCGGGGCTTTGATCGAGCCTTCGAGATCGTAAGCAGGGTTTATGGTGATAAGCCGGAGGCGCTTTGCCTCGCGCATGATGCTCTGCAGGTAGTTTTGTACCCTTAAAGCAACGTCGATCGTTCCGCGCTTCTTGATCGCTTCCAAGGGCTGCATGAGGTCATGGGTGTCGAGGTCGACAATGGCGCGGGCGCCGATCAGCGGGAACACGTGGGTTTTGAGGCGACTCATCACAGTCTTGGAATGGCCTGGTGCCCACTTGGCCGACATTTCCGTATGCCAGTCGAGCGCAACGCTTTCAAAGGTTCTGCCTTTGATCACGGCTTCCGCCTTGGCTTGGTGCTTGGTCTCTATAGGGTCAACGCCATCCGCCAGCATTCGCTTAACTTCCAAGCGCTTGCGGCGCGCATCGGCGAGGCCAATGACGGGGTAGTTGCCGAACGAGGTCAGTCCTTCGCGTCCGTCAGGTTTGACGTAACGGAGCCGCCAGCCTTTGCGGCCATTGGGTTGGACTAGGAGGTAGAGGCCATCGCCGTCGAAAAGCTTGTAGGCGCGGTCTGTAGGTTTTGCCAAGCGGCAAGCTGCATCGGAGAGCGGAGCTGTGGTGCGCGACATAAGGGTACTCCCTTTTATCGAAGTGACCTGTATCCCAAACTCTACCCTTAAAACGGTTGGAATCCACCAGTTTCTGACGGAAACCAATGGAACGCCAAAACGAAAAAACCCGCCAGAAGGCGGGTTTTTCGGGGGTTCCAGAGATTTTGAAAGCCTTCTCTGGAACCTTGTATGGTGCCGGCACCAGGAGTCGAACCCGGGACCTACTGATTACAAGTCAGTTGCTCTACCAACTGAGCTATACCGGCGTGTGGGCGACGATTATAGCGATTGGGAAGATCCTGTAAACCCCTGAATTCAGACTATTTTTGCGTTGCCGCAAATCAGGCTCTGCGCAGTACGTTTCGCAGCTTCTGCACGGCTCGCACTGTGCGGCTGTTTTGCAGTGCATGCAGTTGGCTTTCAGCCTGTTCGGCGCGGTGCAGGGCGTCGGCGAGCTGGTTGGCGGTGTCGGGTTCGTCGGGGTTGAGCGGGTGGGCGAGGGCGTGGCCGTGGCAGAGCTGGAAGTTGTCGAGGGTGCAGGGCGGAATCTCGAACGCCGGTTTGAGGTTGAGGTGTTCGTCGGCGAGGAACCAGGTGTTGAGGCCGTCGAACATGACGGACTGGTAGCCGGCGTCGGTGACCAGGTGTCCCCAGGTGTGGTCGCGCAGCCATGGGGTTTCGATCAGGATGATCCATGGGCGGAAGCGGCTGAAGTCCATGCCGCGCAGGACGGTTTCTTCGTGGCCTTCGACGTCGATCTTGAGGAAGTGGATTGGGCGGTCGGCGGCGTGTTGTTCGCAGATCGAGGTGAGAGTGCGGGCCTCGACGGTGAAGCTGTGGACGTTCATGCCGAGGTCTTTGCGTTGTTGGGCAACGATGGGGTCGGCGGTGGACAGGCCGGTGTCTAGGATGCCGTAGAAGGTTACGGCGCCGGGCTGGTCGCTGGCGATGCATTGCATGGTGGTGTCGCGCGGGCGTTGCTGGCAGAGCGCGTCGTAATAATCCTGCATCGGTTCGACGTTGATTCCGTGCCATCCATGATCGTAGAACGCTTTGGTGACCGAGTCGTGGTTCGGGTCGTTGGCGCCGACGTCGATGTACAAACCGTGTTCAAACTGCTTGAGCGCGCGCCACAGGCGGACATCTTCGAAGTTCTGTGCATAGGAGATGAACGTCACGGTCGCTTCCTGTCGGTCGATTTTTATTATTCAGGCATGTGCCGGCGAGGCGGAGAGGCTTTGTATAGCAAGGCTGGCGGATGCTCGCAATTATTCGCTTTGGATGCCCGGAATTCGGCGGTTATGCCGTTTTGATTGGCGGCTTATGCACAACTGGAAGCGTTGCTCACTGACTTAGTGCAGTTTTTTAGCAGGCATTCTCATTTTGTATGCAAATCGCTGTTTTGCCGGTTTTTTATTTATGTGAACAAAAAATGACCAGAGCAGCATAAGCGCCAAAACAGGCGGAGGTATTGGATCCACGCAAATTTCATCAACAGAGTTATCCACAGGTTGGCGGGCTGTTATCCGCGCTCGGCCAAGAGCAGCAGATTGCGCGGCGTCAGCGCCGTTTCGCAGAATATGCCCAGACGCACGGCATAGCCTTGCTCGACCAGAAAAAGCGCACGATCCAGATTCAGCCAAAGCTCCAGTGGCCGGCGGAATAGACCGCGCAGCAATTCCAGGTTGCGAACTTCGGCCAGGCGCTGCCAACCGGCGGCTTCCAGATTCTCCCAATCCGTCGAGCCGACTGTGGATAAGTCCTTGAGGGCTGCAAGATCGCGGCAGTAATCAGCGAACGGTTTATCCAGCCAGGCGCTCGGCAATGATGGGGTGGGCAAGTATTCGTCGACGCCTCGCAACTGCCGTTGCAGCAAGTCGAAGGCCAGTCGTCGCGCCATGGACGTGTCGCGCTGGCGTCGGACTCGTGCACCGGCGGTGACGGTTTCGCTCATCGGCAGGGCCAGATCTTCCCGCGATAGCCGTAGGAAAGATCGCAGGCCAGGGGACGACAATGCCTGATATTCACCGTGAACGGTGCGGTTGTAGCAACACGGCGCAATCGCCATCTGCTGGCACCCGTTCGCGCTGGCCAGTTGCATCAAGCGGACATGCAGATCGCCGCAAGCGTGGAGGGCGACGGGGGTGTGCGCAGCGTTCAGGACAGTGCACGCGTCTGCCGCCAGCGCGTCCTGTTCGATATGCAGAGCATGCAAATGGTGGCGCTGACTCAGTGCCTGACCGCTGGCAACCAATACTGGATCGTACTCAACACACGTCAGTTGCTGTCCTGCGTTGAGCAACCGCCGGCCCAGATGACCTTTGCCCGAACACCAGTCCAGCCAATGCGTCGGCGGCGATGAAAAAGCCAAACGGCTGGCAAACGCCTCGATCTGTTGCCATTTGCGCCCTGGCACATCGACATTCAAGCGGTGGCCGGCGGTTTCAAGCGCATGCCCCGGCAGCGAACCGACCGCACTCAATTTTGCCGATAACTTTGCCAATGACGCGAACGGCTCAGGCGCATCGGCAAGGTCGGCAGGCTGGTTATGAGCGTGCTCCGCGTCGTCCAGTGACCGCCCGCGTAGCCACGAAGACAACTCGGGGTAGGACGTTTCCCAAGGAAGCGAAAGATGAGTGAACGGACGAGGCTTCCAAAGCGCCTGATGCTCGATCAAAAAAGCATCCAGCGCGCGGAAGCGGGCGAGTAGGGCCTCGCCCGACAGCACGTCGGAAGATTCAGCGGCCCTGGCAGGCATCGACGCGCAGCCAACGCTCCAGCAGCTTGAAGCCGCGCACCAGCACGTAGGCCATGACCAGATAGAACACGCCGGCGGCGAAGAAGATCTCCACTGGCAAATAGGTGCGGGCAATGATCGTGCGCGCCATGCCGGTCAGCTCGAGCAAGGTCACGGTGCTCGCCAGCGCGCTGGCCTTGAGCATCAGGATCACTTCGTTGCTGTAGGCCGGCAAGCCGATGCGCGCGGCACGGGGCAGGACGATGTAGAACATTGCTTTGGGTCTGGACATGCCCAAGGCCCGCGCGGCTTCGATCTCGCCGGGTGGAATCGCCTGAATCGCGCCGCGCAGGATTTCGGCAATGTACGCTGCCGTGTGCAGCGTCATGGTCACGGTCGCACACCAGAACGGATCGCGCAGGTATGGCCACAACGCGCTTTCACGCACCGCGTCGAACTGTGCCAGGCCGTAATACACCAGGAACAGTTGCACCAGCAGCGGCGTGCCACGGAAAAAGAAGATGTAGGCGTAGGGCAGCGAGCGCACGTACCACAGCTTCGAAGAGCGGGCGATGCCCAGCGGAATGGCGAGCAGCAGGCCGGCGATTACCGCAATGGCGACCAGCTCCAGCGTCAGGGTCGCGCCTTGCGCCAGTTTCGGCAGCCACTTGATGATCACTTCCCAGTTCATTGGGCGCTCCTCGCAAAGCCGCGCGCGGCGCGTTTTTCCAGGAAGTGCATGCCGGTCATCGCCAGTACCGTCAGGCCCAGATACATGACGGCCGCGACCATATAAAAGGTGAACGGCTGTTTCGACACGGTCACGCCGATTTGCGCGTGACGCATGATTTCTTCCAGGCCGATCACGGAAACAAGCGCGGTATCTTTCATCAAAATCATGAACAGATTGCCCAGGCCGGGCAGGGCGATGCGCCACATCTGCGGCATGATCAGGCGGGTGAAGATCCGCCATTTCGACAGGCCCAGGGCCTGGCCGGCCTCACGATGGCCCTTGGGAATGGCGAGGATCGCGCCGCGAAACACTTCCGTGGCGTAGGCGCCGAAGCACAGGCCCAGGGCGATCACGCCGGCGGCGAAGGCATTGAGTTGCAGGTCGGGGTTGCCGAAGTACTCGCCGAGGGCGCGCATCAGGTTGACCGTACCGAAGTAGATCAACAGCACCCAGAGCAATTCCGGAACGCCACGTACCAGCGTCGAATAAGTACCGCCAAGCCATTGCAGCGGCTTGTACGGGGAAGTCTTGGCCAAGGCGCCGAGCAGGCCGAGCACCAGGCCCAGGCCCAGGGCGGTGAGGGCCAGTTGGACGGTCATCAGCGCGCCGGCAGCTAGCGCCGGGCCGAATCCGTAGAGGTCGATAATCATGGATTTCTGTTCAAATTGCGGCAGGCAAAGTCGGGAGCCGGCGCCGTTTGGTCACAGCGCCAGTCCCACAGGTCAGATCAATAGATGCTGAACGGGAAGTACTTGTCGTTGATTTTCTTGTAGGTACCGTCAGCGACGATTTCCTTCAGTGCGGCGTTCAGCTTCTCGCGCAGTGGGTCACCCTTGCGCACGGCGATGCCGATCTTGTCGCTTTCGACGACCGGGTCGCCCTTGAACTCGTAGTTCTTGCCAGCGTCGGTTTTCAGCCAGTCGTAGTTGGCGTACTTGTCGGCGAGGATCGCGTCGACACGACCGGAGGTCAGGTCGAGGTAGGCGTTTTCCTGGGTGTCGTAGAGGCTGACCGAAACGTCATCGCCGTAGGTGTCTTCCAGCCAGGTGCCGGCCAGCGTCGCGCGCTGGGTACCGATCTTCTTGCCTTTGAGCGAATCCTTGTCGGTTTTGAAGTCGACGTTTTTCGGTGCGATGAACTGCAGCTTGTTCGAGTAGTACGGGTCGGTGAAGTCCACCGCGCCCTTGCGCTCTTCGGTGATCGACAGCGAGGAGATCAGGAAGTCGAACTTCTTCGCGTTCAGGGCCGGGATGATGCCGTCCCAGTCGGAAGTCACGACGGTGCACTCGACTTTCATCTTCGCGCACAGGGCGTCGCCGATTTCCTTGTCGAAGCCGACGACCTGGCCGCTGGCGTCTTTGTTGTTGAACGGCGGGTAGGCCGCTTCGATGCCCATCTTCAGTGTCTCAGCCATGGCACCGGCGCTGAACGCCAGGGTGACGGCGGCAGCCAGGAAGACCTTTTTGAAATTCTGCATGCATGTTGCTCCGTTAGCGGTTGCTGGACATGAATTGTTTGCAGCGCGCCGAAAGCGGGTTTTCGAACACCTGCTGTGGCGATCCTTGCTCTTCTATAAGGCCCTGATGAAGGAACACCACTTCGCTGGAGACCTGACGGGCGAAGCCCATTTCGTGGGTCACGAGCAGCATGGTGCGGCCTTCTTCGGCCAATGCGCGGATGACACTAAGTACTTCCTGAACCATTTCCGGGTCAAGCGCAGAGGTGGGCTCGTCGAACAGGATCACCTTCGGCTGCATCGCCAATGTGCGGGCGATGGCCGCGCGTTGCTGCTGACCGCCGGACAGTTGCGCCGGGTAGGCGTGGCGCTTGTCGGCGATGCCGACCTTGGCCAGCAGCGCTTCGGCGACTTCGATGGCTTCGGCCTTGCTCTGGCCGAGTACGCGACGCGGGGCTTCGATGACGTTGTCGAGCACGCTCATGTGCGGCCACAGATTAAAGTTTTGAAATACAAAACCAATCTCCGAGCGCAGGCGATTGATTTGTTTGCCGTCGGCGGCAACCAGTTCGCCGTTCTTCGCGGCTTTGAGCTTGAGTTCTTCGCCGGCCACCAGAATCTGGCCCTGGTGAGGGTTTTCCAGCAGATTGATGCAGCGCAGGAACGTGGACTTGCCGGAACCGGAGGAACCGAGGATCGAGATCACATCGCCATCGCGGGCGGTCAGCGATATGCCTTTGAGCACCTCAAGCTGTCCGTAGCGTTTGTGCAAGTTGCGGATTTCCAGCGCGGGCGTGGCCTCAGCCATGTGCGTTCCTCATATATGTTGCGCTCCTGCTGTTGGCGGGCCTTCCAGGCGAGGCGGCCAAGCTAGCATAGCGTTTCAATGGCAGCCAACAACGCCAGGAGCGGTAATCGGGTGGCCTGTGGCAGGGTGTCGCATCGGCGCAGCAGTCTGTCGCCCCATCAACAACCGAACGGGTGTTTGATCAAGCACGCCCGTGGGTGTCGCGTAAAAAAAGGCGCGATGTTGCCAGCTTTGGCGGGGTGTTGGAAGCGCTATCCGGCCGAACGTTGCTGATTCGCACTTTTTCTGTGCGTCGCGGACTTTTTCTGTGTGTTTCTGGTGCGCTTATTACTTCTGAAAGTGAGTCGCAGGGTAACGCTTTGGCGAATAGCCATTAAACTCAAGGACTTGCATCGGACGCCGTAGACCCCGGCATTCAAGGGTATGAAACATTTTGGCGCAAATATTGCGTGCAGAATAAGGAACAGCCCGTTGGATTCTTTTTACGAGAAAGAATTTTCAGACCGGCCGGATGCACCCGCTTTCCTTGCAAAGGTAGTCTCTATGAGCAGTACCCCAAGCTCCAATGGCCTCGAACAGGGGCTCAAACCGCGTCATGTGACCATGTTGTCGATCGCCGGTGTGATCGGCGCCGGTCTGTTCGTTGGCTCCGGCCACGCCATCGCTGCTGCTGGCCCGGCCGTGCTGCTGGCTTACGCTGCTGCCGGTACGTTGGTGGTGCTGGTGATGCGTATGCTCGGCGAAATGGCTGTCGCCTCGCCGGACACCGGTTCTTTTTCAACCTACGCGGACCGCGCGATCGGTCATTGGGCCGGTTTTACCATCGGCTGGTTGTACTGGTGGTTCTGGGTACTGGTGATTCCACTGGAAGCCAACGCCGCTGCGACCATCCTGCACGCGTGGTTCCCGGGCGTGGATATTTGGGCATTCGCGCTGGTCATCACCCTGCTGCTGACCGTGACCAACCTGTTCAGCGTGAAGAACTACGGTGAGTTCGAGTTCTGGTTCGCTTTGATCAAGGTGTTGGCGATCATCGGTTTTATCGGTCTAGGCCTCGCCGCCATTTTCGGCTTCCTGCCGACCAGTCAGGTCAGCGGCGTTTCGCACCTGTTCGACAGCGGTGGGTTCCTGCCCAATGGCATGGGCGCCGTGCTGGGGGCAATTCTGACCACCATGTTCTCGTTTATGGGGACCGAAATCGTCACCATCGCGGCGGCGGAATCGAAAGACCCGGGCAAGCAGATTTCCAAGGCCACCAACTCGGTGATCTGGCGGATCGGCCTGTTCTATCTGGTGTCGATTTTCATCGTCGTGGCGTTGGTGCCGTGGAACGATCCTACGCTGGCCAACCTCGGCTCCTACCAGACTGTGCTTGAGCGCATGGGCATCCCGAATGCCAAGATGATTGTCGATATCGTCGTGTTGGTGGCGGTGACCAGTTGCCTGAACTCGGCGCTGTACACGTCTTCACGCATGCTGTTCTCGCTCGGTAAGCGCGGCGATGCTCCGGCCATGTCGACCCGCACCAACAAGAGCGGCACGCCTTACTGGGCGGTGATGCTGTCGACCGGCGCAGCGTTCCTCTGCACCTTCGCCAACTATGTGGCTCCGGCTGCGGTGTTCGAGTTCCTGCTGGCCAGCTCCGGCGCCATCGCCCTGCTGGTGTATCTGGTGATCGCCTTCTCGCAATTGCGCATGCGCAAGCAGCGCGTCGCGCGCGGCGAGAAAATTGTCTTCAGCATGTGGCTGTTCCCGGGCCTGACCTACGCGGTGATCATCTTCATCATCGCGGCCCTGACCATCATGCTGTTCCAGGAAGCCCACCGCGTCGAAATCCTCGCCACAGGCCTGCTGAGCTTGCTGGTGGTGGCTGCTGGCTTGCTGGTATCGCGTCGGCGCAAGCTGGAAAAGCGTGGTGCGGTGGTGTTGAACTGAGTCGCAACGCGTGATGTGAAAACGGCCGCTGTCAGGGATGACGAGCGGCCGTTTTTGTTTCTGCGCAGGATTTATTCGCTCTTTTCTTCCGGCGAGTCCACCGACTTGCCATAAGCATCCAGCGCCACCCCGAAATCGGTGATGAACTGCGGTTCGCTCAGCCAGGCCTGGGCTTCTTCGATGGTCATGCCGTCGGCCCACATGCGGTAGTCGATCAGCATGTCGGCGGCCAGGTGGGTGGCGGCCATGCCTTCGTTGTCGGCGTTTTCCATGTCCAGCAGTTCGGGATGGTCGACGATGATGAAGGCCAGTTCGCGCAGCAGTGTCAGCAACATCTCGTTGCGGCTGACGGCTTCGGCGTCGCGCATTTTGCTGAACATCGCCAGGGTGTATTCCGGGATCGGCTCGGCGAGGTGGCCGAGGTCTTCGTCCTGATCCAAAGGTTTACGACCGACCATGCGGATTTGCTTGGCTTTAGCCTTGGCGCGTTTGGCGCGTTTCTGCTGCTTGTTCAGGGATGCCATGGGAACTCAGTTCTTCTGTTGGGTTTGCGCGGCGATCGCGTCGGACGCGGCCACATAGTCGGCCTGGAAGGCCGGGGATTCGATCCACGCCAGCGCGCCGGCCTCGTCGGTTTCCTGCGACCACTGGCGATATTCGATCAGCGCGGCGAGGATGAAATCCATCGCGCCTTCTTCGCCTTCCTGCTCATAGACCAGTTCCAGCAGCGGGTCTTCGAGGAACGCGCTGCACATCGCTTGCTGGCTGATCTTTTCGGCGTCGATCATTTTCTTGAACAGCTCGGTGAGGTCCACCGATTCGAAGTCGATGCGGTCGTCGTTCGGGTCCAGTTCGACCTGCGCCTCGGCGCGTTTGGTACGGTTCTGCTTGGCCTTGGTCTTGGCCCGGGCGGCGCGTTTTTGCTGCTTGTTGGCGGAGGCCATGGTGTGTTCCGTCGTGCGTTGGGAAGGGCTCAGCTGCGCGGGACTTGCCGGCCGGGTGTGTCGGGGGCCAGTGCGCCGGTCTGCAGCCAGGTCAGAGCGATGGGCCATAGTGTGGCTTGGTATGCGCTGCGAAAAAAGGCGAAATGTCCGACTTGTTGTTCGCCGATGTCCTGCGGCTCGATACGCAGGTGAATTTTTGCCGCGTTGCTGAAGTAGTCGAGCAGGCGTTCGATGGCCGGGATCGTGCCGTAAGGGTCATCGCTGATGCTGATGGCCAGAGTTTGCGCGCGGATGTTGGTGAAGGGCAGGGCACCGGTCTTCTGCATCAGAACGCGACCGCTCGGGCGCTGTTCGAAGCGCGCGGCAGGCGTGCTCCAGTCGCGTACAACGCCCTTTGGCGTGTCTTCCAGCCAGCCGAGCCGCTTACCCGGGAAAAAGCCGCAGAGCAGCGTCAGCAAAGGCATGACCACATGCCATTTGCCCAACATGCGCCAGCGCTGTTCGGGAGCGTAATCGCGCCAGTACGCAAACTGCGCGCCGACGGTGACCAGCCGTCGGATGACTCGCCCGGATTCGGCCAGCCCTGCCGCGCAACCGCCGAAACTGTGGCCAACCACATCGATCGGCTGCCCGGGAAACTCCCGCTGCGCACGTTTGAGCATCGCCTGGAAATCCAGCGCGCCCCAATCCGTCCATGACGCGTTCAAGCCTTTGATCGAAGCGCGGCGCGATTCACCGATGCCTCGATAGTCGTAGGTCATCACGTCGAAACCATGGCTGAACAGATAAGCCGCGAAACGTGAATAGTGACGGCAGCGTACGGACGTGGCGGCATTGATGATGACCACCGGGCGTTGCGGGTCGGGCGAGGTGTGGCGCCAGGTGAAACCGCCGAGTGCATAGCCGTCGTCGGCGGTTTCCTTGAAGGCGATACCTTCGCTTGCAGTCAGAACCGGTTGGCTCAATTCAGCGTTTTGCAGTTCGGTTGTGTGCTGACTGCTCATGGCGCGCGACCTCGGCGGAGAGTTGCCAACGATAGTCTCAGCGTTGTCCGAGAACAATCCAGCTCGTTTATTCAGGGGATTGGGTGAGCAGGCGTTCTTCAATCAGCGCCTGTTCGCGGTTCAGTTCGGCGCGTAACTCTTCTTCGCTCGGCAATATCGTTTTGTAACTGCTGGCGAACAGTTGCTCATTGCCTTTGAGCATCGAATAACGCGCAACCGAGTCGTTGCTCTCGGCGCTCAGAATGATGCCGACAGTCGGCTTGTCGCCCTCGCTGCGCTTGAGCTCGTCGTACATGCGCACATACATGTCCATCTGCCCGACATCGCGGGCGCTGAGCTTGCCGCGTTTGAGGTCGATAATCACGAAGCACTTGAGCAGGTAGTTGTAGAACACCAGATCGATGTAGAGATCAACGCCGTCAGTGCTGATGCGTTGCTGCCGAGCGACAAAGGAGAAGCCTTTGCCCAGTTCAAGCAGAAAGCTTTGCAGGTGATCGATGAGCGCTTGTTCGAGTCCGCTTTCCCTGACTTTTCCCGCCGAGGGCAGGCCAAGGAACTCGAGCATGACCGGATCGCGAATGAATTCCCGTGGGTTGCATTTCATTGCGTTGATATTGGTGGTCGCTTCCTCGATCATCTCGGTTTTGTCCTGACTCATGAGCAGGCGCTCGTAATAGAGCGTCAGGATCTGCCGATCAAGGGCGCGGCTTGACCAGTTGAGGTCGGCACATTCGTTCATGTACCACAGGCGCGCTTTCTCGCTTTCGACGCGTAGCAGGCGACGGTAATGGGTCCAGCTCAATTCGTGACGCAGTGCGTCACGAATTGGAAACGCCTGATAAAAGAGGCGCATGTAGCGCAGATTGGAGGCGTCGAACCCCTTCCCGAACTGCTCCGTCAGATCCTTTGCCAGCAGCGCCAGCAACTGCTGACCATAACCTGCACGCTGGGCGCCCTTCTGTTCTAATTCGACAATGTGCCGGCCGATCTGCCAACACGTCTGCACTTGAATCGTATCAACCGCGCGCAGCACTTTTTGCCGCGCCTGGCGAATCAGCTCGCCCAGCTCGCCCCGCAGTGAATCGATTTTCGGGTCTTGCGTGTCAGCAGGTTTTAGCTGGCTCATGGGGTCTTCCGCGTCAGGGTGAACAGACGTAAAAGCATGACGATTGTCGCCGCTTGAGTATGTCGGGGGAGACGGTGAAGTCCGCAGGAAGAAGAGATTGCCATTGCAGGACGTTGCCGAGGACCGAAGCTTTGCCGGGCTGGCGTCTGTAGTCCGTTTCGTACGCGTGGCGACAACCGTTAGCGCGAGCGCGATTTGCGTTGGGTTCTGGCCGCGGGTTTGTCGAGGCGCGTCAGTCTGTGCCACGCCAGGCCTGCGACCAGCAACAAGACGCCGAAGAGACCTTGAAGTACGACATGGAACCAGTACGCGCCTGGCTGCCCGGCGAGTGTGTAGACCTTGGCCGGCCCGCCGCGCGTGGCGGTGGTGATCGTCTCGTGGATAACGCCGTCGATGGCTGAGTAGCCCAGCAGCGCGCCGGTGCCGATCAGAAACAGGCAAATCACGATTGCCAGTCCTCTGGACACCGGACTTTCCTGGTGCGGCGGCGGATGGGGCAGGGGCACGCGGGTTCGTTTCTGGTTCATTGCGGCAATAGCCCTCTTCCGTAAGGGGTGCTGATGGTAGCGCGGATCAAGGGGCGGGACGCCACCTTCACCAAATCGCAGGCATAAAAAAACCCTGAATCTTGCGATTCAGGGTTTTCGGTATTTGGTGCCCAGAGACGGAATCGAACCGCCGACACGGGGATTTTCAATCCCCTGCTCTACCGACTGAGCTATCTGGGCAACGGGGCGCATTAAAAGGGTTTTTCGGATTTACGTCAACGACTTTTTGAAAATTTCTTAAATTAATTCCGTCGCTTACGAAAAACCCGGGTTATTCGGATGGCGGCACGTAGCCTTCGGCCTTGGCGTATTCCTCGCCGGAGAAGTACTTGTCCATTTCGCCCTGAAGGAATTTGCGGTCTTCGGCATTCATCATGTTCAGGCGCTTTTCGTTGATCAGCAGGGTCTGGTGTTTCTGCCAGTCGGCCCAGGCCTTGGCGGACACGTTGTCATAGATGTCCTGGCCCTTGGCGCCGGGGAACGGTGCGCGTTCAAGGCCTTCGAGTTGTTCTTTGTACTTGCGGCACATTACGGTGCGGGTCATGGCGATACTCCTGCATTCAAGACGGCGGCCGCGCGTTCGAGCAAGGTCTTGACCGGGGCGGCGAGGCCCAGGCGCGGCGGGGTGGCGAGGTTATACCAGAGCCAGTCGGCCTCGGCCACGTGATGGGTGGCCTCCTGTACCTGAACCAGCCAGGGTTCGATCGACAGCTGGAAATGGCTGAACGTGTGGACAAGGCTTGGCAGCGCCTGCTGCTGGCCCATGGTCAGCGAGTGTTGATCGGCCAGATGTTGCAGATCGTCCAGATCATCCAGCTCCGGCAGACTCCACAAGCCGCCCCACAGACCCGTCGAAGGGCGGCGATAAAGCAGAATCGCGCCTTCGCCGTTGGCGAGCATCGGCATCAGCGTGCGCTTTTGCGGGATGGCTTTGCGCGGCTTGGGAATCGGGTAGCGGGTTTCCAGGCCGAGCATGTGCGCTTCGCAGCCACGCTCCAGCGGGCACAGCAGGCAGCTCGGTTTGCTGCGCGTGCACAGCGTGGCGCCGAGATCCATCATCGCCTGGGTGTAGGCGTTGACCCGATCATGCGGCGTGAAGCGTTCAGCGTTGGCCCACAGCTGTTTGGCCACCTTCGGCTCGCCGGGGTAACCCTCCTGCGCGGTAAAACGCGCCAGCACGCGTTTGACGTTGCCATCGAGGATTGGCGCGCGCAGGCCCATGCTGATGCTGGCGATGGCGCCCGCTGTGGACAGGCCAATGCCCGGCAGTTCCGTGAGCTTTTCGACATCGCGCGGAAACTCACCGGCGTACTGGCTGACGACGATCTTCGCGGTCTTTTGCAAATTGCGCGCGCGGGTGTAGTAACCCAGCCCGGTCCACAGATGCAGCACTTCGTCTTCCGGTGCGGCGGCGAGCGCTTCGACGGTCGGCAACGCGGTCATGAAGCGATCAAAGTAATTGAGCACCGTGCTGACCTGGGTCTGCTGCAGCATGATCTCCGACACCCACACCCGATATGGATTGATGTTCTGTTGCCAAGGCAGATCGTGGCGGCCGTGGCGGTCGAACCAGTCGAGCACCGCGGTGGAAAACTGCTCCGCTGTCATCGCTTGAACAGCCCCTTCAATGCGTTCTTCAGTTCCGGGCTGACCTTGTCGCCCAGCTTTTCGTCGATCTTTTCGCTGAGCTTGTCGCCGGCCATTTTGCTCGCGACCTGGCCGAGGCGATCATTGTCGATGCGGCAGGCCTTGGCGCCGAGTTCCAGCGGGCCGCGGCAACGCAGTGGCCATTCGACGCCGACGAATTTTTCGCCGACCTGGCAGGCCGGGTCAGGCATGGCGCTGGTGTCGCCTTCGACGATGATGCCAACGCGATAATCCATGCCGAGTACGCGCAGGTCGATGTCGCCGTCACCGTTGACGGTCATGCCGGGGATGCGCACTTTCAGGTCCGGGTTGCTGGCGATGCCGTTGCGTACGGTCAGGTTGCCCTTGAGTTCTTCGAACGGCGTGTCCTTGCCGCGCGGCTCGCCGCTGAGAGTCTTGCGATTGAGCGTGGCGATGCCTTTGCACAGTTGCTGCTCAAGGTTGGCATTGAGCAGCACGCCGTTGTTGATGACGAAACTGGCGTTGCCGTTCAGCGTGTCGATCAGCGCCTGCTGGCTGTTGCCACTGCCGGTGAAGCTGCTGGTGAGAGTCACCAGACCTTTGACCGGCGGGTTCTTGCCTTGGCTTTCGATGATCTTTTCTGCAGGGACGCGATTGAGTCGGGTCTGCAGATTCAACACCGGCGCGCTCGGGCGCACGTCGAGCGTGCCGTTGGCGACGAATCCGCCGTTGTACAGATCACCGCTGAGGTTGGTCAGAGTCAGCAGGCCACCCTGGCCGCTGGCCTTGAGCGCGGCGTTGTCGATCGGTAGCTTGTCGAGGATCAGTTGGCCGAAGCTAAGGTCAGCGTCCACGTCAAGTTTGGCCAGGCGTTCAACCGGCAGCAGGCGCTCGGTGCTCCAGGCGGTTTTGCTCGGTTTGTCCGGCAGCGGCGTAGTACCTGCGACGGCACCGGCCTCGGTGTTGGCGACTTCGGCCTGACGCGTCTGCGTGGCGCTGTTGGCCTGCGCCGATTTCGGCGGCAGATAACGGTCGGCGTTGAAGGTGTCGGCCTTGAGGATCATCCGCAGCGATTGCTTGGCGAAGTCTTCGACGGCGATACGGCCGCTGATGCTGCTGTCGTCGAGCTTCAGGTTGATGTTGTCGAACGCGACGCTGCTGGGCGTGGCCGCGATGCGGCTGACCAGTTCGACCTTGCTCAGACTGCCTTCGGCCATGGCCGGCAGAGCCTGCCCGACGCTGTCGACGAATTTCGCCAGATCGAACTGGGCAATCGAAATGCCACCGCTGATCTGCGGCGTCTTGTCGAGGTCGTTGGCTTTCAGTTCACCCAAGGCGCGCAGCTGGTTGGCGGAAATCTTGATGCCAGTCCATTCGGCGACATTCGCCGCTTTATCCAGCAACAACTGCCCTTGCGCCGAGAAGGTCATGGTCTTGCCCTGCAGCGGATCGCCGGCCAGTTCGCCCGACAGCTTCAAGTCTTCGAACTTGTAGCGCTGCACGGCGCGTTCGAAGCGCAACTCGCCGCTGAGTTCGGTGCGCACGCGCAGCACCGGTTGATTGGTGCCAAGAAACGCGGTGGCTTTAACCGGAATATTGGTCGAGTCGTGGACCGGGCCAGTGCTCAACTGGATGCTTTCGGCGCTGAACTGCTTGCCGGTCAGCTCGTCGGTGTACTCAACGCGGGCGTTGTTGACGGTCAGGCTGTCGATGTCGAGGCGAATCGGCTGGGCCGGTTTTTCCACGGCTACGGTCGGTTCGCTGGCGGGCGCGTCGGTCTTGGCTGGCGGCGTTGTACCGGGCGCAAACGGCACCTTGCCGATGTCTTCCCAATTGCCGTGGCCGTTCTTGTCGCGGTTCAGGCGCAGGTTCAGGCCCTCGACGCGGACATCGCTCATTTGCACTTCGCGGCGCAGCAGCGGCAGCACGCGCACCGACAGGCCGAGCATCTGCAGGTCGGCGAACGGTTCGGCAGGTTTGGCCAGGGTGGCGACGCTGGCTTCGTGCAATTCCAGGCCGAGCCACGGGAACAGGCTCCAGCCGATATCGCCATTGAGCGTCAGCTCGATGTGGGCCTTGTCGCGAGCTATCTGGCGGATCTCGTCTTTGTAGTCGTTGGGATCGAAGAGGTGGGTCAGGGCAAAGCCTGCCGCCACGATGATCAGCAACAACCCGAGAAGCACCAGACCCAGGATTTTGCCGAACGCTTTCATGGGCGAGTCCTTGTAATGAGTCGAATTCGTAAATTAGCCGGGGAGTATAGCGCTGCAATGGCCCGGTTCGCTGTGGCGTCCTGTTGCCAGTACGTCCAGGGTTATGTGCAATTTGGTCGCGAGCGCTTGCGCCTCGACCTGTCCGGCAGGCGCGAGCAGGCGCAGTTCAGCCCCCGCTTGCGACGCCATTTCCTGCGCTTGGTTCACCAGCCGTTCGGCGACTCCGCGACGGCGGGTAACTTTTCGCACGCATAAATGAGACAAGTACCAGACCTCGTGGTGCCTTTGCAGACGCCCGGCACCGAGCAGGCGATCGTTGAAGCGTGCGGCGATCAGAGCGCCATCGGCGAGGCTGCTTTCGATCAGTTCGCTTTCCCCGGAAAACGGCGCAAACAGCCATGGCAGCGCGTCGCGATAGATCTTCTGCAAGTCCTGCTGATCCTGATAACTGGCGTCTTGGAGCACCTGAACGGTGATCGGCATGGTCGTTTCCTGAGTGGTACGAGAACAGATGACTTGAAAAAAGGTGATATCAGTTTGGTTTTTCTGTCACCTGAGAATGGTAACCTTCGCCAGTTCGTCCGCCCGTCTGCGACTTAAAGTCGCGCCTTCAAGGAGCTTCACCTAAAAAAACGGTCATGCCTGCGTGCATAAGGCCGAGGGTGAGCAGTGGCTGGCGAACCATACTAACAATTGGGGGATACACAATGAGCACGAGCATCACGGCGGACGGCCTGCGCGCCGACCAGCCTGCGTTCCTGTCCAAGGAACGCATCATCGCCAAGCCCGGTTTCAACCGCTGGCTGGTTCCACCGGCCGCTTTGGCCATTCACCTGTGCATCGGCATGGCCTACGGCTTTTCGGTGTTCTGGTTGCCGTTGTCCAAGGCGCTGGGCGTTACCGCTCCGGTGGCTTGCGCACCGGACATGAGTTTCATCGCACAGGTATTTTCTTCGAACTGCGACTGGCCGATCTCCATGCTCGGCTGGATCTACACGCTGTTCTTCATCTTCCTCGGCTGCTCGGCAGCGATCTGGGGTGGCTGGCTGGAACATGCCGGGCCACGCAAAGCTGGCGTTGTTTCGGCACTGTGCTGGTGCGGCGGTCTGTTGATCTCGGCGCTGGGTATCTATACCCACCAGATCTGGCTGATGTGGATCGGCTCCGGGGTGATCGGCGGTATCGGTCTGGGCCTGGGCTATATCTCGCCAGTGTCGACCCTGATCAAGTGGTTCCCGGACAAGCGCGGCATGGCGACCGGCATGGCGATCATGGGCTTCGGGGGCGGCGCGATGGTCGGCGCACCGTTGGCCACTGCGCTGATGAGCCACTTTGCTTCGGCTGAAGGCGTGGGCGTTTGGCAGAGCTTTGTGGCCATGGCTGCGATCTACTTCGTGTTCATGATCGGTGGCGCACTGTCCTACCGCGTGCCGCCAACCGGCTGGAAGCCTGAAGGCTGGACCGCGCCGGCGAAGAAAGCCTCGAACGCGATGATCACCAACCGTCACGTCCACGTGAACGTCGCGTGGAAAACCCCGCAATTCCGTCTGGTGTGGCTGGTGCTGTGCCTGAACGTATCTGCGGGTATCGGCATCCTCGGCATGGCTTCGCCACTGTTGCAGGAAGTGTTCGGCGGCAAGCTGCTGGGCGTTGATGTACCGTTCGGTCAACTTGACGCGGGTCAACTGGCTTCGATCGCTGCGATTGCCGCCGGTTTTACCGGTCTGTTGAGCCTGTTCAACATTGGTGGCCGGTTCTTCTGGGCTTCGTTCTCGGACTACCTGGGCCGCAAGAACACCTACTTCGTGTTCTTCGCCTTGGGTTTTGCCCTGTACGCGCTGATTCCGAACATGGGGCATCTGGGCAACGTTGCGCTGTTCGTGGGCGCGTTCTGCATCATCCTGTCGATGTACGGCGGTGGTTTCGCCACGGTGCCGGCGTATCTGGCCGACTTGTTCGGTACGCAAATGGTCGGCGCGATCCACGGTCGTCTGCTGACTGCCTGGGCTGCCGCGGGCGTGCTGGGTCCGGTGCTGGTGAACTACCTGCGTGAGTATCAGTTGAGCATCGGCGTTGAACGCGCCGCTGCGTATGACATCACCTTGTACATCCTCGCCGGCCTGCTGGTGCTGGGCTTCCTGTGCAACCTGATGGTGCGCCCGGTGGCCGACAAGTACTTCATGACCGACGCCGAACTGGCCGCCGAACAGGCGCTGGGCCATGACAAGGGTGCTGATGGCAGCACTGTCCTTGAGTGGAAAGCCGCACCGGGCAGCAAGCCGCTGGCAATCGCTGCGTGGCTGGTGGTCGGTATTCCGTTGGCGTGGGGTGTGTGGGTAACCCTGCAGAAGACGGCGGTACTGTTTCACTAAGGTCATTTACATTTGATCGTTCCCACGCTCTGCGTGGGAATGCTTCCCGTGACGCTCTGCGTCACATTTGAAGCGGACGCGGAGCGTCCGGGGCTGCACTCCCACGCAGAGCGTGGGAGCGATCATCATCCCTTCTCGCTTGTATGGACATGTCTACCCGCGACCACCGGGCATTCTATCCGTCAGCCATCTCACCTCTCGTGTTTCTGTTTGCCTCCTGCGTGCCTATAATGGCTGCCTTTTTCGCCCAATGATTTTGCGGAGCTGGTGATGGCCGAACGTAAGGCGTCTGTCGAGCGCGACACTCTGGAAACCCAGATCAAAGCCTCGATCAACCTTGATGGCACCGGAAAGGCCCGATTCGATATCGGTGTCCCTTTTCTTGAGCACATGCTGGATCAGATCGCCCGTCACGGGTTGATCGACCTGGATATCGAATGCAAGGGCGATCTGCATATCGACGACCACCATACGGTGGAAGACGTCGGTATCACCCTCGGCCAGGCGTTCGCCAAAGCCATCGGCGACAAGAAGGGCATCCGTCGCTACGGCCACGCCTACGTGCCGCTCGATGAGGCGCTGTCGCGCGTGGTGATCGATTTCTCCGGTCGCCCGGGTCTGCAGATGCACGTGCCGTACACCCGCGCCACGGTTGGCGGCTTCGATGTTGACCTGTTCCAGGAATTCTTTCAGGGCTTCGTCAACCACGCGCTGGTCAGCCTGCACATCGACAACCTGCGCGGCACCAACACTCACCACCAGATCGAAACCGTGTTCAAGGCTTTCGGCCGCGCGCTGCGCATGGCCGTCGAGCTGGACGAGCGCATGGCCGGGCAAATGCCTTCGACCAAAGGCGTGCTGTAATGCAGACGGTTGCAGTTATCGACTACGGCATGGGCAACCTGCACTCGGTGGCCAAGGCCTTGGAGCACGTCGGCGCCGGCAAGGTGCTGATCACCAGCGATGCCAATGTGATCCGCGAAGCCGACCGCGTGGTGTTTCCCGGTGTGGGCGCGATTCGCGATTGCATGGCGGAGATCCGTCGCCTCGGTTTCGACTCGCTGGTGCGTGAAGTCAGCCAGGATCGCCCGTTCCTCGGCATCTGCGTCGGCATGCAAGCCTTGCTCGATACCAGCGAAGAGAACGATGGCGTCGACTGCATCGGCCTGTTTCCGGGTGCGGTGAAGTTCTTCGGCAAAGACCTGCATGAAGACGGCGAGCACCTGAAAGTCCCGCACATGGGCTGGAACGAGGTAAAGCAGAAAGTCAGCCACCCGCTGTGGCATGACATTCCGGACATGGCGCGTTTCTATTTCGTGCACAGCTACTACATCGCCGCCGCCAACGCGCGGCAGGTGGTCGGTGGCGGTCACTACGGTGTCGATTTCGCCGCAGCGCTGGCCGATGGCTCGCGTTTCGCCGTGCAGTTTCACCCGGAGAAAAGCCATACCCATGGCCTGCAGCTCCTGCAGAACTTCGCCGCGTGGGACGGTCGCTGGTAAATGGCCGTCAAGAAGTCCAAGCCGCCGATTCTGACCCTCACTCCCGAACAGGAGAGCGAGGCCAATCGCAAGATTCAGCGATTCATGGAAGACCGTTTCGAACTGGACCTGGGTTCATTCGAAGCGGCGGAAATTCTTGAGCTGTTTACCCGCGAAATTGCTCCGCACTATTACAACAGGGCGATTTTCGATGTGCAGACCCACCTCAAAGAGCGGTTTGAAAGCATCGAAAGCGACCTGTGGGCGCTCGAAAAAAATTAGGAGCAGCGGCAAGCTTCAAGCTACCAGCTGCAAGAAACAGCCATACATGCGTGCTTGCAGCTTATAGCTTGCAGCTTGCAGCTCTTTGACGAAGGAAAAAGCATGCTGATTATTCCCGCTATCGATCTCAAAGACGGCGCCTGCGTACGTCTGCGCCAGGGCCGCATGGAAGATTCCACGGTGTTCTCCGATGACCCGGTGAGCATGGCTGCCAAGTGGGTGGAGGGCGGTTGCCGCCGTCTGCATCTGGTCGATCTGAACGGCGCTTTCGAAGGCCAGCCGGTCAATGGCGAAGTGGTCACTGCGATCGCCAAGCGCTACCCGAACCTGCCGATCCAGATCGGCGGCGGCATCCGTTCGCTGGAAACCATCGAGCATTACGTCAAGGCCGGCGTGAGCTACGTGATCATCGGCACCAAAGCCGTAAAAGATCCGGCCTTCGTCGCTGAAGCCTGCCGCGCGTTCCCGGGCAAGATCATCGTCGGCCTCGACGCCAAGGACGGTTTCGTCGCCACCGATGGTTGGGCGGAAATCAGCACCGTGCAGGTGATCGATCTGGCCAGGCAGTTTGAAGCCGATGGCGTGTCGTCGATCGTTTATACCGACATCGCCAAAGACGGCATGATGCAGGGCTGCAACGTACCGTTCACCGCTGCGCTGGCTGCGGCGACAAAGATCCCGGTGATCGCCTCCGGCGGTATCCACAATCTGGGTGATATCAAGTCGCTGCTCGACGCCAAGGCGCCGGGCATCATCGGTGCGATCACGGGCCGCGCGATCTACGAAGGCACACTCGATGTCGCTGAAGCGCAAGCTTTCTGCGATTCGTACCAAGGCTGAGGACTGACCATGGCGCTGGCCAAACGCATCATCCCTTGCCTGGACGTGGACAACGGCCGGGTCGTCAAAGGTGTGAAGTTCGAGAACATCCGCGACGCCGGTGATCCGGTGGAAATCGCCCGTCGCTACGACGAGCAGGGTGCCGACGAGATTACCTTTCTCGATATCACCGCCAGCGTCGATGGCCGTGACACGACGCTGCATACCGTCGAACGCATGGCCAGTCAGGTGTTCATCCCGCTGACCGTCGGCGGTGGCGTGCGCACCGTGCAGGACATTCGCAACCTGCTCAATGCCGGTGCTGACAAGGTATCGATCAACACCGCAGCGGTGTTCAACCCGGAATTCGTCGGTGAAGCGGCGCAGCATTTCGGCTCGCAGTGCATCGTCGTCGCCATCGACGCGAAGAAAGTTTCCGGCCCCGGCGAAACTCCGCGCTGGGAGATTTTCACCCACGGCGGGCGCAAGCCCACCGGCCTCGACGCGGTCGAGTGGGCGAAGAAAATGGAAGGCCTCGGTGCCGGTGAAATCCTCCTGACCAGCATGGATCAGGACGGCATGAAGAACGGCTTCGACCTCGGCGTGACCCGCGCAATCAGTGACGCGCTGGGCATTCCGGTGATCGCTTCCGGCGGCGTCGGCAACCTGCAGCATCTGGCTGACGGCATCCTCGAAGGCCACGCCAGCGCCGTGCTGGCGGCGAGTATTTTTCACTTCGGCGAGTACACCGTGCAGGAAGCCAAGGCGTATATGGCCAAACGCGGCATCGTGATGCGCTAGTCGCGACGCAAAAAGGTACAGGCCAGTGGACACCATGGCGCACCCAAGGCACTCTTGGGCACGCCATGGATTCCGGTAGCCCGACATGATCAAACGCCTGCTTCTCGTTCTCGCCAGCGCCTCGATGTTGCTCATCCAGACCGCCCGCGCCGAAAACGCTCCCGACACCGATCTGGTGCTTCTCACCGAAAACTTCCCGCCGTACAACATGGCGAAAAACGGCAAGAACTTCGCCCAGGGCGAGAATATCAGCGGCATCGCTACCGATATCGTGCGCGAAATGTTCCAGCGTGCCGGCCTCACCTACAGCCTCACGCTGCGCTTCCCTTGGGAGCGGGTGTACAAACTTGCCCTGGAAAATCCCGGCTACGGCGCCTTTGTCATGGCGCGTCTGCCGGATCGCGAAAAACTCTTCAAATGGGTCGGTCCGATCGGGCCGGACGACTGGATTCTGCTGGCCAAGGCTGACAGCAAGATCACCCTCGCCACACTGGAAGACGCGCGCAAATACAGGATCGGCGCCTACAAGGGCGATGCCATTGCCGAGACCCTGGCCAAGCAAGGTCTCAAGCCAATCGTGGTGCTGCGCGATCAGGATAATGCGAAAAAACTGGTCAACGGGCAGATCGATCTGTGGGCTACCGGTGATCCCGCCGGGCGTTATCTGGCCCGGCAGGATGGCGTGACCGGTCTGAAGACCGTGCTACGCTTCAACAGCGCCGAGTTGTACCTGGCGCTGAACAAGGATGTGCCAGATACAGTCGTTGCCAGGTTGCAGGCTGCGCTTGATCAAATGCGCAAGGACGGTGTTGTCGACGAGATCATGGGACGCTATCTGTAGTCACTGGCAGCTCTGTGCTTGCTGGCAACGCTGTGACTTCGTTATCCGCTTCGTGATCGACTGTTGTGCTTTCCAGGTGCGCGGCCTCGGCAGGCAGGACTGTCGCGTTCGGTTGCGGTGGTGTGTAGACGCTGAAGTGCAGGTTCTTGCCATCGGTGTAGCGGACGGCGCTGCCGATCTGCGTGCCGTCCGCGCGAAGCAGCCTATAGTCACTCTGAATCAGATAAACCGCCATCGCGCTGTTGCTGACCACGATAGCCGCGACGTCGATAGGTGCCGGGTTGAGCCATTCGTTCGAGTGCGTTTCACACAGGGTAAAATCATTGTTCAACCGCGCCGAAAACATAAAGGGGCGCGACAGGTTGCTTTGCCACTGTGCGCCGAATTCGATCCAGGTGGCGTTGCTGAACATGCGCAGTCTGTTGTTTTGCTGCAGGCGGGGTGCGACCCAGTGGACAGTCCTGTTGTTGTTTTCCGTGTTGTGGCAATGGCCAACGAGCTGATAATGATCCGTGCGCTGTAGCAGATACTCAGGTGACTGATCGAGCTGTTGGCGTCGGCTGAGCCTTGGGTCTTTTACGATGAACCATGGCAGTCGAGCGCTGTAAGCAGGTTGCTCGGGCGTCTGCAGGGTGGGTGGTGTTACATCGGCAAGGACTGGCGCGGCGGGGCGCGCATTGGCCTCAATCACAATCGGGATACGCAGGGAATAAAGGTTGAAATTGGCGGGTTTGGAATAACCCTTCACGCCGACGAAGGTGCCTGGTGCCAGATGGATTTCATCCGCAGGCGCCGAAGGCGGAATGGCACTCCATGTGCTGATGCTTTGCCGGGCTCCACTGCCCTTGTCTGTCCACACCGGTACATTGAGGCCAGAAGCAATCACGAGGTCGGCGCGGACGCAGCGCACAGCATTCAAGGAAGGCTTTGCGCGACCGTCGGAGCAGACCGAACCGAGCGCTACGTACCCTGGCGCAGGAATGGGTCGCCAGATCGCCCCGTCCTTTTTCGAACCTGAACCTGAGTCTTGCCAGATCAGTTCATAGTCGTCAGGCCGGCGCAGCGCGCTGCCTTTTGCGGGATCCGCACTGGGTGTCGCCGCTTCGCAAACCACGGCCACTGCATGTCTGTCATTAATGTTGTCATGGTCATCAATTGCCACGTCGCCCAACGGGAAATAACCCGGCAGCACATCGGCAGGTGGCGTGGGCCGCCAGAAGGCCGCCGGTTTCGCTCGGGAACCAGCGGTATCCCAGATGCGCAGAAACTCCGTGGTGAAGCTGATCAGCAAGTTGTCATTGCGGATGGGTTGCGTTTGCCTGGTTGGCAAAGCGGTAGTCTCATGAGTAGGCATTGCATCTCCTGATAGTTGAAAGGCGACGCAAGGGCGTCGCGACCTGTTGCAGGTCGCACTATCGGAAACGGGGACGGTTATCGGGTGGTATTTATGTATTTGCCAACGTCACAGGTTTTACCGGTAAACGCCGTCCTTGCCATGGCCGGCCATGGCGCGGTTGCTGCGTACGCTGATCATTTGCCGGATATCGATCCAGGCGATGCCCTGCGCCTTCAGTTTCGGCAATTCACGCTCGAGCACCGCGAGGGTTTGCGGATACGGATGGCCGATCATCACTGCTGAGCCCTGCTTGTGCGCCAGGCTGATTGCCGTGTGCAACTGCGTGGCGATTGCCGCCTCCGTGCGTTCGTCATCGAGGAATACGTCCCGCGAGACACTCGCCAGATCGATCTTCTGCGCCTGCTGCGCGGCGACCGTCTGGGCGCTGGTGCGGCTGTCGACGAAGAATTTATGACGGCGCTGCAATTCACCCATCAACCACGCCATCGCGGCGGGCTGCGCGGTCATGCGGCTGCCCATGTGGTTGTTGATGCCGGCGGTGAACGGGACTTTCTCGAAGGCGGCGTTCAGGCGTTTTTCGAGCTCTTCGATCGGCAGTTCCGGGTGCCAGGCATACGGCCCGGTGGCCGGGTCCATCGGCATGTGCAGGATGACGATCTTGCCGGCGCGGTGGGCCTCGCGGGCAAACTCGGTGGCGTGTGGGGTGTCCGGCATGATCGCGGTGGTCACCGGGCCGGGCAGGGCGAGCACGCGACGGTCCCGGGGCAGGTTTTGCCCCAGGTCATCGATGATCAGCGTCAGGTAGGCTTTGTGCGGTGCCGGGCTGGCGGGCTCTGCGTGAACAGCACCCGCCAGACAGCACAGCAGAACGAACAGAAAACGCAGCGACATCCTCAACGGCCGGACGTGATGCTCAGCCCTTTGAGCAGGCTCAGGGCCTGGGCCAACTGGTAATCGTCATCCTGCGGCATGGCCTTGGCTTTGCCGCCAGAGCCGGTCGGTTTGTCCGCGCCGCCGTTGCCGTTGCCCAGATGGCCCTGCAGATCGGCTTCCTTGAAGTATTCGCTGTCGGCTTCGTTGGTGATCTTCGCGCGGCGCACTTCGATGTCCGGCACGATGCCCTGCGCCTGGATCGAACGGCCATTCGGTGTGAAGTACAGCGCGGTGGTGATCTTCAGTGCGCGGTCGTTGTTCAGCGGCAGCACGGTCTGCACCGAGCCTTTGCCGAAACTGGTGGTGCCCATGACCACAGCGCGTTTCTGATCCTGCAGGGCGCCGGCGACGATCTCCGATGCCGAGGCGCTGCCGCCGTTGATCAGTACGACCATCGGCACTGCTTCGCTTTCGTCCTTGCCGGTAGCCGAGAAGCGCAATTCGGAGTTGGCGATGCGGCCCTTGGTGTAAACGATCAGGCCTTTGGTGATGAAGTGGTCGACCACTTCCACCGCCGATTGCAGCACGCCGCCCGGGTTGTTGCGCAGGTCGAGAATGATGCCGTTGAGCTTCTTGCCGTTGTCCTTGCGCAGCTTGGCCAGTGCTTTGGAAACTTCGTCGCCGGTCTTGACCTGGAACTGGGTGATGCGAATGTAGCCGTAGCCCGACTCCAGCAGCTGCGCCTTGACGCTCTTCACCTGAATCACTGCACGCGCCAGGGTCACGTCGAACGGCGTGCCGCCATCGCGGACCAGTGTCAGGGTGATTTTCTGGCCGATTTTGCCGCGCATCTTGTCGACGGCTTCGGTCATGGTCTGGCCGCGTGTCGGCTGGCCGTTGATCTTGACGATGAAGTCGCCGGCCTGAATACCGGCCTTCGACGCCGGAGTGTCATCGATCGGCGAGACGACCTTGATAAAACCATCCTCGGCGCCGACTTCGATGCCCAGACCGCCGAATTCACCGCTGGTGCTTTCCTGCAGTTCGGTGAAATCTTCCGGGCCCAGATAGGCCGAGTGCGGGTCAAGGTTGCTGAGCATGCCCTTGATCGCGTTCTCCAGCAGGGTCTTGTCGTCCACAGGTTCGACGTACGCGGCTTTGATCCGGTCCATGACCTCGGCGAAGGTGCGCAGCTCTTCCAGCGGCAGCGGTGCCTTGGCGGTCGCGGCAGTGCCTGCCGGAGCGACGGTCGGGGCCGGTTGCGCGGCGAACGCCAGAGGCGCGCCGATCACCAGGGCGATCGTCAGGGCCAGCGAGGTAAGGCGGGACAAATGCAGCATGTCGAACGAACTCCTGAATTAGGCGGTGCGCTTATCCTTGCGCACGACACCATTGCGCCGGATCACTCGGGTGACCCTGCTGACGAATTGCGAAATACAGCGCGGGTGTGTCCTGGCCGCCACTGTTACCGACAGTGGAGATCGACTCACCCGCTTTGACCACATCACCCGCCGACTTGAGCAGCGTCTGGTTGTGGCCGTACAGACTCAGAAAACCGTTGCCGTGATCGAGGATCACCAGCAAGCCGGCACCGCGCAGCCAGTCGGCAAACACCACGCGGCCGCCATGGACGGCATGCACCTGGCTGCCGGCGGAGGCGCTGATCATCACGCCGTCCCACTTGGTGCGGGCATCGTCGCCGCGGCTTTCACCGAAGCGTGCGAGTAATCGACCATCAACCGGCCATGGAAGTTTTCCCCGGGTTGCAGCAAAAGGCCCGCCAAACGTCTCGCCGCTGCTCGATACCAGGGCGCCGGGGGTTGGTCTGGCGGGTTTTCGTGGGGCGTCGCTGTTATCAGCCTGCGCCTCACGCAAGCGCTTTTTTTCCGCTTCCTGCTGGGCGATCAGCGCTTTCTGTCGCGCTTCTTCTGCCTCACGGGCCTGGCGGGCCAGGGTTTCTTCAATGGTTTTAAGGACTTTAGACAGGTCTGCCTGATCCTGCTCGCGGGCGGCGAGTTTCTGGTCGCGCGCTTTCACATCGTCATTGAGCCTGGCGAGCACCTGCTGGCGCTCCTTGCGCACTTTCTCGAGTGCTTCGCGCTGGGTGTCGAGATCGCTTTTCTGTACCAGCAACTGCGCCTGCTGCAGACCGATGTCTTTTTCGACATTGGCCAGTTGGCGCAGGGTTTCGTTGAAGTTCTTCAGCTGTTCCAGGCGAGCCTGGCTCAGGTAGTCGTAATAGGTCAGGGTGCGGGCGAATTTCTCGGGGTTCTGCTGGTTGAGCAGCAGCTTGAGGTATTCCTGCCGGCCGTTCTGATAGGCCGCTCGGGCCTGAATGGCGATCAGTCGCTGCTGTTCAGTGCGCGCGCTCTGGAGTTTTTTTTTCTCTGCATCGAGCCGCTGCAGCTCGGATTCGCTTTTCTGCAGCTCTTTCTGCAGGGCGTCGACCTGCTTCTGCAGCTTGCCCATCTCGGTTTCGGTGCCCTTGAGCTCTTTCTGCACGCCGGATTTTTCTTCCTGCAGCTTGCCGAGGAGCTTTTTCAGCTCGGCGATATCCTGACGCGTGGCGTCCAACTGTTGTTGGGTTTGCGCGCGCTCGTCGGCGAAGGCCGGCTGGAGCAGACAGGTCAGAGCAAGGGCGATCAGGACGCGAAGCATAGGGGCGGGCGGCACCAGGGTAAGGGACGGCCTAGTATGCCCGCCCGAGGCTGCAAAAAAAACGCCCAATTGGGGCTGTGTGATAACTGGCCTGAAAAACACCACGCACCCGGGTAGGAGTGAGCCTGCTCGCGATGGCATAGTCATATCCGACAGAATAGTTGACTGTTGGATTGCTATCGCGAGCAGGCTCACTCCTACAAGGGTTTTGCGGTGTTTTCCGGATTCGGATCAGACCAGGATCGAGGTACCGGTCATCTCTGCCGGTTTTTCCAGGCCCAGCAGCATCAGCATGGTCGGCGCTACATCCGCCAGTACGCCGCCTTCACGCACCTTGAGATCGCGCTTGCCGACGTAAATGAACGGCACCGGCTCGGTGGTGTGTGCGGTATGCGCCTGGCCGGTGGATTCGTCGGCCATCTGCTCGACGTTGCCGTGGTCAGCCGTGATCAGCGCTTCGCCACCGACTTTTTCCAGGGCTTCAACGATGCGCCCGACGCAGGTGTCCAGGCATTCGACCGCTTTGACCGCTGCGTCGAACACGCCGCTGTGGCCGACCATGTCGCCGTTGGCGTAGTTGACCACGATCACGTCGTAGCGCTGGTTTTCGATGGCATCGACGATGCGGTCGGTCACCTCTGGCGCGCTCATTTCCGGCTGCAGGTCGTAGGTCGCGACTTTCGGCGACGGGATCAGGATGCGCTCTTCGCCCGGAAACGGTTCTTCACGACCGCCAGAGAAGAAAAAGGTTACGTGCGCGTATTTTTCGGTTTCAGCGATGCGCAGCTGGGTTTTGCCGTTTTTCGCCAGATAGTCGCCCAGCACGTTTTCCAGGCTGCCAGCGGCGAAGGCCGACGGTGCAGGAATGCTCGCCGCGTATTGGGTGAGCATGACGAAACCGGCCAGTTTCGGCTGGCGGGCGCGTTCGAATTCCTTGAAGTCGTCCTCGACGAACACGCGAGTCAGCTCGCGGGCGCGGTCGGCACGGAAGTTCATGAACACCACGGCGTCGCCGTCTTCGACTTTGACCGGTTCACCGATGGTCGTGGCTTTGACGAATTCGTCGCTCTCGCCGCGCGCATAGGCGGCTTCAAGACCTTCCTGAGCGGTGGCGGCGTGGAATTCGCTGTTGCCGTCGACGATCAGGTTGTAGGCCTGGGCGACGCGATCCCAACGGTTGTCACGGTCCATGGCGAAATAACGGCCGATGATGCTGGCGATGCGGCCCTTGCCGAGTGCCTGGAAAGTCGCGTCGAGCAGTTCGATCGACGAGGCAGCGCTTTTCGGTGGCGTGTCACGGCCGTCGAGGAAAGCGTGCAGGTAGATTTTTTCCGCGCCGCGCTTGAACGCCAGTTCAGCCATGGCGATCAGGTGATCCTGGTGGCTGTGCACGCCGCCATCGGACAGCAGGCCCATGAAATGCACGGCCTTGCCCGCAGCCACGGCTTTATCCACTGCGGCGCAGATGGTCGGGTTCTCGAAGAACTCGCCGTCGCGGATCGCTTTGGTCACGCGGGTGAAGTCCTGATACACCACGCGCCCGGCGCCCAGGTTCATGTGGCCGACTTCGGAGTTGCCCATCTGCCCGTCCGGCAGACCGACGTCCATGCCGCTGCCCGAGATCAAGCCGTTCGGCACCGTGGCCCAGAGGCGATCAAGAACAGGCTTTTTCGCCGCGAACACGGCGTTCGATTCGGGGCTGTCGCTGTGACCGAAGCCGTCGAGAATCATCAGGACCAAAGGTTTAGGCGTAGTCGTCATGGAATCCACTCGTGGCTAATAAAGAAGAGGGCGATGCAAAACGGAGTTGGAGTTTAAAGCGAAGTTCCGACCGCGTCACCGCCGGACGGGGTTTGGCCGACCATAGTGGCTGTGTATACTGGCCGACATTTTAACGCCCTGGAACCTCCTTCGATGGTTGCTCACCTGATTGAATTTGCCACTAACCACTACATTCTTGTCGGTATCTTCGTCGTATTGCTGGCGCTGCTGCTGGCGCACACGATGCAGGGCGGCGGTAAAAGCCTGAGCACCGGCGAGCTGACCGCGCTGGTCAACAAAGATGCAGGCGTGGTGGTAGACATCCGTCCGGCCAAGGATTTTGCTGCTGGCCACATCGTTGGTGCGGTGAACATTCCCCAGGACAAACTGGCCGCCCGTGCCGGCGAGCTGGAAAAACACAAGGCCAAGACCATCATTCT
Organism: Pseudomonas sp. S11P7; assembly: GCF_023195435.1. Taxonomy (NCBI): domain Bacteria; kingdom Pseudomonadati; phylum Pseudomonadota; class Gammaproteobacteria; order Pseudomonadales; family Pseudomonadaceae; genus Pseudomonas; species Pseudomonas sp. S11P7. The sequence goes on along the minus strand of NZ_JALPKS020000002.1, from coordinate 5,233,764 downwards.
GGTCGACGCCCTCGGTCAGACTGCTGGCACTCATGCCCGCGAGCTGATGAAATCCGGCTTCACCGCCGCCAAGCTGTCCGGTGGGATTTCCAGCTGGAAAGGCGACAACCTGCCACTGGTGAAATGATATGAGCCACGTCGTCGTCTACTCCAGCGATTACTGCCCTTACTGCTCGCGCGCCAAGCATCTGCTCGCCAGCAAAGGCGTGGCCTTCGAAGAGATCAAGGTCGATGGCAAGCCGCAACTGCGCGCCGAAATGACCAAAAAGGCCGGACGCACGTCCGTGCCGCAGATCTGGATCGGCAGCACGCACATTGGCGGTTGTGATGATTTATATGCTCTGGAGCGCGCCGGCAAACTCGACGCGCTGCTCCAGGGCTGAACGGCTGCACCCACGTACAGCACTCCCTAAAAGACCCAAGATCGATAAGGATCTGAGATGACTGACCAACAGAACACTGCAGCCAGCGAAGAAGAAACCGCACCGCAATTCTCCTTGCAGCGCATCTACGTACGCGACCTGTCCTTCGAAGCCCCGAAAAGCCCGGCGATCTTCCGCCAGCAGTGGGACCCGGCGGTCGCGCTGGATTTGAACACTCGTCAGAAAGCACTGGAAGGCGATTTCTTCGAAGTCGTGCTGACCCTGTCCGTGACCGTGAAAAACGGTGAGGAAGTGGCCTTCATCGCTGAAGTGCAGCAGGCCGGTATCTTCCTGATCAAGAACCTCGACGCCGCTTCGATGAGCCACACCCTGGGTGCGTTCTGCCCTAACATCCTGTTCCCGTACGCGCGCGAAACCCTGGACAGCCTGGTGACCCGTGGTTCGTTCCCGGCACTGATGCTGGCTCCGGTGAACTTCGACGCCCTGTACGCGCAAGAGCTGCAGCGCATGCAGGAAAGCGGCGAGACGCCAACCGTTCAATAAACGGTCTGAGCTGCAACGAAAAAAGCGCCGTAACAGGCGCTTTTTTCTTGGCTGATCGTTCCTGCGCTCCGCGTGGGAATGCCTCTTGTGACGCTCCGCGTCCAGTGACGCGGAGCGTCACGGCTGCATTCCCACGCAGAGCGTGGGAATGATCAGGTGTGGTGTTACTTGAAGTCGTTCTGGCGCCAGGCTTCGTACACGGCGACCGCGACGGTGTTGGACAGATTCAGGCTGCGGCAGCCTTCGCGCATCGGCAGGCGCAGGCGCTGTTCCGACGGCAATGCGTCGAGGACTTCCGGCGGCAAGCCACGGCTTTCCGGGCCGAAGATAAACGCATCGCCCGGCACGAACGCCGCGTCGTGAAACGGCCGCGAGCCCTTGGTGGTAAAGGCGAACAAGCGCGGATTGCCGAGGCTTTCCAGACAAGTGGCGAGGTCCGCATGGCGCTGCAGCGTGGCATATTCGTGGTAGTCGAGTCCGGCGCGACGCAGGCGCTTGTCGTCCATCTCGAAGCCCAGCGGTTCGATCAAATGCAGGTGGCAGCCGCTGTTGGCGCACAGCCTGATAACGTTGCCGGTATTCGGCGGAATTTCTGGTTGAAAAAGGATGACGTGAAACATGCACGGCTCCGAAGGTAAAGATGAGCGGCATTCTACGCCGCCTGTGGACAACCGTTCGAAACTATTCCCGCGGGTGATCGGCTCATTGGCGATTGTCGGCCTGATGGTCGGCTTGATGATCGGTCGCCTGACCACGCCGGACCCCAGCGAGTTGCAAAAGGTCGAGGTCACCGATGGCGGCCTGGTGGTGTGGTTCAACAACGAACCGAAGCTGTACGGCGAGATCATCGACGGTAGCGTGGCGCTGCTGTTTCAGGCTGTAGGCCCCTCGCAAAAAGGCCAGCTCAAGCTCAATGGCCGGGACGTCAACTGGCGCACCCGCAAGAGCGATGGTGGTTTGCTGCTGACAGTGCTGGCGGCACGGCCGCTGAAAGGCGAGTGGGTCGGCAGCGAAGTCGACGACCGCTGGCGGCTGGAGATCCGCTTGAGCGAGCCCTAGCGAATGACCTTTTCTCGGTGTTCACTCCGACGCCTTATGGCGTCATTTCCCACTGCAAGCGTCTCACTTTCCCGTCTCCAACGAACACCGGCTCGCGCTATTGTTCACGCTTTCAAACGGCAGGATGCCGAAACCTTCGCCTCTCGCATGAACGCAGAGCGACTTTTCAAGGAAGAAAAATATGCCAGTCAAACCACCTCGCGGTGGCGGTAGCCACGCAGATGTCCCCGGCAGTTCGCGCTCCACCGACGCGGATAACTTTCAGCCCGGCCTGGCTGGGCGCAGAAACGTCGATACAGGCATGGCTCACGATCCTTTGCAGCCGCAGACCGGATCATCCGGCGCCTCAAGTCTGGATGACGTTCGCGCTGTTGCGGCGGTTGTAGTCCACGCAAATGCCGTTGAAGTTCATCGTCCCGCCCCCTGCCGTCGCTGGACGATTACGCCACCAATGCCCGGGCGATCCTTCCGCAAATCAATGAAGACGGTCTGCGGGTGATCAGCCGCCGCACGTATGCTGACCTGGCCAATGGCGATCTGGTTCTTGTCGCTGCGGATCCCGCCACCGGTTTATATCGCGCTCGGCGCCCGAGCGAATTGCTGCCATCGGGCCCGGTATTGCTACGCGACGTCGCCAGCGGTCATTGGTATCCGCGCCAGTTGGTTGAGCCATCCACGCGCGCGCAGATCAAAAAGTATCTTTCGCAAGCAAGCGATCTCGATGCGGACGCTTTTATCGCCCGGTTTGATGACAAGGATGTGGCGGATGCCGAACTCCAGCGTATCCAGCGTGGTTCGCCTCAGCTGGACAACGAACACATCAGCATCCCGTACCACGAGCCTCGCATGAGCTATGACGGGGAGATGCAGCAGGCATTGGATATGTGGGGCAAGCTGCGGCAAGTGTACAAGTGGCACGGCGAGCCTGATCAGCGAGTCTATAGCGACGGGCGACTGTCAGGTTACAAGCTGGATATCGATCTCACGTTATGGCCGGTCGACAAGCTGCTTTCGTTGAGATTCAGCGCAGTCGTTTCTCTCGCTTTGAAGGGGCACGCGCCGCTGGATGCAGCGGTTTTTTTCAGGCAGTTTCCCAACATCGAAAGTCTGTCGATAACAAGCCAGGCGATAACCAGACGTAGTGCCGGGGGCGGGTTGTTCACGTTCCAGGCCGCTCAATCAAGATTCAGTATGGATTCAAGCTTTGCAGAGCAGTTGACAAGGCTTCCCCGGTTACGGGAGCTGAATCTGCAGAATTGCGACGTGCCGGCAGATTTTTCGTTGAGGGGCTTGAGCAAACTGCAGGTGTTGAGGTTGGTTGATACACGGGTCAAAGTGATGAACGAGTATGCAGGTCCGTGGCGCCCGGGGAACCGGTGCAACACTTGGCTGATTATTCGCAAGTGGAACTGGACTTGTCCGGCATGACCGAGTTACGTGTGTTGGATCTGACTCGCACTGGAATACACCGTCTCCCTTCCGGGCTTGATGCCGGCAATGGACTGTCGAAGCTGGAAGTCTTGAAGCTGGGTGATAATGCGCTATTTGCCGGACCCTCAGTCAAAGCTATGACTGCGCTGCAGGAACTGGATCTTTCCAACATGTGGCTAAAAGGATTTCCAGAGGGCATTACCTCGATGATTCCGGAGAAAGTATTGAATCTGGCGAACAATCGAATCGCAGCGATCCCGGCATCCGTTGAGCTCAGAGCCGGTTTCAATCTCATCGGCAATCCAATAACTGATCCGGCCTCCCTTCGTCGGCTGATACGTGCACGTATCCAGACAGGTACCGACATTTGGCTGGGAACAGAGAGTCATGATGTGTCGGTCGATCTTTGGCTGCAACATGTCCCGGAAGAGCAATTGGATCGAAAGCTAAAGCTCTGGGGCAGCGTTAGACATCTTTCAAGCAGTCTGAAGAAGCTGAGCCGTACGCCGGAGTTTTACGTTGAACGGCCGATTTTGCAGCGGCGCGTCTGGTCGTTTCTCGAGATATACCACAAGGCTGATGTAGACGAGCAGTCGCGACTGAATCGGATTCTGGCTGAGGAACCGAGCCCAGGAAGAATGCTGGACAAGCTGGAAGAGGAAATACGCGTCTACGACAGTGGGCGACAGAACCAGCCCCTGCATCATCTGCCCAAGCGTCCGAAGCCTGGGCCGCAATAAACGCCTCGATTCAGAATGCTGCGCTTGATGATACCGGCAGGATGCCGAACCCGCTCGCGCCTTGCACAAATGCACGGCGCGTTTTTTCAAGGATGAACAGTATGCCAGTCAAACCACCTCGCGGTGGCAGTACCCCGGTGGAGGTCGATGTGCACCTCCAGCCGAACCGGATATCCGACGCGGATGCCCGGCACAATCCCCATCCGGGTCACAAAGGCGCGGAGCCATTGGCTCGTGACGCTGATCCGAAGCGACGTAGTTCGTTACCCGACGATAACGATCCTGATGCAATCCTGCCGGCGCCCAGCGTGACGGTTCGATCGTCGCCGCTTGGCGCTGAAAACCTGCCGGTCATCTCCAGCGCACTGCAAAACTACTGGATAAAGTCTGCCGCCGAGCTGCCGAAAGCCGACGCTGAAGGGTTCAGGCTGTACAGAAATCGTCAATATGTGGATGTACCGGATGGTGGTGTCGTGCTTGTCGCAATAGAGCCGGATACAGGGCTGTGCCGCGCTCGACTGGCAAGCGAATTGACGCCCTCAGGTCCCTTGCTGGTGCGTGATACCGAGAGCGGCATCTGGCATCCGCACAATGACTTCAATGCGCAAACCGTTCCACTGACCGCTGCCAGTCTGCGAAGTTTTCGCACCGGACTCGATTTCAGCGGCGTAGAGCCCGGTAGCGACGGGCTGTTTCGCCATGATGGCAGGCGCTATGTGGTCATCCGTGAGTATGCCTGTCAAGTGATGCAGGATCTGGACGCTTCCAGCCCTGTGCTCAAAGTCTGGCGCCTGGTTAATCCCAGGGATCCCGTCGCCATCGACAGCGCCAATATCTACCGCGCCGGTCGCAGCGGTGAAACCCGAGCCATCGTGCGCAACGAGCACGGCACTTGGGTTTCCATCCTGACTGGATTGAGAGGAGGCATGGATCGCAATGATCCGGCCCCGGCCAATCCGCTTAATCTTCATCGACCCTGGCTCGACAACCCCGGCTCCTCGGCAGCCCAGCCGCCGGTCGTTGCAGCCACGCGGGCACAGGTCAAACGCTACTTCGCCGATGCAACCGATCAGCATGCCGATGACTTCATTGCGCGTTTTGGTGAGGCAACAGTGGCAGAGGCAGAACTCAAGCGACTGCATCTGGAGTTTCCATACCTGGACCGCGAGATTAACCAGTGGGAGAGCGCCTATAAGGGCAGCGACAGCGCCGAGCGCAGTCGGCGGCAGAATATTGGTGCTCGTATGCGTCGGCTGTACAAATGGCAGGGAGATGATTCGCAAAAGGTCTTCCATGACGGACGGCTGGTCGGTTTCAGGCTGGATCTGAACTTCGGGCGCCGGGGAAACCTGGCGCTGCCGGTTTTCGCCACGCGAATCAGCTCTGTGGTTGCTCTTCGACTGGAGGGGACCACGTCGAACAATCTGGGAAAATTGTTCTCGAGTTTTTCTCACATCGAAACCCTTGAGGTACACAGGCTCAGCGGGAAGAACAATGGGCTGGTTGCCGAGCTTGATAAGCTCGGCGCATTGCGGGTCCTGGAGATACGCCAAACCGTCCTCTGGCTGCCGTGAGCCGGGCAGGAGCACTTCACTCGTTTGAGCCAATTGCAGGAATTGAGCCTGACCAATTGCAGTATCTGGCCGCATCTTTCGGTGCGAGGATTGACCAACCTGCGTGTCCTGCGCGCACGTTCCTGTGATTTGCTCCGATTGCCTGCAGGACTCGGCGACATGCCTGCGGCGTCACGTTTACAAGTGCTCGATCTTTACCATAATCCTGAACTGACAGATGCGCCTGATGTGACGCAAATGTCCGAATTGCGGGTTTTGAATCTTGCCTGGACTCGCATTTCCGCGCCGCCGCTCGGGCTTGGTTCGCAGAACGGCCCGTCGCGACTGGAGATATTGGACCTATCGGAAAGCCAACTTGCCGCGACACCGTCACTGCGGGGAATGACAGCGTTGCTGGAGGTCGATCTCAGCCGGACCCATATCAGAAGCTTCCCGGAAGGTGTTACATCCGACATTCCCAGGACACGTCTGGATCTGGTCTATACCGGAATCACGTCAATACCTGAAACCGTTGAACTCAGAAATGGTTTCGACCTGAAATACACGCTGATATCCGACCCCGCCTCTCTTCGGCGGCTCATTGCTGCACGGCGGCGGACAGGCACGGATTTCTGGCTGGCAAGAAATACCAATGATGTGGGGATCGAGCACTGGATGCACAATGTCCCACAGGCGCAACACGCTGCGAAACGTGCGCTTTGGGCCACGTTAACCAACCAGAGCACCATGGCAATGATGGAAAAAATCAGAGATCTGGTTCTCACGCCCGAGTTTCAGGTCGAACGCTCGATTCTGCAGCGTCGGGTCTGGTCGTTTCTTGAGCATTTCAAAGACTCCGATCTCAGCGAACAGGAAGTTTTGCGGAACATCGCGGTTACCGAGCCCAGCCCAGGAAACATGCTGGACAAGCTGGAGGATGAAATGAAGAAGTTCGACCACACGTGGCAGCATCAGCCGCCACATCATTTGCCCAAACATCCGAAGCTCAATTGAGCCTCGGAGCTGGACGCGAGGAATAAAAGCGGGAATCCCTGACCTGCCTGTATCAGGGTTCCCAAAAGAGGCGGACTTCGCTGTGAGCGTCGGTCCGGTGTAAAGAGGGAACCCCCGGCCTGCCTGTACCAAGGATCCCAAAAGGGTGGACGCATCGCGATGCAGCGTGCGCCCGGTGTAAAGAGGGGAATCCCCGGCCTGCCTGTACCAAGGTCCCCGAAACGGGTGGTGAATCGAATCACCTGTGAAGGGTATTGCAGGGGGCGTGCCAGGTTTACATCTGCTGTAACAAAAAGCTTGAACAGAAATACGAAAGCCCCGGAATTCGGGGCTTTCGCGGGTACGGCTTGTGAGGCTTGCAGCTTTTTCAATCGAGAGCGAGGCGATGTCGCTATGCGCGATCTCGGGTCATTGTGCATTGATGCGGTGCACGGCGGCCCTCACCTAACCCTCTCCCGGAGGGAGAGGGGACTGACCGAGTTGCCCGGTCAAGTTACGCCGACCTGGGATACCGAGCCGAACTCAAGCCTCGAAACCACCCGAGATCGGCTCCCTTTCCCCTCTTCCCCTTGGGGAGAGGGCTGGGGTGAGGGGGACCGATCCTGAGTACACGACAAGCCTTAATCGTTAACCCTCATCCCCCTCATCATCATCCCCACCATCAACCTTCATCCCCAATTCCTTGATCTTGCGCGTCAGGGTGTTACGTCCCCAACCCAGCAGCACCGCAGCATCACGGCGGCGGCCGGCGGTATGTTTCAAAGCCGTTTCGATCATGATTCGCTCGAACGCCGGCACGGCGCTGTCGAGCAAACTCGACTGACCACGCGCCAGCGCCTGGTCTGCCCACTGACGCAGCGCCTGCTCCCAGTTGGTCACTGGTGCCGAATCCTGCGGAAGATTCAGCAGTTCTGGCGGCAAATCGCTGATGTGCACTTCGCGCCCGGAGGCCATCACCGTGATCCAGCGGCAGGTGTTCTCCAGCTGACGCACGTTGCCCGGCCATGGCAGGTTTTTCAGGTATTCCTCGGTCTCGCTTTTCAGCAGCTTCGGCTCGACTGCCAGTTCCTGGGCGGCGCGGCTGAGGAAGTGTTTGGCCAGGGTCGGGATGTCTTCGCGACGATCCGACAGGCGCGGGATGTGGATGCGGATCACATTGAGGCGGTGGAACAAGTCCTCACGGAATTTTCCGGCATGCACCAGGGTTTCCAGATTCTGGTGCGTCGCGGCGATGATGCGCACGTCAACCTTGACCGGCACATGCCCGCCCACCCGATAGAATTCGCCGTCGGCCAGCACGCGCAACAGACGCGTCTGGGTATCAGCCGGCATGTCGCCGATTTCATCGAGAAACAGCGTGCCGCCGTCCGCCTGTTCGAAGCGGCCGCGACGCAAATTCGCCGCGCCAGTGAACGCGCCTTTTTCATGGCCGAACAGCTCCGACTCCATCAGATCCTTGGGGATCGCTGCCATGTTCAGCGCAATGAATGGCGACGCCGCGCGGGGGCTGTGGCGGTGCAGGGCGTGGGCGACCAGTTCTTTACCGGTACCGGATTCGCCGTTGATCAGCACGGTGATGTTGGAATGGCTCAGGCGGCCGATGGCGCGAAACACTTCCTGCATCGCCGGCGCTTCGCCGATGATTTCCGGGGTGCGGGTCAGTGCCGGCACGACTTCCAGGCCTTGCTGTTCCTGAGCGTGCTGATTGGCTCGCTTGACCAGCGAAACGGCCTCGTCGACGTCGAACGGCTTCGGCAGATATTCAAACGCGCCGCCCTGATACGAGGCGACCGCGCTGTCCAGATCGGAGTGAGCGGTCATGATGATGACCGGCAACCGCGGGTGCTGTTCGCGAATCCGCGCCAACAGGTCCAGACCGCTGGCCCCGGGCATGCGGATGTCGGAAATGATCACGTCCGGCTGCTGCCGCGCCAGGCGACTCATCACGCCGTCGGCGCTGTCGAAGCTCTGGGTGGTCATGCCTTCCTGCTGCAAGGCCTTTTCCAGAACCCAACGGATAGAACGGTCGTCATCGACGATCCACACGGTTTCACTACGGCTCATGTCGATGTGGCTCCTTGTTCCAGTGGCAGGAAGATCGAAAACGTGGTGTGGCCTGGATGGCTCTCACACTCGATCAGACCCTGATGCTGACTGATGATGTTCTGGGTAATGGCCAGCCCCAGCCCGGTACCGTCCGGGCGTCCGCTGACCATCGGAAAGAAAATGGTTTCCTGCAGCTCCGTCGGGATGCCCGGGCCGTTGTCGATGATCTCGATCTTGGTTACCAGGCGATGGCGGATGTGGCCGATGGTGAACTGGCGCATGGCGCGGGTGCGCAGGCTGATGCGGCCCAGACGCAGCTCGTTCTGGCTGCTGATCGCCTGCATCGCGTTGCGCACGATGTTCAATACGGCCTGGATCATTTGCTCGCGGTCGATCAACACGTCAGGAATGCTCGGGTCGTAGTCGCGCACCAAGGTGATGCAGCCCTGGCTTTCGGCCTCGACCAGTTGGCAGACGCGTTCGAGCACTTCGTGAACGTTGCACATCGCCAGCGACGGCAGCTTGTTGGAGCCGAGCATGCGGTCGACCAGATTGCGCAGGCGATCGGCCTCTTCAATGATCACGTTGGTGTAATCGCGCAGGCTGTCTTCCGGCAGTTCGCGGGCCAGCAACTGCGCCGCGCCACGAATGCCGCCGAGCGGGTTCTTGATTTCGTGGGCGAGGCCGCGCACCAGCATCTTGCTGGTTTCCTGCTTGGACAGCTGCGCCTCTTCCTTGGTGATCCGCAGCAAGCGGTCACGCGGATGGACTTCCAGCAAAAGCAGGGTCTCGCCGTTGCTGAGGATGGGCGTTACCGCGTAATCCACGGTCAGCGTCTGGCCAGTGAGCGCGGTCAGCATCGCTTCGCGCTTGGTAAACGGGTGCGCTTGCTCGACCGCCTGGCGCAGGGAATTGAGCGCCTCGGGGGATTCGGTGAACAGCTCGCTGATGAACTGGCCATGGCTGCGCTGGCCGCTGACGGCCAGCAGCATCTCCGCCGCCGGATTCATGTACTCAAGGCGCAATTGCGCGTCGAGCAGGATGGTCGCGGTGGTCAGGTTGTCGAGCAGCAAACGGTGGATTGCGTCGCTTATGGTCATCTGGACCCCTTTTGGAGCAAGGCGTGCGCGAGAACTAAGCGCTGATACCGGGAAAATGCAAAAACCAAACCAAGGCTCCGAAAAGAAGCGTTTAACCCCTGAAACAGGCGTTTGACGCGCGTTTGTATGGCACGAAGCCAGCTCAATCGGGAAGATTCGAACCAAAATGGGTTGGAATTTGAGTAGGGTGCAGCTTAGCGCACCAATACAGTGCGCATCGCTCGGTGGTGTCAGAAGAAGCGCAGGAAGGGGTTTTTCGGTTCTTCGGGTTTGTCTTTCAGCGGACACTCCGGCCGTACGCCGTAATCGTCCCTGGCGCAGGGTTTGACCTGACGTTTCTGCGCCAGCGAAATGCGCAGCACGTGGAAGGGCTGGTTGGCGGTGCGTTCGACAGTGCGCCCGTCGGCATCGAGAATTTCTGCCGACAGGTTGTGACTGCCGCGATCGATATTGCTCAGCGGGAAGACCGGGCTCAGGCCGGGTTCGCCGGTGGGCTGGCCATCCAGCAGCAAGCGATAGCGGTGGCCCTCCTGAAGACCCGGCTCGCTGGTGATGCTGACGATCAGTTCGCCTGCACTGCTGCGGATAGTTGCGTCCGGTTCGGGCACCAGCACCCGCAGCATGTCGTAATGAAACGGCGGCTGCGGCGTGGCGTTCCTGGTTTTACTGATCGGTGCAGCGATGGTCGGGGTGGCTGACATGCGATTACTGCTGGCGATCGGCACACGCTTGGCATTGCCGCGCGGCTGGTCGGTGTAGACGCGGTTGCCCTGGGCATCGATATAGGTGAACACCTCGGCCGAGGCGGGCAAGGCGAGCAGGCAAAGGATCAGGACCACACCTTTCATGGGCGGTGCACCCGCTGCACGGTGAAGGTCGCGGGTGGGCTTTGCTGGATGACGGTCTGGCCATCGACCACCTGCACCGCGAGACGATGCTCGCCGCGATCGACATTGACCAGTTGCAGGCTCGGCACGTTGCTCGGTTGGCCGTAGGGTTCGTCGTCGAGTACCAGTCTTAATTGATGCGGGGCCTGCAGGCGCGGCTTGATCAGCACATTGACGGTGAAGGTGCCGTTGTTGGCGCGCAACGCTTCGTCAGTGGGCAGGCCGGCCAGTTCAAGGATTTCGTAGGCTTTATGCGGCGGCTGTGGCGTCTTGGCATCAGGCGTTGGCGGTGTGCCCGGCGCTTGTGGCTCGACACGGTTCAATGGCGGCAGCTCAACCGGCTGCGCCTTCACGCCGTCCGGCGAATGATCGCTGTAGACCGTGTTGCCATTGGCATCGGTGTACTTGTAGATCTGCGCAGCGGCGGGCAGGGCGATCAGCAGCAGAATGTAGAGAAAGGTGCGACCCATGAAATCGACCGGGATTGAAAGCGATGGGTGCAGCATAGGTCACGCAGGGCGGTTGGCCAAAACCGTTCATAACTGGAATTGAAAAGACTGGTAGCCACCACACGGATCGTTCCCATGCTCTGCGTGGGAATGCCTCAGGGGACGCTCCGCGTCCAGTGACGCAGAGCGTCACGGGCTGCATTCCCACGTGGAGCGTGGGAACGATCAAGGTGAGCGCACCAAGATCAGTCCCCTCTCTCTCTGGGAGAGGGCCAGGGTGAGGGGCTTTTGATCTGCAATAAAAAGGCCTCCCGAAGGAGGCCTCTTTTTGATCACGCCGCGTTACGCAGCGCTACCGGATCAGCAGCTGTAGTACAGCTCATATTCCAGTGGGTGCACGAAGGTGCGAACCTTGATTTCTTCTTCCGATTTCAGCGCGATGTAAGCGTCGATGAAGTCGTCGGAGAATACGCCGCCCTTGGTCAGGAACGCGCGGCCCTTGTCCAGCTCTTCCAGGGCTTCTTTCAGGCTGCCGCAAACCTGTGGGATCTCTTTCGCCTCTTCAGGCGGCAGGTCGTACAGGTTCTTGTCAGCGGCATCGCCTGGGTGGATCTTGTTCTGGATACCGTCCAGACCGGCCATCAGCAGTGCTGCGAAAGCCAGGTACGGGTTGGCAGCCGGGTCCGGGAAGCGTGCTTCGATACGGCGGGCTTTCGGGCTCGACACGTAAGGAATGCGGATCGACGCGGAACGGTTGCGAGCCGAGTAGGCCAGCATGACCGGCGCTTCGAAACCTGGCACCAGACGCTTGTACGAGTTGGTGGCCGGGTTGGTGAAGCCGTTCAGTGCCTTACCGTGCTTGATGATGCCGCCGATGAAGTACAGAGCGGTATCGGACAGGCCGGCATAGCCTTCGCCGGCGAAGGTGTTCTTGCCGTCTTTCCAGATCGACATGTGCACGTGCATGCCCGAACCGTTGTCGCCGTACAGTGGCTTCGGCATGAAGGTCGCGGTGCGGCCGTAAGCGTCGGCAACGTTATGTACAACGTATTTCAGGGTTTGAACTTCGTCGGCCTTCTTCACCAGGGTGTTGAACTTGACGCCGATTTCGTTCTGGCCGGCAGTTGCCACTTCGTGGTGGTGAACTTCAACCGACTGACCCATTTCTTCCAGTGCGTTGCACATGGCAGTACGGATTTCGTGGTCGTGGTCGAACGGTGGAACAGGGAAATAGCCGCCTTTCACGCCTGGACGGTGACCCTTGTTGCCGCCTTCGATGTCCTGGTCGGACATCCACGAACCTTGCTCGGAGTAGATCTTGAACATCGAGCCGGAGATGTCCGACTTGAATTTCACCGAGTCGAAGATGAAGAATTCTGGCTCTGGACCAGCGAATACGGTGTCACCGATACCGGTGGCTTTCAGGTGCTCTTCGGCGCGCTTGGCGATCGCACGTGGGTCGCGATCGTAGCCTTGCATGCTCGAAGGCTCGATGATGTCGCACACCAGAATCAGCGTCGGGTCTTCGGTGAACGGATCGAGAACGGCAGTTTCGTCGACCGGCATCAGGATCATGTCGGAGGCTTCGATGCCTTTCCAGCCAGAGATGGAGGAGCCGTCGAACATCTTGCCGACTTCGAAGAAGTCATCATCCAGCGCATCGCGAGCCGGCATGGTCACGTGGTGCTGAGTGCCTTTGGTGTCCGTGAAGCGCAGATCAATCCACTTGACGTCATGATCTTTGATGAGTTGAACCGACTTCGACATAGTGTCCTCCGGGTGAATTAGGGCGGGTAGTGGATGCCCTTAATAATGGTGATGCCGGCGCGAATACTCTGCCAAGGCAACCTGCCTCACAAGGGAGCAAATTGCATGCCAGTGCCCCAGCATGGGTTTTTTGCCCCAAATTCACGCTTATTAAGGTGCGCGAGGTACTGAATTGACAAATATCGCCCCGTAATGTTGCGTTTGAATTCGCAAATGACCTGTTTTGGTGCGTGAAAAACCTTCTGCACATTAACTGGTTAAACCTTGAGCAATTTCCGCTATAATCCGCGCCCCCCTTTTTCGGCTGGCCGTTCGCGCGCTGTTTTCATGAAACTAATCGTAAAAGTCTTCCCCGAGATCACCATCAAAAGCCGACCTGTCCGGACGAAGTTCATCCGCCAGCTGGCCAAGAACATCCGCACCGTGCTCCGCGACCTGGACCCGGCAGTGGTGGTGAACGGCGTGTGGGACAATCTCGAGCTGGAAACCCGTGTTACTGACCCCAAAGCCTTGAAAGAGATGGGCGAGCGCCTGACCTGCATGCCGGGTATTGCGCATTTTCTGCAGATCGACGAGTACCCGCTGGGTGACTTCGACGACATCACCGAAAAGTGCAAACAGCATTACGGCGCGGCCCTGGCCGGGAAGATTTTTTCGGTGCGCTGCAAGCGCGCGGGCAAGCACACGTTCAGCTCGATGGACGTGGAAAAATACGTCGGCAGCAAGCTGCGTCGCGAGTGCGGTGCAGCCGGAATCGACCTGAAAGCGCCGGAAATCGAAGTCCGCATCGAAGTTCGCGACAAACGGTTGTTCGTCATCCACAGCCAGCACAACGGTATCGGCGGCTACCCGCTCGGTGCGCTGGAGCAGACGCTGGTATTGATGTCCGGCGGTTTCGACTCGACCGTGGCGGCCTATCAGATCCTGCGTCGTGGCCTGATGACGCACTTCTGCTTCTTCAATCTGGGCGGGCGTGCCCATGAATTGGGCGTGATGGAAGTCGCGCATTTCATCTGGAAGAAGTACGGCAGCTCGCAACGCGTGCTATTTGTCAGTGTTCCGTTCGAAGAAGTGCTGGGTGAAATTCTCGGCAAAGTCGATAACAGTCATATGGGCGTCGTATTGAAGCGTATGATGTTGCGCGCGGCGACGAACATCGCCGAGCGCCTGCACATCGACGCGCTGGTTACCGGCGAAGCGATCTCCCAGGTCTCGAGCCAGACCCTGCCGAACCTGTCGGTGATCGACTGCGTGACCGACAAGCTGGTCCTGCGCCCGCTGATCGTTGCGCACAAACAGGACATCATCGACACCGCCAACGAGATCGGTACCGCCGATTTCGCCCGGCACATGCCGGAATACTGCGGGGTCATTTCGGTCAACCCGAAAACGGCCGCCAAACGCGGTCGGGTTGAGCACGAAGAGCAGGAGTTCGACATGGCGGTGCTCGAGCGTGCGCTCGCCAACGCCAAACTGGTGCCAATCGATCGGGTAATCGACGAACTGGGCCAGGACGTACAGATTGAAGAAGTCAGCGAAGCACTGGCCGGCCAGATCGTGATCGACATCCGTCACCCGGATGCCGCCGAGGATGAGCCGCTGGAACTCGCTGGCGTAGAAGTACAGACGATGCCGTTCTATGCAGTGAACGCTCGTTTCAAGGAGCTGGATCCGACTCGCCAGTACCTGCTGTATTGCGACAAAGGCGTGATGAGTCGCCTGCATGCTCACCATTTGCTCAGTGAGGGGCATGCCAATGTGCGCGTTTATCGACCGAGCTAAGTGCCCGGGGCTGTTTGCCTGTGGCCTGCGTCACCGGCCCCCCGACACCGCCGTCAAGCTGTAACGGCCATGCCGGACACTACTGCTAATCGCTGCCAAGACTTGTCAGCAAACCGAATCCTCTGATCGAGATACACAAGTGATCGAAAATCTACGCAACATCGCCATCATTGCCCACGTTGACCATGGTAAGACCACCCTGGTAGACAAACTCCTGCGTCAATCCGGCACTCTGGAGCGCAACGAGCTCAACGACGAGCGCGTGATGGACTCCAACGACCAGGAAAAAGAACGCGGTATTACCATTCTGGCGAAGAACACCGCCATCAACTGGAACGGCTACCACATCAACATCGTGGACACCCCGGGCCACGCCGACTTCGGCGGCGAAGTTGAACGCGTAATGTCGATGGTTGACTCCGTTCTGCTGCTGGTTGACGCTCAAGACGGCCCTATGCCGCAAACCCGTTTCGTGACCAAGAAGGCTTTCGAAGCCGGCCTGCGTCCAATCGTGGTGATCAACAAGGTTGACCGTCCAGGCGCGCGTCCGGACTGGGTTCTGGACCAGATCTTCGACCTGTTCGACAACCTCGGTGCGACCGAAGAACAACTGGACTTCCAGGTTGTTTACGCTTCGGCCCTGAACGGCATTGCCGGTCTGGACCACACCGCCATGGGCGAAGACATGACTGCGCTGTACCAGGCAGTCGTCGACCACGTTCCGCCTCCGGCCGTTGACCGCGACGGTCCGTTCCAGATGCAGATCTCCGCTCTGGACTACAACAGCTTCCTGGGTGTTATCGGTGTTGGCCGTATCGCTCGCGGTCGCGTCAAGCCGAACACTCCGGTTGTCGCGATCGGTGCCGATGGCAAGCGTCGCAACGGCCGTATCCTGAAACTGATGGGTCACCACGGTCTGCACCGCGTTGACGTTGAAGAAGCTGCGGCCGGCGACATCGTCTGCATCAGCGGTATGGATTCGCTGTTCATCTCCGACACCCTGTGCCACCCGGACACTGTCGAGGCGATGAAGCCGCTGACCGTCGACGAGCCAACCGTTTCGATGACCTTCCAGGTAAACGACTCGCCATTCTGCGGTAAAGAAGGCAAGTTCGTGACGTCCCGTAACATCAAGGACCGTCTGGACAAAGAGTTGCTGTACAACGTTGCACTGCGCGTTGAAGAAGGCGACTCGGCTGACAAGTTCAAGGTTTCCGGCCGTGGTGAGCTGCACCTCTCGGTACTGATCGAAACCATGCGTCGCGAAGGCTTCGAGCTGGCCTTGGGCCGTCCTGAAGTGATCATCCGTGAAGTTGACGGCGTGAAGCAGGAACCGTTCGAAAACGTGACCATCGACATCCCTGAAGAATCCCAGGGCAAGGTCATGGAAGAGATGGGCCTGCGTAAGGGCGACCTGAGCAACATGGTGCCGGATGGCAAGGGCCGTGTACGTCTGGAATACAACATCCCTGCTCGCGGTCTGATCGGTTTCCGTAACCAGTTCCTGACCCTGACCAACGGTGCTGGCATCCTGACCTCGATCTTCGATCGCTACGACACCGTCAAGTCGGGCCACATGTCCGGCCGTCAGAACGGTGTTCTGGTTTCGGTTGAAACCGGCAAGGCACTGACCTACTCGCTGGAAACCCTGCAGGCTCGCGGCAAGCTGTTCGTAGAACACGGCCAGGAGATCTACAACGGTCAGATCGTTGGTCAGAACAGCCGCGACAACGACCTGGGTGTAAACCCGACCAAAGGCAAGAAGCTCGACAACATGCGTGCTTCGGGTAAAGACGAAACCATCGCTCTGGTCCCACCTGTTCGCTTCACTCTGGAACAGGCTCTGGAATACATCCAGGAAGACGAGCTGTGCGAAGTCACGCCTAAGTCGATCCGTCTTCGCAAGAAGATCCTCGACGAAAGCGAGCGTACCCGCGCTGCCAAGAAAGCCAAGGCGTAATCCAGCCCTGGAATAAAAAACGCCCCCGGTCGCGAGACCGGGGGCGTTTTTGTTTGTCTGGGGAAAAGTGGATTAAGCCTTCAAAGATCAAGAACCCCTCACCCTAGCCCTCTCCCGGAGGGAGAGAGGACTGATTGATCGTTCCCACGCTCTGCGTGGGAATGCCTCAACGGACGCTCTGCGTTCGGCTTCAGAAGGACGCAGAGCGTCCCGGGCTGCATTCCCACGCAGAGCGTGGGAATGATCAGGTGCGGTCAGAACTTCTCGATCGCCCGAAAATTCTGCACTCGCTCGACTTCCTTCGGCTTGTACGCGCAATACCCCGGCCGCGGGCCGATCTTCGGGTGGTTGCGGCAGGTGTCCGGGCGTTTGTCATAAATGGTGCACAGGCGGCTCTTACGATCCAGGTAATAGCAATCGTTGTTGCTCATGCGCTGGAGGGTGAAGATCCCCGACTTCTGATTGAAACGCTCGACCAGACCTTCCTTTTGCAAACGCTTGGCGATGTTCTTCGGCGGATCGCCCAGTTCGAATTCGTCGACCACACCGATGCGCACCAGATCCTTGATCTTCACCTCGACCGGCAGCGTGCAGCAGCTGGACATGCACGAGCCGCACATCGGTGCCGAATATTTGGCCCACGTATCGAGACGATCGATCTCGGCGGCGGCGATCAGGTTGGGTTTCATCATCGGGAGTTACCAGAGGTGTATGCATCAGGGCGCGCGATCATACCGGGACGGGTGGATTTTTGAACAACCTTTCGCCAGATTTTTCTCCATGCCGGCACTTTGCCGGGCATTTCGGCATGGCCCCTGCATTCATTGGTTCATCCGCCAAGGTTATGCCGGACCACCTCACAGTCTCAGGAAATACAGCCGAACCAGAGCCGTTACCGTCGGTCAGACCGTCTAGGCTCAGACAATTCCCCGCTCGCTCGAGGTCCAATTGATGACTCAAGAACCACTAGTTCGCGAAGCAGAGGTGGCCGCATTCCGCGACGCCGTCCTGACCAAGCTCACCTACGCGGTGGGCAAGGATCCCGATCACGCCTTTGACCATGACTGGTTCGAAGCCATCGCCCTGGCCGCGCGTGATCACATGGTCGAACACTGGATGGACCACACCCGGCAGATCTACCGCAAAGGTCAGAAGCGGGTGTACTACCTCTCGCTGGAATTCCTCATCGGCCGCTTGCTTTACGACAGCCTGAGCAACCTTGGCCTGCTCGACGTCGCCCGTGAGGCGCTGACCGAACTGGGCGTCGATCTGGAGCGCATCCGTTTGCTGGAGCCCGACGCAGCGCTCGGCAACGGCGGCCTCGGGCGCCTGGCGGCATGCTTCATGGAAAGCATGTCGACCCTCGGCATTGCCGGTCACGGCTATGGCATTCGTTATGAACACGGCTTGTTCCGTCAGGCGATTGTCGATGGCTGGCAGCAAGAGCAGACCGAACACTGGCTGGATTTCGGCAACCCGTGGGAATTCGAACGGCCGGAAGTGGTATACCCGATCGGCTTCGGCGGCAGCGTCGAAACCGTCACCGACGCCAATGGCAAGACCCGTCAGGTCTGGTCGCCGGCGGAAACCGTGCGCGCAATTGCCTACGACACCCCGGTGGTCGGCTGGCGCGGCGCCAGCGTCAATACCTTGCGCCTGTGGCGCGCGCGGGCGATGGAGGAGCTGCACCTGGAGCGTTTCAACGCCGGTGACCACCTCGGTGCCGTTGCCGAAGTAGCTCGCGCCGAAAGTATTTCGCGCGTGCTCTACCCGGCGGACAGCACCGAAGCCGGTCAGGAACTGCGCCTGCGTCAGGAATACTTCTTCGTCGCCGCATCGCTACAGGATCTGCTGCGCCGTCACCGCAACATGCACACCTCGGTGCTGACCCTCGGTGATCATGCGGCGATCCAGCTCAATGACACCCACCCGTCGATTGCCGTCGCCGAACTGATGCGTCAATTGGTCGACGTCTACGACGTAGCGTGGGATGCGGCGTGGCAGGTCACAGTCGACACGCTGTCGTACACCAACCACACCTTGCTGCCCGAGGCACTGGAAACCTGGCCGGTCGGCCTGATGGAACGCATGCTGCCGCGGCACATGCAGATCATTTATCTGATCAACGCCCAGCACATCGACTCGCTGCGGGCCAAGGGCATTCACGATTTCGACGTGCTGCGCGCGGTGTCGCTGATCGAGGAGGACAACGGCCGCCGCGTGCGCATGGGCAACCTCGCGTTTCTCGGCTCGCACAGCGTCAATGGCGTGTCCGGGCTGCACACGCAACTGATGCGCAAAACCGTGTTCGCCGAGTTGCACAAGCTGTACCCGGAGCGGATCAACAACAAGACCAACGGCATTACGTTCCGCCGCTGGCTGTTCCAGGTCAACGCCGAGCTGACCTCGATGCTGGTCGATGCTGTGGGGCCGGAGATACTCGACCATCCCGAAGAGCGTCTGCTTGAACTGGAGCCATTCGCTGAAAAAACCGCGTTCCGTAAAGCCTTTGCCGAACAGCGCCTGCACAGCAAAAAGGCCTTGGCCTACCTGATACACGAGCGCCTGGGGGTTGCGGTCAACCCGGCGGCGATGTTCGACGTGCAGGTTAAACGCATCCACGAATACAAGCGTCAGTTGCTCAATCTGCTGCACACCGTTGCGCTGTATCAAGCGATTCGTGCCGAGCCGGAAGTCGACTGGGTGCCGCGGGTGAAAATCTTCGCCGGCAAGGCCGCGGCGAGTTATCACCAGGCCAAACTGATCATCAAACTGACCAACGATATCGCCCGGGTGGTCAACAACGACCCGACGGTGCGCGGCTTGCTCAAAGTGGTGTTCCTGCCCAACTACAACGTCAGCCTGGCGGAGAGCATCATTCCGGCGGCGGACTTGTCCGAGCAGATTTCCACCGCCGGTTTCGAAGCGTCGGGCACCAGCAACATGAAGTTCGGCCTCAACGGCGCGCTGACCATCGGCACCCTCGATGGCGCCAACGTCGAAATGGCCGAGCGCATCGGTGCCGAACACATGTTTATCTTTGGCTTGAGTGCGCAGCAGGTTGAAGCGCGCAAGCAGAACCATGAGTTCAGCGCCTTGCCGGACATCGCCGCGTCGCATCGTCTGAACGATGTGCTGCAAGCGATCCGCAGCGGTGTGTTCTCGCCGGACGATACTTCGCGTTACACCGGGCTGATCGATTCGTTGATCGACTACGACCGTTTCCTGGTCTGCGCCGATTTCGACTCGTACTGGGAAGCGCAGAAGCGCGTGGAAGCGCACTGGCATGACTCCAATAACTGGTGGCGTTCGGCAGTGCTGAACACCGCGCGGATGGGCTGGTTCTCGTCTGACCGGACCATTCGTGAGTACGCCACCGATATCTGGAAAGCGCTGGAGTAACTTTCCGCAACAAATCTGTGCAAGGCCCAACGTTTGTTGGGCCGGATCGATATACTGAGCGCCGGTTACCGGAAGCTTCAGTCACCACCAATCCAATGTAGGAGTGAGCCTGCTCGCGATAGCGTCATCACATTCAACATCTTCGTTGACTGACTGACTGACTGACAGACCGCTATCGCGAGCAGGCTCACTCCTACAAGGGTTTGTGCCTAGACTGAAGCCATCGCCGGACTCGCCCCGCCCCGGGGCTGCTTAGGGATATCGACCATGCAATGGATGTTCATGTTGATCGGGCTGGTGCTCGGTGGACTGCTCGACGAGTCGTTCAGCGCTGCGCTGTTGGGCGCGCTGCTCGGGCTGGCGATTGCGCAGACGATGCGCATCGCGCGGCTCGGCAAACTGACGGCCGCACAACAGCAACAACTCGAACACGCCAAAGTCGCCTTGCAGGGCGTCGAGCAGCGGCTGTTCCTGCTCGAAGGCGCGCCGCTTCACGCTGCGCCACCGCCGTCTCCTGCGCCCGTCGCTGAGCCTGTCGCCGAGCCCGCCGAAATCCTTGAGCAAGCCCCCGCGCCTGAGCTGATCTGGGAACTGCCGCCCGAGCTTGAACCAGTCGCCGCCGCCACCCGTGAAACCAGCCAGCCGCTGCCGGACGATGTCTGGCGCGCCGAACCGGCCCCTCGTGAACCGCAGAAACCTGCCGAACCCCGTGGCCCGAACCTGATCGAACGTGGCATCAGCGCGGCACGCAACTGGCTGTTCGGTGGTAACACGGTGCTGCGCGTCGGCGTGGTGCTGCTGTTTTTCGGTCTGGCGTTTTTGCTGCGTTACGCCACCGAAGGCATGGTGGTGCCGATCGAGTTGCGTTACGCCGGGGTGGCGGCTGCCGCGTTGGGCCTGCTTGTGCTGGGCTGGTGGCTGCGCCGGCGCAACACCCATTATGCGTTGATGCTGCAGGGTACCGGGATCGCGGTGCTGTACCTGACGGTGTTTGCGGCGATGCGTTTGCATCCGCTGCTCGATCCTTCGGCCGCGCTGGGCCTGCTGGTGGCGGTGACGGTGTTCTCGGCCATTCTGGCAATCACCCAGGATGCGTTGGGGCTGGTGGCAGCGGCGGCATTGGGCGGTTTTGCCGCGCCGATCCTGACCTCAACGGGTGAAGGCAACCACGTCGCGCTGTTCAGTTATTTTGCCCTGCTCAATGCCGGCATTCTGGCCATTGCCTGGTTCAAGGCCTGGCGCCTGCTCAACTTGATCGGCTTCGTTGGAACCTTTGGCATCGGCTTCGCCTGGGGCCTGCGTTCTTATGTTCCGGAACTGTTGTGGAGCACCGAGCCGTTTCTGATCCTGTTTTTCCTGATGTACCTGGCCATCGGCTTGCTGTTTGCCCGACGCAAGCTGCTCGACCTGAGCGATGCCCCGGCGGACGCTGATCGCGAGGCGTTGTTGCACTGGTCGGCGCGCAAGGGCGATTACGTCGACGGTACGATGTTGTTCGGCCCGCCGATCATTGGTTTCGGTTTGCAGTTCGCCATCGTTCAGCACCTGGAGTTCGCGGCGGCGTTCAGTGCCCTGGCGCTGGGCATGCTCTATATGGCGCTGGCCAGGCTATTGATGGGTGGACGCGCAGTGCTGCTGGGCGAAACCTGCTTGGCGCTCGGGGTGATTTTTGCCAGTCTGGCGATTCCGTTGGGGCTCGATGCGCGCTGGACTTCAGCGGCATGGGCCGTCGAGGGGGCAGGGATTTTCTGGCTTGGCCTGCGTCAGCATCGACCATTTGCGCGGGCCTTTGCGCTGTTGCTGCAATTGGGCTCGGCGTTGGCCTTCCTCAGTGAATTACGCGTCGGCGAAAACAGTTTGCTCGACGGTGCGCCACTGGGCGCGTTGATGCTCGGCGGTGCGCTGTTGTTCAGCTTCTACCAATTGCGCAAAGCAGTAGCGGAGCAGACCGCGCGGTGGGAGCGCCAGGCGTTGCCAGTGCTGGCGAGTCTGGGCCTGACGTTCCTGTACCTGCTGGCGCCGCTGTTCTTCTTCACCCAAGGCACAGCGATCAGTTGGGCGCTGGCCGGGCTGGCAACGTTGTGGGTCGGCCTGCGCATTCAATCGCGCACGTTCCTGTTCAGCGCGTTTGCCGTGCAATTGCTCGGCGGCGCGTTGTTCCTGCTGCGGCTGCAAGGCGCGGGCGAGGATTCGTCAGCAGTGTTCAGCGCGGGCTGGAGTGGTTTGCTCAGCGCATCGCTGATCGGTCTGGCATTGATCGCCGGCATGTTGCTGGCGGCGCGCGATGACATGGTACGCAGCGACGTGCGTCTGCTGCGCGGCTTGTCCGTGGTGCTGTTGGCCGGCCTGGTGCTGATCAATCTGGCGGTGCTGTTTGTCCTGCCGTGGCAGACCGCGAGTGCGGTGTGGGCGGCCAGTGGTTTGCTGATCATCTGGCTGAGCCTGTATCTGCAGCAGCGCGTCAGCTTCGTTTTTGGCCTGCTGTTGCAGGTGATCGGCGGCGCTGCATTTTTGCTGGCTGGCCCGGAGCTGCTGGGGCCGTTGTCCAGCGAAGGCTTGAAACCGCTGGCCCATGGTGGATTCTGGACGCCGCTGGTGCTGGGACTGGCGGCGATGGTCGGCGCGTGGCGCTTGCAACTGGGCAACCATGCCTCGGCGTTTGATGCGTTGAGTTTGCAGCGCTTGTCCGAAATATTGTTGGTATGGGGCGCCGCTTGGTGGACGCTGGCGTGGGTCAGTGAGGTGCTGCGCTTTGCCCCGGCCAATCTGCAAGCGACGCTGTTGCTATTGGTCGCGGCGCTCAGTGTGGTGCTGTGGACGCTGGCGTCACTGCGGCTGAAATGGCCGGCGCTGGGTTTGCTTTGCACCTTGCTGATTCCCGCGGCTGCGCTGGTATTGCTCGGTGCATGGCAGTCGCGTTATCACCCGGCGGCCGACTTCGGCTGGCTGGCCTGGACGCTAGTATTTGCCGCGCATTTCTTCAGCCTGCGCCGCCTCGCGCCGATGCTGCCGGCACGCGCTTTAAGTTCCGCGCATGTACTCGGTTGCTGGCTGCTGATCGGCGTGCTGGCGCTGGAGTTGCGTTACGGTCTGCTGCTGTTGTCCGAGCAGTACAACGCTTGGCGCTGGCTGGGCTGGGCGATTCTGCCGAGCGTCTATCTGTTGCTGGCAGCGGCACCGCGCACCTGGCCTTGGCCGGTATCGACGTTTGCCCGCGAGTACCGTTTGTACGCCGCTGCGCCGCTGGCCGTGTTGATGTTGGCGTGGTTCTGGCTGGCTAACGGTGTCAGCGATGGCAATGCCGAACCGCTGCCTTATGTACCGCTGCTCAACCCTCTGGAGCTGGGGCTGCTGTTTGCCTTGTTCGGCGTTTATGTGTGGTCGCGCAGTGCTTTGGCACAACTGTCGATCCGCCGGGACTACGCCGACACCGCCACGCAACTGATTGCCGGAGTTTCGCTGTTCGCCTTCTGCACGGCGCTGGTGACCCGCGCTGCGCATCATTGGGCCGGGATCCCGTTCGAACTGGACACGTTGCTCGCCTCAATGCTGGTGCAGGCCGGGTTGTCGATCGTCTGGACGCTGATGGCGCTGGGGCTGATGATCGGCGGTCATCTGCGCCATCGCCGCGAAGTGTGGCTGATCGGCGCGGCGCTGATTGCGCTGGTGGTGGCGAAACTGATTTTTGTCGAACTGAGCAACCGTGGCGGCCTCGCCCGGATCGTCTCGTTTATCGGCGTCGGCGTGTTGCTGCTGGTGGTGGGCTATTTTGCCCCGTTGCCGCCCAAGCGCGTCGAAGCCGAACCGGCGGCGGACAAACCCGCCACGGAAACCGAAGGAGTTGTCTCTTGAGTCGCATGCTGAATCTGGGTTGGTTGGCGTTGGGCGTGGTGATGGCTGCCGGCGCCCAGGAAAAACCCGCGGGCTTCGCCACGCAGGTGCCACTGTCGGTCAGCGGCAACGGCCCGTGGTATCGCCTCGAATTGCCGCTGAGCGTGCAATTGCAGGCGCGCCAGACCGATCTCGGCGACTTGCGCGTGTTCAACGCCGCCGGTGAACCGCAGGCTTACGCGCTGGCTCGCGAATCCGCGCAGACCCGCGACGACGGTCAGTTGCATGAGGTCAAATGGTTCCCGCTCTACAACGCCGCGGACGCCAGCGAACGCGCGCCCAACGTGCGCGTGCAATCGACCACCAATGGCACGCTGGTTGAAGTGCAGCCGTCCAGTCAGTTGGAGGCCGGCGAAGAAGTACTGCGCGGCTGGCTGCTCGATGCCAGCGCGATCAAAGCGCCGTTGCAGCAGTTGATTCTCGACTGGACCAGCGAGCGCGACGGTTTTCAGCGTTTCAGCATCGAAGCCAGCGACGACCTGCAACATTGGCAGGCGTGGGGTGAAGGCCAGGTTGCACGGCTGACATTCTCTGATGAGCGCATCGAACAGCACGAAGTGACCCTGCCGGGGCAGACCGCGCGTTATGTGCGCCTGCTCTGGGAGTCGCCGGGTTCGGCGCCCATCCTTACTTCGGCGCAACTGAAAAGCAGCGACCCGCGTCATTTACCGCTGCCGTTGGTCTGGTCGCAAACCGTGGCCGGCAGCAGCACCAAGGCCGGGGAATACACCTGGCAGCTGCCGATGGGGCTGAATGTCGAGCGGGTGCAAATCGAGCTGAAGCAGCCAAACAGTCTGGCGCCGGTGACACTGGCCGGCCGCCGCGAGAGCAGTTTGCCGTGGCAGACACTGAGCAGTGGCTTGTTGTATCGCCTGATCCAGAACAATCAGGACGTGGTGCAAAACGAAATCCCCCTCGCCGGGCAGACCGTGCAGCAATTGAAGCTGACCGTGGACGAGCGCGGCGGTGGGCTGGGTGAGCAGGCGCCGGATCTGAAATACGCGGTGCGCGCCACCCAGGTGATTTTCCTCGCCCGGGGCGATGGGCCGTACAGCCTTGCCTTGGGCAATCCCACGGTGAAAACCGCGAACCTGCCGTTGACCACGCTGATCCCGGATTTCAAACCGCAGATGCTGGCGACGCTGGGCAAGGCCTCGGTGCAGGGCGAAGCTGTGGTGACGCAGACCTCGACGACGACCGCGGCGGCGGTGGCCGGTACCAATTGGAAGAAGATCGGACTGTGGGCGGTATTGCTGTTGAGCGTGGTGTTTCTCGGAGCGATGGCGTTCAGCCTGTTGCGCAAGCCGCCCGCCAATACCTGAGAAGGGCTGGCGCTGCGCGCCAATCGCTGGCAAGCCAGCTCCCACAGTGATCTCGGTCGTTCACATATTTTGTGTACACCACACATCCTGTGGGAGCTGGCTTGCCAGCGATGGCGTCCGGTCAAACAACAAAAATTCATCAGACTGCCGCTATCACTCAACCGCCGCCCGCTGCATTTCCAACTACGCTAAATCCGTCACCTGAACTCTCCACCGACAATCACGTCTGATGCAGGCAAATACGCCCCGACGCACGTTAGCGGGCGTCTTCGCTCGCTAGGTTTTCAGACTCCCTGTAAACTGCGCGGGTTTTTAGCCCCCCATTCCACCGGAGCCGTCCATGTCCCGCGTTACCTTGAGTCGCTATTTGATTGAGCAGACCCGCAGCAACAACACTCCTGCCGATCTGCGCTTTTTGATCGAAGTGGTGGCGCGTGCCTGCAAGGAAATCAGCCACGCCGTGTCCAAAGGCGCCCTGGGTGGTGTTCTGGGCAGCATGGGCACTGAAAACGTCCAGGGCGAAGTGCAGAAGAAGCTCGACGTGCTGTCGAACGAAATTCTGCTCGAAGCCAACGAATGGGGTGGTCACCTGGCCGGCATGGCGTCCGAGGAAATGGACAATGCCTACCAGATTCCGGGCAAATACCCGAAAGGCGCCTACCTGCTGGTTTTCGACCCACTGGACGGTTCGTCGAACATCGACATCAACGCGCCGGTTGGCACCATTTTCTCGGTACTGCGTTGCCCGAATGAATACCTGAGCCAGAACGAGCCGCTGAACGAAAAAGCCTTCCTGCAACCAGGCACCCAGCAAGTGGCCGCCGGTTACGCGATCTACGGCCCGCAAACCATGCTGGTGCTGACCCTGGGCGACGGCGTCAAAGGCTTCACCCTCGACCGCGAAATGGGCAGCTTCGTGCTGACTCACGAAGACATCACCATTCCTGAAACCACCCAGGAATTCGCCATCAACATGTCCAACCAGCGTCACTGGGAAGCCCCGGTCCAGCGCTACGTCGGCGAGTTGCTGGCCGGTGAAGAAGGTCCGCTGAAAAAGAACTACAACATGCGTTGGGTCGCAGCGATGGTTGCCGACGTGCACCGCATCCTCACCCGTGGCGGTCTGTTCATGTACCCGCGCGACAGCCGTGAGCCGTCCAAGCCGGGCAAGCTGCGCCTGATGTACGAAGCCAACCCGATGTCGTTCCTTGTCGAACAAGCGGGCGGCGCCTCCACTGACGGCCATCAGCGCATCCTCGACATTCAGCCTGAAGGCCTGCACCAGCGTGTCGCGGTGTTCCTCGGCTCGAAAGAAGAAGTCGCGCGCGCCACGGCTTACCACAAGGAGTAACCGTGACTGCGCCCTGGCAGCTGTTGCTCGACTGGTGGTTCGGACACGCCGAATCACCGGACGCAGTCGCGGCTGACAAGGGCAAGTTGTGGTTCGGCAAGCGAACCAGCCAAGACCTCGAAGCGCAGACGCGTTTCGGGGTCTTTGTCGATCAGGCCCTGGCCGGCGAATTGACCGAGTGGACGCAATGTCCCGAAGGTTGGCTGGCGGTTGTGCTTTTACTCGATCAACTGCCGCGCATGATCCATCGCAACACCCCTAAAGCCTACTCCGGTGATTTGCGCGCGCAGAAACTCGTCGCCCAAGGCATTGCTGCGGATTTCGACCGGCAGTTGAAACCGATCCAGCGTGTGTTCATTTATCTGGTATTTGAACACTGCGAAAACCTCGCGGTGCAGAACGAGGCAGTGTCCCGATTTATCGCGCTGGTGGCTGAACAGCCGGAAGCGCAGAGGGCGGTGTTTGCAGATAATCTGGATTATGCCGAGCGGCATCGCCAGGTGATTGCCCGTTTTGGCCGGTTTCCGCATCGCAATGCGGTGTTGGGGCGGGAATCTACGGCTGAGGAATTGGCGTTTCTTTCTGAGCCTGGGTCGCGGTTTTAAAGGCTTTCCCTCACCCTGACCCTCTCCCGGAGGGAGAGGGGACTGACGGTGTGTTTAAGCATGATGCGTCGACTGCAATTTCTGAGTCGAACTCAGGACTGGAATATTGCCCGATCGGCTCCCTTTCCCCTCGCCCCCTTGGGGGAGAGGGCTAGGCGGGCGGCGTTCCGATGAGGGGGTAAGCCCTTGATCTTCAGATCCTGAAACTACCCACCAACTGCTTCAACCGCGCCGCCTGCTGCTCCAGGTCCGAACACGCGCGCAAGGTCGCCTGCAGGTTTTCCACACCTTCCTGATTCAGCGTGTTGATCTCGCTGATATCCACATTGATCGACTCAACCACGGCGGTCTGCTCTTCGGTCGCGGTGGCCACCGACTGGTTCATGCCGTCGATTTCGCCGATGCGCTGGGTCACGCTGCCGAGGCGTTCGCCGGCCTGGTTGGCGATGCCGACGCTGCTTTCGCTCTCGCGCTGGCTCTCGGTCATGATGCTCACCGCCTGACGCGCGCCGACTTGCAGTTCTTCGATCATCTTCTGCACTTGCTGCGCCGAATCCTGAGTGCGGTGGGCGAGGTTGCGCACCTCGTCGGCGACCACGGCGAAACCACGACCGGCCTCACCGGCGCGCGCCGCTTCAATCGCGGCGTTGAGCGCGAGCAGGTTGGTTTGCTGGGAAATGCTGGTGATCACTTCGAGAATCTGGCCGATGTTCACCGTGTTGCTGTTGAGGGTTTCGATGTTGCCGCACGAATCGCTGATCTTCGCCGACAGCTGCTGCATGGCGTGGATGGTTTTATCCACCACTTGCTGGCCTTCTACGGCGAGGCCGCGCGCATCGCTGGAATGCTGCGAGGCGAGGGCGGCGTTCTGGGCGATTTCCTGGGCGGCGGCGCCGAGCTGGTTGATCGCGGCGGCGACGCTGTTGGTACGGCTGGCTTGCTGGTCGGAGTTATACATCGACGAGTTCGACGCGGCGACCACGCGCAGGGCGACTTCGTTGACCTGGCCGGTAGCCGAGGACACTTCGCGGATCGAGGTGTGAATACGCTCGACGAAGCGGTTGAACGAGGTGCCCAGCGCGCCAAATTCATCGTTGCCGTGAATCACCAGACGCTTGGTCAGGTCGCCTTCACCTTCGGCGATATCGTGCATGGCGCGGCCCATGGTCAGCAGCGGTTGCATCAGCACGCGAATCAGCATGCCCAGCAGGGCCAGAATGATGACCACGGCAATGGCCATGGCGATCAGCGCTGAGGTGCGGAACTCGCTGAGCATGGCGAAAGCGGTGTCTTTATCGAGCACCAGCGCCACATACCAGTCCGCCGACGGCACGCCGTTGACGCGGGTGAAGGAGATCAACTGAGTCTTGCCGTCGAATTCGACTTCCTTCAGGCCCGGGCTGACTTTGGGTGCGCCATTCGGATAGGCCTCGGCGAGGGTCTTGAGCACCAGTTTGCTGTCCGGGTGAATGAGGATTTTGCCTTCAGCGCTGACAATGAACGCATGACCGTGACCGCCGAAGTTCAGCGAGTTGATGATTGCGCTGACACTGGTCAGATCGATATCTGCACCGGCGACGCCGAGCATCTGGCCCTGGCGCTGCACCGGCGTGGCGACGGTAATCACCAGTTTGCCCGACGAAGCGGCGATGTACGGTTCGGTGACGATGGTCTGTTGCGCGGAGTTGGCCGCTTTGTACCAGCCGCGGGCGCGCGGGTCGTAATCCGGCGCGCGATTGCCGGCCGGCACCGAGAACATCACGCCGTCCGCGCCGCCGAAATAGCTGAGCTGAAAATTACCGGTGTAGGCGGGCAGGTCGATGATGCGCTTGAGGCTGGCCGGCGCGTTGCCGTCGACCGCGACCTGCTGGGATAACGATTGCAGCAGCTGGATGCGACTTTCCAGCCAGGTCTGGATGTTGCTGGTGGTCAGACTGCCCAGTTCCTGCATGGTCGCTTCGGTACTGCTGCTCAGGGCCTGACGTTGTCGATAGTCGTTGAACAGAATGAAACAGGCGAATGCAACGGCCACCACGAGGGCGGCAGCCAACAAGATCTTGTGGCTGAATTTCAGGTTTCTGGTCATCGAATGAACTACCGAGCAAGGGCTGGTCAGGAAAGGGCGGCAATTTGCCATATTCCCTGGCGTTGCGCTGCTCTTATTTCGACCGGCGCGCGCCAAAGATTAGGCGTGCTGGCGGAAAATCGACGAAATGCTCAATAGCCCTACAAAGTGTCTGATTTAACCGATAAATGCCGGACGAGCGGATGAACAAATAGCCATCTCGCCAGGGAACCAGAGGAGGGTTTTCTCTTCTAAGCTTCTGGTTGGCACCATGCCAGCCCCCTTCCGCTCCAGGAGTTACACCATGTCGCTGCGATCTCTCGCCCTTCTGTGCTTTTGCGTGCTGCTGGCCGCATGCAGCAAGGTCAATCAGGAAAACTACTCGAAGCTCTCGGCCGGCATGGCCAAGGCCGAAGTCGAGACCCTGCTGGGCAAACCGACTGATTGCTCGGGTGCGCTCGGCATGTCCAGTTGCACCTGGGGCGACAAGAACAGCTTTATCAGCGTGCAGTACGCCGGTGACAAAGTGCTGATGTTTTCCGGCCAAGGCCTGAAGTAAACCGGGGCTTTGCGCCCACGGAGAAAAAAATGAAGCGGTTATTGTTAGTTCTTTTTGCCGGCCTGGTTTTGGCTGGCTGCGCCACTTCCGGCGTCGACTCGTTGGCACCGAAAACCGTCAACAGCGTCAATCTCAAGCGTTATCAAGGCACCTGGTACGAACTGGCGCGTCTGCCGATGTACTTCCAGCGCAACTGCGCGCAATCCGAAGCGCATTACACCCTCAAGCCTGACGGCAACGTCGCGGTGCTCAACCGCTGCCTGACCCCGGACTGGCAATGGGAAGAGGCCAAGGGCACGGCGTATCCGCAAGTGCCGGGCAAGACCGACAAGCTCTGGGTGGAGTTCGACAACTGGTTCTCGCGCCTGCTGCCGGGCGTCGCCAAAGGCGAATACTGGGTGTTGTACGTCAGCGACGATTACAAGACCGCCATTGTCGGCGACCCGAGTCGCAAGTACATGTGGCTGTTGTCACGCACGCCGACCGTCAACGGTGTGGTGCGCGAGGACTTGCTGAGCAAGGCGCGTCAGCAAGGGTATGACACCACCCGGCTGATCTGGCGGGCGACGGATCGGCAGATGGCCAAGACCTCGAATTAAGCATTTGTATTGATCGCTCCCACGCTCCGCGTGGGAGTGTCTCAATGGGACGCTCTGCGTCCGCTTTGGGACGTAGAGCGTCCCGGGCTGCATTCCTGTGCTGCGCGTGGGAACGATCAATCGTCAGCCTAGAAGATCGCGCAGGACTTGGGTGAAGGCTCGGGCGCTGTCTTCTTCGCCGGCATGCCTGCCGTCGCGCACCACCCACTGACCATTGACCATCACATCACGCACCTGCCGGTCGCCACCGGCGAACAACCAGCGATTCAAAATCCCGTCGCCACTGGCTGTCGCCAGATAAGGGTCGTTGCCATCGAGCACAATCCAGTCGGCACGCTTGCCAACTTCCAGTGCGCCAATCGCCTGCCCCAACGCCTGCGCGCCGCCATCCAGCGCAGCGTCATACAGCGTGCGCCCGACCATCGGCTGATCCGCGCCGTACAAGCGATTGCGGCGCTGATCACGCAGGCGCTGGCCGTATTCAAGCCAGCGCAACTCCTCCACCACGCTCAGCGACACATGGCTGTCGGAGCCGATGCCCATGCGCCCGCCCTGAGCGAGGAAATCCACCGCCGGGAAAATCCCGTCGCCCAGGTTCGCTTCGGTGGTCAGGCACAGACCGGCGATGGCGCGACTGTTGGCCATCAGCGTGACTTCTTCCGGGTTGGCGTGGGTGGCGTGGACCAGGCACCAGCGTTGATCGACCTCGACATTTTCATACAGCCATTGCAGCGGCCGACGCCCGCTCCAGCTCAGGCAGTCGTCGACTTCTTTTTGTTGTTCGGCAATGTGGATATGCACCGGGGATTGTTTGTCGCTGGCGGCGAGAACTTCGTTGATCTGCTGTGGCGTCACCGCGCGCAGCGAGTGGAAACACAGGCCCAGCGATTGCGCCTTTTGCTGCGCCAGTAATGGCTGCAGGCGCGATTGCAGATTGAGGTAATTTTCCGTGCTGTTGATAAACCGTCGCTGGCCTTCGTTGGGCGTCTGGCCGCCGAAACCGGCGTGGCTGTAGAGCACCGGCAGCAGGGTCAGGCCGATGCCGCTGTCACTGGCAGCCTGGCTGATGCGCAAGGCCAGTTCGGCCGGGTCGGCATACGGCTGACCGTTGCTGTCGTGGTGCACGTAGTGGAATTCAGCAACCGAGGTGTAACCGGCCTTGAGCATTTCGATGTACAGCTGACGGGCGATGATGCCGAGCTGATCCGGGCTGATTTTTCCGACGAGCCGGTACATCAGATCGCGCCAGGTCCAGAAACTGTCGTTCGGGTTGCCGGCCACTTCGGCTAGCCCGGCCATCGCCCGCTGGAACGCGTGGGAGTGCAGATTCGGCATGCCCGGCAGCAACGGGCCGCTCAGTCGTTCGGCGCGGTCTGCGCTGGCATCGGCCTGGATTTGGGTCAACAAGCCATCGGCGCTGACCTCAAGACGTACATTATTGGCCCATCCATTAGGCAGCAGTGCGCGTTCGGCAAAGAAGGCGGACATGGTTCGGCACCCCATCGTGTGTTATTTGTATATACATATACAGACGTTTGCCTGCCCGGTAAACTCCGGCAAGCTAGCCACTTTCATCCAAGAACAGGGATCCACCGTGCCGACTCCGCCTCCAGTCTCCCCGTTGGCCGCGAACATGGGCGACAGTCCGGCGCCCTTGTACGCCCGCGTCAAACAGATGATCACCCAGCAGATCGACAGCGGTAACTGGCCGCCGCATTACCGCGTGCCGTCCGAGAGCGAACTGGTCAGCCAACTGGGTTTCAGCCGCATGACCATCAACCGCGCCTTGCGCGAGATGACCGCCGACGGCTTGCTGGTGCGTATGCAGGGTGTCGGCACTTTCGTTGCTGAACCCAAAAGCCAGTCGGCGCTGTTCGAAGTGCACAACATCGCTGATGAAATCGCCTCCCGCGGCCATCGCCACACCTGCCAGGTCATCACCCTTGAAGAAGAGGCCGCCGGTTCCGAGCGCGCGCTGGCGCTGGACATGCGCGAGGGGCAGAAGGTGTTTCACTCGCTGATCGTGCATTACGAAAACGACATTCCCGTGCAAATCGAAGACCGCTTCGTCAATGCGCTGGTCGCCCCTGAATACCTCAAGCAGGATTTCACCCTGCAAACCCCTTACGCCTATCTCAACCAGGTCGCGCCGCTGACCGAGGGCGAGCACGTGGTCGAGGCGATTCTCGCTGAGCCGTCCGAGTGCAAATTGCTGCAGATCGAAAAGGGCGAGCCGTGCCTGCTGATTCGGCGCCGCACGTGGTCGGGCCGTCAACCGGTGACCGCTGCGCGCTTGATTCACCCCGGCTCCCGTCATCGTCTCGAAGGGCGGTTCCATAAATGAGTAACGAAGTGAAGGTTCTGCGCGCCGCAGGCTACCCGCGCATGCCATGGAAAAACGGCGGCGGCAGCACCGAAGAAATCACCCGCGATGCAGGTGCCGGTCTCGACGGTTTCGGCTGGCGTCTATCGATTGCCGACATCGCTGAATCGGGCGGCTTCTCGACGTTCGCCGGTTATCAGCGGGTCATCACCGTGTTGCAGGGTGACGGCATGACCCTGTGCGTCGATGGCGAAGACACCCGGCCGCTGTTACCGCTCGACCCGTTCGCCTTCAGTGGCGAAAGTCAGGTGTCGTGCACGCTGCTCGGCGGCGCGATTCGCGATTTCAACCTGATCTACGCACCGCAGCGTTACAGCGCGCGGTTGCAGTGGCTGGAGGGCGAGCAACGCTTGTTCAGTTCGGCGTCGACGCTGCTGGTGTTCAGCGTCAGTGACGCGCTGCAGGTGCAGATCGGTGACAGTGCTTCGCAGTTGGGGCGACATGATTGTCTGCAACTGGACGGTAACACCGGGTTGATCGAAGTCTCGACCTATGCCGCTTGTTGCGTGATCGAGCTGACAGCTCGCTAATGACCCCTTTCTCTTGATCGTTCCCACGCTCTGCGTTGGAATGCATCCATTGACGCTCTGCGTCACCAGCGAACGCGGAGCGTCGTGGCGGCGTTACCACGCAGAGCGTGGGAACGATCCCGAAACCTGTTTCCCGCACGCACCAACTTGTTACCGAACGCCCCAGCGTGGCGCAATACCACGCCCATCTGGCAAACCCCCAATTCACAAAAACACTCCTGCAAAAAATTTCATTCACGCCTGAGCCCTTGATCCAGAGGCTCTCCAGCCCTTTACGCAATTTTTCCTGAACGCCCCTCCAACAAGTTGGCCGCTTGATTGCATATGCTTGTATGTACAAGTAAAGACGTATGCGTATGAGTCGCTCGAGACTCTCCGCAGCGTCCACTGATTCGCTTGTCGCGCATTGATGCACGCAGGCTGCTTACCCACTGCCAGGGTTGGTTTGAATTGATCGCTGAGGAGTCTTTTTCGTGACTGACAATAAGCCTACTAAGGTTCGTAACGTCGAAATCCGTGCATCGCGCGGCAACAAGCTGACCGCCAAGAGCTGGCTGACCGAAGCGCCACTGCGCATGCTGATGAACAACCTCGATCCGGAAGTCGCCGAGAACCCGAAAGAGCTGGTGGTCTACGGTGGCATCGGTCGCGCTGCGCGTAACTGGGAGTGCTACGACAAGATCGTCGAAAGCCTGACCAATCTGAATGACGACGAGACCCTGCTGGTGCAATCCGGCAAACCGGTCGGCGTGTTCAAGACCCACAGCAACGCCCCGCGCGTACTGATCGCCAACTCCAACCTGGTGCCGCACTGGGCGAGCTGGGAACACTTCAACGAACTCGACGCCAAAGGCCTGGCCATGTACGGCCAGATGACCGCCGGCAGCTGGATCTACATCGGCAGCCAAG
Organism: Pseudomonas sp. S11P7; assembly: GCF_023195435.1. NCBI lineage: Bacteria > Pseudomonadati > Pseudomonadota > Gammaproteobacteria > Pseudomonadales > Pseudomonadaceae > Pseudomonas > Pseudomonas sp. S11P7. Next base: position 5,199,434 of record NZ_JALPKS020000002.1, on the reverse strand, counting down.
GCATCGTGCAGGGCACCTACGAAACCTTCGTCGAAGCCGGGCGCCAGCATTACAACGCTGACCTCAAAGGTCGCTGGGTGCTGACTGCCGGTCTCGGCGGCATGGGCGGCGCGCAGCCGTTGGCCGCGACACTGGCCGGCGCCTGCTCGCTGAACATCGAATGCCAGCAGGTCAGCATCGATTTCCGCCTGAAAAGCCGTTACGTCGACGAGCAGGCCAAAGACCTCGACGACGCGCTGGCGCGTATCGACAAATACACCAAGGAAGGCAAAGCGATCTCCATCGCCCTGCTGGGTAACGCCGCCGAAATCCTCCCGGAGCTGGTCAAGCGCGGTGTGCGCCCGGACATGGTCACCGACCAGACCAGCGCCCACGACCCGCTCAACGGTTACCTGCCAGCCGGTTGGAGCTGGGACGAATACCGCGCCCGCGCCAAGACCGAACCGGCCGCGGTGATCAAGGCCGCCAAGCAGTCGATGGCCGTGCACGTCAAAGCCATGCTGGAATTCCAGAAGCAGGGCATTCCGACCTTCGACTACGGCAACAACATCCGTCAGATGGCTCAGGAAGAAGGCGTCGAAAACGCCTTTGATTTCCCAGGCTTCGTGCCGGCCTATATCCGTCCGCTGTTCTGCCGTGGCATCGGCCCGTTCCGCTGGGCGGCATTGTCGGGTGATCCACAGGACATCTACAAAACCGACGCCAAGGTCAAAGAGCTGATCCCCGACGACGCACACCTGCACAACTGGCTGGACATGGCCCGCGAGCGCATCAGCTTCCAGGGTCTGCCGGCACGTATCTGCTGGGTCGGCCTGGGCCTGCGCGCCAAGCTCGGTCTGGCCTTCAACGAAATGGTCCGCAGCGGCGAGCTGTCGGCGCCGATCGTCATCGGTCGCGACCACCTCGACTCCGGCTCGGTCGCCAGCCCGAACCGCGAAACCGAATCGATGCAGGACGGTTCCGACGCCGTGTCCGACTGGCCACTGCTCAACGCCTTGCTCAATACCGCCAGCGGCGCGACCTGGGTTTCCCTGCACCACGGCGGCGGCGTCGGCATGGGCTTCTCGCAGCACTCGGGCATGGTGATTGTCTGCGACGGCACGGACGAAGCGGCCGAACGCATCGCCCGCGTTCTGCACAACGACCCGGCGACCGGGGTCATGCGTCACGCCGATGCCGGTTACCAGATCGCCATCGATTGTGCCAAGGAGCAGGGGCTGAACCTGCCGATGATCACCGGCGGCAAGTAACACACATCCCTGTGGGAGCTGGCTTGCCAGCGATAGCGGTGGCACTGCTGGAGATGATGTTGAAGGTAGCGACGTCATCGCTGGCAAGCCAGCTCCCACAAGGTCCGTGTAAGCCCGAGAGAACTGTTAAAACAATCCACAGAGGTTGAATCATGGCTGTCAACACCGATCGTGCAGGCAACAAACCGTTGATCGAGAGGCGTTCGATCGACTACATCCCGGAAGCGGAAAGACACGGTCGTCTGTTCAGCCAGTTCACCCTGTGGATGGGCGCCAATCTGCAGATCACCGCGATTGTCACCGGGGCCTTGGCCGTGGTGCTGGGCGGTGATGTGTTCTGGTCGTTGATCGGCTTGCTGATCGGCCAATTGCTTGGCGGGGGCGTGATGGCGCTGCATGCCGCGCAAGGGCCGAAACTGGGCCTGCCGCAGATGATTTCCAGCCGCGTGCAGTTCGGCGTTTACGGCGCGGCGATTCCGATCGTGCTGGTGTGTCTGATGTACCTGGGGTTCACCGCGACCGGCACCGTGCTGTCCGGGCAAGCGCTGGGGCAGTTGTTTGGTGTCAGCGACAGCGTCGGCATTCTGCTGTTTGCCAGCGTTATCGTGCTGGTGACCGTGCTCGGCTATCGGGTGATTCACTTCATTGGCCGGGTCGCCAGCATCATCGGCGTGATTGCTTTCATCTTTCTGTTCTGGCGGTTGATGAGCCAGACCGACGTCGGCGCGCTCCTGCAAATCCGTCATTTCAGCTGGAGCAGTTTCCTGCTGGCAATGTCGTTGGCGGCGTCCTGGCAGATCGCGTTCGGCCCGTATGTCGCAGACTATTCGCGCTACTTGCCGAGCAACACCTCGGCGGTGAAAACCTTTTTCGCCGCCGGTGCCGGTTCGGTGCTCGGTGCGCAAGTGGCGATGATCTTCGGCGTGTTCGCGGCGGCTTCGGCCAACGGCCAGTTCGCCGGGCATGAAGTGGCTTATATCGTCGGTCTGGGCGGCACCGGTGCCACTGCGGCGTTGCTGTACTTCAGCATTGCCTTCGGCAAGGTGACCATCTCCACGCTCAACTCCTACGGCAGCTTCATGTGCATCGCGACGATCATCAGTGGTTTCAAAGGCCACTTGACCGTTACGCGCATGCAGCGCCTGGTGTTTGTGCTGGTCATCGTCGGCGCGGCCACGCTGATCGCGCTGCTCGGTCAGCACTCGTTCCTCGGCGCGTTCAAGTCTTTCATCCTGTTTTTGCTCGCGTTCTTCACACCGTGGAGCGCGATCAATCTGGTCGACTATTACTGCATTACCCGTGAGCGCTACGACGTGCCGGCACTCGCCGATCCGAAAGGACGTTACGGTCGCTGGAACCTGTTGGGGATCAGCGTCTACGTGTTCGGTGTGCTGGTGCAGCTGCCGTTCATCTCGACCAAGTTCTACACCGGTCCGCTGGTGGCCGCCCTCGGTGACGTGGATATCTCCTGGATCATCGGTCTGGTGCTGCCTGCCGCCGTTTACTACGTGTGCGCAAAAAAATGGCACAGCGCAGTGCCCGATCAGCTGATTCTGCCAGTCGAGCAGAGCAGCGAAGTACAACCCGAAACAAGCGGGGCCGGTCGCGCTGCGGCGCAGGCCTGATCTGGACGTGGACAGGGCTGGATGCCTCTTGAACTGCCGTAAGCCCATTCATGATTAGGAGCGTCATTACAATGAAATCGAACAAGACCCTGCTGACCACATTGCTGTCCATGGGCCTGTTGGCCAGTGCCGGCGCTACTCAGGCTGCAGGCTGGTGCGAATCGGGCAAACCGGTGAAATTCGCCGGCCTGAACTGGGAAAGCGGCATGCTCCTGACCGACGTGCTGCAAGTGGTGCTGGAGAAAGGCTACGACTGCAAGACCGACAGCCTGCCGGGCAATTCCATCACCATGGAAAACGCCTTGAGCAGCAACGACATTCAAGTGTTTGCCGAAGAATGGGTCGGCCGCAGCGAGGTCTGGAACAAGGCCGAGAAGGCCGGCAAGGTGGTCGGCGTTGGCGCGCCGATCGTCGGAGCGATCGAAGGCTGGTACGTGCCGCGCTACGTCATCGAAGGTGATGCCAAGCGCAAGCTCGAGCCGAAAGCCCCGGACCTGAAAAATATCGCTGACCTGGGCAAATACGCCGCGGTGTTCAAGGATGCCGAAGAGCCGTCCAAGGGCCGCTTCTACAACTGCCCGGCCGGCTGGACCTGCGAGCTCGATAACAGCGAAATGCTGAAAAGCTACGGCCTGGAAAACAGCTACACCAACTTCCGTCCGGGCACCGGCCCGGCACTGGATGCGGCGGTGCTGTCGAGCTACAAGCGTGGCGAGCCGATCCTGTTCTACTACTGGTCGCCCACCCCGCTGATGGGCCAGATCGATGCGGTCAAACTCGAAGAGAAAGCCGGCGTCGACAAGAGCGTGAGCATCAAGGTCGGCCTGTCGAAAACCTTCCACGACGAAGCCCCGGAACTGGTCGCCGTGCTGGAAAAGGTCAACCTGCCGATCGACCTGCTGAACCAGAATCTGGGGCGCATGGCCAAGGAACGTATCGAGTCGCCGAAACTGGCGAAAATCTTCCTCAAGGAACATCCTGAAGTCTGGCATGCGTGGGTCAGTGCAGACGCAGCCAAGAAAATCGACGCGGCGCTGTAGGTCGATACCTCCCGGTCAACCGCGAGGCTGGCCGGGAGATACGCCGTAAACGCTGGATTGAGATTGCTGACTGAGAGCCGCTTATGTTTCCCGAGAGCTTTACCTTTTCCATCGCCGACTGGGTCAACGGTTGGGTCGATTCGCTGGTCACCAACTACGGTGATGTGTTCCGCCATATCTCCGACACGCTGTTGTGGGCCATCGTCAACCTCGAAGGCCTGCTGCGCGCAGCGCCATGGTGGCTGATGCTGGCGATCGTTGGTGTGGTCGCCTGGCACGCCACGCGCAAAGTCGTGACCACGGCGGTCATCGTCGGTCTGCTGTTCCTGGTTGGCGCGGTCGGTCTGTGGGACAAGCTCATGCAGACGCTGGCACTGATGATGGTCGCGACGATCATTTCGGTGTTGATCGGCATTCCGCTGGGGATTCTCTCGGCACGCAGCAATCGCCTGCGTTCGGTGCTGATGCCGCTGCTCGACATCATGCAGACCATGCCCAGTTTCGTGTACCTGATTCCGGTGCTGATGCTGTTCGGTCTGGGCAAGGTACCGGCGATTTTCGCCACGGTGATCTACGCCGCACCGCCGCTGATTCGTCTGACCGATCTGGGCATTCGCCAGGTTGACGGCGAAGTGATGGAAGCGATCAACGCGTTCGGCGCCAACCGCTGGCAGCAGCTGTTCGGCGTGCAACTGCCGCTGGCCCTGCCGAGCATCATGGCCGGGATCAACCAGACCACCATGATGGCCCTGTCGATGGTGGTGATCGCCTCGATGATCGGCGCCCGTGGCCTGGGTGAAGATGTGCTGGTGGGGATTCAGACCCTCAACGTCGGACGTGGCCTTGAAGCCGGTCTGGCGATCGTGATTCTCGCAGTGGTCATCGACCGCATTACTCAGGCGTATGGTCGGCCACGGCATGAGGTGAGCAAATGAGCAACGCAACCGTGAGCAAGATCGAAGTCAAAAACGTCTTCAAGATTTTCGGCAACCGCGCCAAGGATGCTTTGGCGATGGTTGGCCAGGGCAAGACCAAGGATCAGGTGCTGAACGAAACCGGTTGCGTGGTCGGAGTGAATGACCTGTCGCTGAGCATCGGCACCGGAGAGATCTTCGTGATCATGGGCCTGTCCGGCTCGGGTAAATCGACGCTGGTGCGCCACTTCAATCGCCTGATCGATCCCACCAGCGGGGCGATCCTCGTCGACGGCGTGGACATCCTGCAATACGACATGGACGCGCTGCGCGAATTTCGCCGGCACAAGATCAGCATGGTGTTCCAGAGCTTCGGCCTGCTGCCGCACAAGAGCGTGCTCGACAACGTCGCCTACGGTTTGAAAGTGCGCGGCGAGAGCAAGCAGCTGTGTACCGAGCGCGCGCTGCACTGGATCAACACCGTGGGCCTCAAAGGCTACGAAAACAAATACCCGCACCAGCTCTCCGGCGGCATGCGCCAGCGTGTCGGTCTGGCCCGCGCTTTGGCGGCGGACACCGACATCATTCTGATGGACGAAGCCTTCAGTGCGCTCGACCCGCTGATCCGTGCCGAGATGCAGGACCAGTTGCTGGAGCTGCAAAAGACCCTGCACAAGACCATCGTGTTCATCACTCACGACCTCGACGAGGCCGTGCGCATCGGCAACCGCATTGCGATTCTCAAGGATGGGAAGTTGATTCAGGTCGGTACGCCGAGAGAGATCCTGCATTCGCCGGCGGATGAGTATGTCGACCGGTTCGTGCAGCGGCGGGCGGCAGTAGTCTGATCTGAACAAAGCGTTGCACCGACTGGCCCCATCGCTGGCAAGCCAGCTCCCACAGGGATTGTGTGAACACTGATGACTCTGTGGGAGCTGGCTTGCCAGCGATGGCGCCGGTGAAGCTGCATCAATATCAAGGTTGAGGTTTTAGATGTCCCAGGCTGAAAAAATCATCATCACCGGCGACCACCTGCAATGGCAGGACGTGGTCGCCGTGGCTCGGCGCGGTGCGCAACTGGAGCTGTCGCAGGGCACCTGGGCGCGTATCGACAACGCGCAGGCCATCGTTCAGCGCATCGTCGAAAGCGGCGAGCGGGCCTATGGCGTCAACACTGGTCTGGGCGCCTTGTCCAACGTCTCGCTCAAAGGCGAACAGCTCAGCCAGCTCTCGCGCAACACCTTGCTCAGCCATGCCTGCGGCGTCGGCCCGGTGCTTAGCGACGAACAGACTCGGGCGATCATCTGCGCGGCAATCCACAACTACAGCCACGGCAAATCCGGCATTCATCGCCGTGTGGTCGAAGGCCTGCTGGCGCTGCTCAATCGCGGCATCACCCCGCAGGTGCCGTCGCAAGGTTCGGTGGGCTACCTGACGCACATGGCGCACATCGGTATCGCGTTGCTGGGCGTCGGCAACGTCAGCTATCGCGGGCAGATTGTGCCGGCGCAACAGGCGCTGACCGCAGAAGGCTTGCAACCGGTGCAGCTTGGTGCCAAGGACGGTTTGTGCTTGGTCAACGGCACGCCGTGCATGACTGGCCTCAGTTGCCTCGCGATCGCCGACGCAACGCGCCTGCTGCAATGGGCCGACGTTATCGCGGCGATGAGTTTCGAAGCGCAGCGCGGACAGATTGCCGCGTTCGACGCCGAGATCATCGCGCTAAAACCGCACCCGGGCATGCAGCAGGTCGGCAGCAATTTGCGCGCACTGCTCGATGGCAGTGAAGTGATCGCCACGAGCAAAGGCATTCGCACGCAGGACGCCTTGAGCATCCGCTCGATCCCGCAGGTGCATGGCGCCGCGCGTGATCAACTGGAACACGCGATCAGACAGGTCGAGATCGAACTCAACGCCTGCACCGACAACCCGTTGCTGCTGGGTACGCCGGAGAGCTTCCGGGTGATGTCGCAAGCCAACCCGCACGGGCAATCGGTGGCGATGGCCGCTGATCTGCTGGCGATCGCCATGGCCGAGATCGGCTCGATCGCCGAGCGCCGACTCGATCGCCTGATCAATCCGCACGTCAGCGGTCTGCCAGCGTTTCTGGTGGCCAATCCGGGGGTCAATTCCGGGATGATGATCGTCCAATACGTCGCCGCCTCGCTGTGTGCGGAAAATCGCCAATTGGCGCAACCGGCGGTGCTCGATAACTACATCACCTCAGGCCTGCAGGAAGACCATCTGAGCATGGGCACCAATGCCGCACTGAAGCTGCATCGCGCCGTGGAAAACTGCACGCAAATCCTCGCCATCGAGTATCTGCTGGCGGCCCAGGCGTTTGAATTTCTCAAGGAGCAACGCTTCGGCGCCGGCACCGATATCGCCTGGCGTCTGCTGCGTGAAAAGGTCACGGCCTACGATCAGGACCGCTGGCTGGCGCCGGACATCGCCGCCGCGGCGAGCGTGCTGAAAGACCCGAATCTGCCACACAACGTTTTACCGAATCTGCACTGACACTACCCCTGCCAGCGTGCCAAGGCGCGGCTCTCCAAAAGATGAGCGGCGACGGACAACGGACATTTCCGGAGCGACTGGTCAGTTAATAAGAAACTCTCAAAAGGAGCACAAACATGACTGCGCTGAACCTGATTCCCGGCCAACTGAGCCTGGCCCAACTGCGTGACGTCTACCAGAACCCGGTCAAGCTGAGCCTCGACAACAGCGCCTCTGCGCAGATCGAGGCCAGCGTCGCTTGCGTCGAGCAGATCCTCGCCGAGAATCGCACCGCGTACGGCATCAACACCGGTTTCGGTCTGTTGGCGTCGACACGCATCGCCAGCGAAGACCTGGAAAACCTGCAGCGCTCGCTGGTGCTGTCCCATGCCGCCGGTGTCGGCGAGCCGATCAGCGATGCGCTGGTGCGGCTGGTCATGGTGCTCAAGGTCAACAGCCTGAGCCGGGGTTTCTCCGGCATCCGCCGCGTGGTCATCGATGCGCTGATCGCGTTGATCAATGCCGAGGTTTATCCGCACATTCCGCTGAAGGGTTCGGTCGGTGCCTCGGGCGATCTGGCGCCGCTGGCGCACATGTCGCTGGTGCTGCTGGGCGAGGGCAAGGCGCGCTACAAGGGCGAGTGGATGGAAGCCACCGAGGCGCTGAAAATCGCCGGTCTGACCCCGCTGACCCTGGCGGCAAAAGAAGGTCTGGCGCTGCTCAACGGCACTCAGGTGTCCACCGCGTTTGCACTGCGTGGTCTGTTTGAAGGTGAAGATCTGTTCGCCGGTGCACTGGCGCTCGGCAGTCTCAGCGTTGAAGCCGTGCTGGGCTCGCGCTCGCCGTTCGACGCACGCATTCATGCCGCGCGTGGGCAGAAAGGCCAGATCGACGCCGCGGCTGCTTACCGCGATCTGCTCGGTGAGCGCAGCGAAGTCTCCGAGTCGCACCAGAACTGCGAAAAGGTCCAGGATCCATACTCTCTGCGCTGCCAGCCGCAGGTCATGGGCGCCTGCCTGACCCAGTTCCGTCAGGCTGCTGAAGTGCTCGCCGTCGAAGCCAACGCGGTGTCGGACAACCCGCTGGTCTTCGCCGCTGAAGGCGATGTGATTTCCGGCGGCAACTTCCACGCCGAACCGGTGGCCATGGCCGCCGACAACATGGCACTGGCCATAGCTGAAATCGGCTCGCTGAGCGAGCGGCGTATCTCGCTGATGATGGACAAGCACATGTCGCAACTGCCGCCGTTCCTGGTTGCCAATGGTGGCGTGAACTCCGGTTTCATGATCGCCCAGGTCACCGCTGCGGCGTTGGCCAGCGAAAACAAGGCGTTGTCCCATCCTCATTCGGTGGACAGCCTGCCGACCTCGGCCAACCAGGAAGATCACGTCTCGATGGCCCCGGCAGCGGGCAAGCGTCTGTGGGAGATGGCCGAAAACACCCGCGGCATTCTCGCGGTGGAATGGCTAGCGGCGGCACAGGGGCTGGACCTGCGCAACGGTCTGAAGACCTCACCGAAGCTGGAACAGGCACGGGCGATTTTGCGCAAGGAAGTGCCGTTTTATGAGAAGGACCGCTTCTTTGCCCCGGATATCAATGCGGCGACTGAGCTGTTGGCTTCGCGGTGTCTGACCGAGCTGGTGCCGGCGAAGTTGCTGCCTAGCCTTTAACCCCACTTACTGATCGTTCCCACGCTCTGCGTGGGAATGCAGCCCGTGACGCTCCGCGTCACTGGACGCAGAGCGTCCCTTGAGGCATTCCCACGCAGAGCGTGGGAACGATCACAATCCAAACGGAGGCCAACAGTGAAAACCCTCTGGCAACACTGCCACGTCGCAACCATGGCCCACGGCGTCTATTCGATCATTGAGGACGCCGCCATCGTCACCTCCGGTGCGCTGATCGAGTGGATCGGCCCGCGCCAGCAATTGCCGTCCGGTGAATACCCGGCGGTCAATGATCTGCAAAACGCATGGGTCACCCCCGGGCTGATCGACTGCCACACCCACACCGTGTTCGGCGGCAACCGCAGCGGTGAATTCGAAAAACGTCTGCAAGGCGTCAGCTATGCCGAGATCGCCGCGCAGGGCGGTGGTATCGCCAGCACCGTGCGTGCGACTCGCGAAGCTACTGAAGACGAATTGTTTGCCAGCGCCGCCAAGCGCCTGAAGAGCCTGATGCGCGACGGTGTGACCACGGTCGAAATGAAATCCGGCTACGGCCTCGATCTGGCCAACGAACGCAAGATCCTGCGGGTCATTCGTCGTCTGCAGAAGGAACTGCCGATCAGCGTTCGCAGCACCTGCCTGGCCGCTCATGCACTGCCGCCGGAATACAAGGATCGCGCCGACGATTACATCGACCTGGTCTGCAACGAGATGCTCCCGGCGCTGGCCGGGGAAGGGCTGGTCGATGCGGTCGATGCCTTCTGCGAATACCTGGCGTTCTCGCCGGAGCAGGTCGAGCGCGTGTTCGTCGCCGCGCAAAAACTCGGTCTGCCGGTGAAGCTGCACGCCGAGCAACTGTCATCGCTGCACGGTTCCAGTCTCGCCGCGCGCCATAAAGCGCTGTCTGCCGATCATCTGGAATTCATGGACGAAGCCGACGCCATCGCCATGGCCGAAGCCGACACCGTCGCCGTGCTGCTGCCGGGCGCGTTCTATTTCCTGCGCGAAACCCAGCTGCCGCCGATGGACGCCCTGCGCAAGCACAACGTGAAAATTGCGATTGCCAGCGACCTCAACCCCGGCACGTCGCCGGCGCTGTCGTTGCGCCTGATGCTGAACATGGCCTGCACCTGTTTCCGTATGACCCCGGAAGAAGCCCTGGCCGGCGCGACGATCCACGCGGCGCAAGCGCTGGGCATGGCTGCCACCCATGGCTCGCTGGAAGTCGGCAAGGTCGCCGATTTTGTCGCCTGGCAGATCGATCGTCCGGCGGATCTGGCTTATTGGCTCGGCGGCGATCTGGACAAGCGCGTCGTGCGCCACGGCGTTGAATCAAATCTGTAGGAGAGCGGTTGTGGATAAGGTTCTGCATTTCAAACAAGGTCGCGTGCCGCTGCTGATCAGCATGCCGCATGCCGGGGTACGCCTGACGCCTGCGGTCGAGGCCGGGCTGATCCCGGCGGCGAAAAGCCTGCCGGACACCGATTGGCACATCCCCAAACTTTATGACTTCGCTGAAGCGTTGGGCGCCAGTACCTTGGCCGCCGAGTATTCGCGCTTCGTCATCGATCTGAATCGTCCATCCGATGACAAGCCGATGTACGCCGGGGCCACCACCGGCCTGTACCCGGCGACGCTATTCGATGGCATTCCATTGTTCCGTGAAGGTCTGGAGCCGTCGAAAGAGGAGCGCGCCACCTATCTGGAGCAGATCTGGGCGCCCTATCATCGCAAGCTGCAAGAGGAGCTGGCGCGGCTCAAGGCTGAATTCGGCTACGCGCTGCTGTTCGACGCGCACTCGATCCGCTCGATCATCCCGCACCTCTTCGACGGCAAGCTGCCGGACTTCAACCTCGGCACGTTCAACGGCGCAAGCTGCGACGCGGACCTGGCCGCTCAACTGGAAGCGATCTGCGCGCAGCACAGCAACTTCAGCCACGTGCTCAACGGTCGGTTCAAGGGCGGCCACATCACCCGCCACTACGGCAACCCGTCCGAAAACATCCACGCGGTGCAACTGGAACTGTGCCAGTCCACCTACATGGAAGAGTTCGAACCGTTCCGCTACCGCGCCGACCTGGCCGAGCCGACGCAGGTGGTGCTCAAGGAGTTGCTGCAGGGCTATCTGGCTTGGGGCCAAAGCCATTACGCAAAATAAAGCCTGGCGCCTACCCCTGTAGGAGTGAGCCTGCTCGCGATAGCGTCCTTTCAGGCAGCATGATCGTTCCCACGCTCTGCATGGGAACGCCTCCAGGGACGCTCCGCGTCCAGTGACGCGGAGCGTCACGGGCTGCATTCCCACGCAGAGCGTGGGAACGATCTGAAACCCTGAGGTTGATCGCTGACAAACGGCGACAACGCACAGGCATGCTCATTGACGTAAATCGGGTTTATGATGCCCAACGGCAGAATAATAGAAGTCCCCTCAGGGATGACCTCGACCCCTTACGGAGCGCGCAATGCAGACTTTGTTTCCGCAGATCAAACCCCACGCCCGGCACGATCTGGCTGTCGATGACACCCATACGCTGTACGTCGATGAAAGCGGCTCGCCCGAAGGCTTGCCGGTGGTGTTCATCCACGGTGGGCCCGGCGCCGGGTGCGACGCGCAGAGCCGCCGCTACTTCGATCCGAACCTGTATCGCATTGTCACCTTCGACCAGCGTGGCTGCGGACGCTCGACGCCTCACGCCAGCCTGGAAAACAACACCACCTGGGATCTGGTCGAAGACCTCGAGCGCATCCGCAAACACCTGGGCATCGACAAATGGGTGCTGTTCGGCGGCTCATGGGGCTCGACCCTGGCGCTGGCTTACGCGCAAACCCACCCGGAGCGCGTCCATGGCTTGATCCTGCGCGGGATCTTTCTCTGCCGCCCGCAGGAAATCGAGTGGTTCTATCAGGCCGGCGCCAGCCGTTTGTTCCCCGATTACTGGCAGGACTACATCGCACCGATCCCGCTGGACGAGCGCGACGACCTGCTCAACGCCTTCCACAAACGCCTGACCGGCAACGACCAGATCGCGCAGATGCACGCGGCCAAGGCGTGGTCGACGTGGGAAGGGCGCACCGCGACCCTGCGGCCGAACCCGCTGGTGGTCGATCGCTTCTCCGAGCCGCAGCGCGCGTTGTCGATTGCGCGGATCGAATGCCATTACTTCACCAACAATGCCTTCCTTGAGCCGAACCAGCTGATTCGCGACATGGCCAAGATTGCGCATCTGCCGGGCGTGATCATTCACGGTCGCTACGACGTGATCTGCCCGCTCGACAACGCCTGGGAACTGCATCAGGCCTGGCCGAACAGCGAACTGCAGGTAATCCGCGATGCCGGCCACGCGGCGTCCGAGCCGGGCATTACCGATGCGCTGGTGCGCGCGGCAAGCAAAATGGCTCAGCGTCTGCTTGATCTGCCCCCTGAAGAAGCATGAAGGGGCTGTTACAGCGGGTGCGCGGCGCGCGAGTCGAGGTCGACGGTGATGTCGTCGGTGTGATCGATCAAGGCTTGCTGGTGCTGGTCGCGGTAGAACCCGACGACACGCGTGCCAGCGCCGACAAACTTCTGCATAAGCTGCTTAACTATCGGGTATTCAGTGACGCCGAGGGCAAGATGAACCTGTCCCTTGCCGATGTCGGCGGAGGGTTGCTGCTGGTCTCCCAGTTCACCCTCGCGGCGGATACCAGAAGCGGCTTGCGCCCGAGCTTTTCGAGCGCGGCGCCGCCGGCCCTTGGCGAGGAGTTGTTCGACTATCTATTGAGCAAAGCGAAACAGGTGCATGGCACTGTGGCATCAGGTAGATTCGGCGCCGATATGCAGGTGCATCTGGTCAACGATGGCCCGGTTACCTTTTTGTTACAGACCTGAAAATGCTTGAAACACCTTCTTTAGGAAATTTCGACTGTTTTTAGGGTGTTTACGCGATAAATACTTTGTTACCCCTGATGCGTTGTCATGCGGGCTACTAGATAATCGCGCGCTACGGGGATCGGCGTTCGTTGGTCCGTTTTGACTTAGGTAGAGACTTGTCCGGATCCGATTGGGGAATCATTTTGCCCCAGCGGAGTCGGAACAATGCTCGCCAACTTGGCAAGGGTGCGCTGGAAGGTCGGTTTTTTATTGCCGAAATCCCCACAGGCACTTCATCTGGCCGTTGGTTTATTGATCTGTTTTCGGCGAGGGTTGCTCGTGATTGTTAGTCCCTGTAATGCAGCAAAAATGTCTGCCAAACGCATGCGAAGTGCCCTGGTAGCGGGTTCGGCGCTCCTGTGCCTGCTCAGCGCCGGTCAGCTTTGGGCGTTCAATCTTGACGATGTGTCGGCCAAGGCCAAAGAGCTGGCCGGGCAGAAGTTCGAAGCCCCGCGCAGCAACCTGCCGAACGAATTCCGCGATATGAAGTTCGCGGACTATCAGAAAATCCGCTTCCTCACCGAGAAGGCTGAGTGGGCCGATCAGAAGACGCCGTTCAAGCTGTCCTTCTATCACCAGGGCATGCACTTCGACACGCCGGTGAAAATCAACGAAATCACGGCGAACACCGTCGAAGAGATCAAATACGATCCGACCCGCTTCGATTTCGGCGACCTGAAATTCGATCCGAAGGCCACCGAACAACTGGGCTATGCCGGTTTCCGTGTGCTGTACCCGATCAACAAGGCTGACAAGCAAGACGAAATCATGACCATGCTCGGCGCGAGTTACTTCCGCGTGGTCGGCAAGGGTCACACCTACGGTCTGTCGGCCCGTGGTCTGGCGATCGACACCGCGCTGCCGTCGGGCGAAGAATTCCCGCGTTTCCGCGAGTTCTGGATTCAACAGCCGAAGCCGGGCGACAAGCATCTGGTGATCTTCGCACTGTTGGATTCGCCGCGTGCCACCGGTGCCTACCGCCTGATCCTGCGTCCGGGCAGCGACACCATCGTCGACGTCAAGGCGCAGATGTTCCTGCGTGACAAGGTCGGCAAACTGGGTATCGCGCCGCTGACCAGCATGTTCCTGTTCGGCGCCAACCAGCCGTCGAAAGTCCTCAACTACCGTCGTGAACTGCACGATTCCAGCGGTCTGTCGATTCACGCCGGCAATGGCGAGTGGATCTGGCGTCCGCTGAACAACCCGAAACACCTGGCCGTGAGCAACTTCAGCGTCGAGAACCCGCGTGGTTTCGGCCTGCTGCAACGTGGTCGCGACTTCAGCCACTACGAAGATCTCGACGACCGCTACGACAAGCGTCCAAGCGCCTGGATCGAGCCGAAGGGCGAGTGGGGCAAGGGCACCGTTGATCTGGTAGAAATTCCGACCGCCGATGAAACCAACGACAACATCGTTGCGTTCTGGAGCCCGGAAAAAATGCCGGAGCCGGGTCAGCCACTGGACTTCGCCTACCGCCTGCACTGGACCATGGATGAAGCCGCCCTGCATGCACCTGACAGTGCCTGGGTTGCACAAACCCTGCGTTCTACCGGTGACGTCAAGCAATCGAACCTGATCCGTCAGCCGGATGGCAGCGTCGCTTATCTGGTCGACTTCGAAGGTCCATCGCTGGCCGCTCTGGCGCCAGACGCCGATGTGCGCAGCCAGGTCAGTGTCGGCGACAACGCCGAACTGGTGGAAAACAGCGTGCGCTACAACCCGGAAACCAAGGGCTGGCGCTTGACCCTGCGGATGAAAATCAAGGACGCGAGCAAGTCGACCGAGATGCGTGCCGCACTGGTTCAGCCGGTGGTCACGGCCGATCTGGCCAAGTCTGCGGTGCCGGCTTCGAACTCGTCGGTGGCCAAAGCCGACAAGGTTGCCGCCAAGCAACAAGAGAAAGCCGACAAGGAAGCCAAGGCCGCCGAGGCCAGACAGGCCGAAGCCAAGCCGGTGACAGAGGCCAAGGACAAGGCCACCAAAGACGCCAAGCAGCCAGCCGCTGCGGACGCGGCCCCAGCCACACCGGAATCGGCACCGACTGAAGAAGTCCTGACCGAGACCTGGAGCTATCAGTTGCCTGCCGATGAGTAACTCTCAAGTACAGCCAGAGACTCTGTCCGAGTATCTGGCGCATCTGCCGATGACCGACGAGCAGCGCGCGGAACTCGCGGGCTGCCAGTCGTTCAGCGAGCTGCATCAACGCCTGTCGTCCTCGACGTTCGACGCGCCTGCCGAAGCCGCCCAGGCTTCGGTGGGCAAGCGCCTGACCCTGAGCACCGCCGAAGAGCTGGAAGAAGCGGAAATGCTGGTGCTCGACGCCAGCGGCCGGATCAGCATGAAAGCCACCCCGCCGATCCGTCGCACCAAGGTCGTGCCGGAGCCATGGCGCACCAATATCCTGGTGCGTGGCTGGCGCCGCCTGACCGGGCGCACCAACCCGCCGCAGCCGCCGAAGGACGAGAATGTCCTGCCGGCCGCGCGCTGGCGCACCGTCGGTTCGATCCGTCGCTACATCCTGCTGTTGCTGATGCTCGGCCAGACCATCGTTGCCGGCTGGTACATGAAAGGCATCATGCCGTACCAGGGCTGGTCGTTCGTCGATCTGGACGAAGTGCTGCATCAGCCGTTGCTGCAAACCGCCACGCAAGTGCTGCCGTATGCGCTGCAAACCAGCATCCTGATTCTGTTCGGGATTCTGTTCTGCTGGGTCTCGGCCGGTTTCTGGACCGCGCTGATGGGCTTCCTAGAGCTGCTCACCGGTCACGATAAATACCGCATCTCCGGGAAAAGTGCCGGCAACGAGCCGATTGCCAAAGACGCACGTACCGCGCTGGTCATGCCGATCTGCAATGAAGACGTACCGCGCGTGTTCGCCGGTCTGCGCGCGACGTTCGAATCGGTCGCCGCCACCGGTGATCTGGATCGCTTCGACTTCTTTGTCCTCAGCGACAGTAACGAAACCGATATCTGCGTGGCCGAGCAACAGGCCTGGCTGGATGTCTGCCGCGAAGCCAAAGGCTTCGGCAAGATCTTCTACCGCCGCCGTCGCCGTCGGGTGAAACGCAAGAGCGGTAACCTCGACGACTTCTGCCGTCGTTGGGGTGGTGACTACAAGTACATGGTCGTGCTCGACGCCGACTCGGTGATGAGCGGCGAATGCCTGACCAGTCTGGTGCGCCTGATGGAAGCCACGCCGGACGCCGGGATCATCCAGACCGCGCCGCGTGCGTCGGGCATGGACACCCTGTATGCGCGCATGCAGCAGTTCGCCACCCGCGTATACGGTCCGCTGTTCACTGCCGGTCTGCACTTCTGGCAGTTGGGTGAATCGCACTACTGGGGTCACAACGCGATCATTCGCATGAAGCCGTTCATCGACCACTGCGCCCTGGCGCCGTTGCCGGGCAAAGGTGCGTTCTCCGGTGCGATCCTCTCTCACGACTTCGTTGAAGCCGCGCTGATGCGCCGTGCCGGTTGGGGTGTGTGGATTGCCTACGATCTGCCGGGCAGTTACGAAGAGCTGCCGCCGAACCTGCTCGACGAGCTCAAGCGTGACCGTCGCTGGTGCCACGGCAACCTGATGAACTTCCGCCTGTTCCTGGTCAAGGGCATGCACCCGGTGCACCGTGCGGTATTCCTCACTGGCGTGATGTCGTACCTGTCGGCGCCGTTGTGGTTCTTCTTTTTGGTGCTGTCGACTGCGCTGCTGGCGGTCAACACGCTGATGGAGCCGCAGTACTTCCTTGAACCGCGCCAGCTCTATCCGCTGTGGCCACAATGGCACCCGGACAAAGCCATCGCGCTGTTCTCGACCACGATCGTGCTGTTGTTCCTGCCGAAACTGCTGAGCATTATCCTGATCTGGGCCAAGGGCGCGAAAGAGTTCGGCGGCAAGTTCAAGGTGACCCTGTCGATGCTGCTGGAAATGCTGTTCTCCATGCTGCTGGCGCCGGTGCGGATGATCTTCCACACCCGTTTCGTCCTCGCCGCGTTCCTCGGCTGGGCCGCCACCTGGAACTCGCCACAGCGTGACGACGATTCGACGCCATGGAGCGAAGCGGTCAAGCGTCACGGCCCGCAGACCCTGCTGGGCTTCTGCTGGGCGCTGCTGGTGATCTGGCTGAACCCAAGCTTCCTCTGGTGGCTGGTGCCGATCGTCGGTTCGCTGATGCTGTCGATCCCGGTGTCGGTGATTTCCAGCCGTGTCGGCCTGGGCTTGAAGACCCGTGACGCGAGCCTGTTCCTCATTCCCGAGGAATACAATCCGCCACAGGCGCTGCTGGCGACCGACCAGTACACCCACGAGAACCGCTACCACGCCCTGAACGACGGCTTCGTCCGCGCAGTGGTCGATCCGCAGCAGAACGCCCTGGCGTGCTCGCTGGCGACCTCCCGTCACGGTCAGGCCGAGCCGATCGAATGGTTGCGTCAGGAGCGCGTGCGGCACGCGGTCAAGGTCGGCCCAGCGGAGCTGAGCAACCATGATCGTCTGCAACTGCTGAGCGACCCGGTAGCGCTGGCGCGTCTGCACGAACAGGTCTGGGCTGAAGGCCTGACCGAGTGGCTGGACGCGTGGCGGGCCTCGGTGAAAGCCGATCCGCATGCACCGCTGCTGCCGTTGCGACCGGCGGCGATGCAGGCGCAACTGGCCTGATGAAAAAACCCCGCTGAGTCAGCGGGGTTTTTTTATGCGTGATTCAAAAGCCCCTCACCCTAACCCTCTCCCAGAGGGAGAGGGGACTGACCACGGGATGCTTGAGAGATACGACTGGTCTTATTGACGTCGCCGAATCCAGACGCGACGCGGTATCTGAGCCTGATGCATAGCGTAAAGACAACTCGGTCGGCTCCCTCTCCCTCGGGAGAGGGCTGGGGTGAGGGGGCGGGTTCGCAGATCAATCAGCCGTTGCTGGAGATCGTCCTTCAGTCATCACACCGCCAATCGCTGGCAGGGGTAGCTCCAACAGGGGTTTGGGGGTGGCCGAGTATCTGGCCGCACCACCGAACCCTGTGGGAGCTGGCTTGCCAGCGATAGCCTCACCTCGGTCGCAAGCGAACCCAGGCGATCCATCACTTCAAACCTTGAACCGGCCCACCAGCGTCTGCAAATGCGTCCCCAATCGCGCCAGCTCAACGCTCGACGCTGCTGTCTCTTCACTCGCCGCCGAGGTCTGATCGGACACATCGCGAACATTCAACACGCTGCGGTTGATCTCTTCGGCCACGGCGCTCTGCTGTTCTGCCGCTGCGGCGATCTGCTGGTTCATCGCCTGAATCGCCGAGACGGTGCGGGTGATGCTTTCCAGTGAACCGCCGGCGCGGCGGGTCAGTTCGACGCTGCTGTCGGTCAGGGTGCGGCTGTTGTCCATGATCGTTGCCACTTGCTGGGTGCCGTTTTGCAGGCCGACGATCAGTTCTTCAATCTCTTCAGTGGACTTCTGCGTGCGCTGGGCAAGGCTGCGCACCTCATCAGCCACCACGGCGAAACCGCGACCGGCCTCACCGGCACGGGCGGCTTCGATGGCGGCGTTGAGCGCCAGCAGGTTGGTCTGCTGGGCCACGGATTTGATCACGTCGAGGACGCTGCCGATCTTGTCGCTTTCGCGCTTGAGTTCGCCCATGGCCTCGGTGGAGTGGCTGACTTCAGCGGCCAGACGCTCGATTTGCGCGATGGCTTCACCGACCACCTTGTCGCCTTCGCGGGCCTGCTGGTCGGCCGCAACAGCGGCTTCCGAGGCTTCCTCGGCATTGCGCGCGACTTCCTGCACGGTGGCGGCCATTTCGTTCATGGCGGTGGCGACCTGGTCGGTCTCGACTTTCTGATTATTGACCCCGGCGCTGGTCTGCTCGGTCACCGCCGACAACTCTTCGGCAGCGCTGGCGATCTGCGTGACGCCGTCGCTGATGCCACCGATCAACTCACGCAGGCCTTGGGTCATGCTTTGCATCGAGCGCTGCAGCTGGCCGAGTTCGTCGCGGCGTAGGGAGACCAGGTTTTGAGTGAGATCGCCGGCAGCGACGCGCTCGGCGACTTGCAGGGTCTGGTTCAGCGGAATGATGATCTGCCGGGTGATCGCCAGGGCAGCAATCAAGCCGAAGACCAATGCCAGCGCGGTGGCGATCAGCAGCATGTTCTTGGCGTGTGCGGCATCGGTATCACGCACCACGGTTTGCGATTCGGTGAGCTTCTTGCTCACGGCGATCAGAATGTCGCCCTGGGCCGACATGGCCGTCAGCGCAGCGGCGTTTTTCACCTGCGAATCGCGGAACTGGCTGACTGCAGCGCGGTAGGCCTTGAGCGAGTCGGTGGCCTGCTGCAGGTTGGCGATGTGCTGTTCCGGCACGCGGCCTGGCAGGCTTTCGAGGTTTTTCAGGGCGTTTTCAATCGCGGTCAGCGCTGGTTGCTCGGCATCGGCCTTGCCGCTGTAGGTGTAGCCGCGCACCTGATAGCGCGCCTGCTGCAACAGTTTGCTCAGCTCGATCACCGCGTTGTATTGCGCCACGCTGTCACCTTGCAACAGCGCCTTTTCGACTTCGCCGACCTTGGCCACGGCGTTGTCGGCATTCGCGCCCAGTTTGCTGCGGGCGTCCTCACGCTGAACGGTGGCCTGGGTCATTTCACCGAAGGCGCGCTTGTACTCGGCCACGGCCGCCAGTTGCTGGTCGACCATCGCCGCATCGGCCGGCTGTTCGATCATGCCGCGCGCCTCTCGCAGACCGCTGTCCAGCTTGGCCAGCAATTCATTGACCGCGCCCGGCCCTTGATCGCCACGGCGCATGTCGTAGTCCATGCGCGCCAGGCGCAGGTCCTTGGTCAGCTCGTTGAGGCTGGAAATGAAGCCGAGTTTATCGCCGCGGCTGATGATGCCGCTCATACCGGTCCAGCCGGTGAACGTGATCAACAGCGTCAGTAACAGCACCAGGCCGAAGCCGATGCCCAGCTTGCGTTTGACGCTGACGTTCCCAAGACTTTCGGCTAACCAACGGTACATGCGACCACTCCCTTCGGACCACTAAATTGGACTTATGGGCAATGTATCGGCTGGAGGATGGCAATCTGTAACACCATCTGTCTGGGGCGGAAAATCAGAACAAGCGGGCGAGCAGGGCGGTGACCGCGGTTTCGACGCGCAGGATCCTTTCGCCGAGCTGCACCGGTTGCAGGCCGGACCTGGCCAGCAGATCGATCTCGTAAGGGATCCAGCCACCTTCCGGGCCGATCGCCAGGGTCACCGGTTCACTCAGCGCGCGAGGGCAGGGCGGGTAATTGCCCGGGTGGCCGACCAGGCCGAGGGTGCCGTCGCTGATCGCTGGCAGTCGATCCTCGACGAAAGGCTTGAAGCGCTTCTCGATGATGATCTCTGGCAGCACAGTATCGCGAGCCTGTTCGAGGCCGAGGATCAGTTGTTCACGAATCGCCTCGGGTTCGAGAAACGGCGTTTGCCAGAAGCTTTTCTCGACCCGGTAGCTGTTGACCAGAATTACCTTCGAGACGCCCATGGTCGCCACCGTCTGAAAAACCCGACGGAGCATTTTCGGGCGTGGCAGCGCCAGCACCAGGGTCAATGGCAGTTTCGCCGGCGGCGGCTGATCGAGGCTGACGCGCAGCTCGGCTTCACCTGCGTCGAGGCGCAGCAGTTCGGCCGAGCCCATCAGCCCGTTGATGCGCCCGACGCGCAGGCTGTCACCGACTTGCGAGCGATGGACTTCCTGCATATGAGTCAGGCGCCGATCACGCAGGACCACACGGTCCGCCGCAATGAAGTCGGCTTCTTCGAGCAGCAGCAGGTTCATGCCTGGGTCGCTGGCGGCTGGTCGTTGTGATCGTCGGCCGGGTTGTCTTCCGGACGTTCGCGCTTACTGATCAGACCGCCGAACAGAATGCCGATCTCGAACAGCATCCACATCGGCACGGCCAGCAGGGTTTGCGAGAAGATGTCTGGCGGCGTGAGGATCATGCCGACCACGAAACAGCCGATGATCACGTACGGGCGGATCTTCTTCAGGTAGGCGACATCGACCACGCCGATCCACACCAGCAGGACCACCGCCACCGGAATCTCGAAGGCGACGCCGAAGGCGAAGAACAGCGTCATGACGAAATCGAGGTAACTGGCGATGTCGGTCATCATTTCCACGCCGGCCGGGGTGGCGGCGGCGAAGAATTTGAAGATCAGCGGAAAGACGAAGTAATAGGCGAACGCCATGCCGGTGTAGAACAGCAGGATGCTCGACACTAGCAGCGGCACGGCGATGCGCTTCTCGTGCTTGTACAGGCCCGGCGCGATGAAGCCCCAGATCTGATGCAGGATCACCGGGATCGCCAGAAACAGCGAGACCATCATCGTCAGCTTCAGCGGCGTCAGGAACGGCGACGACACGTCGGTGGCGATCATCGTCGCGCCGACCGGCAGGTACTGGCGCAACGGCGTCGAGACGAAGGTGTAGATCTGCTGGGTGAAGGCGAACAGCCCGGCAAAGATGATGAAAATCGCCGCCACGCAACGCAGCAGGCGGGTGCGCAACTCGGTGAGGTGCGAAACCAGCGGCATGTGCTGGTCGTTTTCGGGGAGATCGCTCATGGGGCTCGCGGCGGCAGAGTGGAGTCGTGAGGCGCTGGTGCAGTCGGCGCGGCGGTTGGAGCTATGTGTTCAACCGACGTTGGCGCGACAGCAGGCGCAGGTTCGGTTGTCGCTACGGCAGGTGCAGGTGCAGGTCGGTGCAGGTGCAGGTGCAGGTGCAGCAGGCGCATGAATCGTCTGCTCGCCCGCGTGATCAACCGGCGTAGGCTCTTGCTGAACCGGGCTGAAAATCTTCCGCGCCTCCTGCTCCAGCGAGAGGATGTGCTCGTTGTGCAGTTGCCGGCGAATTTCGTCGGCACCGATTTCACGTTCAACTTCCTGTTTGATCGCGTTGAAGCTGCGCTTCAGCCGACCGACCCACAGGCCAGCGGTGCGCGCAGCGCCCGGCAGACGCTCGGGGCCCAGCACCAGCAGGGCGACGAGGCCGACGAGCAGCAGTTCAGAGAAGCTGATACCAAACATTAGTCAGTGCTCACACGTCTTTGCGGATCGGCTCTTCAACTTTCTGCGCCTGCACGTCGATGGTGTGCGGCGGGTTGGCCTGCGCGGTGGTCTGCGGCTGTACCGGCGGCACTGGCTGCGCCGGCGGGGTCACGCTCGGTTCGGCAGGTTTTTCATCGTCGTTCATGGCCTTGCGAAAGCCCTTGATCGACTCGCCGACATCGGTGCCGAGGTTTTTCAGTTTCTTGGTGCCGAACACCAGCACCACGACAACCAGGATGACGATCCAGTGTTTCCAGTCAAAAATGCCCATGTTGCTGTTCCTCTCGAATAGTTGTTCAGGCGGACGGACGCGAGGCTTTCTCGACGTGTCCGGACAGGCCGAAGCGGCGATCCAGTTCATCGAGCACGGCCTGCGGATGCTGCCCCAGTTGGGCAAGCATGACCAGGCTGTGAAACCACAGGTCGGCGGTCTCGTAGATGACATCGCTGCAGTCACCGCTGATGGCGGCATCCTTGGCGGCGATAATGGTTTCGACCGACTCTTCGCCGACCTTCTCCAGAATCTTGTTCAGCCCCTTGTGGTACAGGCTGGCGACATACGAACTGTCGGCGGCTGCGCCTTTGCGCTCTTCGAGCACTTCGGCCAGACGGGTGAGTGTGTCACTCATGCTTGTGTCCTGCGGAATAAATGGCGTGCGGGTCTTTCAGTACCGGGTCGACCGTTTTCCAGTCGCCGTTTTCGAAGACGCGGTAAAAGCAGCTTTGACGGCCGGTATGGCAAGCGATGTCGCCGATCTGTTCAACCATCAGGATGATCACGTCGGCGTCACAGTCCAGACGCATTTCATGCAGGGTCTGTACATGGCCGGACTCCTCGCCCTTGCGCCACAGCTTGCCACGGGAACGTGACCAGTAGATGGCACGATTCTCCGCGGCGGTCAGTTCGAGCGCCTCGCGGTTCATCCAGGCCATCATCAGCACGCGTCCGGTCTTGTGATCCTGAGCGATCGCCGGCACCAGGCCGTCAGCGTCCCACTTGATCTCGTCCAGCCAGTTTTTCATCTTCAAATCTCGAAAAGCAGCAGCAAGCCATGAGCTTCAAGCTGCAAGTAAAAGCAGGTTGCGGTGGACCTGTATCGTCAAGCTCAAGGCTTGCAGCTTATAACTTGCAGCTGATTCGTGCTATCGGCGAACGACCAGATACAAGCCGACCGCCACCATGATTCCCGCTGGCCAGTGCGCCCAATCGGTCAGTGGGCCACCGGCGGCGAGGATTGCTCCGCCGGCCAGATGCGCGCAACCGAGCAGGCGCAGAAACCAGTCATCCTTGCGGCGGTGCCATGGCGGCGGCGGGTCGTTGGCATGTGGCTGCGACATGCGTTCGAGCAGGTCGCGGGCCATGTTGGCCAAGTGCGGAATCTGTTCGAACTGGCTCTGCACGTTGCCCAGCAAGGCTTTCGGGCTGACGCGCTCACGCATCCAGCGTTCGAGGAACGGCTGCGCGGTGTTCCACAGATCCAGATCCGGGTACAGCTGACGCCCGAGGCCTTCGATATTGAGCAGGGTCTTTTGCAACAGTACCAGCTGCGGCTGCACTTCCATGTTGAAGCGCCGCGCCGTCTGGAACAGGCGCATCAGCACCTGACCGAATGAAATATCTTTTAACGGTTTTTCGAAGATCGGTTCGCAGACTGTGCGGATCGCCGCTTCGAATTCGTTGAGCTTGGTTTCCGCCGGCACCCAGCCCGAATCGATGTGCAGTTGCGCGACGCGACGGTAATCACGCTTGAAGAAGGCGAACAGGTTACGCGCCAGATAATCCTGGTCTTCCGGGGTCAGGCTGCCGACGATGCCGCAGTCGATCGCGATGTACTGCGGGCTCCACGGGTTGACGGTGCTGACGAAGATGTTGCCCGGGTGCATGTCGGCGTGGAAGAAGCTGTCGCGAAACACCTGGGTGAAGAAGATCTCCACGCCACGCTCGGCGAGCATTTTCATGTCGGTGCGCTGGTCGGCAAGGGTCGCCAGATCGGTAACCTGAATGCCGTAGATGCGCTCCATCACCAGCACTTTCGGCCGGCACCAGTCCCAATACACTTGCGGCACGTAGAGCAGTGGCGAGCCCTCGAAATTGCGCCGCAGCTGGCTGGCGTTGGCCGCCTCACGCAGCAGATCGAGTTCGTCGTAAATGGTTTTTTCGTAATCCAGCACCACGTCGACCGGGTGCAGCAGACGCGCATCGGCCGAGAGTTTTTCGGCGGCGCGGGCGAGGATGAACAGCCACGCCAGGTCTTGCGCAATGATCGGTTTCAGACCCGGGCGGATCACCTTCACCACCACTTCTTCACCGGACTTCAACTGCGCGGCATGCACCTGCGCCACCGAAGCCGAGGCCAGCGGCTCGACGTCGAAACGGCTGAACACTTCGCTGATCTTCTTGCCCAGCTGCTCTTCGATGAGCTTGACCGACAGCTGCGAATCGAACGGCGGTACCCGGTCCTGCAGGAGCATCAGCTCGTCGGCGATGTCTTCAGGCAACAGGTCGCGGCGGGTCGAAAGAATTTGCCCGAACTTGATGAAGATCGGCCCCAGATCCTGCAACGCCAGACGCAGGCACGCGCCACGGCTCAGCTCCAGGCGTTTGCGCGGCAACCAGCGCCACGGCAGCACGAAGCGCAGCGCCAGCAGAAACCAGGGCAGCGGCAGGGCGAACAGCAGGTCATCGAGGCGGTAGCGAATCACGACGCGCTGGATGCGCAACAAACGGCGGACGGCAAGCAGCTTCATGCGTTATCGCTTGGGTCGAGGGATCGGGAAAGGCGCTCGAAACGCGCCTCGAGTCGTTCCAGATCAAGTTTGATCCGGTCCAGTTCACTGAAGCGCGCTTCGGCTTCGCGCTGCCCGACGAGGGTGCGCGACTCTTCGGCGAGATATTCGGCGAGGTTCTGGTTGAGGCTGGCAAATCCTTGCTGATACCAGCGTGCGCGGCTGCGCAGATGGCCACCGAGCAGTTGCGTGGCGACCGGGCCGAGCCAGCGCGAGAGTTCGTACTCCCAGTCCAGTTCGAGGTCCTGCAGCACACCGGCCAGCTCCAGCAGCACGCCGCTGTCGCCATCGAGTTCGACTTCCGGCGCGTGCAGCACGGCGGTTTTGTCTTTGCTCAGGGCCAGTTTGACCAGGCTCGAAGCCGGCGCACGCAAGGTGCAGTCGACGTCTGCTGCCCACTGCGAAGCGAGCATCAAGCCCTCATCACTGGGCAGAATGAACAATTGCAGCGCCGGGCTGCGGCAATCGACGGCAATCACCTTGCCGGTCAAATGCGCCAGCCGCGGCAGCGCCGTGCTGTCGAGACGCAGCACCCGGTTGAGGCCGAGTTCAACGCTGGCGAGCAGCCCGGTGAGCAACATCAGGGCTTGATGCCGCGGTGCAGGGCAACGATGCCTGCGGTCATGTTGTGATAGGTCACGCGGTCGAAACCGGCGTCGACCATCATCGACTTCAAGGTTTCCTGATTCGGGTGCATGCGGATCGACTCGGCCAGATAGCGATAGCTTTCCGAATCATTGGTGATCAGCTTGCCCATCAGCGGCATGAAGGCGAATGAGTAGGCGTCGTAGGCTTTCGACATCAGCGCGTTGGTCGGTTTGGAGAACTCCAGCACCAACAGGCGGCCGCCGGGCTTGAGCACGCGCAGCATCGAACGCAGGGCGTCCTCTTTGTGCGTCACGTTGCGCAGGCCGAAAGCGATGGTCACGCAGTCGAAATGGTTGTCCGGGAACGGCAGTTTTTCAGCGTCCGCCTGGACGAATTCGACGTTGCCGGCGACACCCAGATCCAGCAGGCGGTCGCGGCCGACCTTGAGCATGGATTCGTTGATGTCGGCCAGCACCACCTGACCGGTCGGGCCGACCAGGTGCGAGAATTTGCGCGTCAGGTCGCCGGTGCCGCCGGCGATGTCGAGCACGCGGTTACCGCTGCGTACGCCGGAGAGTTCGATCGCGAAGCGCTTCCACAGACGGTGCATGCCGCCCGACAGAAGGTCGTTCATCAGGTCGTATTTAGCGGCTACGGAATGGAAAACCTCAGCGACTTTTTCCGCTTTCTGGCTTTCCGGAACGTTTTTGAAGCCGAAGTGAGTGGTGGGTTCGGCATCGCTGCCTTTGCGCTGATCAGTCATATCGCTGTCACCAAAAGAGAATGCGCGACATTCTAATCCCCAAGCCATGCTTTGTCTTCGAATGGCTAAAGGTAAGATGGGCCACCTTCGGGACGATTTGCCGCAGTGGCGGTCAAGATCTACCGACACACCTTCATCTATCAGGAGTCATTCGATGGCCAAAATCAGTGTTGAGCGTGCCCACACCCTGGGCAAGGAAGCCGCCCGCGAGAAGGCCGACAAGCTGGCCAAAAAGCTCAATGAGCAATACGGCCTGGAGCCGCAGTGGTCTGGCGACACCCTGAACCTCAAGCGCTCGGGCGTGAAAGGCGAAGTGCATGTAGCGGACGATTCGATCAGGGTCGACGTTGAACTGGGCCTGATGATGTCGGCCATGAGCGGCATGATCAAAGCCGAGATCGAAAAGGCGTTGGATAAAGCCCTGGCCTGATTTCCAGATTGAAATCCAGTCCCCTGTGGGAGCGAGCCTGCTCGCGAAAGCGGTCCTTCAGTCAGATTATCCGTGACTGACAAACCGCTTTCGCGAGCAGGCTCGCTCCCACATTTGTTTAGAGTTGCTCCCGCTGGTTAGGGTGCCCTTTCTAATTTTTCTACCTACTTTGTGCCTGAGCCCGACACTCGTCCGGCAGTTCCTCAAACCTTCTGCGCGTGAGGTGCACCATGGCCAAAGTTATTTTGAAGAAAAAAATCGACGCTTCGACTTCGACTCTGAGCGACGTCCGATCCTATGCCCGCAAGATCTGGCTGGCTGGCCTGGGTGCCTACGCCAAGGTCGGGCAAGAGGGCAGCGAGTACTTTCAGGAGTTGATCGAAGCCGGTCAAGCTGTTGAAAAGAAAGGCAAAAAGGCTGTCACCGAAAAACTGGTCGCGGCCAACGTCGAGATCGACGAAGCCGCCACTCAAGTCAGCTCCTTCAAAGGTCGCGTCGAGGTTCAACTGGACAAGGTCGAGAAGGCCTTCGACAGCCGCGTAGCAAGCGCCTTGAATCGTATCGGCATTCCGTCTAAACATGACGTTGAGACACTCTCTGCTAAGCTCGATGAGCTGACGGCATTGCTCGAACGCGTCGCGCGTAAATCTTAAGGAGAACGGGATGGCTGGTAAAAAGAACACCGATAAAGAAAGCAGCTCGTGGGTCGGGAAGGTCGAGTCGTACTCCCGCAAAATCTGGCTGGCGGGTTTAGGCGTGTACTCGAAGATCGACACTGACGGCAGCAAGCTCTTCGACACATTGGTCAAAGACGGCGAGAAAGCCGAGAAGCTCACCAAGTCCGCGGTCGGCAAGAAAGTCGAGGACTCGACCTCTTCGGCGAAGTCGCGCATCAGCGGCGTGAAAGATCGCGCAATGGGCAAGTGGGACGAGCTGGAAGGGGCTTTCGACAAGCGCCTGAACAGCGCGATTTCACGTCTCGGTGTGCCGAGCCGCAATGAGGTCAAGGCGCTCAACGCCAAGGTCGATACGCTGACTAAACAGATCGAAAAACTCACCGGTCTGAAAGCCCAGCCTGTAGCGGCGAAAACCGCTGCGGCGAAACCTGCAGCCAAGACTGCGGCGGCCAAGCCTGCGGCGAAAACTGCGGCAAAGCCACTGGCGAAAGCAGCAGCCAAACCTGCAGCGAAAGCCGCCGCCAAACCGGCAGCGAAAACGGCCGCCGCCAAGCCAGCAGCTAAAGCTTCCGCCAAACCGGCGGCCGCTAAAGCCGCGGCGAAACCAGCAGCCAAACCTGCGGTTAAGGCGGCAGCGAAACCTGCGGCCAAACCAGCCGCGAAAGCCGCTGCCGCCAAGCCAGCCGCCAAGCCAGCTGCGGCGAAAAAAGCCTGCGGTGAAAAAACCGGCTGCACCGAAAGCCGCTGCGCCAAAACCGGCCGCTGCTGCATCGACTGCTCCAACCGCTCCGGCCAATGCGGCGAACTCCGCTGCGGCACCCACGGCAGCAGCCACCCCGACTCCGGCATCGACTCCGTCGACGCCATCCAGTCAGTCCTGATTCATCAGGGCAAAACAAAACGCCCGGCCTGTGAAGGTCGGGCGTATTTGTTTGTGCATTCCAAGTCTGCCCTCACCCCAGCCCTCTCCCGGAGGGAGAGGGGGCCGACCGCGGTGTCTTGCGTTATACATCGACCTGAAAAATCCAGTCGATTATGGATTTGCCAGGCGCATTCAACAGCCGATTGTGGATTCAACGAAGCTCGCTCAGGTCGGCGTACCTCTTGAGCATCCCCCTCTCGGTCCCCTCTCCCTCTGGGAGAGGGCTAGGCGGGCGGCGTTCCGATGAGGGGCTTTTGCCGTCAGTCATGATCCTCAAGATACTGCAGCGCCATCCGCTCCGTCGCGACCTTCACCGGCGGCAACAGATGCGGCGCCACCAGCATCATGATCTGATACACCACCAACCGCACCTCACCCTCACGATCGAGAATCCGCTGGTAATCCAGGGAAAACAGCAGCGTCAGGGTGATCTGCTCCACCAGTTGTCCCAGCGCCTGCGTATCGCTGACAAGCTGCCCGGCGGCCTTCAACCGCGCCAGCAATGACGCCAGTGTGCGCTTCAACGCGTTGAGCAGATGACGTATGCCCTTGGCCAGTTTCGGCAGGCGCCCGGCGAGGTTCGACAGGTCCTGGAACAGGAACCGGTATTGCGCCAGGCGCTCGACGATCAGGTGCAGAAACAGCCAATAATCCTCCGGCGCCAGCTCCACGTCCGACGGCGGATCGAGCAGCGGTGCCAGTTCCTGCTGGAAGCGTTCGAACAAGCCAAGTATCAGCGGTTCCTTGCCATGGAAGTGGTAGTAGAGGTTGCCGGGGCTGATCCCCATTTCATTGGCGACCTCCATGGTCGAAACGTTCGGTTCGCCCTTTTCGTTGAACAGGTGCAGCGCACATTCGAGAATCCGGTCGCGGGTTTTCATCCAGTCTTCTTAGAAAAATGTCGTTGAACGTCAGCGCACTCGCACGTAGGTACCGGGTGCGGCTTCCATCGGCGGATAGTTGGGGTTGCCCAGGGTCATGCGGGTTTCGTGCTGCGCGCCCGAGCGCTGTTGAATCCATTCCAGCCACTGCGGCCACCAGCTGCCGTCGACACGTTTGGCGTCGTAGTACCAGGCGCGCGGGTCGCTGCTCATTCTGGCGTTTTCGACGTAATTGGCTTTCGGATTGCTCGGCGGATTGAGGATGCTCTGCACATGGCCACTGTTGGACAGCACGAAGCGCTTGTCGCCACCCAGCAGCAGGGTCGAGCGATACACCGCGTCCCACGGCGTGATGTGGTCGTTCATGCCGGCGACGCTGAAGCTGTCGACATTGACCTTCTGCAGATCGATCGGCGTGCCGCACACTTCCAGCCCGCCGGGATGGGTCAGCGGGTTGTGTTTGAAAAAATCCAGCAGATCGCCGTGCAGCGCTGCCGGCAAGCGTGTGTTGTCGTTGTTCCAGTAGAGAATGTCGAAGGCCGGCGGCTCCTTGCCCAGCAGGTAGTTGTTGACGAAGTAGCTCCAGATCAGATCGTTGGGGCGCATCCAGGCGAAGACCTTGGCCATGTCGCGACCGTCGAGCACACCCTGCTGATAGGAGCGCCGCTTGGCCGCTTCGAAGGTCTGTTCATCGACGAACAGCGTGGCCGGGGTTTCGATCTGGCTGTCGAGCAGGCTGACCAGATAGGTTGCGCTGGCAACACGTCGCAGCTGCCGCTTGGCCTGCAGATGCCCTTGCAGCGCGGCGATGGTCAAGCCGCCGGCGCAGGCGCCCATCAGGTTGACCTCGCGGGCGCCAGTGATCGCCCGGCAGATGTTCATCGCCTCTTCCACGGCCTCGACGTAGCTCGACAGGCCCCATTCGCGATGACGCACATCCGGGTTGCGCCAGCTGATCATGAAGGTCTGCAAGCCGTTTTTCAGCGCGTACTGAACGAAGCTGTTGTGCGGGCTGAGGTCGAAAATGTAGTACTTGTTGATCTGCGGCGGCACCACCAGCAGCGGCTTGGCGTACTGCTTTTCGCTCATCGGCCGGTACTGGATCAGTTCGAGCATTTCGTTGCGAAACACCACCGAGCCGGTGGTGGTGGCAACGGTCTTGCCGACTTCGAATGCCTGCCGGGTGACCTGACGTGGCAGGCCATCGTTGTGCAGCAGATCGTCGAACAGATGGCTGAGGCCGCGCACCAGACTGTGGCCGCCGGAATTGAACAGCTCCTTGACCGCCAGCGGATTGAGCAGCGTGTTGGACGGTGCCACGGCATCGTTGAGCAGGGTGAAGAGGAATTGCGCGCGGGCGCGGTCTTCCGGGCTCATGTCGCTGTCGTCGATCCAGCTCTTGACCTGCTTCTGCCAGGCCAGATACGCCTGCAGGCTGCGCCGATAGAACGGGTTGAGGCTCCAGGCCGGATCGGCAAAACGGCTGTCGTTGGGATGGGTCGGGTGCACGGTTTCGCCGAGCAGCACGCGGCCCAATTGACCGCCCAGTTTCAAGGCATGCTTTGCCGTGTGCACCGGATTGCGCAAGCCATGGGCGGCGACGCTGCGCAAGGTCGAGAGCAGGTCGCGGCCGCGCAGGCCGGTGATCGCATTTTGTGCGTTGATAAACACGGCGGGGCTGGGCACCACGCCCGTCGCTGGTTTGTCGCGCATGACTCAACACTCCTTCGTCTTCAGGGCAAAAACAAACTCACCGAACCAGAACACCATAGACGCTGTTACGGGTTGCTGCCTGCGCGGCGTCCTGCCGCGCACTTGTGGGTAAAGCCCTGCATAAAGCCTGCCGCTGCGTTTAGCCGCCGAGCGGCGTTGGATGCGGATGCATCACCGCGCGCTGACGTTCCTCCTGGAGGAATTTCATGATGATCGGCGCCACGGCTTCGGCGCGGGTGATCAGGAACAGATGACCGTCATCGATGATGTGCAGCTGCGCATTGGGAATTCGCCAGGCGAGCATGCGCATGTTGATCAGCGGGATCAGCGGGTCGTCATCGCCGGCCAGCACCAGCGTCGGCTGATGGATCTTGTGCAGCCAGTGAATGCTGGTCCAGCCGAGGCCGGCGAACAGTTGCCAGTAGTAACCGAGCTTGCCCGCCGAACGCACTTTCGCCGCATGGCTGGCCGCCAGCGTCGGGTCGCGCCGGAATGAGCCGCCGTAGATCATCGGCGCGATGCGAATCACGTGGGACGGCTGAATGTAGCGCCGCGGACTGGCCATCATCCACAGCACTTTCGGTTTGCCCGGCACCATCACCGCACCGGCGGCAGTGGCCGCCAGCACCAGTTTCTTGCAGCGCTCGGGGTAGTCGTAGGCGAACTGCTGCGCCAGCGCGCCACCCCACGACACGCCGATGACGTTGACCTGACCGTAGTCGAGGTAATCGAGCATCCGCGCCGTCAGTTTGGCCAGACCGGGAAAGCGATACGGCCGGTTCGGCGTCGAGGAACCGCCGACCCCGGGAACGTCGAAGGCGATCACTTCCAGATCCGGGTCCAGCGCCGCGACGAACGGAAACACCAGCTCCAGGTTGGCGCCGATGCCGTTGAAAATCAGCAAGGGCGTCAAGTGCGGCTTGCCGGGACGCACCGCCGTGCGAAGGGTCTGGCCATCCAGATCGACGGTGCGGAATATGAACGGTTGCGGCATGGGTCAAACCCTTCGGGTCAGTTGGGAGCAGCTGCAAGCCGCAAGCTTCAAGCAGAACCCGCTCAGCTTGTCGCTCTCAGCTTGACGCTTGCCGCTATCTTTCATGTACATAAGTGCCCGGCGAAGCCTCGCCCGCCGGATACGCCTTGTTGCCCAGTTTCACCGGGGCCTTTTTCAGGTTGCCCGAGCGCTCGGCCAGCCACGCCTGCCAATGCAGCCACCAGGAATCGGTGTGCTTGGTCGAGTTCTCTTGCCATTCATCGGCATTGGCAGCCATTTCTTCACTGGTCATGTAGCGCGATTTCGGATTGCCCGGCGGATTGAGAATGCTCTGGATATGGCCGCTGCTCGACAGCACGAATTCAACTTTTCCGCCGAACAGCTGCGCCGACTTGTAGCAGGACTTCCACGGGGTGATGTGGTCGTTGGTGCCCGCCAGCGAAAAGATGTCAGCGGTGACCTGCTTGAGGTCGATCGGCGTGCCGCACACTTCCAGTGCGTTGGGGCGGATCAGTGGATTGTTTTTGAACATCTCGATCAGGTCGCCGTGGAACGCCGCGGGCAAGCGCGTGGTGTCGTTGTTCCAGAACAGAATGTCGAACACCGGCGGCTCGTTGCCGAGCAGGTAGTTGTTGACCCAGTAGTTCCAGATCAGGTCGTTGGGGCGCATCCAGGCGAAGACCTTGGCCATGTCCTTGCCTTCGAGCACGCCGGCCTGGTACGAGTGGCGCTTGGCGGTTTCCAGAGTCTGCTCGTCGACGAACAGGGCGACGTCGCTGTCCAGGGTGGTATCGAGCACGCTGACCAGCAGAGTCAGTGAGTTGACCTTGTTTTCGCCGATCGCCGCGTAATGGCCGAGCAGGGCGGTGCAGGTGATGCCGCCGGAGCAGGCGCCGAGCATGTTCACGTCTTTGCTGCCGGTGATCGCGGTGACCACGTCGACCGCTTCTTTCAGCGCCTCGATGTAGGTCGACAAGCCCCACTCACGCTGGGCCTTGGTCGGGTTGCGCCAGCTGATGATGAAGGTCGGCACGTTATTGCGCAGGCAGAAACGCGCCAGGCTCTTGTCCGGGCTTAAATCGAATACGTAGAACTTGTTGATCTGCGGTGGCACCACCAGCAAGGGCCGTTCGTGGACCTGCTCGGTGATCGGCCGATACTGGATCAGCTCCAGCACATCGTTGCGAAACACCACCGCGCCTTCGGTCACGCCGAGGCTCTTGCCGACCTCGAACGCACCCATGTTGACCTGGCTCGGCATACCGCCGTTGTGCACCAGATCCTTGGCCAGATGCGAGAGGCCATCGAGCAGGCTCTTGCCGCCGGTTTCGAAGAAACGCTTGACCGCCGCCGGGTTGGCCGCGGTGTTGGTCGGCGCCATGGCCTCGGTCATCAGATTGATGACGAAGTGGCCACGGGCGATATCTTTGGGGGTCAGGCTGCTGTCGTCGATCCAGGCATGGAGCTCCTTGCGCCAGGCCAGATAGGTTTGCAGATAACGTTTGTAGAGCGGGTTCTGGCTCCACGCCGGATCGGCGAAGCGACGGTCGTCACCGGCCGGTTGCAGTTCGGATTTGCCGAACAGCACGTTCTTCAGCTCAAGGCCGAAATGGGTCACGTGTTTGACACTATGGATCGGTTGTTTGATGGCCTGTTTCAGCACCATCCGAGCAGAGGCCAGCAGATCCTTTCCGCGTAGCCCAACGACGGGATTAAGCCCCAGGGTGTTTTCCGAGGCTTGATACTTCAGGTCATCGTTATTCTTGTTACTCATCTACGACGCTCCATTGTCCTGAGACGAGTACCCGGTTTATTGCTGTGCAGTTCCACAGCCAATGCCAGGTACTACTGCTCGGGTGACCGTTGATTCTGCATAGCTGCTTTACAGTCGTAGAGCATTGCAGGGAACTTGCCAGCTCCATTGGTTACCCGAGTTTAATTTTTTTCGCAAGCAGGCCGATCCTCGGCCATACAGCGGAGCATTCAAACAGATGAAGTTAGAAAATGCCCTCTAATGAGCGCAAGGCTCGGGCTAGAGCATCAGCTTGACGAACGACTCGTTCGGATCGCGGGTTTTTCCAGCGGCACGCAACTCGGCGAGATAATCGTCCCAGAGTTCTTTTTGGCGTTTGCCGAGTTCGTAGAGGTATTCCCACGTGAACAAGCCGCTGTCATGGCCGTCATCGAAGGTCAGTTTCAGTGCGTAGTTGCCGGCCGGTTCCAGCTTGCTCAAACCAACGTTGAGCTTGCCGAATTGCAGGATCGGTTTGCCGTGGCCCTGGACCTCGGCGGAGGGGGAATGCACGCGCAGGAATTCGGCGGGCAGGGTGAATTCTTCACCGGACGCGTAGGTGAGCGTCAGGGTTTTCGAGGCTTTGTGCAGTTTGATGTCGGTAGGAATCATAGGAGAAGCCTTTGGCTGCTAGCTACAAGCGGCAAGCTTAACTCAGCTTGCCGCTTGTAGCTTGTAGCTCGCCGCTTTACAGAATGTAGCGGGACAGGTCTTCGTTCTGCGCCAATTCGCCCAGGTGGCTGTTGACGTATTCGGCGTCGATCAGGATCGGCTTGTCGTCATGGGCGCTGGCCAGATCGCCGGCACTGAACGATACCTCTTCGAGCAGACGCTCAAGCAGCGTGTGCAGGCGACGGGCACCGATGTTCTCGGTCTTTTCGTTGACCTGCCAGGCGATTTCCGCCAGACGCTTGATGCCTTCCGGCTGGAACTGGATATGCAGCCCCTCGGTTTTCAGCAGGGCGCAGTATTGCTCGGTGAGCGAAGCGTGCGGTTCGCTGAGGATGCGCTCGAAGTCTTCCGGGCTCAGCGCCTTGAGTTCGACGCGGATCGGCAGACGGCCTTGCAGTTCCGGGACCAGATCGCTCGGCTTGCTCAGGTGGAACGCGCCGGAGGCGATGAACAGGATGTGGTCAGTCTTGACCATGCCCAGCTTGGTGTTGACGGTGCAGCCTTCGATCAGCGGCAGCAGGTCGCGCTGCACGCCTTCACGGGACACATCGGCACCGCCGACGTTACCGCGCTTGGCGACTTTGTCGATTTCGTCGATGAACACGATGCCGTGCTGCTCGACCGCTTCCAGCGCTTTGGCTTTCAGTTCTTCTTCGTTGACCAGACGTCCGGCTTCTTCGTCGCGCACCAGTTTCAGCGCTTCCTTGACCTTGAGCTTGCGCGACTTCTTCTTGCCTTTGCCCATGTTGGCAAACAGCGATTGCAGCTGATTGGTCATCTCTTCCATGCCCGGCGGCGTGGCGATTTCGATGCCGGACACTTCGGCGACTTCGATCTCGATTTCCTTGTCGTCCAGCTGACCTTCACGCAGACGCTTGCGGAACAACTGACGGGTATTGGAATCGCTCGCCGGTGCTTCTTCATTGCTGAAGCCCATGCGTGCCGGTGGCAGCAGCGCGTCGAGGATGCGGTCCTCGGCTGCGTCTTCGGCGCGGTGGCGCACGCGGGTCATTTCCTGCTCGCGGAGCATCTTGATCGCCGCGTCAGCCAGATCACGGATGATCGATTCGACGTCGCGGCCGACGTAGCCGACCTCGGTGAATTTGGTCGCTTCGACCTTGATGAACGGCGCGTTGGCCAGTTTTGCCAGGCGACGGGCGATCTCGGTTTTACCGACACCGGTCGGGCCGATCATCAGGATGTTCTTTGGCGTCACTTCAACGCGCAGCTCTTCAGGCAGCTGCATGCGGCGCCAGCGGTTGCGCAGGGCAATCGCGACGGCGCGCTTGGCATCGTCCTGGCCGATGATATGGCGATTGAGTTCGTGGACGATTTCGCGGGGAGTCATGGACATAATAATTGACGGTCCTCAAGCACAAACAAGCCGTGGCACAAAGGCCGCGACAGGCTTATTCGGCGAGATCCTGCTCCTCAATGGTCTGGGTGTGGTTGGTGAATACACAGATGTCGCCGGCGATGCCGAGTGCGGTCTCGACGATCTCGCGGGCCGACAGGTCGGTCTTTTTCAGCAGGGCGCTGGCCGCGGCCTGGGCGAAAGCGCCGCCCGAACCCATAGCGATCAGGCCGTCTTCGGGTTCGACCACGTCACCGTTGCCGGTGATGATCAGCGAGGCATCCTTGTTGGCGACCGCGAGCATCGCTTCGAGGCGGCTCAGGGAGCGGTCGGTGCGCCACTCTTTGGCCAGTTCGACAGCGGCGCGGATCAAGTGGCCCTGATGTTTTTCCAGCTGGCCTTCGAAACGTTCGAAGAGCGTAAAGGCGTCGGCAGTGGCACCGGCAAAACCGGCGATGACCTGGCCGTGGTACAGGCGACGGACTTTTTTCGCGTTGCCTTTCATCACGGTATTGCCGAGAGAAACCTGGCCGTCGCCGCCCATGACGACTTTGCCGTGACGGCGGACTGAAACGATGGTGGTCAAGGGAAGAGTCTCCACACAGCGGGGCGAAAGTGCCTTATGCCCATTCATATGGGGGTGCTGAAAGGGATTTCAACCTTGGTGCGGGAGAGGGGACGAGCGGTGTCAGTCAACTGATCGTTCCCACGCTCCGCGTGGGAATGCAGCCCGGGACGCTCCGCGTCCCTTTGCTGCCGGGGACGCAGAGCGTCCCTTGAGGCATTCCCACGCAGAGCGTGGGAACGATCAGCGGCGAGTCAGCGGCTCTGGCGTTGTTGTAACAGCAGGTTGCTGAAGCCGGCGCCGGCCAGTTGTTTCTGCGCGGTGGTCAGCTGTTCGCGGTTGCTGAACGGGCCAACCAGAACGCGGTACCAGGTTTCGTCCTTCACCGTGCCGGACTCAACTGCCACGGCCTGGCCCAGCAGAATGATCTGCGCGCGGACCTTGTCGGCATCAGTCTCTTTGCGGAACGAGCCGGCCTGCAGAAAGAACTTGGTCACCGGCGCCGCTTTGCTTACCGGTGGCGCGGGTGGCGGAGTAATCCCGGCCAGTGCAGCCTGAGCGCGCGCGGTGTCGATCTTCGCCGCTTCCGCCGGGGTGACCGGCGTGGTCGGGATCGCCGGCACTTGCGGCGTCGGCAGGGTCTTCTCCGGCACGGCATCCGGCGGCACGATCACTTCCGATTCCGGCAGCAGCGTGTAGAAGTCGTACTTCGGCTTGACCGGTTGCGTCGGGCTCGGCGGGGTCTTGTTGGCTTCGGCGATTTTCGTCGCTTTCTGCTGTTGCGCCTGCTCGACTTTCTCACGCTTGACCGTGTCGCTGCCCTTGCCCGGCTCCAGCTTCATCAAAAACACGATGAACGCGCCGACCGTCAGACCGATGGCCATCCACAGCCAGCCCGGAATCGGTTGCTTCGCCGGAGCCTGATAGCGGCTGGCGCCGCGCTTGGGTGCAGGTTTTTTCTTGGCAGCCAACTTACATACGCTCCAGAGTTTCCAGACCCAACAGCTCCAGGCCTTGCTTGAGGGTGCGACCGGTCAGTGCGGCCAGACGCAGACGGCTCTGCATTTGGGCCGGGGTGTCGGCGGCGAGGATCGGGCAGTTTTCGTAGAAGCTGGAGAACAGGCCGGCAACGTCGTACAGGTAAGTGCAGAGAATGTGCGGCGTGCCCTTGTCGGAGACGTTGTTGAGCACTTCGCCGAACTGCGCGAGTTTCGCCGCCAGCTCCAGTTCATGCTCCGCTTCGAGGACGATCTGGCCGTCGACTTCGCTGAAGTCCTTGCCCAGTTTGCGGAACACACCGGCGACGCGGGTGTAGGCGTACAGCAGGTACGGTGCGGTGTTGCCTTCGAAGTTCAGCATCAGGTCGAAGTTGAAGCTGTAGTCGCTGGTGCGGTGCTTGGACAGGTCAGCGTATTTCACCGCGCCGATGCCGACGACTTTGGCGATGTTGCGCAATTCGTCTTCGGCAAGCTGCGGGTTTTTCTCTTTGACCAGGTTGTAGGCACGTTCCTGCGCTTCGGTGAGCAGGTCGATCAGCTTCACGGTGCCACCGTCACGGGTCTTGAACGGACGGCCATCGGCGCCGTTCATGGTGCCGAAACCCATGTGCTCCATTTCCATCGGATGGGTGACGAAACCGGCCTTGCGCGCCACGGCGAAGACTTGCTGGAAGTGCAGGGCCTGACGCTGGTCGACAAAGTACAGCGCACGATCGGCTTTCAGCTTGCCACTGCGGTAGCGCACGGCGGCGAGGTCAGTGGTGGCATAGAGATAACCGCCGTCCGCCTTGACGATGATCACCGGCAGCGGGTCGCCATCGGCATTCTTGAACTCGTCGAGGAACACGCACTGCGCGCCGTTGCTCTCGACCAGCATGCCCGCGGCTTTCAAGTCGTTGACCACATTGATCAGGTCATCGTTGTAGGCGCTTTCGCCCATCACGTCGGCCATGGTCAGTTTGACGTTGAGCAGTTCGTAGATCTTCTGGCAGTGCGACAGCGAGATGTCCTTGAACCGGGTCCACAGCGCCAGGCACTCGGCATCGCCGGCCTGCAGCTTGACCACCAGACCGCGGGCGCGGTCGGCAAATTCTGCGGACTCGTCAAAACGCTGTTTGGCGGCGCGGTAGAAGTTTTCCAGATCGGACAGCTCGTCGCTGGTGATCGGGTTTTCCTGCAGATAGGCCATGAGCATGCCGAACTGCGTGCCCCAGTCGCCAACGTGGTTCTGGCGGATCACTTCGTCGCCGAGGAATTCGAGGACGCGGGCCACGCCGTCGCCGATGATGGTCGAGCGCAAGTGGCCGACGTGCATCTCTTTGGCCAGGTTCGGCGCCGACAGGTCAACCACGGTGCGCTGCGCCGGGCCGGCCTTGCGCACGCCGATATGGGCGTCAGCCAGCGCGGCATCGAGACGGTTGGCCAGCGCCTGGGTGTTCTGAAAGAAGTTGATGAAGCCCGGGCCGGCGATTTCCGCCTTGGTGACGTTCTCGTCCGCCGGCAGCGCGGCGATGATTTTTTCCGCCAGATCGCGCGGTTTCATCCCGGCCGGTTTGGCCAGCATCATCGCGATGTTGCTGGCGAAGTCGCCGTGAGTCTTGTCGCGGGCGTTTTCCACTTGAATCGCCGGCGACAGGCCTTCAGGCAACACACCTTCGTTGACGAGTTGGGTGAGGGCTTGTTGGATCAGCTGGCGAATGGTGTCTTTCATGGTCTTCTCTTTCGACCGCAAGCGCGGCGGGCGCATCGGTGCGCGGGTGGAAAAACTGGGCATTATCCGTGGCGGAGCCGGGCTTGCCAACCTTAGCAGGCCGGTTGTGGATATGTGGTGACAAAAACTCTGCTTTCGCGAGCAGGCTCGCTCCCACAGGGGGCAAGCAGGACGCAAAAGTGCAGCGCTGATCCATTGTGGGAGCGAGCCTGCTCGCGAAAGCGATCTTCAGCTCAATACAAATCCACAGGGTCGACATCCAGCGACCAGCGCACCGCCCGCCCGCTCGGCATCTGCTCCAGCGCCAGCAACCAACTGGCCAGCAACCGATGCAGCGGCGCTCGGGCGGTCGCCTGCAACAGCAATTGCGCCCGATAGCGCCCGGCGCGCCGCTCCATCGGCGCCGGCACCGGCCCGAGCAGTTCGATGCCGCTCAGATTCAATTCGCTGAGCAGGCGCTCGGCCTCGCTGCAGGCTTCATCAAGGAAACCTTCAGCCTGCCCGGGTTTGTGCGCTTCGGCGCGCAACAGTGCCAGATGGGCAAACGGCGGCAGCCCGGCGGCGCGACGCTCGCTCAACGCCTGCTCGGCAAAAGCGAAATAACCCTGCTCGGTCAGTTGCACCAATAAAGGATGGTCGGCCAGGTGCGTCTGAATAATCACTTTGCCCGGCTCTTCTGCCCGCCCCGCACGGCCTGCGACTTGAACAATCAACTGCGCCATGCGCTCGCTGGCGCGGAAGTCGCCGGAGAACAGGCCGCCGTCGGCGTCGAGGATCGACACCAGCGTCACCCGTGGAAAATGGTGACCCTTGGCCAACATCTGCGTGCCGACGAGGATGCACGGCTGGCCCTTTTGAATCGTCGCGAACAGCTGATTCATCGCATCCTTGCGCGAGGTGCTGTCGCGATCGACGCGCAGCACCGGGTAATCCGGGAACAGAATCGCCAGCCGTTCCTCAGCACGCTCGGTACCGGCACCCACCGGGCGCAAGTCGACTTTGTTGCACTTCGGGCACTGGCGCGGCGTGCGTTCGACGTTGCCGCAATGGTGGCAGCGCAGCTCGCCGTAGCGCTGGTGCACGGTCATCCGCGCATCGCAGCGTGAACACTCGGACATCCAGCCGCAATCGTGGCAGAGCAAGGTCGGGGCAAAACCGCGGCGGTTGAGGAACACCAGCACCTGCTGGCCGTTGGCGAGGGTCTGGCCAATGGCTTGTTGCATCGGCCCGGAAATGCCGCTGTCCAGCGGACGGCTTTTTACATCCAGACGTAGGAAACGCGGCTGTTTGGCGCCGCCAGCTCGCTCGTTCAGGCGCAACAGGCCGTAACGCCCGGTGTACGCGTTGTGCAGGCTTTCCAGCGACGGCGTGGCCGAGCCGAGCACGATCGGGATGTTTTCCTGACGTGCTCGCACCAGCGCCAGATCACGGGCGTGGTAGCGCAAGCCTTCCTGCTGTTTATAAGAGCCGTCGTGCTCTTCATCGATGATGATCAGCCCCGGGTTTTTCATCGGCGTGAACAGCGCCGAGCGGGTGCCGATAATAATGTCGGCCTCGCCATCGCGGGCGGCGAGCCAGGCGTCGAGGCGTTCGCGATCGTTGACCGCCGAGTGCAGCAGGGCGATGCGTGCATTGAAACGCTGCTCGAAGCGCGCCAGGGTCTGCGGGCCAAGGTTGATCTCCGGGATCAGCACCAGCGCCTGTTTACCGGCTTCGAGGGTTTCACGGATCAGCTGTAAATAGACTTCGGTTTTGCCGCTGCCCGTAACGCCGGCCAGCAGAAACGCGTGATAACTGTCGAAACCGGCGCGAATCGCTTCATACGCCGCACGTTGCTCGCTGTTGAGCGGCAGTTCCGGTTGCGCCAGCCAGTGTTCATGCCGCGCGCCGGGGAGGTGGCGGCGGATTTCCACTTGCACCAGACCCTTGGCCAGCAACAGGTCGAGACTGTCCTTGCTCAGCATCAGTTTGCTCAGCAACTGGTGGGCGACACCGTGGGGGTGCTGGGCCAGTGTCGCCAGGGCTTCACGCTGACGCGGAGCGCGGGCGATGCGCGGATCATCAAGGCTGGCACCGGGCGCCGCTGACCAGAAACGTTCCTGGCGGGCCTCGGCCAGTTCGCCTTGGCGCAGTAGCACCGGCAACGCCCAGCTCAAGGTGTCGCCGAGGCTGTGCTGGTAATACTGCGACGTCCACAGGCACAGCTTGAACAGCGCCGGCGGCAATGGCGGGGTGGTATCGAGCAGCGCCAGCGCCGGTTTGAGTTTTTCCACCGGCACCTCGCTGGTATCCGCGATCTCGACCAGAATCCCGATCATCTCGCGCCGCCCGAACGGCACGCGCAGACGCATGCCCGGCTGCAATTGCTCGCGCCGCACCCCGGCCGGCGCCCGGTAATCGAACAGGCGGCGCAGGGGCGAAGGCAAGGCAAGGCGCAGAATGGCGTCGGGCACGCGGCGGAATCTCGATACGCAAGATGATCGGATATGCATGACCTGTGGGAGCGAGCCTGCTCGCGAAGGCGGTGGGTCAGGCAACACATGTGTCGACTGACATGACGTCTTCGCGAGCAGGCTCGCTCCCACAGGGAAGCGTTCAAGGCCGGGAGCCTAGCAGACGGTCGGTCTCGGTGACAGCTTGCGCGTTTGAAAAGGTCTGGTAGAATCCGCGGCCTAATTACGTGCGGTATTCAACAATAGTGTTGGGTGGCGGCACGCTAGCCTGAGGAAGACACCATGAAAGCCGAAATCCATCCGAACTACCCGCAAATCGCTGTTACCTGCAGCTGCGGTAACAAGTTCGAAACTCGTTCGACCTACGGCAAAGCCCTGGCGATCGACGTTTGCAACGAATGCCACCCGTTCTACACCGGTAAGCAGAAGACTCTGGACACCGGCGGCCGCGTGCAGAAGTTCGCAGACCGTTTCAAATCTTTCGGCGTCGGCAACAAAGCCTGAGGCTGATCATTTTGGAAGGTCGTATCGACTTCTCCAGACTGATGAAAAAGGCGTCCCTTGCGGGCGCCTTTTTTGTGTCTGCGATTTGGCTTTCGGGTGCGCAAGCGTTCTGTCCAGCACCCACTGGGCTGGCCAGCGTCAGTGTGCAGCGCGTGGTCGATGGCGACACGCTGCGCCTGAGCGATGGCCGCAGCGTGCGGATGATCGGCCTTAATACGCCGGAGCTGGGCAAGCAGGGTCGCAGCGACGAGCCGTTCGCCGTGGCCGCGCGCAAACGCCTCGAAGCGTTGGTGGCGGACAGCGGCGGGCGTGTCGGCTTGCGTCCCGGCCGGCAGGGAAAGGACCACTACGGCCGAACGCTCGCGCATGTCTACAGTGCCAGCGGTGCCAATCTCGAAGCGCAAATGCTGGCTGATGGCCTCGGTTTCCAGGTGGCCGTTGCGCCGAACGTCGATCTGGTCGCCTGTCAGCGGGCCGCCGAAGCCTCGGCGCGGCAGGCCGGACGCGGCATCTGGCGGCAATCACCGGTACTCAAGGCACAGCAGATTCAGCGTTCCGGCTTCGCCGTGGTCAGCGGTCGGGTGAGCAAGGTGCAGCGCAATCGCGGCGGAATCTGGATTGAGTTGCAGGATGCGCTTGTACTGCGCATTGCACCCAATCTGGTCGAACAATTCGACAATGCCCGTCTGCAGGCGCTGAAGGGCCAGCAGATCGAGGCGCGCGGCTGGATCGTCGATCGCTCGCGTCGCGGCGGCTTGCAGACGGGGCAGGCGCGCTGGCTGTTGCCATTGACCGATCCTTCGATGCTGCAGGGTTCGCGCTGAAGAAAAATTGTAGACATTTTTCGGATCGATTGTGAACAGTCCAGCCCTTGTGCGCCGTGGCTCTTGGCCCAAAGTCGTAGGGCAGGGCGCTTGACAGTGGTGACTGCCCAGTCTTGTGGGGACTTTGCGAGGCGCGTATCCTCGCTGACCAGTCTGTCCAACAGTAAAAAGCGGAATGCCAAAATGTCTGATCTGAAAACTGCCGCTCTCGAATATCACGCCAATCCTCGTCCGGGGAAGCTGAGTGTCGAGCTCACCAAGGCCACTGCTACCGCTCGCGACCTGTCGCTGGCGTACAGCCCCGGCGTAGCTGAACCAGTGCGCGAGATCGCCCGCGATCCCGAACTGGCCTACAAGTACACCGGCAAGGGCAACCTGGTTGCAGTGATTTCCGATGGCACCGCGATTCTCGGCCTGGGTAACCTCGGCCCGTTGGCGTCCAAGCCAGTGATGGAAGGCAAGGGTGTACTGTTCAAGCGCTTCGCCGGTATCGACGTGTTCGACATCGAAGTCGACTCGGAAAGCCCGCAGGCCTTCATCGACACGGTCAAGCGCATCTCCATCACCTTCGGCGGCATCAACCTCGAAGACATCAAGGCACCAGAGTGCTTTGAGATCGAGCGCGCGCTGATCGAGCAGTGCGACATTCCGGTATTCCACGATGACCAGCACGGCACCGCGATCGTTACCGCGGCCGGCATGATCAACGCCCTGGAAATCGCTGGCAAAACCCTGCCAGAAGCGAAGATCGTCTGCCTGGGCGCCGGCGCTGCCGCCATCTCCTGCATGAAGCTGCTGGTGAGCATGGGCGCACGCATCGAAAACATCTTCATGGTTGACCGTACCGGCGTGATCCACTCCGGCCGTGACGACCTGAACCAGTACAAAGCCGTATTCGCCCACGCCACCGAGAAGCGCAGCCTGGCTGACGCACTGGCAGGCGCTGACGTGTTCGTCGGTCTGTCGGGCCCGAACCTGCTGAGCGCTGAAGGCCTGCTGTCGATGGCACCGAACCCGATCGTGTTCGCCTGCTCCAACCCGGACCCGGAAATCTCCCCGGAACTGGCTCACGCCACCCGTAGCGACGTGATCATGGCGACCGGCCGTTCGGACTACCCGAACCAGGTCAACAACGTTCTGGGCTTCCCGTTCATCTTCCGCGGTGCCCTGGACGTTCGCGCCAAGCGCATCAACGAAGAAATGAAAGTCGCCGCGGCCAACGCCCTGCGCGAACTGGCCAAGCTGCCGGTGCCACAGGACGTCTGCGATGCCTACGGTGGTGCTCCGCTGGAATTCGGCCGTGAGTACATCATTCCCAAACCAATGGACAAGCGCCTGATCACCCTGATCTCTGACGCTGTGGCCAAAGCGGCGATCGAGACCGGTGTGGCAACTCTGCCGTATCCGAAGAACTACCCGCTGAAAAGCGTGGATGACGTGTTCAACGGCTAAAAGCAGCCGCCCATAAAAAAACCCAGCCTGGTGCTGGGTTTTTTTATGGGCTGCAAGCTGCAAGCTGCAAGCTACGAGCTACAAGCAGTGCGCATTCCCGCTTTTACTTGCAGCTCAGAGCTTGCCGCTTGCAGCGGCCCCTCTAGAACAAGTCGATCGGCGCCTGCTCATCCGCCGGCAGCGGGCTGCCCGGTGCGACGCCGTTGCCCAGCTCATTCATCGACGGCGGAGAGTCCTCAGCCTTGAACAGCTCGAAGTACGCGCCCGGAGTGCTCGGCGACGCTGCACGGCCACTGACCGGGTCGACGCGCAGGCTGAGGATGCCTTCCGGTTCTGGCTGCACATGCGGCGGCTTGTCCTTCAACGCGGCCGACATGTAATTCATCCAGATCGGCAGCGCCACAGTGCCGCCGAACTCGCGGCGGCCGAGGCTTTCCGGCTGGTCGAAACCGGTCCACACGGTGGTCACGTAATCGGCGTTGTAACCGGAGAACCACGCAT
This sequence comes from Pseudomonas sp. S11P7, assembly GCF_023195435.1. Taxonomy (NCBI): domain Bacteria; kingdom Pseudomonadati; phylum Pseudomonadota; class Gammaproteobacteria; order Pseudomonadales; family Pseudomonadaceae; genus Pseudomonas; species Pseudomonas sp. S11P7. The sequence goes on along the minus strand of NZ_JALPKS020000002.1, from coordinate 5,154,886 downwards.
CTTTCGATTCATTGGTGGTACCGGTCTTGCCAGCGATGTCGCTACGGCCCATGGCCAGGGCGCGGCGGCCGGTGCCGAGCTTGATCACGTCCTGCAGCATGCTGTTGAGGATGTAGGTGGTGCGACCATCGACAATCCGCTCGGCCACCGCTGGCGCTTGCGGCACTGCCTGGTTGCCTGGTGCTTCGCCGGGAACCGGTGCGGCGTTGACTTTGAACGACTCGGTGTCCGGCGCGGCGATACCGTCCGTCGCCGAGCCACCCTGCGGAACAGTCGGCGGGTTGGCCACGAACAGCGTGTCACCGTTACGGCTTTCGATCTTGTCGATGATGTACGGGGTGATCTTGTAACCGCCGTTGGCGAAGGTGCTCCAGCCGGTAGCGATTTCCATTGGAGTCAGCGTCGCGGTACCCAATGCCAGCGACAGGTTCGGCGGCAGGTCCTGCTTGTTGAAGCCGAAGCGGGTGATGTAGTCGATGGTTTTACCCACGCCCATCGCCTGCAGCAGACGGATCGACACCAGGTTACGCGACTTGTACAGCGCCTCACGCAGACGGATCGGACCGAGGAAGGTGTTGGTGTCGTTCTTTGGACGCCAGACCTTGTCCAGGTACTCGTCGACGAACACGATCGGCGCATCGTTGACCAGGGTTGCAGCGGTGTAGCCACTGTCCAGGGCGGCGCTGTAGACGAACGGTTTGAAGCTCGAACCCGGCTGACGCTTGGCCTGCATGGCGCGGTTGTAGTTGCTCTGCTCGAACGCGAAACCACCGACCAGCGAACGGATCGCGCCATTCTGCGGATCCAGCGACACCAACGCACCTTGCGCCTGCGGGATCTGGCTGAATTTCAGCGAATTGTCTTTCTGGCGCTGCACGCGGATCAGATCGCCGACCTGCGCGACATCTGCCGGCTGACGCGGATTGGCGCCCATGCTGTTGGTGTTGAGGAACGGCCGCGCCCACTTCATGGTGTCCCAGGCGACATGTTCTTCGCCGGTGCGGGTCAGCACTTGCAGGCCGTTCTTGTCGACTTGGGTAACGATTGCCGGTTCGAGACTGCTGATGGTGCGTTGCTTGGTGAGTTCGCTGGCCCAGGCTTCGCGGGTCTTGCCCGGCAAGCGCGACTCGGGGCCGCGGTAGCCGTGGCGCTGGTCGTAGGTCATCAAGCCTTCGTGCAGCGCGGTGTTGGCCATTTCCTGCAGGTTGCTCGGCACCGTGGTGGTGACGCGGAAACCCTCGGTATAGGCGTCGCTGCCATAGCGGCCGACCATTTCCGCGCGGGCCATTTCAGCGATGTACGGCGCGTTCACTTCAGGGGTCGGGACGTGGTAACTGGCGTTCAGCGGCTCGTTGATCGCTGCGGTGTAGTCGGCCTCGGTGATCTTGCCGAGCTTGTACATGCGCCCCAGGATCCAGTCGCGGCGCTCTTTGCTGCGCGCCGGGTTGGCTAGCGGGTTAAAGCGCGACGGGGCTTTCGGCAGGCCGGCAATCATCGCCATCTGCGCCAGGCTGACGTCACGGATCGATTTGCCGTAATACACCTGCGCCGCCGCCTCGATGCCGTAGGCGCGGTTGCCCAGATAGATCTTGTTGACGTACAGCTCAAGGATTTCGTCCTTGGTCAGCTGCCGCTCGATCTGCAGGGCCAGAAGAATTTCCGTGGTTTTACGCGAGAAGCTGCGTTCGCTGGTGAGGAAGAAGTTCTTCGCCACCTGCATGGTGATGGTGCTGCCGCCGGACTGGATGTGCCCGCTTTTGACCAGTTGCGTCGCGGCGCGCATCAGGCTGCTCGGATCGACGCCATAGTGATTGGCGAAATTGTCGTCTTCAGCACTTAGTAACGCATTAATGAAATTGGGCGGAATGTCGGCGAAACGGATCGGTGTGCGGCGCATTTCGCCAAACTCTGCGATCAACTTGTTATCGCTGCTGTAGACCCGCAGGGGAATCTGCAACTGAATGCTTCGCAGAGCCTCCACAGATGGCAAACCCGGACTAAGGTAAAGAAACGCGCCGCTGAGACCTAATAGCAGTCCGCAGAAAACGGCGACGATGGACCAACCGAAAAATTTCAGCAGACGAATCAAGGCTTTTGGACATCCAGAGCAAAGAATGAATTTGGCGACGGGGTTCCGGTTACACACAGAACGGTCCGCGCGGGCAGTAAAAAGCGGAAAAAAACGCTGGGCATTATAAGCACTTTTCCGCAGGGGGCGTCATTTGCGCTTCTGTCAAGACGGGGTGAAGGAACGCAATGCGTATTACAGAGTCCGTAACTCACGGAAAGTCATAGGGAATTGGTAGTGCTGGGACTCTTCAATAAAAAAGCCAATACGTTACTGGGGATCGACATCAGTTCTACGTCAGTGAAGCTGCTGGAACTGAGCCGTCAGGGCGAGCGCTACCGGGTCGAGGCCTATGCCGTCGAGCCCTTGCCGGCCAACGCGGTGGTGGAAAAGAACATCGCCGAACTCGAAGGCGTCGGCCAGGCGCTCAGTCGCGTGCTGAGCAAGGCGCGCACCGGGCTCAAGAGCGTGGCGGTGGCCGTGGCCGGCTCGGCGGTGATCACCAAGGTCATCGAAATGGACGCCGGGCTGTCCGACGACGAGCTGGAAAACCAGCTGAAGATCGAAGCCGACCAATACATTCCCTATCCGCTGGATGAAGTCGCCATCGACTTCGAGGTCCAGGGCGTATCGCCGCGCAATCCCGAACGAGTCAACGTCCTGCTAGCGGCCTGTCGCAAGGAAAACGTCGAAGTCCGCGAAGCGGCGTTGGCCCTGGCCGGGCTGACGGCCCGCGTGGTGGACGTCGAGGCCTACGCGCTGGAGCGCTCATACGCTTTGCTGGCGACGCAACTGGCGGCGTCCCAGGAGCGCCTGACCGTCGCCGTAGTCGACATCGGCGCGACCATGACCACCCTCAGCGTCCTTCATAACGGCAAGATCATCTATACCCGCGAGCAACTGTTCGGCGGTCGCCAATTGACCGAGGAAATCCAGCGGCGTTATGGCCTTACCGTCGAGCAGGCCGGGCTGGCGAAGAAACAGGGCGGCCTGCCCGACGATTACATCAGTGAAGTTCTGCAGCCGTTTCGCGAGGCGCTGGTGCAGCAGGTGTCACGCTCGCTGCAATTCTTCTTCGCCTCCGGGCAATACAACGCCGTCGATCACATTTTGCTGGCGGGCGGCACGGCCTCGGTACCGGGTCTGGATCGCTTGATCGAACAGCGCCTGAACACGCCGACGCAGGTGGCCAACCCGTTCGCCAACATGTCCTTGAGCAGCAAGGTCAATGCCGGTGCGCTGGCCAGCGACGCGCCAGCGCTGATGATTGCTTGCGGGCTCGCGCTGAGGAGTTTCGACTGATGGCGCGGATCAACCTTTTACCCTGGCGCGAAGAGCGTCGCGAGGAACGGCGCAAGCGCTTTCTGCTGGCATTGACTGGCGTGTTCGTCGGCTCGGTCGGTGCCTTGCTGATTGCCGATCAGATCATCAGTGCCGCCATTGACCGGCAAGTGGCGCGCAATGACTACATCAGCAAGCAAATCGCCGTGGTCGACGAGCGGATCAAGCAGATCAGTGAGCTCAAGGCGCGCCGCCAACAACTGGTCGAGCGCATGCGCATCATCCAGGACCTGCAGGGCAACCGGCAGGTCAGCGGGCGGATCTTCGATCAACTGGCGCGCACGCTGCCGGACGGTGTGTATTTCACCGAAGTGAAAATGACCGGCAAAGCCCTGTCGATCAGCGGCGCCGCTGAGTCCAACAACCGCGTTTCCGACCTGATGCGCAATCTGGAAGCATCGGACTGGTTCGATGCGCCTAGCCTCAACGAAGTCAAGGCGACCACTGCCGGGCAAGTCGATCAGGCCAACACCTTTGAGCTGACCGTGCGCCAGACGCAGCCCAAGACTGCCGAGGACGACCAATGAAGCCGTCCGAATGGCTGGAAAGCCTGCGCAGCGTCGATTTCAACGATCTGGACACCAGCAACATCGGTTCGTGGCCGGCAGCGGTGAAGTTCATTGCCGGCGCGCTGTTGATGGTGCTGGTGTTGGCGCTTGGCTATAACTTTTTCATCAGCGATCTGGAAAACCAGCACGACCTCAAGCGCGAGGAAGAGCTGACGCTCAAGGAACAGTTCGCCAGCAAGGCGCGCCTGTCGGCCAATCTGGAGCTGTACACCCAACAGATGAAAGAGATGGAGAATACCTTCGGTGAGTTGTTGCGGCAGTTGCCCAGCGACACCGAAGTGCCGGGCCTGCTCGAAGACATCACCCGCACGGGCCTGGGCAGCGGCCTGGAATTCGAAGAGATCAAGCTGCTGCCGGAAGTCACCCAGCCGTTCTACATCGAACTGCCCATCCAGATCACCGTTACAGGTGCATATCACGACCTTGCCACATTCGTCAGCGGTGTAGCCGGATTGCCGCGCATCGTTACCCTTCACGATTTCGATCTCGCACCGGCCAACAAGGAAGGCGGACCGAAGCTGCGCATGAGCATCCTCGCCAAGACTTATCGCTATAACGACAAGGGGCTGCAGAAATGACCCCGATTCGTTACATGGCCTGGGCGATGACGCTGCTCGCATTGAGCGGGTGTGGCGGGGGTGATGACTTCAGTGATCTCGACGCCTACATGAATGAAGTGCGCCTGCGTCCGGCCGGCAAGATTGAACCAACGCCGACATTCCGGTCTTACCCGACATTCACTTACAGCGCAGCCAACCTGCGCAGTCCGTTTTCACCGCAGGTGCGGGTCGATCTGGCCGGGCGCAAACACGGCTCGCGCAACGTCAAGCCCGACCCCAATCGGGTCAAACAATATCTGGAAGGTTTCAACATCGAGCAGTTCGAGATGGTCGGCACGATTGCCAATGCCTCAGGCTCGTTCGCGCTGCTGCGCGGTGCGGGCGGTGTGCATCGCTTGAAAGTCGGCGACTACCTGGGGCGTAACGACGGGCGCATCGTCGCCATCAGCGCGACTCAGGTCGACGTCGTCGAAATCGTGCCCGACGGGCAGGGCGCCTGGCTCGAGCGGCCGCGCACCATTCCTTTGAAAGAGCACTCATAGTGGAAGTCGAACAATGAACAGGATTTTCTCCACCCTCGGTTTTTCGCTATGGATAGCGCTGATGTCGCCGATGGTAAATGCGGCCAACCTGAAAGCGCTGGATGTGGCGGCGTTGCCGGGTGACCGCGTCGAACTGAAGCTGTCGTTCGACGGCCCGCCACCGTCGCCCAAGGGCTATACCACCGAATCGCCGGCGCGGATCGCTGTCGATCTGCCCGGTGTTGCCAGCCAATTGACCAACAAGAATCTTGACCTGGGCAGCGGCAATGCGCGTACCGCCACGGTGGTCGAGGCCAAGGATCGCACGCGGCTGATCGTCAGCCTCACCCAGCTAGCGCCTTACACCACGCGCATCGAGGGCAACAATCTGTTCGTGGTGGTTGGTCAGGGCGCCCCGGTGCCTGCCTCGCGCCCCGTCGCCGTTGCGCCGCGCACGAATACGGCAACTGCGCCAGCGGCAAAGGCATTCGCACCGAAACCCCGCGGCATTCGTGGCGTCGATTTTCAGCGCGGCACCGAGGGCGAGGGCAACGTCGTCATTGATCTCTCCGACCCGACCATCGCCCCGGATATCCAGGAACACGACGGCAAAATCATCCTCAGCTTCGCCCGCACGCAATTGCCGGAAAAGCTGCGCGTGCGCCTCGACGTCAAGGACTTCGCCACGCCGGTGCAGTTCGTCAATGCCGCAGTGAGCGGTGATCGCACGCTGATCTCCGTCGAGCCCAGCGGCACCTATGACTACTCGACCTTCCAGACCGACAACAAGCTGACCGTCAGCGTCCGCCCGATGAGCGTCGACGACCTGCAAAAACGCAACGCCGACCGTCAGGCCTACATCGGCGAAAAGCTCTCGCTGAATTTCCAGGACATCGACGTGCGCTCGGTGCTGCAATTGATCGCCGACTTCACCAACCTCAATCTGGTGGCCAGCGATACGGTGCAGGGCGGCATTACCTTGCGCCTGCAAAACGTACCGTGGGATCAGGCGCTGGATCTGGTGCTGAAAACCAAGGGCCTGGATAAACGCAAGATCGGCAACGTGCTGCTGGTCGCGCCGGCCGATGAGATCGCGGCCCGCGAACGCCAGGAACTCGAGTCGCAGAAACAGATTGCCGAACTGGCGCCGCTGCGCCGCGAACTGTTGCAGGTCAATTACGCCAAGGCGGCGGACATCGCCAAGCTGTTCCAGTCGGTGACCAGCGCCGAAGCGAAGATCGATGAGCGCGGTTCGATCACCGTCGATGAGCGTACCAACAACATCATCGCCTACCAGACTCAGGATCGCCTCGACGAGCTGCGGCGAATCGTGGCGCAACTGGATATTCCGGTGCGTCAGGTGATGATCGAGGCGCGCATCGTCGAGGCCAACGTCGATTACGACAAGAGTCTCGGTGTGCGCTGGGGTGGTTCAGTGCAGAACAAGGGCAACTGGAATGCGTCCGGGGTCAACGGTTCGTCGAGCACCATCGGTACGCCGGGCAGCACCAGCACCAACTCGCCGTTCGTCGACATGGGCACCGTCAACAATACCTCGGGGATCGGCATCGCCTTCATCACCGACAACGTTCTGCTCGACCTTGAATTGACGGCGATGGAAAAGACCGGCAACGGTGAAATCGTCTCACAACCGAAAGTGGTCACCTCCGACAAGGAAACCGCGAAAATCCTCAAGGGCACGGAAATTCCCTATCAGGAAGCCAGTTCCAGTGGCGCGACGTCGGTGTCGTTCAAGGAGGCCTCGCTGTCGCTGGAGGTCACGCCACAGATCACGCCGGACAACCGCATCATCATGGAGGTCAAGGTCACCAAGGACGAGCCGGATTACCTGAACAAAGTGCAGGATGTGCCGCCGATCAAGAAAAACGAGGTCAACGCCAAGGTGCTGGTCAACGACGGCGAAACCATCGTGATTGGCGGTGTTTTTTCAAATACTCAGAGCAAGGTTGTAGATAAGGTGCCATTTCTTGGCGATGTGCCGTATCTTGGCCGCCTTTTCCGGCGTGATGTGGTTTCGGAGAAAAAATCCGAGCTGCTGGTATTTCTCACTCCGCGTATCATGAATAACCAGGCGATTGCTGTGAGTCGTTGATTCTGTGCGAAATTTGATACTTGTAGGACCGATGGGTGCTGGCAAAAGCACCATCGGCCGATTGCTGGCCAAAGAGCTGCGCCTGCCGTTCAAGGATTCCGACAAGGAAATTGAGCTGCGCACGGGTGCCAATATCCCATGGATCTTCGACAAGGAAGGCGAGCCCGGCTTTCGTGACCGTGAGCAGGCGATGATCGCCGAGCTGTGCGCGTTCGACGGCGTGGTGCTGGCGACCGGCGGTGGCGCGGTGATGCGTGATGCCAATCGCAAGGCCCTGTTCGAGGGCGGGCGGGTGGTGTATCTGCACGCGTCCGTCGAACAGCAGGTCGGCCGCACCTCGCGTGACCGCAACCGGCCGTTGCTGCGCACCGCCGATCCGGCGAAAACCTTGCGCGACCTGTTGGCGATCCGCGATCCGCTTTATCGGGAAATTGCCGATCTGGTGGTGGAAACCGACGAACGGCCGCCGCGCATGGTGGTACTCGATATTCTCGACCGTCTGGCGCAGCTTCCGCCCCGTTAAAGCCGCGCGCGAAATGCGCTATCCTCGGCGTCCTGTCACAGCCTGCCGAGGGTGTGGCGGATGGCCGGCAAGTGGCGTCACACCCGCTATAGACGGCAGATAACCAATAATTCAGGGCAGGATGCCTGCTTCCATCTTCACTGTGGGGACACATGCAGACACTCAAGGTCGACCTGGGCGAGCGCAGCTACCCGATTCATATTGGCGAAGGTCTGCTGGACCAGCCCGAACTGCTGGCGCCGCACATCCACGGGCGGCAAGTGGCAATCATCTCCAACGAGACCGTTGCGCCGCTCTATCTTGAACGTCTGACCCGCAGCCTGGCGCAGTTCTCGGTGATTTCCGTGGTGCTGCCCGACGGCGAAGCCTTCAAGAACTGGGAAACCCTGCAGTTGATCTTCGACGGTCTGCTGACCGCTCGACATGACCGCCGCACCACCGTCATCGCCCTCGGCGGCGGTGTGATCGGCGACATGGCCGGATTCGCCGCTGCCTGCTACCAGCGCGGCGTCGATTTCATCCAGATTCCGACCACGCTGCTGTCCCAGGTCGATTCGTCGGTGGGCGGCAAGACCGGCATCAACCATCCGCTGGGCAAGAACATGGTCGGCGCGTTCTATCAGCCGAACGTGGTGCTGATCGATACCGCGTCGCTGAAAACCCTGCCCGAGCGCGAACTGTCCGCCGGTCTGGCTGAAGTCATCAAATACGGTCTGATCTGCGACGAACCGTTCCTGACCTGGCTCGAAGACAACGTCGACGCCCTGCGCGCGCTGGACCAGACAGCCCTGACGTATGCGATCGAGCGCTCGTGCGCGGCCAAGGCTGCGGTGGTCGGCGCCGATGAAAAGGAAACCGGCGTGCGCGCCACGCTCAATCTCGGCCATACCTTCGGCCACGCCATCGAAACCCATATGGGCTATGGTGTCTGGCTGCACGGTGAAGCAGTCGCGGCTGGCACGGTGATGGCGCTGGAAATGTCTGCGCGTCTCGGCTGGATCAGTGAGCAGGAGCGCGATCGCGGTATTCGTCTGTTCCAGCGCGCCGGTCTGCCGGTGATTCCGCCTGAAGAAATGCGCGAAGCGGATTTTCTGCAACACATGGCAATTGATAAAAAAGTGATCGACGGTCGTCTGCGCCTGGTGCTGTTGCGCCGGATGGGTGAAGCGGTCGTGACCGACGATTATCCGAAAGAGGTTCTACAGGCCACGCTGGGAGCGGATTACCGCGCCCTGGCTCAGCTTAAAGGTTAAAAAGATTCCGATGACCAGTTTGCATGCCGACGAGGCGTTTCTCGGCCATTTCCAGTTAAGTCACGACCCGTTTGCGCCACGCGTGCCGGGCTTCAAATTCTTTCCGGCCCAGCGCAAGCCGGTGCTCGGTCAGCTGCATCATCTGGCGCGCTACAGCCAGTTGTTGCTGGTCGTCACCGGCCCGCAGGGCAGCGGCAAGACCTTGCTGCGTCAGGCGCTGGTCGCCAGCACCAACAAGCAGTCGGTGCAGAGCGTGGTGGTTTCCGCCCGTGGCGCCGGCGATGCTGCCGGTGTGCTGCGCCAGGTCGCGCAGGCGCTGGACGTTGCCCAGGCTGAGGTCGGTGCGATTCTCGAACAGGTCGTCCAGCTCGCCCTAACCGGCCAGGAAGTCTATCTGCTGGTGGACGACGCCGAGCAGCTCGACGAATCCGCTCTCGAAGCGCTGATGGCGCTAGGCGCCGGTACGCCGGAAGGGCGTCCGCATGTGTTCCTGTTCGGTGAGTCGTCGCTGATCGCTCAGCTTGAGGCGTTGCAGCTTGAAGAAGAGCGTTTCCACGTCATCGAACTGCAGCCGTACACCGAAGAAGAGACCCGCGAATATCTCGACCAGCGGCTCGAAGGCGCGGGCCGGGGTGTCGAACTTTTCACCGCGGATCAGATCTCTGATATTCACGAAAGCTCCGAGGGTTGGCCGGGCAACATCAACCAGGTCGCTCGCGATGCTCTGATCGAAGTCATGATTGCCAGCCGCTCTGCGGTGAAGCGTCCAAGTATGGGGTTCAACATGCCGAAGAAACACGTATTGGCGATTTCCGCCGTCGTGGTGGTCGCGGTCGCCGCCGCCTGGCTGATGCCGGGTCGCAACAAGGCACCAACCACCGGCGCGCCAGCCAATGAACAGGCGCAGTTGCCTCTGGGTCAGGCCCCCGCCAATGGCGCGGCACCCAACGTCGAATTCGCTGGCAACACCCAGCCGATGCCGCTGCCGTTGGTCGGCAACTCGCAACCGGTCATGCGCGGGCCGCTGGCCGAAGCGGCCGGTGGCATCACCGAAGGCGACGACGGCGTGCCGCTGGAAGGCTCCAGCGATACCCCGCCCACCGTGACCACATCCGCGCCGCCAGCCGGTGTGCCGGCCGGTCCGGCGCCGACTCCGGTGCCGTTGCCAGCCGCCAAGCCGACGCCAGCACCGACACAGGTTGCTACCGCCAAGCCTGCTCCGGTCGCACCCGCCGCCAAACCGGCGCCAGCCCCGGCCAAACCAGTCGCTGCAGCGAAACCGGCCGATAAGCCGGTCACCGTTGCCAAAGCCGCCGGTGGCAGCTGGTACGCCGGTCAGCCGACCAGCAACTACGTGGTGCAGATCCTTGGCACCAGCTCGGAAACCGCTGCGCAGAACTTCGTCAAGGAGCAGGGCGGCGAGTACCGTTATTTCAAGAAAGTCCTCAACGGCAAGCCGCTTTACGTGATTACCTATGGCAACTTTGCCAATCGTGATGCGGCCGTTTCTGCCATCAAGGCCTTGCCAGCGAAGGTTCAGGCTGGTAAACCTTGGCCTCGCACTGTCGCCAGCGTCCAACAGGAACTGGCAACAACTCGCTGAAGATTCGGCGGCCTTACCCAGGCCGCCTCTCCCGGCACCTCAAAATCTCCATGAGTGCGCGCTTTCTGAAAAGGATGCGTGCCTTGTGGTGTCTGCGTCACAGTAGTCTTTGAGTCGTTGCAGTCATAATTTAAAAAAGTTTTGACTAGCACAGCAGATCGCTTTAAACCTTTCACAAATGCGACATGAATTTGCGACAGTTCGTCGTCAAATTTGTGAGCCTCTGTGTCGCTGTGTACAATGACCACCCTTTTGCCCCCGCGAAGCCGGCGTACGTTCGGCGCGGAACGCAAGTGGTTGAATTGAAAAGAAATTTGCCTCGAATAGAGGCAGCCTGGTGAGAAAGTGTCTATGAAAGCAGGTCTGTACCAACCAGATGAATTCAAGGATAACTGCGGTTTCGGCCTGATAGCCCATATGCAGGGCGAGCCCAGTCATACCCTTTTGCAAACGGCCATCGAGGCCCTGACCTGCATGACCCACCGCGGTGGGATTAATGCCGACGGCAAGACCGGTGACGGTTGCGGTCTGCTGATTCAAAAGCCTGATGCGTTCCTGCGAGCCATTGCCCAGGAAACCTTTAGCGTCGAGTTGCCCAAGCAGTACGCCGTCGGCATGGTGTTCTTCAACCAGGACCCGGCCAAGGCCGAAGCCGCTCGCGAGAACATGAATCGCGAGATCCTCGCCGAAGGCCTGCAACTGATCGGCTGGCGCAAAGTGCCGATCGACACCAGCGTCCTCGGCCGTCTGGCCCTTGAGCGCCTGCCGCAGATCGAGCAGGTTTATATCGGCGGTGAAGGCCTGAGCGATCAGGACATGGCGGTCAAGCTGTTCAGCGCCCGCCGCCGTTCGTCGGTGGCCAACGCCGCGGACACCGACCATTACATCTGCAGCTTTTCGCACAAGACCATCATCTATAAAGGCCTGATGATGCCGGCCGATCTGGCCGCGTTCTATCCAGACCTCAGCGACGAGCGCCTGCAAACCGCGATCTGCGTGTTCCACCAGCGCTTTTCCACCAACACCCTGCCGAAATGGCCGCTGGCGCAGCCGTTCCGCTTCCTCGCGCACAACGGCGAGATCAACACCATCACCGGTAACCGCAACTGGGCGCAGGCCCGTCGGACCAAGTTCAACAACGATCTGATGGATCTGGAAGAGCTCGGCCCGCTGGTCAACCGTGTCGGTTCCGACTCCTCGAGCATGGACAACATGCTCGAACTGATGGTCACCGGTGGCATCGACCTGTTCCGTGGCGTGCGCATGATCATTCCGCCTGCGTGGCAGAACGTCGAAACCATGGACCCGGATCTGCGTGCGTTCTACGAGTACAACTCGATGCACATGGAGCCGTGGGACGGCCCGGCCGGCGTGGTCATGACCGACGGTCGCTACGCGGTGTGCCTGCTCGACCGTAACGGTCTGCGTCCGGCACGCTGGGTCACCACCAAGAACGGTTTCATCACCCTCGCCTCGGAAATCGGCGTGTGGAACTACCAGCCCGAAGACGTGCTCGCCAAGGGCCGCGTCGGCCCGGGTCAGATCTTCGCCGTGGACACCGAAACCGGGCAGATCCTCGACACCGATGCGATCGACAACCGTCTGAAATCCCGTCATCCGTACAAGCAATGGCTGCGCAAGAATGCCCTGCGCATTCAGGCGACCATGGAAGACAACGACCACGGTTCGGCGTTCTACGACGTCGACCAGCTCAAGCAGTACATGAAGATGTATCAGGTCACGTTCGAAGAGCGCGATCAGGTACTGCGTCCGCTCGGCGAGCAAGGCTACGAAGCCGTCGGCTCGATGGGCGACGACACGCCGATGGCCGTGCTGTCGCAGCGTGTGCGTACGCCGTACGACTATTTCCGCCAGCAGTTCGCCCAGGTGACCAACCCGCCGATCGACCCGCTGCGTGAAGCGATCGTGATGTCGCTGGAAATCTGCCTCGGCGCCGAGCGCAACATTTTCCAGGAGTCGCCGGAACACGCCTCGCGAGTGATCCTCAGCTCGCCGGTCATTTCTCCGGCCAAGTGGCGCTCGTTGATGAACCTTGACCGTCCGGGTTTCGAACGGGCCATCATCGACCTCAACTACGACGAAAGCCTCGGCCTCGAAGCGGCGATCCGCAACGTTGCCGATCAGGCTGAAGAAGCCGTGCGCGCCGGGCGTACCCAGATTGTCCTGAGCGATCGCCATATCGCCCCGGGCAAACTGCCGATCCACGCCTCCCTGGCGACCGGCGCGGTGCACCACCGCCTGACCGAAAAAGGCCTGCGTTGCGATTCCAACATCCTCGTTGAAACCGCTACCGCCCGTGACCCGCATCACTTCGCCGTACTGATCGGTTTCGGCGCCTCGGCGGTCTATCCGTTCCTGGCCTACGAAGTGCTGGGCGACCTGATCCGCACCGGTGAAGTGCTGGGCGACCTCTACGAGGTGTTCAAGAACTACCGCAAAGGCATCACCAAAGGCCTGCTGAAGATCCTGTCGAAGATGGGCATTTCGACCATCGCTTCGTACCGCGGTGCGCAGCTGTTCGAGGCCATCGGCCTGTCCGAAGAAGTCTGCGACCTGAGCTTCCGTGGCGTGCCGAGCCGCATCAAAGGCGCGCGTTTCGTCGACATCGAAGCCGAGCAGAAAGCCCTCGCCGTCGAAGCCTGGAGCCCGCGCAAGCCGATCCAGCAGGGCGGTTTGCTGAAGTTCGTCCACGGTGGCGAATATCACGCCTACAACCCGGACGTGGTCAACACCCTGCAAGCCGCTGTGCAACAGGGCGACTACGCCAAGTTCAAGCAATACACCTCGTTGGTCGACAACCGCCCGGTGTCGATGATTCGCGACCTGTTCAAGGTCAAGACCCTCGACACGCCGCTGGACCTCAGTGAAGTCGAGCCGCTGGAATCGGTGCTCAAGCGCTTCGACTCCGCCGGTATCTCGCTCGGCGCATTGTCGCCGGAAGCGCACGAAGCCCTGGCCGAAGCCATGAACCGCCTCGGGGCGCGTTCCAACTCCGGCGAAGGCGGTGAGGACCCGGCGCGTTACGGCACCATCAAGAGCTCGAAAATCAAGCAGGTCGCCACTGGCCGTTTCGGCGTGACCCCGGAATACCTGGTCAACGCCGAAGTGCTGCAGATCAAGGTTGCTCAGGGCGCCAAGCCGGGCGAGGGCGGGCAATTGCCGGGCGGCAAGGTCAACGGGCTGATCGCCAAGCTGCGCTATGCAGTGCCGGGCGTGACCCTGATTTCGCCGCCGCCGCACCACGACATCTATTCGATCGAAGACTTGTCGCAGCTGATTTTCGACCTCAAGCAGGTCAACCCGCAGGCGCTGGTTTCGGTGAAACTGGTGGCAGAAGCGGGCGTTGGCACCATCGCTGCCGGTGTGGCCAAGGCTTATGCGGACTTGATCACCATCTCCGGCTACGACGGTGGCACCGGTGCTTCGCCGCTGACCTCGATCAAATACGCCGGCGCACCATGGGAACTCGGCCTCGCTGAAACCCATCAGACCCTGCGCGGCAACGACTTGCGCGGCAAAGTCCGGGTGCAGACCGACGGCGGCCTGAAAACCGGCCTCGACGTGATCAAGGCTGCGATCCTCGGCGCTGAAAGCTTCGGCTTCGGCACCGCGCCAATGATCGCGCTGGGCTGCAAATACCTGCGTATCTGCCACCTGAACAACTGCGCCACCGGCGTCGCCACTCAGAACGAGAAGCTGCGCAAGGATCATTACATCGGTACCGTCGACATGGTGGTGAACTTCTTCACCTACGTCGCCGAAGAAACCCGTGAGTGGCTGGCCAAACTCGGCGTGCGCTCGCTGGAAGAGCTGATCGGTCGCACCGATCTGCTGGAAATCCTCGAAGGCCAGACCGCCAAGCAACATCACCTGGACCTGACGCCGCTGTTGGGCAGCGACCACATCCCGGCGGACAAACCGCAGTTCTGTGGCGTTGAGCGCAACCCGCCGTTCGACAAAGGTCTGCTGGCCGAGAAAATGGTCGAGATGGCTTCGGCGGCGATCAACGACATGAGCGGCGCCGAGTTCGACCTGGATATCTGCAACTGCGACCGTTCGATCGGTGCGCGGATCTCCGGCGAGATCGCCCGCAAGCACGGCAACCAGGGCATGGCGAAAGCGCCGATCACCTTCCGCTTCAAAGGCACGGCTGGTCAGAGCTTCGGCGTGTGGAACGCTGGCGGTCTGAACATGTACCTCGAAGGCGATGCCAACGATTACGTCGGTAAAGGCATGACCGGCGGCAAGCTGACCATCGTGCCGCCCAAGGGCAGCGTTTACAAGACTCAGGAAAGCGCCATCATCGGCAACACCTGCCTGTACGGCGCGACCGGCGGCAAGCTGTTCGCCGCCGGCACCGCAGGCGAGCGTTTTGCCGTGCGTAACTCCGGTGCCCATGCGGTTGTGGAAGGCACCGGCGATCACTGCTGCGAGTACATGACCGGTGGTTTCGTCTGCGTGCTGGGCAAGACCGGTTACAACTTCGGCTCAGGCATGACCGGTGGTTTCGCCTACGTGCTCGATCAGGACAACACCTTCGTTGACCGGGTCAACCACGAACTGGTGGAAATCCAGCGGATCAGCGGCGAGGCGATGGAAGCCTATCGCAGCCACCTGCAAAACGTGCTGAACGAGTACGTCGCGGAAACCGACAGCGAGTGGGGTCGTGAACTCGCCGAGAACCTCGATGACTATCTGCGTCGTTTCTGGCTGGTCAAACCTAAGGCGGCGAGTCTGAAATCTCTGCTCTCCAGTACTCGTGCGAGTCCGCAATAACGACGCAGCTGCAAGTCACTAGCTTCAAGCGACAAGCTGAAGCTAGTGCGCGTTGTACCGGACTAATGTGATTTTCTTGCAGCTTGAAGCTAGTAGCTTGGAGCTGTCGTGTAAGAGGTTTTAGTGATGGCCGAACGTCTCAGTAACGACTTTCAATTCATCGATGTCGGGCGCAAGGATCCGAAGAAGAAACTGTTGCGTCAACGCAAGAAAGAGTTCGTCGAAATCTACGAACCGTTCAAACCCCAGCAGTCGGCCGACCAGGCCCATCGCTGCCTGGGTTGCGGCAACCCGTATTGCGAATGGAAGTGCCCGGTGCACAACTTCATTCCCAACTGGCTGAAGCTGGTGGCCGAGGGCAACATCCTCCAGGCCGCCGAGCTGTCGCACCAGACCAACACCCTGCCGGAAGTCTGCGGCCGGGTGTGCCCGCAGGATCGTCTGTGCGAGGGTGCCTGCACCCTCAACGACGGCTTCGGCGCGGTGACCATCGGTTCGGTCGAGAAGTACATCACCGACACCGCGTTCGCCATGGGCTGGCGCCCGGACATGTCCAAGGTCAAACCGACCGGCAAGCGTGTCGCGATCATCGGCGCGGGCCCGGCGGGTCTGGGCTGTGCCGACGTGCTGGTACGCGGTGGCGTAACCCCGGTGGTGTTCGACAAGAATCCGGAAATCGGTGGTCTGCTGACCTTCGGCATCCCCGAGTTCAAGCTGGAAAAGACCGTGCTGAGCAATCGTCGCGAAGTCTTCACCGGCATGGGCATCGAGTTCCGTCTCAATACCGAAGTCGGCAAAGACGTGACCATGGAGCAACTGCTCGCCGAGTACGATGCGGTATTCATGGGCATGGGCACCTACACCTACATGAAGGGCGGTTTTGCCGGAGAGGATCTGCCAGGCGTTTATGACGCGCTGGACTTCCTGATCGCCAACGTCAACCGCAACCTGGGCTTTGAAAAGTCGCCGGAAGATTTCGTCGACATGAAAGGCAAGAAGGTCGTGGTGCTCGGCGGCGGCGACACGGCGATGGACTGCAACCGCACGTCGATCCGTCAGGGCGCCAAGTCGGTGACCTGTGCTTATCGTCGTGACGAAGCGAACATGCCCGGCTCGCGCAAAGAGGTGAAGAACGCCAAGGAAGAAGGCGTGAAATTCCTCTACAACCGCCAGCCGATCGCCATCGTCGGTGAAGACAAGGTTGAAGGCGTGAAAGTCGTCGAGACCCGTCTTGGCGAACCGGATGCCCGTGGCCGTCGCAGCCCCGAGCCGATTCCGGGTTCCGAAGAGATCATCCCGGCTGATGCCGTGGTCATCGCCTTCGGCTTCCGCCCGAGCCCGGCGCCGTGGTTCGAACAGTTCGAAATCCAGACCGACAGCCAGGGCCGCGTTGTTGCGCCTGAGCAAGGTCAGTACAAGCACCAGACCAGCAACCCGAAAATCTTTGCTGGTGGCGACATGGTGCGCGGTTCCGACCTGGTGGTGACGGCGATTTTCGAAGGCCGCAATGCGGCTGAAGGGATCCTCGATTACCTGGGCGTCTGAACCCGTCCGGCTGACTGCAATGCAATACCTGTGGGAGCTGGCTTGCCAGCGATAGCATCACCTTGGTTTACCTGACGAACCGAGTTGTCTGCATCGCTGGCAAGCCAGCTCCCACAGTGTTTTGTGGTGTTGCAAAGTCAGCATTCCAACGTGACAAATTGACCCGATAGACAAAAGGCTGACCCACATCCGTGCCTTTTGCCTCGCGCTCTGAGAAAATGCCCGCACTTTTTTTCCGGATGCCGACATGACTGCCCTGAAGAACGACCGCTTCCTCCGTGCCCTGCTCAAGCAACCCGTTGACGTCACCCCCGTGTGGATGATGCGCCAGGCCGGTCGCTATCTGCCGGAGTACCGCGCCAGTCGCGCCCACGCCGGCGACTTCATGAGCCTGTGCATGAATCCGCAATTCGCCTGCGAAGTCACGATGCAACCGCTCGACCGCTATCCGCAACTGGACGCGGCGATCCTGTTTTCCGACATCCTCACCATCCCCGACGCCATGGGCCAAGGCCTTTACTTCGAGACTGGTGAAGGTCCGCGCTTCAAGAAAGTTGTCAGCACCATGGCTGACATCGAAGCGCTGCCGATTCCTGATCCGCACAAGGATCTGGGTTATGTGATGGACGCGGTCAGCACCATCCGCCGCGAACTGAACGGCCGCGTACCGCTGATCGGTTTCTCCGGCAGCCCGTGGACCCTGGCCACCTACATGGTCGAAGGCGGTTCGTCGAAAGACTTCCGCAAGACCAAAGCGATGCTCTACGACAACCCGCAAGCCATGCACCTGTTGCTGGACAAACTGGCACAGTCGGTGACCTCGTACCTCAACGGCCAGATCATGGCCGGTGCACAAGCGGTGCAGATTTTTGATACCTGGGGCGGCAACCTGTCGGCCGCGGCGTATCAGGAATTCTCGCTGGCCTACATGAAGAAAATCGTCAGCGGCCTGATCCGCGAGAACGATGGTCGCAAGGTGCCGGTGATCCTCTTCACCAAGAACGGCGGCCTGTGGCTGGAAAGCATCGCCGAGGCCGGCGCCGACGCCCTGGGCCTGGACTGGACCTGCGACATCGGCAATGCCCGCGCCCGGGTCGGCGCCAAGGTCGCGCTGCAAGGCAACATGGACCCGACCGTGCTCTACGCCAAACCGGAAGCGATCCGCACCGAAGTCGGGCGCATTCTGGCCAGCTATGGCAAGGGCAGCGGGCATGTATTCAACCTCGGCCACGGCATCACGCCTGAGGTTGATCCTGAACATGCCGGCGCATTCCTGCGCGCGGTGCATGAACTGTCGGCGCAGTATCACGACTAATTTTCGCCCAATAAAAAAACGCCCGGTTTATGCCGGGCGTTTTTGTTTCCACGATTCAACGTCGTACGCAGATCAATTGTAGGAGTGAGCCTGCTCGCGATACGGTGAGTCAGTCGCTGAAAGTGCTGGCTGACCCACCGCTATCGCGAGCAGGCTCACTCCTACAAGGGTTTAGGCTTTGACACCTTGCAGCGGCGGCAACTTCGCCAGCTTCAACGCCACCCCAAGCGCAATCAGCAACAGCACCCCGATGAACAACCCGATCCCGTTCCAGCCTCCGAGATGCCAGAACACCCCGCCCGCCGTGCCGGCAATGCTCGACCCGGCGTAATAGCTGAACAGGTACAGCGACGATGCCTGGCCTTTGGCCTTGGTCGCGCGGCGGCCGATCCAGCTGCTGGCTACCGAATGCGCGCCGAAGAAGCCGAAGGTAAAAATCAACATGCCGACGATGATCAACAGCAGCGGTGCGAACATCGTCAGCGCGAGGCCGACGAACATCAGCGCAATCGTCGCCCAGAGCACTTTGCGCCGCCCCAGTTTGTCGGCCAGGGAACCGATCTTCGCCGAGCTGTAGATTCCCGACAGGTACACCACCGAGAGCAACCCGACGTACACCTGATCGAGGTGGTACGGCGCTGCCAGCAAGCGATAGCCGATGTAGTTGAACAGCGTGACGAACGCGCCCATCAATACAAACGCTTCAAGAAACAGCAGCGGCAGGCCGGCGTCGCGAAAGTGCATGGTGAAACCATCGAGCAGGCTGCGCGGATGCAGTGAGCGTGAGCGGAAGTTGCGCGACTCGGGAAGAATCTTCCAGAACACCGCCGCCGCAATCAGCGCCAGGCCGCCAATCACCAACATCGCCGTGTGCCAACTGACGAAGTCGATCAGCACTCCGGTAATCAGGCGCCCGCTCATCCCGCCAATCGCGTTGCCGGCGATGTACAAGCCCATCGCCAGACCGATGTGTTGCGGATGAATCTCTTCACTCAAGTAAGTCATCGCCACCGCCGCCAGGCCACTGAGTGACAGGCCGATCAGTGCGCGCATGACCAGGACGCCGTGCCAGCTCGGCATCATCGCGCTGGCCATGGTGCACAGCGCAGCGGCGAACAATGCGGCGACCATCACCGGTTTGCGCCCGACCCGATCGGAGATCGGCCCGGTGATCAACAGCCCGAAGGCGAGCATGCCGGTGGCCACCGAAAGGATCAGGCTGCTCTGCGCCGCGTTGATCGCGTATTCATGGGACAACAGCGGCATCATCGGCTGCACGCAGTAGAGCAAGGCGAAGGTCGCAAAACCGCCGCAGAACAGCGCCAGCACCGTGCGCATGAACGCCGGTGTGCCTTTTTCGATAAAGATCTCCTGCAGCTCGGCGATGGCATCGTCCGCTGCAGCTGGCGGGACTTCATGGGCTAATGGCGCAACGGCAGTTTTCACTTCAGACCTCGGGGGAGCACAGCCAGGCAGGCAATGAAAAAATCATATAGCTGGCTAATGTTTCTATCCAATATATTGTTCGACCTGTTTGATAGCTTTCACGACCTAATGGGAAATCCATGGAACTGCGCCATCTACGCTACTTCATCGCCGTCGCCGAAGAACTGCATTTCGGCCGCGCGGCACAGGTGCTGGGCATTTCCCAGCCGCCCCTGAGCCAGCAGATTCAGGCGCTGGAGCACGAGGTGGGCGCGCGCCTGTTTGAACGGACCAATCGTCGGGTCGAACTCAGCGAAGCCGGGCGGCTGTTCCTACAGGAGGCGCGGTTGGCGCTGGCGCAGGTCGATAAGGCCGCCGATGTCGCGCGTCGGGCGCAGTTGGGGGAACTGGGTGAATTGAAGATCGGCTTCACCTCGTCGGCGCCGTTCAACTCGACGATCCCGCAGGCGATCTTCGCCTTTCGCCAGCGTTTCCCGGCGGTGCATCTGAACCTGCGGGAGATGAGCAGCACCATGGTCGCTGATGCATTGGTCGACGAATCGATCGAAGTCGGCATCATGCGTCCGCTGGGATTGCCGGACTCGTTGAGCGTGGTCGAATTGATGCGTGAGCCGTTGGTCGCGGTGCTCAGCTCCACGCATCCATTGGCGCAGGGCTCCGAGCAAGGGCTGTTCCTCTCGGCACTGGCGCTGGAACCGTTCGTGTTTTTTCCGCGCAGTTATGGCAGCGGCTTGTACGCGCAGTTATTAAGCCTGGCCCGAGACGCCGGGTTCAGCCCACACTTCGCCCAAGAGGCCGGCGAGGCAATGACCATCATCGGCCTGGTTGCTGCGGGCCTGGGGGTTTCGGTGCTGCCGGCGTCCTATCAGCGGATGCGCATCGACGGCGTGGTCTACCGCCCGCTGCTCGATCCGCAAGCGATTTCGGCGGTGTGGCTGGTGCAGCGCAAAGAGCAGAAATCCCCGATGGCCAAGGCTTTTGTCGAACTGCTGACGCGAAAGGTCGACTCTATGTGAAGGCTGATGGCCTCTCCGCGAGCAGGCTCGCTTCCACTTTGGAATGCGATCCCTGTGTGCGAGCCTGCTTGCGAAGGCGTAAGGCGCACAAGCTACATACATACAATGTGTCAACTCAGATAGTTGAACCACGTATGTGAAATAGATTTAAATTAGATTAATTTGAGAGTCCGGGTCATAAGCTTTTAAGCTTATGAATATATGGCACCTCATTGTAGTGAAATTGTCGGTCGTTATTACTTCTTTTTCAGTATTAATCGTGGAGAAGTGGGTGTCGGCATAATGGAAGTCTTCGATGTACTTGTCGAGAGTTATTGGGTTCGGTGAGCCGAAGGCTTTTACTTTGATCGTCAATATGTGCGTGTCTATATACGAATAGGGGACGACGAAGCTCGAGTCTGGATCTCGGTGTTTCAACTTGAAGCTGTATTTTGCTTTTTCTTCGAATGTCTGACCCGCGCTCTTAAGATCACTGGTCGCTTTTACCATCATGGTTACCAGTAAATTCTTGAGTTCTTCTTCATTTTTTATAGTTGTGCTCATTCCATTAAGCTCCAGTAAGGATTAACAGGTTCAAGTACTCCTAAAAAGCTATGGATCTTGAATTTTCGAGGAAAGAGTAGGGCAAATTCGATTCGCTTCGCACCTGTCAGTCTTGACAGGTTTTTATAATGTTTTTTCATGGCTGAACGTTTTTTCCGCCCTTTTTATATATAAGTTTCCTGCTATAAAATTGGCAGCGTAAAGCCCGGCGCAGTTATGGCAGCGGTTTATATGCGCAGTTATTAAGCCTGCCCCGAGACGCGGGTTCAGCCCGCACTTCGCCCAAGAGGCCGGCGAGGTAATGACCATCATCGGCCTGGTTGCTGCGGGCCTGGGGGTTCGGTGCTGCCGGTGTCCTGTCAGCGGATGCGCATCGACGGTGTGGTCTACCGCCCGCTGCTCGATCCGCAAGCGATTTCGGCGGTGTGGCTGGTGCAGCGCAAAGAGCAGAAATCGCCGATGGCCAAGGCTTTCGTCGACCTTCTTACACGCAAGGTCGAGTCCGCTTGAAGATCGCAGCCTTCGGCAGCGCCTGCAAGAAAGCCCGAATCCCATGTTAGGAGCTGCAGAAGGCTGTGATCTTTTGATCCTGCCGTTAGGGCTGCTGCACCAAATCCTGCACTTTTAATATTTGCGAAAGGCCGTAATCAATCAATGTTTTTCCGAGATAAAAACAATATCCTCATTATCAGGTTTAGAGACAATAGAATCTTTGTAGGCGGGCGTTTGTACTGATATTACTGGTGAATTTTGTTCATTTATTAACAATTCTCGAAATTGTCTATCTTTAGGAGAAAGTCCTTGTGCCTGCTCTTCGGTTAGTGCCAAAAGTTGCTCGTCAGTATAAGTTGTCATGATGGTCACCAGGTTTCGGAGAAGTTTGCTGCAGCATTTTCCACCTGACGAGTGATTTTTGAACCTGTAAGAACTAACAGTTTTTTATACGTTTTTGCGATATGGGTTATGCACAATGACACGGATATCTGGATGCATCCGTTCCCTGTGGCGAGGAGATAAAACTCCTCACCACAGGCCGAAGTCAATCAGTTAGTCAGTTAGTCAGTTATTCAATCGACGTGCGCCAGATCCCCGCGCAACGCGACGCTCGACACCAATGTCCCGGCGCGGCACTGGAATTTTTCGGTGTCTTTGTACAGGTCGCGCTGGTCGACGCTGGCGATGTTGATCACAGCGTTGGCGTCGGCGTTTTTCGCGGCGTTCTGCAGGGTGGCCAAGGCTGATTGCAGAGCCCAGAAGCAGGCGTCTTCGTCCGACTTGTTCGAGCCGTTGGTCTTGCGGCTGCTGCTTACGGTGTCGAGTTTGCGCACTTGCTTGGGCAGGGTTTCGCCGGCCAGATAGAACTTCACGCTGCCGTCGAGCAGGCCGGCGTCGGTGGCGCGTTTGACGCCTTCGCGGAAGCTCAGGTAGGTCGGCTCGTCAGCGCCCTGTTTGATGATGCCGAGGTTGTTGACGGCTTCGATGTCCGGATTGATCGACAGTTCTTTGAGCACATTGTCGCGCAGGCGGTTGACCCAGCGGTTGTAGTTGCCGTGGATCTTGCCGTCCTTGGCATTGAGGCCGTAGCTGCTGCGGTAGTCGATCTCGAACGAGGTCGGGGTGAACGGAATATCGACTTCGGCGTGATGACGACCCCGTACGGTTATCGCCGCTTTGATCATGCCCGGGCGCACCGATTGCACCACCCATTGCCGATCATTGAGCGCAGTGACGATCGCGCGGCTCATCTGTTGCTGGGTGAAGCCCAGGTTCGGCGAAAATTCTTCCCTGGCGTTGTACACCGGTTTGCTGGTGCAACCGCCGAGCACAACGATCAGTGCCAACAGAGCGGCGATGCGGTGAAACTGAGTCATTCCCTTCACTCCAAACGTCTTGCGGTCAGTGCCAGCGGCGGAAAATCAACGAGGTGTTGACGCCACCAAAAGCGAAATTGTTGTTCATCACGTAGTCGTGATGCATCTGGCGGAATTCGCCGCGCAGGTAATCGAGTTTTCCGCAGTGCGGATCGACCTCGTCGAGGTTGAACGTGTGCACGTACAGGTCGCGGTTGAGCATTTCGATGCTGAACCACGACTCCAGCGCGCCGCAGGCGCCAAGGGTGTGGCCGAGAAAACTCTTCTGCGAGCTGATCGGCATGCGTTCGCCGAACAAACTGCTGGTTGCCAGTGTTTCGGCAATGTCGCCCTGTTCTGTAGCCGTGCCGTGACCATTTACATAACCGATCGCATCCGGCGTCAGCCCGGCGTCTTCCAGCGCCAGCTCCATGGCGCGGCGCATGGTCACTTGTTCGGGGCGTGTGGTGTGCTGCCCGTCGGCATTACTGCCGAAACCGACGATCTCGGCGTGGATGCGTGCGCCACGGGCGAGGGCGTGTTCCAGTTCTTCGAGAACCAGCATGCCGCCGCCTTCACCGATGACCAGACCGTCGCGGCCCTTGTCGTATGGGCGCGGGCTGCTCTGCGGGGCATCGTTTTTCAGGCTGGTGGCGTAGAGCGCGTCAAAGACCATGGCTTCGGTCGGGCACAGCTCTTCGGCGCCGCCGGCGAGCATCAGCGGCAGGCGACCGAACTTTATCGCTTCATAGGCGTAGCCGATGCCCTGGCTGCCACTGGTGCAGGCGCTGGAAGTCGGGATCAAGCGGCCGGTGAGGCCGAAAAAGATGCTGATGTTGGCCGCCGTGGTGTGCGGCATCATCCGCACGTAGGAATTGGCGTTGAGCCCCTCGGCCACCGAGTTGAGCAACATGTTGCCGAATGCCTTGATCTCATCGGTGCTGCCGGTGGACGAACCGCACGCGACGCCCATGCGGCCGTCCTTGATCGATTCGTTGCCGAGCAGCCCGGCATCGGCCAAGGCTCTTTCCGAGGCACCGACCGCCAGCCGCGAAACCCGGCCCATGCTGCGCAGTTGCTTGCGCGTCCAGTGCGCCGGCACTACGAAGTCGTCGATGGGGCCGGCAAGACGCGTGTTCAGTTCGCTGAAGCGGTCCCACTCGTGCATGCGGCGGATGCCGCTGCGGTTGGCGGCGAAATGGCCAGCAATGGTGTCCCAGTCGCTGCCCAGCGAGGTGATGCCGGCCATGCCGGTGACGACGACGCGCTTCATCAGCACAAGCCTCCGTTGACCGCCAGCACCTGACGGGTGATGTACGAGGCTTCCGCCGACATCAGGAAATTCACCGCAGCGGCCACCTCTTCCGGGGTGCCCATGCGTTGCGCGGGGATCATTTTCATCAGCTCTTCCACCGGCACGTTTTCATCGAGCATTGCCGTGTCGATCAGGCCCGGGGCGACACAGTTAACGGTGATTTTGCGCTTGCCCAGCTCGATCGCCAATGCCTTTGCCGCGCCGATCACGCCCGCCTTGGAGGCGCTGTAATTGACCTGACCGCGGTTGCCGATCAGCCCGGAAACCGAAGTGATGCAGACAATCCGCCCAGCGGCGCGGCGGCGAATCATCGGCATCATCACCGGGTGCAGCACGTTGTAGAAGCCATCGAGATTGGTGCGCAACACCACGTCCCAATCGTCATCGCTGAGCGCGGGAAAGGCGCCGTCGCGGGTGAGGCCGGCATTGAGCACCACGCCGTAATAGGCGCCATGGGTTTCGACGTCGGCTTCGAGAATGGCTTTGCAGGTTTCGCGCTCAGCCACATCGAATTGCAGGATGCGTGCGTTGCGCCCCAGCGCTTGGATTTGCGCCTGAACCGCTTGCGCTTCAGCCATGCCGCTACGGCAATGCAGGACGATATCGTGCCCGGCCTGTGCCAGACGCAGGGCAATGGCGCGGCCGATGCCACGGCTGGAGCCGGTGACCAGTACCGATTCAGTCATCGTTCGACTCCTTGGTTTGTTGCAGATATTGGGTGGCCTGTGGCGGACGAAACACATTCAGCCGCGCACTGGCATGGATGCCCACGCCGTGAATGTGGCATTCGAACACGCCCATGCCGTTGTCATCTTCCAGCGAACGCAGGCCGTGGACGGTCAGTTCGCTGCCGGCAGGAAAAGCTTCGACGTTGCACTCGAACTTGCGTGTGCCGAGCAGAAAACCCAGCTCGACCGGATTGCCTTTCTGCCGCGCGTGGCAACCGGCGAACGCGGCGACGCTCTGTGCCATCAGCTCGACTCCCACCCACGCCGGCAGGCTGCCGTCGGCAAGGTTGAACAGGCCGTCCGGCTTGACCGTGAGGCGGGTGAAAATCTGCTCATCGTCGAAACGCTCGATCGCGTCGATCAGAATCATGTCGCCGGCATGCGGCAGCAGTTCGGCGAGCGGCCAGGGGGTCATGGGGCGTCTCCGATAATCAGGCTGACGTTATTGCCGCCGAAGGCAAACGAATTGCTCATCAGGTAGCGCGGTGCAATGGACGACAGGCGTGTGCTCGCGGTCACCCAGTTCAGCGCAGGCAGGGCAGGATCGGCCGCGCCGTCCCAGACATGCGGGGGCAAGGCGTGCTCGTGGTTGTCGGCGCTCAGGCTCAGCCAGCAAAACGCCGCTTCCAGCGCGCCGGCAGCACCGAGGGTGTGGCCGGTCAGCGGTTTAGTCGAGGAGCAGGCGACGCCTTCGGCAAACAGCGCCGCGACCGCCAGACTTTCCATGGCGTCGTTGTGCTGGGTCGCGGTGCCGTGCAGGTTGAGGTAGTTGATTTGCGCTGCTTGCAGTTGCGCGCGGCTCAGGGCTTTACGCATCGCTTGCAGGGCGCCGCGACCGCTCGGCTCCGGGGCGGAAATATGGTGCGCATCGGAACTGGCGCCGGCGCCGAGCAACGCGATAGCCGGGCCTGCGCCCGCCTCTTTGCTCATCACGAACAGCACCGCCGCTTCACCGATATTGATGCCGTTGCGGTTGGCCGAAAACGGATTGCAACGCTCGTCCGACATCGCTTCCAGTGAGGAAAAACCGTTGAGGGTCAGTTTGCACAGGCTGTCGACACCGCCGCACAGCACCGCGTCGCACAGGCCCAGATCAAGCAGGCGCTGAGCGCTCATCAACGCCCGCGCGCTGGAAGTGCACGCGGTGGAAATCACATACGCCGGGCCGCTGAGTTGCAGCCACTCGGCGAGAAAATTCGCCGGAGCACCGAGTTCCTGCTGCCGGTAATCGTATTCAGCCGGGAAATGCTGCTCACGAATGTAGTGCGCCAGACCTCGGCTGGCCTCGTCGATGCCCGAGGTGCTGGTGCCGAGCACCACGCCGATGCGCTCGCGGCCATAGGTCTGGATCGCCTGCTCGATGTCATCGCGGATTTGCAGCGCGGCTTCGAGCAGCAATTGATTGTTGCGCGTGCTGTGCTCGGCCAGTTCTGCCGGGATCGGCGCCAGCTCACCGGGCACGGCGGCCACCGGCAGTTCGCGCTGTGGGACCCAGACGGATTCGCGGCACATGCCCGAGCAATCGCCGGCAAACAGCTTGCGGGCAACTTCGCGTTTGTCACGGCCCAGCGCGCAGATCACGCCCAGAGCATTCAGGTAAGCGGTCATGGCGTGGAATCACCGAGCGGGGAAACGCGATAGTGCGGGCCTTGCGGCAGGTTCAATTCGAAGCTCAACGGTTGTGCATAGTCAATGGTCCAGCGCGCTGGCAGGGAGCGTTGCCGGTCCTTTTGCTGCGCGGCGGGATAGTTGCGCAGCAGCTCGCCGGACGGGGTCAGGGCGAACAACAGCGCGGCAAACAATTCCCGCGCCTCGGGGTTTGGCGGCAGCAGGCCGTCGGCCTGCCACTGGCCATCGATCAATTGCTGGCGGGCCTGGGGATGCCCAACGGGTCCATCATCGACCAGCGGATGCCGGGCCCCTCGCGCTGGATCACCAATAGCCAATCCTGACGCTGCCCGGCCTGCTGGCGCTCGATATGCAGCTGCAGGGGCAGGGGCAAGGTCGGGTTGGCCGCGGGCAGCGGCGCCTGGCTGGCGCAAGCGCTCAACAACAGGGAACAGCACACCATCACCAGCCACACCAAAACCCCTGTGGGAGCTGGCTTGCCAGCGATAGCGACGGCACATTGAGCATTTTGGTTGACTGACACACCTCTATCGCTGGCAAGCCAGCTCCCACAGGTTTTCGGGTGTGCAGGTAGATGGCTGTACATTCAGGAGGTTCCTGCCGATGGCTTGCGAGCGACAACATTCACCAACGTCTCTTCCCGCTGCCCGAACGGCTTGGGCTTGCGCAACCCGAAGCGCTCCAGCAAGCCGAAGTCCTTCGACCGGCTCCACCACAGGTACGGGTAGGACACATTGCGCTCGGCAAACTCGAAACCCTGCTCGCGAATCATCTGCAGATACTGCGCCGCGCTCTTCTGCACATGCATCGGATGGCGGAACAGCCAGCGGATTACCCAGGTATCGATGTAAGCCTCGGTGGACTCGGCGAACAGCAGATAGCCGCCCGGTTTCAGTACGCGATAGAACTCGGCGAGGGCTTTTTCCTGCTCGACCAGGTGATGGAACGTCTGATGGCAGAACAGCAGGTCGACACTGGCGTCCGGCACATTGAGCTTCGCACAGTCGCTACCGATCAAGTCGACGTCCAAATCCAGACGTGCTGCTTCAGCAGCACTCAATTCGAGGCTGTGCCGATCGGCGTCGATACCGATCAGGCGCTGCGGGGAGAAGGTCTGGCGCAGATGAGCGAACGACTTGCCCTGGCCGCATCCGGCGTCGAGCAGCACCGGTTTTTGCGGCAGCGCCTCGGTGAACAACCCCCGCAGATCATTGATCGCCACGCGCAGTACATGGTGCTGCCAGGTGTGGCTGCGCAGGAACCAGAAACCGAAGCGGGTTTCCTCGACGTAGCTGTCGCTCAAGTGGTTCATGGGGCGTCCTTTGCACAGAGTTCGGAAATCATGTTCAGGCGTCGGCGCGCTTCGCTGACGAACGGGTTGCGTTCGTCCCAGGCGTAACCGGCGAGAATCGAGCAGATCATCCGGCGGATATCCGCCTGACCGTTTTCATAAAAAATCACGTCCTGAAAGGTGCCGGCGTACCAGCCCTCGACGTAGCAGCGGAAGGTGTCGACGCCGCGCTTGAGCGGCTCGGCAAACTCGCTTTGCCAATCGACCGCTTCACCTTGCAACTGACGGTGCAGCACCGCAGCGGCCGTGCTCGCTGAGCGCATGGCGATGGTCACGCCGGAAGAAAACACCGGGTCGAGAAATTCCGCGGCATTGCCGAGCAAGGCAAAACCCGGCCCGTGCAGGGTTTTTACATTCGCCGCATAGCCGCCGAGGGTGCGCGCCGGGGTATCCCACACGGCGTTGTTCAGTACGCCGGCCAGACTCGGCGTTTCCCTGATGAAACCGCGCAGGCAGGCATCCAGATCCGCATCGCGACCTTTGAAGTGCTCAGCTGCCGCCACTACGCCCACCGAGCAGCGGCCATTGCTGAACGGAATCGTCCAGAACCATACGTCGCGGTGTTCAGGATGGGTGGTGACGAGAATTTTCTCGCGGTCGAAGGCCGGGTTGTCGATGTGATCTTCGACATGCGTGAACACGGCCTGACGCACGGGGAAATTCGACGGTGCCTCCAGATCGAGCAAGCGCGACAACACCCGCCCGTAGCCGCTGGCATCGAGCACGAAATCGGCTTCGACGCGGTACTCGCTGCCGTCCTCGCGACGTACATCAAGCTGTGGTCGCGTCCGCTCGAAATCGACGCTGACAATGGCATCGCCGTAGCGGATCTCGGCACCTTGCAGGGCCGCTTGATCGGCCAGCAGTTTGTCGAAATCTGCGCGTTGTACCTGAAAGGTGGTCGGCTTGCCATCGGTGAAGGTGTCGCTGAAATCGAAGGCGCTGTAGCGCTCGCCCCAGGCGAAGGCGGCGCCGGTCTTGCGCTGGAAACCGGCGGCATTCACCGCCTCAAGCATGCCGGCCTCTTCGACGAAATCCAGGCAATGGCTGAGCAGGCTTTCACCAATGGAGAAACGCGGGAAATGCTGGCGTTCGATCACCAGCACATCATGGCCCTTGCGCTTGAGCAGGGCGGCGGCGATGGCACCGGACGGGCCGGCACCGATGATCACCACCTGACGCGATTGCAGTTCAGCGATTGGCACGGGAGCTCCGGGACAAATGAGAGTTGAGATTCGGCGGTGCGCGGTGCAGACCGATCAGTGCCGGCAGCAGCGTTGCGATCAGACCCATCAGCATCAAGGCAAAGTACAGCGCCGGGCTGATCAGTTGTTGCTGCAACAGCAGATTGAGAAAGACGATTTCACTCAAGCCGCGGATGTTCAGCAGCACGCTTTCGCGCCAGCGGCTGGCCCCTGCGAACGAAGCCCCGGCCCAGCCGAGGCCGAGCCAGTTGCCGAGCAGTTTACTGGCAATCGGCAACAGCAGCAGCGCCGCCCATTGCAACGCGTCGAGGCTGGCGAACGCGCTGTGCACATCGATCTGGACGATGCCGAAGGTGAGGATCAACGGAATCGCCAGCCACGTTTGCAAACGGTTCATCCACCGCGCCGGCAAGGGCAGCACCAACGGCACTTTCAGGGCGGCCATGCACAGCAGATAACCGATGCCGAGAATCAGTGCGTTGAGTTTGTAATGCTCGGCCATCACCAACAGCGCAAAGAAGCCGAGGCTGAACGTCAGCGGTCGACGCACACCGCACAGGCGCAGCAGCAACGGCACGCCAGCCAGGGCCAGCGGCAGCAACAGACTGCTCAGGTGCAGACTGCCCTGAGCGAGGCCGAACAGCGTCCAGCAGGTCAGATCGATGAGGATGGCGGTCTGCACCAGGCGGCGGGTGGCGGCGGGCGGGTAATCGATATGGCGCAGATACAGATACAGCACCGGGATCGCGGTAATCGCGAACACCAGCCCGATCGCCAGCGAACTCAGCCACGGCTGCGCGGGCAGCAGCCAACAAGCCGCCGCCAGACCCGCTGCGAAAGGCACGGCGAAACTCGGTAGAGCGATCTTTACGCTTTGCCGATCCAGTTTCAGATCGATGACATCGCTGAGAATGTGCCCCAGCAGCAGGGCGAAACTCAGGCTGTACAAACTGTTCAGCCACTCTGGTGCGATCAGTTGCGCGCCGCTGAGCTGCCAGCCCGGTTCGATCCAGACATACATCAACAGCGGCAGGCCGACACTGGCCAACAGCAACTGACTGACAATCGGGATCAGGCCGAAGTGGCGGCCAACGCGGGTCGCCACGGCGAATAATGCCAAAGCCAACAGCCAGAAAGCCGCGACCATCATGCGTGCGGCTCCGTGGCAGTGGCGCTGTGCGTATGGCGTCCGGCCCACGGCGCGAGCATGAAGCTGAACGCCAGACCGAGGCTCACCGACAGACCGAAGTTGCTCACCGCTGGCGTGCTGGACACCGCCAGCAGACCGAACGACAGCCAGGTTGTCACGGCGGCCAGCAAAGTGCCGAGCAAGCTCACCGCCGCGCCGCCGACCTGTTCACGCATGAGAATCGCGTAATCGACGCTGATCGCCGTCACCAGCAGCAGGCCGAACAGACTGAACAGCGTCAGCGGCTGACCGAGCCAGCCGAGGCTGGCCAGGCTGCACAGCGCCGCCAGCAGTGGCAGGGCGACGATGCGCAGCGCGCCACCGAGGCCGAACGGCAACATCAGCACCAGCACGATCAGCACGCAGGAGGCGAGCTTGAGTTCGGCAGCGCTGACCTGCGTCGCGGCGAAGACTTCATTCAATTCGCTGAGACGGTCGACCAGGCGCACGCCCGGCAAGTCCAGCGCCTGCACCCGCAGCAGCGCCGGGTTGTTCAGGCCTTGCAGGCTGGTGATCGCCGCGACGCCATCGTCGGTGGGGCCGAGCCACAGCGTGCGGTACGGCTCGCCGAGCGGACCGGCCAGCGCGGCGTCAATGTCCTCGGCAGGCACGCTCTGCAACTGCTGCAGCTCGGCTTGCAGCGCCGCCAGCGGTACGCCCAGGTCGAGCAGTGGCTGCCAGTGCTGCGGCAGCTGATTCAGCGCGGCGCGCACCCGCTCTTGCTGAGTGGGCGGGCTGACCAGTTGATCGAGGGCCAGATAGCCTTGCAGCTTGTCGAGATTGACCAGTTGCTGCAGACGCTCGCTGAGCGCCGCCTGACGTTCGAGCAGTTGTTCCTGATTGGCGGCACGAACCAGGAAAAACTGGCTGGTCGGCTGATAACCGGTGATGCGCGCAATGGTCTGCGCTTCATCGGTCAGCTGTTGCGGTGCGCCGACCCACTGGCGGATGTCGTTCTTGCTTTGCAGCTGCATCAGGCCGCCGGCGCAGAACGCAATCAGCAGCGCCAGCAGCACCGGCGTGCGCACGCGTGCGAGGATTCTTTCGCGCAGCGTGACCAGGCGTTCGGCCAGTTGCAGCGGCCATTGTGCCGGGCGCAGTTCGAGGTTGTTCAGCAGTGCCGGCAGCAGGCACACCGCGGATAAATAGGCGCCGAACAATCCGGCCGCGGAGAACACGGCAATCTGCGTCAGCGCCGGGAACGGCGTCCACGCCAGCGCCAGATAGCCGATAGCGCTGGTGACCAGACTCAGCGTCAGCCCGGAAAGCGTCAAACGTAGCGCCGGCCAACTGCGCCACGGCTTAAGGCTCCAGCTTTTCGATAAATAGTGCAGCGGATAATCCACCGCCACGCCGATCAGGCTGGAACCGAGCACCAGGGTCATTACGTGCATGTGGCCGAACAGCGCGACACACGCGACCGCGCCGAACAGCATGCCGACCAGCACCGGGACGAACGCCAGCAACACCCGCCAGCGGCGGAACGCGAGCAACAGCAGCAAGAGGATGCCGACCGTGGCACCGCCACCGACCCAGGTCATTTCCCGAGTCGCCTGTTGCTGGCCGTTGGCGGCATACAGCAAGCCGCTGGCGGCCAGCAGTTGTACGTCGGATTGCGCCGCTTGCGCGCGACTCTGCGCGAGCAGATCGGCGACTTGCAGTGGCAGGTTCATGTCGAAGGCGTTGCCGCGGGTGCGCGCCCGCAGCAGGACCCAGCTTTTGCCGTCGGCGTCGGCGATCAACGCGCCGCTGCCGATGTCCAGTTGCACCGCGCCATGTTGCGGCTGGCTGTTCTGGATGCGCCCGGTCAGGCCCAGCCAATCCTCCTGGCTCGATACCAGGCTGAAGCCGCTGAACGGGTCGAACAGCGCCTGAACCCGTTGCTGAATGAACGCGTCGGGATGTTCGATCAGCAGTTGTCGATCATCGGCCGAGAGCATCGCCAGCCGCCCTTGCAGCAGTTGTGCGCGCAGGGCCGGCAGATCGGCTTGCAGGTTCCACTGCACCTTCTCGAACAAGCCGCTGGCCTGCCAGTGCTCGCCGAGCGTCTGCGCCATGGTCACCGCCTGCTGGCGATCGGCGTGCCCGACCAGCACCAGCATCTCGCGGTTGAGCGGTTCCTGCATGCGTTGTTCGGCGCGCTGTTCGAGGGCGTCAGGCTGGGTGCCAGGCACCAGTTCCATGAGGTTCGCCGACAATGGTGGCCCGGCGCGCCACTGCCAGCCGGCCAGCGCAACAACCGCCAGCAGCAGGATCAGAAACAGCCACGGCAGCCTGCGTTCACTCGGCAAAGTCATGTTGCTCCGCGTCGCTCAAAGGCTGTTCGGCCGTGCTGTTCTGCATGCGCAGCACGGTAATGTCGCCCTGGGTTTCCAGCAGCTCGATGGTCTGCACCAGCGCGCCGCCGTCGATGTTGATCTGCTTGAACACTTGCTTGAGCAGCAACGAGCGCGGGGTCAGGGTCAGTTGCCACTGCTGCGCATCGCCTGTGAGCGCCAGTTCGAAATCCCGTTGCAGGCCGCTGCTGTCGCCTTGCAGTACGGCAAGGAACAAACGGTTCTGCTCGGCGCCGGCGCTCTTGTTCGGCAACAGTTGCCAGCCCGCACCGTCACGCCGGGCGATGCCTTTGGCGCTGATGCGGTAGTCCTGCTGCAACGGGGTTTTCAACAGCCACAGCAAACCGTGATTTTTTGCCAGGACGAAGCTGCCCTTGCTGATCAACGGCTGCGGCAGGGCGCGCAAGTGTTTTTCCTGGACGAACTGGCCGTGGATGACCTCCGGCTTCGCCAGTTGTGCGCTCAGTTGCTGCAGGTCGAAGGCCTGGGCCAGTGACGAGATGAGCAGCAGCGCCAAGGCGCTGAGGCTTTTGACGAGTACGTTCATCGCAGCATCCTTTCTACGGCGTCGGTAAAGACTTTCGGCGAGACCAGCTGCATCTCGCGGCGGCTGACTTCGACGGCGACCTGCACCGAGCTGGCGCGGGTCAGGCGCTCACCGGTTTGCAGGTCAGTGATCAGGTAATGGATCTTCAGACGGTTTTCCCACTCGACCAGACTGGCGCGCACATTCAGCCGCTGGCCGAACACCGCGCCGCGCACGTAGCGCAGTTGCAGGTCGATCACCGGCCAGGCGTAACCGGACTCGACCATGGCCGTGTAGTTGTGGCCGATCTTGTCCAGCAGCGCACAGCGTGCGACTTCCAGGTATTTGACGTAATGCCCGTGCCAGACCACGTGCATGGTGTCGACGTCGAAGAACGGCACGAGGATTTCCGTGTCGGCGTGCAGCACTCCGGCGCTACGCATGCAGCCTCCAGTGTTGCGCGGCAATGCGTTGCAGGCACAGGCGCAGCTCGCCTTCCAGCGCGCGGTCTTCGATGACCGGCGGGAAGTCTTTGCTCAGTTCCTCATGCATGGCGGCCAGCGCCGGCGGCAGCGGCCGCGCATCGTCAGCTTGTGCGCGCAACCACACGCCTTGGTTGGCGGCCAGCAAGGTGGCGGCGGCGACCTGTTCGGTCAGCTCCAGCACGCGGATCGCATCGCGGGCAGCGATGGTGCCCATGCTCACCTTGTCCTGGTTGTGGCACTCGGTGGAGCGCGAAAACACGCTGGCCGGCATGGTGTTTTTCAGCGCTTCGGCGGTCCACGCGCTGGTGCCGATCTGCACAGCCTTGAAGCCGTGATTGATCATGGCCCGATCCGCCGGAGCGCCGGAAAGGTTGCTCGGCAAGCCGTGGTTGTAACGCTCGTCGACCAGCAAGGCGAGTTGCCGGTCGAGCAGATCGGCAACGTTGGCCACCAGATTCTTCAGGCTGTCCATGGCGAAAGCGATGTGCCCGCCGTAGAAGTGCCCGCCGTGCAGCACGCGCTCGGCTTCGGCGTCGATGATCGGGTTGTCGTTGGCGCTGTTAAGTTCGGTTTCGATGAACGAGCGCAGCCAGTTCAGGCTGTCGGCCAGCACGCCGAGCACATGCGGGGCGCAGCGCAGCGAGTAACGATCCTGCAGGCGATGCAACGGCGCGGTCGGCGCGTCGATCGCCAGATCCCTGCGCAACCATGCGGCTACCTGCATTTGCCCTGGATGCGGTTTGGCCGCGAACAGCCGCTCATCGAAATGCTCGGGATTGCCTTGCAGCGCAACGACGTTGAGCGCGGTAATGCGCGTGGCCAGTTGCAGCAGGTAGTCGGCGCGGGCGAAGGCGAGGCAGGCGAGGCCGGTCATCACTGCGGTGCCGTTCATCAGTGCCAGCGCTTCTTTCGGGCGCAACACCAACGGCGTCCAGCCGAGTTCGCGGTGCACATCGGCGGCCTGGCGGCGCTCGCCACGCAAGAGCACTTCGCGCTCGCCGGACAGGGTGGCGGCGACATACGACAACGGCGTCAGATCACCGCTGGCGCCGACCGAACCTTCTTCAGGAATCAGCGGCAGGATGTCGTGTTCGAGAAACGCCTGCAGACGCTCGAGCAACTCGATCCGCACGCCGGACACGCCGTGGCACAGCGATTGCAAACGCGCCGCCAGCACCGCGCGGGTGGCTTGCGCGTCGAGCAGTTTACCGAGGCCGCAGCCGTGGAAGGTGTAGAGGTGACGCGGCAATGCTTCGACGTGATGCAGCGGCACCGCCACCACGCAGGAATCGCCATAACCGGTGGTCACGCCGTAGATGACGCCTTCCTTGTCCAGCAGCGAATCGAGAAACCGCGCGCCTTTGGCGATGCGCTCGCGGTAATCGGCATCGTTCTGCAATTGCACGGGCACCTGACGGTTGGCCAGGGCCAGCACGTCTTCGATGCGCAAGGGGCGTTCGCCGAAGGTTACCGGCTCAGGGATTGGCGTGGTCATCGGTTTTCCAGAAAGGGTAGAAGTTGAACCATTGCTGCGGGGCTTCAAGGCAATAGTGACTCAGGCGCTGCGCATAAAGACTGGCCCACTGATGAATGACCTGCTCGCGCTCGGGACGCGTCCACACCACCGCGTCGGCGAACGGTTCGAGGGTCAGGCGATAGTGGCCGTCGGGTTGTTTCAGGCACATCAAAAGATTGACCGGGCATTTCAACAGGCCGGCCAGCAACCACGGCCCTTGCGGAAATGGCGCCGGGTGGCCGAGAAAGTCGACGGTGACGCTGCGCCCGCCATGCAGCGGCACGCGGTCGCCGGCAATCGCCAGCCACTCGCCGCGCTCCAGCCGTTCGTGCAGTTGCAGCATGATCACCGGGTCGAGTTCGCTGACCTGAATCAGGCGCAGATTGGTTGCCCCGGCCTCGCCGAGCAAGCGATTGAACTGCTCGGCGTGCTTGGTGTGCACCAGCACGTTCATGGTGACTTTTTCGCCGATTTCCGCCAGCGCGCGACACACCTCGAGGTTGCCCAGGTGCGCGCCGACCAACAGCTGACCACGAGTGCCGCGCAACTGCTTGCGCAACAACGCCGGGTCGATGATTTCGATCTGCTCGATGCGCAGCTTGCCGTTCCACACGTCGAGCTTGTCGAGCAGCGAATCGGCGAAGGTCATGAACTGGCTGAAGACGCGCCAGTGGCTCGGGCGCAGATCGTCGCGCTGACTCCATTCGGCCAAGCGCTGCTGGTACTGCCAGGCGCTGCGCCGGGCGATGCGGCCGAACAGGAAAAAATACAGCACGATGCCGTACAGCAACGGGCTGAGCAGACGGCGACCAAGGACCTTGGCGGCCACTGCGGTGAATTTCATCAGCAGGAAGCTGCCGCGCTCTTCGCGGTCGGCCCAATGCTTGTTGTCGGTTTCTTCGCTCATGGTTTGCACCGGCGCCAGAGGATCACCGGCAAGCGCAGCAACATGCCGAAGAACAGCCGCGTATGCATGCTGGAAATCAGCGCGTTGTCATGGAACAGGCGAAAGTGCGACACCCCGTCCAGCGGGTAATGCACGCTGGTTTGCAACCAGCGCATCGGCTGGTTGCGCCACGCCAGGCGCACGAGGATGTCGGAATCGAAATCCATGCGCTTGCCGACTTTCGCCGAGTCGATCACCGCCAGCGTCGGCGCCAGCGGATACACGCGAAAGCCGCACATCGAATCGCGGATCTGCAGCGACAGCGTGTTGATCCACACCATGACGTGGGTCAGGTAGCGCGCGTACAAACGCCCCTTGGGCACGCTTTCATCGAACAGCGGATAACCGCAGATCATCGCCACGGGATGTGCACGGGACTCGGCGACGAACCGGGCGACATCGTGCAAATCGTGCTGACCGTCGGCATCGACCTGCAGGGCATGGCTGAAACCCAGCCGTGAGGCTTCGCGTAACCCGGTCATCACCGCGCCGCCCTTGCCCTGATTGGCGGTAAGGCGCACCAGAAACACGTCTTCACGCTGGGCCAGGCCATCGAGTACACGCGCGCAGGACGGTGCGCTGGCATCGTCGACCAGAATGCACGGCAGGCCCTGGGCGAGGAGGGCGTCGACCACGCTGCCGACTGCGGTTTCGTGGTTGTACACCGGAATCACGGCGCAAGGCTTATGCATGCCGGTTCTCCTTTGGCACACCGCGACCTCTGTGCGAGCGAGCCTGCTCGCGATTGAGTGCGCAGCACTCACCGAGATCAACCATGTTCAGCCCCCAGCAAGATCCGCCCACTGGAACACGTCGCCGTGTCATTGCGATAAGCAAAATACAATTTGCGCCGCTCGGCATCGAAACGCAGGTGCAGTTGAATTTCATCACCCGGGCGCACCAGTTGCTGGAATTTCAGCACTTCCATGCCGGCGAATGCACCGTCGAGTTTCAGTAATTGACGGCCGAGATTCAGCGCCCACTCCACCTGCACCACACCGGGCAAAACCGGCGCTTTGGGAAAGTGTCCGCTGAAGTAGGCCAGGTCCGGCGGCACGCTGAGTTGCAGACTCCACTCACCGTTCGTTTCGATCTGTTCCAGCACTTCAGGCGCTTTCGGGCGCGGCGCAATCAACAAGGCGTCGACTTCGGCCTGGGGCAGTTTGCCCTGGCTGTTGAGCGGTAGTTGCCGCAGCAGCCGCCAGCGCCGGGGCAGGGCCAGCGCTTCACAATGCGCCTTGAGGCGTTCGCGCAGCGACTCGGTCAGGCTGCGGCGACCATGTTCACGCAGTGCAAACAGACCGGCATCGCTGAGCACCAACAAAGCACCGAGCGAGGCGCGATTTTCTTGCACCACGCCCAGGCGTGCTTCGGCGACCCACTCGTGGGCAACCAGGGCCTGCTCGAGCATGGGCAGGGAGATGCGTTTTTCTTCGAGTTTGACGATCCGGTCGAGGCGCCCGAGCAGTTCGAAACGCCCATCGGAAGCAATGCGTGCGGCATCGGCGGTGTGTTCGATGTGCCCGGCCGGCAAGTAGGGTGAGGCGATCAGCAGCGCGCCGTCGCTGTCCTGGCTCAGTTCGACGGCGGTGAACGGTTGCCACAGTGCCTGGCCCTGACGCCAGGCGATTCCGCCGGTTTCCGAGCTGCCGAGAATTTCCGTCGGCCATTGCTGCAAGCGCTGATACAGGCTTTGCGCGGCCTCATGAGGCAGCGCGCCACCGGAGGAAAACACCCGGCGCACCGCGCTCAGCGCCGGCCAGTCGAGGTTGTCGCCCATGCGCTTGAGCAGTGCCGGGCTGGCGACCCAGGCGAAGGCCGGGTGTTCGCGGCTGGCGCGCTGCACGTCTTCGGGGAATGCCAGTTGCTTGCGCGCGAACGGGCGCCCGGCGCACAGCGGCCACAGCACGCGAAACAGCAGGCCGTAGATGTGCTGGGTGGCGACGCTACCGATGATGCACGCTTCTCCCAGATCCGCGCCCCACAACTGTTCCAGTGCCTGGACTTCATTGGCCAGTTGGCGCAGCGTTTTGTCGATGCGCTTGGGTTCGCCGCTGGAGCCTGAGGTGCACAGGCTCAGTCGGCATTGATCGAGATCCAGCGCCGCGCCCGGCAAGGGTGGCTGCTGAAGTTCATCGAGTCGGGTATCGCCAGGCTGATCGGTCAGCCACAGGTCGACGTCGCCCGTCCAGCGCTGGCGCGTCTGCCCTTGCAGATCCGCAGGCAACAGCACGCTGACGCCAGCACGCCATGCCCCCAGCAGCGCGATGGCCAGTTCGGCGGCATCTTCCAGGTGCACGGCCAGATGGCGCACGCCTCGTGCCTGCAGCGCGGCGGCGACGCTCAGCGCCTGCTCGCACAGCGCGGCATGATCAAGTGCCGGTGCGTGGCTGACGGCCCGCAGCGGTTGGGCCTTGAGCAGCAGGTGCTCAAGTTTTATCCAGTTCATGTACGGCCTCTTACCCGTTGTCGTATCAGCCATTCAATGGCAAACATCAGGCCGATCAATCCATAGGAGATCAGGCCGGTGTACAACATCCACCAATCCAGCGGCGCCCACAGGGTCAGGAGGGCGGCGCACAAACCGTTGCAGAAGAAAAACACACTCCAGGCCAGGGTGACCTGGCGCGTGTAGCGAATCGCCTCGGGCGGCAGATCCGGCTCACGCAAGCGCGCCAGCCGCTCGACCATCGGCATGCCGAACGTCAGGCTCGAGGCGAACAGCACCAGCATGAAGCCGCTGATCAGCACCGGGTACCAGCGCAGCAATTGCGGGCTGTCGAACAGCGCCAGGAGCACGCAGAAGGCAATCGCCACGCCTGCCATCCAGACGCTGCCGGGTTTGCGCTCGCCGCTCAGCACCCGCGCCAGCCACAGACTGCCCAACAGCAGGCCGAACTGCCACGGCGCGAAGTGCTCCATGCCGAAATACACCGCAAACGGGTACAACAGGCCGGCCAGCAGCAGGCCGAGGCCGATCAATCGGCTCATGCGGCCGGTTGAACCAGACGGTAGACCGCCTCGACCACATCACCGACGGTGCGCACCGCTTTGAATTCTTCGGCGGCGATTTTCTTGCCGGTCTGGCGTTTGATGTGATCGATCAGATCGACCGCGTCGATGCTGTCGATCTCCAGATCCTGATACAGGTTGGCGTCCATGCTTACGCGGGCCGGATCGAGCTCGAACAGCTCGACCAGGGCGTCGCGCAGGGTGTTGAAAATATCGTCACGAGTTTGCATGGTCCGGTCTCAAGCTGCTTTGGCCGTGACAAAAGCCGCGAGGCTCGCCACGTTGGTGAAATGGTTGCGAGTGTCTTTGGCATCGGCGTCGATCTTGATGCCATATTTTTTCTGGATCGCCAGACCCAGTTCCAGCGCGTCGACCGAGTCCAGACCCAGGCCTTCGCCAAACAGGGTCTGCTCGTCACCAATGTCGTCGGGGCCGATGTCTTCGAGACCGAGGGCATCGATGATCAGCTGTTTGATGTCACGGTGCAGATCGCTCATCTTCGGCGAGCTCCTTAATGAAATAGTCATGCAAATAATCGTTGAGCTTGCGCGAGGCTTGCGGTGCGGGCCCCTGCGCGGCGAAGGTCTGTGGGTCTATATCGGCGCCCACGCGAAAACTGAAGTGCACGCGGCGCTTGGGAATGCGGTACCAGGGTTCGGCTTTGGTCAGGGTGGTCGGGCTGACCTTGATGATGACCGGCGTGAGTATTTTCGCACCGCGCAAGGCAATCGCAGCGGCCCCCCGATGAAAGGCCGGCGCCTGTCCCGGCTGGGTCCGAGTGCCCTCGGGAAAGATGATCAGGGTCTGGCCGTCTTGCAGGGATTGGGCCGCGGCGTCGAGCATGTCCATGCTGCCGTCATTGCTGATGTATTGGGTGCTGCGCAGCGGGCCGCGGGTGAAGGGGTTTTCCCACAGGCTTTGCTTCACCACGCAATTGGCCTGGCGCACCAGGCCGATCAGGAACACCACGTCGATCAGCGACGGGTGATTGGCGATGATCATCTGCCCCGGTCGACCGAGGCGCTCTGCGCCCTCAATGTCGTAGGTCAGCACACCGGTGCGGGCCATGAAACGCACGAAAAACCAGAACAACCGGCTGACGGTTTTGCGCGCGCGTTGCCTGTGCGCAAGCGCGTCGCCGGACAGGCAGTTGAGCAACGGAAATACCAGCAGGCGCAGGCACAGGCCGCCCAGCCCGAACAGGGCGAAGCTTGCGGCAGTGGCCAGCAAGCGCCAGTAATAGGCGTCGCGGTTTTTCTCGGTCACCGGTTGCGTTGCCAGGTCCATACACGATTTTTCCACGCATGTTGGCAATGGGGTTGCTGGCCGAGCAGGGTACGCAGCAGATTCAGCGCGTGTGGCCAGTGCGCCTTGGACCGTGTTTGCGGGGTGCTGTTCAAGGTCAGCCGCCAGTCGGTGCCCGGCGTGAGCAGAAGCCCGAGCGCATAAGGGAAGGG
Organism: Pseudomonas sp. S11P7; assembly: GCF_023195435.1. NCBI lineage: Bacteria > Pseudomonadati > Pseudomonadota > Gammaproteobacteria > Pseudomonadales > Pseudomonadaceae > Pseudomonas > Pseudomonas sp. S11P7. The sequence continues at coordinate 5,114,128 of NZ_JALPKS020000002.1, read as the reverse complement.
CACGTCATCGACCCATGCCGAATAGGCCGCCGGTGGCTGTTCCTCGGTAATCACCAGCAGCACCGCCGGAGCGCCTTCAGCCAGCAGGGCCGCAGCCTCGAGCATGCCATGTTCGAGACCGTCGCCCGCGGCGGCGAGGGCGGTCATTTCACTGGTTTCGCCGCGCATGATCGACCACAGCCCGATAATCGCGTTGTGCACCGAAAGGCTGAACTGGGTGGGCGACAGCGGTTGTTCGTTGGCCAGATCGCAAAGGATGTCGTAGGTGCGCGGGGTTTCGCCGTGACGCGAGACAAACACCAGCGGCAGGTCGTCCCGTCCGTCGGCCAGCGGCCAGCCCACGCTGAAGGCCATCCGCGCCAGACGGCTCAGGCGACGGCGCTGCATGGCCGGCAAAAACGACACATCGGGCGCGGCATCACTGCTCTGAAGCACGACCGGTTGGCGGCTCCAGGCCTGCCAGGCGTCCACGCTGTCGAGCCCGGGGGCCCACGCGCGCCATTGGGCGATGTTGAAGTTGATCACGGACATTCATCCCGCCCCTACGGGCAATTATTGACGCGTTGAATCGCCCAGGCCGCGGCAGGCCTGACGTGGCGCTCGGCGCCGGGTGGCGCGCATTATCCCGGTGCGACGGGTGTGTAGCAAATGCTGGTTACATTTTGCTCAACGAAATGTACCGAGCGGTTCGCCGGGGTGACTGTCACATGGCCATTATCCAGATTCTCAGCGGCGTGTCTGTCGGCCTTCTCGGCGATCGGTGGTGGTTATCACGCTTTCTGATCGCAGATTTTTGCCCCTGAGGTTGTAGTCCGCGTCCGTGAAGGTAGCGAAGCGAGGTCGCGCGCATCTACACTCGGTCATTCTTTGATACACGGAGGTTTTGTCATGCGGCGCGTGGTGTTCAATCAGAAAGGTGGCGTAGGCAAGTCGAGCATTGCCTGCAATCTGGCGGCGGTCAGCGCCAGCGAGGGTTATCGCACACTGTTGGTCGACCTCGATGCCCAGGCCAACTCCACTCAATACCTGACCGGGCTGACTGGCGATGACATTCCGATGGGCATCGCCGATTTCTTCAAACAGACCCTGTCCTCCGGGCCGTTTTCAAAGAAGAACCAGGCCGACATCTACGAAACCCCGTTCGACAACCTGCACATCATCACCGCCACCGCCGAACTGGCCGACTTGCAGCCCAAGCTCGAAGCCAAACACAAGATCAACAAGCTGCGTAAATTGCTTGATGAACTGGCTGAAGATTACGACCGAATCTACCTCGATACGCCGCCAGCGCTGAATTTTTACGCGGTTTCAGCGCTGATCGCCGCCGATCGGGTATTGATCCCTTTCGACTGCGACAGTTTTTCCCGTCAGGCCCTGTACGGACTGATCGCCGAAATCGAAGAGCTCAAGGATGACCACAACGAAGGCCTGGAAGTCGAAGGCATTGTGGTCAATCAGTTCCAGGCAAGGGCCAGCCTGCCGCAGCAGATCCTCGATGAACTGATCGCCGAAGGCTTGCCGGTGCTGCCGGTGTACCTGTCCAGCTCGGTGCGCATGCGCGAATCCCATCAGGCCAGCATGCCGCTGATCCACCTCGACCCACGGCACAAGCTGACCCAGCAGTTCGTTGAGCTGCATGACCTGCTCGAAGGCCACTGATCCCCCCGACCACGCAAATCCCTGTAGGAGTGAGCCTGCTCGCGATCAGGCCGTTACATTCAAAGCTTGCGTTGACTGACACGACGCCATCACGAGCAGGCTCACTCCTACCATTGGATCTGTGGTGGGTCAGATTCCTTGGGTGCGCAACCACGCCATCAACTGCGGCAACGGAAACGCGCCACTCTGCCGCGCCACTTCCCTGCCGTTCTTGAACAGAATCAGGCTCGGAATCGAGCGAATCCCCAACTGCGCCGACAACTGCTGATTGGCCTCGCTGTCGAGCTTGGCCAACCGACACTTGCCCGCCAACTGCGCCGCCGCCTGCTCGAACACCGGCGCAAATGACTTGCACGGCCCGCACCAGTCCGCCCAGACGTCCACCAGCAGCGGCAGATCGCCCTTGATCTGACTGGCGTTATCGCCTTGCTTGAGTTCGAAGGGTTTGCTCAACAACACCGCCGATTTGCAGCGCCCACATTTGGGCTGATCAGCCAGGCGCTCGGCGGGAATGCGGTTGAGGCCGTTGCAGGACGGGCAGGGGATGAGGAGTGGTTCGGGCATGATGGGCTCTCCAGCGGAAGTCTATGAGACTGATCTGGAGGCAAAGTCACCATTATCAAGGATAGGTCCGTAGGTCATTACCTTCTCTATTAGAGGAAATGGCCTACGTGCGTCAGTGCGGAGGCTGACTATCTGTATCCGATCGAATCAGTAATCTTGTGCGGACTTGAACAAGTCATCTTTTGGATATCCATCTTTATGACCGTCAAAACAATCAACCGCCTCTCACTCTCGGAGCCTTTAAAGGGTTCTGAATATCGAAATACGGGAGTCTTCCCCCATTCGCTGCATCGTCCAGAAAATGAAGATGACTACGATACCTTGGTGCTAGTGCTCGACGAACTTCTAGAGATTACGGGCGACGATGAGTCGCATCCTTTGATGAGCCTTGTCGATATCATCGGTGACTGGATCGAGGAGTGGGATCACACCCATCACCCCATGGCCCAAGCGAGTGGCGAAGAGGTTCTCGGTTACATGATGCGCGAACACGGCCTGACCCAAAGCGATTTGCCGGGCGTCGGTCCTCAATCCGTCGTTTCGGAAGTTCTCAGTGGCAAGCGCAAGCTGAACCTGCGCCAGATTCGCTGGTTGGCTGAGCGCTTCAATGTGCCCATCGACGTGTTTACCTGATTCTGCCTCAGGAAGAACAACTGACCTCCAGATGCTTGCCCCACTCCGGCGGCCGTTCGGCGTAACTCTCCATCCCCGTCTGCTGTTCAAAAGGTTTGCTCAACACGGCGTGCAGTCGACGTACTTCGGAATAATCGCCTTGCTCAGCCGCATCAATAGCTTTTTGCGCCAGGTAGTTGCGCAGGATGTACAGCGGATTGACCGCATGCATCCGCGTGCGGCGCTGCTCTTGATCGGTATCGCCATCGCGAGCAACGCGGGCCACATAGCGTTCGCCCCAGGCATCGAAACCCTTGATGTCGACAAAGTCATCACGCAAGCGGGCGACGGCCTGTTCGGCTGACTCTTCACCGAGGCGGCGGAAGAACAGCGTGTAATCGACGCCGCTGTTCTGCATCAGTTGCAGCAGGTTTTCCAGCAGTTGCTGGTCGTCGTCTTCGGCAGAAGTGAAGCCGAAACGGCGGCGCATCAGGTCGAGGTAATGCGCCTGGAACAGCGGCAGGTACAAGCCGAGGGTTTCGCGCAGGGCTTCGACGCTGATGAACGGCGTCAGTGCCTGGGCGAGGGCGCTGAGGTTCCACTGGCCGACCGGCACCTGATTGCTGAACGAGTAACGGCCCTGATCATCGGAGTGGTTGCAGATGAAGTTGGCGTCGAAATCATCCAGAAAGGCGAACGGGCCGAAGTCGAAGGTGATGCCGAGGATCGACATGTTGTCGGTGTTCATCACGCCGTGACAGAAGCCGTAGGCCTGCCATTTGGCGATCAGTTCGGCATTACGCTCGACGATCTCGCGGAACATCGCCAGATACGGTTCCGGTTGTTCCAGGCATTCGGGGAAATGCATCGCAAGGACGTGCTCGCCGAGCTGCTTTTGCTGCTCCGGGCGCTTGGTGTAGTAGAAATACTCGAAGTGGCCGAAGCGGATATGACTCGGCGCCAGACGCAGCACCATCGCCGCGCGTTCTTGTTTCTCCCGCCAGACCGGCGTGTCGGAGCCGATCACGCAGGCTGCACGCGAGGAAGGAATGTTCAGCGCATACAGCGCTTCGGAAGCGAGAAATTCGCGGATCGAAGAGCGCAATACTGCGCGGCCATCGCCCATGCGCGAAAACGGCGTCTGCCCGGCGCCCTTGAGGTGCAGGTCCCAATGTTCGCCGGCGTTGTTGTAGACCTCGCCGAGCAACAAACCACGACCGTCGCCCAGTTGCGGCGTATAGCCGCCGAACTGGTGACCGGAATACACCATCGCCCTTGGTTCGGCATCGGCCCACAGCTTGTGGCCGCCAAACAGTTCGGCAAATTCCTCGGTTTCGGCGGTCGCCGGGTCCAGATCGAGCAGGGCCAGTGCGGCCGGGCTGGCCACTACCAGCCTTGGATTGTCGATCGGCTCGGGGAGTACGTGGGCGGAGAACGCGTCGCCCAGACGGGCGAAGCGATTGTCGAAAGTCAGTTCGTCGAGGGCTTTCACAGGCCGGCTCCAGCAGAATGTCCGAGCATTCTGCTGGGACCATAGCGGTTAGTCGAGTTTGCTCGGCGGCGGTTCCGGCAACGGTTTCTCCGCATCGACGACCGGCGCGATGGTTTTGTTCTCCGGCTCCACCGGCACCATCTTGTATTCCTGACCGTGAAGATTTTTCAGATAAATCTCCATTTGCCGGAACGAGATGTTGATGTGCTGCTTCTTGAACTCGCGGTTGATGAAGCGGTTGACCTCATCAAGCACCGGGTTGCGGTCGCCGAGGTCGCGCACATGCATGCGCAACTCGTGATCAAGGGTGCTTTCGCCGAAATTGAGGAAGTACACGTGCGGCTCCGGTTCCTTGAGCACGCGCGGGTTTTCGCGGGCGGCCTTGAGCAGCAGTTCCTTGACCAGATCCAGGTCCGAGCCGTAGTCCACGCCGAGTTTGAGGGTGACGCGGGTGATGGTGTCGGTCAGCGACCAGTTGATCAACTGGCCGGTGATGAACGTTTTGTTCGGGACAATGATGTCCTTGCGGTCGAAGTCGGTGATGGTCGTGGCGCGGATGCGGATCTTGCTCACCGTGCCTGACAGGTTGCCGATGGTGATGGTGTCGCCGATCCGCACCGGACGTTCGAAGAGGATCATGATGCCGGAGATGAAGTTGGCGAAGATCTCCTGCATGCCGAAGCCGAGGCCGACCGACAGCGCCGCCACCAGCCATTGCAACTTGTCCCAGCTCACACCAAGGGTCGACAGGGTCGAAACGAAGCCGACGCCGGCAATCACATACGACAACAGGGTCGTTGTTGCGTAGGCGCTGCCCTGGGCCAGATCGAGCTTGGACAATACAAACACTTCAAGCAGTCCGGGCAGGTTGCGCGCCAGGGCGAAGGTGATGCCGATGATGATCAGCGCGCCGAGCATGTCGCCGATGCTGATCGGCACCATGCTCATGTTGGCGCCGGTGCCGCTGGTGTATTCGTAGAGGGTGATGTTGTCGAGGTACGAAAACACCGAAATCAGGTCCGACCAGACCCAGTACAGCGCGGCGATGAAGCCGCCGAGCAGGGCCAGACGGATCAGGCGCAGGGACTGTTCGTTGACCTTTTCGATGTCCAGCGTCGGTTCTTCGATCACCGCTTCGCCGTCGCCAGCCTCTTTCGCCGCCTGTCGTTTGGCCAGCGCGCGTTGGTAAGCCAGACGCCGTGCGGCAACGCTCAGACCGCGGACGAATGTGGCCTCGATCACCAGCCAGAACATCAGCAGGTACAGGGTGTTGATCAGCCGGTCGCTGAGTTTCAGCGCGGTGTAGTAGTAGCCGAAGCACACCGCGACAAACAGGGCGATCGGCAGCAGGGTGAACAGCACGCCAACAGCTTTGCGGAACAGCGAAGTGTTTTCGTGGGTCGGGCTGGCGATCAGCAAGCGGCTGAGCAGCCACGCCATCAGGGCGTAGCAGGTCAGCACCACCGGCATGCCAAGCACATCATCGGCCAGTGCGGCCGGTTGCAGTTCGGCGACGGCCACGATGGTCACCAGCGCCATCACCACCAGACCGAGGCGACGGATCCAGCCTTGGAGAAATTCGACCTGCGGTTTTTCCCAGCGGAAGTGCAATTCAGCCACGCCGCCCGGCGCGAGAATCCGGTAGGCGGTGTAGAACACCAGCCACGCCTGACCCATTTGCAGCAGTGCCGCGCCCATATTGGCGTTCTGCCCGCGGGCGTCGATTTGCAAGGCCAGCCCGCACAGCGCCAGACCCAGCGCCACCGGCATCGCCAGCAGAATGTTGATCAGGATCGCCTGCGGCGTATGCCACTGACTGTCGCGTTTGAAGTGACCGATGTCCTGATGGACCTTGTTCAGCCGCGCATAAAGATTCTTGCGCCGCCACAGCAACGCGCCAATCAGCAGCGCCAGCGGCAGGAACAGCAGCGGCCGCTGGGTCAGGCCGTCGACCAGCTCACTCAGGCTCGATGCCCACGGCAGGGTGTTGACCTGACGCTCCAGACGTTCCGGCACGCCGCGCATCCATTCGACGTCCAGCGGTTTGTTGCTGGGGATCCAGAACATCTGTTCATCGAGGGTCGCGCGCAGGCTCTGCGCGGTGCTGAGCAATTGCTTCTGGTTGAGCTGCAGGGTGATCGACTCGTTGAGCACGGCGCTCAACTCGCGGTTCAGCCGTTCGAGCAGATCAGCGCGGGTGTTGGCCAGATCCAGCAGGCTTTTGCGCAGTTGCGGGGTGACCTGTTCCGGCGGTTGCGTGGCCAGCAGGTTGTCGACGTAGGTCGCCGGGTTGCTGAGCAATTCGCGCTGCTGGCTGACTTCGAATTGATACAGGCGAATATCGGCGATCTGATCGGCCAGGTCGCGATCGACCTTGAGGTGCGGCAGGGCCTGTTTCTGCTTATAGAGAATCTTCGACAGCAGCAGGCTGCCCTTGAGCACGTTGATCTGCTCATCAAGGGCCGAGTCGCTTTGGGTCAGGCTGTCGAGTTGCTGTTTGGTCTGCAGGTTCTGCTGGGTGACTTCGTTGAGGCGGTCGGTGCTTTTGAGCAGATAGTCGGAGAGTTTGAGGTTGGCTGTACTTTCACTGGCGAGCAGGCTGCTGCCACCGGCCTTCTGCGCTTCGATCGACTGCTGCGTCACGGTTTCCTGCGACTGCGCCAGACGCTTCTGGTTGATCAGGGTTTGCAGTTCCTGAATTTCGCGGTCGAGGCGATCGGACTTCTCCGAGAGCAGGTCATGTTGAGCGTTGCCCAGATCCTGCAACTGGCTGTTGCCGGCCAGTTCCTGACGGCGCAGCGGAATTAAGGCATTGAGCGCTGCGAGTTCGGCATTCAACTGGTCGCGCTGTTCGGCGCTGACGGTTTTACCCGCGTCCTTGCCGGATTTGAGGATGTTGTTGATCTGCTGAATACGCGTCTGGCTGGCGGAGATTTCCGCCTGGGCACGCTCGGGGCGAGTCTGCGCGGTGATGATCAGGCTGTTGGCGTCGGCAAGGGCCTTTTGCAAGTCGCTTTGCTGGGTCGAACGCTCGGTAAGGATCTGCTCCAGTTGCGGAATCGACTCCTTGGCGAAACGCTGCGCCACTGGCACCACGGCAGTGGCCTTCAGGCGTGCCAGCTCGCGGGTGTTTTCGATGGTCTGCCTGGGGGCGCTGGCCAGTTGCTGCTTGAGATCGACCAGTTTCTGCTCGTAATCCCGCCGATTGGTCAGTTGCGTGAGGGTACTTTGCAGCACGCCCTGCAAGGTCTTTTTATCGGCATCCGGCAGTTTGCTGTCGGCCAGCTTGTCGAGGCTTGCCTGCACGGCATCGCTGGACGGTGGTTCGGCGGCGTACAACGGGCCGACGGTGAGACTCAGGCCCAGCAGGGCCATGGCAAAAAAGGAGCGCAGGGTAGGCATAGAGACCGGTCAAGCAAGTGAGAGTGGACGCAGTTTAGAGGAAGAGCCCGGGGCCCGGGCGACTTCCTTCGGGGAATCTGACGCCCACTTTGCCGATCTTGTTCCCGTCCATGACTGCCACGGTCCAGTGGGTGTTGTTCCACTCCACCTGGTCACCGACGACGGGGGCACCGCCGACTTTCTGCGCAATGAAGGCGCCCAGGGTCATGTCCGGATCGATGCCATCGGCCGGCAAGCCATAAAGTGCAGCAACCGCTTTAAGCTGGGCGTCTCCTTCGAGCACGAAGTCGCCGAAAAAGCGCAGATCGAGGCCGCGCTGCGGCGCCTGACTGAACAGTTTTCCGAGGGCGCCGAGGTTGTGTTCATGGCCGATAACACACAGCAAATCATCGACTTCCAGCACCGTACTACCCGACGGATGGAGCAGTTGCTGACCGCGAAACAGGGCGGCGATGCGTGTGCCTTCGGGCATTTTCAGCTCGCGCAGGGGCGAACCGATGCACCATTTCTCAGCGCCGAGCTTATAGACGAACAGCTCCCACTCGCTGGTGACATGCACCTCCAGCGCCGAGCGGGAAATCGGCGCCGGCTCCGGCGGTACCGTTACTTTCAGCAGTTTCGCCACCCACGGCAGGCTCGTGCCTTGCAGCAGCAGCGACACCAGCACGATGAAGAACGCCAGATTGAAATACAGCTGCGCATTCGGCAGCCCGGCCATCAGCGGGAACACCGCGAGAATGATTGGCACCGCGCCACGCAGGCCGACCCAGGAAATAAAGGCTTTTTCGCGGCCATGGAAAGCCTTGAACGGCAGCAGGCCGACCATCACCGACAGTGGCCGCGCAAACAGAATCATCCACAGCGCCAGACCCAGCGCTGGCACGGCGATCGGCAGCAGATCGTGCGGGGTGACCAGCAGCCCCAGCACCAGGAACATGCCGATCTGTGCCAGCCACGCCATGCCATCGAGCATGTGCAGAATGCCATGACGGCTGCGCACCGGCCGGTTGCCAATCACCAGACCGCACAGGTAAACGGCGAGGAAGCCGCTGCCGTGCAGAGCGTTGGTCAAGGCGAACACCACCAGCCCGCCGGCGATCATCAGAATCGGATACAGACCGGTCGCCAGGTTGATCCGGTTGACCAGTTGCAACATCACCCAGCCGCCGCCGAGGCCGATCACCCCGCCGATGCCGAATTCGCGGATCAGGTGGGTCAGCAGGCTCCAGTGCAGGCCGGTCTGGCCGCTGGCGAGCATGTCGATCAGGGTGACGGTGAGAAACACCGCCATCGGGTCGTTGCTGCCGGATTCGATTTCCAGCGTGGCGGTGACCCGTTCGTTGAGGCCCTTGCCACCGAGCAGCGAAAACACCGCTGCGGCGTCAGTCGAGCCGACGATGGCGCCGATCAGCAGGCCCTGAATCAGGTTCAGGTCGAACAACCACGCCGCGGCCATGCCGGTGAGCCCGGTGGTGATCAGCACGCCGACGGTGGCCAGCGACAGGGCTGGCCATAAGGCCACGCGGAAACTCGACACCCGCGTGCGCAAACCGCCGTCGAGGAGGATCACCGCCAGCGCGAGGTTGCCGACCAGATAGGCCGTCGGATAGTTATCGAAAATGATCCCACCGCCATCGACCCCGGCGGCCATGCCGACCGCGAGGATGATCACCAGAATCGGAATGCCGAGGCGCGAGGAAAGCGAGCTGACCAGAATACTTGCGCCTACCAGCAACGCGCCGATCAAGAACAGGCTGTTGATGGTCGTCGCATTCAAAGGCAGTACTCCAGAAGCGTAAAGACAGGCACAAACTGACCATGCAGTCTGCGTGCCAGCGATTCTAACCTGTTGAAATGTGATGCTGTCAAAAAGCTTTTTCAGCGAGGCATCCGGATCTGCGCTCGGCGGGCGACCGCTGCCCTCACCTAGCCCTCTCCCGGAGGGAGAGGGGACTGACCGCGGTGTTTATGCGCATCACGCCGACCGGATAATCCAGAGTCGAACGCGAAATTTGAAAGGCCCCCAATCGGCTCCCTTTCCCCTCGCCCCCTGGGGAGAGGGCTGGGGTGAGGGGGTAAGCTTTTGACCTTAGAGGCTGAACCGCCCAACCATGTTGTTCAGATCCAGCGCCAGTCGCGACAACTCATTGCTCGCCGCGCTGGTCTGATTCGCCCCGGTCGCCGATTGCACCGACAGATCACGAATGTTGACCAGATTGCGATCAACCTCGCGCGCTACTTGCGCCTGCTCTTCGGCGGCGCTGGCGATCACCAGGTTGCGCTCGTTGATTTCGACGATGGCGCTGTTGATGGTGTCCAGCGACATGCCGGCACCGCGGGCGATGTTCAGCGTCGATTCGGCGCGCTCGGTGCTGTTGCGCATCGAGTCGACGGCGTGTTCGGTGCCACTCTGGATGCTGCCGATCATCCGCTCGATCTCGCTGGTCGACTGCTGCGTGCGATGAGCCAGTGCGCGAACTTCATCGGCGACTACCGCAAAACCGCGTCCGGCCTCACCGGCACGGGCCGCTTCAATCGCCGCGTTCAATGCCAGCAGGTTGGTCTGATCCGCCAGACCACGAATCACGTCGAGCACCTTGCCGATATCGCGAGACTCATTGGCCAGATCGCCAATCAACGACGCCGTGCTCTGCACATCAGCGCTCATGCGTTCGATGGCGCTGACGGTTTCCTGCACCAGATCGCGACCGTCGCCAGCCGAAGTGGTGGCATTCTTCGAGGCTTCCGAAGTGCTGACGGCGTTGCGCGCAACTTCTTCTACGGCGCTGGTCATCTCGTTGACCGCGGTGGCCGCCTGTTCGATTTCGTTGTTCTGTTGAGTCAGGCCACGGGCGCTTTCGTCGGTGACGCTGTTCAGCTCTTCGGCGGCAGAGGCAAGCTGGGTGGCCGAGCCGGAAATGCGCTGCAGGGTGTCGCGCAGTTTCGCTTGCATCTTCGCCATGGCCGCGAGCAGACGCCCGGCCTCATCGCTGCCATCGACCTGGATCGGCTGGGTCAGGTTGCCTTCGGCGATGGTTTCCGCCGCGTCGAGTGCCTTGGCGATCGGCTTGGTGATGCTCACGGTCAGCAACCAGGCGAACAGCATTGTCAGGCCGGAGGCGATCAGCAACAGGGTCACGACCAGATTGAAGGACATGGAATATTGGTCCTTGGCGCCCTGATCGATGTCGGCGATCTGCTGGGTATTGATGTCCAGCAAGCGTGCCAGCGCGGTATTAACCGCTTCCGAGTTGGCCAACAGGTCGGTGTTGAGCAGTTGCTGCAATGCGTCGATCTGATTGTTGCGCGACAGGGTTTTCATCCGCTCTTCGAGCTGGCGGTATTGTCCCAGCAACTGCACATACTGATCGTATGCCGAGCGTTCTTCCGGGCTGGAAATCAGCGGCTCGTAAGCACGTTGCGCCTCGGTGATCTGGCGGTTGCGCATGTCGAACAGTTCGATGGTTTTCTGCTGCACGTCCGCTTCGCGGTTGATCAGCAGGCGATACGACAGCACGCGCAAGCGCAGGGTCAGCTGGGTGAATTCATCCAGCGCCTTGATCGACGGCACGCTGGTGTTGGCGATGTCTTCGCCCGCCGAGCGGATCTTGCTCATCTGATTCAAGGCGAAGACGCCGAGAATCAACATCAGGCCGCCGATCAGGGCGAAACCGGTGAACGCCCGGGGGGCGATATTCATATTGCGAAGGGACATGGACGGATACCGAAAAGGGCCGCATCCATGCGGGTTGAGCTGCTGTATGGCTGACTTATCGGTCATACGACTAAAGTCTTGAGGTGGTGTGCGTATTTGTCGCAGCGGGGGCGGGGCGACGAAGTGCAGGAACCAGATCGGCAGATCACAGTCTTTTAAACTCGCGGGAACGGTCCCCCGCCAGGAAAATCAAGGCTTTGCGCCGGTTTAACCCTGGCATCCGTGGTGACTTTTCTTTATCGTACGCGCCCTTTGAAAAACGCTTGGAAGATCAAAATGTTGGAAGCATCCCTCAGCCAATTGGAACAGCTCGTCAGCGACCTGGTGCAACAGAACCAGACCCTCGCGCAGACCAACCAGACCCTGTCCACGGAACTGGCCCAGGCCAAGGATGAAAATGAAAGCCTGCAACTGAACCTGATGGAGCAGGAAGAAAAACACGGCGCCACCGCTGCCCGCATCCAGGCACTGGTTGATCGCGTCAACGCCGGCCCTGTCAGCGCATGAACCACGGCACAGCAGGGGTAAAAGTCATCTCGATTCTCGGGGAGGACTATTCGATCAAGGCACCGGCCGGGGAAGAACAGACCCTGCTGGACGCGGCCATGATGCTCAAGGCCACGCTGGAAGACACCAAGCGCAAATACCCGACCCTGATCGGAGACCGCTTGCTGGTGCTGGCGGCGATGAATCTGTGCTCGCAGCAGATTGAAATGAAGAAGCAGCACCAGGAAGAACTCGACCGTTATCAAGAGCAAGTCAGCGCCACGGTCGACACCATCGCCAAGACCATCAATCAGGGTTGAGGCTGTTGGGCACAACCAAAGAATAGATTGTCGATTGCGCTGTATACAATCGGCACGGCTGTTGCAGTGTTTCAGCCACTTATTCTTTGGGGGTGCTCCATGCAGTGGTGGCGACGCAGTATCCAATGGCAGCTGATTCTCGGCATGGGCGCAGCCCTGTTGCTCAGCATTCTGATCGTGGTTGGCATTTATACCCTGGTGGTCAATCGCCTCGCCCAGTCCTATCTGGTCGAGCAAGCGCTGCCGTCGAGCATTGAAGCGACGCGCAACGATATCGAACGCATCCTCGTGCAACCGCTGACGGCGGCCAAGGACATCGCCAGCAATTCCATGGTCCGCGACTGGCTCGCGGCAGGCGAAGACAGCGGCAAACTCGCGGGCTTCGCGCAATACCTGGAAGGCATCCGCGCCGAACACAAAGCTTTTACTGCTTTGATCATCGGCACCGAAAGCAATCACTACATCACCGAAAAAGGCCTGGATCGCACCCTCAGCCGGGACAAGCCGGCGGATGCCTGGTTCTATGCCTTTCTCGACAGCGATCAGCCGCGCACTCTGAATATCGATAACGATGGCGCGACCGGTGAGCTGGCATTGTTCATCGATCTGAAGGTCGTGCAGGCCGGCAAAGTGGTCGGCGTCGCCGGCCTCGGGCTGAGCATGAAAGAGCTGTCGGAGCTGATTCACAATTTCAGCTTCGGCGAGCGCGGCAAGGTCTATCTCGTGCGTTCCGACGGTTTGATTCAGGTGCATCCCGAGGCGCAGTTCAGCGGCAAGCGCACCTTGAGCGAGCAGATCGGCACCGATGCAGCGCAAGCGCTGCTGGGCCATAAGAATGCGGTCAACAGCAGCTTCCAGCGTGACGGCGAAGACTTCCTCGCGTTCAGCCTGCCGCTGCGCGATCTCGGCTGGACGCTGGTGGCCGAAGTGCCGCAGTCACAGATCTACGCAGAAGCGCGTAAAGCCATGTGGATGAGCGGCGGTATCGGTCTGCTGGTGGCGTTGGTCTGCCTCGCATTGATCGTTTGGCTGGCGCGAGGGCTGGTGCGGCCGATTCGTCAGGTAACAGCGGCGCTGGTAGCAATCGGTAGCGGTGGTGGAGATTTGACCCAGCGGTTAGATTCTAGCCGCGCCGATGAACTGGGTGACCTTGCGCGCGGCTTCAACCGCTTCCTCGACAGTCAGCGCGCGATGATCGGCGAAGTGCTGACCACCAGCAAGAACCTGCGCACGGCCGTGGGCCAAGTGGCGAAAGTAGTGGAAAACACCGCCGAGCGCTCCGGCCGTCAGCAGGAAATGACTGATATGGTCGCCACGGCAGTCCACGAAATGGGCCTGACCGTGCAAGAAATCGCGCAGAACGCCGGCAACGCCGCGTTCGCCTCGCAAGCCGCCCGCGACGAAGCTTTGCAGGCGCGGGAAGTGGTCGGCGGCTCGATTCGGCATATTGAAAGCATGTCCGACGAGATCGGCGTGGCGGCGGGCGCGGTCGGTGAGCTGGCGCAGCAGGTCGCGTCCATCGACTCGGTGCTGGCGGTGATTCGTGGTGTGTCTGAACAAACCAATCTGCTGGCGCTCAATGCCGCAATCGAAGCCGCGCGCGCTGGGGATATGGGCCGTGGCTTTGCGGTGGTGGCCGATGAAGTGCGCACTCTGGCGCGTCGCACCCAGGCCTCGACGGACGAAATTCAACAAATGATCGGCAGCCTCAAGCAAGGCGCGGAAAACGCCGTGTCGTCGATGCGCACCGGGCAGGCAGCGACCGGCACCGGGGTTGAGTCGAGCCAGCGCACCGGCGCGTCGTTGACGGCAATTACCGGACAGGTCGAGCGCATCAGCGACATGAACCACCAGGTGGCGACGGCAACCGAAGAACAGTCGGCGGTAACCGAAGAGATCAATCGCAACGTGCAGGGGATTTCCGATCTGGCCCGAGCGACGGCGGGGGAGGTTCGCGCGTGTCGGGAGGATTGCCGCATGCTGCAGACGCTGGCCGATGATCTGGCGCGGCAGATGGGTGGATTTCGTTTGAGCTGAGTTAACTCTGGCTTTCGTGGAGAGTCGACGCGCCTCAAAGGCGCGTCCGATTCACTTGCATTTCACTTCAGAAAAGCAGAATTTCTCGTCCATAAAAATCGATGCCGCCAATGGTCTCCAGATAAAACACCCGCTTCTCCCGGACAGTCCACACTTGCTGGCCCTCGTGATAAGTATCACCCGCTGCGACTGTTCTAAACATATCGTCGCTGTTGAAATCCGTAGTGCTGAGATAGCTCGAACGCGGAGTGACAACCATGGCTTGATAAAGATTTGCACCCTTCTTGATATAACGCTTTTCGGTGACACGCTCAGCAGATGGATCTTTGACAACGTCATTGACCCGTGCTGAAAAAACGAACTCTTCTGCGGTTAGATTGACGTACGGATCAATTAGCAGCTCTGAGTCTGCGCCGCCATATACCACTGCTCGCCACTGACTGGCGCTGATGAAGGTGTAATCCTTGTAAGCGACGCGATTGACCGTCTCATAGCGGTCCTCCGCCGTAATGATCTCAAACATTGCTGTTGCCGTTGTCTCGACAGCCGGTATTGAGTTATCCGGCGCTGTCGTGATGCTGATCAGCGATCGCTCATCAGAAAGACGATGGTGGTTTTTGCTGATGACAGTTGAAACCGAGGAGTCCTTGTTAGTCCACACCGTGCCGTTTCGCATTCCAAATTGCGAAATCGAGGCAAGGACGCAATAGTCCTCTGTTACCAGTCCGGCAAGTTTGATGGTTTGATCGGCAGTCTGGTTGTCCATGTGGCTTGCTCTTTCCAGGGTAAGAAGAGGACGTGAAGTCCGAGTTTGCCGGGCAAAGTTCAAACTACATGTCTGGCCAAACCAGCCTACTGCGCGGGACCCATTTGCACACCTGTCAAACATGACAGGTGTGCAAAGCCCGAAAACGTGTTTTGTCCGAGCGCAGGCGCTTGAATCAGAACCACGCCTCCCGCATCCCCAGACACGTATCATCCCGCGCCTCGAGCAAGTCCAGCTCATGCTGGCAACCCGGCACTTCCCACGTCAGGAAATACCGCGCCGCCTGCAACTTGCCTTTGTAGAAGTCGACGTCCGCCGCGTTGCTTCTGGCCAACCCTTCTTCGGCGCGAATCGCCTGCTCCAGCCAGCGCCAGCCAATCACCGTATGCCCGAACACCTTCAGGTACAGCGCCGAGTTCGCCAGACTGCTGTTGACCTTGCCCTGCGCCAGATCGCTGAGCAAACCGAGGGTCACGGTTTGCAGGCGGGCCACGAGTTTTTCCAGCGGCACACGCAGCGCGGTCAACGATTCATGCGCGGTTGCCCGTTCGGCGGTCGTGGCGATCAGGCGGATCAGTTGTTTCAAGCCTGCACCGCCGTTCTGCGCCAGTTTGCGCCCGAGCAGGTCAAGCGACTGAATGCCGTGAGTGCCTTCGTGAATCGGGTTCAAACGGTTGTCGCGGTAATACTGCTCAACCGGGTATTCCCGGGTGTAACCGTGGCCGCCGAGAATCTGAATCGCCAATTCGTTGGCCTTCAGACAGAACTCCGAGGGCCAGGATTTGACGATCGGCGTGAGCAGATCCAGCAACTCATGGGCCTGTTTACGCTCGGCTTCGGTTTCCAGCGTGGTGGTGTCATCGAACAGGCGCGCCGCGTAGAGGCCGAGGTCAAAGGCACCTTCGACGTAGGACTTTTGCGTCAGCAGCATGCGTCTGACATCCGCGTGCTGAATGATCGCCACCGGTGCGGTGGTCGGGTCCTTGCTGTCCGGCACCCGGCCTTGTGGCCGTTCGCGGGCGTATTCCAGCGAATACAAATAGCCGGCGTAACCGAGCATCACCGCGCCCATGCCGACGCCGATACGCGCCTCGTTCATCATCTGGAACATGTAGCTCAAGCCGTGATGCGGCTTGCCCACCAGATAGCCGACACACTCGCCGTTATCGCCGAAGTTCAACGCCGTGGATGTGGTGCCCCGCCAGCCCATCTTGTGAAACAGCCCGGCCAGCAGCACGTCATTGCGCTGGCCGAGGCTGCGGTCGTCGTTGACCAGAAACTTCGGCACGATAAACAGCGAGATGCCTTTAACCCCCGGTGGGGCGTCCGGCAGCTTGGCGAGGACCATGTGTACGATGTTTTCCGACAGCGGATGGTCGCCGCCGGAAATGAAGATCTTGTTGCCCTTGAGGCGATAAGTGCCGTCGGATGCAGGCTCGGCGCGTGTACGAATATCCGACAGCGACGAACCGGCGTGCGGCTCGGTCAGGGCCATGGTGCCGAAGAAGCGCCCGTCGATCATTGGCTGCAGGAAGCGCTGTTTCTGCTCCTCGGTGCCAAAGCTTTCGATCAGGTTCGCCGCACCCATGGTCAGAAACGGGTACGAGGTCGACGCCGCGTTGGCCGACTGGAAGTGTGCGAAGCACGCTTGTGACAGCAGGGTAGGCAGCTGCATGCCGCCAGCCTCGAAACTTCTCGCGGCGTTGAGGAATCCGGCTTCAAGGAAGGCATCCACCGCCGGTTTGACTTCGGGAATCAGAATCGCCTTGCCGTCTTCATAGCGCGGCTCGTTCTCGTCGCCCTTGCGGTTATGCGGGGCGAAGTACTTCTCGGCGATGCTGCGCGCGGTACCGATGGCGGCGTCGAAGGTTTCACGGTTGTGCTCGGCAAAGCGCTCACGCCGGGTCAGGCCCTCGGCATCGAGGACTTCGTACAGCTCGAAAGCCAGATTGCGGGAACTGAGCAGCGTCTCGGACATGGTGGCTTACCTTAAAGAAAGTATGCCGCAGTCTAGGTAGGCCCATAAAAATGGGGAAGGAAGATAGATAAGGGTGATGGGGCGGCACAAGCCACAAGCTTCAAGCTGCAAGTAAGAGCAGTTTGCTTCTACTTACAGCTTGCAGCTTATAGCTTGCCGCTGCTGCTTAACCTATTGTCATCAGACTGGCATTGCCTCCGGCAGCAGCCGTGTTAACACTCAACGCGCGCTCGATCACCAGACGCTCCAGCGCAATGTTGGTCTCGCCCTGGGACAAGCCCTGAACCCCGACAATCGCACCGGCACGCTTGGCGATCTGCTGGCAGACGCCGCGCAACTGGTCGGAGTGGCCGTGATGCAGAACCGCATCGAATACCACGTCGTCCTTGTTCCAGTCGGAAACCAGTTTGATCCGCGCCTGAATCTCCTTCGGCAGGCGTGCGAACAAGGCCTTGCTGATGTCGGACTCTGGCCACACCGCCGAACCGCCCACTGCCAGTACCGCGGCCAGCTGCGTCAGCAGATCGCCTTCGACTTCCGCCAGGCACAGCACATGCTCACGCGGCAGGATGGCATAGCTGTTGCGCTCGCCGGTCGGGCCGGCCAGTACGCGGGTGATGCCGCTCTGCGATTGCGCAGCGTACTGCACGCACAGAGTGCTCAGGTCGGCGTACTGATTGCTTTCGGCCCAGGCTTTCAGCGCGGTCAGCGGTTTGCTCATGGCGTCGCGCAAGCGAACGTCCGGCGCTACGACGGCATCACCGCGAGCGAAGGATTGTTCGATGGCGTCGGTAGGACGTGTCGACAGCAGACGGTACAGGTACAGCGGGCCACCGGCTTTCGGACCCGTTCCCGACAGGCCTTCGCCGCCGAATGGCTGCACGCCGACCACGGCACCGACGATGTTGCGGTTGACGTAGACGTTACCGGCGTTGACGTTGTCGATCACCTTGGCGATGGTTTCGTCGATGCGCGTGTGCACACCCAGCGTCAGGCCGTAACCGGATGCGTTGATCTGGCCTATCAGTTGATCCAGCTCTTTGCGCTTGTAGCGCACCACGTGCAGCACTGGCCCGAAGATCTCGCGCTGCAATTCGTCGAAGCTTTCCAGCTCGATCAGGGTCGGCATGACGAAGGTGCCGCGTTTGACTTCTTCGCTGTCGGCGATCGCCACTTGATATACGGTGCGACCTTTGTCGCGCATGGCCTGGATGTGCTTGTCGATGCCAGCCTTGGCTTCGGCGTCGATCACCGGGCCGATGTCCACGGACAGACGCTCAGGGTTGCCCAGACGGCTTTCCGCCATGGCCCCTTTGAGCATTTCGATGACGCGATCGGCGGAATCTTCCTGCAGGCACAGGACTCGCAGCGCCGAGCAACGCTGACCGGCGCTATCGAAGGCCGACGACACCACGTCGATTACCACTTGTTCGGTCAGCGCCGAGGAGTCGACGATCATTGCGTTCTGGCCGCCGGTTTCGGCGATCAGCGGGATTGGACGGCCCTGGCTGTCAAGACGACCGGCAATGTTGCGTTGCAGCAGACGGGCCACTTCGGTCGAGCCGGTGAACATCACGCCTTTGACGCGCTCATCACCCACCAGGCCGGCGCCGACGGTTTCACCGCGACCGGGCAGCAGTTGCAGCACGCCCTCTGGAATACCGGCTTCGAGCAGCAGGCGCACGGCCTGAGCGGCCACCAGCGGAGTCTGTTCGGCCGGTTTGGCCAGTACCGGGTTACCGGCAGCCAGCGCCGCAGCGACTTGACCACTGAAGATTGCCAGCGGGAAGTTCCACGGGCTGATGCACACCACAGGGCCCAATGGGCGGTGGGCGTCGTTGCTGAAATCGTTGCGTGCCTGCACCGCGTAATAACGCAGGAAGTCGACCGCTTCGCGGACTTCGGCGATGGCGTTGGCGTAGGTCTTGCCGGCTTCGCGAGCCAGCAAGCCCATCAGCGGCTGGATCTCGCCTTCCATCAAATCAGCGGCACGTTCCAGAATCGCCGCGCGTTCGGCCGGCGGCGTGGCCTGCCAGATCGGCGCGGCGTTGAGCGCGCATTGGATGGCGTTGTCGACGTCTTCGACGGTGGCTTCCTGAACGTGACCGACCACATCGCGATGATCCGACGGGTTCAGCACCGCGGCCGGCGTTTCGTTGCTCGTCGCGCAGCCGAGCATCGGCGCGGCTTTCCAGTCGTTGTGGGCAGTTGCCAGCAAGGCGCAGGACAGCGACGCCAGACGATGTTCGTTGGCCATGTCGATGCCGCTGGAGTTGGCGCGCTCGGCACCGTACAGGTCACGTGGCAGCGGAATGCGCGGGTGCGGCAGACCGAAACCACCTTCCACGGTCGCCATCTGCTCGATCTGCGCCACCGGATCGGCGACCAGTTCCTGGATCGAAATCGACTGGTCGGCGATGCGGTTGACGAACGAGGTGTTCGCGCCGTTTTCCAGCAAGCGACGCACCAGATACGCCAGCAGGGTTTCGTGTGTGCCGACCGGCGCGTACACGCGGCACGGACGGTTCAGCTTGCCTTCGGCAACTTTGCCGACAACCTGCTCGTAGAGCGGTTCGCCCATGCCGTGCAGGCACTGGAATTCGTACTGGCCGGGGTAATAGTTCTGACCGGCGATGTGGTAAATCGCCGACAGGGTGTGGGCGTTGTGCGTAGCGAACTGCGGGTAGATGGCTTCCGGCACCGACAGCAGTTTGCGTGCGCAAGCAATGTAGGAAACGTCGGTGTACACCTTGCGGGTGTAGACCGGATAACCTTCCAGACCTTCAACCTGGGCGCGCTTGATTTCGCTGTCCCAGTACGCGCCCTTCACCAGACGAATCATCAGGCGGTGACGGCTGCGGCGAGCCAGATCGATCACATAGTCGATCACGTACGGGCAGCGCTTCTGGTAAGCCTGGATGACGAAACCGATGCCGTTCCAGCCAGTCAGTTGCGGCTCGAAGCACAGGCGCTCAAGCAGATCCAGCGACAGTTCGAGACGGTCGGCTTCTTCGGCGTCGATGTTCAGGCCGATGTCGTATTGCTTGGCCAGCAGGGTCAGCGACAGCAGGCGCGGGTACAGCTCGTCCATCACGCGCTCGTACTGCGCACGGCTATAACGCGGGTGCAGTGCCGACAGCTTGATGGAGATGCCCGGGCCTTCATAAATCCCACGGCCGTGGGAGGCTTTGCCGATCGAATGAATAGCTTGTTCGTACGACGCCAGGTACTTCTGCGCATCGTGTTCGGTCAGCGCCGCTTCACCGAGCATGTCGTAGGAATAACGGAAACCCTTGGCTTCGAACTTGCTCGCATTCGCCAAGGCTTCGGCGATGGTTTCGCCGGTGACGAACTGCTCGCCCATCAGGCGCATGGCCATGTCGACGCCCTTGCGGATCATCGGCTCGCCGCTCTTGCCGATGATGCGGCTCAGCGACGACGTCAGGCCGGCTTCGTTGTGCGTCGAGACCAGTTTGCCGGTCAGCAGCAGGCCCCAGGTTGCGGCGTTGACGAACAGCGACGGGCTGTTGCCCAGGTGCGGCTGCCAGTTGCCGGTGCTGATCTTGTCGCGGATCAGTGCATCGCGAGTGCCCTTGTCCGGGATACGCAACAGCGCTTCGGCCAGGCACATCAGTGCCACGCCTTCCTGGGACGACAGGGAAAATTCCTGCAGCAGACCCTGAACAATGCCCGCGCGGCCGCCAGCACTTTTCTGGTTACGCAATTTTTCCGCGATGGTTGCGGCAAGCTTGTTGGTGGCTTCGGCCATCGCTGCCGGTAGACGTGCCTGCTCGATCAGCATCGGCACCACTTCTGGCTCAGGGCGACGGTAAGCAGCAGTGATCGAGGCGCGCAGCACCGATTGCGGCAGGATGCTTTCGGCGAATTCGAGGAAGCATTGGTGAGCGTGATCGGTATGGACTTCACCGGCGTCGTCGGCGTCCTTGGCGGTCAAACCGTTCAGCTCGGTCAGGGTTGCACCACCCTCGAGTTTTTCCAGGTAATTGAAAATTGCCTGCTTGATCAGCCAGTGCGGCGTGCGATCGATCGAGGTTGCGGCAGCCTTCAGGCGTTCGCGGGTCGGGTCGTCGAGTTTGACCCCAAGGGTGGTGGTAGCCATATTTTTATCCTCATGGTTGCCACAGTTGCGTGGCATCAGCTGGCGGCAAGATTAGCCGTGCGCCGAATGAGGTGCAACCGGGTGCAACCCTTTTTTGTCGGAAAAAACCGCAACTCGTCAGGAAATAAATTCCGCGACGAAACTACTGCTCCTGCTTGGTGCTTTTGCTTCTAGCAAAGGGCCATGACTGCTACAAAAGGGAGCAAAAACACGGCGATTGTCGGTAATTCCGACTGGGTGCAACTTATTCTCATGAAATTGGTTGCACCTCATTTGATTTGTTGCATAGCATTCGCGCCCAAGGTGCAACCGGATCTGATCCGGTGTACCGGCTGATGGCTTTCCTGGGGAAACATCAGTCATAAATGCGCGGGATCCCGGATCGTCTGCCAAACGTCGTCGTTTGCGTGCGGTTCATCACCGCCGCTACATAAAAACAAAGCCAGGGCGTAACTCAATGAGCGTAAGCAATCCAACCCTGATCACGTTCGTGATCTACATCGCAGCAATGGTGCTGATCGGCTTGATGGCCTATCGCTCCACCAACAACCTTTCTGACTATATTCTCGGTGGTCGCAGCCTCGGCAGTGTCGTCACTGCGCTGTCTGCCGGTGCCTCCGACATGAGCGGCTGGTTGCTGATGGGCCTGCCGGGCGCCATCTACATGTCCGGGCTGTCCGAAAGCTGGATCGCCATCGGTCTGGTCATCGGTGCCTACCTGAACTGGCTGTTCGTTGCCGGCCGTCTGCGCGTGCAGACCGAGCACAACGGCGACGCCCTGACCTTGCCGGATTACTTCGCCAGCCGTTTCGAAGACAAGAGCGGCCTGTTGCGGATCATCTCGGCGATCGTGATTCTGGTGTTCTTCACCATCTACTGCGCTTCCGGCATTGTGGCCGGTGCCCGTCTGTTCGAAAGCACTTTCGGCATGTCCTACGAAACGGCGCTGTGGGCCGGTGCGGCGGCAACGATTGCCTATACCTTCATCGGCGGTTTCCTCGCGGTGAGCTGGACCGACACCGTACAAGCCACGCTGATGATCTTCGCGTTGATCCTTACGCCGATCATCGTCCTGCTGGCCACCGGCGGCGTCGACACCACGTTCCTGGCGATCGAAGCCAAGGACCCGAGCAACTTCGACATGCTTAAAGGCACCACTTTCATCGGCATCATCTCGCTGATGGGCTGGGGTCTGGGCTACTTTGGTCAGCCGCACATCCTTGCGCGCTTCATGGCCGCGGACTCGGTGAAATCGATCGCCAAGGCGCGTCGCATTTCCATGACCTGGATGATCCTGTGCCTGGGCGGCACCGTGGCGGTGGGCTTCTTCGGTATCGCTTACTTCTCGGCGCACCCGGAAGTGGCGGGCGCGGTCACCGAAAACCCTGAGCGCGTGTTCATCGAACTGGCCAAGATCCTGTTCAACCCGTGGGTGGCCGGTGTCCTGCTGTCGGCGATTCTGGCGGCGGTGATGAGCACCCTGAGCTGCCAGTTGCTGGTGTGCTCGAGCGCCCTGACCGAAGACTTCTACAAAACCTTCCTGCGTAAATCCGCCTCCCAGGTCGAACTGGTCTGGGTCGGTCGCGCCATGGTCTTGCTGGTTGCGTTGATCGCCATCGCGCTGGCCGCCAACCCGGAAAACCGCGTACTGGGCCTGGTGTCCTACGCCTGGGCCGGTTTCGGTGCCGCGTTCGGTCCGGTGGTGCTGATTTCCGTGATCTGGAAAGACATGACCCGCAACGGCGCACTGGCCGGCATCATCGTCGGTGCCGTCACCGTGGTGGTGTGGAAGCATTTCGAACTGCTGGGTCTGTACGAAATCATCCCGGGCTTCATCTTCGCCAGCCTGGCGATCTACTTTGTCAGCAAGGCCGGCGAGCCGACTCGCGGCATGGTCGAACGCTTCCAGGCAGCGGAAAAGGATTTCCATCTGAACAAGTAAGGCGCTGAGCTTCGGCTCACATCGAACGGCCCGTATCCGAAAGGAGACGGGCCGTTTTTTATTGGCTGTGATTTCTCACATGCATTGAAGAACCCTGTGGGAGCTGGCTTGCCAGCGATGGCGGTGTGTCAGTCAATGAATAAGTTGAATGTGCTGACCTCATCGCTGGCAAGCCAGCTCCCACAGGGTTTTGTGGTGTTTGTTCGGGTTTGTCTGTAGTCGGATGTGCCAATTTTCAGAGGTTTTTCGACAATAGAAGTAGGGCAAATCTGATTTTCTCGTCACCCGTCCAACACCCCTTGCCCCTCATGCAGAATCGCCCGCCCTCAAACAGCAGAGAGACATCGGATGTTCGCGCCTGCCAATCAACCGCGTTTCACGTTGACCCTCGAAGGCGCCCGGCATGAGTTCAAAGTCCTTG
Source organism: Pseudomonas sp. S11P7 (assembly GCF_023195435.1). NCBI lineage: Bacteria > Pseudomonadati > Pseudomonadota > Gammaproteobacteria > Pseudomonadales > Pseudomonadaceae > Pseudomonas > Pseudomonas sp. S11P7. The sequence continues at coordinate 5,090,614 of NZ_JALPKS020000002.1, read as the reverse complement.
AGTTCACGGGCAAGGAAGCCATCAGCCAACCCTTTCGTTTCGAGCTGGAACTGGTCAGTGAGCGACCGGATCTGGATCTTGAGAGCCTGCTGCACTGTCAGGCGTTTCTGAGCTTTGATGCGGACGGTTCCGGCGTTCACGGTCAGATTTATCAGGTCAGGCAGGGCGATTCCGGGAATCGTCTGACGCGCTATCACCTGAGCCTCGTCCCGCGTCTGACGTATCTGGGACACCGCATCAATCAGCGAATTTTCCAGCATCAGAGCGTGCCGCAAATTGTTGCGCAGGTGCTTAAGGATCACGCGATCCTTCGTGGTGCGTTCGAGTTTCGGTTAGGCAGCGAATACCCGGTTCGTGAGTACTGTGTGCAATACGCCGAAAGCGATTTGGCATTTATCCAGCGGTTATGTGCCGAGGTGGGTATTCATTACCACTTTCAACACGGCCCCGACGCGCACGTATTGGTGTTCGGTGATGATCAGACGGTGTTTCCCAAACTGGCCACGCCGACCCTTTATCTGCCGGGCAGTGGCATGTCTGCCGGCGCCCCGGCGGTTCAGCGTTTCAACGTTCGTGTGGAAACCCGCACCAGCGTGGTTACCCGGCGCGACTACAACTTCGAAAAGCCCCGCCTGCACCTGCAAAGTCGTATCGACGGCGAGCAGCGCCCGGTGCTCGAGGACTATCACTTTCCCGGTCAATTCAATGATCGGGAAACCGGCAAGCATCTCGCCCAGCGAGCACTTGAACGCCATGTCGCCGATTACCGTCAGGCCGAAGGTATCAGCGATGAATCCGCGTTGGTTTGCGGACATTTCCTGCAACTGAGCGAGCATCCGCGCCACGACTGGAATGACCTGTGGCTGCTGACCGTCGTTGAACACCATGGCCGCCAGCCGCAAGTGCTGGAGGAGTCGGTGACAAGCGATGGCGAAGGCTTCCAGGGTTACCGTAATACTTTTCTCGCCACGCCGTGGGACGTGTTCTTCCGCCCGCCGTTGGGGCCGGACAAGCCGCGGATGCTCGGCTATCAACCGGCGGTTGTCACCGGGCCGAAAGACACGGAAATCCACTGCGACGAGTATGGCCGGGTCAAGGTGCAACTGGCCTGGGATCGCGACGGTGAATTGAATGAGCATTCCAGTTGCTGGCTGCGCGTTGCCAGCGGTTGGGCCCATGATCGTTACGGCAGTGTGTTGATTCCGCGAGTCGGCATGGAAGTGCTGGTCGGTTTCATTGATGCCGACGCCGACAAACCTTTGATCGTGGGTTGTCTACCCAACGCGGCGACGCCGGTGCCGCTGGATTTGCCGGCCGACAAGACTCGTAGCATTTTCCGCAGTCAGAGCAGCCCCGGCGGTGGCGGCTACAACGAACTGCGCATCGAGGATAAGAAAGGCGCTGAGGAAATCTATCTGCGCGCCCAGCGTAACTGGACGCAGCATGTGTTGAACGATCAACAGGTGCAGGTTGATAACCAGCGCAGCATCGTCGTCACCGGCACCGCGCGGCATGAGTTGAAGGCTGATGAACAGCGCATCACCCACGGCCAGCGCCAGACCGAAGTGAAGCAGGACGATCATCTGAGCGTGACCGGCGACCGTCATGTTCGTGTGAGTAATCAGGCGATCAGCGCCAGCGGGCAATTCCACGTCAGCGCCGGCCAGCAAGTGGTCATCGACGGCGGCGCGAGTGCGACGATTCAGGCAGGCGGGCAGTGGATCAACATCGGTCCCGGGGGATTTTCAGCAGCGTGCCGATCGTGGTTGGTGGCGCGCCGATGGTAGCGCTGAGCGCCGCGCCGGTCGTGCCGGGGTCGCCGGAAAAACTCGCCGCCGCGCCGGCTGCAGCGCTGACCGCCGCGCAAATCATGAGCTTCAAGGGCGACGCGCCATTCTGTGAGGAGTGTGAGCGCTGCAAGGACGGTGTCTGTGCAGCCTGATTTGCTGTCACCGGCCGATTGGCTGGCGCACGCGCCGTTGCAGGCCGGCGAGCAATTATTTGCGGTCTTCAGCCATGCCAGCGCAGCCAGACCGCCCGGGGCCTGGCTCGATGCGGCGACTCCTTTATGGACTGACACGATCTATGCCGAGTGGGATGCTGTGATGCCTTGCGTGGGAATCGTCAATGCTGACAGTGAGTTTTTGCGTTGGGTCGCCAACACCGAGTCGCGTGATTGGGGTTGGCTGGTGGTTTCTTCGGCAAGTCTGGAGGTGCTTTTCGAACATTTCCGCAGCCTGACTCAAGTGCTGATGCCGAACGGCAAATCGGTGTTCTTTCGCTTTTGGGACGGGCGCTTCCTGTTGCCGATTCTGCAGGCCGATGAGGTGGATGCACGGCAACTGTTCCCTGTGGTCAGTCGCGCCCTGATCAACGGCCAGGCGCTGCACATCGGTGGCGCGGCGCAGACTTCGGGTATGGTCTTTCCGTGGTGGCGGGTGCCGGAATCGGTGCTGGCGCAGGAGGGCAATGCTGTTCGCACGGCCAATGCGTTGCAGTGGTTGAGCGAAGAAGGCCCAGCGATATATGAAGCTTTTCCCGAGGCCGTTCTGCGTTGCAAGGTGGGGCAGTTTTTTCAGCTTTCGATGTCGGAAGATTCTTCGCAATCGGCGTTGCTGGCGTATTTGCTGGCAGAGCTGGAATGACATTTCGGGGCAATGGCCTCGGAGATTTCCTTCGAGTCGCGGCGGATTGCGTGAACTGGTGGGCGGTGGGTTGCAGGGATAGTCTTTTCGTTGTCACTGCGGGAGTGGTGACAGGGTGTAGGAACCCTTGCTTTCATGGCGTTACAGTTCGTTGGATTTTTATGGCGCTTGATTCAAGTCCGTAAGATCGTTCGCGGCGGCTGTGCGTGGGACACGCTTCGGCGTGACCGAGGTCCATGATTGCTCGGTTCCTACTCTTGCGCACAGCTGCCACCCAAACCTGTAGGAAGGTTAATTGGCGGCTCACCTTTATCAATCATGGAGCTGACAAATGACCAATATGCATCCCGATCCACCCTACGAAAAAATCATCCCTCACCCGAACAACCGCTTCATGGCGCTGACCGACAACTGCAGCGACATGCCGACCCTGTTCATCGACACCCACGTGCCCCTCGACATCCTCATGGACGCCGCCAATCACCGCCTGCGCGCCGTGATTCAGGTTCTGGAAAACATGTGCATGCGCGGCTCGGTCGAATGCGACTCCGTCATCCTCAGCGACTTCGCCCGGCTCTGCGTGATCCCGTTGCGTGATGGTTGTGATGTGCTGGATGTGATCGGCTCGCGCTTGCGCGCGATGCCTTAAAAGCAAACCCCCTCACCCTAACCCTCTCCCAGAGGGAGAGGGGACCGATCGAGTTGTCTGGCAGACGTTTATCGACCTGCGACTTCAGTGGTGAGCCTGGCTATGCCAAGCCAGAGGTTCCGTGGTTCTTTCAGGTCGGCGCAGGGGGCAAGATCACTCGGTCAGTCACCTCTCCCTCGGGGAGAGGGCCAGGGTGGGCAGGCTTTCGTCCGCTCGGCCGCCAACCCCTGACTTGCCACGCGGTAAAAGGTAAACTTTGCGCCCTTCGCAGGAGCAGCCATGAATTATCGTCACGCCTTCCATGCCGGCAATCACGCCGATGTGTTCAAACACCTGACCTTGACCCGCCTCATCGCCCTGATGTCGCGCAAGGAGCAGCCGTTTGCCTATCTCGACACGCATGCCGGCATCGGTCTGTACGACTTGCAGGGCGATCAGGCCAACCGTACCGGTGAGTACCTGGAAGGCATCGCGCGCTTGTGGGACCAGCCGGATCTGCCGGCACTGACCGTTGACTACATGAAAGTGCTGCACGAGATGAATCCGGACGGCCAGTTGCGTTATTACCCGGGTTCGCCGGAGCTGGCGCGGCGTCTGACTCGCCCGCAGGATCGAGTGATGCTCAACGAGAAGCACCCGGAAGATGGCGTGCTGCTCAAGGACAACATGGCCGGCGATCGTCGGGTGAAAGTTCATCTGGGCGAGGGTTGGCATGTCGCGCGGGCGATGTTGCCGGTGCAGGAAAAACGCGCCGTGATGTTGATCGATCCGCCGTTTGAACAGCTCGATGAAATGCAGCGCTGCGCAGCGTCGATGAAAGAAGCGATCGGCCGCATGCGCCAAACCGTGGCGGCGATCTGGTATCCGGTGAAGGATCAGCGCGCGTTGCGGCGTTTCTATCAGGACCTGGCCGGCACCGGTGCACCGAAATTGTTGCGCGTGGAACTGCTGGTGCATCCGCTGGATACGCCGAACAGCCTGAACGGCTCGGGTCTGGCGATTGCCAATCCGCCGTGGGGGCTGGAAGAGGAATTGCGTGAGCTGCTGCCGTGGTTATCGAAGAAGCTTGGCCAGACTCAGGGTGGCTGGCAGATGGATTGGCTTATAGCGGAATGAAGTTGTTAGCTACAAGCTACAAGCTGAAGCGAACACAGCACTTGCAGCTTGAAGCTTGCCGCTCGCAGCTTTAATTGATCGTTCCCACGCTCTGCGTGGGAATGCCTCAATGGACGCTCTGCGTCCGCTGTTGGAACGCGGAGCGTCCCGGGCTGCATTCCCACGCAGAGCGTGGGAACGATCAGTCGGCGTTAGTTGCCCGCCAAACTCGCCGGCATGCACACGCCCGTGCCGCCAATCCCGCAATAACCTTCCGGATTCTTCGCCAGATACTGCTGGTGATACGCCTCAGCAAAGTACACGGTCGGCGCCTGGTCGATCTCGGTGCTGATTTCGCCCAGCCCGGCCTTCGTCAGTTCCGCCTGGTACAGCGCTTTGCTTTTCAGCGCGGCGTCCAGTTGCTCAGGCGAGGTCGCGTAGATCACCGAGCGATACTGCGTGCCGATGTCGTTGCCTTGGCGCATGCCCTGTGTCGGGTTGTGCAGTTCCCAGAACATCGCCAGCAGCGCTTCGTAGCTGACAACAGCCTTGTCATAAACAACCAGCACCACTTCGGCGTGGCCGGTCAGGCCCGAGCAGACTTCCTCGTAAGTCGGGTTCGGTGTGAAACCGCCGGCATAGCCGACCACCGTGCTGACCACGCCTTCGCGCTGCCAGAAGCGTCGCTCCGCCCCCCAGAAGCAGCCGAGGCCGAAGATGGCGAAGTCGACGTCCTGAAAGAACGGGCCGAGCAGTGGGGTGTCTTCGAAGACGAAATGCTTTTCAGGCAGGGTCATCGCGGTTTCGCGGCCGGGCAGGGCTTGTTCTTTGGTTGGAAGCACGTTTTTGTTCACCAGGATTTCCGAGCGCAGAACCATGAGCGTTCCTCTCAGTCAGGTTGGATGTGAAAAGTCAGACCGCCAGTGTGCCCAATGATGCCCGGTTAATCACTACCCAAAATGTATGGGTACTGAAGGAGTGAGCCTGCTCGCGATAGCGGTGGGTCAGTCAGCAAAGACGTTACAGACAGACCGCTATCGCGAGCAGGCTCACTCCTACAAGGATATGCGGTGGCTTAGAGACAGAGCGGCCCGCGCGGATAGCGCTTGAGTGCCGGGATCAGTTCGGCGCCGGGGATCGGCCGGTCGAACAGGTAGCCCTGGCCGACGTCGCAGCGGTGGCGCCGCAGGAACGCCAGTTGCTCGGCGGTCTCGATGCCTTCGGCGACCACCTTGAGTTTGAGGTTGTGGGCCATGGCGATCACTGCCGAGGTGATTTCCATGTCGTCCTGGTTGTCAGGGATTTCGTGGATGAAGCTGCGATCGATCTTGATGATGTCGATCGGGAATTTCTTCAAGTAGCTGAGCGACGAATAGCCGGTGCCGAAGTCGTCCATCGCCAGGGTCAGGCCCAGACGTTTGAGCTGATCGAGCTGCAAGTGCGTGTCTTCGGTGGCTTCCAGCAGCAGGCCTTCGGTCAGTTCCAGCTCGAGCAGATTAGCCGGCAGCGCTTCTTCCTTGAGGATGTTGGCGATGGAGGCGACCAGATCCGGGTCGGAAAACTGCTTGGGTGACAGGTTGATTGCCACTTGCAGATTACCCAGGCCGGCAGCGGTCAGGGCTTTGCTCATGCGGCAGGCCTGACGGGCGATCCATTTGCCGATCGGAATGATCAGGCCGGTCTCTTCGGCGACGCTGATGAACTGATCCGGGCGAATCATCCCGCGTTCCGGGTGATTCCAGCGCAACAGCGCTTCCATACCGAGCAGGCGGCCGCTGCGCAGGCACAGCTTGGGCTGGTAGAACACGTCCAGCTCGTTCTGGGTCAAGGCGCGGCGCAGGTTGTTCTCGACGAACAATTTGTAACTGGCCTCGGCATTCAGCGCCTCGGTGAACACCTGCAACTGGTGTTTGCCGTTGGCCTTGGCCTTGTGCAGCGCCAGACCGGCGTTGCGCATCAGCGTCTGCGGATCGCGTCCGTGCAACGGTGCGCAGGCCAGACCGACCGAGCCGGTGACGCTGATCAACTGGTTGTCGACGAACATCGGTTTGTCGAGGGTCAGCAGCAACTGGCTGGCAATGCGTTGCCCGGCTTCGAGGTCGGTATTGTCGAGCAACACGGCAAACTCATTACTCGCGAAACGCGCCAGGCTACCGCTCGGGCTGAGACTGTTGCGCAGGCGTCGAGCGAGGCTGATCAGCAGTTTGTCGCCGGTCTGATGGCCGAGGCTGTCGTTGATGCGCTTGAAGTTGTCGATGTCCACCAGCAGCAGGCTGATCGGCGTATCGCTGTCGCGGGCGAAACGCTCGTCGAGGTTGCGGATAAACGCCGGGCGGTTGCCGAGGTTGGTCAGGTTGTCGGTATAAGCCAGGCGCTCGATGCGCTGCTGCGCCAGTTTGGTCTGGGTGATGTCTTCGTAGATACCGATGTAATGCGTCAGCTCGCGGTTGTCACCGTACACCTTGGAAATCGACAACTGGCCCCAGTACGGTTCGAGATTCTTGCGGCGGCTTTTGAATTCGCCCTGCCAGCTGTTGCTCTGGGCCAGCGCCGAGGGCGCGTCGAACAACAGTTCGCTGAGGTTTTCCAGCGCCGGCAGTTCCGACAGGCGCTGGCCGTGGACTTCTTCGGTGGTGTACTGGGTGATCGCCGTGAAGCTCGGGTTGACGTACTCGACCACGCCATCGCAATTGACCAGCAAAAAGGCGTTGGCGCTTTGCTCGACCGCACGCTGGAACAGGTGCAAGGCGCTGGTGGCGGCGCGGCGGTTGTGGTTGTTGATGACTTGCGCGAACTGATCGGCCAGCTCCCCGGCAAACGCGATCTCGTCGGACTGCCAGGCGCGGGTCACGCCGGTCTGCTCCAGGCAGAGCACGCCGACCACCTGGCCATCGACGCGAATGCTCGCATCGAGCATGGCGTTGACGTCACGCGGGCGCAGGGCTTCGGCCATCTCGCGTGTGCGCGGGTCGCGCATCGCATTGTGCGCATCGATGGCGCGGCTGCCGTGCAGCGCTTCCAGGTAATCGGGGAAGCTGCCGATGTCGATCACGTCCGGGAGGATGTATTCCTGGGTCGCGCGGTGGTAAGCCGAGATCGGCACCAGCAGATTGCCCTCGAGATTCCACAGGCTGGCGCAGTCGATTTCATAGATATCGCAAGCGCAGCGGGTAATCAGTTCGGCGGCTTCCTGCAGCGAGTTGTGCGTGCTGTAGCGCTGACGGGCGAGCAGCAGAATCAGCTCCTGCTGGGCACGCACGCGCTCAAGGTGCTGCAGTTGTTCCTGCTGGGCACGTTGATTGAGTTCGAGAGCGATCTGCAGTCGTGAGTTCTGTGTTTCGAGGTCGACGGATGGCTGTGGCGGCGGCTCATCGAACACATCGTCGACTGCCAGCAGGTAACCGCGCAGCAGATGCCGATTGTGCTGTTTATAGGCTTCGCCCAGTTCCAGGATGCTCAGCGCTCCGGAGGCGGTGTGCAGGGTGTAACGCACCAGATAATGCGGGCTGATGGTGAGCTGTTGCTGGATCGCGTCATGCAGTTGATAGCGCGCTTCCGGTTCCATCAGGCTGGCATACGGCGAGCCGACCAGTGCGCACAGCTCGACGGCCGGCTGGCCAAATTGGCGTTCACAGTTGGGATCGAGGAACAGCATGGCCCAACTGGCTTCATTCAAGCGCTCGAAACGCAGCATGCCGAGCCGCGAGGGCACAGGCAACTGCGTCACTACCTCGGCCACCATACGGCTGGCGGCATCGGGTTGGCTCTTCATGAAGGGAACTCGCTTGGAAATATGCTGAATGCGCCGGGCTCGCGCCCTCTTAACTGTTGTCTGCGGCAAGGTTGCATCATTGCGGCATCGACTGACAAGAGAGATGAAGGCCAAGTGCTATAAGAATATGTCGGCTGGACTGAACATTTCTCCAGCCAGTGCACAAAACTAATACGCCGAGCATGATGGACAGCCGTTCCAGAGCAATCCGAGCTCGGCAACGGCTGTATAGGCGCCCGCTGATCAGCGCAGGGGAATGGCGATCGATTGCAGGCGTTTGCCGTCACGGTCGTGGTAGTTGACCTGTATCTGCCCGGCCTCGACCACCAGGTGGGCAAAATTGTCCTCGCTGACCACCGTGCTGGTCAGCTCATGCCGATAATCCCCCGCAGCGGTGCGCACCAGTGGCTGATCGAGAATAAACGTCGAGGCTTTGGCGTACGGCAGCAGTTTGCTGTTGCACAGCGGCGAAGACACCACGGTGTGTACTTCGAAGTCCGGGTCTTCGCTGTGACTCAGGCGTGCGGTCAGCGAACCGTGTACATCACCCGAAATGAACACGACATTCTTGATCCTTTGTGTGCGAATCGTCTCCAGCAGGCGCAGGCGTTGTTCGGGAAAGGCTTTCCAGGCGTCGTCGCCATGAAGTTTGCGGTCCGGGTAGAACATCACACTGGTCACCACGAACTTGACCCGCGCTTCACTGTGGATCAGCCATTTGAGCAGGGCCTGCTCCTGAGCCTCATCGAGAATGCGCCGATCATCGGCTGACAAGTTGCGGCGAGTACGACTGTCGGTCACAAACCATTCGATATCGCCATCGCTGAATTGATACCAGTAATGCTCAAGCGACGAGCGATCTATTTCACCGTTAGTTGTCAGTGGATGTACCGGGCTGTGACTGGCCTGATACAACTCATAGGCCGCCATTGCATTGCGGAATAAATCGACGTCGGACTTGTTGGCATTGGCTGGCCAGTTGTCTTCAATTTCATGGTCGTCGAGGATCATGTAAGTTGAAGTGCCAGACATCAGCCGTTTTATATTGGGCTGAGAGAACGCCGCGCGGTACTTGCTGAGAATATCCTTGTACTCCCGATCTGGCGCGATCAGATTCAAATCATCGACATAGATCTGGTCGCCGGTCATCAATACCGCACTGATCGGTGGCTCAATCCCCTCGATCACTTGATTGATTGAAGCAAAGATCCGGTCGCCGAGTTGGGGCAGCGACGCAACGCCGGCGGTCATACGCAGATAGCGACACGACCCGACAATATAGGCGCGCGGCTGCATAGGCTTGCTGGAGCGGGTCCGCAGACGATAGATCTCGCGCGGCCATTGCAGCGGCAACTCGGCAACGCTGTCTGGCGTATGCACCGGATTCATCGGACTGAACCAGCCGGCCTGATATTCATACTCGGTATCGGCGCTCAAGTTGTTGAGGGCGAAAACGTGGGACATGTCGCGTATATCGCTCAGATGCGCGAAGTTACCCTTTGACCATTGTTGTGCGCCGGAGGCGCGATAACGTATTCCGGCAAACACACGTGAATTATTCTGACGATCGCCGCGCAGGAATATGCGCGCATGAGCAGTTGTTACGTGGCCGACAATCGGGCCGATAGTTGGTTTTAACATGTCGAATCCATTCGAATTAACTTGAATTAACAGGATTGTTAAGTTTTCTTAGTTGAATTGGCTGCGCGTAGGTTAGTTGTGTGTCGGATAAAAAGATCACTGCCAAGTCGACCAGGGTTGTGGCCGATGTCAGCGCAGCGTGTGGGAAAAAGGCGAGGGGCAAGTTTCTTCAGGCAAAAAAAGCCCCGCCAGATGACGGGGTTGAGGTACGAGCGTGTGGCGCTCGAAAGGGTGCAACAAGCGGCCCTCCGTTGCCGGAGGGCCGTTTGGATTACAGCAGGATGGTGCGGATGTCGCCCAACAGGCTGCCCAGACGCTGGGTGAAGCGTGCGGCTGCAGCGCCGTTGATCACACGGTGATCGTAGGACAGCGACAGTGGCAGCATCAGTTTCGGCTGGAAGGCTTTGCCATCCCAGACTGGCTGGATGGTTGCCTTGGACACACCGAGGATCGCCACTTCCGGCGCGTTGACGATCGGCGTGAAGCCGGTGCCGCCAATGTGACCGAGGCTGGAGATGGTGAAGCACGCGCCTTGCATCTCGTCCGAGGACAGCTTCTTGGTGCGGGCTTTTTCAGCCAGCGAAGCCGCTTCGGCCGCCAGTTGCAGCAGGCTCTTCTGGTCGACGTTCTTGATGACCGGCACCAGCAGGCCATCCGGGGTGTCGACGGCGAAGCCGATGTTCACGTATTTCTTGCGGATGATTGCCTTGCCGCTTGGTGCCAGCGAACTGTTGAAGTCCGGCAGCTCTTTCAGCAGATGCGCGCAAGTCTTGAGCAGCAATGGCAGGATGGTCAGCTTGACGCCAGCCTTCTCGGCTACGGCCTTCTGTGCAACACGGAAAGCTTCCAGCTCGGTGATGTCCGCCGAGTCGAATTGCGTGACGTGTGGCACGTTCAGCCAGCTACGGTGCAGGTTGGCAGCGCCGACTTGCATCAGGCGAGTCATCGGCACTTCTTCGATTTCACCGAAACGGCTGAAATCGACGACCGGGATCGGCGGGATGCCCGCGCCACCGGTTGCGCCGCCAGCAGCGGCCGGTGCTTCCTTGGCCTTCTGCATCATCGCTTTGACGTAAGTCTGCACGTCTTCTTTCAGAATACGACCGTGCGGACCGCTGGCGCCGACAGCGCTCAGCTCTACGCCGAATTCGCGGGCCAGTTGACGCACGGCGGGACCTGCGTGAACTTTCGCGCCTGGCTTGGCCGGTGCAGCAGCGGGAGCGGCAGCAGCAGGTGCAGCGGCCGGGGCAGCAGCGGCAGGTGCCGGGGCGCTCGGTGCAGCAGCGGCCGCTGGAGCTGGAGCCGCAGCAGGCGCCGCGCCTTTGACTTTCAGCTTGAGGATCAGGTCGCCGGTGCCGACTTCGTCATCCAGCTTGATCGAAACGCTTTCAACCACGCCAGCGGCAGGCGATGGAATTTCCATGCTGGCCTTGTCGGATTCCAGGGTGATCAGCGACTGGTCGGCCTCGACGGTGTCGCCGGCCTTGACCAGCACTTCGATGATCTTGGCCTTGCCGGCCGAACCGATGTCCGGAACGTGGATGTCCTGCACGCTGTCGGCGACCGGTGCCGCCGGAGCAGCAGCCGGAGCTGGCGCAGCGGCGGCTGCAGGCGCGGCAGCCTGAGCCGGAGCGGCCGCAGCAGGCGCCGCAGCACCCGCCACTTCCAGATCCAGAATCAGATCGCCAGTGCCGACTTCGTCGTTGAGCTTGACGCTGATGGCCTTGACCACGCCAGCGGCAGGCGACGGGATTTCCATGCTCGCCTTGTCGGATTCCAGAGTGATCAGCGATTGATCAGCTTCGACGCTGTCGCCGACCTTGACCTGGATCTCGATGATCTGCGCCTTGCCCGACGAACCGATGTCCGGCACGTGCACTTGCTGTACCGAAGCGGCAGCAGGGGCAGCGGCAGGCGCGGCAGCAGCAGGCGCCGCAGCCGGTTTTTCCTCAGCTTTCGCCGCCGGAGCAGCCGCTGGAGCAGGGGCCGCTTCAGCGGCGCCCTCGACTTCCAGCTCAAGCAGTTCGTCGCCTTCTTTCAGGCGGTCGCCCAGCTTCACTTTCAGGCTTTTGATGACGCCGGCTTTCGGGGCCGGCACTTCCATGCTGGCCTTGTCCGATTCCAGGGTCAGGATGCTCTGGTCGGCTTCGATACGGTCGCCGACCTTCACAAACAGTTCAATTACTTCACCTTCACCGCTGCCGATGTCAGGTACGCGAATGAGTTCGCTCACAAAATGTCTCCTCAGCAGTCCAGTGGGTTGCGTTTTTCCGGGTCGATGCCGAACTTGACGATGGCTTCAGCCACGACTTTAGGTTCGATATCACCACGGTCAGCCAGTGCTTCCAGGGCTGCCAACACCACGAAATGACGGTCGACTTCGAAGAAATGACGCAGTTTCTTGCGGCTGTCGCTGCGGCCGAAACCGTCGGTGCCCAGGACTTTGAATTCCTTGGACGGTACCCACTGACGGATCTGCTCGGCGAACAGCTTCATGTAGTCGGTAGAGGCGATGACCGGACCTTTGCGGCCGTTCAGGCACTCTTCGACGTAGCTCAGCTTCGGCTTCTGGCCAGGCTTGAGACGGTTGCTGCGCTCTACGGCCAGGCCGTCGCGACGCAGTTCGTTGAAGCTGGTAACGCTCCACACATCGGCGCCAATGTTGAACTCTTCACGCAGGATCTTCGCCGCTTCACGCACTTCGCGCAGGATGGTGCCGGAGCCCATCAGCTGAACGTGGTGCGCTGCGTCGCGAGTGTCTTCCTCGAGCAGGTACATGCCTTTCTTGATGCCTTCTTCGGCACCGGCCGGCATGGCTGGCTGCTGGTACGACTCGTTCATCACGGTGATGTAGTAGAAGATGTCCTGTTGCTCTTCGGTCATCTTCTTCATGCCGTCCTGAATGATCACCGCCAGCTCGTAGCCGTAGGTCGGATCGTAGGTGCGGCAGTTCGGGATGGTCGCGGCCAGCAGGTGGCTGTGACCGTCTTCGTGTTGCAGACCTTCACCGTTCAGGGTGGTGCGGCCGGCGGTGCCGCCGATCAGGAAGCCACGGGTACGGCTGTCGCCGGCAGCCCAGGCCAGGTCGCCTATGCGCTGGAAGCCGAACATCGAATAGAAGATGTAGAACGGCAGCATCGGCTGGTTGTGGCTGGAGTACGAAGTACCGGCAGCGATGAACGAGCTCATGGCGCCTGCTTCGTTGATGCCTTCTTCAAGGATCTGACCTTTCTGGTCTTCCTTGTAGAACATCACCTGGTCCTTATCGACTGGCTCGTAGAGCTGGCCGACGGAGGAGTAGATACCCAGCTGACGGAACATGCCTTCCATACCGAAGGTACGGGCTTCGTCCGGGATGATCGGAACGATGCGCGGGCCGATTTCCTTGTCTTTGACCAGTTGCGCGAGGATGCGCACGAAGGCCATGGTGGTGGAAATTTCGCGGTCGCCGGAACCGTCGAGGATTGCTTTGAGCGTGTCCAGATCCGGAGTCGGTACGCTGAAGCTCTGCGCGCGGCGCTGCGGTACGAAGCCGCCCAGTGCGGCTCGACGCTCCGCGAGGTAGCGGGCTTCGGCGCTGTTTGGCTCCGGCTTGAAGAACGGCAGGTTCTCCAGCTCTTCGTCCTTGACCGGGATGTCGAAGCGGTCGCGGAACAACTTCAGGCTGTCGACATCGACTTTCTTGGTGTTGTGCGCGGTGTTTTTCGCTTCGCCGGCACCGGTGCCATAACCCTTGATGGTCTTGGCGAGGATGACGGTCGGTTGTTCTTTGTGGTTGACCGCTTCGTGGTACGCCGCGTAGACCTTGTACGGGTCGTGGCCGCCACGGTTGAGTTTCCAGATCTCGTCGTCGGACAGATCGGCAACCATTGCCTTGAGTTCAGGCGTGTTGAAGAAGTGCTCGCGAACGAACGCGCCGTCTTTGGCTTTGTAGTTCTGGTACTCGCCGTCGATGACTTCGTCCATGCGACGCTGCAGGATGCCGTCGACGTCTTTTGCCAGCAACGGGTCCCAGAAACGGCCCCAGATGACTTTGGTCACGTTCCACTGTGCACCGCGGAACACGCCTTCGAGTTCCTGGATGATCTTGCCGTTGCCGCGAACCGGGCCGTCGAGGCGCTGCAGGTTGCAGTTGATGACGAAGATCAGGTTGTCCAGCTTTTCGCGGCCGGCCAGGGAGATCGCGCCCAGGGATTCCGGCTCGTCGCACTCGCCGTCGCCCAGGAAGCACCAGACTTTCTGTTTGCCTGGCTGGATGAAGCCGCGGTGTTCCAGGTACTTCATGAAACGTGCCTGGTAGATCGCCTGGATCGGGCCCAGACCCATCGATACGGTCGGGAACTGCCAGAAATCAGGCATCAGCCACGGGTGCGGATAGGACGACAGGCCTTGACCATCGACTTCCTGACGGAAGTTGTTCATCTGGTCTTCGGTGATGCGGCCTTCCATGAAGGCACGGGCGTAAACGCCTGGCGAGGTGTGGCCCTGGAAGTAGATCAGGTCGCCGCCGTGTTCGTCGGTCGGGGCCTGGAAGAAGTAGTTGAAGCCGATGTCATACAGGGTCGCACTGGAAGCGAAGCTGGAGATGTGACCACCCAGGTCAGAATCTTTCAGGTTCGTACGCATTACCATGGCCATCGCGTTCCAGCGTACCAGCGAGCGAATGCGGCGTTCCATGAACAGGTCGCCAGGCATGCGTGCTTCGTGGGTAACGGGGATCGTGTTGCGGTAAGGCGTGGTGATGGCGTAAGGGAGCTGCGAACCGCTGCGGGTCGCCAGTTCACCCATACGGGTCATCAGATAGTGAGCACGGTCTTCGCCTTCTTTGTCGAGAACCGATTCCAGGGCGTCCAGCCATTCCTGGGTTTCGACGGGATCGAGGTCTTGCATGGCTTGCTCCAGGGCGGAAAGGCTTCCAGAATCGGTTGCCTGAGTTTGCGACTGGCCTTGTGGGCAGACGATTTAAAATTCTTGGATTGCCGACAGGTTGTTCCGGCGGCGTGTAGTTTTACTACAAATCTTCCGGCATTTCAGCCTTTCGAATGTATAGACGAGTAGTAAAACTACAGAAGAATGGCTCGTGGCCTCCAACTGCGTTGTGAGAATAATCGTTAAGGTTGGTCTTTTACCATCCGAAAAAGGTGAAACTTTGATATTCGCTGCCAACGACAATGAATTTTCAGCTATTTCTAACTTTTGTTCGACACTCCGGCGGGTAGCGGCTTTTCGCCAATCACTACAAGCGGCCGTTTACACGCCGATCAAGGATAGACCATGACCCTGCCCGTGCTTGCCGAACTGCCCGCCATTCTCCTGCCGTTGGTCAATCGATCCGAGCAGTCGTTCCGTACGGCCGTCGCCGCGCTGGATGACGATCACGGGCTGGCAAACTGGACGCCCGAGCGCTGGGCGCAGTTCGCCCGCGTCAGCGCTGCCAGCGAGTTTGTCATTGAACAGAGCGTTCGTGACCCTTTGATGTTACTGGCGCTGGTGCAGTCGGGCGAACTCGACCGGGCTTATGCACCGGGCGAACTGTGCACGCAAATTGCCGCCGCAGTAAATGCCGCGCAGAGCGAAGATGAGCTCGGCCGAGCCCTGCGCCGCCAGCGCGCCCGGCATCAGGTGCGGATCATCTGGCGTGACCTCACCCGCCAGGCCGATCTGGTGCAGACCTGTCGCGACCTCTCGGACATGGCCGACGCCACCATCGATCAGGCCTATCAGTGGCTGTACAGCCGTCATTGCGAACAGTTCGGCACGCCGACCGGGCGCCGCAGCGGCCTACCACAGCAAATGGTCGTTCTCGGCATGGGCAAGCTCGGCGCCGTCGAATTGAACCTGTCCTCGGACATCGACCTGATTTTCGCCTATCCCGAAGGCGGCGAGACTGTTGGTGTGAAGCGCTCGCTGGATAACCAGGAATTTTTCATCCGTCTCGGCCAGCGCCTGATCAAGGCGCTCGACCCGATGACCGTCGACGGCTTCGTGTTCCGTGTCGACATGCGCCTGCGTCCCTACGGTTCGTCCGGCGCGCTGGTGCTCAGCTTCAATGCGCTGGAACAGTATTACCAGGATCAGGGCCGTGACTGGGAACGCTACGCGATGATCAAGGCGCGAGTGGTGGCGGGCGATCAGGCGGCGGGTGCGCAGTTGCTCGACATGCTGCGGCCGTTCGTTTACCGGCGTTACCTGGATTTCTCGGCGATCGAAGCGCTGCGCACCATGAAGCAATTGATCCAGCAGGAAGTGCGGCGCAAAGGCATGGCCGACAACATCAAGCTGGGCTCCGGTGGCATCCGCGAGGTCGAGTTCATTGCCCAGGCCTTTCAGTTGATTCATGGCGGACGCGATCTGAGCCTGCAACAGCGTCCTCTATTAAAGGTGTTGAGCACGCTGGAGGGGCAGGGCTATCTGCCGCCGGCGGTGGTCAGTGAGTTGCGCGAAGGCTACGAATTCCTGCGTTACGCCGAACATGCGATCCAGGCGATCGCTGACCGTCAGACCCAGATGCTCCCGGACAGCGCACAGGATCAGGCGCGCATTGCCTTCATGCTCGGTTTCGCCGATTGGGGCGCTTTCCACGAAAAACTGATGTTCTGGCGCGGCCGCGTGGCCTGGCACTTCGCTCAGGTGATCGCCGATCCCGACGAAGAAGAAGGCGCCGAAAGCGAAGTGGTGGTCGGCGGTGAATGGCTGCCGTTGTGGGAAGAAGCGCAAGACGAAGAGGCGGCGTGTCGTCAGTTGCAGGAGGCCGGTTTTGCCGATGCGAGCAAAGCCCTGAAAGCCCTGGCCGGTTTGCGCAGCAGTCCGCAGTTGCGCGCCATGCAACGGTTGGGGCGAGAACGGCTCGATGCGTTCATTCCGCGGCTGCTCGCGCAGGCGGTAGAACATGCCAATCCGGATCTGGTGCTTGAGCGGGTGCTGCCGTTGGTTGAGGCGGTTGCGCGGCGTTCGGCTTATCTGGTGCTGCTGACCGAGAACCCCGGTGCGCTGCGGCGTTTGCTGACGCTGTGTGCGGCGAGCCCATGGATCGCTGAGCAGATCACCCGCTTCCCGCTGCTGCTCGACGAGTTGCTGAATGAGGGCCGCCTGTTCAAGCCACCCTTGGCGCCGGAGCTGGCCGCCGAGTTGCGCGAGCGCCTGACGCGGATTCCCGAAGATGACCTCGAGCAGCAGATGGAAGCCCTGCGCCATTTCAAACTGGCGCACCGCTTGCGCGTCGCCGCTTCGGAAATCGCCGGCAGCCTGCCGTTGATGAAAGTCAGCGACTACCTGACCTGGCTGGCCGAAGCGATTCTCGAACAGGTGCTGGCCCTGGCCTGGCGCCAGACCGTGGCCAAATACGGCACGCCGCTGCGCACCGACGGTACCTTGTGCGACCCCGGCTTCATTATTGTCGGTTACGGCAAGGTCGGCGGTCTGGAGCTGGGGCATGGTTCGGATCTGGATCTGGTGTTCATTCACGACGGCGATCCGCAGGCAGAAACCGACGGGCCGAAGTCGATCGATGGCGCGCAATTCTTCACGCGGTTGGGGCAGCGGATCATTCACCTGCTGACGGCGCAAACCAACTCCGGCCAGCTCTATGAGGTCGACATGCGGCTGCGACCGTCCGGTGCGGCAGGGTTGCTGGTCAGCTCGCTCGGCGCTTTCGCCCGCTATCAGGAAAACGAAGCCTGGACCTGGGAGCATCAGGCGTTGGTGCGGGCGCGGGTGCTGGTTGGTAGTCAGGACGTTGGCCAGGCATTCGAGAAAGTCCGCGCGCAAGTATTGGGCAAGGCGCGGGATCTGGTGAAGCTGCAGCAGGAAGTCAGCGAGATGCGCGCGAAGATGCGCGACAACCTCGGCACCAAGGCTACCGCGGCCGGCACGGCGGCCAATGCCTTCGAGGCGACGGCGTCGTTCGACCTCAAGCAGGACGCCGGAGGTATCGTCGATATTGAATTTATGGTGCAATACGCGGCTCTGGCGTGGTCGCAAAGCCACCCGCCACTGCTGCGCTGGACCGATAACATCCGCATTCTGGAAGAGCTGGAGCATGCAGGGCTGATGCCTGCCGAAGACGCCAGCCTGCTGCGCGAGGCTTATAAAGCCTACCGCTCGGCCGCGCACCGGCAGGCCTTGCAGAAGGATGCCGGGGTGATCCCGGGCGACCAGTTTGCCGAAGAGCGCCGGCAGGTCATGCGAATCTGGCGTGAGTTGGAGCTAAGCTGAAACGCGCCAGTGCAGCGATGAGTTTCGAATGTGGGAGCGAGCCTGCTCGCGAAGGCGAAGTGTCAGGCGACGTCAATGCTGGATATGTCGGCCCCTTCGCGAGCAGGCTCGCTCCCACAGTGGATTTTCGGTGTTCAAGGTTTTGCGGCAAAACGAATAACCCTGTGGGAGCGGGCTTGCCCGCGATAGCGGAGTATCAGACGACACTAGTGTTGGTTGTGAAGACCCCATCGCGAGCAGGCTCGCTCCCACAGAAGATCTACAGTGTTTGTAGAATTCTCGAGGCGGGGAGGCGTAATTGCCTCCCCGGTTCGTTTTTGGAAAGCACATGAATATTTTGATCGTTGGGCCCAGTTGGGTCGGTGACATGGTGATGGCGCAGACACTGTTTCAGTGTCTCAAGCAGCGCCACCCGCAATGCGCAATCGACGTGCTGGCGCCCGAGTGGAGCCGGCCGATCCTTGAGCGCATGCCCGAAGTGCGCAAAGCCTTGAGCTTCCCGCTCGGCCACGGCGCGCTGGAGCTGGCGACGCGTCGGCGCATCGGCAAATCCCTCGCCGGGCAATACGATCAGGCGATCCTGTTGCCCAACTCGTTGAAGTCGGCGCTGGTGCCGTTTTTTGCCGGCATCCCCAAGCGTACCGGCTGGCGTGGCGAGTTCCGCTACGGCCTGCTCAACGACGTGCGCACGCTGGATAAAGAACGTTATCCGCTGATGATCGAGCGCTTCATGGCCCTGGCTTACGAGCCCAACGCCGAGCTGCCCAAGCCCTACCCGCGCCCGAGCCTGCAAATCGATCCGGTGACCCGCGAAGCGGCATTGGCCAAATTCGGCCTGACCCTCGATCGCCCGGTCCTGGCCCTGTGCCCAGGCGCCGAGTTCGGCGAATCCAAACGCTGGCCGTCCGAGCACTACGCCAAAGTTGCCGAAGCGCGCATTCGCGAAGGCTGGCAGGTGTGGTTGTTCGGCTCGAAAAACGATCACGCGGTCGGCGAAGACATCCGCGCGCGTTTGATCCCGGGCCTGCGTGAAGAGGCGGTCAATCTCAGTGGCGGGACTTCGCTGGCCGAAGCCATCGACCTGCTGTCGTGTGCCGACTCGGTCGTCTCCAACGATTCCGGCCTGATGCACGTCGCCGCCGCGCTGAACCGCCCGCTGGTGGCCGTCTACGGTTCGACTTCGCCGGGCTTCACCCCGCCTTTGGCCGAGCAGGTCGAAATCGTGCGCCTGGGCATCGAATGCAGCCCGTGCTTCGACCGTACGTGCCGGTTCGGCCATTACAACTGCCTGCGCCAATTGATGCCGGACGCCGTCAACGACGCCTTGCACAAGTTGCACGGCTCCGTGGTCGAGGTTCATTAAGTTGCGGGTACTGTTGATCAAGACGTCATCGCTGGGCGACGTGATTCACGCGTTGCCGGCGCTGACCGACGCGGCCCGGGCGATTCCCGGGATCAGGTTCGACTGGGTGGTGGAGGAAGGCTTCGCCGAGATTCCGACTTGGCACCCGGCGGTCGGCAAAGTGATTCCGGTGGCGATTCGCCGCTGGCGCAAGAATCTGTGGAAAACCATCACCAGCGGCGAGTGGAAACGCTTCAAGCAAAGCGTGCGCGCCAATAAATACGATCTGGTGATCGACGCTCAAGGCCTGCTGAAAAGTGCCTGGCTGACCCGCTACGTCAAAGCCCCGGTCGCCGGCCTCGATAAAACCTCGGCGCGCGAGCCGCTGGCGGCGCGTTTCTATGACCGCAAGCTGGCTGTGGCCCGTGGGCAGCACGCTGTCGAGCGGGTGCGGCAACTGTTCGCCATCGCGCTGGGCTATGACCTGCCTAAAGGCCTGGGCGATTACGGCCTCAACGTCGAGCGCCTGGTCGAGCTGCCGCGCAAGAACGCCTTCGTGGTGTTCCTGCATGGCACCACCTGGGACACCAAGCACTGGCCGGAAATCTACTGGCGCGAGCTGACCGAGCGCGTTGGCTACCTTGGCGTTGGCGTGAAGCTGCCGTGGGGTAATGAGCAGGAAAAGGCCCGCGCCGAAAGGATTGCCGCTGGCTTCAAACATGCCGAAGTGCTGCCAAAGCTGAATCTGGCCGGCGTCGGCAAAGTGCTTGCCGGCGCGCAAGCCTGCGTCGCAGTGGACACCGGCCTCGGCCATCTGGCCGCGGCGCTGGATGTGCCGACCATCTCGCTGTTCGGCCCGACCAACCCGGGCCTGACCGGCGCTTACGGCAAGCTGCAGATTCACCTGGCCAGCGACTTTCCGTGCGCGCCGTGCATGCAGAAGAAATGTACCTATCAACCGACCGCGCAGGATGCCCGTCAGTTTGACCTCAAGCGTGAACAGCCGCTGTGCTTCACGCGTGTAAACCCCGAGCGTGTCGCCAGCCGACTGAGCACGTTGTTAATGGCTGAGGAGCTGCGCTGATGCAATTGGCATTCGTCCTGTACAAATATTTCCCGTTCGGTGGCTTGCAGCGTGACTTCATGCGCATCGCCCTCGAATGCCAGCAGCGCGGCCATCAGATCCGCGTCTACACGCTGATCTGGGAAGGCGACGTGCCGCCGGGTTTCGAGGTGCTGGTGGCGCCGGTCAAGGCATTGTTCAACCATCGTCGCAACGAAAAGCTCAGTGCGTGGATGCAAGCAGATCTGGCCAAGCGTCCGGTCGACCGGCTGATCGGCTTCAACAAGATGCCCGGTCTCGACGTCTATTACGCGGCCGACGGCTGTTTTGAAGACAAAGCGCAGAATCTGCGCAACTCGCTGTACCGTCGCTGGGGTCGCTACCGCCACTTCGCCGAGTACGAGCGCGCCGTGTTCGCGAAAGACGCGAAAACCGAAGTGCTGATGATTTCCGAAGTGCAGCAGCCGCTGTTCATCAAGCATTACGACACCCCGCTCGAGCGCTTTCATCTGCTGCCGCCGGGCATTGCTCAGGATCGTCGACGTCCGGCGAATGCCGATGAGATCCGTGCCGGTTTCCGCGCTGAATTCAACCTCAAGGACGACGAGCTGCTGCTGGTGCAGATCGGTTCCGGCTTCAAGACCAAAGGCGTCGATCGCAGCCTCAAGGCGCTTGCCGCGCTGCCCGCCGAACTGAAGAAGCGCACCCGGTTGTTTGTAATCGGTCAGGATGACCCCAAGTTATTCCAGATGCAGAGCGCGACGTTGGGCCTGGGCGACAATGTGACCTTCCTCAAGGGTCGCAGCGATATCCCGCGTTTCCTGCTCGGCGCCGATCTGCTGATCCACCCGGCGTACAACGAAAACACCGGTACGGTGCTGCTTGAAGCGCTGGTCGCCGGCCTGCCGGTACTGGTCAGCGCGGTCTGCGGTTACGCCCATTACATTGCCGAGGCCGACGCCGGGCGAGTACTGGACGAACCGTTCGAACAGGCGCAGTTGACCCAATACCTGACTGAGATGTTGAGCGACGACGCTGCGCGGGTGGCCTGGAGCCGCAATGGTCTGACCTTCGCCGAGACGGCTGACCTCTACAGCATGCCGCAGCACGCGGCCGATGTGATTCTGGCGGAGCACGCTTAATGAAGTTGATGCTGGCTGAACCGTTTAAAAGCCTTTGGGCCGGACGCGATCCGTTCACCGAAGTCGAAGGCTTGCAGGGCGAGGTATACCGCGAGCTGGAAGCGCGGCGGACACTGCGCACGGAAGTCGACGGCAATGGGTTTTTCGTGAAAATCCACCGTGGCATCGGCTGGGGCGAAATCTTCAAGAACCTGCTGACGGCCAAGCTGCCGGTACTCGGCGCGGGCCAGGAATGGCAAGCGATTCAACGTCTGCAGGAAGTCGGTGTGCCGACCATGACCGCGGTCGCCTATGGCGAGAAGGGCAGCAATCCGGCGGATCAGCATTCGTTCATCATCACCGAGGAACTGGCGCCGACTATCAGCCTGGAAGACTTCAGCATCGAATGGGTCAAGCAACCGCCCGAGCCAAAGCTCAAGCGCGCATTGATTGCCGAGGTCGCACGCATGACCGGCATGATGCACCGCGCTGGGGTGAATCACCGCGACTGCTACATCTGTCACTTCCTGCTGCACACCGATAAACCGGTCACCCCGGAAGATTTCAAGCTGTCAGTGATCGACCTGCACCGCGCGCAGACCCGCCCGGCGATTACCCAGCGCTGGCGCAACAAGGATCTGGCCGCGCTGTATTTCTCTGCGCTGGACATCGGCCTGACCCGCCGCGACAAGTTGCGTTTCCTCAAAGGCTATTTTCAGCAACCGCTGCGGCAGATCCTCGCCGAAGAAGCGCCGCTGCTCAATTGGCTGCAAGGCAAGGCCGACAAGCTCTACGCGCGTAAACAGCGTTACGGGGATGCGCTCTGATGGCGGGGTGGATTCTTGAGCCCGCCTACAGCGATCTCGCCGAAGATTTCGGCAGTCTCGACGCGGTGTTTGCCCTGCAAGGCGAGCGCCTGACCCGTGACCCGCTGTCCGAAGTGATTCGCGTACAACGCAACGGCGTCAATTACTACGTCAAACGCTACGTCGGCGCGGGTAAAGGCTTGCGCCGCTACCTCGGCAAGCCGCGGGTGAAGATGGAGTGGCAGAACCTCAAGCGCTTCGCCAAGTGGGGCATTCCCACTGCCGAAGTGATCGCCTGGGGCCTGGAGCGACGTGGCGCGGCGTACGATCGCGGCGCGATGATCACCCGCGAACTGCCGCGTACCGAAGACCTCTCGGCGCTTGCCGAGCGCAAGGATCCGAAACTCAAGGACCGCGCCTGGGTCGACGGCGTCAGCCGGCAGTTGGCCGGTTATACCCGGACGATGCACGATCACCGTTTTACCCATAACGATCTGAAATGGCGCAACCTGTTGATTGACGATCAGGCGCACATCTTTCTGATCGACTGCCCCAATGGCGAGTTCTGGCGCGGCTTCTGGCTCAAGTATCGGATCACCAAGGATCTGGCCTGTCTCGACAAGCTCGCCAAATATCACCTGTCGAACACCCAGCGCTTGCGCTTTTACAAGCAGTATCGCCAGTGCGATCGGCTTGATAGCGCCGACAAGAAGCGGATTCGGCACGTAGTGAGATTTTTCGAGGGACGTGAATGACTGATTTTCTGGCCGACGATGACCGCGCACTGCTGGCGCGCCATGGCCTGGACACCTTTGAAGCGCTGTGGGCAAAAGAGCTTGAGGCGGTGGACGAACCCAACACCGCCGGTGGTGGCTGGAGCAGTGTGTTTCGTCTGGATCTGGAGGGGCAGGGGTATTACCTCAAGCGCCAGAGCAACTACCTGACGCGCACGTTGCATGCGCCGTTCGGCGAGCCCAGTTTCGCCCGCGAGTTTCGCAACATCAGCCGCTACCGCAAGCTCGGCGTACCGGCGCTGCAAGCGGCGTTCTTCGGTGAGCGCAAGATTAACGGTGAGGTTCGCGCCATTTTGCTGACCCGCGCGCTGGATGGCTGGAGCGATCTGGATTCGCTGTTGCAACGCTGGACGCAGCTTGATCGCGCGCAGCAGTCAGCCATCCTGCGTGCCTGCGGACTGCTGGCGCGGCATCTGCACGGCGTGCGTCAGGTGCACGGCTGTTTTTATCCCAAACATATTTTTCTGCGGGCCGCGGGTGATGAGTATCGGGCGCAGTTGATCGACCTGGAAAAGACCCGGCCGTTGCTGTTCGGCCTGCGCGACCGCATCAAGGATCTGGAGCCGCTGCAACGCCGTGCACCGCAGTGGACCGAGGCGCAGCTGCGCGAGTTGCTGGCGGCTTATCTCGATCAGCCTGGTGACAGCTCGCTGGTCGACAGCTGGCTCGCCCGCCTGACCGCGCGCCGCACGCACAAGGAGACGCGCTGATGCGATTGTCCGAGCTGGCCAATGTCGGTCGTGCCCCGGCGCTGCCGCTGACAGTAACCCTGGCCGATGCCGCCGGCAGTGCCGACTTGCAACTGTTGAGTCTGCTGCGGGTATTGCCGGGGCAGCGCTATGTGGGCGCCGGCGTATGGCGCGGCCGTCCGGTGCTGGCCAAGCTGCTGGTGGGTGGCAAGGCCGCGCGACATTTTCAGCGTGAGCTGGACGGCGTGCGTCTGCTCGCCGGGCAAGGTCTGACCACGCCGCTGTTGCTGGCCGATGGGCTGACGAATGGCGAGGGTGGCTGGCTGCTGTTCGAACTTCTGGAAAACGCCGAAAGCCTGGGCGATGCCTGGGCGCAAGTCGAGTCTTTGCCTGTGCTGGCCGACGATCAGTCCGCGGTGCTGGCCGAGGCGCTGGGTGCGATTGGCCAGTTGCACGGTAAAGGCCTCTGGCAGGAAGACCTGCACCTGGACAATCTGCTGCGCCACGGTGGCCAGTTGTACTTGATCGATGGCGCCGGGATTCGCGCGCAAACCGCCGGCCAACCATTGTCACGGCAAAAGGTCCTGGAAAATCTCGGGGTGTTTTTCGCGCAGTTGCCCAAGGCGCTGGAACCGTTCACTGAAGAGCTGCTGGTGTATTACCTGCTGAGCAACAGCGAGCACGCGTTGCCGCTGGAAGCCTTGCAAAAACAGATCGACAAAGTCCGCCGCTGGCGACTGAAGGACTTTCTTGCCAAGGTCGGTCGCGAATGCACGCTGTTCAGCGTGCGGCGTGGAGCATTTGGTTTGCGGGCGATCCGCCGCGAAGAAGAAGCGGCGATGCTGCCGGTGCTCGAGCAGGCCGATGCGCTGCTTGAGCAGGGCCATCTCTACAAGACCGGCGGCGCAGCGAGCGTCGGCAAGGTGCAGGTGGGCGAGCGTACGCTGGTGATCAAGCGCTACAACATCAAAGGATTCGCCCATTGGCTCAAGCGCTTCTGGCGCCCGAGCCGTGCGTGGCACTCGTGGCGCGAAGGCAATCGCCTGGCGTTTCTTGGAATCGCCACACCGAAACCCCTGGCCATGCTGGAAAAACGCTTCCTGTGGCTGCGCGGTCGCGCCTGGTTGGTGACCGAGTTCTTGCCGGGGCCGGACATCATCGAGCGCTTTGCGCCGTATGTCGAAAGTGGCGAAGCGCCCGAGGCGGAACTACAGGCGCTGGATTCGCTGTTCGCGCAATTGATCAATGAACGCATCAGTCACGGTGATTTCAAAGGGCACAACCTGTTCTGGCACGAAGACCGCTGGGCATTGATCGATCTGGACTCGATGTGTCAGCACGGCTCTATCAGCAGTTTTGCGCAGGCGTATGCCCGTGACCGCGCGCGATTCATGCGCAACTGGCCGCAAAACAGTGCCTTATATCGAGTCATTGATCAGCGATTGCCAAACGAGGTGACCGATTTATCCTCGGTCAATCGCACAGGGTAATTCCACTGCTGTTTACGCTATAATCCCGCGCTTTAGCTGTCTCTCGCCTGTGCGGGGATACATCCATTTTCAAGGCGCATCGCGCCTGTACGCAGACTAAAGAGGCTAGACCCCTGTGGCATTGACGATTCTTGGCCTGTCCGGCGCCCTTAGCCATGACCCATCAGCAGCCTTGTACATCGATGGCAAGCTGGTGGCGGCGGCTGAAGAAGAGCGCTTCGTACGCGACAAGCATGCAAAAAACCGCATGCCCTACGAATCGGCGAAGTTCTGTCTGGAACAGGCCGGCATCAAGCCGTCCGATGTTGACGTGGTCGCGATCCCGTTTGCCCCGATCAGCCTCTTCGGCAAGGCCCGCTGGCACTACGCCAAGCGCTACTGGTATGCACCGGATCGCGCCCTTGATGCGATCCTGATGGGCAACCGTCGCTACAAGCGCTACCGCAACAAGATCGTCTGGTGTCTGGAACAACTGGGTTTCGATCCGAAGAAAATCAAGATCGAGCCGGTCGAGCATCACCTGGCCCACGCCTCCAGCGCTTATCACTGCTCCGGCTTCAAGGAAAAAACCGCGATCCTCGGGATCGACGGCAAGGGCGAGTACGCCACGACCTTCTTCGGCTATGGCGAAAACGGCAAGATCCACAAGATCAAGGAATTCTTCGATCCGGACTCCCTAGGTGGCCTTTACGGTGCGATCACCGAGTTCCTCGGCTTCGAAATGCTTGACGGCGAGTTCAAGGTCATGGGCATGGCGCCCTACGGTGACGCCAGCAAGTACGATTTTTCGCGTCTGGCCTCGTTCGAGAACGGCGAGCTGGTGATCAATACCGATTACGCCAACGTGATTGGCCTGCGTCGCTACAAAGAGAAAGGCAAAGGCTTTTATTTCTCGCCGAAGCTGATCGAATGGCTCGGTCCGAAGCGCGAAGGTGATATCGCCGACGAGCCGTACATCCACTATGCCGCGAGCATGCAAGCGCTGTTCGAGAAGCTGGCGTTGCAGATGATCGACCACTATCTGGGCGATGTACTGAAGGAAACCGGCAAGCTTGCGTTCGCTGGTGGCTGTGCGTTGAACGTCAAGCTGAACCAGAAAATCATTGCCCGCGACGATATCAAGGAGCTGTTCGTGCAGCCTGCGTCCGGCGATGCCGGCACCGCGGTGGGCGCCGCGGCTTATGTGTCGCACGCCCGTGGCGTACCGGTGGAGAAGATGGAACACGTCTATCTCGGCCCGTCCTACAGCAACGAAGACGTGATCGCCGCGTGCGCCCGCCACCCGAACAAGCCGGCCTGGCGCAAGCTCGACAACATGCCGGAGCAGATCGCCAAAATCATGGTGGATGGCAACCCGGTCGCCTGGTTCCAGGGGCGCATGGAGTTCGGTCCGCGTGCATTGGGCGGTCGTTCGATCATCGGTTGCCCAAGCGTCGCCGGCGTGGCTGACCGGATCAACCACCAGATCAAGTTCCGCGAGCGCTGGAGGCCTTTCTGCCCGTCGATGCTCGACACCGTTGCGCCGCAGATGATCAAGATCGATCACCCGGCACCGTTCATGACGTTCACCTTCGAAGTCGCTGACGAATGGAAAACCCGTGTGCCGGAAGTCGTCCATGAAGACGGCACCTCTCGCGCCCAGGTGCTCAAGCGTGAGTACAACCCGCGTTACTACGACATGATGAAGGCGCTGGAAAACCTCACCGGCAACGGTGTATCGCTGAACACCTCGCTCAATCGTCGTGGCGAGCCGATGATCTGTTCGCCAACCGATGCGCTGAACATGTTTTTCGGTTCGGATCTGGAATACCTGATCATGGAAGATATTCTGGTCGTGAAAGAGGGTGTGAAAGGATACGAACTTGACTGAAATACTGATCAGCGTCGTCATTCCGGTTTACAACTACGCGCGAACCCTGCCACGTGCAGTGGAGTCGGTGTTGGCGCAGCTGGACGAGGCGATGGCGGATCTGCTGGTCATCGACGACGGGTCGACGGACGATACGCCTCAGGTCGTCGAACAGCTCTTGCTCAAGCATGGCGGGCGCTTTCGTGCGCTGCGCAAAAGCAATGGTGGATTGTCCTCGGTGCGCAATCTTGGCATCGAGGAAACCACCGGGCAGTTTCTGGTGTTTCTCGATTCCGATGACGAGATGGCGCCCGGCGCATTGGCGGCGCTGTCTCAACACATCGCTGCAAACCCGCAAAGCCTGATGGTGATCGGGTCGCACTGGTCAGTGTTCGCTGATGGCAAGCGCAGCTTGCAGGTCGCCAGGCCATTGCCGGCGGCGCCGCGACAGCGGTTGCAGGGTTATCTGCTGGACAAGACCGTATCGATTTCCAACGGCGCCTGCGCGATGCATCGCAGCGTTTTCGAACCGGGCAATTATCCTGAGCATCTACGCAACGTCGAAGACTTGCCGGTGTTTGCCCAGGTTCTGGCGCGTTTTCCCTGCAGTGTCGTGAACGAGCCGTTGGCGCTCATTTACAAGCATGCGGACAGCATGCGCCATGATTTGCGCCAAAGCCTTGCGGCCGGCACCGATCAGGTGGTCAACGAAGTATTCTCCGACCGGCGCATGCCTGAAGAAATGCAGGATCTGCGTCAGGCATTCCTGGCGCAGCGTTGTTTGTCATTGTTTCGTGATTGCTACTCCCATGGTGAATATGAATTGGCCAAGGGCTTCTATCTGCAGGCACTGCGCGCTGACTGGCGCACGATCAAGCGCTGGTCCTATGCACGCAAGGCGTTGCGATCACTGTTTCGTTAAACCGCAGGGAAGTGGGTGTACCTGGTAATGGATGAGGTGGCTGGGTGAGGGTTGTGAGCGTGAAGATTGGGGCTCAAGTCTCCCGGATCATCGATGAATATCCTGTAGCGCTGGCATTTTTTGGCAGTGTGCTGTTATCGCTGATCGCTGTGTTGGGCACGGCGACCGTGGGGCGCGATGCTGCGCTGTATATCGATATTGCGCAGCAGGTTACCGAGCTTGGGCCCAACGTGGCATGGGCAACGTTCGACTGGCCGTGGTTTTCGTTATTGCTCGCCGCCACGCACCGTGTTTCGCATTTGCCGCTGGAATTGAGCGCTTATCTTTGGTGCGGTCTGTTTTTCGCCGGTACCAGCGCCTTGATGGTCGATTGCGTGCGCCAGCGCTCGCCCGAGCTCGCGCGATGGGCCTGTCTGGTCGTGCTCGCGATGCCGGCAGTCAATGCCTTTCGAAACGACATCATCCGCGAATGCGGCTTCTGGTTTTTCTGCACGTTAGCCCTTTGGCTCGCGTCGCGCTGGCAATCGCGCGGCGGTTGGCTGTGGGCGGCCGCGATTCATGTGGCGATTGTTGCAGCAGCGCTGTTCCGCCTTGAGGCACTGCTGCTGGTGCCGGCGCTGGCGCTGTGGCAGTTGCCCAACCTGTGGACGCCGAACCGTCGCCTGCAGTTCGTGCAGTTCTCGATTTTGCCGCTGGCAGGCCTGCTGCTGGTGATCGTGACGGGTATGTTGATGTCGGCGCGGGTCATGCTCTATCTGGACATGATCGAACCTCGCGGTGTGCTGGCTTCCTTCCAGATGTTGTGCGATCAGTTCGGCAACTCATTGATCAACAAATATTCTCAGGACGAGGCTGGCCGTATCATCTTTTTCGGCATCCTGGCGACGATGACCATTTCATTCGTCAAGTTGATGGGGCCGTTCGCTGTACCGTTCGTATTGCGCCGCAATTGGGGCGTGCTCGGCACGTACTGGCGCGATTACCGCCCGTTCGCCTGGGCGGCGCTGCTGTATCTGGTGGTGCTGGTGCTGTTTTTCATCAAGCAGCAGTTCATGAACGCGCGCTATCTGAGCTTCCTCAATCTGCTGTTCGTGCCGGTAATGGCGATGGGGCTGGCGGCGTTCGTTCGCCAGTTTCCGCGGCTGGGCAAGGCTCTGGTGATTCTGGGGCTGTTGATGATGCTGGCGAACGTGGTGTCCACCGGGGCCGGCAAGACGCATTACGTTGCCGCCGGACGTTGGGCGTCAAGTCACATCGAGCGCGGCGTGCCGACCTACTTCGAGGACGGCCGGATCAGTTATTACGCCGGTCGCGGCTATGTGCTGCCCAGCCTGACCCGTGAGGAAGCGATGTCGCCGACGCACGCGGCAAAATTCCGCTATTTCGTGATCGAGGCGAAGGGCGATGAGCCGTGGCTGAAGGAGTGGCTGGCGGCGCATCAAATGCACGTGCTCGAACACTTCAAGAATCGCAAGGGTGCCACGTTGGTGGTGATCGGACGCTGAGCCTTACGCCAGCAATGGCCGCAGGCGCGAGATCAGTGGCGCCTGTCGGTTGCTCGGCAGCGCCTGGCGGTAGCCTTCAATAAAGCTGTCGCCGGCGTCGTCGCCAAGCAACCACTGACGGTCTTCCTTGTAGCGCAGCAAATGCGCGAAGTTGCGCAGGCGTTTGCTGTCACTCAGTGCGCGTTTCTGGCAGCGCAGATCGGCAATGTCGATCAGGCCCAATTGGTGGTCCGGGGTCAGCACCACGTTGCCGAAGTGCAGCGATCGAAAGTACACGCCTTTTTCATGCAGCAGGGCGAAGTAGCTGCCCAACTGCATTCTCAGTGAATCGCCATCCTCGGGCGAACCTTGCAACTGGCGCACCGTGCGGCCTTCCAGCGGGCTGTAGTAGACGCCGTCGCGCTCGATGCCGGGGATACGATAGACCGCGATGACTTGCGGGCAAAGGATGCCGCGCTGCTGCAGTGCGCGGGTGTTGTTGGCAAAGCGCTGCGCGTAGGGGAAGAACAGCGCCGAGCTGAGCAAGCGCTTGCGGCGGAACAGTTTGAGCATGCGGCCGTCGGCCAGCTTCAACACTTTGTCGCCGGAACCGTCGGCCTCCAGTACCTGTGCACCTTTGCGCAGTGCCTCGTAAGTGCTGTGGTCAATCGATTGCATAGCGGGCTCCCCATCGTTAGCGGCGTATCTTAACCGACTTGGTCAAAAGCTGGCGCGCCGTCATGTTTATCGGGGAAAAAAGGCCTGTGATATCATCCCCGCCTCACTGAATTGTGCGGATCACCATGAGCAGTCCTGAACCGAAAGCCCAGTCAACGCTGGCGATCTACTTCCGCCTTTTGGCTTACGTGCGGCCCTATGCCGGTCTCTTTCTCCTCAGCATCGTCGGGTTTCTGATTTTCGCATCGACCCAACCGATGCTCGCCTACATCCTCAAGTACTTTGTCGACGGGCTGGCCAATCCTGAAGCCAGCCTGTTCCCGGGCAACCCTTATCTGGGCGATTTGCAATTGCTGCAAACCGTGCCGCTGATGATTGTGTTCATTGCCCTGTTGCAGGGCGTGGGTTCGTATCTGGGTAACTTCTTTCTGGCCCGGGTTTCTCTGGGGCTGGTGCATGACCTGCGGGTAGTGTTGTTCAACAAATTGCTGGAGTTGCCTAACCGCTTTTTCGACAAGAACAACTCCGGTCACCTGATTTCGCGCATTACCTTCAACGTGACCATGGTCACCGGCGCGGCAACGGACGCGATCAAAGTGGTCATCCGTGAAGGCATGACCGTGATCTTCCTGTTCTGCACGTTGTTGTGGATGAACTGGAAGCTCACGTTGGTAATGGTGGCGATCCTGCCGGTCATCGGCATCATGGTGAACAGCACCAGCAAGAAATTCCGCAAACAGAGCAAGAAGATTCAGGTGTCGATGGGCAACG
This sequence comes from Pseudomonas sp. S11P7, assembly GCF_023195435.1. Taxonomy (NCBI): domain Bacteria; kingdom Pseudomonadati; phylum Pseudomonadota; class Gammaproteobacteria; order Pseudomonadales; family Pseudomonadaceae; genus Pseudomonas; species Pseudomonas sp. S11P7. The sequence goes on along the minus strand of NZ_JALPKS020000002.1, from coordinate 5,059,589 downwards.
TCACGCATGTCGCCTCCGAGACCATTCATGGTTATCGCGTGGTGCGCAGCTTCGGCGGCGAAACCTATGAAAAGCAACGCTTTCGTGATGCCAGCCAGAGCAATACCGACAAACAACTGACCATGACCAAAACCGGCGCGGTGTACACGCCGATGCTGCAATTGGTCACGTACAGCGCCATGGCCGTGGTCATGTTCCTTGTGCTTTATCTTCGCGGCGACGCCTCGCCCGGTGATCTGGTGGCCTACATCACCATGGCGGGCCTGTTGCCCAAGCCGATCCGGCAGCTGTCGGAAGTCAGTTCGACGATTCAGAAAGGCGTGGCGGGTGCCGAAAGCATTTTCGAGCAACTGGACGAGCCGGCCGAAGTGGATCAGGGCAGCGTCGAGCGCGATCGTCTCGAAGGGCGCCTGGAAGTGCGCAACCTCAGCTTCCAGTATCCGGACACCGACAAACCGGTGCTCAACGACATCAGCTTCAGCGTCGAGCCGGGGCAGATGGTTGCGCTGGTCGGGCGTTCGGGCAGCGGTAAATCAACGCTGGCCGGTTTGATTCCGCGTTTCTACCAGCACGAGCACGGGCAGATTCTGCTTGATGGCGTGGAAGTCCAGGACTTTACCCTGCGCAGCCTGCGCCGCCAGATTGCGCTGGTGACCCAGGCCGTGACGCTGTTCAACGACACGGTCACCAACAACATCGCTTACGGCGACCTGGCCGGTGCGCCGCTGGATGAAGTCAAGCGCGCGGCTCGCGAGGCTTACGCCGACGAGTTCATCGCCAAGATGCCTCAGGGTTACGAAACCATGGTCGGCGAAAACGGCGTGCTGTTGTCCGGCGGTCAGCGTCAACGCATCGCCATCGCTCGCGCCTTGCTCAAGGATGCGCCGCTGCTGATTCTCGACGAGGCCACATCGGCCCTCGACACCGAGTCGGAACGGCACATTCAGGCGGCGCTGGATCACGTTGTGCAAAACCGCACCACGCTGGTGATCGCGCACCGCTTGAGCACCATCGAAAAAGCCGACCTGATTCTGGTAATGGATGAAGGGCGAATCGTCGAACGCGGCTCCCATGTGCAGTTGCTTGAGCAAAACGGCTACTACGCACGACTGCATGCGAAGGAATTCGAAGAAGGTGACGAGCCTCAGCCGACCCACGCGACCGACGTATGCTGACGGTGTTTCGCAGCTTTCGTGAGCGTGGCTGGACCGAGATCGACCGCGACAGCTATGCCCAGGCGTGGCAGCGTTTCGGTGGCAGTTTTGCGACGCACCCCGACGTGGTCGAGCGCTTGTCGAGCTTCGTCAATATCGAGCTGCGCTATCTGGGCTGGCTGGTCGGCGGCGAGATCGTCGCCGCCGTGCCGTGCTGGGGCCGGCACGTGGCGTTGTCCAAGGAAGTGCTCAAACGCGAGGGCAAGCGCGGCTTGCTCGACATGGGCAATGCGGAAATCATCCTGCCGATTGCTGCCGACAGGGTGGTGCCGGTGCGCCAGCGCATGGCTTACGTGTCCCAGCTCAATGCCGAGCAGATCAGCACCTTGAAACCGCAGCCCGAAGGGCTGGCCCTGGCGCGATTGCCGGAAGAGTATTCGAAGAAATTCCGCTACAACCAGCGCCGCGAGCAGCGCCTGCTGGAAGAAGCGGGCGGGTCGCTGGTGCCGATGTCCGACTTCACTGCGCAGGAACAGGCCGCCGCTTACGGCGATCTGTTTCAGCGCCGCTGGGGTTTCGAAGTGCCGGGCAAGGCTGGGCTGGTTGAAGTGTTCAGCTTGTTGCGCGAGTTCATGACCGGCTCGGTCGCGATGCTCGATTCGGCACCGGTGGCCATTCAGGTGTTGTATCGCGTCGAGGCGCCGCAGTGGGTTTCGCTGGAGTACGTCAACGGTGGCGTCGATCCGCAAAGCCGCGAATTCAGCCCCGGCAGCGTGCTGAGTTTCGTCAATACCCAGCAAGCGTGGGCCGATGCTCAGGCGCTGGGCAAGCCGCTGCGTTACTCGTTCGGCCGTGCCGACCGTGAATACAAGGATCGCTGGTGCCACACGGTGCCGGTCTACAAGGTCTGAATCGATGAGCGCACGCAAGCAGCAACTCCTCAAGGCTCACCGGCGCAACAAGCGCCTGTTCCTGATCGGCTTTTTGCTGGCGCTGTTGCTGATCGGGGTGCTGGTCAAATGGTGGCTGGTGCCGCTGTTGCTGGTGCTGGCCTGGATCGCTCATGAAGCGTGGTTCGCCGATCACCTGTTCTATCGACCTTCTGACGACTATCAATACAACTTTCCTGTACAGACTGCGCGGCAGGCGGTGAGCGTCGACGCTGGCGTGGTGCGCCTGAGCGAGCCGCTGGCACCGGGCGAGACGCTGGTGCTGGAACTGGAGCTGAAGTCGACCTGGCTGGGGCGCTGGCTCGACCCGTATGTTCAGGTCGGTGATGACCGTCAGGAGTTCGAGCGCGGAGTGCGCGGTCGGCGCTTCCTCAATCTGTCCGGGCAGGAAATGGCCTTGGCGCAAGGTTCGCTGACCCTGCGCGGCCGCCACTGCGTGCCAGCGAGCACGGGTGTGCTGTGGATCATGGCCAACCCCGATTTCAGCCAGCAGCGGGTCATGGTCATCGCGCCGCATGCCGACGACGCCGAACTCGCGGCGTTCGGCCTTTACAGCCGTTGTGATGAGGTCAGCATCGTCACGTTGACCCAAGGCGAAATCGAGGCCAAGGATTATCAACGGCTGGGGCTTGATCAGGCCGCAGCGGCGCGTCTGAAGGGTCGTCTGCGCAGTTGGGACAGCCTGGTGATTCCACTCTGGGGTGGCGTGCCCGTCGAGCGCTGCGTGCAATTGGGGTATTACTGCCTGCAACTGCCGGCAATGGCCGCAGCGCCGACGACAGCGTTCGGTTCCCGCGAATCGCAGGAAAGCGACGTGCGCAGTGTGCGGCGGCACAATCCGATGCGCCTGCCCGGCGATGGCGACGGCCAGCCGACCTGGGAAAATCTGCTGGCTGATCTGACCGCACTGCTTGAGCACTATCGTCCCGAAGTGCTGGTGACGCCGCATCCCGAACTCGATCCGCACAGCGATCATGTGGCGTCGACGCAAGCGCTGCTCGAGGCAGTCAGCCGCAGTCAATGGAAACCGACGACGCTGCTGATGTACGCCAATCATCTGCACGACAACGATCGCTGGCCGATGGGCGCTGCAGGCTGCGGTATCGCGCTGCCGCCGGCGATCGAGCCATTGCCGGCCGACCGCTTGTGGAGCCCGCAGCTGTCTGAGCCGGTGCAACTGGACAAAGCCATGGCACTGGCCATGGAGCACGATCTGCAGGGCGCCGAGGTGTTCAAGCGCAGACTGCGCCGCTGGATTCAGCAGGGGCTGGCGGGCCGGCGCTGGCCTGCTACAGGCAATAACGAGTTTTTCCGCAAGGCCGTGCGGCGTCATGAATTGTTCTGGGTGCGCGACCTTTCAGAATGAGGCGGACGGCGCTTTACCCTGTGGTAATATCGCGCCCCTGTTCATTTTGTATGTGGGTTGCTCCATGAAGTTGTCCATGCCGCGTTTCGATCAAGCCCCGGTCTTGGTAGTCGGCGATGTCATGCTCGACCGCTATTGGCATGGCGGAACCTCACGGATTTCCCCTGAGGCGCCGGTGCCGGTGGTCAAGGTCGAGCAAATCGAAGACCGCCCGGGCGGTGCCGCCAACGTTGCCCTGAACATTGCCGCGCTGGGTGCGCCGGCCTCGCTGGTCGGTGTGACCGGCGATGACGAAGCCGCCGACAGCCTGAGCAACAGTCTCAAGGGCGCAGGCGTTCGGGCCTTGTTCCAGCGCATCGCGCACCAGCCAACCATCGTCAAGCTGCGAGTCATGAGCCGGCATCAGCAATTGCTGCGCATCGACTTCGAAGAACCGTTCGCCACTGATGCGCTGGCCCTCGGCTCGCAGGTCGATGACTTGCTCGAAGGCATCAAGGTGCTGGTCCTTTCCGATTACGGCAAAGGCGCGCTGAAAAACCATCAGGCGCTGATCCAGGCCGCCCGCGCGAAGAACATCCCGGTGCTGGCCGACCCTAAAGGCAAGGATTTCTCGATCTATCGCGGCGCCAGCCTGATCACCCCCAATCTCAGCGAGTTCGAAGCCATCGTCGGCGGCTGCGTCGATGAGCATGAGCTGGTGAGCAAGGGCGCCACGCTGATGCACGACCTCGACCTCGGGGCGCTGCTGGTGACTCGCGGCGAGCACGGCATGACCCTGTTGCGTCCGGACCAACCGGCACTGCACCTGCCGGCGCGGGCCCGTGAAGTGTTCGATGTCACCGGTGCCGGTGATACGGTGATTTCCACCCTGGCTGCAGCGATTGCCGCCGGTGAAGACCTGCCCCACGCGGTCGCGCTGGCCAATCTGGCCGCCGGCATCGTCGTCGGCAAGCTCGGTACGGCCGCCATCAGTGCCCCGGAACTGCGTCGCGCCATTCAGCGTGAAGAAGGTTCCGAGCGCGGTGTGCTGGGCCTTGAGCAATTGCTGCTGGCGGTAGCCGACGCCCGCGCGCACAACGAGACCATCGTGTTCACCAACGGCTGCTTCGACATTCTGCACGCCGGGCATGTGACCTATCTGGAGCAGGCACGGGCGCAGGGCGATCGTTTGATCGTTGCGGTCAATGACGATGCCTCGGTCAGCCGCCTCAAGGGGCCGGGCCGGCCGATCAACAGCGTGGATCGACGCATGGCGGTGCTCGCCGGCCTCGGTGCGGTGGACTGGGTGATCAGTTTCTCTGAAGGCACCCCGGAAAACCTGCTGCGCGAGGTCAAGCCGGACGTGTTGGTCAAGGGCGGTGATTACGGTATCGACCAGGTAGTCGGCGCCGATATCGTCAGCGCTTACGGTGGCACCGTTAAGGTGCTGGGACTGGTGGAAAACAGCTCGACGACTGCGATTGTCGAAAAGATCCGCAGTCGCTGATCAGATGAACCTTTACCGTTGTGTGCTGCGTGTGAACGGATTTTGCCTTGGGGATCTCACCGTTTCCGTTGAAGTTGGCAGGTTTGAATCCGCTGCGCTTGCCTGCCAAAGTCGCGTGGTCATTAACCTATGAAAGTCATGCTCCTGGTGATGGACGAGCAGCGGGTCATTCTCGACCGGCTCTACGACATCGTGCAGCAGAACTGTGATGAATGTGTCATCCATCGTTTGAGCAAACAGCAGCAGATGAACCTCGGGCCGTTTCTGGCCTCAGTGGATTATCAGACCTTTGATCGCGTGGTGATTTTCTCCCGGGTCAAGCGTCTGGCCCCGCAGTTGCGGGTGCTCAAGTGCATTCCGGGGCTGGTATTTCTCGAACACGACGCCTATCAGAACTACATGCCGGCGAGTAAATATCGCGGCGTGTATTCGCGCTTGTATGGGCGCCTGCCGAGTTGCCGGGCGCTGGTGTCCGGGGCGGTGGTCGCACGCAAGATGCTCGCCGAGGGCATCGACACGGTATTCGTCTCCAAGGGTTACGACGAGCAGATGCTGCACAACACCGGCGTCGAGCGCGACATTCCCATCGGTTTTCTCGGCAGCCTGAAAAGCACCGAGTACGCCGAGCGCAAGGCCATGCTCGAGTCGCTCTCGCGGCGGACCGGGATGCTGGTGACCCGGACGAAATCCGGTGATGAGTACTTGCAGACCCTCAACCGCATCCGCATTTTCGTCAGCGCCGACATCGGCATGAACGAGTTCATGATCAAGAACTTCGAGGCCATGGCGTGTGGCTGTGTGCTGCTGGCCTGGAGCCAGGGCGAAGAAGACCGCTTGCTCGGTTTTGAAGACATGCACAACACCGTGTTCTACCGCAGTGAAGAAGAAGCGGTAGAGAAGATCAAGTTGCTGCAGAGCGATCCCGAGCTGGCTGAACGTATTGCCCGCAATGGCCAGGCGTTTGCCGAGAGCCGCTATTCGTTCGCCCGTGTCGGTCAGGCCCTCGCGGCTGAAATCCAGCGCGAAATGCGCCCATGGCAGCCACCCTCGGCCTTCACGCAATGGTGGGTGAAAGTGCGTTACGGGATGAAGGTGCCGGTCTGAAATGAAGGATCAACCCATGGCGCCGGATGCGCTGCCCGGTGGTGATCAGGCGGTGTTCGAGGCATTGCCGGCAGAGCTGCGTGCGCGCCTTGATCGCGCCGCGCGAGTGGTGCTGATTGCCAATAACCCGGCCATCACCGCAGCGGATTTTCAGGCGCTTAACATCGGCGCGGATGACGTCGTGGTCAGCTTCAATACCTGCATCAAGGCCACGCTGCTCAACGAGCAAAGCGTCAATGTCTTCGTGCACGGTTACAACGCGCCGGACGCCTACTTTTTTGGTCTGCCTTACGGGCCACACGTTCAACACATGTTCGAACGTTCGGGCGAGCGCTGCTTCAGCATGCTGGTGGGCTGCGCCGCGCCGATGTGCCCGTTACCGCGCGTGACGATGTATTGGGACCGCATCCCGCTGCCGCCGCTGTGGCATTACCCGGTGGACCGTCCGGGCGGCAAACGCTATGTCGGGCCGTCCACCGGTTTCAACACACTGGTACTGTTTGACTGGCTGCGCGGTGAAGCGGGTTATACCTATGAGTTGATGACCCTGGGCTTTTCCAACGAAGCCGGGAAACTCTGGGGCGGGCACGCCTGGGACTACGAGCGCGACTGGCTGCGCCAATCGAATATCATCGTGGTACCGCTGCAACCGCGGCGTTGGTGGCAAAAACTGTTTCGACGAAAGTAAGCGACATCGTGTATCCGGATGCCGGCAGGCCCGAACGACTATCAAAAGGTGCTGTTGAGTGTTGAAAATCGCCGTGGCTTTTTTCGGGATCCCGAGGAATTCGCCGATCTGCTTCCCCTCCATCGAACAGAATGTTCTGGCGCAGTTGCCGGCAGGCAGCGAGGTGCAGTGTTTCTACCATCTGTACAGGATTGATGAAGTACAGAACGCGCGCTCCGGTGAACAGGGCGCGCTGACGGCTGACAACTACCAGCCTTTTGAGGCGATGACAGGCTCGCTGACGTCGACCGAAGGCGTGCTGGAACGCTGGGATTTTGAACGAGTTAAATCACTGGGCGACACCTGGGCCGATGACTACGCATCGCTGCGCAACCTGATTTATCAGCTCAATTCGCTGCACACCGTGACCACGATGATCGAAGCCTTCGATCCGGATTTTGTCGTGTACGTGCGCCCGGACAATTTCTTCCACACAGCGCTGCCCGGCTACGTGTTCAATCATGCCCAGGCCCGGCGGCACCATGCCTATATCCCGGACTGGCAGTGGTGGGGCGGGCTCAATGACCGCTTCGCGGTGTGCGGGCGTGATACTTACGTCGCGTATGGCAAGCGCATTGAGCGGATCTTCGATTTCTGCGAGGCGACTGGCAGAAAGCTGCACTCTGAACGCTTGCTCAAATACGCGTTGCAGCAGGCCGGCGCGAAAATCTGCACGCTGCCGACCCAGGCATCACGTGTACGCATTACCGGCGCCTTCGCCGAAGAGTCGTTCTCGCCCAAGCGTGGCATGGGCAAACGCGAGAACCGCTACTTTCATTTCTTCGCCACACTGCGCACCTGGTTCGACCGCCGGCGATAGTTCAGGACCTGGCCGGTTTCTTTTTGCCCAGGCCCACCAGCCGCAGCGCCTTGATGCTCAATTGCTTGAGCCCTGAACGCGGAGCTTTGGCCGGTTGCAGACCCTGTTGCACCAGCCAGTCTTTCCAGCGAATCCGTTCCTCGCGCACGACCCAGCCTTCCTGAGTGGCAAAGCTTTCGGCCAGATAGAGCCCGCGGGTGCTGGCTGGAACCAGCTTGTCGCGCTTGAGGGTGTACAACTCGGCCACTGGCGCGCCGTCCTTGAGTGGCATCAGGTACAGATCGGGGCGCTTGCGATCGAGGCGGGCCACCAGTTGATCACCTTCCAGCCGCTCATCGACATGGAACAGGCTCAGGGACTTGGCTTCCTTGGGCACGTCCAGACGCAAGTCGTAGATCAATTGCAGGGAAGCAGTCGGCAGGTGCACATAGGCCCGCGGCCGCTCGAGCAATTGCAGGCTGGCGCAACGCACCGGCCGCGCCGAACCGGACAGCGGCGTCAGGCGAAACGGCAGCGCTTCGCGATAATGCAGGGCCGCCGAGTAGGGCGCCGGCAGCCAGGTGTCATTGAAGCGCCCGCCGAGCCAGCCTTCTGGCGTTTCCAGTAGGCATTCTTCGGCAATTTCCTGAATCGCTGTGTGCAGTGGAATGTTCAGCTCATGGGCCGGCACATAACCGGAAATCAGCTTCAGCACCACATCGCCGCGATCCTGGCGGCGTTGGCGCACCAGCACCCAGTAATCGCGATTCTGCCAATGCAGGGTCAGGCGCACGGACACGCCGAGGTTGGCCAGTTCCAGCGAGAAGTGTTCGGCGTCGGCCACGCTGACCGGTTTGCGTCGCTGCAGGGTCTGCGCAAAATTCAGCGGCATGCCGACGCTCTGGTAGCTCAGGCCTTCGGCAGTGGCTTCGACGAACAGCGGCAGGGTCTTGAAGTTGCTCGGGTTCTTGCGGATGAGCGTGCGCGGCATATCGGCTCCTGCTTATGGCCGCGGGGCGGCGTCAGTGACCACGAAGGACCTGGGCAACGGTCGCAACGTTGTGGGCGAGGTGCAGCGGATTGATCGTGCCGACAATAGCACTGGCGACGCCAGCTTGCGCGAACAGCAACTCGAAGCTGGCCCGCACCGGATCCACGCCCGGACTCAGACAGACGTGACCGCTGGCCAAGGCTTTTTTCACCAGAATGGCTTTGCCGTGGGCAGCAGCATAGTCAATGACTGCCTTCTCGTTTCGTTCGTTCAGATTGTAGGTGACCATCGCACAATCGCCTTGCTCCAGGGCTTTCAGGCCGCCCTCGACAGTTTTGCCGGAAAAGCCGAAGCCGCGAATCTTGCCCTCGGCTTTGAGCGCCGCAAGCGTTGCGTAAACCTCTTGGTGTTCGAGGATCGCCAGGTCGTTGCCGTCGGAGTGCACCAGCACCAGATCGATAAAATCGGTTTCCAGACGTTGCAGGCTGCGCTCTACCGACATCCGCGTATGCGCTGCACTGAAGTCATGGCGCGACAGGCCATCGGCAAATTCTTCGCCGACCTTGCTGACGATCACCCAATCCTGGCGCTGGCCGCGCAGCAGCGGGCCGAGGCGTTCTTCGCTGCGGCCATAGGCCGGGGCAGTGTCGATCAGGTTGATGCCCAGCTCGCGGGCCTGACGCAGCAGCATGCGCGCGGCATCGTCGTCGGGAATCTGGAAGCCGTTGGGGTATTTCACCCCTTGATCGCGGCCGAGTTTGACCGTGCCCAGGCCCAGCGGCGAAACCGTCAGACCGGTGCTGCCCAGTGGGCGATGCAGATCATGCAAATTGGCGATAGTCATGGCAGCAGTTGCTCCCAGGCTGGAATACCCAGTGGCGGTTTTGGCAGCGGCGGCAGCGGCTCGGTGACTTGCGGGGTAATACCGTCGCGTTCCAGCGCCGTGATGACGCGATCGGCAAAGTCCGGCGCCAGTGCCAGTTTGGTCGGCCAGCCGACCAGCAGGCGGCCCTGTTCGGCGAGGAAGGCGTTGTCCGGCCGGGTCAGCCCGGTTTGCAGCGGTTCGGCGCGGTCGACGCGCAGGGTCGCCCATTGCGTGGTACTGAGATCGATCCACGGCAACAACTGCGCGATTTCCTTTTGCGCGGTGGCGATCTGCTCGGCCGGCTCGCGATGCACGCCTTCGCTCTCGGCGATATCGCCGCCCATGTACCAGACCCACTGGCCATCAGCGGCCGGGTGGGTGGTCACGGTAATGCGTGGTTTAGTGCCGCCGCCGAGGCAGTGGGCATACAGTGGTTTCAGGCCCGGGCCTTTGGCGAGGATCATGTGCAGCGGCCGGCGTTGCATCGCCGGTTGGCTGAGGCCGAGTGCTTCGAGCAACTGTGCAATACCGGCGCCGGCGCTGAGGACGATGCGCTGCGCATGAATGGCGCGGCCGTCGACCGTCAGGCCGACCAGTACGCCATCCTCCAGCAGCGGTTCGATGGTCTGCCCGGCGAGCAAGCCATCGCCGGCCAGGTCGGCCAGCCGCTGAATCAGGCTCGGCACGTCGACCACCAGTTCGGCAAGACGATAGACCTTGCCTTTGAAACGCTTGTCTTGCAGGGCCGGCGGCAGCTCGTCGCCCTTGACCTGATCGACGCGACCACGCACGGCTTTGCTGGCGAAGAAACTGGTGAGGTTGCCGGCCAGAGTGCCCGGCGACCACAGGTAATGGGCTTCGGACAGCAGGCGCACGCCGGTCAGGTCCAGCTCGCCGTTGCCGGCCAGGGCTTCGCGCCAGCGCCGCGGCATGTCAGCGATCGCTTCCGACGCCCCGGTCAATGCGCCGTGCAAAGCGTATTTGGCGCCGCCATGAATGATCCCCTGCGACTTCACGCTTTGCCCGCCGCCGAGGCTGGCGCTTTCCACCAGCACGGTCGAAAAACCCTGACGGCGCAGACGCGCGTTCAGCCAGAGGCCGGCGACACCAGCGCCGACAATCAGAACGTCGGTGGAAATAACGGATGGCATGCAGCGACCTCGGGGTATAGAGAAGCTGCAAGTTTCAAGCTTCAAGCTGCAAGCTGCAACCTGAAGCGTCAAATCGCTCGTGCTTGCGGCTTATCGCTGGGAGCTTGTTGCTGCTCTCAGTGGCCGGCGGTTTTCGAGAACAGCTGGATGACGACCACGCCCAACACGATCAGCGCCATCCCCGCCATCGCCGGTATATCCAGTTTCTGCCCGTACAGAAACAGTGCCGCGACGCTGACCATCACGATGCCCATGCCGGCCCACACCGCGTAGGCCACGCCGACCGGAACCGTGCGCACGACCAGCGTCAGCATCCAGAACGCAATCGCATAGCCGACGATGACCAGGATCAGCGGCAACGGGGTGCTGAAGCCTTTGACGGCTTTCATCGACACGGTGGCGATCACTTCGGCGCAGATCGCGATGGCGAGATAGGCGTAGGCGTTCATGGTTTCAATCCTCAATAAAATGCTGCTCACTGAGGCGATATTCTAGGGATTCGCCAGATGGGGTAAAGTCATTACCTATCTGTTATGTAGATAGGTTGGTGAGCCATATGCAATGGAATCTGGACCAGTTGCGCGTATTTGTAGAGGTCGCCGAACAGCGCTCGTTCTCCGCCGTGGCGCGTCAGCAGCGCAAGGCGCAATCAGCCATCAGCAGCGCCATTGCCATGCTCGAAGATGACTTGGGCGTAAGCCTGTTCGAACGCAGCAGCGGGCGTCAGCCGACTCTCACCGAAGCCGGCGGGGCCTTGCTTGAAGAAGCGCGGGAAGTCTTGCGTCAGTGCGAACGTCTGAACGGCCGCGCCATGGCAATGCTGCGCGGCCAGGAAGCGCAGTTGCGCGTGGCGCAGGATGAGGCGATGCCATATCAGGCGCTGGTGGAAAGTTTCGGTGAACTGGCCGAGCAGTTTCCCAGCCTCGAAGTGCAACTGACCAGCGCCGCTCAGGGTGAAGTCGCGCGCAAACTGGTCGAGCGCCGCGCCGATCTCGGCCTGTTGTTCTATCACGATGAAATTCCCGAAGCGCTCGAACGTCGCGTGCTCGGCAGCGTGGAAATGGTCACGGTGTGCGGCATTCATCATCCGTTGGCAGCGCAGCCTTACGTAACCTGCCAGCAACTGGCGCAACATCGGCAGTTATTGATGTCGACGCAAACCAGCGTCTACCCCGGTAACGAAGCGGCCAGCCCGCAAGTGTGGCGCGCCGACAGTTTCTATGTGATGTCCGAATGGCTGGTGCGCAACCTTGGCTGGGCGTGGTTGCCGCGCCATGTGGTGCAGTATTCGGCGTATCAAGGGCAGATGGTCGAACTCGCCAGCGAATGGACGCCGCCGGCCCTGGTGGTGGAGCTGGTCTGGCGCCGTGACGAGCCGCTTGGCCCGGCTGCACGCTGGCTGGCCGAACGTTTTGCCGTGCACTTGCGCGCGATCGGCGACAAAAGCCGATAAACTCCGCCGCCATGAATAGAACTCTGTACACCGCGCTGTTTTACCTGGGGCTGCCACTGGTGGTGATTCGGCTGTGGCTGCGCGCGCGCAAGGCGCCGGCGTATGCCAAACGGATTGGCGAACGTTTCTCCTGCAACATGCCGACACTGCAGCCCGGCGGCATCTGGGTCCACGCCGTGTCGGTGGGCGAAAGCATTGCCGCCGCGCCGATGATCCGCGCCTTGCTGCAGCGTTATCCACAGTTGCCGATCACCGTGACCTGCATGACGCCGACCGGTTCGGAGCGGATTCAGGCGCTGTTCGCCAATGAGCCGCGCATCCAGCATTGCTATCTGCCGTACGACTTGCCGTGCGCGGCGGCGCGCTTTCTGGATCGCGTCCAGCCAAAACTCGCGGTGATCATGGAAACCGAGTTGTGGCCCAACCATATTCACCAATGCGCCAAGCGTGGAATTCCGGTGGCGCTGGCCAACGGTCGGTTATCGCAGCGCTCGGCCAAAGGCTACGGGCGCTTCAGCAAACTGACCGCGCCGATGCTCGCTGAAATGAGTCTGTTTGCCGTGCAGACCGAGGCCGAGGCTCAGCGCTTCCGTGATCTGGGCGCGCGGCCGGAAACCGTCGACGTCACCGGTTCGATCAAGTTCGACCTGACCATCGACCCGCACCTGCTGCAACGCGCCGCCGACCTGCGCGCTCAATGGCAGGCACTGGAACGTCCGGTCTGGATCGCTGCGAGCACCCACGAAGGCGAGGACGAAGTGGTGCTTGACGCCCATCGCCGTCTGCTCGCCAATCACCCCGACGCCTTGCTGATTCTGGTACCGCGCCATCCCGAACGTTTCAATGCGGTGTTCGATCTGTGTCAGCGCGAAGGTTTCGCCACGGTACGGCGCTCGACCGGTGCCCATGTCGATGCGCAGACGAGCGTGCTGCTCGGCGACACCATGGGCGAGTTGCTGTTTCTCTACGCCCTGGCCGACAGCGCCTTCGTCGGCGGCAGTCTGGTCGCCAACGGCGGGCACAATCTGCTCGAGCCGGCAGCGCTGGCAAAACCGGTCATCAGCGGTCCGCACCTGTTCAATTTCCTCGACATCGCCGCGCAACTGCGCGAAGCCGGGGCACTGGCGGAAGTGGACGATGCCGAAGGGCTGGCGGTCGAGGTACAGCGTTTGTTCGAATTGCCGCGCGATGCGCAACGCATGGCCGAGGCCGGGCTGGCGGTGATGCGCCGCAATCAGGGCGCGTTGCAGCGTTTGCTGGAGGGTTTGGGCAGGCTGATCAAATAAGTCGGGCGTAAAAAGATCGTCCGGGCATGCCTCGGACGATCTTTTTTCATTTCAAGGCCGGGCTTTCAATTGCGCCTCGGCCGCCGACGCCAGATCCGGCGGCAAGAAATCCTTGTCCGGGTTGTAGTCGGCTTTCAGATAACGCCGCAGGTCTTGCAGGTCCCCGGGTTCAACGTGCCCGCCGCCTGCTTCAGGCGCAGGTTGTCGAGGATGTAGTCGTAGCGGGTGTTGTTGTAGTTGCGCACCGAGGTGTACAGCTGACGCTGGGCGTCGAGCACGTCGACGATGTTGCGCGTGCCAACCTGATAACCGATTTCCGTGGCTTCCACCGCGCTCTGGTTGGAGATGATCGACTGGCGGCGCGCCTGCACCTGCTCGACGTCGGTATTCACCGCACGGTGCAGGTTGCGGGTGTTCTCCACCACCTGGCGGCGCAGCGATTCGCGCTGCTGCTCGCTCTGATCCAGTTGCGCGTAAGACTGGCGCACTTGCGAGCTGGTCAGCCCGCCACTGTAGATCGGGATGCTCAGCTGCAGGCCCAGCGTGCTTTGTTCGACGTTGCCGCCGTAGGGGGCGCCGAACGAGTTGGGGTTGGCGAAGCCGAGGGCGTCGTTGTCACCTTTTTCGTATTTGGCTACGGCATCGAGGGTCGGCAAATGCCCGGCCTTGCGCTGCTTGAGGGTTTGCTCAGCCGAGCTGACCGCGTAATTGCTGGCGAGCAGGTTGAGATTCTGCCGCGCCGCCGTGTCGACCCAGGATTTCGCATCGTTCGGTGCCGGCGGCAGAATCGGCAGGCTGTGGACGATGCCCTGAATCGAGTTGTACTGGCGGTTGGTCAGGGTGATCAGCGCTTCGAACGCATCATCGACCTGGCGCTGCGCAACGATGCGGTTGGCTCGCGCGGTGTCGTAACTGGCCTGCGATTGCAGCACGTCGGTCTTGTCCGAGAGGCCGACATCGAAGCGCTCGTTGGACTGGTCGAGCTGGCGCTTGAACGCGGCTTCTTCAGCCTTGGTCGAGGCAAGGTTGTCCTGGCTGCGCAGCACATTGAAATAGCTTTCGGCGGTTTGCAGGATCAGGTTCTGTTCGGTCGCCGAGAGTTGCAGGGCGGCCTGTTCGTTGACGTCCTTGGCGGCCTGGTACTGGAACCAGCGATCGGCGCGGAACAACGGTTGGGCGAGGGTCGCCTGATACGAATGAGCGCTGCGATTGGCAATCGCTGAAGGCTGGTCGATCGAGGTGCGCACGTCGGCGACTTCGGCGCCACCGGACAGATTCGGCAGCAAACCGGCGCGGGCCTGTGGCACCACTTCTTTCTGCGCGCCGTACTGGGCGCGAGCGGCGGCCAGATCGGCATTGTTGTCGACCGCTTCCTGATAGACGCTGACCAGATCGGTTTTGGTCGACAAAGGCGCTTCGGCCGCCCAGGCCATTGCGGTGGACGCACAAGACACGGCCACAGCCAGTGAGAGTTTGCGCAGCATGAGGCGATCCCTAGCATTAATATTATGGAAATAATCCGGGCGCCAAAGGTAAGGCGCGGCCTGCACAGCGTCAAGGCGGGGCAGAGCAAGGCGAGTGTAGTTGCGCAAGCGCATCACAACAATCGGCCGAGCCCCTGTATTTGTGCCATTGATCATGGCGTTTGCCGCGGTGTTGGCGTTCTTTGCCAGTTGTGTCTAGACTGGCCGGGTTCTTGTCGGGGTGCCTTGCTATGAGGCTGAGATCGAATAATTTCGGATCCCGTTGAACCTGATCAGGTTAGCGCCTGCGTAGGGAACAAGATTTCTCGTCACCCGGCGAGTCCTCTTGTGCTTCGTCCGGGAATTGTTCGACAATCGAACGCCCCCATGACGAATGCACAGCACCGGTCCTGGTGCGTCCGTGCCTCTCAGGTTCTGCTCCGACAATCCACTGCTGGATGCTGTCTGGAGAGCCCGTGATGACGACAAAAGAAAAAAACGCGATCAATCTCAGTGACTCGGCCAAGGTCGATGAGCAATCGGTCAAGCCGTTCACCCGTTCGCAAAAAGTCTACGTTCAGGGCTCACGCCCGGACATCCGCGTGCCGATGCGCGAAATCAGCCTGGACGTGACCCCGACCGACTTCGGCGGCGAAATCAACGCGCCGGTCACCGTCTACGACACCTCCGGCCCGTACACCGATCCGAACGTGGTCATCGATGTGCGCAAAGGCTTGGGCGACGTGCGTTCGGCGTGGATCGACGACCGTGGCGACACCGAGCGTCTGCCGGGCCTGAGCTCGAACTTCGGTCAGCAGCGTCTGGCCGATGCCGAGCTGACCAAGCTGCGTTTCGCTCACGTCAACAACCCGCGCCGGGCCAAGGCCGGCGCCAACGTCAGCCAGATGCACTACGCGCGCAAAGGCATCATCACCGCCGAGATGGAATACGTCGCCATCCGCGAAAACATGAAGCTGCAAGAGGCCCGCGCTGCCGGCCTGCTGAAGCAGCAACACGCCGGCCACAGCTTCGGCGCGAGCATCCCGAAAGAAATCACTCCTGAGTTCGTCCGCGAAGAAATCGCCCGCGGCCGCGCAATCATTCCGGCCAACATCAACCACGTCGAACTGGAACCGATGATCATCGGCCGTAACTTCCTGGTGAAGATCAACGGCAACATCGGCAACAGTGCGCTGGGTTCTTCGATCGAAGAAGAAGTGGCGAAACTGACCTGGGGCATTCGCTGGGGCTCGGACACGGTGATGGATTTGTCCACCGGCAAGCACATTCACGAAACCCGCGAGTGGATCATCCGCAACTCGCCGGTGCCGATCGGTACCGTGCCGATTTATCAGGCCCTGGAAAAAGTTAATGGCGTTGCCGAAGACCTGACCTGGGAGTTGTTCCGCGACACGCTGATCGAGCAGGCCGAGCAGGGCGTCGATTACTTCACTATCCACGCCGGCGTGCTGCTGCGTTATGTGCCGCTGACCGCCAAGCGCGTGACCGGCATCGTTTCCCGTGGCGGTTCGATCATGGCCAAGTGGTGCCTGGCGCACCACAAAGAGAACTTCCTCTACACCCACTTCGACGAAATCTGCGAAATCATGAAGGCCTACGACGTCAGCTTCTCGCTGGGCGATGGCCTGCGTCCGGGCTCGATTGCCGACGCCAACGACGAAGCGCAGTTCGGCGAACTGGAAACCCTCGGCGAGCTGACCAAGATTGCCTGGAAGCACGACGTGCAATGCATGATCGAAGGCCCGGGCCACGTGCCGATGCAGTTGATCAAAGAGAACATGGACAAGCAGCTCGAGTGCTGCGACGAAGCGCCGTTCTACACCCTCGGTCCGCTGACCACCGACATCGCTCCGGGCTACGATCACATCACTTCCGGCATCGGAGCGGCAATGATCGGCTGGTTCGGCTGCGCGATGCTCTGCTACGTGACGCCTAAGGAACACCTGGGGTTGCCGAACAAGGATGACGTGAAAACCGGGATCATCACTTACAAGATCGCTGCGCATGCTGCGGATCTCGCGAAAGGGCATCCGGGCGCGCAGATTCGTGACAACGCCTTGAGCAAGGCGCGCTTTGAATTCCGTTGGGAAGACCAGTTCAACCTCGGCCTGGACCCGGACACCGCGCGTTCGTACCACGACGAAACCCTGCCGAAAGACTCGGCCAAGGTCGCGCATTTCTGCTCGATGTGCGGGCCGAAATTCTGCTCGATGAAAATCACCCAGGAAGTCCGCGAATACGCGGCCAACCAGCGTATCGACGCGGTCGACGTGGACGTCGCCAAAGGCCTGGCGGAACAGGCCGAGCGGTTCAAGCAGGAAGGCAGTCAGCTGTACAAGAAAGTCTGATCCGGTTCGCACTGATCGTTCCCACGCTCCGCGTGGGAATGCAGCCCGTGACGCTCCGCGTCACTGGACGCGGAGCGTCCCTAGAGGCATTCCCACGCAGAGCGTGGGAACGATCAAAAGTCTAGCCACAAGCGGCAAGCTACAAGCTGCAAGATTAGAAGCGGTCCGCGTACTGCCTTTACTTGCGGCTTGCAGCTTGCAGCTTTTTCTCTGCTCCTCTTGAGAAAACACCCTTGAGCATTCAACCCGGCACTTATTCCCCCGACCTCGCGGTACCCGCTGACAAGCGTGTCTTCGGCGGTCGCGATCTGTTTTCCCTGTGGTTTTCCCTCGGCATCGGCCTGATGGTCTTGCAGACTGGCGCCTTGCTCGCACCCGGCCTGGGCTTGTCCGGTTCGTTGCTGGCGATTTTTCTCGGCACACTGGTCGGTGTGCTGTTGCTGGCCGCCGTCGGCGTAATCGGCAGCGACACTGGCCTGTCGTCGATGGCCGCGCTTAAACTCAGCCTCGGCAACAAAGGCGCGAGCCTGCCGGCGCTGCTCAATCTGCTGCAACTGATCGGTTGGGGCTCGTTCGAAATCATCGTCATGCGCGACGCTGCCAGCCTGCTCGGCACCCGTGCGTTCAGTGAAGGTTCGCTGTGGGCCAATCCGATGCTGTGGACCCTGTTATTCGGCGCGCTGGCGACCCTGCTTGCGGTCAGTGGACCGCTGACGTTTGTGCGGCAGATCCTGCGCAAATGGGGCATCTGGCTGTTGCTCGCCGCCTGCCTCTGGCTGACCTGGAACCTGTTCGCCAAAGCCGATCTGGCTAATCTATGGGCGCGCGCCGGTGACGGTTCGATGCCGTTCGCCGTGGGCTTCGACATTGCCATCGCCATGCCGCTGTCGTGGCTACCGCTGATTGCCGATTACTCGCGTTTCGGCAAGCGCGCGAAGAATGTCTTCGGTGGCACGGCTGTCGGTTTCTTCATTGGTAACTTCTGGCTGATGAGTCTCGGCGTCGCCTACACCCTGGCCTTCGCGCCGAGCGGTGAGGTCAACGCGCTGCTGCTGGCACTGGCGGGTGCCGGGCTGGGCATTCCGCTGCTGCTGATTCTGCTCGACGAGTCGGAAAACGCCTTCGCCGACATTCATTCGGCGGCGGTATCGAGCGGGATTCTGTTGCGTCTGAAAGTCGAGCATCTGGCGCTGGCCATCGGCGTGATCTGCACGCTGATCGCCCTGCTGGCGCCGTTGGCGCAGTACCAGAACTTCCTCTTGCTGATCGGCTCGGTGTTCGCGCCGCTGTTCGGTGTGGTGCTGGTGGATCACTTCATCCTGCGCAAGCGCAGTGCCCAAGTGGCGTCAGCCGCATTGCGCTGGCCGGCGTTGCTGGCGTGGCTGGGTGGCGTGAGCACTTACCACTTGCTGGCGAATCTGTACCCGGATGTCGGCGCAACCCTGCCGGCGCTGGTGCTGGCAGGGCTGTTGCAACTGATCCTGGGTCGGGCTTTCAGTTACGGCCGGGAAACAGCTCAGGCTTGAGAATGCCGTTCAGGCGCGGATAAGGAATCTTCAGTTCGACGTGGCCCAGCGCGTAAGGCGCAATGGTGGTCACGTCGTACTTGAGGATCACGCCGCCGTAGGTCAGCGCCACGTTCGGCGTTTTCACGAACGGCCAGTTCGCCACGAATTCCGGCTCCTGATCGAGCTTGGTGCTGATCAGCCAGCTGTTGTGCGCAACCTGCGCGGCTTTCCAGAAGGCTTCTTCCTGGCCTGGCAGCAGCATGTCGGACAGGTTCAGCACCTTGTGCTGCTGGCGCGAATAGTTGATGAAACCGCGACCCGGCGTGCCATGGGCACCGCCGGTGTCGAGGTAGCTCGACAGCTCGATGATCACCAAGCCGTCATGCTGCTCGCGTACTTTCGCTTGCAGGTAGCTGCTGTAGCGCGGGCCGGCGCTGGCCAGAAACTGTTCGCGGTAAGCCGCCAGGGTCGGCGCGACCGGGGCGTTCTTCTCGGTGCGGGTCATCTGCAGCAGGCGTTTTTCGATAATGCCGTCCAGTGCCGGCTCGTCCGGGAACCGCAACGTATCGATGTTCACCAGTGGGCATTCAGGGTTGGCGCAGCCGGGTTTGAGCTGTTCCGAGGCATCGCGTTTGGTGTCCAGCGGCGTACGGTAGTTGGGCTGGAACAGGCTGGCACAGGCGCCCAGAGTCAGGGCGATTGCGGCCACAGAGGTAATTTTGAAAAGCGACATGGGCGTCCTTTCGAAAGCAGGGGAAGGCAAAAAAGTTACCGCTTCGACTCTCAACGAAGCAGTCAGTTCGCCACTAAGCTAATTAGAGTGGGTTTCGCCGTCACCGTCCATCCCGCTGACGGTAAAGGGGCTGCATCAAACGGTGCGGGCGCGTTAGGATGGCGCGAAGTCGAGGTCGCCCAGCGCAACCTCGTTATGGACTTGTAGTAGAGAGGATGCTCATGACCGATTTTGCCAACGCCATTCCGACCGCCGTCGATATCGTGCGGCGCGAAAAGTGCTACGAGGGCTTCTACAAGCTCGATCGCGTGCACCTGCGCCATGAGCTGTTCGCCGGTGGCATGAGCCGCGAGATCAACCGGGAAATTTTTGTTCGCCACGACGCCGTGTGCGTGCTGCCCTACGATCCGCAGCGCGACGAAGTGGTGCTGATCGAGCAGTTTCGCGTCGGCGCCATGGGCAAGGCCGACAATCCGTGGCTGGTCGAACTGGTTGCCGGTCTGATCGACAAGGATGAGCAACCGGAAGAAGTTGCTCACCGCGAAGCGCAGGAGGAAGCTGGGCTGGACATCAAGGCACTCTGGCCGATGACCAAGTATTTCCCCTCGCCGGGTGGCAGCAACGAATTCGTGCATTTGTATCTGGGGCGTTGCAGCACCGAGGGTGTGGGCGGTCTGCATGGCCTGGAAGAAGAGGCAGAAGATATCCGCGTCACGGTCTGGGCTTTTGAAGATGCCTTGCAGGCCGTCCGTGACGGACGCATTGCCAATGCGGCGAGCATCATCGCCTTGCAGTGGCTGGCGCTGAACCGCGCCGAAGTGAGGGGGTTATGGTTGTAAACAAGCTGCGCGATCGTTATCGAGTCGACCTCGTGGGGCTGCAAGCCGCCTGCGAGGCCAACTACGCGCGCCTGATGCGCTTGCTGCCGGACATGCGCAGCGAGCCCGAGGCGCGGCGCATCGCCGTGACCCAGGGCGAGCAGATGCTCGGCGTGCTCGCCCTCGAAGTGCTGCAGACCTGCCCGTACACCACGACGTTGCAGGTGCGCCAGGAACACAGCCTGCCCTGGCTGCCGGTGCCACAACTGGAAGTGCAGGTCTATCACGACGCGCGCATGGCTGAAGTGGTCAGCGCCGAACATGCACGACGCTTTCGCGGCATCTATCCTTATCCGAATGCTTCGATGTACCAGCCGGATGAAAAGGCTCAGCTCAATCTGTTCCTGGGGAAGTGGCTGAGCCATTGCCTGGCACTGGGGCATGAGTACGAAGTCGTACGCTAGTTGTGAACTGCTTCCGGTTCGCCGGTTTCCTCTTTGCCTGAACCCCCAGCATAATTGCGGCACCTGACCGATTCCGTGCTTTTGCCTTGGGAGAACGCCTTTGCCGAGCGTATCCACGTTGACCACCGCCGATCCGGCGCTGCTGGTGCAGCTGTCCGATAGCCATCTCTTCGCTGACGCGGACGGTGCGCTGCTGGGCATGAAAACCCGCGAGAGCCTGCAAAAGGTCATCGAGCGGGTGCTGGAGCAGCAGCCGCAGATCGATCTGCTGCTGGCCACCGGCGATATTTCCCAGGACGGTACGCTGGAGTCCTATCAACAGTTTCGTCAGATGAGCGCGCAGATCGACGCCCCGGCGCGCTGGATTCCTGGCAACCACGATGAACCGATGATCATGGCGCAGGCAGCGGTGCAAAGTACGCTGCTGGAGCCGGTGGTCGATATCGGCAACTGGCGAGTGACGCTGCTCGATTCAGCCGTGCCGGGATCGGTGCCGGGCTATCTGCAGGACGATCAATTGCAGTTGCTGGTGCGGGCGTTGAGCGAAGCGCCGGAGCGCCATCATCTGGTGTGTTTTCACCACCATCCGGTGTCGATCGGCTGTGCGTGGATGGAGCCGATCGGTCTGCGCAATCCCGAGGCGTTCTTCGAGGTGCTGGATCGCTTTCCGCAGGTGCGCGCGGTGTTGTGGGGGCATGTACATCAGGAAATCGATCGCGAGCGCAATGGCGTGCGCCTACTGGCCTCGCCTTCGACCTGCATCCAGTTCGAGCCGGGCAGTGTGGATTTCAAGGTCGGTGAGCAGGCGCCGGGGTATCGCTGGTTGCGGCTTTGGCCGGATGGGCGGTTGGAGACGGGTGTCGAGCGGGTCAGCGGTTTTGCCTTTACGGTTGATTACGGTTCCAATGGTTACTGAGGCCTCACTGGCCTCTTCGCGAGCAGGCTCGCTCTCACAGGAGAAACACATTTCAAGGTGGGAGCGAGCCTGCTCGCGAAGGCGTCCTCACAAACACCCACGATTGCCCTGACTCCCTGTAAACTCCGCTATCTTTCGCCGACAGCCAGGGAGTTCAAATGTCCGGTTCGATCCTCTATATCCACGGTTTCAACAGCGCGCCGGCCTCGAAAAAGGCCTGTCAGCTGGTAACGGTGATGGAGCGGCTGGGTTTGAGCGAGCAACTGCGAGTACCGGCCCTGCATCACCATCCGCGCGAGGCCATCGGTCAGTTGCAGCAAGCGATTGCCGAACTGGGCCGGCCGCTGCTGGTGGGAAGTTCGCTCGGCGGCTACTATGCGACTCACCTGGCCGAGCGCCATGGCCTGAAAGCCCTGCTGGTCAACCCGGCGGTCAGCCCGCACCGGATGTTCGACGGCTATCTGGGCCCGCAGAAAAACCTGTATACCGATGAAACCTGGGATCTGACCCACGACCACGTCGCGGCGCTGGCCGAACTGCAAGTGCCAGCACCGCAGGATGCGCAGCGCTATCAGGTCTGGTTGCAAACCGGCGACGAAACGCTGGATTATCGCCTCGCCCAGCAGTATTACCGCGCCTGTGCCCTGCGCATCCAGGCCGGCGGCGATCACAGTTTCCAGGGCTTTGCCGGGCACTTGCCGGCATTGCTGAGTTTTGCCGGCATTGGCGCCGATATGTATCAGGCAATCGATTTCACCGCACTGTGAAGTCTTGCCCCTATTCAATGAATGACTGACGACGAGACCCTATGGCCACTCCCAGCGCTAGCTCCTATAACGCCGACGCCATCGAAGTCCTCTCGGGCCTCGACCCGGTGCGCAAACGCCCCGGCATGTACACCGACACCAGTCGGCCGAACCACCTCGCCCAGGAAGTCATCGACAACAGTGTCGACGAAGCCCTGGCCGGCCACGCCCGATCGGTGCAGGTCATCCTGCACGCCGACCATTCGCTGGAAGTCAGCGACGACGGCCGTGGCATGCCGGTCGACATCCACCCGGAAGAGGGTGTGTCCGGTGTCGAACTGATCCTCACCAAGCTGCACGCGGGCGGCAAGTTTTCCAACAAGAACTACCAGTTCTCCGGCGGTCTGCACGGGGTGGGTATTTCCGTGGTCAACGCGCTGTCGACCGAAGTGCGCGTACGGGTCAAACGCGACGGCAATGAATACCAGATGACGTTCAAGGACGGCTTCAAGGCCTCCGAGCTGGAAATCGTCGGCACCGTCGGCAAGCGCAACACCGGTACCAGCGTGTACTTCGCGCCGGACCCGAAATACTTCGATTCTCCGAAATTCTCCATCAGCCGCCTCAAGCATGTGCTCAAGGCCAAGGCTGTGCTGTGCCCGGGGCTGCTGGTCAGCTTCGAAGACAAAGGCACCGGCGAAAAAGTCGAATGGCATTACGAAGACGGACTGCGCTCGTATCTGGTCGACGCGGTCAGCGAATTCGAACGCCTGCCCAACGAGCCGTTCTGCGGTGCGTTCGCCGGTAATAAAGAGGCGGTCGACTGGGCGCTGCTGTGGCTGCCGGAAGGTGGCGACGCAGTGCAGGAAAGCTACGTCAACCTGATCCCGACGGCGCAGGGCGGCACCCACGTCAACGGTCTGCGCCAAGGCCTGCTTGATGCGATGCGCGAATTCTGCGAATTCCGCAGCTTGCTGCCGCGCGGCGTGAAGCTGGCGCCGGAAGACGTCTGGGAGCGCATCGCTTTCGTTCTGTCGATGAAAATGCAGGAACCGCAATTCTCCGGCCAGACCAAAGAGCGTTTGTCGTCGCGCGAAGCCGCGGCGTTCGTCTCCGGTGTGGTCAAGGACGCGTTCAGCCTGTGGCTCAATGCCAACCCGGAAACCGGTCTGGCCCTGGCTGAACTGGCGATCAACAACGCCGGCCGTCGCCTCAAGGCGAGCAAGAAGGTCGAGCGCAAGCGCGTCACCCAAGGCCCGGCATTGCCGGGCAAACTGGCCGACTGCGCCGGGCAGGACCCGATGCGTTCCGAGCTGTTTCTGGTCGAAGGTGACTCCGCCGGCGGTTCCGCCAAGCAAGCGCGGGACAAGGAATTCCAGGCGATCCTGCCGTTGCGCGGCAAGATCCTCAACACCTGGGAAGTCGACGGCAGCGAAGTGCTCGCCAGCCAGGAAGTGCACAACATCGCCGTGGCCATTGGCGTCGATCCGGGCGCGGCGGACATGAGCCAGCTGCGCTACGGCAAGATCTGCATCCTTGCCGACGCCGACTCCGACGGTCTGCACATCGCCACGCTGCTCTGCGCGTTGTTCGTCCAGCACTTCCGCCCGCTGGTCGATGCCGGCCACGTTTACGTAGCGATGCCGCCGCTGTACCGCATCGACCTGGGCAAGGAAATCTACTACGCCCTCGACGAGGCCGAGCGCGATGGCATTCTCGATCGTCTGGTCGCCGAGAAGAAGCGCGGCAAGCCGCAGGTCACCCGATTCAAGGGTCTGGGTGAAATGAACCCGCCGCAACTGCGTGAAACCACCATGGACCCGAACACCCGGCGCCTGGTGCAGCTGACGCTCGGCGAAGATTTCGCCGAGACCTCGGAAATGATGGACATGCTGCTGGCGAAAAAACGCGCCGGCGACCGTAAATCCTGGCTCGAATCCAAAGGCAACCTCGCCGAGGTGCTGGCCTGATGCGGTGTGGCTTGGCCCTGGCGTGTACGTTGTTGCTGAGTGCGATGAGCGTGTCGGCCGAGCCGTTGCAGGAACTGCGCGTGCTGTCCGAGCATGCCGTTGAAGGCATGCGCGGTGGCAATCTGTCAGGGCTGGCCATGTGCGGCGACGCACTGTGGGCGGTATCGGATCGCGATGACGATCAGATCTATCGACTCGATACTGCCGACCAGGTCTGGCAGGCCGAAGCCATGCGCATCGACGTGCCGCTGGTGCCGGATACCGGTTTGCCATGGGGCTTGCGCTCGCGCAACTGGGCAGCGTCGTTCGTGCGCGGTGGCGATCTGGATTTCGAAGGCATCAGCTGTGACAGCGCGGGCAATCGCTACCTGGTCAGCGAAGGCCATGCCGCGGTCTTGCAGGTGCCTCTCATCGGCCCTGCCAACTGGCTGAAGATTTCGCCGATGCTGGTGCGTGAAGCGCGGGCCAGTGGAATGTTGCTGCATTTCAACGCGATTTTTGAAGGCTTGGCGATCAACCCGGCGGGCGATCGCATGTGGCTGGCTGCCGAGCGACAAAGCCGCGGCTTGTTGACGATCAAGCGTCAGCAGACCGTGTGGGATTGCGAAGGTCGCTGCGTGCTGCTCAGCGAGGGCGGCAAAGAGATGCAGCCGTCGCAGTTTCCCCACGCCAGGGCCGTCGATCGCGACTTTTCCGACATTGCGCTGTTCAACGGCAAGCTGTTTACCCTTGAGCGCAATGCGTTTCAGATCTGTCGTCGCGATGCGCAGACGGCCAAGGTCGAGCAGTGCTGGTCGTATGCCGCTGAACTGTTACAGGCCAATCGCCGTTACTCGCAGAACTACGGACTTGAAGAAGCGTTGATCATCGACGCCAAAGGTGCCTGGGTGGGCGTCGACAATAATTTCGGACCGCGTGCCGACGGTGAAGTCCGCCCGATCGTCTGGCGTTTCGCCGCGCCTGACGGCGGCTGGGGTGTCAGGCCATTATTGAATGTGCTGAATGCGCATCGCTCAAGCCTGTTTCCGTTCTGCGAGCAGATCGGCAAACTGCTGCAATACTCTACTTTGCGATGACTTGTCTGTGTTTCCTGGCAGGCAAGTAATAAAGCTCTGAAGCAATGCTGTCGAGAAAGTAGTGTGTTCGTTGAATTCCGACATGTCGTGCACGGCTCGGGGAAACTTGATACGCCGACTGCGGGAGATTCAACGATGAAACTCGACCACTCTATTGCGGTTTTTTTGCTTGTCTGGAGTTCGATAGGGCTTGCTGCCGACCCTGAATTAAGAATGCTTTCAGAACATCCGGTGGAGGGAATGCGTGGAGGTAATCTGTCCGGGCTGGCCCGGTGCGGCGAGCAGTTGTGGACAGTGTCGGACCGGGATGACGATCAGATCTACAGGCTCGATACGCGAGACAAGGTGTGGAAGGCTGAAGCTGTTTTGATTGATGTACCGACGGTGCCGAATGATCCAGGCCGGACATTGGCCATGCAAGCTCAAAGCGCTTTGCGAGCTCTGGCAGGCAATGGGAAGTTGGATTTTGAAGGCATCACCTGTGATCCTGCAGGCAACCTTTACGTTCTCAGTGAAACGTATTCAGCCATTCTCAGAATCTCACCGGATGGCGGGATCAGATGGTTGCAGATCTCGTTGCGGATGGTGACTATGGCGCGCGAAGCTGGATTGCTGATACACGCCAATGCATTGTTTGAGGGATTGATCATTACGGGAATCGCCAGTACTGAAATATGGCTGGCTGCCGAGCGGCAAAAAAGAGGGCTGGTAAAAATCAAACGGTCAATTGCTCCCGTTTACTACACATGGTTTTGTGGTGCGGAATGTGTAGTCATGACTGAAGAGGGGTTGGCGCCGCAGCCTCCTCAATTCCCGGATTCCACATGGGTAGACAAGGATTTTTCGGATATCGCTTTGTTCAATAAAAAGTTGTTCCTGCTGGATCGCAATGCTTTCAAAATCTGTCGTCATGAAATGCTGACAGGAAAGCAGGAACGCTGCTGGTCATTCGCAGCAGATGCGCTGGTTCCGAGCCGTCAGTACGCGGCCCGGCATGGTATGACCGAAGCCTTGCTGGTCGATGCCCAAGGAGCATGGATCGGGGTCGATAACAATTTTGCGACTCGGGCAGATGGCGAGTCTCGCCCGATCGTCTGGCGCTTTGCTGCGCCCGCGGGCGGCTGGGATGCGGGTCTTTGAGCCAGCAGCCACCGGGCAAACGCGCCGGGCGGGTGCTGATGGTGCTCGCCTGGTGCGCGGCGCTGTTTCTTGCCACGCGCTTTTTCGGGCAGTGGGAACAGCGCCAGCAGAATCCGAACATTGTCGTGACGTCCGAGCAGGGCGAAGGCTTTATCGAAGTGAAACTGGCGAGCAATGCTCAAGGGCATTTCGTCGCCAGCGGTCAGATCAACGGCGAGCCGGTGGAATTCATGCTCGACACCGGGGCGACCGATGTGTCGATCCCGGCGGATCTGGCCAAGCGTTTGAAGCTTGAAGAAGGTTTCGGTGTGACCCTGAGTACGGCCAATGGCCTGAGCCAGGGCTATCGAACAAAAATTGCCCGCCTGCAACTGGGCGACATCGTTTTGCGTGACGTTCGCGCACTGGTGGCGCCAGGGTTGCATGGCGATCAGGTACTGCTCGGCATGAGCGCCCTGAACAGACTTGAATTTACTCAGCGCGGTGGCACCATGCTGCTGCGCCAGACAACGAACCGATGAGGCCCGCATGAGCGACTCCCTTGATCTCAGCCTGGACGGTGTAGAACGCCGCTCGCTGGCTGACTTCACCGAAAATGCCTACCTCAACTACTCCATGTACGTGATCATGGACCGCGCGCTGCCGCATATCGGCGACGGCCTGAAACCGGTGCAGCGGCGTATCGTCTACGCCATGAGCGAGCTGGGGCTGGATGCCGATTCCAAGCACAAGAAGTCGGCGCGTACCGTCGGCGACGTGCTCGGCAAGTTCCACCCGCACGGTGACTCGGCGTGCTACGAAGCGATGGTGCTGATGGCGCAGCCATTCAGCTATCGCTACACGCTGGTCGACGGTCAGGGTAACTGGGGTGCGCCGGACGATCCGAAGTCCTTCGCCGCCATGCGTTATACCGAAGCGCGGCTGTCGCGCTATTCCGAAGTGCTGCTCAGCGAGCTGGGCCAGGGCACTGCCGACTGGGGCCCGAACTTCGACGGCACCCTGCAGGAACCGCTGGTGTTGCCGGCGCGCCTGCCGAACATTCTGCTCAACGGCACCACCGGTATCGCCGTGGGCATGGCCACCGACGTACCGCCGCATAACCTGCGCGAAGTCGCCACCGCCTGCGTGCGCCTGCTCGATGAGCCGAAGGCCACGGTCGAGCAGCTCTGCGAGCACATTCAGGGCCCGGATTATCCGACCGAAGCGGAAATCATCACGCCGCGTGCCGACCTGCTGAAGATGTACGAAACCGGCAAGGGCTCGGTGCGCATGCGCGCCGTGTACCACGTTGAGGACGGCGACATCATCGTCACCGCGCTGCCGCATCAAGTCTCCGGTGCCAAAGTGCTGGAGCAGATCGCCGCGCTGATGCAGGCGAAACCATCGAAAGCGCCGCAAATTGCTGACTTGCGTGACGAGTCCGATCACGAAAACCCGTGCCGCATCGTGATCATTCCGGTCAACAGTCGCGTCGATCACGAAGCGCTGATGCAGCACCTGTTTGCCAGTACCGAGCTGGAGTCGACCTACCGGGTCAACGTCAACATCATCGGTCTGGACGGCAAGCCGCAGCTGAAAAACCTGCGCGCGTTGCTGGTCGAGTGGCTGGAATTCCGTGTGCTGACCGTGCGTCGCCGTCTGCAATTCCGCCTCGACAAGGTCGAGCGTCGCCTGCACCTGTTGGACGGTTTGCTGATTGCTTACCTCAACCTGGATGAAGTGATCCATATCATCCGTACCGAGGAACACCCGAAGGCCAAACTGATCGAGCGTTTCGCCCTCAGCGAAATCCAGGCGGACTACATTCTCGATACCCGTCTGCGTCAGTTGGCGCGACTGGAAGAGATGAAGCTGCGCGACGAGCAGGACGAACTGCTCAAGGAGCAAGCCAAGCTGCAAGCGCTGCTCGGCAGCGAAGCCAAGCTTAAAAAGCTGGTGCGTACCGAGCTGTTGAAAGATGCCGAGACTTACGGCGACGACCGTCGCTCGCCGATCGTCGAGCGCGCTGAAGCCAAGGCGCTGACCGAGCATGATCTGCTGCCCAACGAGAAAGTCACCGTGGTGCTCTCGGAAAAAGGCTGGGTGCGTTCGGCCAAGGGCCACGACATCGACGCCACCGGCCTGTCGTACAAGGCCGGTGACGGCTTCAAGACCTCGGCAGCGGGGCGCTCCAACCAGTTTGCGGTGTTTATCGACTCCACAGGCCGCAGCTATTCGGTCGCCGCGCACACCTTGCCGTCGGCCCGTGGTCAGGGCGAACCGTTGACCGGTCGTCTGACGCCGCCGCCGGGTGCCTCGTTCGAATGCGTGCTGATGCCTGAAGATGACGCGCTGTACGTGATCGCCTCCGACGCCGGCTATGGTTTCGTGGTCAAGGGCGAAGACCTGCAAGCCAAGAACAAGGCCGGCAAGGCGTTGTTGAGCCTGCCGAATAACGCCAAGGTCATCGCCCCGCGTCCCGTCGCCGACCGTGAACAGAACTGGCTGGCGTCGGTCACGACCGAAGGTCGCCTGCTGATCTTCAAAATCAGCGATCTGCCACAATTGGGTAAGGGCAAGGGCAACAAGATCATCGGGATCTCCGGTGAACGCGTCGCCAGCCGCGAGGAATACGTGACGGACATCGCCGTCCTTCCAGAGGGTGCCACCCTGGTATTGCAGGCCGGAAAGCGCACTCTGTCACTGAAGGCCGACGACCTTGAACACTACAAAGGTGAGCGTGGGCGTCGCGGAAACAAACTTCCGAGAGGCTTTCAGAGGGTCGATGCGCTGCTCGTCGAAAACCTCAATTAGGCGAGAACGCCCTCCTAGAGCGTTCGATCTGCGATTAAACACGTAGATCGACGCTTTGGCGCTGGAGTCGGAACGCATATTCACGGATGATATGGCCTTTCAAGCGCCGGCGTGGCCGAGCGTTCTTCATATTTATTGAGTATTTTCACTGTGGTCAGCCTTGTGGCGGCCACCTGGACGGGATGATGACTGCTCTGCGCCTTCCTCTTTTTTTGTTGCTCGCCGGCGTTCTTGGCCTGGCGGGTTGCAGCGTACACCAGCCGGTGTCGCTGTATCAGCTGGACAGCGGAAGTCCGGTTCAACCTGCGCAAAGCGCAGGCATGGCGGTTTTGCTGGGCCCGGTAATCATTGCTGATTACCTGCAACGAGAAACCCTGCTGCAACGCCAACCTGATGGCAGCTTGCAGGCGGCGACCGATGGTCGTTGGGCCGGTAGCCTTTCGTCGGATATCGATCAGTTACTGATGCGTCAGGTCGCCGGTCATCTGGACAGCCAGCGTGTGGTGCTGGCTCCGGCGACGACCGGTTTTACGCCGGATGTACAAGTGCTGCTGACCATCACGCGTCTGGATTCCGGTGCGAAGCAACCGGCGATTCTCGATGCGCAGTGGCGCTTGATCGACCGTCGCGGTCAGGTGCGCGATAACCGCATTGTTCATCTGCAGGAGCTGCATGCCGGCAGCACCGCTTCGCAGGTGCAGGCGCAGGGCATCCTGCTGCAGCGTCTGGCCGAGCAGTTGTCGGTGGCACTCAAGCCGTTGGCCAACCAGCCTCCGGTGGCCGAGGCGCCGCGCAAGCGGGACGCCAAACCGGCAGCTCCGGCGGCGGAAGCCGAAAAGCAGCCGAAGATTCCGATGGCATCGCCGATTCGTACGGATATGGAAGTGTTTCGCTTCTAAGACTGGATCGAGTCAGAACAGAGCCCGCCTTGTGCGGGCTTTGTTGTGTCTGGGGCTCCGTAGACATCAAAAGCAACCCTCACCCCAGCCCTCCCGAAACGTCGGACCGCCCGGAGGGAGAGGGAGCCGACCGAGGTGACTCATGGCTTACATCGACCTGAAAAACCGAGTCGATTATGGATTCACAGCCAAGCGTTCATGTCGGCATCATTCTCGAATATCCCCCAATCAGTGCCCTCTCCCTCTGGGAGAGGGCTAGGGTGAGGGGCTTTTAGGGGATGAACGCGACATCATTAACACCGCACACAAAAAAGCCCGCAGACAATCCCTCATCTGCGGGCTTTCATATTTCAGGCCTAAGGCTTAAGCCCGGCGCTCATGCATCCGCGCCAGTTGCCGCTCCAGCATCGACGGATACGGCTCCATCAACCGCTCCACGCAGCATGCGCCTTCCGGGCTGGCGATCGGGCGGATCCGTGCACGCTGGCGAATCAGCGCATCGTCACTGATCTTGCGCTCGACCAGCAGCAGGTTGCGGCTGTGTTGCGACAAGGCCAGGGCATCCTGCGCCGAATCGGTCAGCAGCAGATCGATCTGGCTCAGGCCGAACAATTCATCGCCCAAGGTCAGACCCAATTGCAATTGCAGGGTGATGCCGCTGTCCGCGACCTCGATCTGCAATTGGTGGCCCAGTGCACGCAGCAGTTCGCCGCAGCAGATCGCGTTGGTCAGGTAATCGTCGCCACAGTCTTCGGTGTGGAACAGCATCAGCGTACTGCCGTCGTTCAGGGTTTCGATTTCGCCCTGATACAGCGAAGCAGCCTGTTCGAGGCAATCGCGATAGCGTTCCTGCAACTCTTCCAGGCGGGCGCGTGGCAAGCGGCGCAACTGCTCTTGCGAACCGAGCTGCACGGCCAGTACCGCGCTGTGCTGCGCAATGCTTGGCGTCGGCTTGCGCACGGCCGGTTGCGCGGCGGCATCAAGCGATTCGTCGCGCAGGTCGGCAAACGCGTCATCGTCGTCATCATCTTCGACGGTGCTGACCAGATGCCGCGGTGCAGGCTTTTGTGCGGCCATCGGGCGGGTTTCGTCGAAGCTTGGGTCACGCAGGTTGCGCACCTCGAATTCCGGCTCATCCTCTTCGTCTTCGAACACCGGTTCCGGTTCAGGCGCGGGCTCCGGGGCGTAGCTGGCGTGCAGTTGCCGCGCCAGATCGCCGATTTCATCCTGGCGATCGATGCCCGGGGTGTGCTCGTCGATCCGCCGCAGCCACACGCGCAATTGCAGCAATGGTGTCGACAGATGCCGGCCCATGCGCAAGCTCAGGGCCAGTGACAGCGCCAGCAGAATCCCGCTGAGAATGCCCATGCTTTGCAGGCTGATGGTCATCGGTTGCTGGAACTGATCCATGTCCAGGCTGATGCGCAGTTGCCCGGCGGTCACGTCCTGGAAGGTGATCTTGCTCTCGTACATGCCTTCGGCTTCGCCCAGCAGGCTGTGCTTGGGACGCTGACCGGATTCGGCGAGGATGCGGTTGTCCACGCTGTAGATCGCCGCGTGGGCCACCAGTTTGTTCTTGGTCAGGTTGTTGAGCAGCACGTTGAGGCTGAGGATGTCATTGGACACCAGCAGCTCGGTGGCCGAGGTCGCGGTCTGCGTGGTCAGGCTTTCGCCCAGCGCATCGGCCTGCTGGTGCATGGCCTGCTTGAACTGCAGGCCCATCACACCGGCGTAGATCACCAGGGCCAGAGCGACCAGGATCACGTTATGGCTGGCAATGCGCAATGCAATCGGTACACGGCGATGGCGCAGTGCACGGAAGATCAGCAGGAAGAAGTTATCGGTTTTAACAGGCGTGGGCCGGTTCACTGAGCTCGGCTCTTTGTCCGTGAAGTTGACGCGCAGTATAGCGACAGGCCCCAGACCGGCAAAGCGCTGGCGGTGCCCGATGGTCACTGAAAGTGCGTAGAATGCGGTTTTTTTCCAGTTGCGGGGGTGCGCGTTGCGCGAAATCGTCCTGATTAACATCACGGGAGTCGACCGTCCGGGTCTGACGGCGGCCATTACCGGCGTTCTGGCCCAGGGTGGCGTGAACATTCTCGACATCGGTCAGGCGGTGATCCACGACACCCTGTCGTTCGGCATCCTGGTTGAAATCCCCGATTCCGAGCAAGGCAAGGCCGTGCTCAAGGACATCCTGTTCAAAGGCTACGAGCTCGACCAGCAGGTGCGCTTCACCCCGGTGTCCGAAGCGGATTACCAGCAATGGGTGGGCAATCAGGGCAAAAAGCGCCACATCGTTACGCTGTTGACCCGCAAGGTCACCGCCGGGCAATTGCAGGCGGTCAGTTCGATCACCGCCAAGTACGGCTTGAATATCGATCACATCGACCGTTTGTCGGGGCGTATGGCGCTCGACACACCGGCCGATCAGGGCAAGGGCTGCATCGAGTTTTCCGTGCGCGGTGAAGCGGCCGATCCGCAAGCATTGCGCGCGGAATTCCTCAGCGTTGCCCAGGAGCTGAACGTCGACATCGCCTTCCAGGAAGATTCGCTGTTCCGCCGCAATCGCCGTCTGGCTGTGTTCGATATGGACTCGACGCTGATCGAAGCCGAGGTGATCGACGAATTGGCAAAAGCGGCTGGCGTCGGCGACCGCGTCTCGGAAATCACCGAACGCGCCATGGCCGGTGAGCTGGATTTCCGCGCCAGCTTCAAGGAGCGTCTGGCGCTGCTCAAAGGTCTGGACGTCAGCGTGCTCGACTCGATCGGCGCGTCGTTGCGTCTGACCGAAGGCGCGGAAACCTTGTTCGCCGAACTCAAGCGGCTGGGTTACAAGACCGCCATCCTGTCCGGCGGCTTCACCTACTTTGCCAAGCAATTGCAGGCCAAGCTGGGCATCGATTACGTGTTCGCCAACGAACTGGAAGTGATCGACGGCAAGTGCACCGGCGTGGCGATCGAGCCGATTGTCGACGCGCAGCGCAAGGCTGACCTGCTCAAGGAACTGGCGCACAAGGAAGGTTTGCGTCTTGAGCAGACGATCGCCGTGGGCGACGGCGCAAATGACCTGCCGATGTTGGCGATTGCCGGGCTGGGCGTGGCGTTCCGTGCCAAGCCGCTGGTCAAGCAGTCGGCGAAGCAGGCGATCTCGACGCTTGGTCTGGATGGCGTGCTGTATCTGCTGGGCTTCCGTGATCGTGATGGGCAGGCCTGAAATTTCTGTCGCCTGATCTGGCCTCTTCGCGAGCAGGCTCGCTCCCACAGGGAATCTCATTCCAATGTAGGAGCGAGCCTGCTCGCGAAGGCCGCGCCTCGGTCTAGAGTGACTTCCACAACGAATCAAAGTCCTCCTCGCTTGCGCCATTCTGCGCGGTCTCCAGCGAGCGATAGGCGAACTGGTTGAAGCTGTGCGTACTCGCCACGCGTCGATCGAGCCCGGCGCGATGCTCTTCGCCGTGGGTGTTGATCAGCACTTTTTGACCTTCCTGAAACGGCAACCGCGGCGTCAACAGCGTGGCCGGCAAGTCGATCGCGCTGATCTCCGGTAACAGCAAACCGCGCAGATACTGGCTGTGATCATCCCGTGAGCGCACCAGTTGCAAGCCGCATGGCTGGGCGTGCGGCGCTACCAGCTCAATGCCCATTTGCGTACCGCCACCGCGCACCTGACGTATCCAGCGAATCACCGCGATGCTCCAGCCCTGGCTGGCGCTGTCACGAATACCGAGCATTTCCCCGGCCTGCAATTGGGCAGGGACTTCGTTCGGCCATGCCAGGCAATAACCGCCGGGGCTGTGGTTGATCACCGGGAGGGCGTAGGTTGGATAATTGGCGGTGGCTTCGCTGCCCTCGTCTTCGATCAATTGGTCGTACTGGATTTCTTCGTAGGGCAGGTACTCATCGTTGCTTTGTGGCGCCGCGTCGTACGCCTGGCTCCAGCTGTCCTTTTCGCCTTTGGCGACCACCTGGCTGAAATTCGCCGGGCGCGCACCGGGATGCTTGAGCAATTCGCTGAAGGTGCGTCCGCCCCCGAGGTAGAAATGCAGGGCGCTCATGCCTACGCACACGGTCAGGTCGCCTTGACCGGCGGTGCGTTGAAAGCTGCGCTCGGCGGTCTGGCCCCAGGTGGCGTGCAGATGTTGCAGGGTATCGAGGCTGAGCCCTGCGGGAATCGGCAGCGCCGCGGCCGATTGCTGATTCAGCTGCGCGTCGAGGGCGGCCACCAGCGGTTGCGGATCGAAGCTGAGCAGGCTGCTGCGTTGCTCGCTGCGAAACATGCTGCGGTAACGCGGGCCGACATCCAGTTCGGCGCTGACTGCAAACAGACCCGTGTCTGGCCCGGCGGGCTGCAACTTGAGCAGGGTGCTCCATGGCTCCAGCGCTTCGCCCAGCCGCGCGATCTGATTCTGCCGTAACTGATTGCACCGGGCACTGCCCAATAGCAGCGCGGCGATGTAGGTCTGCTCCAGGCTCAATTCAGGCGTGAGGCTGGCCAGATCGTCGTGCACGCGTCGATGTTGCAGTTGCAGTTCAACGGCGTTGCGATAGAGCTGATGCAGCTCGAACCACAATTGCTCCGGCGGCGCGCTGTACAACTGGGTGGCGCGCAGCAGTTGGCCTTTCAAGGCATGCGCGGCCCGTTGCAGGGCGGTGCTGACCAGTGCCGCGCGTTCCTTGCGGTACTTGGGCGTAATGCGCAGGACGATCTGTATATAGCCGATCGCCAGATGGCCTTGCAGTGCCTGGCACAGATTGCTGATCTTGCGCGAGCGCTCGTCGAGCATGATCGCCTGATGCAGGAAGTGCCGCTCCAGATGCTGGCAGACGAAATACACTTCCGGGCGCAGCAATTCGAGCAGCGCGAGGCGGTTGTCGCTGGGCGTGAGCAATTGGTTGAGTTCGCCCAGGCCCTGATACAACTGGCGCGCGGTTTCGCCGATGTTGGCTTTGGGCAGGCCGGCGATCCAGCGCTTGAGATCGCGCGGGCTCGCTTCGCAAAATGACAGACGCGGCTGACTCGGAGTCGGGGCGCGCAGCCGGAGTGGGGAATTGGTCTGGCTCATGCCAAAAACCATAGCAGCAAATGGCGGAGTGCGGGAGCAGCACCGTGCTGCCCCCGCTGCGCTCCAATCAGGCTTTTGGCAGTGCCAGGCTTTGGCCCATTTGTACTGGCGAACCGGCTACCAGCTCTTCGGCCCACCTCACCTGATCCGGGCCAAACAGCACGATCGCTGTCGAACCGAGCTTGAAGCGCCCCAGTTCAGCACCTTTTTCCAGATGAATCGGCGCGCGGGCGGCTTCGTCATAGCGGAAGGTTTTCAGCTCACGCTTCGGCGGCGTGACCAGGCCGGCCCAGACAGTTTCGATCGAAGCAACGATCATCGCGCCGACCAGAACGACGGCCATCGGCCCGCGTTCGGTGTCGAAGATGCACGCGACGCGTTCGTTGCGGGCGAACAATTCCGGAACGTTTTCGGCGGTGGTCTGGTTGACCGAAAAGATCCGCCCCGGAATGTAGACCATTTCCCGCAGGGTGCCGGCCAGCGGCATGTGCACGCGGTGGTAATCCTTCGGCGACAGGTAAATGGTGGCGAAGTCGCCGCCCATGAATGGCGCTGCGTTGGCCGCGTCACCGCCGAGCAATTCGAGCACGCTGAAGCTGTGGCCCTTGGCCTGGAACACGCGGCCGTGCTCAATCGGGCCGAGTTGGCTGACCGCACCGTCGGCCGGGCTGAGGATCGCGCCTGGGGTCTGGTCCAGCGGACGCGCGCCGTCTTTCAGGGCGCGGGTGAAGAAGGCGTTGAAGTGCTCGTACGCGGTCAGGTCTTCGACCAGCGCTTGCGACATGTCCACCTGATAGCGCTTGGCGAACCACTGGGTGAAGGCATTCTTGAACCAGCGCACGCGGCACTCGGCAATACAGCCAGCCAGACGCGACAGCAGGTGATGCGGCAGCAGGTACTGGCTGAGGATAAACAGACGCTCTTTCATTGATTTTCCTTGGAAGCTTGAATCTCGACGGGCGTGTCGGGGTGGTTGCCCCATTCGCCCCAGGAACCGGCGTAGCCCTTGACCCGCGGATAACCGAGGGATTTGGCCACCAGATACGTGAAGCCCGACCGGTGATGGGTCTGGCAGTGGGTAATGATTTCTTTGTTCTTGGTGATCCCGAGCTGTTCGAGGATCTTCGGCATATCGGTGCGGATGCGTAGCTGACGTGCTTGGTCCATGCCGGCGGTCCATTCGAAATTGACCGCGCCGGGGATATGGCCGCCCTTGGCTGCAAGAACCTTTTCGCCGGAGTACTCCAGCGGCCCGCGCGCATCCCAGATCGCCAGATCGGCGGCGCCGAGACGGCTTTGCAGGTACTCGCGGGTAGCCGTCGGCTCGTCGTGCAGGGTCAGCGCCACCGGACCTCCGACGGCTGGCGGCACTTGAATCGACATCGGCAAACCTTCCGCCAGCCAGGCCGGCAGGCCACCGTCTATATAGTGGTATTTATCGTGACCGATCACATCAAGCAGCCAGATGAACCGTCCGGCCCAGCCGCCTCCCTCGTCGTCATAGACCACGTAGACCGCATCCGCACGATGCCCCAGCTCACCGAACAACGCTTGCAGATCGGCTTGCGCTGGCAGCAGGCCCGGTGCCGGTGGCTGGCCGAGCTGAGTGCGTTTCGGGTCGACAAAACGTGCGCCGGGAAGGTGACCCTCGGTGTAGCGGGCAGGGCTGGTCAGGTCCACCAGAATCAGTTCCGGGGACCCGAGCCGCGGGAGCAGGTCGCTCGGCTCGATGACGAGCGGCAAGCCAGAGAAGTCAGACATGCGAGGTCTCCAGAGCACAAAGGGGAGGATTGTAGCGCAGGCTCATCGGCCACGGCTGCTAAAGCTGTGCAGGGCTTTTTCGATGCACTGCGCGGTTTTAGCGAACGCTTGCACGGTGATATCGGCGAACGGCCCGCCGCCCTGATCGGCGACGACGATCATGATCACCCGGCCGTTGTTGACCAGTGAGCGCAAGAACAGATGCTCGCCGCGAAACAGTGTGCGCAGGCTCGCGGGTAATAATGCAGAGAATTGCGCGTTGTTCTCCGGCGTGATCCGCACTTGCGCCTGTTGCGTCAGCAGGCGTTGCAGCACCTTGCTTTGACTGACGACGAAGCTCAGCGCGCCGGCTTCCTTCGGCAGGCCGGCGGTCTGATGCACGCGCAGCGTCGAGTGCGTGCGGTCGGCCATCAGAATCATCACCCGGCGCATGCCGCTGGCCACCAGCGCATCGCGCGCGGCGACGGTCAGGCTCATGGCGTTGGTGAAGCGACTGGGTTCGGCGAGCAGTTCCGCGCATTGCCGACGCCATTCGCTGAGGTCATCAGATGATGGTGCCGCTGCGGGCAACATCCCCGCCGGCAAGCGTCGCGTGCCCCACGGCCAGAGCAGCGCAACCGCCGGGTGCCACACATCCGGCATGGCGTGCTGGCGCGCGCTGTTCGCCGCTTGCTGGTGCAACTGCTGTTGCACCTCGTCCATGGACATCTGTAGATAAAGGCTGGTCAGGTACTGCCAGCGCTCGCTGTGCGGACTGTCCCAGGCCTGATGCGCCGACAGTGCCAGCCCGTTGGCCAGCAGCACGGTGTTGGCCGGCTGATTGAGCCAGCGGCGCAGGGTCGGGTCATCGTCCAGGCGATTCTGCTGGCGCAACGGATGTTCGCTGTCGCGGGCGATACGCAACACTTGCACCAGTTCACGCTGTTCGTTGAGCAGCAGTTTATAGCCTTGCTGAACCCAGATCGGCAGACGCCAGGCCTCGACCAGCGCATCGGCAATCTTCAGCAGGCGCACGCCAAACAATTGCTTCTCGACGAGGTGCGCCGGTTCGCGTTTGTGGATGACCCGCAGCTCCCATTCCTCAAGCAGTTGCGGAAAGGTCAGCGCTAGCGGCCACAGCGGTGACAGAAACAGCAGGCTGCCCCAATGGATGTCCTGCCACAGCCGCGCCAGGCGACTGGCGAAAAAACCATTGGCCTGTTGCGTCGCGTGCTGACTGATCAGCTGCAGCTGGCGCAGGGCCTTGGGGATCTGCATCTGCGGTTCGGCGGGCAGGCGTGCGAGCAATTCTTCGGTACGGGCGAGGCCGAGACGATTAATGGCAATCTCGAGATTTTCCGCCGGCGTGGCCATCGTGCCGTGGGTGTGACGATTCGCCTCACGCAGGATGCTCAAGGCCAGCGCCGGGCTGTCCTGCATCAGATCGGCGATGTCGCGCAGCGAGCTGCGATTGTCACGGATCGCCCGGCAGACTTTGTCGTGCGCCGCTTGCGGCACGGGCAGCCGGACGCTGTCGAGCAGCTTGACCCAGCCGTCGAGGGTGGTCGGTTTTGCGTGTGGGACGTTCGTTTCATTAGCCATGTCTGGACGGGATCTTCAGTGACTGTAGACGCGCCCGGCATGGGCTAAATTGGCTTTTCGCCTGAACTGGCTATAGTCTGGCGCAGTTTTGCCGATAAGTAGAAGAAGAGATTTTTTAACTTCCGAATATGACCTTGAACCCGACTTAAACAAGTACCTTCTACCTATGGCTAAAATTATCGGCATCATCGTCGTATTCGCGAGCGTGCTCGGCGGATACGTGCTCTCCCACGGCAAGATTGCCGCTCTGATCCAGCCCTTCGAGGTGATGATCATCGGCGGTGCGGCATTGGGTGCGTTCCTGCAGGCCAACCCCGGTTACATGACCATGCACGTGCTCAAGAAATCCCTGAGCATGTTCGGTTCGCGTTTCACCCACACCTTCTATCTGGAAGTGCTCGGGCTGATCTACGAGATCCTCAACAAGAGCCGCCGCGAAGGCATGATGGCTATTGAAGGTGACATCGAAGACGCTGCGGCGAGCCCGATCTTCGCCAAGTACCCGGCGGTACTCAAGGATGAGCGCATGACCGCGTTCGTCTGCGATTACCTGCGCATCATGTCC
The DNA here is from genome assembly GCF_023195435.1 of Pseudomonas sp. S11P7. Taxonomy (NCBI): domain Bacteria; kingdom Pseudomonadati; phylum Pseudomonadota; class Gammaproteobacteria; order Pseudomonadales; family Pseudomonadaceae; genus Pseudomonas; species Pseudomonas sp. S11P7. The sequence goes on along the minus strand of NZ_JALPKS020000002.1, from coordinate 5,020,389 downwards.
TCCGGCAACATGGCTCCGCACGAGCTCGAAGGCCTGTTCGACATGGAACTGTACAGCCTCAAAGAAGACCTAGAGCACCCGTCGCATGCGGTCAACGGCATTGCCGACGGTATGCCCGGTTTCGGTATCGTCGCGGCGGTACTCGGTATCGTGGTGACCATGGCCTCGCTGGGCGAGGGCGACCAGGCGTCGATCGGTCTGCACGTCGGTGCGGCACTGGTCGGTACGTTCTTCGGTATTCTCGCGGCGTACGGTTTCTTTGGCCCGCTGGCGCACTCGCTGGCTCACGATGCCAAGGAAGAACTCAACGTCTACGAAGCCATCAAGGCTTCGCTGGTGGCTTCGGCGTCCGGCATGCCGCCGTCGCTGGCGGTCGAGTTCGGTCGTAAGGTTCTGTACCCGGCGCACCGTCCGAGCTTCGCCGAGCTGGAACAAGCGGTTCGCGGTCGTTAAGTCATGGAAAATAATCAGCCGATCATAGTCAAGCGCGTCAAGCGCATTGCCGGCGGGCACCACGGTGGGGCGTGGAAAATCGCCTTCGCCGACTTCGCCACGGCGATGATGGCGTTCTTTCTGGTGTTGTGGCTGCTGTCCACGGCGACGCCGGAACAGAAAATCGCCATCGCCGGTTACTTCAAGGACCCGGTCGGCTTCTCCGAAAGCGGTACGCCGTACATCATCGATCTCGGCGGTACGCCGACCCCGGCGCCGGAAAATACCCTCAACCCGGAAGTGAAGTCGCAGCCGCAACCCGACAAGGTCACGGTCGACACCGACCAGGTTGAAGGCATGGCCGAACAGGTCGAGAAGGAGCGTCTGGAGCTGTTGCTGCAAGAACTGCAGAACAAGGTCGACGAGAACCCGCAGCTGCAGAAATTCAAGGACCAGATCCTCTTCGAGATCACGCCGAACGGCTTGCGCATCCAGATCATGGATGCCGAGAACCGGCCGATGTTCGACTCAGGTTCCGCACGTCTGAAACCGTACTTCGAAGACATCCTGCTGGCCATGGCCGACACCATCAAAGCGGTGCCGAACAAGATCAGCATCAGTGGCCACACCGACGCCAAGCCGTACATCGGCACGGGCGACTTCGGCAACTGGGAGCTATCGGCCAACCGCGCCAACGCTGCACGGCGCGCCCTGGTTGCCGGCAGCTACCCGGATGCGCAAGTGGCGCGAGTGGTCGGTTATGCCTCGTCGGCGCTGTTCGACCGCGAGAACCCGTTCAACCCGGTCAACCGCCGCATCGATATCGTCGTGTTGACCAAGAAGGCCCAGGCGGCCATCGAAGGTGCACAAGGTGCTGATGCTGCCAAGCCAGCGGATCAGAGTCAGAGCGGGGCTGCTCCGGCAACGCCTGCTGATCCGAACGCATTGCCGGCGGATCAGCAACCGGTGCCTGCGCATGAGCTGCGCGAGCGGTTGAATCTGTTTGATGATGCCGCGCCGAAGCCGGGTGGGGCGGCGCCAGCGCCGAAGCAGTGATTGATAAAAAAACCGACAGTGATGTCGGTTTTTTTTGCCTGATGTGTTCGGCTTGAGGATCACTGTGCGGCGAAGATCGCGGCCCCTCACCCCAGCCCTCTCCAGAGGGAGAGGGAGCCGATCTTCAGGGATTTCAAAACCAGAGTTCGACCGTGATACCTCAGGTCGGCGTACCCCTTGAGCTCGGCGCGGTCAGTCCCCTTTCCCGCCGGGAGAGGGCCAGGGTGAGCGGCTCTTCAGGCATGACAACGCTCTAGAACCCGCGCCGAATCCGGTTTTTCAGTTGTTCATGAAAGAACTCGGCATTGCGCTTGTAGCTGCCCTTGATCGATTCATTGATCGAATCCAGCGCCATCGAGCGTTTGCTCATGACTTCATCGCGATAGGCGTCGATGAAAAAATCCAGATCACTGGTGGTGCTCAGCTTCGGCCATTTATCCAGGTAAAGCGGCAGCTCCGCCGGGCCGGTCTTGAACGAACAGATCCGGCGATTGCTGATGGTCGCTTCGCCAATTTCGAACGGCACCCACCACGACAACGCCGTCTTCTCTGAAACCACCGCCAGCAAATGCGTGCACTCGGTGATGTTGCGCGTGATCACCCCGGTGATGTCATCGGTGGTCTGCGATTCCGGGTCGAGTACGTCGAGGTAAGTTTTGATCTTCGCCTGGGTCAGACGGGCATTGATAGCGATCGCATGGGCGCGGTCCATGTGGCGGTAGCTGATGAATACGGGCATCAGAAGTGTCCTTTGATGGCGAGTTCGCGGTAATAGGCGCCGAGGGCGGTAAGGCGGCAACCGGTGGAGTGGAGGGCGGCGTAGTACATGTGTTCGGCGTCGACCGGCTCGATCAGGCTGTGGCGGTTGCATTTCTGCAACTGGGCGAAGATCTCGCCATGCTCGGCCACGAACGTCGCTTCGGTGGGCTCATAGCTCGGGTCGAGCGCGAACACCGACTCGGCCTCGGCGAACCAGTCCGGCAACTTGCGCAGGATTTCCTTGGGGATCAGCGGCGAGACCTCGCGCAGGGATATGAACTGCGAAACGTTGGTCTTGAATACCGGGCGCTGCTCCCAGGCGTCGAGCGCATTGTCGACGAAGGAATACAGGCTGCCGGGGGTGATCTTGCCAAGGATGTTCGCCGCGCCGCCGTGCAACGCTTGCAGCAACAGGCCGGTAAATACTCCGTGCTGCGCGCCTTCCATGGCCGGCTGCTCTTTCTTGCAGGCAGTCAAAATGGTCATGCCTTCACCTATCGTGCTGCTTTCGCTGCGCAAGGCGCGCGCGTCGCCGGCCGAGCCGCTCTGACAGCAGTCGAGGATGATCACTTTGTTTTTGATGCGCGTGGCTTTGGTCGCCCAGTTGAGAATGTCGCTGATGCGGATGCCGTCTTTCGCGTTGCGGTAGTCCTGCGGGATCAACATGCCCTCATCGGTATCGGCGTCAAAGCCACCGTGTCCGGCGAAATACAGCAGGGCGACGTTGCAGTCGCCGGAAAACAGCTCGCGGATCTGGTCCTCGAGTCTTTCGCGGCTCAGGTAATCCTCGGCCGAGGTCAGCACGACATTCTTGAAGTTAGGGTCGCCATTGGCGTTGCTCTTGAGCACCGAGGCCATGGCCATGGCGTCATTGCAACAGCCGCTCAATCCGGAAATATTCGAGTAATCGTTAATGCCGATAAACAGTCCCTTGCGCATGCTCACACCGCCGTGTGCAGACGGATCGCACTGACGATGCTGTTGGTGTTCCACGCACATTCGGCGTGTGCCGCGTTGCGCACCACGGTCGAGATGCGCTCGGCGCCGAACGGTTTGATCGCAATGATCACCTTGCCCATGCGTTTGGCGATCTCGATTTCCTTGTTGATCCACTTGCTGTAGGTCGAATACATGCCGGCCATGATCAGCACCGCCGAGCAGGGGCGAATCTTGTTTTCTATGGCTTGCTCAAGTTCTTGATCGGTACGAGCATCAAGGATCGGGTTGTGCGTAGGCACCGAAAAATTCTTGTAGGTGAACCCCGGTTTCGCATTGAGCAGGCGCACCAGATTGTCGTGGGCGTGGGCATAGCTCCACGAATGGCTGATGAACAGATGATAGGTTTGCATGACGTTCCTCGAAGATCGCAAGAGGCGAAAGAGGAACCGAATGTAGGCATCTGGAACGCGCTCACAAGGTCTGAGCGGCAAAACAGAAATGTCCTTCAAGCAGGCGTGCGAAAGCCTTACAGAAAACTCCGACGTTTAAAAATGCCTCGAAGGATCAGGCAGAAACTGACAGTCGGCAGCCCCGCGTGAAGGGCTGCCGACTGGCCTGTTTAATAGCCGTTTTCAGGCAGGCTGGCGATGATCGAGCGGTAGCTGTTCATCCGCTGCTGCTGGATGCGCCCGTCTTCCAGTGCCTTGAGCAGCGCACAGTCAGGTTCACGGTCGTGCTTGCAGTCGCGAAAGCGGCAGGTGCCGAGCAAATCATCGAACTCGATGAAACCGGCTTCAACATCGGCGCGGCTGACGTGGCCAAGGCCGAATTCGCGGATACCCGGGGAGTCGATCAGTTCACCGCCGCCGGGGAAGTGGAACAGCCGCGCGGTGGTGGTGGTGTGCGTGCCCTGGCCGGACAACTCGGACAATGGCCCGACCCGGGTTTCCACCTCGGGCAGCAAGCTGTTGACCAGCGAGGACTTGCCGACCCCGGACTGGCCGACGAACACGCTGATGCGCCCGTCGAGCTGTTTCTGCAGTTGTTCCATGCCGTTGCCGTGGTGCGCGGAAACTTCCAGCACCGGATAACCCAGCGTGCGATAGACCGCCAGCAACGCGTTGAGCGCCGGAGCATTCTGTTCGTCGATCAGGTCGAACTTGTTCAGCAACAGCAACGGGCGGATGCCGGCGTGTTCGGCGGCGACCAGATAGCGGTCGATCAGGTTGGCATGTGGCTCGGGCAGCGGGGCGAAGACGATGACGATCATGTCGACGTTGGCTGCGACCGGTTTGAGCTGGCCACGGCTGTCGGGACGGCACAGTTCGGTGGTGCGCGGCAATTGCGCGACGATCACGCCGATGCCCTGGTTGCCGGCGCGCCAGACGACTTTGTCGCCAGTTACCAGCGCTGGCAGGTTGGCGCGCAAGTGGCAGCGAAATACCTGGCCAGCCAGTTCGCCGTCAACGGCCTCGACTTCGACCTGCACGCCAAAGTGCGCGATCACCAGGCCGTGCTGTTCAGGGCCGAGGTCGCCGCCCTCGAGCGCTTCGACCGCCGAGGACTCGCGTTTGGCGGCGCGGGCGGCGCGCTCGCCCTGAATCTTTTCGATGCGCCAGTTTTGACGACGATTGAGTTGGCGTTTGGCCATGGGTGTTCCGTCTGAAGAATGCAGCGATTAGGTAAAACGGCCGCGAGTTTAGCACGCCCGGCCAGCGGCCTAGGCTAAACTGCGCAGCATTGCCCAGGAGCCCGAATATGCAAAACCCGCAGAACCTGATCTGGATCGACCTTGAAATGACCGGTCTGGACCCGGATAACGACGTCATCATCGAGATGGCCACCATCGTCACCGACAGCGACCTCAACACGTTGGCCGAAGGCCCGGTGATCGCCATCCACCACAGCGACGAAGTCCTCGCGCGCATGGACGAGTGGAACACCCGCACCCACGGCAACTCAGGCCTGACCCAGCGTGTCCGCGACAGCCGCATCAGCATGGCCGAAGCCGAAGCCGAAACCATCGCCTTCCTGGAAAAGTGGGTGCCGAAGGGCAAGTCGCCGATCTGCGGCAACAGCATCTGCCAGGACCGTCGCTTCCTCTATACCCACATGAAAGCGCTGGAAAGCTACTTTCACTACCGCAACCTCGACGTTTCCACGCTCAAGGAACTGGCCGCACGCTGGGCGCCAGACGTGCGCGACAGCTTCAAGAAGGGCAGCACGCACCTGGCGCTGGACGATATCCGCGAATCAATCGCCGAGCTGCAGCATTACCGCAAGCACTTCATCAAGTTCTGACGGGGGTAGTGCAGGAGCTGCCGCGGGTTGCTCCTGCATTGAAACGTGTCGCTCGCGCCGTGTCGTGCCCGCGTAAAACGCGCTGGTGGCGCTTGCCGCTGATCGTCGATATTTGTCGCAAATGGCCTGCCGTAAAACTTCGAAGCAGATGTTATCTATTATTACTGTTGCGAAAAGCTGAACTTTAGTGTTGATCGGAGTTTAATTTGCATCGCGATGTAAGTTCAGGTTCGTCATTTTAATGGAATGATGATCGCTTTCTCGTTTTTTATTACACATTTCCAATGCGGGGTTTGATTGTTCTTGTGCTATTACTTGCGCTCTATTTCGAGTTGCGAAGTGCTCGAGACTCAAGTCTTGCAAGGAAGAAATTCATGAGTGAACAGTTGGATACATTACAAGGCCAGTCCGACCAGTCGGGTGCGGCGGAAAGTATAGGTAGTTTGGCTGTAAAGTTTGACGCAGGTGGATTCAGTCGGAATAAAGTCCTGTATGCCAATGGGCGCATGCAGGTTAAAGTCCAGGTCGTAGTATCTGGTCTGGATCGCGACGGAGACGTCGTTGCGGTTTCCGACGAGGTCATGGAGAGCATTCGTCTCATTCACTATGACAGCGGCAAAACCCTGCGTAATGGCTGGCGAGCCAGCGCGGAGCAGGGCCGTTTTACCCTGGCGGTAGCGCACACCGCCACCGTTGCGGAGGATGAGGGCGACGAGGATTCTTCGGGCCAGCGCCGGGTCCGCACGTTCTGGGTTTCCAGCGAGAATGTCGAAACCATCCAGATCGGTGCGTCCTTAAAGTTTGATAACACAATCATCCGCAGTAACGGCACAACGCTGTCGAGCAGGCATGACAGCAGCGTCAGCGTTGAGGCCATCCTGCCGGTTACCTATGCGGTGGAGCAATTCCGTTGGCAAGACGTCTGGTATGAAGGCGGGTTTAGAAATCAACGTATTTACAAGTACTACCTTGGCCTGTATCCCAATCTGCAACAAGTCAAGTTAGTGGACTGGATTGCTGAAGACTCCGTCAAGAATGTTGTTTTTGCCTTCGGTAATAAAATCAACGCGTGGAATGCAGCGTTTCAGGCAGGCATCATGGTTCGCCCGGACCGGCAAAGTCTTGATGTGTCGCTACCGTTTACCGACGTCGTCGGATCGACGCCAGACTCCATCAGAGATATTTATCATGAGAAGGACTACGAGGTTCGAGTCAACGACCGCGTCGGAGAACTGACGGTTGTCCAACTACTGTCCCCGGCTGCACGCGATCAACCACCGGTGGACAGGTCTGAAGTTTTCCGCTTTACCGCACTGGATCAATTTGGCACTGAACATAAACTGGCTATTCGCACCGATTTCAAAGAACGAAGCTTCAGACTGGAACGAGGCTAACGCCATCTCTTTTGATACCGGCGCGAAGTGGCTAGACTGCGCGCCTCTCTGCCGGGATCGCCACCATGTTGCTGATGCTCTATCTGATTGCCATTACCGCTGAAGCCATGACCGGGGCTTTATCTGCCGGCCGTCGCGGCATGGACTGGTTCGGTGTGGTACTGATTGCCTGCATCACCGCGTTGGGTGGCGGTTCGGTTCGTGATGTGCTGCTGGGGCATTACCCGCTGACATGGGTCAAACACCCGGAGTACCTGGTGTTGACCTCAGTTGCGGCAATGTTCACCGTATTCACCGCACGCTGGATGCGCCACCTGCGCTCATTGTTTCTGGTGCTCGACGCAGTCGGTCTGGTGGCGTTCACCCTGATCGGCTGCATGACTGCTCTGGAAATGGGCCACGGTATGCTGGTGGCATCGGTCAGTGGCGTGATCACCGGGGTATTCGGCGGCATTCTTCGCGATATTTTCTGCAACGATATTCCATTGATCTTCCGGCGCGAACTTTATGCGAGCGTGTCGTTTGCTGCAGCATGGTGCTACATGTTGTGTCTTTATCTTGAACTGCCCAGCGAGCAGGCCATTCTCATCACTTTGTTTGGCGGGTTCCTGTTACGTCTGCTCGCGATTCGCTTTCATTGGGAAATGCCAAAGTTTGTTTATAACGATGAGCACTGAATATTTCTATCTGAATGCGGCACAGGATATACGCTGGCAGTTTGCGTTAATTTTTATGAGTGCAATTTGTATCTGTAGCGCGGCTGATTAATGTTTTCACTGATGCAATGTCGGTGGAGGTAGTAACTGTATATGCCTCATGCGGTGTAGCGACCAATAAGCTGTGATGTTCAAGGGTGGGCAGTTTGCATAACCGCGCCCTTACCAACTTTCAGACGCTCGCCCCTTTGTCGAAAGGGGCAGCACAACCCCACTCAAGGATGAGTACACATGGCTGGAAAACCGCCAAAGGTCAAACCTGTTTCTGCCCCAACCAAAACGCCTGAGATCAATGCGGATGGCCCTCACCGGCCACCGTTCGCCTCTCCAGCAATGCCGCATTCGCCCATACCCGGCAGCTTCGAACCGTTGCGTCGTTCCTTCGAACCAGACGCCGTCGTAGTAATGCCGGCGATCAGCGTGAGCGCGAACCCGGGTTCTTCCGCAATCGACGAATTTGCGCTGCTTGCTGCGAAGTCTTCGCTGACGGATTACTGGGTACCCACACCCAAAAACCTCGGCGATGCCGATGCGCAGGGCATCCGGATTTTGAAGCAGCGTCAGTATGTCGCCGTCGCCAGTGACCATATCGTGCAAGTGGTTACGGACGCTGAGAGCGGTCTGCTTCGTGCCACGCTGGCCAGAGAACGCACGCCTTCCGGGCCTCTATTGAAGCGGGACGGCGAGTCCCGGTTTTGGGTCGCACTGGAGAGCGACGGTTTCACTATTTCCGATTCAATTACAGCGCAGGCCGCAGAACTTTTTCGCCGATCGGGACGCTCCGTTGCGCAGTTTTCCGACACCACGGTTGTACGCATGCTGGCAGTGAGCGGGGTTAACGAAGCAGTGCTGCGCGATGTGATCGCGCATGATCGTCCCGTGCCTTTTTTGTTGGAGGACACCCTCAGGCGATTCGAACTTGATCAGCAAGTTCAGGCGGAGGGGCGGGTAGCCCCTGAGAGTTTCAAGCGCTTCAAAGACGCTGAGGATGCGTTCGAGTCCGACTGTGATGAAAACACTTTACAGATGCGCCGGGTATTTCCTGATCTACCGAAGACCGCTGCCCAGGCGATATGGCGTAATACCAGTGCTGCCGAGCGTTTGCATATGCATAACCAGCCTGGCATGCCGCGGCAAATGGCAGAGCAAACGCTAGTGGCGCTGCGCGATGTTCGTCTCGCAAGAGCCTGCGAAGGCCTCTATCTGGATTCGGTGTCCAGTGCGGACAGTGAACGACTGGCGTTAAAAATGATGGAACGTCTTGCCGGATGGCCGTCAAAGATTCGTATCGAAATTCGTCAAGGCGTGGCGGATGGCGACGTTTTCAGCGCTATAGGCGATGCTCGATGGCCGGTTCGGCACGTGATGATTCGTCAAAACGAAGGTTACGCCATCCGGAACAGCGACAACCTGTTTGCTCAAGGGACGACTGGGCTGTATTCCGCAGTCTGGTTCCTGTTGCAACCCACGCAACACCGGTTGCTGGGTGTGACCGATGGCGGTGGTGCGGCGTTGCAGCAGTTGGTTCGAGCACTACCGTTGCCATCGCGGCAAGACGTGTGCGAATTGCTCGGGCTAGCACCGTTGCCAGTCACTCCCGTCACTGCTCAACACAGGCAAGCGGGGCAATTGCGAGGCGGTGGCGACACTAACCCGCAACCGTCAAAGTCCGTTGTCGAGCGTGTACGTGAGCTTTATCCACAGCTTTCGGATGAAGAAGTGAATTCGTTCGTTACCGAGCGTTTGAAGAGTGACCCAGCCGGCGTATTGACCCGCCTGGAAAAGAACTCGCGACATTGCGTGATGAATTGGCGTTATGGAATGCCAATGGGTCGTCACGTCATGCGCAGGGGGCGGAACAGGAGGGGGCGCCGCTAGCCGCCGGACAACGCCAGGCTCGCGAGCAGTTCAGCGCAAAGCTGCAGGATATCTGGCAGCGCAAGTCGGTTTCCAAGTGGAACGACGGACATGATTGTTTTTCCCACTATGTCGAATTTTCGGGTGAGCTACCAAAGTTGTCCGCCCGATTTGAGTACGTAACAGAGTTATTATTGACCGCAAATAAACCGGGCGCACGGATAGGCGCATTTCTTGACAGCTTTCCCAATATTGAATATTTGGGGGTCGTCCGCATAAAGATGGAGGAATTTCCCTCAGTTATATTTCAAATGCGCCAGTTAAGCGAGCTTACGCTGGACGGGTGTTCGCTGAAATTATCCGAGGTCACAGCTGAAGGATTGTCTAGAATCGAAACGCTTACCCGGTTGAATCTGGCCAACAACCCTCTGACACTCGCTCCGCATGTAGGCTACATGGCAGGTTTAACCGAATTGATGCTGAGCAACGCAAATATTTCCAGCGTCCCTTCAGGCATAGATAAGCTCAGGGAACTGGGTATGCTCGCATTGCATGATAATAATATCTCCGACATTGGAGATGAATTGTTCGAAATTCCGGATACCCAGGGGCTGTTCGTTGGTTTGTTGCGTAACCCGCTGAGTGACGTTTCGAAACAACGGATTAATCAGTATTTGGAAAATTCCAGTCTGGATCGCAAAGTGGAAATCCAGTCCGAGGAGGTGGTTTTGGAATCTGACTCCGATAGTGAGTCCTCTGAAAGCGGATTTTCGACAGGCTCGGACAGCGACTGAATATTTGTGAAAGTAACGGGATCTTTGTTTTCATAACATACCTCGAAAAGAATAAACTGCCTGGCGGCTCCCCTGCTGATTCGATACGCTTGAAGTCAGGAGGGAGAGTGATCATTGTGAGTCGGAACAGTAATGGCATTGCGAAAGTCTGTATCGTAAGGTTTGCGCTTTTCAGATTTATTAGTATTTGTGAAGTTTTTTCCTGGTGGTGTGGAGTTATTGCGTCTTCACAATTTGTCGAATGTCGCGGCTGTTCTTATTTAGATTGAGCCTCAATACTTTGCTGAGTCCTTAAAGGATGAAATTTATCAGTCAGCAAGGTGGTATCAAATGTTTGATGATCAAATTGGTATTTCCCGTATCGAGGTGAAACTCGACTCCACACGTTCAGGCCAGCACAAAGTGCTTTATGCCAACGGTCGTATGCAGGTGCGTGTATTGGTGCTTCTGCACGGCATCGATAACAACGGTGACGGCGCATCGTTGTACGGGCATCCCGGTTTGCAATCACTGCGATTGATTGCCTATAACGGCGCTCGGCCGCTGGATGGAGACTGGAGTGTATCGCTGCAAGAGAATCGTTATGCTCACGAAATGTCGGGTGGGGAAACGCGCCTGACAGAAGTTCCGCGTAGCACGGACCACCGGATAAGCGACCCCTCTGATCCGGTACAGATTTTTCAGTTCTGGGTTTCGGCTTCCAGACCTGGAATCATGGACGTGGCCGCCGAGATTTCCATGGACGGCGTGGTATTGCGAAGCAACGGAATCGGTTTCGACAGCAGTGTTACGCTGGAGGCGATCCCGCCGAAAAAATATACCCGGAGCAGTTTTTCTCTTCATAAGTACGGCACGTTCACGGAGCGAGTATACGAGGAGCGGATTCAATATTTTCATCTCGGACTTCACGCTGATGGTCGTCAGATAAACTTGCTTGATTGGTATAGTAATACCATAGCGCTTAATCCGTATGATGCTGAAGATGCGGTCATGGTGTACTCGTCAGGTACGATAAATCACAACAGTGGCGGCGGCAGAAGTTTTTATGGTTATCTGGCGCCGATCTACGGGCGATCGGCTTCGGTCAAGACTCCTCTCGGTTATATCACTTTTCCGCTCAACGATGTTCCGGGGGTGTTGACCCTTGTGCAGCGCACCACGCTTCAGACAGAGGAAAAGCCGGGCAGCGACGGTGCGTTTGAACTTGCAGTTATTGATGAGTTCGGTTCGGAACACTGGCTTGCTATTGATGGTGATATAGAACGACGGACTTTCATTCTGGGTGAATCGAAGCGTTCAACAAAGCAGTTTTCCTGATTTTACGTGTGTGGTCAGCGATTGTTCGCTGATCAACGTGACCTGCCATTATCTACATCTGAAGTAACGGAGATTTTTTTCTATGGAAAGTAATTCATCTTCCGCTGTTCAATCAAACGCGTTCAACTTCGGTGAGTTTGTTTCTGGAGGCGTTGATCCCCGCACGGGCATGTACACGTGCGCCTTTTCGTTGGGAAAATTGCATTCGGCGGATCTCAATGGTCCTGAGCTTGCACTTTCACTGGGCTTCAATCCGCTCAATCAGGCGGATGCCGGCTTTGGCATTGGCTGGTCTTTGACCATGACCAGTTACGACGTGCTCAGCAAAGTCATGACGCTGTCCAGCGGCGAGCGCTACAAAGCCGTAGAAACGCCTGACAGTCTGCACTTCAAGGAAATGAAGCTGCAAACGGCGAAAGTGTTGGTGGCCGGATCAGGGCGCTATGAAGTTCGGTACAGGGATGGGCGGCGCGAACTGCTCAAAGTCCTGGCTGGCACTCAGGTCGCCGTAGCGGAAAAGATAATCGCGGCGAACGGTGCGAGCATTACGCTGAAGCACGAGTCGTTCAACGGTTTTCCCCGATTGAGCGAAGTCCATGACGCCAAACGATGCTTGTTGAAAATCACCCGTTCTGAAGGTCGGGTCAACTTGACCCGGCATCCTGATACCTCGTCAAGTTCCAATTACAAGTTGATTTTGAGCAACAGTCGAGTAACGGAAATCAAGCTTCCGGTCGGCAGCGAATGGAAACTGGAGTATGAGGTTATTGATGGGGCCAGCTACTTGTGGCGCGTCGTCAATCCGTTGCGTGGCGTAGAAATCATTCGCTACAAGCGACTAGGTCACCGCTTCAAAAGTGACGGGGAAAAGACACTCCCCTTTGTCATTGCGCACGATGTTTACCCAGGACGCGGCCAGCCTCGACTCTGCAAGGCCTACGCTTACTCCGATCATAATTTTCTGGGGCAGGGCGTCGACGCGACTCCAGACAAGGACAACAAGGAACTGGATCCTCTTTATCTGGCGCAGGGTCACTATGTCTACACCTCGGACGAGCAGTTGATACTGAGCGGTAAGGTGCATACCCGCATTGTGCGCACCTACAACAAATTCCACTTGCTGGTGGCTGAGGTTACAACCTGTGGCGACGCTCAGGTCGCCACGGCCACTGAGTATCACTGTTCCGTCACCAAGCTTTTCAATGAGCAGGTGGCTCAGTTCCGCATGCCGAAGGTTCACACCGTGACTCACCTCGATCGGCGCACCCTACAGCAGCGTTTGGAAACGACCGTCACCGAGTTCGATGGTGAAGGCAATTTGCTCAAGCATGTTGAGCCAAGTGGTGTGACGACTACGACGGAGTTTTATCCGGCAAGTGGTGGCGATAACTGCCCGAAAGATCCGCTGGGTTTCTCCAGGTTCCCGAGAAAGAGGACGGTCACTGCTGCCGCCTCGGAGGATGCTTCGACAGTCACGTACTACGACTATGCCCTGCATCCGGCGCTGGAGGGCGCGGGATTGGCCAGCGTGTTACCGGTTGCGGAGCGGTTTTTCGAAATAGTGGACGGTGTCGAGATTTTGCGCTCGAAAACCGAACGCAGCTATCTGTCTACGCCAAAGGACCCGCTCAAGCACGGGGCCACGAAACAGCAAAATGTCATCCTCAACGATAAAAAAACCTCCACCGAATTTACCTACGAGCTTGAAGGCGACAAGTTGCGGGTCAAATCCAGCACCCGAGGGTTTGACGATGCGCTGCAGACTTTTGAGAAAGTGCTTTGCACACTCAATGGATTACCGTTGTCGGAGTTGGGTGTCGATGGTGAGCGCATCGAATATGAATACGATGCAATTGGCCGAACGGTGCGAAAAACGGTTGCTCCTGGCACCCCTTATGCGGCTGCCACTCAGTGGGCGTATCTGGCTGCCAGCAAGGAGCAGCCGGCGACGGTGGTGACCACCGATCCCGTCGGCGGCGAACAGCGGGTGACCTATGACGGTCTGGAGCGGGTGATCACCGTTCAGGAAAAGGACTGCGACCATCCGGACAAGGACGGGCTCATTCAGAGTCGCATGCTGTATTCGGCTCAGCATGATGCGGTCGGACGCAAAGTAAAAGTGACGCTGACCGATTGGCGTGAAGGCACGCCTTATCCTGCCAGCACCGGCTACGAGTTCGACTCTTGGGGCCAGGTCAGCAAGACGCTGCATGCCGACGGGCGAGTCGAAAAAAACGAGACGAATCCGGTCCTTCGCCAGCAAACCACTTGGCTCCAGGGAATGGGCAAGACACTCACCCTCGTCAATGATTTTGGCAAACCGCTGAGTGTCGAGAGCTTCAATCTGAAGAACAAGAGTCTGGGCAAAACCGTTTACGCCTACGACGGATTCGGACGCACAACCAGCGAGACAGATCCTGTCGGCAATACCACTCGATATGAGTACGACGTTTTTGATCGGATAATCCGCACGGTCCTGCCTGACGCCAGTGAGGTGATCACAGACTACGCCGAGCACAGCGACGAACAGCTGGCGATCGGTATCAAGGTCGATGGCAAAGCGTTGGGGCAGCAAACCTATGACGGTTTGAGTCGTTTGATCCAAAAGTACCGTGGGCGGGCGAAAGTCCGAGGCAGGTTATGAAGCGGGCTTCACTCAGCCTCAGTGGCACAAGAGTGCTGATGGCAAAAAAACCGAATTCACCTATTTGCGCGATCTGGGCGGTTTACTGACGGAGCGCAAGGCAGGGGAACTGGTCACCACCCTGACTTATGACCGCGTCAGTGGCAATCCTTTGGCTTGTACCGAAAACGGCAGGCAACGCAGTTTCAGCTATTACCCTTCCGGACGCGTCAAATCCGAAACGACGACCTTTGGCACTGTCACGAAAGCAACGTCCAGTAGCTATTCCCTACAGGGGCGCCCGGTCAGCCATGTCGATGTACTCGGAGTCCAAAGCACATCCGCATACGATGAGCACGGCCGCCTGCTGGTCACCACGCAGGGTTCGTTGAAAACCGAATTCCACTACGACCTCCAGACCGGGATGCTGGGCTGGACGAAAACCGAAGACACATCGATCAAGCGTCAGATGATCACCCGGTTTGCCTATGACGATATCGGTCGAGAAGTCCGCCGTACATTCGAGATCCAGGGCCAGCCTGACCAGACGCTGGAATCGACTTACACGCTTGCAGGCAAACTGGCGCAGAAGGTGTCCAGGCGCGGTACGCAACTCTTGCGTGATGAGCAATTCATCTACGATGTTCGCGGGCGTTTGATCCAGTACGACTGTGCCGGTACCCAAAAGCCCCACGATCCGTATGGCAAGGAAATTGTCCAGCAGAAATTCACCTTCGATGCGCTGGATAACATGCTTACCGTGCAGACGAAGTTCCCGCTGGGCGTGAATCTGACGACCTTCAGTTATGACAATCCAGATCCTGTACAGCTCAGCGCCGTCAAACATTCCCATGGCGACTATCCGCCGGCAGTGACGCTGGAGTACGACGCCAACGGCAGGATGATCAAGGACGATCAGGCGCGAACCCTGGCCTATGACGCGTTCGGGCGCCTTGAGCAATTATCCGGCGCAGGGGGATCAGTCATTCGTGGCTACCATTACGACGGTTTCGACGATCTGGTTGAACTGTCGCAACCCGACAAGGTAACGACGCAGCGTTACTACTACGCAGGCCGGGTCGCCCATGAGATCAGTGGTGAGAATTCATCCAGTGTCATGCGTCACGGTGGCGCGCTTGTGGGGCAACAGCAACTGGGCTTGAACGCCGGCGCCCAGCTGTTTGGCACCGATCAGCAGCAAAGCGTGCTGGCAACGCTGGGCAAGGAACAGCTCTACGATTGTGCCTACAGCCCTTACGGGCACCGTCCTGCTGAAGGCGGATTGTTCAGCCTGGCTGGATTCAACGGCGAGCAACTTGATCCGGTAACCGGACTGTATTTGCTGGGCAACGGTTACAGAGCCTATAGCCCGACATTGATGCGATTCCTCGCCCCCGACAGCATGAGTCCGTTCGGCGCGGGCGGATTGAATGCCTACAGTTATTGCCTGGGCGACCCTGTCAACCGTGTTGACCCGACCGGGCATATCTCCTGGCAATCAATATTGGGCATCGGGCTGAGTATTCTCGGGATTGTTGCCAGCGTGGTGACGATGGGCGCGGCGACGCCATGGGCAGTGGCGGCGTTGGGGCTGGCGGTTGCTTCAGGCCTGGCGGGTATTGCCGGCGAGGTGGTCAATGAGCTGGCACCGGCTTCTCAAGCAGGCGAGATATTGGGCTGGATCAGTTTCGGTCTCGGGCTGGCTTCGCTCGGTGCAGGTTTGGCCGCGGGTGCAAAAGCTGCCGTGAATGCTGGCAGGAAGATGGCTTCAGCCTTTAGCAAAGGGCTCAGCCCTGATCGTAACGGCGTAGCCAAAAACGCAAGACATGTAGGAACGCGTAGAACAAGCAACAATCCACAAAGTTCCACGGCGCCCGCAGCGGAAGAGGCGAAGCCCTGGCAGGTGCAAAGGCCCAAGAAACACAAAATTTCGACTGCTAAAAGGGAAGAAATGGCTGAAAAGTTTTACAAAAAAGTGGAAGAAAATGTGCCACCCAATGAAGCAGCCGCGGCGTCCGACATGCATTGGGGTGACATGGGAGGAGCCGGCGCTGGAAGAAGAGTAACGCATGTTTATTTCACGAGGTCGGCCGGACGCGGGGAGCGTATTTACCTGCTAGAGGACAGTAATACGAGAGTTTGCAAAGTCATGCAGGCAGGCGGCCATTGGACTAAGGAGGAAACCCCCGGAAGAATAAAAGCTGCTGCAAGTATGGAAGCAAAACGCCAATAGCATCCTGAGTACTTCGCTCGCCGTTTAGTGATCTGAAGGTCTGGAGTGCCGGCCCAGCGCCCACTCCACATGCTCTCTAACCAACTCTGACGGATAATCCCGTCGCGCCTTCAACGCTTCCAGCACCGGAATCGTTGAAGGCGCATTGCCCAGCCCCACTGCCAGATTCCGCAACCAGCGCTCATACCCCGCTCGCCGCAACGGCGAACCTTCGGTGCTGCTGAAAAACTTCTCTTCATCCCACAAAAACAACTCCGCCAGTTCGGCATTGTCGAGGTTGTGCCGTGGCTTGAAATCGCTTTCCCCGGAAGGCTTGGCGAAGCGGTTCCACGGGCAGACGATCTGGCAGTCGTCACAGCCGAACACTCGATTGCCGATCAGCGGGCGCAGCTCTTCGGGGATGGCGCTTTTCAGTTCGATGGTCAGATAGGAAATGCAGCGCCGCGCGTCCAGCACATACGGGCCGACGAAGGCGTTGGTCGGGCAGATATCCAGACACGCAGTGCAACGGCCGCAATGTTCAGTGCTGTGCGGCTCATCCACCGGCAGCGGCAGGTCGACGAACAGCTCGCTCAAGAAGAAATAACTGCCGGCCTTGCGATTCAGCACCAGGGTGTTCTTGCCGATCCAGCCCAGCCCGGCCTGTTCGGCGATGGCTTTTTCCAGCACCGGCGCGCTGTCGACAAACGCGCGAAAACCGAACGGGCCGATCTCGGCCTGAATCCTGTCGGCCAATTGTTGAACACGTTTACGGATCAATTTGTGGTAATCGCGGCCCAAGGCATAACGCGACACGTAGGCTTTTTCCGGTTGCGCCAGCATTTGCGCCATTTGGGTGTCACCGGGCAGGTAGTCCATGCGCAGCGAGACCACGCGCAAAGTACCCGGCACCAGTTCCTCGGGATGCGAGCGTTTGCTGCCATGGGCGCCCATGTAGTTCATTTCGCCGTGGTAGCCGGCGGCGAGCCAGCGCTCGAGGTGCTGCTCGTGCTCGGCGAGGTTCAGGCCGCTGATGCCGACTTGCTGAAAGCCCAGCTCGCGGCCCCACTCCTTGATCGATTGGGCGAGGGCGGGCAGGTCTGTGGTAATGGCGGACATGAGGCGAGAGAAACCGGAGCTGAGGTGCGTATAATTCTGCCAGACATCGGAGCCCGAAGACGCATGCCGCAGACGAAAGATGAATTACCCGACGCACTGTACGGCGCCGCTCAGGTGCGTGAGCTCGACGCGCGGCTGATTGCCGCCGGCACGCCGGGCTTCGAATTGATGCAGCGCGCGGCCCGGGCGAGCTGGCGCGCGCTGGTGCGGCAATGGCCGGACGCGAGCGAGCTGACGGTTCTGGCCGGGCACGGCAACAATGCCGGGGACGGTTACCTGATCGCCGCACTGGCATTGCGCGCCGGTTGGGCTGTGCGCGTGCTGGCGGTGGGCGATCCGCAGCGCTTGCAAGGGGATGCGGCACGCGCCCATGCCGAAGCTCTGGCCGCAGGTGTTGCTATGCAGCACTGGACAGATGACAGCGAGCTGCGCGGCATCGTTGTCGACGCCTTGCTGGGCACAGGCTTGAGCGGCGAGGTGCGCGAGCCTTATGCCGCAGCGATCAACGCGATCAATGCCAGCGGTCTGCCCGTGACGGCAGTCGATATTCCTTCCGGGCTTTGTGCTGACACCGGACGAACCTTGGGCGTCGCGGTGCAGGCTGATCTCACGGTGACTTTCATCGGCCTGAAACTCGGCCTGTTCAATGGCGATGCCGCCGATCACGTCGGTGTGCTGGTATTCAATGATCTGCAGGCCAGCGCCGACATTTATAGTGACATTGCTGTCCGCGCCCGACGCCTCAACCCGGCTAATCTTCCGCTGCCAGCCCCGCGCGCACCGACGGCGCACAAGGGCCGTTTTGGCCATGTGCTGTTGATCGGTGGTGATCACGGCTTTGGCGGAGCGATTCTGCTCAGTACGCAAATGGCCTTGCGCAGCGGCGCGGGCATGGTGTCGCTGGCGACGCGTCCCGAGCACGTTCCGGCGGCGCTGACCCGGGTGCCGGAAGCTATGGCCCTCGGCACCTCGTCGGCCAATCAGTTAATGGGTTTGCTGGAAAAGGTCTCGACGCTGGTCGTCGGGCCCGGGCTGGGGCAAGCCAGTTGGGGGCGCGCATTGTTGTCCGCCGCAGCCAACGCATCCTTGCCACAGGTGTGGGACGCCGATGCGTTGAACCTGCTGGCCAGCGGCTTCGTTCAATTACCCAAGGATTGCGTGATCACTCCGCATCCGGGGAGGCGGCGCGTTTGTTGGGCATCAGCACTGCCGAAGTGCAGGCGGATCGCCCGGCGGCAGCGCTGGCGTTGAGCAAGAAATACTCAGCAGTCGTCGTGCTCAAAGGCACGGGCAGTCTGATCGCGCATCCCGACGGGCGCCTTTCGCTGTGTCATCAAGGCCATCCGGCGATGGCCACGGGTGGCCTCGGCGATGTGCTGGCCGGTTTGATCGGCGCACTGCTGGCGCAGGGCATGCAGGCTTTCGATGCGGCAAGTCTCGCCGTGTGGCTGCACGCCAATGCCGGCTTGCAACAAGGCAAATTCGGCCGTGGGCTGGCGGCCAGTGATCTGATTCCAGCCATTCGTCAGTTGTTGGAGGAGCAAGCACCGTGTCTGAAGTAACCCTGTACCTGGCCGATGAACAGGCCATGAGCGACTTTGGCGCACGGATCGCCCGCGTGACCCAGGGCCATGGCCTGATTTTTCTCGAAGGCAACCTGGGCATGGGCAAAACCACGCTCTCGCGTGGCATCATTCGCGGGCTGGGGCATGTCGGCGCGGTAAAAAGTCCGACCTTCACCTTGGTCGAGCCCTACGAGATCGGTGACGTTCGTGCCTTCCACTTCGACCTGTATCGCCTGGTCGATCCGGAGGAACTGGAGTTTCTCGGCATCCGCGATTACTTCGAAGACGATGCGCTGTGCCTGATCGAGTGGCCCGATAAAGGTGCAGGCTTTTTGCCAAAGCCTGACCTGACCATTACCATTAGCCCGCAAGACAGCGGGCGTTCGCTGAAAATTTTATCCCAGGGCTCGCGTGGCGAGGCCTGGTGTGCCGCTTTGGCATTGGAATCCAATTAAATGATGGGGTTTGGTATGCGCTTTCGCGCGTTGGTGGCTGCCGCTGGACTGATGTTGATGGCAGTAACCGTCAACGCTGTGGCCGATTCAAAGGTCAACAGCGTGCGTCTGTGGCGGGCGCCGGACAACACGCGACTGGTCTTCGACCTGAGCGGCCCGGTACAGCACAGCGTATTTACCCTGACTGCACCGGACCGTCTGGTCATCGATATCAATGGTGCCACCCTCGGTGCGCCTCTGAATGTGCAGACCGCCAACACGCCGATCACCGCCATGCGCTCGGCCCAGCGCACGCCGACCGATTTGCGCGTGGTCATCGACCTGAAGAAAGCCGTCACCCCGAAAAGCTTCTCGCTGGCGCCGAACGCGCAGTACGGCAACCGATTGGTGGTCGACCTGTTCGACAACCCGGCCGATGCCGCGCCGCCGCCTGCGCCAACGCCTTCGGTGGCGACCGTGCCGGCAGTGCCGGTGACTCCGACGGAACCGGCGATCAAACTGCCGCCAGCCCCGGCCGGCAAGCGCGACATTATTGTGGTGATCGATGCCGGCCACGGCGGTGAAGACCCGGGTGCCTCTGGCTCACGCGGCCAGCGTGAAAAAGACGTGGTGCTGCAGATCGCTCGCGAATTGCAGCGTCAGGTCAACGGCATGAAAGGCTTCCGCGCCGAACTGACGCGCACCGGCGACTACTTCATTCCGCTGCGTGGGCGTACCGAAATCGCCCGCAAGAAGGGCGCCGACCTGTTCGTCTCGATTCACGCCGACGCCGCGCCATCCGCTGCGGCGTTTGGTGCGTCGGTGTTTGCCCTGTCTGATCGCGGCGCCACGTCCGAGACTGCCCGTTGGCTGGCCGACAGCGAAAACCGTTCCGACCTGATCGGTGGTGCCGGCAACGTCAGCCTAGATGACAAGGACCGCATGCTCGCCGGCGTGCTGCTCGACCTGTCGATGACGGCCTCGCTGACCTCCAGTCTCAACGTCGGCCAGAAAGTTCTGACCAACATTGGCCGCGTTACGCCGCTGCACAAACAGCGCGTGGAACAGGCCGGGTTCATGGTGTTGAAATCGCCGGACATCCCGTCGATTCTGGTCGAAACCGGTTTTATTTCGAACGCCAACGAGGCCAGCAAACTCTCGGCGTCGAGCCACCAGCAAGCGCTGGCCCGCTCGATCAGCAGCGGCGTGCGGCAGTTCTTCCAGCAGAACCCGCCACCGGGCACCTACATCGCCTGGCTGCGGGATTCCGGCAAGATCGCTCAAGGCCCGCGTGATCACCGCGTCGGTCCGGGCGAGACGCTGGCGATGATTGGTGTGCGTTACCAAGTGTCGCCGGCCACATTGCGCGCGGCGAACAACCTGAAAACCGATGAGCTGAAAGTCGGCCAGCACCTGACCATTCCCGGCACTGAACTGGCGTCGAAAGAATGAACGAGGTTTTGAACAGCGCCCGCATCGAACTGCTCAGCCCACGGCTGGCGAACCAGATTGCCGCCGGTGAGGTGGTTGAACGCCCGGCCTCGGTCATCAAGGAGCTGCTGGAAAACAGCCTCGACTCCGGCGCCAAACGTATCGATGTCGATGTCGAGCAGGGCGGTGTCAAGCTGTTGCGGGTGCGTGACGACGGTAGCGGCATTTCCGCCGACGACCTGCCGCTGGCGCTGGCCCGTCATGCCACCAGCAAGATTCGCAACCTCGAAGACCTTGAGCAGGTGATGAGCCTGGGTTTCCGTGGTGAGGCGCTGGCGTCGATCAGCTCCGTGGCGCGCCTGACCCTGACCTCGCGCACCCGCGATGCCGATCAGGCCTGGCAGGTCGAGACGGAGGGCCGCGACATGGCGCCTCGCGTACAGCCCGCCGCGCACCCGGTCGGCACCTCTGTAGAAGTCCGCGACCTGTTTTTCAATACCCCGGCGCGGCGCAAATTTCTCAAAACCGAAAAAACCGAATTCGATCATCTGCAAGAAGTGATCAAGCGTCTGGCGCTGGCGCGTTTCGACGTGGCCTTCCATCTGCGCCACAACGGCAAAACCATCCTCAGCCTGCACGAGGCCCACGATGATGCGGCCCGCGCCCGGCGGGTGGCGGCAATCTGCGGTTCGGGGTTCCTTGAGCAGGCGCTGCCGATCGAGATCGAGCGCAATGGTCTGCACCTGTGGGGCTGGGTCGGTTTGCCGACGTTCAACCGCAGTCAGGCCGATTTGCAGTATTTCTTTGTAAACGGCCGCGCGGTGCGCGACAAACTGGTCGCCCACGCGGTACGTCAGGCTTATCGCGACGTGCTGTTCAACGGTCGTCACCCGACGTTCGCGCTGTTTTTCGAGGTTGATCCGGCGGCGGTCGACGTCAACGTGCACCCGACCAAGCACGAAGTGCGCTTCCGCGACGGGCGCATGGTGCATGACTTCCTCTATGGCACCTTGCACCGTGCGCTGGGCGACGTGCGTCCGGAAGATCAACTGGCCGGCTCGGTCACCACGGCGATCGTTCGACCCAGCGGAATCGAGGCGGGCGAATTTGGCCCGCAGGGCGAGATGCGTCTGGCCGCCAATGCGCTGCTTGAGCAACCGCAGGCACAACCGGCGTTCAATACCTCGTCCGGTGCCAGTGCTGGCGGCGCTTATCAGTATCAGTACACGCCACGCCCGCAATCGGCTGTTCCCGCCGCCGAGGCTCAAGCCGCTTACAAAGAATTTTTTGCGCCGCTGCCTGAGGCTAATGCCAGCGCGCTACCGACCGGCCAGGAAGATATTCCGCCGCTCGGTTATGCACTGGCGCAGCTCAAAGGCATTTATATTCTGTCCGAGAACGCCCATGGCCTGGTGCTGGTGGACATGCATGCCGCACATGAGCGGATCATGTACGAACGCCTGAAGATCGCCATGGCCAGTGAAGGGCTCAGCGGACAGCCGTTGCTGGTGCCGGAGTCGCTGGCCGTGAGTCAGCGCGAAGCCGATTGCGCCGAAGAGCATGCCGCGTGGTTCCAGCGGCTGGGCTTCGAATTGCAGCGGCTGGGCCCGGAAACCCTGGCGATCCGGCAGATCCCGGCGTTGCTCAAGCAGGCCGAAGCCAATCGTTTGGTGGGTGACGTGCTCTCGGACCTGATGGAATACGGCACCAGCGACCGCATTCAGGCGCACCTGAATGAATTGCTCGGCACCATGGCCTGTCACGGCGCGATTCGCGCCAACCGGCGCCTGGCCCTGCCGGAAATGAACGGCCTGCTGCGCGACATGGAAAACACCGAGCGCAGCGGTCAATGCAACCATGGCCGACCGACCTGGACCCAACTGGGCCTGGACGATCTGGACAAACTGTTCCTGCGCGGTCGTTGATGAGCCAGCTGCCTCCAGCGATTTTTCTGATGGGCCCGACCGCTGCGGGCAAGACCGACCTGGCCATCGAGCTGACCAAGGTGTTGCCATGCGAGCTGATCAGTGTCGATTCGGCGCTGGTCTATCGCGGCATGGACATCGGCACCGCCAAGCCTTCAAAAGAGCTGCTGGCCGAGCATCCGCACCGCTTGATCGATATTCTTGATCCGGCCGAAGCCTATTCGGCTGCGGACTTTCGCCGTGATGCCCTGCAAGCCATGGCTGAAATCACCGCACGCGGAAAAATCCCGCTGCTGGTGGGCGGCACCATGCTCTATTACAAGGCGTTGGTCGACGGCCTGGCGGACATGCCCGCCGCCGATCCCGAGGTGCGCGCGCAGATCGAAGAAGAGGCCGCGCGCCTTGGCTGGCAGGCGCTGCACGATCAATTGGCGCTCATCGACCCGGTGTCGGCGGCGCGGATTCATCCCAACGATCCGCAGCGTCTGAGTCGCGCCCTCGAAGTGTATCGAGTCAGCGGTCGAAGCATGACCGACCTGCGTCAGCAACAATCTGCGCAAAGTACCGAAGCAGCCGCTTCGGGACTGCAACAATTGCCCTATACTGTCGCGAACCTGGCCATCGCCCCGGCAAACCGCCAGGTACTGCATGACCGTATCAGACAAAGATTCACAATTATGTTGGAACAGGGATTCATCGACGAGGTCGTAGCCCTGCGTAATAGAAGTGACCTGCATGCCGGGTTGCCGTCTATACGTGCGGTAGGCTATCGCCAAGTCTGGGACTACCTGGATGGCAAGCTGACGTTGGCCGAAATGCAGGAGCGCGGCATCATCGCCACGCGCCAATTGGCCAAACGCCAGTTCACCTGGCTGCGCAGCTGGGAAGATTTACACTGGCTGGACAGTCTTGATTGCGACAATCTGCCACGCGCCTTGAAATACCTTGGGACCATCTCCATATTGAGCTGAGTCCTTGCAATTGCCGTCTATCCTTGGGGGTGTGGCGGCCAAAGCCATCTGAATTACCTATTTTTTATTATTGAATCCTTAAAGGAGTGCGGCACATGTCAAAAGGGCATTCGCTACAAGACCCTTACCTGAATACTTTACGTAAAGAGAAAGTCGGGGTTTCCATCTACCTGGTCAACGGTATCAAACTGCAAGGCACGATCGAGTCGTTCGACCAGTTCGTGATCCTGCTGAAGAACACCGTCAGCCAGATGGTTTACAAACATGCTATCTCGACCGTAGTGCCGGTTCGTCCGATTCGTCTGCCTAGCGCAACCGAAAACGAACAGGGCGACGCAGAGCCAGCTCCGGGTAACGCCTGATAGGAGTCTCCTTTGTTCTTTGAGCGCCACGGTGGTGGTGAACGGGTAATCCTCGTTCACTTGGATGGACAGGACCCTGAGGCGCGCGAAGATCCGCAGGAGTTTCAGGAGTTGGCTAATTCGGCCGGCGCCGAGACCGTTGCGTTTTTTAACGTGCCGCGTCATCGGCCAACCGCCAAATACCTGATCGGCAGCGGCAAGGTCGAAGAGCTACGCGACCTGGTCAAGGCTGAAGAAGCCGATCTGGTGATTTTCAATCACGTCCTCACGCCCAGTCAGGAACGCAACCTCGAACGTGTTTTCGAGTGTCGCGTGATCGACCGCACCGGTCTGATTCTCGATATTTTCGCCCAACGCGCCCGTACCCATGAAGGCAAGCTCCAGGTCGAACTGGCCCAGCTTGACCACATGAGCACCCGGCTGGTCCGCGGCTGGACTCACCTTGAGCGTCAGGGTGGCGGCATCGGCATGCGCGGCCCGGGTGAAACCCAGCTCGAAACCGACCGGCGACTGCTGCGGGTTCGTCTGCGCCAGATCAAGGGCCGGCTGGAGAAGGTGCGCAGCCAGCGCGAGCAATCGCGTCGCGGCCGTTCGCGGGCAGAGATTCCGACTGTATCGCTGGTCGGCTATACCAACGCCGGCAAGTCCACGCTGTTCAACAACGTGACGAAATCCGAGGTCTACGCGGCTGACCAGTTGTTCGCCACGCTCGACCCGACCCTGCGTCGTCTGGATCTGGATGACCTGGGGCCGATTGTCCTGGCCGACACGGTGGGTTTCATCCGGCACTTGCCGCACAAGCTGGTTGAAGCATTTCGGTCTACCCTCGAAGAGTCGAGCAACTCAGACTTGCTGTTGCACGTCATCGACGCGGCGGAACCGGATCGCATGTTGCAGATCGAGCAGGTGATGGTGGTGCTGGGCGAGATTGGTGCCCAGGACTTGCCGATCCTCGAGGTCTATAACAAACTCGATTTGCTCGAAGGTGTCGAGCCGCAAATCCAGCGCGATGAAGACGGCAAGCCCCAGCGGGTCTGGCTGTCGGCGCGCGATGGCAGCGGTCTGGAATTGCTTGAGCAGGCGATTGCCGAATTGCTCGGCAGTGATCTGTTTGTCGGTACCTTGCGATTGCCGCAACGATTTGCGCGACTGCGTGCGCAGTTTTTCGAACTCGGCGCGGTGCAGAAAGAAGAGCACGACGAAGAAGGTGTCAGTCTGCTGACCGTTCGTTTGCCCCGGATCGAGTTGAATCGACTGGTAAGCCGCGAAGGATTGCAGCCGATGGAATTCATCGAGCAACACACTTTGCAATAAAAGCCTGAAAAAGCGGTTGTGCCGCAACGGCAGGCATTCTGTAGCATTGGTCGGCGCGCCGTGGGTGCGTCTTTGCTTTATCAGATGGAGAGCGCTATGGCTTGGAATGAGCCGGGTGGCAACTCGAACAATCAGGATCCCTGGGGTGGCAAGCGCCGCAATAACGGCGACCGCAAGGGGCCACCGGATCTCGACGAGGCCTTCCGAAAGCTGCAGGAAAGCCTGAACGGGTTGTTCGGTGGTGGCAAGAAACGTGGTGATGACGGCGGTGGTTCGGGCAAGAGCAGTGGCGGCTTCGGCGGCCTGCTCGGCATCGGCCTGGTCGTGCTGGCGGCCGTCTGGCTGTACAGCGCCGTCTACGTGGTGGACGAGCAGGAGCAGGCCGTGGTGCTGCGCTTCGGCAAGTACTACGAGACTGTCGGCCCGGGCCTGAACATCTATTTCCCGCCGATCGACAAGAAGTACATGGAAAACGTGACGCGTGAGCGTGCGTACTCCAAGCAGGGCCAGATGCTCACTGAAGACGAAAACATCGTCGAAGTGCCGCTGACCGTGCAGTACAAGATCAGCAACCTGCAGGACTTCGTGCTGAACGTCGATCAGCCGGAAATCAGTCTGCAGCACGCGACTGAAAGTGCCCTGCGCCACGTGGTCGGTTCGACCGCCATGGACCAGGTGCTGACCGAAGGTCGTGAATTGATGGCCAGCGAAATCAAGGAACGTCTGCAACGTTTCCTCGATACCTATCGCACCGGTATCACCGTTACCCAGGTCAACGTACAGAGCGCAGCGGCACCGCGTGAAGTGCAGGAAGCCTTCGATGACGTGATCCGCGCCCGTGAAGACGAGCAGCGTTCGCGCAACCAGGCCGAAACCTACGCCAACGGCGTGGTGCCGGAAGCCCGTGGTCAGGCCCAGCGCATCATCGAAGATGCCAACGGTTACCGCGACGAAACGATCTCGCGCGCCAAGGGTGAGGCCGATCGCTTTACCAAACTGGTCGCCGAATATCGCAAGGCGCCTGAAGTCACCCGCGAGCGTCTGTATCTGGACACCATGCAGGAAGTCTTCAGCAACACCAGCAAGGTACTCGTGACCGGCAACAAGAACGGCCAGAGCAATCTGCTCTATCTGCCGTTGGACAAGATGATCCAGAACAGTTCGGGCAACGCACCGGTGACTGGTTCGGCCGCCAGCAACAACTCGGACGTCACGCCGCATGTCACTGACGTGCCGCAGACGCGTACAAGGGAGACCCGCTGATGAGCAATAAATCGCTGATCGCCCTGATCGTTGGCGTCGTTGTGGTACTGGTGGGCTGGAATTGCTTCTACATCGTCGCTCAGACCGAGCGTGCGGTGCTGCTGCAATTCGGCCGTGTGGTTCAGGCGGACGTTCAGCCGGGTCTGCATGTGAAGGTGCCTTACGTTAACCAGGTGCGTAAATTCGACGCACGCCTGTTGACGCTGGACGCACCGACACAGCGCTTTCTGACCCTGGAAAAGAAAGCCGTGATGGTCGATGCCTACGCCAAGTGGCGGGTCAAGGATGCAGAGCGCTTCTACACCGCGACTTCCGGCCTCAAGCAGATTGCCGACGAGCGTTTGTCACGTCGTCTGGAATCCGGCCTGCGGGACCAGTTCGGCAAGCGCACCCTGCACGAAGTGGTGTCGGGTGAGCGGGACGCACTGATGGCTGACATCACTGCATCGCTGAACAAGATGGCGGAAAAAGAGCTGGGTATCGAAGTCGTCGATGTCCGGGTCAAGGCCATCGATCTGCCGAAGGAAGTGAACCGCAGCGTGTTCGAGCGTATGAGCACCGAGCGTGAGCGTGAAGCTCGCGAGCACCGCGCCAAGGGTAACGAGCTGGCCGAAGGCATCCGTGCCGACGCCGATCGTCAGCGCCGCGTGTTGCTGGCTGAAGCTTATCGTGAATCCGAAGAGGTTCGCGGTGATGGTGATGCCCAGGCCGCTGCGATCTATTCCAAGGCCTACGGTCAGGATCAGGAGTTCTACGGTTTCTACCGTAGCCTGCGTGCCTACCGTGAAAGCTTCGCGAACAAATCCGACGTCATGGTCCTCGACCCAAGCAGCGACTTCTTCCGTTACCTGGAAAAAGCCAAGCCTTGATGCGACGTTGACCTGAATCGCTCCGCCCGGCGGCTAAATCCTCGGGCGGGGTGATCCTTTGGGAAAACGTGTGTATGATGCGGCAGCCGGGAAATTCCCGGCTTTTTTGCGTCTGCACGTTTGATTGCTGTTTTTTGTTGCAGGCATCGGGTTGAATGGCCCGAACGTTTTTCGAGGAAAGTGGTGGGCGAAGCCGGTAACAGGCCTTTCGCCGCGTCGTTCATGCGCGTGCGTTTTGAACGGATCGATCATTTTCTGCTTCACTCAAGGCTCGCCCGCAGGCTGGCCGCCCGGATCAAAGGGGAATGGCGTAATGGCAACGGTAGACCGCTGGCTGCTGCCAGATGGCATCGAAGAAGTACTGCCACCGGAAGCGGCGCGCATCGAAGTCGCGCGTCGTCAGGTGTTGGATCTGTTCCAGAGCTGGGGTTACGAGTTTGTCGTGACTCCCCATATCGAGTACCTGGAATCCCTGCTGACCGGTGCAGGCCAGGACCTGGATCTGCGCACCTTCAAGGTCATCGACCCGCAGTCGGGCCGGCAGATGGGATTCCGCGCCGACATCACGCCGCAAGTCGCGCGCATCGATGCCCACACCCTGCGCCGCGAAGGCCCGAGCCGCCTGTGCTACGCCGGCAGCGTGCTGCACGCCCAGCCGCGGGCCTTGTCGTCCTCGCGCAGCCCGATCCAGTTGGGCGCCGAGTTGTACGGCGACGCCAGCCCGAGCAGCGACGTTGAAGTGATCAGCCTGATGCTGGCCATGCTGCAACTGGCCGACGTGCCGGATGTGCACATGGACCTTGGCCATGTCGGCATCTATCGGGGGCTGGCGCGCGCTGCCGGTTTGTCCGGTGAAGTCGAACAGCAGTTGTTCGATGCGCTGCAACGCAAGGCCATCGACGAGGTCATTACCCTGACCGAAGGCTTGCCAGCGGATCTGTCCGATATGTTGCGCGCACTGGTCGACCTGTGTGGCGGCCGTGAAGTATTGAGCGCTGCGCGCGAGCGTCTGGCCAATGCGCCGGCGCCAGTGCTGGCGGCCCTGGAAGACTTGCTGGCGATTGCCGAGCGTCTTTCGGCGCGCTTCCCTGATTTGCCGTTGTACTTCGACCTGGGCGAATTACGTGGTTACCACTACCACACCGGCGTGGTGTTCGCGGTGTTCGTGCCGGGCGTGGGTCAGTCCATCGCTCAGGGTGGTCGCTACGATGACATCGGCGCCGATTTTGGTCGTGCCCGTCCGGCGACCGGTTTTTCCACCGATTTGAAAACCCTGGTGACCCTGGGGCGTGCTGAGATCGAGCTACCGTCTGGCGGTATCTGGATGCCTGACAGTACGGATGCGGCACTCTGGCAGCAGGTTTGCCAGTTGCGCAGTGAGGGTCAGCGTGTCGTTCAGGCCTTGCCTGGACAACCTTTGGCCGCCGCCCGTGATGCGGACTGCGACCGGCAATTGATTCAGCAGAACGGGCTTTGGCAAGTATCGCCACTGGCTTCTTGAGTTTTCCTGCCGGCCATCGCCGGCACCAAGTTTGCGCGAATGAGGACAAGTGTTATGGGTAAGAATGTCGTAGTCCTGGGCACCCAGTGGGGTGATGAGGGCAAAGGCAAGATCGTTGATCTGCTGACCGAACATGCTGCCGCCGTAGTGCGCTACCAGGGTGGCCACAACGCGGGCCACACGCTGGTGATCGACGGCGAGAAAACCGTCTTGCACCTGATTCCGTCGGGCGTGCTGCGCGAAGGCGTGCAGTGCCTGATCGGCAACGGCGTGGTCGTCGCACCTGACGCCCTGCTGCGCGAGATCACCAAGCTGGAAGAGAAAGGCGTACCGGTGCGCGAGCGTCTGCGTATCAGCCCGTCCTGCCCGCTGATCCTGTCCTTCCACGTTGCGCTGGACCAGGCCCGTGAAAAGGCCCGTGGCGAGCTGAAGATCGGCACCACCGGTCGCGGCATCGGCCCGGCCTATGAAGACAAGGTTGCTCGTCGTGGCCTGCGTGTCGGCGATCTGCTGAACATGCCGCGCTTCGAAGACAAGCTGCGTGAACTCGTGGATTACCACAACTTCATGCTGGTCGGTTACTACAAAGAGCCGGCCATCGAGTTCGAAAAGACCCTGGCCGAGTGCAAGGAATACGCCGAACTGCTCAAGCCGCTGATGCTCGACGTGACGGCCGAGCTGCACGACCTGCGCCGTGCCGGCAAAGACATCATGTTCGAAGGCGCCCAGGGTTCGTTGCTCGACATCGACCACGGTACCTATCCGTACGTGACCAGCTCCAACACCACCGCCGGTGGCGTGGCGACCGGTTCGGGTGTTGGCCCGATGTTCCTCGATTACATCCTCGGCATCACCAAGGCGTACACCACTCGCGTTGGTTCCGGTCCGTTCCCGACTGAGCTGTTCGACGACGTCGGTGCACACCTGGCCAAGCAGGGTCACGAGTTCGGCGCCACCACCGGCCGTGCCCGTCGCTGTGGCTGGTTCGACGCCGTCATCCTGCGTCGCGCTATCGATGTGAACAGCATCTCGGGCATCTGCCTGACCAAGCTTGACGTACTCGACGGTCTGGAAACCATCAACATCTGCGTCGGCTACAAAGACGCGCAGGGCAACGCTGTTGCCCCGACCGATGCTGACAGCTACGTCGGCCTGCAGCCGGTGTACGAAGAAGTGCCGGGCTGGAGCGAATCGACCGTGGGTGCCAAGACCCTGGAAGAGCTGCCGGCCAATGCTCGCGCCTACATCAAACGCGTTGAAGAGTTGATCGGCGCACCGATCGACATTATTTCGACGGGCCCGGACCGCAACGAAACCATCGTTCTGCGTCATCCGTTTGCTTGATAAGTCGTTGATGTAAAAAACAAAGGCCCCTTAATCGGGGCCTTTGTCGTTTATGCCTGTTGGACGGCATGACCTTTGCTGTGAATCTGTCTACAAGAGTGCCATCAAATTAATGGCGTCAGACGTAGAGGGATTTCAAAGTGTCGGCCGTTCTCTCACTGTTACAAAGCCGTTTGCTGCGGCCCGTGTTCGTTACCTTGGGTATCGCCCTTTTGGTGCAAGTGTTGGTGGCCGTTGCCCTGACGCGGAGCACCGTCACGGCGCTGGAAGCAGATCTGGCGACGCGCCTGGGAACCGACAGCCAGAAGCTGTCCGGCGAACTGGAGCAGGCCGGGCGGGAGGTCACTTCCAGTCTCGACGCTTTGTCTGCCAGTACCCGGCAGCGACTCACCGCTGGCCTGTCTTCACGCCTCAAAGAAGAGCAGGCGCAACTGCGTGCCACGCTGGAAAAGGACCTCAAGGATTCGGCCAACGATATGGCGCAGTTGCTCGCCTCCGTAGCTCCGCGGGCGATGTGGGACAGCGACGTACCGACCCTGTCGGAATTTGCCCGCCGCGCCCAGCGCAATCCCAATGTGTTGTTTGTGGTGTATGACGATGCCGCCGGCCAGCACCTGACCCGTTATCTGAACCGGGAAAACCCGATCAACAAGGCTTTGCTGGAGAAGGGCCAGGGTGAGCGCGCGCTGGATAAAGTGCTGGATGCAGCGAAAAACGATCCCTCGGTGTATTACCTCGAAGCGTCGATCAATCCCAACGGTGTGGAAATCGGCAAAGTGCTGATGGGCGTTTCCACGGCCTCGGTGGAAACCGATCTGGTCGAACTCGACAAGCGTTTCTCGGCACTGATCGCCAGCAGCGACCAACTGGTCGGTGACAGCCTCAAAGGCGCTGCGGCGGACAGCGCCAAAGCCATGCAAGCGCGCCTGCAGTCGGCGCAGTCCACGGCTGGCGAGATGAAAGCCAATACCGCGCAAACCGTTCAAGAGGCAGCGGCGACTCTGCGCTGGCGCATCGGCCTGGGCCTGGCGCTGGTCGGATGTGCGGTGTTGCTGTTGCTGGCCGTGGTGTTGGGCCATCGCGTGGTCAATCGCCTGAAAATGCTCAACGCGGCGATGGACGATCTGGCGGCGGGCGAGGGCGATCTGACCAAGCGTGTGCAGATCAACAGCAAGGATGAAATCGGCGACATGGCCTCGGCGGTCAACCGCTTCGTGGACAAGTTGCAGCCGATCGTGCGCGAAGCTGGCGATGTGGCGCAGCGCACCGGAGTCGAGATTGGCGCGATGACCCTGCGCAACGCCGGCGCCGATGCGGCGGCCGGCATGCAGCGTGATGAAGTTGCCGAGAGCCTGCGTGCGTTGTCGCAGATGGCCGACGAGGCGCAATCGGAAAGCCATGCGATGCAGGCCGCACTCAAGCAAGTGGTGGAAATTCGACAGGCCACTGATGAAAACACCCGTACCTCGGCCAAGGTCGGCGGCCTGATCGAAGCGCTGGCCGGGCAGGTGGACACCGGGGCGAAAGTCATCGAGCGGCTGGCGCAGCAGAGTGAACAGATTGAAGTGGTGCTGACGGTGATCCACGGCATCGCTGAGCAGACCAACCTGTTGGCCTTGAACGCGGCGATTGAAGCAGCGCGCGCGGGCGAGACAGGCCGCGGCTTCGCCGTGGTGGCGGACGAAGTGCGGGCGTTGGCAAGCAAGACGCAAAGCTCCACCGGCGATATTCAGGCGCACATCGTCGCGTTGCAGCAGGGCGCGCGCGAGGCGGTCGAGGCGATCGGCCAGGCCGGGCGTCAGGCCAGTGAAGGCTTGCTGGTGTTGCGTGACAGCGCGCGACTGCAACAGTCGGTGCAGGCCTCGGTTGAACAGGTGCACGCAGCGATCGGCCTCGCGACACAAGCGGCAGCGCATCAGGCGCAGGGTGCGCAGGCGGTGCGTGGGCGGGTGGAAACAATTCACGCACAGGCGGAAAAAGCCGCGCAGGCGGTGGTGGAGACCACGGCCAGTGGCAAGGTGCTGGATGGTCTGGCGGCACAGCTCAAGGCGAGCCTGGGACAGTTCAGGGCCTGATATTGGCCGGGCTGGCCTCTTCGCGAGCAGGCTCACTCCTACATTTGAAATACGTTTCCCTGTAGGAGTGAGCCTGCTCGCGATAGCTTTTTCAACGGCTCAGATACATTCGCGTCGTGAGCAGATAAACCGGCAACCCCGACACCACGATCAACAACGCCGCATAAGGCGCTGCGGCCGCGAACTCGACATTCGCGGTATGTGCCCAGACCTCGGTCGCCAGCGTATTGAGCCCGGTCGGACTCAGCAGCAGCGTCGCCGTCAATTCCTTCATCGCATCGAGAAACACCAGCGCAAACGCCGCACCCAATGCCGGAAAAATGATCGGTAGTGTTACCCGGCAAAACGCCGTGAACGACGAAGCCCCGAGCGTGCGCGCCGCCTCTTCCAGCTGCGGTGCAGCCTTGTTCAGCGCCGTGCGAATTGGCGCCTGCGCCAACGGCAGAAACAGCAGCGCATAAGCAATCAGCAACAGTCCCGAGGTCTGATACAGCACTGGCACGTAGTGCAGAGCGAAATACACCAGCGTCAGGGCAATCACCAATCCCGGTAGCGCGTGCAGCAGATACGGCAAACGCTCGGCCCAGATCGCCAGTTGACCTTTGTAGCGCACCACCAGCAGCCCCACCGGAACCGCCAGCAGCAGGCACAGTGCCGCGCCGCCCAGTGACAATGCCAGCGATGACAGCAGCGCTTCGCTAATCGCCGCAACCGGGAACGCAGCCGATGAGCCAACCGCCAGCCAGTAAGCGAGCATTCCCAGTGGAATCCCGCTGCCGACAATCGCCAACGCCAGGCAATATAACTGACCCAGCGCAGCCCATGGTCCCAGGCGGACTTGTTCCGCCTGACGCGCTGCGCCTTGACCGGTGCGCACATGCCGGCCCTTGCCACGCACGCGCAGTTCCAGCCAGAGCAACAGCAGGCACAGCGCGAGCAGCACTGCCGAAAGCATCGCCGCGTTGGCGTTGCTGAATTCCAGCTCGAACTGCTGATAGATCGCGGTGGTAAAAGTTTGCAGACCGATGATCGACAGGGCGCCGAACTCCACCAGCATGTGCAAGGCGATCAGCAGCGAGCCGGCCAAAAGCGATGGCCAGAGCAGCGGCAGGGTCACGCGAAAAAATACCCCCCAACGATTCTGCCCCAATGTGCGTGCGGACTCCTCGAGTGAAGGATCAAGGTTGCGCAACGTCGCCGCGACCGGCAAAAGATCAGCGGATACTTCGACAGGCTCATCACCAGAATGGCCCCGCCAAGGCCTTCGAACTGTGCGCTCAGCGAAACCCAGGTAAAGCTGCTGACAAACGCCGGCACCGCGAACGGCAGACACAGAATCACGCCCCACAAGCGTCGCCCCGGCAGATTGCTGCGTTCCAGCAGCCAGGCCAGGGACAGGCCAATCACGCCGCAGGTGAGCGTCACGCCGACCATCAGCGCCACGGTATTGCGCAACAAGCCAAACACATACGGGCGCCACAGCAAATGCATCGCCTCGGCCCAACCCGCCTGCCACGCCTTGAGCCCGACATAGGCCAGCGGCAACAGGCTCAACACCACCAATAGCAATACCGGCAGCAGCAGCCAGATCGATGGCCGCTTGCGTTTTGGCACGTAACCCCCGCGCGGGGCGGGGGCGGATAACGATGCGCTCATCAGTTCAAGCCAACTTCGCGTTCCAGCTCCAGCGCTTCTTCAGCATTGCCCAGATCGGCCGGCGTCACGTTCGGTGCTTCCAGCTCGCTGAATGGCTTGAGCCCGCGATCCGATTCCATGCCTTTGTGCAGTGGATATTCGGCGGTGGTCTGGGTGATCACGCGCTGACCTTCTTCGCTGGCCATGAACGCAAGGAATTGCTGCGCTTCTTTTGGATGTTTGCTGGATTTCAGCACCGCAGCGCTGGACACTGTGATCAGGCCGCCAGCGTCACCGCCGGTAAAGTAGTGCAGTTTCGAATCGAGCTGGCCTTTCTCGCGTTGCAGGGCGAACCAGTAGTAGTTGTTCACCAGCACTGTGGCGACTTCGCCGTTTTCCACGGCTTTGAGCGCGACCATGTTGTTGCTGTAGGTCTTGCCGAACGCGCGCAGGCCGGTCAGCCATTCTTCGGCGGCGTCGCGCCCGTGCAGCTTGATGATCGCCACGGCCTGTTCCTGGAATGCGCCGCTGGTCGGCACGAAACCGACCTTGCCTTGCCATTGCGGCTCGGAAAACTCCATCACCGATTTCGGCAGGTCTTTCTCGTCGATCAGTTTCGGGTTGAACGCAACCACGCGCACGCGGGCGGTGACGCCTATCCAGGTGCCGTTGGTGGCGACGTATTTTTCCGGCAATACCGCCAGGGTTGCGTCATCAGCCTTGGCCAGCAGGCCTTGCTCGCCAAGATTATTCAGCGGCGGCGATTCTTCGGTGTAGATCACGTCGGCGGGGGAGCGGTCGCCTTCTTCGATGATCTGGCTGGCGAGCTGATTGCTGCTGCCTTTGCGCACGTTGACGTGAATGCCGGTCTTGGCTTCGAAGGCCTTGGCAATCGCATCGCCGACCTCTTTGTGCTGGCCGTTGTACAGGGTAAGGGAAACCGCATCGGCTGCCTGGGTGAGGGGAGTGGCGAGCGCCGCGCTGAGGAGGGTGAAGGCCAGGCCTCGGCGCAGGGTATTTCGAAACGTCATTCGCAGGGTTCCTCACTGTCGCATTGCAAAAACTTGCAACAATGATAAACGATATTGTTTCTCAAGTGCGCTTCGCGGTCCGATCGGCATGTGAGGTGCGAGTCGGCAATTAGCGGAAGCCAGAAACGCAAAAACCCGCTTTCGCGGGTTTCTGTGAAATTCAAGGCCTGAACCTTGAATTTGAATTGGTGCCCAGAAGAAGACTCGAACTTCCACGACCGTAAGGTCACCAGCACCTGAAGCTGGCGTGTCTACCAATTTCACCATCTGGGCAATCATCGCGAGCGTTGCCGCTGTTGATGTGGCGCACTATACGGAGCGCTTTTTGATCTGTAAACCCCTGATTTAATTTTAATAAATCGGTTTTAAGAAAACCCGGGCTTAGAATGCAAAAAACCCGCTTTCGCGGGTTTTGTGTGAGCCTTGAAACTGATCTAGTCTCAAGCTCGAAATTGGTGCCCAGAAGAAGACTCGAACTTCCACGACCGTAAGGTCACCAGCACCTGAAGCTGGCGTGTCTACCAATTTCACCATCTGGGCAGCATCGTCAACGCATCTGCGTCGTCAATGGCGCGCACTATACGGAGGGTCTTTTTAGCTGTAAACCCCTGTCAGCAAAAAATATGATTTTTTTTACCAGCGGTGGTCAAAATGGCTTTCGGACGGCAGATCATGGCATCCGTTGCGCCTTATATAGCCGGAAATTTCCCGTTTCATGGCGCCTATGCCAAACTAACCCGTATATAGACAAGGTGAAAACTCTCTAATGGCCGATTGGCAGTCCCTCGATCCCGAGGCCGCTCGTGAAGCGGAAAAATACGAAAACCCTATTCCTAGCCGCGAACTGATCCTGGCGCATCTCGCCGATCGTGGTTCGCCGGCTGCCCGCGAGCAACTGGTCGAAGAGTTCGGTCTGACCACCGAAGACCAGATTGAAGCCCTGCGCCGCCGTCTGCGCGCCATGGAACGCGACGCTCAACTGATCTACACCCGTCGTGGCACCTATGCCCCGGTGGACAAGCTCGATCTGATCCTTGGTCGCATCAGCGGTCACCGTGACGGTTTCGGCTTCCTGGTCCCGGACGACGGCAGCGACGACCTGTTCATGAGCCCGGCGCAAATGCGTCTGGTGTTCGATGGCGATCGTGCGCTGGCCCGCGTTTCCGGCCTCGACCGTCGCGGTCGTCGCGAGGGCGTGATCGTTGAAGTGGTGTCCCGTGCCCATGAAACCATCGTCGGTCGTTACTTCGAAGAAGGCGGCATCGGTTTCGTCGTTGCCGACAACCCGAAGATCCAGCAGGAAGTGCTGGTCACACCGGGCCGCAACGCCAACGCGCAGATCGGTCAGTTCGTCGAGGTGAAAATCACCCACTGGCCGACGCCGCGCTTCCAGCCGCAGGGCGACGTGGTCGAAGTGGTCGGCAACTACATGGCACCGGGCATGGAGATCGATGTTGCCCTGCGCACCTACGACATTCCGCACGTCTGGCCTGAAGCCGTACTGAAGGAAGCCGGCAAGCTCAAGCCGGAAGTTGAAGAAAAAGACAAAGAGAAGCGCATTGACCTGCGCCATCTGCCGTTCGTCACCATCGACGGCGAAGATGCCCGCGACTTCGATGACGCGGTTTACTGCGAAGCCAAGCCGGGCAAGCTGCGCCTGTTCTCCGGCGGCTGGAAGTTGTACGTGGCGATTGCCGACGTCTCCAGCTATGTGAAAATCGGTTCGGCGCTGGACAACGAAGCGCAGGTGCGCGGCAACTCGGTGTACTTCCCTGAGCGCGTGATTCCGATGCTGCCAGAGCAGCTGTCCAACGGCCTGTGCTCGCTGAATCCGCACGTTGATCGCCTGGCCATGGTCTGCGAGATGACCATCTCCAAGTCCGGCGAAATGACCGATTACTGCTTCTATGAGGCGGTGATTCACTCTCACGCCCGCCTGACCTACAACAAGGTCAGCGCCATGCTGGAAACGCCGAAGGCTACCGAAGCGCGCAAGCTGCGTGGCGAGTACACCGACGTCTTACCGCACCTGAAGCAGCTTTATGCGCTGTACAAAGTGCTGCTGGCAGCCCGTCATGTGCGTGGTGCGATTGATTTCGAAACGCAGGAAACCCGGATCATCTTCGGTTCCGAGCGCAAGATCGCCGAAATCCGTCCGACCATCCGCAACGATGCGCACAAGCTGATCGAGGAGTGCATGCTGGCGGCCAACGTGGCCACTGCCGAATTCCTCAAGAAGCATGAAATTCCTGCGCTGTATCGCGTTCACGCCGGTCCGCCGCCGGAGCGTCTGGAAAAACTGCGCGCCTTCCTGGGCGAGCTCGGCCTGTCCTTGCACAAGGGCAAGGACGGTCCATCGCCGAAGGACTATCAGGCCTTGTTGGCGGGCCTCAAGGATCGTCCGGATTTCCATCTGATCCAGACCGTCATGCTGCGCTCGTTGAGCCAGGCGGTGTACAGCGCTGAAAACGACGGCCACTTCGGCCTGAATTACGAAGCCTATACCCACTTCACTTCGCCGATCCGTCGTTATCCGGACCTGCTGACGCACCGCGCGATCCGCAGCGTGATCCATTCGAAGCAGGACACCCCGCACGTTCGCCGTGCCGGTGCGATGACCATTCCAAAGGCGCGCATCTATCCGTACGACGAAGCGGCGCTGGAACAGCTCGGCGAGCAATGCTCGATGAGCGAGCGTCGTGCCGACGAAGCGACCCGCGACGTAGTGAACTGGCTCAAGTGCGAGTTCATGAAGGATCGCGTCGGCGAGTCGTTCCCGGGCGTGATCACTGCGGTGACCGGTTTCGGCCTGTTCGTCGAGCTGACCGACATTTATGTCGAGGGTCTGGTCCACGTCACGGCGCTACCAGGCGATTACTATCACTTCGACCCCGTGCATCACCGCTTGGCGGGCGAGCGCACCGGGCGCAGTTTCCGCCTCGGCGATACCGTTGAAGTGCGGGTCATGCGCGTCGATCTCGACGAGCGCAAGATCGACTTCGAGATGGCAGAAAAAACCATCAGCGCGCCGATCGGCCGCAAAAAACGCGGCGCTGAAACCGCCGCGCCGGCTGCCAAGGCTGCAGAAGACAAGGCGCCGGCGAAAACCGCCAGCCGTCGTCCGGCCAAGGAAAAGGTGTCCGAGGCTTATCGGCCAAGCGACGCTGTGGCAAAAAACGCCGAGCTGCGTAAAAGCCGTGAAATGAAAAAGGCCTTGCTCGCCGATGCAAAAAGCGGTGGTAAAGCGCCGTCTGCGGGAAAGACCGGACGGTCGGCGCCTGAGAAGGCTTCCGGCGGCAAGCCAGCCAAACCGAGCAAGCACCGCAAGGGCCCGCCAAAAGCGGGTTCCGCTCCAGCCAAAAGTGGCGGAGCC
Organism: Pseudomonas sp. S11P7; assembly: GCF_023195435.1. Classification (NCBI taxonomy): domain Bacteria; kingdom Pseudomonadati; phylum Pseudomonadota; class Gammaproteobacteria; order Pseudomonadales; family Pseudomonadaceae; genus Pseudomonas; species Pseudomonas sp. S11P7. The sequence goes on along the minus strand of NZ_JALPKS020000002.1, from coordinate 4,981,777 downwards.
CGTAAACCGAAGGCGAAGTCATGAGTCAGTTGGAAAAAATCTACGGCGTTCACGCGGTAGAAGCGTTACTGCGTCACCACCCAAAACGCGTCAAGCAGATCTGGCTGGCGGAAAGCCGCAACGATCCGCGGGTGCAGACCCTGGTTGAGCTGGCTAACGAAAATCGTGTTCAGGTTGGTCAGGCCGAGCGCCGCGAAATGGACGCTTGGGTCGAAGGCGTCCACCAGGGTGTGGTTGCGGAAGTCAGCCCGAGCCAGGTCTGGGGCGAAGCGATGCTCGACGAACTGCTCGATCGCACCGAAGGCGCGCCGCTGCTGCTGGTGCTCGACGGCGTGACCGACCCGCACAACCTCGGCGCCTGCCTGCGCTCGGCCGATGCGGCCGGGGCGCTGGCGGTGATCGTGCCGAAAGACAAGTCGGCGACCCTGACGCCTGTGGTGCGCAAAGTCGCTTGCGGCGCAGCGGAAGTCATCCCGCTGGTGGCAGTGACCAACCTCGCCCGCACGCTGGAGAAACTTCAGCAGCGCGGCCTGTGGGTGGTGGGTACGGCGGGGGAGGCCGAGGTCAGCATTTATGACCAGGACCTGACCGGCCCGACCATCCTTATCATGGGCGCCGAAGGCAAAGGCATGCGTCGCCTGACTCGCGAGCACTGCGACTATCTGGTAAACCTGCCGATGGCCGGTAGCGTCAGCAGTCTCAACGTCTCCGTGGCTACCGGCGTCTGCCTGTTCGAAGCCCAGCGCCAGCGTGGCGCCAAGGCGCGCGCTTCGCGCAAGCCATAAGTGCAAGCTGCAAGCCTCAAGTCAAAAGCGGTCCGCTTGCAGCTTGAGGCTTGTAGCTCATAGCTGCTGTTCATTTATTCACCAATTACCTTGCACCCCCGCAGTCCCTTCTCTACAATTGCGCCCCTTGCTGTGGCGGCAGGCACGCATGTGCCCCGGGCCAGCAAGTCCATAAGTGTCATTCACTCCTTGTCTGACCGTTTTTGAGCGGCAGGCTACAACCCGTAAGGAGCATTCATGCGTCATTACGAAATCATCTTTCTGGTCCACCCGGATCAGAGCGAGCAAGTCGGCGGCATGGTTGAGCGTTACACCAAGCTGATCGAAGAAGACGGCGGCAAAATCCACCGTCTGGAAGATTGGGGCCGTCGTCAACTGGCCTACGCAATCAACAATGTTCACAAGGCTCACTACGTGATGCTGAACGTTGAGTGCACTGGCAAAGCCCTGGCCGAGCTGGAAGACAACTTCCGCTACAACGATGCAGTGATCCGTAACCTGGTCATCCGTCGCGACGAAGCCGTTACTGGCCAGTCCGAGATGCTCAAGGCTGAAGAAAACCGCAGTGAGCGCCGTGAGCGTCGCGACCGTCCTGAACACGAAGGCGCCGAAGGCTGATGACAGTGACAACAGCGATAACGCTGACGAGTAATCCACGGACCTTATTAAGGAGCCTATCAAATGGCACGTTTCTTCCGTCGTCGTAAATTCTGCCGCTTCACCGCTGAAGATGTGAAAGAGATCGATTACAAAGATCTCAACACTCTGAAAGCCTACGTATCCGAGACCGGCAAAATCGTTCCAAGCCGTATCACCGGTACCAAAGCTCGTTATCAGCGTCAGCTGGCCACCGCTATCAAGCGCGCCCGCTTCCTGGCCCTGCTGGCCTACACCGACAGCCACGGCCGCTGAGACCGGGCAGTCGACAAGTAGCAAAGGATTGAATGCATGCGCGCCTTAGCTGAGTTCATCATGCGCGGCCGCATGCAGGCCACTCTCGTGGTGGCCGGATGTGCAACATTGCCGTTGTTGTATTGGTTGGGTGCTGCCGCAGGGAGCCTTGTGCTGCTGCGGCGCGGACTGACGGACGCCCTGGGTGTTCTGTCTCTGGGGCTGCTGCCGGCGTTGATCTGGTGGCTGTATGCCGATGACCCACGAGCGCTTCTGGTGCTGCTGGGGTCTTCGGGGCTTGCGCTGGTTTTGCGCGCAAGTGAGTCCTGGGTTCGCACGCTGCTGGTCAGCGTAGTGATAGGAGTGGTGTTTTCAGTGGTGCTCGGGGCCGCGTTTGCGGCACAGATCGAGATGCTCGCGCAGGCTTTGATAAAAATCATGCCGACGCTTCTTGGTGAAACCTACAAGCAATTGTCGGTGGATGAGCAAGGGCGTTTCGCGTCCCTGATTGCACCGGTCCTGACCGGCCTGATTGCGGCATTGTTGCAAATCGTCAGCGTGCTGAGCCTGATTGTCGGGCGGCATTGGCAGGCGTTGTTGTACAACCCGGGTGGTTTTGGTCGCGAGTTTCGCGCCATCCGCATTCCGCTGGGGCCGGCGATGTTACTGCTGGCGTTGATGCTTCTGGGCCCGAATCTCGGTGCACAGATGGCCATGTTGACGCCGTTGTGCAGTGTACCGCTGGTGTTCGCCGGGCTGGCCCTGATTCACGGGCTGGTCGGGCAGAAGCGACTGGCCGGTTTCTGGCTGGTGGGGTTGTACGTCACGCTGCTGTTGTTCATGCAGCTGATCTATCCGTTGCTCGTGGTTCTGGCCATTGTCGACAGCCTGATTGATTTTCGCGGTCGTCACGTGTCGAAAGACACCGACAGCGCGAACGGTGAAGGTTAAAAGTTAGAGGATTTTCACATGCAACTGATCCTTCTGGAAAAAATCGCCAACCTGGGCAACCTGGGCGACAAAGTAAACGTTAAGGCCGGTTACGGCCGTAACTACCTGCTGCCTTTCGGCAAGGCTACCGCTGCGACCGCTGCCAACCTGGCTGCGTTCGAAGAGCGTCGCGCCGAGCTGGAAAAAGCCGCCGCAGACCGTAAAGCATCGGCCGAAAGCCGTGCTGCCCAACTGGCCGAGCTGGAAGTGACCATCACTGCCACCGCTGGCGACGAAGGCAAGCTGTTCGGTTCGATCGGTACTCACGACATCGCTGACGCACTGACCGCTTCCGGCGTTGAAGTGCAGAAGAGCGAAGTTCGTCTGCCGAACGGCACCATCCGCAACGTGGGTGAATTCGACGTAGCCGTGCACCTGCACGCCGAAGTTGAAGCCACCGTACGCGTTGTCGTGGTAGCAGCTTAAGCAACACCGGATCGGCTGGCGGCTTGTCCGTCAGGCGGTTAACATCGGGCACGATCCTGTTTACAGGTCGTGCCCTTTGTCTTTCTGAATCCCTGCTTTTCACTGATTATCAAGTGGCCATGAACGATATCTCCGCTCCCGAGCAATACGATCTGCAAACCGCTGCCCTGAAGGTGCCGCCACATTCCATCGAGGCCGAACAGGCCGTACTCGGTGGTTTGATGCTGGACAACAACGCCTGGGAACGCGTGCTCGATCAAGTCTCCGACGGCGATTTCTATCGACATGACCACCGCCTGATCTTCCGTGCGATCGCCAAACTGGCCGATCAGAACATGCCGATCGACGTCGTGACCCTGTCCGAGCAACTGGACAAGGAAGGCCAGACGTCCCAGGTCGGCGGTCTCGGTTATCTCGGTGAGCTGGCGAAAAACACGCCGTCCGTCGCCAACATCAAGGCCTATGCGCAAATCGTCCGCCAGCGCGCGACGTTGCGCCAGCTGATCGGCATCAGTACCGAAATCGCCGACAGCGCGTTCAACCCTGAAGGCCGTACCGCCGAAGAAATCCTCGATGAAGCCGAACGGCAGATCTTCCAGATCGCCGAGGCGCGACCGAAGACCGGCGGCCCGGTTGGCGTCAACGAACTGTTGACCAAGGCCATCGATCGCATCGACACCCTGTTCAACACCGACAATGCCATCACCGGCCTGTCGACCGGCTACACCGACCTCGACGAGAAGACCAGCGGCCTGCAACCGGCCGACTTGATCATCGTCGCCGGCCGTCCGTCGATGGGTAAAACCACCTTCGCGATGAACCTGGTGGAAAACGCCGTGTTGCGCAGCGAGAAAGCCGTACTGGTGTACTCCCTCGAGATGCCAGGCGAGTCGCTGATCATGCGTATGCTTTCGTCGCTTGGCCGCATCGACCAGACCAAGGTCCGTTCAGGCCAACTGGAAGACGACGACTGGCCGCGCCTGACCTCGGCGGTCAACCTGCTCAACGACCGCAAGCTGTTCATCGATGACACCGCCGGCATCAGCCCGTCGGAAATGCGCGCGCGGACCCGGCGACTGGTGCGTGAGCACGGAGACGTCGGCTTGATCATGATCGACTATTTGCAGTTGATGCAGATTCCGGGCTCCAGTGGTGATAACCGTACCAACGAAATTTCCGAGATCTCGCGATCCCTGAAAGCGCTGGCCAAGGAATTCAACTGCCCGGTTGTGGCCCTGTCGCAGCTCAACCGTTCCCTCGAACAGCGCCCGAACAAACGCCCGGTGAACTCCGACTTGCGTGAATCGGGTGCGATCGAGCAGGACGCCGACGTGATCATGTTCGTGTACCGGGACGAGGTGTATCACCCGGAAACCGAACACAAGGGCATCGCCGAAATCATCATCGGCAAGCAGCGTAACGGCCCGATCGGCTTTATTCGCCTGGCGTTCATCGGCAAATACACACGCTTCGAAAACCTCGCGCCGGGCAGCTACAACTTCGACGACGACGAGTAAAAGGCTGGCCACAACGCTTCGGCCAGCCCTCGCCTTATCGGCTACGCACTTGTGCCGGCGGCATTCTCTTCAGTGTCGCTGGCCTTGTATTGCGCCAGTTCCTTGCGGCTCAGTTTTTCGATCAGGGCCGACTCCTCGATCAGCCATTCTGCCTGCATCGCTTTTGATTGCGCGTCGTAGTCGGCGAATGACAATTCGTTTGCCTTGAATGATTCATCCAGAGCCGCCTGGCGGTCTTGAAACGGCTGACGCCGGGCTTCGAAGACCTCCTGATAGTGCGTAGTCAGGTATGTTTGCCAGAACTCCCTCGCCACCAGGGCCTGAAACTCCTCGGCTGAGTTATCTCGCGCGAGGACGGTTTGGCAAGCACTGTCCAGTTGCGCTTTGGAGACGCTGACCAGGTGGGCAAACCCCATTTTCTCCGGTTGCCCGGGCAGCTGCAGGCGGTCTTTGAGACCGTGGCGATAGAACAGCCTGATTTCAACTTCTTCGGGCACCTCTGGCGGCCGCAGATTGGCGGCCTCTTGCGGTGTTCTGGCTGCGGCAAGGTTCGCTTCGCGCTGGGCGATGTCCGCCGAGGCAATCTTGTCGACTTCATGCAAGCGGAACAGCGCTCTGTTCAACTTGAACAGTTCCAGCCCCTGCGTTTTGTCGCCGGCCCGGGCCACAGCGTTGTGCGTCAACGACAAGATCTCGAGATTGGCGAAGGTAAAAGCTGCCCGGTCACAGCAGGCCGCTTCGCCGGCGCGATCAAAGACTTCGTTGCGCAACCGTTCGGACTGTGCGGTGTTTTCGGTGATGCTATCGATCAACCGCCAGACTCGCCCTTGAAGTGCCAAGTGGCCGGTTGGCGTATCCAGCAGGCGTTGCAGTGTGTTGAACAAACCGTCCGAGCGCGCCTGATCGCGTAGGGTTTGCCATTGCCGTGTTCGTGTCGTCAGCTGTTTTTCGGTGAAGCCCGCTGTCCAGCGCAGCATCGGGTCAGCCGGAGCCAGGCGAAGGGGCTCCGGCCTGGCGCTCGCCGTGTCGAGGATGTTCCTTAAGCCTGTCAGCGGTGTGCCGGCTGCTCTCAGGCGACTGCGGTAGTTGATCAGGCGGCTGTATGTCGCGTCCGACAATGGATTATTCGAAATATCAGTGATGTTGTTGATGCGCACGGTGTTCGCCAGTTGATCATCCGGCGGCGCGATGACGGCGTCGGGAATTTCCGTGATGCGGTTGCTGTGCAGCTCGATGGTATCCAGCAGCGGCTGATGGATGAGGCCATTGGGAAAGGTGTCGATCCCTGTGAGAGCCAGACTGACCGACCGCAGGTCGACGATCTGGCTCATATCCGGGGCGATGCCCAGTTGCCGGTTTCCCTGCAGCTCCAGTGCACGCAAGGTCGTGCGGCTCGCGAGGACGCGGGCAGTGTCGGCGGTCAGGGTGATGTTGTTGCTATCCAGCGACAACCACGTCAGACCATGCATTTCGCCAATCGCCGGTGGCAGTTCACGCAGTTGATTGCGCGACAATTTCAACCAGCGTATGTGGCGGAAACGCGTCAGAAAACCTTCCGGCGACGTGCTCAGGCGCATATTGACGAGTTTGAGTGAGCCGACGTGAGTGAAGTCAGCATCTATGTCCGGCAGGCTGGGCAGCCGCAGATTGCTCAGATCGAGCTCCAGGCCGATGGGAGTACCGTCATGGGCATGAGCTTGCGGCCCCTCTCGGCGCCAGCAACTGATGATTCTGTCGTTGGCCGTGACCCGATCAGCTCGGTTCTGTGCATTGAGCGCCAGTTGGTCGGCGCGAATGTACCCGCCCAGATTGCCTCCACCGGAAAAAACCCAGGCGTCGAGCTGGCGTTTGAGTCGCGCGAACTCCTGCTCAAGACTGCGCACCTTGATGGTCGCGGCGTCAACGTCCATGGTCCAAAGGTATTCTCTGCACTGCTTCAAGTCTTTTGGGGAAACAGTCGCCGGTAACGTTTCGCCAAGGAGTTGTCGCTATCGAACATCACACCCTGATGAGAGGTCAGCAGTTCGGGAGCGACTGCGCTGACGCGTCGCCAGTAGGCATCGAATTTCTTCCAGTAATCGGCCGGGAACGGATTGCCTTTGAGCCGGGTTACGGCGTTGACCCGTGCGACCGCCAACAAGTCCTCATCCGCTGGATCGATGAATGTCGGCGGCACTTCCTTCAAGCGGTTGTTGCTTAGATCCAGTGTGATCAGCCCCGTCTTGTCGTGTAACCCGCTCGGCCACTGATCGATACCGATATTGCTCAGCAGCAGATGCCTGAGTCTGGACATATGGCTGAAATCAGGCGTCAGGCCGAGGGCCGGATTGTCGGTCAGGTTGATCGTCCCCAGATGATGCATGGCACTGAGTGTTGCCGCGCTCTGCTCAGTCAGTTGCAGGCGATTATGGGACAGATTCAGATTGACCAGGCCACGCATGGCAGCAATCGGTGCGGGCAAGTTTTCAAGCCCGCAATGATTGATGAGCAAGCGTTCCAGATTGGGGAAACCGGCCAGGAAGGTATCGGCGTCAGCCGACCATTTAGCGGTGTTGATAATCAGTGTTTTGACATGGCCGAAGTCCGCGCTGAGCGGCGGCAGTGACGCCTCTGTCGACGACAGCCTCAGTGTGTGCATGGAATTGAGCCAATTGGCCTGGAGGGTGGCGGCAACGCGGCGCGCCTGAATCCTGGCCGGCGTGTCTGCGCCGGACGCATCGGTCTGGCTGCCATCGACGTAGGCCTCTAGCTGGGACTGCAGCGAGTCCAGCGCTGCGACACGGCGTGCCAGTCGCGCTTTGCCGTCATCATTCAGAGCGAGTAGAAATGCCCGCACCTGCTGAGGATTCTTGTTTGGGTAAACCCGCTGCACGTCGGGGGTTTCCGGCATGTCACTGGGGAGTCTGAATGCATCGGCCAGAGCGCTGCTGCCCAGCTCCGGTTGATCGATCGCCACCCGTTGCCAAAAGTCTTCCAGTTTCGTCCAGTAGCCGGGTGGAAAAGGATTGCCTTCCAGCAGGCTGACACTGTTGATACGCGCGAGCGCTTCGAACTGATCGGCTGGTGGATTGAGGTTGGCTTCCGGGACCGCGCTCAAGCGGTTGTTGCGCAAGTCCACACGCACCAGTCGGGCCTGGCTGTGCAGACCTGCCGGCCACTGCTCCAGTTGCGCATTGCTCAGGTTCAGCGTCTTGAGGTCGGCCATGGCGGAAAAGTCCGGCGTTTGCCCCAACGGGTTGTCGGACAGATCCAGATGCTTGAGTTTGCTCAGTGAACCCAGTGCAGCGGTCGTTTGTTCGTTGAGGGCGATGCGGTTCGCACTCAGATCAAGGCTCTTCAAATCGGCCATCTGCACGAGAGCTGCGGGCAGCGTGTCCAGTGTCGAGCCGCTGATGTGCAGGCTTTCCAGTCCGGAGAAGTTGCCGAGCATAATGCCTGAGGCGTCTGACCATGCGACCGATTTCAGTGTCAGGTGTCGGACGTGGCTGAAATCGGCTTTCAGCGCCGGCAGTGTGCCGTTGCCAGCCTCGAGCCAAAGTATGGCGCCGCTCTGATGGCGCCAGCAGCGCTTGAGACTGTGCGCGATTTGCTGCGCGGCGGTTGGCGAAGTGCCGGACGGCGCTGCATTGGCGGATTGCCGCAGCCAGGCATCGAGTTCAATCTTGAGGGATTTGTAGGCGCTCTCGCGCTGGGTCAAACCGCCAGCGACGTCATTTCCCAAGGACTTGATGAATTGACCGATTTCTTCATCGGTGTGGTCCGGAAACAGCTTTCGCGCCCGCGATTGAGGGCTGCGCAACCGGTTCAAAACCTGCGACAGCCGCTCGCGCATGCTCGAATGCGCAGGCACGTTGACGCCGTCGCCACGCATCATGCCGCCGGCGCCGGCCACGGTGGTGCCCACCCAGCCTTGTATGGCATCGAAAACAATCGGTTCCGACCGGCCCGGACGCGTCGCGACATACCGATTGGCGCTGTCGCTGGCGACCGGGTCATCGCTGCGGACGATGCGCATCACCGAGGCCAGCGGCGTCGAGGCATCCAGATCGTGCAACACCTGATAAGCATGGTTATCGATCAGCGCATACAGTTTGCCGTCGATGCGGTGCAGTCCGTCGCTGCCAGGTTCAACGCTGTGCAGTTGCAGGGTTGTGCGAAACGCTGCCAGACGGCTCTCGCTCAGGGCAAAGGTTATCGGTTCAAAATCTTCCAGCGGATGCCACAGGCCGCTGTCCGGATCGCGCAGCAGAATCGGCCCGGAAGCTTTCGCTTCGCTGGGCAGCCTGGCGCGGAACAGCCCGCTGTCGGCATCCTGAGCGATCTGTACGGTGCCGATCTCGACCACATCGACGTATTGCCGCCCTTTGAACAGGCGCAAGCCCTCGGCATTGGCTGCCGGCAAATCGACAGCGGCCGTGACCCGGTAATCCTCCAGCGGCAGACCGACCGCGCGTGGCGTTTCGCTCGGCGATGCCGATGGGTGAACAGTAACGATAGGCGCTGAAGTGTTCGCATCGAGATCGGTGTCGCCGGCGGGCCCGCCGGGACGTGTTGGCAGGCCGCGGTTGTCAAAGCCGGGACGCGATGTGGTACCGGGGCGCGGCGTAGTCACGTCCGGCATCGTTGTCGGACGAACAGTTGTGACGCCTGAGGTGTTGCCTTTGGGCGGCGATTTGATGGGCATGAAAAACTTCCTTGTAGGTTGCCAGTCGCTCCCGCAGTCGGGCAGCGGCTGGCCGGTTCGGCGTCATTGCCGGTGCGAATGAATCAGTGGGCCGCCGCTGCGCTTTGGCTGGCGAGAGCAAAGATCTTGCTCGCGGTCCTGCCGTCGAATGTCTGGCGCCAGATGGCAACGTGGGGTAGGCCGGCCTGTGCGTCACGGCGTTGAGATTCGATGCCGCGCGTGCCTTGTTCCAGCGTTTTCAGGTGACCACCCTTGATGCTGAAACTCAGCGTCTCGCTGTTGTGCCTGTCGTAGTGAAAGTGCGCTTCCCATAACGGCGCATCGTCAGCGCGATCGCGGATCGAATAGACGTCGAGAAAGGATTTCTCCTTGCCCTTGCCCTGCTGTTTGCGATCTACCGTTTTGCGCACACTGAGTTCGGCATGATCGAGCAGCCAGTTCAGACGCATGATGTCCAGTACGTCCTTGTTCTTGTACATCCGCACCAGCGCCCTTTGGCCATGCGCGGTTAGTGTGTCAGCAGCTGTTTGCAAGCGTTCGGCCAAGCTCTGGATCTCGGCATCCTCGGCCGCGTTTTCTTGGTTTTGCAGGCGGCGTGCCTGCTCGTTGAGCGGGTCGACAGCTTTTTCGAGGTCTTCAATAATTTCCGTCGGATTGTCTTTCGCGGTTTCTTTGGTCCGTGCTACGGCGATGTGCTTTTCAACGTCAGCCAATAAACGGTTGGCCTCGGCGATCAGTTCCGGTCGCGGAGTGCTGACGATGGGCGGACGAACTGGCAGCCATTCACCCTGCCTTTTCTCGTAGCGTTCGACCGGGCCATTCGGCTGGAACGGGTTGCAAACCTTGACGATAACGCTGCCGTCTGCGGCGGTTTCCGTGTCGCCAACCATTACCCTGGAAGTGCCGTGCCGTCGGGTGCGGAAGACTTTCCTCATTGACGGCGGTCGGACTGCCACGCTATCGCTTGGCCGCGGCGGAATGAAATCGAAGTCGATGTTCTGTTCCAGGCTGGGCAGCTCGGTATCGCGGTTGAACGAGGCAAAGATGTCTTTCAAGCGGGTTTCGATGCCGGTCTCGAACTGATCGGCCAGCGCGAGGATCTCCCGGGCGTACTCGGATTTGACGCTGCCTGCCGACAGCTCTGCTTCAAAGCGACCTCTCTCACCTCTTATTTGATCAAGGGTCAGCATCAGCGCCAATGGCTGCATGGCTTCGGGAATGTTTTGCAGATCGTCAGTGAGCAGGTCGATGGAATAAAGCGAGCGCATGGTCGCTTCGGGCGCGTAGTCAGGCGTGCCTGCGAACATGTGGACGTACAGGTTCAACTTGTTGAAATTGATGCGCTCGGCCGAATCCACTTTATTACGGAGCTTTGCAAGTATCGGGGCCGCTCCTCGGTCTGCTTTCAGGATCTGCTCCATCACCAGATCCCGGTCTTCGAGAAGCTTCAGCTTTTTGTTCATAATGCTGATGACTTTCATACAGGTGTCAGCATTCAGCGTGGTGAACATAGACTCACCCCTGAAATTCATGACTATCATCAGTCGGTTCAGGTATTCCACCCGGTCCAGGCGAAGGGCATGAAGCTCTTCGGCGTACACCCCGTTGGCTTTGATGTGCATCAACCAGGATTTGTGGTCGAGTATTAACTGCAAATTGTCAGCCTGCTTTTTGATGTGCCTGAGCAGGTGAACTTCAACGGCAATCAATGCCGCCGTCCGCCCTGCGCTGTCTTTCGGCAGAGCGTCTGCCTGCGCCGCGAGCTCGTTATAGCGTTCAGCGGACTGATTAATCTCGTTTATTCTCATGACGAAGGGCTCATAGCGCTGCATCAGAATCGGTATCGCGTCCTGGCGGCGCATTCCTCCAAGCAAGCCGGTGGAGGCGGAAACCCAGGTATCGTGAGCATTGCGTGTGATGGCCCGAGACTCTCCACTGCGGCTGGCGTGATAGATGTTGTCGCTATCACTCGCCACAGGATCTTTGGCATTAACGATGCGCCAGACCTTTCGTACAGGCGTAGACCCATCCCTATCAAGCATGACCTGATAAGCATGTTCGTGGATGAGCGCGTAGCGTTTGCCATCGTGCCCAAACAAACCGTCGAGGTCGGGTTCGCTCGTACTGAAGTCCAGATCCGTACGAAACGCCTGCAGACTCGCATCGGTAAGAGCAGCGGTAGTGGCATTTCCATCGTCGGTTGCCCGCCAGAGCCCATCGTTTCCATCGCGAAACAAGACAGGCCCGGAAGCTTTCGCTTCGCTGGGCAATCTGGCGCGGAACAGACCGCTGTCGGCATCCTGAGCGACCTGTACGGTGCCGATCTCGACCACATCGACGTATTGCCGCCCTTTGAACAGGCGCAAGCCCTCGGCATTGGCTGCCGGCAGATCGACAGCGGCCGTGACCCGGTAATGCTCAAGCGGCAGACCGCCTGCGTGTGGTGGGTCGTCCTGTCGGGCCGAGCGATGCACAGTGACAGTGGGCGCCGGGGAGATCGCATCGAGATCGGCGTCGCCGGCGGGCCCGCCGGGACGTATTGGCAGGCCGCGGTTGTCAAAGCCGGGATGCGTTGTGATACCGGGGCGCGGCGTAGTCACGTCCGGCGTCGTTGTCGGACGAACAGTTGTGACGCCTGAGGTGTTGCCTTTGGGCGGCGATTTGATGGGCATGAAAAACTTCCTTGTAGGTTGCCAGTCGCTCCCGCAGTCGGGCAGCGGCTGGCCGGTTCGGCGTCATTGCCGGTGCGAATGAATCAGTGGGCCGCCGCTGCGCTTTGGCTGGCGAGAGCAAAGATCTTGCTCGCGGTCCTGCCGTCGAAGGTCTCGCGCCAGATGGCAACGTGGGGCAGGCCGGCCTGCGCGTCACGGCGTTGAGATTCGATGCCGCGCGAGCCCTGTTCCAGCGTTTTCAGGTGACCACCCTTGATGCTGAAACTCAGCGGCTCGCTGTTGTGCCTGTCGTAGTGAAAGTGCGCTTCCCATAACGGTGCATCGTCAGCGCGGTCCCTGATCGAATAGACGTCGAGAAAGGATTTCTCCTTACCTTTGCCTTGCTGTTTGCGATCTACCGTTTTGCGCACACTGAGTTCGGCATGATCGAGCAGCCAGTTCAGACGCATGATGTCCAGTACGTCCTTGTTCTTGTACATCCGCACCAGCAGCTGTTGCCCTTGCGCGGATAAAGTGTCGGCGGCGCTTTGCAAGCGCTCGATCAAGGCTTCGACTTCAGCGTCCTGCTGCGCTTTTTCGAGGTTCTGCAGGCGCCTGGCCTGCTCGCTCAGCGGGTCGATGGCTTTTTCCAGATCTTCAAGAATATTCGTCGGGTTGTCTTTTTGCGCTTCTTTAGCCCTGGCATCGGCGCTGTGGTTTTCGACCTGCGCCAACAGCTGGTTGGCTTCGGCAATCAACTGCGGTTTCGGTGTGCGGACAAGCGGCGGGGGAACCGGCACCCATTCGCCGTGACGCTGTTCATAGCGTTCAGCCGGGCCGTCGGGCCGCAGCGGGTTGGCTACCTTGATGACGATGCTGCCGTCCGCAGCGGTTTCGGTGTCGCCGATGAGAATTCTGGAAGTGCCGTGCCGACGGGTACGGAACACCTTGCGGGTCGCAGGCGCTGTGGCTGGCACATTGTCGCTTGGCCGCGGTGGCAGGAAGCTGAAGTCGATGTCCTGATCCAGGTTCGGCAGTTCGGTATTGCGATCGAACGTGGCGAAGAGTTCGTTCAACCGTGCTTCGATGCGGATTTCGATCGGGTCAAGCAACGCGATGATTTCCCGGGCGTATTCGGCTTTCGCATCCTCGGTAGACAATTGCGATTCGAAGCGGCTTTTGTCGCTTCGGATCTGATCAAGCGTCAGCATCAGAGCCAGTGGGTGCGAGCGTTCAGGGATGTTGTGCAACTCACCGGTGACCAGATCGATGGACGCGAGCGAAGGCATGGTGACATTGGGCGAATGGTCGGGCGCGTCGGCATACAGATGGACATACAACATCAGTTTGTTGAGGTTGATGCGTTCGGCCGAGGGCACTTCCTGGCTGAGTTCGATCAATGTGGGCCCCGCTCCGGGGCTGCTTTGCGGATCTGTTCCATGACGTTCTGGCGGTCTTCGATCAGCTTCAGTTTCTTGTTCAGGTGCGTGATCATTTTTTTACAATTTTCTGCGCTCGTCGTCGCAAACAGCGGAGCGATGCGAAAGTCCATCACGGCCATGAGCCGGTTCAGATAACGCACGCGATCCAGGCGGAACGTGTGCAGCTCTTCCCTGTAAACCCCGCCGACTTTCAGATGGACCATCCAGTCCTTGTTATCGACAAGGGACTGGACGAAATCCGTCTGCTTTTTGATGTGCTTGAGCAGATGAACTTCAACGGCGATCAGGGCTGCGGTTTTCCCCTCGCTGTCCTGCGCCTGCGCACGTGCCTCACTCCAGAGACGGTCGAAGCGGGTAGCAGACTCGACCAGTTCCCGATGCGCAGCGGCAAAGGTTCATAGCGTTGCATCAGCATCGCCATATTGGCCTGAGCCGTTTCACGGCGGCGCATGCCTGCGTTCAGGCCTGGGAAAACCAGCACCCAGGCGTCTTGCGCATTGCGTGCAATGGCACGGGTCTCGCCGCTGCGGCTGGCGTGGTAAATGTTTTCGCTGTCCGTGGCCACCGGGTCCCCGGGCTTGACGATGCGCCAGACCTTTTGCACCGGCGTCGAGGCCTGCGTATCGAGCAGCGCTTGATGGGCGTGGTCGTGGATGACCACGTAACGTTTGCCATCGTGGTGAAACAAACCGTCAATGTCGGGTTCGCTGGTACTGAAGTCCAGATCCATACGAAACGCTCGCAGGCTGGCATCGGTAAGAGGGGCAGTAATGACTTCGTCGGTATCGTTTGGCCGCCAGAATCCGCTATCGACATCGCGAACCAGAACAGGGCCGGAAGGCTTCGATTCGCTCGTCAGGTGAGCCCTGTACTGTCCGGTCTCGGCGTCTTTGGCGACATGCACAACCCCGACATTGACCACATCGACATACTGGCGGCCTTTATGAATTCTGAAGCCCTCGAAATTGGCTGCCGGCAGGTCGACAGCGGCCGTGACACGGTAATCCTCCAGCGGCAGACCGACCGCGCGTGGCGTTTCGCTCGGCGATGCCAATGGGTGAACAGTAACGACAGGCGCCAAAGTGATTGCATCGGGGTCGATGCCGCCAGGTGATCCGCCCGGTCGGTATTTCGGATGGATCGACGTTGCAGTGTCGAAGCCTGACCGCACTGTTATGTCGGGGCGAAGAGCTGGTGAATCCACTGCGGTATCCGGCCGCGGATGCACTTGGGCGGTAGTAGTGCCTTTTGAAAGTGTTTTGATTGGCATGGTTTACGTTCCTTGTGGAATTGGCCAGCAGCCTTCCGATGCTGCTGGTGTTCTCGGCGTCATGGCCTGAGGGTGATGACGACGTGGCTGTAGCGGATTCTTTCCCGCGAACGGCGCACCGGGTTACTTTCCCGTCAGGCCGTACGATGCCCGGCACGGGAGGCCATTACGGGACGCGATCAGTGGTGGTGGCCGCCAGATCGAAAATTCTCTGCGCGGTGCGTCTGTCGAAGTGATGGCGCCAAATGGCAACGTGTTGTCGTCCGGCCTGTTCTTCTCTGCGCTGCGACATACTGCCCTTCGCACTTTGCTCAAGGGTTTTCAGGTGAGCGCCGCGCACGTTGAAGTTCAGAGCGGGCGTGTCTGCGGCGGGGTAATGAAAATGCGCATGCCAGAGTGGCGCGCCGGTATGGGCATCCGTCAGCACGTAAATGTCGAGGTACTCCCTGTCCTGGCGCTTGCCCCGTTTCAGTCGGGTGACGGTTTGCTGCGCCCGGACGTGCTGCCTGTCGATCAGATAAATCACCCGGTCGACGCAGAGAAAATTCTTGTCCTTGTAAATCCGGATGCGAATGTCCTCACCTGCGGTCCGCAGACGCTGACTGTCCTGTTTCAGCCTTTGGATCAACGCCTTGGCAGTGGCATCGTTGTGTTCGAACCGCTGAAGCTGCAGGGCTGTGTCATCCAGCGCTCTGACTTTCTCTTCAAGTTTTTCGACAATGTTGTCCGGGTTGATTTTTTCCCGCTCCTCCCTTAGGGCGGTATTGACGTGCGAGTCGGATTCGCGCAGCAGTTGATCGGCGTCTGCCAGCAGCGCGGGCAAGGCTTTTTCCGGATCGACTGCACCGGGCGCCATTCCCCCTCTCTGTGCTCGTAGGTTTGTATGGGTTGCTGCGGATTGAAGGGGCTGCTGACGTCAATGACCTCTACCCCTAGAGCGGTGCGCCGTGACTCGCCGATGTTGATCTTGCTGACACCGTTCTTTTTTGCCCGAAACAGGCGCCAGGGCTTTGTTTGCGGGCCGCTCCGGTCTTGTGGCGGAATATAGTCGAAGTCAATCGGCTGCTCCGGGGCGGGTCGTGCGGAGCCATCCGGCTGGTCCAGATAGAGGCGCGTCAGGCGAGTTTCCAGGGTGAGTTCGAACGCCTGGATTTCGGCGTTGATGTCATTGCGTGAGGTGACGTGTTCGGGGCCGGCTGGCAGGTCCAGTCGATCGTACCAGTCGCGCAGTGCGGCGCATTGCTGAGACAGGCCACTGAGTACCGATACGTGCAGGTCTTCCGGGATCTTGCCAAGCGCTGCGTAAACGACGGTCGCCATACCGAACTGGACAGCCAGGTCAGAAGCCTGAACAGCGTTGCCGGCCGACAGCGGATTGTCCAGCAGTACACTTTTGGTGAGCACCCACGAGGCGACGACGTTATGCGTGTCCGCCGATGAAAGTATGTCGCTCAGATCGTCCGGCGAGACCTTCCATTTTTTCACCAGATTATCGGCAATGAGCTGGCGCTCTTTCAGGTGGCCCATCATTCGGTAGAGGAAGCTGACGGTCCGTGGAAGCCCGTCCGGAGCAAGGTCAAGCAGTGGGCCCTTGAGTGCACGACGACTCAGGCCGCATTCTATGAGCTGTTGATAGGCGAGCATCTGGCCTTTTTGCAACGCGATCATTTTGTCTCTGTAATCTGCCTCCGAAATAAGCGTACTTACGACGGATTTTTGCTCTTTGTAGTAGTTCAGGGCCTCCCTAAGACTTCTCAGTTCCTTGAGGCTGTGCAGTTCGCGATCTACAAGTGCCGTTAATTCGCCAGCCACCCGCTTGGCGGGCTCACCCTCCAGATCCTTCGCAGTCAGCCATGCAGCGATGAGTTCTTGACGTGTCTCGTGAGCTTTTTGGATTCGCAGATTTATCTGGTCAAGTTCAGAAGCCACTTCCAGACGCTGCCAGAAGGCACTTGAAGACGCTGCCACGGTTCGCGGCATGCCTGCGGCACCGTACACAATCGTGCCCTGCCAGCCGTGCCGGGTATCGAAAGCGACAGGCTCCGAACTGCCGGGGCGCGAAGCCACGTAAAGATTGCCAGCATCGGTGGCGACCGCGTCCCCGGGACGAACGATGCGCATCACCGACCTCTGCGGTGACGAGGCATCGAGATCATGCAGAACTTGATAGGCATGTTGCTCTATCCGTGCGTAGAGCTTGCCATTGAAGCGATACAGTCCATCACTTCCCGGATCGGCCGTGCTGAAATCCAGGTCGGTACGAAACGCCTCCAGTCGTGCAGTTGATAGCGCAAAGGTCAACGGCACCAGGCGTTCAACCGGATACCAGAGCGAACTTTCGACGTCGGGTTTTAAAACCGGTCCTGAAGGTATCAGTTCACTCGGTAATTTCGCGCGATAAAGGCCGCTGGCCGGATCCACTCCGATCTGCACATGACCGCCGTCCGGCACTTCAACATACTGACGTCCTCGGTAGATCGAAATGCCTTCGGCGTCAGGGGCCGGCAGCACCGCCAGCGACGTGATCCAGTAATCTTTCAGTGGACGCTCGGGCAGAGCGGGGGCAGGTGCTGAGTTCGCCGTTGCGCTGACCGCAACTCGCGGTGGCACAGGAGTGATGACCGGATGAACTGCATCGGTCGGTGAGGATGGGCGTCGGGTAGGAGATGGGGGCACCAATGTGCCGCCGAATGGATTCCTGTTAACGGGTCCGGGTACTGACTCGCTGACGCGCGTCCCATGGACCGAGGCGGTTGTTGTGCCTCTGACTGGCGGTTTGATTGGCATTGCTTGTCACCCTTTAACGTTCACGCCTCGCTATCCCATAAAAGATGCGCTGAGTGGTCGGCTTCCTTGCCGTGTCATGCGTCGTGCGTTCGTATGAAACGCGTAATGTCCGGAGGAGCGGCCTCTTGGAGAAACCGACCACTGTCGTCGGAATTGGTCAAAATTTGTGCTATATTCCGCGCCCGCGATTTTTCACTTCAACACCGGTCGTCGACATGCAAGCAGCCAAGCCGTTATTTGACTATCCAAAATATTGGGCCGAATGTTTCGGACCCGCGCCATTCCTGCCGATGAGCAGGGAGGAGATGGATCAGCTTGGCTGGGATTCGTGCGACATCATCATTGTTACTGGTGATGCCTACGTCGATCACCCATCGTTCGGCATGGCGATCATTGGCCGGCTGCTGGAGTCGCAAGGCTTCCGCGTCGGGATCATTGCCCAGCCGAACTGGCAGTCCAAAGACGACTTCATGAAGCTCGGCGAGCCGAACCTGTTTTTCGGCGTCGCGGCGGGCAACATGGACTCGATGATCAACCGCTACACCGCGGACAAGAAAATCCGTTCCGACGACGCCTACACGCCCGGCGGCATGGCCGGCAAACGTCCGGACCGCGCGAGCCTGGTTTACAGCCAGCGCTGCAAGGAAGCCTACAAGCACGTGCCAATCGTGCTCGGCGGCATCGAAGCTTCGCTGCGGCGCATCGCCCATTACGACTACTGGCAGGACCGCGTGCGCAACTCGATCCTGATCGACGCCAGCGCCGACATTCTCCTGTACGGCAACGCCGAGCGGGCCATCGTCGAAGTCGCCCAGCGTCTGTCCTACGGCCACAAGATCGAAGACATCACCGATGTGCGCGGCACGGCGTTCATCCGTCGTGACACGCCGCAGGGCTGGTACGAAGTCGATTCCACGCGCATCGATCGTCCGGGCAAGGTCGACAAGATCATCAACCCGTACGTCAACACCCAGGACACTCAGGCTTGCGCCATCGAGCAGGAAAAGGGCCCGGTCGAAGATCCGCAGGAAGCCAAGGTCGTGCAGATCCTGGCCAGCCCGCGCATGACCCGCGACAAGACGGTCATCCGTCTGCCGTCGATGGAGAAAGTCCGTAACGACCCGGTTCTGTATGCCCACGCCAACCGCGTGCTGCACCTGGAAACCAACCCGGGCAACGCCCGTGCGCTGGTGCAAAAGCATGGCGAGATCGACGTCTGGTTCAACCCGCCGCCGATTCCGATGACCACTGAAGAAATGGACTACGTGTTCGGCATGCCTTACGCCCGTGTCCCGCACCCGGCGTACGGCAAGGAAAAGATCCCGGCTTACGACATGATCCGTTTCTCGGTGAACATCATGCGTGGCTGCTTCGGCGGCTGTACCTTCTGTTCGATCACCGAGCACGAAGGCCGGATCATCCAGAACCGTTCCGAAGAATCGATCATTCGCGAAATCGAAGAGATCCGCGACAAGGTTCCGGGCTTTACCGGGGTCATTTCCGACCTCGGCGGGCCGACCGCGAACATGTACCGCATCGCCTGCAAGAGCCCGGAAATCGAATCCGCATGCCGCAAGCCGTCGTGCGTGTTCCCGGGTATCTGCCCGAACCTGAACACCGATCACTCGTCGCTGATTCAGTTGTATCGCAGCGCCCGCGCTTTGCCGGGTGTGAAGAAGATCCTGATTGCTTCCGGCCTGCGTTACGACCTCGCGGTCGAGTCGCCGGAATACGTCAAGGAGCTGGTGACCCACCACGTTGGCGGCTACCTGAAGATCGCCCCGGAGCATACCGAGGAAGGTCCGCTCAACCAGATGATGAAACCGGGCATCGGCAGCTACGACAAGTTCAAGCGCATGTTCGAGAAGTACACCAAGGAAGCGGGCAAGGAGCAGTACCTGATTCCGTACTTCATCGCGGCGCACCCGGGTACCACCGACGAAGACATGATGAACCTCGCGCTGTGGCTCAAGGGCAACGGCTTCCGTGCCGACCAGGTGCAGGCGTTCTACCCGTCGCCGATGGCCACCGCCACCGCGATGTACCACTCGGGCAAGAACCCGCTGCGCAAGGTGACGTACAAGAGCGACGGCGTGACCATCGTCAAGAGCGAGGACCAGCGTCGTCTGCATAAGGCGTTCCTGCGTTATCACGACCCGAAAGGCTGGCCAATGCTGCGTGAAGCGCTGATCCGCATGGGCCGTGGCGACCTGATCGGCCCGGGCAAGGATCAACTGATCCCGGCGCATCAGCCGGCCACCGACAGTTATCAGAGCGCGCGTCGCAAGAACTCGACGCCGGCCGGCAGCCATAAAGTGGCGAAGGAAGGCAAAGAGAAGACCACCAAGATCCTCACCCAGCACAACGGCCTGCCGCCGCGTGCCAGTGATGGCGGCAACCCTTGGGACAAGCGTGAACAGGCCAAGGCCGCGGCATTCGCCCGCAACCAGCAGGCCGCCAAAGAGCGCAAGGACGCCGCCAAAGGCAAAGGGCCGAAGCCGACACGCAAGCCGGTCGTACCGCGCTAAACGAAAACGCCAACCTTCGGGTTGGCGTTTTGCGTTTCAGGCCTTGAGAAATGTGGTGTCAGGATCATCGCTTCCCCCTCACCCCAGCCCTCTCCCCCAAAGGGGGCGAGGGGAAGGGAGCAGATCTCCAGGCTTTTCAAACTCGCAGCTCGATTCAAGACCGGGCGCGCTGATCGTTCCCACGCTCCTGCGTGGGAATGCCTCAAGGGACGCTCTGCGTTCCAGCCGTTACTCGCAGTATTGCCGAACAGGGTTGTGACGCGGAGCGTCACGGGCTGCGTTCCCACGCAGAGCGTGGGAACGATCAAAGGGTGTTGAGGAGACTGGCTTCTGCTGATCGTTCCCACGCTCCTGCGTGGGAATGCCTCAAGGGACGCTCTGCGTTCCAGCCGTTACTCGCAGTATTGTCGAACAGGGTCGTGACGCGGAGCGTCACGGGCTGCATTCCCACGCAGAGCGTGGGAACGATCAAAGGGTGTTGAGGAGACTGGCTACTGCTGATCGTTCCCACGCTCCGGCGTGGGAATGCCTCAAGGGACGCTCTGCGTTCCAGCCGTTACTCGCAGTATTGTCGAACAGGGTCGTGACGCGGAGCGTCACGGGCTGCATTCCCACGCAGAGCGTGGGAACGATCAATACAACCGGCCCCTTCGCGAGCATTCTTACAGGCCTGCCACAAATAGAAGCAAACTCGCCAAAGCTTTTCCTCGCATCGCCCGGTTTTGGTGCTGTACTGCCCTGAGCATTCCGCGAAAGTGCGCAAGCCTGTGCATGGCATAAGTCTTGCGCGCTTTCCCATACGCCCAAGGCTCGCAGGAGGCACGCCGTGTCGATTCATGTCGCATTGCACCACGTCACGCATTACCGCTACGACCGCGCTGTCGAACTCGGCCCGCAGATCGTGCGTCTGCGTCCGGCTGCCCACAGCCGCACGCGGATTCTGTCCTATGCGCTGAAAGTCTCGCCCGAGCAGCATTTCATCAACTGGCAGCAGGACCCGCAGGGCAATTACCTCGCGCGCCTGGTATTTCCCGAGAAGACCGATGAGCTGCGCATCGAAGTCGACCTGCTCGCCGAGATGGCGGTGTTCAATCCGTTCGACTTCTTCCTTGAGCCTTACGCCGAAAAGATCCCGTTCGCCTATGCCGCCGACGAGCGCAAGGAGCTGGCGCCGTACCTCGAAACCCTGCCATTGACGCCGAAATTCAAAGCCTATCTGGATGCCATCGATCGCACGCCATTGCCAGCGGTGGACTTTCTCGTCGCGCTCAACCAGCGCCTGAGCGAGGACATCGGCTATTTGATCCGTATGGAGCCGGGCGTGCAAACTCCCGAGCACACCCTCGAACACGCCTCCGGTTCCTGCCGCGATTCGGCGTGGCTGCTGGTGCAATTGCTGCGCAACCTCGGGCTGGCGGCGCGGTTCGTGTCCGGTTATCTGATCCAGCTCACCGCCGACGTGAAAAGCCTTGATGGCCCGTCTGGCACCGAAGTGGACTTCACCGACCTGCACGCCTGGTGCGAGGTGTATTTACCGGGGGCCGGCTGGATCGGCCTCGATGCGACTTCAGGGCTGTTTGCCGGTGAAGGGCACATCCCGTTGGCTTGCAGCCCCGATCCGTCCTCGGCGGCGCCGATCAGTGGTCTGGTGGAGCCGTGTGAATGTGAGTTCAGCCACGAAATGTCCGTCGAGCGCATCTGGGAAGCGCCGCGGGTCACCAAGCCCTACACCGATGAACAATGGCGGGCGATCGAAGCGCTGGGCCGGCAGATCGATGCTGACCTGCTCGAAGGCGACGTGCGTCTGACCATGGGCGGCGAACCGACCTTCGTCTCGATCGACGACCCGGACGGTGCCGAGTGGAACACCGCCGCGCTGGGCCCGGCCAAACGCCGGCTCTCCGCCGAACTGTTCGAACGCATGCGTACGCATTACGCGCCGCAGGGACTGGTGCATTTCGGCCAGGGCAAGTGGTACCCCGGCGAGCAACTGCCGCGCTGGTCGCTCAACTGCTACTGGCGCCGCGACGGCGTGCCGATCTGGCACAACAACGCGCTGATTGCCGATGAGCAGCAGGACTACGGCGCCGACGGCGAACTGGCCGGGCGCTTTCTGGCGAGCGTTGCTGAACGGCTGAAACTGCCGCCACGTTTCGTCTTTCCGGCCTACGAGGACAATTTCTATTACCTGTGGCGCGAGGGCGCGTTGCCGAGCAACGTCAGCGCAGAAGACTCGCGTCTGGAGGAGCCGCTGGAGCGCGCACGCCTGCGCAAAGTCTTCAGCCAGGGGCTGAACAAGGTCATCGGCCAGGTGCTGCCGCTGGCACGTACTGCCAAGGGGGATCAATGGCAGAGCGGGCGCTGGTATCTGCGTGATGAACATTGCCGGCTGGTGCCGGGGATTCGCCGCTTGGCTACCGTCTGCCGCTGGCTTCGCAGCCTTGGGTCAAGGCTGCCGAATACCCGTTCATTCATCCGCAGGATCCGAATCAGGACTTCCCCGAATTGCCAGATGCCGAGCGGCTCAACCGGCACGCTGAGGCTGCGCCCCTGACGAGCGTGCGCCGGGCATCGACGAATCCGCCGACTGGCTGACCCGCACGGCATTCTGCGCCGAGGCGCGCGCAGGGCGTTTGTATCTGTTCATGCCACCGCTGGAGCGGGTCGAGGATTATCTTGAACTGGTCGCGGCCATCGAGGCCACCGCCGAAGAACTGCATTGCCCGGTGCTGCTCGAAGGCTATGAGCCGCCGAGCGATCCGCGCCTGAGCAACTTCCGTATCACCCCGGACCCCGGCGTGATCGAAGTCAACGTACAGCCCTCGTCAACGTGGAGCGAGTTGGTCGAACGCACCGAATTCTTGTATGAGCAGGCGCGGCAAACCCGATTGACCACCGAGAAATTCATGATCGACGGCCGCCACACCGGCACCGGTGGCGGTAACCATTTCGTGCTCGGTGGCGCGACGCCGGCAGACTCGCCGTTCCTGCGCCGCCCCGACCTGTTGCGCAGCCTGATCAGTTACTGGCACAACCATCCGTCGTTGTCGTATCTGTTCTCCGGCTTGTTCATCGGCCCGACCTCCCAGGCACCACGGGTCGACGAGGCACGCAACGATGCGTTGTACGAGCTGGAAATCGCCTTCGCGCAGATGCCTGCACCGGGCGAAGCCTGCGCGCCATGGCTGGTCGATCGTCTGCTGCGCAATTTGCTCATCGACGTCACCGGCAATACCCATCGCGCCGAATTCTGCATCGACAAGCTGTATTCGCCGGACGGCGCCACCGGACGGCTGGGTTTGCTGGAACTGCGCGCCTTTGAAATGCCGCCGCACGCACGCATGAGCCTGGCCCAGCAATTGTTGCTGCGGGCACTGGTGGCGCGGTTCTGGCGCGAGCCTTATGCACCGCCGAAACTGGCACGCTGGGGTACCGAACTGCACGACCGTTTCCTGCTGCCGCACTTTATCGAGCAGGACTTTGCCGATGTCATTGTCGAACTCAACAACGCCGGGTATCCGTTGCGCGCCGAATGGTTCGCCGCGCACCTGGAGTTTCGTTTTCCCAAGGTCGGCGATTATGCGGTCAACGGCATTGAACTCGAGCTGCGCCAGGCATTGGAGCCCTGGCATGTGCTGGGCGAGGAGGGCGCGGTGGGCGGCGCGGTGCGCTATGTCGATTCATCGCTGGAGCGTTTGCAGGTCAAACTCAAAGGCCTGCCGCCGCAGCGCTATCTGCTGACCTGCAACGGCGTTGCCGTGCCGCTGCACCCGACCGGGCGTGTCGGCGAGTTCGTCGCCGGCGTGCGCTACCGCGCCTGGCAACCGGCCAACTGCCTGCAACCGACAATCCCGGTGCACGCACCGCTGGTGTTCGACCTGCTCGACACCTGGATGGGCCGTTCGCTGGGCGGTTGTCAGTATCACGTTGCCCATCCCGGCGGGCGCAATTACGAGACTTTGCCGGTCAACGCCAACGAAGCGGAGAGCCGGCGCATGGCGCGGTTCTTCCGCGTCGGACACACGCCGGGGAAACTTCCGACGCCCCCTGTCGAAATCACTGACGAGCTGCCGATGACCCTCGATTTGCGACGTTTCCGTGTCCTGCGCGACGAGTAGATGTTTCGTCTATCCGGGCGTCATGTGCCTGCGTTAGTCTGACCGTTCCTTGCTGTCTGCCGAGCTTTCCATGCCTGACCTGCTAGACCGCTACCCGCTGAATGCGGGCACTTATCACGAACTGCTCGACGGCAGTGGAGCGGTGCGCGCGCATTGGCAGCGGCTGTTCGATCAATTGCAGCGCAGCACCCCGGCGCAACTGATTCAGCGCCAGGCGTTGCTGGCCCGGCAGATTCAGGAAAACGGCGTGACCTACAACGTCTATGCCGACCCCAAAGGCGCAGACCGGCCGTGGGAACTGGACCTGCTGCCGCACGTCATCGCCGCGGATGAATGGCAGCATTTGTCCGCCGGCATTGCTCAGCGCGCGCGCCTGCTCAACGCGGTACTGGCCGACCTGTATGGCCCGCAACGGCTGATCAGCGAAGGTCTGCTGCCAGCGGAACTGGTGTTCGGCCACAACAATTTCCTCTGGCCTTGCCAGCACGTCACCACCCCGGAACAGACGTTTCTGCACTTGTACGCGGTGGATCTGGCGCGGACCCCGGACGGGCGCTGGTGGGTGACGGCTGATCGAACCCAGGCGCCTTCCGGCGCCGGGTATGCCCTGGAAAACCGCACCATCGTCTCGCGCGCGTTCCCTGAGTTGTACCGCGATCTCAAGGTGCAGCATCTGGCCGGGTTTTTCCGCACCTTGCAGGAGACCCTCGCGCGGCAGGCGCCGTGTGACGATGACGCGCCGTTGGTGGTACTGCTCACGCCGGGGCGCTTCAACGAAAGCTATTTCGAACATCTGTATCTGGCTCGCCAGCTCGGCTATCCCTTGGTCGAGGGCGGTGATCTGACGGTGCGCGATGCCACGGTCTACCTGAAGACCCTGAGCGGCCTGCGCCGGGTGCACGCGATCATGCGCCGGCTCGATGATGATTTCTGCGACCCGCTGGAGTTGCGTACAGACTCGGCGCTTGGCGTGCCCGGCCTGCTCGAAGCGGTGCGGCAGGGACGGGTGCTGGTGGCCAATGCGTTGGGCAGCGGGGTGCTGGAGTCGCCGGGATTATTGGGGTTTCTACCAAAGATCAATCAATACCTGTTTGGTGAAGAACTGATATTGCCGTCGATTGCCACGTGGTGGTGCGGCGAAGCGCCGGTGCTCGCGCAGGCGCTGGAAAAACTCCCGGAGCTGCTGATCAAACCGGCGTTTCCCTCGCAAAGTTTTTCCCCGGTGTTCGGTCGCGATTTGACGGAAACACAACGTCAGGAACTGGCCGCGCGCATGCAGGCCCGGCCGTATGCCTACGTGGCGCAGGAACTGGCGCAGCTGTCCCAGGCGCCCGTCTGGCAAGCCGACGAAGGCCAGTTGCAGCCGCGGGCCATCGGCATGCGCATGTACGCGGTGGCCAGCGCTGATGGCTATCGGGTGCTGCCCGGCGGCTTGACCCGGGTCGCCGCCGAAGCCGATGCCGAGGTGGTGTCGATGCAGCGTGGCGGGGCGAGCAAGGACACCTGGGTGCTCGGTGACCGGCCGCCGAATGGCGAACAGTGGAAGAGCCAGCGCAATGTCGGGGTCCATGATCTGGTGCGGCGTGATCCTTACCTGCCATCACGGGTGGTGGAGAATCTGTTCTGGTTCGGTCGTTATTGCGAGCGCTGCGATGACAGCGCGCGTCTGTTGCGGATCATGCTCGCCCGCCATGTCGATGGCGATGACCCGCAAGCGCTGCAGGCCGCCGTCGACCTCGGCGAGCGGCTGTCGCTGCTGCCCGACGAAGGCGAGCTGCCCGAACGCCTGCTCGCGGCGCTGCTGGGTGACGATTGGTCATTCAGCCTGCGCTCCAACTTGCAGCGCTTGCAGTGGGCGGCGTCACAGGTGCGCGGCAAGCTCTCGCGGGAGAACTGGCAGGCGCTGGTGGAATTGCAGCGCGAGGCCATGGAGCTGGAAACCGATGAGCCGGATTTTGCCGAGTTGCTGGATTTTCTCAACCGTCTGGTGATGTCGCTGGCGGCGCTGTCCGGTTTCGCCCTGGATGACATGACCCGCGATGAGGGCTGGCGCTTCCTGATGATCGGTCGACGCATTGAGCGTCTGCAGTTTCTCAGCAGCAGCCTCGCCGCATTTTTGCGCGGCGCCGGGGCTTATGATCAGGCCGGGCTGGAATGGCTGCTGGAACTGGGCAACAGCAGCATCACTTACCGCTCACGCTATCTGGCCGTGGCGCAGTTGATCCCGGTGCTCGACTTGCTGTTACTTGATGAGCAGAACCCGCATGCGGTGCTGTTTCAGCTGAAGCTGGTGACGCGCACACTGAAACGCCTGAACGATGATTTCGGCGCGCCACGGGAGGCCGGCCTGGCGAAACTGGTCGAGCGTCTGGCGCGGTTCGATCTGGGCTGTCTGGAAAATCCTTTGTTTGGTGAATCCAGCGTGCGTGCGGCACTGGAGGGGTTGGCCGATCTGCTGCAGGACATCGCCGAGGCCAGCGGTCAGGTCTCCGATCGCCTGGCGCTGCGGCATTTTGCTCACGTCGATGATGTCAGCCAGCGCACGGTGTCCGTCTGATGAACGCTCGCTACCAGATCTTCCACGACACCTGTTATCACTACGACAGCCCGGTTTCGCTGGCGCAACAACTGGCGCATCTGTGGCCGCGTGAGTGCGCCTGGCAGCGCTGCACTGAGCAGCAATTGCTGATCAGCCCGCAGCCTACGTCGCGCCGCGATGAACGGGATGTATTCGGCAATCCGCTGACCCGTCTGGCGTTCGAGCGCCCGCATGACCAACTGCAGGTCGGCGCACGGCTGACCGTCGAGGTGCTGGCGCGGCCGGCGCTGGACTTCAACCAGTCGCCGGCCTGGGAATCGACCCGCGATGCGCTGACCTACAGCAGTCAGCCGTTGCCCGCCGATGTGCTCGAGGCCTGCCGTTTTCGGTTCCAGTCGCCGTACGTACATTTAAAACGCAGCTTCGTCGAGTTTTCACACAGCTGCTTTCCGCCGGGCCGGCCGTTGTTGTTGGGCGTGCAGGACTTGATGGAAAAAATCTTCAGCGAATTCACCTTCGATGCCGAGGCGACCCAGGTGGCGACGCCACTGGTGGAAGTGCTGGAACGCCGGCGTGGGGTCTGTCAGGACTTTGCGCACCTGATGTTGGCATGTGTGCGTTCGCGAGGGCTGGCGGCGCGCTACGTCAGCGGCTATCTGCTGACCCAGCCACCGCCGGGACAGCCACGGCTGATCGGCGCCGATGCCTCGCATGCCTGGGTGTCGGTGTTCTGTCCGGTGCTGGGCTGGGTGGATTTCGACCCGACCAACAATGTGCAGCCGGCGCTGGAGCACATCACCCTGGCGTGGGGGCGGGATTTTTCGGATGTTTCACCGCTGCGTGGGGTGATTCTCGGTGGCGGCAATCATGACCCGGAAGTGAGCGTCACGGTGATGCCGCTGGATGAATGATGGTGAACCCTGTGGGAGCGGGCTTGCCCGCGATGACGGAGTGTCTGTGACGACGTTTTCGGATGTGCCGCCGCCATCGCGGGCAAGCCCGCTCCCACAAGGTTTCCAATTGAATTCTGAAAAAAACAGGGTTGTGAGGGCCGGCAGGTTAACCGCCAGCCCTGTCACAAATCCGCAGGGTTCGATGCGCTGATCAAACCCGGTGGGGCTCAGGCGTCGGGCGCCTGGTCTTTCGGTGCTTCCGGTGCATCAACATCATCATCTGTCGCCACTTCACCGTCAGGGTTCAGTGCCGCTTCTTCAGCGGTTTGTTTCTTGCGCTGAAGCTTTTCCTCTTTCTTCTGTTCCTTTGCCAGGTCTCGTTGACGTTTGGCGAAGGAGTAATTGGGTTTGGCCATGGGCGATCCTCTAGGTCGAAGGTGAGGTTGAGCGGCGCATATTCTGCCCTGTATCGGTGCCGGAGGGTTAACCGGGTTTTTGGTCGACCCACTTGGGCGTGACGGTCGGCCGCCATTGATCAAGGGTGTCGAGCAGGGTTTGCGACGATTCGCTCACTTGCAGCATGTCACGGTGTGGCGCGCGAACGAAGCCTTCGCCGACGATATGGTCGAGAAAATCGGTGAGTTTGCTGTAGAAAGCCTTCACTTCCAGCAGGCCAAGCGGCTTGGGATGGTAGCCGAGCTGGCCCCAGGTCCAGACTTCGAACAGCTCTTCGAGCGTGCCGAGGCCGCCGGGCAAAGCGATGAATGCATCGCTGAGTTCGGCCATTCGGGCCTTGCGCGCATGCATGCCGTCGACCACTTCCAGGCGCGTCAGGCCTTTGTGACCGATTTCCTTGTCCATCAGGCTCTGCGGGATGATGCCGATCACTTCACCGCCAGCGGCCAGCGCGGCGTCGGCGACAATGCCCATCAAACCGACGGCACCGCCGCCGTAAACCAGCGTCAGTTGCCGTTCGGCCAGCGCGCGGCCGAGGGCCACGGCGGCTTCGCTGTAAGCCGGATCAGCGCCCGCATTGGCACCGCAAAACACACAAACGGATTTCAAAGACATGCCTTGCTCCTGAGTCGATCCGTCACAGGGTAATGGCTGGCACGCCTTGATCCAAGGGCTAAACTTCGCGCTCTGGCGATTCAAACGTACCGCTGGCGCCACAGGCGTAGGCGGCGAGCAGGCTGCGTAACAGACCGTTGATGAACATGATCGTACTCCGTCTCGGTTGATGGGCCGATCATAGGTGGTGCCGCCTGAAAGGGCCGTTAGATTGTTTCCATGAGTGTCATAGCCTGAAAGTTGTATACAATTTTTGACACAAGTCATAGGAACTTGCGAAGATTTCAGGCAGTCTTTCCACCACTAGTGCTTTTGTTAACCCTGCCTTGGAGATTCACCATGTTTTCCAAAGTTGTTGCGGTATCCCTGCTGGCACTGGCCAGCAGCCAATTGATGGCCGCCGAGTGCAAAACCACCGTTGACTCCACCGATCAGATGTCCTTCAACACCAAGGAAATCGTGATCGACAAGAGCTGCAAGACCTTCACCGTCGAACTGACCCATTCCGGCAGCCTGCCGAAAAACGTCATGGGCCATAACCTGGTGATCAGCAAAGAAGCCGACATGCAGCCAATCGCGACCGACGGTCTGCAAGCGGGTATCGACAAGAACTACTTGAAGGAAGGCGATGCTCGGATCATCGCCCACACCAAGATTATCGGCGCCAAGGAAACCGACTCGCTGACTTTCGACGTAGCCAAGATCGCTGACGGCGGCTACGGTTTCTTCTGCTCGTTCCCGGGCCACATCTCGATGATGAAAGGCACCATCGTCGTCAAGTAATCCGCGTCATCGTTCTTCGCGAGCAGGCTCGCTCCCACACCATGCTGTGTCGGTCACACATTTTGTGAATCACAGAGAACCCTGTGGGAGCGAGCCTGCTCGCGAAGAGGCCATCAGCATCGATAGATGATCTGGCCAAAGAAAAGCCCGCTGAGGATCACTCCCCAGCGGGCTTTTTCATGCACTCACAAGATCAAGGCGCAAATGGCATGACCCGCTTGTGATGGGTCTTGTTGTACGTGTCGACAATGATCTTCGCCGCTTCGTCACGTACCGTTTTACCGTGCAGAAACGCATCGATCTCGGCATAGGTCACGCCATGTGCCGCCTCGTCCGGTTTGCCCGGCGAGAGGTCTTCCAGGTCCGCCGTCGGCACCTTCTCAACCAGCGACTCCGGCGCGCCAAAGCTACGGGCAATTGCGCGAACCTGATTTTTCACCAGGCCGCTGAGCGGGGCGAGGTCGCAAGCGCCATCGCCGAACTTGGTGAAGAAACCCATCACCGCTTCCGCCGCATGATCGGTACCAATCACTAAACCGCCCGACACACCGGCAATCGTGTACTGCGCAACCATGCGCATGCGCGCCTTGGTATTGCCCAGCACAAAATCCACCGACGCCGCTGGCTTGCCTTCAAACGCACGCACCTGCGCGGCCAGCGCCTTGACCGCCGGGCCGATGTTCACGGTGTGAATTTCGTCCGGGGCGATGCAGTCGAGCGAAGCCTGGGCGTCATGCTCGTCAAACTGGGTTTCGTAGGGCAGGCGCACGGCGATGAATTTGTAACTGCTGTCGCCGGTTTTCTCGCGCAGCTCACGCATGGCGCGCTGGGCGAGGAGGCCGGCGGTCAGCGAGTCGACGCCGCCGCTGATGCCGAGCACCAGTGTCTTGAGCCCGGAATTGACCAGGCAATCCTGAATGAACGTCAGGCGCCGGGCGACTTCGGCCTGCAGGGCCTGATCATCGGCGAATGGCGGTTGCACCTTGAGCTGCTCAGCAATCTCACGCTGTACGGCTTGCATGAATTCACTCCTTGCTAGATAGACTGGAATCGGCAGGAACCTGGAATACGTGTCGCAAATAGGCGACGAAATTCGGGTCTTTGCAGTGGGTCTTGCCTGGCTCGTCGGAGATCTTCGCCACCGGCTGGCCGTTGCAGGCGGTCATTTTAAGCACGATGCTCATCGGTTCGACACCCGGAATGTCGCAGGTGAAGTTGGTACCAATGCCGAAGCTCACATTAATGCGACCGTGCAACGCGCGGAAAATCTCCAGCGATTTTGGCAGCGTCAGACTGTCGGAAAAAACCAGGGTCTTGCTCATCGGGTCGATGCCGAGCTTGTGGTAGTGGGCGATGCATTTCTCACCCCAGGCCACCGGATCGCCGGAGTCATGGCGCAAGCCGTCGAACAGCTTGGCGAAGAACAGATCGAAATCGCCGAGGAAAGCATCGGTGGTGATGCAGTCGGTGAGGGCGATGCCGAGCAGGCCGCGGTACTCGCGGACCCAGCAATCGAGCGCGGCAATCTGGCTGTCGATCAGGCGCGGGCCTAGTTGCTGGTGCGCCATGATCCACTCATGGGCCATAGTGCCGAGCGGTTTCATGTCGAGTTCGCGCGACAGATGCACGTTGCTGGTGCCGACGAAACGGCCGGGGAAGTCGTGCTTGAGCACGTTGACCACTTCAGCCTGCACACCGTAGGAAAAACGCCGGCGCGTGCCGAAATCAGCGACTTGCAGCTGCGACAGTTCATCGGCCGAAGCGTTGGCGCTCAGCCAGTCGAACTTGCGATACAGCTGCTCGCGCGCGCGTTCCAGTGACATGTCGTGATAGCGATGGCGGTTGCGCACTTCGCTGACAATCGCCAACAGCGGCACTTCATAGAGGATCACATGCAACCACGGCCCGCGCAGGCGGATGAACAGTTCGCCGTTCTCGATGCCGGTTTGCACGTAGCGCAGATTGAAGCGAAACAGCCCGAGAAAACGCAGAAAGTCCGGTTTGAGAAAGCTGATGCGTTCAAGGAAATTCAGCTGATCGCCGCTCAGGCTGGTTTCGGCCAGGCGCTCGATCTGAAAGCGGATCTCGGCCAGATACGGGCGCAGGTCCTCGCTGTTACGGCAGCGGAACTCCCATTCGACCTCGACGTTGGGGTAGTTGTGCAGCACCGCCTGCATCATCGTCAGTTTGTAGAAGTCGGTGTCGAGCAGGTTCTGCACGATGCGATCGGCAAACACACTCTCGCTCATAACGGGGTCTCCAGGTGCGCCGCGCCGTGGCGCGGTCTATATCGATGGCGCTAGTGGCGCATATCAGCGGTGGGGATTGCCAGCATTTTTTAAGCACATCACAGAACCCATGTGGGAGCGGTGGATTTCAGGTTGGGCTATCAATCTGCTCCAGCATCCACTTCACGAAATCGCGCACCTTGGGCACTTCCGCTGCGTGTTCCGGATACGCCAGGTAATAGGCGTCCGTGCTGGGCATGGCATGCGCCCACGGAATGACCAGTTTGCCGTCGGCCAATTCTTCTTCGACCAGAAACCGTGGCAACAACGCCACGCCGCAGCCCACCTGGGCTGCGCGAATGCACATATAGAAAGTCTCGAAACGCGGCCCGTGATAGCTGTGTTCGGTCTGGTAACCCTGGCTGTCGAACCAGTCGTGCCACGCCTGCGGACGCGAGGCATTTTGCAGCAGGACCAGATCGGTCAGTTGCGTCGGATCAGTAAACGGCGTGTCCGGCAGGCTGCCCGGCGCGCAGACGGGCACCAGCTCTTCGCCGAACAATTTCAGGCACTCGGTTCCCGGCCGGGCGCCTTGACCGAAATAGAACGCCAGATCGCTGCGCCCTTGCAGCAGATCGTCCGCCTCCTGCTCGTTGCACAGGTCCAGATGGATCGACGGATGGCGCAGGCGCCAGCCTTTCAGGCGCGGCACCAGCCAGCGCGCGCCGAAGGTCGACGGCGTGGAGACGCGCAGGACTTCGGTTTCGCCGCCGTAGGAACGCAGGTAGTGCGTCGACATCTCGACCTGGGTGAGGATTTTTCTCACCTCCACCAGGTACAAATCCCCGGCCGGGGTCATCTGCAAGCGCCGACGCACGCGGCGAAACAGCAGATGCTGCAGCAACTCTTCGAGCTGCGCGACCTGTTTGCTCACGGCGCTCTGAGTCAGATTCAACTCTTCCGCGGCGCGGGTGAAGCTCAGGTGCCGGGTTACCGCCTCGAAGCACTGCAACGCAGTGATCGAGGGCAAGTGGCGTTTGTTCAGCATGGCCAGTCCTTTTCTTGTCTTTCTATGCTCAGCATGAATAAACGGAATGATATCTGGCGTAAAGGTCGTTTGTTGCCGCCGTCATTGGACGCTACAACTAAAGGCCTGCCCGGTCGCGAAAAGGCGACCGCACACATTCAGTTTTTCGCTTGAGGAGTGACCCATGGTTGCCGCATTGCTTGATCGTCTCGGTGTGAACCCGGCCCTGTATCAGAACGGCAAAGTGCCGGTGCATTCACCGATCGACGGCAGCCGCATCGCGGCGGTGAACTGGGAAGGTGCGGCGCAAGTCGAGCAGCACATCAGTCGCGCCGATCATGCATTCGAACAATGGCGCAACGTGCCGGCCCCGCGTCGTGGCGAGCTGGTGCGCCAATTTGGCGAAGTGTTGCGCGAATACAAGGCTGATCTCGGTGAGCTGGTGTCGTGGGAGGCGGGCAAGATCACTCAGGAAGGTCTGGGCGAAGTGCAGGAGATGATCGACATCTGCGATTTCGCCGTCGGCCTGTCGCGTCAGTTGTACGGTTTGACCATCGCTTCCGAGCGTCCGGGCCATCACATGCGCGAAACCTGGCATCCGTTGGGCGTGGTCGGGGTGATCAGTGCATTCAATTTCCCGGTCGCGGTGTGGGCGTGGAACACCGCCCTGGCGTTGGTCTGCGGTAATCCGGTGGTGTGGAAACCGTCGGAGAAAACCCCGCTGACCGCGCTGGCCTGTCAGGCGCTGTTTGATCGCGTGGTGAAGAATTTCAGCGATGCGCCGGCGAGCCTTTGCCAGGTCATCATCGGTGGTCGCGATGCCGGTGAAGCGCTGGTCGATGACCCGCGTGTCGCCCTGATCAGTGCCACCGGCAGCACGCGCATGGGCCGCGAAGTGGCGCCAAAAGTCGCCGCACGGTTTGCCCGCAGCATTCTCGAGCTCGGTGGCAACAACGCAATGATCCTCGGCCCGAGCGCCGATCTGGACATGGCCGTGCGTGCCATTCTGTTCAGCGCCGTCGGCACTGCCGGGCAGCGTTGCACCACGTTGCGCCGGCTGATCGCCCATGAGTCGGTGAAAGAGGAAATCGTCACCCGCCTCAAAGCCGCGTATTCGAAAGTGCGCATCGGCCATCCGCTGCAAGGCAATCTGGTCGGCCCGCTGATCGACAAGCACAGCTTCGAAAACATGCAGGACGCGCTGGAGCAAGCGTTGAGCGAAGGCGGTCGGGTGTTCGGCGGCCAGCGTCAACTTGAAGATCAGTTCCCCAACGCCTACTACGTGTCGCCGGCCATCGTCGAAATGCCCGAGCAGAGCGACGTGGTCTGCAGCGAGACCTTCGCGCCGATTCTCTACGTGGTTGGCTACAGCGATTTCGAGGAAGCCCTGCGCCTGAACAATGCCGTGCCGCAAGGCTTGTCGTCGTGCATCTTCACCACCGATGTGCGCGAGGCCGAGCGCTTCATGTCGGCGGTCGGCAGCGACTGCGGCATCGCCAACGTCAACATCGGCCCGAGCGGCGCAGAAATCGGCGGCGCGTTCGGTGGCGAAAAAGAAACCGGTGGCGGCCGCGAATCCGGCTCCGACGCCTGGCGCGCCTACATGCGCCGGCAGACCAACACGGTCAACTACTCGCTTGAGCTGCCGTTGGCGCAGGGCATCACATTCGATTAAGCAGCGGCAAGCCTCAAGCCCCAAGCGACAAGCTGATCGGCTTGCTGCTTGTAGCTTGAAGCTTGCAGCTGCTCCGACAGGAGCTTGGCAATGCCGTTACGCGAAGAATGTCTGTGGGAAAAGCTCACGCCACAACGCCCGGATCACACCGCGCTCAGGGGCGAGGTCAAGGTTGATGTCTGCGTGATCGGCGCCGGATTCACCGGGTTGTCGGCGGCGCTGCACTTGCTGGAAAAAGGCAAAAGCGTCTGCATTGTCGAGGCCCATCGCGCCGGGCATGGCGGGTCCGGGCGCAATGTCGGGCTGGTCAACGCCGGCTTGTGGATTCCTCCGGACGAGATCGAAGCCGGTTTCGGCGAAGCGGTCGGCACTCAGCTCAACCGCATGCTCGGTGCGGCGCCGGCGTTGGTGTTCAGTCTTGTCGATAAGTACCACATCGATTGTCAGCTGCGCCGCGAAGGCACCTTGCACATGGCGCATAACGCCAAGGGCGAGGCCGACCTGCGCAGTCGCGAGCAACAATGGCAGCGCCGTGGCGCACCGGTCGAACTGCTGACCGGCAAGGCCTGTGAACAAGCCACCGGTACGCAGAAAATTGCCGCCGCACTACTCGACCGTCGCGCCGGCACGCTCAATCCGATGGCCTATGTGACCGGGCTGGCCAACGCCGTACTCGGGCTCGGCGGGCAGATGTTCGATCATTCACCGGTCACCCGCCTCGAACGCGTCGGCCAGCAATGGTCGGTGCAGACCGCGCAGGGTTCGGTGCTCGCCGAGCAAGTGGTCATCGCTTCAAACGCTTACACCGAAGGCGACTGGACCGAGCTCAAGCGCAATTTCTTTCCCGGTTATTACTATCAGGTCGCCTCCGTCCCGCTCAGCGAAGACGCTGCACAGGAAATTCTGCCCGGCGGGCAGGGGTCGTGGGATACCCGCCAGGTATTGAGCAGCATCCGCCGCGACAAGGAAGGGCGGTTATTGCTGGGCAGCCTCGGCAATGGCAATCAGAAACCGACCTGGTTTCTCAAGGCCTGGGCCGACCGGGTGCAGCAGCATTATTTCCCCAATCTGAAGCCGGTCGAATGGGAATGCACCTGGACCGGGCGCATTGCCTTTACGCCCGATCACCTGATGCGCCTGTTCGAACCGGCACCGGGGCTGGTGGCCGTCACCGGTTACAACGGCCGCGGCGTCACCACCGGCACGGTGGTCGGCAAAGCCTTTGCCGATTACCTGTGCAATGGCGATGCGCAGGCATTGCCGATTCCCTTTGCACCGATGCAGCCCCTGGCCGGCGTCGGCTTGCGCAGTTGCCTGTACGAGGCCGGATTTTCGCTCTATCACGCGGGCCAGTGCCTGCGCATCGTCATTTGAGTGTTGAAATTTGTTGCCGGAAGCGGCGCTTTTGCATCGAGCGACTAGCCTGTAATGGTGCGGGTTGTAGCAGTCCCGCACCAGCAGTGTGCAGTTCGGTGACGCGGGCTGTTACAGGCTGGTTGCACGTCGTTTGCCGCTGCGGTTGCAATGATGGCGCGCACAGGTTGCGCCTGAAAAAAACAATGGTTACACCTTCCGCGGTTTAGACGGTTGCACGCCCAATGAAAATGGGAACGAAACAGTCGAAATAACAAGAAAGCAGCGACTTTTTGAAGAATAAAAAACCGCTGGCACGGGCCTTGCTCTGAGCTTTGAGTGAAGTGAAGTCGCAGTGCCAACTAAAAAAAACCTTGGAGCACCACCTCATGTCCCAGACGTTTTACAAGAAAGGCTTTCTGGCCCTCGCAGTAGCTGCTGCGTTGGGTGTTTCTGCGTTTGCTCAAGCCGATATCAAAATCGGTGTAGCGGGTCCAATGACGGGCGCCAACGCGGCGTTTGGCGAGCAGTACATGAAAGGGGCACAGGCAGCGGCTGACGCAGTCAACGCGGCAGGCGGCGTCAACGGCGAGAAAATCGTTCTGGTCAAGGGCGATGACGCCTGTGAGCCGAAGCAGGCCGTGACGGTCGCCAAGGATCTGACCAACCAGAAAGTCGCCGGCGTGGTCGGTCACTTCTGCTCTTCTTCGACCATTCCAGCCTCGGAAATCTACGACGAGGCCGGGATCATCGCGATCACTCCGGGCTCGACCAACCCGCAAGTCACCGAGCGCGGCCTGAGCGCCATGTTCCGCATGTGCGGGCGTGACGACCAGCAGGGTATCGTCGCCGGCGACTACATCGTCGACATGCTCAAGGGCAAGAAAGTCGTCGTGCTGCACGACAAGGACACCTACGGCCAAGGCCTGGCCGACGCCACCAAGGCTCAACTGGAAAAACGCGGCGTCAAGCCAGTGCTGTACGAAGGCCTGACCCGTGGCGAGAAAGACTTCAGCACCATCGTCACCAAGATCCGTGGCGCCGGCGCCGACGTCGTCTACTTCGGCGGCCTGCACCCGGAAGCCGGTCCACTGGTTCGCCAGTTGCGTGAACAAGGTCTGAAAGACGTCAAGTTCATGTCCGATGACGGCATTGTGACCGACGAACTGGTGACCACCGCTGGCGGCCCGCAATTCACCGATGGCGTGCTGATGACCTTCGGCGCCGACCCACGCCTGCTGCCAGAAAGCAAAACCGTGGTGGATGCTTTCCGCAAGGCCGGCACCGAGCCTGAGGGCTACACCCTGTACGCCTACGCTTCGGTTCAGACCCTAGCCGCTGCGTTCAACGGCGCGAAGAAAAATGACGGTGAAGCGGCTGCCAAGTGGCTGAAAGCCAACCCGGTGAAAACCGTGATGGGCGAGAAGACCTGGGATGCCAAGGGCGACCTGAAAGTCTCCGACTACGTGGTTTACCAGTGGGACAAGGACGGCAAATACCACCAGCTGGAAAAACAGAAGTAAGGGCTGAGGTGGTCAGTCGTCTCACTTGAAACCCTGTGGGAGCGGGCTTGCCCGCGATGGCGTCAGGTCAATCGACACACAAGTTGGCTGATCCACCGCTATCGCTGGCAAGCCAGCTCCCACAAGGTTCAATGGTGATCGAACTGTTCACACTCCGACATTGCTCCGACGTAAATCTGTATTTTTCCTAGAAGAACCGCGCGCCCCAGGGTGCGCAGGTTCTCACTGCGTGAGATTGCGTTATGGATGGTATTTTCCTTCAGCAACTGGTCAACGGCCTGACCCTCGGGTCGGTCTATGGCCTGATCGCCATCGGCTACACAATGGTCTATGGCATCATCGGCATGATCAACTTCGCCCACGGCGAGGTTTACATGATTTCTGCTTACCTGGCGGCAATCAGTCTGGCTCTGCTGGCTTACTTCGGTATCGAATCCTTCCCGCTGCTGATGCTCGGCACCCTGATCTTCACCATCGTGGTTACGGCGGTGTATGGCTGGGTCATCGAGCGCGTCGCTTACAAACCCCTGCGCAACTCGACCCGACTGGCACCGCTGATCAGCGCCATCGGTATTTCGCTGATCCTGCAGAACTACGCACAGATCGCTCAGGGCGCCAAACAACAGGGCGTGCCTACGCTGCTGACCGGTGCCTGGCGTGTCGAAGTCGGGACTGGCTTCGTGCAACTGACCTACACCAAAGTCTTCATCCTGATCGCCGCTTTCGTTGGCATGGGATTGCTGACCTACATCATCAAATACACCAAGCTCGGGCGCATGTGCCGGGCAACCCAGCAAGACCGCAAGATGGCCTCGATCCTCGGGATCAACACCGACCGGGTGATCTCCTACGTGTTCATCATCGGTGCAGCCATGGCCGCACTGGCCGGCGTGCTGATCACCATGAACTACGGCACCTTCGACTTCTATGCCGGCTTCATCATCGGCATCAAGGCGTTCACCGCAGCGGTACTCGGCGGGATCGGTTCACTGCCCGGCGCGATGCTCGGCGGAATCATCCTCGGCATCTCCGAGTCGTTGTTTTCCGGCCTGGTCAACTCCGACTACAAAGACGTGTTCAGCTTCTCGCTGCTCGTACTTGTTCTGGTCTTCCGACCGCAAGGTCTGTTGGGCCGTCCTCTTGTGTCGAAGGTGTAAGCGATGTCTTCAACAACCACTGAAAAATCCATCGATATCAAAAAAAGCCTGGTCGAAGCGATTCTCGCCGGCCTGATTGCCCTGATCGTGTTCGGACCGATTGTTGGCGTGGTGCTCGACGGCTATAGCTTCAATCTGGAAACGACCCGCGTGGCGTGGATCATCGCCATCGTCATGGCCGGGCGCTTTGCCCTCAGCCTGTTCCTGCAAACGCCCAAAGGCCTGAAGATCCTCGACAGCTTCGAAAGCAGCGGCTCCGGCGTGCACGTGCTGCCGCCGGATTACAAATCGCGGCTGCGCTGGATCATTCCACTGATGATTGTGCTGGCGATCATCGTGCCGTTTGTTTCCAACTCCTATCTGCTGGGGGTGGTCATTCTCGGGTTGATCTACGTGCTGCTGGGGTTGGGCCTGAACATCGTGGTCGGCCTGGCCGGTCTGCTCGATCTGGGTTACGTGGCGTTCTACGCCATTGGTGCCTATGGCTTGGCGCTGGGTTACCAGTACCTCGGTCTGGGTTTCTGGACGGTGCTGCCATTGGCGGCAATCACCGCGGGCCTGGCCGGTTGCATTCTCGGTTTCCCGGTGTTGCGTCTGCACGGCGACTACCTGGCGATCGTGACCCTGGGCTTCGGTGAAATCATTCGTCTGGTGCTGAACAACTGGCTGTCGCTGACCGGCGGGCCGAACGGCATGCCGGCACCCCTGCCGACCTTCTTCGGTCTGGAATTCGGCAAGCGGGCGAAGGATGGCGGGGTACCGTTTCACGAATTTTTCGGCATCGCCTACAACCCGGATGTGAAGTACTACTTCATCTACGCGGTGTTGTTCCTCGTGGTACTGGCCGTGCTGTACATCAAACATCGTCTGGTGAAAATGCCGGTCGGCCGCGCCTGGGAAGCATTGCGCGAAGACGAGATTGCCTGCCGCTCGATGGGCCTCAATCACGTACTGGTCAAGCTTTCGGCGTTCACCATCGGTGCGTCGACGGCGGGTCTGGCGGGGGTGTTCTTCGCCACCTATCAAGGCTTCGTCAACCCGACCTCGTTCACCTTCTTCGAATCGGCACTGATCCTCGCCATCGTCGTGCTGGGTGGCATGGGCTCGACCATCGGCGTGGTGATCGCTGCGTTCGTACTCACCGTCGCCCCGGAACTGCTGCGTGGCTTCGCTGAATACCGCGTGTTGCTGTTCGGCATCCTGATGGTGCTGATGATGATCTGGCGTCCACGCGGGCTGATCCGCATCAGCCGCTCCGGGGTCAAACCACGCAAAGGTGCCATTCACTACGAGAGGGCTGCGCCATGAGTGAAGTCGTACTCTCCGTTGAAAAACTGATGATGCATTTCGGTGGCATCAAGGCCTTGAGCGATGTCAGCTTGAAGGTCAAACGCAACTCGATCTTCGCCCTGATCGGCCCGAACGGTGCCGGCAAGACCACGGTGTTCAACTGCCTGACCGGTTTCTACAAGGCTTCCGGTGGCAAGATCGAACTCAACGTGCGTGGCCAGCAGACCAACGTCATCCAGTTGCTGGGCGAGTCGTTCAAACCGACCGACTTCGTCTCGCCGAAATCCTTCCTCAGTCGCCTGTACTACAAGATGTTCGGCGGCACCCATCTGGTGAATCGTGCCGGCCTGGCGCGGACTTTCCAGAACATTCGCCTGTTCAAGGAAATGTCGGTCCTGGAGAACCTGCTGGTGGCCCAACACATGTGGGTCAACCGCAACATGCTTGCTGGCATCCTCAATACCAAGGGCTATCGCAAGGCCGAAAGCGATGCGCTGGACTGCGCGTTCTATTGGCTGGAAGTGGTCGATCTGGTCGACTGCGCCAACCGCCTCGCCGGGGAATTGTCCTACGGCCAGCAACGTCGTCTGGAAATCGCCCGGGCCATGTGCACGCGGCCGCAGATCATCTGCCTCGACGAACCGGCCGCCGGCCTCAACCCTCAGGAAACCGAAGCGCTGAGCGCGATGATCCGGCTGCTGCGCGACGAGCATGATCTGACCGTGGTGCTGATCGAGCACGACATGGGCATGGTGATGAGCATTTCCGACCACATCGTGGTGCTGGACCACGGCATCGTCATTGCCGAAGGCGGGCCGGAAGCGATCCGCAACGACCCGAAAGTGATCGCAGCCTATCTGGGCGCCGATGAAGAGGAAGTGGCATGACCGGACCCATCCTCGAACTGAAAAATCTCGACGTGTTCTACGGCCCGATTCAGGCGCTCAAGGGCGTTTCGCTGCAGATCAACGAAGGCGAGACTGTCAGCCTGATCGGCTCCAACGGTGCCGGTAAATCAACCTTGCTGATGTCGATTTTCGGCCAGCCACGCGCTGCCGGTGGGCAGATTCTCTACCAGGGCGTCGACATCACCCACAAGTCATCGCACTACATCGCCTCCAACGGCATCGCGCAATCGCCGGAAGGACGGCGGGTGTTCCCCGACATGACCGTCGAGGAAAACCTGCTGATGGGCACTATCCCGATTGGCGACAAGTACGCCAAAGAGGATATGCAGCGCATGTTCGAGCTGTTTCCCCGGCTCGAAGAGCGGCGCACCCAGCGGGCAATGACCATGTCCGGTGGCGAACAGCAGATGCTCGCGATTGCCCGGGCGTTGATGAGCCGACCGAAGTTGTTGCTGCTCGACGAGCCGAGCCTGGGGCTGGCGCCGATCGTGGTGAAGCAGATCTTTGCCACGCTGCGCGAACTGGCGAAAACCGGCATGACGATCTTCCTCGTCGAGCAGAACGCCAACCATGCGCTGAAGCTGTCGGATCGCGCGTATGTCATGGTCAACGGCGAAATCCGCTTGTCCGGCACCGGTAAAGAGTTGCTGGTAAATGAGGAGGTGCGTAACGCCTATCTGGGCGGGCACTGATTAATCACAAGTTGTCCATAAACCCCGACACGCAACTGTCGGGGTTTTTTTATCTCTTGAATCCACCGCAACCCCTGTGGGAGCTGGCTTGCCAGCGATAGCGGTTCATCGTTCAACCTGATGCCTGGCGTGCTGGCCTCATCGCTGGCAAGCCAGCTCCCACAGGTAACGCAGTGACCCTCGGCACAATTGTGGAAAACAAATCCACCAAGCTGCCAAAGCGCGACATATAGACGCTGCAAACAGCTGTTTTTCCACGGTTTTGACTTGTCCCCGTTTGCTGTGGAGCTGGCTGTGAATAACATGGGTGTATTAAGCTGCGCGCCTTGTATTACGGGGCTTTCAGGCGATTGATCATATTTTGATCGGGCGGTTTTGAGAGTGCGGCACGCGCCATTGTCAACCTTTTTATCGTGCCGCGAGCATGGCCTCTCGTCCGTATGCATGCCTGTGGATAAGTCTGTGATTAAACTCTGGAAAGACCGCGCCAAGGGCCGTCAGCACTGGCCTTGCGCAATCACTGCGCTGAGCGTTCTATCGTGCACGACGCCCTGTCCGGCATAACTGCCGTTGCCGGGTCAAGCAAAAAACTTTCTGTTTCGCCCGCAAAGCCTTGTGTGGCGTGGCTTTGCGCAATTCCACTTGCCCCCGAAAACTGTGGAACGGACTGTGGATAACATGCGCGTACATGGCTACAGGCCACGGCGGCTATGGCGTTGGCACGCTTGATTGTTTTTTGTACAGCGCGTGACAGTTGCCCGTAAAAGCGCGGGCGGGCATGCTGCCTGCTGATTTTCTATTCCAAGGGCTGCCGCGGTGGCCGAAGCAAGGAGAACACGATGTCCAACACCCTGTTTATCACCGGCGCGACCTCCGGTTTTGGTGAAGCCTGTGCCCGTCGTTTTGCCGAGGCTGGCTGGAAACTGGTGCTGACCGGCCGTCGTGAAGAACGCCTGACTGCGCTCTGCGCCGAGCTTTCGAAGCAGACCGAAGTGCACGGTCTGGTGCTGGATGTACGGGATCGCAAAGCGATGGAGGAGGCAATCGCCAACCTGCCACCGTCGTTCGCCACCCTGCGCGGCCTGATCAATAACGCCGGGCTGGCCCTGGGTGTCGACCCGGCGCCGAAGTGCGATCTGGATGACTGGGACACCATGGTCGACACCAACGTCAAAGGTCTGATGTACGCCACCCGCCTGTTGCTGCCACGCCTGATCGCTCACGGCCGCGGCGCCGGTATCATCAACCTTGGCTCCATTGCCGGTAACTACCCGTATCCGGGCAGCCACGTCTATGGCGCGACCAAGGCCTTCGTCAAACAGTTCTCGCTGAACCTGCGCTGCGACTTGCAGGGTACCGGCGTGCGGGTCAGCAACATCGAGCCGGGGCTGTGTGAAAGCGAGTTCTCGCTGGTGCGTTTCGCCGGGGATCAGGAGCGTTACAACGCGACCTACGCTGGCGCCGAGCCGATCCAGCCGCAAGACATCGCCGAAACTATTTTCTGGGTGATGAACACGCCAGCGCACATCAACATCAACAGCCTGGAGCTGATGCCGGTGAGCCAGACCTGGGCCGGGTTTGCCATTGAGCGTAACAAGGCTTGAGACCGCGCTGAAGCCATTCGCGAGCAGGCTCGCTCCCACGGAGGAACGCATTCCAATGTGGGAGCGAGCCTGCTCGCGAAAGCGATCTATAGATCAGCGCAGATATTCAGCCAATCCGCTGTAGCAAGTCGCCAAGTGATACGGCGTAGTGGAAGGCATGTCCTTGCGACTGACCTCTCCCTGCTCATCCCGACACTCATACCAGCCGCCAGCATGCAGAAAGCGCTGCTGCAACGCCTGCAATTGGCGCAGCACTGCCGCTTCACTGTCCGGACGCAATGTCAGTGCACGCAGGTATTCCGCCTGAGCCCAGATTCGCTGGGTCGAATCCCGCGGCCGTCCGTTGCTTTCCAGATCGAGCATGGCGCGCACCGCGCCGCAGGCTTCGAGCACACCGTACTGCTCGGTAAAGGCAAATGCGCGATCCAGTGCCCGGTGCAATTTCGAGTCGCGTAGCAGCGGCGAGGATTGCAGCAGGAAATACCATTCGAATTGATGGCCCGGTTCGTACCAGTTATCCACAGCACCGAGCGGCTTCTCCATCAACACGCCATATTGCGGATCGACGAAGTGTTTGTGCATGGCTGTGCATAACGCGAGCAGGTCCTTTTGCGTCTGCGGGTCTTCGCGCACGGCCAGCGTCGCAAGGAAGGCTTCGGCCAGATGCATCAGCGGGTTTTGCAGCGGGCCGGTTTGCAGGCTGATCCAGTTGCGATCCAGACACGCCTCGTAAAGACCATCGCCGGTGGCGAAGCGACGGCCGATGATTTCCAGCGCGGCATTCAATGTCGACTCGACCAGCGGATCAGCGGATTTGGCCCAGTAATGCGCGCAGGCGAACAGGATGAACGCGTGGGTGTAGAGGTCCTTGCGCTGATCCAGCGGCTTGCCTTGGGCATCGATGCTGTAGAACCAGCCGCCGTGCTCGGCATCGTGAAAATGCCGTTGCAGCGAACGGAACAGCGCCGCCGCGCGAACTTCAGCGTTATCCACAACCCCGATCAGGCTGGAAAACAGGTACAGCTGCCGTGCGCAGGCCATGGCCCGATAGCGCTGCACGGGCAGCGGTTGCTGTGCGGCGTCCAACGCCTCGTACGGCAACGCCATGTCGGCATTCCAGCCCGGCTCTTGCCACAGCGGCACGATGACATGCAGAAAATGCTGCTGCACCTCGGCAAACAGGGCGGACAATTCGGGCAGGGCGGTGGAACGGCAAGCGTGGGGCATGGGCGGGCGTCACGGGCTGGGGCGATTGCGCGACATGGTAGCAGAGAGGCAGCCTTTAAAGGTTTGGTGTCTGATCGGCCGCCATCGCTGGCAAGCCAGCTCCCACAGGTTATTGGGTAAGTCCACCATTGTGTGAACACCCAATATCCCTGTGGGAGCTGGCTTGCCAGCGATGAGACCCGCTCAGACGATGGAGATTAGCCTGCCAGCAGCCACGCGCCCGTGATTGCTGAGGCAGCACCTGCAAGACGCACTAACGGTGCAGCGGCTTGAGGCAAGAAGCGCACTACGGCATAACCGGCGGCATGCAACGCTGCGGTCGCGGCAACGAAACCGGCCGCATACGCCCACGGGCTGCTCATCTCCGGCAGTTCCAGCCCGTGCGCCACGCCATGGAACAGCGCAAACAGCGCCGTCGCGGCCACCGCCATGAGCAGCGGTGGACGCACCGCCAGTGCCACCGCCAGACCCAGCGCCAGCACCGAGGCGGCAATGCCGCTTTCCAGTGCAGGCAGCTCCAGCCCTTCAAAGCCGAGCAGGCCGCCGAGCAGCATGGTGCCGACAAACGTGCACGGCAGCGCCCAGCGTGCCGCGCCTTGCTGTTGCGCGGCCCACAAACCGACGGCGAGCATTGCCAGCAAATGGTCGAGGCCACCAATCGGGTGGCCGATGCCGGCGATCAGACCGCTGTCGCCATGCCCCGGATGAGCAAAGGCCAGCGCCGGGGTCAGCAGCAGCGCAAGCGCGCCAACAATGCGTTTGAATGTCATGGATAAGCTTCCTTGT
The DNA here is from genome assembly GCF_023195435.1 of Pseudomonas sp. S11P7. NCBI lineage: Bacteria > Pseudomonadati > Pseudomonadota > Gammaproteobacteria > Pseudomonadales > Pseudomonadaceae > Pseudomonas > Pseudomonas sp. S11P7. The sequence continues at coordinate 4,936,932 of NZ_JALPKS020000002.1, read as the reverse complement.
TGATAAGTGGATCAGGCTGCGCTCAGCAGGCCCTGGCGTTCGATGAAAGCGATGATCTGCTCAAGGCCCTGACCGGTTTTCTGGTTGCTGAAAACGAACGGCTTGCCGTTGCGCATGCGCTGGGTGTCGCTGTCCATCATTTCCAGCGAGGCACCCACGAGCGGTGCCAGGTCGATCTTGTTGATCACCAGCAGGTCGGACTTGCAGATCCCCGGGCCACCCTTGCGCGGCAGCTTGTCGCCGGCCGAGACGTCAATCACGTAGATGGTCAGGTCGGACAGTTCCGGGCTGAAGGTCGCCGAAAGGTTGTCGCCACCGGACTCCACCAGAATCAGATCGAGGCCCGGAAAACGTCGGTTCAGTTGATCGACCGCCTCGAGGTTGATCGAGGCGTCTTCGCGGATCGCCGTGTGCGGGCAGCCGCCGGTTTCCACGCCGATGATCCGCTCCGGGGCCAACGCTTCATTGCGTACGAGGAAATCGGCGTCTTCGCGGGTGTAAATGTCGTTGGTCACCACGGCGAGGTTGTAGCGCTCGCGCAGGGCCAGGCACAGGGCGAGGGTCAATGCGGTTTTGCCGGAACCGACCGGGCCGCCGATGCCGACGCGCAGAGGTTGTGTATTCATCTGATGGTTCTCCTAAGAGCGAAAGAGGCGGCTGTACTGGCGCTCATGGGCCATGCACGCCAGGGACAGGCCAAACGCGGCGCTGCCGAGGTGATCAGGATCGATGCGGGTCGCGTCGTGCTGCGCCTGCTGCAGCAGCGGCAGCAATTCGCTGGTCAGGCGCTGCGCGGCTTGCTGGCCCAGCGGCAGGGTTTTCATCAGCACCGCGAGCTGGTTTTCCAGCCAGCTCCACAGCCACGCGGCGAGCGCGTCTTGCGGATTGATCTGCCAGGCGCGTGCGGCCAGCGCCCAGCCAAGGGCCAGGTGGGGTTCGGCGCATTGTTCAAGAAAGGCACGCGCAGGCGCGTCGAGCTCGGGTAAGCCGTTGAGCAGTTGCTGCAACGAGTAGCCCATCTGCCGGCTCTCCAGATGCAGCTCGCGGGTTTCGCGACTGGCGCGATGGCGTTCGCAGATCTGCAGCAGCTCGGCCCAGTGTTCATCGGCGGCGGCCTGACAATGCGCAAGCAGCAGCGGCGCTTCGAAGCGCGCGAGGTTGAGCAGCAACTGATCACTGATCCAGCGGCGCGCGCTGTCGGGGTTGTTGACCCGGCCGTTGTCCACCGCCATTTCCAGGCCCTGCGAATAGCTGTAGCCGCCAATCGGCAACTGCGGACTGGCCAGGCGCAACAGCGCCCAGGCCGGATTCACAGGCGTACGCCGAACTGATGGAGTTTCGGCGCGTAATTGAAGTCTTCGTCGCCATGGCGTGAATGGTGATGGCCGCCGCCGTAGGCGCCGTGTTCCGGCTGGAACGGCGCCTCGATGGCGGTGACCTGCGCACCCAGTTGTTCGAGCATGGCCTTGAGCACGTAATCGTCGAGCAGGCGCAACCAGCCATCGCCGACCTGCAAGGCAACATGACGATTACCGAGGTGATAGGCGGCGCGGGTCAGTTCAAACGCGTTGGCACAGGTGACGTGTAGCAAATGCTCGGGGCGGGCGCAGACGCGGACGATGCGGCCGTCTTCGGCTTGCAGGCACTCGCCGTCAAACAGCGGCGGCTGGCCGCGCTCCAAAAACAACCCGACGTCTTCGCCCTCGGCACTGAAACAGCGCAAACGGCTCTTGCTGCGCGCTTCGAAGGTCAGGTGCAACTCGGCGGCCCAGACGGGTTGAGGGTCGATTCTGCGGTGAATCACCAGCATCGGAAATCTTCCAGCAATGGACAATGATCAGGCTAGAGCAAGGGCCGCGCCAATCGGCCGATCTGTAGGAAATGACTGTCGGCGCGCGACTGATCTTTCAACAGGCGGGAGGTTTCTGGAAGGTTTTGGTGCGTGAAGAATTTGTCATGCACCAAATCAATGCGGCGCTGCTGCACCTTTGTAGGAGTGAGCCTGCTCGCGATAGCGGTTTGTCAGATAGACACGCTTCGCTTGGCATACCGCTATCGCGAGCAGGCTCACTCCTACATGGAAATGGGGGAGGCTGCGTTTACTCGGTACTGCCCAACCCCTGCCAGTGCTTAAGCCCGATAAAGATGAAGCGCAGCTGCTGGGTGATCTTCGCCTGCGGGGTCAGGTGCTCGGGCAAGGCTTCGGCGGGCGGGTCGATAATGTCCGGCAGGGTGGCGAATACCGATTTGACGATCAGGTCGGCCATCACGCTCAGACCGGCGATGTCCAGATGTTGCAGTTTGGGCATCAACGCCAGGTCGGCGGCAAGGTCGGCGCTGATGTTCTCGCGCAAGCGGCCAATCGCCTGACGCACCGGCAGCGAGCCGCCATATTGCTCGCGGGCCAGAAACAGGAATTGCGAGCGATTGGCGCTGACCACGTCGAGAAAGATCCGCACCGAGGCATCGATAATGCCGCCCATGACGAATTCGTTGTGGCGCACCAGGCGGATGGTTTCGCGGAAGGTCTGGCCGACCTCGCTGACCAGCACCAGCCCGAGTTCGTCCATATCGGCAAAATGCCGATAGAAACCGGTGGGTACGATGCCGGCGGTTTTGCTGACTTCACGCAGGCTCAGGCTGCCGAAACCGCGGCCGCTTTCCATCAAGTGGCGGGCGGCGTCCATCAGAGCGTTGCGGGTCTGTTGTTTCTGTTCGGCGCGGGGCAGCATCGCTGGGCGTGTTCTTTGGCAGGACGAGCGTCGCACTCTAGCAAATCGGCTTTGCCGGCGTCGAACGGGAGAAGGTGAGGCAGAAGTTTCAGCAGGGCAGAAAAGTCAAAAGCCCAATCCGGGGATTGGGCTTTTTTTCGAGGCCACCATGGGCTTAGCTCAAGGCACTGTTGCGTTCGATTACACGGTCACCACCACCTTCGGCAAGGGTTTGACCTTGTGGGGTGCGGTCGAAGCCGTCAGCGGCGACAGCCTGGCCTTGTGGAGTCTTGTCGTAACCGTCTTCAACCAGGCCTTTTTCTTCGAGGCGGTTGCGACCGTTTTCGGCGACAGCCTGGCCTTGTGGGGTTTTATCGTAGCCATCTTCAACCAGGCCTTTTTCTTCAAGACGGTTGCGGCCGTTTTCAGCCAGAGTCTGGCCTTGTGGCGTGCGGTCGGAACCATCGGCCGCTACGGTCTGGCTGAACACCGAGTGGCTCGATTTGACTTGCGGAGTTGCTTGATCGGCAGCGGGCAGAGCGAAAGCAGTGCTGGCTAGCATCGACAGGGTAAGGCTGAGCAGTAATTGGCGTTTCATGATGGGTTGCTCCTTGGGAGGGCGATAAAGTGGGTACGAGGGCAATGCTACTCTCGATAAGTCGATATAAAAGTTCATAAACGCAATGGTAATAATCAACAGAATTGATTGTTCGCCGCGAAGGCTCTAGATCGGGCCTTTGCGGCCGGTGGTTTTGCACCGAGGTGGGTATTTTCGACTCACTCGCGCCTCGCAAAAGTGCGGGTCGCGGTAACACTGCTCGACCAATCGGTCAGATTTGCCGGCCTTTTTATGGCTTAAACTGCCTTTCAATTAAACCTGCGGGCCTTTCGCCAGTCACAGACTGCATGAGGGCCGCTTCGGTCTGCCGTTTCAAACTGTGCGTCGGGTTCCGGGTGCGCAGCCGTGATCAGGAGCTTTGTGCATGACGCGCACTGGAAAAATCTTCAGCTGGACCTTCGCCACGCTCGTACTGCTTTTGGCAGTGCTGATTCTGATCATCGTGTTTTTTGACTGGAACCGGATCAAACCCACCCTCAACAGCAAAGTCTCCGAAGAGCTGCACCGCGCGTTTGCCATCAACGGCAACCTGGCGGTTATCTGGCAGCGCGAGCCTGAAGAAGGCGGCTGGCGTGCCTGGGTGCCGTGGCCGCATGTAGTCGCCGAAGACCTGAGCCTGGGTAACCCGGACTGGTCGAAACAGGCGCAGATGGTCACCCTGAAAAAGGTCGAGCTGCGTATCTCGCCGCTGGCTTTGCTGGCGCAGCGCGTGGTGATTCCACGTATCGACTTGACCGAACCCAATGCCGAGCTGCAACGCCTGGCCGACGGTCGCGCCAACTGGGTGTTCAAGTTCGACCCGAAAGACCCCAACGCTGAACCATCCAATTGGGTGGTCGACATTGGCGCCATCGGTTTCGACAAGGGCCACGTCACGCTCGATGACCAGACCCTCAAGACCCGTCTCGATGTGCTGATCGATCCGCTCGGCAAGCCGATTCCGTACAGCGACATCGTCGGCGCCAAAGCGGCGAAAACTGCGCAGGACCAGGGCGGCGCGCCGCAGGATTATGCGTTTGCGCTGAAGGTCAAAGGCCAATACCACGGCCAGAATCTGACCGGCCAGGGCAAGATCGGCGGGCTGCTGGCATTGCAGGATGCGCGCAAGCCCTTCCCGTTGCAGGCGCAAGCGCAGATCGGCGACACCCGCATCGAACTGGCGGGCACCCTGACCGACCCGCTCAACCTCGGCGCTCTCGACCTGCGCCTGAAGCTGGCCGGCGCCAGCCTTGGCAACCTCTACCCGCTGACTGGCGTGACCCTGCCGGACACGCCGCTGTATTCCACCGACGGCCATCTGATCGCCAAACTGCATGACGAGGCGGGAGCGAAGTTCACCTACGAAAAATTCAACGGCAAGATCGGCGACAGCGACATTCATGGCGACCTGACTTACGTCGCCAGCCAGCCCCGGCCGAAGCTCAGCGGCGCGCTGCTCTCCAATCAATTGTTGTTCGCCGATCTCGCGCCGCTGATTGGCGCCGATTCCAACACCGAGCAAAAGGCCCGTGGCGGTGCGAGCAAGCAACCGACCGACAAAGTGCTGCCGGTCGAGGAGTTCAAGACCGATCGCTGGCGCGCGATGGACGCTGACGTCGAATTCACCGGCAAGCGCATCGTGCACAGCGAAAAGCTGCCATTCACCGACCTCTATACCCATTTGAAACTCGACGACGGCGAACTCAGCCTCGAGCCGCTGCGCTTTGGCGTGGCCGGTGGCAATCTGGATGCGCAGATTCGCCTCAATGGTCGCACCGAGCCGCTGGAAGGCCGGGCCCGCTTGACCGCGCGCAAGTTCAAGCTCAAGGAGCTGTTCCCGACCTTCGAACCGATGAAGACCAGTTTCGGTGAGCTCAACGGCGACGCCGATATCAGCGGACGCGGCAACTCGGTGGCCAAGCTGCTCGGCGGTGCCAACGGCAAGTTGAAAATGTTGATCAACGACGGCGCGATCAGCCGCGAGCTGATGGAACTGGCCGGGCTCAACGTTGGTAATTACGTGGTCGGCAAGATCTTTGGCGACAAGGAAGTGAAGATCAATTGCGCTGCTGCCGACTTCGATATCAAGACCGGGCTGGCGACCACGCAGCTGTTTGTCTTCGATACCGAGAACGCAATCATCTACATCGACGGCACGGCGAACATGGCCACCGAGCAACTGGACCTGACGGTGACGCCGGAATCCAAGGGCTGGCGCCTGATCTCCCTGCGTTCGCCGCTGTATGTGCGGGGCAAGTTCATCAAGCCGGATGCCGGGGTCAAAGCCGTGCCGTTGATGCTGCGTGGCGCGGGCATGGTCGCGCTGGGTGTGATCGCCGCGCCGGCGGCGGGGCTGTTGGCGCTGGTCGCGCCAAGCGGCGGCGAGCCGAACCAGTGCGCGCCGTTGCTGGAGCAGATGAAGCAGGGCAAGGCGCCGGTGACTGTTAAACCTACCAAGTAATCGGTTGCCTTTGACGACCCCTTCGCGAGCAGGCTCGCTCCCACATTTGAACGTATTCCTTCAGTTTGATCGTTCCCACGCTCCGCGTGGGAATGCAGCCCGGGACGCTCCGCGTCCCAACAGCGGACGCAGAGCGTCCATTGAGGCGTTCCCACGCAGAGCGTGGGAACGATCTGCATCAGCTTAGGAGTCACAACAGCCTGGGGTTACAGGTCTTTCAGAATGTCCGCCATATCATCGGCGTGTTCTTCTTCCTGGGCCAGAATGTCTTCGAAGATGCGCCGGGTTGTCGGGTCCTTGTCACCGAGGTACTGGATGATTTCTCGGTAACTGTCGATGGCGATCCGCTCCGCAACAAGGTCTTCGTAAACCATTTCCTTGAGCGTATTGCCCGCCACGTATTGTGCGTGGGACAGCTTGCTCAGCAGGTCGGGATTGAATTCCGGTTCACCGCCCAGTTGCACGATGCGCTCGGCCAGGCGATCAGCGTGCTCGGCTTCCTGCACTGCATGCTCGAGGAATTCATCGGCGGCGGCTTTGGCTTTCAGGCCGGTGGCCATGAAGTAGTGCCGTTTATAGCGCAAGGTGCACACCAGCTCGGTGGCCAGCGATTCGTTGAGCAAGCGCAGCACTTCTTCACGATTGGCGCTGTAGCTCTCGGTGACGGCGCCGTTTTCGACGTGTTGGCGCGCACGTTCGCGCAGGGTTGGTACATCTGACAAATGCAGGTCGTCGCTCATGTGAGTCTCTCCAGGAGGCTAATCCGATGGTCGCCACGTTCTGCTGACGCGGTCGCTACCCAAGCTGTGAGTGACAAGCATGGCGAAAAGTTTTATGCGATTTGCGCCGACCTTGGGGTCAACCCGCAGCGCTGCGCTTCTTCACGCAACCAGGCGAAAAAGGCCCGTACCGGCGGATGCCGCTCGCGGCCCGGCACACACAAGGCGCTGTAACCGGCGCCATCGACCTGCACCTCGCCGCGGTACGGCACCAGCACACCGCTGGCGACGCTCTGCGAAACCAGAATATTGCTCGCCAGCACCAGACCTTGTCCGGCGATCGCCGCTTGCAGGGCGTAATGCTCTTCATCGTATTCGCGGATCGCCGGCGGCGGATTCAGCCAGTTCTCGCCAGACTTTGCGCACCACGCTTGCCAGCCATGGGCGTAGAGCTTCGAGTTGTACCAGTGCACGCTGATCAGCGTCGGCGTGCGCCGGGCGGCCAGCGCCACCTGCTCGGGCGAACCATAGACGCCGAACGACTCATCGAACAGGCACAGACCATACAGATTCGGGTAGTCCTCGAGGCTGTAGCGCAGCACCAGATCGACGCTGGCGTCCTGACGCAGATCGATGACTTCGCAATGGGTGTCGAGGCGCACGTTGATGTCCGGATGCTGCGCATAGAAACGCCCGAGCCGTGGTACCAGCCACAGCGCGGCGAACGCGGCGGTGGTCGACAGCGTCAGGCTGCTGCCGCTGCGTTGCGGGCGCAGGGTATCGACGCTTTGCGCCACCTCCAGCAGCGCGCCGTGCAGGCTGCGAAACAGCCGCTCGCCGCCCTCGGTCAGGCGCACCTGGCGCGGCAGGCGCTCGAACAGCGCGATGCCGAGCCAGTCTTCCAGCGCGCGAACCTGATGGGAAATGGCGGTGGGCGTGACGGACAGTTCTTCAGCGGCGGCTTTGAAACTCAGCAGCCGCGAAGCGGATTCAAAGGCACGCAGGGCGGTCAGCGGCAACGAGGCGAACATGGGTAACTCCATGGATGAAATCAATTCATCCCGACTGATTTTTGCTCATTTGAAATGAAGCAGCGGCCAGCTTCAAGCTGCGAGCGTCAAGTGGTCAGATTCTAGTCAGGAGATTTATAGATGAGCAGGATTCTTGTGGTACACGGCAGTCCGCGGGGCGATCGGTCGACTTCGCGGCGGCTGTCGGAAGGGTTTTTGCGTGCCTGGCAGGCGCGTCATTCGGGGGCGCAGGTGACTCGGCGTGAGGTCGGGCGGGCGTTGATTCCAGCGGTCAACGAAGCGTTTGTGGCGGCGGCGTTTTATCCCGAGCCCGAGGCGCGACCCTTGGTGATGCAGGCGGATCTGGCGTTGAGTGACGAGTTGGTGACTGAACTGTCCGAGCATGACTTGCTGCTAATTTCTACGCCGATGTACAACTTCAACGTGCCCAGCGGCCTCAAGGCCTGGGTCGATCAGATTGTGCGTCTGGGGTTGACCTTCGACCACACACTGGACAACGGCGTCGCCCAGTACACGCCATTGTTGCAGGGCAAGAAAGCCCTGATCGTCACCAGTCGCGGCGGTTTTGGCTTCGGCCCGGGCGGCGAGCTCGAAGCCTTGAACCATGCCGATCCGTGGCTGCGCACGGCCCTGGGTTTCATCGGCATCAATGACGTCACGGTCGTCGCCGCCGAGGGTGAGGAGTCTGCCGAACGCACCTTTGCGGTGTCGGTGGCCGAGGCCGAGCAACGCCTGCTCGAACTCGCCCGGACATTCTGATGGCCTGGCTGTTCTTGCTGATCGCTGCCGGGTTTGAAGTGACGTTCGCCATGGGTATGAAGTACGCCGAAGGCTTCACTCGCCCATGGCCTTCGTTGATCACCGTGACTGCGGCGGTCGGCGGGATTTATTTTCTGACCCTGGCCATGCGCGACCTGCCGGTGAGCATCGCTTACCCGATCTGGACTGCAATTGGCTCGCTGGGCACGGTGTTTCTCGGTTTCGCCCTGCTGGGCGAGAGCCTGACCCTGGTCAAACTGCTTTCGGTGGGGCTGATCGTGGCGGGGGTGGTGGGCCTGAAGTAGGCTGGTGGTCGAGTTGTCATGATCTGCGTGGATGCTTGGCGGGCGTTTTGCACACCTTGCACCCACCCACCAACCACAAGGATGTCCGCCGATGTCGACACGTTATCCACTGGTGCTGGTGCCGGGCATGCTCGGGTTTGTCCGGCTGCTGTTCTACCCGTATTGGTACGGCATCATCAAGGCGTTGCGCCGCACGGGAGCGACGGTGATTGCCGTGCAGGTCTCGCCGCTCAATTCGACTGAGGTGCGTGGCGAGCAGTTGCTGGCGCGAATCGATGCAATCCTGCGCGAGACCGGTGCGCCGAAGGTCAACCTGTTCGGCCACAGCCAGGGCGCGCTGACCGCGCGTTATGCGGCGGCGAAACGCCCGGATCTGGTCGCCTCGGTGACGTCGGTGGCCGGGCCGAATCACGGTTCGGAACTGGCAGACCATCTGGAAAAACATTACCCCGCCGACAGCGCCAGGGGGCGTCTGCTCGAAGCCCTGCTGCGCCTGGTCGGCTGGGTCATGGCCTTGCTCGATAGCGGCTACCACGGGCCGAAACTGCCGGTGGATATCCATGCCTCGCACCATTCGCTGACCACGGCCGGCGTAGCGCTGTTCAATCAGCGCTATCCACAGGGCTTGCCGCGAACCTGGGGCGGGCAGGGGCCGGAGGAGGTCAATGGTGTGCGCTATTACTCGTGGTCAGGCACGTTGCAGCCCGGCAAGACTGATCGGGGCGGCAATCTGTTCGACGGGACGAATCGCAGCTGTCGCCTGTTTGCGAAAACCTTCGTGCGCGAGCCAGGGCAGTGCGACGGCATGGTCGGTCGCTTCAGCTCACACTTGGGTACGGTGATTGGCGATGACTTTCCGCTGGACCACTTCGACATCGTCAATCAGTCGTTGGGGCTGGTGGGCAAGGGTGCGGACCCGGTAAGGCTGTTTGTCGAGCATGCGGCGCGGCTGGAGGCGGCTGGGTGTTGACAGTCCGTCCGCGTCATCGTTTTTAGCGAGCAGGCTCGCTCCCACATTGGAATGCGGATACCCGTGGGAGCGAGCCTGATCGCGAAGAGGCCTGATCAGGCAATACTGATCTTGCGGCCCAACACTGTGGTCCAGCGCTCTGACAAAACCACCCCACCCAACGTCAGCAACCCCCGACCAGGTGATACATCGCCAACTGCTCCTTCAATACCGCCGCGGCAATCAACGCGGTGATCAACGGCAGCAAATTGAAGAACAGCGTCGTGCGGCTCGGCCCGAGGCGCTGCACCGCCTGCATCCATGCCAGCGGCGCGAGCATCGATGCCAGCAGGCAGGCGTACAACACCAGCGGAATGTTCTGCGCGGTCAGCCCGGTTTTCGGCGAAGCGGCATACAGCGGAAACAACACGACGATCGCCACCAACACCTGCAAATACAACAACACCAGCGGCGGCAAACGCAGCTGCCATTTTTTCAGCAGCGTGCTGTAGATCGCATAGGCCAGCGTGGCGATCAGCATCATCGCATCGCCCAGATTCACCCCGTGTTGCAGCAGGCTGCCGAGGCTGCCGGACGACACCACCACCAGCACCCCGGCGAACGACAGCACCGCGCCGACCAGCGCCCCGGCAGTCAGGCGTTGCCCTAGACTGATGATCGCCATGGCCAGCGACATCAATGGCATCAGCGAGAGGATGATGCCCATGTTAGTGGCGGTGGTCAGGGTCGCGGCGAAGTAGGCGAGGCTCTGATACACCGCCATGCCCAGCACGCCGAGGATGAAAATCCTGCCCAGGTTCGGGCGGATCTGCGGCCAGTGCGCGATCACTGCCTTGAGCATGAACGGAGTGACCAGGAGGCCCGCCAGCAGCCAGCGGTAAAAGCCGATCTCGGCGGGGAAAATCGCCCCGACCGCCAGTTTGTTGATCACGGTATTGCCGGCCCAGATAAAAATCGCCAGCAGCGGAAACGCGTATTGCATGAGTTGAAACCAGTACGTTGATGAACGGCAATTATCCCTTGTCTGGATGCAGCCCTATACTGCGAACCGGACAACCTGCCTCTGCAACCGGACAGCATGAACAGCAAACACATCGATCTGCTGGATTTCAGCGAGCTGCCGTCGGCGGTGTACTTTCGCTACGCCGATTTCAATGCTCACGAATTTGCCGCACCGCATCGGCACCCGTGGGGCACGCTGGAGTATGCGGCGCACGGCGTGCTGCACATGGATGTCGACGGCAACCGCTTCATGTCACCGCCGCAATACGCGGTGTGGGTGCCGCCGCAGGTCGAGCACAGTTTCTACAGCCATCAACCGGTCAACTACCGTGCGGTGTGCCTCGATCCCCAGGTCTGCGCCGGGTTGCCGGCGCGGGCCTGCACCTTGGCGATCAGCGATATTCTCAAGGCGATCCTCAAAGACTTCGCTGCCCGCGATGTGAAGATTCCAGAACTCGATGCTGATCAGCGCCTGGCCCAGGTGCTGGTCGACCAATTGCAACAGGCGCCGGTGCACGAGTGCTACCTGCCGTACGCCAGCAGCCCAGGTTTGCTGGCGATTCTCGAGGCGTTGCAGACCGAGCCGGGCAACAATCAGCCGCTGGCACACTGGGCGCTGCAGGTGCATGTCAGCGAGCGCACGCTGGCGCGGCAGTTTGTCCGCGAACTGGGGATGAGTTTTGGTGAGTGGCGCCAGCGTTTGCGTTACCTCGCCGCCATTGAGGCACTGGAAACCGCACGCAGCGTGCAGGAAATCGCTTTCGATCTTGGCTACAGCAGCGGCTCGGCGTTCATCGCCATGTTCGCGCGTCAGGCCGGGTGTACGCCGGAGCAATACCGCCGCAGCCACCTGGAAGGCAGGAAGGTGTAACAGGATTTGGCTACACTCCAGCCAAGGCCGCATCCATCGGTGCGGCAACCAGGAGAAAACTCCATGAAGATGTTGCGTGTGCCTTTGTTGATGATCGGTCTGCTCCTGTGTTCCCAGGGTTTCGCCGCCACGGCGCAACAGAACAAGATGACCACCTGCAATGCCGATGCGACCGCCAAGAGTCTGAAAGGCGACGAGCGCAAAACTTTCATGAGCACTTGCCTCAAGGCCACCCCGGCGGCCAATGACGGCAAGGTCCTGACCCCGCAGCAGCAGAAAATGAGTACCTGCAATGCCGACGCGAAAACCAAGGCGCTGACCGGCGATGCGCGCAAGGCGTTTATGAGTGATTGTCTGAAGAAGAAATAAGCGGTGCGATGGGGCGCCCAATAATGTGATCGTCTCCAGATTGACCCTCACCCTAGCCCTCTCCCAAAGGGAGAGGGAACCGATCGGGGATGATGAGCAAATGCGCCGTCCTGAGAATGCTTCATCGAATCCCTAATCGATTGGGTAGTGCAGATCGATGAGGGTTTTGGAACAATGCGGTCGGTCCCTCTCCCTTTGGGAGAGGGCCAGGGTGAGGGGAAAATTCGCAAGCGATGCGCGAAAATCCGAAACCCCGCATATCCCTAGTGCTCTCCCCGGATCGCTGGCAGACTGCCCATCCTTTTACGCCGTTCGTTTTGAGGCTGTATGCCAACGTTTTCTCAGCGTCATGTCGTGTTCTGGGTCAGTTGCGTCATCATTTTCGGCGGTCTGCTGCTGGTGCTGCCGCTGCGCTTGTTGCCGAGTCTGCTGGCCGGGTTGCTGGTATTCGAGCTGGTCAACATGCTGACCCCGCAGTTGCAGCGCTTGATCGAAGGCCGCCGGGCGCGTTGGCTGGCGGTGGCGTTGCTGGGCACGCTGGTGGTGAGTGTGCTGGCGCTGCTCTTCGCCGGCGCGATCAGTTTTCTGTTGCACGAAGCCGAAAATCCGGGCGCATCCCTCGACAAATTCATGGGCGTGGTTGACCGTGCGCGCGGGCAGTTGCCGCCGTTCATCGACGCCTATCTGCCGGCCAGTGCGGCGGAGTTTCGTGTGGCGATTGGCGAATGGATGGGCAAGCACCTGTCCGACCTGCAACTGGTCGGCAAGGACGCTGCGCACATGTTCGTCACGCTGCTGATCGGCATGGTGCTCGGCGCGATCATTGCGCTGCAACGCATCCCTGACGTGACCAAACGCAAGCCACTGGCCGCGGCACTGTTCGATCGTCTGCACCTGTTGGTGCAGGCGTTTCGCAACATCGTCTTCGCGCAGATCAAGATTTCCCTGCTCAACACCTTCTTCACCGGGATCTTTCTTGCGGTGGTCCTGCCGATGTTCGGGATCAAGCTGCCGCTGACAAAAACCCTGATCGTGCTGACGTTCCTGCTCGGCCTGCTGCCGGTGATCGGCAACCTGATTTCCAACACGCTGATCACCATCGTCGGCCTGTCGCTGTCGATCTGGGTGGCGATTGCAGCGTTGGGCTACCTGATTTTCATTCACAAGCTTGAGTACTTTCTCAACGCGCGCATCGTCGGCGGGCAGATCAGTGCCAAGTCGTGGGAGTTGCTGCTGGCGATGCTGGTGTTCGAAGCCGCGTTCGGTTTGCCGGGGGTGGTGGCGGGGCCGATTTATTATGCGTACCTGAAGAGCGAACTGAAGCTGGGCGGGATGGTGTAACTCCAGATCGTTCCCACGCTCTGCGTGGGAATGCATCCCGTGACGCTCCGCGTCACAGCCTCAACAGCGGACGCAGAGCGTCCATGGCGGCATTCCCACGCGGAGCGTGGGAACGATCAGCTCAAGACCGGTCAGGACATCGAGCCATAGCGCTTCATGGCTTCAATCGCCAGGCCGCTGCCGATGCTGCCAAAGATATTGCCTTCGACATGCCGGGCCTGCGGCAGCATGGCCGAGACGCTGTTGCGCAGGGCCGGGATGCCGCTGGAGCCGCCAGTGAAGAACACCGTATCGACCTGATCGACCGCCACACCGGCATCGCTCAACAGTTGCGTGACACTGCCGCGCACCCGCTCCAGCAGCGCATCGATCGACGATTCGAACAGCGCCCGCGTCAGCTCCACACTCAAACCGGCTTCGATACGGTCCAGCGGCACATGGCGGCTGTCGGTGTGGGTCAGCTGGATCTTGGTTTCTTCGACTTCCATCGCCAGCCAGTGCCCGGCGCGCTGTTCGATCAGCTTGAACAGCCGGTCGATGCCGCCGGTGTCTTCGATGTCGTAGCGCATGCTGCCCAGCGCCAACGTCGACTTCTGCGAATACACCGAGTTGATGGTGTGCCAGGTCGCCAGGTTCATGTGGTGGCTGGTCGGCATGTAGGCGCCGCTCTTCATGCGGCTGCCGTAACCGAACAGTGGCATCAGGCCTTGCAGGCTCAGCTGTTTGTCGAAGTCGGTACCGCCGATGTGCACGCCGCCGGTGGCGAGGATGTCGTCGTGACGGTTATCCATCGCGCGCCGCTCAGGCGACAGGCGCACCAGCGAGAAGTCGGAGGTACCGCCGCCGATATCGACGATCAGCACCAGTTCTTCTTTCTCGATGGTCGACTCGTAGTCGAATGCGGCGGCGATCGGTTCGTACTGGAACGACACCTCTTTGAAACCGATTTTGCGAGCGACCTCGACCAGGGTGTCTTCGGCTTCCTGGTCGGCCAGCGGATCGTCGTCGACGAAGAACACCGGGCGCCCCAGCACCACTTGCTCGAACTCGCGACCGGCGGCGGTTTCGGCGCGGCTCTTGAGCTGGCCGATGAACAGCCCGAGCAGGTCCTTGAACGGCATCGCCGTGCCGAGCACGCTGGTGTCGTGCTTGATCAGCTTGGAACCGAGCAGGCTTTTCAGCGAGCGCATCAGCCGGCCTTCGTAACCTTCCAGGTACTCGTGCAGCGCCAGGCGTCCATAGACCGGGCGACGTTCCTCGATATTGAAGAAGACCACCGAAGGCAGGGTGATCTTGTCGTCTTCCAGCGCGATCATGGTGTCCATGCCGGGGCGCAGCCAACCGACGGTGGAGTTGGACGTGCCGAAGTCGATGCCGCAGGCACGGGCTGGAGAGGCGTCTTTCATGTCTTTCGGTTCCGGTCAAAAAAACGGCCGCGCAGTGTATGTCAGTGCGCGCCAGATTCGAAGGCCGGTCATCTGCTATTTCGCATCCCGGCAGCCTTGAAACCCCGTGGTTCGCCCCAAACTTGCTGGCATGGGCCGGCAGATACACCGGCGGTCAGCAGAACCGCCGTCCACTGCCGATAAACTTCTGCGGCGCCACCCGGTCACAATCTTGAGATCGGTCAACCCGGCACGTGCCAATCGGGCGCAGGCTGGTAACGGCGCGAAATCGATAACGGATGGTGATCCTTCAATGGACTTCAAAGACTATTACAAGATACTCGGCGTGGAGCCGACAGCGGACGACAAGGCGATCAAGGCGGCCTATCGCAAGCTGGCGCGCAAATACCACCCCGATGTCAGCAAGGAAAAGGACGCCGAGGCCAAGTTCAAGGATGCCTCGGAAGCCTATGAAGCGCTGAAAAGCGCCGACAAGCGCGCCGAATACGACGAACTGCGCCGTTATGGTCAGCACGGTCAGCCCTTCCAGGGGCCGCCGGGCTGGCAGAGCCGCGGCGGCTTCGGCGGCGGTGGGGCTGATACCGGCGACTTCTCGGACTTCTTCAGTTCGATCTTCGGCAATCGCGGCCCCGGTTTCGGTGGCGGCGAAGGCCGGCAATCCCGTGGGCGGCGAGGGCAGGACGTGGAAATGGAATTGCCGGTGTTTCTTGAGGAAACCCTGTCGGACGAGTCGAAGAAGGTCACCTTCCAGGTGCCGCAGTACAACGCGCACGGCCAGCACGTCAGCAACACCAGCAAGAGCCTCAACGTGAAGATTCCGGCGGGCGTTGCCGATGGCGAGCGCATTCGCTTGAAGGGCCAGGGCGCGCCGGGTGTCGGTGGCGGGGCGAATGGTGATCTGTATCTGACCATCCGCTTTGCGCCGCACCCCAAATTCGATGTCGAAGGCGACAACCTGATCATCACCTTGCCGCTGGCACCGTGGGAACTGGCGCTGGGCACCGAAGTGGCGGTACCGACGCTGACCGGCAAGATCAACCTCAAGGTGCCGGCCGGCAGCCAGAATGGCCAGCGCATGCGTGCCAAGGGCCACGGCTTGAAGAGCAAGAACGGCGAGCGCGGTTATCTGTTTGTGCAACTCAAGGCGGTGATGCCGAAAGCGGCCGACGATGAGGTCAAGGCGCTGTGGCAGGAACTGGCGAAAAAAGCCGCGTTCAACCCGCGCGAGAACTTCTGAATTCGACGACGGAGTAGCCCATCATGAGCACCCCCCTGAGCGTTCAACTGGACATGACAGAGTTCTGTGAGGCGGCCGATCTGACGGACGTCTACGTGATCGAGATCGTCGAACACGGCATCCTCGAACCTCAGGGCGGGCCGCCGCGCGAATGGCGCTTCACCGATTACGAACTGACCCTGGCCAAACGCGCCGCCAAGCTGCGGCGCGACCTGGAGCTGGAATGGGAAGGCGTCGCCCTGGCGCTGGACCTGCTCGAAGAAGTGCGCGAACTGCGCGCCGAAAACCGCATGTTGCGTCAGCGGTTGGGGCGGTTGGTGGTCGAGTAGAGCCGCCGTTCACGGTTATTGTGTGCACATGTTTTTCTGGTTTGAACGGGCGGATCGGTCTGCTAGTTTGCGTTGAGGATCGGCAATGGACGCCGATTCACGCAGCGCCACTGCATGCCGTGGCGTTGCGCCGTTCTTACAAGGAAACGTACTCATGCCAGTCAAACCCAAACCGCCAACGCCCGGCACGACCAGCGTCGATGTGCCCCAGCGCCCACGTACGCCCACCGATTCGACCTCGCCCGCAGCGCAGACGCCGCGCTTTACGCCCGACCCCTTGGCCGCAGAATTCCAGGCGATACGCCTGAAGCTGCCGGCAGCACTATCGACTCTTCGCACACGGCTACGACCTCAAGGGTCCAGGTGCATGCATCGACGTCCGCTGCCGCTGAAACCGTCAACGCCGACGTCCCTGCGCTGCAGCAATATCTGATTCCCGCTTCAATCACTTTGCCGCAGGCCGATGCGCAGGGCGTGCGGACGTTCAAGGGGCGGCAATACGCCGATGTTCAAGGGGGCGGCACGGTGTTGCTCGCTGTCGATGCGCAAACCGGGCTGCACCGGGCCCGCCTGGCGAGCGAACTGCAACCCTCGGGGCCAGTGCTGGCGCACGATCCTGCGAACAACCATTGGTATCCGCTGGAGGACTTCGCCGTTTCCGCGCCGCACACGGTCATGCCGCGCAAGAGTCGCCGCTCGCCTCGACGCAGTGACGATGAGTTCGAAATGGCCCTCGAGGAGTTGCCACGCAATGACGATGGGGCCTCGGAGCAGTTTTACCTGGCTTCCGAATCGATGCCGATCAAGCCTTTCACGGCCGATGAACTGAGGACGATGCGCAGCGAAACGCGTTACTCATTCCTCGGGAATCAGCTCGGTACCTACAACCGCGCGAACAATGGCAAGTACCCGCTGCGAGACGTTGCCGGCAGACCCATTCGCATTCGCAAACTGGAAACCAAAGTGCGTCTGGCCAATGGTGAGCTTTATACGTCGGAACAGATCAAGCCCTACATCAAGTTTGAAGGTCATGAAGATGTCGCGATGCTCTATGAACAAAAACTGCAATGGCGGGTATTCACCGAGGCCGATGTAAAAGTCCCCGGCGAAAAGGCGTTGATCGGCCAGTCGATGGTGGTCGCCAACCGACGCATTGCCAAGGGCGAGGCAATCGGCGTCTACGGTGGCGTCATCACGCCGGCAAGGTTCGTACGGCGTTATGAACAGACGTTCAGCATGCTGGCCGGAATGCGCCTGCAATATGGCCCGGGCCAGATGCTGCCCGACCCACTGTCCATACTGGGCGACAACATCATTTCCCGGATCAATACCAATTTCGAATACAACGAAGCGGGCAAGCCGATTCGTCAGGCGCCGGATGGCTACAACGTTGTGACGGTGCCCTTCGATATCGAGGCGCAACAATGGGTGGGCGACAAGCAGGTAACCCGCGACTTTATCCTCAACATGGTGTTCGCGTCGCAGGATATCCCGGCAGGCACCGAGTTGCGCCTGGACTACAACTACAAAGAGCACCAGATGCCGTGGGCATTTCCTGACTGATCAACCTGCGCTGTCGGGATGGCCAGCGTGACCGTACCCGACAGCGCAAGAACCGTCAGAACAGGAAATAGCGCTGCGCCATCGGCAGCGTTTCCGCTGGCTCACACCACAGCAGCACGCCGTCGGCCTTGACCTGATAGGTCTGCGGGTCGACGTCGATGTCCGGCAGGTAATCGTTGTGAATCAGGTCGGTTTTCTGCACGTCGCGGCAACCTTTGACCACGGCGATTTTCTTCTTCAACCCCAACGCTTCAGGCAATCCGGCTTCCTGCGCCGCCTGACTGATAAAGGTCAGGCTGGTGGCATGCAGCGAGCCACCGTAACTGGCGAACATCGGTCGGTAATGCACCGGCTGGGGGGTCGGAATCGAAGCGTTGGCGTCGCCCATCAGGCTCGCGGCAATCGCGCCGCCCTTGAGAATCAGCGTTGGCTTTACGCCGAAAAACGCCGGACGCCAGAGCACCAGATCGGCCCATTTGCCGACTTCCACCGAGCCGACTTCATGGCTGATGCCGTGAGTGATCGCCGGGTTGATGGTGTACTTGGCGATGTAGCGTTTGGCGCGGAAGTTGTCGTTGCCTTCGCCGTCCTGCGGCAGCGGGCCGCGCTGTTTTTTCATCTTGTCGGCGGTCTGCCAGGTGCGCGTGATGACTTCGCCGACACGGCCCATGGCCTGGCTGTCGGAGCTGATCATCGAGAACGCGCCAAGATCATGAAGAATGTCTTCGGCGGCAATCGTTTCGCGGCGGATGCGGCTTTCGGCGAACGCCACGTCTTCGGCGATGCTCGGGTCGAGGTGGTGGCAGACCATCAGCATGTCGAGGTGTTCGTCGATGGTGTTGCGGGTGAACGGCCGGGTCGGGTTGGTCGAGCTCGGCAATACGTTAGGGAAGCCACAGGCCTTGATGATGTCCGGCGCATGTCCGCCGCCAGCCCCTTCGGTGTGATAGGTGTGAATGGTGCGACCCTTGAACGCGCCAAGGGTGGTTTCGACGAAGCCGGATTCGTTGAGGGTGTCGGTGTGGATCGCTACCTGCACGTCGAACTGATCGGCAACGCTGAGGCAGTTGTCGATGCTCGCCGGGGTGGTGCCCCAATCTTCGTGCAACTTCAAACCGATAGCGCCGGCCTTGACCTGTTCGATCAGCGGCTCGGGCAGGCTGGCGTTGCCTTTGCCGGTGAGGCCGATGTTCATCGGGAACGCGTCGGCCGCCTGGAGCATGCGCGCCAGGTGCCAGGGGCCGGAGGTGCAGGTGGTGGCGTTGGTGCCGGTCGCCGGGCCGGTGCCGCCGCCGATCATCGTGGTGACACCGCTCATCAGCGCTTCTTCGATCTGCTGCGGGCAGATGAAATGGATGTGCGTGTCGATGCCGCCCGCGGTGAGGATCATGCCTTCACCGGCAATCACTTCGGTGCCGGCGCCGATGGCGATGGTCACGTCGGGCTGCACGTCGGGGTTGCCGGCCTTGCCGATCGCCGCAATGCGCCCGTCCTTGAGACCGACGTCGGCCTTGACGATGCCCCAGTGGTCGATGATCAGCGCATTGGTGATCAGCGTGTCGACCACTTCAGCAGCGAGCAGCTGGCTCTGACCCTGGCCGTCGCGGATGACCTTGCCGCCACCGAATTTCACTTCTTCGCCGTAGGTGGTGAAGTCTTTCTCGACTTCGATCCACAGCTCGGTGTCGGCCAGGCGCACCTTGTCGCCGACGGTGGGGCCGAACATGTCGGCGTAGGCGCTTCTGGAAATCTTCATGTGCTTGCCTTGGGATTCAATGATCGTTCCCACGCTCTGCGTGGGAATGCCGCCATGGACGCTCTGCGTCCGCCTTTGTTGACGCGGAGCGTCACGGGATGCATTCCCACGCGGAGCGTGGGAACGATCAGTCAGTCGAGATCACCCATGATGCGTCCGGCAAAACCGAACACCCGGCGATGCCCGGCGTAATCCACGAGTTCGACTTCACGGCTCTGCCCCGGCTCGAAACGCACCGCCGTGCCGGCCGGTATGTTCAGGCGCATGCCGCGGCTGGCGGCGCGGTCGAACAGCAGCGCGTCGTTGGTTTCGAAAAAATGGTAGTGCGAGCCGACCTGGATCGGCCGGTCGCCGCTGTTGGCAACTTTCAGGCTGACGGTGCGGCGGCCGACGTTGAGTTCGATGTCGCCGGGCTGGATCTGGTATTGGCCAGGAATCATCACTGGGCTCCTTGCAGAATCTTGTAATAGAGAGCGGTCGGGCGATACGTGCCGTGGGGGTCGCAGGCGTAGTCGGGGATTTCCCCGGCGCGGCTGTAACCCAGGGCTTGATAGAAATCTTCCGCGGGCGAGCCCGCTTCGGTGTCGAGATAGAGCATGCCGCGCTGGTGTTTGCGCGCCTCAAGTTCCAGCGCTTGCATCAGCTGCTGGCCGAGGCCGCGCCGCCGCGCGTGTTCGCGCACCAGCAGTTTCTGCACTTCGGCGCGATTACGGCCGTTGGCTTTCTGGCACAAGCCCAATTGCACGCTGGCCAGCACTTGCTCGTCCTTGACCACCACCCAGAGCAGCACGCTGCCCTTGTTGACGTTGTCCTGCACTTCATCGAAATAGGCGCGCGCCTGCGCCGCATCGAGATCAGCCATGAAGCCGACGCTGGCGCCATAACCGACGGCGTCGAGCAACAGATCGATCAAGCCCTGGCGGTAATGCGCAAAGCTTTCAGCGTTGACGCGGCGCAACTGGGCGGCGTTCATCGGGGTCACTCCTTGTCGGCGTCAGGCGGCTGCGCGCCAGGGTTGAGGGTCAATTGCATGAAGGTCAGATCGAGCCAGCGGCCGAACTTGGTGCCGACCTGCGGCATCTGCCCGGTGACGCTGAAACCGGCGCGCTCGTGCAGACGAATCGAGGCGGCGTTACCGCTTTCGATGGCGGCGACCATGACGTGTTTGCCGCAGGTTGTTGCGCATTCGATCAGCGCTGTCATCAGTTGCGGGCCGAGGCCGTTGCCGCGCTGATCGCTGCGCACGTAGACCGAGTGTTCGACGGTGTGGCGGAAGCCGTCGAATGGGCGCCAGTCACCGAACGATGCGTAGCCGAGCACCGCGTCGTCGCGGTCGACGATCACCAGAATCGGGTAGGCCTGAGCCTGCCGCGCGCTGAACCACGCCTGGCGGTTGCCGAGGTCGACGGCTTGCTCGTTCCAGATCGCCGTGGTGTTGAGCACCGCGTCGTTGTAGATCTCGCGGATTGCTGGCAGGTCGGCATGGACGGCCTCGCGAATGGAGTAGGTCATGGCGCGCCTCAGACGATCGGTTGGTGAACGGTGACCAGTTTGGTGCCGTCGGGGAACGTCGCTTCGACCTGGATTTCCGGGATCATTTCCGCGATGCCTTCCATTACTTGCTCGCGGCTGAGCAGGGTGGTGCCGTAGTGCATCAGCTCGGCGACGGTCTGGCCGTCACGCGCACCTTCGAGCAGCGCGGCGGAAATGTAAGCCATGGCTTCCGGGTAATTGAGTTTCACGCCACGGGCCAGACGCCGCTCGGCAACGAGGCCGGCGGTGAAGATCAGCAGCTTGTCTTTTTCGCGTGGAGTCAGGTCCATGGTTCGGGTTCCATCAGGGCAGATTTGTGTAATGTCCGTGCAGGGCGGGGTGCCAGTCAGAGCGGCCCCTCACCCTAGCCCTCTCCCGAGGGAGAGGGAACTGATCTCGATTGTTTTCACTGGCCGGTTCAGTCAACAGTATTTTTCAGGCAGATGAATTCATTCAGACGACTCGGTCAGGCTCCCTCTCCCTCCGGGAGAGGGCGGGGGGTGAGGGTCTGGATTTCAGGTGCTCCATATTCTTGGCGCGACAGCCTCCCGACCGAGCAAAGCAGGTCTTAGCAGTCGCCACAAATCAATCAGCCAGGCACGGGCGAGCAACGCCTCGCTCGCCAGACAACGCGCCACCAACAACCCCGGCAACTGCGTCAGATCCCCGCGCACTGCGTGGTCCAGCGAGCGACAGCGCTCCAGCAGTTCAGCGTCGATCTCACCGGTCACCAACAACGTCGCAAACACCGGATGGCCATCCAGACCGATCGGCGAATCGAGCAAGCCATCGCCGCCGCCGATGCGCTGGCGTTCATGCCAGAGCAAACGGCCGTCGCGACGAATGTCCAGCTGCGCCTGAAAATGCCCGAGGTCGAAACGCTCGCCGCTGGCCGGCCTGCCCAGCGCCACGACATCCCAGTAGAACAGCCGCGCATCGCCTTCAAGGTCTATGCTCGTGCTCAGTTCAGCCTGCGCGGCGCTGTAGACGATGGTTTCCTGCGGCAGCCATTCCAGGGTCGCCCCGGCCGCCACGTGCAGATCGAGTTGCTGATAAGCCGACCCGCCGGCGCGGTACCACTTGGCGGCGCCGGGGCTGGTGATCTGCGCCCAGGCGTTGGCTTCGACGCGGGCACTGATGTCGAGGCGATCACCGCCGGCAATTCCCCCGGTGGGTGGACGA
Organism: Pseudomonas sp. S11P7; assembly: GCF_023195435.1. Taxonomy (NCBI): domain Bacteria; kingdom Pseudomonadati; phylum Pseudomonadota; class Gammaproteobacteria; order Pseudomonadales; family Pseudomonadaceae; genus Pseudomonas; species Pseudomonas sp. S11P7. The sequence continues at coordinate 4,914,789 of NZ_JALPKS020000002.1, read as the reverse complement.
TGATGTGCTGGCAGACTTCGGGGCCTTCGGCGTACAGGTGCTTTTGCACACGCAGCGGGCCGAGGTGCCGGCGCATGACCGGCCGTGTGCAATCGCCGAAGCGCGCGTAGGCCAGTTCCAGCTCGGCGTGCCAGCTCGGGGTAAACAGGGCAGGTGCAACAGTCGAATTCATGGTGTGTGATTATCGTTAGGAAGCTACAGATTAGACCGGTGCGTTAGATCGTGACCAGCCCGCGAACACCTTCGGCCTCCATATTTTCACCGCGACCCTGCTGGACGATCTCGCCGCGCGACATCACCAGGTACTGATCGGCCAGTTCGGCGGCGAAATCGTAGAACTGCTCGACCAGCAAAATCGCCATGTCGCCGCGTTCCGCGAGTTTCTTGATCACCGCGCCAATCTCCTTGATCACCGAGGGCTGGATGCCTTCGGTGGGTTCGTCGAGAATCAGCAAACGCGGACGACTGGCCAGCGCGCGGCCAATCGCCAACTGCTGTTGCTGGCCGCCGGACAAATCACCGCCGCGGCGCTGCTTCATTTGTAGCAGCACCGGGAACAACTCGTAGATGAAACCTGGCACTTCTTTGGCTTCACTGCCGGGAAAGCGCGACAGGCCCATCAGCAGGTTTTCTTCTACCGTCAGACGACCGAAAATCTCGCGACCCTGCGGCACATAGGCGATTCCGGCATGCACGCGCTGATGCGGCTTGAGTGTGGTGATCGGTTTACCTTCCCAATTCACCGCGCCTTCTTTGGCCGGAAGCAGGCCCATCAGGCATTTGAGCAGGGTGGTCTTGCCCACGCCGTTACGCCCGAGCAGGCAGGTGACTTCGCCGACCTTCACGTCAAAGCTCAGGCCGCGCAGGATATGGCTACCGCCGTAGTACTGATGAAGTTGTTGGACCTGTAGCATCTGAACTCCGTTAGTTGGGCTTCAAGCTTCAAGCTTCAAGCTTCAAGCTTCAGCCGAAAGCAAGGGCAGGGCGGTATGACAGGCTTTTACTTGCTGCTTGAAGCTTGCCGCTAGTAGCTGGCCGATTCATCGCCCCAAATAAACCTCGATTACTCGCTCATCGGCCTGCACTTGTTCCAGCGAGCCTTCCGCCAGGACGCTGCCCTGATGCAACACGGTGACGTGATCGGCAATCGAGCCGACAAAGCCCATGTCATGCTCGACCACCATCAGCGAATGCTTGCCCGCCAGCGACTTGAACAGCTCGGCGGTGAACTCGGTTTCGGCATCGGTCATGCCCGCCACCGGCTCATCGAGCAGAAGCAATTGCGGGTCTTGCATCAGCAGCATGCCGATTTCCAGAAACTGCTTCTGGCCGTGGGACAACAGGCCCGCCGGACGATTGACCGAGGTGGTCAGGCGAATGGTTTCCAGCACTTCGCTGATGCGATCCTTTTGCTCACCACTGAGGCGCGCACGCAAGCTGGCCCACACCGACTTGTCGGTTTTCTGCGCCAGCTCAAGGTTCTCGAACACGCTCAAGGCTTCGAATACTGTCGGTTTCTGAAACTTGCGGCCAATCCCGGACTGGGCGATCTGCACTTCGCTCATCTGCGTCAAATCCAGCGTTTCGCCGAACCACGCCTTGCCGTGGCTCGGCCGGGTCTTGCCGGTGATCACGTCCATCAGCGTGGTCTTGCCCGCGCCGTTGGGGCCGATGATGCAGCGCAATTCGCCGACGCCGATGTACAGGTTGAGATTGTTCAGCGCGCGGAAGCCGTCGAAGCTGACGCTGATGTCTTCCAGGGTCAGGATCGTGCCGTGACGGGTGTCGAGGCCCGGGCCGACGCGTTGGCCGAGGCCGATCGAGTCGCGGCTGGTGCCCTCGTCCTTGTTCGGCTCGACCGGGAAGAATGCCGGTTCGAGCATGAATTCAGCACTCGCGGTTACTCTCATTGTTCACCTCGTTTCTTCAGCAAACCGATCACGCCTTTGGGCAGGTACAGCGTCACGACGATGAACAGCGCGCCGAGGAAGAACAGCCAGTATTCCGGGAAGGCCACGGTGAACCAGCTCTTCATGCCGTTGACCACGCCGGCACCGAGCAGCGGCCCGATCAGCGTGCCGCGCCCGCCGAGAGCGACCCACACCGCCGCTTCGATCGAGTTGGTCGGCGACATTTCGCTCGGGTTGATGATGCCCACCTGCGGCACATACAACGCACCGGCCAGGCCACACAACACCGCACTCAACACCCAGACGAACAGCTTGAAACCGCGCGGGTCGTAGCCGCAGAACATCAAACGGTTTTCCGCATCGCGCAGCGCCGTCAGCACCCGGCCGAACTTGCTTTGCGCCAGTCGCCAGCCGATGAACAGACTCGCCACCAGCAGCAACACGGTCGCCAGAAACAGCACCGCGCGGGTGCCCGGTTCGGTGATGCCGAAACCGAGGATCGTGCGGAAATTGGTAAAACCGTTGTTGCCGCCGAACCCGGTCTCGTTGCGGAAAAACAGGAGCATGCCGGCGAAGGTCAGCGCCTGGGTCATGATCGAGAAATACACGCCTTTGATCCGCGAGCGGAAGGCGAAGAAACCGAACACCAGCGCCAGCAGACCCGGCGCCAAGACCACCAGACACAGCGCCCAGACAAAGCTGCTGGTGCCGGTCCAGTACCACGGCAATTCGCTCCACGACAGGAAAGTCATGAACGCCGGCAGACCATCGCCGGCGGCCTGGCGCATCAGGTACATGCCCATCGCATAACCGCCGAGGGCGAAGAACAGACCGTGGCCCAGCGACAGCAACCCGGCGTAACCCCAGACCAGGTCCAGCGCCAGGGCGACGATGGCGTAGCAGAGGATTTTGCCGACCAGCGTCAGCGTGTACGCCGAGATCGACAGGGCATTTTCCGCTGGCAACAACGACAGCAGTGGCAGGGCGATCAGCAAGGCGAGAACCACCGCGCCGACCGCGATGGTGACTTTTGGCCCGGCCTTTTGTGTGGCCGTGACTAACAGAGGCTGGTTCATCAGTCGATCACCCGTCCTTTCAGTGCGAAGAGGCCTTGCGGACGTTTCTGAATAAACAGAATGATCAGCGCGAGGATCAGGATCTTGCCGAGCACCGCACCGATCTGCGGTTCGAGAATTTTGTTCGCAATGCCCAAGCCAAATGCCGCGAGCACGCTACCGGCGAGTTGCCCGACGCCACCGAGCACCACCACCAGGAACGAGTCGATGATGTAGCTCTGGCCGAGGTCCGGGCCGACGTTGCCGATCTGGCTCAGCGCTACACCACCGAGGCCGGCGATGCCCGAGCCGAGGCCGAACGCGAGCATGTCGACACGCCCGGTGGGCACGCCGCAGCAGGCGGCCATGTTGCGGTTCTGGGTGACGGCACGTACGTTCAGGCCCAGGCGGGTCTTGTTCAGCAGCAGCCAGGTCAGCACCACCACGAACAGCGCGAACGCGATGATCACGATGCGGTTGTACGGCAGCACCAGATTCGGCAGCACCTGAATTCCGCCCGACAGCCACGCCGGGTTGGCCACTTCAACGTTCTGCGCACCGAACAGCAGGCGCACCAGTTGAATCAACATCAGGCTGATGCCCCAGGTGGCGAGCAGGGTTTCCAGCGGGCGGCCGTAGAGGTGACGGATCACCGTGCGCTCCAGCGCCATGCCGATCGCCGCCGTGACGAAAAATGCCACCGGCAGCGCGATCAACGGATAGAACTCGATGGCGTGCGGTGCGTAGCGCTGGAACATCAACTGCACCACGTAGGTCGAGTAGGCGCCGAGCATCAGCATTTCGCCGTGGGCCATGTTGATCACCCCGAGCAAGCCGAAGGTGATCGCCAGACCGAGCGCCGCCAGCAGCAGAATCGAGCCGAGGGACATGCCGCTGAATGCCTGACCAAGGACTTCACCGATCAGCAGTTTGCGTTTGACCTGGGCGAGGCTGGTTTCAGCGGCGGTGCGTACGCCGGCATCGCTTTCGACGCCCGGTTCGAGCAGGCCTTCGAGGCGTGTGCGCGCCAGCGGGTCGCCGGTTTCGCCGAGCAGGCGCACGGCGGCAAGACGCACGGCCGGATCGGCGTCGACCAGTTGCAGATTGGCCAGCGCCAGGCTCAGAGCAGCGTGAACACTTTCATCTTTTTCGCCAGCCAGTTGCTGGTCGAGGAATTTCAGCTGCGCGGGTTTCGCGCTTTTCTGCAATTGCTGCGCGGCGCTCAGACGGATTTTGGCGTCGGCGGCGAGCAATTGGTGGCTGGCCATCGCGGTGTCGATCAGACCCCGCAGGCGGTTGTTCAGGCGCAGGGTTTTGGCTTGGCCATCGATGCTCAGCTCGCCTTGCTGCAAGGCACCGAGCAGTTCGATGCGCGCCGGATCGGGCTGCGCGGCCCAGGTTTCCAGCAGCTTTGCCTGTTGCACGGGATTGGCCGCGACAAAGTCTTCGGCGTCGCCGGCGTGGGCCAGTAGCGGCAGCAAGAGTGCGATGGCATAGATAAATCGGTAAAGGGCAGTGGGCATATGCTTGGCCTTGCATAGTGATCGTTCCCACGCTCCGCGTGGGAATGCAGCCCGGGACGCTCCGCGTCCCTGACGGACGCAGAGCGTCCGTCGAGGCATTCCCACGCAGAGCGTGGGAACGATCAGGTTGAGCGGGATGACTCAGTTGCTCTTCACCGCATAATCGGGCTTCTTGTCGTTGCCCTGAATGAACGGGCTCCACGGTTGCGCGCGCACCGGCCCTTCGGTTTGCCAGACGACGTTGAACTGACCGTCGCTCTGGATCTCGCCGATCATCACTGGCTTGTGCAGGTGGTGGTTGGTCTTGTCCATGGTCAGGGTGTAACCGGACGGCGCGGCAAAAGTCTGGCCGGCGAGGGCCTCGCGGACCTTGTCGACGTCGGTCGATTTGGCTTTCTCGACCGCCTGCGCCCACATGTGGATGCCGACGTAAGTGGCTTCCATCGGGTCGTTGGTCACGGCTTTGTCGGCGCCCGGCAGGTTGTGTTTCTTCGCATAGGCTTTCCAGTCCGCGACGAACTTCTGGTTCACCGGATTCTCGACCGATTCGAAGTAGTTCCACGCCGCGAGGTTGCCCACCAGCGGTTTGGTGTCGATACCGCGCAGCTCTTCTTCACCGACCGAGAACGCGACAACCGGTACGTCGGTGGCCTTCAGGCCCTGGTTGGCCAGTTCTTTATAGAACGGCACGTTGGAGTCGCCATTGACTGTCGAAATGACCGCAGTCTTGCCACCGGCCGAGAACTTTTTGATGTTGGCAACGATGGTCTGGTAGTCACTGTGACCGAACGGCGTGTAGACCTCTTCGATGTCCTTGTCAGCCACGCCTTTGGAGTGCAGGAACGCGCGCAGGATCTTGTTGGTGGTGCGCGGGTAGACGTAGTCGGTGCCGAGCAGGAAGTAGCGCTTGGCGCCGCCGCCTTCTTCGCTCATCAAATATTCCACCGCAGGAATCGCCTGCTGGTTCGGCGCCGCGCCGGTGTAGAAGACGTTCGGCGACATCTCTTCGCCTTCGTATTGCACCGGGTAGAACAGCAAGCCATTGAGTTCTTCGAACACCGGCAGTACCGACTTGCGCGACACCGAAGTCCAGCAGCCGAACACCACGGCGACCTTGTCCTGGGTCAGCAACTGCCGGCCCTTTTCGGCGAACAGCGGCCAGTTCGAGGCCGGGTCGACCACCACCGGCTCAAGCATCTTGCCGTTCACCCCGCCCTTGGCGTTGATCTCGTCGATGGTCATCAGCGCCATGTCCTTGAGCGATGTTTCGGAGATCGCCATGGTCCCGGACAACGAATGCAGAATCCCGACCTTGATGGTCTCGGCGGCCTGGACAGTCCAGGTCATGCCCATCGCGGCAATGCTTGCCGTGAGTGTGAAAGCCTTGATCAAACTGCGACGCTTCATTGTGCGATCTCCATGAACATTGAGTTTTTATGGTTGGCAGATGCGGACGACTGAAGGGTGTTTTGCAAGGGCTGTGCCCGGTCGGGTTTAAGCAAGAAAATGTCGTATCAGAGCGGTCGCTCGCTGAAGGCGTGCACCAGGAGTGGACGGGTTGCGGGCGGTGGTGCGCCGAGGTGCGCCAGATTGGGGCGCAAAAAAACCGTGCAGGAGCAACCTGCACGGGATTGGCCATGAAGGCAGAGCGGGGTTTCAGGATGGGGTCGAGGCAGACCGCGTTTGCCGGTTCATTCGCGACAGCAGGAGCCGATCAAGCAACCACACCACCACCAGCGATGCCCCGACCAGCGGGAATATCACCGCCAACGCCAGCATGATCAATACGCCGGTTTTCCACTTCGGCAGGTCATGGCGCAGCGGCGGTACACCGAACTTGCCTTCGGGGCGACGCTTCCACCAGATCACCACGCCACTGACGGCACTGAGCAGAATCATCAGGCAGATCAGCAGCACGACGATCTGGTTGAAGGTGCCGAACATCTTGCCTACGTGGAGCATCACGCCGATTTCCGTGGCACGGGCTACGGTGCCGTAGTGCTCGAAGCGCACATCGGCAAGGACTTTTCCGGTGTATTGATCGACATGCAGGGTGGCGTCGTTGCGTGGGTCGTCGGCGAACACGGCGATGGTGAACACGCCGGTGGCGGTGGTCGGCAAGGTGATGCTGTAGCCCGGTTCGACTTGGCGCGCGGTGGCAATGTCCTGTACCGCTTGCAGGCTGACGGTCGGCGCGGCAGGACCGGCGTGGGCGCCCGCGTGCGCCATGTGTTCGGCGTGGTCGCCGGACATCGGCATCGGCGTGTTTTCCATTGCCCACGGCACGGTCTGGCGCGTGGCGCTGTTGAGGCTGCGGGCTTCAATGTCGGAGGTCGGCACGTTGTTCCACATCGCTGCCGGGAACACGTTCCATACCGCCGCATATTGTTTGCCCCAGAACCCGGTCCAGGTCATGCCGCTGAGCAGCATCACCAGCAGCAACGTTGCGCCCCAGAACCCGGTGACGGCGTGCAGGTCACGCCACAGCACACGACCGCGGGCATTCAAGCGCGGCCACAAAATGCCCGCCGCCTGACCGCGCGGCCACCACAGGAACAGCCCCGACACCACCAGCACCACGCCCCAGCCGGCGGCCATTTCGATCAGCCGGTCGCCGACGGTGCCGATCATCAATTCCCCGTGAATGGCGCGGGCGATGGCTTGCAGGTTCTGCTTGGCATCCTGCTCGCCGAGGATGTCACCGTGGTACGGATCGACGAATACGTTGAGTTCGTGGCCGGCGTTGTTGACCACAAACTGCGCACTGCGCTCGGCGTTCAGCGGCGGCAGGTACTGGGTCACCTGACCCTGCGGATAGGCGTTTTTTACCCGCTGCAGCAGGTCATCGGCCGGCACCGTGTGATGGCCGGCGGGGACGTTGAGCAGGCTGCTGTACATCAGCGAGTCGAGTTGCGGTTTGAACAGGTAGATGATGCCGGTCAGTGCCAGCATCACCATGAACGGGGCGACGAACAGACCGGCGTAAAAATGCCAACGCCAGGCCAGGTTGTAGAAATTCGGTTGGGGCTGTTTCATCAGGTTTGCTCCGCTTGGCTTGGTTCTTCTGGTTGTCTGTTTACCTGTGGGAGCGAGCCTGCTCGCGAAGGCGTCGCGCCAGGCGACATCAATGTTGACCGTGCCGCTGTTTTCGCGAGCAGGCTCGCTCCCACATAGGGTGGTGTTGACCGTTAGAAACTCATATCGACTTTGGTCCAGAGCGTGCGCCCCGGTTCATTAATGGCTTGCGGGTCGTTGGCCGGGTAGCCGAATCCGGCGTTACCCGCCAGGTTCAGATGCTCGGCGTACGCCTTGCCGAACAGGTTGTCGACGCCGCTGCTGACCTTCCAGTGCTTGTTGATCCGGTAGGCACCGTTGAGCGAAAACACGCCGAAACCTGCGCTCTGGTCGTAGTCCTTGCCGACCACGTTGCCTTTGTTCTGATCGATACGGTGTTGCGCGGCGACCACCCGCCACAGGGCTCCGGCGCTCCAGTCGTCCGCGCTGTAGGTCAGGCCGAAACGCGCATCCAGCGGCGGCATTTGCGGCAGCGCCGTGCCGTCACTGCTGTTCTTGCCCCAGGCGTAGGCGAGGGTCGCGTCGGCTTTCCAGTGGTCGGTGAGCTTGTAGGCGGCACCGACTTCGCCGCCCATGATCCGCGCGTCGATGTTCTCGGCCCGCGAGGTGCTCATGCCCATCATTGCCGGGGAGTAATCGAAAAGAATGTAATCGCGCACCACGCCGACGTAAGCGGACGCCCAGGCTTCGAGGTCGGCGCGCTTGTAGTTCAGGCCGACGTCGAACTGGGTGGTCTTTTCCGGTTTGATCGCATCGAAGGCATTGACCGAACCCACCGGTCCGCTGCTTGCGGAAAACAGTTCCCAGTAATCCGGGAAACGCTGGGCATGGCCCAAACCGGCGTAAAGCGTGGTCGGGCTGTCAGCGAGGTCATGTTCATAACGCACGAAACCGCTGGGCAGGGTGTCGGCGCGCGTATCGTCAGCGGTCGGGTTGGGCCGTGACATCATTCCCGAACCGGTGGTTTGCCGGTAATCCCTGGCCGAGGCGCGGTCGAGCCGGGCACCGCTGATCAGTCGATCGCGGTCGGCGGCGTACCAGGTCATTTCGCTGAACACGCCATAGTTATGGAAATCGGCGTCCTTGCTGTACGGCAGCGCCTTGTAAGTGCCGATACCCATCGCACTGCGCTGACGGTGTTCGTTGGTCTGCGCGTCGAGGCCGGTGATCAACTGAATATCGGCCCAGCGCCAGGTCGCCTTGATCCGCGCGCCGAGGGTGCGGCGGTCGACGTTGGACGCCATCGGCCCGGCCATCATGCCGGTGCCGGACGGTGTGCGCAGGGTGTAATTGTCCATCACATGGTCGGCGTAGTTGTAGTAGACCTGCGCTTCGAGCTTCTCCAACACGTCAGTAATGTTTGATTTCTTGAAGCGCAGGCCGAGGCTCTCACGCAGGAATTGCGCGCCGTCCATGCCGCGTCCGGCATAGCGCGCTTCGCCATCGCCCTTGCCGGCGGTGAGCTCGATCAAGGTGTCGGCGTCCGGGGTCCAGCCGAGTGCGATATCGCCGTTCCACTTGTCATAGCGCGAGGCGACGATGTCGTTGTTGCCGTCGCGATAGTCGTCGGAATGCGCGGTATTGCCGATCACCCGCACGTAACCCAACGGGCCGCCAGCAGCGGCGTCGATGACCTTGTCAAAGCGCCCGTGGGAGCCAGCCAGAATGCTCGCGTTGACCCGTGTGCCGAGTTCGCCGAAGTTTTCCGGTTCACGCTCGAACAGCACCGTACCGGCCGATGCACCCGGCCCCCAAAGTACGGTTTGCGGACCTTTGATCACCGTGAGCTGATCGTAGGTTTCCGGGGAAATGTACGAGGTCGGCGCATCCATCCGCCCGGGGCAGGCGCCGAGCATCATGCTGCCGTTGGTGAGGATGTTCAGGCGCGAGCCGAACATGCCGCGCAGCACCGGATCGCCGTTGGTACCGCCATTGCGCACCAGGGCAAAACCGGGAATGGTCTTCAGATAATCGCCACCGTCGCTGGCCGGCACCGGCTGGCGCGGGTCTTTGGGGTTGGTGACGATGGTCAGCGGCGAGCTCGGTGCGATCGCGGTGATCACCGTCGGGCTCAGTTCCTGATTGTGGCCGGCGTGTTCATCGGCCAGTACCAGCGGGGACAGCAGGACGCCGCAAAGCACGGCGGTAGCTTGCCTGAAACGAATCGATGATTCGTGCAAAGCGAAAGACGCCGGGGCAGCCCCCAAGCGTGAAACAGCAACAAACCTGGACATGACAATTTCCATCGAACAGTCGTAAACGACACGGCCGGCAGCCTGAAGCTGTCTTCTCAACCGTGTGCAATCAGCGGTGCGTGTTTACGCGGCGATGGGCGGGGCGCGGGTGCGGGCGCCGGGAAAGAAGGATTGCCGGGCGTGACCCAGGCGTGGCGAGGGCGGGGTAAAGGTATTCTGCGGCGGGACGTTGAACGCGACAAAGTCGCCTGCGCCGGTCAGTGCCGGGCAATTGAACAGCAGGCTGCAGTAGCCGCATTTTTCCCACAGCACATGGTGGGAGGATTGCGGCGGGCAGTGTTCGGCCGTCGGTTGTACGTCATGGCCGCTGTGGTCCGTGCCGGCCATGTCGCTCGACATGTCCATGCTCATCGGCACCGAAGTCGAGGCGTGTTGATCCATCGGCATCGACTGAGAAATCAGTGGGCCGATGAAAATCATCAACATGGCGAACAGGGCGATCCAGCTGCCGCGGGTCAGGTGTTCAGTCTGACGGCGTTGCCGGGTGGGCCTGCTGCCTGGCGAGCGCATGGGCGAGGTCTGCCGGATGGCTTACTGAGCGTGCGCGTGCGTCTGCGTGGTTTCCGGAGGTTTTTTCTGCACGGCGACTTCGACAGTGACCTCACCGGCCTTCTCGAAATGCAGCGTCATCGGGAAGCGTTTGCCATCGCTGAGCAGGCTGCGATCGCTCGGGTTGAGCAGCATGACGTGGTAGGCCATTGGCGCGAAGGTCACGGTACCGCCGGCCGGAATCGCCACGCTCGGCACCTGCTGCATCTTCATCAGATCACCCTGCATGATGTGTTCGTGCAGTTGCGCTTCGGGGGCGATTGGCGAATCGACGCTTAACAGGCGATCTTCGGTCTTCCCAGCGTTGTGAATGATGAAATAGGCAGCGACCGTTGGCGCATTCGGCGGCAGTTCCTGCGACCACGGATGCGCGATTTCCAGCGCGCCGGCCTTGTATTCGTGGGCATGGGCAAAACACGCCGGCAACAGCAGCGCAGCGACGATGATGAGTTTGTTCAACATGGCAGTTCTCCAGAACGATTTGAAACGCGGGTTATTGCGCGAACAAATCAGACCAGAGGGGAAGCTCGGGGATTGAGACTCGGCCATTGCTGGCGCGGTGTCGGTGTTTGCAACGAGGCGGGCGCGACGCTGCGATTGCTGTCAAAGCGGGTAAAATACAGCTGCGGCGAATGCCCCGGCAGCGCCACCAACGGCGCCGAGCCCGAGCAACACCAGCAATGCTGCATGTTCGAATGAGTGTCGTTGAGCGGCGCTTGCTGATCGCTGGCGCCGATATCGATAGCGACCATCTTCGTACCGCTGCCGGTGCAGAAACTGCTCCAGAGCAATTGCTCGGCCGGAGAACTGGCCGCCTGCGCCATCGCCCCGCTCATCGGCATGGCGAGCATGTTGAACAGCACTGCAAAGCAGGCGATCCAGGCAATTGCTAGCCGGTGTCGGTTCATGGGACAGATCCATTGCAGTGGGCGATCAGGCCCGGGCTATTTAGCCTGATCAGGGCCGATAAGTAAAAAAGCGTCGTGCGGTTTGGTGTCGCAGTGCTTTTAAAGTGTGACGGCATGCAGTCTCAAGCCAAGAGCTTTCATGACTTTCATGATAGTTGCGAATTCGGGGTTGCCGGTGTGGCTCAGAGCTTTATAAAGACTTTCGCGGCCCAAACCTGCATCCCGTGCTACTTGTGTCATGCCTTGAGCCCGGGCGATGTCATTGAGCGCTGCACGGATAAGGACGCCGTCGCCTTCATCGTCGTCAAAACAGGCATCCAGATACGCCGCCATGTCCTCGGGAGTTTTGAGGTACTCGGCGGCATCAAAACGGGCGAATTCTTCGCTCATGATCTACTCCTCATTTCCGATGTTATGAGCCATCTGCACGGCACGTTTGATATCTCTTTTTTGTGTCGATTTGTCGCCCCCGATCAGCAGCAGATAAATCACTTCACCTTTGCGTGTGAAGTACATCCTGTAACCAGGGCCATAATGGACACGCATTTCATAAACAGTGTCACCGACGAACCCGCAATCACCGAAGTTGCCATTTTCGGCTTTTTTGATTCTGGAGATGATTCGGCCTTTCCCATTGAGGTCTTTCAAGGCGTCGAGCCATTCGGAAAATATGCGGGATCGTTCAAAAGCGATCATGTCGGGATCGTATTCCTTGGGATACAAGCTGGCAAGCCGCTTTTCTTGGCTGTCTGCTTGTCGGGATTAAAGGAACCGAAGTATTGGGGTGAGGATGTAGTGAAAAACAGTCGGCTGCGTCCTCAAAAATTGCAGGTAAATTCGCAAATAAATTCGAAGTCAGGAAAAGTCTGACGTCGTCAGGGCCTCAAGGACTTCAGACGCTGATCGAAATCCCCGATCAACTTCTGGCAACCCCGGCCTCTGCAACACCAGCACCGGCACCCCGCGCTCGCGCGCCACTTGCAGCTTCGGCTCGGTGGCGCCGCTGCCGCTGTTCTTGCTGATCAGTACATCGATCTGCCGGCGCTCGAACAGCGCTCGCTCATCCTCCAGCAGAAACGGCCCACGGGCGCCGATGACTTCGCAGCGGTCGTTGCCGGGGTAAACGTCGAGGGCGCGCAGGGTCCAGAACTGGTGTTCAGGGATCTCATCCAAATGGTGCAACGGCTCACGCCCGAGGGTGAACAGCGGCCGGCGGAACGGTTTGAGCGCGCTGATCAACTCGGCCCAGTCGCTGACTTCGCGCCAGTCGTCGCCGGGCTGTGGCTGCCACGCCGGGCGCCGCAAGGCCCAGCAGGGGATACCGGTCAGTTGCGCGGCAGTCGCGGCGTTCCGGCTGATTTGCGCGGCATAGGGATGCGTGGCGTCGAGCAGCAGATCGATGCCTTCATCCGTGACAAATCGCGCCAGACCTTCGGCACCGCCATAGCCGCCAACGCGCACCTGACAGGTCAGATCGCTCGGCACCCGCCCAACCCCGGCGAGGCTGTAGATGTGTTCCGGCCCAAGCGTTCGGGCAATCGCCAACGCTTCAGTCACGCCGCCCAGCAGCAGAATCCGCTTCATGCAAAACCTCCGGCATGCCCGACAACGCCGCCCTGACGATCGATCGCAAACACCTCGACCTGCACCTGCGCCGGGACCACGCTGCGTGCAAAGTTCAGCGCATGCCGGCACACCTCATCGCCGAGTGCGATCCCAGCTGCAGCCGCCATGGCCAGCGCCTGCTGACTGGTGTTGGCCGCGCGAATGCCTTGCTGCAACGCGGCATCTGCGCCGATTGCCGCCGCCCAGTCGGCCAGTTGCGGCAAATCGATGCTCGAGTGCCGTGAATGCAGGTCCATGTGCCCGGCGGCGAGTTTGCTGATCTTGCCGAAACCGCCACACAGGCTGAGTTTTTCCACGGGCACTTTGCGCAGGTGCTTGAGCACCGCACCGACGAAATCACCCATTTCGATCAGGGCGATTTCCGGCAGGTTGTAGACCCGGCGCATGGTGTCTTCGCTGGCGTTGCCGGTGCAGGCGGCGATGTGCAGGTAGCCGTTGGTTTTCGCCACGTCGATGCCCTGATGGATCGAGGCGATGTAGGCTGCGCAGGAAAAGGGCCGAACGATACCGCTGGTGCCGAGGATCGACAGTCCGCCGAGAATGCCCAGGCGCGGATTCATGGTTTTCAGCGCCAGTTCTGCGCCACCTTCGACATTCACCGTGACTTCGAACCCGCCGCCGTAGCCAGTCTCCGCCGCGAGCAGGCTCAAATGGTCGCTGATCATTTTGCGCGGCACCGGGTTGATCGCCGGTTCGCCCACCGCCAGCACCAGACCCGGGCGGGTCACCGTGCCGACGCCGGCACCGGCGATGAAGCGCACGCCCGGCTCGGCCTGCAGCCGCACCTGGGAAAAAGCAGTGCGCCGTGGGTCACGTCGGGATCGTCGCCGGCGTCCTTGATCGTGCCGGCTTCGGCGCCGTCCGCGCTCAGTCGGCAGAACTCCAGACGCATCTGCACCTGCTTGCCTTTGGGCAAGACGATCTGCACCGCATCGGCCGCCGTGCCGCTGAGCAGCAGGCGCGCGGCGGCGAGGCTGGTGGCGGTGGCGCAGCTGCCGGTGGTCAGGCCGCTGCGCAGGGGCGCAGGTTGTTCGGCGGTTTCGTCACGCATCAAGGGGTTTGACCAGGTCGAGCAGGGTGATCGGCAAGGCCTGGCGCCAGGTGTCGAAGTCGCCGAGCGGCTGGGCCTGGGCGACATGAATGCGCGTCAGCTCGCCGCCGTAGCGCTCGCGCCAGTTCATCAGCGTCAGTTCGCTTTGCAGCGTCACCGCGTTGGCAACCAGACGGCCACCGGGTTTGAGCTGTTGCCAGCAGGTTTCGAACACGCCTTCGCGGGTCACGCCGCCGCCGATGAACACCGCGTCAGGGCGCTCCAGCCCGGCCAGCGCCTGCGGTGCCTTGCCACGAATCAGCTGCAAACCGGGTACGCCCAAGGCATCGCGGTTGCGTTCGATCAGTTGCTGGCGGCCGGCGTCGGCTTCGATGGCCAGTGCGCGACAGCTCGGGTGCGCGCGCATCCATTCAATGCCGATCGAGCCGCTGCCGGCGCCGACGTCCCAGAGCAATTCACCGGGCGTCGGCGCGAGGCGGGCGAGGGTGATGGCGCGTACGTCGCGTTTGGTCAGTTGGCCGTCATGTTCGAATGCCGAATCGGGCAGCCCGGCCAGACGCGATAAGCCGCGCGTCTCGGCATCTGCCAGGCATTCGAGGGCGATGACATTGAGGTCGGCCACCGGCGCATCAGGCCAGCCGCTGGCCATTGCGTCGACGCGCCGCTCGGCGTCGCCGCCCAGATGCTCGAGGACGCTCATGCGACTGGCGCCGAAACCACGCTCACACAACAACCGCGCGACTGCCGCCGGGCTCTCGCCGTCGTTGCTCAGCAACAACAGACGCACGCCACTGGCCAGATGCGCATTCAGCGCCGCCAGCGGCCGGGCCACCAGCGACAGCGTCACCACGTCCTGCAACGGCCAGCCGAGGCGCGCGGCCGCCAGCGAACAGGACGACGGCGCGGGCAGAACCTGCATCTCGTCACTCGCCACCTGCCGCGCCAGACTGGCGCCGACGCCGTAGAACATCGGGTCACCGCTGGCCAGTACGCAGATTGCTTCACCACGACGTTCCAGCACGGGCGCGAGGGAAAACGGACTCGGCCACACTTGCCGTGCGCCACCAATGCACGGCGGTAACAGATCCAGCTGGCGCTGACCGCCGACGATCCGCGAGGCCGCCATCAGGGCACGCCGGGCCTGCTTGCCCAAGCCCTTGAAGCCGTCTTCACCGATTCCCACCACTGTCAGCCAAGGGCTCATTCCGATCCTCAAATATCTGCAGGTCTTTACCGGGCGACATGATAACGCGATGGCAGTGCACTGACTGCTTTCTGTTTGCCATTCGGTAGAAATCAAATGTATCGGTTGTGTTTAGAAAGTTCGTTTTCTTGTTGTTAGTTTGCTCAGGCGCCTGCGAATAACGTCAGGCAGATAAAACGAACTAATCAATGAGGTTTTCGGTGAGTGAAATTAATGAGGTCTTGTCTGATGAAAGTAATAGTGCGGTGCAGGGTGGCAATCTTTTGTCTTTTTTTTCTGAAGTGAGCAGGGAAGATAAACGCTTCATAAAGAACAGCATGCGCTGGGCGGAACATAATGCAGACCTGCGCTTCAATAGAAAGCTGGAGTCCGCTAACTGGTTTGAATTTTATTCGGGTCAGCTCTGGTCGGTGGGTTGGGGGCTTGAGCATGAGCCCGTCATTGTTTCTGAAAAAAGCATCACCGGCGATGTTGTCGAAATTTGGGCGAAGTCCCTCTCTACGCTCCTGAGTCGAGAGAAAGTAAGAGCCATGAAGGCATCATTTCAGTTGCTGGAATTCGATCCAGCGGCCATTGAGGTGTTTACCAGCAGTACACGCAAGTTTGGTGATTTCCGGTTTTCACCGGCGCAGTACAACCGTTACACGGAACTGGAGATAGTCATTAGTAACGTGCGTTTGCTGAGTTCTGAGTGGGCCTCGACCTATCTGTTCTGGAATCTGCAGCACAACGGCTCGCAACTGGACATCCAGTCCAGGCGCTTCGTCATCAAGCCAGCGCAGATCGACAAGTACCGAGAACGTCTTAATGCTGCTGTAGCCGAACTGCGGGTGAAGGAGATTGAATTGGCAGGTTAATGCGTTAGTTGGGGGGTGTCTGTGGGTGTGGAAACAAGTTGAATGAAGTGTAGTTTGATTGTTCTGTACTTGGCAGGTAATTTTGTTTTGCGCCATAGGGGCGCAATTGATATTTGAAAGGACTAAGTAATGAATATGGAATCTGAACAAGTAATGTGCGCTGCCGAGCGCATCGCTTTAATTGAAGAGTGCAATGCATTTATTGCCGCACAACCTGTGCGGAGTGCGCGAGCGGCCAGCGTGGGTGTTGCCCTGCCAATCGATAAGGACGAACTTAATGCGGCCATTATGGGCTCGGGTATTGCCGGTTTTGATGCAAGCATGTCCAAGCGTAGTAAGCGGATCGTCAAGAATACTTACATGTATGCCGATCTCGCAGCGTTGTTAAAGTATCCGGCGGCCTCGCAAAAAGAGCAGCGCTACAATGAATTCATGCGTCTTATGAAACTGGCGGGCTGGTTCGCGTTCAGCCAGCCCTATAACCGTTATCAGGCCGAGTCGCAAAAAGTGACGATGGACAATATTGCGCTGTCGATTATTCACGGCGCGGTGGGTGCTGCTGTCGGCCAGGGACAGGCAGCCCTGAAAGTGTTGTCGACCGTGGCGGACTCGACCATGGAGGCGCTCAAGAATGAGCCAGAAGCGCTGGCACTCTTCGAAAAAAACTCGAAGAAAGCCGAAGGCGGCAATTTCTGCATGACCAGCGCCCTGCAGGATGCCGAGGGCGGGATCACCATGGCGGTCGCGGCGGTACAGTATTTTGCCAAGGCTCAGCAGACCAAAGTGCTGTTCATCGAGTGGGCGCCTACCAGCGTCGAGGTTTACAACGGCGCGGCCACCATGGAAATGGATGAAGAAGACTATCTGATCGCCGAGCCCCTGATCGTCAAGGCGCTGACCGCCATGCGCGAGAAAGCGTTGAGCATGGAATTTGGCCCCAAGGCCTGATTTCGCTTAAGGCCAGAGGTGAAAACCTCTGGCTTTTCAGGAGTGGCCAAATGAGCACCGGACTTGGTTGTAATGCATTCGTTTGCGCTGGAACGTTGGTTCTGGTGGCGAACGAGTTGCCTGATGCACAGAAGACTGACGTACTGAATGCGCTGCTTTACGCGCAAACAGTGGCCGACCGCAAGGTAGCGAACTTTTCAGCGATCGCTTCGTGGAATCAGGCCAGAAACAGGGCGATGAGCGTGACCGGGGCACTGCTGCTGGGAGAACCGGAGATACATTTTCCAGTGCCAGCGCCGGCCAGTTTCACCGTGCTGACATTGGCGCAGCAGGCCATGCACCGTGTAAATCCGGATATGGCTGTTATTGCCGATGGCTGGCTTCAGGGGTTGCGACTGGAGCAGACACCTGCTGCGCTCCAAGTGCTCGAAAAGCATGTCGTGAAAGAGGAGAAGTGGGTCCGGTTCTTGCTCACGCTCGTCTCTGCGCAAGCCGGCATCAGCACGGTGGTCATCTGCTTTCAGGCAGCCGACCTCAGGGAGGCGCCGGTTATGCAGCGCCGTTTCAGTGCTGAAGCCTTGATCGGAAACATGTCTATTAGCGCAAGCAAGGTGTTGCTGGAGTCGGAGGACTATGATTTTTCACGGGCAGCGATACTTTCGTTATTGGGAGAAAGGTGTCTTGAACAAATCGTTGGCTTGACCTGAGCAGCTGTCACTCGAGCGTTCAGTCTGTGCATCTGCCCGTCCCTGTTGCGTTCCGACGGGCAGACTTTTCATGCCAGTGGACAAAGCAGGCATAATACCGCGCCTTCGCTTGCGAAGCGCCTTTGCCACGCAACCGGTCAGCCCCTTGAACGAACGTCCGACATCTACCGCTATACGCCCCTCGGCCTGTCCGGGGTTGCTGCGTATCGTCCAGGCGCTGGATGGCGGGATCTGTCGGATCAAGCTCAACGGCGGTTCGATCAGCGCTGAGCAGGCCGATGCCGTGGCCGATTCCGCCGAACGCTTTGCCAGTGGCGCGATCGAGGTAACCAACCGTGCCAATCTGCAGATTCGCGGAATCGGCGCGCAATCGGCGGCCTTGATCGACAACCTGCTCGCTGCCGGGCTCGGTCCGCGTACTGCTGCCGGCGACGACGTGCGCAATCTGATGCTCAGCCCTGTTGCCGGAATCGACCGGCAGATGCGCTTCGATACCAGCGCCCTCGCCGAGCAAATCCTCGACACCTTGCAAAGCCATCCGCGGTTCCATGAGCTGAGCGCCAAATTCGCCGTGCAACTGGACGGCGGCGAGGCGCTGGCGATGCTCGAGCATGCCCACGACTTATGGTTGTCGGCGTTCGAGCGTGACGGCGAAACCTGGCTGGCCTTCGGCCTGGCCGGCTGCCCGACGGATCGTGCGCTGGGTGCAGTGGCGGTGGAGAACGGCCACGCATTGGTGGTGGCGGTTTTGGAAGTGTTTCTCGACCTTGCGCGTCCCGAACAGACACGCATGCGCCATGTGCTGGAAGAACTTCCCGTGCTGGCGTTTCTTGAGCAGTTGAGCAGCCGTGTGCCGGTCAAAGCCATCAGTGACTGGAAGCGCCAACCTGCGCAGGATGATCTGCACATCGGCGTGCATCCACAAAACATGGCCGGGCGGGTTTATGTCGGCGCGGTCCCGCCGCTGGGGCGACTCAATCCGATGATGCTGCGCGCAGCGGCACAACTGGCCCGCCAGTTCGGCGACGGCAGCCTGCGCATGACGCCGTGGCAAAGCCTGCTGCTGCCGAATATCACGGCAGCGGATGCCGGTGAGGTGCTGCGTCGATTACAGGCATTGGGTCTGCTGACCGAGGCCACCGAGCCGTTGGCGCGGCTGATTGCCTGCACCGGCTCCAGCGGTTGCGGCAAAGGCCTTGCCGACACCAAGAATGACGCCCGGCAACTGGCGACGCGCCTGCCCGCAGCGATCGAGGTACATCTGAGCGGCTGCACGCGTTCCTGCGCCGCCGCCCACTGTGCCGCGGCGACGCTGCTGGCCGTCAGTCCCGGTCATTACGACCTCTATTTTCGCGATGCAGCGTTGCCGGGTTTCGGCGCGCTGCACGCCTGCAACCTTACTATTGAAGCGGCCGCGACCCTGCTCGCCGCCCGCGCCCGGAGCCCCTTGATGCTTGATTACATCCGCGACGGTCAGGAGATTTATCGCAACTCCTTCGCGATCATTCGCCGCGAGGCCAATCTGGCGCGTATCCCGGCCGACCTGGAAAAACTCGCGGTGCGGGTGATCCACGCCTGCGGCATGGTCGAAGCCGTCGACGGCCTGCAATTTTCCGAGGGTGCCGGCAAGGCCGGGCGCGATGCGCTGGCGGCTGGCGCGCCGATCCTGTGTGATGCGCGAATGGTCTCCGAGGGCGTGACCCGTGCGCGCCTGCCTGCCAGCAACGAGGTGATCTGCACCTTGCGTGATGACAGCGTGGCGGATCTGGCTCGCGAGCTGGGCAACACCCGTTCCGCCGCCGCGCTGGAACTGTGGCGCCCACACCTGGAAGGCAGCGTGGTGGTGATCGGCAACGCGCCGACCGCGCTGTTCTATCTGCTGGAAATGCTCGACGCCGGTGCACCGAAACCGGCGCTGATTCTCGGCTTCCCGGTGGGCTTCGTCGGCGCCGCCGAATCGAAAGCCGCACTCGCCGCCGACAGCCGTGGCGTGCCGTTCGTGATCATGCGGGGCCGTCTTGGCGGCAGCGCCATGGCCGCCGCGGCGGTCAACGCGCTCGCCACGGAGGTGGAATGATGCAGGCCATAGGACGTCTCATCGGCCTCGGAGTCGGCCCCGGTGATCCGGAACTGATTACCGTCAAAGCCCTGCGCCTGCTGCGCGAATCGCCGGTGGTGGCGTACTTCGTCGCCAAAGGCAAAAAGGGCAACGCGTTCGGCATCATCGAAGCGCATCTGGTCGAGGCGCAGAACCTGCTGCCGCTGGTGTACCCGGTGACCACCGAAGCGTTGCCGGCACCGCTGTCGTACGAGCAGGTCATCAGCGATTTCTACGACGAGGCCGCCGTGGCGGTCGCCGAACATCTGGATGCCGGTCGCGACGTCGCGGTGATCTGCGAGGGCGATCCGTTCTTCTACGGCTCTTACATGTATCTGCATGACCGCCTCGCCACCCGTTACGAGGCCGAAGTGGTGCCAGGCGTGTGCTCAATGCTCGGCGGCGCTTCGGTGCTCGGTGCGCCGCTGGTGTATCGCAACCAAAGCCTGTCGGTGCTCTCCGGCGTGTTGCCTCACGAAGAGCTGAAACGCCGGCTGGCTGATGCCGACGCGGCGGTGATCATGAAGCTGGGGCGCAACTTTCCCAAAGTGCGTCAGGTACTCGAAGAACTCGGCCTAGCTGAGCGTGCGCTGTATGTCGAGCGCGCGACCATGGCCAACCAGAAGATCGTGCCGATGGATCAGGTCGAGCCAATGTCCTCGCCATACTTCTCGTTGATCATCGTGCCCGGCGAACGGTGGCAAGGTTGATGACGCCGATCACTCCCGCCATTGTCATTCTCGGTCAGGGCAGCCTGGCCACCGCGCGGCGCATTCAGCAGGTGTACCCGGCGGCGCAGATTCACGGCCTCGCCGGGCGCGTAGAAGGTGCCGATTGCACCTATCAGGAATTCGGCGCGACCCTGCGCGCGCTGTATCAGCAGGCCACGCCGATCATTGCCCTGTGTGCGGCGGGGATTGTCATTCGTACGCTGGCGCCGCTGTTGCTGGAAAAGGGCGCCGAGCCACCCGTACTCGCAGTCGCCGAGGATGGCAGCGCGGTAGTGCCGTTGCTGGGCGGCCTCGGCGGGGTCAACGTCATGGCGCGGGACATCGCTGCCGGATTGCAGGTCGCAGCGGCGATCACCACCAGCGGCGAGTTGCGCTTTGGTACCTGCCTGCTCAATCCACCGAGCGGTTATGCGCTGGGCGATCTGGAATCGGGCAAGCGCTTTGTCTCCGACCTGCTTGCCGGCCACAGCGTGCGCATCGAAGGCGCCGCACCGTGGCTGGATCAGGCGCAGTTGCCGCAGGACCCACAGGCGCAACGCACGATCCGTGTCGGCAGTGCCGAGCGTCAAGCGAGCGCCGATGAATTACTGATTTACCCGCGCAGCGTCGCAGTGGCGGTGAGTGCAGAAACAGCCGACCTGGCGAATGCCGTGCGCAGCGCGTTGCAGCAGGCAAAAATTGCCGTGCAATCGTTGGCCTGCCTGCTGGCGGCTGATTCCGAAATGGCCTCGGCGACCTTGCGCGAAGCGGCGCTGGAGTTGGGCGTGCCGCTGCGCTTTGTCGCGGCGCAGAATGATCTGTCGGCAATCGCGCTGGCTGCTGTACCGCAAGCGCAAATACACCTCATGCAGAATCTGGCCATTGCCGTGGCCGCCGAGCCGCTGGACATCGAGCACGTCGGCCGACCTCGCGGGCGTCTCGCGGTGATCGGTCTCGGCCCCGGTGCTGCCGAGTTGATGGTGCCGGCGGTGAAAGCCGAGCTGGCCCGCGCCACCGACGTGCTCGGCTACGAAACCTACGTGCGCATGGCAGGCCCCTTCCGCGACGATCAGGTGCAGCATTGCACCGACAACCGCGAAGAGATGCAGCGTGCCCGTCACGCTTTCCGCCTCGCCGCCGAAGGGCGCTCGGTGATCGTCGTGTCTTCGGGCGATCCCGGTGTGTTCGCCATGGCTGCGGCAGTGCTCGAAGCGTTGCACGAATCGAGCGACCCGGCCTGGCACAGCGTCGATCTGGAAATTCTGCCCGGCGTCTCCGCTTCGCTGGCCACCGCCGCGCAGGCGGGTGCGCCACTGGGCCACGACTTCTGCGTGATGTCGCTGTCGGACAACCTCAAGCCGTGGTCGATCATCGAAAAACGTCTGGATCTCGCTGCGCAAGCGGATCTGGCGCTGGCGTTCTATAACCCGATTTCCCGTGCTCGACCGTGGCAATTGGGCAGGGCGCTGGAGATCGTTGCGCAGCACCGCACCCCTGAAACACCGGTGGTGCTGGGACGCGACATCGGCCGTCCGGGCCAGACCTTGCGCACCACCACCTTGGGCGAGCTGACGCCCGATCAGGTCGACATGCGCACGATGGTGCTCATCGGCTCTTCCACCACCTGCACTTTCCCCGCGCCAGTGGTGGGGATTGGGTTTACACACCGCGCTGGTACGGTGAAAAGCCGCTTTCCTGAAATCCGTGTCGAGGCAAGTTGTAAGCAACTTGCCTCGGCGAGATATCCAGTCAAGGTTCATTAGCGGCTTTTTCCCTTCGATACCGGGCGCTGCTTGCGTCAAGAACGCCGCTTTGCCGGTTTGGCCAATCGCGCCTTAGTTACTTTTCTGTAGCCGGATCATGCTCGTGAGTAACTTGTCTGTTATTTGATATTTCTCGGGTAATCATTTGAGTTTTGTTCTTTTTGAAGTTGCGCCGCCGGCGACATAACTTCGCCCAGGTTCTTTTATTGAATCAGGGATGAAGTTTATGGGTGTCACGGAACGTTACGTCGGCGATGCGGATTTTATTTCCACCGAAGAGTATTCAACGCTTGAACGAGCCTTCAGCAAGCTTTCCACAACGGCCGACTACGCAGAACTGGCGACGCTCTACGAGGGGGCCGCCCAGGTATCCGACCGCAGCGAAAAACTGCAGCGGGTAACGCTCTTTCTGGCGACGTTCGAGCGTCTGGCCAAACGCCGGTCTACACCTTTGCCGCCGGCAGTCGATCGAATCGAAAGCCGCGTGCGCGATTACGCTGCACGCTTGTCGGGAACAGTGCAGGTGTTCAGCGATACAGCCACCGCGGTGCCGAAAATCATGCACTTTGTCTGGGTGGGTGGCAGCGAGGTCGGCAGCATCCAGCGTGACTACATGAACATCTGGCGGCAGGTTCTGGCTGCTGAGAATTACCAGTTCAACTTGTGGTACGACAGTGACGCCTTGCTCGCTTTCGAAATGAACCGGGTGATTACCGACAGCGCCCGAGTCGATGCGATGGAATCCGGCGGCGACACCGTGAGCAGGCCCGGTGAGTTGGCAAAGATGATTGAAGATCGTGCACGGGTATTGAAGCGCGAGATGTTCGAATTCCTCCAACAACCGCAGTGGCAAGGCCAGGCCGATCAGGCCCGCATCGAGTTACTGGTGCGCGCCTACGGAAAAGACCGGGCTACTCTGGAGAACTTTCGGCAACGCTGTTTGCAAACTCATCAGCAAATGGCCGGCAGCGACTTGCAGTTGCGTGATGTTCGCCGCGAGTTTGCCGGACATTTTCTGCAAGACGTCTATCAACGTGAAGTGGCAATGCGTGGCAACTTTGCTGCAGCCAGCGATGTGGTGCGCTTGCAGGCTGAATATCTGGAGGGCGGGCGTTATTGCGACATGGATTATTTGCCGCCGCTGGCCGACAGACTGGGCGGCGTCGATATCAGCGCTTTCAGCGACGAGCAACGGTTGGGCGTATTGCAACTTTTGCTCAATCACGATGAAACGTTGATGCCGGGACGTGATCGCCTGCGCTACGCCGACCGCACCGATACCCTGCCTGCCGCAGATCGTGATGCGTTGCTGGCCTTCGCCCGCAGCCGACCTGGCGTGGCGCAGATATTCGTCGCGCCGCTCGAAGTCCGTAGTTCGCGGCACGGCCTGCGCATGGGTATGCAATTCGACAGAGAAATGAATGCGCATATGCTGGCCCACCCGCAGAGTGAAATGACCCTCGCGGTCATGGAAGTGATCCGGTTCAACTACGACTGTCTGCAGGCCGTTGAACGGTTGGCCGTGGCCTCGTCGGTGGATTGGTCGCAGACCGAACGATTGCTCGATGTGATCGAAAACGTGATGAACGAGAAAATCGAGCGCGGCCAACTGACGCAACCGCTACGGGATTTCGTCGGTAGCTTGAGCACAGCCATTTTCAATTACTACCGTGACGGCATTCGTGTCGGAGCGCGGGGCACCATTGCGCTGACCGGGCCGGGTGCGGCGGTGACCGGGCTGAAGCACTATGTCGAGACTCACCTGTTTGCGCAGGACGAGGTCAAGGTTCAGAAACAGTTGCGGCTGGCCGAGGGTTACAACGTTCAGACCGAAGAGGAGGCGATTTCCGGCTGGACGGTCAATGACGATGAGGCGCAATGGCTGGCCAAAGAGCAGGAAAAATGGCGCAGCGGCAAACTCCGGTCGCGTTACACCGGGCAATTGGCGGACCTGCTCAAGCCGCAGCAGACGCTGACATTCAAACAGGGTTGGCCGGTGGTGGGTGGCAGGCCGGTGCTGCTGACGTCGGTGTTGCAACAACTGCTGGATGACCTGGGGAGCCTTTCGCCCATGCCATGCGCGAGAAACTCAGCGGTGACATCACCTTCACCGATGCCTTTTACCTCAGCTTCGATACGCGTCAGCTGATTGTTGCGCAACCGGTTAGCGAGCTGCCGATCTCCCATGGCGCCGAAACGGCCAGCAACTTCAACGAACTGTTCAGTCGTATTGCCCACGACGCTTTGTCGATGGAGCAATTGAGCCCACTGGTTCGGGTGTTGCTCGGGGGCATCTTTGGTGCCAGCAGCCTCGACGATGCGGGATTCGCGGATGTCTGGCAAAACGTGCGCAGACTGGCTGTGCAAACCGATGGCGACGGCACGTTTGCCCGTTATGACGCGATCGAGAATGCTCTGCGCCAGCGGCACTCGGCAGATTTCGAGGCCGGGCTGGCACGCGGGGGACGGCAATCCACGCTGACGGCGCGCGAGCTCAAGGTCCGGGCACTGTTCGATCCGCTGACGGTCGGACAATGGGGCGAGCGTATCGGCCAGATCAAGCGCACCGCGCAGCGCGAATACCGCACGCGGATTCTTGAGCGCAGTGCGCAGGTGCGTGAAATATTCATCAGTGCCGGAGCGACCTCAGCGCGGCAATTGTCGCAGGACTTGCTGACGCATTCAGCGAGCGACCCCGGGCGCCGTTGTTACCCGCTGGCGCTGCTGATGGGCGCAGCCGTGGCGGCGGGCGAGTCGGCCGAGCGCACCTTGGTCGGGCACGTCGCCACGGCGAACATCAGCCCTGAACACACCGGCTCGAAAGCGTTGCTCAGTGCGTTGAATGAACTCCGGGCCTTGCCCACCAGCGCCATCGGTGAGTCCCGCGGTTTGCAGCGTCTGGACACGCTGATGCAGACGCTGGAGGCCAACGATACTTCGACTGTTCTTCTGCTGGATACCGGCGACCACGCGCTGCTGATGGCCAAAGTGCAGGTGGATGGTCGGTTCGTCTACCGTTTCTACGACCCGAACTTTGCCATCTACGCCTTTGCCAACGCCGCGCAGGCAAAGCTCGGCGTGGAGCGCTACCTGAGTGCCGGCGACAGTGCATTGGCCAGGCTTTATGGTCTGGGCGACATGACCGGGGCGCAATTCAATGTGATTGAGCTCAATACCCAGGTGATTGCCGCGCACAAGCTGTCGGCGGGTCTGCGCGCGGACAGTTTTTTGCACGCGCCTTCGGGCGATGCGCGCCGTGCTTCGGTCTGGGCCAGACAAGCGCTGGCGCGCCAGCGTTCGCTCAGTGAAAACGCACGGATGGGCGCCAGCCTGGCGCACGTTGACGCGCGGTTCTGGGCACATGAGTTTGAGCAGGCTACGCAACGCTTGCGCAATGAACACACACTGGGGCGTGAATATGTGCCGTTGCTGAATACCCTCAAACCGCAGAGCGATGGCGGTTTTTCACTAACGCTGGTGAACGCGCAGAAGCCGCAGCAGACGCGCACTGTCAGCACCGCTGATACGCGTTTCAATCAGCTCAAGCAGCATTTGCATCAGGGCCTGAAGGCGAGCAACACCCATGCCCCGACCGACGCGGATGGCGGCAGCCGCTTGAGTTTCGCGTTTGCGATCCAGACGCTCATCAGCGAAATGCGCCAGCGCGAATACCAGGCCGGTGATCAGGTGCCAGCCTTGTCCATCGCTCTGCAAGTGCAGCTCTACGTCAGTTATGCGCAGTTGAGTTTCGGCGTGGTCAGCGATGCCGTACAGGTGATCGATCTGGTGCGGCAAGTGGCGGCCAGTGAACAGGTATTGCTGTTGCGCCAGTCGTCACTGTCTGGCCGCGTACTGGGGCGCGCGGCGACCGGTGTCGGCTTTGCGTTCTCACTGGTCAACATCGGCTTCGATATCTACAACCTTTCGCTGGCGCAAAATCACGAACAACGCTCGCGGCTGTCCACGTCGCTGACGTTCAATATTGCCGCGCTCGGACTGGACATAGCCGCACTGGCGGCAGGTGGCGCGGTGGGCGCGGCGGCGGCTTTTCTCTCTGTGCCGTTGCTTGGCATCGGCATCGGTGCCACCGCCATTGCCAGCAACCTGGGACAGATTGCCGACAAGGCGACTGCAGTCGGCAACCATTTGCGCGCGATCCACAACGCCTATCAACCAGGCGCTTTTACCTGCGCAGACGGGGTGTTGCAGTTCCCGCCCGAGGCTGTCATCACCGACCTCGATCTACAGGACGGACGGCTGGTTTTTGACAGTCAGCGGTTTTATCCGTGGGGCGGCGGCCCGCTGGAGTTGCCGCAGTACAACGATGATCCAAAGCAGATCCACCGGTCTCTGAACATTCGCCAGGCCTTCGGTCTGGCCGAGAGCGCAACCTTGAACATCAAGGCCGATGCGCAGCCGCATACCGTGGTGCTGCCCTGCACACCGCTCTGTTATTACGGCTACGAATATCAACTGGGAGGCGCGGGGTACGTCTACGAACCGTTGTCGGGCGAGCGGGTTGAACCACGTAGCGCCAGTGAACATCCCGACCTCAACTGGTTGCTGCCTCTCAATCCGCTCACGGCTCTGGGCGATACGCTGCGAACACAGCTGGACGAGCGCATCCACACCCGCTACCCGCAGTTGCGCAACCGCCTGGCCGACAAGCTGGAATACGACGAACAAGGCAACCGGCGCTTTTACTTGCACAGCACGCCGTCGTTCAAACACATTCTCTATAAATTGCACCCGGTTTATAAGCAGACCACGATCAGCGTGCAATTGAACGCGCAGGTTCGCCAGTTGGTGGTGCCGGCCTTACCTTTGGAGTGGCAGCAGAAGATCGCCTACGAAATCACCGCTACACCCGGTCACTGCCAGCTGCGCTTGACTGCGGGTTTGACGTCGGTGCAGTTCAAGGGCTATGGCAACTGGCTGGTGCATGCACCTTGGGTGAACATCGATCAGGTCAGTTTCGCGGCCGTCATGGTGGATGACGGCGGGCCGCAGTTGCATCTGGCGGGACGCCAGTTGACGGTTGACGGCATCGTGTTGTCGGCCTTCGAAGGCCTGATCGAACTGGCCGGGGGAGAACTGTATGAACTGGACTGGAAAACCAGTGCCTTGCGTCTGGTGTCCGTCACCCTTGGCGACACCAACACCCCGCGCGACGTCATGGCTCGTCTGCGCCAATTGGGCCAGGCGCAACGTCTTGCCGCGGGTTACCTGACACTCAAGCGATTCAATGTACTGTTCAGGCCGGCCGCCCGTCCGTTGCGC
Source organism: Pseudomonas sp. S11P7 (assembly GCF_023195435.1). Lineage (NCBI taxonomy): Bacteria > Pseudomonadati > Pseudomonadota > Gammaproteobacteria > Pseudomonadales > Pseudomonadaceae > Pseudomonas > Pseudomonas sp. S11P7. The sequence continues at coordinate 4,887,270 of NZ_JALPKS020000002.1, read as the reverse complement.
ACAACCGCCTTTTACGACACCGCGCAAAAGCGCCTGCTATACGCCCGCGATGTGCCGGAGGACGTCAGTGACGGCTTGATACTGGGTGGTGCCAACGCAGATCACGCGTGGTTCTATCACCCTGACCACGCCACGATCTGGCGCGTCGCTGTGCTCACCGGCCTGGTCGTGCAGCGCTATCGTTTGCCGAGTCTGGAATCGGGTACGAAAATCAGCGCATTCGGGCAACTGGCGGATGGCACCTGGCGTGTCGCGCAGCAGTTGGTGGAGCGAGCAGACGTCAAGCTGCGCACCACGCTGGAATTTCATCTGAGCGATCAGGACGTCACGCTCACGGATATCAAACTGTGGACGCCCGATCTCAACAACAGCGTGCTCAAGCCCGAGGACGGCACGCGGGTGGTGTTTTTCCGTCACCGTCAGAAACCGCCTCGCCCTTATGCCGACGAGACCCCGGCAATGGCTTCGGCCATCAGCCACTGGCGTTACGCACCTTATATTCAGGTGCAGGCCTGGGCTCTGGAGCGACTGCTGGAGCGTGCCTGGATCGGTGCGCAGGACGGTCGGTACGTGGGGGTGGAAGTCGACAGTGATCCGGATAGCGTAATGCTGATGCCTCGATCTGCCGAGCCGGGTTCGGCGCTGCTGTTCTACAGCAAGCGAAGCCGGGTGCTCAGCCATGGTATCGAACGGCGTGACGATGTATTCATGCAGCAAACACTGGTGAAGGACGTGATCGACGTCAGCCGTGTCGGCGAGCGTTACCTCGCCACGCTTGAGGATGGTCGACTGTTTGAAGTCGACCTGGATGCCAGGGACGATAACTGGCTATCGGAGATTGACAGGGATGTCCTGCAGTTTGTCGGTCTCAGCCAGCGTTGGCTGCAACAACAACCCGACTGGCTGGCGGCGTTGCCGGCCGTGGCACGCAAGTACAGCAGTGCGGCGTTTGCGATTTTCGGTTTGCGCGCCCAGACAGGACAATCCGTTCTCGCCGCGTGGTGCATTGACGAACGGCTCGTGCTGGCGCAAACCCCGGGTAACCACGATTTGACGTTATTGGGATTGACTCCGGACCGGCAGGCCGTCTGGCTGCTGGATGCTGATGCGGGGACCTTGTGGCGGCAGACACTCGCCTCCTTCGAGGATATTCGCGCAGCCTTCGGCAGCGCCAGCGTGGCGCAGCACCGCCAGGCGTTGCCACAGGCGGAACAGGTCTGGTCGTCGTGGGCGTTTCGCGAAGTGCTGCCGCACGGCAATGGCTTGCTCGGGCAGACCCGGGAGGGCGTGACGTTGCTGTTGCACGATCGGCAGCCGGCACGGATCGTCGGCACGGAAAGTCGTTGGTCGAACGTGCCTGGCCAGACATCTGCGCAACTGTGCGAACGATTGAAACAGTTACTGGCCGGACACGCTCATGCCGCGTTTCTGCCGGTCGAACAGACTGGCAGTGATGACCGATACTACGTGCCCGCGCTCGACCGACTGTTCGATGTGCCGGCACGGGAAGATGGCCAATGGGCAACGCTTCTCGGAACACGTGATGGAGCCAGGCCACTGCTGTTCGACCCGGTCGAGGAGTGGATTTTCAGCGTCGGTGAGACCGACGACGTCGAGTTGCCGGACAGCTTCGCTCAGCGTGACGAGGCGGTCATGTCGCTGCAGGTCAGCGATGACCTGACCGAGGTGCAGCCGTTACTCGTCGACGGCGTGCGCACGTTGATCCTGAGCCTGGGGTGGAACACCGAGGGTTATCGGCTCTCGGGCGAGAGCTGGCAGCGTCTGGATTGCGTTGTCATCGATGTACAGCGTCCGTCCGGTGCGCAGGTGCAGGAACCCGGTCTGTTGGTGCTGGATCTGGCTGAGTGCGGGCATCTATGGATGGCGAAGATCGATGGGGACCTGGTGTTTGCCGATCCGGACTATGGTCGCAATCTGGTCATCCGCAATGCCGGCGAGCAGAGCGCATTCGAGCTGGCTGTCAGAATCTCGGGTCGCCAGTATCTGTTCGCGCTGCAGTATTGGTTGCTGGCGTTCGAGGCTGCGCGGGGCAGTGATGCCATCGCCAGTCTGGCAGCCATGGCCGAACAGCTGCCCTGAAGGGTTAATCCACCTGGCCAATGAAAACGCCGCGAACGTTGCCGTTCGCGGCGTTTTCATTCAGACCGTTTGCACCGAGGGGGCATCGTTCAAGGCACCAGATAACCTTTGATCCCGGTAAAAATGATTTGCGCAGCCAGTGCGCAAACGAACAGGCCCATCAGGCGACTGACGATCTGCAAGCCCTGATCGCCGAGAATCCGTTCGATGCGGTTCGACAGGTACAGCACCACCCCCACGGTAAAGCTGGCCAGCGCAATGCTCATGATCGCGGTGAGCTTGTCGTCCCAGTGCGGCTGGCTGACGCCCATGACCAGCAAGGCACCGATGGTGCCCGGGCCGACCGTCAGCGGAATGGTCAGCGGCACGATGGTGACGTCCTGCTGCACGTTGTCGGCCTGCACCGCCGGCTTGCCCTGCGCCATGCCCAGCGCGGAAATGAACAGCACGCTGCCGGCACCGATGCGGAACGCGTCGACGGTGATGCCGAACACATCGAAGATCACCCGCCCGAACAGATATAACAACACGCTGGAGATCAGCGTCGCCACCGCGACCTTCCAGGCCAGACGCCGTTGCTCCTTGCGCGAGTAGCCGCGGGTCAGGCTGATAAAGCAGGACAACACGAAGAACGGGCTGTAAAGCACCAGCATCTTCAGATAAACGCTGAACAACACGTGAAGCATGATGCAGGCTCACTGGCGGGGGAATCGTAAGGAGTCTATCAGGCACCGCAAAGCCTGTCGGCTTACGAAGGTTGCGTCGAGGTGCGGTTTTGCTGGTCGCGCTGGGCTACCCAATGTTCGATCAATTCGCGCAACTGCGACAACTCGACCGGTTTGGACATGTGCCCGTCCATGCCGGCCTGGCGCGCGCGTTCCTTGTGTTCAGCGAGAATGTGCGCAGTCAACGCGACGATTGGCGTGCGAACGCGTTGGTTGCTGACTTCCCAGGCGCGCAATTGCTGAGTCGCCGAAAAACCATCGAGGATCGGCATCTCGCAGTCCATCAGCACCAGGTCATAACGCTGCGCCTTCATCGCTTGCAGCGCTTCTTCGCCGTTGGCGGCGGTGTCCGGCTGCAGGTTGAGCTTGCCGAGCATGCCGCGAATCACTTTGGTCGAGATCGTGTTGTCTTCAGCGACGAGGATGCGGAAATCGCTGGGTACTTTTGCCGCCGTGGCCGCAGTGAGCACTTGCGGCTGGAACACGGTCTGGCCTTTGTTGCGCTGGTTGAGCTCATCGGCGAGGGTGGTTTTCAGGGTGTAGCCTGCCACCGGTTTGGCGAGGATGCGTTTGATCCCCGAATTGCGCGCGATGATCTTGCTCGGTGCATTGCTGATGCCAGTGAGCATGATCAACAGAATGTCGTGATTGAGGCTCGGGTCTTCCTTGATCTTGGCCGCCAGCTGCATGCCGGTCATGCCCGGCATGTTCTGGTCGAGCAGCACCACATCGAAATAATCGCGCAGGTGCGCCTTGGTCCGTAGCAGGGCCAGCGCTTCCTTGCCCGACGGCACGGCACTGACATTCAAGCCCCAGGCGCTGCACTGCTGCACCAGCACTTTACGACAGGTGTCATTGTCGTCGACCACCAGCACCCGCGCGCCTTGCAGCGGGCTATCGAGGTCCGAGGTCGGGTGTTCGAGGCGATCGGGATCCAGCGGCAGCGTCAGCCACAAGGTACTGCCCTGCGTGGCGCCGCTCTTGATGCCGAATTCGCCGTGCATCAAGCGGATCAGTTGCCGCGCGATGACCAGACCCAGATTGCCGCCCAGGCGATTGGCCGACAGGAAATGCTTGCTGTGCAGCTCGGCGTGCATCAGCGCGTCGCGTTCTTCCTGTTCCATCGGTTGACCGCTGTCCTGCACGGCAATGCGCAGGCGCGGCTTGCTGCTGCGCTCGTCAAGGGCGACAACGATCAGCACTTCGCCTTCGTCGGTTTTCTTCAGCGCGTTTTCCAGCAGGCTCAGCAGGGTCTGGCGCAGACGCGTCGGGTCGCCGCTGATCACTCGCGGCACTTGCGGCTGGATAAAGCTGATGAGCTCGACGTTCTGCTGTTCGGCCTTGGCGCGATAGATGCTCAGGCAGTCGTCGATCAAGGCATTGAGGTCGAATTGCACATCGTCCAGTTCGATCTGCCCGGACTCGAGTTTGGAGATGTCGAGAATCTCGTTGATCAGCGTCAGCAGTTCATTGCCGGCGCTGTGGATGGTTTGCACATAGTCGCGTTGCTTGACCGACAGCGGCGTGCCCAGCAGCAGTTCGGTCATGCCCAGTACGCCGTTCATCGGCGTACGGATTTCATGGCTGATCTTGGCGAGGAACTCGGCTTTGGCGTTGATCTCGGCGTTGCTCGCGGCCAGATCGCGACTGACGCTGAATCGGCTCTCGGTGATGCTGCGCTGACGCTCACCCAGGGCGATGCTCATCAGCAGACCGCTGATGCAGATGAACACCATCAGGGTCATGATCAGGCCTTGCGGCGACACCAGCGTCAGCCCCAGCAGCGCTGGCAGAATGATCAGCGTGCCGATGTTGAACACTACCATCGCTGCAACGAACAGCCGTGCCGGACGGTAGCCTTTTTGCCAATGGTAGAAGCCGACGAACAACATGCTCAGGCCGGCCAGTGCCACCAGGGCGTAAGTAATGATGTTCAGCGGCAAGGTGTTGACGAATAGCAGCAGCAGGCTGCACGTGACGATGAACAGGATGTCGCCGAGCAACAGTTTGTTCAGCGGGTGCGGGCCGAGCGGGGCGAAGTAGCGGTAAGCGAACATCAGCCCGGCCGGCGCGGTCAGCAGCAGCGCCAGGTAAGCGCCCGGCGTCTGCACCGCATGCCAGTTCGGCAGCCACGGCCCGGCGAGGTTGAGCAGCAGCAACAGACTCAGGCCCAGCAGGCCCTCGCAGACCGCCAGCCACAGGCTGCTGCGCGAACGCGAATAGGCGTAGCGCACCAGATTGTGCAACAGCAGCATGGCCAGACAGCCGAACAGCAGGCCAAACATCAGCGTCTGATTGTGATCGGCCGCGCTCATCACCGCCGATTGCAGGGTGACGTGCGGGCGCAATTGATGATCGGAGACCATGCGCAGATAGACATCGAGCGGTTTATCGCTCTGCGGCAGCGGCAGCATGAAGTCGCTGCTCGGCAGCGGTCGCTCGGCTTGAGGCTGGTCGGTGCCGGTGTTGCGTTGCTCGACCAACTTGTCGCCGTCGAGCACATACAGATTGAGCTGTGAAAGGTCGGGGGCAAAGATGCGCAGCACTTGTTCGTGCTTGCCCGGCGCCAACCTGAAACGCAGCCACAAGGCGCCATCGGGCGCGGACGCGGTGAGGCGCTCGAGATCGATAGGGCTAAATTGATTGGTGTAGCGAGCGGAGCGGATATCGCTCAGTTGCAGACTGCCCTGATCGTCAAGCAATACCGACCAGCCACTGCCTTGTCCGGCCAGGGCCGGGAGCATGCAGAGCAAGGTCAGCAGCGTGACGGTGAAGCTTATGGCAATCCTGAGCCAGCGCACGGCGAAATCCCTTCGTAGGTTGATGCCAGAATATAACGACGCGCGGCGGCAGAACAGCCCGGCGAGGAACGGCATCCCTCGCCGGGCGTGGGCCTGAGCTTATTGCTGAGTTTCGCCACGTTCACGGGCAATGGCGCGATAGCCAATGTCCTTGCGGTAGAAGCAGCCTTCCCAGTCGATGGCCGCTGCCAGCTTGTACGCCTGCTGCTGCGCTTCACCCACGGTCGCACCCATGGCTGTGGCGCAGAGCACGCGACCGCCGGCGGTGACGACGGCGCCGTCTTGCAGCGCGGTACCGGCGTGGAAGACTTTACCTTCCAGTTTCGCTGCCGCGTCCAGACCGTTGATCGCCGCGCCCTTGGCGTAGTCGCCCGGGTAGCCGCCAGCGGCCAGCACGATGCCGACGCTCGGACGTGGATCCCACTGCGCTTCAACCTTGTCCAGCGCTTGCGCCAGTGCGGCTTCGACCAGCAGCACCAGGCTCGATTGCAGACGCAGCATCACCGGTTGGGTTTCCGGATCGCCGAAACGGCAGTTGAACTCGATGACTTTCGGGTTGCCGGCCTTGTCGATCATCAGACCGGCATAGAGGAACCCCGTGTAGACGTTGCCTTCATCGGCCATGCCACGCACGGTCGGCCAGATCACCTGATCCATCACGCGCTGGTGCACGTCGGCGGTGACCACCGGGGCAGGGGAGTAAGCACCCATGCCGCCAGTGTTCGGGCCGCTGTCGCCGTCGCCGACGCGTTTGTGGTCCTGGCTGGTGGCCATCGGCAGGACATTCTTGCCGTCGACCATGACGATGAACGAGGCCTCTTCGCCGTCGAGGAATTCCTCGATGACTACGCGCGAACCGGCGTCGCCGAACGCATTGCCGGCGAGCATGTCGCGCACGGCCTCTTCGGCTTCAGCGAGCGTCATGGCGACGATTACACCTTTACCGGCCGCCAGGCCGTCGGCCTTGATTACGATCGGCGCGCCTTTTTCGCGCAGATAAGCCAGGGCTGGCTCGATCTCGGTGAAGTTCTGGTAATCGGCGGTCGGAATCTTGTGGCGCGCGAGGAAATCCTTGGTGAACGCTTTCGAGCCTTCGAGCTGCGCAGCACCGGCGGTCGGGCCGAAGCAGTCCAGGCCACGGGCGCGGAAGAGATCGACGACGCCGGCGACCAGCGGCACTTCCGGGCCGACGATGGTCAGGGAAACGTTTTTCTCGGCGAAATCGGCCAGTTGCTCAAGGGCCAGCACGTCGATGGCGACGTTCTCGCACTTGGCTTCAATTGCCGTACCGGCGTTGCCCGGCGCGACGAAAACCTTCTGCACGCGCGGATCCTGAGCCACTTTCCAGGCCAGGGCGTGTTCACGGCCACCGCTGCCAATGATCAAAACATTCATTTCAAAAACCTCGGATGACGCTAATTCTGTTGAGCGCCGCAGGGACGCTGATCGTTCCCACGCTCTGCGTGGGAATGCCTCTACGGACGCTCTGCGTCCGAGGGACGCGGAGCGTCCCGGGCTGCGTGCCCACGCAGAGCGTGGGCACGATCAAGCAAAATAATCAGTGACGGAAGTGGCGCATGCCGGTGAACACCATCGCAATGCCGGCCTCGTCGGCTGCGGCAATCACTTCAGCATCACGCATCGAGCCGCCAGGCTGAATCACCGCAGTAATGCCGACCTTGGCCGCGTTATCCAGACCGTCGCGGAACGGGAAGAACGCGTCCGAGGCCATCACCGAACCGGCGACCTGGAGGCCGGCGTGCTCAGCCTTGATCGCGGCGATACGCGCCGAGTTTACGCGGCTCATCTGGCCGGCGCCGACACCGATGGTCTGACGGTTCTTGGCGTAGACGATGGCGTTGGATTTAACGTACTTGGCGACTTTCCAGGCGAAGATCAGGTCGTGGATTTCCTGTTCGGTCGGGGCACGTTTGGTCACGACTTTCAGGTCATCGGCGCTGATCATGCCGATATCGCGGCTCTGTACCAGCAGGCCGCCGTTGACGCGCTTGTAGTCCCACGCGGCGGCGCGGTCTGCCGACCACTCGCCGCAGGCCAGCAGGCGCACGTTGGCTTTGGCGGCGACGATGGCACGGGCTTCTTCGCTGACGCTCGGGGCGATGATCACTTCAACGAACTGACGCTCGACGATCGCCTTGGCGGTCTCGGCATCCAGTTCACGGTTGAAGGCGATGATCCCGCCGAAGGCCGATTCGGTGTCGGTGGCGTAGGCCAGCTCGTAGGCCTGACGGATACCGCCTTCAGCGTCCGGGCTCACGGCAACGCCACACGGGTTGGCGTGCTTGACGATCACGCAGGCTGGCTTGACGAAGCTCTTCACGCATTCCAGCGCGGCGTCGGTGTCGGCCACGTTGTTGTACGACAGCTCTTTGCCCTGCAGTTGGGTCGCGGTGGCGATGCCGACTTCGGCAGGCTTGGCTTCAACGTAGAACGCCGCGCTCTGGTGCGGGTTCTCGCCGTAGCGCATTTCCTGGGCCTTGATGAACTGGCTGTTGAAGGTGCGCGGGAATTCGCTGCGCCCTTCGGTGCTCAGGGTTTCAGCCGCCTGATTCACGGTGCCCATGTAGTTGGCGATCATGCCGTCGTAGGCGGCGGTGTGTTCGAAGGCCTTGAGCATCAGGTCGAAACGCTGCGCGTAGGTCAGGCCGCCGGCTTTCAGGCTTTCGAGCACGTTGGCGTAGTCGCTGGCATTTACCACGATCGCCACGTCTTTATGGTTTTTCGCTGCCGAACGGACCATGGTCGGGCCGCCGATATCGATGTTCTCGATCGCGGTCGGCAGGTCGCAGCCTGGCTTGTTGATGGTGGCTTCGAACGGATACAGGTTGACCGCGACCAGATCGATCGGCTGGATGCCGTGCTCGCTCATGATTGCATCGTCGATCCCGCGACGACCGAGGATGCCGCCGTGGATTTTCGGGTGCAGGGTTTTCACCCGGCCGTCCATCATTTCGGCGAAACCGGTGTAATCCGCGACTTCCACTGCGGCAACGCCGTTGTCGCGCAGCAGCTTGAACGTTCCGCCGGTGGAGAGGATCTCGACGCCGAGAGCTTCCAGCTCCTTGGCGAATTCGAGGATCCCGGTCTTGTCGGAGACGCTGATCAAGGCGCGGCGGATCGGCAGGCGGGTAGTCTGGTCGGTCATCTCAATTTCCATCAAAAGCAAAGGAAGTCAGCAAAAAAGGCGACCGTTTTTTACGCGGGCGCCTTTCTGGTTTGATTGAATGCTTACAGCAGATCGTACTGCTTGAGTTTCTTGCGCAGCGTGCCGCGGTTGAGTCCCAGCAGCTCACTGGCCTTGGTCTGGTTGCCCTTGACGTAGTTCATCACGCTTTCGAGCAGGGGAGCCTCGACTTCGGAGAGCACCAGGTTGTACACATCCGTGACGGACGCGCCCTCAAGGTGGGCGAAATAATTGTGCAGCGCCTTCTCGACACTCCCGCGAAGGGTCTGGCCTTCTTCGCTCGGCGTGTTGAGGTGCTGTTTCAAATTCACGTTGTCGCTCACGGGTGTTGTTCCACTCACTAAAGTCTCGGTCATCATCGTCATGCGGCCACCCCTTCTTCGTCCCCTGTCAGGCTCTTGTAACGCTCGGCGAAGAACTCCCGAACGTTGGCGCATTGTGTTTCCGTACCATCCAAACGATTGAAACGGGCGCGAAACTCCCTGGCGCCCGGCAAGGTTGCGAGATACCAGCCCACATGCTTGCGCGCAATGCGCACGCCCATCACATCCCCATAGAAAGCGTGAAGGGCGGCCAGATGTTCCAGCAGAATGCGTTCCACTTCGTTCAGTTCCGGTGCCGGCATTTTCTCGCCGGTGCGCAGGAAATGATCGATCTCGCGAAAAATCCATGGCCGCCCTTGAGCGGCGCGCCCCACCAACAGGCCATCGGCACCGGTGGCATCAAGCACGTAACGGGCCTTCTCTGGCGAATCGATATCGCCATTGGCAAAGACCGGAATCGACACCGCCTGCTTGATCGCGGCAATCGTGTCGTATTCGGCTTCCCCGGTGTACAGATCAGCGCGCGTGCGGCCATGCACGGCCAGCGCAGTGATCCCGGCCTGTTCGGCGATTTTCGCCACGGTCAGGCCGTTCTTGTTCTCGCGATCCCAGCCGGTGCGGATCTTCAGGGTGACCGGCACATCCACCGCAGCCACCACGGCCTGCAGGATCTCGGTCACCAGTGCTTCGTCTTTCAGCAACGCGGAGCCGGCGGCCTTGTTGCAGACCTTCTTCGCCGGACAGCCCATGTTGATATCGATAATCTGCGCACCCAGTTCTACGTTGGCCCGGGCCGCATCCGCCAGCATCTGCGCATCACCACCGGCAATCTGCACCGAGCGTGGCTCGGGATCGCCTTCGTGGATCATGCGCATGCGCGACTTGCGGGTGTTCCACAGGCTCATGTCACTGGTGACCATTTCCGAGACTACAAGCCCTGCGCCCAGGCGCTTGCACAGCTGACGAAAGGGCTGATCGGTAACCCCCGCCATCGGGGCGAGAATCAAGCCGTTCTGCAATGTGTATGGGCCGATGCGTACCGCCGACATAGGACTTCCCTGAGGTGGGGCCGGATCATGAGAGTTCGAAAAAGGGTTGGCATGATACCCGCTCTCGATGACTGGTTAAAGGCTGAATTGAACAAAATCTGAACAGTAATTTTGTTATCGCCGCTGGTTTGGTCGAGCGCGGCGAAGTCAGAAAACCGCCGTCAATGCACAAGCCCCGCGGGCCTCACTCGGGCGAGTGGAAACTCAGGCTGTAATTCACCGCTTTAGGGCCTGGATCGAGGATGTCCAGTGCGATGTGGATCGGCGTCTGCGGCGGCATCTCCGGCAGACCTTCAAGATCGCCCTTGAGGTATTCGCCGGGTTTGAAGCGACGACTGGCGATCAGATGGCCGTTGAGGTCGGCAAAGCGCAGCTCCAGCAGCGGAAACGGCTGGGAAAACGTCGCCCGGTTGTAGATGATCGCATCGACCACCAGCGCACCATTGAACTCTGGATGGCTGCGCACCACCAGATTGCTGCTCTTGATTCTGGCGATATCGACCTTGGACGGCACCGTGCAGCCGATCTGCGGGCAGATCTGCTGAAACCACGGGCGGTATTGATCCTGTCGTGCCAGTTCTTCGAAGTGATAGGCAATGTATTGTGCTGCCAGACCGCCTGCCGCGATCAGCACCAGCAGCAGCCAGAGCAGACGTCGGCCCCAGGGCGAACGGCGTTTCTGCCAGTCGAGTTGCAGCGGGTCGTCGGTCAGGTCTTGCAGGACTTCGGCACGTACGCCGGGTTCTGCGCGATCGCGCTTTTTGCGCAGCGGCGCGATCGACGGCAAATCGTCATCATCACTGTCGTCGCTGGCTGACAGCCGTTCACGGCGTGCATTCGGGTCGATCGGGTCGTGCAGGCGCAGCTGCGGAATGCGCGGCTCGTCATCGAGATCCACCGGTTCCAGCGACAGCGAGGGTTCGGTGCGCTCGGGTTCGAGGATTTCGATGTCCGGCTCGACATCCAGCTTCGGTGTGCGCTCATCGGCAGGTTCGCTGAACAGGCTGCCGGGCCATGCCGCGTCATCCGGTTCGGGGTTGTCGCGGCGCGCACTCAGGGCGTCTTCGCGCGGACGCCCCAGCTCGGTAGCTGGCTGGATTTCGCGCTGTTCAAGACGGGCCAGTTCCTGGTCCAGGTCGAGACTGTCGAGATCCAGCTCCGAGGCGTTCCATTGCTTCTGGCTGATCGCGCGTGGTGCCGGTGCTTCATCAATAGAAGGCGATGGCGCTTCAGCCAGCGGCGGCGCAACGGGCGTCAGCGCATCCTTGCCAGCGTGTTGTTCAAGCAGCTGTTTGGCGGCATTGAACACTTGCAGGCAGGAGCCGCAGCGAACCACCCCGCGGGCCACGCTCAATTGGGCATGGCTGACACGGAAGCTGGTTTGGCAATGCGGGCACTGAGTGACGAAGCTGTCGGTCATGCGACGATCCGGTTTATGCAGGCGCTCATATTAGCGCCGACGGCCAGTGATGCGCACCCAGCCGTCGCGATTGGCAATCGGGTCGAGGTCGAAGTCCTGTGCATAAGCGGCGGCGACTTCGTCACCTTGTTCGGCGAGGATGCCCGAGAGCGCCAGACGCCCACCAGGCTTGACCAGCCCGGACAGTTGCGGCGCCAGGGAAACCAGCGGGCCGGCGAGAATGTTGGCGACCAGCACATCGGCTTTGACCTGCGGCAGATCTTGCGGCAGATACAGCGGGAACAGTTCGTCGGCGATATGGTTGCGCCCGGCATTGTCGCGCGACGCTTCCAGCGCCTGCACGTCGATGTCGGTACCGACCGCTTGTTTCGCGCCCAGCAATAACGCCGCGATCGCCAGAATCCCCGAGCCGCAGCCGAAGTCGAGCACGTTGCAGTCTTTCAAATCCTGGCCGTCGAGCCATTCCAGGCACAGCGCGGTGGTCGGGTGCGTGCCGGTGCCGAAGGCCAGGCCCGGGTCCAGCAGCAGGTTGACCGCGTCAGGCTCGGGCGCGGCGTGCCAGCTCGGCACGATCCACAGGCGCTGGCCGAAACGCATCGGCTGAAAACCGTCCATCCAGCTGCGCTCCCAGTCCTGATCTTCGATCACTTCACTGTGGTGCTCGGGCAACGGGCTGCCGGTCAGCAACTCCAGATGAGCCAGAACCGGCTCCGGTTCGGTGCCACCCTCGAACAGCGCCAGCAGATGGGTGTGCGACCACAGCGGGGTGGTGTTGAGTTCCGGCTCGAAGATCGGCTGGTCTTCGGCGTCCATGAAAGTCACCGACACGGCGCCGACTTCGAGGAATGCGTCCTCGTAGGTTTCGGCTTGTTCCGGGGTGATGGCGAGACGGACTTGCAGCCAGGGCATGGCGGTTACCTTCGAAAATCTGTGGAGCAGCCCGAAGCTGCAAAAGCGCGCAGTTTACGCCAGGTCGCCGGCAAAGTGGACAAGCCGCTTTGCTGTTACACATTGGCCGGCGCGATATACCCGTGTATCGCCTTGACGCGTTTGTCGGCAAATACAGTAGAGGCTCATTTCTACGCAACGACGGGCTGGGATATGGCGAGTCAACAAGGGATTGTAGAAGAAACGGCAAGCGCCGCTGCGTCCACCGGGACGGTGCAGGAGATTCTGCTGCGGATCACGCGCTGGCAGGTGCTGCTCGACAAGCGTCTGAGCAGCCAGATGAGCTTGCTGGAGGCCATGGAAGATTTCGCATTGACCGAACTGCGCAGTCATTACCCTGATGGCAATATCGATCCGGGGTTTGTGCAAGCCCTGCTCGACGCGATTCTGCAAAAAATCATCGATGGCAAACCGCTGATGTACCTGGCGATCCGCGATTCGCCGTACCGCTGGCCAGGCGGCGCCGACCGCGGGTTGGCCGCCAGCCATCGTCAGGCGGTCATCCAGACAGTGGATAGCGTAGCCGCGCATTTCCTTGTTCAGTACAAGAACTACCTGCGCGAACACTGGCAAACCAAGGAACTTGAGGCGGGGTTCGATCGCTTGGTGTTGCGCAAGCTGCAGCGTTTTATCGACGACATCGACGCGCTGTTCCAGGCAGACCGGCTCGCGGCGCTGACACTGGATCGCTTGCGCAGGCAAATCGACAGGATTCACCGCCGAAGCACTCGCCGGTACCGGTTGACCTCGCTGGCAAGCGGTGCGGAAAAGAAAATGCTTCAAGCACATTCATTCGCACAATTGCCGCATTGGCTGCGAGTGCTGAACGAACCGGACCGTGCCAGGTTGCGCCAGCATCAGCAACAGACGTCAATGGCGCAGGCCGCGCTTGATCACCTGCTGGAAGGCTATGGATCGCTGCGCGCCTACGCCCGTCAACAAGCGATCGATGACATCCTGCTCAAACTCGACATCGAAGTGGAGCCGGACCGGATCGAAGCGCGCTTGAAATGGCGCTCGGCCGTTGGCGAGCCGACGCAAAGCCGCAGCCTGAGCGAATTGCTCGCGGCCGGGCCGATCGGGGAGGATTTCGCTACGGTGCTGGAAGTTACCAGCGGCCCTGCGAAACGTAGTCAGCCACTGGAGCCGACATTCGTTGCCCGGATGCTGGCAGAGCAGGACTACCCGGCGGATTACCTGCAAGAACTGGCCAGCCAGTATGAGCGCGACGACGTACAGCAAGCCGCATTCGACTGGTTTGCCGCGCGACTCAAGCAAAGCGCTTTTATTGCACGTTGCGCGGGGCATATGACGGTGGCTGACCATGCCCGTCTCGAGCAGGCGTGGGCGGCGGGCGTCACGAAAGCAACTTTGCAATTCGCCGCGCTGACACTGCCCAACGGCATGCAATGCGCTGACCTGCTGGTGTGTTATCGCGAAGAAACAGCGCAAACGGTAGAGGACCTCTTGTTGTATGCGCCGAACAAGCCGGACGGCCAGGAGTGGGTGCGGCTGCGTTCGCTGGCCGCATTGACCGGGGAAGTCTGGAGCTGGACGCAGAACGAATCCGGACGCGAGTACTTGTTGCAGCAACTCTCGCCGACTGCAGATCGTGCGGCGCGGGATTACCTGTTAGCCGTATCTGCCAGCCCGGCACTCTGGGGAATGACCAGCGACATCCGTCGTGACCCGTTGCCGTTCGCCGAATGCATCGAAACAGCGGTAAAAATGGGCCTGGCAAAAAATCTGCAGCGCGTCGAGGAAGACAACGCGCTGCGCTGGTACACGACGCTTGGCCTTGAAGCTCGCCGGCGCATCAGCAGCCTGAATCAGGAATTGGTCGTGCATCAGCAGGCTTTCAATGAATTGCTGGGCGGTTTCGAAGTGTTTGTCGACTTCGCCAGGCGCACCGTTGCCGCCGCGATTGCGCCGTACATGCGCAGCAAGAATGTGCTCGAGCCGGTCGACCCGGCGACCGTGTTGATCGATTACAGCCCCGGCGTTGCCGACCGCAGGAAGCAATCATCAGCGAGTCTGCTCGACCTGGCGATCTACGGCTACGACGACAACGCTGGCATTGAACATCCGAAAAGAGGCGTGCGCTCCTCAGTCGGTCAGGATTTGAGTCAGGTGCGCAGTGCCGATCTGGCGCGGTACATGCGTGGAGCCTGGCTCGGTGAACAGTACGCGAAAGAGATCCGTGGCCAATATCTGGACGCTCGCGATGAAATCTACGAGTCGCGTCGGTTCGGCTACCGCAATGTGCTGCTGTCGAAAATGGATCGTGATCTGCGGATTGCCAGAAGTCAGGCGCGATTAAGCGACGCGGTGTATTCAGCGCTGGTTCGTCAGGTTTCGCTGTTGAGTCAACTGCCTGCGCCGGGAGCACATTGGCCGGGCGCCGACATTGCCACGAGTGACGGCGTGTTCAGGCTTACGGTGCGCCATAACGTCGTGCTCGGGGTGTACGTTTTTATCTGCTGCCACCCCGAACCGTCCCGGTGGCTGTACACGCCGGACGCGCCCGACGGTCTGACGGTGCGTCCGTATCTGTCACTGGAGGGCGACGTTGCCGCAACCTTGCATGACTATCTGATGGCGCGCAGCCCGGTTGTTGCGCGCAATACTGTGTCGCGCTCATTGCATGCCATGGCGGCAAGGAAGCAGCGCGTCGATACGCTGTACGAAGCGCAGCGATTGATTGACGCGCGCGATGAGTTCAACGCTTACATCGAGCGCACGGTCACCGACGTGGAGGACATCACCACCAGCCGTGGAGAAATGATCGAGCGACAAGTCGTCAAGGGCCTGATGTTTGGCGCGGCCCCGTTTTGCATGGTGTTTCCGCCGTTTGCCTTGCTGCTCGATATCGTGTTCATCGCGGTCAGCGCCGGCCAGGCAGTCGCGGCGCACCTGGAGGGTGATGTCGATGGCGCGCTCGGTCATTGGCTGGAGGCATCCTGGGGCGCGCTGTTTGCCCTGGTTGGCGCCGGCAGTTCGGTCAAGTTGCTCGCCGGCACGGCCAGAAATCTTAAGCACACGACGCGGCCGGTCTCCTTGTTGGCCGAACGCTTTCAAGCCCTGACGCCGATTCGCAAGGAAACGCTGCCGGCGGTCCGGGAAGTGCGGTTTAGCGCCGGGCAGGCGGTCGGAAAGGCGCCCGAACATTTGCAGCGGGTCACTGAAGAAGGCGTCTTTTTCGGCACTTGGCGCAGTCCGCCCAGTGCTGCGCAGCCTCAGCCGATCTACTACATCCGCAACAAAGGCAGGTATTTCCAGGTCAGGGAAAACCCGCATTTCGGTGGGCTCAGCCTGATTGATGCCAGTCGCCCCACTGCCTTCTATCAGCGGCCGATCCGGTTGACCGCGAGCGGCAAGTGGACACATGACCGGGTCGGGCTGCGCGGCGGCAATGATCAGGTGCGCAATCTTGGTCATGTGAACCATCTGCGCAGCGCGTTTCCCGGACGTGTCGAGCCGGTGCTCAATCGCGGGGCGATGCAGGGGGAGGCGGTGGTGGCAAAGTTCATTGCCGGATCGAAGGACAACTATCTGTTTTCGCTGAACGCGCAGACCTGTGTCATCGCCTCGATGTACAACCCGCTGACGAAGGTTGGCGCGGTCATCCATTTCGATCACAACATTCGCGCGCTGATCGAGCGCACTGTTCGCGACGTGATGAAGCGCTTGGGAGGTTCGGCCAAGGATGTTCGCGCCACGCTGGTGGGGGCGACTGGTTGACGGGTACCGATATCGGTGGACCGGTCAGAAGCGTATTGCGCCAGCAAGGGCTGCGGCCGACCTGGGATTACTGGTCGTATTCTTCTTGTCTGGGTAACAACTATGCCGTGTCGTTGAATTTGCAGAACGGCGTGTCGACCGTGTTCAAGACTTCCGCCAGTCAGGTTGAACGGTTGTATACGCCGGTTTTGCAGCGAGCGCGGTATGCCAATGACGCGGTCTCGACGCGCGCGACGAGCTTTATGCAGCGGGTGCGCAGCAAGCCGTTGTATGAGAATGGCTCGGGCAATGTCGTCGATCAGGCCGGCCGTCAGGCCACCGCGGCGATGATCGAGGAACAGGCTTTCTCTACGGTGTTGATGAATTGATGTGTTTGTTGCAGGCATAAAAAACCCGATCGCAGGATCGGGTTTTTCACGCCAATGCAGTCTTACGACTGTTTGGCCAGCTTGTGCTCAAGGTAGTGAATGTTCACACCGCCTTTGCAGAAGCCTTCGTCACGGACCAGATCACGGTGCAGCGGGATGTTGGTCTTGATCCCGTCGACCACGATTTCGTCCAGGGCATTGCGCATGCGCGCCATGGCTTCGTCGCGGGTCGCGCCGTAAGTGATCAGCTTGCCGATCAGCGAGTCGTAGTTCGGTGGCACGGCATAACCGCTGTACAGGTGCGAATCGACGCGAACGCCGTTGCCGCCTGGTGCGTGGAAATGCTTGACCGTACCCGGGCTCGGCATGAAGGTTTTCGGGTCTTCGGCGTTGATCCGGCACTCCAGCGAGTGACCGCGGATCACCACGTCATCCTGAGTGAACGACAGCTTGTTGCCAGCGGCGATGCTGAGCATCTCCTTGACGATGTCGATACCTGTGACCATCTCCGAAACCGGGTGCTCCACCTGAACACGGGTGTTCATTTCGATGAAGTAGAAACGACCGTTTTCGTAGAGGAACTCGAAAGTACCGGCGCCACGGTAGCCGATGTCGATGCACGCCTTGACGCAGCGAGCCAGTACTTCCTGACGCGCTTTCTCGTCGATGCCCGGTGCCGGCGCTTCTTCGAGAACCTTCTGATGACGACGCTGCAGCGAGCAGTCGCGGTCGCCCAGATGGATGGCGTGGCCCTGGCCGTCGGACAGCACTTGCACTTCGACGTGGCGTGGGTTGGTGAGGAATTTTTCCAGATAGACCATCGGGTTGCCGAACGCCGCGCCTGCTTCGGTGCGGGTCAGTTTGGCGAAGGCGATCAGGTCTTCTTCCTTGTGCACGACACGCATGCCGCGACCACCGCCGCCGCCAGCGGCCTTGATGATCACCGGGTAGCCGACTTCGCGGCCGATGCGCAGCGCCGTTTCTTCGTCTTCCGGCAATGGGCCGTCGGAACCTGGAACGGTAGGAACGCCTGCTTCGATCATCGCGTGCTTGGCCGAGACCTTGTCACCCATCAGGCGAATGGTTTCGGCTTTCGGGCCGATGAAGGCGAAGCCGGAGTTCTCGACCTGCTCGGCAAAATCGGCGTTTTCCGCGAGGAAACCGTAGCCGGGGTGAATGGCGGTAGCGCCAGTCACTTCAGCGGCGGCGATGATGGCCGGGATGTGCAGGTAAGACTGAGAGGCAGACGCCGGGCCAATGCAGACGGATTCGTCTGCCAGACCCAGGTGCATCAGCTCTTTGTCGGCCTTGGAGTAAACGGCGACGGTCTTGATGCCCATCTCTTTGCAGGCACGCAGAATCCGCAGGGCGATCTCACCGCGGTTCGCGATCAGAACTTTTTCCAACTTCGCAGTCATCAAAGGCTCTCCGCGGTTCAAACGATGGTGAACAGCGGTTGGTCGTACTCAACCGGCTGGCCGTCTTCGACGAGGATGGACTCGATCACACCGCTGGTTTCAGCTTCGATGTGGTTCATCATCTTCATGGCTTCGACGATGCACAGGGTGTCGCCTTTCTTCACGGTCTGGCCGACTTCAACGAAGGCTGGCGAGGCTGGCGAAGATTTGCGATAGAAGGTGCCGACCATCGGCGAACGGGCAACGGTGCCGTTCAACGCCGGGGCAGCAGCGGCAACCGGTGCGGCAGCAGCGACTGGAGCGGCGGCAGGTGCAGCGGCCGGAGCCTGCATCGGGGCCGGCGCGTAGTATTGCTGAGCCGGAGTCTTGCTGTGACGGCTGATGCGTACGGACTCTTCGCCTTCCTTGATCTCGAGCTCGTCGATGCCGGACTCTTCCAGCAATTCGATCAGTTTCTTAACTTTACGGATATCCATGAATCATCAACTCCCAAGGGTCGGTCAGGGGCGTTTAACGCTTGTTGTTCAAGTCGTTGCCTGTGTTTCAAGCTGTTCTAGCGCGGCCTCCAGGGCCAGTCGGTAACCGCTGGCGCCAAGGCCGCAGATCACTCCCACCGCTACGTCGGAGAAGTAGGAGTGATGGCGGAAAGGTTCGCGTTTGTGCACGTTGGACAAATGCACTTCGATGAATGGGATGCTCACTCCCAGCAGCGCGTCACGTAATGCGACACTTGTGTGCGTAAAAGCCGCCGGATTGATCAGAATGAAGTCGACACCTTCGCCGCGGGCGGCGTGGATGCGCTCGATCAGTTCGTACTCGGCGTTGCTTTGCAGATGCAACAGATGATGACCGGCGTCACGGGCGCGGCGCTCCAGATCCTGGTTGATCTGCGCCAGTGTCGTCGAACCGTAGGTGCCGGGTTCGCGGGTGCCGAGCAGGTTCAGGTTGGGGCCGTGCAGCACCAGTAGGGTCGCCATCTGCGGAGTCCTTGTCATGAATGAGCAATCGTCAGAACCCGGCGACTATGCCGCAAAGCCTTTGTGACTGTCCAGTTCCATGCAATAGCCAGCACGATGGCCGATGTTTGCGCGAAGTATGTGACCAAGTGCTCTGATCCGGTCATTTGTGGCGCCTGGGCTGACGTCTTCGCGAGCAGGCTCGCTCCCACAGGGGGTGGGTTCCTATTGTGGGAGTGAGCCTGCTCGCGATAGCGGTCTGTCAGACGCGAAAGGCCTGAACGGCTGTATGCAGTTGTCCACCCAATATCAGCAAGTTCTCGCCTTGTTCGCGTCCGCGACCAATACGCAGCAGATTATCCCCACCCAACTGATGAATCCGCTCACTGTGATCACGAATCTCGCTGACCGCACCGCTCTGCTGCGCGGTCACGTCGGCGATGCGGATCGCCGTGTCGGAAATGGTCTGGATCGCCCCGACAATCTTGTCCAGCGCGCCGTCCGCCGCTTGCGCCTGATTGGCCGTGGCCTCGGCGTGTTCGACCTGCGCACGCATGCCTTCGACCGATTGCCGGGCGGCGGTTTGCAGGCCGGCGATCAGCGTCTGGATCTCGGCGGTCGCGCCGGCGGTGCGTTGCGCCAGCGAGCGCACTTCTTCGGCCACCACGGCAAAGCCGCGACCCATTTCCCCGGCGCGCGCCGCTTCAATCGCCGCATTCAGGGCGAGCAGGTTGGTCTGGTCGGCAATCGAGCGAATCACCGTCAGCACGCCGCCGATGGTGGCTGACTCTTCGGCCAGGTGCTCGATCATCTGCGCGTTGCCCTGTACCTCACCGACCAACGCATGCAGACCGGTCAGGCTCTGGCCGATCACCGTCTGACCATGCTCAACGGCTAGGCCCGCGTGGCGGCTGGCGTCTGCTGCCTGCTGGGCATCGCCGGCGACCTGTTGAATGGTCGCTTCCAGTTCGCCCAGCGAATCACGGATCAGTGCGGTGTCGCCGGCCTGATGCTCAGCGCCGCTGTGCAGGTCATTGCTCAATTCGGCCAAGGTGCGGCTGCTGCCGGCGACTTGCTCGGCATTGCCGCGAATGGTCCCGACGAGATCCACCAGATAGGCACGCAAGCGGTTGAGTGAGGCTTCGATGTCGTGCAGTTCGCGGTTGGTCTTGCCCAAGCGGATGTCACTGCTGAAATCGCCCTCAGCCCAGGTCGACAGCGCCGGGGCGAGATTGGTCAAGGTGCGCGCCAGACGGCGCTGCAAGGTATCGATCAGCAGTGCGATGAGCAGAATCAGACCGATCATCACCCCTTGCATCAAGCGCACTTCGCCCTGGATCTGGCCGTGCTGGGCGCGTACGGCCGGTTCCAGAGCCGCGATGGCTTGTTGTACCGCAGCGATTTTCTGATGGGTCGCGACACTTAAATCCGTGCGTTTCTGAATCTGTTCGCGGGTGCGCTCAAGCTCCGCCGGATAACGACCGAGCAAGCTGTTGAGTTCGCGTTTGAGGCCGACGCCAGCGTCTTCGGCGACGGTTTTTTCGCTGTTCTCGATACCCATCATGGCGGCGAAGTCGTCGCTGTCGGAGGCGCTCTGACTGACCACGCCGAGCAAGGGCAGGGCGTCGATGGCTTGCGCTTGGGCGCGGATGTTGCCGACTTCGCGCTCGACATCCGCGGCCAGTTCGCTGCGTCCGCTGCTGACCAGTTTGTCCCGTGCCAGCGAAAGCTTGCCCAGATGCTGCGACGCCACCAGCAGCGGCGTCAGATAGCTCGCGTTACCGTTGGCGTACGTGCTCAGTTGTTCGAGGCTGGCGCTCAATTCGCGCTCGGCTTGCAGCAGCAAAGCCTGCGGATCACCGGCCAGTTTACCGGCGGCGAGCAGGTCGGTCTTGCTGAACTCGGCCAGCCCGGACAGGCTCGGGCGCAGTGATTCAGCCAGCGTCGGCGGTAGTTCAGCGAGTTGGGTTTGCAAGTCATCGATGGCCTGGCTGGCACTGCTCAGACGCAAGGCGTCGCCGCTGGCGAGGTAATCCTCGACGTTGCGCGCGACCTCGTTCTGGAATTGCTGGGACAGGCCCAGATAGCGCTCCATCAGCAGATAGGGGCGCTCCAAGGCTTTTTGCGACCACCACAGCGTGGCGCCGAGTGCCAGGCACACAGCGACCAGCAGCAGCGTATTGAGATTGGTGAGCAACTTCAGGCGCATGACGGCTACCAACGGCAGAAATGGTAAGCGCCTGAATTTATTGCGGTTCTGTTACAGGGTTATGACCGAATCAGTGGATTCCGATGAAAAAGTGGCACTTTGCTTTGAGTGCCGTGCGGTCTGCACCCGATTGCGTCCGGCCCCCTTGGCGCGGTACAGCGCTTCGTCCGCCTGACTGGCCATCATCAGGCTGTCGCAGTCGTCGTGCATTTCCACTACGCCGGCGCTGAAGGTGCACCACAAGTCCTGCGGCTGCGCCGGATAGTGGATTTCGGCGAAGCGCTGGCGGATCTCATCGAGCACGTTGTGCGCCGCTTCAATGTCGGTGTCTGGCATGACGATGGCGAACTCTTCACCGCCGTAACGGCCGATGAAATCGGTCTTGCGCAAGCGCTGCTTGAGAAACAGCGCCAGGCTCTTGATCACCCGGTCGCCCATCGGGTGGCCATGGCTGTCGTTGACCCGTTTGAAGTGGTCGATGTCCAGCATGGCAAAACTCAGCGGCTTGTTCTCGCGGCGGGCGCGGAACGAGCAGTCCTCAAGCAACTGCAGGATGTGCGTGTGGTTGTACAGGCCGGTGAGGCTGTCGCGCACCATTCGTGCTTTCAGATTGCGCGCACGGGCGGCACGGTTGCGCACCGTGGTAATCAGGTGGCGCGGCTTGATCGGCTTGGTCAGGAAGTCATCGCCGCCCTCGCTCATGGCGTCGAGTTGCTTGTCCAGATCGTCCTCGGCCGACAGATAAATGATCGGCACGCTGACGTAACGGTCATTGTGGCGAATCACCTTGGCCAGTTCGGTGCCGGTGCAGGCCGGCATGTACATGTCGAGGATGATCAGATCGGGCTGGAAATCCGCCAGTTCGGCCATCGCCTGGATCGGCTCGATCAACGTGCGGGTGACGATCCCGGCGCTGTTGAGCAGGCGCTCGGTGTGCAAGGCCTGGGCGCGCGAATCGTCGATGATCAGCACTTTATAGGGCTCGTACTGCGCGACGCAGGTGAGCACTTCGATTTTTTCCAGCAGGCTCGACGCTTCGAGGGTGCCGGTGAGAAATTCCTGGCCGCCGGCACGCACGGCGGCGAGACGGGTCGGGGTGTCGGTTTCATGCAGGCTGAAAAACAGCAGCGGCAACGGCTCGTCGAGACCGACCTGGGCTTCAGCCGCAAGCTTGAGGCCGACACCGGGGCCGCTGAAATCCACATCCATCACAATCGCCGCCGGCAGGCGCTCGACCATCGATGAGCGAAACGCCGACACGCTGTCCAGCGCCTGCGCGCTCAGGCCGAAGAATTCCAGTTGTTTGGCCAGCCGTTCAGCGCGGTCGTGATCCTGCAGCAGCACGTAAATCGGTTTGCGCAGCGGCGGCAGAAAGGTCTGCTCAAGCTGATCGCCGTGGCGCAGACCGGTGCGCGACAAACGCTGCATCAAGCGATTGAGGTCGGTGATCAGCCCGCTGCTGAGGCGGCCGCGATTGGCGTCCACCGCTTCCAGCGACTGGCTGATATGCCGCGCCAGTTGCGTGTGCTCAGGCTGTTCGAAGCGCTCGGCGAAACGCAGCAGGCGCAGGTTGGCCTCGCTCAGTTCAGCGAGGTCGACGGTTGACCATTCGCTGCGCTGCAGGCGCTGCCAAATCTCAAGAATCTGCCGCGCCTGATGAATTACCTGCTGGGCAAAGTGGTGCTTGAGACGCTCACGGCTGGGGTCTTCTGGCTCGGTCATATCCTGACTACTAGTTAGGCTGCATGCTGAGATCGACTGGTGGCTCTATGCTAGCACCTCTTTTCCCTTAGACGAGTGTCGTACGTCAATAATCTGATGTGCGACACCATTCAGTTTCTGACTGGCTGGTTTCGTGCCCGGCCTGCCGGGCGCATGCTGCGCTGTGCGCGCGCGTCGCGGATGTTGGCCCAGAGCGCTTTGCGGCGGTGGTGCTCGCCTTGCGGGTCTTACAAGTGCGAGCTAGGACTCAGGGATTCCCCTAGGGCGAGGGCAAGCGTCACTTGCCCGCATCATTTGCGGCTTATCGCAACCGGCCAGTGCCCCGCCAAGGCACGTTGTTGTATGGTTGTGGTCGAACCGTTGAACCCAAGTGATTGAAAGGATATCGCCATGCTGGACTGGAAAAACCGCGCGGGCAGTGCGCCTGAACGTGCCGCCGAGCCCAAGTCGGCCACCCGCAGCTACGTCGGCGGGCTGTTGTTCAGCCGCGCACTGGCCACACTGGTCGGCCTTTATCTGCTGGTGACCATTGGCCTGGGCTGGTACTGGAGCCAGGAGCCGGCGCTGTTTCCGGTGGCGCAAAACGCCCAGGTCGCGGCCGAGAAAGAAGGCAAGCAAATGGTCGTCGGCTATACGACCGTGGAGACTCTGAAAACCGTCGCCGGCACCTTGCTCGACAAGCCGGGCGGCTACATTTCCAACGACCGCTTCCCGCCGGGCCTGTGGATGGACAACACGCCAAGCTGGGAATACGGCGTGCTGGTACAGGTACGTGACCTGACCCGGGCCCTGCGCAAGGATTTCGCCCGTTCGCAATCGCAGTCGGCCGAAGACGCCGATCTGGCCAAGGCCGAGCCGCGCTTCAACTTCGACAATAAAAGCTGGGTGCTGCCGTCCAGCGAGTCGGAATACCAGGAAGGCATCAATTCCCTGAGCCGCTACCAGTCGCGTCTCTCCGACCCGAACCAGAAAAACGCATTGTTCTACGCGCGTGCCGACAACCTCAACAACTGGCTCGGCGATGTCGGCACCCGTCTCGGTTCGCTGTCGCAACGGCTGTCCGCCAGTGTTGGCCGGGTCAAACTCAATACCGCGCTGAAAACCGAAGTGCCCGCCGTCGGCGAAGTGCCGCAGGTCGACGAGGAAGTCGTCGAGACCCCGTGGATGCAGATCGATAACGTGTTTTACGAAGCACGCGGTCAGGCCTGGGCGCTGTCGCACTTGCTGCGCGCAATCGAAGTTGATTTTGCCGATGTGCTGGCGAAGAAGAACGCAACGGTCAGCGTGCGTCAGATCATCCGCGAGCTGGAAGCCTCGCAGGAACCGGTATGGAGTCCTATGATTCTCAATGGCAGCGGCTTCGGCGTGCTGGCCAACCACTCGCTGGTGATGGCCAACTATATTTCCCGGGCCAACGCCGCGGTGATCGATTTGCGTCAACTGCTCAATCAGGGCTGATCAATGAGCCACAACGCCAGGGAGGCAGCCCATCGCGCCGCCTCCGATGCTGAACAGATCGCCTGGGTCGACGAGCACGACAACCTGCTCGGCGCCCTGGTGCGCTCCGACCTGCGCGAGCGTGGGCTGATCGGCCGAGGCACCTACATCATGCTGTTCAATTCCGCCGGTGAGCTGTGCGTGCACCAGCGCACGTTGAGCAAGGCGATTTATCCCGGTTATTGGGACGTCGCTGCGGGCGGGATGGTCCAGGCGGACGAAACCTATGCCGAGTCGGCGGCCCGTGAGCTGGAGGAGGAACTGGGTGTGAGTGGCGTCGAACTCACCGCTCACGACCATTTCTACTTCGAAGACACCGGCAACCGGCTCTGGTGCTCGGCGTTTTCTGCTGTATGGGACGGTCCGCTGAAATTGCAGCCGGAAGAAGTCCTCGAAGCACGCTTTATCCCCGTCGAGCAGGTCATGCAGGAAATCGAGCAGAAGCCTTATTGCCCGGACTCTTTGGCAGCGCTGAAGCGCTATCTCAAGGCGCAGCAAAGCGACGTCGCAAAGAACACATGAATTGGCGCCGATTGGCACTTAGCAATCGCGATTTTTGCCGTTACACTGCGCGACCTTTTCAAGCTGCACCGCGTCGTTTTGCATAAACGTTCGCTGCAGTAGCGCTGCCCCTGCCTGAGTGGGGCTTCGCGGTCGCTGACCTTGCCCAAGGTCGCGATCAGTCTTTGTCCTCCCGAGAGGATTGCCGGTGGCCAAAAAAGCCGCATCCTTCGCCGCCCTGGGCGGCCTGGTATTTTCTACCGACGCAGGTCGTCACTGTCCGGAATGCAGTAAGCCGGTGGACGCCTGTATCTGCAAACAAACCGTGATCCCGGCCGGTGACGGCATTGCTCGCGTGCGTCGCGAAAGCAAGGGGCGTGGCGGCAAGACGGTGACCACCATCACCGGCGTGCCGCTGGCCGAAGACGCGCTCAAGGAACTGGCGACAACGTTGAAGAAACGTTGTGGCACCGGCGGGGCGCTGAAGGACGGCATCATCGAAATCCAGGGCGATCACGTCGAGCTACTCCTGGCGGAACTGATCAAGCACGGTTTCAAAGCGAAGAAGTCCGGCGGCTAGCAGCCTCTGTGAAACCCTCCGGCGGCTTGACCCGGCTTTGCAGCGTTGCAGATCCGGCGTCGTCGCCATGGTTTTCACAGAGCCTGTTCATGACCGGTTTCTAAACTCCACGCAGTCAGTGCGGTCTACCGCCGCACTGACGAACCGTCATTTTCATTCTTTAGACTGCGCCGGCCTGAACGTCAGGCGACGCACTCTGACTTCTTTATAGGGGACTTCGATGTCCGTACGACGCACACGTAAAGACGATGGCAGCCAATGGACAGTTGCGGACAGCCGCAGCGTTTACGGGATTCGCCATTGGGGGGCCGGGTATTTCGCGATCAATGAAGCCGGTCGCGTCGAAGTACGTCCGAACGGCCCGAGCAGCTCGCCGATCGACCTGTTCGAGCAAGTCGACCAACTGCGCAAGAGCGGTTTGTCCTTGCCGCTGCTGGTGCGTTTCCCCGATATCCTGCAAGACCGTGTCCGTCAGTTGACCGGCGCTTTCGATTCGAACATCGAGCGCCTGGAATACCAGAGCAAATACACCGCGCTGTACCCGATCAAGGTCAACCAGCAGGAAGCGGTGATCGAGAACATCATCGCCACCCAGAACGTGTCCATCGGTCTGGAAGCCGGCTCCAAGCCTGAGCTGCTCGCCGTGCTGGCGCTGGCGCCAAAGGGCGGCACCATCGTCTGCAACGGTTACAAGGACCGTGAGTTCATCCGCTTGGCGCTGATGGGCCAGAAGCTCGGCCACAACGTATTCATCGTCATCGAAAAAGAATCCGAAGTCGGCCTGGTGATCGAAGAGGCCGCCTCGCTCAAGGTCAAGCCACAGGTTGGCTTGCGCGTGCGTCTGTCGTCACTGGCCTCCTCGAAGTGGGCGGACACCGGTGGCGAGAAATCCAAGTTCGGTCTTTCGGCGGCTCAGTTGCTGTCGGTGGTCGAGCGTTTCCGTGGCGCCGGGCTGGATCAGGGCATTCGCCTGCTGCATTTCCACATGGGTTCGCAGATCGCCAACCTCGCTGACTACCAGCACGGCTTCAAGGAAGCGATCCGTTACTACGGCGAATTGCGCAACCTCGGTCTGCCGGTCGATCACATCGACGTCGGTGGTGGTCTGGGTGTCGACTACGACGGTACTCATTCGCGCAACGCCAGTTCGATCAACTACGACATGGATGATTACGCCGGTGTTGTGGTTGGCATGCTCAAGGAATTCTGCGACGCGCAGAGCCTGCCGCATCCGCACATCTTCTCCGAGAGCGGCCGCTCGCTGACCGCGCACCACGCCATGCTGGTGGTGCAGGTGACCGACGTCGAGAAACACAACGACGAAATCCCGCTGATCGAGAACAAGGAAAGCCTGCCGGAAACCGTGCAGTGGCTGGTTGACCTGCTCGGCCCGACCGACATCGAAATGGTCACCGAAACCTACTGGCGCGCCACTCATTACATGAGTGACGTGGCCGCGCAGTACGCCGACGGCAAGCTGACCCTGGCGGAAAAAGCCCTCGCCGAGCAGTGCTACTTTGCCGTGTGCCGGCGCCTGCACAACTCGCTCAAAGCGCGTCAGCGTTCGCACCGTCAGGTGCTCGACGAGCTCAACGACAAACTGGCCGACAAGTACATTTGCAACTTCTCGGTATTCCAGAGCCTGCCGGACACCTGGGCGATCGATCAGGTGCTGCCGATCATTCCGCTGCACCGTCTCGACGAAGAGCCGCTGCGCCGCGCGGTATTGCAGGACCTGACCTGCGACTCCGACGGCAAGATCAATCAGTACGTCGACGAGCAGAGCATTGAAACCAGTCTGCCGGTGCACGCCTTGAATGAAGGCGAAGACTACCTGTTGGGCGTGTTCCTGGTCGGCGCCTACCAGGAAATTCTCGGCGACATGCACAACCTGTTCGGTGACACCGACTCGGTGAACATCTACCAGAACGCCGATGGCAGCGTTTACCACGCCGGCATCGAGACCCACGACACCATCGAAGACATGCTGCGTTACGTGCACTTGTCGCCGGAAGAGCTGATGACGCACTACCGCGACAAGTGCGCCAGTGCACGCATCAGCGCCAGCGAACGCACGCAATTTCTCGATGCCTTGCGTCTGGGCCTGACCCGCTCCTCCTACCTGTCTTCCTGAAGCCAGATGGCGATCACGCCGGGTTGTCTGAAACTTTCCCGCTAGCCGCGGAAAATTCGGATGATCCGGTGGGATGTCTCTCTAAATCTGCGCGAAATGCTTGCCGGTCCAAGCCAGCAAAGTCATCCGGTCTGCTTTTCGCGTAGGTCATTTCCTAAGTTGTACTTCAGCTCTCTACTCGGCCATGGCTCTCGGCGAGAATCCTCGGCCGCCCCTCCTGTAGAGATCCGCCCATGTTCGATCCAGTCAACGAGTCGTCGTTTCGTCTCGATGTAGCGGGCCTGTCCGACCCTTTCGAAGTCCTGGCCTTTACCGGTAGCGAAGCCCTCAGCGAAGCCTTTGCATTCGAGATCGATGTGTTGATCGACGATCCGCACCTGGACCTCGCCGGCCTGCTGCACCGTTCGGCTTTCCTCTGTTTCGGGCCGTCAGGGGAGGGCGTGCACGGGCAATTGCAAAGCCTTGTCCAGCATGAGCACGGCACCGGCTTGCGCTTGAGCCGGGTCCGGCTGGGGCCGAAACTCGCCTGTCTGGCGCTGCGCCTGAGCCAGCGCATCTTCAGCGGTCGTTCAGTACCGCAGATCCTCGAACAAGTGCTCAGAGAGCATGGCATCGTCGGTCACCAGCGCCGCTTCGATCTGCGTGGCGACTACCCGGCGCGCACGTTCTGCACGCAATACCGCGAGTCGGATCTGCAACTGCTGCAGCGTTTGTGCGCGCAGGCGCAGATCCACTATTACTTCGAACACGAGCGCGACCGGCACTGCCTGGTGTTCACCGATGATCCGGCGCACCTGCCACTGGCCGGTGCGGCGCGCTATCAATGCGAAGACGACGAAACCTGCGTTTCACCGGCGCTGCGCCAATGGCAATTGTGCAAGGCATTGCAGCCAGGACCGTCAGGTCTGCAAACCGTGCAGCACGCCGAAGGTTGCAGTGACCTGTCAACGTTGCGCTGCGGACACTGGCTGCGCCTGGCCGGCCATCCCTTTGCCGAATGCAATCGCCAATGGTTGCTGACGCGCATCGAACATTGCGCCGATCCGTCCCTCGACGTGCCCTATACCAATCGCGTGTTCGGCGCGGTCCAGTTGCCGACCTCGGCCGCCAGCGCGACCTCGCGCCTGCGCATGCACAGCCTGCAACGCGCCTGGGTGGTGACGGTCGATGAGCCACAGCCTGATCATCAGCGACCGGTGGCGGTGCAGTTCGACTGGCTCTATCAAGGCGAAGGCGCTGCGCCGAGTCACTGTTGGCTGCCACTGGCACCCTCGCTGGCGCAGTCGTCCATGGCGACGCTGGACGATGGCGTCGAAGTGGTGGTGAGTTTCTTCGAGGGCGATCCGGATCAACCGATGATCAGCGGTGTGCTGCAGCCATCGTCCAGCGCTGTCGAGCATGACGCGGATCCGCCACCGTTGCCCGACAGCCTGGAAAGTCATGGGCTGCAGCAACTGCTGATGTCCGCTGAGCCATTGCTGTTGCTGTGCCTGATCCCCGGCGGCGGCAGTTTCAGTCACTGTGCGCAGGCGGTTTGCAGCTGTCGGCTGGTCACGGCGCTTGAACAGAGTGGCGCAACATGACGGGCGCCGAGCCCGAAGGGCAGTGGCTGTTGCTCGATCGCCTGGATGCACCGCAGGCCTTGCCGGTGTTGCGCCAGGCGTTCAGCGAAGTGCGCCGTTTCAGCCTGTTCGATGGCACCGAGTTCGAACCGGTCAGTGCCCACGGGCCGCTGTTGATCGATTTGAGCGAATGCCCGGCCCTGACTGCATTGTGTCACCGCGACCCGAACACCTGGCGCGGGCTGTTGCTCGTCAGCGAGGCGCCGGTGCAGCAACTGCTCAGCCATTTGCAGCGCATGTTGACGGTGTCGTTCGGCTTGAGCCATCGCGCCTTGCTCAGCTATTACAACCGGCAGACCGCGAGCTATTTTTTCGATGCCTGCGACGCTGCTGAACTGAGCCGCTGGCTTGGGCCGATCCGGCAGATGCGCTGGTTCGGTGGCACCTGGGCCGACCGGGCGATCGGCAGCCAGGGCTGGCAGCAGTTGCGCAATCCGGGGCTGGCGGTCGAGCCGCTGAACATCGAACAAAGCCTGACCCGGCGCCAGCGCGAGCGCTTGCAGACCTGCCTGCTCGAGCAGCACATCTGGCGCTGGTGCCAATCGCTGGGAACCGAATATGCCACCATGGCCTCCCATGTTCAGCAAGGCCTGGCCCTGGGCTTCAGCGACCGCAGCGTGCTCGATGGCTGGTTGTGGCTACGCTTGTTGCATCCGCGTGCGGTGCTGGTGCCACCGCCGGTGGGGCTGACCCAGCAACAACGGCTCGACCATGTGCGGCGCCAGTGGCGCGGCGATCAGCCCTGAGACGAGGTTCGGCGCGGATGGCAGGTTCATTTCGGCAAGGCTTTTGGGCACTGCTCGGCAGTCTGTGGCTGCTGGCGCTGGGCGCGTGTTCGCCGGTGCAAGTGCTCAATGCACTGACGCCGGACAGCACTTACCGCAAAACCGCGGACATCGCTTATGGCGACGATCCGCGGCAGAAGCTCGATGTGTATGTGCCGCACACGTCATTGCCGGATGCACCGGTGGTGGTGTTTTTCTATGGTGGCAGCTGGAACAGCGGCTCGCGGCATGACTACGGTTTTGTCGGCGAAGCGCTGGCGTCCAGAGGCATCGTTGCGGTGGTGGCCGATTACCGCTTGTATCCGCAGGTGCGTTATCCGTCGTTTCTGCAGGACGGCGCACGTGCCGTGGCATGGACCCGGACGCATATCGGTGAATTTTCCGGCAATCCGCAAAACCTCTATCTGATGGGCCATAGCTCTGGCGCCTACAACGCGGCGATGCTCGCGCTGGACGGCGAATGGCTGGCGGCGGTCGGTCTGTCGCCCAAGGACCTGCGCGGCTGGATCGGACTGGCCGGGCCGTATGATTTTCTGCCGATCAAGAACCCGGCCGTGCGCCCGGTGTTCTTCTGGCCGGACTCACCGCCCCGGTCGCAGCCGATCAACCATGTCAGCCACGGTGCGCCGCCTTCGCTGCTGATTGCGGCCAGTGAAGATGACCTCGTCAACCCGACGCGCAACACCGCCGGTCTCGCCGACAAGCTGCGCGCCGCCGGCGTTCCGGTGCAGGATCTGTATTACGCGCGCCCCAGCCACATCACGTTGGTCGCGAGCCTGTCACGGCCGTTGCGGCGCCTGGCACCGGTGCTCGATCAGGTGATCGGCTTCATCCGGCATACGCCGACTCAGTGAACGCCGCCGTTGAACCAGCCATCGTGGCGCTTGAGCCACCAGCCTTGCACGCCGAGGGTAAGGCTGCGCAGCACCATGAACAGCAGGAAAGATATCCACAACCCGTGATTGCCCAGACTTTGCAACGCCCAGGCGAACGGCACTAGCAGCACCACGGTGATCAGCATGCCATTGCGCATCTCCCGCGCACGGGTCGCACCAATGAACAAGCCGTCGAGCAGATAGCTCCACACCGCAATCAGCGGCAGCACGGCGAGGTACGGCAGGTAGATGTACGCGGTCTCGCGCACGCTCTGGATGTCGGTCTGCATTTCGATGAACAGGTGCCCGCCAAGCAGAAACAGCACGGCAAAACCAAGGCTGGCGATCAACGACCAGCCCCCGGCAACCACCAGCGAACGCCGCAGGGCGAGCCGGTCGCGGGCGCCAATGGCGTGGCCGCACAAGGCTTCCACCGCATGGGCGAGGCCGTCGAGCGCATGCGCGGTCAGCAGCAGGCCGTTGAGCAGCAGCGCATTGGCTGCCACGGTCGCATCGCCCAGTCGCGCACCTTGCACGGTGATCATGAAAAACACCGATTGCAGCGCCAGGCTGCGAATGAAAATGTCGCGGTTGACCGCCAGCAGCGGGCGCCAGCTCTGCCATCGCTTCAACGCCGCCCACATGATGTGCCCCGGATACGCGCGCAGC
This sequence comes from Pseudomonas sp. S11P7, assembly GCF_023195435.1. Classification (NCBI taxonomy): domain Bacteria; kingdom Pseudomonadati; phylum Pseudomonadota; class Gammaproteobacteria; order Pseudomonadales; family Pseudomonadaceae; genus Pseudomonas; species Pseudomonas sp. S11P7. Next base: position 4,855,622 of record NZ_JALPKS020000002.1, on the reverse strand, counting down.
GCCTTGCGCGTCAGCAACAGGCCGAGCAGGGCGCCGCTCCATTCGGCGATTACCGAGGCCCGCGCCGAACCGACCACACCCCAATCCAGGCCCATGACGAACCACAGGTTGAGGACGATGTTGATCAGGTTGGTGCTCAGCAGAATCGCCAGTGGCGCCCGCGCGTTCTGCGTACCGAGGAACCAGCCGACCAGCGCATAACTGGCCAGCGCAGCCGGTAGCCCGAACAGCCGTGTGTGGAAGAATTCGCGCGTGAGCTGATCCAGCTCCGCCGAGGCTTGCATGAAGTGCAGCGCGACCCCGCTCAGCGGCACGCCCAATGCGCCAAGCAGCAGCGCCAGGCCCATCGCCAGCAACAAGCCCTGCAACAGGATCTGCCGCAACGCCGCGCCATCGCTGCGCCCTGCAGCCTGCGCGGCAAACCCGGTGGTGCCCATGCGCAGAAAGCCCATGGCCCAGGCCAGAAACGTGTAAAGGCTGGCGCCCACCGCCACCGCGCCCAGTTGATGGGCGTGCGGCAAATGGCCGATGACGGTGCTGTCGACCAGCGCCACCAGCGGCACGGAAATATTGGACAAAATCATCGGCGCGGCGAGCGCCCAGACCTTGCGGTGGGTCAGGCGGTCGCGCCAGTCGGCAATCAGAGTGGACATGCAGGCTCCTTCGGGGAGCCGGCATTGTAGCGATTCATGAGACTTGAAACGCGATCAGTGTAGGAGCGAGCCTGCTCGCGAAGGTGTCTTTTCAGGCGAATCATCGGTGACTGACCCACCGCTATCGCGAGCGGGCTCACTCCAGGTTTTGTGTTCTCAGTGAATAATCCAGCTGAGTAACCACAACCCCAGCAAGAGCCAGATGATCCCGGCAATGATCGACGCGTTCATGAACGCGCGAATCGCCGACCACAACAGCATCAAACCGACGATCAGGGCAATGATGCTGATTATCGAAGTGTCCATGCCCAGCGTGCGCGAGAGTCCGTCGACGAAGTTGCCACCGGCATTGCTCAGCAGGTTGAACAGGCCGCTGAGCCCATCGACGATAAAGCGGATTACCGAACCGAGCACCTGCCCGAGCCATTCGAAAAAGCTTTCTACCTGCATGTGTGCGTCCTGATGAAAGAGCTGAGCCTTGGGCCACAAGGGTGGTGGCCGAGTTCCCTGCATCATAGAAGGTTTACCACAATCCTGTAGGAGTGAGCCTGCTCGCGATGGCGTCGTGTCAGGCAAATCAATTTCAATGACACGACGCCATCGCGAGCAGGCTCACTCCTACAAAGATCAACAGCGCCGCGCTTGCCTTCAGGCGTTATCCCCCCGAAGCTATACGCCTTCAGGAGAGCCCGATGAACCTTGTTGAACTGACCGAACGCCTGCACGCCATTCGCGACCGCAATGACTGGCGGCAATTTCACAGCCCGAAGAACCTGACGATGGCTGCCAGCGTCGAGATGTCCGAACTGGTGGAAATCTTCCAGTGGCTGACGGAAGACCAGTCGCGCCAGTTGCCCGCCGAGCAGCTTGCCCATGCGGGGCAGGAAATCGGCGATATCGTCCTGTACCTGTTGTTGCTGTGCAGCGAGCTGGGGTTGGACATGAATGAAGTGGTGCGCGCCAAGCTCGCCGACAGCGAACGGCGGTTCAGTTGATGGGCGACCGGCATTTCGATCAGTTGGCGACGCGTTTCGCTGAAAAAATCTATGGCGGCGCCAAAGGCGCGATTCGCCTTGCGGTGTTGCAGGCCGACCTCGCCGAAGCGTTGCCGGAGCGTCCATTGCGCGTGCTCGACATCGGTGGCGGGCTCGGCCATATGTCGCTGTGGCTGGCCGAACGTGGGCACGACGTCACGTTTACCGAGCCGGCTGAGCCGATGCTCGAAGGCGCCCGCCAGCGTTTCGCTGATGCCGGGCAGCGCGCCACGTTCATTCAGGCGCCGTGGCAAGCACTGCCCGACCAGCTCAGCGAACCTTTCGATCTGGTGATCTGCCATGCCGTGCTCGAATGGCTGGCCGAGCCCCACGCGATCTTGCCGGTGCTGCATCAACTGACCCGCCCCGGCGGCTGGTTGTCGCTGGCGTTCTACAACCGCGACGCGCTGATCTACCGCAACCTGCTCAAAGGCCATTTCAAGAAAATGCGCAAAAACGTCATGGCTGGCGAAAAGCAGAGCCTGACCCCGCAGCAGCCGCTCGATCCGCGCGAGTTGGCAACGCAACTCGACGGTCTGTGGCAGGTCGAAAGCCAAAGTGGCGTACGGGTTTTTCACGATTACATGCCGGTGGAATTCCAGGCCCGCGCCGACCTTGCGGATTTGCTCGAGATGGAGCTCGCCCACCGCCGTCACCCCAGCTTCGCCGGGCTTGGGCGATACCTGCACTGGATCTGCCGGCCGATCTGATCGGAGCGCGTCATGAAAGCTCAATCCCGTTTATTGCTCATGTGCCTGGGGTTGGCCGCCTGTCAGGGCAGCAACCCTTACGTGGCACAATCGCGGCCGTTGCCGCCGGCACCGCCACAAGCCGCCACCACCTTTGATCGCAGCGCCTATCCGGCCGCGCCGCGTGATTACGCGCGCTACCGCAATTGGGCCTGGCGCAACGGCCAGCTGCCGCCGGGCACCGTGTGGGCGGACTCGGCGCAAGTCGCCGAAGCGGTCAGCAATGCCCTTGATCAACGTGGTCTGCGCCCGCTCCGCGACAACCGTCCGGCAGATGTGCTGGTCAGCGCCAACCTGCGCCTGGAAACCCGCTTGCGTCAGGTCCGCGACGACTACGGTTATTACGGTGGATACGGCGGCTACGATCGCTACGGGCGTGGCTACGGCATGTACAACAGCGTGCCGATCGTGCGCACCTATCAAGAGCAGGTCGTGGTGGTCCAGGTCGATCTGTTCGACGCCGGCAACGGTCAGCCGGTGTGGAGTGCCAGCGCCGAAACCGCCGCCACCGGCAATCAGCTCGAGCGCAGCGATGCGATCCGCGAGGCTGTGGAAAAGGCCTTGGCGGCGTATCCTCCGGGTTGACTTCACCGCATTCGCAACGCCCGCAGGTTCATGTCTTCAACCGGAGAAAAATCATGTTCCGCCGTCTCGCTCTACTCGCCATGGCCGCATTGCTCAGCGCTTGCGCGGCTAACCAGGTCAATCACGATTTCGATGCCAGCCGCGACTTCGCCGCCTATCGCAGCTGGAGCTGGAAAGACCCCGCCTTGCAATATCGTCCTGACGATCCACGGATCAAGAGCGACCTCACCGAACAGCGCATTCGCCAGGCGGTGGCCGATCAACTCGATCAGCGCGGTTTGCGCCCGGCGCCTGCGGGCGCCAAGGCTGATTTGAATGTGCAGACCTATCTGATCGTCGAGGATCGCCAGCAACAAGTGACGACCAACTACGGCGGCGGTTGGGGTGGCCCGTGGAATGGCTATTGGGGCGCGCCGATGTACAACGAAACGCGCAACATCACCTACAAGGTCGCGACCATCCAGGTCGATCTGCTCGACGGCAAGGACGGCAAACTGGTCTGGCGCGGCAGCGACGAACAGATGCTCGCCAGCCGGCCGAACCCGGAAGATCGCAGCAGTGCGATTCGCGAAACCGTGACGCGGATTCTGAGCAACTATCCGCCGCGTTGATCTGCAGGTAAAAGGGAGCCGCGGAGCTCCCTTTTACCTGCACACCCACTCCCACAGGCTTGTTTCTCTGTTCGCAAGGATGCACAGCCCCAAGCCCCGTCTACACTCACCAGCACCCACAGGAGGTCACGGCAAAGGAGTGCGCCATGTCGCCTCGTTCGCGATTCAACGGTCCGGCCCGGCAACGCGGGGCGATTGGATTGATGGCGGCGGCCACGCTCAGTCTGGCGGTGGTCATGCTGTTGCTGGTGGTCGACAGCGGTCGCTTGTACATGGAGCAACGCAAGTTGCAGCGCGTGGTCGACAACGCCGCGCTCGAAGCGGTCAGCCGTGGCGGCACATGCCTGCCGGGCCTGAGCGCCGCCAATTACGCCGGGCAGAGCGCGCTGCGCAATGGCTACATCGTCGACGCCAGCAACACCCTCGCCACCACCTGCGGCACCCTGCTCACGACGGCGGGCGGGCTGCGCACCTTCAGCGTGGATGCCACCCAAGCGGTGGCGGTGAAAGTCGCCGCCAGTCGCACCGTCACCAGCAGTTTGGCCGGCGGCGTACAGGCATTGTTCAGTGCCAACCCGGTCAGCCTGAACACCACGCTCAATGCCTCGGCAGTGGCTGCCAAGCCGCAGCCGACGGTGGCCCAGTTGAATATCCGCAGTAACCTGGCGACGATCGACACGGCGCAATCGAACATCCTCAATCCACTGTTTTCCGGCCTGCTGGGCGGTAACGTCAATCTCACCGCACTCGGTTGGGACGGCTTGCTCAATACCGATATCAACCTGCTGAAATACCTCGATCAGTTGGCAATCAACCTTAACGTCGCCGCCGGCGATTACACGCAATTGCTCAATACTCAAACCAGCGTCACGCAGCTGATTCAGGCGGCCGCGACGGTGGTGCAGGCCAACGGCGCGACCGCCCAGGTGGCCACCGCTTTGGGTCAGTTGCAGGTCGCGGCGATCAACGCGGCACCGGTCAAACTCGGCGACATCCTGCAATTGCAGACCGGCACCCCGGCGGCGGGGCTGGATGCCAACCTGCAATTGCTGCAACTGGTTCAGGGCGTGGTGCAACTGGCCAACAGCAAGAGTGCGGTGGCGGCGACGCTGCCGGTCAGCGTGTTGGGGCTGGCGAACGTCACGGTGCGGGTCAAGGTGATCGAGCCGCCGCAGTTCTCGGCGATTGGCGATCCGGCGCGGGCCAAGGTCGATCCGCTGGGAGCGGACCGGATTTATGTGCGGACAGCGCAGGTGCGCACGATGCTCTCGGTCAATTTGCCGGTGCTCTCCGGGGTGACTGGACTGCCCAATGCGGTGCTGGGACTCGTTGGCGGATTGACCCCGACACTCAACGCGCTGCTGAGTCTGAATCTGGTCGGCACGCTCAATTCAGCGCTGTGTCTGCTGGGCGCGGGTTGCGAGCAACTTGATCCGCAATTGCTGCCATCGCCAAGGATCGACATCAGCCTCGACGCCGGCGGCGCGAAAAGCTACGTGACCGATTACAGCTGCCCGATAGGCACCAGCGGCACCAAGAGCCTGACCGCGCACACCGTCACTTCACTGGCCGACCTCAAGCTCGGCAAGATCGACCCGATCAACGCTTTTTCTTCCGCCGCCCAGCCGACCGTCGCGCCCTTGCCATTGATCGATCTGGGCATCGTCACCTGTCATAAGATCCTCTTGCTCGGCACCTGTAATCCCGCCACTCACGTTCCGTTCGGCGCCGGGGGCATCGGCATCAAACTCGACACCAGCGTCGCGCAGAACTCGCAAGATCTGGTGTTCTCCAGCGCCACGCCGTTCGCCACCCCGGCCAACCTGAAATTGCCGCCGAGCGTGCTCTCCGCTGTGCCGACCAGCAACGTCGTCGGCAGCCTGTCGAATACGCTGGCGGGGATCAATCTGATTGTCTACCAACCCGTGGGCAGCAATCCGCTGGGCGCGATCGTCACCGGCGTCGCTTCGTTGATCAGTGATGTCACCAACCGTTTGTTGCCAGTCGTGACCAGCACCATCAGCCCCTTGCTCGATCCCTTGCTCAACAACCTGCTTAAAGGGCTGGGCATCAACCTGATGGACGTCAAGGTCGGCGCCAACATGACTTGCGGCCAGACCGGCAAGGCCTATCTGGTGATCTAGGCCTCGCTGGCAATCGGCAATTCGATGCAAAACCGCGCGCCCTCCACCGAGTTGCGCACGCTCAAGCGGCCGCCCATGTTGTCGATGATGCCGTAACTCACCGACAACCCCAGCCCGGTGCCAACACCGATTGGTTTGGTGGTGAAAAACGGTTCGAAAATACGCTCGAGCAAACGCGCATCGATGCCGCCACCGTTGTCCTCGACCCACAGCCGCACATGCTGCTCATCGCGTTCGACGTACATCGATATCCAGGGGTTGAACGCTGATTCCTTCTCGCGCTTGCTCAGCAGTGCATCGCGCGCGTTGACCATCAGGTTGATCAGCACTTGCTCCAGCTGATCGACGTAGCCGCGTACCTGAACCTCGAACGTGGTCTCGCTGATGCGCAGGTCCACGCCTTTGCCGCGCATGCCTTCGGCCAACAGCGACAACGTGCCTTCGATGGCGTAAGCGGGGTTGAACAATTGCTGTTCGATTTCCGAGCGCCGGCCGAACACGCGCATGTGATCGACCACTTTCGCCGCGCGCTGCACTTGCGCGTCGATGCGCTTGAGCTTGTCGGTCAGGTAGTCGATCTGCACGTCACCGTTGCTCAGGCGTTTGAGCACGTTGACGATGGCCATGCGCATCACGTTCAGCGGCTGGTTGATTTCATGGGCCAGGCCGGTGGCCATTTCGCCGAGGGTGGCCATTTTTGCGCTTTGCGTGAGTTGTTGCTGCGAGCGGCGCAACTCGGTGTTGTCGCGGCCCACCGCTTGCACTTCGATCAAGCGCCCCTGTTCGTCGAACACGCCGCGATCGGACCACACCCACCAGGCGTGTTCGCGGCCGGGCAGTTGCAGGCTGATCTCCGCGGTGCTCACCGGTTGCTCCGGGGTCAGCGCGCCGAGACGTTGAACAAACGCGCTGCGCTGTTCATCGGACATCCAGCTACCAAGATCGACCCCCGGCAGTGCCTGCGGCGCGCATTCCAGATACGTCGCCAACGGGCGATTGCCGAAGGTCAAAGTCAGATCCGGGCGGTAGCGACAGATCATCGCTGGCGAATCCTCGACCAGAATCCGGTAGCGCTCTTCGCTGTTTTTTACCTGCTCGGCGGCCAGCGTCGCTTCGGTGACGTCCAGCCACAATCCCACCGCTTCGACCGGCAGGCCAAGGTCGTCGCGCAGCAATCTGGCTTCATCGAGCAGCCAGTGATAACTGCCGTGACGGTCACGCAGGCGATAACGCCCACGCACCGCACCTTCGCGCAGCAGCTGACGCGTACGTTCGAAATAAAGATCGCGATCGTCAGGGTGGACCTTCTCGATCAGCGCGCCGTCGGCACAATCGGCCAGGCTCCAGCCGAGCAGCGGTTGCAGGCTGGCGCTGAAAAACGTCGGAATCAGCGCACCCTCGCGGTACTGCTGAACGTAAATCACCGCGGGCGAACTGGCGATCAGGTTGTCCAGCCGCGCATGCGCGGCCGCGGCGCGTTGCTGCTGGTTCTGGATGTCACTGATGTCGAGCATGAACCCGATCAGCCGCCGGTTGACGCCGCTGCCGATGACCTGGCCTTGCACCCGGTACCACGTCGCGGGTTGCGCAGGCTCGCTGCCGGCCAGGCGCACCGACAGCGTCAGGGCTTCGCCGTGTTGCTGCAAGGCGTTAAGACGGCTGCGCAACTCGTCGCGGTCGGCGGGATGAATCTGCGTCAGCCAGTCTTCAAGGGCTGGTTCGCCAGTGTCCAGTTGCAGCGCAGCGGCCAGCGAGGGGGCCAGTTGCACGCGCTGGCGGTCGGCGAAAATTTCCCACCAACCGCTGCCCAACAGGCTTTGCAGCGCTTCGATGCGTTCCAGTTGCAACTGATGCTGGTGTTCGCGCAGACGTCCCAGCAACGGGCCGGCGAGGGCGCCGAGCAATGCCGTCCAGTCGCGTTCGCTCAGGTACGGCGCGGCTGTCTCGACAGGGTAAAAAGCGCAGAGCAGCCAGGCGACCACGCCACGTTCATCGCTGTACGGCACCGCGAAGCCTTCAGCATTGCCGAACAGTATTTGTACCCGCGAATGCTCATCGAAACCCGGTTGCCCGCCGATCCGCTGCGGCGCCGCGCCGTTCAAACTGTCGAGGGGCGTGCCGAGACGCTGGTCATCCTCCCAGAGGTTCGGCGCATCGTGAGCGCGATATTGTCGATAGACCTGCCAGCCCAGTTCCTCATCATCGAGCAAGGCCAGCGCTACACAAGGGATGTGCCAACGCTGCGCGATCACTTGCAGTTGTTCACCGACTATTTCCGGCAAGCGCGTCTGGCTGCACGCCCGCACCTGCTCGCTGATTCTTGCGGCGATCGATTGGCAATCGTCGCGCTGACGCGCTTGCTGGCGTTCAAGCAGCAAGTCGCCGATATCGATCAATTGCAGCAGCCAGCCTTCGCCCAGCGGTTGCACCCAGCCGCGCAGGTGCAAGGTCTGCTCGCCAAGGCCAGAAAAATCCAGATCGAGCAACAGGCCTTGCCACTCCCTTGGCCGGCCTTCGATAGCCAGCGTGCTGTGGGCTTGCACGTAGGTGCTTAGCGGCAGGGGCTTGTCGTGGGGTTTGTGCTGCGCGAGCAGATGCCGCAGCGGCCCGGCCATTTGCACCACACCGCCGTCGTCGTTGAGGTACAGATGCAAACCACTGGTGGGCGAGCCGAGCCGGTCGGGCAATTCCTGCGGGGCAAATGTGGTGCGTTTGAGCAAACGCCCGAAGAGCTTGTCGCCCGTGGTCAAAATTGCAGACTCGAGGTGGCGGTCAGATGACTGGGCAGACTGGGGACCGCGCCGATACCCGGCAGCACCAGTACCGGCATGACCTGATTCAACTTGCTGACCGGATAATCCACTCGCACGGTCAGCAGGCCAGTCGCGCTGTATTGGCTGCTGGTATCAACGCCGACCACCAGGTTGAAGACCGGCGGAATCCAGGACAATTGCTGAGTCAGCGTCGCGTTCGCGGTGTTGAGCACGACCGTTGAATAGTTGGGTGTGTTCGGATCGACCGCCACACTGCGGCGTACCGCTTCGGCCGTGGCCTGATTGAACGATTGCATCATCACCAGCGGCAGGCTGTAGCTGACCAAGCCATAAAAAACCGCGAAAAAGATGATGAACACCAGGGCGAACTCGATCGCCACCGCACCTGTTTGCGACTTCCGGAAGGCGTATTTCATGAGTGCGTCTACCCTGACTGTCACTGCGTAGTATCAGCATAGAATCATTCAGCAAAAACGGACGGCTTTTAGCGGATGCACAGTTTTATCCTTTTGCTTTGGCTGGTGCTGTGCGCTGGGCAAGATGCGCGTCAACGGCGCATTGCCAACGTGCTCACTTTGGGGGCGGCTGCGCTGGCGCTGGTTTATCTGCTGGCGACTGGCAACACCTGGCTGGGCGCGGAAGCCGGGCAGGGCGGTTGGGCCGTTCTGATTGCGCTGACGCTGACGTTGCCGGGCTTTTTCCTGGGGCGCATGGGCGCCGGTGATGTGAAATTAATGACAGCTCTGGGGCTTGCGACGAACGGTCTGTTTATTCTTGGTGTGTTTATTGGCGCGGCTATCGCCAGCGTGATCTGGATGCTGCTGGCGCCAAGACTCTGGCTTCATATGAGTCAAGGGCTTAGAGAGCGTTGGCGGTATCTGGCGCCAGACAAGTCAAAAAAGCTGCCATTTGCACCGTTTGTGCTGGTCGGCGCCCTGTCTGTTTTACCGTGGATTCGTTGATCGCCAAGCGCCACTAGTTCTATGTACATAGTCGGAAAGTAGGTCTACTTTCAACTGGAACGGGGTTATACAGCCAAAGTTGGCGGTACAGGAATGGTCAGCTTTGGCCCAGGGTAATGGAGTGGCACGTGAACAAGCTTACGTCTGCGGTGAAAATCCTTGTAGTCGACGATCAGCCGTTGGTGGTCGAAGAACTCTGCGAATTTCTGGAAAGCAGCGGTTACCGCTGTGTGCCGTGCCAATCCAGTCTGCAGGCGATCGAGCGATTCAGCGACGACGCCGAGATCGGCCTGGTGCTGAGCGATCTGCACATGCCGGACATGGATGGCATTCAGTTGATTCAAGAGTTGCAGCGGTTGGCCGGCAAGCATCGGGTGTTCGAGGCGATCATGCTGACGGGGCGTGCGGACAAGCAGGATGTGATCAAGGCGTTGCGTGCCGGGATTGCCGATTACTATCAGAAGCCGATCAATCTGGATGAGATGCTTGAAGGCGTGCAGCGTCAGGAAGCGGCGCTGCAGGAGCGTCAGAAGAATCTGCATCTGGGGCACCTGAATCAGAAATTGCAGTTTTTGTCGGAGTCGATCGACGATCTTTACCAGGATCTGGACAAGGTCCGGCGCAGTCCGGCGGCGGCTCGCGATGTGTCGGGCGGTGAGCCTGACGGGGGCGAGGCGCAGGAGATGCCGGCGCTGTTCAGTCAGTTGTCGCCGCGCCAGCTCGATGTGGCGCGGTTGGTGGGCAAAGGGCAGACCAATTATCAGATTGCCTGTGAGTTGGGGATTACCGAGAACACGGTGAAGTTGTATGTGTCGCAGGTGCTGCGGTTGACGCATATGCATAATCGTACGCAGTTGGCGTTGGCCTTGGCGCCCAGTGGTTCTGCTTTGCGGCAGCGGGTTACGGCGCATTGACCTTGGCGGCCTCTGGGCCGACCAGGCTTTGGTTGTTTTTGGGTGAATATCCGTTTTTTGGGGTGTGGCTGCTGGCGGTTTCGCCCTTACGGCGGGTCACCTTTTTCAAACGCCAAAAAGGTAACCCAAAACGCTTGCTCCTACGTACGGCCCTCGCAGGCTCGGGTCCCTTCGCTCCGGGACCGATCCGGGCGCAGCGGCTACGGTTTGCTTCGCTGCACCTACGTCCGCTGTGTCTGGCTGCGCCAGACGGTCGCTGCGCTCCCACGCCCGGATCGATCCCTCCACTCAGCCTTCCGATGTCGCCGGTGACGCAAGATCAAGATCAAGAGCACGCGAGCTAACGCTCATTGTTGAGTGGTTAGAAGCGGGTGGTTGGCTTGGGATTGGTGGTGGATTTGCCCCTCACCCCAGCCCTCTCCCGAGGGAGAGGGAGCCGATTTTTGGGCCGTTCAGAACCTGAGTACGACTCGATATCCCAAGCCGGCGTAGCCCTCGCATCCACCACGATCAGTCCCCTCTCCCTCCGGGAGAGGGCTAGGGTGAGGGTTGGCTTTCAGCTGTGCCGTGCTTGACTGAACACACCCAATCCAAATGTAGGAGCGAGCCTGCTCGCGATAGCGTCTGCAAGCTCACCACTTCACTAATTCTTGGTCTCGAGCTTCCCGCCCGCATCCGGGTCATAAAAATCTGGAATCTCGTATTTGTACTTTTTCAACCAGCGCTGCATGGCCAGGTCGCGTTCGGTGGCGGTAGCCGTTTGCGGTTTTGGCGAGGCGACTTTGTTGCGGCTTTGCAGGAGCAGCCAGCCTTCGGTTTCCTGTTGTTGCGCCGAGGCGGGGCCGGCGTCGATGGCTACGGCGCTGAGGGGCAGGGTGAGCAGGGTCAGGTAGCACAGGCCTTTGAGGGGGGGCATGGCTGTCTCCTTATTTGAGCGACGGCGGCAGAGGGTCGGCCACGGCGGCGACCTGGTTGCCGGTAGTGGGTCTGGCTTTGGCCGGCGCTTTGAGTTGTTCGGCGCGTTGTTGGGCCTGGGTGAATTGTTCCGGGGTGAGTTTGGCGCGGCTGACGATCTCGGCGGCTTGCGGCCAGTCGTTCTGGTACAGCAGCAGGGTGACCATGTTCAGTGTCGCCAATTCGTTGTTCTGCTTGAGTTCGATGGCGGTGAGAAATTCGAATCGGGCGTCGTTGAGGCGCAGCTGGTTGAGGTAGACCACGCCGAGGTCGTTGCGGATTTTCTCGTCGGTGGGTGCCAGCCGGGCGGCGCGTTGCAGGTGGGCCTGGGCCTGGCCGTAGTCGCTTCGCGCGGCGTAGAGCTGGCCCAAACCATGTTCGGCCTGGGCGGTCAGGCAGCCGCCGAGCAGGCTGCGATACAACGGTTCCGCCTCGCTGCGGCCGAGCAGACGGTAGACCTTGGCTTTGCGCAGGCGCACTTCGCTGAGGTTGTCCGGCAGGCTTTGCAGGTTGGCGAGGCTGGCGTGCAGTTTGCCGTCGTTGGCCAAGTCATCGGCCAGGTTCAGCGCCAGTTCCTGCTCCTGGGTCATCTTGCTGCAACTGCTCGGTGACAGCAGCGCCGTCCACGGTGCCTGGCCGTCGGTGGCGCAACCGCCGAGCAGCAGCAGACTTGCCATGAGTATCAGTGTTTTCATCAAACGCTCTCCATGAGCCGAGGTCAGTTTGCGAACGCCCGGGCAATCGCGGTGAAGCCCGGGCCGGCGAGGACGATCAGCAAGGCCGGAAACAGAAACAGCATCATCACCACCGACATCTTTGCCGACATTTTCGAGATGTATTCCTGCAAGCGGGTCAGGCGTCGGTCATCCAGCAGTTGCTTGAGCGCCAGCAGCGATTTCATCGCGCCGCCGCCCTGGTGAATCAGTTGTTCAAGGATCACGCAGGTATCGCTGAACTCGTCGACGGCGAGCATCACCGCCGCTTTGTGCAGCTCCTGGCCGAGTTCCAGGCCGCTGTCGACGCGCGCCAGAATCAGGCGCAGTTCGCGGGTCAGCTCCGGCAGCAGTTTTTGCGCCTCGCTGCTCAGCACGCGCAGTGCCTGTTCCACCGCCATGCCGGATTCGAAGAGGATGCGCAGCAGCGGAATGAAGGTGGATATCTCTACGGCGAGGGTGCGCTGGCGCCGCGCAGCGGCGTAGGCGAGCACGCGTTTGGGTAGCAGATAGCCGCCGCCGGTGGCGAGCATCGGCACGATCCAGCCATTGCCGGCCTGGGGGAAGAACACTTGCTGCAGAAAGATCGCCAGGCCCAGGGTCAGCAGCGGCGTGCCGATCTGGCAGGCGGCGTACAACGAGCGCTCGCTGGCGCGGCGCCAGCCGAGGCGGTTGAGCAGGGTCTGGGTTTCGCTGTCGATGCTCACCGAGCGCTGGCCGAAGCGACTGCTGCCGACTGCGCGCAGCCAGCTGCCGAAGCGGTTCTCGCGCAAGGTTTGACCCTGCAGGCGCTGGTTGATCTGCCGCACCCGGCGCCGCTCGACCAGCCAGTGATTGGTCACCAGTAACAGCGCGCCGAGCAGCAGCATGAGTGCCGCGAGCCAGACCATCTCAAACGCTCCGCAACATGCGCCACAGCGCCAGACTGCCAACCACTTGCAACGCGGCGGCGCTGATAAGCATCTGCCGTCCGCCCGCGTCGTTCCACATGCCCAGCATGTAGCCGGGGTTGGTCAGCATGAAGTAACTCACCAGCAGCAGCGGCAATGCGCCGAGCACCCAGGCGGTCATGCGTGTTTCGCCGGTGAGCGCGCGCAGTTGCCGCGCCCCCTGATCTCGCTCGCGGATCAGTTTGATCAGGTTCTCCAGCAGCTCGCTGGCGTTGCCGCCGTAGCGGTGGTTGACCTTGAGGCCGAGGGCGAACATGCGCAATTCGTCTTGCTCATACAGCTCGGCAAAATCGCTGACGGCGTCGGGCAGGTTCACGCCCAATTGCACGTTGCGCTGCACCCGGCCCATGGCCTCTTTCAGCGGGTCGTCGCTGGCGTCGATGCTGCCCATCACCGCGTCGCTCAGGGTGCGCCCGGATTTCAGGCTGCGCACGGTGTGATCGAGAAATTGCGGCAGTTGTTCGATCATGCGCTTGATCCGCCGCTGATACAGAAAGGCGATGTACAGCCGCAGCGTCAGAGGCGGCACGACGATCATCAGCAGCACGCCGATCCAGTCGGCGAGCATGTAACCCAAGCCCACGACCACCGCCCACAGACTCAGCCACAGGCCGAAGCGCTCGGTCGGACGGCCCAGTCCGGCGCGCAGAAACATCCGTTCCAGCCGGACCCAGACGGGCTTCTCCACAGCCAGTTGCGGTTGCCCGGCGGCCAGCCGGTTGAGAACTTTCTCCGTGGCAGTCTTGCGCAAACCTTGCACAAACAGACGGATCGACAGCCCCAGCAGGGCCAGGCAGACGACAATCAGAATCAGCGGTGCCCACATGTTCGCTGCTCCTCGCCGTCAGACCGAATGCGCATCAAAGCGCAGCTTGTCGCCAGCCGGATTCACCGCTTCGCGCAGAAAGCCAATACCTGTGCGGCGGTCGAGGCGGAACAGGGTGTTGGTGACGTATACGTCCTCGCGAATGCCGACCACTTCCACCACTTCGCTGACGCAGCGGCGCCCGTCGGGCATGCGCGTCAGCTGGATGATCACGTCAAGCGCGGCGCAGATCATCTGCCGCAGGGTGCGTTCGGCGATGGAACGACCGGTCAGACCGACCAGGGTCTCCAGTCGCAGCAGGGCATCCTGAGCATTGTTGGCGTGCACGGTGCTCATCGAACCGTCATGGCCGGTGTTCATCGCGGTGAGCACGTCGACCACTTCAACGCCGCGAATCTCGCCGAGGATGATCCGGTCCGGGCGCATGCGCAGGGCATTGCGAATCAGGTCGCTGGCCTTCACTTCGCCGTGGCCTTCGGCATTTGGCGGGCGGGTTTCCAGACGCACCACATGCGGGTGGCCGAGCTGCAATTCGGCGACGTCCTCAATGGTCACCAGTCGTTCGTGGGGATTGATCAACTGGCTGAGAATGTTCAGCAGCGTGGTCTTGCCGGTGCCGGTGCCGCCGCTGATGAGGATATTGCAACGCTTGCCGACCGCCATCTGAAAAAACTCGAAGATCGCCAGGTCGATGGTCTGCATCGCCATCAGGTCGCTGCTGTTGAGCATGTCCTTGCGAAATTTGCGAATCGACAGACACGGCCCGTCGAGGGCGATCGGCGGAATGATCGCATTGACCCGGCTGCCATCGGGCAGGCGCGCATCGACCATCGGCGAAGACTCGTCGAGGCGTCGGCCGAGCGGCGCAAGAATTCGCTGCATGACCCGCTCGACGTGATGCGCATCGATAAAACGCAAATCGCTTTGATGCAGCACGCCGTCGCGTTCGATGAACACCCGGTGCGGGCCGTTGACCAGAATCTCGGTCACCGACGGGTCGCGCAGCAGCACTTCCAGCGGGCCGAAACCGGTGAGCTCATCGACGATCTCTTCAGCCAGCCGCTCCATTTCATAGCGGGAAATCGCCAGGTGCAGACGGGCGATGTACTCGGCAACCTTGTCGGTGACGAATTGCGCGAGCTGCTGCCGCGAGCCTTCCAGAAGATTTTTCCCCGACTCTTCGAGGGCATCGATGATGTAGCGATGCAGGACCAGTTTCAGGCCTTCGTGATCGCTGTTGCCGTTACCGGCGCGCGGTGCGCTGCCGAACAGTTTTTCTGCGTTCATGAGCTGCCTCGCAAACGGTCGAACCAGGTGACTTTGGGTTTCGCCAGCCCCTCGGAGCGTTTTGCCAGACGTTCGCCAAGGTCGCGCAGGCTTTGCGTCAGTTTTTCCCGCGGGGCCAGTTCGAACAGGCTGACGCCCTGGTTTTTTGCGTTCAGGCGCACTTCCGGAGTCAGGGCCAGGGTGGCGATCACTTCGAGGTTGAAGGTCTTGCCGAGGGTTTCCGCATTCGGCGCAACGTTGCTCAAATAGCGGTCGACCAGCAGGCGACCGTGGTCGAGCTTCATGCCCTTTTCGCGCCACAGGTTGAGCACCGCGAGGTTGCGTCGGCAATTGAGCACGTTCTGGTCGGTGTACCAGAGCAGCTTGTCGCAATGACTGACGAAGGTGCGCAAGGCTTCGCTGTCGCTCTGCCCGGTAAGGTTCACGACGATGTGCTGGAAGTGCTGACGCAGGGCACTGAGCAGCATGTACAGCTCGGCGGCGCTGGTGTTTTCCAGCGGCTCGTCGTTGCCCGCATAGGCGAGAATGCGCAGGCCGGCTTCGGTGCTGGTGAAAGCGCTGTCGATCAGTGTCGCGTCGAGCCGGCGCAAGTGGCGCAAGGCATCGCCGAAATGAAACGAGCTCTCCAGCCCGAGCAGCGCCAGGCTGTCGCCGCGCGGCAGGCCGAGATCGAGCAGCAAGGTTTGCTGGCCGCTCTTCTGCACCACCTGCGCCATGTGGTTGGACAGCAGCGCGCCGTCGGAACTGCTCTGCACGCCGTACATCACCGTCAGCCCGCCCAGCTGCGTGTTCGGCGCCACCGGCGGCAAGCGTTTGCTCAAGCGCCGCACCAGCCCGGCGACTTCGCTGGAACGTGAGCCATAAGCGACAAAATCCCGCGCGCCGGCGCGCATGGCATTGAGCACCAGCTGATTGTCCATGCCGTCGCCAAGGGCAACGATCGCCAGCATCGGTTTGGCTTCCAGCGCGCCTTCGATGAGGGCACTCTGCGCGACCACGTGCTCGCGATCGAGGCCGACAAACACCAGGCTGGCGAACGTCACGTCAACCAATGCCAGCAACTCGTCGAGGCTGCCGCCACCGGCGCTGACCACTTGGCCGAGCGGCGCGAGCGCACCTTGCAGCCACTCCAGGTCAGTGCTGTTGCGGGTGATGGCGAGGAACGTCTGGCTGAGGTTCTGGCTCATTGCGATAACCCGCTGCGCTTGTCGAAATTGCCGTTCTCGAGGAAAAACATGCGGTAGAAATTCGGGTCGTAGTTGCGCAGCTTTTCACCGGGCAACGACGGTAATTGCGCGTCCGCCGCCAATGGTTGCACCAGATGCGGTGTGACGATCATCAGCAATTCGCGTTCTTCGCGCTTGATCTGCGAGCCTTTGAAAAACGCACCGAGCACCGGGATGTCGCCCAGGCCGGGAAACTTGTTCACCTGCGAGCTGTTGGTGGTGCTGATCAAGCCGCTGATCACAAAGCTTTCGCCATCGCCCAGCGACACGCTGGTGTCGGTGCGGCGGATGGTCAGCGCGGGCACGGTGGTGCCGGCGATGATTACCGCATTGGCGAAGTCCAGTTCGCTGACTTCCGGGGCGACCTTCAAGGCGATGCGATCACGCCCGATGATGGTCGGCGTCAGGGTCAGGCGGATGCCGAATTCCTTGTACTCGATCGACACGTTGTCGCTGCCGGAACTGGGTACCGGAATCGGGATTTCACCGCCGGCAAGGAAGCTCGCGCTCTGGCCGTTCAGCGCCACCAGACTCGGGCGGGCGAGGGTGTAGGCGAAACCACTGGTTTCCAGTGCATTGATGATCGCCATGGTCTTGCCGCCGACCCACGAAAAGTTGAACAGCGAGTTATCCACCGGCAGGCGTGGCTGCGGCACCCCGGCAATCGGCGGCAGGGTGCCGGGCGAACCGAAGAGAAAGTTGCCGCGTGTGCCGATCAGCGAGGCGGTGGCTTCCTTGAGTTTGGTCCGGCTGACCTCGACAAAACGAATGTCGGTCTGCACCTGCGAGGGCAGGCTTGGATCGTCCGAAGGCAGGCTGCCGGTCATCGCTGCAGTGGCGGCGCCCTGGACAAAGACCATGCTCTGGCGCGGCTCGCTGGAACAGGCCGTCCAGACCATCAGGCTGGTGGCACCGGGCGCCACGCCGGTAAGCAAGAATGATGAACTGCCGTTGGCGTGCACGTCGGCGATTTTCGGATCGCCGATTGCCAGGCGGGTGATCGCCACGGGCGACTGCACGTCCTGCTGAAAGCCTTCGCCGATCTCGATCACCGGCGGCAAACGGCCGAGGGTCGAGCAACTGCCGACGGCCGCGAACGCCGCGTCCAGCGACAGTCCCATGACCATCAAGACACGGAGCATGTGCTTCCCTGTCGACCTGCAACGACTCTGCATGCACCTGGATCCTTGCGCTGTCATGGGTTCTGTTGGCTGAGCTGATTGCCGCGGATGATTTCCACCGCAGGGCGCGCGATTGCGTTTGAGCCGCTGCTGGACGGTGTTTTCGCTGCGCTGCCCATGGCCAGTTGGGTGAACTGGAAGAGCTGGCTGTTGGCGTTATCGAGGTGTGTCGGGGACTGTTTCTCACCGGCCCAGTACCTCGCTAGGCGTTGTTCTTCGCTGCTGCGCACGGCCAGGCGCAAGGTGCCGGCCTGGGTCGCAAGCATCAGGCGACTCAGCAGCTGCTGCGGCACTGCGAGCACCACCGTGCGTGCGGCGAGGCGGCGTTGATCCTGTCTGAGTTTGTCTTCGGCGCTGAGCGCCGGCGTGGCCGGTTGGCCATCGTTGGTCAGGCCGTACTGCTCGCCAACGCCGAGCACGCGCATCGCCGGCAGGACGATTTGCGCCGACTGCTGCGGGTTACTGGCGTCCTGACGCAGGTACAGCAACACATCGACGTAATCGCCGGGCAGCAATTGCCCGGCCGCGCCAATAACCTCGTCAACTGCCACGGTCAGCGCGCGTTCATCGCTGCGGATCATCCGCGCCAGTGCACCGCCGGCGTTGAAGCTTTCATCGTTGAGCCAGGTGCCCGCACTCAAGCCGCGCCAGGGTGTGCGACCGATGGCCTGATCGACATTGCTCAAACTGCCGGCCGGCGCGCTGCGCAGTTTTTCCACGGTCACATCGGCCGCCGTCAGTGCGGCGAACGGCGGCACATCGTGCAGCAGCACCACCACCGGTTGGCGAGTCTGGTCTTCGGCGATCGCGACAGTGTTTTCAACGCTGACCGCCGGGGCGATCGGTGCTTGCGCGACGGGGGCCGGCTGTCGACTGAGGACCAGCCCCCAATAACCGACAAAAATCGCGCCCAGCAAGAGGATGGCGGCAAGGGCCATGGTGACGCGACTGTTCATGACGGCTCTCCCTTTCCTGCTGCACTACCCGTCGAACGTGTTAACGAGAGAAATTCCCGATTCTGCAGCTATGAACATGCAACTATTTCGCTATTTGCACGCTAGCTGATCTGCACAAAAGCGCCATTAATGACAGGCAAATAACCCACTAAAGTATGGCTCCTGGCCAATTAACAGCAGAAAAAGGCGCCCACAGGCATGGATTAATGCTTTGTGATTAATCCGTTCTTACAGTTGTTGGGCGGGGGTTTGTTGACAATGCTCAGGTTGCACGGTGGAACCTTGCCGCGGTGGTGATGTCGGCGCCAGAGGCGCGAAGGAGCAGGCGTATGTTGGGCATGAATCTGGAATATCTGATGGCCAAGGCCCGTTTGTTGTTCAAGAGCGAGGAGGGCGCTTCGGCGATTGAATATGCGATTGTCGTGGCGATGGTCGCCGTAGTGGTCGTGGCGTTTGTTACCCCGTTGGGCGACCGGGTGCTGGCGATCTTCAACAACATTCTGACCAGTCTGGATGGGACCGCTGTAACCAGGCCGACACCGTGATCGCGGTGTGGGTCGCCGTTGGCTGATCTCGGGCTACACTCTGGTTTACTTTCAGTTTTCAGGGATTGCCCATGAATTCTCTCCCTATGCCCCGCCAGCAGTTGCTTCTGGTTGACGATGAAGAGGACGCGTTGCTGGAGTTGGCGGAGTTGTTAGAGGGGGAGGACTTTGTCTGTCATACCGCGACGTCGGTGAAGCAGGCGTTGCATCATCTGACCCGGCATCCGGACATTGCGTTGGTGATTACTGATCTGCGCATGCCGGAGGAGTCGGGGATGTCGCTGATCCGGCGGTTGCGTGAGCATACGTCTCGGGAGCATTTGCCGGTGATTGTGATGTCGGGGCATGCGGATATGGAGGATGTCAGCGACATGTTGCGGTTGCAGGTACTGGATCTGTTTCGCAAGCCGATTTATCACGTTCGGCTTTTTGAGACGCTGGATAATTTGTTCCCCAAGGTTCGGGGTGGGTGACGCGGCGGCCTGTGGGCCGACCGGGTTTTTGGGGTTTATCCGTTGCTTCGGGTTTGCCGGCTGGCGGTTTCGCCCTGACGGCGACTTACTTTTTTACAAGCGCCCAAAAAAGTAAGCAAAAAACGCTAGCTCCTACGTACGGCCCTCGCAGGCTCGGGTCCCTTCGCTCCGGGATCGATCCGGGCGCAGCGGCTACGGTTTGCTTCGCTGCACCTCCTTCCGCTGTGTACGACTTCGTCGTACGGTCGCTGCGCTCCCACGCCCGGATCAATCCCTCCACTCAGCCTTCCGATGTCGCCGGTGAATCAAGATCAAAAGCAGGCGAGCTGACACTCGGCCTATTGAGTGGTGAGAAGCGGCGCATGGCTTTGGATTTGCGGTGTATTTGCCCCTCACCCCAGCCCTCTCCCCTAGGAGAGGGAGCCGATTTTGGTTGGCTTTGAAGTTTGCGTACGACTCGGTATTTCACGTCGGCGTATCTCTCACATCCACCTCGGTCAGTCCCCTCTCCCTCCGGGAGAGGGCTAGGGTGAGGGTCGGCTTTTGGCTTCCAGGCCCGATCCGCGAGATCACCGCGTTCATCGCCAGCAGGCTGGCTCCCACAAACCGTGCACCGATCTGAAATCAGCGCAAAACCTGTGGGAGCTGGCTTGCCAGCGATGGCGTCCTCCCAGCCACCTAACCTTTAACTGAAAGCACAAAGTCCAATTGTAGGAGTGAGCCTGCTCGCGATGGCGGCCTCACAGCCGACCACTATTTTCCAGAATGCACCCAGTCCATTTGTAGGAGTGAGCCTGCTCGCGATGGCGGCCTCACAGCCGACCACTATTTTCCAGAATGCACCCAGTCCATTTGTGAGAGCGAGCCTGCTCGCGAATACGGCAGCTCAGCCAAAACAATCTGCCTCTCGAACCACCATCGCGAACATCCTCCCCCTACAACTGATAACTGAAACTGACGCTATACCGCGGTTTGCGATTCAACGTGTCCAGCGCTTCATCGGACATGGCCTTGGCCACTTCCAGCGATATGTTGTAGTACCTGGCGTCGCCAAACCGCAGGCCGATGGCGGTCGAGGAGAGGTTGTTGGCCTGCACTGGCAACTGGTTGAACCAGCTGCGCGAGCGGTCGAGGACGACGTACGGTTGCAGGATGCGCAGCCAGTTGCCGTCGCGGTTGAAGCTGTAGTTGACCTCGTATGCCACGCCCCAGCCCTTGTCGCCGGAGGCCTGGTCGTCGGGGTAGCCGCGGCCGAAGTTCTGGCCGCCGAATACCGCGCGTTCGCTGTCGGGCAGGGTGTCGTCGCTCCAGTACAGCGCGGCCGAGAGGACGCCTTGCCAGTTGTCGAGGAATTTGTCGCTCTGCACGCCCGACAGGCGCACGCGGAAGAAGTCCAGGTCGATGTCGTCGTAGTTGGTGTTCGCGCCGAGGCTGTCGAAGCCTTGGTAGACGCCGGCGCTAAGGATACGCAGTTGGCGGGCGTCGGCCTTGCGCCAGTCGCCTTCGAAGGCGAGGGCGCGGACGTCGGTGCGCAATTCGGTGCTGAACGGGAAGTTGATGCCGTCGTAGCGGGTCTTGTCGTCGACGGCATAGAGGCGTGAGCCGGCGGTCAGCAGTTCGTTGGCAGAGGCGATCAAGGGTGTGCTGAAGCCGATCGAGTAGCGGTCGTTTTCGCGGTGGGTGCTGAGTCGTCCGCCGCCGTTGACCAGCACTTCGGTATCGGGATCGGCGCGGTAGCGCGAGGCCGAAAGATTCAGTTGGGTGCCTTCGCTGTCGAGGAACTGGCTGTAGTCGAGTCGGTAGTAATGCTCTTTGTCATCGCCCGGTGGAAACAGGCCGCTGAGGCTCAGTTGCTCGCCCAGCGACGTCTGCGAATTGCTGCTGACGCCGAGCAGGGCCTGCGGGCCGTTGCGGTTGTCTTCGGTGGTGCTCAGGGTGCTGGTGAACGGTTTGCGGCTGGCCTGGGCGATCAGCGTGGTGGCGCCATCGGTG
The DNA here is from genome assembly GCF_023195435.1 of Pseudomonas sp. S11P7. Classification (NCBI taxonomy): domain Bacteria; kingdom Pseudomonadati; phylum Pseudomonadota; class Gammaproteobacteria; order Pseudomonadales; family Pseudomonadaceae; genus Pseudomonas; species Pseudomonas sp. S11P7. Next base: position 4,834,093 of record NZ_JALPKS020000002.1, on the reverse strand, counting down.
GTGCCCGGCGGTGGCACCTGGGCCTGGATGGTCACGCCGGGGATACGCGTCATCAGCGTGGTGTAACGCTCGAAGGTCTTGCGGGTCAGCGGCCGTTCGGCCTGAATTTTTGCCGCCAGTTTGTCGAGCAGGCCTTTGACCCGGCCGACGTCGCCCTGCATCTGGACATCGCGCACGTAGCCTTCCACCAGCACCACCCGGGCCACGCCGTCGTCGAAGTTCTGTTGTGGCAAAAATGCGTAGGACAACAGGTAGCCGTCCTGTTGATAGCGACGGGTGATGTTGCGCGTGGCTTCGATCAGGTCGGCGAGGCTGGTTTGCCGGCCAATCAGCAGTTTGTAGACTTCGGCCAGTTCGTTGAGCGGGTAGATCGTGCCGCCTTCGATCTGCACGGTCTTAAGATTGACTTTGGTTTCCATCAGCAAGGGCTGCGCGGCAGTCGCGCCGGGGTCCGGCACTTGCAGCGGCGTCGCGCTCGGGCGATAGGCGTCGGCCGGCAGGTTCGGTTGGGGCAGGTTGCGGATGGTTTCGTTGCTGTTGAGAAAGCTGGGCAGGGTGTCGGCGAAGGCGGTGGAGGTGAGGCTGAGCAGCAGCAGGGATGCCATTACGCGCATAGGACACTCCATGGTCAGATCGCAGCACTGGGCGGGTTTTTCCTGAGAAAAAAGGCGGAAGACTCGTGGGAATCTTCCGCCCTCAACCAAGCGTAGGCGCTGTAGGTATGGCCGTCGAATCGGCCAGGTGCAATTTAGCGTTTGTTGCCTCCCAGAGTGCCGGTCAGACCACCGAGTACCCCGCCCAGACCGCCAGTTGTGCCGCCAGTGGCAGTGCCGCCGTTGACCAGGCCACCGACTGCCGCCACGGTACCGCCGACGTTAGTCACCAGACCACCGACCGCTGTGGTGACCGGGTTGTTGGTCGCGGCAATGCTGTTGCCGAGACTGCTGACCGCGCCGCCGACTTGACCGGTGAGGCCGGCTACTGGTGAGCCAAGGCCAGTGGCGGCGCCGACTTGCTGGGTGACGCTGGTGACGGCGCTGGTGACCGGGTTCAGACCTGCGCCCACAGCGGCGCCGACGGTGGCCAGCGGTGACGTGGTGGCGGTGATCGGCGTACCGGAGCCACCGAGTACGGTGTTGAGCGAAGCGATGGTGTTGCCCAGACCGCCAGCGGTCACGCCACCGGCACTGACCACGCCATTGGTGTTGCCAGCATTGAGACCCGTGCCGACGTTGACCACCGCACCACCGACAGTCTGCAGCAGGCCGGTGCCGCCGAGGCCGCCACCCAGACCACCGCCAGTGCCCGAACCGTTGCCGTTGGACACCAGGCCACCGGCTTTGCCAACTGCCGTGCCGGTGTTGCTCAGCGCACCGCCCAGCGTGTTGGTCAGCGCATTGCCGCTTCCAGCGCCGGTCACTTTACCGCCGAGGGAGTTCACCGCGCCGCCCACTTGCGCCACGGCGCCTTTGAGCGGATCGCCGAGGCCGGTGGCATCGCCGAGTTTGTCGGTGGTGCTTTCGACCATGGCAATCACCGGGACCAGGCTGCTGCCGACTTTATTGGTCAGCTGGCTGGTCGGTCCGTTGCTCAGGGTGGTGTTGAGGGTGTCGCCGAGCATGGTGACTTTCACCCCGACTCCGTCGAGTACCGGGGCCACTTTGGTAACCACGCCGCCCACCACCGGCACGCTGCTGGTGGCGCTGGCCAATTTGCCGCTCAGGTCCGATACGCCGTCGCCGACATCCGACACCACGCCGCCGACCGAGGCCACGGTCGTGGTCAGGCCTTTCGGGTCGGTGGCCAGTTTGCCGATGCCGTTGCTGACGCCGTCACCCAGTGTGCTGACTACGTTGCCTGCCGTGTTGGCCGCGCTTTGCACGATGCCGCCGGCCACTGGTACGCCGCTCAGGGAGTCGCCGATCTGACCGACGCCATCGCCGACACCGCTGACCGTTTTGCCGACGTCCTGCACCAGCGTGGTGGTGACAAGCGCGGGTGCGGTCGGGTTGGTCGGATTGGTGGGATCAGTCGGGTTGGTTGGATTGGTCGGATCGGTGCCGCCGCCGGTTCCGCCAGTGCCACCGGTTCCACCACCAGTACCACCAGTACCACCGGTGCCTGCGGTATCACCACCGCCAGCAGTGCCGCCTGCGCCACCGGAGCCGTCGGTGCCAGCCGTGCCGTCCGCCGCTGCACCGCCCGAACTGCCCGAACTGCTGCGATGGCCGCCACCGCCGCTGCTGCAGCCGGCGATGCCGAGGGAGAGGATCAATGCCAGAGCGATTGCCGATTTGCACCACGCTTCTTGAGTTTTCATGATCGAGATTCCTGCACCTGTCACAACGTTACGTTGCCTTCGATGGCCCGCCGATCTGTTGTCGGCGATGCCTCGTCCATGGCTCTAATCTCAGTCGATGGATGATTTCGCACCATTCTCAAGTTGGTATTAACGCCTTTATACAAGTGCCGCAGCGCACTGCCTTAGGACTAATACCGCGGTACTAAACGCGCAAAAAAAAGCCTTGAAAATCAAGGCTTCGACTTTTTGAACAGGGGGAGTGACGGGCGAAAAACTTAAGTTATATACACACAATTAACGGCTTTACCGCTCGATCCGCTCAGGCGATCGGCTGCCACTGGCCGACCATGTGCTCCAGTTCCCCGCTGCCAACCAGCCGCAACTCGCCACTGGAACCCGCCGCACTCGCCAGCAATGTCACATCGCTTGGCAGGCGCACCGGTTTGCGAAAATGCACGGCGATTTCAAGATTGGCTTTTGGCAGATGCCCGGACAGTGCCGCCAGCGTGCGCGCCTTGTTCCACAAACCGTGAGCGATGGCAGTGGGGAAGCCGAACAGTTTTGCGCTGGCAGCGCTCAGGTGAATCGGGTTGTAGTCGCCGGAGACTTTCGCGTACTGCCGGCCGATGTCCGCCGGCGCTTGCCAGTGCGCCACCTCCAACAGGGCTTGCGCGGGTTGCCAGGTTTGTTCGCCGGGCTCGCCGTCGAGTTTCACGCCGCGACAGAGCATCTGACTCTGCGCTTCCCACAATGGCCCGAGCTGATCATCCAGCGTGGTCAACAGATCGAACGTCGCGCCTTTGGCATGCGCTTGCAGGTTGTTCACGCGTACGCTGACCTGCGCCCGGCTGACCGCGCCCAGCGGTCGCAGCACGCGAATGCGGTTGCTCAGATGAACCAGCCCCAGCAGCGGAAACGGGAATTCTTTGTCAGTGAGCAATTGCATCTGCAAGGCGAAGGCAAGGATGTGCGGATACGTCGGCGGCAGCAAACCGTCATCGGTGAAGCCGCAGACCTTGCGATACGCCGCCAGACGTTTGCCATCGATGTCGACCCAGCAGCGCAAACCTCGGCCGGGCAATTGCGTGCCAGTGATCTTGCGTCGCGTCGCCGCCCTTGCATACAGCGCGGGCAGGTTCGGTTCGCGGTCCAGCGTGCGCCATTCGATGCTCATGCCTAAGCCCCCAGAACGCTTTGACCGCAGACCCGCAGCGCCTGGCCGGTGAACGCGCCGCTGCCCGGTTGTGCCAGCCACGCCACTGCTTCGGCGACATCCTGCGGCAGGCCGCCCTGGCCCAGCGAACTCATGCGGCGCCCGGCCTCGCGCAGGCCGAAGGGAATGTGCGCAGTCATTTGCGTCTCGATAAAACCCGGCGCGACGGCGTTGATACTGATACCGCGGGGCAGCAGGGTCGGCGCCCAGGCCTGCGCGAGACCGATCAACCCGGCCTTGCTTGCGGCGTAGTTGGTTTGCCCGCGGTTGCCGGCGATGCCGCTGATCGAGGCGAGCAGAACCACCCGCGCGTTGTCACGCAGGGTGCCGCTGTCGAGCAGGGCCTTGGTCAGCACTTGCGGGGCATTGAGGTTGACCGCCAGCACCGCGTCCCAGAATTCCGGGGTCATGTTGGCCAGGGTCTTGTCGCGGGTGATCCCGGCGTTGTGCACCAGAATGTCGAGGCCGTCGGGGAGCTGTTCGATCAGTTGCGCGGCGGCGTCTTCAGCGCAGATATCCAGGGTGATGCTGCGCCCGCCCAAGCGAGCGGCGAGGGCTTCCAGATCGGCTTTGGCCGGCGGCACGTCGAGCAGAATCACCTCGGCACCATCGCGGGCGAGGGTTTCGGCAATCGATGCGCCGATACCCCGCGCCGCACCGGTCACCAGCGCTTTACGCCCGGCCAGGGGTCGCGTCCAGTCGCTGACCGGCGTAGCGCAGGGGCTGAGGCGAATCACCTGGCCGGAGATGAACGCGCTCTTCGGCGAGAGGAAAAACCGCAGCGGGCCTTCCAGCTGATCTTCGGCGCCTTCGCCGACATAGATCAGTTGCAGCGTGCCGCCGCTGCGCAGCTCTTTCGCCAGCGAGCGGGAAAAGCCTTCCAGCGCGCGCTGTGCACTTGATGCAAACGGATCGCTGAGGGTTTCCGGCGCACGGCCAAGAATGACCAGATGCGCGCTGTGTTCGAGGTTCTTCAGCAGCGGCTGGAAAAACTCACGCAGCTGTTTGAGCTGGTCGGTGTGCTGCAATGCGCTGGCATCGAACACCACCGCCTTGAGTTTCGGCCCATGACCGGGTATCCATTCGCTGGCGCTCGCCGGTTGTTCGCCGTAGCGGTAGATACCATCGGTCAAGCGATTGGCGAATACGCTGATGCGCTCGGCCAGCGGCCCGCCACCGATCAGCAGCGCGCCCTCGACCGGCCGCAGGCGCCCGGCCTGCCAGCGTTCCAGCCGCACCGGCGACGGCAGGCCCAACGCCCCGACCAGACGATGGCCGAGGGACGAGTTGGCGAAGTCGATATAGCGGTCAGACATGGAACGCTCTCCAGAAGTTGGGGTTCAAAGTGTGGACTGCCGACGGCAATCAATCGTTCGATCAGCGCAATAAGGCCTACGCTGCAAAGCAGAGTAGACCACCTACCCTGTGGGAGCTGGCTTGCCAGCGATGGCGTAGTGTCAGCCACCGAGGATATTGGATGTGCCGGCCCCATCGCTGGCAAGCCAGCTCCCACAGGGCTCCACGTGTATTGTGAAAAGGAGTTATTCATGACCCAGCTGCGCCGCGTCGCGATCATCGGCGGTAACCGTATTCCCTTCGCCCGCTCCAACGGACCGTACGCCACGGCCAGCAATCAGGCGATGCTCACCGCCGCCCTCGAAGGCCTGATCGAACGCTACAACCTGCACGGCCAGCGCATCGGCGAGGTGGTCACGGGCGCGGTACTGAAATTGTCACGGGATATGAACCTGACCCGCGAATGCGTACTCGGCTCGCGCCTGTCACCGGCCACCCCGGCCTACGACATCCAGCAAGCCTGCGGCACCGGTCTGGAGGCGGCGATACTGGTGGCGAACAAGATCGCCCTCGGTCAGATCGACTGCGGCATCGCTGGCGGCGTCGACACCACGTCGGACGCGCCGATCAGCGTCAGCGAAGGCTTGCGCAAGATTCTCCTGCAAGCCAACCGCGCCAAGAACACCGGCGACAAACTGAAAACCTTTTTACAACTTCGGCCCCGACATCTGATCCCGGATTTCCCGCGCATCGGCGAGCCACGCACCGGTCTGTCGATGGGGCAACACTGCGAGTTGATGGCGCAGACCTGGCAGATCCCCGCGAAGAACAGGATCAACTGGCGCTCGAAAGTCATCAAAAACTCGCTGCGTCCTACAGCGAAGGCTGGCACAACGACCTGATGACACCGTTTCTCGGCCTGACCCGTGACAACAACCTGCGCCCGGATCTGACCCTGGAAAAACTCGCGAGCCTGAAACCGGCCTTCGAAAAAAGCGCGAAAGGCACGCTGACCGCCGGCAATTCCACACCGCTGACCGATGGCGCCTCGGTGGTGCTGCTCGGCACTGAAGAATGGGCCAGGGAGCGGGGCCTGCCGATCCTCGCCTACCTGCGAGACGGCGAAGCGGCGGCGGTGGATTTCGTCAACGGCGCCGAAGGTCTGCTGATGGCCCCGGTGTACGCGGTGCCGCGTTTGCTGGCGCGCAATGGCCTGACCCTGCAGGACTTCGATTACTACGAAATTCATGAAGCGTTTGCGGCGCAAGTGCTGTGCACGCTCAAGGCCTGGGAAGACCTCGACTACTGCAAGACCCGCCTGGGCCTCGACGCGCCGCTGGGCTCGATCGACCGCAGCCGGCTGAATGTGAAGGGCAGCTCGCTGGCGGCGGGTCATCCGTTTGCTGCAACCGGTGGGCGGATTGTGGCGAACCTGGCGAAGTTGCTGGATGCGGCGGGGAAGGGGCGTGGGTTGATCTCGATTTGTGCGGCGGGTGGGCAGGGCGTGACTGCGATTGTTGAACGCTGAGAGAGCTTTCCCTCACCCTAACCCTCTCCCGGGGGAGGGGGGACTGATTGGGGGATGCTTTAGAGGTACGCCGACCTGAGAGAATTGTGCTGAATCCAGAAACGAACCGATTTGGAGAATTCCATTTCGACACGGTCTTTCAGGTCGATGTAAGGCGCCAGATACCTCGGTCCGCTCCCTCTCCCTTTGGGAGAGGGCTGGGGTGAGGGGCTTTTGAGGTCAGGTCCGAAACCGTCGAACCAACCCATCCAGCTCATTCGACAACCCCGCCAGACTCTGCGAATCCAGCCTCGCCGAATTAGCCAGTTCCGCCACCAATTGCGCATCCCCGTGAATCTGGCTGATGTGGCGATTAATGTCTTCAGCCACCTGGTGCTGTTCTTCCGCCGCCGTGGCGATCTGCGTGTTCATGTCGCGGATCACGTCCACCGATTCGCGGATCTGCCCGAAGCTTTCGCGTGCCTCGCCGATGCGCGTCACCGATTGCTGCGAGACCTGCAGGCTGGCGTGCATCTGTTGGGTGACCTGGCTGGTGCGCTTGGCCAGGTTGCCGAGCAAACCGTCGATCTCGGCCGTCGAATCCGCGGTGCGTTTGGCCAGCGCGCGAACCTCGTCGGCGACCACGGCGAACCCGCGGCCCTGCTCACCAGCACGCGCAGCCTCGATGGCGGCGTTAAGCGCCAGCAGGTTGGTCTGTTCGGCGATCGAGCGGATGGTGCCGAGGATCGACTGGATATCGTTGCTGTCGCGCTCCAGTTGCTGCATCGACTGCGCCGATTGCTCCAGTTCCTGGCTCAACTGATCGACGCTGTGCACCGCCGCATCGATCTGTTGCTGGCCCTGCCGCGCCTGACGCTGGCCGCTGTCGGCGGAGTCCGCCGCCTGACTGCATGAACGCGCGACTTCGTTGGCGGTGGCAACCATTTCATGGAAGGCCGTCGACACCATGTCGACCGCTTCGCGCTGTCGCCCGGCGGCTTCGGCCATGTCGCTGGATACCTGGGTCGAGCTCTGCGAGGTGGCGAGAATTTTCCCCGCCGCGCCGCCGATGTGCTGGATCAGGCTGCGGATCGCCGTCAGGAACTGGTTGAACCAGTTGGCCAGTTGCGCGGTTTCGTCGCTGCCACGGATATCGAGGTTTTTGGTCAGGTCGCCTTCGCCCTGAGCGATGCCTTCCAGGCCACTGGCGACGCTGCGGATCGGCCGTACGATGAGGCTGGCGAAACTGGCGCCGACCACGGCGAACAACACGGCAAGCACCGCAGCGATGATTGCGATCAACCAGGTCAGTTGCGTGGCGGAGCTCATCACATCGCTCTGCTTGATCAGGCCGACGAAAGTCCAGCCCAGTTGCTCCGATGGCCAGACGTTGGCCATGTAGCGCTCGCCGTTGAGCTCGACTTCCACCAGCCCTTTGCCGGCCTTGGCCAGTTGCGCATAACCGTCGCCGAGGCTGTCGAGTGGCTTGAAGTTGTGTTCCGGCTGTTTCGGATCGACCAGCACCGTGCCACTGTTTTCCAGCAGCATCAGGTAACCGCTGTCGCCGAGCTTGATCTGTTTGACGATTTCGGTGAGCTGCTTGAGCGTCACGTCGATGCTGACCACGCCGCCGTTGCTGCCGAGCTTGTTGTCGATGGTGCGCACGGTGCTGACGTAGGTGGCATCGTCCTGCGCCCAGTAATAAGCCGCGGTGCGAAACGGTTTGCCCGGCTTGGCCTGGGCGGCCTTGTACCAGGGGCGCTGGCGCGGGTCGTAATTGTTCAGCTTGGGATCGTCCGGCCACGACACGTAACCGCCGGCAGCGGTGCCGACAATTGCGTAGGCATAAGCGGGGTGGGCGTTGCCCAGGTCCTGCAGAAACGCGAAGACCTTTTTGTCCATCTCGCCCTGCGGGATGGTTTCGGCGTTGGCGCTCATGTAGGTCTTGAGGCTGTCGTCGGTGTTCTTGATCAGCGGTTGCGACGCCAGGTAATCGACGTTCTGGCTGATGCCGTCAAAAAACAACTGCATGGCGTTGCTGACCTGGCGGATCTCGCGGCCGCTGCTGTCGACAAAACTGTCCCGGGCATCGCTGCGCAGGTTCATGACCACGAGGGTGGCGACCAGCACTACCGGCAAGCAGGCGATGATTGCAAACGCCCACGTCAATTTCTGTTTGATGTTCATCCGCGCTCCAGATTTTCTTGTAGGCCCACGCAGTGCAGATGACTTGTGGTTTATTGGCAGCCGAAAACGTTGTGGATCACCCGTTTCCCTGGGCGCGGCATCGCAGGTTGTTATGGAACGATTGTCGAACAGATCCCTCTGTCATTCAGGGCTTCGGCTGCGCAGACGGGAAATTGAGGCGGCGCGGAAAAAATCTGCCGAAGGGTAGTCGGGGGCCAATGTCAGATTCTGTCGCAAATGCCCTTGCAGACGGGGACCAACAAACTCGTCGGGCTCGGCTATGATTCGCATCGGTCGATGCGCAAGCGCAGAGTTGGCCCTGTAATCCGGCACAGTGTGTGCATTCTCTACGTTCACAGGTCGGCACCCCCTCCCCGTGATGCGAGGATTGCCGTATAACGAGTGACATTCGCGTGTTTGGTAATAAAGGACCCACAATAAAAGCTGATGAAAACTCCAAAACGCATTGAACCCCTGATCGAGGACGGTCTGGTCGACGAAGTGCTGCGCCCACTGATGAGTGGCAAAGAGGCAGCTGTTTATGTGGTGCGCTGCGGCAATCAGTTACGTTGCGCCAAGGTCTACAAGGAGGCGAACAAACGCAGTTTCCGCCAGGCGGCCGAGTATCAGGAAGGCCGCAAGGTGCGCAACAGCCGACAGGCTCGTGCGATGGCCAAGGGCTCCAAGTTCGGTCGCAAGGAGACCGAAGACGCCTGGCAGAACGCCGAAGTGGCGGCGCTGTTCCGTCTGGCCGGTGCCGGTGTTCGAGTGCCGAAACCCTACGATTTCCTCGACGGCGTGCTGTTGATGGAATTGGTGGCCGACGAGTTCGGCGACGCTGCGCCGCGTCTGAACGACGTGGTGCTGGAGCCGGATCAGGCGCGCGAGTATCACGCGTTCCTGATTTCGCAGATCGTGCTGATGTTGTGTACCGGTCTGGTGCACGGTGACCTCTCGGAGTTCAACGTGCTGCTGACGCCGACCGGCCCGGTGATCATCGACCTGCCGCAAGCGGTCGACGCCGCCGGCAACAACCACGCGTTCAGCATGCTCGAGCGCGACGTTGGCAACATGGCTTCGTACTTCGGTCGCTTCGCTCCGGAGCTGAAGAAGACCAAATACGCCAAGGAAATGTGGGCACTGTACGAAGCCGGCACCTTGCACCCCAACAGCGTGCTGACCGGCGAGTTCGATGACCCGGAAGACCTCGCCGATGTGGGCGGGGTGCTGCGCGAGATCGAAGCGGCGCGCCTCGACGAAGAACGCAAGCAGGCCATCCGCGCGGCGGACGACGAGCCCAAAGGCAAGTCCGAGGAACCACCTCCACCGCCGTGGATGCAGTGATTGCGTGAACAGAAACCCGGCTTCGGCCGGGTTTTTTGTGCCTGCTCCGTTGCCAATGCACCACGAATCCCCTGTAGATACTCTGTTCACGGTCAAGCTTTTGCGAGGTGTTTCTCGCTAAAAAGCTTGGCCGTATTGAAATCTTCGCCGGCTCGCATACAGGCCCACAAGCCGGTCAGGTATTTGCGCATGACGGCGATGATGGCCTGCATCTTTCTTTTCCCTCGCCCGATCAAGGCTTCGTAAAGGCTTTCACGTTACTGTCGCAACGTATGGCAGTCAGCGCTGGCATATACATCGCTGAGCGTAGGTAGGCGTTTCCGCCCTTACTTATCCGTCCAGGTTTATCGATGCTGGTACCTGATTGCGTAAGCCGCACATCGAGCCCTGCATGTCGGCTGACCTGGGCGGACTTAAGCGTCACTGGCAAGGTCGTCAATTCAGCCAATGCCGAAAATACTGAAATTTCGCCCATGCCTGGCGCTGCGATCATGTGCCCGAACTGGGCGCTTAGGGTTGGGCAATTGTCGATCAGCGCCCGACCTGCGAGCCTGAAACGCTCGATTCGCTTGTCAAAAGCTTCAATGGCTTCTTCTTCGTCTTCAATCAGCATTTTCACGGTTGTTTGAGTAGCTTTCAGCGCATGCAGCTCGTTCTTGGCTCGGGTGCGATGACACGTCAAACGATTGATATGCCTTCCGATAGCCCGCAGTTCCAGCTGTATGGTCGTGGGCGGCGTCCACAATTTTGGACTCATGCGTTCGCCGTATTCAGCTAGCAGCTGGGCATCGATCGCATCGGTTTTGCTGTTTTTCAACATCAGCTTGGCAAAGTTATGAAAGCTCTTCGGGTTGATAACCGAAACGGGCAAACCCGCCGCAGTGAGTTCCATGGCCAAATCCAGGTAATAGATGCCGGTGGCCTCCATCACTACGGATAAAGGCTTGAGCTCGAGCAATCTGTTGACCGCTGCTTTGCGCCCGGCGGGCGTTTGGTCGATGTTGCAGGCACCTGCAAAACGGCCGTCTTTGCGCCAGCCCATGGCGGTCGTGCGAGACCCCACATCCAAACCGACATGCATGCTCATGCTTTCAACTCCGAGTGAACTGGGTTAGAAATGTATCCTGGTTCCCCTGACCTCGAACTTCATGCCACTGCAACCTTGTAATGCGAAGTCCGACTTGTCGGCTTCTCGATACTCTTCGTGGTGGGCAATGAGGCGGGGGGACCTCTCTACAGACAAGGTCAGGAGCAAGTCCTGCCTTTAGGAGTGATCGGTCTCCCCCAGAAACACATCTTCGTATGTCCGCACCAGCGAGCTTAGATCTCAATCGACTGGTGTGAGGGCAACATACAAGGAGTGAGCCTGCTCGCGATAGCGTCAGCACAGTCAGCATCTCCATAGGCTGAACCGCCGCAATCGCGAGCAGGCTCACTCCTACAGGGGTTGTGGTGTTGTAGGAAGTTGTATGGGACTCTCACCGGCTCCAACCACACTCAAGGACTGAATGTGACCACCCCACGCAACCTCCAGTTGATCGTCAGCGCCCGGCTGATCTCCGATTTCGGCGCTTTCCTCAACATGGTCGCGCTGGCCACTTACGTCTACCTGCTGAGCAATAGCGCCATGAGCGTCGGCATTTTCCTCGCCAGCCGCGTCGGCGGCGGGATTTTTGCCAGTCTGATCGGTACCGCGTTCTACCGCCGCTGCAGCGGCCGCGTGCCGTTGATCGCCTTTGATCTGCTGCGCGCCGGCGCACTGGCGTTGCTGCTGATTGTGCCAGTCGGTCAACAAGCGCTGCTGCTGCCGCTGATCGCCTTCGTGCTCGGTTTGGGCAATTCGATGTTCGCGATTGGCGTGAACAGCCAGCTCCCGCGCTTGATCGAGCCGGCGCAGTTGCTCAAGGCCAATGCCTGGATCACATCAGCCTCATCGGCGGCAATGGTCGGCGGCAGTCTGGTGTCCGGTTTGCTGGTGGCGGGGTTTGGTTTCGAAACGGTGTTCGCCCTGAATGCGCTGACCTATGTATTGGCCGCGCTGTTGATTGTGCCGCTGCGTTTTGCCGCCACGACGGACGACCCAGCACCCGGACGCGGCGAATGGACCGCCCTCAAAAAAGGTCTGCGCGGTGCCCCGGTGGTCGCGGCGATGCTCGCGGTGACCATGGCCGATACCCTCGGCAGCGCCGCACACAACGTTGGCTTCCCGATCATTTCGAAACTGCTCACGCCCGAGTCGGCGAGCACCACCCTGGGCCTGGCACTGGCGGTGTGGGCCTGCGGCAAGCTGCTCGGTGCGCGCATTGCCAGTCGCTTCAAGGCTACGGACAACAGCGATCTGCAGCGCCGCTATTTTCTCGGCGTGGCCGTAATGTCCTGTGGATTCATCCTGATGTTCCAGCAGCACAGCCTGTATGGCTTGCTGTTGTTTGCCTTGCCGGCCGGCCTCGGTGACGGGATGTCCGAAGTCAGCCTGATGTCGCGCCTGCAACGCGAGCCCGAGCAACTGCGCCTGCCGATCTTCAGCGTCCTGACCCTGCTGCAAATGACCGGTTTCGGCATCGGTATGCTCATTGCTGCACCGTTCTACGAGTGGTGGGCACCGGGGGCCGTGGTCATGCTGTTCCACGGCATTCCCCTCGGCACGCTGCTGGTGCTGAAAGGGTTGGCGCTCAGGCGCGCGCGGGTTGCGCGCAGCAGCCCGACGCCAGTTCCTTGAGAATCGGGCAGTCGGGACGCTGGTCGCCGTTGCAGTGTTCGACCAGATCCTGCAGGGTGTCGCGCAACTCGCCCAGCTCGCGGATCTTCTGATTCAGCTCGTCGATGTGCTGGCGCGCCAAGGCCTTCACATCGGCGCTGGCGCGCTGGCGGTCCTGCCACAAGGTCAGCAACTTGCCGACCTCTTCCAGCGAGAAACCCAGGTCCCGCGAGCGCTTGATAAACGCTAATGTATGCAAGTCATCGCTACCGTAGACGCGGTAGCCGGCGTCGGTACGATGGGCCGGTTTGAGCAAACCGATCGACTCGTAATAGCGGATCATTTTTGCGCTGAGGCCACTTTGCCGGGCCGCTTGGCCGATGTTCATCGCTGTTCCTCCAGTTCGTCGGGTTTCCAGGTTTTCAACAGTAGCGCATTGCTCACCACGCTGACGCTCGACAAGGCCATGGCCGCGCCGGCCAGCACCGGATTGAGGAAACCGAACGCTGCCAGCGGAATGCCGATCAGGTTGTAGACGAAGGCCCAGAACAGGTTCTGGCGGATCTTGGCGTAGGTCTTGCGGCTGATTTCCAGCGCTGCCGGCACCAGTCGCGGGTCGCCGCGCATCAGGGTGATGCCGGCGGCGTGCATGGCGACGTCGGTGCCGCCGCCCATGGCGATACCGATGTCGGCGGCGGCCAGGGCTGGCGCATCGTTGATGCCGTCGCCGACCATCGCCACTACGCCGGTCTTCTTCAGTTCGGTGACGGTAGCGGCTTTGTCTGCCGGCAACACTTCGGCGTGGACATGGGTGATGCCCAGCGCCTCGGCGACCACTCGCGCACTGCCGCGGTTGTCGCCGGTCAGCAGATGGCTGTGGATATTGCGCGCTGCAAGCTGTTGCACGGCGTGCAGCGCGCCGGGTTTCAGGGTGTCGCCGAAAGCGAACAGTCCAAGCACGCGCGGCTGCGGGCTCTGCTCGATCAGCCACGACAAGGTGCGGCCTTCGGTTTCCCAGGCCGTGGCGCTGTCATTGAGTGGTGCGGCGCTCAATCCACTTTCCTCGAGCAAGCGCCGGTTGCCCAGGGCCAGACGCTGGCCGTTCAGCGTCCCGGCGATGCCGCGCCCGGTCAGCGACTGGCTGTCGCTGACATTCGGCACATCGAGGCCGCGTTCGGCGGCGGCATCCAGCACCGCTTTGGCCAATGGATGTTCGCTGCCGCGTTGCAGCGCCCCAGCCAGTTTCAGCAAGGTGTCATCGTCGCCATCAATCGCGCTGAAATGGGCGATACGCGGTGTGCCCGACGTCAGCGTGCCGGTCTTGTCGAACACCACGCTGCTGACGGCATGGGCGCGCTCCAGTGCTTCGGCGTCCTTGATCAGAATGCCGTGGCGCGCCGCCACACCGGTGCCGGCCATGATCGCGGTCGGCGTGGCAAGGCCGAGCGCACATGGGCAGGCGATGACCAGCACCGCGACGGCGTTGATCAGCGCGGTTTCCATCGGCGCGCCGTAGAGCCACCAGCCGATCAGCGTCGCCAGAGCAATCAGCAACACCGTCGGCACGAAAATCTGGCTGACTTTATCCACCAGCTTCTGGATCGGCGCTTTCGCCGCTTGCGCGTCTTCGACCAGACGGATGATCCGTGCCAGTACGCTTTCCGCGCCCAGCGCTTGAGTGCGCACCAGCAAGCGCCCCTCACCGTTGATCGCGCCACCGGTGACCGGGTCGCCGGGTTGTTTCGGCACCGGCAGGCTTTCGCCGCTGATCAGCGCTTCGTCGGCATGGCTCTGGCCTTCGATGACTTCGCCGTCGACCGGGAAGCGTTCGCCGGGTTTGACCAGTACCACGTCATTGAGGCGCAGGGCACTGATGGCGACGTCCTGCTCGCGGCCGTCGATCACTTGAATCGCGCGTTCCGGGCGCAACGCTTCAAGGGCGCGGATGGCGCTGGCGGTCTGGCGTTTGGCGCGGCTTTCCAGGTATTTGCCGAGCAGCACCAGGGCGATGACCACCGCCGAGGCTTCGAAATACAGATGCGGCATGCGTCCGGCGGCGGTAGCCCATTCGTAGACGCTCAAGCCGTAACCGGCGCTGGTGCCGAGGGCTACCAGCAAGTCCATGTTGCCGGCGCCGGCGCGCACGGCTTTCCACGCGGCGACATAGAAACGTGCGCCGAAAATGAATTGCACCGGCGTGGCGAGGGCGAATTGCGCCCAGGCCGGGAGCATCCAGTGCAGGCCGAACGGTTGCAGCAACATTGGCGCCACGAGCGGCAGGGCCAGGGCGACTGCGCAGATCAGTGCCCAGCGCTCGTGCTTGAGGCGCTGTTGCTGGTTATCGGTATTCGCCGATTCGGCTTGCCAGACGCTGGCGGCGTAACCGGCCTTGCTCACCGCATCGAGCAACGTTTGCTGATCGACCTGGCCGAGCAATTCGAGGTGTGCGCGTTCGTTGGCCAGGTTGACGCTGACGCTTTTCACCCCGGCGACCTTGTTCAGGGCGCGCTCGACGCGGCCGACGCAGGATGCGCAGGTCATGCCGTCGATATTCAATTCGATAGTCTGCTGCGGGACGCTGTAACCGGCGCGCTCCACCGCTGCCAACAACGCCGGCAGGCTGTCACCCGGCGCCTGCACGCGGGCCTGTTCGGTGGCGAGGTTGACGCTGATGGCATGGGCGCCGCTGACTTTGCTCAAGGCGCGCTCGACACGCCCGGCGCAACTGGCGCAGGTCATGCCGGCAATCGGCAGATCGAAAGTGGTGGAATCGGACATCGGTCGTACTCCCTGCAGTAGATGCCTGCAAGGATCAACCTTGCCATGCGGGCAAGGTCAAGTACCTGTTTTTTTATTGATCGTTGGGACGCAGAGCGTCCATGGCTGCATTCCCACGCAGAGCGTGGGAACGATCGGCACCGTATTCGCGAGCAGGCTCGCTCCCACAGGTTCAGGTCGGCTCAGTAACCGAGATCGGCACGCTTGAGGTACATGCCTTCCTGATTCATCGCTATCCGGTACTTCTGTATATCGCCCGCTTGCAGCTTTATGTCCTGGGAGCGGGGTGCGAGCAAGCCCGGATTGCAACCGGGTACTTGCCCCGGCAACAGCTTCAAGCGCAAAGAAACATTACCCGGCGGCAGATTGAACGAAGTGCTCTGCTCCTGAAACAGTCGCGCCGAGAGCTGATCCTGAATGTACACGCCAATTTCGCACGAGGTCGCCACTTCCAAGCGCTCGCGGGAAATGATCAGTACCGCGTAGTCTTCCCCGACAGCGTGCACGGGCGCGACGGCGGTGAAGAGACCGAGAAAGCCAAACAGGCTGAAAGCTGACCAGCGCATGGCTGCATCTCCTGCAATTGAAGTCATTGATGTACGCAGCTTGGCCGAGCGCGGCGCCGATTGCCAGCCCGGCAGTTTTTGCCAGAACTTGACCTTGCCATCGTGGCAAGCTCGAAACTGCCGACAACCTCACTCAAAGGAGTCATCCCATGCAAGTTTTTAACGTTCAAGGCATGTCCTGCGGCCATTGCGTCAAAGCCATCACCAACGCCGTGCAGACCAGGGATCCGGCGGCCAGTGTGCGCGTCGATCTGGCGAGTAAAGAGGTCGGCGTCGAGAGCAGGCTGGATGCCGCGCAGATCATCGAAGCGATCAGCGCAGAAGGGTATGCGGTGAAGCTCGTCTGAAATTGATCGTTAGCGAGCTATCGGAATGTTCAAGGCGTCCGGGCGCGGCTAGACTGTCGGGCTGCGACTTGCCCACCTGGATGCCTGATGAACTTTCGTACCATTTTGATACTTGGCGCCTTGAGCGCTTTCGGTCCGTTGGCGATCGATTTCTATTTGCCAGCGTTTCCGGCCATGGCGCTGGCCTTCGGCACGGATGAGCAGCATGTGCAGCTGACGCTGGCGGCTTACTTCCTCGGCCTGTCGCTGGGTCAATTGGCTTACGGGCCGATTTCCGATCGGTTCGGCCGGCGGGTTCCACTGCTCAGCGGTGTCGGCCTGTTCACCCTGGCGTCATTGGCCTGTGCCTATGCGCCGAGTCTGGAATGGCTGATCGCCGCGCGTTTCGTCCAGGCGCTCGGGGGCTGTGCGGGCATGGTGATTTCCCGCGCGGTGGTCGCCGACAAATGCGATGCCGTGGGTTCGGCGAAAGTTTTTTCGCAACTGATGCTGGTGATGGGCCTGGCGCCGATTCTGGCGCCGATGCTCGGCGGTCTGCTGGTCAATACCAGCGGCTGGCAGTCGATCTTTCTGGTGCTGACCGGTTTCAGCGCCCTCGCGGCGCTGGCGGTGGCGCTTGGTCTGCCGGAAAGTATGCCGGCACACGTGCCACGCCAGCCGTTGTCCGGCGCATTGCGCCAATACACGCGACTGGTCAAGGACCGGGTTTACCTCGGCCACGCACTTACCGGCGGCATCGCCATCGCCGGCATGTTCGCCTATATCGCCGGTTCACCCTTTGTGTTCATCAAGCTGTACGGCGTGCCCGCCGAGCATTTCGGCTGGCTGTTCGGCACCAACGCGGCGGGTTTCATTCTGGTGGCGCAGGTCAACGCGCGGCTGTTGGCCAAGCGCGGCCCGGCGTTTCTGCTGGTGCGTGCGGTGTGGGTTTATTTTCTCGCGGGGCTTACCTTGCTGGCGGTCGGCGCGATGCGCCCGGAAGCCTTGTGGCCGTTGCTGATTCCGTTGTTCATCTGCATCGCCAGCCTCGGTTGCATCATCCCCAACGCATCCGCCTGTGCGATGAACGGCCAAGGGGCGCGGGCCGGCAGCGCGTCGGCGATGCTCGGTTGTCTACAATTCAGCATCGCCGCCGGTGCGGCCGCGCTGGTGGGCGTGCTGCACGATGGCAGCGCCGTGCCGATGGCCATGGTCATCAGCCTGTGCGGGTTGCTGGTAGTCAGCGTCGCTTTGTTTACCCGCCGCCTGCAGAATGCCCGGGCATTGGCGCAAGCCCAGGCCGAGGCGTAAACAGCCTCAGCCGGCAGCGCGCTGCTGGCTGTACTCGGGAATGCGATGGGGCGCGCAGAGTCGCGCTTCGAGGGTGCGAGTGAACGCCAGCGCTTCGGCTTCACTGCGAAAGGTCACGACATGCTGGTCGAGGCGAACCTGCCATTGAGACTTTGCCACTTCTTTTATCAGGATCTTCATTGCTGACCTCCCTTGCGTAAAAGATGTATCGCAGAGGCTTCGATTGTAGACCCGAATACGATCGCAATTGTGACAACGCCCGGGCATCGGACTGACGGCAAACAACCTCGCAGCCCGGCCAGCCGCTCTAGCGCTGGCACGGGCTGCGAGGTCCGGGTTTCTCAGAAACCTTCTAAAACAATTTTCCCCTTGGCCTTGCCGCTTTCCAGCAATTCATGGGCGCGACGCAGGTTGGCCGCATTGATGCTGCCGAAGTGTTCGCCCACGGTCGTTTTCAAGGTGCCGGCGTCGATCAGTTGCGCGACACGGTTGAGCAGGTTGTGCTGCTCGATCATGTCCGGCGTCTCGAACAGCGAGCGGGTGTACATGAACTCCCAGTGCAGCGACAGGCTCTTGCGCTTGAGTTTGCTCACGTCCAGCGACTTCGGATCGTCGATCAGCGCCAGTTTGCCCTGCGGCGCCAACGCCTCGACCAGTTGCTCCAGATGCTGGTCGGTCTGGGTCAGGCTGGCGACGTGGGTCACGCTGTCGAGGCCGGCGCGCTTGAGTTCTTCGCTCAGCGGCTGGCTGTGATCGATTACGACATCGGCGCCCAATGCCTTGACCCAGTCGCGGGTCTGTTCGCGGGACGCGGTGCCGATGACTTTCAGGCCGGTCAGTTGCTTCGCCAGTTGTGTAAGGATCGAGCCGACCCCACCGGCCGCGCCGACGATCAGCAGGCGCTGGCCTACGTCGGTTTTACCTTCGCTGATTTGCAGACGCTCGAAGAGCAATTCCCAGGCCGTGATCGCGGTCAGCGGCAGCGCCGCGGCTTCGGCAAAGCCGAGGGTTTTCGGCATATGGCCGACGATGCGCTCATCGACGACGTGCAACTCACTGTTGCCGCCGGCACGAGCGATGGAGCCGGCGTAGAAGACTTTGTCGCCGGCCTTGAACAGCGTCACGTCACTGCCGACCGCTTTGACTACACCGGCAACGTCCCAGCCCAGTACTTTCGCGGCGCCGTTTTCCGGCGCTACGTTCTGCCGCACTTTGGTGTCGACCGGGTTGACCGAAATGGCTTTGACTTCTACCAGCAGGTCGCGCGGGCCGGCGACCGGTTCCGGCAGTTCGATGTCCTGCAAGGCGTTGGTGTCGTTGATCGGCAGGGATGCGTAATAGGCGATGGCTTTCATGAAAGGCTCCGTACGTTAATAGAAGAAGAAATCAGGCAATCGCACCGAGGCGCTTGAGCTGGAAGTGTTCGATGGTGTCGCCGGCACTGCTCTGAAACTGCTGAAAATGCGCGCTGGCGTTGTGTGCCTGCAGCACCTCGTCACTGGCCCACTGCTCGATCACGTAGAAAACCTGAGGGTCGGCGAGGTCGCGGTGCAGGTCGTACTGGCCGCAACCGGCCTCGGCGCGGCTCGGTGCAACCAGCGCGCGCAGGGCCTGTTCGAGGGCATCCTGCTGGCCGGGTTTGGCGGTCAGGGTGGCGATGGCAGTGAAGGGCTGGGACATGTCGGGCTCCAATAGTGCAGCGAGAAAATCGATGGACAGATGATTCGCTATTTCTGTTGGCGATAAAACCGGCTAAAACAGCAGTCTCTTTCAATATTATTTTGATAATCGGGGCTGAGGATGCTGCGTTTCGATGACTTGCAACTGTTTGTCCGCGCGGCGGATCTGGGCAGCCTGTCGGCAGCGGCGCGGGTGATGGACATGTCTGCCGCGGTGGCGAGTGCGGCGTTGAAGCGCATCGAGCAGCAGTTGGGCGCGCGCTTGCTCGCGCGCTCGACGCGCAGTCTGCGTCTGACCGCCGAAGGCGAGGGGTTTCTTGAGTACGCTCGCGCGGCGCTGAGCAACCTCGATGAAGGCCGACGCCTGCTCGCCAGCGGCCAGGATCAGGTCAGCGGCATTTTGCAATTGTCCGCGCCGTCGGATTTCGGCCGCAATCTGCTGCTGCCGTGGCTCGATGAATTCCAGCGCGAGCACCCACGGCTGACCGTGCGTTTGCTGCTCGGCGACCGTATCGCCGATCTGTTCCGCCAGCCGGTGGACATCGCCTTGCGGTACGGCGAGCCGGAGGACTCCAGCCTGGTCGCGTTGCCCATCGCCGCGCACAACCGTCGCGTGCTTTGTGCGTCCCCGGCGTACCTGGCCCGGCATGGCGAGCCGCGCCAGCTCGAGCAACTGGCCCAGCACAATTGCCTGCTGTACATGCTCGGCAGCCGCGTTCACGACCATTGGAGTTTCCATGACGGCAAGCGCGAAGTGGGCCTGACGGTCAGTGGTGATCGTTTCAGCGACGATGCCGACGTCGTGCGTTTGTGGGCGCTGGCCGGTGCCGGGATCGCCTATAAATCCTGGCTCGACGTCGGCACTGATGTCCTGGCCGGACGCCTCAAGGTACTGCTGCCGGAACTGCTGTGTGAGCGCGCACCGCTGAATCTGTTGTGCGCTCATCGCGCCCAATTGAGTAAGCCGGTGAACCTTCTGCGCGAGATGCTCGCCAGCCGATGCGCTGAATTGAGTAGTCAATTTCCCGCTTTTTCCAAACTTGATCATTAGTCGCAGGTAAATAGAGAAATTTCTCTCAGGAACAATCACCACCTGCGCAGGACCCGGCGCAGGACGCGGCGCCTAACCGGCTTATACTAGCGCCCGCCTCATGCCAGCACCGACACCCCGGCCCGGAGACTTTCGCACCCCGTCGCCCGAATTGGCGTGACGGTCGCGCATCTGCTGCGGGTGCTGTGCCGGGGCAGGCTGCGTCAGTGGCTTGCCTCGCCCCGGTTCATGGCGATTTTCGCGTCTTGGCCGACGACTGATTACCGGCCAAGATGTCTCCGAGCAGTAGACGATACGATTCAACAGGGAGTGAACACATGGAACATGCACCTTGCATCAGCCAGATCGCCACGTTGCTGGCCGACCCCAAGCGCAGCGCGATGATGTGGGCGTTGATGGATGGCGCGGCGCGGCAGACCGAGGAGCTTGCGCTATTGGCAGGGCTGTCGCCGTCCTCGGCCAGCGCGCACCTGACGCGGCTGGCCACGGGTGGTCTGTTGAAGGTCGAAGTCCGTGGTCGCAAGCGTTTTTTCCGCCTCGCAGCGCCGGAGGTCGGTGCGGCGATAGAAGCTCTCGCCAGCGCCACCATCGCCAGTGCGCCGCGCGACGTTCCTGAAGTGTTCAAGCGCAGCACGCCGCTGGCCAAGCCGCAGACCGCACCGTCGTCGCTGTTGCGTGCACGTTTTTGCGACGATCACCTGGGCGGTACGCTGGCCGCCGATCTGTACCAGCGGTTGCTCGACTCTGGCTGGATTGAACAGCTGGAGCACCGTGTGGCGGTCACCCAGAAAGGCGCGAAGTTGCTGGCCGAGCGTGGCGTGTTCATTCAGGCGCTGGCCCATCGCAACGTGCAAGTGGCGTGTGCCTGCCCGGACTGGAGCGAACGCCGTCCGCACATGGGCGGCTCACTGGGGGCGGCGTTGCTGCAGTTGTTCATGCAATCCGGCTGGCTGACGCTGCCCAACGATTCCCGAGCGTTGCAACTGACGGCCACCGGGCAACGCGAGTTGCATCGTTTCGCCAAAGACACCGAGCTGGAAATGGCGTAGCAGAGCCTTGCATGAGCGCTACCCGAGCTGCGCCAATGCTTTTGGCGTCGTTGACGGTTGCGAACAGGTCGCATCCAGCAGCAACGCCAGATCGCTATCGCGCACACTCGATCCGGGGATCATTTCGGATGGGGGACGCAGCATGCAAACACAGCGCTACAGCGCGGCGGAACGTCTGGAACGACTGCCGATCAGCGGCTATCACCGGATCATCTTCATCATCATCGCCCTGGCGTTTTTCTTCGACTCCATGGACCTGGCGATGATGACGTTTTTGCTCGGCTCGATCAAAGCCGAGTTCGGCCTGAGCAGCGCACAAGCCGGACTGCTCGCCAGTTCGAGCTTCTTCGGCATGGTGCTCGGCGCCTCGCTGTCGGGGATGCTCGCCGATCGCTTCGGACGCAAGCCGGTGTTTCAGTGGAGCATCGTGCTTTGGGGCGTGGCCAGTTATCTGTGTTCGACGGCGCAAACGGTCGAGACCCTGACCCTGTTCCGCATCCTGTTGGGGATCGGCATGGGCATGGAGTTTCCGATTGCCCAGTCGATGCTGTCGGAGCTGATTCCGGCGCAACGACGCGGGCGTTACATCGCCTTGATGGATGGGTTCTGGCCGCTCGGCTTCGTCGCGGCGGGCGTGCTCTCGTACTTTCTGTTGCCGGTGATTGGCTGGCGCGACATCTTTCTGGTGCTGGCGGTACCGGCGGTGTTCGTGCTGGCGATCCGCTTTTTCATTCCGGAGTCACCGCGTTGGCTCGAGCAGGCCGGGCGCGATGCCGATGCGGACAAGGTGTTGAACGGTATTGAAGCGCGGGTGCGCGCTTCGCTTGGCGGTGCGGCGCTGCCCGAACCGCTGAGCTTGCCGCGCACCGTGACGCCACCGGGCAATTTCTTCGCTGCGCTGAAACAGATCTGGTCACCGCAGTATCGCCAGCGCACGACGATGATCTGGAGCCTGTGGTTTTTTGCCTTGCTCGGCTTTTACGGGCTGACTTCGTGGCTCAGTGCGTTGCTGCAGCAGTCGGGGTTTGCCGTGACGCAGTCGGTGTATTACACGGTGCTGATTTCCCTGGGCGGGATTCCCGGTTTTCTCATGGCTGCCTGGCTGGTCGAGCGCTGGGGACGCAAACCGGTGTGCATCGTGACCTTGCTCGGCGGTGGGGTGATGGCATTTCTCTATGGGCAGAGCGCGGTGTTCGGCGGCAACGTGGCGCTGCTGATCGGCACCGGACTGTTGATGCAGTTTTTCCTGTTCGGCATGTGGGCGGTGCTCTACACCTATACGCCGGAGCTATATCCGACGTCGGCGCGAGCAACCGGTTCGGGCTTTGCTTCGGCGATTGGCCGGGTCGGCTCGCTGCTCGGGCCTTTGGTTACCGGGCTGGTGTTCCCGATTACCGGGCAGGGCGGGGTGTTTGCGCTGGGCGCGGCGTGCTTTGCGATCGCGGCGGGGGTGGTGTGGCTGTTCGGGATGGAGACGCGAGGGAAAACCCTTGAGGAGCTGACTGAAGCCCAAATCCCAGACTAACCAAAGAACCCACTGTGGGAGCGAGCCTGCTCGCGAAAGCGGAGGGTCATTAAACGAAAATGTTAACTGACACTCCCTCTTCGCGAGCAGGCTCGCTCCCACATGGGTACTTCGTTGTGGTTCAGGGTTTTACCAGACGTGCATCCAGGCTGTTTTGCGCCAAACGCTTGGCCTGATCCTGGGTCATGCCCAAATGTTCATGCAGCGCGTAGAAGTTCTCGGTCACATAACCACCAAAGTACGCCGGGTCATCGGAATTCACCGTGACCTTCACACCGCGCTCGAGCATGTCGAGGATGTTGTGCTGCGACATGTGATCGAACACGCAAAGCTTGGTGTTCGACAGCGGGCACACGGTCAGCGGGATCTGCTCGTCGATGATCCGCTGCATCAGACGCTCGTCTTCGATGGCGCGCACGCCGTGGTCGATGCGCTGGATTTTCAGCAGGTCGATGGCTTCCCAGATGTACTCCGGCGGGCCTTCCTCACCCGCATGGGCAACGGTCAGAAAACCTTCGTGACGGGCGCGATCGAACACGCGCTTGAACTTGCTCGGCGGGTGGCCCATCTCGGAGCTGTCCAGACCGACGGCAACGAACGCATCGCGGAACGGCAGCGCCTGATCAAGGGTTTTCTCCGCTTCTGCTTCGCTCAGATGACGCAGGAAACTCAGGATCAAACCGCTGGTGATGCCCAGTTGCGTCTCGCCATCTTTCAGCGCTGCCGCGATGCCATTGAGCACCACTTCGAAGGGAATGCCGCGGTCGGTGTGGGTCTGCGGATCGAAGAACGGTTCGGTGTGAATCACGTTCTGTTCTTTGCAGCGCAGCAGGTAGGCCCAGGTCAGGTCGTAGAAATCCTGCGAGGTGCGCAGCACGTCAGCGCCCTGGTAATACAGGTCGAGAAATTCCTGCAGGTTGTTGAAGGCGTAGGCCTTGCGCAGGGTTTCCACGTCGTTCCACGGCAGGGCGATCTTGTTGCGCTCGGCCAGGGCGAACAGCAGCTCGGGCTCCAGCGAGCCTTCCAGATGCAGGTGCAGTTCAGCCTTCGGCAAGGCGTTGAGCCAGTCGTACATAGTCTTTTCTCATCAGGTGCAATGACGGCATTCTACAGATGCTCGCCGAAACAATTGGCAAAACCTGACCAAGCGATCCATCACACCGCCGCTTGCTCGCGCCGATAAGCGTAGGTATCGGCGAAGCGCGACAACAGGAATTCGGCGCAGGTGGTAGTCGGATATTTCGCCGGGTGCTGTGCGTCCTGGCAACCGGGCAGGCATTCGATGCGGGTGTCCGGATGTGGCTCGGCGAAGAACGGCATCGAATAGCGGTCGACGCCGAGCGGGCTGATCACCCGGTGCGGGGTCGAGCGATAGCGGTCGTTGCTCCAGCGCGCCATCATGTCGCCGAGGTTGACCACGAAGGTGCCGTCAATCGGCGGCGCGTCGATCCATCGGCCCTGAACATTCTTGACCTGCAAGCCGCCGGCGCTGTCCTGATAGAGCAGGGTGATGCAGCCGTAATCGGTGTGCGCGCCGGCACCTTGCTGCTCGGCAGAACTGGCGGTGTGGCGCGGCGGATAGTGGATCATGCGCAGCACGCTGACCGGGTCGACGAAACGGCTGTCGAAGAAATCGCGCTCGATCCCCAGCGCCACGGTCATCGCCCGCAACAGCGTCTGCGCCAGCGCCTGCATGTCGAGGTAATGCTGCTCCATCAATTCAACCCAGCCTGCCTGCGCCGGATGCCGGTTGGGCCCGCGCAACGGTTTTCCGGCGAGTACCTCGGGATGTTCAGCGGGCAGGTGCAGGCCCATGTCGAAGGTTTCTTTCAGATCGCTGGGTTTGTCCGGATCGAGCTGTTCGGTGGCGATGGCACCGTAGCCGCGATGATGGCGAGTCTGGGTGATGTCGATCTGCAGTTTTTCCGCTGCGGGCAGGGCGAAAAAACGGTGAGTCTGATCGAGCACCGCGTCGATGCGTTGCGCGGAAATCGGATGGCCCTTGATGTAGAAAAAGCCCCATTCGCGGCAGGCCTGGTCGATTTGTTCGGCCACCGCAGGCCAGGCGGATTCGTCGTCGCTATAGAGCGGGCTGATATCAATGATCGGAAGCTGATCCATGTTGCGTTCTCACAGTTGGTGATCGTTCCCACGCTCTGCGTGGGAACGCCTCAATGGACGCTCCGCGTCCGCTTTCGGCAGGGACGCGGAGCGTCCTGGCGGCATTCCCACGCAGAGCGTGGGAACGATCGAGGTAAGTGGATTACTTCGGCATCTCGGCCTTCATGCCTTCCACGTAGTAATTCATCGACGCCAGTTCGGCATTCGTCGCACTCACGCCCGCCGGGATTTTCTCCACCCCGGCCTGATCTTTGATCGGCCCGGTGAACGGCTGCAGCGCACCGCTCTTGATGTCGGCAATGATCTGCTCGGCTTCGGCCTTCACCGGCGCCGGCACCAGATCGCTGATTGGCAGCTCAACCGTGCCTTCCTTCAGTCCGCCCCAGTAATCCTGCGGTTTCCAGGTGTGATCGATCACGCTTTGCGTCGCCTGGATGTAATGCGGTGCCCAGTCGTTGACGATCGATGTCAGTACCGCTTTCGGCCCGAAGTGCGCCATGTCCGAGGCGTAACCCACCGCGTACACGCCACGGCGTTCTGCAGCCTGAATCGGTGCCGGGCTGTCAGTGTGCTGGAACACCACGTCGACGCCCTGATCGATCAGCGCGTTGGCTGCATCGGCTTCCTTGCCCGGATCGAACCACGAGTTGACCCAGACCACTTTGATCTCGGTGCCGGGGTTGTATTTGTTCAGGGCCAGTTGAATGGCATTGATGTCGCGGATCACTTCCGGAATCGGAAACGAGGCGACGTAGCCGATCTTTTTGCTTTTGGTCATCTTTGCCGCGAGGAAGCCGCCGACGTAACGCCCCTCGTAAGTGCGCGCCAGATAGGTGCCGAGGTTCTTGTCCTGCTTGTAGCCGGTGGCGTGTTCGAAGGTCACCTTGGGAAACTGTTTGGCGACTTTCACGGTGGGGTTCATGTAGCCGAAGGAAGTGGTGAAGATCAGGTCGTACTTGTCCTTGGCCATGTTGCGGATCACCCGCTCGGCGTCGGCGCCTTCGGCGACGTTTTCCACATAGTTGGTGGTGATCTGGCTGCCGAACTTTTCCGCCAGCGCCTTGCGCCCCTGTTCATGCTGATACGTCCAGCCGTGGTCACCGATCGGGCCGATGTAGACGAAACCGACCTTTAGCGGATCGGCAGCGCTGGCGCTCAGGCTGATGCCCAGGCCGATGGCGGCGCACAGCAGTTTGTGCAGCGGACGTATTTGCATGAAGTGGAGCTCCGTTTTGTTGTGTGTGCCCAGAGCCAATGCAAATTGCTGACCAACAGGACAACAAACGTTTCGAAACCGCATTGCGGCCTTCGCGAGCAGGCTCGCTCCCACAGGGGATCGCATTTCAGGGTGGGAGCGAGCCTGCTCGCGAAGAGGCCGGCAAGGCCAATAAAAGGGCAACTGCCAAAACGGCTGCCATGGCTTGGTGCGCGAAGATGTAACGAAACGTTAGCGCCGCGCGGCAGTCAGTAGCTTCATCAGCTTCTTTCGGCAAAAGGTCCGCCATGCTCTCGATCCTCAAACAGGAAAGCTTTCTGCTGCTGGCAATCATTGCCGCGTGCATCGCTTACCCGCTGGAACACTGGTTGCTGCACAGCGGCCAGATCATCGCGCTGGTCGGCGGGCTGGTGCTGATCGGCTTCATCGTCGCCGCGTCGATGCGCGTCGCCCACCACGCCGAACTGCTCGCGGAAAAGGTCGGCGACCCTTACGGCACGATGATCCTGACCCTCGCCGCTGTGCTGGTCGAGGTGGTGATTCTGGCAATCATGATGAGCAACGAAGCCTCGCCGACGCTGGTGCGCGACACGATCTATTCGGCGGTAATGCTCGACATCAACGGCATCCTCGGCCTCGCCGCGCTGATGGGCGGGATCAAGCATGGCGAGCAGTCCTACAACGACGATTCGGCGCGCAGTTACAGCGTGATGATCCTCACCGCCATGGGTGTGTCGATGGTGGTGCCGGAGTTCATTCCCGAAGCGAACTGGAAGCTCTATTCGGCGTTCACTATTGGCGCGATGGTGGTGCTTTACACCTTGTTCCTGCGCATGCAAGTCGGGCCACACAGCTACTTTTTCAGCTACAGCTACCCGGACAAGCGGCGCAAGAAAGAACCCATCGAGCAAGAGCCGAAACCGCTCAGCCTGGGCCTGTCGATCGGCATTCTGGTCGGCGGTGTGGTGGTGATCGGCGCGCTCGCCGAGATCATGTCCAAGACCCTTGATCTCGGCCTGGAAGGCACCGGGGCGCCGCCGGTGATCACGGCGATTCTGGTGGCGGCCATTTCGGCGGCGCCGGAAATTCTCACGGCATTGCGCGCGGCACTGGCCAACCGCATGCAGTCGGTAGTGAACATTGCGATGGGCGCGTCATTGTCGACGGTGATCCTGACCGTGCCGGTGATGGAGGCCATGGCGCTGTACACCGGTCAGCCGTTCCAGATGGCGATGACTCCGGTGCAGACAGTGATGATCTTCATCACCCTGATCGTCAGCGCGATCAACCTCAACGACGGTGAGACCAATGCCATCGAAGGCATGACCCACTTTGTGCTGTTTGCGACGTTCATCATGCTGTCCCTGCTCGGTCTCTAAGCACCGATCTTCCCTTGATGATCGTTCCCACGCTCCGCGTGGGAATGCATCTCGGGACGCTCCGCGTCCCAGCGGTGGACGCAGAGCGTCCGTGGCGGCATTCCCACGCAGAGCGTGGGAACGATCATGCGGGGGAAATCAGGTCCCGGCGATCAACTGGCGCGCCGCCTGGCTGTGATCGGCAATCAGGCCTTTGAGATCCAGGCCTTCAACCTGGCCATCCACCACGCGCCACTTGCCACCAATCATCACCCGATCCGCACGGTCCGCGCCGCACAGCAGCAGCGCCGAAATCGGGTCGTGGCTGCCGGAGAAGCGCAGTTCGTCGAGCTTGAACAATGCCAGATCCGCCTGCTTGCCGACCGCCAGCTCACCGATATCGCTGCGGCCCAGCAAACTCGCCGAGCCCTTGGTCGCCCAACCGAGCACGCGTTCCGGGGTGATCTTTTCGGCGCCATAACGCAGGCGCTGGATGTACAGCGCCTGACGCGCTTCAAGGATCATGTTCGAGGCGTCGTTGGACGCCGAACCGTCAACGCCCAGCCCAAACAGCGCGCCGGCGTCGGTCAGGTCGATACTCGGGCAAATGCCCGACGCCAGACGCATGTTCGAACTCGGGCAATGGCAGATACCGGTGCCGGCCTGACCAAGGCGAGCGATTTCGTCCGGGTTGAAGTGGATGCCGTGGGCCAGCCAGGTGCGCGGGCCGAGCCAGCCGACGCTGTCCAGATAATCGACGGTGCGCAGGCCGAAACGCTGCAGGCAGAAATCTTCTTCGTCGAGCGTTTCAGCCAGGTGCGTGTGCAGGCGCACGTCGAGGGTGTTCGCCAGTTCGGCGCTGGCCGACATGATTTCGGGTGTTACCGAGAACGGTGAGCACGGTGCGAGGGCGATCTGGATCTGCGCGCCGTCGCCGCGTTCGTGGTACTCGTGAATCAGGCGCTGACTGTCGTCGAGAATCACTTGGCCTTCCTGGACGGTCTGCTGCGGTGGCAGGCCGCCGTCCTTTTCGCCGAGGCTCATCGAACCGCGAGTCAGCATGGCGCGCATGCCCAGTTCGCGCACGGTTTCGACTTGCACGTCGATGGCGTTTTCCAGACCGTCCGGGAACAGGTAGTGATGGTCAGCGGCGGTGGTGCAGCCCGACAGCAGCAGCTCGGCCAGCGCCACTTTAGTGGCGAGGGCGAGTTTTTCCGGAGTCAGGCGTGCCCATACCGGGTACAGGGTTTTCAGCCACGGGAACAACGGCTGATTGACCACCGGTGCCCAGGCGCGGGTCAGGGTTTGATAGAAGTGGTGGTGGGTGTTGATCAGTCCCGGCAGGATCACATGCTCGCGGGCATCGAACACTTCGTTGCACGGCGCCGAGGGTTGCTGCCCGGCGGCAAGCACTTCGACGATGACACCGTCTTGCAGGACCAGACCGCCACGGGCGTCGAGCGCGTTGGCCGTGAAAATGGCGAGGGAGTTTTTTAACCAGATACGGGTCGCAGGCATGGTCGCCGGCTCCTCTGAAAGTTGGGTTCAGGGTTGCCAGCTCAGTGTTGTCCTGTCTGCTGATCCAGGTTCGCCGCGACGGACGAGGCGCGCAGTTTCAAACAAATTGCCGCGCCGGGCAAGCCCGACCCGACCATTCACCGCACTACCCCTGTAGGAGCGAGCCTGCTCGCGAAGGTGCCGTATCAGTCGAAACATCCATTATCTGACACACCGCATTCGCGAGCAGGCTCGCTCCTACAAGGGATTTTCAGCGCTTACCAGGGAATCGTTTCACCCTTGTAATTGACAAAATGGTGCCCGCCCTTGCCGCTGTACGCGTTGACCTGATCAATCAGCCCACGGGTACTGGTTTCCACGTCGAGGTCAGCGCCATCACCGCCCATGTCGGTTTTCACCCAGCCCGGATGCAGCGACAGCACGGTCAGTTTCTGCTCGCCCAGCTGCGTGACGAAGGTGTTGGTCATCGAGTTCAACGCCGCCTTGCTCGCCTTGTACAACGCCAGCTCCGGCGCATCCGGCACCGTCACGCTGCCCAGCCCCGAGCTCATGAACGCCAGCACGCCGCTGCCGTCGCGGATCTGCCCGACAAAGCGCTGGGCCAGATTGATCGGCGCCACTGCGTTGGTGAAAAACAGCTTGCCGACTTCGGCCAGCGTCGCGCCGCCCGGGGTCTGTACCTCCGGGCCCTTGACGCCGGCATTGACGAATAGCAGATCGAACGTTTCGCCCTTCAATTGCTGACTGAGGGCGATCACCGCCTGCTGATCATCCATGTCGAGCTTCTCGATCCGCACGCTGCCCAGCGCTTGCAGCGCCTCGGCGTTTTGCGGATTGCGCACGGTGGCGGTGACTTGCCAGGCGTCGGCCAGCAGGGTTTTCACCAGCCCGAGGCCCAAGCCCCGAGAGGCACCGATGATCAGTGCGTTTTTTGCCTGAGACATGATAGGTTCCTTGAGAGTCAACGTTCAGGATTCAATGGACAGGCCTGCCCGTGCCGAAGTTGCAGTGTCCGGCGCAAAAGCGGCAGCGCCCCGGAGCATACCCCAGCCCTCGTCGTGCTGGCTTCCCCTATGCGGACGCTTTCGCGAGCAGGCTCGCTCCCACATTTGACCGGGTTCACTCAATACCCGGTGGGAGCGAGCCTGCTCGCGAAGAGGCCCGCTCTGACAACATCAATGCCCTGATTGCCACGGCTGCCCCAACGACACCGGCGCATACAACCGTGTACGCAGCGCATCCCGCGACAACAGCACCAACACCACAATCGTCGCCACATACGGCAGCATCGCCAACAGACTCGACGGAATCGCCAGCCCCAAGCCCTGCGCCACCAGATGCAGGATGCTGGCGAGGCCGAACAGGTACGCGCCGAGCAACAACCGCCACACCCGCCAACTGGCAAACACCACCAGCGCCAGAGCGATCCAGCCGCGCCCGGCGGTCATGTTTTCCGCCCACATCGGCGTGTACGCCAGCGACAGATAGGCCCCGGCCAGCCCGGCCATCGCCCCGCCAAACAGCACCGCCAGGGTGCGCACGGTCAGCACCGGCAAACCCATCGCGCTGGCCGCATCGGGGTTTTCGCCGACCGCTTGGATGATCAGCCCGACACGACTCTTGATGATCACCCACGCCACCAGCGCAAACAGCGCGAACGACAGGTACACCAGCAGGTCCTGGGCAAACAGCATGCGCCCGAGCAGCGGAATGTCACTCAGGTACGGAATCGCCAACGGCTCAAACCCGGCCAGCGGTTTCCCCACCCAGGCCGCGCCGACAAAGGTCGACAGTCCCACGCCAAAAATCGTCAGCGCCAGCCCGGTCGCCACCTGATTGGCGTTGAACACCAAGGCGACCACGGCAAACAGCGACGACAGCAGCATTCCCGCGAGCATCGCCAGCAGCACGCCCAGCCACAGGTTGCCGCTGCTGAGCGCGACGATAAAACCGATCACCGCGCCAAACAGCATCATCCCTTCCTGACCGAGGTTGAGCACGCCGCTCTTCTCACAGATCAGTTCACCCAAGGCCACCAGCAACAGCGGCGTGCCGCAGCGCACCATGGCGTAGAAAATATTGCTCAACAGATCGATATCCATCACAGCGCTCCGGCAGTTACGGTGGCGGTCGACGTGCGTCGGGCCCAGCGCCGATTCAGGCGCGGCCGATAGAGGATCAGCACGTCACAGGCGAGCAGGAAAAACAGCATCATTCCCTGAAACAACTGGGTGATCGCCTGCGGTAGATTCAACGTCATCTGCGCGCTCTCGCCGCCGAGGTACAGCAGCGCCATCAACAGACTGGAAAACACGATGCCGAGCGGATTCAGCCGGCCGAGAAACGCCACGGTAATTGCTGCGTAGCCATATCCCGGCGAAACCTGCGGGACCAATTGGCCAATCGGCCCGGTAACCTCGCTGACCCCGGCAAGCCCAGCCAGTCCTCCGCTGATCAGCAGCGCCAGCCAGATCAAACGCTTCTCGCGAAAACCGACGAAGCCCGCCGCACGCTTGTCCAGACCGAGCACTTTGATCTGGAAACCGACAAAGCTTTTCTGCAGCAGCACCCACACCGCCACCAACGCGAGCAGGGCGAAATACACCCCGGCATGCACGCGGCCATCTTCGAGCAACAGCGGCAAGCGGCTGGCGTCGCCGAACATCGCCGATTCAGGGAAGTTGAACCCGGCCGGGTCCTTCAGCGGCCCGTGCACGCAAAACAGCAGCAGGTTCAGCGCGATGTAGTTGAGCATGATGCTGGTGAGAATCTCATTGGCGTTGAAGCGCGTGCGCAACCACGCCGTCAGCCCGGCCCAGGCGGCGCCGGCGAGCATGCCAACGAGCAGAATCAGCACCAGTGCCCAACGGCTTTGCCAGTCGATGATGTGCACCGCCACGGCGCTGCCAGCGAGTGCGCCGAGGAGCAATTGACCTTCGGCGCCGATGTTCCAGATCCGTGCCTGATAGGCCACCGCCAGGCCGAGTGCGCAGAGCAGAATTGGCAAGGCCTTGACCAGCAATTCGGAGATGCCATAGAGATCGCTGACCGGCGCGATCAGCAGCGTGTGCAAGGTTTGCAGCGGGTCGTGGCCAAGGGCGATGAACAGCAGCGAGCCGCATGCCAGGGTCAGCACAGCGGCCAGTAACGGCGAACACCAGAGCATCAGGCGCGATTGCTGGCCGCGCGGTTCGAGGGAAAGCAGCATGTCAGGAAAACTCCGTTAAACCGTGGCCGATGAAGGTGAGTGCGCGAACTGCCCGGCCATCCAGCCGCCGACGTCGCTGAGCTGCGTTTCGCCGGTGTCACGGAGCGGCGACAGACGCCCTCCGCACAACGCGCCGAGGCGGTCGCTGATCTGGAACAGCTCGTCGAGATCTTCGGAGATCACCAGAATCGCCGCGCCGGCATCGCGCAGCGCAACCAATGCGCGGTGGATGGTCGCGGCAGCGCCAACGTCGACGCCCCAGGTTGGATGCGCGGCGATCAACAGTTTCGGTTGCTGAAGAATTTCCCGGCCGAGAATGAATTTCTGCAGATTGCCCCCGGAAAGGCTGCGCGCGGCGGCCTGCGTGTCCGGGGTTTTTACGCCGAAGCGCTGGATGATTTGTTCAGCGAAGGTTTCGAGTTTGCTGCGCTGGATCATGCCGCGGCTGACCAGTCCCTGCTGAAAAGCGCTGAGCAGGGCGTTATCGGCCAGGCTCAGCTCCGGCACTGCGCCGTGGCCCAGACGTTCGGCCGGGACAAACGCCAGACCGAGTTTGCGCCGCGCATCCGGGCGCAGATCGGCAACGTTTTGCGCGCCGAATCGAATGGTGGCAGCGTCTGTTCGAGGCAAGCGCTGTTCGCCGCTGAGCAGCGCCAGCAATTCATCCTGACCATTGCCGGCCACCCCGGCGATGCCGACGATTTCTCCGCTGCGTACCTGCAAGTCGATATCGCGCAACGAGCAGCCGAATGGGTCCGGGTTGTGCCAGCTCAAGCCGTTCACCTGCAAGAACGCCGCGCCGCCGCTGACCTTGGGGTATTCACCGATCAACGCCGCTGCTTCGCCAACCATCAATTGCGCCAGTTGCTGATCCGAGCATTCGGCCGGTCGGCAATGCCCGGCCACACGCCCGCCGCGCAAAACCGTAGCGCTGTGGCACAGGGCGCGAACCTCACCGAGCTTGTGGCTGATGAACAAAATGCTGCAGCCCTCGGCGGCGAGCCGGCGCAGGGTGACGAACAGCTCGTCGGCCTCCTGCGGCGTCAGCACCGACGTGGGTTCATCGAGGATCAGCAGACGAATGTCCTGCATCAGGCAGCGCACAATCTCGACGCGCTGGCGCTCGCCGATCGACAGACTGTGGACAAGTCGTTCCGGCTCCAGCGCCATGCCATAACGCCGCGACACTTCGGCAATCTGCGGTGCCAGCTGTTGCGGCGTGCCGGCCGCCGCGCCCATCGCCAAGGCAATGTTCTGCGCCACGCTGAGGGTTTCGAACAGCGAGAAATGCTGGAACACCATGCCGATGCCCAGCTGCCGCGCCTGTGCCGGGTTGCGGATTTTTACCGGCTGACCTTGCCAAAGCACTTCGCCTGCATCGGCCTGGGTGACACCGTAGATGATCTTCATCAATGTGCTTTTGCCGGCGCCGTTTTCGCCGAGCAGGGCATGGATTTCACCGGGCACGATGTTCAGGTCGATGGCATCGTTGGCCAGGCAGCCGGGGTAGCGTTTGCTGATATGGCGCAGTTGCAGGCGCGGAACGGGCGGAGCGATTGGCATGACAGGCTCGACTGCTTGAAGTTGTGCCTGTGGATAAAGCAATTTCCTGGCCATTGAGTCAGGAACGCGCGCGGGCCGCGTTTGGCGGCGCTGGATGTAGAGCTTCGGATTAGTAAAGGGATGGAAACGCAGCACCAATTCAGCGCAAAGGTCTTGATCGGGCTCCAGTTTTGCCCATCGCTGACTGATCAAAAAACGAGCAAACCGTTGCGAAGCAGGCAGAACCTGCGACAGCGCAGGTCATGAACGGGTTATCCACAGGTTGTTCCACAGTTATTGTGCGCAAGCCAGAAAGCTCGGCATAAGCACTGCGATGCTTTGTTCTAATGGTGCTAAACATCGCTAACTGATTGTTTAGGCTTGGAATTTCCGTTTCGTCGGAGAAATTGAACGAAAAGTGAACAAACCGCGCAAAGCCGCGTGACAGAAGGGTTACAGGCGAATGTACTCAGGTTATCCACAGTCGGGTACACAGCGCATGTGGGCAACTTGGCGGAATAAGAGCAAACGGCTGCGCCCTAAAAACTCGCAGCTTTCTAGCGCTGCAGCAAAATCCGTCCGCGGCTCAGATCGGCCAATTGGCTTTGCAGCAATTCGATGTGTGCCGCCCCCAGTGCCAGACGCAATTCGACGCCGTTGGCGGTGAAATGTTCTTCCAGCACCAGGCCACCGAGATCGGCGACGCGCAGCTTGACCAGCGCCAGTTCGGAAAATCCACAGGCGCAACTCAGCGGCACGCGACTGATCAGTTCGATCTTGTCCGCCGCTTGCAGGCATTTGTTCGCGCCCCCGCCGTACGCCCGGGCCAAGCCACCGGTGCCCAGTTGAATGCCACCGTACCAACGGATCACCAGCACTGCGACCTGATCGCAATCCTGCGCCTCGATTGCCGCCAGAATCGGTCGCCCGGCGGTGCCGCCGGGCTCGCCGTCATCGCTGCTGCGGTATTGCGCACCGAGTTTCCATGCCCAGCAATTGTGCGTGGCATTCAGATCGCTGTGCTGCTCGAAGAACGCCTGCGCATCGCTTGGGCTGTCGATCGGCACGGCGAGGGTAATGAAGCGGCTTTTGCGAATCTCTTCGCGGTACTCGCAAAAACCGCTGAGGGTAAAAGGCATAAAACGTCTTATACAGAAGGAGTGAGGCCGCAGCCCTTGAGAATGATGCGGATCAGGTTGTTGCCGGCGTCTTCCATGTCCTGTTTGGTCAACTTGCTGCGCCCGCTGACCCGGCAGATCTGCGTGGCGAAGTCGGCGTAATGCTGGGTGCTGCCCCACAGCAGGAAGATCAGGTGCACCGGATCGACCGGGTCCATTTTGCCCGCGTCGATCCAGGCCTGGAATACGGCGGCGCGGCCCTGGAACCAGGCGCGATAGTCCTGATTGAAATACTCGCTCAGGCATTCGCCGCCGCTGATCACTTCCATCGCGAAAATCCGCGAAGCCTGTGGCTGGCGGCGGGAGAACTCCATTTTGGCGCGGATGTAGCGGGTAAGCGCTTCAGCCGGATCATCCTCGGCGGTCAGGGTGTTAAAAGTGCTGTCCCACAATTCGATGATGTTGCTCAGCACCGCCACGTACAAACCGAGTTTGTTGGTGAAGTAGTAATGCAGATTGGCTTTCGGCAACCCGGCATTCTGCGCGATGGTGTTCATGCTGGTGCCTTTGAACCCGTGACGGGCGAACTCGTCTTCGGCGGCTTTGAGAATGGTCTCTTCGTTCTTCTGACGAATGCGGCTGGCGGGCTTGCCGCCGTGAGCGGGGACTTCAAAGGTCATAGGCACTTCCGGGTTTGTCTGTGGGTGCAACCAGTTGCGTTGATAGCGCACCCACAGGCATCCGACAAGTCCTTGCGCGATAAAACCGTTACGCCTGTTCGATCTTGTTCAGCGTGGCCGGCACTTTAGTCGCCGTGGTTTGGCTTTCCGGCAGCAGCAGGCACAGGACGATGGCGGTCAAGCCGCCGCTGGTAATCGCCGAGTCGAACAGGTTCTGCACCAGCTTCGGCATCAGGTGCAGCAGGTTCGGTTGCGCAGCGATGCCCAGGCCGACACCGAACGAAGTGGCAATGATCAACATGCTGCGCCGGTCCAGCGGCGACTGGGCAAGAATGCGCACCCCGGCCGCCGCAACGGCGCCGAACATCACCAGCGTTGCGCCACCCAGCACCGGTTTCGGAATCTGCTGCAGCACCGCGCCGATCATCGGGAACAGGCCGAGGCAGAACAGGATCGCGCCGATGTACAGGCCGACGTAACGGCTGGCGACTCCGGTCAATTGGATCACCCCATTGTTCTGCGCGAAGGTGGTGTTGGGGAATGCGCTGAACGTCGCGGCGATCATGCAGCTCACGCCATCGCCCAATACGCCACCGCGTAGACGACTTATATAAGAAGGACCGCTGATCGGCTGGCGGGCCAGCATGCAATTGGCGGTGAGGTCGCCGACGGTTTCGATGGTGCTGATCAGATAAATCAGCGCGACCGGCAGGAAAGCTGTCCAGTCGAAGCTGAAACCGAACTTGAACGGCGTGGGAAAACTCACCAGCGGCAATTCAGGCAACGGCTGCGGCACCAACTTCCCGCTGAACCACGCCGCCAGACTACCCAGCAGCAAGCCGATAATGATCGCCGACAGGCGCACCCACGGCGTGTTCGAGCGGTTGAGCAGAATGATCGTCAGCAGCACAAACACGCCCAACGCCAGATTGCCCGGCG
The DNA here is from genome assembly GCF_023195435.1 of Pseudomonas sp. S11P7. Taxonomy (NCBI): domain Bacteria; kingdom Pseudomonadati; phylum Pseudomonadota; class Gammaproteobacteria; order Pseudomonadales; family Pseudomonadaceae; genus Pseudomonas; species Pseudomonas sp. S11P7. The sequence continues at coordinate 4,797,561 of NZ_JALPKS020000002.1, read as the reverse complement.
CACCAAAGTCCGGCGCATTGAAGCCACCGCCCAGATCGGTAATGCCGACCTTGATCAGGCTGATACCGATCAACGTGATGACAATGCCCGTCACCAGCGGCGTGACGACCCGGCGCAACTGGCCGATGTACCGGCTGAGCACGATCTGCACCAGCGCACCGAAAAAACATACACCGAAGATCATCGCCAGAATGTCTTCCGGGCTGCCGCCGCGCTGCTTGACCAGAAATCCGGCTGACAGCACCGCGCCAAGAAAGGCGAAACTGGTGCCCTGCAGGCAAATCATCCCGGCACCAATGCCGAACGGCCGCCGCGCCTGAATAAAGGTGCCGACGCCGGAGACCATCAGCGCCATGCTGATCAGATACGGCAAGTGCGCGGTCAGGCCGAGCGCCGAGCCGATCACCAGCGGCGGGGTGATGATGCCGACGAAACTGGCGAGCACGTGTTGCAGTGCGGCAAGGATCGCGGCGAGCGGTTTTGGACGGTCGTCGAGGCCGTAGATCAGTTCACTGGACGATTCGGAATCTGGCTGCATGGCGCTGGGCTTCTTGTTCAGGGATCGGGTTGATCCTGCTTTGCAAAAAGCTGTCCACTTGCTCAGGTTATTCTGTTTTCTAGTCTGTGAGGCCCAGCGCTGCCGGGCCTTGCGGGGATTTTCAGCGCGTCGCCGCCAGGCTTTCCAGAAAACTTTCCAGCACCAAATGAGGGCGACGCCCCTTGCGCGTGACCGATGCGAGGCTCAGGTCATAGAAACGTGTGGTTGATTTCAGCGCACGCAGACGACCCTGTTGAACCCAGAGGCTGGCGTAGTGATCCGGCAGGTAACCGATGTAGCGCCCGGTCAGGATCAGGAACGCCATGCCTTCACGATCGGAAGCGCTGGCGGTGCAATTGAGTGCTTGATAATGCGCCTGGATGTCCGCCGGTAAACGGAACGTCGGCGCGATGGCGTCCTGACTGTTAAGGCGCTGGTCATCGAGTTGTTTGTCGTCGACATAAAACAACGGGTGGCCGACCGCGCAATAAAGCAGCGATCGCTCACTGTATAGCGGCTGATACTCCAGCCCCGACAGCGCGCTGGCCTGCGGCACTACGCCGACATGCAGACGGCCGTCGAGTACGCCTTGCTCGACTTCATTGGGCGCGATCATGCGGATCTGAATCTGCACATCCGGCCCACGCTCCTTCAACTGCGCGAGAGCGTGGGTGATGCGCATGTGGGGCAGGGTGACGAGATTGTCGGTCAGGCCGATGATCAACTCGCCGCGTAAATGCTGGTGCAGGCCGTTGACCTCGGTGCGAAAACTTTCCAGCGCACTCAGCAGTTGTAGCGCCGATTGATAGACCTCGCGGCCTTCTTCGGTCAGCGAAAAACCGGCGCGACCGCGTTGGCACAGGCGCAACCCGAGGCGTTGCTCCAGATCGCTCATCTGCTGGCTGATCGCCGAGCGACCGATGCCCAGCACGGTTTCCGCTGCGGAGAAGCCACCGCACTCCACCACGCTGCGAAAAATCCGCAGCAGGCGAATATCAAAATCACTGACCTGGGCCAGCGGATCGGGGCGGCGGCTGCTCATTTATTGGGCTCTTTGTTTAGCAGTGTTCTAACTGAAGGTTAGAAAAGTTGGATTTCACCGACTTTATCGCCGTGGCAACTTAGCTGCAATAACGCTTTTTATCTCCCTGCCGCTTATGCCCTGCGAGGTTTTGCCCGATGAACATGCCTGAAAACGCGCCGTCGCCACTGGCCAGCCAGCTGAAGCTGGACGCGCACTGGATGCCGTACACCGCCAACCGCAACTTTCAGCGCGACCCGCGGCTGATCGTTGGTGCCGAAGGCAGCTGGCTGTTCGATGACAAGGGCCGCAAGATCTACGACTCGCTGTCCGGTCTGTGGACCTGCGGCGCCGGGCACACCCGTAAGGAAATCCAGGAAGCGGTGGCCAAACAGTTGGGCACCCTCGATTACTCGCCCGGCTTCCAGTACGGCCATCCGCTGTCGTTTCAACTGGCGGAGAAAATCACCGAGCTGACCCCGGGCAATCTCAATCACGTGTTCTTCACCGACTCCGGTTCCGAGTGCGCCGACACCGCGGTGAAAATGGTCCGCGCCTACTGGCGCCTGAAAGGCCAGGCGACCAAAACCAAAATGATCGGCCGTGCCCGTGGCTATCACGGGGTGAACATCGCCGGTACCAGCCTCGGCGGCGTCAACGGCAACCGCAAGCTGTTCGGTCAGCCGATGATGGATGTCGATCACCTGCCGCACACTTTGCTGGCGAGTAACGCTTTCTCTCGCGGCATGCCGGAGCAGGGCGGGATCGCTTTGGCGGATGAGTTGCTGAAGCTGATCGAACTGCACGATGCGTCGAACATCGCTGCAGTCTTCGTCGAGCCGATGGCCGGTTCCGCCGGTGTACTGGTGCCGCCGCAGGGTTACCTCAAGCGCCTGCGCGAGATCTGCGATCAGCACAACATCCTGCTGGTGTTCGACGAAGTGATCACCGGCTTCGGTCGCACCGGTTCGATGTTCGGCGCCGACAGTTTCGGCGTGACCCCGGACCTGATGTGCATCGCCAAGCAAGTCACCAACGGCGCGATTCCGATGGGCGCGGTGATTGCCAGCTCCGAGATCTACCAGACCTTCATGAACCAGCCGACCCCGGAATACGCGGTGGAATTCCCCCATGGCTACACCTACTCGGCGCACCCGGTTGCCTGCGCCGCTGGCCTGGCCGCACTCGATCTGCTGCAAAAGGAAAACCTGGTGCAGAGCGTCGCGGAAGTTGCACCGCATTTCGAAAATGCGCTGCACGGTTTGAAAGGGGCGAAGAACGTCATCGACATTCGTAACTACGGTCTCGCCGGCGCGATCCAGATTGCCGGTCGCGACGGCGACGCCATCGTGCGCCCATTCGAAGCGGGCATGGCGCTGTGGAAGGCCGGATTCTATGTGCGCTTCGGCGGCGACACCCTGCAGTTCGGCCCAACCTTCAACAGCAAGCCGCAGGACCTCGATCGTCTGTTCGACGCGGTCGGCGAAGTGCTGAACAAGCTCGACTGATTTTTCCTTCTATATAGATGCACCAATGGCAGGCGCTCCATGCGGGCGTCTGCGCACCAGAATTCAGGAGTGTTCGATGAGCGTTATTCCGCATTTGATCAATGGCGAGTTGGTGACCGAAAACGGTCGTGCAGTGGATGTGTTCAACCCGTCTACCGGTCAAGCCATTCACAAACTGCCACTGGCCAGCCAGGCCACCATCCAGAAAGCCATCGATGCCGCCAAGGCTGCGTTCCCGGCGTGGCGCAACACGCCACCGGCCAAACGTGCGCAGGTAATGTTCCGCTTCAAGCAACTGCTGGAGCAGAACGAAGCGCGCATCTCGCAATTGATCAGCGAAGAACACGGCAAAACCCTGGAAGACGCCGCCGGTGAACTGAAGCGCGGCATCGAGAACGTCGAGTTCGCCTGCGCCGCCCCGGAAATCCTCAAGGGTGAATACAGCCGCAACGTCGGCCCGAACATCGACGCCTGGTCGGACTTCCAGCCACTGGGCATCGTGGCCGGGATCACCCCGTTCAACTTCCCGGCCATGGTGCCGCTGTGGATGTACCCACTGGCGATCGTCTGCGGCAACTGCTTCATCCTCAAGCCGTCCGAGCGCGATCCAAGTTCGACGCTGCTGATCGCTCAACTGCTGCTGGAGGCCGGTTTGCCGAAAGGCGTGATGAGCGTCGTTCACGGTGACAAGACCGCGGTAGACGCGTTGATCGAAGCGCCGGAAATCAAGGCGCTGAGTTTTGTCGGCTCGACGCCGATTGCCGAGTACATCTACGCCGAGGGCACCAAGCGCGGCAAACGTGTCCAGGCACTCGGCGGCGCGAAGAACCACGCGGTGCTGATGCCGGATGCCGATCTGGATAACGCGGTCAGCGCATTGGTGGGCGCGGCGTACGGTTCTTGCGGCGAACGCTGCATGGCGATCTCCGTTGCCGTGTGTGTCGGTGATCAAGTGGCGGATGCACTGGTAGCCAAACTGGTGCCGCAGATCAAGGCGCTGAAAATCGGTGCCGGCACTTCCTGTGGCCTGGACATGGGGCCTCTGGTGACTGGTCAGGCGCGGGACAAGGTCAGCGGTTATGTCGATGACGGCGTCGCGGCGGGCGCGACGTTGGTCGTCGATGGTCGGGGTCTGAGCGTGGCCGGTCACGAAGAGGGTTTCTTCCTCGGTGGCTGCCTGTTCGACAACGTCACCCCGGAGATGCGCATCTATAAAGAAGAGATCTTCGGGCCGGTTCTTTGCGTGGTTCGGGTGAACAGCCTGGAAGAGGCCATGCAACTGATCAACGATCACGAATACGGCAACGGCACCTGTATCTTCACCCGTGATGGCGAAGCGGCGCGTCTGTTCTGCGACGAGATCGAAGTCGGCATGGTTGGCGTCAACGTACCGTTGCCGGTGCCGGTGGCTTATCACAGCTTCGGCGGTTGGAAGCGTTCGCTGTTTGGTGACCTGCACGCTTACGGTCCGGATGGCGTGCGCTTTTACACGCGACGCAAGGCGATTACCCAGCGCTGGCCGCAGCGTGCCAGTCATGAAGCTTCGCAATTCGCTTTCCCTAGCTTGTAAGTAGCGGGGCGGAAGCACAGAAGGCCGACCTCGCTGAGGTCGGCCTTCTGTGTTTTTGGGCTTTTTTGACTGATATGACAGATTTATGAAAATAGAGGTTGACGGCGAATTTCAGATGTCTATAATTCGCCCCACTTCCGGCGCAGTCGAAACGGAAAACTCCTTGATATTCAACGAGTTAAGTAGGTTTCGGCGGTAAGCGGCTTCAGTTCATCGAAGCGCAAAAGGAAGTTGAAAAAGAGGTGTTGACAGCAGCGTGTAACGCTGTAGAATTCGCCTCCCGCTGACGAGAGATCGGAAGCGCAAGTGGTTGAAGTTGTTGAAGAAATCTTCGAAAGCTTCTGAAAATAATCACTTGACAGCAAATGAGGCTGCTGTAGAATGCGCGCCTCGGTTGAGGCGAAAGATCTTAACCAACCGCTCT
>NZ_JALPKS020000002.1:1350000-4790000 GCF_023195435.1 Pseudomonas sp. S11P7 | reverse complement strand
TCTGGAAAGTGCGGCCATAGTGGGTGATAGCCCTGTACGCGAAAATCTCTTATCAATGAAATCGAGTAGGACGGAGCACGAGAAACTTTGTCTGAATATGGGGGGACCATCCTCCAAGGCTAAATACTACTGACTGACCGATAGTGAACTAGTACCGTGAGGGAAAGGCGAAAAGAACCCCGGAGAGGGGAGTGAAATAGATCCTGAAACCGTATGCGTACAAGCAGTGGGAGCCCACTTTGTTGGGTGACTGCGTACCTTTTGTATAATGGGTCAGCGACTTATTTTCAGTGGCGAGCTTAACCGAATAGGGGAGGCGTAGCGAAAGCGAGTCTTAATAGGGCGTCTAGTCGCTGGGAATAGACCCGAAACCGGGCGATCTATCCATGGGCAGGTTGAAGGTTAGGTAACACTGACTGGAGGACCGAACCGACTACCGTTGAAAAGTTAGCGGATGACCTGTGGATCGGAGTGAAAGGCTAATCAAGCTCGGAGATAGCTGGTTCTCCTCGAAAGCTATTTAGGTAGCGCCTCATGTATCACTGTAGGGGGTAGAGCACTGTTTCGGCTAGGGGGTCATCCCGACTTACCAAACCGATGCAAACTCCGAATACCTACAAGTGCCGAGCATGGGAGACACACGGCGGGTGCTAACGTCCGTCGTGAAAAGGGAAACAACCCAGACCGTCAGCTAAGGTCCCAAAGTTATGGTTAAGTGGGAAACGATGTGGGAAGGCTTAGACAGCTAGGAGGTTGGCTTAGAAGCAGCCACCCTTTAAAGAAAGCGTAATAGCTCACTAGTCGAGTCGGCCTGCGCGGAAGATGTAACGGGGCTCAAACCATACACCGAAGCTACGGGTATCACCTTCGGGTGATGCGGTAGAGGAGCGTTCTGTAAGCCTGTGAAGGTGAGTTGAGAAGCTTGCTGGAGGTATCAGAAGTGCGAATGCTGACATGAGTAACGACAATGGGTGTGAAAAACACCCACGCCGAAAGACCAAGGTTTCCTGCGCAACGTTAATCGACGCAGGGTTAGTCGGTCCCTAAGGCGAGGCTGAAAAGCGTAGTCGATGGAAAACAGGTTAATATTCCTGTACTTCTGGTTATTGCGATGGAGGGACGGAGAAGGCTAGGCCAGCTTGGCGTTGGTTGTCCAAGTTTAAGGTGGTAGGCTGAGATCTTAGGTAAATCCGGGATCTTAAGGCCGAGAGCTGATGACGAGTTACCCTTTGGGTGACGAAGTGGTTGATGCCATGCTTCCAAGAAAAGCTTCTAAGCTTCAGGTAACCAGGAACCGTACCCCAAACCGACACAGGTGGTTGGGTAGAGAATACCAAGGCGCTTGAGAGAACTCGGGTGAAGGAACTAGGCAAAATGGCACCGTAACTTCGGGAGAAGGTGCGCCGGTGAGGGTGAAGGACTTGCTCCGTAAGCTCATGCCGGTCGAAGATACCAGGCCGCTGCGACTGTTTATTAAAAACACAGCACTCTGCAAACACGAAAGTGGACGTATAGGGTGTGACGCCTGCCCGGTGCCGGAAGGTTAATTGATGGGGTTAGCTAACGCGAAGCTCTTGATCGAAGCCCCGGTAAACGGCGGCCGTAACTATAACGGTCCTAAGGTAGCGAAATTCCTTGTCGGGTAAGTTCCGACCTGCACGAATGGCGTAACGATGGCGGCGCTGTCTCCACCCGAGACTCAGTGAAATTGAAATCGCTGTGAAGATGCAGTGTATCCGCGGCTAGACGGAAAGACCCCGTGAACCTTTACTATAGCTTTGCACTGGACTTTGAATTTGCTTGTGTAGGATAGGTGGGAGGCTTTGAAGCGTGGACGCCAGTTCGCGTGGAGCCATCCTTGAAATACCACCCTGGCAACTTTGAGGTTCTAACTCAGGTCCGTTATCCGGATCGAGGACAGTGTATGGTGGGTAGTTTGACTGGGGCGGTCTCCTCCTAAAGAGTAACGGAGGAGTACGAAGGTGCGCTCAGACCGGTCGGAAATCGGTCGTAGAGTATAAAGGCAAAAGCGCGCTTGACTGCGAGACAGACACGTCGAGCAGGTACGAAAGTAGGTCTTAGTGATCCGGTGGTTCTGTATGGAAGGGCCATCGCTCAACGGATAAAAGGTACTCCGGGGATAACAGGCTGATACCGCCCAAGAGTTCATATCGACGGCGGTGTTTGGCACCTCGATGTCGGCTCATCACATCCTGGGGCTGAAGCCGGTCCCAAGGGTATGGCTGTTCGCCATTTAAAGTGGTACGCGAGCTGGGTTTAGAACGTCGTGAGACAGTTCGGTCCCTATCTGCCGTGGACGTTTGAGATTTGAGAGGGGCTGCTCCTAGTACGAGAGGACCGGAGTGGACGAACCTCTGGTGTTCCGGTTGTCACGCCAGTGGCATTGCCGGGTAGCTATGTTCGGGAAAGATAACCGCTGAAAGCATCTAAGCGGGAAACTTGCCTCAAGATGAGATCTCACTGGAACCTTGAGTTCCCTGAAGGGCCGTCGAAGACTACGACGTTGATAGGTTGGGTGTGTAAGCGCTGTGAGGCGTTGAGCTAACCAATACTAATTGCCCGTGAGGCTTGACCATATAACACCCAAGCAATTTGCGCTTAAGAGCCAGATTGCGGTGTGTGAAGACGAAACGAACCGAAAGTTCGAAGCGCACAAACACCGACAGCTGTCACATACCCAATTTGCTGAAGCGAGGCCATCTGGTCACGACTCAGTACCCGAATTTCTTGACGACCATAGAGCGTTGGAACCACCTGATCCCATCCCGAACTCAGCAGTGAAACGATGCATCGCCGATGGTAGTGTGGGGTTTCCCCATGTGAGAGTAGGTCATCGTCAAGATTAAATTCCGAAACCCCAATTGCGAAAGCAGTTGGGGTTTTGTTTTGCCTGCGAGAAAGTTCTTACAGCATTCACCGACGCCGTCCGGCTGTCACAGCCTGCCGACAATGCTAAGGTTCTGCCTTAGCTTTTGTATTCTCCAAGGAAGCCTTTATGCCGGACGCCCAGTCCCTCAACGCTGCATTCATGGTGGTTCAGAGCAACAGCCTGGACGAGCTGCGCAGCCTTGTGATCAGCATCATGCGGCGCTACCCACTGGCGCCCCTGGAGAACGAGATTGCTCTGGTGCAGAGCAACGGCATCGCGCAGTGGCTCAAGCTGGCTCTGGCAGAAGATCCGCAGGAAGACGACCTCGGCGGCTGCGGTATCGCCGCAGCGATTGATGTGCAACTGCCGGGCAGTTTCATGTGGCAGCTGTATCGTCTGGTATTGGGCCGCGACGAAATCCCGCCCAAATCGCTGCTCGATAAAGCGCCGTTGACCTGGCGTCTGATGCGCTTGTTGCCGCAGCTGATCGACCGCCCGCATTTCGAACCGCTGCAACGTTTTCTTACTCACGACACGGACTTGCGCAAGCGCTACCAACTGTCCGAGCGACTGGCCGATCTCTTCGACCAATATCAAGTATATCGGGCTGACTGGCTTGAGGACTGGGCCGAGGGTCGCCACCAGTTGCTCAATGTCCGAGGCGAGGTGAAAGCGCTGCCCGCCACCAGTTGCTGGCAAGCCGAATTATGGCGGGCGCTGCTGGACGACGTAGGCGAAAAGGGCATGGCGCAAAGCCGCGCCGGTGTGCATCAGCGATTTATCGAACGCATCAATAACCTCGCAGAGGCCCCCACCGGCTTACCGCCCCGAGTGATCGTTTTCGGGATTTCCTCACTCCCCGCACAAGTCCTCGAGGCGCTGGCCGGACTGGCGCGTTTCAGTCAGGTATTGCTCTGCGTGCACAACCCGTGTCGTCATCACTGGGCCGATATCGTCGCCGACAAGGATTTGCTCCGTCACCAGTACAAGCGGCAATCGCGCAAGAGCGGCATGCCGGTTGTGCTGGACGCTGAAACCCTGCATCAACATGCGCACCCACTGCTGGCTGCCTGGGGTAAACAAGGTCGCGACTACATCAATCTGCTCGACAGTTATGACGATCCGAACAGTTACCGGGCAGCCTTTCGCGACGGTCGAATCGACCTGTTCAGCGAGACCGAGCCGCATACCATGCTCAACCAGCTTCAAGACGACATTCTTGAGTTACGCCCGCTCAACGAAACCCGCGAGTACTGGCCCGCTGTCGATCTGGCGCAGGACGAGTCGATCCGTTTTCACATCGCCCACAGCGCGCAACGCGAAGTCGAGATTCTGCATGACCAGCTACTGGCGCGCTTCAGTGCGGACCCGCAGTTGCGTCCTCGTGATGTGATCGTGATGGTTCCGGACATCGACAGCTACGCGCCGCATATCCGCGCCGTATTCGGTCAGCTTGATCGTCATGATCCGCGCTTCATTCCTTTCACGTTGGCGGATCAAGGGCAGCGCGGTCGTGATCCATTGTTGATTGCGGTCGAGCATCTGCTCAAGCTTCCCGACAGCCGCTTTCCGGTCAGTGAAATCCTCGACTTGCTCGACGTGCCTGCATTACGTGCACGCTTTGGTGTAGAAGAGCGCGATTTGCCAACATTGCATCGCTGGATTGAAGGTGCGGGCGTGCGCTGGGGGATGAACGCTGAGCAACGAGCGGGCCTTGGTTTGCCTGACGAGCTAGAGCAGAACAGCTGGCATTTTGGTCTGCGCCGGATGCTGTTGGGATACGCCGTCGGCAGCGCCAGCGCCTGTGAAGGTATCGAACCCTACGATGAGATCGGTGGCCTGGATGCCGCACTGATCGGCCCTTTGGTGGCCTTGCTCGATGCGTTGGAACTGGCCCACCAGCAGCTCACTCAACCGGCACAGCCCGCCGAGTGGGGGTATCGGTTGCAGGCGCTGATGCAGCTGTTTTTCAAAGCCAGCAACGAGCATGACGATTACTTGCTGACGCAACTCGAGGAGCTTCGCGAAACCTGGCTGGAGACTTGCGAAGCGGTGAATCTGACGGATGAGCTGCCGCTCACCGTGGTGCGTGAAGCCTGGCTCGCCGGGCTGGATCAGGGGCGACTGTCCCAGCGGTTTCTCGCCGGCTCGGTGAATTTCTGTACGCTGATGCCCATGCGCGCCATTCCCTTCAAACTGGTGTGCCTGCTGGGCATGAACGATGGCGACTACCCTCGTGCGCAGCCTCCGCTGGACTTCGACCTGATGGGCAGCGATTACCGCCCCGGCGATCGTTCACGGCGTGAAGACGACCGCTATCTTTTGCTGGAAGCGCTTCTGTCTGCGCGCAATCAGCTTTACATCAGTTGGGTGGGCCGCAGCATTCGCGACAACAGCGAGCGGCCGGCGTCTGTGCTTATTGGTCAGCTACGCGACCATCTGGCCAGTGGTTGGCGATTGCTTGATGAGAAAAGCGACTTGCTGGATGCCATGACCGAAGAACATCCGCTGCAGCCATTCAGCGCGCGCATTTTTCATGAAGGCGATCAACTGTTCAGCTACGCTAGCGAATGGCAGGTGCTGCATCAACAGCATGAACCTCACACCAATGCCGAGTTGCTTGCCCCTTTTGTACAAGAAGAACCGTTGACACTCGTCTTGTTGCAGGACTTCTTGCGCAACCCGGTCCGGCACTTCTTCACTCAGCGACTCAAGGTGTATTTCGAGGCTGCCGAGGCACCACTGGCGGACGAAGAACCCTTCGTGCTCGACGCATTGCAGCGATATACGCTCAGCGAGAGCCTGCTCGAAGCGGCGCTTAGGCAACCGGAGAACATCGATCAAGCACTCGATGCTCAGGCCCGTCGCCTGCAAAACAGCGGTCTTTTGCCAATGGCAGGATTCGGCGAATGCCTGCAGCGGGAATTGATAGAACCATTGCCGGATCTGCTCAAGCGCTATCAACAATTACTGACGCTCTGGCCGGTTCCGTTGACCAGTGCGTTGCCTGTCAATCTGGAGCTGCAGGGTTTGCGTCTGGAGGGCTGGCTCGCTGGTCTGCATCAGCGCACCGACGGCGGTCTGTTGTCCGTGACGACCATTCCCAACAGCATCGGCTCGATCAAAAACCGCAAATGGCATCGGTTGACCAAGCCTTGGGTCAACCATCTCGTCGCTTGTGCCAGCGGTCTTTCGCTGACGACCGCTTTGGTCGCCAGCGATGACACGCTGCTGCTTGAACCGCTGGAGCCTGCACGGGCGACGCGTTTTCTGGGCGATCTACTCCTTGCCTGGCAGGCGGGCATGCGTCAGCCGCTACCAATAGCGGTGAAAACAGCGTTTGCCTGGCTGTCTCAGTCCGACCCGTTGAAAGCCGAAGCTGCCGCTTGCAAGGCCTATGAGGGTGACGGGCAAACCACTGAGGGTGAGCGTCGCGAGAGCCCCGCCTTGCTGCGGCAGTTCGCCGACTTTCAGGCACTGCTGGCCGATGAAACATTCTCCGGTTGGTGCGACGCCTTGTACCGTCCATTGTTCGAAGCGCCCTGGCGTTCACTGTCTGCCGAGGGCGCCCGCGCATGAGTACGAAGACCCCGCTTGCACTGGCATTCCCATTACATGGCAGCCAGTTGATTGAAGCCAGCGCCGGTACCGGCAAGACCTTCACCATTTCTGCTCTGTACCTGCGGCTCATCCTCGGGCACGGCGACGAGTCGAGCGGGTTTGGTCGTGAGTTGCTGCCGCCACAAATACTCGTGGTGACATTCACCGATGCCGCAACCAAGGAACTGCGTGAACGGATACGCACGCGTCTGGCAGAGGCTGCGCGATTCTTCCGCGACGAGACGCCGGCACCGGATGCACTGATCGCCGAATTGCGCGATCAATTCGAACCCCGGCAATGGCCAGGCTGTGCCAACCGCCTCGACGTCGCCGCGCAGTGGATGGATGAGGCCGCCGTTTCGACTATCCACAGTTGGTGTCAGCGCATGTTGCGTGAGCACGCGTTCGACAGCGGTAGTTTGTTCACCCAGTCGCTGGAAACCGATCACAGTGACCTGCTCGGTGAAGTGCTGCGCGATTATTGGCGTCTGTTCTGTTATCCGATGCAAGGCGATGCGTTGAATTGGGTGCGCAACAACTGGGGCGGGCCTGCGGCCTTGTTGCCACGGGTGCGGGGTCTGTTTGCCAGCGAGCGCGACAACGATGAAACAAGGGCTCCCGCCGAACTGATCGATGAATGCCTGCAAGAGCGCCGTGCGGCGTTGCTTGAATTGAAAATGCCCTGGCGGCAGTGGGCAGACGAGTTGCTCGCCATCTGCCATCAAGGGGTGGCGGGCAAAACGGTGGACGGTCGCAAGATGCAGGCACGCTATTTCGAACCGTGGTTCGAAAAGCTCAAGGCGTGGGCTGAAGACGAGTCGCTGGAACAGCTGGATATCGGCACCGGATTTTCGCGTCTGACGCCTGACGGCATGGCCGAAGCATGGAAGGGGGCGCCGCCATCGCACCCGGGTCTTGATGCCATGTCGGCCCTCAAGGCGAGTCTCGATGCGCTGCCAACGCCCGATGCTGCAGTTCTGCAACACGCCGCTCAGTGGGTCGGCACACGTTTCGAAGAAGAGAAGCGCCGTCGCGCCGAGATGGGCTTTGACGACATGCTGTTGCGCCTTGATGCTGCGTTGCAATCCGACGGTGGTGTACGTCTCGCGACATTGATTCGTGAGCAATTTCCGGTCGCGCTCATCGACGAGTTTCAGGACACCGACCCGGTGCAGTACCGGATCTTCGAAAGCATCTACCGCATCGAAGCCAACAGCGCCGAAACCGGCCTGTTTCTGATCGGCGATCCGAAACAGGCGATCTACGCATTCAGGGGGCGGACATCTACACCTACCTGCGCGCGCGCCAGGCCACCACTGGCCGGCTACATACGCTGGGGACCAACTTTCGCTCCAGCCATGGCATGGTCGACGCGGTCAATCATGTCTTCGCACGCGCCGAATCTCGCGAGCAGGGGCGCGGTGCGTTTTTGTTCCGCGAGGAAACCGGCAACAATCCAGTGCCATTCCTTCCCGTTGAATCTCAGGGACGCAAGGAACGCCTGCAGGTCGACGGGCAAGACGTTGCAGCCTTGAATGTCTGGCATTTGCCTGCCGAGCAGCCACTGTCAGGCTTGATCTACCGTCAGCAATTGGCGGCAGCGTGCGCCAGCGAAATCACTGCGCTGCTCAATGGAGGGCAAGGCGCTACCGCCGGGTTCATTCAGGACGGCAAAGATTTCAGAGGCCTGCGGCCGTCCGACATCGCGATTCTGGTTCGCGATGGCAAGGAAGCTCAAGCCGTGCGCAGTGAGCTGGCCAACCGTGGCGTGCGCAGCGTGTACCTGTCGGATAAGGATTCGGTGTTCGCAGCGCAAGAGGCCCGCGACCTGTTGTCGTGGCTCAAGGCCTGTGCCGAACCGGATGTCGAGCGCTTGCTGAAAGCCGCACTGGCCTGTGTCACGCTGAACCTGCCGTTGGCTGAGCTGGAACGTCTGAACCAGGATGAGTTGGTCTGGGAAACGCGCGTCATGCAGTTCCGTGGCTATCGCGAGCTCTGGCGCAAGCAAGGCGTGCTGCCGATGTTGCGGCGCCTGCTACACGATTTCCACTTGCCGCAAACCCTGATGAAACGCAGTGACGGCGAGCGCGTATTGACCAACCTGCTGCATCTGTCGGAGCTGATGCAGCAAGCCGCCGCGGAACTGGACGGCGAACAAGCGCTGATCCGCCATCTGGCCGAGCTGCTGGTGTTGTCCGGGCAGACGGGCGAAGAACAGATCCTGCGCCTGGAAAGCGATGAGCAGTTGGTCAAAGTCGTGACCATTCACAAATCCAAGGGGCTGGAATATCCCTTGGTATTTCTGCCGTTCATCTGTTCGGCGAAGCCTGTGGACGGCAGTCGTTTGCCGCTGCATTACCACGATGCTGAAGGCAAAGCGCGGGTGAGTCTCAAGCCAACCGCCGAGCTGATCGCGCAAGCGGATGACGAGCGCCTCGCCGAGGATCTGCGTTTGCTCTACGTCGCTTTGACGCGCGCGCAGCATGCCTGCTGGCTGGGGGTGACGGATCTCAAGCGCGGCAATAACAACAGCTCGGTGCTGCATCTTTCCGCGCTGGGCTACTTGCTCGGCGGGGGTGCTTCGCTGAGCGAGTCCAGCGAACTCAAGGGTTGGCTGCGAGACCTGCAGCAGGGCTGTGCCGCGATCAGTATCGCGGAAATGCCGCAACCCACCGACGAGCATTATCGCCCTCCACGCAACGACGCGGTCCTCAGTGCCACCCGCGTGCCCAAGCGCAAGGCCAGCGAAAACTGGTGGATCGCCTCCTACAGCGCGTTGCGCATCAGCGACGTGTTGAGCGTCGGCAGCGATGAGGCACCGGACAGTCCGCAAGCGCAAAAACTGTTCGATGACGAGCGTCTCGATCCGGACGCGCCGCGCGAGATGATTACCGGCGGCGCCGATATCCATCGGTTTCCTCGCGGCCCCAATCCGGGCACGTTCCTCCACGGGTTGCTCGAGTGGGCCGGCGATGAAGGCTTCGCCGTTTCTCGTGAGGCGCTGGAAGATGCGATCGCGCGGCGTTGTAACCTGCGTGGCTGGGAGGGCTGGATAACCACGCTGAGCGACTGGCTGCAGCATCTGCTCAAGCTACCGCTCCCCATCGCCGGCGGGCAACCGCCCGTGGTGCTGGAAGAGTTACAACAGTTTCGGGTCGAGATGGAGTTCTGGTTCGCCAGCCACAAAGTCGATGTGCTCAAACTCGATGAACTGGTACGTCAGCATACTCATCAGGGCGTCGCCCGGGTCGCGGCGGAACCGGTGCAACTCAACGGCATGTTCAAGGGTTTTATCGACCTGACATTCGAGCACGACGGGCGTTATTACGTGGCTGATTACAAGTCCAACTGGCTCGGTCCGGACGATCAGGCTTACACCGAGGCAGCCATGGAACAGTCGATTCTCGACAACCGCTATGACCTGCAATACGTGTTGTACCTGTTGGCCTTGCATCGACAGCTCAAGGCGCGGCTGGCGGATTATGATTACGACCGACACGTCGGCGGTGCGCTGTATCTGTTTCTGCGTGGCACACGCGCCGACAGTCGCGGCGTTTATTTCGCTCGTCCGCCGCGCGAACTGGATCGAGCGTCTGGACCGAATGTTCCAAGGCAAACCCGAACCCAAGACCGAACCCGCCTGGGAACAGGGAGTCCTGCTATGAGCCGCACTTTCGCCGATCTGCTGCCCACACCTTTGGCAGCCGACAGCCTGTCGAAGCTCGCGCCGCTGACCCGCGCCGATGACTTGTTGCTGTTGCTCACTCGCTGGGTCGAGCGCGGCTGGCTGCGCGCGCTGGACAAGGCATTCGTTGCCTTCCTGCACGAACTGGAGCCGGACACCGATCCATTGGTGTTACTCGCGGCAGCACTGACCAGCCATCAACTCGGCCATGGTCACGTCTGCCTCGATCTGTTTGAAACCTTGAAGGCGCCCGATTTCGCGTTATCGCTGCCACCCGAGGGGGACGTGCAAGGCGGCGTGTTGTTGCTGCCTTCGCAATTGCTCGACGCGCTGGAGGGTGCGCACTGGTGCAAGGTTCTGGCGAGCAGTTCGTTGGTCGCACTGGCGGCGGATTCCAGTGATGCGGCGCAGCAGCGTCCGCTGGTGTTATCCGGCAAGCGTCTGTATCTGCGTCGTTACTGGGCGTACGAGCGGCGCATCGATACGGCGTTGCGCCAGCGCCTGCAACAGGTCGAGCCGACGCCTGCCGACTTGCCGCAGCGCTTGAACGGGTTGTTCAAGTCGGCCGGGCCTGGCGAGATGATCGACTGGCAGAAACTCGCCTGTGCCCTCGCCACGCGCGGTGCTTTCAGTATCGTGACGGGCGGGCCCGGCACTGGCAAAACTACTACGGTGGTGCGTTTGCTGGCCTTGCTGCAAGCGCCAGCCGTGGAGGCCGGTCAGCCGTTGCGTATTCGTCTGGCAGCGCCAACCGGCAAGGCGGCGGCGCGGTTGACCGAGTCGATCAGTCAGCAAGTGCAATCGTTGCAAGTCAGCGAAGAGGTCCGCGCGAAAATCCCTTGTGAGGTGACCACTGTGCACCGCTTGCTCGGCAGTCGTCCGGGCACTCGCCACTTCCGCCACCATGTCGGCAACCGCTTGCCACTGGATGTGCTGGTGGTCGATGAAGCGTCGATGATCGACCTGGAAATGATGGCCAATCTGCTCGATGCCCTGCCGGCCCATGCGCGACTGATTCTGCTCGGTGACAAGGACCAACTGGCGTCGGTAGAGGCGGGTGCGGTGCTGGGCGATCTGTGCCGCGACGCTGAGGGCGGATGGTACAACTCGCAGACCCGACAGTGGCTGGAGTCGGTCAGTGGGGAATCGTTGCAAGACAGCGGCTTGCATGAGGACATCGACGGCTCTCATCCTCTGGCTCAGCAGGTGGTAATGCTGCGCCATTCCCGGCGCTTCGGCGAAAGCAGCGGCATCGGTCAGCTCGCGCGGCGGGTCAACCAACAGTTGCCGGAGCAGGCGCGGCAGTTGCTCACCGAACGTAATCATGCCGATGTGTATTCGTTGTCGCTCAAGGGCGAACACGATCAAAAGCTGGAGCGCCTGTTGCTGGAGGGCCACGGCGACGGTCCGCAAGGTTACCGCCATTACCTGAGTGTGCTGCGTGACCAGCGTCCGCCGGCGGGCAGGCCGCTTGAACACCCGGACTGGATCGTCTGGGCGCGGGGTGTTTTGCAGGCGTTCGATACGTTTCAGCTGCTGTGCGCCGTGCGCAAAGGGCCATGGGGCGTCGAAGGTCTGAACCAGCGCATCACGGCGGCATTGCTTAAAGCGCGTCTGATCGAAAGCGATCAGCAATGGTACGAAGGCCGTCCGGTCTTGATGACCCGCAATGATTACGGTCTGGGCCTGATGAATGGCGATATCGGTATCGCCCTCAAGCTGCCCGAACGCGAAGGACCTGACGCTGGCAAGCCGGTGTTACGCGTGGCCTTCCCGCGCAACGACGGCCAGGGCGGCGTGCGGTTCGTATTGCCCAGTCGGCTCAACGATGTCGAAACCGTGTATGCGATGACTGTGCACAAATCCCAAGGCTCGGAGTTTGCCCATACCGCGCTGATCCTGCCCGATGCCTTGAATCCGGTGCTGACCAAAGAGCTGATCTACACCGGGATCACCCGGGCCAAGCACTGGTTCACCTTGATCGAGTCCCGGGCCGGGGTGTTCGAGGAAGCGGTGCAACGCAAGGTCAAGCGCCTGAGCGGATTGATGCTGGAACTGGAGGAGGGCTCCGATTCTCGCGACTGAAATCCTGCGGTGGGCGGCGATTATTGACTGACCGGTCAGTGGTCGCTGCCTCGCTGGCCTTTCGGCGCTGTGCTATCGTTGCGGCATCATTTCGCTACGATCCAAGAGAATTCCTGCATGAAGGTGTCTGTCTGGGTGACAGGGCGCGTCGTTGTCTGCAAGCAGGCGTTGCTGGTCGGTCTGCTCTGGCTGATAACGGGCGTGGCTATGGCGCAAGCGCCCGCAGGTATGGCTGAGCAACGGGCCAAAGCCGTCACCCAGGTAGTGCTGGGGATTCTCAGTTATGCGCGCTGGCCAGTTGAACCGGCGCAATTGCGCCTGTGCATCGTCGGCCCCACCGAATACACCGATGACCTGGTCAAAGGCACCGCTCAGGCCACTGGCCGGCCGGTGCTGGTGCGGCGGTTTTTGGCCGACAACCCGGCAATCGTCAGCGAATGCAATGCCGTGTATATCGGCAAGCTCACCAGCGATGAGCGCAGCCGCCTGTTCGCTTCGCTGATCGGCCATCCGGTGCTGAGCATCAGCGAGGGTGGTGATCAGTGCACGGTCGGCAGTTTGTTCTGTCTGCGTGTGGGCGACGAACAGGTGTCGTTCGAAGTCAATCTCGATTCCGTTGCCCGCAGTGGCGTGCGCATTCACCCCAGCGTGTTGCAATTGTCGCGACGCAAAGCGGCGGCACCATGAGGCTGTTTAGACCGAATGACCGCCCGACGCTGGGCTCGGTGATTGGCCGAGGACATTTGATTGTCGCGCTGGTCGCCGTGGCGATGGCGAGTGTCTCGCTGACCTTGCTCGGCGTGCTCGCACTGCGCGTGTATGCCGATCACAACCTGCACCTGATTGCGCGCTCGATCAGCTACACCGTTGAGGCCGCAGTGGTGTTCAACGACAAGGCGGCCGCCACTGAAGCGCTGGCGCTGATCGCCTCGACCGAAGAAGTGGCTGATGCTCAGGTACTCGACAGCCAGGGACAGCTGCTCGCGCAATGGCAGCGCCCGGAAAACGGTTTGATTTCCGAGCTGGAAATGCAGATCGCCCGCGCCATTCTGGAAAAACCCGTCAGCCTGCCCATCGAACATCAGGACCGCGAAATCGGCCGGGTGCTGCTCACCGGGCATGGCGGCAGTCTGATGCGCTTTCTGCTCAGCGGTCTGGCGGGCATTATCCTGTGCACGGCGATCAGCGCCTGGGTGGCGCTGTATCTGGCCCGGCGCCAGTTGCGCGGGATCATCGGCCCGCTGCGCGGCCTCGCCGCCGTGGCGCATGCCGCCCGCAGTGAGCGAGCGCTGGACCGGCGAGTGGCGCCGGCGCACATCGCCGAGCTCGATAACCTGGGCAATGACTTCAACGCGTTGCTCGACGAACTGGAGTCGTGGCAGACCCACCTGCAGAACGAAAACGAAACCCTCGCCCATCAGGCCAGCCACGACAGCCTGACTGGCCTGCCCAATCGTGCGTTTTTCGAAGGGCGCTTGATTCGCGCGTTGCGCAGCGCGAGCAAGCACGATGAACGCGCAGCCGTGCTGTTTCTCGACAGCGACCGTTTCAAAGGCATCAACGATAACTTCGGTCACGCTGCCGGCGATGCGGTACTGGTGGCCGTGGCCAACCGCGTCCGCGCGCAGTTGCGAGAGGGCGATCTGGTCGCGCGGTTGGGCGGCGATGAGTTTGCGGTCCTGCTCGCGCCGCTGCATGCCATCGAAGATGCCGAGCGCATTGCCGACAAGATTCTTGCCAGCATGGACATGCCCATCGCGTTGCCGGGCGACAGCCGCGTGGTGACGTCGCTGAGTATCGGCATTGCGGTGTTTCCCGACCACGGCGCGAGCCCGAGCGCTTTGCTCGATGCCGCCGATGCCGCCATGTACCAGGCCAAGCGCCTGTCGCGTGGCGCCCAATTCACTGCCGGGGCGGAGCACCCGGTCGATTCCGAGCCATCCAGGAGCTGATAGCCGTGTTCACATTGTCCATTCGATCTTTTTACGCTGTGTTGTTGCTGGCCGTGCTGGCCCCGAGCGGCTGCCAGACTACACCGCCCAAAGGCCTGACCCCGGCGCAAGTCGCGGTGCTCAAACAGCAGGGTTTTGAACTGACCGACGAGGGCTGGGAGTTTGGTCTGTCGGGCAAAGTGCTGTTTGGCAGCGACGTCGAAAGCCTCAACGCGCAAAGCACCGAAATCGTCGAACGCATCGGCAAAGCCTTGTTGAGTGTCGGCATCGAACGCGTGCGCGTCGACGGCCACACCGATGCCTCGGGCAAGGAAACCTACAACCAGCAATTGTCGTTGCGTCGGGCCAAGAGCGTCGCCAACGTACTGGGCACGGTCGGGATGAAGCAGGAAAACATTCAGCTACAAGGCCTTGGCAGCAGCGAGCCGGTGGCGTCCAACGACACCGCCGCCGGTCGCACGGAAAACCGCCGGGTGGCGATTGTGGTCAGCGCCGACTAATCGGCGAACTGCATCACTCGCGTCTGCCCCATCAACAGCCCCTGATTACGTTCCGTCACTTCTCTGATGTAGTCCCACAGCAACGTAATCCGCTTCAACTTCCTCAGATCCTCCCGGCAGTACATCCAGAACTGCCGGGTAATATCGATTTCCTCCGCCAGCACCGGCAACAATCGCGGATCCTGCGCCGCCAGGAAGCACGGCAGGATCGCCAGTGAGCGGCCCTGCTGCGCGGCGACGTACTGGGCGATGACGCTGGTGCTGCGCAAATGCGCGTTGGCGCCGGGCAGGACGTTCGCCAGGTACAGCAGCTCCGAGCTGAACGCCAGGTCGTCGACATAACTGATGAATTGATGCTTGCTCAAATCTGCCGGGCGGCGGATCGGTGGATGCTGGTCGAGGTATTCCTGGGTGGCGTAGAGCTGCAAGCGGTAGTCGCAGAGTTTGCAGCAGACGTACGGCCCGTGTTCGGGTCGCTCCAAAGCAATGACGATATCGGCCTCGCGCTTGGACAGGCTGATGAAGTGCGGCAGCGGCAGGATGTCCACGGAGATCGCCGGGTAGGCGTCGACAAAATGGCTCAGTTGCGGGGTGATGAAAAAACTGCCGAAACCTTCGGTGCAGCCCATGCGCACGTGCCCGGAGAGTGCCACGCCGGAGCCTGAGACTTGTTCGCAGGCCATGTGCAGCGTGCTTTCGATCGACTCGGCGTATCCGAGCAGACGCTGGCCTTCGGTCGTCAGGACGAAGCCGCTGGTGCGCGACTTTTCAAACAGCAAGGTGCCCAATGCCGCTTCCAGCGAACTGATGCGCCGCGACACCGTGGTGTAGTCGACGGCCAGCCGTTTGGCGGCGGTACTGGCCTTTCGGGTGCGGGCGACTTCGAGGAAAAACTTGAGGTCGTCCCAGTTCAGCGAGCCTAACGAGGTGATGTTTTTTTGCATGATGGACGGGCTTATATGTGCGTTCTTATTAGAAGTTTGCACATCTATACTCCAAAAACCGTCCGACAACCATTCTGGACACACGCCTCATCTCAAGGCGAACCTCTCGCCTTGGCTCCTCCGATAAAAACAAGTTATGGAGACCAGCATGAACGCATCGCTTACGCCCAACGACACCACGCTGCAGAAGGTCAAACTGTTGATCGACGGCGAGTGGGTCGAGTCGCAGACCACTGAATGGCACGACATCGTCAACCCGGCGACCCAGCAAGTGCTGGCCAAAGTGCCGTTTGCTACCGCTGACGAAGTTGATGCCGCAGTCAGCGCCGCGCAGCGCGCTTTCCAGACCTGGAAGCTGACCCCGATCGGCGCGCGGATGCGCATCATGCTCCAGCTGCAAGCGCTGATTCGCGAGCACTCCAAACGCATCGCCGTGGTGCTTAGCGCCGAGCAGGGCAAAACCATCGCTGACGCCGAGGGCGACATTTTTCGCGGTCTGGAAGTGGTCGAACACGCCTGTTCGATCGGTACCCTGCAGATGGGCGAGTTCGCCGAAAACGTTGCCGGTGGCGTCGACACCTATACCCTGCGCCAGCCGATCGGCGTGTGCGCCGGCATCACCCCGTTCAACTTCCCGGCGATGATTCCGCTGTGGATGTTCCCGATGGCCATCGCTTGCGGCAACACCTTCGTGCTAAAGCCTTCGGAACAGGATCCGCTGTCGACCATGCTGCTGGTCGAACTGGCGATCGAAGCGGGCGTGCCTGCGGGCGTGCTCAACGTGGTGCATGGTGGCAAAGATGTGGTCGATGGCCTGTGCACGCACAAGGACATTAAAGCCGTGTCGTTCGTCGGTTCAACGGCGGTCGGAACGCACGTCTATGACCTGGCCGGCAAGCACGGCAAACGCGTGCAGTCGATGATGGGTGCGAAGAACCACGCCGTGGTCCTGCCGGATGCCAATCGCGAGCAAGCGTTGAACGCGCTGGTCGGCGCCGGTTTCGGTGCGGCCGGGCAGCGTTGCATGGCGACCTCGGTGGTGGTGCTGGTCGGTGCGGCGAAGCAGTGGCTGCCGGACCTGAAAGCGCTGGCGCAGAAACTCAAGGTCAACGCCGGCAACGAGCCGGGCACCGACGTGGGGCCGGTGATCTCGAAAAAGGCCAAGGCGAGAATTCTCGAACTGATCGAAAGCGGCATCAAGGAAGGCGCCAAACTGGAACTCGACGGTCGCGACATCAAGGTGCCGGGCTACGAGCAGGGCAACTTTGTCGGCCCGACCCTGTTCTCCGGCGTGACCCCCGCCATGCAGATCTACACCCAGGAAATCTTCGGCCCGGTGCTGGTGGTGCTGGAAGTCGACACCCTCGATCAGGCCATCGCGCTGGTCAATGCCAACCCGTTCGGCAACGGCACCGGCCTGTTCACCCAGAGCGGTGCGGCGGCGCGCAAATTCCAGACTGAAATCGACGTCGGCCAGGTCGGCATCAACATTCCGATTCCTGTACCGGTGCCGTTCTTCAGCTTCACCGGTTCGCGCGGCTCGAAACTCGGCGATCTCGGCCCGTACGGCAAGCAAGTGGTGCAGTTCTACACGCAAACCAAAACGGTCACGGCGCGCTGGTTCGATGACGACAGCGTCAACGACGGCGTGAACACCACCATCAACCTGCGCTGAGGATTCGATCATGAAAATCGCATTTATCGGTCTGGGCAACATGGGCGCGCCGATGGCGCGCAACCTGATCAAGGCCGGGCACTCGCTGAATCTGGTCGATCTGAACAAAACGGTGCTGGCCGAACTGGAGCAACTGGGCGGCACCATTCGCGCATCGGCGCGCGAGGCTGCCGAAGACGCCGAACTGGTGATCACCATGCTGCCGGCCGCCGTGCATGTGCGCAGCGTCTGGCTCGGTGAAGAGGGGGTACTCGCCGGTATCCGCCCAGGCGTGCCGGCGGTGGATTGCAGCACCATCGATCCGCAGACCGCACGCGACGTAGCGGCCGCTGCCGCCAAACACAGCGTGGCCATGGCCGACGCGCCGGTGTCCGGTGGCACCGGCGGTGCGACGGCCGGGACGCTGACCTTTATGGTTGGCGCCACGCCGGAACTGTTCGCCACCCTGCAACCGGTGCTGGCGCAGATGGGCCGCAACATCGTGCATTGCGGTGAAGTCGGCACCGGGCAGATCGCCAAGATCTGCAACAACCTGCTGCTGGCGATCTCCATGGTCGGCGTCAGCGAGGCGATGGCGCTCGGCGATGCGCTGGGCATCGACACCTCGGTATTGGCCGGAATCATCAACAGCTCGACCGGCCGCTGCTGGAGTTCGGAAATGTACAACCCGTGGCCGGGCATCGTCGAAACGGCGCCGGCCTCGCGCGGTTATACCGGCGGCTTCGGGGCGGAGCTGATGCTCAAGGATCTCGGCCTGGCCACCGAAGCGGCGCGCCAGGCGCATCAGCCGGTGATCCTCGGCGCGGTGGCGCAGCAGTTGTATCAGGCGATGAGTCAGCGTGGTGATGGCGGCAAGGATTTCTCGGCGATCATCAACGGCTATCGCAAACCGCAATAGAAAGCCTTGGTGCAAAACCTGTGGGAGCGAGCCTGCTCGCGAAGACGGCGTCAGCCTCAACAAATGGTTGACTGACAGTCCGCTATCGCCAGCAGGCTGGCTCCACAGGGAATTGAGGCGTATTTGATAATGTTTGCCGGGAAATCACGTCGGGTGATTGCCCGGCTTTTTTGCATCAGGCGAAGACGAAATACTTACGCACGGTCTCGACCACTTCCCATGTGCCTTTCATGCCCGGCTCGACCACGAAGATATCGCCGGCGCGCAGGTGAATCGGCGCCATGCCGTCCGGGGTGATCACGCAGTAGCCTTCCTGGAAATGGCAGTATTCCCACTTCACATAATCGACGCGCCACTTGCCCGGTGTGCAGATCCAGGTGCCCATGATTTTGCTGCCGTCTTCGCTGGTGTAGGCGTTGAGGTTGACGGTGTGTGGGTCGCCTTCGAGCTTTTCCCATTTGCAGGCGTCGAGTACCGGCAGCGGGTGGGTGTCGCGCAGAACGGTGATGGGGGCGGTCGCGGTCATGAGGACTCCGGGCAGGTGGACTTAAGGAATGAAGTCGCACCCTATAGCGCCCGGTAGCCGTCCAGTTGTCTGGGGTCGACATCGATCTGCTCAGAAACGCGCGGATCGGTCAGCGCGTGTAATAACCCCTGAGCGTAGGGCGGCAGTGCGCTGAAGTCTCTGGCGCATAGCATCAGGGTGCGGCGCGCCCAGGGTTCATTTAACGCGACGCTTTTGAAGCTTCCGGACGCCACCCGTTCGACCGCTGCCAGCGGCACGATCGCCAGCCCCGCGCCCCGGCTGACCATGCGCATAACCCCGTCAAAACCTTCGGCGCGAATCCGTACCGACATGCGCGCGCCGCTGTGCAGCGCTTGTTCTTCGAGGTAGATCGCCAAGGCGCTACCGGCGCTGAGTCCGACAAAATCGTGCTGCAACGCGTCACTGAAATTGGCTGCGACGGCGTCAGACAAAGGGTGATCAAGCGGCAGAATCAGCACCAAGGGATCGTCGCGAAATGCCTGAGTCTGTAGGCCGCTTGTGTCGACCGCGTCAGAAACGATACCGAGATCTGCCGCGCCCTCACGCAAAGCGTGAGTGATGCGCGCACTCGGCAGTTCCTGCAGGTCGATGTCGAGATTGGCATGGCTGCGCAGAAAGTCTGCGAGCAGTTCCGGCAGGTATTCGGTGATCGCCGTGGTGTTGCACAGCAGGCGCACCTGGCCTTTGACGCCTTGGGCGTAATCGGCCAGATCCTGCTGCATGCGTTCGGCCTGCTGGAGGATCACCCGCGCATGGCGGGCGAGGGCGTTGCCCGCGGGCGTCGGCGTCACGCCACGGCGACCGCGTTCGAGAAATTCGGTACCGAGTGAAGCTTCCATCGCGCGGATTCTGGCGCTGGCCGCGGCCAGGGATAAATGGCTGCGGACGGCGCCGGCGGTGATGTTGCCGGTGTCGAGGATGTGCAGGAAGAGGCGCAGGTCGGTGAGGTCGAAGTGCATGGGGGTTGCCTCTGATTTTTATGGTGTCTGGGCTGGCCCTTTCGCTGGCAAGCCAGCTCCCACAGGTTTCATTGTTGATCTCTAAATGGATGAACAACCGAGATCTTGTGGGAGCTGGCTTGCCAACGATGAGGCCAGATGCATCACTGCAAATATCAGCCTCTTGCAAGGGAAGAGGCAACCTCAGTATATGGCAGATTTTCAGCCAGCCCCGACTGGCGCACAGTGCTGCTCATGCACACACTCACCGATTTCTACGAAAACCTCGGCCCAGCCCTGTCCCTGCTGGTCATTCTCACTTTTCTGCTCGCCGGCACGGTCAAAGGCGTCATCGGCCTCGGCCTGCCGACAGTCGCCATGGGCCTGCTCGGTCTGGCTATGGCGCCCGCGCAGGCAGCGGCGCTGCTGATCATTCCGGCAACGTTAACCAATCTCTGGCAACTGGCATTCGGCGGGCATCTCACTGGTCTGATCAAACGCCTCTGGCCGATGTTGCTGCTGATCTTCCTCGGCACCGCTATCGGCACGCTGTGGATCGGCATGGCTGGCGGCAATTGGGTGGTGCGCGGGCTGGGCGCGGCGCTGTTGCTCTATGCGTTGAGCGGATTGTTTCTGCCGACCCTGTGCGTCAGCCCGCGCCATGAAAGCTGGCTCGGTCCGCTCTGCGGTTTGATCACCGGCATCATCACCTCGGCCACCGGGGTGTTCGTGATTCCAGCGGTGCCGTACCTGCAAGCGCTGGGCTTGCGCCGCGATGAACTGGTGCAGGCGTTGGGCCTGTCCTTCACGGTGTCGACGCTTGCCTTGGCCGCAGGCCTGCTCTGGCGCGGTGCGCTGGGGGGCGGCGAACTTGGTGCGTCGTTGCTGGTGCTGATCCCGGCCCTGCTCGGCATGTGGCTCGGCCAATGGCTGCGCCAGCGCATCAGTGCGGTGCTGTTCAAGCGAGTGTTCTTTATCGGTCTGGGCGCGCTCGGCGCCCATTTGCTGATCAGCGCTTAGCCGAGGAAGCGCTGAGCATGTCGATCGAGCGGATGTCGAAATCGCGCTCCAGATAGTCCATGCGCAGGGCGAAAAAATCCTTCATGTGCGGCAGATTCGAGTGCTCGTCCAGGTGTGCCCGTGACTCCCAGATCTCGTAGAAGATGAACAGTGTCGGATCTTCCTTGTCGCGCAGCATGTGGTATTCGATGCAACCAGGCTCGGCGCGACTCGGTTCGACATAGGCGCGAAACAGCGCTTCAAAGGCCTCGGCGCGTTCCGGGCGGGTCTTGGCGTGCAGGATAAAACCCTCGCGTTCACTCATCACAACGTCCTCGTATTCATGAAAACGCCGAATGCTACGGCAACAATGGACATTCGATTCGTGCTTATTGATCAAATGTATTTTGCGCTGGCGTGGCTTATTCCGCGCGACGCGAGCCGTTAATCTGCCGCCATTCCATTTCCACTTTCCATCCAGCCCAATGGCTGCGCTGAGGCTTTGTCATGAAAAAAGTGCTGTTGCTCAATGGCGGTAAAAAATTCGCTCACTCCGATGGACGCTATAACGCCACCCTGCACGAAACCGCGCTGAGCGTGCTGGACCGTGGCGGTGTCGATGTGAAAACCACCTTCATCGACGAGGGCTACGACGTCGCCGAAGAAGTGGCGAAATTCCTTTGGGCCGACGTGATCGTCTACCAGATGCCGGGCTGGTGGATGGGCGCGCCATGGACGGTGAAAAAGTACCTCGACGAAGTGTTCACCGAGGGCCACGGCAGCCTCTACGCCAGCGATGGCCGCACCCGTTCCGATGCGTCGCAGAAATACGGCAGCGGCGGCCTGATCCAGGGCAAGCAGTACATGCTGTCGCTGACCTGGAACGCACCGCAGCAAGCCTTCGATGACCCGAGCGATTTCTTCGAAGCCAAAGGCGTCGACGCGGTGTACTTCCCGTTTCACAAGGCCAACGAATTTCTCGGCATGACCGCGTTGCCAACCTTCCTCTGCGTCGACGTGATGAAGCGCCCGAACATCGAAAACGACGTGGCGCGTTACGCGCAGCATTTGACCGAGGTGTTTGGCCTCAAGGGCTGATGCTCGGCTACTATCGAGGGCCTGCGCCTGCGTGGCAGGCCCATCGAGCAGAGGACACCCGTGAAAGCCAGATCCGATGAATTGCAGATTTTCGTCTGCGTGATCGAGTGCGGTTCGATTTCCGCCGCAGCCGAACAGGTCGGGCAGACGCCGTCGGCGGTCAGCCGCACGCTGTCGCGGCTGGAAGCCAAACTCGACACCACGCTGATCAACCGCACCACGCGGCGCATGGACCTGACCGAGGAGGGCCGATACTTCTTCGAACAGGCCAAGCTGATTCTCGATCAAATGGATCAACTCGAAGAGCGCCTGTCCTCGCGTCAGCAAACCCCGTCCGGGCGACTGCGGATCAACGCTGCGTCACCGTTCATGCTGCACGCCATCGTGCCCTACATCGACGAGTTTCGCCGGCTCTACCCGGACATTCAGCTCGAACTCAACAGCAATGACCTGATCATCGATCTGCTGGAACAAAGCACCGACATCGCCATCCGCATCGGCACCCTCGCCGATTCCACCCTGCATGCGCGTTCGCTCGGTTGCAGCCCGTTGCTGATCGTCGCCAGCCCGGCCTATCTGAAACAGCACGGCACGCCGCGACAAGTGGCCGATCTCAGCGAGCACACCTTGCTCGGTTTTACCCAGAACGAAGGCCTCAACCAGTGGCCGCTGCGTTACGTGCACGGCGACCGTTGGCCCATCACCCCGCGCAATCAGCGCTTCCAGCGGAGAGACTGTGCGCCATCTGGTATTGGAGGGGCAGGGCATTGCCTGCCTGTCGCACTTCATGACCATCGATGACATTCGTGCCGGACGCTTGAAAGTCTTGCTGGCTGAATTCAACAGCGGATATCGCCAGCCGATCAACGCGGTGTATTACCGCAACTCGCAGCTGGCGCTGCGCATTCAGTGCTTTCTCGATTTCATCCAGAGCAAACTCGCGGCGTACGCCAGCGCAGATTTCAAAGGCTGATTCGTGATTCCTGCGCAAGAGTGATTTGGGTGATGGCGGGTTTTTCGATCAGGGTCAGCGGTCGATACTTGCCTCATCACTTATTCACGCAGGGAGTTTCTCCATGAACGTATTCGTTACCGGCGCCGCCGGTTTTATTGGCGGTTCTATCGCAACCGGTCTGGTTGAGGCCGGGCATCAGGTGACCGGTCTGGTGCGCAGTGCCGAACAGGCTGAAGAGCTCAAGGGGCTCGGGATCAACGCCGTCATCGGCACCCTTGACGATCAAACATTGCTCGCTGAACAGGCCCGCGCGGCAGATGCGGTAATCAACGCCGCCAGCAGCGACCATCGCGGCGCGGTCGAAGCGTTGCTCGACGCTTTGCGCGGTTCCAACAAGGTGTTCCTGCATACCAGCGGGTCGAGCATCGTCGGCGATGCGTCGGGCGGTAAATCCAGCGATGTCATCTACTACGAAGATAACTTGCCGGAGCCGACTGTGGACAAAGCCGCCCGCGTGGCGATCGATAACCTGATCCTCGCGGCAGCGAAGGACGACGTGAATTCCGCGGTCATTTACAACACGCTGATCTACGGTCACAGCCTCGGCGTCAAACGCGACAGCGTGCAATTGCCGCGCTTGCTCAAACAGGCGCGCAAAAGCGGCGTGGTGCGGCATGTCGGCACCGGGCAGAACATCTGGTCCAACGTGCACATCGAAGACGTCGTGGCGCTTTATGTACTGGCGCTGAGCAAGAACGTGCCGGGCACCTTCTACTTCGTCGAAAGCGGTGAAGCGTCGTTCATCGACATGACTACCGCCATGGCCGCAGCGCTGAATCTGGGCCAGCCACAAGACTGGCCGCTAAAAGACGCCGAAGCCGAATGGGGCTATGAGATGGCCAACTACGGCCTCGGCTCCAACAGTCGGGTACGCGGTAAACACGCCCGCGAACTGCTGGGCTGGGCGCCGAAGCGCACTTCGGTGGTGGAATGGATTCGTAAGGAAATGGTGTGATCCGTACGCTATATCCCACAGGTTTTGCGCATTCTGTCTGGCAGAATGCGATCAAACTGTAGGAGTGAGCCTGCTCGCGATAGCGGCGTAACAGTCAATATCATCATTGGCTGAATGACCGCTATCGCGAGCAGGCTCACTCCTACATTGGTTTGCGGTGATTGAAACATCATGTAAATCCCGCCCCACGATTTTCATTGATCGCGACAACACATACCCATCAGCGACACGCCTTGCCTCTCCACGAAAATTATTTTCATGCGGTTTGAAATCTCGATCTCGAAATGATTTATGAGTTTCACAACCCATTCGAACGTGACCCTTTCGAGGAGTACCGCATGACGCCTTCCTTCGGCTACTGGCTGCTGGTCTATGCCGCCGTCGCCATCATTGCGCTGATCGTGTTGATTGCCCGTTACCGGCTCAATCCGTTCATTGTCATCACCCTGATTTCCATTGGCCTGGCGCTGGTCGCCGGCATGCCGCCGTCGGGCGTGGTGGGGGCTTATGAGGCCGGGGTCGGCAAGACGCTGGGGCACATTGCGCTGGTGGTGGCGCTGGGGACGATGCTCGGCAAGATGATGGCCGAGTCCGGCGGGGCCGAGCAGATGGCGCGAACCTTGATCGATAAATTCGGCGAGAAGAACGCGCACTGGGCGATGGTGTGCATCGCGTTTCTGGTCGGGTTGCCGCTGTTCTTCGAAGTCGGTTTCGTCTTGCTGGTGCCGATTGCCTTCACCGTGGCGCGGCGAGTCGGCGTATCGATTCTGATGGTCGGGCTGCCGATGGTCGCCGGTCTGTCGGTGGTGCATGCGCTGGTGCCGCCGCACCCGGCGGCGATGCTCGCCGTGCAGGCGTATCAGGCCTCGGTCGGGCAGACCTTGCTCTACGCGATCGCCATCGGCATTCCGACTGCAATCATCGCCGGGCCGCTCTACGCCAGATTCATCGTGCCGCGCATTCAGTTACCGGCGGACAACCCGCTGGAAAAACAATTTCTCGACCGCGAGCCGCGCGACAAGCTGCCCGGTTTCGGCATCACCATGGCGACCATTCTGTTGCCGGTGGTGCTGATGCTGATCGGCGGCTGGGCCAATCTGATTTCCACCCCGGGCAGTGGGTTCAACCAATTCCTGCTGTTCATCGGTAACTCGGTCATCGCCCTGTTGCTGGCGACCTTGCTGAGTTTCTGGACACTCGGCATCGCCCAAGGCTTCAACCGCGAATCGATCCTCAAGTTCACCAATGAATGCCTCGCGCCCACCGCCAGCATCACCCTGCTGGTCGGCGCCGGCGGTGGCTTGAACCGGATTCTGGTGGACGCGGGCGTCACCGATCAGATCGTCGGCCTCGCCCATGAATTTCACCTGTCGCCACTGCTCATGGGCTGGCTGTTCGCCGCGTTGATGCGCATCGCCACCGGCTCCGCAACTGTGGCGATGACCACCGCATCCGGGGTGGTCGCGCCGGTGGCCATTGGTCTGGGTTATCCACACCCGGAATTGCTGGTGCTGGCGACCGGCGCCGGCTCGGTTATCTTTTCCCATGTCAACGACGGCGGCTTCTGGTTGATCAAGGAATACTTCAACATGACCGTCGCGCAGACGTTCAAGACCTGGACCGTGCTCGAGACGCTGATCTCGCTGGTCGCTTTCGGCCTGACCGTCGGCCTTTCTTACCTGCTGTAACCGGAGCCCGCTGTCCATGGACATCCTCTACCAGATCCGCGCCCGCCAGGATTCCTTCAGCGCCGGCGAAGGGCGGATTGCCCGGCTGATGCTCGACGATGTCGGTTTCGCCGCCAGCGCCAGCCTCGAAGACCTCGCGCAACGCGCCGACGTCAGCACCGCCACGCTGTCGCGGTTTGCCCGTACGGTCGGCTGCCGCGACCTGCGAGATCTGCGCCTGCAACTGGCCCAGGCCAGCGGTGTCGGCAGCCGTTTTCTCGATCCGGCGGGCACGCCTGAACAGTCGGCGTTCTACGGGCAGATCGTCGGCGATATCGAAACCACGCTGCGCCAGCATCTGGCCGGTTTTGACGAATCGCGCTTCGCCGATGCGGTGAAAATGCTCGGCCAGGCGCGGATGATTCATGCGTTCGGCATGGGCGGATGCTCAACCCTGTGCAGCGATGAATTGCAGGTGCGCCTGGTGCGTCTCGGCTATCCGATTGCGGTGTGTCATGACGCGGTGATGATGCGCGTCACTGCGGCCAGCCTGAACGCCGAGCAAGTGCTCATCGTTTGCTCATTGACCGGCATCACCCCGGAGCTGCTGGAAACGGTCGAGCTGGCGCGCAACTACGGCGCGCGCATCCTCGCCATCACCCGCGCCGATTCGCCGCTGGCGGAACTGGCCGATATCGTCCTGCCGCTGCAAGGCGCAGAAACCTCGTTCATCTACAAACCGACGGCAGCGCGCTACGGCATGCTGCTGGCCATCGACGTGCTCGCCACCGAGCTGGCGCTGGCCAATCCTGAAGACAATCAAGAACGTCTGCGGCGGATCAAACTCGCCCTCGACGAATACCGTGGCGGCGACGATCACCTGCCGCTGGGAGACTGACATGCAGTACGACACGCTGATTCGCAACGCTCTGGTCATCGACGGCAGCAACACCCCAGGCTATGCAGCCGACGTGGCGATTCTCAACGGCCGCATCGAACGCATCGGCGACCTGCCTGACGCCAGCGCCACTGAGCAAATCGACGCCGCCGGCCGCGTGCTGGCGCCGGGTTTCATCGATGTGCACACCCACGACGACACTGTGGTCATTCGCCAACCGCAGATGCTGCCCAAGCTCAGCCAGGGCGTGACCACGGTGATTGTCGGCAACTGCGGCATCAGCGCTGCGCCGGTCACGTTGAGGGGCAATCCGCCGGACCCGATGAACCTGCTCGGCACTCATGCTGCCTTCGTTTACCCACGCTTCAGCGATTACCGCGCGGCGGTGGAAGCGGCCAACACCACGCTGAACGTCGCCGCACTGGTCGGCCACACGGCGCTGCGCAGCAATCACCTCGACGACCTGTTTCGCACCGCAACGGCGGATGAAATTGCGGCGATGCGCGAGCAGTTGCGCGAAAGCCTGGAAGCCGGTGCCTTGGGTTTATCCACAGGCCTGGCCTACGCCAGTGCCTACAACGCTTCCACCGATGAAGTGATGCAACTGACCGAAGAACTGACTGCGTTCGGTGCGGTGTACACCACCCATTTGCGCAGCGAGTTCGCCCCGGTGCTCGAAGCCATGGACGAGGCGTTTCAGATCGGCCGTCACGCGCAATCACCGGTGATCATTTCCCACCTCAAATGCGCCGGTGTCGGCAATTGGGGGCGTAGTCCGCAACTGCTGGCGGCGCTTGAATATGCCGCAAAAACCCACCCGGTCGGTTGCGATTGTTATCCCTACGCGGCGAGTTCTTCGACGCTGGACCTCAAGCAAGTCACCGACGCCCACCGCATCACCATCACCTGGTCGACACCGCACCCGCAAGTCAGCGGGCGCGACCTGATCGACATCGCTGGCGAATGGAAACTGTCGCTGGAAGAAACCGCGAAACGTCTGCAACCGGCCGGGGCGGTGTACTACGGCATGGATGAGGCCGACGTCAGAAGAATCCTCGCCCATCCGCTTTCGATGGTCGGTTCTGACGGACTGCCCGAAGACCCGTTCCCGCATCCGCGCCTGTGGGGCGCTTTCCCACGGGTGCTGGGACATTTCAGTCGCGACGTCGGCCTGTTTGCGCTGCACACCGCCGTGCACAAGATGACCGGCCTGTCGGCGGCGCGCTTTGGCTTGAAAGAGCGGGGCGAAATCCGCGAAGGCCATTGGGCGGACCTGGTGTTGTTTGACCCGGCGACAGTGCGCGACGTCGCCGACTTCAACAACCCGCAACGGCCAGCGCAGGGCATTGACGGGGTGTGGATCAACGGCGTGTTGAGCTATCGAGAGGGCCAGGCAAATGGCAGTCGGGCAGGGCGGTTTCTCGCGCGGCAGGGTGATCTGCGCGACAACTTTCGCTGATGATTCGTGGCCTGCGTCACAGTGATGGCACATTGCGACTAAAGAAAGCTGGCAGCAGGCCGACTTGCTGACATTCACCCCGTCTACACTGTGGGGCCAATCAGTCAGGGAGCACCCCATGAGCTTCGGCAAAACCACCCCGATCCTGCGGATCTTCGATGAAGCCAAAGCTGTTGAGTTCTACGTCGATTTTCTCGGTTTCAAGATCGACTGGCAGCATCGCTTCGAAGCGAATTTTCCGCTGTATCTGCAGGTGTCGCGGGGCGAGTGCGTGCTGCATTTGTCCGAGCATCATGGCGACGCGTGCCCGGGTTCGGCGCTGCGCATCGAGACCGATGAGCTGGAGGTTTTTCAGCAGCAATTGATCGCCAAGGACTACACGTTTTCACACCCGCAGATTCAGGCGATGCCGTGGGGCAGCCAGGACATGACGATAGCCGATCCGTTCGGCAATCGGCTGGTGTTTACCAATGCGATCAGTCTCTGACGCGGGAAAAAAAAAGCCCCTCACCCTAGCCCTCTCCCGGAGGGAGAGGGGACTGACCGAGGTGTCTTGCGTCATACACCGACCTGAAAAATCGAGTCGATTGGGGATTCACCGCCGCTCTTGCAGGTCGGCGCATTGTTCGAGCAACTCACGGTCGGCCCCCTCTCCCTCTGGGAGAGGGCTGGGGTGAGGGGAAACGGGGTAAACACCAAACTCGCGACCAACCACGATCAACCGTGGGAGCGAGCCTGCTCGCGAAAAGGCCCGACCCATCACCGCCGATGCACCTGCCGAAACTCCCCGGGCGGCATCCCCCGTCGGTTCTTGAACGCCCGGTGAAATGACCGCGGTTCGGTAAACCCGAGATACTGCGCAATCTCCTGAATCGGCAAATCACTGTTGAGCAAATAATGCTCCGCCAGCTCCTGCCGCAACTCATCGAGCACCTGCTGATACGACGTTCCCGTCTGCTGCAATTGCCGCTGCAAGGTGCGCAGCGACACATTCAGTTGCTCGGCCACTTGCTCCTTGCGCGGCAAGCCTTGCTTGAGCAAACCGCGCAGAATGTTTTTCACCTGCTGTTCCAGCGACGCGTCCTCCAGCGTCGCCAGCAAGCCCAGCGCGTGCTCCTCCAGCGTGCGCAATAACTGCGCATCGGCCTGACGCAACGGCAATTGCAAATAGGCCAGCGGCACGATCAGCGCCGAATACGGCTGATCGAACAACACCGGGCAACCGAAGAAGCTCTGGTATTGCGCCGGCGTCACCTCGGCCGGGCATGAGTGTTCCAGCCAGACAGCGGCCGGCGACATCTGCGTGTCGGCAATCCAGCGCGCATAGTGCAGCCACGAACCCAGAACGTTTTCCACCAGATGCCGACGGATTCGCGGGCGCTGGTAGCGGCAATCCCAGATCAGATGCACCTGTTCGTCGCGCACATCGGCCCGGCTGACGCCCATGTCACCGACCAGTTTTTCGAACGGCATGATCCGGCTCATCGCATCGCCCAGCGTCGCGCAGTTCATGGTGATGTAACCGAGCACGCTCCAGGAATTGGGCAGGACGAAGTTCGCCGCGTTCAGCCCAAACAGCGGATCGCCCGAATGTTCACAGAAATAATCGAGCAACCGCTCATGCGCCTCGCCCGGCAAGCGCAAGCTGTTGTCGCTCAACTGCTGCGCCTGCAACCCGGCCGCTGCCAGCGCCGGCTCGATGGCCATGCCCAGGTGCTCGGCATGGCGCAGGTACTTGAGCAGCGGCGGAACCGAAGTGAAACCGAGCGATTGCATGATCGCGTTCCTTTGAGCAACGCCTGAACAAAGGGTTGGCCGAAAGGTAAGGTCAAACCCCGGCGAAAGTAAATGACCGTATCTGGCGCGCCGATTGACTCAATTGGCTACCCGGGTTGGCCGGATACGACCGTGACACTCTGGCGCCGCTGGCTAGTATGAGGACTTGAAGCCGCACTGATTCGACGGCCCATAAGGACACACGCATGCGACGCTGGAATGGCTGGGGAGAGGCAACCACGGTGGTCGAGTTGCCGGCGCAGGGGGCAAGTTTTCTTGCGCAGCGAGTGGGCGAGGGCCGAGCGCTGCCCGACGCCTCGCTGGACGCCGCGCTGGCGCGGGTCCCCGCATCGCGCTTGCCGGCGCACGCCTTGTACAGCATCGACGCCCACGACCGTTTGCTGCATGCGCGCGGCCAGAGTCTGCCGGACTGGCTGGCGCTGCGCGAAGGCGCGCTGGGCGTTTATCCCGACGCCGTGGCCTTTCCCGAGAGCGCCGCCGGCATACGCCAATTGCTGAAGCTGGCCGAGGAGCAGGATGTGTGCCTGATCCCTTACGGCGGCGGCACGTCGGTGGCCGGGCACATCAATCCGCCGAATTCGGCGCGGCCAGTGCTGACCGTTTCGCTGGCGCGAATGAACCGCCTGACCGACCTCGACGAGCAGAGCCTGCTGGCGACTTTTGGCCCCGGCGCGAGCGGGCCGCAAGTGGAGAGTCAGTTGCGCGCGCGCGGCTATACCCTGGGGCATTTCCCGCAGTCGTGGGAACTGTCGACGCTAGGCGGTTGGGTTGCCAGTCGTTCCAGTGGCCAGCAGTCGTTGCGCTATGGGCGCATCGAGCAATTGTTTGCCGGCGGAACCCTGGAAACCTTTGCCGGGCCGCTGCAAATTCCCACGTTCCCCGCTTCGGCGGCCGGCCCGGATCTGCGCGAAATCGTGCTCGGTTGTGAGGGCCGGTTCGGGATCATTTCCGAGGTCAAGGTGCGCGTCAGTAAGCTGCCCGCCGATGAGCGTTTCTATGGCGTGTTCCTGCCGGACTGGGCGCAGGCGCTCGGCGCCATTCGCCAGTTGGCCCAGGCGCGCGTGCCGCTGTCGATGCTGCGCCTGTCCAACGCGGTGGAAACCGAAACGCAACTGGCCCTGGCCGGTCATCCGCAACAGATCGCCTGGCTGGAAAAGTACCTGAGCCTGCGTGGTGCGGGGGTTGGCAAATGTCTGCTGACCTTCGGTGTGACCGGCAATCGTCAGCAAAACGCGCTGTCGTTGCGCCAGGCACGCCAGCATCTGAAGGCGTTCGGCGGGGTGTTCACCGGCACCTTGCTTGGCAAGAAATGGGCGCAGAACCGCTTCCGTTTTCCCTACCTGCGCGAGAACCTGTGGAACGCCGGTTACGTGGTCGACACCCTCGAAACTGCGACCGACTGGAGCAACGTCGACCACTTGCTCAACCTCATCGAAAACAGCCTGCGCGACGCCTTGGCCGCGGAAGGCGAACGCGTGCATGTGTTCACCCATCTGTCCCACGTTTACGGCGAAGGCTCGAGCATCTACACCACTTACGTGTTTCGCCCGGCGGCGGATTACCCGACGACACTGGCGCGCTGGCAGGCACTCAAGCACGCGGCCAGCCAGACCATCGTCGCCCATCACGGCACCATCAGCCATCAGCACGGCGTCGGCAAGGATCACGCGCCGTACCTGCTGCAGGAGAAGGGCGCGCTGGCGATAGAAACCTTGCAGGCGTTGAGCAAGCATTTCGATCCGGCCGGGCGCCTCAATCCCGGCACGTTGCTGGCGGAGTGAGCGCCATGAAGCAGGAGTGGAACGCCGCGTGGCGCGAGCAGATGCTGCCAACCCTGGCGGACGAACGCTGGGATCTGATCGTGATCGGCGGCGGCATCAGTGGCGCCGGGATAGTGCGAGAGGCGGCGCGGCGCGGCTGGCGCTGTCTGTTGCTGGAACAGCGGGATTTCGCCTGGGGCACGTCCAGTCGTTCTTCGAAAATGGTCCATGGCGGTTTGCGGTATATCGCCAAGGGCCAGTGGCGCCTGACCCGCGATTCGGTGCGCGAACGTCAGCGCCTGCTCGACGAGGCGCCGGGGCTGGTCGAGCCGATGAGTTTCCTGATGCCGCACTATCGCGGCGGCTTTCCCGGCCCGCGTGTGCTCGGAGGCTTGCTGAGTGTTTACGACGCCTTGGCCGGGCGCCGCAGCCATCGTTTTCATGATGCTCAGCAGCTGCGGTTTATCGCGCCGGGGCTGAAGGAAAATGACCTTGTCGGCGGCACCAGTTTTGTCGACGCACTGACCGACGATGCTCGACTGGTGATGCGCGTCTTGCGCGAGGCGCGCGCCGATGGCGCGGTGGTGCTCAATGGTTTGCGCGTGGCGCAGCTGCTGCGTGAAGACGGGCGGGTGTGTGGCGTTGAAGTCGAAGATTGTGAGTCGGGCAAGACACTGCAATTGCGCTGTGGTGTGCTCGCGGTAGCCACGGGGGCGTGGGCCGAACGCCTGCGCCCGAGCGATTCGCCACGGCAATTGCGCCCGCTGCGCGGCAGTCATTTGCTGCTGCCGGGCTGGCGCTTGCCGGTGGCGCAGGCGCTGACCTTTCTGCATGCGCGCGATCGCCGGCCGGTGTTCGTCTTTCCGTGGGAAGGCGTGACGGTGGTCGGCACCACTGACCTCGATCATCATGAAGATCTCGATCACAGCGCGAGCATCAGCGGCGAAGAACTCGACTATCTGCTGGCCGCTTGCACGCAAGCCTTTCCCGCTGCCGAAGTGACGGCGACGGATGTGCTATCGACCTGGTCGGGCGTACGTCCGGTGGTCGGCGCTGCCGGTGCGCATCAGGACAAACCGTCGAACGAAACCCGTGAACACGTGCTGTGGCGAGAGCCGGGTTGCGTGACGCTGGCCGGCGGCAAACTGACCACGTTTCGCCCGCAAGCGATTGAAGTGCTCAAGGCCTGCGCCGACATGCTCGGTCGTCCTTTCGAGGATGACGCCGCGCCGGTGTTCGCCGCCGTGCAGCCCTCGCCGATTCCCGGACTCAGCCCGCAGCAATGGCGACGCCTGGCCGGGCGTCATGGCCGGGATCTGCCGAAGCTGGCGCAACTGATTGCCGAAGTCGGGCAGGAAACCGTCGGCACCACCGATACGTTGTGGGCGGAACTGGCGTTTGCCTGCGAGGCGGAAATGGTCCTGCATCTGGATGATCTGCTGCTGCGTCGCAGCCGTCTCGGGCTGTTGCTGACGCGCGGAGGCGAGGAGTATTTCGCGGCGATCCGCACGCTTTGCCAGCCCCGCCTGGCCTGGAGCGACGAACGCTGGCAGGCGGAAATTCAGCGTTATCGTTTGCTGTGGCAACGCGATCATGGCTTGCCGGAGATCACGTCATGACCGCTAAAAAATACCTGCTGGCGATCGACAACGGCACCCAGAGCGTGCGCGCGCTGCTCTTCGATCTGCAGGGCAATCTGCTCGGCAAAGGCAAGGTCGAGCTTCAAGCGTATTACTCGACGCAACCGGGCTGGGCCGAGCAGGATCCGGAATATTACTGGGCGAAACTCGGCGAGGCGTGTCAGCAAGTCTGGCAGCAGACGGGAATCAATCGTGCGCAGATCGCCGGGGTTTCCCTGACCACCCAGCGCGGCACGCTGATCAATCTCGATGTCGACGGCAAGCCATTGCGCCCGGCGATTGTCTGGCTAGATCAGCGTCAGAGCGAAGTTGCTGGAGGCATCAAAGGTCCGTGGGGCTGGCTGTTGAAACTGGTCGGCGCGAAAGCCACGGTCGACTACTTTCGCGCCCAGGCCGAGGCCAACTGGATTGCCCGGCATCAGCCGCAAGTGTGGGCGGCGACCGACAAGTTTCTGCTGCTGTCGGGGTTTCTCAGCTATCGACTCTGCGGGCGCTTTGTCGACTCGGTGGGCTGCTGCGTCGGCTACCTGCCGTTCGATTTCAAACGGCTGAAATGGGCGGCTCCGCGAGACTGGAAATGGCAGGCGCTGGCGGTGCGTCCCGAGCAACTGCCGACCCTGCACAAACCCGGCGAAACCCTCGGTCACATCAGCGCCGAAGCCAGCCGTCACACCGGGATTCCCGAAGGCTTGCCGCTGATTGCCGCCGGTGCCGACAAGGCCTGCGAAGTGCTTGGAGCCGGCGTGGTCGATACGAGCACCGTGTGCCTGTCCTACGGCACCACGGCGACCATCACCAGCACCCGTTCGCGCTACCTGGAAGTCGTCCCGCTGATCCCGCCGTATCCCGCAGCGGTGCCGGATCAGTACAACTGCGAAGTGATGATCTACCGCGGCTACTGGATGGTCAGCTGGTTCAAAAACGAATTCGGCCTGCGCGAAATGCAGCAAGCGCAAGAGCAGGGCATCGAGCCCGAGCAACTGTTTGACGCGCTGGTCAACGCGGTGCCACCGGGGTCGATGGGTTTGATGCTGCAACCCTACTGGTCACCGGGCATCCGCGAACCGGGCGTGGAAGCCAAAGGCGCGATGATCGGTTTCGGCGACGTGCACACCCGCGCGCATATCTACCGGGCGATTCTCGAGGGCTTGGCTTATGCGCTGCGCCAGGGCATGGAGAATATCGAGAAGCGCTCCAAGGTCTCGATCAAACGCCTGCGCGTGGCCGGGGGTGGATCGCAAAGTGATGCGGCGATGCAGCTCACCGCCGACATCTTCGGCCTGCCGGCCGAGCGCCCGCACGTCTACGAAGCCTCCGGCCTCGGCGCGGCGATCTGCTGCGCGGTAGGGCTGGGCCTGCACACCGACTTCCCCACCGCCATCGCCGCGATGACCCGCGTGGGCACGGTGTTCACTCCACAACCTGAGGCGCAGCAGGTTTATCAGCGACTGTATGCAGAGGTGTATCTGCGCATGTATCGGCAGCTTAAACCGCTGTATCAGAGCATCCGGGAGATTACAGGGTATCCGGCGTGAAGCTGCTGAATGTCGACGACTCAAAAACTGAGCGAGCCTGCTCGCGATTGCGGTGTGTCAGCCAGCATCGGATTGCCTGACACGACGCCATCGCGGGCAAGCCCGCTCCCACAGTTATGTAGGAAACTCAAACTATGCTAGCCTGCAATCAGTGATTTCATTGATTGCAGGAGGGCGGATATGGCCAGCATCACAATTAGAAATCTGGACGAGAAGCTAAAGGAGCAGTTGAGAATTACTGCTGCGCACAATGGACACTCTATGGAAGAAGAGGCTCGCCTGATATTGGGTAGAGCATTGGCAGCCGTTGATCGAGCCGGAGGACTTGGCAGTCGCATCCGCGGCAGGTTCAGCGCTGTAGGCGGAGTCGATCTCAAGCTGCCCGAACGTTCCGAAAAAGCCACTGCGGTGGATTTTTCTGAATGATAGTGCTTGATACCAATGTTCTTTCGGAGTTTATGCGAGTTGAGCCTGAATCCCGTGTACTGGCTTGGGTTGATGCTCAGCCCGCAATGGAGTTGGCAGTCAGTGCAGTTACGGTGGCAGAAATACTTCATGGCATAGCAAGGCTGCCGTCTGGCAAGCGCAAACAGAAACTTGAAGCCCATGCTATGGCAATGTTCGAAGAGGACTTTGCCGGACGAATCCTGCCGTTCGATGCTCATTCAGCCGTTGAATACGCAACGCTCGTAGCTGGGGCGGAGGCGAAGGGAAGGGGAGTCGCGATGGCTGACGCGCAAATCGCTGCAATCTGCCGAAGCTGCGGCGCTGCAATCGCGACGCGAAATATCAGGGATTTCGAGTTTTCCGGAATCGAAGTGATCAACCCTTGGGAGGTATGAGGCGCTTTTAATCATTCGAAATGACATCGCGGGCAAGCCCGCTCCCATAGGTATCGAGGCGAACACATCATTTGTGAACGGCCCGAAAACCTGTGGGAGCGGGCTTGCCCGCGATTGGGTTTTGGCTTCAGCGCAAAATGAGCATTAAACGCGGAAGTGGCTGACCATCTGCTGCAACTGACC
Organism: Pseudomonas sp. S11P7; assembly: GCF_023195435.1. Taxonomy (NCBI): domain Bacteria; kingdom Pseudomonadati; phylum Pseudomonadota; class Gammaproteobacteria; order Pseudomonadales; family Pseudomonadaceae; genus Pseudomonas; species Pseudomonas sp. S11P7. The sequence continues at coordinate 4,754,438 of NZ_JALPKS020000002.1, read as the reverse complement.
ACCCAGACGCGCCAGTTCAACGCTCGACGCGGCGGTTTCATCACTCGCGGCGGCGGTCTGCTCAGACACATCGCGCACGTTGATGATGCTGCGGCTGATCTCTTCGGCCACGGCGCTTTGCTGTTCGGCAGCGGCGGCGATCTGCTGGTTCATCGACTGGATGTTCGACACCGTGCGGGTGATGTTTTCCAGCGACGCACCGGCCTTGCGGGTCAGGGCGACGCTGCTGTCGGTCAGCGCGCGGCTGTTGTTCATCACCGCGGAGACTTGCTGGGTGCCGTTCTGCAAACCAGCAACCAGACCCTCGATTTCCTCGGTGGACTTCTGCGTACGCTGGGCCAGGCCACGGACCTCATCGGCCACCACCGCGAAACCACGACCGGCCTCACCGGCGCGGGCGGCTTCGATGGCGGCGTTCAACGCCAGCAGGTTGGTCTGTTCGGCCACGGCTTTGATCACGTCCATGACGCTGCCGATCTTGTCGCTTTCCTGCTGCAGCACGCTCATCGCTTCGGTCGAACGCACCACTTCGCTGGCCAGACGCTCGATTTGCGCGATGGCTTCGTTTACCACCTTGTCGCCTTCACGGGCTTCACCGTCCGCCGCCGCAGCAGCTTGCGAAGCCTCTTCAGCGTTGCGCGCAACTTCCTGCACGGTGGCAGTCATCTCGTGCATGGCGGTGGCAACCTGATCGGTCTCGACCTTCTGGCTGTTCACGCCGGCACTGGTCTGCTCGGTCACGGCCGACAGTTCTTCAGCAGCGCTGGCGATCTGGGTGACGCCGTCGCGGATACCGCTGATCAAGTCGCGCAGGGTGACGCCCATGCGCGCAATGCCTTGTTGCAGCACGCCGAGTTCGTCGCGACGAGTAACGGTCACGTTCTGGGTCAGGTCGCCGCTGGCGATGCGCTCAACCACGGCCAGAGTTTCTTGCAACGGACGGGTGATCTGGCGGGTGATGATCACCGCCGCAATCACGCCCACCAGCAGCGCCAGCAGGGTGCTGATCAACTGGAAGGTGCGCGCCTGGGCGCTTTCGACGTCACGACGGTCGAGCTGAATCTGATACAGCTGCTCGCTCAAGGAAACGATGGTGTTGCCCTGATCGGTCATTTCCTTGCGCGCCTGCACCGCTTCGCCGTTGGCATTCTTGTAAGCCATCAGCGAGCTGCGGTAGCTGACCAGCGCGGTCTCCAGCTGACGCAGTGCGTCTTGCTGGGTCGAGGCAAAATAGCTATTCAATGGCTTGAGGCTGGCAAGCGCCGCATCGATCTGGCCGACGGCTTTCTGCTCGGTTTCGGCATTGCTGGTGGCGGTGTAGCCGCGCACTTCGTAGCGCGCGAGGATAAAGGCTTCCTTGGCCGCCGTGACCGCCTGGAACTGTTCGAAACGCTGCTCGCTCATGTCCATCTGCTGCACACGCTTGCTGATCGATTCAATCAGCTCGTACGCGGTCGCGGCGTTGGCGCTCATGCTGTCGCGGGCGCTGTTGCCGGTGCGATAGGCGTTGCGCATTTTGTTCAGCGACGTCTGGTATTCGGCAATGGTCGCGGCCTGCTGCTTGAGCAGTTTGACGTTTTCCGGGCTCTTGAATTTGCTGATCAGCGCCTGCTGCTGAGCGGCGAAACCGTCGAGGGTGGTCTGCACGTTCTGCGCGGCGGTTTCATCGCCATTGGTCAGCATGTATTGCAGGCGCACCACGCGCAGTTTGGTCAGGCCGCTGTTGAGCTGAGTGATATCGCTCATCCAGTTGCTGCGGTCGATCAGCCCGCCAAGGCTGGTCCAGCCGGTCAGGGCCAAAACGCACGTCAGGGCCAGCACCAGGCCGAAGCCCAGGCCCAGTTTCATGTTCACGCTGATGTTGCCGAACCAGCTATTCATCAAAAATCCTCCAGAAACGTTGGGTTTCTTGGTCGTCAGTTAAGCTGGAAGATTGTTGTTCTTTTGAGCCAGCAGGGGTGTAAGCAGGACTGTATCGGCCGCAAATCCGAGAGCTGAAAGGTTTTTTGTCCTGCGGTACGGAACGCCCGCCGCCAAGACTTTTTTCACATGGGTTTCACTGGCTGCGCACACCATGCTCTGTACCTTCGCCGCATCGAATGACAGCTGATGCATCCCGGCGAGGCGGCTTTTTGTGGAATTGAGACTGAACCTGTTCGGCGTCAAACGCGCGATCGATCTGCGCGTGCTGGCACGCTTTCGCGACACCTGGGTGGTGCTGGCGGCATCCGTATTGGTGATCCCGCTGACCCTGTGGTTGCTGGCGCCGACAGCGGTGCCGGACCTGGCCCATGGCAATGTCGCCGGGGCGCAGGCATTGGCGCAGGACTGGGCCCAAGGCGACGTGATCGCCCTGGTACGCCACGTCGAGCGCTGCGATCACTCCCGAGCGCAATGCCTGAGCGGCCACGACGGCATCACCGAGCGCTCACGAGGTGTTGCCGTCGCCGTCGGTGCGCGCTTCGAGCAACTGGGCTTGAGCAACGCCGACATCTATAACAGCCCGTCGATGCGCACCGTGCAGACCGCTGGCTACATGTTCAACCACGCCGCCAGCGGTGATGACTGGCTGATCAACTGCCGCGGACGCATGCTGCAGGACGCGCTGGCGCACAAAGTGCTGGGCCGCAATCTGATCCTGGTGACGCACAGCGAGTGCATGGCGCAAATTGAAAAAGACCTGAAGGTTCCGACCTCCAACGCAGGTTACGGCGCGTCGCTGTTCATCTCCGCAGCCAGCACCACTGCGCCAAAAATGCTCGGCTTTATCGAAGCCTCCGACTGGCGCACGGTGACCACCCGATGAAATCTCGTTTCTATGCTTACAACCTTGGCGTTCCATTGCTCTGCGCAGCGCTGGTGTTCCTGTTGTTCGACATGACCAGTATCGACATTGCCATCAGCAACCTGCTGTTCGATCCGCAGACCCAGACGTTCCCGATCGACAAGATCCACTTCTTCGAAAAGCTCACTCATAAATGGGCGCGGATCATTCCCGACTGGACCGCAGAAATCGCCCTGATCGGCGCGCTGCTCTCGGTGATCTGGCCGCTGGCCAACCCGCAAAAGCGCCCACGCCTTGGCGCGTTGCTGCAACGCAGCAAAGTCGCACCATTGCTGCGATTCTGCGCAGAACACCGTAGGGATTTTCTCTTTGTCGTGGTCGCTTTTGCAGTGTGCACGGGAGTGATCCATTTCCTCAAATCCCACACCAGCGTGTACTGCCCGATCGAAACCACGCTGTACGGTGGGAAAATGCCGCACATCGAATGGTACGAAAACTTCCAGTTATTTCATGAGGCCGGCAGTGGTCGTTGCTGGCCGGGGGACATGCGTCGGGCGGCTTTACCATGCTGGCGCTGTACTTCGTCGCGCGCCGTTATCAATGGCGTTTTTCCAAGACCATCCTGTGGGGCTCGCTGCTGCTGGGATTCATCTATGGCACCACCCGCGTCCTGCAAGGCTGGCACTACATGTCCCACACGTTGTGGGCCGGTATCTTCGTCTGGCTCACCTGTTTACTGACAGCGCTGGCGTTCTACGGGTGGGAGCGGTTGGCGTTGCCGGTGCTGAACCGGAGTGAGCAAACACTCACCCCAGTCGCCGCGACCAGCGCTTGTCCGGCGTTTCGAACTGCGGATTGACCAGCGCCGTCAGCACATGATCCTGCCAGCGCCCGGCAATGTTCAGGTACGCCTTGGCGTATCCCTCTTTCTCAAAACCCAAACGCTCCAGCAGCCGCGCACTGCGCTCATTGCCGGGAATGTAGTTGGCCATGATCCGGTGCAGATTCTGCGTATCGAACATATAGCCGATACCAGCCTCCAGCGCCTCGGCCATCAAACCCTGACCCTGATGGTTTTCGTCCAGGTGATACCCCAGATAACACGCCTGAAACGCCCCGCGAATCAGACCGCTGAAATTGCACGCGCCGATCATCTGCTGCCCATCCAGCGTCAACAACGCGAAATGCATCGCCAGCCCGGCCTCGAAGGCACTGGCCTGAATATCGAGACGCCGCCGAATCTGCTCGGTGGAAAAATATTCAGTCGTACGAATCGGCGACCACGGCGCGAGATGACGCTGATTGCGTAGATAGAACGCACTTTCCAGCTCAGCCTGATCCGGATCGAGAATCGCAAGCGTCAGGCGCTCGCAGGGCAGGGTCAACAGCGGCATCGGACGCTCCGGCGCGAGGAATCTGCTCGCAGAGTCGCGCAATCACGAGGTGACGGCAAGTCGTGGCGTGGCAGGGACTTTCTTCCAGGCAAAAAAAAGCCCGCAGGAGCGCGGGCGAACCGTAGTTTCTTGAATGAGCGAGAGGACTGTACAAGGGTTGGCCGCGCAGGAGCAGTGAATAAAAATTCATCTCGATGGGTGGCTGACAGCGCTGTCCCGAACCCTTGAAAATCAAGGCGTCTGGCGACTCAGTGGCGGGTTTCCGGCCCGGCAGCCGACGGATCAAGATTGTCCCGCGCCCGGCAAACCAGCATCTCCGCCATCGCACTCAACTGCTTGATCGCCACCGCCACATGATATTTCGAACCGTCGAACTCATCGGCAAACGTGGCGCTGATGGCCGCGAGGGAGTCGAGGATTTCGCTGGCATGGTTGAGCAAGGTCAGCGTGTCGACATCTTCCCGCACCTTGATCAGTTGGTTGAGCGGCAACGCCCGCCGGCGGCGGCTTGGCATCTCGCGGCGTGGGGTGGCAGTGGAGTGGTTGACAGGACTGGCAGTCAGCGCATCGGCCGAGACCGGGCCAACCAGCGTGAGCCGGGTGATTTTCTTCATGATGGAGCTCCGTGGGTGAACATTCACAGCGATTCAACTGCCAGACCGTCCGCTGGATGGCAGGAATGGAGGAGGGTAACGGCGAGGGGGAGGGAGCGCTAGTTCATGGGAGTCGACGCGGGTTGAGGGAAAAGTCCTAGGATGCGGCTGTGTGGGACCGAGAAGATATGTGCGGGATTCAGGCGAGACGGGATCTGGAGATACGACAAGGCCCGCACTTGGCGAGCCTTGTCGATGAGGGTTGGTGGGCCGGGGTGATCTGAATTCGTATCTTATCTTATTGATTTTTATAGCTAATATTTGGTTTTGTTTTTCGTTGGAATACCATTTGGAATACCTTGCGAAATTGCACGCCAATCGGCCGCGCGCATGATTCGGCTGACAACTGTTCACATTCGCGCTGTCTAGCGTGCTTCGTATCCGTATTGAGCGGCGAACTGAGTAAAGCTGCCGGGGGCGACAGGCAGAAATCGATCCAACATAGCGGTCATGACTCAACTTGTGCTGATCTTAGGCGCTCTATTTCGACCGGTATGCCTGACGCCATGAAGTGGGCTCGATATTGTGTTATCAGGTTCCATAACAAGGGATACTGCCTTGTAACATGTGACACCCGGAGGCAGGTTGGCATCCGGGTGTCTAGCTATAGCATCGCTTTTCGCAACTCGACAAGGGCTTTATCTGCTAAATAGCTCCTTGTGTAAGGTCACGAACGCTTGAACAGTCATCGGTGGCTGTCCCGTGACTTCGCCAATAATGGAGTCCTCACCCTCGAACACGCCGTGCTGGTAGTCCTTGGCAACTTCCAGCAGATGCTGAATGAGGAAAGGCTGTAGGCCATCGCTTTGCATTTCCTGGCGGTACTGATCCAGTGTTATCGCGACGTACTTGATCTCCCGATCCAATACTTTACCGACTTCGTCAGCTACGGCATGCTGGGTCATTTCGACCGGACCGTGAAGCGGATACGTCTTGCCTTTGTGAGGCTGCGGGTTTTGCAATATGGCAGCGATGAGCCGCGCCTGATCCTCTGCTGCAATCGGGGCATGACGACCTGAGCCAAAGGGTAGGCGAATCTCGCCGTGTTCAACGATATGTTTACGCCAATGCGGGTATATCAACCACTGTGCAAAGTACGTCGGTCGCAAGTGCGTCATGTCCAGCCCCGACCAGTCAAACACTCGTTCTGCGGTGTAGTGATTAAGGGCCGCGTGACTCTTGGCAATGCGACGTGCGGAAATTTGAGACATGTTTACAACTGACTCTACCCCGGCTTCTTTAGCAGCGAGAGCGAAGTAGGCAGTCGCTTCAATCAAGCCAGGTGCGATTGGGTAAACGAAATAAGCTCGCTTGATGCCTTCAAGCGCTGCTCGAACAGCGTTCAAGTCCAGCAGGTCCGCGACTACAACTTCGGCGCCCAATTGGCGCAGTTTGGCCGCTCGATCATCGTTCGTGCGGACGAGCGCACGTACCGCGTGTTTTTTCTGGCGCAGTATTTCAACGGTTCTTCGGCCGGTAAAACCACTGGCGCCGGTAACGAGTATGGTGGGGCTTGTCATCGATTTTCTCTCTCTTTTGGTTTTCGACTGCATAACGGCCATGGTTTGTATGATGGCTGTAATATGGTTATATGATGACTATCATCTTTGTCAACGAGTTCTTCAGCTCTAGGGAATTCAGAACGTAAGTTTTAGAGGGGGTAGGCAGTGTAGGCGGGGACTGGAGGGACGTCAGCAATCTGACGAGAGGGCTGGCAACCACCGGAATGAGTACACCGCACGCCTAGCCAGGGTCCGAAGACAAAGTCGGCGGGTTGATGGATCATTTTCACGATGACGGCTTGGATTCAAATGCCTGCATGCCCAGCTTCACTGCAGGTCGGGCCTCTATCAACGCCAGCCAGCGTGCCATGCGGGGCAACTTTTCCCAATGAATTTGGTCGCGCACCGATCTTGCAAAAGTAAACGCAGAAATATCGGCCATTGAAAAGGTATCGCCCGCTATGTACCCGCCCTCGAGAAATGCCTCTGCCGTCATCAGATGTTCCAACGCTCGTCGGCTTAATGGTGCAGATGCATCTTGCTGCCCTATCTGGCGCAGAAAAAAAGCAGCGTGGCTTGGGGCGATGACATCCGTGACGAAGAAATAAAACCGGTCATAGACCCGGTACCGTTGAGCACTCGGCCCTCTGGGCGACAGCCGGCCAGGGGCGTGTTCGTCAGCATACTGAATAATGCCATTTGACTGATTGATTACAAGGGGAGGTGAGACGCTGTGATTTACAAATGTCGGAGCCTTACCTAACGGGTTAAGCGCCAGATATTCTGGGGCACGCTGATCGCCAGAGAGAAGGTCAAGGCGCCTCGGGGTAAATTCTATGCCCGCTTCAGCCAAGGCGATTGCAGCTCGCACACTATTCCCCGTTGATGCGCCATAAAGCTCCCGTACCTCAGACATAAAGTTCTAACCTCGTAAAATTGGTTACGCGAATGCGTCCACGAAGGACGATGTATGACGGTTTCAGCAATTTTGCTGACCTCTTAGGACTTCGTCGGCGCTGAGCACAGCCTCAGTGCCTCAATTTGTACTTGACTGGTGTGTATTTACACATATGATGGTCGTCATGAAAAGCCCCCATGGCGCCGACCTTTGTCATTGCCTCGCCGCCAGACGCCATGCGCGTCTGCTGACCCGCCTCTACGATCGGCATCTGTCTGCTGCGAAACTCACTGTCTCGCAGTTTTCGACTCTTGCGTTGATCAATGAGCATCCCGGGATCCTGATCGCCGAATTGGCTGAGGTAATGGTCATGGAGCGAACTACGTTGGTTCGGACACTGAAGCCACTGCAGAACGAAGGTTATGTCGCTAGCCATGCCGAAGGGCCGCGTTCTGCCATCAGGCTCTCGCTGTCTGCGCAAGGACGAGCGAAGTTGGAGGAGGCCGAGCCCTATTGGAAAGCTGCGCAGCGTGAGCGTGAGGATCAAATCGGCGGGGTCGCTGCAGTTCTGATTCGTAACTCACTTCTTCAGCAGGCCGGTGGTAAATAAATTTTTTTGCGTGTTTTGTGTGTAATTACACATATGATTTTTACCCCGAAATGAGGAAGTACTCATGAAAGCTTTTCCAAGAATTTCGTCCCAGAGCGTTGTCGATCCAGCGGACCGAATCAGCGCGATCGACTTCGTGAACAGGCTCAATTGGTGGTTCGAGACTTGGGATGTGGAGGCAATGGTCGATGCCTTTTTACCGGACGCCGTCGCGTACCACTTCCACGGCACCATTCGTGGTCACGATGAGATTCGCCAGTTCTTCAAGAAGGACTATCCGTATCTGATTCCTGGGGTCAGCCGACACGCTACCAATCACATTGTCGATGTCGATGAAGACGGTGTGGTGGTGCGCTATCAGAATTTGCTTGTGCGCTACGCCACCCCAGAGTCGGCAGCGATGCTGGGAGATGGCCAAGCCATCGATAGCCCCGGTGATTTGCCTGCTATCTGGCTCTACTCGCCAATGATGGATCGCTTGCGTCGAACTGAACATGGCTGGAAAGTCTTCGAGCGGTTCATAGGTGGTTCAACTATCAACACGAGGCTCAACCCACCGACCACTGATCCTGCTCAACTTGCCAAGTACATGCCCCAACTAAAGCAAGCGTAAGAGCTGCCATTGTCGAGTAGAAAATGATGGGGGCGTTCCACACATATTCGGAAAAGCGAAGCCCTTGCTGACAGTAAAGTCAGTCTTCATCCTTTGAGCGGCGCTTAGCAGCCCGCTCTTTTTTTGTGGGAGTGACAGGCCAGGCATTAATGACCGATTGTAGAAACTGCTCAGACAGTTCAGGGCTATCCAGCGCTCTGGCAATGAGCATCGCCCCCGTAATCGATGACAGGACGCGTAGTGACTCTTGGTACTTCTCTTCAGGATTTTCGCCTTCGACCAACGCCATCAGGGTATCGATCAAATGCTCGACGCCTCTGGTGAAGGAGCTGCTGACCGTGCCACCGGTACGCGCGACATCCGCACCCAATGCAGGAATGGGACAACCCTCGGTCCAGTTATCCAGATGCGCTTGTGTCAGGTACGTCTTGACGAGCTCGGGAATAGATTTGGCATTTTGCCAATCCTGAATATTTGATTCAAATGTACGGCTGACCGCTTCTGACGCGAGCTGTTCCTTGCCGCCCGGAAACTGTCCGTAGAACCCGCCATGGGTCAGGCCAACTGAGCGCGAGAGCTCGCCGATACCAATTCCGTCGATGCCTTTTTCCCGATACAGCCGTGACGCTGCAGTAAGGATGGCTTCTTTGTTGGCTGCGGCCTGGTCTTTCGTCACTTTCATGAAATTGCTCCTGTGGCCAGGTTGGCATCGCCTGGACATAACGATGTTGCTGGGCTGGCTTTCATGATATTCGTCATATAAAGTTGCTGCAATGGCTGTCTAGGCATCTGTAGAAGTCTCGCGGATCCCATGGCTTTAGCTCAAGTCAAATAATTCCCCGGTGGACCGGCCCCATGAAACGTAATGATCTGCGCTGTGTCGATCTGAATCTGCTGGTGGTGTTCGAAGCTCTTATTCAGGAGCGCAACCTCACCCGCGCCGCTGAAAAATTATCTCTTGGTCAGCCAGCGGTCAGCGCAGCGCTGGTGCGTTTGCGCAGGCTGTTCAACGACCCTCTGTTCGAGCGCATCGGTCGTCGAATGGTGCCCACCTCTCGTGCATTGCGTGCTGCACAGACGCTCGGGCCAGCGTTGGATTGCGTGTGTACTGCGATCGCCGACGCCAGGGTTTAACCGGGCTGATCCCTTTTTTTGTCATTAAATATGATGGCTATCATTATTAGTGATAGCCAACTTCACTCCCTTCGATTCGTCGTGACCTCGCGCGAGGCCGAGAATCCGCAAATTCCCAAACCGTCTGGCGGACACAACCCATGGAACAGTCACTCAAACCTTTGCGTTATCCCCTTGCTGCGTTGGCGCTGGTAGCGCTTGCCGCGTGTGAACGCACACCCGATGCCGCTCAGGTTCCCGGGGCGCCGCACGTTACCGTCGCGAAAGTGCTTGAGCAACCCATCACCGAGTGGGATGAAGTCACTGCTCGCCTGGAAGCACCAGAAACCGTAGAGGTTCGCCCACGGGTGTCGGGCCAGATCGAACGCGTTGCTTTTACCGATGGTGTGCTGGTGAAGAAGGGCGATTTGCTGTTCCAGATTGATCCGCGTCCGTTCGAGCATGAAGTGCATCGCATCGAGGCGCAGTTGCAACAGGCACGCGCCACGCTGATCCGCACTAGCAACGAGGCGCAGCGCGGACAGCGTCTGTTAAGCAGCAACGCGATCTCTGCCGAGCTCGCCGACACTCGCACGACCACGGCGCAGGAAGCCCGGGCCGGTGTCGATGCGATTCAGGCGCAGCTGGATCTGGCGCGTTTGAATCTCAGCTTCACCCGCGTCACGGCGCCGATCACCGGTCGCGTCAGCCGCGCGGAAATCACCGCCGGCAACATTGTCACCGCCGACACGACCGCGCTGACCAGCGTGGTCTCCACCGACAAGGTCTACGCATACTTCGATGCTGACGAACGCATGTTCCTCAAGTACAGCCTGCTTTTCCGCCAGGGCCAGCGCAGCCAGACCACGCCGGTCTACATGGGTCTTTCGAACGAGGAGGGCAACACGCACTTTGGGCGGATGAACTTTGTCGACAACCAGGTAAACCCGAAAACCGGCACCATCCGAGGCCGTGCGGTTTTTGATAACGCCGGCGGTCAGTACACCCCTGGTCTGTATGCGCGCTTGAAACTGGTGGGTAGCGCTGCCTATCCCGGTCTGTTGATCAAAGACGAAGCGGTCGGCACCGACCTCGGCAAGAAATTCGTGCTAGTGGTCGGCCAGGACAACAAAGCGGTTTATCGCAGCGTTGATCTGGGGCCGAAACTGGAAGGCCTGCGCATCGTGCGCAGCGGCTTGCAGAAAGAAGATCGCGTCGTCATCAACGGCTTGCAGCGCGTCCGCCCCGGTGCTCTGATCGATCCGCAGGACGCGCCGATGGCGAGCCCGGAAACGGTCGCCACACTGGCTGGCCAGCGTCAGGCAATCGAAGCCGCCAATCAACCGGCTTCAGCTAAATCGCCTGCGCTGGTGAAAGCTGAATCTGCCGCTGCACCTCGCGGATAAGGAGCACTGACATGAAGTTCTCCCAGTTCTTTATCACGCGGCCGATTTTCGCCGCCGTGCTATCGCTGCTGATCCTGATCGCCGGCGCCATCTCGCTGTTCCAGTTACCGATCAGCGAATACCCGGAAGTGGTGCCACCGACCGTGGTGGTCCACGCCAACTACCCCGGCGCCAACCCGAAAGTCATCGGTGAAACCGTGGCCGCGCCGTTGGAGCAGGCGATCACCGGAGTCGAGAACATGTTGTACATGTCCTCGCAATCCACCGCTGACGGCCGACTGACCCTGACCGTGACGTTCGCTTTGGGCACCGATCTGGACAACGCCCAGGTCCAGGTGCAGAACCGTGTGACCCGGACCGAGCCGAAACTTCCAGAAGAAGTGACGCGCATCGGTATTACCGTCGACAAGGCTTCTCCCGAGCTGACCTTGCTGGTGCATCTGGTGTCGCCGGACAAGCGCTACGACATGCTCTACCTGTCGAACTACGCGATCCTCAACGTCAAGGATGAGCTGTCGCGCCTCGACGGTATTGGCGATGTGAAGATGTTCGGTATCGGTGATTACTCGCTGCGTATCTGGCTCGATCCGAACAAGACCGCTTCGCGCAATCTGACCGCAAGCGACGTGGTCAACGCAGTGCGCGAGCAGAACCGTCAGGTCGCTGCAGGACAACTGGGTTCACCGCCGGCACCGAATGCCACGAGCTTCCAGATGTCGATCAACTCCCAGGGGCGGTTGGTCAGTGAAGAAGAATTCGAGAACGTCATTATCCGCAGCGGTCCGGACGGCGAGATCACGCGTCTGAAAGACATCGCCCGGGTCGAGTTGGGCTCCAACCAGTACGCCTTGCGCGCCTTGCTCAACAACGAGGAAGCGGTGGCGATGCCGATCTTCCAGCGTCCGGGCTCGAATGCGATCGACATCTCCAACCAGGTGCGGGCGAAGATGGCGGAGCTGAAGAAGAGTTTCCCGGAAGGCATGGACTACGAAATTGTCTATGACCCGACGATCTTCGTACGCAGTTCGATCGAGGCGGTGGTTCACACGCTGTTCGAAGCGCTGATCCTCGTGGTGCTGGTGGTGATCCTGTTCCTGCAAACCTGGCGCGCCTCGATCATTCCGCTGGTCGCGGTGCCGGTGTCGCTGATCGGTACGTTTGCCGTGATGCACCTGTTCGGCTTCTCGTTGAATGCGCTGTCGCTGTTCGGCCTCGTGCTGGCGATCGGGATCGTGGTGGACGATGCGATCGTGGTGGTGGAGAACGTCGAACGGAACATCGAGTCGGGGCTGGAACCGGTCGAGGCGACCAAAAAAGCCATGGGCGAGGTGACCGGTCCGATCATCGCCACGGCGCTGGTGTTGTGTGCGGTGTTCGTACCCGCAGCCTTTATTTCGGGCTTGACCGGGCAGTTCTACAAGCAATTTGCATTGACGATTGCGATCTCTACGGTGATTTCGGCGTTCAACTCCCTGACCTTGTCACCGGCCTTGGCCGCCGTGTTGCTCAAGGCCCACGGTGCACCGAAGGACCGTTTCTCCAAAGTGTTGGATCGCCTGCTTGGTGGCTGGCTGTTCAAACCTTTCAACCGCTTCTTCGATAAGGCCAGCCATGGCTATGTGATTGCCGTGGCCAAGATCATTCGCGGCAGCAGCGTGGCGTTGCTGATTTACGCAGGTCTGATCGCCTTGACCTACATGGGCTTCAGCACCACGCCGACCGGTTTTGTGCCGACCCAGGACAAGAAGTACCTGGTGACTTTCGCCCAATTGCCGGACGCCGCCAGCCTGGATCGCACCGAAAACGTGATCCGGCGCATGAGCACCATCGCCATGAACGAACCGGGCTTCGACAGCGCCGTGGCCTTCCCGGGCCTTTCGATCAACGGCTTCACCAACAGTCCGAATGCCGGCATCGCCTTCATCGGTTTGCGGCCGTTCGATGAGCGCAAGGATCCGAGCCTGTCAGCCGGGGCGATTTCCGCTTCGCTGAACGCCAAGTTCGGCAGCATCCAGGACGCCTACATCGCGGTGTTTCCGCCGCCGCCAGTGCAAGGCTTGGGCACCATCGGCGGGTTCCGTTTGCAGATCGAGGACCGGGGCAACCTGGGTTACGACGAGCTGTACAAAGAAACCATGAACATCATCACCAAGAGCCGCAGCGTTCCGGAGTTGGCCAACCTGTTCACCAGTTACACGGTCAACGTGCCGCAGGTCGAAGCCGCCATTGACCGCGAAAAAGCCGAGACCCACGGCGTGGCGATCAGCGACATTTTCGACACGTTGCAGGTGTATCTGGGCTCGCTGTATGCCAACGACTTCAACCGTTTCGGGCGGACCTATCAGGTCAACGTACAGGCCGAACAACAGTTCCGCCAGGAGCCGGAACAGATCGGCCAATTGAAGGTGCGCAACGACCGCGGCGAGATGATCCCGCTGGCCACCTTCGTCAAGATCAGCCCTAGTTCGGGGCCTGACCGCGTCTCGCACTACAACGGTTTCGTCACCGCCGAAATCAACGGCAGCGCTGCGCCAGGCTACAGCTCCGGCCAGGCCCAGGCGGTGATTGAAAAACTGCTGAAAGAAGAACTGCCGAATGGCATGACCTACGAATGGACCGACCTGACCTACCAACAGATCCTGTCCGGCAACACCGCGTTGCTGGTGTTCCCGCTCTGCGTGTTGTTGGCGTTCCTGGTGCTGGCGGCGCTGTATGAAAGCTGGAGCCTGCCATTGGCGGTGATCCTGATCGTGCCGATGACCCTGCTGTCGGCGATTGCCGGGGTGATCATTTCCAAGGGCGACAACAACATCTTTACTCAGATCGGCCTGATCGTGCTGGTTGGTCTGGCCTGCAAGAACGCGATCCTGATCGTCGAGTTCGCCAAGGACAAACAGGAGCAGGGCATGTCGCCGCTGGATGCGGTGCTGGAGGCTTGCCGCATGCGGTTGCGACCGATCCTGATGACCTCGTTCGCCTTCATCATGGGTGTGATTCCGCTGGTGACGTCCACCGGTGCCGGCTCCGAAATGCGCCGGGCGATGGGGGTTGCGGTGTTCTCCGGGATGCTCGGCGTAACTTTCTTCGGCTTGCTGCTGACGCCGGTGTTCTTCGTGCTGATTCGTCGCTCCATTGAGCGCAAAAACGCGCGCAAGGTCGCCAAGGTTCACCCAACAACCGCATTGAATCCGGAGGCACACTGATGAACACCTTGAAGCTTTTTTTACCCAGCCTTCTGGTCGTTGCGCTCGCCGCGTGTACGGTCGGTCCCGACTACAAGACGCCTGACACCGCGCCGGCCACTATCGTGTCGATCCAGGGCGGGCACTACGATCAATCGCGGTTTGAAACGGTGTGGTGGCAGCAATTCGATGACCCCACGCTCAACCAGTTGGTGAGCAAATCCCTGGAAGGCAACCGCGATCTGCGCGTGGCGTTCGCCCGCTGGAAAGCGGCCCGAGCGATTCGGGACGACGTCAGCAACGACAATTTGCCGGTGGTTACCAGCCGCGTCAGCAGCCAACAAGGAAAGGGCCAAGTGCCCGGTCAGACCGAAAGCCGCGTCAATCAGGAACGCTATGATCTTGGCCTCGACATGGCCTGGGAAGTCGATCTGTTCGGTCGCATCCAGCGCCAACTGGAATCCAGCGACGCCCAGGAAGATGCTGCCGCCGCAGACTTGTATCAACTGCGCGTGACGATGATTGCCGAGTTGGTGGACGCCTATGGCCAATTGCGCGGCGCACAACTGCGGGAAAAGATCGCCCTGGCCAACCTGAAGAACCAGCAGGATTCGCGCAGCGTGACGGTCAGCCTGCGCGATGCGGGCGTGGGTAATGAACTCGACGTAGTGCGCGCCGATGCACGTCTGGCTGCGGTCGAGGCTACGGTGCCGCAACTTCAAGCAGAGCAGGTGCGGCAGAAAAACCGCATCGCCACGCTGCTGGGTGAGCGTCCGAATACGTTGAGCGTGTCGTTGAGCCCCGCCGAGTTGCCAGCCATCGCCAAAGCGCTGCCGATTGGTGATCCCGCCGAGCTGCTGCGTCGGCGCCCGGATGTGCTCGCCGCGGAGCGCAGGCTGGCTTCCTCCACTGCGGATATCGGTGTGGCCACCGCCGACTTGTTCCCGCGCGTGAGCCTGAGCGGTTTCCTTGGTTTCACCGCCGGCCGTGGTTCGCAGATTGGTTCCAGTGCCGCCAGGGCCTGGAGTCTGGGACCGAGCATCACCTGGGCAGCATTTGATTTGGGCAGCGTGCGGGCGCGCATTCGCGGTGCCGACGCCAATGCCGAAGGCGCGCTGGCGACCTACGAACAGCAAGTGCTGCTGGCGCTGGAAGAGTCTGAAAACGCCTTCAGCGACTATGGCAAACGCCAACAACGCTTGTTGTCGTTGATCAAACAAAGCGAATCGAGCCGCGCCGCTGCCGACCTTGCGGCCATCCAGTACAAGGAAGGAACCGTGGATTATCTGGTGCTGCTGGATGCGCAGCGCGAGCGGCTCAACGCCGAAGATGCTCAGGCACTGGGTGAAACCGATCAGTACCGTGGCATCGTCGCGATCTATAAAGCGTTGGGTGGTGGTTGGGACAGCGGTGACGGCAGGGTCGCGAGCATTTATTGATAGACCGGTCGAAACCCCTGGCGGAATCTTTGGCGCTAGATCAAAAGCGATTCAGAGAAGGTGCAGCGTTTGCCTCGTCTGATCGTTCGTCATTATGATTCCAGCAGCGATTGCTCGCACGTCGCTGCTGGTCTGGACTCCACAGGCAAGGCGTGTCGAGAACTGCGGCACCTTAAGGTAATAGGCCTGCCGAGCGATAGATCTCGATTGTTTTGTCATAAACGCTGATGTCATCACGCCCCCGAGCGATCAACTGAGCGCCCTCCACAGCCGCATAGATCGCCAGCGCCTGCTGCTGTCGTTCCTCGAGGCTCAACTGTGGCCGGCAAACAGACAACACTTCCGTCAGCCAGCGCACATTCAGTTCGGTGAAACCGTCAACCTCTGTCCTCACTTCTGGAGGTAAGTCATCGTATTCGGCAGACATGATCCCGCACAGACACATGCGATTGTCGTTGACCAGTGCCATGCGAAATACGTCGGTGTAACCCTTCATCCAAACATTCAGATCTTCGGAATGGCTTCGTAAACCATCAAGATACTGAAGACCATCCTCGGTGTAGCGTTTGGCCAAAGCCGCACCCAAGTCACCCTTGGTGGGGAAGTGGTAGTGAATGCTCGCGCTCTTGATGCCGACCTCTTTGGCCAGTTCACGAAAGCTCAAGCCATTGTAGCCTCGGGTCTGCACCATTTTTCGAGCAACCGCCATGATCGTTTCTCGCGTATCCGTCGTCACAATTTTACCTTTCTATCGATAGATAGACGTTGACAGTGAAAATGTTCTTGCCGTAGCTTATACCTATCGATAGGTAGATAGATAGTTATGGAGCTCGTATGAAGATTTTTGATATTCCTGGTTTTCCTAATCCGCTGCGCATTCGTATTGTTCTGGCCGAAAAAGGCCTGGGCTCGCAAATAGAGTTCATCAAGATCGACCTGCTCGCAGCGGAACACAAGCAACCCGCATTCCTGGCGATCAACCCGCTAGGTACCGTCCCAGTTCTGCAGCTGGATGACGGCACCAACATTTCTGAATGTACCGCAATCACCGAGTATCTGGACAACCTGGACGGCAACCCGACTCTTACCGGCAAAACGCCGAAGGAAAAGGCCATCATCCACATGATGCAAAAGCGCGCGGAGTCCGAACTGGCGGATCCGGTGGGGTTTTACTTCCACTACGCCACGCCGGGGCTCGGTGCCGCTCTGCAGCCATACAAGAGTCCTGAATGGGAAGGGCGTATCGATTGGGGCAACCGTCAACGCGACAAAGCGATCGCTGGAATGCACTACTTCGATCACGTCCTGCGTAGCCAGCCATATATCGCTGGCGAGCATTTTTCCATGGCCGACATCACGGTACTTGCCGGGCTGATTTTCGCCGGTTTCGCCAGTATTGCCATCCCCGATCAGTGCAGCGCGCTCTTGGCCTGGCAGACAAACGTGCAGCAACGCCCAAGTGTAAAAAAGCCAGCCTGATCTTGCTCCGCCCCGACTGGCAATCAGTCAGGGCGGCCTTATACCAACTCGTCTTTTTCAGGTGCCTCTATATGACCCTTTTCAACACCCGAGGGGCGTTGCGCTATACCCTGGCCATCATCGCGCTGACGACTGCGTGCTCGACATTGACTGTTCAGGCCAGCACCACCCCAGCAGAAAAAAAAGCTGCACATAGCTACACCCATCAAACCGCTCCGACCCAGTTCGTCGAAGTCGAGGGCGCGCGCCTGGCATATCGTCGCTTCGGCAAACCCAGTGGCGTGCCACTGGTATTTCTCCAGCATTTCGTTGGCAACCTAGACAGCTGGGATCCCAAAGTCATCGACGGTTTTGCCCGTGATCGTGAAATTATCCTTTTCGACAATGCCGGCGTCGCCAGTTCCAGCGGTGAAGTACCGAACACCATCGAAGGCATGGCCAAATATGCCTCCGGCCTGCTGCAGGCACTGAACGTGAAAAAGGCTGACTTGCTCGGCTTTTCCATGGGCAGTCTGATCGCACAGCAAGTGACGCTTGATCATCCGAACCTCGTGCGTCGCCTGATTCTGGTCGGTTCATCACCTCGCGGTGGAGTTGGTATGGACTCGCTGACGCCGGAATTTCAGGGCTACCTGGCGAAAAAGCGTGCCGTACCGGATGAACTGCTGCTGGACGTTTTCTTTACCCAGACCGTAGAAAGCCAGGCCGCCGGACATGAATTCCTTACCCGTCTGCGCTCACGTAGGGTCAATCGCGATGTTGATGTCGATAGCAAGACTGCACCCGCACAAGCAGCCGCCATCGCTGGTTGGGGAGCGCCAGCCGGTAACGCCAACGACTACCTGAAAGGCATCAAGCAACCGACGATGGTAGTCGCCGGCAGCCATGACATTGTCTTCTACACAGTTAATGACGTGACCTTGCAGCAGAGTTTGCCCAACGCCCAGTTGGTTATCTACCCGGATTCAAACCATGGCGCGATCTATCAATACCCGGATCTATTTTTGAAACACGCCACGCTGTTTCTCAATGGGGTGAAGTAATCGAAACAATGCACTGACGATTTGCTCGGCAGTACATGCCGCACCACCGATTAGGCTCCAAGTCAGGCCTGCGTCTACAGATCTGACGAGCGAAGAATCCAGGATCTCAGATTATGAAAGCGATTCAGTTCCGTAGCTTCGGCGGCCCCGAAGTACTCGAGTACGTCGACTTGCCAACGCCCGTGCCGGGGCCGGGAGAGGTATTGATAGACACCTCTGCGATTGGGGTGAATTTTCCGGATATTCGTGAACGGTTAGGCATGTATAACCGGCCCGAAACACGCGTTGGTGGTGTCACGCTGCCGCATGTAGCCGGACTTCAGGTGGTCGGACGCGTTTCGAAAACAGGAGCGGGCGTTGACCCTGCCGTTGTCGGGCGCAAGGTCATGGCCTTGATGCCCAAAGGCGCATACGCACAGCAGGCTATTGCCGGTGTTGACATGCTGGTAATGCTGGATGAGTCGGCAAACGACGTCGCCATGGCGGGTTTACCTTGTCAGGGAGTGACTGCGTTCCTCGCTCTACGCACATGCGCGCATTTACAGTCAGGTGAAAGCGTTTTGATCCAAGGCGCCGCCGGGGGGCTTGGCAGTCTGGCTGTGCAGATTGCTAAAGCCATGGGCGCACAGGCAGTTTTCGGTACGGCCAGCACTGAAAGTCGACGCGCATTCGTGCGCAGCCTCGGGGCCGACTATGCCATTAGCTACGACACTCCCCAGTGGCCGGAGCGGGTGCTTGAACTGACCGAGGGGCGTGGAGTTGATGTGATCCTCGAAACCATCGGCGGCGAAGTGTTCGATCAGAATTTTGAGTGTCTCGCCATGCTGGGGCGTTGTGTGGTGGTGGGCTCCACGCGGGGGCCAGGCGAGGCATTGGCGCCTCGTCGGTTGATGGCCAAAGCGCAAACCTTGACCGGCATGTACCTGCCGACGTTCTTCCAGCGCCCTACGTTGATTCGCGAGGCTTTGCAATTCCTCGCTGATGGCGTTTCAGGCGGAGTGATCAGACCAGTCACCGGCGCGACGTTACCCTTGAGCGAAACGGGGCTGGCGCACGCCTTATTGGAGCGAAGGGAAGTTCAAGGCGTCATTGTGCTGGATCCAAACCTCTAAGAGTGATTCGCCGATTCCCTGGATTTTTCTTGCGAACGAGGAACACAGGACCTTCCGTGGCGTTGATCAGGCGGCCACATACTCATCAGTAAATACGCCCACGAGAGGAGCGCGCATGCGCCGTCACGGCTTCACTGCAAGTGCAAGATGTTTGACGCTCGGACTGATGCTCGCGTGGGGCGGCCATGCGACGGCAGCCGATATTCACTACCGGTTCATCACGGTCGCTGGCAACAATATGTTTTATCGGGAGGCCGGCGATCCTCATAAACCGACCATTCTGCTGCTTCATGGTTTTCCGTCGTCTTCGCACATGTTTCGCGATCTGATCCCTGAGCTATCACCGTTTTTTCATGTGCTGGCCCCTGATTACCTCGGTATGGGAAACAGCGCCGTCCCCACCGCAGCAGCCTTGACGCCGCTTACTTTCGACGCATTAGGTCAATCGATGGAAGAGTTGGTTCGGGAGTTAGGAATTAAAAGCGCGGTGATCTACATGCAGGACTTTGGCGGCCCTGTCGGAATGCGCCTGGCGACACGTGACCCACAGTGGGTGCGCGGACTGGTCATCCAGAACACGCCGATTACGCTGGATGGATGGGAGCCCGTGAGGCTGAAAGCGATTCAGGCAAACGTTGGTCCGCAAACGCTTGAGAAACGTTCAGCCGCCGAAGCGCGGGTTGTTCTGGCGACTGACCTGTTTCTTTATCAGCACGGTGCCCGCAATCCCGATGGCCTTAATCCTGATGCGTGGGCAAACGATGCCTTTGCGCTCAGCGATCCTGAGAAACGGCGAGCCATGACGGATCTGCAGCTCGACATCGGATCAAACCTCTCGTTGTACCCGCAATGGCAAGCTTACTTGCGAAAGGCTCAACCCACCACGTTGGTGGTCTGGGGAGATGGCGACCCGATTTTTACGCCACGAGGCGCAGATTCCATCAAGGAGTTCGTACCCAGGGCTCAGATCCACCATTACAACACCGGGCATTTCGCGCTGGAGGAAGAGCATCGCGACATCGCCCAACGCATTATTCAAGTCTTTTCCGGGCAATGAGGCATCAGGAGATTGGCATGTCGGATAGAGATAATACCCCCACAGGAGAGACAGCTCACCGGGCGGATGCCTTCGCCTTCCCCTTATTGGCCATGGTGCTTTTCGCGTTCTTCTTTGCTGCGAGCACACCTTCGCCTCTGTTCGTGGTGTTTCAGCGTCATTGGGGATTTTCCTCCGGGATGCTGACCGTCGCGTTCTCGGTGTACGCCATCGCACTGTTGGTCGCTCTACTCAGCGCCGGGTCGTTATCGGACCATATCGGTCGACGTCCGGTAGTAATCGGCGCGCTTGGTTTGCAGACCCTGGCGATGATCCTTTTTGGCTATGCCGGTGATATAAATCATCTTATTGCCGCGCGTTGTCTTCAAG
The DNA here is from genome assembly GCF_023195435.1 of Pseudomonas sp. S11P7. Lineage (NCBI taxonomy): Bacteria > Pseudomonadati > Pseudomonadota > Gammaproteobacteria > Pseudomonadales > Pseudomonadaceae > Pseudomonas > Pseudomonas sp. S11P7. Next base: position 4,733,783 of record NZ_JALPKS020000002.1, on the reverse strand, counting down.
GGCTGGCGACGGGCATTGCCAGTGGTGCCTTGTCCGCGGCGGTGGTCGAGGCAGCACCTGCCAGCCACAAGAAGGTAGGGGTAATGTTCAGCAGCATCGCTCCGTTAGCCGGGTTGGCCACAGGATCGTTAATCACAGGGTTATCGATGTACTGGTTCAGCACACCGGAGGTGATGGTATTCGCGGTGCTGGCGTTCATTTTCTTGATTGCCGCGGTGGGAGTGGCGATGGTCCCGGAAACGGCGACTCGGCGTGCCGGTGCTTTGGGATCCTTGAAGCCTTGTATTTCGGTGAGTGCCAGGGCCCAGGCTGCTTACGTTCGAAGCATACCTCTGTTGCTCGCCATCTGGGCGCTGTGCGGCCTGTACATGTCACTGGCGCCCTCGATTCTTTATGGAGTATTCAACGTGAACAACGCCGGACTCAACGGTCTTACCGTTGCTGCGCTGTGCGGTCCCGCAGCCATTGCAGCGGCAGTTTTTGGCCGCTTCCTCACGCTCTCTCTTTGCGCTGCAGTGGGCGCTATAGCCATGGTCGTTGGGCTGGGTGTCCTGATCATGTCTCTGTTGGGAGGAGGGGTCGTAGTATTTTTCATCGGCACGCTAATTGCGGGAGTCGGATCTGGAGCGGGATTCTCGGCGGTTCTGCAAACGCTGGCGCCACTCGCCAAAGAACATGAGCGAGCAGAGCTCTTCGCGGCGATTTTTGTGGCCTGTTATTTGTCGTTGAGCCTGCCTCCTATCATGGCCGGATTCGGAGTCGGAATTTTTGGTCTGCTAGACACCAGCTGGGTTTATCTCGTCGCGCTGTTGCTGGTAGCGCTGATCACCAGCCTGACGCATTGGCGAGCGTATCGTGATCATCAAATAAGCACGCCAGCTGTCCAGTCATAAGACCCGTAGGAAAGTTAAGTAAGGAAGGTAGCTGCCAGGCGATGCCTGGCAGAGGGGAATGACAGTCGATTTATGGGTTTCGTTTTTAAAGGAACGCCACTGCCGTTGATGATGTTGGTAATGTCTAAAGTGATTCACTTCAAGGCGGGTATGAGTTCCGGTATCCTGCTCGACGCGTGCATCAACAGATCGCCGAATACTCCTCTGTCCCGTCCGCTGCAGGCTTTCCCAGTATTAGTACCCCATGGGGCAATGAATTCGGCTCAATGATTGAGGACGGCGTTCGTTGAGCGGAGACCTGGCTTGACGGCTCATCACTACTGCTGTGGTGGGCACTGGCGCAGAACCGAAAAGTATCATCGCTCAGATGATCTACAGGAAGCTTTCGAGGCCAGCTTTCTGCTGCGGTTGCAGCAGACGTTGATCATGCGGCATGAATCCGCCACCTGCCAATCAACCAGCTTTGCCGTTTGAGTTATTGCTTTTCCCGCCAAACCCTCCGAACCAGCGATCTTTGATCGCGCTGATCGGAGGGTTCACTCGCTCTTATCGAAGCCATCTCGTTCCACCTTCCCTTTCAAATTTTTGATTAGCGCGCTGTACCGTCATTTCCCGATCAGTAATTAGCCACGATCTCTATCGAGCGCAGCTCCGGTGTCAGTGCGGAGATTGTCGTGGACCATGGCTAGAGAATTGGCGACACCGGCGACACCGGCGACAACCCACGTCGGACTTGCCCTGGAGCATGGCGACAAAAGTGGCGACAGTCGCCACTTCTTGCGCATTTTGGCCGTGATGCTTGACCGCCTTTTCGAGTCGGTATAAAAATTGGCGCACGGATCGCTGTCGTTGACAGCACCAGCCCAGGTAGCCAGGACCTCTAAGGCTACGCCACTTTTGTGGTGGTTCTTCCGAAGTGCGATTAGCGTCCGGCGGCTCGCACGGTCACTCCCCAAGAGTGATGGATGCCTACTCGACTTATCTGTCCACTGCGGCAGATGATGCACCTTCCTCGCTGCGCTGCAGCAACCTCACCTCTCTGCACACTTCGCTGCCAGACTGCGTCCGTCTCTTTCTCCCGGAAAGAGACGGACGCTCGTACCACTGCTGCAAGCCACGTCATGCAAGGCATTGCCGCAACTCTCCTCGTGACAATCGGCCTGACAAATCCGATTCGTCGCCCTCCGCAACGATACAGGCACCGGTGCCGCAGCCCATGGAAAGGCTGCACCTGGCTGACAGTCAGGCATGCCCCCAGGCGTCGATGGTGTTGCCTTCTCCCACTCAGGATCTCCAGGTGCCGGACTCGTCAGTCGGCACAGCCTCCGCCCGCCCGTATCTTCGGTACGTCAAGGAGGTCAGGTTCATGGGGTCATGCCCTCGCTCCCGGTCGTAAGGAGCCGTGCGTTCCGCGTCAGTGAACACCTCACAGGCCGCAGGGGCCTTGATCCCTGATAACACTCAACAGCCGTAGCGGGACTAAGTGAGGACAACCAGCAATCACCGAGGAGAGGGCCCATGCAGCAGTTAGATCCGACGCTTGAACTACCACGACCACCTCGACCGTTGATTGAGTCGAATCCAGTGGCCCAGCCTTATCCGGTGCAGGCACTGGGTGGGATTCTTGGGCCTGCGGTTGAGCGCATGGCCGAGGTGATCGGCGTGCCCCAGGCATTGGCTGCGCAATCGGTGTTGGCTGCCTCGGCCCTGGCCACCCAAGGCCATGCGGGGTTACAACTCGACGGAAGAAATTATCCACTGTCGCTGTACCTGATCACCGTGGCCGCGTCCGGCGATCGCAAAACGGCGGCAGATCGATTTGCATTGCTGCCTGCGCGGCAATGGGAGCGTGAGCAGTGGCAGCGCTATCGCGAACAACTTGCCCGGTACCGTGCCGCACAGCGACAGGAGCAGCGTATCAAGCCTGGCGATTCTGAGCCCGCAAACGGAATGTCGCTCGAAGCAGAGCCCTCAGCCCCTAGGCTGATAACCACAGACCCGACTATCGAGGCCCTGATCAAAGGGCTCTGTAATGACATGCCCAGCATGGGGCTGTTCTGTGATGAGGGCGGACAGTTTCTCGGCAGCAGCACCATGAGCCGGGATAACCGTTTGAAAGCGGTCACAACCTTGTCGTCACTTTGGGATGGCAGTCCGATAGATCGCGCGCGCTCCATGGTTGGTGAAAGCCTACGAGCCTATGACCGGCGTTTGAGCCTGCATCTGATGCTTCAACCGTATTTAGCCATGCAGTTACTCAGTGATCCGTTGCTGCAGGGGCAGGGCATCCTCGGTCGCTGCTTGATGACCTGGCCCACCAGCCTGGCTGGGCAGCGCAGTTATCAGTCTGTCGACTTGTCCAAAGACGCTGCCCTAAAGCGCTATCACCACCGCCTTTCTGCCCTGTTTTATCAGCCGTGGTCACTGTCTCCTGATGGTGCTCTGCAGCTATCACCGCTGACCCTCAGTCCGTTGGCTCGTCGTCGCTGGATTGATCTGCATGATGCCATCGAAGCCCAGATGGGTGAGTTTGGCGAGCTGGCCAGCGTACGGCCTAGCGGATCGAAGGCCGCCGACAATCTGCTGCGCGTCGCCGGCATTCTGGCAGTCGTGGAGGAGAGCAGCGTCGTAGAGGTCGACCATATCCAACGGGCCTCCGCTTTAGTCGGCTACTACCTCACCGAGATCCAGCGCCTGACCGAACAGGAACCGGTGTGCCGGGTAAAGGAGGAGGCGGACCGGCTGCTGCGCTGGCTGCAGGCCAAGGATTGGAAGCGCTTTAATATTCGAGAGCTGAATCGCAACGGTCCCCGTTTTGCCCGTAAGAGCAGTCGCCATGCCGCTAAGCTGCTGGTCGAGTTGATTGATCATCAGTGGTTGACCACCGACGGCCACACCTTCGAGGTGCGCCATGTTCAATCTTGATGAAGCACTGCGCAACCATCTAGCTCAGCGCCAAAATGAGCCGAAAGCGCGGTTTGTCGCCGCGAGTGTCGCCACTTTGTCGCCACGCTCAACGCCGGGCAGGACAAGGGTTGTCGCCGCTGTCGCCGCTGTCGCCGCTGTCGCCGCTGTCGCCGCTGTCGCCGCTGTCGCCACCCTCCGTAAAGCTAGCACCTCGACGACAGTCATCATCCAATGGTTGAAAGAGGAGGGCGCGCACCTTTACGTCACCGATAACACGCTGTGTTTTCGCCCGACTGATTGGGCCCAGTTCGCTATCGTGAGTGCCCACTGGCGAGCCCTTTTGCACGATCTCGCGGCAGTCGATCAGGAACAGAAAAATGGCTCGGATCGGTAAGCGAGCGGGACGTAATTTTGGCTTCGGTCGCCAGCTCAGCTATGCCGGACCACAAGCACTGAAAGATCTGTTTGGCGACGGCCATTTTGCTACTGTCAAAGCCCATAGCGATCGCTGGCAGGCATTCGTGAATTGGTGTCGATCCGAGGAAGGGCCGAGGCTCAATGATGCGCGACAGATCGACCGCGAGATCCTCAGGCGGTACGCCGCCTATATGCGGGAGCAAGTTGACCAGGGCAACGTCGGCATCGCCACCGCGCAGAACCGACTGTCAACCGTGAACCGAACGATAGCTGCGCTGCGCGGTGATCAATACGTCAAAATCCCCAGTCCGAGCAAGGCGCTGGGGCTGCAGCGCTCAAGCGTGCGCGGGGAGGCCCCGCAAGGCCAAGATCGTGCTCAGATCGAGTTGATCGCACGCGCACTGTCAGAGCGAGGTCAGCAACGAGTGGCCGCAATTGTGCATCTGGCCCGGGAGACTGGTATGCGTCTGCGTGAGGCGATCTTGGCGGACCTGCCCCGGCTACAACGAGAGGCCGGGCAACTGGGCAAGATCAACATCCAGGACGGCACCAAAGGCGGTCGATCAGGCGCGTCAGCACCGCGCTGGATCGCGGTCACTGATCAAGTCCGTGGCGCCTTGGATAGGGCCTGGGAGGCTTCACCCTGTCGCAGTAGGAACCTATTGGCCCCCAACGAGAGCTACAAAGAGTTTATGCGATCAGTTGTGCGACCGGCACGGGACATCTTGCATGAGCATGGATTGAAAGGCTTTCATGAGCTGCGGGCGGCTTACGCCTGTGAGCGTTATGAGCAACTGACTGGCTTGAATACACCCGTCAATGGCGGCCGTGTTCATCGAGAAGATCGAGAGCTTGATCAGCGTGCACGACAGCAGATCAGCCACGAATTGGGGCATAACCGCATCGATGTGGTGAGTGCCTACATCGGAGGTCGGCGATGACGTCCGAGTTCGACATAGCGTTATTTCTGCGCCCCGTGCTCAAAGGTGCACATGCCACTCGGCAGCGGCACATCAGGCAAGCAGAAAGGATGCACGAGGTGATTCGTCAGCGCTGGGGTTGCGCGACTCCCTGGTCCTGGAGAGAAAAGCACGTGAGATGGTTTCTGGAGCACTACCTGCGATGCTCAGCTCCAGCTACCGTCTACTACTACGACTTAACAGCAAGGTTGATCCGCCGCAGAAAGGCAAAAGTCGTGGTTGCCTGATAGACCTTTAAGCGTGAGCCCCTGAGTAAGGGAATGCGAAGCCTTCCCATACTCAGGGGCTTGGCTGAAGAAGCGCAGGCATACCAGAGATCTAGCGACTGTCGTCACTCCTTTCGGCCTGCTACACGACACGGATCATAGCCGGTGTCGCGTACCTTTTGGATGCTCAGCGAATTGGTACGACATTGCGGCCCCTGGTTTGATTGATGGCAGATGCCGACAGGCTGCCGGTTGCCGCATTCTGGATATGTTCACTCCACCAAGCCATCATCGGACGCCTGCGTTCGATGTAGTCCGTCCTGTTGTAGGCGCTACGAACTTCGTCCTTGTCGACATGCGCCAGCGCGACCTCGATCAGTTCCGGATCCCAGCCATGCTCATTCAGGATGGTGCTCGCCATCGAGCGCAAGCCGTGGCTGACTAAACGGTCCTGAAAGCCCATGCGCTTCAACGCCATGTTGGCGGTCTGGCTATTGGCATGGGTGCGGGGGTTTCTATCTGAGGGGAACACGTATTCTCTGTTACCGCTGAGTTGCTTGAGCGTCTCCAGTAATGAAAGTGCCTGATCGGTAAGAGGGATTGTGTGCTGGCGACGCTTTTTCATGCGCTCTGGCGGAATGGTCCAAATGCGCTTGTCGAAGTCGATATCTGCCCATCGTGTGGTGGCTGCTTCGGCAGGGCGTGTCATCGTGTGCAACTGCCATTCGATCAGGCAGCGGGTCGTGCGTTTGATGCTGGCATTCGCGATTTCCATCATGAGCTCGGGAAGCTCCTCAGGTGGTAGCGCCGCCATGTTCTCTTTCTTGGGTTTCTTGAACACCGCCCGAATTCCATTGAGGGGGTTCGCAAATATCAGCCCGGAGTTGACCCCGTAGGTCATGATCTCGTTGATTCGTTGGCTCAATCGTTTCACGGTTTCGAGGCTCCCTTTGGCCTCGATTGGGCGAAGGATCTTGATAACCATCGGAGCAGTGATTTGAGAGAGCGGCGTTGTTTTCATGCTTGGGAAAACATGCAGCGTCAGCGATCTCCAAATGTCTTCGGCGTAGGCTTTGGTAACGGAGTCTTTCTTCAGCTCGAACCAGGCCGTGGCCACCTTCTCGAAAGTGTGTTCAGTCTCAGCAAGTTTGGCTTGCCTTACCTCATCACGCTGGGTTTTGGGATCAGTGCCCAAAGCGAGCAACTCTCGCGCCTCTGCGGCTTTCTTCCGGGCGTTGGCTAGCGAGAGGTCGGGGTATGGACCAAGCGCCATGTTGATACGGCTTCTGGTCAACGGCTCGCGGTAATTGAAATTCCACATCATCGAGCCGCTGGCGCGTACTCGAAGCTGCAAGCCATCGCCGTCGCTGAGGACGAAGTCTTTACCAGTTGCCTTGACCGCCTTGAGCTGGCGATCGGAGAGGCGGGTTGCGTTAGTAGGCATGGGGGCTACCTCCAGCACCGTTTTGGTATCCTGAAAATAGCATTTGGCAGTCCGGGATACCACCTGGGATACCAAACCGGCTGGAACTCAGAAACTCTCCAAAGCTTCCATAAGCGTTGAAGCCCCTGTATTTACTGGATTTCAGGCACAAAAAAAGACGTCCGTGGACGTCTTTAGATGATGAAGTGGTGGAGCCGGGGGGATTTGAACCCCCGTCCGCCAGTACTCCGCTGTCGGTACTACATGCGTAGCCGTGTCTATTAAGTTAACCCTCAGCGACCCGACGGGCAGGGTGCTTTGGGCGAGTTGTGTAAGTTTTAGCCGCTTCGTCCACAACGTACTGCACGGCGATTCTGTTCTATATGACAATCATTTCGGGTTTACAGACATCCCCTGATGATTGCTGGACCCGAAGGTACCAGGAGCATTGTCAGCTGCAATTAAGCAGCGAGAGCAACACCGTATTGGTCGTCATTGGCAACTATAAGTAGTTGCAACAGTGGATTTACGACTTCTGTTACCAAGTCGGCATGCACCTAGAGTTTCGCAACCGGCGTCGAATCCTAAACGGCCCCGAACTCATTGCCCGGTGAATCTGTTCGGGCAACAAGCGTGCACAGTGTACGTCAAAACCCGAGTGAGGCCAACCCGAAGGTTGGCCTCGAAAGCATCAGTTACGCGTCGGGTTACGGATCTGCATCTTGCTGATGATGCCGTTGGTAACCTCAATGCATTCCTTGTCGTTGCCGGACGCCTGGGCCGCAGTGGCTTTTTCCTGTGCGTCCTTGATGTTATTCATGGAGCTTTCAGGAAGGGACGGCTGGCTAGTGACGAAATCTTTGATGCTTTGAAGATTCCCGGCACAAAGGTCTTTGTCCGCCGCGAACACCGGCGAGGCCAGAAGTGCACCAGTGATAAACAATCCAGCAATTGCAGAATGCTTCATGGGTATCTCCTTGAACGATGGGGGCTCGGTGCTGCCGGACGGTCTGGCGGCGATGCCGAGGTCAAGACAAGCCAGGTCAGTATAGGACCTGTTGGGTTGACCGCTTCGCTGCGCAGGAATTCGGTTTTATTTGCAACGAATGTTAAAAGGCCAGCTCAACCGAGCAGTGCCGATTCAGCCGACCCGCCATAGGTCGGCTCAGGAATCATTTTTTTGTGTCACCCGTAGCATTTTGAATCTCCAGCAACGTTTGCTGGGTTTCAGCGAGACAGTCATCAATCTTGCCTTGCGCCTTCAATGCACGGGCCTTGCTGACGCTGGCCGAAACGCGCGAGTTCAGATCGGGGGAGGTCTGATATTGCGCCTTGGCGTTATCGATTCTCTGCAGATTGGCATCGCACAAATCGGCAGGTTTTTCAGCGGCGAACGAAGCCGACGCCATCATTGAGGCAGTGACAAACAGACCCAACATCACAGAGCGGTTCATGTGTATCTCCTTGAACTGAGGGTTCAGACTTCGCTGACCGTTGAACAGGCCCCGAATGGTCCGGGGCATGTGCAGTGGACTACCGCCTCGCTCAAGGGTTCTGATTTTTTTCCTCGGCAGGCTTTCGCCTGTGTCACCCGATCCACCAGATAAACCAACCCGTGATAGTCAATCCCGCCATGTTGCGTCAGGCCGATTTCGCACGTGCGGCTGGTGGAAATACCTTCGCTGCAATACTGCACCGCGTCCTTGAGCGTGCGCAGCGAATGGCTGTTGAGCTCTGGCGTGGTGAAGCCTTTGTCGCCGGCAAATCCGCAGCAATGAATGCCTTCGGGGATCACCACGTTTTTGCTGCACTTGCGCGCCAGATCGATCAGCGCCTGGCTTTCGCCCAGATGCTGCGTGCTGCAGGTCACGTGCACGGCAATCGGTGCGTCCTGCGGAGTGAAGTCCAGGCGATCGGCCAGATGAGTACGGATGAAACGCACCGGATCGTACAGATCCAGTCGCGATTCGCCGACATCCTGCACCAGCCGTAACGTACACGGGCTGGTGTCGCAATAGATCGGGTCGAGCCCGCCGCGGCTGGCGTGCAGCAATGCGCTGATCAGCTCCTGGCGCTTATGTTCGGCCTGTTCGGCGTAGCCCTTGGAGGCGAACGGCTGACCGCAGCAGAGGTTGTCGAGGTTGTCCGGGAACATCACCTGGTAACCGGCCTTTTCTAGCAGGCCGCGGGTTTTGTCGTAGAGCGACATTTGCTCTTTGTCGCCCGCCGCCGGGCCCATGACCCGTGATACACACGCGGCCAGATACACCACGCGCGGGCGCTCGTCTGCGACGTTCGGGCTGAAGCGAATGGCTTTTTCTGGCTGCGGCATTGCGTTGGTCCACAGCGGCACCTGGCCTTTGGACAAGCGGGTCAGGGTTGCCGACAGCTTTGCCAGACGCGGTGCACCGAGCAGCATCCGCGCGCCGTTGGCGACATGCAGGGTGAAGCGCGCGCCTTGCAGGGTCTTGGCGAAATTTCCTTCGATCCAGTCGGCGGTTTTCTGGTGGGTTGCGTGTCGGCCGCGGAGCTTTTTTACCAGCTCGCCGGTATTGATGCCGACCGGACAGCGTTGCGCGCACAGACCGGTCGCCGCGCAGGTTTCGATGCCTTGGTACTCGTAGGCTTCTTCCAGTTCACGGGTGTCGATGCCAGCGCGTTTTTTCGCCTGAATATCGCGCCAGATGACGATGCGCTGGCGCGGGCTCAGGGTCAGGCCTTTCGATGGGCAGACCGGTTCGCAGAAACCGCATTCGATGCACTTATCCACAATCTCATCGGCGGCGGGCAGTGGTTTCAGGTGTTTGAGGTGGATTTGCGGGTCTTCGCTGAGAACCACGTCCGGGTTGAGAATGCCGTTGGGGTCGAGCAGGCGCTTGAGCTGCCACATCAACTGATAGGCGTCGCTGCCCCATTCCAGTTCGACGAACGGCGCCATGTTGCGCCCGGTGCCGTGTTCGGCTTTCAGCGAGCCGCCGAATTCCACCGCCACCAATTGCGCGACGTCGTCCATGAACGCTTGATAGCGTGCGACTTCTTCCGGGTTGTTGAAGCCTTGGGTGAAGACGAAGTGCAGATTGCCTTCCAGCGCGTGTCCGAAAAGGATCGCTTCGTCGTAGGCATGTTTGTCGAACAGCTCGATCAGGCGATTGACGCCGATGGCCAGTTGTTCGACCGGAAAGGTCACGTCTTCGATGATCACCGTGGTGCCGGTTTTACGCACGGCGCCGACAGCGGGGAAGGTGTCCTTGCGGATCGCCCACAGCTTGGCGTTTTCCACAGGGTCTTCGGTGAAATCGACCTGCTTCTCCACCGGAAAACCGCTGAGCGACGCCATGATCTGCGCCAGTTGTTCCTGCAGCAACGTGGAAGATGCGGCGCGGGATTCGATGAGCAAGGCGCAGGCATTGTTCGACAGCTGCTGTACGAAAGTGGGCATCCCGGGTTTGTCTTGCACCGAGCGCAGACTGCGCCGGTCGAGCAGTTCGACGGCGGACACCGGTTGGCTTTTCAGCACGGTGACTGCGTTGCAGCAGGTTTCCACATCGGGGAAGACGATCAGCGCCGAGGCTTTGTTCGGGTGGTCGATCACCGTGTCGTAGGTCACCGCGCTGATAAAGCCGAGCGTGCCTTCGGAGCCGACCAGCAAATGGCTCAAGATATCCACAGGCTCGTCGAAATCCACCAGGGCGTTGAGCGACAGGCCGGTGGTATTTTTCAGACGATATTTGTGGCGAATTCTCGCAGCCAGTTCGGCATTGGCGCGGGTCTCGCGGCCCAATGTCGCCAAACGCTCGAGCAACTCGCCGTGGCTTGAGCGGAACGCTGCGACGCTGGCTGCGTCTTCGGTGTCGAGGCGCGTGCCGTCGGCCAGCACCAGACGAATCCCGGCCAGGGTGTGATAGGTGTTTTGCGCGGTGCCGCAGCACATGCCGCTGGCGTTGTTGGCGACGATGCCGCCGATTTTACAGGCGTTGATCGACGCCGGGTCCGGGCCGATCTTGCGTCCGAACGGCGCCAGCCAGGCGTTGGCCTGCGCGCCGATGACGCCCGGTTGCAGACGAATCTGCGTGCCTTGGCCACGGATCTCGCGGGCGTTCCAGTTATCCCCAAGCACGATCAACACCGAATCGCTGATCGCTTGACCGGACAGACTGGTACCCGCGGCGCGGAACGTCACCGGCACGTGATCGCGCTGGGCCAGTTTCAGCAATGCCACGACTTCGTCTTCGGATTCGACGCGGATCACCAGTTGCGGGATCAAGCGATAGAAACTGGCGTCGGTGCCGAACGCCAGGGTCGACAGCGGATCGTCGAAACGGCGCTCGGCCGGGATCAATTGATGCGCATCGCGCAGGAACGTCGCGGGTAGACTCATTGGTCCTCCAGAATCAGCACGGCCAGATCTTTCGGGCCATGCGCGCCATACGCCAGGACCTGCTCAATATCGGCGGTTTTCGAAGGCCCGGAGACCAGCAGCGCGTTGGTCGGCATGCCTTGCACCCATTCGAATTCCGCTTGCACCTGGTAGAAGTTATCGCGAATTTCGCTGGCCTTGAGCAGGGCGAAATGCACCGGCGGCACCAGGCTCATCAAGCGTGGCTCTTCGCGAGTTGGCCAGATAATCAGGCTGCCGGTCGCGGCGATGGCGCCGAGGGTGCCGGTAAGGCTGGCCGGGGTGTCGTTGAACAGCTCGGCTTTCCATTCTTCCACCGGCCGGTCGTAGGATTTCAGCGCGGGCAGCCCGGGATTGTTCGCCCAGTGTTGTGTGATGCGTTGCCCGTGCGGTGTCGTCGGTGCGATCAGCAGACTCGACAACTGGCGATCGCGCAGCAATTGCGCGAGCAGCGCCGGCCATGCTTCGGCCGAGGTCAGATGGATTTCGGTGTGTACCGCTTCCATCAATTTGCGCAATTGCGGGATGCGCTGTTCGGCGCTGTAGGTGTAAGGCTGCGTCACCAGATCGACGTCGAAGTTGTCGGCGATTGGCGTGGTGCCCGCCAGACTTTTCCTCAGTTTGCCGAGGATATTGTGTTTGGCGCTCATCAACGATCTCCCTGTTTGGCCAGATGCTCGCGGGCCATGTCGTGCAATGAGCGAGCGGCGGGTTTCGGTGCGCTGTGGTTTTGCGTCCACGGGCCGACATTTTTCGGCGTGAGCGCGCGCAGCCGGGTGGCGAAGAAACCGAACAGGCGATACAGCGTCGGCGAGCTGTTGAGTTTCGCCCAGGCGTTCCAGATGAAGCGCTCCTTGCGCGAATACTTGCTGCCCTGGCCGCGCATCACTTGATGCGGCGAGTCCGGCGCTTTGACGTTCTCTTCGCGCAAGCGGCGCAGAATGGCCGGGATCGGAATTTTCACCGGACACACTTCACCGCAGGCGCCGCACAGCGAGGACGCGCTCGGGTGGTCCGGGACTTTCGCCAGGCCGACCATGTGCGGGGTGATGATTTTGCCGATCGGCCCAGGGTAGACCTCGCCATAGGTGTGGCCGCCGACGCGGGTGTACACCGGGCAATGGTTCATGCAGGCGCCGCAGCGGATGCAGTTGAGGGTCTGGCGCAATTCACTGTCGGCGAAGGCCTGGCTGCGGCCGTTGTCGAGCAGCACCAGATGCACTTCCTGCGGGCCGTCGAGTTCGTGTTCCTTGCGCGGGCCGGAGATCATGTTGACGTAGGTGGTGATCGGAATACCCAGCGCCGAGCGGGTCAGCAGGGACAGCAACGGCACCACGTCGCGCAGGTTTTCCACGACTTTTTCGATGCCGGTGACGGCGATGTGCACCGGCGGCACGCTGGTGGTCATGCGCCCGTTGCCTTCGTTTTCCACCAGCAGCAGGGTGCCGGTCTCGGCCACGGCGAAGTTGACGCCGGAAACGCCAATGTCCGCTTCGAAGAATTTCTGCCGCAAGACTTTGCGACCGATCTGAATGAGTTGGTCAACGTCCTTGGTGTACTCCACGCCAAGTTTGTCGTGGAACAAGGACGCGACCTGACCGGCATTCTTGTGGATCGCCGGCATAATGATGTGTGAAGGCTTCTCGTGGTCGAGCTGGACGATGTATTCCCCCATGTCGGACTCCAGACATTCAATGTCCCGAGCCTCGAGGAAATGGTTCATCTCCATCTCTTCGCTGACCATCGATTTGCCCTTGATCACTTGCCGCGCCTCGTGAGCGCGGATGATCGAGAGGACGATGCCATTGGCTTCGTCCACCGTTTCCGCCCAGTGCACTGTCACACCGTTGCGGGTCAGGTTCTGTTCCAGTTGCTCGAGCAGGTCGGGCAATTTGGACAATGCGCGGGCCTTGATCGAATTGCCCAGTGCGCGCAAATGTTCTCGTTCATGGGCATCACTGAAAGCGGCGGCGCGCTTGGTCATCAGTGAGTCCATGGCAGTGCGGAAGTTGTTCCTTAACTGCTGGTCACCCAAGGCGTTGTGCGCCCGTGTGCGGAAATCTTCTTCTACGGCGACCGTAGGAATAATCGTCGAGGTGCTCATTGCGCACCTCCGGTTCGTTGCCACAGGAAGCTCGCCAGGTGTTGCCCGCGCAGTGCTTCCCGTTGTTTCTCCAGTGCGCCGTTGATGTTCATCAGGCAGCCACAGTCGGCACTGAGTACCTGGTGCGCGCCGGATTCCTTCAGCGCGCGGGTCTTGTCAGCCACCATCGCCCCGGAAATGTCTGGCATACGGACGCTGAATGTTCCGCCGAAGCCACAGCATTCGCTTTCGTGGTCGTGGTTGACCCGCTCCACATTGCTCAACTGCGCCAACAACTCGCGGCCGTGCAGGTGGGTGTTCATTTCGCGGCGTGCCGAACACGAGGTGTGCAGCGCGACTTTCACCGGTTCGCCGCTGTCCTTGAGCTGCACCTTGCAGACGAACAGCAGGAACTCGGCCAGTTCATAAGTGCGGGCCGCGAGGGCCTGAACCTGTTTCAGCGTTTCCGGCTCGTCCTTGAACAAGTCGGCGTAATGCTCGCGCAGCATGCCGGCGCAGGAACCTGACGGCACCACCACCGGATAATCGCCGGCAAACAGCGCCAGTTGCGAGCGCGCCACGGTCCGCGCCTGCTCGGTGTAGCCCGAGGTGTAGGCCGGTTGCCCGCAGCAACTCTGCCCTTGCGGATACTCGACCCGAATGCCTTCGCGCTCCAGCAGATGGATCGCGTCCATCCCGGCTTCGGGGTAGAACAGGTCAACCACACACGTGCCGAACAGGTAGACCCGCGACGGTTTTTCGCGGGGGTATTGCCGAGGTTCGGGCAGTGGCGGCGCCACGCGGGTCGCGTTTGGCACAGCGTTGTAAAAAAGCTCGCTCATCAGGCGTGTCTCCGGGTGGTCCCGGTTATCCGTCTGCGGCGGCTGCTGAATATAAAGTGCATTGCTTTCAGCAGCCTTACAGACCCGGTGGTGAATGGCTGACGCCGGATCACGGGCCGGCGTCGGTTATTGCTGTGTTGCTTGTAGGCTTAATGCACCAGCATGCCGGTGAACCAGTAGGCCTGAGCCAAGGTGATCAAACCGACGATCGTTGCAAAGAATAGGCTGTGCTTGAGGGTGAAGCGGAACAGATCCGATTCCTTGCCCACCAGCCCGGTCGCGGCGCAGGCCACGGCGATCGATTGCGGCGAGATCATTTTGCCGGTCACGCCGCCGCTGGTATTGGCGGCTACCAGCAGGGTGTCGTTGACGCCGATCTGGTGCGCGGTGGTCGCTTGCAGCGAACTGAACAGCGCGTTGGATGAGGTATCGGAACCGGTGAGGAACACGCCGAGCCAGCCGAGGAACGGCGAAAAGAACGGGAATGCGGCGCCAGTGCCGGCCAGTACCAGGGCCATCGTCGATGACATGCCTGAGTAGTTGGTGACGAAGGCGAACGCCAGCACCATGCCGATCGACAGAATCGGCCAGCGCAGTTCGTAAAAGGTTTCTTTCAAAGTGGTCAGACCAGTTTTGAAGTTGATCTTCAGGACCAGCATCGAAATCAGCGCAGAGAAGAAAATCGCCGTGCCGGTGGCGGAAATCGGGTCGAGTTTGAACACCGCTGGAATGGCGGTCGGGTTGGCCACGATCGGCGCAGTCTTGATCACCAGTTGATCAAGGTGCGGAATCGCGAAGTTGAACACCCAGCTGTACATCGAGCCGCCTGCGGCGAACATCGCTTTGAAAGGCTTCAGCGTCCAGATCGTCACCAACACAGTAAGAATCAGAAACGGCGACCACGCCTTGATGATTTCCCCGAGGCTGTAAGGCGAAGCCACGGTGGTGCGCTTCTGGCCGAAACCGCCGACGCTGGCGCTGACCACCGAAGCGGAAACAGCACCGGCGATGTGCTGCCCGGCGGCGCGTTTTGGCTGCCAGATTTTCAGGAACAGCGTCAGGGAAATCAGGCTGGCCAAGGCCGAGGTGATGTCCGGCAGTTCCGGGCCGATGAAGTTCGACGTGAAGTACTGCGTGATGGCGAAGCTCAAGCCTGCGACCAGCGCGGCCGGCCAGGTTTCGCGCACGCCGCGCAGGCCGTCCATCATGAACACCAGCCAGAACGGCACGAACAGCGACAGCAGCGGCAGTTGGCGACCGGTCATGGCGCCGATCTTGAAGGCGTCGATACCGGTGACTTGACCGGCGACGATGATCGGAATCCCCAGGGCGCCGAAGGCTACCGGTGCCGTGTTGGCAATCAGGCACAGGCCGGCGGCGTACAACGGATTGAAACCCAGGCCCACTAACAGCGCAGCGGTGATCGCCACGGGAGCGCCGAAACCGGCGGCGCCTTCGAGGAATGCACCGAAGCAGAAGCCGATCAGCAGCACTTGCAGGCGCTGATCGTCAGTGATCGACAGCACCGAGCTGCGGATGACTTCGAACTGGCCACTCTTGACCGTCAATTTGTAGAGGAACACCGCCGCGACAATGATCCAGGCAATCGGCCAGAGACCATAGGCGAAGCCATACCCGGCCGCGGCGAACGCCATGTCGACCGGCATCTGGAAGGCAAAGATCGCCACGGCAATCGACAGTGCCAGCGTGATGCTGCCCGCGACATGGCCCTTGAGGCGAAACACCGCCAGGGCGAGAAAGAAGAACACGATGGGAATGACGGCCGCGAGTGCGGAGACGCCGAGACTGCCGAGCGGGCTGTAGAGCTGTTGCCAGGTTTGCATAGTGGGGTGGCCCCTAATTGTTGTTGGTCAGGCACTGTCAGCGTTCTTGGTTAATTGGTAAGACCAATTTACAATCGCTGTTGGCTAGGGTAAAAGCCTTGATATCGGTGTGTCAATTTGTCGCCCTAAAACTTTTGTCGAACATGCGGTGCAGATTGCATCTGCTGCGCTTTCGGCAAGTGGCGTCTGCCAGGTGCCTGTAGAGCGCCGATAGGCCAGAATAGACAGCCCGGCGAGCGGTCGGGATCGTGGAGAAATGAGTTATGGGGTTTGATCAGATACGTTCGCGCCGTTTGTCTGACGACATTGTCGAGCGGCTCGAGGGGATGATTCTCGAGGGCACGCTGAAGTCCGGCGAACGGCTGCCGGCGGAACGCACGCTGGCCGAGCAATTTGGCGTATCACGTCCGTCGCTGCGCGAAGCGATCCAGAAACTCGCCGCCAAGGGCTTGCTGGTCAGTCGTCAGGGCGGCGGCAACTATGTGGTCGAAAGCCTGGGGTCGACGTTCAGCGATCCGCTGTTGCAGCTGCTCGAAAGCAACCCCGAGGCGCAGCGGGATCTGCTGGAATTTCGGCACACTCTGGAAGCATCGTGCGCATATTACGCCGCATTGCGCGCCACCGATGTGGATCGCGAGCGCCTGACCGCCTCGTTCGAAGAACTGCAGGACTGCTATTCGCGCCACGACGAAGTGAGTCGGGCGGAGGAGGGGGCCGCCGATGCGAAATTTCATCTGGCGATTGCCGAGGCCAGCCATAACGCGGTGTTGCTGCACACCATTCGCGGGCTGTTCGATCTGCTCAAGCGCAACGTCGTGACCAACATCGGCGGCATGTACAAGCAGCGTACTGAGACTCGCGACATGCTGATCACTCAGCATCGAGAATTGTATCTGGCGATTATCGAGGGGCGCGCGGAGCAGGCGCGAGAAGTGTCCAGCCGCCACATTCTGTATGTGCAGGAAGTGCTGGAAGAGGTCCGGCAGGAGGTTCAGCGGATGGCGCGGGCGGAGCGGCGCAAGGGGATGTAGTTAGTGCTGCAAACGATCGTTCCCACGCAGGGCGTGGGAGCGATCAGGGTGGAAAATTAATCTTCCTTGCCCTTGTTGCGCACCGCGCGCTGCAATTCGCGACCGGCATCGCGTTCGCGCTCGGTGTCACGCTTGTCGTATTCCTTCTTGCCCTTGCCCAGAGCGATCTCGCACTTGACCATGTGCTTGCTCCAGTACCAGGACAGGCAGACGCAGGCGTAACCCTTTTGCTGCACGGCGGCGGCGAGCTTGTCCAGCTCGCGGCGGTTGAGCAGCAGTTTGCGCGTGCGCACCGGGTCAGCGATGACGTGGGTACTTGCGGTCATCAGCGGCGTGATGTGGCTGCCGAGCAACCACGCTTCGCCATCCTTGAGCAGCACGTAGCTGTCGACCAGCTGTAGCTTGCTCGCCCGCAGACTTTTTACTTCCCAGCCGGCCAGGACCAGACCAGCCTCGAACTTGTGCTCGATGAAGTAATCGTGTCGCGCCTTTTTATTTTGCGCGATGGTCCCTGTTGGGTGTTTCTTCTGTTTAGCCATAGGGGCGGCATTATATGGAGTTGTTCGGCTGTCGGCTACGGTGATGCTGCGTGCTTGAGCAGGTTGAGTGAATCCCGGACAATGCGGCCTCTTTTTCTAACGCTTGGGCGTGATAAACGATGTCGACAGACAAGGTTTCTGTCCACGGCAGTTGGGCTAGCCGCTGGGTATTCATACTCGCCGCGACCGGTTCGGCCGTGGGACTGGGTAGTATCTGGAAGTTCCCCTACATGGTCGGGGTCTACGGCGGCGGCGCCTTTGTGCTGATGTTTCTGGCCTGCATCGCACTGATCGGCGTTCCGGTGATGCTCGCCGAAACCCTGATCGGCCGGCGCGCCCGGCAAAGTCCGGCAAATGCTTTAAAGGTGCTGGCACTGGAAGCCGGGCACTCGCCCAAGTGGTCGTGGGGCGCCTTCGCCGGGATGATCACGGCGTTGCTGATCCTGTCTTTTTATAGTGTGGTCGGCGGCTGGTCGCTGGATTACATCGTCGACATGGGCCGCGGCGATTTCCAGGGCGCGACACCTGATCAGGTCGGCGCATATTTCGGCAATGTCATCGCCGATCCATGGCGCCTGACACTTTGGCACACGATTTTCATGCTGCTGTCGGCGTTCGTTATTGCCAGAGGCGTGGTTGCCGGGCTGGAACGCAGCTTGCGCATCATGATGCCGCTGTTGTTCGTGATGATTCTGGTGTTGCTGGGTTACAGCATGACCACTGGGCATTTCATGGAAGGCGTGCATTTCATGTTCGACTTCCATCCAGAAAAAGTCCTTGATGGCTTGCTGCCGGCGATGGGGCACGCGTTCTTCTCGCTGAGCGTCGGCGTCGGCTCGATCATGATCTACGGCGCCTACATGCCGAAAAACACCTCGTTGTCCCGTACGGTAGTGGGTGTCGCCTTACTCGATACGTTCGTGTCACTGGTCGCTGGTCTGGCGTTGTTTCCGATTGTGTTTGCGGCCGGCCTGAACCCGAGTGAGGGGCCGGGGCTGATGTTTGTCAGCCTGCCATTCGCTTTTGGTAACGTGGTTTTCGGCCAATTGATGGGCGTGGTATTTTTTGTGCTGGTCGCGGTGGCGGCGTGGAGTTCGGCGATTTCGCTGCTTGAGCCGATGGTCGCCTACCTGGTCGAGCGCACGAAAATCAGTCGCGCCTGGGTCACGTTCTGGCTGGCCTTTACCTGCTGGTTCGTCGGATTGGGCACGGTGTTTTCCTTCAATATCTGGAAGGAAGCCAAGTTTTTCGTGAACGAAGGCGGAATGTTCAGCCTCTACCAATGGGGCGCGAAGAGCGGGCTGGATTTCTTCGGCGTGATCGATTTCTTCACCTCGCGGATCATGTTGCCCGTCGGTGGCTTGTGTTTCGTGTTGTTCGCCGGATGGGTGATGGGGCGTGAGGCGGTGCGCGACGAGTTGTCGATCCGCAACCCGGCACTGTTTGCCCTGTCCCTGTTCTTGATGCGCTACGTGGCGCCTATCGGCATTCTTGTAGTATTTGCCGCTCAGCTCTGGAAGTAACGCTTACATGACGACACATATTCAACGATCCGCGCTGCTGCCTTACCCGGCGCAGTTTCTCTACGACCTGGTCAATGACGTGGCGCGGTATCCGGAATTCCTGCCGTGGTGTTCGGCTGCCGAGGTGCTGGAAAGCTCGCCGGACCACATGCGCGCCAGTGTCGGCGTGGCCAAGGGCGGCCTCAGCCAGCATTTCGTGACGCGCAATACCTTGGTGCCAGGGCAGTCGATCGAGATGAACCTGGAAGAAGGGCCTTTCAATCAGCTGCACGGCGTCTGGGTGTTCAAAGCGTTGAACGAAAAAGCCTGCAAGATCAGCCTCGACCTTTCGTTCGATTATGCCGGGCCGCTGGTGCGTGCCACGTTGGGGCCGCTGTTCAATCAGGCGGCCAATCAGCTGGTGGACGCGTTCTGCCAGCGCGCCAAACAGATGCATGGTCAGCCCGGTGCTTGAGATTGAAGTGGTGTATGCCGCAGTCGATCGCCAGGTGCTGCGTTCGGTCAATGTGCCGGAGGGCATGACGGTTCGTGCGGCGGTTCAAGCGTCGGGAATCGCTGCTGACTTTCCTGAGCTCAAGCTGGATGAGTGCCCGTTGGGTATCTTCGGTAAAGCGGTCGCGGACACGCGTGTGATTCAGGCGGGCGATCGCATTGAGATCTACCGGCCGTTGCTTGCCGATCCCAAGGAAGTGCGACGTTTGCGGGCAGCTAAAGCGGCAGAGGCCAAGGCCCGAAATCTTTGAGGCGAACAAAACGCAGGCAATAAAAAACCCGGCATGTCCGGGTTTTTTATTGCCTCGCAAAATTATTGCGGCGAGGTGTCCAGCGGTTCTGGCGTTGGCACCGGAACGGTTTCTACGCCATCGACGTCTTTCTGGATCTGGTCCAGCAAGGAGCCTGGCTTGGCTGGTTTTTCAGCTTCTGGCTTCTCGACGTTTTCAGCAGGCGCGGTGACGGTGGTGCCACTGTCCTTGCCGAGAATGGCTTCGTCACGGCTCACACCCGGCATGAAGTCACCGGACAAGCTGACAAGCTGGTCGTTTGAGTTGAAAATAACGCTGACGCGTTCCTGTTGGCGTTCACCGCCACCCGGTTGCAGGCTGTACAGATAATCCCAGCGATCGGCATGGAACGTGTCGGCAAGCAGAGGGTTGCCCATGATAAACCGTACTTGCGGCCGGGTCATTCCCGGGCGTAACTGGTCTATCATGTCCTGCGTGACGACATTGCCCTGCTGGATGTCGATTTTGTAAACCCCGGGGAATGAACAACCGGCGAGTGCGAGCAGTCCCACAAAGGTGAAACTGGTTAGCAAGAGCTTGGTGTTTTGCATCGGTGGGCGACTTCCACTATCTTGGCTGGGACAACGTAAACGCCGATCATACCCGCATTAAGAGAAGCTGCGAAGCAGCATCGCGAGAAAGCTGACCATGGTTGAAAATAGCGAACTACGCAAAGCCGGCCTCAAAGTGACCCTGCCACGGGTCAAGATCCTGCAAATGCTCGACTCCACCGAGCAGCGCCACATGAGTGCCGAGGACGTCTACAAGGCGTTGATGGAAGCTGGCGAGGACGTCGGTCTGGCCACGGTTTACCGTGTTCTGACCCAGTTCGAAGCGGCCGGCCTCGTGGTCCGCCACAACTTCGACGGCGGCCACGCGGTCTTCGAACTGGCTGACGGTGGCCACCACGACCATATGGTCAACGTGGAATCGGGTGAAGTCATCGAGTTCTTCGACGAAGAAATCGAAAAACTTCAGAAATCGATCGTCGAGAAGCATGGCTTCGAGATGGTTGATCACAACCTGGTGCTGTACGTACGCAAGAAAAAGTAAGCATGTCGCGCGAATTTCACGTTCGCGAAACGAACGAAGGCGACCCAAGGGTCGCCTTCGTGCTTTCTGCTACCGGTCAGGCCTTGGCCGTCACCACCATTTTTTTCGCATGGGCCAGGGATTCCTTGGTCAGATCGATGCCGCCGAGCATGCGTGCGACTTCTTCGATACGTTCGTTCTTGCTCAGCTTCGCCACCGCGGTGTGAGTGGCCTTTTCATCGCGCACCTTGTGCACGAACAGATGCTGATGACCCTGTGCGGCCACCTGCGGCAAGTGCGTCACGGTCAGCACCTGGCCGCGCTCGCCGAGACGCCGCAACAATTGGCCGACAATCTCTGCCGTTGGCCCGCCAATACCGACGTCTACTTCGTCGAACACCAGCGTCGGCACGCGGGACGTCTGTGCCGTGATCACCTGAATCGCCAGGCTGATCCGTGAAAGCTCGCCACCAGAGGCGACTTTCGCCAAGGCTTTCAACGGTTGGCCCGGGTTGGCGCTGACCAGCAATTCAACCTGCTCCAGCCCGTTGGGTTGCAGTTCGTCGCCACTGTTGGCTTTCAATTCGATGGTGAATCGACCGCCGGGCATGCCCAGGCGCTGGATTTCCTGTTCCACCGCGCTGGCGAGACTGCCGGCGGCCTGATGGCGCAGATCGCTCAGCTCGCGCGCCTTCTCCTGATAATGACGGGCATAGGAGGCCAGCTCTTCACCCAGGCGCTCGATGGATTCGTCATTGGCGTTGAGCGTTTCGATTTCATCCAGCAGTTTCTGCTGCATTTCTCCGACTTCAGTCGGCTGGATGCGGTGCTTGCGCGCCAATGTGTAGATGGCGTCGAGACGTTCTTCCAGATATTGCAGGCGCGCCGGATCGGCATCGAAATTGTCGAGAAAGCGGTTGAGCTCGCCGACGGCTTCTTCGACCTGGATCTGTGCACTGGTCAGCAGGCTGCTGGCTTCGCCCAGCGCGCCGGCGGAATGATTGACGCTCGACAGGCGGTTGAGGCTGGCGGTCAGCGCGTTCAGCACATTACCCGAATCGCTTTCGCTGCACTGTTCGACCACCTGGCGGCAGATGCCCAGCAAGGTTTCGGCGTTGGTCAGGTTCTTGTGTTCCTGTTCCAGTTGCTCCAGTTCGTTCTCGCCGAGGCCGAGGTTTTCCAGCTCTTCGAGTTGATAGCTGAGCAACTGATGCCGGGCGCGTTGTTCATCGCCGGAATTGGACAGACGCTCCAGCTCCTGACGAGTCTGGCGCCAGCGCTGGGCGGCAAGCTGCACCTGGCGGGCGAGATCGGTGGCGCCAGCGTACTCATCCAGCAAGCGCCGGTGGGTATCGGTTTTCAGCAGCGACTGGTGTTCATGCTGGCTGTGGATATCGATCAGCAATTCGCCTAGCGACTTGAGATCACCCAGCGGGCAGGGCGTGCCGTTGATATAGCCTCGCGAGCGACCTTCGCAGGTGATGACCCGACGCAGTATGCATGGGCCGTCGATGTCCAGATCGCGCTCGGCCAGCCAGGCGCTGGCTTCCGGGATGTCGGCCAGATCGAACGTCGCCAGGATATCGGCCTTGTCGGCGCCCGGGCGAACCACGCCGCTGTCGGCGCGATCGCCTAGGGTCAGGCCCAGCGCGTCGAGCATGATCGACTTGCCGGCGCCGGTTTCCCCTGTGATCACGCTCATCCCGCGATCGAGTTCAAGATCGAGATGTTCAACGATGGCGTAGTTATGTACGGACAGGTGCACCAGCATAAAGGCCGCTCCCAGGCTTGAGGTCTGGTTATTTATACAGTGTTTTGTTCGGGGCTGACAATGCCCCTGCTTAGCTCGATTCGCTTGGTCAAAAAACTTTCTTAGCGCATTCGAGAATGACTGATCAGCACTTTTTTGTAGGGGCAATCGAATCCAGCCCTTGAAGCCTGATTTTGCGGCCCCATATATCGGGGCAGAAGCGCGAGTCAGGCTCGCGGACGTAATTGAAAGGAGAATTCTATGGCTGACGAATCGACAGTTGATCCGCAAAACCCAGAAGCCAATCAGGCGCCCGAAGGTTCGGGTGACGACCTGGCGACCCGTGTACAAGTGCTCGAAGAGCAATTGGCCGCCGCGCAGGATCAGTCTCTGCGTGTAGCTGCCGATCTGCAGAACGTCCGTCGCCGTGCCGAACAGGACGTCGAGAAGGCGCACAAGTTTGCCCTGGAAAAATTTGCCGGCGACCTGCTGCCTATCGTTGACAGTCTGGAGCGCGGCCTCGAGCTGTCGAGCCCGGACGACGAAAGCATCCGCCCGATGCGCGAAGGCATCGAGCTGACGCTGAAAATGTTTCACGACACCCTCAAGCGTTATCAGCTGGAAGCGATCGACCCGCATGGCGAACCGTTCAACGCCGTTCAGCATCAGGCCATGGCCATGCAGGAAAGCGCTGACGTCGAGCCGAACAGCGTGCTGAAGGTGTTCCAGAAAGGCTACCAGCTCAACGGTCGCCTGTTGCGCCCGGCCATGGTTGTGGTCAGCAAGGCGCCTGCGCCAGTTTCGCCTTCTATTGACGAGCAGGCTTGAAATTAGCCGCAAGGCCCCCATTTAGAAGTCAAGCGTTTAAGTATTACCGCAGTCAGCCACCACTGTTGCGGCAAAAAAATCCAAAGTTTCGGGAGAGTGAACATGGGCAAAATTATCGGTATCGACCTGGGGACTACCAACTCCTGCGTCTCCGTGCTGGAAAACGGCAAGGCCAAAGTTATTGAAAATGCTGAAGGCGCGCGCACCACGCCGTCCATCATCGCTTACGCCAACGATGGCGAAATTCTGGTAGGTCAGTCGGCCAAGCGTCAGGCAGTGACCAACCCGCACAACACTCTGTACGCGGTAAAGCGTCTGATCGGTCGTCGTTTCGACGAAGAAGTTGTGCAGAAAGACATCCAGATGGTCCCGTACAAGATCGTCAAGGCTGACAACAATGACGCCTGGGTTGAAGTGAACGGCCAGAAAATGGCGCCGCCACAAATCTCGGCTGAAATTCTGAAAAAGATGAAGAAGACTGCCGAAGACTACCTCGGCGAAGCAGTGACCGAAGCGGTGATCACCGTTCCGGCGTACTTCAACGACAGTCAGCGTCAGGCGACCAAAGACGCCGGCCGCATCGCCGGTCTGGACGTAAAACGTATCATCAACGAACCAACCGCAGCTGCTCTGGCTTACGGTATGGACAAGGCCAAGGGCGATCACACCGTGATCGTTTATGACCTGGGTGGCGGTACTTTCGACGTATCCGTGATCGAGATCGCTGAAGTTGATGGCGAGCACCAGTTCGAAGTGTTGGCCACCAACGGTGACACGTTCCTGGGCGGTGAAGACTTCGACATTCGTCTGATCGACTACCTCGTCGACGAATTCAAGAAAGAAAGCGGCATGAACCTCAAGGGTGACCCGCTGGCCATGCAGCGCCTGAAAGAAGCCGCTGAGAAAGCCAAGATCGAGCTGTCGTCCGCTCAGTCGACCGACGTCAACCTGCCGTACATCACTGCAGATGCCACCGGTCCTAAGCACCTGAACGTGAAGATTTCGCGTGCCAAGCTCGAAGCACTGGTTGAAGACCTGGTTCAGCGCACCATCGAACCTTGCCGTATCGCCATGAAAGACGCCGGTATCGACGTTGGCGCGATCAACGACGTGATTCTGGTCGGTGGTCAGACCCGTATGCCGCTGGTGCAGAAGCTGGTAACCGATTTCTTCGGTAAAGAAGCTCGCAAAGACGTCAACCCGGACGAAGCTGTTGCCATGGGTGCTGCAATCCAGGGTGCCGTTCTGGCCGGTGATGTGAAAGACGTTCTGCTGCTCGACGTCAGCCCGCTGACCCTGGGTATCGAAACCATGGGTGGCGTGATGACCGCGCTGATCGAGAAAAACACCACGATTCCTACCAAGAAATCGCAAGTGTTCTCGACTGCCGATGACAACCAGGGCGCTGTGACCATTCACGTTCTGCAGGGTGAGCGCAAGCAAGCCGCACAGAACAAGTCGCTGGGCAAGTTCGACCTGGCCGACATTCCGCCTGCTCCACGTGGCGTGCCGCAGATCGAAGTGACCTTCGACATCGATGCCAACGGCATCCTGCACGTAGGTGCGAAAGACAAGGCCACCGGCAAGACTCAGTCGATCGTGATCAAGGCCAACTCCGGTCTGTCCGATGAAGAAATCGAGCGCATGGTGCGTGACGCCGAGGCGAATGCCGAGGAAGACCGCAAGTTCGAAGAACTGGCCGCTGCCCGTAACCAGGGCGACGCACTGGTTCACTCGACTCGCAAGATGGTCGCTGACGCCGGTGACAAGGTGACTGCCGAAGAGAAGACTGCAATCGAAGCTGCCGTAGTTGCCCTCGAAGCCGCTGTTAAAGGCGACGACAAGGCTGCCATCGAAGCCAAGGTTGAAGAGCTGTCGAAAGTCTCCGCCCCGGTTGCGCAGAAGATGTACGCCGAACAGGCTCAGCCAGCTGATGGCGCAGCCCCGCAAGGCGAGTCGGCCGAGAAGGCTGATGATGTTGTGGATGCAGAGTTCGAAGAAGTAAAAGACCAAAAGTAAGTTGTTGGTCGTCCGGTTGACTGCCTTGCGGCGGTGACTGGTAGGATGTCGCCGCGCGGGAGCTTGCCTCCCGCGTTGGCGTATCTGGAATACGCGAATTTTTACAGCATGCGACAACGCTCGGATGCTGTCGGTATGGCTGAAGATGCTCCTGCTTTTCATGCTGCAAATACCGAATGAATCAAGACCAGGATCGTTGAATTGACGTGAGTTGGGTCCGGGCCTTCATGGGGGCTCAACGAGTTTGGCGAGGCTCAGGAGGGGTTTGCCGAACGTCCTTAAGAGTGCAAAGAACTTATGGCAAAGCGTGACTATTACGAAGTATTGGGTGTCGAGCGAAGCACGAGCGAAGCGGACCTGAAGAAGGCCTATCGCCGCCTGGCAATGAAGCACCACCCTGACCGTAATCCGGGCGACAAGGCTTCGGAAGAGGCGTTCAAAGAAGCCAACGAGGCTTATGAAGTGTTGTCCGACGCCAGCAAGCGCGCGGCCTACGACCAGTACGGTCATGCCGGCGTCGACCCAAGCATGGGTGGCGGCGGTGCCGGTTTCGGCGGGCAGAACTTCTCCGATATTTTCGGCGATGTCTTCAGCGACTTTTTCGGCGGCGGTCGCGGCGGTTCCCGTGGCGGCGCTCAGCGTGGCAGCGACTTGCGCTACACCCTGGAGCTGAATCTGGAAGAAGCGGTGCGCGGTACCTCGGTGAATATCCGAGTGCCGACACTGGTCAACTGCAAACCGTGCGATGGCTCGGGGGCGAAGAAAGGCTCGTCGCCGTCGACCTGCCCGACCTGCGGTGGTATCGGTCAGGTACGCATGCAGCAAGGCTTCTTCTCGGTCCAGCAGACCTGCCCGCGCTGCCATGGCCAGGGCAAGATCATTTCCGACCCGTGCGATTCGTGCCACGGTGACGGTCGCGTTGAAGAGTACAAAACCCTGTCGGTCAAAGTGCCGGCCGGCGTCGACACCGGCGACCGCATTCGGCTGTCCGGCGAAGGCGAGGCGGGGACGCAGGGTGGTCCGACGGGCGATCTGTACGTGGTCATCAATGTCCGCGAACACGACATCTTCCAGCGTGACGGCAAGCACCTGTTCTGCGAAGTGCCGATCAGCTTCGTCGACGCAGCGCTGGGCGGCGAGCTGGAGATTCCGACCCTCGACGGTCGGGTCAAACTGAAAATCCCTGAAGGCACCCAGACCGGCAAGCAGTTCCGCGTGCGTGGCAAAGGTGTGGCGCCGGTGCGTGGCGGTGGTGCAGGCGACCTGATGTGCCGCGTTGCGGTCGAGACGCCGGTCAACCTGAATCGTCGTCAGCGTGAACTGCTGGAAGAATTCCGCAGCTCGCTGGCCGACGACAACAGCCATTCGCCGAAAACCACCGGTTGGTTCGACGGTGTGAAGCGCTTTTTCGGCGATCTGTAAGGAGTCGGCATGCGACGTATAGCTGTGATGGGCGCTGCTGGGCGCATGGGCAAGATTCTGGTCGAAGCCGTGCAGCAGCGCGCGCCGCTGACTGGTCTGACGGCCGCGGTGGTGCGTCCCGGCAGTACGCTGATCGGTGTCGACGCCGGTGAGCTGGCTTCGCTGGGGCGTATCGGTGTGCCGTTGTCCGGGCATATCGAGGCCGTGGCGGAAGAGTTCGATGTACTGATCGATTTCACGCTGCCGGAAGTGATGCTGAAAAATCTGGCGTTCTGCCGCAAGGCTGGCAAAGCCATGGTCATCGGCACCACCGGGCTGGATGCAGCGCAGAAGCAGTTGCTGGTCGAGGCGGGCAAGGACATTCCGATCGTCTTCGCGGCCAACTTCAGCGTCGGCGTCAATCTGTCGCTGAAGCTGCTCGACATGGCGGCGCGTGTCCTGGGCGATGAAGCGGACATCGAAATCATCGAAGCGCATCACCGGCACAAGATCGATGCGCCGTCGGGCACCGCACTGCGCATGGGCGAAGTCATCGCCAGCGCGCTGGATCGTGATCTGCAGAAAGTTGCGGTCTACGGTCGCGAAGGTCACACCGGCGCCCGTGAGCGTGAAACCATCGGTTTCGCCACTGTGCGCGGTGGTGATGTGGTGGGTGATCACACCGTGCTGTTCGCCTGCGAGGGCGAGCGCCTGGAAATCACGCACAAGGCGTCGAGCCGTATGACCTTCGCCAAGGGTGCGGTGCGTGCGGCGCTGTGGCTGGATGGTCGTGAGCCGGGTCTTTACGACATGCAGGACGTGCTCGAGCTGCGTTGATGCAGTGCTGAACCCGGTGCAAACGCCCTGTTTGCACCGGTTTTTCTCCGCTTGGCGACGACCTGTCGCATTCTCCGGCCTTTAGGGCTCTTTAGCGGTGGACCAAAAAAGCCTTTTTCTGTAAGCTACAGCTTTAGTGTGTCCACTAAAAGCGCGCAGAATAATTCAGTGAAGAAGCGGGGTGACGTGTCCATACGTCACTCCGCTTTTTTACAACCTGCGATCGCCCTTTCATGCGTTATTTACGGAGGGTCTTCTTGACTAAGCCAGCCATACTTGCCCTTGCTGATGGCAGCATTTTTCGCGGCGAAGCCATTGGAGCCGACGGTCAGACCGTTGGTGAGGTGGTGTTCAACACCGCAATGACCGGCTATCAGGAAATCCTTACCGATCCTTCCTACGCCCAACAGATCGTTACCCTGACTTACCCGCACATCGGCAACACCGGCACCACGCCGGAAGACGCCGAGTCCGACCGCGTATGGTCCGCTGGCCTGGTCATCCGTGACCTGCCGCTGGTAGCGAGCAACTGGCGTAACACGATGTCGCTGTCCGATTACCTGAAAGCCAACAGCGTCGTGGCGATCGCCGGTATCGACACCCGTCGTCTGACCCGCATCCTGCGTGAAAAGGGCGCGCAGAACGGCTGCATCATGGCCGGTGACAACATCTCCGAAGAAGCCGCCATCGCCGCTGCGCAAGGCTTCCCGGGCCTGAAAGGCATGGATCTGGCGAAAGTCGTCAGCACCAAGACCCAATACGAATGGCGCTCGACGGTCTGGGATTTGAAAACCGACAGCCACGCGACCATCGACGCTTCCGAGCTGCCGTATCACGTGGTGGCCTTCGACTACGGCGTCAAGGTCAACATCCTGCGCATGCTGGTCGAGCGCGGCTGCCGCGTCACCGTGGTGCCTGCCCAGACCCCGGCTGCCGATGTCCTGGCGCTGAAGCCGGACGGCGTGTTTCTGTCCAACGGCCCGGGTGACCCGGAGCCATGCGACTACGCGATCCAGGCGATCAAGGACGTGCTGGAAACTGAAATTCCGGTCTTCGGCATCTGCCTCGGTCACCAGCTGCTGGCTCTGGCCTCCGGCGCCAAGACCGTGAAAATGGGCCACGGCCACCACGGTGCCAACCACCCGGTGCAGGATCTGGACACCGGCGTTGTGATGATCACCAGCCAGAACCACGGTTTTGCGGTCGACGAAGCCACCCTGCCGGGCAACGTTCGCGCGATCCACAAATCGCTGTTCGACGGCACCCTGCAAGGCATCGAGCGCACCGACAAGAGCGCGTTCAGCTTCCAGGGCCACCCTGAAGCGAGCCCGGGCCCGAACGACGTCGCGCCACTGTTCGACCGCTTCATCAACGAGATGGCCAAGCGACGCTAAGCGTTCGCCTTGAGACTGTAGAGAGAAGCCCTCGAGGGCGGCCCCGGCACCGGTGGCCCCTTCGAGACTTCAGAAATCGATCAAGACGGCTTGCCGACTGACCTGCGGATTTGAGTGACAACCCATGCCAAAACGTACAGACATTAAAAGCATCCTGATTCTCGGCGCTGGCCCGATCGTTATCGGCCAGGCCTGCGAATTCGACTACTCCGGCGCCCAGGCCTGCAAAGCCCTGCGCGAAGAGGGTTACCGCGTCATCCTGGTGAACTCCAACCCGGCGACCATCATGACCGACCCGGACATGGCCGACGCCACCTACATCGAGCCGATCAAGTGGCAGACCGTTGCCAAGATCATCGAGAAAGAGCGTCCGGACGCCGTACTGCCAACCATGGGCGGCCAGACCGCTCTGAACTGCGCCCTGGACCTGGAGCGCGAAGGCGTTCTGGAGAAGTTCGGCGTGGAAATGATCGGCGCCAACGCCGACACCATCGACAAGGCTGAAGACCGTTCGCGTTTCGACAAGGCGATGAAGTCCATCGGCCTGGCGTGCCCGCGTTCCGGCATCGCGCACAGCATGGAAGAAGCCAACGCCGTCCTCGAGACGCTGGGCTTCCCGTGCATCATCCGTCCGTCCTTCACCATGGGCGGCACCGGTGGCGGTATCGCTTACAACCGTGAAGAGTTCGAAGAAATCTGCGCCCGTGGTCTGGACCTGTCGCCGACCAAAGAGCTGCTGATCGACGAATCGCTGATCGGCTGGAAAGAATATGAAATGGAAGTTGTCCGCGACAAAAAGGACAACTGCATCATCGTCTGCTCGATCGAAAACTTCGACCCGATGGGCGTACACACCGGTGACTCGATCACTGTTGCGCCGGCACAGACCCTGACCGACAAGGAATACCAGATCCTGCGTAACGCCTCGCTGGCGGTACTGCGCGAGATTGGCGTCGAGACTGGCGGTTCCAACGTGCAGTTCGGTATCTGCCCGAACACTGGCCGAATGGTCGTGATCGAAATGAACCCGCGTGTTTCGCGTTCCTCGGCACTGGCTTCGAAAGCCACCGGTTTCCCGATCGCCAAGGTCGCGGCCAAGCTGGCTGTGGGTTACACCCTCGACGAACTGTCGAACGACATCACCGGCGGCAAGACCCCGGCGTCCTTCGAGCCGTCGATCGACTACGTCGTGACCAAGCTGCCACGCTTCGCCTTCGAGAAATTCGCCAAGGCTGACGCGCGTCTGACCACTCAGATGAAGTCGGTGGGTGAAGTCATGGCCATCGGCCGGACGTTCCAGGAATCCCTGCAGAAAGCCCTGCGCGGTCTCGAGGTCGGCGTTTGCGGTCTGGACGAGAAACTCGACCTGAGCAACCCGGAAAGCATGAGCGTGCTCAAGCGCGAGCTGACCGTGCCGGGCGCCGAGCGTATCTGGTACGTGGCTGACGCGTTCCGCGCCGGTCTGTCGGTCGAAGACATCTTCGGCATGAACATGATCGACCCATGGTTCCTGGTGCAGATCGAAGATCTGATCAAGGACGAAGAGAAGGTCAAGACCCTCGGTCTGTCTTCGATCGACCGCGACCTGATGTTCAAGCTCAAGCGCAAAGGCTTCTCCGATCAGCGTCTGGCCAAGCTGCTGGGCGTGACCGAGAAGAACCTGCGCACGCACCGTCAGAAGCTCGAAGTGTTCCCGGTCTACAAGCGCGTTGACACCTGCGCCGCCGAGTTCGCCACCGACACCGCTTACCTCTACTCGACGTACGAGGAAGAGTGCGAAGCCGCGCCGTCGGGCCGCGACAAGATCATGATTCTGGGTGGTGGTCCGAACCGTATCGGCCAGGGCATCGAGTTCGACTACTGCTGTGTTCACGCCGCTCTCGCCCTGCGCGAAGACGGCTACGAAACCATCATGGTCAACTGCAACCCGGAAACCGTTTCCACCGACTACGACACCTCCGACCGTCTGTACTTCGAACCAGTTACCTTGGAAGACGTGCTGGAAATCTGCCGCGTCGAGAAGCCGAAAGGCGTGATCGTCCAGTACGGCGGCCAGACCCCGTTGAAACTGGCTCGCGCCCTGGAAGCCGCTGGCGTGCCGATCATTGGCACCAGCCCTGACGCCATCGACCGCGCCGAAGACCGCGAGCGCTTCCAGCAAATGGTCGAGCGTCTGAACCTGCGTCAGCCGCCGAACGCCACCGTGCGTAGCGAAGACGAAGCCGTCCGTGCTGCCGCGAAGATCGGTTATCCGCTGGTCGTGCGTCCGTCCTACGTACTGGGCGGCCGTGCGATGGAAATCGTTTACAAAGAAGACGAGCTCAAGCGCTACCTGCGTGACGCGGTGCAAGTGTCGAACGACAGCCCGGTGCTGCTCGACCACTTCCTCAACTGCGCCATCGAGATGGACGTGGATGCGGTCTGCGACGGCAAAGACGTGGTGATCGGCGCGATCATGCAGCACATCGAACAGGCGGGCGTTCACTCCGGTGACTCCGCGTGCTCGCTGCCGCCGTACTCGCTGCCGGCGCACATCCAGGACGAAATGCGCGAACAGGTCAAGAAAATGGCCCTGGAACTGGGCGTTGTCGGCCTGATGAACGTGCAGCTGGCCTTGCAGGGCGAAGACATCTACGTCATCGAAGTCAACCCGCGCGCTTCGCGTACCGTACCGTTCGTGTCCAAGTGCATCGGTGTTTCCCTGGCGATGATCGCTGCTCGTGTGATGGCCGGTAAGACGCTGAAGGAAATCGGCTTCACCAAGGAAATCATCCCGAACTTCTACAGCGTGAAAGAGGCGGTGTTCCCGTTCGCCAAATTCCCTGGCGTTGACCCGATCCTCGGCCCAGAGATGAAGTCGACCGGTGAAGTGATGGGTGTCGGCGACACCTTCGGTGAGGCTTTCGCCAAGGCCCAGATGGGTGCCAGCGAAGTGCTGCCGACCGGCGGTACCGCGTTCATCAGCGTACGCGACGACGACAAGCCACTGGTTGCAGGCGTGGCCCGTGATCTGATCAACTTGGGCTTCGAAGTGGTTGCCACTGCCGGCACTGCCAAGCTGATCGAAGCCGCAGGCCTGAAAGTGCGCCGCGTGAACAAGGTGACCGAGGGGCGTCCGCATGTGGTCGACATGATCAAGAATGACGAAGTCACGCTGATCATCAACACCACCGAAGGTCGTCAGTCGATCGCTGATTCGTACTCCATTCGTCGCAATGCCCTGCAGCACAAGATCTACTGCACCACCACTATTGCTGCGGGCGAAGCGATCTGCGAAGCGCTGAAATTCGGTCCGGAAAAGACCGTGCGTCGCTTGCAGGATCTACACGCAGGATTGAAGGCATGATCAAACAAGTACCCAATGACCGTCCAGGGCGCGCGCGCCCTGGAAGAAGAACACGCTCACCTGACCAAGGTCGTTCGTCCGAAGCTCAGCCAGGACATCGGTACGGCCCGCGAGTTGGGTGACTTGAAGGAAAACGCTGAATACCATGCCGCGCGCGAACAGCAGGGCATGGTCGAGGCGCGGATCCGTGACATCGAAGGCCGGATTCAGAATCAGGTCGTCATTGATGTCACGACAATCCCGCACACGGGCAAGGTGATTTTCGGCACGACCGTTGAAATCGCCAATGTCGAGACGGATGAAAGCGTCACTTACCAGATCGTCGGTGAGGATGAAGCTGACTTCAAACTCGGCAAGATTTCGGTCGGCTCGCCGTTGGCCCGTGCCTTGATTGGCAAGGAAGAGGGTGACGTAGTCGCCGTCAAAACGCCAAGCGGCGTGATCGAGTACGAGATTGTCGAAGTTCGTCACATCTGAAAGAAGGCGCCCGCTGCATGCGGGCGCCATGCTTTGGCAGCTGGCCCAGATGCTTTGGGTCGGCGGGCTATGGCTGATTCATCTCGGTTTGCAGCCGGCGTTGGGCCAGATTGGCCTGGCGCCGCTGTTGATCGACGAAGTTGCCGGTGCCTTTGAAGTGCTGGTCGTGGGTTTCGCTGCAGTCTGCGTGATCTTTCAGGCTTTGGTGCTGGTACAGGCCGAGGGCCCTGGCAGTCTATGGCGAGATTTTCGCGGGCAGGTACTGCTGATGGCGTTGTACGCGTGTGCGATGTATGTCGCCGTGCGTGTCGGCTGGCCGGATGCGCAGCGCTGGCAGGTGTTCAGTTATCTGGTGCTGGGTTTTTCCGGGCTGGTGCTGGTCATGCAGCCGGTGCCGGGCTGGAGTGGCAGGGTGCGCGAAGCACACCCTTGACCCTGCGCATCACTTGAAGCGATGAACGTTCGACAGCTGCTTGTTGGCGCTGAAGTTCTTGCGGTAGACCAGAGCCATCTTGCCGATGACCTGAACCAGGTCCGCTTTGCCGACCTTGCACAGCTCGGCGATGTGCGCCAGGCGTGACTCGCGATCGAGGATATTGAGCTTGATCTTGATCAGCTCGTGATCGGCCAAGGCGCGTTCAAGTTCGGCTAAAACACCTTCAGTCAAACCGTTGTCCGCTACCGTCAACACTGGTTTGAGGTGGTGGCCGATGGATTTGTACTGTTTCTTCTGCTCTGGAGTGAGCGGCATAATCTGACCCTTTCGTCTGGATTCTGTAAAATGGCGGCCATTTTACCCGAGGGTTCGTGGATCCGCCCAACTAATCACGACCCTTATCATCGAGGTGCCCAATGGCGCGTTCCAAGACAAGCCTTGGTTGGCTGAAAAGACATGTCAACGATCCCTATGTGAAGCAGGCGCAGAAGGATGGCTACCGCTCGCGTGCGAGTTACAAGCTTCTGGAAATTCAGGAAAAATACAAACTGATCCGCCCCGGTATGAGTGTTGTCGACCTCGGTGCCGCGCCAGGTGGCTGGTCGCAGGTCACCAGTCGACTGATCGGTGGGCAGGGGCGTTTGATCGCTTCGGACATCCTGGAAATGGACAGCATTCCGGACGTCACCTTTATTCATGGGGACTTCACCGAGGACTCGGTACTCGGCCGAATCCTTGAGGCCGTCGGTAATTCGCAAGTGGACCTTGTGATTTCCGATATGGCCCCCAATATGAGTGGTACGCCTGAAGTGGATATGCCCAAGGCCATGTTCCTGTGCGAGCTGGCGCTGGACCTGGCGGAACGGATCCTCAAGCCGGGTGGCAATTTCGTCATCAAGATTTTTCAGGGTGAAGGGTTTGATGTTTACCTGAAGGATGCTCGTCGCAAATTCGACAAGATCCAGATGATCAAGCCGGATTCTTCGCGTGGCAGCTCCCGCGAGCAATACATGCTGGCTTGGGGTTACCGCGGCAACGGCGAATAAAAAGGTTTTTCAGCGGGGCGATAGCTTTTTCATATTTTGCCCCGCGCGCATAAACGAATATTGTGTGGAAAGTGTTTCACAAAGGGTTACAGACGGCGCCTGCCAGAGTTGTAGGTAATGTAGTAAGTTAGGCCGGTGAATATCATGCGAAGCGCGCGCCAGTAGCGGAGCTTGCTTCAGAGGGTAGTTAATTGAACGATATGGCAAAGAATCTGATCCTGTGGTTGATCATCGCGGCTGTCCTGGTGACGGTGATGAACAACTTCTCCAGCCCTAACGAGCCGCAGACCCTCAACTATTCCGACTTCATCCAGCAGGTCAAGGATGGCAAGGTCGAGCGCGTCGCCGTTGACGGTTATGTGATCACCGGCAAGCGCACTGATGGCGACAGCTTCAAGACCATTCGTCCGGCAATCCAGGACAATGGCCTGATCGGCGATCTGGTCGACAACCATGTCGTGGTTGAAGGCAAGCAGCCTGAGCAGCAAAGCATCTGGACTCAATTGCTGGTGGCCAGCTTCCCGATCCTGGTGATCATCGCGGTGTTCATGTTCTTCATGCGCCAGATGCAGGGCGGTGCCGGTGGCAAGGGCGGGCCGATGAGCTTCGGCAAGAGCAAGGCACGCCTGCTCTCCGAAGATCAGGTGAAAACCACATTGGCTGACGTCGCTGGTTGCGACGAAGCCAAGGAAGAAGTCGGCGAGCTGGTCGAGTTCCTGCGTGATCCGGGCAAATTCCAGCGTCTGGGTGGTCGCATTCCTCGCGGTGTGCTGATGGTCGGTCCTCCGGGTACCGGTAAAACCTTGCTGGCCAAGGCGATTGCCGGCGAAGCCAAGGTGCCGTTCTTCACCATTTCCGGTTCTGACTTCGTCGAAATGTTCGTCGGCGTCGGTGCCAGCCGTGTGCGTGACATGTTCGAGCAAGCCAAGAAGCACGCACCATGCATCATCTTCATTGACGAAATCGACGCCGTCGGTCGCCACCGTGGCGCCGGCATGGGCGGCGGACACGACGAGCGTGAGCAGACCCTCAACCAGTTGCTGGTAGAGATGGACGGCTTCGAAATGAACGATGGCATCATCGTCATCGCTGCTACCAACCGTCCGGACGTTCTCGACCCGGCATTGCTGCGTCCGGGCCGTTTCGACCGTCAGGTGGTGGTTGGCTTGCCAGACATCCGTGGTCGCGAGCAGATTCTCAAGGTCCACATGCGCAAAGTGCCAATGGGTGACGATGTTGCTCCAGCGGTGATTGCGCGTGGTACTCCAGGCTTCTCCGGTGCCGACCTGGCCAACCTGGTCAACGAAGCTTCCCTGTTCGCTGCACGCAGCGGCAAGCGCATCGTCGAGATGAAAGAATTCGAACTGGCCAAAGACAAGATCATGATGGGCGCCGAGCGCAAATCGATGGTCATGTCCGAGAAAGAAAAACAGAACACCGCTTATCACGAAGCCGGCCACGCCATTGTTGGTCGGGTAGTGCCTGAGCATGATCCGGTTTACAAGGTCTCGATCATCCCGCGCGGTCGTGCGCTGGGTGTGACCATGTTCCTGCCGGAAGAAGATCGCTACAGCCTGTCCAAGCGTGCGCTGATCAGTCAGATCTGCTCGCTGTACGGTGGTCGTATCGCTGAAGAAATGACTCTTGGCTTCGACGGCGTCACCACCGGTGCCTCCAACGACATCATGCGTGCCAGTCAGATCGCACGGAACATGGTGACCAAGTGGGGCCTGTCGGAAAAACTCGGTCCGCTGATGTATGCGGAAGAGGAAGGTGAAGTGTTCCTCGGTCGCGGCGGCGGTGGTCAGGCAGCCAGCTTCTCGGGTGAGACAGCCAAGCTGATCGACTCCGAAGTGCGCAGCATCATCGATCACTGCTACGGCACGGCCAAGCAGATCCTTACCGACAATCGCGACAAGCTCGATGCGATGGCCGATGCGCTGATGAAGTACGAAACGATCGACGCTGAGCAGATCGATGACATCATGGCAGGGCGTACACCTCGCGAGCCGCGTGACTGGACGGGTGGCACGGGTACTCCGCCGCCACCAGTAGTCCGTGACGAGCGTCCGGAAACACCGATTGGCGGTCCGGCTGCTGACGTTTAAGGCTTGAAATGACTTCTGTACAGTCCCTGACCCGGTTGCCTTGTGGCAACCGGGTTCTTGATTTGGCCCGGACGCATGTCATGGGCATTCTCAATGTCACTCCCGACTCCTTTTCCGACGGCGGCCAATACAGCCAGCTGGACGCTGCATTGCGTCACGCTGAAGCCATGGTGGCTGCCGGCGCGACGCTGATCGATGTCGGTGGCGAATCCACGCGCCCAGGTGCGAGGGCGGTATCGCCGCTGGAAGAGCTTGAGCGCGTGGCGCCGATCGTCGAGCTGATCAATCGCGAGCTCGATGTGATCATTTCGGTCGATACCTCGACGCCAGCGGTCATGCGCGAAACCGCGCGACTCGGCGCCGGCCTGATCAATGATGTTCGTTCGCTGCAGCGCGATGGCGCGCTGGATGCGGCGGCGGCTACCGGTTTGCCGGTGTGCTTGATGCATATGCTCGGCGGGCCCGGAAACATGCAGGACAATCCGCAGTATCAGGATGTTACTCGCGAAGTCGGCGAGTTTCTCACCGAGCGCATGAAACAGTGTGCGGTCGCTGGCATTCCTGCCGAGCGCATCATTCTTGATCCTGGTTTCGGTTTCGCCAAAACCCTCCAGCACAATCTAAGCTTGTTCAAGCACATGGAGGCCCTGCATGCGTTGGGCAGGCCATTGCTCGTGGGTGTTTCGCGAAAGAGCATGATCGGACAGGCCTTGAATCGCCCCGTGGGCGAGCGTCTCCATGGCGGTCTGGCCCTTGCTGCGCTGGCATCGGTAAAAGGTGCGTGTATATTGCGCGTCCATGATGTGGCGGAAACGGTAGACGTCGTGCGGATGATCGCGGCCGTAGAATCAGCCGAATAAGAATGATGGAGCGCTTATGAGCAAAAAATACTTTGGTACCGACGGCATTCGTGGCCGGGTCGGCGAATACCCGATTACTCCTGACTTCATGCTCAAGCTCGGATGGGCTGCAGGTATGGCGTTCCGCAAGATGGGCGCCTGCAAGGTGCTGGTCGGCAAGGACACGCGTATTTCCGGTTACATGTTCGAATCGGCGCTTGAGGCGGGCCTGACGTCGGCGGGCGCCGATGTGATGTTGCTCGGCCCGATGCCGACCCCGGCGATTGCCTACCTGTCGCGCACATTCCAGGCTGAGGCTGGGATCGTGATCAGTGCATCGCACAATCCGCACGACGATAACGGCATCAAGTTCTTCTCCGGCAAAGGCACGAAATTGCCAGATGAGCTGGAGCTGATGATCGAAGAATTGCTCGATACGCCGATGACAGTGGTTGAATCCAGCAAGATCGGCAAGGTGTCGCGAATCAACGATGCCTCTGGCCGCTATATCGAATTCTGCAAAAGCAGTGTGCCGACCGGTACCAGCTTTTCCGGTATGAAGATTGTCATCGATTGCGCACACGGCGCGACCTATAAGGTTGCGCCAAGCGTGTTCCGCGAGTTGGGCGCAGAAGTGGTCGTCCTGTCGGCGCAGCCTAACGGTCTGAACATCAACGATAACTGCGGCTCGACCCACATGGGGCCGTTACAGGCTGCGGTGCTGGCTGAGCACGCCGATCTGGGTATCGCCTTTGACGGTGATGGCGATCGCGTTCTGATGGTCGATCACACCGGCGCCATTGTCGATGGTGACGATTTGCTGTTCATCATTGCTCGTGATCTGCATGAGCGCGGCAAGTTGCAGGGCGGCGTGGTTGGCACGCTGATGAGCAATCTGGGTCTTGAGCTGGCGCTTGCCGATCTTTCGATTCCATTTGTTCGAGCCAACGTCGGTGATCGCTATGTCATCGCTGAACTGCTTGAGCGCAACTGGCTGGTGGGCGGCGAGAATTCCGGGCATGTCGTGTGCTTCAATCACACCACCACCGGTGATGCGATCATCGCGGCGCTGCAGGTGCTGATGGCGCTGAAGACCCGTAATGAAGGTCTGGCGCAAACCCGTCAGGCGTTGCGCAAGTGTCCTCAGGTGTTGATCAACGTGCGTTTCGGTGGCGGCGAAAGCCCGCTGGAGCACCCGGCTGTCAAAGAGGCCAGTGCGCGGGTAACCCAGGCAATGGCTGGCCGTGGTCGCGTGCTTTTGCGCAAGTCGGGAACAGAGCCTTTGGTGCGCGTGATGGTCGAAGGCGAGGACGAAACTCAGGTTCGCGGCTATGCCGAAGAACTGGCAAAACTGGTAACTGAAGTTTCTGCCTGATTCGGCTTGCCAGCCTTCATTCTCTTGGGTAACATCTGCGCCCACTTTGACCGACGAGGTACAGCATGCGTCGCCCTATGGTAGCTGGTAACTGGAAGATGCACGGTACCCGCGCCAGCGTCGCTGAGCTGATCAACGGCCTTCGTCATCTGGCCTTGCCAAGCGGTGTTGATGTCGCGGTATTCCCGCCTTGCTTGCATATCAATCAAGTGATTGATGGCTTGAAAGGCAAGTCGATTTCGGTCGGCGCGCAGAATTCTGCGGTGGAAGCCATGCAAGGTGCGCTGACCGGTGAGGTTGCTCCCAGTCAGTTGGTGGATGCAGGTTGTTCCCTGGTGCTTGTCGGGCACTCCGAACGTCGCCAGATAATGGGCGAGCGCGACGGGATGCTGAATCGCAAGTTCGCAGCGGCACAGGCGTGCGGCCTGGTTCCGGTGTTGTGCGTAGGGGAAACCCTTGAGCAGCGCGAAGCCGGCAAGACTCTTGAGGTTGTCGGGCGTCAGCTGGGCAGCATCATCGAGGAGCTGGGTGTCGGTGCCTTTGCCAAGGCAGTCATTGCTTACGAGCCGGTCTGGGCCATTGGTACCGGACTGACTGCAACGCCGCAACAGGCTCAGGATGTGCATAAAGCCATTCGCGAGCAGTTGGCGGCAGAGAATTCTGAAGTCGCACGAGGTGTGCGGCTTCTATACGGCGGCAGCGTGAAGGCGGCCAATGCGGCCGAACTGTTCGGCATGCCGGATATCGATGGGGGGCTCATTGGTGGAGCTTCCCTGAATGCAGATGAGTTCGGTGCGATCTGTCGCGCCGCGGGAAACTGAGAAAATGCTGGAAACAGTCGTAGTCGTTTTTCATCTGCTGGGTGCATTGGGCGTAGTTGCTCTGGTTTTGCTGCAGCAGGGTAAGGGTGCGGACGCTGGCGCGTCTTTCGGAGCAGGTGCTTCAAATACTGTGTTCGGAAGCCAAGGTTCCTCTACCTTTCTTAGTAAGTTTACTGCTATACTTGCCGCCGGTTTCTTCATAACCAGCTTGGGGTTAGGTTACTTTGCTAAAGAGAAGGCTCATCAGCTGACTCAAGCAGGTTTGCCAGATCCAGCAGTGTTGGAAGTACCTAAGCAACAACAACCGGCTTCTGATGATGTCCCGGTGCTTCAAGAGCAAAAGTCGGCTACTCCAGCGACTGACGTACCTCCAGCTCAAGAGCAGAAGTAAGAAGGGTTTCAAACGTAGTTTTGCCGAGGTGGTGGAATTGGTAGACACGCAACCTTGAGGTGGTTGTGCCCATAGGGTGTAGGGGTTCGAGTCCCCTTCTCGGTACCAATTAGTCAGGAAAGCCCGCTGTTGCGGGCTTTCTTGCAGGTGGAAGGTTACATTGACCCTATAAGGGATCGGTCGTATACTTCCGCCCCAGCTTTGTCGCGGGGTGGAGCAGTCTGGTAGCTCGTCGGGCTCATAACCCGAAGGTCGTCGGTTCAAATCCGGCCCCCGCAACCAGTTTAAGGAGCCCCTTTTCAGGGGCTTTTTGTTAGCTGGACACTTTCAACGCCGCTGTTCGACGGCGTTTCAAGGATGGGCGTTATGCCCATTTTTTTATTTTGCAAAGCATGCACATATCATGCACTAGGGGGTTCAGGTGTCGAGCAAGCTAGAAGAGTTGCAGGCCTTGCTGGCCCCGGTGGTCGTGGCCCTGGGCTATGAATGCTGGGGTATCGAGTTTTCGGCTCAGGGTCGGCACTCGATGTTGCGCGTTTATATCGATAAAGAGGGCGGTGTGCTGGTGGACGATTGCGCCATTGTCAGCCGTCAGATCAGCGGTGTGCTGGATGTTGAAGATCCAATCTCCGTTGAATACACCCTTGAAGTTTCCTCGCCAGGCATGGAGCGCCCACTGTTCACTCTTGAGCAGTTCGCCCAGTTCGTTGGTGAACAAGTGAAGATCAAGCTGCGCTCGCCTTTTGAAGGTCGACGCAACTTTCAGGGCCTTCTGCGCGGTGTAGAAGAGCAGGACGTCGTGGTGCAGGTAGATGACCATGAATTCCTGTTGCCGATCGATATGATCGACAAGGCCAACATTATTCCCAGTTTTGACTGAGACGCGGATCCCGCGGATCCAATGGCTTGCGAAAGGCGAGGCGTACGATGAGCAAAGAAGTACTGCTGGTTGTTGAGTCGGTATCCAATGAAAAGGGCGTACCGGCAAGCGTAATTTTTGAAGCGCTGGAGCTGGCTCTGGCCACTGCTACCAAAAAGCGTTTTGAAGACGAAGTTGACCTGCGTGTGGAAATTAACCGCCACACCGGTTCTTACGAGACTTTCCGTCGCTGGACGGTCGTTGAAGAGAATGATCTCGACGATCCGGCCATCGAAACCTGGCCAAGCAAGGTTGCCGAAACGCATCCGGGCGCCAAGGTCGGCGACGTTGTCGAAGAAAAAATCGAATCCATCGAGTTCGGCCGCATCGCTGCACAGACTGCCAAGCAGGTGATCGTGCAGAAGGTTCGCGAAGCCGAGCGCGCGCAAGTGGTTGACGCCTATCGCGAGCGCCTGGGAGAAATCATCTCCGGCACCGTGAAAAAAGTTACCCGCGACAATGTGATCGTCGATCTGGGCAACAACGCTGAAGCGTTGCTGGCCCGTGAAGACATCATTTCTCGCGAAACCTTCCGTG
Organism: Pseudomonas sp. S11P7; assembly: GCF_023195435.1. Taxonomy (NCBI): domain Bacteria; kingdom Pseudomonadati; phylum Pseudomonadota; class Gammaproteobacteria; order Pseudomonadales; family Pseudomonadaceae; genus Pseudomonas; species Pseudomonas sp. S11P7. The sequence goes on along the minus strand of NZ_JALPKS020000002.1, from coordinate 4,692,361 downwards.
TCGGCGTGCGTCTGCGTGCGCTGCTCAAGGAAATCCGCACCGAGAACCGCGGCCCGCAGCTGATCCTGTCGCGTACCGCGCCGGAAATGCTGATCGAGCTGTTCCGCATCGAAGTGCCGGAGATTGCCGAAGGCCTCATCGAAGTCATGGCAGCGTCCCGTGATCCGGGTTCGCGCGCCAAGATCGCCGTTCGCTCCAAGGACAAACGCATCGACCCGCAGGGCGCTTGCATCGGTATGCGCGGTTCGCGCGTCCAGGCAGTGTCGGGCGAGTTGGGCGGCGAGCGTGTCGACATCGTGCTGTGGGACGATAACCCGGCCCAGTTCGTGATCAACGCCATGTCCCCGGCCGAGGTTGCGGCAATTATTGTCGACGAGGATGCCCATGCCATGGACATCGCCGTTGGCGCAGATAACCTGGCTCAGGCCATTGGTCGCGGTGGTCAGAACGTGCGTCTGGCCAGCCAGTTGACTGGCTGGACCCTGAACGTGATGACCGAATCGGACATCCAGGCCAAGCAGCAAGCGGAAACCGGCGACATCCTGCGCAACTTCATCGACGAGCTGGAAGTCGACGAAGAGCTGGCACAGGTGCTGGTTGACGAAGGCTTCACCAGCCTGGAAGAGATTGCCTACGTACCGGTGGAGGAGATGCTCAACATCGACGGCTTCGACGAGGATATCGTCGACGAGCTTCGCGCTCGTGCCAAGGATCGCTTGTTGACCAAAGCCATCGCTACTGAGGAAAAGCTGGCAGACGCCCATCCGGCCGAAGACCTGCTCTCGCTTGAGGGTATGGACAAGGATTTGGCGATGGAACTGGCGGTGCGCGGCGTAATTACCCGCGAAGACCTGGCCGAGCAGTCTATTGACGACCTGCTCGACATCGACGGCATTGACGATGATCGTGCCGGCAAGTTGATCATGGCCGCCCGAGCCCACTGGTTCGAGTAATTAGGCGCGGCCTGAGGAGAGAAGTGCATGACGCAAGTCACGGTGAAACAACTGGCCGATGAGGTCAAAACACCGGTAGAGCGCCTGTTGCAGCAGATGCGTGAGGCAGGTCTGCCGCACACCGCCGCCGACGAAAATGTGACTGACAGTGAGAAGCAGTCTTTGCTGACTCACTTGAAAAGCAGCCACAAGGCGAAAGTGGAAGAACCACGCAAGATCACGCTGCAGCGTAAAACCACCAGCACCCTGCGGGTGGCTGGTAGCAAGAGCATCAGCGTAGAAGTTCGCAAGAAGAAAGTTTTCGTACAGCGCAGCCCGGAAGAAATCGAAGCCGAGCGCAAGCGTGAACTGGATGAGCGTCGCGCAGTAGAAAATGCTGCCCGTCAGAAGGCTGAAGAAGAAGCCAAGCAGCGCGCCGAAGAAGAAGCGCGTCGCCAGCCTGCTGCTGCGCAAACCGCTGCCAGCGACGCCGTTGCGGCACCGGCTGCAGTGGCCGAGCCTGTGCGTGAAAGCGCGCCGGTGGCTGCTGCTCCAGCGCCGTCTGCTGACGTTCGCAACAAGCAGAACGAACAGCGCCGTCCGGACAAACCGCGTGCCGACGACAACAATCGTCGCAGCGGTGGTGGTGATGGCGAGCGTAAAAACGCTCCGCATCGCGCATCGGTCAAGGAAAAAGCCCCGGCTCCACGCGTGGCGCCACGCACTACCGACGAAGAAAGCGATGGCTTCCGTCGTGGTGGTCGCGGCAAGGCCAAGCTGAAGAAGCGCAACGCCCACGGTTTCCAGAGCCCTACCGGCCCTGTCGTGCGTGATGTGCAAATCGGCGAGACCATCACGGTTGGCGATCTGGCCAATCAGATGTCGGTCAAAGCGGCTGAAATCATCAAGTTCATGTTCAAACTGGGTACTCCAGCGACCATCAACCAGGTGCTTGATCAGGAAACTGCTCAACTGGTAGCCGAAGAACTGGGCCACAAAGTGACCCTGGTCAGCGACACCGCCCTGGAAGATTCCCTGGCCGAGTCCCTGAAGTTTGAAGGTGAGTCGTTCTCCCGTGCACCTGTCGTGACCGTAATGGGCCACGTTGACCACGGTAAGACGTCCCTGCTCGACTACATCCGTCGTGCCAAGGTAGCTGCTGGCGAAGCCGGCGGTATCACCCAGCACATCGGTGCGTATCACGTTGAGACTGATCGCGGCATGGTCACCTTCCTCGACACCCCGGGTCACGCTGCGTTTACCGCAATGCGTGCCCGTGGTGCCAAGGCGACCGACATCGTGATCCTCGTGGTTGCAGCCGACGACGGCGTGATGCCGCAAACCATCGAAGCGGTCCAGCATGCTCAGGCAGCTGGCGTGCCTCTGGTGGTTGCAGTGAACAAGATCGACAAGCCGGGCGCCGATCTCGATCGCATCCGCAGCGAGCTGTCGGTTCACGGCGTGACCTCCGAAGACTGGGGTGGCGACACTCCATTCGTTCCGGTATCGGCAAAAATGGGTACTGGCGTAGACGAGCTGCTTGAAGCCGTTCTGCTGCAGGCCGAAGTGCTCGAACTGAAAGCGACTCCATCGGCTCCTGGCCGTGGTGTGGTGGTTGAATCGCGTCTCGACAAAGGTCGTGGCCCGGTAGCCACCGTGCTGGTTCAGGACGGTACCCTGCGTCAAGGCGACATGGTTCTGGTCGGTTCGAACTACGGCCGTGTGCGTGCCATGCTCGACGAGAACGGCAAGCCGATCAAGGAAGCCGGTCCTTCCATCCCTGTCGAGATTCTCGGCCTGGACGGTACCCCGGACGCTGGCGACGAGATGAGCGTGGTTGCCGACGAGAAGAAAGCCCGTGAAGTGGCTCTGTTCCGTCAAGGCAAGTTCCGCGAAGTCAAACTGGCTCGCGCTCACGCCGGCAAGCTGGAAAACATCTTTGAAAACATGGGTCAGGCCGAGAAGAAGACGCTCAACATCGTCCTCAAATCCGACGTCCGTGGTTCGCTGGAAGCGTTGAACGGTGCCTTGAATGGCCTGGGCAACGACGAAGTTCAAGTGCGCGTAGTCGGCGGCGGCGTCGGTGGTATCACCGAATCCGATGCCAACCTGGCGCTGGCTTCCAACGCTGTACTGTTCGGCTTCAACGTGCGTGCCGATGCTGGCGCACGGAAGATCGTCGAGCAGGAAGGTCTGGACATGCGTTACTACAACGTGATCTACGACATCATCGAAGACGTCAAGAAAGCCCTGACCGGCATGCTCGGCAGCGATGTTCGCGAGAACATCCTGGGTGTGGCCGAAGTGCGTGACGTGTTCCGTTCGCCGAAGTTTGGCGCGATCGCCGGTTGCATGGTGATCGAAGGTGTTGTGCACCGTAACCGTCCGATCCGTGTACTGCGTGAAGACATCGTTATCTTCGAAGGCGAGCTGGAATCCCTGCGCCGCTTCAAGGATGACGCTTCCGAAGTACGTGCCGGCATGGAATGCGGTATCGGCGTGAAGAGCTACAACGACGTCAAAGTCGGCGACAAGATCGAAGTCTTCGAGAAGGTTCAGGTTGCTCGCAGCCTCTGACTCGCGCACTTCAAGGGCCACGATGCACCGTAGCATGCAAATGCGCGGTGCAGCGTCCGGACTCTAAACGCAACGCCCGGTCTGGCATTTGTCAGGCCGGGCGTTTGCCGCTTTCAGACCTTGCGGGTTTCACCGCTGGGCAGTAACAGGTAACAAATCATGGCAAAAGAATACAGCCGTACCCAACGTATCGGCGATCAGATGCAGCGCGAGCTGGCACAACTGATCCGTCGTGAAGTCAAAGACCCGCGCGTGGGTCTGGTCACCATCACCGCAGTGGAAGTCTCCCGTGACGTCGGTCACGCGAAGATCTTCATCACCGTGATGGGCCAGGACAACGCCGAAGACATCGCGCAAAGCATCAAGGTGCTCAATGCCGCCGCAGGCTTCCTGCGCATGCAGCTGGCCCGTGAAATGAAGCTGCGCAGCGTGCCGCAATTGCACTTCCACTATGACGAATCCGTCGTGCGTGGCGCGCATTTGTCGGCGCTGATCGAGCGCGCCGTGGCTGAAGACAATCAGCACGTGGCGGCGCCTGCACCTGAAGACACCAAGGAGTAACTCGGTGGCTCAGGTCAAACGTATCCGTCGTAACGTCAGCGGCATCATCCTGCTCGACAAACCGCTGGGGTTCACCTCCAATGCCGCGTTGCAGAAGGTGCGCTGGCTGCTCAATGCCGAGAAGGCCGGTCACACCGGCAGCCTCGACCCGCTGGCCACCGGCGTGCTGCCGTTGTGCTTTGGCGAGGCGACCAAGTTCTCGCAATACCTGCTCGATTCCGACAAGGGTTACGAAACCCTGGCGCAACTGGGCAAGACCACCACCACGGCCGATGCCGAGGGTGAGGTTTTGCAGGAGCGCCCGGTGACCGTTGGTCGCGTCGATGTCGAAGCGGTTTTGCCGAAATTTCGTGGTCAAATCAGTCAGATACCGCCGATGTACTCCGCGCTCAAGCGTGATGGCCAGCCGCTGTACAAGCTGGCCCGTGCAGGCGAAGTAGTGGAGCGCGAACCGCGTTCTGTTACTATTGCGCGCTTGGAATTGCTGGCCTTCGAAGGCGATACTGCGCGTCTTGCGGTGGACTGCAGCAAGGGCACCTATATCCGCACCCTGGTGGAGGATATCGGCGAGCAACTCGGTTGTGGTGCGTACGTCGCAGAATTGCGCCGTACCCAGGCCGGGCCTTTCACCCTCGCGCAGACGGTGACCCTCGAAGAGCTGGAAGCGGTACATGCCGAAGGCGGCAACGAAGCGGTCGATCGCTTCCTGATGCCATCGGACAGCGGCCTGCAGGATTGGCCGTTGCTGCACTTCTCGGAAGCGAGCGCGTTCTACTGGCTCAACGGCCAGCCGGTACGTGCCCCGGATGCTCCGAAGTTCGGCATGGTACGGGTACAGGATCACAATGGTCGCTTCATCGGCATCGGTGAAGTGAGCGAAGACGGGCGCATTGCGCCGCGTCGCTTGATTCGGTCGGAATGACCGGAACCGGCCTGTGTCACAGCAGATCGGCGAGTGTGGCTGTCAACAGGCACGGTCACGACTCATTTATAGATACAGGGATTTGTCCCTGGCCTGTTGAAACTGTTTTTTTGAAACAGTTTCCTGATAAGGAAGGATTGCCTCATGGCTCTCGACGTTCAAGAAAAAGCTCAAATCGTTGCTGACTACCAGCAAGCTGTTGGTGACACTGGTTCGCCAGAAGTGCAGGTTGCACTGCTGACCGCCAACATCAACAAACTGCAAGGTCACTTCAAGGCCAACGGTAAAGATCACCACTCCCGTCGTGGTCTGATCCGCATGGTAAACCAGCGTCGCAAGCTGCTGGACTACCTGAAAGGCAAGGACGTGAGCCGGTACGCCGCTCTGATCGCTCGCCTGGGTCTGCGTCGCTAATCAGCGATTGCGCTATGAGGTTGGTTGTCTGCCGGACGTCAGCGGTTTTCCGCTGGCGCCTTGCAGGCTCCCAGCCTCAAGTTTTATCTGCACCATGGCTTTACCTGTAGCACCCGGACAATCCACATCGGGCCGATTCCCGAGATTGCCCAAGAATTCGCAAGAAACCGTTTTCCCCAAGAGCCACAAAGAAGGTAGGACACCGTGAACCCGGTAATCAAAAAATTCCAGTTCGGTCAGTCGACCGTTACCCTCGAGACTGGCCGTATCGCCCGTCAGGCCTCCGGCGCAGTGCTGGTCACCGTTGACGACGACGTCAGCGTATTGGTGACCGTTGTCGGTGCCAAGCAAGCCGATCCGGGCAAGGGTTTTTTCCCTCTGTCCGTTCACTACCAGGAAAAGACTTACGCTGCCGGCAAGATCCCTGGCGGTTTCTTCAAGCGTGAAGGCCGTCCTTCCGAGAAAGAAACCCTGACTTCCCGACTGATCGACCGTCCGATCCGTCCGCTGTTTCCTGAAGGCTTCATGAACGAAGTGCAGGTTGTCTGCACCGTCGTTTCCACCAGCAAGAAGACCGATCCGGACATCGCTGCGATGATCGGTACCTCGGCTGCCCTGGCCATTTCCGGCATTCCATTCGACGGCCCGATCGGCGCCGCGCGCGTGGCTTTCCATGAAAGCACCGGCTACCTGCTGAACCCGACTTACGAACAGCAAGCCGCTTCGAGCCTGGACATGGTCGTTGCCGGTACTTCCGACGCCGTGCTGATGGTTGAATCGGAAGCCAAAGAGCTGACCGAAGACCAGATGCTGGGCGCGGTACTGTTTGCCCACGACGAGTTCCAGGTGGTGATCAACGCCGTTAAAGAACTGGCCGCTGAAGCTGCCAAGCCAACCTGGAACTGGGCTCCACAGCCTGAAGCCACCGAACTGCTGGGCGCTATCCGTGCCGAGTTCGGCGAAGCGATCTCCCAGGCTTACACCATCACCATCAAGGCCGACCGTTACGCTCGCCTGGGCGAGCTGAAGGACCAAGTGGTTGCCAAGCTGTCCGGTGAAGAAGGCCAGCCAAGCGCTGCTGAAGTCAAAGCCGCCTTCGGCGAAATCGAATACCGCACCGTTCGCGAAAACATCGTCAACGGCAAGCCACGTATCGACGGCCGCGACACCCGCACCGTACGTCCGCTGAACATCGAAGTTGGCGTTCTGCCGAAGACTCACGGTTCGGCACTGTTCACCCGTGGCGAAACCCAGGCGCTGGTCGTTGCAACACTGGGCACCGCCCGTGATGCACAACTGCTGGACACCCTGGAAGGCGAGAAAAAGACCCGTTCATGCTGCACTACAACTTCCCGCCGTTCTCGGTAGGCGAGTGTGGTCGCATGGGTGGTGCCGGTCGTCGTGAAATCGGTCACGGCCGTCTGGCCCGTCGTTCGGTTTCGGCCATGCTGCCAGCCGCTGACGTGTTCCCGTACACCATCCGTGTGGTGTCGGAAATCACCGAATCCAACGGTTCGAGCTCGATGGCTTCCGTTTGCGGCGCTTCCCTGGCCCTGATGGACGCTGGTGTGCCGATGAAGGCGCCGGTTGCCGGTATCGCCATGGGTCTGGTTAAAGAAGGCGAGAAATTCGCCGTCCTGACCGACATCCTCGGTGACGAAGATCACCTGGGCGACATGGACTTCAAGGTAGCCGGTACCGCCAAAGGTGTTACCGCGCTGCAGATGGACATCAAGATCAAAGGCATCACCGAAGAAATCATGGAAATCGCTCTGGGCCAAGCCCTGGAAGCGCGCCTGAACATCCTCGGTCAGATGAACCAGATCATTGGCCAGTCGCGTACCGAACTGTCGGCCAACGCACCGACCATGATCGCGATGAAGATCGACACCGACAAGATCCGTGACGTTATCGGTAAAGGTGGCGCGACCATCCGTGCGATCTGCGAAGAAACCAAGGCTTCGATCGACATCGAAGACGACGGTTCGATCAAGATCTTCGGCGAAACCAAGGAAGCTGCAGAAGCTGCGCGTCAGCGCGTTCTGGGCATCACCGCTGAAGCCGAGATCGGCAAGATCTACGTCGGCAAGGTTGAGCGCATCGTCGACTTCGGCGCGTTCGTCAACATCCTGCCGGGCAAGGACGGTCTGGTGCACATCTCGATGCTGAGCGACGCTCGCGTAGAGAAGGTCACCGACATTCTGAAAGAAGGCCAGGAAGTGGAAGTGCTGGTACTGGACGTGGACAATCGCGGCCGTATCAAGCTGTCCATCAAAGACGTGGCAGCTGCCAAGGCTTCGGGCGTTTAATCACCCCCCAGCCTTAGCGCAATGAAAATGCCCCGCCGTGCAAACGGCGGGGCATTTTTTTGCCCGCGAAATACCCGGACATTCTGCGAAGTTGCCGGACCACAACAGCGGTGCTAGTTTTAGCCCACCGCCCGTGTAGCTCAGCCGGTAGAGCAGCGCACTCGTAACGCGAAGGTCGCAGGTTCGATTCCTGTCTCGGGCACCATCCTCGCTTATTTCACCTTGCGGCTCAGATCCTCGACGGTACGTTTGAGCTGATCCATGGCCCGATCCTGGTCGTTGACCTTCTGCTTCAAATTCGAAATCTCGCTGCTGCTGGAATTGGAACTGGAGCCGCTGTTGCGTTTGAGGTCTTCAACCTGGCGGCCGAGGGTTTCCAGTTCACGGTCCTGTTCCTTGACCTTGTTCTTCAGTTCGTCCAACTCTCTGCTGCTGGAGTTTGAGCTGGAACCGCCGCTTCGCTTGAGCTCTTCGATCTGCCGCGATTGATCGTTGAGGGTATCGCGCATCTTGCGCAACTCATCGATGCTCACATCGCTTTCAATCACGACGGTCTTGCCGTAATCGTTGTGAATCAGTGAAACCTTGTCATTGTAGGAAGGACTGCTATTGCTCAGCTCAATGGCCATCGCACTGGCGGGCAGGGTCAGGGCAGCAATCAAAGCGGTAGTGGAGACAACAGCGGAGATTTTCGAGAAGCTGCGCATCACTGGTTTTCCTTGTGAACAGCGAAGTGAGTGCCGATGTGGCACATCGCTATGACTTGAAATCGGCATTTATGTTCCGCAAGTCAGCTTTTTGTGCGAGAGATGTAAAGAGCCGTGTAATTCGTCATGCAAACGTCCTATATTCGGTGCCTGCATGAGCATCGCTTAGCAGTTTTCAGATGATCCCGAATGGTTCCGAAGGCCGGCCACGCCGCGTCAGAGAGATCCTTGATGATCCAGATCCATCCTCCATTCTTAGATCAACGAGAACGCCATGACTGAATTAACTCAAGAGCAGCGTCACGAACAAGCGCTGGAAAAATACCTTCTGGACGTGCCCGATCTGAAGGAAGAGATCAAGGACTTGAGTCCCGATGATCAGAAAGACCAGATTCAGTGGGCCTTTGAAGACGAAGCCGAGGCTCAGGGCTTGCAGCCGTGGGAGTTGACGCTCAAGTACACCAGCTCGCCGGAGGAGTTCGAGGCCCAACGCCTCGTGCTGCACAAAGAGGCGGCTGAAGTATTGGGTGTCGAATGGGATGAGTACTGCGAGATGAACAATCTCGTCGTCTAAAAGCAGCTACAAGTTTCAAGCGGCAAGCTACAAGTCAAAGCAAAAGCGTTGTGGCTTGCAGCTTGTAGCTTGAAACTTGCCGCTGCTGTTAGAGGCTGAGGCGCATCGACAGGTCCACCGCTTTGACATCCTTGGTCATTGCACCAATCGAGATGTAATCCACCCCGGTTTCGGCGATCGGCAGCAGCGTGCTTTCGTTGATGCCGCCGCTGGCTTCCAGTTTTGCCTTGCCGCCGTTCAGGCGCACGGCTTCGCGCATGTCGTCCAGGCTCAGCTCATCGAGCATGATGATGTCGGCACCGGCGTCCAGTGCCTCCTTCAATTCCTGCAGACTTTCCACTTCGATCTCGACCGGTTTGCCCGGGGCGATCTTGTGTGCGGCGGCGACGGCTTCGGTGATGCCACCGCTGGCAGCAATGTGGTTTTCCTTGATCAGGAATGCGTCATAGAGGCCGATGCGATGGTTATGGCAGCCGCCGCAGGTCACGGCGTATTTCTGCGCCAGACGCAGACCCGGCAGGGTTTTGCGCGTGTCGAGCAGCTTGACCTCGGTTTGCCCGACGAAGTCGGCCAGGTACTGCGCGCGCGTGGCGACGCCGGAGAGCAGCTGGAGAAAATTCAGCGCGCTGCGTTCACCGGTCAGCAGCGAACGCGCCGGGCCTTCCAGATGGAAAAGTGGCTGATTGGGTTTGACCCGTTCGCCATCGATCACTTGCCAATGCACCGCTACGCGCGGATCAAGCTGACGGAACACCGCATCGACCCACGCCGTGCCGCAGATGACGGCATCGTCACGGGTGATGATGGTGGCTTTGGCCAGACGTTCGGCCGGGATCAGTTGTGCGGTGATGTCGCCGCTGCCGACGTCTTCGAGCAACGCACGGCGCACGTTGGCTTCGATTTCGGCGGTCAGATCGGCGAGACGTAGATTCGGCATAACGGGCTCCACAAACAAAGTGGCCCGATTATAGGGGCAGGGTGCGAGCCAACCCAAGGTGAGAACAGACGTGCCGGCCTGCAGCCGGTCGATTTTCTTTGAGCAAACCGGCGATATCGTGGTCATTGAAGGGGCGCACCTAGGGGAAACCCTGACGGCTCTGGCGCGGGTGACACGTTATGAAAGATAATCCGCCTTGCATTTGACGTCATAGCATTGACGTCTGATCGAGCCTGTGGGAGCAAGCCTGCTCGCGAATGCATTTTTTCCGTGACATTGATGCGGCCGACACACCGCCATCGCGAGCAGGCTCGCTCCCACAGGGGATCGGGGTTGCTTGATCGAACGAATCACCGTTTCAGGAGGCTTGGATGCACAGCGACGGAAAAGTAGTGCCTTTGCACAAGGCTGCTATCGATCAGGCGAATCACTCGCCGCTCGCCCGCCTGCCGGTGATTCTGCTTCAGGTCCGCGACAAGGCCGCGCAGCAATTGCGCCACGGCTTGCAGGAGCTGTTCGATAATGCCGACGATACCTTGTTCGAAATGGCCGACCGGGCGCGCAACGATGTCGAGCAGAACATCTTTTTCGAAGCGATGCGTGACCTGCGCCTCAAGCGCAAACACATCGAACGCGGCTTTCTTGAGCAGTTTTTCGAAGCCTTCGTCGGCCTGACCCAATACGACCCCACCCAAAATGCCTTGCCGCGCACGTTGCTGTTCGACGAGGCGGCGCCGCGCACCGACGACATGGAGCGCAGCGTGGCCATTGAAACCATGGTCCGTCGCGTGCTCAAGCGTGACGGCTTTGCCCTCGATCAGTTGACGGCGCGGCTCATCGCGTTGCTCGGCAAGACCCTCGACGACCAGCACAACCCGCTCGGCCCGGCGCTGCTCTGCGAATTCTTTCTGCAGGCCGGTCGCAATCTGGGCGTGGAGATCAAGGTCAAGCTGATCCTGCTCAAGCTGTTCGAGCGCTATGTCCTGGCCGAAACCGAGCAGCTATACGCCGAAGCCAATCAATTGCTGCTCGCCACCGGCGTGCTGCCGGAACTGAAACCCGCGCCGGCGCGGCGTGCGCTGGATCGTGCGGCTGCCCATGTCGAGCGCGACGAACATGAAGAGTCGCCGCCCGCCGATGACGATGTGCAGCAAGTCTTCGCTGCGTTGCAGCAGTTGCTCGTGCAGGTGCGCGGTACGGTCGCGCCAACCCTGGAACCGAGTGCTGCGGCGCAACCGATCTCCACCCGCGACTTGCTGCGTCTGCTCTCGCATTTGCAGCACTACGTGCCGGCGCTGGCGACTCAGGATGATTTTGATCTGCGCAACCAGCTCGAACAATTGCTGACCCGGGTCAGTGTCAGAAGTGGCAAGTCGCGGATCGTCGGCGATGCAGACGAAGACGTGATCAACCTGATTGCCATGGTTTTCGAGTGCATTCTCGAAGACCGCAATGTGCCGGATTCGCTCAAGGCACTGATTGCCCGTTTGCAGATTCCGATGCTCAAGGTCGCGGTGCTCGACAAAAGTTTCTTCAGCCGCGGCACGCACCCGGCGCGGCGCCTGCTCAACGAAATCGCCGAGGCGGCGATGGGCTGGGGCGATTGCGATGGCGACGCGCGCGACAGTCTGTATCTGCGCATCGAACAAGTGGTGCAGCGCTTGCTCACCGATTTCGTCGATGACCCGGCGATTTTCTCCGAGCTGCTGGCTGACTTTCTCGCCTTCACCAGCGACGAACGCCGCCGCAGCGAACTGCTGGAACAGCGTTTGCGCGATGCCGAAGAAGGTCGGGCGCGAACCGAGCTGGCGCGGCGCCGGGTCGAACAGGTGTTGAATCAGGCGTTGCTGGGCAAAACCCTGCCGCCGTCGGTGGTCACGTTTGTCGAGAACGCCTGGAGCAAAGTCCTGCTGCTGACCTGCCTGAAACATGGCGATCAGTCCGCCGAATGGCAGGCCGACGTGCAGACCATGGAACAACTGATCTGGAGCGTGCAGCGCCATGAAGACGCCGAATCCAGCCTGCGCCTGCTGGCGCTGGTGCCGGGGCTGCTCAAGTCGTTGCGTGATGGCTTGAACAGCTCAGCATTCGATCCGTTTGCCACCAGCGAGTTTTTCAGCGAACTCGAAGCGCTGCACGTCAGTGTGCTGGAGCGTTCCGCTGAAGCCGATCAAGCCGCGCCGATGATCGAAGTCTCACAAAAGATCGTGCTGCCTGCCGCCGACGAGGGCGATACCACGTTGCCGACGGTGCGCCTGCCCCACGATGATCCCGGTCTGCGCCAGGTAGCGCAATTGCGCGTGGGCAGTTGGGTGGCATTCACTGAAGACGATGAGCACACGCTGCGCTGCAAACTCGCCGCGATCATCGATGCCACCGGCAAATATGTCTTTGTCGATCGCACCGGAATGAAAGTACTCGAGCGCAGCAAGACCGCGCTGGCCCTGGAGTTGCGTCGCGGTGTGGCACGCGCGCTGGACAATACCTTGCTGTTTGACCGTGCGCTGGAGTCGGTGCTGGGCAATCTGCGTCGACTCAATCGCGGCAAGTGATCGCGCGCCGGTGGCCGATCACGGCATACTGGGCGCCAACACAGTCGGCGTTGAAGGAATCGGTATGCAGTTGGATCCCGCTAGCGGGTGGTGTCACGGGGTGCAGGTCTGTCCATCGCCCAACTTCAATGAACGCCCGAGCGACGAAATCTCCTTGCTGGTCATCCACAACATCAGCCTGCCGCCGGCGCAGTTCGCCACTGGCAAGGTCCAGGAGTTTTTCCAGAATCGTCTGGATGTCACCGAACATCCCTATTTTGCAGGGATTGCCGACTTGCGCGTCTCGGCGCATTTTCTGATCGAACGTGACGGTACGGTCACCCAGTTTGTCTCCTGTCTGGAGCGGGCGTGGCATGCCGGCGTTTCGATGTTCGAAGGCCGCGATACCTGTAACGATTTTTCCGTGGGCATTGAGCTCGAAGGCACCGATGATCTGCCGTTCACCGACGAACAATATCGCGCGTTGACTGCGTTGACGCGGCAGTTGCAGAAACGTTTTCCGGCGATCACCGATCAGCGTATCTGTGGCCACAGCGATATCGCTCCGGGGCGCAAGACCGATCCGGGACCGGCATTCGACTGGGCGCGTTACCGCGCGGCCCTGGCACAAGAGGAAGGACAATGAGTTTTCTGGTGTTACTGCTGGCGCTGTGGATCGAGAAGTTTTCGGCCTTGCGCCATCGGGTTCAACGCGATGGCGGATGGATCCGCGAACTGCACAAGCTCGAAAGCAGCCAGCGCATGGCGGGCAAACCGTGGCTGGTGCTGACGATTCTGGTGCTGTTGCCGGTGGCGCTGCTGGCGCTGTTACTGCTGGTGCTGGAACCGGTGGCGTATGGCTTGCTGGCCTTGCCGGTGCATTTGCTGGTGGTGATTTACAGCCTGGGGCGTGGCGATCTGCTCGGCGGTCTCGGGCCGTTTCGCGATGCCTGGCGCCGCGAAGATCTGCAAGCGGCGGCGCATGTGGCCAAGCGCGACCTGAACATCTGCGCCGACAGCGGCGAGCAGTTGCTCGAACGCGTGCAGGCGCATCTGTTGTGGCAGGCCTATCAGAGTTTCTTCGCGGTGATTTTCTGGTACTTCGTCCTCGGGCCGGTGGCGGCACTGGCGTATCGCTTGCTGGCGCTGGCCCAGGAGCACGGGCAAAACCCGGCGCTGGTCGAGCGCGCCGCGCAACTGCGCCATGCGTTTGACTGGTTGCCGGTACGTCTGCTGGCGGCGAGTCTGGCGCTGGTCGGCAACTTCGTCGCGGTCAGTCGGGTGATGCTGCATGAATTGCTCAACTGGAACATCAGCGCGGCGCAACTGATCAACCGGGTCGGCCTGGCGGCCGGAGAAATCCCGCCCCCGGCGCTCGGGCCAGAAGGCATCAACACCCTCGACTGCCTGTGGGAACTGCTGCTGCGCGCAGCCGTGCTGTGGTATGCCGGATTCGCCCTGTGGACCGTGCTGGTGCACTGATCCCGACGTGCCGAGGGCGCAACGCCCTCGGCAGCGCTGCCGTTAACCTTAAGTTACAAAAACTCCCTTCGATTTGAGCTATACAGAGATAGCGCCCGATAGTGGCTATCTGCTGTCGCTGCGCGCCTGCCAATAAAAACAAGAAAAACCAAGGGAGACTTCCAGTGAAGAGCTTGCTCTATCCCGCCGTCTCGCTGATGAACCGCTTGAGCTTCGGCATGAAGTTCAGCCTGATCAGCGTGCTGTTTCTGGTGCCGATGCTGGTGACCAACTTTTATCTGGTGCGTGATTCCTATCGCGAACTCCAGGGTACCCGGGTCGAGCTGCAAAGCCTCGACCTGCTGGGCAGCAGCCTGACCCTGCGCCGCGATCTGGAAACCCTGAACAATCTGGTGCAGATCAACGTCACCCTCGGCCAGTCCGGCAAAGCGGGAAATCTCGAAGCGCAGATCACCACGCTCGAACAAGCCGTGCTGACGCGTCTGCAAGGGTTGGCGGCGATGACCGACGACCCCGAGCAGATCAAACTCTTCGATGGCAAACGCGATGAAATGATTGCCGCGTTCAAAGCCCAACAAGCGGAAAAATCGTTGCAAAGCAAAAGTGCGCTGATCGGTAAACTGCTCACCAGCGCGCAGATTTTCAGCCAGATCATCAGCAGCCAGGCCGGGTTGAGCCGCGACAACCAGAGCGACATTCGTCAACTCAGCGAACTGGTGACGCTCGTTACGCCCAGCGTCACGCAAACCCTCGGCGAAGGCCGGGCGATGGGTGCCTACTCGCTGGGCCAGGGTTTTCTCAATAGTTCATCGAGCACCCGCTTCGATGAACTGCTGGTGCAGATCGAAAAGCTCCAGGCCGAATATGCCTTGAAACTACAGGACGCCCTCGCATCCAGCAGCGCTGCGCATGAGTCCCTCAACGCCCCGGCCGAAAGCAGCAAGGCGTCGTTGAAACAGGCCAGCGAACTGTTCGAAGAGCAGGTGGTGATGGCCGATACGCTCGATGCGCCGTGGCAGGCGTTTTACGATCAGGTCACCGGGCTGATCGACAAGACCTACCAGCTCAATGACGCCACGCTGAAGTTTCTCGACCGGCAATTGCAGCAACGCTTGAGCGAGAACCGCACGCACATGGTTCTGCAAGCCGTGGCGCTGTCACTGGTATTTGTGCTGATTTTCTATCTCTACGGCGGCTTCTACGCCTCGACCCGCACCACGCTCAAACGCCTCGGCGCGATGATGGACAACGTCGCCGCCGGCGACATGACCGTCAACTTCAAGGCCAGCAGCCGCGACGAACTCGGCGAGCTGGGCGAGGTGTTCAACGGTACCGTGAAGAAGATTCACGACTTGATCGAGCGGGTCGGGCAGACCGTCGCTGAAGTCGAACGTCAGGCCGTGCAGGTGGAAAATGTCTCGGCGCAAAGCAATCAGGCGGTTGCCGGTCAGCGCACGCAGATCGAGCAAGTGGCGACTGCAATGAATCAGATGTCGGCGACCTCGCTGGAGGTCGCGCGCAGTGCCGCCGCCGCTGTAAGCAGCGCCCACAGCGTCAATGAAGAGACCGTCAGCGGCCGCGGTCTGGTCGAGTCGCAGCAGGGCAGCATTGCCGCGCTGGCCAGAGAAATCGACCAGTCGGTCATGGTCATCAATCAGTTGGCCAGCGACAGTCAGTCGATCAGCCGTGTGCTCGAAGTGATCAAGAGCATCGCCGAACAAACCAACCTGCTGGCACTCAACGCGGCGATCGAAGCCGCGCGTGCCGGCGAACAGGGGCGCGGTTTTGCCGTAGTCGCCGACGAAGTGCGCACGCTGGCCAAACGTACCCAGCAATCGACCGAAGAAATCGAACAGATGATCGCCAAACTGCACGGCGGTGTCGGCGCGGCGGTGAAAGCCATGGGCATCAGCCATCAGATGGCCAACGGCACCGTCGACCAATCGGCCAAGGTGCAGCAGGCGCTGGAAAATATCCTCGGCGCGGTGGGCATGATCGTCGATCAGAACCAGCAGATCGCCGCTGCAGTTGAACAGCAGACCGCCGTGGCCCACGACATCGACCAGAACATCGTCGAAATCAACCGCGCCGGCGAGCGCACGGCGCAGGGCGCGCACCAGACCGAAGATGCCAGTCGGGCGCTGTCGGCGCAGGTGGTGGAGCTTAAACAGCTGATCAGCGCGTTTCGCGTCTGAAAGGCCGGCATCGGATCAAAAGTGTGGGAGCGAGCCTGCTCGCGAAGGCGGTGGGTCAGGCACTGTCGATGTCACTGACAGATTGCTTTCGCGAGCAGGCTCGCTCCCACAGGGGGCAGCGGTGTTACCAGTCGAACACTTCGCAGCAGTTGGCGGTGCTGGCGGCGGCCAGTTGTTCAGGTGAAATGTGCATCAATTCAGCCAGCGCCGCACAGATCGCCGGCAGATGTGCCGGGCTGTTGCGCTGGCCCGGATACATCGCTGGCGCCATGTCCGGTGAGTCGGTTTCCAGCACCACCGACTCCAGCGGTAACTCCGGCAGCACCCGATGCATGCGCAACGCCTGCGGCCAGGTCGGTGCGCCGCCCAGCCCCAGTTTGAAACCGAGCTTGATGTATTCGCGCGCTTCTTCGCGGCTGCCGGCGAAGGCGTGGATGATCCCGGCACGTTTGAGCTTGAAGCGTTTGAGTGTTGCGATCACCGCCGCGTGACTGCGGCGTACATGGATCAGCGCCGGCAGTTGGAAATCTGCGGCCAATTGCAGTTGCGCCTCGAACAGCGTCTGCTGCCGCTCGCGGTCGAGGGTTTCGACGAAGTAGTCCAGGCCGATCTCGCCCACCGCGCACAGTTGCCGATGACCGTGCAGGCGCGTCAGCCAGTCACCCAGGGTTTGCAGGTCTGCGGGCTGATGCTGATCGAGAAACACCGGGTGCAGACCGAACGCCGCGTATAGATCGGCATCGCTCTGCACCAGGTCCCACACCCGTTGCCAGTTACCGCTATGCACGCCGAGGACCACCATTCGCCGCACCCCTAGGGCGCGGCTTTCGGCGAGCAACGCCGAGCGATCGGCGTCGAAGTCGGGAAAGTCCAGGTGGGTGTGGCTGTCGATCAGCTCCACGGTTCAGTCCCGGTGAATACGCTGCTTGAACGTACGCGCGATGGCTTGCACGCCGGGGGCGTACTCCGATTGTTCGACGGCGGCGAGCGCCAGTTCCAGCGCCTTGTCGGCGATCAACTGGTGCTGCTGGGCCATGGCATTGACCGGCAGCGGCAGGAAGTCCAGCAACTGCGTGTCGCCGAAGGTGCCGAGACGCAGCGGCCGCGATTTCAGCGGGAAGTCGTGCAGCGCATCGAATACACCCTGCAGCAAAACGTAGGACGTGGTGATCAGCGCGTCGGGCAAATGCCCCAAACGTTGCAGGAGTTCTTCCATCAGTTGCTGGCCGCACTCACGGCTGAAGGCTTCGGCGTGTTCGACCAGCACTTCGCCTTTGAAGTCGCTCAGTGCCTGGCGGAAACCAGCGGCACGCTCCTGACTGATGCTCAGTTCCGGGCGCGCGCCGAGCAGCACGATCTGCTTCGGCTGCGGGTCGAGCAGGCTCTGGGTCAGGTGCAGGCTGGCTTCGCGGTCGTCACTGATCACCGAGCAGAAATGCTCCGGCTCCATGACCCGGTCGATGGCGATGATCGGCAGCCCTTTGGCCTGCAACTGCCGATAGCTGTCATCGCTGGCCGGCAGGCAACTGGCGACGATCAGCGCATCGCAACGGCGCGCGCGGAACAGTTGCAGCAGCTGACGTTCGCTCTCAGGCGCATCGTCGGAACTGGCGATCAGCAATTGATAACCGCGAGCCCGCGCGCCTTGCTCGAGCAGCTTGGCGATTCGCGCGTAACTGGGGTTTTCCAGATCCGGCAGAATAAAGCCCAGCGTGCGCGTATGGCGGCTGCGCAGGCCGGCCGCTTGCGGGTTTGGGGTAAAGCCGTGCAAATCGACCACCGCGCGCACGCGCTCGACGGTCGCTGTGCTGATGCGTTGCTGTTCGGCCTTGCCGTTGATGACGTAGCTGGCGGTGGTGACGGAGACGCCGGCCAACCGCGCGATATCACTGAGTTTCAACCCGGGATTTCCTTGTTTTTTCGAGCTTGCCTCGACATTTTCGCCAATCCTACCCGATTCGGGCAGTCGACCTATTGCCTACGCACTTCCGACAAGTTGGACTTCAACGATGAGACATTATCGAGTAACGTGCCGATCAATCTAGATTAAACGTTTCAGCAAGCGTATTTTCTACGTTTTAGACGCCTTTGGCCGGTTCTGCCGTAAAACCGCCAAAACTGCCGCTCAAAAAGCGCGGCCGAGCGCCTAAGCTGTGACCATCAAAACAATACCTGGCCTGTATCGGGCCAAAAAGGAGATTGCATGCTCGAGCTCACTATAGAGCAGATATCCATGGGCCAGACGGCCGTGGATAAACCCGCCGCCCTGCAAATTTTGGCCGATCATCTGGTTGCCGATGGCCTGGTCGCCGATGGCTATCTCGCCGGCTTGCAGGCCCGGGAAGCCCAGGGCTCGACCTTTCTCGGCCAAGGTATTGCCATTCCGCACGGCACCCCGGAAACCCGCGATCAAGTGTTCGCCACCGGCGTGCGCCTGATGCAGTTTCCCGAGGGCGTCGATTGGGGCGATGGGCAGATTGTCTATCTGGCGATCGGCATCGCGGCCAAATCCGACGAGCACCTGCGCCTTTTGCAACTGCTGACCCGCGCCCTCGGCGAAACCGATCTGGGCCAGGCCCTGCGTCGTGCCAGCTCGCCGGAAGCACTGCTGAAGTTGCTGCAAGGCGCGCCGCAGGAGCTGGCGCTGGATGCGCAAATGATCGGCCTCGGCGTTTCTGCCGACGATTTCGAAGAACTGGTCTGGCGTGGCGCGCGTCTGTTGCGTCAGGCCGATTGCGTCAGCAACGGTTTTGCCGGCGTGTTGCAGCAGGTCGAAGCGCTGCCGCTCGGCGATGGTCTGTGGTGGTTGCACAGCGAGCAAACCGTGAAGCGCCCGGGCCTGGCGTTCGTCACCCCGGACAAACCGATGCGCTACCTCGGCCAGCCACTCAGCGGCCTGTTCTGTCTGGCCAGCCTCGGCGAAGCGCATCAGGCGTTGCTTGAGCGCTTGTGTGCGTTGCTGATCGAAGGTCGCGGTCACGAGTTGGGCCGTGCCACCAGCAGCCGCAAAGTCCTCGAAGTGCTCGGCGGTGAGTTGCCTGCCGACTGGCCGAGCGCACGTATTGCGCTGGCCAACGCCCACGGTCTGCATGCGCGGCCGGCAAAAATCCTCGCGCAACTGGCGAAGAGTTTCGACGGCGAAATCCGTGTGCGCATCGTCGACAGCCAGGACAGCGCGGTGTCGGTCAAAAGTTTGAGCAAACTGCTCAGCCTCGGCGCCCGTCGCGGTCAGGTGCTCGAGCTGATCGCCGAGCCGAGCATCGCTGCCGATGCTTTGCCGGCGCTGCTCGCCGCCATTGAAGAAGGCCTCGGTGAAGAAGTCGAGCCATTGCCTGCGGTCAGTCAGCAGCGTGAAGTAATGGCCGACATTGCCGAAGTGCTGGTCGCCCCGGCCTCTGGGAGCCTGCTGCAAGCCATTCCTGCCGCACCGGGCATTGCCATCGGCCCGGCGCATGTTCAGGTGCAACAAACCATTGATTACCCGTTGCGCGGCGAGTCCGCCGCCATCGAGCGTGAGCGCCTGACGCAAGCGCTGAGCGAGGTGCGCACAGACATTCAGGGCCTGATCGAACGCAGCCAGGCCAAAGCCATTCGCGAGATTTTCATCACCCACCAGGAAATGCTCGACGACCCGGATCTCACCGACGAAGTCGACACCCGCCTCAAGCAAGGCGAGAGCGCCGAAGCGGCGTGGATGGCGGTAATCGAAGCCGCGGCGAAACAGCAGGAAGCGTTGCAGGACGCCTTGCTCGCCGAGCGCGCGGCGGATCTGCGCGACATCGGTCGCCGTGTGCTGGCGCAGTTGTGTGGCGTGCAAACCGCGAGCGAGCCGGAGCAGCCGTACATTCTGGTGATGGACGAAGTTGGCCCGTCCGACGTTGCGCGTCTGGACCCGGTGCGCGTCGCCGGGATTCTCACCGCCCGCGGCGGCGCCACTGCGCACAGCGCAATCGTTGCGCGTGCCCTTGGCATTCCGGCGCTGGTTGGCGCAGGCGCCGCGGTGTTGCTGCTGGAGCCGGGCACGCCGTTACTGCTCGACGGTCAGCGCGGGCGCCTGCATGTCGACGCCGATGCCGCGACCCTCAAACGTGCCGCCGAAGAGCGCGACACCCGTGAGCAACGCTTGAAGATCGCCGCCGAACAACGTCATCAACCGGCACACACCACCGACGGTCACGCCGTCGAAGTGTTCGCCAACATCGGCGAAAGCGCCGGTGTGACCAGCGCAGTCGAGCAGGGCGCCGAAGGCATTGGCCTGCTGCGCACCGAACTGATTTTCATGGCCCACCCGCAAGCGCCGGATGAGGCCACGCAAGAAGCCGAATACCGCCGCGTCCTCGACGGCCTTGCCGGGCGTCCGCTGGTGGTGCGCACGCTCGATGTCGGCGGCGACAAACCGCTGCCGTATTGGCCGATCGCCAAAGAAGAAAACCCGTTCCTCGGCGTGCGCGGCATTCGCCTGACCTTGCAGCGTCCGCAGATCATGGAAGCGCAACTGCGCGCCCTGCTGCGTTCGGCGGATAACCGGCCGCTGCGGATCATGTTCCCGATGGTCGGCAGCGTCGAAGAGTGGCGCCAGGCCCGCGACATGACCGAACGCCTGCGTAAGGAAATCCCGGTCGCCGATCTGCAACTGGGGATCATGATCGAGGTGCCCTCGGCCGCGTTGCTCGCACCGGTGCTGGCCAAGGAAGTCGATTTTTTCAGCGTCGGCACCAATGACCTCACGCAATACACCCTGGCCATTGACCGTGGTCACCCGACGCTGTCGGCGCAGGCGGACGGCTTGCACCCGGCGGTGCTGCAACTGATCGACATCACCGTGCGCGCAGCCCATGCCCATGGCAAATGGGTCGGCGTCTGCGGCGAGCTGGCGGCCGATCCGCTGGCGGTGCCGGTGCTGGTCGGCCTCGGTGTCGATGAACTGAGCGTGTCCGGCCGCAGCATCGCCGAAGTCAAGGCGCGCATCCGCGAACTCAGCCTGACCCAGGCGCAAACCCTCGCTCAACAGGCCCTGGCCGTGGGCAGCGCCAACGAAGTGCGCGCATTAGTGGAGGCCCTGTAATGGCCAAGATTCTCACCCTGACCCTCAACCCGGCGCTCGACCTCACCGTCGAGTTGCCGCAGCTGGAGGCCGGTCAGGTCAATCGCAGCGACGAAATGCACACCCACGCCGCCGGCAAAGGTGTGAACGTCGCGCAGGTACTCGCCGACCTCGGCCATCAACTGACGGTCAGCGGTTTTCTCGGTGAGGACAATCTGCAAGCGTTCGAAACCCTGTTCGCCAAACGCGGCTTTGTCGACGCGTTCATCCGCGTGCCGGGTGAGACGCGCAGCAACATCAAGATCGCCGAACAGGACGGCCGCATCACTGACATCAACGGTCCCGGGCCGGTGGTCGATGCAGCGGCGCAGCAAGCGTTGCTTGAGCGTCTGTTGCAGATCGCACCGGGGCATGACGCGGTGGTGGTCGCCGGCAGTTTGCCGCGCGGGGTCTCGGCGCAGTGGCTGCGTGAGCTGATCGAAAAGCTCAATGCGCTCGGCCTGAAAGTCGCCCTCGACTCCAGCGGCGAAGCCTTGCGCGCGGCGCTGCAGGCCGGGCCTTGGTTGATCAAGCCGAACACCGAAGAACTGGCCCATGCGCTTGGTTGTGAAGTGGTTTCCCAAGTCGCCGAAGCGCAAGCCGCCGCACAGTTGCACGCGCAAGGTATCGAGCATGTGGTGATCTCCCACGGCGCAGACGGCGTGAACTGGTTCAGCGTCGGCTCGGCGCTGCACGCGACGCCGCCGAAGGTCAGCGTCGCCAGCACCGTCGGTGCCGGTGACTCTTTGCTGGCCGGCATGCTCCACGGTTTGCTCAGCGCCGATACGCCCGAGCAAACCCTGCGCACGGCCACGGCGATTGCCGCGATGGCGGTGACCCAGATCGGTTTCGGCATCAACGACGCCGCGCAACTGGCGCAGCTCGAACAGGGCGTGCGCGTGCGCCCCCTGACAGAACAATAAGAGGGTTTGTGATGAAGTTAGCCATTGTTACGGCTTGCCCGAACGGCATGGTCACCAGTGTGCTGTGCGCACGTTTGCTCGATGCCGCAGCGCAGCGTCAGGGCTGGAGCACCAGCGTCGAAGTGATTGATCCGGCGCACCCGGAGCGCGAGTTGTCGGCGGCGACCATCGCAGCGGCGGAGTGGGTGTTGCTGGTCACTACCGGCCCGATCGACATGAGTCGTTTTGTCGGCAAGCGGGTGTTCCAGATCGCCCCGGCGCAGGCGCTGCAGGATGTCGAAGCGGTGCTGCGCCGTGGTGCTGAAGAGGCTGAGGTCTACGTCGCCAGCGAAGCAGTACCGGCGGCAGACACGTCGCGTGCGCCGCGCATTGTGGCGATCACCGCATGCCCGACGGGCGTCGCCCACACCTTCATGGCGGCCGAAGCGTTGCAGCAGACCGCCAAGCGTCTGGGCTACGAATTGCAGGTCGAAACCCAAGGCTCGGTCGGCGCGAAAACCCCGCTGAGCGCAGCGGCGATTGCCGATGCGGATGTGGTGCTGCTGGCGGCGGACATCGAAGTCGCCACCGAGCGTTTTGCTGGCAAGAAAATCTATCGCTGCGGCACCGGTATCGCCTTGAAGCAGTCCGAAGCCACGCTGAAAAAAGCCTTGGCCGAAGGGGTTGTCGAAAGCGCAGCGGGCGAGGGCAACGTCCCGGCCAAGTCAGAGAAAACCGGTGTCTACAAACACTTGCTGACCGGTGTCTCGTACATGCTGCCGATGGTCGTGGCCGGCGGTTTGCTGATCGCCCTGTCGTTCGTCTTCGGCATTACCGCGTTCAAGGAAGAGGGCACGCTGGCGGCGGCGCTGATGCAGATCGGCGGCGAGACCGCGTTCAAGTTGATGGTGCCGCTGCTCGCCGGCTACATCGCCTACTCGATTGCCGACCGCCCGGGCCTGGCGCCGGGGATGATCGGTGGTTTGTTGGCGGGCACGTTGGGCGCCGGGTTTATCGGCGGGATCATTGCCGGTTTCATTGCCGGTTACGCGGCGAAAGCGATCAGCCGTTATGTCGCGTTGCCGCAGAGTCTGGAGGCGCTGAAGCCGATTCTGATCATTCCGTTGTTCGCCAGCCTGATCACCGGTCTGGTGATGATTTACGTGGTTGGCAAACCGGTCGCCGGCATGCTCGCGGCGCTGACGCAATTTCTCGACAGCATGGGCACCACCAACGCGATTCTGCTCGGTGTGCTGCTCGGCGCAATGATGTGCGTCGACCTCGGCGGGCCGATCAACAAAGCCGCGTATGCGTTTTCGGTGGGGCTGCTGGCGTCGCAGAGTTACGCGCCGATGGCCGCGACCATGGCCGCCGGCATGGTGCCGCCGATCGGTCTGGGCATCGCCACGTTCATTGCCCGGCGCAAGTTCGCCCAGAGCGAACGCGAGGCGGGCAAAGCGGCCTTCGTCCTCGGCCTGTGCTTTATCTCCGAAGGGGCAATCCCGTTTGCCGCGAAAGACCCGCTGCGGGTGATCCCGGCGGCCATCGCCGGCGGTGCTCTGACCGGCGCGTTGTCGATGTACTTCGGCTGCAAGCTGATGGCGCCGCACGGTGGTTTGTTCGTGCTGGCGATCCCGAATGCGATCAATCATGCGTTGTTGTATCTGCTGGCGATTGTCGCCGGAAGTCTGGTGACGGCGGTGGTGTATGCGCTGCTCAAGCGGCCTGAGGTGGTTGAACTGGCGCTGGAGCCGGCCAAGGCTTAGCTGACACGAAAAACCTGTGGGAGCGAGCCTGCTCGCGAAAGCGGATCGTCAGATGACGAGGTTGTAGCTGGCAGGACGCCTTCGCGAGCAGGCTCGCTCCCACCGGGACCTGTGTTGTCATTCCGGGTTCATGAACCCATGCTTAAGTTTTCCCTTTTGCAGGGAGAACACCATGAGCGATTTCAACCTCGGCCGGCGTCGCGTCATGCAAGCGGTCGGTGCCGGGCTGTTGCTGCCGGGGCTGGCGCCGGCGGTGATTGCGTCGGTCAAGGATCGTCCACAACTCACCGATGGCGTGCAATCGGGCGACCTGCTCGGCGACCGCGCGATGATCTGGAGCCGCAACGATCGCCCGGCACGCATGGTGGTCGAGTGGGACACCCGCAGCCTGTTCGGCAATCCGCGCAAATTCGTTTCGCCACTGGCCGATGCCCGCAGCGACTTCACCGCCCGTGTCGAGCTGACCGGGTTGCCCGCCGATCAGGCGATTTTCTATCGCGTGTACTTCGAAGATGCCCAGACCGGCGTTGCCAGCGAACCGTGGTTCGGCCACCTGCGCAGCGTGCCCACGGCCAAGCGCGATATCCGTTTTGTCTGGAGCGGCGACACCGTCGGCCAGGGTTTCGGCATCAACCCGGACATTGGCGGCATGCGCATCTACGAAGCCATGCGCCTGCGCCTGCCGGACTTCTTCCTCCACAGCGGCGACACCATCTACGCCGACGGCCCGGTGCCGGCACAACTGACCACCGAAGACGGCCGCATCTGGCGCAACCTCACCACCGAAGCCAAGAGCAAAGTCGCGCAGACCCTCGACGACTATCGCGGCAATTACCGCTACAACCTGATGGACGAAAATATCCGCCGCTTCAACGCCGAAGTGCCGCAGATCTGGCAGTGGGACGATCACGAAGTGGTCAACAACTGGTCGCCGGGCAAACAACTCGATGAGCGCTATCAGGAAAAAAATATCCACACCCTGGTCGGGCGCGCGCGGCAGGCGTGGCTGGAATATGCGCCGATGCGCTTGCAAGCGGCCGATGGCGGCGGGCGGATTTATCGCAAGCTGAGCTATGGGCCGATGCTCGATGTGTTCGTGCTGGACATGCGCAGTTACCGCGAGGCCAACGACGACAATCTGGGGGCGGCGAAACCGTTTCTCGGGCGTGAGCAACTGGACTGGCTCAAGCGTGAATTGCAGGCTTCGAAGGCGCAGTGGAAAGTCATCGCCGCCGACATGCCCATCGGGCTCGGTGTGCCCGACGGCGAAGTCAGTCCGGGCGTCGCACGCTGGGAAGCCGTGGCCAATGGCGATCCCGGCCCGGCGCAGGGCCGAGAGCTGGAGATCGCCGAATTACTCGGTTTCCTGCGCGCGCAGCAGGTGCGCAATTTCGTGTTTTTAACGGCGGATGTGCATTACTGCGCGGCGCATCACTATCACCCGGACCGGGCGGCGTTCCAGGATTTCGAACCGTTCTGGGAGTTCGTTGCCGGGCCGTTGAATGCCGGGAGTTTTGGGCCCAATCCGTTGGATAAAACCTTTGGACCGCAAGTGGTCTTCGAGAAAGCCCCTGCCGCGCAGAACACCTCGCCGTTTGCCGGGTTTCAGTTTTTTGGCGAGGTGAATATCGAAGGGCAGAGCGGGGAGATGAGTGTGGTGCTGCGGGATCTGGATGGGGTGGCGGTGTTTGAGCAGAAGTTGCAGCCGGTTTGAAGATCAAAAGCTTACCCTCACCCCAGCCCTCTCCCAGAGGGAGAGGGGGCCGACCGAGGTGTCTTGCGTCCTGCATCGACCTGCAAGACCGAGGCGATTATGGACGGAGCTGCATTATCGTTTCGGCTTCTGATGCGGTTCCCGGCCGTTCTACATCTGGATTCGGTGAAGGACACTCAGGTCGGCGTCGATCTCAAGCATCCCCCATCAGTCCCCTCTCCCTTTGGGAGAGGGTTAGGGTGAGGGGCTTTTCTCTCAGGCGTCAGTAAACGTCGCGGCGGTAGCGGCCCTGTTCGATCAGACGTTCGACTTCGGCGCTGCCGAGGATATCGGTGAGCACCTGATCCACGCCTGAGGCCATCCCCTGCAGGCTGCCGCAGACGTAAATCACCGCACCTTCCGCCAGCCACTTCTTCAACTCATCAGCCGATTCACGCAAGCGATCCTGCACGTAAACCTTCTCGGCCTGATCGCGGGAAAATGCCAGGTCCAGGCGCGCCAGATCGCTGTTGATCAGCCACTCTTCCAGCTCGGCGCGGCAGAGGAAATCGTGTTCGCGATTACGCTCGCCAAACAGCAGCCATTGGCGTTGCTGACCATCGGCAATCCGTGCCTTGAGCAAACTGCGCAAGCCGGCCAGACCGGTGCCGTTGCCCAGCAGGATCATCGGCACGGGCTCGTTGGGCAGATGGAAGCCGCTGTTGCGGCGCACGCGCAGGCTGATGCTGCCGCCCACTGGCGCGTGTTCGGTCAGCCAGCCGGAACCGATGCCGAGAGTGCCGTCGGCGTGCTGTTCCTGACGCACGATCAGTTCCAGCACGCCGTCGGCGGCGATCGAGGCGATCGAGTATTCGCGCATGGCCAGCGGCACCATGGCATCGACCAGCGATTGGGCATGCAGGCCGACCAGATGTGCGCGGTGTTCCGGCAATTGGCGCGAGGCCAGTGCCACTTCCAGCGGCTCGCTGAGGCCGTTGATTTTCACCGTGGTCTCGCCACGAATGCCGAGGCCGTCGAGGAAATGTTCGATCGCCCACGGGCAGTTGCGCGGCAGCACTTCGACCAGATCGCCGGCCAGCCAGCTGCTGGTGTCCGGCGCTTTGAGGCCGAGCAGATAGACCGGCGCGCCGCTGCTGTCGGGGTTCATCAGTTCACGCCGCAGCAGCGTCCAGTTGGCGTAGCTCGGCGCCTGCCAGGTTTCGCTCGGCGCCTGACCGGTGAGCTGGCCGAGTTGGGTTTGCCAGTGACGCAGAGCGTACGGGTCGCCGCTGTCGACTTCTACTGGCGCGAACAAGGTCTTGCCGCCGTGCTCGCCCAGCCACTGATGCAGGCGTTTGGCGAAGCCGCAGAAGTGTGCGTACTGGCGGTCGCCGAGGCCCAGCACCGCGTAGTTCAGGCTGTCGAGGGTCGCGGCCTGGCTCAGCACCTTGCGCTCGAAACCGCGCGCGCTGTCCGGCGCTTCGCCGTCGCCGAAGGTACTGACGACGAACAGGGCATTGCTCGAATCGCGCAGATCCTGCTCGCTGACGTTGGCCAGCGGCTGCACGTTGACTGGCAGTCCGGCAGCTTGCAATTGCCCGGCGGTCTGCCAGGCCAGTTGTTCGGCAAAACCGCTCTGGCTGGCGAAACCGACCAGCCACGCCGAGGCATCGCCGGCCGGTTGCTCAAGGCCTTTGCGCGCGTCCTTGATCTGCTTTTTCTTGCGTCGGCGGTCGAGGTACAGCAACCATCCGGTGATGAAGAACAGCGGCATGCACACCGCCGCAACGGTCACGATGATGCGCCCGACGAGGCCGAAATAGCTGCCGACGTGCAGCGCGTAAATGCTGGTCAGCAGTTGCGCCTTGAAGCTTTTGTCGGCGTAGCGGTCGACGCGTTTGACCAGGCCGGTGGCCGGGTCGAGGGTGATCTGGTTCAGCGCGCGATCATGCGGCGAGCTGTCGAGCAGGTAGAACACCGTCGCCGGTTGGCCGGCCACCGCAGGCATGCGAATGTTATACGCGGCCAGGCCCGGGCCGGCGGCGCTGTAGATGCTGCTCCACATTGCTGCGTAGTCGGCAGTCGGTGCCGGGCCTTCGGGGGCCGGGCCGCGACCGCCGCGCACGCGCTCGTTTTGCGGTGCATCGGACAGCAGGCGCGTCAGGCCTTTGTTGTACCACTCGTAGGACCACGACAACCCAGTCAGCGCCAGCAGCAGATAGACCAGCAAACACCAGGTGCCGGCGACCGAATGCAAATCCCAGTTGAACGCCCGACCCTTTTTCTTCCAGTCCAGCGTCAGCCACACGCGCCAGCTGTTCCACTGCCGTGGCCAGCGCAGGTACAAACCGGACAGGCAGAAAAACAGCAGCATCAAGGTGCAGGCGCCGGTGATGTTGCGCCCGGTATCGCCCATCGCGAGGAAACGGTGCAGTTGCAGCATCAGGCCAAAGAAATCCTGGCCGACGGCATCACCCTTGAACTCGGCGGTGTAGGGGTCGAAGTAACGCATTTCGCCGCGCCGCTGGCCTTTGGGCGGGGTGAAGTACACCCGCGCCGCGTTGCCGCTGTCGGTTTCGACCCAGAGCATGGCGACTTTCTTGCCGGACGCGCCTTCGATGCGCTCCACCAGTTCGACCGGCGGCAGCACCCCGGCGACCTGTTTTTCCACTTGCAGGACGGAAGGATTCAGCGCCCGCAGGATCTCGTCCTGAAACGAATAGGCCGCCCCGGTGATGCCCATCAAGGCCAGCACCAGCCCCGCGGTGATGCCAAAAAACCAGTGCAACTGGAACAGGGTTTTCTTCAACACGTCACTCGCCGTCCGTTCGAAAGTTGTCATCACGGCGCGCATTATGCCGTGGGTTGTCGTGAAGCGTTTTTCGTAACACGCAAAAGCCCCGTTCAATTGAATGAACGGGGCCTGGCCTTGCGGCATATCTCATGTGGGAGCGAGCCTGCTCGCGAATGCGGTGGGTCAGTGACGATGATGCCGACTGAGTTACCGCTTTCGCGAGCAGGCTCGCTCCCACATTTGCCTCTGTTTTCACATCGGTCAGAAGTGGAAGTTGGTGCTCAACAGCGCCGTACGGCCCGCCGCCTGGTTGGCGAAGTGGGTCGAGAAGGCTTTGTCGTAATAGGTTTCGTCGGTCAGGTTCTGCACGTTGAGTTGCAGGTCGACGTTCTTGGTCAGCTTGTAGGCGGCCATCGCGTCGTAACGTACATAGGAATCGACCATCGTGGTGTTGGCGACACTGCCGTAGACGTCGTCGACATAGAACGCGCCACCGCCGATCGTCAGCTTCGGCGTGACCTGGTAAGTGGTCCACAGGCTGGCGCTGTTTTTTGGCGTGTTCGGCAGATCGTTGCCGTCGTTGGCGCGGCCCAACGGACCGCCGTCAACCTGTTCGCTGTCCATGAACGCGTAACCGGCGAAGACCTGCCACTTATCGGTGAGCTTGCCGCTGGCCGACAGCTCGAA
The DNA here is from genome assembly GCF_023195435.1 of Pseudomonas sp. S11P7. NCBI lineage: Bacteria > Pseudomonadati > Pseudomonadota > Gammaproteobacteria > Pseudomonadales > Pseudomonadaceae > Pseudomonas > Pseudomonas sp. S11P7. The sequence goes on along the minus strand of NZ_JALPKS020000002.1, from coordinate 4,663,295 downwards.
ACCTTGCACGCGGGTCTTGCCAGCGTTTTCGTACGAGCTGGTGTCAACCTGCACGCGGGCGTTTTCTTTCTCGGTGCGGAAGATGTCAGCGGTCAGCGACAGGCGATCATTGAGCAGATCCCACTTGGTGCCGATCTCGTAGTTCTTGGTGGTTTCCGGCTCCATGTCGCTGCTCAGCAGGTTGCCGCTGCGATCCGGCGTGCCGCCCAGCGGGTTGCCTTCCTGGCCTTCGCCCAGGGTGTTGCCCGGCGGCGTGGCGGAGGTGGCGTAGGAGGCGTAGATGCTGCCGTTTTCCGCCGGTTTGTAGACCACACCGAACTGGCCGGTAACGAACTCGCTGGTGTCATCGCCCTTGGAAGTGGTGCGACCGGCTGCGTTGTAGGTCTTGTAATCGGTGTCGAAGTGGTCGTAACGCAGGCCCATGTTCACCAGCCACTGCTCGGACAGCTCCAGCGTGTCGAACACGTACAGCGCGTAAGTGTCGGCCTGGGTGTCGGTGCCGGCGTAGTTGCGCGAGATCGCGCCGTTCCACGGATCGTTCGGATTCGGATTCGACAGCGAGGTGCAGTTGTAACCGCTGGCGGCACCGATCAGGCCCGGGTTGCAGTTGGTCGTGACCGCACTGGTGCGCGGCGTGGTGTCGGTGTTGACGTTGTACGAGGATTTCTCGCTCTGCTCACGGGTGTATTCGACCCCGGTGGAGAAGCTGTTCTTGAAACCGGCCACGTAGAACGTCCCGAACAGGTCGGTCTGGTTGGTGGTGGTTTCGGTGTTGCTCACCCGTGTATTGGCGCGACGCCAGACGCTGCCATTGTTGACGTTGCCCTTGCTGTCGTCCGGCTGAGTGAGGATGTAATCCTGCATGCTGGTGCCGTGGCGCAGGGTGTTCTTGAGCGTCAGCGAATCGTTCAGGTCATGCTCGATGGCGAAGGTCGCGGTGTCAGTGCGGCCCTTGCGGAAGTCGCGGTCCAGACCGTAGAAATTGTCGTGATCGCCACCGGCGTACGGCTTGTCCGGATTGGACTTGGTGCGCGCGGCCGAACCACCGGTTGGACATGGTGTACGGGATGCCCGAATCCGGCGTGTCGTTGCTTTCCAGATGGTAGTAATCGAGGTTGACGCGGGTGTCGGTGCCCAGGCCAAACGCCAGCGACGGTGCGATACCCCAGCGGTCGTAATCGACCTTGTCGCGACCGGCGACGTTGCTCTCGTGGCTCATCAGGTTGAGACGGCCGGCAGCGCTGTCGCTGAACTGATAGTTGCCGTCGAGGGTGTAGCGCTGGGTCTGGTCGGAGCCGTAGGTGAAGCCGCCGTCGAACGAATTGCCCAGATAGGCTTTCTTGCTCACCAGGTTGATGCTGCCGCCGGCCGCGCCACGACCGCCGATGGCGGAGTTCGGGCCCTTGCTGACTTCGATGTTTTCGACGGCGAAGATCTCGCGGCTCTGCGAACCGGTGTCGCGCACGCCGTCCAGGTAGGTGTCGCCCTGCGCGTCGAAACCGCGGATGAACGGACGATCGCCCTGCGGGTTGCCGCCTTCACCGGCGCCGAAGGTGATGCCCGGCACGGTGCGCAGCGCGTCCTGCATGTTCAGCGCGCCGGTGTCTTTGAGCACCTGTTGCGGAATGACAGTGACCGAGCGCGGCGTATCGACCAGCGGCGCGGTGTACTTGGGCGAGGAAGCCTTTTCGACTTGATAGGACGTCGAGTCCTGAGCTTCGCCAGTGATGGCGGTGGCGTCCAGGGCGATGGCATTACCGGAGGCTTTGCTCTCGGTCTTTTCCGCGGCGAACACCATCTGGCCTGCGGAGCCGGCGGTGATTGCCACGCCGATTGCCGAGGCGAGCAGACGTGGTGAACTGACCGGTAATTGTGCGTGTTGACGTGCCATTTTTATTCCCCTCCCCAAGGATTTGAGGCGGCGGAATATAGGGTAAACAGGTATTTGTATCAATTGCGAAAAATTACTATTCGCGACAAATTTACATTCTTTACAATTTAACCTTACGGTTTTTACCAGTTCATTCGTCCCCGGCGTTTTACACGGGCAATAAGAATCAATACCATTGCCGCCTCTTTGCCATCAGGTGACATCGCCATGCTGCTGCACATTCCCGGACTGTTCGCCAAAGAAGAGGTGCAGCGTATCCGTCAGGCGCTGGAGCAGGCCGATTGGGCCGATGGCAAGATCACTGCGGGCTTTCAATCGGCCAAGGCCAAGCATAATCTGCAACTGCCCGAAGGCCATCCGCTGGCCAAGGAAATCGGCGCGGCGATGCTCGAACGGCTGTGGAAAAACCCACTGTTCATGTCCGCCGCGCTGCCGCACAAGGTCTTTCCGCCGTTGATCAACTGTTACACGGCCGGCGGCAGTTTCGATTTCCACATCGACAACGCCGTACGCCAGCCCAAGGGCAGCATCGAGCGCGTGCGTACCGATTTGTCGGCCACGTTGTTTTTCAGTGAGCCTGCGGATTACGACGGCGGCGAGCTGGAGATTCAAGACACCTACGGCACGCAACAAGTGAAACTGCCGGCCGGCGACATGGTGTTGTATCCGGGCACCAGTCTGCACAAGGTCAACGCCGTCACCCGTGGCGCGCGTTATGCCTCGTTTTTCTGGACGCAAAGTCTGGTGCGCGAAGACAGCCAGCGCGCGTTGCTGTTCGAGATGGACGGGGCGATTCAGCAACTCACGCATGATGTTCCCGACCACCCTTCGCTGATCCGCCTCACCGGCACTTATCACAACTTGCTGCGCCGCTGGGTCGAGGTATGAGTTTCCAGTTGCGCCGCGAGGAAGTCCTCGATGCGGCCGGGTTGACGGCGATGCTTGAAGAAAGCCCGGCCCGTGCCGCACAGGCGATTCTGCTGGCAGCAGGTGAGGGCGAAGTCGAAGCGCAGGCGTTGCTCGGGCAGATCTTGCTCGATGGCCGAGGCATCGCTCAGGATCAACCGCTGGCGCTGCGCTGGTTCGGTATTGCCGCCGAGCGTGGGCATCTGATGGCGCGCAACATGCTCGGGCGCTGTCATGAGCATGGCTGGGGTTGTGTGGCGGATGCGTTGGTCGCGGCGCAGCATTATCGGATCGCCGCAGAAGCCGGGCTGGATTGGGCGATGTACAACCTCGCCAATTTGCTCGCCACCGGGCGCGGTGTCGCGGTTGATCATCTGCAGGCGCTGGCGCTGTATTCGCGCGCGGCTGAACTGGGCCATGCGAAATCGATGAATCTGCTGGGGCGCTATCTGGAAGAAGGGCAGGTGTGCCCGGCGGATCTTACGGCGGCGCGTGATTGGTATCGGCGCTCGGCTGAGGGCGGGGATTTTCGTGGGCAGTTCAGTTATGCGGCGGTGTTGGCGGCGGAGGGCAGGATTGATGAGACGCTCGTTTGGCTGGAGAAAGCCTTGGTGGGTGGCAATCTGAATTTTCTGCGGGTGGCGAGTCAGACGCTGGCTGATGCGGCAGATCCGAGGGTTCAGGCGATGGCGGCTCGGTACTCGGCTCGGTACACAGAATTGCAGCGCGGCTGAAACCGCAAAGCCCTCACCCTAGCCCTCTCCCAGGGGGAGGGGGGACCGACCGCGCCGTTCTCGCGCTATACATCGACCTGAAATATCCAGTGAACTCAATTTTTGAAAAGCATACACATAGGCTCCCTCTCCCTCGGGAGAGGGCTGGGGTGAGGGGCCTCGGTTTGAAGCACAACGAAGATTCCCAACCGAACACCCACAAAAAAGCCCACAAAATCGTGGGCTTTTTCACTTGCAGCTAACAGCTCAAAACTTGCCGCTGCCTGTTAAACGTAATACGACTTCAACGGCGGAAACCCGTTGAATTCAACCGCGCTGTAACTGGTGGTGTAAGCCCCGGTCGACAACCAGTACAGACGATCACCAATCGCCAGGTTCAGCGGCAGGCCGTACTTGTAGTTCTCGTACATGATGTCGGCGCTGTCGCACGTCGGACCGGCGATGACCACTTCTTCCATCTCGCCTTTCTTCTCGGTCCAGATCGGGAACTTGATCGCTTCGTCCATGGTTTCGATCAGGCCGGAGAACTTGCCCACATCGGTGTACACCCAGCGCTCGACGGCGGTGCGGGATTTACGCGCCACCAGCACCACTTCGCTGACCAGGATGCCGGCGTTGGCGATCAGCGAACGGCCTGGTTCCAGAATGATTTCCGGCAGGTCATCACCGAAATCTTCCTTCAGGAAGCGAATGATTTCTTCGGCGTAGGTTTCCAGGCTGTTGGTGCGGGTGATGTAGTTGGCCGGGAAGCCGCCGCCCATGTTGATCAGCTTGAGGTGGATGCCGTCTTCTTCTTTCAGGCGCTCGAAGATCACTTTGACCTTGGCGATCGCTGCGTCCCAGACGCTGATGTCGCGCTGCTGCGAACCGACGTGGAACGAGATCCCGTAAGGCACCAGGCCGAGGTCGCGGGCGAGGATCAGCAGGTCCATGGCCATGTCGGTCTGGCAGCCGAACTTGCGCGACAACGGCCAGTCAGCGGTGGTCGAGCCTTCGGTCAGGATGCGCACGTAAACTTTCGAGCCCGGCGCAGCCTTGGCGATGTTGCGCAGGTCGGCTTCGGAGTCGGTGGAGAACAGACGCACGCCTTTCTCGTAGAAGTAGCGGATGTCCTTGGATTTCTTGATGGTGTTGCCGTAGCTGATACGGTCCGGGCTGACGCCGCGGTCCATGACCTTGTCCAGCTCGTAGATCGAGGCGATGTCGAAGCTTGAACCTTTATCCTTGAGCAGGTCGATGATCTCGACCGCCGGGTTGGCCTTGACCGCGTAGTAGACCTTGGCGAATTCGAAACCGGCGCGCAGGTCATCGTAGGCCTGGGCGATCATCGCGGTGTCGATCACCACGAACGGGGTTTCCTGTTTGTCGGCGAACGCCTTCATTTTGTCAAAAGTGGCGCGCGCGAAATAATCTTCGACCTTGATCGACATGCTGGGAACTCCTACTGGCAAACAAAAAGTATCAATGGGTGCAAATGAACGCCCTCCGTATCCCCACTTTGGTTCGCCTACTTCCCAAGGCATGTCGCCGAAAGCAAAAAGGCCCAGGGATGTGCAGCTATCCCTTGGCCTTGCTGTCTCGTCGTCAGTACTTGAGCCGGATGGATCGTTTCCAGCATGGACGTTCGGCGCGAACTTTAGGGCGTGAGGGGGTTGAGATCAACTAAAAATGTCGCGTTTTTGCACGCTTCTGACGTGCGACGCGTTCATCACTCCTTGTAGCCGACCGAGATGACGGAAAGATGTTCCCGGCAATTTTTCGAGTGTTAAACATACCTGCACGTTCGCGGCTTTTGGCGGCGAAGTCAGTGGTAAGTGTGATGGCGGCAACATCGGCGATGTTAGCGGCGATGGAGGGGCGGGAGGGGGATTTTAGGTGTTTCAGACAGTAGGTTCGAGGGCCATTCAGAGGAGCGGGTGTTGAGATTCTTTTCCGGCTCGTGAATGAAGAAAAAATTACGCAAATCCTGTGGGAGCGAGCCTGCTCGCGAAGGCAATTTCACAATCGACATAGCAGCGACTGACATTGCGCTTTCGCGAGCAGGCTCGCTCCCACAGGGATTTGTGTTTTACCGATTAATCAGGCGACCACGGCCTCAGCCGGCGAGACGATGTTGGTCTTCATCCCCGCGAGCGCCCAGAACTCAAGTACGCGGCAATCGACTCCTGCGTCACCTCGCCGAGGAACACCCGCTCGGCATCCATCACTGGCAACCATGAGCGATTGAACTCGTACATGCGCGACAGCAGGATGCGCAAGTGCTCGTCGTACGCCGCGGTGGCGTTGAACTCACGCAGGAACTGCGCGCAGGTGCCGGTCTGGCGATGCAGGTCGCGACGGCGGACATAGCCCAGCGCCTTGTTCTCGGCGCAGGTGACCACGACGTAGCGACGGTCATGTTCGTCCATCAATTCCAGCGCATCGGCCACCGGCGTTTCCGGACTCACCGACGGCGCGTTGTCTGCCGCGTCTTCGGCTTTCACCAACAGCAAACGCTTGAGCGTGCTGTCCTGACCGACGAAGTTGCTGACGAAATCATCCGCCGGGTGCGCGAGCAGGGTGTCCGGATGATCGATTTGCAGCAGTTTGCCGGCGCGGAAGATCGCAATTTTGTCGCCAAGCTTGATCGCCTCGTCGATGTCATGGCTGACCATGATCACGGTCTTGTTCAGCGCGCGCTGCATCTCGAAGAATTCGTTCTGGATCATCTCGCGATTGATCGGGTCGACCGCGCCGAACGGCTCGTCCATCAGCAGCAGCGGCGCGTCGGCTGCCAGTGCGCGGATCACACCGATACGCTGTTGCTGGCCGCCGGACAATTCACGCGGATAGCGATGCAGATACTGCTTGGGCTCGAGCTTGATCATGCTCATCAGTTCGCGGGCGCGGTCGTGGCATTTCTGTTTGTCCCAGCCGAGCAGCTTCGGCACCACGACAATGTTCTCTTCGATGGTCATGTTCGGGAACAGACCGATCTGCTGGATCACATAACCGATGTTGCGGCGCAGGGTCACTTCGTCGAGGTCGGTGGTGTCTTCGCCGTTGATCAGGATCTTGCCCGAGGTCGGTTTGATCAGGCGGTTGATCATTTTCAGCGTGGTGCTTTTGCCGCAACCCGATGGCCCGAGGAACACGCAGATCTCGCCTTCATTGACGGTCAGGCTCACCGAGTCCACGGCTTTCACATCTTTGCCGTTGCTTTGGAAAGTTTTGCTGAGTTTTTGAAGTTCGATCATTTCAGGAGTCCTTTTGGAGTCAACGAGCGTTGCAGCCATTGGAGAAAGAGGTCGGCGAAGATCGCCAGAAGACTGACCAGCAGCGCCCCGACGATGAGCATCGACATGTCGCTGCGGCTGATGGAGGCGAGGATCAGCACACCAAGACCGCCGGCGCCAATGGTCGCGGCGATGGTCATCACGCCGATGTTCATCACCACGGCGGTGCGCACGCCGGCGAGGATCACTGGCACGGCGATTGGCAGTTCAACCATGCGCAGACGCTGGCCGAAGGTCATGCCGATGCCGCGCGCGGCTTCGCGAATGCCCGGCTCGACGCCGGTGAGGGCGAGGTAGGTGTTGCGCATGATCGGCAGCAGTGAATACAGGAACACTGCGGTGATTGCCGGCAGCGGGCCGAGGCCCTGGCCGAACTTCGAATAGAACGGCAGCAACAGGCCGAACAGCGCGATCGACGGTACGGTCAGCAGCACCGTGGCGCTGGCCTGCAACGGGCCGGCGAGGGCCGGAAAGCGCGTCATCAGAATGCCCAGCGGCACGCCGATCACGATCGCCAGGGTCACGGCGATGCCGACCAGGGTGATGTGCTGCCAGGTCAGGTGCATCACCTGCTGCCAGTCGAGATGGGAAAAGGCGTTCAGAAATTCCATGACTTCTCCTCTCTTAATTCAATGGGTGCTGGCGCAGGAAATCGGCGGCAACGGACGATGGGCTTTCGTGGTCGACGTCGACCCGCGCGTTGAGCTGGCGCATGGTTTCGTCGTCGAACAGTTCGGCCAGCGGCTTGAGTTGTTCGGCCAGTTTCGGGTTGGCGTCCAGCGTGGCCTGACGCACCACGGGCGCGGCGGTGTAGTCGGGGAAGTAATGCTTGTCGTCGGCCAGCAACTTCAGGCCGAAGGCGTTGAGGCGGCCGTCGGTGGTGTAGACCAGACCGGCAAATACCTGACCGTTGCGCAGCGCGGTGTAGACGAGGCCGGCGTCCATTTGGCGGATGTTCTTGCGGGTCAGGTTCATGTCGTAGAGCTTGACCATGCCGTCGAGCCCGTCGGAACGGTTGGCGAACTCGGTATCCAGCGCCACCAGGTGATTGCTCTTGGCTTCGGCGCGCAGCACGTCGTTGAGCTGGCTGATGTTGCCGATCTGCGGATATTGCTCAGCGATTTTTTTCGGCAGGGCGAGGGCGTAGGTGTTGCTGAATTTCGACGGCGTCAGCCAGATCAGACCTTTCTTTGCGTCGAGTTCCTTGACCCGGGCGTAGGACTGCGCGCTATCGAGTTTTTCGGTGACATGGTTGTAGGCCACCAGCGACACGCCGGTGTACTCCCAGAGCAGGTCCAGCTGTCCGCTTTCGTGGGCACTGCGGGCGAGGTTGCTGCCCAGACCGCCGGTGATCTGCGCGTCATAACCTTTGCTGCGCAGGTATTGCGCGGTGATTTCGGCGAGCAGGGTCTGCTCGGTGAAGACCCGGGCGCCGAGGCGAATCACCGGTTTTTCAGCGGCTTGTGCGATTCCTGCAAGCAGCAGGAAGCAGCCTAGGATCAAGCTGAGTCGTTTCATAAATATTCCTTCACAACGCCTTAAGACGGGCGCAAACCGCGTTCCAGCCAGAGACGGCTGGCAAGGGTGACCACGCCATCGAGCAACAACGCCAGCAGCGCGGTGCACGCGGCGCCAAGCAGCAGTTGCGGCTGATTGTTCAGAGCGATGCCGGGGAAGATCAGGCTGCCAAGGCTGTTGGCGCCGATCAGGAACGCCAGCGGTGCGGTGCCGACGTTGATCGCCAGCGCCACGCGCACGCCGCCGACAATGATCGGCACGGCGTTGGGCAATTCGACTTTCCACAGCACCTGTCGCGGCGTCATGCCGATGCCGACGGCCGCTTCTTTCAGCGAGCCCTGGACATTTTTCAGGCCTTCGTAGGTGTTGCGCACAATCGGCAACAGGGAGGCGAGGAACAAGGCGAAGATCGCCGGGCCGCTGCCGATGCCGAGGATGCCCAGCGCGATCGCGAGCACGGCCAGCGGTGGCACGGTGTTGCCGATATTGAAGATCTGCATGAAGCGTTCGGCGCGGCCGACCATGTTCGGGCGGCTGAGGAAGATACCGGCGGGGATGCCCACGACGAGGGCGGCCAGCATGGAAGCGAGGACGAGAACCAGATGAGCTTGCAGGTAAAACAACAAATCGTCGCGGTAATGTTCGATCGTGTTGATGCCGATCCAGTGGACCAGCAGGGCCAGGAGCGCGATCACCACCGCACCTCCCATCAGCCCTTTGCCATAGCGGATAGCCACAGGCGGACTCCTTTTTTTGTAGTCGGCGAGCGCTGCTCCGCGTGGCAAGCCATTCCTGGCTGCCGAAGTCAGCGTTCGCGAAAAGTAGCCGTTTTCCAGCACCGGCCAAGCGGCGTGAAAGCGAGCCATGAGCGCAGCCTCGTCAGGCTAACTTGCTGATTTTTCAGCCCCTGACGAAGATTCGTAACAGGGGATGGACGTCTCCTTGCTTTAAAAGGTTCCCATCTGAGGCAGCATTTGGCCACCCTTAATGTGCTCAACGGTTCGGTTATTGTCCTGAGTTGGGCTATAATCGCGGCCCTTTTTTGAATCACCGCCAGGCGATTTCCCATGACCCAACAGGCCGCCGAAGTCGCGAAACGCCGCACTTTCGCCATTATTTCCCACCCCGATGCCGGTAAAACCACGATCACCGAGAAGCTCCTGTTGATGGGCAAGGCGATTGCGGTGGCCGGTACGGTGAAATCCCGTAAATCCGATCGCCATGCGACCTCCGACTGGATGGAGATGGAGAAGCAGCGGGGTATTTCCATTACCACGTCGGTCATGCAGTTCCCCTATCGCGAACACATGATCAACCTGCTCGACACCCCGGGCCACGAAGACTTCTCCGAAGACACCTACCGCACCCTGACCGCGGTGGACTCGGCGCTGATGGTTCTCGACGGCGGTAAAGGTGTCGAGCCACGGACCATTGCGCTGATGGACGTCTGCCGTCTGCGTGACACGCCGATTGTCAGCTTCATCAACAAACTCGACCGTGACATCCGCGACCCGATCGAACTGCTCGACGAGATCGAAGCCGTTCTGAAGATCAAGGCGGCGCCGATCACCTGGCCGATCGGCTGCTACCGCGACTTCAAGGGCGTGTACCACCTGGCCGATGACTACATCATCGTTTACACCCCGGGCCACGGTCACGAACGCACCGAAACCAAGATCATCCAGAAACTCGACTCCGACGAGGCGCGCGCGCATCTGGGCGACGAGTACGAGCGTTTCATCGAACAACTGGAACTGGTGCAGGGCGCCTGCCACGAATTCAACCAGCAGGAATTCCTCGACGGTCAACTGACCCCGGTGTTCTTCGGTACCGCGCTGGGCAACTTCGGTGTCGATCACGTGCTCGACGCCGTTGTGGATTGGGCGCCGCGCCCGCTGGCCCGTGTCGCCAACGAGCGCACCGTCGAGCCGGTCGAAGAGAAATTCTCGGGCTTCATCTTCAAGATCCAGGCGAACATGGACCCGAAACACCGCGACCGCATCGCCTTCATGCGAATCTGCTCCGGCAAATACGAAAAAGGCATGAAGATGCGGCATGTGCGCACCGGCAAGGACGTGCGCATCGGCGACGCCCTGACGTTCTTCTCCTCCGAGCGTGAACAGTTGGAAGAGGCCTACGCCGGCGACATCATCGGTCTGCATAACCACGGCACGATCCAGATTGGCGATACCTTCAGCGAAGGCGAAGTCCTCGGTTTCACCGGTATTCCGCACTTCGCCCCGGAACTGTTCCGTCGTGTGCGTCTGCGTGATCCGCTGAAATCCAAGCAGCTGCGTCAGGGCTTGCAGCAGTTGGCGGAAGAGGGCGCGACGCAGGTGTTCTTCCCGGAGCGCAGCAACGACATCATTCTTGGCGCCGTCGGTGTGCTGCAGTTCGATGTGGTCGCGAGTCGTTTGAAAGAGGAATACAAGGTCGAGTGCTCGTATGAGCCGATCACGGTGTATTCGGCGCGCTGGATCGAGTGCAGCGACAAGAAGAAGCTTGAGGAGTTTTCCAACAAGGCGGTGGAGAACCTGGCACTGGATGGCGGTGGGCATTTGACCTATCTGGCGCCGACGCGGGTGAATCTGGCGTTGATGGAAGAGCGCTGGCCGGATGTGAAATTCCGTGCGACGCGGGAACATCATTAAGCTTTGAGTTGTTGTTCTGCAAGCCCCTGAGGTGTAGGCCTTGGGGGCTTTTTTTTGTTTTGGTATTGGCGGCCTCTGGGCCGACCATGTTCTGGTTGTTTTGGGGGCATATCCGTTTTTTGGGGTGTTGCGGCTGGCGGTTTCGCCCTTACGGCGAGGCACTTTTTCCAGGCGCCGAAAAAGTACCCAAAAAGGCTTGCTCCTGCGTTCGGCCCTCGCAGGCTCGGGTCCCTTCGCTCCGGGATCGATCCGGGCGCAGCGGCTACGGTTTGCTTCGCTGCACCTCCTTCCGCTGTGTACGACTTCGTCGTACGGTCGCTGCGCTCCCACGCCCGGATCAATCCCTCCACTCAGCCTTCCGATGTCGCTGGTTAGGCAAGATCAAGATCAAGAGCACGCGAGCTAACGCTCATTGTTGAGTGGTTAGAAGCGTCGCATGGCTTGAGATTTTCGGTGGATTCGCCCCTCACCCCAGCCCTCTCCCCTTGGATAGGGAGCCGATTTTGGTTGGCTTTGAAGTTTGAGTTCGACTCGGTATCACAAGTCGGCGTAACTCTTGAATTCACCACGGTCAGTCCCCTCTCCCTCCGGGAGAGGGCTAGGGTGAGGGTGTTTTTTGCTGCTGCTTGAAAATGAGGAACTGTCAGGCATGCCGAACTTTCTGTAAGCAATTTGCTTCAGCAGCGTAGCCCGACTCTGCTTTTATATCGTCAGGCCCTAGCCTCGCGACATTCCCCTTGATCCGGTTTAGTGTTCAAAGATCTTTCGCCCTCAGCGGACGTTTCATGCTCAAAGGACTGACCCATCTCCTGCGCCCCAACGGCTATTTCACTCCAATGGCCTGGGTCCTCGCAGCGCTGTTGTTCATCAATCGCCTCAGCGCCATGGTCAAGCTGTTCATGGCGTTGTACCTGCGTCAGGAGTTGGGTTTTGCGATTGAAACCGTCGGCTGGCTGCTTTCGGCTTATGGCGCGGGTTTGCTGGTGGGTTCGATGCTCGGCGGTTGGCTCAGTGATCATGTGCGCACGGCGCGGCTGACGGCGGCGCTGTTTTTTGTTTCGGTGTGGGTGCTGATGCTGCTGGGGCTGGTGACGCAGGTGGTGTGGCTGGCCGGTTTGTTGTTGCTCAGTGGTGTGATTGACGGAGCGATTCGTACGCTGCATCAGCGGCTGATCATGGAATATTGCGAAGCCGCACAGCGTTCGCGGGCGCAGGCCCTGAGTCGGGTGGCGCGTAATCTGGGCATGGCCGCCGCCGGGGTGGCGGGTGGGGTGTTGGCGCAGGCGGATTTTCGTTGGGTGTTTTTCGTCAGTGCGGCGATGACGATGCTGGCGTTGTTGTGGTTCGTCCGCACGACGTGGCGTCGACCGATCCTGAAACAGGGGCAATCGCTGGATGTCGCTGCCGGCTCGCCGTATCGCGACCAGCCGTTCCTCTGGTTGCTGGCGGCGACGGCCGTATTGGGCATCGCGTTCGACACGGTCTACAGCACGCTGGGCAATTATCTGCGTGATTACTACCACCTGAGCACCGAAGCGATTGGCTGGCAGTTCGGGCTCAATGCGCTGTTGGTGATTGCATTGCAGATACCTCTATCGCACTCGGTCGAACGCTGCGGTGCGCGTTGGCAAATGCTCGTCGGCAGTGTGCTGTTGGCCTGTGGGCTGGGGATGTTGCCGTTCGGTTCCGGGTTGGCTTTTGTCTGTTTTTCGACGCTGATCTGGACGCTGGGCGAGGCGTTGTTCATGCCGCCGCTGAATGTACTGGCGATGCAGTTTGCCCAGAGCGGCAAAAGCGGTCAGTACTTCGGGCTGTTCTTCATGAGCTGGAGCGCCAGCGCATTAGTGTCACCGGTGCTCAGCGGGCAGCTCTATGGCGAGTTTGGCGGGCACAGTGTCTGGCTGATGAGTGCGCTGCTGGTGCTGCTCTCGATTCCGCTGACCTGGCAGGCGACGCGCGCCGCTTAGCTGTTTCAGTTATCGGCGTTATTCGAAAGCAATCTGTCCATCAAGGGCATTTCTGCCCGTGCCGTGGCGTCCTACGTGGTGAGTCGGACGGTTCGCAACTAGATTTCACACCAAGCCAATCCGGCAAGCATGTCTTAGCGCAACAGGATGGAGTCGGCCATGAAAAGCAGATTGCTACGGGTTTTGATGCTGTTGAAAGTGATGGTAATGCTGTCCCTTGGCACCGCGACGGCGTGGGCCGAGTGTGAAGATCACGATTCGCAGGCGTTTAATGGGCAGGTCGGGCACAGCGGGCTGATGATTGCCAAGTCCGAGTCGGAGCCGGGGGATATGAATCAGGCCGGCAGCTCCGATGATGACGACTCGACGACCGACGAGCCGGACAGCGATGACCCGGATGATGAGGGCGACAGCCAGACGTAGATTGCAGGCAAAAGAAAACCCCTTCGGCCTCGACTGATGCGCAATCGGGGTGAAGGGGTTTGGTTAACGCATGATTCCTGAATCGATACAAATCCGCTGTGGGAGCGAGCCTGCTCGCGAAGGCGTCATTACAGTCAACATTATCGGTGACTGATGAACCGCTATCGCGAGCAGGCGAAGGCCTACAATTGGCTTTGTGTCGCTCTGCGGATCGGCTTACGCCGCGCCGTCGAGGAATTGTTCGGCGTAGTGGCAAGCCACCTGCCGGTTATCCAGTTCACGCAACGCCGGTTCTTCCGTGCTGCAACGCTCGGTCGCGTACGGGCAGCGCTTGTGGAAAGCGCAGCCCGGTGGCGGGTTCAGCGGGTTGGGCAACTCGCCGACGATCTTGATTTTCGGCTTGTTCGGGTCCGGGTGAATGGTCGGGGTCGCCGACAGCAGCGCCTGGGTGTACGGGTGCAGCGGGCGCTCGTAGATGGCGTTTTTCGGGCCCAGTTCCACCGGGCGGCCGAGGTACATCACCATCACGTCATCGGCTACGTGCTGCACCACCGCGAGGTTGTGCGAGATGAACACGTAGGCAGTGTTGAACTCTTGCTGCAGGTCCATGAACAGGTTCAGCACCTGGGCCTGAATCGACACGTCCAGCGCCGAAGTCGGTTCGTCCGCCACCAGCACTTTCGGTTGCAGCATCATTGCCCGGGCCAGGGCGATGCGCTGGCGCTGACCGCCGGAGAACATGTGCGGATAGCGCTGGTAGTGCTCGGGACGCAAGCCGACCTGCTTCATCATCGCCTGGACTTTCTCGCGACGTTCAGCAGCGGAAAGATTGGTGTTGATCAGCAGCGGTTCGCCGAGCTGGTCACCGACTTTCTGCCGAGGGTTCAGCGACGCGTAAGGGCTTTGGAAAACCATTTGCACGTCTTTGCGCAGTTGCTTGCGCTGAGCCTTGTCGGCACCGGCCACTTCCTGGCCGGCGATTTTCAGCGAGCCGGACGATGGCTCTTCAATCAGCGTCAGGGCGCGGGCGAGGGTGGATTTGCCGCAGCCTGATTCGCCGACCACGGCGAGGGTCTTGCCGGCTTCCAGTTCGAACGACACGCCGTTGAGTGCGCGCACGGTCGCATGGCCCTTGAACAGGCCACGGGAGACTTCGTAGTGACGGGTCAGGTCGCGGGCGGTAAGTACGACGGCCATTACGCCACCTCCTGGTTCAGCGGGTAAAAGCAGCGGGCGAGGCTGTTGCTTTTCGGGTCAAGGCCGGGACGCTGTGCGCGGCAGTTGTCCTGCACGTACGGGCAGCGCGGCGACAGCAGGCAACCCTGCGGACGGTCGTAACGGCCCGGGACGATACCCGGCAAGGTCGACAGGCGTGAGGCGCCGAGGCTGTGCTCGGGAATCGCCTTGAGCAGCGCTTCGCTGTATGGATGCGCAGGGATGTCGAACAGTTGCGGGACCTGACCGACTTCCACGGCCTGGCCGGCATACATTACGCAGACGCGTTGAGCGGTTTCGGCGACGACGGCGAGGTCGTGAGTGATCAGCACCAGGCCCATGTTCTGTTCTTTCTGCAACGCCAGCAGCAGATCCATGATCTGCGCCTGAATCGTCACGTCGAGCGCGGTGGTCGGTTCGTCGGCGATCAGCAGTTTCGGCTCGCCGGCAATTGCCATGGCGATCGCGACGCGCTGGCTCATGCCGCCGGACAGTTGGTGCGGATAGGCATCCATACGGCTGGCGGCGCCCGGGATTTCAACTTTTTCCAGCAGTTCGATGGCACGCTTGCGCGCTTGCTTGCCGGACATTTTCAGGTGCAGGCGCAGCACTTCTTCGATCTGGAAACCGACGGTGTAGCTCGGGTTCAGCGCGGTCATCGGATCCTGGAAAACCATCGACAGGTCTTTGCCGACGATCTGCCGACGCTGACGGTTGCTCAGCTTGAGCATGTCCTTGCCGTCGAAGCTGAGCGAGTCAGCGGTGACGATACCGGGATGCTCGATCAGGCCCATCAGCGCCATCATGGTCACGGATTTACCCGAACCCGACTCGCCAACGATGGCCAGCACTTCGCCTTTGTCGACTTTCAGGTCGAGGCCGTCGACCACCGGAGTAGCGCTCTTGTCGCCGAAGCGGACGTTGAGATTCTTGATTTCTAGCAGTGACATGGGAATCTCCTCAGGCGGCGTTCTTGAGTTTCGGGTCCAGCGCATCGCGCAGGCCGTCGCCCATCAAGTTGATTGCCAGCACGCTGAGCAAAATGGTCAAACCAGGCAGACTGACTACCCACCAGGCGCGTTCGATGTAGTCGCGGGCCGAGGCCAGCATGGTGCCCCACTCAGGGGTTGGCGGTTGCACGCCGAGGCCGAGGAAGCCCAGTGCGGCGGCATCGAGGATCGCCGAAGAAAAGCTCAGGGTCGCCTGCACGATCAGCGGCGCCATGCAGTTGGGCAGCACGGTGATGAACATCAGACGCGGCAGACCGGCACCGGCCAGACGCGCGGCGGTGACGTAGTCGCGGTTCAGTTCGCCCATCACCGCGGCACGGGTCAGACGCACGTACGACGGCAGCGACACCACAGCAATGGCGATCACGGTGTTGATCAGGCCAGGGCCGAGGATGGCGACGATCGCCACGGCCAGTAGCAGCGACGGCAGGGCGAGCATGATGTCCATCAGACGCATGATGGTCGGGCCGATCATCTTCGGGAAGAAACCGGCGAACAGACCCAGCAGAATCCCCGGAATCAGCGACATCACCACCGACGACAAGCCGATCAGCAGCGACAGGCGCGAGCCCTGGATCAGGCGCGACAGCAGGTCACGACCGAGTTCATCGGTGCCGAGCAGGAACTGCAACTGGCCGCCTTCGAGCCACGCCGGCGGCGTCAGCAGGAAGTCGCGGTATTGCTCGCTCGGGTCATGCGGTGCGACCCACGGCGCGAAGATCGCGCAGAAAATGATCAGTAGCATGAACAGCAGGCCGGCAACCGCGCCCTTGTTTTTCGCGAAGGCTTGCCAGAATTCTTTGTACGGCGACGGGTACAGCAGGCTTTGATCCACGGCGGACGTGGCGGTGGCTACTGAGGATGTTGGAGTGCTCATGGGTATTGACCTCAGCGCTGATGACGGATGCGTGGGTTGGCAAAGCCGTAGAGGATGTCCACCACGAAGTTGACCAGAATCACCAGGCAGGCGATTAACAGGATGCCGTTTTGCACCACCGGATAGTCCCGGGCGGCGATGGCTTCGATCAGCCATTTGCCGATGCCGGGCCAGGAGAAGATGGTTTCGGTCAGGACCGCACCGGCCAGCAGTGTGCCGACCTGCAGGCCGACCACGGTGAGTACCGGGATCAACGCGTTACGCAGACCGTGGACGAACACCACGCGCGACGGCGACAGGCCTTTGGCCTTGGCGGTGCGGATGTAGTCTTCACGCAGCACCTCGAGCATCGACGAACGGGTCATCCGCGCGATCACCGCCAGCGGAATGGTGCCAAGCACAATGGCCGGCAGGATCAGGTGATGCAGGGCATCGAAGAACGCGCCGACGTCATCGGCCAGCAGCGTGTCGATCAGCATGAAGCCGGTTTTCGGCTCGATGTCATACAGCAGGTCGATCCGCCCGGAAACCGGCGTCCAGCCCAGGCTTACCGAGAAGAACATGATCAGGATCAGGCCCCACCAGAAGATCGGCATCGAGTAGCCCGCGAGGGAGATGCCCATCACCCCGTGGTCGAACAGCGATCCTCGTTTGAGTGCCGCAATCACCCCGGCCAGTAGCCCGAGTATGCCGGCGAACAGCAGGGCGGCCATGGACAGTTCCAGGGTCGCCGGGAAAAGGGAGGTGAACTCGGTCCACACGCTTTCACGGGTACGCAACGACTCACCGAGATCGCCTTGGGCCAGTTTGCCGATGTAGTCCAGATATTGGGCATACAGCGGCTTGTTCAGCCCCAGGCGTTCCATTGCCTGAGCGTGCATTTCGGGGTCGACCCGACGTTCGCCCATCATCACTTCCACGGGGTCGCCCGGAATCATGCGAATCAACGCGAAAGTCAGCAAGGTGATGCCGAAAAACGTGGGGATCAACAACCCCAGTCGGCGGGCAATAAAACTAAACATCTTGTGTGGTACCTCATCAGCCGGTTAGGCGTGTCCGGCGTCCCTCAGGTCAGGGACGCCGGGCGTTTCTTATCTACTTCACCTGGGTGGTGGCGAAGTTATTGGTTGTGAGAGGGCTGATGTGGTAGCCCTCTACATTTTTGCGCATTGCAGTGAACATCCGAGTATGGGCCATGCTGATCCATGGCTGGTCCTGATTAAACAGCACTTGCGCCTGCTCGTAGAGCGCGGCGCGTTCGGCCGGATCTACTTTAGCCCGTGCCTGATCCAGCAGCGCCTGGAATTTCTCGTTGCACCAGCGCGCGTAGTTTTCGCCGTTCTTGGCCGCCTCGCAACTGAGCATAGGCGTCAGGAAGTTATCCGGGTCGCCGTTGTCGCCCGCCCATCCGGCCGACACCATGTCGTGCTCGCCGGCCTTGGCGCGCTTGAGCATTTCGCCCCATTCCATCACGCGAATGTCGATCTTGATCCCGACTTTCGCCAGGTCAGCCTGCATCATCTGCGCGCCGAGCATCGGGTTGGGGTTGGTAGGGCCGCCGCCGTTGCGGGTGAACAGGGTGAACACGGTGCCTTCCGGTACGCCGGCTTCCTTGAGCAGCTTGCGCGCGGCGTCGAGGTCGCGTGGCGGGTTTTTCAGGTCGTGGTTGTAACCGAGCAGAGTCGGCGGGTACGGGTTGACCGCCACCGACGCGTTGCCTTTGCCGAACAGCGCGTTGACATAGGCTTCCTTGTCGAAAGCAATGTCGATGGCTTTACGCACACGCACGTCGCTCATGTATTTGTGCTGGGTGTTCATGGCGATGTACGAAACGGTCATCGCGTCCAGCTCGTCGACTTTCAGGTTGCTGTCTTTCTTGATGCTCGGAATGTCGTCCGGCTTCGGATACAGCGCGATCTGGCACTCGTTGGCCTTGAGCTTCTGCAAACGCACGTTGTTGTCGGTGGCGATCGCCAGAATCAGCGCGTCGGCCGGTGGCTTGCCACGGAAGTAGTCCGGGTTGGCCTTGAAGCGCACCTGCGCGTCCTTGGCGTAGCGCTGGAAGATGAACGGGCCGGTGCCGATCGGCTTGTTGTTCAGATCGCCGGTCTTGTTGGCCTTGAGCAACTGGTCAGCGTATTCGGCCGGGTAGATCGACGAGAACGCCATGGCGATGTCGGCCAGGAACGGCGCTTCGCGGCGGGTCAGGGTGAACTTGACCGTGTTGTCGTCGATTTTCTCGACGCTTTTGAGCAATTCCTTGAAGCCCATGCTTTCAAAGTACGGGAAGCCCACGCTCGACAGTTTGTGCCACGGGTGATTCGGGTCCAGCTGACGCTGGAAGCTCCAGACCACGTCGTCGGCGTTCATGTCGCGAGTCGGCTTGAAATATTCGGTGGTGTGAAACTTGACGCCTTTGCGCAGATGGAACGTGTAGGTCAGGCCGTCTTCGCTGATGTCCCAGGACTCGGCAAGTGCCGGGATCACCTCGGTGGTGCCGGGTTTGAAGTCGGCGAGGCGGTTGAAGATGGTTTCGGCCACAGCATCCGCCGTGACTGCAGTCGTGTACTGGACCATATCGAAGCCTTCCGGGCTGGCTTCGGTGCAGACCACCAAGGGTTTGGCCGAGACGCCGACAGCGACACTCAGCAACGCAGCCGCGATGGCCGCACGTAGGGGAAGCATTTTCATCGATAACCCTCTGCAATCGGTTGAAGACAAAAAACCGAACGGCCGACTCATCATGAGTCAGCCGTCGGTTGGCGTTTTTACAGAATGTTGAACGGGATGGTGGTCACGAGACGGAACTCGTTGATGCTGCCGTCCGCCTGGTTTTCGCTGGCGCGGTGCGCGGTGTAAGTGCCGCGAATCGTCGTTGCTTTAAGCGGGCCGCTCTGTACCGCGTAGGTTGCACCGACGCCGTATTCATAGTGGTGCTCGCCGTCCATCGCCTGCACGCCGTCATAGCCGCCACCCTTGTAGTGAGTGCCGTCGATGCCCCAGCCGCGCGCCTGGTAGATGTTGAATTTCAGACCCGGCACGCCGTATTCGGCCATGTTGATGCCGTAGGAAACCTGGAAGGATTTCTCGTTCGGGCCGTTGAAGTCCGAGAGCAGGGAGTTGGCCAGGTAGATCCCGTTGGTTTCGTGCAGGTAGTCGAAGTACTCGTTACCGTTCACTTCCTGATACGAGAAGGTCAGGGTATGCGCCAGGTGGGTCAGGCCGAACGACAGCGAGTAGGTGTCGTTGTCGATGTCGCCCAGCAGCTTTTTGCCTTCGTCGACGGTCTTGTAGTAGTTCAGGCCGGTGGTCAGGCTGAGGATCGAGCTGTCACCCAATACGTGGGTGGCGCCGAAGTAGTACTGGTTCCACAGGTCTTCGGCCTGGGTGCCCCACAGGCTGGTGGTCAGGCTGGCGAACGGCTGGTACGAGATACCGGCGGTGTTGACGTGGTCGGCTTCGGCGTTGATGTCGCCGTACTCGGAGCGGAACTTGCTCAGGCTTTCTTCGGTACGCGGCGAGACGCGGTCGAAGGTGGCCAGGTCGAACGACAGGTTATTCAGCTCTTCGCTGTGCAACGCAATACCTTCGAAGCTCGATGGCAGCGGACGGTTGCCGATCACGTCGACCTGCGGGCTGCTGAAGTTCATGCGGCCGGCGGTCAGGGTGGTGTTGGAGATGCGTGCCTTGACGTTGGCCAGGCCCACTTTGCTCCACTGACCCTGGGCGTCGCCGCCTTCTTTGGTCAGGGTACGGTTGTTGCCGGCGCCTGGGCGGGTGCCCGGTGCGCCACCGTTGTTGGATGCCAGGTTTTCGCGGTCACGCTCCAGCGCGATGGCGTTGTACGCGGCCACTTCGGTGCTGAAACCGACGGTACCTTCGGTGAAGCCCGAGTTGTACTTGATGATCGTGCCTTGCACCCAGTTGATGCGACGGTCGGTTTCGTTGGATTGGCCGTTCTTGCGGTAAGCGAACTTGCCGCCGCGCTTGAGTTGTTCATTGGCGTACCAGTTACGGGTCGAACCGCTGATCGATTGCCCTTCGAGGAAACCGGTGGCTTCGGCCTGGGCGCTCTTTTCGTTGACGGTAACCGGCGTGAACGCCTGGCTTTGGGTTTCCGCATAAGCCGTAGCGGTGATGCTGCTGATGGCCAGGGCCAGTATCGCGGTGCTGCTCAGTTTCATGGGTGAAGCTCCTTTACTTTCTTTTTATCCCGGCTTTTTTTGGTATGCCGGTTATTGGTTTAGAACTCGTTCACACATCGCAAACGTTTGCAGAAGGCCTGATGGGCGAATTTCGGCAAAGCGCTTGCGTGAGGGGAGTAGACGGCTCCCCTCAGCGTTGCGGCTAATCGGTGGGTTTAATCGATACTGACGCCCGAAAATACGTTGCGGCCGAACGGGCTGACTTTGAAGCCCTCGACCTTGGCGCTTAACGGTTGGTTGACCGTCGAGTGGGCGACTGGGGTGATCGGCACTTGCTGTTTAAGCAATTGCTGGGCCTGTTTATAAAGCACGGTGCGCTGCTCACGGTCAGTCACGACTTTGGCTTGTTTAATCAGCTTGTCGTACGCCGGATCGCACCACATCGAGTAGTTATTGCCGCCAATCGCGTCGCAGCTGTACAGGGTGCCGAGCCAGTTGTCCGGGTCACCATTGTCGCCGGTCCAGCCGATCAGGCTGACGTCGTGTTCGCCATTCTTGGTGCGCTTGATGTACTCGCCCCATTCATAGCTGACGATCTTCACTTTCAGACCGATCTTGGCCCAGTCGGCCTGGAGCATTTCGGCCATCAGTTTGGCGTTCGGGTTGTACGGGCGCTGCACCGGCATGGCCCACAGGGTGATCTCGGTGCCTTCTTTCACGCCGGCAGCCTTAAGCAGTTCCCTGGCTTTTTCCGGGTTGTAGGCGGCGTCCTTGACGGTGTCGTCGTAGGACCATTGGGTCGGTGGCATGGCGTTGACGGCCAGTTGACCGGCGCCTTGATAAACAGCGTTGAGGATCCCTTGTTTATTCACCGCCATGTCCAGCGCCTGGCGTACTTCGAGCTGGTCGAAAGGCTTGTGGCGGACGTTGTAGGCGATGTAGCCGAGGTTGAAGCCGGGCTTGGAGATCAGTTGCAGTTTCGGGTCGGCTTTCAGCGCTTCGACATCGGCCGGGCGCGGATGCAAAGTGATCTGGCACTCGCCGGCCTTGAGCTTCTGTACTCGTACCGAGGCGTCGGTGTTGATCGCGAAGATCAGGTTGTCGAGCTTGACCCGGCTCGGATCCCAGTACTGTTTATTAGCCGTGTAACGGATGTTCGAATCTTTCTGATAACTCTTGAACACGAACGGCCCGGTGCCGATCGGTTTCTGGTTGATGTCGCTCGGCTTGCCTTCGGCCAGCAGCTTGTCGGCGTATTCTGCGGACAGGATTGCGGCGAAGCTCATGGCGATGTTCTGGATGAACGCGGCGTCGACACTATTGAGCGTGAACTCCACGGTCAGCGGCCCGGTCTTCTCGACCTTGGCGATGTTCTTGTTCAGGCTCATCCCGTTGAAATACGGAAACTCGGTCGGGTAAGCCTTACGGAACGGCTGCTGCGCATCGAGCATGCGATTGAACGTAAACAGCACGTCGTCGGCGTTGAAGTCGCGGCTCGGTTTGAAGTAAGGGGTCGTATGAAATTTCACGCCTTCACGCAGGTGAAAGGTGTACTTCAGACCATCCTCGGAAATATCCCACGTTGTTGCCAGGCCAGGTACGACATTGGTCGCGCCTTTTTCAAACTCGACCAGGCGGTTGTACAGCGGTTCGGCGGCGTCGTTATCGGTGGCCGTCGTGTATTGCGCGGTATCGAAACCCGCCGGGCTGCCCTCGGAGCAGAACACCAGGCTTTTCGGTGCGGCGAAACTGGTGGACGACACGGCCAACAGGCCGGCACCCAGCAATGCGGAAAACTTCAAGGTATGGCGCATGACGCTCCCTCTTTTTAGTGTTGTTCAATGTGCCCCTCGTCTCATCCACAGACGTTTTGGCGCCATTGAGCTCAAACCCGTACGTACGGCAAACCGGTGGCCCACGCAGATACTGGTCAGTACGCGACGGTAGGCACCGTGCTTCTGGCAGTAAATACGTAAATGCCTTAATGCTCGTAGGAAAAGTCGACGTGCCTATACCGAAGCAATCATCTACTACGGATTTTGGTGTAGGCCTTTTCCTTTTTCCCGGTAGAAAAAGCAACGGCGACGTCAGAAACGCCGCCGTTGCAATGTCTTATTTGCTGACGCTGACGCCGTAGAAAGAATTCAAGCCGAATGGGCTGATCTTGAAATCCTGCACGTTGGCGCGCATGGGTTGGTACACCGTCGAGTGAGCGATAGGTGTCATCGGAACTGCATCTTTGAGGACGTGTTGCGCCTGTTTGTACAGTTCGGTGCGCTTGCCCTGATCGGTCGTGCGTTTGGCTTCTTTCACCAGACCGTCGAACTTCTTGTCGCACCACTTGGAGAAGTTGTTGCCGCTGAGCGAGTCGCAACCGAAGAGCACGTTCAGCCAGTTGTCCGGATCACCATTGTCACCGCTCCAGCCAATGATCATGGCCTGGTTCTCGCCACCTTTGGAACGCTTGATGTACTCGCCCCACTCGTAGCTGGTGATCTTCACTTTCAAGCCGATCTTGGCCCAGTCGGACTGGAGCATTTCGGCCATCAGCTTGGCGTTCGGGTTGTACGGACGCTGAACCGGCATCGCCCACAGGACGATTTCGGTACCTTCCTTGACGCCGGCTTCCTTGAGCAGCTGTTTGGCTTTCTCAGGATCGTATTTGGCATCTTTGATCGTGGTGTCGTAAGACCACTGGGTCGGCGGCATGGCATTGACGGCCAGTTGGCCTGCGCCCTGGTAAACCGAGTCGATGATCTGCGGCTTGTTTACGGCCATGTCCAGCGCCTGACGAACACGCAGGTCAGCCAGCGGGTTGGCCTCGTTGCTGCCCTTGACCTTGTCCATGACGTTGTAGGCGATGTAGCCAAGGTTGAAACCGGCCTGGTCAGGCATCTTCAGCGCTTTGTCTTCTTTCAGCGCCTTGAGGTCGGCCGGACGCGGGAAGAGGGTGACCTGGCACTCGTTCTTTTTCAGTTTCTGGATACGCACCGACGGGTCGGTGGTGATGGCGAAGATCAGGTTGTCGATCTTCACGTCTTCGGGCTTCCAGTAATCCTTGTTGCCGGTGTAACGGATGTTGGAATCTTTCTGGTAGCTCTTGAACACAAACGGACCAGTGCCGATCGGCTTCTGGTTGATATCGGCAGCCTTGCCTTCCTTGAGCAACTGGGCCGCATACTCGGCGGACTGCACGGAAGCGAAGCTCATGGCCATGTTCTGGATGAACGCAGCGTCGACTTCTTTCAAAGTGAACTTGACGGTGTGGTCGTCGACTTTATCGATCTTGGTGATGTTGGTGTCCATCCCCATGTCGGTGAAGTACGGGAATTCGGTCGGGTACGCCTTACGGAAAGGGTCGTCCTTGTTGATCATGCGGTTGAAAGTGAACAGCACGTCGTCGGCGTTGAATTCACGAGTCGGCTTGAAATACGGGGTGGTGTGGAACTTGACGCCTTCACGCAGGTGGAAGGTGTACGTCAGGCCGTCATCGGAAATGTCCCACTTGGTCGCCAGACCAGGAATCACAGCGGTGCCGCCGCGTTCGAACTGGGTCAGACGGTTGAACATGGTTTCGGCTGAGGCGTCGAAGTCGGTTCCGGTGGTGTACTGGCCTGGATCAAAACCGGCCGGGCTGCCTTCGGAGCAGAACACCAGGTTAGTCGCAGCGGATGCGAAAGGTGCGGAGGCTAACAAGCCTGCGCCGACTAAAAACGGAATGACCGCGTGTTTAAGCATGTTGGCCTCATGATTTGTTGTCATTTTTTAGTAGTGAGGTACGACCTCGTGAGTCGTGCCTGCGGATACTTATGCAGGGGCCATACCCAATGCAAGATCCAGAGCGGTCGGCGGCGTCAAAGCGTGGCACGAACGTACCTTAATGTCGCATCCGTATAACTTCTGACGCATTTGACCGTTTGCGGACGGTTTTTACGGTGCAAATCGAGCCCCAAAACAGTGCGCTGGTCACGTTGTGCGCGCTGCGTTGGGGCTCGGTGTTACCTATTTATACCCACGCCATAGAAGGGGGTGAGACCGAACGGGCTGATGCGGAAATCAGTGACCTCCTTGCGCAGTGGCTGGAACACCGTTGAATTGGCAATCGGCGTGATCGGCACTTGTTGTTTAAGGATCAGTTGCGCCTGTTGATAAAGCTTTATCCGTTGCGCCTTATCGGTAGCAACTTTGGCTTGCTGAACGAGCTTGTCATAGGCCGGATCGCACCATTTGGCATAGTTGCTGCCCTTCACGGCGGCGCAGCTGTAAAGCACACCCAGCCAGTTGTCCGGGTCGCCGTTGTCGCCGGTCCAGCCATAGATCATCGCGTCGTGCTCGCCATTTTTCGCGCGTTTGATGTACTCGCCCCATTCATAGCTGACGATGTTGGCCTTGATGCCGATTTTCGCCCAGTCCTGCTGGATCATTTGCGCCGACATGCGTGCATTCGGGTTCGATGCGCGCTGCACTGTCATCGCCCAGAGGTTGATGGTTGTACCCGGCGCAACCCCTGCTTCTTTCAGTAGCACCCGCGCTTTTTCCGGGTCATATGGCGCGTCCTTGATGTTCGGGTCGTACGACCATTGCGCGGGCGGCAAGGCGTTGTGTGCCAACTGGCCGGCGCTTTGGTAAACAGCCTTGATGATCGCCGGTTTATCGATGGCCATGTCCAATGCCTGACGCACCTTGAGCTGATCCAGAGGTGGATGAGTGGTGTTGTAGGCGAGGAAGCCGAGGTTGAAACCGGGCTGCTTGAGCACGCGCAGGTTCGGGTCTTTTTCCATCACTTCGATATCGGCGGGGCGCGGGTAGCCGCTGACCTGGCATTCGCCAGCCTTGAGTTTTTGCAGGCGCACCGCAGCGTCCGGGGTGATCGAGAAGATCAGGTTATCGATCTTCACGTCTTCAGGTTTCCAGTAGGCCTTGTTGGCGACGTAGCGGATCTGCGAATCCTTCTGGTAGCGCTTGAACACGAACGGGCCGGTGCCGATGGGCTTCTGGTTGAGGTCGGCGGCTTTACCTTGCTTCAACAGTTGCGCGGCGTATTCGGCCGACTGCACCGAGGCAAAGCTCATGGCGAGGTTCTGCACGAAGGCGGCGTCGACGTTGTTGAGGTTGAAGCGCACGCTGTGCTCGTCGAGTTTTTCCACCGATTTGATCGTGGTGTTCAGGCCCATGTCGGTGAAGTACGGGGACTCGGCGGGGTAGGCCTTGCGAAAGGCGTTGTCCGGATCGAGCAGGCGCTGGAAGGTGAACAGGACATCGTCGGCGTTGAAGTCGCGGGTCGGGGTGAAATAGTCGGTGCTGTGGAATTTCACTCCTTCGCGCAGGTGGAAGGTGTATTGCAGGCCGTCGCTGGAGACGTCCCATTTTGTCGCCAGGCCGGGTTCGATGTCGGTGCCGCCGCGCTGGAATTGGGTGAGGCGGTTGAAGACGGTTTCGGCGGAGGCGTCAAAATCGGTGCCGCTGGTGTATTGGCTGGGGTCGAAGCCGGCGGGGCTGGCTTCGGAGCAGTACACAAGCGTTGTGGCGGCGTGCGTGATCGGGGCTATGGCTGTTAGTGCGAGGGTGATCAATAGTGGTTTGAGGGTGAATCTTGGCATGGAGTCCCCGGGGATTTGCTGGTTATGCTTTTCAGGGTAGCGGGGATTTGCGGGGCTTCGGAAATATCGTTTTTTGTGTTGGGGTGTCTGTCTCGGTATATAGCGGCTTATGTTGTGTTGTTTTGGGTGTATATCCGTTGCTGCGGTAACGGCGGCTTATGGTTTCGCCTGACGGCGACTCACTTTTTTTACAAACGCCTAAAAAAAGTAAGCAAAAAAACGCTTGCTCCTACGTACGGCCCTCGCAGGCTCGGGTTCCTTCGCTGCGGGATCGATCCGGGCGCAGCGGCTACGGTTTGCTTCGCTGCACCTCCTTCCGCTGTGTCTGGCTGCGCCAGACGGTCGCTGCGCTCCCACGCCCGGATCAATCCCTCCACTCAGCCTTCCGACGTCGCCGGTGACGCAAGATCAAAAGCAGGCGAGCCGACACTCGGCCTATTGAGTGGTGAGAAGCGACGCATGGCTTGGGATTTTCGGTGGATTCGCCCCTCACCCCAGCCCTCTCCCCTCGGAGAGGGAGCCGATTCGTGGGCCGTTCAAAACCTGAGTTCTATTCGGTATTGCACGTCGGCGTGGCTTTCGCATTCACCGCGGTCAGTCCCCTCTCCCTTCGGGAGAGGGCTAGGGTGAGGGTTGGCTTTTGGCTGTTTAAAACTGTGTCAGATAACCAGAACCTTCCCACAGGGTTTTCAGGTTGTCCGTCGGACGCTCGCTCTCTAGGCTCTGGGTGTCGCTGAATGTTCAGTGATCGGGTGTGAGAACCCGCTGAGCTTGAAACTGGCACCAGTAAGACCATAATTGCGGCCGGCTTATCAGCTGTCGCGATGCCTTATGGCGGCTGTGTGCGGGCAGACTTCGGTCTGGCCGGTTTTCTGCTCACCGGTTTCTCACTCCGCACATAGCTGCCACCCTTCGTCACGTGAGAAATGGCTAAGGGCGGCTCGAATTACGAGCAGATTTGTATGAAAGATAAAATTGTCCCCGACCCACCCCTTGAACCCACAACCCCTCTCGAAGACGCCGCCCGCGCCGACGATCAAATCAAGAATCGCGAAGCCATAAAGCGTGCTCTCGATTTCTATCTCTGCCCTCCACCCAGCAAACCGCATCCACCAAGCACGATGTTTCTGATCCAGCCCGACATCGACACTGAGAGCCTGCTGGCTCACGCCTGCGAATCCCTTGCTTCAGCGAACACGCTGGCCAGCGATTTCGCCGATCAGCTCAGTCGTCCGCAGCG
This sequence comes from Pseudomonas sp. S11P7, assembly GCF_023195435.1. Taxonomy (NCBI): domain Bacteria; kingdom Pseudomonadati; phylum Pseudomonadota; class Gammaproteobacteria; order Pseudomonadales; family Pseudomonadaceae; genus Pseudomonas; species Pseudomonas sp. S11P7. The sequence continues at coordinate 4,635,843 of NZ_JALPKS020000002.1, read as the reverse complement.
CAATACGGCGCTGGCGATTCAGCAGATCATCATGCTGGCGGAGCTGGCGGTGAATCGGGCGCTGGATCGGGTTGATCCACGTAGCTGATTCGTCGAAGCACCGAGTCATCGTTGTTCGCGAGCAGGCTCACTCCTACAGGGGAATGCATTTCAAAGTGTGGGAGCGAGCCTGCTCGCGAAAGCGGTGGAACATTCACCACAAATCCCCGGCATAAAAAAACCGCCGACCCTTCACAGATCGGCGGTTTTTCATTCAGCCCAAATCAAATCACTGCATCAACACTTCAATCGAGCCATCGGCGGTCATGCTGACCTGGCTGGTGCCGGCTTCGACTTCCGGTGTAACCGGTGCTGAATCCATGGCGGCGGCTTTCATCATCATTGGGGCGCGCAGGTACGGTTGTGGATAACCGTTGCTGTTGAGGTTCAGGTTGACGATTTTGTAGCCTTTGCCGCCCAGGGCGTCGGTGGCCAGTTGTGCGCGGGCCTTGAAGGCGCTGACGGCTTCTTTGAGCAACTGGTCTTCGCTGGCCTTGCGGGTCGGGTCGGCGATGGCGAAGTCCATGCCGCCCATTTTCAGGTCGGTCAGCAGCTCGCCGGTGAGTTTCGACAGGGCGGCGAAGTCGGTGCTTTCCAGGCGCAGTTCGGCGCGTTCGCGCCAGCCGGTGATTTTCTGGCCTTTGGTGTCGTAGATCGGATAACTGTTGCGGCTGCCCGTGCGCAGGGTGATGTCCTTGACTTGCTTGGCCTGGGCCGTTGCCTTGTTCATCGTGGTGCTGATGGCGGCGGCGAGTTTGGCCGGGTCGGTGTTCTGCTCTTCGGTGTAGAGCGTCACGATCATCTGATCGCGGGCCACTTCCTGGCTGACTTCGGCGCGCAGGGAAATCTGGTTGTAATGCAGCTCATCGGCGGCCAGGGCCGGGAGGCTGGCGATGCTGCCGACGGTCAGGGCGAGGAGGGCGGCGCTGCGGCGAAATGTGTGCATGAAAGCTCCTTGAGGGGGCGCAGGTGATGGTTCGAGCCTGCGTGAACCATCAGACTCCAGAAAGCAGCTGCAAGTTGCAAGCTTCAAGCTGCAAGTAAAAGCAAGAGCAAGAACTGCGGCGCTTTTGATATTGCTTGCCGCTTGAAGCTTGCAACTTGCAGCTGCCTTCCTGTGGTCGTTTGCCGCACTTTCGCCTCTCACGCCCGTGCCTTGGTTATACTCCGTGCGATCCGCCTGGAGCGCTCATCAGGAGAGCTCATGCTCGCCCCCGTACAACTGACTTCCGCCACTCGCCAGAACCTCTGGCGGCTGACTTTCATTCGCACCCTGGTGCTCGCCGCGCAGGCCGGCTCCGTGGGCCTGGCCTACTGGCTGGAGCTATTGCCGTTGCCGTGGGTGCAACTGGCGATGACCCTCGGCTGTTCGATTCTGCTCTGCGTGTTCACCGCCGTGCGTCTGCGCACATCGTGGCCGGTGACCGAGCTTGAATATGCGCTGCAACTGGCGTGCGATCTGGTGATCCACAGTGCGCTGCTGTATTTCTCCGGCGGTTCGACCAATCCGTTCGTTTCCTATTATCTGGTGCCGTTGACCATCGCCGCGGTGACGCTGCCGTGGCGCTATTCGGTGATCCTGTCGGGCATCGCGCTGGCGCTGTACACCGTGATGCTGACACGTTTCTACCCGCTGGAAACCTTGCCGGTGGCCCGCGAGAATCTGCAGATCTACGGCATGTGGCTGAGCTTTGCGCTGGCGGCGGCGGTGATTACCTTTTTCGCGGCGCGCATGGCCGAGGAGTTGCGCCGTCAGGAAGAGTTGCGGGCGATTCGCCGTGAGGAGGGCCTGCGTGATCAGCAATTGCTCGCCGTCGCCACTCAGGCCGCAGGTGCTGCCCATGAACTCGGCACGCCGCTGGCGACCATGAGTGTTTTGCTCAAGGAAATGCAGCAGGACCATCCCGACCCGCTGTTGCAGGACGATCTCAAGGTGCTGCAGGATCAGGTCAAGCTGTGCAAGGAAACCTTGCAGCAACTGGTCCGTGCCGCCGAGGCCAACCGGCGTTTGGCGGTGGAGATGCAGGATGTCACTGACTGGCTCGACGAAGCGTTGAACCGCTGGCACTTGATGCGCCCGGAGGCCAGTTATCGCTTCCAGCGTCTCGGCCAGGGCAGCGTGCCGCGCATGGCGCCGCCGCCGGATCTGACCCAGGCGCTGCTCAATCTGCTGAACAATGCCGCCGACGCTTGCCCGGAAAACCTCCAGATCACCCTCGATTGGGATGCCGAGACGCTGACCATCAGTATCCGTGACCACGGCGCCGGTGTGCCGCTGGCCATTGCCGAGCAGATCGGCAAACCGTTTTTTACCACCAAGGGCAAAGGTTTCGGCCTGGGCCTGTTTTTGAGCAAGGCCAGCGTGACACGCGCCGGCGGCTCAGTGAAACTCTATAGTCATGAGGATGGCGGCACGCTCACCGAGCTGCGCCTGCCGCACGGCGCCCGAGGAGACCTAACATGAGTGACGAAATCCAAGTCGAAGGCGAAGAACTGCCGCATTTGCTGCTGGTCGATGACGACGCGACCTTCACCCGCGTGATGGCGCGTGCCATGGCCCGCCGTGGCTTTCGCGTCAGCACCGCCGGTTCCGCCGAAGAAGGCCTGACCATTGCCCAGGCCGATCTACCGGATTACGCCGCGCTCGACCTGAAAATGGACGGTGACTCCGGTCTGGTCCTGCTGCCCAAGCTGCTGGAGCTGGACCCGGAAATGCGCGTGGTGATCCTCACCGGTTATTCGAGCATTGCCACGGCGGTCGAAGCGATCAAACGCGGCGCCTGCAACTACCTGTGCAAACCCGCCGATGCCGATGACGTGCTGGCCGCGCTGCTCTCCGAGCACGCCGACCTCGACAGTCTGGTGCCAGAAAACCCGATGTCGGTCGACCGCCTGCAGTGGGAGCACATTCAGCGCGTGCTCACCGAACATGAGGGCAACATCTCCGCCACTGCCCGCGCCTTGGGCATGCATCGCCGCACCCTGCAGCGCAAACTGCAGAAGCGCCCGGTTCGTCGCTGAACCTGCGCTGAACGACTATCGCCAGCCCTCGCGATCAAACGCACCGATCATCTATGATCGGTGCGTGTCTGTTCTTATCTTTATCGAGCCTTATCCATGAATCAGAACGCTGAATATTCCGCGGTCAACGATGCTGTGCGCGGGCAGTTTTTTCGCAAGGTCTGGGCGATGACCACGCCTTACTGGCGCAGCGAAGAGAAGGGCAAGGCCTGGACACTGCTGATCGCCGTGATCGCGCTGACGTTGTTCAGCGTGGCCATTTCGGTGTGGATCAACAGTTGGTACAAGGATTTCTACAACGCTTTGCAGAAGAAGGACGAGGCAGCCTTCTGGCAGCTGATCCTGTATTTCTGCGGCATCGCTGCGGTGGCGATTCTTGGTGCGGTGTATCGCCTGTACCTGACGCAGATGCTGACCATCCGCTGGCGGGCGTGGCTGACTGAAAAGCACTTCAAGCGCTGGCTCGACCACAAGAACTATTACCAGCTGGAGCAGGGCGGTTACACCGATAACCCCGACCAGCGGATTTCCGAAGACCTCAATACCTACACCGCCAATACCCTGAGCCTGGGCCTCGGGCTGCTGCGCACGATCGTCAGTCTGGTGTCGTTTTCGATCATTTTGTGGGGCGTGTCGGGCAGTATCGAAGTCTTTGGTATCGAGATTCCCGGCTACATGTTCTGGTGTGCGCTGCTCTATGCGGCCGTCGGCAGCTGGCTGACGCACCTGATCGGTCGTCGCTTGATCGGCTTGAACAACCAGCAACAACGCTTCGAAGCGGACCTGCGTTTCTCCATGGTGCGGGTGCGTGAGAACGCTGAGAGCATTGCGCTGTACAACGGCGAGCCGAATGAAAATCGCCGCTTGAGCAGCCGTTTCGGCCTGGTCTGGCACAACTTCTGGGACATCATGCGCGTGTCCAAGCGCCTGACGTTCTTCACCTCCGGCTATGGCCAGATCGCAATTATTTTCCCGTTTATTGTCGCGGCGCCGCGTTACCTGTCCGGCAAGATCGAACTCGGCGAGCTGATGCAAATCAACTCGGCGTTCGGCAACGTGCAAGAGAATTTCAGCTGGTTCATCACCGCCTACGCGGATCTGGCCGCGTGGCGCGCGACCTGTGATCGTCTGCTGAGCTTCCGTCAGGCCATGACCGACAACGAAGAGCGGGCACCGGCGATTGATGTGCAGAATCAGGGCAGCGAATTGCAGGTGCATAACCTCGGGCTGGACCTGGCCGACGGCCGTCATCTGTTGACCAGCGCCGACATGACCGTGGAACCGGGTGAGCGAGTGATGCTCAGCGGGCGTTCCGGCAGCGGCAAGTCGACTCTGCTGCGGGCGATGGGGCATTTGTGGCCGGCGGGGCATGGCAACATTCGCCTGCCAGCGGCGCGCTATCTGTTTCTGCCGCAGAAGCCATACCTGCCGATCGGCACCTTGCGTGAAGCGCTGAGTTATCCACAGCCGGGCGAGACTTACCCAACAGAGCGTTATGCCCAGGTGCTGGAAACCTGCCGATTGCCGCATCTGGTTAATCGTCTGGACGAAGCCAATCACTGGCAGCGCATGCTGTCGCCGGGCGAACAGCAGCGTCTGGCCTTCGCCCGCGCGCTGCTTTATGCGCCGCAATGGTTGTACATGGACGAAGCGACCTCGGCGATGGACGAGGAAGACGAAGCGACGCTGTACCAGGCGCTGATCGATCAGATTCCGGGGTTGAGTATCGTCAGCGTCGGCCATCGCAGCAGCCTGAAACGCTTCCATCCACGGCATGTGCGAATCGATAGCGGGCATTTGGTGGAACAAACCGTAACTGCCTGAATAATGCGATACCCCTGTGGGAGCTGGCTTGCCAGCGATGGCGGCAGGGACAGACGACATCTATGTCGCTTGGTATGGCCTCATCGCTGGCAAGCCAGCTCCCACAGGATTTGTGTGGAAACGGAAAGTGATCGTACAACCCGCTTGAGCTATGATGGCCGCAAGCCGAACTTTCGAGACAAGATGCAGACCATGGAAAAGCTGATGGACACCCCGCGCCTCCCGCGCAAGCGCCGCAGTCTGGCTCAGGAACTGGTGACGGTGCTGAGCGAGCAGATCCGCGATGGTCTGCTCAAACGCGGCGACAAGTTGCCCACCGAGTCGGCGATCATGGAAGCCCATGGCGTCAGCCGCACCGTGGTGCGTGAGGCGATTTCCCGTCTGCAGGCTGCAGGTCAGGTGGAAACCCGCCACGGCATCGGCACCTTCGTGCTCGACACGCCGAGCCCGAGTGGTTTCCGTATCGATCCGGCGACCGTCGTCACCCTGCGTGACGTGCTGGCGATTCTCGAATTGCGCATCAGCCTCGAAGTCGAATCCGCTGGCCTCGCCGCGCAACGCCGCAGCCCCGAGCAACTGGCAACCATGCGCGCCGCCCTTGATGCATTGAACGAAAGCGCCTCGCATGCCAGCGACGCGGTGTCGTCAGACTTCGCTTTTCACCTGGAAATTGCATTGTCCACCGGCAACCGCTATTTCACCGACATCATGACCCACCTGGGCACCAGCATCATTCCGCGTACCCGTTTAAATTCGGCGCGCCTGGCTCATGATGATCAGCAGCACTACATGGGCCGCCTGAGCCGCGAGCACGAGGAAATCTACGACGCGATCGCCCGTCAGGATTCTGATGCCGCGCGTGCGGCGATGCGGTTGCACCTGACCAACAGCCGCGAAAGACTGCGCCAGGCCCATGAAGAGGCGCAGGCGCAGGGGTGATGGTTCAGGGTTCCAGACCCACGTCTATTTCATTTGATTCTGTTTCATTGCCGCTCTGCCTGGTGACGGTGTACTTCAGGTACGCGCGATCGCCCACTCTGACACCGTGGGCTAAATCCTGCTTTGGGATGTTGAAGGGAATGGGCTGCCCGACTTCACTCTCCGAGACCTCGCGCTTGTAGGTGACAGGCTTGCCGTTAGTGGTTCGCAGATCAAGCGTGATGACATCTCGAATCGCCGAGTGCAGGTATGGAGGCACCTCAGCTACGGTCGGATCGTTGATTTCACTAAGCCTGAGCACGTTGTTTTTCGCCTCCAGGAATACAGGGTCGGCCAATGGGCTTGTTTTGTTGGTCATTTTTCAAAGTCCTTTTGTTGAATCAATGAACAGTGGGCGCACGGTGCCCCAATGGCATCCGTGCGCAGCCATTAAAGGACTGGTGAATACGCAGCGGCACCTGTAAGAAATACCAGTCCCGACCAACGGTCAGCCCTCAAACGCACAACCCGTCAAGCCTCGACTCGCAACCTCAACGCCTGCGAATACGGCTCCATACTCGACTCATCACGAAATTTGTAGCGCAGCTCCACCTCGCGGCCCAGGTACGGTTGCAGCGCTTCTTTCGGCAGTTGCACTTCGATGTCGAACAGCTTTTCCATTTCATCCTCGGCGTCGTCCCAGGCGCCCGTGTCCACTTCATCACCTTCCCATTCTGGCTCTTCACCATCGCTGCCGAGGATCGCGTAAACGCTCCAGTTCGCTTCGAAATCGCTGGAATCCGGAACCTGCACAGTGAGGATTTCCGGCAATCGCGAGAGCTGAAGCGTGACGCAGTCATCCTGAGCAGGGGCGGCATTAGAAAGGGTGGGGGCGGCAAAATGCATCGACATAACGGCTTCCTTTGAGTGGTCCGCCACGATCCTTCGTGGCAGTCGACCCACTTTACGAGCCGCTCGCCCTCAATGACTTAAACGAATCCAGACCAGATATTTCCGTGAACGGAAGCCGCAAAGACGGGCTCTGCAGCGATTTTTTCAGCGCTCGAGCCAATCTTGTCCGACAAAAAGTGCCGACAACGATGAAATGCAGTTGACGGTTGTCTTTTAAGTTGTACGATGACCTACAACTTCAGCCAAGGCTGAACGGTCCACTCACAATAAAACGTTGCTACCAGGGTGTTCGAATAATGAATCCACAAGAACTGAAGTCCATCCTCTCTGCCGGCCTGCTGTCGTTCCCGGTGACCGATTTCAACGCGCAAGGCGATTTCAACCGCGCGGGCTATATCAAACGCCTGGAATGGCTGGCTCCGTATGGCGCTTCGGCCCTGTTCGCAGCGGGCGGCACCGGTGAGTTCTTCTCCCTGGCGGCCAGCGAATACTCGGAAATCATCAAGACTGCCGTCGACACCTGCGCTACCAGCGTGCCAATCCTCGCCGGTGTGGGCGGTTCGACCCGTCAGGCCATCGAATACGCTCAGGAAGCCGAGCGTCTGGGCGCCAAAGGCCTGTTGCTGCTGCCGCACTACCTGACCGAAGCGAGCCAGGACGGCGTTGCGGCTCACGTTGAAGCCGTGTGTAAATCGGTGAACATCGGCGTGGTCGTCTACAACCGCAACGTTTGCCGCCTCAACGCGCCGCTGCTGGAACGTCTGGCCGAGCGCTGCCCGAACCTGATCGGTTACAAGGATGGTCTGGGTGATATCGAGTTGATGGTGTCGATCCGTCGCCGCCTCGGTGATCGCTTCAGCTACCTGGGTGGTCTGCCGACCGCCGAAGTCTACGCCGCGGCCTACAAGGCACTGGGCGTGCCGGTCTACTCCTCGGCGGTGTTCAACTTCATCCCGAAAACCGCGATGGACTTCTACCACGCGATCGCTCGTGAAGATCACGCCACCGTCGGCAAGATCATCGACGACTTCTTCCTGCCGTATTTGGACATCCGCAACCGCAAGGCCGGTTACGCCGTGAGCATCGTCAAGGCAGGCGCAAAAATCGCCGGCTATGACGCAGGTCCGGTGCGTGCGCCGCTGACCGACCTGACCGGCGAAGAGTACGAAATGCTCGCCGCGCTGATCGACAAGCAAGGCGCGCAGTAATCCCGAGTAAAGCGAGGCCGCTGAGCAATCAGCGGCTTTTTGCGTAAAGGCTTTTAGAGTTGAGGGCTGCCCTGTGACAACAGCAAAACGCTACGACAACTACATCAACGGCGAGTGGGTCGCCGGTGCCGATTACTCGGCCAACATCAACCCGTCCGAATTGAGCGACAACATCGGCGACTACGCCAAGGCTGACCTGAATCAGGTCAACGCTGCCATCGACGCCGCCCGCGCAGCATTCCCGGCGTATTCCACTTCGGGCATTCAGGCCCGTCACGATTCGCTGGACAAAGTCGGCACCGAAATCCTCGCCCGTCGCGAAGAGCTCGGCACGCTGCTGGCTCGCGAAGAAGGCAAGACCCTGCCTGAAGCCATCGGCGAAGTAACCCGCGCCGGCAACATTTTCAAATTCTTTGCCGGTGAATGCCTGCGTCTGTCCGGCGATTACGTGCCGTCGGTGCGTCCGGGCGTCAACGTCGAAGTCACCCGCGAAGCGCTGGGCGTGGTCGGTCTGATCACCCCGTGGAACTTCCCGATCGCCATCCCCGCGTGGAAAATTGCACCGGCTTTGGCCTACGGTAACTGCGTGGTGCTCAAGCCTGCCGATCTGGTACCGGGCTGCGCCTGGGCGCTGGCGGAAATCATTTCCCGCGCCGGCTTCCCGGCCGGTGTGTTCAACCTGGTAATGGGCAGCGGTCGCGTGGTTGGCGAGGCGTTGGTCAACAGCCCGAAAGTCGATGGCATCAGCTTCACCGGTTCGGTGGGCGTTGGTCGCCAGATCGCGGTCAACTGCGTTGCGCGCCAGGCCAAGGTGCAGCTGGAAATGGGCGGCAAGAACCCGCAGATCATTCTCGACGACGCCGACCTCAAGCAAGCGGTCGAGCTGTCGGTGCAGAGCGCGTTCTACTCCACCGGCCAGCGCTGCACGGCGTCGAGCCGGCTGATCGTCACCGCTGGCATTCACGACAAGTTCGTCGAAGCGATGGCCGAGCGGATGAAGTCGATCAAGGTCGGCCACGCCCTGAAAGCCGGTACCGACATCGGTCCGGTGGTTTCCCAGGCGCAGCTTGAACAGGACATGAAGTACATCGACATCGGCCAGTCCGAAGGTGCGCGTCTGGTCAGCGGCGGTGGTGTGGTGACGTGCGATACCGAAGGTTACTTCCTCGCGCCAACCCTGTTTGCCGACAGCGAAGCGTCGATGCGCATCAGCCGCGAAGAGATCTTCGGCCCGGTGGCCAACGTCGTGCGCGTGGCGGACTATGAAGCAGCATTGGCGATGGCCAACGATACCGAATTCGGTCTGTCGGCCGGTATCGCCACCACTTCGCTGAAGTACGCCAACCACTTCAAGCGCCACTCCCAGGCCGGGATGGTGATGGTCAACCTGCCGACCGCCGGTGTCGATTACCACGTACCGTTCGGGGGCCGTAAAGGTTCGTCCTACGGCTCCCGTGAGCAGGGCCGCTACGCGCAAGAGTTCTACACGGTCGTGAAGACTGCCTACATCGGTTCCTGATACATGCAATACCTGTGGGAGCTGGCTTGCCAGCGATTCGGGCAACGCGGTGCTTCAGGCACGCCGCGCTGATGCCATCGCTGGCAAGCCAGCTCCCACAAAGACCAAAGAATGTTTTACCCGCATAAAAATAATCAGTGGGAGTACATCTACATGCAATCGTCCAAGCCGACTCACGTCCGCTATTTGATCCTGCTCATGCTGTTTCTGGTGACCACGATCAACTACGCCGACCGTGCCACGATCGCCATTGCCGGCTCCAGCCTGCAAAAGGATCTGGGCATCGACGCCGTCACCCTCGGCTATATCTTCTCCGCATTCGGTTGGGCCTACGTGGCCGGGCAAATTCCCGGTGGCTGGCTGCTCGATCGCTTCGGCTCGAAAAAAGTCTATGCGCTGAGCATTTTCACCTGGTCGCTGTTCACCGTGCTGCAAGGCTTTGTCGGTGAATTCGGCATGTCCACCGCAGTGGTTGCGCTGTTCATGCTGCGCTTCCTCGTGGGCCTGGCCGAAGCGCCATCGTTCCCCGGCAATGCGCGCATTGTGGCGGCATGGTTCCCAACGGCTGAACGCGGCACCGCCTCGGCGATCTTCAACTCGGCGCAGTACTTCGCCACCGTGTTGTTCGCGCCGCTGATGGGCTGGATCGTCTACCGCTTCGGCTGGGAACACGTGTTCATCGTCATGGGTATTCTGGGCATCATCTTCTCGCTGGTCTGGTTGAAGGTTATCCACAGCCCGCGTCAACACCCGATGGCCAATGACGCCGAAGTCAATTTCATCGCGGAAAACGGCGGCATGGTCGACATGGACCAGAACGGCAAAAAAGCCGATGGGCCGAAGTGGGACTACATCCGTCAGTTGCTGACCAACCGCATGATGCTCGGCGTGTATCTGGGCCAGTACTGCATCAACGGCATCACTTATTTCTTCCTGACCTGGTTCCCGGTGTACCTGGTGCAGGAGCGTGGCATGACCATTCTCAAGGCCGGTTTCATTGCGTCGTTGCCGGCAATCTGCGGCTTCATCGGTGGTGTGCTTGGCGGGGTGATTTCCGATTACCTGCTGCGCAAGGGCCACTCGCTGACTTTCGCCCGCAAGGCACCGATCATCGCTGGTCTGCTGGTGTCGAGCAGCATCGTAGCGTGCAACTATGTTGACGTGGAATGGATGGTCGTCGGCTTCATGGCCCTGGCATTCTTCGGCAAAGGCGTGGGCGCACTGGGCTGGGCGGTGGTGTCCGACACCTCGCCGAAGCAGATCGCCGGTCTGAGTGGCGGCCTGTTCAACACCTTTGGCAACATTGCCTCGATCACCACACCGATCGTGATTGGCTACATCATCAGCTCCACCGGTTCGTTCAAATGGGCGCTGGTGTTTGTCGGTGCCAACGCACTGGTCGCGGTGTTCAGTTATCTGGTGATCGTCGGCCCGATCAAGCGTGTGGTTTTGAAAGAGCCGCCAACCAAGGGCGGTAATGAAGCCACCGGCAATTTGTCTCAAGCGCATTCCTGAGGAGCGGCGTCATGCAGTTGATTGAGCATTCCGACTCGCCGCGCTACATCCGCCTGCACGAGCGGGACAACGTTGTAGTGGTGGTCAACGACCAGGGCGTGCCGGCCGGCACCGAGTTTGCCGATGGCCTGGTGACGGTGGACTTTGTGCCGCAGAGCCACAAGGTCACCCTGGAAGACATCCCTGAGGGCGGCGCGGTGATTCGCTACGGGCAGATCATCGGTTATGCCTTGCAGCCGATCCGTCGCGGCAGTTGGGTCAAGGAAGATCAACTGCGCATGCCGACCGCGCCGCCGCTGGACAGCCTGCCGCTGTCCACCGACGTGCCGGACGCTCAGGCTCCGCTGGAAGGCTTCACCTTCGAGGGTTATCGCAACGCCGACGGCACCGTCGGCACGCGCAACATTCTCGGCATCACCACCACCGTGCAGTGCGTCACCGGCGTGCTTGATCATGCGGTGAAAAGGATCAAGGAAGAGCTGCTGCCCAAGTACCCGAACGTCGATGACGTGGTGGCACTGACCCACAGCTACGGCTGCGGCGTGGCGATCACCGCCACCGACGCCTACATTCCGATCCGCACCGTGCGCAATCTGGCGCGCAACCCGAACCTGGGCGGCGAGGCGCTGGTGATCAGCCTGGGCTGCGAGAAATTGCAGGCCGGGCAGGTGATGCACGAGGATGATGCCTCGGTCGATCTCAGTGATCCGTGGTTGTATCGCTTGCAGGACTCCAGTCACGGCTTTACTGAAATGATCGAGCAGATCATGGAACTGGCTGAAGTGCGTTTGAAGAAACTCGACCAGCGCCGCCGCGAAACGGTGCCCGCGTCCGAGCTGATTCTGGGCATGCAGTGCGGCGGCAGCGATGCCTTCTCCGGCATCACTGCCAACCCGGCGCTGGGTTTTGCCTCGGATCTGCTGCTGCGTGCCGGGGCGACGGTGATGTTTTCCGAGGTCACCGAAGTCCGCGACGCGATCTATCTACTGACTTCGCGGGCGCAAACGCAAACCGTGGCTGAAGAGCTGGTACGCGAGATGGACTGGTACGACCGTTATCTGGCCAAGGGCGAGGCCGATCGCAGTGCCAACACCACGCCGGGCAACAAGAAGGGCGGGTTATCGAACATTGTCGAGAAGTCGCTGGGTTCGATCGTCAAGTCGGGCAGCAGCGCGATCAACGGCGTGCTCGGCCCGGGCGAGCGCTTCAAGCAGAAGGGTTTGATTTTCTGTGCGACGCCGGCCAGCGATTTTGTCTGCGGCACCTTGCAACTGGCGGCCGGGATGAACCTGCATGTGTTCACCACCGGGCGTGGCACGCCTTACGGGCTGGCGATGGCGCCAGTGGTCAAGGTCTCGACGCGAACCGAACTGGCGCAGCGCTGGCCGGATCTGATCGACATCGATGCCGGGCGCATTGCTACCGGGCGCGCAACCATCGAGGAATTGGGCTGGGAGCTGTTTCACTACTATCTGGATGTGGCGAGCGGCAAGCAACAGACCTGGGCGGAGAAGCACAAGCTGCATAACGACATTACCTTGTTCAACCCGGCGCCGATTACCTGATCGTTTCATGGAAGATCAAAAGCCCCTCACCCCAGCCCTCTCCCGGAGGGAGAGGGGCCGATCCGGGGATGTGATCGTTCCCACGCTCTGCGTGGGAACGATCAGGGTGAAAGTGGCTTATTATTAGCCTCCTATCGACGCTCACCCAAGGCACCCCCGGCATGCTGGCAATCTTCCTCGAAACCCTGAACATCACCGCGCCGGTATTCGCCATGCTGTTTCTCGGTGTGCTGCTCAAGCGCATCGACTGGATCAACGACAACTTCATCCACACCGCCTCGTCGCTGGTGTTCAACGTGACCATGCCGGCGCTGCTGTTTCTCGGCATTCTGCACGCGGACCTGCACGCCGCTCTGCAACCGTCCCTGCTGATCTACTTCTCGCTCGCCACCCTGGTGAGCTTTGCCGTGGCCTGGGGCTGGGCGATTTTCCGTTGTCCGCGCGAAGATCGTGGCATCTACACCCAGGGCGCGTTTCGCGGCAACAACGGCGTGATCGGCCTGGCACTCGCGGCAAGCATGTACGGTGACTACGGGATTTCCCTCGGGGCGATTCTCGCGGCGCTGGTGATTCTGTTCTACAACACCCTGTCGACCATCGTCCTGGCGGTCTACAGCCCGGTGATCAAGTCTGACCCGTGGAGCATCTGTAAAAGCGTGTTCAGCAATCCGCTGATCATCAGCGTGATCGCCGCGGCGCCGTTTGCCTATTTCAAGATTGGTTTGCCGGGCTGGCTGGAGACCTCGGGCCAGTATCTGGCACAGACCACATTGCCGCTGGCGCTGATCTGCATCGGGGGCACGCTGTCGCTGGCGGCGCTGCGCAAGAGCGGCAAGATGGCGCTCAGTTCCAGTCTGGTGAAAATGGTCGGCTTGCCTGTGCTGGCGACGCTGGGCGCGTGGCTATGGGGCTTTCGCGGGGCGGAGCTGGGGATTCTGTTTCTGTACTTTGGCAGCCCGACGGCCGCGGCGAGTTTCGTCATGGCGCGGGCGGCGCAGGGCAATCATGAGCTGGCAGCGGCGATTATCGTGCTGACCACGTTGATGGCGGCGATCACGACCAATGTCGGGATCTTTGTGTTGCAGTGGGGCGGGTGGATCTAAGCGAAAGATGTTCGATGATTTTTCCGGCCTCATCGCGGGCAAGCCCGCTCCCACAGGGATCTCGTTGTTGACGAAATTTGATTAACAACCGAAAAACCTGTGGGAGCGGGCTTGCCCGCGATGAGGCCCGCGCCGTCACTCAGGTTTCTGGTAGGTATCGATCACTTCCTGCGCCGCGCGAAACGCATCGATCGCCGCCGGCACCCCGGCATACACCGCACAATGCAGCAGCGCCTCACGAATCTCCTCCACCGTGCAGCCATTGTTCAGCGCGCCGCGCACATGGCCCTTCAATTCTTGCGGGCACTTCAGTGCGGTCAGCGCGGCGAGGGTGATCAGGCTGCGGGTTTTCAGCGGCAGGCCTTCGCGATTCCATACCCCGCCCCAGGCATGCTCATTAACGAAATCCTGCAAGGGTTGGGTGAACTCGGTGGCGTTGCCCAATGCGCGATCGACGAACGCGTCGCCCATTACCTGACGACGGATTTCAACTCCGGACTGCTTCGATTCGGTCATGGCATATCCTTCTTGTGATGTTGACGGCGCCAGGCGCGTATCGACGTGAACAACAAAAACATCAACAGCGGCGGCAAGACATAAAACAGCATCAGTCGCTCGAGTCGGCCGGCCAGCGGCATGCCGGTGGTGAACGACACCACATGCAGCCCGTAGACCAGGTACAAACCGAGCAACAGCAAACCTTCGGCGCGGGTCACGCGATAGCCGGAATAGAACACCGGCAGGCATAGCGCCGCGACGCCAAGCATCACCGGCAGGTCGAAATCCAGCGCGTTCGGCGAGACCGACAGTGGCGTCGGTGCGATCAGCGCAGTGAGGCCCAGCACCCCGAGCAGGTTGAACAGGTTGGCGCCGATCACGTTGCCGACGGCGATGTCGCGTTGCCCGCGCAGTGCGGCGATCAATGAGGTAGCCAGTTCCGGCAATGAAGTACCGACCGCAACCACAGTCAGGCCGATCACCCGCTCGGAGAAACCCAGATCGGTGGCGACCACAACCGCGGCGCCCAGCAACAGATGCCCGGCAAACACCAGCATCGCCAGCCCGACGCTGATCATCAGCAAACTGCCGAACCACGACGCCTGGGCGACGTCAGGTTGCTCGGAATGCGGCCGTGTCGAGTGACGTGACTGACGCAACAGCAGGCCGAGGTACAGCGCCAAAGCGGCAAGCAACAAGATGCCGTCGAAGCGGCCGATCTCTTTGTTCCAGGCCAGCAGAAACACCAGCAGGCTGGCGCCGATCATCAGCGGAATATCCAGTCGCACCAGTTGCCGCGAAACGCGCAGCGGAATGATCAGCGCCGACAGCCCGAGCGTGACGAGGATATTAAAGATGCTGCTGCCGACCACGCTGCCGACGGCAATGTCCGGGTTGTGCGCCAGCGCTGCCTGGAGGCTGACGGCCATTTGCGGTGCGCTGCTGCCGAGGGCGACGATGGTCAGGCCGATGATCAGCGGCCGTACATGCAGGCGCGCTGCCAGACGCACCGCCGCGCGCACCATCAGTTCGGCACCGAAGATCAGCAGGCACAGGCCGGCGACGAGTTCGATCAGGCTGATCAGGGGCAGGTCGGCTAATCCGAAAATGGTCAGCGCTCCATTAATCGAGGGCCTGTACGCGAACCCGCGCGGTGCCGCTGCGCAGCATGCCGATCTGCTCGGCGGCCTCGCGCGACAAGTCGATCAGCCGGCCACGGGTGTGCGGGCCGCGGTCGTTGATGCGGACCACGACCGATTCGTCGTTTTTCAGGTTGGTGACTTTCACTCGCGTGCCGAAGGGTAATTGGCGGTGGGCGGCAGTCAGGGAATGCTGGTTGAACGCTTCGCCGCTGGCGGTGCGTTTACCGTGGTGCTTGGCACCGTAGTAGGAGGCGACGCCGCTCTGGTCGTAACCGTGCGGGTCGATGGTGTCGGTGCTGGCGCAACCGGCCAGCAGGGAGAGCAGGGCACAGCCGCCGAGCAAGCGTTTCATTCGAATACTCCAAAGTGATCGTTCCCACGCTCCGGCGTGGGAATGCATCCCGTGACGCTCTGCGTCACACCGCAATGGACGCGGAGCGTCCGGGGCGGCATTCCCACGCAGAGCGCGGGAACGATCCCCGAGCGCGGGGCCGGAATCAGCCTTCGAGCTTGCTTTTCAGCAGTTCGTTCACTTGCTGCGGGTTGGCCTTGCCTTTGGAGGCCTTCATCGCCTGACCGACGAAGAAGCCGAACATCTTGCCGCGCTTGGCTTCATCCGCTGCACGATACTGTTCGACCTGCTCGGCGTTGGCCGCCAGCATTTCATCCAGCACCGCCGAAATCGCGCCGGTGTCGGTGACCTGCTTCAGGCCGCGCTTTTCGATGATCTCGTCAGCACTGCCTTCGCCGTTGGCCATCGCTTCGAACACCACTTTGGCGATCTTGCCGGAGATGGTGTTGTCCTTGATGCGCTGCAGCATGCCGCCCAGCTGTTCAGCGGAAACCGGCGATTCGTCGATGTCCACGCCTTGCTTGTTGAGCAGGCTGCCCAACTCGACCATCACCCAGTTCGCCGCCAGTTTCGCGTCGCCGCCGATGGCCGCGACTTTCTCGAAGTAATCCGCCTGCTCACGGCTGGTGGCCAGCACGTTGGCGTCGTAAGCCGACAGACCGAACTGGCTCTGGAAGCGTTCGCGCTTTTGCGGCGGCAGTTCCGGCAGGGTGGCGCGCACCTCGCCGAGGAACGACTCTTCGATGACCACGGGCAGCAGGTCCGGATCGGGGAAGTAACGGTAGTCGTTGGCTTCCTCTTTCGAACGCATCGGACGGGTCTCGTCCTTGTTCGGATCGTACAGACGGGTCTGCTGGATCACTTTGCCGCCGTCTTCGATCAGCTCGATCTGGCGCTGGATTTCGGAGTTGATCGCCTTCTCGATGAAACGGAACGAGTTGACGTTCTTGATCTCGCAGCGCGTGCCGAACTCGACCTGGCCTTTCGGACGCACCGAGACGTTGCAGTCGCAGCGCAGCGAACCTTCGGCCATGTTGCCGTCGCAGATGCCCAGATAACGCACCAGCGCGTGGATCGCCTTGACGTAAGCCACGGCTTCCTTGGCGCTGCGCATGTCCGGTTCGGAGACGATTTCCAGCAGCGGCGTGCCGGCACGGTTCAGGTCGATGCCGGTGGCGCCGTTGAATTCTTCGTGCAGGCTCTTGCCGGCGTCTTCTTCAAGGTGCGCGCGGGTGATGCCGACGCGTTTGACCGTGCCGTCTTCCAGGGCGATGTCCAGGTGGCCTTTACCGACAATCGGCAACTCCATCTGGCTGATCTGATAGCCCTTCGGCAGGTCCGGATAGAAGTAGTTTTTGCGCGCAAACACGTTGTGCTGACCGATCTCGGCGTCAATCGCCAGACCGAACATCACCGCCATGCGCACCGCTTCCTGGTTGAGCACCGGCAGCACGCCGGGCATGCCCAGGTCTACGAGGCTGGCCTGGGTGTTCGGCTCGGAGCCGAAGGTGGTGGAACTACCGGAAAAGATTTTCGACCGGGTGGTGAGCTGAGTATGAATCTCCAGCCCGATCACGACTTCCCATTGCATGTGTGTCTCCTCAGAAGCCGGTTGGGGTGCGGGTGTGCCAGTCAGTGTTGAGCTGATACTGGTGGGCAACGTTCAACAGGCGACCTTCCTGGAAATACGGTGCGAGCAACTGCACGCCCACCGGCAGGCCGTCGACAAAACCGGCCGGCATCGACAGGCCCGGCAGGCCGGCGAGGTTGGCGGTGATGGTGTAGACGTCTTCCAGATAGGCAGCGACCGGGTCACTGTTTTTCGCGCCGAGCTTCCAGGCCGGGTTCGGCGTGGTTGGGCCGAGGATGATGTCGACTTCATTAAAGGCTGCCATGAAATCGTTCTTCACCAGACGACGGATCTTCTGCGCTTTCAGGTAGTAGGCGTCGTAGTAACCGGCGGACAGCGCGTAGGCACCGACCATGATCCGGCGCTGCACTTCAGGCCCGAAGCCTTCGCCACGGGAGCGCTTGTACAGGTCGATGAGGTTTTCCGGGTTCTCGCAGCGATGGCCGAAACGCACGCCGTCGAAACGCGACAGGTTCGAGGAGGCTTCTGCCGGGGCGATCACGTAGTACGCCGGAATCGCATGCTGCATGTTCGGCAGGCTGATTTCCTTGATCACCGCACCGAGCTTCTGCAGCTGCTGGATGCTGTTCTGGATCAGCTCGGCGATGCGCGGGTCGAGACCGGCGCTGAAGTATTCCTTCGGCACGCCAATGCGCAGGCCTTGCAGGGAATCGCCGAGGCTGGCGGAGTAATCCGGCACCGGCTCATCGATGCTGGTCGAATCGTTCTGATCGAAACCGGCCATGCCTTGCAGCAGAATCGCGCAGTCTTCAGCGGTGCGCGCGAGCGGGCCACCCTGATCGAGGCTGGAGGCGTAGGCGATCATGCCCCAGCGCGATACGCGACCGTAGGTCGGTTTCAGGCCGGTCAGGTTGGTGAATGCCGCCGGCTGACGGATCGAGCCGCCAGTGTCGGTGGCGGTCGCGGCAGGCAACAGGCGAGCGGCCACAGCGGCGGCCGAACCACCGGACGAACCGCCCGGTACGTGTTCCAGATTCCACGGGTTTTTCACCGCGCCGTACCAGCTCGACTCGTTGGCCGAACCCATGGCGAATTCGTCCATGTTGGTCTTGCCCAGGGTCACGGCGCCGGCAGCGGCCAGCTTCGCCACCACGGTGGCGTCGTACGGGGCCTTGAAGTTGTCGAGCATCTTCGAGCCGCAGCTGGTGCGAATGCCTTGGGTGCAGAACAGGTCTTTGTGGGCGATCGGCGCGCCGAGCAGGGCGCCGCTCTCACCATTGGCGCGGCGCGCATCGGCGGCTTTCGCCTGCTCGAGGGCCAGCTCTTCGGTGAGGCTGATGAAACTGTTGAGCTGCGGATCGAGCTGGGTGATTCGCGCCAGCAGGACCTTGGTCAGCTCTTCGGAGGAAAACTTTTTATCGGCGAGACCGCGGGCGATCTCGGCCAGAGTCATTTGATGCATTGCAGGCTCTTTCCCTTTAGTCGATGACTTTCGGAACCAGATACAGGCCGTTTTCGACCGCTGGTGCGATGGACTGGTAGGCCTCGCGGTTATTGGTCTCGGTCACAACGTCGGCGCGCAGGCGCTGACTGGCTTCCAGCGGGTGGGCCAGAGGCTCGATTCCGTCGGTATTTACAGCCTGCATTTCGTCGACCAGACCGAGAATGCTGTTGAGGGCGGAAGTAATGTGTGGAAGATCGGCATCATTGAGGCCAAGGCAGGCCAGATGAGCGATTTTTTCCACGTCGGAGCGTTCTAGCGCCATCGGGATTCTCCTGTGGAAAACAGAACGGACGGCGTCCGTGTGTTAGATTGTCGGAACACTACCGCACTTCTACGGTCATAAGGCCGCGATTGTGGGGCTTGGTGCACAGAAAAGCGGCCAATTTAACATATTGGCGCCTTGCCCAAAATCCCTGTCGTTGTTAGAGTTTGCCGCACTTTTTTACCCACGCGTTGCCTAGGGTCCCTTTCCCATGTTCAAGAAACTGCGTGGCATGTTTTCCAGCGATCTTTCCATTGACCTGGGCACTGCCAACACCCTTATTTACGTGCGCGAGCGCGGTATCGTCCTGAATGAGCCATCGGTTGTGGCCATTCGGACACACGGTAACCAGAAAAGTGTCGTCGCTGTCGGCACCGAAGCCAAGCGCATGCTCGGCCGTACGCCGGGCAACATTGCTGCCATTCGTCCGATGAAGGACGGCGTGATCGCCGACTTCAGCGTTTGCGAAAAGATGCTGCAGTACTTTATCAACAAGGTTCACGAAAACAGTTTTCTGCAGCCCAGCCCGCGTGTGCTGATCTGCGTTCCATGCAAATCCACTCAGGTCGAGCGTCGCGCCATTCGCGAGTCGGCGCTGGGTGCCGGCGCCCGTGAAGTATTCCTGATCGAAGAGCCAATGGCCGCTGCCATCGGTGCCGGCCTGCCGGTGGAAGAAGCCCGCGGTTCGATGGTGGTCGATATCGGTGGCGGTACCACTGAAATCGCGCTGATCTCCCTGAACGGCGTGGTCTATGCCGAATCCGTACGTGTGGGCGGCGACCGTTTCGACGAAGCGATCATCACTTACGTACGTCGCAACTACGGCAGCCTGATCGGTGAGTCCACTGCTGAGCGCATCAAGCAGGAAATCGGTACGGCCTACCCGGGCGGCGAAATCCGTGAAGTCGACGTTCGCGGTCGCAACCTGGCCGAAGGCGTTCCTCGCGCATTCACCCTGAACTCCAACGAAGTGCTGGAAGCTCTGCAAGAGTCGCTGGCAACCATCGTTCAGGCCGTGAAAAGCGCGCTGGAGCAGTCGCCGCCGGAACTGGCGTCCGACATCGCCGAGCGTGGCCTGGTGCTGACCGGTGGTGGTGCGCTGCTGCGTGACCTCGACAAGCTGCTGGCGCAAGAGACGGGTCTGCCGGTGATCGTTGCCGAAGATCCGCTGACTTGCGTAGCTCGCGGCGGTGGCCGTGCATTGGAAATGATGGATAAGCACACCATGGATCTGCTCTCGAGCGAGTAAGTCGCCGATTGCATTACGTGGGTGAACGCACAGGCAGCACTTTGCAGTGCTGCCTGTTGGCGTTTATCTTCTGTCAGTCTTCATCCAGGCCGGTTTGATGCCGTATGAATAAACAGAACATTTGCCTGGGAGGAGCGGCTTATTAAACCGCTTTTCACCAAAGGCCCTTCGTTGGGCGTGCGCCTGTTGGTGCTGGCCGTGCTCGCGGTCGCGCTGATGGTGGTCGATGCGCGTTTCGACCTGCTCAAGCCCGCGCGCAAACAAGCGTCGCTGGTGCTGATGGATGCCTACTGGATCACTGACCTGCCCGGCAGATTGTGGGACGGGGTCGCCAGTCAGTTCGGCAGCCGTACCGAGCTTGTCGCTGAAAACGAAAAACTCAAGACCGAAAACCTGCTGTTGCAGGGGCGCATGCAAAAGCTTGCCGCCCTGACCGAGCAGAACGTTCGGCTACGCGAGTTGCTCAATTCCTCCGCGCTGGTCAATGAAAAGGTCGAAGTGGCCGAGCTGATCGGCATGGACCCCAACCCCTTCACCCATCGCATCATCATCAATAAAGGTGAGCGCGATGGCGTGGTCCTCGGTCAGCCGGTGCTCGATGCCCGCGGGCTGATGGGCCAGGTGGTCGAATTGATGCCTTACACCTCGCGTGTATTGCTGTTGACCGACACCACCCACAGCATTCCCGTCCAGGTCAACCGTAACGGTCTGCGCGCGATTGCCAGCGGCACCGGCAATCCGGAGCGTCTGGAACTGCGCCATGTCGCCGACACCGCGGATATCAAGGAAGGCGATCTGCTGGTCAGCTCCGGTCTCGGCCAGCGTTTCCCGGCCGGTTACCCGGTGGCCACGGTGAAGGAAGTCATCCACGATTCCGGCCAGCCGTTCGCCATCGTCCGCGCCGTGCCGACCGCCGCGTTGAATCGCAGCCGCTACCTGCTGCTGGTGTTCAGCGACAGCCGCACCGCCGAAGAACGCGCCAACGAAGCCGCTCAGGCCCAGGAGCAGCTCGATGCCCACGGTGGCGGTCCGATGATGCCGGTCAACGTACCCAAGCCTCTGATCATGGCGACGCCGGCGACCCCGGCTGCTGCGCCTGCCAGCGAAGCGGCGGCACCCGCAGCCACGCCTGCTGCCACGCCTGCCAAGCCTGCTGCGACTAAACCGCCGGCCGCCGCCAAACCACCGGCAGCGACAAAGCCACCGGCGAAACCGCCAGCCACCACCGGGGGACGAGAATAATGGTCGGGGCCAAAGCTTCGGGGAATGGCTGGATGATCTGGCTAACGTTCGTCATCGGCATCCTGCTCAGCGTATCGCCGCTACCGATTTTCATGGAAATCCTGCGTCCGCTCTGGCTGGCCCTGCTGGTGACGTTCTGGGCGCTGTACATGCCGCACACGGTCGGCATGGTTACGGCGTTCTGTCTGGGCCTGGCCGAAGACGTGCTGCAAGGCGACCTGCTGGGGCAGAACGCGTTGATCCTGACGCTGATCACCTTTCTGGTGCTGTCGTTGCAGCAGCGTCTGCGCATGTTTCCGATGTGGCAGCAGTGCCTGGTGATCCTGGTGATTTTCGGTCTCGCGCAATTGGCTCAACTGTGGCTCAGCGCCTTGACCGGCAACCGTCAGCCAACTCTCGCCCTGGTCTTGCCGGCGTTGGTCAGTGCCTTGCTCTGGCCGTGGGTCAGTTTCGCCTTACGCGGATTGTGCCGACGTTACAGAATCTATTGAGCCGGTGAAGCAGGGCACTGAACAGGGAGATGTTTTGATGAAGCTGCTTTACCTCGCCTCCGGATCGCCACGCCGGCGTGAATTGCTCACGCAGATCGGCGTAGCGTTCACCGCCATCAGCGCGGACATCGACGAAACTCCTTTACTTGAAGAATCGCCCTCGGCCTATGTCGAACGCCTCGCGCGCGGCAAGGCTGACGCCGGGCGCCGCAGCGTCGTGTCCGCTCAGGGCTACTGCGTGTTGGGCGCCGACACCGCGGTGGTGCTTGACGGCAAAATTCTTGGCAAACCGGTGGACGAAGCCGACGCATGCGCCATGCTGATGATGTTGTCTGGCAGGGAGCATGAAGTGCTGACGGCCATCGCCGTGCTCGAAGGCGAACGCTGCGAGTCGCGGGTGGTGCGCAGTCTGGTGCGCTTTCGCCCGATCAGCCGCGAGGAAGCCGCCGCCTACTGGGCCAGCGGTGAACCCCAGGACAAGGCCGGCGGTTATGGCATTCAAGGCCTCGGCGGGGTGTTCGTTGCCAGCCTCAATGGCAGCTACTCGGCCGTGGTCGGCTTGCCCGTTTGCGAAACCTGCGAGGTATTGGGCCATTTCGGCATACCCTGTTGGCAAAACCTGAACGCGCCATAAGCGTCGTACCCATCCAGATGCGGCCATTATCGTGAACATGCCTGAACGAGATCCTGCCATGAGTGAAGAGATTCTGATCAACATCACGCCGATGGAGTCGCGCGTGGCGGTGGTCGAAAACGGTGTGCTGCAAGAAGTCCATGTTGAGCGCACGCAAAAGCGCGGGATCGTCGGCAACATCTATAAAGGCAAGATCGTGCGCGTATTGCCGGGCATGCAGGCGGCGTTCGTCGATATTGGTCTGGACCGTGCGGCGTTCATTCACGCCGCAGAAATTTCCCTGCGCGAAGGCCCGGCGGTCGAGAGCATCAGTTCGCTGGTGCACGAAGGCCAGAGCCTGGTGGTGCAAGTGACCAAGGACCCGATCGGTTCCAAGGGCGCACGCCTGACCACGCAACTGTCGATACCGTCGCGCTATCTGGTGTACATGCCACGCACGGCCCACGTCGGTATTTCGCTGAAAATCGAAGACGAAGCCGAGCGTGAACGTCTCAAGCAGGTGGTCAGCGATTGCGTGGCCAAAGAAGGTATCAAGGAAGCGGGTGGCTTTATTCTGCGTACTGCAGCCGAAGGCGCCGGTGCTGATGAAATCCTCATGGACATCCGTTACCTGCGGCGTTTGTGGGATCAGATCAACGAACAGATCAAAACCATCGCTGCGCCCAAGGTAATTTACGAAGACCTCGGCCTGGCGCTGCGCACGCTGCGCGATCTGGTCAACCCGAAAATCGAGAAGATCCGTATCGATTCCCGGGAAACCTTTCAGAAAACCACGCAGTTCGTCGCTGAACTGATGCCGGAAATCGCTGATCGTCTGGAGCATTATCCGGGCGAACGACCGATTTTCGACCTGTATGGCGTCGAAGACGAAATCCAGAAAGCCCTCGAGCGCAAGGTGCCGCTGAAATCCGGCGGCTATCTGGTGGTCGATCCGGCGGAAGCCATGACTACCATCGACGTCAACACCGGGGCGTTCGTTGGTCATCGCAACCTTGAAGAAACCATTTTCAAGACCAACCTCGAAGCGGCGACCGCGATTGCCCGGCAACTGCGCCTGCGCAATCTCGGCGGGATCATCATCATCGATTTCATTGACATGGAAGATGAAGAGCATCAGCGTCAGGTGCTGCGTACGCTGGAAAAGCAGCTGGAGCGTGATCACGCCAAGACCAACATCATCGGGATCACCGAGTTGGGCCTGGTGCAGATGACCCGCAAGCGTACCCGCGAAAGCCTCGAGCAAGTGCTCTGCGAGCCGTGCAGCAGTTGCCAGGGCCGGGGCAAGCTGAAAACCGCCGAAACCATCTGTTACGAGATCTTCCGCGAGATCCTGCGTGAAGCCCGTGCCTATCAGGCCGAGGGTTATCGGGTGCTGGCCAATCAGAAGGTGGTTGATCGCCTGCTCGATGAAGAATCCGGTAACGTCGCCGAGCTTGAAGGGTTTATCGGCCGCACCATACGCTTCCAGGTGGAAACCATGTATTCCCAGGAACAATACGACGTGGTGCTGCTCTGAACCCCTGCATCACCTTTAATCCACCGCGGCTGGCCTCAGCTTTTCGCAGTATTTTCGCCATGGGAGCCACCTGACATGGAGCGTCTGACCCGCATTCTGGCCGCACTCACCCGGTGGGGGCTGGGCCTGTGCGCGTTGGTTCTGGTGTTGATGGCGTTGTATGTCAGTCTCGGCCGCGAACTGACCCCGCTCGTGGCCGAATACCGTACCGATATCGAAGACAAGGCCAGTACTGCCCTCGGCATGCCGTTGCAGATCGGCGAGCTGGAGGGCAACTGGAGCGGTTTTGCGCCGATCCTGCTGGCGCATGACGTGATGGTCGGCAGCGGCGCCAACGCGCTGCGTCTGGACCGTGTACGCGCGGTGCCGGATCTGTGGGCCAGTCTGCTCGCCCGCGAAGTGCGCATTGCGCATCTTGAATTCAATGGCTTGAAGATCAGCCTCAAGGAAGGCGAAGACGGCAAGTGGGCGCTGGAAGGCCTGCCAGTGCAGAACGATCAGCCGTTCGACGCCGCGCAACTGTTCCAGCGTTCGCAGATGATCCAGCAATTGTCGATTCTCGACAGCCAGGTCACGCTGCAGCCGCTCGATCACCCGCCAATGACCCTGACCTACGTCGGGATCAATCTGAAAACCGGCGCCAGTCGCCAGCGTCTCGACGCACGCCTGACCTTGCCCGACGGCCAGCCTGTGGCGTTGAACCTGCGCACGCGGCTGCGTCCGGAGCAATGGCAGAACAGCACGGTCGACGGTTACGCCAGCCTGCCGCAGAGCGACTGGTCGAAGTGGCTGCCGGAACGCCTGACCCAGCAATGGAATTTTTCCGAGATCAAGGCCGGCGGCGAACTTTGGGTGAACTGGGCCGAGGGCACCCTGCAAAGCGCGGCGTTGCGCCTCAATGCTCCGCAAATCACCGGCGCCTACGCCGAGCGCAAACCAATCCAGATCAACAATCTGGCGCTCAATGCCTATTACCGCAACAGCGCCGAGGGCGCGAGCGTCATTCTCGATTCGCTGGCGATGAGCTTCGGCGAAACCCGCTGGGAATCGCGCGTGCAGGTGCAGCAGACCCGCGCGAACGACAAGGTCGAAGAGCTCTGGCATTTGCAGGCTGATCGCCTCGACCTGACGCCGATCACACCGCTGCTCAACGCGCTGGGGCCGCTGCCGCAGAGTTTCGCCACGGTGGTCGAGCGGCTCAAGGTCACCGGCGGCTTGCGCAATGTCCTGCTGGACTTCCACCCGAATGCCACCGACGGAACCAAATTCGGCTTTGCCGCCAATCTGGATAACGTCGGCTTCGATGCCTATCACGGCGCACCGGCGGCACGAAATGTCAGCGGTAGCCTGAGCGGCAATCTCGACGGCGGCGAGTTGCGCCTGGACAGCAAGGACTTTGTCCTGCACCTCGACCCGATCTTCGCCAAGCCCTGGCAATACCTGCAAGCCAACGCCCGGTTGACCTGGAAACTCGACAAGGACGGCTTCACCCTGATCGCGCCGTACCTGAAGGTGCTGGGCGAGGAGGGCAAGATCGCCGGCGACTTCCTGATTCGCCTGCACTTCGACCACAGCCAGGAAGACTACATGGACCTGCGCGTCGGTCTGGTCGAGGGCGATGGTCGTTACACCGCTAAATATCTGCCGGCAGTGCTCAGCCCGGCGCTCGATGAATGGCTGCGCACGGCCATTCTCAAAGGCGCGGTCGATCAGGGCTTTTTCCAGTATCAGGGCTCGCTGAGCAAGAATGCCGGGGATGCCGATCGCAGCATCAGCCTGTTCTTCAAGGTGCACGACGCCGAACTGGCCTTTCAGCCGGGCTGGCCGCATGTGAAGAAGGTCAGTGGCGATGTGTTCATCGAGGACAGTGGCGTGCGGATCTGGGCCGACAAGGGCCAATTGCTGGACACTCAGGTAAGCGATGTCTTCGTCAATATTCTCCATGTACCGGCCGGGCAAAACCCCCACCTGTTGCTCGATGGCGCGTTTGCCGGCGGCTTGGGCGACGGGCTGAAAATCCTCCAGGAAGCGCCGATCGGCACCGCCGATACGTTTGCCGGTTGGGAAGGCGCGGGTGATCTCACCGGCAAGCTCAAACTCGACGTACCGCTGGCCAAGGGCGAGCAACCAAAAGTCCTCGTCGACTTCAAGACCGCCAATGCCCGCTTGAAACTGGCCGAGCCGAAACTGGAACTGACGCAGCTCAAGGGCGACTTCCGCTTCGACAGCGCCAAAGGCCTGAGCGGGCAGAACATCGCCGCGCGTGCCTTCGACAAACCCGTCACCGCGCAGATTTTCGCCGATGGCAGCCCGGGCAAGCTCAAGACTCGGGTCGCTGCGACGGGGCAGGTCGAAGTCAAGAAACTCACTGACTGGCTGGGCGTGACCCAGCCGTTGCCAGTGTCGGGGACGATTCCCTATCAGTTGCAGTTGAATCTGGACGGCGTCGACAGTCAGTTGATGGTCAGCTCGAATCTCAAAGGCGTGGCGGTGGATCTGCCGGCGCCGTTCGGCATGGCTGCCGATGTCGGTCGTGACACGGTATTTCGCATGACCTTGCAGGGGCAGGAGCGGCGTTACTGGGTCAATTACGATCAATTGGCCAACTTCACCTTCGCGGCGCCGCCGAGCAATTTTGCCGAGGGCCGTGGGGAATTGTTCCTCGGTGCCGGCGAAGCGGTGCTGCCGGGCGCCAAAGGCTTGCGCATTCGCGGTGTGTTGTCGGAGCTGGACGTTGCGCCCTGGCAGAATCTGGTCAACCAGTACGCCGGGCAGGATCCGGGCGGCAGCGCCAAGCAATTGCTCAACAGCGCGGACTTCAAGGTCGGCAAGCTCACCGCAATGGGCACGACGCTGGATCAGGCATCGGTACAGCTCAATCGCAAACCCGCCGCGTGGAATCTGGCCCTCGACAGCCAGCAGGCCAAAGGCACGGCGAGCCTGCCGGACGCCAAAGGCGTGCCGATCGCGGTCAACTTGCAATACGTGAAACTGCCGGCGCCGGACCCGGCAGTGCAGGCTGACGAAAATGCGCCCGATCCACTGGCTTCAGTCGATCCGACGAAAATTCCGGCGCTGGATATTACCCTCAACCAGCTATTCCTCGGCCCCGATCTGGTCGGTGGCTGGTCGCTGAAAATCCGTCCCACCGCCAAAGGCATCGCTCTCAACAACCTCGACATGGGCCTCAAGGGCATCCTGCTGCAAGGCAACGGTGGCTGGGAAGGCACGCCGGGTTCGACCAGCAGTTGGTACAAGGGGCGTATCGGCGGCAAGAACCTCGCCGACGTGCTCAAGGGTTGGGGTTTCGCGCCGAGCGTAACCAGCGAAGAATTCCATATGGACGTCGACGGCCGTTGGCCGGGTTCGCCGGCCTGGCTGGCGACCAAGCGTTTCTCCGGGACACTGGATGCTTCGTTGAACAAGGGCCAGTTTGTCGAAGTGGAGGGCGGCGCGCAGGCCTTGCGTGTGTTCGGTCTGCTCAACTTCAACTCGATCGGCCGCCGCTTACGCCTGGACTTTTCCGACCTGTTCGGCAAGGGCTTGAGCTATGACCGGGTCAAAGGCCTGCTGGTGGCAAACAACGGCGTGTATGTGACCCGTGAGCCGATTCGCCTGACCGGCCCGTCGAGCAATCTTGAACTGGACGGCACCCTCGATCTGGTTGACGACAAGGTCGATGCGAAATTGCTGGTGACCTTGCCGGTGACCAACAACCTGCCGATTGCCGCGTTGCTCGTCGGCGCACCGGCAGTCGGTGGCGCCTTGTTCTTGATCGACAAGCTGATCGGGGACCGTGTGGCGCGCTTCGCCAGTGTCAAATACACGGTCAAAGGTCCATGGAAAGAGCCGAAAATCACTTTCGACAAGCCTTTTTGAGCGGCCCGGCCTTGGAGCGATGGAGTAGCATGGCCAGATACCTCGTTGGGAGTTCGCCATGTCTTTAGCGGTGATTCAAATGGTCAGCCAGAGCGACGTGCTGGCCAATCTGGCTCAGGCCCGGCGCCTGCTCGAACAGGCCGCGGCCGGCGGCGCGAAGCTGGCGGTGCTGCCGGAGAACTTCGCTGCGATGGGCCGTCGCGATGTCGCTGATATCGGTCGCGCCGAAGCGCTGGGCGAAGGGCCGATCCTGCCATGGTTGAAACAGACCGCCCGCGACCTCACCTTATGGATAGTGGCCGGCACGTTGCCGTTGCCGCCGGCGGATCAGCCGACTGCCAGGGCCCATGCCTGCTCGCTGCTGATCAATGATCAGGGCGAAATCGTTGCCCGCTACGACAAGCTGCACCTGTTCGATGTCGATGTGGCGGACAATCGCGGGCGTTACCGCGAATCCGATGACTATGCTTATGGCAGCAATGTGGTGGTGGCTGACACGCCAGTGGGCCGGCTCGGTCTGACGGTGTGTTACGACCTGCGGTTTCCCGAGTTGTACAGCGAATTGCGTGCGGCCGGTGCCGAGTTGATCAGCGCGCCGTCGGCGTTCACCGCGGTGACTGGCGCGGCGCATTGGGACGTTCTGATTCGCGCGCGGGCCATCGAGACCCAGTGTTACGTATTGGCGGCTGCGCAGGGCGGGACTCACCCGGGGCCGCGAGAAACCTTCGGCCATGCCGCGATCGTCGACCCGTGGGGCCGTGTGCTGGCCAGTCAGGATCAAGGCGAAGCGGTGTTGTTGGCCGAACGCGACATCAATGAACAAGCGTCCATCCGGGCGCGCATGCCGGTGACGAATCATCGGCGGTTTTTCTCGCAGGGCGCTCAGCGGCCTGCTTCAGAACACGAATTTAAGGCGTAAACCCATGAGCGAGTTGTTGTCCTCTGTCAGTGATCACCTGTTGGCGCCCGGCGGCGTGACGATCGAGAGCCTGCAAGGCGTGCTCGGCGATCTCGCCGGCCCCGGCATCGATGCCGCCGATCTGTATTTCCAGGGCCAGATTTCCGAGTCCTGGGCGCTGGAAGACGGCATCGTCAAGGAAGGCAGCTTCAACCTCGACCAGGGTGTCGGCGTACGTGCGCAGTCCGGGGAAAAAACCGGTTTCGCTTACAGCAACGCGATCACCCTCGAAGCCCTCGGCGCCGCTGCCCGTGCGGCGCGTTCGATCTCCCGTGCCGGGCAGAACGGCACGGTGCAGGCGTTCAGCACCCAGGATGTGGCGCAACTGTACGCGCCGGACAACCCGCTGGAAGTGCTCAGCCGCGCCGAGAAAGTCGAGTTGCTCAAGCGTATCGACGTCGCCACGCGCGCCCTCGACCCGCGTATCCAGCAGGTCAGCGTGAGCATGGCCGGGGTCTGGGAACGGATTCTGGTAGCGTCCACTGACGGTGGCCTGGCCGCCGATGTGCGCCCGCTGGTGCGCTTCAACGTTAGCGTCATTGTTGAGCAGAATGGCCGTCGCGAGCGCGGCGGGCATGGCGGTGGCGGGCGTACCGACTACCGCTATTTCCTCGCCGAAGACCGCGCCATGGGTTACGCCCGCGAGGCACTGCGTCAGGCGCTGGTTAACCTGGAAGCGATTCCGGCACCGGCCGGCACGCTGCCCGTGGTGCTGGGCTCGGGCTGGTCCGGGGTGTTGCTGCACGAGGCGGTCGGTCACGGTCTGGAAGGCGATTTCAACCGCAAGGGCAGTTCGGCCTACAGCGGACGCATGGGCGAGATGGTTGCGTCGAAACTCTGCACCATCGTCGACGACGGCACCTTGAGCGGCCGCCGCGGATCGCTGAGTGTCGACGACGAAGGCACGCCGACCGAGTGCACCACGCTGATCGAAAACGGCGTGCTCAAGGGTTACATGCAGGACAAGCTCAACGCGCGTCTGATGGGTGTGGCCCGCACCGGTAACGGCCGTCGCGAGTCCTACGCGCATCTGCCGATGCCACGCATGACCAACACCTACATGCTCGGCGGCGAAAGCGATCCGGCGGAAATCATCGCTTCGGTGAAAAAGGCATCTACTGCGCCAATCTCGGCGGCGGTCAGGTCGACATCACCAGCGGCAAGTTCGTGTTTTCCACCAGCGAGGCGTATCTGATCGAGGACGGCAAGATCACCGCGCCGGTCAAAGGCGCGACGTTGATCGGCAACGGTCCCGAGGCGATGAGCCGGGTGTCGATGGTCGGTAACGATCTGGCGCTGGACAGCGGGGTCGGCACGTGCGGCAAGGATGGGCAGTCGGTGCCGGTGGGTGTGGGCCAGCCGACGCTGAAAATCGATGCGATCACCGTCGGTGGCACGGGCGCATAAGAAGGGGTGGAGCTTCGGGTGGCGCGCAGGGCGGCCACCCGGTGGCGAAGATCAGCGCAGGCCGCGTTGAGTTTCGTCCAGCTCACGGATGTACTTGAAGATCTTGCGGCTGGAAGCAGGAGGTTTGTTTTGCGCAACCTCGTGCTGAGCCTGACGGATCAGGGAACGCAATTGCTGGCGATCGGCGTCCGGGTACTCGACGACGAATTTCTCCAGCACGGCGTCATCGCCGCCGATCAGGCGGTCGCGCCAGCGTTCGAGATTGTGGAAACGCTCGTTGTACTGACGGGTCGAGGCATCGAGTTGATCGAGCAAGGTCAGAATCGCGTCGGTGTCCTGATCGCGCATCAGTTTGCCGATGAACTGCAGGTGCCGTTTACGCGCGATGTTCGCGGTGTGCTTGGGCGCATCGGCCAGCGCCCGGCGCAGGGCGTCGGTCAATGGCAGTTTTGCGATCAAGTCAGGCTTGAGTGTGGTCAGGCGCTCGCCGAGGTCAACCAGAGCATGCAGCTCGCGTTTGACCTGAGATTTGCTTTTTTCTCCCGTATCGAGGGAGTCGTCGTAAGAATCAACCATGGTGGCAGTCCGCAAAGAAACGCCGCCATGATAACCAGTCGGGGGCCGCTTGTCCGGCCCGGTCGCTCGATGGCCCCAGCCGAAAGCAGAATTTGAGTGGAGATGAGCATGAGTGCAGTTCAAAGCGTCGGCCCGCAGGCATTGCCGGCACTGCAGGAACAGGTCGAGCAGATCATCGCCGAAGCCAAGCGTCAGGGGGCCAGTGCCTGCGAAGTCGCGGTGTCGCTGGAACAGGGTTTGTCGACATCGGTGCGCCAGCGTGAAGTCGAAACGGTCGAGTTCAATCGTGACCAGGGCTTTGGCATCACCTTGTACGTCGGCCAGCGCAAGGGCTCGGCCAGCACCTCGGCGACCGGCCCGGACGCTATTCGCGAGACCGTCGCAGCGGCGCTGGCGATTGCCAAACACACCTCCGAAGACGAAGCCTCGGGCCTTGCCGATGCAGCGCTGATGGCCAAGGAACAGCACGATTTCGATCTGTTCCACGAATGGGATATCACCCCGGAGCAAGCGATCGAGAAGGCCTTGCTGTGTGAAGCGGCGGCATTCGATGCCGACGCACGTATCAAGAACGCCGACGGCACCACCCTCAGCACCCATCAGGGCTGTCGCGTGTACGGTAACAGCCACGGTTTCATTGGTGGCTACGCATCGACCCGACACAGCCTCAGTTGCGTGATGATTGCTGAAGCCGACGGGCAGATGCAGCGTGATTACTGGTATGACGTCAATCGCCAGGGCACGCTGCTGGCCGATCCGGTGAGCATCGGCCAAAAAGCCGCGCAACGGGCGGCGAGCCGTCTCGGCGCGCGTCCGGTGCCGACCTGTGAAGTGCCGGTGCTGTTTTCCGCCGAGCTGGCTGGGGGCTTGTTCGGCAGCTTCCTCTCGGCGGTGTCCGGCGGCAGTCTGTATCGCAAATCGTCGTTCCTTGAAGGCACGCTGGGCCAGAAGCTGTTCCCGGAGTGGATGACCATCGACGAGCGTCCGCATCTGATGCGCGCCATGGGCAGCGCTTCGTATGACGGTGACGGTCTGGCGACCTACGCCAAACCGTTCGTCGAGAACGGCGAATTGGTCTCCTACATTCTCGGTACTTATTCCGGCCGTAAACTGGGTATGCCGAGCACGGCGAACGCGGGTGGCGTGCACAACCTGTTCGTCACCCATGGCGACGAAGATCAGGCGGCGCTGTTGAAACGCATGGGCCGTGGGCTACTGGTTACCGAGTTGATGGGCCATGGTCTGAACATGGTCACCGGCGACTATTCGCGTGGTGCGGCCGGTTTCTGGGTCGAGAACGGCGAGATTCAGTTCGCCGTGCAGGAAGTGACCATCGCCGGCAACATGCGCGATATGTTCAAGCAGATCGTTGCCGTTGGTAATGATCTGGAGCTGCGCAGCAACATTCGCACCGGTTCGGTGTTGATCGAGCGGATGACCGTCGCGGGCAGCTAAACCCCGGTCCGCTGAGCGAAAAGGCGCGTCATCCGCACTGGATGACGCGCCTTTTTTATTGCTCTCGCCACAGCCCCCTTGTGAGAGCGAGCATCTCCATGGCTGACACGCTTGTGTTGCGTCTTATTATCATTTAATAATCAATCCCATCTATCCGTTGGAAGAGCTACTTAAACCCTGAAAGCTCACCGCCGGCGGCGTGTAAACCCCGCAATCGCTTTGGAGGTTCACCATGGAGCACTGGAAACGCACGATCGAACGGGCCAATCGCTGCTTCATGCTCGGCGAATTGATCGACGCCCGTGAGGCTTACCTGCAAGCCCTGGCCTTGGCGCAAGTGCTGTTCGAGCGCTGGGCGGACCCCGACGAAGCGGTGGCGGCCTGCGTCATCTCCCACCACAACCTCGCGGATCTGCATCTGCGCCTGAATCAGCCCGAGGAGAGCGCCGAATACCTGTGCGCCATCCATCAGCGGCTGTTGCAGACCATGCAGGACGAGCGGCTGCGCCCGGCCCTGCGGGAAGCAGCATTGCGTCAGAGCAGCGAGACCTACGTCGAGCTGCTGAATTTCATCAGCGAACACGGCGAATACCCGCGCACCCAACGCCTGCTGCACCCGCATACCGGCAATGCCCGCCGCGCGCCTGTTTCACACCACTATGGAGTTCATTGAAATGGCTTTTACCTTGCCTGCCCTGCCTTACGCCTACGATGCCCTGGAACCGCACATCGATGCGCAAACCATGGAAATCCACTACACCAAGCATCACCAGACTTACATCAACAACCTCAACGCTGCCGTAGAAGGTACGGAGTATGCCGAGTGGCCGGTGGAGAAACTGGTCGCCAGCGTGCAGCAACTCCCGGAAGAAATGCGGGCGGCGGTGATCAATCAGGGCGGCGGTCACGCCAACCACTCGCTGTTCTGGGAAGTCATGGTGCCAGGCGGTGGTGGCAAACCGGATGGCGCGCTGGCCAGGGCAATCGATGAGCAACTGGGTGGCCTCGACAGTTTCAAGGAAGCGTTCACCAAAGCCGCGCTGACCCGTTTTGGCAGTGGCTGGGCGTGGCTCAGCGTCACCCCGGAGAAAAAATTGCTCGTTGAGAGCAGCGGCAATCAGGACAGCCCGCTGATGAACGGCAACACGCCGATTCTCGGTCTCGATGTCTGGGAGCACGCCTACTACCTGCGCTACCAGAACCGCCGCCCGGAATACATCAATGCGTTCTACAACGTGATCAATTGGCCTGAAGTCGCGGCGCGCTATCAGGCCGCACTGGTTTAACCCCTCTATAAAAACAAATCCAGGGCTGACTATGGGCACTGAAACACTGGCGACTGGCAGCGGGCGTATGTTTCGTTACGCAGTGGGATCGCTGTTGCTGTTGGCGGGGATGACCTTGCTGGTCGCTCACGGGCTGCAGTGGCTGAATCTGGAACCGCGCCTGTTGCGTGCACTTCAGGGCGGTGCTCTCTGCGCGCTTGGCACGGCGCTCGGCGCGGTGCCGGTGCTGATCATCCGGCGCATGCCGCAGGCGCTCAGCGATACCTTGCTGGGTTTTGGTGCCGGGGTGATGCTGGCGGCGACCGCGTTTTCGCTGATCGTGCCGGGCATCGCGGCGGCCGAGAGTCTCGGTCTGACACCTTGGGGCGCCAGTGGCCTGATCTGCTTCGGCATTCTGCTCGGCGCGTTGGGCCTGTATCTGGTCGATCGCAAGGTTTCTGGCGCTTCCCCGGAAATGCTGGTTGGCACCCTCGAACGTCCGGTGATCCCGCCGCGGATCTGGCTGTTCGTGTTCGCCATCATTGCCCACAACATTCCGGAAGGCATGGCCGTCGGCGTTTCTGCCGGTGGCGGTATGCCGGATGCGGACAGCCTGGCCATGGGCATCGCTTTGCAGGATGTGCCGGAAGGTCTGGTGATTGCGTTGGTATTGGCCGGTGCGGGGATGTCGCGGGTCAAGGCGTTTTTGATCGGTGCTGCGTCTGGTCTGGTCGAACCGGTGTTTGCGCTGTTATGTGCATGGCTGGTCAGTCTGGCGCAGGTGTTGTTGCCATTGGGACTGGCACTGGCGGCTGGGGCGATGTTGCTGGTGGTGACTCACGAAGTAATTCCCGAGTCGCGACGCCATGGCCATGACAAACTCGCGAGCCTTGGTTTGCTGATCGGGTTTTGCCTGATGATGGTGATGGATACGGCGTTGGGTTAAGCGGGGCGGAGGGAGCGAGCGCCCTCATCTGGCAAAGATCAGCCGCCTTCATCGAAATAGTTGTTGATCAGCGCTACCAAGGCGTCCATGGCTTCCTCGGCTTGTTCGCCTTCGGTACTCAAATGGATTTTGGTGCCCTTGCCTGCCGCGAGCATCATCATTGCCATGATGCTTTTGCCATCGACCACTGTCTCGGGGGTGCGGCCTACTCTGATCGTAGTATCCGGAAACTTGCCCGCCACGCCGACAAATTTTGCCGACGCTCGGGCATGCAAACCGAGTTTGTTGATGATTTCGATTTCACGAGCAGGCATCGCGGTGTGGATCCTTTAGGTGAGGTCGCGGTGGCGAACCTGGACGTTTTTCAAGGTTTTCTGCAGCGCCTGACCCAGACGTTCGGTCAGGTAGACGGAGCGGTGATGCCCGCCGGTACAGCCAATGGCGACGGTCACATAGGCGCGGTTGCTCGCAGCAAAGCGCGGCAGCCACTTGTGCAGGTAGGCGTAGATGTCCTGATACATTTCTTCGACGTCCGGCTGTTCCGCCAGGTACTCCGCCACCGGCGCGTCGAGACCAGACTGCTCACGTAATTCCGGCTTCCAATAGGGGTTGGGCAGGCAGCGAACGTCGAAGACCAAATCCGCATCCACCGGCATGCCGCGCTTGAAACCGAACGATTCGACGAGAAACGCCGTGCCCGGCTCAGGCTGGTTCAGCAGGCGCAACTTGAGCGTGTCGCGCAACTGGTACAGGTTGAGGTGGGTGGTGTTGATCTTCAGATCAGCCAGGTCGGCGATCGGGCCGAGCAGGGCGCTTTCATCGTGGATCGCTTCGGCCAGTGAGCGATTGGCGTTGCTCAGTGGATGGCGGCGGCGGGTTTCGGAAAAACGCTTGAGCAGGGTTTCTTCGTCCGCATCCAGGTACAGCACATCACACTGGATGTGCTTGCTGCGCGCGTCTTCGAGCAGTTCCGGAAATCGTGACAGATGACTGGGCAAGTTGCGCGCATCGATCGAAACGGCTACCAGCGGTTGCGCGAGTTCGGTGTGAATCAGCGCACGTTCGGCCAGTTCCGGCAGCAAGCCGGCGGGCAGATTGTCGATGCAGTAGTAGCCGTTGTCCTCAAGGACATTCAGCGCGGTACTCTTGCCCGAGCCTGAGCGGCCACTGACGATGATCAAGCGCATGATTAATGCCCGTTCTGCTCGTCCAGTACGACCTGGTACAAGGCTTCGTTGCTTGGTGCGCTGCGCAGTTTTTCACGCACTTCCTTGCGATCGAGCATGCTGGCGATCTGGCGCAGCAGTTCCAGGTGCGCATCGGTGGCGGCTTCCGGGACCAGCAACACGAACAGCAGGTCGACCGGGGCTCCATCGATGGCGTCGAAATCAATCGGGGCTTCGAGGTGCAGCAGGGCGCTGACTGGCCCTGCGCAGCCCTTAAGGCGGCAGTGGGGGATGGCGATGCCGTTGCCAAAACCGGTGGAACCGAGTTTTTCACGGGCGACCAACGCCTCGAAAACATCCTGCATCGCCAGATCCGGCACTTCGCGGTGGATCAGGTTGGCAATCTGTTCGAGGGCTTTTTTCTTGCTGCCGCCCGGCGCGTTCACTTGGGAGCGGCCGGGGGTCAGGATGGTTTCAAGTCGGATCATGGATGAGGGTGTTAACGACCGGTCGCGCCCTGGAGGAGGCTCTGGGTCTTTTCCTTATGCTTTTTGAGTTGGCGATCCAGCTTGTCGGTGAGTGAGTCGATCGCAGCATACATGTCGGTATCTTCTGCGTTGGCGACCACTTCACTGCCGGGAATATGCAAGGTGGCTTCGATTTTCTGCTTCAGCTTTTCGACACACATCGTGACTTGCACGTTGGTGATCTTGTCGAAATGTCGCTCCAGTCGTTGGAGTTTTTCCTCGATGTAGGAACGCAGAGGTTGGGTCACTTCCAGTTGGTGTCCACTGATGTTGACTTGCATACAGCTTCTCCTTCGTTGCCAGTGCATAAAGCGGCAGGCCGAAAAGCCTGCCACTGGAACGCTGTAACGTGGCTTACATCAACCGCTTGCGTTCGCTCGAAGGCGCGATTCCGAGGGATTCGCGATACTTGGCGACGGTGCGGCGAGCCACCTGAATGCCTTGTGCCTCCAGTAAACCAGCGATCTTGCTGTCACTCAACGGCTTTTTCTGATTTTCCGCAGCAACCAGTTTCTTGATGATCGCGCGGATCGCCGTGGACGAGCATTCGCCGCCCTCGGAGGTACTGACGTGGCTGGAGAAAAAGTATTTCAGCTCATAAATACCGCGCGGGGTATGCATGAATTTTTGTGTGGTCACCCGGGAAATCGTCGATTCGTGCATGCCCACCGCTTCGGCGATGTCATGCAGGACCAGCGGTTTCATGGCTTCGTCGCCATACTCGAGAAAACCGCGTTGATGCTCGACGATCTGCGTAGCGACCTTCATCAGGGTTTCGTTGCGGCTCTGCAAGCTTTTGATGAACCAGCGCGCTTCCTGCAGCTGATTGCGCATGAAGGTGTTGTCGGCGCTGGTGTCGGCGCGTTTTACGAAACCGGCGTACTGCGCGTTGACGCGCAGGCGCGGTACCGATTCCTGGTTCAGCTCGACCAGCCAGCGGTCGTTGTCCTTGCGCACAATAACGTCAGGTATGACGTATTCGGCTTCGGTGGACTCGATCTGCGAGCCTGGCCGCGGATTGAGGCTCTGCACCAGTTCGATGACCTGGCGCAGCTCGTCTTCCTTGAGTTTCATGCGCCGCATCAGTTGGCTGTAATCGCGGCTGCCGAGCAGATCGATGTAGTCGCTGACCAACCGCTTGGCTTCTGCCAGCCAGGGTGTCTTGGCCGACAACTGACGCAGTTGCAGCAGCAGGCATTCGCTGAGATTGCGTGCGCCGATGCCCGCGGGTTCGAACTGCTGGATGCGGTGCAGGACGGCTTCGATCTCGTCCAGTTCGATGTCGAGTTCTGGATCGAAAGCGTCGAGGATTTCTTCGAGGGTTTCGTCCAGATAGCCCTGATTGTTGATGCAATCGATCAGGGTCACCGCGATCAGGCGATCGGTGTCGGACATCGGTGCGAGGTTCAATTGCCACAGCAGGTGGCTTTGCAGGCTTTCGCCGACGGAAGTTCGGGTGGTGAAGTCCCACTCGTCATCGTCGCTGCTCGGCAGGCTGCTGGCGCTGGTCTGGTAAACGTCTTCCCAGGCCGTGTCGACCGGCAGCTCGTTGGGGATGCGCTCGCTCCATTCGCCGTCGTCGAGGTTATCCACCGTCGGCGCGGCCTCCTGGTAAGAGGGCTCCTGAATTTCAGTGTTGGGCTTTTGCTCGACGTTGTCGGCCAGTGGATCGGAGTTGTCGAAGTCCTCGCCTTCTTCCTGGCGTTCGAGCATCGGGTTGGATTCCAGAGCCTCCTGGATTTCCTGTTGCAGATCCAGGGTCGACAATTGGAGCAGGCGGATGGCCTGTTGCAGCTGCGGTGTCATCGTCAGCTGCTGGCCCATTCTCAAGACTAGCGATGGTTTCATGGCAGGGGCTTAACACCTTATTCGCCGGCGCTATGCGCCATCCACTACAGGGCGCCGAGGCGCCAAACTTAAGCAAATTATATGCCTGAAACTGAAGTGTTTGCCTAGAGCGCTGTAACAATTAAACGGTATAAAAAACGGCTTGATCGATACAGCACCCGCGCAGCTCACCCAACGGCTCGCGCTTACAGGCGGAACTCGTGACCCAGATACACTTCCTTGACCAGATCGTTGGCCAGGATAGTCTCGGCGTCACCTTCGGCGATCAGTTGACCGTCGTTGACGATGTAAGCGGTTTCGCAGATATCCAGCGTCTCACGCACGTTGTGGTCGGTGATCAATACACCGATGCCCTTGGCCTTGAGATGATGAATGATTTGCTTGATGTCGCCGACCGAGATCGGGTCGACACCGGCGAACGGCTCGTCGAGCAGGATGAATTTCGGCGCGGTGGCCAGTGCGCGGGCAATTTCCACCCGGCGCCGCTCACCACCCGACAGGCTCATGCCGAGGTTGTCGCGAATGTGGCTGATGTGGAATTCCTGCAGCAGGCTTTCCAGCTCTTTGCGACGGCCGGCCTTGTCGAGTTCCTGACGGGTCTCGAGGATGGCCATGATGTTGTCGGCCACCGACAGTTTGCGGAAGATCGACGCTTCTTGCGGCAGATAGCCGATACCGGCCTTGGCACGGCCGTGCATTGGCTGGTGGCTGACGTCCAGGTCGTCGATCAGTACGCGGCCCTGATCGGCCTGCACCAGGCCGACGATCATGTAGAAGCAGGTGGTCTTGCCGGCACCGTTCGGGCCGAGCAGGCCGACGATCTGGCCGCTGTCGATCGACAGGCTGACGTCCCGCACGACCTGGCGGCTTTTATAGGCCTTGGCCAGGTGCTGAGCTTTCAGAGTTGCCATTACTGGGTTTTCTCGTCGGTTTTCTTCTTCGGCTGGATCACCATGTCGATGCGCGGACGCGCCTCGGTGACCTTGCTGCCGGTAGCGCGACCGGCGCTGGCGAGTTTCTTCACGGTGTCATAGACGATTTTCTCGCCTTGAGTCACGTTGCCGTCCTTGTCGACGACCTTGGCCTTGTCGATCAGCACGACGCGGTTTTGCTGGGCGTGGTACTGGATCGTCACGCCGTAGCCTTGTACTGGTTTGGCGTCGCCCTGGGTTTGCAGCTGCTCGAAGTAAGCCAGGTTGCCCACGGAGGTCACAACGTCGATATCGCCGTTCGGCGCACGAGTCATGGTCACCGTGTTGCCTTTGACGATCATCGAACCCTGAGTGATGATCACATCACCTTTGTAGGTAGCGATGCCGTTCTTGTCGTCCAGTTGGGCGTCGTCGGCCTGAATGCGGATAGGTTGCTGCTGATCGTTCGGCAGAGCCCAGGCGCTCACGCTTCCCAGTGCTGCGCCCAGACTGAGCAAAATAGGGAGGGTTTTAACGAGCCTCATACTGTCCTCTTACGTTCGATTGCAGGTGTATCCTGCTGTCCTTCAGGTACGCTTTCATTCCGACGCCAGTCGACACACCGCCAGCGCCCTCGATTCTAACGGGTTGCGCGGTCTGCGCATATTCCTGCTGCGGGAATACGGTCATGCGAGTGCTGGTGATCAGGGTGTCGCGTTTCTTTTCGTCGGTGCGCTTCACGCGCACCGAGTCGATCAGTTCTACTTCGGTGCCGCCGGAATTCACTTCGCCGCGCTCACTGGTCACGTGCCACGGAAAATCCGTACCGCGATACATGTTCAGATCCGGTTTGGTCACCAGCGTGATGTCGGTGGCCTTGACGTGCTCGGCCTTGTCCGACGTCATCTCGTACTGCACCTTGCCGTCGGGCAGGTACTGGATGGTATGCGTATTGGTTGCATACCAGTCGATCGGATTTTCGGCGGCCGAGACCGGCGGCTTGTCGAGAAAGCGTTCCGGGCTGATGTTCCAGTAGCCGACCGCGGCGAAAATCGCCGCGATGCAGCCGAACAGCAGGAAGTTGCGAAATTTTTTACTGAACATGGCTTGGCTCACAGGTACGCGGCATTGGCCGCATCGAGGCGGCCCTGGGCGCGCAGGATCAATTCGCAGAATTCGCGGGCGGCACCTTCGCCGCCACGGGCGCGGGTCACGCCGTGGGCGTGCTCGCGGACGAAATCGGCGGCGTTGGCGACCGCCATGCCCAGACCGACACGGCGGATCACCGGCAGGTCAGGCAGGTCGTCACCGAGGTAGGCGACCTGTTCATAGCTTAGGCCCAGTTGCTCGAGCAGACCGTCGAGTACCACCAGTTTGTCTTCGCGGCCCTGAAACAGGTGCGGGATGCCGAGGTTTTTCGCCCGGCGCTCAACCACCGGCGTCTTGCGACCGCTGATGATGGCAGTTTCCACGCCGGCGTTCATCAGCATCTTGATGCCCTGACCGTCGAGGGTGTTGAAGGTCTTGAATTCACTGCCGTCTTCCAGGAAGTACAGGCGCCCGTCGGTGAGGACGCCGTCAACATCGAAAACCGCCAGTTTGATTGCCTTGCCGCGTTGCAGCAGTTCGTTGCTCATTACATGACTCCTGCGCGCAGCAGATCGGAGAGGTTGAAGGCGCCTACCGGGCGGTCCTCCTCGTCGACGACGACCAGTGCGTTGATTCGGTGATCTTCCATGATTTTCAGGGCTTCGGCAGCGAGCATTTCCGGGCGCGCGGTCTTGCCGTGTGCGGTCATGACCTGGTCGATGGTGGCGCTGCGAATGTCGATGGCGCGATCCAGGGTGCGGCGCAAGTCGCCGTCAGTAAAGATTCCGGCGAGCTTGCCGTCGGCTTCCAGGATCACGGTCATGCCCAGACCTTTGCGGGTCATTTCCATCAGCGCGTCCTTGAGCAAAGTGCCACGTTGTACCTGCGGCAGCTCCTGGCCGGCGTGCATGACGTTTTCGACTTTCAGCAGCAAGCGGCGACCGAGGGCTCCACCCGGATGGGAAAAGGCGAAGTCTTCGGCGGTGAAGCCGCGGGCTTCCAGCAAGGCCACGGCCAGTGCGTCACCCATGACCAGTGCAGCGGTGGTCGAAGAGGTCGGTGCCAGGTTCAGCGGGCAGGCTTCATGCTCGACGTGCACGTTGAGATTGACCTCGGCGGCCTTCGCCAGTGGCGATTGCGGGTTGCCGGTGACGCTGATCAGCTGGATGCCCAGGCGTTTGATCAGCGGCAGCAGCGTGACGATTTCATTGGTTGAGCCGGAGTTCGAAAGGGCGAGGATCACGTCATCGCGGGTGATCATGCCCATGTCGCCGTGACTGGCTTCAGCCGGGTGCACAAAAAATGCCGGGGTGCCGGTGCTGGCCAGGGTCGCGGCGATCTTGTTGCCGACGTGCCCGGACTTGCCCATGCCGACCACGACCACACGGCCCTTACTGGCCAGAATCATCTCGCAAGCGCGTACGAAATCGGCGTCGATATGGGGTAGCAAGCCTTGTACGGCTTCCATTTCGAGGCGGATGGTGCGTTGTGCCGATTGAATCAGGTCGCTGGATTGGCTCATGTCAGAAATCGTATAGCCCGATGAAAAGGCGGCGATTATAGCGGTTATGTGGCAAAGCCTCACGCAAGTTCGTCGTGCTTTGTCATTCCCCGTTACCAAAAGCCGGGAAAAGCCGCTGCAGACCTGTCATATCGCCGAATACAGGCTGGCACAAGCCTTGGGCGCGTGGCCTTTGCAGTGATATAGTTCGCCGCCAGTTCGGCCTGCCCGGGATGTATGTACTTTTTAACCAAAGACAGGCGTCCGAGTGAGAGGCTGCATCGCAAGGAGTTTAGATGAGTGCCGATAACGCCTACGCGGTCGAGCTGAAGGGAGTCTCCTTCAAGCGCGGTGCGCGCAGCATTTTCAATAACGTCGATATTCGCATCCCGCGCGGCAAGGTCACCGGCATCATGGGGCCTTCCGGGTGTGGCAAGACCACGCTGTTGCGGTTGATGGGCGCGCAGTTGCGTCCGGCCAGTGGCGAAGTCTGGGTCAACGGCCAGAACCTGCCGACGCTGTCGCGCAGCGATCTGTTCGATGCGCGAAAGCACATGGGCGTGCTGTTTCAGAGCGGCGCGCTGTTCACCGATCTCGATGTCTTCGAGAACGTGGCTTTCCCTCTGCGCGTGCATACCGAGTTGCCGGAAGAAATGATCCGCGACATTGTCCTGCTGAAATTGC
The DNA here is from genome assembly GCF_023195435.1 of Pseudomonas sp. S11P7. NCBI lineage: Bacteria > Pseudomonadati > Pseudomonadota > Gammaproteobacteria > Pseudomonadales > Pseudomonadaceae > Pseudomonas > Pseudomonas sp. S11P7. The sequence continues at coordinate 4,593,526 of NZ_JALPKS020000002.1, read as the reverse complement.
AGGCGGTGGGGCTGCGCGGTGCCATCGAGCTGATGCCGGACGAGCTGTCGGGCGGCATGAAGCGCCGTGTGGCGCTGGCGCGGGCGATTGCGCTCGATCCGCAGATTCTCATGTACGACGAACCGTTCGTCGGTCAGGACCCGATCGCCATGGGCGTGCTGGTCCGCCTGATCCGCCTGCTCAACGATGCGCTGGGGATCACCAGTATCGTGGTCTCCCACGATCTGGCCGAGACTGCGAGCATTGCCGACTACCTTTATATAGTCGGTGACGGCCAGGTGCTGGGGCAGGGAACTCCGGACGAGTTGATGAACTCGGACGAGCCACGCATCCGCCAGTTCATGACCGGCGATCCCGATGGCCCGGTGCCGTACCATTTTCCAGCGACGGACTACCGCGCAGATCTTCTGGGGAAGCGCTGATGCGCAGAATTTCATTATTAGAGCGCGTGCGCCGATTCGGCGAGACGGCCATCGACGCCGTTGCGGTATTCGGCCGCGCGACGTTGTTCCTGTTTCACGCCCTGTTGGGGCGCGGCGGTATCAGCGGTGGTTTCAGTCTGCTGGTCAAGCAACTGCATTCAGTCGGCGTCATGTCGCTGGTGATCATCGTCGTTTCGGGGATTTTCATCGGTATGGTCCTGGCGTTGCAGGGCTTCAGCATTCTGTCGAGCTACGGCTCGGAGCAGGCGGTCGGGCAAATGGTCGCCCTGACCTTGTTGCGTGAACTGGGGCCGGTGGTGACCGCGCTGTTGTTCGCCGGGCGTGCCGGTTCGGCACTGACCGCCGAGATCGGTAACATGAAATCCACCGAGCAGCTGTCGAGCCTGGAAATGATCGGCGTCGATCCGCTCAAGTACATCATCGCCCCGCGTCTGTGGGCCGGTTTCATTTCCCTGCCGGTGCTGGCGATGATTTTCAGCGTGGTGGGTATCTGGGGCGGTTCGTGGGTGGCGGTCGACTGGCTTGGTGTGTATGAAGGCTCGTATTGGGCGAACATGCAGAACAGCGTGACCTTCACCAGTGATGTGCTCAACGGCATCATCAAAAGTATCGTTTTCGCCTTCGTCGTCACCTGGATCGCCGTATTCCAAGGCTATGACTGTGAGCCCACTTCCGAAGGGATCAGTCGTGCCACCACCAAGACCGTAGTGTTTGCCTCGCTGGCAGTGCTCGGCCTGGACTTTATTCTGACCGCTTTGATGTTTGGAGATTTCTGATGCAAAACCGCACCCTGGAAATCGGTGTCGGCCTGTTCCTGCTGGCAGGGATCCTGGCTTTGCTGCTGCTCGCCTTGCGGGTCAGTGGCCTGTCTCCGACTTCGTCCACCGATACCTATAAACTTTATGCGTATTTCGACAATATCGCCGGTTTGACGGTCAGAGCCAAAGTGACCATGGCCGGTGTGACCATCGGCAAGGTCACGGCCATCGATCTGGATCGCGACAGCTTCACCGGTCGGGTCACGCTGCAAGTGGACAAGAAGGTCGACAACCTGCCTGTTGACTCCACAGCGTCTATCCTCACCGCGGGTCTGCTGGGCGAGAAGTACATCGGCATCAGTGTCGGCGGCGAAGACACCCAATTGAAAGACGGTGGAACCATCCACGACACGCAGTCGTCACTGGTACTGGAAGACCTGATCGGTAAATTCCTGCTCAATACCGTTAGCAAAGACGCCAAATGAGGAGCTTTTGAATGATCTCTACCTTGCGACGTGGCCTGTTGGTGTTGCTCGCGGCCCTGCCGTTGATGGCTAACGCAGCACCTGGGCAATCGGCACACGATCTGATTCAGGACACCACCAACCGGATGCTGGCCGACTTGCAGGCCAACAAGGAAAAGTACAAGCAGGATCCGCAGGATTTCTATACGGCGCTGAACAACATTGTCGGCCCGGTGGTGGATGCCGAGGGCATTTCCAAAAGCATCATGACCGTCAAGTATTCGCGCAAGGCTACGCCTGAGCAAATGACGCGCTTTCAGGAGAATTTCAAGCGCGGCCTGTTCCAGTTCTACGGTAACGCGTTGCTTGAGTACAACAACCAGGGCATCACCGTTGACCCGGCCAAAGACGAATCGGGCGATCGCACCAGCGTCAACATGACCGTCAAGGGCAGCAATGGCGCGATCTATCCGGTGCAGTACACGCTTGAAAAAATCGGCGGCGAGTGGAAACTGCGCAACGTGATCATCAACGGCATCAACATCGGCAAGCTGTTCCGTGATCAGTTCGCTGATGCGATGCAGCGCAATGGCAACGATCTGGACAAGACCATCGATGGCTGGGCCGGTGAAGTGGCCAAGGCCAAGCAGGAAACCGACAAAGCTGCTGCGAAGCCAGCGCAATGAGTGAGGCGGCCGTGCGTATGAGTGATGTCGACGAGCTTCTGCTCAGTGGCGTGCTGGACTATCGCACCGGGCCGGACCTGAGAAAGGAAGGCCAGGCGCTGATCAAGTCGAGCAAGGCGAACTCGCTGGTCATCGATTGCTCGGCGGTGAAGAAGTCCAGCAGCGTCGGCCTGTCGTTGCTGCTGTGCTTCATGCGCGATGCACAGGCAGCCGGCAAGGCGGTCAGCATTCGCGCCATGCCGGAAGACATGCGCGAAATTGCCGAGGTCAGCGAGCTGACCGAGCTGTTCGCGCCACACTGATCCCGCATCTGCAACAAAAGCCCCCCGTCAGAGTCCTGCATTGCGGGGTTCGCAGGCGCGGGGCTTTTTTGTATGATGTCCGACCCGTGCGCACAGGGCGCCGATTGAGGTTGAGCATGCAGGCCGTAGAAGTGAAAAACTTCCTTGAAGGGAAGCTGCCAGGAATTCAGGTAGAAGTTGAAGGCGAAGGCTGCAACTTCCAGCTGAACGTGATTAGCGATGAACTGGCGGCGTTGAGCCCGGTCAAGCGTCAGCAGCAGGTCTATGCCCATTTGAACCCATGGATCGCTGATGGCAGCATCCACGCGGTCACCATGAAATTTTTCAGCCGCGCGGCCTGGGCCGAGCGCACCTGAGCCCTAGGGCGTCGAGATACTAATGGATAAATTGATTATTACCGGTGGCGCGCGTCTTGATGGCGAGATCCGCATTTCCGGCGCGAAGAACTCCGCTCTGCCAATCCTGGCGGCCACGCTGCTGTGCGATGGCCCGGTGACCGTTGGCAACCTGCCGCACCTGCACGACATCACCACCATGATTGAGCTGTTCGGTCGCATGGGCATTGAGCCGGTGATCGACGAGAAACTCAGCGTCGAAATCGACCCGCGCACCATCAAGACCCTGATCGCGCCGTACGAACTGGTGAAAACCATGCGTGCGTCGATCCTGGTACTGGGCCCGATGGTTGCCCGTTTCGGTGAAGCCGAAGTGGCACTGCCTGGCGGTTGCGCCATCGGTTCGCGTCCGGTTGACCTGCACATCCGTGGCCTCGAAGCCATGGGCGCAGTCATCGACGTCGAAGGCGGCTACATCAAGGCCAAGGCGCCTGAAGGCGGCCTGCGTGGCGCGCACTTCTTCTTCGATACCGTCAGCGTGACCGGTACCGAGAACATCATGATGGCCGCTGCTCTGGCCAAGGGCCGCAGCGTGTTGCAGAACGCCGCCCGTGAACCTGAAGTGGTCGACCTGGCGAACTTCCTCAACGCCATGGGCGCCAAGGTTTCCGGCGCCGGTACCGACACCATCACCATCGATGGCGTCGAGCGTCTGGGTTCGGCTTTCTACAAGGTCATGCCTGACCGTATCGAAACCGGCACCTACCTGGTTGCCGCCGCCGTGACCGGTGGTCGCGTCAAGGTCAAGGACACCGATCCGACCATCCTCGAAGCCGTTCTGGAAAAACTCCGTGAAGCCGGCGCAGAAATCACCTGCGGTGAAGACTGGATCGAGCTGAACATGCACGGCAAGCGTCCGAAAGCGGTCAACGTGCGTACCGCGCCGTACCCGGCGTTCCCGACCGACATGCAGGCGCAGTTCATCTCGCTCAACGCCATTGCCGAAGGCACCGGTGCGGTGATCGAGACGATCTTCGAAAACCGTTTCATGCACGTGTACGAACTGCACCGCATGGGCGCGAAAATCCAGGTCGAGGGCAACACCGCCATCGTCACCGGTACTGAAGTGCTCAAGGGCGCGCCAGTCATGGCCACCGACCTGCGTGCTTCGGCCAGTCTGGTGATCTCGGCGCTGGTCGCCGAAGGCGATACGCTGATCGACCGCATCTACCACATCGACCGTGGTTACGAGTGCATCGAAGAAAAACTGCAGATGCTGGGCGCCAAGATCCGTCGCGTTCCGGGCTGATTGCTGCATCGGGACACACGGACGTGTCCACTGAATTCGTTTCGAGTCGAGGGTGTGCGCACCCTCGATGTGTGTTCGGCGCCGATTGCGACCGGGCATGAGTACCTTGATAAGGACTGACGTTTCCCATGTTGACCATCGCACTGTCCAAGGGCCGCATCCTTGACGACACTCTGCCGCTTCTCGCTGAAGCGGGCATCGTGCCGACCGAGAATCCGGACAAGAGCCGCAAGCTGATCATCCCCACGACCCAGGACGATGTGCGTCTGCTGATCGTGCGGGCCACCGACGTGCCGACCTATGTCGAGCATGGCGCGGCCGACCTCGGCGTGGCCGGTAAAGACGTGTTGATGGAATATACCGGTCAGGGCCTTTACGAGCCGCTGGATCTGCAGATTGCCCAGTGCAAACTGATGACCGCCGGCAAGATCGGCGCTGCCGAGCCCAAGGGCCGTCTGCGCGTGGCGACCAAGTTCGTCAACGTTGCCAAGCGTTATTACGCCGAGCAGGGCCGTCAGGTCGACATCATCAAGCTGTACGGCTCGATGGAGCTGGCGCCGCTGATCGGTCTGGCCGACAAGATCATCGACGTGGTCGACACCGGCAACACCTTGCGCGCCAATGGCCTGGAACCCCAGGAACTGATCGCCACGATCAGCTCGCGTCTGGTGGTCAACAAGGCTTCGATGAAAATGCAGCACGCCCGAATCCAGGCGTTGATCGATACCCTGCGCAACGCAGTGGAATCGCGACACCGCGGCTGATCTACCAGCGCGGCCCGAGGCCGCGCCGTCTATCCGCCTCATAGCCAGAATTCTCAGGTGCCCAAGCGGATCGAATGTTAGTTTCGGGCGCCTGAGTTTTTGCCAATTCCTATGAGGCTCTCGCTATGACCGCACCGACTGCAATTCGCCGACTCAACGCTGCTGACCCGGATTTCGCGCATCATCTGGATCATCTGCTGAGCTGGGAAAGTGTGTCTGACGACTCGGTCAATCAGCGGGTGCTGGACATCATCAAGGCTGTGCGCGAGCGCGGTGACGCGGCGCTGGTCGAGTTCACCCAGAAATTCGATGGCCTTGAAGTCGCCTCGATGGCAGACCTGATCCTGCCGCGTGAGCGCCTGGAACTGGCCCTGACCCGCATCACTGTGGCCCAGCGTGAAGCGCTGGAAAAGGCTGCCGCCCGGGTGCGCAGCTACCACGAAAAACAGAAGCAGGATTCCTGGAGCTACACCGAAGCCGACGGCACCGTGCTCGGCCAGAAGGTTACGCCACTGGATCGCGCCGGCCTTTATGTACCGGGCGGCAAAGCCTCGTACCCATCGTCGGTGCTGATGAACGCAATTCCGGCGAAAGTGGCTGGCGTTACCGAAGTGGTGATGGTCGTGCCGACGCCGCGCGGTGAGATCAATGAGCTGGTGCTGGCCGCCGCGTGCATCGCCGGGGTTGACCGCGTGTTCACCATCGGCGGCGCGCAAGCCGTTGCGGCATTGGCGTATGGCACCGAAAGCGTGCCTAAAGTCGACAAGGTGGTGGGCCCGGGCAACATATATGTCGCCACCGCCAAACGCCATGTGTTCGGTCAGGTCGGCATCGACATGATCGCCGGCCCTTCGGAAATCCTCGTGGTCTGCGACGGTCAGACCGATCCGGACTGGATTGCCATGGACCTTTTCTCCCAAGCTGAGCACGACGAAGACGCGCAAGCGATCCTGGTCAGCCCGGACGCCGAATTCCTTGACAAGGTCGCCGCCAGCATCGACAAACTGTTGCCGACCATGGACCGCGCGACCATCATCGAGACCTCGATCAACGGCCGCGGCGCGCTGATTCAGGTTAACGACATGGCCCAGGCCATCGAGGTCGCCAACCGCATCGCCCCGGAACACCTGGAATTGTCAGTCGCTGATCCGCAAGCCTGGCTGCCGCAGATCCGTCACGCCGGGGCGATCTTCATGGGCCGTCACACCTCCGAAGCGCTGGGTGACTACTGCGCCGGTCCGAACCACGTGCTGCCGACCTCCGGCACCGCGCGATTCTCGTCGCCGCTGGGCGTGTATGACTTCCAGAAGCGTTCGTCGATCATCTTCTGCTCCGAGGCCGGTGCTTCCGAGCTGGGTAAAACCGCTTCGGTACTGGCCCGTGGCGAATCGCTCAGCGCGCACGCGCGCAGCGCCGAATACCGCATCAAAGATCAGGACTTTCTGAAAGGGCAGGGGGAATGAGCATGAGTAAATTCTGGAGCCCGTTCGTCAAGGATCTGGTGCCGTATGTGCCGGGCGAACAGCCGAAGCTGACCCGACTGGTCAAGCTCAACACCAACGAAAACCCCTATGGCCCGTCGCCAAAAGCCCTGGCGGCGATGCAGACCGAACTCAACGATAACCTGCGCCTGTACCCGGACCCGAACAGCGATCTGCTGAAAAATGCCGTGGCCGATTACTACGGCGTACAAAGCAATCAGGTGTTCCTCGGCAACGGTTCGGATGAGGTGCTGGCGCACATTTTCCACGGTCTGTTTCAGCACGATCAGCCGCTGCTGTTCCCGGACATCAGCTACAGCTTCTATCCAGTCTATTGCGGTCTGTACGGCATCCAGTTCGACGCAGTGCCGCTGGACGCGCAGTTCCAGATCGACCCGGCCGACTACGCCAGACCCAACGGCGGGATCATTTTCCCCAACCCGAACGCCCCGACCGGCTGCCTGCTGGCGCTGGAGGCGGTCGAGCAAATCCTCCAGGCCAGCCCGGATTCGGTGGTGGTGGTCGATGAGGCGTATATCGACTTCGGCGGCGAGACGGCGATCAGTCTGGTGGCTCGCTATCCGAATTTGTTGGTCACGCAGACGCTGTCCAAATCGCGTTCGCTGGCCGGTCTGCGGGTGGGGCTGGCGGTCGGGCATCCCGATCTGATCGAGGCGCTGGAGCGGATCAAGAACAGCTTCAACTCCTATCCGCTGGATCGCCTGGCAAATGTCGGCGCGGCGGCGGCGTTTGAAGATCGCGAGTATTTCGACAAGACCTGCCGTTTGGTCATCGAGCACCGCGAATGGGTGGTTGCGCAGTTGCAGGCCAAGGGCTTTGAAGTACTGCCCTCGGCGGCAAACTTCATCTTCGCCCGGCACCCGCAGCACGACGCGGCGGGGCTGGCGGCCAGGTTGCGTGAGCAGGGCGTGATCGTGCGGCACTTCAAGCAGGAGCGGATTGCGCAGTTTTTGCGGATTTCGATTGGCACGCCGGAGCAGAATCAGGCGTTGATCGACGGTCTCGGCGACCTCTAAAAGCAAGAGTCCCTCACCTAGCCCTCTCCCAGAGGGAGAGGGGACTGATTGGGGGATGCTGTTGAATTGCACCGTGCCTGATCTGGCTTTACCGAATCCATAATCGACTCGGATTCTCAGGTCGACGTATCCCGCCAGACACCTCGGTCGGCTCCCTCTCCCTCCGGGAGAGGGCTGGGGTGAGGGTGCTTTTATTCGTGATGCGGCTCGCCAAGGAATGTCAGCGATGTGAACAACCCGCGACTGTCCACATCCGCACTGTCCTTCACCGGCACTTCAACCTGCGCCGCAATCACATTCAACCCTTCATTCCTTACCAGCACCTGCGCACGGCCGTCCTTGTCGGTCTCCGTGCTCGGCGTGTTCGGCGCGCTGCGATAGTCGCCTATCAACTTGACCCCGGCCGCCGGTTTGCCATCGAGCAATACCCGCACCGGCAATGAGTTGCCCGGCCCGACGGTCAGCGGATCCACTTCCGGCAGGATCAACAGTTTGATCTGGTCAAGCTTCGGCAACTTCGCGCCGGGCTGATAAATCGCCAGGCTGTATTTGAATGTCTCGGTCGCCTCGATTGCGCCCGGTACTTTGCTGCGTCCTTGGTTGACCCACTTCTTGTCGGCCGTTTGCGACCACATGCCGTTGTTCAGGGCGACGGCCATTACCGCCGGTGACTTCAACGGTTTCAGGCGCGCGTGATCTGCCAGGCGCTCGACGCTGACCGGGATCATTTTGCCGCCCGCATCATAGGCCCACGCGCCGCTGATCTTTTGCGCTTTGAACGCGTTGTCTTCGGCGCCATGTCCGTAGACCACTTCAATGTTGCCGCGCCGCTGTTCGGTCCACAAACCGTGGGCCGAAACCTGACTGGCGAACAGGGCGGCGATCAGTACGAGGGTTTTGCCGTATTGCATGGTGACGTCCTTTTACAGGTTGAGTGTCAGGCTGACAGTGAAGTTGCGCGGCTCGCCGGGGTTGACCCAGTAGTTGCTGTACGAGCGCTCGTAATATTTCTCGTCGAAGAGGTTGTTCAGGTTCAGGCCGACCGTGACGTTGTCGCTGGCCTTGTAATGGGCGAGCAGGTCGACGGTGTGATAGGCCGGCAACTCGAAATCGCTGCCGGATTCGCCCGAGCGGTCGCCGACATAGGTGAACGCTGCGCCAAGGTCCGAGCCGCGCAGGTGGCCATCCTGAAATTCATACACGCCGAGCAGGCTGCCACTGCGTTTGGCCACGCCGAGAATGCGGCTGCCGGTGGGAATCGTCGCGTCGCCCTTGGTCACTTCGGCATCGATGTAGGCGAACGCGCCGATGACCCGCATCGCATCGGTCACTTGCCCGCTCACTTGCCAGTCGAAGCCCTGGCTGCGCGCCTTGCCCATGGCGCGACTGGTGTCGGTGCCCGGGTCGAGGGCGAGGACGTTTTCCTTGTCGATGTGGAAGAAGGCGAGGGTGCTGCTCACGCGCTCGTCGAACAATTCGTTCTTGATGCCGATCTCGTAGCCGACGCCTTCTTCCGGGTCGAATGATTTGCCGGCCGCATCGAGGCCATTGTTGGGTTTGAACGAGGTCGAGGCGTTAGCGAACAGGCCGGTGCTCGGTGTCAGTTGATAAAGCAGGCCCGCGCGTTGGGTGAGGGCATCGTGACGCTGGTTGCTGGTCGCGTTGCGGCTGTGATCGTCGATGTGCTGATCGAAATGTTCGAAACGCGCGCCGATCATCCCGCGCAGCTTGTCCGTGAAGATGATCTGATCCTGCACATTCAGCGCATGGGTTTCGACATGTTCGAAGAAGTCAGTGCCCGAGCGGGCGCCGTCGGGTTTTGCCTGGCCGTAGATCGGGTCGTAGATGTCGATGGCGTAGGGGCCGCCCGCGAGGGTGGTGACGCGTTCGTTCTTGCGGAAGTTTTCGTACTCGGTGCCGAGCAGCAACTCGTGTTGCCACGGGCCGAGGTCGAACAGGCCGCGCAATTCCAGTTGCGTGATGCTGTCGTGCCAACTCGTGTCGCGCTCGCGATAGCGGCGGTTGACGGTGAGGCCGTCGGCGTTCAGCGCCCGTTGTTCCGAGGCGTCGCCCCAGAGTTCGCCTTCCTTGTAATGGCTGGCCAGGCGCAGCTTCCAGTTGTCATTGAGGTGATGTTCGAGGGTCGCCTGCAGCAGATTGTTGTGGTTGTCGATGTTGCCGTCGTTGGGCTCGCCGAGGAAGGTCGAGCGTGATACGCCGCTCCATTTATTGTTCGGCGCAACGATGCCGCGATCGAAGGTCGAGCTGTGCCGGACGATCTCGCTTTCCACCAGCAGCGAAGTGTCCGGGCTCAATTGCCAACTGATCGACGGCGCGACAAACACACGCTGGCTGTCGACGTGATCGCGGAAGCTATGGTTGTCTTCGACCGCCAGGTTGATGCGTGACAGCACATCGCCCTGCTCATCGAGTGGGGTGTTGACGTCCAGCGCGGTGCGATAGCGATCCCAACTGCCAGCGCTGGTCTGCAGGGTCGTAAACGCTTCGGGCTGCGGCTTTTTCGTCACGATGTTCACCGTGCCGCCCGGATCGCCTCGGCCATACAGGCTGGCGGCCGGGCCTTTGAGCACTTCGATACGCTCGATGTTGGCGGCGTCCGGCGTGCTCGGGTAGCCGCGATTGGCGCTGAAGCCGTCCTTGTAGAACTCCGAGGTGGTGAATCCGCGCACGCTGTATTCGTAAAGCGTCAGGCCACCGAAGTTGTTCTGCTTCGACACGCCGCCGGCGAAATCCAGCGCCCGCTCGACGCTGCTGCTGCCCAGATCCTTGAGCACACTGGCCGGTACAACGCTGATGGCTTGTGGAATATCGCGGATCGCGGTGTCGGTTTTGGTTGCGCTGGAGGAGCGGGTGGCGCGGTAGCCTTTGACCGGACCGGTAGGCGATTCGTAATCGGATACGACGCTGATCGCTTCGAGCTCAACCGGCTGCGGCTCATCGGCAAAAGCGGGGTCGCAGAGCAATCCAAGGGTCAGGCCGAGCAGCGAGGCCTTTTTGCGAGACGGCATGTTATGTTGTTCCAATTGTCAGAATTGAAACAATATAACATGCCTGTTGAGAATGTCTGTTATTCGCGCCATTGGCGCGAATAAACTTTTATTCTTCTTTTTCTTTCACCGGTGCCGGAGGCGGACGCAGACCGATTTCAGCGGTCAGCTTCAGCTCTTTGCCGTTGCGCATCACCTGAATCGTGACCTTGTCAGTCGGCTTGATCCGCGCCACCTGATTCATCGAACGGCGGCCATCGCCTGCCGGCTCGCCATCGATACTCAGAATCACATCGCCCAGTTGCAGGCCTGCTTTCTGCGCCGGGCCGTCACGGAAAATCCCCGCAACCACAATGCCCGGGCGCCCGGACAAACCAAACGATTCGGCCAGTTCCTGAGTCAACGGCTGCACTTCAATGCCCAGCCAGCCCCGAATGACCTGGCCGTGCTCGATGATCGACTTCATCACTTCCATCGCCAGCTTCACCGGAATCGCAAAGCCGATGCCCTGCGAGCCGCCGGATTTGGAAAAGATCGCCGTGTTGATGCCGGTGAGGTTGCCGTTGGCATCCACCAGTGCGCCGCCCGAGTTGCCCGGGTTGATCGCCGCGTCGGTCTGGATGAAGTCTTCGTAGTTGTTCAGGCCCAACTGGTTGCGCCCGGTGGCACTGATGATGCCCATGGTCACGGTCTGGCCGACACCGAACGGGTTACCGATAGCCAGCGCGACGTCACCGATGCGAATGTTGTCGGAGCGGCCGACGGTGATCGCCGGGAGGTTTTTCAGATCGATCTTCAATACCGCAAGATCGGTTTCCGGATCGCTGCCGATCACGCGAGCGAGGGTTTCACGACCGTCCTTGAGCGCCACGACAATCTGGTCGGCGCCGCTGGTCACATGGTTGTTGGTCAGGATGTAGCCTTCCGGGCTCATGATCACCCCGGAACCGAGGCTCGATTCCATGCGCTTCTGTTTCGGCGAATTGTCACCGAAGAAGCGTCGGAACTGCGGATCCTCGAACAGCGGATGCGCCGGTTTGTTGATGACCTTGGTGGTGTAGAGATTGACCACCGACGGTGCGGCGATGGACACCGCGTCGGCGTAGGACACCGGCCCCTGTTGCACGCTGGTGGTCTGCGGTGCCTGTTGCAGGTTGACGTCGAGGCTCGGCAGCCCGACCCACTCGGGGTAACGCTGAATAATCAGCAGAGCGATAAGCACACCGGCCAGCAGCGGCCAGCCAAAAAAACGCAGCGCCTTGAACATTAAGCACGTCCTGGAAAAGTTGCAGGCGGGGTCAGACCGCCCATAATGTCGCGCATTATACGAGGCCGCGCGTGCCTCTGAACGGGATATTTAGGAGTCTTTCATGGCCGTTGCCCTCAGCACCCTCGTCGAAGAAGCCGACCGTTACCTGGCCAGTGCAAAAATCGCCGATTATTGCCCTAATGGTTTGCAGGTCGAAGGCCGCCCGCAGGTGATGCGCATCGTCAGCGGCGTCACCGCCAGCCAGGCCTTGCTCGATGCCGCCGTCGAGGCCGAGGCCGATCTGATCCTGGTGCATCACGGGTATTTCTGGAAAGGCGAAAACCCCTGCATCACCGGCATGAAGCAGCGCCGCTTGAAAACCCTGCTCAAGCACGATATCAGTCTGCTCGCCTATCACTTGCCGCTGGATCTGCACCCGGACGTTGGCAATAACGTGCAATTGGCGCGTCAGCTCGACATCACCGTCGAGGGGCCGCTGGACCCGAGCAATCCGAAAATCGTCGGTCTGGTCGGTTCGCTGAACGAGCCGATGACGGCGCGCGATTTCGCCCGCAAGGTGCAGGAAATCATGGGGCGTGAGCCGCTGTTGATTGAAGGCAGCCCGATGATTCGGCGGGTCGGCTGGTGCACCGGTGGCGGCCAGGGTTACATCGATCAGGGCGTTGCGGCGGGTGTCGATCTGTTCATCAGCGGCGAAGCCTCCGAGCAGACTTTTCACAGCGCGCGGGAAAACGATATCAGCTTCATCGCCGCCGGCCACCATGCCACCGAACGCTACGGCGTGCAGGCGCTGGGCGATTATCTGGCGAAACGTTTCGCCCTGGAACACATCTTCATCGATTGCCCCAACCCGATCTGACACACCGCGTTTCCCCTGTAGGAGTGAGCCTGCTCGCGATAGCGTTGTCATATCCAACATAGCGGTGACTGACTCACCGCTATCGCGAGCAGGCTCACTCCTACAGGGGCCGCAATGGCCGAACTGGTGGGCATATTCATATGCCCTTTCGTTCTAGCAGGCGTCCTGATTAGAAGAGGTCGCTGTGCTAGGATTCCCCGCTCGAACACGGCCCGCTGGCCGTTCATAAGAAAGCTTTCGTGAGTAGCCATGGTCGACAAACTGACGCATCTGAAACAGCTGGAGGCGGAAAGCATCCACATCATCCGCGAGGTGGCCGCCGAGTTCGACAACCCGGTGATGCTGTACTCCATCGGTAAAGACTCCGCCGTGATGCTGCACCTGGCACGCAAGGCGTTCTTCCCGGGCAAACTGCCGTTTCCGGTGATGCACGTCGACACCCGCTGGAAATTCCAGGAAATGTACAAGTTCCGCGACAAGATGGTCGAGGAACTGGGCCTGGACCTCATCACCCATATCAACCCCGATGGCGTGGCGCAGAACATCAACCCGTTCACCCACGGCAGCGCCAAGCACACCGACATCATGAAAACCGAAGGCCTGAAACAGGCCCTCGACAAGCATGGTTTCGACGCAGCGTTCGGCGGCGCCCGTCGCGATGAAGAGAAGTCCCGCGCCAAAGAGCGCGTCTACTCGTTCCGCGACAGCAAGCACCGCTGGGACCCGAAAAACCAGCGTCCGGAACTGTGGAACGTCTACAACGGCAAGGTCAACAAGGGCGAATCCATCCGTGTATTCCCGTTGTCGAACTGGACCGAGCTGGACATCTGGCAGTACATCTACCTCGAAGGCATCCCGATTGTGCCGCTGTACTTCGCCGCCGAGCGTGAAGTGATCGAGAAGAACGGCACGCTGATCATGATCGACGACGAGCGCATCCTCGAGCACCTGTCCGATGAGGACAAGGCGCGCATCGTCAAAAAGAAAGTGCGGTTCCGCACCCTTGGCTGCTACCCGTTGACGGGCGCCGTGGAGTCCGAGGCCGAAAGCCTCACGGACATCATTCAGGAAATGCTCCTGACGCGAACTTCCGAGCGCCAGGGCCGGGTCATCGACCACGATGGCGCAGGCTCGATGGAAGACAAAAAACGTCAAGGTTACTTTTAAGCTTCGAGTTACAAGCGGCAAGCTGCAAGTTAAAGGCGGTATGCGTAGCTTTGCAGTCTGGCGCTTGCAGCCGGTTGCTGCGAGCCGGAATCGGATGACTCGTAATGGATTTCGAGAGACTGGTTGTATGGCAGCGAAGCAAATGTCTGGCGGTGAGGATTTTCAAAGAGTTTGCGCGGTGCGGGGATTTTGGATTCAAGGATCAGATCACCCGTTCTGCACTTTCAGTGCCTTCCAATATTGCTGAAGGCATGGAGCGTCGGAGTTGCAAAGAAAAGGTTCATTTTCTTTGGATTGCGAAAGCTTCTTGTGGAGAGCTGCGCACCCAGATCCTGATAGGCCGAGATATCGCTTACATCGCAGAACCACTGGCTGAAAATTGGATTATGGAGACCCGAGAGCTTTCTAGGATGCTGGTTGGGTTGATCAACAAAATTTCTGACTAGCTGTACGCCGACAAGCTTGCCGCTTGAAGCTTACAGCTTGGAGCTTGAATGCAATGAGCCATGCTTCTGATTTGATCAGCGAGGACATCCTCGCCTACCTGGGCCAGCACGAACGTAAAGAACTGCTGCGCTTTTTGACCTGCGGTAACGTCGATGACGGCAAGAGCACCCTGATCGGGCGCCTGCTGCACGACTCGAAGATGATCTACGAAGATCACCTCGAAGCGATTACCCGCGACTCGAAGAAAGTCGGTACCACCGGTGACGACATCGACCTGGCGTTGCTGGTCGACGGTCTGCAGGCCGAGCGTGAGCAGGGCATCACCATTGATGTCGCGTATCGCTATTTCTCGACCGCCAAGCGCAAATTCATCATCGCCGATACCCCCGGCCATGAGCAGTACACCCGCAACATGGCCACCGGTGCCTCCACCTGTGACCTGGCGATCATTCTGGTCGACGCCCGTTACGGCGTGCAGACACAGACCCGTCGCCACAGCTTCATCGCCTCCCTGCTGGGCATCAAACACATCGTCGTCGCCATCAACAAGATGGACTTGAAGGACTTTGACGAAGGTGTGTTCGAGTCGATCAAGGCTGACTACCTGAAGTTCGCCGAAGGCTTGAAAATGAAGCCGACCAGCATGCACTTCGTGCCAATGTCCGCCCTCAAGGGCGACAACGTGGTGAACAAGTCCGAGCGCTCGCCGTGGTATACCGGTCAGTCGCTGATGGAAATTCTCGAGACCGTGGAAGTGGCGGGCGATCGCAATTTCAGCGATCTGCGTTTCCCGGTGCAGTACGTCAACCGTCCGAACCTGAACTTCCGTGGTTTCGCCGGTACGCTGGCCAGCGGCATCGTGCACAAGGGCGACGAAGTCGTCGTGTTGCCGTCGGGCAAGAGCAGCCGGGTCAAATCCATCGTCACCTTCGAAGGTGAGCTGGAACACGCAGGTCCCGGTCAGGCGGTGACGCTGACCATGGAAGACGAAATCGACATTTCCCGTGGCGACCTGCTGGTGCATGCCGACAACGTGCCGCCGGTCACCGACAGTTTCGAAGCGATGCTGGTATGGATGGCCGAAGAGCCGATGCTGCCGGGCAAGAAGTACGACATCAAACGCGCCACCAGTTACGTGCCGGGCTCGATTGCCAGCATCGTCAACAAGGTCGACGTGAACACCCTGGAAGAAGGCCCGGCGAGCGCGTTGCAGCTGAACGAAATCGGCAAGGTCAAGATCGCGCTCGACGCGCCGATCGCCCTCGACGGTTACGACAGCAACCGCACCACCGGCGCGTTTATCGTCATTGATCGGTTGACCAACGGCACCGTCGGCGCCGGCATGATCGTCGCGCAACCCGTGACGCATGGCACCGCCACGCACCACGGCAAACTGGCCCACGTGGCGACTGAAGAACGTGCCCAGCGCTTTGGCCAGCAACCTGCCACGGTGCTGTTCAGCGGCCTGTCGGGCGCGGGCAAGAGTACCCTGGCGTATGCGGTCGAGCGTAAGCTGTTCGACATGGGCCGTGCGGTGTTCGTGCTGGATGGGCAGAACCTGCGCCAGGACCTGAATAAAGGCCTGCCGCAGGATCGCGCCGGGCGTACGGAGAACTGGCGACGTGCCGCGCATGTGGCGCGTCAGTTCAACGAAGCGGGCCTGTTGACCCTGGCTGCGTTCGTTGCGCCAAGCGCCGAAGGTCGCGAGCAGGCCAGGGAACTGATCGGCAAGGAGCGTTTGTTGACGGTCTACGTGCAGGCCTCGCCAACCGTGTGCGCCGAGCGTGACCCGCAAGGTCTGTACGCTGCTGGCGGCGACAACATCCCGGGCGAATCCTTCCCGTACGATGTGCCGCTGAATGCCGATCTGGTGATCGACACGCAGTCGCTGAGTCTGGAAGAAAGCGTCAAGCAAGTGCTGGAGCTGCTGCGTAAACGCGGCGCCATCTAAGCAAAAGACAGCGGCAAGCTCTTAGCTTCAAGCTGCAAGAAAAAGCCCGCCGGTGAGCAGTCATCGGCGGGTTTTTTTGTTCTTGGTGATCGTTAACGCTTCGGTGATCGTTCCCACGCTCCGCGTGGGAATGCCTCATTGGACGCTCCGCGTCCGCTTCGGCAGGGACGCGGAGCGTCCCGGGCTGCATTCCCACGCAGAGCGTGGGAACGATCATCTCTAACGCTTTGGATACTCGCGGTGCAGTTGTTCCAGCAACGCATCCTTGTCCAGCCACAGCTGGTTGATCCAGCCCTGAAACTGCAAACGGTACTCGCCGTCCTGGTCGTAGTTCTTGCCAATGAAGGACGGCGGAATCTTCAGTTCTTCAAAGTGCACCACCACATCGCGCACGTTGCCGCTGAGCAGGTCCCAGAACCCCGGGCGCCCAGCCGGGTAGTGGATGGTCACGTTGACGATCGACTCCAGTTGCTCGCCCATCGCATCCAGCACGAAGGCAATCCCGCCGGCCTTGGGCTTGAGCAGGTATTTGAACGGTGACTGTTGCTGCGCATGCTTGCCTTCGGTAAAGCGCGTGCCCTCGACAAAGTTGAAAATCCCCACCGGGTTATTCCGAAACTTCGCACAGGTCTTGCGCGTGGTTTCCAGGTCTTTGCCTTTCTTCTCCGGGTGCTTGGCCAGGTAGGCTTTGGAGTAGCGTTTCATGAACGGAAAGCCCAGCGCCCACCAGGCCAGACCGATCACCGGCACCCAGATCAACTCCTGCTTGAGGAAGAATTTCAGCGGCTGAATTCGGCGGTTGAGCACGTATTGCAGGACCAGAATATCGACCCAGCTCTGATGGTTGCTGGTGATCAGGTACGAGTGCTGATAATCCAGACCTTGCAGGCCGCTGATGTGCCAGCGGGTGCGGCGGACCAGGTTCATCCAGCCTTTGTTGTTGCTGATCCATGCTTCGTGGGTGTGGCTCATCAACCACCCGGCGATGCGTTGCGTCAAGGCGAACGGCAACGCCTTGACCAGTGCCACGCAGAACAGGAACGAGCACAGCAGAATCGTATTGAGTGCCAACAGCAGCGAGGCGATCACGCCGCGCACGGGTGCAGGGAGAAAATCCAGCATTTACACATCCATAGGTCGGTTGGCGGCTTGAATCGCGGTGAGCGCGATGGTGTAGACGATGTCATCGACTTGCGCGCCGCGCGGCAGATCGTTCACCGGTTTGCGCAGGCCTTGCAGCATTGGCCCGAGGCTGACGCAATCGGCGCTGCGCTGCACCGCTTTGTGCGTGGTGTTGCCGGTGTTCAGATCCGGGAACACGAACACTGTGGCGCGCCCGGCGACCTGACTGTTCGGCGCCAGTTGCCGGGCCACTTCGGCGTTGGCGGCAGCGTCGTATTGCAGCGGGCCGTCGATCAGCAGTGAGTGCTGTTGCTCGTGAGCGAGCAGGGTGGCTTCGCGGACTTTCTCAACTTCTTCGCCGCTGGCCGATTCGCCGCTTGAATAGCTGATCATCGCCACACGCGGCGTAATGCCGAACGCCGCAGCGGAGTCAGCGCTTTGCAGGGCGATTTCAGCCAGCTCGCTGGCGCTTGGGTGCGGGTTCATCACGCAGTCGCCATACACCAGCACTTCTTCGGGAAACAGCATGAAAAACACCGACGACACCAACGTGCAGCCCGGCGCGGTCTTGATCAGTTGCAGCGCCGGGCGGATGGTGTTGGCGGTGGTGTTGATCACACCGGACACCAGACCATCGACTTCATCCAGCGCAAGCATCATGGTGCCGATCACCACGGTGTCTTCCAGTTGCTGCTCGGCCATGGGCGCGTTGAGGCTTTTGGTCTTGCGCAGGGCGACCATCGGCTCGACGTAGCGCTCGCGAATCAGGTCCGGATCCAGAATCTCCAGTCCGGCAGGCAAGACGATGCCTTGCGCGCGCGCTACCGCTTCGACGTCCTCGGGTTTGGCCAGCAACACGCAACGGGCAATCCCGCGTTCCTGGCAGATCGCCGCCGCTTGCACCGTGAACGGCTCGCTGCCTTCGGGCAGCACGATGCGCTTGTTGGCTGCCTGGGCGCGTTGAATCAGTTGGTAGCGGAACACCGCTGGCGACAGACGCATCTCACGCGGCGTGCCGCAGCGCTGATGTAACCAGTTGGCGTCGAGATGGCTGGCGACGAAATCGGTGATGATCTCGGCGCGCTCGCGGTCATCGATCGGGATTTCCTTGTTCAGGCCATTGAGCAGGTTGGCGGTGTCGTAGGAGCCGGTGCTCACCGACAACACCGGCAGGCCGGCCTGCAACGCGCCCCGGCACAAATCCATGATCCGCGGATCGGGCAGGGTGTCGCTGGTCAACAGCAGGCCGGCCAGCGGTACGCCATTGATTGCCGCGAGGCTGACGGCAAGGATGATGTCGTCGCGATCGCCCGGCGTCACCACCAGCACGCCCGGCTTGAGCAGCTCGACGGTGTTGCGCATGGTCCGTGCGCAAATGATGATGTTGCTCATGCGCCGGGTTTCGTAGTCGCCGGCATTGAGCACCTGCGCACCCATCAGGTCGGCGACGTCGCGGGTACGCGGCGCGTTGAGTTCCGGTTGAAACGGGATGCAGCCGAGCAAGCGGAAATCGCCGCTGCGCAGCAACGGCGAGTGTTCTTTCAGACGTGCGGCGAAAGCCTCCATGCTCTCGTCTGTCTTGACCTTGTTGAGAATCACGCCGAGCACTTTCGGGTCTTTCGGGCCGCCGAACAATTGCGCCTGCAACTCGACGCGGCCGGACAGTTCGGCGAGTACTTCGTTTTCCGGCGCCGAGACCAGAATCACCTCGGCATCGAGGCTCTTGGCCAGATGCAGATTGACCCGTGCGGCATAACTGGCGCTGCGGGTCGGCACCATCCCCTCAACAACCAGCACATCTTTGCCGACCGCCGCCTGTTGATACAGGGTGATGATTTCTTCAAGCAGTTCGTCGAGCTGACCGTCGCCGAGCATCCGCTCAACGTGCGCCAGGCCCAGGGGTTGCGGTGGCTTCAGGCCATGGGTGCGCGCCACCAGCTCGGTGGAGCGCTCCGGGCCGGTGTCGCCGGGGTGCGGCTGGGCGATTGGCTTGAAAAAGCCGACTTTAAGCCCCGCGCGCTCAAGCGTACGCACCAGCCCGAGGCTGATGGAGGTCAGGCCCACGCCAAAATCGGTGGGGGCGATAAAAAAAGTTTGCATGGGAATTCTCTATGCAAGGGTGTCGGCCTATGGCTGGCCGACTACCGAAATTCAGTCGCCAAGGTTATCGCTAACCGAGCCCTGTGCGCACCAGCCACAGGCAAAAGGTTGACCTGTTTTTTCAATACGTTGCGCCGGGTCCAGCACCCACGCGCGTGATTGCCATGGCGGCTGGTGACGCAGGTGCTGAGTGTGGCCACAGGAAAGTTCGACCACCCAATGACCCTCTTCATCCTGATGAAAGCCCGTGATCGTCGAAACCCGTTTGTCCGGGTTGTGGTCGCTTTCACGCGATTGCTTCGCTAAACTTGGCCTTTCTATATTCTTATGCAAAAGGTCTCGCCCCATGCTGATCGCCGCCAATAAGGCTGTCTCCATCGACTATACCCTGACCAACGACGCTGGTGAGGTCATCGACAGCTCCGCCGGCGGCGCTCCGCTGGTCTACCTGCAAGGCGCAGGCAACATCATCCCGGGCCTGGAAAAAGCCTTGGAAGGCAAGACTGTCGGCGACGAGCTGAAAGTATCCGTCGAGCCGGAAGATGCTTACGGCGAATACGCCGCCGAGCTGGTCAGCACCCTGAGCCGCAGCATGTTCGAAGGCGTCGACGAGCTGGAAGTCGGCATGCAGTTCCACGCTTCGGCGCCGGACGGCCAGATGCAGATCGTCACCATCCGTGACCTCGATGGCGACGACGTGACTGTCGACGGTAACCACCCGTTGGCCGGCCAGCGTCTGAACTTCCAGGTGAAGATCGTCGACATCCGTGATGCCAGCCAGGAAGAAATCGCTCATGGTCACGTCCATGGCGAAGGTGGCCATCACCACTGATTTTCTGCGCTAAGCTTCGAGTACTGGAGAGGCGCCTGCGGGCGCCTTTTTAGTCCGCGGCTGTCCTTGGTGGTCACGCCAAGTGGCTGTTTCGAGAAGAACAGAGAATCCTGGAGTTCGTCATGAGTGCTTTTCACGACCTTAAGTTGACAGCCCTGGATGGTCAGGAGCTACCGCTGGCGCCGTTCAAGGGCCAAGTCGTGCTGGTGGTCAACGTCGCCTCCAAATGCGGCTTGACCCCTCAGTACGCGGCGCTGGAAAACCTGTATCAGCAATACAAAGGCAAAGGCTTCAGCGTGCTGGGCCTGCCGTGCAATCAGTTTGCCGGACAGGAGCCGGGCTCGGAGCAAGAGATTCAGGAATTCTGCAAACTCAACTATGGCGTGACGTTTCCGTTGTCGAGCAAGCTCGAAGTCAACGGCCACGAGCGTCATCAGTTGTACCGTCTGCTGGCGGGCGAGGGCGCCGAATTTCCTGGCGACATCACCTGGAATTTCGAGAAGTTTCTGCTCGGCAAGGATGGCCGCGTCCTGGCGCGGTTCTCGCCGCGTACGGCGCCGGATGATCCATCCGTGATTGCCGCGATCGAGAAAGCGCTGAGCTGAACCATGAATATCGCAGTCAACCGGCTGCGATTTTTTTTGCCTGGCTTTTGACCTTTAATCATTCAGATCAATAGTGGTATCGCATTAGGCTGCGCGCGCATATTATCGCCGTCATATGAATTCATGACCTGTCGATCTTTTCGTGGAGCCTTTCGATGCCCGTTCAAGCCTTGTTCAAACCGTTCCACCTCGGTGCCCTCGAACTGCCGACCCGTGTGGTCATGGCGCCGATGACCCGCTCGTTCTCTCCCGGCGGCGTGCCGAACTCAAAAGTCATCGAGTACTACCGCCGCCGTGCGGCAGCCGGGGTTGGCCTGATCATCACCGAGGGCACCACGGTCGGCCACATTGCCTCCAACGGTTATCCCAACGTGCCGCAGTTCTTCGGTGAAGCGCCATTGGCCGGTTGGAAAAAAGTCGTCGATGCGGTCCACGCCGAAGGTGGCAAGATCGTTCCGCAACTGTGGCATGTCGGCAGTGTGCGCCGCATCGGCACTGAACCGGATGCCAGCGTGCCGGGCTATGGCCCGTCGGAAAAACTCAAGGACGGTCAGGTCGTGGTGCACGGCATGACTAAACAAGACATTCAGGATGTGATCGCTGCGTTCGCCCAGGCTGCCAAAGACGCACAAAGCATCGGCATGGACGGCGTCGAGATCCACGGCGCCCACGGTTACCTGATCGACCAGTTTTTCTGGGAAGGCAGCAACCAGCGTACGGACGAATACGGCGGCAGCCTGGCCAACCGCTCGCGTTTCGCCATCGAGCTGATTCAAGCTGTGCGCGCCGCGGTCGGCGAAGGTTTCCCGATCATTTTCCGTTTTTCGCAGTGGAAGCAGCAGGATTACACCGCACGTCTGGTGCAAACGCCGGAGGCGCTGGGCGAGTTCCTCAAGCCGTTGTCGGACGCCGGCGTGGATATTTTCCACTGCTCGACGCGGCGTTTCTGGGAGCCGGAATTCGACGGCTCCGACCTGAATCTGGCCGGCTGGACGCGCAAGCTCACCGGCAAACCGACCATTACCGTAGGCAGCGTCGGTCTGGATGGCGAGTTTTTGCAATTCATGGTCAACACCGACAAGGTCGCGCAACCGGCCAGCCTGGAAAACCTGCTCGAGCGTTTGAACAAAGAAGAGTTCGATCTGGTGGCAGTGGGCCGTGCGCTGCTGGTTGATCCGGACTGGGCGCAGAAGGTTCGCGAAGGGCGTGAGCAGGACATTTTGCCGTTCAGCCGTGAGGCGTTGATGACGCTGGTTTAAGCGGCGCCTGACAGGTCCTCATTGCCAGCAGGCTGGCCCCCACAGGGAATCGTGTTCACAACAAAGCCCCCGTGTAGGAGCGAGCCTGCTCGCGAAAGCGGTATCTGCTTCGATGGACATCTAAGGTAGTGTCTGAGCTCCAGGCACCACCTGCTCCCCACACAAGCCCCGCGCAAGTGCCCCTCAAACTGCTCAATAATCGCCCCCCACCCTTGGCGACTCGCATGCTGCCGCGCATTCAACCGCACACAGCGCAACCGTTCATCCTCCTCCAGCAACCACATCGCCGCCTCGCAAAACGCCTGCTCATCGCCGGGCATCGCCGACACGCCGTTGTAACCGTGGCGGATGTGCTGCGCCGCCGCTGCCGCCTGATCGTAAGCCACTACGCCAAGGCCCGAAGCCAGTGCCTCAAGTACCACGTTGCCGAATGTCTCGGTCAGGCTGGGAAACAGAAATACATCGCCTGACGCATAGTGCGCGGCCAGCGCTTCTCCGCGCTGTGCACCGCAGAAAATCGCCTCGGGCAAATCCCTTTCCAGCGCCGCACGTTGCGGTCCGTCGCCGACAATGATCAGTTTCAGATTGCGTTGTGGATAAGTTGCCTGGAGTAGTTCGAAGCAGCGTTTGAGCAGACCAAGGTTCTTCTCCGGCGCGAGTCGTCCTACGTGGATCACGGCAATGTCGCGCTCGGACAGACCCCATTGCTCCCGTAGTGCGTTCTGGCGTTTGCTCGGATGAAACAACTGACTGTCCACGCCCCGCGACAACAACGCCAAGCGCTCGAAATGTCGCCGTTCCAGTTCCAGCCGCTGACTGACACTGGGCACCAGAGTCAACGCCGAGCGGTTGTGAAACCAGCGCAGATAATGCGTGAGCATCCGGGTCAGCAAACCGAGGCCGTACTGGCTGGTGTATTGCTGAAAGTTGGTGTGAAAACCACTGACCACAGTAATGCCCAGGCGCCGTGCTGCTCTTAGCGCCGACAACCCCAGCGGGCCTTCGGTAGCGATGTACAACACATCCGGCCGCTGGCGCTTCCAGCGGCGCAGCAGCTTGTGCATCGACGACTGACCCCATTGCAGCCCCTGATATCCCGGCAATGGCCAGCCGCGACACAACAGCAACGCTTCGTCTTCACTGCGCTGCGGATCA
Organism: Pseudomonas sp. S11P7; assembly: GCF_023195435.1. Classification (NCBI taxonomy): domain Bacteria; kingdom Pseudomonadati; phylum Pseudomonadota; class Gammaproteobacteria; order Pseudomonadales; family Pseudomonadaceae; genus Pseudomonas; species Pseudomonas sp. S11P7. The sequence continues at coordinate 4,570,172 of NZ_JALPKS020000002.1, read as the reverse complement.
CTGGCTTGCCGCGGTCGCACCAGCTCGACCTGATGGCCGCGGGCGCGCAAGCCATCGCACAAACGGCCAAGGGTATTGGCCACGCCGTTGATTTCCGGAGGGAAGGTTTCGCTAATGAGGGTGATATGCAGAGCTGTCGTCATGACCTCAGTGTCGGATGAGGCCATGTCGACGTTGTGACGTTCGGATGATGGATTTGTGACGAGGTCAGCGCTGCGTCACAAGATTCTCGGCACCACGCTCGCGCACCCAGAACAACGTCGCCCCGGCCACAGCGGCCGGCATCATCAGGATATTCACCACCGGAATCAGCAGCACCAGATAGACGATCCCGCCAAAACTCATGCTCTGCCAGCGCTTTTGCCGCAGCCAGGCGAGCATTTCGTTCCAGCCCAGTTTGTGGTTGTCCGCCGGGTAGTCAATGTACTGGATCGCCATCATCCACACGCCGAACAGCAGCCATAGCGGTGCGGCGACGATGTTGACCACCGGAATGAACGAGAGGATGAACAGGCCGATCGCCCGCGGCAGGAAGTAGCCGAGCTTGCGCATTTCCCGGGCCAAGGTGCGAGGGATCATTGCGATCAGTTCGCCCCAGCTGAAGGCCGGGAAGTCATCGGTGCCGCGTACCACCACTTCGACTTTTTCCGCGAGAAACCCGTTGAAGGGCGCGGCGATCACGTTGGCCAGCATGGTGAAGGTGAAAAACACCATCAGTGCCACGAGTACTACGAACAACGGCCAGAGAATGTAGCTGAGAAAACTCAGCCACTCGGGCAACGAAGGCATCAATGTATCGACCCACAGGCTGAACTGATGGCCGGCCAGATAGATCAATCCGACGAACAGCACCAGGTTGATCGCCAGCGGCAGCAGCACGAACAGGCGCAGGCTGGGGCTGAGGACCAGTTTGAGGCCTTCGCGCAGGTATTGCGGGCCGGACAGAACAGGGGCGGGCATAAGGTGCTCCGAGCAAGGGAAAACGCGCCGACCTTACCGGCTTTGCCAGGGCAGCGAAAGCGCGGCAAAGCCATCGACATTCACTGTAACAAAGACGTCGATCACATCAGCGCTTCGGCATAGAGACCACCTATGAGCTGGATTGTTAAACCGTATTTCCTTAATCTTGCCCCCCTCGATACGCTTCACCCAACTTTTTACAGGACTGTCGAGTTCAAGCCTTCCCCAAGGTGTCCACGGTCCTTTTTTATTCTCGCCGGCAGTCCGGCGATCCGCGCCAGTGTTTCGGCCCGGTCAACAGGAGCAGGTCATGTCTGAAGTCCGTCATTCGCGAGTGATTATTCTCGGTTCCGGCCCTGCCGGTTACAGCGCTGCGGTCTACGCGGCCCGTGCCAACCTCAAGCCACTGCTGATCACCGGCATGCAGGCCGGCGGTCAACTGACCACCACTACCGAAGTCGACAACTGGCCGGGCGACGTTCATGGTTTGACCGGCCCGGTGCTGATGGAGCGCATGCGCGAGCACGCCGAGCGCTTTGAAACCGAGATCGTCTTCGATCACATCAATGCCGTCGACTTCGCTGCCAAGCCTTACACCCTGACCGGTGACAGCGCGGTCTACACCTGCGACGCGTTGATCATCGCTACCGGCGCCAGCGCCCGCTACCTGGGCCTGCCTTCGGAAGAAGCGTTCATGGGCAAAGGCGTGTCGGCCTGCGCGACCTGCGACGGTTTCTTCTACCGCAACAAGCCGGTCGCCGTGGTTGGCGGCGGCAACACTGCGGTTGAGGAAGCGCTGTACCTGGCCAACATCGCCAGCACCGTGACCCTGATCCACCGTCGCGAAACCTTCCGCGCCGAGAAGATCCTGATCGACAAGCTCAACGCCCGTGTGGCCGAAGGCAAGATCATCCTCAAGCTCAACGCCAACCTCGACGAGGTGCTGGGCGACAACATGGGTGTGACCGGTGCGCGTCTGCGCAACAACGACGGCAGCTTCGACGAGATCAAAGTCGACGGCGTGTTCATCGCGATCGGCCACACCCCGAACACCTCGCTGTTCGAAGGCCAGTTGACGTTGAAAGACGGTTATCTGGTGGTGCAGGGCGGCCGTGAAGGCAATGCCACCGCGACCAGCGTCGAAGGCATCTTTGCTGCCGGCGACGTGGCTGACCACGTTTACCGTCAGGCCATCACCTCGGCCGGCGCCGGCTGCATGGCGGCGCTGGACACCGAGCGTTACCTCGACGGTCTGCAGAACGCTACGTTCTAAGATCGCAGGCACAAAAAAACCGGCTAGATCGGCCGGTTTTTTTGTGCCCGTTATTCCTGCTCCACCGCAATTCATTGTAGGAGCGAGCCTGCTCGCGATAGCGGTTTTACATTCAGCACATGAGTCAATTGACAGACCGAATTCGCGAGCAGGCTCGCTCCCACAGGGAATTGTGGTTGGCTCTGGAATCAGCGGCGAGTCAGGGGCTGGGCGGTGAATTTGACACCGGCCAGGCCGTGCTTGATCAGTGCGCGGATGTTGCCGTGGTCGCTGCCCTCAGGCGTCGCCAGCACCGAGCGGTAGTGCTCGCCGAATGCCAGCAGCGCTTCGTCATCGCTCAGGCCTTCCAGCAGCGCCAGGCCCAGAGTCTTGCAGGAGCCTTCGTTCTGCCCGGCGGCGTTTTCCACCCCACCGTTGGTGAACGCCTGGGGCTGATAGTCGTAACCGGCGGCAATGAACGCCAGGGTGTCGGCGAAGGCGTGGTCACCGCTGTTGAGGCTGGCGCGCAGGGTGTTCAGATCAGTCATGGGGCTTTCCTTTGGCAAACGCGGCTTGCTGCTCGGCGCTGGCTTCTTGCTGATATTGGGCTTTCCACTCGGCGTAGGGCATGCCGTAAACCACTTCACGGGCATCGTCGAGGCTGACCTCGATCTGGCGCTCGTCGGCTTCGGCCTTGTACCACTTGGACAGGCAGTTGCGGCAGAACCCGGCGAGGTTCATCAGATCGATGTTCTGTACATCCTTGCGGCTGTCCAGGTGGGCGACCAGCCGACGAAAAGCGGCGGCTTCGAGTTCGAGGCGTTGTTGCTCGTTCATGGGAGTCTCTGCGAGACAGCTTCAAGCGACGAGCTTCAAGCTGCAAGATGGGTGGCGGTGATACGAAGTTTACAGCTTGCCGCTTGAAGCTTGAAGCTAGCGGCTCGCTGCAAGTGTAATTGATACGGATTCGGCAAAGCGCAGCGCATGCGGTTTGTCGACTTCGACTTCAGCGTACAGCACCGATTCGTTGCTCATCACCAGATCAAGCAACTCTTGGGTCAGGCGTTCGAGCAGGGCAAAGCGGTTGCCTTCGACATGGGCGATGATCGCCTTGGTGATGGTGCGGTAATTCAGTGCGTGGTCGATGTCGTTGTCACGTACCGCTTCCTGCGCGGCATACAGGATAGTCAGGTTGATCAGCACATCCTGCTTGTTGAGGATTTCGTCCTCGTTGATCCCGATAAAGGTGCGCAAGCGCAGATCCTTGACCCGGATGCGCGCCATTCCCGGCTGAAGTTGTGGCATTTACTTGCTCCGTCCAATCAATTGCAGAAACTCCTGGCGAGTCGTGTTCGACTCGCGGAACGCGCCGAGCATGACCGAGGTGTTCATCGTCGAATTCTGTTTCTCGACACCGCGCATCATCATGCACATGTGTCTGGCCTCGATGACCACGGCGACGCCAGCGGCACCGGTGACCTGTTGCACCGCATCGGCAATTTGCCGGGTGAGGTTTTCCTGAATCTGCAGGCGCCGGGCGAACATGTCCACCAAGCGCGCGACCTTCGACAAGCCCAGCACCTTGCCCGTCGGAATATAAGCCACATGGGCCTTGCCGATGAAGGGCAGCAGGTGATGTTCGCACAACGAGTACAGCTCGATGTCGGCGACGATGATCATTTCGTCCGTGTCGGACGCAAACAGCGCGCCATTGACGATTTCATCGACGCTCTGGGCGTAACCGTGACACAGGTATTGCATGGCCTTGGCCGCGCGCACCGGGGTGTCGAGCAAGCCTTCGCGGTCGGGGTTTTCACCGAGGCCAAGCAGGATTTCACGGTAATTCTCAGGCAGTGAGCGGGTCATGGAAATCCTCGCGAGTCGGCTTACTTAAGGTGCCGTCCGCCATTGACGGTCAGGGTCGTACCGGTGACATAGGGGTTGTCGAGCAGATAGCGCAGGCTCTGGTAGATCACTTCGCTGCCAGGCTCGATGCCCAGCGCCGATTTGGCCAGCGCCTTGGCGCGGTACGCCGCGTTGTCGTCGGGATTGAACAATAGCAGGGCCGGGGCGATGCCGTTGACCTTGATGGCAGGCGCATAGCGCGCCGCGAAAGACAGAGTCAGGCTGTCGAGCCCGGCTTTGCTCGCACAATAGCCGATATGCTTGCTGCTGCCCTTGCGCGTGACGTCGTCGCTGATGTGGATGATGTCGGCGGGCGTCGAGCGCTGCAGCAAATCGGCGCAGTGCAGATTGATCAGGTACGGCGCGAGCATGTGCAGATTGACCATGCGAGTGAAGGCTTCGGCCTCGTTGCCCGGCGTTTCGGCGAGCCATTCGGAGGCGTTGTGCACGATCGCGCGCAGGCTGCCGGTGTGGTTTTTCAGTGCGCTGATGAACGCCAGAATCCCGGCCTCGCTGGCGAAATCCGCAAACAGGCCGATGGCGCCCAGGTCGCGCAAGGTTTGTACGCCGGGGCGTTCAGTGCGGTAAGTGAAGATGACCCGATGACCCTCTTCGAGCAAACGCTGGGCGCAATGCAGTCCGACGCGTTGCGCGGCGCCAGTGATGAGAATCGGGGCGGCGGAATCAGGCATGAACGGCTCGCATCGCGGGGAAAGCAAAAACTATAACAGCGAGCGCAGCCGCACACCTATTGCCGCAGTGGCCAAAACCTGTGGGAGCGAGCAGGCTCGCTGCCACACGGGATCAACGATTTTGAGCGGCGGGTTCGGCAGACAGTCGCCGCGCCGGCGTGCTGTTCAGCCAGTTCGCGAGCAGGCGCGTCGACAGCGGAATAAACAGGTAGACCATCAGCGGCGTCAGGCACGCAGTGCTGAGCAGCACGCGCGGCAGCAAGCTCATTTCGCCCAGCAGTGGGCCAAGCAAAAAGTTGAAGATCAGTGACACCGGAAAAAACGCCAGCCAGATCGCCACGGCCTGCTTCCAGCGTGGAGGGCGCTGTCCGGCGGCGGCGAACCAGCCTTCGATACCGCTGACCCGATGCTCTTTGGGGTGGGCGAACAGGTCGCTGCCACGGCTCAGCCACGCGGTGCGCGATGCCGAATGTTCCCAGGCATGCAGGGTTTGCTCATCGACAAAGCGGAAGATGATCTGGAATTCATTGTCGCCGGGCGGCGGAGCGAGCACGCCGGAACCCAGATAACCGGAAAAGTCTGTGGCCAGTTGCTCGCCTTCGCGCAGCCAGGCCATCAGTTCTTGATAGCGGCCATCAGCGACGCGCCGGGCTACCATCAGCGTGACGGGGGATGTAGACATTTTGTATCTCCATATTTCAATCGCTTCGCTCCGGGTAGGAGTTTCGCCTGACGCAGCGCCGGGGTAGAGGGCTGCGTTTTACAACAAGCAAGGATTATTCCGGTTTTTACCGATTAAACCAGCGACATTCGTCGCATTTGCCTACTTGAATGCAATTGATAAATAGGCGTTAAAATGGGATCCAAATTTCTGACATGGAAGTTGAGTGCTTTATGCCTGTGATTACGGACGCAAACCCTGCTTCGCAGGTATCGCAAGCGCTCGAACGCGCTGAGCTTTTCCCTATTCGTGAAGTTGCCCGGCTCACTGGCGTGAACCCGGTGACCTTGCGCGCCTGGGAGCGCCGTTATGGTTTGATCCAGCCGACTCGCACCGAAAGCGGGCATCGGCTCTATTCGATGAGCGAAATCGAGCGCGTACGCAGCATCGTCGACTGGATCGATCGCGGTGTGGCGGTCAGCAAAGTCGGCAAGATCCTCGCCAAGACCGAACCGCTGAAAGCCCTGGCGCACATCATTCCTGACGATCTGGTTCAGGCTGATTACCGGCAATGGCAGGAACAGGTCCAGCAGGCTGTCAGTGCATTCGACGATCAGCAGCTGGATCGGGTCTATGGCCAGATCTTCTCCTCCTATGCACTGGCGGTGGTGTTCCAGGACATCCTGATGCCGCTGTGGCGGCAAATGCTGCAACGTCAGGACGCGTTCGGGCAAACCAGCGAGTGGCTGTTCTATGACGGATTCCTGCGCGCGCGGGTGTTGCAACGGATTGTCATGCTGCGTGGCGCGCAACCGCGCCGGGTGATCGTCAGCGCGCTGGCCGGGCAGTGCCGTGAATTGAGTTGTTGCTGGTGGCGGCGCTGTTTCTCAGCGGCAATAATTCCGGCGTTCGGGTGCTGACTACCGGTCAGCCATTCGATGAATTGACACTGGTCTGCGAGAAAGTCAAACCCGATGCGCTGGTGTTGTTTTCCAATCACGCGCCCGCTGCCGACTTGCCTCGGCGGTTGAACCGCTTGGCGATGAGCCTTGATTGTCAATTGATGCTGGCGGGGGATGCCGCGGATCTGGCGCAGGACAGTCTGGCCGGATCATCGGTTGCCTGCCTGGGTAACGAAGGGACAAACATGCGTCAACGCATGATGCAGTTTCTAGCGGGAACTCTGGATACCTGAATCAGGTATGCAGAGCCGGGTGGGTCAGGCGATGTTGCTGCAGAATGAACTGGCGCAGACGTTCGGTTTCATCGCTGTCGGTCTGGCTCAGTTCGTAGGCGTAAAAACCGTTTTCGGTTTCCCGTTCGAAATGCCCACGCAATGAAATGCGTTCATACCCTGAAGGACTGAACCACAACGCGAAATGCTTGGGCGGCTTGGTCTTGTTGCGCACTTCCAACAGCACACCTTTGTGCGACACCTCGTGCACCCACAACGTCCCCGGCTGACCCTTGGCGTTTTCCAGCGCTACCGGCTCTTCAAGCACCAGTCGCCATGGCCTTACCGATGGGCCGTCCTCGTAAATACTCGGTACGCCCAAGCGCAGATGCAGCGCGTGAAATTCGTCTTCCACCAAGTGCAGCGGGAAAGTCATTTGCTGGTTTTCGAAGTTCGCCTGAATGGTCACCTGCTCATGGGCGGCCAGCCGCGTGAGCAGGTCGCGGATCTGCGAACCGCCATTAACCAGCAGACTAGACGTCGCATCCCGCACGTTCAGTTGCGGGTTGTGCTGCATCTTCTGGATGAAATCCAGCTCATCCTGAGTGAGAAGGGCGTCACGCTGCATGGCTAACTCGAAAGATATAATTACAAAGTCATTGGTGATTGTAGTTAATGACCATCGGTTCGCGGTTTTGTTTTAACCGTTGGTCGCTTTCAAGGAATCCAGTTCCGCCTGCAGGGCGGCCACTTGGGCTTCGAGCTGCGCTACGCGCTGCTGGGCCTTGACCTGAACGGTGACATCCTTTTGCACACCGACGAAGTAGGTCTGCCCATCGTCGGCGTTTTTTACTGTCGACAGCGACAATTCATTCCAGAACGGCGTGCCATCCTTGCGATAGTTACGCAGGATCTCCCGACATGATCCACCCTCGCGCAATACGTCACGAATCAGACTCAGACTGTCCTGGTCGCGATCACCGGCCTGGAGAAAGCGGCAGTCCTGATAAAGGATCTCTTCACTGGTGTAGCCAGTCAGGCGTTCAAACGCCGGATTGACGTAAATCAGAATGTTGTCCTGCTCGCCTTCCTTCTCCGCCACGACGATTCCATCGTTGGATGCGTTGATCACCATTTGCAGCAGACTGGCGTTGATCATCCCTGAATTCCCGTTAAGTAATAGGCGATTGGCATTCTAGAAGAACCTTGGCGGCTGTCTACTGATCATTATCGCCAGTTGAGATTCAATCGCAGCCTTGCGCGACGGACTGTTACTATCGCCGATCTTATTTTCAGTTTTCAGGATCAGATTGATGAAAGTCGCCATCCTCTCCGGTTCGGTCTACGGCACCGCCGAAGAAGTCGCCCGTCACGCCCAGAACCTGTTGAAAGCCGCTGGTTTTGAAACCTTCTACAACTCGCGCGCCACGCTTGCCGACATTCAGGCATTCGGCCCGCAAGCGTTTCTCGCCGTCACCTCGACCACCGGCATGGGTGAGCTGCCGGACAACCTGCAACCGCTGTATTCGACCCTTCGCGATCAGTTGCCGGCCGCCTGGCGCGGTTTGCCGGGTGCGGTGATCGCCTTGGGCGACGCCAGTTATGGCGACACGTTCTGCGGTGGCGGGGAACAGCTCCGCGAGCTGTTCGAAGAATTGGGCGTTATCGAAGTGCAAAAAATGTTGCGCATCGACGCCAGCGAAAGCGTCACCCCGGAAACCGATGCCGAGCCGTGGCTGGCGCAGTTCATCGAAGCGCTCAAGGGCTGAACGGATCCAGACCGCTTGCATGGCTGACTCGGTCAGTCATCAAGCTGGCTGCCAATGCAACTACGCGATCACCTGCGTCTGACTAGACTGCGCATACGTGCAGAACAACAAGAACGCAGAGGTGCATACAGTGAGCGTAGCCCCCGTCCCATCGTCCCTTGATGTCAAAAGCCAGGTCAGCGCCGCCGAATGGCAGACCCGAGTCGATCTCGCCGCCTGCTATCGGCTGGTCGCACTGCATGGCTGGGACGACCTGATCTTCACGCATATCTCTGCCAAAGTCCCAGGCACCGAAGATTTCCTGATCAACCCGTTCGGTCTGATGTTTCATGAGATCACCGCGTCGAGCCTGGTGAAAGTCGATCAGGCCGGCAACAAACTCATGGCCAGTCCTTACGAGATCAATCCGGCCGGCTACACCATCCACAGCGCCGTACACGAAGTGCGCCACGATGTGGTGTGTGTGCTGCACACCCACACAGCCTCCGGTGTTGCGGTGTCGGCGCAAAAGCAGGGCGTGTTACCGATCAGCCAGCAATCGCTGTTCGTGCTGTCGAGCCTGGCCTATCACGCCTACGAAGGCGTGGCGCTGAATCACGAAGAGAAGGCGCGCCTGCAGGCCGATCTCGGCGACAGCAATTTCCTCATGCTGCACAACCACGGCCTGCTGACCTGCGGCGGCACCATTGCCGATACCTTTCTGATGATGTTTACCTTCCAGCGTGCCTGCGACATTCAGGTGATGGCGCAAACCGGCGGCGCTGAACTGATCGCCATCGAACCGCAGATCCTGGCGGGCGCCAAAGCGATGATCGCCGGTGTCACCAAAAGCGCTCAAGGCATGGGTGGTGCGCTGGCCTGGCCGGCGCTGCTGCGCAAACTCGATCAACAAGATTCCGGATATAAACTCTGATGCCACTCGCCGAGATTCCTCTGTGTGTCTGGCGCAAGCGCAGCCGGACCTTTGTTTTTCGCGGTCAGCCGATTCGCTACTGGACAGCGGGGCAGGGTGAGCCGTTACTGCTGATTCACGGTTTTCCGACCGCCAGTTGGGACTGGCATTATCTCTGGCAGCCGCTGGCCCAGCGCTATCGGGTGATCGCCTGCGACATGCTCGGCTTCGGCGATTCGGCCAAACCGCTCAAGCACACCTACAGCCTGCTGGAGCAGGCCGATCTGCAGCAGGCGTTGCTCGCGCATGTGCAGGCTGAACAACCGTTGCACATTTTGGCCCATGACTACGGCGACAGCGTTGCCCAGGAATTGCTGGCGCGGCATTACGAAGGGCGCCTCGAGATCGCCAGTTGCGTGTTTCTCAATGGCGGCTTGTTTCCCGAAACCCATCGTCCGGTGCTGATGCAGAAGTTGCTGCTCAGCCCGCTGGGCTGGATGATCGGCCGCGCGTTCAGTCGGGATGCGCTGGTAAAGAGCTTTCGGCAGATTTTCGGCCCGCACACCGGCCCGAGCGAAAGTGAACTGGACGATTTCTGGAGCCTGGTCGAGAGCAATCGCGGGCCACGGATCATGCACAAGCTGATCGGCTACATTCCCGAACGACGGCTGCAGCGGGATCGTTGGGTCAGGGCGATGCAGCGTGATGAAATTCCGTTACGGCTGATCGACGGTGAGGTCGATCCGATTTCCGGAGCGCACATGGTCGAGCGTTATCGCGAACTGATACCCAGCCCCGACACCGTGGTGTTGCCGGGGATTGGTCACTATCCGCAGACCGAAGCGCCGGTTCAGGTGCTTAAACATTACCTGGAATTCCGCGAGCGGCTGGTGCTGCCGCCGCGCAAGGTCGCGTATTCCTGATCGGGCCGGGAGGCATGCCGCCTCTCGCTGGCCCAAGGCTTTTCATCATCCCCCAGCCTTATTGCGCACCATTCAGCCGCAGTCGTGTTCGTTGTGACCCACAGCGCTGTGCCTGACACTCCCGGTCAATGTTCCATTGGCCTGTTGGAGTTGCCGCGATGAATGAGTCTGTGCGTTTCGAAGATAAAGTCGTGATCGTCACCGGAGCCGGTGGTGGCCTCGGCCGCGCCCACGCGTTGCTGTTCGCCAGGCAGGGCGCGAAAGTGCTGGTCAATGATCTGGGCGGCTCGACCCAGGGCGAAGGCGCCAACGCCTCAGCCGCCGATCGTGTCGTTGCGGAGATCCGCGCGGTCGGTGGCATCGCCGAAGCCAACCACGACTCGGTCACCGACGGCGACAAGCTGGTGCAGAACGCCCTCGATGCCTTCGGTCGCGTCGACGTGGTGGTCAACAACGCCGGCATCCTGCGCGACAAGACCTTCCACAAAATGGACGACGCCGACTGGGATCTGGTTTACCGCGTCCACGTCGAAGGCGCCTACAAAGTCACCCGCGCCGCCTGGCCACACCTGCGCGAGCAAAACTACGGTCGTGTGATCTTCACTGCCTCGACGTCCGGCATCTACGGCAACTTCGGCCAGTCCAACTACGGCATGGCCAAACTGGGTCTCTACGGTTTGACCCGCACGCTGGCCATTGAAGGGCGCAAGAACAACATCCTCGTCAACGCGATCGCCCCGACCGGCGGCACGCGCATGACCGAAGGCCTGATCCCGCCGCAAGTCTTCGAGCAACTCAAACCGGAACTGGTCAGCCCGTTGGTGGTGTACCTGGCCAGTGAGCAATGCCAGGAAACTTCCGGATTGTTCGAAGTCGGTGGCGGCTGGATGGGTAAAGTGCGCTGGGAGCGCAGCCTCGGCGCCGGGTTCGATCCACGGGTGGGCTTTTCGCCGGAAGATGTGGCCGCGCACTGGCAGCAGATTTGCGATTTCGAAGGGGCGGCGCATCCACAGGACAATATCGAGGCGTTGAAAGAGATGATGGCGAATTTGCAGAAGTATTCGCTATAACGAAGAAGGGCGGGCAGTCTCCATGTGCCCGCCCGGCTGAATATCCTGATGTAATTTTTCCCGCTCGCACTACGAATCCACCGATCACAGCCGCAGATCCCCAACTGTAATTCCCGCCGAATTAGCGCGAGTTGCGCCAAAGCTTCAGCCCCGCAAAGTCATCCTCCCAAAAAGCACCCGGAAAACTCACAGCCATAAAAAGGCCGCTGCAAACGCAGCGGCCAAGGTAAGACGTTGGATCAAGGAGCTACAAATCAACGTCAGTGAACAGCGGGGCGATCAACCGAAACCTTCGGTTCATCTGAAATCTGAAAGCAATGCCTGTTTTGCTCAAAGGCAGTGCTTGGTGCTTTACGGCGATCCCGTGAAAGCGCGGTCAGAATACGGCGTTGCGTCTGTAGGAAAAATACCGAATCCGGACATGCACTGTTGCGGAGCATGCAACAGTGCCGTGCCCTGAAAGGCGCCATGCGCGGCGCTGATGATCGCTTATCCAGCCGGTCCATGAATGGCGCAACGCCCCGCAGTGCGCGGGCATTCATCCTTTCGAGCGACAACGCAAATACCTCCTTGGTGCGCTTATCGATGCGATGGCGCGGCAGTAGGGTGAGGTCTTCTGTCACTCACCGGGGAAGACGCATGACAAAAACAACAATGCGCGCCATCTTCACACCGCAGGCGCTGGCTGCTGCGGTGGCTTTGGGTTGCTGCACCCAGGCGCAAGCGGTTGCATTCAACATCGGCGAAATCGAAGGCACCTTCGACTCGTCCCTGTCGATCGGCGCGAGCTGGGGTCTGCGCGATGCCGACAACTCGCTGGTGGGCACGGTCAATGGCGGGAGCGGGCAATCCTCGACCGGTGATGACGGGCGCTTGAACTTCAAAAGGGCGAGACCTTCTCGAAGATCTTCAAAGGCATTCACGACCTCGAACTCAAGTACGGCGATACCGGCGTGTTCGTGCGCGGCAAGTACTGGTACGACTTCGAACTCAAGGATGAAGACCGCGAGTTCAAGCAGATCAGTGACAGCGGCCGCAAGGAAGGCGCCAAATCCTCCGGCGCGCAGATTCTCGATGCTTTCGTTTATCACAACTACGCCATTGCTGATTTGCCGGGCACCGTGCGAGCGGGCAAGCAAGTGGTGAGCTGGGGCGAAAGTACCTTCATCGGCAACTCGATCAACAGCATCAACCCGATCGACGTTTCGGCGTTTCGCCGTCCCGGTGCAGAGATCAAGGAAGGCTTGATCCCGGTGAACATGCTATTCGGTTCGCAGAGCCTGACCGACAAACTCTCGGTTGAAGGTTTTTATCAACTGGAGTGGGACCAGACCGTGCTCGACAACTGCGGCACCTTTTTCGGTGTCGATGTCGCGGCAGACGGCTGCAATAACGGCTACACCGTTGGCAGCCCGGCGGTGGCGCCACTGGTGCCGTTGACTACCGCGTTCGGTCAAGGCATTCAGGTCACCCGTGAGGGCGTGGTGATTCCCCGTGGCGGCGATCGTGATGCGCGCGATTCGGGGCAGTGGGGCACGGCGTTGCGCTGGCTCGGCGAAGACACCGAATATGGCCTGTACTTCATGAACTACCACAGCCGCACGCCAACGGTCGGCACCACCACCGCGGGTTTGTCGACGCTGGCGGCGTTGCCCGGCATGGTTGGCATTGCCAACGGCCTCGCGCCTGGCAGCGGTGCGGGGCTGGCGCAAAGCGTGATGCTCGGGCGCGGCCAGTATTACCTCGAATATCCAGAAGACATCCGTCTCTACGGGGCAAGTTTTTCCACCACGCTGCCTACCGGTACCGCATGGACTGGCGAGATCAGCTACCGGCCCAACGCCCCGGTGCAGGTCAACACCAACGACCTGACCCTGGCGCTGGTCAATCCGATTGCCGGCGGCACCGCTTCACCACTGGCCACTTCGCCGGGCGCCGACAACAAGGGCTATCGCCGCAAGGAGGTCACGCAGGTCCAGAGCACGCTGACGCATTTCTTCGATCAAGTGCTGGGCGCCGAACGCCTGACCGTGGTCGGCGAAGCCGCGGTGGTCCATGTCGGTGGTCTGGAATCGCGCAACGAGCTGCGTTACGGCCGCGATTCGGTGTACGGGCAATACGGCTTTGGGGGTGACACCGACGGTTTCGTCACCTCGACCTCTTGGGGCTATCGCGCCCGGGCCATTCTCGATTACGCCAACGTGATCGGCGGGGTCAACTTCAAACCCAACCTGTCATGGTCCCATGACGTTGCCGGTTACGGCCCCAACGGCCTGTTCAACGAAGGCGCGAAAGCGATCAGCTTCGGCGTCGATGCCGACTACCGCAACACCTACACCGCGAGCCTCAGTTACACCGACTTCTTCGGTGGTGACTACAACGTGCTGGAAGACCGTGACTTCGTCGCCTTGAGCTTCGGTGTGAACTTCTGATCTGCCCGAGAAGGATAAATGCAATGCGCAAAATGATTCTGCAGTGCGGCGTACTGGCCCTGAGTCTGCTGGCGGCCAATGTCATGGCGGCGGTGTCGCCGGACGAAGCCAACAAGCTCGGCACCAGCCTCACCCCGCTGGGAGCGGAGAAGGCGGGTAATGCCGATGGTTCGATCCCGGCCTGGACCGGCGGTATTCCAAAGAATGCCGGTGCGGTGGACAGCAAGGGTTTCCTGGCTGACCCGTTCGCCAATGAAAAGCCGCTGTTCACCATCACCGCAGCCAACGTCGATCAGTACAAGAGCAAGCTTTCCGACGGTCAGGTAGCGATGTTCAAGCGTTACCCGCAAACCTACAAAATCCCGGTCTACCCGACGCATCGCACGGTCGGCGCGCCTGCGGAAATCTACGAATCGGCCAAACGCAGCGCGTTGAACGTGACCTCGATCAACGACGGCAATGGCCTGGCAAATTTCACCGGTAATCGCTATTACGCCTTCCCGATTCCGAAAAACGGCGTCGAGGTGCTGTGGAACCACATCACCCGTTATCACGGCGGCAACCTGCGGCGGATCATCACTCAAGTCACGCCGCAAACCAACGGCAGCTACACGCCGATCCGCTTTGAGGAAGAGGTGGCGGTGCCGCAGCTGATGAAGGAGCTCGATCCGGAAAAAGCCGCCAACGTACTGACCTTCTTCAAGCAGTCTGTCACCGCGCCGGCCCGTCTGGCCGGTAACGTGCTGCTGGTGCACGAAACCCTCGATCAGGTGAAGGAGCCGCGTCTGGCCTGGATCTACAACGCCGGACAACGCCGCGTAAGGCGCGCCCCGCAAGTCGCCTACGACGGCCCGGGCACCGCCGCCGACGGTCTGCGCACTTCGGACAACTTCGACATGTTCTCCGGCGCGCCGGATCGCTACGACTGGAAACTGGTTGGCAAGAAGGAAATGTACATTCCGTACAACAGCTACAAACTCGATTCGCCAAAACTCAAATACGACGACATCGTCAAGGCGGGCCACATCAATCAGGACCTCACCCGTTATGAGCTGCACCGGGTCTGGGAAGTGATCGGCACGGTCAAGCCAAATGAACGTCACATCTATGCCAAACGCCACATGTACATCGACGAAGACAGCTGGCAAGTGGCGCTGGTCGATCACTACGACGGGCGCGGGCAATTGTGGCGTGTCGCCGAAGGTCACTCGCAGTATTACTACGATCACCAGACCCAGGCGTACACCCTCGAGGCGCTCTACGACATCATTGCCGGCCGCTACATCGCCCTGGGGATGAAAAACGAAGAGAAGCACAGTTTCGAATTCGGCTTCGAAGCCAAGGCGGCCGATTACACGCCATCGGCCTTGCGCGCCGAGGGCGTGCGCTAACGGTTTCGATACCTGGGCAGTACGAAAGGCGACCGCACGGTCGCCTTTTTATGGTCGTCAATCAGCGCGCTGAATATTTATCAACAAGTTCGGGGAGAGGGCTAGGGTGAGCGCACAACGATAAAAAGGCTCAGCCGATGACCGCCATGACGCCCTGCCTGGATCGACCCGGATTTTTGCCCAGACTCTCCTCACATCACGTGCCGCGTGCGCGCCTGAGTGCGCCGCTGCCGCGAGTCGACGGCGCGGGTGCGGCTGCTTTGCGCTGCGCCGGGCAGTGGCAAAACCGCGCTGTTGACCGAGTGCCTGTTACACGCACCTGCGAGCTGCAGCGTGCACTGGTTGCCGTTGATGGGGGCGTCAATGAGCACCGGGCAATTTTGCCAGCGCCTGAGCCAGGCGCTGGGACTGCCGGAAGCGGACGAAGAGCAATTGATCGCTGCGTTGTCGCGCTGGTCTACCGCAACCTGGCTGTTCATCGACGATTATTGCCGCTGGCCTGACCCGGCACTCGATGCGTTGCTGGATCGTTTGCTGGCATTGAGCAGCCCGGCTCTGACCTGGTGGATCGGCACGCGTCGTCGCCCGCAATGCAACTGGCCCCGATTGCTGCTCGAGGACGAACTGTATGAATGCGAGAGCGCGACGCTGGCGCTGACCGAAGCGGAAATCGTCCAGGCGTTGGCGCATTTGCCAGCGGAACAAGCGGCCAGTGTGGCGCGACGCATGGTCCAGCGATCGGGTGGCTGGTGCGCGGGTGTGCGTATGGCGCTGCTGCAAAAATGCGACTGGGCCAACAGCAATCAACCGCAGCAACGGCTGGAAACGTTGCTCGATTATCTGCAGCACGAGTTGTTCAATCATCTGACCCCGGAGTTGGCGGAAGTCTGGCGCGTGCTGGCGAACATGCCGCGTTTCAATGCGCAGCTATGTGAGCATTTGTTTGGTGCGGGAGAGGGCGCGCAGAGTTTGCGTCTGCTGCAGACGCTCGGCTGCTTTATCGAGCCCTGGCAGGACTCGGCCGACTGGCTGCAGGTTTTTCCTCCGTTGGCGCGGGTCATGCAGGACGAACCCTGGCCAGCCGTCCGCTCATGGCATCGCCGCGCCTGTCAGTGGTTTGCGGCGAGTGAAGACTGGCACTCGGCGTTTGAACAGGCGCTCCTTGCCGAGGAACATGAAACGGCGGTCAGCCTGCTGCAGCACTTCACGTTTGAACATTTGTTCGAGGAACAGACCGTCGTACTGCTGTTGCGCCTGCATGAACGGCAGGACGAACAACTGACGCTGGCAACGCCGCACCTGGTCGGTCTGGTCACGGCAGCGTTGTTGTTCGCTGGCCGGTTCGAACAGGCTGAAGAGTGCATTGCGCATCTTTCGCGATTCCTGCCGCAACCTTCGGCGGCTCTCCAGCGGCAATTGATTGCGCGATGGCAGGCGCAGCAAGGCTGGCTGTTGCATCTGCAGGGGCGGATGGAGCCAGCCGAGGAACACTTTCGGCAAGCGCTGACTGAGCTTTGCGTGCAAGCGTGGCCTGCTCGTCTGTTGTGCCTGTCAGGACTGACCCAACAAGCCCTGCTCAAAGGAGAGCTGGAACAGGCCCATGCCATTAATCGTGAGGCGCTGCGACTTGCCAGATCACAAGGATCCTTGCTGTTCGAAAGCTTGCTGGAACTCGATCACGCACAGTTGCTTGAGCAACGTGGTGCGGCGGCAAGGGCGCGCGCATTACTCATCGGGATTGAGCAGTTGCTGGCTCAGCGCAGGGAACGCCCCGCTCCGTTGCTCGGGCGCATCGGGTTGTGTCGCGGCCGCCTGGCGATGAGTCTCGGATTGGAAGACGAAGCCGCTGCGTTGTTTCAACAAGGGCTTGAAGATTGTTCGCGCAATCACGATAAGCGCGTGCTTTATGGCTACTTGGGGCTGGCCCAATTGGCCGCCAACCGGTGCGATTACGCCCAGGCTTTTGTACGGTTGCGTGAGGCCGAGCGGTTGATGCAACAGCGTCTGATTCCCGACACGGTTTATCGTGGCGTGTTGTTGCAAGTCAGTAGTCAGTTCTGGATACAGCAGGGCCAGGCACACCTGGCACACGAAGCCTTGAGCCGGCTGCTGCGGCATTACCAACCACCCGAGGCGTTGCAGGCCCCGCCGGCGACCGTTGAACTGATTGCGCGTATTGAATATTTACTCATCCTGGCAAAAGTTTGCCTTCAGCCAGATAACGATCTGTTGGTTCATCTTCGAATGCAGTTAGGTCGGGCAAAAAGACTGGGGCTCTGGCATTGCAGGCTGAACTGCATTTTGCAATTGCAGAAACCGCATCGCTGCTGAATCAGACTGTGCTCGTCACTCAGCATAGGGAACAAGGGCTGAAGATGGTCCGGCAGTGTGATCTGCATTATTTGAAACGTCAGGTTTCATTACGTGCACCGCATTTGCTGGACGATGAGTCAGGCGCCTGTCCGGATTTGCGATCCGTTAAAAAAGTTGCGGTTGAAGGTGAGCTAAGTCAGCGTGAACTGCAGGTGTTGAAACTCATTGCCATGGGAGATTCGAATCAACAGATTGCCGAAAAGTTATTTCTTTCCCTGCATACTGTAAAAACTCATGTGCGAAGAATTTATACAAAGTTGGCGGTGGTGCGCAGAACTCACGCTGTCGCGAAAGCGCGAATGCTGGGTTTTCTATTCTGATTCCATGTTTTTTTTGAGAGTGGTGCGGCAATAAAAGACTATCTGTAAGCAAGCCTACATGCTTGGAAAAGTATTTTTCATATATCTTCTGCGCAGTTCTGAATTAGTTTTGATTGGCGAGGCAAGTGAAGTCAGGTTACTTGCCAGTCTTTAGCTAACAAGGAAAGCGATATGCAAGATGATGAAATGGATAATTCAAGCTTGAAAGAGCTGGGTGTTGCACTGCTGGATGTTAATAAAGAGTTAAAAAATATTCCGGTGTTTCGAGTGTTGACACAGAATGCACTGGCTGAGGAACTCTCTAAAATATCCTCTGGTCATCTGGTAAGCAGAGTCTCCATTAACGTGCTGGCGGGTCGCAAGCCAATTTCGAAGGAGCCGGTTGGGCGATTGCTGGATGTTCTGATCGAATGTTTGCGACAGGGTCGGGCGCCTCAGTATGATCCTGAAGTGTATGGGGTTTTCGAGCATCCTAACCTTACTTCCCGTGAGGACGCGATAACGCAAATATCGGTCGCCGATATTGAAATGGTGTTGCGTCGTGTACAAGGCAGTTTCCCTGCGCGATACGTTGCCGCTTTGCAGCGCTATTGGGAAAATGCAGACGCACTGGATAATACGGCGACCTATCCGCATCTTTCGCGTAAAGCGGCATTGGCCCTGCTTCAAAATATAGTGTTCATGCGCGAACTGGTGGTGCTGGTGGATCAGCAAGGTCTGTCGCTGAAAGAGGGCACGGCCATTAGCCGGTTGATCCAGCCAGGCCTGACCAGTACTTGCTATGGAGTAAGTATTGAAACCAATGAGGGCGAGTATGTTAATCAATCTTCGATGTTTGTCTTGCCAGCCGATGGTGTGGTACACGAACAACTTGTCGCAGAAAGTGAAGGCGCGTTGGTTTTCTATTCTTCGGATCGTGGTATTGAAAGATTCGCTTCAGCGGCCGAACTGCGACAGGTAATTTCAAGCAGGCTGAGTTCGGCAGCCAGTCAGGTAGCGTTTCTGCAGGCATTGCCTGGCGACGAGCGAAAGGTATTGACCGATGGAGCCGGGATCCGCTTCACGAAAATCCGTGCGAACCTGTTTGAGCGGTACACGGACGCACTGCTACGCAATCTATATGACACCGTCGGCCAGCATCTCGCGCTGTTGAACAAGTTTGATGCTGATTTCGAGGAGATCGTCGCGCTTGTGGAGTTCGCTCAGTCCTTGGGTCATATTCCTGGGCAGGCGAAACTGCGCCAAGCCGGCTTATTACGACGCGTGCAAAGCAACGCACGGCCGCTTTGGTTGAAGGAAGCCGATCAGGCAACTCAAGATATTTACGATGCGCTGGAGCAACGCCTGCTTGAAAGTCAAGTGCAATATCATGAAGCGACCAAAGGATTCGCATCGTTCAAGGATTATGTCAAAGACAAGGTCGAGGACTTCATCTCGCCGGGCACTGACGAGCGCATAGACCCTGACACGGTCTTGGTGAACGTGACTTATGTCTTGCCGCTGGACGATGGTAAAAAGATCGAACATCGCGAGCGCAAGACTTTGACTCAACTGTTCATGTATGGCGTTCATGAAGACAGTCGTCAGATTCAGGTTTCGGTTGAAGGACAATACTACAATTCAAAGTTTACCCACGCCAATCTGATATATGCCATTCGCAGCATGAATTTACGGGCGGCCTATAACCCGGTTCGGCAAGCGTTTTTTTCCCAAAATCATGTGATTGAATCTCTGCGAGAGCTGCTTGGACGAAAGGCAGCTTTATCTTTGTTCCGTGCTCAGTTGCGTAAGCAGTTCAGCATGGAAGGTTATAATGCGCTCACTCGCTATCACACTGGGGACAGCGCAAGTCTTATTAGCGCAAGAGTTGCGTTAGCCAAAGGCTTCGAATTGTTCAAGGACTTGATGGTCTATTCGCCGGTCGATATCCATAATCCAGGTAACACGGTGTATTTGTACGCGCCCGGGTTTCCGACGGGGCAGGAGTGGTATGAGTTCAGTGATGCGTCTTTGCTGCGCAAGCACATCGCCGCGTGGGTGACAGATGATCAGGCTTGGGAATATTTGCAGTCACAAGCCATTGTGTCCGATATTTCGCGAATGACCGCCCATGTGACAGGCGACGCAAGGGGACCTCGCAGGATTACGCCATGGGATTTCGTTCTGCAATATCGTGTCGATGACTTCCCCAGGAGTATGCAATCAAAAGCACGCTCGATTGGGAAATCAAACAAATCGAAGCCGTAACTCCCGTCTGGTATAGAAACGCCCGAGTCGAGGATCAGCAGCTGTTCACTCGGTTGAATACCGATTTGAAGTTGTTGACGCAAGCTTCGAAAGAGGCTTTGGCAGTTACCCCGTTTCATGAGTTTGCTCGTGAATTGATCATGAAATCGCTGCAGCAATATTTGAGTCGCGATGGAGGCTCCGCTCCGGTTATTGATCCCGATAAGGTTCGAGTGAAGTTTCACGCAGGACCGGAAATGACACTGACCAATTTGTTTGTGCAATGGCAACTCTGGGGCAGTGACGTTTCGGTGTTCGAGAAGGTCTTTCAATTCACACCGCTTGGTTCGTTACTGGTTGAGCTTAAAGAGAAACTACGCACAGCAACCTTCAAGACGCTTGAAGGCTACACAGTCACTGTGCTGAATGCGAAAGTAATCAATGACCTGATCGATCTGAAGCCTGGCGAGGTTTACGACCAGTACCTACGAGACAAATTTCTTCTGGCAACAGACAGACCGTTGAAAGAGGACCTGTTTCGCAAGATCAAACAGAACGAAATGCTGCGTACCGCCTTGCTGCAAAAGATCAACGGTACGCTGTCGCAAGATCAGTTCAATTGGTTGCAGACGCTGATCAACGGGTTTGACCATGATTTGCCACGGGGAAACATTATCGAGGTCGGTGTGAGACCAGGCGCCGGCGTGTATGGATTTACCCTCGAAGGGAAAACGATAACCGGGGCGTATGTTTTCGGACGTATCTTCAGCGGCCGACTGGAGCAAATTGTCTATGTGCCCGGGAGCCATGACGGCAGAGATTTTTTCGCTCTGGAAACACTGGCTGATCGCCTGAAACTCAGAGCGTTTACCGCTGATGTATTGAATCTGGCGCGGCTTGAGGACAAGGCTGTCATCGAAAACCTGATGCGTAAGTATTGGAGCTGGCCAATTCAGGCTACGGCGACTCCGGAACTGGTGAACAGTTATCAGATAAAAAGCTTCAAGAAGGGCGAGTACTCCGCACTGATCGGAAAATTCATCGCCGACGTGGACTTTCAAACAACCAGTTCGGCCGAGGCGTTCTGGAAAGATGCCAGGATTCTGATCGAGTTTGCCTTGGATGTGGCCTCGCTTTTCGTACCGCCTCTGGGGCTGGGGTTGAGCGTACTGCGCATTACCCAATCCGTCGTGAAAGGCATCGTGGCTTCCAGTCATGGAAGCGAAAGTGAGGCCAACGCGCATTTCGCTGCGGCCTGGCGAGGCGCGATCATGCTGTACATCGGCAAGGTTTCGGCGATAGGCGCACCGGTCAATCCAATCGGCTTACTGTCGCAGATCCGGGATTTCGCCGACCTGCTGTCGACAGTTACCGGTGTGCCGGTGACCGAGAGCTATCTGACCGCCGTCGCCGTTGCGCCTCACGAGATCGAAAGCACGACTCGACTGATCAATTGATGCGACTGAACGTGCCGAACGTTTACCGAAAGTAGTCCACACGCAGATCAAGCGTGCTTTTCATACCCCATCCGCCAACTCACGGCCCGCGTCGCCGCCAGCAACCGCTGCGCCGCCGGGCCGTTTTCGTCGGCGTGGAACAGCGAAGTCGGGCCGACGATGGTCAGCACCGCGGCGATCTGTCCGACGGCGTTGAACACCGGTGCCGAAAGCGCATCCACCCCTGGCATCAGCAAACCGTGCACATGATGCAGGCCGCGTTCGCGGATTTGTTCGCACAGCCTCGTATACACCTTTTCGTCCTTGAGCGGATGCTCAGCCGCGGCGACTTCCATTTCACGCAAGTCATCGGTTTCCCGGTGCGGCAGGTAGGCGCTGAACACCAGTCCGGTCGAGGAACTCAGCAGTGGCAGCACCGAGCCCAGTTGCGTGACCACCGTTACCGCGCGCACCGCCGGTTCGATGTGCACCACGGTTGCGCCTTGGTTGCCCCATACCGCCAGAAAACAGGTTTCGTTGAGTTCGTCGCGTAGTTCGGCGAGCGGCAGGGCGGCGACTTTCAGCACGTCCATGCTGTTGAGGGCGGCGAGGCCGACGCGCAGCGCTTCCCGGCCCAGACCGTAATGGTTGGTCGCAGCGTTCTGCTCGGCAAAACCCGAGGCGATCAACGCTTGCAGATAGCGATGCACCTTGCTCGCCGGCATCTGCACGTGCTCGGCCAGGCGCGACAACGAAGTCGATGGCGACAACTCGGCCAGCGCCTTGAGGATGTCGGTGCCGACCTCGGCGGAGCGGACTTTCTGTTTGCCGTTGCTGTCGCTGGTTTTTTCCATGGGGCTGGCGGTTCCGGTTCGAATGGGCGTCTTTATAGCTTGACGCTGGATAGCGAGCAAATTACGTTATGCGTAATCAGATTACGATAATAACAACCCCGGCTTGCCGAGACCTCTGAGCCAGAGCGATGGGCCACTGCCGACTCCCTGTTCAGGAGGCTCCATGAACTCCGATTCAACCGCTCAGGCCTTGGCGTATCAGACCGGGTTCGGCAACGAATTCAGCTCTGAAGCGTTGCCCGGCGCGCTGCCCGTTGGCCAGAACTCCCCGCAAAAAGCCCCGTACGGCCTCTACACCGAATTGTTTTCCGGCACCGCTTTCACCATGGCCCGCAGCGAAGCGCGGCGGACCTGGATGTACCGGATCCAGCCGTCAGCCAATCACCCGGCCTTCGTCAAACTTGAGCGGCAGATCGCTGGCGGTCCGTTGGGCGAAGTGACACCTAATCGCCTGCGCTGGAACCCGCTGGATATCCCCGCCGAACCGACCGATTTCATCGACGGACTGGTGAGCATGGCCGCCAATGCCAGCGCGGAAAAACCGGCCGGGATCAGCATTTACAATTACCTCGCCAACCGTTCGATGGAGCGCGTGTTCTTCAATGCTGACGGTGAATGGTTGCTGGTGCCACAGCTTGGCCGTCTGCGCATCGCCACCGAACTGGGCGTGCTGGAAGTCGCGCCGTTAGAGATCGCCGTGCTGCCGCGCGGTCTGAAATTTCGCGTCGAACTGCTCGACGCGCACGCACGTGGCTATATCGCTGAAAACCACGGTGCGCCGCTGCGCCTGCCGGACCTGGGGCCGATCGGCAGCAATGGCCTGGCCAATCCGCGGGATTTTCTCAGCCCGGTCGCCGCTTACGAGAACCTCCAGCAACCGACCACGCTGGTGCAGAAATTCCTTGGCCAGTTGTGGGCCACTGAACTCAATCATTCGCCGCTCAATGTGGTCGCCTGGCACGGCAACAACGTGCCGTACAAATACGATCTGCGCCGCTTCAACACGATCGGCACGGTCAGCTTCGATCACCCGGATCCGTCGATCTTCACCGTGCTGACCTCGCCAACGAGCGTGCACGGCTTGGCCAATCTCGACTTCGTGATTTTCCCGCCGCGCTGGATGGTCGCTGAAAACACCTTCCGTCCGCCGTGGTTCCACCGCAATCTGATGAACGAATTCATGGGCCTGATCCAGGGTGAATACGACGCCAAGGCCGAAGGCTTCGTGCCGGGTGGCGCATCACTGCACAGTTGCATGAGCGCTCACGGTCCGGATGGCGAAACCTGCACCAAGGCGATCAACGCTGAACTCAAACCGGCGAAAATCGACAACACCATGGCCTTCATGTTCGAGACCAGCCAAGTGCTGCGCCCAAGCCGCTTCGCCCTCGACTGCCCGCAATTGCAATCTTCTTACGACGCCTGCTGGGCCACGCTGCCCGCCACGTTCGACCCGACCCGGAGATAACCCATGACGCAGAATTCCATCACCCGCAGTTGGGTCGCCTCGGCCAACGGTCACGCTGATTTCCCGTTGCAGAACCTGCCCCTCGGCGTGTTCAGTAACAACGCTTCGGCGCCACGCGCAGGCGTTGCGATTGGCGAGCATATCTTCGATCTGCAAGTGGCGCTGGAAGCCGGGCTGTTCGACGGTGCGGCGCGCAGCGCTGTCGAAGCCATGCACGGCGGCCAGTTGAATGCGTTCTTCGAACTCGGCAGTGAGGCGCGGATTGCCTTGCGCACGCGTTTGCTGGAACTGTTCA
The DNA here is from genome assembly GCF_023195435.1 of Pseudomonas sp. S11P7. Taxonomy (NCBI): domain Bacteria; kingdom Pseudomonadati; phylum Pseudomonadota; class Gammaproteobacteria; order Pseudomonadales; family Pseudomonadaceae; genus Pseudomonas; species Pseudomonas sp. S11P7. The sequence goes on along the minus strand of NZ_JALPKS020000002.1, from coordinate 4,546,079 downwards.
GCGAAGGCAGTACCGAACGCGGCAGCATCGAAGCTCAGGGCGTAAAACTATTGCCACTGGCTGCCGATTGCCAGTTGCACCTGCCGGCACGCATCAGCGACTACACCGACTTCTACGTCGGCATCGAGCACGCACAGAACGTCGGCAAACTGTTCCGTCCCGACAACCCGTTGCTGCCGAACTACAAGCACGTACCGATCGGTTATCACGGTCGCGCCTCGACCGTGCGGGTGTCCGGCACTGACGTGCGCCGGCCGAAGGGCCAGACCCTGCCGGCTGGTCAGACTGAACCGGTGTTCGGCCCTTGCGCGCGTCTGGACTACGAACTGGAACTGGGCATCTGGATCGGCCCGGGCAACGAGATGGGCGACTCGATCGCCATCGGCGATGCCGCGCAGCATATTGCCGGTTTCTGCCTGCTCAACGACTGGTCGGCGCGCGATATCCAGGCTTGGGAATACCAGCCGCTGGGGCCGTTCCTGTCGAAGAGTTTCATCACCAGCGTGTCGCCCTGGGTGGTGACGGCCGAAGCGCTGGAGCCGTTCCGCACCGCGCAGCCAGCGCGTCCGCAAGGCGATCCGCAACCGCTGCCGTATCTGTTCGACAAACGCGATCAGGACGGCGGCGCCTTCGACATCGAACTGGAAGTGCTGCTGCTCACCGAAGCCATGCGCGAGCAGAACCTGCCGGCCCATCGCCTGACCCTCAGCAATACGCGCTACATGTACTGGACCGTTGCGCAGATGGTCGCGCACCACAGCGTCAATGGTTGCCAGTTGCAGGCCGGCGATCTGTTCGGCTCGGGCACCTTGTCCGGCCCGCAAAGCGGTCAGTTCGGCAGCCTGCTGGAAATTACCGAGGGCGGTAAAAAGCCGATCGAGCTGGCGTCTGGCGAGGTGCGTAAATTCCTCGAAGACGGTGACGAAATCATCCTGCGCGCACGCTGCGCCCGCGACGGTTTTGCCTCGATCGGCTTTGGCGAATGCCGCGGCAAAGTGCTGGCGGCGCGCTGAGGGGAGCGGCTATGGATCTCTATACCTATTACCGTTCGACCTCGTCGTATCGGGTGCGCATCGCACTGGCGCTCAAGGGGCTTGAGTATCAGGCGCTGCCGGTCAACCTGATCGCGCCAGCAGGTGGCGAGCATCGCCAAGCGGCGTATCTGGCGCTCAATCCGCAGGGCCGGGTGCCGACCTTGCGCACCGATGACGGCGCTTTGCTGATCCAGTCGCCGGCGATCATCGAATATCTCGAGGAACGTTATCCACAAGTGCCGTTGTTGCCGGATGATCTTGTCGCCCGGGCGCAAGTGCGTGGCGTGGCGGCGGTGATCGGCTGCGATGTGCATCCGCTGCACAACGTCAGCGTGCTCAATCGCCTGCGCCAGGCGGGGCAGGACGAGCCGCAGGTGGTCGAGTGGATCAGCCACTGGATCAGCCAGGGCCTGGCGACGGTGGAGCAGTTGATTGGCGAGAGTGGCTTCTGTTTCGGTGAGTGGCCGTGTGTGGCGGATGTGTATCTGATCCCGCAGTTGTATGCGGCTGAGCGCTTCAATGTGAGCCTGGAGGCTTATCCGAAAATCCGTCGTGTTGCGGCACTGGCGGCGGAACATCCGGCGTTCATCAAGGCGCATCCGGCCAACCAGCCCGACACCCCGTAGGGTGTCCTTGTGGGAGCGAGCCTGCTCGCGAAGGCGGAGTATCAAACACAGACGTGTTGGCTGACACACCGCATTCGCGAGCAGGCTCGCTCCCACACGTACCAGTGCTGAACCGTCAAAAAATCATAAAAACAAGACAGGTACCTTGCGATGCACAACCAGATTGCCAGCTTTCGCGCGGCACTCGACGCCCGCCCTGTGTCCCGATACCAATGGTTGCTCTTGATCCTGCTGGCGCTGCTGCTGGTCACCGATGGCTATGACGCCCAGGTGCTCGGTTATGTGGTGCCGGCATTGGCGCAGGATTGGGGGCTGGAGAAGTCGGCGTTCGGGCCTGTTTTCAGCGCCAACCTGCTGGGCCTGACGCTTGGCTCTCTGGTGGTGACGCCGCTGGCTGACCGCTTCGGCGTGCGGCGCATTCTGCTTGCCTGCGTACTGATCTACGCGACCTTGACGGTGCTGATGGTGTTCGCCGACTCGTTGAATGGTTTGATGATCGCGCGTTTTATTTGCGGCATCGGCATGGGTGGGGCGATGCCCAGTGCCATGGCGCTGATGTCGGAATATTCACCACCACGCTTGCGCACCCTGATGGTGACGCTGGCGGCCTGTGGTTTTTCCTTCGGCGGGGCGGCCGGTGGATTTGTCGCCGCCGGGTTCATCGACCGGTTCGGCTGGCAAGCGGTGTTCCTCGCCGGCGGCGTTACGCCGTTGCTGCTGTTTCCGTTCCTGTGGTGGATGCTGCCGGAGTCACTGCCGCGACTGCTGCGTGACGCGCCCCCTTATGCGCGTTTGCGAAAAGTCAGCGCGCGGATGCTGCCGGACTGGCAACCGCCCGTGGCCAGCGTCGAGCAGAACGAGCGCGAACAGGGCAGCAAACTGACCGTCGTCGAATTGTTTCGCAATGGCTACGCGCGGCCGACCGTGCTGATCTGGGCAACGTTTTTCGTCAGCCTGATTCTGTTGTATTTCATGATCAGCTGGCTGCCTTCGCTGCTGCTGGAAAGCGGCCTGAAACTCAACGAAGCCAATCTGGTGACCTCGATGTTCCTGTTCGCCGGCACGCTTGGCGCGATCTGCATGGCCTGGTTCGCTGACCGCTTGAAGCACAAGGTGCGTCTGTTGTCCGGCGTGCTCGCCGGCGCAGCGCTGTGCACGATTCTGCTCGGACTCAATCACGATAACCCGCGCTATCTGGTGGCCTGCGTGTTCGCGGCCGGGTTCTGCATCATCGGCGGGCAACTGACGCTGAATGCCTTTGCCAGCAACTTCTACCCCGCGCACGTGCGCGCCACCGGCACCGGCTGGGCCTTGGGCGTGGGGCGTTTTGGTTCGATCCTCGGGCCGTTGTTCGGCAGCCTGCTGCTGGCGATGCACATACCGGTGCAGCAGATTTTCTTTTTCTGCGCGATTCCAGCGGTCATTGCAGCGCTATTGATCATCCAGGTTCGCGCGCCTTTCGAAACCAAGCAAAGTCCTGCAGGATCCAGCCTGCTGGTGAAGAGCGATAATGCGGTTTGACGGATAGATGGAGTCGCCTGCATCGCTAGCTCTCACATAAAATCGCGCCTGACGAAAGGCCGAGTGGCAGCTCGCGTGCTTTTGATCTTGCTTTGAATCAAAGCCCCTCACCTAGCCCTCTCCCGGAGGGAGAGGGGACTGATCGCGGTGGATGCGAGAGCTACGCCGACTCGAAATACCGGGTCGTACGAAACTTCGAAGCCAACCCAAATCGGCTCCCTCTCCCTCGGGAGAGGGCTGGGGTGAGGGGCAGCCACACCACAAATCCAAAGCCAACCACCCGCTTCTAACCACTCAACAATGAGCGTTAGCTCGAGTGCTCTTGATCTTGATCTTGCCTAACCAGCGACATCGGAAGGCTGAGTGGAGGGAACGATCCGGGCGTGGGAGCGCAGCGACCGTACGACGAAGTCGTACACAGCGGAAGTAGGTGCAGCGGAGCAAACCGTAGCCGCTGCGCCCGGATCGATCCCGGAGCGAAGGAACCCGAGCCTGCGAGGGCCGAACGCAGGAGCAAAGCCTTTGGTTCCTTTTTGGCGTTTGAAAAAGGGACTCGCCGTAAGGGCGAAACCGCCAGCCGCAGCACCCGCAGCAACGGATATGTACCCAAAACTCAGCGCCTGAAAGCAAGCCATCGCGAGCAGGCTCACTCCTACAAAAACGACGGTTCAGTGAACCACAGAGTTGGGCGGCAAATGCCCGAGACGTTCAGTCAGGCGCAGGCGCTGGATCGGATCATCGCTAAGCAACAGAGCATGCTCCAGATCAAAGCGCTCGGCATTCGGACAATCGAGCCGCTGATACAAACTGGCGCGAGCCAGATAATCGGCGGCCGAAGCATTGCCCAGCTCCAGCACCCGTTCGGCGTCAACCAGCGCAGCAATAAAGTCATCGTGGCTCAAGTGCAACTGACGCAGATTGCGCGACAGGCGCTGCAACATTTGCTGCGGGCTGGCGGTCAGCAAATGCTCGGCACTGAGCTTCATGTTCGGCCCGTATTGGCGCTGCAGCAACTCACGGCAATCGTTGGGATACAGACGTCGCCCCCGCACGGATCAAGCAAATGATCGGCGCCCGGCACGCGCAGCAGGAAGTGTCCGGGGAAGTTGACCCCCACCAAAGGAATCTCCAGACCCCGCGCCAACTCCAGCGCAATCAGCGCCAGCGCCAACGGTTGCCCGCGACGGTTGTGCAAGACTTCAGGCAGCAACGCCGCCTGCGGGCGCAGCGGCAGAAAATCGTCCTTGGCAAAGCCCAGATCATTCATCCGCCGCAACAGCGGTTGCGCCAGTTCGCTGACCGGCAACATCGGCAAGCCATAGCTGACCCGTTGCTGCAGATCGTTGAATTCCTGCAACAACGCTCCGGGATCCACGGCTTTTTCGTGCTCGGCCGCGATCCACAACGCCGCTTCCAACAGTGCGGGCGGTGAGCGGTGCAGGCAGTCAAAAAAGCGCTGACGCGGGTTCATCGAAATCTCCAGGCATTGCCTCGTTTTTAGCCTCGTCTGCGGCATTCGTCCAGTGGCCTGTATGGCAGATACCGGGTTATGCCGCAAAGCGCTTGTCGGCGCGGGCGCTTATTCCGGTGCGCTCCAGCAATTTTCATGGGCAAGCCTATACTGGCGTTCTACAAGAAGTGATTCGGGAGCCTGTCGATGTTCGCTCTCATGCAAAGCACTCGCCTGGAATCGCTGCACCTTAGCGTCGACCCGGTTTCCGGGTTGAAGGCGGTCATTGCCATTCATAACAGTCGCCTCGGGCCTGCCCTGGGCGGGTGTCGTTACCTTGCCTATCCCGATGACGAATCAGCCATCGAGGATGCCATTCGTCTCGCTCAAGGCATGAGTTACAAAGCCGCGCTGGCCGGGCTTGGGCAGGGCGGTGGGGTGGCGGTGATCGTGCGGCCGGCCCATGTCGAAAATCGCGCCGCGCTGTTCGAAGCGTTTGGCCGTTGCATCGATCAGCTCGACGGCCGCTACATCACTGCCATCGACAGCGGCACTTCGGTGGCGGATATGGATTGCATCGCCCAGCAGACCCGCCATGTCACCAGCACCACGTCTGCCGGCGACCCGGCGCCGCACGCGGCGATGGGCGTATTCGCTGGCATTCGAGCCACGGCCATGGCGCGCCTGGGCAGCGACAACCTCGAAGGCTTGCGCATTGCCATTCAGGGGCTGGGCAATGTCGGTTTTGCCTTGGCCGAGCAACTGCACGCGGTGGGTGCCGAACTGCTGGTCAGCGATATCGACCACGGCAAGGTGCAACTGGCGATGGAACAACTCAACGCCCATCCGATTGCCAACGACGCCTTGCTCAGCACACCGTGCGACATCCTCGCGCCGTGCGGTCTGGGCGGCGTATTGAACAGCCACACGGTCAGCCAGTTGCGCTGCGCGGCGGTGGCCGGCTCGGCGAACAATCAGCTGACGCACCTGGACATGGCCGATCAACTGGAACGGCGCGGCATTCTTTATGCGCCGGATTACGTGATCAACGCCGGCGGCCTGATCTACGTTTCGCTGAAGCATCGCGGCGAAGAATTGCCGACCATCACCGCACATCTGTCGAAAATCAGCTCACGCTTGACCGAGGTTTTTGCCCACGCTCAGGCGGAAAAACGCTCGCCGGCGCGAGTGGCCGATGAACTGGCAGAGAAAGTTTTGTATCGCTGAGTTTCACAGGCATTAAAAGGCCCCGAGTCCTGCGACTCGGGGCCTGTTCAATTCAGGCGTTTATCACTTCGCAGCCTTCGCTGCTTTGGCCGGTTTTACCGGCGCTTCAGACGCTTGTACGTCCTCGGCAGGCTCGCTGGCCTCGACCGTTTCGGCCGGTGCGTTGATCAGTTCAGCCAGCGCGTCTGGCTGGCTCTTGAATGCCCGGGCGAACACATCGCGATTCTTCGCCATGTAGATCCCGGCTTCTTCCACTTGCTGTTCACTCAGAGACGGAACGGCTTTTTGCAGAACATCGGCCAGATATTCGGCCAGTTCGAGCATTTTGTCATGACGGTCAGCTTCGGCTTTATCCATGAACAAGCGCTCCAGATCTCGGCTGCTGCGGTATACCACTTCGACGGCCATTCACCACCTCACATGCCTTCACGTTAAGTTGTCTTGTCGACCACTGTATCCATATACAGCTAAAAGGATAAGCGAATCCCTGCGCCATGGGTAGTGGCTTTTCAATGTAGACCGGATTTTCGCTTTGTCAGTGAGTCAGGTATCGGCTGCATATGCGAGCAGCCTCGCTCCCACACAGGCAGCGACCGTGCGACGAAACGCCACGGGGCGGGGTTGGCGGCGGTTCGCCATGATGGCGTGGCCTCGTTTCTGCATGAAAACGTGCGCATGCCGCAAACCGTAACGTCCAACACGCATCATCCGCTCGAATCGGGCTAAGGAACATCATCGTGAAAATCAACTGGGCCGAGAAACTGCGGCAGAACGTGCATCAACTGGCCGAGTCCCTGGGCAACCTGTTCGTCGAAACCTTCCACTACCTGGCGCTGTTCGCCATCGGTGCGGTGACGGCGTGGGCAGCGGTGATGGAGTTTCTTGGCATGCTCGAAGTCGGGCACATCAAGATCGATGACATTCTGCTGCTGTTCATCTATCTGGAACTGGGAGCGATGGTCGGGATTTATTTCAAGACCAACCACATGCCGGTGCGCTTCCTGATCTATGTGGCGATCACCGCACTGACGCGTCTGCTGATCTCCAACGTCTCGCACCACAATCCGCCGGACATGGGCATCATTTACCTGTGCGGCGGCATTCTGTTGCTGGCGTTTGCGATCCTCGTGGTGCGTTACGCCTCGTCGCAATTTCCGTCAGTGAAGATCGAGAACCCGCAGCGCAAGATCGGCACGGGCTCAAGCGAACATCCGGAAGTCGAAAAGGGTGAGCTTTAAAGCCCCGCCGTCTGGCTCGGCGGGCTCTTGACTGGCGGCGGCGGGGTGAGCCCTGCGCCGTTGGTCATGGCTTCGAGAATCGACATGGCGCTGTGGCCCTGCTCGATGGCGATACCGAACTGGATGCTTTGCACCAGACGTTTCAAACGCGCAGGATCATTGCGCTGTTCGGCGCTGATCATGCGTTTGGCGACAATCCGGCCGCCGTTGGACAGGGTCAGCATGATGCTGCCGTCCAGCCCTTGAATGCTCAGGTTGATCTGATAGTCCGGCGCGAAAGCATCGGTAATGATCTGAAATGGGTTGTCCATGATGCGTCACCGCCTGATTGAACGTGCAGTTGTTGACCGGCCATGATCGGGTTGGTTCGCCATACCGGACCATTGGCATATCGTTCGCTGAGGTTCGCAAAGTCCGTTTGCCTCACAGGGGGTATAGCAAGGGCCATGCCGGAATAATTGTCGAACAATAAACACGGACACAACACAGGCGAGCGCTCGGGCTCGCCTGTGTTTATCGCGCGTTTTCAGGGCAGAAAGGCGTTGGTGGTCGCTGACGGTGCAGGTCGTTTCATCAACATTCCACCCAGTTCACGGCGAGGCCGCCGCGCGAGGTTTCCTTGTATTTGTCGTGCATGTCGGCGCCGGTATCGCGCATGGTGCGGATCACCCGGTCGAGGGAAATGAAATGATTGCCATCGCCGCGCAAGGCCATTTGCGTGGCGTTGATCGCCTTGACCGCGGCAATCGCATTGCGCTCGATGCACGGCACCTGCACCAGTCCGCCAACCGGGTCGCAGGTCAGGCCGAGGTTGTGTTCGAGGCCGATTTCCGCGGCGTTTTCCAGTTGCTCTGGCGTTGCGCCGAGGATTTCCGCCAGGCCCGCTGCAGCCATCGCGCAGGCTGAACCCACTTCACCTTGACAGCCGACTTCGGCGCCGGAGATCGAGGCGTTTTTCTTGCACAGAATGCCGACGGCGGCGGCGCCGAGAAAGAACGCGACGACATCATCGTCAGACGCGTCCGGGTTGAATTTCATGTAGTAATGCAGCACCGCCGGAATGATCCCGGCCGCGCCATTGGTCGGCGCAGTGACCATGCGCCCGCCGGCGGCGTTCTCTTCGTTGACAGCGAGGGCGAACAGGTTGACCCACTCCATGGCCGACAGCGTTGAACTGATCACATTCGGCTTGCCGATCTCCAGCAGGCTGCGATGCAGTTTCGCCGCGCGGCGCGGCACATTGAGACCGCCCGGCAGGATGCCTTCGTGGCTCAAGCCTTTTTCCACGCACTCACGCATCACCGCCCAGATGTGCAGCAGGCCCTGACGGATCTCGGCATCGCTGCGCCAGGCGCGCTCGTTGGCCATCATCAACTCGGACACGCGCAGGTTGTGCTGCTTGCACAGCGACAGCAATTGCGCAGCACTGGAAAAATCGTACGGCAATTCAACGTCGCCGCTTGGCGCCACACCGGACTCGGCTTCAGCGGCTTCGATGATGAAACCGCCGCCGACCGAATAGTAGGTTTGCTCGAACAACTCGCCGGTCGCGCCAAAGGCTGTGAGCGACATCGCGTTGGGGTGATAAGGCAGGCTCTCATCCAGCAAAAGCAGATCGCCCTGCCAGTCGAAAGCAATGGTTTGCTGGCCGCCGAGGCGCAGTTGGCCAGTTTCGCGCAGTTGTTGAATGCGGGCGTCGATGGTCGACGGATCGATGCTGTCCGGCCATTCGCCCATCAGGCCCATGACCGTGGCGCGATCGGTGGCGTGACCGACGCCAGTGGCCGAGAGCGAACCGTATAAACGGATTTCGACACGCCGTACGTCGTCGAGCAAATGTTGATCGATCAGGGCTTGGGCAAATGTCGCCGCCGCACGCATCGGACCCACGGTGTGGGAACTGGACGGGCCGATGCCCACTTTGAAAAGATCGAAAACACTGATAGCCATGCTAAACCCTTACAAGCAATGGAGGAGGAATCGCTGCCATTTTTTGTCGGACAAGCGCAATGTCGGCGATACTGCCCGCCTCGGTCCTAGGTGACCAACGAAACTTCCTAAGATAGCCTTTAGCAGGACTAAACGATGAGTCGTCAATTGCATGCCCAGACTTACGTCTGGCTGCAGGTGTTTTCCTGTGCCGCTCGGCACCTGTCGTTCACCCGGTGCGCCGAAGAACTGCACATCACCCCCGGTGCGGTCAGCCAGCAGATTCGGCAACTTGAAGAGCGCCTGGGATTTCGTCTGTTTCACCGGCGCGCGCGGCGTGGAACTGAGTGCGGAGGGGCAGCGCCTGGCGATTACCGTCAACGAGGCTTATGGCAGCATCGACGCGGAATTGCGACGGCTGGATGCCGGGATGATCAGCGGCACGCTGCGTGTGCGCTCGATTCCATCGTTTCTCAGTAAATGGCTGACGCCGCGTCTGCCTCGCCTGCAACAGCGCTATCCGGACATTCAGCTGCGCCTGGTGGCCGAGGACAGCAGCGTGCCGTTGCACGAAGGTGAGTTTGATCTGGCGATCGATCTGAACGACGGCAGCTACCCAGGATTGTTATCCACAGCCTTGCTCGACGAGCAGATATTTCCCGTATGCGCGCCGAGCCTGTTGCGCGGCCGGCCGCCATTGCATGGGCCGGCGGATCTGCTGCATTTCCCGCTGCTGCACGACATCACCGCGTGGCGCGGCAGCTACGAGTACGCCGAGTGGGAGTTTTATCTGAACGCGATCGGCTTCGAGGGCGCGGATGTGCGCCGGGGTCATACCTTCAATCGCAATCACCTGACCATCGAAGCGGCAATTGCCGGCATGGGCGTAGCGATTGCCCGACGTACTTTACTCAACGACGAGCTGGAACGCGGCGCGCTGATCGTGCCGTTCGGCCTGTCGGTGCCTAATCACAAACGTTACGTGCTGCTCTATGCGCCGGGGGCGCTGAGCCATCCGGGCGTACGTGCAGTGCATGACTGGCTTGTTGAGGAGGCGGGGATTTTCCGCAGCTTGCACCCGCTGAATGATGGGCAATTGTGAGCAAACTTTGCCGGGGCGCAGGGCGACCCAACTCCCGACCTTACCAGCGCTTCGCTCGGTTGTCCGGCTTTTTTTGCGAATCAATATTTATCTTTTTTCAGGGGTTGAAATGTTCGCCGCTCGGGCCGATTGTTGTAATCAAGGGGTCACGAAATCCTGTTCCAGGCCCCTTGCGAGCTAGCTGAAATAAGGGATGAACTATGCAAATCCAAGTCAACAGCGATAACCATATTCAAAGCAGTAAGCGACTGGAGGAGTGGGTACGTACAACTATTGAGAGCACGCTCGACCGTTATGAAGAAGACCTGACCCGTGTCGAAGTCCACCTGAGCGACGAGAACGGCGAGAAACCAGGTCCCCATGACTTGCGCTGCCAACTGGAAGCGCGGCCAAAAGGCCACCAACCGATTTCCGTGACCCATAAAGCCGATTCGCTGGAACAGGCGATCGACGGTGCTGCCGAAAAACTCGAGCACAAACTGGATCACCTGTTCGGCAAACTGCGAGGTAAACCACGCGCCGCTGTAGTGCCATTCACCGGCAAAGCGAATGACAAATTGCTGGCAGAAGAATTTGACGAGAACGAACAGGCAGCGATCAACAGTTGATGCGCTGATTTCATAAGCCACCCCAATGAGAACGGGCCTGCGAATGCAGGCCCGTTTTTGTTTGTGGCTGATTTGGTGTACGGCGTGAGAACGCAGCCCTCACCCCAGCCCTCTCCCGGAGGGAGAGGGGGCCGACCGCGTTGTCAGCGGGATGTATATCGACCTGACATACCGCGTCGATCATGGATTGCGTTCAGTACTGTCAGGTCGACGAATTTCTGGAGTATCCCCCAATCGGTTCCCTCTCCCTCCGGGAGAGGGCTAGGGTGAGGGCGCTTTTCGATTCGCCGCGATTCTGATGATCTGCTCCAGCACATCGTCCATTTGCTGCATCACCTCAAGATTACTGAAGCGCAAGACTTCAATGCCTTTTTGGTTCAGATAACGCGTCCGGCGTAGGTCGTGGATCACTCCCGGCGACTCATGGTGTTGTCCACCATCCAGCTCGATCGCCAACTTCAGCTCGGCACAGTAAAAATCCAGAACATAGGGTGCGCAAGGATACTGACGACGAAATTTCAGATTGGCGATTTGCCGGGCGCGAAGCTTTTGCCAGAGCAGGTGTTCGCAGTCGGTTTGTTTGGTGCGTAGCTGGCGGGCGAACTGGGCGAGGGTAGGGCGATTCTGCATGCTTCACGGTCCTTGTGAAGTGGATTTGATAACTCACTGTAGCCCAGAACCCTCACCCCAGCCCTCTCCCGGAGGGAGAGGGGGCCGACCGCGTTGTCAGCGGGATGTATGCCGGCCTGACACACCGCGTCGATCATGGATTCAGATTAGTACTCTCAGGTCGCTACACTTCTGAAATATCCCACAATCAGTCCCCTCTCCCTCCGGAGAGGGTTAGGGTGAGGGGCTTTTGATTTTGAATATGCAGCCTCAGAACGCCACCGAAGTCTGCACATAAACCGTCCGCGGCTCCCCACATATTTGCCCTTGTTGTTGTCATCGAACGAGCGCGTGAAGTACTGCGTGTTGAAGATGTTCTTCACCCCCACCGCCACGTTCAGATCGGACAACTGCGGCCCGAAGTCATACCCTGCGCGGCTGCTGAACAGCATGTAGCCGGGGATCTTGCCGGTGCTGCCATCGGCGCTTTCCTTTGCGGTATTGGCGTTGTCGGCGAACTGGTCGCTCTGGAAGGTGCTGTCCAGATTGAGTTTCCATGGCCCTTCGGTGTAGCCGACGCCCAGCGTGCCTTTGTGCTTCGAAGAGAACGGCACGCGGTTGCCCTTGTTCGGGCCGTCTTCGCGGATGGTCGCATCAACATAGGCGTACGAGGCGTAGACATCGAAACCGGCCAACGCCGGATTCAGGTCGTCGAGCGCGTAGTTGATGCTGGTCTCGATGCCTTGATGGCGGGTTTCACCGCGGGCGATCACCGAATCGTTGGTCTGGTTGCTTTCGTACTGGTTGTCGAAGTTGATCAGGAACGCGCCGATCTCCGCACGCAACGCGCCATTGTCGTAGCGTGTGCCGACTTCCCAGGTGCGTGCCTTTTCCGGTTTTACTTCACCGCTGGTGACGCGGTTGGGCATCTGGCTGTATTGCACGCTGCCGAACGAGCCTTCGGTGTTGGCGTATAGGTTCCAGCTGTCGTTGAGGTGATAAAGCACATTCAGCGCCGGCAGCGCGGTGTTGTAGTCGCCCTTGTATTTGACGTTGGTCAGGTTGTTGGTCTGCTGCGACTCGATCATTTCGTAGCGCACGCCGGGGGTGATGGTCCACTTGCCGATATCGATCCGATCGTCGACGAAGAACGCATTGGCCTCGGTGCCGCCACGGGTATCGCGGTCATTGCGGCTGTTGGTGGTCGGGTATTCGTTGCTGGCGATCGGCGTGCGATAGCGCAGTTCGTGGCCGGCTTCGTTGATGTAGCGGTAGCCGACGCCGACTTCATGGCTGGTCGGACCGAGGTCGAAGCCTTGGGCGAAACGGGTTTCCAGACCGCGCACCCAGTACTCGCGCGGCGACAGCGACAGGAACGTGCCCTGGTCCAGATAACCGCTGCGCAGGGTCTTGGTGAAGAAGGTGTTGGCGGTGAATTCGCGTCGATCTTCCTGATAGCGATAGCCGAAGTTGAACATCGTGCGGCGGCCCCAGAACTGGTCTTTCGGCCGTGTCGACTGGTACGGATCGGCGTCGTAGTCGGCGACGTTCAAACCACCAGGCATGTCGGCCTTGCCTTCGTAATACTGGGCCATGGCGTTGAAGCTGTTGGCCTCGTCGAGCTGGTATTTGCCTTTGAGAATCAGGTCATCGATTTCAGTATCGCTGTGTTCGCGCCAGTCGCCGCCGCGAGTGCCGGAGTAGAGCAACGCGCCGCCGAGGCCATTGGCGTTGCTGCCACCGGCCAGCAGGTTGGCGCTGGTCTTGAAGCCGTCGTGGCTCGACGAAGGGCTGGTTTCGGTCTGGAAACCGCCTTTCACCGTTGGCTCATCGGGAATCGCCCGGGTCACGAAGTTGACCACACCGCCGACGTTTTGCGGCCCGTAACGCACCGCGCCACCGCCACGCACCACGTCCACCGCGTCCATGTTGCCCATGCTGATCGGCGCGAATGATAGCTGCGGCTGGCCGTAAGGGGCGAAGGGCACCGGGATGCCGTCCATCAACACGGTCGAGCGCGCGGCCAGACGCGGATTCAAACCACGGATGCCGAAGTTCAGCGCCATGTCATGGCTGCCGGTGCCGTTGTTTTCCGGGGCGTTGACGCCGGGGATGCGGTTGAGCACGTCGCGCGCCTGCGTGGCGCCCTGGCGTTCGAATTCTTCGCGGCGGATCACGTCGCGGGCGCCGGGATGTTCGAACACATTGATCTGCGCCGCATCGCCAAGCCAGTCGCCGACGACTTTCGAGGTGTCCAGCTCCAGCGCCGCGTCTGCCAGCGGTTGCAGGCTGAACGCATTGTCGCCCTCGGCGCGTGCTTGCAGGCCGGTCCCTTCGAGCAAGGCATCGAGACCTTGCTCCGTGGTGTAATTGCCTTCCAGACCACGGCTTTGCAAGCCACCGGTGACTTGCGAGCCAAAGGAAATCAGCACCCCGGCTTCACGGCCGAATTGATTGAGCGCGTTTTCCAGCGACGACGGCGCAATGTGATAAGCCTTGGCGTCGGCGGCCAGCGCGGCGGCCAGGGCGCTGAAACTCAGGCTGGCGCCAAGGACGACGTTGCGCAAAGTGCGAGCCAGTGGCGTGAGGCGGATAGGGTGCATGGCGGATGATCCTGAGAAGGTTGAATCAAGGGGGCTTTCCTTCTCTGTCACGCCAGATCTGAAAAACGGCTCATTTATTTTTCAGGGGCTTTAAACCCGCGCTTCGACGCTCACCCAGTAGCGGGTGAAACGCCGGACTTTGACCGGCAGACTGATTTGCAGCAGATCGAGGATCCGCTCGCTGTCGTCCAATGGATACGTCCCGGAGATCAGCAAGTCGGCGACATTATTGTCGCAATGCAGCTGACCGCGACGGTAGCGGCCCAGCTCATCGAGGAAGTCGCCCAGACGCATGTGCGCGGCGACCAGCATGCCGTCAGTCCACGCGCCGCTGTTGGCATCCAGCGGTTTGGCTTCGCTGATGGAACTGGCGGTAAAGCTCAGCTGGCGCGCGACCGGCAGCAGCACGGGCGCGCGCTGGTTGACGGTCAGTTCGACTCGCCCGGCAAACAGGGCGATCTGCGTGCGGTCGGCAAACTGCCGCACATTGAGGCGCGCGCCTTGAGTGTTCAGAACACCTTGCGCGGTGCGGATCGCGAACGAGTTGGCAGCGCTGAGGAGCATTTCGCCTTCGAGCAGGCGAATCAGGCGCTGCTCGCCATCGATGTCTATGGCGCTCGCCGTGTTGAGCTGCAACAGATCGTCGCCACCCAGCGACACCTTGCGCCGCTGCCCGAGCGGCGTGCGGTAATCGGCGAGCAACGACGGCAGCGGCGTGTGCTCGCGCAGGCCCCAGGTCATGGCCGAACCGGCGCCCAGAATCAGCAGCAGTTTCAGCGCCTGTCGACGGCTGGCGGACTTCGGCCCATTCAGCGCCGCATGGGCCAGCGGCGACGCCACCCCGCGCAAGCGTTGATTGACCCGCTGCATGTGCTCCCAGGCGCGGCGATGTTCGCTGTGCGCGTCCAGCCATTGCTGCCAGGCCTGTTGCTGGCGCGGCGTAAGGGCGCCTTGCTGCATTTCCAGCAGCCAGTGCACGGCCTGCTCGGCCACTTGCGCGGAGAAATCCGGTGCGCGGTTCATAGCGCGAAATAGCAGCGCAGCGCCGCTTTGTGCAGGTGCCGTTTGACCGTGGCCACCGAGATGCCGAGTTCTGCGGCGATTTGTGGATACGTCAGGCCATCGACCTGCGCCAGCAGAAAGGCGCGTTTGACGGCACGCGGCAGGCCGTCGAGCAACTCGTCCAGCTCCATCAGGGTCTGCAGGATGATCGCTTTGTGTTCTTCCGACGGCGCGACGATCTCCGGCATCTGCGCCAGGGTTTCGAGGTAGGCGCGCTCCAAGTCCTGGCGGCGGTAATGGTTGAACAGTACGCGTTTGGCGAGGGTGGTCAGGAACGCGCGCGGCTCGATGATCAGCGGCGGCTCGCGTGCAGTCAGCACTTTGATGAAGGTGTCCTGGGCCAGGTCCGCCGCGCTGTCCGGGCAGCCGAGCTTGCGTCGCAACCAGCCGGTAAGCCAGCTGTGATGAGCCTGATAAAGCGATTCGACGGAGTGGGCGGACGACAACGGAATGACTCCGGACGCAAAACAGGCGTCGAGAACGTGCGTTAGAGAACAAGAACGGTTCGCATTGTAGGGTCGATTGCGTCATCCGGCAATCAGAATCCTTTGCGTATGAGAATATTTATCATTAATATCGCTGGCCTGATCCGGCTCGTCTGCCGGACGTTTTTCGTTTCAGGGTCGAAACATGAAAGACAAACTCCTCACACTGCCCATGTCCTATCGCCTGGCCGTCACCTCACGGATATTGGCGGCGGTGTTCGGTGGCTATCTCGTTGCCGCGCTGGCCAGCGTGACGCTGACCCTATGGTTGCCGCAGGGGCGTGCCGAAGCGCTGGTGACGGACATGGCCGTTTCGTTTCTGGTTTATCTGGTTGCCGTGCTGTGGTGCATGGCCTGTCGTACGGCATGGTCGGCGTGGGTCGGCTTGCTGGTGCCGAGCGTGATTCTGGCGACCGTTTCCGGGGTAGTGCGAGGCTTGGGGCTGGTATGAAAGCAGGCTTTCATCAGGTCCTGACCAGGCTGCAAACACGGGCGCAGGGCTGACATGCTGATCGGCCTGCCACCGGAGTCGCGCGACGACGAGCCGCATGGCGCGCGTGCGCATTTTCTTCAGGTGTTTCTGTCGCAGCGCTCGCAAATGGAAGCGCTGGTGAGCCGTCGTGTCGGTTGCCGCGCGACGGCGGCGGATCTGGTGCAGGATCTGTTTTTGCGTTTCTGGCGACGGCCGCTGGTGCAGGTCGAAGAGCTCAGCACCTACCTGTTGCGCTGCGCCGGCAACATTGCCATCGACCATCTGCGCAGCGAAGGCACGCGCGCGCGCGTCAACGAAGGCTGGCAGCCGGACGAGCCGCACAGCCACGGCAGCGAGCCGCAAGCTGCGCTCGAAGCCGGCAATGACCTGCGCCATGTCGAAGCGGCGTTGCGCGCCTTGCCCGAGCGCACCCGGCAGATTTTCCTGCTCAACCGCATCCACGGGCGCAAATACGCAGACATCGCCAGAGCCATGGGCCTGTCCCAAAGTGCCGTGGAAAAACATATGATGCGCGCCCTCGAGGCCTGCAAAGCCAGCCTGCGCGACCCCGCGCCACGTCTGCCAGGGAAAGCACCGTGAACCCCGCCGATAACATCGTTCCGACGCCCGCCCAGGAGCAGGCCGCTCTGGCCTGGCTGAGCCTGCTGCATGACCGGCCCAGCACCGGCGATCAACTGACCTTCAGCCAATGGCTGCGCGCCGACCCGGCCCACGCCCAGGCGTATGCCCAGGCGCAGGTGCTGTGGGAGCTGAGCGAAGGCCCGGCACAAACCCTGGCCGATGAAGAGGCGTTGGCGTTGCAGGGGTATCTCGAAGCAATGGACCGTCCGCGACGTTCGCCGGTTTTGCGCTGGTCCGGGGTGTTTGCCATGGCGGCGTGTCTGCTGCTGATGGTCAGCCTCGGCACGGGATGGCAAGCGCAGCGCTGGCTCGATGATCTGGGCGCCGATTTTGTCTCGGCACCCGGTGAGATCCGCACGGTGACGCTGGCCGATCAATCGCAAGTGACACTGGATGCCGACAGCGCAATTGCCGTCGACTTCAGCCACGGCGAGCGCCATGTACAGCTGCGTCGTGGTGCCGGATTCTTCAGCGTCAGCCACACCGGCGCGCCGTTTGTCGTCGCGGCCGAAAACGGTGAGGCGCGGGTGCTCGGCACGCAATTCGAAGTGCGCTTGCAGCCCCAGGGCGCGCAGGTCACGGTGCTGTCGGGGCGGGTGGGCGTAACGGCGAGCCGCGATGGCGAACAGCAGATTCTCACCGCGGGCCAGCAGGTGGCTTACGGCGAAGGTGCAGCGGAAAAACTTCATGCGGTCGACAGCGAAGCGCAACTGGCCTGGCGTCAGGGTTGGCTGACTTACTACAAATCGACGCTGGCCGAGGTGGTCGAGGATTTGCGCCGCTATTACCCGGGCAGGATCGTATTGCTCAATGATGAGCTGGCGGCGCGCAAGGTCAGCGGCAGCTTCCCCAGCAAGGATCCGCAAGCGGTGCTCAATTCGCTGCAGGGGGTGTTGGGGTTTGAGCAGCATCGGGTGTTGGGGCATTTGATTATTTTGCGTTGAGCCGCCTGACGCCATCGCGAGCAGGCTCACTCCTACAGGGGAAACGCATTCCAGATGTAGGAGTGAGCCTGCTCGCGATGGCGCCGGATCAGTCAGCGCAAAAATAATTTCAGATTATGAGTGAGGTAAACCCAGCCCCCATCCGTGTAGTGACTGAAACTGCGAGTCATTCGCATCCGTTGCGGTTCTACACAGGTCATTGAGTCATGAAGTCCAGGGCAAAATCGGGTTCGGTCAAACAGTGGTTGGGCAGGTCGGCGTTGAGTTTTTCGGCACTGGCGATGTTGCCGGTCAGCATCGCATTGGCCGCTGAAACGCTCAGCAGCCAGGCGCAAAAGCAGTTCAGTTTTTCGCTGGCCGCCAAACCGCTGCCGCAAGCCTTGAGCGACTTCAGCCGCGTCACCGGGCAAAGCGTGGTCTACACCGACGAAGCGCCATACGGGCTGACGGCGCCGGCGGTCAACGGCCAGATGAGCGCCGAACAGGCACTGCAGCGCTTGCTCAGCGGCTCCGGCCTGAACTTCCGCCGCACCGACAGTCACACGCTGGCGCTTGAGCCCAAACCCACCGAAGGCGCACTGAGCCTCGGCGCCACCACCATCACTTCGACGCGCGACGACTCAACCAGCTATCAACCGCCAGAGACCAGTTCGGTGATGCGTTCCTCGGCGTCGTTGCAGGAGGTGCCGCAGACCGTCAACGTCATCCCGGCCCAGGTGATCCGCGATCAGGCGCCGCGCAATCTCGACGATGCGCTGGCCAATGTCAGCGGCATCACCCAGGGCAACACTTTGGGCAGCACTCAGGACTCGGTGATGACCCGCGGCTTTGGCGACAACCGCAACGGCTCGATCATGCGCGACGGCATGCCGATCGTGCAGGGCCGAGGGATGAACGCCACGGTCGATCGCGTCGAAGTGCTCAAGGGCCCGGCCTCGTTGCTCTATGGCATTCAAGACCCGGGCGGCGTCGTCAACCTGGTCAGCAAGAAACCGGAACTGACGCCCTACAACGCGCTGACGGTGCGCGGCTCGACCTATGGCGAGGGCAAGAATGGCAGCGGCGGCAGCTTCGACAGTACCGGCGCACTGGGTGAGTCCGGGCTGGCCTATCGCATGGTGGTGGATCACGAGGACGAGGATTACTGGCGCAATTTCGGCACTCACCGCGAAACCCTGATCGCGCCGTCGCTGGCCTGGTTCGGTGAAAACACCCAATTGCTGTTCGCCTACGAGCATCGCGAATTTCTCACGCCGTTCGACCGCGGTACGCTGATCGACCCGCGCACCAATCATCCGCTGGACATCTCGCGCAAGCAGCGCCTCGACGAGCCGTTCAATGACATGGAAGGGCGCTCGGATCTTTATCATTTCGAAGCCGATCACCAACTCAACGACGACTGGAAAGCCCATTTCGGCTACAGCTGGAATCGCGAAACCTACGACGCCAGCCAGGTCCGGGTGACCGCGATCGACACGAAAAAAGGCACGCTGACGCGCAGCATGGACGGCACGCAGAACGCGATCAGCACTGACCGCTTCACCACCGCCAGCCTTGAAGGCAAGGTCAATGTGCTGGGCATGCAGCATGATCTGGTGTTCGGCGTGGACGACGAGTACCGCAAGATCTACCGTGAAGACCTGATCCGGCAGAAGAGCCTGACCACCTTCAGCTACGTCAACCCGGTGTATGGCCGCGAAGTGATGGGCACCACAGTCAGCGCACCGGACAGCGCACAGACCGATGAACTGCGCAGCGATTCGCTGTTCCTGCAGGACTCGATTCACCTCACCGATCAGTGGATTCTGGTGGCCGGCGGGCGTTTTCAGGAATACGACCAGTACGCCGGCAAAGGTGTGCCGTTCAAGGCCAACACCGACAGCAACGGCCAGAAATGGGTGCCGCGTGCCGGCCTGGTGTATCGCTACACCGACGCCTTGTCGTTCTACGGCAGCTACACCGAGTCGTTCAAACCCAACTCGACCATCGCCCCGCTGAGCGGCAGCAGCACCGTGCTCGACGGCAGCATCGCGCCGGAAGAAGCCAAGTCGTGGGAACTGGGGGCGCGGCTGGATCTACCGGGGCGTATCACCGGCAACGTCGCGTTGTTCGACATCAAGAAACGCAACGTACTGGTGGCCAACGCCGAAGGCCCGACGACGCTTTACAGTGCTGCCGGTGAGGTACGTTCGCGCGGCCTCGAGGTGGATTTGAGCGGGCAGCTCAGTGAGCGCTGGAGCATGATCGGCAGCTACGCCTACACCGATGCCGAAGTCACCGAAGATCCGGACTACAAGGGCAAGCGCCTGCAAAACGTGGCGAAAAATTCCGGCTCGCTGTCGGCGGTTTATGATTTTGGCAGCGTGTTCGGCGGCGATCAGTTACGCGTGGGGGCGGGAGCGCGTTACGTCGGTGAGCGCGCGGGGAATGCGGTGAATGATTTCGATCTGCCGAGCTACACCGTGGCCGATGCGTTTGCGACTTACGACACGAGGGTGGAAGGGCAGAAGGTCAAGTTTCAATTGAACGTGAAGAACCTGTTTGACCGCACGTATTACACGTCGTCGGCGAGCCGGTTCTTTGTGTCGATGGGGGATGCGCGGCAGGTTTCGTTGTCGAGCACTTTGGAGTTTTAAGGCAAGATCAAAAGCCCCTCACCCTAGCCCTCTCCCGGAGGGAGAGGGGACTGACCGTGTGTTATTCGAAAGGAACTTCGGCCTGAGATTTATGTGCTGAATCCATAATCGACTGGTTCTGTCAGGTCGGCGGAGAACCTGAGACACCTCGGTCGGCCCCCTCTCCCTCCGGGAGAGGGCTGGGGTGAGGGGAACGGGTTCAACGCAAAAACGCCTGCCGATACTCCCCTGGCGTCCCGCCCAACACCTGCTTGAACCGATTAGTAAAATGACTCGCACTGGCAAACCCGCACGCCAGCGCAATCTCACCCAGCGGCAGCATGGTCCCGCGCAACATCTGCCGCGCCCGATCCAGGCGCCGCGCCAGCACATATTGATGCGGTGGCAACCCGAAACTCGCACGGAACATCCGCGCGAAATGGTATTCCGACAGCGCACACAATCCGGCCAGTTGTCCGAGGCTGATCGGCTCGGCCATTTGGCTGTCGATGTACGCCACCAGTTGCCGGCGTTGATGCGCCGCCAGTCCACCCTTCAAACGCAAGCCCTGACGCGCACCGACCTGGCTGAGCAAGGTGTGGCTGATCAATTCATGGGCGATGCTGCTGGTCAGCAAGCGCTCGGCGGGTTCGTCCCAGTTCAGCGCCAGCAATTGGCGAAAACGCTGTGCCTGTTGCGGGTCTTCGAGGAAGGTGTGCTCGCGCAACTGCATCTCGCGTGGCTCGCGGTCGAGCAAGGTCACGCAGCCGAGGGCGAATTGTTCGGCGCTGAAATACAGGTGCGCCAGGCGGATGTCGCCGTTGACCACCCAGCCCGACTCATGCTCGGCCGGCAGGATGCACAGCTTGTCCGGTGCACCCTTTTGCTGCGGTTGGCCGCGCCGAAACGTCCCGGTGCCGCCGGCGATGTAGCAGGACACAGTGTGGTGGCCCGGCGCTGAATATTCGCGGGCGTCGTGGTGATTGGTCCACACCGCGGCGGACAAGCCGTCGCCGAGCTCGGCGCTGTGCACCAGGCGGGCGTTTGGCGAGCTGTTGAGCTCTTGAAAGACTTGCAGGGTATCGATGGCGGCCATGGGCGATTTTCTCCGACGCCTTGCATGCTACTCCGTAGGCGCCGGGCTGCCAGCCAGTCAACCGAGAAAAGCGCAAGAATCTGCAAGCGTGCACAGCGGCGCCAGACCGACACTGATGCTCTGTCGAGGAGAGTGCATCATGAACTTGTCGTTGTATTTGTTGACCGTAGTGATCTGGGGCACCACCTGGATTGCCCTGAAATGGCAGTTGGGCGTGGTGGCGATACCGGTGTCGATCGTCTACCGCTTCGGCCTCGCCGCGCTGGTGTTGTTTGCGCTATTGCTGCTCAGCCGCCGTCTGCAGCCGATGAATCGTCGCGGGCATCTGATTTGTGTGGCGCAAGGGTTGTGTCTGTTTTGCGTGAATTTCATGTGTTTTCTCACCGCCAGCCAATGGATTCCCAGCGGACTGGTCGCGGTGGTGTTTTCCACGGCGACACTGTGGAATGCGCTCAACGCGCGGGTGTTCTTCGGCCAGCGCATCGCACGCAACGTGCTGATGGGCGGCGGGCTCGGTTTGTTCGGCCTGGGCCTGCTGTTCTGGCCGGAACTGGCCGGGCATCAAGCCAGCCCGCAAACCCTGCTAGGGCTAGGTCTGGCGCTGTGTGGGACCCTGTGTTTTTCGGCGGGCAACATGCTCTCGAGTCTGCAACAGAAGGCCGGCCTCAGACCGCTGACCACCAATGCCTGGGGCATGGCGTATGGCGCGGCGATGCTGACGCTCTGGTGCCTGGTCAAAGGCATCCCGTTCGACATGGATTGGAGCTCGCGGTACGTCGGCGCGCTGTTGTATCTGGTGATTCCGGGTTCGGTGATTGGCTTCACCGCCTACCTGACACTGGTCGGGCGCATGGGCCCCGAGCGGGCGGCGTACTGCACGGTGCTGTTTCCGGTGGTGGCGTTGAACGTCTCGGCGTTTGCCGAAGGTTATCAATGGACAGCACCGGCGTTGATCGGTCTGGTGTTGGTGATGCTGGGCAACGTGCTGGTGTTTCGTAAACCGAAAATAGCGATAGCCCCCGTGCCCGGAAAATTGGCTTGAGTGATTGAGCACCGAACTTCAGTGCTCAACTTTCAAGCTGATGTAAATCATTACCGGAAAGATGAAGTCGACAATATGTCGGGCCCAGTCTTTGGCATTCCAGGATTGCGAAGTGTCCATGTCGAACCATTCGACGCCGACGGTTTGCAGGCAAACGTAGTAAATGAAAATAGCCGCCAGAATACCCATGATTGAAAACTTTTTCGCTTCATGGAAAATCTCGGCGGAGGAGTTGATATGCCGATACAGCTGATAGGTGCCGATCAGGCAGAGCACGGTATAGGTAACTTCCAGGGTAATGATGAACCAGTAGATCCGGTGGTGGACCATCGGTGACTCAATCGCCCGATACTTGATACTCTCGCTGGCGGTGGTGGTATCCATACTCAGGATATGCGCAACGTAAGTGTAGTTTGATTCGTAGTCGGTGAAGTTGTGAATCATTACCAATAGTCCAAAGAAGCTGATGTAGGCCATCAGGATTACTTTGCTGTAACGGATCAGTTTTTCGGTGGTCAGGGTGTTCACGGTATTGGCTCTCCATGGCAAATGTCTTTAGATAGACGGATACGGAGAGCTTATAGTGCGGTTGTGGAAGTTTGGTCGTTGTTCGATTGCAAGTTGTGTATATATAACTAACGGGCAAGTGCAATGTGCACTTGCCCGTTGTTTTTTCAGCCACGCCAGACTTGCGGGTTGACCAGATCCTGCGGACGTTCGCCGAGCAGGGCGCTGCGCAGGTTGGCCAGTGCGCGATTGGCCATGGCTTCACGGGTTTCGGTGGTGGCCGAGCCGATGTGCGGCAGGGTCACGGCGTTACTCAGCTGGAACAGCGGCGACTCGGCCAGCGGTTCCTTTTCGTAGACGTCCAGCCCGGCGCCACGGATGCGCTGGTTTTGCAGGGCTTCGATCAGTGCCGGTTCATCGACAACCGGGCCGCGCGAGATGTTGACCAGGATGGCGCTCGGTTTCATCAGCGCCAGTTCGCGGTGGCTGATGAGGTGGCGGGTCTTGTCGCTGAGCGGCACCACCAGGCAGACGAAATCGGCTTCGGCGAGCAGTTGCTCAAGGCTGCGAAATTGTGCGCCGAGTTCCTTTTCCAGTTCGGTCTTGCGACTGTTGCCGCTGTAGATGATCGGCATGTTGAAGCCGAAACGGCCGCGGCGAGCGACGGCGGCGCCGATGTTGCCCATGCCGACAATGCCGAGGGTTTTGCCATGGACGTCGCAACCGAACAGGGGCGCGCCGACGCTGGCTTGCCATTGCCCGGCCTTGGTCCAGGCGTCCAGTTCGGCGACGCGGCGGGCGCTGCTCATGATCAGGGCGAAGGCGAGATCGGCGGTGCTTTCGGTGAGCACGTCGGGGGTGTTGGTGAGCATGATCCCGCGCTGGTTGAAGTAGTCGAGGTCGTAGTTGTCGTAGCCGACGGAGACGCTGGAGACCACTTCGAGTTTGGTCGCGCTTTCGAGTTGTGCCTGGCCGAGTTTGCGGCCAACGCCGATGAGGCCGTGGGCGTGGGGCAGGGCTTCGTTGAATTGGGCGTTGATGTCACCGCTCTTTGGGTTGGGGACGATGACGTCGAACTCCTGTTGCAGGCGTTCGATCATGGGCGGCGTGATGCGGCTGAAGGCCAGGACTGTTTTTTTCATTGCTCGGGGCTCGTCGTGCGGCTTGATTGAAAGCACGCTAACATTTTCTGGGCTGGGTTGTCTTGGCGGCCTCTGGGCCGACCAGGCTCCGGGGTTTTTGGGTGAATATCCGTTTTTTGGGTGATGCTGATGGCGGTTTCGCCCTTACGGCGAGTCACCTTTTCCAGACGCCGAAAAGGTAACCGAAAAGGCTTGCTCCTGCGTTCGGCCCTCGCAGGCTCGGGTCCCTTCGCTCCGGGATCGATCCGGGCGCAGCGGCTACGGTTTGCTTCGCTGCACCTCCTTGCGCTGTGTCTGGCTGCGCCAGACGGTCGCTGCGCTCCCACGCCCGGATCGATCCCTCCACTCAGCCTTCCGATGTCGCCGGTTAGGCAAGATCAAGAGCACTCGAGCTTCGCTCATTGTAATGAGTGGTTAGGAGCGGGTGGTTGGCTTTAGGTTTGTGGTGTGGCTGCCCCTCACCCCAGCCCTCTCCCTCTGGAGAGGGAGCCGATTTTGGTTGGCTTCGAAGTTTGCGTACGACTCGGTATTTCAGGTCGGCGTACTTTTCGCATTCGCTGCGGTCGGTCCCCTCTCCCTCCGGGAGTGTATGTACCGGAGACATGGTGGACACATGTTCGGAGACATGGTGGACGGTTTTAGATCTTCTTACCTGCCGTCACGATCTGCAAGTTCAAGTCGATTCGGGCGATACGATGTCTACTCCAGTAGACATCGTGGATGCCGTCCTCCGTCGTCTCCCTGATCGCTATGCACCTGCCATAAAAAGCCTTTCCGATCTTGTATTCCCGATTCCTCCAGAAGATTTCGCCTCCCACCTGTACCTTCCTGACCACATCTGCGTCGTTGTACTCCGGTTCCGCCGGTCGCTCCTGATATTCCCGTGGGCTGCCACTGTAACGAGCCGCCGGCACCGCCATGCCCAGCGCCTGATGAGGGCGTTTCTGGTTGTAGATGTCGCGCCAGGTATCAAACGCCCGTTGTGCGTCGTCGAGATCGGTGAAAAACCGGCCTTGCAGGACTTCATTTTTCAGGCTGCGGTGGAAGCGCTCCAGTTTTCCCTGAGTCTGCGGATGATAAGGCCGGGAGTGACCGACCTTAATGCCTTGGCTCATCAGCCAGACTTCCAGCGCAGTATAAACGCCAGTCTGATCGCCCCATGGCGAGCCGTTGTCCATCGTCATGCGCAACGGCAGACCGTAGCGTCGAAACGTCCGGATTAGATGGTCTTGTACAGTTTGGCGCTGCTCATTGGCACATGCGGCAATGCACAGCGAAAAGCGTGAGTGGTCGTCCAGTATTGTGAATGGATGGCAGCGTCCGTGACTCAGACTGAAATGTCCCTTGAAGTCGATCTGCCATAGATCGTTAGGCGCTTCGTGCTCAAAGCGGATAAATGGTTTGATCTCGGTAGCCTTTGGATCAACACGCGAATGACGCTGCAAAACCGCATGCACAGTGCTGACAGAGGGCATCACAGCGCCTTCATCTTCCAGCACGCGCTTGAGCTTGCGGGCACCCCAGGCGTCGTATTGCTGACTCATGGTCAGAATCTGCTGCTCAACCTCATCAGCACAACGTTTCGGTGATGTTTTCGGTCGACGGGACTGATCGTGCAACCCCTCTACACCTGATATTTCAAACCTGTTGAGCCATTTGTAGGCAGTACTTGGGCTGATATTGAATCGACGGCAAAGCTGCCGAACATTCGCTCCTTCTTGCCGAGCCAAATGCACAAACTCTGTACGAAGTTGCATGGTGGATGCCTCTTGCCAGGACACAGGTCATCTCCTTGATGATGAGCAATGTGCCTATTAAAAAGTGTCCACCATGTCTCCGAACACCTGTCCACCATGTGTCCGGTACATACAGGGAGAGGGTTAGGGTGAGGGGCTTTTCAGTTTTGGGCAGGGAGTGGCTGGCTTGGTCGGACTTTACAACCCTTCACCCCTCGATAATCTCGAGGTCTTGAACATCAATACGACCATCATGAATCTGGTGTTCCTTATTGTTGTTGTCGAAGTCCTGGCCAACGCAGATTCAGAGCGAAATACTGTCCCGCCCTTCAATGTAGAATTTGCCATCATTGACTTCCAGTTCCTTACCTTCAGCGCCAGCAGATTTGAACTGTAAGCTCCCCTTGTACACCTCTAGATCATGATCAAAACTCAAGGTGATGGAACCGGTATCAGCACTGTAAGTTTCAAAGCGGATATGGGTCTCCACTTGCCATATCTTCCAAAAAGTCGCACAGACTTTTTTATCTTCGAAGTTATAGGTGCCGCTCGAGACGTCGTGTGGGAACACTATTTCAATGCCACGCTCGATTTGGTTTCCATTTGCATCGGTAGTGAGCTGCACCGTGTTTAAAGACAAGTGCAGTTTATTGTCGGTGGTGTAGTGGTCGTGGGCGAAGCCTAAGCTTTCCGAGGTGAAGCCCAGATCACCCGATATGCGGGCGGTCAAACTCCCGATGCAGGGAGAGGTTTTGATAATGGGAAACTGATGCCTGGTGAACATGATGAACTCCTTGGCGTTGATCGTTCCGTGAACCAGACAAAGTCTGGCGACGTTTTCAAGCTAGGAGTGACGGGCAGCCCCGTCAACTGTCAGAGTTGACAGTTGACAATAAAGAGAATCGAACGTCAGAAGGACTGCCAACGCCAATCGCACCCGTTCAGCAACGTCGGCAGAACGCTACATTCAGTTGGCGACGCGCACGCCGGCCAGACTCCCGCTCAATTCATACGCCGCCAGTTCCGCCTGATGCGCCGCCAGTATTTCCGGCAACGAGCCGCGCAGGTATTCGACCCACGTCTTGATCTTTGCATCCAGATACTGCCGCGACGGGTAGATCGCATACAGGTTGAGCTCTTGGGAACGGTAGTTCGGCATCACTCGCACCAAAGTGCCGTTGCGCAGGCCTTCGATGGCGGCGTACACCGGCAATACGCCCACGCCCATGCCGCTGGTGATCGCGGTTTTCATGGCGTCGGCGGAGTTCACCAGGAACGGCGAGCTGTTGATGGTGACCATTTCCTGGCCGTCCGGGCCGTCGAAGGCCCATTTTTCCAGGGGGATCACCGGGCTGACCAGGCGCAGGCAGGCGTGGTTGAGCAGGTCGCTGGGTTTTTGCGCGGCGCCGTTGGCTTTCACGTAGGCCGGTGAGGCGCAGACGATGCTGTAGGTGATGCCCAGGCGTTGTGAGACGAAACCCGAGTCCGGCAGTTCGCTGGCGAGCACGATGGACACGTCGTAGCCTTCGTCGAGCAGATCCGGCACGCGGTTGGCCATGGTCAGGTCGAAAGTCACGTCCGGGTGGGTCTTGCGATAGCGGGCGATGGCGTCGATGACGAAGTGCTGGCCGATGCCAGTCATGGTGTGCACTTTCAACTGTCCGGCGGGGCGGGCGTGGGCGTCGCTGGCTTCGGCCTCGGCTTCCTCGACGTAGGCGAGGATCTGCTCGCAGCGCAGCAGGTAGCGCTTGCCGGCCTCGGTGAGGGCGATGCGCCGCGTGGTGCGGTTGAGCAGGCGGGTTTGCAGGTGGGCTTCGAGGTTGGAAACCGCGCGCGAGACGTTGGCGGTGGTGGTGTCGAGTTGCACGGCGGCGGCGGTGAAGCTGCCGGCTTCGGCGACGCAACTGAAGGCGCGCATGTTTTGCAAGGTGTCCATGGGGTGCTCTCAAGGGAGATGGCAAATTGTGACACGAAGTTTCAGGGGCTGAGACCCCAGACTTAAGGATTATCGCGTTAACCGTAACAAAGATTCACAGAAAACCCAGCTTATCGCCGCAAAGGCGCCCCCCTAGAATTGCGCCGTTGTGGGAGTCGAGGCGCACAGGCCGGTTGTTCAGCCCGACCCAAGTTGCTGCTTTGACGAGCAGGCTCGCGTCCACAACGTCCCGGTTTATCCCCTTTTCAGGAATTCGCAGCTGTGCCGCGTCGCATCAACAGAGCGCTTTTGCCGCTCAGTGTTCTGGCTTTCACCCTGGGTCTTGGCGGCTGCATCTCAACGCAAGGAATCGCCCCGCACAGCGAGGCATTGGCGGCCAATTCACTGGCCACCGACGAGGCCATTGCCCACGCCGCCCGTGACGCCCATTGGCCCAGCGCGCAATGGTGGCAAGCCTACGGCGACCCGCAACTCAACCACTGGATCGACCTCGCGGTGCAAGGCAGCCCGACGATAGTCATGGCCGCCGCGCGGGTGCGCCAGGCCAAGGCGTTGGCCGGCGTCGCCGAGGCGGCGGAGTCGTTGCAGGTCAATGGCCAGTCGACGCTCAAACGGCACAACTGGCCGACCGATCAGTTCTATGGCCCCGGCGAGCTGGCCAACACCACGACCTGGGACAACAACGCCGCGTTAGGTTTCAGCTATGCGCTCGATCTCTGGGGGCGTGAGAGCAATGCCAGTGAGCGCGCGGTGGATCTGGCGCACATGAGCGTCGCCGAGGCGCGGCTGGCGCAGCTTGAACTGCAGAACAACATCGTGCGCGCCTACATCGAACTGTCGCTGCATTACGCCCAGCGTGACATCGTCGCGGCGACGCTGGCGCAGCAACAGCAAATTCTCGATCTGGCGCAGAAACGTCTTGATGGCGGGATCGGCACGCACTTCGAAGTCAGCCAGGCTGAAACGCCGCTGCCGGAAACCCATCGCCAACTTGATGCGCTGGACGAAGAAATCGCCCTGAGCCGCAATCAGATCGCCGCGCTCGCCGGCCAGGGACCGGGCGCGGGTGCGCAGTTGCAGCGCCCAACCCTGGCCCTTGGCGCGGCATTGAAACTGCCTTCGGCGTTGCCCGCCGATCTGCTCGGCCAGCGTCCCGACGTGGTCGCCAGTCGCTGGCAAGTGGCGGCGCAGGCGCGCGGCATCGATGTCGCTCATGCGGGTTTTTACCCCAACGTCGATCTGGTCGGCAGCCTCGGCTATATGGCCACCGGTGGCGGCGCGCTGGAGTTTCTGACGGGCAAGAAACTCAACTACAACGTCGGCCCGGCGATTTCATTGCCGATTTTCGATGGCGGGCGATTGCGTGCCGAGTTGGGCGAGGCGGCGGCCGGTTACGACATCGCCGTGGCGCACTACAACCAGACGCTGATCAACGCGTTGAAGAACATTTCCGACCAGTTGATCCGCCGCGAATCGATGGACAAGCAGCAAGGCTTTGCCGCCGAGTCGGTGGCCACGGCGCAGAAAACGTACGACATCGCGATGATCGCTTACCAGCGCGGCCTCACCGATTACCTCAACGTGCTCAACGCGCAGACCTTGCTGTTCAAACAGCAGCAAGTGCAGCAGCTGGTGCAGGCGGCGCGGTTGAGTGCGCATGCCGAACTGGTGACGGCGTTGGGTGGCGGCCTCGGTGCCGGCAGCGACGTGCCAAGTGCCGAGCAGACCCAGGCGCCGAAAACCCCGGCACTCCTGAAGTGAACCCACATCCCATTGTAGGAGTGAGCCTGCTCGCGAAAGCGGTGTATCAGTCGACGTCAATGTTGAATATGAAAACGCATTCGCGAGCAGGCTCGCTCCCACAGGTTCTGCGACCAGACCAAATCTCATTGAGCACATCTGAATGACGCCCTTGCCCGCACCCATACGCTGGCTCTACACCCTGGAATGGCGCCGCGGTTTCTATGACTGGGCGCGCAGCGACGGCGTGACCTGGGTCTACATTTTCAAAGTGTTGATCGCCGCATTCCTGACCTTGTGGCTGGCGATGCGCCTGGAATTGCCGCAACCGCGTACGGCGATGATTACCGTTTTCATCGTCATGCAGCCGCAGAGCGGTCAAGTGTTCGCCAAGAGTTTCTATCGTTTCCTCGGCACATTGGCCGGGTCGGCGATGATGGTCACGCTGATCGCTTTATTTGCGCAGAACACCGAACTGTTTCTCGGTTGCCTGGCGATCTGGGTGGGCATCTGCTCGGCTGGCGCGGCGCGCTGCCGTAACTTTCGCGCGTACGGTTTTGTGCTGGCCGGTTACACCGCGGCGATGGTCGGTTTACCGGCACTGGCACACCCCGACGGCGCGTTCATGGCGGCGGTGTGGCGTGTGCTGGAGATCTCGTTGGGGATTCTCTGCGCCACCCTGATCAGCGCGGCGATCCTGCCGCAGACCGCCAGCGCCGCCATGCGCAACGCCTTGTATCAGCGCTTCGGCGTGTTCGCGCTGTTCGTCACCGATGGTCTGCGCGGGCGCAGCAAAGCCGAGGCCTTCGAGGCCAGCAACGTGCGCTTCATTGCCGAAGCCGTGGGCCTGGAAGGGTTGCGCAGCGTGACCGTGTTCGAAGACCCGCACATGCGTCGGCGCAATGGTCGGCTGAGCCGTTTGAACAGCGAATTCATGGGCATCACCACGCGTTTCAACGCCCTGCACCAGTTGCTTGAACGCTTGCGCGGCAATGGCGAAGAACACGTTGTCGCGGCGATCAAACCGGGTCTGCAGGACCTTGCCGAAGTGCTCGACGGTTTCAGTGGCCGCGCCCTGACCAGCCCCGATGCCGCACGTCTGGCGACAGCGCTGGCGATCTACAAGGACGGTTTGCCGGCGCGCGTGCGGACCCTGCGCGGGCTGTTTCAGGAGACCGCGCCGAGCGAGGCCGAACAACTGGACTTCCACACCGCGTACGAATTGCTTTATCGCTTCGTCGACGACTTGCACGGCTACGCCCAGACCCACGCGTCCCTCGCCGAGCACCGGCACGAACGCGAGCGCTGGGACGAACCGTTCATGCCACAGACCAACTGGTGGGCGGCTGCCGCTTCCGGGATTCGCGCCTCGTTCATTCTGCTGTTGCTGGGCAGCTATTGGGTCGCCACGGCGTGGCCGAGCGGCGCGACGATGACCCTGATTGCCGCCGCCACCGTGGGCTTGTCCGCCGCCACGCCAAACCCCAAACGCATGGCGTTTCAGATGGCCTGCGGGACGTTTCTCGGTGCGTTGATCGGCTTCGTCGAGATGTTTTTCCTGTTTCCGTTGATCGACGGTTTCCCACTGCTGTGCGTGATGCTCGCTCCGGTGATCGTGCTCGGTTCGTTCCTCACCTCGCGGCCGCAATACGCCGGGGTCGGCCTCGGTTTGTTGATTTTTTTCAGCACCGGATCAGTGCCGGACAACCTGACGATCTACAACCCCTACACCTTCATCAACGACTACATCGCCATGGTCATGGGCATGCTCGTTTGCGCGGCGGCGGGGGCGATTATTCTGCCGCCGAACAGTCGCTGGTTGTGGCAGCGGCTGGAGCAGGATCTGCGCGGTCAAGTGGTCTACGCAATCAGCGGCAAACTCAAGGGGCTGGCATCGAGTTTCGAGAGCCGCACCCGCGATCTGCTGCATCAGGCTTATGGCCTTGCGGCCGGCCAGCCGAAGGTGCAGAAGAACCTGCTGCGCTGGATGTTCGTGGTGCTGGAAGTCGGTCACGCGATCATCGAGTTGCGCAAGGAGCAGGCGATTCTGCCGGTGCATCCGGCCTACGCCGAATCGCAGCCGTGGCGTCAGGCGATCCGCGTGATGGGCCGCGCGCTGGTGCGGCTGTTTCTGCAACCCAACTCGAGCAATCTGGAACGGGCGCTGGTCGCCGTCGACCATGCGATCAGTCGCGTTGCGGCCACCGACGAGCCGTTCGCGCCGCACTTCGATACCTCGGCGTTGCGTCGGGTGAAAAGCTACCTGCACTTCATCCGCACCTCGCTGCTCGATCCGCAATCACCGCTCGCTGAATACGCCATCGTCAGCCCCGAAGGACCTGCCCGTGCCTCGTGAAATAGCCTTCCACGGCGTGTACATGCCGACCATGACCCTGATGTTTTTCATCGCTGCGGCGCTGGCCTGGGCGCTCGACCGCTTCCTTTCGGGGTTCGATCTGTACCGCTTTTTCTGGCACCCGGCGCTGCTGCGTCTGAGCCTGTTTACCTGTCTGTTCGGCGCGATGGCGCTGACTGTCTACCGTTGAGAAGATCTTGATGAAAAAGTTTTTCAGCCTGCTCGCAACCCTGCTGGTGCTGGCCCTGGCGTTGTGGATCGGCCGCACCTTGTGGCAGCACTACATGAACACGCCGTGGACCCGCGACGGCCGCGTCCGCGCCGACATCATCAACGTCGCCGCCGACGTCACCGGCGAAGTGGTCGAGGTGCCGGTGCGTGACAATCAGTTGGTGAAGAAGGGGGATCTGCTGATGCGCATCGACCCCGAGCACTACCGCATCGCGGTGAAACAGGCGCAATCGCTGGTCGCTGCGCGCAAGTCGACGTGGGAGATGCGCAAGGTCAACGCCCATCGCCGCGCCGACCTCGACAATCTGGTGATCTCAAAAGAAAACCGCGACGACGCCAGCAACATCGCCGACGCTGCACTCGCCGATTACCAACACGCGCAAGCGCAACTGGAAGCCGCCGAACTCAACCTCAAACGCACCGAAGTGCGCGCGGCGGTGGATGGTTACGTGACCAACCTCAACGTGCATCGCGGCGACTACGCGCGCATCGGCGAGGCGAAAATGGCCGTGGTCGACATGAATTCGTTCTGGGTTTACGGCTTCTTCGAGGAGACCAAACTGCCGCACGTAAAAGTCGGCGACAAGGCCGAGATGCAGTTGATGAGCGGCGAAGTGCTCAAGGGCCATGTGGAAAGCATTTCACGCGGCATCTACGACCGCGACAACCCGGAAAGCCGCGAGTTGATCGCCGATGTGAACCCGACGTTCAACTGGGTGCGCCTGGCCCAACGGGTACCGGTGCGGATTCACATCGATGAAGTGCCGGAAGGGGTGTTGCTGGCGGCGGGGATTACTTGCACGGTGGTGGTGAGGCAGGATGCTTTGGATAACTGATGAACCGCGTCGTCTGCATCGCGAGCAGGCTCACTCCTACACTGGATCTGCGTTACACCGAAGATCACCTGTAGGAGTGAGCCTGCTCGCGATAAGGGCGACTCGGTGTATCAGACCAACACCGGAAATCAATCACTCACTGCAAAACGTCTCCTGCAAATGCAGCCACAACACCCGCCCGGATTCGAGCTTTTCAAACACCACCGTCGAGCGCCGATCCGTGTGCACTCCGCTGGCATCGCTCTGCTGTTCGCGGTAACTCACGGTCGCGCCACGCTGATGCAAGGCAATCACGCGTAACTCACTGAGCTGGATTCGGAAACCTTTCTTCTGTCCCCCGGCGGCTCGAAACAGCAGGCGCAAGGCGTCGACATCCAGTGCTCGGCCCGACGGCGTCACCATGGAAAAGCGTGGCGAAAAACGCCCCAGCAAACGCTGCAGCGCGGCGTCCTCTTCTTCTACGGCAAACCATCGTTCGATGGCTTCGTGCGCCTGAATCACTTCGTCCAGGTAGGGCGTGGCGTCGTTCATGCAGTTTTTTCCTCAAGGGCAGGTGGGTTCAATAGCGCGAGCACGTGCGTCGAGTCGAAACGCAGGACGGCGACCATGGGCAACAGGGTCAGTAGCGCGGCGGCGATAAAGCACCCGTGGAAACCGTTACCACCCAACGCGCCCAACAGGGAGCTGAGCAGCGCCGCCGCGAGACAGAAACCGAGTTGGCGATTGATGTTCCAAAGGGCACTGGAGTGGCCCATTTTTTCTGGCGCGATGCGGACAAACGCCAAGGTCTGCGCGGTGACACTGCACAGGCTGCCGCCCAGCCCCATCAGCGCGTAGGCGATGATCAACGGCGTGCTCGCCGGTTGTTCGATGTGCATCAGCAGTACGATGCCCAGGCATTGCAGGAGCATGCCGGCGCTGAGCAATGGCTTGGGGCCGATGCGATTGAAACTGCGTTTGCCAAGCATGATCGCCACGCCCGAACCGACGGCCCAGGGCAGCATCAATGCGCCGGTCTGCGCCGCGCCGACGCCGAGGGTGTGCAGGTACAACACGGCAATCATGTGGGTGCCGGTGAACACTCCCGGCACGCACAGGTAGATCAGCATCGCCAGACGCAGCGACGGGTGCTTGATCAGTTGCAGATCGAGGATCGCGCCGGATTTGTACCAGCCATCACGCAGATACATGCACAGAGTCAGAAGGCTCAGCGCCAGAACAAAGACGCCGACGATTCGGCTCTCGGCGTCGCTCAAAAGGCTCACGGCGATCAACAACAGACTCAGCGCCGAGGCCGCCAGCAGCAGGCCGCGGATGTCCAGCGTCGGGCGCTCACTAAGAGGCTGATCGGCTTTCAGCCAGAGCAGACCAAGCCCGAATGCGAGCAGTGTCAGCGGCAGATTCAGGTAAAAAATCCAGCGCCACGACAACGCCTGAACAATCAAACCACCGGCCGCTGGCGACAGTGCCGGTACCAGCAGCGCCACCAGCAACACCACACCGGTGAAGTGCGCGCGTTGCGTGGCCGGGAACTGTCGATACGCCAGGGCTTGCCCCACCGGCAACAGTAGTCCGCCACCGAGGCCTTGCAGCAGTCGCCAGGCAATCAGGCTTTCGATCGAACCGGCCTGTGCCACCAGCGCCGAACCCACGCCGAACAACAGCAGCGACGCGAGGATCAGCCGCCGCTCGCCGACCCGTGTCGCCAGCCACACGCTCAACGGAATGATCAGCGTCAGGCCCAACATGTAGGCGTTGCTGATCCACGCCAGTTGCGTCACCGAGGCGTGCAGTTGTTGAGCGATGTCGGGGTAGGCAATGCTGGCGACGAACATGTTCAGCAGGTCGAGCGCGAAGCCCAACAAATACACCAGCGCGACTTTCGAGCGATAAGCCATGGCAGCTTCCCTGTGATGAGACGTGCAGGGTAAGGCGCTTCTGGCGATAGGAAAACGCTGGTTCGCCTGCTAGTTTGTCAAAATTATTTTGACAAGGAGCGCCTTGGTCATGGTCAGCCTGGATCGTTTTGACACCTTCAAAGCCGTGGTCGAAGCAGGTTCCTTGACCGCTGCGGCCGATACGCTGGGGCAGACGCGCGCGGTGGTCAGCTTCAACCTCAAGCGCCTGGAGGAAGAACTGGGCGTGACCTTGCTCACGCGTAACACGCGGCAACTGGCGCTGACCGATGCCGGTGAACGCTTTTATCGACGCTGTCTGCGCACGCTGGATGAAGCGCGGCTGGCGATCGAAGAGGCGCGGTCCGAGCACGCACAACTCAAAGGCACATTGCGCATCACCACGACTGTCGAGTTTGCCTTGGCTCAAGTGGTGCCGGCGCTGGAGGTGTTTCGCCAGCAGCAACCGCAATTGAACATTCATTTGTCGACGTCTTCGACACATGCCGATCTGATCTCCGAGCGCTTTGACATGGCGATTCGTCTGGGGCGCATGCACGACTCCAATTTGCGTGCGGTGCAGTTGTCGACGTTTGAAGTGTTTGCCGTGGCGGCGCCAGGATTGGTCGAGCGCTTTGCGCCGGTGGTGACGCTGGCCACGCTGGAGTCGATGCCGACCCTGGGTCATGGGCGAGTGCCGGAATTGACGGTGACCGATCCGGCCGGTGAGGAACATGTCTACCTGCCAAAACCGGGAACCACTGCCATCGTCGCGGACAATTCGGCGACGTTGCGGGCGTTCGCGTTGACCGGGCAAGGTGTGGCGATTTTGCCGCAATGGTTGATTCAGGATGATCTGGAAGCGGGGCGGTTACAGCGTTTGCTGGTGGATTACCGGTTTGCGCAGCAGGGGGTGTATGCGCTGTACCCGGATACCCGGCATTTGCCGCTGAAAGTGCGGGCGTTCATTGATTTCATGAAAGAGTGGCGCTGAGTGTTGACTGATCCGGCCTCTTCGCGAGCAGGCTCGCTCCCACAGGGGACCCTCGGCATGACAGAGAACCCATGTGGGAGCGAGCCTGCTTGCGAAAGCGTCAACCCGGTCTCAGAAAACTTTGCGCGTAACCCGAACCGCTTTATCAACGTCGATTCCAGCAATCCCTTTGGCAACAACTCCGCCAACAACGGCAACGCCCGGCAGCCATCGCCGATGCGGATCAACCGATGTAACTGTCAATTCGTCCTAACCCGCTCAAGTGCTCGAAATTGAAGGACAAAAAGATATAGTTGTCTGAGCGCGCGACTAATTGACAAGGCGGGAGTTTACCTACGTCCGCGTTGTTCAGTTTTACGTGACCCAGGTTGCCAAATTCCTGATCCGCCTGGCCATCCGGCAGAATCCGTGCCAAGTACAATTCGAGGTCTCCCGACAGCGCTACGATGCGGCCATCCTGCTGTATGTAGCCACAACGCCAGCGGACTCCCTCCGATGCCCCATCAAAGTGGGTGAGCAGGGGCTGGCCCCTATTGAAGATCCGATGCGGTGTGCCGTTGGGCGTCAGCAGGGTCAGCAGACCCTGGCTGTCTGGTTCTGCATCGGCCCCGCACTGCCCGAAACAAGCCAGGCTGCCATCGGATTTTTTGTTTAAGTCATTGAATTTACAGTCTTTTTGATTGATCCGAAGGATGTGGAGGCCCGGGGTTTTCGGATCGCCGAAGCGCTGATCAAGCTGGCCGTCATGGCTAATCCGGGCGACGTAAGCGTGATCCAGTCCGTGCCATAGTGCGTTTCCCGCAACCAGCAGTTTGTCTCCTTGTTCCAGACAAGCGTTGACTGCCGTGAACGGCCCGGTGGTGTCGACTCTGAAGTCCAGGCGGCCTGTACCGTTGAAATCGGTGTTCCACGAACCATCCGGACGGACGCTGAAGATACGCCCGCTGAAGTGATCGGAGGCATGCGGATCGACATAGTTCGCTGTCACGAAAAAATTGTCTTGAGTGGTGGTTTGCATGGTTTCCGATGTCACTACGAACTTGCTGCGCTCGGCGTTTTCGATGATGAGTCGTCCATGGTCACCAAAGCCTTCATCCACGTTTCCATTTTGATTGAAGCGGGCAATGACCAAATGTGCCCAGCCGTCATCTTCGCGGAGCGTCCAGCCCAGCAACAATAGCTTGCCATCGGCCAGCACCCTTACTTTGCCACTGCCACAGCTCTGACCTTTTACGAAGCTGGCGCTTTGAATGCCCTGTTCCGCAAATGTTTTATCGAGGCTGCCATCAGTGTGCAAGCGGATCAAGGCATAGACGCTGCGATCTGACTTACCGTTGAACAGTTCGGCCCCGATAATTATTTTTCCATCGGGTTGTAAAGCCAGTCCTTTAACCAAACGTGTTCCGTTAAATTCTTCGGGAAGATCCAGGCGACGCAGCGTAAGTTCGCCAGATACTCCGAAATCAAGGTTCGGACTACCGGGTTGATGTCGTTGAACAGTGTTCATGAGGACCTCTTGGTACAGACCCGCTTGATCAATGCGCTAAAGCATTGCTTCCAATGAAAGGTTTTCCTTTGCTCTTGGCCAACGCTGACCGCCGATCAATGAGTTACGCCAAGTTGCAGAAGTCCACCGATTTCCCGTTTGAGCATCGTGTGGCATCGGTCAGAGGTCGTCTACTGTCAGAGTTGACAGGTGTGCTATTGGAAAAAGTATGCACGAGTGGTTTGGTAACGATCGCGATACGGTCTCAGAGCTGCCCACATAATCCGAAGCGCTTCATCAACGTCGACTCCAGCATGCCCTTTGGCAATAACGTCGCCAGTAACGGCAACGCGCGGCTGCCATTGCCAATACGGATCAACCGCGGCGGCTTGCTCTTCTGCACGGCTTTGAGCAACACCGCAGCAAACTCTGCGGCCGGGGTCGGTTTGTCCTGCGAGGCCTTGGCCCGTGCGCGAATGCCTTCGCGCAGGGGGAACCACGGCGATTGCTCGTTGATCAGTTGCTCGGCTTCATGCCCGGCATTCTTGGCGAAGCTTGACTGGATCGCGCCGGGCTGCACTTCCATCACACGAATGCCGAACGGTGCCAGTTCCATGCGCAAGGCATCGCTCAGCGCATGCACCGCCGCTTTCGAAGCGCAATAGGCGCCGGCAAACGGCGTGACCAGTACACCGGACACACTGCCGATATTCACCACCAATCCTTTGGCTCGACGCAGCACTGGAAACAGCGCGCGGGTGACGCCGACAATCGAAAACACATTGGTCTCGAACTGCCGCTGCATGGCCGCTACGCCACCGTCGAGCAGCGGCCCCATCGCGCCGTAACCGGCGTTGTTGATCAGCACATCGAGGCCGCCATGCTCGCGGTTGATGCGCTCGCCCAGTTGCTCCAGCGCGGGGTTGTCATTGACGTCGAGTTGCACGGCGGTGAAGCCGGCGCTGGCTAACATCGCCACGTCTTCGGCCCTGCGCGCAGTGGCCCAGACCTGGTAACCCGCCGCTTTGAAGGCATCGGCGAGGGCGCGGCCGATGCCGCTGGAGCAACCGGTAATCAACGCAACGGGCATGGCGCATTCCTTGTGCAGAAAATGAAAGGGGAGATCAATCGGAGAAACTGCCCTGCAAATGCTCGGCGCGAAACTCCAGGGTCTGCGGACGATAACCGGGACGCAGCGGTGGCAGCGGCAGGCAGTCTTGCCAATTGCCGCCGGCCTGCAATTCACCGGGGCCGCGATAGCGCGGGGCAGTGTACTGGTTGTCGGCCAGGTTGACCGTGTCGCCCGGGGCATAAGCCGCGATGCGCCAGCGCAGTTCGGTCAGCGGTACGTCGTTGCCGTTATTCATTTTCAGTTGCAGTGGGCGATCGGCCGGGCATTGATCCGGCGCGTAGGCAATGCGCAGTTCCAGCCGCGCCAGTTGCTTGATCTCGCGGTTGTCCAGCCACACCACCCACATCGCGACAACACCCAGGCCAATCGCCGCCGCCACGGACACCGGCAGCGCCTTGGCCGGATAGCGCAGCAACAGGATCAGCCAGGTGATGACCAACAGGACGCCGATGAACATGCTTGAACGCTCCGTGGATGAATGAGCCCATCCTACCGAAGGCGTTGCGCGATGGATATTCATGTCGGTTATCAGGTCACCGTTGGTCGGGACTGTAATTTCTGACAGTGGTGCTGCCTAGCCTGCACCGGTTAACTGGTCCAGGGCACACACGGACGTTGACAGATCATGGGCATCCACAGCAAAACGCCAACGCTAGCCGTCAACGATTCGCGGGGGTTGGCAATCCT
Organism: Pseudomonas sp. S11P7; assembly: GCF_023195435.1. Lineage (NCBI taxonomy): Bacteria > Pseudomonadati > Pseudomonadota > Gammaproteobacteria > Pseudomonadales > Pseudomonadaceae > Pseudomonas > Pseudomonas sp. S11P7. The sequence goes on along the minus strand of NZ_JALPKS020000002.1, from coordinate 4,507,096 downwards.
GACGATCAATTACTGGCGGGCCGATGCAGCGCTGCCCAGCGAGAAGCGGATCGAGCGGACGCTGCGCGACCCGGCCGGACGCGCCGTCAAGCAATGGGACGCACGGCTGTGGGCTCTGCAGGCGGACGATCCCGATACGCCGCCCAGTGTCGTCAGCGTCTGCGCCTTGAACGACAGCGTGCTGCGCTCGGTCAGCACCGATGCCGGGGGCAGCGTCCATTTGCGTGGTCTGGCAGGCGAGCAACTGCTCGGTTGGGACAGCAGAATGACCCGCCGTGAGGTTGAATACGATGATCTGCTGCGACCGCTCGCCGTGTTCGAAGAAGGTGCTGGCGTGCCGCGGCGCTGTGCCGAACGTTTTGCCTATGGCTCGCCCGATGCTGGCGACCCGCTGCACAATCAGCTCGGACAATTGATCCGTCATGACGATCCGGCCGGCAGCGTGCTGTTCGAGCAGTTTTCAATCACGGGACAGTGCAGCAAAAACACTCGGCATTTCACCCTTGAACCGGTTACCCCAGACTGGCCGGAAGCCGTCACGGATCGGCAGAAACTGTTGGAAGCCGGCGCGGGCGCGTCTACGCATCGACGCTTTGCGCCCTACGACGCTGTGCTGGAACAGGTGGATGTCGGCGGTCATCGGCAGACATTCGCGTTGACCCTCGATGGTCGTTTGCGCGCGGTTGATCTGCAGCTCGGGTTGCAGACGGAGGGCTACCCGGTTGTCAGCGATATACGCTACGACGCACACGGGCAAGTCACACACGAACTGGCGGGCAACGGGGTGCTGACTACGCTGGGTTACCGTGCCGAAGACGGTCGGTTGAGCTCGCGTCATGCGCAGGACCGACTGGGCAATGTGTTGCAGCACCTGCTTTATGACTATGACCCGGTAGGCAATGTAACGCGTATCGAGGATAAGGCATTGCCAGTGCGCTGGTTCGCCAACCAGCGCATCGAACCCGTCAGCCTTTATTGCCACGACAGTCTTTCGCAACTCCGCCAGGCCAGTGGTTGGGAAGCCGGCATCGCCGGTGGCGGGCCGACCGCGGTCGCCAATTACACTCAAAGGTACCGTTATGACGCCGGCGGCAATTTGCTCGAGCTGACCCACGTTGGCGCACAGAGTCCCGGGCATCAATTGCAAGCCGCGCGCTATAGCAATCGCTGTCTGCCCTGGCGCAATGGTGTACCGCCTGATGAGGCAGAGATTGGCGCGGCGTTCGATGCGCGGGGCAATTTGCTGTTGCTGGATCAGGGGCGCCAGTTGCAGTGGAATCTGCGCAATCAGCTGGACTCGGTCGTGGCCGTGCAACGCGAATCAAGGGTTGATGATCGCGAAAGCTATCTCTACGACGGCGCCGGTCAACGTGTACGTAAAACGCGATTATCCCTGGCCGGCGCACGCAGTCTGCTCACCGACGTCCGTTATCTGCCGGGCCTGGAAATGCGTGCCGACACCGGCACCGGGGAAAGGCTGCAAGTCATCATCGTAGAGACCGGACTCAACAGCGTTCGCGTTCTGCACTGGGAGAGCCCGCCACCGACCGGTATCAACGATCTTTACCGATACAGTTTCAGCGATCATCTGGGTTCGATCAGCCTTGAGCTGGACGCTGATGGGCAACTGATCAGTCGCGAGCATTTCTATCCCTTCGGTGCGACGGCATGGGCGGATGAGCCCGACGTCAGCTACAAGACAGTGCGGTATTCAGGCAAAGAGCGTGACGCGACCGGGCTTTATTACTATGGGTATCGCTATTACATGCCGTGGTTGCAGCGCTGGCTCAACCCGGATCCCAAAGGATTTGTCGATGGGCCGAATCTCTTTCAAATGGTTGGCAATTCGCCCATCCGCTACGCGGACAGCGATGGTGCAGGCAAAGATGAAAAGATGCTGGCGCAAAGCATGAACAACCAACGCAAGCTTCTGGACTCCGTAGGCTCCACCGTTTCTGTGATTCAAAACTCGATTATCAATCAGCTCCAGCCGGGGCAGCGTTTTCGAGCGCTGATTCGGCGAGTCCTTACACAGGCTGGCAGCACCGCAGCGAGTGCGCTTGGCACTGCCGCCGGCGGCTCTGTCGGGACACTCGTAGGCGGACTGGTCGCGACGCCTGCAGGGGGCGCCATGGGCGGAGTGATAGGCGCGAAGGTTGGCGGCAAGATGGCAGGCAAACTCTTTGACAAGACGGCGGATGCCTTCCAGTTGAACAGGCCGATCAACCTGACCGGGAATGAGTTGAATCCCAAAGCCCTCATCGAAAGCGTCGATCGAGCTCAATTCAAGCTATCCGGGCTTCCCATGCGAGCCAGGTTGCAGGTGCAGATCCAGATGCAGGCGCATGATCCGCGAGACGCCGAGGGGCGCGCGCTTGTCGCTGACAAGCTCATGGACGCAGCGACGGACAAAGTGATCTCCAAGGTGGAAGATTCGATTGGCTCATTGGCCTCGGGAATGGTCGGTATCGCGCGTGAGTTCCACCGCGCCGGTCAGGGACTGAATGCGGATGCCTTGAGCCAGGTTTATGACGACGCAGCTGACACCAGTGCCATGCTGGAATACAGAACACAGGCCATTGCCGTTGAGTTTGCGGGTATTGGCAGCAATGACCCCGAATTGTTTGAAAACGTCGCCGCGCTCTCCAGCCAGACACAGGGTACCGTGCAGAAACTGAGCCGTACGCAGGACTTCATTGGTTTGGTGGCACCCAAACCTTATGCGGGACGAGCGAATTCGCTGGGACAGCGCACCGGCCCGATTCTGAAGCGGCAAAAGACAGTCGGTGGCTGAATGAAAAAGCCCCCGCCCAACCCGCTGCGGATAGGGGACGCAACGGGCTGGACGAGGGCTTCTTTTTTCAGAGCGATTACTGCGCGATGGTTTTCACCGACACGCCGCGTTCGATCGGGGTGGAACGGCCGTAGATATCTTCGAAACGTTCGATGTCGTCTTCACCCAGATACGAACCCGACTGAACTTCGATGATTTCCAGCGGGATCTTGCCCGGGTTACGCAGGCGATGCACCGAAGCGATCGGGATATAGGTCGACTGGTTTTCGGTGAGCAAGAACACGTTCTCGTCGCAGGTCACTTCGGCGGTGCCGCTGACCACGATCCAGTGTTCGGCGCGGTGGTGGTGCATCTGCAGCGACAGGCACGCGCCCGGCTTGACCGAGATGTGCTTGACCTGGAAGCGGCCACCCATGTCCACCGAGTCGTACGAGCCCCACGGACGATAGACTTCACAGTGGTTCTGGGTTTCGCTGCGGCCCTGTTCGTTGAGCGTGTTGACCATCTGCTTGACGCCCTGAACCTTGTCCTTGTGGGCGATCATCATGGCGTCTTTGGTTTCGACCACAACGATGTTTTCCAGACCGATCACCGAGACCAGTTTGCCGTTGCCGTGGATCATGCAGTTCTTGCTGTCCTGAATCACCACATCGCCTTTGCTAACGTTGCCGTTGGCGTCTTTTTCGTTGACTTCCCACAGCGACGACCAGCAACCGACATCGCTCCAGCCAGCGGTCAGCGGCACGACGCAGGCGCGCTGGGTTTTTTCCATCACCGAATAGTCGATGGAGTTGTCCGGGCAGCAGGCGAACGTGGCTTCGTCCAGGGTCACGGTGTCGGCATCCTGCTGGCTGCGCTCAAGGGTCAGCAGGCAGGTGTCGTAGATGTCCGGATCGTGCTTTTTCAGTTCTTCGAGGAAACGGCTGGCGCGGAACAGGAACATGCCGCTGTTCCAGTAGTAACCGCCGGATTCGACGTATTCGGTGGCGCGCTTGACGTCCGGTTTTTCAACGAAGTGCGAAACACGGCTGACGCCTTCCGGCAGCAGCGAATCGCCAGTGGATTTGATGTAGCCGTAACCGGTTTCCGGTTTGGTTGCCGGCACGCCGAACAGCACCATTTCGCCATTTTCAGCGGCGACGGTGGCCAGGGCGAGAGCGCGCTGCAGGGCTTTCTGGTCTTCCAGAACGTGGTCGGCCGGCAGTACCAGCATCAACTCGTCACGGCCTTCATTGACCAGCATCATCGCGGTCAGCGCCACGGCCGGTGCGGTGTTGCGGCCGAACGGTTCCATCAGGATGCGCTGGCATTCCAGGTTGCGATTGGCCAACTGCTCGTTGACGATGAAACGGTGATCCTTGTTGCAGACCACGATCGGGGTGTCCATGCCTTCGAACACCAGACGTTCCAGGGTTTGCTGGAACAGCGTGTGTTCGCCGGTCAGGGCGAGGAATTGTTTAGGGAACTGCTTACGCGAAAGTGGCCACAGACGCGAACCGCTACCACCTGACAAGATCACCGGAATCATAATGTTTACTCCATAAAATGCAGTTGAGAGCTGCAAGCTGCAAGCGGTGAGTTAGAAGCACTTCACTTGCAGCTTGAAGCTAGTAGCTGATAGCTCGAGCGATTAGCGAGTCGACACCGGGCGTTTCACCCAGACTGGCGACAGGTTGCTGCCGTTACCGGTGACGTACAGCACTGCTGCTTCACCGCGCTCCAGAGCGACGGGTTTGACGTCGCCGACTTTCTTGTCACCTTCGTACAGCGCCAGGCTGACTTTCACCGGGTTGATTTCACGTTCGCCACGGCCCTTGGCAGCCACGTTCGGCACCACTTCGGTCTTGCCGTCGGCGGTCTTCAGGGTCAGCGGCTTGTCGCTGAGGTTCTGCACGCGCACCAGGGATTTCTGCTTGTTCTTGAACGGCGGCTCTTCGATCAGTTGCGGCGCGCCGGAGGCGTTGTTGACCAGGGTGTAGTAGTGGTCACCGGCGAGTTTCACCGGCAGGGTCTGGCTGCCGACCTTGGCGCTGTAGTCGCCGCCCGGCATGAAGCTGAAATCGCTGCTGGCCAGTGGCGCGATGTCGCTCAGGTTGGTGCTGCCGACGGTGGCGCTGACTTCAGCGTTGCTGGCGTTGTAAACGCGCACGAAGGTCGAGCCTTTCGGTGCAGTCGGGCCGTACAGCGCGGCGTCGCCACCGGCGAAAGCAGGGACGGAAAGCACGCTGAGGCCAGCGACCAGAGCGAAGCTTTTAGCGAGACGACGAGGAGTAGTAGTGAAAGTCATGGTGTACCTCTCTTTCAGTTTTGCGCCCGATCGGGCGTCTCGGATTTAGTGTTGATGGCTACGTTTTGTTGGCGGGCGCCGGCTTGTTTGAGCTCTGCGACCCACTGTGGGTCGGCGTCGCCGATTTCGTTGTTCACAGGCAGATATCGTTCAGGAAACTCCCAGATCAGCACTTGTGGCGGGCTGTTCTTGAAGTCATCGCTTTTCAGGTAGCTGAGCATCGGCAGGATCGGGCCGTGGCCGTCTTCGGCGTAATTGACCACGTCGCTGTGCAGTGCCTGCTTCAGCGCGCCGACGAAGTTCCAGTTCGGGTTGGCGCTGTAGCTGGTGCCAATCAGCGCGACCGGTACTTCGCTGTTGGCGAACAGGGCGTCGTCACCGGCAGGCTGCTCGGCGGCCACGGTGTTGCGCTTCTGCAATGGCTCCGGCGCCGGCATCATGTTTTCGAACAGCGGATCGAGCGGCAGGAACAGACGCAGATCGCCCTTGTGCGTGACCGTCTCCGCCGGCGTGGTGACGAAGCGCTGTGGCTCGCCGCTGAGCGGGAATTTCTCGGCAATGGTCTTGGCCAGGGTGTTGGCGGCGATTTCGGCACCTTCCGGAGTCCAGTGGGTGTCGGTGCGAAGGAACACTTGCTGACCGTTCTGCTTGGCCTGTTGCAACGGGCCGAGCAGGTCAGGGGCGAGGATCTTGTCGCCGGCAACGCGGGCATGGAAGTCCTGATAAAGGTTTGCGTGGATGCTCGAAGGTTTCACTTCATCCAGATGTTCCGGATAAAGGCGCGCCTTGGCCGGAACGATCGCCATTACCAGCTTCACGCCTTTGTCTTTCAAGGTCTGGCGCACGCCTTCGACCAGCGCGTAGTTGCCTTGCAGGTTCAGCTCTTCGTTGACGATCGGGTTGAATTCCTCGTCGCTGTACAGCCACTGATCGCGACCGAGCACCACGCCCGGACGACCTTCGTTGAACAGTTTGAAATCCAGCGCGGCCCAGAGGTTGGTGCCCAGACGCTTGATCGGAAATTCATCGTCATAGTGGGTTTCCACCGCTTTGGTCCAGCGGCCGTTGAGCACCGTCGCATCGGCGTTGGTGCTGAAGCCGAAGAAGCTGCGAACCGACCACAGACCGAGGACCAACAGCGTCACCAGAAACAGGGCGATGTAGAAGATGCGTAATGAGCGGGTCATGTCAGATCCCTCAGAACTGGAAGTAAAGGAACGGCGAGAAGCTTTGCGCCGAGAGTTTGAGAATCGAGGCAATGAACAGCAGCAGGATCAGCCCGCGCATCACGTAGCGCGACCAGTCAGCGGTCCAGTAGGCCGGTTGCACCTGGGCTTCGACGCCGACGGTGTAGCCAGGTTCATGGATGCTCGCCGGGTTTTCGCCAGGCGCTGCCTTGATCATTCCAGGCGTTGCAGTCGCAGGACCATCGGCCTCGACGTTGACCGCAGGTTTGGTCTTGGCTGGCGGCTGATTGGTGTACAGATCACGCAGTCCGAAGAACGCCAGGGTCAGGTAAGCCACCACCAGGGTTGCCACTTGCAGACCGGTCAGGCTGGCCTGATTGAGTTCCGACAGCGACCAGTCACCGAAGCTGAACATTGCGCCGTACATACGCCCGGCAACGTGCAGGTTCTCGGCACGGAAGATCACCCAGCCCATCACCACCAGCAGGAAGGTCAGCGCCCAGCGGATCGGGTTGAGGCTGCGCGGCGAGGTGTTCAGGCCGAGCATTTTTTCGATCGCCAGCCACATGCCGTGCCAGGCGCCCCAGATGATGTAAGTGATGTTCGCGCCGTGCCACAGACCACCGAGCAGCATGGTCAGGAACAGGTTGCGATAGGTCATCAGCGTGCCTTTACGGTTACCGCCCAGGGTGATGTACAGATAGTCACGCAGCCAGGTCGACAGGCTGATGTGCCAGCGGCGCCAGAACTCGGTGATCGACTGGCTGATGTACGGCTGTTTGAAGTTCTCCATGAAGCGGAAACCCATCATCAAGCCCAGGCCGATGGCCATGTCGCTGTAACCGGAGAAGTCGAAGTACAACTGCGCGGTGTACGCCAGTGCGCCGAGCCATGCGTCGCCGGTGGTCGGGTTTTGCAGGGCGAAGCAATGGTCCGCAACCACCGCGAGGGTGTCGGCGATGAAGACTTTCTTGATGAAACCCTGCATGAACCGCGTGCAGCCCTCGGAGAACTTGTCGAGGGTGTGCTTGCGGTTGTTGAACTGGTCGGCCAGATCGCGGAAACGCAGGACCGGACCGGCAATCAGGTGCGGGAAGATCGCCACGAATGCCGCGAAGTCGATCAGGTTACGCGTGGCAGGGGTGTCGCCACGGTATACGTCGATGATGTAACTGATCGATTCGAAGATGTAGAACGAAATACCGATCGGCAACAGCACGTGCGTGAGGATGAACGGCTCCAGACCCACCGACGTCATCATCGCGTTGATGCTGTCGACACCGAAGTTGGCGTACTTGAAGTAGCCGAGAATGCACAGGTCGACGGCCACGCCGAGCAGCAGCCAGCGCTGGGCCGGTTTGGTTCTGACGCCGGCGGCACCGACTTTCAGGCCGATCCAGTAGTTCCACAGCGTGACGGCTGCGAACAGCGCGAGGAAGTCCACACGCCACCAGGCGTAGAACACGTAGCTGGCGATCAGCAGCAGCAGGTTGCGATAGCGTTGCCCGCTCAAGTAGTACAAGCCGAGAAAGATCGGCAAGAACAGAAACAGGAACACGTTGGATGAAAATACCATCCCGATCTCTCCATGTTTGAACCAACAGTCAAGGGCCAAAGCCCCCCCAAACCCCCCACGTGAAACCGGGTGGTTGTATGATCGTTCCCACGCTCTGCGTGGGAATGCCTCTTGTGACGCTCTGCGTCACGCTTTGGGACGCAGAGCGTCCCGTGCTGCATTCCCACGCAGAGCGTGGGAACGATCAGCGACTAACTGCCTTTATTGCCCTTTTCATGCGACGGGTCATAAACCTTGGTCAAGTCCCCACCCAGGCGGAAGGTTTTGAACGGTTGCATGTCGCGTTTCTTCTCGATCACATCCGGCGCGCAGGTGTAGAGGGTGCAGAACGGTTCGAGCCAGGCGAATTTCATGTCCTCTTTCAGATCGGTCATGTCCTGCTCTTTGCCGTTCTTCTCTTCGAACTCATCCGGGTCTTTCACCCCGGACAACACCCGGTCACCCAGACGCTTGAGCGCCGAATTGTTTTCCTGACGCAGATCGACCCCGTTGACCTGGGCGAAACTGGCGATCATCGCCAGTGGCGGCAGGGCGTAGTTGTGATAGGCGAGGGCGCGTTGCTGGCGCTTGAGCTCATTGGGCAGGTAGCCGTCGGCATCGACCTGATTGACGCCGACCTTGTATTCCTTCACGGCCCAGTCGAACAGGTCGCGGCGGTTGGTCGCGACGGCGGTGGCCATCACCGACCAGGCGGCCCAGTACGAGTGGTTGTTGGTTTTTTCCAGCGGCAGGTTGTCCCAGTCGCTCACCACCTGATCGGCCATTTTGCTGAACCACGCCTCGATCAACTGCGCTTGCTGCTGATGCTCCGCGAGTGGATGCGAGTCGGAGAACTTCAGGCGAATGTACGAAGAGGCCATGCTGCCCAGCGCCCATTTGCGCATCGACTTGCCGGTGTGGTTGAAGTCTTTGGACATCAACGCGTCGGCCTTGGCCCACGCGGTCAGCCAGTTCAGCGTGCATTCGAGCTGTTCCGGGCGACCGTCGCGCATGAACTGCATGACGCGCTTGGCGGTGCCGCGCTCCAGCGTGGTGATGTCTTTGGTGGTGTCGCGAAAGGCTTTTTCCGACTGCACGTTCAGCGTCGCGCGGGCCTTGTCCGAGCCTTCGTACTTGCTGCGAAATTGCAGCGGCCCGGTGTACGGTGCCGGCATCGCATCGCAACCGTCGCTCTTGTCGCCGCTCTTGAATTTATCCACCGGAGCGAAGTAGCCCTGTGGCGGACGCAGTGGCGCGGCGGCCTGGGTGGCCCCGGCGAACATCGCCAGGGTCAGCAGGGAAGGCGCGAGCAGGTGTTTGATCGTTCGATTTCGCATAGCAGACCTCATTGCCCAAGCTGCGCGGTCTGTTGACCGACGCCCGGGAATACGTTGCGTTTGCAGATTTTCGCTTCGACTTTTTGCGGCGCGGCGCCAGGTGCGGCTTCTGGGCCCTGGACCTCAACGGCCAGCAGGTTTTGCGAGGCCCAGTCTTCGTCCGTGCGCAGCTCAAAGGCGAAACGACCGTCGGTGTCGGAGGTTTCCGGTTTCTCGATCTTGATGTCCTCGTGGCGACCGTTCATGTACCAGAGGGTGGCTTGCAGGGTTTTCACCGAGGTGTCGGCGAAGCGGATGTCGACCTGATGGTTGGCGTTCTGCAGGTTCAGGTTCTTGCTGTTGACCATCAGTTCCTGTTTGCTGCCCGGCTTCAGCGTGGCGCTGCCGGTCATCTGTGCGTCTTTGCCTTCGCAGCCGTTATCGAGCAAGGCCATCATCTGGCGATAGATGGTTTCCTGGTCGAGGCGATACAGCGGCGAGAATTCCCAGATGAGGATCTTCGGTGGCGACTTCTGGAATTCCTCGCTGCCCAGGTACTGCAGCATCGAACCTTCAAAACCGCCGCCGGGGAAGGCAACGTTGAGAATGTCGGCGCCGATGGCTTCTTCGAGGAAGCCGGCGAAGTTGTAGTTCTTGCCGCTGTGCGAGGTACCGACCAGCGTGATCTGCGGATTGCCGGAATCGCCGAACAGGTCGCCGTCACCCGCTTCGCCTTTCGGCTCGGTGGTGAACTGATCCATGTACTGGATCGCGTAGCTGGTGCCGCACAGTTGCCCGGCCATGTTGTGCAGGGTGCCGGTCTTGCCCATGCGCCCGGACTTCTTGGTCTCGAACTCACGCTTGGGAATGTCGGCGAAGGCCGGGATCTGCTTGACCTTCTCGGCGACGATTTTCGCTGTGCGCTGAGCACCGTACGGCGTCCAGTGCTGGTCGCCACGGAAGTAGAAATCGTGAGCGGGCAGGGTGTCCGGCAGCGATTCGTTGGTCAGTGGCGACAGGTCCGGCACCACGTAACCCATCTTGGCGAAACGGCCGAGCATGGTCTTGTAGTTGCCCAGCGCTTTCTCGTAATCGAACGCGGCTTTTTCCTGCGGGTTGAGCTTGTTGCGGTTCACCAGGCCACGGGTCGGCTGGTAAACGATCACCAGCTCGACGCCTTTGCTCTTGAACGCATCGTGCAACTGCTGCAGGCGCTTGTAGCCGGCCGGCGTGGTGTTGAACTCGGTACGCAAGTCTTCCTGGGTCCGGAACAACCAGTCGCCCTGGGCTTGCACCAGTGTGGTGAAGTTCTGCTGATAACGCGTGGTGTAGTTCTTCGCGTCATGGGCGGCCGGGCACAGGTTGCAGCATGGCTCAGCGGTGAATTTCGGCGGCGCGGCCGTTTCACTGCCAGCGTCGGCACGTGCATTGCCGGCGGCGAGAATGCCAAGGGTCAGGGCCGAGAGGCTGAGCAGTTTGATCATGTGTGGGTGCATAAAAATTATCCTCAGTCCCGCATTTCGGTCTGGCGTTCGACAGGGTCGATCAGCACGGCTTTCTGCTGGCGCACCAGCAAGTCGAGAATTTCATCCTGGCGCTCGCCAAGGATGCCGTTGAAGCTGATGCCGCTGGATTTGGTCGGCGCCAGCATCGACACGCGATATAGCTCGACACTCAACGGCGAATCGATCGACAGCGGGCCGCTGCCATTGGCCGCCAACTCGCCGCCGACAACGATCAGCGAGACCTGGGCATCGAACGGGTCGAGCTTGATGTCGCGGTCGGTGTCGGTCAGGTCCTTGATGTGCCCGTAAATGCCGGTCAGGCCGTTGGTCATGGCAACGTTTTCGTACAGGCGGATGTTCACGCTGTTACGAATACGGATGCCGTGACGCCGGTTGCTGATGACCTTGTTGCCCCACAACAGGTTGTCGGCCGACTCGTAGAGCGTGATGCCGTCGGTGTGGTTCTTGTAGATCTCGTTGTAGGCAATGATGTTGTTGATGCTGTTACGGTCGATCACCAGGCCCGACAACTTGTTGTCGTAGCTCTTGTTGTTGAAGATGAAGCTGTCGTTGACCTCTCGGGAAATGATGATCCCGTGCTTCTTCTTCGTGCCGTACACGGTGTTCTCGGCAATGATCAGCCGGTGCGAACGGTCGTGCGGGTCGATGCCGTAGACGATGTTGTCTTTGTAGGTGTTGCCCTTGACCACAAAGTCACTGGTTTCGTAGCAGTAGAAGCCATACCACATGTCCGAGAACTCGGAGCCGACGATCCAGCCGGTCGGCTCGGGACGCTTGAGGACTTTGGCCATGTTCGGTGTGTACTGGGAAATACTCACCCCGTACGACTTACTGTTGGCGTAGCCGAAGCTGGCCATCTTGCTGTTGACGATGTAGGTCTCGGTGCCGCCCCAGGCGAGCAGGAACGGACGGAATTCCTTCGGCGTACGGAAGGTTGCCGGGCCGTTCTCCTTCTCGCGCCAGCCAGTGACTTTGGTGTCACTGACGAACAGTTTGCCGTCGTTGACCATGAACGCACCGGCCTCTTGGGACAGACGCAGTTCCTGGGTCTGACCGTCGATTTCGAGGATGCCTTTCTCGCCGACCACGATCGGCAGCTTGGCCAGGTACACGCCCGGCGCGGTCTCGCTGAAGTACTGCTTGGGCAGTTTCTTCGCCAGATCCTTGAGGTTCATGTAGCCGTCGTCGATGAAGATCGCCTGCGGGATACCGTGCTGACGCACCACCCATTCGGCCATCTTGTTATCGCCGCCGATGAAGTCCTTCAGGGCGTTTTCCTGCATCATCCGGCGCACGCTGATCTTGCCCGCTTTGCTGCGTACGATCTTCGCCGCAGCGGCTTCGGCGGTGAAACCGGAAAGGTCAGGCAGTTTCGGCTTGGCCAGTTGCAGCGCGTCGGTTGGCGCGCTGCTGACGGTGTAGGTCTTGGCCTGTTGCAGTTCCTTGGCCACGGTGGCCGGCTTGCCCGCCTGGGGCGCGACCGGTTCCACGTTGGCAAAGGCGCCAGCGCTGGCCAGCAGCATCGCGCCGGCCAGCAGGCTGAGTGAGCCTGTTCTGGTGCTGATCATGTCGGGCACTCCCTTGGCGGTTTGCATCAGAAGCGCCAGATCACGTCGATGAATGCGCGGTGCATGTACGAATCAACCTGGCTGCCATAGGCATCGCCCGGCTTGAACACACCGCCACGGAAACGCACCAGTGCCGAAGGCTCGTCGATCGACTGGCTCAACGCCGCCGGCAACAGGCCTTGCTTGAAGTACTTGGTGACGACCAGGTCCATCTCCTGACCCAGGTCCTTGTTGCCGTCTTCAAGCGGCAGCGAGGTGCTGGAAAGGATGGCGCCGGTGACGTCGTCGGTGTTGTTTTCCACCGCGTTGATGCCGTTGCTGCCCACCGGCTTGTTGCCGTCGACACGCCAGAACTTGTGGTAGATCAGGCTGGCGTCGTATTCGTCGTTGACCATCCAGGAACCGAACAGGGTCGCGGTCTGCATGTTGTTCATTTCACCGCGGAAGGCTTCGCCGAAACGGTGTACGCGCGAACGGGTACCGGTGTAGTTGGAGCGGTTGCTCTCCAGACCGTTCTGTTCGTAATCGGCGCTGGCGCGGGCATAGGCACCGCCGACTTGCCAGTGCGGATCGAGGCGCAGACGCACGCCGAGGTCAGTGGCCCAGCCGCTGATGTCATCGCTGCGCTTGGCTTGTGCAGGACGGCTGCCATCGGCGTTCAGCGCGTTGACCGTGTCACGGTCGCCACTCATGCCGGTGATGCTGCCCCAGTAGTTGACGGTGTTGGTATTGCGCCAGTTGTAGGCGTCGCTGTCGGCAGTCAGGCCGATCCAGCTGATGTCGCCGTTCTCGGTCTTGTCCAGCGAGTCACGCGGCACGCCCGGTTCGGCGTAATCGAGTTTGCCGTCGTCGTGGGTGTGGTGGCCGCGAATGCCGACCCACTGGCCCGGCGTCCACTGATACGCGGCGTCGGCGTAAGCGTGCAGGCGATCCTTGTCTTTCGGCGCCAGCTCTTTCAGGTCGGTGCGGTATTCGCTGAAGCGTTCGGCAACACCGGCGTTGGCCCGTAGCAGGGTGGTGTCGAAGGTCCAGTTCAACGCTTCGATGTTGGTGTCGCGCCATTGGCCGTCGTCATTGCGCAGACGCTGGCGACCGAACTTGAGGATCTCGCCAGGGTAGGGCGTGAAGCCGCTGTAGCCGACCCAGAATTCGCGCATCGCCAGATAGTTTTTCTTGGTTTCGCGATCACCGCTGTCGGTGGTTTGCGCACCGTCGGATTGCTGCAGGGTGTCGGTCTCGATGATATCGGTCGAGGTCACGGCCTGGCCCATGGCGTAGGCGCTCCACGCGCCGCTTTCGCCGTAGATCCACGGACGCAGGTCGAGGCCGACGCCGTTGACGTCGCCGCCGCCGGCAGTGCCGAGGTCACGGTCGTCTTCGGACTGGCCGGTGAGTTTCACTTCCAGACCGAAGTTCTTGCTTTCAGTCATCGCAGCCAGTGTCGGGCAAGACCAGATCAGCGCGAAGGTGAGGCCAATACCGGCCTTCACAAATGGGTTCAGCTTCATAGATTTTCCTCGCCGTCTTCTTCTTGCAGGGCGTGCAGTTGCAGCGTGTTCGAGTTCAGCGAGCCACGGCTGGCTTGCTCTTGTTGCAGCAGGCGGCGAGCTTCAGGCAGACGCTCGGGCGGCAATTGCGCCTCGAGGGTGGCGGCCAGCTCAGCGGCTTGCGGAGTGTTTTGCGCCTTGGCCAATTGGCTGAAGACGTACGCGTTCAGTGGGTCGGGCTTGGTGCCCTTGCCTTGGGAAAACAGTTGGGCGATGGCGAAGTCGGCGCTGTTCTGGCCGTTGCGCGCAGCGGTCAGCAGGTGATCGAGAGCCTTCTGCGGATAGACCTTGCCCAGGTAGCCACGGCGATAGATCTGGCCGAGGTAGTAATCGGCGGCGACTTCACGGCCGACGGCTTTCTGGAAATGTTCCTCGGCGACTTTTGCGTCGGCCGGAACTAGTTTGCCTTCGTAGTAGACCTTGCCCAGCAACAGTTCGGCGCGCGGCTGGTCGGCGGCGCGGCCGTTGTCCAGGTACTTCATCATCTGATCGACGTCGCCCAGTTCTGGGAAGTCGTAGAGCAGTTGCGCGAGGCTGACCCACGCCGCCGGGTAGCCCGGAGCGATCGGCTCGAGCAGCGACTGCGCGGTTTTCTCGTCAGTCTTGCCCAGGGTCGAATCGGCGAGTACGCGGGCGACCGAATCAACGCGCTGCGCGGTGACGGTGCCACGGCTGTAACCGGCCTGCATCTGCTTGATCAGCTCGGCCTGCTGCTCTGGCTGGCCACGTTTCTGGTAAACGGTGGCGAGTTCGACGTAGCAGATATCGGTGGTGTTGAGCGCGGCCTTGCAGATTTTTTCCACGTCATCCAGGTGCTGGTCGTAGGTACCCTGGGTGCGATACAGCAGCACCTGAGCCAGACCGGCTTCCGGGTAACCGGCCTTGCGCCACTGATCGATCTGCTGCTGGGCGTTGATGTTGGGGAAGCTGTGCGGGTATTGCAGATAGAGCATCGCCAGCGGAATCAACGTATTGCCTTCGCCATTGGCGGCGGCTTTTTTCAGCAGGGTTTCGGCTTCGTGGTGCTCGGCTTCGGTCGAGCCCGGTTTGGCCACCAGCAGGCGACCGAGACGGGCCTGGGCACGCGGCGACACGCTGGCCGCTGCGCGGTAAGTCGCTTCGGCCTGTTTCATTTGCGCCGGGTCACGGCTGTCGACCTGGATATCGGCGAGGCCGACTTGCGCCTCGCTGTAGCCCAGGTCGGCCAGTTGCTGGTAGTTCTGCGCAGCAGTGGCAGTGTCGCCACGCTTGAGCGCTTCGTTGGCCAGACGCTGGTCGGGCAGGCCGGCGCAACCGGCCAGAGAAGCGCCAAGGCACACATGGGGCCCTTGTGGGAGCTGGCTTGCCAGCGATTCAGGCGACTCGGTGTTTCAGCAAGACCGCACTGATCCAATCGCTGGCAAGCCAGCTCCCACAGGGATCGCGGCGTTCTGAAGAGACTGGTAATAGTCACAGGCATGTCCTCGACTTAAAGACCGGCAGCCATGGCTTTGTCGATCAGCCAGTTCAGGTTCGGGCCACGGTCGCTGTTCACTTCCACCGGGCGGCCGGCGAAGCTGCTGTCGAGCGGCTCGTCAGGCTGGATCTGCACGCGGATATCGGAGGACAGGTCGGCGCTCTTCAGGCTGGTGCTGCTGACGATCTTGCCGGTGCGGGTCTTGTCTTCGCCGGCGATCTGGAAGCTCACCGGAGTGCCTGGGCGAACGTCGCCGAACTGGCGATAGGAGAAGCGCGCATCAATGGTGGCCTGGGTGTTGCGCGGCACCAATTGGAAGATCACGTCACCCTTGCTTGCGTACTGACCGTCGGCGACCAGTTGCTGGGCCACGGTGCAGTCGCACGGCGAGGTCAGGGTGCCGGTCATCTGCTTGCCGAACAGTTCCTCAACCTTGGCCGGGGCCAGTTGGTCTTCGGCCAGATGACCCTTGAGCACGTCGAGCATGCTGGTGCTGAAGGTCGCCAGCGGCGCGCCTTTGGCGGCAACGCCGTCGGACTTGACCAGGCTCTGCACGGTGCCGTCACGCGGCATGGTGATGTTCATCCCCGGCACGCTGACCAGACCGGCTTGCGCATGGCTGACGAAGTACATGCCATACACCGACTTGAAGATGAAACCGGCAGCGACCAGACCAACAGCGAAAATACCAGCGCTGAAAGTCACGGCTTTCAGACGGCCGAACGCGGTCATGCCGGTGTCGTTGCTCTTGTTCTTGCGCGCCTTGGTGAAGTTGTCGCGCTGCAGGGTCGCCAGCACTTCGCCGATGCTGACGATGTCGCCGGCCAGGTGCGAAGTGATCAGGTGGCGCAGGGTGGAAATGTCCTGTGGCTCAAGGTTCTGGAACTGGCAGCCGGCACGGCCGGTGGCGCGATCGAAGGAACGCACCTGCAGTTCAACGTCCATGGCCAGGCCAAGGTTGTCGATGACAAATTGCAGACGCGCCTTGTACACCTCGCCGATGGTCAGCGGCATCTGCCCGGCGTTGAACGCCAGACCGCCAGCCGACAGGTCCAAAACCCGCGCTTCGAGCGGAGTCCGGTCAGGGCCGAAGAAACGCAGCTTGGCCGGGATTTTCACGCGAGCGTGCTGGCGCTGGGCTTCGGATTCATGCACTACGTTGACGTTGACGGCGGTATTCATAGGGGCGATTTCCTTGTTAATTCAATAGGAGCGGGTCAGACCATCATCAGCAGCACGGCGACAAAAATGCTGCCGGCGGAGAAGGTCATGGTCCGAGACGACCAGGTGTTGAACCAACGTTGAAAGCTGGCGAGGTCACGGGTCAGGGATGTGGGCTGGCGAGTCCACGATTGTTGGTCGAGGCGGAAGAACACGTAGATCTTCACCAGCGCGCCAACGATCTGGTTGTAATACAGAATCGCCGGGTAAGCCGGGCCGATACGGTGGCCGGAACACGACAGCAACAGCGTCAGGATCAGGCGGGTGATGCCGATCCACAGCAGGTACACGAGGATGAACGCGGTGCCGTACTTGAAGCTGGCGATCAGTGCCACGGTCAGACCGAGCAGGGAAGTCCACATCGACACACGCTGGTCGAACAGCACCACCGAAGTGAACGCGCCGAGACGACGGATACCCAGGCCCAGTGCACGCGAGTTCTGGCGCAGGTTGTTGCCGTACCAGCGGAACATCAGCTTGCGGCTGGCCTTGATGAAGCTCTTCTCCGGCGGGTGTTCAACGGTGTTGATCGCCGCGTCCGGCACGTAGAAGGTGTCGTAACCCAGGCGCATCAGGCTGAACCAGCTCGACTTGTCGTCGCCGGTCAGGAACTTGAAGCGGCCCAGACGCCAGTGTTGCAGCGAGTCGCTTTCAACGTCGGCGATGAATTCCGGGTTGGTCACCACGGATGCTTTGAACACCGACATACGACCGGTCATGGTCAGTACGCGCTTGGACAGGGCCATCGAGCACATGTTGATGTGGCGCTGGGCGAAACGCAGCTTGTGCCATTCGCTCATGATGTAGCCGCCGCGCACTTCGCAGAACTCGTTGGTGGTCAGGCCGCCGACGTTGCCGAACAGCTGGAACCACGGCACGGTCTTGCGCACGACGCCTTCGCCGAGCACGGTGTCGCCGTCGATCACGGCCACTACGGCACGGTCATCCGGCAGGTGACGGGAGATCGCGCGGAAACCGAAGGCCAGGCCATCGCGCTTGCCGGTGCCGGGAATGCGCACGAAGTCGAGCTTGACCCGCTCCGGCGGATTCATCCGTGCCCACAGCGCCTTGACCAGCAGCTCGTCGGACATTTCCACGATCGAGCAGACGATGGTGGTCGGCAGATCGCAATCGATGGCTTCGCGGATCACCGAGCTGTAGACCTGCGCGGTGGTCAGCGCGTCAATACGGAAACTGGTGACCATCAGAAACACATGCGATGGATCGGCGGCCTTGCCCAGCTTGCGCACTTTGCGACGCAGATGCGGGTAGACGATGTAGAGAAAAATCATGCCGCGCACAAAGTGCGTTGCACCCATCGAGTAGCGCCAGGTACCCACGGCGCCAATCAGGAAAATGAAGTCCTTCGACTCGGAGTCGAATGTGGACGTGGGCAGCATCAAGGCCAGGCCCATCAGCAGACTGAGATAAAAAAGCCAGCCGGCTGATTGCAGAAAAAAATGTTTGAGCTTGGTCATAACCGTCATCCGAAGGTAAGGGAAGCCGCAAGTTGCAAGCTTCAAGCTGCAAGCCAATCGCGTTGACTTGCAGCTCGACGCTTGTCGCTTGGCGCTGCGTTACCAGCAAATACCTTCGGTGCGGCTACCGGCGCTGGTGGCCTTGGACATGAAGCCCACCAGGTCGATGACTTGCTTGCCCTGCGGCGCTTCCTGGGCCAGCGAACGGAATTTCTCGTCGCGGTTGCCGAGGATGATCACGTCGGAGTTGTCGATCACCGAATCGAAGTCCGAGTTGAGCAGGGACGATACGTGCGGGATTTTCGACTCGATGTAGTCTTTGTTCGCGCCGTGAACACGGGCGTACTCGACGTTGCTGTCGTAGATGCTCAGGTCGTAACCCTTGCCGATCAGCATTTCGGCCAGTTCGACCAGCGGGCTTTCGCGCAGATCGTCAGTGCCGGCCTTGAAGCTCAGACCGAGCAGGGCGACTTTGCGTTTTTCATGGCTTTCAACGATGTCGAAAGCGTTCTGCACTTGCGATTCGTTACTGCGCATCAGCGAGTTCAGCAGCGGCGCTTCGACGTCCAGCGAACCGGCGCGGTAGGTCAGGGCGCGGACGTCTTTTGGCAGGCACGAGCCGCCGAAGGCGAAGCCTGGGCGCATGTAGTACTGGGACAGGTTGAGGGTCTTGTCCTGGCAGACCACTTCCATCACTTCACGACCATCGACGCCGACCGCTTTGGCGATGTTGCCGATCTCGTTGGCGAAGGTCACTTTGGTCGCGTGCCAGACGTTGCAGGTGTACTTGATCATTTCGGCAACGGCGATGTCCTTGCGGATGATCGGTGCGTCGAGTTCTTCGTACAGCGATTGCAGAACGTCACCGGAGGCGGTGTCGAACTCGCCGATGACCGTCATCGGTGGCTGATCGTAGTCGGCGATCGCGGTGGATTCGCGCAGGAACTCAGGGTTGACCGCAACGCCGAAGTCGACGCCGGCTTTCTTGCCCGAGCAGTCTTCAAGAATCGGGATGACGACGTTGGCAACGGTGCCTGGCAGCACGGTGCTGCGCACGACGATGGTGTGACGGGTGGTTTTTTCACGCAGAACAAAACCGATCTCGCGGCATACCGCTTCGATGTAGTTGAGTTCCAGGTCGCCGTTCTTTTTGCTCGGTGTACCGACGCAGATCATCGACAGATCGGTGTCGCGAATGGCTTCGGCGAAGTTGGTCGTGCCGCGCAGACGACCGGTCTGGATTCCCTGTTGTAGAAGTTCGCCCAGACCCGGTTCAACGATCGGCGATTTGCCGGCATTGATCATGTCGATCTTGTCTTTGGCAACATCGACGCCAACTACGTCATGGCCCCGTGCAGACAGGCAACCGGCACATACTGCGCCAACGTAACCCAAACCAAATATGCTGATGCGCATCGCAATTACCTCTGTATATATCAGGCCTTAGAGGCCGGAGTTAATGGTGTTCAGCGGACACTAGTGCACTCGAAAGTGCGGCTTACAGGCGCCACAATGCCGTGTGCAGGCATACTAAGTTTCGAGTGTCTAAATAAGTGCACTCAAGATGTGCGCAACCAGGCCTTATTGTTATGACTTGCCCTGTTATGCAGCGGATCTTCTTTTGAAGACTCTTGTGCAATCTTCTTGCGCGCTTGATGCGGGGGTGAAAATCCCTGTAAATCAAGCGGTTCAGTGCTCAGGCGAGCACGTTTAAAGGGTACGACCATGGCCTTTGCAGGGGATATCAATGGTGCGTATCGCCTGTCCATCGTTTCGTTTTCAGACCCGTTAGTCATCTAGTCAAGTTGCTGTGACAACTTGGTTACATGGCTATCAGTCCTGCGTAAGTTATCTCGTACAAACTCGCCGAGAATCGTTACCGGTGGTATGAGCTACGCATTTGGACATAGTTCCAGCCCGCTCATCGTGCCACCTGAAATTTTTTGAAATATTGGTAAAGATGGCACTGCTTTCAATTTGATAGCACTTGCGATTTCGCCCTTTAGTTCTGGGGCTATAACCGCGCTAGATAGTTTTGTGCCACTACTGCAAAAAAATTTAGGTGCCACTACTGAAAAAACTGACGAGTGTCGAGTGAAAGAAATCTCAGAAAAGACAGGGGTATTTTTCTGGCGCCATTAAACTGGCGAAATACAGCGGGGGAATTCTGACATCGTGCGAGGTGCACGACTCCAGATGAAAAGAGTCGTGCATTGGGCATGCTTTATTCCGGGGCGTGATCGCGCAGAAACACCAGATTGTCGGGTTTCGACTGCTCGGCGCTGTAGCGATAACCCTGCACATCGAAGTGCTTGAGATGCGCCGGATCGTTGATCTTTTCCTGAATCACGAAACGGCTCATCAGACCGCGGGCTTTTTTCGCGTAGAAGCTGATGATCTTGTACTGGCCGTTCTTCTGATCCTTGAACTCGGTATTGATGATCCGCGCGTTCAGGGCAGTGCGTTTGACGGCCGAGAAGTACTCGTTGGAGGCGAGGTTGAGCAGCACATCATCGCCTTGTTCAGCCAGCGCTTCGTTGAGCCATTCGCTGATGCGTGTGCCCCAGAAGGCATACAGGTCTTTGCCTCGGGCGTTGGCCAGTTTGGTGCCCATTTCCAGGCGATAGGCTTGCATCAGGTCGAGGGGGCGCAGCAAGCCATAAAGGCCGGAAAGCATGCGCAGGTGTTTTTGTGCGTAATCAAAATCGGCTTCACTGAAGGATTGCGCATCCAGACCGGTATAGACGTCACCCTTGAAGGCGAGCAATGCCTGCTTGGCATTCTCTGGCGTGAACGCTGGCGTCCAACTGCCGAAACGTGCGGCGTTGAGCCCGCCGATCTTGTCCGATACGTGCATCAGCTCGCTGATCTGCGCCGGGCTCAGCTCGCGCAATTGCTGGATCAGTTCCTGGGAATGGTCCAGGTATTGCGGCTGGGTAAAGCGCTGGGTCGCCGGCGGTGTTTCGTAGTCGAGGGTCTTGGCGGGGGAAATCACCATCAGCATGAAGTCGTCTCCTTTAATCGTGGGGGCGATTCTAGGAGGTTGGCGGGGTTGACTCCAGCTATCAAGTCCATAGGTGATCGACGGCTCTGTGCCAGATCGTTACCACGCGGAGCGTGGGAACGATCATCCAAACCAATATCAGCTCCCTCTCCCCTTGGGAGAGGGCTGGGGTGAGGGTAGCGACCTTGAACCATGCACATCAGCTATAGTGCCGCGCGGGTTTTGTTATGGAGACGTCCCCTTGCGCATTGTTCTTTTATTCACCGCCTGGCTGTTGAGTTTCGCTGTCGTCGCCGCGCCCGGTGATCCGGCGACGCTGGATCGCACGACCTGGCCGGAGCAGCTCAGCAGTCCGACCCTGTTCGACGTCGCCTCACGCGCAGAAATCCTGATGTTCGCCCGTGGCCTGCTCGGCACCGAATCGATCGACGAGGCCGCATTGGCCCAGCGCCTCGGGCTGCGCACGGTCAACATCGACGCGGTCAATCAACTGCGCCAACGTCTCTGGCAGCGCCTGCTCGCCAATTACAACCATGCCCAGCAAAGCTGTGACCAGGACGCCTCGTTCTGCTTCCTCGTCGAAGACCTGCCGACCCTGCGTGAGCAAGCCGCCAAGTTCGTGGTCAGCGACGACAGCTATTACACCAAGTGGGCCGAACCGAGCCGGATCTTCCATCTGCAGTACCTGGATGAGCTGCTGCGCAAGGCCGCGTTGTTCCCGCAAACCAGCAGCGAAGTCGATCGTTTCGGCGACTATGAGCGCAACGGCGACGACATGCACGATCGCCTGTTTCTGCTGACCTTCGACAGCGCCGCCAACGTCCAGCCGGACAACACCGACTGGCTCACCGAATACCTGCGCAAATCCAATATGAGCGGGACGTTTTTCGTGTTGGGCAAGGATATTCAGGCGCGGCTGGCGGATCGCTCGGTCAGCAGCCTGCAAGCGAGTTTCTCGACGCAGTGCGTGGGTGTGCAAGGCTGGGAGTTCCGCTCCCACAGCCACTGGCAGGACTGGCAGGACTCGGTACGGCGCAGTGCCGATCTGGTGAAGAGCAAATTGCCGGAAAACTACGTGCCGCTGTTCCGCCCGCCCGAAGGCCAGCGTCGCAGCGATGCGCAAGGTTTCTTCAATGCCCAGGGCCTGCAAGTGGCGCTGTGGGACATCGATGCTCAGGACGGCGCTGGCAGACTCAAGGGCCCGGCGAGCGCGCAGCGGGTCCTGACCCTGATGCTGTTGTGGCGCCACGGGGTGATCAATTTCAACATGAAACAGGATGCGGTGAAGACCGCGTTGCCGTGGCTGATCACGCAAACCGCGCAAAGCGGCATTGGCTGGGAAGACTGTCAGGACGCGTTTCGATGACTAGCACCAAAAGCCCCGTAAACATTGGGCTTTGGGCAATTTTTCGAAGGGGTTCGATGCAGGCGGACTTCCGACTTTAGCGGTGTCTGGTGAGTCCGCCAAGGGCTTTTCGTCACTCTGCAAAATAAACTTAAAAAAACCGTCAAAGTACTTTTTTATGTCATCGGTTTTGGAGTATTACGAAGACAGACCGCCGAAACCTGCAACACAGGTGGCGTCTTCCAAGACCCGTTTGTTTGCAGTCACTTGAATCTCCGCAGGTGAGATTTCGGCAGTCACTTCGAGGCGCAGCACCGCTCAGGTATTGCGTCTACTGGCTCTGACATAGGTGACCGAGTATGGATGATCACGGACGTAGCCCTTCCTCCAACCAGCCAATCCTGTATGTACTCGATACCAACGTATTGATTCACGATCCAAATGCCCTGCTGAACTTCGAAGAACACCACGTTGCCATCCCGATGACCGTGCTTGAAGAGCTCGACAAGCTCAAGAGCGGGCACCATAGCGTTGCCGCTGAATGCCGCCAGGCGATCCGGCTGATCGACAAGACCCTGGGCGATGCGTCTCCCGAAGACGTTGAACTGGGTGTGCCGATCCAGCGCGGCAAGGGCGGGCCGAAGGGCTTGCTGTCAATTCTGATGAGCAAGCAGGCCGAATCGAACCTGATTCTGCCCGAGCATCTGAACGACAACAAAATCATCAACCAACTGATCGACCTGCACGCCCGCGACCCGCAAAAGCCGGTGGTGCTGGTCACCAAAGACATCAACATGCGCCTCAAGGCGCGCGCCTGCGGCATCGACGCCGAGGATTACAGCACCGACCAACTGGTCGATGACGTGTCCCTGCTGCCCAACGGCTACCACACCATGACCGGCTCGTTCTGGGACCGCGTGAGCAAGGTCGACACCCGCCAGGATCACGGCCGCACCTGGCATCAAGTGCAACTGATCGACAACCTGCCGGCAGTGCACATCAACGAGTTCATCATCGACGAACAGGGTTTCGTCGGCTGGATCAAAGAGATCGATGAAGCCAAGTTGCTGATCCTCGATCTGCATCAGGAACCGCTGCTGCACCAGGAAGCCTGGGGGCTCAAGCCACGCGACATCTACCAAAGCCTGGCGCTGTACGCGCTGCTCGACCCGGACATTCACCTGGTCAACCTGTCCGGCGCTGCCGGTTCCGGTAAAACCATTCTGGCCCTGGCCGCGGCGATCGAGCAGACCATGGTCAGCAAACGTTATCGGCGCATCATCGCCACCCGCAGCGTGCAGGGTCTGGACCAGGAAATCGGTTTCCTGCCCGGCACCGAAGCGGAAAAAATGGAGCCTTGGCTGGGCGCCATCACCGACAACCTCGAAGCCTTGCACATGGATGACGAAAACACCCATGGCAGCGTCGATTACATCCTCAGCAAAGTGCCGTTGCAGTTCAAATCGCTCAACTACATTCGCGGTCGCAGCTTCCAGCAGAGCCTGATCCTGATCGACGAATGCCAGAACCTCACGCCACACCAGATGAAAACCATCATCACCCGTGCCGGCGCCGGTTCCAAAGTGGTGTGCCTGGGCAACCTCGCACAGATCGACACCCCATACCTGTCCGCGACCAGTTCCGGGCTGACCTACCTGACCGAACGCTTCAAGGATTTCCCCAACGGTGTGCACATCACCCTGCAAGGGGTGCCTCGCTCGATTCTGGCTGAATACGCCGAATCTCATCTCTAAGAGGAGCAGCGACAAGCTTCAAGCCGCAAGCTACAAGTGGTCCGAGTGAAATTCACTTGCCGCTTGAAGCTTGCGGCTTTCGGCTGTTTAAATGCGAGCTTTCCTGACGCCTGCCTACCGCGCTTTAACTTGCCGCTTGTAGCTTGCCGCTCGCAGCTGCCTCAAGGAGGCCCTCGTGCTGACTCATCTCGATTCCCAAGGTCGCGCCAACATGGTCGACGTCACCGAAAAAGCCGTGACGTTCCGTGAAGCGACGGCCCAAGCGCTGGTGCGCATGCTCCCCGAAACCCTGCAGATGATTGTCAGCGGCGGCCATCCCAAGGGTGATGTGTTTGCCGTGGCGCGCATCGCCGGGATCCAGGCGGCGAAGAAGACCAGCGATCTCATTCCGCTGTGCCATCCGCTGATGCTCACCGGCGTCAAGGTTGAACTGAGCGCCGAAGGCGACGATAGCGTGCGCATCGTCGCCCGCTGCAAACTCTCCGGACAGACTGGCGTCGAGATGGAAGCGCTGACCGCCGCCAGCGTCGCCGCCCTGACCATCTATGACATGTGCAAAGCCGTGGACCGTGGCATGACCATCGAAAGCGTGCGCCTGCTGGAGAAAGTTGGCGGCAAGAGCGGCCACTTTCAGGCGGAGCAGCCATGAACCTGACCGTGAAGTTTTTTGCTCGATACCGTGAAGCGCTGGGCGTCGATTCGGTAAAGGTTGAAGGTGATTTTGCTACGGTCGATGACGTGCGCAGCCTGTTGGCGCAGCGTGACGGCGCCGAGGTGTTGCGCGAGCAGAACCTGATGTGCGCCCGCAACGAAGAGCTCTGTCAGCTCGACGAGCCGGTAGCCGACGGCGACGAAGTGGCGTTTTTCCCCACCGTGACCGGAGGCTGAGCCATGGCGATTCGTGTGCAGGCCACACCGTTCGATCCGGGCGCTGAAGTCAACGCCATGCACGCGGCCAACGTCGGCGTTGGTGCGGTGGTGAGTTTTGTCGGCTATGTACGCGACTTCAACGACGGCCTCGACGTGGCCGGGATGTTTCTCGAACACTATCCGGGCATGACCGAAAAAGCCCTGGGCAAGATCGCCGTCGAAGCCGAAGAGCGCTGGCCGCTGCTCAAGCTGGAAGTGTTGCATCGCATCGGCGCGCTGGAACCGGGCGAGCCCATCGTCTTCGTCGGCGCCGCCAGCGCCCATCGCCAGGCCGCGTTCGATGCCTGCGCCTTCGTCATGGACTACCTGAAAACCCGTGCACCGTTCTGGAAGAAAGAAAACACCAGCGACGGCCCGCGTTGGGTGGAAGGGCGCGACAGTGATCATGCGGCTGCGGATCGCTGGAAGAAGTAAGTCCTGTATCGCCCTCCAGTCAGTCTTCGCGAGCAGGCTCGCTCCCACAGTTGAAATGCGTTCCCCTGTGGGAGCGAGCCTGCTCGCGAAAGCGTCATCAGCGACACCGAAAATCCTCCCCTCTCTACCCGGTTGACGATTTGTACCTGGGAGTCCAGTATGGATTTCCAAGTACAAAAAAGCTTCTGTCTTGCAGCTATGAGCTCACCGCTTGTAACTGCTCTTCTTCGCCAAACCTACAACAACTTCCGCGAGAGAACGAACATGAAGAAACTCCCCCTCATCACCGGTCTGGCCTTCAGTCTGCTGGCCTGCGCCAGCAGCTTCGCCGCCGAGAAAACCCTGCGCATCGGCATCGAAGCCGCCTACCCGCCGTTTGCCTCGAAAACCGACAAGGGTGAAATCGTCGGTTTCGACTACGACATCGGCAATGCCCTGTGCGCGCAGATGAAGGTCAAGTGTGTGTGGGTCGAGGGTGAGTTCGACGGGCTGATTCCATCGCTGAAAGTGAAGAAGATCGACATGGCCCTGTCGTCGATGACCATCAACGAGGATCGCAAGAAGTCGGTGGATTTCACCCACAAGTATTACTTCACTTCCTCGCGTCTGGTGATGAAGGAAGGCGCCAGCGTCGATGATCAGTACGCCAGCCTCAAGGGCAAGAATGTCGGTGTCCAGCGTGCTACCACCACTGACCGGTATGCCACCGAGGTGTTCGAGCCCAAGGGCGTCAACGTCAAGCGCTACAGCAACAACGAAGAGATCTACATGGATCTCGCGGCAGGGCGGCTCGATGCGATCTTCGCCGACACCATTCCACTGAATGACTTTCTGTCGATGCCGCGTGGCAAGGGCTATGCGTTTGTCGGGCCGGAGCTGAAGGACCCGAAGTATGTTGGTGAAGGCGCGGGGATCGCGGTGCGCAAGGGCAATTCGGAACTGGTCAGCCAGTTGAACGGGGCCATTGATGGCATTCGTGCGAGTGGCGAGTATCAGAAGATTTCCGAGAAGTATTTCAACACCGATATCTACGGCGATTGATAGTGCGCTATCGCTGGCAAGCCAGCTCCCACAGGATTTGTGAGCGCCACAAAACCCCTGTGGGAGCTGGCTTGCCAGCGATGGGGCCGGATTGCCAATGCAAATCTCTAACCCTTCACTTCCTTCAAATGCTTGTACACCGTCGCCCGCCCCATGTTCAGCACATTGGCCACATAGTTCGAGGCACTCTTGCCCTTGAACGCGCCCTCGGCGTGCAGCGCCAGCACCAGTTCACGTTTGTGATCGCGGGTCAGCAGATTCAGGCTCAACTGACGCTCGCGTAACCAGGCATGCAGGAAGGTGTTGATGCGTTCCTGCCAGTCATCGCGAAACAGGGCGTCCGGTTGCGGGATCAGTTTGCTCGGCGAGAGGAACAGGTCGAGCGCGGCCTTGGCGTTTTCGAACAATGAAATATTCAGGTTGATGCACAGCACCGCCAGCGGCGCGCCTTCGCTGTCGCGCAGAACGCTGCTCAGGCTGCGGATCTTCTGACCGTCCCAGTTGAGCTTTTCGTACGGGCCGATGTTGCGATCGCTGACATCCTCGCTGAGCATGTCTTCCAGTGACGAATCGTCGCCGATCACGCGTTTGGACAGGTTATTGGCGATGTAGTCGACCTTTTGCGTGCGCAGGTCATGCAGCACCACTTCGGCGTGCGGGAAGAACAGGGTGGCGATGGCATCGGCGATGGCGCGGAAATTATCCAGCGCCGGGTCGAATTCGGGGGCGGTCATGACAGTGGAGCTCCAGGCAGCGTCAACGCCTCCGTGATCAGGAGGCGCAGGGAGTGTGCCGCAATCCGTGGCGCGCGTCACCGCACGGTTTCAGCGCAGGCGAGCAGGGGAGAGCATGGCGCTGTTCAGCCCGAATTGCTGCAGGTGTTCGGGCAGCGAATGACCGCGCACCAGTGCCGCGCTGGCCTGGCCCATCGCCGGCGACGTCTGAATGCCATAGCCGCCCTGCGCCGCCACCCAGAACAACCCCGGCAACTGCGGATCGAAACCGCTGAGCAAATCGCCGTCGGCGACAAAGCTGCGCAACCCGGCCCAGGTGCGGGTCGGGCGGCGGATGGTCAGCGTGGTGGCTTCTTCGATCTGGTAAATGCCCATGGCGATGTCGAGTTCTTCTGGCTGCACATCGTGAGGCTCGACTGGGTCGGCATTGGCTGGCGAGCCGAGAAACATCCCGGCATCGGGCTTCATGTAGAAGGACTCGTCGAGGCTGACCAGCATCGGCCAGTGATGAATATCGACTCCCTCAGGCCCTGCGAAGATGAACGCGGCACGGCGTTTCGGTTGCAGGCCCAGCGCCGTTGCGCCGGCCATGACGCCGATCTTGTCGGCCCAGGCGCCGGCGGCGTTGATGATCACCGGGGCGCTGAACGTCTGGCCGTTGGTTTGTACATGCCACACCCCCTCGGCGTCGCGGCTCAGGCCGAGCACTTCGCAATCAGTGTGTACTTCGCCGTTGTGGCGGCGGATGCCGCGCAGGTAACCCTGATGCAAAGCATCGGTATCGATATCGCTGGCGCTCGGATCGTAGATCGCGCCGTGGACTTTTTCCCGGCGCAGAATCGGCAGACGCGCGCAGGCTTCGTCGGCGCTGAGCAGTTGCATCTCTGGCACCGTGGCTTTGGCGCTGAGGTATTGGTTGTTCAATTCGGCGGCGTCACCGGTGAAGTCCACAGTCATTTCGCCGCGTGGCGTCAGCAGCGGGTGTTCACAGAAACCGGCCGGTGGATGGTCGAAAAACGCGCGGCTGGCCTGGGTCAGCGCGCGCACCTGCGGCGTGCCGTAAGCCGCGGTGAACAGCGCGGCGGAACGGCCGGTGGAGTGATAAGCCGGGTGGGATTCGCGTTCGAGCACAATCACTTTGGCGTGTGGCGACAGCCAGAAACCGGTGGAAGCGCCGGCAATTCCGCCGCCGATGATGATGAAATCTGCCTGGCTCATAAGGGGCTCCGGTGTGTACACCATATTCAGAAATTGCACCGTCCCCTGTAGGAGTGAGCCTGCTCGTGATGGCGGTATATCAGACGATGCATCGCTGAATGGTAAATCGCTATCGCGAGCAGGCTCACTCCTACAGGGGCTTTGTGTGTTCAGTGATGAAGGTGATAAATGGCATTGGCCAGGGCAATGTCCTCCAGCCCCAAGCCGATCGAACGGAAAAACACATGACGCTGGTAGTCGGGACGCTGCACGTTCTCGCTGAGCAGATCCGCCAGGTCACCCACGACTGAATCCTTGTTCCAGCCATGCTGCTCAGCCGCAATCAGCATCTCACCCGCCGAGTCTGGCGTGGTCAGACGATAGTCGCAGAACACCTGCATGTCGTTGAGGCTTTGCGGCGGCACTTCGTGGGCGCGCGGCGCGTTGGTGCTGATCGAGGTGATCAGTGCCGGTTTGCTCAGCGTGGCCGGGTCGATCACCGGCCCGGCGGACGAGGTGCACAGCATGATGACGTCAGCATCGGCGAGAGCAGTTTCGCGGCTGGCGGCGATGTTCAGCTCGGGCGCGATGGCTTTCAACGCGGCTTGAGTTTCAGCGTCGTGGTGCAGCGAAGGCGAATACACGCTGATGCTCTGCCAGTCGCGCAACGTTTTCACATCGTGCAGATGCGCCTGGGCAACCTTGCCGCTGCCGATTATCGCCAGCCGTGTAGCGTTCGCGGGGGCAAGGGCATCGATCGCCACAGCGGTGGTCGCCGCAGTCCGCGCGGTGGTCAGTTCGCCTGCATCGCACAGCAGCAGTGGCTGGCCGGTTTGCATCGACATCAGCAATGTCCACGCCGTCACCAGCGCGCCTTGCTCGCGGACGATATACGGCGAAGTCTTCACTCCGTACACGCCGTCTTCCGCCAGCACGCCCAGGTAGTTGATGAAATCGCCTGCGCCTTGCGGGAATTCAACCCACTGCTGCGCCGGCTGCACCGCGCTGCCGGCCGCAAGATCGCGGAACAGCTTGCGCAAAATCTGCGGCACATCGATCTGGGCCAGCAGTTCACGGGCCTGAGCCTGGTGGATCACGTAGGGCGTGCTGGACATGATGCGCTCCGAAACTAAACTTATTTTTCCATTATGGACTTTTAGTTATCGCGAGCAATACGCAGGCGAAAAAAAGCGCAGTCCGTTGCCGGCTGCGCTTTTTTGTTGAGCGTCGCTTACTGCGGACGCTTGCGCTCAACCGGGCGCAGCAGATGCGTCGGCGGCGTTTCACAGCTGATCTTGCGACCGAGCTTTTCTTCGATGGACGGCAACTGGTAGGAGTCGTCCTCGCCGGCGAAGCTGATCGACACACCATCGGCCCCGGCACGACCGGTACGGCCGATGCGGTGCACGTAATCGTCCGGGACTTCCGGCAGGGTGAAGTTGATCACATGGCTGATGCCGTCGATGTGAATGCCGCGACCGGCCACATCGGTGGCGACCAATACGCGAATCTTGCCTTCGCGGAAACCTTCCAGGGTCTTGATGCGCTTGTGCTGCGGCACATCGCCAGACAGTTGCGCGGCATTGATGCCGTCGCGCACCAAGCGCTCTTCGATACGGCGCACTTCGTCCTTGCGGTTGGCAAACACGATGACCCGCTCCCAGCCGTTGTCGTTGACCAGGTTGTAGAGCAGTTTGTATTTGTCGGCAGCGGCCACCGCGTAGATGTGCTGTTCAACGTTTTCGTTGGCGACGTTGGTGACTTCGATTTCGACAATGGCCGGATCGGTAGTCCATTGCTTGGCGAGGTTCATCACGTCTTCGGTGAAGGTCGCGGAGAACAGCAGGGTCTGGCGCTCGGACTTCGGTGGAGTCTGGCGAATGATCTGCCGGACTTGCGGGATGAAACCCATGTCGAGCATGCGGTCGGCTTCGTCCAGCACCATCACTTCGACCATGTCCAGGTGCACGTCGCCACGCTGGTTGAAATCGAGCAGGCGGCCCGGGGTCGCCACGAGAATGTCGCAGTGTCGCGCTTCGAGGTGCTTGAGCTGCTTGTCGAAATCCATGCCGCCGACAAAGGTCATCACATTGAGACCGGTGTACTTGGTCAGGTCAGCGGCATCTTTGGCGATCTGCACCACCAGCTCACGGGTCGGCGCGATGATCAGCGCACGGGGTTCGCCCATGTAGCGTTCTTTCGGCGGTGGCGTCTGCAACAGCTGGGTGATGATCGAGATCAGAAACGCGGCGGTCTTGCCGGTGCCGGTCTGTGCGCGGCCGATGGCGTCTTTGCCGGCGAGGGTGTAACCGAGCACCTGCGCCTGGATCGGTGTGCAATACGGAAAGCCCAGATCCTGGATGGCGTGCATCAGTTCTGGCGAAAGCTTGAAATCGTGGAAGCGGGTTTTGCCTTCCTGAGGCTCGACGACGAAGTCTTCGAGTTGCCATGGAATCACCGGGGCCTTGGGCTTCGGTTCGCGGCGCGGTCTGGCCGGTGTCGGCGCTTCGCTGCGGGCAGACTCGGCGGCAATTGGTGCGGCCGTAGCGAGTTGCGGCGGTTGTTTCGGTTCTGGCTTCGGGGACGCTACGGGAGCGGGGCGGTCGGCCTGCGGGGCATCGTTGCGATGACCGGCGGCGTGCGACGGCGCGCTGGGAACTGGCGCGAGCTGCTCAGCCTCGCTTTTACCGAACATCTTCTTGAGTGCTTTGAGCACGGTCATCTCATCAATTGGTTAAGGAATGTACGCCGGCCAGTGTAATGCAAGAAACGGGCGCGGCGTAGGGGGAGGATCAAAGGCTGCGATTAAAGCCGACGCTTAGCGCAGGCGTTCGCTCAACCAGACGCCGATGTCGCGAATTTCTTCGGGTAACACTTCGTGCTCCATTGGGTATTCCTGCCATGTCACGGTGACACCATGCTTCAGCAAATGCTCGTACGCGCTGCGGCCCATCGAGTTCTGTACCACGCCATCGAACTGGCCGTGCAGGCACAGCGCCGGAATCCGTTGTTGGCTGGCGGATAACTCTAGTTCATCGCTGAACGTCGGCGCGTAGGTCGACAGCGCCAGAACCCCACCCAAGGGTCCCTGCCATTTCACAAAAGCGGTGTGCAGCACCACGGCGCCGCCTTGGGAAAAGCCTGCAAGAAAGATCCGCGAGGCGTCTATTCCGCTGGCGCGCTCGGTTTCGATCAATTCAATGATGCGATCTGCCGACGCTTCCAGCTGGTCACGGTCAATCGCCCGGGCCGGGCTCATGGCCTTGATGTCGTACCAGCTGGGCATGGCATATCCGCCATTTATCGTCACAGGAAGGGTCGGCGCCTGGGGTAGCACAAAACGGGTGCTCAGCAGGCTTTCCTGCAGCGCCTCGGCCACTGGCAGGAAGTCGTAGCGGTCGGCGCCGAGGCCGTGCAGCCAGATTACGCAGGCGTCTGCGGGCTTAACAGGCTGAAGAATCAAGGGCTCGGTCATGGCTGCTCCAAAAATGTGCGGGCGCTCTCATTGAGTGCGTGATTGAAGTGCGCGCCCGGTTGATCCGTTAAGAAGATGTCGCAAGGTTACAAGTTTAGCTATTGACGTGTCGCGCAATCGCTTCGGCAAGCGGTGTGGTACGGCGTTTGCTATGGAGCTTTGCGTACGAAGCATCCGTTGCGCGGCGGTAACACTATCAGTGTCAGTCGCGCGATGGGATAGCAACGAATCCGGTGATGGATGTTCGCCAATGGCCGCTACGGGCTTAGCGAACGTGAAAGGGCTACAGCCCGTTCGGCCGATTGGTGAGAAGTGAGTGGTCCATGATGTGGATTTTCTCCTACTAGACTCATAGCGAAGGTCTTACGTCGGTTGACCCCAAAAAAAGCCAACACGGGTCAACAACGCCTCAAAAGGGTGCGACTGGACTCAAGCTCCGACACAACAAGAGCAAAACTGGAGGTTTGAATGAAGATGTTGAAATCCACTCTGGCGGTCGTGACTGCTGCAGCAGTACTCGGTGTCAGCGGGTTCGCTCAGGCGGGTGCAACCCTGGATGCGGTACAAAAGAAAGGTTTCGTGCAGTGTGGCGTGAGCGACGGTCTGCCAGGCTTCTCGGTACCGGATGCAACCGGCAAGATCCTCGGCATCGACGCTGACGTCTGCCGCGCTGTGGCCGCCGCCGTTTTCGGTGACGCGAACAAGGTCAAGTTCAGTCAGTTGAACGCCAAGGAGCGCTTCACCGCGCTGCAATCGGGCGAGATCGACATCCTGTCGCGCAACACCACCATGACCAGCTCTCGCGATGCGGGGATGGGCCTGAAATTCCCGGGCTTCATTACCTACTACGACGGCATCGGCTTCCTGGTTAACAACAAGCTGGGCGTTAAGAGTGCCAAAGAGCTGGACGGCGCGACCATCTGCATCCAGGCCGGTACCACCACCGAGCTGAACGTTTCCGACTACTTCCGCGGCAACGGTCTGAAATACACCCCGATCACTTTCGACACCTCCGATGAAAGCGCCAAGTCGCTGGAATCCGGTCGTTGCGACGTGCTGACCTCCGACAAGTCGCAGCTGTTCGCCCAGCGCAGCAAGCTGGCCTCGCCGAAGGACTACGTGGTTCTGCCGGAAACCATTTCCAAAGAACCTCTGGGCCCGGTCGTGCGTAACGGCGACGACGAGTGGCTGGCCATCGTCCGTTGGGTCGGCTACGCGCTGCTCAACGCTGAAGAAGCCGGCATCACTTCGAAGAACGTCGAAGCAGAAGCCAAGTCGACCAAGAACCCGGACGTGGCCCGTATGCTCGGTGCTGACGGCGAGTACGGCAAAGACTTGAAACTGCCGAAGGACTGGGTAGTACAGATCGTCAAACAAGTCGGCAACTACGGCGAAATCTTCGAGAAAAACCTCGGCAAGAGCACTCCGCTGGAAATCGACCGCGGCTTGAACGCCCTGTGGAACAACGGCGGCATTCAGTACGCACCACCAGTGCGCTAATGGTTCTATCACCCGGCGGGCCAACCGCCGGGTGATGTTCTTGTTCCATTTCTTGCGGGGCACTTCATGCAAAATTCTATCGGCGCACCAAAGCAGAGGTTCAGCCTCAGCGATCCACGAGTGCGTGCGTGGCTATTCCAGATCATCACCGTTGTGGCGGTGGTCTCGCTTGGCTGGTACCTGTTCGACAACACGCAAACCAACCTTCAGCACCGGGGCATTACGTCCGGTTTCGGCTTTCTGGAGCGCAGTGCCGGGTTCGGCATCGCTCAACACCTGATCGACTACACCGAAGCGGACAGCTATGCCCGCGTCTTTGTCATCGGTCTTCTCAACACCTTGCTGGTGACCGTGATCGGTGTCGTTCTGGCGACGATTCTCGGGTTCATCATCGGCGTGGCACGGCTGTCGCAGAACTGGATCATCGCCAAACTGGCGACGGTGTATGTGGAAGTGTTCCGCAACATTCCACCGCTGCTGCAAATCCTGTTCTGGTACTTCGCGGTGTTCCTGACCATGCCGGGGCCGCGCAACAGCCACAACTTCGGCGACACCTTCTTCGTCAGCAGCCGTGGCCTGAACATGCCGGCCGCACTGGCTGCCGATGGCTTCTGGGCCTTCGTGATCAGCATCGTGGTGGCGATTGTCGGCATCGTGCTGATGACCCGCTGGGCCAACAAGCGCTTCGAAGACACCGGTGTGCCATTCCACAAGTTCTGGGCCGGCCTGGCGATCCTGCTGGTGATTCCGACCTTGTGCGCACTGATCTTCGGCGCACCGCTGCATTGGGAAATGCCTGAGCTCAAGGGCTTCAACTTTGTCGGCGGCTGGGTGTTGATCCCGGAACTGCTGGCGTTGACCCTGGCCCTGACCGTGTATACCGCAGCGTTTATTGCGGAAATCGTGCGGTCCGGGATCAAGTCGGTCAGCCATGGCCAGACTGAAGCGGCGCGTTCGCTCGGCCTGCGCAACGGCCCGACCCTGCGCAAGGTGATCATTCCGCAAGCGCTGCGCGTGATCATTCCGCCGCTGACCAGCCAATACCTGAACCTGGCGAAAAACTCTTCGCTGGCGGCCGGTATCGGTTACCCGGAAATGGTTTCGCTGTTCGCTGGCACCGTGCTCAACCAGACCGGGCAGGCCATCGAAGTGATTGCCATCACCATGAGCGTGTACCTGGCGATCAGTATCAGCATTTCCCTGCTGATGAACTGGTACAACAAGCGCATTGCGCTGATCGAGCGGTAAGGAAAAGCGCATGAGTACTCATACTTTCAAACCCGACATGCCTCCACCGAACAGCAGCATCGGCGTGGTGGCGTGGATGCGCGCGAACATGTTCTCCAGCTGGCTCAACACCCTGCTGACGCTGTTTGCGTTCTACCTGATTTACCTGGTCGTGCCGCCGATCCTCAGCTGGGCCATCATCGATGCCAACTGGGTCGGCACTACTCGCGCCGACTGCACCAAGGACGGCGCCTGCTGGGTGTTCATTCAGCAGCGTTTCGGTCAGTTCATGTACGGCTATTACCCGCCTGAACTGCGCTGGCGCGTTGACCTGACCGTGTGGCTCGCGGTCATCGGCGCCGCCCCATTGTTCATCTCGCGTATGCCGCGTAAAGCGATCTACGGGCTGAGCTTTCTGGTGCTGTATCCGATCATTGCCTTCACCTTGCTGCACGGCGGTTTTGGTCTGAGCAATGTGGCGACCAGCCAGTGGGGCGGCCTGATGTTGACTCTGGTCATCGCCACTGTCGGTATCGCTGGTGCGTTGCCGCTGGGGATTGTGCTGGCGCTGGGCCGTCGTTCGAACATGCCGGCGATTCGTGTGGTCTGCGTGACCTTCATCGAATTCTGGCGCGGCGTGCCGTTGATCACTGTGCTGTTCATGTCCTCGGTGATGCTGCCGCTGTTCCTGCCTGAAGGCATGAACTTCGACAAGCTGCTGCGGGCACTGATCGGCGTGATCCTGTTCCAGTCGGCCTATGTGGCCGAAGTGGTGCGCGGTGGTCTGCAAGCAATTCCTAAAGGCCAATACGAAGCCGCAGCGGCAATGGGCCTCGGTTACTGGCGCTCGATGGGCCTGGTGATTTTGCCGCAAGCCCTGAAGCTGGTAATTCCCGGCATCGTCAACACGTTCATTGCGTTGTTCAAGGACACCAGCCTGGTGATCATCATCGGCCTCTTCGACCTGCTCAACAGCGTCAAGCAAGCCGCTGCCGATCCGAAATGGCTGGGCATGGCCACCGAAGGCTACGTGTTCGCCGCCCTGGTGTTCTGGATTTTCTGTTTTGGTATGTCGCGCTATTCCATGCATCTGGAACGCAAGCTCGACACTGGCCACAAGCGTTAGGAGTTCTCTGTAAATGAGCGAAGCAATCAAAAAGCCTGTGGGCCCTGAAGGCATCATCCAGATGCAGGGCGTCAACAAGTGGTACGGCCAGTTCCACGTATTGAAAGACATCAACCTCAACGTCAAGCAGGGCGAGCGTATCGTCCTGTGCGGGCCGTCGGGCTCGGGCAAATCGACGACGATTCGTTGCCTCAACCGCCTGGAAGAACACCAGCAGGGCCGCATCGTTGTCGATGGCGTGGAACTGACCAATGACCTCAAGCAGATCGAAGCGATCCGCCGCGAAGTCGGCATGGTGTTCCAGCACTTCAACCTGTTCCCGCACCTGACCATTCTGCAGAACTGCACCCTGGCGCCAATGTGGGTACGCAAGATGCCCAAGCGCAAGGCCGAGGAAATCGCCATGCATTATCTGGAGCGCGTACGCATTCCGGAGCAGGCGCACAAGTACCCGGGACAACTGTCCGGTGGTCAGCAACAACGTGTGGCGATCGCCCGCGCGTTGTGCATGAAACCGAAAATCATGCTGTTCGATGAACCGACTTCAGCGCTCGATCCAGAGATGGTGAAGGAAGTGCTCGACACCATGATCGGCCTCGCGGAAGACGGCATGACCATGCTCTGCGTGACTCACGAAATGGGCTTCGCCCGCACCGTGGCGAACCGCGTGATCTTCATGGACAAGGGCGAGATCGTTGAGCAGGCGGCGCCGAACGACTTCTTTGATAATCCGCAGAATGAGCGGACGAAGTTGTTCCTGAGTCAGATTCTGCATTGATGGTTGTTGCGTAAAACCAACCCGGCCATGTGCCGGGTTTGTTTTTTGGGGGTCAGGAGACGGAAAGGAATTCGTGTTCTTTATGGACGATGTGTTCGAAACCTCTTAAATCTGCACCTTCGCCGAGAGTCTTTACATCGGTTAGCAAGTACGGGTAGCGATCCAATAAACGCATCAACAGTATGAGTGCCTTGGGCGGCAATATTTCGCCGCGTTCGTAGCGAGAGAATGCGTTATGCCCGCCCCCGGATAGTATTTGCACCGTCTCTTTTTGCGTCAGATGTAATTTGCGGCGAATTCTTCTCATCTCGTTGCCGACCATTTTCCTGCTGGCGATAACGAGTTCATCGCATGCATCTGAATAACGTTGCCCGCACAATTCATCGAGCTCGATTTCTCCGCACTTCTGACATTCCCATCCCGACAGGTTGTCAATCCGGCGCTCCATCCCTTTGACGCTCACGGTTTCGCCTCGGCCGTCGAAATGCACCATGCCTTCAGCGGCACCGCAACTGAAACACTGTTGCGTACTCATGAGTTGTTCTCCTTGAAAGAGATCACAGGTGGGCGCTTGTCGTAGTGATATGACACCTTTATGTAAATCTCCAGACCATGTGAATTGATGTGATAGACATCCTGCCAAATACGGTGGTTGTCATAGGTCGTCATCGACTTGTAGAGCATGCTGCGCTGCAGCCTGAAAACCACTTCCTGCATGTCTGCGAGCGTCAGCTCCAGCTCAGATCCGCTTCTTCTGGCAGTGTGCGTGAACGCCCTCCAGCCTAGCCTCCTGACATCCGCCTTGATCACCGCCAAGTCGTAATGGGGTGTGTTCTTTTCCATAAGAAGCCAAAAACCCTGTCCCTGAAATTACCCTTAAAGGGTAATTTTGACCAATCGAAAATGCCGCTCCATGTGTCTCGATTGACCCTAGGTGGTTGCCGTCCTACATGGGTCTGACTAACATGTCGGAAAATTCATCCTATGATTGGATGAAAGGACGAGACCTATGTCAGACATTTCTCCACTCATCAAACGGTCGCTGGTCGATCAGGCGCTGGATCAGTTACGCCAGCGCATCAACAGCGGCGCATGGCAGGTCGGCGAGCGCTTGCCGACCGAGCCTGAGCTGTGCGCCGAGCTGGGCATCAGCCGCAACACGGTGCGCGAGGCCATGCGTGTGCTGGCGTTTTCCGGGCTGATCGAAATCCGTCAGGGCGACGGCAGTTATTTGCGCGCAGTGGTCGATCCGCTCGACACGCTGAAGGCGCTGTCGCGGTGTTCGCTGGATCAGGCGCGGGAAACCCGGCACATCCTCGAAGTCGAGGCGATCGGCCTGGCGGCGCTGCGTCGCACCGACGAGGATCTGGCGGCACTGCGCGAGGCGCTCGGCACCAGCGGCAGCCATTACCACGGTGACCTCGACACCTACATCGCCTGCGATCTGGTGTTTCACCGGCGTCTGGTCGACGCCGCGCACAATCCGACCCTCAGCGAGCTGTATCGCTATTTCTCCAGCATCGTCGGCGCGCAATTGCGCCAGACCCTGAACATCGTCCCGCGCCGTCAGGAAGTGTTCGATCTGCACATCGACTTGCTCGATGCGGTCGAACAACGCGACCCGGAGCGGGCCAAAGCCTTGTCGAGGCAGTTGATCAATGAACCCTGAAACCGAGAAAACCATGTCCCGCAGCGAGATAGCCACAGCGAACAAACGCACGCCAGAACTGGAAGAGTTGCTGATCGATGCCGAGGCCGACGACGAGCAAGTGCAGCAAAGCCATCCGCTGGTGAAGCGTCCGTGGCTGTTGCTGCTTGGGTTGATTCTGGTAGCGCTTAACCTGCGCCCGGCACTGTCGAGCATGGCGCCGCTGCTCAGCGAGGTCTCCAGAAGCCTTGGATTGTCGGCGGCGCAGGCGGGTTTGCTGACGACGTTGCCGGTGCTGTGCCTGGGCTTGTTCGCGCCGCTTGCGCCGATTCTGGCGCGGCGTTTCGGTGCTGAGCGGGTGGTGCTGGGGATTCTGCTGACGCTGGCTGGCGGGATTATCCTGCGCAGCAATTTTGGTGAGATTGGCCTGTTCGCCGGCAGCGTCCTCGGTGGCGCGAGCATTGGCATTGTCGGCGTTCTGCTGCCCGGCATCGTCAAGCGCGACTTTGCCAAGCACGCCGGAACCATGACCGGCGTCTACACCATGGCCCTGTGTCTGGGCGCGGCGATGGCGGCGGGTTCGACCGTGCCGTTGAGTGAGCACTTCGGCAACAGCTGGGCGATGGGGCTGGGTTTCTGGGTGATCCCGGCGCTGCTGGCCGCGGTGTTCTGGCTGCCGCAAGTCGGCTCGAAACATGGCGCGCATAACGTCGCTTATCGGGTGCGCGGGCTGTTGCGTGATCCGCTGGCCTGGCAAGTGACGTTGTATATGGGCCTGCAATCGTCGCTGGCCTACATCGTATTCGGTTGGTTGCCGTCGATCCTTATCGGTCGCGGGCTGACGCCAACCCAGGCCGGTCTGGTGCTGTCCGGCTCAGTAATCATTCAACTGGCCAGCTCGCTGGCCGCGCCATGGCTGGCGACGCGCGGCAAGGATCAGCGTCTGGCCATCGTCGTAGTGATGGCGCTGACCCTTGGCGGTCTGTTCGGTTGCCTGTATGCACCAATCGAAGGTCTGTGGGGCTGGGCGATCCTGCTCGGCCTGGGGCAGGGCGGCACATTCAGCCTGGCGCTGACGCTGATTGTGCTGCGCTCGCGCGATTCCCATGTCGCGGCGAACCTGTCGAGCATGTCTCAGGGCTTCGGTTATACGTTGGCCTCGATGGGGCCGTTCGCGGTCGGCGTGGTGCATGACTGGACGGGTGGCTGGAGTGCCGTGGGCTGGATTTTCGGCATCATTGGTACCGGAGCGATCATTGCCGGCCTCGGTGCCGGGCGTGCGCTGTATGTGCAGGTGCAAAGCGAAAGGATCTGACGCGATTCAAACTGTAGGAGTGAGCCTGCTCGCGATAGCGGTGGTTCAGTCAGCGCAACGTTGACTGGAAGGACGCTATCGCGAGCAGGCTCACTCCTACAGGTTTTGCGTGCTGCAGGTATTCGGTGTGCGAATGCCGATAGTGTTTCCGCGCTCGGCGGATTATCGTGCTGGCAATCTGTACCTCTTTCTTTGGAGATTGTCTTGAGCGAAGCCCACAGCGCCCTGATCACCCGTTTCTACCAGGCCTTCCAGCGCCTCGACGCCGAAGCCATGGCCGCCTGCTACACCGATGACGTGGTCTTCAGCGATCCGGCCTTCGGCGAATTGCGCGGTCGCGATGCCGGCGATATGTGGCGCATGCTCACCACCCGCGCCAAGGATTTCTCGCTGACCTTCGACAACGTCCGCGCCGACGAGCGTACGGGTGGCGCGCACTGGGTCGCCACCTACCTGTTCAGCCAGACCGGCAATATCGTGATCAACGATATCCGGGCTCGTTTCGTCTTTCGCGACGGCAAGATCTGCGAGCACCATGATCATTTCGACCTGTGGCGCTGGTCGCGTCAGGCCCTCGGTTTCAAAGGCCGTCTGCTCGGCTGGACGCCGCTGGTGCGCAACGCCGTACGCGCTCAGGCGCGCAAGGGACTGAAGGCATTTCAGGCCGGACGCTGATAAAATCGCCGCCTGTTTTCCTACACGCCTTGATCCCGAAGTGACCAGCCTTAGCGAAAATTCTGTCGTTGTTGCCGAGCCGGTGAGCAAATCCTGGTTCGTCTACCTCGTTCGCGCCGCCAATGGCTCGTTGTATTGCGGGATCAGCGATGATCCCGTGCGCCGTTTTGCCAAGCACCAAAGCGGCAAGGGCGCGCGGTTCTTTCTTTCCAGCCCGGCGATGGCGCTGGTCTATACCGAACGGTGTCGCGACAAAAGCGATGCGTTGCGCCAGGAGCGGCTGATCAAAAAGCTGCGCAAGAGCGCCAAGGAATGCCTGGTCGCGTCTTATCAATCTGACTGATAGGTTCCCATCAGGCGGATCTGTAGGCTGCTAATCAAATGCGCGTTAAGCTGCGGGCTCATTATCTGAGCGGCGGAGCCGAGCATGTCCGAGTTGATTCTCCATCATTACCCGACCTCTCCATTTGCCGAGAAGGCCCGCCTGCTGCTGGGTTTCAAAGGTTTGTCGTGGCGCTCGGTGCACATTTCGCCGGTGATGCCGAAACCGGATCTGACGGCGCTGACCGGTGGCTACCGCAAGACCCCGGTGCTGCAGATTGGTGCTGACATCTATTGCGACACTTCGCTGATTGCGCGTCGTCTGGAGCAAGAGAAGGCTTTGCCGGCGTTCTTCCCCGAGGGCCAGGAATTCACAGCCGCCAGTTTTGCCACATGGGCCGATTCGGTGGTGTTTCAACATGCGGTGAGTCTGGTGTTCCAGCCGGAGTCGGTGGCGGTGCGTTTCGCCAAGTTGCCGCCGGAAGCGATCAAGGCGTTTATTGCCGACCGCGCGGGTCTGTTCAGTGGTGGCAGCGCCACGCGTTTGTCTGCAGAACAGGCCAAGCATCAATGGCCGACGATCATGGCGCGTCTGGAGCAGCAGTTGCAGCGCGAGCAGGGCGACTTCCTGTTCGGCGAACCATCGATTGCCGACTTCGCCATGGCGCATCCGCTGTGGTTCCTCAAGGCCACTCACGTGACCGCACCGCTAGTCGATGAGTATCCGGCTGTCGTCGCGTGGCTGGGGCGCGTGCTGGGCTTTGGTCATGGCGCGGCGAGCGAGATGTCCTCCGCCGAGGCGTTGGAAGTTGCGCGTAACGCCACACCGGCGGCATTGCCGGATGAACAGTTCGTTGATCCGAATGGCTTTACGGCCGGGCAGCAAGTGGCGATTGCAGCCATCGACTATGGCGTCGATCCGGTGGTCGGCGAGTTGCTGTTTGCCGGTCGCGAGGAATTGATCATCCGCCGCGAAGACGAGCGCGGCGGCCTGGTGCATGTGCACTTCCCGCGCTTCGGTTTCCGCATCGAAGCACGCTGATCTCTCAAGTCCGATGCAAAACCCTGTAGGAGCGAGCCTGCTCGCGATAGCGGTGTGTCAGTCAGCGGATTCATCAACTGACACACCGCTATCGCGAGCAGGCTCACGCCTACAGGTTATTTCAGGGCGGCGAGAATTTCGTCCGGGTCAAACCCGCGAATCAACGTGCCGTTCACATCGATCAGCGGAATCCCGCGTCCACCCAATGCCTCGTACGCCTTGCGCGCCTCGGCATCCTTCTCGATATCAAATTCCTTGAACGGGATGCCCTTGCTGTCGAGGAAGCGTTTGGTCTGCTTGCAGTAGCCGCACCAGTCGGTGGCGTAGAGCACGACGTTGGCCTGCGCGCGCGTTTGCTCGGCAACCATCTGCGAGGGATTGAACACCCGCTCGATCTTGCCCCAGTTCTGATAGACCACGACCACCAGCAGAACCAGCGCCACCTTCTTCAGCACTTTGCCGAGCATCAGTTGCGCCGCTTCAACTGATCGGTAAGCGATGTCGGCAGACCTTTGATGATCAGGGTGCCGTTCTCTTCGTCGTATTCAATCTTCGAGCCCAGCAGGTGTGCTTCGAAGCTGATCGACAAGCCTTCGGCACGGCCGGTGAAACGGCGGAATTGATTGAGGGTGCGCTTGTCCGCCGGAATCTCTGGCGACAGGCCGTAGTCCTTGTTGCGGATGTGATCGTAGAAGGCTTTCGGGCGTTCTTCATCGATCAGCTCCGACAGCTCTTCCAGACCCATCGGTTCGCCGAGTTTGGCCTGGCTGCTGGCGTAATCGACCAGGGTCTTGGTTTTCTCGCGGGCGGAGTCTTCCGGCAGGTCTTCGCTCTCGACGAAGTCACTGAACGCCTTGAGCAGCGTGCGGGTTTCGCCCGGGCCGTCGACGCCTTCCTGACAGCCGATGAAGTCGCGGAAATATTCCGAGACCTTCTTGCCGTTCTTGCCCTTGATGAACGAGATGTACTGCTTGGACTGCTTGTTGTTCTGCCACTCCGAGACGTTGATCCGCGCCGCCAGGTGCAACTGGCCGAGGTCGAGGTGGCGCGACGGGGTCACGTCCAGCTCGTCGGTCACCGCCACGCCTTCGCTGTGGTGCAGCAGGGCGATCGCCAGGTAATCGGTCATGCCTTGCTGATAGTGGGCGAACAGCACGTGGCCGCCGACCGACAGGTTGGATTCTTCCATCAGTTTTTGCAGATGCTCGACCGCGACCTTGCTGAAGGCGGTGAAGTCCTTGCCGCCGTCCATGTACTCCTTCAACCAGCCGCTGAAGGGGAACGCGCCGGACTCCGGATGGAACAGACCCCAGGCTTTGCCCTGTTTGGCGTTATAGCTTTCGTTGAGGTCGGCGAGCATGTTTTCGATGGCTGCGGACTCGGCCAGTTCGGTGTCACGGGCGTGCAGAACTGCGGGCGTGCCGTCGGGTTTTTTGTCGATCAGGTGGACGATGCAATGACGGATCGGCATGGGCTTCTCGGCTGTTGGAAGGGAGGAGGGCAGGCTCCCCCGAAAAAGCGCCCAGTGTACCGCAACCACTGGTTTTGGCGCGGGTTGCAGGGCAAAACCGGGGCGCGTGCCCGGCCTTATGCGGTTTTTTAGCGGTTTAGAGCAATAAAGCTGACCAAATGGGTAGCTAGAGGCGGATATTTCCTTGTCGCTGTGCTAGTTTTGCCCGGTCTTACGCGAAGTCACTGCGTTAAGCGTGCATTCAGCATTTGTCAGGTCGAACCAAACCCTGATTTCGGCATCTATAACCCGACTCGTCGTGGTTATCGCCGAGGGTGCCAGATCCAGAAGATCGGGCTCGATGGCTGACACTGCACTCTGCAATCCATATGAATTTGATAGGGAAGGAACACTACATGGCTCTTACTAAAGACCAACTGATCGCCGACATTGCTGAAGCTATCGACGCGCCGAAAACCACCGCGCGTAACGCTCTGGACCAACTGGGCCAAATCGTTGCCGATCAGCTGGAAAATGGCGGCGAAATCACCTTGCCAGGTATCGGCAAGCTGAAAGTGACCGAGCGTCCTGCCCGCACCGGCCGTAACCCATCGACTGGCGCTGCCATCGAAATCCCTGCCAAGAAAGTGATCAAGCTGGTTGTGGCCAAAGGCCTGACCGACGCTGTGAACAAGTAAGACGCAGCGATAAAAAAACCGTGCTCCGGAGCGATCCGGGCACGGTTTTTTTGTGTCTGTGATTTGATGCTGCGCTGAGCAGCATTGTGGGAAACGAGCCTGCTCGCGAATGCGGTGGATCAGTCACGTTGAATGTCGACTGCTACACCGCTTTCGCGAGCAGGCTCGCTCCTACAGGGATTTGCTGTGTGTCAGCGGGTCCAGCGCTCACGCCGCCAGATCTGCTGCTCGGACTTGGTCTGGAACGTCCAGGCCACGAAGCGGCTCTGCTTCTGCCCCTGGGACATCTCCACCACCTGGCTTTCCAGCACACCCGCTTTCTTCAGCGCGGTTTCGATGGCTGGCAGGTTCGATGCTTTTGAAACCAGCGTGCTGAACCACAGCACCTTGTGCTGGAAGTTGGCGCTTTCGGCAATCAGTTGCGTCACAAAACGCGCTTCACCGCCTTCACACCACAGCTCCGCCGATTGGCCGC
This sequence comes from Pseudomonas sp. S11P7, assembly GCF_023195435.1. Taxonomy (NCBI): domain Bacteria; kingdom Pseudomonadati; phylum Pseudomonadota; class Gammaproteobacteria; order Pseudomonadales; family Pseudomonadaceae; genus Pseudomonas; species Pseudomonas sp. S11P7. The sequence continues at coordinate 4,463,012 of NZ_JALPKS020000002.1, read as the reverse complement.
CGAAATTCAGCACCGGCAGTTTGCGTTTCGGATCGGCTTTGCCCAAGGCGCGCCATTTGCGCTCGCTGCCTTTGGTCGCTTCGTCCATCGAGGCGTGGAACGGCGGGTTGCACATGGTCAGGTCGAAACGCTCGCCCGGTTCCAGCAAGCCGATGAGGATGTGCTTGCGGTTTTCCTGCTGGCGCAGCTTGATGACCTTGCTCAGGTCGTTGGACTGCACGATGGCGCGAGCGGCCGCCACGGCGGTTGGATCGATCTCCGAGCCAAGGAAGTGCCAGCGATACTCACTGTTGCCGATCAGCGGGTACACGCAGTTAGCGCCCATGCCGATGTCCAGCACGTTGACGATCGCGCCGCGCGGGACCTTGCCGTCGTTCATGCTTGCCAGCAAATCGGCGAGAAAATGCACGTAATCGGCGCGGCCCGGCACGGGCGGGCAGAGGTAGTCGGCCGGGATGTCCCAATGCTGAATGCCGTAAAACGATTTGAGCAGCGCCCGGTTGAACACGCGCACCGCGTCGGGGCTGGCGAAGTCGATGCTTTCCTTGCCGTACGGGTTGGTGATCACGAACTTCGCCAGTTCCGGCGTGGTCTTGATCAGCGCAGGGAAGTCATAACGACCCTGATGGCGATTGCGCGGATGCAGGCTGGCCTTTTCACGCGGCTCGACGGCCTTGGGCGGGGTCGCGGAATCAGGCTTCTTGCGCGCAGGTTTGGGTGTGCGGGGGGCGGTCATGGGCGTGGTCGATTCGGGTATGGCTGAAAGTGGCGGGTATTGTCCCACATCTAAAGGCCACACCGTTCAAACCTGTGGGAGCGAGCCTGCTCGCGATAGCGGTGTGTCAGTCCCGAATGATGGCAACTGACACACCGCTTTCGCGAGCAGGCTCGCTCCTACAGGGATTTGTGGTGTTTGGGAATAAAAAAAGGGAGGCCATTGTGGCCTCCCTTTTCACTGCGATCTGCCGTTACAGGCTGGCAATCCGCGCATGCTGCTCGGCCAGCTTGCCCAGGGCCTGTTCGGCCTCGGCCAGTTTGGCGCGTTCCTTGTCGATGACTTCGGCCGGGGCCTTGTCGACGAACCCGGCGTTGGCCAGCTTGCCGCCGACGCGCTGGACTTCGCCTTGCAGACGCAGGATTTCCTTGTCCAGACGCGCCAGTTCCGCAGCCTTGTCGATCAGACCGGCCATCGGCACCAGCACTTCCATCTCGCCGACCAGTGCGGTGGCGGACAACGGTGCTTCTTCGCCAGCGGCGAGTACGGTGATAGATTCCAGACGTGCCAGCTTTTTCAGCAGCGCTTCGTTCTCGCTCAGGCGACGCTGGTCTTCAGCGCTGACGTTTTTCAGGAAGATAGGCAGCGGTTTGCCCGGGCCGATGTTCATTTCGCCACGGATGTTGCGCGTGCCGAGCATCAGTTCCTTGAGCCATTCGATGTCGTCTTCGGCGGCCGGATCGATACGCTCTTCATTGGCCACTGGCCAAGGTTGCAGCATGATCGTCTTGCCCTGAATACCGGCCAGCGGCGCGATGCGCTGCCAGATTTCTTCAGTGATGAACGGCATGAACGGATGCGCCAGGCGCAGCGCCACTTCCAGCACGCGAACCAGCGTGCGGCGAGTGCCGCGCTGACGCTCGACCGGCGCGTTCTCGTCCCACAGCACTGGCTTGGACAGTTCCAGATACCAGTCGCAGTACTGGTTCCAGATGAACTCGTACAGCGCCTGCGCGGCGAGGTCGAAACGGAACTGATCGAGCTGACGGGTCACTTCGGCTTCGGTGCGTTGCAGTTGCGAGATGATCCAGCGATCAGCCAGCGACAGCTCGTAGGCTTCGCCGTTCTGGCCGCAGTCTTCGCCCTTGTCCAGCACATAACGTGCGGCGTTCCAGATCTTGTTGCAGAAGTTGCGATAGCCTTCGACGCGGCCCATGTCGAACTTGATGTCGCGACCGGTGGAGGCCAGCGAGCAGAAGGTGAAGCGCAGGGCGTCGGTGCCATAACTGGCGATGCCATCGGCGAATTCTTCGCGGGTGGCTTTCTCGATCTTCTTCGCCAGTTTCGGCTGCATCAGGCCCGAGGTGCGTTTCTGCACCAGGGTTTCCAGGTCGATGCCGTCGATGATGTCCAGCGGGTCCAGAACGTTGCCCTTGGACTTGGACATCTTCTGGCCTTGGCCGTCGCGCACCAGACCGTGTACGTACACGGTCTTGAACGGAACCTGCGGCGTGCCGTCTTCGTTCTTCATCAGGTGCATGGTCATCATGATCATCCGGGCAACCCAGAAGAAGATGATGTCGAAACCGGTGACCAGCACGTCGGTGGAGTGGAATTTCTTCAGGAACTCGGTCTGCTCAGGCCAGCCCAGGGTGGAGAAGGTCCACAGGCCGGAACTGAACCAGGTGTCGAGAACGTCGTTGTCCTGTTGCAGCGCAACGTCGGGGCCGAGGTTGTGCTTGGCGCGCACTTCGGCTTCGTCGCGACCGACGTAGACCTTGCCCGACTCGTCGTACCAGGCCGGAATCCGGTGGCCCCACCACAGCTGACGGCTGATGCACCAGTCCTGGATGTCGCGCATCCACGAGAAGTACATGTTTTCGTACTGCTTGGGCACGAACTGAATGCGCCCGTCTTCAACAGCAGCGATGGCAGGTTCGGCCAACGGCTTGGTCGATACGTACCACTGGTCGGTCAGCCACGGCTCGATGACGGTGCCGGAGCGATCGCCTTTCGGGGTTTTCAGGTTGTGATCGTTGATGCTCACCAGCAGGCCGGCGGCATCGAACGCAGCGACGATCTGTTTGCGCGCTTCGAAACGTTCCAGGCCAGCGAACTCGGCGGGAATCTTGCCGTCGATGCTCTCGTTCAGCGTGCCATCGAGGTTGAACACCTGTGCGGCCGGCAGCACGTTGGCGTTCTTGTCGAAGATGTTCAGCAGCGGCAGGTTGTGGCGCTTGCCGACTTCGTAGTCGTTGAAATCGTGGGCCGGGGTGATTTTCACGCAACCAGTGCCGAATTCAGGGTCGCAATAATCGTCGGCGATGATCGGGATGCGGCGGCCAACCAACGGCAGCTCGACGAATTTGCCGATCAGGGCTTTGTAGCGCTCATCGTTCGGGTTAACCGCGACGGCGGAGTCGCCGAGCATGGTTTCCGGACGGGTAGTCGCGACGATCAGGAAGTCATTGCCTTCGGCGGTTGTTACGCCGTCGGCCAATGGATATTTCAGATTCCACAGGAAACCTTTCTCTTCGTGGTTTTCCACTTCGAGGTCGGAAATCGCCGTGTGCAGTTTGGTGTCCCAGTTGACCAGGCGCTTGCCGCGGTAGATCAGGCCGTCTTCGTGCAGGCGCACAAAAGCTTCCTTGACCGCTTCCGAAAGGCCGTCGTCCATGGTGAAGCGCTCACGGCTCCAGTCGACGGACGAGCCGAGGCGACGGATCTGCCGGCTGATGTTGCCGCCCGACTGTTCCTTCCACTCCCAGACTTTCTCGAGGAATTTCTCGCGACCCAGGTCGTGACGATTCTGCCCCTGGGCTTCCAGTTGGCGCTCCACCAGCATTTGCGTGGCGATACCGGCATGGTCGGTGCCCGGTTGCCACAGGGTGTCGCGACCCTGCATGCGGCGGAAACGGATCAGTGCGTCCATGATCGCGTTGTTGAAACCGTGACCCATGTGCAGGCTGCCGGTGACGTTCGGCGGCGGGATCATGATGGTGTAGGACTCGCCCGCGCCTTGCGGGGCGAAGTAGTTCTCGGACTCCCAGGTCTTGTACCAGGAAGTTTCAATGGCGTGCGGCTGGTAGGTCTTATCCATGCGCGGCGGGACCCTATTGGCATTTATTCAGGAAAAGCCGGCAAGTATAGCTGGGGGGCGAGCTGCAAGCTACAAGCCACAGCAAGCCACAAGCTGCAAGCTGCAAGCTGCAAGCTGCACGCCACAAGCTGCAAGAGGATAGCGGTGGGTTTGGCTTTCTTTGGCTTTGGCTTGCAGCTTAAATCTTGCCGCTTGCAGCTGCGGCGAGCAGCCGCTCCATCCGCGCATCAAGGCGGCGTTTGATCTCGGTTTCGATGTGCGGGGCGAAGTCGTCGATCACGTCTTGCATGATCAATTGCGCGGCGGCGCGCAGTTCGCTGTCCAGATGCAGCAGGGCGTCCGGGCCTTTGTCGGCCGGTGCAGCCGATTGCGCGGTGGCGGTCGGGGCTGGCGCGGCAGGCGGCTCGACGGCGGGCGGCTCGTTGCCGACCGGGTCGAACAGCATCGGAATCTGTTCCTGTTCGCCTTCCTCGACCGTGTCGGTCAGCAGTGGCGGTTGCAGGTTGTCATCGCCGAGCAACTGGCGGATCGATTCGAGATCGTCCAGCAGGTGTGCGGACTTCTGTTGCGGTTTCGGAGTGTCCATTGGAGTGCTCAGAGTCGCTGTAAACGGTGGTCTTGCAGAGAATAGCCCTGTTCGCGGTAGAAGCGGAAACTCTCCCGCGCGGCCGCTCGAATCGTCGGGTCTTCGACCACCACTTCCGCCACACGGGCGAATTTGTTGGCGAACGCCGGGACTTTCAGGTCGAGATTGACCAGCAGATCCTGATGTTGACCGCAATCGTCACCCAGGCCCAGCACGATCAAACCTTCCGGTTCGCTGTCTGCCGGGCCGTGCGGCACAAAGCTCTCGCCTTTGAAGGTCCACAGGCGCGCATCGAGATCATCGCGCTGAGCGGCATCGCTGCAGTGCAGGTAGATGCGATGGCCCATGCGCCAGGCTTTCTCGGTGAGTTTGCAGGCAAAGTCCAGGCGAGCCGAAGGATCGGCGCTGGGCAGGATATAGAAATCGACTTTGGTCATTACGGGTCCAGGGCAGCAAGCGACGTCACCCGAGAGTGACGCCACTTTTCAGCGGGTTCAGGCTTTGGCGCGATCCAGCAGGTATTGAGTCAGCAGCGGCACCGGACGGCCGGTTGCGCCCTTGTCCTTGCCGCCGCTGGTCCACGCGGTGCCAGCGATGTCGAGGTGCGCCCAGTTGAGGTTCTTGGTGAAGCGCGACAGGAAGCACGCCGCGGTGATGGTGCCGGCCTTCGGCCCGCCAATGTTGGCGATGTCGGCGAACGGGCTGTCCAGCTGTTCCTGGTACTCATCGAACAGCGGCAGTTGCCAGGCGCGGTCGTCGGCGGCCTGACCGGCGCTGAGCAACTGCCCGATCAGTTCGTCGTTGTTGCCCAGCAAGCCCGAGGTGTGCGCACCCAAGGCTACGACGCAAGCGCCGGTCAGGGTGGCGATATCGATGACCGCTTGTGGCTTGAAACGCTCGGCGTAGGTCAGTGCGTCGCACAGCACCAGACGGCCTTCGGCGTCGGTGTTGAGGATTTCCACGGTCTGCCCGCTCATGGTGGTGACGATGTCGCCCGGGCGCGAAGCGTTGCCGCTCGGCATGTTTTCCGCACAGGCGAGGATGCACACCAGATTGATCGGCAGTTTCAGCTCAAGCACGGCGCGCAGGGTGCCGAACACGCTGGCGGCGCCGCCCATGTCGTATTTCATTTCGTCCATGCCGGCGCCCGGCTTCAGGCTGATGCCGCCGGTGTCGAAGGTGATGCCTTTACCGACCAGCGCGTACGGCTTCTCGGATTTCTTGCCGCCGTTGTATTGCATGACGATCAGGCGCGGCGGCTGGGCGCTGCCCTGGCCAACGGCGTAGAACGAACCCATGCCGAGGGATTTGATCTTCTTCTCGTCGAGCACTTCGACTTTCAGATCCTTGAACTCTTTGCCGAGGTTTTTGGCCTGTTCGCCCATGAAGGTCGGGTGGCAGATGTTCGGCGGCAGGTTGCCCAGATCGCGGGTGAAGGCCATGCCGTTGGCGATAGCGGTGGCGTGGTTCACGGCGCGTTGCACTTCGGCCTGTGCAGCCTTGATGGTCAGCAGGGTGATTTTCTTCAGGGCGCGCGGTTCGGCTTTCTGGCTTTTGAACTGGTCAAAAATGTAGCCGCCGTCGACCAGGGTTTCCGCGAGCAGGCGGGTCTTGCCGTAGCTGTCGCGGTTTTTAACGATAATTTCATCCAGCGCCAGCACGGCGTCGCTGCCGCCCAGGCCTTTGAGGGTGGTGAGGATGCCGGCAGCGATTTTGCGCAACGGACGGTCGCCCAGTTCTTCGTCCTTGCCCACGCCGACCAGCAACACGCGCTCGGCTTTCAGGTTCGGCAGGCTGTGCAGCAGCAGGCTCTGACCGACCTTGCCGGCGATATCGCCACGCTTGAGGACTGCGCTGATCGCGCCGCCGCTCAGTTCGTCGACCTGGGTGGCGGCCACGCCGAGTTTGCGGCCTTCGCCGACGGCAACCACCAGGGTGGCGGTTTTCAACGTTTCTGGGCTAACGCTTTTTACAACCAGTTCCATGTCCGGATCCCTGAATGAATGGTCAACACGCAGGCGTTCGACGTTGTCCGCAGTCGCCTGCTTATAGATAGAAGAGGCGCAGGCCAAAGCCTGCGACAAGGGCCGCAGTTTGAACCTCGCTCCCCGCGCCTGACAACCCTAGGGCGCGTTCTCAATTAGTTTTCACACCGCGTTGTCGCCTTAAAGCCAGCCAGGCAAGGCGCAGGCCGCTGGGAATGGTTGTTCCCTTTCCAAGGCCTGCAACGCAGACTGGCCGGCTTTAAGGCACAACCCGAAGGGCCGGGCCTGCTGTTGTGCAGGGCTGCGTTGCTCGAAGCTTATTTGGAATGACCAAACCACGCTTCTCGCGCCTTGCCCTGCACAACAGCAGACTCGGCGCGGTGTGAAAACTAATTGAGAACGCCCCCTGGGTTGTACGATCAGCAAAGGATTACAGAGATGGATGAGTGTGCGCAGTGACAGGCGCCCCCAATCACAGGATAATGCCGCATCTTTTTTCGACCGCTCTGCGTTGCGGGCCGGTCGATGTGCTTGCTTGTTTGGCCGCCTTAGCCTGACAACCCTGGAGTGTCTGGTTTGATCGTCTTCCGTTATCTGTCCCGCGAAGTCTTGTTGACCCTCAGCGCCGTAAGTGCCGTGCTGCTGGTCATCATCATGAGCGGTCGCTTCATCAAATATCTGGCTCAGGCCGCTGCCGGCCAGCTCGATCCGGGCTCGCTGTTCCTGATCATGGGCTTTCGTCTGCCGGGTTTCCTGCAACTGATTCTGCCGCTGGGCCTGTTCCTGGGGATCCTGCTGGCCTACGGTCGGCTGTACCTGGAAAGCGAAATGACCGTGCTTTCGGCCACCGGCATGAGTCAGCAGAAGCTGTTTCGCATGACCCTGTTCCCGGCGACCCTGGTGGCGCTGGTGGTGGCGTGGCTGAGCCTGGGGCTGGCCCCGCAGGGTGCCAACCAGTTCCAGTTGCTGCTGAACAAGCAGGATGCGCTGACCGAGTTCGACACCCTTGAGCCCGGCCGTTTTCAGGCACTGCGCGACGGTACGCGGGTGACCTACACCGAAACCCTCAGCGACGATCGGGTCAATCTGGGCAGCGTGTTCATTTCGCAGAAAAACCTCGGCGCCGATCAAAAGGATCGCGGCATTTCCGTGCTGGTGGCCGAATCGGGCCGTCAGGAAATCCGCCCTGATGGCAACCGCTATCTGATCCTCGACAATGGCTATCGCTATGACGGCAGCCCGGGTCAGGCCGATTACCGCGCCATTCACTACGAAACCTACGGCGTGCTGCTGCCCAAGCCGGACGTCAGCGAGGAAGTCACCGACCGTGACGCCATGCCAACGTCCGCGCTGCTGGGCAGCGACGACATCCGTTCCCGAACCGAACTGCAATGGCGTTTGTCGCTGCCGCTGCTGGTGTTCATCGTGACCCTGATGGCGGTGCCGCTGTCGCGCGTCAACCCGCGTCAGGGGCGTTTCCTCAAGCTGCTGCCGGCGATTCTTCTTTATATGGCTTACCTGAGCATCCTGATTGCCGCCCGCGGTGCGCTGGAGAAGGGCAAGATCCCGCCGGCGCTCGGCTTGTGGTGGGTGCATGCGATCTTCCTGCTGATTGGCCTCGGCCTGCTGTATTGGGAGCCGCTGCGCCTGAAAATGGCCAGCCGTCGCTCCGCTGCGCTGGAGGTGGCCCGTGGTTAAACTCGACCGCTACATCGGCAGCAGCGTGTTCATGGCGATCATCGCTGTGCTGGCAATCATTCTCGGTCTGGCGACGCTGTTCGCCTTCATCGATGAAATGGGCGACGTCAGCGATACCTACACCCTGGTCGACGTGCTCGGCTTTGTATTGCTGACCGCGCCGCGCCGGCTCTATGAAATGCTGCCGATGGCCGCGCTGATCGGTTGCCTGATCGGCCTCGGCAGTCTGGCCAGCAGCAGTGAGCTGACGGTGATGCGCGCCGCGGGCGTGTCGATCGGCCGCATCGTCTGGGCCGTCATGAAGCCGATGCTGGTGCTGATGCTGGCCGGCGTGCTGATCGGCGAATATGTCGCCCCGGCCACCGAAAGCATGGCGCAGGCCAATCGTTCGCTGGCCCAGGGCAGTGGCGATGCGCAAAGCGCCAAGCACGGCATGTGGCACCGTCAGGGTGAGGAATTCATCCACATCAACGCCGTGCAACCGAACGGCCTGCTGTATGGCGTGACCCGCTACCACTTCGACAAAGAGCGCCACCTGCTCAGCTCCAGCTTCGCCAGGAAGGCCGAGTTCGACGGCACCAAGTGGCAGCTCACGGACGTTGCCACCACGCTGTTCCACGAGCGCAGTACTGAAGTCGTCAATACCCCGAGCGAGGAATGGGACGTGGCGTTGAGCCCGCAACTGCTCAGCACCGTGGTCATGGCGCCGGAATCGCTGTCGATCAGCGGTCTGTGGGGTTATATCCACTATCTGGCCGAGCAAGGCTTGAGCAACGGCCGTTATTGGCTGGCATTTTGGGTCAAGGTGTTGCAGCCGCTGGTCACCGCCGCGCTGGTGCTGATGGCTATTTCCTTCATCTTCGGTCCGCTGCGATCGGTGACCCTGGGTCAACGCGTTTTTACCGGCGTGCTGGTGGGCTTCACCTTCCGTATCGTCCAGGATTTGCTCGGTCCGTCGAGCCTGGTGTTCGGTTTCTCGCCGCTGTTTGCGGTGCTGGTACCGGCCGCTGTCTGCGCGCTGGCGGGCGTCTGGTTGCTCAGACGAGCGGGCTGATGAACAAGCTTTCATTCAGCGCTTGAACCCTGAAAACGCCCCGCTCGTAAGAGCGGGGCGTTTTTGCATGCAATCCGGGTGACAGGCGAACGTGACGCTTGCGCGGACTATCAGGTACAATTCCCGGCTATTTTTCGGCGGGCCATGCCTGCAGCCTTTTTGAGTGTTGATCCGTGAGTGATTTGAGTCATATCCGCAATTTCTCCATCATCGCCCACATTGACCATGGCAAGTCGACGCTGGCCGATCGCTTCATCCAGATGTGCGGCGGCCTGGCCGAGCGTGAAATGGAGGCCCAGGTCCTCGATTCCATGGACCTTGAGCGTGAACGCGGGATCACCATCAAGGCCCACAGCGTCACCCTTTATTACACCGCCAAAGACGGCATCAAGTACCAGCTGAACTTCATTGACACCCCGGGCCACGTCGACTTCACCTACGAAGTCAGCCGTTCCCTGGCCGCGTGTGAAGGTGCGCTGCTGGTGGTCGATGCCGGTCAAGGCGTTGAAGCCCAGTCCGTGGCCAACTGCTACACCGCGATCGAGCAGGGCCTGGAAGTCATGCCGGTGCTGAACAAGATCGACCTGCCACAGGCCGATCCTGATCGCGTCAAGGACGAGATCGAGAAGATCATCGGCATCGACGCCACCGACGCCGTGACCTGCAGCGCCAAGACCGGCCTGGGTGTCGACGAAGTCCTCGAGCGTCTGGTCCACACCATTCCTGCGCCGACCGGCAACATCGAAGATCCGCTGCAAGCGTTGATCATCGACTCGTGGTTCGACAACTACCTGGGCGTTGTCTCCCTGGTGCGTGTGCGTCACGGCCGGGTGAAGAAGGGCGACAAGATTCTGGTCAAGTCCACCGGCAAGATCCACCTGGTCGACAGCGTCGGCGTATTCAACCCCAAGCACACCGCCACCACCGACCTGAAAGCCGGCGAAGTGGGCTTCATCATCGCCAGCATCAAGGACATTCACGGTGCCCCGGTCGGTGACACCCTGACCCTGGCCTCGACCCCGGACGTTGAAGTGCTGCCCGGCTTCAAACGCATCCAGCCACAGGTTTACGCCGGTCTGTTCCCGGTCAGCTCCGACGATTTCGAGGACTTCCGCGAAGCGCTGCAGAAGCTGACCCTCAACGACTCGTCGCTGCAGTACACCCCGGAAAGCTCCGACGCCCTGGGCTTCGGCTTCCGTTGCGGCTTCCTCGGCATGCTGCACATGGAAATCATCCAGGAGCGCCTCGAGCGCGAATACGACCTGGACCTGATCACCACTGCGCCGACGGTAATCTTCGAGCTGGTGCTGAAAACCGGTGAAACGATTTACGTCGACAACCCCTCCAAGCTCCCGGACGTGTCGTCGATCGAAGACATGCGCGAGCCGATCGTGCGGGCCAATATCCTGGTTCCGCAGGAACACCTGGGCAACGTCATCACCCTGTGCATCGAGAAACGTGGTGTGCAGGTCGACATGCTGTTCCTCGGCAATCAGGTGCAAGTGACCTACGACCTGCCGATGAACGAAGTGGTCCTGGACTTCTTCGACCGTCTCAAGTCCACCAGTCGCGGCTATGCTTCGCTGGATTACCATTTCGATCGTTATCAATCGGCTAATCTGGTGAAACTGGACGTGCTGATCAACGGCGACAAGGTCGATGCTCTGGCATTGATCGTGCACCGTGACAACTCGCACTACAAAGGTCGCCAGTTGACCGAGAAGATGAAAGAGCTGATCCCGCGGCAGATGTTCGATGTAGCCATTCAGGCCGCCATTGGTGGCCAGATCGTTGCGCGGACAACCGTCAAGGCGCTCAGAAAGAACGTATTGGCCAAATGCTACGGTGGTGACGTCAGCCGTAAGAAGAAACTGCTGGAGAAGCAGAAGGCCGGTAAGAAACGCATGAAGCAGGTCGGCAACGTGGAAATTCCACAGGAAGCCTTCCTTGCCGTGCTCAGGTTGGAATAGTCAGGTCCTATGTCACTAAATTTCCCGCTGTTGCTGGTCATCGCCGTGTTCGTCTGCGGCCTGTTGGCGTTGCTTGATCTGTTGATTCTGGCGCCGCGTCGCCGTTCGGCCATCGCTTCCTATCAGGGCAGCGTCAGCCAGCCAGATGTCGTGGTGGTCGAAAAGCTCAACAAGGAACCGCTGCTGGTTGAATACGGCAAGTCGTTCTTCCCGGTGTTGTTCATCGTGCTGGTGCTGCGTTCGTTCCTGGTGGAGCCGTTCCAGATTCCGTCGGGCTCGATGAAGCCGACCCTGGACGTCGGCGACTTCATTCTGGTGAACAAGTTTTCCTACGGGATCCGCCTGCCGGTGATCGACAAGAAGATCATCGAAGTCGGTGATCCGCAGCGCGGCGATGTGATGGTGTTCCGTTACCCGAGCGACCCGAACGTCAACTACATCAAGCGTGTGGTCGGCCTGCCGGGCGACACGGTGCGCTACACCGCTGACAAGCGTCTTTTCGTCAACGGCGAATCGATTGCCGAGCAGATGGTCGGCTCCGAGCCGGGCACGCTGGGCAGCGCTGAACTCTACAAAGAGAAACTGGGCGCCGCCGAGCACCTGATCCGCAAGGAGATGAGCCGCTATCGCGCCACGCCGGACCGTTCGTGGACCGTGCCTGCCGGGCACTACTTCATGATGGGCGACAACCGCGACAACTCCAATGACAGCCGTTACTGGGATGATCCGAACATTCCCAAGAACCTGCTGGGCATGGTTCCCGACCAGAATATCGTCGGCAAGGCCTTTGCGGTCTGGATGAGCTGGCCGGAGCCAAAACTCAGTCACCTGCCGAATTTCTCGCGGGTTGGCCTGATCAAGTAATCACACACGGCGCTGTTGACCACAGCGCCGAATGCATTTCTGGAGCCGGCACAATCGGCTTTACAATCGCCAGGATTTAATTTTTGAACACAGCGTTAATTGTCCCAGGCCTGCGCCGCACCCCGGCGATGGCAGTGGAATCCAGCCACGAACTCAGCGTGGGTAAACCGTGAGCGTTTCTCTAAGCCGTCTCGAGCGCCAGCTCGGTTACACCTTCAAGGACCAGGAGCTGATGCTGCTGGCCCTCACGCACCGCAGTTTTGCCGGGCGCAACAACGAACGCCTGGAATTCCTCGGTGATGCCATCCTCAATTTCGTCGCCGGCGAGGCGTTGTTCGATCGCTTCCCGCTGGCCCGCGAAGGCCAGTTGTCGCGTTTGCGCGCACGCCTGGTAAAAGGTGAGACGCTGGCCGTACTGGCCCGCGGTTTCGATCTTGGCGATTACCTGCGACTGGGTTCCGGTGAGCTGAAAAGCGGCGGCTTCCGTCGCGAATCGATCCTGGCCGATGCCCTCGAAGCGCTGATCGGTGCGATCTACCTCGATGCCGGCATGGACGTTGCCCGTGAACGTGTACTGGCCTGGCTGGCCGGCGAGTTCGAAGGGTTGACGCTGGTCGACACCAACAAGGACCCGAAAACCCGTCTGCAGGAACATCTGCAGTCGCGCGGTTGCGAACTGCCGCGCTACGAAGTGGTGGATATCCAGGGCGAGCCGCACTGCCGAACCTTCTTCGTCGAATGCGAAGTGGTCTTACTGAATGAAAAAAGCCGAGGTCAGGGTGTGAGCCGTCGTATTGCCGAACAGGTAGCGGCCGCCGCAGCACTGATTGCCCTGGGCGTGGAGAATGGCAATGACTGATACAAACGCAACTCGCTGTGGCTACGTTGCCATCGTCGGCCGTCCCAACGTCGGCAAGTCGACGCTGCTCAACCACATCCTCGGCCAGAAGCTCGCGATCACCTCGCGCAAGCCGCAGACCACGCGCCACAACATGCTCGGGATCAAGACCGAAGGCGACGTGCAGGCGATCTATGTCGATACGCCCGGCATGCACAAGGGTGGCGAAAAGGCCCTGAACCGTTACATGAACAAAACCGCTTCGGCGGCGTTGAAAGACGTCGACGTAGTGATCTTCGTGGTCGACCGCACCAAGTGGACCGAAGAAGACCAGATGGTCCTCGAACGTGTGCAATACGTCACCGGCCCGCTGATCGTCGCGCTGAACAAGACCGATCGCATCGAAGACAAGGCCGAGCTGATGCCGCACCTGAGCTGGTTGCAGGAGCAGTTGCCGAACGCGCAGATCATCCCGATTTCCGCGCAGCACGGGCATAACCTCGAAGCGCTGGAAAAGGTCATCGCCGATCACCTGCCGGAAAACGATCACTTCTTCCCGGAAGACCAGATCACCGACCGCAGCAGCCGCTTCCTCGCCGCCGAACTGGTGCGCGAGAAAATCATGCGCCAGATGGGCGCCGAGCTGCCGTACCAGATCACCGTCGAGATCGAAGAGTTCAAGCAGCAGGGCAAGACCCTGCACATCCATGCCTTGATCCTCGTCGAGCGTGACGGCCAGAAGAAAATCATCATTGGCGACAAGGGCGAGCGCATCAAGCGCATCGGCACCGAAGCGCGCAAGGACATGGAGCTGCTGTTCGACTCCAAGATCATGCTCAACCTGTGGGTCAAGGTGAAGGGCGGCTGGTCCGACGACGAGCGTGCGCTGCGTTCGCTGGGTTATGGCGATCTGTAAGCGCCGAGCCTGAGAACACCGATACCCACTGTGGGAGCGAGCCTGCTCGCGAAGGGGATGTAACATTCAGCATTGATGTTGACTGTCACTCCGCTTTCGCGAGCAGGCTCGCTCCCACAGTAGTTTTGGGTTGTGTATAAAACTGCGTTTGTTCATCGAGAACTCAATGTCGCAAAACCCGCCTCCTGCCCAGCCCGCCTACGTCCTGCACTCGCGCGCCTATCGCGAAACCAGTGCGCTGGTCGACTTCCTGACGCCGCAAGGTCGGCTGCGGGCGGTGTTGCGCAGCGCGCGAGGCAAGGCCGGCACGCTGGCGCGGCCGTTCGTGGCGCTGGACGTCGAGTTTCGTGGCAAGGGCGAGTTGAAGAATGTCGGGCGCATGGAGAGCTCCGGTACCTCGGCGTGGCTCAACGGTGAGGCGTTGTTCAGCGGTCTCTACCTCAACGAGCTGTTGATTCGTCTGCTGCCGGCTGAAGATCCGCATCCCGCTGTGTTCGATCACTACGCCGCGACCTTACTTGCATTGGCTGAAGGCCGGCCGCTGGAACCGTTGTTGCGTTCGTTCGAATGGCGTCTGCTTGATGACCTCGGCTATGGCTTCTCGCTCAATACCGATGTGCACGGTGAGCCCATTGCTGAAGACGGCCTCTATCGTCTGCAAGTGGATGCCGGGCTTGAGCGAGTTTTTTTGCTGCAACCGGGCCTGTTCAACGGCGTTGAACTGCTGGCCATGGCCGAAGCTGATTGGTCAGCCGCTGGCGCGCTGTCGGCGGCCAAGCGCCTGATGCGTCAGGCATTGGCGGTGCATCTGGGCGGTCGACCGTTGGTAAGCCGCGAGCTGTTTCGCAAGCCCTGATATGCTGTGCGCCGAATTCTTCCCTTCAGGAGCGCACTCGTGACCAGCAGCAATCGCATTCTTCTCGGCGTGAACATCGACCACGTGGCCACCCTGCGTCAGGCCCGTGGCACCCGATATCCGGATCCGGTCAAGGCAGCGCTGGACGCAGAAGAGGCGGGCGCCGATGGCATCACCGTGCACCTGCGTGAAGACCGTCGCCACATTCAGGAGCGCGACGTCCTGCTGCTCAAGGATGTGCTGCAGACGCGGATGAACTTCGAAATGGGCGTCACCGAAGAAATGATGGTGTTCGCCGAGCGGATTCGTCCGGCGCACATCTGTCTGGTGCCGGAGACCCGCCAGGAACTGACCACTGAAGGTGGTCTTGATGTAGCGGGGCAGGAAGAGCGCATCAGGGCAGCGGTGGAACGGTTGTCGAAGATCGGCAGCGAAGTCTCGCTGTTCATCGATGCCGATGAGCGGCAGATCGCAGCCTCGAAACGCGTCGGTGCCCCGGCGATCGAGTTGCATACCGGGCGTTACGCCGACGCCGAAACCCCGACGCAAGTGGCTGAAGAGCTCCAGCGTGTTGCCGATGGCGTCGCGTTCGGGCTGGCGCAAGGCCTGATCGTCAACGCCGGGCATGGCCTGCATTACCACAACGTCGAGGCTGTGGCGGCGATCAAAGGCATCAATGAATTGAACATCGGCCATGCGCTGGTGGCGCATGCGTTGTTTGTCGGGTTCAAGTCCGCTGTTTCCGAAATGAAAACGCTGATCCTGGCTGCCGCCAGGCACTAAGCCCCACCGCAATCTCCTGTAGGAGTGAGCCTGCTCGCGAAAGCGGTGTGTCAGACAACATAACATTGGCTGACACACCGCTTTCGCGAGCAGGCTCACTCCTACATTTGATTTGGGTGTTGGCTTAGAGCGGGGCTGGCTCTTGCGCCGGTTTCGACTTGTCGATGCCCGGCACATGCAGGTTGCCCTCGGCCACCTGATCGCCTTCGAGCTGCGGCTGGGTCACCCAGGTGAGGATGTCGTAGTAGCGACGGATGTTCGCCACGAAATGCACCGGCTCGCCGCCGCGGGCGTAGCCATAACGGGTCTTGCTGTACCACTGCTTCTGCGACAGGCGCGGCAGGATCTTCTTCACGTCCAGCCACTTGTCCGGGTTCAACCCTTCCTTGGCGGTCAGTTTGCGTGCGTCATCAAGGTGACCGCTGCCGACGTTATAGGCCGCCAGCGCGAACCAGGTGCGGTCCGGCTCCTTGATCGAATCGTCGAGCTGATCCTTCATGTAAGCCAGGTATTTGGCGCCGCCCATGATGCTTTGCTTGGGGTCGAGGCGGTTGGACACGCCCATCGCCTGCGCGGTGTTCTGGGTCAACATCATCAAGCCGCGCACGCCGGTTTTCGAGGTGACGGTCGGCTGCCATAGCGATTCCTGATAACCGATTGCCGCCAGCAGGCGCCAGTCGACTTTCTCTTTCTTTGCGTAATTCTTGAAGTGCTGTTCGTATTTCGGCAGGCGCTGCTGCAAGTGCTGGGCGAAGGTCGTGGCGCCCATGTAGCCGAGCACGTCGACGTGGCCGTAATAACGGTCCTTCAAGCGTTGCAAGGTGCCGTTTTTCTGCACCTTGTCGAGGTAGGCGTTGATTTCGTTGAGCAGGCTGTTGTCCTCGCCCGGCCCCACCGCCCAGCTCTGGCTGCGCGCATCGCCAAGGTCGAAGGCCACGCGAATGTTGGTGAAGTACACCTGATTCATCGCCACTTCGTTGGAGTCGACCAACGTCAGATCAATCTGGCCTTCATCGACCATGCGCAACAGGTCGACCACTTCTACCGCGTCAGACTCTTCGTATTCGATAGCGGGAAATTTCTGTTTCAGCTCGGCCAGTTGTTCGGCGTGGGTGCTGCCCTTGAGCACCATGATCTTCTTGCCCACCAGATCACCGGGATCGGTTGGCCGCGACTGGCCGTTGCGGTAGATGATCTGCGGGGTGACTTCCAGGTAGGAGTGGGAAAACCGCACCTGCTTCTTGCGTTCATCGCTGCTGACCAGGCCGGCCGCAGCGAGCACCGGGCCATTGGGCTTGCCGATCTGGTTGAACAGGTCATCGAGGTTGTCGGCGGTCTCGATCTTCAGCTCGACGCCCAAATCGTCGGCAAAGCGCTTCACCAGCTCGTATTCGAAGCCGGTTTCACCGCTGCGATCCTGAAAGTAGGTGGCGGGGCTGTTACGGGTGATCACCCGCAGCACACCGTCCTCCTTTACGCGCTCAAGCGTGTTGGGTTTATCAACACAGCCACCGAGCATCAGGAAGAGTCCGGTTGCGATCAGCCATTTGGCGTACCGCGGACGCAAAGCCGTTGGAAAAAACATCTGCGCAGTATACGCAAACGGCCACGGGCGCCATATCTCGACAGCGCGCAAGGAGTCTGCTAAAGGTCACAAAATCGAGCGAAACCCCCTGAAAACGGGCGCAACAGGCTTTTTGTTACAGTAAAAATAAGCCGCTGTTACACGGGTGATTTACCTGACCCCGGAGGCAGAAACACACAACGGTATGCCAATGCAACCGTGCGTAGCGTTTCGGGTGATGTTGAGGGCGGTTTAGGCTAGAATGCACGGCCTCAAAGCACACCCCTTCCCGAGGCTGTCCCGAAGATGTTGATCCTGCGCGGCGCTCCTGCCCTTTCTGCCTTTCGCCACAGCAAACTCCTTGAGCAACTGAGCCAGAAGGTTCCAGCTGTCAGTGGCCTGTATGCTGAATTCGCTCACTTCGCCGAAGTCACCGGCGTCCTGACCGGCGACGAACAGCAGGTGCTTGCGCGCCTTCTGAAGTACGGCCCAAGTGTTCCGGTTCAAGAGCCGACCGGCCGTCTGTTTCTGGTGTTGCCGCGTTTCGGCACCATCTCGCCATGGTCGAGCAAGGCCAGCGATATCGCCCGCAACTGCGGCCTGAGCAAGATCCAGCGTCTGGAGCGCGGTATCGCCTTCTACGTTGCCGGTCAGTTCAGCGAAGCCGAAGCCCAGCAGATTGCCGACGTGCTGCATGACCGCATGACCCAGATCGTACTGGCCAACCTTGAACAGGCTGCCGGCCTGTTCAGCCACGCCGAGCCGAAGCCGCTGACCGCGATCGACATCCTCGGTGGCGGCCGCGCCGCGCTGGAAAAGGCCAACACCGAGCTGGGCCTGGCCCTGGCCGAAGACGAGATCGACTATCTGGTCAACGCCTTCAACGGTTTGAAGCGCAATCCGCACGACATCGAACTGATGATGTTCGCCCAGGCCAACTCCGAGCACTGCCGCCACAAGATCTTCAACGCCAGTTGGGACATCGACGGTCAGAGCCAGGAAAAAAGCCTGTTCGGCATGATCAAGAACACCTATCAGATGCACAGCGAAGGCGTGCTGTCCGCTTACAAGGACAACGCTTCGGTGATCGTCGGCAACGTTGCCGGCCGCTTCTTCCCGAACCCTGAAACCCGCCAGTACGGCGCGGTGCAGGAGCCGGTGCACATTCTGATGAAGGTTGAAACCCACAACCACCCGACCGCGATCGCCCCGTTCCCGGGCGCATCGACCGGTTCCGGCGGCGAGATCCGTGACGAAGGCGCTACCGGTCGTGGCGCCAAGCCAAAAGCCGGCCTGACCGGTTTCACCGTATCGAACCTGCAGATCCCCGGCTTCGCACAGCCATGGGAAGTGCCGTACGGCAAACCTGAGCGCATCGTTACCGCGCTGGACATCATGATCGAAGGCCCGCTCGGCGGCGCCGCGTTCAACAACGAATTCGGTCGTCCGGCCCTGACGGGTTACTTCCGCACCTTCGAACAATCGATCACCACCCCCCACGGTGACGAAGTGCGCGGTTACCACAAGCCGATCATGCTCGCTGGTGGCATGGGCAACATCCGCGAAGAACACGTCAAGAAAGGCGAGATCGTCGTTGGCTCCAAGCTGATCGTGCTCGGCGGCCCGGCGATGTTGATCGGTCTGGGTGGCGGCGCAGCTTCCTCGATGGCCACCGGCACCAGCTCGGCGGATCTGGATTTTGCTTCCGTTCAGCGTGAAAACCCTGAGATGGAGCGTCGCTGCCAGGAAGTCATCGACCGTTGCTGGCAACTGGGTGACAAGAACCCGATCAGCTTCATCCACGACGTCGGCGCGGGCGGTCTGTCCAACGCCTTCCCGGAACTGGTCAACGACGGCGACCGCGGTGGCCGTTTCGAACTGCGCAACATTCCCAACGACGAGCCGGGCATGGCCCCGCACGAAATCTGGTCCAACGAATCCCAGGAACGTTACGTTCTGGCGGTCGGCCCGGCTGATTTCGAGCGCTTCAAGGCGATCTGCGAACGCGAGCGTTGCCCGTTTGCCGTAGTCGGTGAAGCCACCGCCGAACCGCAACTGACCGTGACCGACAGCCACTTCGGCAACAACCCGGTGGACATGCCCCTGGAAGTGTTGCTGGGCAAGGCCCCGCGCATGCACCGTTCGGTGGTTCGCGAAGCTGAACTGGGCGATGACTTCGATCCGTCGAACCTCGACATCACCGAGTCCATTGAGCGCGTTCTGCATCACCCAGCCGTGGCGAGCAAGAGCTTCCTGATCACCATCGGCGACCGCACCATCACCGGCCTCGTGGCCCGTGACCAGATGGTTGGCCCATGGCAAGTGCCGGTGGCCGACGTTGCCGTCACCGCGACCAGTTTCGACGTTTACACCGGTGAAGCGATGGCGATGGGCGAGCGCACGCCGCTGGCTCTGCTGGATGCCCCGGCCTCGGGCCGCATGGCGATTGGCGAAACCATCACCAACATTGCCGCCTCGCGCATCAACAAGCTGTCCGACATCAAACTGTCGGCGAACTGGATGTCCGCGGCCGGCCACCCGGGCGAAGACGCGCGGCTGTACGACACCGTGAAAGCGGTCGGCATGGAACTGTGCCCTGAGCTGGGCATCACCATTCCGGTGGGCAAGGACTCGATGTCCATGGCCACGCGCTGGAACGACAACGGCGAAGAAAAAACCGTGACCTCGCCGATGTCGCTGATCGTGACCGGTTTCGCGCCAGTGGCTGACATCCGTCAGACCCTGACCCCGGAACTGCGCATGGACAAGGGCACCACCGACCTGATCCTGATCGACCTCGGTCGCGGGCAGAACCGCATGGGTGCGTCGATCCTTGCGCAAGTTCACGGCAAACTCGGCAAGCACGCGCCGGACGTCGATGACGCCGAAGACCTCAAAGCTTTCTTCGCGGTGATCCAGGGCTTGAACGCCGACGGTCACCTGTTGGCGTACCACGACCGTTCCGACGGTGGTCTGCTGACCTCCGTGGTGGAAATGGCATTCGCCGGCCACTGCGGTCTGAGCCTGAACCTGGACAGCGTTGCCGAATCCGCCGCGGAAATCGCCGGTATTCTGTTCAACGAAGAACTGGGTGCGGTCATCCAGGTACGTCAGGACGCCACCCCGGACATCCTCGCGCAGTTCAGCGCTGCTGGTTTGGGCGACTGCGTGTCGGTGATCGGCCAGCCGATCAACAACGGCCAGATCAACATCACCTTCAACGGTGACACCGTGTTCGAAGGCCAGCGCCGTCTGCTGCAGCGTCAGTGGGCCGAGACCAGCTATCAGATCCAGCGTCTGCGCGACAACGCCGAGTGCGCCGAGCAGGAATTCGACGTACTGCTGGAAGAAGACAATCCGGGCCTGAGCGTCAAGCTCAGCTACGACGTCAACCAGGACATCGCCGCGCCGTACATCAAGAAGGGCATTCGTCCACAGGTGGCGGTGCTGCGTGAGCAGGGCGTCAATGGTCAGGTGGAAATGGCCGCGGCGTTCGACCGCGCCGGTTTCAGCGCGATCGACGTGCACATGAGCGACATTCTCGCCGGCCGTGTCGACCTCAACGAGTTCAAAGGCCTGGTGGCCTGCGGTGGTTTCTCTTACGGCGACGTGCTCGGCGCCGGTGAAGGCTGGGCCAAGTCGGCGCTGTTCAACAGCCGCGCCCGCGATGCGTTCCAGGGCTTCTTCGAGCGTAACGACAGCTTCACCCTCGGCGTGTGCAACGGTTGCCAGATGATGTCCAACCTGCACGAACTGATTCCGGGCAGCGAGTTCTGGCCGCACTTCGTGCGCAACCGCTCCGAGCAGTTCGAAGCGCGCGTGGCGATGGTGCAGATCCAGGAGTCGAACTCGATCTTCCTGCAGGGCATGGCCGGTTCGCGCATGCCGATCGCCATCGCCCACGGTGAAGGTCACGCCGAATTCGCCAGCGAAGAAGCACTGCTCGAGGCCGATCTGTCCGGTTGCGTGGCGATGCGTTTCGTCGACAACCATGGCAAGGTCACTGAAGCCTACCCGGCCAACCCGAACGGCTCGCCGCGCGGGATCACCGGCCTTACCAGCCGTGACGGCCGCGTAACGATCATGATGCCGCACCCTGAGCGGGTATTCCGCGCGGTGCAGAACTCGTGGCGCTCGGAAGACTGGAACGAAGATGCACCTTGGATGCGTATGTTCCGTAATGCTCGCGTCTGGGTTAACTGAGGCCTGTGTACAAGCTCGCGTTTTTCGTGCCCGACAGCCATGTCGAGGTGGTCAAGGGTGCTGTGTTCGCTGCCGGTGGCGGGCGGGTCGGTGCCTATGACCACTGTGCGTGGCAGGTGCCTGGCGTTGGTCAGTTTCGACCGTTGGACGGCAGTCAGCCGTTCATTGGCGAGGCGGGGCAGGTTGAGCGGGTCGAGGAATGGAAGGTTGAGCTTGTTGTTGCGGATGAGTTGATCGTTGCTGTTGTGGCAGCGTTGAAATTGAGTCATCCGTATGAGACGCCGGCTTATGAGGTGTGGCGGCTGGAAGATTTCTGATCTTTGTAGCGGCTGAAACGGGAAACCCGCAGATGAGTGATCGTCTGCGGGTTTTTTGTTGGGCCCGCTATGTCTGGCTGCGCCAGACGGTCGCTGCGCTCCCAGGCCCGGATCAATCCCTCCACTCGGCCTAAGCGAGGGTGGCGCGATTTTTGTGAGAGCTTGCCTGTAAGCGATGACGGCCTGACAGTCGATCATCGGAAACAGACCGTATACGTCACAACTGGTGAAGGGTCGTATGCTCGCAATCTTGCAGCACCAGGCCGGGAAGCAGGCTGGTCAGTTATATTGTCTTGAACTCTTCAAAGCTGATGAATTCATCTTTATCTTTATTCATTTCATTCCATAAATCCTCAAGGATTTCTTTTGGAACCTCTTTGAATGCTTCTTGGTATTCGGTAAACGAGATATTGCCGTTGCTGTCGGCATCTAATTTTTTAAATCTTTCTATCAAGTTTTGCTGAAATTCAGCGTCGGTCATTTTCTTTGCCATTTCGCAGTCGTCCTTTACTAAGGTCAAACATTAGCGAAGCTCATAACTTCCTGCCTCCCAGTTAAGTCAAAATAGTAATGCCTTTTGCCAAGGTCAACTGTCAGGCCTGACAGTTGACAGAACCGGTAATGGTGAGGGCGCGAAGAAGCAGTCCGTATTCCCGAGCGTTGTCTGCCGCAACCACCGGGCTCTCAAACCGAGTGGTTTCCAAAACGCGTAAGTGAACCGGCGTTACTTCACCTGCGTCAATTTGACGTCTGCCACAAGCATCTCGATCAGCGTGCGCAGGTATTTGAAGCCCTGATCTTTCTTCTCCCAACGGTCGACGAACAACAAGCCTTTGTCATTGACCTGGATCGGCGTGACAACGATGTCGCCGGTCCTGGATTTATGCACCACGCGCGCACCGGTCGAGCCTTCGTGTTCGATCAGGAACAGACCCGGGTGGGTCAATTTTTTGCGGCTGACAGATGGCGTCGTGGCAGGTTTTTTCTTTCCGGCAACGGCCACTTCCATGATGAAATCGCTGCGCAGGCCTCGATAGTTGGTTCCGCGCTTTTCAGCCACGTCAGCGACGATTTCCCCTGTGCCGCGGTGAATATCTCTGGCGAGTTCAGTGGGGGTGTCGCGCACGTGGAGGCTGGCAACTGACAGGGTGTCCGCCAGGCCTGGCACACCGAGATTGTAATTGGTGTGCGCATTGCCAATGAGCGCCACCCATTTGTGCGGCCCGTTCGCCAGTTGGTCAGCCTCGATGACTTGGGTTGCGAAATAGCTGAACATCTCGTTTCGCGAAACAACTTCGTCCGAAAGGCCCTTGAGATGGTAAGACGCCGTGCAGTCGAGCGCTTTGATGCGGATATTGTATTTGGCAGCTGCCTGATAGACCTCAGTGTACGTATCGTTACCCTCATAGCCTCGCATATGCCCGTGGTCTTGACTGCGCAGATAAGCTTTGAGTCTGTCCGGCATACGCTGGGTCTGTAGAAAGATATTCAGATCGGCCTGATGCAAGTCCGTCAATACATGCTCCATATACAACGTGTCGTAACCGGCTTGCTTGAGTGCCTTCATGTGTTTTTTTCAGCAGCGCTTTGCTCGATACGTCGCCATGGGCTTCGCCGATCAGCAGATTCAAGCGCAGCTCGGACAATTGCTGTAGAAAAGCTTCGAACGTAGTGTCGGACGTGAGCGATGGCAGAATCGGCGCTTCGGGAGGGGTGTAGTCGGTAAACGTGTCCCTTGCCTTTTTCTCCAGACGCTTGCGGCTGGCAATGAAGGCGTCGTAGGCGGCTTTTTCGCTCGGTGGTACCCAGCCATAGCGTGAATCCATGGCATGGGGGCCATGCAACATTTTTGCGATGTCGTCACGCAGTGACGGAGCGACGTCGTAGTCGCTGAAATGATCAACCACGGCGGTAGTTTCCGCTGGCTTCGAGACCGGTTTAGGCGTTTTGTACGCGGTCGGTGTCTGCACAAGGTAATCGCCACACGCTGCCGCATCGCCGGCGATCGAACCTGGCGCATCCAGGCCGACACGTTGAGGTTGGTACAGGTCGATGTCTTCAACCCGCACGGCAATGGCATTCTGCAGGTCGGCCAGGCCAGGCGTCTTGTCGAAAGTGCTCATGCGGGTCTGTTCGGTGAGGACGATCCAGCGTTCTTCCGTTGCATCGGCGATATCCGCGGACAACGCCTTGTGCGAATAAAAGTTCCTGATGGTGTTGCTGCGCGGGGTCAATGGCGAGACGTCGGCCAGCACCATGGCGTGCTCCAGTTGATAACTGGTCGAGGCGTCCAGCGCATGAATCGTCATGCCTTTTTCCCGTGCTGTTCGCACCAGTGCCAGATACGAGTACGACGCGTCCTTCTCGTGCCCCAGCGCGCGATCAACCGCTTTGAGATGGGTTTTGATGTGTTTCCAGGCACCGCCCTTGTTCAGTTTTGCAAGCTTGGGATAAAACACATCTCCCGCCAGGTACTCGACATAGAGGCGCTTGAATCCGTTTGCAATGAGTTCGTCGACATGATCGATCAGTAATTGTTTGCTGGCGATAGAACCGACCTCAGCACCAATGACCAGGTTTTTGCCTTTGAATGCATCGCTGGCGATCAACTGTGCAATCGAGGTATTGGCAGCCACGGCCGGGACTTCGGCGCGAGCGGGCAGGGGCGCGAGTTCGGCGAAATGACGGGTGGCATCGGTAGTGAGTTTTTCGACCTGTTTCAGGTAGGCGATGCGTGCCTTGGCGAGCTCATCGGCGGCACCGGCGACGATCGCATGGGGAGTCGTGCCCATGTAGTCCTGACTGCGCAGAATGATGTTTTCGCGGGTTTGCGGGTTCATCACCGTTTCGACGCGCTGGCGATACTTGTCCGCCACGCCATAATCCCTGTGCGGGCCCGGCGTCTCTGGCACGGCATCGTACTTTGGCGCGCCGCCGGCCATTCCGCTGCGCACCATCAGGCCGTTTGCATCGGGCACTACCAGAATGCCGGTCGAAACGAGGTCAGGCGAGTTTGGCTTTGGTTTGTAAAGCAAATGGCGTCCGAGTGCGTCGGGATTTTTCCCTGTGTAGTAAAACTGGCTTCTGAAAATCACGACGCGCATGTCATCCCACTCGGGTTGGGGCTCGACCTGATTGACCAGCGTCGTGACGTTTTGCTGGTCATTGCCGGCACTGGCGATTGCTTGGCGCAACGGCCGGCGCACGGGTTTGAGTGAACGCAGCGCGGGACGCAAATCGGTCAGTATCGCGCCGGCACTGTTGAACAGATAACCGAGCAGATGCTGGAAGGCTTCGCCATTGTTGCCCTGACGATAAGCGTGCAGGGCGAGCATGGCGTCCTTGAAGGCCAGCAGCAAACCTGTGCTCAAACTGAGTAGCGGAAATGGGGCGGTGGCAATCGCGGCGAGCCATTCGACGCTGGTCCAGATCAGCCCGGCAATCATCTCGGTTCGACTGGTGGTGGTGGCGTGGACATTGTCGATCCGGCGTTGCAGCTTCATGTTGTACAGCGCCGCGCGCAGATCGCTGACGGCAGCGGTGGCCGGTGTTGAATCGTAGCGTGCCGGGCTGGGCGTGGTTTTATTGAGGTCTTTGGGTAGCTGTTTTTTTGCGTTTTCAAGAAACGTCCGTACCCGTGTCTGAGCACTCACGCCAACCCGGGACGTGAGGTATTCGATCATGCCGGCCTGCTGCTGAAGCAGGTAATTGAACAGCCGCGCTTCGCGAAACCTGACACCGTCGGGCGCGTCCGGGGTATAGAGCAAAACCGGGTTGTCGGCATGGCTGAACAGCCATGCATCCATTACCCATTCGCCGTCGATCATCAAGCGATGGACGGGAAACTTCGTGCGAGTGGGCCCAGAGCTTTCGTCCATGCTGGTGATGCTCTGCTCCAGCCATTGCAGATCGCTGCTGGCGATATGACCTTGCAGCTGAGATTCCAGCGCGGCGCTTTTCATCTGACGCTGAGTGATCGCCAATGTCGCGTTGCGTCTGAAATCGTAGCCTTCGCTGGTCGAACTTTGCAGGTCGTTCCTGACCTTGTCGGTGTAGCGTTGGCCGATCCACACCCCCGTGACCGAGCGCGCGACGTTTTGCGCGGTCAGGCTGCTGACATCGATGCCCGGTGGGCCTTTGAACCGGGCCGAGCGGGAGAATTTCTCATCGAGAAAACCGACACCGTCGGCGTAGCCGTCGCGAAACAGGCGGGTGTACGACAGCGGTTTCGGGGTCAATGACGGCACGATGGACATCGGCGCATACGCCCAGACGGTATCCGGGTCGACATCGTTGGCCGGACGCTTGAGCAGGCGGTTCAAACTGATTCTGGCTTGCTCGTGCACGTAGTCGTCAAATGCCGGAAACTCGCTTCCGGACAAGGCGTGCCGGTTGAATGCACGCAAAGCGCCTTCGGCATCTTCGCTCAGGGTGGTCAGCTTTCTGCGATTGGCAGCAGTGGTCGAGCGATACCACAGGGGAGTGCTGAAGTCATAGTCGTCAACGCGCGTAGCGAGCACGTGTTCGGCCATGGCTTTGAGGCATGCGAGATGGTCGCCACAGTTATCGAATGTCACCTTCTGGTGTTCCATCGCCTCAGGCTTGAAGCTCAGGCCGGCCAGCACTTTGCGTAACGTCGCACGAAAGCGCATCGGGGCGCGGCTGATCAGGTAACCGGCCATGCTGTCGGCAACGTCGCTGTGCTTCGCCCAGCCCAGCAGATGGGTCTGGCATTCGCGCTCGCTGGCGAAGGCCTGAAACTGCTGCTCGCGGGGGCTTGTGGCGTGCACAGCAAGATACGCTGAATGGCGCCGTCGGCGTCACTCTGGCGCAGTACCCATAAATCCTGCAGTTGTGCGCCATGCAGCGACAGGGTGGCGGCGCGCAGGTGCGGATCGCCGCCGCTGCGCAAGCGCTGGATCAATGGCAAATCGGTTTCGAGCAGGTGCCCTTGCAGCACGGCCGTATGGGCGAGGGCGACGACTCTCTGGTCAAGCATGCGCTCAATGGCGGGTTTGATGGCGGCACCGGCATGCATCTGGTTTTGCAAGCGATGGAAGTCAACGCGAGGCTCCAGGCTTAGCGCCTGTTTGACCAGCCATGCCGGTGTCAGGTCAGCATAACTTTCCGGCAAGGGGGCGCCGTCGTAGGTGAGGGTGGTGTAGCTCAGGAACTCCGAACCCGGCAATTCATCGCCGGTGTGCGGGCCGCGCAAGGACAGATCGAGCAGCGTGTATTGATGTATGTAAACGCCGTAGCCCGGTACTCGGCGATCAGTGCTGATTTGCAGCTTTTCCGGTTCCAGATCGTCGATTTCCAGATCATCGCTCAAGCGTTCCAGCCACTGCTGGCGAGCCAGTGCCGTCAGACTGCCCACCGGCTGCATCAGGTCGAGCCAATGTTGCCGCGCCTGTTGGTAGTTGCTCAGGTGCTGCGCCAGTTCGAGCTGTTTTGCGCTGCTGGCGTTACGGTACCAATCCGGTGCGCTGTAGCGCAGGTGGCGTTCGAACAGGGTCTGTGCGCGTAACTCCAGGCGCGGCGTCAGATCCGGCAGGGCAGCGGCGATTGCGGTTTCGAGCGCCGTGCGCAACAGCGTGGCGTCCTGCTGCGGGTTGTCGGCGAGGCTCAACGCACGCTCGATATCCTGCGTGCGTCTTTCGATGAGCGCGTCGTAAATGTGTTCGAACAAGGGTCGGCTGTCGATTGGCGCCAGCTGCAGCGGCCAGATTCCTGCGGCGCCGACCTGGTGATAGCGCGTCGGCAGCAATTGCATGAACTCGGCGCGGCTGCTGCGCGAATTCAGCGACTCACGCAGGTGGGCATCGAGATCAGCCAGGGAATTGAAAAACTCCAGACCGCGAGCCGGGGTGAACAGTACGGCGTAGCCGACGCTCTGGTCTGTCAGCAGATCGGTGATGCGCGGGCTGTCCTTTTGTGTAACGACAAAGGCGCCGGCCAATTCGACCGTGGTGCTCTGATAACTGAACTGCAGTGCATAAATGGCAGGCCGCAGCATCGGTCCCAGATCGAGTTTGTTCAGCAGTTCGCCGGCTTGCGGGTGGAGCAGGCGATCACTGACGGCTTGCCGCGCTTCGTGGCCGATGGCGGTGAATCCGGCATCGTACTTCAGGAAGGTTTTCGCCGGTTTGTCGTCGATCTGGTCGCGCAGGTCCATGTTGATCAGTTGGGTGCTGAGTCTGGTCTTCAGCGTCGCGATGAGCTGCTTGCCTGCGGCGCTTTGCAGGTCGCTGGTTTCCAGCGCCTGGTACAGCGCACGGCTGCGTCGCAGGTAGCCGGTGCGATAGGTTTTCAGCTGCTCGTTGAGGTTTTGCAGGTAGGCCTGTTCGGTGCTCGGTTGGTTTTCCGGCAGCAACGGGTCGGGTGTCTGGAACAGGTACTCGCCGATCTGGTTGAGATCGCTTTTGATCTCTTCGGCGGTGGGGGCTTTGGGCGTGCTCATGGGCACTTTCTCCAGGCTGGGATGAGGGCCCAGCATGGCGAGGGGAGCGTTTTCCAAGGTGGTATCTATGTATGTCGTTGTTGTCAGGCCTGCTCGCGAGCGCGCCTGACAACAACCTGGTGGCTCAGACCTGCGTAGTGACCGGCGCGCGACTGACCAAGCCCTTCATCGCCGCACTCAGACTCGTGGCCTTATCCCCCACCAGCAAATGCCAGACTCCGCCCTGCAACTGGCTGACACCCTGGCACCCCAGCGCTTTGAGCTGCGCCTCGGACAGCGCCTCGCCATCGGCCAGTTGCAGGCGAATCCGGGTCAGGGCGATGCAATCGAGTTGCTGAATATTGTCGCTACCGCCTAACGCCTTCAGCCATTGCTGCGCTTCGGCACTGGCAACCGTCAGGGTTTTCGGCTCATCGACAACCGCCGTCGGCGAGGTGACCGGAGCACGGCCCAAGGTCGGCAAGGCCAGGCGAATCTCATCGGCAATGCTGTCCGCCAGCGGCCCGACCACCACCTGCAAACTGCCGCCCTTGCCGGGGCGAACCACCGCCATCGCGCCGAGTGCTTTCAACTCGCTATCCAGCGCCTTGTTGCGGTCGACCATCTCCAACCGCAACCGTGTCGTGCAAGCACCCACCGTCAGCAGGTTCTCGGCGCCGCCCAAAGCTTTGATATAGGCACTGGCGCGCTCGTTCTCGGTGAGTACGGCTTTCTCTGCGACCGCCACATCTTCGCGTCCTGGTGTTTTCAGGTTGAAGCGCCGGATGCAGAAATCGAACACGCAGTAATAGATCACGGCATAGGCAAGGCCTACCGGAATCACCAGCCAGCCATTGGTCGAACGACCCCAGCCGAGAATCATGTCGATGAAGCCGCCGGAGAAGGTGAAGCCGAGCTGGATGTTCAGGCCATTGGTGATCGCCATCGACAAACCGGTGAGCAACGCATGCAGCAAATACAGCAGCGGCGCGAGGAACATGAAAGCGAATTCGATCGGCTCGGTTACCCCGGTCAAAAACGAGGTCAGGGCCATCGACAGGAAAATCCCGCCCATGACCTTGCGCCGCTCCGGCAGGGCGTTGCGGTACATCGCCAGACACGCCGCCGGCAAGCCGAAGATCATCATCGGGAACATCCCGGTCATGAACTGGCCACCCTTCGGATCGCCGGCGAAATAGCGCGACAGATCGCCCGTCACCAGTGCGCCGGTGCTCGGATCGGTGAAGTTGCCGAACACGAACCACGCCATGTTGTTGAGGATGTGGTGGAGGCCGGTAACGATCAGCAGGCGGTTGAACACGCCGAACACGAACGCGCCGATACTGCCGCTTTCCATCATCAGCGCGCCGAACGCGTTGATGCCGTGCTGGATCGGCGGCCAGATGTAGCCGAACAGCACGCCCAGCCCGACCGCGGCGAAACCGGTGACGATCGGCACGAACCGCCGCCCACCGAAGAACGCCAGATACTCCGGCAGCTTGATGTCCTTGAAACGGTTGTACAGCGCACCGGCCATCAGGCCGCTGACGATCCCGGCGAGCATGCCCATGTTGATGGTCGAGTCGAGCACCTTCAGCGTCGAGATCATCACCAGATAACCGATCACCCCGGCGAGGCCCGCCGTGCCGTTATTGTCCCTGGCGAAACCGACCGCGATGCCGATGGCAAAGATCATCGCCAGGTTGGCGAAGATCACCTGCCCGGCGTCATGAATGATGGCGATGTTCAACAGATCGGTATCGCCCAGGCGCAGCAACAGGCCGGCGATCGGCAGGATCGCGATCGGCAGCATCAGCGCGCGGCCGAGGCGTTGCAGGCCTTCGATGAAAAGTTGGTACATGGTGGTTCTCCTGCTCTTTAGCGAGAGCTTGTTGTTAGGGCAGCGGCCAATGTTGCTGACAGGCGTGACGCACGGCGGCGGCGCTGCCGAGCTTGAGCAGGTCTTGGCTCAGACGCTGGCATTCGGCCTCGTGCAGCTGACGGACACGGTCCTTGATTTCACCGATCTGCACCGGGCTGACCGACAGTTCGCTCACGCCGAGGCCGATCAGCACCGGCGTCGCCAGCGGGTCGGACGCGAGGGCGCCGCAGACGCCGACCCAGCGTTTGTGCACCGCCGCACCGGCGCAGGTCATGGCGATCAGCCGCAGCAACGCGGGGTGCAGGGCGTCGACACGCGCCGCCAGACCGGCATGGTCGCGATCCATGGCCAACGTGTATTGCGACAGGTCGTTGGTGCCGATCGAGAGAAAGTCCGCGTGCTCGGCCAGTTGTTCGGCTTGCAGCGCGGCCGCGGGTACTTCGATCATCACGCCGATTTCCGGGCGCTCACTGATGTTCAGTTCCACACACAACGCTTCGACCTGCTGGCGAATCTGCAACAACTCGTCCACTTCGGTGACCATCGGCAACAGGATCCGGCAGCGGCGCAACGGCTTGACCTGCAACAGCGCGCGCAATTGCTGATCAAGAATTTCCGGGCGCGCCTGCGCCAGACGAATGCCGCGCAAACCAAGCACCGGGTTGGCTTCGGCGGGCAGCGGCAAATAGTCGAGTTGTTTGTCGCCGCCGACGTCGATGGTGCGAATGATCACCGACTTGTTGCCCATCGCATCGAGCACCGCTTGATAAGCGGCGCGCTGCTCTTCGATATCCGGCGCAGTCTGGCGATCGACGAACAGAAACTCGGTGCGTAGCAGACCGACACCATCGGCGCCGTTGGCGAAGGCGTCTGCGGCTTCGCTGCCAGAGGCGACGTTAGCGACGACTTCGATGGCCACGCCATTGCGCGTTTCGGCGGGCAAGTGAGCCTTGGCCTGTTGCGCGTCGCGACGCTGCTGGCGCTCGATTTGCGCTTGTTGCACATCGGCCAGGCGCTCAGCGGTCGGCGTCAGTTCGAGGCGGCCGCCATCGGCATCCAGCACCACCGCCTGGTCTTGCGCCTGATCGAGCAAGGCCGAACCCAGCGCCACCAGGCACGGCAAGCCTTTGCCGCGAGCCAAAATCGCCACATGCGAGGTCGCGCCGCCCTCGGCCATGCACAAGCCAGCGACACCTTGCGCGCTGAGTTGCAGCAGATCCGACGGGGTCAGTTCATGCGCCGCGACAATCGCACCGGCCGGCACATCGTAGTGCCAGGTCTCGCCAAGCAAGGCCCGCAGCACACGCTGCTTGAGGTCGCGTAAATCATTGGCGCGCTCGGCCAGCAGCGCGCTGCCGATGCTCTGAAGCATGTCGCACTGCGCGTCGATCGACTGACTCCAGGCGTGAGTCGCCGCGCTGCCTTGCGTGATCAATTGCTTTGCGGCATCGAGCAGCGCCGGATCTTCGAGCAAAGCCATGTGCGCGGCGAAGATGGCTTCTTCGTCGGCGTTCTTGTGCTTCGTCGCTTGGGCGAGGGTGGCGGCGATGTCGCTGCGCACCGTATTCAGTGCCGCATCGAGAATCTGTTGTTGCTGCACCGGATCGTGGTTGCCCGCATCCGCCGGCAAGCTGATCGCGCTCAAGCGAAACAACGGCCCGGCGACCAGCCCCGGCGCCGCACAGACGCCGTGCAACACACCCGCTTCGGCCGGGCGTTTCAGCGGCGCAGTACTGACGGGCGCTTTAGCGTGATGATCATCCGGCAGTGCGGTGGCCAATGCGCTGAGCAAGGCTTGCAGCGCCGCCTCGGCATCCGCGCCCTGACAGCTGACCTGCACCTCATCCTGCTCGCCAATCGCCAGGCCCATTAGGCCGATCAGGCTGTTGCACGGTGCCGACTTACCGCCGAAGTGCAGTTGCGACTGACTGTTGAAACCCTGCGCAGTCTGGCGGATCAGCGCCGCCGGACGCGCATGCAAGCCACCGCGATGGGCCACGCGCACCTGCCCGCGAACCTCGGGGCCAGCGCTGGCTTCAACATTCGCCACCGAACCATTGCGCGCGACGATGTGCAGCAATGGTTCGCCGACCTTCACCGCTTTGAGCGTGATCGGCCGCACCTGAAAGTCGTGGCTGTTGGTCAGGATCAACAGGCTGACCAGGCTTTTGCAGTGCTGGCCGACCTGGTCCTGGTCGTAGCGCAACAACGGCTGGCCGAGGCTGACCCGCTGATCTTCGCTGACCAGCATCGAGAAACCGGCGCCGTTCAACTCAACGGTATCGAGGCCAAGATGCAGAAGGATTTCTGCGCCATTGTCAGCGCGCACGGTGACAGCGTGAGCGGTGCGCGCGACGTGAATGATCACCCCGGCGCACGGCGAGTACAGCGTGTCGTTGAGCGGGTCGATGGCGATGCCGTCGCCCATCGCGCCGCTGGCGAACACGGCGTCCGGGACTTTGCCGAGCGTCAGCACCGGGCCGCTGAGCGGGGCGCTGAGGGTCAGCTCTTTATTGTTGTTGTGCATGGCTCGGTCTCATCAGGTGTGCAGTCGGGGCACTCAGTGGGTGCGGGTCACTTTGCTCAGGTGGCGCGGCTGATCCGGGTCCATGCCCCGGGCTACAGCAAGGCCTGCGGCCATGACGTAGAAGCTCTGGATCGCCAGAATCGGGTCGAGGGCCGGGTGTTCGGCGCGGCTCAGGGTCAGGTCACGCTCGGCCACGTCATCAGGGGCAGCCAGCAACACGCGGGCGCCGCGCTGACGCATTTCCGCCGCGAGGCTCAACAGCCCGGCCTGTTCCGCCCCACGCGGGGCGAATACCAGCAGCGGATAATGCTCATCGATCAGCGCCATCGGACCATGACGGACTTCGGCGCTGCTGAAGGCTTCAGCCTGGATCGCCGAGGTTTCCTTGAATTTCAGCGCCGCTTCCTGAGCGATGGCGAAGCCGGCGCCACGGCCGATCACCATCAACCGCTGGCAATCGCGCAGCGCGTCGATGGCGGCGCTCCAGTCCTGGGTCGCGGCTTCGCGCAGCCCATCCGGCAGGGCGTTGTGTGCCTGCAACAGTTCGTCATCCTCTTTCCAGTGCGCGATCAGACGGGCGCTGGCGCTGAGGGTGGCGATGAAGCTTTTGGTCGCGGCGACGCTGCTTTCCGTTCCGGCGAGCAGCGGCACGCTGAATTCACACGCCGCTTCCAGCGGTGAATCGGCGGCGTTGACCATCGACACGCTCAGCGCGCCACGCTTGCGCAACAGGCGCAGGCTGTTGACCAGATCCGGGCTTTGTCCTGATTGGGAGAAGGCGAACGCGACCTGACCGCTGACCTTCAATGGCGCTTGCTGCATGGTTACCACCGACATCGGCAACGACGCCACCGGCACGCCCAGTTGCTGCATGGTCAGGTAGGCAAAATAGCTCGCCGCATGGTCGGAGCTGCCCCGGGCCACGGTCATTGCCACTTGCGGCGGCTGACGGCGCAGACGCCCGGCGATCTCGATCAGTTGCGGGTCGAGCTGTTGCAACTGGGCGTGCACGGCCTCGAACGAGGACAGCGCCTCCTCAAGCATTTTTGAAGTCAATGTCTTCTCCTTCGACCATGACGGCGGTCAGTGTGAGTGAGCGATCGAGCCGCACGCAGTCGGCCCAGGCGCCGGGGGCGAGGCGCCCGCGTTCGTTGAGGCCGAGGTAATCGGCGGGGAATTGCGACAGACGCTGCGAAGCCTCGGCAATCGGCAGGCCGATCTTCACCAGATTGCGCAGGGCCTGATCCATGGTCAGCGTGCTTCCGGCCAGGGTGCCGTCGGGCAGGCGCACGCCGCCCAGGCATTTGGTCACGGTGTGGCTGCCGAGCTTGTATTCGCCGTCGGGCATACCGGCGGCGGCGGTCGAATCGGTGACGCAGTACAGGCACGGGATCGAGCGCAACGCCACGCGGATCGCACCGGGATGCACATGCAGCAGATCCGGGATCAGCTCGGCGTATTGCGCGTGGGCCAGCGCCGCGCCGACGATCCCCGGCTCGCGGTGATGCAACGGGCTCATGGCGTTGTACAAATGGGTGAAGCTGGTGGCGCCGGCGTTCAACGCGGCAACGCCTTCTTCATAGCTGCCGAGGGTGTGGCCGATCTGCATGCGGATGCCGCGGCTACTCAGCTCACGGATCAACTCGTCGTGGCCGGCGATTTCCGGCGCGATGGTGATCACCCGGATCGGCGCCAGGGCCAGATATTCTTCGACCTCGGCCATCAACGCGGTGTGGGCGAAGTTCGGTTGCGCGCCGAGTTTGCCGGGATTGATATAAGGGCCTTCGAGGTGAACGCCGAGGACCCGCGCGGCGCCTTGCGCACGCTGCTCGCAGAAGTCTCCGACCTCTTTGAGGACACTGGCGATCTCGGCACGCGGCGCGGTCATGGTCGTGGCCAGCAGCGACGTGGTGCCGAAACGCACGTGGGTTTTGCTAATGGTCTCGAAAGCGCTGGCGCCTTCCATGATGTCTTTGCCACCGCCGCCGTGGACGTGCAGATCGATGAAGCCTGGCAGCAGGTACGGCAGGTCGTTGTCGGCCGGATCGCAGGGCTCGCCTTCGACCGCCACGACTTTGCCGTGAGCGTGGATCAGCCGGCCGCGAATCCAGCCGTCAGCGGTGAGGATGTTGTCTTCGGACATGATGTTTTCTCGGTTCCGGCGCCGCTTTCAGCGGCGCAGCTCTGCCACAAAGTCGTAGTAGTCGTTGCGGCAATAGGTGTCGGTGACTTCGATTGGCGTGTTGTCTTCCAGATAACCGACCCGGGTCATCAGCAGCATGGCGGTGCCGGGGGCGATGCCGACCAGTGCGGCGAACTCGTCCGAGGCATTGATCGCCTGGATGTGCTGCAAGGCGCGGACGATCGGTTTGCCGATGCCGTCGAGGTATTCGTAGAGCGAATCGCCCACCGCTTGCGGTTTGGGCATGATCGAGGCGGGCAGGGTGCTCATTTCGATGGCCATCACGGTGTCGTCGGCTTTGCGCAGACGCTTCATGCGCGCCACCTTGTCGTTCGGCGACAGGCCGAGGCGGATCAGTTCTTCGTGGGTCGGCAGGGTGATTTCCCGTTCCAGCCACTGTGAGCTGGGGACGAAGCCCTTGAGGCGGAGCATTTCGCTGAAACCGGAAAGACGCGACAGCGGTTGTTCCAGGCGCGGGGTGATGAACGTGCCAGAACCTTGCAGACGACGGATCAGGCCTTGCTCCAGCAGAACTTCCAGCGCCTTGCGTGCGGTCACTCGGGAAATCCCCAGCAACTCGCTGAGATTGCGCTCCGATGGCATCGCCTGTTCGGCTTTCCATTGCCCGGCATGAATGGCCGCTTCCAGATTGCGCGCCAGTTGCAAGTACAGCGGCGTCGGCTGGGCGTCATCGGGGCGGAGGGCGTGGAGATCGTTCATGTAGGGCTTTTCCGGCGCTGGTATAGGATTGTTGTCGCTCGGTAGTCGGGCGAAAACTAATACCACTTGCATACCATGTCAACGCAGTGAAAAAGCGCTATTGCCGTGTGTACGGGGCTTGGAGGGTGGGTGGGTTGGAAGTGGTATTAGTGGTGGGCGCGATAAACAAAAAAATCGCAGCCTGCGTCAGTCCCTGCCGGTAAGAGTGGTATCACCGTGCAGTGGTTGACGCGTGCTGCGATTTTTTTGGTTTATTTTTTCAGGCCGACCAGTGGTCGTGACGATTATGGGCGGATCTCGACCATCGTGCCGTCCGGCACCAGGTTCCAGACTTCGCGCATGTCGACGTTGCGCATGGCGACGCAGCCATCGGTCCAGTCCAGGGTATGGAACAAGTCTTCCGGAGTCTCTTCCGAATCCGGCGTGCCGTGGATCATGATCATGCCGCCGGGCTCGACACCTTCGCGGCGAGCGCGGGCAGCATCGCTGATGTTCGGATAGGAAATGTGCATCGAGAGATTGAATTTGTCGCTGGTCTTGCGCCAGTCGATCCAATAGAAACCTTCCGGCGTACGCTTGTCGCCTTCGATCAGCTTCGGACCTTTTTTCGCGCCTTTGCCCCGGGAAATGCGATAAGTCTTCAGCGGCTTGCCGTCGACAATCAATTGCAACTGGTGGGCCGATTTGAGCACCAGGACTTTTTCGATCAAGGGCGTACTCGATGGCGTCACGGTGGTCACGAATGACGCTTGCGAGACCGTGACGAACGACAGGCAGAACAGGGCAAGCAACCAGCGCATTGAAACAATTCCCCAAAAGTGACGCAGATACAGGTTGAACAGCGGTTGTGGCGCCGTGTGTCCGGCGCTGTGTGGTGTTATCGGCCAGTGCGCGACGAAATCAAGTAAGCACCGGTTGCACCAGCGGCGGAATCGATTCCGAACGCACCGGGTAACTTTCGGCCCGGCGATCCGCGAAGAAGCATTCCAGGGTCCGCCCGACCGTGCGGAAAGCCAGCTCGTCCCAAGGGATGTCGGCTTCATCGAACAGCTGCACTTCGAGGCTTTCGGGGCCAGCGGCAAAATCCAGATCGACCAGTTCGGCGCGGAAGAATACGTGAACCTGACTGATATGCGGCACGTCGATCAGCGTATAGATGCTCAGATTGCGCACCCGGGCGCAGGCTTCTTCGGCGGTTTCGCGCACGGCGGCCTGCTCGATGGTCTCGCCGTTTTCCATGAAACCGGCGGGCAGGGTCCAGTAACCCAGGCGCGGCTCGATCGCACGACGACAGAGCAGCACTTGACGGCCCCAGGTCGGCACGCACCCGGCGACAATATTGGGATTCTGGTAGTGAATGGTCTGACAGCTATCGCAGACATAGCGCAGCCGCGAATCGCCTTCGGGAATGCGCTGGGTGACCGGGTTACCGCAGTGGCTGCAAAATTTCATGCTGAGGTTCCTGAATGCTGCGCCTATCTTGGCGTGCGGCGGTGCCGGTCGGCAAGTTGTCGTTTCGCGACACGTCGGGTTTCGGGGGCTTGGGCGCTCGCATCGATTGGTGCATGATGCCGGGTAAGGTACCGATCGAGAACACTCATGCTGGATGAGCTACTGCACAGGGTCAGCACCCACACACCGCGCACGCTGGAGACCGACGCACGCTTTCCCGAGGCCGCCGTACTGGTGCCGATCACCCGCAGCGACGAGCCGGAACTGGTCCTGACCCTGCGTGCCAGCGGGCTCTCGACCCACGGCGGCGAAGTCGCCTTTCCGGGCGGCCGGCGCGACCCGGAAGACCCGGACCTGATCTTCACCGCACTGCGTGAAGCCGAAGAGGAGATCGGCTTGCCACCGGGGCTGGTGGAAGTCATTGGCCCGCTCAGCCCGCTGATCTCCCTGCATGGCATCAAGGTCACGCCGTACGTCGGAGTGATTCCCGATTTCGTCGAATACCAGCCCAACGACGCCGAAATCGCTGCGGTGTTCAGCGTGCCGCTGGAGTTTTTCCGCAAGGATCCGCGCGAGCACACCCATCGCATCGACTATCAGGGGCGCAGCTGGTACGTGCCAAGCTACCGCTTCGGCGAGTACAAGATCTGGGGGCTGACGGCGATGATGATCGTCGAACTGGTCAATCTGCTCTATGACGCGAGGATCAACCTGCACCAGCCGCCGAAAAGCTTCATCAATACCTAGCCATCGTTCGAATGGCCCATCACCGCAAGCCCTGAGGATCACACCATGAAATACCGCCTGGGCGACGCCCGTGTCGAAACCCATCCACAGAGCTGGGTTGCCCCCAATGCCGTGCTGGTGGGCAAGGTTCGACTGGAAGAGGGCGCCAACGTCTGGTTCAACGCCGTGCTGCGCGGTGACAACGAACTGATCCTGATCGGCAAAAACAGCAACGTGCAGGACGGCACGGTGATGCACACCGACATGGGCTACCCGCTGACCATTGGCACTGGCGTAACCATCGGCCACAACGCCATGCTCCACGGCTGCACGGTCGGCGATTACAGCCTGATCGGCATCAACGCGGTGATCCTCAACGGTGCGAAGATCGGCAAGCACTGCATCATCGGCGCCAATTCGCTGATCGGCGAGGGCAAGGAGATTCCCGATGGTTCACTGGTGATGGGCTCACCGGGCAAGGTTGTGCGTGAACTCACCGAGGCGCAAAAGAAGATGCTCGAAGCCAGTGCCGCGCACTATGTGCATAACTCCCAGCGTTATGCCCGCGATCTGGTCGAGCAAGAACAATGACCACCGCTGAACGACCTGTTGCCTCGCCCTGCGTGAATATCTGTGCGCTGGATGAGGCTGATGTTTGCACCGGGTGTCAGCGTACCGTGGAAGAGATTACTCGCTGGAGCCGCATGAACAACGATGAGCGCCGGGTGGTGCTGGGGTTGTGTCATGAACGGGCGAAGGCCAGTGGGCTGGTGTGGATGTTGCCGGCGAAATCAGGCGTCTGAACCAACGCTTTCGCGAGCAGGCTCGCTCCCACCTTGAAAATGCATTCCACTGTGGGAGCGAGCCTGCTCGCGAAGACGTCGGTCCTGTCACCGCGCCTATTGGCGCAATACCAGCGGTCCAGTAACCTGTGCGCCAAATCCACAGGCCGCCACCCATGATTTTTCTCATCGCCTACATCAGCAGCGTCGTGCTGATCAACTTCGCCTTCTCCACCGCACCGCACCTGGACATCATCTGGTCGGCCTGGGGCGGGCTGGTGTTCGTGCTGCGTGACATGGTGCAAACGCGCTTCGGCCACGGTGCGATCGTGGCGATGCTGGCGGCGCTGGTGCTGTCCTACGTCACGTCCGATCCGTCCATTGCGCTGGCCAGCGCTACGGCGTTCGCGGTGTCCGAGTGCATCGACTGGCTGGTGTTCAGCATCACCAAGCGGCCGTTGCGCGACCGCTTATGGATCAGTTCGGCGCTGAGCATACCGCTTGATACCTTCATCTTCTTCGGCATGATCGACCTGCTGACCCCGCCGGTGATCATCACCGCCCTGGCCTCGAAATTCGCCGGGGTTACCGCCGTCTGGCTGATCATGGCCTGGCGCGAGCGCAAACAGGCCGTCGCCGGCTGAAGCCAAACCTGCGGGTTCATGTAAAATGCCGCGCTTTCTCCCCATGGAAAGCGCGGCTGGCGTTGCTTTCCTCGATGATCCGCTGCTTTGAGGACCTGAGATGACCCGTATCGGAACTCCACTGTCGCCAACCGCGACCCGCGTATTGCTGTGTGGCTGTGGTGAGTTGGGCAAAGAGGTGGTGATCGAGCTGCAGCGCCTGGGCGTTGAAGTGATTGCCGTCGACCGTTACGCCAACGCGCCGGCCATGCAGGTTGCGCATCGCAGCCATGTGATCAACATGCTCGACGGCGCCGCCCTGCGTGCCGTGATCGAAGCCGAGAAGCCGCACTTCATCGTGCCGGAAATCGAAGCCATCGCCACCGCCACGCTGGTCGAACTGGAAGCCGAAGGCTTCACCGTGATCCCGACTGCACGTGCGGCGCAGTTGACCATGAACCGCGAAGGCATCCGTCGTCTGGCCGCTGAAGAGCTCGACCTGCCGACCTCGCCGTACCACTTTGCCGACACCTTCGAGGATTACAGCAAAGCCGTTGAAGACCTCGGCTTCCCGTGCGTCGTCAAACCGGTCATGAGTTCGTCCGGCAAAGGCCAGAGCCTGCTGCGCAGCGTCGATGACGTGCAGAAAGCCTGGGACTACGCGCAAGAGGGCGGTCGCGCCGGCAAAGGGCGGGTGATCATCGAAGGTTTCATCGACTTCGACTACGAAATCACCCTGCTGACCGTGCGTCACGTCGGCGGCACCACGTTCTGCGCGCCGGTCGGTCACCGTCAGGAAAAGGGCGATTACCAGGAATCCTGGCAGCCGCAGGCCATGAGCCCGGTAGCCCTGGCTGAATCCGAGCGCGTGGCCAAAGCGGTCACCGAAGCGCTGGGCGGCCGTGGCATTTTCGGTGTCGAGCTGTTCATCAAGGGCGATCAGGTGTGGTTCAGCGAAGTGTCGCCGCGCCCGCATGACACCGGTCTGGTCACACTGATTTCCCAGGACCTCTCGCAGTTCGCCTTGCACGCTCGGGCGATTCTGGGCCTGCCAGTACCGCTGATCCGTCAGTTCGGGCCATCGGCTTCGGCAGTGATTCTGGTTGAAGGGCAATCGACCCAGACTGCCTTCGCCAACCTCGGCGCCGCGCTGAGCGAGCCGGACACGGCGTTGCGTCTGTTCGGCAAACCTGAAGTCAACGGCCAGCGCCGCATGGGCGTGGCGCTGGCGCGGGATGAGTCGATCGAGGCCGCGCGTGCCAAGGCGACCCGTGCTTCTCAGGCTGTCGTAGTCGAGCTCTGACAGCGTCGCGGCATTCGCGAGCAGGCTCGCTCCCACGGTGGAATGCATTCCAATTGTGGGAGCGAGCCTGCTCGCGAAGCTTTTGATCTGCCGTCAGGCAACCCGATTCAGGTCGTTATTCCTCGTTTCCTTCAGGCACAGCACCGCAATCAAACTCAGCACCGCGGCCGCCGACACATACCCGCCGACATAACTCAAACCGCCCATCGCCACCAGCTTCTGCGCAAAGAACGGTGCCGCCGAGGCGCCGACGATCCCGCCCAGGTTGTACGCCGCTGAAGCGCCGGTATAACGCACATGGGTTGGAAACAGCTCCGGCAACAGCGCCCCCATCGGCGCGAATGTAACGCCCATCAGGAACAGTTCGATGCACAGGAACAGCGCCACGCCCCAGGTCGAGCCCTGCGTCAGCAACGGTTCCATCAGAAACCCGGAAAGCACCGCCAGCACGCCGCCGATGATCAGCACCGGTTTACGCCCGTAACGGTCGCTGGCCCAGGCCGACAACGGCGTGGCAGCAGCCATGAACAGCACGGCAAAACACAGCAGGCCGAGGAAGGTCTCGCGGCTGTAGCCCAGCGTAGACACGCCGTAGCTCAGGGAAAACACCGTCGAGATATAGAACAGCGCATAGCACACCACCATCGCCGCTGCGCCCAGAAGCGTCGGCGCCCAGTACTGGCTGAACAGCTCGACCAGCGGCACTTTGACCCGCTCCTGACGAGCAATCGCGTTGGCGAACACCGGCGTTTCATGCAGCTTGAGGCGCACATACAGGCCGACCATCACCAGCGCTGCACTGAGCAGAAACGGAATGCGCCAGCCCCAGCTGCGGAACTGCTCGTCATCGAGGGTCATGGCCAGGGTCAGGAACAGACCGTTGGCGGCGAGAAACCCGATCGAAGGCCCGAGTTGCGGGAACATGCCGAACCAGGCGCGCTTGCCTTTCGGTGCGTTTTCCGTGGCCAGCAACGCGGCTCCGCCCCATTCGCCGCCCAGCCCCAGGCCTTGGCCGAAGCGCAGCACACACAGCAGAATCGGCGCCCATGCGCCGATGCTGTCGTACCCCGGCAACACGCCGATCAAGGTGGTGCAGACGCCCATCAGCAGCAATGAGGCGACCAGCGTCGATTTACGCCCGATGCGGTCACCGAAGTGGCCGAACAGCGCCGAGCCGAGCGGGCGGGCGAGGAAGGCGATGCCGAACGTCAGAAACGCCGAGAGCATCTGTGCGGTGCCGGATGACTGCGGAAAGAACACTGGCCCGATCACCAGCGCGGCGGCGGTGGCGTAAACGTAGAAGTCGTAGAACTCGATGGCGGTGCCGATAAAGCTTGCCGTCGCCACGCGGGTGGCGGAATTGGTCGGCTGGGCAGGCGCGTCGTCGCGCAAAGCGGTTGTGGTGGTCATGCGGTGATCCCTGACAGTCATGAGCTCCGTTGGAGCGAATTATTATGGTCGAACACCCAGGGATGTGGGGTAGGGCGCGAGCGCTGTTTCGAGTAGGAACAGTCGTCGGTTTGCAGCGAAAACAGTCGCGATCCGTGGCGTGCCGGGTAGGCACAGGGATCGACGGCGCTTGGGTAAGCTCGGCGATTATAGGAAGCGGGCTAACGATTGAACAAGAGGCGATCTAGCGTGCCAGTACCAGGGCTGGCACAGAGGCGGTCAGCCAGATCAGCACTTTGCTTACGCGGTTGTCTTCGGTCTCGAGGATTTCCAGCCGGTAACGGCCGATCTTCAGGCAAACCGCGCTTTCCGGAATGGTTTCCAGCGCCTCGGTCACCAGCCCGTTAAGGGTTTTCGGGCCGTCGCTGGGCAGGTGCCAGCCCAGGCATTTGTTCAATTCGCGGATCGACGCCGCACCATCGATCACCATGCGCCCGTCGGCTTGCGGGTGGATGTGCGGATTATCGAGGCTGTGCTCGCTTTCGAATTCGCCGACGATCTCTTCGAGAATGTCTTCCAGCGTAACAATGCCGAGCACTTCGCCGTATTCGTCGACCACCATGCCCAGGCGCCGCTGTTGCTTGTGAAAGTTCAGCAGTTGCAGTTGCAGCGGGGTGCTTTCCGGAACGAAGTAGGGTTCGTAGCTGGCTGCCAGCAAGGCTTCGCGGGTCAGTTCGCCATTGCTCAGCAAGTGGCCGACCTGACGGGTGTTGAGGACCGCTTCGACCTGGTTGATGTCGCTGTGAAACACCGGCAGGCGCGTGCGTTCGTTATTGCGCAGTTGCTCGATGATCGCTTCGATCGGATCGTCGAGATTGATGCCATCGACGTCGCTGCGTGGCACCAGAATATCGTTGACCGTGATGTTGTCCAGGGCGTGGATCCCG
This sequence comes from Pseudomonas sp. S11P7, assembly GCF_023195435.1. NCBI lineage: Bacteria > Pseudomonadati > Pseudomonadota > Gammaproteobacteria > Pseudomonadales > Pseudomonadaceae > Pseudomonas > Pseudomonas sp. S11P7. The sequence continues at coordinate 4,420,591 of NZ_JALPKS020000002.1, read as the reverse complement.
GAGACCGGGTGCGCACGAACCGGATGTTCGGCATCGTCGTGGCGGTCGGCCGGCACGTCGTCTTCGCTGTGCTGAACGACCTGGGCCTTGCGCACGAACGGGCTCAACAGCAAACCGCTGATGCGGCTGAACAGCCAGGCAAACGGATAGACAATCTTCAGCGGTACCGCGAGCAGCGTATTGCCAAGCCCCAGCACTGCATCGGGATAACGCTGGGCCACGCTGCGCGGGAAGTAATCGGCGAACACCAACAGGATGGCGCCGACGCCGAGGCATGCTGCCCAAGGGCCGTTCTGCGCACAAAGGAAAATCGCCAGCAAGGTGGCAATCACCACCGCCAGCGCGCGGCACAGGGTGTTGCACAGGATCAGGCTGTCGAGCGGGAAGCTGAGCCTGGCCAGCGGCTTATCGCTGGCGCGCGAGGCGGTGCGCTGCGCGAGCAACTGCTGTTGCGCGATTTCGACGGCGGTAAACAGCCCTGACCACATAATCAGCAGAGCGAATACCGCGAGCATCGGCCCTATGGGCAAACCGTCCATTTATACGCCCGTCAGATGTGCAGAATGTATTCGCGAACCAGTTTGCTGCCGAAATACGCCAACATCAGCAGGCAGAAACCGGCGAGCGTCCAGCGAATCGCCTTATGCCCGCGCCAGCCGAGGCGATTGCGCCCCCACAGCAGCACGCTGAAGACGATCCATGCCAGGCACGCCAGCAGGGTCTTGTGCACCAGATGCTGAGCGAACAGGTTCTCGACGAACAGCCAGCCGGAGATCAGCGACAGCGACAGCAGCGTCCAGCCGGCCCAGAGGAAACCGAACAGCAGACTTTCCATGGTTTGCAGTGGCGGGAAGTTCTTGATCAGCCCGGACGGGTGCTTGTGCTTGAGCTGGTGGTCTTGCACCAGCAGCAGCAAGGCTTGAAACACCGCAATGGTGAACATGCCGTAGGCAAGGATCGACAGCAGGATGTGGGCGAGAATGCCCGGCTCTTCATCGATGATCTGCACCGTGCCGGTCGGCGCGAATTGCGCCAGCAGCACGGTGATCGCACCGAGCGGGAACAGCAGCACCAGCAGGTTCTCCACCGGAATTCTCGAACAGGCCAGCAGGGTCAGCGCGATCACCGCTGCGGCAATCAGGCTGGAGGCGCTGAAGAAATCCAGGCCCAGGCCGATCGGCGTCAACAGGTGTGTGAGCAGGCTGGCGCCGTGGGCGAGCACGGCGAAGACGCCGAGGCTGACCAGCAGGCGCTTGTTCGCCTTGGCGCCAGTGGCCAGACGGGTGCTTTGGTACAGGGTCGCAGCGGCATACAGGAGGGCGGCGGCGAGGGTGGTCAGTAAGCTGGGTGACAAGGGGAGCATAAATCCTGATGGGCGGGCCCGAAAGACGCTGAGTTTGGCATAGAACCGCCGCGACACGAAAGACTCGGCAAGCTGACAGCGAGGTGTGCGCCGGGCGCAGTCTTCGCTATAATCCGCGACCTGCCCACGCCGCAGGCTCGCCGAGCACATGTTGATTCCGGTCTGGGCCGCCATTATCCCGGTCTGTACAGGGCCTGAAAGGATCGCGCAATGTTTGAAAACTTAACCGACCGTCTCTCGCAGACGCTGCGCCATGTCACCGGCAAGGCGAAGCTGACCGAGGACAACATCAAAGACACCCTGCGTGAAGTGCGCATGGCGTTGCTCGAAGCCGACGTCGCGCTGCCAGTGGTCAAGGACTTCGTCAATTCGGTCAAGGAACGCGCCGTCGGCACCGAGGTGTCACGCAGCCTGACGCCGGGCCAGGCGTTCGTGAAGATCGTCCAGGCCGAACTCGAAAGCCTGATGGGCGCCGCCAACGAAGACCTGAACCTGAGCGCCGTGCCGCCAGCGGTCATTCTGATGGCCGGTCTGCAGGGTGCCGGTAAAACCACCACCGCAGGCAAGCTCGCGCGCTTCCTTAAAGAGCGCAAGAAGAAGTCGGTCATGGTCGTCTCGGCGGACGTTTACCGTCCTGCGGCGATCAAGCAGCTGGAAACCCTGGCCAACGACATCGGCGTGACGTTCTTCCCGTCCGACCTGAGCCAGAAGCCGGTCGACATCGCCAGCGCCGCTATTAAAGAAGCCAAACTGAAATTCATCGACGTGGTCATCGTCGATACCGCCGGTCGTCTGCACATCGACGAAGAGATGATGGGCGAGATCAAGGCGCTGCACGCCGCGATCAATCCGGTCGAAACGCTGTTCGTGGTCGATGCCATGACTGGCCAGGACGCGGCCAACACGGCCAAGGCCTTCGGTGATGCGCTGCCGCTGACCGGCGTGATCCTGACCAAGGTCGACGGCGACGCCCGTGGCGGTGCCGCGCTGTCGGTACGTGCCATCACTGGCAAGCCGATCAAGTTCATCGGTATGGGCGAGAAGAGCGAAGCGCTCGATCCGTTCCATCCCGAGCGTATCGCCTCGCGCATTCTCGGCATGGGCGACGTACTCAGCCTGATCGAACAGGCCGAAGCGACCCTCGACAAGGACAAGGCCGACAAACTGGCCAAGAAGCTGAAGAAGGGCAAGGGCTTCGACCTCGAAGACTTCCGCGATCAGCTGCAACAGATGAAGAACATGGGCGGCCTCGGCGGGCTCATGGACAAACTACCGAGCATCGGCGGCGTCAACCTGTCGCAAATGGGCAATGCCCAGAACGCCGCTGAGAAGCAGTTCAAACAGATGGAAGCCATCATCAACTCGATGACCCCGGCCGAGCGCCGCGACCCGGAGCTGATCAGCGGTTCGCGTAAGCGCCGCATCGCCATGGGTTCCGGCACTCAGGTGCAGGACATCGGTCGCTTGATCAAGCAACACAAGCAAATGCAGAAGATGATGAAGAAATTCTCCGCCAAGGGCGGGATGGCGAAAATGATGCGCGGCATGGGCGGAATGTTGCCCGGCGGCGGCATGCCGAAAATGTAAGACAGGACACCAAGACTTCGCCGGTCGTCGCACCGGCGCAGACCCTGCAAGGACGCAGGATCAACAGCAAACCCGCACTCGGCGGGAGCTGACTGGCCGTTTTCATCGACGGCTCTCCATGCAAATCTGCACGGCATGCCACAGGCGCCGGAAAAAGTCATTTGCAAAAGTCCGGATATTCCTTAGAATATGCGGCCTTTCGGGCACCCATGCCCGCTGTGCATTTAGATTTGCAGCACCGACTACAGGAACGATGTTCACATGCTAACAATCCGTCTTGCCCTTGGCGGCTCCAAAAAGCGCCCGTTTTACCACCTGACTGTAACCGACTCGCGTAACCCGCGTGACGGCTCCCACAAAGAACAGGTTGGTTTCTTCAACCCTGTTGCCCGTGGTCAGGAAGTTCGTCTGTCCGTGAACCAAGAGCGCGTAGCCTACTGGCTGAGCGTTGGTGCACAGCCTTCTGAGCGCGTTGCTCAGTTGTTGAAGGAATCTGCCAAGGCTGCGGCCTGAGCAATATGAACGCGACGCCTGCTGTTGCCGATGATTTGATCGTTATTGGCAAAATTTATTCTGTTCATGGCGTTCGCGGCGAAGTGAAGGTGTATTCCTTTACTGATCCGACTGAAAACCTGTTGCAGTACAAAACCTGGACGCTCAAGCGCGAAGGCAATGTCAAACAGGTCGAGCTGGTCAGTGGACGCGGGAGCGACAAGTTCCTGGTCGCCAAGCTCAAGGGTCTTGATGATCGTGAAGAAGCTCGTCTTCTGGCCGGTTACGAGATCTGCGTGCCGCGCAACCTGTTCGCTGAATTGACCGAAGGCGAGTACTACTGGTACCAGCTGGAAGGTCTGAAGGTCATCGACACCCTTGGGCAATTGCTCGGGAAAATCGATCATCTTCTGGAAACCGGCGCCAATGATGTAATGGTCGTCAAGCCTTGCGCTGGCAGCCTGGATGATCGCGAACGCCTGTTGCCTTATACCGGGCAATGTGTGTTGGCAGTCGACCTGGCCGCGGGCGAGATGAAGGTGGATTGGGACGCGGACTTCTGAACGTGGCTAACTTGCGCGTTGAAGTGATCAGTTTGTTTCCCGAGATGTTTTCCGCCATTGGCGATTACGGCATCACCAGTCGTGCGGTCAAACAGGGGCTCTTGCAGCTGACCTGTTGGAATCCGCGAGATTACACGACGGATCGGCATCACACTGTGGACGATCGCCCGTTTGGCGGTGGTCCGGGCATGGTGATGAAGATCAAGCCCCTGGAAGATGCTCTGGTTCAGGCCAAGGCAGCAGCCGGGGAGGCGGCGAAGGTGATTTACCTGTCCCCCCAAGGCCGTCAGCTGACTCAGTCGGCGGTACGCGAGCTGGCACAATCGGATGCATTGATCCTGATTGCCGGCCGCTATGAAGGCATTGACGAGCGCTTTATTGAGGCTCATGTCGATGAAGAGTGGTCGATTGGCGACTATGTACTGTCTGGCGGCGAGCTGCCGGCCATGGTCCTGATTGACGCGGTTACACGACTGCTGCCTGGAGCTTTAGGGCATGCGGATTCCGCTGAGGAAGATTCCTTTACGGATGGTCTGCTGGATTGCCCGCACTACACCCGACCGGAGGTGTATGCGGATCAGCGTGTTCCCGACGTGTTGCTAAGTGGCAATCACGCGCATATCCGGCGTTGGCGTTTACAGCAGTCCCTTGGTAGGACCTATGAACGACGCGCCGATCTTCTGGAAAGCCGCTCGCTTTCTGGAGAAGAGAAGAAGCTGCTCGAGGAATACATCCGCGAGCGGGACGATAGTTAACAACGTATCGATGGTAGATCGAACGATTTACCTTAGGAGCACAGCATGACCAACAAAATCATCCTTGCACTCGAAGCAGAGCAGATGACCAAAGAAATCCCTACCTTTGCCCCGGGCGACACCATTGTCGTTCAGGTGAAAGTGAAGGAAGGCGATCGTTCCCGTCTGCAAGCGTTCGAAGGCGTTGTCATCGCCAAGCGTAACCGCGGCGTGAACAGTGCGTTCACCGTTCGTAAAATCTCCAACGGTGTTGGCGTAGAACGTACTTTCCAGACCTACTCGCCGCAAATCGACAGCATGGCTGTCAAGCGTCGCGGTGACGTACGTAAAGCCAAGCTGTACTACCTGCGCGACCTGTCGGGTAAAGCAGCTCGCATCAAGGAAAAACTGGCTTAAGCCCAGCTTCCGATGCAGAAAAAAGCAGCCTTCGGGCTGCTTTTTTGTTGCCTGCGTTTTGTGCCTTGAAGGTTTTGCAGTCTTGAGCAGAACCGAGTCGCGAATCGATCTGTCAGGCGCTGGAAGCTTCCGGTTGTATCAACGCCAGCAACGTCCACCCCGCACCCGGCTTCAATGTCGTTTCCGGCGTCACTACATGCACCCAGCCGCTGTCATCGCGCATAAACAGCAAGGTGGCACGATGGCCATGCAGGGCGCGGTAATCCTCCCAGCCAAAGCCATCCGTCAACGTTGTGCTGTACAACTCGGCGCCCTGGCCCATTTGCCCGGCCAGTTTCGAATAGGTCAGCGCTTCACTGCCCAATTGGTTGCCGCGATGTTCCAGGCTAGCCCGATGTTTGTCGCTGCGCCGGCTCTCGTGCCCACTGGCCAGACCAAACAGGCGTTGATGCCCGAAGTCATGACGAAAGCGCATCGCCGCCAATGTATTGAGTTCACCCGACGGTGACAGCGCCAGCAAATGCCCCAGGCCGACGAGGTCGAGATGCGCGTCAGCATGCTGAGAGGCCGGGTTACCGAAGTAGGTCGGCAAGCCTTCCATACGCGCCGCACGAATGTTTTCCCAACTCGAGTCGGTCAGCAGCACGCGACTGCCCAGCTGTTGCAGTGATTTGCCCAATTCACGCGCCGGGCCGTTGGCGCCGACGATCAGGAAGCCACTAGGCGCCGGCTCCGCGACTTTCAGCAGGCGCGCCAGCGGGCGCGCTGTCGCACTTTGCAGGACCACCGTGCCGATGATTACCGCAAACGTCAGCGGCACTAGCAGCAGGGCGCCTTCGTGCCCGGCTGCATCCAGGCGAATGGCGAAAATCGCCGACACCGCGGCCGCGACAATTCCGCGTGGGGCAATCCAGCACAACAGTGCTCGTTCACGCCAGCTCAGGCTGGAGCCCGCCGTACTGAGCAGCACGTTCAGCGGGCGGGCGACCAACTGGATCACCAGCAGCAGAATCAACACCAGCGGCCCCAGCCCGATCAGCGCATTCAGGTCAAGCCGCGCCGCCAACAGGATGAACAATCCGGAAATCAGCAACACGCTGAGGTTTTCCTTGAAGTGCAGGATATGCCGCACATCCACGCCTTTCATGTTCGCCAGCCACATGCCCATCAGCGTGACCGCCAGCAAACCCGACTCATGCATCACCGCGTTGGCGGCAATAAAGATCCCGAGCACCGCTGCCAGTGAGGCAAGGTTATGCAGATACTCGGGCAGCCATTGTCGGCGGATCACCGTGCCGAGCACCCAGCCGCCGACAATGCCGAACGCTGCACCGCAGACAATCACCCCGGCGAAGGTGAACAGACTCTGCTTGAGGCCATGACCTTCGGCGCTGGCGATAATGAAGCTGTACACCACCACGGCGAGCAGGGCGCCGATCGGGTCGATGACGATGCCTTCCCAGCGCAGAATATTGGCGATCGAAGCTTTCGGCCGGACCACTCGCAGCATCGGTACGATCACCGTCGGGCCGGTGACCAGCGTCAGGCTGCCGAACAGGATCGCCAGCATCCAGTCGAAACCGAGCAGGAAATGCGTGGCGACTGCAATGACGATCCAGGTCGAAATCGCCCCGACCGTGACCAGTCGGTGGACCACACTGCCGATCTCTTTCCATTCCGACAGGTGCAGGGTCAGGCTGCCCTCGAACAGAATCAGCGCGACCGCCAGCGACACCAGCGGCATCAGCAGCGGGCCGAACATTTCCTGCGGATCGAGCCAGCCGAGCACTGGGCCGACGAGGATGCCGGTCAACAGTAGAAACAGAATGGCCGGCAACTTCAGGCGCCAGGCCAACCACTGGCAACCGAGCGCAGCGGCGCCGATCCCGCCAAAAGCCAAGAGAATTTGCTGCTCGTTCATTGATGCTCCCTGTTCCTTGATCTGGCTGGCTATGAAAGACTAGCGGCCATTCCCGTCGTTCACTGTCTATTTGCACGCAGTGTAGAAAACCGCCTGCCCTGAGCACCCATGCCTGCCATCGACCATCCGCTGATTGACCAATTCCTTGACGCTTTATGGCTGGAAAAAGGCCTGTCCGACAACACCCGCGGCGCCTACCGCAGCGATCTGGCACTGTTCAATGGCTGGCTGCAGGAGAAAAACCTCGAGCTGATCAACGCCGGCCGCGAGCTGATCCTTGATCATTTGGCCTGGCGCCTCGAGCAGAATTACAAGCCGCGCTCCACCGCCAGATTTCTCTCCGGGGTGCGTGGCTTTTATCGCTATCTGCTGCGGGAAAAGCTGATCAGTGTCGACCCGACTTTACGCATCGACATGCCGCAACTGGGCCGGCCACTGCCCAAGTCGCTGTCCGAGGCCGACGTTGAAGCGCTGCTCAAGGCGCCGGACCTGAGCGAAGCCATCGGCCAGCGTGATCGCGCCATGCTCGAAGTCCTGTATGCCTGCGGCTTGCGCGTGACCGAACTGGTCAGTCTGACGCTGGAGCAGGTCAACCTGCGCCAGGGTGTGCTGCGAGTGATGGGCAAAGGCAGCAAGGAGCGCCTGGTGCCGATGGGCGAGGAGGCGATCGTCTGGGTTGAACGCTACATGCGCGACGGGCGTGGCGAACTGCTCGGTGGGCGACCCAGCGATGTGCTGTTTCCCAGCCAGCGTGGCGAACAGATGACCCGTCAGACCTTCTGGCACCGGATCAAACATCAGGCCAAAGTCGCCGGGATCAATAAATCGCTGTCACCGCACACCCTGCGTCACGCGTTCGCCACGCATTTGCTCAACCACGGCGCAGATTTGCGCGTGGTGCAGATGTTGCTCGGGCACAGCGACTTGTCCACAACGCAAATCTACACCCATGTCGCGCGCGCCCGTTTGCAGGATCTGCACGCCAAACACCACCCGCGCGGCTGAACACACAACCCCCTTGTAGGAGCGAGCCTGCTCGCGATAGCGTTCTGTCTGCAAACACAGTGCTGAATGAAAGACCGCTATCGCGAGCAGGCGAAGGCCTACAGGTTCTTTAGTGCTCTCAAAATCTATGGCGACCGGCGCATTCGGCCACCGTGACCTTATGTGTTAGGCTTTGCCGGTTTGCACGATGGGCGGTTATGACCCGGTGTTCCGGCACGGGCGTTCTGATCGTTCCATTTGTCCGCCTTCAGGAGTTCTCATGCGTCTGACCCAGATTTTCGCCGCCGCAGCCCTTGCGTTGGTCAGCACCTTTGCCGCCGCCGATGACGCGGCCGATAAAGCCATTCGTCAAAGCCTGGAAAAGCTCGAACTCGAGGTTCCGGTCGAAAGCATCAGCGCCAGCCCGCTGCCGGGCATGTACGAAGTCAAGCTCCAGGGCAGCCGCGTGCTGTACGCCAGTGCCGATGGCCAGTACATCGTTCAGGGCAACCTGTACCAACTGGCGAACGGCAAACCGGTCAACCTGACCGAGAAGACCGAACGCCTGGGCATCTCCAAACTGATCAACGCCATTCCGGTGGCCGAAACCGTGGTCTACCCGGCGGTCGGCGAAACCAAATCGCACATCACCGTGTTCACCGACACCACCTGCCCGTATTGCCACAAACTGCACGCCGAAGTGCCAGAGCTGAACAAGCGTGGCATCGAAGTGCGTTACGTGGCGTTCCCGCGTCAGGGCCTGAATTCGCCGGGTGACGAACAGCTGCAAGCGGTGTGGTGCTCGAAAGACAAGAAAGCCGCCATGGACAAAATGGTCGATGGCAAGGAAATCAAGGCCGCCAAGTGCGATAACCCGGTTTCCAGACAGTTCGCCCTCGGCCAGTCGATCGGCGTGAACGGCACACCGGCCATCGTTTTGGCCGACGGCCAGGTCATTCCGGGCTACCAGCCTGCGCCACAAGTCGCCAAACTGGCGCTCGGCGCGAAGTAATTCGTATCGTCACGGTCCGCCGCTGACGATCATGGTCCGGCAGCCACATCGCCGGGCCATCAATAGAGAGCCGCGAGCACGCGGTTGTTTTCCGGCCGACCCTGCGTCGGCCGTTTCATGGGGAGTTCACAGTGAATCCGGTCAAAGTAGGCATCTGTGGGTTAGGGACCGTCGGTGGCGGTACCTTCAACGTACTTCAGCGCAACGCCGAGGAAATTGCTCGTCGTGCCGGGCGTGGGATCGAAGTGGCACAAATTGCCATGCGCACGCCAAAGCCTCAGTTCCAGACGACCGGTATTGCGATTACCAACGATGTCTTCGAAGTGGCCACGAACCCTGAGATCGACATCGTCATAGAGCTGATGGGCGGCTACACCGTTGCCCGCGAGCTGGTACTCAAGGCCATCGAGAATGGCAAGCATGTGGTCACCGCGAACAAGGCGCTGATAGCCGTTCACGGTAATGAGATTTTCGCCAAGGCACGCGAGAAAGGCGTGATCGTGGCATTCGAAGCAGCGGTAGCCGGTGGCATTCCGGTGATCAAGGCGATTCGTGAAGGCCTGTCGGCCAACCGTATCAACTGGGTCGCGGGGATCATCAACGGCACCGGTAACTTCATCCTCACCGAAATGCGCGAGAAGGGCCGTACCTTCGAAGACGTGCTGGCCGAAGCACAGGCGCTGGGTTATGCCGAAGCCGATCCGACCTTCGACGTCGAAGGCATCGATGCGGCGCACAAGCTGACCATCCTGGCCTCGATCGCGTTCGGTATCCCGCTGCAGTTCGACAAGGCGTACACCGAAGGCATCACCAGACTGACCACCGCTGACGTGAATTACGCCGAAGCGCTGGGCTACCGCATCAAGCACCTGGGCGTGGCGCGCAGCACCGCTGCGGGTATCGAGTTGCGCGTGCACCCGACGCTGATCCCGGCCGATCGCCTGATCGCCAACGTCAACGGCGTGATGAATGCGGTGATGGTCAACGGTGACGCGGCCGGTTCGACGCTGTTCTACGGCGCCGGCGCCGGCATGGAGCCGACCGCTTCGTCGGTGATCGCCGACCTGGTCGACGTGGTCCGCGCGATGACCTCCGACCCGGAAAACCGCGTACCGCACCTGGCCTTCCAGCCGGACTCGCTGTCGGCGCATCCGATCCTGCCGATCGAAGCTTGCGAAAGCGCCTACTACCTGCGCATCCAGGCCAAGGACCATCCGGGCGTTCTCGCTCAGGTGGCGAGCATCCTGTCGGAGCGCGGCATCAATATCGAATCGATCATGCAGAAAGAAGTCGAAGAGCATGACGGCCTGGTGCCGATGATCCTGCTGACCCACCGCGTGGTCGAGCAGCGCATCAACGATGCGATCGCCGCGCTGGAAGCTCTTGCAGGCGTTGACGGCCCGGTCGTACGAATCCGCGTCGAACATTTGAACTAAAAAAGCAGCTGCGAGCTTCGAGCTGCAAGCGGCAAGAAAAAGCAGTCCGGCTTTTACTTGAAGCTTGTAGCTCGTAGCTTGCAGCTCAAACCAAAGGTTTGCCCCTTATGCGATATATCAGTACTCGCGGCCAGGCACCGGCCCTGAATTTCGAAGAGGTCCTGCTGGCTGGTCTTGCCACGGACGGCGGTTTGTACGTCCCGGAAAACCTGCCACGTTTCACCCAGGAAGAAATCGCTTCCTGGGCCGGCCTGCCGTATCACGAACTGGCCTTCCGGGTGATGCGTCCGTTCGTGACCGGCAGCATTCCCGACGCCGATTTCAAAAAGATTCTTGAAGAAACCTACGCCGTCTTCGCCCACAGCGCAGTGGCGCCGTTGCGTCAGCTCAATGGCAACGAATGGGTGATGGAGCTGTTCCACGGCCCGACTCTGGCGTTCAAGGATTTCGCCCTGCAACTGCTTGGCCGTCTGCTCGACTACGTGCTGGAAAAGCGCGGCGAGCGCGTGGTGATCGTCGGTGCCACTTCCGGTGATACCGGTTCGGCGGCCATCGAAGGCTGCAAGCACTGCGAAAACGTCGACATCTTCATCCTGCACCCGCACAACCGTGTGTCCGAAGTGCAGCGCCGGCAGATGACCACGATCGTGGGCGAGAACATCCATAACATCGCCATCGAAGGCAACTTCGATGACTGCCAGGAAATGGTCAAGAATAGCTTCGCCGACCAGAGCTTCCTCAAGGGAACGCGCCTGGTGGCGGTGAACTCGATCAACTGGGCGCGGATCATGGCCCAGATCGTCTACTACTTCCACGCCTCGCTGCAGTTGGGCGGGCCGGCGCGTTCGGTGTCGTTCTCGGTGCCGACCGGCAACTTCGGCGACATTTTCGCCGGTTACCTGGCGCGCAACATGGGCCTGCCGATCAACCAGTTGATCGTCGCCACCAACCGCAACGACATCCTGCACCGCTTCATGAGCGGCAACCAGTACGTGAAAGAAACCCTGCACGCTACGCTGTCGCCGTCGATGGACATCATGGTCTCGTCGAACTTCGAACGCTTGCTGTTCGACCTGCACGGTCGCAACGGTGCAGCGATCGCCGGGTTGATGGACTCGTTCAAACAGGGTGGGGGTTTCAGCGTCGAACAGGAACGCTGGACCGAAGCGCGCAAACTGTTCGATTCGCTGGCGGTGGACGATGCGCAAACCTGCGAGACCATCGCCGAAGTTTACGCACAGACCGGTGAAGTGCTGGACCCGCATACCGCGATCGGCGTCAAGGCCGCGCGCGAGTGCCGTCGCAGCCTGGACATCCCGATGGTGATCCTCGGCACTGCGCATCCGGTGAAATTCCCGGATGCAGTGGAGAAAGCCGGTGTAGGAAAAGCGCTCGAACTGCCTGCACATCTTTCTGATTTGTTTGAGCGAAACGAGCGCTGCACTGTTTTGCCGAACGAGCTGAAAGCCGTGCAGGCCTTTGTCAGCCAGCATGGCAACCGCGGCAAGCCGCTGTAAGCCGGCAAAAGCTGTCACATTTTGAAGCCCGTCTCCTGACGGGCTTTTTTGTTTTCGCTGCCACACTGCTCGGGTTTTCACCCACGCAGGACGGGTGAGTCGATCACGAAGGAAGTGGCAATGCTGTTTTATAGAGGTTTGAAGCCGGCGCTGGGCGGGCTGGTTCTGTTCGGGTTACTGGGCTTGCTGCGTTGCAGTGTGGCGGCGCAACTGACGCTGCACGACGATGCGGTGGCGTACGATGTGCAGCCTGTCGAACTGGCCGCCCACGAGCGCGAGTGGATTCGCGACAACCCGACGGTGACCGTGGCGTCGGTGCAATACCCGCTGTACCTGTTTCAGGACGAACATGGCCAATGGAGCGGCTTGAACAACGATGTGCTCAAACGCGTGACGGCGATGACCGGCTTGCAGTTCGTGCATCAGGAGTCATTCTCCACCGACCACATGCTTGAGCGTCTGCAGAGCGGCGCGGCGGACATCAGTACGACGCTGGCGATGAGCGAGGAGCGCAAGGCGTTTCTCGATTACAGCCACGCCTTCGGTGGGGCGGGTTGGGTGTTCGTCGGGCGAGCCGACGCGCCCCGTCTGGAGTCTTTCGAGCAACTGGCCGGACGCAGACTGGTGCTGCCGGCCCGGCACGCTCTGGAAGACATGATCAGGCGCGACTTTCCAACAGTCGAAATCCATTCGGTCAAGACCTATGCCGAGGCGCGGGCACTGGTCGAAAGTGGCGAAGCCTACGCCACCATCGAAAACGAAATTGGCGCGCAGCTGTATCCCCTGGGATTGCTCAAGGTCGGTGGTCTGGTTGAGGGCAAGTGGGAAGCCGACAACCTCGCGGTGCGCAAAGGCATGCCGGAGCTTCTGGGAATTCTCAACAAGGCCCTGGAGGCTTTTCCGCCCGCCGAGTTGCGCGCGATCCGCCTGAAGTGGCTGGAGGGAATAGCCCCGGCGCCCGTGCCGACCCTCGGGCAGCAACTGCTCGAATGGGCATGCTGGGCCATGGGCGGGCTCGGCGTGTTCGGCTTGCTGTCGCTGGTGTGGAATCGGCGTTTGACCACGGTCATCAAGCTGCGGCGGGCAGCGGAGAAGGATCTGGGCGACCAATTGGCGTTTCAGCACGCGCTGATCGATGCCATGCCGGACCCGGTATTCGTCCGCGATCTGCACGGGCGTCTGATCACCTGCAACCGCAGCTACGAGGAAGCGTTGTCGGTACGTCTGGATCAGGTCATGGGGCGCTTGTTGATCGAACTCGACACACTGCCCGAAGCCACAGCGCTGATGCTGCACCAAGAGTTCATGCTGCAGTTGCGCACGCGCAAGTCGCGCTTCAGCAAACGCCACTTGCAGTTCAAGAACGGCCCGCGTGAGGTCTATCAATGGACCGTGCCGTTCTACAGCGCCGACGGCAAATTGCGTGGCTTGCTGGGCGGCTGGACGGATATCACTCAGCGCCGGGCCGAGAGCGGGTGTCGATGTCCACAATGAAGATGGGAAATGTCCTATACGACGCGGCTACTTTTCCGATGGGAGGCTTAGGACGGCTGGCCTAGAGTGACAACCACTGCGGTGAGAGTCCGCGATTGTCGCTCCAGAGGTCGCTTATGCGCTCGCTTAAAGTACTGATACTTGAACCCAATCCGTTTCAACTGATGGCGTTGCACCAGATGCTCAATGCCGTCGGCATCTACGATGTACTCACCGCACCGTCGCTGACAGCGGCCATGTCGTCGCTGGAGTACCGCGGTGTGGTCGACATCGCCATCTGCGATCCGCAGTTGAAGGGCGGCGATGGTCTGGCGCTGATGCAGCATCTGACGGCTCGCCAGCAAGCGCGTGCGGTGATTCTGCTCGGTACGGTCGCACCGAGTCTGCTCAACGATCTTGAGCCGCTGCTGGACCAACACCGTGTGCGCTTGTTGGGCCGCCTGCAGACGCCGGTGTCGGCGGTGCTGATGCGCGGTTTGCTCGACAGTTACCTGAACGCCGCTTCGTCGCCACTGGGTGTGTAAAGCGTCAGGAAGTCTTTCTGTCATCTTCAGCGTGCATGCTCTTTAAGGCCGGTGACGCTGCGACAGGGAGGCAATCGATACGCAGAACTTTCTTCTCGGGCCGGTGGTCATTTATATGTACACGCCCCAGGCGCACAGTTTTCGGACTATTGAGTGGAGATCGAGATGGAAAGTATCAGTCTATTGCTCGGTGAGGCTCTGAGCCCGTATCAGGTTTCGTTGACCCCCAGCGGCCGGCATGGTCAATGCCTGGTGACGTTAAAGAACAGTCACGGCGCGATCGTGGTGGAGCGCGAATTCAACCAGGCGCAACTGACCGACAAGCGTCTGCTGACCGACGTTGTCGATGGTCTGCACCGTGACGTGCTGATCGCCGAAGGCCGGCTCGAACCCTGCGTGATTGCAGCCTTGCGCAACGCCGCGCTGGACAAGCGGGCAGCGCTGTAAAGATGAAATATTTTTTGTGGGAACCTTCCTGCGTTCCTGTCAGTCAGACCCCATAACAGCAGGATCAAGCATTGTGCTCCGGTGCTTGTCGCTTGCTGCTACGGGTCTTTATGTAGGCCACGTTTAACCCCGAGTCGTCTCCCCACTTCTCGGGGTTTCTTTTTGCCTGCGATTTCTCATTGCGCGGCCTGGCGGTCGAAAAACGTGCGGGCCTGTTGCAGGTAGTCGGCTCGGCGCTCCGGGTCGAGCCATTCGGCGTACAACCGATTGAGCGGTTCGTGGGGCACCGTGCGCAGTAGATGGTTGATCTCTTCGATGGCCTGGCGTCCCTCGGCAGTGTTGGAGCACGCCACATGACCGGAGAGATATTTTTGCGTGCCGCGAATCGGGTAGAACGCCAGTTCATTTTCGGCAATCTGCGCCTGAGTGGCCTGATAACGAATCTCCGGCCAGTAACCCAGTACCACCTGCAAGCGGCCCAGACGCTGCATCGACAGCAGGTTGCTCAGCGCGTCGTTGCCGTAGTGTGGCGTCAGGGCACCGCGCGGCGCTTGCTGCAGAAGGTTGTCGATGAATTCGCCATAACTGCGTTCGGCGACGATGCCGACCTTGCGCTCAGGCGCTGCCAGCAAAGCCGCCAGGTCAACTTCTCCTTCCACCAGATAAGGTGCCAGCACCGCGCGATCTTGTTGGCGCACCACCAGGCCATTGCTCACGGCGCGGATCGCCGGAATCGAATACACAATCCACTGCGCGCGCTCCTTGCTCCACAGCAGCGCGGGATCGCAAGCGAACGAATGTTCCTGCAGCATCTGCAGTCCGCGGGCGCGATTGACCCGCAGCAGTGTGTGCTCGTATTGCGGCATGCCGGCGATCAGCAGTGGCATCAAATGATCGATGACGCCCTGACCTTTTTCGGTCCCTCGAAAATGGTCATGGGCGGCAGGTCGCGCAGCAACCAGATCAGCGTCGGTTTGGCCTGCGCGGCGCTCGACAGCGAGAGCAGGCACAGCAAGCACAACAGCCGCCACGTCCAACCGGAATGCGTGCGGTTGGCAGGGGAGGGCAGCAGGCGCTTCAGCTTAAATGGCTCCGTCTTCGCGTAACCTGGCGATCTGCTCTGCGTCGTAGCCAAGGTCGTGGAGTACCTGCGCATTGTGCTCACCCAGTTGCGGCCCGACCCATTCGGAACTGCCGGGTGTCTCGGACAGTTTCGGCACGATGCCGGGCATCTTGAAATCCTTGCCGTCGGGCAGCTTCGCATGCAGGAACATTTCACGCGCCAGGTACTGCGGATCGCTGAACATGTCCTCGGCGCTGAAGATCCGGCTGGCTGGCACTTCGGCCTGATTGAGCAGGTCGAGCACGGTTTGCAGCGGCAGTGAATTGACCCAGCGATCGATCACGCCGTACAACTCGTCGCGGCGGCTGTCGCGTCCGTCGTTGCTGGCCAGTGCCGGGTCGTTGGCCAAGTCTTCGCGACCGATGATCAACATGAAACGTTTGAAGATCGCGTCGCCATTGGCGCCAATCTGCACATGCTTGCCGTCGGCGCTGGTGTGAATGGAGGAGGGCGTGATGCCGGGCATGATGTTGCCGCTGCGCTCGCGGATGAACCCGAACACATCGAACTCCGGCACCATGCTTTCCATCATCGCGAAAATCGCTTCATACAGCGCGACATCGACGACCTGTCCGAGGCCGCCGTTGACTTCGCGGTGACGCAGCGCCATCAGCGCGCCGATCACGCCCCACAGCGCGGCAATCGAGTCGCCGATGGAAATCCCGGTGCGCACCGGTGGCCGGTCTTCGAAACCGGTGATGTAACGCAAACCGCCCATGGACTCGCCAACCGCGCCGAAGCCCGGTTGATCTTTCATCGGCCCGGTCTGGCCGAAACCGGACAGGCGTACCATCACCAGTTTCGGGTTCAGCGCGTGCAGGGTTTCCCAGCTCAGGCCGAGCTTTTCCAGCACGCCGGGGCGGAAGTTTTCGATGAGAATGTCGACTTCGCTGAGCAGTTGTTTGAGGATCGCCAAACCGTCAGGATGCTTGAGATTCAGCGTCAGTGATTTTTTGTTGCGCGCCTGGACGAACCACCACAGCGAAGTGCCTTCATACAGCTTTCGCCATTTGCGCAGCGGGTCGCCACCGTCCGGCGATTCGATCTTGATCACTTCAGCGCCGAACTCGCCGCAAATACGCGAGGCAAACGGCCCGGCAATCAATGTTCCCAATTCAATGACTTTCAGACCCGAGAGCGGTTTGCTGGTGAACGGCATGCGAGATCCTGTAGGGCAAGGCTGAGCGGATACAGCGTTTTAACATAGCCGGCTGTCAGACGCCGCAGCTTGATCGCCATCAATTCGATGATTGCCTACGGCATCGGTTAGACTTGCCGACTTTCCTCGTATCAAGAAGCCCGTTCATGGCCCAGCCGTCCACTACCTACAAATTCGAACTGAACCTCACCGACCTCGACCGCAGCGTCTACGAGAGCGTCAAGCAGACCATCGCCCGTCACCCTTCGGAAACCGAAGAACGCATGACCGTGCGCCTGCTGGCCTACGCCCTCTGGTACAACGAGCAGTTGTCGTTTGGCCGAGGTCTGTCGGACGTGGATGAACCGGCCTTGTGGGAAAAGAGCCTGGACGACCGCGTTCTGCACTGGATCGAGGTCGGTCAGCCGGATGTCGATCGCTTGACCTGGTGCTCGCGCCGCACCGAGCGTACCAGTCTGTTGGCCTATGGCAGCCTGCGCGTTTGGGAAACCAAGGTGATCCCGGCGATCAAGAACCTGAAGAACGTCAACATCGCCGCTGTCCCGCAAGAAGTGCTGGAAACCCTGGCCAAGGACATGCCCCGCGTCATCAAGTGGGACGTGATGATCAGTGAAGGCACGGTCTTCGTCACCGACGATCGCGGTCAGCACGAAGTCCAGTTGCAATGGCTGCAAGGTGAGCGCGGCTGATCCTGCGCCAGCACCGGAATAATCCCACGTAACCAAGAGAAGTCTCCGTCACTCCATGCGTATCGAACCTCGTCAACTGCCCGCCACGCTGCCCTTTCTGGGTGATCTGCCACCGCTGCTGACGCGCCTGTATGCGGCGCGTGGCGTGCAGTCCGAGGCCGAGCTGGACAAGAGCCTGGCGCGGTTGATCCCGTATCAGCAACTCAAGGGCATCGAGGCCGCCGTCGACCTGCTGGTGACCGCGCTGGAGCAACGTCAGCGCATCCTTATCGTCGGCGATTTCGATGCGGACGGCGCCACGGCCAGCACCGTTGGCGTGCTGGGTTTGCGCCTGCTGGGCGCGGCCCATGTTGATTACCTGGTGCCGAACCGTTTCGAATATGGCTACGGCCTGACCCCGGAAATCGTCGACGTCGCGCTGACCCGCGAGCCGCAATTGCTCATCACCGTCGACAACGGTATCTCCAGCGTCGAAGGCGTGGCTGCGGCGAAACGCGCCGGCCTGAAAGTGCTGATCACCGACCACCACTTGCCCGGCGATGAGTTGCCGCAGGCCGATGCGCTGGTCAACCCGAACCAGCCGGGCTGCGAATTTCCGAGCAAGGCGCTGGCCGGTGTCGGGGTGATTTTCTATGTTTTGATGGCGTTGCGCGCGCGCCTGCGCAGCCTCGGCTGGTACGAGAGCAAGGCGCAACCGAACATCGGCGAACTGCTCGATCTGGTGGCGCTGGGCAGCGTCGCCGACGTGGTGCCGCTGGACGCCAACAATCGCATTCTGGTGCACCAAGGGCTTGAGCGGATTCGCGCCGGCCGGGCGCGACCGGGGATCAAAGCGATCCTGGAAGTGGCCAAGCGTGACGCCGCGCGTATCACGTCTACGGATCTGGGCTTTATTGTCGGCCCGCGTCTCAACGCTGCCGGTCGTCTGGATGACATGAGCCTGGGCATTGAATGCCTGCTCACCAGCGATGCCAATCTGGCCCGGGAAATGGCTGCGCAACTGGACGGCATGAACCAGGACCGCAAATCCATCGAGCAGGGCATGCAGCGTGAAGCGCTGGCGCAGCTCAAGGACTTGCCGGTGGAGTCGATGCCGTTTGGCCTGTGCCTGTTCGATCCGGAGTGGCATCAGGGTGTGATCGGTATTCTCGCTTCGCGAATGAAAGAGCGTTATTTCCGTCCAACCATTGCCTTCGCCGATGCTGGCGATGGCCTGCTCAAGGGCTCCGGACGCTCGGTGCAGGGCTTCCACATTCGCGATGCGCTGAGCGTGGTCGCCGCACAGCATCCGAACCTGATCGCCAAGTACGGTGGCCACGCGATGGCGGCCGGTCTGACCTTGGCGCAGGAAAATTTTCCGTTATTCGCCGAGGCCTTCGACGCCGAAGTGCGCAGGCAACTTCGCGAGGAAGACCTGACCGGGCGCATGCTCACCGATGGCACCCTGGCGGTCGAGGAATTCCACCTCGAACTGGCCCGCGCGTTGCGCCATGCCGGGCCTTGGGGCCAGCACTTTCCGGAGCCGGTGTTTCATGGCGTGTTTCAGTTGGTCGAACAGCGTGTGGTTGGCGAGCGGCATTTGAAGGTGGTGCTGAAAAGCGAATGTGGCTCGGTGAAGCTCGATGGCATCGCGTTTGGCATTGATCGGGATGTCTGGCCGAACCCAACGATTCAGTGGGTGGAACTGGTTTACAAACTCGACGTGAACGAGTTTCGTGGCAATGAGACTGTGCAATTGATGATTGCTCACATCGAACCGCGTTAAAGCCAATCGCGAGCAGGCTCACTCCTACAGGTCCGGTGTAGTCCATGGGGGAGCGAGCCTGCTGGCGAAAGCGTCCTTCACATACTGAATCACTCTGAACCCTCCTTCTTCCCGCGTTGTCGACTAGGCTCTAAGCACTGCTTGATTGGCCTTGTGACGTCTTGTCGATTTCTTGCCCGCGGGGGCGGGTGCTGCACCTTTTTCTGTCACTCGTCGACTTTTCAAACAGAACCCTGGAGCCTGCCCACTGATTCGAGAGGTGCCCCATGAGTCTGCTGCTTGAACCTTTTACCCTGCGCCAACTGACCCTGCCCAACCGCATCGCCGTCTCGCCGATGTGCCAGTACTCCAGCGTCGACGGCCTGGCCAACGACTGGCATCTGGTGCATCTGGGCAGTCGCGCGGTGGGCGGCGCCGGTCTGGTGTTTACCGAAGCCACGGCAGTCACCGCCGACGGGCGGATCACCGCCGAAGACCTTGGCCTGTGGAACGACGAACAGATCGAACCGCTGCAACGCATCACCCGCTTCATCACTTCCCAAGGCGCAGTCGCCGGCATTCAACTGGCCCACGCCGGACGCAAGGCCAGCACCCATCGGCCGTGGATTGGCAAGCATGGCAGCGTCAAACCCGAGGAGGGCGGCTGGACCCCGGTCGGGCCGTCGCCGATCGCTTTCGATCCGCAGCACACGCAACCCAAACAGCTCGATGAAGGGCAGATCGCCAATGTCATTCAGGCCTTCGTCGATGCCGCCAAACGCGCGTTGACGGCAGGTTTCAGTGTGGTCGAGGTGCATGCCGCGCACGGTTATCTGCTGCATCAGTTTCTCTCGCCGCTGAGTAATCAGCGCCAGGATCAATACGGCGGATCGTTCGAAAATCGTATCCGGCTGGTGCTGCAAGTCACCGAAGCAGTGCGGGCGGTGTGGCCGGAGGAACTGCCGGTGTTTGTTCGGGTGTCCGCCACCGACTGGGTGGAAGACGGCTGGAACCCGGATGAAACCGTGGAGCTGGCGCGGCGTCTGCACACGCTGGGCGCTGACCTGATCGATGTGTCCTCGGGCGGTACGGCGGCCAACGCGGAAATTCCGGTCGGGCCGGGTTATCAGACGCGCTTCGCCGAACGGGTGCGCAAAGAGTCAGGCATCGCCACCGGCACCGTGGGCATGATTACCGAGCCGGCGCAGGCCGAGCATATTTTGCGTACCTGTCAGGCCGATATCATTTTCCTTGCCCGGGAATTGCTGCGCGATCCGTACTGGCCGCTGCATGCCGATGATGATCTGGGCGGGCGCAAAGCGGTGTGGCCGGCGCAGTATCAGCGCGCGACCCATCGGGATCAGCCGATTCATGAGTCTGATTTGCGAGATTGAATCAGTCGAGATAAAGCAAAAAGCCCCGGTCAGTGATGGCCGGGGCTTTTTTTCGTCTGGTGTCTCTGTTGCCATGCTGGCGCCATCGCTGGCAAGCCAGCTCCCACAGGTTTGGTGGCGTACGCAAAATGTGTGCTCGACACCATTCACTGTGGGAGCTGGCTTGCCAGCGATGAGGCCGTGCAGGCGCCTTAAATTTTCAAGGATATTTGCGCTTGTCCGGCGCCGGCGGGAAGTACTGGTACAACCAGGTCTCGCTCAACGTACGGTCGTTGGTACGAATGAACAGGCGCAGTTCCACCGGCTCGACGCTGTCATTGGTCGGGTACCAGTCGAACAGGATCCGGTAACCCTTGATGTCATCCAGCACCAGTACGCTGAAGTCCTGCACCTTGCCGTTCGAGCAGGTCACCACCGGTTCAATCCCGGTGCCCTGCGGCAAGCGCTCCAGACCGCCACCGGTGAAGTCCACGGCAAAGCGTCGTGCCCACACCTTCGGGTAATGCTCGCCCGGTGCCCAGCCTTCGGTGAAACCGCCCATGCCGGAGCGGGTCGCGTGCACCCGTGCCAACGGCGTGCCCACGGGCGGCAAGGCGCTCCAGTAGAGCTTGTAGCCGTAATTCAGCGAATCGCCAGCGGCCACCGGTTTCTTCGGCGTCCAGAACGCCACGATATTGTCCAGCGTCTCGCCGGTCGTAGGGATTTCCAGCAAGTCGATCGAGCCTTCGCCCCACGGGGTAGTCGGTTCGACCCACAGGCTCGGACGCTTGCTGTACCAGTCGACCGTGTCCTGATAGTTGGCGAATTCGTGGTCGGTCTGCACCAGGCCGAAACCCTTCGGATCCTTGTCGGCAAAGGCGTTGAATTGCAGGGTGGCCGGGTTGTTCAGCGGGCGGCAGATCCACTCGCCGTTGCCGCGCCACATCGCCAGGCGATCCGAGTCGTGGATTTGCGGGTGAATGGTGTCGCACATGCGCCGCTCGTGTGTGCCGCAGCTGAACATGCTGGTCATCGGCGAAATGCCCAACTGTTCGATGGCGGTACGCGCATTGATGTGCGCGTCGATTTCCATCACCACGCGTTCGGCCTGGCAATCGATGTCGAAGCGATAGGCACCGGTGGCGCTCGGCGAGTCGAGCAGGGCGTAGACCACAAAACGCGTGGCATTCTTGTCCGGCGTCTCGAACCAGAATTTGGTGAAGTCGGGGAATTCTTCGCGTTTCTTGGCGTAGGTGTCGATCGCCAGGCCGCGCGCCGAGAGGCCATATTGGCCAGAAGCGTCGACGGCACGGAAATAACTCGCACCGAGAAACGACACCACGTCATGCCGATCCAGTTCCGGTGCCTTGAACAGTTTGAACCCGGCGAAACCCAGATCGCCTTTCAACTGCTGGGTGTCGACCGAAGTGTTCTCGTAATTGAACAGCGCCGGACGGAAATGCACCTCGCGCGCCATGCGTGTCTTGGGATCGACGCTGTACATACGCACCGGCTGACGGAAGCCCATGCCGACGTGGAAGAACTGCACGTCCAGCTGGCCCTTGTTTTCCTTCCACAACGAATGCTCGCCGTCGTAGCGGATCGCATTGAAATTCTGCGGCGTCATGGTCGCCAAGGTGGGCGGCAATACCTGTTTCGTATCCTGATAGGCGCTGCCGGCCAGTTGCTTGGCCTGACGCTTGAGCGCTTCGAAATCAAACGCCTGCGCTTCGCCATCGGCGGCGGTGCCATTGGCTGCCCAGGCACGCGTGGCCAGCAGGCCAGTGGCCGAAAGACCGGTGTAAGCCGCAATGGCCATGGACGCTTTGAGCAAATTCCTGCGATGCATATATACAACCTGTCGTGTGCAATCCCGTGCCGTTCCTGGCACGTAGCGGATCGGAAATTACGGTTCGGTCATGCCTTCGGCCAAACGCAACGGACTATAAACAGATGCCCGCTAGCTTAATCGGTTCGATTGTCGAGCAAAAAGCCTTGTTTGCGTGCCGTCAGCTGGCAATGAAACAAGACATGTCTGTAATTTTTCTGACAGGGTCCTCTGATTTAAAGGGCATAACTGCTTTTTTCGATTAATTACTCTAAAAACTGCTTTTCAGCGCCGATTTAATTCCTATTCTATGGGCAAGACCGGATACAAGCCTTCGTGTCGGCGGGGCACACGACACTGCTCAAAAGAGGCAGGGCGATGTGAGGTTCAGCAGTTTCTTGACTCATCAGAGAAGGACATCGTCCATGGCAAAAATACACGGCATCACCGAAATGTTAGGAATCTTTCCATGCTTGGGCATCGGGCGCAGAAGACGCCGGCTCAGTTCGGAAGAGTTGAAGCTGGTCGAGCGTTATCGAGAGCTTTCCGAGAATGACCGGATTGCGATGAGGTATCTGGTGGATGCGATGCGGAGTGTTTCGCGGTTTTAGCGCTGAGGCAGGAACCATGAAAGGCATTTGGCTTTCACGGTGGACAAATTAATAAACCTGACCTGTGGCGAGGGCGTTTGCTCCCTCGCCACAGGTTTTGGCAGCAACTGGATGATGCTGTAGGAAATGGGAGTTTTTCAGGAGGGTCGTATCTGTAGGAATGACTGTTACACAGGGAAGTCGCTCAAGGATTTGCATTCCAGATGCCGACAAGGTTGCCGCGATTGGAGACAGTTTCAGCGTCAATGATGAAATCACCACCGATGGGCGCTGGAATGTTTTGGTTGTAGACGATTTGTTTGGTAGCGGCGCTTCGATGGACGCGGCCTGCGCCGTTTTACGTAAATATCCAAAGGTCGGAAAGATTTACGTAGCGGCACTAACCTGGAAATGAACTCAATGACCACTGTATTTATTGCTGGCTCTATCAATATCAAGAACCTCGATCCAAAGGTTAAAGAGCGTATCAATAATATCGTTGCGTCTGATTTTGAGGTGGTGGTGGGTGATGCGGGTGGCGCTGATAGCTCCATTCAGGAATACCTGCTGAGTCTCGAAGCCTCCAGAACAACGGTGTTCTGCAGCGGTCCGGTCCCCAGGAATAACCTGGGGCAGTGGCCCGCCAGGACCGTGGCCTCAAAACATTCCAAGGGATCGAGAGCCTTTTTCACCGAAAAAGACTTGGTCATGGCCGAAGCGGCTGATTACGGGTTGATGATCTGGGATGCAAAAAGTACCGGTACGCTCAGCAACGTCATTGAACTGTTATCGCGAAAAAAGAAGTCGCTTGTATTCGTCAACAAGGAAAAACAATTCAAAGTGGTAGGAGACGTCAGCCAGCTCGAGGAGTTGATTGCAGTCATGTCCGATCACGCCAGGCAACAAGCCAACGAAAAAATCAGGCTGTGCGATCGTATTTCCTTGCTGAAACACGATCAGGCAGAGCTTTTGTTTTGATGATGCTTCTCGGGGTTTTATGGCCCCTGAACTTCTTCATGCGGGCCTCAAAAAGTGGTGCATCGAGCCGGTTACCGTTCTGAAGCCGCAGTGACACATTCGCGAGCAGGCTCGCTACCACAGGGAATAGGGATCAAATGTGGGAGCGTGCCTGCTCGCGAAGTTTCCGGGTCCTAGTGCTTGAACATCACATGCCGAACCGTGGTGTAGTCCTCCAGCCCATACATCGACATGTCCTTGCCGTACCCGGACAATTTCTGACCGCCGTGGGGCATTTCGCTGACGAGCATGAAGTGCGTGTTGACCCAGGTGCAGCCGTACTGCAGCCGCGCTGACAGGCGATGCGCGCGCCCTGCGTCGGCGGTCCAGATGGAGGAGGCGAGGCCGTAGTCGGAATCGTTGGCCCACTCAAGCGCTTGTGCTTCATCGGTAAATTTCGTCACCGAAACCACGGGCCCGAATACCTCACGGCGTACGATTTCATCATCCTGCTGCACATCAGCCAGCACGGTCGGCTCGAAGAAGAAACCATCGCCTTCGACACTCTTGCCGCCGGTAATCAGGCGAATGTGCGGCTGCGCCACGGCGCGCTCGACGAAAGCGGCGACGCGGTCGCGGTGTTGTGCAGTGATCAGCGGTCCCAACTCGGTGGAGGGATCATCCTGCATGCCGTATTTGATCGTGCTGACCGCCGCGCCGAGTTTTTCAACGAATTTGTCGTAAATCCCTTGTTGCGCGTAGATCCGGCACGCGGCAGTGCAGTCCTGCCCGGCGTTGTAGAAACCGAATGTACGAATGCCTTCCACCGCCGCATCGAGGTCGGCATCGTCGAAGATGATCACCGGTGCCTTGCCGCCCAGTTCCATGTGCATGCGCTTAACGCTGTCGGCGGTGCTGGAAATGATGTTCGACCCGGTGGCGATCGAACCGGTCAGCGACACCATGCGCACTTTCGGATGGCTGACCAGTGGACTGCCGACAGTAGCGCCCCGGCCGAATACCAGATTGAGTACACCGGCCGGGAAAATGTCCGACGCCAGTTCGGCCAGACGCAACGCCGTCAGCGGGGTTTGTTCCGACGGCTTGAGCACCACGGTATTACCGGCGGCCAGCGCCGGGGCGATTTTCCAGGCGACCATCATCAGCGGGTAATTCCACGGCGCGATGGAGGCGATCACTCCGACCGGATCGCGACGGATCATCGAAGTGTGACCGGGCAAATATTCGCCAGCGGCCGAACCGCTCATGCAACGGCTGGCGCCGGCGAAGAAACGGAACACATCGGCAATCGCCGGGATCTCGTCGTTGAGTGCGGCATTGTAGGGTTTGCCGCAATTGTCGGATTCGAGTTTCGCCAGTTCCTCGCCATGGGCTTCGATGGCGTCGGCGAGTTTGAGCAACAGCCGCGAGCGGTCTTTCGGCGCGGTTTGCGACCACTTGGCAAAAGCGTTGTCGGCGGCGCGCACGGCAGCATCGACCTGGGCTTCGCTGGCTTCATTGATTTCCACCAGTACTTCGCCCAGCGCCGGGTTGAGCACCGATTGCGCAGGGCCTTCGCCGTTGACCAGTTGTCCGTTGATCAAGAGTCGGGTTTGCATGGGTTTGTCCTCTATAGTTCTGCCGAAACCGGTTTGAAAACTGTGGGAGCGAGCCTGCTCGCGAAGGCGGTGTGTCAGGCGACATCACCGCCGGATGTGACGGCCTCTTCGCGAGCAAGCTCACTCCTGACGACGGTCTCGTCGACCGACAACCCGGTCACAAGAGCGTGGTCGATCGGGCGCATCTAGGCAACGGCGATGGAAATTTCGCGCTGGGCTGAAGTGTAGATCGGATTTTTCAAGGTCAGACGCGAGCGCGAGCAACATCTCGAAGCACACTCGCACCGCCGTTTCGGGCACTTTCGCACTAGGCTGAGGGCCTTACAGATCCGGTTAACCCCTGTTTGGAGGCGGAACATGAACACCCGTGGATTGCTCGATCAACTGCTCAAATCCGGCCAGGACCTGCTGCAGAACAAGGCTGGCGGCGCATCGAACAAATCGGCTGCCGGCGGGCTGGGTGGCCTGCTCGGCGGCTCGTCAGGCGCCAGCGGCCTCGGCGGCCTGCTCTCCGGCGCAGGCGGTGGCGCACTGGCGGCCGGCGCCATGGGCCTGCTGCTCGGCAACAAAAAAGTGCGCAAGGTCGGCGGCAAAGTCGCCATCTACGGCGGCCTCGCCGCACTCGGCGTGCTGGCCTACAAAGCTTATGGCAACTACAACGCACAAAAAGGCAGCGCCCCCCAAACCGAGCCGCAAACCCTCGACCGCCTGCCACCGGCGCAAGTCGAACAACACAGCCAGGCCATCCTCAAAGCCCTGGTCGCCGCCGCCAAAGCCGACGGCCACATCGACGAGCGCGAGCGCGAACTGATCGAAGGCGAATTCACCAAACTCGACAACGACCAGGAACTGCAACACTGGCTCCACGCCGAACTCAACAAACCCCTCGACCCCACCGACGTCGCCCGCGCCGCGAGCACGCCGGAAATGGCGGCAGAGATGTACATCGCCAGTGTGATGCTGGTGGATGAGGAGAGCTTTATGGAGAAGAGCTATCTGGATGAACTGGCGCGGCAGTTGAAGCTGGAGCCGGGGTTGAAGGTGGAGTTGGAGAGGCAGGTGCGGTTGGCGGGGGGGTGAAGTTCTGGGGGGAAATCGCAGCGTTGAGTTGCGATTTTCCTTTGTTGTTGAACGGGGCTTAAAACGGAGGTTGAAGTTTGTAATTCCGTTCTGGACCAGGTTCGATTGAAATTACGAGGGGACCAACTGGTTGGGATTTTGTTCGGGTCGTAGCGAGAGAGCGTCAGGCGGGAGCCGTTGAGGTCGATGCTGCTGAGTTGCCCGCCAGGTTGGTGGCGGTAATCGAGTTTGCTGCCATCGGGCAAGCGGCAGTGCTTGAGCGGGCCGACGCTATCGTATTCGTAGCGCAGAGTGCCCCAGCCTTGGTGTTCCTCGATGAATCGGTCTTGCAGGTCGTATCTATAGGCAAACGGCTAATCACTGCCGTCGACGTTGACTAGTCGACGCGAGCGCGTCGATGCTCTAAGTTTTTTTACTTTATCCAACGTGTTATCTAACGCTTTCTCAAGATCGCCCAAAGTTTTGGCCGTTTCGGTGTATATAGGTGATTCCCAGTTTTGGTTTGCGATTAATGAGATTCTGAAGGCACCGTGTTCACTGAATTCGGGATACCATCCAATGTCTATTATTTGCTCGTGCGGGAATGATGCCTGTAATAGATCTTCCCTTAATTTATCTGTGGGGAGCGCAATTTTCGATCCGTCTAGGCTGGTTAATTCGTCAAAAGTTATCTTTCCGTCAAGATTTTTTATCTTTTCAGTATTCATAATTTATTTGTTCTTTTTCGTTGGATTGTAGGTAGGCGCGCGTGTGGCTCCTCCGGGTAGGGTATCCTGCGTCAGGCGGTCGAGGGCATCCCATTGCTAATTAGTGATCGCACCGGATTAGTCGTTACGGGCGATTTGCCCGAATATGTATTGGGATTAAGTTTTGTTTTCGACATTGCTTGATAATTAAATGCTATCTGGTTACAGGTTTGCTCTGAGGTTGTTTAGGGGCCTCGCTGCGCGAAGTGGACGCAGTCATGTACATCTAAGTATATTAATGTGCTTAAGTTTTCAGGGGTTATCCAGAATGGAAAGCCTGTTGATTCGAAAAGTAGCGTTCTTAGGTCTTCCGTGGTTTCAAGCCTCCAAGCGTGAATATGGTCGTCTTGAACTATGAGAATAGGCTTCTCAAAATTTTCCAGTGTGTCAACTGTCTTCCAGTATTCTGGGTCGTGTTTTTTTTTGGTGTCTTTCAGAAAATATGGATCCATATTTTTCGCTTTTGATGAGAAAAAAAGCGACGTTATCTTGCTTGTGAGTGCTGATAAATCATGGGCGCTGAATTTTTTATTTTTTTTTTTTTGCTGTGCCAATGTTGTATCGATTTCTTTTTCCAAGTAATTCATTGGGCAATATTCAGGCGTAGTTCGCTTTGATATGAAGATTTTGGCAAGTTGTAGGCGCAAGGATGCACTGTCTAATTTGCTTTACTCTTGATCGGGGTGTGCTTGTAGTCAAGAGAAAGCCATGATTAAGTAAAAATTGCTTGTTACTTTAATTCGTAGTTGAACTTTTCACCTAAGTCTAGAGAAATGTCTTGGTTTTTAGTTCGTTCGAATATCGCTATTATTTTCTCATATGTTTCGCCAAGATTTTGTTTAGAGTCTCTCGAATTTCGCCATACTATATTAATCGGGCGTTCCACATTCGTGCTTAGCAGGTCCCATAAGGCGTTTAGGTTGTTTCCGTAGTATTGTGATACGGAAAAGGCAGAAGCTATACGCTTATGAAAGTCTTGTTCGTTTAAGATTGATAAGCCATCAAGTTCAATTTTCATTTGTTATTGCTTCCATGTTCCAATTGGGCTGACGGTATCATAGTGATCGCTGGTGATATATAGCAGGCCGTCATTCGAATAGAGTAACCTGGTTCCCGGTTGGTTGCTCCGTGACATTGTGTTGCTGAGGCCGACGTCGGCTTCATACCAAGTTCGGCCAGAGGCGGATGGAAGGATATTTGTATCATTATAGAAAATATCTCCACCTATCTGCCCACCGGGGACGCTGTTGTTGACTGCCTTACCTGGTTTCCATCCGCTCTGAGCAGCCTGAGCCTTAGTAACGTAATTAGGAGGAAGCTCTCCGGTAGATCGCAGGCTTCGACTAAGGGGTTAGCGGCCTCAGTCGTTCTAAGGTCCCGTTTCATTGCAGCGTATTTAGCAGCGTTATGGGCAGAGTTGTCATATGGTTCGGGTTGTTCACAATCTTTACTTGCAAGCCCCAACGGATCCACCCACCCCGTAGGGTTAGGCACGTACTGGTAGCTATTCAACCCACCCGCAAGCTTGATCGGATCCGGCGTCAAGAACCGTCCAGTTCCCGGATTGTAGTAGCGGTGGCGGTTGTAATGTAACCCTGTCTCGGCGTCGAAATATTGACCTTGAAAACGCAGCGGGTTATCGATTTCGCTGACGTCCAGCGCCGCGAGGTTGCCATAGGCACGGTACTTCGCCGACCACATGATTTCGCCGCTGTAGTCGGTCAGTTCCTGCGGTGTGCCGAGGTGGTCGAGTTGGTAGTAGAACGGGGCCGCTTTTAGCGGGCCTTCGCCGTCGAGCATCGCCAGCGGGCGGAAGCTGCCCGGTTCGTAGACGTAGCTGCGGTAGCGGTTTTCTGCGCTTTCAGCGATGAGGCGTTCGCCTTGCCACAGAAACTCGGTGCTGTGACCGTCGACTGACTTTTCAATGCGGCGGCCAAAGGCGTCGTATTTGTAGGTTGCTGTGCTGCCGCCCGGCAGGCTGACGCCGATCAGACGGTGCTGGCAGTCGTAGCGGTATTCGGTGATGAGCTTTTGGCCGGTGCCTCGACTCTCGCGGACTAGGTTGCCATAGGCGTCGTAATCGTAGTGGCGGTCGCCTTGCATGAGCAGGCGATTGCCTTTGACGTTGGCGAGATTCGCAACGGGCAGGTCATTTTGTCCGAGCAGGTTGCCCGCCGGGTCATGGGCGAAGCTCTCTGGCGTGGCGCCACGAACGCTGATCAGGCGATCCAGCGGGTCGTAGTGATAGCTGCGGTTGCCCTTGCGGCTGTCATCGATGCCGGCGAGGTTGCCGTTGGCGTCGTAGTTGTAGCGACGCTGGAACAGGTGTTTTTCTCGCTGGCTGACGCTGTGCGCTTGGAGGCGTCCCTGTTCATCGTATTGGTATTGGCTGAGCAGCAGACCTTGTTGGCGCTGTTGCTCTCGACCGGCGTTGAACTGATGAGAGGTCAGGCGAGAACCGTTGAGGTCGATGCTGCTGAGTTGCCCGCCAGGCTGGTGGCGGTAATCGAGTTTGCTGCCATCGGGCAAGCGGCAGTGCTGGAGCTGGCCGACGCTATCGTATTCGTAGCGCAGAGTGCCCCAGCCTTGGTGCTCCTCGATGAGTCGGTCTTGCAGGTCGTATTTGTAGGCGAGCGGCCAGTGGCCGTCGTCAACGTTAACGAGGCGGCCAAGCGCGTCGTAGCTGTAGTGAATCTCTTCGCCGTCGGGCAGCGTTTTTACAAGCAACCGACCTGCGGCATCACGCTGATATGCGGTGACCAGTTCGCTGCCGTCGTCGCCGAACTCGGTTTTCTTCAGCAGTTGGCCGTTGAGGTCGTACTCGTAGCCAGTCCGACGACCGTCGAAGCCGGTTTCCTGTTGAATCAGGCCGTTGGCGTAGTAATCAAGGTGATAGTGCTCGCCGCGCTCGTTTTCAATTTCAGTGAGCAACAGACGCGAGTTGTCGTAGCGGTAGCGCAGTTGGCTGCCGTCGGGATTGATTCGGCGGCTGACGAGGTGGAGATTGTCAGCGTATTCGTAGCGGGTGATACGGCCAAGCTCGTCACGTTCAGCAGTGACATTGCCGTAGGCGTTGTAGCTGAATGCGCGAGTGGCGCCGCCGGGCAGCGTAACCTGGGCAAGGCGATTGGCAGCATCCCATTGGTAATGAGTGATCGCGCCGGACTCTTCCTGGCGAGTGATCTGCCTGCCTAGTGCATCGTAACGGTACTTGCGCTGACCGCCGTCGGGCAGGCGTTCTTCAAGCAGTTGACCGAGATTGTTCCAGCCGAGTTGATGACGGCTGCCGTCCGGGTGACGGATTTCCAGCAGACGACCCTGCGGGTCATAGCTGTAATGGGTGGCATTGCCGTCCGGGTCAATCTGCGCAGTGACATCACCCTGTCGGTTGCGTTGATACTTCCAACTGGCTTTGCCGCGACGAACGTCGCTGACGAAGCCGTTGATATATTCGTAAGTTGTAGCCTCGTCTTCTGGGGGGATGACAGCGGTCATCAGTCCGTTGTCGTCGTAGCGGTATTCGGTAACGGCGCCCAATGGGTCCTTTTCCGCGATCAATTGACCCTTGTCGTTATAGGCTTTTTGATGCTCGGCACCATCGGGATCAATTTTGCTGATCAGTCGCGCCTGATCATCGTGGGTGTAGACCTCTTCGCTACCATCGGCGTTGGTTACGGTAACGCTGCCTTTGTCGTCCCAGGCGTATTGCGCTTCCATCTGGGAAAAGTTGGCCCAGTGACGTGTACACCGAGACAGTTTGCCTTCGTTTTCCCACTCCCAGTAGAACGCCGCGCCGCCTGCCAATTGCCGCTCGAGAATGACGTGCTGGTCGTTGTAGCGATAGCGTTCGGCTTCGCCGGCGGCGTTCTTCGCCTCAATCAAGCGATGCTGCGTGTCGTAGCTGTAAGTGACCAGCGTCTGCACCGTGTTCCATGCGGCCTCAAGATTGTCCGCTGGCAGGAACTGTTGATAGTCGACGGCGATGATGTGCTTGCGATCGTAGCGCAGGAGCAGCGCGCGGCCGGCACCGTTGTCGAGACGTTTGATGCGACCATGGATGTCGCGAGTAACGTGCAAGCGGTTGCCATAGCTATCGCTGATGGCGATCAGGGTCGCGCCTTTGCTGTCGAAGCGGAAGTGATAGAACGATGGTCGCTTGCCAGCCTGCGCGAGAATCAGCTCGGATGGATCGTCACCTAGGAAGATGGCCGCGTGCGACAGGCTGTTGGTGATGGCGGGACGCTGCTCGCTCGGAAGTGGGAAAACGGTGGAGCGGTTTTCCTGATCGGTCCAGATGACTTCATCGCCATTGATCTCGATGCGCTGGGCGAGCGCGTGGCTCCAGCCATAGCCGAGACCGCAGTCGATTTCCACAGCGCTGGTGCGATAGAGACGGGTCCATTCGAATGGCAGCAGGCCGTCGAGTTGGCCGTCAGTTAACGTCAATAACTCTTCGCCAGTGACCATCGAAACAGGGCACCCGCTAGTGCAAGTCTTTGCAGCAGGTTCTGCGCTTTTTTCGGCGGGATTCGTCGCTTGGTTCGATACGTCATCAGCGACTTTACCGTCTGCAATTCTGGCGTTTTTCTTGCCATCAAAACGCAACTCGGAAATCCCGTTCCTAACCTTAGCCGTCACCCCTCGCGCCGCCACAGCGGTGTACTTGGCGACATACTCCATAAAACCATTGATGATCTTGAATACCGACTTCACGAAGCCGATGACTGCATTGAGTACAAGTTCGCCATACTTTTTCAGTCGGGCAGCCAGATAAATAACCCCGGTGCCTTCAGCCGCGATTGTCAGCACGACACCGATAACAATGTCGATCGCAATACCGACAACGATCGCCGTGGTCATTTTCGCTACGTCGCCTGCCATCTTCATCGGCGGCAAGCCTGCCAGCCAGATCACTGCACTGCGTACCAGCAGGAACAGGGCTGCTTCGTCACTCGCCAGCAACATGGCTTTTTTCATGACGTCTGGCGAGCTTTTGGCGACTTTGATCAGCTCGTCTGCGCCAGCGCCGAGATCGTTGGCGAATTTCTTCGGATCCTGGAGGATATCGAGCACAAGGCTGATGCCGTCCCACACACCCTTGATGGCCTCCCAGCCGCCTTCGAGTATGCCGTTACCAACCGCCATCACCGTGCCGGAGGTGGAAAGGTTCGACCACTGGGGTTTGAAGCCCGCCCATTCCTTGCGCAGGAAGCCTTCCAGGTCCGCGGTCACGCCGCTGTAGGAGCTGAAGAGGGCGTCGATTTGCGCCGGCGTCACTTCGTTATGCACGCGGATCTGGTAGAACTTGCCGGGTACACCGCCGGTCCAGGCGGCTTTGCCTTGAGCGTCGAGTTTGACCTTGCTGACTGCGCCACCGTCCACAGCAACGATTTCGACTTCGATATCACCCACCGGAATGTCGTAAACCGATTCGAATTTGCTCTCGATCAGCAACGGACCTTTGAGCGGGCATTGAGCCACGTTCGAGCTGAAGCTACCGTCAGTCATGCTCACGGCTTTACTGGTGTTGCCTACCTTGATGACACGCTCCATGCCCAACAAGGACGGCATGTCAGTGGCGCGACTGCCCTTGTCGAGCGCTCGCGCGTACCAGGTTTTGGTTTGTTCCTGATACAGCTTCAGACTGTCCTTGAAGGTGTTCAGTTGGTTGTCAACAAAGGCAACGCGATCCATCAGCCTTGCTCCAGAATCAGGTGATTTAACAATGCTTCTTTAAGGTTTTTCGGCGCATCCGGGCGGCGCACGAAACGGCTGATTTTCAGCTTGAGATTGTTCTCTGGCCAGGCGGTATAGATATCAGGGCGGTCTTCTTCCAGCCATTGCATGAGATTGGCAATCAACGTCGTGGGATTGTCCTTGCCCAAGCCATCCAGCAACGCCTTCGGCACCTCCCACCACGGCCAGTCCCGCACCTTCGGCACCACCCGTGTCCCCACCTCCAGCGCCTGACCATTAATCAGATACCGCTCAAACACCGGCAGCACCTCCCCGGCCTTTTCCCCCAGTCCATGCAGAATCGGGTAGATATGCCGCCCATCCCAAAACCGGAAAAACACCTCGGTCCCGTCCGGCATCTTCACCTGCGTCAGGCTGCGCAGATGCTCGAACACTTCGTTCGGCTCTGAACGCGACACCGCCAGCCAGCCCCAGTCGAGGGCGTCGGTTTCGGCGATCCAGGGCAGGAAGGCGGAATTGGCTTTGAGTTCGGTGACGTAAGGCATCACCGGTTGCCAGGTGGAGTAGGGCGTGCCGCCCCAGATCGGCAGGAGCTGGGCGGTGGGTTCGGTCAGGTACAGGGTTTTCAGGGCGTCGGCGTCGCTCGCCGCACTGATCACCAGATACAACCGCTCGCCATTCTGCAACGGCTGTTGCGCCAGCCAGTCCTTGGGTGTGATTCGATCAGATGGCACAGGCACCTGCCTTGCATTTTTCGCATTCTTCGCAGAACGGCGCGTTGCGTTTGAGGGTGTTGATTTGCGCTGGGGTCAGGACCTGGCCAGCCTTGTCGGCATCCGCCTGTTTCAGCACGCCCGGCATCAACGGCGCGGCGCCCGTACCAACGCCGGGGCTGCCGCCGGAGTTCATGTTGATCACCGGGCCGCTCATCGTTACGCCGCCGGCGTCGATCTTGATGAAGCTGCCGCCGCCGACCAGGGTCAGTTCTGCGCCGGCCTCCATGACCACTTTCATGCCACTGCTAAGGTGGATTTCCTGGCCTGCATCGATGAACTGGCCGGTGCCGATCTTGATGTGCTGGTTCACGCCCACGGTGAGGTGATCATTCGCACGCGCTTCGACTTTGCGGTCGGCGTAGACGGTGTGGTGTTCTTCGGCCTTGAATTCGCTGTAGCTGTTTTGCTCGACGGTGTCGTGGCGTTCGTTGCCGACGCGGATTTTCTGGTCGTGCTCGATGTTCTCGTCCCAGTCGCGCTGGGCGTGCAGGTAGATCTGCTCCTGACCTTTTTTGTCTTCGATGCGCAGTTCGTTGTAGCCGCCACCGCCCATTGAGCTGAGGGTCTTGAAGGTGCTGCGGGTCTTGTTCGCCGGCAGGGCGTACGGGACGGTGTTTTCCTTGTGGTACAGGCAGCCGCTGATCAGCGGTTGATCGGGGTCGCCTTCAAGGAAGGTGACCAGCACTTCCATGCCGATGCGCGGAATGGCGATGCCGCCGTATTGGGCGCCGGCCCAGGCGCTGGAGACGCGCAGCCAGCAGCTGGTCTTGTCGTCGGCCTGGCCTTCGCGGTCCCAGTGGAACTGGACTTTGACGCGGCCGTATTCGTCGCAGTGGATTTCTTCGCCTTTCGGGCCGGTGACCACGGCGCTCTGGCTACCAAGGATGCGCGGTTTCGGGTGGCGCAGCGGTGGGCGATTGGGCACGTCCCACGGCGTGGCCTGAAAGCGGTTGCGATAGCCCTGATGGAAATCGTCTTTCAGCGCGGTGGTGTCGCTGGTCACCGACTCTTCGAGCACTTGCGGCTGTTTGCCTTCGTGCAGGACTTCGGTGAGCAGCCACAGGTCGTTCCACTTGGCTTTGGGGTGTTCGGTCAGCGCGAGGAAATGGCCGCTGACCAGCAACGGTTGATCACTCTTGCCTTCGGCGAGCTGGAAGTCGCTGCGATGGCGTTCGAGGGCGCGTTTGGCCAGGTGTTTGCCGCGCTCGCGGTCGATGAAACGGCCCGGGTAGTCATAGTCTTCGAGGTCGGGCAGGGCGTCGCCACGGTTTTCGCTTTCCAGGGTCAGGCGCGGTTTTTCGAAGTCGTAATCGCGGCGCGTGGTGCGGCTGGTGCGGGTTTCCAGACGCAGGTCGAAACGCTTGATCACCGGGTTGCTGGCGACCATGCCGGAGTCTTGCTGATAGGGTACAGGCGCGAGTTTCGGGAACACCGTCTGGTCATCGCCGAATACAAGTTTGTGCGCGGTGGCGCTGTGCTGGAAGTGGTAGTGAATACCTTCTTCTTCGCACAGGCGCTGGATGAAATGCAGGTCCGATTCGTCGTACTGCACGCAGTAGATGCGTTCGGGATAAATCGAACCGGTCTTGAATTCGTAAGCGTTGCTTTGGATGCCGTGCTCTTCGAGGACCATGCCGATGATTTTCGGCACGCTGAGGTTCTGGAATATGCGCTGGTTGATGCGGTGCGCGAGGTAGGACAGTTGCGGGCGCAAAGTCACCGAATATCGGGTCAGGCGCTTGCCGGAATCGCCTTGCGCGGCGCGGTAGATCTGGCCATGAATGCCGCTGCCGTCGGGCGACAGCTGCAGAAAGGCCGGTTTGTGCAGCAGGGTTTCGAGGTCCAGCGACGGCTGCTCACTGACCAGCTCCACCTCAAAGACAAAAGGCTGGCTGATGGCTTCCCGGCCGGTGAGGGTAAACACCTGGAAATCAGCGGAAAGACCTTCGATGGTCAGGGCAAAGTGGGTTTCATTGGCCGGCGCGAACATCCCTTGTTCCTCGTGCTGTACAGCGGCGCTCGTCGACGGCCGCACAAAGCGGCTCAACGTACGCGAAATTCTGGAGGGGCGTAAACAACATCGACCAGCAGAGCTGGCCGATGCTTGTAACGATCAGCCGTAATTAAACGACTGGAGCACGCCAGTCATCGGAACCCGAAGTACCGGATACTTCGTGGGTCCAGGTGATTTTGCGGTAGGTGAACTGCACTTCTTCCAGGTGGGTGAAGTGCGCGTTGCCTGGATCCTGGCAGTTGTGCATTTTGTTGTTGATGGCGACGATGATCGCGTCTTCCAGTTTGGTGGTGTAGTAGTGCTCTTGGGTGCCTTGCGCCGAAGTGCGGTACCACTGGATAACGATTTCGCTCATGCGCTCGCCGGAAGTCAGTGCTGCTTGCAGCAGTGGCGAAGCCTTGTCGTAGACCTTGGTGATCACAACTGGCTTGTGAACGCGCTGACCGGTTGGCTGACCGGATTGCGGGTCACGCGGGATGATCACGTCGTGGGTGAAAGCCTGAACCATGACCTGGTCTTCGTGGCCTTCCTGGTAGGTGTTGCCTACGGAGTCAGCGGTGAATGCGCCTGCAGTGATCAGGCCTTGTTTTTCGCCGGTAACCGACATGTACGCTGGTGTTGCCATGGGGTGCTCTCCTTGCGGATAAATTTAAGGTGCCCGGGAGGCGAAATCGCCCGGTGGGTGCCTGACTGTTATCAAGGAGCGTGCCAGGTTTGCTGAAGTGCCCGGAGGGCGGGAGCGGAGCGGTGGTTGGGGGGGCGCTTGGGGTAATTTTCAGCGTGGAAATCAGAAGAAAGTGCGCAAGAAGTTGCGCAGTGCTGCGCAACTTCTTGCGCACTTGGCTGCAGGCCTTGCCCGGCGTGATCTGCAGAGGATTTACCCCGTGAAATATTACGACCGACTGCGCAACTTCTTGCGCAGTTGGACATTTGTCGACACCGAGGTGTCTGCTTCGGGAGCAGTTCAGGCGAATCATGCGTGACTGACCCACCGCTATCGCGAGCAGGCTCACTCCTACAAGGGAATGGTGTATGGCCTCAGACCTCGCTCCCACAGGGGCGCGGCGCAGGAGGGTTAGAAAGCGTCTTATAAATGAAACAGCGCGCTCGGCTATACTCCCCGCATTTCGATCAGGCACCGAGGAATCACTGTGAAGAACTGGACGTTGCGCCAACGCATTTTGGCGAGCTTTGCGGTGATTATCGCCATCATGCTGATGATGGTGGTGCTCTCTTATTCACGGCTGTTGAAGATCGAGGCCAGTGAAAACAGCGTGCGCGACGATGCCATTCCCGGTGTTTACTACAGCTCGATGATTCGCGGCGCATGGGTCGACAGTTATTTGCAGACCCAGGAATTGCTGGGCCTGAAGGAAGGGCAGGGCATTTCCAGCGAAGACGCCGCCGACTACAAGGCCTTCGAAACGCGCCTGCAAGAGCAGATGGCCAACTATCGCAAGACCATGGCGACCGATGAGGACCGCTCCGAGTTCGCCCTGTTTGAGAAATACCACGACGCCTATATTGAGATTCAGGATGCCGTGCTCGACCTGCACCGGCGCAATCTTGAGGCCGAGGCGATCAAGCTGTTCACCGAAAAGCTGACTCCGGCCTGGTACACCGGGCGCATGAAACTCAATGACATCATCGGCGAGAACAAGGTTGTCGCCGACAATGCCATGGCCAATATCGATGATGCCGTGGCCGCCGCCAAAGTCAGCATGATCATTTCTCTGCTGGTCGCCGTACTGGTTGCCGGCTTGTGTGGTCTGTTGCTGATGCGCGCGATCATGGCGCCGATGAACCGCATCGTCACGATCCTCGAAATCATGCGCACCGGCGACCTCAGTTCGCGTCTGAACCTTGATCGCAAAGACGAGTTCGGCGCGGTCGAAACCGGCTTCAACGACATGATGACCGAACTGACTGCGCTGGTTTCCCAGGCGCAGCGCTCATCGGTGCAGGTGACCACCTCGGTGACCGAAATCGCCGCCACCTCCAAGCAACAGCAAGCCACCGCCACCGAAACCGCCGCCACCACCACGGAAATCGGCGCGACCTCGCGGGAGATTGCTGCCACGTCGCGAGATCTGGTGCGCACCATGACCGAAGTCTCCACCGCCGCCGATCAGGCCTCGGTGCTCGCCGGCTCCGGCCAGCAAGGCCTGGCGCGCATGGAAGACACCATGCACTCGGTGATGGGCGCCGCCGATCTGGTCAACGCCAAACTGGCGATCCTCAACGAGAAGGCCGGCAACATCAATCAGGTGGTCGTCACCATCGTCAAAGTCGCCGACCAGACCAATCTGCTGTCGCTCAACGCTGCCATCGAAGCCGAGAAGGCCGGCGAATACGGGCGCGGGTTTGCGGTCGTCGCCACCGAAGTAAGGCGTCTGGCCGACCAGACCGCCGTCGCCACTTACGACATCGAACAAATGGTCCGCGAGATCCAGTCGGCAGTGTCGGCCGGGGTGATGGGCATGGACAAATTCTCTGAAGAAGTGCGTCGCGGCATGTCCGAAGTTCAGCAGGTC
The DNA here is from genome assembly GCF_023195435.1 of Pseudomonas sp. S11P7. Taxonomy (NCBI): domain Bacteria; kingdom Pseudomonadati; phylum Pseudomonadota; class Gammaproteobacteria; order Pseudomonadales; family Pseudomonadaceae; genus Pseudomonas; species Pseudomonas sp. S11P7. The sequence goes on along the minus strand of NZ_JALPKS020000002.1, from coordinate 4,382,171 downwards.
GGCGAGCAGTTGTCGCAGATCATTCATCAGGTGCAGGCGCTGGCGCCGCGGGTGTTGATGGTCAACGAAGGCATGCAGGCCCAGGCCACCGGCGCCGAGCAGATCAACCATGCGCTGGTGCAGTTGGGCGATGCCAGCAGCCAGACCGTCGAATCGCTGCGCCAGGCCAGTTTCGCCATCGACGAACTGAGCCAGGTGGCCGTCGGGCTGCGCAGCGGCGTTTCGCGATTCAAAGTCTGATGAACGAAGTCATCGCCAAGCGCGGTGTAGCGCCAGTGACGAAACCGGTATTGTTTCTGCTGTTTCGCATCGGCAGCGAACGTTACGCCCTGCGCGCCACCGAAGTGGCGGAAGTCTTGCCGCGCGTGGCGTTGAAGCCGATTGCCCGGGCGCCGCAATGGGTCGCCGGGGTGTTTGCCTATCGCGGCGCGGTAGTGCCGGTCATCGACCTCAGCGCCTTGACCTTCGGCCAGCCTGCCGAGGCGCGCACCAGCACGCGGCTGGTGCTGGTCAACTATCGCCCGGATGATGCGGAAACGGCGCAGTGGCTCGGGCTGATTCTTGAGCAGGCGACCGATACCCTGCGCTGCCATCCTGAAGATTTTCAACCCTACGGCCTCGATAACCGCGAGGCGCCGTACCTCGGTCCGGTGCGCGAAGACGCCCATGGGCTGGTGCAGTGGGTGCGGGTCCATGACTTGCTCGACGAGTCGGTGCGCGCCTTGCTGTTTCCCGATCCGCCGCGCGACCCGGCGCAGCTTGAGGCGCAGGCATGAGCGGCGATCAGCGGTTTTTCGACTTTCTCAAAGAGCGCATCGGCCTCGATGTAACGTCGGTCGGCCCGGCGATCATCGAGCGTGCCGTGCGCCAGCGCACCACGCTTTCGCAGGCGGCTGATAGCGACGATTACTGGCGATTGCTGCAAGGCTCGCGGGATGAACAGCAGGCGCTGATCGAAGCGGTGATCGTGCCGGAGACGTGGTTTTTCCGTTATCCGGAATCCTTTGCCACGCTGGGCAAACTGGCGCGCGCCCGGCTTAAAGAGCTGAACAACATGCGCGCACTGCGCATTCTCAGCCTGCCGTGCTCCACCGGCGAGGAACCCTATTCGATTGCCATGGCCCTGCTCGATGCCGGATTGCAGCCGCATCAATTCAAGGTCGATGGCATGGACGTCAGCCCGCTCTCGGTAGAGAAGGCGCGGCGTGCGTTGTATGGCAAGAACTCGTTTCGCGGCCAGGATCTGGATTTCCGCGAACGGCATTTTTTCGCCGAGCAGGATGGCCATCGGATCAACGAAAACGTGCGTGAACAGGTGCGCTTGCAGGTCGGCAATGTGCTCGATCCAACGCTATTGGCCAGTGAGCCGGCGTTCGATTTTGTGTTCTGCCGCAACTTGCTGATCTACTTCGACCAGCCGACCCAGAAGCAGGTGTTCGAAGTGCTCAAGCGCCTGACGCATTTCGACGGCGTGCTGTTTATCGGCCCCGCCGAGGGCAGTCTGCTCGGCCGCCTGGGCATGCGCTCGATCGGCATTCCCCAGTCGTTCGCGTTCAGCCGTCACAGCGAGCCGCACCCTGAGCCGTTGCCGACACCGAAACCGATCGCCGTGCCGATCAGCCAAGCGCTGCGCAATCCACCACCAGCGCCGGTCGTGCGCAATCGCCCGTTTGCCGCCGTCACGCCATTGCCGACCGTGCCCAGAGCCGCGAATCAGGACGCCGCGACCTTGCTGGCGCACATCGCTGCGCTGGCCAACGAAGGCAAAAGTGCCGAAGCGCGTGCCGCTTGCGAACAATATCTGCGGAGCCACGAGCCGGTGGCGCAGGTGTTTTACTGGCTCGGCCTGCTCAGCGATGTCGCCGGCCTGACCCTCGAAGCCCAGGGTTTCTACCGCAAGGCGTTGTACCTCGAACCGCAACACCCCGAAGCGTTGATGCACCTGGCGGCGTTGCTGCAAGCCCAGGGCGACACGGCGGGTGCCCGACGATTGCAGGAGCGTGCCGCCCGCAGCGGGCGCACCGCCGACAGTGAGCGCAAACGATGATCGCGTCCGACACTTTCAACGTCATCCACGAAGACGCCCGCGCCATCGACGACTGCTGGAATCGCATCGGCATTCATGGCGACAAGTCCTGCCCGCTGCTCGAAGAACACATTCATTGCCGCAATTGCTCGGTGTATTCCGCCGCCGCCACGCGCCTGCTCGACCGTTACGCGTTGCAGCAGGACGATCGCGACCCGGTGGCCAGCGCCGTGGAAACGGACGTAAAGACCCGCTCGCTGCTGATGTTCCGCCTCGGCGAAGAATGGCTGGGGCTGGCCACGCGCAGTCTGGTGGAAGTCGCGCCGATGCAGGCCATTCACTCATTGCCGCACCAGCGCTCGCGAGCTCTGCTGGGCGTGGCCAACGTGCGCGGTGCGCTGGTGGCGTGCCTGTCGCTGGTGGACTTGCTCGATCTGGATGCCAATGCCGCGCCGGCCACCGGTGCGCGGATCATGCCGCGCATGCTGATCATTGCCGCCCATGGCGGGCCGGTGGTGGTGCCGGTGGACGAGGTCGACGGCATTCATGCCATTGACGAGCGCATCCTTGCGGCGGCGTCGCAATCCGCTGCCCAGGCCAGCGCCAAATACACTCGCGGTGTCCTGCAATATCGCGGTCGCAGCCTGCGCTGGCTCGACGAAGAACAGTTGCTGTCCGCCGTGACCCGGAGCCTGACATGACCCCCGAGCAAATGCGCGACGCCTCGCTGCTCGAGCTGTTCAGCCTTGAAGCTGAAGCCCAGACTCAGGTTCTCAGCGCCGGGCTGTTGGCGCTGGAGCGCAACCCGACCCAGGCCGACCACCTCGAATCGTGCATGCGCGCGGCGCATTCACTCAAAGGCGCGGCGCGGATCGTCGGCATCGATAGCGGCGTCAGCGTCGCCCATGTCATGGAAGATTGCCTGGTCAGCGCGCAGGAAGGGCGCCTGCTGCTGCGCCCCGAGCATATCGACGCGTTGTTGCAGGGCACCGATTTGCTCATGCGCATCGCTACCCCGACGAACGCGCCGCAACCGCCAGACATCGAGGCCTATGTAGCGTTGATGGCGCGGTTGCTCGATCCGTCGGCAGCCCCGATACCGGTAGCCGCACCGCCGATGGCCGAGCTGCAACTTGAGCCCGCGCCGGTGCCTGCGCCTTCCGTGGAAACGCCAGTCGAAACTGCCGAACCGGCGCCGCGCAAAAGCAAACGCACCACTGAAGGTGGCGAGCGCGTCTTGCGGGTGACCGCCGAACGCCTGAACAGCCTGCTCGATCTGTCGAGCAAATCGCTGGTGGAAACCCAGCGGCTCAAGCCGCATCTGGCAACCATGCAGCGCCTCAAGCGCATGCAGAACAACGGCCTGCGCGCGCTGGAAAACCTCAACGTGCACCTCAAGGAACACGCCTTGAGCCTCGAGGCGCTGGAAGCCCTCGAGGACGCACGTCGTTTGCTCGCCGAATCGCAACAACTGCTCAGCGAGAAAAACGCTGAACTCGATGAATTCGCCTGGCAAGCCAGCCAACGCGCGCAAGTGCTTTATGACACGGCGCTGGCCTGTCGCATGCGCCCGTTCGCCGACGTCCTCAGCGGACAGGTGCGCATGGTCCGCGATCTGGGACGCAGCCTCGGCAAACAGGTACGCCTGGAGATCGAAGGCGAGAAAACCCAGGTCGACCGCGACGTACTGGAAAAGCTTGAAGCACCGCTGACGCACTTGTTGCGCAACGCGGTCGATCACGGCATCGAAACGCCCGAACAACGCCTGCTCCAGGGCAAGCCGGAAGAAGGCCTGATTCGCCTGCGCGCCTCGCATCAGGCCGGTTTGCTGGTGCTGGAACTGAGTGACGACGGCAACGGTGTCGACCTGGAAAAGGTCCGCCGTAGCATCGTCGAACGGCAGTTATCCCCAGCCGAAACCGCTGCGCAGTTGAGCGAAGAAGAACTGCTGACCTTCCTGTTCCTGCCCGGTTTCAGTTTGCGCGACAAGGTCACCGAAGTGTCCGGTCGCGGCGTCGGCCTCGATGCGGTGCAGCACATGGTCCGCCAGTTGCGCGGGGCCGTGGTGCTGGAGCAGACGGCGGGCGAGGGCAGTCGCTTTCATCTGGAAGTGCCGTTGACGCTGTCGGTGGTGCGCAGTCTGGTGGTGGCCGTCGGTGAAGAGGCTTATGCCTTTCCGCTGGCGCACATCGAACGCATGTGCGATCTGGCTCCCGAAGACATCGTTCAGGTCGAAGGCCGCCAGCATTTCTGGTACGAAGGCCGGCATGTCGGGCTGGTCGCGGCCAGTCAATTGCTCAATCGCCCGGCCAGCCAGAACAGCGGCGAAACCCTCAAGGTCGTGGTGATCCGCGAGCGCGATGCGATCTATGGCGTCGCGGTCGAGCGCTTTATCGGCGAACGAACGCTGGTGGTGTTGCCGCTGGATGAGCGGCTAGGCAAGGTTCAGGACATTTCCGCCGGCGCCTTGCTCGATGACGGTTCGGTGGTGCTGATCGTTGACGTCGAAGACATGTTGCGCTCGGTCGACAAACTGCTCAACACCGGGCGCCTGGAGCGTATTGCCCGTCACGGTAACCAAGCCGCGGAAGCGGCGCGCAAGCGGGTGCTGGTGGTCGACGATTCGCTGACCGTGCGCGAACTGCAACGCAAACTCTTGCTCAACCGTGGCTACGACGTCGCCGTAGCGGTCGACGGCATGGACGGCTGGAATGCCCTGCGTTCCGAGGACTTCGATTTGCTGATCACCGACATCGACATGCCGCGCATGGACGGCATCGAGCTGGTCAGCCTGCTGCGCCGCGACAACCGCTTGCAATCGCTGCCGGTGATGGTCGTCTCGTACAAGGACCGCGAAGAAGACCGGCGCCGTGGACTGGACGCCGGCGCCGACTATTATCTAGCCAAAGCCAGTTTTCATGACGACGCCCTGCTCGACGCAGTGGTCGAGCTCATCGGAGGAGCGCGGGCATGAGGATCGCAATCGTCAACGACATGCCGCTGGCGGTAGAGGCACTGCGCCGGGCGCTGGCCTTCGAGCCGGCGCATCAGGTGGTCTGGGTCGCCCGCAACGGCGCCGAGGCGGTGCAACTGTGCGCCGAAAACACCCCGGACCTGATCCTGATGGACCTGATCATGCCGATCATGGACGGCGTCGAAGCCACCCGCCGGATCATGGCCGAGACCCCGTGCGCCATCGTCATTGTCACCGTCGACCGTCAGCAGAACGTGCACCGCGTCTTCGAAGCCATGGGCCACGGCGCACTGGATGTGGTCGATACTCCGGCCGTTGGCGGCGGCAACCCGCAGGAAGCGGCGGCGCCGTTGCTGCGCAAGATCCTCAATATCGGCTGGCTGATCGGCGACAAGGCTCCGCGGACGCGGCCGGCACCGACGCCCCAGCGCAGTTCGGCCTCACGTCAGCGCCTGGTGGCGATTGGTTCGTCCGCTGGCGGCCCGGCAGCGCTGGAGGTTCTGCTCAAAGGTTTGCCCAAAGATTTCTCGGCAGCGATCGTGCTGGTCCAGCATGTGGATCAGGTTTTCGCTGCGGGCATGGCCGAATGGCTGGCCGGCGCCAGTGGCCTGGACGTGCGTCTGGCCCGCGAAGGCGAGCCGCCACAAAGCGGCGCGGTGCTGCTGGCCGGGACCAATCACCATATTCGCCTGCTCAAGAACGGCACGCTGGCCTACACCGCCGAACCGGTCAACGAGATTTATCGGCCCTCGATCGACGTGTTTTTCGAGAGCGTCGCCAATTACTGGAATGGTGACGCCGTCGGGGTTTTATTGACCGGGATGGGGCGCGACGGCGCGCAAGGGCTTAAGCTCATGCGCCAACAGGGTTATTTGACCATCGCCCAGGACCAGAACAGCAGTGCGGTGTACGGCATGCCCAAGGCCGCCGCGGCCATCGATGCCGCCGTGGAAATCCGTCCACTGGAAAGAATAGCGCCACGATTGCTGGAGGTTTTCCCCAAATGAACAGGTATATCCGCAATCCTGGCCCCCGCAGCACTCAGGTGACCGCCCATGAATGATTTACAGATCGACGACATCAAAACCGACGAAAACGCCGCCATGGTGTTGTTGGTGGACGATCAGGCGATGATCGGCGAAGCGGTGCGCCGTGGGCTGTCGAGCGAAGAAAACATCGACTTCCACTTCTGCTCCGATCCGCAGCAAGCCATCGCCCAGGCCGTGCGCATCAAGCCGACGGTGATTTTGCAGGATCTGGTCATGCCCGGCCTCGATGGCCTGAGTCTGGTGCGCGAATACCGCAATCATCCGGCGACCAAGGACATCCCGATCATCGTCCTGTCGACCAAGGAAGACCCGCTGATCAAGAGCGCGGCGTTCTCCGCCGGCGCCAACGATTATCTGGTGAAGCTGCCCGACACCATCGAGCTGGTGGCGCGCATCCGCTATCACTCGCGCTCCTACATGACCCTGCTGCAGCGCGATGCCGCTTACCGGGCGCTGCGGGTCAGCCAGCAGCAATTGCTCGACACCAATCTGGTGCTGCAACGGCTGATGAACTCCGACGGCCTGACCGGGTTGTCCAATCGCCGGCACTTCGACGAGTACCTGGAGCTGGAGTGGCGCCGCTCGTTGCGCGATCAGAGCCAGTTGTCGTTGTTGATGATCGATGTCGATTACTTCAAGTCGTACAACGACAGTTTCGGCCACGTTGAGGGCGATGAAGCCTTGCGCAAGGTCGCGGCGGCGATCCGCGACGCCAGCGCGCGGCCGTCGGATCTGCCGGCGCGTTATGGCGGTGAGGAGTTTGTGCTGGTGTTGCCGAACACCTCGCCGGGTGGCGCGCGATTGGTAGCGGAGAAGCTGCGCCAGACTGTGGCGGCGCTGAAAATCCCGCACAACACCCCGGCGGCGGGCGACAGCCTGACCATCAGTATCGGTTTGGCGACCATGGTGCCGCAGGCCGGCAGCGATTGCCGCCTGCTGATTTCCGCGGCGGATCGCGGGTTGTATCTGGCGAAGAATAATGGGCGTAATCAGGTCGGGATCGAATAGACCAGGTTGGCAATGCTGTCCCCCTGTGGGAGCGAGCCTGCTCGCGAAAGCGGCGGTACAGTCGACATCAATGTTGACTGAAACACCGCCTTCGCGAGCAGGCTCGCTCCCACATTGCAATTGTGCAGGTCAATGACAAAGCACAATCACCCCCACAGCCGCCAGACGGGCTGCCGCGCCAGCCTGATTACGTTATACTCGCCGGCTTTCAAAAGTTCGCCAACGAGTGCTGCCCGTCATGGAAATCAACCCGATCCTGAACACCATCAAGGACCTGTCCGAGCGCTCCGAAACTATTCGGGGGTATCTTTGACTACGATCAAAAGCATGAGCGTCTGACCGAGGTCAATCGCGAGCTTGAAGATCCGAGTGTCTGGAACAAACCTGAATACGCCCAGGAACTGGGCCGCGAGCGCGCTGCGCTGGCGCAGATCGTCGATACCCTCGATGAACTGAACGCCGGTCTGGCCGATTGCCGCGACCTGCTGGACATGGCCGTCGAAGAAAACGACGAAGGCGCAGTCGGTGATGTCGTCGCCGAACTGGCCCGTCTCGAGGAAAGTCTGGCCAAGCTGGAATTCCGCCGCATGTTCAGCCATGAAATGGACCCGAACAACGCCTACCTGGATATCCAGGCCGGTTCCGGCGGTACCGAAGCGCAGGACTGGGCCAATATCCTGCTGCGCATGTACCTGCGCTGGGCCGACAAACGCGGTTTCGAAGCGACCATCATGGAACTGTCCGCCGGTGAAGTCGCCGGTATCAAAGGCGCGACCGTGCACATCAAGGGTGAATACGCCTTTGGCTGGCTGCGTACCGAGATCGGCGTGCACCGTCTGGTGCGCAAGAGCCCGTTCGACTCCGGCAACCGTCGCCACACCTCGTTTTCTGCGGTGTTCGTCTCGCCAGAGATCGACGACAAGGTCGAAATCGAAATCAACCCGGCAGACCTGCGCATTGACACCTATCGTTCCTCCGGTGCCGGTGGTCAGCACGTAAACACCACCGACTCGGCCGTACGTATCACTCACGTACCGACCAACACCGTGGTCAGCTGCCAGAACGAACGTTCCCAGCACGCCAACAAGGACACCGCCATGAAAATGCTGCGGGCCAAGTTGTACGAGCAGGAAATGCAGAAACGCAACGCCGCTTCGCAAGCGCTGGAAGACACCAAGTCCGATATCGGCTGGGGTCACCAGATCCGCTCTTACGTGCTCGATGCGTCGCGGATCAAGGATCTGCGCACCAACATCGAACGCAGCGATTGCGACAAGGTGCTCGACGGCGACATCGACGAGTACCTGGAAGCCAGCCTGAAATCGGGCCTGTAACAGACGCCAACACAGGATCGACCGTTTCCGCTCGATCCCTGTAGGAGCCAGCCCTGCTGGCGATCCCCGGGCCGCAAGGTCCGGGGGCAACGAACCTGATGGAATATCTAAAGACATGAGCGACCAACAACTCGACCCGCAAGCCCTGCAACAGGAAGAAAACTCGCTGATCGCCCTGCGCAAGGAAAAGCTTGCTGCCGAGCGCGCCAAGGGCAATGCCTTCCCGAACGACTTCCGCCGCGACAACTACTGCGATGCCTTGCAGAAACAGTACGCGGACAAGACCAAGGAAGAGCTGGCAGAGGCTGCAATCCCGGTCAAGGTCGCCGGTCGCATCATGCTCAACCGTGGCTCGTTCATGGTGATCCAGGACATGACCGGGCGTATCCAGGTCTACGTCAACCGCAAGACTTTGTCGGAAGAAACCCTGGCCGCGGTTAAAACCTGGGACATGGGCGACATCATTGCCGCCGAAGGCACCCTGGCGCGCTCCGGCAAGGGCGACCTGTACGTTGAAATGACCAACGTGCGCCTGCTGACCAAGTCGCTGCGTCCGCTGCCGGACAAGCACCATGGCCTGACCGACACCGAACAGCGCTACCGTCAGCGTTACGTTGACCTGATCGTCAACGAAGACGTGCGCCAGACCTTCCGCGTACGTTCGCAAGTGATCGCGCACATCCGCAGCTTCCTGATGAAGCGCGACTTCCTCGAAGTCGAAACGCCGATGCTGCAGACCATCCCGGGTGGCGCTGCGGCCAAGCCTTTCGAAACCCATCACAACGCGCTGGACATGGAAATGTTCCTGCGTATCGCGCCGGAGCTGTATCTGAAGCGTCTGGTCGTAGGCGGTTTCGAGAAAGTTTTCGAGATCAACCGCAACTTCCGTAACGAAGGTGTCTCGACCCGTCACAACCCTGAATTCACCATGTTGGAGTTCTATCAGGCCTACGCCGATTACGAAGACAACATGGACCTGACCGAAGAACTGTTCCGCGAGCTGGCGCAGCTGGTGCTGGGCAGCACCGACGTGCCGTACGGCGACAAGGTGTTCCACTTCGGCGAGCCGTTCGTGCGTCTGTCGGTGTTCGACTCGATCCTCAAGTACAACCCTGAGCTGACCGCCGATGACCTGAACGACATCGACAAGGCCCGCGCCATCGCCAAGAAGGCCGGCGCCAAGGTGCTGGGCTTCGAAGGTCTGGGCAAGTTGCAGGTGATGATTTTCGAAGAGCTGGTCGAGCACAAACTGGAACAGCCGCACTTCATCACTCAGTACCCGTTCGAAGTGTCGCCACTGGCGCGTCGCAACGACGACAACCCGAACGTCACCGACCGCTTCGAGCTGTTCATCGGCGGCCGTGAAATCGCCAACGCCTACTCCGAGTTGAATGACGCCGAAGACCAGGCCGAACGCTTCATGGCGCAGGTGGCCGACAAGGACGCCGGCGACGATGAAGCCATGCACTACGACGCCGACTTCGTCCGTGCGCTGGAGTACGGCATGCCGCCAACGGCCGGTGAAGGTATCGGCATCGACCGTCTGGTGATGTTGCTGACCAACTCGCCGTCGATTCGCGATGTGATCCTGTTCCCGCACATGCGACCGCAAGCGTAAACGTTTCAGTTAAAAAGCCGCCTAAAACAGGCGGCTTTTTATTGCCTGTCTGGTACAAATGTATCAATTGGTTAATTTGGAATTAGTAGAGGAAGTGCTGTCGTGATGGGTGCAATAGCTCAAGAAGGTGCAGCGGGTATCGCCACTGCGGTCGCTGAAAGTGTTCAGTACCAGGGCCGCAAGGCCAGCCGACAGGGCAGTGAGCAGCGTCGCCAGGACATTCTCGACGCGGCGATGCGCATTGTCGTGCGCGACGGCGTGCGTGCCGTGCGCCACCGCGCGGTGGCGGCCGAGGCCGGTGTGCCGCTGTCGGCGACCACGTATTACTTCAAGGACATCGACGACCTGCTCACCGATACCTTTGCCCAATATGTTGAACGCAGCGCGGCGTACATGGCCAAGTTGTGGATCAACAATGAAGGCCTGTTGCGTGAAATGGTCGTCAGCGGCGACGGCAGCCCGGAGTCGCGCTCGCAACTGGCCGACGACATCGCGCGGCTGATGGCCGACTACGTGCACCGGCAACTGATCAATCGCCGTGAGCATCTGATGGCCGAACAGGCCTTCCGCCAGGAAGCGCTGCTCAACCCGCGTCTGGCGATCCTGGTGCGCTCGCATCAGCAGATTCTGTTGCAGGGCACCTGCCAGTTGTTTCAGGTTTTGGGCTCGCGCGAACCGCAGCAGGATGCCAAAGTGTTGACGGCGATTATCGGACGGATGGAATATCAGGGCCTGCTCAACGACGCCGAGCCTTTGGCCGAAGAGGACATGCTCGGCATCCTGACGCGGTATATGCACCTGGTGCTGGCCTCGGTCTGATCCGCGGATGCTTTTGATCGTTCCTCACGCTTCGCGTGGGAATGCCGCCCGGGACGCTCTGCGTCCCTCGCCGAGATGACGCAGAGCGTCAGTGGATGCATTCCCACGCAGAGCGTGGGAACAATCGATGAAAAGCGGCTGTTCATAAGGAGTCTCGAATGAAGTCCTGGCGTGGCGTGCTGATGGCCCTGTCGTTGCTGCTGCTCAGTGGCTGTCTGGTGACGTTCAAGGAGCCGCTGGCGGCCAGCGATCCGGCGCCCAAGGGCTTGCTCGGCAAATGGTCGAGCACCAATGCCTGGGGCGAGCCGATGAATCTTGAGCTGACCCGCGTCGGCAACGATCGCTACCAGGCCGTCACGTACTTCAAAGCCAAGCCGCGCGAACGCGAAGCCTATCCGTTTACTGTGTCACGGCATGGCAACCGCTGGTATCTGTCGGCGAAAGTGCCGGCGCGTTTCGGCGGCCACTTCACCATTGCCGGGTTCGAAATCACCGACCAGCGCGAACTGGTGATCTACAACCTCGATCTCGAGCAGATCAATCAAGCGATCAAACAGCACGCCCTCGACGGTCAGGCCTTCCAGACCGACGATGGCGACGGCGTGCACGTCGACAGCAACCTCGACAAGGTCTTCGCTTACCTTGATGATCCGGCCAATTCCGATGTCTTCGTTGAAGCTGCGCGCTATCAGCGCCAGGCCAGCGCTCAATAATTTCAAACGTCAGGTTTTCTACAGGAGTTCCGGGTGGACGATTACCAGCAGACGATACGCATGTTGTCCGATCGCATTGTGCTGGCGCAGACGCCGATCCGCGTGCTTGACGCGGTCAAGTGGGACGAGAACGTGCGCAAGGGCTTTCTCAAGGCCAAGGGCAAGGAGATGCCCGCGATCGATCGCGACTACTACCTCAATCGGCCGCTGTCCTTCGATTCGAGCCAGGTCAAGCTGGAGTTTCAGAACATCGAGCGCGACATCACTCGCCAGCTCGGCCAGTTCAACCCGGTCGGGCAGATCATGCGGCGCATGTGCAAGGAATACCGCATGGTCGTGCGCATGCTCGAAGCGCGCGGCACCGAGGATTTCGGCCTGATTTCGCAAGAGCTGTACGGCGCCGCGTCCGATGCCTTCCATGCCGGTGACCCGACCCTGGCCGACCTTGGCCTGATGATGTCCGACTACCTGAACAACATCGATGGCCGTGGCGATCTGAAGGACGAACCGAAAATCCTCACCGCCAAGGACGCCGTGCACTTGCTGCAAACCCGTTTGAACAAGGTGTTTGGCGAGGCCGAGGAAACCATTCGGGTGTTTGAGTCCGACGGCATCGTCGCCGACGCGGCGGCGGGCGCCGACTACATCAAGATCCGCACCGACGCGATGTTCAACAACCGTGACGTGCGCGCACTGGAAGTCCATGAAGGGCTGGTGCATGTCGGCACTACGCTCAATGGTTTGAACCAGCCGATCTGCACGTTTCTGTCGAAAGGTCCGCCGTCGTCGACGGTGACCCAGGAAGGTCTGGCGATTCTGATGGAAATCATCACGTTCGCCTCCTACCCGAGTCGCCTGCGCAAACTGACCAACCGCACCCGCGCGATTCACATGGTCGAGGAGGGCGCGGACTTTTTGCAGGTGTTCGAGTTTTTCCGTGAGCAAGGCTTCGAAATGGCGGAAAGCTATGGCAACGCCAGTCGGGTGTTCCGCGGTTCGACGCCGACCGGTCTGCCATTCACCAAAGACTTGTCCTACCTCAAGGGCTTCATCATGGTTTACAACTACATTCAGTTGGCCGTGCGCAAAGGCAAGCTCGAGCAGATTCCGCTGTTGTTCTGCGGCAAGACCACGCTGGAAGACATGCGCACCTTGCGCCAGTTGGTGGACGAGGGGCTGGTGGTGCCGCCCAAATACCTGCCGGACCAGTTCCGCGATCTGAATGCGTTGTCGGCGTGGATGTGCTTCTCCAACTTCCTCAACCACTTGAGCCTGGACCGGATCGAAGCGGATTACTCCAATATCCTCTAGCCCAAACACAATCCCCTGTGGGAGCTGGCTTGCCAGCGATTGCATTCTGTCAGTCAATTTGATGTTGGCTGACCCACCGCCATCGCTGGCAAGCCAGCTCCCACAGGGTTATTTGTTTTTCTCTGAATCGATTGTCTGCCCATTCCTTGCGAGGTTTCACCGGATGAGAATCCTCGGCATTCTTTGCCTGCTTTTGACCCTCGGCGGTTGCAGTTCGCTGCTGTTCTACCCCGAACCGGGCCAGATCTTCACCCCGGAAAAAGCCAGGCTCGACTACCGTACGGTCACGCTGGTCACTGCTGATGGCTTGAAACTCAACGCCTGGTGGCTGCCGGCCAAACCCGGCGTGGAAGTCAAAGGCACGGTGCTGCACCTGCACGGCAACGGCGGCAACCTGCCGATGCATCTGGGAGGCAGTTGGTGGCTGCCGAAAAACGGTTATCAAGTGCTGCTGGTGGACTATCGCGGGTACGGCTTGTCCGAAGGCAAGCCGAGCCTGCCGGCGATCTATCAGGACATCGACGCCGCATTCACCTGGCTGTACCAGGCCCAGGAAGTCAAAGGCAAACCGCTGGTGCTGCTCGGGCAAAGCCTCGGTGGGGCGATGGCGGTGCATTGGCTGGTGCAGCATCCCGAGCGGCAGAAACAGCTCAAGGCTCTGGTGCTCGACGGTGTGCCCGCCAGTTACCGCAGCGTCGGCCAGTATGCGCTGAGCACGTCTTGGCTGACCTGGCCGTTGCAGGTGCCGCTGTCGTGGCTGGTGCCGGACGGCGACAGCGCGATCAAGTCGATGGCGCAACTCATCGGCGTGCCGAAACTGATTTTCCACAGCATCGACGATCCGCTGGTGCCGATGGCCAATGGCATCCGTCTGTATCAAGCGGCGCCGCCACCGCGGGTGCTGCAACTGACCCGCGGCGGCCATGTGCAGACCTTCGGCGACCCGGTGTGGCAGCAGGTGATGCTGCGTTATCTCGACGACCCCGAGCATTTCAACGGCCTGCGCCGCCTCGGCGAAATCCCCAATTACCCAGCGCCGCCGAATTCTGAAGATGAGAACCCGCAATGACTGAAGAACGTAACGCCATCCCGCTGATCATCACCGGTATCTGCAGCATCCTCGGCACCGTCGGGGCGCTGTGGTACTACGGCTACCTGCACTTCGCCAAACCCGAGGATGCGCTGCTGCTCAACGAGTTCACCATGCTCAAGACCGTGCCCGGCGAGGACTACAAACTATCGCTGACTCCCGCGCCGCAAGTGGCGCAGTGCATTGACGGGGTATTGGTGTTGTTTGATACCGAGCAGAAAGGCCTGACCGGGGTGCTGGTCAATGCGCAGAAGAAGGCTGTGCGATGCATGGGTGAAGAGACGCCGCAGAAGCTGCAAGAGTGATTTTGCAGGCCCAGCCCTCACCCTAACCCTCTCCCAGAGGGAGAGGGGACTGACCGAGGTGTCTTGGGCTATTCATCGACCTGACAGACCAGATCGATTATGGATTCACAACAAATCTTGCCCGCCGGCACATCTCAACAGCCTCCCCCAATCGGCTCCCTCTCCCTCGGGAGAGGGCTGGGGTGAGGGGCTACGATGTCTGCTCCCACAAAAAGCCCCGCCTGATCAACTCAAGCGGGGCTTCTGCGTTACAGCTTAAAACTTAGTTCGAACTCACCGAAGAACGCGGTGCAACCGGCTGGTTGTCATTGGAAATGGTCACTTCCACCCGACGATTCATCGCACGGCCCGAGACGCTGCCGTTATCCGCGACCGGATATTCCTTGCCATAACCCTGAGCGACGATACGCGAAGGATCGACGCCCATCTTGATCAGGGCCATCTGCACGGAAGTCGCGCGGCGCTCGGACAGCGACTGGTTGTAGCTCGCGGTGCCGGTGCTGTCGGTGTAACCCTCGACGATCACTTTGCGATCCGGGTTTTCCTGAAGGAATTGCGCCAGTTTGTTGATGTTCACCAGACCGCTGGATTTCAGATCGGCCTTGTTGGTGGCGAACAACACGTCACCAAAAGTCACCAGCGTGCCGCGATCGGTCTGCTTGGCGTTGAGGCTGTCCTGCAGCTGTTTGATCTGCTGATCACGGGCATCCAGACGGGCCTGGGCACGTTGCGCGGCGGCGTTCTTCAGGTTGTTTTCAGCAGTGCGCAGGGCGATGGTCTGCTTGGCCACTTCCACGCGCTGGTTGGTCAGGTAGGCCAGTTGGTCAACCTTGGCCGCGTCTTCTTTGTCCAGATAGGCCTTGTCGGCTTTGTCCAGATAATCGCTGGCGTCTTTGGTTTCCAGTGCGGCGACTTTGCTCGCCTGCGGGTTGGCCTGCAGGCCGGCATAGTTGGTGCGTGCCTGTTCCAGGTTCGGGTTAGGCGGGGTAGAGCAGGCAGCCAGGGCAACGCTTGCGGCCAGAAGAGCGGGAATCATCAGTTGCTTACGCATAATTTGTCGTCCTTTCTATCGATAAGAGATTCAGCTTTGCGGTCCGGATGCGCGCTTACTGCACGGTGCGCTGGCTTTCCTGACGCAGTTCCTGAACACCTTTCTGGGAATCCTTCACAGCCTGTTCAGCCTTGGCGGCCTGCGCCTTGCGCTCTGCGACGCGAGCGTCCCATTCCGCCTGTTCGGACAGACGACGGGCTTCGTCATACTTCTTGTCGTGCATGGCGATTTCAGCTTGTTTCAGTTTGTCCTGAGCCTGCTTCATTTCCACCGCAGCGAACTCGGTACCGCCGGCGCTGACGGCGCTGTTCACGGCCGACTGGGTCACGGCGTACTGCTCGGTCGGTGGGTTACCGGCGCAACCGGCCAGAACGAAGCTGGTGCCGATGGCCAGAGCGGCCAGTTTCAGACCGCGCAGGTGGGAAAACGTGGATTGGGTTTTCATGGTCTTCAACTCCATTAGGCATCTCCTGAAAATACATCTGAATCCATCCTGGCAGAGGAGCCGAAAGCATCGCTTGTTGACGCGAATTGAAACGCTCGTTCCAGGCGTGGTTACCTGTTCCGACCGGCGGCATTTTTCAAAAGTTCAGAAAAGATGGCCTATCGCCAAAAATTAACCTGACCGTTTGGACAAGGCTCTGGGGCGGGAACTTTGGCGGTTTGAAGCGGTACGCGCGGGTGAGTTTTAAGATAAATATCAGGGTTAGCCGGGCCCTGTGGGAGCTGGCTTGCCAGCGATGAGGCCATCATGCTCAGCACATCTTTGACTGAAATGACGCCATCGCGGGCAAGCCCGCTCCCACAGGTTTTTCTGTGTCGGGTCAGTGATTCTGTTTGTTCTCGGCTGAAGCCAGATCATGCAAATGCCGCCGCGACAGCGCCAGAAAACGTGGCGTCGGCCCGACGTCTTCATACAGCGGATCACCTTCCTCATCGGTGGCGACCACCGTCGAGCCTTTCACATACGGCAGGCTCGCCTCGAATTCTTCAAGCGCCGCACCAATCAGTTCGCCGAGCAATTCCTCGGGGTGGCGTTTGGGGTACATCTCGGCAATCGCCGCCAGCCTTGCGGCAGATTCCACGTCCAGATGAATCGTGTAGCCAGTGTCGGTCAGGCGACCTTTGGCGTTTTCTTCCCAATGCTGGGCAAGTTCACGGATTTTCATGATGACCTCATTTCGCACCTGCTCATGGCAGGTCTGGGTGAGTGTCCGCCAGGGCCGGCGGCAAGCCGTCGTGCGGCTTACTGTTGAGACTAGCTTTGCCGCTCAAGGTTTAAAGTCCCTTCGTCGGCTGCTTGTAAGAAGCGCCGCAGAGCGGCACTCTCTCGAGCAAAGCATTCGTTTCTGCGCCGTCCCGATTACCGTTGGAGAACTGCTGATGACCGATATTGATGCACGCTTGCGCGAAGATGTTCACCTGCTCGGAGAGCTGTTGGGCAACACCATTCGAGATCAGTACGGCGAGCCGTTCCTCGCCAAGATCGAGCAGATCCGCAAGGGCGCCAAGGCTGACCGGCGCGGTTCGATGGACGCCGAACTGAGCGCCAGCCTCAATCAGTTGAGCGAAGATGAATTGCTCCCGGTGGCGCGCGCGTTCAACCAGTTTCTCAACTTGGCGAACATCGCCGAGCAATATCAGTTGATTCATCGGCGCGAAGAGTCGCAGCCGGCGCCGTTCGAATCCCGTGTATTGCCTGAACTGCTGGCGCGTTTGCGCAGCGAAGGCCACAGCGCCGAATCCCTGGCCCGGCAACTGGCGCGGTTGGAAATCGAACTGGTGCTGACCGCGCACCCGACCGAAGTCGCCCGCCGCACCTTGATTCAGAAGTACGACGCGATTGCCGCGCAACTTGCCGCGCAGGACCATCGCGACCTGACCAGCGCCGAGCGCGAACAGATCCACACCACCCTGCAACGATTGATCGCTGAAGCCTGGCACACCGAAGAAATCCGCCGCACACGGCCGACGCCGGTTGACGAAGCGAAATGGGGCTTTGCGGTGATCGAGCATTCGCTGTGGCAGGCGATTCCCAACCATATGCGCAAGGCCGACAAGGCGCTGCATGAGGCCACGGGCTTGCGCCTGCCGCTGGAGGCCGCGCCGATTCGCTTCGCCTCGTGGATGGGCGGCGACCGTGACGGCAACCCCAACGTCACTGCAGCCGTAACGCGCGAAGTGTTATTGCTGGCGCGCTGGATGGCCGCCGACCTGTACCTGCGCGACGTCGATCACCTCGCCGCCGAACTGTCGATGCAACAAGCCAGTGACACGCTCAGGGCCCAGGCCGGCGACAGCGCCGAACCGTACCGCGCGGTGCTCAAGCAATTGCGCGAGCGCCTGCGGGCGACACGTAATTGGGCTCACGCCGCGCTCACCGCGCCGACACCTGCGCCTGCCGAAGTGCTGCACAACAACCGCGACCTGCTCGGGCCGCTGGAGCTGTGTTTTAACTCGCTGCACGAATGCGGCATGGGCGTGATCGCCGACGGACCGCTGCTCGATTGCCTGCGTCGCGCGGTGACATTCGGGCTGTTCCTGGTGCGTCTGGATGTGCGTCAGGATTCCGCGCGGCACAGCTCGGCGATGACCGAAATCACCGATTACCTCGGCCTTGGGCGTTATGAGGACTGGGACGAAGAACAGCGGATCAAATTCCTTACCCAGGAACTGAGCAACCGCCGTCCGTTGTTGCCAGCGCATTTCAAACCGTCGGCCGACACCGCCGAAGTGCTCAACACCTGCAAGGAAATCGCCGCTGCCCCGGCGGCTTCGCTCGGCTCTTACGTGATATCCATGGCCGGCGCGGCTTCCGATGTGCTCGCCGTGCAACTGCTGCTCAAGGAATCCGGCGTGCTACGGCCAACGCGCGTGGTGCCGCTGTTCGAAACCCTCGCCGACCTCGACAACGCCGGGCCGGTGATGGAACGGCTGTTGCTGCTGCCGGGTTATCGCGCGCGTCTGCAAGGCCCGCAGGAAGTGATGATCGGTTACTCCGACTCGGCCAAGGACGCCGGCACCACCGCGGCGGCCTGGGCGCAATATCGCGCGCAGGAACGGCTGGTGGAAATCTGTCGCGAGCAGCAAGTCGAACTGCTGTTGTTCCATGGTCGCGGCGGCACCGTCGGCCGTGGCGGCGGCCCGGCGCACGCGGCGATTCTGTCGCAGCCACCGGGTTCGGTGGCGGGGCGGTTCCGCACCACCGAGCAGGGCGAAATGATTCGTTTCAAATTTGGCCTGCCGGACATCGCCGAGCAGAACCTCAATCTGTATCTGGCGGCGGTGCTCGAAGCGACATTGCTGCCACCGCCGCCGCCAACGCCCGAATGGCGACACCTGATGGACGAACTGGCGGCGGACGGCGTCAGCGCTTACCGCCAGGTGGTGCGCGAGAATCCGCAATTCGTCGAATACTTCCGCCAGTCCACGCCGGAGCAGGAACTGGGGCGCCTGCCGCTCGGCAGTCGTCCGGCCAAGCGCCGTGCCGGCGGCATCGAGAGCCTGCGCGCGATCCCGTGGATCTTCGGCTGGACGCAAACCCGGCTGATGCTGCCGGCGTGGCTGGGCTGGGAGTCGGCGCTGAGCAAGGCGCTGGAGCGCGGCGAAGGCGCGTTGCTCGGGCAGATGCGCGAGCAGTGGCCGTTCTTCCGCACGCGCATCGACATGCTGGAAATGGTGCTGGCCAAGGCTGATGCCGATATCGCGCTGTCTTACGATGAGCGTCTGGTCGAGCCGGAACTGCTGCCGCTGGGCGCGCAGTTACGCGACCTATTGTCGCAGGCGTGCGCCGTGGTGCTCGGCCTGACCGGCCAGTCGCAGCTGCTCGCGCACAGCCCTGACACCCTGGAATTCATCCGTCTGCGCAACACCTATCTCGACCCGCTGCATCTATTGCAGGCCGAATTGCTGGCACGCTCGCGGCAGCAGGAAGTCGAGCAGGGCAGTCCGGTGGAACAGGCGCTGCTGGTGTCTGTGGCGGGGATTGCCGCCGGTTTGCGAAATACCGGCTAACGTTTGCAACGGGGCATGCGGCATCGAGTAATCGCTGCCGCATGCCGCTGTGCGTGAGCGGGGAAAGTGCCGCCAGGCGACAGTTCATGTTGGGGTTGCGACTTGGGTTACCGCGTCGCAAGGTCGCGGCGGGCGTCGGTTTCTCCGACTTTTGGCGTCTTGTGTGGGCGCAGCCTGCTGTGTATCTTGATCAGCCTTTGGCCGTTTGTGCGGCCACGACCCGTATTTTTCAGGATTCGTCCCAAGCGGCGAATCCTTTGTTTTGTAAAAGCTTTTTATAAAAAAATTGAGGAGCACATCTAATGCGCGTCATTCTGCTGGGAGCTCCCGGGGCCGGTAAAGGTACTCAGGCTAAGTTCATCACCGAGAAATTCGGCATTCCACAAATTTCCACCGGCGACATGCTGCGCGCAGCGGTCAAGGCCGGTACACCACTGGGCGTTCAAGCCAAGAGCATCATGGATGCCGGCGGCCTGGTGTCGGATGACCTGATCATCGCCCTGGTCAAGGACCGCATCGCCCAGCCTGACTGCGCCAACGGTTTCCTGTTCGACGGCTTCCCGCGCACCATTCCGCAGGCTGAAGCACTGGTGACTGCCGGTGTCGAGCTGGACGCCGTAGTGGAAATCGCCGTTGAAGACGAAGAGATCGTTCAGCGCATCGCCGGCCGCCGTGTTCACGAAGCCAGCGGCCGCGTTTACCACATCGTCTACAACCCGCCGAAACTGGCTGGCAAAGACGACATCACCGGCGAAGAACTGGTGCAGCGCAAGGACGACACCGAAGAAACCGTGCGTCATCGTCTGTCGGTCTACCACTCGCAGACCAAGCCGCTGGTGGAGTTCTATCAGAACCTCTCCGCGAAGAATGGTGGCAAGCCGAAGTACAGCCACATTCCTGGCGTCGGTTCGGTCGATGCGATCACCGCCAAGGTCCTCGCGGCGCTGAGCTGAAAAGTCTGAATAGCTGCATCATCCACGGCCCGCTTGCGGGCCGTAGTTGTTTATACTGACGCACCTTTTTTCCCCACCCCTGTTCTGGAAACATCGATGAGTACCTTGCTGGCCCTGGACACCGCGACTGAAGCTTGCTCCGTTGCCTTGCTGCACGACGGCAAGGTGACGAGCCATTACGAGGTGATCCCGCGCCTGCACGCGCAAAAATTGCTGCCAATGATCCAGCAACTGCTGGCTGATGCCGGGACCACGCTGCAAGCAGTCGACGCCATTGCGTTCGGGCGCGGGCCGGGTGCATTCACCGGTGTGCGGATTGCCATCGGCGTGGTGCAGGGGCTGGCGTTTGCGTTGGATCGTCCGGTGTTGCCGGTGTCCAATCTGGCGGTGCTGGCCCAACGTGCGTTGCGCGAGCATGGCGTGAGTCAGGTCGCGGCGGCCATTGATGCGCGCATGGACGAAGTCTATTGGGGCTGCTACCGCGAAACGGCGGGGGAGATGCGTCTGGTCGGCGCCGAAGCGGTGCTGCCACCGGAAGTCGCAGCGCTGCCGGCTGACGCCAGTGGCGACTGGTTCGGTGCGGGCACCGGTTGGGGCTACGGCGAGCGCATTGCGGTCAACCTGACCGGCGCCGATGCGGGCATGCTGCCCCACGCCGAAGACCTGCTGACCCTGGCGCGGTTTGCCTGGGCGCGCGGCGAGTCGATCCCGGCGGACGACGCGCAACCGGTCTACCTGCGTGACAAAGTCGCCACCCCAAAAGCCCGCTAAGTCACCGCTTTCCCCTGTGGGAGCGAGCCTGCTCGCGAAGCGGTGGTTCAGATAAGGAAATTTGTCTGACCCGGCGCCTTTGCGAGCAACTCGCTTCCACAGGGAAATAAGTCACATCGAAATATCGCCAATCGTCAGTTTTTTCCCCTCGTTTAAAACCTTTTGCGCTTTATGTGTTCTAGTTATCACTCGGCAGTTTGCTAAGTCGGTCAGGTGCCGCTAAATTGCCATCATTGATACCGAGCATGAAATTATGCGTATAGACGGCGTTTCCTCTCAGTCCTATCCCATCAAGCGCAAGCCTCGCAAAGGCCCTGTGACGGTGGACGAATCCCTCGACGATATCGACGGCGAGCTGGAGTTTCCGACTGAAGAGCAACTGGCGGCCCGTGCTGCTGCCAAAGCCACTGCGCAACGCCTGAGCAATCTGCCTGCCCGTCAGCAAGACATGATCTACCACCGCGCGATGAGCAAAAGCGTAGCGATGGCCTTGGCCAGCTACCTGAGCACCGCCGGTTTTGTCGATTGGGATGCCGACGTGCTGGGTCTCGATCTGTATATCTGATGGATCTGCCTTACTACCTTGGATGCCCGTCCTGGAGCGAAAATGCCTGGCGCGAGTATCTGTATCCGGTAGACGCAAAAACCTCCGACTTTCTCGGTCTCTATTCCCAAGTGTTCAATGCGGTCGAAGGCAATACCACCTTCTACGCCAGCCCATCGCCCGCCACCGTGCAGCGTTGGGCCGAGATCATGCCCGAACACTTTCGCTTCACCGCCAAGTTCCCCGGCGACATCAGCCACAGCGGTGACTTGCGCGATCAATTGACCGCCGCCGAAACCTTCCTGCAGTTACTCAAGCCGCTCGGTCAACGGGTGTCGCCGTTGTGGCTGCAACTGTCGAAAAGCTTCACCCCGCAGCGGCTGCCGGAACTGGCAGCGTTCATCGATGCACTGGATTGCCCGTTGGCGGTGGAAGTGCGCAACGAGCAGTTTTTCGCCAAGGGTGAGAGTGAGCGCTTGCTCAACCGTCTGCTGCTCGATCGTGGTGTCGAGCGCATCTGCCTTGATCCGCGTGCGCTGTTCAGCTGTCTGTCGACCGAGTCGTCGGTGATCCACGCACAATCGAAAAAGCCGCGAGTGCCGACGCGTCCGGCGGCGTTTACCCAGTTCCCGCAGGTGCGCTTCATCGGTCATCCCGAGCTTGAAGCCAACGATCCGTTTCTGCTGCCGTGGGTGAGCAAGATCGCCGAATGGATTGAAGAAGGGCGCACGCCGTATATCTTCCTGCACACCGCCGATAATCTGCTCGCGGCGAAGCTGGCGCAACGTTTTCACACGCAATTGATGCAGCGTTTGCCTGGCTTGCCAGCGCTGCCTGAGCTATACAGAGAACCCGCCGCCGAGCAACTTGGCCTGCTCTGAGGCGTCTGTATTTTCCCGCCCGGAGCCTGCCGATGGACGCTTCAGCCCGCAACGAACAAGCCCGTAAAGCCATTGCCTTCAAAGCCCTGCACGAACAACCGGGGATCTTTGTGATTCCCAATCCGTGGGACGCCGGCTCGGCAAAGATGCTCGCCAGCCTCGGCTATCACGCCCTGGCAACCACCAGTGCCGGTTATGCGTTTTCGCAAGGCAAGGCCGATGGCGCGTTGAGCCTGGACGAGACCCTGGCCAATGTTCGCGCCATCGTCGCGGCAACGGACTTACCGGTGGCGGTGGACCTCGAAAACGGTTTTGCCGATGACCCGACCGAATGCGCCAAGAGCCTGCTGCGCGCTGCTGAAGCCGGCGCGGTGGGTGGTTCGATCGAAGATGCCACTGGCCGCGCGGACGCGCCGATCTACTGTTTCGAACACGCCGTGGCGCGCATCGAGGCCGCAGTCGCAGCGGTGCGCACGCTAGCGTTTCCCTTCGTTCTGACCGCCCGCGCGGAAAACTACCTGCACGGCAATCCCGATATCAACGACACCATCCGCCGCCTGCAGGCATTCGCCGAAGCGGGCGCTGACGTGTTGTATGCGCCGGGTTTGCGCACTGCCGAAGAAGTGCTGGCGGTGGTCCGGGCGGTGGCGCCGAAACCGGTGAATGTGCTGATGTCTGGCGGCTTGAAACTGACCGTGCAGCAATTGCAGGACATGGGCGTGCGGCGGGTCAGCACCGGTTCGGCCTTGGCGCTGGCGGCGTTTGGCGAGTTTTTCCGCGCCGCTGAGGAAATCCAGCAGTCGGGCACCTTTGGCTTCACGTCGCAATCGATGCCGTTCGCCAAGGCCAATCAATTGTTCAAAGGCTGAGCATGGGGCGCTGGATTTTCTGGTTGATCCTGCTGGCGCTGGGTGGGACGGCCCTCAGTGTCTGGCGCGGCTGGCTTGACGTGCCGGCGCAGTGGAATCCGTGGGCGCCGCTGGACATCAAAGCCCCGCCCAATTGGCTGACCGGTTACAAGCTGATGCGTCTGCGCAGTGATCCGGCACTTTGTGCCCAGGCCCTGAGCAGTTCGGATCTGCGCGTTTCACCGCAATCCGACAGTCCCGGCGCCAAGTGCCCGTTGATGGGCGCCTTGCGCGTACAGGGTGGTGAGACCGCGCTGAGCAGCAGTTTCCTCGCCAGTTGCCCGTTGGCGGTGGCTTACGCGATGTTCGAACATCATTCCCTGCAACCGGCCGCGCAAGCCGTTTACGGCCAGAAGGTCGCGCGCCTCGATCACCTCGGCAGCTTCGCCTGCCGCAATGTCTATAACCGCGAGAGTGGGGCGCTAAGCCGTCACGCCAGCGCCGATGCGCTGGATATCGCCGGTTTTCGCTTGGCTGACGGGCGCAGCATCAGCGTGCTCAAGGACTGGCCCAAGGACAATCAGGACGCACGGTTCTTGCGTCAGGTGCGTGACGGCGCCTGCGAGGCGTTCAGTGTGGTGTTGAGTCCGGATTACAACGCCGCCCACCGCAATCACTTTCACGTCGATGTCGGGCGCTGGAGCGTGTGTCGCTGAGGTTTACGCGGCGAGGCGCAGGTTCTGCAGAACGATCGGGCGTGCCCAGCCGTTATCGAAGTCGAGCGCTTTTTGCTGCTCGACAATTTCTTCCGGTGGGAACGGCGGATAAGGCTTTTGCAGCAGATCAAGGTCGAACTCGGCAATCGGCAAGTACAGCGGCTTTTTCTGTGGTGCAGGGCCTGGTTCTGGCATTGGCTGACCGTTGTTGATCACGATCGGGCGGACCCAGCTGCTGTCGAAATCTTGCTGCTCTTGCTGGGCTTTGAGTTCTTCCGGCGGGAACGGTGGGAACGGCTTGTCGAGCAGTTCCATTTCGAACTCGGCGATTGGCAGGAACAGCGGCTCCGGCGGACGCACTTGGGTTTCGACCACATCGCACTCGCGCTGGCTGACGATGTGCGCGTGCAGTTCGCTGCCGATGGTTGGCTCTTGCGGGCTGTTCAGGTCAACCGGTGGGAACGTGCCGCAGGCTGGCACCACTTCACTCGACTGTTCGGCCAGCGCCTGGGCAAAGAAATCCTGCCACAGGTGACTGACGCCGCTCAGTGTTTGAGTGTTATGACGGCTGAAATCGCCATGGGGCGAAATGTAGCCTATCGATGTGGGAAGAATGCCTGACATTTTTTTCGGTTGACGCTCAGCTCTGGCAAAATGCGCGTTGAATGGTTTATCGGCGGTTTTTGTCGATCCTTAACTTTTTTGAGCGTTTTTTCATGATCGAGTCACCCGCGGCCTGCCGCATCCATGTCCAGGCCCTTGCCGCGGCGTTTCAAGCGCAAGCCGAGCAATGGGCTGAACGTCTCGGCCTGCCGCTGGCCGAGGCGGACGGCGAGTTCGCTTTGCAGGTCGGCGAGCAGGGTTTGCAGCTGCAACAGCTCGGCCCGGACGCACCGGGGCCGGTGCGGGTCGACTTCGTCGAGGGCGGCGCGGCGCATCGGCGTTTGTACGGTGGCGGCAGTGGGCAGATGATCGCCAAAGCGGTCGGCATCGCCCAAGGCGTGCGCCCGCGCGTGCTGGATGCCACGGCGGGGCTGGGCAAGGATGCGTTCGTGCTGGCGAGCCTCGGCTGTGAAATGAGCCTGATCGAACGCCAGCCTTTAATTGGCGCGCTGCTGGAAGACGGCTTGGCGCGGGCGGCGGAGGATTTCGACGTAGCGCCGATCGTGGCGCGGATGAAGCTGCTCAAGGGCAACTCCATCGAGGTCATGCGCAATTGGCAAGGCGAGCCTCCGCAGGTGATCTATCTCGACCCGATGTTTCCGCATCGTGAGAAGACCGCGTTGGTGAAAAAGGAAATGCGCCTGTTCCGACCCCTGGTCGGCGATGACCCGGATGCACCCGCATTGCTCGAAGCCGCGCTGGCGTTGGCCACGCACCGGGTCGTGGTCAAGCGCCCGCGCAAGGCGCCGTGCATTGAAGGACCGAAACCGAGCCATGCGCTGGATGGCAAATCGAGCCGGTATGACATTTACCCGAAAAAAGCGCTAAAACCTTAAAACCGAGTCGCGCCAATCGCTGGCAAGCCAGCTCCCACAGGGTTTGGTGGTGTGTACACAGTTTGAGATCACACCCAAATCCTTGTGGGAGCTGGCTTGCCAGCGATGGCGGCAGTGCCGACACCGCAGAAATCAGGGTCGATAAGCGCGCATAAACAAAGCCACTACTTCCTGAATATGGCGTTCTGAAGCCTCTTCGCTCAACGGCTCGCCACAGCCATACAACAGCCGGAAATTCCCTGCACCCTTGATCAGGCAAAAGAAATGCTCGGCGGCATTGCGCGGCAGATCGATGTTCAGCGCGCCGGTCTCGTGGATACGCGTCAACAGTCGCTCCATGCCCTGCACCATGCGCTCGGGGCCGGCCTGGAAAAAGATCAGCGAAAGATTCGGGTCCTGACTGCCCAGCGCCATGATCAGCCGGTGCAGATTCACCGATTCCTCACTGTTGATCAGTTGATGAAAACCCCGGGCAATGTTCAGCAACACATTTTCCACGGAGATGCCTTCCGGCAATTCGAAGAACAACGGCGGCAATTGTTCTTCGCATTTGGCTACCACTGCGGCGGAGAACAACGTCTCTTTGTCGTTGAAATGGCTGTAGACCGTCAGCTTTGACACGCCGGCCTCGCTGGACACCGCGTCCATGCTGGTGTTGGCGTAACCATGGGTGAGGAAGAGGGTTTTCGCCGCGTCGAGGATGGCTTGGCGTTTAGCCAGATCCTTGGGGCGACCCGGGCCGTTTGGAGCTGCAAGATTGTTAGACATTCTTCGCTTTTAATACTGGACTGGTGAGTTTGCTATTAATACCATACCGGCCAGTATAAATATTCCAAGCACCATTAGCGAAAGGTCCGTCACCATGTTCCGCCATGCGTTGTCCTTTGCACTGCCAGCGAGTCTGGCGTTTCTGTTGTCGGCGTGCGGTCAGGAAGAGGTGACGCAAGTTTCCGTGCGACCGGCCATGGTGGTGCAGCCAGAGCCTTCGGCGCAGGCGATGGAAAGCTATCCGGGTGAAGTTCGCGCACGTTACGAGCCCGACCTGGCGTTTCGTATCGGCGGCAAAGTCAGCCGACGACTGGTCGATGAAGGTCAGCGAGTGAAGGCTGATCAGCCCTTGGCCGAACTCGATCCGCAGGATGTACGCCTGCAACTGGAAGCCACCCGTGCTCAGGTTGCGGCCGCCGAGGCCAATCTGAATCTGGTGCGCGCCGAGCGCGATCGCTATAAAACCTTGATGGAGCGGCAGATGGTCAGCCGATCGGCCTACGACAACGCCGAAAATCTATATCGCTCCGGCGAAGCCCGCCTTAAACAAATCAAAGCTGAATTCAACGTTTCGACCAACCAGGCCAGTTACGCGGTACTGCGCGCGCCGCAGGATGGTGTGGTGGCCAAGCGTTCGGTGGAAGTCGGTCAGGTGGTCGCTGCCGGGCAAACCGTGTTCACCCTCGCTACCGATGGCGAGCGGGAAGTGTTGATCAGCCTGCCGGAGCAAAGCTTCGGCCGCTTCAAGGTCGGCCAGCCGGTCACCGTCGAATTGTGGACCCAGCAAAACCAGCGCTTTGCCGGGCAGATTCGCGAATTATCGCCAGCGGCCGATCCGCGCTCGCGCACCTTCGCCGCACGGATTTCCTTTACCAGCGGCAAAGTTCCGGCGGAACTGGGCCAGAGCGCGCGGGTATTCGTGCAATCTGCCGACAGCGTGTCCTTGTCGGTGCCGCTGTCGGCCCTCACCGCCGAAAACGGCGCGACCTACGTCTGGGTCGTCAACGCCAACAACACCTTGAAGAAAACTCCGGTGCGCGTGGGCCCGTTCGGTGAAAAAACCGTGCCGGTGCTCGAAGGCTTGAGCGCCAGCGACTGGGTGGTGGCCGCCGGAGTGCATGTGCTGCTCGAAGGCCAGCAGGTGCGGCCGGTGGATCGCTCCAACCGCGTGGTCAATCTGGCGAACAAGGAGTAAGCCCCGATGCGCTTCAACCTCTCCGAATGGGCGCTGCGTAATCGCCAGATCGTACTGTTCCTGATGCTTTTGCTCGCCGTTGTGGGCGCGTTGTCCTACACCAAGCTGGGCCAGAGCGAAGATCCGCCGTTCACCTTCAAGGCCATGGTCATTCAGACCCGCTGGCCCGGCGCGACGGCGCAGGAAGTCTCGCGCCAGGTCACCGAACGCATCGAAAAGAAGCTGATGGAAACCGGCGAGTACGAACGCATCATGTCGTTCTCCCGGCCCGGCGAATCGCAAGTCACCTTCATCGCCCGCGATTCGATGCATTCCAAGGACATTCCCGATCTCTGGTATCAGTTGCGCAAGAAAGTCGGCGATATCCGCCAGACCTTGCCGCCGGGCATTCAAGGGCCGTTTTTCAACGACGAGTTCGGTACTACCTTCGGCAATATCTATGCGCTGACCGGTGACGGTTTCGATTACGCCGTGCTCAAGGATTACGCCGATCGCATCCAGATCCAGCTGCAACGGGTCAAGGACGTCGGCAAGGTCGAACTGCTCGGCTTGCAGGACGAGAAGATCTGGGTCGAGCTGTCCAACGTCAAACTGGCAACCCTCGGCCTGCCGCTGGCTGCGGTGCAGCAAGCGCTGGAGGAGCAGAACGCGGTCTCCACGGCGGGGTTCTTCGAAACCGGAAGCGAGCGTTTGCAGCTACGGGTCTCGGGAAATTTTCAGACAGTCGATGAGATAAAGAACTTTCCGATCCGCGTCGCCGATCGTACGTTCCGCATCGCCGATATCGCTGATGTGCGACGCGGTTTCAGTGATCCACCGGCGCCGCGCATGCGTTTCATGGGCGACGACGCGATCGGTCTGGCGGTGGCGATGAAGGACGGCGGCGACATTCTGGTGCTTGGTAAAGCGCTGGAAGTCGAATTCTCGCGACTGCAGAAAAACCTCCCGGCTGGCATGCAACTGCGCAAGGTATCCGATCAACCGGCAGCGGTTAAAACCGGCGTCGGCGAGTTTGTCCAGGTACTGGTCGAAGCGCTGGCGATCGTGTTGCTGGTGAGTTTTTTCTCCCTCGGTGTACGCACCGGCATGGTCGTCGCGCTGACCATTCCGCTGGTGTTGGCGATGACCTTCGCCTGCATGTATTACCTGGGCATCGGTCTGCACAAGATTTCCCTCGGTGCGCTGGTGCTGGCGTTGGGGTTGCTGGTCGACGATGCGATCATCGCCGTGGAAATGATGGCGATCAAAATGGAGCAGGGCTTCG
The DNA here is from genome assembly GCF_023195435.1 of Pseudomonas sp. S11P7. Taxonomy (NCBI): domain Bacteria; kingdom Pseudomonadati; phylum Pseudomonadota; class Gammaproteobacteria; order Pseudomonadales; family Pseudomonadaceae; genus Pseudomonas; species Pseudomonas sp. S11P7. Next base: position 4,353,420 of record NZ_JALPKS020000002.1, on the reverse strand, counting down.
ATCGCATCCGCGCGGCGAGTTACGCCTGGACCAGCACCGCGTTCCCGATGCTCACCGGCACCTTGATCACCGCCGCCGGGTTTCTGCCGATTGCCACGGCGCAGTCCGGCACCGGCGAATACACCCGCTCGATTTTCCAGGTGGTGACCATTGCCTTGCTCGCCTCATGGGTCGCGGCGGTGATGTTCGTGCCGTATCTGGGGGAAAAACTCCTGCCGGATCTGGCGAAAATTCACGCAGCCAAGCATGGCACCGGCGACGGTCAGCCGGACCCGTACGGCACGCCGTTCTATCAGCGGGTCCGGCGCTTGGTGGAGTGGTGCGTGGCGCACCGCAAAACCGTGATCGTGCTGACCGTCGGGCTGTTCATCGCCTCGGTGATGCTGTTCCGCTTTGTCCCGCAACAGTTCTTCCCGGCCTCCAATCGACTGGAGCTGATGGTCGATCTGAAACTGGCCGAAGGCGTGTCGTTGGCTAATACCACCAGTGAGGTCAAACGTCTCGAAGCGCTGCTCAAGGAACACGCCGGTATCGACAATTATGTGGCGTATGTCGGCACCGGTTCGCCGCGCTTCTATCTGCCGCTCGATCAGCAACTGCCGGCAGCGAGCTTCGCGCAGTTTGTGGTGTTGGCGAAAACCATCGAGGAGCGCGAGACGCTGCGCACATGGTTGATCGACACCCTCAACGAGCAATTTCCGACGCTGCGCTCGCGTGTCACGCGTCTGGAGAACGGTCCGCCGGTTGGCTATCCGGTGCAGTTCCGTGTGACCGGCGAGCACATTGAAGAAGTCCGCGCCCTGGCCCGCAAGGTCGCGGCCAAGGTTCGCGAAAACCCGCATGTGGTCAATGTGCACCTGGATTGGGAAGAGCCGAGCAAAGTCGTTTACCTGAACATCGATCAGGAGCGCGCACGGGCGCTTGGCGTGAGCACGGCGAATCTGGCGAAATTCCTGCAGAGTTCGTTGACCGGGTCGAGCGTCAGTCAGTACCGCGAAGATAACGAATTGATCGAAATCCTCCTGCGCGGCACGGTGCATGAGCGTACAGAATTGTCGCTGCTGCCAAGTCTGGCGGTGCCGACGGACAACGGCCGCAGTGTCGCCTTGTCGCAGATTGCCACCTTGGAATATGGCTTCGAGGAAGGGATCATCTGGCATCGCAATCGCCTGCCGAACGTGACCGTGCGAGCGGATATCTACGGCAAGGAGCAGCCGGCGACGCTGGTCAAGCAGATCATGCCGACGCTGGATTCGATTCGCGCCGAATTGCCGGATGGTTATCTGCTGGACGTCGGCGGCACGGTGGAGGATTCCCAGCGCGGGCAGGCTTCGGTGAATGCCGGGGTGCCGATGTTCATCGTGGTGGTGCTGACGCTGTTGATGGTGCAGTTGCGCAGTTTTTCGCGCACGGCGATGGTGTTTCTCACCGCGCCGCTGGGGTTGATCGGGGTGACGTTGTTCCTGATGGTGTTCCGCCAGCCGTTCGGCTTTGTGGCGATGCTGGGGACGATTGCGTTGTCGGGGATGATCATGCGCAACTCGGTGATTCTGGTGGATCAGATCGAGCAGGATATCGCCTCCGGGCTCAAGCCGTGGCAGGCGATTATCGAGGCGACCGTGCGACGGTTCCGGCCGATTGTGTTGACGGCGCTGGCGGCGGTGCTGGCGATGATTCCGTTGTCGCGCAGCGTGTTCTTCGGGCCGATGGCGGTGGCGATCATGGGCGGGTTGATTGTGGCTACGGCGTTGACGCTGCTGTTTTTGCCGGCGTTGTATGCGGCCTGGTTCAGGGTTCGTCGGGAGGTTTGAGCCTTGGCGGCCTTCGGGCCGACCAGGCTCTGGTTGTTTTGGGTGAATATCCGTTGCTTTGGGGGTTGCTTCCGGCGGTTCCGCGCTTACAGCGGGTCACTTTGGCAAACGCCCCAAAGTAACCAAAGGCTTTGCTCCTGCGTTCGGCCCTCGCAGGCTCGGGTTCCTTCGCTCCGGGATCGATCCGGGCGCAGCGGCTACGGTTTGCTTCGCTGCACCTACGTCCGCTGTGTCTGGCTGCGCCAGACGGTCGCTGCGCTCCCACGCCCGGATCAATCCCTGCGCTCAGCCTTCCGATGTCGCTGGTTAGGCAAGATCAAAAGCACTCGAGCTTCGCTCATTGTAAGGAGTGGTTAGAAGCGTGGCGGTTGGCTTTGGTTTTGTGGTGTGGCTGCCCCTCACCCCAGCCCTCTCCCGAGGGAGAGGGGGCCGATTTTGGTTGGATTCAAAATTTGCATTCGACTCGATATCGCATGTTGGTGCGCTTACTCCAAACAACTCGGTCAGTCCCCTCTCCCTCCGGGAGAGGGTTAGGGTGAGGGGCTTTTGATTTTCAGACTGACTCCAAGCCTCAGCCTTCAATGGCTCCGGCGATCAAGATCAACAGCGAGATCAAAAGCAGGCGAGCTGGCACTCGGCCTGGTGGTGGGCGCGGTTTTTGTGGGAGCTTGCCTGCAAGCGAAGGCGGCCGGGCAGCCGAGACTACTGCTCTGACGATGCTCCCATCGTCCTACACCTTTTCAGAAACCTCCGATCTTGAGCCGCTGCGCGTCGAGTGTTGTACTCCAGCTCCTGTTTTCCGCAATCCTTGAGTCTGTCCTCATGAAGAAGCCACCGAAATCAAGCGGCAGAACCGACCCTGTTTTCGATCTCTTGGCTCGTTCTCCCCACAAGGAACGCTTGGCAGATTATCTTGCGTTGCTCAAACCATTTGATGATCAGGGTCGTTACCTGCCATTCGAGGCGCTGCGCTATCGCTGGGCCGTGGGGTTGGACGCGAATCTTTGTTGGGCGTTGGTGAAGAAGGCGCGGGCGGCGCAATACATCAATCTGTTGCCGTTGGGCGAGCCGTTGCAGTGGGGCAAATATGTGCAGACGCCGCTGGCGCAGAAAACCCTGTCTGTAGTGGATCGTCATACCACTACGGCTGCGCTGGACTACATGACCAGTCAGATCGGTGAGCGGATGCACTTTTCTTATCTACTCAATGATCTGATCGAAGATGAAGCCATCGCCAGTAGCCAGCTGGAAGGGGCGGCCACCACCACACGGGTGGCCAAGGACATGCTCAAGCAGCAGCGCCAGCCGCGCACTCCCGACGAGCGGATGGTGCTGGGTAATTACCGAATGATGAATTTTGCCTGGGAACAACGATACCAACCCTTGAGCGTAGCGTTGATCACCGCGATCCACCGGGTCGGTGTCGAGGGGATCGATGACAAACAGTATTCCCCGGAGTGTTCCGGACCAATGATGAAGTCGTCGTGCAGGACGGCGCGGGTAACACCGTGCATCGGCCGCCGCCTGCTGCGGGTTTGGTTGCGCGGCTGGAGAAACTGTCGGATTGGGTCAACCTGTCCCACGGCTCAACGCTCGAGAAGAATTACCTGCATCCCCTGATCAAGGCAATCACACTGCACTTTGCATTGGGCTATGAACATCCCTTTCGCGATGGAAACGGGCGGGTCGCCAGAGCGTTGTTTTATTGGTTGATGTTCAAAAACGAGTTCGCAGCTTTTCGCTATATCGCGATCAGTTTGCTATTGCGCAACGCGCCGGTGAAATATGGACGATCTTACTTACACACCGAGGCGGATGAGCTGGACCTGACCTATTTCATCGAATTTCAGTGCTCAGTCATTCAGCGTGCGGTACTTGGATTCACAGACGTTTACCGCAGAACTGTTGCCTATACCGACGACTTCGAGCGCTGGCTCATCAGTTCAGGCTTTGTCGATCGACTGACAGAGAAACAGCGTGCGGTGTATCAAGTGGCAAAAAGCGGAGCTGCAAAAGAGTTCACTGCCAACAATGTGGCGGGAAACTTCGTCTGTTCGTATGCCGAGGCTGCGTCGGTATTAAAGGGACTGATTGAATTGCAGCTTTTCGAGCGAAGGAAGATAGGGCGGGAATGGGTGTATTTTTTACGAAGCCCTCTACAAAAATGTAAGCATGGAGGCGAGTTGCTTCGCCCCCGTGCCATGACCGCTTAAAGTGTCCCAAACACCTTCTTCGCCAGACTCGTCGCCGCCGCTGCAGGATTCTGGCGCAACGTTTCTTCCTGTTTGCCAATCATCTCGAACAAACCATTGAGCGCCTGTTCGGTGACGTAGTTTTCGACGTTGGCGCTCTTCGCATCGACCACGCCGAATGCGGCGGCCTGGCCGGCGAACGAGTTGTACTTCTGCGCGACGCCAACCTTGTCGGTGGCTTGTTTGACGATCGGCAGGAATTTGGCGCGGATCTGTTCGCGGCTGGATTTATCCAGGTATTGGGTGGCCGAGTCGTTGCCACCGCTGAGGATACCTTTGGCGTCGGCCACGCTCATTTTTTTGACCGCGTCGACCAGAATCGGTTGGGCCTGGGTCACGGCGGATTCCGCGGCTTTGTTCATCGCGGTTTCCAGTTCTTCGACCTGGGCGCCCATGCCGAATGCCTTCATCTTGCTCGCGGCTTTGCCGAGTTTGCCCGGCAACTCGATCTTCACTTCAGGGTTGTTGCTGAAGCCACCGGGCGTGCCCAGTTGTTTGACGGCGATTTGTGCGCCTTGGGTCAAGGCATCCTTGAGGCCGCCGGCGGCGTCTTGTTGCGACAGGTCGCTGAGCGACAGGGCCAAGGCGTTGGCGGAGATCAGCAAACCGGTGCAGATGGCGGCGAAGCGAAGGGTAGGGCGGCGCATGGCGGCTTCCTTGTGGTGGAGCGTGAATTAGCGGACGGCGTCGACGCGGATTTTCAGCGGCTGCGGGTCGCTGCCGTCGAGTTGCACGGCGTGGTTTTCGGTGGTGATGAACATCAGCTCACCATTGACCTCGATGCGCGCGCTGACCGAATAGCGATGGCCGGGTTTGACCTGCGCCGGATCGTAGCTCAAGTGGAACGGCAGCGGCACCTGGCCTTTGACCGGGCCTTTGTGTTGGTCGAGGACAACGGCGGGTGCGTCGGCCAGCGACACGTCTTGCAGGCTGACGCTTAAGGTTGCGCTCGGTGGCAGGGCGATGCGTTGCAGGTAGAAGACTTCGCCGTCGAGGCTGGCTTTGCCTGCCGGGGTGGTGGATTGGCAGGCGCTGAGCAGGGTGGCGGTGGCAAGTGTTAGCAATTTTTTCAAGGTTTATCTCCTTTCAATGTGGGAGCGAGCCTGCTCGCGAAAGCGGTGGTTCAGTCAGAGTAAATGTCGACTGACACTTCGCCTTCGCGAACAGGCTCGCTCCCACAGGCGGATTTGCATCAGGCCTCTGGTTGAGGTAGGACTTGGTCCGCCGCATCTTCACTGCGATGCAGCGCCACCTGACGGATCGACAAACGAATCTCCGCCGGCAGCACGCGTTTCGCCGCGCCTTCAGCGAGTTCGCCGAGCAGTTCGTGATAGCTGAGCTTGCCGGCTTCGTCGCGACGCAGCACGTCGAGGTCCAGCATCGTCTGGATGAAGTGGCGGAACAGGCTCTTGTCGAAGAACTCTGGGGCGTTCAGCCCGTGAAGGATCGACAGGCGCTGGGCCATGACTGTGCACAGGTCTTCCAGTTCTTCGGCGCTGATACTGTTCTGGCCGCTGTTGAGCAGCAGCGATACGGTCATGTAGAAACGCTGCAGGGTCTGCGCGATGCTTTTCGACAGCAGCGTCAGCAGCACGAAATGTCGCGAACTCGGTGCCGGGCGCAGGTACAGGTCCTTCTCGAAACGCAGCAGGCCTTGCTCGACGAACGCTTCCAGCCATTGATCAACTACATCGTCCAGCTCATCCAGCGTCCAGCGGATGAACAGTTCTGATTGCAGGTACGGATACAGCGCATGGGTGTAGCGCAGGATCTGCTCGCGGCTCATGCGCGAGGTGCTCTGGAAGAAGCTCGCCAGCAGCGACGGCAGGGCGAAGATGTGCAACACGTTGTTGCGGTAGTAGGTCATCAGAACGGCGTTCTGTTCGTCCAGATAGAGGATCTTGCCCAGTGCATCGTTCTGCTCGGCGAGCAGGTCCATGTCCTTCACATGCTCGATCAACGCGCGGCCATCGCCTTCGGGCAGGGTGGTGTGCGGCGAGTACGGGACTTTGCGCAGCAGCGCCAGATACAGGTCCAGAACCCGCGCCATGGCGCGATCGTCCAGCGCAAGACGCGTGGTCGAGAGCAATGCCAGCGCCACCAGATTCACCGGGTTGATCGCTGCGGCTTCATTGAGATGCCGGGCGACTTTTTCGCCGAGGCGGTTAGTGGTTTCGTTAAGCCACGCCGGTTTGAACTGCGGACCGAGTTCCTGCTGGCGCCAGTCCGGTTGCTCCGCTTCGAGGAATTCGGCGAGTTTGATTGGCTCACCGAAATTCACCGCGACCTGGCCGAAGCGCTGCTTGAGCGCGCCGATCACTTTGAAAATATCGAAAATCGATTCTTTCTTCTTGCTTGCCCCGCGCAACTCGCCCAGGTAAGTGCGACCTTCGAGCACACGCTCATAGCCGATATACACCGGCACAAACACGATCGGCATGCGCGACGAACGCAGGAAGCTGCGCAGGGTGATCGCGAGCATGCCGGTTTTCGGCTGCAGCATGCGCCCGGTGCGCGAGCGACCGCCCTCGACGAAGTATTCGACCGGGAAACCTTTGGTAAACAGTGTGTGCAGGTATTCGTTGAACACCGAGGTGTACAGCGGATTGCCCTTGAACGTTCGGCGCATGAAAAACGCGCCGCCACGGCGCAGCAGGCTGCCGATCACCGGCATGTTGAGGTTGATCCCGGCGGCGATGTGCGGCGGGGTCAGGCCGTTACGGAACAGCAGATACGACAGCAGCAAGTAGTCGATGTGGCTGCGGTGGCACGGCACGTAGATCACTTCGTGACCCTGAGCGACCTCTTGCACGCCTTCGATGTGGTTGACCTTGATGCCGTCGTAGATCTTGTTCCAGAACCAGCTCAGCACCACTTCGAGGAAGCGGATCGCGGTGTAGGTGTAGTCCGAGGCGATCTCGTTGCCGTAGCGCAGGGCCTGGGCCTTGGCTTTTTCCGGGGAGATGTTTTCGCGCTCGGCTTCGTCGAGGATCGCTTGTTTGACCAGCGGCTGATTGAGCAAGCCTTTGACCAGATTGCGCCGGTGGGAAATGTCCGGGCCGATCACCGCCGCCTTCAGGTTGCGGAAGTGCACACGCAGGATTCGCTGGGCCATGCGCACGGTGCGTTCGTGGCCCTTGTTGTGATCGATCAGTTCGCGCAAATGGATTGGCGCGGAGAATTGCACGCGGGTCTTGCGGCCCAGGACAATGATGCTCAGCAAGCGCCGCAAACGGCCGGTGACCGCCCAGCTGTCAGCGAACAACAGTTTCCACGGGCTGTTTTCGCTGTCCGGCGATTGGCCCCAGAACACGCTGACCGGAATGATCTGCGCATCTTCAGCGGCGTTTTGCGAGAGTGCGCTGACCAGTCGGGTCAAGGTCGGCGGCGCGCCGCGTTTGTCCTGGCGGCCGAGCCAGTCCGGGTCCGGGGTCAGATAGAAAAACGCCGCCGGTTCGATCAGCGCACCCACCGACACGGCCAGCACCGGCCGCGGCAGGCCGGCCTTGGTGCACTCGGTGTCGACCACGGCCAGATCGGTCAGCGAAGGGTTTTGCAGGACGTAGAACACCGGACGACTGCGGTCGAGGTTGAGGGTGAACGACGACTGATTGATCGTCTCGGAGCGAACCCAGAGGTACAACAGTCGGCGCAGGGTGCCAAACACAAGACGGCGGAACGGGGAACGGGTCATACGGCTTCTGCGTGAGTGGATAAAACCGAGCGGTTGCTCAAGTGGGCGACAGTTTGCCGTATTGGGTGAAAATCGGCAAAAAAGCGCCGAATTAATCTCCTGTTGAGACTTTTTCCACCTGTCATATACTCGGCGCTCTGTTGCCGGTGCCCTTTGATGGACGTCGGACGCAGGCTGACGTTCCTCTGAGGCTTTCCTGCGAAAAGCCCGTTCAATAATAAAAAAGGAGTATGAACAGATGGCAACACGCGAAACCGGCAATGTGAAGTGGTTCAACGACGCCAAGGGTTATGGCTTCATTCAGCGCGAAGACGGGGCGGACGTGTTCGTGCACTACCGCGCGATTCGCGGCGAAGGGCACCGCTCGCTGACTGAAGGCCAGCAGGTTGAGTATGCCGTGATCAGCGGCGAGAAGGGCTTGCAGGCTGAGGACGTAGTCGGTCTCTAAAGATCGTTCCCACGCTCTGCGTGGGAATGCCTCAACGGACGCTCCGCGTCCGCTTTGGGACGCAGAGCGTCCCGGGCTGCATTCCCACGCGAAGCGTGGGAACGATCAAACAGCAGCTTCAAGCTGCAAGCCACAAGCTATAAGCAGTTTCGCTTGCAGCTTGCAGCTCGTAACTTGCAGCTGCTTCTAAGCCGTTTTCCAGGTGATTTCTTCTTCACCATCTTCGCTGATGCGCATCCAGCGATCGGCGGTTTCTTCGCCTTCCTCTTCGACCCACGTCCCCGGTGCGCAGCGCACTTCGACGTTCAGCGCGGCAAAGGCTGCGCGGGCGCAGGCGATGTCGTCGTCCCATGGGGTCTGGTCGCTTTCCAGGTACAGGCTGTTCCACTTGCCCACGGCTTTCGGCAGCCAGGTCACCGGGATGGTGCCGGCCTTGCACTTGTACGTCTGACCTTTCTGCACCCAGTCGCTGCACGGGCCCAGCGCGGCGCCGAGCCAGGCGGAAATGGCCTTGTGGTCGACGTCGGCGTCTTTCAGGTAAATCTCGATATCCGGTTGGCGCATGGATGTCCTCACTGCGGGTCTGAAAAATCCATTCGCGGATTTAGCCGGCCCCGGGCACTTGCCCGGAACCAAAAGTTATTGAACAACGAAATAATCGTAGCGCATCGAAATGGTGGTCTCGAACGGCTCGGCCTGTTCGATCACCGCCGCGCGACGCTCGGCACTGGCGCGCCAGCCGTGGGGTGTCATCGCCAACAGGTTGGCGCGATCCTCGGGCTTGTCCAGCGTCAGTTTGAATTCCAGGGTTTCACTGTGCGCCAGCGCCATGCCTTCGGGCACCAGGGCCAGATGCTTGTCGTCGGTGTATTCGCGCACTTCGTCATACAGGCGTTCGCGCAGCTCCATCAGATGGCCGCGGGTCGGGCCGACTTTCATCAGACCGCCGCCCACGCTGAGCAGACGCTTGGCCTCATCCCAGTCCAGCGGGCTGAAAACGCTGGCGAGAAACTGGCAACTGCCCGACGCCAACGGCACGCGCGCCATGCTGGCGATCAACCAGCTGATCGCCGGGTTACGCTTGCAGGCGCGTTTGACGGCTTCGCGGGAGATATCCAGCGCGTAACCGTCGGCGTCCGGCAGGGCTTCGGCGATCTGCGCGGTGTAGTAACCCTCGCCACAACCGATATCGACCCAGCGATCCGGCGCATAACCGGCCGCCAGTTCAGCCAGGCGCCTGGCCACCGGTGCGTAATGCCCGGCGTTCAGAAAGTCGCGGCGCGCCTCGACCATCGCCTGATTGTCGCCTGGATCACGGCTGTTCTTGTGCTGCACCGGCAACAGGTTCAGGTAACCCTGACGCGCTCGGTCGAAGCGGTGGCCGGCAGGGCAGACCACGCCGTTATCCACCGCGTTCAGCGGTTCACTGCAGAGGGGGCAAGCGAGCATCAGGCGAGCAACTTGATCAGGGTCTGGTAGTAGATCTCGGTCAGCACATCGAGGTCCGCCGCCAGAACGCGCTCGTTGACCTGGTGAATGGTCGCGTTGACCGGGCCCAGTTCAACCACTTGCGTGCCCATGGTCGCGATGAAGCGGCCATCGGAAGTCCCGCCGCTGGTGGACGCCTTGGTCTCGCGACCGGTGATGGTCTTGATGCTCGCCGACACCGCGTCGAGCAGTGCGCCCGGTTCGGTGAGGAACGGCAGACCGGACAGCGCCCAGTCGATGTGCCAGTCCAGATCGTGCTTGTCGAGGATATCGGCGACGCGTTTCTGCAGGCCTTCAACGGTCGATTCGGTGGAGAAGCGGAAGTTGAACACCGCCACCAGATCGCCCGGAATCACGTTGGTCGCGCCGGTGCCGGAATTGACGTTGGAAATCTGGAAACTGGTCGGCGGGAAGAAATCGTTGCCGTGATCCCAATGCTCGGCGGCAAGTTCGGCTAGTGCCGGGGCGGCGAGGTGGATCGGGTTTTTCGCCAGATGCGGGTAGGCGACGTGCCCTTGAATACCCTTGACCGTAAGCTTGGCGCCGAGCGAGCCGCGACGGCCATTCTTGACCACGTCGCCGACGAGCGTGGTGCTCGACGGTTCGCCGACGATGCACCAGTCCAGACGTTCATTGCGTGCAGCGAGACGCTCAACCACCGCTTTAGTGCCATGATGCGCCGGGCCTTCTTCGTCGCTGGTGATCAGGAACGCGACCTTGCCCTTGTGGTTCGGGTAATCGGCGACGAAACGCTCGGCGGCGACGGTCATCGACGCCAGGCTGCCTTTCATGTCCGCCGCACCACGGCCGCAGAGCATGCCGTGTTCGTCAATCACCGCGTTGAACGGGTCGATCTGCCACGCGCTGACCGGGCCGGTCGGCACCACGTCGGTGTGGCCGGCGAAGCACAGCACCGGGCCGTCACCGTTGCCGTGGGTAGCCCAGAAGTTATCCACATCTTCGATGCGCATCGGCTCAAGCGTGAAACCGGCATCGCCCAGGCGCTGCATCATCTGCTTCTGGCAATCGGCGTCGACCGGCGTCACGGACGGACGGCGGATCAGGTCGATGGCGAGCTGGAGGGTCGGCGAAAGGTCGGCGTGGGCCGTCATGGAAAACTCCGGAATCATGAATTTGCGCGAGGGCCAATGTAGGAGCGAGCCTGCTCGCGAAAGCGGTGTACCAGGCAACATAGAGGTTGAATGTTACAAGGCCTTCGCGAGCAGGCTCGCTCCTACAGGGGATTGGGTTCGGTCAGTCAGACCCTGTATGCCGCCAAGCCCCGCAAAATGGCGGTTATCTTAAAGCAAAACGGCGACCATTGGCCGCCGTTTAGTGCATCGGTGCCGATTTAGACGACCGGTGCCGGTTCCTGCACGGCGGCAGGTTTGGGCAGCGACGACAGGAACGCCATGATCAGCGCCGCCAGATACGGCAGCGACTGCACCAGCAGCATCACCACCCAGAAGCGCATGTCATTGCTCGGCATGCCGTTGACCAGAAAGATCCCCAGCGCCGCGCCCCACAACAGCAGCATGATGAACACTTCCTCGCGCGCTTCGGAAATCGCCACCCAGAAACCATGGTTGTCGGCGTTTTTCGGTGTGCGGAAGAATGGAATGCTGCTGGTGAAGAAGCCGTACAGCACCGCTTTGGCGATGGTGTGCGACAACGCCAGCCCGGCCAGCGCCGCGCAGAACGCATCCTTGAGGTTGACGCCGACGGCGCGACGATAAAGGAAGATGATCTTGCCGACCTTGAACACAAACAGTGCCAGTGGCGGGATCGCGAAGATCAACAGCGGCGGATCGACCCGTTGCGGCACGATGATCATCGCCGCCGACCACAACAGCGCGCCGACGGTGAAGAAGATGTTCATGCCATCGGCAACCCATGGCAGCCAGCCGGCGAGGAAGTGGTAGCGCTGGCCGCGGGTCAGCTCGGTGTCCTTGCCGCGCAGCAGGCTGGCGGTGTGGCGCTTGATGATCTGGATCGCGCCATAGGCCCAGCGGAAACGCTGTTTCTTGAAATCGATGAACGTGTCCGGCATCAGGCCTTTGCCGTAGCTGTCGTGGTAATACGCCGCCGACAGGCCTTTTTCGAACACGCGCAGACCCAGCTCGGCATCTTCACAGATGCACCAGTCGGCCCAGCCCAATTCTTCCAGGACCGAACGGCGGGTCATGGTCATGGTGCCGTGCTGAATGATCGCGTCACGGTCGTTGCGGGTGACCATGCCGATGTGGAAGAAGCCTTTGTACTCGGCGTAGCAGAGCTTCTTGAAAGTGCTTTCGTTCTGGTCGCGATAATCCTGCGGCGACTGCACCACAGCGATTTTCGGGTCGGCAAAGTGCGGCACCATGTGCTTGAGCCAGTTCGGGTGCACGCAGTAATCGGAGTCGATCACCGCGATCACTTCGGCGTCCTTGGCGGTGTGCGGAATCAGGTAGTTCAGCGCGCCACCCTTGAACCCGGCCAGCGGCGCGACGTGGAAGAACTTGAAACGCGGGCCGAGGGTCGCGCAGTAGTCGCGTACCGGCTCCCACACCGCCGGGTCCTTGGTGTTGTTGTCGATGATCAGCACTTCGTAGTCTGGATAATCGAGGGCGGCGAGGGCGTCGAGGGTCTGTTTGACCATCTCCGGCGGCTCGTTGTAGCACGGCACATGGATCGAGACTTTCGGGCGATAGCTGGAGTCGCCAACCACCGGCAGGAATTCACGGCGACGCTTGTGAATCCACACCGCTTCGGCCAGTTCATGGGCCTCGGTCAGCAGCACGATGAACACGCCGAGCGCACCGAGGGCCAGAAGAAACCCGACCGTCAGGCTGAACCACGTGCTGTATTGCTGGCTGTAGTCGTAGCCGATGTACACCAGCACCGAACCGCAGAGGAACGCGATAAAGGTCAGGAACGTGCGGCCGCGCTGGCGCAGGGCCGAGCCGTCGATCATCAGCAGGGTGAGCGACAACAGCGCCAGCACCACCGAGCCGATGGCCAGTACGCGCCACTGCGGAATCGCCACCACCGGGCCTTCGAAATTGAATTTCTGCTGGCGCGCAGCGTTGAACACGCCCCAGTAAGCGCCGACCGAGCCTTCGTCACTGGCCTTCCACGGCTGATCGAATGCTTCGATCACGAAATAGTTGAAGCCCTGACGGTTAAGCTTGTTGACCAGAGTACGCAGATAAATGGCCTGGTCGGCCGGCGACGCATCAGCACCACCGCGCATGCGGCCATTGCTCGGCCAGCCGACTTCGGAAAGCAGCAGCGGCTTTTTCGGGAACAGCTTCTTCAGATCACGCGCGCGGTCGAAGACGAACTGCCCGGCCTTGTCGACCGGAATGAATTCCCAGTACGGCAGAACGTGGGCGGCAATCAGGTCGACGTGCTTGGCCAGTTGCGGGTATTTCTCCCAGATGTGCCATTGCTCGGACGTCGTCACCGGTACTTTGACCGCAGCACGTACGCGATCCAGCAGAACGATCAGCGCTTCGGGGGTGATTTCTTCACGGAACAGCGCCTCGTTGCCGACCACCACGCGCACTACGCTGCGCGAGGTGTTGGCCAGTTCGATGGCTCTGGCGATTTCCCGTTCGTTGCGTTCCTGGTCGGGGCTGATCCAGATACCGAGGGTGACGCGCAAGCCGAACTCTTCAGCCAGTTTCGGAATGTCGCCCAGCGAGCCGTCGACCGAGTAGATGCGGATGTTGTCCGTCAGCTTGCTCATGATCTCCAGATCGCGGCGCATTTCGTCGTCAGTCGGATACTGATCTTTCTGTGGGAATTGTCCCTGCTGGAATGGCGAATAAGAGAAACCAGAGATCTGCTCCGGCCAGTTCGGCGCTGACACCGGGCGGTTGATCAACGCCCAGAAACCGCTGAAAAGCGCAGCGATGGCCAGCACGACCACCAGGTTGAGTCCAAATTTACGCGATGACATAGCTATTTCGGGTTCCAAAGGCTGTGGAACGAAGGATCGGTCGGCTAGACGCCCGAGGGGCGCGCATCCTACACCGGCGGTTAACCAGTCGTACAACTGACGGGAAAATGCCTGACATTGGGCAGTCGTCTCTGACTTAAGTTCTTACACTTGTCGCTTGCAGCTTAAAACTTGTCGCTGCGTAGCCCTATAATGCGCGCCGGTTTTTGGGGTAATGGTCATGAGTACAGAAGATCCGCGGTTTGCAGGCATCGCCCGTTTGTATGGCATCGAAGGCCTGGAACGCTTGCGCGCCGCCCATGTGGCGATCGTCGGTGTCGGCGGTGTCGGTTCCTGGGCGGCGGAAGCCATGGCCCGTTGTGGTGTCGGCGAGATTTCGCTGTTCGACCTCGACGACGTCTGCGTCAGCAACGCCAACCGGCAGTTGCATGCGCTGGACAGCACCGTCGGCAAGCCCAAGGTCGAGGTGATGGCCGAGCGTCTGCGAGGGATCAACCCGGACTGCACCGTGCATGCGGTCGCGGATTTCGTCACCCGTGACACCATGGCCGAATACATCACGCCGAACATCGACTGCGTGATCGACTGCATCGACGCCGTCAACGCCAAGGCAGCGCTGATCGCCTGGTGCAAGCGGCGCAAGATCCAGATCATCACCACCGGCGGCGCCGGTGGGCAGATTGACCCGACGCTGATTCAGGTCTGCGATCTGAACCGCACCTTCAACGACCCGCTGGCTTCGAAAGTGCGCTCGACATTGCGCCGCGATTACGGCTTCTCGCGCACCGTGACCCGGCATTACAGCGTGCCGTGCGTGTTTTCCACCGAACAGCTGCGTTATCCGAAGCCGGACGGCAGCATCTGTTTGCAGAAGAGTTTTGTCGGCGACGGCGTGAAGCTCGACTGCGCCGGCGGGTTTGGCGCGGTGATGATGGTCACGGCAACGTTCGGCATGGTCGCGGCGACGAAGGCTGTGGACAAGATTGTTGCCGGAGTGCGGCGGCCTTCGGACCGTATCAAGCCGCAGTGACCGTTCCCACGCTCTGCGTGGGACATGCCTCAACGGACGCTCCGCGTTCGGCTCTGGATGGGACGCAGAGCGTCCCTGGCTGCATTCCCACGCAGAGCGTGGGAACGATCGAAACCTCAGCTTGATGTTGGGGCTGCTGGCCTCATCGCTGGCAAGCCAGCTCCCACAGGTATTGGGTAAGTTCACTGCATCTATGAACACCACCGAACCCTGTGGGAGCTGGCTTGCCAGCGATGGCGATTAGCCTGCCAACTCATTCATCCGCTTGAGCACGGCATTGAGGCCATTGCTGCGCGAAGGCGATAGCTGGCGCGAAAGGCCGAGTTGATTGAACCACTCTGGCAGATCCACCTGCTGCAATTTAGCCGCCGACAAGCCGTTCACCCGCAACAGCAACAATGCGACCAGCCCACGAATCATCCGTGCATCGCTGCTCGCCCTGAATTGCCAATGCCCGTCGCGCAGCTCACCCACCAGCCACACCTGACTTTCACAGCCATGCACGCGGTTGGCCTCGCATTTCTGCGTGTCATCCATCTGCGCCAAGCGATCACCGAACTGCATCAGCAACCGCGCCCGCTGCTCCCAGCCCGCCGCGTTCTGAAACGTCTGCAGCGCTTCGGCTGCTTCAACCGGCAGGCTCATCGCAACATCTCCAGCGCCTGATCCAGCGCCTCAAAAAAGCGCTCCAGATCTTCCGAATCGTTGTACAGCGCCAGCGACACACGAATTGCCCCGGCCAGTTCGAAGCTTTTCATCAGCGGCATCGCGCAGTGATGCCCGGCGCGCACGGCGATGCCCTGTTCGGTGAGCAGATGCGCCAGATCAGCGTTATGCACACCCTCGACGACGAAACTGGCCAGTGCCAGTTGCGGCTTGCCGAGCAGGCGGATGCCGTTGCGCGCGGCGAGACCGCGCAGCAAGTAGTCATGCAGCGCTGCCTCATGGGCGGACACCGCGTCTTGATCCAGGCCGGCGAGGTAATCAAGGGTGGCGCCGAGGCCGATCACGCTGGCAATCGGCGGGGTGCCCGCCTCGAAACCCAGCGGCGCCGGGCGAAAGCGCGAGTCGTGATAGTTGGCCTCCAGCACCATCTCGCCGCCAAACTGCCACGGCTTGAGCTGCGCAAGCGCAGCATTGCGCCCGAACAGCACGCCGAGGCCATCGGGGCCATACAGCTTGTGGCTGGAAAACACATAAAAGTCGCAACCCAGCGTTTGCACGTCGTGCCGACCGTGAACCACACCTTGCGCGCCATCGACCACGGTCAGCGCGTTTTGCGCTTTGGCCATGCCCAGCAAAGCGGTCAGTGGCTGCCAGGCGCCGAGTACGTTGGACAACTGACTCACCGCCAGCAAACGCGTGCGCGGGCCGATCAGGTGCACCGCAGCGCCAAGGTCGATCAAGCCGTCAGCGTCCAGCGGCAGGATCACCAGTTTCAACTGACGCCGCAGGGCCAGTTGCTGCCATGGCAACAAATTGGCGTGATGCTCCAAGGCGCTGATGACAATTTCATCGCCCGGCTGGAAGTGCTCTTCAAGCCCATAAGCCAGAAGGTTCAGCGCGCTGGTGGCGCCGTGGGTAAAGATGATCTGCCCGCTGTCACCGGCGTTCAGCCACTGCGCAACCTTATGGCGACTGTCTTCGAACGCTTGCGTGGCATGCGCGCCGGGCAGGTGCTGCGCGCGGTGCACATTGGCCGCACCGTTGGCGTAGTAATGCGTCAGCGCATCGAGCAGGGCTTGGGGTTTTTGCGTGGTGGCGGCGTTGTCCAGATAGGTCTGGTCTTGCCGTTGCAGGGCGGCGATGGCCGGAAAATCGGCGCGCCAGGGGGAGGGAATCATCATGTGTTCAGCCCTGTGAAATTGGGCGGGGTGTACGCTGCCCCTGTAGGAGTGAGCCTGCTCGCGATGGCGGTGTGTCAGTCAACCTTGCAGCTACTGATCCAGCGCCATCGCGAGCAGGCTCACTCCTACAATGAGTCGACCGCGTGCTTAGTTGTGAGCGTGCAGCGCTTCGTTCAGTTCGATCGCCGATTTGTGGGTCTTGCACTCCACGGCACCGGTTTCCGAATTGCGACGGAACAGCAGATCCGACTGACCGGCCAGTTCACGCGCTTTGACAACCTTGACCAGATTGTTGTGCTCATCGAGCAGCGCGACCTTGGTGCCGGCGGTCACATAAAGACCCGACTCAACGGTGTTGCGGTCGCCCAACGGGAAGCCGATACCAGCGTTGGCGCCGATCAGGCAGCCTTCGCCGACCTTGATCACGATGTTGCCGCCGCCCGACAGGGTGCCCATGGTCGAGCAACCGCCGCCCAGGTCCGAGCCCTTGCCGACGAACACGCCAGCCGAGACGCGGCCTTCGATCATGCCCGGGCCTTCGGTGCCGGCGTTGAAGTTGATGAAGCCTTCGTGCATGACGGTGGTGCCTTCGCCGACGTAGGCGCCCAGACGCAGACGCGCGGCGTCAGCGATACGCACGCCGGCCGGAACCACGTAGTCGGTCATTTTCGGGAACTTGTCCACCGAGAACACTTCCAGCAGCTCGCCGCGCAGACGCGCTTCCAGTTGCATTTCCGCCAGTTCGCTCAGGTCGATGGCGCCCTGGCTGGTCCACGCGACGTTCGGCAGCAGCGGGAAGATGCCGGCCAGGCTGACGCCGTGTGGCTTGACCAGACGGTGCGACAACAGGTGCAGCTTGAGGTAGGCCTCAGGCGTCGAAGTCAGCTGTGCGTCTTCAGCCAGCAGCGTGGCGACCAGCGGCTTGTGGCTCTCGGCCAGACGGGTCAGCAGCTTGCCTTGCACGGCGTCGATGCCTTTTACCGCTTCGGCCAGTTGCGCAGCCTGGGCGGTGGTGAAGGTGATGGCCTGGTTGCCTTCGGTGTAACCGAGGATCGGTGCAACGGCAGCGACCAGTTCGGCCGAAGGGTTGAGCAGGGGCTGTGCGTAAAACACTTCCAGCCACGCGCCTTGACGGTTCTGGGTGCCGATACCGAAGGCAATGCTGAACAGGGAATTGGACATGGGAATACCTCTACAAAGAGTGACGGGCTGCTTACTTCAGAGCGGCCGCGTAGATATCTGGCTTGAAGCCAATCAGGGTTCGGTCACCGAGATCGAGCACCGGGCGCTTGATCATCGAGGGTTGCGCGAGCATCAGCTCGATGGCTTTCGACTGGTCGAGATCGGCTTTGCGTTCGTCGTCGAGTTTGCGAAAGGTCGTGCCTGCGCGGTTCAGCACAGTCTGCCAGCCGTGTTCGTCACACCATTGGGTCAGGTGCTCACGGTCGATACCGGCGGTCTTGTAATCATGAAAATCGTAGCTGACAGCGTGTTCATCGAGCCAGGTGCGCGCCTTTTTCATGGTGTCGCAGGCTTTGATGCCGAAAAGGTGCAATGTTTTGCTTGAAACGGCCAAGGAATCGCCCCCTTTGCAGGTGCTGGAAAAAAATGGTGTCGGATTATGCCATGACCAAACGGTTTAGTCGGCCACGGTTGTCGTAACGCTATAAAACCTGTGGGAGCGAGCCTGCTCGCGAAGGGGCCATGTCAGCAGGTATCAATGTTGGCGGGTATACCGCATTCGCGAGCAGGCTCGCTCCCACAGGTTGATTTGGTCCAACCGTGCGACATAGGTGCAACGGTAAGACCCATCCTGTGCGGTTAATATGGCAATTGAACGCTGTCGATGGTCCGGAATCTACGCTTTATGCAAACTGCTTACACCGTCCTGATCCTGCTCATGCTGGTCGGCGTCTCCCGTCTGATCGGCCGGGTCGTTCCGCTGCCACTGCCCCTGGTGCAAATCGCCGCCGGCGCCTTGCTTGCCTGGCCGACTCTTGGCCTGCATGTGGCGCTCGACCCCGAGTTGTTCCTGTTTCTGTTCCTGCCACCGTTGCTGTTTTCCGATGGCTGGCGCATGCCTAAACGCGCATTCTGGCAATTGCGCGGGCCGATCCTGACACTGGCGGTGGGGCTGGTGCTGTTTACCGTGGTCGGCGCCGGGTATTTCATTCATTGGCTATTGCCGACGATTCCGCTGCCGGTGGCGTTTGCCCTGGCCGCCGTGCTATCGCCAACCGATGCCGTGGCCGTCTCGGCCATTGCGCAAAATCGCTTGCCGACTCCGCTGATGCATATATTGCAGGGCGAGGCATTGATGAACGATGCCTCGGGCCTGGTGACGTTCAAGTTCGCCCTTGCGGCTGCCATCACCGGGGTGTTCTCACTGACCAACGCTGGTTTGAGTTTCGTCGTGGTCGCCCTCGGCGGATTGGCCGTCGGCGTGGCCTTGAGCTGGCTGGTCGGGCGCCTGCGCGCCTGGATGATCGCTCGCGGATGGGACGACCCGGCCACGCACGTAGTGTTCATGTTGCTGCTGCCGTTCGCCGCGTATGTGCTGGCCGAACGTCTCGGCGTGTCGGGTATTCTTTCGGCGGTGGCGGCGGGGATGATGCAGAGCTGGCTCGATCTGCTGCCACGACAGACCAGCACGCGGCTGCTCAATCGCAGCGTCTGGTCGCTGCTCGAATTTGCCTTCAACGGTTTGATCTTCCTGCTGCTCGGCCTGCAATTGCCGGACATCATCAAAGCCGTGGTCAGCCACGAGCCGACCTTGTGGCCAACGCTTTTTTATCGTTGCCTCGACGTGGTGGCGATTTTCCTCGCGTTGGTATTGCTGCGCTTTGTCTGGGTGCAGAGCATCTGGCGCTTGTCGGTATTGCTGCGTCGTTTGCGCGGCAAAGGCGAGCTGACTCAAGTACCGACCGCGCGCTCCTGCTGGTTGCTGACGGTTGGCGGCGTGCGCGGGGCGGTGACGCTGGCGGGGGTGATGTCGGTGCCGATGCTGATCGGCGCGCAGGCGTTTCCCGAGCGTGATCTGCTGATCTTTATCGCTGCTGGAGTCATTCTGCTGTCGCTGGTCTCGGCGTGCATCGCTTTGCCGCTGCTGCTGCGCGGTATCGAAAAGAGCCCCGACGACAAACGCCGTCAGGAGGTGCGCGACGCCTGGCGCAAAACCGCCGAGGCGGCGATTCATGCACTCGAGACCGAGGAGGCCGTTCCCCAGGACGCCGCTCAAGCGGCACTGGCGACCGAACTGAAGGCGCGGATCATGTCCGAATATCGCCATCAGCTCGACGTGTTCAATGATTCGGCGGAGGCGCAGGCATTGGCCTTCCAGATGGATCTGCTCGAGCGGCGCTTACGGTTGAAAGCGCTGCGGGCGCAGCGTCTGGAGTTGTACAGCCTCAGTCGTCATCACCAGATCGGTGATGACGTCCTTAGAGAAGTGCTTGGCGAACTGGACTTGAGCGAGGCCAATCTGGGGCAGGTGAAATAACAGGCGCATTGCCCGCACCAGAAGCTCCGGTGCGGGCATTGGCCGGTTATTGCTGGCGGGTGACGAACGCGCGAATACGCTCCGCCGCTTCAACACATTCGGCCAGCGGCGCAACCAGCGCCATGCGCACCCGACCCGCGCCCGGGTTGACGCCGTCGACATCGCGGGACAAGTAGGAACCTGGTACCACGGTCACGTGCTCCTGCTCGAACAGATCACGGCAGAACGCTGCGTCGTCACCTTGCACGTTCGGCCACAGGTAAAAGCTGCCGTCCGGGCGTTGTACATCCATCACCGGGCTGAGGATTGCCAGCACAGCATCGAACTTCTCGCGGTACAGCGCGCGGTTGGCGCGTACGTGAACTTCATCGTTCCACGCGGCCACGCTGGCCAGTTGCGTTTGCACCGGCATCGCGCAGCCGTGGTAGGTGCGATACAGCAGGAAGCCTTTGAGGATGTCGGCGTCACCGGCAACAAAACCGGAACGCAGGCCCGGCAGGTTGGAGCGCTTGGACAGGCTGTGGAACACCACGCAACGCTTGAAGTCCTGGCGGCCCAGTTCAACGCAGGCCGTGAGCAAACCCGGCGGCGGGGTTTGTTCGTCGAAATACAGTTCGCTGTAGCACTCGTCGGCGGCGATCACGAAGTCGTACTGGTCGGCCAGCGCAATCAGCTTTTTCAGGGTTTCAACCGGGATCAACGCGCCGGTCGGGTTGCCCGGCGAACACAGAAAGAGGATCTGGCAGCGCTTCCAGATGTCCGGGGAAACCGCATCGAAGTCCGGGTTGAAGCCATTCTCGTCGAGGCATGGCAGGTAATGCGGCTTGGCCCCGGCAAGAAACGCCGCGCCTTCGTAGATCTGATAGAACGGGTTAGGGCTGACCATCAGCGCATCGTCACCACGGTTGACCACGGTCTGGGTGAACGCGAACAGCGCTTCACGGGTGCCGTTGACCGGCAACACATTGCGCGCCGGATCGATCCAGCGGTTCGGCACGCCGAAACGCCGCTCGCACCAACCGGCGATGGCTTCACGCAGGGCCGGGATACCGAGGGTGGTCGGGTACACCGCCATTTGGTCGAGACTGTTGGCCAGTGCTTCGGCGACAAAACTCGGCGAACGGTGTTTCGGCTCGCCGATCGACAGGGCGATCGGGCGCTTGTCCGGGTTCGGCGTCACGGTGCCGAGCAGGGCGCGCAGTTTTTCAAACGGGTACGGCTGGAGCTGGTTCAGAGCGTTGTTCATGGGGGCCTCGGTCAATGTGGGGCAAGACTCCAGAACTGAGCCGTTCACCAAACCTGTAGGAGTGAGCCTGCTCGCGATGAGGGCCGCACATTCAATATTTATGCAAGCCGGTGCATCGCCATCGCGAGCAGGCTCACTCCTACAAGGGTTTCGGTTAACAGGCTGAAGTCGGAGTGTTCCTTCCCACCGGGGTAATGGATGGGTTCAGATACTGATTCGGGACAGCTTGATATCCGGTTCCTGGTTGACGCTCAACTGCTCGACGATCGCATCCTGCAGGCGGCTGCACAGCAAGGGATCGGACAGCGGTTGATTGTGCGCGTCGGTGATGAAGAACACGTCTTCCACGCGCTCGCCCAGAGTCGCAATCTTGGCGTTCTGCAGCGACAGGTCGAACTCGAGGAAAATCCCGCCGATCCGCGCCAGCAGTCCCGGGCGATCAGGCGCCGTCAGTTCGAGTACGGTCACCGGGCGCTGCGCATCGTTGTGAATCGTCACCTGCGGCGCAAAAGCGAAATGCTTGAGCTGGCGCGGCACGCGGCGCTGGATGATCGTCGGGTAGTCGTCCGGGTCACGCAGGGCTTCGGTCAGGCCTTCGCGGATCTGCTTGACCCGCGTCGGGTTGTCGCCGATCGACTCACCTTCGTTGTCGAGCACGATGTAGGTGTCGAGGGTGAACTGGCTGCTGGAGGTGATGACGCGGGCGTCGTGAATGTTCAGGTTCAACTGGTCCATGGCCGCCACGGTCACCGCGAAAAAGTCATGCTGATCGGGAGCATAAATGAAGATCTGCGTGCCGCCCTCGAACTCGCGCTGGGTGGTCTCCTTGATCAGCACCAGCGGCCCGCCATCGACCGGCTGCTGCAGGATCGCATCGCTGTGCCAGGCCACGTCGCCCGCGGTGTGGCGCAGGAAATAGTCATCGCCCAATTGCGCCCACAACTGCTCGACATCGTCCGGGTCGGTGCCGCCGCGGACCAGGATATCCAGCGCGGCGCTTTGCGTCTGGCGGATCTGTTCTTCGCGATCCACCGGATTTTCCAGACCACGGCGCAGGGCGCGTTTGGTCTCGGTGTAGAGCTGGCGCAGCAGGCTGGCGCGCCATGAATTCCACAGCGTCGGATTGGTCGCGTTGATATCCGCCACGGTCAGCACGTAGAGATAGTCGAGACGGGTTTCATCGCCCACCGCCAAGGCAAAGTCGTGAATCACCTGCGGATCGGACAAATCCTTGCGCTGGGCGGTCGTCGACATCACCAGATGGTTCTGCACCAGCCAGACGATCAGGCGGCTGTCCCACACCGGCAACTGGTGGCGCTGGCAGAACGCCTCGGCATCGACCGCGCCGATTTCCGAGTGGTCGCCATGCCGACCTTTACCGATGTCGTGGTACAGGCCCGCCATGTAGATCAGCTCGGGCTTGGGCAGCTTGGCCATCAGCTTGGCGGCCAGCGGGAATTTCTCCGACACCTGGGTGTACTGCAGTTTACGCAGGTGCTTGATCAGGTTCAGCGTGTGCGCATCGACCGTATAGATGTGGAACAGGTCGTGCTGCATCTGCCCGACGATAAAACCGAACTCCGGCAGATAACGGCCAAGAATGCCGTAACGGTTCATCCGGCGCAGGTTGCGGTGGATGCCGATCTTGCACTTGAACAGCTCGATGAACAGGCTGGTGTTGCGAATATCGTTGCGGAAGTTGTCGTCGATCAGGTGGCGGTTTTCGCGCAGCAGACGAATGGTGTCAGCGCGCACGCCCTTGATTTCCGGCTGCTGGGCCATCAGCACGAAAATTTCCAGCATGGCGAACGGCGTGCGGCGGAACACGTTGTCGTTGCGCGCCTCGATATAGCCGTCGTGCAGCTGAAAGCGCGAGTTGATCGGCTGCGGCGGCGCTTCGTCTTCCGGGGCGAGGATGACTTCTTCGAAGTGCTGGATGATCAAATCGCTGAGCTGAGCAATGCTCATGACCGTGCGGAAGTACTGCTGCATGAAGTTCTCGACCGCCTGCTTGGCGTCGTCGCCTTCAAATCCGAGCAGGCCGGCGATGGTTCGCTGGTGATCGAACAGCAAGCGGTCCTCGGAACGGCCGGCGAGCATGTGCAGGGCGTAACGCACTTTCCAGAGAAATTCCTGGGAGGAGGCGAGCAGGGCGTTTTCGCTCTCGACCAGGAAACCTTCGCCGGCGAGGGCGCGCAGGTTCAGGGTGCCGTACTGACGCCGGGCCACCCAGAGAATCGTCTGGATGTCGCGCAGACCGCCGGGCGAGCCTTTGACGTTGGGTTCAAGGTTGTATTCGGTGTCGTTGTACTTGTGGTGGCGAGCCTTTTGTTCGGTACGCTTGGCCAGGAAGAACTCCTTGGCCGGCCACATGTGGGCGGTGCTGGTGACGTCGAGCATGCGCTGGCGCAGGCGCTCGGGGCCACAGATCGTGCGGCTCTCCATCAGATTGGTGACCACGGTTAGATCGGCGCGGGCCTCTTCGGCGCATTCGTCAACCGAACGCACGCTCTGCCCGACTTCCAGACCTATGTCCCATAGCAATGTAAGAAAGCGCTCGATGGAGTCGCGGAAAATTTCGTGGTCGGCGCTGTCGAGCAGGATCAGCAAATCGATGTCGGAGTACGGATGCAGTTCGCCACGTCCGTAGCCGCCGACCGCGACGAGCGCGATGTCGGCGTCTTCGCTCCAGTCGAACTGCTCCCAGGCCTTTTGCAGGATGTTATCGACGAACCAGGCACGGTCTTCGATCAGACGGCGAATGTCGCGGCCGTTGCGAAAACGCGTGTCGAGGACCTCGCGGGCCTGGCGGATCGCCTTCTTGAACGCCGCGATAGGACTCGCTTTGAGGGCCAGTTCAGCCTGGAACTGGCCGCGGTCGAAGAGTTCGGGATCCACCTGCGGCATCGATTGGCTTTCCTTTATATGAGGCTGGGCGCGTTTATTTGATCAGGCCGAGACGCGCGGGATGGTGTCATCGCTGCGCAAGGTGAAGATCTCATAGCCGGTGTCGGTCACCAACAGCGTGTGTTCCCACTGCGCCGAAAGCTTGCGGTCTTTGGTGATCGCGGTCCAGCCGTCGCCCAGGACTTTGGTGTCGGCCTTGCCCTGGTTGATCATCGGCTCGATGGTGAAGGTCATCCCGGCCTTCAGTTCCATGCCGGTGCCGGCGCGGCCGTAGTGCAGGATCTGCGGCTCTTCGTGGAACACCTTGCCGATGCCGTGGCCGCAGAATTCGCGGACCACCGAGAAGCCATTCTTCTCGGCATGTTTCTGGATCACTTCGCCAATGTCGCCGAGGCGGCAGCCGGGTTTGACGATCTCGATCGCCTTGTACATGCATTCCTGGGTGATCTGCGACAGGCGCTCGGCCCACACCGGCACTTCGCCGACATGAAACATACGGCTGGTGTCGCCGTGATAGCCGTCCTTGATCACGGTGACGTCGATGTTCAGGGTGTCGCCGTTTTTCAGCGGTTTGTCATTCGGGATGCCGTGGCACACCACATGATTGATCGAGGTGCAGATCGACTTCGGGTAGCCCTTGTAATTGAGCGGGGCGGGAATCGCTTGCTGCACGTTGACGATGTAGTCGTGGCAGATCTGGTTCAACTGATCGGTGGTCACGCCCGGTTTGACATGTTCGGCAATCATTTCCAGCACATCGGCGGCCAGTTTGCCGGCGACACGCATGCCAGCGATGTCCTCGGGGGTTTTGAGGTTGACGGTCATACAGGCTCTCTCTGCGCTCGGCGGCGCTTGCGGATACGAACAGGGTGGCGGTGTGGAAGGAGCCACCTGAAAAACGCGATTCTAACAGACGCACGGCGCAATTCAGCGCCGGCATGCATCGCTTCTCTCTATAGAATGGTGCGCCTTGGACCGATTCCAAGGGGTTGCGTGCATGTCCCTGGTGCGAATACAGATTTCGGGTTCCGTTTCTGCGCACCCTGTGGTATAAAATGCGCCGCTTTCCGGGGATGCCCCGAAAGGCTTAAATCCACACACGTGTCGACACGATGACCTGGGTGCCCTTGGCTTGATGCCATTGGTTGGTCATTGGGATACGTGGAGGCCAAACCCGACTTATCAAGGAACTATCATGTCCCAAGTCAATATGCGCGATATGCTGAAGGCCGGTGTGCACTTCGGTCACCAGACCCGTTACTGGAACCCGAAAATGGGCAAGTACATTTTCGGCGCGCGCAACAAGATTCACATCATCAACCTTGAAAAAACCCTGCCAATGTTCAACGAAGCTCTGACTTTCGTAGAGCGTCTGGCCCAGGGCAAAAACAAGATTCTGTTCGTCGGCACCAAGCGTTCCGCTGGCAAGATCGTTGCTGAAGAAGCAGCACGTTGCGGTTCGCCGTACGTCGATCACCGCTGGTTGGGCGGCATGCTGACCAACTTCAAGACCATCCGTGCTTCCATCAAGCGTCTGCGTGACCTTGAAGTTCAAGCCGAAGACGGTACTTTCGCCAAGCTGACCAAGAAAGAAGCGCTGATGCGCTCCCGTGACCTGGAAAAGCTGGATCGTTCGCTGGGCGGCATCAAGGACATGGGCGGTCTGCCAGACGCACTGTTCGTGATCGACGTTGACCACGAGCGCATCGCGATCACCGAAGCCAACAAGCTGGGCATCCCGGTCATCGGCGTTGTCGATACCAACAGCAGCCCGGAAGGCGTTGACTACATCATCCCAGGCAACGATGACGCAATCCGCGCTATCCAGCTGTACATGGGTTCGATGGCTGACGCAGTAATCCGCGGTCGCAACAACGTTGCTGGCGGTACTGTAGAATTCGCAGCTGAAGAAACTCAGGCTGCAGCTGAGTAATTGACGCCCTGGCGTTGACTCAGTAAGCAAAAAGGGGGCTTGGCCCCCTTTTTGCCACCTCGAAAACCATTTGTCGGCGCCCACGGCACTGTTTGTAATGTGCGGCAGCTAACAAGGGTGGTTCGGGAAGAATTGAACGCCCGTTCGGTCGGGTGGAATGGTTGAAAACCTATCCAAGAGGAATTTGAAAATGGCAGCAATTACTGCAGCGTTGGTCAAAGAACTGCGCGAGCGTACCGGCGAAGGCATGATGGACTGCAAGAAAGCCCTGGAAAAGGCTGACGGCGACATCGAAAAAGCCATTGATGACATGCGTGCTTCGGGCGCCATCAAGGCTGCGAAAAAAGCCGGCAACGTTGCCGCTGAAGGCGCAATCGCCATCAAATCGAATGACAAGGCAGCCGTGCTGCTGGAAGTCAACTCGCAGACCGACTTCCTGGCCCTGCAAGACGATTTCAAAAACTTCGTTGCTGCCAGCGTAGAAAAAGCTTTCGACGAAAAACTGACCGACGCAGCTCCGCTGATCGCCGCTCAGGAATCGGCTCGTGAGGCTCTGGTTGCCAAAGTCGGCGAGAACGTCAACATCCGTCGTCTGGTACGTGTAGAAGGTGACGTTGTCGGCACTTACCTGCACGGTAACAAGATCGGTGTTGCTGTTGTCCTGAAAGGCGGTGACGTCGAGCTGGCCAAAGACATCGCAATGCACGTTGCAGCAAGCAACCCGGAATTCCTGCTGCCTTCGCAAGTCTCCGACGAAGCGATCGAGCGAGAGAAAGCTGTGTTCCTGCAGTTGAACGAAGAGAAGATCAAAGGCAAGCCAGAAAACATTGTTGAGAACATGGTCAAAGGCCGTATCAGCAAGTTCCTGGCAGAAGCAAGCCTGGTCGAGCAGGCATTCGTCAAGAATCCTGAAGTCAAGGTTGGCGAACTGGCCAAGAAAGCCGGTGCTGAAATCGTTTCCTTCACTTACTTCAAAGTAGGCGAAGGCATCGAGAAGCCGGTCGACAACTTCGCTGAAGAAGTTGCTGCCCAGCTGGCTGCCGCCAAGCAATAAGACGGTTTTTCAACTGTCGCCCGAAAGAGGCTGCCCGCTCACGCGCGCAGCCTCTTTTCAGATCGGGTACCAGTTTTTTATTGGTTTCCGCTTGGAACTGACTTACAAAGCCATGTTCCGATGGCGCTGAAGCAGCGCCAAGCTAGAGTGAACGGCAGCTGTAAACAGCTCGCACAGAATTTTAAATACGCCGCAGGAGAGATTCGCAATGGCTCAGCAGGGCAGTGGTTATCAGGCTCGCTATAAACGCATTCTACTCAAGCTTAGCGGCGAGGCCTTGATGGGCTCGGAAGAGTTCGGGATCGATCCAAAAGTGCTGGATCGGATGGCGCTGGAAGTCGGCCAGTTGGTCGGTATCGGCGTACAGGTCGGTCTGGTGATCGGCGGTGGCAACCTGTTCCGCGGTGAAGCCTTGAGCAAAGCCGGCATGGATCGGGTGACAGGCGACCACATGGGCATGCTGGCCACTGTGATGAACGCTCTGGCCATGCGCGATGCGCTGGAACGTGCCAATATCTCGGCCATCGTCATGTCGGCCATTTCCATGGTCGGCGTGACCGATCACTACGATCGCCGCAAAGCCATGCGCCACCTGAACTCCAAGGACGTGGTGATCTTCGCGGCCGGTACCGGCAACCCGTTCTTCACCACGGATTCGGCAGCCTGCCTGCGCGCAATCGAAATCGACGCCGATGTCGTGCTCAAGGCGACCAAGGTTGATGGTGTTTACACCGCAGATCCATTCAAAGACCCGCATGCCGAGAAGTTCGATCATCTGACTTATGATGAAGTACTGGATCGCAAGCTGGGTGTCATGGACCTGACCGCTATCTGCCTGTGCCGCGATCACAAGATGCCGTTGCGCGTCTTCAACATGAACAAACCGGGCGCCCTGCTGAACATCGTTCATGGCGGCGCTGAAGGGACTTTGATCGAGGAAGTTCAACAATGATCAACGAAATCAAGAAAGACGCCCAGGCGCGTATGCAGAAATCGCTGGAGTCTCTGGCCCACGCTTTTGGCCAGATCCGCACCGGCAAGGCTCACCCGAGCATTCTGGGCAGTGTCATGGTGCCTTATTACGGTACTGACACCCCGTTGAGCAGCGTCGCCAATGTCACCGTAAAAGACTCGCGCACCCTGCAGGTCGTGGCGTTCGAGCGCAACATGCTCGCGGCCGTCGACAAGGCGATCCAGAGCGCCGGCCTGAACCTCAACCCGACCAACCTTGGCGAATTGCTGCTGATCCCGATGCCGGCCCTCACTGAGGAAACGCGCAAAGGCTTCACCAAGCAGGCCCGTAGCGCAGCGGAAGACGCGCGTGTTGCGGTGCGCAACATCCGTCGCGACGCGTTGGGTGATCTGAAGAAGCTGGTCAAGGACAAGGAAATCAGTGAAGACGAAGAGCGTCGTGCGATCGCTGATATCGATAAGCTGACCAAGGAATCCGAGGCCCAGATCACCAAGGCCACGGACGAGAAA
Organism: Pseudomonas sp. S11P7; assembly: GCF_023195435.1. Lineage (NCBI taxonomy): Bacteria > Pseudomonadati > Pseudomonadota > Gammaproteobacteria > Pseudomonadales > Pseudomonadaceae > Pseudomonas > Pseudomonas sp. S11P7. The sequence goes on along the minus strand of NZ_JALPKS020000002.1, from coordinate 4,324,786 downwards.
GAAAAAGACCTGATGGCCGTATAAGGGTCGAGCTTTAAATGGACAAGACCAAGCAGTCTGCGCCGTCCGCGGTGCCGCGCCATGTCGCGATCATCATGGATGGCAACAATCGCTGGGCGAAAAAACGCTTCATGCCGGGTGTCGCCGGGCATAAAGCGGGCGTGGATGCGGTGCGTGCCGTGATCGAGGTGTGCGCCGAGGCCAAGGTCGAGGTGCTCACCCTGTTCGCGTTTTCCAGTGAAAACTGGCAGCGTCCGGCTGACGAAGTCAGTGCGTTGATGGATCTGTTCTTCAAGGCATTGCGTCGTGAAGCCAAGCGCCTCAACGACAACAACATCAGCCTGCGCATCATTGGCGATCGCTCGCGTTTTCATCCTGAGCTTCAGGCAGCCATGCGCGAAGCTGAGGCGATGACGGCGGGCGCCAATCGCTTCATCCTGCAGATCGCCGCCAACTACGGCGGTCAGTGGGATATCGCACAGGCCGCGCAGCGTCTGGCTCGTGAAGTTCAGGCCGGGCACCTGCGCCCGGAGGACATCACTCCCGACCTGCTGCAAGCCTGCCTGGCAACCGGCGATCTGCCTTTGCCGGACCTGTGCATCCGCACGGGCGGCGAACACCGCATCAGCAATTTCCTGCTGTGGCAGCTGGCCTACGCCGAGTTGTATTTCTCCGACCTGTTCTGGCCGGACTTCAAACACGATGCCATGCGCAATGCGCTGGCTGATTTCGCATCGCGCCAGCGTCGCTTCGGTAAAACGAGCGAACAGGTCGAAGCTGGAGCCCGGGTTTAATGCTTAAACAACGAATCATCACTGCGCTGATCCTGCTGCCGATCGCCTTGTGCGGTTTTTTCCTGCTTCAGGGTGCCGGTTTTGCCCTGTTCATCGGGCTGGTCGTCAGCCTGGGTGCCTGGGAATGGGCGCGTCTGGCGGGCTTCACCGCACAATCGTTCCGCGTCGGCTTTGCCGCTGTGGTCGCCTTGATGTTGTTCGTCATGTACGTTTTGCCTGGCCTGGCCCCTTGGGTGCTGGGTGCATCGGTGATCTGGTGGGTCGTGGCCACGTGGCTGGTGCTGACTTATCCGCGTTCGAGCGGGCATTGGTCAACCGCTGCGACCAAACTGGTAATCGGCCTGCTGGTGTTGTTGCCGGCCTGGCAAGGGCTGGTGCTGATCAAGCAGTACCCGCTGGGTAACTGGCTGATCATGGCGGTGATGGTGCTGGTCTGGGGGGCCGATATTGGCGCTTATTTCTCGGGTCGCAAATTCGGCAAGCGCAAGCTGGCGCCGCAGGTCAGCCCGGGCAAAAGCTGGGAAGGCGTGTACGGCGGTCTGGCGCTGAGCCTGGTGATTACCGCGATTGTCGGGCTGGTGCGTGACTGGACCGTCGCCGAACTGCTCAAGGGCTTGATTGGCGCGGCCGTGATTGTATTCATCTCGGTGGTCGGCGATCTGACCGAAAGCATGTTCAAACGCCAGTCCGGCATCAAGGACAGCAGCAACCTGCTGCCTGGTCATGGTGGTGTGCTTGATCGTATCGACAGCCTCACGGCAGCGATTCCGGTATTTGCCGTGCTGCTGTGGATGGCCGCGCCGTGAGTCGCCCTCAGCAGATTAGCGTTCTGGGAGCGACAGGCTCGATCGGGCTGAGCACGCTCGACGTCATTGCCCGTCATCCTGAGCGATATCAGGTTTTCGCGCTGAGCGGTTTCAGTCGTCTGAGTGAGCTGTTGGCCTTGTGCGTGCGTCACGCGCCGCAATTTGCCGTGGTGCCGCAAGCAGCCGCCGCGCGCAGCTTGCAGGACGATTTGCGTGCCGCCGGTTTGTCGACCCAGGTGCTGGTGGGCGAGGAGGGCTTGTGTCAGATCGCCTCCGCGCCGGAAGTCGATGCGGTGATGGCGGCGATCGTCGGTGCGGCGGGATTGCGTCCGACCCTAGCGGCCGTCGAAGCGGGCAAGAAAATCCTGCTGGCCAATAAAGAGGCGCTGGTGATGTCCGGCGCCCTGTTCATGCAGGCCGTACGCAAGAGCGGTTCGGTGTTGCTGCCGATCGACAGCGAGCACAACGCGATTTTCCAGTGCATGCCTCAGGATTTTGCCCGTGGGTTGGGTGCGGTCGGTGTACGGCGGATTTTACTCACAGCCTCAGGCGGTCCGTTCCGACAGACGCCGATGAGCGAACTGGCGCATGTTTCACCAGATCAGGCCTGCGCGCATCCGAACTGGTCGATGGGGCGCAAGATTTCCGTCGATTCGGCGAGCATGATGAATAAAGGCCTCGAGCTGATCGAAGCCTGCTGGTTGTTCGACGCCAAGCCTGCGCAGGTCGAGGTGGTGATCCACCCGCAGAGCGTGATCCACTCGCTGGTCGATTACGTCGACGGCTCGGTACTGGCGCAGTTGGGTAATCCCGACATGCGTACGCCGATCGCCAGCGCGCTGGCGTGGCCGGAGCGTATCGATTCCGGGGTAGCGCCGCTGGATCTGTTCGCCATTGCACGGCTGGACTTCGAAGCGCCGGATGAAGGGCGCTTCCCTTGCCTGCGTCTGGCGCGGCAAGCTGCGGAGGCGGGCGACAGCGCTCCGGCGATGCTCAATGCGGCCAACGAAGTGGCGGTACAGGCGTTTCTCGACGGACGGGTCCGGTACCTGGAAATCGCGAGTATCATCGAGGAGGTCTTGAGCCTCGAACCGGTGGTGGCCCTGGCTGATCTCGAGGCGGTGTTTACTGCCGATGCCAAGGCGCGTGATCTGGCGCGGCAGTGGCTAAAGCGTCACGATCGATAGAATTTGCAATACATTGGCTGCACGCGGCACTGAACAGGATTGCGGAGAAAGTAGATGAGCGCGCTCTATATGATTGCCGGCACCCTGATTGCTCTGGGTGTGCTGGTCACCTTCCACGAATTCGGCCACTTCTGGGTCGCGCGGCGCTGTGGCGTCAAGGTTTTGCGCTTTTCCGTAGGCTTCGGCATGCCACTGCTGCGCTGGCATGACAAGCAGGGCACCGAATTCGTGGTTGCCGCGATCCCGCTGGGCGGCTACGTCAAAATGCTCGACGAGCGTGAAGGCGAAGTCCCGGTCGATCAGCTCGATCAATCGTTCAACCGTAAATCCGTGCGTCAGCGTATCGCCATTGTTGCCGCCGGCCCTGTGGCCAATTTTCTTTTGGCGCTGGTGTTTTTCTGGGTGCTGGCCATGCTCGGCAGCGAGCAGGTGCGCCCGGTCATCGGTGCGGTCGAGTCGGGCAGTATCGCCGCCAAGGCCGGTTTGAATGCAGGCGAGGAAATCGTCGCCATCGATGGCGAGCCGACTTCCGGGTGGGCCGCTGTCAATCTGCAGTTGGTGCGACGTCTTGGCGAGAGCGGCTCTTTGCAATTGCTGGTGCGCGAGCAAGGCTCTACCGCGGATTCTCCACGTGTATTGGCACTGGATAACTGGCTCAAGGGTGCCGATGAGCCGGATCCGATTCGTTCTCTGGGGATTCGGCCATGGCGCCCGGCGTTGCCTCCGGTACTCGCTGAGCTCGACCCGAAAGGCCCGGCGCAGGCTGCAGGCCTGAAGACCGGTGATCGCTTGCTGGCCCTGGATGGCCAGCCATTGAACGACTGGCAGCAAGTAGTCGATACCGTTCGTACGCGTCCTGATACCAGAATCATGCTGCGCATCGAGCGTGACAATGCTCAAATCGACGTCCCGGTGACCTTGGCCGCGCGCGGTGAAAGCAAGGCGCCGAGCGGTTATCTGGGCGCGGGTGTCAAGGCAATCGACTGGCCACCGGAGATGATTCGCGAGGTCAGTTACGGCCCGTTGGCGGCAATTGGCGAGGGCGCCCGTCGCACTTGGACCATGAGCATTCTGACCCTCGATTCACTGAAGAAAATGCTGTTCGGCGAGCTCTCGGTAAAAAACTTGAGTGGACCGATAACCATTGCTAAAGTGGCGGGCGCTTCTGCCCAGTCGGGCGTCGCTGATTTCCTGAATTTCCTTGCTTATCTGAGTATTAGCCTGGGGGTTCTGAATTTGCTGCCCATTCCTGTACTGGATGGGGGGCATTTGTTGTTTTATCTGATCGAGTGGGTGCGTGGTCGCCCCTTGTCGGATCGGGTGCAAGGTTGGGGGATACAGATCGGTATCAGTTTGGTGGTCGGGGTGATGTTGCTTGCTCTGGTCAACGATCTGGGTCGACTGTAACGCTTCGCTGAATTGCGAATCTGCCGCATTTTGCGGCAGTTTGTTTATTGCCAGTTGGAATAAGAAAGGACTTCATGAAACGTCTGCTGCTAACTGCGGTTCTCACCGTATTGATGATCGCCGAAGTTCACGCCGAGTCCTTCACTATCTCTGATATTCGCGTCAATGGCCTCCAGCGGGTCTCCGCGGGTAGTGTCTTTGGTGCCTTGCCGTTGAACGTCGGCGAGCAGGCGGATGATCGTCGCCTGGTGGAATCCACTCGTGCGCTGTTCAAAACCGGTTTCTTTCAAGATATCCAGCTGGGCCGCGAAGGCAACGTACTGGTGATCACGGTCGTCGAACGTCCGTCGGTTGCCAGTATCGAGATCGAAGGCAACAAGGCGATCTCGACCGAAGACCTGATGAAAGGCCTCAAGCAATCCGGTCTGGCCGAAGGCGAGATCTTCCAGCGCGCCACCCTCGAAGGCGTGCGTAACGAGCTGCAGCGTCAGTACGTCGCACAGGGTCGTTACTCGGCTACCGTCGATACCGAAGTGGTTTCGCAACCGCGTAACCGCGTTGGTCTGAAAGTGAAGATCAACGAAGGCACGGTTGCCGCGATTCAGCACATCAACGTGGTGGGCAATACGGTGTTCCCCGAGGAAGACCTGACCGACCTGTTCGAACTGAAAACCACCAACTGGCTGTCGTTCTTCAAGAACGATGACAAATATGCCCGTGAAAAACTGTCCGGTGACCTGGAGCGTCTGCGCTCCTACTACCTGGATCGCGGCTATATCAACATGGACATCGCTTCGACCCAGGTGTCGATCACCCCGGACAAGAAGCACGTCTACATCACCGTCAACGTCACCGAAGGCGAGAAGTACACCGTTCGTGACGTCAAGCTCAGCGGTGACCTGAAAGTCCCTGAAGACCAGATCAAATCCCTGCTGCTGGTGCAGAAGGGCCAGGTGTTCTCGCGCAAGCTGATGACCACCACTTCCGAACTGATCACCCGCCGTCTGGGTAACGAGGGTTACACCTTCGCCAACGTCAACGGCGTGCCTCAGCCGCATGATGACGACCACACTGTCGACATCCTGTTCGCGGTCGATCCGGGCAAGCGTGCCTACGTCAACCGCATCAACTTCCGCGGCAACACCAAGTCCGAGGACGAAGTGCTGCGTCGCGAAATGCGTCAGATGGAAGGTGGCTGGGCTTCGACTTACCTGATCGACCAGTCCAAGACCCGTCTTGAGCGTCTGGGCTTCTTCAAGGAAGTCAACGTCGAGACCCCGGCTGTTCCGGGTGTCGACGACCAGGTTGATGTGAACTACGCCGTTGAAGAGCAGGCGTCGGGTTCGATTACCGCCAGCGTCGGTTTCGCCCAGAGTGCCGGTCTGATCCTCGGTGGTTCGATCACCCAGAACAACTTCCTCGGTACCGGTAACCGCGTCAGCATCGGTCTGACCCGTAGCGAATATCAGAGCCGCTACAACTTCGGCTACGTTGATCCCTACTGGACCGCCGATGGCGTGAGCCTGGGCTACAACGCGTTCTATCGCACCACCGACTACGATGAGCTCGATGCCGATATCTCGAGCTACGCCGTAGACAGCCTGGGTGCCGGTGTGAACGTTGGCTATCCGATCAGCGAGACTTCGCGTCTGACCTTCGGTCTGTCCGCGCAGCAGGACAAGATCAACACCGGTCGCTACACCGTTGACGAGATCTTTGATTTCGTTGAAAAGGAAGGTGACAGCTACCTGAACTTCAAGGCGTCGGCCGGCTGGTCCGAGTCGACCCTGAACAAAGGCGTACTGCCGACCCGTGGTCGTTCCCAGAGCCTGACCCTGGAAAGCACCATCCCGGGCAGTGACCTGTCGTTCTTCAAGCTCGACTACCGCGGTCAGTTGTTCCAGCCGATCACTGAAAACTACACCCTGCGTCTGCATACCGAACTCGGTTACGGCGACGGTTACGGTTCGACCGATGGCTTGCCGTTCTATGAAAACTACTATGCTGGTGGTTTCAACTCGGTACGCGGCTTCAAGGACAGCACCCTCGGCCCGCGCAGTACGCCGAGCCGTGGTACCAACCCGGGCACCATCGCCGACCCGGATCAGGATCCACTGCCGTTCGGTGGTAACGTCCTGATTCAGGGTGGCGTGGAAGTCCTGTTCCCGCTGCCGTTCGTGAAAGATCAGCGCTCCCTGCGTACTTCGGTATTCTGGGATGTCGGTAACGTGTTTGACTCGCAGTGCAAGGACACTACGAACGCTAACGGTTCGTCGTCCAACACCAAGTGCAACGACATCAGTCTGAGCAACATGGCCAGTTCCGTGGGTGTGGGTGTGACCTGGGTCACCGCACTGGGTCCTCTGAGCTTCGCGTTGGCCATGCCGATCAAGAAACCGGATGACGCTGAAACTCAAGTGTTCCAATTCTCCCTCGGCCAGACGTTCTAAGCGTCTGACCCAAGATAACGACAATGGATTTTGTAGGAGTGCATCGTGCGTAAGTTGACTCAATTGGTTCTCCTGGCCTCCGTACTGGTGGCAGGCCCGGCATTTGCCGACATGAAAATTGCCGTTCTGAACTATCAAATGGCTCTGCTGGAATCCGACGCGGCGAAGAAATACGCCGTGGATGCCGAGAAAAAGTTCGGTCCGCAACTGACCAAACTGAAAACGCTGGAAAGCAGCGCCAAAGGTATTCAGGATCGTCTGATGGCCGGTGGCGACAAGATGCAGCAAGGCGAGCGCGAGCGTCTGGAGCTGGAATTCAAGCAAAAGGCCCGTGACTTCCAGTTCCAGTCCAAGGAGCTGAACGAAGCCAAAGCCGTTGCCGACCGCGAAATGCTCAAGCAGCTGAAGCCGAAACTGGACAGCGCTGTGGAAGAAGTCATCAAGAAAGGTGGTTTTGACCTGGTGTTCGAGCGTGGCGCAGTGATCGATGTCAAACCTCAGTACGACATCACGCGCCAGGTTATCGAGCGCATGAATCAGCTGAAGTAACCCATGACCGTGACTATCAAGCTCGGCCAGTTGGCCGAGTTCCTCGGCGCCACCCTGCGTGGCGACCCCGAGAAGCAAATTACTGGGCTAGCCACTTTGCAAGAGGCTGGCCCAGCTCAGTTGAGCTTCCTGGCAAACCCTCAATATCGCAAATACCTGACGGGCTCGCAGGCGGCAGCGTTGCTGCTCAAGGAAGCCGATGCTGAAGGTTTTGCCGGTAATGCGCTGGTGGTGCCGGATCCTTATCTGGCCTATGCGCGTCTCTCGCATTTGTTCGATCCCAAGCCAAAAGCGCCTGCGGGTATCCACCCTTCAGCGGTGATCGCTGCGGACGCAGTGGTTGATCCAACCGCCAGCATCGGCCCGTTTGTGGTGATCGAGGCTGGCGCGCGAATCGGCGCGCAAGTGACCTTGGGCGCGCATTGCGTGATTGGTGCCCGCAGCGAAATCGGCGAGGGCGGCTGGCTCGCTCCACGCGTGACGCTGTATCACGACGTGCGCATCGGCAAGCGTGTGGTGATTCAGTCCGGCGCCGTGCTCGGTGGTGAGGGCTTCGGCTTCGCCAACGAGAAGGGCATCTGGCAGAAGATCGCACAGATCGGTGGCGTAACCATCGGCGACGATGTCGAGATTGGCGTGAACACCGCCATCGACCGCGGCGCCCTGGCCGATACCGTGATCGGCAATGGTGTGAAGCTCGATAACCAGATTCAGATCGCACACAACGTCCAGGTCGGTGATCACACTGCCATGGCCGCCTGCGTGGGCATCTCCGGCAGCACCAAAATCGGCAAGCACTGCATGCTCGCCGGCGGTGTCGGTCTGGTCGGCCACATCGATATTTGCGACAACGTTTTCCTGACCGGGATGACCATGGTGACCCACTCGATTACCGAGCCGGGTGCCTATTCTTCCGGCACAGCCATGCAACCGGCGGCCGAATGGCGCAAAAGCGCGGCCCGTATCCGTCAGCTCGATGACATCGCGCGACGGCTCAAACAGTTGGAAAAGCGCGTCGGGGAAGTGACCCCCGATGGCAATGCTTCATCTGATGGCTGATACCATTTCCATATCAAGTGTGCACAGCCTCTGGACTGCGTCCTTGATTTGCTAGAGGAGTGCGCGTCAGTCGCGCTCCCAATCTTTACATAGGCTTCCCCCTGAAATGATGGACATCAACGAGATTCGCGAATACCTGCCTCACCGTTACCCGTTCCTGCTGGTGGACCGGGTGGTGGAACTGGACACTGAAGGCAAGCGAATTCGCGCCTACAAGAATGTCAGCATCAATGAGCCGTTCTTCAATGGTCACTTCCCTGCGCATCCGATCATGCCGGGCGTGCTGATCATCGAAGCGATGGCGCAGGCTGCCGGGATCCTCGGTTTCAAGATGCTCGACGTCAAACCGGCCGACGGCACCCTGTATTACTTCGTCGGTTCCGACAAGCTGCGCTTCCGCCAGCCAGTCAAGCCGGGCGACCAGTTGATCCTCGAAGCGACCTTCATCAGCTGCAAGCGCAAGATCTGGAAATTCGAATGCCAGGCGTCGGTTGACGGCAAGCCGGTGTGCTCGGCAGAAATCATCTGCGCGGAACAAAAAGTATGAGTTTGATTGACCCTCGCGCAATCATCGATCCGTCCGCCATCCTGGCTGACGGCGTCGAGGTCGGCCCGTGGTCGATCATCGGCGCAGGTGTGGAAATCGGCGAGGGTACCGTGATCGGGCCGCATGTGGTCCTCAAGGGCCCGACCCGCATTGGCAAGCACAATCGCATCTACCAGTTTTCCTCGGTGGGCGAAGACACGCCCGATCTGAAATACAAGGGCGAGGAAACCCGCCTGGTGATCGGTGACCACAACGTCATCCGTGAAGGCGTGACCATTCACCGTGGCACCGTGCAGGATCGCTCGGAAACCACGCTGGGCGATCACAACCTGATCATGGCCTACGCGCACATCGGTCACGACAGCGTCATCGGCAACCATTGCATCCTGGTCAACAACACCGCGCTGGCCGGCCATGTGCACGTGGATGACTGGGCGATCCTTTCCGGATTTACCCTGGTGCACCAGTATTGCCATATTGGCGCCCACAGCTTTTCCGGCATGGGCACCGCGATCGGCAAGGATGTTCCGGCGTTCGTTACCGTGTTCGGCAACCCTGCCGAAGCGCGTAGCATGAACTTCGAAGGCATGCGCCGGCGTGGTTTCAGCGAGGACGCGATTCATACCTTGCGTCGCGCCTACAAAACTGTTTATCGCCAGGGACTGACCGTCGAGCAGGCACTGGCCGAACTCGCTGAACCGGCTGCGCAGTACCCGGAAGTCGCGGTGTTCCGTGATTCCATCCTGTCGTCGACTCGCGGCATCACCCGCTGATCATGGCCAGTCTGCGTATTGCGCTGGTGGCCGGTGAAGCTTCCGGTGACATTCTCGGTGCAGGTCTGATGCGTGCGCTCAAGGCGCAGCACCCGGCCGTCGAGTTCATCGGCGTCGGTGGTCCGTTGATGCAAGCCGAAGGCCTGAAGTCCTACTTCCCCATGGAGCGCTTGTCGGTCATGGGCCTGGTGGAAGTTCTCGGCCGGTTGCGCGAACTGTTAAAGCGCCGCAAGCAGCTGATCGCCACGCTGATCGCCGAAAAGCCGGACGTGTTCATCGGCATCGACGCGCCGGACTTCAACCTCAATATCGAACTCAAGCTGCGTCAGGCCGGGATCAAGACCGTGCATTACGTCAGCCCGTCGGTGTGGGCCTGGCGCCAGAAGCGCGTGCTGAAGATCCGCGAAGGCTGCGACCTGATGTTGACGTTGCTGCCATTCGAAGCAAAATTCTACGAAGAGAAGGGCGTGCCGGTGCGGTTCGTCGGCCACACCCTGGCCGACACCATTCCGCTTGAAGCCGACCGTGCCGCGGCGCGGGCTGAACTGGGTTTGCCCGACGGCCCGCTGGTCGCGTTGATGCCGGGCAGTCGCGGCGGCGAAGTGTCGCGTCTCGGCGGGCTGTTTCTCGACACGGCTGAACGCTTGCGCGCCATGCGTCCGGGGCTGCGCTTCGTCATACCGTGTGCCAATCCCGAGCGCCGCGCACAGCTTGAAGAATTGCTCGCCGGCCGCGATTTGCCGGTGACCTTGCTCAATGGTCAATCGCATCTGGCCTTGGCGGCATGCAACGCGGTGTTGATCGCCTCCGGCACCGCTACCCTCGAAGCGTTGTTATACAAACGACCGATGGTGGTGGCGTACCGTTTGGCGCCGCTGACGTTCTGGATTCTCAAACGCATGGTCAAGAGCCCGTACGTGTCGTTGCCGAACCTGCTGGCTCAGCGCTTGCTGGTGCCCGAGCTGTTGCAGGATGATGCGACAGTCGAGGCGCTGGCGTTGACGCTTTCCCCGTTGATCGACGGTGGCGAAGAACAGACTCGCGGTTTCGACGAGATCCATCGCACGTTGCGCCTGGATGCCTCCAATCAGGCGGCGGATGCCGTCCTCAACCTGATCGGTCAAACACGATGAGCAAGACAAGCATGCAGATGGGCCTGGATTTCACCCTTGTCGCCGAAATCGAAGAACTGGTGGCCGGCGTCGATGAAGTCGGTCGCGGCCCGTTGTGCGGTGCGGTGGTGACGGCGGCGGTGATTCTCGATCCGAATCGGCCGATTCTCGGTCTCGATGACTCGAAGAAACTCACCGAAGCCAAGCGTGAAAAACTCTACGACGAAATCTGCGAGAAGGCCTTGAGCTGGTGCATCGCCCGCGCCGAAGTCGAAGAAATCGATGAGCTGAACATTCTCCACGCCACCATGCTGGCCATGCAGCGCGCGGTGGCCGGCCTGCACATTCAGCCGAAACTGGCGATGATCGACGGCAACCGCTGCCCGCAGTTGCCGATGCGGTCCGAAGCGGTGGTGCAGGGCGATGGCAAGGTCCCGGCGATTGCTGCCGCGTCGATTCTGGCCAAGGTCAGCCGCGACCGCGAAATGGCCGCTTTCGAGCTGATCTATCCGGGATACGGCATTGGCGGCCATAAAGGCTACCCGACGCCCGTTCATCTGGAAGCGCTGTCGCGTCTGGGGCCGACCCCGATTCACCGGCGCTCGTTCGCCCCGGTGCGCCTGGCTTACGAGGCACGGGCAGTGCTGACCCAGGTTTAGGCGCAAGGCTGATGTTTTATTCGAGGCCCGGTACAATCCGGGCCTCGTTGTCTCTATGTAACTGGACAGGATCACTATGCCGGCTTCATTCGTTCATCTACGCCTGCACACTGAATACTCCCTGGTCGACGGGCTGGTGCGGATCAAGCCGCTGGTCAAGGCGCTCACGGCCCTGAACATGCCGGCGGTCGCGGTCACCGACCAGAACAACATGTGTTCCCTGGTCAAATTCTATAAAAACACCATGGGCGCCGGCATCAAGCCGATCTGCGGCGCCGACCTGTGGCTGTCGAACAAGGATCCGGACGGCCCGCTGAGCCGGATCAGCCTGCTGGTCATGAATGCCAAGGGGTATCGCAACCTCACCGAGCTGATCTCGCGCGGCTTCATCGAAGGCCAGCGCAACGGCATGATCATTGTCGAGCGCCAGTGGGTCGCCGAAGCCAGCGAAGGCCTGATCATGTTGTCGGCTGCCAAAGAGGGCGAGATCGGCATGGCGCTGATCGGCGGCAACCCGGCCGAAGCCGAGACGCTGGCGCGTGAATGGATGGCGGTGTTCCCGGACCGCTTCTATCTGGAAATCCAGCGCACCAATCGCCCCAACGACGAAGAGCAATTGCACGGCGCCGTGGCGCTGGCCGACAAGCTCGGTGCGCCGCTGGTAGCAACCAACGATGTGCGTTTCATCAAGCAGGAAGACTTCGCCGCCCACGAAACCCGCGTGTGCATCGGTGAGGGCCGCGCCCTCGACGACCCGCGGCGCTCGAAGAATTACAGCGATCAGCAATACCTGAAAAGCGCCGAGGAAATGCTCGAGCTGTTCAGCGATATTCCTGACGCGATCGAAAACACCGTCGAGATCGCCAAGCGCTGCAATATCGAAGTCAAGCTGGGCACGCACTTCCTGCCCAACTTCCCGATCCCCGATGGCATGACCATCGACGAATACTTCCGCAAGGTTTCTTTCGACGGTCTCGAAGAACGCCTCGCGGTGCTGCTGCCCAAAGACACCACCGAAGACTACGAAGCCAAGCGGCAGGTTTATGTCGACCGCTTGAATTTCGAGCTGGATATCATCATCCAGATGGGCTTCCCCGGTTACTTCCTGATCGTGATGGACTTTATCCAGTGGGCCAAGAACAACGGCGTACCGGTGGGTCCCGGCCGTGGATCGGGTGCCGGTTCGCTGGTGGCCTATGTGCAGAAGATCACCGACCTCGACCCGCTGGAATATGACCTGCTGTTCGAACGTTTCCTTAACCCGGAACGGGTTTCGATGCCCGACTTCGACGTCGACTTCTGCATGGACGGTCGTGACCGGGTGATCGATTACGTGGCCGAGAAGTACGGCCGCAACGCTGTAAGCCAGATCATCACTTTCGGTTCCATGGCTGCAAAAGCGGTGGTGCGTGACGTCGCGCGGGTGCAGGGCAAGTCCTACGGCCTGGCGGATCGTCTGTCGAAGATGATTCCGTTTGAAGTCGGCATGACTTTGGAAAAAGCCTACGAGCAGGAAGAGATCCTGCGTGATTTCATCAAGGTCGATGAAGAGGCCGCGGAAATCTGGGAGATGGCGCGCAAGCTTGAAGGCGTGGTGCGTAACGTCGGCAAGCACGCCGGTGGTGTGGTGATCGCCCCGACCAAGCTGACCGACTTCTCGCCGATCTATTGCGACGAGGCCGGTGATGGCCTGGTGACCCAGTTCGACAAGGACGACGTGGAGGCGGCCGGTCTGGTGAAGTTCGACTTCCTCGGCCTGCGGACCCTGACGATCATCGACTGGGCGCTGAAAACCATCAACCGCGACCGCGCCAAGGTCAACGAGCCGCCGCTGGATATCGCGTTTATCCCGCTCGACGACAAGCCGACCTACAGCCTGCTGCAAAAAGCCGAAACCACAGCGGTGTTCCAGCTTGAATCGCGCGGCATGAAAGAGCTGATCAAAAAGCTCAAGCCCGACTGCCTGGAAGACTTGATCGCACTGGTGGCACTGTTCCGTCCGGGCCCGTTGCAGTCCGGCATGGTGGACGACTTCATCAACCGTAAGCACGGCCGCGCCGAACTGGCGTACCCGCACTCGGATTACCAGTACGAAGGCCTCAAACCGGTACTCGCGCCGACTTACGGCATCATCCTGTATCAGGAACAGGTGATGCAGATCGCTCAGGTCATGGCCGGTTACACCCTCGGTGGTGCGGACATGCTGCGCCGGGCCATGGGTAAGAAAAAGCCCGAAGAAATGGCCAAGCAGCGCGGCGGTTTCATTGAGGGTTGCGCCACCAACGGTATCGATGCCGATCTGGCCGGTAACATTTTCGACCTGGTAGAGAAGTTCGCCGGTTACGGATTCAACAAATCCCACTCCGCTGCTTACGGTCTGGTGTCGTATCAGACGGCCTGGCTGAAAGCGCATTACCCGGCGCCGTTCATGGCCGCGGTACTCTCGGCGGACATGCACAACACCGACAAGGTCGTGACCTTGATCGAGGAAGTGCGCACGATGAAGCTGCGCCTCGACGCGCCGGACGTGAACACTTCGGAGTTCAAGTTCACGGTGAACGACGACGGTCGCATCGTTTATGGCCTCGGCGCGATCAAAGGCGTCGGCGAAGGCCCGGTTGAAGCTATCACCGAGGCGCGTCAGGCCGGTCCGTTCAAGGATCTGTTCGACTTCTGCGCGCGGGTCGACCTCAAACGCATCAACAAACGTACCCTCGACGGTCTGATCCGCAGCGGTGCGCTGGATCGTCTGGGCCCGTATTTCCACGACGAGCAAAAGGCTTATCAAGCCAATATCGACCGCAACCGCGCCGTGCTGCTGGCGGCGATGGAGGAGGCGATCAAGGCGGCCGAGCAGACCGCGCGCACCCACGACTCCGGGCACGCCGACCTGTTTGGCGGTTTGTTCGTTGAAGCCGATGCCGACGTTTACGCGTCCCATCGCAAGGCCAAGGAGCTGACCCTCAAGGAACGTCTCAAGGGGGAAAAAGACACCCTGGGCCTGTACCTGACCGGTCACCCGATCGACGAATACGAAGGCGAGATCCGCCGTTTCGCCCGTCAGCGCATCATCGACCTGAAACCGGCCCGCGACACCCAGACTGTGGCCGGGATGATCATTGCCCTGCGGGTAATGAAGAACAAAAAGGGCGACAAGATGGGCTTCATCACCCTCGACGACCGCTCCGGGCGGATCGAGGCGTCGCTGTTCGCCGATGCGTTCCATTCCGCGCAATCGCTGTTGCAGACCGACGCGATGGTGGTGGTCGAAGGCGAGGTCAGCAACGACGACTTCTCCGGCGGCCTGCGCCTGCGGGTCAAGCGCGTGATGAGCATGGAAGATGCGCGCACCAACCTCGCCGAGAGCCTGCGCCTGAAGCTGCAGACCCAGGACCTGAAAGGCGATCAGCTACGCTGGCTGGGTGAGCTGCTCAAGCGTCACCGCGGCGCGTGCCCGATCACCATGGAGTACACCAGCCCGGATGCGAAGACCTTGCTGCAGTTCGGCGAGACCTGGCGGATCGACCCGGCGGATGCGTTGATTCAAGCCCTGCGTGACCAGTTCGGGCGAGACAACGTCTTCCTCCAATACCGTTGACCGGCGAGTGCCATCACTGCGCTCGCCCGCAACCTGGATTTTTAATCTCGACCTTAGCGCGCCTCTCCCTTAAGGTAGGGCGCGAATAGACAACCGGCCGGCCCAAGCTCATTTGGGACACGACCCAAGACGGACGCCTATGAACCCGAATTTTCTAGATTTCGAACAGCCGATCGCCGACCTGCAAGCCAAGATCGAAGAGTTGCGCTTGGTCGGTAATGACAATTCGCTGAATATCGGCGATGAGATCTCCCGCCTGCAGGACAAGAGCAAAACGCTCACCGAAGACATCTTCGGCAAGCTGACCAGCTGGCAGATCGCACGCCTGGCGCGTCACCCGAAACGCCCGTACACCCTCGATTACATCGAGCACATCTTCACCGAGTTCGACGAGTTGCACGGCGACCGTCACTTCTCCGACGACGCCGCGATTGTCGGCGGTATCGCCCGTCTGGAAGACCAGCCGGTGATGATCATCGGCCACCAGAAGGGCCGTGAAGTGCGCGAGAAGGTGCGCCGCAACTTCGGCATGCCGCGTCCGGAAGGCTACCGCAAGGCCTGCCGTCTGATGGAAATGGCCGAACGCTTCAAGATGCCGATCCTGACCTTCATCGACACGCCGGGCGCCTACCCGGGTATCGACGCTGAAGAGCGCAACCAGAGCGAAGCCATTGCCTGGAACCTGCGCGTGATGTCCCGCCTGAAAACCCCGATCATCGCCACCGTCATCGGTGAAGGTGGTTCCGGTGGTGCACTGGCGATCGGCGTCTGCGATCAGTTGAACATGCTGCAGTACTCGACCTACGCGGTGATTTCGCCGGAAGGTTGCGCATCGATCCTGTGGAAAACCGCCGAAAAAGCCCCGGATGCCGCTGAAGCCATGGGCATCACCGCCGAGCGTCTGAAAGGCCTGGGCATCGTCGACAAGGTGATCGGCGAGCCACTGGGCGGCGCGCACCGCGACCCAGCCGCTGCTGCCGCATCGATCCGTGCCGAGCTGAGCTCGCAACTGGCGATGCTGAAGAAGTTCGATAACGAAGCGCTGTTGAAGCGCCGTTATGATCGACTGATGAGCTACGGTCTCTAATCGAACGCGCAGTATTCCTGTGGGAGCGAGCCTGCTCGCGAAAGCGGTATGACAGTCGACGAATCTGTTGAATGTTAAGCCGCATTCGCGAGCAGGCTCGCTCCCACAGGGTTTTAGGCAAAGGTGCAGAAATGGGCCAGTCCCCACTGATTTGCCGTCCCGGCTATTGCTGAACCTCAAACCCTGGCGCGACGCCGCTCACTGGCGCATCGCCTTCTCCGGTGGCCTCGATTCCACCGTCCTCCTGCATCTGCTCGCCCGTCTCGCAAAATCCCATTCCCTGCCTGCGCTCAGCGCTATCCACATCCATCACGGCCTTCAGGCTGCTGCCGATGCGTGGCCGCAACATTGTCAGGCGGTGTGCGATGCGCTGGGCGTGCCGTTGATCACCGAACGAGTGAAGGTGCAGCCGGGGGCGAGCCTGGAGCGCGCGGCGCGGGAGGCGCGTTACGCGGTGTTCAATGCGCTGACCGAGGGCAATGATGTACTGCTGACTGGCCAACATCGTGACGATCAGGCGGAAACCCTGTTGTTTCGGTTGGTTCGTGGTGCCGGAGTCCGCGGTTTGTCAGGCATTCCTGCGCAACGCCCGGTGGGCCAGGGGATGCTGGTTCGTCCGTTGCTGGAGGTTTCCCGGGCCGAGCTGGAGGCTTACGCGAACGTTCATCAACTGGCATGGATCGAAGATCCTTCGAATCAGGATCGGCATTTCTCCCGCAATTATCTACGCCATCAAGTCATGCCGGCGCTGACCGAACGCTGGCCACAGGCGCAGTCGAACATGGCCCGCAGCGCTGCGCATTTGCGCGAGGCGCAGGGCTTGCTCGATGAGCTGGCGCAGATGGATCTGGCGCAGGCGAGGACGGCGCATGATTTCGAGTGGCTGGGATTACCGTCGGTAGAACTGGCGCCGCTGGCTGCGCTATCTCCGGCACGTCAGCGCAATGCCCTCAGCCATTGGCTCGGACCGATGACACGCTTGCCGGATGCTGACCATTGGTCGGGTTGGAGCGATCTGTGCGAGGCCGCTGTCGACGCGTCGCCCATCTGGCGTCTGGCCGATGGCGAACTGCACCGCAGTGGCGGCCGGGTCTGGTGGCTGAGCGGCGAATGGCTGCGCGCGCCAGCTATCGGCGCCGACTGGCAGACCCCGTCGTTGCCGCTACGCTTGGCCGATAACGGTCGTGTGCTGTTCGACGGGGCGCCACCATCCGGGCCGTTACGCATCGCTTATCGTCATGGCGGGGAAGTCATGCAGATCGCCGGGCGCGGCCATCGTGACCTCAAGCGCCTGCTCAATGAGCGCGGCATGCCGGGTTTTGTCCGTGGCAGATTGCCGCTGCTGTTTCGCGGCGATGAACTGCTCGCGGTGGCGAACCTGCCGGGGCTCGACGGCCCGGCGCAGGGTGGCTGGAAATTGCAATGGCAACCAAGCGGTGAAGATCAAGGTTTGAGCTGAAAGGAGCATTCCGGTAGACTACGCTCCCTTCTTGATACAACTTCTGTGGATTCGCCTGAATTGCAGGAGTTGCCGATTACCAAGCAGTCTTTGCTGGGCGATTCCAAAAAATGTGTAGCGAGCAACGTACCGGTGTTTCACCTGCCGGTCTGTCCCAACGCGGCGGTTTTTTTGAAAGGTGCACTGTGATTAATGCAGGTGATCGGGGGCTTCGGCCTTCCTTCGCTTTCCCCGGCGGCTCGTTCCGCTTTAACGCAGACTTCTAGGGTTTTTCATGACGCGCTACATATTCGTCACGGGCGGTGTTGTTTCTTCATTGGGGAAAGGCATTGCCTCGGCTTCATTGGCGGCTATCCTGGAGGCGCGGGGGCTTAAGGTCACCATGCTGAAGCTGGATCCGTACATCAACGTCGATCCAGGCACCATGAGCCCGTTCCAGCACGGTGAAGTGTTCGTCACCCATGACGGCGCCGAGACCGACCTGGACCTGGGTCACTACGAGCGGTTCATCCGCACGACCATGACCCAGAACAACAACTTCACCACTGGCCGTGTCTACGAGCACGTGCTGCGCAAAGAGCGCCGTGGTGACTACCTGGGTGCAACCATCCAGGTGATCCCGCACATCACCGACGAAATCAAGCGCCGCATCATCAAGGGTGCCGGTGATGCTGACGTGGCGATGGTCGAAATCGGCGGTACCGTGGGCGACATCGAGTCGCAACCGTTCCTCGAAGCGATCCGCCAGTTGCGTTTCGAAGTCGGCGCCAAGCGCGCAATGCTGATGCACCTGACACTGGTGCCGTACATCGCCACTGCCGGCGAAACCAAGACCAAGCCGACCCAGCACTCCGTCAAGGAACTGCGTTCGATCGGTCTGCAGCCAGACGTGCTGGTGTGCCGTTCCGATCACCCGATCGACATCTCGTCGCGTCGCAAGATCGCGCAGTTCACCAACGTTGAAGAACGTGCGGTGATCGCCCTGGAAGACGCCGACACCATCTACAAGATCCCGGGCATCCTGCACTCGCAGGGGCTGGACGATTTCGTCGTCGAACGTTTCGGCCTGCAATGCGGCAGCGCCGATCTGTCCGAGTGGGACGCGGTGGTCGATGCCAAGCTGAACCCGGAACACGAAGTGACCATCGCCATGGTCGGCAAGTACATGGAACTGCTCGATGCCTACAAGTCGCTGATCGAAGCGATGAGCCATGCCGGCATCAGCAACCGCACCAAGGTCAACCTGCGTTACATCGATTCCGAAGACATCGAAAACCAGGGCACCGCGTTGCTCGAAGGTGTCGACGCGATCCTCGTACCGGGCGGCTTCGGTCTGCGCGGCGTGGAAGGCAAGATCACTGCCGTTCAGTACGCTCGGGAAAACAAGGTGCCTTACCTCGGCATCTGCCTCGGCATGCAAGTGGCGGTGATCGAGTTCGCCCGTAACGTGATGGGCTGGAAAGACGCCAACTCCACCGAGTTCGATCGCGCCAGCGGCCACCCGGTTGTCGGTCTGATCACCGAGTGGGAAGACGCAACCGGCGCCGTCGAAGTGCGTACCGAAGCGTCCGATCTGGGCGGCACCATGCGTCTCGGCGCTCAGGACTGCCTGCTTGAACCAGGCTCCAAAGTCCACGACTGCTACGGCAAGGACGTGATCGTCGAGCGTCACCGTCACCGTTACGAAGTGAACAACAACCTGCTGCCACAGCTGATCGAAGCCGGCCTGAAAATTTCCGGTCGCTCCGCTGATGCGGCGTTGGTTGAAGTGGTTGAGGCGGCTGACCATCCGTGGTTCGTTGCTTGCCAGTTCCACCCTGAGTTCACCTCGACACCACGCGATGGCCACCCGCTGTTCAGCGGTTTCGTCAAGGCCGCGTTGGCTCAACACCAGAAGAAGGCGTAACCCCGATGGCACAGAAGATCATCCGCGTCGGCGACATCGAGATTGCCAACGACAAACCCATGGTGCTGTTCGGCGGCATGAACGTGCTCGAAAGCCGTGACATGGCCATGCAGGTTTGCGAAGAGTATGTGAAGGTCACCGAAAAACTCGGTATCCCTTACGTATTCAAGGCCAGCTTCGACAAGGCCAACCGGTCTTCTGTGACCTCTTATCGCGGCCCTGGCCTGGAAGAGGGCATGCGCATCTTCCAGGACATCAAGCAAGCCTTTGGCGTGCCGATCATCACCGACGTTCACGAGCCGGATCAGGCCGCGGTCGTCGCTGAAGTCTGCGACATCATTCAGCTGCCGGCCTTCCTGTCGCGCCAGACCGATCTGGTTGTCGCGATGGCCAAGACGAACGCCGTGATCAACATAAAGAAAGCCCAGTTCCTCGCGCCTCAGGAAATGAAACACATCCTGAACAAGTGCGTGGAAGCGGGTAACGACCAACTGATTCTCTGCGAGCGTGGTTCGAGCTTCGGCTACAACAACCTCGTGGTCGACATGCTCGGCTTCGGCATCATGAAGCAGTTCGAGTACCCGGTATTCTTCGACGTGACCCATTCGCTGCAAATGCCTGGCGGTCGTTCCGACTCCGCTGGCGGTCGCCGCGCCCAGGTCACCGATCTGGCCAAGGCCGGCATGAGCCAGTCGCTGGCGGGTCTGTTCCTCGAAGCCCACCCGGATCCGGACAACGCCAAATGCGACGGCCCTTGCGCCTTGCGTCTGGACAAACTGGAGCCATTCCTGGCCCAGCTCAAAGCTTTGGACGAACTGGTGAAGAGTTTTCCGACGGTAGAAACCGCGTAATCCTCATTTCTCCGGTAAAGTACCGCACGATTTGTCGCTCATGCCCTCGGGCATGAGCGTTGTCGTCTGCAAGTCTGCCCGCTGTACTTCGCTTGCCGACGATTGAAGATTTCCTCTAGCTGCGTCGTTTTCGTCAACTTTGGAGTGTTTACAACAATGGCAAAAATCGTCGACATCAAAGGTCGTGAAGTTCTCGACTCCCGTGGCAATCCCACCGTGGAAGCGGACGTGCTTCTCGACAACGGCATCATCGGCAGCGCCTGCGCGCCGTCCGGTGCATCCACTGGCTCGCGTGAAGCACTCGAGCTGCGTGATGGCGACAAGAGCCGTTACCTGGGCAAGGGCGTGCTCAAGGCAGTAGCCAACATCAACGGTCCGATCCGCGATCTGCTGCTGGGCACCGACCCAAGCGACCAGAAAGCCCTTGACCACGCGATGATCAAGCTCGACGGTACCGAAAACAAGGCAACCCTGGGCGCCAACGCCATCCTCGCGGTATCCCTGGCTGCGGCCAAGGCGGCTGCACAGGATCAGGACCTGCCGCTGTACGCACACATCGCCAACCTCAACGGCACGCCGGGTGTGTACTCGATGCCGGTGCCGATGATGAACATCATCAACGGTGGCGAGCACGCCGATAACAACGTCGACATCCAGGAAT
Organism: Pseudomonas sp. S11P7; assembly: GCF_023195435.1. Taxonomy (NCBI): domain Bacteria; kingdom Pseudomonadati; phylum Pseudomonadota; class Gammaproteobacteria; order Pseudomonadales; family Pseudomonadaceae; genus Pseudomonas; species Pseudomonas sp. S11P7. The sequence continues at coordinate 4,303,881 of NZ_JALPKS020000002.1, read as the reverse complement.
TCATGGTGCAGCCGGTCGGCGCCAAGTCGTTCTCGGAAGGTCTGCGCATGGGCACTGAGATTTTCCATCACTTGAAAGCTGTGCTGAAGGCCCGTGGCCTGAGCACTGCCGTGGGCGACGAAGGCGGTTTCGCACCGAACCTGGCGTCCAACGAAGACGCGCTGAAAGTGATCTCCGAAGCGGTGGCCAACGCCGGTTACAAGCTGGGCACCGACGTGACCCTGGCGCTGGACTGCGCGGCGAGCGAATTCTACGAAGACGGCAAGTACAACCTGTCCGGCGAAGGTCAGGTGTTCACCGCTGAAGGTTTCGCTGACTACCTCAAAGGCCTGACCGAGCGTTATCCGATCATCTCGATCGAAGACGGTCTGGACGAGTCCGACTGGGCTGGCTGGAAGATCCTCACCGACAAGATTGGCGAGAAGACCCAACTGGTAGGCGACGACCTGTTCGTGACCAACACCAAGATCCTCAAGGAAGGCATCGATAAAAAGATCGCCAACTCGATACTGATCAAGTTCAACCAGATCGGCACCCTGACCGAAACCCTGGAAGCCATTCAGATGGCCAAGGCTGCCGGTTACACCGCGGTGATCTCGCACCGTTCGGGCGAAACCGAAGATTCCACCATCGCCGACTTGGCCGTGGGCACCTCGGCTGGCCAGATCAAGACCGGTTCGCTGTGCCGTTCCGACCGCGTATCGAAGTACAACCAACTGCTGCGTATCGAAGAGCAATTGAACGGCAAGGCCAGGTACAACGGTCGCAGCGAGTTCCGCGGCTAAGTACAAATGGATGAAAGGACAGCGGATTGTGTCGAAAAAGTCGTGACAGCGATGGATTTGCCACTAATCTGATGCCTTGAAAGCACAAGCCTGGATCTTTCCAGGCTTCGTGCTATCAGATGCTTGAAGTTTTCGCGTGGCGGTCTTTTTTCACTGGATACCTGATATTCGATGCGCAGTCCTTACTGGTTGTTTCTCGTTTTGCTCTTGCTGCTGGCCGGTCTGCAGTACCGCCTGTGGGTGGGCAACGGCAGCCTGGCGCAGGTCGCCGAGCTGAAGCAGCAGATTGCTGACCAACATGCCGAGAACGAAGGTTTGCTGGAGCGCAATCGCGTGATGGACGCTGAAGTCAGCGAGTTGAAAAAAGGCATGGAGACCGTTGAAGAGCGGGCTCGTCACGAACTGGGCATGGTCAAGGACGGTGAAACCCTTTACCAGTTGGCTCAATGATCGATTCCTTGCCGGACTTCTGGGCCGTGATTCCTGCCGCGGGCGTCGGTGCCCGAATGGCCGCTGACCGTCCCAAGCAATACCTGCAATTGGGCGGGCGCACAATTCTCGAACACAGCCTCGGCTGTTTCCTCGATCACCCGAGCCTCAAGGGGCTGGTGGTCAGTCTTGCGGTTGATGATCCTTACTGGCCGAACCTGGTGTGCGTCAGCGATCCGCGCATTCAGCGCGTCGACGGCGGTGCCGAGCGTTCCGCTTCGGTGCTCAACGCCTTGCTGCATCTGCATGCGCAGGGCGCCGATGATGAAGACTGGGTGCTGGTGCATGATGCGGCACGACCCAATCTGAGTCGCGACGATCTGGACAAGTTGCTCGTTGAACTGGCGGATGATCCGGTGGGCGGTTTGCTTGCCGTTCCTGCCCGCGACACGCTGAAACGCGTCGACAAGTCCGGGCGTGTGGTTGAAACCGTCGATCGCAGCGTGATCTGGCAGGCGTACACGCCGCAGATGTTTCGCCTCGGTGCGTTGCATCGGGCGTTGGCCGATAGCCTGGTGGCGGATGCCGTGATTACTGACGAAGCCTCGGCGATGGAGTGGGCGGGATTGAAGCCGCGTCTGATAGAGGGGCGGGCGGATAACCTCAAGGTGACCCGGCCGGAAGATCTGGAGTGGTTGCGCCAACGCTGGGCTAACCGGCGCTGATCTTCTTCGCCTGTTGAGCCGCCATCGCGAGCAGGCTCACTCCGACATTTGAAATGCGTTCCCCTGTAGGAGTGAGCCTGCTCGCGATAGGGTATTTCAGGCAACGCATTACTCACTCTTGATACTCCGGCCGCTCGGCCAGCCCTTTCTTAAGAAAATCCACCAACTTGCGCACCTTCGGCGACAAATGTCGCTGCTGCGGATACAGCGCCCACACCGCCGTATTTGGCGGCTGATGCGCCTCCAGCAAGGACATCAGCGCGCCGCTGTGCAAATGCTCCAGCACGTAATAATCCGGCAACTGACACAACCCCACGCCCTGCAACGCCGCATCCAGTACCGCCTGGCCACTGTTGCAGCGCCAGTTGCCCTGCACCCGTTGGGAAAATTCACGGCCGTTCTGCTCAAGCTGCCAGATATCCGAACTGCCGATCAGACAATTGTGCCGGCTCAATTCCGACAAGCTGTGTGGGCGACCATACCGTTCAAGGTAGGACGGTGACGCGCACAAGTACATGCGCCGGGGCGCTAGCCGTGTGGCAACCAACCGCGAATCCTGCAGGCGGCCGAGGCGAATCGCCAGGTCCAGACCTTCATGGACCAGGTCGAGTTGACGATTGCTCAGCTCGATATCAACGCGCAACTGCGGATACAAACCCATGAAGCGCGTCACCAGCGGCACGATAAAACGTTCGCCATACGCCACGGCGCAGGTCATGCGCAGCATGCCTTTCGGTTCGCTGGCCAGATCGCCGACGGCGCGCAACGCCTCTTCGCGACCGTCCTGCAGACGCTGGCAATGCTGCAGAAATGTCTGCCCGGCTTCGGTCAAGGTGACGCGGCGCGTGCTGCGATAGAGCAGGCGCGTTTGTAGACGCTCTTCCAAGCGCGCGATCTGTCGACTGATATGTGAAGACGAAACCCCGAGACGTTCAGCGGCGGCGGTGAACTGGCTGCATTCGGCCACGGCAACAAACTCGTCAATGCCTTCCCAGCGGTTTTCCAGCATCGGGATTATCCCTGTATGGCAATAATGTTTTGCTTTGGCCTGGATTATTAATCAAGCGGCGCTGAACTACACTGCCTGTCTGGTTTTTTATTCAATGGATTCACTGGAGAGTCAGCATGATCAAGTCGCGCGCCGCCGTTGCCTTCGAGGCCAAGAAGCCGCTGGAAATCGTAGAAGTCGATGTCGCCATGCCAAAGGCCGGTGAAGTGTTGCTGCGCGTGGTGGCTTCCGGGGTTTGCCACACCGACGCTTACACCTTGTCCGGCGCCGACCCGGAAGGGATCTTTCCGTCGATTCTCGGCCACGAAGGTGGCGCCATCGTTGAAGCCATCGGCGAGGGCGTGACCTCGGTTGCGGTCGGCGATCATGTCATTCCGCTGTACACCCCGGAATGCGGCCAGTGCAAATTCTGCAAGTCGGGCAAGACCAACCTGTGTCAGGCGATTCGAGCGACTCAGGGTAAAGGCTTGATGCCGGACGGGACTTCGCGTTTTTCCTACAAGGGCGAAACGATTTTCCATTACATGGGCACGTCGACTTTCTCGGAATACACCGTGCTTCCGGAAATCTCCGTGGCGAAGATCTCCAAGGACGCGCCGCTGGAAAAGGTCTGCCTGCTGGGCTGCGGCGTTACCACCGGTATCGGCGCGGTAATCAACACCGCCAAGGTCAAACCGGGTGACACCGTGGCCATTTTCGGTCTGGGCGGCATCGGTCTGTCGGCGGTCATCGGCGCGGTAAAAGCCAAGGCTGCGCGGATCATCGCCATCGACATCAACCCGGCCAAATTCGAGATCGCCAAACAGTTGGGCGCCACCGACTGCGTTAACCCGAAAGACTTCGATCGTCCGATCCAGGAAGTCATCGTCGACATGACCGATGGCGGCGTTGACTTCTCCTTCGAGTGCATCGGCAACGTGCAATTGATGCGCGCTGCCCTTGAGTGCTGCCACAAAGGCTGGGGCGAGTCGGTCATCATCGGTGTCGCCGGTGCCGGCCAGGAAATCGCTACCCGTCCGTTCCAGTTGGTCACCGGTCGCGTCTGGCGCGGTTCGGCGTTCGGCGGCGTGCGGGGTCGTACCGAATTGCCGAGCTACGTCGACATGGCCCAGAGCGGTGAGATCCCGCTGGATACTTTCATCACCCACACCATGGGCCTGGAAGATATCAACAAGGCTTTCGACCTGATGCACGAAGGCAAGAGCATCCGTACCGTCATCCATTTCTAAGGAGCAGCGACAAGCTACAAGCCATAAGCTGCAAGAAGGCTCAACGACCTCTTGCAGCTTGAAGCTTGCAGCTTGTCGCTGAGATAGCTATGAATCTGGAAAACATTTCCTGTCAGAAGAGTTTTGGCGGTTGGCACAAGCGCTATCGCCATCGCTCCGAAGTGCTCGATTGCGACATGGTCTTTGCTGTCTATCTGCCGCCGCAGGCGGAGCAGGGCGGTAAATTACCGGTGCTGTACTGGCTCTCGGGTCTGACCTGTACCGATGAGAACTTCATGCAAAAGGCCGGCGCCATGCGCATGGCCGCCGAACTCGGTCTGATTATCGTCGCGCCGGACACCAGTCCGCGCGGCCCGGATGTGCCGGACGATGCGGACAAGGCCTGGGACTTCGGTCTCGGCGCCGGTTTTTATCTGAATGCCACGCAGCAACCCTGGGCGCGGCACTATCGGATGCATGACTACGTTGTGCAGGAGTTGCCTGCGCTGGTCGAAGCGCATTTCCCGGCCTCGGACAAACGCAGCATCAGCGGCCACTCCATGGGCGGCCACGGCGCGTTGATCTGTGCGTTGCGCAATCCGGGGCGTTATCAATCGGTGTCAGCCTTTTCGCCGATCAACAACCCGATGGATTGCCCGTGGGGGCAGAAGGCTTTTACCAACTATCTGGGAGAAGACCGTTCGAAGTGGAAAGAGTGGGACGCCTGCGCACTGCTGGCCGATGCGAAGGAAAAGCTGCCGCTGCTGGTCGATCAAGGCGATCGCGATGATTTCCTCGCCACTCAGCTCAAGCCCGAAGCCCTGCAACACGCGGCAAAACAAGCAGGGCATCCGCTGGAGTTGCGCCTGCAACCGGGCTACGACCATAGCTATTTCTTCATCTCAAGCTTTATAGACGACCACTTGCAGCATCACGCACGCGCTCTAGGCGCCTAATGTTCGACAAAGCAGGTAGAATCACGCCCTGACAAAAATCGGGGCGTTTCTTTTATGCGTATTGGCCACGGCTATGATGTGCACCGTTTCGCTGAAGGCGATTTCATTACTCTGGGCGGCGTGCGTATCGCACACGGCTTCGGGCTGCTCGCTCATTCCGACGGTGACGTCCTGCTGCACGCCTTGAGCGATGCCTTGCTCGGCGCTGCGGCGCTGGGTGATATCGGTAAACACTTCCCTGACACCGACCCGCAATTCAAGGGCGCCGACAGTCGCGTGCTGCTGCGTCATGTGGTCAGTCTGATCCACGCCAAGGGCTGGAAAGTCGGCAACGTCGATAACACCATCGTCGCCCAGGCGCCGAAAATGGCCCCGCATATCGAATCGATGCGCGCGCTGATCGCTGCGGATCTTCAAGTTGAGCTCGATCAAGTGAACGTCAAAGCTACCACCACCGAAAAGCTTGGCTTTGTCGGTCGCGAAGAAGGCATCGCCGTGCATTCCGTTGCCTTGTTGCTGCGCGCATGAACGACCTGCAATTGCTCGGCCCGCGCGCCTATGGCGAACCCCTCGGCACGGCGGTCCTGAAAGCCATCGCGGAGGATTTCCAGGTCGACGAAGTGCTCGACATTCCGTTCAGCGGCGACGGCGAGCACCTGTGGATCTGGGTGGAAAAGCGCGGTCTGAACACCGAAGAAGCCGCACGGCGTATTGCCAAGGCGGCGGGTGTGCCGTTGCGCACCGTCAGTTATGCCGGCCTCAAGGACCGTCAGGCGCTGACCCGGCAGTGGTTCAGCGTGCAATTGCCGGGCAAGGCCGATCCGGATCTGTCAGCGGCGGAAAACGACACACTGAAAATCCTCAAGACCACCCGGCACAAGCGCAAGCTGCAACGGGGCGCGCATTCGGCCAACGGTTTCACGCTGCGTCTGACCCGGTTTGCCGGCGACAAGGCTGCGCTTGAACACCGTTTGCAACTGATTGCCAAACAGGGCATCCCGAATTATTTCGGCGCTCAGCGTTTCGGTCATGACGGCGGCAATGTCGTCGATGCCCGTGGTTGGGCGGCGCGCAAGGCATTGCCGGAGCAGCGCAACGTGCGTTCGCGGCTGCTGTCGACAGCGCGCAGTTTTCTCTTTAACAAGGTGCTCGCCGCGCGGGTGGCAGACGGCACCTGGCAGAAAGCCCAGGTCGGTGATCTGCTCGCGTTCACCGATAGCCGCAGTTTCTTTCCTGCCGGCGAAGCGGAGTGCAGCGACCCGCGCCTGGCGATTCTGGATTTGCACCCGACCGGTCCGCAGTGGGGCGAAGGTGACTCCCCGGCGTCGGGGGCTGTCCATGAACTGGAGCAGGGGATCGCTGGCGCTGAAGCCGAGCTGCGCGATTGGCTGGTCAATGCCGGAATGAGCCACGAACGGCGCATCCTGCGGCTGCCCATTGGCGGGTTGACGTGGCATTATCCCCAGCCTGACATTCTGCAACTGGAATTCGTCCTTCCGGCCGGATGCTTCGCCACCGTATTGGTGCGCGAACTCGTTGATCTGGTGCCGGTGGGGCAGACGGACAGCCCATGCGTATTCTGATTTCTAACGACGATGGGGTAACTGCACCCGGTCTCGCCGCGCTTTATGCTGCGCTGGCGGATTACACCGAGTGCGTGGTTATCGCCCCTGAGCAGGACAAAAGCGGTGCCAGCAGTTCGCTGACGCTCGACCGTCCGCTGCACCCGCAATACCTGGCCAACGGCTTCATCAGCCTCAACGGCACACCGACCGACTGCGTGCATCTGGGCCTCAACGGCTTGCTGGAGCGTGAGGCGGACATGGTCGTGTCCGGCATCAACCTTGGCGCCAATCTGGGCGACGACGTGCTGTATTCCGGAACCGTGGCCGCTGCTCTCGAAGGTCGCTTTCTCGAGCGTCCATCATTTGCCTTTTCGCTGGTATCACGCCAGGTGGATAATCTGCCGACAGCGGCCCACTTCGCGCGCAAGCTGGTCGAGGCCCATGCGAGCCTCGACCTGCCGCCGCGCACGGTACTCAACGTGAACATTCCCAATCTGCCGCTCGATCATATTCGTGGCATTCAGCTGACCCGACTCGGCCACCGTGCCCGCGCGGCAGCACCGATGAAAGTGGTCGATCCGCGCGGCAAGGCCGGTTACTGGATCGCGGCAGCCGGCGATGCCGAAGACGGTGGTCCCGGGACTGATTTTCATGCGGTGATGCAAGGCTATGTGTCGATCACTCCGTTGCAGCTCGATCGCACCTTCAACGATGCGTTCAGAAGTCTTGACGGCTGGCTTGGAGGGCTGAGCTGATGGCCCGTGAACACGAAGACCGGTTGCGCAGCGGTATCGGCATGACCTCGCAGCGCACCCGCGAGCGGCTGATCCAGCGCCTGTATGAAGAAGGCGTGTCGAACGCCAAGGTGCTCGAAGTCATTCGCCGCACACCGCGTCACCTGTTCGTCGACGAAGCACTGGCCCATCGCGCCTACGAAGACACAGCGCTGCCGATCGGCAATAACCAGACGATTTCCCAGCCTTATATGGTGGCGCGCATGAGCGAGCTGCTGCTCGAGGCGGGCCCGCTGGATAAAGTGCTGGAGATCGGCACCGGATCCGGTTACCAGACCGCAGTGTTGTCGCAACTGGTCGAGCGGGTATTTTCGGTCGAGCGCATCAAGGTCCTGCAGGATCGCGCCAAGGAACGACTGGTCGAACTGAATCTGCGCAACGTGGTGTTTCGCTGGGGTGATGGCTGGGAAGGCTGGCCGGCACTGGCACCGTATAACGGCATTATCGTCACCGCCGTGGCTACCGATGTGCCACAAGCCTTGCTCGATCAACTGGCGCCAGGCGGGCGCATGGTGATCCCGGTGGGCTCGGGCGAAGTGCAGCAACTGATGCTGATCGTGCGCGAGGAAAACGGCTTTTCCCGGCACGTTCTCGGTGCAGTACGTTTCGTGCCATTGCTCAACGGACCACTCGCCTGAGCATTTATAAAAGCGTGCTGAATTCCTTTCGTTCGCCTGTGTCTTACACCGGCAGTGAAGAATTAAACGCAGCGAGTTGGCCATTGGCAAACGTGTGCGTGCAGCGATTTCGCTTCATTAAAGGTAAAGCCGATCCGGCCCGTTATACTTGCGACAACCTGGGCCGGGATGCGGCACTCGTACATTTTTCAGCCACCACAAAGGAGCGGCGGGTGAGTCTCACAGTCATAGCGCAGCGTATGGGTAACACGAGCTTTCAGCGCCTGGTGACTGGCCTTGTCTTGAGTACTTTGCTGGTCGGTTGCTCCAGCACTAAATCGAGCAACGTCCGGGTGGTCGATCGCAACAATGCCGTTGCGCAACGGCCTACCGTGACTACCGGGCAGTATGTAGTCCGTCCAGGCGATACCTTGTTTTCGATCGCCTTTCGTTACGGCTGGGACTACAAAACCCTCGCGGCCCGGAACAATATTCCTACACCGTATACGATCCATCCGGGTCAGACGATTCGCTTCGACGGGCGTAGCGGTTCAACGCCGACCGCGGTGGTCAGCAGCAGTAGTTCGTCACCTTCCTCGTCGAGCAAAACCACGGTAATCCGACGCCAGGCAAATGGCACTACAACCACTACAACCCGCGGTTCTACCGGCGTTGCACCGTCCGTCGCAAGCAAGCCGGCACCTGCGCCACTGCCTCCGGCCGGCCCGGCCCCGACCGGCTGGGGATGGCCATCTAATGGCGTTCTGATTGGAAAATTCTCTTCAAACGGTAGTTTGAATAAAGGCATTGATATCGCCGGAGATTTGGGACAGCCTGTTTTAGCTGCGTCTGATGGGACGGTGGTTTACGCCGGGAGTGGCTTAAGGGGCTACGGCGAATTAGTCATCATCAAACACAGCGAAACCTACGTCAGTGCCTACGGACATAACCGCAGGCTGTTGGTTCGGGAGGGGCAGCAGGTCAAGGTCGGACAGACAATTGCCGAAATGGGGTCAACGGGTACAGACCGGGTGAAACTGCATTTTGAGATTCGCCGCCAAGGTAAACCTGTAGATCCACTGCAGTTCCTGCCCAGACGTTGATGTGTAAGCCAGCCTGTTCCGTCGCGTAGAGGGGACAGGCTCCAGCGTTGCCAAGGATAAAGGCGTCGCTTGAGCTTGGGGTCGAACTCACCAAAGGACTATAACAATGGCTCTCAGTAAAGAAGTGCCGGAGTTTGACATCGACGATGAGGTTCTCCTTATGGAGACCGGCATCGATTCGGATTCGATGTCGAATGATGAAGGGGCTGCTCCACCTTCCGTTCGTTCCAGATCCAAACACTCCGCAACACTCAAACAACATAAGTACATCGATTACACGCGTGCACTTGATGCCACGCAGTTGTATCTCAACGAAATCGGCTTTTCCCCTCTGCTCTCCCCGGAAGAAGAAGTTCATTTTGCGCGTTTGTCGCAAAGTGGCGATCCCGCCGGGCGCAAGCGCATGATCGAAAGTAACCTGCGGCTGGTGGTCAAGATTGCCCGGCGTTACGTCAATCGGGGGCTGTCGCTGCTGGATCTGATCGAAGAGGGCAACCTCGGGCTGATCCGGGCGGTGGAAAAGTTCGATCCCGAGCGCGGCTTCCGCTTCTCGACCTACGCGACCTGGTGGATTCGTCAGACCATCGAACGCGCGATCATGAATCAGACCCGGACCATCCGGCTGCCGATTCATGTGGTCAAGGAACTCAACGTGTACCTGCGGGCTGCACGGGAGCTGACGCAAAAACTCGACCACGAACCTTCACCCGAAGAAATCGCCAACCTGCTGGAAAAACCGGTGGGCGAGGTCAAGCGCATGCTCGGCCTGAACGAGCGGGTTTCTTCGGTCGACGTCTCGCTGGGTCCGGATTCGGATAAAACCCTGCTGGACACCCTCACCGACGATCGTCCCACTGATCCGTGCGAACTGCTCCAGGATGATGACCTGTCGCAGAGCATCGACCAGTGGCTTTCGGAACTGACCGACAAGCAGCGTGAAGTGGTGGTACGTCGCTTCGGCCTGCGCGGTCATGAAAGCAGTACGCTGGAAGATGTGGGCCTGGAGATCGGCCTGACCCGCGAGCGGGTGCGGCAGATCCAGGTGGAAGGCCTCAAACGCCTGCGTGAAATCCTTGAGAAGAACGGTTTGTCGAGCGAGTCGCTGTTTCAATAAGCGGCTGGACGAACGCCGGCATAAAGCCCCGACTGGTTCGGGGTTTTTTGTTGCCTGTAGAAATGCGGCGAACTGTGATGCGGTCAAAGTGGCTGGATGAGCGAGATGTAGTCTCGCTCTGTAAGCGATTGCTTACTGTCTCGTAAGTGTTCGATATTTTTACACCGCGGCGGACGGCTATTTCGCAAATCGGAGTGATGTAACTCAATGATTAACAGGCAAATTTTCATTTATCTAAGGCGTGTGACCGGTAAAGCCTGCCCTCCAGGGCCGATTGTACCTTTCAGGAAATTCACTAGTATTTGAGTTGTGTCGACGGACAGACACGCCCTTCAAGGAGGAGGGGAACGGACATCGCAGGACGTGATTCATCAGGATGATGAAAAGGAATACAGGGAATAGGGAAAAAATGTGGGCGGGTCATACCGCCCCTTTTTTTGCCTGCAGATAAGCAAAAAGGCCCGCAAGGGCCTTTTCTTTCAAACGCGGGGCAGATCAGCGTTCGAGTTGTTCGATCTTGTTTTTCTTGCCATCCCACTCTTCAGCGTCAGGCAACGATTCTTTCTTCTCGGTGATGTTCGGCCAGATGTCAGCCAGCTCAGCATTAAGCTCGATGAAGTTTTCCATGCCAGCAGGGACTTCATCTTCCGAGAAGATGGCCACAGCAGGGCACTCTGGTTCACACAGCGCGCAGTCGATGCACTCGTCCGGGTGAATCACCAGGAAGTTCGGGCCTTCGTAAAAGCAGTCCACCGGACACACTTCTACGCAGTCGGTGTACTTGCACTTGATGCAGTTGTCGGTGACGACGAAGGTCATTTCTAATTTTCTCCTCAGGCGGCGGCAGCGTTGCCCCTTCACGGTTGGGGTCGCCAGGTTCGGGAGCGATACCTGCTGGCCAGGCTATGAGCCAGCAGCATCCCGAACCGCGCGAGATTCTAACAGCTTGAAGCGATTTGCGTTATATCCGCTTCTTCAGTGCTTATATCCGGTTCTTCAGTGCATAGAGCATTTCGAGCGCGCGGCGCGGGGTCATGTCGTCCAGATCGACTTTCGCCAGTTCATCCAGCACCGGGTGCGGCAGGCTGGCGAACATGTCGCTTTGCTGCGGCGCTGCGGGTTTGCCTTTGGCGGCCGGTTTTGGCGCCTCGTGGGGCAGCGCGGTGTCTTCCAGACGACTCAGATGCTCACGGGCGCGCACGATCACTTCGCTCGGCACGCCGGCCAGTTGCGCCACGGCCAGACCGTAACTCTGGCTGGCCGGCCCGGGCAGCACATGGTGCAGGAACACAATGCGCTCGTTGTGCTCGGTGGCGTTGAGATGCACGTTGGCCACCAACGGTTCGGCCTCCGGCAACACGGTCAGTTCAAAATAGTGGGTCGCGAACAGCGTGTAAGCGCGCAGGTGCGCCAGACGTTCAGCCGCAGCCCAGGCCAGCGAAAGGCCATCGAAGGTGCTGGTGCCGCGACCGACTTCGTCCATCAATACCAGGCTGCGTTCGGTGGCGTTGTGCAGAATGTTGGCGGTTTCACTCATCTCGACCATGAACGTCGAGCGACCACCGGCGAGGTCATCGCTGGAGCCGATCCGGGTGAAGATGCGGTCGACCAGCGACAGTTCGCAACTTGCCGCCGGCACGAAGCTGCCGATATGCGCCAGCAGTACGATCAGCGCAGTCTGGCGCATGTAGGTGGATTTACCGCCCATGTTCGGACCGGTAATCACCAGCATGCGCGTGTTGTCGTCCAGGCTCAGGTCGTTGGCCACGAACGGCGTGGTCAGCACTTGCTCGACCACCGGATGGCGGCCCTGAGTAATGCGCATGCACGGCTCGCTGACGAAGCGCGGGCAGTTCAGGTCGAGGTTCAGTGCACGCTCGGCGAGGTTGCTCAGCACGTCCAGTTCGGCCAGCGCGCCGGCGGTGTCCTGCAGCGGTGGCAACTGGCTGATCAGATCTTCGAGCAGGGCTTCGTAAAGCATCTTTTCGCGCGCCAACGCACGGCTCTTGGCGGAGAGTGCCTTGTCTTCGAACTCCTTCAGCTCAGGAGTAATGAAGCGCTCGGCGCCTTTCAAGGTCTGGCGACGGATGTAGTCGGCCGGCGCCGACTCGGCCTGCTTGCTCGGCAGTTCGATGAAATAGCCGTGAATGCGGTTGTAACCGACTTTCAGGTTGGCCAGGCCAGTGCGGGCCTTTTCCCGGGCTTCGAGATCGATCAGGAACTGACCGGCGTTTTCACTCAGCGATTGCAGTTCGTCGAGCTCACTGTCGTAACCGGTTTTCAATACGCCGCCATCGCGGATCACTGCGGGCGGGTTATCGATGATGGCTTTTTCCAGCAAGGCCGCCAGTTCCGGATAAGTGCTGGTGACGGTTGCCAGGGTTTGCAGGTGCGGCGCTTCCAGATCGGTCATCGCCACTTGCAGTTCCGGCAGCGCACCGAGCGCATCGCGCAGACGCGCAAGGTCACGCGGGCGCGCGTTGCGCAAACCGATACGCGCGAGAATCCGTTCGATGTCGCCGATTTCCTTGAGCTGCGGCTGCAGCTGTTCGAAGCGATAGCGATCAAGCAGACAGGTAATCGACGTCTGACGCGCCAGCAGTACGGTCAGATCGCGCAGCGGGCGGTTCAGCCAGCGGGTCAGCAAGCGGCTGCCCATGGCGGTCTGGCAGCGATCGACCACCGATTGCAGGGTGTTGTCGCGGCCGCCGGCCAGGTTGGTGTCGAGTTCCAGATTGCGCCGGCTTGCACCGTCGAGCACCACGGTGTCATCCAGACGTTCGTGACGCAGGCTGCGCAGGTGGGGCAGGGCGGTGCGCTGGGTTTCCTTGGCATACGCCAGCAGGCATCCGGCTGCACCGATGGCCAGGGTCAGGTTCTCGCAACCAAAGCCTTTCAGATCCTGGGTGGAAAACTGCTGGCAAAGGCTTTTCAGCGCCGAGTCGCGCTCGAAATCCCACGGCGCACGACGGCGCACGCCACGGCGTTTTTCCGCCGGCAGGTCCTTCGGCCAGTCATCGGGAATCAGCAGCTCAACCGGATTGACCCGCTCCAGTTCCGCCAGCAGGTTTTCCCAGCCCTTGATCTCCAGCACAGTGAAATTGCCGCTGGTGATATCCAGCACCGCCAGGCCGAACAGGCGCTCGTCACCCAGCACCGCTGCGATGAGGTTGTCGCGGCGCTCATCGAGCAACGCTTCGTCGCTGACCGTCCCCGGCGTGATGATCCGCACCACCTGACGCTCGACCGGGCCTTTGCTGGTGGCCGGGTCGCCGACCTGCTCACAGATCACCACCGACTCGCCGAGCTTGACCAGCTTCGCCAGATAACCTTCTGCGGCGTGATAAGGAATGCCGCACATCGGAATCGCCTGTCCCGCCGATTGCCCGCGGGCAGTCAGCGTGATGTCGAGCAGCTTGGCCGCCTTCTTCGCGTCCTCATAGAAGATCTCGTAAAAGTCGCCCATGCGGTAGAACATCAGCTGATCCGGGTGCTGATTCTTCAGGCGCCAGTACTGCTGCATCATCGGGGTGTGGCTTGAAAGGTCGGTCATACGCGGGGTTCAGCTCTACCTGTCTATTTGACAATTCACATTTGTCTAATACTACAGGGATTTGCGGACTAATTCTCGGTTGCACCCGCTGTACTCTGCGCGCAAAAAGCCAGCTTGGCTTCAGTCTGTGTGAGAAATTCACGCGCGTTTCGGCCGCGAGGGATCCGAAATAGGAGGCGGACGGAGGCCTGATATCACTCACTCGATTGACCTAGTTGTCTAGTTCTGCTATTAGCAACCAAAATGTGGCCAAGATGGTCGCTGCTACTGCGATGGAGAGTAGGCGTTGAAGAAGGCAGCATTGGATAAGGATCGATCGCGTCACCGTGCAGGAGTAGCGCGGTGGATGAATGAGCAGGATCGTAAGTTTCGTGTGTATGGTGCTGTAAGTGTTTCAACCTCAGGACGTGCGCATAATAGCGGCCGACGAGCTAAGATTACCGCTCCGCCGATAATATCCATCTATGATTTTAGTGCCCAGCGTTCGGACGCATTTAAGCGTACCATGCAGTTTCTTACAGATATTAAGAAGTATTACAGAAGCAAAAACTGCTTCGTCGATTTTAGTGATACCGTAACTGTCACTGCTGCTGCGATTGTTGTGGTTTATGCGGCGATAGAGCAGGCCGGTATTGGTCGAAAGGGTAAGGCAGAGATAATTTGGTCTAAGTCGGATAGAGTAAACCGGCAGTTGCGGCTTAGTAACTTGTCCAGATTGATTCGAGGGCACAAGATATCTTATGCACTCGATAGCGTTAGTCATATGCCAATAGTTTCAAGTGTTGGCGGTGAAATGAGCGATAATGTCGTAGATTTCATACAAAACAGAATCTACACAGACATGAGTGCCAAAATCGAGCATAGATATGGTGATGCTGTTTCAGAGACAATCAATAATGTTGGGTCTCATGCTTATCCGTTAAGTAATGATGATGAGAAAAAGTGGTGGTTGATATGCCATACCATGGGGAAAAAACTCTATTTGGCGATTTATGATACCGGGGTCGGTATTCCGAAAACCGTTATAGAAAGACGATGGTTTATGGAAGCTTTCAAATTCACATATCCTCAAGCATTCAAGGAAATGCTGGCTGAAAACCCCGGAAAAGAAGCTCATCTTCTTACTAGAATCATACCTGCGCGGATCAGCGATCATGAACTGATCGGAATGTCCATGAAAGGGGATGTTTCAGGGACGAAAAAGAAAAACGTGGCCAAGGTAGCAAGAGTATTTTAGCATTGGTTGAGGAAACGTCTGGAGGCCTCCTCTGGGTGTTTAGTAATAACGGTGTTTATAGGTTCGACCAGGCTCTAAAAAAACCGGAAATCTATTCTTTGCCTATGTCGTTTCCTGGAACGTTAGTTCAGTGGAATATTGAGTTGCCATAATTATGTTTACAATTAACGTAGTCAAAGATTTCAGCAAAAAACCTTATGGCCGTTATCCAAACGAGGGTGATTGTGGGCAAACATTTCGACGTGAAAAGCTTGTCCCTGCGTTAAGGGATCATCATAAAGTGCATGTTGTACTGGATGGGTATAATAGATATGGTCGGTCTTTTCTAGATGAGGCTTTTGGAGGTCTCATTCGTGAGGAGAATTTCAAATGGTCAGAACTCAAGGAACGGTTAACTTATAGTCATTCGCAAGTCAAAAGTATCGAGTTGTTGATTGAGGAAAGACTTGAAGCTGCCAGGAAGGCATGTGAATGAATTTCGATAATGTACCAGCGCAAATGATTGCTCTAGTCTTTGGCTGGTCTTTTACAGTCTTTTGCAGCATCGCTCCAATCATAGGGGCAGAATCGCTAAAGCGAAAAGATAAAGTCATAGACAAGCTCGAAGCTCTAGCTGGTTGGGTGGAGTCGGAAATAAAGAAGGATAATTTTTCATCTGCGAATACAGAAATCACTTACTCTGGAATGATTTCGCAAATTGAAGTTAGAATCGCGCAGCTCAATTATCATGTTGGGAAGAATATTTTTGATGGCTCAAAGCTCGCGATATTGAGGGATATCGAAATTCACTCTAAGGCGTCTTTTAATGCTGATACGCCCTATAAGATAAGGGAGGCGGTTTCTGATATTGTTGAGAATATTGAAGTTTGCTGTGATGCTGAGTATTTTTCAAGAAAAGGCGTACGTGCAAGATTTAAGAGGGGTACACTTTTACTTAATGAGTATGTGCAAACTTTCAAAGGTGGGCTGTTAGTTTTAACTATCATTCTGCTCTGTCTCGCCATCTACCAGTTCTGGCATAAATATTTGTCCCGTCCGGTGGGAACGTGTGTTTATGGCGAGCAATGTCATTTAGCTCCTGGGCTTATCGCTCCTCCCAATAATTCACCTATCAAATTTCTTGAGGAGCAGAAGAAATCTCTATCGAGTGAGTCTGCATTGTAATACCTGATCATTATGTGACAGATTTCTTCGGCATCGTAGGAGGTAGGCCGATGTTAAGTTTGCGCAGGCGGAGGTAGCGCTGCGTCATCTTGGCGTCCGTATGTCCACCGAGTTTCTGTGCGTCGTTGCCCTGGTCGTCGGTATCAGAAAGCGACTTGGCGCGCAGGTCGTGCAGACTCGCATCTTCGACGCCGGCCTTCTTGCAACTGATCGCGAAAGCATCTTTCACCGAGCTGTAGTGCACCGGCTTACCCCCGCGCGGAGAGCAGAACAGCGTGAGCCCACGAATCTTCCGAGGCAACGCTTTCACCCGGGCGATCAGATCCTCCAGATCGGGAGTCATTTGCACCAGTAGCCTGGCGTTCGTCTTCTCTTGCTTGAAGGCGATACCCTCCGGGCTGATATCAGCCAAGCGAATGGCCAAGACGTCACCAATGCGCTGACCGGTCAGGTAGCACATTTCGTAGATGACTCGCATGTTGTCGCTGGAGTTGGCGCAGATCGCTTGGAACTCACCGTGGGTGATGTAGCGATCGCGCTTGTGTTCCAGGTGGCGTCGGACGCCGATGCATGGATTAGAGTCGACGATCTGCTGCTCCAGCGCGTAGGTGAAGACGGCGCGCAACACCGAGATAACTCTGTTCGACATATTTGGTGTATCCGCCATGTGCATCTTGAGCGCGACGACGTGACGCTGCAGGACTTCCCGGGGTTCGAAGTCGGCGAAGGTTTCCTTCAAGCGGTCACATGCGGCCTGGTACTGCTTGAGGGTGTTGGGCTTGAGAGGCGGCTTCGTTCTTGTGCGCATATGCTCGAGAGCGTCGTCGATCAACTTGGGCATACCACCCTGGCTGCCCTTGTCCAACAGCTTTGCGTACTCGGCCAGCGATGCCTGAAAGTCGGTGCCCAGACGCAACCACTTCCCCTTGCGTACCAGGTAATAAGCACCATGCTTTTGGTACATGCACGCCGGCAGGTGCCGGTCCTTCTTGCGCGGACGCATCGATTTTCACCTCAACCCAGCCGAAGCTCCGGCCCCTTCCTTGATTGAATTCCACCCAGCCGCCCGATGACAACCTGGCGCAGCACCTTTGGATGCCCATCACCACCAACCGCGAACCCGTATCGTTCTGCGGTCAGCCACCTTATCTGTGCTCCCGGCTTTTTATAGCCGGTCAGGTCGGCGACTTCCTCTACTGTCAAAAACATACCCACCTCCTGACGTGTCACGACACGGTTTCCTCACTGGTATTGTGCATTGATATTGCTACCAGCTCTGCCACCAGCGCATCGGTGCGCCCGTAGAACTTGCCAGCTTCCTCATTCACGAATCGTTCGATCACACTGGCCACCGCCGACGAGTTGGAAAGCCCGCGCAGATCCGTGTCTGCTGTTGGTGCGTCTGTCGATGGGGCGTGCACGAAGGCGCCGGCCTTGATCTGCAGGGTACGCACCGGCCGAACAGCCTTTTCCTTGCTCGTCCAATTCGTGTCCGGAGTGCACCAGGGCAGCATGTGGAGACACCATGCGCTGCCTGCGGATGACTTCTGCGTGCTCGACCAGTATTCGCGCAATGCGAATGCCTGGGCTGGCCCGCCCGCACCATCCGCAGGCCAATGCTTGCCCCACGGCTCGAGCTGCAGCAGGTTGGCTCGCATCACCTGCAACTCTTCGATGGCCGGGATGTGCCACCCACGGGTCCCACGGATCGACATGGTCAGCACCTTCTGCGCGATCGCGCTTCCGGCCTCGGCCATTGCCCGGGTGTTGGCCAAACCGTCGTGGTAGGACTTGCTGCCTCGAACATTCAATCGCGGGCCTATCCGGTCCCACCATTGCGCGGGCATTTCGAACTCGCGACCGGCGTCGATGAGCGCGTGCTCAGCGCCACCAAAGAACAGGCGTCCAGCGAAGAAGCCGCCGGCGAATGGCTGGCCGATTGCGGGCAGTGCCGCTGGGGAAATTGCCAGATGCTTGGTCATTTACCCTCTCCCGATTCACCTACCGCGCGCAGCTTGAGCGAGATCCCGCAGGCGCCAGCCAACTTGGCCAGCTCGCTGACTGTGGTGCTGGGCTCTTGAAGGGCCTGGCCGAAACGAACGAGGCGGGCGCCCAGGCTTGCAAACTCGTTACCCGCGGTGACGCTCTCACGGTCGCGTTCCAGGAAACTGTTCGGGCTGTTCATAGATTGAACCTCTCATCCTGTGGGAGCGGAGTGGCCACCGAAATCCCTTTCTCAGTCACTGAACTGGCCTGAGACGCCCGGCCTGCCTCACGCTCGGCAGTGCCGTTCTGTGGGAGCGAACTATCTGGCAAGCAACTGATGCCGCCTTGCGGGGTGATCCAGCAAGTGACCTTACGGCTTGAGTCATGTTGAACATCGATCATCACTTGTCGCTGATCGGCGCCGGCGATCCCAGCGATCATCAGAAGCATCGCCGGAAGTGCCGGGATGATATTCAGACTTCTTTTCATGGCTTCACTTTCTCCAGGCAAGCCGGTAGCCCGCCGAGTAACTTGGCAATCAATTAAAGTTGGTTTGTTACTTGTCGGGAGTTATGCCTTGAACAGGCTGAACACTTCCCGCTTTGCCTTGCCTACCATCCCGGTAAGTGCTGAGACTTTCACCTGAGCGTCGGTGTGTCGCTTCGCCTGATCAGCATCCAGCTCGGCAAATCGCGTGTTCTTCATCACTTCCTGGCACTTGCTGAACTCCCGGCGCACGCCGCGCATTGCAGTGTCTACAGCGATGAATGCCTGATCAGACGGCGGAACAATTCGATAACCTTGACCACGCACAGAAACCACAAAAATCTGATGCTGAGTGAGCAGGGCGGATTTGAATTGCTCGACGCGATCAAGGATCACGAACTGGCAGTTGACCATCTCCTGAGCCGTCTTCGGCTTAGGCAAGTTCAGCGCCCATTCCAGCCAGGCATGGCTGATCAGTTGGCCGTCGGCGAAATTGTCGGCGAAGAACAGCTCCAGAGCCTTGTCCAAGCTCCAGGTATTCGGTTTCAGAGGGACGATGCTCATCACAACACCTCTACGGTGAAGCGGCCAAACTTCGGGCGGTAATCGCCGACGCCGCAGTATTGGCCGGCGTCTTCCAGACATTTCAAGACCTGGGCGCGGTCAATCGATTCCTGATCAAACGCGATCTCGCAGGTTGTCGACCATTCGCGAAACAGTGGGCGATATCGAGTGATCCGGGCGGTACCGACTTTGACCGAGCGTGCATCGTAGAATGCGGAATCCCACAGACCCTCAACGGTGCGTGGACCCTCATAAATCAGTGGGCACCGGGTGTCCATGATCTCGACCGAGCGCTTGAGCTGTGAGCCGAGCTTCGACAGTTTGCCGCCAGCGACCAAGGCGGATTCGATGTTCACGCCAGGCAAGAACGGGCCGATATCGTCATCGAAGTAAAGCCCACCACGCCATTCGCTACGAGCAATCAGCTCGTGATCCTCATCCGACTTTTTGCGTTTTGCCGTCAGCTGCTTGTGCGCTTTGGTCAATTTATTGAGCGGGTCCGCGAAGACGTCCGCATGCTGAAGCAAGGGCCGAGTTCCGACGATTTTCACTTTGATGACTTGCATGATGATGCCTCTCTGTGCGGATCGCTCGTGTGCCTATGAGCCCTATGCCCTGCACGGTGATATGCGATCTGGTGAACCTGAAAGCAGCCTCAGCGAAGCGGCTTTCAGGTTGTCACTGGATGAGCGCCAGTGACCTCGCTGCGGCTTACCGCCCTTGCCAAGCCACGCCGAGCCACGCCGGACCCCGCCTTGCCTCGCCGTGCCGTGAGATGCTTTCGCACCGCACTGAGTTCTCGAAAGAAAACCCAGTACGCTGACCAGCAGCCCATGCCATACCCCAGCTCGCCCAACCTAGCCGCACCAGGCCTCGCCCCGCCATAAGTGACTATTGCCACCGGAAAGCCCCCTCGTAGAAGGGGCAGACCGCTGTAAACAGCCCTTGCGTTACCCAGCCTTGCCGAGCCCAGCCGCGCCGTACCTGGCCGTGCCACGTTGTGCTTGCGCACCGGACAACCCTCTCCGCAAATGAGCTCGCCGCTGATCAAGCGATTGCGCATGCCTCTGCTCGGCGGACGGTCAGGCGCACTTCTGCACGACGCTCACTTGGGCGGCGGATGCGCCCGAACTGTTCGGTGTTAGCTTGCTGGGCGACCATCACCATGCACAGCAGGACGACGAGGGGCGCGATGATCTGACGCTTGAATGCCTCCATCACGAGGCCGCGCATCGTTTTGACACCAAGCTTGAAGCGGGCGCTTTCAAGACGTTTTTCAGCGGTGGCTGGACTGATACCCATTGCACGACCAATTTGCTTCACCGTCATATCGGCAGCAGCCCACAGGGTGGCTTCAAGCTCGCGAGGAGCCAAGCCCATCTTGAGGTTGCCCTGCCAGTTACCGGCGGTGAGAGTGCTGGTGGTCATTTCGTGAGGCTCCATGCTAGATACGATGGAGTAAAATTACCAAAGGTAATTATTTTAGTAAATACCTTTGGCAATATTATTTTTTGTTGGCCAAAAAAAACCGCTCACAGCGGCGGCTTTTTGTGACTAAGGTCTGGATACCCTCACGCTCCCCCGCGCCATACCACTCTTCCAATCAATGGGAGATCGCCGGCTGCTGAACTCGGGATAACCTCGTCGGGGAATAGCTGCTTGTCCTGGTTGTCGCATCTGAGCGTCCAGTTTCCGGAAATTTGCTGCGCTACCCGCCTGACGCTAGTCCTACCGTCAGGCATGCGGACGAGATAGACCTCGCCATCCTTTAGGGCCGGCTTGTACGTGTCAATCATGACCACGTCGCCGGACAAAATATGGGGGGCCATACTGTCGTCGCCGGCGTAGACGATGTTGAGACTGCTAAACGAAACCCCCATTTCTTGGAGCCAGCCGCGCCTGAACACCATGCCTTCAGTTAGTCCGCGATGTTCGTCGTTCACGTTCGGAACAAAAGAGTTATCGTCTAAATACTGCGGTATCAGGACATATTGCTCGCGTGGCGGGGCATCAATGATGCGAGCGGCTTTAGCCCAGGTTGTTCGAAACGAGTCTGCGGTGACGCGCGACGACGCGACCATCTCTATGATCGCCGCTAAGCGCGGACTGAAGTCCGAAACCGGCACATCCAAAATTTTGGCGAATGCAGCCGCGATCTCGGTGTTCAGCGGATTCACACCGTTCAGATAGTGTGAGACAGAGCTTTGGTTGATGCCGAGTTGCTCAGCCAGTTTTTCCTGAGTCAGCTTCAGCTGTTTCTTTTTGGCTGTGAAAATTGCCTTCAAACGTAGGCATTCTTCTTTGCGGTCAGCAGGTAATGGTTTTTTCATCGGTCGATAATATTCCCATCGGTAATAGTTTAACAAATGCCAAAGGTATTGCTTTGTGAAAATGCCAAAGGTACTATTTTGGCAAAGTTCTGTTTGGAGATTTGCTGTGAAACATATCCAGCTGAAAGATTTCGCGAAGGCTCGCGGCCAGCCAGAGGCAGCATCTCTTTTGGGAATTACCCAAGGTGCGCTGAGCAAGGCTTTACGCGTGGGCCGCGACGTTTTTGTCATCGAGCACGCTGATGGCAGGTTTACCGCGTTTGAAACCAGGAGCTTTCCATCGCGGATCAGCTCAAATCCGCGTGTTGCCCCGACCATGAGCCAAAAGATACGCGCCTCATTGCTGCTTGAAGAGTCTGGCGAACCAGCTGTTTATTTATCCAGTGCTGGCCAGTGAGCACGAAAGTTTTGGAATGCGGCCACGTCAATTATTCCGCGCATGCGCGGTTTCCCAAGCTATTTGTGTGTCATTACCGCCAAATCGCGTGTGGTTTCAGCCAAATGGCTCTATGCCGAAATTTTCTTTCCTTATCGGGGGTAGTGGACAAGCACTACCTAGGTAAAGGCAGGAAATTTCGGAGGAATCACATAATGCCGCTCGCATGCGTACTCGAAAACTCGCCCCTCCTGAGGCCCTCGATTCATGGGTACCTTACGGATTTACACAATATGGGTGAAAAGGAAGGCCCTCGCCAGGGCCTGTTGAGCGACTTCCACTGGTTGGCTTTTGCCTGCCCAATGAAAAGGAATACGGCATGAGCCAGAACGCCCCCGCCAAGTTTTTGCTGTCCGGCTGACCTTTCTCCGGGCAACAAAAAGCCCGCTGTAGGAAGCGGGCTTATCACGCCACTCGGTAGGACGAGTGGTTATGTACTTCTTCGTTCTGGAGAACGATATGACGCACCCGAAAAATAGCACCGGACATGACCGGATGCAACAGCAGATGCTCACCACGCATTCGGATTTCTACCACCAAAGCGTCAGCGCAGACGGCATTCACTCGCGTCCTCTTCTTGCTGTTCAGGCCGGGCAAGACTGCGAGGAGGCTTTGAATTCCGCCTCGATGCTGCTCGGTGCGGTCGATGAAATCATGACAGCGCTCACTGACGAGGGGATGGAAACGAACGCCATCTTCGGCTTGCGCTTTCTGATTGAGAGCTCCAAAGCTCTGGTGGACTCGACCACCAATGCCGTGATGCATGCGAAAAGCCAAGGCGGTGCCCAATGAGCGCGCCGGTATCGATCGACGTAATTGAAGCGCAGCGCAACCACCGGGCAGGCCTTGGTGCTTACCACCTGGCGAAACTGCTTCGCGAAAACCATGGGACGGGCGACACCGCCGAGCAACGTGCCCTTTCACCGAACGAGGAATACGGAGTGCTGTTGGCGCTTGAGTTCATCACGTACAGCCTGTACGCGACGCTTGAGAACCAGATGCTTGACGCAGAATCGGCGGAGGCACAGCCATGACTTCGATTTCTGTTGATCGCCTCAAGATCGAGGCAGAGGCCATGAGTCAGGCCGGTTACTTCGTTGATGCGCTGGCGAAGTTCATCGGCACAGTGGGCGCCCATGACCCGGAGCTGTGCGACCAGGCACTTGACGGTTATGTGGTTGGTGGCTTGGCGGCAGGCCTGCGACTGATCGGCAGCGAGCTGATGAACCGTGGAGATGAGTTCGCCACGCTCATTGCCAAGTCCGAGAATGTCGGGGGAGGTGTTCAATGAACCTGACTCCCTTCAATTTCAGCGGCGCCGAGATCCGCGTGATCACCGATGACCGGGGCGAGCCATGGTTTGTCGCCAAGGACGTCGCCGATCTGCTTGAGTATTCCAACCCTCATGAGGCTGTCCGCACGCATTGCAAGGGGGTGAGGGAAATCCTCATCCCTTCCGCGGGCGGCGATCAGATGACGAAAGTCATGCCTGAGCGGGATGTTTACCGACTGATCATGCGTTCGAAGATGCCAGCGGCGGAGGCCTTCGAAGAGTGGGTGGTGGGCGAGGTATTGCCCAGCATTCGCAAGACGGGCAGTTATCAGCAACCGATGACGCCAGGCGAGCAACTGTTGGCGCAGGCTCAAGCGGTGATCAACGTCGAACGCCAACAGGCGGAGCAGCAGGTCGCGCTGGCGCGGATCGAGACGCGCGTGGCCAACGTAGAGCAGGTCCGTTACCTCGACTCGCGGCCGGCCGGTTTCGAATCCATGACCACCATCCGCGAGCGAATCAACTTGCGTCATGGCATCCCACCCTGGGTGATCAACGCCGTGATGCGCGATATCCCGGGCGCGCCGCTGCCGTTCGCCATGGTTCGTAGCGCCCACGCCGACGACGGCGCCCAGCCATACGCGATCTGGCCAACGGCCGATATCACCCGTCGCTTCGACCGGTTCGTTGCCGAGTGCACCTTCGAAACGGCCGAGCGCGCCACCCACCCCGATGTTCAGCAAGGCCGGTTCAAGCTGCGCCAGAGGACTTCAGCATGACTGAGAAAAAAGCGAATTCGACCACGGAGCCTACCGTTATCGATGAGGCGTACATGGAGCGCTTCACGAACGACCAGCTCGCATACAAGGCATGGACCGGCGCGGTCTTGGTGCAAGAGATCCTTTTCGACGAAGAGGGCATCGAGTACTGCATGCAGGACGCCAAGTTTGAGGCGGCGCACGCGGCGTTGGCACTGCGCGTGCTGGTGCGCCGACTGACTGGCATGAACCCGGACGAACTCCAGAAGGCTGTGCAGCAAAGGCAGCTTGAAGTTCTGGTGCTGGACCCTGAAACGCCTCAACTCCCTGCTTGGGAGACAGTGCAATGAACGGCCTCCCGCATATTTCATCCACCGTGCAAGGTGCGGTCTCGGTGATTGCCGGCCCGTGGCCAAGCTACAGCCAATTCAGGGGGCTGCCAGAGCGCGATCGCTGGGTTCTGTATGGATCGGCCAAGGCCTACCGCCAAGCGCTGGAACATCAGGGGCTGGTGATGGCTGAGACCTACGACGCCTTCGTTCGTCGCGTTACGGGGGAGCTGGATCTATGAGCATCCAATCCATGGTGTGGGCGCTGGAACAGCAGGAGATCAAAGACTCCACATGCCGGCACGTCCTGCTCTGCCTGGCCAACTACGCAGGCAGCGATGGGCGTGGAGCCTTCCCTTCCGCCCTGACCCTGGCGGTCGACACCGGTCTCTCCGAACGCACGGTGCGTTACAAGCTGGATGCGTTGGAGTCTGCTGGCTTGATTCGCCGTGGCAACCAGTCAATCGCGGCCGCATACATCGACCGCCACGACCGTCGCCCAGTCGTGTATGACCTCATCGAAAAACGGGGTGCACCAGATGCACCCCGCTCCG
The DNA here is from genome assembly GCF_023195435.1 of Pseudomonas sp. S11P7. Classification (NCBI taxonomy): domain Bacteria; kingdom Pseudomonadati; phylum Pseudomonadota; class Gammaproteobacteria; order Pseudomonadales; family Pseudomonadaceae; genus Pseudomonas; species Pseudomonas sp. S11P7. The sequence goes on along the minus strand of NZ_JALPKS020000002.1, from coordinate 4,278,906 downwards.
AACGGGGTGCAGATGAAGACGCGACGGGGTGCAGCTCAGAACAGAACGGGGTGCAAATGACGACAGAACGGGGTGCAGCAGCTGCACCCAATACGTCATCTATCCGTCATCTATCCGTTAATAAACCAAAAGAAGGCGCAGGCAAGTCTGCTGGGTCTAGAGGGAAGACTGGCAAGTTCGATCCGCTCACTGCCAAACCGGCGAACGCTTCCGAAAAAGCGTGGGCGGACTTCTGCGAAATGCGGAAGGCCAAACGGGCGCCTCTGACACTCCGTGCCTGCGAGCTGATCGCCAAGAAGCTGGCCAACCATCCTGAGCCGGACGCCGTGCTGGATAAGTCCACCACGAGCAGCTGGTCGGATATCTATCCCGAGTCGGTTCTGCCAGGCGCTGGCGCGAAGGGCGGGAAGCCTTCGACCTTCACCAACCTGCCGCAACACGAAGCAAACGCTTATCCGGAGGTGCCACATGGCCAAACCAATTTCTAAGTTCAGCCGCGTGCCGGATGTTCGCTTCTTTGAGGCGCAGTGCCCGGTGCATGGCACGGTCGACGGTGCTGAGGTCGAGCAGTTCGACGGGGCCTATCTGGTGCGCGCTTGCCGCCGGTGCCAGTGGGAGGCGATGAACACCGCCGACAAACGCAGCGAAGCTCACACCGACGCTCTGGCTCGTCGTAAAGCGACGACGCTGAACGAGCTGCTGATCGGGTCGGGAATTACGCCGCGGTTTGCGGAATGCACGCTGGATAACTTCACCACTGGCGCGGTGCTCGAAAAGGTCCGCGCCTTGTCGACCTGTCAGTCGTACGTTGATCAGTTTGAAGAGAACTACCGCGCCGGCCGCTCCCTGATCCTTTCCGGCAACGTAGGTACCGGGAAAACGCACCTGGGCTCCGGTATGGTTCAGCACGTCATTCGGAAGTTCAGCGCCACGGGGTTGATCGTCTCGGCTGCAGAGATCATCCGCATCGCCAAGGGCGCGATGGTGCGCGGTGCTGACTACACCGAGCGCGACGTGATCAACGAACTGGCGAGCCTGGACCTGCTGGTGATCGACGAGATCGGCGCGCAGAAGGGGAGCGAATACGAGCTGGGCTTGCTGCACGAAATCATCGATCGCCGGTATCAGCTTGTCCTGCCCACTGTGGCGGTGTCCAACCTGCCGGCCAGCTCCCTGGGCCAGTTCATCGGCGACCGCGCGCTCGATCGCCTGCGTCAGAACGGTGGTCAGGCCGTCGGCTTCAGCTGGTCCTCGATGAGGGCCACCGCATGAGTGAATATCGCGAACTGTTCAGCGATGAGGCTGAACACGCTTTGCTGGGGGCGATGCTGCTGGATGGCGAGCTATTCGAGGCCATCACCAGCCAGGTCTCGGCGGCGGACTTTCACGATCCGGAGAATGCCGCCCTCTTCCAGACGATGATCGGCTGTCATGCCGCTGGAAGCCCGGTTGACCCGGTCACGCTGCACGACTTCGCTGAATACCTGCCGAGCGGCACGCGCACGCTGGCCTACGCCGCCGAGCTGGCGCGCAACACCCCCAGCACCGCCAACTGGAAGGCCTACGCCAAGGTGGTGACAGAGCGCGCCGTGCTGCGCCGCCTTGTGGACGCTGCCGACGCGGTGCGCGAGTTGGCCACCGAGAAACGGCCGGTCCCCGAGATCATCGCCAGCGCTCAGCAGGCAATGGCGGATCTGCGCGACTTACAAACCGGAGAGCCGGACTACAAGCGCATGGACGAGGTGGTGACGCGCAACATCGACATCATCGATTCCAAGTTCAACGGCACGCTGCAATCTGGCTTGTCGACCGGGCTGGTGGATCTGGACAAGCTGATCCGCGGACTGCGGAAAAAGACCGTCACCATCGTGGCCGGTCTGCCGGGGAGCGGGAAAACCACGCTCGGCCTGCAGATCGCCCAGCACATCGCGTGCAGCGGCGCCGGCGTCGGCATGGTGTTCTCGTTGGAAATGCCGGAGGAGGAGCTGGGCAATCGTGCACTGGCTTCAATCGGCAGTATCGATCTGCGAAAACTCGATGATGGGCAGCTGCAGGACGATGACTGGCCGCGGCTGACCTCGGCTGTGAGCAAGATCCTCGATGTGCCGCTGTTCGTTTGCGACAAGTCCGGGCTGACGGTGGCGCGCATTCGCAGCATCGCCCGCCAGGTGCAGCGCGCTCATGGGCTCGACGTGGTGGTGATCGATTACATCGGCCTGATCGGCTCCGACGGTAAGTCGTTCAACCGCACCTCTGAGCTGGGCAAGATCTCCACCGCAATCGTGAACATCGCAAAGGAGCTGGAGGTGCCGGTGATCCTGCTGGCGCAATTGAACCGCAACTCGACGAACCGCCCGGGCAAAAAGCCGATCGCCTCCGACTTGCGCGACTCAGGGCAGATCGAGGCTGACGCCCACTGCATCATCCTCGTTCACCGTGACATGGACAGCGAGGAAGGCCAGAACGGCGTCACCGAGTTGATCATGCCCAAGTGCAGGCACGCGCCGGTCGGCTCCTGCCTCGTCCAGCAGCAGGGCCAGTACGCCCGCTTCGTCAACTTTGCCGGTAACCGCGAGCCGAGTAACGAGGAGGTCGAAATGGGCCGCTCGTTCGCCAGTCAGTACAGGGGGAAAAAGCATGATTTCCGAAGTGCAAAAGCTGTTTCGCCGGTTGACCGGTGATAGATCGCTCGAACCGGGCCACGTCGCCATTCACTTGCCCAAGACCGCTGGCGCGCCAACTGACGAAACAATGAAAGTGGAGGTTGAACAATCCCCATCGCTGGAGCACGGAAGGGCATACATCCTCCCGAAAGGTGCGGTGGTGGTGAAGGCCCCCGAGTATCTGGAAGCTGAATTAATCGCAGCGTCTATCCGTGACTTTCCAGATGATTGGGCCTGGGCGCGGAAGGGGTACGACATCCTGCACGTGCCGAGCGGTTTCCGGCTCTGGGTCGCGAACGAGGACTATGGCCTTGCCGAGGTGCATGAAAACAACGGCAAGACGGACTTCTCGAAAGCAGAACAGCAAATCATTTGGCCCGCGGTCAAGGACTGGCTGGGCCACCGGAAAACTGTTTTCACTGGGCGCCCGCCAAAGGCGACCATCATCGGCCGGGATTCCACCTACTGCTGTTTTGCCAAAGGCAGGCCATGGATGGGCATTGGCAGTTCGCCGGCGGCAGCGTATCGAGCGTGGAACCTCGCGCTTTCCGCCCAAGCCCGGAACAACATGAATACCGACGAATATCTGAAAGTCTGGAGTGCCACGCTATGAACAACGTAACGGCGGCGCTGCCGCGCAAAAGCCTGACCCCAGTCGAGTGCCAGTTCCTGAAACAGGGCAATCGCCTGCTGCTGGAAAAGACCAATGGCCGAATCGGCTCGGCGGCGTTCATGGACATCATTGCCGACTGGCACGCGTCCCGCGCCAACCTGGGCTTCGAGGACTTCGCCCGGCGCTGGATTATTGAAGGCAACGCAAAAAACAAGATCGCCAACAAGCTGCTGCGGGAGCTGTTCGGCATGGATGAGCCAAACCCGAGGAAGGCAGCATGAAAAAACGAACGTACGCAGACAAGCCATTGGGTGACACTGAATACTTACTGGAGCAGTGGGGCTGGTGGCGCATGGATGGAATGGGTGTGCCCCGGTACGTGTCACCGCTGTACGCGCTGATCCGTGACAACAACGTGACCGAGGGCGGCGTGAAGAATTATTGCGTCACGGATGACACGGCCTTGGTGGTTGATCGCGCGGTGGCGAAGTTGGCTCAGCGTGATGAACAGATGGGTAATTTCATCTGGCTGTACTTCGGCGCGAAGTGGACGATGGTCAGGGTTGGCGAGTCGGCGAGGATGTCCGAACGCTCAGCGCGGGAGGTGATCAAGGCCGGTGTTGCGTGGATTGATTGCGCGATCGAGGAGATTCGCCTCGCAGCGTAAAAAGTTCTTTCCTGCCGGATAAACACCTGTTTTCATGGCACCGTGTTCAGCTTTTCAAGCGCGACACAACAGAGAAAGCCCGGCCATTGCGTCGGGCTTTTTCGTTTCAGGAAGGTGTTGTAGTCTTGTCGTGGCCACTTGGCATCAATTGCAAGGATTCGCTCATGAAAAGAAACAACGCGCTGGCCAAAGAAATACTCGAAGTTATATCCACCGAAGATAACGGAGGTGGAGGGCTTTATCGCAGCGAGATTCTCGGCGTTTTCGCTGAGAAATATGACCACCAAGGAAATGGCCTTGAACCAGCAGTGAGTTATCACCTGCACCTTCTTGAAACGGCAGGTTTCGTGAAGGTCACGCGCGTTGATCATGACGACGACAACTTTGAGATGACCTGGGCTGGCCACGATTTTATTGAAGCCAACTAGCCGGCGATTAGCACCAGCCCTCTGTACCCTTTTCAAGCCTCGGCATCCGCCGGGGCTTTTTCGTTTCTGGAGTATCGGATGGACCCTACTGACCTCGGCCCAGGCACAGCTACCTGGCTGGGCGGTACCGGAACCGTATTGCTGGGCGCCTTCCTCTGGTTGCGCAAGTTCCTCTCGAAGGATGCTGCAGACCGAGCGATGGACAACGCCGATATCGGCACCGTCCGCCGCCTCAACGAACTCCTCGACTCAGAGCGCACCGCCCGGAAGGAAGCGGAGGCCCGTGCCGATCAGTTCGCCAAAGAGCGCAACGAGCTCGCCGCTGCGGTAGGTCGGATGGAGGGCAAGATTGAAGCCCTCACCAGTCACGTCGCACAGCTCACCGCAACGGTAACCTCGCAGAGCGAAGAAATCGCCCGTCTGCGTACCAAGCTGGGAGGCATCAACTGATGGACAGATGCGCAATGGAGTTCATTGCTCGCCGCTGGTGGCGCCGGGCTGAGATCTGGGTGATCGCCGCGCTGCTGCTCGCCGGCGGCCTGATCCTCGGTTACCAGGCTGGCGTGTGGTCAGCCAGCAGTGAGCAGACGAAGCAACTCGCCGAAGTGCGCCGCGCTTATGACGCTGCATTGGGTAAGCGTGACGTCCGGCTGAATAGCCTTGCCGAGAAGACACAAGACGCCGCAGTAAAGGTGCAAGAGGCATCGAACTCAGCAGTCCAGGCAGCCGACACGGCGAGCAAGGCAGCGGAGAAGGTCAACGAAGCCGTCGAGCGGCAAACACCATAGGTCGCGACACGTTTCGCGAGGGTGCAAATTGTGTCGCTACACGTAGGAATGTGGTTAGGCAGATCCGCGGCAGTCATGAATCACAGTACATCCGGTAGAGCTTTGTTAGTTCGCGCCTGTAAGCCTTTTCGTTGTACCTACGATGCAGCTTGTTGATTACCGATAGGACATCGGCGGCGACCATTACCGGATCGCGGTCGGATCTTCCCGCCCATTCACGGGCTGCTTGCACTACTTGATGTGCATCGACTTCACCGGCCATCTGCCGCGTCCTACTGCATGAATAGACAGACACCATAGACCAAGTAGAGCGTGAGGACGACGGGCCGCTCGAGTTGATCGAGACGCATGAGGCTACTTTGGCGAACGCATCCCCTTGGCACCATCTGTACAAGACGAAGCGCTGGTATCGATTGCGCTGGCACCAGCTGCAGGCAGAGCCAACCTGTCGCATGTGCCGAGCAATGGACGTTGTCGAAGCGGCCAACACCGTCGACCATGTCAAACCTCACAAGGGTGATGAGAGTCTGTTCTTTGATGCGTCGAATCTCCAGAGCCTGTGCAAGCCCTGTCATGACAGCGCCAAGCAGAGGCAGGAGAGGACCGGCATCCTGCCAGGGCACGACGTGGCAGGCATCCCAGTCGATCCGAATCATCACTGGAACCGCGATTGAGCGAATCCATGACGGGATCGGCTGAAGCACGTCAGTGCCCCCTAGGGGGAGGTCAAAATATGAGGTTTTTCGCCACATAGGACCGCCCTCGACCCTCTTCTTCATCTCTAACCCGGAAAACGCCGCCAAAACACAACGCGGCACGATTGAGAAAACCTATGACAGCCAAGCGCACCCGCTCCGATAGCGCGACATCGGCGGTTGCTGCTATGCAGGCCGCAGCCGCCGGGCCGCTGAAGCCACCCAGTTTCGTAAACATCCGCAAAGCCGACAAGCCGTTTTGGGATTCCATTGTGCGCGCGCGCACGCGAGAGAGCTGGACCGATTCCGACCTGGTCCTAGCCGGCAACCTTGCCAGATGTCTGTCTGACATTGAGCGCCTGCAGAAAGAGATCGATATCGAGGGTGATGTTCTGACCAATGATCGCGGTACTCAGGTGATCAATCCCAAGCACAACCTTCTGGAAACTTTGAGCCGTCGCGCCGTCGCCTTGAGTCGGACATTGCAAGTGCATGCCCAGGCCACTCAAGGCGAATCGCGCGACCAAGGCAAGAAGGCGACCAAGCAACGAGCAGCCGAGAAGGTGCTGGCGAATCAGGACGACGATGATCTGATCCCGAGAGCGATGCACTGATGGCGGCCCGGCGCAGAACGCGCGGTGAAAAAGTCATCGCGTTCATCGAGAAATATTGTCGTGTCCCGGAAGGCAAGCACGTTGGGCAGCCGCTGGTGCTGGATGACTTCCAAAAGGATTTCATCCTGGCCATCTACGACAACCAGGCCGGCACCAGCACGGCGTATTTGAGCATCGCCCGAAAGAACGGAAAGACCGGCCTGATCGCCGGGATTCTTCTGGCCCATTTGGTTGGTCCCGAGGCAGTGCTCAATACGCAGATCGTCTCTGGCGCAATGAGCCGAGATCAAGCTGGGGTCGTGTTCAAGCTGGCTGTGAAGATGATCCAGCTGAATCCGGATCTGAAAGAAATCATTCACATCGTCCCGAGCAGCAAACAACTAATCGGGCTTCCGCTCAATGTTGAGTTCCGTGCGCTTGCGGCAGAGGGCAAGACGGCGCACGGGCTGTCGCCAGTGCTGGCGATCCTTGATGAGGTAGGCCAGGTTCGAGGTCCCCAGAGCGATTTTATCGACGCGATAACAACCGCTCAGGGTGCTCACGATTCGCCACTGCTGATCGCAATCAGTACGCAGGCCGCGCAAGACAGTGACCTGTTCAGCATCTGGCTCGACGACGCCGAACGCTCGCAAGACCCGCACATTGTCAGTCACGTTTATCAGGCGCCGAAGGACTGCAAGCTCACTGACAGGGAAGCGTGGCGCGCGGCCAACCCGGCATTGGGGACGTTCCGCTCCCTGGAAGATTTGCAGAAACAGGCCGACAGGGCGAACCGAATGCCGGCGTCCGAGAACACTTTCCGCAACCTCTGCCTGAATCAGCGAGTGTCGACGGTTTCGGTGTTCGTTTCCAAAGGGGTGTGGGAGTCATGCGGAGGCGACCCGGATTCGCCGGACGGCCTTGATCTCTACGGTGGCCTGGACCTGTCATTCAGGACCGACCTTACCGCACTTGTCCTGATCGGCAAGCGCGACGGGGACTGGTGTGCGTGGGCGTTTTTCTGGACGCCGGAAGTTGGTTTGGCGGATCGCGCGAAACGCGACCGGGCGGCGTACGAGGTCTGGGCTCGCGAGGGATTGCTGATCACCACTCCGGGCGCCACCGTCGACTACGCGTTTGTTGCTGCAGACATCGCGCGAATCCTTGGCGAGCTGGGCGGCGACCTGGTGTCGCTCGCTTTCGACCGGTACCGCATCGACCTTTTCAAACGGGACGCTGAGGCGCAGGGCGTGTCGTTGCCGCTGGTCGAGTACGGCCAAGGCTTCAAGGATATGGCCCCGGCAATTGACGCGCTGGAGTCAGAGCTGCTGAACGGCCGGGTCCGGCACGGCATGCACCCAGTGCTGACGATGTGCGCGGCCAACGCGGTGATTCAGAAAGATCCGGCTGGCGGCCGCAAGTTCGCAAAGGACAAAGCTACCGGTCGCATCGACGGAATGTCAGCGCTCGCGATGGCGTTCGGCGCCACCCTGGGCGCTCCGCAAGAGAGCAAGGGCAGCATCGACGATTACCTCCAAAACGGATTTTCCGGACTTCTATAGGTTCAATATGGCGTCTCGCTGGTACAACCCAATGAGCTGGAGTTTCTTTGGCTTCAACGATCCCAAGACGGGCGAATACGTTGAAGTGCAAACGGACATCGGCGGCCAGACACGTTCTGGAGCAGTGATCACCCCCAAGAAAGCCATGGCAATCCCCATTGTCTGGTCCTGCATCAAGATCCTCAGTGAGACGGTTTCAGGGCTGCCTTTGAAGTTGTTCGAGGATCAGCCCGCCGGGCGGATTCTTGTGAAGGAAAACAAGCGTGCGTTACGGATTTTGGCCAAGCCAAACCCGTACATGACGATGCTGAACTTCATCAAGGCAGCCGTGGTGAACATGGCTCTGCGTGGCAACGGCTATGCGCTGATCGAGCGCGCTGACAATGGCGACTTCATCGGCCTGGTGCCGGTCGGCGCTGATGCCGTGGAAATCGATACCGAGGACGATCTGCTCTACTGGGTGACCCTCAACGGGAAGCGCTTCCCTGTCTCGCCTCAGAACATGCTGCATTTCAAGTTGTTCAGCGCTGATGGAATCTGCGGCCTTTCACCGGTTGAATTTCACAAGGAAGCCATGGGCCTGGCCAAGGCGGCACAGGACTGGTCAGCCCGCTTTATGCGAAAGGGCGGCTTCACCGGCGGTTACGTCATTTACGAGAACTTCCTCACCTCTGAGCAGCGCGACCAGGTGCTGAACAAATTTCCGAAGATCCGCGACGGAGACGTCGAGGACATCGGGAAAATGGGGTTGCTCGAAGGCGGCCCGACCATCGTGCCTGCTGGTATGACCCAGAAGGACAGCCAGTTCATCGAGTCCCAGCAGTTCCAGGAAGAAGCGCTCGCCGGCATCTGGGGCGTTCCGCTTTACCTGGCCAACCGCGCAGGCAAGACCTCAATCATGGGATCGAACCTGGAGCAACAAACCAGCGGCTTCATTACGTTCGGCTTGAGCCCCTACATCAAGGCTATCGAAGACGAGATCAACGACAAGCTGTTCGCAGGAACTGCCTTATTCGTCGAGTTCGTTGTCGAGGGGCTGCTGCGCGCAGATAGCGCGGGCCGGGCCACTTACTACAAGGGCGCCCTCGGCGGCTCCGGCGGCTCTGGCTGGATGACCATCAACGAGGTCCGCCGCAAAGAAAACCTTCCTCCGCTGGCTGGCGAAGAATACGACCGGGTCACCCGGTGGGAGATGCAGACCAATGTTCAGCAAGATTGAAGTGCCCTTTGAAGTAAAGGCCAGTGATGACGCCGGTAACTTCGAGGGATATGCAGCGGTGTTCAACAATGTTGACTTGGGTGACGACGTAATTCTCCCGGGCGCATTCACCAAGGTAAAGACCACTCGCGGCGGCCGTCTGAAGCTGGCGCTGTTTCACGACCTCACTCGACTGGTGGGTTCCGCAGACTTTACCCAAGACAGCCACGGGCTTTACATCAAAGGCAAAGTCAACTTGGCAGTGAGCTATGCCCGCGATGCTTACGAGCTGATGAAAGAGGGCACGCTCGACAGTATGTCGATCGGCTTCAACACGATCCTGGCGGCATACGAAGAGCGGGAAGGCCGGACCATCCGCATCATCAAGCAGGCAGAACTCTGGGAAGCATCTTTGGTGCCGTTCGGGATGAACCCAGAGGCGCAAGTGACCGACGTTAAGTCGGACATCAGAATTTTTGAGAAGGCCCTGCGCGATCGCATGGGCCTTTCTCAGAAGGAGGCGGCAGCAGTCGCCTCGCTCGGCTACTCCGCAGTGCACCGTGATGGTGGAACTGAGGCCACGGCGATCGTGGAAGGGCTGAAATCACTCTCCACCACTTTTGACAATTTTTTTAAGGTGTCGCCATGACCGATCCAATCCAAGAAGTAAAAGCCACGCTCGAAACTCAGTTGAAGGACGGCTTCACTGGTTTGCAGAAAAAGTACGACGCTGTTGCCGATGAACTGCAAAAGGGCAACACCGTCACCAGCGCGATGAAGGCTCAGATCGAAACCCAGAAGGGCGAAATCGAACGTGTCATCGAGCAGGTCCAGAAGCTGGAAGAAAAGGGCATCAAGCTGCGCAGTCAGCCCGGCGAGGCCAAGAGCTTCATCGACCTGGTCAAAAACGACGATGCTTATAAATCGTTGCAGGCGAAGAGCGTTTCCCTGGCCGATATCGAAGTGACCAAATCCGACATGGCCAGCATGAAGGAAATGAAGGTCACCAGCGCCGGTATCGTTGCGCCGAACTATGACCCGGTCATTCAGCCTGGAATCCGCCAGGAGCTGCGCATCCGCGATCTGTTGACCACCGTTCCGGTGTCCGGCCAGAACTACACCTACTTCAAAGAAAACCTGCACACCCGCGGCGCCGCACCAGTGGCGGAAGGTGGCTTGAAGCCAACCAGCAATGTGACCTTCACGACCCAGACCGACCGGGTCAAAAAGATCGCCGTCTGGATGCCCGTGACCGACGAGGCGCTGGACGATGTTCCTCAGCTGATGGCCTACCTGCAGGAGCTTCTGCGCTACGACCTCAAGCTCGAGGAAGAGCGTCAGATCCTGAAGGGCGACGGCACCGGTGAGAACCTGAACGGCCTGATGACCCAGGCCACCGTGTACAACGCGGAACTGACCAAAGCTGGCGATACCGCCATCGATCTGGTACGCCGCGCGATCTACCAGGTTCGCAAGCAATCGATGCTGTCCGCAGACGGCATTGTGATGACCGAGCTCGATTGGATGAACATTGAGCTGCAGAAGGATGGCGAGAACCGCTATCTGTTCGCGAACCTGCAAGGGTTGGTCACCCCGGTTCTGTGGGGGCGCCCGGTAGTTACCTCCGACAGTGTCGATGAGGGTGATGCCGACACCGGTGGCGAGTTCCTGGTGGCGAACTTCGCTCGCTCGTCGGTGCTGTTCGATCGCATGTCGTTCCTGTTCAAGATGGGCCTGATCAACGATCAGTTCATCAAGAACGAACGCGCGCTGCTGGTTGAAGAGCGCCTCGGCCTGGGCGTGCGCCGTCGTGAAGGTTTGGTCAAAGGCCGCTTCACCGTCGCGGCCTAACACCCGCAGCGTTCGATGGCCGGCCTTTGTGCCGGCCTTTTCGTTTCAGGAGGCAAGATGAAAATCAAAGCATTGTGGGGATTCGCCGGTAACGCGACGTTGCTGGGTGCCGACTCGAGTTCGGTGAGGGCTGGCCAAGTGTTCGACGAAGTCGATGATGAATACGGCCATACCCTGATTGGCAAGGGGCTGGCGGAGGAAGTCGACGGTGATGGCAAAACGAAGACTTCCGCGCCCAAGCAATCGAAGGCAACGGCCCCGAAAGAGAACAAGTAAATGATCGATCTGGCACGCGTGAAGCTCCACCTGCGAGTAGACGGCGACGACGAGGATTCGCTCATCACCGGTTACCTCGAGGCCGCAAAGGCGCACGTGGCCATGCACTGTGATCGCGAGCTCGTCGAATCGGCGCCGACCGGTCCTGAGCAAATGGCGTTCACCCCGGACGTCGAGCAGGCGGTACTGCTGCTCGTTGGGCACTGGTACGCCAACCGCGAGGCCGTGGTGATCGGCACTATCTCATCGGCTGTTCCGCTGGCCGTTGACCGACTTCTCTGGCCAAGGAAGCGTTTCTGATGAGAGCAGGCCCGATGCGTCACCGGTGCGCCATCCATAAAGAGGTGCGCACCCCGAACGGTTCCGGCGGCTTCAAAGTCGTCTGGACTGAAGTTGGAAAACTGTGGGCTGAGATAACCATCCCGACCGGGCGAATTGCACCGGTGGCCGAGCAGCTGAAGGCTGTGGTCACCGCCGAGATCCGCGTCCGGCCAAGGGCCGATGCCGTCGCAGGAAATCGCATCGTGCACACGGCGAAAGGAATCACCACCACCTACCTGATCGGCGCCGCGCTGATCGACAACGAGCACAGCATGCTCCGGCTGCTCTGCTCAAACGTCCCCAACCCTTGAGGGTGAATTTATGAAAGTTATTGCACTGGGTGCCTTGTCGGGCGCCACTGGCGATCGGGAAAAAGGCGAAGAGTTCGTGGTCGACGCCAAGCTCGGCGCCGACCTCATTCAGCGCGGGCTGGTGACGCCAGTAGCTGAGGCTGCTCCAGCGGATAAACCGGCCAAGGCCAAGGAGTAACCCATGGCCGCCCGCCGGTCGCGCATGTCTGGCGATTTCAAGTTGCGCAAAACGCTGCGCAACATCCACGCCACGATGGATAACGAATTGGTGGGCGTGATGCGGGAAGGCGCCGACCAGATCCTGGCAACGATGAGGCAACTCATTCCGAAAGACACCGGCGCCGCTTCCGCTGCGTTGAGGGTGTTCGTCTCCAAGAGTGGTCTAAATGCCGAGATCGGCATCCGAGGCAAGCGTGACACCCAGCGCTTCTTCTATCTGCGCTTCCTGGAGTACGGGACGAAGGGGTACAGCGGCACGCTATACCGTCGAGCGGACAGTAACGCCGTGGGCGGTGAGCACACCAACAACCGCGACAAGTCCAAGCTGTCCGGTCGGCGCAACGCATTGCGCGCGCGCGACACGAAGAACAAGTCCGACGGCTCCACGTTCTACGGCAAGTACCCGGACATTCCGGCCCGGCCGGCTCATCCATGGTTGCGACCAGCCAAGGACGTGAACCGCGAATTCGTGCTGGCCAACATCCGCGCCGCGGTATCCAGGACGCTGCGCAAAGCCAGCATGGGAGCGGGCAATGAGTGATCCGTCTGTTGCTCTGCAGGAAGCGGTATTCGCCAGGCTAGAAACTGAAGTTTCATGCCCGGTCTACGACGGTGCGCCGATGGACACCGACATGCCGTATGTCTCGATCGACCGCGAGATATCCACCAACACCTCACCGATCGCCGGGCGCAAGCGTCAGCAGCGCCTGATCTATCTGTCGGTCTGGTCAGACGCGCATGGCCAGGCCGAGGTAAAGCGGATCATCGGCGAGGTCGTTTCAGCACTGGACGAGCGCCGCCTGCCTCTGGCTGTTGGCCGGGCAGTATCGGTCAGGGTTGAGCAAGCGGACGCGCAGCGTGACGCCGACGGCGTGACGTACCAGGGATCGATCACGGTCCGCGTCATCACCACCCATTAAACCCAACACCGGCCGCACCGCGGCTTTATCCAATGTGCCTTTGGAGGATTACCCATGGCCGATGACAACCTCAACACAGCCGCCGGCTGCCGATTCTCGCTGGGCACCAAGTCCGGCGCCACGACCGAAACGGATTACAAAGCTGACACCTACGTCGAAGTGGGCGAGATCGAAGACCTCGGCGAGTTCGGCGACACCTTCAGCTCGGTGACCTTCACCTCGCTGCGCGACGGCCGGGTTCGCAAGTACAAGGGCACCGCGGACGCTGGCGACATGACCCTGACCGTAGGCCTCGACAATGGCGACGCCGGCCAAGCAGCGCTGAAGGTCGCGCACAAGGACCGCAGCAAGGGCGATTACAACATCAAGATCACCCTGAACGATGGCGACCCCGACGCAACGCCAGCGGTGCTGCCGACCACGTTCTACATGCGTGGCAAGGTCATGAACAACACCGTCGCCGCTGGCGCCGCTGACAACGTGGTTCGCCGCAACGTCACGATCGGCATCAACTCCGACATCCTCGAAATCCTCCCGGCGGCCGTTGCGCCGTAACCTGAGGGGCTTCGGCCCCGCTTTCCAAGGATCTGACGCATGAGCAAAACCCTCTACGGTACCGTTGAAGTCGAGCTGGATGGTGAGACCTACACACTGAAACCCACGCTTGAGGCCGTTCGCGCGATCGAGGCGCACTTCGGCGGTCTGCGCGGCGCGTCCCAGGCAATCAACGCGCTGAGCGTCGACGGCTGCGCGGTGATCATCGCCGGCGGCGCTGGCTTGAAGGGCAAGGACGCTGAGGCTGTCGCCGAACAGGTCTGGCAGGCCGGCGTTCTGGAAGTGTCAGTCCAGCTCAACGCTTACCTGGTGGCGCTGTACAACCCGCGCGGTACCGCTCCGGGAAAGACGAAGCCGGCGGCGGCGTAAGCGCTGTCGAGGATGGCAGCTACGTCGACCGGCTGTATGCAGTAGCCACTGGCTGGCTCGGCTGGTCGCCGGATCTGGCCTGGCGCACGCCCATGCCGGAGCTGTTCCTGGCCATGGACGCCAAACTCGAATGGACGCAAATGACCAACCCCTTCGGCGGCAAGGCTGCCGGGAAGAAGGAGAAGCCGAAGCCATCGACCGTTGCGGCGAAGTTGCGCCAGGCGCTGACGGGGCGGCAGGCTGCATGATTTGGTATCAAGAGCTTATTTGATAGGCTATCGGTTTGAATGGAGGCAAACCTGATGCAAGTTCTGATTGTCTTGTTGCTCTTGGTCATAGCCGTTGCTTTGGCGCCGGGCTTTTTCCTTGGACTTGCCGCACTGGTGTTGTCTGCTGGCAACGTAGTTCTGTTTTCGCTGACTTCGGTCGCGATCATTCTGGTGGCCGTCTACGTTTGGCAAAGGCGCTCGAGCGATCCAGCCAGACTACAGGCGAAGGAGGAACGCCGGATCCGAAAGATCACTGATGCAGCCAACAGGAAGAATTCCAATCAGCGATGACTTCCGAACTAATTACAAGATAGAACCCGCGACGGCGGGTTTTTTATTGCCTGGAGAAAAGCATGGCAGATACCGACGTACACGGGATGCTTGTTCGCATTGAGGCCACCACGGCGCAGTTGCGTCAGGAGATGGCTCGGGCGGATTCAACCGTCGGTCAGTCTGCTGGCAAAATCGACAAGAGTTTGGGGCGTATCGATACAGCATTTGATCGCGCGGGAGAGAGCGCCCAAGGCGCAGCGGGCGTGATCAAGAACGCCTTGGCAATCGCGGTAGGTGCCGCGTCGGTTGGCAAAATCATTGAAACTGCTGACTCCTTCAGCCAGATGTCCGATCGGATCGGCATGGCAACCGGCAGCGTCAATGAATACAACCTAGTACAGGATCGCCTTCTCGAAACGGCCAAGCGTACCTATCGGCCATTGGCTGAAGCCCAAGAGCTGTACATCCGAACGTCAGATAGCCTGAAGTCGATGGGTTATAGCACCAGCCAAGCGCTGGACGTGATGGACAGCTTCAGTTTCCTTTTGGTAACGAACTCTGCATCGGCGGACAAAGCCAGCTCGGCAATTGATGCATATTCGAAAGCGCTTCAGACCGGCAAGGTGGAGGCTGATGGGTGGCAGGCAATCCTCGCCGCTATGCCGACCGTGGTCGATACGATTGCTAAGTCTACCGGGAAGACAGCAGAAGAGATTCGCAGTTTGGGTGCCCAAGGTAAGCTGGCACTCGACATCCTCACCGAGGGATTGCAGAAATCGGCTCACGCCAACGGCTTGCTGGCTGACAGCATGGGCGTCGCTGTGCGCGATGCAATGCAGAACCTCAATAACGCGTTTTCGGTGTACGTGGGCCGGCTGAACGAGACCACTGATGGCACTGGAGTACTGGCCAAAGGTATCGGCGCGCTTGGGGATAATTTCGAAGTTCTCGCGGACATCGCTGGTGTTGTAGCTGTCGGTGCTCTGGCGGGTTATCTACGTCAACTCGCTGGATCTGCAGCAGCCTCAATTTCTGCGACCAAGGCTGCCGTTGCTGATGCGGTAGCGCGCAAGGCCCAAGCAGCCGCTGTTCTGCTTGCGGCCCAAGCCGACCAACAAAAAGCACAAACTTCCGTTTTTCTTGCAGAGAAAGAGGCAATTGCCGCGAGGGGCACAGCCGTGCAAGCGCAGATGTCGCTGCAGCTCGCCGAAGCAAGAATGGTGGAAACCCGGGCAACCAATGCTGTAGCCGCAGCTCAAGTTGCCGCAAGTCGTGCCTCTCTCGGTGTAATGGGAGTCCTTGGTGGACCTGCGGGTATCGCGGTGTTGGCGATTGGAGCCGCCACTGCGTTTCTCACGCTGCGCGACAACACGAGCGTACTCGAGAAGAAGCTTGGTGATCTCGGCGATCCCATTGATAAGCTGGTTGAGAGGTTCAACAAGCTCAACAGGGCAACGCAGTCTGTCACGCTCAGGGAGTTGAAAGCGTCCATCGAGGAAGCCGAGGGCGACCTGACTACGGCTGCCGGATCAATTGCTTTTGAGTTTCAGAGCAGTCTGACAAATGCCGGTCTCGCTGGCGCTTCCGGCTTCATGGGGGGATCGCTCCGCTACCTGCCGAGTTTCAGTCGGCAATGGACATCATCAAAAAGGCATCGAGTGATCAGTCTGCTGGAATGGTTGTCGACTGGAAGGCTGTAGCTGAACAGGTCCGAGAAATTCCCGGTGTGACTGCCGAGATGGTCGACGCTTTGGAAGAAAGCGGCGGTGCAGCAGCGGAAAAGGCCGCGCTGATTGCGCAATTGAAAACCGCACTGGCTGAGCTCACCGGCGAGACAGACGCTAATACTCGAGCGGAGCGTGAAAATGCTGCGGCCCGGGCTGGCGCAAACGAGGCCGGGCAAAAGTATCTTGATCAGTTGCTTAAGCAGCTGGCGTCGGCTCAGGACAAGACCAGTCTGGAAGCGGCAAATCGGTATATCGCCGAGAACAGTCTGCTTACAAAGGAAATGGTCGTTGCAATTCGCTCAGCTGCAGCGGCGAAGGACGCCCAGAAAGCATCTGATGATGCGGCCGCCAAAGCCGCGCGGAAGAACGCTACCGAGAGCACCTCTGCCGCCAAGCAGCAGCTCAAATCGTTCGATACTGCCGAGGAAGGCTACAAGCGCCAAATTGAGCTGATTAACACCACCGGTGACAAGCAGAAGGACGCCACCGAGGTTCAGAAGCTTTCGTTCGAACTTCAGGAAGGAAAGCTGGGCAAGCTCAGCGAGGCGCAGAAGAAAAAGCTGATGGGCATGGCGGCAGAGCTGGATGCTCTGAACAAGCTGAAGAAGGCCAACGAGGACGACCTGAAGCTGACCGCGTTCAAGAACGCGCAGGGGCTGACAACTCGTACGTCAAAGGACGGCTACGAACAGGAACTCGCCGGCGCCGGCATGGGCGACAAGGCGCGTGATCGAATGCGCGCCGACCTGGCAATGCGCCAAAAGTATGCGGCTGATGTCAACGAATTGGTAAAGCAGCGCAACAGTGGGGAAATCACCCCTCAGCTGTACAAGGATGAAACGGCGGTGTTGCAGGCCGAGTACGACAAACGATTGCAGTATCAGCAGGACTTCTACGCGGCCACCGATGAGCAGCAAGCCAATTGGATGAATGGCGTCAACGAGGCCTGGGCGAACTACGCGGACGCTGCCAGGGACTACTCGCAGATCGCTGCCGATGTGACCTCTACCGCGCTGAGCACCGGGACCAGTGAACTGGGCACCTTCTTCTCTGACGTGGCGAGCGGTGCTGAAGACGCCGGCGATGCGCTGGGGGATATGGTCGGCAACTTCGCGAAGTCGATGCTGAAGGCGCTGGGCGACATGGCGGCGCAGTGGCTGATCTACCAGGGCGTGCAAATGCTTGTCGGTAAAACCACGCAGGCGAGTGCCGCAGGCACGCTCGGCGCGAACGCCGCGGCCATGTCGTTGCAGGCTGGTCTGAACGCTTATGCCGCGACAGCCGCGATCCCGATCATCGGCCCGGCCGCTGCGCCGGCGGCGATGGCTACCGCTCTGACAGTAACAGGCCCGCTTGCTTCCGCCGTTGGCATGACCGCCATGGCTGGCGCTGGCTTCATGGAGGGCGGCTACACCGGTGACGGTCGTCGGGATGAGATCGCCGGACCGGTTCACCGTGGCGAATACGTGTTCAACGCAGACGCGACAGCGCGTATTGGAGTGGGCACCCTGGAAGCGTTGAGCAACGGGAAGGCCGCGTTGGTCGGGCAATCCGGCTCGAGCACCGGTAGTGGTTCGCCCGCGTCGGCGCCGGCGCCCATCATTTTCAACGCGCCAGTGACCGTTCAGGCTCAGCCAGGCATGAGCAATCAGGAAGCACAGGCGCAGGGCGATTCGATTGGTGCTGCGCTTGAGGCTCGGATGGGGCAGTTTCTTGATCGGGAGATGCGCCAAGGCGGGCGACTCTGGAGGCGAGGTTGATGGCCGAGGAATTTATCTACGATGTCGAGGTGGGCGCCGATGGCGACGTCTCTCAGCGGACCTGGGAAAACGAGTTTGGCGACGGTTACGTGCAGGCTGGCGGCATCGGCATCAACACGAAAAGCCAGGTCTGGAATCTCACGCACACCGGCTCGATGGAGCAGGGGGAGGAGCTGCCGCTGATCTGGGCGTTCCTCGATCGGCATGAAGGCTACAAGTCTTTCCTCTGGACGCCACCAGGTGGCGTCCGTGGGCGGTACCGGTGCAACGGATATAAACCCCGCTCTGTTGGCCCCGGACTATTCACTCTCACTTTCGCCTTCAAGCAGGTCTACACCCCCTGACTGAAAGCAATGACTGACCCCGTCCCGTGCGGGGTTTGTTGTTTCTGGAGTCCCATGAATTACAACACCGATATTCAAAAGCTCGAGCCGGGCAACCAGATCCGGCTGTTCGAGCTCGACGCTACACGCCTGGGTGCGAACCTCTGGCGGTTCCACGGTCATGCACAGGAAGGCGACATTGTCTGGCAGGGGCAGCTTTACTCGCCGCTCCAAATCACGGCCAAAGGTTTCGACATTCGCGGCGACGGGCGCCCCGCGGCGCCGACGTTGCAAATCGCCAACGAGCTTGGCGGCGTGCGCGGCGCGATCACTGCCCTGTGCTTGCAATTCCGCGACCTCGCCGGCGCGAAGTTCACGGTAATCGAAACCTTCCGCCATTACCTGGACGCGGCCAACTTCCCCGACGGCAACCCCACCGCAAGCAATCAAAGCCGGAAAAACATCTGGTACATCGAGCAGAAGACCGAGGAGACGTTCGACTCTCTGACTTTCTCGATGTCCAGTCCTACCGACATGGAAGGGCAGATGTTGCCGTCCCAGCAGATCACCAAGCTTTGCCGGTGGGCGTGCCGTGGTGGTTACCGCGGTGAGGCCTGCGCGTACATGGGGGCTGCGATGTTCACCAAGAAAAACGAACCCACCGACAACCCCGCGCTCGACCAGTGCGGCGGGTGGTGGAGCAGCTGCAAGCTGCGTGGCAACACGCGTCGCTTCGGCGGTTCCATGGGTGCAAGCCTTATCGCAAGTTCGAGGTAACCAATGCGTATCAATCAAAAGCTGCAGGACGAAATCCGCGCCCATGCGGAGCGCGCTTACCCGGGCGAAGCGTGCGGGCTGCTGGTGAAGACCGCGACCGGCCGCCAGTACGTGCCGTGCACGAATCGCGCGAAGTCGGAGCGAGAAAACTTTCAGATTGACGAGCGCGACCAGGCCGCCGCCGAGGACCTGGGCGAAGTGCTGGCAATCATCCATAGCCACCCGGACAAGGCGCCCACGCCGAGCATGGCGGACCGGGTCAGTTGCGAGCTTCACGAACTGCCGTGGGGCATCGTCGGCTGGCCTGGCGGTGAGTTCGAATGGTTCAAGCCGTCGGGCTTCGAAGCACCGTTGCTGGGCCGCGACTTCTCCCACGGTCTTCTGGACTGCTGGGGTGCCTGCCGCGATTGGTACGCGCGCGAGGGCGGTTTGCAGTTACCGAACTTTGAGCGTCACGACCTGTGGTGGGAGGACGAGAACGGGCCGAGCCTGTACGAGGACAACTTCAAGTCCGCGGGCTTTTACGAAGTTGAAGAGGCGCGGCGCGGCGACATGCTGGTGCTACAGGTGCCGACGATCGGGCGACCGTGTTTCCACCCAAACCATGCCGCCATCTATCTCGGTGACAACCCGCACTTTGCAAGCGAGCAAGCGCCGGCGCTCGGCGGGTCAGGTCCATTCATTTATCACCACATGCCTGGCCGGCTTTCCAGCCGAGAGGTTTACGGGTGGTCCATGGCCAACCGCGTAAAACTGATCCTGCGACACAGAGACTACCGACCATGACCATGACGACCATCAAACTCGGCGGGGTTCTGGGCAAGCGCTTCGGCCGCGAGTACCGGCTGGACCTCTTCGGCTTCCGGGACGCGATGAGCGCGCTCTGCCAGATGAAGCCGGGCTTCGAGAAGTTCCTACGCACCGCCGAGGAGCGCGGGCTGGTGTTTGCCGTGTTCCTCGACGAACGAAACATTGGCGAAGAGGAGCTCGACTTGCGCGGTGCTGGCGCGAAAGTTATCCGCATCATGCCGATCATTCAGGGCAGCAAGTCGGCCGGTGTGTTCCAAACGATCTTGGGTGTGGCGCTGATCGTGGCCGGCTTGTTCACCGGCGGCACCACCTCCGCGCTCGGCATGGGGCTGCTCGCCACCGGTGCGGCGGTCGGCTTGGGCGGCGTAGTGCAGATGCTGTCACCGACTACCAAAGCCAACACCGCCGACAAGAACGAAGACGGCAACAATCCAAGCTATGGCTTCGGCTCGGCGGTGACCACGATCGCCCAGGGAATCCTTATCCGCTGTTGTACGGCGAGCGTGAGATCGGCGGCGCCGTTGAGTCCGGGGGCATTTACACCCAGGACATTCTTTGAACTGTCATTCAGTTTTGTTCAGGGCGGTGGTGGCTTGGAAGATTGTGTCGAAGTCGAATTAGCCATCGCATCAGCCGGGCTTTCGGGTGTCTGTGCGGGTTTTGGTATTGGCGTAGTGGATTTGACTACCCCTTTCCAGGGCTTTACGACTTTCTCGGCAAGGGATGATCTCGTTGTTACGGTCTCATTATTCTTGGAGTAAACAACCTCTTTTTCTCTTTCCTTGCGCAAACCTTCCTTTACAGAATGTGCCTGTTTTATTCCGGCCAACATTACTTTTGCTGTTTCTGGATTTGTGCAAATGCAGTGTACGTAGTCCAGTTCTTGCACCACCCAAACATCACTGCCGGCCAGTGGCTCCCCGTCTTTATCAGTGGGGTGGATAAAAAATTCTACCGTCATGGTGGCCACGCTCCTGTTCTTGGTCTGCCTGTATATCAAAGGGGCCGCTGAATCAAAAGCTGATTCGGACTTCACTTAATTCAAGCATCAAGTACCACTCAACCCGCTTCGGCGGGTTTTTGCATTATGGAGGGCGCATGAGCGCAGCAGCAAAGAAGTCTTCGCGCACGGCGCCGAGAAAGCGACGCTCTGTCACTGGCAGCAAAGGCGGGCAGTCCAAGCCAAAGCAGCCAAGCATTGCGTCCAACAGCGTTCCGTCGCTGGCCACCGCCCGGCTGGTGTACATCTGGAGCTGGGGCCCGATTGTTGGGCCGGTCGACGGCCTGCGCTCCGTGCGGCTGGACGGGACGCCGATCCAGGCGCAAGACGGGACGATCAATTACCCCGGCGTGAAATGGCAGTTCCGCTCCGGCGAGCTTCACCAAGAGCGCTTGGCGGGGGTCACCGAGTCCAGCAACGAAATAGCTGTAGGCCAAGAGCTGCGCACGTCGACGCCTTGGCTGTATAGCATCAACAACTCCATCATCGACGCCGCGCGCGTGCGCCTGAGCTGGCCGACGCTTCAATCTCAGGACGCCAGCGGCAACATCAACGGTGTACGGATCGACTACGCCATCGATGTTTCAACCGACAACGGCCCCTACGTGACGGTGCTGACCTCGTTTGTCGATCGCAAGAACGTCACCAAGTACGAGCGCTCCCACCGGATCGAGCTGCCGGACGGCAACCAGTGGACGCTGCGGGCGCGCCGGCTCACTCCGGAAGCCAACAGTTCGCTGGTGCAGGACAGCATGTTCATCGAGGCTGTCGCCGAACTGGTCGACAGCGATCAGGAATACCCGCTCACGTCCGTCGGTTGTATTGAGTACGACGCCCAGCAATTTGGCGGCGATATCGCAAAAATCGCTGTGCTGATGCGCGGCCGTATCGTGCGCGTGCCTGCGAACTATGACCCGGTAACGCGCACATACGCCACCGGCGGCACAGGTACCAGTGGTGGGATCTGGGACGGCACCTTTAAGGAGGCCTACACCAACAATCCGGCTTGGGTTTTCTACGACCTGGTGCTTCATCCTTATTACGGGCTCGGCGAGCGCATCGATGCCACGATGGTGGATCGCTGGTCGCTGTACCGGATCGCGCAGTACTGCGACCAGATGGTGCCGGACGGGAAGGGCGGGCAGGAGCCGCGTTTCACCTGCAACCTGTATTTCCAAAAGCAGGCCGAAGCGTACGCAGTGCTGCAGGACTTGGCTTCGATCTTCCACGGCATGGCCTACTGGGATGGCAGCCAGATCGTCGTCAATGCGGATATGCCAGGCGATCCCGTTTTCAGCTACAGCCCGTCGCAGATCCTCAACAACGGTGCCATCAAATACGACGGCACCCGCTGGCGCGATCGGCACACCACGGCAATGGTGTCCTGGGACAACCCGGCGCAGGGATTTGAAACCGACAAGGAGCCGGTATTCGATAACGAAGCGATGAGTGAGCTCGGCTCCGTCCGCGAACTCAGTGTGGACGCGTTTGGATGCACGTCTCTCGGTCAGGCGCAGCGCGCGGGCCAGTGGGCGCTGGTAACTGAGCAACTGCAGACTCGCGGGGCGACGTTCCGTGTTGGTCTTGATGGCGGAATTCCCAAACCCGGCCAAATCATTTCCGTCGGCGATCCGATGCTGGCGGGGCGGGCGAATGGTGGGCGGGTATCTTCAGCGGCTGGACGCGTCATTACTCTCGATCGCGATCTGACTATCCCGACGGGCGCCAGGCTCTACGTCAACCTGCCCAGCGGCAAGTCCGAAGCGCGGGTAATCAGTTCGGTCAACGGCCGGGCAGTCACCGTGGCCGCGAATTACAGCGAAGTGCCAGAGCCGGAGTGCGGCTGGGTGATCGACTTCGACGACCTGAAGGTCATGCAGTTTTATGTCCGCAACGTTACGCGTCCCGAGTGGCATCAGTACCAGCTTGAGGTCATCCAGCATGAGCCGAGCAAGTTCGCGTTCATCGACAACGGTGCCGTCGTCGATACCCGCCCAATCAGTGGCATCCCGATCGGCACACAAGAGGCCCCTGCGCGAGTGCTGATCAGCCAGAACGTGGTGGTGGAGCAGGGTATCGCCGTCACCAGCATGAGCATCGCATGGGACGCCGCACCCGGCGCGGTAGGGTATGACGTCGAATGGCGCTGGGGTGCTCGGGAGTGGATCAAGGTTCCGCGCACCGGAGAGCTGATGGTGGATGTTCGCGGGATTTATTCAGGGCAGTATCTGGCGCGGGTTCGCGCGGTCAGCGCCATGAATGTCTCGTCGGTGCCGACCAACTCCGTGCTGACGGACTTGCTAGGCAAAACCGGCTTGCCGCCGGCGGTCACACATCTGACTGCGACATCTCTGCTTTTCGGGATCGAACTCAAGTGGGGTTTCCCCGCCGGCGCGGAAGATACGCAACGCACCGAGATCTGGTATGGCCCATCGCCGTCTCGAGAGGCTGCGACGAAGCTTGCTGATTTGGCCTACCCGCAGAGCGACTACAGCATGCAAAGCCTGCTTGCGGGCGCCACGTTCTTCTTCTGGGCGCGGCTGGTGGATCGTACCGGCAACGCCGGTCCGTGGTACCCGGAAGGGATTGGCGTGATGGGGCAGGCCAGCTCCAACGCCGGTCCTATCCTTGAGCTGATCAAAGGGCAGATCGGAGAGACCGAGCTCGGGCAGGACATCGTCGACAAAATAGATCTGATCCCAGGACTACAGGAGCAGATCGATGCCCTCGACGGGCTCAAGAGCTACAACCCTGATGACACCTACGAAGAGTACGACCTGGTGGTGCAGGGCAAGCGGATCTATCAGGCCACCGGCCCGGTACCGGTCGGAACTCCACCGCCGAACCCGCTCTACTGGCTCGACGTTGGGCAGACAGTGGAAACGGCGAATGGTCTTGCGCTGCAGGTAGCGACCAACACCACGGAGATCTCCGAACTCGACGGCGTGGTCACCGCTCAAGCCACAGCGTTCGAAGCCCTTCGCGCCTCCTCTCGGGACGATGACGGGGCTGGCGATCTCGCAGACGCGATCAAAAGCCACACCAGCACCGCGTCGCTCGCATCCGAATCGAAGGTTCGAGCCTCCCAAAACGAGGCAATGGCGGGACGCCTGACAACCTTCGACGCCAAAATCGGAGCGAACGCGGCGAACATCACCGAGCTTGAGCAGGTTGTTGTTACTAACCAGCAGGCAACAGCACAGCAACTGATTCAGCTGAGCACAACGGTCGGCAACCAGCAAACGGCGATTGAACAGAACACGTCGATCGTCAATGACGTGAATGGGAAAATCACTGCGAGCTGGTCGGTGAAGATGCAATACAACTCAGGCACAGGGCAGTACATCGCGGCCGGCGTTGGCCTTGGAATTGAAAACGGACCAGCCGGCTTGCAAAGCCAGTTCCTGGTCAGCGCCGACCGCTTCGCCATCGTCAACACCATCGCCGGCGGCGCCATTGCGGTGCCGTTCGCAGTGCAGGGTGGACAGGTGTTCATGAACTCGGCGTTCATCCAGGATGGAACGATTACCAACGCCAAGATCGGCAGCTACATCAGCTCCACGAACTACATCGCCGGCCAGCAAGGCTGGATTCTGAACAAAGACGGCACGCTTGAAATTAACGGCATCGTTCCAGGGCAGGGGCGCTTGGTGATCAACTCACTGAACGTCTCGGTCTACGACGCCAACAACGTCCTGCGTGTTCGTCTCGGCTATCTGGGGTAATCAATGGCGCTATTTGGACTGCGTGTCTTTAACGAGAGCGGTCAGCTCGCTATGGACACCAACAGCTTCACCTACCAGGTGATCTGGCAAGGCGTGATTGATTTCAGCGGGACCGTGCCCAGCTACACGCTGAATATCCCCGGCTTCAATCCAGCCAATTGTGTGTTCATGATCATCCCGACGAGGGCACAGGACGTGCAGCCTTCGGAGAACGACTCGTCGGGAAACATTCGCTCGTACCCTTTCGTGACCACCGCGGTAGGCCAGGTGGTTGTGCTCCCGAAAAACCCGTCATCCAGCGCCTCGACATTGCAGTCGCGGATCGTTTCGAAGGCCTACGCCATAAGGTTCGCGACATGAGCTTCGGATTCCAGAGCATCAATGATAACGCTTTCGTTCAGATCGACTCGGAGGCGCCGCGGCTTTGCATGCTGACGCGAGGATCTTATTCAGGGGTGGCCGCCGCAACGGCCACATTCCCGCGCGCGGTGACCAGCCAAGACCCGCCACTGGTCTTCATCCGGCCGGATCAGACCGGATTGATTCAGGTGCCGTATTCGGTGTGGTTCACCGGTGGTCCGGGTAACTGGACTGGCTTTTCGATGAACGCCTCGAAGGTCAATGAGTCCTTGAGCGGCCAGTATTTCGTCGCAGCATGGGCTTCGATGGGTACGGCCGCTTACGGTCTGCGTCTATGGGATGCGAGCGGAACGCTTTGTTACGACAGCGGCGCGCCCGCTGTGGTTGTGACCTTCGCCGCGGGTGACTGGACTTATCTCGGCGCCGAGCAACTGAGCGTGGGGCAGCGGTACATCTGGGGCATCACCAAGGCGCTTGGCGTCGGTGAATACGTTTCCATCAATCCATTCACCATGACCTGCCATAACAACTCGTCGGGTGGTGCATGCGCACTCGGCGTTGACTACGCCAACGGCCGAATCCTGATGTACAGCCTGGCCTCCAACGCTTGGACCAATCAGGGCCATCGCCCATTCCTCTGCGCCAAATTGCTGGCCTGACCCTTTTATTTCTGGAGATACACAATGCCCTGGTACAAGACGGGAACGGTCTCTGTCACCCAAAATTCCAATGCAGTGATCGGCGCAGGCACGGCATTTATTGCCAACAGCCGTGTCGGCGACGGATTTCGCGGCCCGGACGGGCGCTGGTACGAGGTGACCAATATCGCCAGCAACACCGCGTTGTCGATCGCGCCTGACTACGAAGGTCCTACAGCTACCGGTGGCTTCTACTCGATCATGCCGGTGCAGGGCTACCAGAAGGATCTATCCGACCAGGTGCGCGCCATTCTCAACGACTACGGCGAAAAGCTGGCCTTGCTCGGTACCACCGGCAATTACGACATCTTGCCGGTTGCCAAAGGTGGCACGGGGTCGGAAACGCTGAATTCGGATGTGGTACCAGAAGGCGCAACGAACAAATATTTCACCGGGGCCAGAGTACTGCAGTCGGTGCTGACCGGCCTGACCACTGCAACCTCGGCGGTCATTGCTTCGACAGACACTGTTCTGGCGGCGATGGGCAAGCTCCAGGCGCAAATCACCGGCCGTGCATTGAAGGGAGCCAACAGCGACATCACATCGCTTTCGGGTCTAACGACTGCACTTTCTATTGGGCAGGGTGGTACTGGCGCTAACACTGCTGCAGGAGCTCGTTCAAATATCGGGGCTGCATCAGCCGGAAACAATTCCGACATCATAAATATCACCGGTTTGAATTCGGCGAAAATCAACGGTTCGAACAACGCTAATGCCCAAGGGTTATGGCTCATGTGGAATACCGGAATCGTGGGGGCTTCCGGTACGGCCGACTTTATATGCAACCAAGGGGGAGGTAATGGCGGGTTTACGTGGCGATCCGTAAACATCAACAACACCGTCGGCGGCCCGACGATGTACTACACGTACTCGGGTAATTTGAACGTGCCGGGTGCGGTTTCGCAGGGTTCTGACCGGAGGCTGAAAAAGAACGATGTCGACATTGTCGATGGCCTTGAACGGATCATGCGGATTCGCCCTGTCGAGTTCGACCGTCGGGACTTTCTCGACTCGGAGGACTATCCGCACCATGAAGTAGGTGTAATTGCCCAAGAGCTTTTTGAGGTCACGCCATTGCTGGTTACTCCCGCAGACCCGGAAAATGAGCAGGATATCTGGCGAGTCAATTACACGGGGCTGATTCCGTATTTGGTGTCCGCGATAAAAACCCTGAAGGCCGAAATCGAAGTCCTGAAGTCGAACGCGCAATAAAGCAAGCTGAGTCGCAGAGCCCGCCATCGAGCGGGTATTTTTTTGCCTGGAGAAAGCCATGCCGATCACCCAGCAGCAGTTGCTGCAGATCCTGCCGAACGCCCGCACTCAAGCGGGCGTTTTTGTTTCCGCACTAAACACCGCGATGCAGCATTACCAGATCGTCGGGCCGAAGCGCGCGGCCGCGTTCATTGCGCAGGTCGGTCATGAGTCTGGCCAGCTGCGCTACGTCCGCGAGATCTGGGGGCCGACCGTTGCCCAGCGTGGGTACGAGGGGCGTGAAGACCTGGGCAATACCGTGCTGGGCGATGGTCGGAAGTATTGCGGTCGGGGGCTGGTCCAGATCACCGGGCGGGCGAACTATGCCAAGTGCGGAGAGGCGTTGGGCCTGGACCTGATCAATCACCCTGAGCTGCTCGAGCTGCCGCAGCATGCCGCGATGTCGGCGGCGTGGTTCTGGAAGCAGAAGGGACTGAACGATTTGGCCGATCGGGACGAGTTCAACACCATCACTCGGCGTATCAACGGTGGGTTGAATGGTTTGGCTGATCGGCTGGCGCTGTGGAAGAAGGCACGCGAGGTGCTGGCGTGACCGTGCCGTGGCGGTTGATCGGCGTGCTGGCTCTGGTGCTCGCCGGCTTCGGCAGCGCCTGGCAGTTTCAGGACTGGCGCTACGGCCGGCAGCTCGCCGAGCAGGCCAGACTGCACCGGGAGACGTTGAACCAACTTGTCACGGCCGGCGCCGAGGCGCAGAAGGCCGAGCATGACAAGCGGCTGGCGCTCGAGCAGAAGCTGGCGGCCAGTGAGCAAACCCATTACAGGAAATTGAGCGATGCCCAACGTGACCAGGATCGCCTGCGCGATCGCCTTGCCACTGCTGATCTGCGGCTGTCAGTCCTCATCGATGCGGATTCAGCCAGTGGCTGTGACATGCCAAAAGCCACCGGCGCCGGCGGCGTGGATCATGCAGCCGTACGAGCCCGACTTGACCCAACGCATGCTCAACGAATTATCGCCATCACCGACACCGGCGACCGTGGACTGATCGCGCTGCAGGCGTGCCAGGCTTAGATCAAGGAGTTGAGCCAGAACTAGCCAACTATCATGTTCTTAAACGACTCAGTCAAAAGCAGTGGCACCACTGGAGTTGCCACCGTGACTGCGTCGGAAATTCCGCCTAAAACATTGAGTATTTTTGAGCCGATAGTGGTTTCGCTGATGGCTGACCTATATTCGCTATCAAAAGCACTATGACCAAGCAGCGCATCAATAGATGAAGTTATCGGTATTTCCCCACCGAGACGGTACTCTTCCAGTGCGATGATGACTTTTCTGAGGGATCTAGCGAGGTACTCCCTTACTTTTTGTTCCAGCTCCCCAGATAAAACTTCCTCTATCAACTCATTAAGAGTCTTGATGAAGTTTTGAATCTGTGTGTCGGCTAACTTGTTCGGAGTTTTGAATTCAAGGAGGTCCGCAGCCGACGTCAAATGATCGATTGCCGTAGGGCTGAGATGCGCAATGAAAGTCTCAAATTGTCCGTTCATTTCCTGATGGAGGAAGCCTGTATCAAGAGCCGTCTTCCACGTCTGCGATGCTCTCGCTTGCCTAGGGAAGAGCTCATTAACCAGCAGGAATGCCTCTTCGGACAAGTTCATCACCTTTGCTAGCCGCTCATGCATCAAGGCCATGCTGGTCCCGGAATCAAGTATTTTGCTCCAAGCTTGCCGAGCGGTGATCGTCCTGCTGAGACCTTGAGCCTCGATTAAAACATCAAGGAGGCGCGCTGCCGGGTTTCCATTTTCCATAAAATTTCCGAGATGGATTGAGTGGCTTAAGCTGTCTAAAACTAGCTCACTCCATCCCGGTTTTACTAGGGAAAAATCAACTCAAATGACAGAAGAGTTTTAGACAGAGGAATGCTGAAAGCCACGGAGTACGGGGTCTATGCACTACTCCAGCCCATACTGCTGCATCATCGGAGTGTGGGAGGACAGGTCGGAGACGGCTTTATTCATCGGATTGTCGGGCAACTCGTTAAAAGGTGTAGGGCAAAAGCGCGGCGTCGGCCGGGCGTTTCCGCGATGGACGCAAGGTTACCATGGGCGCTCAATCGGACGCAGGCATCGCGGTCGATTGGCGGGTTTGTTCATCGAAATGTTGCTTTATGCATGATTTATGCAAAACAGCATTTGTCTTCGCAAAAAACTTCAAGCACTATGCGCGTTATGCAAAAACGCAACGTAGCCTCCGTCTTAAGAGCACTGCTCGATCAGCACGGGATCTCCCCCACGGAGCTCCACCGTCGCACCGGCGTGCCTCAATCCACTCTCTCGCGGATTCTCAGCGGGAAGATCGTCGACCCTTCGGATAAACATATTTCGAAGATCGCCGAATACTTCGCCGTGAGCACCGATCAGCTGCGCGGGCGCGCGGACGTCGCAGCGACGGCCAGCGCCGGGCGTGATGGCGTGCATGCGGAACTCAAGGACATAAGCCTGTGGGACGACGACACCCCCGTCGATGATGACGAGGTGTCGGTGCCCTTTCTTCGTGAGGTTGAATTGGCTGCTGGATCAGGAAGATTCGTCATCGAAGAGAGCGAACGCTCTAGCCTGCGCTTCGGCAAGCGCAGCCTGCGCCATAACGGTGTGCAGTTCGACCAGGCCAAATGCGTGACAGTACGCGGCAACAGCATGTTGCCGGTGCTGCGTGATGGTGCGACTGTCGGCGTCAACGCCGGCAAGTGCGGTATCGGCGACATCATTGATGGCGACCTGTATGCGATCAATCACAACGGCCAGTTGCGCGTGAAACAACTTTATCGCCTGCCCACCGGCATTCGTCTGCGCAGCTTCAATCGCGATGAGCACCCGGATGAGGACTACAGCTTCCAGGAAATCCAGGAAGAGCAGATCGTCATCCTTGGCCATGTCTTCTGGTGGGGCATGTACGCCCGCTAAGCCCTTTAGGTTCAACTGAAACCTGCCGCTCGGCAGGTTTTTTTCGCCTGCAGAAATCTCCCCACCCCTCGGCCCGCTTGGGTTTCATGCGTATGCGCAAATTTAATGCATAAATAAATGCATTTGCGCATTGACTGTATATGCATCTATGCATATTCTTGCCACCAAGCCGCTCGACAAAGCGGCTGGCAAGACAAGCTCTTTAGTTCCACAAGAACAGGCAGCGATGAACCGGCCTCAACGGTTCAGAGGGTTGGCAACTGACCCGGGTGTGCAGCGTAAAGCACCAGAAGCAGTTATCCGGCGGGCAGGGACCGCGGTCGGAGAAACAATTTGAATGGACTCGTACCGCGCCAGTAGCGCCGAAAAGTCAACTTCCTTCATGAACACAGGATTTGAAGGAAGGCGAAGGAGCGCATTACTGAAAAGCCTGGCGTGCAAGCGCCGGGCTTTTTGGGAATGCCTGCCGAATCAAACGCGACACCCCTATTGAAAAAAACACAGAACGAGGAATACCCATGAGTCTCTATGCATTGGTTGAATACAACAGAGTCGTCCAGCTAAAAGAAAGTGAAGCCATCCCCGAAGCGCCTGCTTCGCCAACCTCCACCTGGGTTGATGTAACCGGCAGCACGGATATACGGGTGGGCTGGGGGCGACGTTCAACGGCATCTGGACCTTCTCGGCACCCACCGATGAAGAGCTGCGAAACGACGCCGAACAACAAAAATGGCAACTTCTGAATGTCGCCGCCAATTGGCTGTTGATGAACTCATTGCAATTCAAGGTTGATCTGGCCGTGGCCAGCGCAGAAGAACAAGCCCGATTGCTGGCTCACAAGCAGTACTGCATTGCGCTCAGCGACATCGATAAGCAGTCGGGCTACCCGACAAACATCATGTGGCCGGTTGCTCCTTACTGACGCAACCAGTCTGCCGTGAAAAAGCAGACCCATTGCTCAGCCTGGCTCCCTGAGCCAGATGACATAAAACACTTTTCCAGATCTCACGGATGAAAAACAAATGTTGAACAAGAAAATCGCTGCGATTCTCGCTACCTTTGCACTGCTCGGCAGTGCCAACGCACTGGCAGACAATCTGCTTGTGAACGGCAGTTTCGAACAGTCAAGCTGCGGTGCCGGCTGCATTCTGGACACACCGGCAAAAGCCAACGCCATCACCGGCTGGACGACGTTTTTGTCTGGCGCTGAATACTTCAATATGCCCAATGCAATCGGTGGCTCTGTTGCGGCTGATGGCGTAATGATCGTTGACCTCGCCAACTACGTTTACGGCAATGGAGGCGGTATCCAGCAGAACTTTGCAACCACCGCAGGCGCAAAATATCGCTTGACCTTCAGCGCGGGCAACTCTCGGTTTGCCAGTCGTGCCGGGGATGGTGTCGTTCAGGTAAAAGTGGCCGGTCAAACAGCGACCTTCAATACGCCGACAGCGAAAGGTGTTGCCGTTGAGTGGGCCACCATCACCTACGATTTCACTGCAACTACCGCGCAGACCACACTGGCATTTTCCAATGAGCAAAACCCGTATGCCAACTACGCCTTTATCGACAATGTCACTGTCGAAAGGCTTTGAGCTTCGAGCAACGGGCGTTTCGGTGATCTCTCGAAACATGATGGTGAGACCTGTGCGTTGTCGCCTCCCATCCTGCTTACATCAACAAGTTCAGGAGGCGTGACATGACAAACGAGCAACAAGCGTTGGCGGACATGCCAATCTGGCTGGTCATCCTCCTGGCCGTTGTCGGCGGGGTGTCCGGCGAAATGTGGCGCGCGGACAAGGAGGGCGCCCGCGGCTGGTCATTGCTGCGGCGCCTGGCCTTGCGCTCCGGCGCCTGCATGATCTGCGGCGTGTCGGCGATCATGCTGTTGTATGCCGCAGGGCTGTCGATCTGGGCCGCTGGCGCATTCGGCTGCCTGACCGCCATGGCCGGCGCCGACGTCGCCATCGGTCTTTATGAACGCTGGGCCGCCAAGCGCATCGGCGTCTGCGAAGTGCCACCGCGCGATTCACAGTAACCCCCCACTTTTTGACTCGCTGCACGCCGTGCGGCGGGTTTTCGCGTGGACATTCGAAAAGGAGGTCATGCATGCCCACCCCGATCCAGCAGCCTTCGCAGCTATACACGGCGATGGCAACAACCTTGCGCAACAGCGCCGGACTCAACGTACAGGTCGGCCATCAGGAAGATTTCGGCGCACCTGGCGAACAGGCCTGGGTGTTGATCGATTTTGACCGCAATGCACCGGGCGTTCGCGCTGCTGATGGGCGTATCGCCCATGTGCTGACGCTGTCGCTGCAAGTCATCCCGGCGCTTGCAGCCAGTGCCTTCGCTGCCTGCGATCTGATCGCCGTGCTGAAAAATCTGATCACCGACAATCGCTGGGGCCTGCCCGGCGATCAGTGTGATCTGCCGATGAACATCGACGGCTTGCCGTCGATGT
The DNA here is from genome assembly GCF_023195435.1 of Pseudomonas sp. S11P7. Lineage (NCBI taxonomy): Bacteria > Pseudomonadati > Pseudomonadota > Gammaproteobacteria > Pseudomonadales > Pseudomonadaceae > Pseudomonas > Pseudomonas sp. S11P7. The sequence goes on along the minus strand of NZ_JALPKS020000002.1, from coordinate 4,246,516 downwards.
TCGGCCAGCAATACAAGGCCTGGACGCTGACATTCGAGCAGACCCTTTATCTGGGCCCGACCCTGCTAGACGACCCGCTGGGCATTCCGAAATTCGCCCGGACCTGGGAGGTCAGCAACATTGACGACCCCGACCAATACACCGCGCTGGAGGCCTGAGCGATGTTCGATGCACTACTGCGCATGCAACTGGGCCCGATCATCGAGCGCCTGGCAGAAATGGAAGCAGACATCGACGACCTGCACCGCCGCGCCGAGAGTTTCTGTCGGATCGGCCTGTGTCAGAGCGTCGATGCCGCCAGCAATACCTGCACGGTCAGCCACGGCGGTTTGCTCACCCCGGCGATCAAGTTCTTCAACCCCAGCGCGGGTGCGCAGAGCGAATCGCGGATTCCGTCGGTGGGCGAGCAATGCCTCCTGTTCAACTACGGCGGCGGCGAAAGCGGTGCGCAGAGCGTGGCATTGTTTGGCTTGAACAGCGACCGCTTTCCACCCACCGCCACGGTGCCGACGCTGACCCGTCGGGTGCACCAGGACGGCAGCGAAAGCGGTTATGACGACGCCACTCACACCTTGCACTGGCAAAACGGCCCGGCCGCGTTCAGCGGTTCTCGCGAGTCACTTGAGCTGAGCATCGGCGCGGCGCGACTGGCGCTGACGCCACAACTGATCAGCCTGCAACTGGGCGCCGTCGGCCTGAGCATCGACGCCTCGGGCGTGCATTTCAGCGGCCCGTTGGTCGACCACCAGGGCCGCGTCATCAGCCCCTGATTCAAGAGCCTTCCATGATCGGAATCGATAGAGACAGCGGGGCCACGGTCGACGACTGGCTGCAGTTTGTGCAGCGCGCGACCCGAGCCCTGACCACACCGCTGGGCACCCGGCAAAAACGGCCCTTGTACGGTTCGCTGATCCCCACGCTGCTCGGGCAGAACCTCGGCGACGACGTGCTGCTGCTGGCGCAGAGTCACGCGGCGCAAGCGTTCTACAACGTGCAGAACGGCATCGGCGATTTTCAACCGCAAGTGATCGTCGCCAGCCGTCAGGGCGCCGGTCTGCTCCTGCGTTTCGCCGGCACCTGGAAAAACCGCCAACAAACCTTCGAGGTCGTGACATGAGCATGTTGATTCCCGGCCAGAACCAATTGGCTGAACCGGCGTTGATCAAGGTCGACGCCTTCGAGGACCTGCTCGCCGAGTTCAAGGCCTTCGTCGTCGAGTACGTCTCGGCGCGCTCGCCGGGCAGCGCGATAAAACTCAAGACCAGCCTGGAGAACGAAAGCGAGCTGCTGACCCTTGCCCTCGAAGCATTTTGCGTACGGTTGCAAACCCACGAACGCAAATACAACGCCCGTATCAAGCAGATGCTGGCGTGGTGGGCGACCGGCAGCAATCTCGATGCGCGGCTGGCGGACATGGGCCTTGAACGGCAGTTGCTCGATCCCGGCGACCCGGCGGCATTCCCACCGGTGCCGGCGCTTTATGAAAGCGACGAGGATGCCCGTCTGCGCTATTACCTGGCACCCCACGCTCCGGCGGCGGGCTCGCGCATGCAGTATCGGCGCGAGGTGTTCACCCTCGGCGAGCGGCCAAAAGTGAGCGTCGAATCCAGCGATGCCGGCGTGGTGAATGTCACGTACACGTTCAACCCGGACGGCCTCGCTGCACAAGTCAAGGATGGCAACGGTCGCCGCACCGCGCCGGGCGAAGTCCAGGTCACGGTGCTTGCACGAGAGGGCGATGGTACCCCGTCCGCAGACTTGCTCGACGGCGTGCGCGCGCATTTTGCGCGGCCGGATGTTCGACCGGAAACCGACCTCGTCACCGTCAAGGGCGCCGACATTCAGCGCTACAAGATACGCGTCGTTGCGAGGATCAATTCCGGCCCTGATTCGGGCCTGACCAAAGTGGCGGCCGAACAACAATTGCAGGCTTACGCCGACAGTTGTCATCGCCTCGAAGGCCGGGTCGATCCGAGCTGGATCGACTACACGCTGCACAGCGCCGGTGCCGTGCAACTGCAGATTCTCGAGCCGCTAGTGCCGATCGTGACCACCGCGTTTCAGGCGCCGTATTGCACGGCGGTCGAAGTCGAGGTGCTGACCTTATGAGTGAACAAATACAACGCCCGACGCTGCTGCCGGCCAACAGCTCGGCACTGGAGCGCGGGCTCGATCTGGGCTTCGGCGCCTTGCTCGATCGCATTGCGCCGCCGTTCCCCGAGTTGATGAACCCCCGCGTGACCCCGGTGGCTTTCCTGCCGTATCTGGCGGCCGATCGCGGCGTCGCCGAGTGGAGCAGCGATGCGCCGCAAGCGGAAAAACGCCTGACCGTCGAACTGGCTTGGCCCACCGCGCGCCAGGCCGGCACTCGCAAAGCGCTGGAAAACGCCGCCAAGGGTTTGCAGCTGCGCCCGGAAATCCGCGCCTGGTACGAACAGACACCGCCCGGCGCGCCATACAGCTTTTCAGTGCGCGCCTTCACGGAACAGCCCTACAGCGAAGCCATCGATGCCCGTCTCGACCGACGTCTGGCCGATGCCAAAAGCGAGCGGGACATTCTCTCGGTGTCGGTGGGTTTGAGCGCGTTCGGCAATCACGTCATCGGCGCCGCGACGTTCTGCGGCGAGCTGACCACGGTTTACCCGGTGTTCATCGAAGGCCTGGAAACCTCTGGCGAGGCGTTCATGGCCGCCGCTTTGTACACCGTCGAAACATCCACTATTTATCCTCAGGGGGCCTGAATGGCTGACTATTACACCCTGCTCACCAACGCAGGGATTGCCTACGAAACGGCGTGCAAGGCCGCGGGTGTGCCGATCAAGCTGACGCAGATTTCGGTCGGCGACGGCAACGGCGCGGTCTACAACCCGGCCGCGACCGCCACCGCGCTGAAACGCGAAGTCTGGCGCGGACCGCTCAATGCGCTGTTCCAGGACGAGAAAAACCCGAGCTGGCTGCTCGCCGAAGTGACCATTCCGCCGGATGTCGGCGGCTGGTATGTGCGCGAAGCGGGGTTGTGGACCGACACCGGCATTCTCTACGCCATCGTAAAATATCCGGAGTCGTTCAAACCGGTGCTGGCGACGTCGGGCTCGGGTAAGGAGTTCTACATTCGCTCGATTTTCGAGACGAGCAATGCGTCCTTGGTGACCTTGTTGATTGATGACACGGTGGTCAAGGCCACGCGTGCCTGGGTCATGAGTTATCTGGCCGAAGAACTCGGCAAGCTCGATGGCAAACAATCGGTGCGGGTCGCGGCCACTGGCAATGTCGTGTTGAACGGCGCTCAACAGATTGATGGTGTGGCGGTGATCGCTGGCGACCGTGTGTTGCTGCCGAGCCAGACCCTGGCCAAGGATAACGGCCTGTGGATTGTTGCCAACAACGACTGGCAGCGCGCGACTGATGCCAACAGCAGCGCCAAAGTCACGCCGGGCCTGACGGTGATGGTCGAGGAGGGCACGGCGAACGGTGATTCGCTGTGGCACCTGACCACCAACGCGCCGATCACCCTCGGCACCACGGCGCTGACCTTCAAGATGCTCGCCGGACGAACCGGGATTGCTGCCGGGACTTATAAAAGTCTCACCGTCGATGAATATGGTCGCGCAACGGCTGGTGCCAATCCTGAAACGCTGGCCGGTTTTGGTATCAAGGATTCGTACACCAAGGCTGAAGTTGAAGCGCTGATTGCCAAGGCCTCGGCGTTGCCGGTGGGGTCGATTGTGGCGTTCCCGGTTGATGCGCCACCACCGGGGTTTCTGGAGCTGGATAACAGCGTCAAGAGCAGCGCGACTTATCCGGACTTGAGCGCTTATTTGGGCGGCAAGTTCAACAAGGGTGATGAAGGGGTTGGTAATTTCCGGCTGCCTGAAGCGCGTGGCGAGTTCTTGCGGGGTTGGGATCATGGGCGGGGGTGGACGCTGGCCGCACTCTTGGCAGCACGCAAACCGATAACTTAAAGGCACACAGCCATTACCTTCCGACAGGTTCCGGCGGTGGGCAAGCGGTTGATCCTAATGGTGAAATACCGTCCGTAGTGTTAAAGGATACCGCCGCGGACTGGGCGCTACGTTCTACGTTCGGAGGCGACAACGCTGAGCTGTCCATCGGAAGCGTCAGGACTTACAACTACGGCTCTGCCACTGAAACCCGCCCCCGCAACATCGCTGTCATGTGGTGCATCAAAGCCTGGAACGCCCCGGTTAATCAGGGAAACATCGACGTAGCAGCATTGGTCAAGGAAGTTTCTCGGCTTGGATCCGCCGTGCCGGTCGGCGCTGTGATGGCCTTTCCTACAGGCATCGTCCCACCTGGATTTCTGGAACTGGATGGCAGTGTGCAGAGTACCGCGACTTATCCGGATCTGGCGGCTTTCCTCGGCACCACTTACAACAAGGGCGATGAGGGCGCAGGTAACTTCCGGCTTCCTGAGTCGCGCGGTGAGTTTCTTCGTGGCTGGGATCACGGTCGTGGAGTCGATGCTGGTCGGGCAGTTGGCACTTGGCAGAAGGGGTCTGAACACATTTTCGACACCGGCACTTCGGTAGCGAATGTTTCAGACAGGAACTCTGTCACGTCACCAGTCACTGCCCTGTCTAATATGGGATACGACACTGTCAGTGCTTCGGATTACCCGGGAGCCGAATATACAGTCTCCACCCCAAACACAAATGCCCCCGTATCAAACAATGACCAGACAGCTTTTGGTGCGACACGCCCGCGTAACTTAGCCGTCATGTGGTGTATCAAAGCCTGGAACGCGCCGATCAATCAGGGAAACATCGATATAGCTGCGTTGGCTGTAATGGCCCAGCAAGCGACTGAACTCAATCAAGGCACGGCGAAAATCGCCACCCAAGCCCAGACAGAGGCGGGCACTGATGACAAAGCCATCGTCACTCCCAAAAAAATGCGCTGGGGATTTTCAATTGGCATTACTGAAAATCTGGGGAGTAGCTACGTGGTATTTCCCACTTGGCTTGGAGGTTTGATCATTCAGTGGGGGATGACGAACGCCATAGCATCCGGTGCGAATTACCTTCAGGCTTTTCCCGTAGCGTTCCCGTTGTATGTGCCAGCAGTGTTTACAACGTATCCCAATGCCGCAGTGGATGCACCGACGGGTTCGACCTATATCGGTCAGGTTCGGGCTCAAAGCAAGGCCAACGTGACCATCCGCAATATTGGACCCACCCCGGCACAATTTTATTATCTGGCGATCGGCCGTTAAGGCAGAGAAACAGTCGAGGGTTAACCATGAAGTTCGCAACATTTAGTGAGACCGGTGAATTGACGGGACGCTATGACACGGCCCTTCACTCAGTCATTCCTGAACAAGCGGTCGAATTGAGCGATGAAGTTTTTCTCGCGACCAGAACCGATCAATCGGGTGAGTGGAGACTGGTAGATGGGCAGGTCGTAAAAGTACCGTTTGCAATAGCGCAGCCGAACTATCCCGACCTCATCGCGGCAACGCGGTTCCTGCATGAAAAGCGCGGTGTCGCTGTAGAGGGGATGAAGGTAGAAACAACCCGTGACAGCCAGGCACTCATCGCCAGTACCGGACTGTCAGCGATTCTCGACCCCGAGTACCGCTGTAACTTCAAAACGCTGGATGGATTCGTCCATATCAACGCAACGCAAATTCTGGCTATTGCCAAAGCTGTCCGTGCTCACGTCCAAGCCTGTTTTGACCGGGAGCTGGAACTGTTGAATGCGCTTGAGTCCGGTACTTACACAGACGAAATGCTCGAGGAAGGCTGGCCCGACACTTCCGCAACCGAGTCAGTCGACGCGCTTCAATAAACGCCCCTGAGTCAGGGGCTTTTTCTTATCCGCGTTAAAACATTCAAAACCCGCCAAAGCCCCTCCCCGAGGGGCTTTCCCGTTTATGGAGAAACGAAAAATGGCAAACCGCCAAACCTACACCGTGCTCGTCCCGTTCCCCACAGGTCGTGGGCACTGGTCGAGCGTCGGTCAAGAGCTGGATCTGCTCGACGTCGAGGCCAGTGCCTTGCACAGCGCCGGGCGTCTGCAACTGAAAACATCTTCCACCCAGGCCAAAAAGGCCGCTGCCAAGAAGGCTGACTGAACATGGCTGAGGTTTTGAACTTCGAGCACAACGGCATTACCGTCAATGCCACCGAATCCCCCGAGGCCATGGGTGGCCTGGGTGACAACGTCATCGGTCTGGTCGGCACCGCGCCGAACGCCGATCCGCTGATTCCGCGGAACGCACCGTTTCGCATCAACAGTTTCACCACCCATGCGCTGCTCGATCCGAGCGGTGCGGAAGAGGGCACGCTGTACCACGCGGTCTACCAGATCCTCAAAGTGGTCAAGGTGCCGGTCTACGTGGTGATCGTCGAAGCGGGCGCGACCCTGGCCGATACGGTTAACGCGGTGATCGGCGGTGTCGAGCCGGCCACTGGCCGCAAGCTCGGTCTGGCTGCGCTGGGCAGTGTCCCGGAAGACCTGACCATCATCGGTGCGCCGGGCTTCACCGGCAGCAAAGCGGTGGCCGGTGAATTCGCCTCGTTCGGCAAGCGCATCAAGGCCCGTGTGGTGCTGGACGGCAAGGACGTTTCGGTGGCCGATCAGGTGCTGTACAGCCAGGAACTTGGCGGTGCAGAACTCGGTTTCGACCGTTGCCTGGTGGTGCACAACATGCCTGCCGTGTACTCGAAAGCGGCGAAGAAAAACGTCTTCCTCGCGCCGTCCAGCCTGGCGATCGCCGCGCTGGCCAAGGTCAAGCAGTGGGAAAGCCCGGGCAATCAGGTGACCTTCGCCGAAGACGTCTCGCGCGTCGTCGAATACAACATCCTCGACACCTCCACCGAAGGCGATCTGCTCAACCGCTACGGCGTCAGCTATTACGCTCGCACTGTGCTGGGCGGCTTCTCGCTGCTGGGCAACCGCTCGATCACTGGCAAGTTCATCAGCTACGTCGGCCTCGAAGATGCGATCAGCCGCAAGCTGGTCAAGGCCGGCCAGAAAGCCATGGCCAAGAACCTCACCAAGTCGTTCATGGACCAGGAGGTCAAACGCATCAACGACTGGCTGCAGACTCTGGTTGCCGACGAAACCATTCCTGGCGGCAGCGTCTATCTGCACCCGGAACTCAACAGCGTCGAGAAGTACAAGAACGGCACCTGGTACGTGGTCATCGACTACGGCCGCTACGCGCCGAACGAACACATGGTTTATCAACTCAACGCCCGCGATGAAATCATCGAGCAGTTCCTGGAGGACGTTCTCTAATGTTTACCAACCGTAATCGCCAGGCCATCGCGGCCACTCTGCAAGGCTTGCCGCTGTCGGCGACCGTAGAGGAATTCACCCCGCCGAAAATCGAATTCGACATGGAAGAAATGCGCGGCGGGCGCTTCATCGTTGAGGAGATGGCCAAGGGCGGTAAAGCGCTCAATGCCAAGCTGACCCTGCAAGGCCTCGGCGCCGAAGTCATGCTCGCACTGGGTGTGAAGCTGGGCGACGACATCCTGCTGAACGTGCGTGAAGCCGGTCAGGATCAGGACGGCAACACCTGGTTCACTTACCACACCGTGGGCGGTCAGCTGAAATCCCTTGAGGAGACCGCAGTGAAAATGGGCGAAAAGCCCAAGACCAATCTGGAGCTGTCCTGCCGCACCTACAACCGCCTGGAAAACGGCGTGCCGGTGATCGACATCGACGTGCGCACCCAGAAGTTCGTGCTCAATGGCGTCGACATCCTCGGTGATGCGCGGCGTGCGGTGCTGATGCCGTAACCCGGCAGCACATCACACACGCACACAAAACCTGTGGGAGCGGGCTTGCCCGCGATAGCGGTGGGTCAATCAACTCAATGTTGGAAGTGCCGACCTCATCGCGGGCAAGCCCGCTCCCACAAGGGATTTCAATAATTCCCAAAGAATCACCAAGGAATTCATACATGTCGTGGATGCCACCCCAACATGAGCTGCTGTCGCCGATCACCGGTGACGACGGTTCGCAAATCGAAACCCTGCAGCTCAAACCGCTGTTCTATGCCGCCCAAAAAGAAGCGCTGGAGCGCGCCGGCGATGACGAAGACGACCAGTTTTTTGAACTGGCACTGCTCGCCACCGGCCTGTCGGTCAAGGAACTCGACCAGCTCAAGCGCCCGGATTACGTGAGCGTTGCGCAGTACGTTCACGAGATGTCGACGCGCCCTGCCTCGTTCTTTCTGGAACAGGTCGAAGACGCCGAAAAGTCTGACGACCCTGATCAAGTGCAACTGCTGCAACCACTTGCCATTACCGGCCGCACCGTGACCTCGCTGAGCCTGGAAATGCCCGCGCTGCGCGCCACCAAAGTGATGAAGAAACTGAAAACGGCCAAGGAACGCGCCGAATTCATCACCGCCCATTGCACCGGCCTGATGATCCCCGATCTGGCCCACCTGAGCGTGCCGGACTGGACGCAATTGCAGGTGCGCATCGACGATTTTTTAAACCAGCCGGCGGCCTACTTTCGGAACGCGACATCGAAGTAATCCTCGATATCGTCCCGCTCATTTACCCGGTAAGTGAAGCGGAGATTCTGGAATGGGACGCCGAAAAGGCGTTGCGCCGCTACGACATAGCGATCACTCGTCTTGGCGTGAAACAGGAGTAGAGCGGCAATGGCAGTGAATCAATTTGCGCTGACGAATGCTGACGACAGCAAGCGCCTCGCGCTGGCCAATATCAGCCTGAGCGCAGCGACGCTGGGAGCAGCGCCCGGACCACTTATCGCCACAGACCAGACGGGCGGCCTGCATCAGGCGTTACTGACGGCCAGCGGCAAGATCAGTCTGCTCACTACGGCGATCGACGCGTTGAACGTGACGCTCGCGGCGCTACGTTCTTTGTCACTGGCGCCCAGTGCTGGAGCGAAGGGTGACTCATCCGGCGCGCACAAAGCCGAGGAAAAAACCTCAGCGAATGCTGAGCTTCCAGCAACCCGCAAGTCGGCGCTGGCAATGGATACGGCGGCGGCCGCACTCAGCAGCGTCGCCGGAATCTCGCGCAAGGATGGCAAGGACGTCGCCCAGTCCAGCCTGATCATGGCCAGCGCCCCGCTAGTAGCGGCGGGTGGCACCACCGGGGTGGATCTGGTCAATGTCGCAAGCGTGGCAGCCAAGGCAGTAATTGGCAGCCAGTACGCCAATGCTTCAGACAAAAAGCTCGAGTTGCTGACCTTTGCCAACGACGTGGCGATCACTGCGGCGGCGTTCAAGCTTCCGGCAATGGAAGTTGCCGAAATGGCGAAGGTTTGGCGGACCTCGATGAAGCTTACGCGGGACCAGGCCGTTGATCTGGCAGACGCGGTCAACCACCTCGGCAAGCTGCCCGGGGATGTCCAGTCAGCCGACATCGGTGCAGTCCTGCAACAGTCGGGTGAGTCAGCAGTAGCCGCCGGCCTGCAACCGGAAAAAGCAGCGGCGCTGTCGGCAGCACTGCTGAACACTGGCACGAAAAAGGAAGATGCCGGCGCTGCGCTGAAAAACATTTCCGATGCGTTGGCTAAAGGCGACCAGGCCTCCGCGGCTGAAGCGGCCGCCTGGCAAGAATTGAAGCTTGATCCCAAAGCTGTTGCGCAAGCCTTGCGCGATACCGATAACCAAGGCACACAACAAGGCGCTGTGCTGACGGTGCTGGCTGCGCTGAACGCCAAACCTGTCGAACAACGCACGGCATTGGCCCGCACGCTGTTCGCCGACAGCGGCAATGCCGCGCTCGCGCTCTCGCAGAACCTGGGACTGGTCAACGAAGCGTTTTTCCAGATAGCGGACAAACGTCAATATGCGACCTCGGCCCCGGGCGATAACTCCTCGGTGAAAGCGTCCGCGCTGGCGCTCTCCAATACTCAACAAGGACAGTTGAACATCAAGAATGCGCGAGAGGAGCGCTTGTCGGTCGCCAAAGGCAACGCACTGGCGCCCGACATCGAGAAACCGGGCGATACGCATTCGACCGATAAGTTGAGTGAGCTGGCCGAAACCTATCCGAAAACCACCGGTGCCGTTTTGACGGCGGCTGAGTGGGCCAAACCAGTGTTCGACTTTGTCCTCGAATCGGTTGCAGATCAACTCAAAGAGCGCTTAGGCAAAGGCATCGTCGATAAAGCCGCCAGCCGTATTCCTGATCGCTGGAAACCGGCTGGATCAGCGAGTGCAGCTGTGAACTCGCTTACTCAAGGGGCGGGCCCCGTCATTGCCAATCGGGCTTCCAGCGCCAGCAACGGGTTGAAGATATTCGAACCGGCGGCATGGCCCAGTGCTCCGCGCCTGGGCGTTGCGGCCGCTGAAATGCGGCCAGTATCACGGATGATGCCTTGGCCGGTGAAGGCGGCAATCGGCGCCGCCGATGTCGTCGAAGGCGTAGCCAGCGGTGACAAACGCAAAATGGCGACAGGCCTGGGTGCCGCTGGCGGTGGCTGGGCCGGTGCGGCCGCCGGTTCCGCCATGGGTGCATCGATAGGCAGCATCGGGTTGGCGCCGGGCATGGTGGTGGGCGGCCTCATTGGTGGGCTCATCGGTGGTTGGCTCGGCTCGGAAGGAGGCAGTTGGCTGGGAGAGAAACTGGTTGCGCCAACACCGGACAAGCTCGCTGCGCCCGAACAAGTCAGTAAAGAACTGACGACTGCTCAGCCTGCAGCGCAGCCGCTGACGTATGCACCGACTGTGCAGGTTTACTGCAGCGATCCCGGCAGCTCGGACAAGATCGGTCTGTTGGTCGCTCAGCATCTGCAAAACCAATTCATGCAAATCACCCCGTTGATGACCAACAACGCCCTCGCCACTCGTCGCGACGCAGCCCTCACCGATGGAGCCGCCACATGAAACAACAAATGGCATTGGGCAGTTTCATCTTCGGCCTGTCGCGCCAATTTGCGTACCACTCGCTGTTGCGCAAGTCCGATGGCGGCTGGACGGAAATCCAGATTCTCACCAGCAAACCGAAATCCAGCCAGACCGGCCAGAAGCCGGAAACCCTGACCATCACCGGCAAATCGATGTACGCCGTGGCCATGGACCGGCTCGATGAGTTGCGCGCCTTGCAGGCACTGCGTGCGCCGTTGCCGCTGATCGATGGCATCGGGCGCAACTGGGGCCTGTGGCGAATCAGCAATATTTCAGAAACCCAAAGCCAGATCATCGATGACGGCACGGCGATGGTCGTCGACTGGGTCATCGAACTGGCGGAGTTCAACAATGCGTAAGGTACGAAGCGTGGCCGGTGATTCGGTGAATTTGCTGCTCTACCGCGAAACCGGACGCAGTGATGACGCTGCCGAAGAAGCCCTGTGGAAACTCAACCCGAGCCTGGCCGAACACGGCCCGGTTCTGCCCGCAGGTGTCTGGGTCGTGCTGCCGGAACTCGACAGCAAACCCGCGGCGATAAAAGCGCTCACGGCCTGGGATTAAGGAGGTTGTATGGCATTGGGTTTTACCCCGGTCGTGCAGATTTATGGTGCAAACGCGGATCTTCTCAACCAGCGTCTGATCAGTTGGGAACACATTGATGCCGCCGGTATCGAGTCGGATCAGCTGACCCTGACCATCGATCTGGAAGGCCTCGAAGGGCTGCCGAACCTCGGCGGGAAAATCGGCCTGCGGGTGGGGTACCTGGAAATGGACGAGATGGTTGACAAGGGCCAGTTCAAAGTCACTCGCCTGACACCGACACTGTTTCCGTTTCGCCTGACCCTGGTGGCCACTGCAGCGCCGTTCAGCAAGGATGACGAGACCGGCTTCAAGCAGCGCCGCACCGCCAGTCATGGCCCGACGACGCTCGGTCAATTGTTCAGCAAACTGGTGTCGCAGCACGGTTTTTCATCGCGTGTCGCTGCGGACGTGTCGATGATCAAGATCGCCCACGTCGACCAGACCAATGAAACTGACATGGGCTTTCTGACGCGGCTGGCAAAGAAGTACAACCTGGTCGCCAAACCTTATGGCGATGCGTATGTGCTGGCGCGGCCCGGTCAGATCAAATCAATCTCGGGGCAGAAACTGCAGGATGTGACGTTGTCGGTGACCCACGACAATCGTCCCGGCGATCACGCCTTCATCAGCGCCACGCTGGAAGAGGCCGCCCGCGAACAGGCCAAGGGCTGCAAGACCTGCTTTGTCGATGCCGTTACCGGCGTTTTGCATTGGATCGAAACGGGACTGGCGCCGTTCAAAACCATCCGCCAGAAGCAACCCAGTGAAGCCGACGCCATTGCCGTCGGAGAAGGCGAAGTGCGCAAGATGCTTCGGCAAAAGTTCAAGTTGAAGATCACCTGCCCGGGCGATCCGCGCCTGGCCGCCGAAGGCCTGCTCCTGCTCGATGACACCTGGCCGGATTTCATGCGCGGGCGCTGGTCGATCGACAAGGTCACCGCCAGCGGCAATCGTGAAACCAGCTATCGCTGCCTGATCGATGCGAGCGGCCTCGATCCCAAGGCTGAATCCAAAGACTGATTTACCACGACCTCACAGCGAGGAAAATCCCTGTGGGAGCGGGCTTGCCCGCGATGGCGGCGTGTCAGTCAACTCTCTTCCGAATGTGCTGGCCTTTTCGCGGGCAAGCCCGCTCCCACAAGGATTCGCAGTGTTCTGCGAGCCCTTATTCTTTCCGGACCCCCCCATGAAGATCACCCCGATCCTCACGCAGTTGCGTGGGCAATGCCCAAGTCTTGCCAATCACATTTCGGTGGGCGCCGATCTGGCCTTGCTGCAAGGCAACGCGGATCTGCCAACACCCTCTGCCCACGTGCTGCCACTGGCCGATCTGGCCGGCAACAGCACGGCCCAAAACCTCACCCGCCAACCGATCCGCGACCGCTTCGAAATCGTCCTCGTGCTTGACGCCAGCGACGCGACAAAAGCGCTGGATCTGTTGCATGAGCTGCGCGCCGAACTGTGGCGCGCACTGGTGGGTTTCAAGCCCGATTTCGACTACAGCGCCATCGTTTATGACGGCGGCGAACTGGTCTCGCTCAACAGCAGCCGCGCGTTTTACCGGCTGCGCTTTTTTGCCGAGTTCCAGCTCGGCCGCAATCTGCCAAGTCAGCCTGCGCAGAGCTGGCATGAACGCGAACTGGACGGCTTGTCGTCCTTTACCGGGGCCACTGTGCGGGTCGATGCGATCGATCCGGCCGACCCCAACCTGCAACGCCCGGGCCCCGATGGGCGCGTGGAAATGACTTTCTCTGGAGACGTAACCCCATGAGCAACCGCATCACTGTGCTGCCGGCCGCCGGCCGCGTCGTACCTGACCCGGAGGCCGGCGACCTGCTGCCGCCAGAAGGCCGTGAAGTGCCCGACAGCGCCTGGTGGCGCCGCCGTCTGGCCGACGGCGACATCACCCTCAAAACCGCAACAGCCAAACCAAAGGGAGCCAAATAATGGCGATCGGATTCAGCAACATCCCGGCGGACATTCGTGTACCGCTGTTCTATGCCGAAATGGACAATTCGGCCGCCAACAGTGCGACCTCGGCCATGCGCCGTCTGATCGTCGCACAGGTCAACGACAACATCGCCCCGAGCGAGGTCGGCAAGCTGGTGCTGGTCTCCAGCGTGGCGCTGGCAAAAAGCATCGGCGGTCAGGGCTCGATGCTCGCCTCGATGTACGAAACTTTCCGCAAGGCCGACCCGATCGGCGAGATCTGGTGCCTGCCGCTGCACAACGCTGAAGGCGCGATCGCCAAGGGCGTGCTGACCCTGACCGGCGCCGCCACTCAGGCCGGTGTGCTCAACCTGTATGTCGGCGGCGTGCGGGTGCAGGCCACCGTGGTCAACGGGGCCACCGCCGCGCAAGCAGCCACCGCGCTGGCGCAGAAAATCAACGCCACCGCCGACCTGCCGGTCAGCGCTGCAGCAGCTGAAGGTGTAATCACCCTGAGCGCCAAATGGACCGGCGACAGCGGCAATGACATCAGCCTGCAATTCAATCGCCTGGGCAAGAGCAACGGCGAAGAAACCCCGGCCGGCCTGACCACTGCGATCACCGCCATGACCGGCGGCGCCGGTGTGCCGGATCAAGTGGCCGCGGTGGCGGCACTGGGCGACGAGCCGTTCGAATTCATCGCGCTGCCGTGGTCCGATCTGTCGACCCTCAACACCTGGCAAGCGGTCATGGATGACAGCACTGGTCGCTGGTCGTGGGCCAAGCAACTGTTCGGTCACGTCTACAGCGCCAAGCGCGGCACCGTCGGTACGCTGGTTGCAGCAGGCCAGGCGCGCAACGACCAGCACATGACCATTCAGGCGCTGGAGCCGGGCGTTCCACAACCGTTCTGGGTCCAGGCGGCGGCACTGGCGGCACGCACCGCCGTGTTCATCTCGGCGGACGCCAGCCGTCCAACGCAAAGCGGCAGCCTGCCGGGTGTCGATCCGGCGCCGGCGAGTGAGCGTTTCACCCTGACCGAGCGGCAGTCGCTGCTCAACTACGGCATCGCCACCGCCTACTACGAAGGCGGTTACGTGCGCATCCAGCGCTCGATCACCACCTACCAGAAAAACGCTTACGGCCAGGCCGACAACTCCTATCTGGACAGCGAAACCATGCACCAGTCGGCGTTCATCGTGCGCCGTCTGCAAAGCGTGATCACCAGCAAATACGGGCGGCACAAACTGGCCTCCGACGGCACCCGTTTCGGCGCCGGCCAGCCGATCGTCACCCCGGCGACCATTCGTGGCGAGCTGATTGCGCAGTACGCCAAGCTTGAGCTGGAAGGCCATGTGGAGAACGCCGAACTGTTCGCCGAGCACCTGATCGTCGAGCGCGACGTGCAGGACCCGAGCCGCGTGAATGTGCTGTTCCCGCCGGATTACATCAACGGTCTGCGCGTGTTCGCACTGCTCAACCAATTCCGTCTGCAGTACGACGACGCGGCTTGATCGCCGCGTTTGACCGTAAGCATTCAGCCCACCTCGCGTGGGCTTTTTTATTTGAAGGGAGTAACACCATGGGTCAACTGATTGCAGGCACCTGCTACGTCAAGGTCGACGGCGCACAACTGACGATCAACGGCGGCTGCGAAGCCCCGCTGATGGCGGTCAAACGCGAAACCGTCGTGCCCGGTTTCTACAAGGAAACCGACATCGCGCCGTCGTTCAAAGTGACTGCGCTGCACACCGCCGATTTCCCGCTGAAGAAGCTGATCGAAGGCACCGACATCACCGTCACCTGCGAATTCAGCAACGGCAAAGTCTATGTGCTGGCTGGCGCCTACCTGGTCGAAGAACCTGTTTCCAAAGGCGATGACGCCACCATCGAATTGAAATTCGAAGGCATCAAGGGGACCTGGCAATGAGCGCCGCCGTGAAGCTTCAGGTTGCGATCGAAGCTCACGGCGAGCCCCTGACCGAACTCGTCCTGCGCCGCCCGACGGTGCAGGAAGTGCGAGCGATCAAGGCGCTGCCGTACAAGATCGACAAGAGCGAAGAAGTCAGCCTCGACATGGACGTGGCGGCCAAATACATCGCCGTCTGCGCCGGCATTCCGCCGTCCTCGGTCAACCAGCTCGATCTGGCTGACCTCAACGCGTTGAGCTGGGCCGTTGCGAGTTTTTTCATGAGTGCGGCGTCGGCGCCATCACCGACCTGATTGCCGTCGCCTATGACCTGGCCTGGTTCTGGAAGGTTGACCCCGAACAGATGATGGCCAGGCCACTGGATGTGCTCCGCGAATCGCTGGAGCACGCGCAACGGATCAATGCGATGCAGCAGGTGCAGTGATGGCAGACGAAGAGAAGAAAACCCCGAAACCGGTGCTGATCACCGGCATCGATGAACTCTCGCCCAAACTCGGCGCCCTGCGCGTGAAGGTCGAGAGCTTCAAGAACAATCTTGAGCAGACCGGCCTCGGCAAACTGGACATCAGTGGTCTGTTCAAGGGCGGCAGCGTGATCACGCCGTTCGTGGAAGGGATCAAGTCGGCGGCGGCGTTCCAAGGCAAATTGAACGAAGTCAGCGACACGGCGAAAACCGTCGAGCTGCCCGCCGCGCCGAAAGCCGCCGCGCAGAACATGAATGTGTTCAGTGCCTCGATGGAAAAGGTCTCGGCCTCGGTCGACGCCGCGCTGGTGCCGGCCGTCGGGGCGCTGGTGGTCGGTCTGGAGCCGATGCTGACCCAGGTCGGCAGCCTGCTCGCCGACAATCCGCAACTGGTCGAAGGCCTGGCGGCGGGGGCTATCGCCTTTTCGGCGATGCAAACCGCAGTGACCGGCGCCACGCAGGTCTTCGATGTGATGAGCATGGTGCTCAAGACCAATCCGATCATGCTGATTGCCATGGGCATTGCCGTGGCGGCCGGTTTGATCGTGGCCAACTGGACGCCGATCAGTGTGTTCTTTACCGGGATGTGGGAGGGCATCAAGAACGTCGGGGCGCGGGCGATGGCGACGTTGCGCTCGGTGCTCGACTGGCGACCGATGGCCGCATTGGCGGCGCTGTGGGAACCGCTCGGCGGGTTCTTTGCGGGCGTCTGGGACAAGGTCAAAGCCGTCACCGCGCCGCTGACGGATTTCTTGCGATCGGTGTTTTCCTGGTCTCCGGCCGGCATGATCATTGAAAACTGGGGGCCGCTGACCGGCCTGTTCGCGGCGATCTGGGACTTGCTCAAGGCCTTGAGTGTGCCGGTGATGGCGTTTCTCAGAAACCTGTTCGACTTCTCGCCGATGCAGATGATTACCGAGGCGTGGGGTGGTGTTGTCGCGTTCTTCGAACCGATGTTCACGAAGCTGCAATCGGCCGTACAAAGTACCCGGGAGATTTTGCGCACGCTGTTCGATTTTTTCCCGATGGACATGCTCACCAGCGCCTGGGGTGGGATTGTCGGGTTTTTCGAACCGATCTGGATGGCGCTGCAAACGTCGGTGCAACGGGTCAGAGGCTTTTTCACTGACTTGTTCGAGTGGTCGCCGCTGGAGCAGATTGCCCAGTATTGGCAGCCGATCGGTGAGGTCTTTTCGGCGATCTGGGGCGTTGTGCTGGCGCTGTCCGCGCCGGTCGTGGATTTTCTGCACGGCCTGTTCGAATGGAAACCTCTGGATCAGATCATCGCGAGTTGGGGGCCGGTCACTGAGTGGTTCGGCGAGTTGTGGCAAAAGCTGCAAACCGTCATCGCGCCGATCAAGGAATTGTTCGACGGCGGCTTTGCCGGTTTGATCGCCAAGGTCACCGGCAAGGTTGAAACGCTGACCCAGGCGCAACGCCAGACCAACACCGAAGGCAAGGGTGAGCTCGCACCGGCATTCTTCGGCGCGAGCCCGGCGACTGCCGGCAATGGCACTTTGCAAAGCGGCTCGTTGCAGCAGGGTTCAGGCGCGCTGATTCAACAAAGTGCAATCAACAACCGCACGCAACTCGAAGGCGGCCTGACCGTGCGCTTCGAAAATGCGCCGGCAGGGTTGCGCACCGAACAACCGCAAACCAATCAACCGGGCCTGGCCGTGGCGTCGCGCATCGGCTATCGCTCGCTGTCGATGGGAGGTTCTCAATGAACTGGCGTGACCGTTTGTTGCCGGCATCCTTTCGCGGTGTCGGCTTCTGGATCGACCAGGCGAAAACCCCGGTCGGTCGCAAGGGGCAATTGCACGAATACCCGCAACGTGACCTGCCGTATTTCGAAGACCTCGGCCAGCAGGCGAAGATTCACGACATCACCGCCTTCATCGTCGGCGCCGATTGCCTGGAGCAGCGCGACAAGCTGCTCAAGGCTTTAGAGGCGGGCAGTGGCGAGCTGGTGCATCCGTGGCTCGGTCGTTTGCAGGTCAAGGTCGGCGAATGCGACATGACCCACACCCGCCAGGACGGCGGGCTGGTGACCTTTGCGCTGAAGTTCTATCCCGACAAACCGTTGCCGTTTCCTACCGCGACCGTCAGTACCCAAAAAGTGCTGTTGGCCAAGGCTGACACGCTGCTCGGGTCGGCGGTGGCACGGTTTGAACAGGCGATGACGCTGATCAAGGCTGCGCGGATCGGCATCGCCAATCTGCGCAATAGCCTGACCGGGGTTTATGAGGTGATCAAGGAACAGCTCAAACCGCTGATCGAGCAGTACCGGCAGATCACCGAACTGGTCAAGGCCGTGAAGGAGTTGCCCAAGGAAGTGGCGGCAGAGTTCAAAGGCTTGCTCGGCGATATCAAGGAGCTGAAGGCGTTCGCGAAGGAGGGTTACCGTGGCGTGATTGCCGACGTGTCGCAACAACTCGAAGCGATTCGCAAGGCCGATGCGCCGAAGATCACCACCGGCAAGGACACCAACGCGGCGGCGCAAGCCATGGCCGATCTGGTGCAGGACACGCTGTTGGTCAAAGTGGCGCAATGGGTGGCGTCGATGCCGGTTGCGAGCCCTGCGGTAAAACTCCTTTCGACCCCTTCGGTGGCGCATCAGGCGGATCGACCGGTGACCCGTCAGGAAGTGCCGGTGACCGAGGAAATGAAAGCGCTGCAGAAAGCGGTCGGGGCGGCGATTGACCCGATGCTCGACAAGGCCGATCCCAAACACCACCAGGCCATCAATGACGTGAAGGAAGCGCTGCTTGCGCATCTCAAGGCCGTGGCGTCTTCGGGGGTGCGACAGGTCAGCAAATCGTTTCAGGAAAGCTTGCCTGCACTGGTGGTGGCCTACCGGCAATTTGCCGATGCCACGCGGGTGACTGAAGTGACACAGAGCAACGCGATGAACCATCCGGGCTTTGCCCCCAACGACGTCAAAGTCTCCAGGGAGTGAGCCATGAGCGAGATGGACAACCATGTCACGCTGACCGTCAACAACTTGGAGTACGGTGGTTGGAAAAGCGTGGAAATCAGTGCTGATCTGGAGCGCCAGTTCCGCACCTTCAAACTCGACATCACCTGGCAGTGGCCGGGGCAGACGGTGGATCAGCGGATCAAACCGGGTGACCCCTGCGAAGTGAAAATCGGCCAGGATCTGGTACTCACCGGCTACGTGTTCAAGGCGCCGATCCGCTATGACGGCCGGCAAATCAGCCTGACCATCGAAGGCAGTTCCAGGACTCAGGATCTGGTCGATTGTGCTGCCCGCAACCTGCCCAGCCAATGGCAGCAGCAGCCATTGCTGAACATCGTTCAGGATCTGGCCAGGGAATATGGGTTGTCGGTGGTTAACGAAATCAGCGAAACCACACGCCTGACCAAACACACGATCGTGCCCGGTGAAACAGCCTTTCAGTCGATCGATCGGCTGCTCTCGCTGCTGCGGGTGTTTTCCACCGACAACGAGCTGGGCCAACTGGTGCTGGCCAAACCCGGCAGTGGCGGGCGGGCCAGTGATGTGCTCGAACTGGGCAAGAATATTCTGTCGGCCAACGCGCCCATGGATTACAGCCAGGTGTTCTCTGAGTACCGGGTGATAGGCCAGCAAAAAGGCTCGGACAAGCAGAGCGGGGCGGCGGTCAGCGAAGTCGAATCGACGGCCGCCGACCTGACCTTCAAGCGTCGGCGCACCACGGTGATCAATGAAGGCACGCAACTGACCTTTGAATTGGCGCAGCAGCGTGCCCAATGGGAAAGCGCCACCCGCATGGGCCGGGCGCAGACCACCACCTATCAGGTGCAGGGCTGGCGTCAGGCCAACGGCGATCTGTGGCGGCATAACACCTTGGTGCGGGTGAAAGATCCGGTGCTGGGTTTCGATGGCGACATGCTGATTTCCAAGGTCACCTATTCGCTGTCGGCGCAGGGCTCGGTAACCACCTTGCAGGTGGCACCGCCGCATACCTTCGATGCTGATCCAACGCCCCCGAAAAAACCCCAGACCTGACACTGGATCCGGCTGACACCACTAGCCCCTGTGGGAGCGGGCTTGCCCGCGATATCGGTGGTTACTGCAAACATTTCTTTGCCTGACACGCCGCCATCGCGGGCAAGCCCGCTCCCACAGGATCCGTGTCGACAAATTCTCCAGGACACCCCATGAGCCTACTGACACGCCTGCTGGCGCGCGGCACTGTCGTGCTCGCCAATTCGGCTTCCAAGCTGCAATCACTGCAAATGCGCCTCACCGCCGGCGAAGTGAACGACGACCTCGAACATTTCGAACCCTACGGTTTCACCAGCCATCCATTGGCCGGCGCCGAAGGTGTCGTCACTTTCATCGGCGGCGATCGTTCCCATGCCATCGCCCTGGTCATCGCCGACCGCCGCTATCGCCTGCAATCGCTCGCCGCCGGTGAAGTGGCGATCTACACCGACGAGGGCGACCGGATTCATTTCAAGCGCGGACGGATCATCGACATTCAAACCGCCACGCTGAACATCCGCGCCAGCAGCGCGGTGAACTTCGATACGCCCGTCATCAACCAGACCGGCAAGATCGTTTCCTCCGGCGACCAGCTCGCGGGCGGCATCAGCCAGATCAACCATGTGCACGTCGGCGTTCAGGCCGGCAACGGTCAGACCGGCGCGCCGGCAGGAGGCAAATGATGCTGATCAGCCCGAACCTGCATGCCGCGTTGACCCGCGCGGTGCTGATCAGTCTGTTCACCTGGCGCCGCGCCGCCGATGACGACGCCCTCGATGACGACGAGCGCTTCGGCTGGTGGGGCGACAGCTTTCCCACCGTCGCTGACGATCGCATCGGTTCACGGCTGTGGCTGCTGCGCCGGGTCAAGCTGACCCGACAGACCCAGATGGACGCCGAATTCTATGCCCGCGAAGCCTTGCAATGGCTGATCGACGACGGCCATTGCAGCGCCATCGACATCCTCAGCGAACGCCTCGACGCCCAGCGCCTGAACCTGCGCACGGTCCTGACCCTGGCCGACGGCGAACGTCTGGACATCAACCCCGATAACAGTTGGCAGGTGATCTATGCCGTTTGAAACCCCTTCGCTGCCGGTGCTGATCAAGCGCACCCAAAGCGACCTGGCCGGCGATTCGCTGCGCCAGTCCGATGCGCAAGTTCTGGCCCGCACCCTCAGCGGCGCCGCGTATGGTCTGTACGGCTACCTCGACTGGATCGCCGAACAGATCCTGCCGGACACCGCCGATGAATCGACCCTTGAACGCATCGCCGCCCTGCGTCTGAACCAGCCGCGCAAACCCGCGCAAGTCGCCAGCGGCAGCGTCAGTTTCAGCGCCACGGCCGGCGCGCTGCTGGACGTCGACACGCTGCTGCAATCAAGCGATGGCCGTACCTATAAAGTCACTAGCGCACGCACCGCAATTAACGGCAGCAACACCACGACAATCGCAGCGCTCGAGGCCGGCAGCCTCGGCAATGCCGACGCCGGGCTGGCGCTGACGCCTGTGCAGCCGATCGCCGGCGTGGTCGGCAATAGCTTCGTCGTCCTGGCGCCAGGCCTCAGCGGCGGCGTCGCGCGGGAAAGTCTCGAATCGCTGCGCTCGCGGGTGATTCGCTCGTACCGGATCATTCCCCACGGCGGCTCGGCCGACGATTACGAAACCTGGGCGCTGGAAGTGCCCGGCGTCACCCGCGCCTGGTGCCGCGGCGGCTTTCTCGGCCCCGGCACCGTCGGCGTGTACATCATGCGTGACGACGATCCACAACCGGTGCCCAACGCCGAGCAACTGGCGCAAGTGCAGGCGTACATCGAACCGTTACGCCCGGTGACCGCCGAAGTGCATGTGCGTGCGCCGATTCAGGTGCCGGTGACCTATCGCCTGAAACTTACGCCGGACACCAGCGCCGTACGTGCGGCGGTCGAAACCCAGTTGCGCGATCTGCACAACCGCGAGGCCGACCTCGGCGAGGATCTGCTGATCAGCCACATTCGCGAAGCCATCAGCAGCGCTGCCGGTGAAACCGATCATGTGCTCAGCGCCCCGGTCGCCAACGTCACCGCCAAGGACAGCGAGCTGCTGACGTTCGGAGGCTGCGTATGGGGGGCATAAGAACCGCCGCGCAATACCAGGCGCAACTGCGCGCCTTGCTGCCCAGCGGCCCGGCGTGGGACCCGGAACGTGTGCCGGAGCTCGAAGAAGTGCTGCAAGGCGTCGCCGTTGAACTGGCGCGCCTCGACGCGCGCGCCGCTGATCTGCTCAACGAGATGGACCCGGCCGGCGTCAGCGAACTGGTGCCGGACTGGGAGCAGGTGATGAACCTGCCCGACCCGTGCCTGGGCGCCACGCCGCTGTTCGACGACCGCCGCCTCGCGGTACGCCGCCGCTTGCTGGCGGTCGGCAGCCAGGCTATCGGCTACTACCTCGACATCGCCAAAAGCCAGGGCTACCCCAACGCCACCATCACCGAACACGAAGCCCCGCGCATGGGCCGTGCCCGTTTCGGCTCGGCGCATTGGGGCACCTGGGAAGCGCAATTCATGTGGACGCTCAACACCGGCGGTCGCCTGCTGCTCGGCCGGCGTTACGGCGCGAGCTACTGGGGCGAGCGCTTCGGCGTCAATCCCGGCTCGGCGCTGGAATGCCTGATTCACCGCAGCGCACCGGCACATACCAAGGTGCACATCAATTATGACTAGGGAGAAATAAGGGATGGATTATCCGAACAGTGTGCCCAGCGCCGGTCTGGTGAATGGCAAGTTTGTCGATGAAAACCCGCTGACCGGAACGCCGGGGTCGTTGATTCCGGCGGATTGGGGTAACGGGGTCACGCTGGAAATTCTCAACGTGATCAATGCCGCAGGGATTACGCCGGACGAGAAGAAATACGATCAGTTGTTGCAGGCGATTCAGAGCGTTGCGGCCAAGGGCTGGAATCTCGATTCGGCATTGCCGATTGGCGCGTTGCCAACCGCTACAGTCGCAACAACAGACGGGCGACTGCCTATCACCCCGACTGCGGTTGCCACCAGTGGCGGTCGGGTATCGATTCTTTCCGGCGTCCTGCTCAGCCTGGGTCAAGAGGTGCTGGCTGGCCAGTTGGGTCGTCTGCGCACGTTTACGACACAAGCCTGGAGCAGTGCCGACCTGTCGCCGAACACGGGTTACTTTTTGCGCGCGCAAGTGGTGGCTGGCGTGCTGACCTTCTATATGCAGCGCGGCACGATTTATGACGCTGCTCCGGAAGGTTTGAAGGGCACGATCAATGGTGCGGCCGGCGGTGGTTTTCAGTCCACGCCGCTGGATCTCTGTCTGGCGTGGGTGGTAACGACCGGCCCCGGTTCGGTACCGATTGTCCGGCCGATCTATAACCGCGGTCGCCTGTCGTGGACACAGACGGTCAACGGCAATGGTGTGGTGTATCTGCCGCTGGACCCGCATGCCCGGGCCGCGCGTCTGGTGGTGGGCAATCCGACGCCGCATCCGACGGGTATTACTGCCGTTACATTTGCCCCAGGGGGATGGTTGGGCGGTAACTACAGTTTTCTGAATCCGACTGTTAATTACGCAAACAATTGGGATGGTTGGGGAACAGCCGGGGCATCGGTGGGGATTTTTACCAGCAATGTCGTCAACGACACGACAGTTTCAACGCTCACGGCGAGCTTCGATCATTCCGAATTGCGCTCGCTGTGGCAGGTTTATCAGGCCGAACACACCTATAGCGCAGGGAACGCCGCCAGTGATGAGTTGTTGTTCGGTATGGGAATAAAAGGTTTTTCGCAGGCTGATTATTCAAATGGCATCGCCATCAATTTTGCCTCCGCGGTGAATGTCCATTTATCGTGGGAGTTGATCCGATGATCATCATTCAAGAACTGCATCAGTTCGAAGATGGCTTGCGGGCAGCGCGACCTTCTCCTGCACATGAGTGGGACGGTGAAACGTGGCAGCTGAATGCGGCCAGAGTTGCCGAGCTGGAACTGCAGGAAGCTGAAAGCCTCTGCAGCAAAATCGACACCGCCGCTGACAGCGCCCGCGCCACACTGGCCGGCGACCCGCTCAAGGCCATGGAATACGCCCAGGCCGCCGCCGACGCGCAGGCTTATCAAGACGCCGGCTACCCGAAAAAGGAAGTTCCGCTGTCGGTCGCAGCCTGGGTCGTCAAAGGCCGCACCGCGAAACAGGCAGCCGAGCAGATTCTCGCCAAGGCCGATCAACTCACCGACCACTTGTTGGGCCTGCGCACTTTGCGCCTTAAAGCCAAGGCGCAGATCCGAGCGAACGCGGGCAAGGGCAAGATCGATCTGGCGCGCAGTGCTGCCGATGATGCGTTAGTGGCGATTCGTGACCTCGTCAGCGGTATTTCCAGCTAGACCCCAAGACTCAGTTCGTCGTCACCCGAGCCCACTTCAACGTGGGCTTTTTTTATTTCGCACACAGACCGCCACGGCGACCGGCCCGACGCGGTTCATGTGTCATTTACCAGAGAAGCAATAACCCATGGACTATCCAAAAAGCGTCCCCAGCGTCGGTCTGGTCGATGGCCGTTTCGTCGATGAGAACCCGGTGGCGGGCACGCCCGGTTCGTTGATTCCGGCGGTGTGGGGCAACAGCGTTACGCAGGAAATTCTCAACGCGATCAAGGCTGCCGGATTGACGCCGGATGAAGCCAGAACCGATCAACTGGCGACGGCGATCGGTGCCTTGGTCGATTTCACCAGACTGAAGAACACCCCGACGACTTTGAGTGGCTACGGCATCACGGATGCGGTGGGACGGCTGTTGGCTGTTCGACAGATCGAGACGGTAGGGATCACGTTGTATGTGCCGAATCCGAAAGCCAAACGCATTCGCGTGCGATTGGTCGGCGCGGGTGGATCTGGCGGTGGTTGCGCGCCGGTGCCGGCCGGCAGCCAGATCCTCGGTGGTGGAGGTGGCTCAGGTGGCTATGCAGAAAGCCTGTATGACGTGACGGCGCAAATGTCCGCCGGGGTGCCCGTCTCTCTGGGGGCGGGTGG
This sequence comes from Pseudomonas sp. S11P7, assembly GCF_023195435.1. NCBI lineage: Bacteria > Pseudomonadati > Pseudomonadota > Gammaproteobacteria > Pseudomonadales > Pseudomonadaceae > Pseudomonas > Pseudomonas sp. S11P7. The sequence goes on along the minus strand of NZ_JALPKS020000002.1, from coordinate 4,221,728 downwards.
TGCTGTCAGCAACAGCACAGGCATGTCGGGAGGCGGCGCATCTTTTGGCGCTTACATGAGCGTTTCAGGAGGCGGCGGCGGGCAAAAGCTCGCCATTGTCGTCACGGGCACATCATCCGGTTTCATTCAAGGTGGCGTAGGCGGGACGGTAACGGGCGGCAATCTTTGCAATGCTCGGGGTGTTTCGGGCGGATTTGGCATGAGCAACGCCAATTGGGGTTTGCTCTCCGGTTGCGGAGCGGCCAGTGCCTTTGACGGAGGCGGTCCGTTCACGGGCTCGAACACCAACGGCAGCGCCGGTATCCGTGGCTCCGGTGGCAGTGGTTCATGCTCGGTCAACGCAACGGCCTCGGTGGTGAGCGGCGCCGGCGGCAACGCTTTCTGCGAAATCTGGGAGTACGAATAATGGCTATTTATGCTCGGGTTGAAAACGGCGTGGTGGTCGAACGGATCGACACCGGTAACTACGCCATCAACCAGTTGTTTGCACCGTCCTTTGTCGAGTCGATGGTTCTGGTTCCGGACGACCAGCAAATCGAAATCGGCGCGCCGCTCGACGCGCTTCCGGCCGCAGATGAGCCAACGTTGACAGCGCAGAATTCGCGGCTCCTGCAGACGTCCACCAGTGCAGAAACCGAATCAGCGCCATCCGCACGCGCCTGGCGCCAGGCGTCGCTGGCAGCGACCGAATGGCTGGTCACGCGCCATCGTGACGAGCAGGCGCTGGGACGCGGCACCCACCTCCAGGCCGCGCAATATCTGCAACTGCTCGAATACCGCCAGGCGCTGCGTGACTGGCCCGGTTCGCCAGGCTTCCCGGCGATGGATTCCCGGCCGGCAGTGCCGCAGTGGCTGACTCATTCGATCGATTGAGTCGTCGCACAATTTCAATCAAGGAGATGAACATTGGACTATCCCAAAAGTGTGCCCAGTGTCGGGTTGGTCAATGGCCAATTCGTTGATGAAGACGTAGTTGCCGCTACACCCGGCTCGCTGATCCCGGCGGCGTGGGGTAATGGTGTGACGCAGGAAATCCTCAATGTCGTCCAGGCGGCGGGAATGACACCCAGCGAGGCATCCAACAATCAATTGTTGGCAGCGTTGCGCAGCGCGGCGCTGTTCACCACCGCTACGCAGTTTGACAGTGGTCGGTCGGTGGCAACCACCGAATTCGTGCAGCGAGCACTGGGCAGCTACGCCAGCGCGCGAGGCATTGCGGGTGCTGCGCAATTGACGGCGGCGGATGTCGGCTGCTCGATCGGACTGGGCGGCAATGCCGCCTACACCGTGACGCTTCCGGATGCCGCTGCGGTACCGAGTGGCGCCACCATCAGCTTGCATTGCCGCAACAGTGCGGCGGTTACGGTGGCCAGTAAAACAGGCACGCAGATCAGCCCTCAGGGGGCGTATCTGGCGTCGATTGTGATGAACAGTGGTGAGAGCGCGAATTTTGTCAGGGAGTCGGGGGTGTGGGTGATGTATGGCACCGCCGGCATCAAGTATTCAGCTGCCTTCGGTGCCCAGATGAATTCGCCGGGTTATCAAAGACTGCCCAGCGGTTTGATTACGCAGTGGGTGGTCGGGGCTTCTGATGCCAACGGCAATATGACGCTATCGCTGCCAATCAGGTTTCCTTCGTCCATTTTGGGTGGCATCGCCAACGAGGCCAATCCGGCTGGCTGGAGTGCCAGCAATGCGACCGTTTGGGCATTGGACGTTGGGGCTTCGACAACATCGGTTGTGGTCGCGCGCGTGAGGAATATCGACCCGACCGGAATAAAGCCGTCGTCGGGTATTTCAGGTCGCGTGTTGGTCTGGGGATATTGAAATGACTATTTACTTTTACGCTCAGACCCTCGGTTTCGACCGGGTCGAAGGTTCGCTGACCGAAGTGCCTGAGGGCGCGGTGGAAATTACCCAGGCGCAATATGCCGAGCTGTTTGCCGGGCAGGCAGCCGGTAAACGCATCAGCGCGAGCGCCACTGGCCAGCCTGTGCTGATCGATCCGCTTATCTCTCCAATCGCCCTCGCCAACCGGGAGCGCGCCTGGCGCAACCAGGTGCTTCAGAGCACCCAATGGCTGGTTTTGCGTGATGCCGAAGAACTGGAGACCGGCGAGGGCACAACCCTGCACGCCGAGGAGTTCAAGCAACTGCTTGCCTATCGCCAGGCGCTGCGCGACTGGCCCGATCAGCCTGAGTTTCCGGATGCGCATTCGCGCCCGATTGAACCTGACTGGCTCGGCGCTCTGATTTTATAAGGAATCAATCGTGGATTATCCGAAAAGCGTTCCCGGCGCGGGCCTGGTCAACGGCAAGTTCGTTGACGAGGACGCCGTCGCCGGTACACCCGGCTCGCTGATTCCAGCGAGTTGGGGCAACAGCGTTACGCAAGAAATACTCAGCGCGATTACCGCAGCGGGGCTGAGCCCGGACGAACAGCAGACAGATCAATTGGCTCAAGCGATTCGGCAACTGTCCAAGCCAGATCCGATGCAACAGTTTCCGGTGCAGGTTTACCGCAGGAATCTGCTGATCAATGGCGGATTTGATATCTGGCAGCGCGGGACAACAAATCAGGCACCGAATGTCGGCGGCTACGTGGCTGATCGTTTCCGTTGTGACTGGAACGGCAATGCTGCGGTGAATATTTCTCGGCAGGATTTCGCGCCAGGCCAATCCGAAGTGTCGGGCGAGCCCGCTTGTTTTTTGCGTTGGCAGCAGACAACAGCCGGTGTCGGTTCCACTGAACACAAAATTTCTCAATATATCGAGTCGGTCAGAACACTGGCCGGTAAAACCGCCACCGTGACCTTTTGGGCGCGCTCCGATGCGGCGCGGCCGTTAAAAGTATTCGTAACCCAGTACTTCGGAGCGGGTGGCTCGGAGCCGGTGATGAAAGCGGTCGAGGTCTTTCAATTGACCACGGCTTGGACCATGTACACGGCCACTTTTCAGGTACCTGTGATCGCCGGAAAAATGCTCGGTGCCAATGATTGTCTGAGGCTGAGTTTCGATCTCCCGCTGAATGTGATTCAAACGGTTGACCTGGCAAGAATTCAGCTGGAAGAAGGGCCGGTTGCTACCCCCTTCGAGATCCGTCCACCTGCGGAAGAGCTGATGTTATGTCAGCGCTACTTCGAGAAGTCTTTTGCCAGCCGTTTGCCTATTCGGGCGAACAACGGCGCAAGTACCTGTATCGCTACGTTCACCCAGGCCGCTGCCGCGAAGTCGCCCCAGTCCGGGATGGCGGTAACCATGCTGGTTCAGAAGCGCGTTCAGCCTACGGTCACGATGTATTGCCCCGGCGAGGCCAGCGGCGAAGTCTGGAATTATTCACTTATAAAAGCATGCACTGGATCCATCGTGCAGAGTGTGACCGAGCGCAGTTTTGCCTTTGGCACAACGACGCCGGTCGACAGTGTTCCCGGACAGATACTGCAAATCGAATGGACAGCTGATGCCGAGCTCTAGGAGAAACCATGAATTATCAATTGACTGGATGCGGCGTACTTAGGCTGAGCGATGCAGCGTATATCCCGCAAGATACAACAAATCGCGATTGGCTTGAGTATCAGCAGTGGCTGTTATCGGGCGGCCAAGTATTGCCGGCCAATGAACCGCCAAACAACCCTGCATTGAACAGCCCTCTGAAAACTCTGGCAAATAAATGGCTGGCACGCAGCAACCGCCAGCCATGATTCAATCGGGGCAATCTAGGGAGGACCAAGCATCATGCAAATAACCGAAAACAACCTTATCGACATCATGCCCAACGCCCGCTCCCAAGCGGGCGTTTTTGTTTCTGCACTCAACAGCGCGATGGCTCGCCGTCATATCGACTCGCCCAAACGTGTCGCGGCGTTTCTCGCGCAAGTCGGCCATGAGTCGGGGCAACTGCGTTACGTACGCGAACTGGGCAACAACCAATACCTGAGCAAGTACGACACCGGCACGTTAGCGCTGCGCCTGGGTAACACGCCGGAGGCTGACGGCGACGGGCAAAAATACCGAGGGCGCGGGTTGATCCAGATTACTGGCCGTTCGAATTACCGCCAGTGCAGTCTTGGCCTGTTCGGCGATGAACGTCTGTTATCCCTGCCCGAACTGCTTGAGCAGCCGCAATGGGCAGCCGAATCCGCGGCATGGTTCTGGGAGCAGAAGGGCCTGAATGAGCTGGCTGATCGTGATCAGTTCAACATCATTACCCGACGCATCAACGGCGGGTTGAACGGCCTGCAGGATCGCCTGGACATCTGGGCGCGCGCGAGGGCGGTACTATGCCAATCCCCGGCCGAATGATCGGCGTTGTTTTGCTGGCTGCCGCTGCTTTTGCGGCAGCCTGGCAAATTCAGGACTGGCGCTACGGGCGGCAGCTGGCCGATCAGTTGCGGTTAAACGCTGAATCCGTCAATCAACAGAACCTAGCCGCCGCTACTGCACAACAGGCCGAGCAGGATAAACGCCTGGCGCTTGAGCAGCGGCTCGCCGCCAGTGAACAAACCCATTTTCGAGCGCTGAGCGATGCCCAACGTGATCAGGATCGCCTGCGCGATCGTCTTGCTACTGCTGATGTGCGCCTGTCAGTCCTTCTCGACGCCGGCGACGTTGCCCAAGGCTGCAACCTGCCAGCCACCACCGGCGCCGGCGGCGTGGATCATGCAACCGTACGCGCCCGACTTGACCCGGCGCATGCTCAACGAATTGTCGCCATCACCGACAGCGGCGACCGCGGACTGATTGCGTTGCAGGCCTGTCAGGCGTATGTCAGAGCGCTGGCGCCTGCACATTTTGAATGATTGTGTGTATTGAAAGAGCAACCGGCTCGTGTACGGTGGTACGCATTCCACACGATCCGGAGTGCGCCGTGAAAGAGATCACCCAACTGGCCGCCGAACTTGGCCGACGTCTGCAAGTGCTCAACGCTCATGTGACCACCGCCGAGTCCTGTACCGGTGGCGGTATCGCCGAAGCGATTACCCGGATTCCGGGGAGTTCGGCGTGGTTTGAAGCCGGTTACGTGACCTATTCCAACCGGCAGAAGACCCAGCAACTGAATGTGCCGGCCGAGCTGTTCGAGACGGTGGGCGCGGTCAGTCGCGAGGTGGTCGAGGCGATGGTGCGTGGCGCGCAGGACCAAAGCCTGGCGCGTTTTGCCGTGGCGGTCAGCGGCGTGGCCGGGCCGGACGGCGGCTCGCCGAACAAACCGGTCGGCACGGTGTGGCTGGCATGGGCAGTGGGCGATGCGGTTTCCAGCGAGGTTAAGCACTTCGCCGGCAACCGTGACGAGGTCCGCCGACAAACGGTGAGGGCCGCGCTAGAGGGGCTGTTGCGACTAGCGGCACGAGAAATCGAAAATCAGGGGTAGGCGATCTTCGAACGCTGTGGAATAATACTGGCTACTTATACAGGTGTTGGCCGTCAGGCCTTATTGATTACGTGAGGACTTTAATGGACGACAACAAGAAGAAAGCCTTGGCTGCGGCCCTGGGTCAGATCGAACGTCAATTCGGCAAGGGTGCCGTAATGCGTATGGGCGATCAGGACCGTCAGGCGATTCCGGCCATCTCCACTGGCTCTCTGGGTCTGGACATTGCACTCGGCATCGGCGGCCTGCCAAAGGGTCGTATCGTTGAAATCTACGGTCCTGAATCTTCCGGTAAAACCACGCTGACGCTGTCGGTGATCGCCCAGGCGCAAAAAGCCGGCGCGACCTGCGCATTCGTCGACGCCGAACACGCCCTCGATCCCGAGTACGCTGGCAAACTGGGCGTCAACGTCGATGACCTGCTGGTCTCCCAGCCGGACACCGGCGAGCAGGCACTGGAAATCACCGACATGCTGGTGCGCTCCAACGCCGTTGACGTGATCATCGTCGACTCCGTGGCTGCACTGGTGCCGAAGGCTGAAATCGAAGGCGAAATGGGTGACATGCACGTGGGCCTGCAAGCCCGTCTGATGTCCCAGGCGCTGCGTAAGATCACCGGTAACATCAAGAACGCCAACTGCCTGGTGATCTTCATCAACCAGATCCGCATGAAGATCGGCGTGATGTTCGGTAGCCCGGAAACCACCACCGGTGGTAACGCGCTGAAGTTCTACGCCTCTGTTCGTCTCGACATCCGCCGTACCGGCGCGGTGAAGGAAGGCGACGAAGTGGTCGGCAGCGAAACCCGCGTCAAGGTTGTGAAGAACAAGGTCGCTTCGCCGTTCCGTCAGGCCGAGTTCCAGATTCTTTACGGCAAGGGCATCTACCTCAACGGCGAGATGATCGATCTGGGCGTATTGCACGGTTTCGTTGAAAAATCCGGCGCCTGGTATGCCTACGAAGGCACCAAGATCGGTCAGGGCAAGGCCAACTCGGCCAAGTTCCTGGCGGACAATCCGGAAATCGCCGCGAAGCTCGAGAAGCAACTGCGTGACAAGCTGCTGTCGCCAGCAGTGATTGCTGATTCCAAGGCTTCCGCTGTCAAGGAAACCGAAGACGATCTGGCTGACGCTGATATCTGATCGCAGCGATGACCACCGTCGTACTCGATACACTCGTCGCAGTGCGACGAACCGCCATGGACCTGCTCGCACGCCGCGAGCATGGTCGAGTCGAGCTGACGCGCAAGTTGCGCCAGCGCGGCGCTGAAGCGGAGATGATCGAAACAGCCCTCGACCGCTTGACGGAAGAGGGACTGCTTTCCGAAGCCCGTTACCTCGAAAGTTTTGTTTCGTACCGTGCCCGTTCTGGCTATGGCCCTCTGCGGATTCGTGAGGAGCTGAGCCAGCGTGGTCTGCAGCGTGCCGATATCGAGCTCGCCCTGCGCGAAAGCGGTATCAACTGGCAGGAGCAACTTCAGGAAACTTGGCGGCGCAAGTTCTCAGGACATCTACCGATTGATGCGAAAGAGCGGGCCAAACAAGGCCGGTTCCTAGCGTATCGGGGCTTCTCGATGGAAACGATCAACCGCTTGTTCAGCGGTCGCGGCATGGATGACTAGAACGATTCAATAAAAAACGGCCCGCTATGAAAATAGCGGGCCGTTTTTTTGCTCTCAAATTGCCTTAGAGGGTTCCCGGTTGCGCTGAGCGGCTTGTGGTTGAGAATGAGCCCAATTTTCCGGCAGGTTGATATAGTCAATCAACTCCCTCAGACGCCCGTGGGTGCGAGCGTTAAAGGCGAACGCCAGCCGCGCCAGATGGCTGAATTGGGCGTCATCGTGCTCTTCGCCGGCATAGGCGTGTTGGTGAAACCGGTCGCTCAGGCACAGATCGGCAAAGGCTTCCTGCATGTGTTCCAGCGCTTGATCGCTGAGTTTGTGATTCATGCGGATCACGAACTGACGTTTGAGCCAGCGACTGGAGTGGAAGTTGCTGTAGAACTGATTGATCTGCTCCACTGCCTCTTCAACGCTATAGACCAGTCGCATGAGTTTCAGGTCGGTCGGCAGGATGTAACGGTTGGCCTCCAGTTGCTGGCGAATGAAATCCATCGCACCCTGCCAGAATGTACCGCCCGGCGTATCGAGCAGCACCACCGGCACCAAAGGGCTTTTGCCAGTCTGAATCAGCGTCAGCACTTCCAGTGCTTCATCCAGCGTGCCGAAACCGCCCGGGCATAGAACCAGCGCATCAGCTTCTTTGACGAAGAACAACTTGCGGGTAAAGAAGAAGTGGAAAGGCAACAGGTTGCCAGTGCCGTCCACGGTCGGGTTGGCGTGCTGCTCGAAGGGCAGGGTGATGTTGAAACCGAGGCTGTGATCGCGACCGGCCCCTTCGTGGGCGGCCGCCATGATGCCGCCCCCGGCACCGGTGATGACCATCATTTCAGACCGTGCCAGTGCGGCGCCCAGCTCACGGGCCATGGCATACAAAGGATGTTCAAGTGGCGTGCGCGCCGAGCCGAATACCGTGACCTTGCGCCGCCCCTTGAATTGTTCGAGTACGCGAAAGGCCTGTTCCAGTTCGCGCAGGGCCTGCAGGGTGATTTTGGCGTTCCAGCGGTTGTGGTCTTCCTGGGCCATGCGCAGCACGGTCAGGATCATGTCGCGGTAGATCGGGATGTTCGGGCTGTTGGGGGAAACGCGGTTGAGTTGTTCTTCGACCTTGCTGATGAGGTCGGGGCCGCTTTCCTGAAAATGACGACTCAAGTGGTCATTCGGTTGGTAAGGCATTCAATGTCTCCTTTGTGCACAGAGCGGTTGGCCCTGACGAGCGGCGTCAGTGCCGCGCTGCAAAAACACACCTCTGGGCAGTTCCTTGGCTGCCGTCAACAGATGATCGGGAATACTCTGAATCTAGACCTTCGCGCAGCATTACGCTGTGACTTCTTTTGTAAGCAACCGAGAATGGCTCAGCGAGAAACGTTACCGCTCGTCCGAACGCCTACCGGGCAGTCAGCTCTCTGATTAACTGATTTACAGGCGTTATGCGACAACTTCGCGGCGATCAGGTGCGCAAGTGACAGGCTATTAAAGGATTTGCGGGTGGCAAGGAGGCGGGACACATGGCCAGAGTAATTCTGGAAATCGATACGCAATTGTATCGAATGTTACTGGCAGCGGCCGAGACCAGTCAGATCAGTCTCGAAGAGGAGTGTTGCCGACGTCTGGCTGGCGGCGAGCGCCGATCCCGGTATCTGCAGGCCTTGCTGGCCGAACTGCGCGCCGAGGATGAACAGCGGCGCGCCAATTCGCGGTGATTACTTCTTCTTCGCCGGGGCGGCTTTCGGGCAGTCGGATTCCTGATAGCTCGCGGAGCCGATCGCCTTGTTGGTTTTAACTTCCGTGAAGTCGTAACGCATGATCGCGCCCTTGGCCATCAACTTGCGGTACGACGGGTTGTTGCACACCGAGGCGCCCAACTGGAAGTACACGGCTTTGGGGTCAGCACGCATCTTGTCGGCGTGGCTCTTTTGTACGCTCAGGTGGTTGATCAACTGAGTGCCTTCGACGGTGTAGCCCTGATCGAGAATGTCTTCATTGATTGCCCGAGGCGTGCCGACGCTGCTCTGGGCGGCGACATTGCGCAGCTCTCTGTTCAGATTCTGCTCACTCAGGGACGCCGCCTGAGCGGTGAAGGACGACGCCAGCAGAATGGCAGCGGTGGGAACGATAAGGCGCAGCATGAAACTCTCCTGGTTCAGTGACTGGTGGTTCGACCCGTCACGTGACTGTGCGTTCAGTGGCGGCGAATTATAGGGGAGCCGGTCGGGAGGGTACAGGCTTGTGCCGCGCGCTCTGGTAAACTGCCGGCCTTTATTGCCCTGCCGAGTGTTGTTCGTGTCGAGTTTCCCTGCCTGCCGGCGTTGCCTGCGATGAATCACGCCCCTAACGCTGTAGCCCGCTTGCGCGACCAGCGTGAAGATGAAGGCATCAAGCCGATTCAGGCCCGGGGCTTTCGCTCCGAGCGTTGCCGCGACTGCCGGGTGATCATCAGCCATTGCCTGTGCGCCTGGCGGCCGAGCGTTGAGACGCGTTCGGCGGTGTGCCTGATCATGACTGGCAAAGAGGTGTTCAAGCCGAGCAACACCGGTTGGCTGATTGCCGATGTGGTGCGCGACAACCATGCGTTCATCTGGTCGCGCACCGAGCCAGACCCGCAATTGCTGGCGCTGCTCAACGACCCGCAGTGGCAGCCGTATCTGGTGTTCCCGGGTGAATACGTCGAGCCGTCGCGGGTGAGCAACACCGTCGCCGCCGATAGCAGCAAGCGTCCGCTGTTCATTCTGCTGGATGCGACCTGGACCGAAGCGCGGAAGATTTTCCGCAAGAGTCCGTATTTCGATCGACTGCCGATCTTGAGCCTGTTGCCCGACAAACTGTCGCGTTACCGCTTGCGCCGCTCGACCCGCAGCGAGCATCTGTGCACCGCGGAAGTGGCAGCGCTGTGCCTGGAACTGGCCGGTGATGCGGATGCCGCTTCGGCGCTGGACGCGTATTTCGACGTGTTCAGCCAGCATTACCTCGGCGCCAAACAGCAACTGGACAAGAACGAGTCGACACCGGCCCATGCCGAGTTGCAGCGCTATATACCAAAGCCGCAGGCGGAGTTGGCGCAATAGTGGCCCATACTGTACGAGCCAGCGGCCGCGCTGCTTGACCACCCCGGCTTCGCTGGGCATGCTTGGCGCCGTTCTGGGTGCGGCCAAGGTTTGAAACGCCGTGTTTGCTGTTGATTGGCGTTGAACGTGCCCCTGTGGATATCGCTTGCGAGCGGCATCTCGAGTTGCTTTGGTCTGACCGGAATGCACCGGCCGGCCATCAAAAACAGGATCATTTGAAAAATGGCCACATACGACATCCTGATTGCCGATGATCACCCGCTGTTTCGCAGTGCCCTGCATCAAGCGGTGACGCTGGGCCTCGGCCCGGATGTGCGGCTGGTGGAAGTGGCGAGCATCGCCGAACTGGAAGCGCGCCTGACCGAAAAGGCTGACTGGGATCTGGTCCTGCTGGACCTGAACATGCCTGGCGCCTACGGTTTTTCCGGATTGGTCCTGTTGCGCGGGCAATATCCACAGATTCCGGTGGTGATGGTTTCGGCGCAGGAAGAAGCTTCGGTGATGGTCAAATCCCGCGAGTTCGGCGCCAGTGGCTTCATTCCCAAGTCCAGCGATCTGAGCGTGATTCAGCAAGCTGTGCGCAAAGTCCTCGATGGCGACGTGTTCTGGCCGCCGCAAGCGTTCGAGGCAGTCAGCGTTTCCGACGAAGCCAAGGCCGCCAGTGATGGCCTCGCCAGCCTGACGCCGCAACAGTTCCGCGTATTGACCATGGTCTGCGAAGGCCTGCTGAACAAGCAGATTGCCTATGAGCTGAGTGTGTCGGAAGCGACCATCAAGGCCCACGTCACGGCGATCTTTCGCAAATTGAATGTGCGCACCCGCACGCAAGCGGCTTTACTGCTGCAACAACTTGAGTCAATTCCTAGCCAGTGATGGCTGGCGGTTTCACGCTTTTTTGACTTTCGTTGATCTAGCTTCCCCACTCCTTTTTGGTTGGTCTCTTCCATATGTCACCTTTCAAGGGCCAGACCGGCCTGAAACGTATCCTCAACGCCTCCGGTTATTCGCTCGATGGCCTGCGCGCGGCGTTCACTGGCGAAGCGGCGTTTCGCCAATTGGTGCTGCTCAATGTCGTGCTGATTCCGCTGACGTTCTTTCTCAACGTCAGCCGGGTCGAACAAGCGGTATTGATCGCTGTGTGCCTGCTGGCGCTGATCGTCGAGCTGTTGAACTCGGCCGTAGAAGCGGCCATTGATCGTATTTCGCTGGAATTGCATCCGCTGTCAAAAAACGCCAAGGACATGGGCAGCGCCGCGCAGTTCGTGGCCTTGAGCATGATTGCGCTGGTGTGGGCGGTAATTCTGCTTTAAGCGATGGTCGGCAAAACGATCTCGTCGCTGCGCTGCACTCCAGCGGTGAATGCGCGGCACAGTTCGAGAAACTCGCGCATCGCCGAGGTCTGGTATTTCTGCTTGTGCCAGATGAAGTAAAACTGCCGGGCCAGGTCCAGGTCCGGCGTCTCCACCGGCACCAGGCTGCCGCGGCGAAACGCATCACGCAGCGCCAGGCGTGAAATGCAGCCAATCCCCAGCCCTGATTCCACCGCGCGTTTGATCGCTTCGGTGTGTTCCAGCTCCAGACGGATATTCAGCGCACTACGGTGGTGGCGCATGGCTTGATCGAAGGTCAGGCGCGTGCCGGAACCCTGTTCCCGCAGAATCCACGCCTCGTGGGTCAGTTCCTCCATGCTCGCACTGCGGCGTTGAGCCAGCGGATGCTGCGGCGCGCAGAAGACCACCAGCTCATCCTCGACCCAGCTTTGCACTTCGATGTCCGGGTGGCTGCAATCGCCTTCAATCAGACCCAGATCAATTTCATAGTGCGCGACTTGTTGCACGATATTGGCGGTGTTCTGCACATGCAGCTTCACCTGGCTTTCCGGGTGGCGCTGCATGAAACTGCCGATCAGCAGGGTGGCCAGGTAGTTGCCAATGGTCAGCGTTGCCCCCACTGATAGAGAGCCGAAACCGGATTTGCCATTGAGCAGGTCTTCGATTTCCTTGGCCTGATCGAGCAGGGCCACTGCTTGCGGCAATAGCTGTTTGCCCAAGGCGTTGAGGCTCAGCCGTTTGCCGGCGCGGTCAAACAGCTGGCAGCTGGACTGGCGCTCGAGTTCGGTAATCGACGTGCTGGCCGCCGATTGCGAGAGGTTGAGCAGACCCGCAGCACGGGATACGCTTTCCTGCTGGGCGACGGCGACGAAGACTTGCAGTTGACGGAGAGTAAATCGCATATCGATATAACCGATAACCCTTATCTTGATAATCCAGTTAACAGATATTGTCGTCGCTATTAGAATGCGATGCAATTGCGCGCTATGGCCTTGGTGGGCCTGCGCAGACCCAATCTCCAGGAGTCAAACGTACATGAGCAACATGAACCACGAGCGTGTCCTCAGTGTTCATCACTGGAACGACACTCTGTTCAGCTTCAAGTGCACCCGCGATCCGGGTCTGCGCTTCGAGAACGGTCAGTTCGTGATGATCGGCCTGCAGCAGCCCAACGGCCGCCCGCTTATGCGCGCTTACTCGATCGCCAGCCCGAACTGGGAAGAGCATCTGGAATTCTTCAGCATCAAGGTGCAGGACGGTCCGCTGACCTCCCAGCTGCAGCACCTGAAGGAAGGCGACGAGATCATCATCTCGAAAAAGCCTACCGGCACGCTGGTTCTTGACGACCTGAACCCGGGCAAGCACTTGTACCTGCTCAGCACCGGTACTGGTCTGGCGCCGTTCATGAGCGTGATTCAGGACCCGGAAACCTACGAGCGATTCGAGAAAGTGATCCTGGTTCACGGCGTGCGTTATGTCAACGAAGTCGCCTACCGCGAATTCATCACCGAGCACCTGCCGCAGAACGAGTTCTTCGGCGAAGCGCTGCGTGACAAGCTGATCTACTACCCGACCGTAACCCGTGAGCCGTTCGAGAATCAGGGCCGTCTGACTGACTTGATGCGCAGCGGCAAACTGTTCAGCGATATCGGCCTGCCACCGATCAACCCGCAGGACGACCGCGCGATGATCTGCGGCAGCCCGAGCATGCTCGACGAGACCAGCGAAGTGCTCGACAGCTTCGGCCTGAAGATCTCGGCGCGGATGCGCGAGCCGGGTGATTACCTGATCGAGCGCGCGTTCGTCGAAAAATAACCTGCGATACCTGTGGGAGCGAGCCTGCTCGCGAATGCGGTCCGTCATCAATGTTGATGTTGCATGACACGACGCCTTCGCGAGCAGGCTCGCTCCCACAGTTGGTTTTTGGGTGTGACAGTAAAAGCCCGCGTTGCCTGAGAAGGCAGCGCGGGCTTTTTCGTTTTCGGGGTTTACGCTGAGGCCGGGATCACTTCCAGCACGCAAATCCGCTCAGGCTTTGGATAATGCCAGCGCACATCCAGATCCCAGAACTGCGCACCGTATTCACGCTCTGGCGCCGGTGTCTGATAGGCCGGGCGCGGATCCTGCGCCAGGCATTGCTCGATCAGCTCAACCAACGGCTCGCCGAGGCGCTGCGCATGGGTATGCGCCTGTTGTAGGGCTGAATCGGTCCACTGCACGTCAATCAGATGCGGCGCGGCGCTGGCGATACTGTTGGCGGCGCCCGGAATGATATCGGCGTAAGGCACATACGGTTTGATGTCGAGCACCGGGGTGCCATCGAGCAGATCGATGCCGGAAATGAACAACCGATCAGCTTCAACTTTGTCGAGTTTCACCACCGATTGGCCAATGCCGTTCGGTCGATGCGTCGCGCGGGTGGCGAACACGCCCATGGACTTGTTGCCGCCCAGCCGTGGCGGACGGACTTTCAGCCGCGGTTTGTCTTCCAGCGCTTGATGAAACAGGAACAGCAGCCAGACGTGGCTGACTTGCTCCAGACCCTGCACGGCATCGCCCTGATCGAACGGCGCCACCAGCTCTAGCACGCCACGGGCGGCGGGGGCCAGCTGTGGCTGGCGGGGGATGGCGAACTTCTCCTTGAAGCAGGAGCGCACGAAGCCGATGGGGGAGACGCTGTAAGTCATGGTTTGCAATCGAAGCGGGGCAGGGTGGGCATGATAACCCGGCAGGCTTCAAGTCTGGTGGTGGCTGGGCTTGCGCTATCGGGAGCAGGCTCACTCCTACAGGAGTTTTCAGTGAACGCAAATTTTGTGTACATCCATGACCTGTAGGAGTGAGCCTGCTCGCGATAGCTTCACCGCCGATCTCAGAGACTGAACCCACCATCCAGCGGAATGATATTTCCGGTCATGTAAGCCCCAGCCGTACTCGCCAGGCTGATTGCCAACGCCGCCATCTCTTCCTCTCGTCCCCAGCGCTTCATCGGAATCAGGGCCGTGTCCTCGGCCAGCGCCTGCTCATCGTTGCCGATATGCTGGGTCATCTTGCTCGGAAAGCGCCCCGGCGCAATCACGTTGACGTTGATGTGCTGGCTGACCAGTTCCCGCGCGAGAATTCGCGACAACTGGTGCAGGGCCGCTTTACTCGGCCCGTAGGCATACGCCTGTTCACCAAACGAAGAAATCCCCGCCACCGAACCGATATTGATGATCCGTGCCGGATTCGCTGCCGAGCCGGCCTTGCGCAACAGCGGCAGAAATTGCTGGATGCAACTGAACACCGACGTCACGTTGAGCTGCATGACCTTCTCCCAGCCCTTGACCGGGTAACTTTCCAGCGGCGCACCCCAGGTCGTACCCGCGTTGTTCACCAGAATATCCAGATGGGTAATTTGCTCGCCCAGGCGCGCAGCCAGTTCCTGCACACCTTCCTCGGTTGCCAGATTCGCCGCCACGCCATGGCAGATGCCCAAGGCGCCAAGTTCTTCAGCGGTTTGATGACAGGCTTCAGCGTCACGAGAGCAGACGTAGACGCGGGCGCCAGCCTCGACAAAGGCTTTGGCGATCATCTTGCCGATACCACGGGTGCCGCCGGTCACCAGAGCGGTGCGGCCTTGCAGGGAAAAGTAGGGATGCATGGCGAGTCCTGAAGATTAGGGATCAGTACACCCTAGTCGTCAGTCGCGAAAAGCGGAGCCATTATTTTTGCAGAGAATGAGGGGCCATGCGGCCAGCTTCGAGTTGCAAGCCACAAGCGGCAAGTTAAAGCGGGGCGGTAACTTGCAGCTTGCAGCTTGCAGCTGCTTTACGCTCTCACGCGAAGCGTGAGCCCTTTGAGGAAATTGCGCAGCAACTGATCGCCACACGGGCGGTAGTTGGTGTGGCCGACCTTGCGGAACAGCGCGCTCAGCTCAGGCTTGGACACCGGAAACTCGGCGGCCTTGAGGATCGCATGCATGTCGTCTTCCTTCAGTTCGAAGGCCACGCGCAGCTTTTTCAGGATGATGTTATTGGTCACTGGCACTTCGATTGGCTGCGGCGGACGGCTTTCGTCCTTGCCGCGCTTGAAGATCACCAGGCCGTCGAGGAAGTGTGCGATGACTTCGTCCGGGCAGCGTACGAAACCTTCTTCGTCTTCTTCTTTCTTGTCGAGCCAGGTCACCACGTCGGCGAGGGTCACGTCCATGCCGCCGAGTTTGATGATCTCGACAACCTTCTTGTCGCTGATGTCGAGCATGTAGCGCACGCTGCGCAGTACGTCGTTATGAACCATGTCGGTATTCCTGATGCGTGATGGGCAGCGCCCACGGGCGTTGCCGAAATGTGTGGCGGCGGTGGAAGCGTCAGAACTTCTCTTTGCCGGACAGGTAGCGCCATTGGCCGACCGGGACCTTGCCGATCGACACACCGCCGATGCGGATGCGACGGATGCCGACGACTTTCAGGCCGACCGCTTCGCAGAACTGCGCGATGATCCCCGGTTGCGGGTTTTTCATGGCGAAGCGCAGGCGGTTTTCGTTCTGCCAGCTGGCCTTGACCGGCGGAAGTTCCTTGCCTTTGTGGGTCAGGCCGTGCTGCAGGCGATTGAGGCCGTGGGCGACCATCTCGCCTTCGACTTCGACCACGTATTCCTGCTCGATCTTCGCCGCGTCAGCGGTGAGCTTGCGCAGGATTTTCCAGTCCTGGGTGAACACTAGCAGGCCGCTGGCCCTGGGCTGCAGATCGGCGCTGGCGGTCAGGCGCAGGAAGTGCCCGCGAAGCGGGCGCTTGCTGTAGCGATGCTCTTCGCTGAGGGTCTCGGCGCTGAGCGATTGCATGGCGGTTTCAACGTCCATGCCGGCCGGCGCGTTGAGCAGGATGGTCACCGGCTCCGGCGCGGTGGCCTTGGCGTCCTTGTCGAGCTCGACCTTTTGCTCGCCGACCTTGAATTGCGGCTCATCGATGACTTCGCCGTCCACGGTGACCCAGCCGCCCTCAATGAACAGCTCGGCCTCCCGGCGGGAGCAACCGACCAGTTCGATGAGGCGTTTGGAGAGGCGAATCGGGTCAGTCATGACAGGGCCGTAACAAAAAAGGGGTGGGCATTGTACCTGTGTGGCGCCGGTTAAGCCCGGTTCCATTTACACGGTGTCCGTATTCCCTGTGGGAGCTGGCTTGCCAGCGATGGCATCACTTCGGTGGATCTGTCAGACCGAGGCGTCTGCATCGCTGGCAAGCCAGCTCCCACAGGGGTTCCTTGGTGTGTCAGGCGTGGCTTGAGCGTTGCTGGTCTTGCCGTAGGCGCATGTGCAAAAGCGGATACGGCTGCCCCATGCCATCGACTTCCGAGCGGCCAATCACCTCGAAACCCTGCTTGAAGTAGAACCCCAGCGCCTGCGGGTTCTGCTCGTTGACGTCCAGCTCATCGGCATTCAGATGCTGCATGGCATAGTTCAGCAGTTTTTTGCCCAAACCCTGACCGCGATGCTCGGGATCGATAAACAGCATTTCAATCTTGCCCGCCGCCACACCGGCAAACCCGGTGATGCGCTGCTGGCGGTCTTTGGTGCAGATCAGCATGACCGCATCGAGATAGCGGGTGAGCACCAGGTTGCGCAACAGCTCGATGTAGCTGTCCGGCAGGAACTGATGAGTCGCACGGACCGAGGCCTCCCAGACCCGGGTCAGTTCTTCGTAATCGCTGATTTTCGGTGTGTGGATGACCGAATGCTGACGCATGTGCGTGTGCCTCTTGTGCGGTTCAAGGGAGTCCGTCCCCCGCTAAACGATAGCCGCAAAAAAGCCCCGTATCTCGGAAAAGAGCGGGGCTTTTTGGATTTGTTGCGGTGTCTGGCTGGCTATTTCTGTCGCCAGCAAGATCTCTCCCCCTCACCCCAACCCTCTCCCCCAAGGGGGCGAGGGGGAAGGGAGCAGATCTTCGTGCTTTTCAAATTTGCGTTCGGCTCATATTTCAAGTCACCGCAATTCGAAAGAACAACCCGATCAGTCCCCTCTCCCTTGGGAGAGGGCTAGGGTGAGGGGCTTTTGATGTTCAGATCAGATCTGCTCAGCCCACAGATCGTATTCGTCAGCATCCGTCACCTTGCACCAGACCTTGTCGCCCGGCTTCAGGTTGCTACCGTTGTCGATAAACACGTTACCGTCGATTTCCGGCGCATCGAAGAAGCAACGGCCAACCGCACCTTGCTCGTCAACTTCATCCACCAGCACCTCAATTTCACGGCCGATGCGCATTTGCAGGCGGGCCGAGCTGATGGCTTGCTGGTGCGCCATGAAACGCTCCCAGCGGTCCTGTTTGACATCGTCCGGCACCACTTCCAGGTCCAGATCGTTGGCCGGAGCACCGTCCACCGGCGAGTACTGGAAGCAGCCGACGCGGTCGAGCTGCGCTTCGGTCAGCCAGTTCAGCAGGTACTGGAAGTCTTCTTCGGTTTCGCCCGGGAAGCCGACGATGAAGGTCGAACGGATGATCAGGTCCGGGCAGATCTCGCGCCAGTTCTTGATCCGCGCCAGGGTCTTGTCTTCGAACGCCGGGCGTTTCATCGACTTGAGCACTTTCGGGCTGGCGTGCTGGAACGGGATGTCCAGGTACGGCAGGATCTTGCCGGCAGCCATCAGCGGGATCAGCTCGTCGACGTGCGGGTACGGGTAAACGTAGTGCAAGCGCACCCAGACGCCCAGCGTGCTCAAGGCTTCGCACAGCTCGGTCATGCGGGTTTTCACCGGCGCGCCGTTCCAGAAACCGGTACGGTATTTCACGTCGACGCCGTAGGCGCTGGTGTCTTGCGAGATCACCAACAGCTCTTTAACGCCGGATTTGACCAGGCGCTGCGCCTCGTCGAGCACGTCGCCAACCGGACGGCTGACCAGTTTGCCGCGCATCGACGGGATGATGCAGAACGAGCAGCTGTGGTTGCAGCCTTCGGAAATCTTCAGGTACGCATAATGACGTGGGGTCAGCTTGATGCCTTGCGGCGGCACCAGATCGATCAGCGGGTTGTGATCCTGACGCGGCGGCACCACTTCGTGCACGGCGTTGACCACTTGCTCGTACTGCTGCGGACCGGTCACGGCCAGCACGCTCGGGTGCACGTTGCGGATATTGCCTTCTTCCACGCCCATGCAACCGGTGACGATCACCTTGCCGTTTTCCTTGATCGCTTCACCGATCACTTCCAGCGACTCCGCCTTGGCCGAGTCGATGAAACCGCAGGTGTTGACCACCACCACGTCGGCGTCCTGGTAAGTGGACACCACGTCATAGCCTTCCATGCGCAGCTGGGTCAGGATGCGCTCGGAGTCGACCAGTGCTTTCGGGCAACCCAGAGATACAAAGCCAACCTTTGGATTGGCCGGCGCAGGAGTGGTGGACATGTCTAACCTCGGTGTTTTGTGACGTCGCTGGCCACGCGCGGCAGCTGACGGATGGGCGCTTAAGGCGCGCCTCTGATCAAAAAGTGCGCAATTCTAGCGGCGGGCAGCGCACTTGACCAGCTTTATGCAGGGAAATACGACGAGTGCTGCGCTATGCTTCGCGCCGTTGAGCTTTACCGATTTCTTGCAGTCAACAAAACGTCTGTAACAACAGGTAAAACAGCGCATGCTGCACCACAAAGCATAGTGCTTCATTCGAAGAAGCCGGTATTGAGATCAGGAGTGTTGGATGGGTCAGGCAAGTAGTCATGCGGCAGGCGCCGAGGGTTCGGCCTCCAGGCCGCTGAGCATGCTGGTCGCGGCGGTCGGGGTAGTTTACGGCGACATCGGCACGAGCCCGTTGTACACCCTCAAGGAAGTGTTTTCCGGCGGTTATGGCGTCCCGGTCAATCACGACGGCGTGCTCGGCATTCTGTCGTTGATCTTCTGGTCGCTGATCTGGGTGGTCTCGATCAAATACATGATGTTCGTGCTGCGCGCCGACAACCAGGGCGAGGGCGGGATCATGGCGCTCACGGCGCTGGCGCGGCGAGCGGCGGGGCATCGACGCAAGTTGCGCTCATTGCTGGTGGTCTGCGGCCTGATCGGCGCGGCGCTGTTTTACGGCGACAGCATGATCACCCCGGCGATCTCGGTACTGTCGGCAATTGAAGGTCTCGGTTTGGCTTTCGATGGCATCGACCATTGGGTCGTGCCACTGTCGTTGGTCGTGCTGGTTGCTTTGTTCCTGATCCAGCGCCACGGTACCGCGCGCATCGGCATTCTGTTCGGGCCGATCATGGTCACCTGGTTTTTGGTGCTCGGCGCACTCGGCGTGTACGGCATCAGCCATACGCCGGAGGTGCTGCACGCGCTGAATCCGGCGTGGGCGGTGCGGTTTTTCATGGTGCACACCGGCATGGGCGTGGCGATTCTCGGCGCGGTAGTGCTGGCGCTGACCGGCGCCGAAGCGCTGTACGCCGACATGGGCCACTTCGGCCGCAAGCCGATCGCCCGCGCCTGGTTTCTGCTGGTACTGCCGGCGCTGGTGCTCAACTATTTCGGGCAGGGCGCCTTGCTGCTGGACAACCCCGACGCGGCGCGCAACCCGTTCTATCTGCTGGCACCGAGCTGGGCGCTGATTCCGCTGGTCGGCCTGTCGACCCTGGCCACGGTGATCGCCTCGCAAGCGGTGATTTCCGGCGCGTTCTCCCTGACCCGCCAGGCGATCCAGCTCGGCTACATTCCGCGCATGTACATCCAGCACACCTCCAGCGACGAGCAGGGCCAGATCTACATCGGCGCGGTGAACTGGGCGCTGATGGTCGGCGTGGTGCTGCTGGTGATCGGCTTCGAATCCTCCGGCGCCCTGGCTTCGGCCTACGGCGTGGCAGTGACCGGCACCATGCTGATGACCACTATCCTCGTCTCCGCCGTCATGTTGCTGTTGTGGAAATGGCCACCGATCCTCGCGGTCCCGGTCTTGCTCGGCTTCTTGTTGGTCGATGGCCTGTACTTCGCCGCCAACGTGCCGAAGATCATTCAGGGCGGCGCCTTCCCGGTGATCGCCGGTATTGCCCTGTTCGTGTTGATGACCACCTGGAAGCGCGGCAAGCAACTGCTGGTCGAACGCCTCGACGAAGGCGCGTTGCCATTGCCGATCTTCATCAGCAGCATCCGCGTGCAACCGCCGCATCGCGTACAGGGCACCGCCGTGTTCCTGACCGCCCGCTCCGACGCCGTGCCGCATGCGCTGTTGCACAATCTGCTGCATAACCAGGTGTTGCATGAGCAGGTGGTGCTGCTGACGGTGGTCTACGAAGACATCCCGCGCGTACCGCCATCGCGACGTTTTGAAGTTGAGGCCCACGGCGAAGGCTTCTTCCGGGTGATCCTGCACTTCGGCTTCACCGATGAGCCGGACGTGCCACAGGCACTGAAGCTGTGTCATCTGGATGAACTGGATTTCAGCCCGATGCGCACCACCTACTTCCTCAGCCGCGAAACGGTGATCGCCTCAAAACTCGAAGGCATGGCGCGTTGGCGCGAGGCGTTGTTTGCGTTCATGTTGAAGAATGCCAATGGCAATTTGCGCTTTTTCAATTTGCCGTTGAACCGGGTGATTGAATTGGGGACGCAGGTAGAAATGTAAGCCTGGCCTCAACTGAAAGAGCCCC
Source organism: Pseudomonas sp. S11P7 (assembly GCF_023195435.1). Classification (NCBI taxonomy): domain Bacteria; kingdom Pseudomonadati; phylum Pseudomonadota; class Gammaproteobacteria; order Pseudomonadales; family Pseudomonadaceae; genus Pseudomonas; species Pseudomonas sp. S11P7. Next base: position 4,200,755 of record NZ_JALPKS020000002.1, on the reverse strand, counting down.
CGACAGCCTTTTGGTTGGCGGGGGCTTTTTTATGTCTGCTGATAAACCTCAAATCCCACCACTAATCCCCTGTGGGAGCTGGCTTGCCAGCGATAAGGCCGGCACATTCAGAATCAATGTCGACTGAATCACCGCCATCGCTGGCAAGCCAGCTCCCACAAGGTTATGAGGTGGGTTCAGCCCGTTCGGTTTCGGATTCGGTCTTCGTCCGCGCAGGTCGTGGCATCAGTGTCTGTATCACATCATCAACCAAGGCTTTGCCCATCACTGTCAGGTAATGCGCAGCCCAGGCATGGCGGTCAGTGTCTCTGGTGAAGGCGGCGTCCTCGGCGAAGGATTTGGCGAGGGATAGCAGGTCGGAGGACCGGGACAAGGCATCGATGATCGGGATGCCAGAACGGACGTTGAAGAACGCTTGATCTGATTGGTAGAGGAAAGGGGTGAAGCCGATCGTTTTAAGATCTGATGGATTGTTCATTGTCAGTTCCCTTGATTTCGAGAGCTGCCGCATCCGATACCAAGCGAATGGGTGGCAGCTGTGCGCAGGTTGGTAAACCGGGGAATCAAGGAAACCGGCACGCTCGAAAGCGTCCCACACACAGCTGCCATAACACAGGGGCTCGGACGGGATTTCGCCTGAGCCGTGTCGGGTGCGCTGTTGCGCCTTATTCCACCGGGTTACCAAGCCCGATCGCTGAATGGGTCAGCGACGTCTGGAGAGTATCCCGTCAAAAAACAGCGCAATAGTGCGGCACAGCGCCCCAACAAGAGTTTCGGAGTTTGCCTACAAGGTCTGTGGGCGTCATCTGATATTGCGAGACTGGAAGTAAACAAAACTACACGTCGGACACGCAATTCCTTGTAGGAGTGAGCCTGCTCGCGATAGCGGCGTGTCTGTTGGCAAATAGGTGGCTGATACTCCGCTATCGCGAGCAGGCTCACTCCTACAGAGGAATGGGGTCATCGTCCGAGATGTAAAAGCCCCTGCAACCGTGAAGTTGCAGGGGCTTTTTGTGGGGGCTCAGATCACTCTTCGGCGACCGAGTCCTTGCTCTGGCGCTTCTGAATCAAGTCCACCAAACGCTTGGCCAGCGCCGGGTAGTTCTCGTCGAAGTGATGCCCGCCAGGCAATTTCACCGGCTCACCCACTGCAGTCTTGTCCGTGCAGCCACTCTCATCGGTTTCCTCTTCCCCGTAGATGCACACCACCTTGGCCGCAGGCAGCTTCGCCATTTCCGGCCCGGTGGCGGCTTCTTTGCCGGCGTTGCCGAGCCAGCCTTCGACTTCGATTTCGAAGCTGCCGGTGCGGGCGAAGGCGAGCAGGATGATTGCGTCGACGCGCTGCTGTTCGTTCTCCGGCAGGCGGTTATAGATCGCCGGGAGGACGTCAGCGCCGAACGAGTAACCGGTGAGGATGAAGCGTTTGGTGCCCCATTTCTGCCGGTAGTGCTGCATCAGTTCGGTGAGGTCCAGGGCGCTTTGCTCCGGGCTCTTGTGCTGCCAGTAATAGCGCAGGGTGTCGATGCCGACCACCGGATAGCCGATCTTGGCCATTTCGCCCGCGACATCGCGGTCGAGGTCGCGCCAGCCGCCGTCGCCGGAAAGGAACAGCGTCACCGTGTCGTTAGCCTGGCCGGCCGGGACTTCGACCACCGGGATCGCCAGACCGCCGTTGGCCTTGTCGCCGCCGACGAGGATTTTGCGCAGTTCGTTGTTCAGCACTTGCGGCAGGTTGATGTCGTAGTCGCTGATGCTGGTTTCGGCGTTCGGTTGATCGCGCACGAAGCCTGCGCTGGCGTCATCCGGGTTGTCGTTCCACGCCACCAGCCAGTGGCCGTGAGCGGCGGACTTCGGCAGCAGGTGGGTGCAGCCGGGTTTTTCCAGCGCGAGGTCGACGGAGATGGCTTGAGCCTTGTCGTTTTTCTGCTCGGCCAACCAGCGCCAGGCCAATACGGCGCCCGGGCCGATGCCGCTGACCAGCGTGGCCGGGCCGTTCAGTTCACGCAGGCCCGATTGCAGGGCACGGCTTTGCAGCAGGCAGTCCTTGGGCAGAATCACCTGAACGATCTGCGCCGAGGCGCTACGGCTGAGGGTGGTCAGCTGTTTCTCGGAGAGTTTCTGTTCGTCGGTGACGGCCACCAGCACCTGAGCCTTCGGCTTGCTGCCCGGGATTACTCGGGTCATCGCCGCGCCGTCGGCCGGTTTGAGCTGTTCGACGGTCGGTTCCGGTGCCGGGCGTTTGAGGTACCAGAAACCGCCGCCGGCAATCACGGCCAGCACGATCAGTGCGGCCAGGATGTACTTCAGGGAGCGTTGAATCATCAGCGTTTCACCAATCCAGTCAAGCCGCCCGCGATCAGGGCAGCAGTATCGGCCAGCGCCACGAGCGGATCGAGTCCGGCGGGCACGGCCATATAACGGGGTTCCCAGTCAGGCTGGAACTTGTCTTTGAAGCGGCGCAAGCCTTGGAAGTTGTACAGCTGCTCACCACGGCGGAACACCATCGAGCCCAGACGCTGGGTCAGCGGTGCACCGCGCCGGGGTTGCAACCCCGACAACGGCACCATGCCCAGGCTGAAACGCGCGTATCCGTGACTCTTATAATGTTGAATCAGGCCAACCATCATGAATTCCATGGTCAGCTTCGGCGCGTCCGGGTGCGCACGCATCAGGTCGAGGCTGGCCAGATCGTGGCTGTAAGTCTCGAGCAGATTGGCGAACGCCACCGGGCGGCCTTCGAAGCGAATCACCGCGATGCGGAAATGCTTGAGGTAATCGTCGCTGAAGCGGCCGAGAGAGAAACCTTTCTCGCGCACGTTCTTGCCGGTCAGCCAGGCATCGGAAATCACTTTCAGCTCGTCCATCGGCGCCTGGCCCGGTTCATGGATTTCCAGCGACAGACCATCGCGAGTACCACGGTTCCAGGTGTAGCGCAGATCCTTCATCTCCTTGCCCTTGGCTTCGAGATCAAAGCGCTGCAGATCGACCCGGGCTTCTTCGCCCAGCTTGATCGCGGTCAGGCCGATGTCCATGTAGTACGGCAGATTCTCCGCACGCACCTGGTAGAACACCGGCCGGGTGTGATGGATATCGCACAGATCACGGAACTGCCAGATCATTTCCGCACGTTGCTGGCTCGGCCCGATCGGGTCGTACAGGGCCACCAGACTACGGCCACGGCGGGCGTACATCAGGAACGCCTCGTCGTTGGGGTGAAACAGCAACGCCTTGTCACCGGTCAGCGCGAGGCCGCCGTCGGGTTGCGACGACGCCATGAGGATTTTCGCCGCGCGAGCGAGTTCGTCCGGTGTCGGCAGATGAATCACCGGGCGTGCGGTCCGCAACAGCCAGGTCAAGGCAATCACCAGCAACAGCACGGCAGCGCCGAGCAGCGAACGCAAGCCGCGCGGGGCATCAGCATCAAGGGTGAACTGCCACCAGAGCTGATGGCTATACGGCACGTCCTGATAGGCGAACAGCAGCAGCCAGGTCGACGCACCGAGGACGCACAGGCTGGCGACCAGATACAGCGGCGAGAATGGCAGCTCGGTCAGGCGGCTCGGGCGATAGAACGAGCGACGGAAGACGCCGAGCAGTGCCGCCGTCAGGGTCATCAACGTGGCTTCTTCCCAGTCGAAGCCCTTGAGCAGCGAGAGCAGGGCGCCGACCAGCAACAGAATGGTGGTCAGCATCCACGCCGCCGACAGACGTCGGCGCAGGCCTTGCGCGAGCAGCAGGCACAGCACGCCAATCAGGCTGGCGCCGAAGTGCGAAGCGTCGACCAGACGATGCGGGATCAGAAAGCCGATGTGCTCCAGGCGAGTGTCGATTTCAGGAGTGGCGCCGGAAAACAGCAGCACCACGCCGGACAGAAACACCAGCACCGCCAGAATCGGCGCGGCCAGACCGGACGCGGCGCGCATGGTCTGGGTCTGGAACAGGCGCTGGCCTTCGTTGATCAACAACAGTACGCAGGCAACCAGCAGCGGCAGCACCACATAAATCAGGCGATACAGCAGCAGCGCCGCGGCCAGTGGCGCCGCGCCGAGTTTGTCGGCGAACGCGGCGAGCAGAATCGCTTCGAACACGCCAACGCCGCCCGGCACATGGCTGAGCACACCGGCGGCCAGCGCCAACAGGTACACCAGCAGGAACGGCGCGAAGGGCGGCGCTTCCGGCAGTAATAAATAGAGAACGGTGGCAGCAGCTGCGACGTCGAGTGCAGTGATCACCAGTTGCAGGAACGTCAGGCGGCGACCGGGCAGGCGCAGGGTGCGACGCCCGGCCCTGACCAACAGATTGTCGGGGTAGGGTTGTTCCGGCAGACGACGGCGATAAATGCCGATGGCTAATACCGCGCCGAGGATCAGCACGACGGCAGCGACGCAGCCGAGCAACGCCTCGGACAGGCCAAGCGCTTGCGAAGCGGCGGGCAGGTTGCCCAGGGTCGCCAGCGCGGCCAGCGGCGGCAAGGCGCAGCCCAGCGAAAGACTGGCGAACAGGGTCATGTGCGCGACTTCCGACGCACCGACGCCCAACCGTGCATATAAACGATAGCGGACCGAGCCGCCCGACAGCAGGGACAGGCCGATCGCATTGCCGATCGCAAAGGCGGTGAAGCCGCCGAGGGCAAGCATGCGCGGTGGCAAGGTCACGCCGGCATAGCGGCTGGCCGACCATTCATATCCAAGCAGAATGATGAAGCCGACCACGGTCGCACCGATGGCGCCGAGCAATGCCGGTTTCGGCACGTCGAGAATCGAGTCGTGCAGCGCGTCGAGATCAAGCTCGGCGAGCAGATGGCGACAGGCAATCAGGGCAATGGCAAACAGCAGCAACGTCACGGCCAGACCGATCGGCTGGCGGTATTTGCTTAACCGATCCAGCCAGCGCAAACGCTCGGGTTTGATCGGTTGTTCTGCTGTGACGGTGTCTTGTGGATCAGACGAGTTGGCGCGCATCAATCACCTCTTGGATTGTGCGCGACAGGATGGAGGTATCCAGCCAAGTTACCAATCCCTGTAGAAAAAAATAATCACAAAATATTACGCCTCTCACCGGGTGTCGGCGAGGGCAGTCATGGATTGCAGGCGTCTTGTCCGCGACTGAAGCATAGTCGTAACTCGGCGATCCTGAGATCCTGGACGATTCACTGCACGATGACAGCTCATTGTTGCGAAAGGACTTTTTCCACAGATACAAAAAAGGCCACTCTTTCGAGTAGCCTTTTTTGATGTTTGGTTGCGGGAGCCGGATTTGAACCGACGACCTTCGGGTTATGAGCCCGACGAGCTACCAGACTGCTCCATCCCGCGTCTGTGTGGCGGCATTCTACAGGCGAACGGCGAGGTGTCAACCGCTAATCCCGTAAAGAACCAAATAAGTGCGAAATCGCGGCAAACGGTCGCAGGGGACGCGTAAGTTTCGGAAATGCAACGAATTACCGTTTCGCTATGGAGAGAGCAGGGGCGGCTGTTTGCAAAATAGACGCGCACAAAAAGGCCACTCTTTCGAGTAGCCTTTTTTGATGTTTGGTTGCGGGAGCCGGATTTGAACCGACGACCTTCGGGTTATGAGCCCGACGAGCTACCAGACTGCTCCATCCCGCGTCTGTGTGGCGGCATTCTACAGAGCTTTGCTGATGTGTCAACAGCCGATTGGGATAAATCTGTTCAGGTTCAATTGGTTAGCGTTTTTCAGTGAGAGTTTTTCGGCCCGCAGGGCAGGCGCAGCAAGGGTTTCGGCTCTATTGGAGGACTTCGTTTGATTGAGAAATTAAATTCAACGGTTGTTTCCTACAGCCGGTCAGGAACATTCAACACCACTGGTGCTATATACAGGTGTCAGTGAGATACTGCCGGTCTGGCTCGCCACGTTCCCTTTTCTGACATGACTCAGCGAAAAATCATCCACATTGACTGCGACTGCTTTTATGCCGCCATCGAAATGCGCGATGACCCGCGTCTGGCTGGCAAGCCCTTGGCAGTGGGCGGTTCGGCGGATCGGCGCGGGGTGATTGCCACCTGCAACTATGAGGCGCGCGCCTACGGTGTGCGCTCGGCGATGGCTTCGGGGCACGCGTTGAAGCTGTGCCCGGATCTGACCATCGTCAAGCCGCGCATGGATGCCTACCGCGAAGCGTCCAGGGAAATTCACACGATTTTTGCCGATTACACCGACCTGATCGAGCCGCTGTCGCTGGACGAGGCTTATCTGGACGTATCGGACAGTGCGCATTTTGGCGGCAGTGCCACGCGTATCGCCCAGGACATTCGCCGACGTGTCTCCAATCAATTGCACATCACCGTGTCCGCCGGTGTGGCGCCGAACAAGTTTCTGGCAAAGATCGCCAGCGACTGGAAGAAACCCAACGGCCTGTTCGTGATTACGCCGGATCAGGTTGAAGATTTTGTCAGTGGCTTGCCGGTGAGCAAGCTGCACGGCGTCGGCAAGGTCACTGCCGACAAGCTGGGTAAACTCGGCATTGTCGATTGCGCACATTTGCGTGAGTGGGGAAGGCTGGCGCTGGTACGTGAATTCGGCAGTTTTGGCGAACGCCTGTGGAATCTTGCCCGGGGTATCGACGACCGGCTGGTGCACAACGACAGTCGTCGGCAGTCGATCAGCGTGGAAAATACCTACGACGCTGATCTGCCGGATCTGCGCAGCTGTCTCGACAAGTTGCCCGAATTGCTCGACACCTTGAAAACCCGCATGGCGCGGATCGACAGCAGCTATCGGCCGGGCAAGCCGTTCGTCAAAGTGAAATTCCATGATTTCACCCAGACCACGCTGGAGCAGACCGGGGCAGGGCGGGATCTGGGCAGTTATCAGTTGATGCTGACGCAGGCGTTCAATCGCGGCGGCAAACCGGTGCGGTTGCTTGGGGTTGGAGTGAGGCTGGAGGATTTGCGCGGCGGGTTTGAGCAGATGGAGTTGTTTGAGCGATAGATTTGCGGCGTATGTCAGATAGTCATCGCGGGCAAGCCTGCTCCCACAGTGTTCGATGGTGAAACACATATAGTGTGAACATCCATAACCCTGTGGGAGCGGGCTTGCCCGCGACGCCTTTAGCTTTTAATTCGGTCCCGGATCCGCGACCAGACGCCCGGCATCCCGAGTCAACGACTTGAGAAACTCAGCCTGTAACTCAGGATCGTTGCGCGTCAGTTCGATCAGGCTTTGTTCCAGTTCGCTGGCCTCTTCTTCCAGGCCCAGCTCCGAGAGACGTTTGACCCGGTGCACCCACTGGCTTACTTCATCGTCTTCCAGATCGTCATAAATCAGCCCGTGCGCTTCCAGTAACTTGTCACGCAGATGGGTGCTGAGCATCAGCGTCGAATCGGAATGCACGTCATCCTTGGCGTCCTCGACACTGATCTGCAAGCGGCCGACATGATTCAGATCGTTTTCGGCAAACGGACTGTCGAGCAGGTTCAGTCGCAGTACGCCGTTACGATCGGTGGTCATGTCGAAAGTCTGCTTGCCAGCCTTGACCTGTACCGGCCGCTCGCTCCACGGCAAGCTCGAATATTCCGTGCGCTTGTCGCGCTGGACTTCGTCGATACCCGCCAGATTCTGCTGCGCGCGCCCGTTGGATTGCGCATTCATGAATGGATTGAGCCCGGCGAAACCGTAGCTGAACCAGTCCTTGGTCACGCTGTCCGGCAGGTTGCCCAGCGCAAACACGTTGACCACGTTGGCACCGACACCACCGACCACGGCGACCGCGCCCAGCGGAATCTCATAGACTTCGCGCCAGGGTTGGTAAGGCGTGTAACGGTCGTAATGACGGGTGACTTCGAACTCGGTGACCTCGAAGGTCTTTTGCTCGTTGATCTTCACGCGTCGTTGCGGCAGCTCGAGCACCTTGGGCTCGCCGACATCGATCTGCAGGCTGTGATCGAGCAGCTTTCGCTCGACCCGCTCTTCGTGCTCGCTGCGCTGCGACATGTGATTGGCGCAGCCGCTGACCAGCAGGGCGCCGCACAGGGCGGCGCCACCGAGGCCTAAGGTGTTTCGCTTGAACATGACGTCTCTATCTGGTTTCAGCGGCGGATACGGGCCTGCAGGAAGGACAGTACGTCGGCGACCGGCAATGCTTGCGCTTCGCCTTCGGTACGACTCTTGTATTCCAGGTTGCCTTCGGCGAGGCCGCGGTCACTGACCACGATCCGGTGTGGAATGCCGATCAGCTCCATGTCCGCGAACTTGATGCCCGGGCTGGTCTTCTTGTCGCGATCGTCCAGCAGCACTTCGAAGCCGGCGGCCGTCAGTTCGGCGTACAGCTTGTCGGTGGCTTCGCGTACCTGCTCGGTTTCATAGCGCAGCGGCACCAGAGCGATCTGGAACGGCGCCAGGGTGTCACTCCAGATGATGCCGTTCTCGTCGTTGTTCTGCTCGATCGCCGCTGCAACCACGCGGGACACGCCAATGCCGTAGCAACCCATTTCCAGGGTCACCGGCTTGCCGTTCTCGCCCAGCACTTCGCACTTCATCGCCTTGCTGTACTTGTTGCCCAGCTGGAAGATGTGCCCGACTTCGATGCCGCGCTTGATTTCCAGCGTGCCCTTGCCGTCCGGGCTCGGGTCGCCGGCCACGACGTTACGCAGGTCAGCGACGGTCGGAACCGGCAGGTCACGCTCCCAGTTCACGCCGAAGTAGTGCTTGTCGTCGATGTTCGCGCCAATCGCGAAGTCGCTCATCAGCTCGACCGAGCGGTCGATGATGATCGGCAGCGGCAGGTTCAGCGGGCCGAGCGAACCGGCGCCGGCGCCAATCGCGTCACGCAGGTCGGCATCGGTGGCCATGACCAGCGGGCTGGCCACGCCAGGTTGCTGGGCAGCCTTGATTTCGTTGAGTTCGTGATCGCCACGAACGACCAGCGCGATCAGCTTGCCTTCTTCCTCGGCGCGCACGATCAGGGTCTTGATGGTCTTTTCAATCGGCAGACTGAATTTCTCCACCAGGGCCGCGATGGTCTTGGTGTCTGGCGTATCGACCAGACGCAGCTCTTCGGTCGGAGCCGGACGCGAAGTTTCCCGTGGCACGGCTTCGGCTTTCTCTATGTTCGCCGCGTAGTCGGAACCGTTGCTGAAGACGATATCGTCTTCGCCGGACTCGGCCAGTACGTGGAACTCGTGCGAACCAGCGCCGCCGATCGAACCGTTGTCGGCTTCAACCGGACGGAATTTCAGGCCCAGGCGAGTGAACACGTTGCAGTAGGCCTGGTGCATGCGGTCGTAGGTGACCTGCAGCGAGGCCTGATCGGCGTGGAAGGAGTACGCGTCCTTCATGATGAATTCGCGGCCGCGCATCAAACCGAAGCGCGGGCGGATTTCGTCACGGAATTTGGTCTGGATCTGGTACAGGTTGATCGGCAGCTGCTTGTAGCTGCTCAACTCGTTGCGCATCAGATCGGTGATCACTTCTTCGTGGGTCGGGCCCGCGCAGAAGTCGCGACCGTGGCGGTCTTTGATGCGCAGCAGCTCAGGGCCGTATTCTTCCCAGCGCCCCGACTCCTGCCACAGTTCGGCCGGTTGGGTGCTCGGCATCAACACTTCCAGAGAGCCGGCCGCGTTCATTTCTTCGCGAACGATGGCTTCAACCTTGCGCATCACTCGCAGGCCCATGGGCAGCCAGGTGTACAGGCCCGAGGCGAGTTTGCGGATCATGCCGGCGCGCAGCATCAGCTGGTGGCTGATCACGACCGCATCGGAAGGCGTTTCTTTCTGTGTGGCGAGCAAAAATTGACTGGTGCGCATGGTTGGCCGTTGTCGGTTGCTTTGACTGGAAATGACGGAGCAGTGTACCGGCGAGTTTTGTCGACGTACAGGCGTGCGGCCGCTGGTGAGGTCCGACGGCGGGATTCCTCCCGCCGTCGGCGAAACGTCTTACGATTCTTCGGCGACCGGGGTCGGTGCAGGTTCGGGCGTCGGCGTCGGGCCTTCGCGGCGGCTCTCCTGGAACCAGTGCAACGCGATCAGGATCAGCGTCGGCACGCCGAGCAGGGCGGTGATGAGGAAGAAACTGTGATAACCGAACTTTTCCACCAGCACGCCGGAGTAGCCGCCCATCAGTCGCGGCAGCAGCAGCATGATCGAACTGAGCAGGGCGTACTGAGTGGCCGAGAACTTCAGGTTGGTCAGGCTCGACAGGTAGGCGACGAACGCCGAGGTCGCCAGGCCGGAACTGAAGTTGTCCAGCGAGATGGTCACCACCAGCATCTGCAGGTTCGGGCCCATGTCGGCGAGCATCACGAACAGCAGGTTGGTTCCCGCCGAGGCTACACCGCCAATGAACAGAATTGGCAAGATGCCAAAGCGCACGATCAGCAGGCCGCCCATGCCGGCACCGACAAGGGTCATGATCAGGCCGAAAATCTTGCTGACGCTGGCGATCTGATCCTTGGTGAAACCCTGGTCGATGTAGAACACGTTGGCCATGACGCCCATGACCGTATCCGACATGCGATAGGTGGCGATCAGGCCGAGCAGCAGCAACGCCTGCCAGCGGTAACGCAAAATGAAGTCGTTGACCGGGGTGAGTACCGGCGCCAGGCCGCGGCGGCCCATGGCTGAAAGACACAGACCGGTCAGCAAGGTGTATAGAATTGCACGCAGAAACGCGCGGTCTTCCAGCAGCAGGTCGAGCGGGCTCATGTCGCCGAACAGCACGCTGGCAAAGTCGGTGTTGTACAGCTGGGTAAACATCGCCGGCACGGACACCAGCAGGATGATCAGCACGAACACCGACATCAATTGATGCATGAAGGTGTAACGCCCAGCCTGCAATTGCGTGCGCAGCGGCACGGGCGGTTCACGCATGAACAGCGAGGTCAGCAGCGCGGGCACCATCAACACGCCGAACAGCACATAAGTACCGGTCCAGGCTGAATGCTTATAGTTGAAACCCGTGGAGCCGAAACCTTCAGCGAAGAACAGCGCGCCGGCGGTGGCGAGCAGGGCGGCGACGCGGTAGCCGGACATGTAGCTGGCGGCCAGCGCGGCTTGCCGGCTGTCATCGGCGATTTCCAGGCGATAGGCGTCGACGGCAATGTCTTGCGTGGCGGAGGCGAAAGCGACCACTACGGCAATCGCGATCAACCAGGACAGGTGTTTTTGCGGATCGCAGAAGCCCATGCCGATCAGGCCGAGAATCACCAGTGCCTGCGAAAGCACCAGCCATGAACGGCGACGGCCGAGCTTGCCGAGCAACGGCAGGCGCCATTGGTCGAGCAGCGGCGACCAGACCCATTTGAACGCATAGGCCAGGCCGATCAGGCTGGCGTAGCCGATGGTTTCACGGGCGACACCGGCTTCACGCAGCCAGACTGAAAGCGTTGAGAACACCAGCATGTACGGCAGGCCGGCGGCAAAACCGAGCAACAACAGCACGAGCGTCGAAGGACTGGCATAGGCGGCGAGCGCGGCGCGCCAGGTTTTACGGGGCATGGGCTGAAGTCTGCCTCAAGATTGCGAAAACAAAGCGCGCACTCTAACCGCTGTGCTCTACCGGACGCCAGCCATGGCGCCGAATATCCACACGATTGTTCTGGACGGTGATGCCTTCCAGGCGCAATCGCGCCCGTTGCTCATCGCCGGACGCGCTGCCCACGGGCAGACTGATCCGCCCGCCAGCGCCCAGCACCCGGTGCCATGGCAACCGGGTATCGGCGGGCAACTGACTCAGCGTCCGTCCTACCCAGCGCGCGGCGCGCCCCAAACCGGCCAATTCGGCCAACTGACCATAGCTGACCACTTTGCCCTCGGGCACTTGCGCGAGCGTGGAGTAGAGCGCCGTGCGTCGGATTTGCGCTTCGCTGTGATGATCGTCGGTGGGGGCTGTCACGGGCGTGGTTCCTGAGCAGGGTCTTTTTCAAGGCGTTCAGAGTAATCCGTTGCTGCGCAGTTGAGAAATGAACTCATTGGAAATCGCCCGGTCAGTCCTTGTCAGGGTCTTATTCCTACGGATAATGCCGACCTTTTTCCGATAACTTGAGCCCTCGACTCGCCTATGTTTTCCAGATCCCTGCTGTGCCTTGCTGTTTTCAGTGCGTCCACGCCCCTGCTTGCCGACACCGTCTGGTTGAAGAACGGTGACAAGTTGAGCGGCACCATCAGTGTCTTCGATGGCGGCAAGCTGTTGATCCAGACCAAGTATGCCGGTGCGGTCACGATTGACTGGAAAGAGGTCAAGACCCTGGAGAGCGAACAGCACCTGCTGGTCAAGCAGGACGCCTACACCGGCGAAGTTTCCAAGTCGCTGACTGCGGCGGACGACGGCAAGGTCACGCTGGCCAACGGTGACGCGCCGAAAACCGTCGAGCTGGCGAGCATCCAGCAGATCCTCAAGCCCAAACCGATCGTCACCGACCTGGTGTGGAAGGGCAACGTCGATCTGGCGCTGGATTATCAGCGCGCCGAGAAAGACACCGATGACTACGATGTCGCGTTCAAAACCTCGGCGCGCCACGGTCGCTGGCGCCATACCGCCGAAGGTGAGTACAACCGCGAAGTGCAGGACGCTGAAACCACGACCAACAACTGGCGCGCCGAGTATTCCCTCGACCGCTTCATTACCGATAAGTGGTTCTGGCAGGGCCGCCTGAACTACAAGCGTGATCACGTCGAAGAGCTGGCGCGCCAGCGGGTCGTCGGTACCGGTCCGGGCTACCAGTTCTGGGACGATGAGTTGGGTGCATTCTCGCTGGGCTCGTTGCTCAACCGCACCGATTACGAATACCGCGATGGCAGCAAGGACAACTTCTATTCCGTTGCCATGAAGTGGGACTACAACCGCTACCTGATCGGCAAGAAAGTCGAGTTCTTCACCAACGGTGAAGTCGGCAAGCCGTTGTCGGGCGTGGCCGATTATGCACTGGATGCCGAACTGGGCCTGCGCTACAAGGTCACCGACTGGGCCTCGCTCAACCTCAAGGCGGAGCGCGACATCATCAGCGGTACCAACGATGCAGATCTGAACAAGACGCGCTATACCGCAGGGTTTGGCGTGGCCTGGTAAGTCATCGATAAAAAATCGCAGCCGTTATCGAGCTGCGATTTTTTTTGCCTGCACAAAACAGACGCCCACAAAAAAGCCCCGCTTTTGAGGGCGGGGCTCTTTTCTAAAGAAGCTACAAGTTAGATAACTTGTACTTCTTCAGCTTGCATGCCTTTCTGACCGCGGGTAGCGATGAAAGAAACCTGTTGGCCTTCTTTCAGGCTTTTGAAGCCGTCGGATTGGATAGCTTTGAAGTGAACGAACAGGTCGTCACCGGATTGTGGAGTGATGAAGCCGAAGCCTTTTTCATCGTTGAACCACTTAACGGTACCGGTTTGGCGATTAGACATGGTGTAACTCCTTGAACAAAGATAACTGCGACTCAGGAAGAACCCTGGCCGAGACTGAGTGCAAAGAGCAGGAAAAATTCTTGTAGATGGTTGGATCGAAATTCAACATATCGTGTAGAGATTCTCAGTGACACAAGCAACACAGTGACGCCACCTTAACCCTTTTTCCGGAACGTGCCAATGCTTGTTGCAAAGGTTTCTGTGTTTTCGGGATCGGCGGTGCGACGGTTCGTCGCCACATCGCGTAAATACGGGGTGTTCGCCGAGAATTGCAGTGCGCACTTTGAACGGGGCGGCGCGCCCGGTAAGATGCCGGACAGAATTTTTCCACCTCGCTATTCAGGACAAACCCGCCATGAGCATCAAATCGGACAAGTGGATTCGCCGCATGGCGCAGGAACACGGCATGATCGAACCGTTCGTCGAGCGCCAGATGCGCGGCAGCGACGACAGCCGGGTGATTTCCTACGGCGTATCGAGCTACGGCTACGATGTGCGTTGCACCAACCACTTCAAGGTGTTCACCAACATCAACTCGGCCATCGTCGACCCGAAGAACTTCGACGCCGGCAGCTTCGTCGACATCCACAGCGACGTCTGCATCATCCCGCCGAACTCGTTCGCGCTGGCCAGCACCGTCGAATACTTCCGCATTCCACGCAACGTGCTGACCATCTGCCTGGGCAAAAGCACCTACGCGCGCTGCGGCATCATCGTCAACGTCACGCCGCTGGAACCGGAGTGGGAAGGCCACGTCACGCTGGAGTTCTCCAACACCACCAACCTGCCGGCGAAAATCTACGCCAACGAAGGCGTGGCGCAGATGCTCTTCCTCGAATCCGATGAGGAATGCGAAGTGTCCTATAAGGACCGTGGCGGCAAATACCAGGGCCAGCGTGGCGTGACCCTGCCGCGCACCTGATCGGTCTTCCGACAGAACGCGGGAATTCTTTGGCGGGCAGGCACTCTATGAGGTGTACTGCCCGTTTTTGTTTCCAGCGAAACGGGCCTTCGCCGAGGAGTGCCCTATGAAGATCGATCCGCAAATCACTGCCGAACTGGCAAGGCTTGAGCCCAATCAGGTTGGCGTATTGGCCTGGTCCTTGTTGGCGCATCCGCCTCTGAGCGCGGCTGGCGGAGTTCCCGGTCAGCCCGATCCCGATACTCCCAATGAACAACCGACCGAACCCGGCGAGCCGACCCTGCCGGACGAACCGCCTCCGGCGCCTGTCGCCTGACCCACTGTCACCGGTATGGCCCGTCAGCGACTAACTGACGGGCCATATTTCGTTGTCACCGATCACGAAGACTCTGCAGGTTTGGTCGCGCTCGACCTGAAAGCCGCCAGTGAACGCCCCGAATGCCGGCATCAGGCTGATGCGTTCACCCAGCCTGAAACAGGCCAGACGCAAGCTCTGCCGCCCTTTACCGTGCAGTCGATAGACCGGGTGCACATGGCCGGCGAGTACGTGCCGCTCGGGATGCGGGTCGGGTTCATGCTGCAAGGCGAACGGGCCCAGCAGCATCGGTTCTGGCACCACGCGAATATTCAGCGAGACCGGCGGGTCGCCCGCGCGTTTGTCGTGATTGCCGCGAATCAGCGTCATCGGCAGATCAGCGTGCCGCGCCCGCCATTCGGCCAACGCGTTCAGCGTATTCGGCGCGTGTGAGCCGGGCCCGTGGAGAAAATCGCCGAGGAAGATCAACTGCCGGCACGGCAGCCTCGCGAGCAACCCATCGATCACCGCGATATTGCTCGCAGTGGTGCCGTGCGGCACTGGTTGGCCGAGGCTGCGATAGGCCGCTGCTTTGCCGAAATGTACGTCGGCAATCAGCAGTGCCTCCTGCGCTGGCCAGTACAGGGCTTTCTCCGGCAGCAACCACAATTCTTCACCGGCCAGGCGCACCGGATATGCCGCACTCATGACGACTTGCCGTTGTCAGCGGTTTTTTCCAGATCACCGACCATTCTTCTGATCCTGTCAGCCAGTTTTTCCGAACTCATGCTTTCACGCATGCGCTCGACCAAGAGCGGAAAGCCCAGCGGTGTTGGACGTTTGATCAAATGCACATCGAGCTTCATTCGGTTGATCCGCTGCAAGGTCTGCTCCAGTCGAGCGATATCCAGTTCTTCACGCAATACTTCCTCCCCGGCTTGGGCCAGCAGCAGGTTGTCGGCGTCGTATTGTTTGAACACTTGAAAGAACAAACCGCTCGACGCCTGCACCTGGCGGGTGCTTTTCGGCGCGCCGGGGTAGCCGGCGAAAACCAGCCCGGCGATCCGCGCGATCTCGCGAAAGCGCCGTAGCGCCAGTTCGCCGGCATTGAGGCTGGCCAGCACGTCGGCCAATAAGTGATCGGCATTAAACAGCGCGCCATTCAAATGTTCAGCCCAATCGACGGGCGTGGCACTGAGCAGTTCCAGTCCGTAATCATTCACCGCTATCGAGAACGTCACAGGTTGGCGCTGGCTGACCCGCCAGGCCAACAGGCTGGCCAGTCCCAGATGCACCTGACGCCCGGCGAACGGGTAGAGAAACAGGTGCCAGCCTTCGCGGGATTTCAGTACCTCGGCCAGCAGATTTTCCGCGGTGGGCAGGCCGGACCAGCGCATCTGCGTGTCCAGCAAGGGCCGCAAGGCGTGCATTTCCGGCCCGGTGAATTCGCCTTGAGCGGCCGCGGTGAAGCGCCTGACCACAGCTTCGGCCAGCTCGTTGGAAAGCGGCATGCGCCCGCCATTCCAGCGTGGCACGGCGGCTTTTTTCGCGGTGCTGCGTTTGACGTAGGCGGTCATGTTTTCCACGCGCACCAATTCCAGCAAGCGCCCGGCGAACAAGAAACCGTCTCCCGGTTTAAGCCGGGCGATAAAGCCTTCTTCGACGCTGCCCAGTTGCTTGCCACCGCCGCCCTTGCTCCAGAATTTCAGATTGATGCTCGCATCGCTGACGATGGTGCCGATGCTCATCCGGTGGCGCCGCGCCAGACGCGCATCCGGCACCCGCCAGACGCCATGTTCGTCGGGCTCGACCCGGCGATAATCCGGATAGGCTGTAAGAGACATCCCGCCATGGCGTACGAAAGCCAGCGCCCAGGCCCAGTCGGCCAGGGTCAGGTCGCGATAAGCCCAGGCGCCACGGACTTCTTCGTACAACTCTTCAGGAATAAACCCACCGCCAAGGGCCATGCTGACCAGATGCTGCACCAGTACATCCAAAGGCTTGTGTGGCGACAGGCGCGGCTCGATGCGGCGCTGCTCGACCGCATCGCGGGCGGCCACTGCTTCGATCAGTTCCAGGCTGTGAGTTGGCACCAGCGTCACGCGCGAGGTGCGCCCCGGTGCGTGACCGGAACGCCCGGCCCGTTGCATCAGACGTGCGACGCCTTTGGCTGAACCAATCTGCAGCACGCGCTCGACCGGCAGAAAGTCCACACCCAGGTCCAGACTGGAGGTGCACACCACGGCTTTCAGGTGGCCGTCCTTCAGTGCCTGCTCCACCCAGTCACGGGTATCGCGCGACAGCGAGCTGTGATGCAAGGCGATCAACCCCGCCCAGTCCGGTCGCGCTTCCAGCAGGGCCTGATACCAGATCTCCGATTGCGCCCGGGTGTTGGTGAACACCAGGCTGCTGGCGCAGGCATCCAGTTCGGCGACCACTTGCGGCAGCATCTTCAGCCCGATGTGCCCGGCCCAGGGAAAACGGTCGATGGCCGGTGGGAGCAAGGTGTCGACGGTCAGGGCTTTTTCGCTTTGTCCTTGCACACTCACGCCGCCACCCTGTGGGATCAGCACCTGTTCAGCGTGGGATTGATTACCAAGCGTGGCGGAAACACCCCAGACGATCAGTTCCGGCTGCCAATGGCGCAGGCGCGCGAGGGCCAGTTGCAATTGCACGCCGCGCTTGTTGCCGAGCAGTTCGTGCCATTCGTCAACGACGATCATGCGCAAGGTCGACAGCGCGGTGCGCGCATCGGCGCGGGCAAGCAGCAGGGTCAGGCTCTCTGGCGTGGTGATCAGCGCGGTCGGCAGGCGCCGGCCCTGACGGGCGCGCTCGCTGCTGCTGGTGTCGCCAGTGCGCAGACCGATGCTCCAGGGCAGTTGCAGATCATCGACCGGTGCCTGCAAAGCGCGCGCGGTGTCAGCGGCCAGCGCGCGCATGGGGGTGATCCACAGCACGGTCAGCGGTTCGGCGGGTGGTTTGCGTTTGCGCGGTGTTTCGACGGCAGGTCGCGCACGGGCGTAGCGGTTGAGCGCAGCGAACCACACGGCATAGGTTTTACCGGCACCGGTGCTGGCATGCAGCAGCCCGGACTCGCCATTTTTTACCGCAGCCCACACCTGTTTCTGAAACGCGAACGGCTTCCAGCCGCGGGCGCTGAACCAGGTTTTTGCAAGGTCGGGGGATTTCGCCATGCCGGCTGCGTGCGCTCTGGAGGGGTTTTTTCAGAGACAGCGGAGCGGGGGGACAAGTTTGATTTTTAAGGCTGACACGGACCGCTGTAGGAGTGAGCCTGCTCGCGATAGCGGTGTAACAGTCACACATGCATCGACTGGTATGACGCTATCGCGAGCAGGCTCACTCCTTGTATGTTGCCCTCACACCAGTCGATTGAGATCTAAGCTCGCTGGTGCGGACATACGAAGATGTGTTTCTGGGGAGACCGATCACTCCTAAAGGCAGGACTTGCTCCTGACCTTGTCTGTAGAGAGGTCCCCCGCCTCATTGCCCACCACGAAGAGTATCGAGAAGCCGACAAGTCGGACTTCGCATTACAAGGTTGCAGTGGCATGAAGTTCGAGGTCAGGGGAACCAGGATACATTTCTAACCCAGTTCACTCGGAGTTGAAAGCATGAGCATGCATGTCGGTTTGGATGTGGGGTCTCGCACGACCGCCATGGGCTGGCGCAAAGACGGCCGTTTTGCAGGTGCCTGCAACATCGACCAAACGCCCGCCGGGCGCAAAGCAGCGGTCAACAGATTGCTCGAGCTCAAGCCTTTATCCGTAGTGATGGAGGCCACCGGCATCTATTACCTGGATTTGGCCATGGAACTCACTGCGGCGGGTTTGCCCGTTTCGGTTATCAACCCGAAGAGCTTTCATAACTTTGCCAAGCTGATGTTGAAAAACAGCAAAACCGATGCGATCGATGCCCAGCTGCTAGCTGAATACGGCGAACGCATGAGTCCAAAATTGTGGACGCCGCCCACGACCATACAGCTGGAACTGCGGGCTATCGGAAGGCATATCAATCGTTTGACGTGTCATCGCACCCGAGCCAAGAACGAGCTGCATGCGCTGAAAGCTACTCAAACAACCGTGAAAATGCTGATTGAAGACGAAGAAGAAGCCATTGAAGCTTTTGACAAGCGAATCGAGCGTTTCAGGCTCGCAGGTCGGGCGCTGATCGACAATTGCCCAACCCTAAGCGCCCAGTTCGGGCACATGATCGCAGCGCCAGGCATGGGCGAAATTTCAGTATTTTCGGCATTGGCTGAATTGACGACCTTGCCAGTGACGCTTAAGTCCGCCCAGGTCAGCCGACATGCAGGGCTCGATGTGCGGCTTACGCAATCAGGTACCAGCATCGATAAACCTGGACGGATAAGTAAGGGCGGAAACGCCTACCTACGCTCAGCGATGTATATGCCAGCGCTGACTGCCATACGTTGCGACAGTAACGTGAAAGCCTTTACGAAGCCTTGATCGGGCGAGGGAAAAGAAAGATGCAGGCCATCATCGCCGTCATGCGCAAATACCTGACCGGCTTGTGGGCCTGTATGCGAGCCGGCGAAGATTTCAATACGGCCAAGCTTTTTAGCGAGAAACACCTCGCAAAAGCTTGACCGTGAACAGAGTATCTACAGGGGGTTGTGTACGGCGTTATTTCAGGTTGCCGCTGAGGAACTGCTTCAGCCGTTCGCTTTTCGGATTGCCCAGCACATCCTCCGGCGCACCTTCTTCTTCGACCAGGCCCTGATGCAGGAACAGCACCTGATTCGAAACCTTGCGCGCGAAGCTCATTTCGTGGGTGACCATGATCATGGTCCGGCCTTCTTCGGCCAGGCCCTGAATCACCTTGAGTACTTCGCCGACCAGTTCCGGGTCCAGCGCCGAGGTGGGTTCGTCGAACAGCATCACTTCCGGTTCCATCGCCAGCGCCCGGGCAATCGCCACGCGCTGCTGCTGGCCGCCGGAGAGAAACGCCGGGTATTGCTCGGCGACGCGCGCCGGCAGGCCGACCTTGTCCAGATAGCGCCGGGCGCGGTCGTCGGCCTCCTGTTTGCTGCAACCCAGCACCCGGCGCGGGGCCATGGTGATGTTTTCCAGCACGGTCATGTGGCTCCACAGATTGAAATGCTGGAACACCATGGCCAACCGGGTGCGCAGGCGTTGCAGCTCGTTGGCGTCGGCGACGTGCATGCCGTGGCGGTCAGTGATCATGCGGATCGACTGGCCGTCGAGGCTCATGGCGCCGTCGTTGGGTTGCTCGAGAAAGTTGATGCAGCGCAAAAACGTGCTTTTGCCCGAGCCACTGGCGCCGATCAGGCTGATCACGTCGCCGGTTCTGGCCTTGAGCGAAACGCCTTTGAGCACCTGATGGTCGCCATAGCTTTTATGCAGGCCTTCAACGGTCAGTTTGTACATGGGACGAACATCCTCAAGGCGAAAGTAGGTAGCCGCTGCGGTAGGCTTCGGCGCCCGCAACGTGGGCGATGACCATGCCGGCAGTGGCCATGCGCCGCAGCGAGCGTGCGTAGAGCAGGCCGGCGGCGGTGCAATGAATGGGGGTGACGCGATCGTGGATCGGGTCGATGATTTCGGCGATCTGCTGACCCGCTTCCAGGTACTGCCCGGCGGTGGCGGTATACACCAGCAGGCCACCGACCGGGGTGGTCACCGGTTCGACGCCGGCCAGCGGCGTAGCAGGGTACGGCAAGGACGGTTGTGGCTTGGTTTCGCCGACGATTGCATCGAACTGGATCAGATAATCGATCAGCGCCTGGCAGTCGCGGCTGGCCAGCGGATGAGTAACGTCACCCTGACCGCGCAACTCGACGGTGACCGAGAAACTGCCCAGCGGAATCTCGAAGTGTTCGCCGAAGCGCTCCTTCAGTTGCCACCAGAGCAGGGTGAAGCATTCGTCAAACGACTGACCGCCAGAGTCAGTAGCGAGCAGGCTCGCCTGCGCACCGATGTAGCGCGCCAGCGGTTCGACCTGCGGCCAGGCTTCCGGCGTGGTGTAGAGGTGCACCACCGATTCGAAATCGCAGTGCAAGTCGAGCACCATGTCGGCGTCGCAGGCCAGCCGTTGCAGGGTCAAGCGCTGCGATTGCAATTGCGTGCTGGCGGTCTGGCGGGCGAGGGCGGCGCGCAGGCTGGCGCGGATCAGTTCGAGGTTGTGTTGCGGGTCGTCGCTGAGCTGACCTTCGATGGCGTTGCCGATTTCCTCGCTGAGGTCGACGAACCAGCGGTTGAAGTTCTGCCCGCTCTCCAGTTCGTAGCGACCCAGCGGCACGTCCATCAGCACTTGCTCAAGGCCGACCGGATTGGCCACCGGTACCAGCACGATCTCGCTGCGCAGGCGGCCGGCGGCTTCCAGCTCGGCCAGCCGTTGCTTGAGGTGCCAGGCCACCAGCATGCCGGGTAATTCGTCGGCATGCAGCGAAGACTGGATATACACCTTGCCCTTGGCCTGCTCCGGGCCGAAGTGGAAGCTGTGAATCTGTCGAGCGGTCCCCGGCAGCGGGGCCAGCAAGTCATGAATCAGGTGGCGCATTGTTTATCTCTTTTTTTCCTGAGCTGGGCCTAGTGCGTCGGCCCGAGGAAGGCCAGCCAGCGCCGTTCGGCGAGACGGAACAGGCCGACCAGCGCAAAGGTGATGGTCAGGTAGATCAGCGCGGCAATGCCGAACGACTGGAAGGTCAGGAAGGTCGCCGAGTTGGCGTCCCGCGCGACTTTGAGGATATCGGGAATGGTCGCGGTGAAGGCCACTGTGGTCGAGTGCAGCATCAGGATCACTTCGTTGCTGTAATACGGCAACGACCGGCGCAACGCCGACGGCATGATCACGTAAGCGTACAGCTTCCAGCCGGTCAGACCGTAAGCCTTGGCCGCTTCGACTTCGCCGTGGTTCATGCTGCGGATCGCCCCGGCGAAAATTTCCGTGGTGTAGGCGCAGGTGTTCAAGGCAAAGGCGAGGATCGTGCAGTTCATCGCATCGCGGAAGAAACTGTCGAGCAGCGGTTGCTCACGCACGGCCGCCAGGCTGTAGATCCCGGTGTAGCAGATCAGTAACTGGATATACAGCGGCGTGCCCCGGAACAGATAAGTGTAGAACTGCACCGGCCAGCGAATGTAGAAGTGCGGCGAGACGCGGGCGATCGACAGCGGAATCGAGACGATGAAGCCGATGCAGATCGAGGCGGTCAGCAGCCACATCGTCATTGCCAGCCCGGTGATGTTCTGGCCGTCGGTATAAAGGAAGGCGCGCCAGTATTCCTGGAGGAGTTCGATCATCGCACGGCCTCCCGGGCACCGGCCGCGTAGCGACGTTCGAGCCAGCGCAGAATGAAGTTGGACGCACTGGTGATCAGCAGATAGATCAACGCGGCAAGGACCAGGAAGTAGAACAGTTGATAGGTGCTTTTGCCGGCGTCCTGCGCTGCTTTGACCAGATCGGCCAGGCCAATGATCGACACCAGCGCGGTGGCCTTGAGCATCACCATCCAGTTATTGCCGATACCCGGCAGGGCGAAACGCATCATTTGCGGAAACACCACGAAGCGAAAGCGCTGGCCGCGTTTGAGGCCATAGGCGGTGGCCGCTTCGACCTGCCCGCGCGGCACCGCGAGGATCGCGCCACGGAAGGTCTCGGTGAAATACGCGCCATAAATGAAGCCCAGGGTCAGGACGCCGGCGCTGAACGGGTCAATCTCGATGTATTCCCATTCCATGTAGTCGGTCAGCGACGTCAGCCAGGTTTGCAGGCTGTAGAAGATCAGCAGCATCAGCACCAGGTCCGGCACGCCGCGGATCAGCGTGGTGTAGAGCTGGGCGGGCAGGCGCAGCAGTTTGACTTTCGACAGTTTGGCACTGGCGCCGAGCAGGCCGAGCAACACGGCCACCAGCAGCGACATCGCCGATAATTTGATGGTCATCCAGGTGCCTGCCAGCAGCAACGGGCCGAAGCCCTGCAGACTGAAGGAGGCCAGCCCCAGATTTTGCAGAAGGGTTTCAAACATAAATCAGCAACCTGAACGGATGGAAAAGGCGCCCATCGAGGATGGGCGCCGGGGCATTATTTGCCGCTGTACAGATTCAGATCGCCAAAGTGTTTCTTTTGAATCTCGGCGTATTTGCCGTCGTCGTGTAACGCTTTGATACCTTTATCCAAAAGCGCTTTCAGCTCAGTGTTACCTTTCTTGATACCGACAGCCGTTTTGGCTGGCAGCAATTCGCTGTCGACCGGCTGGCTGATTTCGTAATCGGCGCCTTTAGGCGACTTCAAAAAGCCCAGTTCCGCTTGCAGCATGTCCTGGATACCGGCGTCGAGACGACCGGAAGTCAGGTCGGAGTAAACCTGATCCTGGTTCTGATAGGCCTGGGTTTTTACGCCAGCCTTGTCCAGCACGGCTTTGGCGTAGGCTTCCTGAATGGTACCTTGCTCGTAACCGACGGTTTTACCCTTCAGCGACGCGGCATCTGCAGTGACGCCAGAGCCTTTCTTGAACACATAAGCCGTCGGGCCGGAAAACAGCTCGCTGGAGAAGTCGATAACTTTCTCGCGGGCCGGGGTCACGGTCATCGACGAGATCACACCGTCGAACTTGTTGGCCTTGAGGCCCGGAATCATGCCGTCGAAATCGCTTTCGACCCACTTGCACTTGACCTTCAGTTCGGCGCAGATCGCGTTACCCAGGTCGATATCGAAACCCACCAGGCTGCCATCGGCCGCTTTCGACTCGAACGGTGCGTACGAAGGGTCAACGCCAAAGCGCAGCTCTTTGTATTCCTTGGCCAGCGCGGAGCCGGCGGCCATGCACAACGCCAGTGCAGAAAGGGTCAGCAATGCTTTTTTCATTATTCAATCCCTAAGAACCAATATGAGCGCTTGTGGCGCAGAATTATTGTTACTGCAACGCTTACGACCTATAGAAAGTAGCAATTTCCGAACCAGAGTGCCGAACAGGTGTTTTAAAAGATTGAGACACGAGGGCGAGCACGCGATTGGTGCGTGCGCGTGGCTGGGTCTGGATTCTTGCACAGTTTTGGGTCTTTACACTGCCCGGCGCTCGACTGCTCACCTTGATCGTTCCCACGCTCTGCGTGGGAATGCCTCAACGGACGCTCCGCGTTCGGCTTTGGAAGGGACGCAGAGCGTCCCGGGCTGCGTTCCCACGCAGAGCGCGGGAACGATCATTGCGATCATTGCGATCACCGCGATCACCGGGGCGGGGCCAGGATCAGGCCAGCAGATCCTGCAAGGTAGCGAGGCTGTCAGCCTCTTCGACGGTTTTGTCCTTGCGCCAGCGCAGCATGCGCGGGAAGCGCACGGCAATTCCGCTCTTGTGCCGCCGTGACAGGGCGATGCCTTCGAAGCCCAATTCAAATACCAGGCTCGGTTTGACGCTGCTGACCGGGCCGAACTTCTCGACGGTGGTCTTGCGCACGATGCTGTCGACCTGGCGCATTTCCTCGTCGGTAAGCCCCGAATAGGCCTTGGCAAACGGCACCAGCGAACGCTGACTCGACTCCGGCGGGCCGTCCCACACGGCGAAGGTGTAATCGCTGTACAGACTGGCGCGGCGACCATGTCCGCGCTGTGCATAGATCAGCACCGCATCGACACTGAACGGGTCGACTTTCCACTTCCACCACACGCCCATGTCCTTGGTGCGCCCGACGCCATACAACGCATCGCGCGCCTTGAGCATCATGCCCTCGACCCCGAGGCGCCGCGAGGCTTCGCGCTGCTGGGCAAGGTCGGCCCAGTCGCTGCCGGTCAGCACCGGCGACGGCAACAGCACCGGGCTGTTGCAACGGGCGATCACCGCTTCCAGTTGTTCGCGGCGTTTGGCCTGCGGCTGGTTGCGCCAGTCTTCGCCCTGCCATTCCAGCAGGTCGTAGGCGAGCACCACCACCGGCACGTCTTCGAGGATCTTCTTGTCGAGGGTCTTGCGGCCGATGCGTTGTTGCAGCAGGGCGAAGGGCTGCACTGCTGGCGGTGCCATGGACTGCGGATTGAAGGCGTCTTCGGTGCTCGGATGGCTGCTTTTCCAGACGACAATTTCACCGTCGATTACGGTGCCATCCGGTAAACCCTGCACCAGCACGTCGAGTTCGGGAAAACGCTCGGTGACCAGTTCTTCGCCCCGCGACCAAACCCACAAACGGCCGTCACGCTTGACCACCTGTGCACGAATGCCATCCCACTTCCATTCCACCTGCCAGTTGTCGACCGGACCGAGCAGCGCTTCGAACTGGTCAACCGGTTGTGACAGGGCATGCGCGAGGAAAAACGGGTAGGGCTGGCCGCCGCGCTGGGCATGTTCGTCAGCCGACTCAGGGGCGATCAGTTTCAGATAGCTGGCGGCGTTCGGTCGGTTGGACAGGTCGGTGTAGCCGACCAGACGCTGGGCGACGCGTTTGCTGTCGAGCCCGGCCATCGCAGCCAACGCGCGGGTGACCAACAGTTTCGACACGCCGACGCGAAAGCTGCCGGTGATCAGTTTGATGCATAGCATCAGGCTGGCCCGATCGAGTTGCGCCCACAGTGCTGGCAGTTGTCGCGCGAGATAATCCGGCGTTTCTCCGCGCAGCGGCAGCAGTTTGTCTTCAATCCACTCAGCAAGGCCGGCTTCAGAGCTGTGCAGGTTCTCCGGCAACACCAGCGAAATGGTTTCCGCCAGATCGCCGACCGCTTGATAGCTTTCCTCGAACAGCCACGGTTCCAGCCCGGAAACCTCGACCGCCAGCTCTCGCAGGATTTTTACCGGCACCAGTTGCCGGGGCCGGCCGCCGGAAAGAAAGTACACCGCCCACGCCGCATCCTGAGGTTCGGCCTGGGCGAAGTAAGCCTGCATCGCCGCCAGTTTGGCGTTGCTTGAGGTGGTCGCGTCGAGTTCGGCGTACAGCTCGGCAAACGCTTTCATGTCGGCACCTCGGCAAGCGCGGGCTCGCTGGCGCCGCTTTCTTCTTCGTCATCGCCGTACTCGGTGCTGAAGCCTTGCGCATCCAGGCCTTTTTCGCGCAGGTGACGCACCAGTACGCCAATCGAGCCGTGGGTGACCATCACCCGTTCCGCACCGGTCTGTTCGATGGCCCACAGCAGGCCCGGCCAGTCGGCGTGGTCGGAAAGCACGAAGCCGCGATCGACGCCGCGCCGCCGCCGAGTGCCGCGCAAACGCATCCAGCCGCTGGCAAAACCGTCGCTGAATTCGCCGAAACGACGCACCCACGTACTGCCGCCGGCCGAGGGCGGGGCGATGACCAGCGCCTGGCGCATGATCGGGTCGCTTTTCTTTATGTCTCCGGCGTAGAGCGTCGGGGGCAGATACACGCCGGCCTCGCGATAGACCCGGTTCAACGGCTCGACCGCGCCGTGACTGAGGATCGGTCCGAGGCTGGCGTCGATGCCGTGGAGAATTCGTTGAGCCTTGCCGAATGAATAGCAGAGCAACACGCTGGCTTTGCCGGCGGCAATATTGGCCGCCCACCATTGATTGATCTCGGCGAAAATCTGCGCTTGCGGCTGCCAGCGGTAGATCGGCAGGCCGAAGGTCGATTCGGTGATGAACGTGTGGCAGCGCACCGGTTCGAACGGCGCGCAGGTGCCGTCCGGCTCGACCTTGTAATCGCCCGACGCGACCCAGACTTCGCCGCCGTATTCCAGACGTACCTGTGCTGAACCGAGTACGTGGCCGGCCGGGTTAAAACTCAAGGTGACACCGTGATGCGTCAGACGCTGGCCGTAGGGCAGGGTCTGCAGGTTGATGTCTTGCCCCAGCCGTGCGCGCAAAATCCCTTCGCTGGCGCTGCTGGACAGATAGTGCTGGTTGCCGGTTCGTGCATGGTCGCCGTGCGCGTGGGTGATGACCGAACGTTCGACCGGGCGCCACGGATCGATATAGAAATCCCCGGCGGGGCAATAGAGACCTTCAGGTCGGGCGATAACAAGATCCATGTCGTGACCGGAATGGGGGGCTTGTTAGTTATGAGGCGGGCGTGAGGCTGGAAGTTCGATCGGTTTTGGCGCGCTACCCTCACCCCAGCCCTCTACCGGAGGGAGAGGGGGCCGAGCGAAGTGTCTTACGAGGTATATCAACCTGATTCTGATCATTCCCATGCTCTGCGTGGGAATGCAGCCCGGGACGCTCTGCGTCCCCTCCAGAGCCGAACGCGGAGCGTCCGTTGAGGCATTCCCACGCGGAGCGTGGGAACGATCAGTGCCGGTTTCGGCAAAATGAAATCCATGCCGGATTCGGCCTCGCTCGATCAGGTCGGCGAATTACCCAAGCATCCCCCAATCAGTCCCCTCTCCCTTTGGGAGAGGGCTAGGGTGAGGGGCTCTTGATCCGTGCCCTATTTCCCGGGAGTAAGTGTCAATCGGGTCTTGCCATACACCCGGTCAAAGTTCTGCGGCTGCATCGGCAAGCCGATGTATTGCCCTTTGAGCCACGCGTCGATGCCATTGAGGTAATTCGGGCTGAGCGGATTACCCGACTGTCCCGTTCCGTTCTGCCCCATCAGCGGTTCCGCTTGGCCGAAGTCGACGATGAAACGCATCGACGGTGCCCGCGTGGTCGCAAAATCCTGCCCCCAGGCGTACGCCGCCGTATTCAGCGTTGTGTGATCGCCACCCGCCGCCAGCGGCCCGCGCACAGTCTGGCCGTTGGCATTACTCCACTGGTAGCTGTGCAACTTGCCCCACTGCCAGGCGCGGTGATCGCCGCCCAACTGACTGTCGCCCGCACTGATCGCAGCGGCGAGGCTGCGAGCGAGAATCTGCGCCTTGTCTTCTTTTTGCGCAGTGCGCAGGTCATCCCAGAACGGGCTGTCCTCGCGACCGAGCAAATGGTCGGCTTGCGCCGCGTAGGACGTATCCCCGTTGGCGACAAACGCCTTCCACGCCGGGCTCGACTGCGGGCCGAGTTCGTCGAGGAAAATCTGCTTCATGCTTTCCTGCAGGAACAGTTCATACAGCGCCGCATCTGCCGAGGTCGGGCTGAGCTTGCCGTCGAACGCCATCAACCGCGTAAAGGCTTCGCGGGCCTTGCTGCGCTCGGCTTCCGGCAGGGCATCGATCGCCTGCTTCAGCGGTTGTTTCATGCCCGGCGCTTCAAAGACTTTCTTCAGCTTGGCAGCGAAGGTCGTGGTCTGGTCGTATTGCATGGCGATCACGCTGCGGCTGTCGTGTTTGCTGGCGCCAGCCAGTTCCGCCAGGCGCTCGCCGCGCTCCGGCGCCGCCCAGGATTTCGACAACTGCATGCCGTAACCGTCGGGGATCACGCGCTGGTTGGCGGTGCCGAGCCAGCCTTGCGCCGGATCCTGATCGTAGGGGTGCAGCATCGGGTCGGCGTAACCGTCCCAATCGTATCGACCTTCCCAGCCCGGCGACGGCAGCAGGCCTTCGCCTTCACGGCGGTTGGGGAAGCGTCCTGTAACCTGCCAGCCAATGTTGCTTGCATCAGCGAACACCAGATTGGCGGTGATAGCCCGGATTTCGCGGCTGGCGTCGGAAGCACGTTCAACCGTTTGCGCGCGGGTCAGGTCAAAAAACGCGTCCAGGGATTTATCGTCGGTGAAGCTCGGGGTCTGCAAGGCCAGGCCGAAACCGCTGCCTTGCGCGGCCGCTTGAGCGCTGTTGAGCAGCGCGCCGTGACGGGTTTCGTACACCGCTTCACGAATCGGACGCTGACCTTTGACGAAATAGGTTTCGTTGCGCACGCCCAGTGGCTGCCATTTGCCATTGACCTCGTAGGTCAGGCTGCTGCCCTGGCGGCGGATTTTTTCCAGGAACAGGTCCTGATTGTCGCCGAGCACGCTGGTCATGCTCCACGCGACCTTGCCGTTGAAGCCGCCCAGCACCATCGGCAAACCGGCGATGGTCACCCCGGCCGCCTGGTATTTCGGCGCGCGGATCTGCACGAAGCTCCACAGCGACGGCGCCATCAGCGGCCCGTGGGCATCGCTGGCCAGCAGGCTCTTGCCGCTGCGACTGCGTTGCGGGGCGATCGCCCAGTTGTTCGCCGACGTCGCACCGAGCAGGTTCAGCGTCGACAGTTGCTGGCTGGCACTGCTCAGCTCGCTCAGCCCGGGAATCTGCCCGTTGAGCTTGAGTCCTTGCAGCTTGTCGGCCTCGGCCAGCGGCAGGTTTTCGTCCGGCGCGGAGGGCGTCAGCCAGGCAAGTTTGTCGCTGCTGACGGTTTGTGCGAGCAGCAGCGACTGGATTTCTTCCGGCAGGTTGGCCGACTGGCTGAAATTCAGCAGGGCGAAGATCAGCGCCGAATCTTCCGGTTTCCAGTATTCAGGCTTGTAGCCGCTGGCGGCGAGATCGCCCGGCAGCTTGTCGGCATAGCGGAACAGGTAAGCGTTGACGCCCCGCGCATAGACTTCGAAGAAGCGTTTGAGGCGCGGCGACGAGGCCTTGTACAGCTCGCCGGCGCTCTTCTTCAGATTGACTGCCCGCATGTAGCGGTCGGCATCGAGCAACGAGGCCCCGGACATTTCTGCCAGACGGCCCTGCGCCAACAGACGCAGCGTGACCATCTGGTTGATGCGGTCGCTGGCGTGGATATAGCCGAGACTGAACAGCGCGTCGTGAAAGGTGTTGCTCTCGATCAACGGCATGCCCATGGCATTGCGGCGCACCGACACGTTCTGCGCCAGGCCCTTGAGCGGCTGCACGCCGGCGGTCGGTGGCAGGCTGTCTTGCGCGTTCCACGTCTGGCAACCGGACAGGCCCAGGACACCGGCCACTGCTGCGGCAACGCCGAACCGGGGAAAGAAATGTGTGAGGGCTGGCGAGGCCATGGCGAAGCTCCTGGGATACAAAAGGCTGGGGGCGCAATAAAGGCGCTACGTTAGTGAGCAGGCGAGGGCCGCGCAAGCGGGGTGAGCGGTTATTTCTTCAGTGGTGCTGCGGTCAGTCGGAGCGTTTGCAGTTGCCTGAGGCGAAGCGGTGATGGTGAACTGAGGAAAACCGATCAAACCTCGTGAGAAAAATCGCCATGGAGCTCAAGGGCAACGCTGCATTGATCATCATTGATCAACAGAAAGGCATTCTGCATCCGCGTCTCGGGCGCAGAAATAACCCGCAGGCGGAAGAACGGATCCTTGATTTGTTGGCGCTGTGGCGCCGGACCGCACGCCCGGTGATTCATGTACAGCATCTGTCGCACTCGCCGGAATCGGTGTTCTGGCCGGAGCAGGAGGGTGTGGAGTTCCAGCAGCTATTTGTGCCGCAGCAGGGCGAGTGGCTGATCCAGAAGCAAGTGCCGGATGCGTTTTCTGCCACCGGGCTGGAGGCGCGATTGCACGAGGCGGGGATAGGACAATTGGTGATTGTCGGCGTAGCCACTCACAACTCGGTGGAATCAACCGCGCGCACTGCCGGTAATCTCGGGTTCGATGCCTGGGTGGTGGAGGACGCGTGTTTTACGTTCGACAAGGTGGATTATTTCGGCACACCGCGAACGGCTGAGGAGGTGCATGGTATGTCGCTGGGGAATCTGCACGGGGAGTATGCGACGGTGGTCAGCAGTGCCCGGGTTCTGGCGGCTGGCTGAATGTCTCTATTGGAGATGCCGGCGTCATCGCCAGCAGGCTGGCTCCCACAGGGGACCGTGTTCTTCCGGATGGAATGCATTCCAAATGTAGGAGCTTGCCTGCAAGCGATGGCTTTCTTTCAGGCGCAGGTTTTTTTTGGTTGCTGTGTACATATCCGTTGCTTCGGGTGCTGCGGCTGGCGGTTTCGCCTGACGGCGACTCACTTTTTTCAAACGCCCGGAGTGCCGGCCCAGAAAAAAAATAAGCAAAAAACGCTTGCTCCTGCGTTCGGCCCTCGCAAGCTCAGGTCCCTTCGCTCCGGGATCGATCCGGGCGCCGCGGCTACGGTTTGCTTCGCTGCACCTACTTACGCTGTGTCTGGCTGCGCCAGACGGTCGCTGTGCTCCCACGCCCGGATCAATCCCTGCGCTCAGCCTTCCGACGTCGCCGGTGACGCAAGATCAAGATCAAAGGCACTCGAGCTAACGCTCATTGTTGAGTGGGTAGAAGCGGGTGGTTGGCTGTTGATCTGCGGTGTGGCTGCCCCTCACCCCAGCCCTCTCCCCCTGGAGAGGGAGCCGACTTATGGGCCGTTCAAAAATTGCGTCCGACTCGGTATTGCGGGTCGACGTACATCTTCCAATCACCACGGTCAGTTCCCTCTCCCTCGGGGAGAGGGCTAGGGTGAGGGGCTTTTGATTTTCAGGCTCCGAAGCCTTCGACATCGCCGGTGATCGAGATCAACAGCAAACAGCAGGCGAGCTGACACTCGGCCTGAGAAAGGGGCGGTTTTTTTGGGGAGCTTGCCTGCAAGCGATGGCGGTGTAACAGGCGACAACCCTGCTGGATGTGCCGGCCTCATCGCGAGCAGGCTCACTCCAGGGGACCGTGTTCCAGGTGAAGAACGCAGTCAAAGGTGGGAGCGAGCCTGCTCGCGATGGCGGTCTAACGGGCGAAGAAAGGCTTCGCCTGGCGGATCAGGCGCCGTGGCACTTCTTGAATTTCTTGCCGTTGCCGCAAGGGCACGGGTCGTTGCGGCCGACGTCTTTCAGGGCGTTGCGCACCGGTTCCTGGTGGGCGTGGCCGCAGTTCGGGCCGTGCACGTGGCCGTGGTCATGCTCGTGATGATGGTCGTGATCGTGGTTGCAGTCAGGGCCGTGGACATGGGGTTGCTGGGTCATCGGTGTTGCTCCGGAATTAAATCGGCGGGGATTATCACGCCATTGCGCTTCAGGTGCACGTAGTGGGCGATGAATAAACCGGTTTCCATTTCGCCCTCCAAGCGATAGGGAATCTGCTGATCGGTTTTTTTCAGCATTTTCACCACGTCCTTGACCTTCGGCCACAGGTTGGTGCGGATCGGCACCTTGAAATACGCGCTGTGCTTCGGCCTGACGGTAAACCAGTGTTCGTGCTCACCCTCAGCCAGCAGCATGTCGGCCAGATGGATGCGGTATTCCAGACCACGCACGGTCAGCTCGCTATCGTTGGGGTTATCGACGCGAAAATGCAGGATGAATCTCTGTTCGAGCAATTTCGCCCGCACCACTTCGACTTTCACCAGATGCACGGCGGGGTCGACGCTGTCGTCGCTGAACCACGACGCGCAACCGCCGAGGTTCAACACCAGCATCAGAAGCAGCCATCGCAGTGTGTGACGTTGACCGAGCATCGAGCAGAACTCCCTTTGACCCCAGTCTAGTCGCCGGCCCGTCTACGCGCCGAAATACCCCGAGCAGCACTTCTTGAATTTCTGCCCGCTGCCACACAGGCAATGGTCATTGCGCCCCAGCTTCACCGACACGGTCGGGTCGATGAAATACCAGCGTCCGCCGTTCTGTACGAACGATGAACGCTCGCGGTGACTGTGCTCGCCCTGGTCGTCATGCCAGCGCGCGGTGAAGGTGACGAAGGCGTGTTCCGGCTGACCGCCGAAGACTTCCGAGCTTTCGACTTCAAGACCGAGCCAGGTGCTTTGCGCGCTCCAGTTGCTGATCGACTGGCGATCCAGCCCCGGCTGCTGCGCGGGCAGGGTGGTTGCCACCAGATAATCGATCAGCCCCAGCACGTAGGCGCTGTAGCGCGAACGCATCAGCGCTTCGGCGCACGGTGCCGGTTGGCCTTCGTGATAATGGCCGCAGCAGGCTTGCAGCAGATTGCCGCTGCCGCACGGACAAATGGCTGTACTCATTGCATTACCACCAGTATTTCCCGAAGTTTTCCGGATTGGCCCAGAACCGCGAATTGAGCCAGTCGGGGACTTGTTTGTAGTCAAGCAGATCGTAGGTGAACAGGGTCAGCACCTGATCGTCGCGCTGGAAACGTTCACTGGCCTGCAGCGCCAGTGAGTAGAAGTCGGTTTCCTGCCAGCCGCTGGCTGAGGTCCGCCAATACCGCGATGCGGCTGGCGTTGAGGTTACGGATGCCACCCAACAGGTTCAGGCCGTCGCGCTTGGGCAAATGTTCCAGGCAATCGACGATCAGTGCCAGATCAAAGCGCTGCGCCGCCAGTTCGGCGGGCAATGCGCCTGGTGCGGCGTGGGCGACGACGGTGTCCGGATGCGCGTCTTTAAAAGCGCTCAAGGCCGGAAATTCGCTGGCGCCGATCAACAGCAAGCGCGCCGGCGCGTAGCGATCCAGCAAGGCAGCCAACGCCTGTTGCGGCGTGCGGGAAGAAATGGCGACGTTCATCAAGGCTCCTCAATCAGACCGCCAAGACTAGCCTGCCTGCGCGCGGTGGCAAAGCGCTGCGTCGGTGCGCTTGCCCGCCAATCTGGCGAAGCCCTGTGAACACGGTCGCAAACAGCAATGGCCTATTGCTGGCGGAGATTAAAACTCCGGTCTTTACTCCCTGAATCGGTTTTAAGCCGATCCCTCAGGAGAAAACTAGATGAGCATAGTTCGGACAGCATTACCCTTGGTTCTGCTAACCAGTGTGTTGACTGGTTGTGCAGGTTTGCAGAAAACCGACTGGCCGACCTGTGCGGCGGTCGGTGGTGTGGTCGGTGCCGGTCTCGGTGCGACAGAAAGCGCTTCGTGGGCCGGTTACGGTGCGCTGATCGTCGGTGGTACGGCCGCAGCCTATTGCTGGGTGCACGGTGATGGCGACGAGGATGGCGATGGCGTGCCGGACAGTCGCGACAAGTGCCCGGGCACGCCTAAAGGCGTCCAGGTCGACGCTGACGGTTGCCCGCCACCGGCCCCTGCGCCCGTGGTTGAAGAAGCGGTAGTGGTCAAGGAAGAAACCATCGTCATCCGTGATGTGCACTTCCAGTTCGACAAGGCCACGCTGACTGGTCCTGACAAACAGGTACTGGACAAGGTTGCCGACCGCCTGAAACAGGAATCCTCGACTGCGCAACTGACCGTAACCGGTCACACCGACAGCGTGGGCAGCGATGCCTACAACAAGAAACTGTCGGATCGCCGTGCGCATTCGGTGGTGGAGTACCTGATCCAGCAAGGTGTGCCACGCGCCAGCTTCGTCTCGGTCTCCGGCCTTGGTGAAAGCCAGCCAGTGGCGGATAACAAGTCGGCCGATGGTCGCGCGCAGAACCGCCGTACCGAAATCAAAATCGTCCGCTAAGCCCTCTCGCATCCGCGGCTTGTGCAGTCGCGGATGCGGGTCTTTACTCCTGTGTAACCGGTATGGGCCGGTGACACAGGAGCTTTCACCATGACTGTTTTCGCAAGGTCCGTCTTGCCGGTACTGCTGCTCGGCAGCCTGCTCACCGGTTGCGCCACGCACAGCGATGGCACTGCACCCCTCAATCAACGTACATGGCCAATCTGCAGCCTTCTTGGCGGGCTGGTCGGTGGCGGCCTCGGCGCTATCGAAAGTGGCGGTTGGGCCGGTGGCGGCGCAGCGCTGGGGATTTTGACTGGCGGACTGATCTGTTACGCCCAGGACGGCGATGAAGACAGCGACGGCGTATTCGACCGCCGCGACCGCTGCCCGGATACCCCGGAAAACACCGAGGTCGATCATCGCGGTTGCCCGCTGCCGGTGTACCCCGCGGCGACCAAAGCGCCGGAGCCGGCGCCGCAAACTGAAGTCATCACCCTCAGCGATGCTGGCGACGTGCTGTTCGATTTCGACAAGTCTGACCTGACCCCCGCCGCGACGGCGCAGCTCGATACGCTGATGGACAAGTTGCGCAACGCCGATGTGGTCAGCATCAAGGTCATCGGTCACACCGACAGCAAGGGATCGGATGCGTATAACCAGGCCTTGTCGGAACGCCGGGCCAGCAGCGTTGCGTCCTATCTGCTCAGTCAGGGCCTGGCGCCAGGCAAACTGACCAGCGAAGGCCGTGGCGAAAGCGAGCCGGTGGCGGATAACGCCACAGACGAAGGGCGCGCGCAGAACCGTCGTGTGGAACTGCACATCAATCGCTAGGGCGCCGCTGCAGGGCGCAGGCTAGAGCTGCCGGGCGATCGTTATCGCTCCGGCAGCCATTTAGCGGCATGGCGAAGTTTTTTCATTTGACCCTCTGGCTTATCCCCCGTAGAAGCCGGTACTGTGCGCGCAAAGAATAATTCGCAACACGGGGGGCGTATGAAAGTGTTCTGGTGGCTGGGGCGGTTGTTGACCCTGCTGTTCTGCTGCGTGGTGCTGGCCAATCAACTGGTGCCGTTCGTTCATCCGCTGCACCTGCTGGTCAATCTGGCCGGTGGTCTGTTGTTGCTGATCCACGTACTCGAAGTGCTGCTGTGCAACCGCAGCCTCAAAGGTCGCCCGCATCCCTGGCGTGATCGTGGCCGCATTCTCTTGTTCGGCATCTTCCACCTGCAAACCATCCCGGCCCCGGCCGCTCCGGAGGCTTCTTCCCATGCGTAAACTCTGCCTGCTCGCTGCATTCATCAGTCCTTTGGCCTGCGCCCAGGTGGTCAGCGTCGAAGCCAACTCGCTGATGCGTTTGCCCAACACTGCCAGCACCTTGCAGCTGGAGAAGCTTGAAGTAGCCGATTACGGCACCTTGCTGATCCCGTCGAACGTGACCGAATTGAACGTCGGTGAATTGCGTTTGGGCCATGAAGCGCGCATCGCGATCGTCCCGGCCGAACAGGCGCTGGAAATGAAAGTGGCGCGCGCTGACCTCAGCGAAGGCAGCCAGATCACCGCGCGCGGGGCACCGGGCACTTATGAAAAGGCTGCCCGTGCCGGACGCAATCTGAATCTGCAATTCAAGGCGCTGAACGCGCCGCAGCTGTTGGTCGACGCCCGTGGCGGCACTGGCGCGCCGGGGTTTGTCGGGCTCGACGGCGGTAATGGTGAAGATCCGGGTTGCACCTATGGCGCGGCCGGGCATGGTTCCGATGGCAGCAACGGTACCGATGGCCAGCCGGGCGCACCGGGAGCGCTGGTGCGCCTTGAGGTACCGCGTGAATTTCCGGCCGAGCTGATCAAGGTCAACGTGGCGGGTGGTGCCGGCGGGCCGGCAGGAATTGGCGGCAAGGCGGGCAAGGGCGGCAAGTCCAAGGGCTGCCTGGTATATCGCGCCGATGGCGGCAAGAACGGCAAGGCCGGCGCGGATGGACAGCCTGGGCCGGTGGGGGCGGCGGGGGCTGTGACTGTGCAGCGCCTTTAACGGCCAACCCTCAGATTGTTCCCACGCAGAGCGTGGGAACAATCAAGGCCGTGCCGCCGCAACCGCCACCAGCACCAACCCGACCAGCAGATTAATCCCCACCACCCGACGAATCCGCCCCAGCACTGCCGCACCCGCCGGCCAGTCCTTCGCTTCTACCGCCTTACGCAGTTCAGGCAGCATCAGCCCCTGAATGCGGATGAACAGCGCGGTCATCACCACGTACAAACCGATCATCACCTGCACATACTTCGGCGCGGTCTCGAACCCGACCTGCTGCAGATGCAACATGCCTACGCCAGAAATCGGCAGGAGGATCACCGCCACCCAGACCCAACGGAAAAAACCTTGAAACACTTCCACCCACAGGGTCAGTCGGGCGGGCCCGTCCAGAGCCTTCACAGCCGCAGGGCGCAAGACCATCCAGGCGAAAAACATGCCGCCGACCCACACCAGCGCGGCGAGGACATGCAGGGGATAAACGAGGCTAAAAGGTGTCATTCGGGCACTCCGTTCTGCGCAGAATCGATTAGGCAGGTATGATAGCCGGCGAACCAAACTACTGAAAATTTATCCAGCGTTTCCGCGCCCGACACTCAATGATCAGCACTGAACTCAAAACCACGATCCAGGGCGCCTATTCGCGTTTTCTAGAGGCCAAGAGCCTCAAGCCGCGTTACGGTCAGCGCTTGATGATCGCCGAAATCGCGAAGGTGCTCGGTGATATCGACACCGATGACGAAGGCCGGCGCAGTGGCGACCCCGCCATTGTCGCGGTGGAAGCCGGCACCGGTACCGGCAAGACGGTGGCCTACAGCCTCGCCGCGATCCCGACCGCCAAACTGGCCGGCAAGCGTCTGGTGATCGCCACCGCGACCGTGGCCCTGCAGGAGCAGATCGTCTACAAGGATTTGCCCGACCTGATGCGCAACAGCGGGCTGAATTTCAGCTTTGCGCTGGCCAAGGGGCGTGGCCGTTACATGTGCCTGTCCAAGCTCGACATGCTGCTGCAGGAAGGTCACGCGCAAACCGCTACCGCGCAGCTGTTTGAAGAAGAAGGCTTCAAGATCGAGGTCGACGAGGCCAGTCAGAAGCTGTTCACCAGCATGATCGAAAAGCTCGCTGGCAATAAGTGGGACGGCGACCGCGACAGTTGGCCGAATGCGCTGGAAGACGCCGACTGGGCGCGCCTGACCACTGATCACAGCCAGTGCACCAACCGGCATTGCCCGAACTTCGGCCAATGCGCGTTCTACAAGGCGCGCGAAGGCATGGGCAAGGTCGACGTGATCGTCACCAACCACGACATGGTCCTGGCCGATCTGGCGTTGGGCGGCGGCGCGGTGCTGCCGGATCCGCGCGACACCATCTACGTGTTCGACGAAGGCCACCACCTGCCGGACAAGGCGATCGGCCATTTCGCCCATTACACGCGCCTGCGTTCCACTGCCGACTGGCTGGAAACCACTGCCAAGAACCTCACCAAGCTGCTGGCTCAGCACCCGTTGCCGGGCGATCTGGGCAAGCTGATCGAGCAGGTGCCGGAGCTGGCGCGCGAGATCAAGGCACAGCAGCAATTCATGTTCAGCGCCTGCGAACAGGTGGCCGATTTCAAACCCGGTGAAGACGTCGAGGGCCGCGAGCGCCCGCGTCATCGCTTTGTCGGCGGGGTGATTCCCGAGCACATGCGCGAAATGGGCATCGAGCTGAAGAAGGGCTTTTCGCGGCTCAATGATCTGTTCCAGCGCTTGACCGATCTGCTCAAGGAAGGCATGGATGGTGAGGTCAACATCGGCATCGCCAGCAATCAGGCCGAAGAATGGTATCCGCTGTTCGGCAGCCTGTTGTCCCGTGCCTCGGGCAACTGGGAATTGTGGACCGCGTTCACCGCCGAAGACCCGGAAGACAGCCCACCGATGGCGCGCTGGCTGACTCTGGCCGAAAGCGGCTCGCTGTTCGACATCGAGGTCAACGCCAGCCCGATCCTCGCGGCAGAAACCCTGCGCCGCAGCCTGTGGAACGTGGCCTACGGCTGTCTGGTGACTTCCGCCACGCTGACGGCGCTGGGCACTTTCGACCGTTTCCGCATGCGCGCCGGCCTGCCGAAAAAAGCTGTTACCGCGGTGGTGCCGAGCCCGTTTCATCACGCCGATGCCGGGGTGTTGCGCGTGCCCGACCTGAAGGCCGACCCGCGTGATGCGGCGGCGCACACGGCGGCGATCATTCGCGAATTGCCGGATCTGGTCGAAGGCTCGCGCGGCACGCTGGTGCTGTTTTCTTCGCGCAAACAGATGCAGGACGTGTTCGATGGCCTCGACCGCGACTGGCGCAAGCAAGTGTTCATTCAAGGCAACCTGTCGAAACAGGAAACCCTGAACAAGCACAAGGCGCGGGTTGATGGCGGCGATTCCAGCGTGTTGTTCGGCCTCGCCAGTTTTGCCGAGGGCGTCGACTTGCCGGGCGCTTATTGCGAGCACGTAGTGATCGCGAAGATCCCGTTCTCGGTGCCGGATGACCCGGTCGAGGCCGCGCTGTCGGAATGGATCGAAGCCCGCGGCGGCAATCCGTTCATGGAAATCTCGGTGCCGGACGCTTCGCTGAAACTGGTCCAGGCCTGCGGGCGTCTGCTGCGTACCGAAGAAGACCGCGGCACCATCACCTTGCTTGATCGGCGCCTGGTTACCCAGCGCTACGGCAAGGCGATCCTCAACGCACTGCCGCCGTTCCGCCGCGAAATATCCTGAGACACCGGTGGGCGGTTTCGCCCACCGTGTTGTCTATCTCTCTGCCACCGCTTTTCCACTGGCCTTGATGGGTCGTTAGGGAGAACTCCGTTCTTATGATTCGCCGTTCGTTGCCCGCTGTATTCGCCCTGATCTTCGCTGCGCCGTTGTGCGCAGCGCCTGCCGGTCAACAGACCCTGTTCAATTTCGTGCGCCCGGCCGACGTGGTCAAGGTTGTCACCGAAAATGCCGATCTGCCGCAAGCCAACGCCGAGCAGACCGCAGAGGGCGAGGTGCTGCGCCGTGTGACCTTCAATCCCGTGGCCCGCCCGACCCTGCGCTTGACGCCGCAGACCGGCGCATGGGACTGGTCGCAGTCCGGCATGATGACCCTGCGGCTGCAGAGCGCAATGGATTGGGCCGTGACGGTTTACGTGCAGATTCAGAGCAACGATGGCAAAACCCTGGTCAGCCGCGTCGATCTGCCGGCCGGGCCGGCGCAGACCCTGCTGGTGCCTTTGGTCGCCACCACGCCATTGAGCCAGGGCATGAAGGCCGGGCCGGCGATGCCGATGACCGTCGAGGGTCAACGCATCCTGCTGGCCAGCAGCAGTGGCGTCATCGACCGCAGTCAGGTGGTCTCGGTCAGTCTGTCGCTGGATCAGCCGAAAGTTGCCCAGAGTCTGCTGCTCGAACGTTTCGGCGTGCAGAGCGACGACGGGGTCACCCAGGCCGTGTATGGCAATCTGGTCGATGCTTACGGGCAATCGACGCGTGGCAAGTGGCCGGAAAAAATCGCCGACGAGCAGCAACTGAAATCCGCCGCCGCCAGGGAACAGCAACAACTGAAAACCTGGCTGGTCGAGCGCCAGAAGTCTTCGCTGGACAAGTTCGGTGGCTGGAAGCAGGGCCCGGCGTTCAAGGCCAGCGGTTTCTTTCACACTGAAAAACGCGACGGCCGCTGGTATCTGGTGACCCCTGAAGGGCATCCGTTCTACTCCCTCGGCGTTAACACCGTCAGCCCCGACGTCAATCGCACCTACGTGAGCGGTCGCGAATATATGTTCGAAGCGCTGCCCAAGCCGAACGAACCGTTGGCCAGTCATTTTGGGGAGGGCGACAATCGCGGTGGCAATGGAGTCGATCAGGGCCGAGGCTACGCCAATGGTCGCTGGTATGACTTCTACGCCGCCAACCTGCAACGGCTGTACGGCGCGCCATGCAAGGCGGACAGCGAAGGCAAGTCCGGCGTGGCAGAGGCAGCCAAATCCGAAGCCGCCGAAACGTCCGCCGAGAAAACCACCGCGCCTGGCGCCGAGGCTGTCGTCGAGCCGAAATCCGGAGTGGCCGAAGCTGCGCAGACAGACGCGGCGCAAATCGTCCATGCCGAAACCGTCGCGCCGTGCCAAGCGAATATCGACGAGCAGCAATGGGCCACGCGCACCCTTGATCGTCTGCAAGCCTGGGGCTTCAACACCATCGGCAACTGGAGCGCACCGGCGCTCGCCGATGCCGAGCGCGTGCCGTACACCTTGCCGCTGTCGATTGTCGGCGACTACACCAGCATCAGTACCGGCAGCGACTGGTGGGGCGGCATGCCTGACCCGTTCGATCCGCGTTTTGCCATGGCTACCGAGCGCGCTGTGGCGATTGCCGCCCGTGATCATCGCGACGATCCGTGGCTGATCGGCTATTACGCGGACAACGAACTGGCCTGGGCTGGTCCCGGCGACGATCCCCAATCGCGTTACGCGCTGGCATACGGCACGCTGAAAATGACCACCGACGTACCGGCCAAACGCGCTTTCCTCAAGCAGTTGCGCGACAAGTACCGCAATCAGGCCGGGCTGTCGAAGGCTTGGGGTATCGATTTGCCGGCGTGGGAATTGATGGAAGACCCGGGCTTCGTGCCGCCGCTGCCGAACCCGGAACACCCGGAAATCGAGGCCGACTTCAAATACTTCCAAAAGGTTTTCGCCGACACGTACTTCAAGACCATTTCCGACTCGCTGAAATGGCACGCGCCTAACCAGATGCTGCTCGGCGGGCGCTTCGCTGTGAGCACGCCGGAAGCGGTGGCGTCCTGTGCGCAGTATTGCGATGTGCTGAGCTTCAACATGTACACACTCACACCGCAGGACGGTCATGACTTCGCCGCCCTTGCGTCACTGGACAAGCCGGTGCTGATCACCGAGTTCAATTTCGGCTCGACCGATCGCGGCCCACTCTGGGGTGGGGTGACGCAGGTAGCGCGAGAAGAAGATCGCGGCCCGGCCTATGCCAACTTCCTCAAACAGGCGCTGAACGAGCCGTCGATTGTGGGCGTGCACTGGTTCCAGTATCTGGACCAACCGGTAACCGGGCGTTTGCTGGATGGCGAGAACGGCCACTTCGGTCTGGTCGGGGTCACTGATCTGCCATATCAGGGTTTTGTCGAAACCGTGCGCAAGAGTAATTTGCAGGCGCTGGAGCAACTGGGTAAAGAGGTGCAGAAAGCCCCGGCTCACGAGACTGAGGGCGGGCGCAAAGGGGAGGCGGGTAAGGCGGCTGGGGCCGGACATGCGGGTGGGCATTCTGCCAATGGTCACTGAGTTCTGAGACACCGCGTTATCGTTCTTCGCGAGCAGGCTCGCTCCCACACAGGATTTCGGTAACAGCTGATATCCCCTGTGGGCGCGAGCCGCCTCGACAAAATTTCCAGAACAACCGTCTGGCCCGCGCCTGTTCCCAAATCCCTCAAGGGCTGGAACAATGCGGGCCACTTTGTAGAGCGTTTTCGCGGGGGAGTTGCGGGTGCAGATTCAGGGTCATTACGAGCTTCAATTCGAAGCGGTGCGCGAAGCATTTGCCGCACTGTTCGACGATCCCCAGGAACGCGGCGCAGCCCTGTGCATTCAGGTTGGTGGACAAACCGTCGTCGACCTCTGGTCCGGTACTGCCGACAAGGACGGCGCCGAAGCCTGGCACAGCGACACCATCGCCAACCTGTTCTCCTGCACCAAGACGTTTACTGCGGTCACCGCGCTGCAACTGGTGGCCGAAGGCAAATTGCAACTCGATGTACCGGTCGCCCGCTATTGGCCGGAATTTGCCGCCGCCGGTAAAGAGTCGGTAACCCTGCGCCAACTGCTCTGCCATCAGGCCGGCCTGCCGGCGTTGCGCGAACTGCTCGCTCCCGAAGCCTTGTACGAATGGCAAACCATGGTCGATGCCCTTGCGGCCGAAGCTCCGTGGTGGACGCCGGGCACCGGTCACGGTTATGCCGCGATCACTTACGGTTGGCTGGTTGGCGAATTGCTGCGCCGCGCTGACGGCCGTGGGCCGGGTGAATCCATCGTCGCTCGTGTGGCCAAGCCATTGGGGCTGGATTTCCATGTCGGTCTGGCCGATGAAGAGTTTCATCGCGTGGCGCACATCGCCCGCGGAAAGGGTAACCCCGGCGATGCCGCGGCCCAGCGTTTGCTGCAAGTGACCATGCGCGAACCGACGGCCATGACCACCCGTGCCTTCACCAATCCGCCGTCGGTGCTGACCAGCACCAACAAACCGGAATGGCGACGCATGCAGCAACCAGCGGCGAACGGCCATGGCAATGCGCGCAGTCTGGCCGGGTTTTATGCTGGTCTGCTCGACGGCAGCCTGCTCGAAAGCGACATGCTCCAGGAGCTGACCCGTGAGCACAGCCTCGGCGACGACAAGACGTTGCTGACCCGCACGCGTTTCGGTCTCGGCTGCATGCTCGACCAACCCGACGTGCCCAACGCCACCTACGGCCTCGGCCCGCGCGCGTTCGGCCATCCGGGAGCGGGCGGTTCCATCGGTTTCGCTGATCCTGAGCATGATGTTGCGTTCGGTTTCGTGACAAATACCCTTGGGCCCTATGTTTTGATGGACCCGCGCGCGCAAAAGCTTGCGCGGGTGCTTGCCACTTGTCTGTAAAGCGGTAACAGAGGTTCCAGGGGCGGAACCTCAAAAGGATTTTCGATTCAAAACGGCTGTTTATCCGGGCGAAAGTGCTCTGATTTTTCATTACTTCATTTGTGGATTTTCAATGTCATCTAAAAAGACTCTCGCCCTGGCCCTGTGTGTAGCGATCACCGGTTGCGCACAGACCCCGAAAAACGATGCGGACGGCGGCAGCTGGTGGCCGTTCGGTTCTTCCGACACATTGGCAGCCAAGGAGCCTGCTCCGGCCCCGGCCCCGTTGAAACCTGCCGCGACTGCACCGGTCGCCAAGGCCGAGAGCAGCAATCCGTGGTACTGGCCGTTCGGTTCCAGCGATGAAGCGACCAAAGCGGACCTGAAGGCTGAAGTTGCTCCAGAAGTGAAAAAACCGGTCGCTGTCGCCAAGGCTGACGCCGAGTCCAATGGCAAATGGTGGTGGCCGTTCGGCGGCAAGGACCAGCCGACTGCCAAAGCGGTGCCGATGCCTGATCCCAAAGTGACTCAGGCCTGGCTCGACGACTACGAACCGCGCCTGCGCGAAGCGGTCAAGGACAGCAACCTGCAACTCGAGCGCCGCGACAACGTGCTGGTCGTCACCGCGCCAGTAGAGGGCTCGTTCAACCCGGACCGCCCGGCGATGCTGCTGCCGGTTACCCTGGGCCCATTCACTCGCGTAGCGAAAATTCTCGAAGCTGATCCGAAGACTGCCGTGCTGGTGCTCGGTCACAGCGACACCAGTGGTGCTGCGCCGGCCAACATCAAGCTCAGTCAGGAACGTGCACAATCGGTGGCGGCGATCTTCCGCCTCAGCGGTCTGCAGCGTGATCGCCTGATGCTGCGTGGCATGGGCTCGGAAGCGCCGCGTGCGGCCAACGACAGCGTTGAAGGCCGCGCCTTGAACCGTCGCGTCGAATTGCTGGTGACCCCGCAAAACACCATGGTTGCGCTGTTGAGCAAATACAACATGCCAGCGCCGAAGCCGGTGACCATGGTCGCGGCGCAAGACGTCAAGCCAGTGGCCAAACCGGCGACTCCGGCGCCTGCCGCGAAGAAACCTGCCGCCCCGGCGACGAAAAAGGCTCCGGCCAAGAAAGCCGCTG
Source organism: Pseudomonas sp. S11P7 (assembly GCF_023195435.1). Lineage (NCBI taxonomy): Bacteria > Pseudomonadati > Pseudomonadota > Gammaproteobacteria > Pseudomonadales > Pseudomonadaceae > Pseudomonas > Pseudomonas sp. S11P7. The sequence goes on along the minus strand of NZ_JALPKS020000002.1, from coordinate 4,157,276 downwards.
CCAAGGCCCCTGCGAAAAAGGCGCCGGCCAAAACGCCGGCTAAAAAGACTGTGCCAGCCAAAGCCGCCACGACCGACAAGAAAGTCGCCGCGACCGACGCCACCAAAAAGTGATCCGCTAACCAAAAGGAATGCGCCATGACCCAGGCTCTGGCAGATATGCGTCGTGATTACACCCGCGATGGCTTGACCGAGGCGCAAGCCCCGGCCGAGCCGTTCGCCCTGTTTCACCAGTGGTTCGCCGATGCGGTGAACACCGAGCAAGCCCCGGTCGAGGCCAACGCCATGACCTTGGCCACGGTCGATGCCGACGGGCGTCCGCACTGCCGCATTCTGCTGCTCAAGGGCCTGGACGAGCACGGCTTTACCTTCTTCACCAATTACGACAGCGCCAAGGGCCAACAACTAGCGGCTAATCCATGCGCCGCCATGACGTTCTTCTGGCCAACTTTGGAGCGTCAGGTGCGCATCGAAGGGCGGGTGGTCAAGGTTACGCCGCAGGAGTCCGACGCGTATTACCAGGTGCGCCCGTTGGGTAGCCGTCTCGGGGCTTGGGCTTCACCGCAGAGCCGGGTGATCAACGGCCGCGGTGAACTGGAAGATTTGCTCAAGGCCACCGAGCAGCGTTTCTCCGACAGCCAACCCGACTGCCCGGCACACTGGGGCGGGTATCGCTTGCTGCCCGAGCGCATCGAGTTCTGGCAGGGCCGGCCGAGCCGTCTGCACGATCGCCTCAACTACCGTGCGCAGGGCGCCGCCTGGATTCTTGAACGACTGGCACCCTGAGCAGTCTACCGAGCGAGATAGCGGCCGGCGGCGCAGGATCGCTGATTTGGCGCTACTGTAAGTGGACGTTCGCCGCCATCTGTACCTGGCCTGAATGGAAGCCAATTTATCCGGCAGGTGTCGTGACAGGCGCCAAGCCACGGAGTTTAATGAACACATGTTCTTTTGGAGTTGATGCTATGCGTAAGTCTGTTCTGCTGGTTGCTTCCTTTTCCACCATGGCAATGTTGCTGACCGGCTGCCAGTCGAGCCTGACCGGTGACTCCTACTCCCGTGACGAAGCACGTCGCGTGCAGACCATTCGCATGGGCACCATCGAATCCCTGCGTCCGGTGAAAATCGAAGGCACCAAGACCCCGATCGGCGGCGCGGCGGGCGCAGTGGTCGGCGGTGTCGGCGGCAGCGCCATCGGCGGCGGCAAGGGCAGCATCGTCGCTGCGGTTATCGGTGCAGTGGCGGGCGGCCTGCTCGGCTCTGCCACCGAAGAAGGCCTGACCCGTACACAAGGCGTGGAAATCACCGTCCGTGAAGACGACGGCAGCATGCGCGCCTACGTGCAGCAGGTTCAGGAGAATGAAGTATTCCGCGTCGGCGAGCGGGTACGGATTTCCACCGTTGGCGGGACCAGCCGCGTTTCGCACTAAGCGGGATGCAGGTAAAGAAAACCCCGATCAGGTGACTGGTCGGGGTTTTTTTGGAATTTCTACTCGCTTCCATGACAGCCGAGTTGAAAATCGTAAGCCGAATCGTACAAAGCTCGACCTATCAAAGCTTCCAGTTGCTTTATTTGATCTTGGTCGAGGTCATAACAATAGATTTCGTCTTCTGGGTTGGTCCACCCCATGATTGCTCTTAGCCGCTCAATGTTGCCATGCGGAACTGGTACCTCGAAAACCAGTTGAGCGGTGTGTTTATCAAATGCCTCGACGGTATGATTCAGTTTGCAGGAGCCATAAATCATTCGACGCAAACCAGTTGAACTATGTGATTTACGTTCAGTAGTTTCTGTCCGGTCCATTTCTCAAGGGTTGTGATTTGTTCTTCAGTCAGATCATTGCCGTCAAATTCATCCTCAGGCTTCTGCCAGTTCATCAACTCCTTCAATGCTTTTTTGTGACGTGCCTCGATTTCGACCGTTCGGAGTAAGCTCTCAGTCTTTCGGTCAAAAACCTCTACTACGTGTTTCATTTTTCTACCCTCCTTGTTGAATCGGCCGGTTTTGTTTGTTCCCCCGTTTGCGGGTCGTATTCTCCAAGATGTTTTCCTTGCTTGGTGTACATCTCAACCTTGCCATGCTGAGAATCCCATTCGTAAATTTTTCCCGATGAATCTTTCCAGCGTCTGCGCTTTTTTCCTCCACCGCGAACAGAGGTTTTCAAAGGCGCTGGTTTTACATCCGGGAAGGCCGGCAGCGAAACCGGAGCGGGGTGGTAAGAGAAATCTCCAGGAACATTCAGGACGATATAAACCGGCTTGACGCCAGAGCTCGCCGGAAAAACCAGAATAAAATCCCGATACTCCGGCGGATAGGCCGGGCTCACCAATATCCCGTCCGCCGCTTTCGTCGGCGGATACACCCAGATATGCGGTGCCTGCGGTGCAGCTTCTAGCGCTGGGGTGCCGAGGATGTCAGAGCCATCCACAGCCGGCGTCCACAGCAGTTCGATGCCACCCCCAGATCCGCAACGAACCGGTCACCGCGCGCAGTGAACTGCACGACATCAACCATTTCCCAATCGCGGTTCTTGCCGGTGTAGAAACCGTAACCCTTGAGTGTGCCATCGGCCTGTTGTTCGACACGCAGGCGCACGCGAGTCCGGGCTTGTTTGAGCGTGCTCAGTTGCTCATCGGTATACAGCGCGCTGTCACCCAGATTTGATGGCATCAGCAGCGCAACCAACCCGAGCAAAGGTGCGACCGCCGCGCTGGATACCAGCGCTGGCAGCGCTTCGAAAGCCGAGCCGGCCAGCGCAAGGCTGCCAAACCCGACGGGGAGGGTGTTGGCGCTGATTTTCTTTAGGGGGACGCCACCGCTTTCATCCGCCTCGCGAGCGCCGAGCAGGATCAGCTCGCCGTAATCCTTCAGGCTGTCGGTCGGCACCATGCCGGAAGGGTTGGCGTAGTCGATGATTGCGTCCGGCAATTTGCAGGACTTGGCAAATACGCAGCCAGCACGTACGGCTTCAGGTTTTGTCGCGGCCACTTCACGGCTGCGCTCAAACGCCTCTTGCCGGGCCAGCATCGCGTCGTAGGCGTTTTGTCGCGCTTCGCGCTCGGCCAGTTCAGTGGCCGTCATATACCACCAGGTAACATGATGCCCGTCGCCCGCCGGTGGGTTTTGCACCCGCGGAATGTCCTTGTCACGCGCCACAGATCGTCCCTTCGTTCATCATCGACAGCCCCTCGAAAGGGGCTGCGCGACGTTAGCGAAACAGGAAAATTATGGCTGTAGGACGTGTCGCTAAAGACGTGGGGATAGTTCGACTTGAGCTAGGGCCAAGCTTGAAATGAGGCCAACCTAAAGCAATTTATCCAGAACGAACTGCTTGAACCAAGGCGGCTGTGTGTCTGATTTGATCTCTATCAGTTCGCCATCCGTAATTTCCGCTATCTGCGTCAGGCCCCCACTGCCTTCATCAGAGTTATCGAAAATATAGGCTCGGTTGGAGGCCAGGATCGCTTCGGATAAAAGCTCCAGGGATCGCCAGTATCGAGCTTCAATTTTTTCAGCAGGAACGTTATGCCCGCCTTGGGAAACGCGGTATGCAACTCTCGCAATATTGATCTGCGGGTCCGCTGTTGCAACATAATAGACGTATACCCTATAGCCGGATTTATTCGCTTCAGCGAGGAGTCTGACTTTATCTGCGGAGGACATGACGGTTTCGAACGTGAAGCTGATGCGCTCTTTTATCAGTGATCTACGGATGAAGTCGCAGAGTGCTGACGCAACGTACGAGTCGATTTCAGTATGCGAAAAGTTGAGCCGGACTCCATCAATTGCGAGGTCATCAAGCTTTGCCTGCGAGTGAGGTGATTTTTTCAGTAGGGGATGAGTACGGAGAAAGTCGAAAAGCTCCGCTTTGTGTGCTTCGATGCGATATGAACTGAAATCAAAGTACCCGGTGTCTTTGATTGAGCGTTCGATGTCGTCAGGATTTATATAATTGCCCAACAGGTGCGCAGGGACGAGTCGATTGAATGTGCTTTTCCCGGATCCGTTTGGTCCCGCAAATATCCGTATTCTCGGTGTGCTCAAGAATTAACCTGTTTTGATGATTTGTTGATGTGCAGACGTGTTCCGCTTTTCAGATTGCCGTAGGCACCAATCGACCGTAAAACGATGGAACTCTTCCCGGTCACTTCAAGCAGTTGACCATCCTTTGCAACAAGCACCGCAGCGCCGTTTGCGAGGGCCATTTTATAGGCGTTGCTGAAGGCCTTCAGAGCGATGTCGGGAATTCGCGACTCTTGAACGGCAATCTGATCGTCAGTCATTTGGCGTTTTTCGGTTTTGCGCGACATGAATGACTCCAAAAAGGTGTGCTGAGTAGATGTCTTTTTCCTACGCATGATATAGCACGTTTGCAAGGTTTATAGCTAAGCCCCTCGTCTGTTGAAGGGCTGTGCCTTTAACCGCAATAAACCTCAGGAGATTTGTTGCGCACCCCTGCGACTCGCCGCCGCCGTCACCGCATAACCAATCAACGCCGCGAGAATCGAGCCAGTCAGAATGCCCATCCGGTCCATACCCGCGTAGTCGCTCACGCCTGGTTCGAAGGCCAGTGAGCCGACGAACAGGCTCATGGTGAAGCCGATGCCGCAGAGGATCGCCACGCCGAGAATCTGGCCCCAGTTGGCGCCTTGGGGCAGCGCGGCGATACCGACTTTTACCGCAAGCCAGGTCAGGCCGAACACGCCTACGGTTTTGCCCAATAGCAGGCCGATGGCGATCCCCATCGGTACGTCGTGGGTAAAGCTCTCAACGGTGACGCCGCTCAGCGACAGACCGGCGTTGGCGAAGGCGAACAGCGGCAGGATGCCGTAGGCGACCCAGGGATGCAGCGCGTGCTCAAGGGTCAACAGCGGCGATGGTTCGGCATTTTTCGTACGCAAGGGAATGCAGAACGCCAGCGTCACACCGGCCAGCGTCGCGTGGACGCCGCTCTTGAGCACGCAGACCCACAGGATCAGACCGATGATCATGTACGGCCCGAGCTTGACCACGCCGAGGCGGTTCATTGCGACCAGCGAGGCGATGCACGCCGCCGCGAGGCCCAGCGACAGGGTCGAGAGTTCGCCGGAGTAGAAGATCGCGATGATCACGATGGCGCCAAGGTCATCGATGATCGCCAGGGTCATCAGGAACAGCTTCAGCGACACCGGTACGCGTTTGCCGAGCAGGGCGAGTACGCCGAGGGCGAAGGCGATGTCGGTGGCGGTCGGGATCGCCCAGCCGCTGAGGGCGGCAGGGTTGTCACGGTTGAGAAACCAGTAGATCAACGCCGGTATCAGCATGCCGCCGACGGCCGCCGCACCGGGCAAAACGATCTGCGAGGGCTTGGACAACTGGCCGTCGAGGACTTCGCGCTTCACTTCCAGGCCGATCAGCAGGAAGAACATCGCCATCAGGCCATCGTTGATCCACAGCAGCAGCGGCTTGGCGATTTTCAACGCACCGACCTGCGCCACCACCGGCGTGTCGAGCAGGCCGGTGTACAGCCACGACAGCGGCGAATTGTTGATAATCAGCGCGAGAATGGCTGCGGCGATCAATAACAGACCGCTGGCAGCTTCCAACTGAAAGAAACGCGTGAAAGTGCTACGCAGAGGCAAGGTCGCTCTCCATCGAATCGTTAAAAAAGGTAGAACACCCTAACCCGTACGGTTAGTTGTTAAAACAAAAGTTATATTCTTTTTTGTTATATGTCGTTACAAGGCTTTTGGTCCCAGCCACGCTGAGCCTAGCAGTTGCCGGACACATTGAGACTCAGCTGTATCTGTGCGCGCTAGCGGATTTTTCCTAAGCTGATCAGCGAGCCTCATAAAGAGGCTGATTCCTGCCCGGTTCAACGAGAAGCCTGACCATGAGCGACAACCGACAGTGGGCCCGCGAGGCCATCCGCATCATCGAGGCGGATTTCCAGCGCAGCGCCGATACCCACCTGATCCCCTTGCCGCTGCCGGGTTTTGCCGGTATCGAGTTGTACTTCAAGGATGAGTCCAGCCATCCGACCGGCAGCCTCAAGCATCGCCTGGCCCGCTCGCTGTTTCTGTATGCGTTGTGTAACGGCTGGTTGAAGTCCGGTGCGCCGGTGATCGAGGCGTCCAGCGGCTCGACGGCGATTTCCGAAGCGTACTTCGCACGGATGTTGGGGTTGCCGTTCATTGCAGTGATGCCGGCGACCACGTCGAAAGAGAAGATCGCGCAGATCGCGTTTTACGGTGGCCAGAGCCATCTGGTGCAAGACCCGACGCAGATCTACGCCGAATCCGAGCGCCTGGCTCGCGAACACGGCGGCCATTTCATTGATCAGTTCACTTATGCCGAACGCGCCACCGACTGGCGGGCGAACAACAATATCGCCGAATCGATCTTTCAGCAGATGCGCTATGAAAAACATCCGGAGCCGAGCTGGCTGATTTCCAGCCCCGGCACTGGCGGCACCACCGCAACGCTTGGTCGTTACGTGCGCTATCGCCAGCACTGCACCCGCGTGTTGTGCGCCGACGCCGAGCGCTCGGTGTTCTTCGACTATTACCAAAGCGGCGATGCCAGTCTGCGCCTGGAGTGCGGTTCGCGCATCGAAGGCATTGGCCGGCCGCGGGTGGAGGCGTCGTTTCTGCCGAAGGTCATCGATGCGATGGTCAAAGTGCCGGACGCCCTGTCGCTGGCGGCCATGCATTACCTGGCGCAGCGCCTGGGCCGGCATGTCGGCGGCTCGAGCGGGACCAACCTGATCGGCGCGCTGATGGCGGCGCAGCAGATGAAGGCGGCGGGGGAGTCGGGGTCGATCGTGGCGATACTGTGCGATGGCGGCGAGCGCTATGCCGACACCTATTACGATCAGGCCTGGCTGCAGGCGCAGGGGTACGAGTTGGAAGGTTTGATTGAAGCGGTGACGGCCAGCGCCGAGCGCGGAGAGCAACTACCGACCTCAGTCCTGCGCGCGAATATCTGACACACCGCAATCAAATGTAGGAGTGAGCCTGCTCGCGATCGCGGTAATCCAGTCAACTTAAGTGTTGAATGTTATTGCGCTATCGCGAGCAGGCTCACTCCTACAGGGATATGTCAGTCAGTTAGGCCGAGAATATCCCGCGCCACCGCCTCGGCAATCCGGATCCCGTCCACGCCCGCCGAAAGAATCCCGCCGGCATAACCCGCGCCTTCGCCCGCCGGGAACAGGCCTTTGACGTTCATGCTCTGCAGCGACTCGTTGCGGGTGATGCGCAGCGGCGACGATGTGCGCGTTTCGATCCCGGTCAGCACCGCGTCGTGCAACGAATAACCACGAATCTGCTTCTCGAACGCCGGCAACGCTTCACGGATCGCTTCAATGGCAAAGTCCGGCAGGGCCAGGGCCAGATCGCCCAACGCCACACCCGGTTTGTACGACGGCTCGACTTCGCCCAGTTCGGTCGAAGGTTTGCCATTGATGAAGTCGCCGACCAGTTGCGCCGGAGCCTTGTAGTCGCTGCCGCCAAGGATGAACGCGTGGGATTCCAGACGCTCCTGCAACTCGATGCCGGCCAGCGGGCCGCCCGGATAATCGACTTCCGGGGTGATGCCGACGACGATGCCCGAGTTGGCATTGCGCTCGTTACGCGAGTACTGGCTCATGCCATTGGTGACCACGCGGTTCGGCTCCGAGGTCGCCGCGACCACGGTGCCGCCCGGGCACATGCAGAAGCTGTAGACCGAACGGCCGTTCTTGGCGTGGTGCACCAGTTTGTAATCGGCGGCGCCGAGTTTCGGGTGTCCGGCGTACTTGCCCAAACGTGCTCGGTCGATCAGCGATTGCGGGTGTTCGATACGGAAACCTACCGAAAACGGTTTGGCTTCCATGAACACGCCACGGCTGTGCAGCATGCGGAAGGTGTCGCGGGCGCTGTGGCCGAGGGCCAGAACCACATGCTTCGAATGCAGGGTTTCGCCGCTGGCCAGTTGCACGCCGACCAGTTGGCCGTCTTCGATCAGCACGTCGGAAACGCGCTCCTGAAAGCGCACTTCACCGCCCAGTTCGCGGATCTGCTCACGCATGTTTTCAACCATGCCGGTGAGACGGAACGTACCGATGTGCGGCTTGCTGACGTAGAGGATTTCTTCCGGCGCGCCGGCCTTGACGAACTCGTGCAGGACTTTGCGCCCGAGGAATTTCGGGTCCTTGATCTGGCTGTACAGCTTGCCGTCGGAGAACGTCCCCGCGCCGCCTTCGCCGAACTGCACGTTGGACTCGGGGTTGAGCACGCTTTTGCGCCACAGGCCCCAGGTGTCTTTGGTGCGCTGACGCACTTCAGTGCCGCGTTCGAGAATGATCGGCTTGAAGCCCATCTGTGCCAGGAAAAGACCTGCGAAGATCCCGCACGGGCCGAAACCGACGACGATCGGGCGCTGGCCCAGGTCGCCAGGCGCCTGGCCGACAAATTTGTAGCTGACATCCGGCGCCACGTTGACGTTGCGGTCATCAGAGAACTTGCCCAGCACCCTGGCCTCGTCGCGCAGGCTGAGGTCGATGGTGTAGATGAAACACAGCTCGGAAGATTTCTTGCGCGCGTCGTAGCTGCGCTTGAACAAGGTGAAATCGAGCAGCTCATCGCTGGCGATGCCCAGGCGTTGCACGATGGCCGCGCGCAGGTCTTCTTCGGGATGGTCGATGGGCAGCTTGAGTTCGGTGATTCGTAACATGGCGGGGATCCGGGTTCGCGGGGCGCACAACTGCGCCAGGGCGTTTGAAGGCGGCGATTATAAGCCGCAACGGCCGGATCGGGTGAGGCTAAAACGCTCAGTCGTTGCGCGATCCGCCGAAATACCCGCAACCACGCTGCACCTGGCCGTCGATGCGCAACTCGGCGCTCATGTGCTGCACGCTGCCGGTGCTGCTGTCGACGCAGCGTTGCGGGGCGACCCACAATTCGATGCGCTGGTTGTTGGCTTCGCTGCTGAGGTTGAAACGACCGTCTCCCAGTTGTTCCTCGACATATGGCACGGCCAGCGGTGGCTGACCCTCACGCTCGATGACCATGCCCTTGCCGCTGACCTTGACGTTCCATTCCGGGCCGTGGCCGGCAGCACGCAGAATCAACAATTTGAAATTCGGATCATCACAAGCGCTGCCGGAGCGTTCGACCCGATACAGCTGGGTCAGATCGAGGCGATCGCCAACGACCTTGCCGCGCACATCGGCGAACAGCTTGCCTTGCTCGTCGGCCAGCGTCGCGGCTTCCTGCAATACGCTGGTGCCGCCGATGTCATTGACCACCAGTTGACGCTGCTCCTGACACGGCTGAAACACCAGCTTGCCGTCAGCCGCGGTCAGTTGCCCCTGCATTCGTGTCTGTCCGACGTGCGAAGCACTTTCGCGCTGGCCATCGAACAACTGGCAGGCGGCAAACAACGGCAGCAGGGCAACAACGATCAACGAACGGGCGACACGCATCTTTGGCTCTCCAGACAAGTGTCGCCACGTTACGCAGCCTGACCGTTCATCACAAGGGGTCAACCGACGTGAAATGTCTGCCCGGTTTGCAGGCCTTCGACACTTTTGGCGTAGGCCAATGCCACTTCCGCCGCAGGAACAGACTTGAAGCCGCGGAAGTAAGGCGCGTATTTACCCAAGGCTTCCGTCAGGACGGTCGGGCTTACAGAGTTGATTCTTAAACCGCGCGGCAATTCGATCGCGGCGGCACGGACGAAGCTGTCCAGCGCGCCATTCACCAGGGCTGCCGAGGCGCCGCTGCGAATCGGATCGTGGCTGAGCACGCCGGTGGTGAAGGTGAACGAGGCGCCGTCATTGGCGAACTCGCGGCCGATCAGCAGCAGATTGACCTGGCCCATCAATTTGTCTTTCAGGCCGAGGGCAAAGCTGTCGTCGCTCATTTCGTTCAGCGGTGCGAAGGTAACGTTGCCCGCCGCGCAGATCAGCGCATCGAACTTGCCGGTCTGTTCGAACAGCTTGCGAATCGACGCGCTGTCGCTGATATCGACTCGCAAGTCGCCGCTGTTACGGCCGATACGAATGACTTCGTGACGTTGCGACAGTTCTTTGTCCACCGCCGAACCGATGGTGCCACCAGCACCTATCAACAGAATCTTCATCGAGCTGTACCTCAAGTGATTGAACAAGGTTTCAGTCTAGGGTGGTTTTTCTCGTGGATAAGCGCACTAATAGGCAACCTTTGGTTTTCAAATGGAAACAATCCATGAGCGAAATGGATGATCTGGCAGCGTTCGCCGTGTTGATCGAAGCCGGCAGCTTTACCTTGGCCGCGCAGCAATTAGGTTGCAGCAAGGGCCAGTTGTCCAAGCGCATCAGCCAGCTCGAAGCGCAGTTTTCGGTGGTCCTGCTGCAACGCACCACCCGGCGTTTGAGCCTGACGGCGGCGGGCGCGGCGTTGTTGCCGCAAGCGCAGGCACTGGTGGTTCAGGTGGAACGGGCGCGTCAGGCACTGGCACGGCTCAAGGACGACATGGCCGGTCCGGTGCGGATGACAGTGCCGGTGTCGCTCGGGGAAACCTTTTTCGATGGCTTGCTGCTGGAGTTCTCGCAGCAGTACCCCGAGGTGCAGATCGAGCTGGAGTTGAGTAACAGCTACCGCGATCTGTCGCGCGACGGTTTCGATCTGGCGATCCGCTCCGAGGTGGCCAATGACCAACGCCTGGTGGCCCGGCCGCTGCTGGCATGGCAGGAGATGACCTGTGCCAGCCCGGCCTATCTCGAACGTTACGGCGAGCCGACGACCCCGCAGCAACTGGTCGAACACCGCTGCCTGCTCAACAGCCATTACAGCGGCCGCGAAGAATGGCTGTATCACCAGCAACATGAATTATTGCGGGTGCGGGTCTCTGGCCCGTTCGCCAGCAACCATTACAGCCTGCTGAAAAAAGCCGCGCTCACCGGTGCCGGCATCGCCCGACTGCCTTCCTATCTGCTGCAGACGGAGCTGGCCGATGGGCGCTTACGCTGGCTCCTGCGCGATTTCCAGACCCGGCGCATGCCGATGTTGCTGGTGCATCCATATCAGGGTGGTTTGCCGAAGCGCACGCAGGTGCTGGCGGATTATCTGATGGGCTGGTTCAAGCGCAGTGGCGAGGCGCTGGATCGACTCCAGCGCTGATGTGATTTCCCTGTGGGAGCGAGCCTGCTCGCGAATGCGTCAGTTCAGTCGATACCGATGTTTAATGACACACCGCTTTCGCGAGCAGGCTCGCTCCCACAGAGGTGATCCTATTTTGCGAAACGGCGGGCAATCAGGTGATCGATCGACAATTTCCCCGGCCCGGTCGTCATCAAATACAGCAGCACCGCCGCCCAGGTGCCGTGGGTCGGGTACGCGTCGGGATAGACGAAAATCTGGATGGTCAGGGTCATGCCCAGCAGCGCCAGCGCTGAAAAACGCGTCGCCAGACCGATCAGGATCAGCACCGGGAAAAAATGCTCAGCGAACGCAGCCAGATACGCGGCGATTTCAGGCGACAGCAGCGGCAGATTGTATTCACTCTGGAACAACGGAATCGTCGAGTCCGCCAGACGCGGCCAACCCAGTTGAAATGTGCCGTCAATCAGGTCGATCGCCAAGCCTTCGACCTTGGTCTGCCCGGATTTCCAGAACACCGCAGCGATCGAGAAACGTGCGATGAAGGCAATGAGGCTGTGCGGGATTTTTTCCAGCAGGGTGATGGCGCGCAGGATAAGACTGTTCATGGCAACTCCTTGTAGTTCAGTTGAATGATCGCGTTGTGCGCAATCAGCAAGGCGAGGGTTTGGGCAAGATCGAAGGGCGGGCTGTTTTCGGCCGCCGCGAGTAACGGCTGGTCATTTCTCAGCTGACGGATAAACACGCTGGCGCCCTCGTCCAAGGCAAACACTTCAACGTCGAGACCGTTGCGCAGCACCAGTGCGTGTTGCCCTTGATTCAGGCCAATGTCCGCCAGGCTTTGCGCCTGCTGATGCGCGGCCCAGATAGCCACCACGGCAAACGCGGAATCGAGCAGGTGCAGGGACGGATGCAGCCCGAAGGTCAATCCGCTCAAGGTTTGTGGGCTGGCGAGGGCGGTGCTGATGTGCTCCGGCTGGATGGGTTGTGCGTCGGCCGCGTGATAGGCGACGACGCGCAAATGCTCGAGGCGGGCGACGTCGGCGACATAAGGCACGCCGGCAATCGGTTCGAACTGCGCGATGAAGTCGGCGAACGTGTCGCCGTAGCGGTTCATCAGCGGACTTTGTGGCGGTTGGCTGCGGATGAAAACCGCGGCCATGGCGCGGAAGAATTCCTCGCCCACCAACTGCTGCACCACCGGATAACTGTCGGCCAGGGCATTGATCAGCGATGCCTGCACGTTGTTGCGATACACCGCGAAACGGCTCGCCGGGTCGGCACCGTTGGCGCTGCGCAGACCGTCGGGGCAGGGCAGGCGTGGATCAATCAGCGCGGCGGCGAAAGCGCTTTGTGTGCTCATGTGCGGCCTCCGCTTGCCAGCAAGAGGCGCTCGGCCTGTCGCGCCTCGGCCAGCAATACCTCGAACGCCGGCACATGATTGTCGCGCTCGATCAGCGTCGCCACTGGGCCGATGCGCTCCAGTACCTGGCGATACAATTGCCAGACCGCTTGATCGATCGGCGCGCCGTGATCGTCAATCAGCAAACGATCACCGAGGCTGTCGCAATCTTCGGCGAACCCGGCCAGATGAATCTCGCCGACCGCATGCAACGGCAGGGCCGCGAGATAGGCCAGCGGGTCGCGCTGATGATTGATGCACGAGACGTAGACGTTGTTCACGTCGAGCAGCAGACCACAGCCGCTGCGGCGAATGACCTCAGCGATGAAATCCGGCTCATCAATAGTCGAGCGTTCGAAACCCAGATAAGTTGCCGGATTTTCCAGCAGCATCGGCCGCTTGAGGCTGTTCTGGACCTGATCGATGTGCGCGCAGACGCGGTCAAGCGTGGGCGTGTCGTAGGCCAGCGGGAGCAGGTCATTGAGAAACACCGGGCCGTGGCTCGACCAGGCCAGGTGTTCGGAAAAGGAATGCGGTTGATAGCGTTCAATCAGTTCGGCCAGGCGCTTGAGGTGTTGTTGATCCAGCGGCGATTCAGCACCGATGGACAAACCGACACCGTGCAGCGACAGCGGATACTGCTCGCGGATCAAACCGAGAAAATGATGAAACGGGCCGCCGGCCACCATGTAGTTTTCGGCGTGGACTTCGAAGAAGCCGAGGTCCGGTGATGAACCGAGCACTTGTTGAAAGTGCCCGGTCTTGAGGCCCAGCCCGGCACGGGGCGGGAGCCCGGTGAGGGCTGCCTGAGTGCGCGCAAGGATATGGTCGTGGTCGCTGAACATGATCGTCACTCAGGCAGGCCGCGGATCAGGACTTGGCTTTGAACGCTTCAAGCTGACCGAAACCGGTCGGCGAGGTTTTGCTTTCGGTGGTGGCGCAGGTGCCCTTCGGAACGTGTTTCCAGGCGTTGGCCTGGTAGTCCATTTTCGCTGTGCCGGCGCAGGTGGTGCCTGCACCTGCGGCGCAGTCGTTCTTGCCTTTCATGGCCACGCCGAAGCATTTTTCCATGCTGGCATCGGCGGCTTGAGCGGTGGAGACGGTGGCGATGCTCAGCGCGGAACCAAGGGCCAGAACCAGAGCGGTGGCGGACAGGGTGCGAGTGGTAGCAGTCATGGTGTTTCTCCAGGTTTTATCAGGGTGTCTGCAAGTGCTTTTGCGCTTGCTTGTCCCTCTAGAGAAAGGTCGGGGGATGCGTTACAGGTGGGGCGAGAAATTTATGAAAATATCTTGGATTCACAGGTATCCCTGTGGGAGCGAGCCTGCTCGCGAAGGCGTCGTGTCAGGCCCCCATAAGTTGAATGACACACCGCTTTCGCGAGCAGGCTCGCTCCCACAGGGGTTACCTTGGCGGTCCGCAGGCACAAAAAAAACGGCCCGAAGGCCGTTTTTTTGTTCAGCGATAACACTCAACCACCCAGATACGCCTCGCGCACTTTCGGGTCGGTCAGCAGCGCTTCACCGGTGCCTTGCATGACCACGCGACCGTTCTCCAGAACGTAGGCGCGGTCGGCGATTTTCAGCGCCTGGTTGGCGTTCTGCTCGACCAGGAACACCGTCACCCCGTCCTTGCGCAGTTGTTCGATGATGTCGAAGATCTGCTGGATGATGATCGGTGCCAGGCCCAGCGACGGCTCGTCGAGCAGCAGCAGCTTGGGCTTGCTCATCAGCGCGCGGCCGATGGCGAGCATTTGCTGTTCGCCGCCGGACATGGTGCCGCCGCGCTGGTTGAAGCGTTCTTTCAGGCGCGGGAACAGGCCGAGGACCTTGTCCATCTGCTCCTGATAGTCGCCCTTGTCGGTGAAGAAACCGCCCATGGACAGGTTCTCTTCCACGGTCAGACGAGCGAATACCCGGCGACCTTCAGGGACCACGGCGATGCTCTTGCGCATGATCTGCGACGAGTCCTGGCCGACCAGTTCCTCACCCATGTAGCGGATGCTGCCGCTGTGCGCCTGCGGCGAACCGCAGAGCGTCATCAGCAGCGTGGACTTGCCGGCACCGTTGGCGCCGATCAGCGTGACGATCTCGCCCTGACGGACTTCGACGTTGACGCTGTGCAGGGCCTGGATCTTGCCGTAGAAGGTGGAAACGTTTTCGAACTGCAGCATTTACGCTTCCCCCAGGTAGGCTTTGATCACTTCAGGATTGTCGCGGATCTGTTCCGGCGTGCCGTCGGCCAACGGCGTACCCTGGTTGATCACGACGATGTGGTCGGAAATGCTCATGACCAGTTTCATGTCGTGCTCGATCAGCAGCACGGTGACGTTGTGCTCTTCACGCAGTACGCCGATCAGCGCCTTGAGGTCTTCGGTCTCTTTCGGGTTGAGGCCGGCGGCCGGTTCGTCGAGCATGAGGATCCGCGGGCGGGTCATCATGCAGCGGGCGATCTCCAGACGCCGTTGCTGGCCGTAGGCGAGGGTGCCGGCGGTGCGGTTGGCGAACTCTTTGAGGTTGACCTTTTCCAGCCAGTACTCGGCAAACTCCATCGCCTCGCGCTCGCTTTTGCGGAACGCCGGGGTCTTGAACAGACCGGACAGGAAGTTGGTGTTCAAGTGGCGATGCTGGGCGATCAGCAGGTTCTCGACCGCGGTCATGTCCTTGAACAGCCGCACGTTCTGGAACGTACGCACCACGCCTTTGAGCGCGATCTTGTGGCCGGGCAGGCCCTGGATCGGCTCGCCATCGAGCAGGATGCTGCCGCCGGTAGGCTGATAGAAGCCGGTCAGGCAGTTGAACACAGTGGTCTTGCCCGCGCCGTTCGGCCCGATCAGCGCAACCACTTGTTTCTCTTTGACGGTCAAGGCCACACCGTTGACCGCGAGCAAACCGCCGAAGCGCATGCTCAGGTTTTCGACTTTAAGGATCTCGCGGCTCATTTGCGCAACTCCATGTGTGGGCGTTGCATCGGCAGCAGACCTTGTGGACGCCAGATCATCATCAACACCATCAGGGCACCGAACATCAACATGCGGTACTCGCTGAACTCACGCATCATTTCCGGCAACAGGATCATCACGATCGCCGCCAGGATCACGCCCAGCTGCGAGCCCATGCCACCCAGCACGACGATGGCGAGAATGATCGCCGACTCGATGAAGGTGAACGACTCCGGCGTGACCAGGCCCTGACGCGCAGCGAAGAAGCTGCCGGCAAAACCGGCAAACGCGGCACCGAGGGTGAACGCGGAAAGCTTGATCACGGTCGGGTTCAGACCCAGCGCACGGCAGGCAATTTCGTCTTCACGCAGCGCTTCCCACGCACGACCGATCGGCATGCGCAGCAAACGGTTGATCACGAACAGCGCAGCCAGTGCCAGCAACAGCGCAACGAGGTAAAGGAAAATCACCTTGTTGATCGAGTTGTATTGCAGGCCGAAATACTCGTGAAACGTCTGCAGGCCTTCAGCCGCTTTACGCTCGAAGGTCAGACCGAAGAACGTCGGTTTTTCGATGTTGCTGATGCCGTTCGGGCCGCCGGTGATATCGGTCAGGTTGCGCAGGAACAGACGGATGATCTCACCGAAACCCAAGGTCACAATTGCCAGATAGTCACCGCGCAGGCGCAACACCGGGAAGCCCAGCAGGAAGCCGAACGTCGCCGCCATCAGGCCGGCAATCGGCAGGCAGATCCAGAAGCTCAAGCCGTAGTAGTGCGACAGCAGCGCGTAGCTGTAGGCGCCGACGGCATAGAAACCGACGTAACCGAGGTCGAGCAGACCGGCCAGACCGACGACGATGTTCAAGCCCAGGCCGAGCATCACGTAGATCAGGATCAGCGTGGCGATGTCCACCGCGCCGCGTGAACCGAAGAACGGCCACACCAGGGCAACGATGATCAGCGCAATGATGAAGTAACGCTGAGTGGTCGGCAGGGTCAGGAAGTTGCTGGCCTTGGCCGGGATCAGCGGCATACCAGGCGAGGAACGCCAGGCTTTGCTGATCTGCTGATTGAACAGCACGCGCAGGAACATCAGCACCGAGCAGATCGCGATGGTCGCGAGCACTGCAGGGCTGGTGTTGTGCACTTCCAGATTGATGCCGACGATGGTCAGTTTCAGACCGAGTACCGGGTAGGCCACGGCCCACACCAGCAAAGCGCTGAACAGCGCCTGTTTAAGATTCCTAGTCATACTTTCTCAACCTCCGGACGGCCCAGAATGCCGGTCGGACGGAACAACAGCACCAGAACCAGCAAGCCGAACGCCACGACGTCCTTGTACTGGTCGCCGAAGATATCGGCACCGAACGCTTCTGCTACACCGAGCACCAACCCGCCGAGCATCGCGCCGGGAATGCTGCCGATGCCGCCCAGTACCGCAGCGGTGAAAGCCTTGAGGCCGACGAGGAAACCGGCGTTCGGGTTGATCACGCCGTATTGCATGCTCAACAGAACAGCCGCAACGGCTGCCAGCGCAGCACCGATGACGAAGGTGAGGGCGATGATGTTGTTGGTGTTGATGCCGAGCAGGTTGGCCATCTTGATGTCCTCGGCACAGGCGCGGCAGGCGCGGCCCAGACGAGAACGGGAGATGAACAGGGTCAGGCCGAGCATGGCGATCAGCGTGACGACGAAGACCACGATCTGCATGTAGGAAATCAGCACTTCTTGTGCGCCACCCGGACCGAAGGCGAAGTTGCCCGGGATCAGGTTGGGGATTGCTTTGTCCTTGGAGTCTTGCGCCAGCAGAACGGTGTTCTGCAGGAAGATCGACATACCGATGGCGGAGATCAGCGGGATCAGACGGTTGCTGCCGCGCAGGGGGCGGTAGGCAATGCGTTCGATGCTGTAACCGTAGGAACTGGTGACGACGATACTGGCGATGAACGCCGCAGTCATCAGCAGCGGGACACTGTCGAGTCCCATCATGGTCAGCCCGGCGATGGCGATGAACGCCACGTAGGAACCGATCATGTACACCTCGCCGTGGGCGAAGTTGATCATTCCAATGATGCCGTAGACCATCGTGTAGCCGATGGCGATCAAGGCATACATGCTGCCAACGTTGAGGCCGTTAACCAGCTGTTGGAAGAAGTGATAGAGGTCAGGCATTACAGCGCTCCTAAAAACCTGATACGCATTTCACTGGTGGAGTCATTTTCCCGCCCGGCCCCGTGGATCTCTATCCACTTCGAATCCGGGTTTTGCCAGCGAACCGCTGATGACGGTTTTGAGATTTTCAGGTGGGCAGACTGGCGGATCACGCCAGCGCGGCCCATACATTCGTAAAACAAAGCCCACGGCACGCCGTGGGCTTTATTGGCAGTCAGTCAGGCAGCGCCTTACTGAGGCGAAACTTCAGTTTTAGGTTTGCCGTTGTGCCACTCGTAAACCACGAATTTGAAGTCTTTCAGGTCGCCCTTGGCGTCGAAGCTCAGGTCACCGGTCGGGGTCTTGAACGAACCCTTGTGGATCGCTTCGGCAACTTTGGTGGCGTCTTCGGACTTGGCAGCGGTGATACCGGCGGCAATCACTTCAACCGCGGAGTAGGACGGGAACACGAACGGGCCGCTCGGGTCTTCCTTCTTCGCTTTGAACGCGTCAGCCAGGGCAACGTTGGCCGGATCCTGGTCGAAGGATTTCGGCAGGGTCACCAACAGACCTTCGGAGGCGTCCTTGGCAATCTGGGTGATCGAGTCGTTACCCACGCCTTCCGGACCCATGAACTTGGCTTTCAGGCCCTTTTCCTGTGCTTGACGCAGGATCAGACCCAGCTCCGGGTGGTAGCCGCCGTAGTAGACGAAGTCGACACCGGCTTGCTTGAGCTTGGCGATGATCGCCGAGAAGTCCTTGTCGCCGGCATTGACGCCTTCGAACACGGCAACCTTGGTGCCTTTCTTCTCGAGGGTCGATTTCACCGCAGTGGCGATGCCTTCACCGTACTGCTGTTTGTCGTGCAGCACGCCAACCACTTTCGGTTTCACGTAATCGGCGATGTAGTTACCGGCCGCAGGGCCCTGGGCGCTGTCCAGACCGATGGTACGGAAGATCATTTTGTAGCCACGGGCGGTGATTTCCGGGCTGGTGGCAGCCGGGGTGATCATGATCACGCCTTCGTCTTCGTAGATGTCCGAAGCTGGCTGAGTAGAGCTGGAGCACAGGTGACCGACCACGAACTTGACGCCGTCGTTGACGACCTTGTTCGCTACCGCTACCGCTTGTTTCGGATCGCAGGCATCGTCGTATTCAACGGCTTCGAGTTTCTTGCCGTCGACGCCGCCCTTGGCGTTGATTTGCTCGATGGCCATTTTCGCGCCACTGAACTGCATGTCGCCGTATTGGGCTACTGGACCGGTTTTAGGGCCGGCGATACCGATTTTGATGGTGTCAGCTGCGAACGAATGGCTGGCAACCCCGGCCAGAACCATAGCGGCAAACAGTTTGGAAATCTGCTTAGTAGCCTTAGTCATAGTGCTCCACTCTTACTGTTGTATTTTTTAGAGTTCTGGCGCCGTAGCAGCAGAACCGGGTCAGATATCTTTGCGACATCCTCCGGAAATGCCCCGGCAACTGTACCGGTACAGTGTAGAGCGCCGCTTGTTCAACTGGGAAGCGGGCGCCAAGGGGCAAAACCTGGAGGTGTCGCTTTTTTGAATGAAAAAGACAGAATTGCGGCGGGGCGTTTGTAGGCATATAGCTCAAACAGCAGCATTCCCTGGCGTTCCTGCTCTTTTCGTTCGGTGCAGCCATTTGCAACCGGGTTTTTCTGGCGGACCACCAACGTTATGATTCGCGTCGATTTCTTTTCCGGACAGAGCCCATGAATCAAGAACCTAGCACCCTCTATGCCAAGCTGCTTGGGGAAACCGCATCTATCACCTGGAAAGAGTTGGAGCCGTTCTTCGCCAAGGGTGCTCTATTGTGGGTCGCCCCTGAGCTGGATTTGATCGCCGCTGCCGAGGCCGTGGCGTCTGACGAAGGCGAGAAAGTCGCGGCCTGGCTGGCCGACGACAAGGTCGCCAAGCTGTCTGAAACGCGGGCGCTGGATATTTTCGAGCGCGATCCACAGCTGTGGGCAGTCGTCGTTTCACCGTGGATTCTGATCCAGGAAAGGGCGACCCCTGCAAGCGACGCACCTTGATGGTGCGACTGGTCACCGGCGAAAAGTGTGTAGCGGAGTAGCGTGATGGCACGTTGCCGTAGAGAAACGCCACAGACGAGTCTCACTTCACGGTGACGTAAACGTAACGGGAACAGTTGATCGAGCGGCCTGAGGGTCGCTTAATTGTTTCTGGATGTTGGAAAGGCTGAAATCTTTAGTGAATTTGAAGGCCCCATCGCTGGCAAGCCAGCTCCCACAGTGTCCGGGTGAGCACAAATATTGTGAGCACCACAAAATCTGTGGGAGCTGGCTTGCCAGCGATAGAGGCGACTCGGTTTCTGATCAGACCGAGTAAGTCTTCCCGGTATGGTTATTCAGGGAAATCACCTTGGTCTTGCCGATCCGGTGACGGTAGATCTCGCGCAGGTACTTGATCGACTTCTTCACACAATCGCGCGACAGGCGAATGTCGTTGATCGAGACGAACTTGTCTTTGTCGTTGATCAATTCCCGGTACTTTTTCTCGTACATCGGTTTGATCGCGTACCAGTTGGTGTCGAGGATCTTCGCCGGGTTTTCGAATTCGTTGAGCAAGTCGTCGATGCGGTCTTCGTCAAACTCTTCCTGAATGATGAAATCGAGAATCGAATTGTCCAGCGTCTCGTCGAAACGGTACGGGGTCTTGGCGAAGCAACGCTTGATGAACGCCACGATCAGGGTCAGGAAATCGTCCGACAGGCAC
This sequence comes from Pseudomonas sp. S11P7, assembly GCF_023195435.1. Lineage (NCBI taxonomy): Bacteria > Pseudomonadati > Pseudomonadota > Gammaproteobacteria > Pseudomonadales > Pseudomonadaceae > Pseudomonas > Pseudomonas sp. S11P7. The sequence continues at coordinate 4,136,928 of NZ_JALPKS020000002.1, read as the reverse complement.
GGGCTCTTGGCGATCAGGGTGGTCAGCGACAGGTTCGCCGAAGCGCCGATCACCAGCGCGTAACGTTTGAGCGTGGTGTTGGGGAACAGGCTGTTGAGGTGGGTCTTCAGCCGGTTCAGGTCCATGTACGACAGCTTGTAGTCCTTGGGCAGCGAGACGATCGAAACCACCGACGAGCAGTTCTTGAAGAAGTGCAGGTCATGCAGGGCGGCGGCGTCGTAGCCGGAATTCTTGTACTGCTCCAGCGACGCGCGATAACGCTTGGACTCGATCGGCAGCAGGCTGATGCCTTCAATGGCCTGGGTGACCTTGTTGAAATGCGGCAGGTCGATCGAGCGGAAGAACAGATCGTCGATGTTCAGGCGCTGCGGCTCTTTTTCAAAAACCTTGAACTTGTCGCTGCTCGGCGGCGGGGTTTCCGGCACCACCGATTCGGCGTAGGCAATCGCCACCGGGCCGGCCAGGCTCATGAACAGGTCGTTGGCGTCCAGGCGAATGGTCTCGCCGATGTCGATGCCGGCGCGGCGGAAGTAGTTCTGGTCGTAGTCGGTGGTCACGGCCTGCGCGGTAAGAATGTTGAAAATCTGCTGCGAGATGTACTGGTTGGCGTGCTTTTCCATCGCATTGACATCAATGTTCTGGATGTTGCCGTCATCGCTTTCTTCGGCGTACCGCATGATGTCGTTGGAGATCAGCATCATCGCGTTCCACGGGCGAATCCGTCCCATGACGCTGGCTTCGCTGCTGTCTTCGTTGGCGAAGTTGTAAGAGAAATCCCATTCCTCAGAAAGGTATTTGCACAGCAGACGCCCGGCGTTGATGTGCAGCGCCTCGGACATTTCGCTGCGGTGATCGGAAATGTTTGGCAGCACGCAGATGCCGCTGGTGAAGATCGGCTCGAACACGAACGAATGACCGCTTTTGCCGTCGTGTTCGTCCATCGGCTTGGTGTCGAACGTCTTGTTCATGTACGAGTGCTGCTGGGCCAGCCCGAATTCCGAGGCCATGCCCGAACCGGTACCGCCGCCGGCACTGAAAATCGAAAAGTACAGGCGCGACTGGTTGGCTTTGATGCCGCAGCTGTCGATCAGGTACGAGTGGATCATTTTCCAGTCGGGGCTGGAAAAGCGCTGGGTGTCCTTGTTGAGGATGATCTTCGCCAGATACTGGCCGAGGATCGGCGCGTTACCGGCGCCACCGGCGTGGACTTCGGACAAGTCCATGATCTTCATCTTGCTGTAGTCGCGCAGGAAGCCGCTTTTTTCGCCCTTGCGCGAGAAACGGATGCGTCCGGCGATGTCCTTGTCGAGGTCGCCGAGCATCACCAGCGGTTCGACCAGAAACACCGGTTTGGTCGACTTGTTGGTGCCGATGCGCAGGTTGTTTTTGATCCACTGCGCCGGGCTGTAGCCTTTGTCGGCGAGACGGCGGCCGGCCGGGCGATCTTCGTTGTTGAATTCGTTGAGGTAGAACTTGCGCGCGTTGTACACCAGCTCCGCGACGTCGAGGGCGATGTTGGAGCCGCAGCGACCGAGGCCGATCAGGCACACCGAAGGAAACTCCTGATCGTTGTGCTGTTCGTTATCGCCTTCCAGGTGCGGCGGGCGCGGGAACACCAGATCGCGCAGGCCGTCGAGGTTGTCGAGGATGCGGTCGGTATTGGTTTCGGTGAAGTACAGGTATTGCTGGGTCGACAGCGGACGCGCGGGTTGCGCAGGCTTGGTCGGGCTGTTGGCGGCGGGGCTGGAGGTCAGGTCGGAAATCGCAGTGGCAGGATTGTTTTTGGATGTCATGGTGCGCCATGTACCTGGACTGGGTTGGCCCGATGACCGATGTCAGCGAACCTCACGGAATAGGATCTCGCGTCTTTTTTGCGCGAATTGAGCCCGAGCGTCAGCGCTGTGGCCTGACTGTCGCTGGGGGGAATCCTTTCCTGATCGTTGTTGAATCGGCCATTATTCGGCGATCTTTAATGGAAAAGAGGCAAAATGATGTCAACGCGACCTTCGTTGGGGTTTGCCGGAATCGGCCTGATGGGCCTGCCGATGTGCCGGCGTCTGTTGGCGGCGGGCTACCCGCTGACCGTGTGGAATCGCAACCCGGTCAAGTGCGCGGCGCTGGTCGAGGCCGGTGCCCGGCAAGTGGCGAGCCCCGCCGAACTGTGCGAACACGCCGATATAGTGATGCTGTGCCTGGCCGACACGGCGGTGGTGCGCGAGGTGGTGTTTGGCGAGGGCGGCATCGTCGAGGGCGCGAAAAGCGCGCAACTGCTGGTGGATTTTTCCAGCCTCGAACCGACGGCGACCCGCGAGATGGCCGCGCAACTGGCGCAGCGAACCGGCATGGGCTGGCTCGATGCGCCGGTGTCCGGCGGTGTGGTCGGCGCCGAGGCGGGCAGTCTGGCGATCATGGTCGGCGGCGCGGCAGCGGATCTTGAGCGGGTGCGCCCGGTGCTGCTGAGTCTTGGTCAGCGCGTCACGCACATGGGCGGCGTCGGCGCCGGCCAGGTGACCAAGGCGTGCAATCAGATGATTGTCGCCTGCAACGCGCTGGTGATTGCCGAGGTGGTGGCGCTGGCCGAACAGGCCGGGGTCGACGCCAGTCTGCTCGCCGAAGCGCTGGCCGGCGGTTTTGCCGATTCGAAACCGCTGCAGATTCTCGCCCCGCAGATGGCCGAGAGTCGTTTCGAACCGATCAAATGGCACGTGCGCACGCTGCTCAAGGATCTCGACACGGCGGTGAAGTTTTCCCGTGAACAGGGTTCGGCGACGCCGCTCAGCGGATTGGCCGCACAACTGATGCGCCTGCATGGGGCGCAGGGCTATCTGGCGCAGGACCCAGCGACACTGGTGCAAATGTACCGCGCGCCAGCAACAACGGATTGAACGCCGGCGACGCTCTGCGCTGGTTGATTTCCTCCAGCACCGGGCGCAGCTCATTGAGCGGCACCGGTCGGCTGAGCAAGTAACCCTGAATGAAATCGCAGCCCGAGCGCTCGAGAAACTCGTACTGCTCCAGGCTTTCCACGCCTTCGGTGACCACTTGCAGATGCAGGGTGTGCGCCATGACGATAATCGCCTGGACGATCTCCATGTCCGCCGTGGCCTTGGGGATGTCGAGGATGAACGAGCGGTCGATTTTCAAGGTGTTGAGCGGTAGCCGCTTGAGGTAGGCCAGCGAGGAATAACCGGTGCCGAAGTCGTCGATCGACAGCGACACGCCCAGCGCGCGGATCTGCCGCAACAGCACCAGGGTGTTGGCGATGTTGCCCATCAGCGCATTTTCGGTGACCTCCAGTTCCAGTCGTTCCGGCGCCACCCCGGCGCTGCGCAGGGCGTGTTCGATTTCATCGGCCAGCTCTTCGCGGGCCAGATTCAGCGGCGAGCAGTTCCAGGCGATTTTCAGCTCCTCGCAGCCATGGCTGGATAGCTCGCCGAGATCACGACAGGCGCGCCGCAGCACCCAGTTGTCGAGCTCGGCGATCAGGCCGTTGCTCTCGGCGATGGCGATGAAACGATCCGGGGTCAGCAAACCGTGCAACGGGTGCTGCCAGCGGATCAGCGCCTCGAGCTTGGTGACGCGACCGGTTTTCAGTTCGAAGATCGGCTGGTAGTAGAGCATCAGACCGTTTTCTTCGCGCAGGGCCTGGCGCAATTCTTCTTCGAGTTGCAACTCCAGGGTCGCACGGCTTTTCAGGCTGGGATTGAAAAAATGCAGGCCATTGCGCCCGGCATTCTTCGATTGATACAGCGCCAGATCGGCGTGCTTGAGCAATTCCTCACAGGTGCTGCCATCGTCGGGGAACAGGCTGATACCGATGCTGGTGGTCATCACCATGCGCCGCCCGGCCAGTTCGATCGGCTCTTTCATCTTGAGCATGATGCGCTGCGCCATGTGACGCGCCTCTTCGCGTTCATGCAGGTTGATCAGCAGGCAGAACTCGTCGCCGCCGAAGCGCGCGACCACGTCTTCATGGCTGCGCACCGAGCCTTTGATGTGACTGGCGATGACTTTGAGCAACGCATCACCGGCGTCATGGCCGAGGCTGTCGTTGATCCGTTTGAAATGGTCGATGTCGAGAAACATCACCGCCAGCATGCCGCCTTCGCTGGTTTTCTGGCTGATTTTTTCCGCGAACATCTGGTTGAAGCCGCGGCGGTTGGTCAGGTTGGTCAGCGCGTCGTAGTTGGCCGCTTGCTGCAGCGACATGCGCGCCTGGTCGAGTTGGCTGAGGAGGGCGTTGACCCGGCGCAGGTCTTGCTCCTTGTTTTGCAGCTTCTTGTCGGCGAGGGCGGCGCTGATCGCACTGCCCAGTATCAACAGGATGATCAACGCCACGGTCAGGCCCAGTTGCAGATGCCCGGTTGCACCGCCGCTCGCTGCCACGCCGCCCTCGGGTATGACCAGGTTCAGTGCAGCCATGCCGGTAAAATGCATGCTGATGATGCCAGCGCCGAGAATCAGCGCAGCGCTGTATTTGAGCAACTGATGGGCCACGCCGCTGCCTTCGCTCAAATAGCGGGCGACCCATAGCGCGGCGAAACTGGCACCGATGGCGATCAGCACCGACAACGCGAACACTCCCGGATGGTAGTAAGTGGTAGCGCTCGATTTCATCGCCGCCATGCCGACGTAATGCATGCCGGCGATCCCCAGGCCAATGACACACGCCGTTTTCAGGCAGCGCTGTGCACCGGGCTGCACCTCGCTCAGGGTTTGCATGGCGAGCCAGGAGGCGAGCAGGGCGATCAGCAGGGAGAAGAGGGTAATGCCGAGGTCATACTCGATATCGATGGGCGTCTGAAAAGCCAACATGCTGATGAAATGCATGGCCCAGATGCCACCGGCCAGACAGGTCGCGCCGATCCAGCGCCAGAGCCGCCGCGAGGCCAGATCTTCGGCATGCACCACACGCTCGGCCATATCGAGCGTGGCGAAACTCGCCGCGCAGGCGACCAGATAGGCCGCCAGCACCAGCAACGGGTTGTGAGTGCAATCGAGAATGACCTGCCCGCGCGCCGGCAGCTCGGTAACAAAATGCAAACCAAGCCACTCCATAGCGTGCCCCGTCTCTGAAGTCGTCCTTTCTGCGCGTTCAACGCAGGCGAATGACTGGAGTATAGAGGCGGATTTTGGCGCGCAAGCGGTAGTGGCACATTGGTGCTAATGATTTCGGCATTAACGACATAGCGATTCGCGCTAAGCGTTAGGCGATTCGCTCCAGAGGCAGGTCGTTCCAGTGCGGATCAAGCGGCGGCAAACCGTGCGCGGCGCGGGCCTTGTCGCAGTCGGGGTTGTGTTCACCGTTCTCCCACGACGCTTCGAATTCTCGGCAGGTGCTTGAGCGTTTCTCATAGATCGTACAGGCCACGGCGCTGCCGACCTCGCCCGCCAACGACATGCAGCGTGCGGGTTTGCGGTCGGTGCCGATCATCGCCACCCGGCTCGGGGTAATTTGCGCGACCAGTTCATCGGGCACCGTACCGCCGGAGGATGCACATTCACCCCAGAAAAAAGACACGCGAAAATGGGAACAGCAGGCACCGCAATTCAGACACGGACTGACTTCAGACATGGGCGAGGGTATCAAAGGGATTGATCGGCAGATCCGGACGGATCCGGCGGCCATTCTAGGCTTTGCCATGGACTTGGGAAGGGGGGCGCGAAAGTATTTTTTTGTGCCCGGATTTTGCCGCGAAAGCCCCGTATGACGGGGGATTTCAGCGTTATCAAGGGCTTACGTTTCGTTACAGTGCGATGGGCCGATATCAGGCTGGCGAATGATCACAGACAGCCCTCGCGCGGCTGACTAGATTGCAGGTTCCGGGCTCGAACGCGCTGGCAGTGAAGCCCCATAACAATAAAGAGACGGACCCATGCAGAACTCGACCCAAGCGGCGAATGCCTGGCGCATTCTGTTTTTGCTGTTCCTCGCCAACCTGTTCAATTTCTTCGACCGCACCATTCCGGCGATCATCATCGAGCCGATCCGCATGGAATGGCACCTCAGCGACTTTCAGCTGGGCATCATCGGCACTGCGTTCACCATCGTTTACGCCATTGCCGGCCTGCCACTCGGGCGCATGGCCGACACCGGTTCACGCAGCAAACTGATGGGCTGGGGCCTGGCGACCTGGAGTGCACTGACTGCGGTCAACGGTATGGTCGGCAGTTTCTGGAGCTTCCTGATCGTGCGCATGGGCATCGGCATCGGCGAAGCCAGTTATGCACCGGCGGCGAACTCGCTGATCGGCGATCTGTTTCCGGCGCACCGTCGGGCGCGCGCCATGGGGATTTTCATGCTCGGCTTGCCGCTGGGGCTGCTGCTGGCATTCTTCACCATCGGCGCGATGGTCGAGGCCTTCGACAGCTGGCGCGCGCCATTCTTTATTGCCGCAGTGCCGGGGCTGATCCTGGCGGTGTTCATGTTCTTCATCAAGGAACCGAAGCGCGGCGCGGCGGAAACCGTGCAGGTCTCGCAGGACAAAGTCGACAAGCCGATTCGTCGCGTGCTGGCGGTGCCGACGTTCCTCTGGCTGGTCATGGCCGGGCTGTGCTTCAACTTCGCGACTTATGCCTGCAACTCGTTTCTGGTGCCGATGCTGCAACGCTATTTCCTCATGCCGCTGCAGGAAGCGGCGGTAGCTACGGGGATTATCGTCGGCGTGACCGGGCTGGTCGGGCTGACGCTCGGCGGCTGGATCGCCGACAAGATTCACCAGCGTGTGGCCAGCGGGCGGCTGCTGTTTGCCGGGTTTAGTCTGATCATCTCGACCCTGTGTACGGCGTGGGCGCTGCATGCCGGGCGAATCGAGATCGGCGTGTTCGTCGCGGTGTTCAGTGTTGGTTGGCTGTTCGCCTATAACTTCTACACCTGCGTCTACACGGCGATTCAGGATGTAGTGGAACCGCGCCTGCGTGCGACGGCGATGGCGTTGTTCTTTGCCGGGCTGTATCTGCTCGGCGGTGGTTTGGGGCCGGTGGTGGTCGGTGGCCTGTCGGACCATTTCGCGCACACAGCGATGCTGTCGGCGGGGGCGGAGCAGATGACCGAAGCGTTCAAGGCGGTCGGCCTGCATGACGCGATGTACCTGATTCCGGTGGCGCTGTTTCTGACCATGGTGTTTCTGTTTCTGGCTTCGCGGTGTTTTGTGCGGGATGCGCAGCGGATGAAGGAGGGGTTGGTGGCGGTGGTTGAGCCTGAAATTTCTGCGGCGACTGCCTGACCGTTTTCCCGAGCAGGCTCACTCCCACATGATCGTTCCCACGCTCCGCGTGGGAATGCAGCCCGGACGCTCCGCGTCCCTACCGAAGCTGGGACGCGGAGCGTCCCTTGAGGCATTCCCACGCAGAGCGTGGGAACGATCGGCCCGCATCGCTGCGGGCCTTTTTGTTTTCAGCGGTGGAGCGGGGCGGTTAGCCCGCCACCAGCACCCGAATCGCTTCCAGACGCAACGCCGCTTTATCCAGCATCGCCAGACCCTGCTCACGCTGAGTGCGCAACGCTTCCAGTTCGCTGTCACGCACGGTCGGGTTGACCGCTTGCAACGCGGTCAGGCGCGCCAGTTCTTCGTCGGTGTCGGCGGCCAGACGACGACGCGCCTCGGCCACGCGCTCGGCATGACGCGGGGCGATCTTGTCTTCGCCGGCGTTGATCCGCGGCGTCAGCTGATCGCGCTGGGCCTGGATGAACTTGTTGGCGCTGGCGCGCGGCACGCTTTCCAGCTGATCGTTGAGGGTTTCGAAGGATACCCGTGGCGACAGGTCGTTGCCGTTGGCATCGAGCAGGCAGCGCAGCGCCGCCGGCGGCAGGTAGCGGCCCAGCTGCAGCGAACGCGGGGCGACCACTTCGCTGACATACAGCAGTTCCAGCAACACGGTGCCCGGCTTCAACGCCTTGTTCTTGATCAGCGCGACGGCGGTGTTGCCCATCGAACCGGACAGCACCAGGTCCATGCCGCCCTGCACCATCGGGTGCTCCCAGGTGATGAACTGCATGTCTTCGCGCGACAGCGCCTGGTTACGGTCGTAGGTGATGGTCACACCTTCGTCGTCGCCCAGCGGGAAGCTGGCGTCGAGCATCTTCTCGCTCGGCTTGAGGATCAGCGCGTTTTCCGAATGGTCTTCGCTGTCGATGCCGAACGCGTCGAACAGGGTTTCCATGTAGATCGGCAGGGCGAACTGGTCGTCCTGCTCAAGAATCGCTTCGACCAGCGCTTCACCTTCGCCAGCGCCACCGGAGTTGAGCTCCAGCAAACGGTCGCGACCAGTATGCAACTCAGCTTCCAGACGCTCACGCTCGGCGCGTGCTTCGTCGATCAGCGCTTGCCACTCGCCGTCGTCGGCTTCTTCGAGCAGCGGCAGCAGGCGCGGGCCGAACTGATGCTGCAAGGCGTTGCCGGTCGGGCAAGTGTTGAGGAACGCGTTCAGCGCTTCGTGGTACCACTGGAACAGACGCTCTTGCGGGCTGGTTTCCAGGTACGGCACGTGCAGTTCGATGATGTGCTTCTGGCCGATTCGGTCGAGACGACCGATACGCTGCTCGAGCAGGTCCGGGTGCGACGGCAGATCGAACAGCACCAGATGGTGAGCGAACTGGAAGTTGCGACCTTCGCTGCCGATTTCCGAGCAGATCAGCACCTGCGCGCCGAACTCTTCATCGGCGAAGTAGGCGGCGGCGCGGTCACGCTCAAGGATGTTCATGCCTTCGTGGAACACCGTGGCCGGGATGCCGGAGCGCACGCGCAGGGCGTCTTCCAGATCCATCGCGGTTTCGGCGTGGGCGCAAATCACCAGGACTTTGGTGCGCTTGAGCATTTTCAGCTGATCGATCAGCCATTCGACGCGCGGATCGAATTTCCACCAGCGTTCTTCTTCGCTGGCCTCCGGCTGGGACTGGAAGCTGACTTCCGGGTACAGCTCGGCGTGTTCGCCCAACGGCAGTTCGAGGTATTCGTCCGGGCAGGGCAGCGGGTACGGGTGCAGCTTGCGCTCCGGGAAACCCTGCACGGCGGCACGGGTGTTACGGAACAGCACGCGGCCAGTGCCGTGGCGATCGAGCAGTTCACGCACCAGACGCGCGCTGGCTTCGGTGTCGCCATCGTTGACCGCGGTCAGCAAGGCTTCGCCTTCGTTGCCGAGGAAACCGTGAATGGTCTTGTGCGCAGCGGGCGAGAGGCGGCCCTTGTCGAGCAGTTCCTGAACCGCTTCGGCGACCGGGCGATAGTTGTCGCTCTCGGCGCGGAATGCCGCCAGGTCATGGAAACGGTTCGGGTCGAGCAGGCGCAGACGCGCGAAGTGGCTGTCCTGGCCAAGTTGTTCGGGGGTAGCGGTGAGCAGCAGCACGCCGGGAATGACTTCGGCGAGTTGCTCGACCAGCGAGTATTCCGGGCTGGCCTTTTCTTCGTGCCAGACCAGGTGGTGCGCTTCGTCGACCACCAGCAGATCCCAACCGGCAGCGAACAGTGCGTCCTGCGCCTTTTCGTCGTCGACCAGCCATTCCAGCGCGACCAGCGCCAGTTGCGTGTCTTCGAACGGGTTGGTGGCATCGCTTTCGATGAAGCGTTCTTCGTCGAACAGCGCGACCTGCAGGTTGAAACGGCGGCGCATTTCCACCAGCCACTGGTGCTGGAGGTTTTCCGGAACGAGGATCAGCACGCGGTTGGCGCGGCCTGACAGCAATTGGCGGTGGATCACCAGACCGGCTTCGATGGTTTTACCCAGCCCCACTTCGTCCGCCAGCAGTACGCGCGGCGCGATGCGGTCGGCAACTTCACGGGCGATGTGCAACTGGTGCGCGATCGGTTGTGCGCGAACGCCACCCAGGCCCCACAGCGAGGACTGCAACTGGCGGCTGGTGTGTTCCAGGGTGTTGTAGCGCAGGGAGAACCACGGCAGCGGATCGATCTGGCCGGCGAACAGGCGGTCGCTGGCCAGACGGAACTGAATGAAGTTCGACAGCTGGGTTTCCGGCAGGGTGACGGCTTCGTTCTGCCCGTTGAGACCGTGATAGACCATCAGCCCGTCGACATCGTCGACCTGCTGCACGGTCATCTTCCAGCCTTCGAAGTGGGTGATGCTGTCACCCGGCGAAAACCGCACGCGGGTCAGGGGCGCATTCCGTAGCGCGTACTGGCGGGTTTCGCCAGTGGCCGGGTAAAGCACGGTCAACAAGCGGCCGTCCTGTGCCAGAACGGTGCCTAAACCAAGCTCTGCTTCGCTGTCACTGATCCAGCGTTGCCCCGGTTGATACTGCTGCGCCATGCTGCCTGACTCCCACCTTGAAAAAGCGGGCTATCTTAACGGAATGACGGCTTCAGGGCCAAAGGAATAGGAGCAGTGGCGAGCTTTTAGCTGCAAGCTGCAAGCGGGTACCGGAGCGTCAGGCGTCGGTTTTTTCCAGCGGCAGGGCACCTGTGGGTGCCAACCGGGTCACAAGTTTGCGACGGGCGGCTCAAGGCGCCTGTAGCGCAGCCGATAGCCTGCACACAGGAGACCTATATATGTTGCCACCGATGCTCCCCTTGAGCGCCGTGCCGATCACTTCCCAGCAGGATCCGATCCGCCCGCGGCCGGACATCCCTCCGGTGGTGCCGGTGCAGGAAAGCTCCAACGAAAGCACGATCGATCTGCAAAAACGCAATCCCGAAGAGGATGGTCTGTTGCTGCGCGAGGAACAGCGCCGGCAGCAGGAGCGCGAACGTCGGCGTCGTGAGGCTGATGAAGACCCGGAAGAACATCTGGCCGTCCCCGGTACCGAGCTCAATGCCGACAACACCGTGCCGGTGGTGCCGCTGATGGAAGATCAGCCGCGTCAGGGGTTGTGGGTCGATATCGAGATTTGATTGCGGTGCCGGTGTGGCTGGTCAGCGCTCGCGTCAAGCGGCATGATTGGCGCAGTCCTGCCGGTGATGTGGCAGTTGTGATCCTTCTCTGCGATGTACTGATGCCATGAGCCAAGACGACAAACTGATCGACCTCAGCAGCGAGCGCGCCAAGCGTGTGCATGACCTCAACGAGAAGCGCCTGAACGAAGTCCGCCAGGCGTTCGAGCAGGCGATGCCGTTGGGAAAAGCCAAGAAAAAGTCGAAGAACAAGCCGAAAAAGCGCTGATCTCCCTCTGCATTCCTTGATGCAGGTCATTTAATTTCACGTCTTTCTTTCCTTTGTTGCGGACATTGATCCTGGTCAATGTGCGTGCCTGTGTGTCTGCTAATTTGCACTCATCGCAGCAAAGCAGGGGCCAGGAGGCCAGTCATGTTTTTCGATAACGTGGTGTTTGCCGGGGTCCTGACGGTGGGGCTGATGGTGCTGTTTTTTGCAGGGTTTGGGTTTTTTATCTGGAAGGATGCGCATAAGCGGCGCAAGTAAGTTCTTCTGGGTTGATGGGCACGCAAGGCATTTTGGGGCGACTTCGGTTGCCCCTTTTTTTTTGGGCCGTGGCGGCCTTTGGGCCGACCAGGCTCTTGGGGTTTTGGGTGAATATCCGTTGTTTCGGGTGTTGCGGCTGGCGGTTTCGCCCTTACGGCGAGTCCCTTTTTCAGACGCCAAAAAGGAACCAAAAGGCTTTGCTCCTACGTACGGCCCTCGCAGGCTCGGGTCCCTTCGCTCCGGGATCGATCCGGGCGCAGCGGCTACGGTTTGCTTCGCTGCACCTACGTCCGCTGTGTACGACTTCGTCGTACGGTCGCTGCGCTCCCACGCCCGGATCAATCCCTCCGCTCAGCCTTCCGATGTCGCTGGTTAGGCAAGATCAAGAAAGAGCACTCGAGCTGGCGCTCATTGTTGAGTGGTTAGAAGCGACGCATGGCTTGTGATTTGCGGTGGATTCGCCCCTCACCCCAGCCCTCTCCCTGTATGTACCGGAGACATGGTGGACACATGTTCGGAGACATGGTGGACGGTTTTAGATCTTCTTACCTGCCGTCACGATCTGCAAGTTCAAGTCGATTCGGGCGATACGATGTCTACTCCAGTAGACATCGTGGATGCCGTCCTCCGTCGTCTCCCTGATCGCTATGCACCTGCCATAAAAAGCCTTTCCGATCTTGTATTCCCGATTCCTCCAGAAGATTTCGCCTCCCACCTGTACCTTCCTGACCACATCTGCGTCGTTGTACTCCGGTTCCGCCGGTCGCTCCTGATATTCCCGTGGGCTGCCACTGTAACGAGCCGCCGGCACCGCCATGCCCAGCGCCTGATGAGGGCGTTTCTGGTTGTAGATGTCGCGCCAGGTATCAAACGCCCGTTGTGCGTCGTCGAGATCGGTGAAAAACCGGCCTTGCAGGACTTCATTTTTCAGGCTGCGGTGGAAGCGCTCCAGTTTTCCCTGAGTCTGCGGATGATAAGGCCGGGAGTGACCGACCTTAATGCCTTGGCTCATCAGCCAGACTTCCAGCGCAGTATAAACGCCAGTCTGATCGCCCCATGGCGAGCCGTTGTCCATCGTCATGCGCAACGGCAGACCGTAGCGTCGAAACGTCCGGATTAGATGGTCTTGTACAGTTTGGCGCTGCTCATTGGCACATGCGGCAATGCACAGCGAAAAGCGTGAGTGGTCGTCCAGTATTGTGAATGGATGGCAGCGTCCGTGACTCAGACTGAAATGTCCCTTGAAGTCGATCTGCCATAGATCGTTAGGCGCTTCGTGCTCAAAGCGGATAAATGGTTTGATCTCGGTAGCCTTTGGATCAACACGCGAATGACGCTGCAAAACCGCATGCACAGTGCTGACAGAGGGCATCACAGCGCCTTCATCTTCCAGCACGCGCTTGAGCTTGCGGGCACCCCAGGCGTCGTATTGCTGACTCATGGTCAGAATCTGCTGCTCAACCTCATCAGCACAACGTTTCGGTGATGTTTTCGGTCGACGGGACTGATCGTGCAACCCCTCTACACCTGATATTTCAAACCTGTTGAGCCATTTGTAGGCAGTACTTGGGCTGATATTGAATCGACGGCAAAGCTGCCGAACATTCGCTCCTTCTTGCCGAGCCAAATGCACAAACTCTGTACGAAGTTGCATGGTGGATGCCTCTTGCCAGGACACAGGTCATCTCCTTGATGATGAGCAATGTGCCTATTAAAAAGTGTCCACCATGTCTCCGAACACCTGTCCACCATGTGTCCGGTACATACACTCCCGAGGGAGAAGGGGCCGATTCGCGGGCCGTTCAGAACTTGCATTCGACTCGGTACTGCATGTCGGTGTACCTCTTCAATTCACCTCGGTCAGTCCCCTCTCCCTCCGGGAGAGGGCTAGGGTGAGGGGCTTTTGATTTTGCTCTGGCTTGATTTTGCTCTGGCTTTTGATTTGGTTTTTGATCTTTTGCCCCTTCGGAAGGCTGAGTGAAGGGATCGATCCGGGTGTGGGAGCGTAGCGACCGTACGACGAAGTCGTACACAGCGGAAGTAGGTGCAGCGAAGCAAACCGTAGCCGCTGCGCCCGGAGCGATTCCGTAACGAAGGAACCCCGAGCCCCAGCGAGGGGCCGAACGCCGGGGCAAAGCCTTTGGCTTCCTTTTTGCTGGGCCGGCACTCCGGCGTTTGAAAAAGGGACTCGCCGTAAGAGCGAAACCGCCAGCAGCAGCCCCCGCAGCAACGGATATGCCCCCAATCCCAACCCAACTCCAAAAAAAAGGCGCGATTCCAAAGAATCGCGCCTCCTTCACAAGCAGCTGAAGATCAGCTACCCAACGCCTTGGAAGCCAACCAGAACAACCCGGCCGACAGCGCCACCGTCGCCGGCAGGGTCAGCACCCAGGCCAGCAAAATGGTCTTGACCGTGCCGCCCTGCAAGCCGCTCTTGTTGGCAACCATGGTCCCGGCCACACCCGAAGACAGCACATGCGTGGTCGACACCGGCAGGCTGAAGATGTTGGCCATGCCGATCAGACTGGCCGTGGTGATCTGCGCCGACATGCCCTGAGAATAGGTCATGCCCTGCTTGCCGATCTTCTCGCCAATGGTCAGCACCACGCGCTTCCAGCCCACCATGGTGCCCAGGCCCAACGCCAGGGCGACCGCCAGAATCACCCAGAACGGGGCGTATTCGGTGGTGGTGGTCAGGTCTTTGCGCAGCTTGTCCAGATCAGCCTTTTCACGGGCTTCGAGGCCTGGCAACTTGCCGACTTTCTTCGCCGTGTCGTCGAGGCACAGCAGGTAGCGACGGACTTCGATGCGGCTTTCCGACGGCAGCGAGTGGTAGTCCGCTACACCTTTAAGGGTGTGCAGCAGGGCGGAAATGGTCGGTTCGGTCTGCTGCGGGTTGCAGCGGAATTTCTCCGGCAGATCGCCTTCCACGCTTTTGCCCAGGGCCAGGAATTCACCCAGCGAATCGGCGTTGCGCTGGTAGAACTGGCTCAGGTGCAGGGTCGCGTCGCGGGTGCGTTCGATCTGGTAGGTGGTGCTGTTCAGGTCGAGCACGAACTGCGCAGGCACGATACCGATCAGGACCAGCATGATCAGGCCGATGCCTTTCTGGCCATCGTTGGAACCGTGCACGAAGCTCACGGCCATGGCCGAGATCACCAGCACCAGACGGTTCCAGAACGGCGGGTGTTTCTTATCGTCGATCTTGCGGCGTTGCTCCGGCGTCTTGTGCATCTTCGACAGCGGGCGCCACCACTTCAGGCCGATCAGCACCAGCGCGGCGATCAGGAAGCCGGCCATTGGCGAGAACACCAGCGAGGCGCCGATGTCGATCGCTTTCTGCCAGTTCACGCCGTCAGCCAGCGGGATGTCGTTGATCAGCGCGTTGGCCAGGCCGACACCGAGGATCGAGCCGATCAGCGTGTGCGAACTGGAAGCCGGGATACCGAAGTACCAGGTGCCCAGGTTCCAGGCGATGGCCGCAGCGAGCAACGAGAAGACCATTGCCAGGCCATGGCCGGTGTTCACATTGATCAGCAGTTCCACCGGCAGCAAGTGGACGATGGCATACGCCACGCCAACACCGCCCAGCAGCACGCCGAGGAAATTGAACACGCCGGAAAAGAACACTGCCAGATGCGGCGGCATGGCTTTGGTGTAGATAACAGTGGCTACCGCGTTAGCGGTGTCATGAAATCCATTGATGAACTCGAAGGCGAGGACAAACGTCAGGGCGAGCAAGAGGCTCACAAGCACCCAAGCATCCAGTCCGCTGAATAAATCGATCATGAAGGTTTTCTGACCCGGTCGTAAGGGGGCGCGATTATGCCAGAAAAGACAGGAAATCGATGCCCTGTCTGCTCACTGGTCACACTCTTCTTCACGTTAATTTGTTGCAGCGCGTTAAAACCCAGCGGTGCGCAGGGTTTTTCAACTCATTGATTCTTAATGGAAATCTTATGATTTGCCGGCGTTTTAATTGGCTGGGCGATCGCTCAAACGCTTGTCTGAAATATCTGTGAAACCTGTAGGACGTCTGTCATCAGCCTGTCAGACGCGAGGATTGCCGCTGCCCGCGGGTAGCGGGCGCGCGAGGCATCGTCGTTTCACCGTGTTTGTCAGCGGTGCGGACACAAACCTTCAATAACCGCCGCCTGTGTTCAAGGCTCTTCGGCTTTGAGTTCCTTTTCGATTTTCTCGATTTCCTGCTTGAACACCTGATCCTGAACGGTCGGGCGCTTGCGCCAGGCTTTACGTTCCGGTTCGGGCTGGGCGGCGTAGGTGGTGACTTCCCCGCCGTAAACTTCCTTGTAACGTTGTTCCTGGCGCTCAAGTTCCGCGCGCAGTTCGTCTTTCGTCACAGTGATACCTGTATGAGTTGAGTTGAATATCCGGTGAAACGCACTGCAACGAATCGCTCGAGCGCCCCCGCCATTTCAATGCCTGAACAGGCATTAGTTGAATCGGTGAGCGAACGGGACTTTCGTCTGTCAGGCGGCTACGGCACCCGATAAAACTGACGCAGCATCAGTTTCCTGTTTGGCGAACGCAGGCGTTGCATGAGTAATGGCGTCTGGCGCTGGCCGGGCTGTCGATGATGAACATCACCTCAGCGGGTGGCGATCGCGGTCAATGAAAACGCGGCGCCACTGAGGTGCATTATAGCTATCGATTGCGGAATGACTATCTTTGCCAAGTTAAAAACGGTTCTGAATGTGTGATTGTTTTGTTGCGCGCAAGTTTATTAGTTGCACTGCGCGCTGCGGACTATTTGCCGGGTGCTCAGTTTTTGGCGCCATTAAATGAACAACTAAATTCGACATGGTGAATAAGGCGGGCCGTTGAACGGGTCAGGCTGACCGGGTGTGATGACGGATTGCGATTATCGGTCGGCGGTTCGATAATCGCCCAATGTTGCGTTGCCAGCGCTTGTACATTCGCCTGTGAGCCGTTTGTATAGCCACTGATCCGAGCCGGACCAAGGACCTTAAATGAACGATCAAATGCGCAATTCCTTCACTTCCGTGGCGCCGCCGATCGTCGCTTCGCCGGCCAAGCGCATCCAGGCCCTGACCGGCGATCCGGATTTCATGACCTCTTTGGCCCGCGGTCTGGCCGTGGTGCAAGCGTTTCAAGAGCGCAAGCGCCATCTGACCATCGCCCAGATCAGCCACCGCACCGAAATCCCTCGCGCGGCGGTGCGCCGTTGCCTGCACACGCTGATCAAGCTCGGCTACGCCACCACCGACGGTCGCACCTATTCATTGCTGCCGAAAGTGTTGACCCTTGGCCATGCCTACTTGTCGTCGACGCCGCTGGCCGTTTCTGCGCAGCCGTACCTCGACCGCATGAGCGAACAACTGCACGAAGCCTGCAACATGGCCACGCTCGAGGGCGACGACATTCTGTACATCGCCCGCTCGGCAACGACCCAGCGGCTGATTTCGGTGGACCTGTCGGTCGGCGGGCGGCTGCCGGCGTATTGCACCTCGATGGGGCGCATTCTGTTGGCGGCACTCGACGATACGTCGCTGGGCGAATACCTCGATCACGCTGAACTGGTGGCCAAGACCAGTCGCACGATCCATACCCCTGATGCCTTGCTCGCCTGCCTGCAAGAGGTGCGGCAGCAGGGCTGGTGCATTGTCGATCAGGAACTGGAGCAGGGCCTGCGCTCGATTGCCGTGCCGGTGTATGACGCGTCCGGCCAGGTGGTCGCAGCACTCAACGTCAGCACCCACGCCGGGCGAGTCAGTCGCAGCGAACTGGAGCAGCGCTTCCTGCCGGGCCTGCTCAGCGCCAGTCGCGACCTCAGTGCGCAGTTGTTTGCCTGATGAAGCTGTTCGATAAACGCACAGTGTTGCGTTTATCGAATTGACGCTAAAACCCTCGGATCATTAATGTCGCGGCAGCGTCATCCGGCGTTGACCAGCAGAGTCAGCCCGGACTGCCGACTCCGATAATAATGACAAGAGGCACCTCACCATGCGCATGTTCTCCGACTGTCCGCCTTGCCGATTCTGTTGCCGGATGCAACGCGACGCCTGATTCAAACCCTCTATTCTCATGACCGTGCTGCGCGTTGGCCGGCCATCGTTCGACTGCGTTTTTTGCGTGGAATAAAAATAATGAACCAGCCTCAGTCCGCTGTGGGTAACTGCCTCGACGTGCAGACCTTCATCAATGCCCAACCGATCTCGCGCTATCAATGGCGAGTGGTGATCCTGTGTTTCCTGATTGTCTTTCTCGACGGCCTCGACACCGCCGCCATGGGCTTCATCGCCCCGGCGCTGTCGCAGGATTGGGGCATCGACCGCGCCAGCCTCGGCCCGGTAATGAGCGCCGCGCTGATCGGCATGGTCTTCGGTGCCCTGGGTTCCGGCCCGCTGGCTGACCGCTTCGGCCGCAAAGTGGTGCTGGTCGGCGCCGTGCTGCTGTTCGGCGCTTTCAGCCTGGCCTCGGCTTACAGCACCAATGTCGAGCAACTGCTGGTGCTGCGTTTCTTGACCGGTCTCGGCCTGGGCGCGGGGATGCCGAACGCCACCACCTTGCTTTCGGAATACACCCCGGAGCGCAAGAAATCCCTGCTGGTGACCAGCATGTTCTGTGGCTTCAACCTGGGCATGGCCGGTGGCGGGTTCATTTCCGCCAAGCTGATTCCGGCGTTCGGCTGGCACAGCCTGCTGCTGATCGGCGGGGTGTTGCCGCTGATTCTCGCCGTGGTTCTGCTGTTCTGGCTGCCGGAATCGGCGCGTTACCTGGTAGTGCGCAATCGTGGCACCGACAAAGTGCGCAAGACGTTGGCGCCGATCGACCCGGTGACCGTGGCCCAAGCCTCGAGCTTCAGCGTGCCGGAACAGAAAACCGTCAAGGCGCGCAATGTGTTCGCGGTGATCTTCTCCGGCACCTACAGCACCGGCACCTTGCTGCTGTGGCTGACCTATTTCATGGGCCTGGTCATCGTTTACCTGTTGACCAGTTGGCTGCCGACGCTGATGCGTGACAGCGGCGCGAGCATGGAACAGGCCGCGTTCATCGGCGCGTTGTTCCAGTTCGGCGGGGTGTTGAGCGCGGTGGCGGTGGGCTGGGCGATGGACCGCTTCAACCCGCACAAGGTCATCGGCACGTTCTACCTGCTGGCCGGGGTGTTTGCCTACGCGGTAGGGCAGAGCCTGGGCAACATCACTCTACTGGCGACCCTGGTGCTGGTGGCGGGGATGTGCGTGAACGGCGCGCAATCGGCGATGCCATCGCTGGCGGCGCGGTTTTATCCGACCCAGGGGCGGGCGACCGGCGTGTCGTGGATGCTGGGCATCGGTCGCTTTGGCGCGATTCTCGGGGCGTGGATGGGCGCAACGTTGCTGGGCCTGGGCTGGAACTTCGAGCAGGTATTAACGGCGTTGGTGATTCCGGCGGCATTGGCGACCACGGCGGTGGTGATCAAGGGCATGGTCAGTCATGCGGATGCGACCTGAGTACCTCCACATGATCGTTCCCACGCTCCGCGTGGGAATGCCTCAACGGACGCTCTGCGTTCGGCTCTACAGGGACGCGGAGCGTCCCGGGCTGCATTCCCACGCGGAGCGTGGGAACGATCATAGGGAAACAACAATCTGTTCGATAAACGAACACTCAGTCGATTATCGGATTGTTTGGCCATTTCCCCAGGCTTACTCTTCAGTGACTTCGGCGCTGAACCTCGCGCCTTTTTATCACTGGCGATTCACTACAAAAACGGGAGCCCGCTCCATGGCTGAGATCCTTTCGCTGCACGACGCGGTGAAGCAATTCGTCAACGACGGCGACACCGTCGCGCTCGAAGGCTTCACGCACCTGATCCCTACGGCAGCGGGTCATGAAATCATTCGTCAGGGCAAGAAAGATCTGACGCTGGTGCGGATGACCCCCGACCTGATCTACGACCAACTGATCGGCGCCGGTTGCGCACGCAAGCTGATTTTCTCCTGGGGCGGTAACCCGGGCGTCGGTTCGCTGCACCGTCTGCGCGATGCGGTCGAGAAACAGTGGCCGCATGCGCTGGAAATCGAAGAACACAGCCACGCCGACCTGGCCAATGCCTACGTCGCCGGTGCCTCCGGCCTGCCATTCGCGGTGCTGCGCGCCTACGCCGGCTCCGACCTGCCGAAGGTCAACCCGCTGATCAAAACCGTGACCTGCCCGTTCACCGGCGAAGTGCTGGCGGCGGTGCCGTCGGTGCGCCCGGATGTCACCGTGATCCACGCGCAGAAAGCCGACCGCAAGGGCAACGTGCTGCTGTGGGGCATTCTTGGCGTGCAGAAAGAAGCCGCGCTGGCGGCCAAGCGCTGCATCGTCACCGTCGAAGAAATCGTCGACGACCTCAACGCACCGATGAACGCTTGCGTACTGCCGACCTGGGCCTTGAGCGCGGTCTGCCACGTCCCCGGCGGCGCGCACCCGTCCTACGCTCACGGTTACACCGAGCGTGACAATCGGTTCTATCAAGCGTGGGACCCGATCGCTCGCGACCGTGAGACGTTTACCGCGTGGATCAACGAATACATCCATGGCTGCGCTGATTTCAGCGAATTCCAGGCCAAATTGGCCGCTGCTTCGGAGGCCAAGTAATGACTTACACCACCAATGAAATGATGACCGTCGCCGCAGCCCGTCGCCTGAAAAACGGCTCGGTGTGCTTTGTCGGCATCGGCCTGCCATCGAAAGCCGCCAACCTCGCGCGCCTGACTTCCTCGCCAGACGTGGTGCTGATCTACGAATCCGGCCCGATTGGTGCCAAGCCGAGCGTGCTGCCGCTGTCCATCGGTGACGGCGAACTGGCGGAAACCGCCGACACCGTGGTCCCGACCGGCGAGATTTTCCGCTACTGGCTGCAGGGCGGGCGCATCGACGTCGGTTTTCTCGGTGCCGCGCAGGTCGACCGTTTCGGCAACATCAACACCACCGTGGTCGGCGATTACTTCTCGCCGAAAGTGCGTCTGCCGGGCGCCGGTGGCGCGCCGGAGATCGCCGGTTCGGCGAAAAGCGTGCTGATCATTCTTAAACAGTCGGCGCGTTCGTTTGTCGACAAACTCGATTTCATCACCTCGGTCGGCCACGGCGAGGGCGGCGATTCACGCAAGCGTCTGGGGCTGCCGGGCGCCGGGCCGGTGGGGATCATCACCGACCTGTGCATCATGGAGCCGGAGCAGGGCACCCATGAATTTGTGGTCACCGCGCTGCATCCGGGCGTGACCCGCGAGCAAGTGGTCGCCGCCACCGGTTGGGCGATCCGTTTCGCCGACAATGTTGAAACCACCGCTGAGCCGACCGACGTCGAGCTGACTGCGCTGCGCGATCTCGAAGCGCGCACCGCCGCTGCTCACGGTCAGGCACCGGGAGAAGCATGATGCGTGACGTGTATATCTGCGATGCGATTCGAACCCCCATCGGCCGTTTCGGCGGAGGCTTGTCCGCCGTGCGCGCCGATGATCTGGCCGCCATACCGATCAAGGCACTGATGGAACGCAACCCCTCGGTCGACTGGAACGCGGTCGACGAAGTGTTCCTCGGCTGCGCCAACCAGGCCGGCGAAGACAACCGCAACGTCGCGCGCATGGCCCTGTTGTTGGCAGGTCTGCCGGACAGCGTGCCGGGCGTGACCCTCAATCGTCTGTGCGCTTCGGGCATGGACGCGATCGGCACGGCATTCCGCGCGATTGCCAGCGGCGAGATGGAGCTGGCGATTGCCGGCGGCGTCGAGTCGATGTCGCGCGCGCCGTTTGTAATGGGCAAGGCTGACGCGGCGTTCTCGCGCAACATGAAACTGGAAGACACCACCATCGGCTGGCGTTTCATCAACCCGTTGATGAAGGCGCAATACGGCGTCGACGCGATGCCGCAGACCGCCGACAACGTCGCCGACGACCATCAAGTCTCGCGCGAAGATCAGGACGCGTTCGCCCTGCGCAGTCAGCAACGTACCGCCGCCGCGCAGGCCGCCGGCTATTTTGCGGAAGAGATTGTGGAAGTACGCATCGCCCACAAGAAGGGCGAAACCGTGGTCAGCCAGGACGAACACCCGCGCGCCGACACTACGATTGAAGCGCTGGCCAAGCTGAAACCGGTCAACGGTGCGGACAAAACGGTCACCGCCGGCAATGCGTCCGGGGTCAACGACGGCGCCGCTGCGCTGATTCTGGCGTCTGCCGAAGCGGTAAAAAAGCACGGCCTGACCGCCCGCGCAAAAGTCCTCGGTATGGCCAGCGCCGGCGTCGCGCCGCGAGTGATGGGGATCGGTCCGGTGCCAGCGGTGCGCAAACTCACCGAGCGTCTCGGTGTGGCGGTCAGCGATTTCGACGTGATCGAACTCAACGAAGCGTTTGCCAGCCAGGGTCTGGCGGTGTTGCGCGAACTGGGGCTGGCGGACGACGCGGCGCAGGTCAACCCGAACGGCGGCGCAATTGCCCTCGGCCACCCGTTGGGCATGAGCGGTGCGCGACTGGTATTGACCGCACTGCATCATCTGGAAAAGACCGGTGGCAAGAAAGGTTTGGCGACCATGTGCGTCGGTGTTGGCCAAGGTCTGGCCCTGGCCATCGAACGCGTCTGACGCGTCGCGGCATCTATAAGAACTGAGGAAAGCGAAATGACTGACAAGCCTGGTTACCGTCGCCCACAGGCAGGCACCCAGCCTGACTACCTGCACCCGACTTACCAATCCACCAACCTGCGCTCGCCGTCCAAGCCATTGGTGCACCTGCCGCACTCGCTGTCGGAAATCACCGGGCCGACCATTGGCGCCGAGCGCCTGGTTGAAAATGACCACGACCTGACCGCGCAGCACGAAGGCGAGCCGTTGGGCGAACGCATCATCATTCACGGCCGTGTGCTCGATGAAGACGGCTTGCCGGTGCCAGGGATTCTGGTGGAGATCTGGCAGGCCAATGCCGCCGGTCGCTACAACCATGCGCGCGACCTGCACGACGCGCCGCTGGACCCGAACTTCACCGGCACCGGTCGCACCGTCACTGACGCCGACGGCTGGTATCAGTTCCAGACCATCAAGCCCGGCGCCTATCCGTGGGGCAACCACCACAACGCGTGGCGTCCGGCGCATATCCATTTTTCGCTGTTCGGGCCGAGCATTCTCACCCGCCTGGTCACGCAGATGTATTTCCCCGGCGACCCGCTGCTGGCGTATGACCCGATCTACAACTGTGTGCCGGACACCTCGGCCAAGGAACGCCTGATCGCTGCTTTCGATCTGGAAAAAACAATTCCGTCCTACGCCCTCGCTTACCGCTGGGACATCGTGCTGCGCGGGCGTGAAGCCACGCCGATGGAGAAATAAGATGACGCTCAATGCGACCACGTCCCACACCGTCGGGCCGTATTACCACATCGGCCTGACCTGGCTGAACCGCGAAGACCTTGTCAATGAGCAGACCCTCGGCGAGCGCGTGGCGATCACCGGGCAAGTGGTGGATGGCAACGGCGATGTCGTCAACGACGCCATGCTCGAAGTCTGGCAGGCCAACGCCGCGGGCAAATACGACCACCCGGAAGATCATCAGGACAAGCCGCTGGACCCAAACTTCGAAGGCTTCGGCCGGGTGCCGGTGGACGGCGAAGGGCGATTCCGCTTCACCACGATCAAACCGGGCACCGTGCCGGGTCTGAAAGGCACGACCCAAGCGCCGCATCTGGTGGTGCTGGTGTTTGCTCGTGGCCTGGTCAAGCATTTGCTCACGCGCATCTACTTCGAAGGCGAACCGGCCAACGTCGATGACCCGCTGCTCGAATGCGTACCCGCCGAACGCCGTCAGACCTTGCTGGCCAAGCCGGATGCCTCGGGCGTTTACCAGTGGAATGTGATCCTGCAGGGCACCGAGGCCGAGACGGTGTTCTTCGATTACTGAACAACACCGCCAATCCCTGTGGGAGCGAGCCTGCTCGCGAAAGCGGTGTGTCAGCCAGCACACATGTCGTCTGGCACTCCCTCTTCGCGAGCAGGCTCGCTCCCACAGGGGAACAATCGATACCGGATCTGGAACGGGACTGTTGCAAAGTATGTCTAGACTCTCACTGTCCCTTTCGAGTGAAAAACAATGACAACCACTACATCCCATTACACGGGTGAGGAGCGCAGCAAGCGCATCTTTGCCATTGTCGGCGCCTCGTCCGGCAACCTCGTCGAATGGTTTGACTTCTACGTCTACGCCTTTTGCGCGATTTACTTCGCGCCGGCGTTTTTCCCTTCCGACAACCCGACGGTGCAACTGGTCAACACCGCTGGCGTGTTCGCTGCCGGGTTCTTGATGCGCCCGATCGGCGGCTGGATTTTCGGTCGGGTCGCCGACAAGCACGGGCGCAAGAAGTCGATGCTCATCTCGATTCTGATGATGTGCTTCGGCTCGCTGCTGATCGCTTGCCTGCCGACCTACAACTCCATCGGTGTCTGGGCGCCGATCCTGTTGCTGTTCGCGCGTTTGCTGCAAGGCCTGTCGGTCGGCGGCGAATACGGCACCACTGCAACCTATATGAGTGAAGTCGCGCTCAAGGGCCAGCGCGGGTTTTTCGCCTCGTTCCAGTACGTGACGCTGATTGGCGGGCAACTGCTGGCGGTGTCGCTGGTAGTGGTGTTGCAGCAGTTTCTCAACGAAGACGAACTGCGTGCCTACGGCTGGCGGATTCCGTTCGTGGTCGGTGCGGTGGCGGCGCTGATTTCGCTGTTCCTGCGGCGCTCGCTGAAAGAAACCACCAACGAAGAAACCCGCGCGCACAAAGACGCCGGCAGCATCAGCGCACTGTTCCGCGATCACAAGGCCGCGTTCATCACCGTGCTCGGTTACACCGCCGGTGGCTCGCTGATTTTCTATACCTTCACCACTTACATGCAGAAGTACCTGGTGAACACCGCCGGCATGCACGCCAAGACCGCCAGCTACATCATGACCGGCGCGCTGTTCCTGTACATGTGCATGCAGCCGCTGTTCGGCATGCTCGCCGACCGGATCGGCCGCCGTAATTCCATGCTCTGGTTTGGCGCTCTCGGTACGCTGTTCACCGTACCGATTCTGCTCAGTCTGAAAAGCGTCAGCAGCCCGTTCCTCGCGTTCGTCTTGATCACCGTGGCGCTGGCGATCGTCAGCTTCTACACCTCGATCAGCGGTCTGGTGAAAGCCGAAATGTTCCCGCCGGAAGTCCGCGCCCTCGGCGTCGGCCTGGCCTACGCGGTGGCCAATGCGATCTTCGGTGGCTCGGCGGAATTCGTCGCCCTGAGCCTGAAGAATATCGGCATGGAAAATTCGTTTTACTGGTACGTGACGGCGATGATGGCAATCGCGTTCCTGTTCAGCCTGCGCTTGCCGAAACAGGCGGCGTATTTGCACCACGATCTCTAACCCGACGCGCGCGGGCCGTCATGGCCCGCGCCGGCAAGGATTCTTATGACTCAGCGACCGGGCAATCAATTGTTCGATGCCTATTTCACTGCCCGCGATATGCGTGGGGTGTTTTGCGATCAGGGCCGCGTGCAGGCAATGCTCGATTTCGAAGCCGCGCTGGCCCGGGCCGAGGCGCGCGTCGGGCTGGTTCCGGCGTCTGCCGTGGCACCGATTGCGGCGGCATGCGACGCGGCGTTGTATGACTTCGCCGCACTCGGCGAGGCGATTGCCACGGCCGGCAATTCCGCTATTCCGCTGGTCAAGGCTTTAGGCAAACAGATTGCCGTGACAAACGCCGAAGCCGAGCGCTACGTGCATCTGGGCGCGACCAGTCAGGACGTGATGGATTCCGGACTGGTGCTGCAATTGCGCCAGGCGCTGGTGTTGATTGAACGCGAACTGGCGCAACTGGCCGATTCGCTCGCTGCTCAGGCCCAACGGTTTGCCACGACGCCTTTGGCCGGGCGCACCTGGCTGCAGCACGCGACGCCGGTGACCCTCGGGATGAAAATCGCTGGCTGGCTCGGCGCAGTCACGCGCAGTCGTCAACGGCTGCAAGAATTGAAACCGCGCTTGCTGGTCCTGCAATTTGGCGGTGCGTCGGGGACGCTGGCGGCGTTGGGTCAACACGCCTTGCCAATCGCCGAAGCCCTGGCCGAAGAGCTGCAACTGCGCCTGCCGGAACAACCGTGGCACACCCAGCGTGACCGCATCGTCGAGTTCGGCGCCGTGCTTGGGCTGATCGCCGGCAGCCTTGGCAAGTTCGGCCGCGACATCAGCCTGTTGATGCAGACCGAAGCCGCTGAGGTCTTCGAACCCGCGGCGCCGGGCAAGGGCGGTTCGTCGACCATGCCGCACAAACGCAACCCGGTCGGCGCGGCAGTATTGATCGGTGCGGCGACGCGGGTGCCGGGGCTGGTCTCAACGCTGTTCAGCGCCATGCCCCAGGAACACGAACGCAGCCTCGGTTTGTGGCATGCCGAATGGGAAACCCTGCCAGAGATCTGCTGCCTGGTGTCCGGTTCGCTGCAACAGGCGTGCTTGCTGGCTGACGGCCTGGAAGTCGATGCCGAGCGCATGGGCCGCAACCTCGAATTGACTCAGGGGCTGGTGCTGGCCGAAGCGGTGAGCATCGTGCTCGCGCAACGGGTCGGCCGCGACACGGCGCATCATCTGCTCGAACAATGCTGCAAGCGCGCGGTGGCCGAGCAACGGCATCTGCGCGCGGTACTCGGAGACGAACCGCAGGTCACTGCGCAGCTGAGCAGCGCTGAGCTCGATGATCTTCTCAACCCCGCGCATTACCTCGGTCAGGCTCACGTCTGGGTCGAGCGCGCGGTGGCCGAACACAACGCTTTGACTGTCTGAAGGAGAGGGCTGTGGCTTTCGTTCAACTCGCCGATGGCGAACTGCATTACCAGATTCAGGGGCCGGCGCACGCGCCGGTGCTGGTCCTTTCCAACTCGCTGGGCACCGACCTGCACATGTGGGACGCGCAGATGCCGGCGTTCACCGAGCATTTTCGCGTGCTGCGTTTCGACACTCGCGGCCACGGCCAATCGCTGGTCACCGAGGGCCCGTACAGCATCGAGCAGCTCGGTCACGACGTACTCGGTCTGCTGGATGCGCTGCACATCGAGCGCGCGCATTTTTGCGGCTTGTCGATGGGTGGGCTGATCGGTCAGTGGCTGGGGATCAATGCCGGGCATCGCCTGCACAAGCTGATCGTCTGCAACACGGCGGCGAAAATCGGCGATCCGTCGGTGTGGAATCCACGCATCGAAACCGTGCTGCGCGATGGCGCGGCGGCAATGGTCGCGCTGCGTGATGCGTCGATTGCGCGCTGGTTCACGCCTGACTTTTCCGCAGCGCATCCCGAGGCAGCGAAGAAGATTACCGACATGCTCGCCGCGACCAATCCACAAGGTTATGCGGCCAACTGCGCTGCGGTGCGCGATGCCGATTTCCGTGAACAACTGGCGTCGATCAATGTGCCGTTGCTGGTAATCGCCGGCAGCGAAGATGCGGTGACGCCGCCGGCCGGTGGGCATTTCATTCGCGACCAAGTGCGCGGCGCCGAGTACGCCGAGTTCTATGCGGCGCATTTGTCCAACGTGCAGGCTGGCGCTGATTTCAGTGATCGTGTCGTGGCGTTTCTGAACGCTTGATAAGGGGATTTTTCGTGGACGAGAAACAACGTTACGACGACGGCATGCAAGTGCGCCGCGCGGTGTTGGGCGATGCCCATGTCGACCGCAGCCTGACCACGCTGACCGAATTTAACTCCGAATTCCAGGAGATGATCACCCGCCACGCCTGGGGCGATATCTGGACACGCCCGGGCTTGCCACGCCACACCCGCAGCCTGATCACCATCGCCATGCTCATCGGCATGAACCGCGAAGGCGAACTGAAACTGCACCTGCGCGCCGCCGCCAATAACGGCGTGAGCCGCGGCGAGATAAAGGAAGTGATCATGCAGAGTGCGATCTACTGTGGGATACCAGCAGCGAATGCGACGTTTCATCTGGCTGAGTCGGTGTGGGATGAACTCGGTGTTGAATCCCGGGAATAATGTCACCTGAGCTGACGCCATCGCTGGCAAGCCAGCTCCCACAGGTTTTATGTCGTGCGCAAGATTTTGTGTTCAATGACCCTCCCTGTGGGAGCTGGCTTGCCAGCGATAGCGGTGCATCAGTCACATGAAAATTCGACTGAGCTGACGCCATCGCTGGCAAGCCAGCTCCCACAAGGTTTATGTTCTGCGCAAGATTTTGTATTCAACGACCCTCCCTGTGGGAGCTGGCTTGCCAGCGATAGCGGTGCATCAGACACATAAAATGCGACTGACCTGACGCTATCGCCAGCAGGCTGGCTCCCACAGGGTTAAAGGTTGGCCGCAGGATATGGGTACAACGCAAAACCCCTGTAGGAGTGAGCCTGCTCGCGAAGCGGTGTGTCAGTCAAAGATGATTCGACTGATCTGCCGCCATCGCGAGCAGGCTCGCTCCTGCAATTTGGAGCGGTGTTTACAGCAGGCTGATCGGGTAGCTGACGATCAAGCGGTTCTCATCGAACTCGTTGTTGCTGAAATCCCGGCGCATGGTCGAGTTGCGCCATCTGACATTAAGATCCTTGAGCGTGCCGCTCTGCACGGTGTAGCCCAGTTCCGATTCGCGACCCCATTCTTTGCCGTCGGTGATAGCGCCGGTGTGCACGTTGTCGCCGCTTATGTAGCGGTTCATCAGAGTCAGGCCGGGGATGCCGGCAGCGGCGAAGTTGTAGTCGTGGCGCAACTGCCAGGAGCGTTCCTGTGCATTGTCGTAGCTGGCGTTGTAACTGTCGTTGGCCAGCGTCCCGCCGCTGGTGCCGTTGACCCGCATCCACGCGCTGTCGCCGGTGAGTTTCTGCAGGCCGACGTAGAAGGTGTTGCCGCCGTATTTGGCCGAGAACATTCCGTACCAGGTCTTGTTATCCAGGTCGCCGGCGCGGGCGCTGCCATCTTCCTTGCCATAAAAGAAGCCGAGGTTGGCGCCCAGCGTCCAGTCGCCGAGCGGCTGGCTGTGCAGCACATTCAGGTACTGCTGGCTGTAGATGTCCTTGAGTTGCGCGTTCCATAAGCCGATCTGCGTGCGCTTGTCGTTGAACAGGTATTCGCCGCCCTGGAAGTTGAAACGGTCGGAGGTGAACGCGGCTTTGCCGGTCATCGACATGTCGCTCATGCTGCTGTCGTCACGCGGGCTGTTGGCGCGGAACTGGCCGCCATACAGGGTCAGACCGTCGATTTCCTTCGAGGTGATCTGCCCGCCGCGAAAGGTCTGCGGCAGCGAGCGACCGTCATCCGAACGCAGGATCGGCAGCACCGGCATCCACTCGCCGACCTTCACTTCAGTCTGGGAAAACTTCGCTTTGAACGCCACGTTGGTGCGGCCGAAATTATCGGCCGGGCGACCATCGCGATCGAGCGGCAACAGTTGCGTGCCGCCAGTGCCTTTACCGCCATCGAGCTTGACCGAATACAAACCGAGCACGTCCATGCCGAAGCCGACGGTGCCCTGGGTGAAGCCCGATTTGGCGTCGAGGATGAAACTTTGCGTCCACTCTTCAGCCTTGCCCTGGGCCTTGGTCGGGTTGGTGAAGTTGCGGTTGATGTAGAAGTTGCGCAGGTTCAGGTTGACCTTGGCGCCTTCGACGAAACCGGCTTCTTCGGCTGCGGCGGGCAGGGCCGCGCCGGTCAGGGCCAAAGCGATCAGGCCGGGAAGTGCGTAGGGCGCAGGGGAAGCTTTCATGGGCGTGGGTCTCTCTTGTTTTTTTAGGGCGAACGAGGGCGCTGGCGCCGGTTTTCAGGGCGCAGGCGGGAATTGCATTGGTAGATGAAACGGATTGATCAGCCGGGCGGGGCAGGGCGCTGGAGCATGGTGTCGAACCTGATGTTATTGGTTTTATTGAGTGAATGGTGCGGGGCGCGCGGGGCTGGATTCAATTGGGGAAAGCGGGTTTTGGGCGGTTATCGAACGCAAGATTGGGGGGCGTTTTGTGGTGACCAGGCGGCCGCCATCGCTGGCAAGCCAGCTCCCACAATGTTCTCAGGTGTACCCAAATCAATTGAACAACTGAAACCCTGTGGGAGCTGGCTTGCCAGCGATGGGGCCAGTTCAGGCAATAGAGCTTTCTGCCAGGCAACAAAAAGCCCACCAAACGGTGGGCTTCTTGTGTTCAGCGGATGAAGATCAGAACAACTTCATCTTCGGTGCTTCTTCTTTCAGCGGTTCGTTCTGCGCGGTCTGCGCATTCCAGCCGCCGCCCAAGGCCTTGTACAGGTTGACCGCACTGGTCAGCTGCGCGAGGCGGTCGGTGATCAGCGCCTGTTGCGCGCTGAACAACTGACGCTGGGCGTCGAGGAAGGTCAGGTTGCTGTCGACCCCAATGCGGTAGCGACGCTCGGCCAGGCGGTAGTAATCCTGGTTGGCCTGCACGAAGTCACGCTGCGCTTGCAGCTGCTCGGTGTAGGTCTGGCGCGCGGCGAGGCCGTCGGCGACTTCCTGGAAGGCCGTTTGAATGGACTTCTCGTAGTTCGCCACGCCAATGTCCTTCTGGATCTTGGCGTAATCAAGGCTGGCGCGCAGGCTGCCGGCGTTGAAGATCGGCAGGTTGATCTGCGGCTGGAACAGCCACGTCCCCGAACCACCCTTGAACAAACCGGACAGGTCCGGGCTCAGGCTGCCCGCGTTGGCGGTCAGGCTGATGCTCGGGAAGAACGCTGCCCGCGCCGCGCCGATGTTGGCGTTAGCGGCCTTCAGGTTGTATTCGGCCTGGAGGATGTCCGGACGCCGCTGCAGCAGGTCCGACGGCAGACCGGCCGGCACATCGCTGAGCAGGTCGTCGGACAGCGGTTTGGCGGTCTGCAGATTGGCCGGGATACCGGTGCCGAGCAGCAGGGTCAGGCTGTTTTCATCCTGCGCGACCTGGCGGGTGTACCGTGCCAGTTGCGCCCGGGCGTTTTCCACGGAAGTGCGCGACTGCGCCAGATCCAGCGCCGAGGCTACACCGACTTCGTTGCTGCGGCTGGTCAGCTTGTAGCTTTCTTCGAAGGCACCGAGGGTGTCCTGGGTCAGCTTGAGCAGTTCCTTGTCCGCTTGCCAGGTCAGGTAGGCATTGGCGACGTTGGCGACCAGACTGATCTGCGTGCTGCGCCGCGCTTCTTCGGTGGCGAAGTATTGTTGCAGCGCTTGTTCGCTCAGGCTGCGCACCCGACCGAACAGGTCAAGTTCATAAGCGCTGATGCCGACAGTGGCAGAGTAGGAGCTGGTGATGCCCGATTCGCCAGTCTGCGAGGCACGGGCCGGAACCCGCTGACGGCTGCCGGCCGCATTGGCCGACACTGCCGGGAACAGATCGGCGCGCTGGATGCGGTACTGCGCCGCGTACGCGTCGATGTTCAGCGCCGCGACACGCAGGTCGCGGTTGTTTTCCAGGGCCACCTGGATCAGCTGTTGCAGCGCCGGGTCATGGAAAAACTGCTTCCAGCCCTGCTCGGCAGCGGTCTGCGCCGGTGCCTGGGCCGGCGAATACGCCGGCCCCTGCGGGTACTGGCCTGCGACCGGAGCCTCAGGCTGCTGATAATCAGGTATCAGCGAGCAACCGCTCAGCACGAAGGCGGCGACTGCGATGGAGAGTAGCGACTTGCTCATTGGCCAGCCTCTTTAGGAGTTTCAGGCGTTTCATCCGTGTCAGCATTTTTGCGCTGGCCCATGGACGAAACCGTAACGAAGAACAGTGGGACCCAGAAGATCGCCAGGATCGTGGCTGTGAGCATACCGCCAATCACGCCCGTACCGATCGCATGTTGACTGCCTGAACCGGCGCCGGTGGAGATCGCCAACGGTACAACACCAAGGACGAAAGCCAGCGACGTCATGATGATCGGTCGCAGACGCATGCGGCAGGCTTCGATCGCCGCGTCACGCAGGCTGCGTCCTTGCTCATGCAGTTCCTTGGCGAATTCGACGATCAGAATGGCGTTTTTAGCCGCCAGACCGATGGTCGTCAACAGGCCCACCTGGAAGTACACGTCGTTGGACAGCCCGCGCAG
This sequence comes from Pseudomonas sp. S11P7, assembly GCF_023195435.1. Classification (NCBI taxonomy): domain Bacteria; kingdom Pseudomonadati; phylum Pseudomonadota; class Gammaproteobacteria; order Pseudomonadales; family Pseudomonadaceae; genus Pseudomonas; species Pseudomonas sp. S11P7. The sequence goes on along the minus strand of NZ_JALPKS020000002.1, from coordinate 4,105,542 downwards.
GCTGGTGGCCAGCAGCGCACCGATGATCCCCAGCGGTACCACGAGCATGACGGCGATCGGAATCGACCAGCTCTCATACAACGCCGCCAGACACAGGAACACCATCAGCAGCGACAGGGCATACAGCGCCGGCGCTTGCGAACCCGACAGACGTTCCTCGTAGGACAGGCCGGTCCAGGAGATACCGACACCGGCCGGCAGCTTCTTGGCGATCGCTTCGACTTCGGCCATCGCTTCACCGGTGGAGTAACCCGGCGCCGGAGAACCGAGGATCTCCATCGCTTCCACACCGTTGTAACGCGCCAGTTTCGGCGAACCGTAAATCCACTCGCCCTTGGCGAACGCGGAGAACGGCACCATGGTTCCGGCGCTGTTGCGCACGTACCATTTCTTCAGGTCTTCAGGGCTCATGCGAGCACCGGCCTGACCTTGTACGTAAACCTTCTTCACACGACCACGGTCGATGAAGTCGTTGACGTAGCTACTACCGAAGGAGATCGACAGCGTGCTGTTGATGTCGGTGAGGCTCAAGCCAAGGGCCTGGGCTTTCTCGTCGTCGATTTCCAGGTGATATTGCGGTTCATCGTTGAGGCCGTTCGGACGCACCTGATAGAGCACCTTGCTCTGAGCGGCGAGGCCGAGGAACTGGTTACGCGCCTCCATCAGCTTGTCGTGACCGATACCGGCGCGGTCTTGCAGGAACACGTCGAAACCGGTGGCGTTACCCAACTCCAATACCGCAGGCGGGGCGAAAGCGAACACCATGGCATCGCGGAAAGTGAAGAAGTGTTGCTGGGCACGTTGGGCCAGGGCAAACACGCTGTTGTCCGCGTTACGCTCATCCCACGGCTTGAGCATGATGAACGCCAGGCCAGAACTCTGACCGCGACCGGCGAAGTTGAAGCCGTTTACGGTGAACACCGAGGACACTGCGCCTGCTTCTTTATCCAGCAGGTAGCTGCGCATTTCGTCGATCACCACCTGAGTACGCTCGGCACTCGAACCGGCCGGGGTCTGGACCTGGGCGAACAGTACGCCCTGGTCTTCTTCCGGCAGGAACGCGGTTGGAATGCGGGTGAACAGCCAGATCATGCCGACGACGATCAGCAGGTAGGCCAGCAGATACGGAATTTTGCGCTGCAGCATGTTGCCGACACCGCGCTCGTAGCTTCTGACACCACTGTCGAACGTGCGGTTGAACCAGCCGAAGAAGCCTTTCTTCGGCGTGCCGTGCTCACCTTTCGGAATCGCCTTGAGCATGGTCGCGCACAGGGCCGGGGTGAAGATCAGCGCCACCAGCACCGACAGGGCCATGGCCGAGACGATGGTGATCGAGAACTGCTTGTAGATCACACCGGTAGAGCCGCTGAAGAATGCCATCGGCAGCAGTACCGCCGACAGTACCAGGGCGATACCGACCAGAGCGCCCTGAATCTGGCCCATGGATTTCTTGGTCGCTTCCTTCGGTGACAAGCCCTCTTCGCTCATCACCCGCTCGACGTTTTCCACCACGACGATGGCGTCGTCCACCAGCAAGCCGATGGCCAGCACCATACCGAACATGGTCAGGGTGTTGATGCTGAAACCGAACGCCGCGAGGATGCCGAACGTACCCAGCAATACCACCGGCACGGTCATCGTGGTGATGACGGTGGCGCGGAAGTTCTGCAGGAACAGGAACATCACCAAAAACACCAGCACGATCGCTTCGACCAGGGTTTCAACCACACCTTTGATCGACTCGGTCACCACCGGAGTGGTGTCGTACGGGAATACCACTTCCATGCCTTGCGGGAAGAACGGCTTGAGGTCGTCAATGGTCTTGCGCAGCGCCTTTGCGGTGTCGAGGGCGTTGGCACCGTTGGCCAGTTTTACCGCCAGACCAGAAGCCGGGCTGCCGTTGAACTGCGCAGAAATGCTGGAGTTTTCACCGCCCAGACCGACGTCAGCGACGTCGCCGACACGCACTTGCGAGCCGTCCTGGTTGACCTTCAGCAGAATCGCCTTGAACTGCTCGGCCGTCTGCAGACGCGTTTTGCCGATGATCGTGGCGTTCAGTTGCTGGCCTGGCAGCGCCGGCAAACCGCCGAGCTGACCGGACGAGACCTGGACGTTCTGCGCCGAGATCGCCGTGCTGACATCGCCCGGGGTCAGGTTGTACTTGTTCAGCTTGGCCGGGTCGAGCCAGATGCGCATCGCGTACTGGGCACCGAAGACCTGGAAGTCACCGACACCGGCGGTCCGCGAGATCGGGTCCTGCATGTTCGACACGATGTAGTTGGACAAGTCGTCCTTGGTCATGCTGCCGTCACGCGATACCACGCCGATCACCAGCAGGAAGTTTTTCACTGCCTTGGTCACGCGGATACCTTGTTGCTGCACTTCCTGCGGCAACAGCGGGGTGGCCAGGTTCAGCTTGTTCTGGACCTGTACCTGCGCGGTGTCGGAGTTGGTGCCTTGCTCGAAGGTCGCGGTGATGGTCATGCTGCCGTCGGAGTTACTTTCCGAAGACACATAACGCAGGTTGTCGATACCGTTGAGCTGCTGCTCGATCACCTGGACCACGGTGTCCTGCACGGTTTGCGCCGAGGCGCCCGGGTAGGTCACGGAGATCGCAATGGCCGGTGGCGCAATGCTCGGGTATTGGTTGATCGGCAATTTCAGGATCGAAAGTGCCCCGACCAGCATGATCACCAGGGCAATTACCCAGGCGAAAATCGGACGGTCGATAAAGAATTTTGACATGGATTACTCCCCTTTGCCGCCGGCGGCTTTGTCAGCTGCCTGTGCGGGGGCCGGGTTCTTGGTGCCGACGTTGGTCGCTTCGGTCGGTTTGACCTCCACACCTGGTTTAACGTACTGCAGACCCTCGGTGATCAGACGATCGCCAGCCTTCAGGCCGTCTTCGATCAGCCACTGGCTGCCGACGGTGCGGCTGGCCTTGAGCTGACGCAGTTCGACCTTGTTGTCCGGGCCGACGACCAGTGCGGTCGGCGTGCCTTTGAGGTCGCGGGTCACGCCTTGCTGCGGCGCCAGAATGGCCGCGGAGTTGACACCGGCCTGCAACTGGGCGCGTACGAACATGCCCGGCAACAGGGTGTGATCCGGGTTCGGGAACACGGCGCGCAGGGTCACCGAGCCGGTGGTCGGGTCGACCGTCACTTCGGAGAATTCCAGCTTGCCATCCAGCTTGTACTGGGTGCCATCTTCCAGGGTCAGCTTCACTGCTGCGGCGTTGTCGCCGGACTTCTGCAGGCGACCGCTTTCCAGCTCGCGGCGCAGTTGCAGCAGTTCGACCGACGACTGGGTCACGTCGACGTAGATCGGGTCGAGCTGCTGGATCGTCGCCATCGCATCGGCCTGGCCATTGCTGACCAGCGCGCCTTCGGTGACCGCGGAGCGACCGATACGGCCGGAGATCGGCGCGTACACCTTGGTGTAACGCACGTTGATCTGCGCAGTCTGCAACGACGCTTCCGATTCCATGCGGTTGGCCACGGCGGTGTCGTATTCCTGACGGCTGACGGCCTGCTCATCGACCAGTTGCTTGTAGCGGTCGGAGATCGACTTGGTCGAACGCAGGTTGGCTTCGGCGCTTTTCAGGGTCGCTTCATAGACCGACGGATCGATCTGATACAGCTGCTGGCCGGCTTTGACGTCGGCACCTTCCTTGAACAGGCGCTTGAGAATGATGCCGTTGACCTGTGGACGCACTTCGGCGATGCGGAACGCGCTGGTGCGGCCCGGCAGTTCGGAAGTCAGGGTAAAGGCTTGAGGTTGCAGGGTGACGACGCCGACCTGAGGGGGCGGAGCGGCCGGTGCCGCTTCTTCCTTTTTACATCCGCTGAGCAGCGATGCCAGGGCGACGGCAGTGACCAGAGCGGTAACAGCTGGCTTGAATTGCATGAAGATCCTCGGGTCAGGCGCGCACAAAGCGCACAAGAAGTGTGAAGGGGTAAAAAATTCGTACCGGGTGGATAAGTAGCTTGCTAAGGAATATACTTACGTTCATGGTTGTTTGTAAATACCTTCGGCGCGTACCCACCCTGTTACAAAAGTCGTCGCAAGGTTCGAAATTGTAGGCCGGGGAGACGGTTCACGAGAGATCGCCCCCTCTTTATTCAGCGGATATTCAGCCATCCCTGAAACATCCTGTTTGAGGTTTTACTGCCATGGTCCGTCGTACCAAAGAGGAAGCTCAGGAAACCCGCAGCCAGATTCTGGAAGCGGCCGAGAAAGCCTTCTATGAAAGGGGGGTTGCCCGCACGACCCTGGCGGACATCGCGACCCTGGCCGGTGTGACGCGCGGTGCCATTTACTGGCATTTCAGCAACAAGGCCGATCTGGTCCAGGCCATGCTCGACAGCCTGCATGAGCCGCTGGAAGAACTGGCCAAGGCCAGCGAAAGCGAGGACGAACCGGACCCATTGGGCTGCATGCGGCAGTTGCTGATTCATTTGTTTCATCAAGTTGCGCTGGACCCGAAAACCCGGCGCATCAACGAAGTTCTGTTTCATAAGTGCGAATTCACCGATGAAATGTGCGATCTGCGCCAGCAGCGCCGGACGGCCAGTCTCGAATGCAACGTGCGCATCGGCCTGACCCTGCGTAATGCGGTAAATCGCGGCCAGTTGCCGGAAGATCTCGACACCGCCCGTGCGGCCGTGAGTATTCACGCCTGGATCGACGGCCTGCTGTACGGCTGGCTGCTCGCACCGGACAGCTTCGAACTGCACGCCGAAGCCGAGCGTTGGGTCGACACCGGGCTGGATATGCTGCGCCTGAGCCCCAGCCTGCGCAAATGAAACAAAATGCGTAATTGACACAGCTTATGTCAATTGGCCTTCCTGTATATAGGTGGGCGGCGGGGGAGTTTATACGTAGCAGGCTGCGCATTTTGTAGGGAAATTGTGTCGCTGTTGTGAAATTGAGTTGCCCGTTTGCCCTCACCCTAGCCCTCTCCCGGAGGGAGAGGGGACTGACCGCGTTGTTGATTCAATCTACGCCGACCTGAAATATCCAGCCGAACTTAACATTCGAATACCACACAAATCGGCTCCCTCTCCCTCGGGAGAGGGCTGGGCGGGCGGCGTTCCGATGAGGGGCTACGCACACAGCTGCGCAATCACTCCCCAGTCGAACACAAAAAAGCCCCCAACTCTCACAAGTCAGGGGCTTCATCATTTCTACACGACCGCTTACAACGTCGGATAATCGATATAACCCACCGGCCCCTTGCCGTAGAAGGTTTCAGGATGCGGCTCATTCAACGGCGCATCGGCCTTCAAACGCGCCGGCAGGTCCGGGTTGGCAATGAACGGCACGCCGAACGCCACCGCATCAGCCTTGCCAGCCGCCAGCCATTCGTTGGCGCTGTCCTTGGTGAATTTCTCGTTGGCGATGTACGGGCCGCCAAACGCTTCTTTCAGTTGTGGACCCAGGCTGTCGGCACCTTCTTTTTCACGCGAGCAGATGAACGCGATACCGCGCTTGCCCAGTTCCCGCGCCACGTAGGTAAAGGTCTCGGCCAGGTTGTCGTCGCCCATGTCGTGGGAGTCAGCGCGCGGTGCCAGGTGCACACCGACACGGCCGGCGCCCCAGACTTCGATCGCGGCGTCGGTCACTTCCAGCAGCAGACGTGCACGGTTTTCCAGCGAGCCACCGTACTGGTCGGTGCGCTGGTTGGTGCTGCTCTGCAGGAACTGGTCGAGCAGGTAGCCGTTGGCGCCGTGGATTTCCACGCCGTCGAAACCGGCGGCTTTGGCGTTCTCGGCACCGGTGCGGTAGGCGTCGACGATGTCGGCGATTTCAGCGGTTTCCAGCGCACGCGGGGTCGGGTAATCGGCCAATGGGCGCACCAGACTGACGTGACCTTTTGGCTGAATCGCGCTCGGCGCCACTGGCGCTTCACCGTTGAGGTACGACGGATGAGAGATGCGGCCGACGTGCCACAGTTGCAGGAAGATCTTGCCGCCTGCGCCATGAATGGCTTTGGTCACGTTGGCCCAGCCACGCACCTGGTCGTTGGACCAGATGCCCGGGGTGTCCGGGTAGCCGACACCCATCGGCGTCACCGAGGTGGCTTCGCTGAGGATCAGGCCGGCCGAGGCGCGCTGTACGTAGTATTCGGCCATCAGCGCATTCGGCACGCGGCCTTCGTCGGCGCGGCAACGGGTCAGTGGAGCCATGATGATGCGGTTGCTCAGCTCGATGTCGCCGAGTTTGATCGGGTCAAAAATAGTCGCCATGTCTACAAGCCTCTCTTAATTAAGGAGGAAAGTTGATCAGTTGGATGCAGCGGCCAGCTCGGCATTGCCGTTCTGGCGGAAAGTAATCAGGGTTACCAGCAGGGCCAGTACGGCCAGCGCAGCGGCGGCCAAAGGCACGCTGGTCAGACCATAACCGTGGGCGATGACCGTACCGCCGACCCAGGCGCCGAGGGCGTTGCCGACGTTGAACGCGCCGATGTTCAGGGTCGAGACGAGGTTCGGTGCTGCCTTGCCGAAGGTCACCACGTTGACCTGCAGCGCCGGCACCGCGGCGAAACACGCGGTGGCCCAGAGGAACAGGGTGATTTCGCTCGGGATCAGCGCAGCGCTGGTCCAGCTCAGCACGGTAGAGACCACAGCCATGGCGATGAACACGCCGATCAGCGTGGCGGCCATGCCTTTGTCGGCGAGTTTGCCGCCGATGATGTTGCCGACGGTCAGACCGAGGCCGATCAGCATCAGCGTCCAGGTCACGCCACGCGGCGAGACACCGGTGACTTCACCGAGCAGCGGCGCAACATAAGTGAACAGGGTGAACACCGAGGCGGCGAACAGCGCAGTCATGCTCAGCGACAGCCAGATACCGGCGCCTTTGAGGGCGGCGAGTTCGGCGCGCATGTCGAGTTTTTCTTCGTCACGCTTGGCTGGCAGGAAGCGGATCAGACCGATCAGCGCAATCACGCCGATCACGGTCACCGCCCAGAAGGTCGAACGCCAGCCCGCGTGCTGACCCAGCGCCGTACCGAGTGGCACGCCAAGCACGTTGGCCAGCGTCAGGCCGGTGAACATCAGCGCTACGGCGGAAGCGCGTTTGTTCGGCGCGACCAGATTGGCTGCCACCACCGAACCGATACCGAAGAACGCACCGTGGCACAGTGCGGTGATCACGCGGGCGAACATCAGCACGTTGTAATCACTGGCGATGGCGCAAAGCAGGTTGCCGACGATGAAGATGCCCATCAGTGCGACCAGTGCCGCCTTGCGTGGCAGCTTTGCCGTGGCCATCGCCATGAACGGCGCGCCGATCGCCACGCCGAGGGCGTAACCGGTCACCAGCCACCCAGCGCCGGGAATCGACACACCGAGATCAGCCGCGACATCGGGCAACAGGCCCATGATGACGAACTCGGTGGTGCCGATGGCGAAGGCGCTCAAAGCGAGGATGAGAAGCGAAAGGGGCATGCGGGTTTCCTTGCGGCTGACTGACGTCAAGGGTCAGAGCTCTTTACTGAGGGTGCTGAGGAACGCCTGGATCACGTCCTCGTTACGTTTGAAAAAGTGCCATTGCCCGGCCTTCTGGCTGCTGATCAGCCCGGCGCGTTGCAGGGTCGCCAGATGCGCGGAAACGGTCGATTGCGACAGGCCGCAACGCTGATCGATCTGCCCGGCGCAGATGCCGTACTCGTGGTTGTGCAACTGCTCGGGGAATTCGTTCTTGGGGTCTTTCAGCCAGTTGAGGATGTCTCGCCGTACTGGGTGCGCCAGGGCTTTTATTATTTCGTCGAGGTCAAGGTTCATGGCAGGGCTCGTGTTGGCAGTGGCGATATATCGCGATAAGGCGAACTTTAAATCGTTGGATCGCGATATACCAATATGATTTCGTTCTGATCAGCGCATGAATCGCTATATCGGGTTATAACGATATATGGCTGCCGGCCCGCCTGGCGCAGTGCTAAGCTGCGCCCATGAACTATCTCGCACATTTGCATCTCGGTGGTCAGCGCCCCGGCCAGTTACTCGGCAGCCTGTATGGCGATTTCGTCAAAGGCCGGCTGCAGGGGCAGTTTGCCCCGGAGGTCGAAGCGGCCATCCAGCTGCATCGCCGCATTGACGTATTCACAGATCGCCATCCGCTGGTGGACATTGCCTTGGGCCGCTTCAGCGAAACCCGTCGGCGTTATGCGGGAATCGTCCTTGATGTGTTTTTCGATCACTGCCTGGCGCGGGACTGGTCGCTATACGCCGAGCAACCGCTGGAGGTATTTACCGCTGGCGTTTATCAGGTGCTTTCCAGTGAGCGGCAACTGCCGGAGCGTCTGGCGAAAATCGCGCCGCACATGGTTGCCAATGATTGGCTGGGGTCGTATCAGGAGTTCGAAGTGCTGGAGCAGGTGTTGCGCGGGATTTCGCGGCGGTTGACTCGGCCCGAAGAGTTGGCCGGAGCAATGCAGGAATTGCGGCGATTGTATGAACCGCTGAGTGAAGACTTCAGTCTGTTTTACCCACAACTGCAGGACTTTGCACTGCAATCACATACAACCTGAATCCCTGTGGGAGCTGGCTTGCCAGCGATAGCATCGGCACATTCAACTTTGATGTTGATTGATCCACCGCTATCGCGGGCAAGCCCGCTCCCACAGGGGTAAGGTGAACAGGGATTTGTGTTTCAGGCAGCGATTGCCGGACGCATTGGGGATTGTCGGGCCTCAGGAATCGAGCCAAACAACGCCTTCTGCACCGCCTGCTGCGCTTCGAACGCCAGTGCGGCGCGTTCGCGGCCTTCACAGGCAATCGGCTTGAGCAAATGCACCTCGACATCGCCGCAGTCATTGCTGAACAGGCGCATCAGGTGCGAGAGCAAATCGTCGTCGCCAATGAACGGCGCCAAGGTATCGACTTCGCCATGGCGCAGGTAACGAATCGCGACCGGTTGCAGCATCACTTGCGAATCAATCGCCGCCGCCAGCAAGCGACCGTGAAAAGTGCGCAGCGAGCGGCCGTCGGTGGTGGTGCCTTCGGGGAACATCAGCAAGGCGTGTTCGCTTTGCAGATGGCGGGTCATCTGCTTGCGGATCAACTGGCTGTCACCCGAGCCGCGGCGGATGAACAGGCTGCCGGCCTTCGCCGCGAGCCAACCCGCGACCGGCCAGGTGCGCACTTCGGCCTTGGACAGAAACGACAGCGGCGTGAGCATGCCCAGCAGCGGAATATCGGTCCAGGACACATGATTGCTCACCCATAGCATCGGCTGCTTCGGCAGTTCGCCGTGCACGCTTACGCGAAAGGGCAGGGCGTTGCTCAGGCGCGCCATGAAAAAGCGCGACCAGCGCTGGCGCCGCTCCATCGAATGCGCCAGGCCGATGCGCTCGAATACCCCGAATACGCCGGCCATGCTCAAGCCCAGCGAGACCACCAGCAGCACCCGCGCGATTCGCGCGTACACCCGCAGCCGGCTCATCACACGGCCGCCTTGAAGTGTTTGGCGTAGCGCGGGCAGAGTTCGTCGCGCTTGAGCAGGATGAACACGTCGGCGACCTGGAAATCTTCGTCCCAGCACGGCTCGCCGCAAATCTTCGCGCCCAGGCGCATGTAGGCCTTGAGCAGCGGCGGCATTTCCGCGATTACGTTGGAAGGAATATCCAGGGTCGGCAGCGGATTTTTCGGCTCGGCGCGCAAGTGTTCGGTGCACAGATAACGTTCGCGCAGGCGCTGCATGATCGCGTGGGCCTGAATGCCGCCGTCCTGCATCGGAATGCTCGCGCAACCCATCAGGTAGCTGTAGCCGCCCTGATTCAGCACTTCGGCCAGTTCGCCCCAGAGCACGGCGATGGTCCCGCCGTTGCGGTAGGCCGGATCGACGCAGGTGCGACCGATTTCCAGAATCGGGCCTTGCAGATGCGCAAGACCGTGCAGGCTGAATTCTTCTTCGCTGTAAAATTTGCCCAGGCTGCTGGCAGCGGTGTGATCGAGCAAACGGGTCGTCGCCACCAGACGCCCGGTGTTCAGGTCACGCACGCCGATGTGGCTGCAGTGAACATCATAGTCATCCATGTCCAGACCCAGTTCAGCGCCTTTCAATTTGGCGTTGAACTCGCCGCTGAAAACGGCGAAGCGCAGGGCCTGGGCTTGCTGCAAGGCTTCGGCGCCGACCAGGCGTTCGGCTTGCAGGCGGCGTTCATTGCCGGTGTCGCTGATGCGGGCGATTTGCGTCATGTGAATCTCCGTACGGGCCTTGAACCCGTCGTGGGTTGCAGCCGATCGACTTTCTTTATGCAGCCGTGTTGTGCAAAGTCAGGCTATGTAGCCCCGGTGTCATCGCCATGAACGTTCGGTGATGCTTATATGACAGCCCACAAGGAGACGCCCGTGCCCTGGTCAGATCTGCTGCAACTTAGTGAACGCTTGCCCGTCGTCGCCGACCTCGCGGAGGGGTTCGCGACGTTGTTGCAGACGCTGGGCACCGTCTCGCCGTTTGAACTGGCGGTCGCGGGTGGGCGGCGCATGGCGACGCCGGGGCTGGCCTTTCTGGTCGGCTATCAAGCGGCGTTGCGCATGCTCTGGCCGAGCGCGCCATTGAGCCTCGGCGCGTTGTGCGCCACCGAACAGCGCAGCCTGCGCCCGGCGGACCTGCAAACGCGTCTGAACGGTTTGCGTCTGAGCGGGCGCAAGGATTTCGTCACGGCCGGCGATGCGGCTGACTGGCTATTGGGGCCGCGCGCAGCGAACAATCCGGCGAAACGCCGCGCCTGACGTTGGCGGTGGTCTACCCCGGCGAGCCCGGCGTGAGCGTGGAAAAACTGCCGGCACTGCCGTTGATGCCGGACATCAGCCACGGTCGCCTGCACCTGGACGGCGCGTTGTGCGAACTGCTCGCCGGCGATGGCTGGGATGCGTACGTCAAACCGTTTCGCACCCTTGAAGACGTCTATGTGCTCAGCGCGATGACCGCGTGGCTTTACGGCGTCGGCCAGGACAATGACTGGCCGCAGACGCTGCAATTGCGTTTGCTGGCGCTGTTGGCCGGGTGTGCTGAAGCGAGCCGGCTAGCGCCGGATAATCCGGCAGGGCATGTGTTGCTGGGCGGGTTGTTTGCGCAGTTTGAGGCGCTGGCTGGCGAGGTGGAGCAGGCGCTGGCCGCTGGCCCGGTGGAGTGGGCGCAAATGTGGCAGCGGGACAAAGGCGTGATGCAATTGGCGGCGGGGGCTCGGGCGACGCGGTTGGCCAAGGCTTTGGCGGCGATTTAAAGGGCCTCATCGCGAGCAGGCTCACTCCTACAGGGGATCGTGTTTCTTCAACTGGAATGCGGTCGAATTGTGGGAGCGAGCCTGCTCGCGAAGGCGGCCGCAAGAGCACCACACATCTGTCATAAACCCCAACTAGTCTCAGCAGGTTCATTTCCCAGAGCCTCGACCATGTTCAAAGGTCTGTCCCTGTTCCTGCTGCTCATCAGCTTCACCGCCCGCGCCGAACAATGGCCCGGCGAGCAATGGTCAACCGCCCCGAAGATAACCGGCCCAGCCGTAGAGGCGCTGGAAACCTTCGCCTTCCCGCCGCGCGATGACAGCACCCGCCAGGGCATCCGCACCGACGCCTTGTTGATCATCCGCGACGGCCAGATCATCTACGAACGCTACGCCGGCCCGACCACCGCGCAAACCGCGCACCTGACCTGGTCGATCAGCAAAAGCCTGATGGCCACCGTGCTCGGCGTGGCGTATGGCGAAGGCCTGTTCAAGCTCGACGACCCGGCCGCGCAGTTTTATCCGCCATTGGCAAACCACTCCGGGATCAAAATCGCCGACCTGCTGCACTGGGCCTCGGGCATCGACTGGCAGGAAGACTACGAATACGCCCCGCTGAAATCCTCGGTAGTGGCGATGCTCTATACCCGCGGTCATCGCGACATGGCCGCGTTCGCCGCTGATCATCCGACCTTCGCTGAACCGGGTCAGGCGTTTCGTTATTCCAGCGGCGACAGCAACCTGCTCGCCGCCGCGCTGAAAGGCATGCTCGGCCCGCAGCGTTATGCCGATTACCCGTGGACGGCATTGTTCGAACCGCTGGGCATTCGTCACGCCGTCTGGGAAACCGATGCCAGCGGCACGTTCGTCGCTTCGTCCTACGCCTATCTCACCGCGCGAGATCTGGCGCGGGTCGGGCTGCTGATGGCCCGCGACGGGCGCTGGCAGGACCGGCAATTGCTGCCCCAGGATTGGGTCGCGTTCAACCGCGAACCCTTCGCCGGCTACAAGGCCGGTCAGGACGAAGCCGTGCCCGGCGGCCATTGGTGGCTTAACCGCGCGGTGGACGGCGCGCTATCACCATGGCCCGCCGCGCCGCCCGACACCTTCGCCGCGCTCGGCCATTGGGGCCAGGCGCTATACGTGATTCCCAGCCAGAAACTGGTCATTGTGCGCTACGCCGATGATCGCGACGGTGGTTACCGCCACAACGAACTGCTTGCCCGCGTGCTCAAGGCGGTGCAGCCATGAAGCGCTTGTTGCTGCTGGCCATGCTGCTCGGCTGGATGGCTTACGAGCGCGAAAATCTATGGGCCTTCCCGGACATCATCAGCGCCTACACTGCCAAGGAATATTGCTCGTGCCGTTATGTGATGAACAACGACGCGCAATACTGCCGTGGCTATGTAAAGCAGTGGCTGCCGATCAGCCAGTTCACCGATGACCCCGCCAGCAAAACCATCACCGTCAGCGGCATGGGCCGCAGCAATAGCGCGCGGTGGCTGAGCGAACGCCATGGCTGCCGCCTTGATCCCTGACCACACTCGATTCCCTGTGAATGGAGGTCATGTGGGAGCTGGCTTGCCAGCGATTGCAGTGGATCAGCCAGCGAAAATTTTGCCTGTGACGACGCTATCGCTGGCAAGCCAGCTCCCACAAGGGTCTCATCAGTGCAGGCATCTATGGTGATCTTCAGTTTGCAATAAGTTGGCGGGCGGTTAATGTTCGGCTCAGGTTTATCGCCCCCACGAGTGCTCAATGTTCAACCGCTCCCTGTACACAACCCTTTCTAGCCTGCTGCTGGCCGCCGCCGCATTGCCGGCTCAAGCCAATTGGTATCTGGACGGCGAGTCGTCGCGGCTGTCGTTCGTCAGCACCAAGAACGCCAGCGTTTCCGAAGTGCAGCGCTTTCTGGTGCTGCACGGCAAGGTCGATCCCAATGGGCGTGCCGAAGTCGAAGTCGAACTGGAGTCGATCAACAGCGGCATTCCGCTGCGCGATGAGCGTATGCGCAAGGAGCTGTTCCAGATCGAGCAGTTCCCCGAAGCGACGATCACCACGCAGATCGACCTGCGCCCGATCAACGATCTGGCCCCCGGCGCGCAGCTGGAATTGCGCCTGCCGCTGACCGTCAAGCTGCATGGCAAGCAACACGAATATCCCGCTGAGCTGCTGGCGACGCGGCTCGATGACCGACGCTTTCAAGTGGTGACGCTGGAGCCGCTGGTGATCAACGCCGCGGATTTCGACCTCGCGCCGGGGCTCGAAAGTCTGCGCAAGCTTGCCGATCTGTCGGCTATCAGTCTGTCGGTACCGGTCGGTGCGGTGCTGATCTTCACGGCGCGCTGACATGCGCGGCGCAGTGTTTCCCTGGCGCGACGGCAACCGCTTCGAGCTGTTGATCGACGGCCCGCAATTCTTTCCGCGGATGCTCGAGCACATCGCCGCCGCCAAAGAACAGATCGAACTGGAACTGTATCTGGTCGAGGCCGGCGCCTGCGCCGACACCATCGTCCAGGCGCTGGTGGCGGCCGCCGAGCGCGGTGTGCGCGTGCGCTGCCTGTTCGATGATTACGGCAGCCTCGCGTTTACCCTGCACTTGCGTCAGCGCCTGAGCGCTGCCGGGGTTGAACTGCGGTTCTATAACCGCTTGAACTGGCGGCGCTGGGTCGGCAATTTCTATCGCGATCACCGCAAACTGCTGCTGGTCGATCAATGTCTGGCGGTGGTCGGCGGCACCGGTGTCACTGACGAATTCTGGACGCCGGGCGAGGACGCCAGCGAGTGGCACGAAGTGATGGTGCAGATCAGCGGCCCGCTGGTGATCGACTGGCAATTGCTGTTCGACCGCCAGTGGATCGCCAACCGTTACCGCCGCGCCTGGCGTCCGGCGGCACATTTCGGCCTGCCGCGTTTGCCGCGTGTGCCGGACAAGGGCGAGGGTATGGGCCGCGTGGCTTATGCCGATGCCCGCCAGCATCGCGACATTCTGCAATCGTTGTTTCGCGCGCTGAACAGCGGGCAGAAACGTATCTGGATGGCCACGCCGTATTTCCTGCCGACCTGGAAAATCCGTCGCTCGCTGCGCAAGGCGGCTGCGCGCGGCGTCGACGTGCGGTTGCTGCTGACCGGGCCGCGCACCGATCACCCGTCAGTGCGCTACGCCGGGCATCGCTACTACCCACGACTGCTCAAGGCCGGCGTGCAGATCTTCGAATACCAGCCGTGCTTTTTGCATCTGAAAATGGTGCTGGTGGATGAGTGGGTGAGCATCGGTTCGTGCAACTTCGATCACTGGAACCTGCGTTTTAATCTGGAAGCGAATCTGGAGGCGCTGGATCCGTCATTGACGGCAGCGGTAGAGGCGAGTTTTGTCAGGGATTTCGGGCTGAGTCAGTTGGTCAGCCTCGAGGAATGGCAGCGCCGGCCGTTGTGGCGGCGGGTCAAGCAGCGGGTGTGGGGCTGGGTGGATCGGTTGGTGGTGAACATCCTCGACAGACGCGGCTAGCGGGCACACCCAAAAACACTGTGGGAGCTGGCTTGCCAGCGATGAGGCCATCACATTCAACAGATCAGTTGACTGTTAAGCCGCCATCGCTGGCAAGCCAGCTCCCACAGGTTTATGTGTTACCTGAAAAATTAGAGCAATTCGAAGCTTTGTTGCGTCACGCTCTGCGAATCCAGGCCGATCTGTACGTTGAACTTGCCCGGTTCTGCCGCGTACTTGAGCTGGGCGTTGTAGAACTTCAGGTCATCCTCAGTGATGGTGAAGTGCACGACTTTCTGTTCGCCGGCCTTGAGCATGATTTTCTGGAAGTTCTTCAGTTCTTTCACCGGGCGGATCATCGAGCCGGTGACGTCCTGAATGTACAGCTGCACCACGGTTTCGCCGTCACGCTTGCCGGTGTTCTTGACCATCACGCTGGCGTCGAGCTTGCCGGTGGCATTCAGTGTGGTCGACGACAAGGCCATGTCGCTCAGGGCGAAGGTGGTGTAACTCAAGCCATAACCGAACGGGAACAGCGGCCCGGTGGTGTCATCGAAATACTGCGAGGTGTAGTTGCCCGGCTTGCCCGGGGTGAACGGCCGGCCAATGCTCAGGTGGTTGTAGTAGGTCGGAATCTGCCCGACGGAGCGCGGGAAGGTCACCGGCAGTTTGCCCGATGGGTTGTAGTCACCGAACAGCACGTCGGCAATGGCGTTGCCACCCTCGGTGCCGCTGAACCAGGTTTCCAGAATCGCGTCAGCCGACTGGTTCTCTTCGAGAATGGTCAGCGGGCGGCCGTTCATCAGCACCAGCACCAGCGGTTTGCCGGTGGCTTTCAGCGCACGGATCAGCTCGCGCTGGGTTTGCGGAATGTTCAAGTCAGTGCGGCTCGAGGATTCGTGGGACATGCCACGGGATTCGCCGACTGCCGCGACAACAACGTCAGCGTCTTTGGCGGCTTTCACCGCTTCGTCGATCAGCACGCTGGCCGGGCGCGGATCATCGACCACTTCCGGCGCATCGAAGTTGAGGAAGTTCAGGTAGTCGAGGACCTTCTTGTCGCCAGTGATGTTGGCGCCACGAGCGTAAACGAGCTTCGATTTGTCGCCGATCACCGCGCTCATGCCGTCGAACAGCGTCACCGATTGCGCCGGACGACCGGCGGCGGCCCAACTGCCCATCATGTCGATCGGCGCTTTGGCCAGCGGGCCGACCAGCGCGACTTTCGCGGTTTTCTTCAGCGGCAGGGTTTCATTCTGGTTCTTCAGCAACACCAGGCTACGACGCGCGACTTCGCGAGCCTCGGCACGGTGCAGACGGCTTTCGGCGTAGGTGTCGGCCGGATCATCCTCGGCCTTGCCGATGCGCAGGTACGGGTCCTTGAACAGGCCCATGTCGTATTTGGCGGCGAGCACTTCACGCACCGCGTTGTCGATGTCTTTCTGTTCGATGTCGCCGGACTTGAGCAGCCCCGGCAGTTCCTTGCCGTACAGGGTGTCGTTCATGCTCATGTCGATACCGGCCTTGATCGCCAGTTTCGCTGCTTCACGACCGTCGCGAGCGACGCCGTGTTTGATCAGCTCGAAAATCGCCCCGTGGTCGCTGACCGCCAGGCCCTTGAAGCCCCAGTCCCTGCGCAGCAGATCGTTCATCAGCCAGGTATTGGCCGTGGCCGGAATGCCGTTGATCGAGTTCAACGCGACCATCACCCCACCGGCGCCGGCATCGATCGCAGCGCGGTACGGCGGCAGGTAGTCCTGGTACATCTTCACCGGGCTCATGTCGACGGTGTTGTAGTCGCGACCGCCCTCGACCGCGCCGTACAGGGCGAAGTGCTTGACGCTGGCCATGATGCTGTCGGCGGCGCTCGGAGTGGCGCCCTGATAGGCGCGGACCATGACCCCGGCAATGCGCGAGGTCAGGTAGGTGTCTTCACCGAAACCTTCGGAGCTGCGGCCCCAGCGCGGGTCGCGGGAAATGTCGACCATCGGCGCAAAGGTGATGTCGAGGCTGTCGGCAGCGGCTTCCTTCGCCGCCACGCGACCGGACTGGCCGATGGCGTCCATGTCCCAGCTCGAGGCGAGGGCCAGCGGAATCGGGAAAATCGTACGGTGACCGTGAATTACGTCGTACGCGAAAAACATCGGAATCTTCAGGCGGCTGCGCATGGCGGCGTCCTGCATCGGCCGGTTTTCCGCACGGGTGATCGAGTTGAAGGTGCCACCGATGTTGCCGGCGGCGATTTCTTTGCGGATCAGCTCGCGGGGCATTTCCGGGCCGATGCTGATCAGGCGCAACTGGCCGATCTTTTCATCGAGGGTCATCTGGCCCATCAGGTTGCTGATGAACGCGTCCTTGTTTTCCAGAGGGACCGCAGTCGTGGCGGCCAGTACCTGGTGACTGGCCAGGCTGACGAACAGGCCCAGCAAACACAGCTTCTTCATGAATGTTTTTCTCAAGGGCCCAAGCGGTGACGAAACACCGGCCAGCCAAAATGTAAGGAGCGACTATTGTTGTTCGGGTGCCGGCTCGAATATTCAGAGCCAAAAAACCACAGCCGACAGCGGCAGCGTGAACGCGAAGGGCACTTTTTAGCCCATAAGCCCGTCGCAATCCAGTGGCGGGGCCGATTATGCCCCAACCGCCGTGCCGGAATGTTCAGCGCGCGGTTTTTTAATCCAAGGAGCATCACCGCAATGACGATCAACCCGACCTACCGCTCACGTTTGCAAGTGGCCACGCTGCTGGTGCTGGCTACCTTCTTGACCGCGTGCGGCATCAATAATATCCCGACCCTCGACGAACAGGCCAAAGCCGCCTGGGGTCAGGTGCAGAACCAGTACCAGCGCCGCGCCGACCTGATCCCCAATCTGGTGGAAACCGTCAAAGGCTACGCCGCCCATGAACAGGAAACCCTGACCGCCGTGATCGAAGCGCGGGCCAAGGCTACGTCGATCCAGGTCGATGCCAGCACCCTTGACGACCCAGCGAAACTCAAGCAGTTCCAGCAGGCGCAGGATCAGCTGACCGGCGCACTGAGTCGCCTGATGGTGGTCTCCGAGCGCTATCCGGACCTGAAGGCCAACCAGAATTTCCTCGCCCTGCAATCGCAACTTGAGGGCACGGAAAACCGCATCGCCGTGGCGCGCCGCGATTTCATTCTGGCGGTGCAGAAATACAACACCGAGATCCGCACCTTCCCCGGGCGTCTGTGGCACAGCGTGATGTACAGCGACCTGCCGATGCGCGAAACCTTCGAAGCCACCACGCCCGGCGCGGAAAAAGCCCCGGAAGTGAAGTTCTGAATCGGTGTTGGCGATGAGGTTGTGCATGCGCGTGTTGAAAACGGGCCTGGTGCTGATGCTCTGGCTGTTTGCCGTCAGCGCCCAGGCCGAATTGACGTTCCCGGCGCTGAGCGGGCGTGTGGTCGATCAGGCGCAGATGCTTGAGCCGTCGCTACGTGCGCAACTGAGCCAGCAATTGCAGGCCCACGAACAGGCGACCGGCGAGCAGTTGGTGGTGGTCACGCTGCCCGACCTGCAGGGCACCACCATCGAAGATTTCGGCGTTCAACTGGGCCGGCATTGGGGCATCGGCCAGAAGGACAAGAATACTGGCGCACTGCTGATCGTCGCCCGTGACGAGCGCAAATTGCGCATCGAAGTCGGTTACGGTCTGGAAGACCGGCTGACCGATGCGCAGGCGTCGGTGATCATTCATCAGGTCATCACGCCTGCGTTCAAGGCTGGCAACTTCAGCAAAGGCATCAGCGACGGGGTGGCGGCGATGCTGGTGGTACTGGGCGGCAACCCGCTCGACGAGCCATCGACGGTGTACGAATCCAGCGGCGACCCGGCCGATGATTTCATCTCGCGGCATCCGGCGCTGTTCATGTTTTTGGTGATGTTGTTCATCCTGACGGTGTTTGTCTGCCAGATGCTCGGTATCCTGCCCGCCGGCCGTGGCGGCTCCGGAGGCGGGGGCGGCTTGGGTGGCGGTGGATTCGGCGGGGGCGGTGGCGGCGGAGGTGGCTTCAGCGGCGGCGGGGGCAGTTTCGGCGGCGGTGGTTCGTCCGGCGGCTGGTGAACACAGAACAATAACGAGCAGGCATTTTTCGACATGGCATTACTGACTGAACACGAACAACGCAAAGTCGCCGAGGCGATCGCCCGGGTCGAACGCGACACCGACGCCGAACTGGTCACGGTGCTGGCTGCGCGCGCCGACGACTATGCGTACATCCCGCTGCTCTGGGCCAGCCTGCTGGCGCTGGTGCTGCCGGGCGTCGTGCATTACCTGACCGGCTGGCTGACCCTGCGCAGTCTGCTGATGGTGCAATGGGGCTTGTTCATTGTGCTGTGCCTGCTGTTCCGCCTGCCCAAGATCACCACCCATCTGGTCCCGCGTCGCGTGCGCCACTGGCGCGCTTCGAATCTGGCGCGGCGGCAGTTTCTTGAACAGAATCTGCACCACACCGTGGGCAGCACTGGCATGCTGATTTTTGTCTGCGAGGCCGAGCGGTATGTGGAGATTCTGGTGGATGAGGGCATCTCCCGGCGTCTGGACAACAAGAACTGGGATGCGATTGTTTCGGCGTTTACCGAGCAGGTGCGGCAGGGGCGTACGCTGGAGGGGTTTGTTACCTGTATCGAGGCGTGTGGCGAATTGTTGAAAGTGCATGTGCCGGTGACGCAGGTGAGGAATGAGTTGCCGAATCGGTTGGTGGTGTTGGGCTGAAGCAGTTCTTCCTGCCTGGGATCGCAGCCCCTCACCCCAGCCCTCTCCCGGAGGGAGAGGGAGCCGACCGCGTTGTTCTATCGAGTAACGCCGACCTGAAATACCGAGTCGAACTCAAGTCGGGAAATCCAGAGTCGACTCGGTCGTTCAGGTCGATATCGAGCGCAAGCCACCTCGGTCGGCCCCCTCTCCCTCCGGGAGAGGGCTGGGGTGAGGGTAGCTTTTTAACTGTCGAAACCAACCGTTCAGCAAATAAGCACGTGTCCCCAACCTCCATCCCCCTAAAATACCCGCCATTCCCGATTTCGCCCTTCCGAGGCTGCTTTTTCATGTCCGTCACCGCCCCATCCGCGCCGTCCACAAAGCCGGCGCCCGACCACCACGCCCAGTTCATCGAGCTGCTGCAAACCAGCCTCGAACAGAACGGCTTCATCAAACTGGTGCTGGCCAAGTACGTCGGTGACGAGGCGGATCTGCAGCGGGTGATCATCAAACCGGTGACGGTCAAGGCGCAGCCGAACCTGTCCTTCGTCTACCGCTACAAGACCCGCGATATCACCAAGAACCTGCCGCTGAATGAAGGCGTAGCGGCGATTGCCGGGCTGTTGCCGACCGCGTTCAAAAATGCGCATTTGCTGGCGCTGAGCGACGAAGCCCAGCTGGAATACAGCAAAAAGGGCAAGTCTTCGCTGTTCAAGAGCAAACCTCAGCAATTGCGCGAGGCACCGTCCGCCGAGCATAACCGCGAGAAAAACCGCTTCCTTGAGTTGAGCCGGCCGTTTCTCCAAGACCTCGGCGTGACCAATGCCCAGCATGAGCTGATCCCGGCGATGTCGCGCAAGTGGAAGCAGATCAACAAGTTCATCGAAGTGTTCAGCCACGCGCTGACCTCGTCACCGCTGGCGCTGGACAAGCCGGTGCGGGTGGCGGACTTTGGTTCGGGCAAGGGCTATCTGACATTCGCGATTCACGATTACCTGCGCAATACCCTGAAAGCCGAAGGCGAGGTCACCGGCGTCGAGTTGCGCGAGGAGATGGTCAACCTGTGCAATGCCGCGGCGGCCAAGCTGGAGCATCCGGGGCTGGTGTTCAAGTGCGGTGACGTGCGCAGCGTCGCACCGAGCGAGCTGGACGTGATGATCGCCCTGCATGCCTGCGACATCGCCACCGATTATGCGATCCATACCGGCATCCGCTCGGGCGCGTCGATCATCATGTGCTCGCCGTGCTGCCACAAGCAGATCCGCCTGCAGATCCAGAGCCCGGCGCTGCTCAAACCGATGCTGCAATACGGTTTGCACCTGGGCCAGCAAGCGGAAATGGTCACCGACAGCCTGCGTGCGTTGTTCCTCGAAGCCTGCGGTTACGAGACCAAAGTGTTCGAGTTCATCTCGCTGGAACACACCAACAAGAACAAGATGATCCTGGCGGTGAAACGCGCCGAGCCAGTGAACCCGGCGCAGTTGTTGCTGAAGATTCAGGAGTTGAAAGACTTCTACCACATCAGCGAGCACTGCCTGGAAACCCTGCTGCGCGCCGACGGTTACCTGGCCTGACGCTGACCCTGTAGGAGCGAGCCTGCTCGCGAAAGCGGACTGACAGTCGACGATGATGCTGGCTGTTACGACCCCTTCGCGAGCAGGCTCGCTCCCACATTTGATATGACTGCAGTCTTGCGCCCGAGCATGACGGTAGCAATCACGCCGCAGGCAAACACCCAGGTGATCGGCTCAACGTGTTCGCCAAAGAACAGCGCCGAAAAGGCAATAGTGAAGAAGATCTGCAACAACTGAATCTGACTGACCCGGGCAATGCCGCCCATGGCCAGCCCGGCGTACCAGGCGAAAAACCCGAGAAACTGCGAAAACAGCGCAACATACCCAAACGCCCACCAGGCCTTGGTCGAAACCGCGCCCTGATGTTGCAAGGCCAAATACAACACCGGCCCGATCAGCAGCGGCGTCGACAGCACCAGCGCCCAGCAGATCACCTGCCAGCCGCCCATCTCTTTGGCCAAACGGCCGCCCTCGGCGTAACCCAATCCACCGACAGCAATCGCCCCGAGCATCAACAAATCCCCGGCCTGAATGCTGCCCGCCCCGGTGTACAACGCGTAACCGAGCACCAGCGCACTGCCCAACGCGGCGCAGGCCCAGAAGGCTTTCGATGGGCGCTCGTGGGACAGCCACGCCGCATACAGCGCCACGCACAGCGGCTGCAAACCATTGACCAGCGCGCCGTGGGACGCCGGCAAGGTTTGCATGGCCCACGCCGACAACACCGGAAAACCCAGAATCACCCCGGCGATCACCAGGCTCAGGCCTTTGACTTGTTGCCAGCTCGGCCACTTCTCGCGACGCCACAACAGCAGCAACGCCGCCGGGATGGCCGCGAACAGCGCCCGTCCCAGGCCGTTGAGCAGCGGATGCAGTTCCTGCACCACGATGCGGGTGAAGGGCAGGGTCAGGCTGAAAATCACCACACCGAGCAGGCCGAGGGCCATGCCGGTGTTTTCGCGCGAGGACATGAGGGGGACCGGAATTGAAGGTGGCTCGAAGTCCTCCATCTAGCCATAAACCGCAGGGTTCAGGCTGTTACAGCCAGACACAAATTCAGGCGTACAGTTTGCCGACGCCATCGCGAGCAGGCTCACTCCTACACGGGAACGCATTCCAGATGCAGGAGTGAGCCTGCTCGCGATGAACGATGACTCGGTCTACCTTGAATACTCCCGGACCTTTCTCACAGGAGACCTCCTCATGCCCGCCAAAAAAATCCTCATGCTGGTCGGCGATTACGTCGAAGACTACGAAGTGATGGTGCCGTTCCAGGCCCTGCAAATGATCGGTCACAGCGTGCATGCCGTGTGCCCGGACAAGGCCGCCGGGCAAACCGTGCGGACGGCCATTCATGACTTCGAAGGCGATCAGACCTACAGCGAAAAACCCGGCCATCTGTTTGCCCTGAATTTCGACTTCGTCAAAGTCAGCGAGGCCGATTACGACGCGCTGCTGATCCCCGGCGGGCGCGCTCCGGAATACCTGCGGCTGAACGAGAAGGTCCTCGAACTGGTGCGCGCCTTCGACAACGCCGGCAAACCGATCGCCGCGGTCTGTCACGGTGCGCAACTGCTGGCCGCGGCGGGCATACTCGAGGGACGCGAATGCAGCGCCTACCCGGCCTGCGCGCCGGAAGTGCGGCTGGCCGGCGGTACTTATATCGACATCGCGGTCACCGACGGCCATGTGCAGGGCAATCTGGCCACGGCACCGGCGTGGCCCGCGCACCCGAAATGGCTGGCCGGGTTTCTCGGGTTGCTCGGCACGCAAATCATTTTGTAGTGAGCGGACAGGCGCTTTCGCGAGCAGGCTGGCTCACACAGGAATGCTTTCCAGTGTGGGAGCCAGCCTGCTGGCGATGGGGCTGCAACAGGCGACAGATACCCCGCGCTGGTCTTTACTGTGAAGCGCACTCTGCCTAAATCGCCAAGGAGCAACGCGCATGTCCGGATGGTACGAAGTGAGCAAGAGCAGCAACGGCCAATTCAGGTTCGTGCTCAAAGCGGCGAATGCCGAAACGATTCTGACCAGCGAGCTGTACACCACGCGCGCCGGTGCCGACGGTGGCATCGCCGCCGTGCAGAGCAACAGCGCGGTGGACGAGCGCTACGAGAAAAAGTCGACCAAGGACGGCCATCCCTACTTCAATCTGAAAGCGGCCAACCATCAGGTCATCGGCAGCAGCGAGGCGTACTCCTCGGACGCCGCCTGCGATAAAGGCATCGCCAGCGTCAAAAGCAACGGCGCCACCAAGGTGATCAAGGACAAGACCTTGCCCGTTCTTTGAATTCGACCCGGTCCCGTAGGAGCGAGCCTGCTCGCGATGAGGCCATCAGCTTCGATAGAGATGTCGACCGACAGACCGCTATCGCGAGCAGGCTCACTCCTACAGTTGAAATGCGATCCCCTGTAGGAGTGAGCCTGCTCGCGATGGCGTCGGTAGCCTCGCCACTAAACCTCGACCGGCACCGACAACTTCGCATCGCCCAGCGCATGGCTCTTGGCATCAAAGAACCGCAACTCGACACCGGTGCCGTCGAACAGCTTGCTGTAATGGCGCTTCTGATGCTGAACGAACGCCGCACTGCGCGGATAAATCGAAATCGCCACGCTCGCCGGTTTGGCCAGACGCAGCGCGCGGACGATGTGCGCGTCCTGCTCACCCAAGGCATGGCCAAAGATGCACAGGCTGGCGCCGTGGCCCAATAACTGCTGATAACAGAACGACAGATAATCCGAGCTGCGGATGGTCTTGAGCTTGTCCGCGCTCGGCCCTTCGCTGACGAACAGCGGCACGTCATCGAGCGTCTTCAGCGTGTTGTTGATGGCGAAACTGCCGAGCAGCGTGCCCTCGGTCGAGGTCAGTTTGCGCGCCGTGCCGTCCTGGTTACGCACCAGATGCAGACCGCCGTGCAAGTACAGCAAACGCGGTTTGTCGGTGGCGCTTTCGCTCAAGTCGAAACTGGCGTTCGGGCCGTTGAACAGATCGTCGATCACGGCGCTGTCGTGTTGCAGCGCCCAGTAGTTGAGCAAATCGTAGTTGGTGGTGAATACCGTGCGATAGCGCGCCAGTTCTTCATTGAGCGTCGCCAGCGTCGTCGGCTGCACCAGCCGCCACGGGATGTGCATGGCGTGCACGGTGTTGATCAGCGCTTCCTTGATCGCGTAATAGCGATTGCGCGGCGCCGCCGAGCTGACGGCCAGCGCCTTGTTGACCCGGCTGGTGGTTTTCAGCGCGCCGAGTACCTGCTCGAAACTGCGCGTTTGCAGCGCGTCGAACACCGCGAGTTCCGAGGCGCTCAGGGGTTTTTCTTCCACGGTGCGGGCATTTTCGAACAGCGAGTCGTAGCCGAAGTCGTCCCATACCGCGCGGCTGGCGCCGTTGCCCACCAGCAAACCGTTGAAATCGGTCGCGGCGCGCAGGGCGTTCCAGTCTTCGAGGGTGGCGTCGACATTCAGAAAATCAGTCATTGCGCAGGCGTCTCAAAACAAAGGGGCAGATGGGCGGCGACTTTATCACGAGCGGGCATTGAGCCAGATCAACATCCGTCGTGACCGATCGGTCGATCCTGTGTGCATCCGCCGGAGCGCAGCGCTCGAACCGGCCCTAGTCAGGAGACACACGATGAGCAGCACCTTCTTCATTCCGGCGGTCAACATCATGGGCAGCGGCTGCCTCGACGAAGCCATGGACGCGATCCGCAACTACGGCTTCGGCAAGGCATTGATCGTCACCGACAGCGGTCTTGCCAAGGCCGGCGTCGCCACTCTGGTGGCCGAGAAACTGGCCATGCAGGACATCGACTCGGTGATTTTCGACGGCGCCAAACCCAACCCGAGCATCGCCAATGTCGAGGCCGGGCTGGCGCTTTTGCAGGCCAGCGGCTGCGATTTCATCGTCTCGCTGGGCGGCGGTTCGCCCCACGACTGCGCCAAAGGCATCGCCCTCTGCGCGACCAATGGCGGGCACATTCGCGACTACGAAGGCGTCGATCAATCGCAAAAGCCGCAACTGCCGCTGGTCGCGATCAACACCACCGCCGGCACCGCCAGCGAGATGACCCGCTTCTGCATCATCACCGATGAAGCGCGCCACGTGAAAATGGCCATTGTCGATCGCAACGTCACGCCGCTGCTGTCGGTCAACGACCCGCAACTGATGGTCGCCATGCCCAAAGGCCTGACTGCGGCCACCGGCATGGACGCGCTGACCCACGCCATCGAAGCCTACGTTTCGACCGCCGCCAACCCGATCACCGATGCCTGTGCACTCAAAGCCATGAGCCTGATCAGCAGCAATCTGCGCCTGGCCGTGCGTGACGGCAGCGACCTCGCCGCACGGGAAAACATGGCTTACGCGCAGTTCCTCGCCGGCATGGCCTTCAACAATGCCTCGCTGGGTTTCGTCCATGCGATGGCACACCAGTTGGGCGGCTTCTATGACTTGCCGCACGGCGTCTGCAATGCCGTGCTGCTGCCGCATGTGCAGGCGTTCAATGCGCAGGTGTGTGCTGAACGACTGAGAGACGTCGCCCATGCGATGGGCGCGGATATTCGCGGATTCAGCGCGGAGGAGGGCGCGCAGGCCGCGATCAACGCGATCCGCAGCCTGGCCAGGGACGTCGAGATACCCGGTGGCCTGCGTGAACTGGGCGCCAGACTCAGCGATATTCCACTGCTCGCCGCCAACGCCTTGAAAGACGCTTGTGGATTGACCAATCCACGGGCGGCGGATCAGCGCCAGATCGAGGAGATCTTTCGCAACGCGTTTTGATAAAAGGCGCGAAGGCGGGCGAAGTCGAACAGTCCTTCGCGTGCTTCCACAAGCACGGTGAATGTGCGCACGCGGGACCAGTTCGACGCGATGCCACTCAAGCGATGACTGGCGCAGATCCGGTGCTGTTGCGCAGCGTCGATATCGGTCAGTTGAGTGAACCAGGTACGGTCAGCCTCAACTATCACTTCGGCGAGGTGACGGCCGTTGTTCAAATCGACAATATCGACGTAACCGCCTTCGCGCGGCACTGTTCCTGTAAACGTCACAACATCGCTGACGTTCTCGTGTTCTTCAGGAGAAACGATCACAGGCGCGTCGTCCGTGGCGGTGACTTCGAATGCGCGGTCGGCAGACCAGTCCGACGTGGTTCCGGCGATCACACGTGCACGGATTCGATGAGGACCTGGTGAGAGTTCTTCAAACACATCAACTGTCCAGCGTCCGTCGGCATCGATCGGACCCGACGCATAATGAAAGTTTTCCCTGGCGTCCCATATCTCGATCAGACCGCCTGCCTGGCCCGTACCGAAAAGATGCGGGCGGCGTGCGGTTTTGCTGCCTTCGAACGGGAACACGATCGACAACATTCGCGGTTGGCCGCCTGCTTGATGCGCGCTACTCATGACCGGTTTGCTCACTTGAAAACAGAGGATCCCAGCGTTACAGCTTTGCCTGAGCGTGAAACCTGTAAGAAATAACAGTCTTTTAGATTCTATTGATTTAAGCGCTATTGCATTAGGTGTTTAAAAACTGTCACTTCTATCAGTTGTCGGGCGTGAGTGCTTCGGATCGAATGTCCTGCACAGCGGGAACGCAATCGATCTTTCGAGGAGCGCACCAACATGTCAAACAACAAAGTCCCAATCGCACAGTCAGCGGGAGAGATGGATCTCACCTTTGGTACCTCAGGTTTGTGCACGCTGCGTTTTACAAGCGAGGGCAGGACGATAGGCGAAGGTGCGGCGACGACGCCGTCGGGGCAAATTATCGTTAGCGCGACCATCATCGATGCGGAGGGAAAATCCAGTTACGGCCTTGCGCGTCTGGACGCCGAAGGTCATCCAGACCTGAACTTTGGTACGGCGGGCTTCCTTACCGGCCAATTCAATGATGATGCGGCCTCGCAGGGCGGGCAGGTGTTCGTCGACAAGCATGAGCGCATCTGGATGTGTGGCGTGAAAAGCGGCATAACCACCGAGTACCAACAGGTCATCGCTCGATTCAATTCTGACGGCTCGCCCGATGTCGAGTTCGGTGGTCCGCAGCCAGGTTATCGAGAAGTGCCCATGCGCATTACCTCACTGCTCGGTGCCACGGGCGGCAGCCTGATTTTGGCAAAATCGGATCCTCAGCTTGCGGAGCCTGACAGATTGCTGTTCATGACTTCGCGAAACGGCAACGGACTGCTGGCGCGTTTCCATCTCGATGGCAAGGATGACAACACGTTCGACGGTAAAGGCTGGAAACACCTGGAAGTCTTCAAGCTTGGCATTACCCTGCGGGGAGTCACGCAGTTGAACGATGGGCTGATTCTTGTGAACGGCGGGCTCGAAGGCCTCAGCCAGGGTTTGGTGATGGCGTTCGACCAGAGCGGAGCGGTCGCGGAATTTGGTGAGGGAGGTGTGTTGCGTTTGCTGATCGAAAAGGATGGTGCACCTCTCAAAAGCACGGTGAACCACATTATTGTGCAATCGGCGGAGCGCTTGCTCTTGATCGGTTCGGCGATTGACGCCGGCGGGGTTCAGCACGCGTTCATCAGTGGAATCTTGAAAATTGGCCAATTCGACCCCGACTTCAACGCCGGTGTACCGGTTATCACCGCGGCAACCGAAGCACTGGACCTGCGTAGCTGGCAAGCGGGTTTTGCGCTGGACGATAACGACGGCAAGCGAATCGTCACGGTCGGACAGACCTCGGCCGGCGAACGACGCTTGCTGACTGGAGGATTCGTGGTCGATGGCGCCTTGGACCCAGCGTTCGATGTCGAAGGCACGGCCCGGATCGAATGGACTGCGCAGTCGGCCTGCCTCCAGAACTCTTGCGTGCTGGTGCTGGGGCACAAGGACGGTGCGGCTTATGTGGTGCGATTGTTGACCGCTGCGGTTGGCTGACGGCAGGGCAATCACACGATGGACGTGACTGGAGTCCGGGCTATCCTGCCGACCCGGACGAACCCCAGTCATGCTGCAGCAAAGCCAGATTCCGGGGTGAATTGCTCACACTGGATGGTTGATCACGCATCGAACGGGTTGAAACGGCTGAAAGGGAAAGGGATAGTGCGCGCCTGAAACGTTATCAAGGAGAGCGGCGTGACATTGAAGTCTGCAAGGATCGGATGTGCGGCATTGTGTGTAGCGTTGATGGCAGGGCAGGCTTTTGCCGAGTGCACGCTGTCAGCCGTTTCGGGTGATCTTGATTTCGCTGTGTGCAAGGACTGGCCAGCTTATCCGGGGCAGTCCATCGCTGCCAAAGCCACGTTCGCGCGTGACGCCGGCTCTGACGTGGGGACGAGCGGCTTTTATGATCTCGACCTGTCTATTGTTCAGGACGGGCAAGCCGGGCCGATCGCGACCTTTCACCAGGACAGCGCCTTCGAATCAAACGGCGTCGCGTTGCATGAGCTGACGCTGGATACCGCCCGCTATTCAGTCACTCCCGATATCCGCGCCTTTGGCGTTCGCACCCGGTTTACCAATAGCTCTCGGCTCAATCCACTGGATGAGACTCAGCTCACCCTCTACGTCAGAGAAGGTCAAACGCTGCGCCCTGTGCTGCAGCAGTTACTGGTCTATCAGTATGGCGGCGAGTGGGACGGAAATTGCGAGGGCGAGCGCAGTGAAATCACCCGAACCGTGGAGATCGCCAAAACCAGCTCCCATGGTTACGCGGACCTTATCGTGAGAACGAGGGAAACAGGTACTTCCAGTGTGGGCAAGGGCGATGCTTGCAAGGATAAGAACACCGAGTCCAAACCCGTTTCGACAATCCTGCGTTATGACGGCAAGTCTTACGTTCTGCCACCAGGTTTCAAAGGTCTGTAATCGACCTGCATTCACACGACATTTATCAAGGAAGAACCATGCTCCCACCCACCAGACTGCTGATTGCCATTGGTTTTCTCGCCTGCGCTTTCCAGGCCCAGGCCGCTTGCGACATCAAGGCCTTCGACGGCAAGTCCCTGTCACGCTGCAAGGTCTGGCCTGCGGTGCAGAACCAGGCGATCGCGGTGACCTCGACGTATCTGGCCGACCCTGGTGACGATGAGGCCGGTGTGTTCGATCTGGATCTGGCGATCGTCGACGCGAGCAGCGCCAAACCCGTCGCCACCTACCGCAAGCCGGGGGCGTACAACTCCGATGCCGTGCGCTTTGACGACCTGCGTATCGACACGGCGCGTTATCGATTGGCACCGGAAACTCGGGCTTTTGGCTTGCGCTCGAAGTTTTCGCACAGCTACCAGGCCAATCCTTACGAAAAAACCGATCTGGCCCTGTACGTGCGCGAAGGCAATGCGCTGCGCCCGGTGCTGGAGGGGCTGGTGATCGCCAAGAGCAATGGCGAGTTCGTGGATTGCGAAGGCTATGAAAAGAAGATTCGCCGCAGCGTGGACATCGGCCCCTCCAGCCACCATGGCCTGGCCGACCTGATTGTCACCACCCGTGGCAGCAAGACGAAAAATACCCGGTCGGGCCAGGAATGTGTGTCCAGCACGACCCCACTGAAACAGACCCGCATCACCCTTACTTACGACGGCGAGCAATATGTCGTTCCCGAGGACTACAGGGGTTATTGATTGATGATCTCCAACCGGTCGGCGACCTCGCCTTGCGGCTGATATAGACTGGCCGCCACGTGTTCTGGCGCTTGCAGGTTCCCCATGACTCCATCGTTGCTTATGGCCGTACTGGCCTCGGGTTTCATCTACGGCATCACCCCGGGACCGGGCGTGCTCGCGGTGTTCGGCATCGGTGCGGCGCATGGGCGGCGGGCCGGGGCGGGGTTTCTGTGTGGGCACTTGCTCGGTGATGTGGTCTGGTGCAGCACAGCGTTGATCGCAATTGTCGGCGCCCGTGAAATCGGCAGCAAGGCGTTTGATGTGCTCGGCGTGCTCAGCGCGCTGTACCTGTTCTGGCTCGGCTGGCGCGCAGTGCGGGCGCAACGCCGCAGCAGTGACGAAGCGCAAGGCGCGGCGCGCCAGCCGTTCTGGCACGGCATCGTGTTCGGCCTGACCAATCCAAAGGCCTACCCGGTGGCCGTGGCGACGTTCACTGCGCTGCTGTCGAGCCGCGCCGAACTGCTCAACTGGTCAATGCTGCCGGCGCTGATTGCTCTGAGTTTCGTCGGCGGCGCGCTGGCTTACGCCATTCTGGTCGGCGTGGTCGGCGCCCAACGCGTACGTATGGTTTATCAACGCCACGAGCTGTTGATCACTCGACTGTGCGGGGTGATGTTCATCGGTTTCGCCATCAACGCACTGATGCATGCGCTACCGGGTTTGATGCCGAACAAGGCTTGACGCAGGTTTTGCCAGACACACCGTTCGTCGCGCCTGGGCCAGTTTTTCTAAACCTTTGACCGTTAAAACATTCCTAACTGAGGCGGACGTTGGTCCGCCGCGTGCATTTAAGCAGCGGGCAAATCACGGCCCGTTTGAATTTTCAACGAAGGAGGGCGCGACCATGAGCCGGATGGCCACCCGTTTACGTACCGTCAGTTTCGCAACCGTGCTGGGCCTTTGCGCCAGCAGTGCGTTCGCCCAGTCGCCTGCCGAATTCATCAACGATGCCTCCGCCAAAGGCATGGCCGACATCGAAGCCAGCCGTCTGGCGCACGGCAAGACCGAATCCAAAGAGGTTAAGGATTACACCATCGTCGTCATCAATGACCGCACCACGGCCAATCAGCACCTGGCAAAAATCGCCAGGAAACTTGACCTGCCTGTCGCGCCCCGCGAAGAGCTCGCCGACAAGGCCAAAGAGCTGATGCCGGAAGTCAAGGATGGCGCGACCTTCGATCAGGCCTACGCGGCGAGTCAGGTCAAGGCCACCGAAGAAGCCATCACCCAGATCGAGCAACAGGCAAAGACCACCGACGTGCCGGAAATCAAAGCGTTTGCCGATGAGACGTTGCCGAAGCTGCAAAGCCATCTGGAGAAGGCCCGCGCGTTGCAGGCCAGCCGTTAAACCCGCCAGTACTTGCATGTACCGCTGAAACCTTCGCAGGGCCTGCTTGATGCAGGCACTGTCGAAGGTTTTTTTATGCCTGCGACACGTCCCCTCTGGGAGCGAGCCTGCTCGCGAATGCGCTGTGTCAGCCGATCATGTATTGCCTGAAACTCCGTTTTCGCGAGCAGGCTCGCTCCCACACAGGGGTGTGAATATGCAGATTGCTCAGCACTCATTCAAATCCTGCTTTGGCTTGCTCTTGTCACCGAGCCCCTCAAGATCAAACACCTGGTTTTCACCCAGCGAGCGGTAATGCTTGCGCAATTCCTCCAGTTGCTTGAGGTCCAGCGCCTCCAGCCCGAGCATCGCGTTCTGCGCTTCCTTGTTGACCCGCAGCAGCTCATCGAGCTTGAGGTGCAGGATGTCGGTGTCACGGTTTTGCGTGTTCTGAATCAGGAACACCATCAGGAACGTGATGATCGTGGTCGAGGTATTGATGATCAGTTGCCAGGTATCGTTGTAACCAAAAATCGGTCCGCTCAAACCCCATAACCCGATCAGGATCAACGCGCCCATAAAGGTCTTAGGGCTACCGGCCCACAGTGCGAGCTTCTGGGCGATTTTTGCGAATTTCATGACTGTGTTCCTTTTTTAGCGAGCTTGAAATTCAGACAGTCGCTGCGCTTGGAAAATTCTAATTACAATTAAGCTGCGAATACTGGACGTTGGTAGGAAAGGCAGGTGCGCCGGATCGCGGTATGGTGGCCGCCGCTGAACTGCCTCCACAGGAGAACGCAATGAGCTGGTCTGCCAAGCAATACGTCACTTTCGAAGATGAACGCACCCGCCCGGCCCGCGATCTGCTGGCGGCGATTCCCACGGCTGATGCGCGTGCCGTGGTCGATATCGGTTGCGGTCCCGGTAACTCTACAGAGTTGCTGGTGCAGCGGTTTCCTGCAGCAAAGGTCAGCGGGCTCGATAGCTCGGCAGACATGATCGATGCAGCACGCCAGCGCTTGCCGCAAGTGCAGTTCGATGTTGCCGAGATTAATGAATGGGCGGATGCAGGCCCGTTCGATGTGATCTTCGCCAATGCGGTGCTGCAATGGGTGCCGGATCACGCGACGTTGCTGCCGGCACTGGCAAGCAAGCTGTCAGCGGGTGGCAGTCTGGCGATCCAGATGCCCGACAACCTCAATGAACCCTCACATCGACTGATGCGCGAAGTTGCGGCCAGTGGCCCGTGGGCGAGCAAGCTCGCTGGCGCGGCCGGGCAACGCACCGACATGGCCAGCGCCAGCGAATACTTTTCAATGCTGCGACCGCACTGTGCGCGAGTGGATGTTTGGCGTACGACTTATCACCATCAGTTGTCTGGCGGGGCGGCGGGGGTTGTTGAGTGGTTCAAGGGGAGCGGGTTGATTCCGTTTTTGAGCCCGTTGACCGAAGAGGAACGGGCGCAGTATCTGCAGCACTATCTGGCGGCGGTTGCTGAGGCTTATCCAGCATTGGCTGACGGCTCGGTGCTTTTGCCGTTTCCACGCTTGTTCATTGTTGCGACCCGTTGACCCCTCCCTCAGCAGGCTCGCTTATGTCCTGCATGCAGACTCGGATTGCTGGCCGGTGGACCCTGCCGGTTCAACGAAGGAGGGCGACGTTGCTATCGATCCTGCCCTGGATGATTTGCAAGGTCTCTGGGGTTATCTCGTTCGGAAGCAGCTTGCCAGCAATTGCCGAAAACCGGCTGGCAACGGCGCATATTCGATCTATCACACCCTGCGCTTGATCGATTGATACCTCCGCTTCCTGCGAAAGCTTCAGCATCTCTTTACGGCCAATTTCCAAAGCTTCACCCATGACGTCCATTTGGTGATAACCGCCGGGCCCTTCGCAAAAGGTCACGTCGAAGGCAGGCGACAATTTCCACTCGCCGGAAGACGTCATGAGGTAGGCGAAATTCTTCGGATGATCATCCCGGTTGTTGAACGCGACGTTGAATACCGCTCGTTCGAAGGCCAGCGCTTTCTCGCGCACGTCATTAGTGCAGTGATGGGTCGCGCGGAGAAAGTTCACGTAATCCAATGCGCCGGGGGAACGAAAGTCGGCTCCGGTCAAGGCTGCCAGGCTCTGCATGGGAATGCGCAGACCGTCTTGTCGGTCGAAGCGTCTGCTGGCGAAAGCGGCCATTCCATCAGGCAGGCGAAAGTGCCGGCTGTCGGGCGTCTCGATGCCACACAAACGCAGGCATTCTGAATAGGCCATTTCGACTGCGCAGACTTCGGGATGCTCGCCCTGACCGGGGAATTTCACCAGCCAGGCTGCGAATCCAGAGACAGTCGCCGTGGTAAACGTCCCGGTTTCGCGATCGCGATAGATCAACGCCTTGGGTCTGGCACCTTGCGGCGAGCCACCCACCAATAATAATTTCTGCAGCAACTGTGCACCGTCGCCGTCGAGCACTTCGCGCACTTCGGCCGCCAGCAGCTCAATCGAGTCATGGGTGGCCGGTATCCGTAACTCAGGAGCGACAGGCTCGAACGACATGGCGCCCATCGCGTTCGCGCCGACATAGGCCAAACGCTCCAGGGGGCCGATGCGTGCGGCATTGAGGCCGCGACGCTTGAACAAGCGATCCATCAGAAGCATGCCCCAACCATCCGGCAACGCGTCATAGACCGGGCCGGGGAGACCCATCTGATGCGATGGAAAATCTCGCCTCAGCTTCCCACCCGCTAACGGCAGGCGAAGGGAGGACAGTTCCAGGCCTTTTTTCTTCGCCTCATCGCTGTACTCAAACACGATCAGCGGGCGCCCGTTCAAGGCTGTAGTGGAAACAAGCGAGCCCCAAAGCCAGCGCTCACCCCAACCCTCGTAATAAACGTCCACTTTCTCAAGCATTGTCAGGTTTCCTTTTGATGCGCTGACGCTTGGCGCTGTTTTCGTAACGCAGGATATCGTCCAGGGTTTCGATTTTGGGCTGGAACAAGTCTTCGAGTTCTTTTCCGCGGCCAAGCACCGTCGCAACGCGCACCAGATTCTCGAACCCGACGTTGCGCCCAGACTCCAGATTGGACACGGTGTTGATTCCGATACCGGCCCGTGCGGCCACATCAGCCTGGGTCATTTCCAGAGCGAGCCGTTCTGTACGCAGCCGATTGCATAGACGTTTGACGATTTCGGCGGGCGTGCTGAGATTAAGCTCGAGCATGGCGAGGTCTCTCGATGAAGTCTGATTTCTGAAGTGTAGCGTAAATCCCTTTTAACGGATTTTATCCGCTAATAAACGATATAAAACACAGAATAATGGATTTATATGAAGCAGGATGTTTCGCCGAGATTGAGGGGGATTCTTGAAAGTGTCCTCACCAAATCCCGGACACAAAAAAACCGGCCCCTGTAGGCCGGTTTTTTGATTCCTGCGTCCCCCGTCAAAAAGCAGGACGTAAGACAAGATTCGGTTGGAGCGGGTAGAGGGAATCGAACCCTCATCTAAAGCTTGGGAAGCTTTCGTTCTACCACTAAACTATACCCGCTCAGAGCGGCTGACTTTGTACCAGACTCGGCCACGGATTTGAAGTTTTTCTTTTCTTTCCAACGACTTTTTACGCAGAAACCGGTCAGTCGCGAGCAAGGGCTGCAACGGTGCGAAACGAACACCTCAAGCCTGTAGCCTTGCCCGCGCTGACGTCCTTTCAAATAGCCAATGCATGTTGGTCCTGCACAAACGAGTAGCGCGTTCGATTGGCCTGCTGCGCCGGTTTCAGAAAACCAAGCAAGGCGTTCTGGCTGTCGCGGCACGCGGCTTTGTGTTCCATGTCGAGAAAATGCCCGGTGGCTTGCAGGGTGGTGAACGTGCTCTGCGCCACATGGTTGCCGAACAGGCGCGCATCCTCGGCGGCGGTGTATTCGTCCCACTCGCCGTTCAGAAACAGCACCGGGACGTTGATCTTCTTCGCCGCGTTCAAGTAGCACTGGCGGTCGCTGTGCAGTACATCGTTGATGTGAAAGTGCATCTGCCCGTATTCGTGTTCGGCCAGGCTGCTGACGTGGCGGTAGTTGAAGCGCTTGAACAGCGACGGCAGATGTTTGCCGATGGTGTTGTTGACCAGATGGCCGACGCGGTCGCGATCGAGATTGCCGAGGTAGTCGACGCCGCGCTCGAGGTAATCGAGCATGTGTGCGTTGATCACCGGTGAGAATGAGCTGATCACCGCTCTTTCGATGCGTCGTGGCTGCTGGGCGAGGGCGACCAGCGTCGCGGCACCGCCCCAGGAAAACGACAGCACGTGTTCGGCGGCAAAGTGGTCGATCAGCTCCAGCAGGATCTGCCCTTCGACTTCCTTGGTCAGATGTTTCTCGTGACGGTTGTGGGCTTTCGAGCGACCGGCGTAGGGCTGGTCGTAGCAGACCACGTTGAATTGCGGGTGCAGGTTTTTCACCGTCTGGGCAAACGACGCAGTCGTGGCCATCGAGCCGTTGACCAGAATGATGGTCTTTTCTGCGGCGTCTGCGCGATAGAACTCCGTGTAAACCCGATACTGACCCTGTATATCCAGCACAGCGATTTCTGGCCTCATGTCGTAAGACTCCTGGCAAGCAAGCGGGTATGCGCGCAACGAAGATTGCACGAGCTTTGTGACAGGTAGGCATACGCCTGGAATGTGTTGGCCCATGTCGATCCGGTAAGGCAGGTCGACGGGTGTTGTTATTGGCGGGCAGTCTGCCGGTTCAAATGCAGCCCTGAGGGCTTGCGACCGACAAAAAGTTTCTTGGAAGTTTTGGGTGACTCATCGGTCACATTTCGGCCGACGACCTGATTCAAGCAGGGGAGTCCGGATCGCGCAAGTGCCGTTGGTAAATTGTTCGACAACTTCGGCTGAGCGGTCGCTGAGTTAAAACAAATGAATCTCTTCGGTGCGCAAAGCGCGGTATTCGCCCGGTTTTAGCGCGCTATCGAGGGCCAGTTCGCCCATCGATTCGCGGTGCAGGCGCAGCACCTTGTTGTCGAAAAAACCAAACATGCGCTTTACCTGATGATAGCGACCCTCGACGATGCTCAGCCGCGCCGAACGCGGGCCGAGCAGTTGCAGGTGCGCCGGTTGCGTGGTCAGGTTTTCAAAGGCGAAATAAATCCCCTCGGCAAAGGTCTGCGCGTAGCGCGCGTCAATCTCTTGCTCGGTTTCGACGTAATAGACTTTTGGCAGCTTGGTTTGCGGTTGGGTCAGCCGCCGCGACCAGGCGCCGTCATTGGTGATCAGCATCAGACCGGTGGTGTTGAAGTCCAGACGGCCGGCGATGTGCAGGTCGGCCTTGTCTGGTTCATCGAGCAGGTCGAGCACGGTCGGATGTTGCGGATCGCGGGTGGCGCTGACGCAGCCCGGTGGCTTGTGCAGCATGAAGTAGCGCGCCGGTTTGCCGCTTTGCAGGACTTCGTCGTCGACTTCGACGCGGCTGAATTCCAGCACCTCGCTGTGCGGGTCGCTGACGACTTTTCCGTCAACTCGCACGCGCTTTTCTACCAGCAACAGGCGAACCTGCTGACGGTTATAGCGGGGCAGGTTACTCAGGAAACGGTCGACGCGCATGGTCAGCATTCAACGGCTAAACGGCTGCGCATCTTACGGGATCGGGCGCCGGGCTGCTTGCAGTTGCGCCTCGACCTGTGCGCAACGCGGACACAGGCAGGACTGGTTGCGCAGCGCTGGCGGCAGTGCCTCGAGCACCGCCGGGTCGATCGTCACGCCGTAGCACCAGCATTCGCGATCAGCCGTGCGCGGGTCGGCCAGGCTGCAGTCGTTGCGGGCGCCGCAGGCTGGGCAATGGTCGGGTTTGGCAATAGCGTCAGGCATAGGTCGAGTGAGGCATTTCCACGCAGGTGCGGTTGCGGCCGGTGTGCTTGGCCCGGTACATCGCATGATCAGCCCGCGACAACAGGCTGTGCAAGGTGTCATCGCGTTGCACGGTGGTGGCGCCGATGCTCACGGTCAGCTTCAGGCTGTGGCCGTTGTAGGCATATTCGTGTTGTTCGACGTGCTGGCGGATCTTCTCGGCAATTTTCTGACCGGTGTCGCCGTCGGTGTCCTTCAACAACACGATAAATTCCTCACCGCCCCAGCGGCAGACAATGTCGGCGTGGCGCAGACAGCTTTGCAGATCGCGGGCGAAGCCGAGCAACACCTGATCGCCGGCCATATGACCATGGGTGTCGTTCAACGCCTTGAAGTGATCGAGATCGAGCAGCAGCGCAGTCAGCGGTCTGGTCTCGCGCTGGGCTTCGTGCAAAGCCTGCGCGGCAAGAATGTCGAAGCCGCGGCGATTGGGCAGGCCGGTGAGGCTGTCGAGAGTGGCCAATGCCTGGATTTTGTTCTGATAGCGTTTGATCACGCGGTTGAGCAGCACCAGCACGATCAGGGTCACCAGCAGGCAGATCAGCAGATTGAGGTACAGCGACTGGCGGATTTCACTCAACGCGCCGTCTTCACGTTTATCAACGAACAGGTACCAGTTCAGTTCTGGGATAAACCGCACGTTGAGAAAATGCCCCTGGCCGTGGGTGGAATATTCATAGCTGCCGCTGTGCGGTTTCGGCAACTGGCTGATCAGGCTCTTCATGCTGTCCAGCTCGCCGAGGCTCTGGCCGATGTGCGCACCTTGCGGCCCGCCTTCGGCGCCGGTCAGGACCAGACGACCGAAGGTGTCGACGAAATACACGCTGCGCTGATAGCGCTGCTGATACTTGTCGATCAGCTTGATCACCGCGTCGACGGTCAACCCGACACCCGCCGCGCCGATGAAGCGATCGTGGTAGTCGTAAACCTTGTAGTTGATGAAAAACGTCAGGTTGTCCTTGTTGGCCAGATCCGGGTCGACGTTGATCTCGTACGGGTCTTTCATGTCGCGGACACGGAAGTACCAGGCATCGCGCGGCTCGTCGACCTTGACCTGCTTGAGCACGCCCTTGGCGTGGTAGTAAGTGTGCGTGCTGTCGGAGACGAAAAACGCTGTGTAGGCGCCGTAATGGGTCATGACCTCGTCGAGGTAACGGGTCATCTGCTCCGGGTTCTGCTCACCGTTGACCACCCAGTCGCGCATGAAGGTGTCGCGGGACATCATCGAGGAAATCAGGATTGGCCGGACCAGATCCTTCTGGATTTCCGAATAGACCGTGTCGGAGGTCAGCGGCAGTTCGGTGTTGACGATGTTGTCGCGGATCGACGCCCGCGAGGCGTAGTAGCTCAGCAACGAGGTGGCGAGGAAACCGGCGCCGAGCAGCGCGACCAGGGTCAGCACCAGTGAGCGTTGCGAGTACAGCGGTGAACGAAGCGGCATGGCAGATCCGTTGGCAGTGGCCCGATGGCAAGCATTTTAGTGGGATGGCCAGGAAAAGACTGCGGGATTTGTGCCGGAAATGGCGGGGGATCTGACTCTGCGGGGTGTCAGTAAGATCGCAGGCCCTCACCCCAGCCCTCTCCCGGAGGGAGAGGGAGCTCAACATGGTGATGGAAAAAGTTGTGATCGACTCGGTATCAGCGAATGGCGACCAACGAAGAAACACCGCGGTCAGTTCCCTCTCCTGGGGAGAGGGCTAGGGTGAGGGCGACCTTTGGATCAGTCCCGAGATGCCAGATACACCCGCCATCCCCCCAAATGGCTGATATCCACCGCACCTTCCAACCCATACGCCTCACAGATAAACCCGCTCTCCCAGCGCCCATCCGCCAGTTGCACCTTGCCCAACCCGAGCGGCGCCGGTATCCCGGTGAGAAACGAACCCAACTCGCTGCTCGGCAATTCCCACACCTCGACGGCAATCGCCGCACCGCCGTCCTTGACCCGCACCATGCCCGGTCGCAATGGCGGGCCGCCAGCCAGGGCGAACAGTTGATAGTCCGGCGAGCTGAACGTGGACTCCAGCAAGCGCCCGCCACGCTGGGTCAATTGCCAGTTCAATGCCAGCCCTTGCAGGTGCGCGCCGCACACGACGATGCGCGCGTAATCGTTGCGCGCCACGGTGGCCGGCACCGGCAAGTCAGCATCCTGCTGACGCTGCAACGCATCCGCCACGCTCAACAGGTACTGGTCGGTAAACGCGCGGCCAAACAGCGTCACGCCCCACGGCAATCCATTGGCCATGAATCCGCTCGGTACGGCGACGGCGGCGTAGTCGAGCAGGTTCATGAAGTTGGTGTAGTAACCCAGTTCGGAGTTGCGCAGCACCGGTTCGGCGTTGAGTTCGGCCAGTGTCACCGGGCGCCCGATCGTCGGGGTCAGCACGCAGTCGAGGTTCTCCAGCGCTTGATCGCAGATCGCTT
This sequence comes from Pseudomonas sp. S11P7, assembly GCF_023195435.1. Lineage (NCBI taxonomy): Bacteria > Pseudomonadati > Pseudomonadota > Gammaproteobacteria > Pseudomonadales > Pseudomonadaceae > Pseudomonas > Pseudomonas sp. S11P7. The sequence goes on along the minus strand of NZ_JALPKS020000002.1, from coordinate 4,066,275 downwards.
TGAGCGCCTGCAGCCGATACTGCGCGCGGAACGTCTGCACGCCGGTCACCGCCGGCGCCTTGGCCAGAACGGCGCGGATCACCGGCAGGACTGCTTGCGGATTCTGCTCCATGAGTTCACCGGCAACGCTGTAACGCTCGGCAACCCACGGCCCGTCATACAGCAAACGCGCCGCTTCGAGGAAAGGTGACAGGTCGAGTTCAACCGCTTCGCCTCCCAGCGCCTTGAGCCTTTCGACGGCGTTCTCGAACAACCGCGGCCCTTCGGCGCAACCGAAGAATTCGAGGTCCTGCGCGCGCGGTACGCCAAAGCGAAATGGCCGTGGCGCGCCGAACGCCGTGCCGTCATTCCACGCCGGGTTACGGCGGCTGTACTCATCACGCGGATCGAGTTTTGCGGTCAATGCCAGCAACTGGCCGGCCTCACGCGCCGTCGCGGTAAACGTGGTGACACAGTCCAGCGTGCGGCACGCCGGCAGCACGCCGGCCGTCGAGATCAGGCCTTTGCTCGCCTTCAGCCCAACCAGATTGTTCAGCGCCGCCGGCACTCGGCCGGAGCCGGCGGTGTCGGTGCCCAAGGCAAAACTCGCCACGCCCAGTGCCACCGCCAGCGAAGAACCGGCGCTGGAACCGCCCGACGGATACTCGGGCAAAACACTGTTCGGGCAGGCGCCATAGGGCGAACGGCTGCCATTGAGGCCGGTGGCGAACTGGTCGAGATTGGTCTTGCCCAGTGGAATCGCGCCCAGCGCCAGCAGTTGCTCGACAATGGTCGCCGAGCGCTGCGGCACGTAGGCAAACTCCGGGCACGCGGCGGTGGTCGGGATGCCGGCCAGATCGATGTTGTCCTTGATCGCGAACGGCACGCCAAACAGCGGCAGGCTGTCGAGGTCGCGACCGTCCAGGGCGGCAAGATACGGCTCCAGTTCGGCGGCGCTGAGCAGGTGGATGAACAGGTGATAGTCCGGGTTCAGCGCGGCGGCTTTTTCACGCAGCTGCAGGAGCAGTTGCCGCGGTGTGGTGTCGCCATTGCGGTAGGCCTGGCGCAGGGCATCGAGTTGCAGATTCATCAGTTGTTCCTTGTTCAGAATGGGCTTCAGTCGAGTTCCAGCACCACAACGCGCTGGCCGGCGCGCACCGCCGAACCGGGTTGCACGCGTATCTCGCGGACCACCCCGGGCAGCGGTGCGAGCAGCGGGATTTCCATCTTCATCGACTCGAGAATCACCAGCACATCGCCTGCGGCAACCCGGTGGCCGGCCTCGACCTGCACCTGCCAGAGATTGCCGGCGATGTGGCTGTCGACGCTGTGTTCGCCGGCGGCCAGCGGCGCGTCTTCAACGGCTTCGGCAAGTACTTCTTCGCTGTCGAAATGCGCCTGACCGCTGGCGATCCAGCGCTCACGCTCGGCGTTGAAGGCGCCTTGTTGCCGAGCACGAAAGGCGTCGATGCTCGGCGCTTCACGACGCAGGAACGCCTGGTAATCGGCAAGGTTGAGCTGACTGTGTTCGATGTTCAGTTCGAAGCGCCCAAGCGGGAAATCGCGACGAATGCGCAGCAGTTCCTCGGCGCTGACCGGGTAGAAACGGATCTGGTCGAAGAAGCGCAGCAGCCACGGTTTACCGTCGAACGCAGCGACTTCGCGGTAGCGATTCCACATCTGCAATGTGCGCCCGACGAACTGATAACCGCCGGGGCCCTCCATGCCGTACACGCACATATAGGCGCCACCGATGCCCACCGAGTTTTCTGCCGTCCAGGTACGCGCCGGGTTGTATTTGGTGGTGACCAGGCGATGGCGCGGATCGAGCGGCGTCGCCACCGGCGCACCGAGGTAAACGTCGCCCAGGCCCATCACCAGATAGCTTGCGTCGAACACTGTGCGCTGCACCTCGTCGAGGTTCGGCAGGTCGTTGATGCGCCGGATGAACTCCAGATTGCTCGGGCACCACGGCGCGTCCTTGCGCACGGTGGTCATGTATTTTTCGATCGCCAACTGGCACGCCGGGTCGTCCCACGACAGCGGCAGGTGGACGATGCGCGACGGCACTTGCAGGTCCTTGGCGGCGCACACCGCGTCCCACTCGCCGGCGATGATCCCGAGCAGATCGGCCAGTGGCAGTTGCTCGGGCTGATAGTGGACTTGCAGCGAGCGGATGCCGGGGGTGAGGTCGATTACGCCGTGCAGGTTTTTGCCCTCCAGCGCCTGCATCAGGGCGTGGGCGCGGAAGCGCAGGACCAGGTCGAGCTCCGGCGCGCCGATCTCCAGCAGCAGATGCGTATCGCCAGACACCCGCGCAACCAGTCGCTGATCGCCACGGCTCAGCTCAAGAATCACAGGCGACATCAAACCCTGTAGGAGCGAGCCTGCTCGCGAAGGCGGTGTAGCAGACAAATCGATGTTGACCGGCATGGCCTCTTCGCGAGCAGGCTCGCTCCCACAAGGGCCATCCCATTTCAAGGCGAGGTTGCGAGCGGTGCCGAGATTGACGGGAATGAACTGGATTTTATCGCCCGCCTTGAGCTGCCCCAATTGCCACAAATCCGCTTCGATCACCGTCACCGGGCAGACAAACCCGCCCAGGCTCGGGCCATCCGGGCCGAGGATCACCGGCATGTCGCCAGTGAAATCCACCGCGCCAATCGCATACGGGTTGTCATGAATGTTCGACGGATGCAGACCCGCTTCACCACCGTCCGCGCGCACCCATTCCGGCTTCGGCCCGATCAGGCGTACACCGGTACGGCTGGAGTTGAAATGCACTTCCCACTCGGTGGCGAAAAACCTGTCGATGTAGTTTTCCGTGAAGTATTCCGGGGCGCCGTGCGGGCCGTAGATCACTCTGATCTGGCGCACGGCCGGTAAAGCGGTGACGTGCTGTTCGGCCAGTTGCTGACCGCTGCTGCAATCGCTCAGCGCTGGTATGTGCAGCACGTCGCCGGCACGCAACGCACGACCGCCGTGTCCGCCGAACTGGCCGAGGGTGAAGGTGCTTTTGCTGCCCAGATAATCCGGCACCTGCAAGCCACCGCGCAGGCACAGGTAACTGCGCGCGCCGGCGCCACTGAGGCTGCCCAGATGCAAGGTGGCGCCGGCCGGGATCAACAGCGCGGTGTTCATCGGCACATTTGCGCCATCGAGGGTCAGCGTCAGCGCAGCGCCGGTCACCGCCACGACCGCCTCGCAATTGAAACGCAGCAACGGCCCGCTCATGGTGATTTCCAGCGCCGCTGCGCCTTCGGGGTTGCCGAGCAGGCGATTGCCCAGGCGCAGCGCGCGGCTGTCCATCGGCCCCGAGGGCGGTACGCCGACGGCCCAGTAACCGAGACGGCCGGGATAGTCCTGCACGCTGGTTTGCGTGCCGGCGCTGAGCACTTCGAAGGTGTTGGCGCGATAAACCAGATGCTCGAGACAACGGGTCCACGGCTCACCGCTGGCGAAGGGCGTGTCGAGGAGAATCTGCCGCAGGTAGTCGCGATTGGTTTCCACGCCGTACAGCACGCTGTCACCCAGCGCCTGATGCAACTCGGTGCGCGCCTGTTCGCGGGTCGGCGCCCAGCTGATGACCTTGGCGATCATCGGATCGAAATACGGCGGGATCTCGCAACCGGCTTCGACCCAGGTGTCGATGCGCAACTGTACGCCGTTGGCCGGTGGGAATTGCACCGCCGTCAGCAAGCCCGGGCTCGGCTGAAAATCGCGCCCCGGATCTTCCGCGTACAGCCGCGCCTGAATCGCATGGCCTTCGGGTTGCAGTTCACGATACAGCTCGCTCAACGGTGGCAGATCACCGGCCGCCAGTTCGACCATCCAGCGCACCAGATCGACGCCCCAGACTTGTTCGGTGACGCCGTGCTCGACCTGCAGACGCGTGTTCACTTCGAGGAAATAAAAGCGCTGCGCCTCGCTGTCGAAGACGAATTCGACGGTGCCGGCGCTGCGGTAATTCACCGCTTTCGCCAGTTTGATCGCCGCCGCGCAGAGTGCTTCGGCCATGCCGTCCGGCAGATTCGGCGCCGGGGTTTCTTCGAGGACTTTCTGGTTGCGCCGCTGCACCGAGCAGTCGCGCACGCCGAGGGCGATCACTTCGCCGCGACCATCGCCAAACACCTGCACTTCCAGGTGCCGGGCACGCTGGATGTACTTTTCGATGAACACTCCGGCGTCGCTGAAATTGTTCTGGCCCAGACGTTTCACCGCGTCGAAGGATTCGCGCAATTCGCTGGCGCTGCGGCACACGCGCATGCCGATGCCGCCACCGCCGGCGGTGCTTTTCAGCATCACCGGGTAGCCGACCTGTTCGCCAGCGATCAGCGCGGCGTCGAGGCTGTCGAGCAGCTCGGTGCCTTCGAGCATCGGCACGCCGTGCTGTTTGGCCAGGGCGCGTGCAGTGTGCTTGAGGCCGAACACGCGTAACTGCTCAGGCGTCGGGCCGATGAAGGCGATGCCTTGCGCTTCGCAGGCTTCGGCGAACGCGGCGTTTTCCGAGAGAAATCCGTAACCGGGATGAATCGCTGTGGCGCCGCTTTGCCGGGCGACCGCGAGGATCTTGTCGACCGCCAGATAGGTGTTGGCCGCCGCGCCTTCGCCGAGGCTGTGGGCTTGATCGGCCTGCAAAATGTGCAGGCTGGCGGCATCGGCTTCGGAGTACACCGCCACGCCTTGCACTTGCAGCTGCGCGAGGGTGCGCAGAATGCGGCAGGCAATGGCGCCACGGTTGGCAATCAGGACTTTTTCGAACATGGCATAACCCCTGAAGGGGAAGCGGGCCGTCCCGCTGTTTTTTGACAGACATCCGGGCCGTCCCGGATGGAAAAAAAACATCACTCAAACTCACCGCAAACTCCTGTGGGAGCTGGCTTGCCAGCGATGAGGTCGGCACATCCAACATTGTGGTGACTGAAACACCGCAATCGCTGGCAAGCCAGCTCCCACAGGATTATCAGTGCCTTGAAGCTTTCAGGCACTGCCCGGAACGCGCCTGGCACAGGGCAAACAGCCAACGCCGCAACCGGCTGATTTTCAGTTCCATACCAGCAACTCCGCAGGCGTCGGGTTATAGGCGTTGCATGGGTTGTTCAGCTGCGGGCAGTTGGAAATCAGCACGATCACGTCCATCTCCGCGCGCAGATCGACGTACTTGCCCGGCGCCGAAATCCCGTCCTCGAAGGTCAGCCCGCCATCCGCCGTGACGGGCACGTTCATGAAGAAATTGATGTTCGGGCCGATGTCGCTTTTGCTCAGTCGGCCGTCGTGGGCACAGGCGCGCAGGTAGTTGTCGCGGCAGCTGTGCATGTAGCGTTTTTCCAGGGCGTAGCGCACGGTGTTGCTCTCTTGCGCGCAGGCGCCGCCGAGGGTGTCGTGGCGCCCGCAGGTGTCGGCGACGATGCTCAGCATCGGCTTGCCGAGGTTGGAATACAGCACGCTGCCGGTGCTCAGATACACGCTGTTCTGCCGACGCAGGGTGCGCTGCACGTCGTAGCGTTCCTTGGGATTGGCGAGGCTGTAGAACAAGGTGTCGATGGCCTGATTGCCTTCCAGATCGAGAATGCGCAGGGTCTGGCCGGCCTTGACCTCCAGCAGCCACGGCTCGCCCGCCGGGATGGTGGCCCGGTACACCGCAGCGTCGGGTTGTTTTTGCGAAGTGGCGATTGCAACGGACATGGCAGCGATCCTCAGGCGAACAAACGGTCGGTATTGATGAAGCCGCGCTGGTTTTCCGGGCGCGAGGTGCGGCAGTGCTCGGCGACGCTGGCGTCAGCGTTCATCCAGCTGAGCTTCAGCGGTTTTGGCGCGTAGTCCGGCGCCGGGTCCATCGGGTGTTGCAGGGCGGTGAGTACCACCAGGGTGTCCATCGGCGCGTACAACTCGATGTAGTCGCCAGCCTTGGAGTTGCCTTCGACGAAGTGGAATCGTCCGCCCTCATCGACGTTCACCCGGCTGAACAGATTCAGGGTCATCAGCAGATCGGACAGGCCCAGACCCCACTTGCCCAGCTCCACCAACAGGTTGTCGGTGCCATTGCGGAAGAAGCCGTTGCGCAGTTCCTGATAGCGGCCCTGTCCGTATTTTTCCGCAACTTCTTCAGCACAGAGCACGCCGCCGAGGCTGTCGCTCCAGCCGCAGGTGTCAGCGGTGATCGCGGCGAGTACGCGGCCCATGTCCGAGTACAGGCAATGGCCGCTGGTGAGCTTGGCGGTGTGTTGGCATTTGAGGCTGTCGGGCAGGTTCAGCCGTTCGGTTTTTTCGTTGGCATTGAGCAGGGTCAGGCTGACGTTGGCGCCGCCGCGCAGGTCGGTCAGGCGCAGCAGTTGGCCGCGCTTGAGCACGAACGAACGGTGGCCGCCACCGGGCAGCATTTCTTCAGCAAAGGGCGGGAACAATTGGGTCGAATCAGTCATTGGCGTGTTCATCAATGCAGTCCTCTCAAGCGGTGCGAAGGGTGCCGGCCAGGGGCAGCGGCAAGGCATCGACGGCGGCGCGCTGGGCGCGGCGGTCGCTGTTCAACGGGATGTCGTAGGTGATGCGTGCGCCGTAGGCGCCGGGTGCGTGCGGGTCGAGGCGAACCTTGTCGAACACCAGCAGTCGGGTGCCGAGGTTGAAGCCTTCGGACAAATCGTGAGTGACCATGAACACCGTCAAACGCGTCTCGCGCCACAGCTCCAGCAGCAGCGCATGCATGTCTTTGCGGATGCCCGGATCGAGTGCGCCGAACGGTTCGTCGAGCAACAGCACACGCGGTTTCATGATCAGTGCCTGGGCAATCGCCAGCCGTTGCTGCATACCGCCGGAGAGCTGCGCCGGGTACTTGTCCAGCGCATGACCGAGACCGACCTTGCCCAGCAATGCCTCCGCCTGCTCGCGCGCGTCGCGCTTGGCGCTGCCGAACAACCGGCCGAGCAACGGCGCGTGCGGCAGTTCCAGACCGAGGGCGACGTTGTCGAGCACGCTCAGGTGCGGGAACACCGAGTAGCGCTGAAACACCACGCCACGGCTGGCGTCCGGCTCGCTGGCCAGCGGCTGACCGTCGAGCAGAATCTCACCGCGACTGGCGCTTTCCTGGCCGAGCAGCAGGCGCAGGAACGTCGATTTGCCGCAGCCGGACGCGCCGACCAAGGTGCAGAATTCACCCTCGTTGACGCTCAGGTTCAAACCCTCCAGCACGACCTGATCGGCGTATTGCTGCCAGACGTTTTTCACTGTGATGAAGCTCATTTGCCGGCCCCCTCATACCAGGGGAAGGCGCGTTGCGTCAGGCGTTTCAAGGCCCAATCCATCAGCCAGGCGAGGAGGGTGATCCACACCACGTACGGCAGAATCACGTCCATTGCCAGATAACGGCGAACGAGGAAGATCCGATAGCCGAGGCCGTCGGTCGAAGCGATCGCTTCGGCGGCGATCAGGAACAGCCACGCCGAGCCGAGCATCAGCCGCAGCGAAATCAGCAGGCGCGGCAGCAATTGCGGCAGCACCACGCGCAACATCAGCGTCCAGGTCGAAGCGCCGAGGGTTTGCGCCTTGATCAGCAATTCGACGGGAATCTCCCGGGCGCGTTGTTCCAGATCGCGAGCGAGGGCCGGGGTTATGCCGATCACGATCAACATGACTTTCGACAACTCGCCCAGACCGAAGACAATGAACAGAATCGGCAGGATCGCCAGCGGCGGCACCATCGACAACACCGTCAGCAGCGGCGACAACGGTGCCCCGAACAGCGGCAGCGTGCCCGCGGCGATGCCCAGGCACAGCCCGGCCAGTGCAGCGATGCCGAGGCCGATGGCCAGACGCCGCAGACTCGACGCGGTGTCCTGCCACAACAGGTAGTCACCGGTGCGGCTGTCGGCAGTGAAGGCCAGGCGTTTTACTGCATCGGTCATCTGCACGGCGCTGGGCAGCAGTTTGTCGTTGGGGTTGTCCGCCAGCCGCTCGGCCGAGCCGGTGAAGTAGGCGAACAGCACCAGGGCGAACGGCAGGAGTACCAGCAGCAGGCGACTCGGGCGATCCGGGTGGCGATTGATCAGGCGCATGGCCAAATCCTCCGTGGCTTACAGCTTGGCGTCGGCGGCCATCTGCACGTAAGTCGGATCGAAACGCAGCTTGAGATTGCCGGTGTCGCCGCTGGTCACGCCGTTGGCGAAACTCATGCCGACCGCGCTGGGGTCCTTCGCACCTTCGCCGAGCAAACCGTGCTCGAAGGAAAACTCGGCGACCTTGCGCATGGTGTCCGGCAATTGTTTGCTGGTGGCGAAGCTCAGGGCTTCGGCTGGCGTGGCGAACAATCTGGTGGTGTCCAGTTGCGCCTGGAATCCGGCGAGGTCGGTGCCCGAGGCCTTGGCCATGTGTTCCAGCGCGGCCTTGCTCGCGGCGTTCTTCGCGTTCATCAGCGCGACCACTTCGAACCAGGCGCCGGTCAGCGCTTTGCCCAGCGCCGGGTTGTCTTTGAGGGTGGCGCTGTTGACCACCATCATGTCCATGATCTCGCCGGGAATCTGGCTGGAGTTGAACACCTCGGTCACGCCGGGTTTGGCCTTGATGTCCGAAAGCATCGGGTTCCAGGTGGTCACGGCCTTGACTTCATCGGTATTGAAAGCGGCGGAGATGTCGGCATCGGAGGTGTTGACGACTTTCAGGTCTTTTTCGGTCAGGTCGACCGAGTCCAGAGCGCGGGCCAGCAGGTAGTGCGAAACCGACAGCTCAACCAGATTGACGTCCATGCCCTTGAGATCGGCGACCTTCTTGCCCTCGCCCTTGAGGACGACGCCGTCATTGCCATTGGAGAAGTCACTGACGATCAGCGCGGTGCTGTCGACGCCACCGGCAGCCGGAATGGTCAGCGCGTCCATGTTAGTCATGGTGCAGCCGTCGAACTGGCCGGCGGTGTACTGGTTGATCGACTCGACGTAATCGTTGAGCTGCACGACGTCGATCTTGATCCCGTATTTCTTCGCCCACTTGTCGACGATGCCCTGGCTGCCGGCGTATTCCCATGGCATCCAGCCGGCGTAGATCGTCCAGCACACGCTGAAGTGGTCTTTCTGGGCGGCGAAGGATTGTGTGCTGAGCAGCGCGGCGAATGCGGCGGCGAGCAGGGCGGGCAAACGTAGTCGGGTCATGGTGAGTTCTCCAGTTGATCGAGGGCGGACAGGAAGGCAACGCGGCACCGCGAACGGTGGCTTGTCTCCCGGGCTTTTGTCCCGCCGTGTAACCTCAACTGGAGGTCGCCAACTCTCGGACCAGCCACTCGCGGATGCGAGCCGGAACCCTAGTCAGCCATTGCAAATTGTGGTGCCGCGAACCTGTGATGACTCCTGCACAGGGTTGCTAAAGCGAGAGGCGTGCCAAGTCGGCGAGAAGCCTCTGGCTCGGGGGCTGGCTGACAATGGCAGTGGATCAGGCGCGATCGCTGCGCTTTGTGTTGGTGCGCGACTGCACCGTCGTGCAGCGTTCGCGGGCGGCGATATCAGTGCGATGGATTTATCCATCAGGCCTATCAATCAGCGCATGAATGACGGCTTTTCGCAGATGAACAACCTTTCATCGATCACTTGTTTCAACTTGTTGCAAGAACGCACCAGATGCCGAAATCGCTGTCTGATTTTTCGTCAGTCACCGATAAACGACTGATGCCTGCCAGCGTCGCTGGTGTGGCCCACCCGCGGTCCAGGAGGCCGCCATGTATAGACGAATTCTTCTGCTTGCTGCGTTGATGTTTTCCGTTGCCGGTTGCGTGCCGTACTCCTACGCGGACTCGTATTATTCCGAGGTCTACACCTCACCCGCACCGGCCTACTACAACACAGGTGGCACGTATTACCGGGGCGGCAGCACGTACTATTCGGCGCCGCGTTACTATCAGCCCGCACCACGTTATTACCAGCAACCGCGTTACTACCAGGCGCCGCGCTACTACCAACCGGCCCCGCGTTATTACGAAAGCCGCCGCTGGCACGGCAACGATCGCGGACGCTGGGAAGGCCACCGTCGCGGCGGTTGGGACAATGACCACCGCGGTGGCGGCAACTACGATCGGCACAGCGGTCGCCGTGATTACAACGGCCGTGGTAACCGCTGGTAATCACCGGCAAATGAAAAAGCGGCGCATCAAGCGCCGCTTTTTTTTGCCTGCGATTTTTCCAGAAGCTAGTACTGGGTCAAATCCGCCAACGGATGTCGCCCCTCCCAAGCTTTGTGAAAATGCGCTTCCACCACCGCTTCCGGCACATGATGAATATCCGGCCAGTGCCAGTGCGGCTTCTGATCCTTATCGATCAAACGCGCACGCACGCCCTCGCTGAACTCCGGATGCCGGCAGCAGTTGAGACTCAGGGTGTATTCCATCTGAAAGACTTCGGCCAGTGACATGTGCCGTGCGCGGATGATCTGTTGCCAGACCAGATGCGCAGTCAGCGGCGAGCCTTCGCTCATGGTCTTCGCTGCGCGGGCGATCAGCGGATCGCTGCTGTCGCGTTGCAGGCTGATCGCGGTCCAGGCACAGGTGACATCGCTGACGTCGAGCAATTCGTCGATCTGCTGCCGACGCGGTAGCCACTGCGCTTCGGGCATCTGCGCCAGTGCTTCCTGTTGCAGGGCCTTGAGCAGGCTGTTGAGTTGCATGTCGGTCTGTTCCTGCCAATTGAGCTGCAACAGGCCTTTGATCAATTCCGGTTGCTGTTCGTCGAGCAGAAAACGGTCGGCCAGGCCCAGATCCAGCGCATCACGGCCATTGATGTGCGCGCCGGTCAAGCCGAGAAACAAGCCGAGCTTGCCCGGTAGCCGCGCGAGAAACCAACTGGCGCCGACATCCGGATACAGCCCGATGGTGATTTCCGGCATTGCCAGACGGCTGCTCGGCGTGACGATCCGCGTGCTCGCACCCTGCAACAAACCCATGCCACCGCCGAGCACGTAACCGTGGCCCCAGCCGATCAACGGTTTGGGGTAGGTGTGCAGTTGGTAGTCCAGACGATATTCAGCACTGAAAAACTGCGCCGCCAGCGGAGGCACTTCGCCGGGATGGGCGCGGCAGGCTTCGACCAGGCTGCGCACTTCACCGCCGGCACAAAATGCCTTGGCGCCGTTGCCACGCAACAGCACGCAGACGATTTGCGGGTCGTTGGCCCAGGCGCTGAGTTTGTCGCCGAGGGCGTTGATCATTGGCAGGGACAGCGCGTTCAGCGACTTTTCGGCATCCAGGCTGGCGATGCCGATACGCGCGCCGTCGGTGCCGGTGAGTTCTTCGAAGTGCAGATTCATCGTGACCTCGATCGGGAAATTGAACGATCAGTATGATCGTTGTGGGGGAAAGTGCCGGATCTGCGTCAGATCAATTGACAAGCGTGGTCGGCTTTCCTAGGGTTCGCCCCATTGTTTTTGCCGGGTATGACCATGACTGCTGACGACCGTATCAAACTCGAACCGAGCTGGAAGGAGGCACTGCGTGCTGAGTTCGACCAGCCGTACATGGCAGAGTTGCGCCAGTTTCTGCAGCAGGAGCGGGCGGCCGGCAAGGAGATCTATCCGCCGGGGCCGATGATATTCAATGCACTGAATTCGACGCCGCTGGATCACGTCAAAGTGGTGATTCTTGGTCAGGACCCTTATCACGGCCCCGGTCAGGCCCACGGCTTGTGCTTCTCGGTGCAGCCGGGCGTGCCGGCGCCGCCATCGCTGGTCAACATCTATAAAGAGTTGAAGCGCGACCTGAACATCGACATTCCCAACCATGGCTATTTGCAGAGCTGGGCCGATCAGGGCGTGTTGATGCTCAACACCACCATGACCGTCGAGCGCGCCAACGCCAATGCGCACAAGGACAAGGGCTGGCAGTTTTTCACCGACCGCATCATCGAAGTGGTCAGCGAGCGGCAGCCGCATCTGGTGTTCATGCTTTGGGGCGCGCATGCGCAGAGCAAGCAAAAGCTGATCGATGCCACCAAGCATCTGGTGCTGACTTCGGTGCATCCGTCGCCATTGTCGGCTTATCGCGGGTTTCTCGGGTGCGGGCACTTTGGCCGGGCGAACAAGTTTCTTGAGCAGAATGGCGAGACGCCGATCGAGTGGCGCCTGCCGCCCATCTGATGGGGATCTGAAGTGCCCAATCGCTGGCAAGCCAGCTCCCACAGGGTTTTGTGGGTACCACAGATTATGTGAACACCCCAAAAACCTGTGGGAGCTGGCTTGCCAGCGATGGGGGCGATGCGGTCTTATTCGGGCTGACGATTCCAGTACTTGAACAACGGCTCCGCCAGAAACAGCACAAACAACAGCCGCATCACCTGCATCGCCGTCACCAGCGGCACCGACAGTTGCAGGGTTTCTGCGGTCAGGCTCATTTCGGCAATCCCGCCGGGCATCATTCCCAGGGTCAGCGAACGCAGATCCAGATGAGTCAGCGCGCTCAAACCCAAGGCTGCCAATGAAGCGATCAACATGGTCAGCGCCGTGCCGATCAACGTCCGCCCCATGAATGAGGGCGCACGGCGGAAGAATTCCCGGTTGAAATGACATCCCAGACCGCTGCCGATCAGCCACTGGCCGATCTGGCTGCCGCCATTGGGCAAACCGATGTGCAGGTCCCAACCGATGCTCACCGCCGCACTCACCAGCAACGGCCCGAATAACCACGGATTGGGTTGGCGCAGACGTTGCCAGAGCCAGGCGAGCAGGGCGCCCGCCGGAAACAGAATCGCCAGCCAGCGCCAGTCGACACTGCCCGCATGAGAAATCGGCGTGCCGTCGCCGAGCAGATACTTGAACGCCGCCGGCACACACAACACCACCACCAGCACCCGCAGACTTTGCCCCGCCGCGACGTGGCTGAGCAAAGCGCCGTTACGTGCGCCGAGGTTTACCATCTCGCCCGAGCCGCCGGGCATGCTCGAGAAGAACGCCGTGGCACGGTCCTCGCCGGTGCGGCGCATCAACCACACGCCGACCACCGCCGACAGGCTGGTGACCAGCGCACCGAAGAAAATCAGACCGAAATGACTGAGCACCTGCTCCATCACCAGCGGGGTGAAGTGCAGGCCGATGCCGATGCCGACGATCCACTGGCCGCATTTGCGTCCACCAGGGATTTCCGTGAGCTGCCAGGGGGTCAGGCAGCGCACGAGGATGATCGCCAGCAACGAGCCGACCATCCATGGCAACGGCCAGCCGATCTGGCTGGCGAGGAAACCGCCAAGCAGACCGACCAGCGGTGTTCCCCACCAGGACTTGAAGGCCGAGCGATCAAACATCGGCGAGGGCGCGACGCGCAGCCGAACGTTTACGCCAGATGCGCAGGATCGGCATCAGCAGCATGATCGCCGTGAGGATCCAGCAACCGAGGGTGATCGGGCTCGACCAGAGGATTTCCAGTGCACCGTTGGAAATCGACAGGGCACGACGCAGGTTCTGCTCCATCAACTCGCCCAGGATGAAACCGAGCAACAGCGGCGACAGCGGGAAGTCCAGCTTGCGCAGGATGTAGCCGAAGATGCCGATACCGATCATCAGGAACAGGTCGAAGGTGGTGGCGTGCACCGCATAGACGCCGATCCCGGTGATGATCGCGATGACAGGCACCAGGGCCCAGTTCGGCACGGCGAGGATGCGGGTGAAGACACGGATCATCGGAATGTTGAGGATCACCAGCATGATGTTGGCGATGAACAACGACGCGATCAGGCCCCAGACGATGTCCGGTTGCTGTTGGAACAGCAGCGGGCCCGGAGTGATGTTGTACAGCGACAACGCGCCGATCATCACCGCCGTGGTGCCGGAACCCGGAACGCCGAGGGTCAGCATCGGCACCAGTGCACCGCATGCTGCGCCGCCGATGGCGGTTTCCGGCGCGGCGAGGCCACGGGCGTCGCCTTCACCGAATTTGCCGCTGGTGCCGGCGATGCGCTTCTCGGTCATGTAGGCCACGGCACTGGCAAGGGTCGCACCCGCACCCGGCAACACGCCCATGATGAAGCCGAGCACGCCGCAGCGCAGGTTGACCGTGAATACCGACGCCGCTTCCTTGAAGTTGAACATCATGCGCCCGGTAGCTTTCACCGCTTCCTGGCCGTGGTGGGTTTTTTCCAGCAGCAGGAGGATTTCGCTGATCGAGAATAGACCCAATACCAGCACGACGAACTGGATACCGTCGGTCATGTGAATGTTGTCGCCGGTGAAACGGTACACGCCACTGTTCGCGTCGATGCCGACAGTGGAAAGGAACAGGCCGATCAGCGCCGCGATAAAGGTTTTCAGCGGTCGATCCCCGGCCATGCCGCCGAGACAGACAATCGCGAACACCATCAACACGAAATATTCTGCCGGGCCGAAGGCAATCGCCCATTTCGCCAGCAGCGGCGCGAACAGCACCATGCCGCAGGTGGCGATGAACGCGCCGATGAACGAGCTCCAGGCCGACAGCGACAATGCGACACCGGCCAGGCCTTTGCGGGCCATCGGATAGCCGTCGAGGGTGGTCATCACGGTAGAGGCTTCGCCGGGAATGTTCAGCAGAATCGAACTGATCCGGCCGCCGTATTCGCAACCCAGATACACCGCTGCGAGCAGAATCAGCGCCGATTCCGGCGGCAGGCCGAGGGCGAATGCGATCGGAATCAGCAACGCCACGCCGTTGATCGGGCCCAGGCCCGGTAACAGGCCGACGACGGTGCCGATCAGCGTGCCGCACAACGCGGTCACCAGGTTGTACGGGCTCAGCGCGACGCCAAAACCCTGACCCAAATAGCCAAGAGTATCCATTTCAGTTCTCCAGAACGCTGAGCAGGCCAAGGGGCAGCGGAACGTCCATCAAACGGTCGAACAGCAGATAAAGACCGATCGCCATCAGGCTGATGATCACCACGCTCGGCAGCCAGCGGCCGCCATAGAGACGGGCCATCGGTACGCCGGTGAGGATGCTGGCGATGATGAAACCAAGCGGCTCGAAGGTGCCGGCGAACACCAGCAACAGCACCACGCAAAGGCCGATCTTGGTCAGGCTTTCACGGTCCAGCGGCGGCTCATCCGGGTTGTGCTTGATCGGCGCCGGACGGAACACCATGTACAGCAGCGCCAGTCCCATCAGGCCGAGCATCAGCAGCGGAAAGGCGCGCGGGCCGACCGGTTCGTAGGAAAAAGCCGCTTGGTACGGCCACGCCATCAGTGCCAGGCCGGCGCAAGCCAGCAGCAACACCGCGGCGAAAATACGTTGAATAAGCATGGGAGCTCCTGTGCGACGTCCCCGCGAAGGAGACGCCGCCACTAGACAGAGACGATCACTGGATCAGGCCGAACTCTTTGGCCAGCACTTTGTAGTCCGCGACCTGCTTCTTCACGTAGGTGTCCAGCTCCGGTCCGGTCATGGCGAACGGGAACAGTTCACGCTGATCGCGCAGCTTGGCGAAATCCTCGGAAGCCAGCAGTTTGTCGAATGCGTCTTTCCACCAGGCGTAGTCTTCGTCGCTGACTTTTGGCCCGAGGTAGAAACCGCGCACCACCGGCCAGACGATGTCGTAGCCTTGCTCACGAGCAGTCGGGATGTCCTTCATTTCCGGCTCGTCCAGACGCTTGTCAGCGAATACCGCGAGCAGGCGCATGTCGCCGCTCTGGATGTGCGGCATGGAGTCGGAGATGTCGGTACTGCCGACCTGGATGTGGCCACCGAGCAGTGCGGTGGCGATTTCGCCGCCGCCTTCGAGGGCGACGTAGCGCAGGTCCCGCGGGTTGATCCCGGCGGCCTTGGCGATCAATGCGGTTTGCATCCAGTCCTGGCTGCCGACAGTGCCACCGGAACCGATGACCACCGAGCCCGGATCTTTCTTCAAGGCCTGAACGAGATCGTCGAGGGTCTTGTAAGGCGAATCGCTTTTCACGGCGATGGCACCGTAACTGGTGCCGACTGCTGCCAGCCAGCGCACGTTGGTTTCATCGAAACGGCCGAATTTGCCCTGCGCCAGGTTCAACAGCGAACCGCTCGACCAGGCAACCAGCGTGCCGGCATCGGCCGGACGTTGAGCCACGACCGCGTTGTACGCCACCGCGCCGACGCCGCCGGGCATGTAGGTCACGCGCATCGGTTTGGTCAGCAGTTTCTGATTGACCAGCGCGCTCTGCGCCAGTTTGCAGGTCAGGTCGAAACCGCCGCCCGGCGAGGCCGGAGCGATACATTCCGGGCGTTTCGGTTCGGCCATGAGCTGGCCGGCGAACAGCACGCAACTGGCGGCGAGGGCGATTTTACGCAGTGATAGGTTCATTCAAGTCTCCACGGGCATTGTTGTTATTGGACGTGTCAGCAACGGGCATGACAGCGACGGTTACCAAAGTGCAACGCTGTAGCTCACCAGCAGGCGCACTTCGTCGGCGTCTCGAGCAGAGTAGTTGGAACGGTAAGTGGCGTTACGCAAACGCACGGCGACATCCTTCAAGGCACCGCTTTGCACGACATATTTGATTTCCGTGTTGCGCTCCCACTCTTTGCCTTCTTCGCCGCTCTTGAGCTTGATGTTGTCACCGCTCAGATAGCGGCTCATGAAGCTCAGGCCGGGGATGCCCAGGCGGGCGAAGTCGAAGTCGTAGCGCGCTTGCCACGAACGCTCCTCGGCGCCGGCAAAATCGTTGATCTGTACAAAGTTGACCAGATACGGGTCGCTGCCATCGACGTAAGGGAAAGCGCTGTCACCGGACATGTGCTGATAGCCGGCGCTGAACTTGTGACCGCTCTGCGCGTAGCTGACCAGACCGTTGAGTGAGCGGTTGTCGATTTCACCGCCTCGAGCGGCGCCCTGGTCATCGCTGACGGCAAAACGCAGATCGGTGGCAAGGGTGCCCGGGCCCATCGGCCGCGAAGCGACCAGACCGAAGAAGTGCTGATTGTAGACTTCGTCGAGTTGGGCGAAGTGATAGCTGCCGGTGATCTTGTCGGTGAACTTGTAGTCCACGCCGCCAAAATCGAAGTGCTTGCCGGCAGCGGTGCCTGCGAAGCGGCTGTTCTTGTTGTTGAGGGCAATGTCCTCGAAATCGGTGCTGTCGCGATCCTTGGCTTTCTCCAGACGACCGCCGGTGAATGTCAGGTTCTTGATCTCTTTGGAGGTCAACAAACCGCCTTCGAAGGTTTGCGGCAGGATGCGCCCGTCATTCGGCTTGAGAATCGGCAATTCGGGAATCAGGCTACCGATTTTCAGCTCGGTCGCGGAAATCTTCACTTTGCCGGTCAGGCCGAGCTTGGAGTATTCATCGGCCGCGCGCCCGTCGTCGTGCGTCGGCAGCAGGCCGGTGCCGGTGCGGTCCGGGCTTGAATCGAGTTTGACGCCGAGCATGCCTAACGCATCGACACCGAACCCCACGGTGCCGTCGGTGTATCCCGATTGCAGATTGAGCATGAAGCCTTGAGCCCATTCGTCACGCTTGGATTGCTGTGCGCTGGTGCCATCGCGAAAGTCGCGGTTGAAATACATGTTGCGGGTTTCGAAAGTGGCGCTGCTGTCTTCAATGAAGTCGGCAAAACTCAGCGGCGAAAAACCGGCAAGCGCGGCGGCACTGGCGAGGGCGGTGTGGCTGAAACGAGAAGGGCGGACAGGCACAAGGGCCTTGGTCTGCATGGACGACATGCGGGTTACTCCGTTTATTGTTCTTATTGGTAGAAAACGCTTCGTGGCGTTTTTCTTTGCGCTGTGTGGCATCAGCGACGGCAGTGGGAACTGTCCGTGGGCCGACTCTAACGGGCTAACCTTTCACTAACCTTTCAACTGACTTTCACGGTTTTCGGGCTTCACAGCGACGGTTGCGGCTGTAAACTCCGCGGCAAAGCGTGGCGCCGGCCATCCCTGAACGAGGTAATAATCCATGCGTGTTCTGCTCGTCGAAGACCATCTGCAATTGGCCGAAAGCGTCGCCCAGGCGCTCAAGAGCACCGGCCTGACTGTGGATGTGTTGCACGATGGCGTAGCCGCCGACCTGGCGCTCGGCAGCGAGGAGTACGCCGTGGCGATTCTCGACGTCGGCCTGCCGCGCATGGACGGTTTCGAGGTGTTGGCGCGGCTGCGCGCCCGTGGCAAAAACGTGCCGGTGCTGATGCTGACCGCGCGCAGCGATGTGAAGGACCGCGTGCATGGCCTCAATCTGGGGGCCGACGATTATCTCGCCAAGCCATTCGAATTGACGGAACTCGAAGCCAGGGTCAAGGCCTTGCTGCGCCGCAGTGTGCTTGGCGGCGAGCGCCAGCAGCGCTGCGGCGTGCTGGCCTATGATCTGGATACCCGGCGCTTCACCCTCGGCGAGGAACTGCTGACCCTGACCTCCCGCGAACAGGCCGTTCTCGAAGCGCTGATTGCCCGTCCTGGCCGGGTGATGAGCAAGGAACAGCTGGCTGCGCAAGTGTTCGGCCTCGACGAAGAAGCCAGCCCCGACGCCATCGAAATCTACGTGCACCGCTTGCGCAAGAAACTCGACGGCCAGCCGGTGGCAATCGTGACCTTCCGCGGCCTCGGCTATCTGCTGGAAAGCCGCGATGCATAAGCCCAGCAGCCTGCGCTGGCGGTTGTTGTGGAACCTCGCGGTGTTGCTGGTGGTGTTGATGCTCGCCAGTGGCTTGAGCGCTTACTGGAATGGCCGCGAAGCCGCCGACACCGCCTATGACCGCACCCTGCTGGCCTCGGCGCGGACCATTGCCGCCGGTCTGTCGCAGCGCGATGGCAGTCTCAGTGCCGATGTGCCCTATGTCGCCCTGGACACCTTCGCCTACGACAGCGCCGGGCGCATTTATTACCAGGTCAACGACATCCACCAGAAGTTGATTTCCGGCTACGAAAATCTGCCCGGCCCACCGCCCGGCACGCCACGCACCGACAGCTACCCGGCGCTGGCGCGCTTCTACAACGCCACTTACAACGGCCAGAACGTGCGCGTGGTCAGTCTGCTCAAGGCCGTGTCCGAGCCGAACATGAACGGCATGGCGGAAATCCGCGTCGCTGAAACCGACGAGGCACGGGTCAGCATGGCGCGCAGTCTGGCGGCTGACACCTTGCTGCGCCTGGGCATGCTGGCGATTGGTGCGCTGCTGATGGTCTGGTTTGCGGTCAGCGCCGCCTTGCGCCCGCTGGAGCGTTTGCGCACCGCCGTGGAAGAGCGTCAACCCGACGACCTGCGCCCGCTGCCACTGGTGGAAGTTCAGCATGAACTGGGCCCGTTGGTGCGCGGCCTCAACCACTTCACCGAGCGCTTGCGCGCGCAATTCGAGCGGCAGGCGCAGTTCATTGCCGATGCTGCCCACGAACTGCGCACCCCATTGGCGGCGCTCAAGGCACGGCTCGAATTGGGACTGCGCTCGTCCGAGCCGCAGGTCTGGCGCGATACCCTGGAATCCTCCGCACAGGGCACCGATCGCCTGACCCATCTGGCCAATCAGCTGCTATCGCTGGCTCGCGTCGAAAATGGCGCCCGGGCGATTGCCGAGGGCGGCGCACAATTACTTGATCTAAGCCAACTGGCGCGCGAACTGGGGATGGCCATGGCGCCATTGGCGCACAAGCGCGGCGTGGCATTGGCGCTGGAGGCGGATGAGCCCGTGTGGCTGCGCGGTGAGCCGACGTTGCTCAACGAGCTGCTGAGCAATCTGGTCGACAATGCTCTGGCGCATACACCGCCCGGCGGCAACGTGATCTTGCGGGTCACTGCCCCGGCGGTGCTTGAGGTTGAGGATGACGGGCCCGGCATTCCGCTGGAGGAGCGAGATCGGGTATTCGAGCGCTTTTACCGGCGCAATCAGCAAGTAGCAGGTTCCGGGCTGGGACTGGCGATTGTCGGCGAGATCTGCCGCGCGCACCTGGCGCAAATCAGCCTGCACGATGGCGAGCAGGCGGGGTTGAAGGTGCGGGTGAGTTTTATTGCCGGGTGACAGGCGGTGACTTTGCCGAAGTCATCGCCAGTCACCTTGGCGGATCAGTAAAACATCGTCCGCGACTCTTCCAGATCCGCGCACAGCGCCTTGTTCTCCGGATCGATCCCGAGCTTCCTGAATGCCGGAACGCTCAGCGGATCGATGCGCGCGAACGGATGCTCAGTATCCTTGTGGCAATAGAGACTGGCCACCTGCACCACATCAACATAATCGATGTCGGCCGAGTCGCGTTTGAAGTCCTGGTACAGCCCTGGCAACGCCACCAATCTTTCGGGAAATTCCCACACCCGTAACAGCTTGTCGCCAAGCAGCGGATGGATGCGGTCGATCACATGATTGAGGCTGACCGGGTCCGACAGCAGCTCATAGTGATCTTCGGCGTAGGTCAGAATCGGCAGCACGCCGATCTGGTGCACCAGCCCGCCCAGCGCGGCCTGATCAGGCTTGAGGGTGGTGTAACGGCGACAAAGGGCGTAGCTGACCCCGGCAATCTCCAGGCTCTTGCGCCAGACTTCGCGCATCTTCTGTTCGACCACTTCGGAGCGGGCATGGAAGATCTGCTCCATCACCAGACCGATCGCCAGGTTGCTGCTGTAATTGATGCCCAGTCGGGTGATGGCGGTGTGCAGATCGGTGACTTCCTGGGCGGCGCGCAGCAGGGGGCTGTTGACCACTTTGATCAGGCGCGCGGACAGCGCCGTGTCGCGGCCGATCATCTTGCTCAGGTCGCTGACGCTGATTTCCGGGTCTTCGGCGGCCTTGCGAATCTGCAGGGCCACTTCCGGTAGCGTGGGCAGAACCAGGTCATCGTTATCGATGGCCTCAACCAAATCCGTTTGGACTTTTTCCGCCAGTTCGCTCATTTAAACTCTCTAGGGTGTTGCGACAAATGCTGCGATCAGCGCTGGATCTCGCGGTCGCGATCCAGTTCGTAAGGCAGGTCGAGCACATGCAGCGTCGGGCCTTCGAGAGTGCCCAGATGCAGATCACCGGCTTCGGCAGCTTCGGCCTGCAATACCGCCAGGAGTTCAATGTTCTGGCCGGCATCGACGGCGGCCAGCACCACCTCGCCGATCGAGCTGTTGTGGCTGGGGGCGAATAACGCCGTGCCAGGCTCCGGCAGGTGCGTGCCGACGAGGCTCAGGCGGTACAGACGACGCTTGAGTTTGCCCAGGTACTGCATGCGCGCGACGATTTCCTGGCCGGTGTAGCAGCCTTTCTTGAAACTCACGCCGCCGACGGCTTGCAGATTGAGCATCTGCGGGATGAACAGCTCGCGCGTGGTCGGCATGACCTGGCCGATGCCTGCGCGGATCTGCCCCAGCAACCACTGATTCAGCTCGGCTTCGGGCAACGTTGCGGCCAGCCTGGCTTTGATTGCGTCGGCCTGATCGGCCGGAACCCATAGTTCGGCACGCTGTGGCGAAACGCGTATGGCGATCAGCGCTTCGTTGCGCACGACACTGTCGGTTTCAGCCGGCAGGTCCAGGCCCAGGTTGCTCAGGACAACATCGCCGTGATCAATGCCGAAGCGCGCCCAGGCGGCGCTTTCATCGGTCAGCTTCGATTTGGAGAACACTGCGTATTTTTTCAGGTCAGCCAGCTGCGGCTCCAGCAGTTCGCTGGCCATCGCCATCAGCACGCCGTCGCCTTCGAGCAGAATGCGGAAGCTCGACTGCATCCGGCCTTTCTGTGTGCACCGGGCGCCGAGGCTGGCGCGGCTGTCGCTCAGGTAATTGATATTGCAGGTCAACTGGCCTTGCAGGAATTTTCCGGCATCCGCGCCGCGAACCGCGAGAACGCCTTCATGAGACAGGGTGCAGAAAAAAGCAGAATCGGCCATGGGTCATCGCAGGGTAAATAGACTGGGGCACATCATAAGGGCGCGTTGGTGAAATGGGTAGTTGATAAAGGATCGGTGGTGCCCGACCAAAGCCGACTGTGCGACCCGTCCGGGGCCTGTATACTTGCCGCCAAATTCGAGGAGGGCTCCATGGTCGAACAAGTTGAACTGAATCGCCTCTTTTGGCACAGCCGTCGCGGCATGCTTGAGCTTGACGTGCTGCTGGTGCCGTTCGTGCAGGAGGTGTACGCGACATTGAATCAGGTGGACCGCGATTTGTATGTCCGTCTGTTGACGTGTGAGGATCAGGACATGTTCGGCTGGTTCATGGAACGCAGCGAGTCGGAAGATCCGGAGCTGCAGCGCATGGTCCGGATGATCCTGGATCGTGTCCAGCCCAAGTAACACGTTCGAATGCCGCTGGCATGCCTCACGGCACTTGCTGGCGGCATATCTGATGGCCCAGGCGTTCGCTCTGGGCGCGTTGTTTCTCTTGTCGATTCCCGTGTGGGCCGGCCTGCTCGCGGCTTTCGCCTGCGCGCTGCACGGTTTTCGGGTGCTGCCACGGTACATTCTGCTCAGCCATCCAGAGGCATTTTGTGGGCTACGCCGCGACGCCGATGGCTGGCAGGTCTGGAATCAGGCGGATGGCTGGCAAGCGGCGCAGTTGTGCCGTGACAGTCTGGCGTTGCCGCTGATCGTGGTGCTGCGGTTTCGCTTGCGGGGTGAGTGGCAGGTCAGGTCGATCTGCGTGCCACGGGACGCGCAGATGGCCGATGTGCATCGGCGCCTGCGCGTACGGCTTAAATTCAGCCGACGTAGGTGGGCGGCACCAGAATAGTGTCGAGCGCCTCGGGCAGCATCTGCGGATAATCGAGGGTGTAATGCAGGCCGCGGCTTTCCTTGCGTTCCATGGCCGAGCTGATCATCAGTTCAGCGACTTGCGCCAGATTGCGTAGTTCGATCAGGTCGCGGCTGACTTTGTAGTTGCTATAGAACTCGTCAATCTCGTCGAGCAACAACCGCACGCGGTGCTGCGCCCGTTGCAGACGTTTGTTGGTGCGCACGATACCGACGTAGTCCCACATGAACCGGCGCAGTTCATCCCAGTTGTGCGCAATGATCACGTCTTCGTCGGAGTCGGTGACCTGACTGGCGTCCCAGGCGGGCAGGGCGTTTGGAGCGGTAACATTGCCCAGTTGCGCGAGAATGTCTGCCGCCGCCGAACGTGCGTAGACGAAACACTCCAGCAGCGAGTTGCTGGCCATGCGGTTGGCGCCATGCAGCCCGGTGAAACTGGTTTCGCCGATGGCATACAGGCCCGGCACGTCGGTGCGGCCGTTTTGATCGACCATTACGCCGCCGCACGTGTAGTGCGCGGCAGGGACCACCGGAATTGGCTGTTTGGTGATGTCGATGCCGAAGCCGAGGCAACGCTCATAAACCGTCGGGAAGTGACTTTTTACGAACGCTTCGGGTTTGTGGCTGATATCAAGATAAACGCAATCGACGCCCAGGCGCTTCATTTCGTGGTCGATGGCCCGGGCCACGATGTCCCGCGGCGCCAGCTCGGCGCGCGGGTCGAAACGCTGCATGAAGCGTTCACCATTGGGCAGCTTCAAATGTGCGCCTTCACCGCGCAGGGCTTCGGTAATCAGAAAACTCTTGGCTTGCGGGTGATACAGGCAAGTGGGGTGAAACTGATTGAATTCCAGATTCGCCACGCGGCACCCCGAACGCCAGGCCATCGCGATGCCATCTCCGCACGCGCCGTCGGGGTTGCTGGTATAGAGATAAACCTTGGCGGCGCCACCGGTAGCCAGAATCACGAAACGTGCGCCATAAGTGTCGACTTCGCCGGTTTTGCGATTGAGCACATAAGCGCCGAGGCAGCGCTCGCCTTGCATGCCCAAACGGCGCTCGGTGATCAGATCGACAGCGACGCGCTGTTCCTGTAGATCGATGTTCGGACGCTGTCTGGCCTGGGCCAGCAAGGTCTTGAAAATCGCCGCGCCCGTGGCGTCGGCGGCGTGGATGATGCGCCGGTGGCTGTGGCCACCTTCGCGGGTCAAATGGAATTCGAATCCGCCGTCTTCGGTCCCCGACTGATCATCACGAGTGAATGGCACCCCTTGATCGATCAACCACTGGATGGCTTCGCGACTGTGTTCGACCGTGAAGCGCACGGCATCCTCATGGCAGAGGCCGCCACCGGCGTTGAGGGTGTCGTCAACATGGGATTCGACCGTGTCAGTGTCGTCGAGCACCGCGGCGACGCCACCTTGTGCCCAGAACGTCGAGCCGTTGGCCAGATCGCCTTTGCTCAGTACGGCAATGCGCAAATGACCGGGCAAGGTCAGTGCGAGACTCAAACCGGCAGCGCCGCTGCCAATGACCAGAACATCGTGTTGGAACTGTTGGCTCATTTCAGGATTCCGCTCAAAGCGACCCGGGTCGGGGTTGGCGCAAGACAGCTGGATCGGCGAGTCAAGACAGCCACACAGCCCACTAGTATATAGAGGGGTGGGACGGCACAATAGCCGGGCCGGTATGGCATTGTGAAACTACTGTGACGGCAAAAACCGCGCGCTTCGTCGGAAGTTTTTTTCACCCCTGGAGGGGGAAGGTGACTGTATCGGCGCTGAAACACGGTTTTTCTACGCAGTGTTGCCCAATGTCGGTTGGTAATGGCTATAAATAATTGGAACTTTTGCCAAAGGCCCAAGATCAATAGTCGGTGCCAGAGATAAGGGACGTGTCGGCTTCAGTGTGCAATCTGCGGTTGGATTGCGGTCCGCGAAACCGATGACAAGATTATTCGCGCAGCCGGTTCATCCCGCGCTGCGTTTTTCGTGCGTGTCAAATCAGAGCCCGCAGGAAACTTGCTTGGAGGGGGAGAACTTTTGCGAAAAGCCCGAGTCTATGTTTGCAAGTCTGGTCGTTTAGTTGTGCAAGCCTCCTCCGGGCTTATCGAGGAGTGTTCATGCTAACCCAGGAAGAGGATCAGCAGCTGGTCGAGCGCGTTCAACGCGGCGACAAGCGAGCTTTCGATCTGTTGGTGCTGAAGTATCAGCACAAGATTCTCGGGTTGATCGTGCGGTTTGTGCACGACACCCATGAAGCCCAGGATGTGGCTCAGGAAGCCTTTATCAAGGCGTATCGAGCACTGGGAAACTTTCGCGGCGACAGTGCGTTTTATACGTGGCTGTACCGTATTGCCATTAACACGGCGAAGAATTACCTGGTTTCACGCGGCCGCCGGCCGCCGGACAGCGATGTAAGTTCCGAAGATGCAGAGTTCTACGATGGCGATCACGGCCTCAAGGATCTCGAATCACCAGAACGTGCATTGCTGCGGGATGAGATCGAAGGCACTGTCCATCGAACCATCCAGCAACTGCCAGAAGATTTGCGTACGGCTTTAACTTTGCGCGAATTCGACGGTCTGAGTTACGAGGACATTGCGAGCGTCATGCAGTGTCCGGTGGGTACCGTGCGCTCCCGGATTTTCCGCGCTCGGGAGGCCATCGATAAAGCCCTGCAACCGTTGTTGCAGGAAAACTGAGACAGCGGCGACAGCCAAGAGAGGAACGCCATGAGTCGTGAAGCCCTGCAGGAATCGCTGTCCGCAGTGATGGATAACGAAGCGGACGAACTGGAATTGCGTCGAGTGCTTAATGCACTGGATGATGTTGAAACCCGTGAGACCTGGGCTCGTTACCAGATCGCTCGGGCAGCAATGCACAAGGATCTGCTGCTTCCGCGTCTGGATATCGCTGCGGCAGTATCTGCTGCGCTGGAAGACGAAACGGCCCCGGCCAAAGTATCTCGCAGCCCATGGCGCAGCCTCGGCCGTCTGGCTGTGGCAGCCTCGGTGACGGTTGCCGTGCTGGCGGGTGTTCGCCTGTACAACCAGGACGAGATCGCTGGCGTCGAGCTGGCTCAGCAGTCCAATCAGCCAACGCTGGCGACCCCGCAAGTCAAGGGACCGGCTGTTCTGGCAGGCTACAGTGAAAGCTCTGAAGCCACTGGCCCGATGGCCAACGGTGTTCTGCAAGGTCAGCCAGGCTGGCACGATCAGCGTCTGCCGGGCTACCTGCGTCAGCATGCGCAACAAGCTGCTCTGAAAGGTACTGAAAGCGCGCTGCCTTATGCACGTGCCGCAAGCCTGGAAAACCGCTAAGGAGGATCATGCGCGCCATACCTCTACTTTCGCTTCTGCTCAGTGGCTGGTTCGTTGTTCCAGCCCACGCTGATGAGGCCCAGGATTGGTTGACCCGGCTGGGCCAGGCCGAGCAGCAGCAAAGCTTCAACGGTACTTTCGTTTACGAGCGTAACGGTAGCTTTTCTACCCATAACATCTGGCATCGCGTCCAGAACGGCCAAGTCCGCGAGCGGTTACTTCAGCTCGACGGTTCGGCACAGGAAGTCGTGCGCATTGATGGGCATACTCAATGCGTCAGCGGCACCCTGATTGCAGGCCTGGGAGATTCGCCAGGCGCTGCGGCTCGTCCTCTGGATCCCAAAAAACTGAAGAACTGGTATGACCTTGCCGTCATAGGCAAGTCGCGCGTGGCCGGCCGAGATGCGGTGATCGTGGCGTTAACGCCGCGTGATCAGCATCGTTACGGTTTCGAATTGCATCTGGACAGACGAACAGGCCTGCCGCTCAAATCGTTGCTGTTGAACGATAAGGGGCAGTTGCTTGAACGCTTCCAGTTCACTAGCCTCAACACTGATGAAGTGCCGTCGGACAGTGACTTGCAGGCAAACGCGGATTGCAAGCCAGTCAAGCTCGACAGCGATAAGGCATCGGCAGTCAAAACGGCACAAGTCTGGCATTCGGAGTGGTTGCCGCCGGGCTTCGAATTGACCAGCAGCAGTTCGCACAAGGACGCCGAGACCAAAACTCAGGTCAATAGCCTGCTGTACGACGATGGTCTTGCGCGTTTCTCGGTTTTCCTCGAACCATTGAATGGCGCGACAGTGACCGATACCCGTACTCAACTCGGCCCGACCGTTGCTGTGTCCCGCCGCCTGATCACGCCTTCGGGCGAAATGATGGTGACCGTGGTCGGCGAGATTCCGATCGGCACTGCCGAACGAATTGCGCTGTCGATGCGAAATACCGATGGCGCCGCAACCAGCAAACAGTGAGCTGATATCAGCTGTTGGCGTTTCATCACGAGGCGTGGAAATGTTTGCTGAGCATTTTCATTTGCAAATATTCCGGAAATTTTTTATAGGTCAGAGCCTCACGGCTCTGGCCTTGTTTGTTGTTGCCGGAACAAAAATGCCGGTTTGTGGTTTCCGGTGTTCCTTGCTCCATATCGCTTAACCCTGCTCGTCGTAACGGGAGCTGTATGTCGATACCTAGCTTGAAATCTTATCTTTCCATCTTTGCCACCGTGCTGATGCTCGGTCAGGCAGTTCCTGCTGCGCAGGCAGCCGATCTGCCAGACTTCACCCAATTGGTCGAACAAGCTTCGCCAGCCGTGGTGAACATCAGTACCACGCAGAAGTTGCCGGATCGCAAGGTGAACCAGCAGATGCCCGATCTCGAGGGCCTGCCGCCGATGTTGCGCGAGTTCTTCGAGCGTGGCATGCCGCCACAACAGCGCTCCCCGCGTGATGGTCGTCAGCGTGAAGCGCAATCGCTGGGCTCGGGCTTCATCATTTCTCCGGACGGCTACATCCTTACCAATAACCACGTGATCGCTGATGCCGACGAAATCCTCGTGCGTCTGGCAGACCGCAGCGAGATGAAAGCCAAGCTGATCGGCACTGACCCACGTTCTGACGTGGCGCTGCTGAAAATCGAAGGCAAGGATCTGCCGGTACTCAAGCTCGGTAAATCCCAGGATCTGAAGGCCGGTCAATGGGTGGTCGCCATCGGTTCTCCATTCGGTTTTGACCACACCGTGACCCAAGGCATCGTCAGTGCCGTTGGCCGCAGCTTGCCGAACGAAAACTATGTGCCGTTCATCCAGACCGACGTACCGATCAATCCGGGCAACTCCGGTGGTCCGTTGTTCAACCTCAACGGCGAAGTGGTTGGCATCAACTCGCAGATCTATACCCGTTCCGGCGGCTTCATGGGCGTGTCGTTCGCCATACCGATCGATGTGGCGATGGACGTTTCCAATCAGCTCAAGAGCGGTGGCAAGGTCAGCCGTGGCTGGCTGGGCGTGGTCATCCAGGAAGTGAACAAGGATCTGGCCGAATCGTTTGGCCTGGATAAACCGGCCGGCGCGCTGGTTGCGCAGATTCAGGATGACGGTCCGGCAGCCAAGGGCGGCCTGCAGGTCGGCGACGTGATTCTGAGCATGAACGGCCAACCGATCGTCATGTCCGCTGACTTGCCACATCTGGTCGGTGCGCTGAAGGCTGGCGCCAAAGCCAATCTGGAAGTGATCCGCGAGGGCAAGCGCAAGAACGTCGAGCTGACGGTCGGCGCGATCCCGGACGAAGACAAAGAGCTCGATACGTTGGCGAAATCCGGCGTTGAAAGCAGCAGCAACCGCCTCGGTGTCGCCGTTGGCGAGCTGACCGCGGAGCAGAAGAAAGCCTACGACCTCAAGGGTGGCGTGGTGATCAAGGAAGTGCAGGATGGTCCTGCGGCGCTGATCGGCCTGCAGCCGGGCGATGTGATCACCCACCTGAACAACCAGGCCATCGGTTCGGCCAAGGAGTTCACCGACATCGCCAAAGCGCTGCCGAAGAACCGTTCGGTGTCGATGCGCGTTTTGCGCCAGGGTCGCGCCAGCTTCATTACTTTCAAGCTGGCTGAATAATCCGCTGGGAAGAAAAAGAAAACCGCCTCGAAAGAGGCGGTTTTTTTATGCCTGAAGCGTTTGTGTCAGCAGTCGGGACTTAGCCCATCATGTCCTTGATCATGCGTTCCTGCTCCATCAACTCACGCTGGCGGGCGTCGATGCGAGATGACAGCGGGAAGTTGCTGCCAGCCTTGCGCTTGGCAAAATCCAGTTGCTGAATCGCCTGACGGTAGTCACCGACCAGTGCGAAATATTCGGCTCGAGCCTGGTGAAGACCGATGATATTGCCCGACAAGCCGCGCGTTTCCGCCACTTGATACCAGACGTCCGGATCGTCCGGGCGCGATTTGAGCAACGCTTCCAGTGCTTTCTCGGCATCCGGCGCGCGGTTCTGCTTGAGCAGCAGATCAACGCGCACCTGATTGAGCGGATAGTTGCCCGGATACTGCGTCAACATACGGTCTACCCGTGACTGTGCATCGGGCAAGCGGTTGCTGGTGATATCCAGATCGACCTGAGCGAGGTTGTAAATGATCTCGTTCGGCGACGTTGCCAGCAATTGCTTGAGATTCTCGCGAGCCTCATTCAGTTGCCCGCCCTTGATCTGCGCGATGGCCAGGCCGTAGCGCGCTACATCGTTTTTCGGATTCTCGTCCAGCAGAGCACGGAAACGCTTGGCGCCCAACCCCGGTGTTTCTTCGTAGATCAACTGCACCCGAGCGCGAATCAATTGATAGCGTTTGGAGTCTTCGATGCCGCCTGGTTTGGCTTGTTCGGCGCGGTTGCGAGTGTCAGCAATACGCGACTCGGTCACCGGGTGAGTCAGAAGAAATTCCGGTGGCTTGGCATCGAAGCGATACTGGCGCATCAGGCGTTCGAACATGGTCGGCATCGAGCGCGGGTCATAACCCGCCTTTTCCAGATTGAGAATGCCGATGCGGTCGGCTTCCTGTTCGTTCTGCCGGGAGAAGGTCCGCTGTGCCTGGATCGCCGCCGCCTGGCTACCGGCAATCGCCGCAATCCCGGCATCGCCTCCGCCAGCCGCAGCGATGACGATACCGGCCAGCAGGGCAGCCATCATCGGCACCTGCATGCGCTGCGAAGCCTCGACGCCACGGGCGAAGTGGCGTTGCGACAAGTGCGCCAGTTCGTGTGCGAGGACCGAGGCATATTCGCCTTCGGTCTGCGCGTTGAGAAACAGACCGCCGTTGACCCCGACCACGCCGCCGGGCGCCGCGAAGGCGTTGAGTTGAGGGCTGTTGATCAGAATGAATTCAAGACGCCGGTCAGTGACCTGGCTGGTTTCCACCAGCTTGTACACGCTGGATTCAACGTAATCTTTCAGTTGCGGATCGTTGAGTTGTGACACCTGGCTGCGCAACATGGCCAGCCAGGCGCGGCCGAGCTGGTATTCCTGTTGCGGCGAGACAATGGCAGAACTGGCGTCGCCGAGTGACGGCAGATCGTCGGCAAAGCCTGGTGAGGCGAGCAGGCAAGCGAGCGTCAGCAGGGTAGGGCGCAGAAAAGTCATGCACAAAGCCTTAGAAGACAAAGACCTTACTGTAGCCGGACACCAACGCTGCGACCAGATATTCTAGGCAGCTCGAGACCTGAACCGGAGTGACGCAATGACTGACGCTGTAGCCCATGACGTGGAACTGGACGCCAGTGGCCTGAACTGTCCGTTGCCATTGCTCAAGGCAAAAATGGAACTCAACAAATTGCAGAGCGGCGCCGTACTCAAGGTCATCGCCACGGATGCTGGCTCACAACGCGACTTCCGCACCTTTGCCAAACTTGCCGGTCACGCGCTGCTGCGCGAAGAGGACGAGGCCGGCATCTACCGTTACTGGTTGAAAAAAGCCTGAACCCAGGGCTAACCAATCGAAGGGATTATTGATGTTCAAAGTGTTACGCGACTGGATTCAGCGCTATTTCTCTGATGAGGAAGCGGTGGTGCTGGCAGTGCTCCTGTTTCTCGCCTTCACCGCCGTGCTTACTCTCGGCGGCATGCTCGCGCCAGTACTGGCGGGCATGGTGCTGGCTTACCTGATGCAGGGGCTGGTGGTTACGCTGGAGCGAATGCGCGTGCCGGGCGGTGTCGCGGTGGGTTTGGTGTTTGCGCTGTTCATGGGCGCGCTGATGCTGTTCATCGTCGTCGTGCTGCCGTTGCTCTGGCATCAGTTGATTACTCTGTTCAATGAACTGCCGGGCATGCTCGCCAAGTGGCAATCGTTGCTGTTGTTACTGCCTGAGCGCTATCCGCACCTGGTATCCGATGAGCAAGTGCTGCAGGCAATCGAGGCGGCGCGCGGTGAGATCGGCAAGTTCGGCCAGTGGGCACTGACCTTCTCGCTGTCGAGTCTGCCGCTGCTGGTGAACATCATGATTTATCTGGTGCTGGTGCCGATCCTGGTGTTTTTCTTCCTCAAAGACCGGGCGATGATCGGCGAGTGGGTGCGTGGGTATCTACCCCGGGAGCGCGCGCTGATTACCCGAGTCACGCAGGAAATGAACCGGCAGATTGCCAATTACATCCGCGGTAAAGGCATCGAAATCGTCATCTGTGGTGGCGTGACCTACATCGCTTTCATTGCGCTCGGCCTCAACTACGCCGCGCTGCTGGCATTGCTGGTGGGCCTGTCGGTGGTGGTGCCGTATGTCGGTGCTGTGGTGGTGACCGTACCGGTGTTATTGATCGCGCTGTTTCAGTGGGGCTGGAGCGATCAGTTCATCTATCTGATGGCCGTTTACGGAATCATCCAGACGCTGGACGGCAACGTGCTGGTACCGCTGCTGTTTTCCGAAGCGGTCAACCTGCATCCGGTGGCGATCATCTGCGCAGTGCTGCTGTTTGGCGGGCTGTGGGGATTCTGGGGGGTGTTTTTTGCGATTCCGCTGGCGACGCTGTTCAAGGCTGTGCTCGATGCATGGCCGCGCAAGGAACCGGTGGTGGCGCCGCTGCTGTAGCGATGGATCCGAATTGCTCGGTCAAGCTGAAGGGCCATTCGCGAGCAGGCTCGCTCCCACAATGGGTACGCGATTCCCTGTGGGAGCGAGCCTGCTCGCGAAAGCGTTGGTAACTTCAATGCAAGAGCATCAGGCTTTATTCAAGGCCTGCGCAGCAGACAAAACCGCATCCACATGCCCCGGCACCTTCACGCCACGCCATTCCTGACGCAGCACACCCTCCTTGTCGATCAGAAAGGTGCTGCGATCAACGCCCAGGTATTCCTTGCCGTACAGCTTCTTCAGCTTGATCACGTCGAACAGCTGGCAGACGGCTTCGTCCTTGTCGCTGATCAGCTCGAACGGAAACTCCTGCTTGCACTTGAAATTCTCGTGGGACTTCAGGCTGTCGCGGGAGATGCCAAAGATTTCCGTGTTGGCAGCCTTGAACGCCGCGTATTGATCGCGAAAGCCCTGACCTTCGGTGGTGCAGCCCGGGGTGCTGTCTTTCGGGTAGAAGTAGATCACCACTTGCTTGCCCTTGAGCGCCGCCAGGCTGACGGTTTGCCCGCTGGTGGCAGGTGCCTCGAAATCGGCAACCGGTTGGTCGATGACAACGGCCATGAAAGCTTCCTTACATTGGGTTTTGTGGGCGCCAAGGCTCGATCAGCGCATCCAGATTCATCGCATCGGAGAAATCGAGGAACTGGTCGCGCAGCCAGCTGATCTGGGTGCCGGCCGGCAGCGTCACGGTAAATGTGGCGTTGAGCATGGTGCCGCCGGTCTGTGGTGCCTGATAGGTGTCGCAAGTCAGGTTTTCCAGCTCGACATTGTGGTCCATGAAGAACTGGCACAGCTCATTGATGATGTCCGGGCGATACGCCGAGCTGACATAGGCTACATACGGCAGTGCCTGCGGGCGGTTTTCCAGCGGTGCGCTGCGCACCACGTTGACCGTGAACGCGTGTTTCTTGGCGAGGCCGGGCAGACTGCCTTCAAGGCGCGCGAGGGCGTCCCAGCTGCCGGAAATCTCGAGAACCAGCGCACTGCACTCGCCATGGCGAGTCAGACGGGAAGTCACCACGGCGCAGCGATTTTCATGGCTGGCGCGGCACAGCACGTTGGTCAGCTCCATCGGATTGGCGCCGAGAGCACTGATGACAAGGAATTGTTCGCGAACTGTGGGGGTGGACATGCAGCATTCCTAAAGCGATGAGCGGTCGGTAGGTTGAGGCGTTGGATGCCGGGAAGCGCCTGTTGTGGCTGTCCGTTCAAAGCGCCCGGCCGACGCTCGCGGCTCGCTCCATTGAGCCAGAAGCGCGTCGAGGCGATGCAGGAACAGGGTCTGGAAGGCCGAAACGGGAGGCGGAAACCCGGCGTACAAGCTGATCAGTACCGATCAAAGTCTGAAGGGTAGCGAAAAGCGGCGCCAAGGGGAATGGCGGCAGCGCAGTACTTCGCTTGTGCAAGCATCTTGGCGCCAGTACCATTACCGCTCTCTTTTTCCGGCAGGAGCGGTTTCATGATTGCGGGCAGTATGGTGGCACTGGTCACTCCCATGGATGCACAAGGGCGTCTTGACTGGGACAGCCTCAGCAAACTCGTGGACTTCCACCTCAAGAACGGCACCCATGCCATTGTCGCGGTCGGTACTACCGGCGAGTCGGCAACCCTTGATGTAGACGAACACATCGCCGTGATCAAAGCCGTGGTCAAACAGGTCGCCGGGCGCATTCCGGTCATCGCCGGTACTGGCGCCAACTCGACCCGCGAAGCCGTCGAATTGACCCGCAACGCCAAGGAAGCCGGCGCCGACGCCTGCCTGCTGGTCGTTCCTTATTACAACAAGCCGACTCAGGAAGGTCTGTACCAGCACTTCAAGCACATCGCTGAAGCGGTCGACATTCCACAGATTCTCTACAACGTTCCCGGCCGCACCTCCTGCGACATGCAGGCCGAGACCGTGATCCGCCTGTCTACCGTGCCGAACATCATCGGTATCAAGGAAGCCACCGGCGACCTGACGCGTGCCAAAGCGATCATCGATGGCGTGAGCAAGGATTTCATCGTGTTGTCCGGTGATGATCCGACCGCTGTCGAATTGATCCTGCTGGGCGGCAAAGGCAACATTTCGGTGACCGCCAACGTCGCACCGCGTGAAATGGCCGATCTGTGCGAGGCCGCGCTCAAGGGCGACGCCGACACCGCACGCGCAATCAACGAAAAACTGATGCCGTTGCACAAAGACCTGTTCATCGAAGCCAACCCGATTCCGGTGAAGTGGGCTCTGGTCGAAATGGGCCTGATGCACGAAGGCATCCGCCTGCCACTGACCTGGCTGAGCACACCTTGTCACGAAACGCTTCGCACGGCCCTGCGCCAGTGCAGCGTCCTGGTTTAATTGAGGAAGTACAACGCATGAAGCGAATGGCCGGACTTTCCGCACTTGCCTTGATTATCTCCAGCACCAGCGGCTGCGGATGGGTCTGGGGGCCGGAAGGTTATTTCCGCGACCGTGGTAGCGATTACCTGCAAGCGCAACAGACTGCACCGATGCAATTGCCACCGGATGTAAACACTTCCAAGCGTCTTGATCCGCTGTTGCCGATCCCGCGCAACGTTGCCGATGATACCGCCAAGGGCGAGTACGTCGTGCCGCGCCCGCAGCCGTTGTCTGCCGTGGCCGATGCCAGCGATTACTCGCTGCAGAAGAGCGGCGACTCGCGTTGGGTCGTGGCCCAGCATCCACCGGCCGAAGTCTGGCCAGTGGCACTGCAGTTCTTCCAGGACAACGGTTTCCGTCTGGATGAACAGCGTCCGCAGACCGGTGAATTCACCACCACCTGGCAGCATTCCGATGAGCTGTCGGCATCGATGGCCAAGCGCCTGAGCGCGGCCGGTATCGCCAGCGACAGCGAAACCCGTGTGCGGGTACGCATCGAGCCGGGCGTGCAGCGCAACACCAGTGAGATCTACGTGGTGAGCGCCGAGCGTCCTGCCGGCAGCACGGCTGATGTGGCCTTCACCAACCGTTCGGTCAACACTGGCCTGGACGCTGCGCTGGTCGACGACATGCTCGCGAGCATGAGCCGTACGTCCGAGAAGGGCGGTTCGGTGTCGATGCTCGCTTCGCGTGATTTCGATGCGCCTAGCCGCGTCAGCCTCAGTGAAGACGGCAGCGGCAACCCGGTGTTGAACGTCGGCACCGATCTGGATCGTGCCTGGTCGAGCGTTGGCCGTGCACTGGAACAGGGTGAATGGCGCGTTGAGGACATCAACCGCAGCCTGGGCCTGTACTACATCAACCTGGCCGAAAAAGCCGAGAAAAAAGACGACAAGCCTGGCTTCTTCAGCAGCCTGTTCGGCAGCGCGCCGAGCAAGGAAGAAGTGGAAGCCCGTGCCGAGCGTTATCAGGTGCGCCTGAGCAAGGTCGGCGAGAACATTCAGGTGACCGTCGAGAAAAACATCAACACCGTCGCGCCAGCTGATGTGGCGCGTAAAGTGCTGAGCGTGATTCAGGACAATCTGGGCTGATCGACCATGCGTTTTGCCGTTCTCGGCAGCGGTAGCCAAGGGAACGGCACGCTGATCGCCAGTGCTGATACATACGTGCTGGTGGATTGTGGTTTTTCCCTGCGGGAAACCGAAAAACGCCTGTTGCGCCTGGGTGTTCACCCGACGCAACTGAGCGCGATACTTGTGACCCACGAACATGCCGACCACGTGCATGGCGTGGGTTTGCTGTCTCGGCGCTACAATCTGCCGGTCTACCTCAGTCGCGGCACACTGCGCGGGATGCGCAAACCGCTTGAGCCGGCAGGTTTTCTGGCCGGCGGCGAGCAGCTGCAGATCGGTGCACTGAGCGTCGGGGTCATTGCCGTGGCCCATGATGCGCAGGAACCGACCCAGTATGTCTTCAGCGATCAGGAACAGCGGCGCTTCGGCCTGCTCACCGATCTGGGTTCGTACTGCGAGCGGGTGCTGGACAATTATCGGGACCTCGATGCATTGATGATCGAGTCCAACCATTGCCGCGACATGCTGGCGCGCGGTCATTACCCGTACTTCCTCAAGCAACGGGTGGGCGGCGAGCTGGGACATTTGAACAACCACCAGGCGGCATTCCTGGTGGCCGAGTTGGGCTGGCAGGGCTTGCAACACCTGGTCCTGGCCCATCTGAGCAGCAAGAACAACCTGCCGCAGCTGGCCCGGCAATGTTTTGTCGACACCCTCGGGTGCGACCCGGACTGGCTGCAACTGGCCGATCAAGATTCAGGGCTCGACTGGCGCCACATCGCCTAGCCCACCTACTTAGCAAGCGGAGCCCATCATGGAAAAACGTGAAGAACTCTACCGCGGCAAAGCCAAATCGGTTTACAAGACCGACGACGCTGACCGCTTGATCCTGCTGTTTCGCAACGACACCTCGGCGTTCGACGGCAAGCGCATCGAGCAGCTCGACCGCAAAGGCATGGTCAACAACAAGTTCAACGCTTTCATCATGCAGAAACTCGAAGCGGCCGGTATTCCGACCCAATTCGACAAACTGCTGGGCGACAACGAATGCCTGGTGAAGAAACTCGACATGATTCCAGTCGAGTGCGTCGTGCGTAACTACGCCGCCGGCAGCCTGGTCAAGCGTCTGGGCGTCGAAGAGGGCATGAAGCTCAACCCTTATACCTTCGAGCTGTTCCTGAAGGACGACGCCAAGGGCGACCCGTTCATCAATGAATCCCACGTCGTGGCATTCGGTTGGGGCACCGCCGAGCAACTGGCGCGTATGAAAGAACTGTCGCTGAAGGTCAACGATGTGCTGACCAAGCTGTTCGACGACGCAGGTCTGCTGCTGGTCGACTTCAAGCTTGAATTCGGCGTGTTCAGCGACGGCTCAATCGTCCTCGGCGACGAATTCAGCCCGGACGGCTGCCGTCTGTGGGACAAGGACACCAGGAAGAAGATGGACAAGGACCGCTTCCGCCAGGGCCTCGGTGACGTCATCGAAGCCTACGAAGAAGTCGCCAATCGTCTGGGTGTACCGCT
This sequence comes from Pseudomonas sp. S11P7, assembly GCF_023195435.1. Taxonomy (NCBI): domain Bacteria; kingdom Pseudomonadati; phylum Pseudomonadota; class Gammaproteobacteria; order Pseudomonadales; family Pseudomonadaceae; genus Pseudomonas; species Pseudomonas sp. S11P7. The sequence goes on along the minus strand of NZ_JALPKS020000002.1, from coordinate 4,029,788 downwards.
TTAATCGACGCAAGCATCTGATAGCACGAAGAAAATTTCGAAAGAGGGTTTGCTTTCGGTAAAAGTGTTGTTATGATGCGCGCCGTTGGAGAGATGCCAGAGTGGCCGAATGGGACGGATTCGAAATCCGTTGTACCTTCACCGGTACCTAGGGTTCGAATCCCTATCTCTCCGCCATTACATAGAAAAAGCCCCGTAGATGAAAATCTACGGGGCTTTTTTGTTTTCGATGTCTCGAAGAGTTTCCGAGCGAGAGCGGACAAAGAGTCTGGGAATCGGTCGTTCCGTAAAAAATCCTGTGACCTTGTCTGCCATTACGCAACGACTCGCTCCGTTGCCCGGTGCGCATAAAAGCCCTGCAGACGATTATTTGTCTGCAGGGCTTCTTCGTTTTTACGGGGACGAATTCTCAACAGAACCGAGGCTTCAAATCTCCTTCACCGGCGTCTCCCCCTGCACAGCCTTGATCAACCCGATCACGTGAAGACAATCCGCCTTGTTCACATAAGACTCGCCGCTGGCGATGGTCTCGTGGTTGCCTGCTCTCAGTCTCCAGCGCCATTGTCCCTGGCCGGTGCGAGGGGTGCCTCTGGATTGCCTGTAAATCTCGAAATACATTCAGTTCGCTCCATGCGATTTAGATGTGCGTCAGTCGGTGTGGCGCATCGTCGCAAGCCTAGCGCAGACGGTTTTTTTGGCTATCGGACATTTGTTTCCAATCGTTGGCGGATGTTTCCGAGGGGGGCGGACTAGAGCGGGGGATAGGCGTCCGGATTGGCCGATATGCCGCTGTTTGCTTGTTGCAACGCTGCCAGCGCTACTGCTTAATACGGGACGGCTCATGGCGTCGAAAATGATCGGCGACCGACAAACACTATAAAAAGAGCACTCCCTTTGACTGAGCACGGAACGCAACAGGCCGCGCAGGTGACGTTATCGCTGGTGGTCCCGGTTTTCAACGAAGAGGACAGCCTCGACACCTTTCTGCGGCGGATCAATGAAGTCTTCCAGCAGCAATCGTTGATTGACCTTGAACTGGTGTTCGTCAACGACGGCAGCACCGATGCCACCCTTGAGCGTTTGCTCGGGCATCAGCGGCATGACCCGCGCCTGCGCATCGTTGATTTGAGTCGCAACTTCGGTAAAGAGGCGGCGTTGTCTGCCGGCCTGCAGATCGCGGGCGGGCAAATTGTCGTGCCGATCGATGCCGATCTGCAGGACCCGCCGGAAGTCATCCTGCCAATGATCGAGCGTTGGCGCGAAGGTTATGAAGTCGTGCTGGGGCATCGTGTCAGTCGCCGCAGTGACACCTGGGCCAAGCAGACGTCAGCGCATTGGTTCTATCGCCTGCACAACCGGATCGCCGAACAGCCGTTACCCGAGAATGTCGGCGATTTTCGTCTGATGGATCGCTGCGTGGTCGATGCCTTGCTGACGTTGCCCGAATCCCGGCGCTTCATGAAGGGCTTGTTCGCCTGGGTCGGTTTTCGCACCACCCACGTCGACTATGAACGCCCTGAGCGCGTAGCGGGGCAGAGCAAGTTCAACGGCTGGCGGCTGTGGAATTTCGCGCTTGAAGGCATCACCAGTTTCAGTACCGAGCCGCTGCGTGTCTGGACGTATGTGGGCGCGGCGGTGTCGCTGGTATCGTTCGCCTTCGCCATTTTCATTGTTTTACGCACATTGATTCATGGCGTCGACATGCCCGGTTATGCCTCGCTGATGGTTGCCGTGACCTTTCTTGGCGGCTTGCAATTGATCGGCATCGGCGTGCTCGGTGAGTACCTGGGCCGCACCTATATCGAATCCAAACGCCGGCCGGTTTTTCTGGTGCGTCGCGTCTACGACCCCAAGGGCTGACACATGGATCTCAAGGAAACCGACATCCTCGGCGACAGCATCAATGAGCACTGGTATTACAGCTCCAAGGCAGCGGCCATGCGACGCTTGCTTGGCGACGGGCCGATCCAGCGGATCCTCGATGTGGGCGCCGGCTCGGGGTTTTTCTCGCACCACCTGCTGACCCACACGCAGGCGCGCGAAGCGTGGTGCGTCGACATCAGTTACCCCGCCGACTCCAGCGGTGCTGTCGCTGGCAAGCCAGTGCATTATCGCCGTGACATCGACCACGTCGACGCTGATCTGGTGCTGCTGATGGACGTGCTCGAACATGTCGACGACGATCTCGGCCTGCTTAATATGTATGTCGACAAAGTGCCGTCGGGCAGTCGCTTTCTGATGACCGTGCCGGCGTTCCAGTTCCTGTGGAGCGGTCACGACGACTTTCTCGAACACAAGCGCCGTTACACCCTGGCGCAGTTCGAAACTCTGGCGCGCGATGCCGGTTTGACGGTGCAGCGCGGTGCCTATTATTTCGGCGCGGTGTTTCCGATTGCCGCAGCGTTGCGCTTGCTACCGCAGGGTGCTCAGGCGCAACCGCCGCGCTCGCAACTCAAGCGGCATCACCCGCTGGTCAACATGTTGCTCAAGACGCTTTGCAGCCTCGAGTTGCCACTGATGGGGATGAATCGGCTGGCGGGTCTGAGCGTATTTGTACTGGCGCAGAAACCGTGATCCCTGGCGAAAGAGCCGCGTTTATCCAGCGTGGCGTGCGCTTTGCTGTGACCGGTTTGTGCGTCACGGCCTTGCATGCGTTGGTCGCGATCGCGTTCATCAACTTCATCAGCCCTTTACCGCCCTTGGCCAACGGCGTGGCGTTCGCCGTGGCAACGGTCGTGTCGTATGTGGTCAACACCACCTGGAGCTTCTCGGCGCGGTTACATGGCCGAACCCTGCTGCGTTTCCTGCTGGTATCGATCGGCGGATTTTTCCTGGCAATGCTGGTCGCCTGGGCGGCGCAAATGGCGGGGCTGCATTACTCGCTGGGCATCGTGGCGGTAGCGCTGACGATTCCCGCTTTCACGTTCGTGCTGCATAACTTCTGGACGTACCGATGAGGGAATTGAACAAGCATCCGACCCTCGCGTTACTGCCGCTGTTACTGGGCGTGCTGGCCTTTTTTCTGGTGATCGGCCCGCGCGCACTGGACCCGCAGAATATCGCCTGGCTCAAGGACGGCGATCCGGCGACGCATTATCTGGGCTGGGTAAATTTCCGTCATGGACCGTGGACATTTCCGCTCGGGCTCAATCCGTCTTATGGACTGGAGCTGGGCAGTGCGGTGATCTTTTCCGATTCCAATCCGCTGTTGGCAATACTGTTCAAAACCCTGAATGGCTGGTTGCCCGAGACGTTTCAGTATTTCGGCTTATGGTTGTTGGCCTGTTTTGTCCTGCAGGCCTGGTTCGGCTGGAAATTGCTCGGACTTATCACCGATAACGCCGCGCTGCGCCTGTTGGGTTGCGGATTATTGGTGTTTTCGCCGCCGATGTTCTTGCGCACCGGGGGCACCTGTCGCTTGTCGCGCAGTTTCTGATTCTCGCCGCGTTGTATCTGGCCTTGCATCCGGCACTTGAGCGGCGTCGCCTGGCCTGGGGACCTTGCTCGGCGCGACGGCATTGGTGCATGCCTATTTATTGGTGATGGTGGCGTTGATCTGGGTGGCTGACCTGTTCGGTAAAGTCGTGGCCGGCAAGCTGAGTCGGCGTCGGGGGCTGATCGAGTTCGCTGGCGTGTTTGCGCTGGTCAGCGTGTGTTGCTGGCAAGCGGGCTATTTCAGCATCGTCGACGGGGCGGGCGGCGGTGGTTTCGGCTGGTATCGGATGAACCTGCTGGCCCTGTTCGATGCGGACGGCTGGTCGTACGTGTTGCCGGGCTTCGCCAAGCGTGGTGGCGACTACGAAGGTTTCAACTATCTGGGCCTCGGTGTGTTGATGCTGTTGCCGTTGGCAACGATTGCGCTGTGGCAAAGGAACATCAGCCTGAAGTCGATACTGCTGCGTTGGCCCTGGCTGCTGTTGGCAATGGTCGGGCTGACCGTGTTTGCGCTGTCCAATCAGATCGGCTTCGGCGCACACACCTTCAGTTATCCGCTGCCGAAAACCATCGAGGGGCTTGCGAGCATTTTCCGCGCTTCGGGACGGATGTTCTGGCCGGTGTTCTACACGTTGGTGCTGCTGGTGCTTTATCTGATTGTGCGTGGATACCGGGCGCCAATCGCCATTGGCTTGCTGGCCGTGGCGTTGACCGCACAGGTCGCCGACACAAGTATTGCCTGGCAGGGGCTGCGCGCGACCAAAATGCTGCCGCCGTCCTCGGTCTGGACCAGCCCGATGCGCGACCCGTTCTGGGAAAGCGCCGCAGCCCACTACAAGAACATCCGCGCCCTGATGCCGAAAAACCAGTCAGATCAATGGCAGCCCATTGCCTGGTTTGCCGCGACGCATGGCTTGAGCACCGATGCCGTGTATATGGGGCGTATGAGCCCCAAGGCACTCGACCACGCTCAGCGCGATGCACAACGCCGGCTGACTTCCGGAGAGTATGCCGCCGACTCGCTGTACATCCTCGACGATGACGCACTGGATCTGGCGGTCAAGAGTGTGCGCAGCGAGAACGATCTGCTGACCCGCGTCGACGACTTTATCGTGCTGGCACCAGGCTGGAAGCGTTGCGAACAATGCCTGCCAATGGTCGATGAGGGGCGCTCGATGTCGGCGCTGCCCTTGAGTCGACCGGGGTTGGTGCAATTGTTCAATCGCAACAGCCGGCAGTTGCTCAAGGGCTGGGCCGCGCCGGAAAGCTGGGGGACCTGGAGTGAAGGGCAGGAGGTGCAAATCGCTGTGCGTGTTGCGCCACAGAGTACGGCGATCGTCATGGACGTGCTCGCGTTCGTCATGCCGCCCCGGTTGACTCAGCGGGTCATCGTCAGCATCGATGGGGCTGAAGCCTTGTCAACGCGCCTGACCCAAGTGCAAGACAACGTGCTGGAAATTCCGCTCAGTGCAGCGGTCCAGGACAAATTGAAAAATGGCCAGCCGTTGATCCTGCAGATCCATTTGCCGGACGCGACCAGTCCGCGAAACCTTGGCTTGAACGATGACGCGCGCGTGATGGGGCTGGGCCTGAAATCACTGACCGTCCGTTGAATTCGCGTTTGTTGCGAAAACGTTGATGGACGCCGGGCTCGGCGTCTTTCTACACTGCCCGCATTCCGGGGAGCAGGGGGCAATGGATGAACCGCAATGAACTTCGCAAGGCCGATATCAACCTGATGGTGGTCTTCGAGACCTTGATGCTCGAACGCAACGTGACCCGGGCGGCGGAGAAACTGTTTCTCGGCCAGCCGACCATCAGCTCGGCACTCAACCGTCTGCGCACGATGCTCAACGATCCGCTGTTCATTCGCGTCGGCCACCGCATGGAGCCGACGGCCCGCGCCGAAGATATCTTCCGTCACCTCAAACCGGCGCTGGATTCGCTGTCGGTGGCGCTGAGCCTGACCCGCGATTTCGACCCGGCCGTGAGCACCATGACCTTTCGCATCGGCCTGTCCGATGACGTCGAGTTCGGCCTGCTGCCGCCGCTGTTGCGAGCGCTACGCCAGGAAGCACCCAACGTGGTGTTCGTGGTGCAACACGCCGATTACTGGCGGATTCCCGATCTGCTCGCGGCGGGCGATATCACCGTTGGCATCAGCCAGACCCGCGGCCTGCCGGCCAACGCCAAGCGCAAATTACTGCGACACATCCAGCCGAGCATTCTGCGCGCCGATGCCAGCGATACGCCGCTGACCCTGGATGAATATTGCGCGCGTCCGCATGTCCTGGTCTCGCACACGGCGAACGTCAGTGGCTACGCTGACGAGTGGCTGGCGGAGCTGGGTCGCACGCGCCAGGTGGTGTTGTCGGTGCCGCAATACAGCGCATTGCCGGCGCTGCTGGCCGGTACGGACCTGATCGCCAGTCTGCCGGATTACACCGCGGCGGCGATGGCTGCGTCTGGATTGCTGTTCCAGGAGCCGTTTCCATTCAAGACACCCATGCTGGACCTGTCGATGGTCTGGCTCAGCCACGTCGACAGCGATCCGGCCGAGCGCTGGTTGCGTTCGCGGCTGGAAGCCTTCATGAGCGAACGGCCACAAAACCCGCTCTGATAAACATACCCTCTGTACGAGTGAGCCTGCTCGCGATAGCGGTGTGTCATTCAGCATAAGTGTTGCCTGACACACCGCTATCGCGAGCAGGCTCACTCCTACAAAAAGCTTAGGTGTGACTGTGGTATATGTACCGCCCCACGCCCCACTGACCGGAGACACGCAATGCCACACCTGCACCTGGAATACACCGCCAACCTGCCCCTGAACGCCGATGTTGCTCTGATCCGGCTCAACAACACTCTGGTGGGATCCGGTCAGTTCGCTGCCGAGTTCGATATCAAGGGCCGTGCGGTCAAGGTCGAGACATTCAAGGTGGGTACCGCGCTCGCCGAGCGCGGGTTCGTTCACATCAAACTGGCACTGCTCAGCGGGCGCTCGCCGGAAATCAAGAAGCAGTTGTCGCAAAGTCTGCTGGCGGCTCTACAGGACATCTGCGAATGGCCGACCGGTGTCGAAGTGCAATTGTGTGTCGAACTGCTCGATATCGACCGCGAGTCCTACGGCAAAGCTGTGGTGGGCGTGTAGGACTCAGCTCGCATCGAGTTCGCTGCACACATTGACCACCTGCTCACGCAGCCAGACGTTGGCGCTGTCCTGGTCGACACTCTGGCACCACTGCATATCGAGGGTGAAGCCGGGCAAGCCGTTTGGCGCCTCGCAGTGGTTGAACACCGCCTCGTTGGTCAGTAAACGCTGGATACGGCGGGGCAGGGTGAGAATGAAATCGGTACCGGTGATCATTTTCAAAGCAGCGCTGTAGCTGTTCGAACGCGCGACGATCTGGCGTTTCTGTGCCTGTCGCGCCAGCCAGCCATCGACCATGTTGGTCGACGAAGTCCAGGGTGTCGGGAAGACGTGCCGCCGTTCGGTGAAGGCTTGCAGGCTCAAGCGCGGTTCCAGCGGCGTGGCGCGTTTGTCGAACACACAGACCAGGTCATCTTCCAGCAGCATACGCGACTTCAGATCACCGTGCTGGCGGTGGAAGTTGGGGCCGAAACTGATCACCAGGTCGAGACTGCCGTCGCGCAATTCGTCCGCCGGGACGTCTGTCTCGAACTTGTGCATGTTGACCATCACCGGCAAATCGTCAAAGTCGAAGCGCTTCAACAGCCGCGGCAGGATCAGTTGCTCGAAATATTCCGGCGCACAGATATTGAAGGTGACGGCTTGCTGGCTTGGGTCGAACGTCGGGGCGCCGGCGTGGCACAGGTTGATGCTTTCGATGATCTTCTGCACATGGCCGTACATGCTGCTGGCCTTGTAGGTCGGGCGCATGCCGGTGCGGGTGTTGATGAACAGTTCGTCTTCAAAACTGGTGCGCAGTTTCTTCAGGCAGTAACTGACGGTGGACTGGCTGACAAACAGGGTTTCCGACACATCGGTGACGCTGCTCTGCTCATACACGGCGACAAACACCATGAGGTCCTGCATGTCGAGCTTTCGAAGCAAGTTACTGTTCAGCATCCGTTCTGTCTCGCTGTGCTCCTTGCGCTGAATCCGCGCAAACGTGTGCGAACGATCCTAGCGGAACGATGGTGCCAGGAGAAAGCCCTGTAAGACATTTCACGGTCACATGTGGGACAGAAACTTTTAACAACACGACGTCATCGATCAAAGCGGACAAAGCTGGCCAGAGGCCTTCAGCCAGCTGATGGAAAATGTCGGCGGTAATGCCGCGGGTCGAAACGCAACACCATCAGCAGCATCAGTGCCACGACTGCTGTCAGCGACCACCACGCCCATTCGAAGCTGCCCAGGCGGTCGCGGAGCAACCCGGCCAGCATTGGCGAAAGCCCGGCGATCAGATACCCGATGCCCTGCACGAACGCGGTCAGGCTGCCGGCGCGCTGCGGGTCGTCGAGGTGATCGAGTGCGACGATCAGGCTCATCGGAAACAAACCGCCGATGCCCAGTCCCAGCAGGCATGGCCACAGCAAGCCGAAATGCTGTGGACTGAGGATCAGGCCGCAGAACCCGGCAATGATCAACGCTAGCAATGCCATCAGGATCGCGCGTCGATCGCGGCTGCGGTTGGCGATAGCGGGAACGAGCAGGCCGGAAATGACTTCCATTGCGGTCAGAAAACCCAACAACAGCCCGGCGTTTTGTTCGCTCCAGCCTTTTTCCACGTAATAGGGAGCGAGCCAGGCGAGCACGCAGGTGTAGGACGCCGTTCCCAGTCCGAAGAAAATCGCCAGTAGCCAGGCGCGACCGTTACTGGCGAAAACGTCTTTCTTCGCGGCCAGCGTCAGAGTATTCGGCAGATGACGGCGTTGCGCCCACCAGGCCAGCAGGGCGAATACTGCCAGCAAGGCCCATACCGCCAGACCCATACGCCAGCTTGCGGTCTGCACCATTACCCAGGGCGCGAAGGTCGCCGCCAGCGCCGCGCCGCCCATGATCGACGTGACATACAAGCCCATGCACAGTGCGACATTGTCGGGGAAACGCGATTTGATCAATGCCGGCATCAACGCCTGAATCAACGCAATGCCAAACCCCGCCAGCACGGCGCTGACAATCAACCCGGTTGCGGTATCGACAAACAGCCGCGCCAGCGTCGCCAGCGCAATAGTCAGCAGCGACCACAACACCGCGCGCTGTTGACCGAAGCGCTGACTGATCGCCAGACCGAAAAACATCGCCAGCCCCATGGCCATCACCGGCAGCATGGTCAGCAGTGATGCGAGGCTGAAACTCAGTGGGATATCACCGCGAATGGCCGACAGCAGGGGGCCGACCGCCGCCATCGATGGCCGCAGATTGAGCGCGACGAGGATGATGGCAAGCATCAAGCCGGCAGCGGGGCGAGTGGTGGCGTGGGCGGTTTGCATGGCGTGTCCTTGGCGAGCTGCGGCGATGGATTAGGCGCGAAGCCACCCGTGCTGGGCAAACCAGAAAATCCACAGGCCTATTCAATAAATCAATACCGCCTGCTCGCGATAGCGGTATGTCATTGAGCATAAGTGTTGCCTGACACACCGCTATCGCGAGCGGGCACACTCCTACATGAGTTGAGCGAGTTTTCTGAATAAAACCTGAACCATTCTCAAATACATACATTGCCAAGCAATATTGTTAACTGCCAACTAATCATTGGCGTCTTTTTCACAAAAAATTGATGGTTGCCTGCCTAAAGTTTGTATGCACTTGGTTAATGAATTTTTCACAATTGAAAAACCGTTATTAACCAAGGCTCTTCTTTTCAGGAACAGCCCTTTCTATGTTCAAGTCAAAAGCCGTGCGCCCGGAATGGGTGACGTTGATCGCCAGTGCCTTTCTTCTGATCGGTTTCAACCTGGTGCTCTGGCAGCACCTGTTCGCGATCACCGGCGGCGATGGCCGGGGGATCGCGATGCGTGTGGCTTTTGCCGTGATGATCCTGGCGGCATTCAATCTGGTGCTGACGGTACTTGCCTTTCGCCCGCTGCTTAAGCCTGTGCTGATCGTGCTGTTTTTAACCAGTGCCGGCGTGGCTTACTTCATGAATCAGTATGGCGTGATGATGGACGCCGGCATGTTTCGCAATTTTGCCGAAACCAATGTCACGGAAGTGCGTGATCTGCTCTCGTTGAAGTTGTTTGCTTTTATTTTATTGCTCGGTGTCTTGCCTTCATGGTTGCTGTGGAAAGTGCCGGTTAATTATCGTCGCTGGCATCGCGAACTCTTCAGTAAAGTTGTGGTGAGTGTGGCCAGCGCGGCGGTTATTGGCGGGGTGGCATTGGCTAACTATCAAGGCTTGTCCTCGCTGTTTCGTAATCACCACGAAATTCGCTTGATGCTGGTACCGAGCAACTTTATTGGCGCTTCTGCAGGTTACTTGCGTGAGCAAGTCGCTTCCGCGCAGCAGCCGTTCATCAAAATCGGCGAAGACGCCCAGCGCAACCCGGACATCAAACTGCAACCGCGTAAATCCCTGACAGTGTTGGTGGTCGGCGAAAGCGCCCGTGCGGAAAACTTCGGCATCCTCGGTTACCCCCGCGATACCACCCCGACACTCGACAAGGAAGCCGGGCTGATCGCCTTCACCGATGTACATTCCTGTGGCACGGAAACCGCCGTGTCGGTGCCGTGCATGTTCTCCAACATGGGCCGCAAGAACTACGACGCGAGCAAGGCGAAGAATGAAGAAGGTCTGCTTGATGTGCTCAAGCGTGCCGGTATCGATGTGATCTGGCGCGATAACCAGTCTGGCTGTAAAGGCACTTGCGATCGCGTCACGGTGCAGGATGTCAGCAATCTGAAAGATCCGGCGCTGTGCGCCAACAGCGAATGCCGCGACGAAATCCTTCTGCAAGGCCTGCAAAGCTTTATCGATCACCTGGACAAGGACACGGTGCTGGTATTGCACCAGATGGGCAGTCACGGTCCGGAATACTTCAAGCGTTATCCAAAGGAATACGAACACTTCACCCCGGTCTGCGAAAGTAACGCGCTGAACAATTGCAGCCGCGAAAGTATCGTCAATGGCTACGACAACACGCTGGTTTACACCGACCATGTGCTGTCGAGCCTGATCGATGTATTGCGCAGCAATCAGGACAAAGTCGATACCGCGATGTTGTATCTGTCCGATCACGGCGAGTCGCTGGGTGAATACAACCTGTTCCTGCATGGCACGCCTTACATGCTGGCGCCGGAACAACAGAAACATGTGGCGATGCTGGCGTGGTTCTCCGACAGTTATCAGAAAGCCTACTCGGTCGATACACACTGCCTGCAAATGAGCCGCGACAAACCGCTGAGCCAGGACAATCTGTTTCACTCAATGCTTGGTCTGCTGGAGGTCAAAAGCAGCGTTTACCAGGCCGACCTGGACTTGTTTGCCGGTTGCCGCGGTGCGGTGATCGACGGCGTCCTGGCCAAGGATTGAACAAAATCGGGCCCGTCGTTCTGACGCGACGGGCCTGTCTGTTTCCCCTGTCAGACTATTCTTTCCATATCGCAGGACATTTCGTTACAGCTGTTACCCTTCGCAGGCGCGTAAATCGCCGGTGGCGATATATACTGCGCGCCATTCTTCAAGGGAGAGCCGTGTGGCTATCGATATTCACTGGATTCGCGACAACGAAAGCCTCGCGCAGTTTTGCGCTGAGTGGCAGCAGCTGCCGTTCGTTGCCCTCGACACCGAATTCATGCGGGTCGACACCTTCTATCCGATTGCTGGCCTGCTGCAGGTTGGCGACGGCAAACGCGCCTACCTGATCGATCCGCTGACCATCAATGCCTGGCAACCGCTGGCGGCGTTGCTGGAGAACCCGGCGGTGCTGAAAGTGCTGCACGCCTGCAGCGAAGACCTCGAAGTGCTGTTGCGTCTGACCGGCAGTCTGCCGGCGCCGCTGTTCGACACCCAATTGGCTGCCGCGTACCTGAACCTCGGTTTCTCGATGGGTTATTCGCGGTTGGTGCAATCAGTGCTCGGCATCGAACTGCCCAAGGGCGAAACCCGTTCCGACTGGCTGCAACGTCCGCTGTCCGAGACGCAGATCAGCTACGCTGCCGAAGACGCCGTGCATCTGGCCGAAGTGTTCGTCGAATTGCAGCCCAGGCTGTCCGCCGACAAATTTGCGTGGGTGCTGGAAGATGGCGCTGAACTGGTCGCCAACCTGCGTCGCGAAACCGATCCGTACGAGGTTTACCGCGAAGCCAAACTGGCGTGGAAACTGTCCCGTGCGCAACTGGCCGTGCTGCGTGAACTGTGTGCCTGGCGTGAACGCGAGGCGCGTGCCCGCGATCTGCCGCGCAACCGTATCATCCGCGAGCATTCGCTGTGGCCGCTGGCCCGCACGCAACCGGACAATCTCGCCGCGCTGGGCAAGATCGAAGACATGCACCCGCGTACCGTGCGTCAGGATGGTCAGTTTCTGCTTGATCTGATCAAGCGCTCTGGCAGTGTGGGGCCTGATCAATGGCCGCCTGCCGTGCCGGAGCCGTTGCCGATTGAAGCCGCTGCGCTGATCAAGCGCTTGCGTGCGTTGGGTCAGGCCGAGGCCGAGCGTCTGGGCATCGCGCCGGAACTGATGCTGCGCAAGAAAACCCTCGAAGCGCTGATCAAAAGCGGCTTCCCCGAGGGGCCTTACCAATTGCCCGAGTCGTTGCGTGGCTGGCGCCGCGAACTCATGGGCCAGAAGCTGCTCGACAGCCTGGCCACGGTCGGAGAATAGCCTTGAAACGTATCTGCTCCATCTATCAAAGCTCCAAGCGCAGCGGCATGTACCTTTACGTGCTCAAAAGCGATGCGCTCGAACGCGTGCCGGAAGCGCTGATGCTGGCATTCGGTAAAGCGAAACATTCCTTCGATCTGGTGCTCTCGCCTGAGCGCAAACTGGCCAGCGAAGACATTACCGTGGTCCTGGAAAACCTCGACAAGCAGGGCTATCACTTGCAGATGCCGCCAGCCGAGGACGAGTACATCGAACACTTGCCCGAAGAGTTGCTGCGTCGCAACGACCCGGTCTGATTGGCGGGGCTCTGTTCTGAGCCTCGATTCCCCCTGGAACTGTTTTTACCGCGATGGCCGCCGGAATCCGGCGACCGTCTGCACGGCTTGCGAAAGGTTTGAAGATGCGCGTTCTGATTGCTGAACACGACCACGCGATATACGCCCGGCTGCTGCGTCAGGCAGCGCCCGAGCTTGAAGTACTGACCAGCGGCGACTCCGCCGAACTGGCGCGGCAGGCCGCCGATTGCCCGGTGTGGCTGGGCCAGCCGGACCTGCTGGCGACGCTGTTGCGCCAAGGGCATCAGCCACAATGGCTGCAATCGACCTGGGCCGGGATCACGCCGCTGCTCGCCGACGGCTTGCGCCGCGACTATCGCCTGACCCGCGCGGTGGGGATCTTCGGGCAGGTGATGGCTGAATACGTGCTGACCTACATCCTCGGTCATGAACGCGAAGTGCTGGCGCGCCTGGTCAGCCAGGTCGAGCGCAAGTGGGATAACCGCAGCGGCCAGAGTCTGGTCGGGCGCAAGGTGCTGATTGTCGGCACTGGCGATATCGGCCAGAGCGTGGCGCAGTTCCTGTTGCCGTTCGGCATTGAGTTGTACGGCATCGCCAGCAGCGCCCGTGAGCAGGCGCCGTTTGTCGAAGTCGGCTCGATGGCCGATCTGCCGCGCCTGGTGGGGGAGGTCGATTACGTGGTCAATCTGCTGCCCAACACCGAGCACACCCACGATATCTACGATGCGGCGCTGTTCAAGCAATTCAAGCCGACCGGGTTGTTCATCAACGCCGGGCGCGGTGTCGCCGTGGTTGACGGCGATCTGGTCGAAGCCCTGAAAGAAGGGCATCTGGCCGGCGCAGTGATCGACGTCTGCCGGCAGGAGCCGTTGCCGCAGCGCCATCCGTTCTGGACGGCGTGGGGCTTGTTGCTGACCGGGCACAGTTCGGCGCCGACGTCACCGGCGTTGATGGTGCAACTGTTTGTCGACAACCTGAAGGCATATCAGGCGGGTGAGGCGTTGCGCGGCGAAGTGGATTTCGATCGCGGTTATTGATTTACCGCTGACCTGAAGATGCCCATAGCCTGTGGGAGTCAGCCTGCTGGCTCTCACAGGGTTTTGTAGGTGGCTCAGAACAAACAGGCGCTTTACCGGCAGTCGCCAATGCTTGGCCCCATACGCCCGCTGGCACTAGACTGGCGGCCTTTTCACCACCTGATGTTGATGTTTGAGCCATGGCCGCCATCGTTGAACCGTTCTGGAAACGCAAAACCCTCGATCAGCTCGATCATGAGGAATGGGAATCGCTGTGCGACGGCTGCGGTCTGTGCTGCCTGCAGAAACTCGAGGACGAAGACGACAACAGCGTCTACTACACGCGCATCGCCTGCAAACTCCTGGACTTGAAAACTTGTCAGTGCAGCGATTATCCGAACCGCATCCAGTTCGTCCCCGACTGCATTCAGCTCACGCCGGGTCAGGCGGAAGAGTTCAAATGGCTGCCGCCGACCTGTGGCTATCGCCTGGTCAGCGAGGGCAAGGACCTGCCGTTGTGGCATCACCTGGTGTGTGGCGATCGCGACGCGGTGCACCATGAGCGGATTTCCCAGTCCGGGCGCATGCTGGCCGAGGGCAGCGTGCCGGAGGATGACTGGGAGGATCACCTGATCTTTCGCGCGGGTTGAGTAGAGCATAAGGTCAGGCTTGATGTGGAGAGGTGCCTGTCAGACCGCTATCGCCAGCAGGCTGGCTCACACAAGTTTTCGAGTCGTACATTCGTCTTGAATACAACCCAAAACCCCTGTGGGAGTTGGCTTGCCAGCGATGGGGCCGGCAGAAGCGCTACAGGTTTCAGCTCAAACCGCAGCTTTCGGCGACTTCAGCGAATCATTGCCGGTGACGGTGGCGGTTTCAGTCGCCACCTCGGCATTGGTTTTCAGCCTGTTCAGTTCTTCGCCGGCACGCTCGATCTTCGCCCGTACGTTATTCATGTCCTGACGACCTTTCTCCAGCAGGCTTTTCGCCGAGCAGTGCCCGGTAATCCCGCGGGCCATGGCCATGCCGCCCAGGGCGACCTGAATCAGGCCGAACACACCACCGCGGCGCAGCCCTTTGCCGACCATCAGCATACCGCCGGTCAACGAGCCAATGCGTTCCCAGCCGTGGACGTTCTGGTTGGAATGAGATTGAAACGGGGTCGATTCGACACGCTCGACGCGTTTGAGCTCGGACATGATGGTTCTCCAGGCAATCAATGATGGATAAACAAGCTGACTGCCAAGGCGATCAGCTTGTTCCATCGAATGTGCGACGCTTCAGCGGAATTTTGGCCCGGAGCGGGTGTTCAGGCCCTTGGCCATGCGGTCGTAGAGCACGACGTTGACCGTGGCGGCAAGGTTCATGCAGCCGGTGGTCGGGATGTACACGACGTCTTCACACCAGTCGCGGATCTCTTTGTCCAGCGAACCGTCTTCCGGGCCGAAGATGTACAGCGCGCGATCCGGGTGAGTGTATTCCGGCAACGGGCGGGCGCCCTCGACCAGCTCCACGGCGACGGGCACACAGTTGAGCGGGAGAATCTTTTTCAGATCGTCGATGCCGATCAGCGGAATGTCGTAGTGCACGCGTTTGGTGTCGGTGACGAAGTCCGCGGCGCGTTCATAGCGCTTGCCGGTGTAGAACACCGACGCCACGCCATAGCAGCCAGCGGCGCGCATCACCGAACCGACGTTCTCGGGTGATTTGGGGTTATACAAACCAATGCAGCTGTACCGTTTGTCTGCCACGAGCGGGGTGCCTTCGGGAAAAAGAGCGCGATTATACGGGGATTGGGGGAGGGCGGGCAGATTCGAGATCTGCGGTGTTTGGCTCGACCTCATCGCTGGCAAGCCAGCTCCCACAGGTTTTCCGGGATACACACAAAATGTGTGAACGACCCTGATCACTGTGGGAGCTGGCTTGCCAGCGATGGGGCCAGTTCAGGCGATGAAGATCGTTAATCTTCTTTTTCATCAGCCCGGCCAGGGCGGCAAACGGGTTGTGCGTGGCTTTGGCGATTTTCGGCGTGCTCAGCGAGCCTTCGCCGAAGTACTGCTGATCGGTATAACGCGAGTGCTCGTTATCGTGGCAATACAGGCACAGCAGCTCCCAGTTCGAGCCGTCCTGGGGGTTGTTGTCGTGGTTGTGGTCGCGGTGGTGCACGGTCAGTTCGCTCAGGCGCTTGCCGGAAAATTCACGGGCGCAGCGGCCGCAGACATGCGGGTACATTTTCAGGGCTTTGTCGCGGTAGCCCATTTCCTTGTCGCGCTGGTTGTCGGCGAGGATGCGGTCCAGCTTCGACGTGTTGGTGGGGGTGGACGAACTCATGGGTTCACCTTTGTAGAAAGACTGATGACGGTTATGTGCGGAGTTTAGCTCAGCCCTTGAGCTTCTCGGCAATCCAGATCGTGTGGCGGGTGCCCTTGTTGCCGTGGGCGAAGACCTGGACTTCTTCGGCCTTGAAACCGGCCTTCTTCAATTTGTCGGAAAACTGCCGGTCAGCACTGGCCGACCACACCGCGAGCACGCCTTTAGGGCGCAACGCTTTGGCACAAGCATTCAGGCCCGCAGCCGAGTACAGCCAGCTGTTGGCCTTCTGGGTCAGACCTTCGGGGCCGTTGTCGACGTCGAGCATGATCGCGTCAAAGCCGTTGGGTTCGCTCTGCAGCACCTTGGCCACGTCCTCCTGGCGGATCACCGTGCGCGGATCGAGCAATGGCCGGCCGGATTTTTCCCCCAGCGGGCCACGGTTCCATTCGACCACGCCGGGCACCAGCTCGGCGACCACCACCTCGGCACTTTTGCCCAGATGCTTGAGCGCCGAAGCCAGGGTGAAACCCATGCCGAGGCCGCCGATCAACACGCGCGAATCCGGCCGCCCGGCAACCTTGCGGCACGGAATCTCGGCCAGCGCATCCTCGGAACCGTGCATGCGCGTGTTCATCAATTGCCCGCCGTCGCCGCCCTGGATCTTGATGACGAAATCCTCGCCATACTCGAACAGGCACAGGGCACCGCCGCTTTCAGGGATCGGGGTGGTGTCGAGCAGAACGAAACGTTTCATGGAAATCTCTACAGGGGGGAAGGCAAGCAGGCGCGTTGAGAGTAGCCTGAGCACAGACTAGAGGCCAAACGGAGCCCTTGATGAAGCGCACCATTCTAACGGTCATTGCCCTGGCCGCGCTCGCGATTACTGCGGCGCAGGCGCAGCAGGCGATTCCGGTCAGCCCGACGCCGCAACCCGGTTCGCCCGGCACCGCGACACCGACGCCGTATCCGCAGATCACGCCGATTACCATTCCCAAGTCCGGCGCCGGCAGTGGCAGCCCGCCGCTGGTGCCGATCGAAATGCCCAGCCCACCGAGCAAGGATCAACCGGTGCCGGGCATCGAACCGAGCGGCACCAAGGCCAAATCCCCGGGCGGTTAAACCTGTTGCGCCGCCAGTTGGCCATCGGCCATGCGCAGGCGTTTCGACAGCGAGACGGCGAGGGCGCGGATGATCTTCGCGGCGATTTTCGGCGCGTCGTTGAGCATTTTTTCCAGCGAATCCTTGCCCAGATTCAGCAACTGGCAGTTGCTCGCGGCGATGCAGGTGGCCGAGCGCCGCTCGCCGTCGAGCACGGCCATTTCGCCGAAGGCCCGGCCGCTGCGCAATGTAGCCATGGTGATGACCTGACCGTCGGCGCCGGTTTTCTGCACCGCCACCTGGCCGGTGTGGATGATGCACATGAAGCTCCCAGCGTCGCCTTCGTGGAAGATCGCTTCGCCTTGCGCCACGGTGCTGATGCTGAAGTAGCCGGAGGCGGCGGCAAAATCGGCCAGTTGCAATTGGTCGAACAGGCCGCAGTCCATCAGCCAGTCGCGGATTTCGTTGTTCAGTAAGGTCGGTTCTGACATGTCGTCACGGTCTTTTTGTTTTCACATTTTCAGGCGTTACACGGTCCACTTGCAGGAGTGAGCCTGCTCGCGATAGCGGTGTGTCATTCAAATCACAGGTGACTGACACACCGCTATCGCGAACAGGCTCACTCCTACATGGGTTCTGTGGAAGGCTCGGGTCTGGAGTTAAGACCCAAGCCACCCACAGAGTTCCTCAGGCCAGGCCCAAAACCTTGAACACAAACGCATATTCGAGCGCTACGTCACGTAATCCCTGATAACGCCCGCTCATGCCGCCATGCCCGGCGCCCAGTTCGGTCTTGAGCAGCAGCGGATTGTTGTCGGTCCTGGTCGCGCGCAATTTCGCCACCCACTTGGCCGCTTCCCAATATTGCACGCGGCTGTCGTTGTAGCCGGCGATCACCAGCAGCGGCGGATAAGCCTGCGCGGTGACGTTTTCGTACGGGGCGTAGGCCTTGATCCTCTCGTAAACGTCGGGATCTTCCGGGTTGCCCCATTCGTCGTATTCGGTGACGGTCAGCGGCAGTTCCGGGTCGAGCATGGTGTTGAGCACGTCGACGAACGGCACTTCGGCAATCGCCACGCCGAACAGGTCGGGACGCTGGTTCAGCACCGCGCCGATCAACAGGCCGCCGGCGCTACCGCCGCTGATCGCCAGTTTTTCTGCGGTGGTGATGCCGTTGAGAATCAGAAACTCGGCGCAGGCGATGAAGTCGCTGAAGGTGTTGTGCTTGTGTTCCTGCTTGCCGGCGCGGTACCAGGCCTCACCCAGTTCACCGCCGCCGCGCACATGGGCGATGGCGAAGGCCATGCCGCGGTCGAGCAGGCTCAGGCGTGCGTGGGAAAACCATGGATCGAGACTGGAACCGTAAGCGCCGTAACCATAAAGATACAGCAGCACCGGTTTGCCGAGCATCTCGCGTTTCATCACCAGGCTGATCGGTACTTGCGTGCCATCCGGCGCGGTCGCCCACAGGCGTTGACTGACGTAGGCATCGGCATCGAATGGGCCAAGCACCGGCGTTTCCTTGAGCACCGTTTGTTCGCCCGTGGCGAGGATCAACTGGCGCACCTGCGCCGGGCGGTTCAACGCTTCGTAACGCAGACGAATGCGGTCGCTGACAAACTCCAGGCTGTTTTGCACATAAAGACTGTAGGCCGCATCCGGCAATTGCACGCGATACGGCGCCAGCCCGTGCGGGTGCACTTCGATGATCGGCAGGCCGCCTTCGCGCAGGCTCAGGGTCATGGCTTGGGCGTTGAGACTGACCCCGTCGAGCATCACTTCGTCGTTGTGCGGGATCAGGTTCTGCCAGTCAGCTTCGCTCGGCGCCACGCCAGTGTCTGGGGCCTGATACAGCGCATAATTGATGCCGTCGCGGTTGCTGCGGATGAGCCAGGTCCAGACGCCGTCGAGCATGCCGTGATCGACATCGTACTCATGGTCTTCGACCCGCGGCGCCAGACAGGTGAACGGCAGGTGCGGCTGGTTGGCATCCAGCGCCCAGACTTCGCTGGTGGTCTTGCTGCCCAGCGACAGCAGCAATTGCTGCTCGGAGCTTGAACGATAGCAGTGCAGAAAAAAACGCCCGTCCGGCTCATGAAACACTTCTTCGGCTGCGGTGCCGTCGAGGCGATAACGGAACAGTTTGTGCGGGCGGTGCGTGTCGTCGAGCACGCCGAAAAACAGGGTCAGGCTGTCGTTGGCCCAGGTCATGCTGCCGTCGCAGTCGGCAAATTCCAGCTCGCTGACGCGGTCGCTGGACAGCTCTTTGACGAACAGCGTGTAAATCTCATCGCCCGCGGCATCGACGCTGTAGGCCAGACGCTGATGGTCGGGGCTGATGCTGAACGCGCCCAGCGAAAAGAACCCGCCGTTGGCCAGGGCGTTCGGGTCGAGCAATAGCTGTTCGCGGCTTTCATCGAGAGTCAGGCTGTCGTCGGCCGGACGCGGGCAGCGATAGTGCCGGGCGTATTCGTCGCCCGCGGTGGTACGCGTGTAATACAGGTACGGACCCCACGGCGACGGCAGCGACAGGTCGGTTTCGAGGATCCGGCCCTTGATCTCGTTGAACAGGGTTTCGCGCAGCTCGGCCTGATCGGCGGTTTGCGCTTCTTGATAAGCGTTTTCGGCCTTGAGGTAGTCGAGCACCGCGTCGGTGTCGCGCTCCTGCAGCCAAGCATACGGGTCGGCGCCGGGCGCCCGGTGGGCAATCGGGGCAGTCATGACATTGGCGGAATCGGGCATGGAAGGCTCTCGGACAATTCGGAATCAGGGTATTCGCGGGTCTTGAAGCCCCCGCAAAACCCTGTAGGAGTGAGCCTGCTCGCGATAACGGTGTGTCATTCAAATCCACTCTGACTGATTCACCGCCATCGCGAGCAGGCTCACTCCTACAGGGTGTGTGTCTATTGGGACAAGCCGCATGGGCGAAAAGTCGTTACTATAAGCGCCTCTTTGCCTGCCTTGCCATGGACACCATGACCGAGAACGACTATCTGATCGCCTGGGGCCTTTACGCCTTTGCCGCCGTAGGCTGCCTGTTGGTATGGATGCGCCTGACCACCTGGATGTGGCGCTGGTTGCGCGAGCCGCTACGTGTGCTGATGGCGGTGTTGCTGTTCAGCCCGACCATCGTCGATCCGGTGAAAGCCAAGGTCGCGCCGGCCATCGCCATCACCGCCCTGGACCTGCTGTTCAAGGTTGGCAACAACGCCTGGCGGGCAGTGTCCGACCTGTTCATGTACGGCATGATCGCCTTCGGCGTTTATCTGGTGTTCGTACTGATACGGCTACCGATCGAGCGTGCCTCCAAAGCACGCCGCGAGAAGGCCGAAGCGGCCAAGGCTGCGGCGCGTGCCGATGAGCGCGACGACGATCAGCCGTTCGGCGGTGCCGGTGACGACCGCTATGGGCGCCCGCCAGTGCCGAACACTCCGCAGCGCATGCGGGTCGAGCCGCGTCTGTAACCCGAGAGTCCGCACATGTGTGAATTACTGGGCATGAGTGCCAACGTGCCGACCGACATCGTGTTCAGCTTCACCGGCCTGATGCAGCGCGGCGGTCGTACCGGCCCGCATCGCGATGGCTGGGGCATCGCTTTTTATGAAGGTCGCGGCTTGCGCCTGTTCCAAGACCCGGCCGCAAGCAGCGAGTCGGAAGTCGCCAACCTGGTGCAGCGCTACCCGATCAAGAGCGAAGTGGTCATCGGCCACATTCGTCAGGCCAACGTCGGCAAGGTCTGCCTGTCCAACACCCATCCGTTCGTTCGCGAACTGTGGGGACGCAATTGGTGCTTCGCGCACAACGGTCAGCTCGCCGAATTCACCCCGATCAAGAGTTTCTACCGCCCGGTCGGCGATACCGACAGCGAAGCGGCGTTCTGCGATTTGCTCAATCGCGTGCGCGCCGCGTTCCCGGAGCCGGTCGATATCGAAGTGCTGTTGCCGGACCTGGTCGCGGCCTGCGCCGAATATCGCAGCAAAGGCGTGTTCAATTGCCTGCTCAGCGATGGCGACTGGCTGTTCTGCTATTGCTCGACCAAACTGGCGCAGATCACCCGGCGCGCACCGTTCGGCCCGGCGCGGCTGAAAGATGTCGATGTGATCGTCGACTTCCAGGCGGAAACCACGCCCAACGACGTGGTGACGGTGATCGCCACCGAACCGTTGACCGAAAACGAAACCTGGACCCGCTACGAGCCGGGCCAATGGAGCCTGTGGCGACGCGGCGAATGCGTCAGCCAGGGCAAGACCGAATAAGGATTGCACCTCATGTTGCTCAGTTATGTACGGCTGGTGTTGTTTGCGGCAGGCCTGTTGATCGGTGTCCAGGTGCCGGGGTTCATCAACGATTATGCAAAACGCGTCGAAGCGCATCTGATCGAAGCGCAAACCGGCCTGCGTGGCTTCCAGGGCACGGCCGATCAGTTTTTCAAAGGCGACATGCAGGCGCTGGTCGCGCATTACCGCGCCAGCGAAGACCCGATATTCCGCAGCGATGCCGACAGCCTGAACACCTTGCTCACCCGCCAGGTTGCGCTGGATAAACAATTCCAGGCGATGCAAGGGCCGTGGTACATCCGCTTTCTGCAAGTGATGCTCGCTGCCGATCCGGACATTCGCAAGGAAACCTGGAACGGCTACAGCTATCAGATTCTGCTAACCCCGGAAGCGATGATCTGGGGCATGAGCGGCGCGCTGCTGCTGTCGTTCGGCATCGAATGCCTGTTCCGCCTGATTGACTGGGTAGTGCTTGGCGGCCGCCGCCTGCGCCAGAGCCGGCCGATCGAAGACCGCGACGTGCGCGGCCTTTGATCGTTCCCACGCTCTGCGTGGGAATGCAGCCCGGGACGCTCTGCGTCCCTTTCAAGCCGAACGTATTCCCACGCAAAGCGTGGGAACGATCATGACGTGAGGGTGATGCAGTCCTTGCCCACCTTTTGCGCATAGTCCGCCAACACCTGCCGACACAACGGCACAATCTCCTCGACCCACTCAACCCCGATCCGCCACGACACCACCACCTGCAAATCAGGCGGACGCTGATCGATATTCAGCAGGATCAAATCCCCGCGCGCCAGCTCTTCGGCCACCAGCACGGGCGGCAACACACCGATACCAAATCCGTCGCGCAACAGTCGGGTAATCGCCGACACCGAATTCACGCAATTCAAACGTGGCGCCAGCACGCCATTGGCCTGCATCAACGCCAGCAAGTCCTGATGCGGCCGCGAGTTTTTCGAATAAGTGATGATGCGTTCCTGCGCCAGTTCGGCGAGGTCGGCGTAGTCGCGGTGGTAGATTGACTGGCGGGCGACGATCCAGCCCAGCGGATGACTGGCCAGCTCCAGACTGCGCACGCTTTCATGGCGGATCAGGTCAGTCTGCAGAATGATGTCGAGAAAGCCTTTTTGCAGTTGATCGCAGAGGTTCAGTGCGGTATCCGCGACCAATTCGATTTCTACCCGTGGATAAACATCGGTCATCTGCGCCACCAACGGGCTCAGCCAGGTGTGGATCACCGTGTCCATCACACCGATGCGCACCCGGCCGATCTTGCTCGAACGGGTCTCGATCGATTGTTTCAGCGCGGCCATGGTGTCGAGCATCTGCTCGGCATGGTCCAGCACTTTCAAGCCTTCGGGCGTCAGGCTCACGCCGCGCGAATCGCGCAAAAACAGCTTCACCCCAAGCTCGCCTTCAAGCACCGCGATGCGGCTGGAGATTGACGCCTGGGTGGTGAACAGCTTGTCGGCGGTCAGACGAAAACTCTTCAGTCGGGCGACCCAGACAAAGGTCTCGAGAAACTTCAGGTTCATGGGCAAGGCTCGGGTGACAAATTTTTCTTATGCCTAAGGCGGGTTTTTATTCGTTGGACGCACAAGGGCTACGCGACGAAAAATCGGCGCATGCGGTTCCCACGATAGGCGTCGTCGGAGCTTCGAACAAGACCAATAAAAACCTGCGGAGATTTGCCATGAGTGCTCCCGACACCCTCCCTTTGGCCAAGCCGGCGACGCGTCCGGGGCCGTTCGACTGGTACCGCAATATCAATCAGCAGGAGCGTCGTACGTTCTGGAGTTGCAAGATCGGTTACGGCCTCGATGGCATGGACACGCAGATGCTCAGCTTCGTCGTGCCAACCCTGATCGCCATGTGGGGCATCACCACGGGCGAGGCGGGGCTGATTCACACCAGCACCTTGATCGCCTCGGCGATTGGCGGCTGGGTCGCCGGTATTCTCTCTGACCGCATCGGTCGCGTGCGCACCTTGCAACTGACGGTGCTGTGGTTCGCCTTCTTCACTTTTCTCTGCGGCTTCGCGCAAAACTACCAACAGTTGCTGATCGCCCGCACCTTGATGGGCTTCGGTTTCGGCGGCGAATGGACAGCCGGTGCGGTGCTGATCGGCGAGGTGATTCGCGCCAGGGACCGCGGCAAAGCGGTCGGCATGGTCCAGTCCGGTTGGGCGTTGGGCTGGGGCCTGACGGCGATTCTCTATGCCGTGCTTTTTTCACTGTTGCCACCGGAAGACGCCTGGCGCGCACTGTTCATCCTCGGCATCGTACCGGCGATTTTCGTGATTTTTGTGCGCCGACTGGTCAAGGATCCAGAGATCTATCGCGAGGCCAAAGCGGCGCAAACGCCGGAAAACCCAGCGAAGTTCTATGAGATTTTCGCCCCGGGCATGCTGTTCACCACGTTCCGCGCTTCGTTGCTGACCACCGGCGCCCTCGGCGGTTACTACGCGATTACCTCCTGGCTGCCGACCTTTTTGAAAAACGAGCGCGGCTTGAGCGTGTTGGGTACTGGTGGTTATCTGGCGATGGTGATTGTCGGCTCTTACGTCGGCTATGTGATCAGCGCCTATTTGACTGACCTGCTGGGGCGCAAGAAGAACTTCATCCTGTTTGCGGTCGGTTCGTTCACGATCGTTCTGCTTTATACGCAGATGCCGGTGAGCAATGGCGTGATGTTGTGGCTGGGGTTCCCGCTGGGTTTTTTCGCTTCGGGGATTTTCAGCGGCATGGGCGCGTTTCTCACTGAGCTGTTTCCCACACGGATTCGCGGTTCGGGGCAGGGCTTCTGCTACAACATTGGTCGCGCACTGGCGGCACTGTTTCCGCTGTTGATCGGCCTGCTTAGCCAGAAAGTGCCGTTGAGCGTAGGTATTGGTGCGTTCGCTGCGGTGTCGTATGGCGTGGTGATCCTCGCGGCGCTGAGCCTGCCGGAAACCCGTGGCAAGCAACTCGACGCACAGTAACTGATAACCTGCCAGGCAAAGTCCTACAGATAAAAATATCAGCACCTACAGGAGTGTTCAACGTGAGCCGCCTGCTTTTGAATTGCGACATTGGCGAGAGCTTCGGCAGCTGGACCATGGGTCTGGACGCCGAGGTCATGCCTTTCATCGACTGCGCCAACGTCGCCTGCGGTTTTCATGCCGGCGATCCGGGCATCATGCGCAAAACGGTCAGCCTGGCCTTGCGCCATGGCGTGCAGATTGGCGCGCATCCGGCGTATCAGGATCTGGTCGGTTTCGGCCGGCGCTCCATGGCCTATTCCGCACAAGAGTTGCAGGACATCCTGCATTACCAGATCGGCGCGCTCGACGGCATATGCAAAGCGCAGGGCGCGCGGGTCAGTTACGTCAAGCCTCATGGCGCGATGTACAACGACATGATGGCCAACCCGGCGCAGTTGCGCGCGGTCATCCAGGCGATTGAGGCCTACGACCGCAGTCTGCCGTTGATGCTGATGGCCACGCGTGACAACGCCGCGGCGCAGCAGATCGGCGATGAGTACGGCGTGACCCTGTGGTTCGAAGCTTTTGCCGATCGTGCCTACGACAGCGCCGGCCGGCTGGTCTCGCGACAACTGCCCGGCGCGGTCCATCACGATGGCGAAACCATCGTAGCGCAAGCCCTGACCATCGCCCGTGGCGACGACCTCACGGCCAGCGACGGCAGCGCCTTGCGCCTGCACGCCAATACCCTTTGCGTACACGGTGACAACGCCAGTTCGGTGGCCGCCGTCCAGCGCATCCGTGAAGCCTTGAATCAGCTGAGTGCGCCATGAATCCCAGGGTTGAAGTGGTCGCACTGGATTGCCTGATGCTGCGTCTGTTCGATGAAATCGCCGAAACCAACATGCCGTGGATGCTCGCCGCCAGCGAACGTTTGCGCGCAGTCTTTGCCGGGCACCTGATCGATCTGGTGCCGTCGTATACGACGTTGATGGTGCATTACGACCTGAGCGCATTGAGTCCGGCGAACGCGCGGGAGTTGATCGCCGAGGCGCTGGTCGACCTGGCGCCGAATGCGCGCGCCGCCGGCCAGTGCCATGTGCTGCCGGTCTGGTATGACTTGAGCGTCGGCCCGGAACTGGGTCTGCTTGCCGAGCGCAGTGGGCTGGCGGTGGAAGAGGTGATCCGCCGCCACAGCGCCCGGGAGTATCAGGTCTTCGCCCTCGGCTTTGCGCCGGGGTTTGCTTTTATGGGGCTGGTTGAAGAAATGCTCGCCGCGCCGCGTTTGAACACCCCGCGCAAGAAAGTCGCGGCCGGCAGCGTCGGCATCGCCGAGCGCCAGACCGCCGCCTATCCGGTGGTATCTCCCGGTGGCTGGAACCTGATCGGGCGTACGCCGGCAAAACTCTTCGACCGTCATCGCGATGGCTACAGCCTGATGCAACCCGGCGACACGGTGCGCTTTGAAGCGGTCAGCCATGCCGAATTCATCAACCTGGGCGGGGACGACACGCCGCTGGAGGCACAGGCATGAGCCGATTGACGATTACCGCGAGCACGCCGCTGTGTCTGTTGCAGGACGCCGGGCGCTTTGGCGTGCGGCATCTGGGCGTGACACAGGGCGGCGCGGCGGATGGTTGTTCGATGAGCTGGGCCAACTGGCTCCTCGGCAATGCGCTGGATGCCACGGTGATCGAAATCACCCTCGGCGGCTTTGCGCTAGTGGCTGAAGAAGCATGTTGCCTGGCATTGGCGGGCGCGGATCTTGGCGCGCAGATCGACGGCCAGCCACTGGCGCCGTGGCGAAGTTTCAAGTTGGCCAAAGGGCAGACGTTGCAACTCACGCAACCGTTGCTCGGTGCCCGGGCTTATCTGGCGGCGCCCGGCGGATTTGCGGCGCCGCAGGTGCTGGGCAGCTCTGCGACCGTGGTGCGTGAAGAACTCGGCGGTCTCGATGGCATGGGAAGGCCGCTGGCCAAGGGGGCGACGCTCAACTATGACGGGCACCCCGGGCAAATGCGTGAACTGCCCCGCCAGCATCAACCTGACCTTCGCTCAAATGAACCGCTGGATCTGGTGCTCGGCGGACAGATCGGCCAGTTCAGCGGGCAGAGTCTGTTCGATGTGTTCAACACGGCCTGGACTCTGGACAGCCGCGCCGATCGCATGGGCATTCGTTTGCTCGGCAAGACCCTGGCGTATCAGGGCTTGCCGATGATTTCCGAGGGCATTCCGCTGGGGGCGGTGCAGGTGCCGCCGGACGGGCAGCCGATCGTTTTGCTTAACGACCGGCAGACGATCGGCGGTTATCCGCGTTTGGGAGCGTTGACGCCGCTGGCGCTGGCGCGGTTGGCGCAACGACTGCCGGGCGAGCAATTAAGGTTGCGACCCGTAGTTCAGGAAGTCGCGCATCGTGAGCATGTCGACTATTTGCATCGATTGCTGAATCGCTGAAGAGCATCGCGAGCAGGCTCACTCCTACAGGGGGAAAACATTTCAAATGTAGGAGTGAGCCTGCTCGCGATAACGTCCGCCCAGACGCAGCAGATTATTTCGACAAAAACCGCATGCCTTCTTCCAGACCGCGCAATGTCAGCGGATACATCTGGTCCTCGATGAGATCGCGCACGATATTGGTTGAGGAGGTATAGCCCCAGGTATCTTTCGGATACGGGTTGATCCAGATGAGTTTCTTGTACTTCTCCATGAAACGCTGCATCCAGACATAGCCCGGCTCTTCGTTCCAGTGCTCGACGCTGCCACCGGCCTGAGTGATTTCATAAGGCGCCATGGCGGCGTCACCGATAAAGATCACTTTGTAGTCGGCGCCGTACTTGTGCAGCAGGTCCTGGGTCGAGGTGCGCTCGGAAGTGCGGCGCATGTTGTTCTTCCACACCGATTCATAAATGAAGTTGTGGAAGTAGAAATACTCCAGATGCTTGAACTCGGTCTTGCAGGCCGAGAACAGTTCCTCGCAGATCTTTACATGGGCGTCCATCGAGCCGCCGATATCGAACAGCAGCAACAGTTTCACTGTATTGCGCCGCTCCGGGCGCATCTGGATGTTCAGCAGGCCGGCATCCTTGGCGGTGTGGTCGATGGTGCCATCGATGTCGAGTTCTTCCGCTGCCCCCTGGCGAGCAAACTTGCGTAAGCGGCGCAGGGCGACCTTGATGTTGCGCGTGCCCAATTCCACCGAATCATCGAGGTTCTTGTATTCGCGCTGATCCCAGACTTTCACCGCTTTGCCCTGGCGTTTGCCGGCATCGCCAACCCGAATACCTTCCGGATTGAAGCCGCCGGAGCCGAACGGGCTGG
This sequence comes from Pseudomonas sp. S11P7, assembly GCF_023195435.1. Taxonomy (NCBI): domain Bacteria; kingdom Pseudomonadati; phylum Pseudomonadota; class Gammaproteobacteria; order Pseudomonadales; family Pseudomonadaceae; genus Pseudomonas; species Pseudomonas sp. S11P7. Next base: position 4,002,283 of record NZ_JALPKS020000002.1, on the reverse strand, counting down.
TACCGCCTGTGCCGATCCATTTGTTGCCGCCGGCGTGGCGTTCCTTTTGTTCTTCGAGACGCTTTTTGAATTCCTCGATCAGTTTGTCCAGGCCACCAAGGGACTGGATCTGCGCACGCTCCTCGTCGGTCAGCGAACGCTCGAACTCCTTGCGCAGCCAGTCTTCGGGAATCAGCGCCTGCAAATGATCGTCGAGTTTTTCCAGACCATTGAAGTAGGCACCGAAGGCCCGGTCAAACTTGTCGAAATGGCGTTCGTCCTTGACCAGAATCGCTCGCGACAAGTAATAGAACTCGTCCATGTCGGCGAAGGTTACGCGCTGTTTCAGCGCGTTGATCAGGTCGAGCAGTTCACGCACCGACACCGGCACTTTCGCTGCACGCATTTCATTGAACAGGTTGAGCAACATGGCAGCAGCCTCTTAGCGGGTGCCGCGCCGGCTCATGAACGCCAGACGCTCAAGCAGTTGCACGTCCTGTTCGTTCTTCACCAGTGCGCCTGCCAGCGGCGGAATGGCTTTGGTCGGATCGCGCTCGCGCAGCACCGCTTCGCCAATGTTGTCGGCCATCAGCAGTTTCAGCCAGTCGACCAGTTCCGACGTGGATGGCTTCTTCTTCAGGCCGGGCACTTTGCGCACGTCGAAAAAGACATCCAGCGCTTCGCTGACCAGATCTTTCTTGATGTCCGGGTAGTGCACATCGACGATCTTCTGCAGGGTGGTGCGGTCGGGGAAGGCGATGTAGTGGAAGAAGCAGCGGCGCAGGAAGGCGTCCGGCAGCTCTTTCTCGTTGTTGGAGGTAATGATGATGATCGGGCGTTTTTTCGCCTTGATGGTTTCGTCGATTTCGTAAACGTAGAACTCCATCTTGTCGAGTTCTTGCAGCAGGTCGTTCGGGAACTCGATGTCGGCCTTGTCGATTTCGTCGATCAGCAGAATCACGCGTTCTTCGGATTCGAACGCTTCCCAGAGCTTGCCCTTCTTCAAGTAGTTGCGCACATCGTGAACTTTTTCATTGCCCAGTTGCGAATCACGCAGGCGGCTGACCGCATCGTATTCATACAGGCCCTGATGGGCCTTGGTGGTGGACTTGATGTGCCAGGTGATCAACTTCGCGCCAAACGACTCGGCCAGTTGCTCGGCGAGCATGGTCTTGCCGGTGCCCGGCTCGCCCTTGACCAGCAGTGGCCGCTCCAGGGTGATGGCGGCGTTGACCGCCAGCTTCAGGTCATCGGTGGCGACGTAGGCCTGGGTGCCTTCGAACTTCATCTGCTAATCCTCGAACGTTAACGCCGACCTGACGGGCAGGGCGGGGGCGAAATAATCGGATGCCCGACTATAACGCGCAGCCCGGGCGACTGTGAACGCAGACGGCGTATTCAGTCTCTGAATGGGGCGTCACATGTTGACTCAGTTTCGGCTGATGGCCAGTGCCTTAGCGATCCTAACCCTCGTCCGGCTTCGGCCGCTCATAACGGGCGTTGAAGGCCTGAATGAAGCCGTTGCGCAAGATCTGCAAAAACGCTTCGAACGCGTTGATATCTTGCTGGTGGACATTGCCGCTGAGTTCGACACGGGTGGCGAACTGGTTTTTGTTCTGGTTTTTCAACACGGTTTCGGTGCCGCCGACCAGCGCCTCCCAGATCGAGCGGAAAATGCCCTTGTTCTTGTTTTCCACGTCCTGCTGCCAGTTGAACACGTCAACGTCGCGCAGCAGCGGTTTGATGTAGCCGGTGAGCCTTGCATTGTCTGCCTTGGCTTCGATGACCACATCGCCGTGGCCGGCGTTGAAGTCGAATTTCCCATACGCTGCGGCGAAATCATTCATGCGTTTGAGCTCGATATCGCGCGCCCGCAGGCGGAATTCGAAATCTTCGAAGTCGCTCAGCGGATCGAAAGTAGCGGTCACTTCGACGGGGGCATGACCCAACAGCAGCGCCTTGCCTTCGAAAAGAGCATCGCGCTTGCCTTCCTTGTCGACGACGTTGGTCAGGTTGTAAATGCTCGCGTTGACCTTGCTCGCATTCATGTTCACTGGCGGCTTGGAGTTGAAGTTGCGGAAGGTGATGCGGCCATCGTTGATCTGCACTTCGTCGAGGGTGATCGGCAGCAGTTTGCCCAGTTGCTCGCGCCAGTCGGTGCCTTGACCGGTCTGGGAGTTCTGCTTGTTGGCACCGCCATCGACAAAGTTGATTTCCGGGTTGAGAAATTGCACCTGCGCCACCACCGCATGGTCGTACCACAGCGAGTGCCAGCTCACCGACAGGTCGATTAACGGCGCGTCGACGAACGGCACCGGTACCTTGCCGTCGACCTTGACGATTTTCAGGCCGTTGATCTTGTAGGCGCCGCGCCACAGGGCGAGGTCGACATCGGTGATCTGACCGCGGTAATCGCCCATGTCGGCGAGTTTGTCATTGAGGTAGTCGCGCACCAGATAGGGCAGGGCGATGTGCAAGGCCAGCAGCAGCACGACGACGCCTGCGAGGGTCCAGAGCGGCCAGCTGTAACGACGCTTCATGACGAGGCTTCCTGAATAAGGTCCTTGAGGATTCTTTGCGATTGACTCTTGGCGTTCGCAGACGTTCGACCCGACTGGACTGTGATGGGCAACAGGCTTACCGTGGAAGGCTGAATTCAATGCTGCACAAGGACCCAGCCAATGAGCCGTATTTTTGCTGACAACGCCCATTCCATCGGTAACACACCGCTGGTGCAGATCAATCGCATCGCACCGCGCGGCGTGACCATTCTGGCCAAGATCGAGGGGCGCAACCCCGGTTATTCGGTGAAATGCCGGATCGGCGCCAACATGATCTGGGACGCTGAAAGCAGCGGCAAACTCAAGCCGGGCATGACCATCGTCGAGCCGACATCGGGCAATACCGGTATCGGCCTGGCCTTCGTTGCGGCTGCCCGTGGTTACAAATTGATGCTGACCATGCCGGCCTCAATGAGCATCGAGCGGCGCAAGGTGCTCAAGGCGCTGGGCGCAGAGCTGGTCCTGACCGAGCCGGCCAAAGGCATGAAAGGCGCTATCGAAAAAGCGGCCGAGATCGTCGCCAGCAATGCCGACAAATACTTCATGCCGGCGCAATTCGATAACCCAGCGAACCCGGCGATCCATGAGAAGACCACCGGCCCGGAAATCTGGAACGACACCGACGGCGCAGTAGATGTACTGGTAGCGGGTGTCGGTACCGGCGGAACCATTACCGGCGTTTCGCGGTATATCAAGAACACCGCTGGCAAACCGATTCTCTCGGTGGCCGTGGAGCCGACGTCATCGCCCGTGATTACTCAGGCCCTGGCCGGTCAGGAGATCAAACCGAGCCCGCACAAGATTCAGGGGATCGGCGCCGGTTTCGTGCCAAAGAACCTTGATCTGTCGATGGTCGACCGGGTTGAGCAGGTGACCGACGAAGAGTCCAAGTCCATGGCGTTGCGCCTGATGCAGGAAGAGGGGATTCTCTGCGGGATTTCCTGCGGTGCGGCGATGGCCGTTGCCGTGCGTCTGGCCGAAACGCCGGAAATGCAGGGCAAGACCATTGTCGTGGTGCTGCCGGACTCCGGCGAGCGGTATCTGTCGAGCATGCTGTTCAGCGATTTGTTCACCGAGCAGGAGAACCAGCAGTAAGCACATTGATGCAGGTCAGCCAGGGTTCAGGCGCCCTGTGCTAATAAATGCTTTGTTGCGAACCGCTTGACACTGAATCTTGTCAGGCGGGTTTTTCCCGGCGCCGGTAGTGTTTATCATGGCCGGCTGCCATGCCGGGTAAAAGGCATGCGCAGCGTTGTCTTTATTCAAGGAGTTGTTGATGACCGTTTCGTTTGCCGCCAAGGCGTTTGTGCTGTTGCTGTTTTTGGGCAGCACGCTCTATGTGCATTTGCGCGGCAAGGCGCGTTTGCCGGTATTGCGTCAGTTCGTCAACCACTCGGCGCTGTTCGCTCCTTATAACGCCTTGATGTACCTGTTCTCCGGCGTGCCGTCCAAACCGTATCTGGATCGCAGCAAATTCCCGGAACTGGATGTATTGCGCGATAACTGGGAAACCATTCGCGACGAAGCGATGCACCTGTTCGACGAAGGCTATATTCGCGCTGCGGAGAAGAACAACGACGCCGGTTTCGGTTCGTTCTTCAAGAAGGGCTGGAAGCGTTTCTACCTCAAGTGGTACGACAAGCCGCTGCCATCGGCCGAAACCCTGTGCCCGAAAACCGTGGCGCTGGTCAGTGCTATTCCCAACGTCAAAGGCGCGATGTTCGCGCTGCTGCCAGGCGGCAGCCACCTCAATCCGCATCGCGACCCGTTCGCCGGCTCGCTGCGTTACCACTTGGGCCTGTCGACGCCGAACTCCGACGATTGCCGGATCTTCGTCGACGGTCAGGTCTACGCCTGGCGTGACGGTGAAGACGTGATGTTCGACGAGACCTATGTGCACTGGGTCAAGAACGAAACCGAGCAGACCCGCGTGATCCTGTTCTGCGACATCGAGCGCCCTTTGAGCAACCGCCTGATGACCCGCATCAACCGCTTCATCAGCGGCTGGCTCGGCCGTGCCACCGCACCGCAGAACCTTGACGACGAACGCGTCGGCGGGATCAACCAGGCGTATGCCTGGAGCAAGAATTTCAGCGACAGGTTCAGCGGCGTGGTCAAGCAATGGAAGCGCCGTCATCCCAAGGCCTATCGCGTGATGCGCCCGGTGCTGGCGGTGGTTGTGCTGACGTTGTTGGGGTATTGGCTGTTTGGTTGAGGTTGGATCAAGCAATAAAAAAACCGCTCTTTTGGAGCGGTTTTTTATTAGCGGAAGGAAAAGGACGCACCGGCCAGTACGCCGCTTGGCTCTTCAACGGCTGGGTCGGCGAGCGCCTTTCTGATCCGATTCATCTCACTTTCAGACAACTCGTTGGAAAGCTGCTTTTTCCTCGTCTTTCTGGATGTCGAACCTAATGTTTTCTTTTCAACGACTGCTTTCATGGCCCCCTCCGACGTTGATCAGTAAATGAGCAGTTGCTCAGATACTAGGCTCAGTCAATATGCTTCACAAGACGTCCCTCAGAATCAAACTCGAACCCTAGTTGCCGGTATAGCGGTATAGCTCCCGCAAGAGGCTCCTGGATTTCGATTTGCTGGCTGCCGATGATCAGTGCGAAGTGGGTGACGGCAGTCAGGGCAAGAGTCGCTATACGGCTCTTGAGGGGGTGATCGTTTGCCGGCTGCCCTTCAAGCCGTACAATCTTGACGCGCAGGCGGCTTTGGTTTGGATTGGCAAAGCAAAGCCCGCACAGTTCACGATCGAACCAGATTGCCAGATCGAAGCTCATTGGCTCTTTGGCTTTCCATCGGATAATTTCCTCCCAGCAGAAATGCGGATCAAGCCATTCCTCATAAGCATCCATGGCGGACGCATCAATAGCTTCGAAGCGAACCCTGGAATGATCGACGCCAACAATACCGTGCTCCTCCAATTCGCGCTGCAGCGTCGCAAATGTAGCTGCAGCTCGTTTCCTGGCCTCTGACCGATACAACTGATACCGCAAATACGTCCGTTCCCTTGGCATGTGATCTCTTGCATTCCCTGTCTCCTGACAATCCGTTGCCACCGCCAATCACCCTAATTCCCCGGCACCGCGCTGTCGCTGGCGGCCCTTTGCCCAAGTCATTGCAATCTGTGTCCCGGGCTGGTTATAGTCGGCGCTCGTGAATCAGGCGGTTCACGTTCCTCCCAAAGAGATCTGCTCAATGCCTGCATCCCACATCAACGCGGTAGTCGATCCAGCGGTCAACGCTGGCTTCGTGCCGTGCGGGAATCAGCAGCCTGTGCAGATCAGTCATTACCCCCACCTGTCAGTAGCACGCCGGTGCGCGCAGTCGTAGCACCGCCGGGCGTTGGCGTTTCGGGCTGATCAGCAGTTTCTGCTGACCCCTGCGCCCGCCAGAAAAACCTACTGAATTTCAGCTTCGGCTGAATTGGCTTTGTGCCTGACTACAGGTGGTATTCATGTTTGTCCTTTCGAAACAATCCGCGCTCGCGGCGGCGTCCACGAGCCTGTTCGTTCTGCTGTGGAGCAGCGGGGCTATCTTCTCCAAGTGGGGATTGGCCCACGCTTCACCGTTCGCCTTTTTGCTGATCCGCTTTGCGATTGCCTTGTGCGGGCTGGTGCTGCTGGCGCCGCTGCTCAAGCTCAAGTTGCCCAAGGGCGGCAAGCCGATGCTGTTCGCGATCGCTACCGGTGTGGTGCTGTTGGGGGCGTACCAGATCTTTTATCTGTTGGCCTTGAACAGCAAAGTCACCCCGGGGGTGATGGCGACCATCATGGGCGTGCAACCGATTCTCACCGTGGTGCTGATGGAACGGCAGCGCTCGACCCGTCGGATGTTCGGACTGGCGCTGGGGTTGGCCGGGCTGATCATGGTGGTGTATCAGGGGATCGGATTGGCCGGGATGTCATGGGTTGGCATGCTGTTTGGTCTCCTGGCGCTGGCAAGCATGACCCTGGGTTCGATCATGCAGAAGCGCATCACTGAAAATCCGCTCGGCACACTGCCGGTGCAGTATCTGGCCGGGCTGTTGCTGTGCGGGATATTCGTGCCGTTCCAGCCGTTCCAATTTGAACACAGCGCGGGTTTCGTCGTTCCGGTGTTGTGGATGGGGCTGGTGGTTTCGGTGCTGGCGACGCTGTTGCTGTATCGCCTGATCGCACGGGGCAATCTGGTCAACGTCACCAGCCTGTTTTATCTGGTACCGGCGGTGACCGCGGTGATGGATTACCTGATTTTCGGCAATCGCCTGGCGGCGTTGAGCGTGCTGGGGATGTTGTTGATTGTTGTTGGTTTGGGGTTCGTGTTCCGTAAAAGCGGTCAGTAGAACAGGCGCTGATTGATCCATCGCCTTCGCGAGCAGGCTCGCTCCCACATTGCACATGCATCCCTGTGGGAGCGAGCCTGCTCGCGAATATCAGCCGCAACACAATCTAGCGTTAAGACACTCGCGCAGGTTTCAACACCAGCCACAACGCCAGCGCAATCAAAACCCCGCCATACACGTGCGCCATCGACAACGGCTCATCCAGCAACAATGCCCCCACAACACCCCGAATGGCGGAATCATGAAGGTCACGGTCATCGACTTTACCGGGCCGATCGAGCTGAGCAGGCGGAAATAAATGATGTAGGCAAACGCCGTGCAACCCAGGCCCAGACCGAGCAGCGATAGCCAGACGTGCCATCCACCCCAGCTCACCGGCGGTGCAGTGATGACGCTGTAGCCGAACAGCGGCAGCAGAAACAATGTTGCCCCGAGCATGCTGCCCAGCGCCGATAAACGACTGTCCAGCCCGCCGGCCTGATCCAGCCAGCGCCGTGCTAGAAATCCGGCAAAGCCATAGCAGGTCGTGGCGAGCAAACAGGCGACCGCGCCCATCAGCAATTGCAGGTCAAATGCCACCGGGCCGGCGCGGGTCAGAACGCCTACGCCGAACAAACCGAGGAACACTCCGCCGAGTTTCGCCGCGGTGAGTTTTTCACTGAAGAACAAACCGCCGATCAGCACGCCCATCAACGGCGTGGTGGCATTGAAGATCGCTGAGTAACCCGCCGGCAATACTTGCGCCGCCACCGAGTACAGCGTCGCTGGAATCCCCGAGTTGATCACGCCGAGCAGCATCACGGTTTTCAGTTTGCCCTTGAAATCCCAGCTGACGCGCATCAGCCCCAGGATCACCAGCAAGCCGGCGGCGGCAATCGACACGCGAAAGAAACCGGTGGGGATCGTGCCGATCACCGGCGCAATGATGCGCATGAACAGAAAACTCGCGCCCCAGATAGCGGCCAGCGACAACATGCGGAAAATATCGACAGGGCTCACGGCGGGTCTCCTTCCTTGATCGGGACGAGAGTGTTGCCGAGTGCCCTGGCCATGGCAACCGCTAATCGGGCATTTAATTTCGCATTACGCAGCACTACCAGGCTTGTTGGGCAACCCGGTATCGGTTTTGGCTGAAATTGCACTTTTCCTGCGGGCCCTTCCGTGACTAAGCTCAAGCGAACCGAATTCGCGCCGAGGTTTCACCTATGCCGCAGCAATGGCCAGCCACCGACATCGCCCGCATGATCCTCGCTGGCTTCGACGATTACCGCGAGCACTTCCGGCGCATCACCGACGGTGCCCGCGAGCGATTCGAGCAAGCCCGCTGGCAAGAGGCGCAGGTCGCCTCGGCGGCGCGGATCAGCCTCTACGAGGAAAAGGTCGGTGAAACCGTAGCGCGCCTGCGCGAGCATTTCGATGAAGAGATGCTGATGAATGTCAGCTGCTGGCCACTGGTCAAAAGCGCCTACATCAGTGTGATTGACCTGCGCTTCGACGATGAGCTGTCCGAGACCTGGTACAACTCGATTTTCTGTGGGCTGTTCAGCCATGACCTGATCAGCGATGGCTGCATGTTCATCCACACCACCCGGCCGACCCTGCGTCGTGCCCGCGCCGCACAGACCCGGACCTACAAGCCGCAGGGCCAACTGTCGGGCATGCTCGCCAGTATCTTCGCCGACTTCCGTTTCAGCGAGGATTACGCCGATCTGCCCGGCGACCTCAACCGGCTCGAAGCCCAACTGCGGGAGAACCTGCCGGACTGGGTCTGCAAGGACCCGGAACTGGCGGTCGAGCTGTTTTCCTCGGTGCTTTATCGCAACAAGGGCGCTTATCTGGTCGGGCGCATTTACACCCGCGACGAGCAATGGCCGCTGGTGATTCCGCTGCTGCACCGCGAGGGGCGCGGCATTCAGATCGATGCGTTGATCACCGACGAAGCCGATGTGTCGATCATCTTCTCGTTCACCCGTTCGTATTTCATGGTCGACGTGCCGGTGCCGGCGGAGTTCATCGGGTTTCTGCGGCGCATTTTGCCGGGCAAGCACATTGCCGAGCTGTACACCTCGATCGGTTTCTACAAACACGGCAAATCCGAGTTTTACCGGGCGCTGATCAATCACCTCGCCAACACCGACGATCAGTTCATCATGGCGCCGGGCGTGCGCGGCATGGTCATGAGCGTGTTTACCCTGCCGGGTTTCAACACCGTATTCAAAATCATCAAGGACCGTTTCTCACCGTCGAAAAACGTTGACCGCGCCACGGTGATCGAAAAATACCGACTGGTGAAAAGTGTCGACCGGGTAGGGCGCATGGCCGATACCCAGGAATTCGCCGACTTCCGTTTTCCGTTGAGCAAGTTCGAGCCGGCGTGTCTGCAGGAACTGCTCGAAGTCGCGCCCTCGACCGTTTCGGTGGAGGGCGACACGGTGCTGATCCGCCACTGCTGGACCGAGCGGCGCATGACTCCACTCAACCTCTACCTGGAAAACGCCAACGAGGCTCAGGTGCGCGAGGCGCTGGAAGATTATGGGCTGGCGATCAAGCAACTGGCGGCGGCGAACATCTTCCCCGGCGACATGCTGCTGAAGAACTTCGGTGTCACCCGGCACGGGCGGGTGGTGTTTTATGACTACGACGAAATCTGTTTTCTGACCGAAGCCAACTTCCGCCATATCCCCGCGCCGCGCACGCCGGAAGATGAAATGGCGTCCGAACCGTGGTATTCGATCGGGCCGCTGGACGTGTTTCCCGAGGAGTTTCCGCCGTTTCTGTTCGCCGATGCCGGGCAGCGCAAATTGTTCGATCAGTTGCATGGCGAGTTGTACGACGCCGACTACTGGAAAAGCTTGCAAGAGGCGATTCGCGCCGGGAAAGTCATCGACGTCTTCCCGTATCGACGCAAGGGCCTCAATAAAGAATGACGGCAGCTACAAGCTGCTCAAGCTTCAAGCTAAAGGCCGCTACGGCTTTTAACTTGCAGCTTGTGGCTTGCCGCTAATAGCTGCTTTTCGCTGATCGTTCCCATGCTCTGCGTGGGAATGCCTCACCGGACGCTCCGCGTCCGCTTCTGGGACGCAGAGCGTCCCCGGCTGCATTCCCACGCAGAGCGTGGGAACGATCACTAGACAAGCAGCTACAAGCGGCAAGCTTCAAGCTACAAGTCACAGCGGCTTTTAACTTGCAGCTTGCGGCTTGGCGCTGACAGCTGCTTTTCTGCCACAATCGCCCCCCTGCATAAATAGACGACCGAATTGCCTACCCGATGACCGACGAATCGCCCTCCATCGACAAACTGCTGAAAAATCTCGATCACGCCATGCTCGCCGACCGTCACCGGTTGCGCCGGCAGTTGCTTGAGTTGCGCAAGAAACCCGATGAGGCCAAGTTGGCTCAGTGGGTCGCGCGCATGCAGGCGTCCTGTGATCAAGTGCTGGCGCGCAAGGCCAGTCTGCCGGTGATTCGTTACGACGACAGCCTGCCGATCGCGGCCAAGCGTGACGAGATCAAAAAGGCCCTGGAACAGCATCAGGTGCTGATCATTGCCGGCGAAACCGGCTCGGGTAAAACCACCCAGTTGCCGAAGATCTGTCTGGAAATCGGCCGCGGTCAGCACGGTTTGATCGGTCACACCCAGCCGCGTCGAATCGCAGCGCGCAGCGTCGCCAGCCGCGTCGCCGAAGAGCTCGGCACACCGCTCGGGTCGCTGGTCGGCTATCAGGTGCGCTTCGAAGATCAGAGCGACGCCAACACCCTGATCAAGCTGATGACCGACGGCATCCTGCTCGCCGAAACCCAGAACGACCGCTATCTGGAACGCTACGACACGATCATCGTCGACGAAGCCCACGAACGCAGCCTCAACATCGATTTCCTCCTCGGTTACCTGAAAACCCTGCTGCCGCGCCGTCCCGATCTGAAGGTCATCATCACCTCGGCGACCATTGATCTGGAGCGCTTTTCCAAACACTTCGACGACGCGCCGATTGTTGAAGTCTCTGGCCGTACCTTCCCGGTGGAGACCTGGTATCGCCCGCTGACGCTGGAGCAGGACGAGGAGGGCAACCGCGTCGAGGACGACCTGACCGTCGATCAGGCGATCCTCGCCACCCTCGACGAGATCGCCGCTTACGAGCGCAGCGAACGCCGCAGCCCCGGCGATGTGCTGGTGTTTTTGCCCGGTGAGCGCGAGATCCGCGATGCCGCCGACATGTTGCGCAAGGCCCAGCTCAAACACACCGAAATCCTGCCGCTGTACGCGCGCCTGTCGCCGGCCGAGCAGCAGCGGATTTTCCAGTCGCACCCCGGTCGCCGAGTAGTCTTGGCGACCAACGTCGCCGAAACCTCGCTGACCGTGCCGGGCATCCGCTATGTGATCGACAGCGGCACCGCGCGCATCAGCCGTTACAGCTACCGCGCCAAGGTCCAGCGTTTGCCGATCGAAGCGATTTCCCAGGCCAGCGCCAATCAGCGTAAAGGGCGCTGCGGGCGGGTCGAGCCGGGTATTTGCGTGCGCTTGTACAGCGAGGAGGATTTCCTCGGCCGCCCGGAATTCACCGATCCGGAAATCCTGCGCACCAACCTTGCCGCGGTTATTTTGCAGATGTTGCATCTGCGCCTCGGTGAAATCACCGCGTTCCCGTTCATCGAACCGCCGGATGGCAAAGCGATCAGCGACGGTTTCAATCTGCTTCAAGAGCTTTCGGCCGTTGATCGCAACAGTCAGCTGACGCCGCTGGGTCGCCAGTTGGCGCGCCTGCCGGTCGATCCGCGCATGGGCCGCATGCTGCTCGAAGCGGCGAAACTCGGCAGCCTGCAGGAAGTACTCATCGTCGCCAGCGCCATGTCGATTCAGGACCCGCGCGAGCGTCCGCCGGAGCGTCAGCAAGCGGCCGATCAGGCTCACGCGCAATGGAAAGACAGCGATTCCGACTTCGCCGGGCTGGTCAATCTGTGGCGCGGTTTTGAAGAACAGCGCCAGGCGCTGACGGCCAGTCCGCTGCGCAACTGGTGCCGCAAGAACTTCCTCAATTACATGCGCTTGCGCGAATGGCGCGACTCGCATCGCCAGTTGAGCCTGATCTGCCGTGATCTGCAGTTGAGCCTGAACAAAGAGCCGGCCGACTATCCGAAACTGCACAAAGCGGTGCTGGTCGGTCTGCTCAGCCAGATCGGCCAGAAAACCGAAGACGGCGATTACCTCGGCGCGCGGCAGCGGCGCTTCTGGATTCATCCGTCTTCGGGCATCGGCAAAAAGCGCCCGCAATGGCTGATGGCCGCTGAGCTAGTGGAAACCACCAAACTCTATGCGCGCATGGTCGCCAAGATCGACGCCGACTGGATCGAACCGCTGGCCGGGCATCTGATCAAGAAAAACCACTTCGAACCGCACTGGGAGAAGAAGCGCGGCCAGGTCGTGGCCTTCGAACAGATCACCTTGTTCGGCCTGATCGTCGTCGGCCGGCGCCCGGTGCATTACGGGCCGGTCGATCCGGTGGTGTCGCGCGAACTGTTTATCCGCGAAGGTCTGGTGCGCGGCGAGATTCAGTCCCGAGCCAAATGCCTGGCCGCGAACCAGCAACTGCTGGAACAGCTCGACGAACTGGAAGCCAAGGCCCGCCGCCGCGACATACTTGCCGACGAAGAAACCCTGTACGCGTTCTACGACGCGCGTTTGCCGGCCGAGATTCACCAGACCGCGACCTTCGATAGTTGGTACAAGGTCAACAGTCAGAAAAATCCGCAACTGCTGATCATGCGCGAAGAGGACGTGCTGGCCCGCGAGGCCAGTGAAGTCACCGCCCGTGATTACCCGGACACGCTGCACATCGGCGATCTCGAACTGGCGCTGACCTATCACTTCGAACCCAATCACCCGCGCGACGGCGTGACCCTGCGTGTGCCGGCGCCGCTGTTGCCGATGCTGCCGCCGGAGCGTCTGGAGTGGCTGGTGCCGGGGCTGATCGAGGCCAAATGCATTGCGCTGGTGCGCAACCTGCCGAAGGCCCTGCGCAAAAATTTCGTGCCGGTGCCCGACTTCATCAAGGCTGCGTTGCAGCGCATGACCTTCGCCGAAGGTTCGCTGCCGCAAGCGCTTGGCCGTGAGTTGCTGCGCATGACCGGTGCGCGGGTCAGTGACGAGGCGTGGGCGGAAGCAGCGCAGCAGGTCGAAAGCCATCTGCGCATGAACCTGGAAATCGTCGACGGCCAAGGCAAGTTCCTCGGTGAAGGTCGCGATCTGGCCGAGCTGACGGCGCGCTTTGCCGAAGCCAGTCAGGCGGCACTGGCGGTGCCGCAGAGTGCCAAAAGTCAGCAGCCGGTGGAGGCGAAAGTCTTCGCGCCGGTGGCGCAAAAGACTCAGCAAAAAATTGCCGGCCTGTCGATGACGGTGTATCCGGCGCTGGTCGAGGAGGCCGGTGCGGTCAGGGAAGGGCGCTTTTCGACGCCGGCCGAGGCCGAGTTCCAGCATCGTCGCGCCTTGCAACGCTTGCTGATGCAGCAATTGGCCGAACCGGCGAAGTTTCTGCGCGGCAAGTTGCCGGGGCAGACCGAACTGGGTTTGCTCTATCGTGAGCTGGGTCGCGTCGATGCGCTGGTCGAAGACATTCTGCTGGCCAGTCTCGACAGCTGCATCCTTGACGGCGAAGACCCGTTGCCGCGTGACGGCGCCGGTCTGGCGGCACTGGCCGAGCGCAAGCGCGGCAACTGGAGCGAGCACGCCGAGCGCGTGGCGCGCCTGACTCTGGAGATTCTCAAGCTGTGGCACGGCTTGCAAAAACGCTTCAAGGGCAAGATCGACCTCGCTCAAGCCGTGGCGCTCAATGACATCAAGCAGCAAATCGGCCATCTGGTTTATCCGGGGTTTGTCCGTGAAACGCCGATGCAATGGCTCAAGGAACTGCCGCGTTACCTGAAAGCAGTCGAGCAGCGCTTCGACAAGCTTGCCGCGCAATTGCAGAAGGACCGGGTCTGGAGCGGTGAACTCGCCGGCCTCTGGGCGCAGTACCAGGCTCGCGCCGCCAAGCATGCGCAGGAAGGCAAGCGCGATCCTCAACTCGAGTTGTACCGCTGGTGGCTGGAGGAATATCGCGTCTCGCTGTTTGCCCAACAGTTGGGTACCAAAGTGCCGATTTCTGATAAGCGCCTGAGCAAGCAGTGGAGTCAGGTCGAACCCTGATCAGCCAGATCTGATCGTTCCCACGCTCTGCGTGGGAATGCCTCTGGGGACGCTCCGCGTCCAGTGACGCGGAGCGTCACGGGCTGCATTCCCACGCGGGAGCGTGGGGACGATCAAGGGTGTTGAACTTGAGAATGGCGCCAAATCGCTGGGTTTATGGCAAACTTCGCCACCATAAACGCCGGTTTCGCGACCCAGAGCCTTCGGCCGTGTCGCGCCGCGGAATAAAACGATGCCAGGTTTGCGTCCCCCGGACGGGAATAGACCCTTTGTGTGTTGGTACGACGGTTCCAGCACTTTCTGCCTGAACAGATTAGAGAAACGAGCATGCATAACGTCGTCATCAGCGGCACCGGCCTGTACACCCCGGCCAACAGCATCTCCAACGAAGAGCTGGTGGAATCTTTCAATACCTACGTCGCCCGGTTCAACGCCGACAATGCCGAGGCCATCGCCAGCGGCGAAGTCCAGGCCCTGACTGAATCCAGCGCCGCGTTCATCGAGAAAGCTTCGGGCATCAAGAGCCGCTTCGTCATGGACAAGGACGGCATCCTTGATCCGCAACGCATGGCCCCACGTCTGCCGGAGCGTTCCAACGACGAATGGTCGGTGCTCTGCCAGATGGCTGTTGGCGCCGCCGAGCAAGCCTTGCAGCGTGCCGGCAAGACCGCCGCTGATATCGACGGCGTGATCGTCGCCTGCTCGAACCTGCAACGCGCCTATCCGGCGATCGCCATCGAAGTTCAGGAAGCACTGGGCATTCAGGGCTTCGGTTTCGACATGAACGTGGCCTGCTCCTCGGCGACCTTCGGCATTCAGGCGGCGGCCAACAGTGTGCAACTGGGCCAGGCGCGGGCGATTCTGATGGTCAATCCGGAAGTCTGCACCGGGCACCTCAACTTCCGCGACCGCGACAGCCACTTCATTTTCGGTGACGCCGCCACAGCCGTGATCATCGAACGTGCCGATCTGGCCACCTCCGAGTACCAATTCGATGTAGTCAGCACCAAGCTGCTGACCAAGTTCTCCAACAACATCCGCAACAACTTCGGTTTCCTCAACCGTGCGGCTGAAGAGGGCATTGGCACGCGCGACAAGCTGTTCGTCCAGGAAGGCCGCAAGGTGTTCAAGGACGTTTGCCCGATGGTGGCCGAACTGGTCGGTGAACATCTGCAGGAAAACCAGCTCAACGTCGCTGATGTGAAGCGCTTCTGGCTGCACCAGGCCAACCTGAGCATGAACCACCTGATCGTACGCAAACTGCTCGGCCGCGAAGCCACCGAAGAGGAAGCCCCGGTGATTCTCGACACCTACGCCAACACCAGCTCGGCCGGTTCGGTCATCGCGTTCCACAAGTATCAGGACGATCTAGCCGCCGGCTCGCTGGCGGTACTCAGTTCGTTCGGTGCGGGCTATTCGATCGGCAGCGTGATTCTGCGCAAGCGTTGAAATTGGTTTAATTTCCGCTTAATCGCGGCGACCTTTCCTACATCCGAATCGGCTCTAACGCTGTAATTTTTCCGCAGAGAGCGGCAGGCCAATCGCCTGCCGCATTCATCTATGGAATCGGAACAAGGGGATGATGGATGGCGGCTGACGATACCCTCCTGCTCACGCGGCTGCTGGCCGGCGAGCAACAGGCATTCAAGGAACTGGTGACGACGTATCAGAGCGCCATGCGCGCCGTGGCTTATGCCATCGTCGGCCAGCGTCATGTCGAAGAGGTGGTGCAGGACGCCTGGCTGTCGGTGGTACGCCATCTGGGCAGTTTCGAGGGGCGTTCCAGCCTCAAGACCTGGCTGCTGACCATCACTGCCAATTCGGCGAAAAGCCGCTACAAGCTCAATCGCCGCGAAGTGCTGATGGATGATCTGCCATCGCCGCACGGCAGCATCGACGACGATCGTTTTTCCTCGGCTGACGGCCACTGGCTGGTGGCGCCGTTCGCCTGGCATCAGGACACACCCGAAGCGCTGCTCACGCAAGACGAATTGCGTGACTGCCTGGAGCACACGCTGCTGAGCCTGTCGGAACTGCAGAGCAGCGTCCTGCTGCTGCGCGAGCGGCAGGGACTGGAGCTGGAAGACATCTGTAATCTTCTGGAGATCTCGCTCTCCAACGTGCGAGTGCTGCTGCATCGTGCGCGGCTGAAAGTCTTCGCGACCGTGGAGCATTTTGAGGAGACCGGAGAATGCTGACGTGTAAGGAACAAGTGGCGCGCTCCAGCGATTATCTCGATGGACAGTTGAGCTTTCGGGAAAAACTGATGGTGCGCCATCACCTGCTGTTTTGCCCCAACTGCCGCCGATTCATGCGGCAGATGCGCGTGATGCAGGCGACGCTGAAGGCGATGCCGGAGCAACCGCAAGAAGGGATAGACGCGCTGGCTGAACGTCTGGCGACGCAGCGACGCGACGACAGCCCTTGAAAAAAATCAGCCCGGGGCAGCGCCAGCGAACGGATGATGGGGATCGCTGTGACTGTACCGGGCTGCAGGAAAACCAGCTTCGTTCGACAAGCCGCAAGGGGAGCGGTGACTTGCAGCTTGTCGCTCGAAGCCTGGAGCTGTTTTCTTAGAACTTGGCTTCCGCGTCCAGTTGCAGGGTGTTGGCGTCTGCATCGCGCTGACCGCGGCTGGCGAAGTCGGCCTTGGTCAGGAAGTAGGTCGCGCCGATGGCGAAGTTCTTGTCGATGTCGTAACCGACCTTGAACTTGTGCCCACGCGAACCGGTAGTGCCGTTGGCAAAGTCGGAGTCGGTGAAGGCACCGACCACGGCGTTGCGCTGCACGTCGCGATAGTTGTAATCGAGGTTCAGGCCAAACACTTTCGACTTGGCACCGAGCAACCAGGCGGTGTCCTGGTCGGTCACGGCATCGTTGTTTTTCACGTACTGACCGTAGAACGACAGTGGCATCGGCAGACCGCCGATGTCGACCTGGCTGAACCCTTCATACAGACGGAATTCGTTGTTGGCCGAGTTGCCGTTGACGGCCAGGGCGCACGGTGTCGAAGTACCGGTGCAACGGCTGTCGTCGTCGTTCTGGTAGGCGTAGACGCTGCCGCCCAGAGTCACTTTCAGGTTGTCGGTGATGTTGAAGCGGCTGCCCAACTGGCCAGCAGTCAGGCGCAGGTCGTGGCGGAATTGCACGCCGTCGCCGTCGACGTTGTCCTTGAGGTTGTAGTTACCCAGGCTGCCGAACAGTTCGGCGCTGCCGCCCAATGGGTACTTGTAGGTCAGTGCCAGACCTTCCGGGTTGATGTCGCTATCCCAGATCACGTCGCCCATGCTCACCCACGGTTGCAGCATCTTGCCGCCGATGATGTGCAGGTTCTTGATCTGGTCAGGGTGATAGTCGATGTAGCCGAGGTCGAGCCAGATCTGCTTCTTGTCGAAGTAGTTGTCCTGGTCCTGGTTGGTCGAACGCGCGTCGTCACCGCCGCCAGTGGCAATACGAATGCCGGTGTCGACCTGCGGGTTGATCTCGGTGTAGGCGCCCAGACGGGCACGGATGCGCTGACGGTCCTTGTCGCGGCCACCGTTGTTTGGCTCGCCGTCGATCTTGATGGTTTCCTGACGGACACGCACATCGCCTTTGAACTGGGTTTTGGCCGCCCAGGCCAGTTTCTGGTCGAAGGCGCTTCGTTCGTTGCTCTTCTTGGCGACCGCCGCGACTTGTTCGTTGGTCTCTTGCTGCGCCTGCTGGGCGATTTGCTGAGCCTTCTGATCCTTGGCCAGTTCCGTTTGCAGTTCAATGTACTGCGCCTGGGAAATCGAACCGTTGGCCTTGAGCATGTCGAGCAGTTTGGCGTCGACTGCGGCACTGGCCGGTACACTCATGGCCAGCAACAGGCCGCCACACAGGGCTGCCGCAGTTTTCGTGGAAGCAAGACGCATAGCAATCTCCGAAGATGAAAGGGATGGCTGAACCATCCTGGGCACAACCGACGTTGACGTCGGAAAACTGTGTCCGGGCTAGAACCCGGCGCTCTAAAAACAGGCGCCAGTATCGCGATCGTTTATGACAGAGCAGTGGCACAGTGATGGCAGGATGATGACGATCGCGATAGGTCCTGAACTATCGGGCTAGAGCACTGTCGCCGCGATGACGGGTGTGCAACGGCGCGCAATCGGCGATACTCGCCGGGCGCTGAAGTCTGTCTGGAGAGTTTGTCGATGCCGTTGCAATGCCTGCAAAACCTGTCGCAAATCGCCCCGGCGAGCTGGGATGCACTGGTGCCGGAAAACCAGCCGTTTCTGCGTCACGCTTTCCTCAGTGCGATGGAGGACAGCGGCAGCGTCGGCCCGCACAGCGGCTGGCAGCCCGAGCATTTGCTGCATGTGGAAGGTGATCGTCTGATCGCCGCATTGCCCGGTTATCGCAAGTGGCATTCCTACGGCGAATACGTCTTCGATCATGGCTGGGCCGACGCCTGTGCCCGCGCCGGCATCGACTATTACCCCAAGTATCTCAGCGCCGTGCCGTTCAGCCCGGTCGGCGGTCCGCGCCTGCTAGCGGCGAATGTCGAAGACGGTTTCGAACTGCTCCAGAGCCTGCCGGGCTATCTGGAGATCGAAGGGCTTTCCAGTGCGCACATCAATTTCACCGATACGTTCACCGACGCGGCGATGGCCGAACAGCCTGGCTGGCTGCAGCGCATTGGCTGTCAGTATCACTGGCAGAACCGCGGCTACCGCGATTTTCAGGATTTCCTCGATGCGCTCAGTTCGCGCAAGCGCAAGCAGATGCGCAAAGAGCGCGAGCAGGTGGCGGGGCAGGGCTTCGAGTTCGAGTGGCTGGAGGGGCGCGAGCTGGACGAGGCGCAATGGGATTTCGTTTATGCCTGCTATGCCAATACCTACGCGGTGCGGCGTCAGGCGCCGTACCTGACGCGCGAATTCTTCAGCCTGCTGGCCGAGCGCATGCCCGAAGCGATTCGCGTGGTGCTGGCCAGACAAGGCTCACGGCCGGTGGCGATGGCCTTCAGTCTGGTCGGTGGCGACAGTTTCTACGGGCGTTACTGGGGTTGCCTGGCCGAGTTCGATCGGCTGCATTTCGAGACGTGCTTCTATCAGGGTATGGATTATGCGATTGCCCAGGGCTATCAGCGCTTCGACGCCGGTGCGCAGGGCGAGCACAAGTTGATTCGCGGATTCGAGCCGGTGATTACCCATTCGTGGCATTACTTGCGCCATCCAGGGTTGAAGGCGGCGGTGAAAGATTTCCTCCAGCAGGAACGCGCCGGCGTTCTCGCTTATGCCGAAGAAGCCCGTAGCGCCTTGCCCTACCGCCAGACCTAGCACCACTGTGGGAGCGAGCAGGCTCGCTCCCACAGGTCTTGTGGTGTTCGGCAGATTTAATCGATGCCGACAAAGCCTCCGGTCTGATGCGCCCACAGTCGCGCGTACAAACCACGGTGGGCGAGCAGTTCGGCGTGGGTGCCGCTTTCGGCGATCTTGCCGTTTTCCAGCACCACCAGCCGGTCCATCCGGGCGATGGTCGAGAGGCGGTGGGCAATAGCGATCACGGTCTTGCCTTGCATCAGGGTTTCCAGGCTTTCCTGAATCGCCGCTTCGACCTCCGAGTCCAGCGCCGAGGTCGCTTCGTCCATGATCAGGATCGGCGCGTCCTTGAGCAGAACCCGCGCGATGGCGATACGTTGCCGCTGGCCGCCGGACAGTTTCACCCCGCGCTCACCGACATGCGCGTCGAACCCGGTACGGCCCTCAGCATCGGACAGCAGCGGAATGAACTCATCGGCGCGGGCCTTGTGCACCGCTTCCCACAGCTCGGCATCGGTCGCATCGGGTTTGCCGTAAAGCAAATTGTCGCGGATCGAGCGGTGCAGCAGCGACGTGTCCTGGGTGATCATGCCGATACGCTCGCGCAGGCTTTCCTGGCCGACTTCGGCGATGTTCTGGCCATCGATCAGAATCCGCCCGCCCTCGACGTCGTACAGACGCAGCAGCAGGTTGACCAGCGTCGATTTGCCGGCGCCGGACGGGCCGATCAAACCGATCTTTTCCCCCGGTTTGATGTTCAGGTTGAGGTCGCCGATGATCCCGCGCTTTTTGCCGTAGTGAAAATCCACGTGCTCGAAACGCACTTCGCCACGGGCCACTTGCAGCGGTTTGGCCTGCTCGTGATCGGTGACGCTGACCGGTTGCGAAATGGTCCGCAAACCGTCCTGGACCATACCGATGTTTTCGAAGATCCCGGTGACCACCCACATGATCCACCCGGACATGTTGACGATGCGGATCACCAGCCCGGTCGCCAGGGCAATCGCCCCGACCGTGATCAGCGACTGCGTCCACAGCCACAAGGCCAGCGCCGTGGTGCCGACGATCAGCAGGCCGTTCATGGTGGTGATCGTGACGTCCATGCTGGTCACCACGCGGCCGGCCATTTGTGCTTTGACGGTCTGTTCTTCGATCGCCTCTTTGGCGTAGTGCTGTTCGAAGTTGGTGTGGGCGAACAGTTTCAGCGTGGCGATGTTGGTGTAGCCGTCGACGATGCGCCCCATCAGTTTCGAGCGCGCATCGGAGGCTTCCACCGAGCGTTCCTTCACGCGGGGCACGAAGTAATACAGCGCACCGATGTAGGCGACGATCCACGTCAGCAACGGGATCATCAGGCGCCAGTCGGCCTCGGCGAACAGCACGAGTGAACTGATCGCGTAGATCACCACGTGCCACAAGGCGTCGACCGCCTGCACCGCCGAATCACGCAGCGAGTTGCCGGTCTGCATGATGCGTTGGGCGATGCGCCCGGCGAAGTCGTTCTGAAAGAAATTCAGGCTCTGCTTGAGCACGTAGCTGTGGTTCTGCCAGCGAATCATGCTGGTCATGCCCGGGCTCAGGGTCTGGTGCACCAGCAGGTCGTGCAGGGCGAAAAAGATCGGCCGCAGCACCAGCGCCACCACCAGCATCCACGTCAGTTCGAGGGCGTGGTCGCTGAAGAAATTCGGATTGGGCGTGCCCTGCGCCAGATCAATGATGCGGCTCAGGTAACTGAACAGCGCCACTTCGATCAGCGAGGCAAACAGGCCGACAACCAGCAGGGCGGCGAAACTGGGCCAGACCTGCTTGAGATAATAGGTATAGAAAGGCCAGACGCGGTCTGGAGGAGACGCCGTCGGGGCGTCGCGGAATATGTCGATCAGTTGTTCGAAACGGCGATAGAGCATCAGATAATCGCCCGCAATACGGGCTCTCCTTTTATCAGTGTGAGCGGCGCGGGATCAGGCCGCCGCCGCTCGTAATGCCCTGCAGCAATCAGTCGATGCGCTTGGCCGACTTAATGATCACAGGGTCGACAGGCACGTTTTGCATGCCGCTTTTGGTGGTGGTTTGCGAGTTGACGATGATGTCGACGACATCCATGCCCTTGACCACTTTGGCGAACACCGCGTAACCGGCGTCACGGCCCGGGTCGAGAAACGCGTTGTCAGCCACGTTGATGAAGAACTGGCTGGTGGCCGAATCCGGGTTGGAGGTGCGCGCCATCGACAGGGTGCCGCGAACGTTGTGCAGGCCGTTGCTGGCTTCGTTCTTGATCGGCGCCTTGGTGTCTTTCTGCTGCATCTGCTGGGTAAAGCCGCCGCCCTGGGCCATGAAGCCCGGGATCACGCGGTGGAAAATCGTGTTGGTGTAAAAGCCGCTGTCGACGTACTCGAGGAAGTTCTTGGTGCTGATCGGTGCCTTGACCGGGTCCAGTTCGATTTCGATCTGGCCGTTGGTGGTGTCGAGCAAAACATGGGGCGCCTTGGCTGGGGTGGCAGCCATCAGGTTGGCGGCAAACAGCACGGTACCAGCGGCGAGGGCGAGTTTTTTCAGCATGGGTCAGTGATCCTGAGATTGAATATCGGCTGCGGCGAGAAACTCCAGCAGCGTGTGGTTGAAGCGTTCGGGTTGATCGAGCGGCGTGGCGTGGCGCGAGTCGGCGATCACCACCAACCGCGCATTCGGTAGCAGTTTTACATAGGTTTCTTTCAGCGCCACGGGCGTGTAGTCGCGGTCGGCGCTGACGATGAGGGTTGGACAGGTCACCCGGGAAAGTCGTTCCTGAACCCCCCAGCCCACAATCGCATCGAAGCTGGCGAGATAAGCACGTTTGTCGTTTGTTGCCCAGCGTTCGGCCATTTTTCGTCGCAGGTCGGCCTGTTCCGGTTTGGGAAACAGTTTGCTGCCGAGGGCTTTGCCGATGGTTTCCAGACTGAGCAGGCGCATCAGGCTCCAGCGTTTGAACCACTGCCAGTAATCGTCGCGGCTGTGCAGTTTGACCTGGGGTGCGCTGTTGACGATGGTCAGGCTTTTCAGCGCCTGGGGCTGATCGACGCCGAGCTGGAAGCCGATCATGCCGCCCATCGACAGGCCGACGTAATGCACCGGGCCCAGGTCCAGATAATCGATCAGCGCGAGCAGGTCGGCGCTGAAACCGGCGATGCTGTAACGCTCGCGCGGCTTGTCCGAGCGGCCGTGACCGCGAATGTCCGGGACGATCACCCGGTAATGCGCGGCCAGGGCCGGAATCTGCATCTCCCAGTCCAGCGTGCTCGAACCGAGCCCGTGAACCAGCAATAACGGCGCACCGTGGCCATATTCTTCGTAGTGCAGGTTACAACCTTCGTGCTCGAAAAAGGCCATCGGTGAACTCCGTGTCAGGCTTGTTCGGGGGCGGCGAACGGGGCGTCCAGCGGCAAGGTATCGAAGGTGCGCAGCAGCTCGATGAGGATTTGCGTGGCCGGGCCCAGCGGTTTGTCCTTGTTCGAATACAGATAGAAGCTGGAATTGCGATTGCCGCCTCGGTCCAACGGTAGCAGCTTCAGCGAGCCATCCTTGAGTTCCCGCTCGATCATGTGCCGGGGCAGCCAGGCAAAGCCCAGTCCACTGCTGACAAACGTTGCGGCAGTGGCAAGGCTGCCAACCGTCCAGCGCTGTTCGGCGCCGAGCCAGCCGACATCGCGCGGCTGCTGGCGACCGGAGTCGCGGATCACCACTTGCATCTGGGTTTCCAGATCCTGAAAACTCAGCTCGCGATTGAGCCGGTGCAGCGGGTGATCCGGGTGGGCGACGGCGACGAACTCGACATCGCTCAACTCCGCCCCCAGATAACCGGGAATGCTCAGCCCGGTAATGGCCAGGTCGGCAACGCCTTCGAGCAGGACTTCCTCAACGCCCGACAATACTTCCTCGCGCAGGCGCACCCGGCAGCCGCGGCTCTGCGGCATGAACGCGGTCAATGCGCGCACGATGCGCGCGCTCGGGTACGCGGCATCGACCACCAGCCGCACTTCGGCTTCCCAGCCTTGCTCCATGTGGTGGGCAAGGTCTTCGAGCTGGCTGGCCTGTTTCACCAGTTGCCGGGAACGGCGCAGCAGCACGCCGCCGGCCTCGGTGAGCACGGCCTTACGGCCGTCGATGCGCAGCAGCGGCACGCCGAGCTGGTCCTGCATGCGCGCCACGGTGTAGCTCACCGACGATTGCGAACGGTGCAAGACCTCGGCAGCCTGGGCGAATCCGCCGTGGTCGACCACGGCCTGCAACGTTCGCCATTGATCTAGGGTCACGCGGGGCGCTTTCATCAATAGCTCCTCTTGTCCTAAGCTGGCCGTTCCCCATGGAGAGCGGCGAATGAAAAAATTCTGTTGTGTGGTGCTGGCGTTGCTGCCGTTAACGGCTTTTGCTTATCCGATCGATGTGCGGAAAGACCTTAACGGCATGAAGATCGATTACGAGACCTTCGACACCGATAACGACATCGGCTCGATCCGCGTGGCCAACTACGGTGACGTCGACGCCACGTGTCGTGCCGTATTCAGCAACGGCCCGGAAGCGCCGCGTACACGCAGCATCGACGTGCCGGCCGGCAAACATAAAAACGCCACGGCCAAGTTCACCCGCGAGATCATCAAGCTGCGCATCAAACTGACCTGCACCCCGAAATAACAGCGGATCCCTGTGGGGAGCGAGCCTGCTCGCGAAAGCGGCGTATCAGATACATCAATGTTGGCTGACACACCGCTTTCGCGAGCAGGCTCGCTCCCACACAGGGAAGATGGGGTTAGCTTATAAACGAATTTATCGATCGGTTACAGCGGATATTTGCGCTTTTTAATCGATTCGACCCTGTTTAACCTTCACTCCATCGACCTACAACATATTCGGATGGAGGCTACACAGCATGTCCCGCGTTCTGATCATCGAAAGCAGCGCCCGCCAGCAAGACTCGGTTTCCCGTCAACTGACCCAGACCTTCATCGCTCAGTGGAAAGCCGCGCACCCTGCCGATCAGATCACCGTGCGTGACCTCGCCGTGAACCCGGTGCCGCACCTGGACGCCAACCTGCTGGGCGGCTGGATGAAGCCGGCCGAACAGCGCAATGCCGGCGAGCAAGCGTCGCTGGACCGCTCCAACGCCCTGACCGATGAGTTGCTGGCGGCCGATGTGCTGGTAATGGCGGCGCCGATGTACAACTTCGCCATTCCGAGCACGCTCAAAGCCTGGCTGGACCATGTGCTGCGCGCCGGGGTGACCTTCAAGTACACCGAAACCGGTCCGCAAGGTCTGCTCAATGACAAGCGTGCCTTTGTCCTGACGGCGCGCGGCGGGGTGTATGCCGGTGGCCCGGCGGATCATCAGGAACCGTACCTGCGTCAGGTCATGGGTTTCATCGGCATCCACGACGTGACCTTCATTCACGCCGAAGGCATGAACCTTGGTGGCGACTTCCAGGAAAAAGGCCTGAATCAGGCCAACGCCAAACTGTCCCAGGTCGCTTGATATGTTAATCGCCAGATAATCGCTGGATGGTCTAGTGACCTGGCGCAACCCCTTCAAGGCTTTACGCGCAACGAACCTCCCTTTGCACTTTTGCTCCTGAGTGCTGTAGCCCGATTGAACGCTTTAGCGAGATCGGGCTTTTTTTTGCCTGGAATTCGACGGCCAATACAATTCCCCTTGCAGGAGTGAGCCTGCTCGCGATGACGGTGTTACAGCCAATACAGATGTGTCTGAACGACCGCTATCGCGAGCAGGCTCACTCCTACAGGGGATTTGTGTTGGTTGCAGAATCGAAAACCGCTATCGTCGCCGCCATTCGATTTTCGAGGCGAACATGGGCTATCTACTTTTTGTGACGCTGATCCAGGCGTTTTCCTTCAGTCTGATCGGCGAATACCTGGCGGGGCATGTCGACAGTTATTTTGCCGTGCTGGTGCGCGTGGTACTCGCCGGCCTGGTGTTCATTCCGCTGACGCGCTGGCGCTCGGTCGAGCCTGGGGTCATGCGCGGCATGCTACTGATCGGCGCGCTGCAGTTCGGCGTGACCTACGTCTGCCTGTACCTGAGCTTTCGCGTATTGACGGTGCCGGAAGTCTTGCTGTTCACCATTCTGACGCCGCTGCATGTGACGTTGATCGAAGACGCGCTGAACCGGCGCTTCAACCCCTGGGCGCTGATCGCTGCACTGGTGGCGGTAGGCGGGGCGGCGGTGATTCGTTTCGACAGCATCAGCCCGGACTTCTTCATGGGCTTCCTGCTGCTGCAACTGGCCAACTTCACTTACGCGGCGGGGCAGGTGCTGTACAAGCATCTGGTGGCGAAACACCCGAGCGATCTGCCGCATTACCGGCGCTTCGGTTATTTCTACCTCGGCGCACTGGCCGTGGTATTGCCGGCGTTCCTGCTGTTCGGCAAAGCCAATTTCCTGCCCGAAGCACCGCTGCAGTGGGGCGTGTTGTTGTTTCTGGGGCTGGTGTCGACGGCGCTGGGTCTGTACTGGTGGAACAAGGGCGCGTGCATGGTCAACGGCGGCACGCTGGCGGTGATGAACAATCTGCATGTGCCGGTGGGGTTGTTGCTGAACCTGCTGATCTGGAATCAGCATGAGGAACTCGGGCGGTTGTTCCTTGGCGGGGGTGTGATTCTCGCTGCCGTGTGGATCAGCCGGTTGGGCATCAGGCGCACCGCGTGACTTTGTAGGAGTGAGCCTGCTCGCGATAGCGGTGTGTCAGGCAACATTGAATTGTCTGGTACACCGCTATCGCGAGCAGGCTCGCTCCTACAGTCGATGGGTGGTGTTACATCAAATGCTTTTCAGGTTCAGGAATGCTCGAAGCGCCCAATACCGCCGGCAACAACCCCGAGCGCAAATCCCCACCACTCGGCTGCTGATACAGGCTCAGGCCAAACTCCGGCAACACCGCCAGCAGATAATCGAAAATATCCCCCTGAATCCGCTCGTAATCGGCCCAGACCGTGGTGCGGGTGAAGCAGTAGATCTCCAGCGGAATGCCTTGGGCGGTGGTCTGCATCTGCCGGACCATGCAGGTCATGTTCGGCTGAATCTCCGGATGGCTCTTCAGGTACGCCAGCGCATACGCACGGAAGGTGCCGATGTTGGTCATGCGTCGGCGGTTGGCCGACATTGCCGCGACGTTGCCTTGCGCCTCGTTCCAGGCTTTGAGCTCGGCTTTCTTGCGGCTCATGTAGTCGGTCAGCAGGTGCACTTGCGAGAGCTTTTCTTCTTCATCGTCACGGATGAAGCGCACGCCGCTGGCGTCGATGAACAGGCTGCGCTTGATCCGTCGTCCGCCGGATTGCTGCATGCCGCGCCAGTTCTTGAATGACTCGGACATCAACCGCCAGGTCGGGATCGAAACGATGGTCTTATCGAAATTCTGCACCTTGACCGTGTGCAGGGTGATATCGACCACATCGCCGTCGGCGCCGACCTGCGGCATTTCGATCCAGTCGCCGACGCGCAGCATGTCGTTGCTGGTCAGTTGCACGCTGGCGACGAATGACAGCAGCGTGTCCTTGTAGACCAACAGAATCACCGCCGACATGGCACCCAGACCGGACAGCAGCAACAGCGGCGAGCGGTCGATCAGGGTGGCGACGATGATGATCGCGCCGAACACGTACAGCACCATTTTCGCCAGTTGCACGTAGCCCTTGATCGAGCGCGTGCGCGCGTGTTCGGTTCGCGCATAGATGTCGAGCAGGGCGTTGAGCAGGGCGCTGACCGCCAGCAGCAGGAACAGAATGGTGAACGCCAGCGCCACGTTGCCAAGGAAGTTCATCGCGTTTTTGCTCAGCTCGGGCACCAGATGCAGGCCGAACTGAATCACCAGCGACGGCGTCATCTGCGCCAGCCGCTGAAACACCTTGTTGTGACGAAAATCGTTGATCCAGTGCAGCGCCGGCTGACGCCCGAGCATGCGGCTGGCGTGCAGGATCAGATAGCGCGCCACTCGTCCGAGGACGAGCGCGACCACCAGCAGTACCATCAGCGCCAGCCCTGATTGCAACAGCGGGTGCTGTTCGAGGGTGCCCCAGAGGTCCTGAGCTTTGAGCCAGAGCTGTTTGATATCCATAAGCGAAACGGTTCTTCTGTAAGACGCGAGGGACGATTAGAGCATTTAAGACGCTGCGTATTACGATTGGAGACAAATCAGGCAACAAAAAAACCACTGATTGCGCCCGTTTGCATAAAGAAACTCGGCCTGAGCGCTCGAAACCGGTAACCTATGCAGCTGTTTTTTTGCATATCTTCGAGGTAGCACCCGTGTTTTCCCAATTCGCCCTGCACGAACGCCTGCTTAAAGCTGTGGCCGAGCTGAAATTTGTCGAGCCAACGCCTGTGCAAGCCGCGGCCATTCCGCTGGCGCTCCAAGGGCGTGATCTGCGGGTGACGGCGCAAACCGGTAGCGGCAAAACCGCCGCTTTCGTTCTGCCAATCCTCAATCGCCTGATCGGCCCGGCGAAGATTCGCGTCAGCATCAAGACGCTGATCCTGCTGCCGACCCGCGAACTGGCCCAGCAGACCTTGAAGGAAGTTGAACGCTTCTCGCAGTTCACCTTCATCAAGTCCGGCCTGATCACCGGCGGCGAAGATTTCAAGGTCCAGGCGGCGATGCTGCGCAAAGTGCCGGACATCCTCATCGGCACTCCGGGCCGGATGATCGAGCAACTCAACGCCGGTAACCTCGACCTGAAAGAAGTAGAAGTGCTGGTACTCGACGAAGCCGACCGCATGCTCGACATGGGTTTTGCCGAAGACGTGCAGCGTCTGGTCGACGAATGCCCGAACCGTCAGCAGACCATGCTGTTCTCTGCCACCACCGGCGGTTCCGGCCTGCGCGAGATGATCGGCAAGGTGCTGAACAACCCTGAGCACTTGCAGCTCAACGCGGTCAGCCAACTGAACTCGACCACCCGTCAGCAGATCATCACGGCCGACCACAATCAGCACAAAGAGCAGATTGTGAACTGGCTGCTGGCCAACGAGACCTATCAGAAAGCGATTATCTTCACCAACACCCGCGCCATGGCCGACCGCATCTACGGCCGCCTGGTGGCGCAGGAATACAAGGCGTTCGTGCTGCACGGCGAGAAAGACCAGAAGGATCGCAAACTGGCGATCGATCGCCTGAAGCAGGGCGGCGTGAAGATTCTGGTCGCGACCGATGTGGCGGCCCGTGGTCTGGATGTTGATGGTCTGGATCTGGTGATCAACTTCGACATGCCACGCAGCGGCGACGAATACGTGCACCGCATCGGTCGTACTGGCCGTGCCGGTAACGACGGTCTGGCGATCTCGCTGATCTGCCACGGCGACTGGAACCTGATGTCGAGCATCGAGCGCTATCTGAAACAGAGCTTCGAGCGCCGCACCATCAAGGAAGTCAAAGGCACCTACGGCGGGCCGAAGAAGGTCAAGGCCTCGGGCAAAGCGGTGGGCGTGAAGAAGAAAAAGACCGACGCCAAGGGCGACAAGAAGAAAACCGCGGCCAAGACACCGACCAAGCGCAAGAGCGCCAACCGGCCAAAACCGGACTCGCTGGTGAGCAGCGACGGCATGGCCCCGCTCAAGCGCCGCAAGCCGGCAGAGCCTGCGGCTGAGTAACGCTTTCTCTACGCACAAAAAAACCGGACATTGTCCGGTTTTTTTCGCCTCAACTGTCGGCTTTTTTCTCCGCCGCCCCCAATTCCTGCAAGCGTTTATCAATCAACTGGCACTTGTCCGGCAGATTGGCGCTGGCCGTGCCCAGATCCATTTTCTGCAGCTCGGCGTTGATCTCTTTGGCTTTTTCAGGGTTCTGCTCGGTGAGTTTCGAGACTTCCTTCGCCAGTTGTTCACGTTTGATCGTCGCCTCTTCCGGCGTGCAGGCCCAGACGGGCAGGGCGCAGGCGAGGGTAGCGGCAAGGGTGAGCTTGATCAGGGTTTTCATCGGGGCAGGCCTCAGTTCCGGTTAAGGCGGTTACGCGGTTGAGGGCGAGAAGCAGGGAAAAGTTCATGAATTCGTCTCAACTGCCGTGGCAGCAACCGGAGCGGGTAGCCCCTTCGTAACGATCATGATGCCGCACCCATTCCATGATCTCGTCTTCATTGCGGCCCTTGGGCGTGAGGTCAAGGTAGTGGTAGGCGCCGACCAGCATGTCCAGGCCACGTGCATAGGTTGAATAAGTGTGGAAAATCTCGCCTTGATCGTCGCGATAAAACACGCTTAATCCGGGCATTTCTTCCTCGGCGCTGTCGGTCTTCTCGTAATTGTAGGTAGCCGTCCCTGCCGCGACGTCGGCCGTGCGTGCACAGACGCCGAAGTCGTAGTTGAAGTCGCAACCCTCTGACGACACCCAGTCGAATTTCCAGCCCATGCGCTTTTTGAAATCCTGAAACTCGCTGAACGGTGCGTGAGACACGGCCACCACCGCCACATCGTGATGGGCCAGATGCTGGTTGGCGCCGTCGATGTGGTCGCTGAGGAACGAGCAACCCTGACAACCTTCCTGCCAGTCCTTGGCGAACATGAAGTGGTAGATGATCAACTGGCTGTGCTTGCCGAACAGGTCGGTGAGCTTCAGTTCGCCGTTCGGGCCCTGAAAGTGGTAGTCCTTGTCGATCTTGACCCAGGGCAGGGCGCGACGCTCGGCGCTGAGGCGGTCGCGCTCGCGGGTGAAGGCTTTTTCGTGGGCCAGGTGTTGCTGGCGTGCGGCGAGCCATTCTTCGCGCGATACCACCGGATGGTTTTCAACGTTCATGACGATGTCTCCTGCGGGGTTGAACCGGCTGTTTCAGACTAGTCGTTCAACCGCCGGGCAAATCGACAGACCGCCGGTCGGTCAGTGCCGCAAACGCGGCTGAACGGCTGTGCGCCGCTCCGGTCACAACCTAAGAACGCACCATTACCGATGCGCACCGGAGGTTGAATTAGGATGACCAAATACGACTGGGATTTGATTGAACGCTTGCTGCATGAAGTGCAGAACAGCGCCGGGCACAGTTTCACGCCGCGCCCCTATGCCGAGGAGCACGCCGCGAATATGGCGGCGGCGGGTGAGCCGGTGAAAAATCTGGATCATTTGAAAACGCAGGCGTGCCAATACGAGAAATTGCTGCTGGAACGCGGTTTCATCGAGCCACGGCCAGAGCACGAGGGCGGCAACGGCGAAAACTTCGTCTTGACCCCGCGCGGTGCGAGCCTGCTGAGCCTGATCGACAGCAGCATTCCCGGCAATGACCACCCGCGTCAGGTGCTGGATGAACAGAAAGACGCGCTGGATGAGCTGACGTTTGATGAAGTCGCGTCCAAGGCCCAAATTGCCTGAAGCCAACACCTGAACCTGTAGGAGTGAGCCTGCTCGCGATAGCGGTCTATCAGTCACATCACTGGTGACTGAACGACCGCTATCGCGAGCAGGCTCACTCCTACAAGGGATCTCGGTTTACTCAGGATTTCTGTGCGCCCTTCAGGCACTTGAGGTCATTGAAATCCTTGCGCACGCCCTCGATCTTTTTCAACAAGCGTTCACGCTGCTGCGGCGTGCTTTCGGCCATCAGGTCCACCGCCAGCGCGCGGCCCTGGGCTTCGGTGTTGGCGTAGGCCTTGCGATAATCCGCCGTCCATAAACGCTCACGGTTGACCAGCAGGGTCTCGATGCGTTGCGCGAACTCAGGGCTCTGGCGCTGCGCCACGGCCGCGCTGAATTGCTGCTGCCAGTGGGCGCGGTTGGCGATCCACTGGGTGTTCTGATCGCCCAAGGCTGCGGACCACTGCGCCACCCGTTGTTTTTGCTTATCGCTGAGTGGGCCGAGCCAGTCGCCGAGGCGTTTTTCCATGCGCTCGCCGCGTTCCTTGATCTGTTGCGCGACAGGCGGCTCAACGTATTCCTTCTGGCGTTTGCGCAGGTCCTTGGCGAAGGCGTCGTTCATTTCGGCGACCTGTTTGTCATCCAGACCCTGCAGCAGTTCGATGGCCGACGGCGTGATTTCTCGTGCGGTTTCGGCGATCGCCTGCTTCGCTTCGGCGGTGCGTTGCTGCAACGCGGCGTCGGTGACCTGATTGCTTTCAACCATGCTTTGCAGGCGATCAAGCCAATCCAGATAACCCGGCAATTGCGTGGTGCAATGCCAGCTCAGGTGCTCCTTGAGCCGTTCGTTGAACCAGTCTTTCTGCTCGCCGTTCATGTCCAGGTAGTCGCCCAGCGTCCATGGGATGATCACGTCGAGGTTGCGGTAGGCGAGACCGACACGGCTGCAGGCGCCGAGGGCGAGGGTGAAGATCAATAATGCGGCGATGTGTTTGAACCAGCGAGACATGGGCAAATCCTTGCGAGAGCCTGGCGTCGGAAATCTGATTCTTATGTGATGCAGGATGCGCGCGGCAGTTCAGCCGATCAATAGAACGCGCGTGCGGCTTTCAGGGTGACGAGGCCGTCGCACTGGCTGTTGTGCCCGGAATAGGCCGAGCAGTCGTCGCCGCTGAGGCTGGAATTGCTGTAGATCAGGTCGAGGTCGACGCCCATGAACGGCCGCGACAGTTTCACCGACCAGTCAGTGAAACTGCTGACGTAGCCGCCGTCCACCGCCACCGGCGTGTTCAATTGGTGCGTGGTGTATTTCATGCTGACGCCGATGCCGAACGGCTGATTGCCGCCAAGGTCGGCAAACAGGGTGTTGTTCTGTTTATCCGGGTCATTGCTCAAAGCTACGCCGAAACGGCTGCCAAGCAGGGTCAGGCCGCCAAACAGCTCCTGACTGTCGAGGGTGTCCACGCTGGGATAGCTGTAGTGGATCATGCCGACTTCGTAGCCGAGGACCTGATCGAAAGGCTGTTTGAAGCCGACGTAGGAATCGATTTCCAGATCCTTGCCTGGCGTCAGGCCCATGCTCGGCGCGTACTGGCCGACGTACAGGCCGCTGTCGTGGCTCAGGTCGAGGCCGCCGTGGAACGAGCCGACCGCCGCCGGTTTGACCAGCCCTTGGGCCATGCTGCGGCTCGGGGTGGTGCCGAGCTTGAGGTCGAAGTCGCCCAGTTCACGCTGAAACACCTGCGCAGGCGCGGACGCGCTGGCGCAAAGGCTGACGAGCAATAAACAGGAAGATGGGCGCATGCGTCACTCCATGAACTGCGAGGGCAGGGCTGTGCCTGCTGAAACGCTTGATCTAGACGCGTGCAAGGATACCGGCGAATGCTCGGCATTGAAGGCCGTTCGTCGATTTTCAGGGATTTTTGTTTAAAGCGGAGAGGAATTGCGCGGTGCCAGTCCAGACGCTTCGAAGCTCAAAGCGCCTCTGGACGGGTGTAAAACCGGGTATTACTTCTTGCCCAGGCTGATCTGCTTGGACGGGCCGAATGTCTGGCCACTGACGCCTTTGGCAATTTGCTGAATCTCGCCGCCAGACTTGAGGAACGCGGCGATCTGATCGTTGATCGATTCGCTGGTTTCAACGGCTGGAGCTGGCTTTGCTTTGCTGGTGGATGCTTTTACACGCATGGCGGCCATTAACCTGTAGAAAGTAACTCGGCCAGGCATCGTACAGGAATAACTTGACAATTGCTTGGTAAATATCCTTCGGAATAACCAACCGCAGCGCTGCAGCATTATCGCTTCGATATCCGAAATAAGCGTCTAACCCGCTGTTTTAAATAAGAAGATTTATCTGGCGCAGGCGTTGAATATTCATTCGGGCGTAGCGTCGTCGGTCTGACGAATGGCATGTGGACCGTCCGCAAATCAGCTAGATCAAGGCCTTGCACAGGTTAAACGCGGCGCGCCGATCTGTCGCCCGACGCTCAGGCCAAAAACGGGTAGAATGCCGCCCACGCAATGAGGGTTCTGGAAAATGGCTTTAGTCGGGCGTTACAACAGTTTGCAAGTGGTTAAACACACTAACTTCGGTTTATATCTGGATGGCGGTGCCGACGGCGAAATTCTTTTGCCCAACCGTTATATCCCCAAAGATATTCCCAGCGAAGATGAAGACTGGCTCAATGTTTTTGTTTATCTGGACAGCGAAGACAAACTGCTCGCGACCACAGAAAAACCGAAAGTCCAGGTCAGCGAGTTTGCCAGCCTGAAAGTCGTTGAGGTCAACAGCATCGGTGTGTTCCTCGACTGGGGTCTGCCCAAGGATCTGCTGCTGCCGTACTCCGAAGAAAAACGCCAGATGACCGCTGGCGAATACTGCGTGGTGCACGTCTATCTCGACAAACACACCCGCCGCATCACTGCCACGGCGCGCCTGGATCGCTACCTCGACAAGACCCCGGCCAACTACAGCCCGGGCCAGGAAGTCGACCTGCTGGTTGCTGAAGCCACCGACATGGGTTTCAAGGCGATCATCAACAACAAGCACTGGGGTCTGATTCACAAGAACGAGATCTTCAAGTTCATGCGCGCCGGCATGCTCGAAAAGGGCTACATCAAGGAAGTGCGTGCCGACGGCAAGATTGCCCTGAGCCTGCAACCGGTGGGTCAGGAAGCGGCCAGCAGCCTGAGTTCGAAGATTCTCGCCAAATTGCGCGACAACAGTGGCACGCTGGCGGTCAGCGACAAGAGCGACCCGGCGCTGATCAGCAGCCTGTTTGGCGTGAGCAAGGGCAATTTCAAGAAGGCCATTGGTTCGCTGTACAAGGAAGGCAAGATTGTCATTCACGCCGATCGCATTGAACTAACCTGAGCCCTGAATGGCCCATGCTCCATGGGCACACAGGGAACGGTTCGATGAAAAAGACGCTGATCGCTTACGTCGCCACGCTGCTGACGTTTCTGTTGCTCGACGGCGTCTGGCTCGGTCTGTTGATGGCACCGACCTACCGTGAACTGCTCGGTCCGCTGATGCTCGATAAACCGCTGCTGGTCCCCGCAGCGGTTTTTTATTGCCTGTACGTTATTGGTTGCGTGGTGTTTGTGGTGGTGCCAGCCCTGACCTGGCAACGCGCGGCGAAAATGGGCGCATTGCTCGGGCTGGTGGCGTATGGCACGTACGATCTGACCAACTGGGCGACGTTGCGCGGCTGGTCGGTGCAGGTGAGTCTGATGGACTGGGCGTGGGGGACGTTTGCCACGGCGGTGGCGTGTGCGGTGGGGTTTTTAGCGGTGAACCGGCTTGTACGGGCAAATCATTGAATTTCGTTGTCTGGCCTGGCTTCTTCGAGAGCAGCCGACAACCATTCACCGCTGACGCCACAGAAACACTTAATGTCTTTTCCAGGCGCCTTTTTCCGCGCGCCTGATCAATAATCCCCGATTCTTTTTCTGACCATTGGATGGCCTGCCCATGTTGTGTGTGTTCGAGGTGTTGCGGTGAGTGTCGAGCGGCGCAATGCCGACAGCTTTGCCCTGCAAGTGATGATCGGCCTGTGCCTGATCTGGGGTGTACAGCAAGTGCTGATCAAGTGGGCGGCGGCGGATATCGCCCCGGTGATGCAGGCGGCGGCGCGTTCGGGGATTTCCGCGTTGCTGGTTGGCTTGCTGATCTGCTGGAAGGGTGGGTGGGGTCAGGTCGGTAGCACCTGGCGCGGCGGCTTGCTGGCCGGTGCGCTGTTCGGTCTCGAGTTTCTGTTTATCGCCGAAGGTCTGCAGTTGACCACCGCCGCACACATGTCGGTGTTCCTCTATACCGCGCCGATTTTCACCGCGCTCGGTGTGCACTTTCTGTTGGCCAGTGAGCGCCTGCGACCTCTGCAATGGCTGGGGATTCTGCTCGCTTTTATCGGCATCGCGATTGCCTTCGCCGGCGGCGTGTCGTGGGACAACCTCGATCAGCGCATGCTGCTTGGCGATGCGTTTGGCGTGCTGGCCGGGGCCTGCTGGGGCGCGACCACGGTGGTGGTGCGCGCTTCGCGGCTGTCGGAAGCGCCGGTGACGCTGACGCTCTTTTATCAGTTGATTGTCGGCTTCCTGGGTCTGTTGCTGATTGCGCTGTTCAGCGGCCAGATCACCCACGTCAGCCTGACCACCGTAGCAATCGCCAGTGTGCTGTTTCAGGGATTGATCGTATCGTTCTTCAGTTATCTGGTGTGGTTCTGGCTGCTGCGTCGCTATCTGGCGGCGAACCTGGCGGTGTTTTCGTTCATGACGCCGTTGTTCGGGGTGACCTTTGGCGTGTTGCTGTTGGGCGAACAACTGACGCTGAATTTCATCATCGGCGCCGTGCTGGTATTGCTCGGCATCACCTTCGTCAGCGCCGAGCAGTGGCTGCGTCGGCGTTTGCGCAGCGCGCTGGGCCAACGCTAGACACCTGCATCGCCAGGCCGCCAGCGATCAGCAAGCCGCAGCCGGCGATCACCAGCGCCGGTTGCAGACCACCGCTGAAATGGCTGCTCAGCGCCGCCAACAACGGGCCGCTGAGCTGGCCGACGGCGAAACAGGCAGTGAGCAAACCGGCGTTGCGCTGAGTGGCGTGAGGCGCCAATTCCCTTGAGCGCTGCATCACCAGTTGCATGCACGCCAGAAACGGCGTGCCGCACAGGATCACGCCCAGGCCGAGACCGACGCCGCTGCCCAACAGGCAAGCGAACACTCCGCCCGCTTGCAGCCACAACGTCGCCATCAACCAGTGCCGCGTGGTCTGCGGATCGTGACGACGCAGGCTGACCAGCAACACCCCCAGCGCTGCCGCCAGACCGAAGCACGGCCAGAACAGATCGGCCTGCCATTGCCCGTTGAATTGTGCGTTGGCCATCTGTGAGAGGAACGTCGCCGGGATGATGTAGCCAATCCCGTACAGCGCATAAACCAGCGCCAGACGTCCGATGCCGCGATTCGCCGGGCTCGACGCAGGCGCAGCCACTGCAACCGTGGTGACTGGCGTGGGCAACAGGCGCCAGACGCTCAACATCATGACCAGCGCGGCGCCGGCATAAATCAGCCACAACGTCGCCGACGTCTGCTGCAATCCATGCGAGACCAAGGCCAGTAAGCCGGTCAGAAAAATCCCCAGCCCCGGTCCGGCAAATACCAGCGCACCCAGCCGTGGTCGACCCGCCGCTGCAGCCAACGGCTGACTCAACGCGGTGATCATCACCAGCACCCAGGCGCTCGCCACCCCGGTGCCGAAGCGCAACAGCAAGTGCGACCAGAAGCCGTCCGCCCAGAACGACGCCAGCGTCAGCACCACGCACAGCCACAAGCCACCGTGCAGGCGCCGCTGCACTTGCGACGGGCGGTGCGCGAACATCGCATCCACCGCGCCGAGCAGATAACCCAGGTAATTGGCCGCAGCGATCAGGCCGGCGCCCGTCAGGTCGATCTGGTCTTCGCTGAGCAGGTGTGGCATTTGCGGGGTGAGGGCAAATCGACCGATGCCCATGGCCATCATCAGGGCAACGAAGCAGGCGGATAAGCGAATCAGAGGCGACATGGTCGGGCTTCCGTCGAGAGAGCAATGACCGTCAGGCTAGGACTGATTGACTTTCTTTAAAATTGAATAATAGTGAGTAACTTGTTCTGTTCTGGAGAAGGGCTGTGGAATTCAGTCAACTGCGGATCTTTCAGGCCGTCGCCGAGGAAGGTTCGATCACCCGCGCCGCCGAGCGCTTGCATCGGGTGCCGTCGAACCTGTCGACCCGGCTTAAACAGCTCGAAGAGCAATTGGGCGTCGAATTGTTCGTGCGTGAGCGTCAGCGTTTGCAGTTGTCGCCTGCGGGAAAAGTCCTGCTGGACTACACCGGCAAGCCTTTCGCGTTGCGCGATCAGGCCAGCGCGGCGGTGATGGGCAGGCAACCGGCCGGGGATTTTGTGCTCGGTACGATGTACAGCACGGCGGCGATTCATCTGCCGGAATTGCTGGCGCGCTATCACCAGCAATATCCGGCGGTGAATCTGCAAGTGCAGGCGGCGCCGAGCGGCGAGTTGCTGGAAGGTTTGCTCACCGGGCGCCTCGACGCTGCACTGGTCGACGGCCCGCTCGAGCTGGCCGGGCTCGACGGCGTGCCGTTGTGCGACGAGCGTCTGGTGTTGATTACCGAACCCGAACATCCGCCGGTGCGCACCGCCCTGGATGTCGCCGGGCGTGCGGTGTTCACCTTTCGCCAGGGCTGCTCGTACCGCATGCGCCTGGAAGCCTGGTTCGCCCATTACCACGCCGCGATGGGTCGGCCAATGGAGATCGAGTCGTATCAGGGCATGCTCGCCTGTGTGATTGCCGGCAGCGGCGTCGCGCTGATGGCCGAGTCGATGCTCGCCAGTCTACCGGGGCGCGAGCGCGTGGCCGTGCATCCGCTGGCCGAGCCATTCGTGGGTGCGACAACGTGGCTCATGTGGCGTAAAGGCATGGTCGGAGCCAATCTGAATGCCTGGATCGACGTGCAGCAAGCGGTCTATCCCGCGGCTGTGGCGCAAACGCGCGAAACAGCCTGAACCAATAGCAACAGATTCTGATCAATTCAGTAACAGATCATTGCGGATTTGCCCGAGCATTGCGTAGGACTTCGGACTATTATCAGTGCGAAGCGACCTCAGAATTCCGGCCGCTCAGCACCACCCTGAAGGGGGCACAACGATGAAAGAGAAAATTCAAAACTGGCTGCACGATTTGGGTGTTGCGCTCGGGTTGATCGAACCGCCAATGCAACCTGTGCCGATTCGCACCGATGACGAGCAGCGCCGCCGCCAGCCACGTCGGCGTTAACGCCCTCAGGGTTCCAGATTCAGAGAAATCGCAGTCTTCGGCCGCACCTGCCAATAACCGGCAGGCGCGACCGGAGGCTGCGATTTTTTGCTTTCTGCAGACGTAAAAAAACGGGGGTGGCAACCGACGCCACACCCGTCGAAGAAAACATCAAATCGTTACATCACGCTCAGATCGCAGGCGCCACAGCCGCCGGACGCGGCGAAAACAGGCTGACCAGCACGAAGCTCACCAGGCTGACGCCGAGGCTGTAATAGATCGGCGTGTTCGCGTCCATACCGTCCTTGACCATGAACACCAGCGCAGTAATGAAGCCCAGCGTCATGGCGCTGATCGCCCCGGCGGTGGTCGCGCGTTTCCAGAAAATCGCGCCCATCAGCGGAATCAGCATGCCGCCGACCAGCAGGTTGTAAGCCAGAGTCAAGGCACTGATCACGTCGTTGACTACCAGAGCGATGCCCAGCACCGCCACCCCGGTCAACAAGGTGAACAGGCGGCTGACGGCGACGTTCGACTGTTTGCCGCCACGCAGTTTCGGCAGCAGGTCTTCAGTCAACGTGGTGGAGGCGGCGAGCAAACCGGCGCTGGCGGTGGACATCATTGCCGCCAGTGCAGCAGCGATCACAAGACCACGAATGCCGTCCGGCAGCGAGACTTTGACGATGGCGGCGAAGGCGTTGTTGACGTTGTCCAGATCGGGAATCAGCACATGCGCGGCCATGCCGATCAGCGCGCAGACCAGGCCGTAGACGATGCAGTAGATCCCGGCCGAGGTGCCGGCGTACCTGGCGACCTTCTCGCTTTTGGCAGTGAACACCCGCTGCCAGATGTCCTGACCGATGAGGATGCCGAAGAAGTAGATCATGAAGTAGGTGATGATCGTGTCCCAGCCGATGCTGGTGAAGTTGAAGCTGGCCGCTGGTAGTTGCGCGACCAGTTGATCCCAGCCACCGACGCGGTACAGGCAGATCGGCAGCAGCAGGAACATCAGGCCGACGGTCTGGATGCCGAACTGAACGATGTCGGTCAGGGTCAGCGACCACATGCCGCCAATCGTCGAGTAGATCACCACGATCCCGCCGCCCAGCAACACCGATATCCAGAACGGCAGGCCGAACAACACTTGCAACACGGTGCCGATCGCCAGAATCGAGGTCACGCCGATCATCAGCGCGTAAGCGAGCATGATGGTTGCGCTGGCGGTGCGGGCCATCGGGTTGTAGCGCTTTTCCAGCACCTGAGTGACGGTGAACACCTTGAGCTTGAGCAGTGGTTTGGCGAGGAACAGGTTCAGCGCGACGATCCCGCAACCCAATGCTGCGCACAGCCAGAACCCGGAAATGCCATGCACGTAACCCAGCCGCACGGTGCCGACGGTGGACGCGCCACCCAGCACGGTCGCGGCCATGGTGCCCATGTACAGCGACGGCCCCAGGTTACGCCCGGCGACCAGGTAATCCTCGTGGGTCTTGGCCTTGCGCATGCCGTAGTAGCCGAGTATCAGCATCGCGGCGGCGTAGAGGAGTACGACGAATAAATCCAAAGCCATGATGGCGAGTCTCCGATTGTCTTTTTTATGGTGAATCAATTGGGGTCAGCAGGGCTTCCTGTGGGAGCGAGCCTGCTCGCGAAGTCGCACGCACATTCAATAAAGATGTGACTGACAGATTGCTTTCGCGAGCAGGCTCGCTCCCACAGGTTTTGCGTTTATTCAGGCGGCCTGGCGCATGGCGGGTTTAGCCGGGGCATCGTTGCTTTGACTGCGCACATCCGTTGGCCCAAACACCTCCCGAGGTTCGGGGAACAGGCGTAGCAGCGTCAGATACACCACCGACGCCAGGCCCAGGGTCACCGGCAGGCTGATGTCGATGCCGCCGGCCAGTTCACCGAGCGGGCCGACGAACTGCCCCGGCAGATTGACGAAGCACAGGCCAACCGCCGCGCTCGGAATCCATGCGCCCAGACCGCGCCAGTTCCAGCCGTGGCTGAACCAGTAGCGCCCGCCCTGTTCGCCACGGGTGAACACCTGCAGGTCATCCGGGCAGTAGAAGCCGCGACGCACCACCAGGCCGATGATCATGATCACCATCCATGGCGTGGTGCAGGTGATGATCAGCACGGCGAAGGTCGACACGCTCTGCACCAGATTGGCGGCAAAACGGCCGATGAAGATGAAGGCAATCGACAGCACGCCAATCAGCAGCGTCGCCTTGACCCGCGACAATACGCGCGGGAACACGCTGGACATGTCCAGTCCGGTGCCATACAGCGAGGTGGTGCCGGTGGACATGCCGCCGATCACCGCGATCAGGCATACCGGCAGAAAGAACCAGCTCGGCGACACCGCCAGCAG
Source organism: Pseudomonas sp. S11P7 (assembly GCF_023195435.1). Classification (NCBI taxonomy): domain Bacteria; kingdom Pseudomonadati; phylum Pseudomonadota; class Gammaproteobacteria; order Pseudomonadales; family Pseudomonadaceae; genus Pseudomonas; species Pseudomonas sp. S11P7. The sequence goes on along the minus strand of NZ_JALPKS020000002.1, from coordinate 3,961,954 downwards.
ACCGCCGACATAGTTGTTCGCAGCGATGTAGTCGGGTGCCTTGATCGCCACGATGGTCGCGGTGGCGAGGCCGAACAGGAACGGAATCAACGTCGCGAGTTGCGCCGCGATCACCGCCAGCATGATCTGGCCTTTCGGCGTCGCCCGCGGGATGTAGCGCGACCAGTCGCCGAGAAACGCACCGAAGGAAATCGGATTGCTCATCGCCACCAGCGCCGCGCCAATGAACGCCGCCCAGAAACCGGCCTGGCCGAGCGCGACGCTGCCGGCGTACTGGCTGTCGAAGGCCGGCGCAAAGGCAAAGATGCCGAGCAGGAACAACAGGCTCGCGGCCCACACCGCGATGCGGTTGACCCACAACATAAAGCGGAAGCCGTAGATGCACACGGTCAGCACCAGCAGCGCGAACAGACCATAGGCGAGGCCCAGGGTCAGGTCGGTTTCCGGCAGATCGAGCAAGCGTTTGGCGCCGCCGACCAGCGCGTCACCCGAACTCCACACCGACAGTGAGAAGAACGCGATTGCGGTCAGCAATGACAGAAAGGAACCGACGATCCGCCCGTGCACACCGAAGTGCGCACCGGAAGACACGGCGTTGTTGGTGCCGTTGAGCGGGCCGAACAGGCCCATCGGCGCCAGAATCAGCGCGCCGACCACCACCCCCAGGACAATCGCCCAGACACCGGCCTGAAACGACAGACCGAACAGCACCGGAAAACTGCCCAGCACTGCGGTGGCAAAAGTATTGGCGCCGCCGAAGATCAAGCGAAACAGGTCGCTGGGTCGGGCGGTGCGTTCGTTGTCCGGGATCTGTTCGACCCCGTTGGTTTCGATGCTGCTAAGGCTTTTTTCGTTGTTGTTGTTATTCATGATCTGCTCCGATCATCAGGCGCGCTCATCGTGCGTGAGCGTCACCATTGGCTAAGGGGATGGCAGCCCTTCCGGCATTGCGGACAAATGTTCGTGACAGGCCAGCCATAGGCCTTGTTGTTCTAGGCTCGACGCTTGTTTGCGGAAAACAATCGTCTCGCGCTCCTGGCTGAAGTGTTGCTCCCCTTGCATGCGCAGCTCGGTGGCCACGTCATGAATGAAAATCGCCACGTCACCCTGCAGGCTGACGAAGGCGTTGCTCGAGGTGCACGACAGCACCCCGAAGCCATCCTCGCTGCGCCAGCGGTCCCACAACGCCTGATAAGCATCGCGCGACAGCAGTGGCTGTTCGAGGGTGTAAAAAACGAAACTCGCATCGGCGCTGAACGCACCGAAGTAGGCTTCGCGGTCATTGCGGGCAAACGCGGCGACCAATTCGGCGGCCGCGTGCAGAACCTGATCGCATTCGTTCATGACCCTACCCTCAGCGATGGACCACGCCAGGCAGTACGCAGAGCATTTCGTACAGCAGGTTGGCGGCCAGCAGCGAGGTATTGCCGGTGGTGTCATAAGCGGGCGAGACTTCTACCAGATCGCAACCGATCAGGTCGAGGCCCTGGCAGCCACGGACGATTTCAATTGCCTGAATGGTCGTCAGACCGCCGATTTCCGGGGTGCCGGTGCCAGGCGCCCAGGCCGGGTCGATGCCATCGATATCGAAGCTCAGGTACACCGGACCACCGCCGACTTTCTCGCGCACTTCGGCCATCAACGGCGCCAGCGACTTGTGCCAGCACTCTTCAGCCTGCACCACGCGGAAACCCTGATCGCGGCTCCAGTTGAAGTCATCAGCGGTGTAACCCTGCGCGCGCAAACCGATCTGCACGACGCGGTCGCAGTCCAGCAGGCCTTCTTCAACGGCGCGGCGGAAGGTGGTGCCGTGGGCGATCTTCTCGCCGAACATGTGATCGTTGACATCGGCGTGGGCATCGATATGCACGAGGCCGACCTTGCCGTGCTTCTTGTGAATCGCACGCAGGATCGGCAGGGTGATGGTGTGGTCGCCACCCAGGGTCATCGGGATGACGTTGTGCTCGAGGATGTTGTCGTAGGCTTCTTCGATGATGCGCACGGCGTCGAGCAGGTTGAAGGTGTTGATCGCCACGTCACCGATGTCGGCAACCGACAGCGAATCGAACGGCGCGGCGCCGGTGGCCATGTTGTACGGGCGGATCATCACCGATTCGGTGCGGATGTCGCGCGGCCCGAAGCGAGTGCCGGGGCGCAGCGAAGTGCCGATGTCCAGCGGCACGCCAACGAAGGCAGCGTCGAGACCGGCAGCGGTCGGTACATGGGGGAGTCGGAGCATGGTGGCGATGCCGCCGAAGCGCGGCATTTCGTTGCCGCCCAGTGGTTGGTGAAGAATCTTGTCCACGGGTAGGGCCTCATCGTCTTTGTTTTATTTATGTCGGCGCGCCGATGAATACGGGTTCGGACGCCGCTGTGGGGGCGATGATGCGAAATGCAGTGGCGGGGAAGAATCGCTACGGGCAAAAACTTAGTTCAGGTTTTTCTAAACTAATGCCAGACTTCCACCCGCGCTCGTTCCCATGCTCCGCGTGGGAATGCATCCACGGACGCTCCGCGTCCAGCCGTACTCGCAGGTGACGCAGAGCGTCACAGGCTGCGTTCCCACGCAGAGCTTGGGAACGATCCTTGGGAGCAGAAATGGCCAACGCTTTACCCGACCTGAAACTGTTGCGCATCTTCGTCAGCGTCGTGCGTCATCAGGGTTTTGCCAATGCGCAGCAGGAACTCAACCTGTCGACCTCGGCGATCAGCACCTACATGAGCCAGCTTGAAGCGGCGCTCGGCCTGGTGCTGTGCCATCGCGGGCGCGGCGGGTTCAGCCTGACCAGCAAGGGCGAGCTGTTCCATCAGGAAACCCTGCGCCTGCTCGGTGAACTCGAGGGCTTCGAGCAATACGCCGCCGCGCTCAAAGGTGAACTGCGCGGCACCCTCAACCTCGGGGTGATCGACTCTACCGTCAGCGACAAGGCCTTGCCCTTTGCCGAAGCCATCGGCGCCTACAGTCAAGAGCACCCGGCGGTGCATTTGCACTTGTCGGTGATGAGCCCTTATGAACTGCAACTCGGCGTGCAGGACAACCGCCTCGACCTGGCCATCGGCGCGTTTTCCACGCGCATGAGCGGGCTGGTCTACATGCCGCTGTATCGTGAGCAGCACTGGTTGTATTGCAGCAGTCGCCACCCGCTGTTCAACGAGCGGCGCATTCCCGAACAGGTCATCACTCAGCAGCGCATGGTCGGGCGTGGTTACTGGAGTCAGGCGGAACTGGCGCGGCACGGTTTCAAACACAGCGCCGCCACCGTGGAAAGCATGGAAGCGCAGCTGATTCTGGTGCTCTCCGGCGCCTACATCGGTTACTTGCCGGAGCACTACGCCCAGGCCTGGGCCGACAAGGGCGACTTGCGCGTGTTGCTGCCGGCCACCTTCGGTTATCAGGCGCCGTTTTCGATGATCATGCGCCGCGGCCGCAGTCGCGAGCCGCTGATCCAGACCTTTCGCGATTTGCTCAAAGCCCAGTTGAATCAGGCGTAATCCTTCATGTCCCGACCTCAATGCCCGCGCTGCCTGCGCCCTCTAACCCACTGTCTGTGCCCGCTGATCCCACACCTCGACAGCCGCACGCGGGTGTTGCTGTTGCAGCATCCGAGCGAGGTCAACCATGCGCTGAATACCGCGCGGCTGGCGGCGCTGGGCCTGAGCAATGCCGAATTGATCGTGGGTGAAGTGTTCGACGATTTGCCGACGCTGTTGAACCGCCCGGGCTATCAGGCGCGGCTGTTGTTTCCGGCTGAGGATGCGCAGCCGCTGCAGGCTTATGCGCCGACCGACGAACCGTTGTTGCTGGTTGTGCCCGATGGTACCTGGCGCAAGGCGCGCAAGATGTTGCACCTCAATCCGTTGCTGGCCGCGTTGCCACGGGTGACTTTGGCTGACGGCGGCGTGTCGCGTTATCGCTTGCGCAAGGCACCGGGGCCTGGGGCGTTGTCGACTATCGAGGCCATTGTGCAGGCGCTTCAAACGCTTGAAGCGCCGGCGACATTCGAGCCGTTGCTCAAGCCGTTCGAAGCGTTGATCGAAGGGCAGATTGCGGCGATGGGGGAGGAGGTCTTCCAGCGTAATCACAACCGCTGATCGTTCCCACGCTCTGCGTGGGAATGCATCCAGTGTCGCTCTGCGTCACCGTTACAAAGGGACGCGGAGCGTCCGGGGCGGCATTCCCACGCGGAGCGTGGGAACGATCAGCAAAAATAGTCGGTGTTCTTGCTGGCCCCATCGCTGGCAAGCCAGCTCCCACAGTGTCCGTGTCGACCACAAAACTTGTGAGCACCACGGAACCTGTGGGAGCTGGCTTGCCAGCGATGGGGCCAGTCAATTCACCACAAATTCGGATATCTCTAGCGCTCGCGCATCGCCTCGGTCCGCGCTTTCAGCACCGGTTTGAGCAGGTAATCCAGCACGCTTTTTTCGCCGGTAATGATGTCCACCGTCGCCACCATCCCCGGAATGATCAGCAGCGGTTTGACGTCCCCTCCCAGATGGTTCTTATCGGTGCGCACCTGAATCAGATAGAAGCTGTTGCCCTTGTCATCGGTAATGGTATCGGCGCCGATCAACTCGAGTTTGGCGCTCAGCCCGCCGTAAATCGTGTAGTCGTAGGCACTGAACTTGACCATGGCTTTCTGGCCCGGGTGCAGGAACGCAACATCCTGCGGACGCACCTTGGCTTCGATCAGCAGGTTGTCTTCCAGCGGCACGATTTCGACCATGTCGCTGCCCGGCTGGACCACGCCGCCGATGGTGTTGACCTTCATCTGCTTGATCACCCCGCGCACCGGCGAGGTCACCGTGGTGCGGGTGACGCGGTCGTCGATGGCGATGCTGGTCGCGGTGATTTTCGACAGGTCAGTGCGTTTTTCGTTGAGCTCTTTGGCGGCCTCGGAGCGGAAGGTCTGCTCCGATTCGTCGATCTTGCTGCGGATCTCGGCAATCGCCGATTCGGCGCGGGGAATCGCCAGCGTTGTGGCGTTCAGCGAACCACGGATTTCCACCGCGCTACGCCTGAGGCGGAGGATTTCCACCGGTGACACGGCGCCGGTTTTCACCAGCGGTTCGGACATGTTCATTTCTTGCTGCAGCAAGGCCAGGCTGGAACTGAACTGGCCCTGCTTGGAACGAAACTCCGCCAGCTCCTGGGTTTTCTGCCGCAGCTGTTCGCTCAAGGTGCGCTGCTCGCTGGCGAGGCGGCGCTGGCGCTGTTCGTACAGCGAGCGCTCGTCTTCGGCGACTTGCGGAGCCTTGGCAATCACCTCGGCGGAGAGCTTGAACGGCCGGCCCTCGGCTTCGGCGGACAGGCGTTCGACTTGCGCGGTCAGCGCGTAGCGGTCGGCTTCGCTTTCGCCCTTGTTCGAGCGAAAACGCGTGTCATCCAGGCGCAGCAGGGTATCGCCCTTGCTGACCATCTGGCCTTCGCGAACGAAGATCTCGGTGACGATGCCGCCTTCAAGGTTCTGAATCACCTGGACCTTGCTCGACGGAATCGCCTTGCCTTCGCCCATGGTGACTTCTTCGAGCACGGCAAACTTCGCCCAGACCACCGCGCTGATCAGCAGCGCCGCCGCCAGCCACACGGTGATTCGCGATTTGCGCGGCGAGTCCTGCAACGAGGCGCCGGCGGTTTCCGGCATGAAGTCGGCCTCGGCGCTTTTGCCAAAGCTGTCGAAGTAGCCGCGATCCTTGCTATCGGTGGAAGCAGACATGGGCAACTCCTAGACCGCCGCCGAGCCGACACGGCCCTTGCGCAGTGCATCGATGACCGCTTCTTTCGGACCGTCGGCGACGACCCGGCCGTTGTCCAGCACCAGCAAGCGATCGACCAGGCTCAACATCGAGGTACGGTGGGTGACCAGCAGCAGGGTTTTGCCCTGCACCCATTGATGCAGCTTCAGCCGCAGCTGGTCTTCGCTGCTGTTGTCCATGGCGCTGGTGGGTTCGTCGAGCAGCATGATCGGCGGGTCGAGCAATAACGAGCGTGCCAGCAGCACGGCCTGACGCTGCCCACCGGAGAGCAATTGCCCGCGCTCGCCCACCGGCCGGTCGAAGCCTTGCGGGTGCTGGCGGGCCAGTTCGGTGACGCCGGTCAGCTCGGCCACTTCGAGCATGCGCGCATCGCTGATGTAGCGGGCGCCGAGGGTGAGGTTGTCGCGCAGGCTGCCGGCCAGCAGCGGCAAGTCGTGGGCGACGTAGCCGATCTGTTGGCGCAGGTCGGCCACATCGAGCTGGCGCAGGTCGAGGCCGTCGAGTAGCAGTTGACCTTCTTCGGGTTCGTAGAAGCCCATCACCAGCCGCGCCAGGGTGCTTTTGCCCGAGCCGCTGCGGCCGATGATGCCAACCCGTTCCCCGGTCTTCAGACTGAAACTGACGTTGCTCAGCGCCGGCGCATTCTGGCCGTTGTAATGGAACGTCACGCCGCTGACGTCCAGCGCGCCTTGCAGTTGCGTGCGTTCCAGCGGCCGTTGCTTGCCGTCGCGTTCCTGCGGCAGGGCCATCAGCGCATCGGTGCTTTTCATGGTCAGTTGCGCTTGCTGATAGCGGGTGATCAGCCCGGCGATCTGCCCCAGCGGCGCGAGCACCCGGCTGCCGAGCATGTAGGTGGCGACCAGCGCTCCGACGCTGAGGTTACCGGCAATGATGCCGTAGACCCCGGCGACAATCGTCGCCATCCCGGAAAACTGCTGAATGAACAAGGTGCCGTTGGTCGCCAGCGCCGAAAGATTGCGCGCATGGCTGTCGAGGCGGGTGAGGGCGCCGTGGGTGCTTTCCCATTTGTGCTGGCGCTCGCTTTCGGCGCTGCAGGCCTTGAGGGTTTCCAGGCCGCCGAGGGTTTCGATCAGCAGGGCCTGGCGTTCAGCGCCAAGGCTCAGGCTTTTTTGCACGGTGTCGCGCAGTTTGACCTGAATCACCATGGCGAAAATGATTGTGAGCGGAAACGCCAGCAGCGGAATCACCACCAGCCAGCCACCGAGCAGGCCGATCACCGCCAGCATCAACACCACGAATGGCAGGTCGATCAGGCTGGTCAGGGTCACGGCGGTAAGGAATTCGCGCAGGCCCTGAAAATCATGGATGCTCTGCGCGAACCCGCCGATGGTCGCCGGCCGCGCTTTCATCGACATGCCGGTGATGCGTTCGAACAAGGTTGCAGAGAGGATCACGTCGGTTTTCTTGCCGGCGGTGTCGAGCAAGTGCGCGCGCACCACGCGCAACACCAGCTCGAATCCGGTGCCGATCAACAGGCCGATCGACAGCACCCATAAGGTCGAGGTGGCCTGATTCGGCACCACGCGATCGTAGGTCTGCATGACGAACAGCGGCACCATCAGGCCCAGCAGGTTGATCAGGAAACTGGCGAGAATCGCGTCGCTGTACAGCCATTTCGACAGCTTCAAGGTGTCGCGAAACCACGCCCGCACCCGGGGCACCAGCGGCGCGCGCAGGTCTTCGAGTTCGTGGCGCGGACGGGCGAACAAGGCCTGGCCGCTGTAATGTTCGACGAGCTCTTCGCGACTGACCCATTGCTCGCCACCGTCGGCTTCACTGGGCAGGAGCAAGGCTTTGCCGTCGTCGCCGAAGCGCCGTAGCACCGCCGTGCGGCCGTCGTTGAGCAGCAGCAGGATCGGCAGATTGAGCGGCGAGATGTCTTTCAGGTCACGGCGCAGCAGCCGCGCCTGCAATCCGGCGCGGGCAGCGGCGCGGGGCAGCAGATCCAGGCTCAGACGTTGTTTGTCCAGCGGCAGCCCGGCGCTCAGGCTGGCGCGGCTGACTGTTGCACCGTGCAGTTTGCAGAGGATCAGCAGACCGTCGAGTAACGGATCATCGAAGCTCGCGCGCGGATCGATGCCGGCGACGCCGGTTTCCATGCGGGTCATATTGATTGCCTCTGTTGAACAGGCTCAGGTATTCAGAGCAGCCACTCGATCGTCTGATCGTTCCCACGCTCTGCGTGGGAATGCCTCAAGGGACGCTCCGCGTCCCAGTGACGCAGAGCGTCACGGGCTGCATTCCCACGCAGAGCGTGGGAACGATCAGAGGTGAAGGCGCCTGTGTGGGTTATTTCAACTCAGGCAAGCGCGCCTGGTTTTTCACCTCGGTTGCGGCGATCGCGTCGGCCGGCAACACCACCCGTTGCTTGCTCAGCAACTGACCCATGTTCGCCAGCACGCGGTACATCGAGTATTCCTCGGTGTAGCGGATTTCGGTGTAGCGGCGGTTGGCGTTGTACAGCTCGTTTTCGCTGTCGAGCAGGTCGAGCAGGGTGCGTTGGCCGAGGCCGAACTGGTCTTGGTAGGCGGCGCGGACGCGTTTGGTGGTTTCGGCGTATTCGCGCGCGGTCGGGGTTTGTTTCTTCGCGTTCTCCATGGCGTTCCAGGCCAGACGAATGTTCTCGTTGAGCTGGCGCAGGGCGTTGTTGCGGATGTCCATCGCCTGGTTGATGTCGTGGGCGTTGGCCGCCAGGCGCGCCTTGTCGCTACCGCCGCGGAACAGGTTGTAGTTCATCACCACACCGACGCGCCATTCGTTGTCGTGGCCTTCGTCGCCCTGCACGTTGTTGTTCGCGCCCACCGCGGCTTCGGCGTCGAAGCGTGGGTAGAACGGCGACTTCGCTACTTCGTATTGGCTTTCGGCAGACTGCACGTCAGCCTGGGCCGATTTCAGGTACGGGTTGTTGTCGACCATGCTCTGCTGGGCTTCGCGCAATTCGGTCGGCAGTTCGCCGCGGGTCGAGGCCGGCGTTTCCAGCTCATCGGGCATACGCCCGACCACGCTGTAGAAGTTCGATTCGGCGTCAGCCAGATCGACTTCGGCGGTATCGAGGTTGTTCTGCGCCAGCGCTTTACGCGCTACCGATTGATCGGAGTCGGCCGTGCTGCCGACGCCACGCTCGGTGCGCAGGCCGATCTGGTCGTTGACGCGCAAGTGCGCCTGCAGATTGTTTTTCGCCAGCGTCACCAGTTCGCGACGCTTGAGCACTTCCAGATAGACCTCGATGGTGCGCAGGGCCAGATCCTGCGCGGTGCCTTGCGCGTAATAGGCGCGCGAGTTCGACACGCCTTTGGTGCGTTCGACCTCGTTGGCGGTGTTGAAGCCGTCAAAGATCATCTGCCGCAAACGCAGTTCGGACTGGGTGTAGTTGAGGATTTCGGTGTTGTGGTTGCCGAAGGCCCGGGTGTTGGTGTTGTCGCTGTAGCCGCGACCGTAGGCGGCATTCAGGTCCACGGACGGATAGAAACCGCCCTTGGCCACTTTGACTTGTTCATCCGCCGACAGGCGCGCATCCACGCGTGAAGCCAGTTCCGGGTGAGTGGCAATCGTGCTTTGAATGGCTTCAGTCAGATTCATGGCGTGGGCTTGAGAAGTGCAAGCCATGGCCAGCAAAACCGCGCTGCAGAGGGGGGTTAGAACGCGCATGGGTGCATCTCCCTGGGTCTAAATGTTGTGTTACCGTCGCCAAATATTTGACGTAAATTAACGGTGTTAGCGTTTCACTCTTGTAACATCAGAGCTAAGAACATCCTGAAGCGTAGCTAAGAAAAAATTTTCATAAGGCTTATGCCAAAAAAAACTTATGCGGTTTTGCAAAAGCAGCACATTGTTCAGCTCGAAAGCCTTTGTTTTATGCGCTTTAGGGAGCTCAAAAGGGCTTGAGGAAAGTTCCATTCACTTTGCTTTACACGGCGAAGTACTGCTGAAGGGGAGGGACGCGTAACGGCGAGCGAGCGACAGATTTTTGTCACTCAAGTGATTCACCACCGTTACGTAGCGCTAGTGGGTGTGTTGCCTTGAACAGGGTGCCGAAGTGCTTGAATGCGCTGAAGTTTTCCCACCAAGGAACCCGCGAAACGAACTGTCGAGGGTGCGAGCGTCGCTCCCGACAACCCGATTGAGCCATGGGCTGCTTCGCGAACCAGTGCCGACGGTGGTCGGCAGCGGAGGATTTCACATGGCAACGCTCATCGGTACGGTCACAAAAGTCATTGGTCAGGTGTTCGCGCAGGCAGCGGATGGCAGCAAACGTGCCTTGGTCGAGGGCGATCGTTTGTACGCTGGCGATCAATTGATCACGGGCGCGGAAGGCGCGGTGGCGGTGAAACTGCAAAACGGCGAGCAATTGACCCTCGGCCGCGGCAGCAGCATCACCATGACCGGGCAACTGCTGGCCGATCAGGCGGTGCCGGTGAATGTTGACGAAGCGCAGACCCCGAGCCAGGCGCAGCTGACCGACGTCGAGCAGATCCAGAAAGCCATTGCCGCTGGTGACGACCCCAGCCAGAGCGCCGAAGCCACCGCTGCCGGCCCCAACGCGCCGACCGGCAATACCGGTGAACTGGGCGGCGGTCACAGTTTTGTGCTGCTGAGCGAAGTCGGCGGCCGGGTCGACCCGATCATCGGGTTCCCCACCGCCGGTTTCAACGGCATTCCTGAATTTCCCGAGTATCGCCGCGACGCGGACATCGACAATGGCGATGACGCGCCCGCACCGATCATTGCGCCACCGCCACCGGTGAACAACCCGGTAACGCTGACCGGCCTGGCCGTGCAGGGCGGCGAACTGTCAGTCAACGAAGCCAATCTGCCCAACGGCTCGGCCAGCAACAACGGCGCGCTGACCCAGAGCGGCACGTTCAGCATTTCCGCGCCTGATGGTCTGACCAGCCTGAGCATTGGCGGCATCAACATCATCGTTGGCGGGGTAGCGGTCGGCTTTCCACAGTCGATCACCTCGCAACTGGGCAACACCCTGACCATCACCGGTTACAACCCGGCAACTGGCGTTGTCAGCTACAGCTACACCCTCACCGGCAACGAAACCCATTCGGCCGGTGACGGCGTGAATACCATCAGCGAACAGTTCACCGTGATCGCCGGCGACAGCAATGGCGACACCGCCACGGGCACCCTCGACGTCAACATCACCGACGACGTGCCCAAGGCGTTCGACGACAACAACGGCACCGCCTCGGAAACCCAGTTGACGCTGATCGGCAACGTGCTGACCAACGACGTGCAAGGCGCCGATCGCGTACCGACCGGCCCGGTTACGCCCGGCACCTTCACCGGTACTTATGGCACCTTGGTGCTCAACACCGACGGCACCTACACCTACACGCTCAACACCAGCGACGCGGATTTCAAAGCGCTGACCGGTGGCGGCAATGGCACGGAAACCTTTGCCTACACGATCACCGATGCCGACGGCGATACCAGCACCGCCAACCTCATTCTGCAGATTCACAACAACGACGATCCGGTGATCATCAACGGCCTCGACGTGAACGGCGGTGAACTGACGGTCAACGAAAGCAACCTCAGCGACGGCAGCGCCCCGAATGCCGGCGCACTGACGCAAAGCGGCACCTTTACCATCACCGCACTCGACGGCGTCACTACGCTCACTGTCGGCGGCATCGCCGTGGTCACCAACGGCGTGGCCGCAGGCTTCCCGCAATCGATCACCACACCGCTGGGCAGCACGCTGACCATTACCGGTTTCAACGCTACGACCGGCGTGGTCAGCTACAGCTACACCCTGGTCGACAACGAAGCGCACCCGAACGCCAACGGCACGAATAACCTGCCTGAGCAGTTCGCGGTCACCGTGGTCGATGACAACGGCACCACCGCCACCGGCACCCTCGACGTCAACATCACCGACGACGTGCCCAAGGCGTTCGACGACAACAACGGCACCGCCTCGGAAACCCAGTTGACGCTGATCGGCAACGTGCTGACCAACGACGTGCAAGGCGCCGATCGCGTACCGACCGGCCCGGTTACGCCCGGCACCTTCACCGGTACTTATGGCACCTTGGTGCTCAACACCGACGGCACCTACACCTACACGCTCAACACCAGCGACGCGGATTTCAAAGCGCTGACCGGTGGCGGCAATGGCACCGAAACCTTTGCCTACACCATCACCGATGCCGATGGCGATACCAGCACCGCCAACCTCGTTCTGCAGATTCACAACAATGACGATCCAGTGATCATCAACGGCCTCGATGTGAATGGCGGTGAGCTGACGGTCAACGAAAGCAACCTCAGCGACGGCAGCGCCCCGAACGCCGGCGCGTTGACGCAAAGCGGCACCTTTACCATCACCGCACTCGACGGCGTCACTACGCTCACTGTCGGCGGCATCGCCGTGGTCACCAACGGCGTGGCCGCAGGCTTCCCGCAATCGATCACCACGCCGCTGGGCAGCACGCTGACCATTACCGGTTTCAACCCGGCCACCGGCGTGGTCAGTTACAGCTACACCCTGGTCGACAACGAAGCGCACCCGAACGCCAACGGCACGAATAACCTGCCTGAGCAGTTCGCGGTCACCGTGGTCGATGACAACGGCACCACCGCCACCGGCACCCTCGACGTCAACATCACCGACGATGTGCCCAAGGCGTTCGACGACAACAACGGCACCGCCTCGGAAACCCAGCTGACCCTGACCGGCAACGTGCTGACCAACGACGTGCAAGGCGCCGATCGCGTCCCGACCGGCCCGGTTACGCCCGGCACCTTCACCGGTACTTACGGCACCTTGGTGCTCAACACCGACGGCACCTACACCTACACGCTCAACACCAGCGACGCGGATTTCAAAGCGCTGACCGGTGGCGGCAATGGCACGGAAACCTTCGCCTACACGATCACCGATGCCGATGGCGATACCAGCACCGCCAACCTCGTTCTGCAGATTCACAACAATGACGATCCAGTGATCATCAATGGCCTCGACGTCAACGGTGGCGAACTCACCGTTTACGAGAAAAACCTCAGCGACGGAACCAGTCCCGACACACCGGCCCTGACCCAAAGCGGCACGTTCACCGTCACCGCGCTGGATGGCCTGCAAACCCTGACCGTGGGCGGCATCAACGTGGTGACCGGCGGGGTCGCCGCTGGCTTCCCGCAGTCGATCGTCACGCCGCTCGGCAGCACGCTGACCATCACCGGCTACAACCCGGCCACCGGCGTGGTCAGCTACAGCTACACGCTGGTCGACAACGAAGCCCATCCGAACGCCAACGGTGCGAACAGCATTACCGAGAACTTCAACGTCGTTGCCACGGACACCGACGGCAGCACGGCCAGCGGCCAGATCAACGTCAACATCGTCGACGACTTGCCGAGCGCGTACGCCGACGCTGCGTCAGTGAAGGAGGGCGGCACCGTCAGCGGCAATGTGCTGGACAACGATATTGGCGGCGCGGATGGCCCGGCGGTTACGGGTGCGGTCGTCGGCGTGCGCGCCGGTGCCGACACGTCCACTTCGGCCATTGGCGGCCTCAATTCGCAGATCAACGGCACCTACGGCTACCTGACCCTCGATGCCAACGGCAATGCGGTTTATCACAGCAATCCCAACACCGTGAACGGCCCGGGCGCGGTGGACGTGTTTACCTACACCGTGCGCGATGCCGACGGTGATGAGAGCACCACTACCATCACCATCGATGTTTATAACAGCTGCCTGAAAGCCGTCAGCGACAGCGATGTCACCGTCTATGAAAAAGCCCTCGATCTGAACAAGGACGGCCAGGATCTGGCGGCGGGCAGTGTGGTCGGCAGCGAGCCCGGCAACAGCGGCGAAACCGCGTCCGGCACGCTGGTCGGTTCGGTCACCGGCGCGGTCGGTGCGATCAGCTATGCGCTGGTCGGCAGCGCCAGCGGCAACTATGGGCAGATTCAGCTCAACCCTAACGGCACCTACACCTACACGCTGACTTCGCCGGCGAGCACCACGCCGCAGGCCGACGACGGTGCCAACACCCTGACGGAAACCTTCACTTATCAGGCCACTGATTCACTGGGCAACATCGTCACCAGTACGATTGTGATCAGCGTCGTCGACGACGTGCCGAAAGCACTGAATGACAGCAACGCCAATTCAGCTTCTGAAAACCAGCTGAGCCTCACCGGCAATGTATTGACCAACGACGTGCAAGGCGCCGACTTGGTGGCGAGCGGACCGAATGCCGGACCGATCACCCCCGGCACCTTCACCGGGACTTACGGCACGCTGGTGCTCAACGCCAACGGCACTTACACCTATACGTTGAACACCAACGATGCGGACTTCAAAAACCTCGGCGGCGGGGGCAATGGCAATGAGACCTTCACCTACACCCTGACCGATGCCGACGGCGACACCAGCACCGCGAATCTGGTCCTGAACATCCACAACAATGACGACCCGATCTGCCTTGACGGCCTCGATGTGAAGGGCGGCGAACTCACCGTCTACGAGAAAAACCTCAGCGACGGCACCAGCCCCGATACACCCGCCCTGACCCAGAGCGGCACGTTCACGGTAACGGCCCTCGATGGCCTGCAAACCCTGACCGTCGGTGGCATTGCCGTGGTGACCAACGGTGTCGCCGCAGGCTTCCCGCAATCGGTGGTTTCGCCACTGGGCAGCACCTTCACCGTCACCGGTTACAACCCGGCCACCGGCGTCGTGAGTTACAGCTACACCCTGGTCGATAACGAAACGCATCCGAATGCCAACGGCGCCAACAGCCTCACCGAGAATTTCGATGTCGTCGCTACGGACAACGACGGCAGCAGCGCCAGCGGCCAGATCAACGTCAACATCGTCGACGATCTGCCGACTGCCAACCCGGATGCAGCTTCGGTCGCGGAAGGCGACACCGTCAGCGGCAACGTCTTCAGTAATGATGTGGGCGGCGCTGACGGCCCGGCGATCACCGGCGCAGTGATTGGCGTGCGGGCCGGCGGTGATACTTCCACTGCTGCCATCGGCGGTTTGAATTCGCAGATCAACGGCACCTACGGCTACCTGACCCTGGACGCCAACGGCAACGCCGTCTATCACAGCAATCCCAACGTGGTGAACGGCCCGGGCGCGGTGGATGTGTTCACCTACACCGTACGCGATGCCGACGGCGACGAAAGCACCACCACCATCACCATCGACGTGCACGACAGTTGCCTGATCGCCGCCAGCGATGCTGACGTGACGGTCTATGAAAAAGCCCTCGACCTGACCAAGGATGGCCAGGATCTGGCGCCCGGCACGGTGACCGGTAGCGATCCTGCCAACAGTGGCGAAACCGCGACCGGCACGCTGGTGGGGGCAGTTTCCGGCGGAACAGGCGCGATCACGTATACCCTGGTCGGCAGTGCCACCGGCAGCTACGGGCAGCTGCAGCTCAACGCCGACGGCACCTACACCTACACGCTGACCTCGGCGCCGAAAACCACGCCGAACGCCAACGACGGGCCGAACACCCTGAGCGAAAGCTTCACCTACAAAGCCACCGATGCGCTGGGCAACAGCACCACCAGCACACTGGTGGTGAACATCGTCGACGACGTGCCGAAAGCCGTCGCGTCGGATCGCTCGGTGGCGGCGGTGGAAATCGATTCCAACATTCTCATCGTACTCGACATTTCCGGGAGCATGGCCGACGCTTCTGGCGTTCCCGGCCTGTCACGGCTGGACCTGGCCAAGCAGGCCATCAGCGCCTTGCTCGAAAAGTACGACGACCTTGGCGATGTGAAAGTGCAACTCGTCACCTTCAGCAGTGGCGCCACCGATAGCACCTCGGTGTGGGTTGATGTCGCCACGGCGAAAACCCTGCTCGCCGGGCTCAACGCCGGCGGCGGCACCAATTACGACGCCGCGGTGGCGGTGATGCAGAGCGCGTTCAACACTTCGGGCAAACTCACCGGGGCGCAGAACGTCGGTTACTTCTTCTCCGATGGCAAACCCAACGAGGGCGACATCGGCACGGCCGACGAAGCCGCGCTGAAAAACTTCCTCGATGCCAACAACATCAAGAATTACGCCATTGGCCTGGGCAGCGGCGTGAGCAACGCCAACCTCGACCCGCTGGCGTATGACGGCATCAGCCACACCGACACCAATGCGGTGGTGGTCACCGACCTCAATCAGCTCAACTCGGTATTGTCCGGCACAGTGCAGGGTGCGCCGGTCACCGGCTCGCTGCTCGGCGAGGGCGGTTCGTTCGGTGCCGATGGCGGTTTCATCAAGTCCGTCGTGATCGATGGCACCACCTACACCTACGATCCGAAAGCCCTCAGCGGCCAGGGCTCGTTGACGGCAAGTGGCGGGGCCAATCACGGCACCTTCAACACCGCCAACAACACGCTGAGCATCGCCACCAACAACAGCGGCACCTTGCTGATCAACCTCGACACCGGCGAGTACACCTACACCTCGCAGAAAACCACCGCTGTGGTCATCACCGAGAACATCGGTTTCACCGTCAGCGACAACGACGGTGACCTCGCCAGCTCGACGCTGACCGTCAAAGTGATTCCCAACGCGCCACCCGTGGCGATGGATGATCACGTCATTACCAACGTGCTGTCGGGCAACATCGTGGTGCCGGGTGAACTGTTGCTGGCCAACGACACCGATCCGAACGGCGATACGCTCAACGCCACGCCGACCAGCTTCAATACCGGCTGGATTTCAAAAGCGGCGGACTTCACCGGCACGGGGGCGATCACCTTCAACAACCAGACCAACAACACGGCCAACCAGAACCTCGCCAACGTGCGCAACGCGTTCAATGCCAACGCTGCGACCATGACCGCCGTGCTCGTTGTCACGGGTTATCTCGGCACGGTGAGCAACAGCAACGCCAACGACGAGGACCGCATCACCGTCAACCTGCGCCAGGGCGAAACCCTCAACCTGGATCACAACCTCGATCCCGGCCGGATCAGCATGGAGTACTCGCTCAATGGCGGCGCGTGGATAACCTTGGCGGACGGGCAAACCCTCACCGCGTCGGCCGATGGCGTTTACCAGATCCACATCACCAACATCGCCAACGCCACCGGTAACGGCAACCCGAACGGGGCGGAAAACTATCAACTGACCATGACGTTGAACTACGCCGGAGCCCATGACGTAACCGCGGATTATCACGGCACCTACACTGCCAACGACAACCACGGCGGCAGCGACACGGCCAACGTCAGCATCAGCTATCAGGACGGCCACATCCTCACCGGCACCTCAGGCGACGATGTATTGGTGGCCGGTACTGGCGACAACATCATCAACGCCGGCGACGGCAACGATGTACTCACCGCCGGCAACGGCAACAACGAGCTGCACGGCGGCGCGGGTAATGACTTGCTCTACAGCGGCGCGGGCAATGACCTGCTCGACGGCGGCACTGGCATCGATACCGCCAGCTACGCTCACGCAACGGCCGGCGTCAGCGTCAATCTCGGCCTGCTCGGCGCGCAAAACACCCTGGGCGCCGGCAGCGATACCCTGACCGGGATCGAAAACCTGCTCGGCTCGAACTTCAACGACAGCCTCACCGGCGACAACAACAGCAACGTGATCAACGGCGGCCTCGGCAACGACACCCTCAACGGTGGCGGTGGCGACGACCTGCTGATCGGCGGCCTGGGCAACAACACCCTGACCGGCGGCGCCGGCGCCGACACCTTCCAGTGGCTCAAGGGCAACAGCGGCCACGACCTGATCACCGATTTCACCCCCGGCACCGACAAGCTCGACCTGTCGCAACTGCTGCAAGGCGAAAACGGCAGCACCGCCTCGCTGGACGACTACCTGCACTTCACCGTCAGCGGCAGCGGCGCGTCGGTGATGACCAGCATCGACGTCAGCGCCATGGCCGGCGCCACGCCGAACCAGACAATTGATCTGGCCGGCGTCAACCTTGCCAGTCACTACGGCGTCACGCCGGGGGCGGGTGGCATGGTGGCTGGCGGGCATGACACGGCGACGATCATCAGCGGGATGCTGAATGATCATTCGTTGAAGGTGGATACGGTGTAAGCGCCGTCTGAAACGAAAAAACCGCCGTCCCGGTTATCGGGACGGCGGTTTTTTCTGCCAGAGGGTGCTGCATTGCTCACACGTCCGTCTTCGCGAGCAGGCTCGCTCCCACAGTAGACCGCATTTCAATGTGGGAGCCTGCTTGCAATGGGGCCAGAACTGGCACCGATCATTCGGCAGGTGTGGCAATTATGGGGGCGCCAGTTCAGCAGACTTGTCGGTGTCGGAATGAATATTCATGGCCTGTTACTGGCCCTCATAGGCCGGCTGATAAATGTCCGCCTATCACATGCCAGCCAACGCCTCTTGCCTACGGTCACTTCTTACTAGTGCGAGCGGTTATCCGACGAGCGGTCAATTGCCTGCAATGCATGAGTGGGGCTTCACGGCCTGCGCAACGTCTTCTGCCGCAATATATAAACCGTCACCAGCACCGCACTGGTCAGCATGAACCCCCGCGCCCACGCCATCGGCACCAGATAGCACGAAAACAAGATGCTCGCCCACATCAGCCCGATCGCATAGACCTTGGCCTTGAGCGGAATGCCGTTGCCGTCGAGATAATCGCGGATCCATGGCCCGAGCCGTGGGTGCTCGACCAGCCATTGATAAAAACGCGGAGAGCTGCGCGCAAAGCAGGCTGCGGCGAGCAGGAGAAAAGGGGTGGTGGGCAGGACCGGCAGAAAAATGCCGATCACCCCCAATGTCACGCTGAGCCAGCCGACGGCCAGCAGAATGTAGCGCAACATCAGGGAGCGATTGCCTATGGGGTTGTCCATAGGCCGGGTCTTAGTGGTGACGTGGCTTGAGGATCGCCGGTTTTTCGTCAGGCGCCTGGCACAGCAGGTACAGCGCGGTCAGGGCTTCCGGAATCTGCACGATCATGTCGTCCATCAGATTGGCGTCCTTGGCGATGTCTTCGAACTCGGGCTGTTCGTCGAACAGGCCGGAACCGACCATGATCGGCAAGAGCATTTCGCTGACTTCTTCCTCGGCGGTTTCGAACCAGGCGGCTTCACGCAGGAAAACGCCTTCCATGAAACCGATGCACCAGCCGCGCAGTTCGGAATCGTCCGGCTCTTCGCCCAGATCCAGTTCGCAAGGCAATTCGAATTCTTCATCCGAGGCCAGTTGGCGAGCAATGTGCGCCTTGAGGCCGATCAGCGTGGCTTCGATTTCGGCTCGCTGGGCTTCGTCGCTGTAATGCGGCTCTTCGGCGAACAGGGCGTCGATCCATTCACGCTCCGGGACGTCTTCAGAGCAGATCGACAGCGCGGTCAGGTAACCGTGGGCGGCCACATAATCCAGCGCCTCGTCGTGCAGCTCGTCGGCGTCGAGGAAGACTTGCAGGCGGGTCAGTTGCTCAGCGAAGGACATTACGGGGCTACCTTGGGGAATAAACAATGCGGGAATTCTAGGCCTTCTTGCGCGCTCAAGCCAGCCGCGTGGCAGATTTGCCGCAATTGCTGGACGGTATACAAGCCCATGTGGGAGCGAGCCTGCTCGCGAAGGCGCCGGTCCAGTCAGTGCAATCGAACCTGACACACCGCCTTCGCGAGCAGGCTCGCTCCCACAGGGTTTTGTGTGTGGCAGGTTTATCAGTGTCTTATCAGCGGCACCCTGTGCACGAGAGGCCTCGGGTATACTGCCGCGTTTTGCGCTCCCTGCCCGCGTTGCGCTGGTCATGCAACGGCTTCTTACGTTTTGTTTAAGCGGTCGCGGCTGTTCTGAACCAGCCTGAGCAGGGATGTACCGGTAGATTTTTGGAGTTTTTATGCTCGAACAGGCTCAACGCGTCCTCAAGGACATCTTCGGCTACGACAGTTTCCGTGGCCGTCAGGGTGCAATCATTGAGCGTGTGGCCAGCGGCGGTGATGCGCTGGTGCTGATGCCTACCGGTGGCGGCAAATCCCTGTGTTTCCAGGTGCCGGCGCTGTTGCGCGATGGCCTGGCGGTGGTGGTGTCGCCGCTGATCGCGCTGATGGACGATCAGGTCGCCACCCTCGAAGAACTCGGCGTGGCAGCCGCTGCGTTGAACTCAACCCTGAGCGCCGAACAGCAGCGTGACCTCGCCGCGCGGATCAAGCGCGGCGAAGTGAAGATGCTTTATCTGGCGCCCGAGCGTCTGGTCCAGCCGCGCATGCTGGCGTTCCTGCAAAGCCTGGAAATAGCCCTGTTCGCCATCGACGAAGCGCATTGCGTGTCGCAGTGGGGCCACGATTTCCGCCGCGAATACCTGCAACTCGGCCAGTTGGCCGAGCTGTTTCCCAACGTTCCGCGCATCGCCCTCACCGCAACCGCCGACAAGCGTACCCGCGAAGAAATAGTCGATCGTCTGCACCTGCAGAACGCTGAGCGCTTCCTGTCGAGTTTCGACCGCCCGAACATTTTTTATCGCATCGTGCCCAAGGAGCAGCCGCGCAAGCAGTTGCTGGCGTTCCTTGCCGAGCGACGCAGCGATGCCGGCATCGTCTATTGCCTGTCGCGTAAAAAAGTCGAAGAAGTTGCCGCGTTCCTCAGTGAACAAGGTTTCCCGGCGCTGCCGTATCACGCCGGTCTGCCCAATGATCTGCGCGCCTATCACCAGAAGCGTTTCCTCAACGAGGAAGGCCTGATCATGGTCGCCACGGTGGCGTTCGGCATGGGCATCGACAAGCCCAACGTGCGTTTCGTTGCGCACCTCGACCTGCCGAAATCCCTTGAGGCGTATTACCAGGAAACCGGTCGCGGCGGCCGGGACGGTTTGCCGGCGGATGCGTGGATGGCCTACGGTCTGCAAGACGTGGTGATGCTCAAGCAGTTGCTGCAGAACTCCGAAGGCGACGAGCGCCACAAGCGTCTGGAGCAGCACAAGCTCGACGCCATGCTCTCGCTGTGCGAAGAAACCCGCTGCCGGCGTCAGACCCTGCTGGCCTATTTCGATGAAGACATGCCCGAGCCCTGCGGCCATTGCGACAACTGCGTCGATGGCGTGCAGACCTGGGATGCCACCGAGCCGGCGCGTCAGGCGTTGTCGGCAATTTTTCGCACCGGCCAGCGTTATGGCGTCGGGCATCTGGTCGATGTCCTGCTGGGCAAGGACAACGAGAAAGTCCGCAGCTTCGGGCATCAGCATCTGTCGGTGTATGGCGTCGGCAAGGCCCTGAGCGAGAGCGAGTGGCGCTCGCTGTACCGCCAGTTGGTCGCGCGCGGTCTGGCTGATGTCGATCACGAAGGTTATGGCGGTCTGCGCCTGAACGACAGTTGCCGCCCGTTGCTCAAGGGTGAAGTGACCCTGGAGCTGCGTCGCGATCTCAAACCGCAAGTCACCGCCAAAACCGCCAGCAAAAGCCCGGCCAGCCAACTGGTGCGTGGCGAAGAGCGCGAACAGTGGGAAGCCCTGCGCGCGCTGCGGCGCAAACTCGCCGAAGAACATGGCGTGCCGCCGTACGTCATCTTCCCCGATTCGACCTTGCTGGAAATGCTCCGCAGTCAGCCGACCTCGCTGGCGGAAATGGCCCGGGTCAGCGGCGTCGGCGCGCGCAAGCTGGAACGCTACGGCGACGCCTTCCTCGAAGTGCTCGGCGGCGCGGCCGAGGCGCCGAAACCGGTCGCCGACGTGCGCCACGAACTGATCACCCTGGCCCGCGCCGGCATGACGCCGCTGCAGATTGCCGGGCAGCTGCAGTGCTCGGAAAAGAACGTCTACACGATGCTGGCCGAAGCGATCGGCAAGCAGCAGCTGTCGCTGGAGCAGGCGCTGGATTTGCCGGAAGAGCTGATGGGCGAGGTGCAGGACGCGTTTCTTGACGGGGAGGGCGAGTTGCCGTCGGTCGCTGAAGTGGCTGAGTTGTTTGCCGGACGGGTGCCGGAAGGTGTGCTGTATTGCGTGCGTGCGGCGTTGCAGTCTGAATTCGAGATGTAATCGGGCCGTTCCGATGAGGGTGATTTTGATCTTCAAGCAGTTGTAACGATTCAGTACAGACCGCCACTTGCCTATAACTGCCGCTCATGCTTAGCTGACTAATAATTAGATTTTCCGCATTTTCAGTCTATCCGTGAGTGTTTTATGCCGTTAACCGATCAACACCGCTTTGGCATGCAACTGGCCCAGATGTCTCGTGGCTGGCGTGCCGAACTTGACCGTCGACTGGCCGGGCTGGGGCTGTCCCAGGCGCGCTGGCTGGTGCTGCTGCACCTGGCACGGTTCGAAGATGCGCCGACCCAGCGTGAGCTGGCGCAAAGCGTCGGCGTCGAAGGGCCGACCCTGGCCCGCTTGCTCGATAGTCTGGAAACCCAGGGGCTGGTGCAACGGCAATCGGTAATGGAAGACCGCCGGGCGAAAAAAATCGTCTTGTGCGCGCCGGCCCTGCCGTTGATCGAACAAATCGAAACCATTGCCACGCAACTGCGTCTCGAGCTGTTCGATGGCGTCGACGAGGCGGATCTGAAGGTGTGCATGCGTGTTCATGGGCACATTCTGGGCAACCTGGAAAAATCCTGAGGCACATCCACGTGCCGATTCTTGGAGAGATGGCGCAGAGCCGACTATAAGAACTACTGGGCAATATCGTGTTCGTACCGGATGTGCGAACGCATAGAAGTCGGTTTTGCTTATTTAAGGGATGCTCATGCTCGCAAGTCGGCACGTGGTACTGCGCAGTGGCGCCAAATGGCTGCTGGTCGCTGGCGTATTCAGTTATTCGGCCTGGTCGATGGCCTTGGGGCTGGGTGACATCACCGTTCATTCAGCGCTCAATCAGCCGCTCAAGGCCGACATTACCCTGGTGGACGTCGGCGGGCTGACGCAAAACGATCTGGCGGTGAACCTGGCCACCCCGGACGAATTCGCTCAGGCCGGGGTCGAGCGGGTGTTCTTTCTCAATGACCTCAAGTTCATTCCGATCCTGCACGGCCAGCGCCAGATGATCCGGGTGACGTCGAGCAAGCCGGTCAACGAACCCTTTCTGAATTTCCTCGTGCAGCTCAATCAGCCCAATGGGCGTTTGCTGCGTGAATACACGGTGCTGATCGATCCACCGGGTTCACCGGGGATCGTGCCGGCCACCGATGAGCCTGATCCCCGCGCACAATCCTCGGGCTTTCCCACCGTTGAGCCCGTCACCGCGGTGCAGGCCGCTCAAGGCAAGCGCGAAACAGCACCTGCGGCAAAGCCTGCACCGGTCGATGACAGCAAAGAGCAATTGGCTGCCATCGAGTTGCTGAATCAGCAATTGCAGAAAACCGTCGACGAATTGAATGCGAAGCTGCAAGCGCAGGATGTGCAGATTGCCGACGGCAAGAAGCAGCTCGCTGACCTGCAGACCCGCTTGGCCGAGCTGCAGAAAGCCCCGCCACCCACCGTTGTCACACCCGCGCCGGCGCCAGTGGTCACGCCGGTCGAGCCCGCCGAAGATGGCTTGAACTGGCCTTTGCTCGCCGCGCTGGTGCTTTTGCTGGGCGCCTTGGCAGCGTTGTTCGTGCGCAAACATCGTCAACGGAACCAGCAGCCTCTGGCGCAAATGGCGCCGCTTGCCGAGCCGCCAGGCGACGCAATGGACGCTGCCGAGCCTGCCACGCCTCAAGTCAGTGCCGATCACCGCGAAGAGCCGACAGCCGGGGATGTTCTGGAGGCGGTGGGGATCTATCTCGCCTATGGCCGACTCAACGAGGCGGCAGGATTGCTGCGTGATGCCTTGCACAAAGAGCCCGAACGCCTTGATCTGGGCCTGCAATTGCTCGAAGTGCTCGGACGTCAGGGCGACAGCGAGGCGTATGAGCAACAGGAAAATCACCTGCGCGAACTTGGCGTCGACGAACAGCCGTTACGGGAAACACGCGCCCGCCATCCGAAACTGGCCGGCAGCGCGGCGCTGGCGTCTGCAGTGCCGATTGTCGCGGCCGCGCCTGCGATAGTTGCTCAACCACCGGCCGAGGACGACTTCGAACTGAAGCTGGGCGAATTGTCGATGGAGTCCAGCTGGGACCTCGAAGACACCCGTCAAGCCCCTTCAGCCGAAAACGCCGACCTCGGCGCAGGGCTGGAAGTACTGCCTCAGGATTTCGAGCTGCCCGAACCGACGACCGGGGAAGAAGCGGAGCTTGAGTGGATTCCCGAACCGGATGCACAGCCGCTGGACGATGACTTTCTCAATGAGTTTGCTGATCCCAAGCCTTCGATAGTGCTTGAGCCGTTGGACCTGCAGGCGCCTGAACCTGGCGGCTCGCAGAAGCTTGAACAGGCGCAAACCTGCATCGACGACGGCGACATCGACAGTGCAATCGCACTGCTCAATGAATTGCTCAAAGAGGGCGATGAACCGTTGAAGCAAACGGCGCGCACGTTGTTGGCGGGAATTCGCTGATTTCGGCAGTTTTGTAGCGCATCCGATAACGCTTTCGCGAGCAGGCTCGCTCCCACAGGGAAACGCATTTCAATGTGGGAGCGAGCCTGCTCGCGAAGACTGACTGCCGGGCAACACCGGCCTAGAACGTCTGCCCCAGGTTCAAATAAACCGCCTGCTCATCCGCATCATTCAGGCCATAACTGAAATTCAGCGGCCCCAGCGGCGTATCAAAACCGATGAACACGCTGGCCGCGTTGATGTAGCCGCTGTCGAATTCATTGTCGTTGTTCCACGCCCGGCCGCGTTCCAGCGAGGCGCCGGCGTACAGCGGGAAGTCCAGCGGCAGATAGGCGCGAGGCGTCAGGCGGCGGTAGTACACCGCGCGCATCAGGCTGATGTTCTGCCCGGAAATCGCGTCTTCACGGAAACCCGACAACTGCCGCGCACCGCCGAGCAGGAAGCTCGATGTCACCACATTGGCGTCGTTGAGCGTGCGTCCGTAGCGCCCGCCGAGAATCAGCGTGTCCGGCCCATGGCTCATGGCCTTGTCAATCTTGAAATCCCACTGCCGATAACGCGTATCCGAACCGAGCCCAGGCTCGTACTGCACCAGGGTCAGGCTGATGTCCTTGCCTTCATGCGGGAAGTAAACGTTATCCAGCGAATCGTAGGAATACTTCAGCGCATAGAAACCTTCGTTGAAGTTCTCGCTCGGCAGATCCTGATCACCAATGCGCACATCGGCTTTGCCCCAGGCTTCGCCGACGCCGAAGCGCACTTCACCGTTGTTGCCGATCTGGCGACCGAGGTTAAGGCCGAAACCGTAGCGCTCGACGCGATATTGCGCGATCGGGTCGTTATCCAGCACCGAATCGACGTTCTGCGCTTCGAACGACGCGTACGGCGCGACGAAGTAGCGCGAGCCAACGTCCAGCGGTTGGTAGAACTCGCTGTACAGCTCCTGTTTATCGCCGATCTGTGCGCGAGTCAGCCATTCCGCGCCGAGGCGGTTGATGCCGTTGACGCGGTAGCTGGCGCCGAGGTTGAAGGCGCTGTCGCCGCGCATGTCGTCCGACAGGTTGAGGCCGACCCGCAAGTAATCAGTCCCGCTGCGTTTGCCGCGGGCACTGATCACCAGGGTGTGATCGTTGCCCTTGTGTACCACGCGGTATTGCACCTGTTCAAAATAATCGAGGCCGTACAGCGTGCCCATGTCCGAGTGCAGACGGCCCAGATCCAGCGGCTCGCCGACCGGTTGGCGGATGTAATAGCGGATCACATCGTCGTCGACCTTCGAATCGTTCTCGACGCGGATCGCGGTGATGATCGGCGTGCGCTGGCCGGGTGAGCGCGCGGCGTTGAGTTCGGCGTCCTGGGATTGCTTCGGTTTGAGCACGGCGAGGCGCTTGTCGAGGATGCGCGTCGCGCGATAACCGGCGTCGATCATCTCCTGGGTCTTGCCGAAATCGGTCACGCCGTAGGCGGCCAAGGCGGGCTGGATCAGCACGTCGGTGGCTTTCAGTGCGGCCAGTTGTTCTTCGGAATTGCTGCGAGTCATCAGGGTGATCGACTGATTCAACACGTCGACTACCGTGGTCAGTTGCTTGCGATTGCGCAATGGCGTACCGATGTCGACCACGATGGCTACATCGACACCCATTTGCCGCGCCACATCAAGGGGAATGTTGTCGGTCATGCCACCGTCCACCAGCAGCCGGCCGTCGAGTTCGACCGGGGCGAACACCGCCGGGATCGACATGCTGGCGCGGATCACCTGGGGCAAATGACCTTTGCGAAACACCACTTTTTCACCGTTGGCGATGTCGGTGGCGACGGCGCGGAAGGGGATCGGCAGCTTGTCGAAGTCGCGGGTATCGCTGGTATGTGCCAGCAGGCTCTCCAGCAGCAGCGCCAGGTTCTGGCCCTGAATCACCCCCAGCGGCAGGCCGAGGCTGCCGTCGTCGCGGAAGCTGAGTTTCTGTTTCACCAGAAAATCGCGGTCGTCCTGCTTGCGCCGGAACGGCACGTCTTCGCGTGGTGGCGCGTCGGACAGCGCCGCTTGCCAATCGATGCTCAGCGCGAGTTTTTCCAGCTCATCGACCTTGTAGCCCGAGGCGTACAAGCCGCCCACGACGGCGCCCATGCTGGTGCCGGCGATCGCGTCGATCTTGATGCCTTGTTCTTCCAGCGCCTTGAGCACGCCGATATGCGCCAGCCCGCGCGCCGCACCGCCGGACAGCACCAGACCGATTTTCGGTCGCGGCGCTTCGCTGGCGTGAACGAAAAATGGCAGGAAACCAAGCAGCAGGCAGAACAGCAAACGGCGCATTGTGAGTCTCGGGGCAAGCGATAAAGCCGGCTATTATAGCGGCGCCCTCTGTCTCAGGAGTTTCAGCGAACATGACTGTCGCAAAAGCAGAAGTTGTCATTACCTATTGCACGCAATGCCAATGGCTGTTGCGCGCCGCGTGGCTGGCGCAGGAGCTGCTCAGCACCTTCGGCGACGACCTCGGCAAAGTGTCGCTGGTGCCGGGCACTGGCGGAGTCTTCCACATCAGTTGCGATGGCGTGCAGATCTGGGAGCGCAAGGCTGACGGCGGTTTTCCCGAGGCCAAGGTGCTGAAACAAAGGGTTCGTGACCGAATCGACCCGGAGCGCGACCTCGGCCACAACGACCGCACTCAGTGAGACGCGGCCTCGGCGGCGACGGCTTTCTTCTCGGCATGCCCTGACATCCGCGCTGAGACGACGATGGCGACAATGATCAGCGCGCCGCCCAGCAACATTCTCGGTGTCGGGTTCTCATCGAACAGCAGCCAGGCAATGGTGATGCCGTAGACCGGCTCCATCGCGAACACCACCGCCGCCGTGCGCGCCTTGATCACCGCCAGACTGGCGACGAACAGACTGTGCGCAACTCCGGTGCAGAACACGCCGAGCAGGGCGATCCACAACCAGTCCAGTGCGCGCACTGCACTCAGTTGCGGCGCCGCGACCGGCAGCAGACACAGCGCCACCACCACGTTCTGGCACAACGCCGCCTGCACCGCCGGAATTCGCCCGGAGCTGGCGCGGTTGGTCAGCGACAGCAGCGAAAACAGCAGGCCCGATAGCACCGACCAGAGCAGACCGATGGTCGCGCCGCTGCCCAGATCGAACGCCGGAGTCACCAGAATCAGGCCAACACTGACCAGCAGCACCAGCAGCATCTCGTTGGCGCGGATGCGTTCGCGAAAGATCAGCCCTTCGAGAATCACCGTGAAGGCCGGGAAACTGGCAAACCCCAAAGTCGCGATAGCGACGCCGGCGACTTTCACCGAGAGGAAAAAACTCACCCAGTGCCCAGCCAACAACACGCCGCTGAGCGCGAGGCGACGCCAGTCCACGGCCTGGAGTTTTTGCCAGCCGTGCTGACTGGCGAAGCGGGCAAAGAAGGCCAGGGCGAGTACGGCGAACGCGGCACGACCAAAGACGATCACCGCAGGCGAGGCGGCAGCGAGTTTGCCGAACACACCGGTCAGGCCAAACATCAGAGCGCCGATGTGCAGGGCGCCAAGGGCGGTACGCGGAGTCATTGCGATCCTTTTATTTCAAATAGGTGGGACTTGATCGTTCCCACGCTCTGCGTGGGAATGCCTCCGGGGACGCTCTGCGTCCAGTGACGCGGAGCGTCACGGGCTGCGTTCCCACGCAGGAGCGTGGGAACGATCAATCATCTGCGGCAGCTACTGCATTGAACCGCGGATCGCCCGGTAAATCTGTCGCCAGGCTAGCGACTTTTGTCGCAGGAGTCGCGGCGCAACTGACGCGGCGAAGCGCCGAACTCACGCAGCACCGCAGCAGAAAAGGCACTCTGCGAGGCATAGCCGACACGGCTGGCGATTTCGCCGATCGGCAGCGGTGTGTCGCGCAGCCATTGCACCGCCAGATGCAGGCGCCGGCTGCGGATGTAATCCATTGGCGTCTGCCCGCACTCAGCCATGAAGCGTGCATGCAACCGTGCGCTGGACAACCCGGCAACCCGTGCCAGGTCGGCGACTTGCAGCGGATAAGCGGCGTATTGCTCGATATGCGCATCCAGCGCGGCATAGGGCAGGCGACGAGCGGCGAGTTCGGCAGGCCGCGCGTGGTTCAGGCTGGCCAGCAGCAGCACCGCGCCTTGTTGCGCAATCAACGGATCGGCGACCGGGCTGTTTGCCAGCCAACTGACCAACTGGCTTTGTCCCGCATCCAGCGACAACCGCCCCGGCTGATCGAGCATGCGGCGACTGGCGTCGGCATGCTGACCGAGCGAATCCGTCAGCCACCCTCCGTCGGGGACGTCGAGCACCAGACAGCGGCTGCCGCCGGGGCTGCCACAGGCGTGATGAGCGCCGGTCGGGATCACCACAAAGCTTTGCTGGCGCACCTGGCTGCCGCAACCTTCAACCTCGAAATCCAGCGCACCGGACAGCCCGAATACCAATTGCGCGTGGTCGTGAATGTGCACGATCAGGTCGTGGGTGTAGTGACGCAAGGTGAGGATCGGTCGCATGGCAGGCAGTCTCCGCAGTGGCCGCCAGTCTACACCGCCGCCATCAGGATGCGTTGTCACAGGACTGACTTGCGCTTGTCATGGTCGATTCACCGGGCCGGTGCACGATGGCGAAAACATCGCAGAGGGTTGTCCATGACCAGCGCCGAGCTCGCCAGACCCAGCCGCAAGCAACGGGTGCGAACCCTTTGGATTTCCGACGTGCATCTGGGCACGCGCGATTGCCAGGCGGAACACTTGTCGAAGTTTCTCAAGGGTTATCACGCCGACAAGATCTACCTGGTCGGCGACATCATCGACGGCTGGAAACTGCGCGGCGGCATGTATTGGCCGCAGGCGCACACCAACGTGATCCGCCGCTTGCTGACCATGAGCAAGCGCGGCACCGAAGTCATCTACGTCACCGGCAACCACGACGAATTCCTGCGCCGCTATTCGAAACTGATTCTGGGCAATATCCAGTTGGTCGACGAGGCGGTGCACGTCACCGCCGACGGTCGTCATCTGCTGGTGATTCATGGCGATCAGTTCGACGTGATCACCCGTTACCACCGCTGGCTGGCGTTCCTCGGCGACTCGGCCTACGAATTCACCCTGACACTCAATCGCTGGCTCAACCACTGGCGGGCGCGTTATGGC
Organism: Pseudomonas sp. S11P7; assembly: GCF_023195435.1. NCBI lineage: Bacteria > Pseudomonadati > Pseudomonadota > Gammaproteobacteria > Pseudomonadales > Pseudomonadaceae > Pseudomonas > Pseudomonas sp. S11P7. The sequence goes on along the minus strand of NZ_JALPKS020000002.1, from coordinate 3,932,622 downwards.
TATGGCTACTGGTCGCTGTCGGCGTACCTGAAACACAAGGTCAAGACCGCGGTGAGTTTCATCAGCGACTTCGAAGAAGCGATCGCCCATGAATGCGTGAAGCGCGAGTTGCATGGCGTGGTCTGCGGGCACATTCACCATGCCGAGATTCGTAAAGTGGGCGAGGTGGATTACCTCAACTGCGGCGACTGGGTGGAATCGTGCACGGCGTTGATCGAGCACTGGGATGGCACGATCGAGCTGTACCGGCTGGCGGATGCGCAGGCGCGCGAGGCGCAGCTCAAGGCGGCAAAGGTCACCGAACTCGCCTGATTCTCGGGTGGTTGAGAGGGCCTCATCGCTGGCAAGCCAGCTCCCACAGGGTTCCTGGGTGCACACAAAATGTGTGAGAGATCCAATTCTCTGTGGGAGCTGGCTTGCCAGCGATGGGGTCAGAACAAACAACATCAAACCGTGGTGTGTTCTTCCATTGCGGCTTTGTAGATCGAGTTCTTCGGCTGCGCAAACAGCCGCTCCATCATCGGCTCAAAGAAACTTAACGGCAGCGTGTCATACGCCGGATCAAATGCCGCCGCATCGTACTTGGCGCAGAACTCGGCCGTCGCCTGAAACTGCGGATGCTCCTTGAACTGCTCACGCAGGTGCCGATCCATGCCCAGGTGATGAAAGAAGTAATACCCCTGAAATACCCCATGCTTCTCGACCATCCACAGATTTTCGGCGCTGACGAACGGCTTGAGAATCGCTGCAGCGATGTCTGGATGGTTGTACGAGCCGAGGGTGTCGCCGATGTCATGCAGCAGCGCGCAGACCACATATTCCTCATCGCGGCCATCACGAAACGCACGGGTCGCGGTTTGCAGCGAGTGGGTCAGGCGATCCACCGGAAAGCCGCCGAAGTCGCCTTCGAGCAATTTCAGATGGGCGACGATCCGTGCCGGCAATTGCCTGGCGTAGGCACTGAAATCCGTGGCGATGATCGCCCAGTCTTCCTCAGTGCCGTCTTTCATGTGGGTAAAGCGGGCAGTGGCATTCATGGGCAGACCCTCCTTCAGAACGCTACGCGACCCAGAATCATGTCGCGGTACATGACGAAGTCACCGAGCAGGCTGTACAACGGATGCTGGAAAGTCGCCGGTCGGTTCTTTTCAAAGAAGAAATGCCCGACCCAGGCGAAGCTGTAACCGGCCAGCGGCAAGGCCAGCAACAGCAGCCACGCGCCTTTGGCGATGCTCAGGGCGAGAATGAAGATCACCAGCGAAGTGCCGATGAAATGCAGGCGGCGGCAAGTGCTGTTGCTGTGCTCGGCGAGGTAATACGGGTAGAACTCGGCGAAGCTGTTGAATTGCTTTACGTTTTCCACGACTGCGGTCTCTGTGGTTATTGTTCTGGCGACGAGTTGTGCGGCGGGTAGCGTATTTGAGTCTAGAGTGATCATGGGGGTGGGCCAGTGACAATCGGCGCCACTTTAGTATCCTTCGCAAATCGGGCCGTAACATGCGGCCCATCATGTATAAGAAAAACGCCATGAGCGAACGAACGACTTCTGCAAGCTGGGCGATGGGGATTGTCAAAGCGCTGGAGATGGACGGCCTGGATTGCCGGGTTCTGTTCAAGCAACTGGGGCTCGATTACGCAGCGCTGGATGATCCGGATGCGCGTTTTACGCAAGACTCCATGACCCGGCTCTGGCAACGCGCGGTCGACCTGTCCGGCAACCCGGCGATCGGCCTGAACATGGGTAAGGTGGTGCGACCGGCCTCGTTTCATGTCGCCGGTTATGCGCTGATGTCGAGCAATACCCTGGCCGAAGGTTTTCAACGGCTGGTGCGTTATCAGCGCATCATCGCCGAAAGCGCCGACCTGAGTTTTCGTCTGCTCGATGAAGGTTACGGACTGATTCTGACGGTGCACGGCGATCATCTGCCGCCGACCCGGCAAAGCGCCGAAGCTTCGCTGGCCTGTGCACTGGCCCTGTGCGGCTGGCTGAGCGGGCGCCCGCTGCATCCGGTCAAAGTGTTGGTGCAGGGCGACCAGCCCGCCGATCTCGAACCTTATAAACAAGCCTTCCACGCGCCGCTGGTGTTCAACGCGCCGTACGACGCGCTGATCTTCAAGCGCGCCGACATGGAAGCGCCGCTGCCCACCGCCAACGAAGCGATGGCGTTGCTGCATGATCGTTTTGCCGGGGAATATCTGGCGCGGTTTTCCGAGAGCCGCGTGACGCACAAGGCGCGCCAGGTGCTGTGCCGCTTGCTGCCGCAGGGCGAGCCCAAGCGCGACACCGTGGCGCAGACCCTGCATCTGTCGCAGCGCACCTTGCAGCGCCGGTTGCAGGAGGAGGGCACCAGTTTTCAGCAGTTGCTTGATGACACTCGCCGCGAGCTCGCTGAACAGTATCTGGCGCAACCAAGCATGACCTTGCTGGAAATCGCCTACCTGCTGGGCTTCGCCGATCCGAGCAACTTCTTTCGCGCTTTCCGTCGCTGGTTCGACACCACGCCCGGCGACTACCGGACGCGGTTGCTGCAGGCAACAAACGCGGTCAGTGACGCCAGAACGCCGGAATACACAGCACAAATACCGTAATGATCTCCAGTCGGCCGAGCAGCATGCCCGCCGACAGAATCCACTTGGCCGCATCCGGCAGGGTGGCGAAGTTGCCAGCCGGGCCGATGGTTTCACCCAGGCCCGGGCCAACGCCGGACACGGTGCTGGCGGCGCCTGTCAGCGCGGTCATCCAGTCGACGCCGAGCAAGGACAGCAGCAGGGCGATCACGCAGATGGTGATGGCGAAGAAAAACGAGAAAGTCAGAATCGAGCGCACGATCTCTTCGTCGAGGCGGTGGCCGTTGTACTTCTGCTTGATCACCGCTCGTGGGTGGATCAGCTGATTGAGGTTGGCCTTGAGCAGAATATAGGCGACCTGAAAGCGGAAAATCTTGATCCCGCCCGCCGTCGAGCCGGAACAGCCGCCGATAAAGCCCAGATAGAAAAACAGCATCAGCGAAAAATTGCCCCACAGGCTGTAGTCGCCGAGGGCAAAACCGGTGGTGGTGACCACCGAGGTCACGTTCAGCGCCACATGCCGCAGGGCTTCGAGCCAATGGAGCTTGGTGGTCCACCAGTACCAGGTGCCGAGCACCAGCCAGGTCACCAGCAACATCGCCAGCAAACCCTGCACTTGTTGGTCGCGGAGCAACGCTTTGCGATTGCCGCGCAAGGTCGCCACGTACAGGGTGAACGGCAGGCTGCCGAGAATCATCACGACAATCGCCACCCAATGCACCGCCGGCTGCGTCCATTTCGCCAGCGACTGGTCGGACGTGGAAAAACCGCCGGTGGAGATCGCCGACATCGCGTGGTTGATCGCATCGAACGGGCTCATCCCCGCCCACCAGAACGCCAGGCTGCCGAGGATAGTGATGCCGACGTAAGCCGCCACGATCAGCCGCGCCACCATGTGCGAGCGCGGCATGACTTTCTCTGAACGGTCCGAGGATTCGGTCTGGAACAGGCGCATGCCGCCGATACGCAGCAGCGGCAGAATCGCCACTGCCATGCCGATAAAGCCGATGCCGCCGATCCAGTGCAACAGCGAGCGCCACATCAGGATCCCCGGCGACATGGTGTCCAGGCCGTTGAGCACGGTGGAACCGGTGGCGGTGATGCCCGACATGCTTTCGAAGAACGAGTCGGTGTAGCTGATGTGCTGGGTCAGCAGAAACGGCAGTGCGGCAAAAATGCACACCACCAGCCAACTGCTGACAGTCAGCAGATACATGTCTCGCGGGCGCAGGTGAACGTGTTCCGGACGGCCGGGAATCACCAGTGCGAGGCCGGCGACGAAGGTGATCATGCTCGCCCAGAGGAACGACGGCAGGTCGCTGGTGCGCTCGAAAATCACCAGCGTGGCCATCGGCACGACCATGGCCACAGCCAGGGTTATCAGGAAAATGCCGATGATGAAACCAATGGTCCGTAAGGTCGGCAACGCCATGAAATCCGCTCGGGCTGATGGGGGAAGGGCGCCATTCTACCCGCGGGGCAGGGCATGTAAACCGGCAGGCGCTGCGCAGTTAAAGCTAGAATAGCCGCACATTTTTCAAAGGAGGTGGCCGATGCAGGCTCTCGACGCGTTGCTCAACCGTGTTTCCGTTCCCCGCCTGGTCGAACCGGCCCCCACTGCCGAGCAGCGCGAAGCCCTGTTTGGCGCCGCCCTGCGCGCGCCGGATCACGGGCATCTGCAGCCGTATCGTTTCCTGACCGTTGAAGGCGCCGCGCGTGAGCAAATGGGTGAGTTGCTGGCCGAAGCTGCGCAAATGCAGGCCGGCGAAGTCACCGAAGCAATGATCGACAAGGCCCGCAACGGCCCGCTGCGGGCGCCGCTGGTGGTGGTGGTGATTGCGAAACTGCAGGAACACGTCAAATACCCCAAAGCCGAGCAATTGCTTGCGGCCGGGTGCGCGGCGCACGGGATTTTGCTGGCGGCGTATGCGCAGGGGATTGGTGCGGTGTGGCGGACTGGGGATCTGGCGTATTCCAGTCATGTGGCAAAAGGCTTGGGGTTGGCAGAAGGCGAAGAAGTCATCGCATTCTTGTACCTTGGCACCCCGCAGAAAGAACCGCGGGTGGCGGAGAAGGTTGATCTGAGTCAGTTCGTCAGTGCCTGGCCCGGTAACGCCTGAAGATCAAGAGCACCCTCACCTAGCCCTCTCCCGGAGGGAGAGGGGACTGATTGGGGGATGCTATAGAACTACGTCGAAATGAGCCGTCTTCGCTGAATCCACAATCGATTCAGGCGCAGGACGTGTTGTTTCCGCGAATCCATAATCGACTCAGACGCAGGAAGTGTTGTTTCTGCGAATCCAGAATCGACTCGGTTTATCAGGTCGACGTGGAACGTAAGACGCCTCGGTCAGCCCCCTCTCCCTCCGGGAGAGGGCTGGGGTGAGGGTAGCTTTCAGGGCTGCACCACCGCCCCAGGCACCAGCGGCAATTCCAGACTCGCGACAAACCCGCCCTGCGGATGATTGGCCAGCGTCAGCGTGCCGCCATGCCGCTCCGCCGCCCGCTTGGCAATCGCCAGCCCCAGCCCATGTCCCGCGGCCGTCTGCCCCGGCGCCCGGTAAAACGGCTCGGCCAACTGACTCAGATGCTCAGCCTGCACCCCCGGCCCATGGTCGCGCACGCTGATGACAATCCGCTCGCCCTGACGCCAAGCCTGCAAATCAATCGGCTGCTCCGGCGGATTGAAGCGCTGAGCATTGCGCAGCAGGTTGTCGAGCGCACGCTCGATCATCGTCGGCCAGCCTTTCAGGTTCAGCTGCGGCTCAGCCTCCAGGCGCACGGTCTGCTCGGGCGAGCCCAGCTGCGCGTCCTTCTGCAAGGCACCGAGCAGGGCATTCAGGTCGACCTCTTCAGCACTGGCGTTGTCGGCGTCGACCCGCGCCAATACCAGAATCTCACTGATCAACGCTTCCAGCCGATCACATTCGCGGGTCAGCCGTGGCCAGAGCTTTTCCCTTTCTTCCGGGTTCGCCCGTTCGGCCAGCGCCAGGGCAATGCGCAGCCGCGCCAGCGGTGAACGCAATTCGTGGGACACGTCGCGCAGCAATTGCCGTTGACTGCCAATCAGGCTCTGCAAACGCGCGCCCATGCGGTTGAAGTCGGTGGCAAGGACGCCGAATTCATCGCGGCGGTTAGCCAGTTTGGCCAGGCTGTTTTGTTGATAGGTGGTTTGCCCCAGATCATGCACCGCACCGCGCAAACGGCTGAGCGGGCGGGTGATCGAGAACGTCACGAGCAGACTGAACAGGGTCAGCACGACCAACGCGATGCCCAGCGCACTCAACGGCCAGAGCAGGCTTTCGCGGTGCCAGGCATCGAGTTCCGGGTGGGGTATGCGGTAGATGAACAGGTAGGTGTCACCGGTTTTTTCACTGGTGATTTCATCGGTCAGGCGCCGCCACGGCAAGCGGCGGTCGTCGTTGTTCTGCCGCGCTTCGAACGCGGCGGCGCGGCGCGGGAAAGTGCCGCGTACGACCGGATCGCCGGTTTCATTGAGCACTTGAACGTCGATGTGATACTGGCGCTTGCGCTGTTCGAGAATGTTCTGCGCGGCTTCCTCGCCCTGAGCTTCGTAGGTTTGCGTCCATTCACTGGCCAGGGTATTGAGGCCGGGATGGCGGCTGAGAATCCACGCGTCCTGGTTGAGCATGTGCCCGAGCAGAATCGACAGCCCCGCGACCAGAGCAATAGCCAGCCAGAAGCTCGCGAGAATACGCCAGAACAGTGAACGCACAGAAAGTCCTCAAAACAAACACACCGATCAAATGTGGGAGCGAGCCTGCTCGCGGAAGGCGTAGTGTCAGTCAATACATCTCTGGCTGATACACCGCCTTCGCGAGCAGGCTCGCTCCCACATTCGATTTGAATGGAACAGGCCCGACGGGGTCAGCCGTCGGGCCCAGGGTCAAACCATTATTGCGCTTTTTGCGCCTGCTGCGCTTTCCACGCTTTGAACTCGGCCCACTCGGCACGGCGTTCAGCGCGCTTTTTCTGGATCTCGTCGAACTGCTTCTGTTGTTCCGGTTTCAGCAGGGCACGAACATCGGACTCGGCTTTCTTGTGGTTGGCCGCAATCTCGTCCTTCATGGCTTTCTGATCCGCCGGCGAGAGTTTTGCCAGGTACTTGTCGACCACTTGCTTACGCTCGTGCATTTGCTCGCCCATGATCTTGCGGATCTGCTCGCGCTGTTCGCGGGTCAGGTCGAGCTGGCTGTACGGGCCCTTGCCATGCATGCCGCCGTGCATCTGACCACCGTGGCGCGGACCGTCAAGCGGGCCACCCATCGGGCCCCCGTCCTGTGGCAGGGCCATGGCCACGGTTGGCAGAGCGGCAGCGAACATCAGAGCGATAAGAGTCTTGCGCATGGTGTATCTCCTTGTCTCGTTCCCGGTACGTTCCGGATGAGTGCAGATTACGCAGATCAAGGTCAGCGGCGGTCAGGGCAGCGTAAAGCTTGGGTAAAGACGCTTTGTCATCGAGCTGACATACCCGGGGGCTTGAAGATCTAAAGCAACGTCAAAAGCCCCTCACCTAGCCCTCTCCCGGAGGGAGAGGGGACTGACCGTGCGGGATGCGAGAGCTACGCCCACGTGCAACACCGAGTCGAACACAAATTTTCAAAGCCAACCAAAATCGGCTCCCTCTCCAGGGGGAGAGGGCTGGGGTGAGGGGAAAATCCACCACAAATCCCAAGCCAACCGCTCCGCTCTTCACCACTCAACAATGAGCGTTAGCTCGAGTGCCCTTGATCTTGATCTTGCCTAACCAGCGACATCGGAAGGCTGAGTGGAGGGATTGATCCGGGCGTGGGAGCGCAGCGACCGTCTGGCGCAGCCAGACACAGCGGAAGGAGGTGCAGCGAAGCAAACCGTAGCCGCTGCGCCCGGATCGATCCCGGAGCGAAGGGACCCGAGCTTGCGAGGGCCGAACGCAGGAGCAAAGCCTTTTCGTTCCTTTTTGGCGTCTGAAAAAGGGACTCGCCGTAAGGGCGAAACCGCCAGCAGCCACACTCGAAACAACGGATATGCCCCCAAAACCCCAACCAAACAAAAACCATCGCCAGCTCAGGCCACGAGCGCCGATTCAAAGGCTGTAGTAATAACCCCGACTCCGCAACGCAACGATCCGCGGCCGTCCGTCCGGGTGAGGGCCGATCTTCTTGCGCAAGTTGCTGACATGCATGTCGAGGCTACGGTCATACAGAGTCAGCTTGCGGCCAAGGGCGATCTGCGCCAGTTCCTGCTTGTCCAGCGGCTCGCCAGGCTGCTTGAGCAAGGCTTCGAGCAAACGGCTTTCAGAGACGGTGAGGGTCTGCTCTTTTTCATCGATGCTGACCACACCGCGCACCGGGCTGAAACTCAAATCACCCAGCTCAAGCTGCGTCGACACCGCGGCCGGGTGACTGCGGCGCAACACGGCGCGCAGGCGTGCAGTGAGTTCGCGCGGATCACAAGGCTTGGCCAGATAATCGTCGGCGCCCAGTTCCAGACCGAGAATGCGGTCCAGCGGCTCGCCGCGGGCCGAGAGCATCAGCACCGGCAGATCGGCGTGATCGTTGCGCAATTGCTTGAGCAGTTCCAGACCGCTGCCGTCGGGCAGCATCACGTCCAGCACCACCGCCGCCGGAGCGGTTTCAGCCAAGGCCTTGCGGGCACTCTGGCCATCGTGGCAGGCGCGCACCTGGAAGCCTTCCTGGCTCAACCAGCTACTCAGGAGTTCGCACAACTCCTGGTCATCATCAATCAATAACAGCTCGCTCATGACTCACTCAATTTAGCCATTGCCGACGTTTTCGGCTTGCTCCACTGGCAAAGATACCGCAGAGCAGCGCCAATAGCGCTACCCCCGCGCCCGTGACGAACCACTGTTGCTGATCGGTCAGCAAACGCGGCAGCGGACTGGCCTGCGCTTCCTTGAGTTGCAGCTTCAGGCGCTGGTTCTCCTGGCGCAACCGGGCAAGCTGGGCGCTTTCACGAGTGTTGTCGGCATTTTGCAGTTGTTTGCTCAGTTCTTCTCGTTGTTGCTCGCTGGCCTTGAGGCGCTGCTGCAACTCGGTGATCTGGCTGCCGGCACTCAGCGAAAATGGCGTGGAACTGCCGCCATCAGTGATTTCCTCACCATGGGCGGGCGCCATGATCGACAACGTGACCCACATCAGACACAACGGACCCTTGCGCATCGCGACACCTGTTTGCAATGGATATTGGGCAGGTTGTCGGCAGGCGAACGAGAATAATGAGCGATTGAGAACGCGATGAACCGACAAGGTTCATCGCGCGGGGGCAGGCTTAAGGCAGGACTTGCTTGAACGGCTTGACCACGACATTGGCGTAGACGCCAGCGGCGATGTACGGATCGGCGTCCGCCCAGGCCTGCGCGGCGCTCAGCGAGTCGAATTCGGCGACGATCAGGCTGCCGGTGAAACCCGCTGCGCCCGGATCATTGCTGTCGACCGCCGGGTGCGGGCCGGCGAGCACGATGCGGCCTTCGCCCTTGAGCGCTTGCAGGCGTTCCAGATGCGCCGGGCGCGCGGACAGGCGAGCTTCGAGCGAGTTGGCGACGTCGGTGGCAATGATGGCGTAGAGCATGTCAGTCCTCGGTTTTTGGTGTTGTGGTATCGGCGTCGTGCAGGTGACGTGACAGATAGATGCCCTGGGCGACCAGGAACAGCACGGTCATGCCCAGGCTGCCGAACACCTTGAAGTCGACCCAGATGCTCTGGAAGGTGAAGGCGACGAACAGGTTGGCCGCGCCGCAGAACAGGAAAAACCCGATCCAGGCGATGTTCAGGCGCGTCCAGACCGGATCCGGCAGGGTCAGCGCGTGGCCCATGATGCGTTTGATCAGCAGGCGGTCACCGATGAAGTGGCTGCCGATGAAGGCTGCAGCGAACAGCCAGTTGACCACCGGCGCTTTCCATTTCAGGAAGGTTTCGCTGTGGAAGGCCAGCGTCAGGCTGCCGAACACCAGGCAGGCGATCAGGGTCAGCCATTGGCTCTTTTCCAGCTTGCGCTGCTTGATGAACAGCGCGCCGTAGACCACCAGCGAGCTGATGATCAGCATCGCCGTGGCGCTGTAAATTCCGCCTACGGTCACTTGTTGGCCAGCGATATCGACGACCCGGGGATCAAGTTTGTAAACGATGAAAAACAGCAGAAGCGGGATGAAATCGATGAATTGTTTCACAGTGAGAGCCAGAAGCTGGATGTGGCGGCATAATAACAAACATATGGGCGCGCGATAGCGCCAGCTGATTTGAGGTTACAACTCCCCGTGAATGTTGATTTGCACTGCCACAGCACGGCCTCCGATGGCGCCCTGGCGCCTGCGGTTCTGGTTGCGCGTGCGTTTGAAAACGGCGTGCAAGTCCTGGCGTTGACCGACCATGACACCCTCGAGGGCCTCGCCGAAGCGCGCACGGCCGCTAATGAGCTGGGCATGCAACTGATCAACGGTGTCGAATTGTCCTGTACCTGGGGCGGGGCGACCATTCATGTGCTGGGCTACGGTTTCGACGTCAACGCTGCGCCGTTGGTCGAAGCGATCGCCAGATTGCACGATGGTCGCTGGCTGCGGTCGGAAGAAATAAGCCGCAAGCTCGCCCTCAAGGGCATGCCCGGTGCCCTCGACGGCGCCCGGCAAATCCAGCAGGAACTGGGCGACAGCGGCAACGCCCCGGCCCGTCCGCATTTCGCCGACTGGATGGTGCGTGAAGGTTTTGTAAAGGATCGCGCCGAGGCATTTCGCAAATGGCTCGGCGCCGGCAAGCTGGGTGACGTCAAATTGCACTGGCCGACACTGGAAGATACCGTCGGCACGCTGCGCGCCGCCGGTGCCTGGGTCAGCCTGGCGCACCCGTGGCACTATGATTTCACCCGCAGCAAGCGCCGCAAGCTGATTGCCGACTATATTCAAGCGGGCGGGCATGCCATTGAAGTGGTCAATGGCTATCAGCCTGCGGAACAGGTGGGCAGCCTGGCGATCCTTGCCCGTGAGTTCGGTCTGCTGGTCAGCGCCGGCAGTGACTTCCATGGCCCTGGCGGCTGGTCCGAGATCGGCCAGTACCGGCCGGTTCCCGAGGACCTTCCACCCCTGTGGTGTCGGTTCAAACATGACCCAGTTATTGCCGCCGTCTGAACAGGTAGAGAATGTGAGTCAATTTTTCCAGATCCATCCGGAAAACCCGCAAGCGCGCCTGATCAAACAGGCGGTCGAGATCATTCGCAAGGGCGGGGTGGTGATCTATCCCACGGACTCCTCCTACGCGATCGGTTGCCAGATCGGCGACAAAACCGCCATCGAGCGTGTGCGCCGTTTGCGTCAGCTCGACGAAAAAAACAACTTTGCGCTGATCTGCAGCGACCTGTCGCAATTGGGCAACTACGCGAAGATTGATACCGGCACGTTCCGTATTCTCAAGGCGCATCTGCCGGGCCCGTATACCTTTATTCTCAACGCGACCCGCGAAGTGCCGCGCCTGCTGCTGCATCCGAAGAAGCGCACCATCGGCCTGCGCGTGCCAAGCCATCCGATCGCGCTGGCGCTGCTGGCCGAACTGGGCGAGCCGCTGATGAGCGTGACGCTGATCATGCCCGGCGATGAAGACCCGCTCAGCGATCCGTACGAAATGCGCCAGTTGCTCGAACATCAGGTTGATCTGATCATCGATGGTGGTTTTGGCGGCATCAAGGCGTCCACGGTGATTGACCTCACCGGCGACGACCCGGAAGTGGTCCGCGTCGGTTGCGGCGATCCGACGCCGTTCATGGTCGAAGCCTGAATGTCCGCAGTGGAAACCGTCGTCGATCCCCAGGCCGGCGCCCAGCAGGAGTTGCCGTTTGCCATGGTCTATGGCCAGGCGGTCATGGAAATGCCGCTGGATCTGTACATTCCACCGGATGCGCTGGAAGTCTTCCTCGAGGCCTTTGAAGGCCCGCTCGACCTGCTGCTGTACCTGATCCGCAAACAGAACATCAACATCCTCGACATTCCAGTGGCGGAAATCACCCGCCAGTACATGGGCTATGTCGAGTTGATGCAATCGGTGCGGCTGGAGCTGGCTGCCGAGTATCTGGTCATGGCGGCGATGCTCGCCGAGATCAAATCGCGCATGCTCCTGCCGCGCGCCGAAACGGTCGAAGACGAAGAAGACGACCCGCGCGCCGAACTGATCCGGCGCTTGCAGGAGTACGAGCGTTTCAAGGCCGCTGCTGAAGGCATCGATGGCCTGAGCCGCGTGGGCCGCGATGTGATCGTGCCCAAGCTCGATGCCCCGGAAGCGCGGGCGCGCAAGCTGTTGCCCGACGTGGCGCTGGAAGAGATCTTGATGTGCATGGCCGAAGTACTGCGCCGTGGCGACATGTTCGAAAGTCACCAGGTCAGCCGCGAAGCGCTGTCGACCCGCGAGCGCATGAGCGATGTGCTGGAACGGCTCAAGGGCGGCGGTTTCGTGCCGTTTGTCGAGCTGTTTACCGCCGAAGAAGGACGCCTCGGTGTGGTGGTGACCTTTATGGCGATCCTTGAACTGGTCAAGGAATCCTTGGTCGAGCTGGTGCAGAATGAGCCGTTCGCCGCGATCCACGTGCGAGCCCGAGCCGAATAACGAGTCCTTGTATGAACCTGACTGAACCCCGCGAGCTGGCGCCCCTGCTTGAAGCCTTTCTGTTGGCCTCGGGAAAACCGCAATCGCTTGAGCGCCTGTATGAACTGTTCGAAGAAGGCGAGCGGCCGGAACCCGCAGTCTTCAAGAAAGCCCTGACCCTGCTGGGCAAGTCCTGCGAGGGCCGCGCCTTCGAGCTTAAGGAAGTCTCATCGGGTTACCGCTTGCAGATCCGCGAAAAATTCTCACCGTGGGTTGGCCGACTCTGGGAAGAGCGCCCGCAACGTTATTCCCGCGCCTTGCTCGAAACCATCGCGCTGATTGCCTATCGTCAGCCCATTACTCGTGGCGAGATCGAAGACGTGCGTGGCGTGGCGGTCAACAGCAACATCACCAAAACCCTGCTCGAGCGTGAGTGGATCCGCGTCGTCGGCTACCGCGACGTACCGGGCAAACCGGCGATGTTCGCCACCACCAAGGCGTTTCTTGATCACTTCAACCTGAAGAACCTCGAAGACCTGCCGCCGCTGGCCGAACTGCGCGAGATGGAAGCCGAACCAGTTCTCGATTTCGACGACGCGCCGGTGCCGCAGAGTCTGCAGGAACTGGCCGACGCCAGTGCCGAGCCGGAAGAAGAAAAAGAGGAAACCAGTTTCCACAGCCTGCTGCTGGAACTGGACAGCATGGAGGAGGGGATCAAGACCGACTTCGATGATTTGCTGCGCGATGCCGTGGATGGCGAAGCATCGCTCAGCGAGCCAGCGCCGACCCCCGACGTTGAACTCGAAGCCGAGCCTGGAGCCGAAGCTGAAGACGACGTTCTGGGTGTCGCCGAGGCCCGCGAGAAACTCTTGGACGCTGTCGCGGCCCTCGAACAGCCGGAACCGGAACTCAGCGAAGAAGAAGCCGAAGCCCGCGCACTGGCCGAAGCCATCGAAGCTGAACGGCGCGAATTCGAGGACTGATGCAAATCTCTGTGGGAGCGGGCTTGCCCGCGATTGCGGTGGGTCAGACCCAATGATGTTGACTGACACTCCGCTATCGCGGGCAAGCCCGCCCCCACAGGGTTTGATGTGTTCTGGAGAGGATGATGAGTTCCACCAAAGACCCGTGCATCAGCCTGTGCAAATTCTCCGACGACATCTGCCTCGGCTGTGGCCGCAGCAAGCGTGAGATCAAGGCCTGGAAAAAACTCGACAAGGACGACAAGCGCACTGTGCTCGCCGAAGCCGCGTTGCGCCTGATCAAACTGCGCGGTGCCGGTCGGCGGAAAAACAAATAACCGGCGATCGATCAGCTAGTCTCTGATGCGCAATGCCGTACATCCGCGTATGATTCGCGACCCTTCGCCGATCCCTTCGGCCGAAGACCAGATTCCAATGCTTCAGGCGCCGCCTGAACAGACCACACCGGGAGGTGCCCAGATGAGTGACATCAATCAGAAAGACGACCAGGAAATCGGCCCTGCAGGCGAAAAGCTGCAGAAGGTCCTCGCGCGTATCGGCGTCGGCTCGCGCCGTGACGTCGAGTCCTGGATCAGCCAGGGCCGCATCAAGGTCAATGGCAAAGACGCCACCCTCGGCCTGCGCGTCGACATGCATGACGCCATTACCATTGATGGCAAGGTGATCAAGCGCGAAGAAGCCGCCGAGTCGGTCCGCCGCGTGATCATGTACAACAAGCCCGACGGCGAAATCTGCACCCGTGACGACCCGGAAGGCCGTCCGACCGTGTTCGACAAGCTGCCACGTCCGAAAGAAGGCCGCTGGATCAACATCGGTCGTCTCGACATCAACACCACCGGTCTGCTGATGTTCACCACCGACGGTGAACTGGCCAACCGCCTTATGCACCCGTCCTACGAGATGGACCGCGAGTACGCCGTGCGTGTACGCGGTGAAGTCGACGACGAGATGATCGAGCGTCTGAAAGCCGGCGTGGTGCTGGAAGACGGCCCGGCGCGTTTCACCGACATTCAACAGGCACCGGGCGGCGAAGGTTTCAACCACTGGTACCACTGCGTGGTCATGGAAGGGCGTAACCGTGAAGTGCGTCGTCTGTGGGAATCCCAGGGTCTGGTGGTCAGCCGCCTGAAGCGCGTGCGTTTCGGTCCGGTGTTCCTCAACTCCGACCTGCCGATGGGCCGCTGGCGCGAAATGAGCCAGTACGAAGTCGACGTGCTCAGCGCTGAGGTCGGCCTGACCCCGGTGGCGATGCCGCAGTTGAACGCCAAGAGCAAGGACAAACTGGAACGCATGCAGCGTAAATCGTCGCGGCCGATGGCCAAGACCGAGCGCGTGCGCACCCTGCGTCCTGCCGCTGGCGCGCCCACCGCGCCGCGCCCGAGCCGTGAGCCGCAGATCGAAGGCGAGCGCCCAGGTCGCAAGCCAGTGGCCCGTGACGGCGAGCGCGCACCGCGTCCGGCCAATGGTCGTACCGAGCGTGGCGAAGGTCGTGCACCGGCCGGTCGCGGTACGCCAGTGGCGGATCGTCCGGCGGACACCACCAACAAGCGCCCGGCCAAACCGGCGCCGAAGCGTCCCGGGATCAAACTGGTCGACGGCGACAAGCCTTCGGGCAAGCGCCGTGGCGCCCCGGCAGGTTCCGGTCAGCGTCCGGGTTTCGGTCGTCGCAAGCCGGAATAAAGACAGCTGCAAGTTTTAAGCTGCAAGCTGCAAGTAGAAACGCCAACCTTTGAGGTTGGCGTTTTTTTGCTCTTGATTTTTGCTTTGTGCTTGCGGCTTGAAACTTGCCGCTTGCAGCTGCTCTTAAAACACAAATCGCCCATCAAACACCGGTTTGTCATCCAGTGCCAACACCCCACCCGAAAAGATCAGGTCCAGGTGATGACTGCCCTTGGCCCCGCCACCCAGGCCCAGGTGCAGGCCGCAATGCCGCTCTTCAAACCCGGCATTGCGCGCGTACAGGTCTTTCACGCCTTCATTGGTGCCAATCCCCAACTCCTCAATCCGTCGGTTCGACGGGTTGGCGTCGAGGTATTTGTTGAAATCATGCTCCAGCCCCGGCACGTCAGTGGCGATGCGGCTGATGGTCGAGTTTTCGATCCACAGCTCCAGGGGGGATTCGAGCACGCCGTACTTGCGCGCAAACGGAATGGTGCTGAGGAAGGTGCCCTTGAATTTCACGTGGCCGTTGATGGCTTCGCTGTGCGTGGCGATCTCGCCAGGGGCCAGGTCGAAGTTGCCGACGCCGTTGATGTCGGTCCATTTCTTGATGCTGCTCAGCGGCGTTTCAAACCATGAGCCGTCGTCGTCCTTGAAACTCAGCGTCGTCGCCTGCGACATGCGCTGGATCAAATGGCTATTGAGCCCGGCGATACGCTGTGGCGTGACGCTGAAGGTGTCGTAGAAATAATCGCCGTAATCCTTGAACAGCAGCGACTTCTTCCAGTTTTGCGCCATCACCGCTTGCAGCGCGCGGACGAATTCCGGGCCGTCGGGGCGCGGGTTGGGCAAAGTCGAAGAGTCGTAGAAGAAAATGTACAGATCGCTGTCGGCAATCGCCTCGGCCAGCGCTGTGGTGCTTTCCAGGTCCAGACGGCGGGCGCTGAAGCGAAAGCGCGGATGCTCGCCGGCCTGTTCGGCGATGGCACCGGTCAGGGCTTCGTAATCGGCGGTGTGGCCGAGCAATACCTTTGCCGAATCAAGGCCGGCAAGGGCAGGGTGATGTTCGAGGTAGTAAAGGAAATGCGAGATGGCGCGGGGCTTGTCCATGAGTCCTCCCTGACTGACCGGGAAATGAAGCGGCAGACACGACCGGCCGGACCGTGCCTGCCCGGGGATGTCTTACAGAGGCCACATCGCCGTGCCGAACGGCACGACCGCATCGGCTTGCATCATTTCCACGGCGGCCTCATGGGTCGGTGCTTCAAACCATTCGTCCAGTTGCAGTTCGGTATCCAAGTCTTTTTCCAGTGCTTGCATGGTCGATCTCCTAGATGACTTTCACGGTTTATGACTGGCCGGTCGAGGTGGCCGGCAAGACGTGAAAAACCTAGTTCAGCGGCTTTTGTAATGCAAAAAATTATCCATTTAATTTTTAAATAGACTTTTTGTTCTGTTTTTAACGGCGGTTTTTCTTGTTTGAAAACAAAAAACTGCAAGGCCGATTTCATTAGCAAGCTAGCTACCGTCAATTTGCAGACGTCCTACGGATTGTTCTGAAATGGAAGCTTTGCGTTACGCCCTGTCAGGGAATATTTACGAAAATCAGCGCCAAACCGCCTGAATGATCAGCAAGCGAAGCGCTGTAAGGACAACCTGCCGAACGCCGTCCCGCCGGGGGCCGCGCAAGGCTCTGGCGCGCTTGTTTCAGCGGCGCAGGCAAGGTGATATGCGGCCCATGCCTGTCGTGCAGGTGCATAACAAGAAGGAGGCGCAATGAACGCCGTGACTGATCTCCATTCCTTTCCGTGGGACGGTTTTTTCCTCGTCCACGCCGATGGTCTGCAAAGGCCTGACTCAATTTTTGCAGCCGCCCGAATGTCCCGGGGCGGACACACGCAATCCCGGCAACCGACACGCTGATCCAGCGGAGTCTGGCAGCAGGGGGTTAGCGGTGTACAATGCGCCGCGTTTTAACTGTGACCCTCTGCGTAATCGCGCAAATCTCAAGGCTACCCGCCTTGTTCACTCCGTCGCGCCACAAGCGTGCCGGGTTCGATTTCGTCACAGATAAAAACAAGCAGGTGACGCATGACCGTTGTAAACAAGCTGAACTCCTGGTGCCTGCGCTGGGGTTTGATCGGGGCTGCCTGAAATCGCAACCTTGCAGCAACGTCTACTGCACACCATCAAACCTTGCGTGAGACCTTTTTCATGAGTGGACAACCCTCGCAGTCAGGCGAGCTGAAACGCGGCCTGAAAAATCGCCACATTCAACTGATCGCCCTCGGTGGCGCGATCGGTACCGGATTGTTCCTCGGCTCGGCCGGGGTGCTGAAATCCGCTGGCCCGTCGATGATCCTCGGCTACGCCATCTGCGGCTTCATCGCCTTCATGATCATGCGCCAGTTGGGCGAGATGATCGTTGAAGAGCCGGTGGCCGGTTCCTTCAGCCATTTTGCGCACAAATACTGGGGCGGTTTCGCCGGCTTCCTGTCGGGCTGGAACTGCTGGATTCTGTACATTCTGGTGGGCATGTCCGAGCTGACTGCGGTCGGCAAATACATTCACTACTGGGCGCCGGACATCCCGACCTGGGTTTCGGCGGCGGCATTCTTCGTGCTGATCAATGCGATCAACCTGGCCAACGTCAAGGTCTTTGGTGAGGCGGAGTTCTGGTTCGCGATCATCAAGGTCGTGGCGATTGTCGGCATGATTGCCCTGGGCAGCTACCTGCTGGTCAGCGGCCATGGCGGCCCGCAGGCCTCTGTCACTAACCTGTGGTCCCACGGCGGGTTCTTCCCCAACGGTGTCAGTGGTCTGGTGATGGCCATGGCGATCATCATGTTTTCCTTCGGCGGTCTGGAAATGCTCGGCTTTACCGCAGCCGAAGCCGACAAGCCAAAAACCGTGATCCCGAAAGCGATCAATCAGGTGATCTACCGCATCCTGATTTTCTACATCGGCGCGCTGGTGATCCTGTTGTCGCTGACGCCATGGGACAGCCTGCTGGAAACCCTCAATGCGTCGGGCGATTCGTACAGCGGCAGCCCGTTCGTGCAGGTGTTCTCGATGCTCGGCAGCAACACCGCCGCGCACATCCTCAACTTCGTCGTGCTGACCGCGGCGTTGTCGGTGTACAACAGCGGCACCTACTGCAATAGCCGCATGCTGCTGGGCATGGCCGAGCAGGGCGATGCGCCGAAGGGTCTGGCAAAGATCGACAAGCGCGGCGTGCCGGTGCGTTCGATTCTGGCGTCGGCGGCGGTGACCCTGGTCGCCGTGCTGCTCAACTACCTGATCCCGCAACATGCGCTGGAACTGCTGATGTCGCTGGTGGTTGCGACGCTGGTGATCAACTGGGCGATGATCAGTTTCTCGCACTTCAAATTCCGTCAGCACATGAACCAGACCCGGCAGACGCCGCTGTTCAAGGCGCTCTGGTACCCGTACGGCAACTTCGTCTGCCTGGCGTTCGTGGTGTTCATCCTCGGCGTGATGCTGCTGATCCCGGGGATTCAGATCTCGGTCTACGCGATTCCGGTGTGGGTGGTGTTCATGTGGGTCTGCTACCTGATCAAGAACAAGCGCAGTGCGCAAACCGCGTTGCCTGCAACCGCGAAATAACCGCGCGCGCATAAACAACAAACCCGGCCAATGTGCCGGGTTTGTTGTTTTCAGCCTTACACAACCCCTTGTAGGAGTGAGCCTGCTCGCGATAGCGGTGTGTCAGTCGACAAATATGTAACTGATAGACCGCTATCGCGAGCAGGCTCACTCCTACAGGGATCTGCGTCTGGCTTGAGAGCTGTTTCAGGTTATCCTGCACCCTCTGAATACGGACGCTTTTCCATGCTGGTGATTTCCAACAACGTGCATCTGCCCGATGCCGAGATCGAGCTGACGGCCATCCGTGCGCAAGGCGCCGGCGGGCAGAACGTCAACAAGGTGTCGAGTGCCGTGCACCTGCGCTTCGACATTCCCAACTCATCGCTGCCCGAGTTCTACAAGGAACGTTTGCTGGCGCTGCGTGACAGTCGCATCACCAGCGAGGGCGTGTTGATCATCAAGGCGCAGCAATATCGCACCCAGGAAGCCAATCGCGCCGATGCGCTGGAGCGGCTGGTCGAGTTGATCCTCAGTGCGACCAAAGTGGAAAAGAAACGCCGTCCGACCAAGCCGACCCTCGGCTCGAAGAAGCGCCGGCTCGAATCCAAGTCCAAGCGCGGCGACATCAAGGCCGGGCGCGGCAAGATCGACTTCTAGTCCTCGCGGTATTTCGCGGTGTGCTTGTACAGATAGACACTCAAGCCAAGCCCGCTCAGCGCGGCGAGCGCAGCAAACAGAAAGATCGACGCAAAGCCGAACCCTGCGGCAATCGCCCCGGCCAGCGGCCCGGTAATCCCCAGCGACAAATCGATGAACAGCGAGTAAGCGCCGACCGCCGCGCCACGGCTTGAGGCGGGCACCAGATTCACCGCCTCGACGCCCAGCGCCGGGAACACCAGCGAGAAGCCAAATCCGCTCAACGCCGCCCCCGCCAGCGCCCAGTGTGCATCCGGTGCGATCCACAGCAGCAGTAACCCGAGGGTTTCTACCGACAGGCAGGCAATCGCCACGCGGAACCCACCGAGGCGGTTGATCAAATTACCGAACAGCAGCCGCGCGCCAATGAAGCTGGCGCCGAACAGGCTCAGGCACAGCACCGCGTTGTCCCAATGCTGCGTTGCGTAATACAGGGTGATGAACGTGGCGATGGTGCCGAAACCGATCGAGCCCAGCGCCAGGCCGCAGCCATGGGGGAAGACTTTGCCCAGCACATGGATGAACGGCAGGCGCTCACCGGCAACAATCGGCGCGGCGGTTTTCGGCCACGCCAGCGCCAGGCCGAGCAGGGCCAGCAGGATGATGCTGACGCCCATGCTCCACAGCCCCAACTGGCCCACCAGCCAGACGCCGAACGGCGCACCGATCGCCAGCGCGCCGTAACTGGCGATGCCGTTCCAGGAAATCACCTTGGCCGTGTTGGCCGCACCGACGCGGCCGATGCCCCAGCCAATCGAGCCGGAACCGACCAGACTCTCGGCGCTGCCCAATACCAGGCGGCCGATCAACAGGCTGATCAGGCTGAACAGCGGCAGGCTTTGCGTCCATGCCGAGAGCAGCATGAACACACCGCTCAAGCCACACCCGGCCAGACCGATCATCACCGCACGCTTGCTGCCCTGGTTGTCAATGATCTTGCCAGCGTACGGGCGGCTGAGCAGGGTGGCGAGGTATTGCACGCTGATCACCAGCCCGGCGATCACCGCGCCAAAACCGAGGTCGCTGTGCACGTAACCGGGCAACACCGCCAGTGGAATGCCGATGTTCAGGTAGCCGATAAAGGTGAAAAGGACGATGGAAACGACTTGCAGCGTAACCGCCAGTGGGCGCTGGGGCGCGGGTATAGACGACATGAGTAACGATCCACGGGAGCAGCAGATTAGATAGGCTGCTCATGATACCGGCGTGAACCGATCAGAGGCGGGGAAAAGTAAAACTATTTGCCGGGCGGCGCGTTCAGGACTTGGCTGGGGCGACCAGTTGGGTGGTGACCAACGCGGCGAGGGCGTTTTCTTCACTGCCGAAACGTGCGAGCAGGGCAGCCTGTTTCTCCGGGGAGAGGCGGTTCCAGATGTCGATCATTTTCTCGGTCGCACCGATCAGGACGGCGGCTTGGCTTTCGGAGAATTCGTCGGTCATGGCGGGCTCGGGTTTCAGGCAGTGTGGAAAGCGCATGTTAGCGCTTTCCACACGGTCTGTACGGCGGGTCTTACGCTTCGCTGTCGGCTTTGCGGCTGTCAGCGGCTTCTTGCGGCTCGGGCTTTTCGGCGCCGGCGTGTTGCGGGGTCGTCTGCTCAGGTACGTGCAGGCTTGGGAAGGGGAGATTAGGAATCTCGTGCATGGTTGCGCTCCTCGCTAAGTCTGTTGATAGATCAGGTGCTCCGCGCTTTACAAAGCCTGCGCAGGATACAGCAGGAAAAATGACAATCAGACTTTTAATTCAAATTAATGCGACAGATGGCCGCAGGGGCGAGAGAGTGCGGTGTTTGATCGTTCCCACGCTCTGCGTGGGAATGCAGCCCGGGACGCTCTGCGTCCCTTTCAAAGCCGAACGCAGAGCGTCCGAAGAGGCGTTCCCACGCGGAGCATGGGCACGATCAGTCATTGCGGTGTTTGATCGTTCCCACGCTCCGCGTGGGAATGCAGCCCGGGACGCTCTGCGTCCCCTCTCTGTCAGCGAGGTTATTTGCAGACGTCAGCGATGGCGTCGGCGAGCAAGGCGAGGCGGGTGGCGTCGATGCCGGCGACGTTGGCCCGGCCCGAACTGACCATGTACACGCTGTGCCGCTCGCGCAGATGCTTGACTTGCTCCGGCGACAGGCCGGTGTAGGAGAACATCCCGCGCTGCACGCCAATATGCGCGAAACGCTCGCGCAAACCGTGCGGTTCCAGCGCTTCGACCAAACCGCTGCGCAGTTGCGCGATGCGCAGGCGCATGGCTTCCACTTCATCGGCCCAGCGCGCTTTCAACTCCGGATCGGCAAGGATCGTCGCGACCACCGCAGCACCATGATCCGGCGGCGTCGACCACAGATTGCGGGCGATGTTGGCCAGTTGGCTGCGGATGTCGATCAGCTTGTCCGCGCTTTTCGCGCAGACGATCAGCGCCCCGGTGCGGTCGCGGTACAGGCCGAAGTTTTTCGAGCAGGAGCTGGTGATCAGCAACTCGGGCACTTGCGTCGCGAACAACCGGGTCGACCACGCGTCCTGCTCCAGGCCATCGCCAAAGCCCTGATAGGCGAAGTCGATCAGCGGCAACAGATCGCGGCTGCGCACGATCTCAAGCACGCGCTGCCAGTCGTCATGGCTGAGGTCGAAACCAGTCGGGTTGTGGCAGCACGCATGCAGCAGCACCACATCACCCTTTGGCGCTTCCTTGAGTACGGCGAGCATCGCTTCGACGTCGAGGCGGTTGTCGCTGCCCACGTACGGGTAGTGACTGACCTTGACCCCGGCCGCAGCGAAAATGGTTTCGTG
Organism: Pseudomonas sp. S11P7; assembly: GCF_023195435.1. Classification (NCBI taxonomy): domain Bacteria; kingdom Pseudomonadati; phylum Pseudomonadota; class Gammaproteobacteria; order Pseudomonadales; family Pseudomonadaceae; genus Pseudomonas; species Pseudomonas sp. S11P7. Next base: position 3,910,745 of record NZ_JALPKS020000002.1, on the reverse strand, counting down.
AATCGGCCAGGTCGGGTTGCTCAGCCACACGCCTTTGCCCGGCAGGCACTGGGCGATGAAGTCGGCTGCCAGGCGCAAGGCACCGGTGCCGCCCGGTGTCTGCGTGGCGCCGGCGCGCTGTTCGGCGATCAGCTTCGAGTCGGCGCCAAGCACCAGCTCATTGATGACCTTGCCGAACAGCGGATTGCCGTGGCCACCGATGTAGGTCTTGGTGTCCTGGCTGTCGACCAGCCGCGCTTCAGCCATTTTTACCGCCTCGGGAATCGGCGTCAGGCCTTGGGCGTCCTTGTAGACGCCAACGCCGAGGTCGAACTTGCGCGGATTACTGTCCTGCGCGTAAGCCTCCATCAAGCCGAGGATCGGGTCGCCGGGCACCCGGCCGATGGCGTCGAAGTGCATTACTTGCGTCCTTCTGCGGTCTTGGCCACTTCGTCAGTGCGCGCGGCCATGATGAAGTCGTTGCGGTGCAGGCCTTTGATCGAATGGCTCCACCAGGTCACGGTGACTTTGCCCCATTCGGTCAGCAGGCCCGGGTGGTGACCTTCAGCCTCGGAGATTTCGCCGACGGCGTTGGTGAATGCCAGCGCGTGCTTGAAGTTCTTGAACAGGAAGACTTTCTCCAGCTGCATGATGCCGTCGCGGACTTCGATGTTCCAGTCAGGGATCTGCTTGATCAGGATCGGCAGTTCTTCATCGCTGACTTGTGGCGCATCGGCGCGGCAGGCTTCGCAGTGGGCTTGGTTCAAAGTGGACATGGTCGGTTCCTGAAATCGAGTGTGTTTTTTATTCAAGGGTGTGCGCCCGTCGGTACCGTCACGCTAAACCAAAGTGGCGGCGACGCACAGGCGCAATTGTCAGCAAAAGTCGCGGTTCAGGCGGCTTTGGGTTTTGGCGGAAATTTTGGCGCGTGCAAGCCCAGCTGCATGCCTTGGCGCACCATGGCCATGATGTCTTCATGGGCGACGTCGAACAGGCGCTTGAGGTTGGGCAGGACGAAATACAACGGCTGCAGAATGTCGATACGGTAAGGCGTGCGCATCGCTTCGAGCGGATCGAAAGCTTGATGCTCAGGCTCGTCTGACAGGCAGTAAACGGTTTCTTTGGGCGACGACAGAATGCCGCCACCGTAGATGCGTTTGCCTTGCGGCGTATCGACCAGGCCGAATTCGATGGTCATCCAGTACAGGCGCGCCAGATACACGCGTTCTTCCTTGGTCGCTTGCAGGCCGAGCTTGCCGTAGGTGTGGGTGAATTCAGCGAAGTACGGGTTGGTCAGCAGCGGACAGTGCCCGAAGATCTCGTGAAAGATGTCCGGCTCTTGCAGGTAGTCCAGTTCTTCGCGGGTACGGATAAACGTGGCGACGGGAAACTGCTTGCTGGCGAGCAATTCAAAAAACGTCTGGAAGGGAATCAGCGCCGGCACGCGCGCGACCTGCCAGCCGGTGGTTTCGCCGAGCACCTTGTTGATCTCGCCGAGCTGCGGGATGCGGTCGTGGGGCAGACCGAGTTTTTCGATACCGTCCAGGTACTCCTGGCACGCGCGACCTTCAATCACCTTCAACTGGCGAGTGATCAGCGTGTTCCACACCGCATGTTCTTCGGCGGGGTAGTCGATAAAACCTTGCGCATCGGGCTCGCGAGCCACGTATTGCGTCTGCTTCATGCTGCTCTCCTGCTAGGGGAATTCGTTTTTGTTATGTCCAGCGATAGACAGAGGATTACCCGGGAGCGTGTGGATGTGCAGCAGGTTGAAACGCTTGTGCGTAGGAAATTTCTCTTCAATTCGTAAAATAATCGTTACGCTTTGCCGGATAAGTCGCATCTGCGGCGATTGGCGGGTTTGAAAAGGGCGTTGTCTGTCACATAATCTTGACAACAAATTGCTCGCCTCGACAGAAAGTCGTGCGCTGTTCCCCTACAGGTTTCTCTTCGTTCAACCGGGCCTCTTTTTATGCGCATCAAAGTCCACTGCCAGAACCGCATCGGCATCCTGCGCGACATTCTCAACCTGCTCGTGGCTTACGGCATCAACGTCGCGCGCGGTGAGGTCGGTGGTGAGCATGGCAATGCGATCTATCTGCACTGCCCGAACCTGATCAACATTCAGTTCCAGGCGCTGCGGCCGAAGTTTGAGGCGATTGGCGGGGTGTTCGGCGTCAAGCGGGTCGGGTTGATGCCCAGCGAGCGCCGGCATATGGAGTTGAACGCGTTGCTCGGGGCGCTGGAGTTTCCGGTGCTGTCGATCGACATGGGCGGTTCGATCGTCGCGGCCAACCGCGCGGCGGCGCAGTTGCTCGGCGTGCGCGTCGACGAGGTGCCGGGCATTCCGCTGTCGCGTTACGCCGAAGATTTCGACTTGCCGGAACTGGTGCGCGCCAACAAATCGCGAATCAACGGCATGCGCGTCAAGGTCAAGGGCGACGTCTTTCTGGCCGACATCGCGCCGCTGCAATCGGAACACGACGACAGCGAGGCCATGGCCGGTGCGGTATTGACGCTGCATCGCGCGGATCGCGTCGGTGAGCGCATCTATAACGTGCGTAAACAGGAATTGCGCGGCTTCGACAGCATCTTTCAGAGCTCGAAAGTCATGGCGGCTGTGGTCCGTGAGGCGCGGCGCATGGCGCCTCTCGATGCACCGCTATTAATAGAAGGCGAAACCGGCACCGGTAAGGAATTGCTCGCGCGCGCCTGCCACCTCGCCAGTCCGCGCGGGCAATCGCCGCTGATGGCGCTCAACTGCGCCGGGCTGCCGGAGTCGATGGCCGAGACCGAGCTGTTCGGCTACGGCCCCGGCGCTTTCGAAGGCGCGCGCGCCGAAGGCAAACTCGGCCTGCTTGAGCTGACCGCCGGCGGCACGCTGTTTCTCGACGGCGTCGGCGAAATGAGCCCGCGCTTGCAGGTCAAGCTGCTGCGCTTTTTGCAGGACGGCTGCTTCCGCCGGGTCGGCAGTGACGAGGAGGTTTATCTGGATGTGCGGGTGATCTGCGCGACGCAGGTGGACTTGTCCGAGTTGTGTGCGCGCGGCGAGTTTCGTCAGGATCTGTATCACCGCTTGAACGTGCTGTCGCTGCACATTCCGCCGCTGCGCGAATGCCTCGATGGCTTGACGCCGCTGGTCGAACATTTCCTTGATCAGGCCAGCCGGCAGATCGGTTGCGCGCTGCCGAAACTGGCGCCGGCGGCGATGGACCGGCTCAGTCATTACCACTGGCCGGGCAACGTGCGGCAGCTGGAGAACGTGCTGTTCCAGGCGGTGTCGCTGTGTGACGGCGGTAAGGTCAAGGCGGAGCATATTCGCCTGCCGGATTACGGCGTGCGTCAGCCGCTTGGCGATTTTTCCCTTGATGGAAATCTTGACGAGATCGTCGGGCGCTTCGAGAAAGCCGTGCTGGAGCGCTTGTATTCAGAACATCCGAGCAGCCGGCAGTTGGGTAAGCGGCTCGGCGTTTCGCACACGACGATTGCTAACAAACTGCGTGAGTACGAAGTCGGCAAAGAGTCGGGCAGCACGTGATCGTTCCCATGCTCCGCGTGGGAACGCCTCAATGGACGCTCTGCGTCCGCTGTCGGGACGCAGAGCGTCCCGGGCTGCATTCCCACGCAGAGCGTGGGAACGATCAGAGCCGGAAGTTGCGTTGGCTATGATGGCCTCATCGCGAGCAGGCTCACTCCTACAATGAACCGAGCTTCATCTGAACGAACGCGGTCAACTGTAGGAGTGAGCCTGCTCGCGATGAGGGTGGCCGCCGTTGCCTGATGCCAAAGGTTGCCACCCACCGGCAGGACACCGCCGGTTTTTCGTCTTCGATACATTTCAAATTTGCCCCGCAAAACCCTCAAGTCCTTTGTTTACCGGGCCTCGCACCGCCAATAAAAAGTTGGTCTGCTAATTGCTTATGGCTCAGCAGTACAGCGGTGGGCGGCAAACGTCCGGCATGCAGAGGAAAGAGTGTGGACAAGTACCTTTATGTGGCAATGACCGGCGCCAGCCAGAACGCACTGGCGCAGCGGGCGCATGCCAACAACCTGGCGAACATCTCCACCAACGGTTTTCAGCGCGACCTGGAGCAGGCGCGTTCGATGCCGGTGTTCGGTGACAGCTTTCCGGCGCGTGCGTTTGCCATGAGCGAACGGCCCGCCACCGACTTCACCCCAGGCTCGCTGGTGCAGACCGGCCGTGACCTCGACGTCGCCGTGAGCGGCAATGGCTGGATCGCCGTGCAGAACCCCAACGGCGGCGAAAGCTACGTGCGCACCGGCAGTCTCAACGTCGATGCTCTCGGCGTGCTGCGTGCCGGCAACGGTATGCCGGTAATGGGCAATGGCGGTCCGATCGCCGTACCGCCCGAGCAGCAGATCGAAGTCGGCGAAGACGGCACCATCAGCATTCGGGCGATGGGCGAGGGCCCACGGGTCATGGCTGAAGTCGACCGGATCAAACTGGTCAACCCCGACATCAAGAACATGAACAAAGGCCTCGACGGCTCGATTTACACCAAGGACGGCCAACCGGCGCCGGCCGATGCCAACGTCAAACTGGTCTCGGGTTTCCTTGAGTCGAGCAACGTCAACGCCGTGGAAGAGATGACCTCGGTGCTGGCGCTGGCCAAGCAGTTCGAGTTGCACGTCAAGATGATGAACACCGCCAAAGACGACGACCAGGCCATGGCTCGGGTCTTGCAGATCAGCTAATTATCAGAACGTCGCGCCGTAAAACAGGCGCACGAGGAGAATCGAATGCTTCCGGCTCTATGGGTTGCCAAAACCGGTCTGTCCGCCCAGGACACCAACCTGACCACCATTTCCAACAACCTGGCGAACGTTTCGACCACGGGTTTCAAACGTGATCGCGCCGAGTTCCAGGACCTGCTCTATCAGATCAAGCGTCAGCCTGGCGCCCAGTCGACCCAGGACAGCGAACTGCCGTCGGGTCTGCAAGTGGGTACTGGTGTGCGCATTGTCGGCACGCAGAAAAACTTCACCGCCGGCAGCCTGCAAACCACCGAGCAGCCGCTGGACATGGCCATCGACGGTCGCGGTTTCTTCCAGATCCTGCAGCCGGACGGCACCACTTCGTACACCCGCGACGGTACCTTCCACCTCGATTCCAATGGCCAGATCGTCAACGCCAGCGGCTTCGCGCTGGAGCCAGCGATCGTCATTCCGAACGACGCGCAGACCTTCACCGTTGGCCGCGACGGCACCGTCTCGGTGACCATTGCCGGCAACCCGGCTGCCCAGGTGATCGGCAACCTGCAAACCGCCGACTTCATCAACCCGGCCGGTCTGCAAGCGGTAGGCAACAACCTGTTCCTGGAAACCGCCGCTTCCGGCGCACCGCAAGTCGGTACTCCGGGCCTGAACGGTTTCGGTACCACGCTGCAGAACACCCTGGAAACCTCCAACGTCAGCACCGTTGAAGAGATGGTCAACATGATCACCACTCAGCGCGCCTACGAGATGAACTCCAAGGTGATTTCCACCGCCGACCAGATGCTCTCGTTCGTAACGCAGAATCTGTAATCAAGTCTATGGGGCGGCCTGAGGTCGCCAGCAACACCGTGAGGTAGGGTCATGAAGCGCTTTGTATCTGTTCTGGCATTGAGTGGGGTCGTCTCGCTCGCGGGCTGCGTCGCCCCGACGCCCAAGCCCAATGACCCGTATTACGCCCCGGTGTTGCCGCGCACACCGCTGCCGGCTGCCGCCAATAACGGCTCGATCTATCAGGCCGGTTTCGAGCAGAACCTGTACAGCGACCGCAAGGCGTTCCGGGTGGGTGACATCATCACCATCACCCTGAACGAGCGCACCCAGGCGAGCAAGAATGCCAACTCGCAGATGGACAAGAACAGCGACAACAGCATCGGTCTGACCTCGTTGTTCGGCTCCAGCCTGACCACTAACAACCCGATCGGTGGTGGCGACCTGAGCCTGAATGCCGGCTACAGCGCTGACCGTTCGACCAAGGGTGACGCCAAGTCCGGGCAAAGCAATAGCCTGACCGGTTCGATCACCGTGACCGTGGCCGATGTGTTGCCCAACGGCATCATCGCCGTGCGGGGCGAGAAGTGGCTGACCCTGAACACCGGTGACGAACTGGTGCGCATCGCCGGCATGGTCCGCGCCGATGACATCGCCACCGACAACACCGTGTCGTCGACTCGCGTTGCCGATGCACGCATCACCTACTCGGGTACCGGCGCGTTTGCCGATACGAGTCAGCCAGGCTGGTTCGACCGTTTCTTCCTCAGCCCGCTGTTCCCTTTCTAGGTGGCGACTTTGAAATTCAAACACCTGATGCTGGCTGCCGCGTTGATGTCGGCAGCCTTCGGTGCCCACGCCGAGCGGCTGAAAGACATCGCCAGCATTTCCGGCGTGCGTTCCAACCAGTTGATCGGTTACGGCCTGGTGGTCGGGCTTAACGGCACCGGTGACCAGACGACGCAAACCCCGTTCACCCTGCAGACCTTCAACAACATGCTCTCGCAGTTCGGCATCAAGGTGCCGCCGGGATCGGGCAACGTGCAGTTGAAGAACGTCGCGGCGGTGTCGGTGAGTGCCGATCTGCCGGCGTTCGCCAAGCCGGGTCAGCAAGTCGACATCACCGTTTCCTCGATCGGTAACTCCAAGAGCCTGCGTGGCGGCACCTTGCTGCTGACGCCGCTCAAGGGTATCGACGGCAACGTCTATGCGATCGCCCAGGGCAACCTGGTGGTCGGTGGTTTCGATGCCGAGGGTCGCGACGGTTCGAAGATCACCGTCAACGTTCCGTCGGCCGGTCGTATCCCTGGCGGTGCGTCGGTGGAGCGTTCGGTGCCGAGTGGTTTCAACCAGGGCAACAGCCTGACGCTGAACCTCAACCGCTCCGATTTCACCACTGCCAAGCGCATCGTCGACAAGATCAACGATATGCTTGGCCCTGGCGTCGCCCAAGCCATCGATGGCGGCTCGATCCGCGTCACTGCGCCGCTCGATCCGAGCCAGCGCGTCGACTACCTGTCGATCCTGGAAAACCTCGAAGTCGATCCGGGTCAGGCAGTGGCGAAAGTCATCATCAACTCGCGTACTGGCACCATCGTTATCGGCCAGAACGTGAAAGTCTCGCCGGCCGCCGTGACCCACGGCAGCCTCACCGTGACCATCACCGAAGACCCGATCGTCAGTCAGCCGGGCCCGTTGTCCAACGGCCAGACTGCTGTGGTCCCGCGTTCACGTGTAAATGCCGAGCAAGAGGCCAAGCCGATGTTCAAGTTCGGCCCGGGCACCACCCTCGACGAGATCGTGCGCGCGGTGAATCAGGTTGGCGCCGCACCGGGTGACCTGATGGCCATCCTCGAAGCCCTGAAGCAGGCCGGCGCGTTGCAAGCCGACCTGATCGTGATCTGAGGCCGGCCACCATGGATATGCGCAAAAGCGGTCTGGTCAGCAGCAGCGATTCGGGTTCGTACTCCGACCTCAATCGTTTGAACCAGCTCAAGGTCGGTGACAAGAACAGTGACGAAAACATGCGCAAGGTTGCGCAGGAATTCGAATCGCTGTTCCTTGGCGAAATGCTCAAGTCGATGCGCTCGGCCACCAATGCGCTCGGCCAGGACAACCCGCTGAACACGCCGGCTGCCAAGCAGTATCAGGAAATGTACGACCAGCAACTGGCGGTTTCCATGTCCCGCGAGGGCGGTGGCATTGGCCTGGCCGACGTGCTGATCCGGCAGATGTCGAAGAACAAACCGATGGCCCCGGGTGAGGCTGCCGCCGCGTCCGCCGCCAAGCAGCAGGAAGCGCTGGCCAAGGCGGCCGCCGTGCCGACACCGATTGCCGCCGGTACCGTTGCTACCAACGGCCCGTTGTCGCGACTCAATGGCGAGCGGCCGTTGTGGGCGTCGCGTTCGGTGAATGCGCCGAATACCGATATTTCCCACCGCAACGACATGCAATTGATCAATCAGCGTCGTCTGGCTTTGCCGCCGAAACTGGCTGATCGTTTGCTCGCCGGGCTGGTGCCATCCGCGCCGGCAACTGCAGCGACGGCAGCGTTGGCGAACAACGCCTTGCCACAACGTGCCGCGACCCCGGCGATCGGTGGTTCCGGCCCGCTGTACAACGGCGACTGGCTGGCCCGCGCCGAAGAGCAGAAAGCCGCCGCTGGCGGGCAGATGCAGGTCTACGGTCGCGCCATGGCGCAGATTCCGCTGGCGCCGCCGAAAAAGGCTTTCAGCTCGGCCGACGAATTCGTCAACACCATGCTGCCGATGGCCAAGGAAGCCGCCGACCGCATCGGCGTCGATCCGCGTTATCTGGTGGCCCAGGCGGCGCTGGAAACCGGCTGGGGCAAATCGGTCATGCGCGCCCAGGACGGCAGCAGCAGCCACAACCTGTTCGGCATCAAGGCGAGCAGCAACTGGAAGGGCGATTCGGCCCGGGCGATCACCAGCGAGTTCCGCAACGGTGCGATGGTCAAGGAGACGGCCGAGTTCCGTTCCTACGCCTCGTACAAGGACAGCTTCCACGATCTGGTGACGTTGCTGCAGAGCAACAATCGCTATCAAGAAGTGCTGAAGTCGGCCGATAACCCAGAACAGTTTGTACGCGAGTTGCAGAAGGCCGGTTACGCCACCGACCCGAACTACGCCAACAAGATTTCGCAAATTGCCAAGCAGATGAACAGTTTCGAAAACTACGCTGCGGCGGGTGTCTCCACCACGCCTTTATAAGGCACCAGGTAATAAGGTCTGAACCATGAGTTTGCTCAATATCGGGATGTCGGGACTGTCGGCCAGCCAGTCCTCTCTGGCTACGACAGGCAACAACATTGCCAACGTCGATACCGCCGGTTATTCGCGTCAGCAAACCGTACAGGGCACCAAGTCGTCGCAGCAGTACGGCACCGTGTTCATCGGTACCGGCACGACCCTGGCCGACGTGCGCCGGGTGTACAACTCGTACCTGGAAAGCCAGTTGCACACCGCGACGTCGCTGGACAGCGAAGCCGCGTCGTTCCTGGCCCAGGCCACGCCATTGGACGCGATGCTCTCGGACACCAACACCGGCCTGACCGGCGTGCTGCAGAAGTTCTTCACTTCGCTGCAGGGCGTGTCGACCTCGGCCACCGATGACACCTCGCGCCAATCGGTGCTGACCGGTGCGCAGGCGCTGAGCAGTCGTTTCAATACCATCGCCAAGCAACTCAACGACCAGAACACCACGATCAACGGCAGCCTGGGCGACATGACCGCCCAGGTGAACAAGCTGGCGACCTCGATCGCCAACCTGAACCAGAAGATCGGCGAGATCTCCACCAGCGGCGGTGCGCCGAACGACCTGCTCGACAGCCGTAACGAAGCCGTGCGCCAACTGTCGGTGCTGACCGGCGCCCAAGTGGTTGAGCGCGGCACCAGTTTCGATATCTACGTCGGCAGCGGCCAGCCGTTGGTGATCGGCAACACCACCAACACCCTGAGCATGGTCGCCAGCAAAGACGATCCGTCGCGCATGGCCATTCAGATGGACCGCGGTTCGAGCACCATCGACATCACCTCGGTGATCAGCGGTGGCGAAATCGGTGGCTTGCTGACCTATCGCAAGGAAGTCCTTGACCCGTCGCTCAATGAGCTGGGCCGAGTGGCCCTGGTGGTCGCCGATCAGATCAACCGCCAGCAAGCTCAGGGCATCGACAAGAACGGTGATTTCGGCGCGGCGATTTTCAACAACATCAACAGTGCCGCGCTGATCAGCCAGCGCAGCATTGCCAAAGATGGCAACAGCGCCGGTTCCGGCAACCTCGATGTGACGATCAAGGACACCGGCAAGCTGACCACCAGCGATTATCAGGTCACGTTCACCAGCGCTACCGACTACACCGTCAAGCGTTCCGACGGCACCGACATGGGCGCGTTCAGCACCACGACCAACCCGCCACCCGTGATCGACGGTTTCACCCTCGCTCTGAACGGCGGTGCGTTGAGCGCCGGTGACTCGTTCAAGGTCACGCCGACCCGTAACGCGGCGGCGAGCATTCAGACAGTGCTGACCGATCCGAAGAAAATCGCCGCCGCAGGTCCTTTGACCGGCGTGGCCAGCGCCAACGGTCTGGGCACTTACACCCAGCCGACGCTCAGCGACAAGATCGACATCTACAACCCGACCGCTCAGGCCGACATGCAGGCGGCGCTGAAGAATTCGACGCCGGTCAAACTGGTATTCGGCGCGGCCAGCGGCGGTAGCCAGTCGTACACTCTGGTGGATGCCAAGGGCGGTACTCTGGGCACCGGCACCATCGTGCCTGGCCAGTCGAACACCCTGAATCTGAAAGTCGGCATCGTCGATGCCAGCGGCAACCCGGTGATGGATACGACCGTCACGCCGAACGTGCAGAAAACCTTCACCGTGCAGACCACCGTGGGCGGCACGCCGAAATCCGGCGAGACCTTCACCATGAACCTGACCGGTGCGGCGTCTTCGGACAACCGTAACGCGCAAGCGCTGGTCGGTCTGCAAACAGCACAAAGCGTCGACACCGGCTCGGCGAGCAAGGGCATCAGCCTGACTGACGCCTACAACAAATTGGTGACCAACGTCGGTACCAAGACCGCCCAGGGCAAGTCCGACAGCGCTGCGACCAGCGCGATTCTGGATAACGCCAAGGGCGCTCGCGATTCGTTGTCCGGGGTCAACCTGGATGAAGAAACCGGCAACCTGGTCAAATACCAGCAGTACTACACAGCGTCTTCGCAGATCATCAAAGCTGCGCAGGAAACTTTCGCCACGCTGATCAACAGCCTTTAAGGAGTCGTAATTCATGCGCATTTCCACCGCTCAGTATTACGGAACGCAAGCTTCGGACTATCAGCGTAACTTCAACAAGGCCGTTGCCACCGCCAGCGAGGCGAGCAGCCTGCAGCGCATCAACACCGCGGCGGATGATCCGATCGGCGCCGGGCGCTTGCTGCAACTGGGCCAGCAGGCCGCGATGCTTGATCAGTACAAGACCAACGTCGACACCACCAAAAGTGCGCTGAACGTGCAAGAGTCCACGCTGGACTCGATCACCACGGCGCTGGCGCGTGCCAAAGAGCTTGCGCTGGCTGCCAACAACGGCACGATCACCGACAAGGACCGCCAGGCTTACGCTTCGGAAATGGGCGAGATCCAGCAACAAGTGCTGGGCCTGATGAACGCCAAGGACGCCAACGGCAACTACCTGTTCTCCGGCTCGAAAACCGACACCGCGCCCTACTCGAAAAATGCCGACGGCACTTTCACTTACAACGGCGACCAGACCACCATCAATCTGGGCATTGGCGACGGCATGACTGTCGGCACCAACACCACCGGTTGGGACGCCTTCCAGCAGACCATCAACACCGGTCGCACCAACACCAAAATGACCGCGCCCGCTGTGGATGACGGCCGTGTCGTGCTGTCCAACGGCACTGTTGGCACTGCTGCCAGCTACGACGCCAAATTCACCGCCGGCCAGCCGTATACCATCGATTTTGTCAGCAGCACCCAGCTGAAAATCACCGATGCCCTGGGTAATGACGTCACTGCCGAAGCCAGCCAGAACGGCCTGATCAGCAACAGCAGCGGCGCCAACCAGACCGTCAGTTTCCGTGGCGTCGACCTCAAGTTGAACGTCAACCTCAAGGCCGGCGACACCAACCCGGATGCAGTCATTGCCGGGCACAGCTTCCAGCTGTCGAGCACGCCTGATTCGTTCACCACCACGCGCAGCCCGGGTAATACCTCGACGTCGGTGATCACCGGTTCGTCCATCACCGACCAGGCCGCTTACACCGCCGCATTCCCGCAGGGCGGTGCAGTCCTCAAGTTCACCAGCGCGACCGATTTCGATCTGTACGCAGCGCCGGTGACGGCTGACAGCAAGCCGGTATCGTCGGGCACCGTGGTCGGTGGCAACGCGACTGCTGCCGGTGTGACCTTCGCACTCGGCGGTGCACCAGCGACGGGCGATCAGTTCTCGATTCAGCCGAACAATCACCAGACCCAGAACGTGCTCGACACCCTGGGCCAGATGATCACGGCGCTGAACACCCCGGTCGATGGCGATCCGGTTGCCAAGCAGAAACTGCAGGGCGCCATGGAGGCGGGCCTCGGCAACATCGACGCCGCCGCCAATCAGATCGGCACCGCCGTCACCACCATCGGTGCGCGCGGTCAGGCACTGGACATGCAAGCCATCACCAACGACAGCCTGAGCACAGCGAACACCACGACCCAAGGCTCGATCCGTGATTCCGATCCGGCCGAAGTCATGACGCGCCTGACCTTGCAGCAGACCATGCTGCAAGCCTCGCAACTGGCGTTCAGCAAGATCAGCCAGTTGGGTCTGTTCAACAAGATCTGACGGTGGGCGGGCGTGCGAGCGCCCGCTGACCTTGTCCCTCTGTTAATGATTTTTGCGGTATCAAGGGCTCGCTTTTCCGAGCGGGCTCGCACCGCCTGTGAGCCCGCCGTGAATTCACTCCCCCTCGTCAGCATTGCCATTCCTGCGTTCAATCCGCGCTTTTTCGAGCGGACGTTGAACAGTGCCGTCAGCCAGACGTACAGCAATCTGGACATCGTCGTGTGCGATGACAGTCGTGGTGACGAGATCAAGGACATCGTCAGCCTGGTCATCGAGCAAACCGGGGTCCAGGTACGCTACGTTCGCAATCCGCAGACCCTGGGGCTGGTGGGCAATCTGAAGGTCTGCCTCGAACAGGCGCGCGGCGAGTTCATCAAATTCCTGTGTGACGATGACTTGCTCTATTCGGCCTGCATCGAACAGCAGGCCCATGAGTTACAGCGCGAAGAAGTCAGTCTGGTGATCGCTCAGCGGCTGCTGTGGGACGCCAACGACATCATTCTGCCGGCCCGTTTGGAAAACAGCTCGCTGTCACCCGTGAGCGCCTTGCTCAAAGGCGACGATGTGCTGAGCATTTTCGAGAAGTTCCCGGTCAATGTCCTCGGCGGCTTCAGCAGTGCGTTGTTCCGGCGTGCCGATGTCGCCGAACTGTTGCCGGCGCTCACTGAAGAGGGTGCATGCTTCGTTGCGACCCTGGATTTTGCCTTGTATGTCTGTCTGCTGCGACGCGGCAACATGGTGACGTCCAACAATGTTCTGAGCGCCGAGCGACTTTACCCTGAGCGTTTGAGCGCGCAGCAACCGATGAAGGATGCTGCCGAGGTTGAGCGCGAGTGGCTTTCGCAAATGCTCAAAGTGCGCAGCGGCGAGTCGGCACCCGCGAAGGGCTGGGTTCGCTATGTGCGACTGACCAAGGCCGATGAGTCGCCGCGCGTTTGGGACGAACTGCCACTGAGCCGTACGCTGGGTACCAAGCAAAGCCGCCAGGAAATGGGCGTGGGTGTCGACAGCTTCAGTTTCGGCGAGCTCTATGCACAGTGGCTGGCATGTCGGGTGCTGACCGAGACGCAGCGAAAATGGTTGCCGGAGACCCTTGCGGGCTGGCCGCAGCAGCCGAGAATCGTGCCGATCGTCATTGATGCGCAGGGTAGCCGCGACGGTCTCGAGCGCACTCTGCAAGCGCTCGCTGCCCAGGACTATCCGCCGGAGCTGGTGCTGGTGCTGTCCGTAGCCTGTACCGAAGCGCAGCTGCAGGATCGAGTGTTCCACATGCCGTTGCAGGATGATGGTCTGGAGCAGATCAATACGCTGTTGCCGCAACTCGAAGGCGCCGACTGGTTCTATCTGCTGCAACCGGGAGATCGCCCGGTGGCGCCGGCATTGCTGGTGATGGCCGATCGCATCGCGCATTCGCGGTCGCTGACGTGTCTGTACAGTGATGAAGGCAGCCTGCGCGACGGCGAATCGGCGGAACCGGCGTTCAAACCGGACTTCAACCTCGACCTCATGCGCAGTTATCCATACGTCGGGCGAGCGCTGGCATTCCAGCGCGAACGCTTCCTCGCGCTCGGTGGGTTTGCGCCAACATTCGCCGAACTGGCGCCACACGACATGCTCTGGCGGATGGCCGAAAGCGATGGCCTGCACGTCATTGGCCACGTCGCTGAAGTGCTGCTGGAGTCCAAGTTCGACCTGTCGCAATGGCTCACCGAGCCTGGTGTGCTGGAGCAAAGTCCGCGAATTCTCGAGGCGCATCTGCAGCGCCTCGGCATTGCTCATGAAATCCGCCAGAACGGGCTGCTCAATCGTGTCGACTACCGTCACGCGCAGCGCCCTCTGGTGTCGGTGATCATCGTCACTCAGGACCAGACTGCCGCCTTGCAGCGCTGTGTCGAAACGCTGCTGGAGAAAACCGCCTACACCGAGTATGAATTGCTCCTGGTCGACAACGGCAGCGAAAGCGCCGAAGCGCTGGCGTGGCTTGACGGCATGGCGCAGCTGGGCAGCGACCGGATTCGCGTGCTGCGGTGTGCGCAAAAGGACAATGTCGCTGCCGTGCACAACTTCGCCGCACGCCAGGCGCGCGGTGAGTATGTGCTGCTGCTCAATGCCTTTGCGGTGATCACCCAGGCCGACTGGCTCGACGAACTGCTCAATCATGCACAACGTCCTGAAGTCGGGGTGGTCGGCGCCAAGCTGTTCAACCCGGACGGTGGCGTGCTGCACGCCGGTCTCATCCTGGGTCTGAACGGGCCGGCGGGTCTGCCGTTCTACGGCCAGCCGATGCAGTCGGATGGGTATATGCACCGGCTGCAGGCTGTGCATGACCTGAGCGCGGTCGGTGGCGATTGCCTGGTGATTCGCAAATCGGTATTCGAAGCGGCCGGCGGCCTGGACGAGCAGGATTTCAAGCAAACGCTCAATGTCGTGGATCTGTGTCTGCGCATTGGCCGCGACGGTTATCTGGTGGTGATGAACCCGCACGCCGTACTGGCGGTGGGCGCGCGGCCAGGTACGGCGGCGACGCCGGCAGAGGAAGCGCAGCACGCCGAGGAAAAGGACACCTTTTATCAGCGCTGGCTGCCACTGGTTGCGCGCGATCCGGCCTATAACGTCAACCTGACGTTGCAGGGCGTAGGCGCCACCAACTTCAGTCTCGAACCAGGCCTGCGTACCGGCTGGAGAGCCTTCTCCAAGGCACAACTGCCGAACGTGCTCGCGGTTCCGATCAACGCCTCTGCCATCGGCCATTACCGTATGAGCCAGCCACTGATCGAGCTGGAAGCAGCCAACCGCGTGGAAGGGCGCATCTGTTACGGCTTGCCGTCGATCATTGATATCGAACGCCAGGCGCCCGATGTGATCGTCCTGCAGGGGCGCTACTCGGAGCACGCCATCGATGAAATCCCGCCGCTGAAGAAATTCTTCAATGCCCGACGGATTTTCGAGCTCGACGACTATGTGATCGATGTTCCCCATCGCAATGCGCACATTCGCAATATGCCGGGCAAGTCGGACATGGAGCGTATGGTGCGCCGGGCGATCGGCCTGTGCGATCGCGTGGTGGTCTCTACCGCGCCCCTGGCCAACGCGCTGTCGGACATGCATCACGACATTCGCGTGGTGCCGAACATGTTGGCCAAGGATCTGTGGGGGCACCTGCGCAGCCAGCGCCGCACCTCGAAAAAACCGCGTGTCGGCTGGGGCGGCGGCACCAGTCACCATGGCGATCTGGCGGTGATCGCCGACGTGGTCCGCGAACTGGCGAATGAAGTGGACTGGGTGTTCTTCGGCATGTGCCCGGATGACTTGCTGCCGTACATGCACGAATTTCACGGTGTGATCCCGCTGGATGTGTATCCGGCAAAACTGGCCAGCCTGAACCTTGATCTGGCTTTGGCGCCGCTGGAGTTCCACATCTTCAACGACTGCAAGAGCAACCTGCGCCTGCTGGAATACGGCGCCTGCGGCTATCCGGTGGTCTGCACCGACACCGAGGCCTATCGCGGTTACTTGCCGTGCACCCGGGTCAAGACCAACACGACCGATGAATGGCTGCAGGCGATCCGCATGCATCTGGCTGACCCGGATGCCAGCTATCGCATGGGCGATGAATTGCGTGAGGTGGTGCTGCGTGACTACGTGCTGCGCGGCGATAACCTGCGGCACTGGGAATACGGCTGGCTGGCGGATTGATCTGTCGCAAGGCTTCATTGAAAGGCGATCTCTCGGGTCGCCTTTTTTACAGAATCAACGATTTGTACGAGTCGATCAGGCGAGGGAATGCGCGCTGGACAGGCAATGCCCGCACTGACGGATCCGGTTTCAACAACAACGCAAGGAAGATGTGATGACAGTCGTGAATGGAACGAGTGAAGCGGACGTCCTGCTGGGCACCGACAGCAATGACCAACTCTATGGACTGGAGTCGGATGATGTCCTGCTGGCAAGTACGGGATCGGATGAGCTCGATGGCGGTGACGGCTTCGACACGGCGAATTACTACGCAATAACCTCAGGAATCAACGTCGAACTGGCCGAGGGTGCGACTACCGTCACCGGCCCCGACGGCAAGCTCGATACGCTGATATCCGTTGAGAAGATCGTCGGCACCTTTTCCAACGATACGTTCAGCAGTTCGGTAGCCGGCGTGACGCTGGAAGGCAGCAGCGGTGACGATGTCTACATCGTCACCGCCGAAGACGTGACCATCGTCGAGGAAGACTGGGGTGGCTATGACGAACTGCGCACCAGCCTCAACAGCTTCAAGATGGCTGGCTTCGTCGAGAAGCTGACCTTCACGGGTACCGGTGATTTCAAGGCTTACGGCAGTGACACCGACAACGAGATCATCGCGGGTGCCGGTAACGACTGGCTGTGGGGTGGTGATGGTGCCGATCATTTTGTCGGGGGGGACGGTTACGACACCGTCAGCTACAGCGACAGCCTTGAAGGGGTGCGAGTCGAAGACTTCGCCAACTACGACGGCCTGACCATCGCCTATGGCGATATTTTCACCGGCATCGAAGCGCTTCAGGGTTCGGGCTTCGATGATGTGATTTATCGTCACAAGGACTCGATGAGTATCGATGGTGCGCAGGGCTACGACACTGTCAATTACCGCTACGCCTTCGACGTGGCCAATGTCGTGATCGGCTATGGCAGCAACCTCGCTGGTGACACGCTGCTCAACGTGGAAGAGGTTATCGGTACCTCAGGCGCCGATCGTTTTGTCGTCAATGCCAGTGGTGTGAAGGTGGCTGGCGGTATCGGTGATGACGTTTATACGATCAACAGCACCGGCGTGACTGTCGAAGAAGACGACAGCTTCATGGGCGGTACCGATCATGTGTACACCAGCCTCTCCGAGTTGAAGCTGAGTGCGTTCGTTGAGCGGTTGACCTATACCGGCAGCAGCGATTTCACCGGTTACGGCAATGACGAGAACAATACGATAGTTTCCGGGGCCGGGAACGATGTGCTGCTGGGCGGGGCGGGGGCCGATAACTTTGAAGGTGGCGCGGGCATAGACATCGTCAGCTATGACGACAGTACTGAAGGCTTGAGCGCCTCGCTGAAATGGGGAGCGCAGAGCGGTATCGCCTTCCATGACGTCTACATCGACATCGAAGGCCTGCGCGGCAGCCAGTTCAATGATGTCCTGGAGGGTGAGTGGGGCGACAACGTCCTTGAAGGCGGTGGTGGTGACGACCAGATTCAGGGTGGCGATGGCAACGACCATATCTACGGTGGTCTGGCATCCGGTCTCGATGCAGCCGGGCAGTCCGACACCTTGTTCGGTGGCTTGGGCGATGACGTCATCATCGCTGCGCGCGACGGTCTGTTTACCTGGGTCAGTGGCGATGAAGGCAATGACAACATTACCCTTGGACGAGGCGTGGCCTATGGTGGGCAGGGGAATGACGTGTTGATCTTCAACGGCACCGGCCCGTCGAGTGTGGGCGGCAGCGGGTTTGGCGAGCAGGGCGATGATACCTATGTGGTGAACACGTCTGCGTTGGTGACGATCAAGGATGAAGGGCTGGATGCCAATGACACGCTGATTCTGAACACGATCGCTGACGCCAGTCAGTTGAGCGTGACCCGTGTAGGCGATGACGTTTATCTGCACAGTGCCAATGACGGTAGCAGTGGCGTGCCGGACAGTGGTGTGCGGCTGGTGGACTGGTATGCGGGGTTTGCGACTATCGAGCATGTTCAGACGGCTGATGGTCAGGTCTTTGAACTGCCTGCGGGTGGTGATGGGTTTGCCATGTTCGGGTAGTTGTCGGGGGCTTTGAGAAGGGGGATGAATCTTTGGGTTCGTCCCTTTTTTTTTTTGGCCTTGGCGGCCTCTGGGCCGACCAGGCTCTTGGTGTTTTGGGTGAATATCCGTTGCTTCGGGTGTGGCTTATGGCGGTTTCGCCCTTACGGCGAGTCACCTTTTTCAAACGCCAAAAAGGTAACCCAAAACGCTTGCTCCTGCGTTCGGCCCTCGCAGGCTCGGGTCCCTTCGCTCCGGGATCGATCCGGGCGCAGCGGCTACGGTTTGCTGCGCTGCACCTACGTCCGCTGTGTCTGGCTACGCCAGACGGTCGCTGCGCTCCCACGCCCGGATCAATCCCTCCACTCAGCCTTCCGATGTCGCCGGTGACGCAAGATCAAGAGCACTCGAGCTGGCGCTCATTGTTGAGTGGTGAAAAGCGTCGCATGGCTTTGGATTGGTGGCGTGGCTACCCCCTCACCCCAGCCCTCTCCCCCTGGAGAGGGAGCCGATTTGTGGGCTTTTCAAAGTCTGAGTTCGACTCGGTATTTCAGGTCGGCGTACCTCTCGCATCCACCTCGGTCAGTCCCCTCTCCCTCCGGGAGAGGGCTAGGGTGAGGGGCTTTTGATTTTTGCTCCGGCTGGTGTTCCTCGTTGTCAATGATTTTGGAGCTGGCGCGTTTCCTGCAAGTCCCCCTCAAATCGCCATAAAACGAGCGCTCGCGGTTATTTCACCTGCGCCCGGAACGGCAAAAGGTGTCGCCGCGGCCCGCAATGCTCAACAAAGCCATGCGCAGCCCGGTGAAGAACAAGAGGGGAGACGATGAAGGCAGTAATTTTGGCGGGTGGCCTCGGTACGCGCATCAGCGAAGAGTCGCACCTCAAGCCCAAGCCGATGATCGAGATCGGCGGCAAGCCAATTCTCTGGCACATCATGAAGCAGTATTCCGCCCATGGAATCCACGACTTCGTCATTTGCCTGGGCTACAAGGGTTATGCGATCAAGGACTTCTTCGCCAACTACTTCCTGCATACCTCCGACGTCACCTTCAACATGCGCGAAAACCGCATGGACGTGCACCAGAACTACAGCGAGCCGTGGAGCGTCACCCTGATCGACACCGGTGAGGAAACCATGACCGGCGGCCGTCTGTTGCGCGCCGGCCGTTATCTGCAGGATGAAGAGGCGTTCTGCTTCACCTACGGCGATGGCGTTTCCGATATCAACATTGCTCAGCTGGTCGACTACCACAAAGCCCACGGGCGTCTGGCGACCGTCACTGCCGTGCAGCCGCCGGGCCGTTACGGCGCCCTTGAGCGTCAAGGCGATCAAGTGCTGGGCTTCACCGAAAAACCCCGTGGCGATGGCGGCTGGATCAACGGCGGCTTCTTCGTGCTCTCGCCAAAGGTGTTGCCATACATCGCTGATGACGCCACCACCTGGGAAGCCGAGCCATTGGCGCGTCTGGCTGCGGACGAACAGTTGAAAGCCTTCGAACACGAAGGTTTCTGGCACCCCATGGACACCCTGCGCGACAAGAATCATCTCGAAGCACTGTGGCAGAGCGGGGAGGCCCCATGGAAGCAATGGGCCTGAGTGCGGATTTCTGGCGCGGCAAACGCGTTCTCGTCACCGGACACACCGGTTTCAAAGGCAGCTGGCTGACCCTGTGGTTGCAAAGCCTTGGCGCGCAAGTCAGCGGCTTTTCGCTGGACCCGTCCACCGAGCCGAGCCTGTTCCATCTGGCGCGGGTCAGCGAGGGCATCAACGATCAGCGCGGTGACTTGCGCGATCTCGGCGCCTTGCTGGAAATCATTGCCGACACCGAACCGGAGATCGTCCTGCATCTGGCGGCGCAGCCGTTGGTACGCGAAGGCTATCGCGATCCGCTCGGCACTTATTCCAGCAACGTCATGGGCACGCTGAACCTGCTCGAAGCGATTCGTCAGGTCGGTGGCGTGCGCGCCTGCGTGCTGGTGACCACCGACAAGGTCTACGCCAATAAGGAATGGCTGTGGCCGTACCGCGAAGACGAAGCCCTCGGTGGTCACGACCCGTACAGCAGCAGCAAGGCCTGTTGCGAGCTGTTGGCGCAGTCCTATGCCGCGTCGTTTTTCCCGGCGGACAAACACGCCGAACACGGGCTGGCTTTGGCCACCGCGCGTGCTGGCAACGTGCTAGGCGGCGGTGACTTTGCCCCGGAGCGCCTGATTCCCGACGTGCTCAAAGCCTGGAGTGCAGATGAGCCGGTGACCCTGCGCTACCCGCAAGCCGTGCGCCCGTGGCAGCACGCCCTTGAACCGCTGGCCGGCTACCTGCAGTTGGCCGCAGGCCTTTATGAGCAAGGTCCGGAGTATGCCGGCGCGTGGAACTTCGGCCCCGGTGAGGCGGACATGTGCAGCGTCGGCGAAGTCGTCGAATTGCTCGCCAGCCGCTGGCCGCAGGCACCTGGTTTGCGTATCGAAAAAAGCGAATTGCATGAAGCTGGCCTGCTGCGACTGGACAGCAGCCGTGCGCGGCAATTGCTGGGTTGGCAAGCACGCTGGACCTTGCAGCAATGCCTGGCCCAGACCCTCGACTGGCATCTGGCGTGGCAGAACGGCGATGACATGCGCACCGTCACCCTTGGGCAACTGAACCTGTACCGAGGCGCGCTGTGAGCGAGTTCTCCCTGAAGGCGTTGCCACTGGGCGGGCTGTTCAGCGTCCAGCACAAGCGCTTCGAAGATCAGCGCGGGCACTTCGCCCGGTTGTTCTGCGAGGGCAGTCTGAGCGCGTTCGGCAGTGCGTTCCACATCCGCCAGATCAATCATTCCTGCACGCGCGAGCAGGGCAGTGTGCGTGGGCTGCATTATCAGAATGCCAACGCTCCGGAAGCCAAACTGATCACTTGCCTGCGCGGTGAAGTCTGGGATGTCGCGGTGGATCTGCGTCCTGACTCGGAAACCTTCTTGCAATGGCACGCCGAACATCTCAAGGCTGGCGACGGTCGCAGCCTGCTGATCCCGGCTGGCTTCGCCCACGGCTTCCAGACCCTCAGCGAAGATGCCGAACTGCTTTACCTGCACAGCGCCGATTACGCGCCGGAGCATGAGGGCGGGCTGTCGGTAAACGATCCGCGGCTGGCGATTGCCTGGCCATTGCCTGTCAATAATTTGTCAGCGCGTGATTCCAGCCATCCCGCGCTCGATCAACACTTTGCTGGAGTGCGTCTATGAACTGCCGTGGGTGTGCTGCACCGCTGAGCCTGCCGCTGATCGACCTCGGCACCTCGCCACCGTCCAACGCCTATGTACATGCCGATCGCCTGGAGCAGGCCGAGCAATGGGTGCCGCTCAAGGTCGCGGTATGTCAGCAATGCTGGCTGGTACAGACCGAGGATTACACCCGCGCCGACAGCCTGTTCGACGCCGAGTACGCCTATTTCAGTTCGTTCTCCAGCACCTGGCTGGCCCACGCCGAGCGTTATGTCGCCGAGATGGTCGAGCGCTTCGGCCTCAACGCTGACAGCCGCGTAGTCGAAGTCGCCGCCAACGACGGCTACTTGCTGCAATACGTCGCCGCGCGCGGCATTGCCTGCCTGGGCGTCGAGCCAACCCGCAGCACTGCGCAGGCGGCACGCGAGAAAGGCCTGGAGATTCGGGAACTGTTCTTCGGTCGTGACACCGCCGCGCAGCTGCAAAGCGAAGGCTGGGGCGCCGACCTGATGGCGGCCAACAACGTGCTTGCGCATGTGCCGGACATCAACGATTTCCTCGGCGGTTTTGCCACGCTGCTCAAGCCGAGCGGTGTCGCCACCTTCGAATTTCCGCAACTGCTGACGCTGATGGCCGGTGCGCAGTTCGACACGCTGTATCACGAACACTATTCCTACCTGTCGCTGACCGCCGTGCAGACTTTGTGCGAGCGCAATGGCCTGGAAGTTTTCGACGTCAGCCAGTTGAGCACCCACGGCGGCTCGCTGCGCGTGTTCGTGCAGCGCAAGGACGGCGAGCGCCGAGCGGTACAAGCGGCCGTTGAGCAACAGTTGCAGGCCGAACTCGATGCCGGGGTGAAAACCGCTGACTACTACGCGACGCTCGCGCCCGCCGCTGAACGCATCAAACATGAACTGCTGCGCTTTCTTTTGCAGGCCAAGGCCGAGGGCAAACGGGTGGTCGGTTACGGTGCGGCGGCCAAGGGCAATACCTTGCTCAACTACGCCGGGGTCAAGCCGGACCTGCTCGCCTGGGTCGCGGATGCCAACCCGCACAAGCAAGGCAAATTTCTGCCGGGCAGCCGCATCCCGATCGTGGCGCCGGCGCAGATCGATATCGACAAGCCGGACTACGTGCTGGTGCTGCCATGGAACCTGCTGCACGAAGTCAGTCAGCAGCTGGCGCAAGTGCGTCAGTGGGACGGACGCTTCGTGATCGCCGTGCCTGAGTTGAAAGTGCTGTGAAGGTGCTGGTCACGGGCGCCACGGGTTTTGTCGGTCGGCATCTGGTTGCCGCGTTGCTGGCATGCGGCTGCGAAGTGCGCGCGGTGGCGCGTAATGCGCAAACCGCGCAAGGCATGCCGTGGATCAACGACGTCGAGTTCGTCGCCGCGGATATTCATGCTGCTGACCTCGATGTCCGCGCGTTGACCGCTGGCATCGATGCCCTGGCGCATCTGGCCTGGCCGGGTTTGCCGAACTATCGGGCGCTGTTCCATTTCGAGCACAACCTGATGGCCGATTATCGCTTTATCAAAAGCGCGGTCGAGGCCGGCTTAAAGCAGGTGCTGGTCACCGGTACCTGCTTCGAATATGGCATGCAAAGCGGCCCGCTCAGTGAAACAACCGAGCCACGCCCGAGTAATCCGTACGGTCTGGCGAAACATACGCTGCACCTGTTTCTGCAGAGTCTGCAGCAGGAACGGCCGTTCACCCTGCAATGGGCGCGGTTGTTCTATCTGCACGGCGAAGGGCAGAACCCCAACAGCCTGCTCGCGGCGCTGGACCGGGCGATCGATGCCGGTGATGCGTCATTCAACATGTCGGCCGGTGAGCAGTTGCGCGATTTTCTGCCGATTGAAAACGCGGCCGGTTACCTCGCCGCGATCCTGCAAAAACACGATTTCAATGGCGTAATCAATTGCGCCAGTGGCCAAGCAGTGTCGGTGCGCTCGTTGGTTGAGCAGCGTCTGCGCGAACGCGGCGCGACGATCCAATTGAACCTCGGCCATTACCCCTATCCGAGCCACGAACCGCTGGCGTTCTGGGCGGTGACCGAGCGCTTGCAACAGTTACTGGGAGAGCCGCAATGAGGCACGAGTTGTATCGGGTCACCGACCTGCCGGTGTTGCAGAACCGTACCTTCGCTGACGCAGCATCGGCGCAGGCGTCGGCGAGTGCCGACATGCTGTTGGTACAGGACGCGCGCAGCGGTCTGATCTTCAATGCTGCGTTCGATGCCGACAAGCTCAGCTACGACGCCGATTACCAGAACGAGCAGGCGCATTCCGGCCAGTTCCAGAAGCACTTGAATGACGTCGAAGGCATTATCGCCAGGCACTTCAAGGGCCAGGAACTGATCGAGGTCGGCTGCGGCAAGGGCTATTTCCTCGAACTGCTCAAGCGCCTGGGCTACTCGATCACCGGCATCGACCCGGCTTACGAAGGCGAAAATGCCGACGTGATCAAGGCGCCGTTTACCCGCGGCCTGGGGCTGGCCGCCGATGCGATCGTTCTGCGCCATGTGCTGGAGCATATCCAGGACCCGGTGAGCTTCCTCGCCGTGATCGCCGAGGCCAATCAGGGCGGGCAGATCTACATCGAAGTGCCGTGCTTCGACTGGATTCTCGAACACAAGGCCTGGTTCGACCTGTTCTATGAGCACGTCAATTACTTCCGCCTCGATGACCTGCGCCGTCTGTTCGGCACCGTACATGAGGCTGGCCATCTGTTCGGTGGCCAATACCTGTACATCGTCGCTGACCTGGCGACGTTGCGCCTCGCCCCGGAACAACCGGTGCCGCGCCTGACGTTGCCGGATGGCTTCACCGCCAGCCTCGACCGCGCCGTGCAGATCATTCAATCCGCCCCCGAGCAGGGCTCGGCGATCTGGGGCGCTTCGTCCAAAGGCGTGATCTATTCGCTGTTCCTGCAACGTGCCGGGGTGGCGGTGGACCGCGTGGTCGATATCAACCCGGCCAAGCAGGGGCGTTATCTGCCGTTGAGCGGTGCGCGGGTGTCGTCGCCGCAAGAGGCGATGGATACGCTGCCCGAAGGCGCCAACCTGTTTGTGATGAATTCCAATTACCTCGAAGAGATCAAGCGGATGACCGGTGGACGCTACGTCTATCACGCCGTCGACAGCGCTTCGTTCCAGTGACCCTTGAGATGACCAACATGACCGACAACAGCATCAACCAAGCCTTCGAAGCCGAGTGCCGCGAGCAGATCGCCCAGCAGGGTGACAACCCGAAACTGACCGGCCTGGCCCGCGATTTCTTCAACGAATCGGCAAAGCACAAGTACAGCTACCACTTCTCGTGGATGGGCCGCCCGATCATCCAGCTGCCGCAAGACATGATGGCCATGCAGGAGATCATCTGGCAGGTCAAACCGGACCTGGTCATCGAGTGCGGCATCGCTCACGGCGGTTCGATCATCTACTACGCCTCGTTGCTGGAACTGCAAGGCCACGGCGAGGTGCTGGGCATCGACCTGGATATCCGTGCGCACAACCGCGAAGCGATCGAAAGCCACCCGATGGCCAAGCGCATCAAGATGATCGAAGGCTCGAGCATCGATGCAGGCATCGCCGCCCAGGTGCAAGCGGCGGCCAAGGGCAAGAAAGTCATTCTGGTGCTCGACTCCAACCACACCCACGATCACGTCCTCGAAGAGCTGCGTCTCTACGCACCGCTGGTGTCGGTCGACAGCTATTGCGTGGTGATGGACACCGTGGTCGAAGACATGCCGGCCGATTTCTTCCCGGATCGTCCGTGGGGCCCGGGTGACAACCCGAAAACCGCGGTGTGGAAATACCTGGAAGAAAACCAGGATTTCGAGATCGACCAGCAGTTGCAGAACAAGCTGCTGATCACCGTGGCGCCGGACGGCTATCTGCGTCGCGTTCGTTAATTCGCAACATCCCCAAAGCGTTATCTCGGCGAGTCGCCGGTTGTGGAGAGAAGTTATGCAAGGCAAGTACAGTTCTGAACTGACGCTACCGCTCAGCGAGTTGTTGACGGTGGTGCTGATTACTCACAACCGGCCGGCGTTCCTGCGCCGTGCGGTGAAGTACTACAGCAGCTTGCCCTGCCGCATCATGGTGCTGGACTCCTCGCCGGAACGGCCGGAAGGCGATTTCTCCGCCGTCGATTATCATCACGTGCCGCAATTCGCCTATTGGGGCATGCAGGCCAAACTGGCCTATGGCGTCGAGCAACTGACCACGCCCTATATGGTGCTGGCGGCGGATGACGACTTCATCGTGTTCGATTCGCTCTGCGAGTCTGTCGGCTTTCTCCAGGCCAATCGTGACTATGGCATGTGCCATGGCTATTGCCTGATGTACCTGGCCAAGGCCGATGGGGTGAACTACTACCGCCGCGACAAGAAGGTTCAGGAAGACTATTCATCCGAGCGCGCGCAGGACCGCGTCATTGACTACATGAGTCAGTACATCCCGCCGTTTTACGCCGTGACCCGTACCGATCTGATGAAAACCTGGCACTCGGCATTGCCGCCGGGGACCAATTTTCAATGGCAGGAAATCGGTCACGTGTACTTCCTGCTGGCCAGCGCCAAGGCACGGATCCTGCCAATTCCTTATGTGGTGCGCGAGATCAACTACGGCGTGTCCGAACACAATACCGATGTATATCACTCGCTGACCTATCTCGATGCCAGGTCGGTCGCCGAACGAGAGGCGTTCGCCGATTTCCTCGTCTCGCTGCCTACCGGTATTCAAAACCTCGATGCAGGGCAGGCCAAGGCATTTGCTCTGGAGAGCTTTGCGGCGATGGCCGAGAGTCTTGCGGTCGGTCGGGCGTTGACTGCCGAGCTGATTTTCGAGTCGACCTGGAATCAGCAATTGCGCCGGCCAGATCGGCGTTTCGGCCCACTGCAGTACGTCGAGATGCCGTTCTACAACCAGGCGTTTTTCGATCTTCTGGAGCAGTTCGAATTCATGCTGCACACCCTGCCGGCGGGTCGCCTTCAGCTGGAAGGGCTGGAAGGCGTATGGACGCGTCAGGCGCATCTGCTGCAGGCGCGCAATAACGATACGCCGGAGAGTGTGATCGACCGGTTGTGGCAGGCGCATGATCTGAATGCGTTCAATCAGGTCGTTGCCAAGCGTCTGGCCGCGCAAATGCAAGTGCTCGGTGACGAGACGGCGGCGCAAATGCATGAATGGATCGCCCGCCTCGAGGCGCTGACGGTCGATGATCATCAGCGCACGTTCGACAAGATGCAATCGGGACGTTTGTTGGATTGGCTGGCTGCACGCGCACCGGCCATCGAGCAGCTCGAGTCGATCCGCCAGCACGTGGCTGCTGAAGGGGGTGGCCCGCAGTTCGGTATCTTCCTGCTTGATCTGGACAACGACATCGACAAGTTGCAGGTGTCGCTCGACAGCCTGGTCGAGGGGCACTGCAAAGCATTCAGGATTGTCGTGTTCACCACCGGTGAAGCGCCGGCAGCGACCACTGCGCGGAACACCTTGCACTTTGTCCGTGTCACGCCCGGCAATCTCGTCGACAAACTCAACCAGAGCGCTCAGCAGTCGCCGAGCGACTGGTTGATGTTGGCTCAGGCCGGTGATGAGTTCACCGCCACCGGCCTGTTGCGCGCCAGCCTTGAACTGATGGGTGCCCAAGGTGTGCGTGCTGTCGCCACCGATGAAATCCAGCGCAAGGAAAACGGTGCGCTGGTCGACGTGTTCCGCCCCGGTTTCAATCTGGATCTGCTGCAAAGCGTGCCGTCACTGATGGCGCGCCATTGGTTGATCCGTCGCCAGGTGCTGCTCGAGGTCGGCGGCTATCAGGCCGATTTCAGCAAGGCGCTGGAATTCGATCTGTTGTTGCGCATCATCGAGCAGGGTGGCCTCGACGGCCTCGCGCATCTCGACGAGCCGCTGTTGATCACCGAGCGGGCGCCGCTGGAGGAAAACACCCACGAACGCCTGGCATTGCTGCGCCATCTCGGCAATCGCGGCTACAAGGCCAAGGTTACTTCGCAAACGCCGGGCACCTGGCAGGTCGATTATCGCCACACCGAGCAGCCACTGGTTTCGATCATTGTGCCGGTCATCGATGATTTGCCGGCGCTGCGTCGTTGCCTGGAAGGCGTGCTGCTGCGAACCCGTTACAGCCGCTACGAAGTATTGCTGGCGGCTGACGCCCGGCAGTCGGCGCAGGTCAATGACTGGCTGGGCACGCTGCGTCATGCCAGGGTCAATGTATTGCGTGCCGATCAGCCACTGAGCGAGGTCGCGTTGTACAACGCCGCCAGCGAGCAGGCCCAGGGTGATTATCTGGTATTGCTGGCCGCTGACAGTGAAGTGGTCAACCCGAACTGGATCGATTCGCTGCTCAATCACGCCCAGCGCCCGGAAGTCGGGATCGTCGGTGCCAAGCTGGTCGATCGCGACGGCAAGGTCTCGCACGCCGGTTTGATCCTGGGTCTGAACGATGGCGTGGGTTCGCCCTTCATCGGCGAGAAACACAAGGCCGAGGGTTACATGCAGCGTCTGGTCGCCGAGCAAAATTATTCGGCCGTCTCCAAGGTCTGCATGATGGTGCGCAAAGAACTGTACAGCGCCTTGGGCGGGCTGGATGAAGCGACTTTTGCTGAAGGTTTCGCCGATGTCGACCTGTGCCTCAAGGCCGGTCAGGCCGGTTACCTCATCCTGTGGACGCCGCTGGTGCAAGTGCTGCACAACGGCGAGCTGGCACAAAAGCCAGCGGCACTGGCGACGCTGCGTGAAAAATGGCCCGACGCCTTCGCGCACGACCCGGCCTACAACGCCAACCTGGCCCTGACCGGCAAAGGTTTCACCCTGGGCGAAAGTGCCCCGATCAACTGGGCACAGTTGCTCGCTTAAGCTCGCCGGACAGGAATCAGAACATGTTCAACGGTAAATCGATCTTCATCTCCGGCGGCACCGGCTCGTTCGGGCGCAACTTCATCCGTCGCTTGCTGGAGCAATACCAGCCCAAGCGCGTGGTGGTGTTCTCGCGTGACGAGCTGAAACAGTACGAGATGCAACAGACCTTCAACGCGCCGTGCATGCGCTATTTCATCGGTGACGTGCGCGACGCCGATCGCTTGCGTCAGGCCATGCGCGGTATCGACTACGTGGTGCATGCCGCGGCGCTCAAGCAAGTACCGGCGGCGGAATACAACCCGACCGAATGCATTCGCACCAACGTCAACGGCGCGGAAAACATCATCGCCGCCGCGATCGACAACGGTGTGAAAAAAGTCGTGGCGTTGTCCACGGACAAAGCGGCCAGCCCGATCAATCTGTACGGCGCGACCAAGTTGCTTTCGGACAAACTGTTCGTCGCTGCCAACAACATTGCCGGCGAGCAGCAGACCCGATTCGCCGTGGTGCGTTACGGCAATGTCGCCGGTTCGCGCGGTTCGGTCGTACCGTTTTTCAGCAAGCTGATCGCCGACGGTGCCAAGGAGTTGCCGATCACTGACGAACGCATGACGCGTTTCTGGATCACCCTCGATCACGGCGTGCAATTCGTGCTCGACAGCTTCGCGCGGATGCACGGCGGCGAAGTGTTCGTGCCGAAGATTCCGTCGATCCGCATCGTCGATCTGGCGCGCGGCATGGCCGAGCATTTGCCACACAAAAACGTCGGCATCCGTCCCGGCGAAAAGCTGCATGAGCTGATGGTGCCGCTGGACGATGCGCGCATGACCCTGGAGTTCGAGGATCACTACACCATCCAGCCGTCGATTCGCTTTACCAGCGTCGATGTCGATTTTGCCGTCGACAAACTCGGCGAGCGTGGGCGCGCGGTGAGCGAAGATTTCGAGTACCGCTCCGACACCAACCCGCAGTTCCTTTCGGTCGGGCAGATCGCCGACCTGCACGCGAAACTCTCGGCATGATCCCCTACGGTCGGCAAAGCCTCGATCAGGCGGACATTGATGCAGTGGTCGCGGTGCTGCAATCGGACTGGCTGACCCAAGGCCCGACCATCGAACGCTTCGAGCAGGCGATGGCCGCGCGTTGCCAGGCCGATTTCGCCGTGGCGGTGTGCAACGCCACCGCGGCGCTGCACATCGCTTGTCTGGCGGCGGGGCTGGGGCCGGGCGATCGTTTGTGGACCACGCCGAACACCTTTCTCGCCTCGGCCAACTGCGGGCGCTATTGCGGCGCCGAGGTGGATTTCGTCGACATCGATCCGCTGACCTGGAACCTCGACGCGGTGGTTCTTGCTACGAAGCTGGAACAGGCCGAGCGCGACGGCACGTTGCCGAAAGTGCTGGTCGCGGTGGCGTTCTCGGGACAGAGCTGTGACATGCGGCGCATCGCCGAACTGGCGCAGCGCTATAACTTCACCGTGATCGAGGACGCCTCGCACGCGGTCGGCGCCAGCTATGCCGGGCGCCCGGTCGGGTGCGGCGAATTTGCCGCGATGACGGTGTTCAGTTTCCATCCGGTGAAAATCATCACCAGCGCCGAGGGCGGCATGGTCCTGACCAATCGCCCGCACCTGGCCGAGCGTCTGCAACGCCTGCGCAGTCACGGCATGACCCGTGATGCGCAGCAGATGACCGAGCCCAGTCACGGGCCCTGGTACTACCAGCAGATCGAGCTGGGCTTCAACTATCGGATCACTGACCTGCAAGCGGCGCTGGGGCTGTCACAGCTGGGCAAACTGGACGAATTCGTCGCCCGGCGCCGCGAACTGGCGGCGCGCTATGATCGCTTGCTGGCGTATTTGCCGGTGACGTTGCCGAGCCTGCAGGAAGAGGCGGAGTCTGCCTGGCACTTGTATGTGATTCGCTTGCAGACCGAGCGCATCAGCCTCAGTCATCGTCAGGTCTTCGACGGTTTGCGTGCCGCCGGTATCGGCGTGAATCTGCACTACATCCCGGTGCACTTGCAGCCTTACTATCAGGACCTGGGTTTTGCCGAGGGGGATTTTCCCGAGGCTGAACGCTACTACGCTCAAGCCATCAGCTTGCCGCTGTACCCCTTGCTGAGCGATGAGCAGCAGGATCATGTAGTCGAGCAACTGCGCCGACTGACCGAAGGATGACCGCTGCGGCGGTGGACGAGACTGTGTCATGCGCGATCTGAGCGAGCAGGAAAGGTTCTGGCAGGGTGAATTCGGCAACCAGTACGTTGAGCGCAACGTCGGCCAGGCGCTGGTGGCGGGCAATCTTGGCTTTTTCGCCAAAGCGCTGAGCCGCGCGGGTCGCGTCGACAGTCTGCTGGAGCTGGGCACCAACGCCGGCAACAATTTGCAGGCACTGCATCAGTTATTGCCGCGCTGCGAACTGTTCGGGGTCGAGATCAACGAAACCGCGTGTGCACAGGCGCAGGCGCTGGACATTGCGCAGATCTGGCACGGTTCGCTGTTCGATTTTCCTGCCGAGCGTCGCTACGATCTGACCCTGAGCAAAGGCGTGCTGATCCATCTGGCCCCCGAGTTGTTGCCGCGCGCCTATGCGCAGTTGTACGAGCTGAGCCAGCGCTACATCCTGATCGCCGAGTATTACAATCCGGCGCCGGTGGAAATCGCCTACCGCGGCAACAGCGGCAAGCTGTTCAAACGTGATTTCGCCGGGGAAATGCTCGACCGCCATGCTGACTTGCAGTTGGTCGATTATGGCTTCGTCTATCACCGCGATCCGCAGTTTCCGGCGGACGACATCACTTGGTTCCTGTTGGAAAAACGCTCTTGAGCAACGTCGCAATCATCCCCGCCCGTGGCGGCAGCAAGCGTATCCCGCGCAAGAATCTCTTGCCGTTCGATGGCGTGCCGATGATTGCCCGCTCGATCCGCACGGCGCTGGATTCAGGTTTGTTCGAGCAGGTTGTGGTCAGCACCGACGATGTCGAGATTTCCGAGGTCGCGAGGGCGCACGGTGCGCAGGTACCGTTCATGCGCCCGGCCGATCTGGCCGATGACTTTACCGGCACGGCGGCGGTTATTGCGCATGCGCTGGAGCAGTTGCCGACCTTCGATTTTGCCTGCTGCATTTACGCCACTGCACCGCTGTTGCAGGCACGCTATCTGCGTCAGGGTTTCGACCTGCTGGAGCAGCATCCTGATCGATCATTTGCGTTCTCGGTCTGCGATTTCGCTTTTCCGGTGCAGCGTGCGCTGACCGTAGACGGGGAGGGCGCCTTGACAGCGTTGTATCCCGAGTTTCGCAATACCCGCTCGCAGGATCTGCCCGAGGCGTATCAGGATGCTGGTCAGTTCTATTGGGGACGCAGCGCTGCATGGCTGCGCGGTGATGTGCTGTATTCACCGGCCAGCCTGCCGGTGATTCTGCCGCGCTATCTGGTCCAGGACATCGACACGCCCGAAGACTTCAAACGCGCCGAATACCTGTACGCGGCGCTCAAGGCCGGCGGAGAGCTTTCATGAGAGTGCTGATTCGCGCTGACGCCTCGCCGACCATTGGCAGCGGTCACATCGCCCGCTGTCTGACTTTGGCGCGGGTATTGCGCCAGCAGGGCAGCCATGTTGCGTTTGCCTGTCGGCGGTTGCCGGGGCATCGGCTGGACGCCTTGAATGCCGAAGGCTTCGAAACTTACGCATTGCCCGAGCGCTATCGCGACGAGGACCCGCTGCAGGCCATCGAATCGATGTTGCCGTGGCAGTTCGACATTGATGCGCTGGGCCAATTGCTGGATGGGCAGGCGGAGTTCGACTGGATCATCGTCGACCATTACGGCCTCGACCATCACTGGCAAACCGCAGCGCGGCGCTGGGCGCATCGCATCGCGGCGGTGGACGATCTGGCCACCCGGCGCTACAGCGTCGATCTGTTGCTCAACCAGAATCTGTCCGGCCTCAGCGAAAACTATGCGCCGCTGCTGCCAGCGGGATGCCGCACCTTGCTCGGCCCGCGCTATGCGATGTTGCGCGAGGAATTCGCTTGCGCGGCAATCGAGATCAAACCGACGGCGCGCCGGGTATTGGTCAACTTCGGCGGCTTTGATGCGGCGATGCAGACCCATCACGCGATGCTCGCCCTGGCCGATTTCAACGAGCTGCAAGTGGACTTCGTTGCCGGCGCCGACAACCCGGCGTGGGCACAAATGCAGGCGCTGGCCGAGACGCGGCCGAACTGGCGCTTGCACAGTTTTGTCAGCGATTTTTATCAGCGCATGACCGAGGCCGATCTGTTCATCGGCGCGGGCGGCGGTACCAGTTGGGAGCGTGCGGCGCTTGGGTTACCGACGATCTGTATCGCGGTGTCGAATAACCAGCAGGCCAACGGCGAAGTCATGGCCGCTGCGGGCGCGCATGTGTTTCTTGGCGCCCGTGAGCAAGTCAGCGTTGAGCAATTGCGCGATGCGGTCGGTTTCGTCGGCAACAATTTCTATTTGCGCCAGAGCCTGGCCGAACGTTCGCGGCAACTGGTCGATGGCCGTGGCGCCGAGCGTGTTGCGGCAGCATTGGCCGGCGCGGTGCTGAAATTGCGTCCGGCAACGCTCGACGACGCGCAGTTGCTGTTCGACGGGCGCAATGCCGAAGCGGTGCGGCGCGGGTCGCTGGACTCCAGCGTGATCGACTGGCCGCAGCATCTGGACTGGCTGACGGCGAGTCTGCGCAACCCGCAGCGGCTGTTGTTGATTGCCGAGGCCGACGACGGTGCCGTCGGTGTGGTGCGGTATGACCTGCGGGAGTTTGACGCTGAAGTGTCGCTGTATCTGCTTGAGGGGCGCATCGGTCTGGGCTGGGGCAGGGCGCTGCTGGCGCGGGGCGAAGCTTTCGTCACGATGCACTGGGCGCAACTGCAAGCCATCACCGCGCGGGTTTTGCCGGGCAACGCGCCCTCGTTGAATCTGTTTCGTGACGCCGGCTTCAGCCAGGAGGCCTGCGTGTTCACCCGTGTTCTGAAGGATCAATCGCATGACTAGCTTCAAGATTGGCAATCGCTCGATCGGTGCCGATGCGCCGCCGTTCATCATTGCCGAGATGAGCGGCAACCATAACCAGTCGCTGGAGGTCGCCCTGCAAATCGTCGAGGCCGCCGCCCGGGCCGGGGCGCATGCCTTGAAGTTGCAGACCTATACCGCCGAGACCATGACCCTGGATCTGTCCGAAGGTGAGTTTTTCATCAAGGATCCGAGCAGCCTGTGGGCCGGCACCTCGCTGTACGAGCTGTACGAAAAAGCCCACACGCCGTGGGAGTGGCACGCGCCGATTTTCGCTCGGGCCAAAGAGTTGGGAATGCTCGCGTTCTCGACACCGTTCGATGACAGCGCGGTGGATTTTCTCGAAAGCCTCGATGTACCGGCCTACAAGATCGCCAGTTTTGAAAACACTGATTTGCCGCTGATTCGTCGCGTGGCGGCCACCGGCAAGCCGCTGATCATTTCCACCGGCATGGCCAGCATCGCCGAACTGGATGAAAGCGTGCGTGCAGCTCGCGAGGCGGGCTGCAAGGATCTGGTGCTGCTCAAGTGCACCAGCACCTATCCGGCGACCCCGCTCAACAGCAACGTACGCACGATCCCGCATCTGCGGGAACTGTTCGGTTGTGAGGTCGGGCTGTCCGATCACTCGATGGGCGTCGGTGTTTCCGTGGCGGCGGTGGCGCTGGGGGCAACGGTGGTTGAAAAACATTTCACCCTCGACCGTTCAGCCGGTGGCGTCGACGCCAGTTTTTCCCTGGAGCCGGCAGAAATGGCCAGCCTGGTGGTGGAAACCGAGCGCGCCTGGCAAGCCATGGGCCAGGTGCATTACGGCGTCACCGAGGCCGAGCGCAAGTCGCTGGTGTATCGGCGCTCGCTGTATGTCACCGCCGACATGGCCGCCGGTGACACCTTCAGTCGCGACAATCTGCGCGCGATTCGCCCGGGTCTCGGTCTGCCGCCCAAGCACACCGACGCCGTCCTTGGCCGCCGCTCCCGCGCGCCGATCAAGCGCGGTACGCCGCTGGACTGGTCGCTGCTCGAATAAGCCGATCTGCACCGATTCGGCTAAATAGCGTGACCTGCGAGTCATAACGCGCATCTTCACTGTATTGTATTGATCGGGGAGATGGCGCCTGGCCCGTATTGCGGTTCCAGTGATAGCCCTTAGCGCTCCCCGTGGCTGCCCGTTGTGGCGGCCATTTGCTGTTTGTCGGCGCCCCTCGAAATCCTTGCGAGCGGTGGTCTTGGGCTGTTTTTTATTGGGAAGCCGTAATGATTGGCATAAAAAGCATTGCGAGCTACGTTCCTGTAGCCGGCGTGGACAATTACGCACAAGGTGCAAAATTCGAGAAGGATGAAGAATTCATCCTTGGCAAGATCGGCTCGGCGTTCCTGCCGCGCAAAGACGCTGAACAGGAAACCTCCGACCTGTGCGTGGAAGCGGCCAATGCGCTGTTTGCCAGCAACCCGCAGTTGAAGCGCGAATCGATCGACGCGCTGATCGTCGTCACCCAGAACGGCGACGAAGAAGGCCTGCCGCACACCGCGGCGATCGTGCAGGACAAACTGGGCCTGCCAACCAACGTAGCGGCCTTCGATATTTCTCTGGGCTGCTCCGGTTATGTCTACGGTATCTACGCGATCAAAGGCTTCATGGAAGCCGCCGGCCTGAAAAACGGCCTGCTGATCACTGCTGATCCGTACTCGAAAATCGTCGACCCGGAAGACCGCAACACCACCATGCTGTTCGGCGATGCGGCCACCGCCACCTGGATGGGCGAAGACCCGACCTGGGCGCTGGGCAAGGCCAAGTTCGGCACGGACGGTTCCGGCGCACCGCATTTGAAAGTCACCGACGGCGTGTTCTTCATGAACGGGCGTCAGGTGTTCAACTTTGCCCTGCTCAAGGTCCCGGCGCATTTGCACGAGCTGCTCGATGATTCCGGCCTCAAGTCCGATGACATCGATGCGTTCTGCATTCACCAGGGCAGCGCGGCGATCGTCGATGCCGTGGCGCGACGTTTCGAAGGCGAGCCAGAGAAGTTCATCAAGGACATGGTCGAGACCGGTAACACCGTGTCGTCCAGCATTCCGTTGCTGCTGGAAAAACACGCGCTCGATTCGCAATGGCAGCGCGTCGCGCTGAGCGGCTTCGGGGTGGGTCTGTCGTGGGGTTCGGCGATCATCTATCGTCCCTGATTCAGACGAAAACGGCAGATACAAAAATAGCGTTCAAGGTTAACCTTGAACGCTATTTTTTTGCCTGATACGGAGCGCGAGGCGTCATGAGCGAGTTTTTTCAAGCCAATGCGCAGGTGTTGCAGCTGCGCTGGCCGGCGCTGTTCGAGCGCTTGCTGGGCGAGGACAGCGCAAGCGTTGCTGCTGAACTGGTGCACGGGCTCGGCTCGACGCTGAGCGTCAATGGCGTGCAACTGACCAGCCGGCATGATCGCTTGCATGAGGCGCAGGTACAGGCGGCGAGCCTGGCGGAAAAACCGCAACTGCATGTCTATGGCACCGGCCTGGGCGATTTGCCCGGCGTGCTGCTCAAGCGTGCCGGTCTTGAGCGCTTGTACGTGCATATCCTCAATGGCGCACTGTTCGCACTGGTGCTGCAACTGCTCGATCAGCGCCAGTGGCTGGACGATCCGCGCGTCGAGTTGTTTTACGCCGATGAGCATGCTGACTTCTTCACGCCGTTTTTCGCCCTGCCTGCCGAGTTGCTGCTGGCCGATGACGCTAACGCGAAAATCCGTGATCGACTGGTCAATGAAATTCACCTGACGTTCAACAACCGCGAGTTCGATCCGCAGTCAGCGCAGATCCAGCAGCGCTTGCAGGAATGCCTGCCGGTGTTGCTCGGCGATGCCGATGTGGCGCAACTGTTCGGTAGCTGCGCCGGGCGGGAAATCTATGTGATTGCCACCGGGCCGAGCCTGGAGCAGCATTTCGCAAGTCTGGCGGCGATCCGCCAACGTGCCGAGCGGCCTCTGTTCATCTGTGTCGATACCGCGTATCGCCCGCTGCGCGAACATGGCATCGCGCCGGATCTGGTGGTGAGCATCGATCAACGCATCGGCTTCCGCCATCTGCCTTTTGAACAGTCCGATGGCATCCCGCTGGTGTACCTGCCGATGAGTGATCCGACGGTATTGCAGGCCTGGAAGGGCAAACGCTACGGCGGCTATTCCGCGAGCCCGATCTATGCGGACTTGCGTGAGCAATATCCGCGCGGCCAGTTGCACGTCGGCGGCAGCGTGATTCATCCGGCGGTGGATCTTGCAGTGAAGATGGGCGCTGCGACGATCACCCTGTTTGGCGCTGACTTCGCGTTCCCGATGAACAAGACTCACGCCGGTTGGGATGACGGCGACCTCGGGCCACCGGTGAATCAGGCGCGGCACTGGGTGCGTGACGGCCATGGCCAGCGCGTCAGCACTCAGCTGAATTTTCGCGGTTATCTGTGTGTGCTTGAGCGCTACATCGCTGCGCATCCGCAGGTCGAGTTTCTCAACAGCAGTCGATCCGGGGCGCTGATCGCCGGAACCGCTTTCAATCAGGAGTTCGTGCAATGAATGCCTTGGGGCGCTGCATGAAACAGTGCCGCGACACTGCAGCGCTGTTTCGCCTGGGCCGTGATGTCGAGGCCGCGCTAAGCATGGTCGATGTCTTCGAAAACGCCCAGCAGTGCCTGGCGTCTGCCTCAGTAGAGACGCAGCAGCAGTGGGCGCAGGTGTTGACGCAAATGTTCGAATGTCAGGAGCGTCAGGACTGGTTGGCCCTGGCGGATTATATGGAGTACGAACTGGTAGATCTGCTGGAACGTGCTGCGGCCTGAACAGGCCGATGGCGCTGGCCCGCCGCTTTGCGCGGCAGGCGGTTTTATGGCGTCAGTTTTTCGCGGTTGGACGGCGGCTAAGTCTTTGTTTTCTCGGGGGTGGCGTGGTGATGGCAAAATTTTTTCAAAAAGCCCTCAAGCAACCTGCAAACCCGACGATAACTATTACGAAGGTTCTCTAGGCCATACCCGGCGGTTGCCAGGGCCGGAAGCCGCAGTACCCAACCAACGAGGAATTCGTCATGGCTTTAACAGTAAACACCAACACCACATCGTTGAACGTTCAGAAAAACCTGAACCGCGCTTCCGACGCTCTGTCGACTTCGATGCAACGCCTGTCTTCCGGCCTGAAAATCAACAGCGCTAAAGACGACGCTGCCGGCCTGCAGATCTCCAACCGTATGTCCTCGCAGATCCGCGGTAACA
This sequence comes from Pseudomonas sp. S11P7, assembly GCF_023195435.1. Classification (NCBI taxonomy): domain Bacteria; kingdom Pseudomonadati; phylum Pseudomonadota; class Gammaproteobacteria; order Pseudomonadales; family Pseudomonadaceae; genus Pseudomonas; species Pseudomonas sp. S11P7. The sequence continues at coordinate 3,873,246 of NZ_JALPKS020000002.1, read as the reverse complement.
CCCAGGCCATCCAGAACGCCAACGACGGTATCTCCGTTGCCCAGACCGCTGAAGGCGCTCTGCAAGCCACTACCGACATCCTGCAGCGTATGCGTGAACTGGCTGTTAAAGCCCGTAACGGTACCAACGGCACTGCTGACCAGACCGCTACCAACGCTGAATTCGCTCAGATGTCCGACGAGATCACCCGTATCTCGGCTTCGACCAACCTGAACGGCAAAAACCTGCTGGACGGTTCGGCTGGTACTGTGACCCTGCAAGTGGGCGCAAACACCGGTTCGGCTAACCACATCGACCTGGTACTGAGCTCCAAGTTCGACGCCGTCAGCCTGTCGGTTGGCAGCGGCACTGTTGTACTGACTGGCGCCAGCCCTTCTGACGCTGCCGTTGCCATCGACAGCGCGATCACTGCAATCGACGCAGCTATCGCTAACATCGGTGCAACCCGTGCCAGCCTGGGTGCTTCGCAAAACCGTCTGACCAGCACCATCCAGAACCTGCAGAACATCACTGAAAACACCACCGCTGCTCAGGGTCGTGTACAGGACACCGACTTCGCCGCTGAAACTGCTAACCTGACCAAGCAGCAGACTCTGCAGCAAGCTTCGACCTCCGTACTGGCTCAAGCCAACCAACTGCCTTCCGCTGTACTGAAGCTGCTTCAGTAATTCGGATCGAGTTTAAGCGGGGGAGTGCGCTTGTCGTGCTCTCTCGCTTTTTTACGTTAAGAGGTGATGGGCATGGACATGAGCGTAAAGCTTAACGTGTCTTATCCGGCTCCCAAGCCAGTGCCACCGGTTGCTGACAAACCGTCAGAACTGCCGAAAGTCCAAAAGACTGAAGCACCGGTCGCTGCCAAGGATCAGGATTCGGACGGCGCCAAGTTGAAACTGGCGGTGCAAGAGATCGAAAAGTTCGTCCAGTCGATCAAGCGTAATCTGGAGTTCTCGATTGACGAGCATTCTGGCAAAGTCATCGTCAAGGTGATCGCAAGCGAGACAGGTGAAGTCGTTCGGCAGATTCCTTCCGCCGAAGCCCTCAAGCTGGCGGACAGCCTCGCCAATGCAAGTCACGTGTTGTTCGACGCCAAAGTCTGATAAATGGCATGAATAGTGTTTGTTCGTTCCCAAGACGCCTTTAACGGTCAAAAGAATGGCAACAATCTGAAGGGAGATGCACATGGCAAGTCCAATTCTACCGGGTTCCGGACTGGGTTCCGGCCTGGACATCGGCGCTATCGTGACTGCGCTGGTCAACGCCGACAAGTCTGCCAAGCAGACGCAGATCGATACCGCGACGAAAACCAATAGCCTGAAGATCTCTGGCGTCGGTTCGCTGAAAAGTGCATTGGCGGCATATCAGAAAGCAATGGGTGATCTGAACAAGGCAACGAGCCCGGCGTTCGCCGGTTTTACTGCGACTTCGGACACGCCGACGGTTGTCGGTGCCACATCGGATAAAACCGCCGTACCGGGTACCTATAGCGTTGTTGTGAAAAATCTGGCCACCGGCTCGAAAGTAGCCAGTGCCGCCTTCGCCGGCGGGGCCGCCAGTGCCATTCCGAGTGGTACTCTGAAAATCAGTCAGAATGGCATTGATTACAATGTCGCGATTCCGGCCAATGCCACCTTGCAGTCCACCCGCGATGCGATCAACACCGCGCAGGCCAGCAATGGTATTTCGGCCAACATCGTGACCGACAGCACCGGTTCGTCGCGTCTGGTGCTCAGCTCGAACAAGACAGGTGCCGGCATGGACCTGCAGGTCAGCGGGATCGCTGGTCTGGAGATTGATGGCACCCAGGAAATGGGTGGTAGCCCGGCAGCCGGTGCGTCCGGCGCTGTCGGTAAGCTGGCGATGGATGCCAGTCTGACCATCGACGGCCTCGCCGTTACCAGCAAGACCAATACCGTGACCGGTGCAATCAGCGGCATGACCCTGAATCTGGTCACCGCAAGTCCTCTCGTCGGTGGCGTGGCAACGCCATCTACCGTGTCGGTCGCCACCAATACCGCCGGGATTCAGACGTCGCTGCAGTCGTTCATCGACTCCTATAACACCTTGAAGAAAACCATCGACACCTTGTCCAAGGCAACGCCGGACGCCGATGGCAACCTGACCGTTTCGGCAGCGTTCACGGGTGACGCTCTGCCGCGTTCGTTGATGGCAGATGTGCGCGCTCAGTTGACCGATCCAGGGGCGGGCGGAGCAGGGCAATTGTCCGTGCTGTCGCAGATGGGCGTGTTGACTGACAGCAAGACCGGTTTGCTGACGCTCGATACCTCCGTGTTCAACAAGCGTATGGAAACCCCGGGCATGGCTGGCCAGGTCCAGCAATTGTTCAGCGGTACCGACGCGAAAAACGGTCTGCTGGCACGCATGAGTGCGGCAGTCGATCCTTACGTCAAGACGGGCGGGCTACTGGATCAGCGCAGTTCCAATCTGACCAATCTGACCAGCAGCCTGCAGAAGCAGCAGGTGGCGCTCGACTTGCGCGTCGCCAACCTGACCACGACGTTGACCGCCAAGTACAACGCCATGGACTTGCTGGTAGGGCAGATGAAAGCGACGGCGAGCAACATCACCTCGTTCTTCAGCTCGCTGAATGCTCAGCAGTCCGCGAAGTAACCGTTGGTAACGACAAAAACCCGGCTACGCTAGCTCAGCGTGTGCCGGGTTTTTGTCTTTTGATCTAAAGTTTTCAGGCTCGTTGGCGATACACTGGTTATACGAGTCATTGTGGCAATGAGGTAGAACATGAACCCGATGTTAGCCCTTCGGCAGTATCAAAAAGTCGGTGCCCATGCGCAGACATCCGAAGCGAGCCCGCACCGTCTGGTGCAAATGTTGATGGAAGGTGGCCTGGCACGCATCGCTCAGGCCAAAGGCGCCATCGAGCGTAAGGACATACCTGGCAAGTGCACTTCGATCAGCAAGGCGATCGGCATTGTCAGCGGTCTGCGCGAAGGTCTCGACCTGGAAAACAACGCGGAAGCGCTGGCCGACCTGGATGGCCTGTACATTTACATGATGAAGCGTCTCGCCGAGGCGAACATCAGCAGTGACCCGCGCATTCTCGACGAGGTTGCCGGCTTGCTGAGCACGGTCAAGGAAGGCTGGGACGCCATCGCGCCTGTGCCTGCTCCGCAGTTCTGAAGGAGAGCGTCATGAGCCTTGTATTGCAGCGAATTGCCGATACCCGTGAGGCGCTGGTCGGTGCTCTGGCCGAACGCAATTGGGAAGCCATCGGCGAGCTGGATCTGGCTTGCCGGTCCTGCATGGAAGACGTCATGGCGGAAGCCTCGCTGGACGAAGTCGCGTTGCGCGACAACCTCGAAGAGCTGCTGTTCGTTTACAAGGAGCTTCTCGAAGTGGCCATGGGCGAGCGGCAGGCGATAGCCAATGAGATGTCGCAGATCACCCAAGCGCAAAAAGCGGCAAAGGTTTACCATCTGTTTGGCTAATTAACCGTCAGTTAATCCAGACATGTGCGCCATAAATTTGACTGTGCACGGTTTTTTGACTTAACTAGTGGCTATTATCAGATTTAGGGCGTCTACAGGCACATGGTGTCCTGCAAGCGTCTCGCTTGCCCCATTTTTCGGGCATTGAGTTGACTAGGGAAGTTGCTATTGCATGTGGCGTGAAACCAAAATTCTGCTGATCGATGACGATAGCGTCCGCCGCCGTGACATGGCGGTGATTTTGAATTTTCTCGGCGAAGAAAATTTGCCCTGCGGCAGCCATGACTGGCAGCAGGCTGTCGGCTCTTTGTCATCTAGTCGTGAGGTCATTTGCGTACTGATCGGGACCGTCAATGCTCCTGGTGCGCTTTTGGGCTTGCTAAAGACACTCTCAACCTGGGATGAGTTCCTTCCGGTTTTGTTGATGGGCGATAATTCTTCCGTTGACTTGCCTGAAGACCAGCGTCGGCGGGTGCTTTCCACCCTCGAAATGCCGCCCAGCTACAGCAAATTGCTCGATTCGCTGCACCGTGCCCAAGTCTATCGCGAGATGTATGACCAGGCCCGCGAGCGCGGTCGTCATCGCGAACCCAATCTGTTTCGCAGCCTCGTCGGCACCAGCCGGGCGATTCAGCACGTCCGTCAGATGATGCAGCAGGTCGCCGACACCGACGCCAGCGTGCTGATCCTTGGCGAGTCCGGCACCGGCAAGGAAGTGGTCGCGCGCAACCTGCATTACCATTCCAAGCGCCGTGATGCGCCATTCGTGCCGGTCAATTGCGGCGCGATCCCGGCCGAATTGCTGGAAAGCGAACTGTTCGGCCACGAGAAGGGCGCCTTCACCGGGGCGATCACCAGCCGTGCCGGGCGTTTCGAGCTGGCCAACGGCGGTACGCTGTTCCTTGACGAAATTGGCGACATGCCGTTGCCGATGCAGGTCAAGCTTCTGCGCGTACTGCAGGAGCGGACCTTCGAGCGCGTGGGCAGCAACAAGACCCAGAGCGTTGACGTGCGCATCATCGCGGCGACGCACAAGAATCTTGAAAGCATGATCGAGATCGGCAGCTTCCGCGAAGACCTCTATTATCGCCTGAACGTGTTCCCGATCGAGATGGCGCCGCTGCGCGAGCGCGTCGAAGACATCCCGTTGCTGATGAACGAACTGATCTCGCGCATGGAACACGAAAAGCGCGGTTCGATCCGTTTCAACTCGGCGGCAATCATGTCGCTGTGCCGTCACGGCTGGCCGGGCAACGTTCGCGAACTGGCCAACCTGGTCGAGCGCATGGCGATCATGCACCCGTACGGGGTGATCGGCGTGGTCGAGTTGCCGAAGAAATTCCGCTACGTCGACGACGAAGACGAGCAGATGGTCGACAGCCTGCGCAGTGATCTGGAAGAGCGCGTAGCCATCAATGGTCACACGCCGGATTTCAGCGCCAACGCCTTGCTGCCGCCGGAAGGCCTGGATCTGAAGGACTACCTCGGTGGTCTGGAGCAGGGCCTGATCCAGCAGGCGCTGGACGATGCCAACGGCATTGTGGCGCGTGCGGCGGAACGCTTGCGCATCCGTCGTACCACGCTGGTCGAGAAGATGCGCAAGTACGGCATGAGCCGGCGCGATGGAGACGAACAGGCGGATGATTGACGCCTGTTTTCCAGGTGCTTCATTTATAAGCGCTTTTTTTTAGGCACGGGTATTGCTACACCCCTCGCAACGTTCCGTTTCACTGACGGTCAGCCAAGCGAGAGAGCACAATGCCCCAAGCCGCCCAGATCTCTTCTGCCTCCAATATCGTGGGGCAACCCTCGTCCGTAGAGCAGGCAAGCCGTCAGGGACTTGAGCAGGCGTTCGAGCTGTTCAACCAGATGTCCAGCCAGCTGACCGATTCCTACAGCATGCTCGAAGCGCGGGTGACCGAACTCAAGGGCGAGCTGGCCGTGGTCAGCGCCCAGCGCATGCAGGAGCTGGCGGAAAAGGAACGCCTGGCCAATCGCCTGCAAAACCTCCTCGACTTACTCCCCGGCGGCGTGATCGTCATCGACGGCCACGGTCTGGTGCGCGAAGCCAATCCGGCTGCCATCGACTTGCTCGGCTCGCCACTCGAAGGCGAGCTCTGGCGTCATGTGATTGCACGTTGCTTCGCGCCGCGTGAAGACGACGGTCACGAAATCTCTTTGAAAAACGGTCGACGCCTGTCGATCTCAACCCGCTCGCTTGACGCCGAGCCGGGGCAGTTGGTGCTGCTCAACGATCTGACCGAAACCCGTCATCTGCAAGACCAGCTGGCGCGCCACGAGCGTTTGTCTTCGCTGGGGCGCATGGTTGCTTCACTGGCTCACCAGATTCGTACGCCGCTGTCCGCGGCTTTGCTCTACGCCAGTCATTTGACTGAACAGCAACTGCCGGTGGAAACCCAGCAAAGGTTTGCCGGACGCCTGAAAGAGCGTTTGCATGAACTGGAGCATCAGGTGCGCGACATGTTGGTGTTCGCTCGCGGCGAGCTGCCGCTCACCGATCGCCTCACGCCCGATGCCTTGATGCAATCGTTGCAGGCAGCAGCGCTGACCCATGTGCAGGACCTGCCAATCCGCTGGCAGTGCGACAGTCATTCCGGTGAGTTGCTGTGCAACCGCGACACACTGGTCGGCGCACTGCTCAATCTGATCGAAAACGCCATTCAGGCCAGCGCCGGCGAAGCGCGCCTGAAAGTGCATTGCTACACCCGTGAAAACACATTGCGCCTGTGTGTCAGCGACAGTGGCAGCGGCATTGACCCTACAGTTCTGGCGCGCCTCGGTGAGCCGTTTTTTACCACCAAAGTCACCGGTACCGGCCTCGGCCTGACCGTGGTCAAGGCGGTGGCCCGCGCGCATCAGGGCGAGTTGACCCTGCGTTCGCGCGTGGGGCGCGGTACTTGCGCGCAGGTCTGCCTGCCGCTGTTTTCCGCCGCACAGGGAGTTGAATAAACGTCATGGGCATCAAGGTGTTGCTGGTCGAAGATGACCGTTCGTTGCGCGAAGCGCTGGCCGATACGCTATTGCTCGGCGGGTACGATTACCGCGCGGTCGGTTGCGCCGAGGACGCGTTGACGGCCGTGGCGCACGAAGCCTTCAATCTGGTGGTCAGTGACGTCAACATGCCCGGCATGGACGGCCATCAACTGCTCGCACTGTTGCGTGCACGCCAGCCGCAATTGCCGGTGTTGCTGATGACCGCCCACGGTGCCGTCGAACGTGCCGTCGACGCGATGCGTCAGGGCGCGGCGGATTATCTGGTCAAGCCGTTCGAGCCCAAGGCGCTGCTCGATCTGGTGGCGCGGCATGCGCTGGGCAATATCAATGCCGGCGAAGTCGAGGGGCCGATAGCCGTCGAGCCGGCCAGTGCGCAGTTGCTCGATCTTGCCGCACGGGTGGCGCGCAGCGATTCCACGGTATTGATCTCTGGCGAGTCCGGCACTGGTAAAGAAGTGCTGGCGCGCTACATTCACCAGCAGTCGCACCGCGCCAATCAACCGTTCATTGCGATCAACTGCGCGGCGATCCCCGACAACATGCTCGAAGCGACGTTGTTCGGTCATGAGAAAGGTTCGTTTACCGGCGCCATCGCCGCTCAGCCGGGCAAGTTCGAGCAGGCCGACGGTGGCACCATTCTGCTCGACGAAATATCGGAGATGCCTCTGGGCCTGCAAGCCAAGTTGCTGCGTGTCTTGCAGGAGCGTGAAGTCGAGCGCGTTGGCGCTCGCAAGCCGATCACCCTGGATATCCGCGTGGTCGCTACCACCAACCGTGATCTGGCGGGCGAAGTGGCGGCGGGGCGCTTCCGTGAGGATCTGTTTTACCGCCTGTCGGTTTTCCCCCTGGCCTGGCGTCCACTTCGCGAGCGCACTGCCGATATCCTGCCGCTGGCGGAAAGATTGCTGGCCAAGCACGTCAATAAAATGAAGCACGCCGCGGCAAGACTTTCGCCTGAAGCGAAGGCATGCCTCGCGGCCTATCCATGGCCCGGGAATGTGCGCGAGCTGGATAATGCCATTCAACGGGCGCTGATCCTGCAGCAGGGCGGGTTGATTCAGCCGCAGGATTTCTGTCTCGCCGGCGCGCTGCCGGTGGCTGCTTTGCCGGTCGCCGCGCCGGCGGTTCGAGAGCTGGAAGTCGAGGCTGATTCGTCCGGTGCGCTGGGCGATGACCTGCGCCGCCGGGAGTTTCAGATGATCATCGACACCCTGCGGGCCGAGCGCGGCCGACGCAAGGAAGCAGCGGAAAAACTCGGCATCAGCCCGCGTACCTTGCGCTACAAACTGGCGCAGATGCGCGATGCCGGGATGGACGTCGAAGCTTATCTGTTCGCCACCTGAATCGCCGCGCAAACAATCAACATGTTTTTCTCAAAGGGGTGCCCGTTAGCTGGCACCCTTGTTGCTAATACCTGTGTACCCGCCGAGTGAAGTGTCAAAAAATTGCGGGCCGCCCAAGAGAGTAGACCATGAGCCAAGGTATTGAATTTAATCGGTTGATGATGGACATGCAGGCCATGAAAGTGGATGCCATGTCTGCGCGCAAATCGACCGCCGCTGTTCCTGAACTGGCGGGCAGCAGCTTTTCCGACATGCTCGGTCAAGCGATCAACAAAGTCAGCGATACCCAGCAGGCGTCGACTCAACTGGCCAACGCCTTCGAGGTCGGCAAGAGCGGCGTCGATCTGACCGACGTGATGGTCGCGTCACAGAAAGCCAGCGTGTCGTTCCAGGCTCTGACCCAGGTGCGCAACAAACTGGTTCAGGCGTATCAAGACATCATGCAGATGCCGGTATAAGGGCGAGATTGAGTCATGGCAGAAGCAGTCGCTGATAACGTTCCGGCCAAGGCCACCCCGATCGACGGCAAACCGCCGCTGTTCGGCCTGTCCTTCCTGGAAAACCTCTCCGAGATGACCATGCTGCGTCAGGTCGGCCTGTTGGTCGGGCTGGCGGCGAGCGTGGCGATTGGCTTTGCCGTGGTGCTGTGGTCGCAGCAGCCGGATTACCGTCCACTGTACGGCAGCCTCGCCGGCCTGGACGCCAAGCAGGTCATGGAAACCCTGGCCGCCGCTGACATCCCTTACAACGTAGAACCCAATTCCGGCGCCTTGCTGGTCAAGGCCGATGATCTGTCCCGTGCGCGGATGAAACTCGCGGCCGCTGGTGTCACTCCCAGCGACGGCAATATCGGTTTCGAAATCCTCGACAAGGAACAGGGTCTGGGCACCAGCCAGTTCATGGAAGCGACCCGATATCGTCGCGGTCTCGAAGGTGAACTGGCGCGCACCATCTCCAGCCTGAACAACGTCAAGGGTGCCCGTGTGCACCTGGCGATTCCGAAAAGTTCGGTGTTCGTCCGTGACGAGCGCAAGCCGAGCGCTTCGGTACTGGTCGAGCTGTACAGCGGTCGTTCGCTGGAGCCGGGTCAGGTCGTAGCGATCATCAATCTGGTGGCGACCTCCGTTCCCGAGCTGAGCAAATCGCAGATCACCGTCGTCGATCAGAAGGGCAACCTGCTCTCCGATCAGGCGGAAAACTCTGAAATGACCATGGCCGGCAAGCAGTTCGATTACAGCCGCCGCATGGAAAGCATGCTCACCCAGCGCGTGCACAACATTCTGCAACCGGTACTGGGCAACGATCGCTACAAGGCTGAAGTCTCCGCCGACATCGATTTCAGTGCCGTCGAATCGACCGCCGAGCAGTTCAACCCGGATCAACCGGCGTTGCGCAGCGAGCAGTCGGTCAACGAACAACGCACCGCCAGCAACGGCCCGCAAGGTGTGCCGGGTGCCCTGAGCAACCAGCCACCGTCGCCCGCCTCGGCACCGCAAACCACCGGTGGCGCGGCTGCCCCGGCGGGGATGATCCAGCCAGGTCAGCCATTGGTCGATGCCAACGGTCAGCAGATCATGGACCCGGCCACCGGCCAGCCGATGCTCGCGCCGTACCCGGCGGACAAACGTCAACAATCCACCAAGAACTTCGAGCTCGACCGTTCGATCAGCCACACCAAGCAGCAACAGGGCCGTCTCAATCGCCTGTCGGTGTCGGTGGTGGTCGACGATCAGGTCAAGGTCAACGCGGCCAACGGCGAAACCACTCGGGCACCGTGGACCGCCGACGAATTGGCGCGCTTCACCCGTCTGGTGCAGGACGCCGTCGGTTTCGACGCCAGCCGTGGCGACAGCGTCAGCGTGATCAACATGCCGTTCTCTGCCGAGCGCGGCGAAGTGATTGCCGATATTCCGTTCTACTCCCAGCCATGGTTCTGGGACATCGTCAAACAAGTGCTGGGTGTGTTGTTCATCCTGGTGCTGGTGTTTGGTGTGCTGCGTCCGGTGCTCAACAACATCACCGGCGGTGGCAAAGGCAAGGAGCTGGCCGGTCTGGGCAGCGACGTGGAACTCGGTGGCATGGGCGGCCTGGACGGCGAACTGGCCAACGACCGCGTAAGCCTCGGTGGTCCGCAGAGCATTCTGTTGCCGAGCCCGAGCGAGGGTTATGACGCGCAGCTGAATGCAATCAAGAGTCTGGTAGCTGAAGACCCGGGTCGCGTGGCTCAGGTCGTGAAAGAGTGGATTAACGCAGATGAGTGATAACCGAGCCGCCACCCTCAAACTGACCAAGGTCGACAAAGCCGCGATTCTGCTGCTGTCCCTCGGTTCGACCGATGCTGCGCAAGTGCTGCGTCACATGGGCCCGAAAGAAGTGCAGCGGGTCGGCGTGGCCATGGCGCAGATGGGCAACGTCCATCGCGAGCAGGTCGAGCAAGTCATGAGCGAGTTCGTCGACATCGTCGGCGATCAGACTAGCCTGGGCGTCGGCTCCGACGACTACGTGCGCAAAATGCTCACCCAGGCGCTGGGCGAAGACAAGGCCAACGGCCTGATCGACCGCATCCTGCTCGGTGGCAACACCAGTGGCCTGGACAGCCTGAAGTGGATGGAGCCGCGCGCGGTCGCCGACGTCATCCGTTACGAACACCCGCAGATCCAGGCGATCGTGGTCGCGTACCTCGACCCGGATCAGGCCGGTGAAGTGCTCGGCAACTTCGACCACAAGGTGCGTCTGGACATCATCCTGCGCGTCTCGTCGTTGAACACCGTGCAGCCGGCGGCATTGAAAGAGCTCAACCAGATTCTCGAGAAGCAGTTCTCCGGCAACTCGAATGCCTCGCGCACCACCCTGGGTGGCATCAAGCGCGCGGCCGACATCATGAACTTCCTCGACAGCTCGATCGAAGGCCAGCTCATGGACTCGATCCGCGAAGTCGACGAAGACCTGTCCGGTCAGATCGAAGACCTCATGTTCGTGTTCAACAACCTGGCGGACGTCGACGACCGCGGGATTCAGGCGCTGCTGCGCGAAGTCTCGTCCGACGTGCTGGTGCTGGCCCTCAAGGGTTCGGACGAAGGCGTCAAGGAAAAGATCTTCAAGAACATGTCCAAGCGTGCTGCCGAGCTGTTGCGCGACGACCTCGAGGCCAAAGGCCCGGTGCGCGTCAGCGACGTCGAAACCGCGCAGAAGGAAATCCTCACCATCGCCCGCCGCATGGCCGAAGCCGGCGAGATCGTGCTCGGTGGCAAGGGCGGCGAGGAAATGATCTAAGCCCATGGACAAGCCTGACGAGTCTGTGACGGATCTGATCCGCGCCCGCGATGTTCGTGGTTTCGAATCCTGGGCGCTGCCCAGCTTCGACCCGCCAAAACCGGAACCCGAGCCCGAGCTGGAACCCGAACCGCCGGAAATGGAAGAAGTGCCGCTGGAAGAAGTCCAGCCACTGACCCTGGAAGAACTCGAAAGCATCCGTCAGGAGGCTTACAACGAGGGCTTCGCCATTGGCGAAAAGGAAGGTTTTCACAGCGCCACGCTGAAGGTGCGTCAGGAAGCCGAAGTGGCGCTGGCGGCGAAACTCGCCAGCCTCGAGCAACTGATGGGCCACCTGTTCGAGCCGATCGCTGAACAGGACACGCAGATTGAAAAATCGCTGGTCGACCTCGTCCAGCACATCACTAAACAAGTGATCAAGCGCGAGCTGGCGATCGATTCGAGCCAGATCGAACACGTCATGCGCGACGCTCTCAAGCTGTTGCCGCTGGGCGTCGACAACGTGCGCCTGTACGTCAATCCGCAGGATTTCGAACAGGCCAAGAGCCTGCGCGAGCGCCACGAAGAAACCTGGCGCATCGTCGAAGACGAGTCGCTGATGCCGGGCGGTTGCCGGGTTGAAACCGCACACAGCCGCATCGATGCGAGCATTGAAACCCGCATTGCGCAGGTCATGGACAAGCTGTTCGACCAGTTGCACGAGCAGGCTTTGCATCCGGCCGAGGCCGACCTGAGCCTGGACATCCCCGACGACATCAAGCCGACGGCTGCTGCAGAAGAGCCGCTCGCGGACCACCCCGATGCGCCTTGAACGCACCAGCTTCGCCAAGCGCCTGAGCACCTACGCCGAGGCCACCGAGATGGCCGGCGCGCCGATTCTCGAAGGGCGCCTGCTGCGCATGGTCGGCCTCACGCTCGAAGCCGAAGGCCTGCGCGCGGCCATGGGCACACGCTGCCTGGTGATCAACGATGACAGCTATCACCCCTCGCAGGTCGAAGCGGAGGTCATGGGCTTTTCCGGCAGCAAAGTCTTTCTGATGCCGGTCGGCAGTGTTGCCGGGATTGCTCCGGGGGCCCGCGTGGTGCCGCTGGCCGAAACCGGTCGTTTGCCGATGGGCATGAGCATGCTCGGTCGTGTGCTTGACGGCGCCGGCCGCGCGCTGGACGGCAAGGGCGGCATGAAGGCCGAAGACTGGGTGCCGATGGACGGCCCGACCATCAACCCGCTCAACCGTGACCCGATCAGCGAGCCGCTGGACGTCGGTATTCGCTGTATCAACGGTTTGCTGACGGTCGGCCGCGGCCAGCGTCTGGGGCTGTTTGCCGGTACCGGTGTTGGTAAATCGGTGCTGCTGGGCATGATGACGCGCTTCACCGAAGCGGACATTATCGTCGTCGGCCTGATCGGCGAGCGGGGTCGTGAAGTTAAAGAATTCATCGAGCACAGCCTGGGTGAAGAAGGCCTCAAACGTTCCGTGGTGGTCGCCTCGCCGGCGGACGATGCGCCATTGATGCGTCTGCGTGCGGCGATGTACTGCACGCGCATCGCCGAGTATTTCCGCGACAAGGGCAAGAACGTCCTGTTGCTGATGGACTCGCTGACCCGCTTCGCCCAGGCCCAGCGGGAAATCGCCCTGGCCATCGGCGAGCCGCCAGCGACCAAGGGTTATCCGCCGTCGGTGTTCGCCAAACTGCCGAAACTGGTCGAACGGGCCGGTAACGCGGAGAAGGGCGGCGGCTCGATCACGGCGTTCTACACCGTGCTGTCCGAGGGCGACGACCAGCAGGACCCGATTGCCGACTCGGCGCGAGGCGTGCTCGACGGGCACATCGTGCTGTCCCGGCGCCTGGCCGAAGAAGGGCACTATCCGGCCATCGATATCGAAGCGTCGATCAGCCGGGTGATGCCGGCGGTGGTCTCGCCGGAACACATGCAGCGTGCGCAATACTTCAAGCAGTTGTGGTCGCGCTATCAGCAGAGCCGCGACCTGATCAGCGTCGGCGCCTATGTCGCTGGCGGCGATCGTGAAACCGATCTGGCGATTTCCCTGCAACCGCAACTGGTCCGCTATCAGCGTCAGGGCCTTAACGACAAGATCACCATGGGCGAAAGCCAGGCTTACCTCGAGACCTTGTTCGCTCCGGCGGCAGGCGGGTAAGCGGTCATGGCCGTCAGCCGCGCCGCGCGCCTGGCACCGGTGGTGGAAATGGCCGAAAAGGCCGAGAAAACCGCCGTGCAACGCATGGCTTATTTTCAGGGGCAGGTGACCGTTGCCGAGAGCAAGCTCGCCGACCTCAATGCCTTTCGTCTGGATTACTCACAGCAATGGATCGTGCGCGGCAGCACCGGCGTGTCCGGTCAGTGGCTGCTCGGGTTTCAGGGCTTTCTGGCGCAACTCGACACCGCCGTCGACCAGCAGCGCCAGAGTCTGGTCTGGCACCAGAACAACCTCGAGAAGGCGCGCAATGAGTGGCAACAGGCGTTCGCTCGGGTCGAGGGTTTGCGCAAACTGGTGCAGCGTTACCGCGACGAGGCGCAGCGTCTGGAAGACAAGCGCGAGCAGAAGCTGCTCGATGAATTGTCCCAGCGCCTGCCGCGGCGTGATGCCTTCTAAAATCACCGCCGAACCCCTGTAGGAGCGAGCCTGCTCGCGAAAGCATTCTGTCAGTTGACGACATGGTTGACTGACACTCCGCTTTCGCGAGCAGGCTCGCTTCCACACTTGTTCCCACACATGATCAACCGTTGCGCCTTGCCCCATCCCTGTCCAGGTGCTAAACCTTGTACAGGTTCGTCAATGACAAGGAAGCCAGTCAATGTCAGTCGTTACAGAAGTCACTCCAGACAAGAAAAAGCTCACGATCTCGGTCAAGGGCCGCTTCGATTTCGGTCGCCATCAGGAATTTCGCGAGTCGTATGAAAGGCTCGATAGCAAACCCGAGTCCATCGTCGTCGACCTGAAAGAGGCGACCTACCTCGACAGCTCAGCGCTGGGCATGCTGCTCCTGTTGCGCGATCACGCGGGCGGCGACGAGGCGGATATCCGCGTGGTCAACAGCAGCTCCGACGTGAAGAAAATCCTCGCGATCTCCAACTTCGACAAACTGTTCGACATCAGTTGACGGCCATGCAGGCGCAAGAGCCGCTGACCGTGCTGATCGCCGAAGACAGCGCCGCCGATCGCTTGCTGCTGTCGACCATTGTCCGTCGTCAGGGCCATCAGGTGCTGACGGCGGCGAACGGTGCCGAGGCAGTCGACATCTTCAAGCGGCAACATCCCGATCTGGTCCTGATGGACGCGCTGATGCCGGTGATGGACGGCTTCGAAGCTGCGCGGCAGATCAAGGCGCTGGCGGGCGAGACGCTGGTGCCGATCATCTTCCTCACCTCGCTGACCGAAAGTGAAGCGTTGGTCCGCTGCCTGGAGGCGGGCGGCGACGACTTTCTGGCGAAGCCGTATAACCAGGTGATCCTCGCCGCCAAAATCAAGGCGATGGATCGCCTGCGCCGTTTGCAGGCGACGGTCCTGCAGCAGCGCGACCTGATCGCCCGTCACCACGATTACCTGCTCAACGAGCAGCGCGTCGCCAAAGCAGTATTCGACAAGGTCGCGCATTCCGGTTGCCTGAATGCGCCTAATATCCGCTATCTGCAATCGCCCTACGCGCTGTTCAACGGCGACCTGTTGCTGGCGGCGTACACGCCGGCCGGTGACATGCACGTCATGCTCGGTGACTTCACGGGCCACGGCTTGCCGGCCGCCGTCGGGGCGATGCCGCTGGCCGAAGTGTTTTATGGGATGACCGCCAAAGGCTACGGCCTGGCCGAAACCCTGCGTGAGATGAACGCCAAGCTCAAGCGCATCCTGCCGGTGGACATGTTCTGCTGCGCCACTTTGCTCTGTTTGAGTTTCCAGAGCCGTTCGGTGGAGGTGTGGAATGGCGGCATGCCAGACGGTTATCTGCACCGCATGGCCACGGGCGAGCGGGTACCGTTGCCGTCGGCGCATTTGCCACTGGGCATTCTCAGCGCCGAGACCTTCGATGACCGCACCGATGTGCATCCGATGGCCATCGATGACCGAGTGTTCCTGTTGTCGGACGGGGTCATCGACACCAGCGACGCCGATGAACAGCTGTTCGGCGTCGAGCGCTTGCAACAGGTGTTTGCCGCCAATCGCCAAGCGGATCGCTTGTTCGAGGACATCGAGCAGGCACTGCGCGATTTCGGTGGCGAGGCGCGCGACGATGTCAGCATGGTCGAGGTCAGCCTGCTTGAATCCGCACCCGCGCAGACCCTGGCGCCGGTCTACTCCGACAGCGGCCAGTCGAGCCCGCTGGACTGGTCGGTGAGTTTCGAATTTCGTGGCGCCACGCTCAAGCGCTTCAACCCCTTGCCTTATCTGTTGCAACTCTTGCTGGAGGTGCACGGGCTGCGCGCGCAGAGTGGCGCGCTGTACAGCGTGATGGCCGAGTTGTATTCCAATGCGCTGGAGCATGGCGTGCTTGGTCTGGATTCCAGCCTCAAACGCGATGCAGCGGGCTTTGCGCTTTATTATCAGCAGCGCAATGAACGCCTGGAAGCGCTGCAGGACGGTTTTGTTCGGGTGCATCTGCAGGTGCAGCCGCGCGGCGCGGGTGGCAGTCTGCTCATTCGGGTCGAGGACAGCGGCAAGGGTTTCGATGTGGCCAGGGTCATGGAGCGGCCGCTGGAAGGGCTCCGTTTGTCGGGTCGCGGTGTCGGTCTGGTCCGGCAACTGGGGCGTAACGCCCGTTGGACGGACGAAGGTCGTAGTGCCAGCGTGGAGTTTTTCTGGAAGATTCAGGCATAATCCGCGCATTCTTGATCAAGGAGTGAGCAAGTGACTGACATACATGTAGATCGCGATGCGCTGAGCGTATTGCGTGAGGTGATGGAGGAGGGCTATCCAGAGCTTCTGGATACTTTTCTGGCGGATTCCGAAAGTCGCCTGGTTGAACTGCGCAATGCAGCGGACGCCAAGGCCTTGTCGGACGTTGCCCATAGCTTCAAGGGCAGCGCCAGCAATATGGGCGCGGTACGCCTCGCCGCGTTGTGCCAGGATCTGGAGTCGAGCGCCAAAGACCAGACCCCGGAAGCACGGGCGCAACTGGTCGCTCGCATCGCCGGTGAATTCGCCGACGTGCGTCCCGTGTACGAAGACGAAAAGCATCACGCCCATACCCACTGATCCGGCCGTCCGGCGCTTTTCCCAGGCGCCGGCGATATCTGGCCCGGCACTTGCAGATAACTCCGCAACTGTACCTACGATCCCAGTGCAGCGGAGACCGTTTCATGCCTGCGACCCCCAACATCCTCATTCAGAATGCCGCTCAGGCCAAGGCGCAAGCTGCCTCGGCCAAAACGCCGGCAATGGCCGCAGACTCCGGGGATAAAGCCTCCAGCTTCGCCAAAGTATTTGCCGATCAGGGCTCGAACAAGCCCGTCGCCAGCGCTGACAATTCGCCCAAACCGGCGCGCGACAAGGTCGCCGATAACAGCGGCAAGAAAGACATCGGCAAGGATCAGTCTGCCGCTGCGCAGCCGGCGGTTGCCGATAGCGGCAATGACTTGCCTGCCGATAAAACCGCCGCCAGCGATGACACGGCCGCCAATAGCGACGTCAGTGCGGACGCCCCACAGACGCCGGTCGCTGAAACTACGCCGGTTGATCCTGCGCTGGATCCGGCATTGGTTACCGCTGCGCAACCGCTGATCGCCGCGCCTGTCGTGCAGGCGCCGGCCGTTGTCGCCACTGCCCAGCCAGAAGTCGAGTCACCTGCGCTGGCCGCATTGCCGGGCATGGTCAAAGATCCGGCGGCTACCCCTGCCAGCGATTTCGATCCGTCCGCCGACCCGCTCGATTCATTGCCTGCGGTGCGCATGGCCATGGAGCAGGGCGGGCATATTTCCGCCGCCAGTCAGGCACAACCGAAAGCCTCGCCGGCCCAGGCTCAGGCCGACGGCGAACTGACTGCCGCACAGAACTTCGCGGCCGGCATGGCCAGCATGCTCGACGTGCAAGCCGACAAGGACAGCACTAGCCAGGGCGGCGAAAAAGCGTTCAGCGGTTTGATCGACGATGGCCTCAAAGACCTGACATCAGCGACCAGCGACACCCGCGTCGATGACTTCGCCAACCGCCTGGCGGCGTTGACTCAGGCCGCCACGCCGAAGACCGCCAATGCAGTGCCGGTGAACCAGCCGATCGCCATGCACCAGAGCGGCTGGACTGAAGAAGTGGTCAACCGCGTCATGTATCTGTCGAGCGCCAACCTGAAAGCGGCGGACATTCAGTTGCAGCCGGCCGAACTCGGGCGTCTGGACATCCGTGTGAACATGGTCCCGGACCAGCAGACGCAGGTGACATTCATGAGTGCGCACCCAAGCGTTCGCGAAGCGCTGGACAGCCAGATGCACCGTCTGCGCGACATGTTCAACCAGCAGGGCATGGGCCAGGTCGACGTCAACGTCGCCGACCAGAACCGCGGCTGGCAGGGCCAGCAAGGCCAGGAGCAGGCGCAGCAGGGCCAGAGCGGGCGCACCAGCGCAGCGGGCGGCCGCCTCGATTCGGTGGACGAAGAATTGGCGCCGGCCAGCGTGACTGAAGTGGCGGCGCAGACCACCAGCGTGATTGGCAGCAGCGCGGTCGACTATTACGCCTGATGGCTTCAGATCAAGAGCCCCTCACCCTAGCCCTCTCCCAGAGGGAGAGGGGACTGATTGGGGGATGCTCAGGATGTGCGCCGCCCTGATCGTTTTGCGCTGAATCCATCTGGCGTGCGCCTCTGATTATTTCGACCGACTCACTATCGACTCGGTCTTTCAGGCCTACGCATAACCAAAACCCGACGCAGTCTGCTCCCTCTCCCTCCGGGAGAGGGCTGGGGTGGGTGGCTTTTGACTTTGGCGCTGTCTGCGCCAGCTCCGACACTTCTGGCATACGCTTGCTCTTGCCTAAGCTCGGTCTTTCAGGCCTACGCATAACCAAAACCCGACGCAATCTGCTCCCTCTCCCTCCGGGAGAGGGCTGGGGTGAGGGTGGCTTTTTGACTTTCGGGTTGTCTGCGCCAGCTCCGACACTTCTGGCATAACACTTGCTCTTGCCTAGCCGTGCAACTGTAAAACCCCCGATTAGTGACGGATTATTGGCATGGCGAAGAGCGAAGCAGCAGCGGTAAAAGACCCGGCAACCAAAGGCAAACTCAAGCTGATCATTGTGATCGTGCTGGCCTTGCTGTTGGCTATCGGCGCGTCCGTAGGGGCGACCTGGTTCTTCATGCACAGCGCCCAGAGCAAGCCTGCCGAGGCCGCCGAAGCTGCGCCGGTCGGCAAGCAGGCAGCGATCTTCGAGCCGATGGCGCCGGCCTTCGTTGCCAACTACAACCAGAACGGTCGTCAGCGCTACATGCAGGTGAGCATCACCATGCTGGCGCGCAATCAGGCTGATCTGGACGCGCTCAAAGTGCACATGCCGGTGATCCGCAACAACCTGGTGATGCTCTTCTCCGGTCAGGACTTCGCCACGCTGGCGACTCCGGTCGGGCAAGAGATGTTGCGCCAGAAGGCCACCGCCAGCGTCCAGGAAGTGGCGCAGAAAGAGCTCGGCAAAGTGGTCATCGAACAGTTGCTTTTCACTAATTTCGTACTGCAGTAGGAACACGACATGGCCGTGCAGGATCTGCTGTCCCAGGATGAAATCGACGCGCTGTTGCATGGCGTCGACGATGGTCTGGTACAGACCGATAACGCTGCCGAACCCGGCAGTGTCAAAAGCTACGACCTGACCAGCCAGGATCGCATCGTCCGTGGACGCATGCCGACCCTGGAAATGATCAACGAGCGATTCGCCCGCTACACCCGCATCAGCATGTTCAACATGCTGCGCCGCTCGGCGGACGTTGCCGTCGGTGGCGTGCAGGTGATGAAGTTCGGCGAATACGTACACTCGCTGTATGTACCGACCAGCCTCAACCTGGTCAAGATCAAGCCGTTGCGCGGCACCGCGCTGTTCATCCTCGACGCCAAACTGGTGTTCAAACTGGTGGACAACTTCTTCGGCGGCGACGGCCGTCACGCGAAGATCGAAGGGCGTGAATTCACCCCGACCGAACTGCGCGTGGTGCGCATGGTGCTGGAACAGGCCTTCGTCGATCTGAAAGAAGCCTGGCAGGCGATCATGGAAGTCAATTTCGAGTACATCAACTCGGAAGTGAACCCGGCCATGGCCAACATCGTCGGCCCGAGCGAAGCGATCGTGGTTTCCACCTTCCACATCGAACTCGACGGCGGTGGCGGCGATCTGCACGTGACCATGCCGTATTCGATGATCGAGCCGGTGCGTGAAATGCTCGACGCCGGTTTCCAGTCCGACCTCGACGATCAGGACGAGCGCTGGGTCAACGCCCTGCGCCAGGACGTGCTCGATGTCGACGTGCCGATCGGCGCCACCGTGGCCCGCCGCCAGTTGAAGCTGCGCGACATCCTGCACATGCAGCCGGGCGACGTGATCCCGGTCGAGATGCCAGAAGACATGATCATGCGCGCCAACGGCGTGCCGGCCTTCAAGGTCAAGATGGGCTCGCACAAAGGCAACCTCGCGTTGCAAGTGATCGAGCCGATCGAGCGTCGCTGAGGCGACGCTTACCACCCCCGCATTTAACCGAATTGTTGCCCGCCGAGGACACATGATGAACGACGATATGAACGCGCAGGACGATCAGGCACTGGCCGATGAGTGGGCTGCGGCCCTGGAAGAAACCGGTGACGCCGGTCAGGCTGACATCGACGCGCTGCTGGCCGCCGACGCCGGCACTTCCAGCTCCAATCGCCTGCCGATGGAAGAGTTCGGCAGCGTGCCGAAAAACAATGATCCGGTGACCCTCGACGGCCCGAACCTGGACGTGATTCTCGACATCCCGGTATCGATCTCGATGGAAGTCGGCAGCACCGACATCAACATCCGCAACCTGTTGCAACTCAACCAGGGTTCGGTGATCGAGCTTGATCGTCTGGCCGGCGAACCGCTCGACGTGCTGGTCAACGGCACCCTGATCGCCCATGGCGAAGTGGTAGTGGTCAACGAGAAGTTCGGCATCCGCCTGACCGACGTGATCAGCCCAAGCGAACGCATCAAGAAGCTGCGCTGAGTGAAAAGGTTTCTCTGGGCTTTGCTGGCATTGCCGCTGAGCGTGCTGGCCGCCGAGCCGGGCGCAACCGCTGCTGCGCCTGCCGCCACCGCGCCGATGGTCAACAGCGGCGTGGCCGGGCAATTGACGCAACTGGTGTTCGGCCTGCTGCTGGTGCTGGGCCTGATCTTCTTCCTCGCCTGGCTGTTGCGTCGGGTGCAGCAGGCAGGTCCGGCGGGCAAGGGCCAGGTAATCGAGCTGATCGGTTCGCGCGCGCTCGGCCCGCGCGACCGCTTGATGCTGGTGCAGGTCGGCAACGAGCAGATCCTGCTCGGCCTCAGCCCCGGCAGCATCACCGCGCTGCACGTGCTCAAAGAGCCGGTCGAAGTGCCCACCGCCAGCGAAAAAGCCACACCGGAATTTGCCCAGCATCTGCTGAAGATTCTCGGCAAGGATCAGAAGGATACGAAGTAATGGCTGCGCTCCGCATCGTCTTGACGCTGGCCCTGATGCTGGCCGCGCCGTTGGCATTGGCTGCCGATCCGTTGTCGATCCCGGCGATCACCCTAGGCACCAACGCCGACGGCGCGCAGGAATACTCGGTCAGCCTGCAGATCCTGCTGATCATGACCGCCCTGAGTTTTATTCCGGCGGCCGTGATTCTGATGACCAGCTTCACCCGGATCATCATTGTCTTCTCGATCCTGCGTCAGGCCCTCGGCCTGCAGCAGACGCCGTCGAACCAGATCCTCACCGGCATGGCGCTGTTCCTCACGATGTTCATCATGGCCCCGGTGTTCGACCGGGTGAACAAGGACGCGCTGCAGCCGTATCTGGCCGAAACCCTCACCGCGCAGCAAGCGGTGGAAAAGGCCCAGGTACCGATCAAGGACTTCATGCTCGCCCAGACCCGCACCAGTGATCTGGAGCTGTTCATGCGCCTGTCCAAACGCACCGACATCGCCAGCCCGGATCAGGCACCGCTGACCATTCTGGTGCCGGCGTTTGTGACCTCCGAGCTCAAGACCGCGTTCCAGATCGGTTTCATGATCTTCATCCCGTTCCTGATCATCGACCTCGTCGTGGCGAGTGTGCTGATGGCGATGGGTATGATGATGCTCTCGCCGCTGATCATTTCGCTGCCGTTCAAGATCATGCTGTTCGTGCTGGTCGATGGCTGGGCACTGATCATCGGCACCCTCGCCAGCAGTTTTGGAGGTGTCTCGCCATGACGCCAGAAGTTGCGGTCGATATCTTTCGTGAAGCGCTGTGGCTGACCACCATGATGGTCGCCATTCTGGTGGTGCCGAGCCTGCTGGTCGGCCTGCTGGTGTCGATGTTCCAGGCCGCGACGCAGATCAACGAACAGACCTTGAGCTTTCTGCCGCGTCTGCTGGTGATGCTGGTGACGCTGATCATCGGCGGTCCGTGGATCGTGCAGACGTTCATGGAATACATCATCCAGCTGTACAAAAACATTCCGATGGTCATCGGCTAAGCCATGCAATCGCTGCTTCAGCTGACCGACACCCAGATCAGTACCTGGGTGGCGTCGTTCATGTTGCCGCTGTTTCGCGTCGCCTCGATGCTGATGGTCATGCCAATCTTCGGCACCACCCTGATTCCGCGTCGCGTGCGCCTGTATTTTGCCGTGGCGATTACCGTGGTGATTACGCCGGCGCTGCCACCGATGCCGGCCGTCAGCCCGCTGGATCTCAGCGGCCTGCTGCTGATTGCCGAGCAGATTCTGGTCGGCGCGGTATTGGGCTTTTCCCTGCAACTGTTCTTTCAGGCATTTGCCGTGGCCGGGCAGATCGTCGCGATCCAAATGGGCATGGGCTTCGCCTCGATGATCGACCCCACCAACGGCGTTTCGGTGGCGGTGATCGGGCAGTTCTTCACCATGCTGGTGACCTTGCTGTTCCTGTCGATGAACGGCCATCTGGTGGTCTTCGAAGTCCTCACCGAGAGCTTCACCACGCTGCCGGTCGGCGGCGGTCTGATGACCGCGCACTACTGGGAACTGGCCGGCAAGCTCGGCTGGGTGCTCGGCGCCGCGTTGTTGCTGGTGTTGCCGGCGGTGACCGCGCTGCTGGTGGTCAACATCGCCTTCGGCGTGATGACCCGCGCCGCGCCGCAACTGAACATCTTCTCGATCGGTTTTCCCCTGACCCTGGTGCTCGGCCTGTTCATTGTCTGGGTCGGGCTGGCGGACATTCTCAACCAGTATCAACCGCTGGCCAGCGAGGCCTTGCAGTTGCTACGCGAACTGGCACGGGCGCGCTGAGTCATGGCAGAGAGCGAAAGCGGTCAGGACAAAACAGAAGACCCCACGGAGAAACGCAAGAAGGACTCCCGTGAGAAGGGTGAGATTGCCCGTTCCAAAGAACTCAACACCCTCGCCGTGATGATGGCCGGCGCCGCAGCACTGCTGATCTTCGGCGGCATGCTCGCGCAGGAATTGATGGAACTGATGCGCCTGAACTTCACCCTGTCCCGTGAAGTGGTGATGGATCAGGGCGCCATGGGCCGGTTCCTGATGCAGTCGGGCCTGATGGCGTTGCTGGCGATTCAGCCGGTGATGATCACCTTGTTGATCGCGGCCATCGTCGGCCCAATCTCCCTCGGCGGCTGGCTGTTCGCCGCCGGCTCGCTGGCGCCCAAGTTCAGCCGGATGAACCCCGCCGCCGGCCTGAAACGAATGTTCTCATTCAAGGCCGTGGTCGAACTGCTCAAGGCGCTGGCCAAGTTTCTGATCACCCT
The DNA here is from genome assembly GCF_023195435.1 of Pseudomonas sp. S11P7. NCBI lineage: Bacteria > Pseudomonadati > Pseudomonadota > Gammaproteobacteria > Pseudomonadales > Pseudomonadaceae > Pseudomonas > Pseudomonas sp. S11P7. The sequence continues at coordinate 3,850,241 of NZ_JALPKS020000002.1, read as the reverse complement.
CGGCGTGGCGCTGGTGGTGCTGTCGGCCGACGTCGACGACCTGTTGCGCATCGCCCATGAGCCGCTGGATCAAGCGATCATTCACAGCGTGTTGCTGGTCGGTTGGAGCACCCTGTGGCTGGCCTGCGGCTTGATCATTATTGCCGCCGTCGACGTGCCGGTGCAGCTGTGGGAAGCGCACAAGAAACTGCTCATGACCAAGCAGGAAGTGCGTGACGAGCACAAGGATCAGGAAGGTCGCCCGGAAGTCAAACAGCGCATCCGCCAGACCCAGCGCGAAATGTCCCAGCGCCGCATGATGGCCGCGATCCCCGATGCCGACGTGGTCATCACCAACCCGACCCACTACGCCGTCGCGCTCAAATACGACTCGGAGAAGGGCGGCGCACCGGTGCTGCTGGCCAAGGGCAGCGACTTCCTCGCCCTGAAAATCCGCGAAATCGCCGTCGCCAACAACGTCATGCTCCTCGAATCGCCGGGCCTGGCGCGCTCAATCTACTACTCCACCGAGCTGGATCAGGAGATCCCCGGCGGGCTGTATCTGGCGGTGGCGCAGGTGTTGGCTTACGTCTACCAGATCCGCCAGTACCGCGCGGGCAAGGGCAAGCGGCCGGATCCACTCAAGGACGATTTGCCGATTCCGCCGGATTTGCGTCGCGATTCCTGAGGGGGCGCCGTCTGTCTGAAATGCGTCTGGACCTGTCAACTCTGACAGTAGACGCCGTTCTCTGGCCGCGTTGCTATGCACATGGGAATAATCCCGTGCCCAGAGATTGTGATCATGGCAGAGCGAATCTATAAAAAACTCGAAGGAATGACGCTGAAGTTTGTTTCCGGGATGTTGGAACAGAACATCAAGGAAGGGTCTATCCGTTATACGGTGATATTCGATCTGGATCTCGATTTCACGCACTTCGTGCAAATGGCTAACGTTTATATTCCGGGTTACCTGAACAACCCGGTCAATGCGATCAGGCCTGAGCTCGATGGGCTGGCTTATCACTACTCTTACAATTACTTTTTTGATGCGGCTGGAAGTATCGGCGACAAGTTCGCCTTGTTTCAGTTGTTCACGTCGCCACGCTACTACATGGATCAATGGGCGACCGGGCCTGATTTTAAGGTCCGTCATGGAAAGCCGGCGTTCGAAATTGTCGGCAAAACGTTACGCGTGAAAGCCACTAAGGATTTCAAGCTGCTGGATGATAGCGGCGTGATCGAAATTGGTGATCTGCCGATCATTGAATTTCACTGGGCGCTGAACCTGCTGCAAAGTGACCTCACAATCCCTGATATCACCGGGCCTGTTACCAAGGTCGTTCTGATGTACATGGACGAAGACTTCGTCGAGGTCGAAGGCCAGCCGATCTTGCGAGGCACGCAGTACCTTGATCGCAACGGTCTTGATTTCGGCGAAATCACGGCGAAGCAGATCCTGACCGCGAAGTGATCCAGGCTAACCGCCAAGGATCGCCCATGACGATCAAAATGTACCCCGATGATCGTTCCCACGCGCAGCAAAGGAATGCAGCCCGGGACGCTCCGCGTCCCTTTCAAGTGCGAACGTAGACCGCTCGTTGAAGCACTCCTTTGCTGCGCACAGAAAAGCTTTCGCGAGCAGGCTCGCACAGGTTCGGCCTCTAGACACAAGGTTTGTGATCGACACCAATCCCCTGTGGGAGCGGGCTTGCCCGCGAAGACGTCAGCCGCCACAGCGCTTAACCAGAGCTTGTCAAAAATCCCCGCTACTGCGGCAACTCCAGATTATCCACCGCCCGACTCACCCCCAGCTCGCCAGGCATGACCAGTTGCGCAATCCCCAGCAGCGTCGTGCGTTTCGACGCGAGTATGAGATTGGCAAAGTCATTGGCGATGGTTCTGACGCCGGCAAGTGCCCAGGTAGATAAATCCGTGCTCTTTTAGGGTCTCCCTTATCGGGAGGTTACTGCGCAGCCATTGGTCTGAGACGTCCCTTTACTGTCAACTCTGACAGGTGCGCTCGCGCTTATTTTGCAGTTTGATGCAAGGTGGCGCCGCGAACTCGGCGCGATCAGGCGAGCGAGTGCAAGGGAGCACGACAATGAAAGGTATCTTCAGCAGTTACGATGAAAAAACCGGAAGGGGCACTATCACGCCGAAACCGTCGGGCCGATGTATATCCTTTGCCGAAGCCACAGGGTTTTTTCTCACTGCAAAAGAGTACCGGTTCAGCATTCCATTGGCAGATGCCCGTCAGGCGAATATCACAGTGGGCGGCGAGGTCGAGTTCCAATTGCCCAAAAGCAAAAACGGAAAAGTGAAAATCCTCCGGTATTGAACAACCGTTCGCAAAGCCGCTGAAATAAAAAAACGCCGCCCCGGTTCAACGGGGTGGCGTTTTTTTCTGATCGTTCCCACGCTCTGCGTGGGAATGCCTCAACGGACGCTCCGCGTTCGGCTCTGGAGGGACGCGGAGCGTCCCGGGCTGCATTCCCACGCAGGAGCGTGGGAACGATCATCGGTGGCGCTATTGCGGCAACTCCAGATTATCCAGCGCCCGACTCACCGCCAGCTCGCCGAGCATGATCAGTTGCGCGATCCCCAACAGCGTCCTGCGCTGCGACGCAGGTATGAGGTGGGCGAAGTCATGGGCGATGGTTCGGGCTGAGGCGAGGGTTTCGCAGGCATCGGCCAGCAGTTCCTCGTTTTTGAAGTCGGCGGTGACGGCGTACATCCGGCGGGTCTTACGCGGAGATGGCGTGGAGCCGGGTGTGCAGAGGTAGTGATCGAGGGCGCGGTCGGCGGCGGCGTGGAGTTTGTTGGAATCGAGGGATTCGTAGGGGGAGGTGGGGTCGATTTCGGGTGGGTTGGGTGTTGGTTTGATCATGGTAAGACTCCGTGGTTGATTTGGCCGCCACGGCTCATCGCTAAACAAGTAAAGGTGGCGGCTGTACGCAGGTTAGCGATCCGGGTCACAGAAACCCCGGGTAGACCCGAAGGTCTCCCACGCACAGCCACCATGACGCCAAGTGCAGATAGACAAAGCTGCAATTGAGACAGGGGATTTGAGCGTCTGTAGGGTATCGGATCGCTAAACCCGATCACTGATTCGTCAGCGACCGATCCACGATAAGGCCCAACCCCAAGGCGCACAAGCCGGCGGATTCTGGCGTAGCTGTAGGCAAAGGCGCAAGGATTTGTAGCCTTGGAGGCGTGTCTGGAGTTGTCTTTTAAACACCTCAGTTTAAATGGCGATTTGCGCTGACTTCACTGGCCCTTCCCGAGCAACCTCGCTCTCACATTTGGAGTGCGTTTCCGTGTGGAAGCGAGCTTGCTCGCGAAAGGGTCGACCCGGTCAGCAGAAACTTTCGATCAAGCCCCGCTGTTTAAATCAATGGTTAAATAAATCTGTCCCACAATTACTCGCTTGTCCTGTCCCCTTTTTTCCTAAATAGAATGATTGTTGAATTAGCTATACGTTAAAGATGAATTCATCCACGGCAATGCCCTCCCCACGATTTCCCACTATGTTAAATTCCAGCTTTGATATTTTTTCTTCGAATTTCATAAGTGTTACACGTAAAGGTGGGAGGGTGATTGGAAAAGGGATTTCTGCAATCAAATCGTTTCTTTCGTTGTATCCTTTAGCCGAGCTGCCGGCGAATTGAACTTCTGCGACGAGAAAGCTTATTTGAGAGTAAGAGTATTTAAGCTCTAGGCAGGATTTTAGAATTGAAGCACCATTATTTACAAGGAATAGGGATTTTTCCCCTCTGCCATAACCGGCTTTTGTGATCGCTATTGTCCCACTTCCCGATAAATGAACAATTTTCATGGATGTGCCTTCTATAAATTGTCCCGGGCTAGAAATTAGTGCAGCAGGCCAGTTCTCGAAATTTTCCATTGTGATCAACGGAATTTGTAATAGATTTAACTTTAATGCTGTAAATTTGATGGGTGGTGAGTTAGTGATGCTGTTCGGTAATAACTCAAGGACTACTTCGAATACAGTGTTGTGTTTCAGAGTTAGCAATTGCTCTCTAGTCAGTGATTCTTTTATTCCTGAGATTTTTTCCGTTTCCGTTATTTTGTGACTGGTCAATATTTGGATCGTGCAGTCACTATTGTTATTGTCTTTTCCAAGAAGTTTCAGGTTCACAATGTTGTCCGTGCTGATGCCTATCCATGGCAGCACAGTAACGTCAGCGTTTCCTTCAAATGTATTCAAATCCAGGACTTTATCATCAGCTGCCTGTGGAACTCTCGGCGAGGGCAACCGCGTATCGCCATCCGTTATCTTCAGCAAAATCACCTTGATTGCATCTGATTTCCCGGCCTGCCCCCATTGCGATTCAAATTCCAGCGCAACTCCATCACCTTGCCATGCCGAGCCGCCAGAAACGCAGAGCTCAACACCACGTTCACCTGTTGATTGACGAAATCCTCCAAAGGAAACTGCGGCTCGCCCGCCGGCGCATTGACTTCCACCAGTCGCGCACGGTCGCCTGGCAAAGCCTCGGGAAACTCGATGCGCACGGTCACGCCGTTCGGGTAGGCCAGTACATCGATCGGCTCTACGACGTCCACTAGTGCTGGTAGTAATAGTTTGATCGGGGCCGCGTCAGTTACCGTAGCGTTGGCCGCGCTGGAAGTCCCCACCAGATCGCCGTTGGGTTTGCGCAGTTCGTAAGTCACCGTGACGACACTGCTAGCGAAAATCCGGTCGTTGGGTACTTCAAGCACGCAGGGGATTTTTTGCCCGAACTCCTGTTCGACCTTGCCTCTGACGACCACCACCACGTCGGCCGGTTGCCCGGTGTTTTTGGCGGTGTAAGTCGCAATCACATCGTGGCCCACTACAAAACGGTCGTCGGACGTCAACACGACCACTGACAACGCTTTGCCTGCCAGTTTTTCCAGGTCGATGATGCCCGGTTCGTCGTTTGAGTCGCTCGGCACTTCTCGCAAGATCGGCATTGGCAACAGCTCGCCATCCAGATCCTCATCTACCGTTTGCACCGGCGACCACGGGGCATCGGTGTCCGGGCCGTTGCCGAGCTGGTCGGTGACCGTGAAGGAAAAATGCAATTTTTTATCCAGCCGTTGCGCTTTTTCCAGGTAGGCGCGGGTGATGGTGAAGCAGATGGTGATCGGCTCTTCTGAGCCGGGATTCGGCGGTTGTGGTGCCTGATTGGGGTTCACCCTGGGCTTGGGGTCGAGGTATTCGCCGTTGCATTTGAGGGTGATGAGGTCGTAAGCCCGGCAGTACGGATAAGCCACGCAGATTTCGGCGCTGACGAACTCGGGGCCGACACCGTTCTTGATGGTTTCCGGCAGCAACAGTTTGAGCTCGGAGTGTCCGCCGGGCTCGGTCAGGCGATCTTTCAGGCCGGGGCGGATGCGGTTGTAGAGCATTTCGAGCGGTGGTTCGGAGGTGCCGATGTTGTCGCTGCCGCGTCTTATCGTGTAGTACAGCTTGTTGACCCGGTCTGGATGCAGGCGACCTTTGGGAATGCGGAGTGTGGTGCGAGCGTTTGGGTCCTCAATGGTTTCGCTGTCCAGCACCGCGGACTCACCCACGAGCCAGAGTTCCATGAAATCGCCGGGGTCCATGGTGCCCGAAAGCGGCGGGTCGACGAGCACAACAGCGCCTTCACCATCGTTTACCAGATCAGAAGCCACCAGGGACACACCGATGTCCGCGCCTATTACGGGCTTCGTCTGGCCGTTTACGAGGGGCGGGCTCAGTACGAGAACGGTGTTGCCGGGTGGGGTTGAGGTGGCCATGAGTAACGCTCCTGCGCGGCGGAAATGGTCAGGTGTCATCAGAGCGCTTAATGGGGGATTGCGCACCTGTCAGATCTGACAGGTGTCGATGGCTTTCGGATGAATGGTCGGGTTGAAGAGTGGAAAATGAGCCCGCCATCGCGGTTGATTGGACGGCGGGTTTATGTGACGTAAAGATGTGTTGCCTGGTCGTCAGCTTTCGCGAGCAAGCTCGCTCCCACGGGTTTGGCTTGTAAATGCAGGTTCTTTGATCGATCCCATGCGCAGTAGAGTAATGCCTCAACGGATGCGCCGCGTTCGGCTCTGGAGGGGACGCGGAGCGTCCTGGCTGCATTCCCACGCAGGAGCGTGGGAACGATCATCGGTGGCGCTACTGCGGTAACTCCAGATTATCCAGCGCCCGACTCACCGCCAGTTCGCCGAGCATGATCAGTTGCGCAATTCCCAGCAGCGTTCTGCGTTGTGAGGCCGGGATGAGGTTGGCGAAGTCATTGGCGATGGTTCTGGCCGATGCGAGGGTTTCGCAGGCGTTGGCCAGCAGTTCTTCGTTTTTGAAGTCGGCGGTGACGGCGTACATCGTACGTTTTTTACGCGGCGGTGGCGGGGAGCCGGGTGGGCAGAGGTAGTGATCGAGGGCGCGGTCGGCGGCGTCGTGGAGTTTGTTGGAGTCTAGGGATTCGTAGGGGAGGTGGGGTCGGTTTCGGGTGGATTGGGGGTTGGTTTGATCATGGTGGAGCTCCTGAGGTTATGGAGCCACTCTTTTCCCTGTCGCTAAACAGGTGAAGGTGGCAGCTGTACGCAGGTTAGCGAACCGGTCTCAGGCACCCCGGTAGACCCGAAGGTCTCCCGCATACAGCCGCCATAACGTTATTGCGGGCGAAGATCTCCGCAACGTTGCTACGAACGCTGATGCACTGAGAGAGTCCGGGTCGCTAAACCCGATCGCTGATTCGTCAGCGACCGGACCACAATAGAACCCGGCCCCAAAGCGCACAAGCCGGCGGATTCTGGCTTGGCTGTAGGCAATGGCGCAAGGATTTGTAGCCTTGAGACCGTGTCTGCAGGTGTCTTTTAAACAGCTTCGTTTAAATCAAAAAGTTGTGCCGAATCTGATGGCCTCTTCGCGAGCAGGCTCGCTCCCACAGTTTGGAATGCGTTTCAATCTGACATTTGGAATGCGGTCCCCTGTAGGAGTGAGCCTGCTCGCGATGGTTTTTCAGTCGATGAATTCGAACCAGACACACCGCTATCGCGAGCAGGCGAAGGCCTACACTGGCCGTGTTTTTCACTCATCGGCAAAGTTGGAAGGCTTCTTGCAATACCCGCCGTGCGCCCACTCGGGGCGTCAAAAGTTTGCTTTAAAGGAACGGGGAAAACCGGTGGATCGCTCTCAGTTATTCAACACTGCTCGCACAAACGTTGCCGACCTCAGTCGAGGCAATCTGGGCGTGCCGTTGCTGTTGCTGGTGATGCTGGCGATGATGATGTTGCCGGTGCCGCCGTTCCTGCTCGACGTGTTTTTTACCTTCAACATTGCCCTGTCGATCGTGGTCCTGCTGGTCTGCGTGTATGCGTTGCGGCCGCTGGATTTTGCGGTGTTCCCGACCATTCTGCTGGTCGCGACGCTGTTGCGACTGGCGTTGAACGTGGCCTCGACGCGGGTGGTGATGCTCCACGGTCAGGACGGCCACGCCGCCGCCGGTAAGGTGATTCAGGCCTTCGGTGAGGTGGTGATCGGCGGTAACTACGTGGTCGGTATCGTGGTGTTCGCGATCTTGATGATCATCAACTTCGTCGTGGTGACCAAGGGCGCCGGGCGGATTTCCGAGGTGAGCGCGCGTTTTACCCTCGATGCGATGCCCGGCAAACAAATGGCGATCGACGCCGACCTCAACGCCGGTCTGATCGATCAGGCCCAGGCCAAGGCGCGCCGCCAGGAAGTCGCGCAAGAGGCCGAGTTCTACGGTTCGATGGACGGTGCCAGCAAGTTCGTGCGCGGTGACGCCATCGCCGGCCTGCTGATTCTGTTCATCAACCTCATCGGCGGCATGGCCGTCGGTATCTTCCAGCACAACATGGGTTTTGCTGACGCCGGCAAGGTGTACGCCTTGTTGACCATCGGTGACGGTTTGGTGGCGCAATTGCCATCACTGTTGTTATCGACAGCGGCGGCGATCATGGTGACCCGTGCTTCCGGTTCGGAAGACATGGGCAAACAGATCAACCGGCAGATGTTTGCCTCGCCGAAAGCGCTGGCCGTGGCCGCAGGTTTGATGGCGGTGATGGGCCTGGTGCCGGGCATGCCGCATTTTTCCTTCCTGAGCATGGCCGCGCTGGCCGCTGGCGGCGCCTACCTGTTCTGGAAAAAGCAGAACGTCGCCAAGGTCGTGGCGCTGGAAGAGGTCAAGCGTCAGCAGGAACTGCTGCCGTCGCCGGCCCGCGCCATGGAAACCAAGGAGCTGGGCTGGGATGACGTCACGCCCATCGACATGATCGGTCTGGAAGTCGGCTATCGCCTGATTCCGCTGGTCGACCGCAATCAGGGTGGGCAGCTGCTGGCGCGGATCAAGGGCGTGCGCAAAAAGCTCTCGCAGGATCTGGGCTTCCTGATGCCGACCGTGCACATCCGCGACAACCTCGATCTGGCGCCGAGCGCCTATCGCCTGACCCTGATGGGCGTGATTCTGGCGGAAGCCGAGATCTACCCGGATCGCGAACTGGCGATCAACCCGGGCCAGGTCTACGGTACGCTCAACGGTATCAACGCCAAAGATCCGGCTTTTGGTCTGGAGGCGGTGTGGATCGAAATCAGTCAGCGCGCCCAAGCGCAATCGCTTGGCTACACCGTAGTCGACGCCAGCACCGTGGTTGCGACGCACTTGAACCAGATTCTGTACAAGCACTCCAGCGAGCTGATCGGCCACGAGGAAGTCCAGCAACTCATGCAATTGCTGGCCAAGAGCTCGCCGAAACTGGCGGAAGAGCTGGTGCCGGGCGTGGTGTCGTTGTCGCAATTGCTCAAAGTGCTGCAAGCGTTGCTCGCCGAACACGTGCCGGTGCGCGATATCCGCAGCATCGCCGAGGCCATCGCCAACAACGCCGCCAAGAGTCAAGATACCGCCGCGTTGGTGGCTGCCGTGCGGGTCGGCGTATCCCGTGCAATCGTCCAAAGCATTGTAGGCACTGAGTCCGAGCTGCCTGTGATCACATTGGAACCAAGGTTGGAACAGATATTGCTCAATAGTCTGCAGAAGGCAGGACAAGGCTCGGAAGAGGGCGTTCTGCTGGAGCCAAGCATGGCCGAGAAGCTGCAACGTTCGCTCATCGAAGCGGCGCAGCGTCAGGAAATGCAAGGTCAGCCGGTGATCCTGTTGGTCGCCGGCCCGATCCGCGCGATGCTCTCGCGCTTTGGCCGCCTCGCCGTCCCCGGACTGCATGTGCTGGCCTACCAGGAAATACCGGACAACAAGCAAGTGACCATCGTTGCGACAGTAGGGCCCAACGGCTGAGGTAGTGGTTTATGCAAGTTAAGCGTTTTTTCGCCGCCGATATGCGTCAGGCCATGAAGCTGGTTCGCGATGAGCTGGGCGCTGATGCCGCCATCATCGGTAACCGCCGCATTGCCGGCGGCGTCGAGTTGACGGCAGCACTGGATTACAAATTGTCGGCGCTGGCGCCACGGGTTCCGAACATGGAACTCGAGGACGAGCTGCGCAAGACCCAGTCGCGCATCGTCACCGCTCAGGCCGAGTTGAGCCTGCGTGGCGAAGCCGACGGCAACACCAATCAGCAATTGTTCGCCGGGCTGCCGTTGACGGCCGGCCTGCCGCTGACCGCTGCCGAGCCGTTGACCGAGCCGACCTACGCTGCTCCGGCGCGTCCGGCCGCAGCGCCTGCGCAAGCCTCGGCGGGCGTTGATCCGCGTGCGCTGGACTCGATGCGTTTCGAATTGAACAGTCTGCGCGAGCTGATGGAAGTCCAGCTCGGCACGCTGGCCTGGAATCAGTTGCAGGGCAGCCGCCCGGCGCAAGCCAATCTGTATCGCCGTTTGCAGCGCATTGGCCTGTCCGGCCCGCTGTCGCGCGACTTGCTGGCGATGATCACTGACATCGAAGAACCGCGTCAGGCCTGGCGCATGTTGCTCGCGCATCTGGCGCGGATGATTGCCGTGCCGGAAGTCGAGCCGCTGGAAGAGGGCGGTGTCATCGCCATGGTCGGCCCTGCCGGCATGGGCAAGACCACCACGCTGGCGAAACTGGCGGCGCGTTATGTGCTCAAGTACGGCGCGCAGAATGTGGCGCTGGTGAGCATGGACAGCTTCCGCATCGGTGCGCAGGAACAACTCAAGACCCTGGGCCGCATTCTCAATGTGCCGGTGACCCACGTCGATCCGGGCCAGTCGCTGGTGCAGGCGCTCGATCCGCTGCTGCGCAAGCGCGTGGTGCTGATCGATACCGCCGGCCTGCAGGCCAGCGATCCGGCGCTGCGCATGCAGCTGGAAAGCCTGGCCGGGCGTGGCATTCGCTCAAAAAATTATCTGGTCCTGGCAACCACCAGCCAGAAACAGGTTCTAACCGCCGCTTATCATAGTTACAAGCGTTGCGGGCTGGCCGGCTGCATTCTGACTAAACTGGATGAAACAGCCAGTCTTGGTGAAGTGTTGAGCCTGGCGATCAGTCATGAATTGCCGGTCGCGTACCTGACCGATGGCCCACGGATTCCGGATGATCTGCATCTGCCGCGCCGTCATCAACTGGTCAGCCGCGCCGTCAGCGTGCAAATGCAGGAAGAACCCAGCGAAGAAGCCATGGCTGACATGTTCGCTGATATCTATCACAGCCCGACCAAGCAGGTTGGCTGAGGTAATCATGAACAGTTTTTGTACCTACATCGATGGTCTGCCACGCATTGTTCCGATCCGGAACGCGCAGCCAGTAATGTGGCCTCCGTCTATGCAAGACAAGGTAAAGAAATAACATGGGCAGCATGCATCCCGTACAGGTGATCGCGGTGACCGGCGGCAAAGGTGGCGTCGGCAAGACTAACGTGTCAGTGAACTTGTCGCTGGCGCTGGCAGAGCTTGGCCGTCGGGTCATGCTGCTGGACGCCGACCTCGGTCTGGCGAACGTCGACGTTCTGCTGGGGCTGACCCCCAAACGCACGCTGGCTGACGTCATCGAAGGCCGCTGCGAATTGCGCGACGTGCTGTTGCAGGGCCCGGGCGGGATTCGCATCGTGCCGGCGGCGTCCGGCACGCAGAGCATGGTCCACCTGAGCCCGGCGCAGCACGCCGGCCTGATTCAGGCGTTCAGCGACATCGGCGACAATCTCGACGTGCTGGTGATCGACACCGCTGCGGGCATTGGTGACTCGGTGGTCAGTTTCGTCCGCGCCGCGCAGGAAGTGTTGCTGGTGGTGTGTGACGAGCCGACCTCGATCACCGACGCCTACGCACTGATCAAACTGCTCAACCGCGATTACGGCATGAACCGCTTTCGCGTCCTTGCCAACATGGCGCAGAGCCCGCAGGAAGGCCGTAACCTGTTCGCCAAGTTGACCAAGGTCACGGACCGTTTCCTTGACGTCGCCCTACAATACGTCGGCGCCGTCCCGTATGACGAAAGCGTGCGCAAGGCCGTGCAGAAACAACGCGCCGTCTACGAAGCCTTTCCACGCTCCAAATGCGCTCTGGCCTTCAAGGCCATCGCGCAGAAGGTCGACACCTGGCCGTTGCCGGCCAACCCGCGCGGCCATCTGGAGTTTTTCGTCGAGCGTCTCGTGCAGCAAACCGCAGGGCCTGTGATATGACCGCCAGTGGCATGAATCTTTACAAGAAGTCGGCGCGTGACGCGCAGTACGAATTGATCGAGCGTTACGCGCCACTGGTCAAGCGCATTGCCTATCACTTGCTGGCACGGTTGCCGGCCAGTGTGCAGGTCGAAGACCTGATCCAGGCCGGGATGATCGGCCTGCTCGAAGTGTCGACCAAATACGACGCCAGCAAGGGCGCCAGTTTCGAAACGTACGCGGGCATTCGAATCCGCGGCGCGATGCTCGATGAAGTGCGCAAAGGGGACTGGGCACCACGCTCGGTTCACCGCAATACCCGGATGGTCAGCGACGCGATTCGCTCGATTGAAGCTAAAACCGGCCGTGACGCTAAAGATCACGAGGTTGCGGCCGAACTCCAATTGAGTCTCGACGATTATTACGGGATTCTGAATGACACTTTGGGCAGCCGCCTGTTCAGTTTCGACGACCTCTTGCAGGACGGCGAACACGAAGGGCTGCACGAGGATGGCGCCAGTGCTCATATGGAGCCGTCACGCGATCTGGAAGATGAACGCTTCCAGACGGCGCTGGCGGACGCGATTGCCAATTTGCCGGAGCGTGAGCGACTGGTGTTGGCGCTGTACTACGACGAAGAGCTGAACCTCAAGGAAATCGGTGAAGTCCTTGGCGTCAGTGAATCGCGGGTCAGCCAGTTACACAGCCAGTGCGCGGCCCGTTTGCGGGGGCGTTTGGGGGAGTGGCGAGCGCGCTGAAGGCAGTGTGGGGACACTGCGAAACGAGGCTGGTGCGGTGGTAAGCGGCGCCGGTCTCGATCCGTTGTGCTCCAGACAAACTTTAAGTGCTGCGCCAATTGATTGAAGTGGCGCGTCCAGGTGCTGGGCGCGTTTAAGACTGCTTGGAGGTCGAATTGAACAAAGACATGAAAATCCTCATCGTTGATGACTTCTCAACGATGCGGCGGATCATCAAGAACCTGCTGCGCGATCTTGGGTTCACCAACACCGTCGAGGCCGACGATGGCGTAACCGCCATTCCGGTCCTCAACAGCGGCAGCATCGACTTTCTGGTAACGGACTGGAACATGCCGGGCATGACCGGTATCGACCTGCTGCGCCACGTGCGCGCCGATGAAAAACTCAAGCACCTGCCGGTGCTGATGGTGACCGCTGAAGCCAAGCGCGAGCAGATCATCGAAGCCGCTCAGGCCGGTGTGAACGGCTACGTGGTCAAACCTTTCACGGCTCAGGCGTTGAAAGACAAAATCGAGAAGATTTTCGAACGCATCGGCTGATGAACGCGCGGGGGAGCTATGGAGCATAACGAATCTTCACAGGGCGATTTTGAATCGACCCTGAAAAAACACGCGGTCGAACTGGTCGAAAGCCTCGAAAAAGGCAGGTTCGGCGACGCGGTGCAACTGATCCATGAGCTCAATCAGACCCGTGACCGTGGCCTGTATCAGGAAGTGGGCAAGCTCACGCGTGAACTGCACAGTGCGATCGTCAATTTCCAGATCGATCCGCACATGCCGCAGGCCGAGGAAGTGTCGCAAATCACCGACGCCACCGAACGCCTGGGCTATGTGGTCAAGCTGACGGAAGCCGCGGCCAACCGCACCATGGATCTGGTGGAAAGCGCCACGCCGGTGGTCAACAGTCTGGCCGATGAAGCCCAGACGTTGAGCGCCGATTGGGGTCGCTTCATGCGTCGCGAGGTCGGGGCTGAAGAGTTCCGAGAGCTGGCGCGCCGGGTCGACGGTTTTCTGTCACGCAGCAGCACGGACAACCGTGCGGTGTCGAGCAATCTCAACGACATCCTGCTGGCCCAGGATTACCAGGACCTCACCGGTCAGGTGATCAAGCGCGTGACCCAACTGGTCACCGAAGTCGAAAGCAATCTGCTCAAACTCGTACTCATGGCCAGTCAGGTCGACCGCTTTGCGGGCATCGAACATGACCGTGCTGCGATGCTTGCGGAAAAAGATCCACAAAAACATCTCTCGCAGGGTGAAGGTCCGCAGATTCATGCCGATAAACGAGAAGACGTTGTGTCCGGTCAGGACGATGTGGACGATTTGTTATCCAGCCTTGGATTCTAGAATTTCTGAATTCGGGTTTTTTGGGTTTTTAGACCTGTAGGAGCACCCCATTAATGAGCTTCGGCGCCGATGAAGAGATCCTTCAGGATTTCCTGGTTGAGGCCGGCGAGATTCTTGAGCAACTGTCCGAACAACTGGTCGAGCTGGAAAGCCGCCCGGATGACGCAGATCTGCTCAATGCAATTTTTCGCGGTTTCCACACTGTAAAAGGGGGCGCCGGCTTCCTTCAGCTCAATGAGCTGGTGGAGTGCTGTCACATCGCCGAAAACGTGTTCGACATCCTGCGCAAGGGTGAGCGTCGCGTTGATGCAGAACTGATGGACGTCGTGCTCGAAGCACTGGACGCGGTGAACAGCATGTTCAGCGAAGTCCGCGAGCGTGCGCCAATCACCGCCGCGACGCCAGAGCTGCTGGCCGCGCTGGCGCGTCTGGCCGAGCCGCAAAGCGCTGACGAAGCCCCGGCTTCGCCAGTGGCCGAGATGATCGAGGAACTGGTCGTCGAAGGCGACGCGTCCGGCGACATCACCGATAACGAATTCGAGCAGTTGCTGGACTCGCTGAACGCCGTCAAGGCCGAAGCCGAAGCCCCGGCCGCTGCAGCCCCTGCGCCAGCCGCCGATGTGCCGGCCAGCGATGAAATCACCGACGCCGAGTTCGAGTCGTTGCTCGATCAGTTGCACGGCAAAGGCCAGTTCGCCGTTGACGCAGTCGCACCGACCGCCGCGGCGCCCGCCGCACCGGCCAAGGGCGACAGCTCCGACATCACCGACGATGAATTCGAAGCGCTGCTCGATCAGTTGCACGGCAAGGGCAACTTTGCTGTCGATGCGCTGGAATCGGCAATCGCCTCGGCACCTGCAGCCGCCGCCCCGGCGGCCGCCGCAGCCGGCAGCGACCTGATCAGCGATCACGAATTCGAATCGCTGCTCGACGAATTGCACGGCAAAGGCAAGTTTGACGCCGGCGCTGCCACTGCTGGCTCCGCATCAAGCGTGGCCACGCCGGCCGCCAAGGCTCCGGCTGCTGCCGCGGCTGCGCCAAAAGCTGCGCCGAAACCAGAACCAAAAGCCGAAACGCCAAAACCGGCCGCCGCTGCAGCCCGGCCCCGGCCCGTGCGCCTGCCGCGCCACCGCCTGAAAAACCGGCGAGCGAAGCCGAGACCACCGTGCGCGTCGACACCGCGCGGCTCGACGAGATCATGAACATGGTCGGCGAACTGGTGCTGGTGCGTAACCGTCTGGTGCGCCTGGGCCTCAACAGCGGCGACGAAGCCATGTCCAAGGCCGTGTCGAACCTCGACGTGGTCACTGCTGACCTGCAGACCGCTGTGATGAAAACGCGGATGCAGCCGATCAAGAAGGTCTTCGGGCGCTTCCCGCGTCTGGTTCGCGACCTTGCTCGTCAGCTCAAGAAAGAGATCAACCTGGAACTGGTGGGTGAAGAAACCGACCTCGACAAAAACCTTGTCGAGGCCCTGGCCGACCCGCTGGTCCACTTGGTGCGCAACGCCGTCGACCACGGCATCGAGTCGCCGGAAGAGCGCGAAGCCTCGGGCAAGGCCCGTGGCGGTCGCGTGGTGCTGGCGGCCGAGCAGGAAGGCGACCATATCCTGCTGTCGATCTCCGATGACGGCAAAGGCATGGACCCGAACGTGCTGCGTGCGATCGCGGTAAAACGCGGGGTGATGGACAAGGACGCGGCCGATCGCCTGAGCGATACCGAGTGCTACAACCTGATTTTCGCCCCGGGTTTCTCGACCAAGACCGAGATCTCCGACGTGTCCGGCCGCGGTGTCGGCATGGACGTGGTGAAGACCAAGATTTCCCAGCTCAACGGTTCGATCAACATCTACTCGACCAAGGGCCAGGGCTCGAAGATCGTCATCAAGGTGCCGCTGACCCTGGCGATCATGCCGACGCTGATGGTCATGCTTGGCAACCAGGCGTTTGCGTTCCCGCTGGTCAACGTCAACGAGATCTTCCACCTCGACCTGTCGACCACCAACGTCGTCGACGGTCAGGAAGTGGTGATCGTGCGCGACAAGGCGCTGCCTTTGTTCTACCTCAAGCGCTGGCTGGTCAGCTCCGCCGCTCACGAAGAGCAGCGTGAAGGCCATGTGGTGATCCTTTCGGTGGGCACTCAGCGGATCGGCTTCGTCGTCGATCAACTGGTCGGCCAGGAAGAAGTGGTCATCAAGCCATTGGGCAAGATGCTGCAGGGCACTCCGGGCATGTCCGGCGCCACCATCACCGGTGACGGCCGCATTGCACTGATTCTCGATGTTCCAAGCATGCTCAAGCGTTACGCCACAAAGCGTATTTGAATCCGGGGCGGCGGGGCGCTGACGTCCCGCTGCACCTAATGGAGTGTTTATGGCAGTCAAAGTCCTGGTGGTGGACGATTCGGGGTTTTTCCGCCGCCGCGTCTCGGAAATTCTTTCTGCGGATCCGAGCATTCAGGTGGTCGGCACTGCAACCAACGGTAAAGAGGCGATCGATCAGGCGCTGGCGCTCAAGCCGGACGTGATCACCATGGACTACGAGATGCCGATGATGGACGGCATCACGGCGGTGCGGCATATCATGCAGCGCTGCCCGACCCCGGTGTTGATGTTCTCCTCGCTGACTCACGAAGGCGCGCGGGTAACCCTCGATGCGCTGGACGCCGGCGCGGTGGATTTCCTGCCGAAGAATTTCGAAGACATCTCGCGCAATCCCGAGAAGGTCAAGCAACTGCTCTGCGAGAAGGTTCACAGCATTTCGCGCAGCAACCGTCGCTTCAGTGCCTACAGCGCCCCGGCGCCTGCCGCTGCGCCAGCACCGACGCCTGCTCCGGCAGCATCGAGCTACAGCAGCCACAGCAGCCCTGTTCCGGCGCGTCCGGCGCCTGCGCCCGCACCTGCGCGCGCCTCGGCGGCCAGCGCTGCGTCTGCAGCACCGAAACGCAAAGCCTACAAACTGCTTGCCATCGGTACGTCGACGGGCGGCCCGGTCGCGCTGCAACGTGTATTGACGCAATTGCCGGTGAACTTCCCGGCGCCGATCGTGCTGATTCAGCACATGCCGGCGGCGTTCACCAAGGCGTTCGCCGAACGCCTCGACAAGCTCTGCCGCATCAGCGTCAAGGAAGCCGAGGACGGCGACATTCTGCGTCCGGGCCTGGCGTTGCTGGCGCCGGGTGGCAAGCAAATGATGATCGACGGCCGTGGCGCGGTGAAAATCCTCCCGGGCGACGAGCGTCTGAACTACAAGCCTTGTGTCGACATCACCTTTGGCTCGGCGGCGAAATCCTACGGCGACAAAGTGTTGGCGGTGGTCTTGACCGGTATGGGCGCCGACGGCCGCGAAGGTGCGCGTCTGCTCAAGCAGGGCGGCAGCGCGGTGTGGGCGCAGGACGAAGCCAGTTGTGTGATCTACGGCATGCCGATGGCCATCGTCAAAGCCGATCTGGCCGACGCGGTGTACAGCCTCGATGACATGGGTAAACACATCGTCGAGGCGTGTCTCTGATGGATGTTCTCAGCCTAATCGGCCTGATCATGGCGTTCGTCGCCATCATCGGCGGCAACTACCTTGAAGGCGGCCACCTCGGCGCGCTCGCCAACGGTCCGGCGGCACTGATCGTGCTCGGCGGCACCGTCGGCGCGGCGCTGCTGCAATCGCCCATGAGCGCGTTCAAACGTGCGATGCAGATTCTGGCGTGGATCTTTTTCCCGCCTCGGGTGGACCTGGCCGGCGGCATCGACCGCGTGGTCAACTGGAGCCTCACCGCGCGCAAGGAAGGCTTGCTCGGGCTCGAAGGCGTAGCCGATGCCGAACCCGACAGCTACTCGCGCAAGGGCCTGCAATTACTGGTCGATGGTGCCGAGCCGGAAGCCATTCGCAGCATTCTCGAAGTGGATTTCTACACCCAGGAATCGCGCGATATCGAAGCGGCCAAGGTCTTTGAAAGCATGGGCGGCTACGCGCCGACCATCGGCATCATCGGTGCGGTGATGGGCCTGATTCACGTCATGGGCAACCTGGCCGATCCGTCGCAACTGGGCAACGGCATTGCCGTGGCATTCGTCGCGACGATCTATGGCGTGGCCAGTGCCAACCTGATCCTGTTGCCGGTGGCCGCCAAGCTGAAGTCAATCGCGTTGCGGCAGTCGCGTTATCGCGAAATGTTGCTGGAAGGAATCCTGTCGATCGCCGAAGGTGAAAACCCGCGCTCTATCGAGTTGAAGCTTCAGGGCTTCATGGATTGATGGGGGTAATGGACTATGGCTCGTCGCAGGCACCAGGAAGAACACGTTAACCACGAGCGCTGGCTCGTGTCGTACGCCGACTTCATCACACTGCTGTTCGCGTTCTTCGTGGTGATGTACTCGATCTCGTCGATCAACGAAGGCAAGTACAAGGAAATTTCCGAAGCGCTGGTCGGCGTCTTCAAAGACTCCGACCGCGCGCTCAAACCGATTCAGATCGGCGACGAGCGGCCGAAAACCGTGACCCCGGCCAAGCCGCTGGTCAAGGATGCCGAGCAGGTCGACGCCGGTATCGCCGGCGCCAGCGATCCGCTCAAGAGCATCGCCGATGACATCAGCGCCGCGTTCGGCGATTTGATCAGCTCCAACCAGATGACCGTGCGCGGCAACGAACTGTGGGTCGAGATCGAACTCAATTCCAGCCTGTTGTTTGGCAGCGGTGATGCGATGCCCAGTGACATCGCGTTCAACATCATCGACAAGGTTGCGGCGATCCTGAAACCGTTCGATAACCCGATCCACGTCGAAGGCTTCACCGATGACCAACCGATCCGCACCGCGCAATACCCGACCAACTGGGAGCTGTCCTCGGCGCGTTCGGCGAGCATCGTGCGCATGCTGGCGATGCAGGGCGTAAACCCCGGTCGGCTTGCTTCGGTGGGTTATGGCGAATTCCAGCCAGTGGCCAACAACGCCACCGTCGAAGGCCGTGCGAAGAACCGTCGCGTGGTGCTGGTGGTCTCGCGCAATCTCGATGTGCGCCGCAGCCTGACCGGCACCGGGACCGCGAATGCGCAACCGGATGCCGCACTCAAGCGGGCTGGCACACAAACTGCACCGACCCCGGTCAAGACGCCGGGACGCGAGAGTGCCGTCAATTCTCCGTCGCCCGCATTAACACGCTGAAGCATGTCTCGGCCGAGCCGATTGGCCGGGAGGAACGAACTGAATGAGAGTCTGGGCAGTCGCCAATCAAAAGGGTGGTGTCGGTAAAACCACATCCTCCATCGCTTTAGCCGGGTTGCTGGCCGAGGCGGGCAAGCGCGTGGTTGTGGTCGATCTCGACCCGCACGGCTCGATGACCAGCTATTTCGGCTACGATCCCGACAGTCTGGAACGCAGCAACTACGACCTGTTTCTGCACAAGGGCAGCGTGCCGCAAGGCCTGCCGGGGCAGTTGCTGTTGTCGACCAGCGACGAACGCATTTCCCTGTTGCCGTCGAGCACCGCGCTCGCGACGCTTGAACGGCAGTCGCCGGGGCAAAGTGGCCTGGGCCTGGTGATCGCCAAGAGTCTGGCGCAACTGTGGCAGGACTTCGATTACGCGATCATCGACAGCCCGCCGTTGCTCGGCGTACTGATGGTCAACGCCCTCGCGGCGAGCCAGCAACTGGTGATCCCGGTGCAGACCGAACACCTCGCCGTCAAAGGCCTGGAACGTATGGTCAACACCCTGGCGATGATCAACCGCTCGCGCAAACAGGCGCTGCCGTTCAGCATCGTGCCGACCTTGTTTGACCGTCGTACGCAAGCCTCGATGCACACCTTGCGCGTGCTGCGTGACAAATTCCCCGAGGAGATCTGGCAGGGTTACATCCCGGTCGACACGCGTCTGCGCGACGCCAGCCGCGCCGGTGTCACGCCTTCGCAGTTTGACGGCAAGAGCCGTGGCGTTCTCGCCTATCGCGCACTGCTCAAGCATTTGCTCGCGCAGCAACTTGTTGCGCAGGTGGCGTGAACATGATCTCCATTCGTTTGCCCGAACCCTGTGGGAGCGAGCCTGCTCGCGAAGCAGACGACGCGGTTTCTCTGCCAGGCGCTGATCACCGATGAACCGCCCAGTGAAACTCACTTCACGTCCGCAGCGGGCCTTGCAGTCTTATCTGGAAGACTTGCTGCTCGAGGTGCCCGAAGAGTTGCCGCCGCCGGTCGCGCAACAGACGCTGCCTGAAATCGTAGAAAGCGCTGAGGTGATGGACGAGTTCCAGGCCGCCGTGCTGGAAGAACAGGCGCGCGATGCGCAGAAAGCCGCCCGACCTGCCACCGCGCCGGTTGTCGCGCCAGTGGCCAAGGCGCCGGTGACGTTGCTCGAAGAGCCGCGCGCCGTGGTCTCGACCCTGGCGCCGCTGCTGCAAACCCAATTACTGACAGTGCCTGAGCCGCAAGCTCCCGCGCCGGCCCCGGTTGTCGAAGAACCGGAAGAACCACAGGTTCTGGTTCCGCCGCTGGTCGAAGTGCACCTGCCGCCGAATAACCCGCCACCGCCCGTTGAAACCGACGGGCGTCCGGCGTGGGCAGCCGAAGCCTTCGAATGCCTGCTGTTCGACGTCGCCGGGTTGACGCTGGCCGTGCCACTGGTGTGCCTCGGTTCGATCTATTCACTGGCCGGCCAGGAGCTGACGCCACTGTTCGGTCAGCCGGAATGGTTCCTCGGCATTCTGCCCAGCCAGGCCGGCAATCTGAAAGTGCTCGACACCGCACGCTGGGTCATGCCGGATCGCTACCGCGATGATTTCCGCCAGGGCTTGCAGTACGTGATTTCGGTACAGGGTTACGAGTGGGGACTGGCGGTGCATCAGGTCAGCCGCTCGTTGCGTCTGGACCCGAATGAAATCAAATGGAGAAGTCACCGGGGTCAGCGGCCATGGCTCGCCGGCACCGTGATTGAGCACATGTGTGCATTGCTTGATGTGTCCGCACTGGCCGAGTTGATCGCCAGCGGCGGGGCGAAGCACATGAGCGGCAACAAGCCGCTACATAAACCGACATAGCAGCCGACATAACAATCAGGCGATGGCATTTTTCAATGCCACCACACAGAACACACACCGCCCAGGGCGGTTTTTTCGAGGGGTCAGGGTATGAGTAGTCAGGCGTCGAATGCAAAAGGTTCTGAAGATCCGATCCTGCAATGGGTGACCTTCAAACTGGATAACGAAACCTACGGCATCAACGTGATGCGCGTGCAGGAAGTGCTGCGCTACACCGAGATCGCACCGGTGCCGGGTGCACCGAGCTACGTGCTGGGCATCATCAACCTGCGCGGCAACGTGGTCACCGTGATCGACACCCGTCAGCGCTTCGGCCTGCACAGCGGCGAGATCAGCGACAACACCCGTATCGTCATCATCGAAGCCGACAAGCAAGTCGTCGGCATCATGGTCGACAGCGTGGCCGAAGTGGTTTACTTGCGTCAGTCGGAAATCGAAACCGCACCGAACGTCGGTAACGAAGAGTCGGCCAAGTTCATCCAGGGCGTGTGCAACAAGAACAACGAGTTGCTGATCCTGGTCGAGCTGGACAAGATGATGAGCGAAGAAGAGTGGTCGGAACTGGAGAGCATCTGATTTGATTCTCGAGGTTGCAATCATTGTCCTGTTCCTGTTCTGGGCAGGCACGCTGGCAATGTTCTTGTCGTACATCAAGGCGCAGCGGGTGATCGCTGCGCAGCAGGCCCAGGGCGATGCGCTGCGTGATCAGCGCATCAAGGACCTGGCCAAGCGTGTCGACGACTACCAGAACGGCAACGTGCGCATGGGCGAAGCCCTGCACGAGCTGCGCGCGGTGGTCAGCCCCTTGCCGGATAAAATCGTTGCCCTGGAACAGCGCGACCCGTCGAGCCTGTCGTTCGCCCAGGCGGCGAAACTGGTGGGCATGGGCGCCAGCGTTGACGAACTGACGCAGTCCTGCGGGTTGACCCAGGCTGAGGCGGAGTTGATGCGCAAGCTGCACAAAAACAGCTAGGAGCTTCGAGCTCTTGGCGGCAAGCGAGATCAAAGATCGCAGCCTTCGCCAGCGCCTGCATGAATCTCGTGTAAGGCGCTGGCGAAGGCTGCGATCTTTTGCTTGATGGCATCGCAGGGCGTCGCGAGCCGCAGTGGTCCGGATCAGCTCGCCGGAGCTTTTGCGTAACTGATCAATTGATGCAGGGCTTTCTGCTCACCATTACCGCCATAGGCGGCGTTACCCCACGCCACCACTCGACGATCGGCCCTGAGTGCCACGAACGTATCGCCTCCGCCGTACACGGCAAGTACGTTGGTAAGCAAATCGGCAACTGCGCTGGTATCGCCGCCGTCGGTCTCTCTTCCCCACGCCACTGCCACGCCGTTACTGCGCAAGGCGACGGCCGCGTGCTGGTTGGCATTAATGGCGACAATGTCCCGCAACTGACGAATGTCTGGAGGAATGTTACTGATTTCGCTGGGGGCGGCAGCCCAGGCGTGCACTGCGCCATCCGCGCACAGCACGACAAATCCCATTGCGGAGCCTATGACGTGGACGATGTCGTTGCGACTGGCAAGCTCTTCTGGCATGGGCGGAATGTCGCCCCATGCGACCAATGCGCCGTTGCTTCTGCGGGCTGCAAAGGCTGAGTCGCTACTGGCCAAATCGACGATGTCTCGCAGTTCTTCGATGTCCGGAGGCACGTGACCTCCAGCATAATCACTCCCCCATGCTCGCACCTGGCCATTGTCGCTGAGTACTGCGAAAGCGTGACTTGAACAGGCCAGTCTGGTTATGTCGGTGAGCCGCGCAATATCTTCCGGCAGATGCGGTGACTGTTTTTCATAACCCCAACAGACGACATTGCCGGTCCTGCGCAGCGCGACAAAACCATATTGCCCACCTGAGGCCTGGGTGATATCGGTCAAGTCAGCGATTGGCGTCGGAAGTTCGCCTCCCGTCTCGGGCCTGCCCCACGCGACCATCCTGCCCGACTCAAGCACGGCCACGAAAACATAAGTGCTGCCCGAGACCGCGACAATCGTATCCAGCTGTGCGATGTCTTCGGGGACGGTCCCGTTAGGGTAATGTCCCCACGCGAGGACGTTGCCTTGCGCGCGCCGAATCGCAAAGGCCCCCATTGCCGCTGACAGCTCGACGACGTCGTGAACTTCTTTTATCGGTCCCGGCAAAGTGCCGCCCAAGTCGGCGTGGCCCCATGCATGGACTTTTCCGCTGTCCAGCCGAGCGCACAGAGCAAATGACGTACCGATGATATTCGACGGGTTGAGGGTTATGCGTTTCTGGCCTGACGAAACGATCAGCTCCTCATAAGGCCGAACATCAAAAAACGCGCTACCGGTGACGGACTGCTTGTCTCCGACGTACTGCCACGTAACGTTCAAGGGGTTGAGCGTTGAGGCGTCCAGCGCTACAAGTCGCCAGCTGCGCGTGTAGAAATTGCCCAGACCACCTCGATTGCCGCGTGCGCCCATGACCAGCAGTTCGCCTTCAGCGTGGATGTTCAGCGACGAATCATTTTTTTTGTCTGGCATGGAATCAATTCCTCAAGATGATGGACCTGTGCGCGACCTGGGTCAGGTCTGGTCCGTCATCAAGCGCTGCGGGATCGGGCGTGCGCTACTGTCAGACCTGACAGTAGCGACGAACGGTGTATGGCAGGGCGTAGAAGATAAAGCGACTGAAGTATTCGGATAGCCGTTGGTCGGGACTGTCAGATCTGACAGTGGAAAGCACTATTTACCTAAAAACATACTCAGCATGGAGTTCGATTCCAGCCAGGTATGAATATGAAATACCTTCTTTTCTTGATTTGTTTATTTACGTCCAGCGCCAATGCCATGTCCGGGCAAGCATTGGTGCTGGATCTGAATAATAAATACAGCAGCAATGTCGCCAATTGTTCCAACGGCACGCCAGCCTATTACTGTTCAGGCGTGCTTCTGCGCGCGGTCGACTACAGCACATTTTTCAAGTTCTGGGACTACGGCTCGAAAGCCACTGAGTTGGGGTCGGTGGCGTTTACCTATATTCGTTCGGATATCGGTAGTCGTGCATTGAATGGTGGCAGGAAAAGCGGTTTTATTCTAAAGGATCAAACATCGGCGCTGGCGCAAGACAAGGCGCTTAATGTGCGCTGTATTTATCCTTTTCCCACCGAGTCGCTGGATGTTCGCGTGGATCATGGGTGCGGGTTTGCGCCCAGGGTCGAAGAGGCCAACGCGGATCTGGCCAATTGTGCGAAATTGGCGGTGCCCGCGACCACAGCGGCGGCGTGGCTGGCGAATTTCCGTGAGCATGATTCGCTGCCGAGAAACCAATGTTCGTTGAGTACGCTTGTGGCGGGTCAGTTCAAAGCGAGCCTGGAGGCGCATGAACTGGTCGACGCTGACTGGACAGCCAAGCCCATGGAAGTATTGGTGCAGATCTGGGATGAAAGTAAACCGGAGAAGTTGCCGTTGGAGGCGGTTTTTTACGATGCGTCGACACCCGCCAAGCTGGCAGACGCGCAGAATTTTCAGCGTGATTATTATCAGGCGACATCGCTATATGTCCCCATCGTAAAGCTGGACATGAGCGCTGGTGTCGCTCAGCCGTTCAGCTTCTCGAATGCTGATCAGGTTTTCGGAGAACAGGTAGCACAAAGCTTGAACGCGCGATACGCAGCCACATCTGATGATTGCGCCGGTAGGGCAGCCTATTTTTGCAATGGTGTCTTGATCCGGTCTGCCAGAGGAACGCCGAGTTATCACGTATGGGACCCTAGCGACAGTTCAGTTGCGCGCAATGGGGTTTCTTTTTCTTATTTGCGCAAAGATCTTCGCATGGACAGTCTCTACATTGGCGAGGGCCAGGCTTTCATATTCAAGAATTATGATTCTGCGATAAAAGCCGCTGCTCACGTTCCGCCTGTACGGTGTGCTTTCCCTACAGATGGCGCAACGGCCAATCGAGAGCAGTCATGCGGTCATCATATTGACTATCCTGATGATGCAGAGTCGTGCCTTGCGATCGGTGTCGATACGCTGGATAAATGGAAGACCCATTTCCATCAGGCGCCTAATGATGGCACGCGGTATTACCGGCAATGTTCGTTAAGTGCTGAAAAACAGCAGTTTTCGATATTTCTGAAGGGCCGGAATAATTTTCAGAATATGAACAATCTGGACTGGGCCAACGAAGTCATCATTGCTGCATGGCCGCGAGGTATACCCGAGATGTTGCCTATTGAAGCATTCGTTTATGTTTCCACGGCGCCCGCCGCGGCTAAAGCAGGTGCGCAGTTCATGCAAAGTGATTATTTCAATCAAACCGGAGATTTTCTTCCGGTCATCAAATTAACTTTTGCCGGCGAAGATGCAGTATTCAGTTACCACCCGGAAGATCAGGTAGTGCAGTAGAAACTTATACAGTCTCGCCTGGTTGGCTTTTACCGCTTTGGTTTGAAAGCGCGAAGCGCAATAGTTGACGCTTCACGCTGGATGGTCCGACAATTTTTCAAAGCATGACTCGCAACAATCTAGAAAACATCAGATTGTCGTCAGAGCCTGATCGATGAACACTGTAATTGATAATGACTTGTTTTCCCCAGTTCTCCGAGACCCATCCCGTCGGGATGCTGAAGCTCATTGAGGATTCATTCTGAATGGGGAGGCTTTCGGTATCTCGCACAACCACACCGTGCCATCTGACCCTTACGGTGTAGCCGGGCACCATGTTGAGAAACTTTACCGTCACGTTTTTTCGGTCGCTGGAAAGTCTCGGCCTGGGCAGGTCGAACGTCTGTTGCATTACGCTCAGATCCAATATTTCCGAGTTTTGCAACGGAGCTCCCGGATTTGGTCGAACGCTATAACTGACCGACACGCTGCTGTCGATTGAGTCAACGACCTCTAAAATCGGAATGGCAACATTCAACGGGGACGGTTTAGTGACCTTTAATGTCTCGCTGTGATGGGTATTCCGGCCAGAGGCATAGCGTACTTTCACGGTATGACCAGCGAGCATGCCCATGTAGTAGGGGATTTGCACGTAGATGTAATGTTTGCCGTACACAGCGTTGAAATTCAACTGGTCGGTCGGCGCTTCGATTACTGTGGGCCGACGCAGGTCCCATGACACTTGTTCAATTTCCATGTTTGCCACTCCCTTGCTCAATGTTCGCGCAATCGAGGATTGCACTGTTTACAGCTCCACTCTCAATATCTGTGAGAACTGGCTCTGTTCGTTGGACCCGGTTAAATGCACGCTGTAGTTGATCAGCACGGTTGTTCCTTTGTTCTCATTCAGCCAATCGATCGGAATCGAAAACTCCGCGGTGGTATTGGGGAACACGTTTTTCCATTCTGTTCTGCGTGTGATGATCCCGCCCCAGCGCACTCGCGCCTGGTATCCGGTAGCCATTGCCGGATAACGCACGGTGACCATGGTCCGATCAGAAGAAAGTCTCGGTGGGGGTAGTTCGAATGTCTGCGCGTCTACTGTCAGCTGCAACGGATCAGCGCGATGCAATGGGCCGTCAATGTAAGTGCGTACCGTGAAGTCGACGGGTACGGTGCTACCGATGGCATCCACGACTTCCATACGCGGCACTTCAAGATTCATTGCGCCGACAGTCGTTACTGGCGTGATTGCACTGTCAAAAGTGTTTCGTGGCCCGGCCCAGCGGGCACGGATGGTTTGACCTATGGCCATTCCCGTATATTGCTGGACCTGAATCGTTACGTACCTTGCGTAGTAAATGTCGGACATCTTCAGACGATCACCTCGCTCACCGTAAGCTTCCAGAACCTTGGGCGGGCGCAAGCGGATTGTCGTTTTGATAGCCAGGGATCTCGGATCGGACAACAGGTCGGTTCCTGCGCGAGTCACGATCAAGGTGAGGGTGACCGTGCTTTGATCGCTTTCATTGGCCCACATGAGCGGGATGGCGAATTGCAGTGCACTTGCCGTGAAGCGTTGGGCTGCTGTCGCGTGTTCGACTCGGCCTTGCCAGCGGACTCTTACTTCGTCACCGACTATCAGACCTGTACCTGAAGCCTCGGCTTGAATGTCGGTAAGGAAGGCGGGATCCAGAACGCCATCCTGCTCACCCGAAACAGTGGGCGCCGGTATCCGGTCAAGATTGACGATGGTACTAGTGGCAATTGCCCAAGGCGCATGAACATGTGGGCGGTTGCCGCAACGATCAATGACCTGATAGGTGATTGCATGCGGCCCACTACCCGCGCGGTGAATCAGTTGTTCATCGAAGATCAAAGTGATCGGATGATTGTCTGGATCACTGATCTGTTCGGCTGTGACGGGATAATGCATGACCTGCTCATCGCCCCATGTCGCAACGATGCGGTCGAAGATGGTCATGTTCTCGTAGGGCTCGATCAGCATGGCTATGCCTTGCTTCGCCATTTCCCCATCGACTCCCCCGCTGATATCCGGTGAAAGGCTGTAGCGCAGGCCGGGATGGCCAAGCGGTTCAGGGGTGTCGAGGACGCCGCCCGGTAACGTGCGCTTGATCAACACGTTGAGCTTGAGAGAACAACTTTCATTGCCGCTGGGCGACACTATTCGGTAGTAAACCGGGAAGGCGCGCCCATCGAGAATCTGGCTCGCGGGTAAATGAAACCGCAGAGGCTCGGTAAGTTCTTCGGGCGTATCGACGATTTCAAAGAGTACGTGGGTCGTTTCGTCATTCCAGTAAAGCAAGCACTTCTGGTCGAGCGCATTACCGAGCCAGGGATCAACGCCTATTAGCAAGTTGCTTTCAAGTCCTGCGGCGCCAATGCCACCATCGTAGCCTTCGTCTCCGTCGATGGGCTCGATCATCGCGGGAATGTAAGGGGATAAAGGGCCAGCGTTTCGCTGCCCTCGGAGCTATCGTCACGGGCCCGATCCGTCGTCATCGGAGCATTCCTTTCAAAGGGGCGCAACGATCAGACTGACGTGCGCGGCCCTTTATCTGGCGACCGCAGCGACCTGGCGCGCAACTGTCAGATCTGACAGTTGCGATGAACGGTAGGAAATTGCTTTGGCTGGTCCCGACGAGTCAGTAATCATCCCCGCGTGCGGTGACATCCTTCTCGACCATCGGCGCGTCCGGGTCGTGCCCCTCGGGAAACTTCCCTTTCAGGTTCCACGCAAACGCGATGATCTCGGCGATCGTGCGGTAGAGCTCTTCGGGGATGCTGTCGCCTAGTTCCATGCGCGCGAGCAGGCGCACCAGTTCGGCATTCTCGTAAATCGGCACCTCGCAATCGCGGGCGATGCGCAGGATTTCTTCGGCGAGTTCTTCGTCACCCTTGGCGGTGAGGGTCGGGGCGTGGTTGCCGTCGTATTTGAGGGCGATGGCCTGGCGTGGGGCAGTGGAATCGTTCATGCGGTTTCGTCGACCCAGCGGTGTTCGAGGCGGGTTTGGTTGCCTTGTGGCGGGGTGCCGTGGTGGCAGTCGATGTCGCCGACATTCAGGCCGCGATCGAGCAGGCGCTGGCGCAGGGCGAACAGGTTGTTTTCGATCAGGTCGGCGGTGTACGGGCGCTCGGCCCACAGCTGCCCGGACAGGCTGCCGGCCACCAGTTGCGCCTGAATCTGCAAGGGTCCGAGCGGTTCCATGTCGAAGGCCAGATCGACGCGCCACAATTGCTGTTTGGGTTCGCGCTCGTCGCGGCGCTCGTTGGGTTGCGGCTCGCGTTCCGGCGCTTCTTCGCGCTGGAACTTGACCTGCAACGGCACGATGTCCTGCAGGTTGCGCATGGGTATTTCCAGTTGCCAGGTGCTGAGCAGGCGCCCGTCGTCGGTGACGCCGGTCTGTTCCAGGCTCGACAACTGATGGCTTTGCAAACGCGAAACGGCAGCGGCGGCCAGACGTAGCAATTGCTCCAGATCGCCTTCGCCGTCCTGGCTTTGCAGCAAACGCTCGGGCAATGGAAAACTGCTCGGCACGGGTTTGGCGCTGACCTGGCCGAGCATGCCCAAGGCGTTGCGCACGAAACTCGGTAGCGCTTGCGCCAGGGTGTTGGCGGCGATGATCGCGTTGAAGCTGGTACTGCTCGGCAGGCCCGGGGTCAATTGCGCGATCAGCTTGAGCAGATCGGCTTTCATGTCCGGGGCCAACGTCGGGTTTTGCCCTGTGAGCAGTTTGGTCTCAAGGAACACGCCGCTGTTGGCCAAGGCCAGCGCCACGCCTTTGGCGGTGCTCAGTTGTTGCACGTCTGGCAGACTGGCGAGCAGCTTGTCGACCACCGCGCGCAAATCTGCAGACGTCTGATCGGTGCCCGGCGGCAGGTTTTGCAGCGCGTTCAACAGGCCGCTCAACGAAGCCTGGCGACTTTGCTGGCCGAGCAGTTGCTGACTCACTGCCAGTTGTTCCTGGCGGTTGCTCAGGGGCAGAAATTTCAGGGTTTGCGCGTCTTCGACGATGGCCGAAAGCAGGGTGCCGATGCGCAGCGGCTGCGGGCTGTCGATGGTCAGTGTGCTGCCGCTCAGTGCGGTGTTGAGCAGGCTGACCATCGAGCGAAACACCGTCGCTTGTCCCGGCGTCTGCGGCAGGACCTGTGAGGTCAGCACCTTGCCCTGCAATAGCGTGCCGACCGGCAATTGCGCGGTATCGAGGCGGGTGAGGGCGGCGACGTTGCTGGCAATCGCCTGCTGCACGGTGATCGCCAGATTGCCCGCCGAGGGCTGGGTAATCGCCAGGTTAGTGCCTTGCGGCAGCGGCAGACTGCTGGTCGCTTGCACGGTGGTCTGGCGGCCGCCATCGACGGTGACCTTGAGCAGCAATTCAAAGGTCTGATCGGCCTGCTTGAGCGACAACACCTCGGCCTTGGCGCTTTGTCCGCTGCCGATCAAGCCTTCGACCGGGGTCAGCAGCTTGAGCAGTTCGCCGACCTGCGGGCGCACCGTCGCCGCAGAGGCGGGCGGCAGCGGAAGGATGTTGATTTCGCCTGTCATACGCGGACACAACCTGAGGAAATTGCGCTCTTGAGAGTAAGGCACGGCATGTATAATGCCGCGCGTCGTGCGCTTCGTTGAAAAAACATAGCAATTGTTTGATCCAGCTCGCCAGTTCGAGCCTTCAATGCATCTATGCTGCCTCTCTTTAACGGCCGCGCCAGAGCCGACTTGAACCGTATAAGGCCCGTGATCCCTTGACCAGTCCTGTCCTGCAAACCATTGCCCTGGCGTGTGAACGTGATCTGCGGCTGCTCTTCGAGAACTTCGAATTGCGCCTGGCCGGTGGCGACATGGTGCAGATCAGCGGTCCCAACGGCAGCGGCAAAACCAGTCTTTTACGTCTGCTGGCCGGTCTGATGCAACCGACTGACGGCCAGGTCCTGCTTAACGGTCAGCCACTGACCGAACAACGCCACGAACTCGCCCGCAACCTGCTGTGGATCGGCCACGCCGCCGGGATCAAGGATTTGCTGACCCCGGAAGAGAATCTGTCCTGGCTTTGCGCCCTGCACCAGCCCGCCGAGCGCGAGGCGATCTGGCAAGCACTGGCAGCAGTAGGATTGCGCGGTTTCGAAGATGTTCCCTGCCACAATCTGTCGGCCGGTCAGCAGCGTCGTGTGGCATTGGCGCGGTTGTATCTGGACAGCCCGCCGCTGTGGATTCTCGATGAGCCGTTCACCGCACTCGACAAGCAGGGCGTTGCGCAACTTGAAGAACACCTGGCCGGGCACTGCGAACGCGGTGGTCTGGTGGTATTGACCACGCACCACACGCTGAGCCGGATGCCGGCCGGTTATCGCGATATCGATCTGGGGAAGTGGGCGGTATGAGTGTATTCGGCCTGCTGCTCGCCCGTGAGTCCCGACTGCTGTTTCGCCGCCCGGCGGAGCTGGCCAATCCGCTGATTTTCTTCGCCATCGTCATTGCGTTGTTCCCGCTGGCCGTCGGCCCGGACACTCAGGTCTTGCAAAACCTGTCCCCGGGGTTAGTCTGGGTGGCGGCGTTGTTGTCGGTCCTGCTGTCGCTGGACGGACTTTTCCGCAGTGACTTTGAAGACGGCTCGCTGGAACAGTGGGTCCTTTCGTCGCACCCGCTGCCCCTTCTGGTCCTGGCCAAGGTGCTGGCACACTGGCTTTTTTCCGGTCTGGCACTGGTGCTGCTCTCGCCGTTGCTGGCGCTGATGCTCGGTTTGCCAACCGCTTGCCTGCCGGTGTTGCTGTTGTCGTTGCTGCTGGGCACGCCGGTCCTGAGCTTGCTCGGTGCGGTGGGCGCGGCGTTGACGGTGGGGTTGAAACGCGGCGGCCTGTTGCTGGCGCTGCTGATTCTGCCGTTGTACATCCCGGTGTTGATCCTCGGCAGTGGCGCCTTGCAGGCCGCCTTGCAAGGCATGCCGGCGACCGGGTATCTGCTGTGGCTGGGTAGCCTGACCGCCCTGGCGATCACCCTGACACCGTTTGCAATAGCGGCTGGCCTGAAGATCAGCGTCGGCGAATAATAATGAGGTCTGGTTAAAATTTAACCACTTTGTCGAAAAGAATGACCCGCGCCAGCTCACATCGAGGAGCGGCACCCGTGATGGAAACAACATGAACTGGACCTGGTTTCACAAGCTCGGCTCGCCCAAATGGTTTTACGGCATCAGCGGCAAGTTGCTGCCTTGGCTGAGCATCGCCGCGTTGCTGCTGATCGCTGTCGGCGTCGTCTGGGGCCTGGCCTTCGCGCCGCCGGACTATCAGCAAGGCAACAGCTTTCGCATCATCTATATCCACGTGCCTGCAGCGATGCTGGCGCAGTCGATCTACGTGATGCTGGCCGTGTGCGGCGTGGTCGGGCTGGTGTGGAAAATGAAACTGGCCGATGTCGCCCTGCAATGCGCCGCACCGATCGGTGCGTGGATGACCGCCGTGGCGCTGGTCACCGGGGCGATCTGGGGCAAACCGACCTGGGGTTCGTGGTGGGTGTGGGATGCGCGACTGACCTCGATGCTGATTCTGCTGTTCCTGTATTTCGGCGTGATCGCGCTGGGCAATGCGATCAGCAACCGCGACAGCGCCGCCAAGGCCTGCGCGGTATTGGCCATCGTCGGTGTGATCAACATCCCGATCATCAAATACTCGGTGGAGTGGTGGAACACCCTGCACCAGGGCGCGACCTTCACCCTCACCGAAAAACCGGCGATGCCCGCAGAAATGTGGCTGCCGCTGCTGCTGACGGTGCTGGGTTTCTACTGCTTCTTCGGCGCCGTGCTGCTGCTGCGCATGCGCCTTGAAGTGCTCAAGCGCGAAGCCCGCGCCAGTTGGGTCAAAGCCGAAGTGCAGCACAGTCTGGAGGCCGCTCGATGAGTTTCGCGTCATTCGGCGACTTTCTCGCCATGGGCCATCACGGCCTGTATGTCTGGTCGGCCTATGGCATCTGTCTGGCGGTGCTGGCCCTCAACGTGGCGGCGCCGATCCTGGCCCGCAAGCGCTATCTGCAACAAGAGGCGCGTCGTCTGCGCCGGGAGAACGGCCAGTGAATCCGCTGCGCAAGAAACGTCTGATCATCATTCTGGCCATTCTGGTCGGGGTCGGCGCTGCCGTCGGCCTGGCCCTCAGTGCCCTGCAGCAGAACATCAACCTGTTCTATACCCCGACGCAGATCGCCAACGGCGAAGCTCCGCAAGACACGCGCATCCGCGCCGGCGGCATGGTCGAGAAGGGCTCGCTGCAACGCTCGAAGGACTCGCTGGACGTCAAGTTCGTCGTCACTGATTTCAACAAGTCCGTGACTATCGCCTACCGCGGCATCCTCCCGGACCTGTTCCGCGAAGGGCAGGGCATCGTTGCCCTCGGCAAGCTCAACGCCGACGGTGTGGTGGTGGCCGATGAAGTGCTGGCCAAGCACGACGAGAAGTACATGCCGCCGGAAGTGACCAAAGCGCTGAAAGACAGCGGTCAATCCGCGCCAACCCCTGCGAAGGAGAGCTGATATGACCTCGGCGATATTCATTCCTGAGCTGGGTCATCTGGCGATGATTCTGGCCCTGTGTTTTGCCCTGGTGCAGGCCGTGGTGCCGTTGCTCGGCGCTTGGCGCGGCGACCGTTTGTGGATGGGCCTGGCGCAACCGGCAGCGTGGGGCCAGTTTGCCTTTCTGCTGTTCGCGTTCGGCATCCTCACTTACGCATTCATGACCGACGATTTCTCGGTGGCCTATGTGGCGATGAACTCCAACAGCGCGCTGCCTTGGTACTACAAATTCAGCGCGGTGTGGGGCGCTCACGAAGGTTCGCTGCTGTTGTGGGCGTTGATTCTCGGCGGCTGGACCTTCGCCGTGTCGGTGTTCTCGCGGCAGTTGCCGCAAGTCATGCTCGCCCGCGTCCTGGCGGTGATGGGCATGATCAGCACCGGTTTCCTGTTGTTCCTGATCCTGACGTCGAACCCGTTCGCGCGGATCCTGCCGCAGATTCCGGCCGACGGTCGCGACCTCAATCCGCTGCTGCAGGACATCGGCCTGATCGTGCATCCGCCGATGCTCTATATGGGCTACGTCGGGTTCTCGGTGGCTTTTGCCTTCGCCATCGCGGCGTTGCTGGGCGGTCGACTCGATGCAGCGTGGGCGCGCTGGTCGCGGCCGTGGACCATCGTCGCCTGGGCCTTCCTCGGGATCGGCATCACCCTCGGTTCGTGGTGGGCGTATTACGAACTCGGCTGGGGCGGCTGGTGGTTCTGGGACCCGGTGGAAAACGCCTCGTTCATGCCGTGGCTGGTCGGCACCGCACTGATTCACTCGCTGGCGGTGACGGAAAAACGCGGCGTGTTCAAGAGCTGGACGGTGTTGCTGGCGATTGCCGCGTTCTCCCTGAGCCTGCTCGGCACATTCCTCGTGCGTTCCGGCGTGCTGACCTCGGTCCACGCGTTCGCTTCCGATCCTGAGCGCGGCGTGTTCATTCTGATCTTCCTGCTGTTCGTCGTCGGTGGTTCGCTGACGCTGTTCGCCCTGCGCGCACCGGTGGTGAAAAGTCAGGTTGGCTTCAATCTGTGGTCGCGGGAAACCCTGCTGCTGGGCAACAACCTGGTGCTGGTCGTGGCCGCGTCGATGATTCTGCTCGGCACGCTGTACCCGCTGATTCTCGACGCCCTCAGCGGCGCGAAGATGTCGGTCGGCCCGCCGTATTTCAATGCGCTGTTCATTCCATTGATGGCGTTGCTGATGCTGGTCATGGCGGTCGGCGTGATCGTGCGCTGGAAGGATACCCCGGTGAAATGGCTGGCGAGCATGCTCACCGCGGTGTTGCTCGGCAGCGTCGCGCTGGCGGTGATTGCCGGCGTCGCTTACGGCGATTTCAACTGGGCGGTGATTGCGACGTTCCTGCTGGCGGCGTGGGTGTTGCTCGCCGGTGTTCGCGACCTGTTCGACAAGACTCGCCACAAAGGCCTGATCAAAGGCCTGCAGACGCTGACCCGCAGTTATTGGGGCATGCAGATCGCGCACCTGGGCATCGCCGTGTGCGCACTCGGCGTGGTGTTGTCGAGCCAGAACAGTGCCGAACGCGACCTGCGCCTAGCGCCGGGCGAATCGATGGACCTGGCCGGTTATCACTTCGTTTTCGAAGGCGCCAGGCACTTCGAGGGGCCGAATTTCACGTCCGACAAAGGTACCGTTCGGGTGATTCGCGACGGCAAGGAAATCAGCGTGCTGCACCCGGAAAAGCGTTTGTACACCGTGCAGAACTCGGTAATGACCGAAGCCGGGATCGACGCCGGTTTCACCCGCGACATTTATGTCGCCCTCGGCGAGCCGCTGGATAACGGCGCCTGGGCCGTGCGCGTGCACGTCAAACCGTTCGTGCGCTGGATCTGGTTCGGCGGCCTGCTCACAGGCTTCGGTGGCTTGCTGGCGGCGCTGGATCGGCGTTATCGGGTCAAGGTGAAAAGCAAAGTGCGTGAAGCGCTGGGCATGACGGGAGCGGCGGCATGAGACGTTGGTTGATGTTGGTGCCGCTGGCGATTTTTCTGCTGGTGACGGTGTTTCTGTATCGCGGGCTCTACCTCGACCCGGCGGAGCTGCCCTCGGCGATGATCAATAAACCGTTCCCGGAGTTTTCCCTGCCAAGCGTGCAGGGCGACAAGACCTTGACCAAGGCTGACATTCTCGGCAAACCGGCACTGGTCAATGTCTGGGGCACCTGGTGCATCTCCTGCCGGGTCGAACATCCGGTGCTGAACAAACTGGCCGAGCGCGGCGTGGTGATCTACGGCATCAACTACAAGGACACCAACGCCGACGCGTTGAAATGGCTGGCCGAGTTCCACAATCCCTACGCCCTGGATATCCGCGACGATGAAGGCTCGCTGGGCCTGAATCTCGGCGTTTATGGCGCTCCGGAAACCTTCTTCATCGACGCCAAAGGCATCATCCGCGACAAGTTCGTCGGGGTGATCGACGAGCAGGTCTGGCGCGAAAAACTCGCGGCCAAATATCAGGCGCTGGTCGATGAGGCCAAGCCATGAAGCGTTTTCTCGCCGCGGTGATGCTGGGCTTGAGTCTGGCCGGCGTCGCGCATGCGGCCATCGACACCTACGAATTTGCCAAAGAAGGCGATCGCGAGCGTTTCCGCGAACTGACCAAGGAACTGCGCTGCCCCAAATGCCAGAACCAGGACATCGCCGACTCCAACGCACCGATTGCCGCTGACCTGCGTAAAGAGATTTTCCGCATGCTCGGCGAGGGCAAGGACAACCAGCAGATCATCGACTTCATGGTCGACCGCTACGGCGATTTCGTCCGCTACAAACCGGCGCTCAACGCCAAGACCGCATTGCTCTGGTTCGGCCCGGCCGGCCTGCTGCTGGGCGGTTTCGTGGTGATCGCGGTGATTGTCCGCCGGCGTCGCGGGCAACGCGCCGCAACGCCGTCATCGCTGTCCATCGAAGAACGTCAGCGCCTCGACCAACTGTTGGATAAAACCCAAGAATGATTGATTTCTGGCTTGCCGCAGGGCTGTTGCTTCTGGTCGCCCTGAGTTTTCTGCTGATCCCGGTGTTGCGTGGCCGTCGTGCCCAACGCGAGGAGGATCGCACCGCCCTCAACGTTGCCCTGTATCAGGAGCGTGTCGCCGAGTTGCAAGCGCAGCAGGCTGAAGGTGTGCTTGATGCTGCGCAAATGGACAGTGGTCGTGCCGAGGCGGCGCGGGAGTTGCTGGCCGATACCGAAGGCGTTGCCGCGCCGCGTGTGTCGAAGCTCGGCAAGCCGTTGCCGTTGCTCGCGGCCGTGCTGGTGCCGCTGTTGGGCTTGGGTTTGTACTTGCATTTTGGCGCTGCCGACAAGGTCGAGCTGACCCGCGAATTCGCCCAGGCGCCGCAGTCGATGGAGGAGATGACCCAGCGTCTGGAACGTGCGGTTGCCGCGCAACCGGATTCCGCCGAAGGCCTGTATTTCCTCGGTCGTACTTACATGGCGCAGGAGCGCCCGGCAGACGCGGCGAAGATGTTCGAACGCGCCGCCGGCCTCGCTGGTCGCCAACCGGAACTGCTCGGCCAGTGGGCGCAGGCGCAGTATTTTGCTGACGGAAAAAAATGGTCGCCCAAGATCCAGGCGCTGACCGACGAAGCCCTCAAGGCTGATCCGAAAGAAGTCACCAGCCTCGGTCTGCTCGGCATCGCCGCGTTCGAAGGTGAGCGCTATCAAGAAGCGATCGATTACTGGAAGCGCCTGCTCGCACAACTGCCACCGGAGGATAACTCGCGCGCCGCGCTGCAAGGCGGCATCCAGCGCGCCGCCGAACGCCTGCAAGCCAGTGGCGGCACAGTCGTTCAGGCGCCCGCGGCGACGAAAGGCGCGTTGCTGAAAGTCAGCGTCGATCTGGCCAGCGAGCTCAAAAGCAAAGTGCAGCCGGGCGACAGCGTATTCATCTTTGCTCGCGCCACCTCCGGTCCACCGGCACCGCTGGCGGCCAAACGCCTGACCGTGGCCGATCTGCCGGTGACCGTCGAACTCGGCGATGCCGACGCGATGATGCCGCAGTTGAAACTGTCCAACTTTCCCGAAGTCCAACTGGTTGCGCGCATTTCCCGCGCCGGCCAACCCACTGCCGGTGAATGGATCGGTCGCAGCGGCCCCCTGGCCAGCAGCACCACCGCGCCACAAAAACTGACCATCGACAGCCCGGACCAATAACCGGAACCACAGGAAAGCACCGCCATGCACACCATCGCCCGCATCACAGTCCTCACACTGGCCCTGGGCTTGAGTGCATGTGCGGTCCAGCGACCGGAACCGACCACCAACCTGCCACCGATCCCGCCGTCGCAACCGAGCCCGACCCCGTCGACCTCACCGACCCCGGGCAAGAGCATCCCGGCCAAACCGTCGAAACCGGTACCCCGCACCTCCGCCAGCTTCGCCCCGCCGCCGGGCGGCAACAGCCACTGGGACCAGAAGCTCGGCGTGTACGTACTCGACGACCAGTCCAACACCTTCTACCGCCAGCGCACCTACTACCGCTGGAACAACGGCTGGAGCCGCGCCGTCAGCCCCAACGGCCCATGGGAAGACACCGACATCCACGGCGTGCCACCGGGCTTGGGCAAGCAGTTCGGGCAGTGAGAAAAACGGCGATCTTTGGATCGCCGTTTTTTTGCCGAATTTTTAGAGAATTGCGCGATACCTGCTCAGTGAACGTACTGACTGGTCCAGGCCTTGGCGCTGCAGGAGGGCAAGGAAGCAATCCGCATCCATCGATGGCGTCTTCAGTTGCTGGCGCTGTCGTTGGGCAGCCGCAATGACCGCGGATGAATCCAGATGAAAAAGGTTTTCCACAAACTCGTCCGGGTGTTGGGCTTCGATGCCATAGGGTTCGAGAGAGCAAGCGGGAAAATCTTTCAGGTTGAAAGTCACGATAACGTCCGCGCCACATCGGATAGCAGCAGCAAGAACATGGCGATCATCATCGTCGGGCAGGCTCAGTCCGACGATCAGATCTTCATAACTATCTACACATGCATCCGGAATGGCGAGGTCCATCAGTTGTGATGTCCGGTCCAGTTGCTCGATGCTCAGGTCAGGCCGGTTTTTTAACAAATTGCGCTTCCATTCGCAGTGGATTTCTTCAGTCCAGCGCGCTCGATACAGTCCGGACAATGCGAGCCACATCAGGAAGTCTCTCAGTGGGGCGGGGTATAAAACACATGCATCGTATACAGCGGTGAAAGAGGAGTGCCTCACTCGTATCCTGTCCTTAGCGCCTGTGCCTGCTCTGCGAGAAGCCTCATTGCCTGCTCGCTGGCGGTGTCTCGCCGGGCTTTATATTCCATCAGATCGGCAAAACGCACACGTCGGTGCTTGCCGGTTTTGTGGTAGGAAATCTCACCGCTCTCCAGCAGTTTGATCATGTGCGGACGTGAGACATTGAGCAGGTCGGCAGCATCCTGAGTGGTCAGCTCAGCGTGGATCGGTACGACCTTCACAGCGTGGCCCTGCGACAGCGCCGCGAGGATATCGCTCAGCAAGCGCAGCGCGGACGTTGGCAGCTCGACGCTATGGGCTTCGTTCTGCTCATCGTAGATCTGGATTTTTTGAGTTTCAAAGCCGGTTGCGAGGAAAGCGGTCAACGCACGCTGGCCTTCTATCGCGGCTTTGATTTCACGTTCTTCAGGCAGATTGATAGCGCAAGGGATAGCAGTGGACATAGGACAGTTCCGGCATTCGATGGACGATGCATGAACCGTATTCGAATTAAACGAAAATCGCAATAAACGAAATAGTTGTCAGGAACATCTCGCAAAACAACCAACCGTCACTCCACGCCATCCTGTGCTTGAGTAAAGATAACTCTAGGGTTACTTTTTAAGGGCCGAGGCAAGGAGGCGCCGGGTGCAGAGCAGGTTATTGATCAAGGAGCTTGAAGAGGCAGGCTGGACGCTGGATCGGGTGACTGGCAGTCATCACATTTTCAAGCACCGTTACAACCCGAACACAATTCCCGTCCCCCATCCGAAAAAGGATTTGCCATTGGGGACGGTCAAGAGCTCAGGCGGCGTGCCGGGTTGTACAACCCGCCAGCCCGTTATGAAGGAGATCCGTAATGCAATATCCAATCTGCATTGAGTGGGGTGATGAAAATACTGCCATCGGTATTCAGATCCCCGATATCCCGGGTGCCGTGACGGCGGGGGACACGTTCGAGGATGCCTACAACGCTGCCGTTGAAGTTGCCCACATCATGCTGCAGGAAATTGCCGCGGCAGGAGAGCCGATTCCGCTGCCGACGTCGGCGTCGGCTCATCGCAGCAATGCGGATTTTGCCGAGATGGGCTGGGGCATGCTGGAGCTGGATATCTCGCCGTACCTGGGCAAGACCGAGAAGGTCAACGTCACGCTGCCCGGGTATGTGATACAGCGCATTGACCGCTATGTGCGTGAACACAACGTCAAAAGCCGCTCCTCGTTTCTGGCGGATGCGGCGATGGAGAAACTGGTTCGATACTAAGGCTCGGCCAATTGTGGGAGCGCGCCTGCTCGCGAAAGCGCTGTGTCAGTCAGCGCAAATCTTGTCTGAACTGACGCCTTCGCGAGCAGGCTCGCTCCTACTGAATCACCTCAGGAAGCGATTTTTCGTTGCGTCAGCGAAGCGTTTTGCGATGCGCTCAAGAAGCGCAACAACGCCAACAGTGGAAACACGCTGCCGACAATCACGATCCACAACCAGCCGCCATGCTCATACACCGCGCTGGCCACCGACGAGCCGAACGCGCCGCCGATGAAGATGCTGGTCATGTACAGCGCGTTCAAACGGCCACGGCTTTTCGCGTCCAGCGAATACACTGCGCGCTGGCCGAGGACCATGTTCATCTGCACGCAGAAGTCCAGCACTACGCCGGTGACCGCCAGGCCGATGACGCTGTAGGCCGGGTGGATGAAGGCGGGCAGGAAGCTCAGGCTGGCAAAGAGCATGGCCAGCAACGATGCGATGCGGGTGTGGCCGGCGTCGGCGAGGCGTCCGCTGATCGGCGCGGCGATGGCACCGATGGCGCCGACCAGGGCGAAAATCGCGATTTCGCTTTGCGACAGGCCGTGATTGCGTGCCAACTCCAGCGGTACGGCGGTCCAGAACAGGCTGAACGTGGCGAACATGCAACCCTGATAAAACGCACGCTGCCGCAGCACCGGTTGCTGACGCAGTAACGTCCACAGCGAGCCGATCAGTTGCCCGTAGGTGGCGCTGTGATCCGGTTGACGCTTGGGCACGGTCAACGCCAGCACCACGCTGATCGCGGCCATCAACCCGGCGGCGATCATGAACATCGCGCGCCAGCCGAGATGGTCGGCAACCACGCTCGACACCGGTCGGGCCAACAAAATACCCAGCAACAAACCGCCCATGATCCCGCCGACCACACGGCCTCGGGATTCTTCCGGCGCCAGATGCGCGGCCAGCGGAATCAGGACTTGCACCGACACCGAGCTGAACCCCACCAGCAGCGAAATCAGCAAAAACACATTCGGCTGATCGGTAAACGCCGCCGCCAGCAGGCTGGCGATTGCCACGAGGGTGGTGATGATCATCAACCGGCGGTTTTCCAGCAGATCGGCCAGCGGTACCAGGAAGAACAGGCCCAGTGCATAACCGATCTGCGTCAACGAGACGATGAAACTGGCCAGGGTGTCGGACAGGCCGATGTCCGGCGCGATCAGGCCGATGATCGGTTGTGCGTAATAGATGTTGGCAACGATGGCGCCGCAGCAGAAGGCGAACAGCAGCACCATGCCTCGGGTCATTGCGTGAGTCGTGGGCATAGGAATACTCGGGTCGGGCACAGGAAAGCGGTGAAGGCTAAAGGACAACGCGGGTTGGCAGAAGACAGTTTCGGATGATAACTCTTATTACGTTGTGTAATGACTGATCGGTTGATCACCGATAGTCGCGCGGAGGTGGTCATGAGATTACTGTTCTCGCCCAAAAGCCCCTCACCTAGCCCTCTCCCGGAGGGAGAGGGGGCTGATTGGGGGATACCTGGGAGATTCGCCGACCTGAACGTGCTTCGGTGAATCCGGAACTGGTTCGAATCAAAAAATGGCTCCATTCCGTAATCGACTCGGTCGTTCAGGTCGATGTCTGACGCAAGACACCTCGGTCGGCCCCTTCTCCCTCTGGGCGGTCCGACGTTTCGGGAGGGCTGGGGTGAGGGTAGCCGGGCTCAACAAAAAGGCGACCTCAGTGGGTCGCCTCTTGGTTTTCAGATCAAGCCTTATTGGCCCGTGTAAATCTGATCAAACACCCCACCATCATTGAAGTGCGTCTTCTGCACCGTGCGCCAGTCACCAAACGTCTTCTCCACCGAAAGGAAATCCACTTTCGGGAAACGATCGGTGTACTTCGCCAGCACCGCCGGATCACGTGGGCGCAGATAGTTGGCCGCTGCAATCTCCTGACCCTGCGGCGACCACAGGTATTTCAGATATTCATCAGCCGCCGCGCGCGACCCTTTCTTGTCGACGACTTTATCGACCACCGATACCGGCGGCTCGGCTTCGGCGGACACGCTCGCGGTAGACCACTTCAAATTGATCACGACCAAATTCACGGGCGATCATTTCCGCCTCGTTTTCGAAGGTCACCAGCACGTCGCCGATCTGGTTGGTCATGAACGTGGTGGTCGCGGCGCGGCCACCGGTATCAAGCACCGGGGCTTGTTTGAACAGTTTGCCGACGAAGTCCTTGGCCTTGTTTTCGTCACCGCCGTTCTTCAGCACATAGCCCCAGGCCGACAGGTAGGTGTAGCGGCCGTTGCCCGAGGTTTTCGGGTTCGGCACGATCACCTGCACGCCGTCCTTGAGCAGGTCCGGCCAGTCTTTCAGGGCTTTCGGATTGCCCTTGCGGACGATGAACACCGTGGCCGAAGTGAACGGCGCGCTGTTGTTCGGCAGACGTGTAACCCAGTTCTCCGGCACCAGTTTGCCGTTGTCAGCGAGGGCGTTGATGTCGGTCGCCATGTTCATGGTGATGACATCCGCCGGCAGACCGTCGATCACCGAACGCGCCTGCTTGCTCGAGCCACCGAAAGACATCTGCACGGTGATGTTCTCGTTGTGCTCGGCCTGCCAGTGTTTCTGGAACGCAGCGTTGTAGTCCTTGTAGAAATCGCGCATCACGTCGTAGGAAACGTTAAGCAGCGTCGGCGCTGCCTGAGCGATGTTGGCCAAGGCGAGGCCGGCGGCGAGAAGTGAGGCGCCAAAGAGTTTTTTCACTGCGCATTCCTTGTTCTGTGGGGGTGTTGAGTCAAAGGTGAGGCGATTTGCCAGCGACTATAACGGGCGTGTGATAGTCGCTTAAAGATTAAAAAAGCTCTGTGCTTATTCCATTTTCTTGAACAGCGCACTGCCACATCGCGAGCAAAAAGCGGCGGTCTGTTCATGACTGCTTTTTTGCAAATCGGGCAGTCATGTTGCAGCTGTTCGCCGCGCATGGCGTTGGCCAGTTCAGCCGTAAAAATCCCGGTGGGCACGGCGATGATTGAATAACCGGTGATCATCACCAGGGAGGAAATCACCTGGCCCAGCGGCGTCTTCGGCACGATATCGCCGAAGCCGACGGTGGTCAGCGTGACGATCGCCCAATAGATGCCTTTGGGGATGCTGGTAAAACCGTGTTCCGGGCCTTCGATCACGTACATCAGCGTGCCGAACACCGTGACCAAGGTGCAGACGCTGACCAGAAACACGACGATTTTCTGTTTGCTGCCGCGCAGCGCCGACATTAAATAGTTGGCTTGCTTGAGGTACGGGCTGAGTTTGAGCACGCGGAAAATCCGCAGCATTCGAATGATGCGGATGATCAGCAGATACTGCGCATCGCTGTAATACAGCGCGAGAATCCCCGGCACGATCGCCAGCAGGTCCACCAGGCCGTAAAAGCTGAAGGCATAGCGCAGCGGTTTCGGCGAACAGTACAGACGCAGGATGTATTCGCCGAGAAAGATCGCCGTGAAGCCCCACTCGATGTAGGCCAACAGGTCCGCGTAATTACGGTGAACGCTGTCGATGCTGTCGAGCATCACGATCACCAGACTGGCGAGGATGATCAACAGCAGGATGCCGTCGAAGCGACGCCCGGCCGGGGTGTCGCTCTGGAAAATCATCACGTAAAGCCGTTCGCGCCAATTGTTGCTGCTGTCCATGGATAACGCCTGAATCGAAGATCAGCGCAGCCTAGGTTGATTCTCCCGATGAGCGCAAGGCTCATGCGCAAACGCCGCTTTGCCAAACATCTGCATGCCGGCGTGGATCAGCCAGCCGGCGAGGATGAATGGCGCGGTCAAGGTCGCAAGGCCGACGGCGGCAAACAGCGGCGTCACCAACAGCGCCAGGACGATGCCGAGCAGCGGCAGCCACGGATGTTGGCGTTGGGCAGAGAAGGCGAGGGCGGCGAGCACCGCGTTGTAACTGCCCAGGCCCAGCAGCGCGGTGGCGGGTTCATGTTGCAGCAGACTGGAAGCGAGGCCGAGCGCCGACGCGAGCAGCGCCCAGCAGAACGCACGGCGATCGGCGATCAGCAAACCGCAGGCGATCAGGGCACCGGCCAATGGATGATCAAGAAACATGACCTGGCCGAATCCTCTCAATTCTGCGGCCAGCACATTCACCGTATGCAAATCGATAGAGGCGCTGGGCGCGGACGGCTCGGCGAACAGCAGCAACAGCCAACTCAAGGCCACGAACGGCGAGGTATACGCCGGTATCGCGCGGCTGCGGTAGATGCGTTTGAGCCATTGCTGGGTGAGCATCGCGCTGAGGCCGCCGGCGGCAAGAATCAGCGGCGGTAACAGTGGCGACCAAGGGAAATACAGGCTCAGCAGCAAACCGAGCAACACGCCGTTGTAGCTGAACAAGCCGGCCTGGCGATCGGCCTTGGCGTAATTGCGCCGCTGCGCGGTGAGCAAACCGGCGACGCCACCGAGCAACGCTCCGGCAAACAGCACCGGCGCTGTCAGCAGGATCGCCAACAAACACAGCAGGCCGCACAGCGGATGGCGCTGAAGAAAAATCTGACTGAAACCGTTGAGCAAAGCCTCGGCCCAGTCGGGGCAGTGGGTGTTGAAGTGATTGGCAGGCATGGCAGTTCTGAAAGTCAGGTAAACCGGGTTACTGATCGTTCCCACGCTCTGCGTGGGAATGCCTCAATGGACGCTCTGCGTCTGCTCTCGGGACGCGGAGCGTGCCGGGCTGCATTCCCACGCGGAGCGTGGGAACGATCATGGTGGGGGGCTAAATCAACGTCTCGATACGCAGCGAATTGGTCGACCCCGGCTGGCCAAACGGCACGCCGGCAGTAATCAGCAGGGTGTCGCCACGCTCGGCCATGCCTTGTGCCTGGGCGATTTCCAGCGCGGTCGAGCAGACTTCGTCGACCTGGCGCAGGCGATCGTTGACCACCGAATGAATACCCCACGCCACGCTCAAACGCCGGGCCGTCTGCAGGTTCGGCGTCAGGTTGAGGATCGGCGCTTTCGGCCGTTCCCGCGATGCGCGCAGCGTCGAAGCGCCCGATTCGCTGTAGTTGACCAGCACCGCCACCGGCAGCACGTTGCTGATCCGGCGGATCGCGCAACTGATCGCGTCGGACACCGTCGCCTCGGCTTTTGGCCGGCTGACGTCGAGCTGGGTCTGGTAATCCGGGCCGTTCTCCACCTGGCGAATGATCTTGCTCATCATCTGCACCGCTTCCAGCGGATATTCGCCGGACGCGGTTTCCGCCGACAGCATCACCGCATCGGCGCCTTCGGCCACGGCGTTGGCAACGTCGGTGACTTCGGCACGGGTCGGCGCCGGAGAGAAGCGCATCGATTCGAGCATTTGCGTGGCCACCACCACCGGTTTGCCGAGTTCGCGGCAGGTGGTGATGATGTTTTTCTGAATCTGCGGCACGCTCTCGGCCGGCACTTCCACGCCAAGGTCACCGCGCGCGACCATGATCGCGTCACTCAGCGCAGCGATTTCACGCAGTTGCTCAACCGCCGACGGCTTCTCGATTTTCGCCATCAGAAAGGCCTTGTCGCCGATCAGTGCGCGGGCCTCGACGATGTCTTGCGGACGTTGCACGAACGACAACGCAACCCAGTCCACGCCCAGCTCCAGACCGAAGCTCAGGTCGCGACGATCCTTGGCGGTCAGCGGGCTGAGGTCGAGCACCGCTTGCGGCACGTTAACGCCTTTACGGTCGGACAGTTCGCCGCCGTTGAGAACCGTC
The DNA here is from genome assembly GCF_023195435.1 of Pseudomonas sp. S11P7. Taxonomy (NCBI): domain Bacteria; kingdom Pseudomonadati; phylum Pseudomonadota; class Gammaproteobacteria; order Pseudomonadales; family Pseudomonadaceae; genus Pseudomonas; species Pseudomonas sp. S11P7. Next base: position 3,805,414 of record NZ_JALPKS020000002.1, on the reverse strand, counting down.
GTGTCGATCGCATCGGCGTACTTGGTGACCACGCGCAGACGCAGCTTGCCGTCGTCGAGCAGCAAATCCATGCCGGCTTCCAGCGCAGCGATGATTTCCGGGTGCGGCAGATTCACCCGACGTTCGTCGCCCGGTGTCGCATCCAGATCGAGGCGGAACGCCTGACCGCGATGCAGCTGCACCTTGCTGTCGGCGAACTTGCCGACCCGCAGTTTCGGCCCCTGCAGGTCCATCAGGATGCCCAGCGGGTAATTGAGCTGGCGCTCGACTTCGCGGATCCACTGGTAGCGCTTGGCATGGTCGGCGTGATCGCCGTGGCTGAAATTCAACCGGAAGATATTCACCCCGGCCTCGACCAGTTCACGGATATCGTCGATGCCATCCACCGCAGGCCCGAGGGTGGCGAGGATTTTGACCTTTTTATCAGGCGTCATGGTTTGCAGTTCTCAAGGATCAGGATGGCGCGGAAGTCGTTGACGTTGGTGCGGGTCGGCTCGGTGACGATCAACGCGTCGAGCGCCTGGAAATAGCCGTAACCGTTGTTGTTATCCAGCTCGTCGCTGGCGCTTAAGCCCAGGGCCGCGGCGCGGGCGTAGCTGCTCGGGGTCATGATCGCGCCGGCGTTGTCTTCCGAGCCGTCGATGCCGTCGGTGTCACCGGCCAGCGCGTAAACGCCGGGCTGGCCCTTGAGGTTGTCGGTGAGGCTCAAGAGGAATTCGGCGTTGCGCCCGCCGCGGCCATTGCCGCGCACGGTCACAGTGGTTTCGCCGCCGGAGAGAATCACGCACGGCGCCGCCAGTGGCTGGCCGTGATTGATGATCTGCCGGGCGATACCGGCGTGGACCTTCGCCACTTCGCGGGATTCGCCTTCCAGATCACCCAGAATCAGTGTGCTGAAACCGGCCTGACGGCATTTCACTGCGGCGGCATCCAGCGATTGCTGCGGACGGGCGATCAACTGGAAATGGCTGCGCGCCAGACTTGGGTCGCCGGGTTTGACGGTTTCCGATTCCGGGCTTTGCAGCCAGTTGCGCACCGAGGCCGGAATGTCGATGCCGTAGCGTTTGATGATCGCCAGGGCTTCGGCGCTGGTGCTCGGGTCGGCCACGGTCGGGCCGGAGGCGATGACCGTGGCGAGGTCGCCGGGTACATCGGAAATCGCGTAGGTGTAAACCGTGGCCGGCCAGCAGGCTTTGCCGAGACGGCCGCCCTTGATCGCCGAGAGGTGCTTGCGCACGCAGTTCATCTCACCGATGGTCGCGCCGGATTTGAGCAAGGCTTTGTTGATCGACTGTTTGTCGGCGAGGGTGATGCCTTCGGCCGGCAACGCCAGCAGGGCAGAGCCGCCACCGGAGAGCAGGAAGATCACGCGGTCGTCTTCGGTCAGGTTGCTGACCATTTCCAGCACGCGTTTGGCCACGGCCAGACCGGCCGCGTCCGGCACCGGATGCGCGGCTTCGACCACTTCGATTTTCTCGCACGGAGCGCCGTGACCGTAGCGGGTCACCACCAGGCCGGACACTTCTCCCTGCCAGCAGCGCTCGACCACTTGCGCCATCGCCGCAGCGGCTTTACCGGCACCGATGACGATCACCCGACCACTGCGGTCGGCAGGCAAATGGGCTTCGAGAACCTGGTTCGGATGGGCCGCGTCGATGGCTGTGGCAAACAGCTCGCGCAGCAGTTGTTGCGGATCGACCGACATGGCGGGCTCCCGGAATTCTTGTTATTCGAAAGGACAACTAAGATCCCTTGTGGGAGCGAGCCTGCTCGCGAAGGCGGTGTGTCAGCCAACATGGATGTTGAATGTGAGACCGCTTTCGCGAGCAGGCTCGCTCCCACAGGGTTTTGTGCAGGGCTTATTTTTTGTCGCGAATCGAGAAATTGGCCATGTGTTCCAGGCCCTTGATCAGCGCCGAGTGGTCCCAGTTGCTGCCACCGATGGCCGCGCAGGTGCTGAACACCTGCTGGGCGTTGGCGGTGTTCGGCAGGTTGATGTTCAGCTCTTTGGCGCCTTGCAGGGCCAGGTTCAGGTCCTTCTGGTGCAGGCTGATGCGGAAGCCCGGGTCAAAGGTGCCTTTGATCATGCGCTCGCCGTGCACTTCAAGGATCTTCGAGGAGGCGAAACCGCCCATCAGCGCTTCACGCACCTTGGCTGGATCGGCGCCGTTTTTCGAGGCGAACAGCAGCGCTTCAGCGACGGCCTGAATGTTCAGCGCAACGATGATCTGGTTGGCAACCTTGGCGGTCTGACCGTCGCCATTGCCGCCGACCAGGGTGATGTTCTTGCCCATGGCCTGGAACAGCGGCAGCGCGCGTTCGAAGGCATCGGCGTCGCCACCGACCATGATGCTCAGGGTCGCGGCTTTGGCGCCGACTTCACCGCCGGACACTGGCGCGTCAAGGTATTGCGCGCCTTTCTCGTTGATCTTGGCTGCGAAGGCTTTGGTGGCAGTCGGCGAAATCGAGCTCATGTCGATGACGACTTTGCCTTTGCCGATGCCGGCAGCGACGCCGTCGGCGCGGAACAGCACATCATCGACCTGCGGGGTGTCCGGGACCATGACGATGATGAATTCAGCTTCCTGCGCCACTTCGCGTGGATTGGCCAGCGCGACGGCGCCCGCGGCAACGAGGTCGGCCGGCGCGGCGTCGTGGTGCGCCGACAGGAACAGGCTGTGACCGGCTTTCTGCAGGTTCGCCGCCATTGGGTGGCCCATGATGCCGGTGCCGATGAATCCGATTTTAGCCATGAGAAATTCCTCTTGTTTTTATTGCTGCTTCAAGCAAAAAGGGAGCTGTTTTTAATGTGGGAGCGAGCCTGCTCGCGAATTCGGTAGAACATTCAATATCCGTGTTGACTGACCCACCGCATTCGCGAGCAGGCTCGCTCCCACAGGGATTTGCAGTGTTTCTTAGATTGCGTTGTGGGTTTTCAGCCAGCCCAGGCCAGCCTCGGTGGTGGTCAGCGGCTTGTACTCGCAACCCACCCAACCCTGATAACCGATGCGATCAAGGTGTTCGAACAGGAAGCGGTAGTTGATCTCGCCAGTGCCCGGTTCGTTGCGCCCGGGGTTGTCCGCGAGCTGCACATGGTTGATCTCGCCCAGATGCGATTGCAGGGTGCGGGCCAGATCACCTTCCATGATTTGCATGTGATAAATGTCGTACTGCAGGAACAGATTGGCGCTGCCGACCTGCTCGCGAATCGACAGGGCCTGCGCGGTGTTGTTCAGGTAGAAACCCGGGATGTCGCGGGTGTTGATCGCTTCCATCACCAGTTTGATGCCCACCGCTTGCAGCTTGTCGGCGGCGTATTTGAGGTTGGCGACGAAAGTCTTTTCCACGGTGGCATCGTCGACGCCCTGCGGACGAATACCGGCCAGGCAGTTGATCTGGGTGTTGCCCAGCACTTGCGCGTAGGCAATCGCCAGATCGACCCCGGCGCGGAACTCTTCGACCCGATCCGGCAGGCAGGCAATCCCGCGCTCACCCTTGGCCCAGTCACCGGCCGGCAGGTTGAACAGCACTTGGGTCAGACCGTTGGCGTCTAGTTTTGCCTTGATTTCAGCCGAGCTGAAGTCGTACGGGAACAGGTATTCCACGCCACTGAAACCGGCCTTGGCGGCGGCGTCGAAACGGGCAAGGAAATCCTGTTCGGTGAACAGCATGGACAGGTTGGCTGCGAAACGCGGCATGGTGGTCTCCCGTTCTAGATTCTCGTTCCCACGCTCTGCGTGGGAATGCCTCAATGGACGCTCTGCGTCCGCTTTGGGACGCAGAGCGTCCCGGGCTGCGTTCCCACGCAGACGGTTCGACGCCTCGACGTGGGAACGATCAGCAGTCAGCAGTCAGTCAAGCAACGAAATCGCCGTCGGCGCGTCGTTGCCGACCAGTGCCAGGTCTTCAAACTCGTTGACCGCGTTGATCTCGGTACCCATGGAGATGTTGGTCACACGCTCCAGAATGATCTCGACGATCACCGGCACCTTGAACTCTTCGATCATCTGTTCGGCCTTGCGCAGGGCCGGGGCGATTTCCGATGGTTCGAATACCCGCAGTGCTTTGCAGCCGAGGCCTTCGGCGACTGCGATGTGGTCAACGCCGTAACCGTTGAGTTCCGGCGCGTTGAGGTTATCGAAGGACAGCTGCACGCAGTAGTCCATTTCGAATCCGCGCTGCGCCTGACGGATCAGGCCCAGGTACGAGTTGTTCACCACAACGTGGATGTACGGCAGTTTGAACTGAGCGCCGACCGCCAGTTCTTCGATCATGAACTGGAAATCATAGTCCCCCGACAGGGCTACGACTTTGCGGTTCGGATCGGCCTTGACCACGCCCAGCGCCGCCGGAATGGTCCAGCCCAACGGACCGGCCTGACCACAGTTAATCCAGTGACGCGGTTTGTAGACGTGCAGGAACTGCGCGCCGGCAATCTGCGACAGACCAATGGTGCTGACGTAGCAGGTGTCCTTGCCGAACACCTGGTTCATTTCTTCGTAAACGCGCTGCGGCTTGACCGGCACGTTGTCGAAGTGGGTCTTGCGATGCAGGCTGGCCTTGCGCTGCTGGCAATCCTGCAGCCAGGCGCTGCGGTTCTTCAGCTTGCCAGCGGCTTGCCATTCACGAGCCACTTCGATGAACACGGTCAGCGCAGCGGCGGCGTCGGAAACGATGCCCAGATCCGGCGTGAACACACGGCCGATCTGCGTGCCTTCGATGTCGACGTGAATGAACTTGCGACCTTCGGTGTAGACGTCGACCGAACCGGTGTGACGGTTGGCCCAACGGTTACCGATACCCAGCACCACGTCGGATTTGAGCATGGTCGCGTTGCCGTAGCGGTGCGAAGTCTGCAGACCGACCATGCCGACCATCAGCGGGTGATCGTCCGGGATCGTGCCCCAGCCCATCAAAGTCGGGATGACCGGGATGCCGGTCAGCTCGGCGAACTCCACCAGCAGATCGCTGGCGTCGGCGTTGATGATGCCGCCACCGGCCACCAGCAATGGACGCTCGGCCTGATCCAGCAAAGCCAGCGCCTTCTCGACCTGCACGCGGGTGGCGGTCGGTTTGGCCAATGGCAGTGGCTGATAAGCGTCGATGTCGAATTCGATTTCGGCCATCTGCACGTCGAACGGCAGGTCGATCAGCACCGGGCCCGGGCGGCCGGAGCGCATTTCATAGAAAGCTTTCTGGAACGCGTAAGGCACCTGGCCCGGTTCCAGAACGGTGGTCGCCCACTTGGTCACTGGCTTGACGATGCTGGTGATATCGACGGCCTGGAAGTCTTCCTTGTGCATACGGGCGCGGGGTGCCTGGCCGGTAATGCAGAGGATTGGAATCGAGTCAGCCGAGGCGCTGTAGAGCCCGGTGACCATGTCGGTACCGGCCGGGCCGGATGTACCGATGCACACGCCGATGTTGCCGGCCTTGGTGCGGGTGTAGCCCTCGGCCATGTGCGAGGCGCCTTCAACGTGGCGAGCAAGGACGTGATCGATGCCACCGACCTTCTGCAAGGCGGAGTACAGCGGGTTGATCGCTGCGCCCGGGATGCCAAAAGCGGTATCAACCCCTTCACGGCGCATCACCAGAACGGCGGCTTCGATTGCTCTCATTTTGCTCATGGTTTTGTGCCTCTTTACGTTTTGTAATTGTATACAAGTGGCTTTGCGCAGAGTGTATTCACGGCGGACGGCGCAGGTCAATCCATTTTCTCAAGCGCCTGTTTCATTCTTCGGAAGCCCGTATGAGTGTGGCTTTTCGTCGCATGTGGCGCTTTTCGAGAATTATTGTATACAAAAAAATAGCTCATTGTGTTCTATTTGTGGGATCGGACTGCGGCAGAAACGCGCAGCCCCACGACTTTCCCTATAACAAAATGAGGACGGCACCATGAGCGCTTTAACCTTGAAAGTCGCAGTCAACCTGGTCAGCGAAGCCATCAACGCCGGGCGCGGCATCAACGCCGCACCGTTGACCATCGCGGTACTCGATACCGGCGGCCACCTGATCGCCCTGCAACGCGAAGACGGCGCCAGCCTGCTGCGCCCCAACATCGCCATTGGCAAAGCCTGGGGCGCGATTGCCCTGGGCAAAGGCTCGCGTCTGCTCGCCCAGGACGCGCAACAACGCCCGGCCTTCATTGCTGCACTCAACAGCATGGGCCAGGGCAGCGTCGTCCCGGCACCGGGCGGGGTGTTGATTCGCGATCAGGCGGGGGTGGTGCTGGGGGCGATCGGGATCAGTGGGGATTTGTCGGATGTGGATGAGCAGGTGGCGATCAAGGCGGTGGAGGCGCTGGATTTGAGGGCGGATGGGGGGGTGGTTTCCTGAATTGGCGTTGATTGAGCTATCGCCATCGCGAGCAGGCTCACTCCTACATTGGATTCGCGTCGGACACAAATTGTCTGAACACCACAATCCCCCTGTAGGAGTGAGCCTGCTCGCGATAGCTTTCGCCCAGACACATCCTGCCAACAGTCTGTCTGATCCATTCGCATACCCCGTACTAGCCTTCTACGAATCAATCATGGGGGAGGCAAAGGAATGCCAGATCTACCTGCTGCACATAAACTGCGAGTCGGGCGATATGCCGAAGTTAGCCGAATCTATCTGCTGACCAGTAACACCCATCAACGAAGGCCGGTTTTCGGGGATTTTGCCTTGGGAAAGCTGGTCGCTGATCAATTCCAAAATGCCCAGGATTCCGGGCTTGTGAATTCGCTGGCTTGGGTCGTCATGCCTGATCATTTCCATTGGCTCATTGAATTACGGCGAGGCTCATTGAGTGAGCTCATGCAGAAAACCAAATCGATGAGTACCAGATCAGTCAGACAGGCTACCGGAGATAACAGTGTCCTCTGGCAGCGAGGTTTTCATGATCGTGCGTTGCGGCGGGAGGAGGATCTGGTGAAGGTGGCGCGGTATGTAGTAGCCAACCCATTGCGGGCCGGGCTGGTGGAAAAGCTTGGTGACTATCCGCTGTGCGATCTGGGTTTGAGTTGAGACCGAGTCGTCTGGATCGCGAGCAGGCTCACTCCTACAGGGGTACGCATTCCAAATGTAGGAGTGGGCCTGCACGCGATAGCGTCGCTACGGTGTTTCAGTCCAGCTCACACCCCTTCAACACCAACCGGATAATCGTCTGCGCGGCCGCTTCATAATCCGCTTCATCCAGCTTGTCCTTGCCGGTTACCGCTGAAATCTGCCAGTCGAAGTCGGCATACGTCTGGGTCGCGGCCCAGATGCTGAACATCAGGTGGTTGGGGTCGATCGGGGCGATCTGGCCGCGGTCGATCCAGGTCTGGATACAGGCTATGTTGTGCTTGGCCTGGGCGTTCAGTTGTTCGACCAGGTCGGCGTTCAGGTGTGGGGCGCCGTGCATGATTTCGCTGGCGAACACCTTGGAGGCGAAGGGCAGGTCGCGGGAGATGCGGATCTTCGAGCGGATGTAGCCGCTGAGCACTTCGCTCGGCACGCCGTCCGGGTTGAACGGCGTCGAGGCCTGCAGAATAGGCTCGATAATGCTTTCCAGTACCTCGCGGTAGAGGTTTTCCTTGGATTTGAAATAGTAGTAGACGTTGGGCTTGGGCAATCCCGCCTTGGCGGCGATGTCGCTGGTTTTGGTCGCCGCGAAGCCCTTGTCGGCAAACTCCTCGCTGGCGGCACGCAGGATCAGTTCTTTGTTGCGCTCGCGGATTGTGCTCATAAACCCGGTGGTTCCTTGCCTGTTCTGGCGGTGGCGCATGGTAGCACCGGCCTCGCGCGGCGCTCAACAATGCAACACGCGGCCTGCGGTCGCGTTATGCTTCGCAACATTCATACACAGAAGGAAACAGGATTCATGGCAGGAAGCAGTTTGCTGGTGCTGATCGACGATATTGCTACCGTTCTGGACGACGTGGCGTTGATGAGCAAAATGGCCGCCAAGAAGACCGCCGGAGTGCTCGGCGATGATCTGGCGCTCAATGCCCAGCAGGTTTCGGGCGTGCGCGCCGAGCGGGAAATTCCCGTGGTCTGGGCGGTGGCCAAGGGCTCGTTCGTCAACAAACTGATTCTGGTGCCGTCGGCGCTGGCGATCAGTGCGTTCGTGCCGTGGCTGGTCACGCCGCTGTTGATGGTCGGCGGTGCGTACCTGTGCTTCGAGGGCTTTGAAAAGCTCGCGCACAAGTTTCTGCACAGCGATGCTGAAGACGAAGCAGGGCACGCGCAGCTGACTGAGGCCGTCGCCGATCCGGCGACCGATCTGGTGGCTTTTGAAAAGGACAAGATCAAAGGTGCGATTCGCACTGACTTCATCCTGTCGGCAGAAATCATTGCGATCACCTTGGGCACCGTGGCTGATGCTTCGTTGACGCAGCAAGTGATCGTGATGTCTGGTATCGCCATCGTCATGACGGTTGGCGTTTACGGTTTTGTGGCAGGCATCGTCAAGCTCGACGATCTCGGTTTGTGGCTGACCCGGAAGCCTGGGCAGTTCGCGAAGACAGTCGGCAGCGGCATTCTGAGCGCGGCACCGTACATGATGAAAACCCTGTCGGTGGTCGGTACGGCGGCGATGTTCCTGGTCGGCGGCGGCATCCTCACCCACGGCGTGCCGGTGCTGCATCACTGGATTGAAGGCGTTGGCGCGGCGGCAGGCAGCGCCGGGTTTGCGGTGCCGATGTTGCTTAATGGTGTCGCGGGGATCATCGCCGGTGCGGTGGTGCTGGCGGTGGTTTCCGTCTTTGGCAAGCTCTGGAAAGCTCTGAAAAACTGATCAGCAACACATAACAAATGTGGGAGCGAGCCTGCTCGCGAATGCGGTAGTCCAGTCAATATCTACGTCGACTGATACGCCGCCTTCGCGAGCAGGCTCGCTCCCACAATGTTTTGTGACAGCCTTTTTACTCGGCAACCTGCAACTTGCGCGCCTCGGTATACACGTAACGCACCTTCTCGTACTCGAACGGCGAGTTCATCTGGCCGTAGCGGAAGCTGGTCTGATAGCGCTTGTCGACCGCGCGCAAAGCCCAGACTTCCGGGTGGTTGGAACTGACTTCCGAGACGTTGAGGAAGTTGATCGCCGATTCAGCGGTGTAGTCCACGGCAAGGCCCGCCGTGTCGCGGATGTTCGACGGGCCGAGGATCGGCAGTACGAAGTAGGCACCGCCCGGTACACCGTAGAAGCCCAGCGTCTGACCGAAGTCTTCGCTCTGGCGCGGCAGGCCCATGGCGGTGGCCGGGTCCCACAGACCGGCGATGCCGATCGTGGTGTTGAGCAGCAGCCGCGCGGTGGTTTCCATCGAGCGCTGGCCCTTGAACTGCAACAGGCTGTTGACCAGGTTCGGCACGTCGCCGAGGTTGTTGAAGAAGTTGCTCACCCCGGTGCGCACGAAGCTTGGAGTGATGTAGCGGTAGCCATCGACTACCGGCAGGAACACCCATTGGTCGAAGCGGTAGTTGAAGTGGTAAACCCGGCGGTTCCACGACTCCAGCGGGTCGTAGACGTTCAGCGCGTTGAGCGTCGAGCGCTCGAATTCGCGCTGGTCCAGGCCCGCGTTGAATTTCAGTTTGGTCAGCGGTTCCTTGAAACCGTCGCTGTCGACCACCACCGGCGCGTTGGCTTTGCTGTTGTCGGCCTGGGCCACGCCTGCACAGAGGAGCGCTGTAATCAGCAGGAGATATTTAGCCACGGAAGAACTCCAGCATGGCGTCGCTGTTGACGCGGTAGTTAAGGTTGCCGCAGTGGCCGCCCAGTGGGTAAACGGTCAGGCGATCACCGAAGGTCTTGCGCAGGAAGCCAAGATCGCCGGGGCCGAGGATCACGTCGTCGGCGTTGTGCATCACGGCAATTTTCGGGCTGGCTTGCAGATAATCTTTCAGCGCGTACAGGCTGACCTGATCGATCAGTTGCAGCAGGCTGCCGCCGTCGGTGCGCGCGCGCCACATCGGAATCACCTGCTCGGTGATGTAGCAGTCGAAATCGCACTGCAGCGCACGCTTGAGGAACGGCGTGAGGCTGGTGCCTTCGGTGATCGGGAATTTCGGCGGGGTGATCAGGCCGCGACGGTTGATCAGGTCTGACGTGAAGGCGATGTCGGCCGCCGAGAAGCGGAACGACGTGCCGATCAGCATCGCCATCTGCTCATTGGTCAGGTGCTGCTTGGACTGTTGGAAGTCGTAGAGCAGTGCGTCATTGAGGTCGATGTAGCCTTTCTGCTGGAAGTAGCGGGTCAGCTTGGTCAGCACCAGTTCATAAAAGGTGGTGCTGCTGTTGATGCCTTTGACTTCGGTCTGCACCAGCTTGTCGAGGTTGGTTACCGAGGTATACAGGTTCACCGGCGGGTTGAGCAGCAACACTTTCTTGAAGTTGAAGCTGCGGCGCGTTTCGTCCAGGTGCGCGACGAAGGCGGCATCGAGGGCACCGAGGCTGTAACCGGTGAGGTAGTACTCGGTCACCGGCAGTTTCGGGTTCTGCGCCCGCACGGCCTGCATCACCCGGTACATGTCTTCGGCGTCTTCCTTGGTCACGCCCGGTGTGGCGAAACGTGAAGCGGCGCTGATGAAGTCGAAGCTGGTCGGCGACGACAACTGCACAACGTGGTAGCCAGCCTTGTAATAGAGCTTTTTCAGGTATTCGTTGAGCGTGCTGTCATACCGCGCACCGGTGCCGGCAATCAGGAAGATCAGCGGTGCCGGCTTGTCTTGCGTGGCGATGCGATAAGTGAGCTTTTTCACTGCCCAGAAATTGTCCGGCAGGATGAACTCGCGTTCCGGGCGCAGGGTGACGCTGCGATCGGACTGGTTGATGTCGTCATCGAGCGGCAGTTCAGGGCGCAGATCCGGCGGTGTCGTGGCGATGGTCGCCTCGAACGGATTGGTCAGGGGGTAGCCATAACTGGCGGCGTCGATATCCACCGCCAGTGCGGACGCACTCAAAATAAGGCCGCTGAACAGCGCGGCGAAGCGCAAGGAACGGAGCATGACTAGATCCCTTAGAGGAAGGTGCCGAATGAAGTTCGCAGGCTATGACCACCGGGCTTGCGCCAAAGTGCCATGCTGCGGCACCAAACAGGCGGAATTCGGAGTAATAGTAGCTGGACGATACACTTTGCACGGCCCGAATGAACAGTTAAGTGTTGTTAGCGCTTGCGTATGCAGAGCGGCAGATTAAGCTGGCCGCCGATTTCCACAGATTGGAGTGCTCCATGTCCCGCCGCTTGCCCGTGATTGTGCTGCTCGTACTGTTGCCGTTGTGGCTGGCGGCCAGTTATGCCGCGCGTTATGGCTTTATGGAAGACGGCCAGTGGGTCGGCATTTGCGTCGACGAGGCCAGTCGTTGGGAATGCGTGGTGCGTTCGAACCTTGGGCTGATGATTCATTTCAAGGTATTGGGCTGGGCGGCGCTCGGTATGGCGCTGATCGGCTTCGTTGTGCCGGGACGGGCAGGGTGGTGGCTGGCAGTGCTGGCGCTGGTGATCGGCTTGCCGGCGCTGGCGTTGTACAACACCACGTTGGCGGTGTTTGCCGTGGTGATTGGCGGGTTGCGCCTGGTCCGTTAGTCCCGCAGCGCCTGACAGTCAGCTATCGCGGGCAAGCCCGCTCCCACAGGGATTGATGTCAACACAACATTTGTGTACAGCAGAAATCCTGTGGGAGCTGGCTTGCCAGCGATGGCGGTTTCGAAGGTGCAGGAATCAGGCCTTGCGAACCCGCAGGCAGCGCCACAACGCCGCCACCATCAATATGCTTACCAGCGCCCAGCCCCACGCCAGCTGATTCAACAACCCTTCCTGATACAGCTGCGGCGCAATCCCCGCACCGATCATAAGGGTCAGCAGAGCAATCTCCCTGCGCGGCACGCTCACCGGGCGGCACACATAAACCAGCGCCGGCAGCACGAACGCCATGCTGGCAAAGCTGCGATAGCGCGGATCGAAGACCATTTCCAGCATCATCACCGCCGCAGCAAAACCGGCCGCGGCCACCAGCCAGCCGGCGCGCCGCTCAAACCAGGCGAAAACACGCCCACGCCAGCCGGCGCGCGCGCTCAAAGTCAACGCAGCGTGCACCAACACCAACAAATTCAACAGCGTCAGCAAACCGACCCACAGCCACTCGCTGGCAAACCGCGTGGTCAATCGCGCCAGATCGCCCCAGGCGCCGATCGAGCAAGCGGCGAGGGCGCCCAGCAACGGTAACAGCAGCGCCGAACGCGTGGTCCGAACGCGACCGCCAAGCATCAGCGTGCCGATAAAAATCACCCCACCGAGCGCCAGCCACTCCTTCCAGTACGGCACATTGCTCACCGGCCCGGCGAGTACGCCCTTGTCCTGGCGATCGGCATCGAACAAGCCCCAATAACCGCCGACGGCGCCTTCGCTCCCGCGTTTCCACGGTTGATCAAACGCTTCGATCAGGTTGTAACGCCAGCCTTCCTCCTCGGCCATCGCCACGAACCCGCGAATGAATTTCGCTTCGTTGACCCGGCTCGGCACGGCGGTCTCGCGCTGGCGGCCTTCGCTCGGCCAGCCGGTTTCGCCGATCATCACGTCCTTGGGCGCGAACTTGTTGCCGAACACCTGACGCACATCGGCGACATGCTGCAGGGCAACGTCTATGTTCGACGGATCATCTTCCCAATACGGCAATAAATGAATGGTCAGGAAATCCACTGCCGGTGCGACTTCCGGGTGCTTGAGCCAGAACTCCCAGACATCGGCATAGGTGACCGGCTGCCTGACCTGGCTTTTGACCTTGTTGATCAGTCTGACCAGTTGTGCGCCCGTGACTTCTTTGCGCAGCAAAGCCTCGTTGCCGACGATGACGGCCGTGACCACGTCGGGGTTGGCGTTGGCCGATTTGATCAGCAGGTCGACTTCATTTTGAGTGTCGACCGGATTGCTGTTGACCCAGGCGCCGATCATCAATTTCAACCCGTGCTTGCGCGCCAGCTCCGGCAACGCTTCGAGGCCGGTCATCGAATAGGTCCGAATGCACTCGAAACGCGTCGCGAGCAATGCGAGGTCGGCGTCCATGCGCTCCGGGCGCAACTTGAACGGCACGTCGAAGGGCGACTGGTCTTTATCGAATGGAGTGTAGGAGGCGCATTGCAGCTTGTGCGTCGGGGTGGCCGCGTCCGGCAGGATCACCGCTTGGCCGAGCCCGAACCAGAAGCCACCGAGGGCAAACACGCCGAGCAGGCAGGCGAACAGATAAGGCAGAAAAGGAAAACGGGACGTCGCGGTCATGGTCAGGCCGAGTGGCTGCAAAGCGACGCATGTTACCTGCATTTATAGAGGGGTTGGTGAGCCGCATGCTGACGACATGCAAAGTTCAGGCGGATTGTCTGGCGTCAATTAATAAGGCGCGATTAATGGCGTTCTGATGTCGTTTCTCGTTGCCTTGAGGTCGCTGACAGAGCAGGTCGCGGGCCGCTTGAGGTTGATGATCGAACCATCAGTACCCTTTTTGAAAAATCGGCTGATGTTCGGTGTGTGAGGTCCGGCGTGATGGGGGCGCCGTGCACCATAACAATACGTTGACGATGCCCGGCATCCGTCGGGCGCAGCATTTCGGGGAAGTAAACGATGAAGATGCGACGACTTTTAGGCGCAGGTGCCGTGCTGGCGCTTGCGATGAGTTCCAGTTTCGCCAACGCTGAAAAACAGACCCTGAACATCGGTTACGTTGACGGCTGGTCCGACAGCGTCGCGACCACCCATGTGGCGGCCGAAGTGATCAAGCAGAAACTCGGTTACGACGTGAAGCTGCAAGCCGTTGCCACCGGGATCATGTGGCAGGGCGTGGCGACCGGCAAACTCGACGCCATGCTCTCGGCGTGGCTGCCGGTGACCCACGGCGATTACTGGACCAAGAACAAGGATCAGGTCGTCGATTACGGCCCGAACTTCAAGGATGCAAAAATCGGCCTGATCGTGCCTGAGTACGTCAAAGCCAAATCGATCGAAGACCTGAAAACCGATGACACCTTCAAAAACCGCATTGTCGGTATCGATGCCGGTTCAGGCGTGATGCTCAAGACCGATCAGGCGATCAAGGACTACGGTCTCGACAAGTACAGCCTCAAGGCCAGTTCCGGCGCCGGCATGATTGCCGAGCTGACCCGCGCCGAGAAGAAAAACGAGTCCATCGCCGTCACCGGTTGGGTGCCGCACTGGATGTTCGCCAAGTGGAAACTGCGCTTCCTCGACGACCCGAAAGGCGTGTATGGCCAGGCTGAAACCGTCAACAGCATCGGTAGCAAAGGCCTTGAAGCCAAGGCACCGGAAGTGGCCAAGTTCCTGAAGAACTTCCAATGGGCGTCGAAAGACGAAATCGGCGAAGTCATGCTGGCGATTCAGGATGGTGCCAAGCCTGATGCAGCCGCCAAGGAGTGGGTGGCCAAACACCCGGATCGCGTAGCCGACTGGACCAAATAAACGCAAATAGCTTCGAATCATCGCAAACCCTGTGGGAGCGGGCTTGCCCGCGATAGCGGTCTGTCAGTTGACTATTCAGTTGACTGAAACGACGCCATCGCTGGCAAGCCAGCTCCCACAGGTTTTTGTGTGTGCTAAAGAATGGCAAATACGTCATGGCCATCTACTACTAAGGTCGTCTGGAACCTCTCTCGCAGCCGCATACATTAGCTACGTTCCAACAATAATCTGTGCTGCGAGGATAAAAACAATGAACGACAGCATTTACCTCTCGATTCAAAACAGTCCCCGATTCAAGGAGCTGGTCAAGAAAAGGGAACGATTCGCCTGGATTCTCTCGGCAATCATGCTTGGGCTGTACTCCGCATTCATCCTGCTGATCGCGTACGGGCCGCATGTGCTCGGGGCGAAACTCAGTCCGGAATCTTCGATTACCTGGGGCATCCCGATCGGTGTCGGCCTGATCCTTTCGGCCTTCGTCCTGACCGGCATCTACGTGCGCCGCGCCAATGGCGAGTTCGACGACCTGAACAATGCGATTCTCAAGGAGGCTCAGCAATGATCCGGCGTCTACTTGCTCTATTAAGCGTTGCCGCGTTCGCGCCCGGCGCCTGGGCCGCTGATGCCCTGACCGGTGCCGTGGCCAAACAGCCGCTGAACATTCCGGCAATCCTGATGTTCGTGGCCTTCGTCGGCGCGACGCTGTACATCACCTACTGGGCTTCGAAGAAAAACAACTCGGCCGCCGATTATTACGCGGCGGGCGGCAAGATCACCGGTTTCCAGAACGGTCTGGCGATTGCCGGCGACTACATGTCGGCGGCGTCCTTCCTGGGGATTTCCGCGCTGGTGTTCACCTCCGGCTACGATGGCCTGATCTACTCGATCGGCTTCCTGGTGGGCTGGCCGATCATTCTGTTTCTGATCGCCGAGCGTCTGCGTAACCTGGGTAAATACACCTTTGCCGACGTGGCGTCCTACCGCCTCGGGCAAACCCAGATTCGTACCCTGTCGGCCTGCGGTTCGCTGGTGGTGGTGGCGTTTTACCTGATCGCACAAATGGTCGGTGCCGGCAAGCTGATCCAGCTGCTGTTCGGCCTTGATTACCACGTTGCGGTGATCCTGGTCGGTGTGCTGATGTGCATGTACGTGCTGTTCGGCGGCATGCTGGCGACCACTTGGGTGCAGATCATCAAGGCGGTGCTGCTGCTGTCCGGTGCCTCGTTCATGGCGCTGATGGTGATGAAGCACGTTGGCTTCGACTTCAACACGCTGTTCTCCGAAGCCATCAAAGTGCACGCCAAGGGCGAAGCGATCATGAGCCCGGGCGGCCTGGTCAAGGATCCGATCTCGGCGTTCTCGCTGGGTCTGGCGCTGATGTTCGGTACCGCTGGCCTGCCGCACATTCTGATGCGCTTCTTCACCGTGAGTGACGCCAAGGAAGCGCGCAAGAGCGTGCTCTACGCGACCGGTTTCATCGGCTACTTCTACATCCTGACCTTTATCATCGGCTTCGGCGCGATCCTGCTGGTCAGCACCAACCCTGCCTTTAAGGATGCCGCGGGCGCCTTGCTCGGTGGCAACAACATGGCGGCGGTGCACCTGGCCAACGCGGTGGGTGGCAGCATCTTCCTCGGCTTCATCTCGGCGGTAGCGTTCGCGACCATTCTCGCGGTGGTGGCTGGCCTGACGCTGGCCGGTGCTTCGGCGGTGTCGCATGACCTGTACGCCAGCGTGATCAAGAAGGGCAAGGCCAACGAGAAGGATGAGATTCGCGTGTCGAAGATCACCACCATCGCTCTGGCGGTGTTGGCGATCGGTCTGGGCATTCTGTTCGAAAGCCAGAACATTGCGTTCATGGTCGGCCTGGCGTTCTCGATTGCGGCCAGTTGCAACTTCCCGGTGCTGTTGCTTTCGATGTACTGGAAGAAGCTGACCACGCGCGGTGCGATGATTGGCGGCTGGTTGGGGCTGATCAGTGCGGTGGGCCTGATGATTCTTGGCCCGACCATTTGGGTGCAGATCCTGCATCATGAGAAGGCGATCTTCCCGTATGAGTACCCGGCGCTGTTTTCGATGATCATTGCCTTTATCGGGATCTGGTTCTTCTCGATTACTGACAAGTCGGCGGCGGCGGACAACGAGCGGGCGCTGTTCTTCCCGCAGTTTGTGCGGTCGCAGACGGGGTTGGGGGCGAGTGGGGCGGTTTCGCACTAAAGAGCGGTTTTGAGCTGCAAGCTACAAGCTACAAGGGAATGCCCTGATCGAGAGATTGGGGCATTTTTGTTGTGGGCGGTTATTGGGTGGTTTGGTGTGTATATCCGTTGCTGCGGGTGTTGCTTCTGGCGGTTTCGCCTGACGGCGACTCACTTTTTTACAAACGCCTAAAAAAAGTAAGCAAAAAAACGCTTGCTCCTGCGTTCGGCCCTCGCAGGCTCGGGTCCCTTCGCTCCGGGATCGATCCGGGCGCAGCGGCTACGGTTTGCTTCGCTGCACCTCCTTCCGCTGTGTCTGGCTGCGCCAGACGGTCGCTGCGCTCCCACGCCCGGATCAATCCCTCCACTCAGCCTTCCGATGTCGCCGGTGGATCAAGATCAAAAGCAGGCGAGCTGACACTCGGCCTATTGAGTGGTGAGAAGCGGCGCATGGCTTTTGATTTTTGGTGTGACTGCCCCTCACCCCAGCCCTCTCCCGAGGCAGAGGGAGCCGATATGCTTTGGCTTTGAAAATCGCGTACGACTCGGAATCGCAGGTTGGCGTATCTCTCGCATTCACCTCGGTCAGTCCCCTCTCCCTCCGGGAGAGGGCTAGGGTGAGGGGCTTTTGATTTTGCTTTTGATTTTGATCTGGCTCTTGATCTTTTGATCTTTTGCCCCTTCGGCAGGCTGAGTGAAGGGATTGATCCGGGTGTGGGAGCGCAGCGACCGTACGACGAAGTCGTACACAGCGGAAGGAGGTGCAGCGAAGCAAACCGTAGCCGCTGCGCCCGGATCGATTCCGTAACGAAGGAACCCCGAGCCCCAGCGAGGGGCCGAACGCCGGGGCAAAGCCTTTTGCTTACTTTTCGGCGTCTGGAAAAGTGAGTCGCTGTAAGAGCGAAACCGCCAGCGGCAACACCCGCAGCAACGGATATGCCCCCAATCCCCCCAAACAAAAACGGCCTCTATATAAGAGGCCGTTCCTGACACACCACTAAACCATCACAACAGGAAAACCTTACTTACGGTCTTCCAGCTTGATGATGTCACGCGACTCGTAACCGGTGTACAGCTGGCGCGGACGGCCAATCTTGTACGGGCTCGAGAGCATTTCCTTCCAGTGCGAAATCCAGCCGACAGTACGTGCCAAGGCGAAGATCACGGTGAACATGCTGGTCGGAATGCCGATCGCCTTGAGGATGATCCCCGAGTAGAAGTCGACGTTCGGGTACAGCGAGCGTTCGATGAAGTACGGGTCGGTCAGGGCGATCTCTTCCAGGCGCATGGCCAGTTCGAGTTGCGGATCGTTGTTGATGCCCAGTTCCTTCAATACTTCGTCGCAGGTCTGCTTCATGACCGTTGCGCGAGGGTCGCGGTTCTTGTAGACGCGGTGACCGAAGCCCATCAGCTTGAATGGGTCGTTCTTGTCCTTGGCCTTGGCGATGAATTTGTCGATGTTCGAGACATCGCCGATTTCATCGAGCATGGTCAGTACGGCTTCGTTCGCACCACCGTGAGCAGGGCCCCACAGTGCGGCGATACCGGCGGCGATACAGGCGAACGGGTTGGCACCCGAGGAGCCGGCCAGACGCACGGTGGAAGTCGACGCGTTCTGCTCGTGGTCGGCGTGGAGGATGAAGATCCGGTCCATGGCCTTGGCGAGCACCGGGCTGATCGGTTTGATCTCGCACGGGGTGTTGAACATCATGTGCAGGAAGTTTTCCGCGTACGTCAGGTCGTTGCGCGGGTACATCATGGGTTGGCCCATGGAGTACTTGTAAACCATCGCTGCCAGGGTCGGCATCTTCGCAACCAGACGGATCGCCGAGATTTCGCGATGCTGCGGGTTATTGATGTCCAGGGAATCGTGGTAGAAGGCCGAGAGGGCGCCGACTACACCGCACATGACGGCCATCGGGTGGGCGTCGCGACGGAAACCGTTGAAGAAGGTTTTCAGCTGCTCGTGAACCATGGTGTGGTTTTTCACGGTGCTGACGAACTGGGCCTTCTGTTCTGCCGTCGGCAATTCGCCGTTGAGCAGCAGGTAGCAGGTTTCCAGGTAGTCCGACTTTTCAGCCAGCTGTTCGATCGGGTAGCCGCGGTGCAACAGAATGCCGTTGTCGCCGTCGATATAGGTGATCTTCGACTCGCACGAGGCGGTCGACATGAAACCCGGGTCGAACGTGAAGCGGCCCGTGGCCGTCAGGCTCCGAACATCGATTACATCGGGACCAACGGTGCCGGTTAAAATGGGCAGCTCGACGGGGGCTGCGCCCTCGATGATCAACTGCGCTTTTTTGTCAGCCATGTGGCCTCCTATTTATGCTTGAACCATCAGACAGACCCCCCACGCAGGGCCCGCACCACTATAGTGAGATAAATTCGAATGTCAATTTGCCTAAAGTCTTGCTCCAGAAGGCTTTAAGCGCACTTTTTCCTCGAAATTGACTGCCATTTACGCCTTTTATGCGACTTGTGCAATCCGCTATTGGGGGTAGGTGAACGCGTTGTCATTAGTAGCCTAACTGTCTATACTCGGCCACCGACCGCCAAGGGCTTTTGGGCTTGCTTTCATTGGGGGTCGCATCCCTGGGTGGTGGTTACCTGACCAGTGCACTCCCCAACAACTTTGCCCTGATTGTTAGGGGCTCTTCAGTGTGAAAAAAAAGCCGTGAAAAGCCAACGACCTGTAAACCTAGACCTAAGGACCATCAAACTCCCAGTCACTGCTTACACGTCCATTCTTCACCGTATCTCCGGTGTCATCCTCTTCGTGTGCCTTGCCATCATGCTTTATGCATTGGACAAGTCGCTGAGCTCCGAGGAAGGCTTCGGTCAGGTGAAAGCGTGTCTGACCAGTCCGCTAGCCAAGCTAGTGATTTGGGGCATCCTGTCCGCTCTGCTGTATCACCTGGTAGCCGGTGTGCGCCACTTGATCATGGACATGGGCATCGGTGAGACGCTGGAAGGCGGCAAACTGGGCTCGAAAATCGTTATCGCCGTTTCCGTGGTGGTAATCGTTCTGGCAGGAGTCTGGATATGGTAACTAACGTCACTAACCTGTCGCGTTCGGGCCTCTATGACTGGATGGCGCAACGTGTGTCTGCGGTCGTTCTCGCGGCTTACTTCATCTTTCTGATCGGATACATCGTCGCCAACCCTGGCCTCGAGTATGCCCAGTGGCATGAACTGTTCGCCCACAACGGAATGCGTATTTTCAGCCTGCTGGCCCTTGTTGCACTCGGCGCTCACGCCTGGGTCGGCATGTGGACCATCGCGACCGACTACCTGACGCCAATGGCGTTCGGCAAGTCCGCAACGGCAATACGTTTCCTTTTCCAGGCAGTTTGCGGCGTTGCGATGTTCGCTTACTTCGTCTGGGGTGTGCAGATTCTCTGGGGTATCTGAGTCATGGCTAACATTCCAACGATTTCTTTCGACGCCATCATTATCGGTGGTGGCGGTGCCGGCATGCGCGCTGCGCTGCAGCTGGCACAGGGCGGGCACAAGACTGCGGTGATCACCAAGGTTTTCCCGACCCGTTCGCACACTGTTTCCGCCCAGGGCGGCATCACCTGCGCCATCGCGTCCGCTGACCCGAACGATGACTGGCGCTGGCACATGTACGATACCGTCAAGGGTTCCGACTACATCGGTGACCAGGACGCGATCGAATACATGTGTCAGGAAGGCCCGGCTGCGGTGTTCGAGCTGGACCACATGGGTCTGCCGTTCTCGCGAACCGAACAAGGCCGTATCTACCAGCGTCCGTTCGGCGGTCAGTCCAAGGACTACGGCAAGGGCGGTCAGGCTGCACGTACTTGCGCCGCTTCCGACCGTACCGGTCACGCGCTGCTGCATACCCTTTATCAGGGCAACCTGAAAGCCGGCACCACGTTCCTCAATGAGTACTACGCTGTCGATCTGGTGAAAAACCAGGAAGGCGAATTCGTTGGTGTGATCGCGATCTGCATCGAAACCGGCGAAACTTCGTACATCCGCGCCAAGGCCACCGTATTGGCCACTGGCGGTGCAGGCCGTATCTACGCCTCCACCACCAACGCTCTGATCAACACCGGTGACGGCGTTGGCATGGCCCTGCGTGCCGGCGTGCCGGTGCAAGACATCGAAATGTGGCAGTTCCACCCGACCGGCATCGCCGGCGCCGGTGTACTGGTGACCGAAGGTTGCCGTGGTGAAGGTGGTTACCTGATCAACAAGCACGGCGAGCGTTTCATGGAGCGTTATGCTCCGAACGCCAAAGACCTTGCCGGCCGTGATGTGGTTGCCCGTTCGATGGTTAAAGAAATCATCGCCGGCAACGGTTGTGGTCCGAATGGCGACCACGTAATGCTCAAACTCGACCATCTGGGCGAGGAAGTGCTGCACAGCCGTCTGCCAGGCATCTGCGAACTGTCGAAGACGTTTGCACACGTTGACCCTGTCGTTGCGCCGGTTCCGGTTGTTCCGACCTGCCACTACATGATGGGCGGCGTTGCCACCAACATTCATGGCCAGGCGATCACCCAGAACGCCGAAGGTCAGGACCAGATCATTCCGGGCCTGTTCGCGGTAGGTGAAGTGGCTTGCGTATCGGTTCACGGTGCCAACCGCCTGGGCGGCAACTCGCTGCTCGACCTGGTGGTCTTCGGTCGCGCTGCCGGCCTGCACCTGGAAAAGGCCCTGACCGACGGCATCGAATACGACGACGCTACCGAGTCCGACATCGAAGCTGCCCTGTCGCGCCTGAACGCACTGAACAACCGTACCGACGGTGAAGACGTTGCGACCCTGCGTCGCGAGCTGCAAAGCTGCATGCAGAACTACTTCGGCGTATTCCGTACCGGCGAATACATGCAGAAAGGCATCGCTCAGCTCGCTGACCTGCGTGCCCGCATCGCCAACGTGAAGATCAACGACAAGTCGCAGGCGTTCAACACTGCACGAATCGAAGCGCTGGAGCTGCAAAACCTGCTGGAAGTGGCTGAAGCCACCGCCATCGCGGCCGAAGTACGTAAAGAGTCCCGCGGCGCGCACGCCCGTGAAGACTTCGAAGACCGTGACGACGAAAACTGGCTGTGCCACACCCTGTACTTCCCGGGTGACAAGCGCGTCACCAAGCGTGCCGTCAACTTCTCGCCGAAGACTGTTCCGACTTTCGAACCTAAAGTCCGGACTTATTAAGGGTGACCGCCATGTTGCAAGTCAGTGTTTATCGCTACAACCCTGATCAGGACGCTGCGCCGTTCATGCAGGATTTCCAGGTCGATACCGGTGGTAAAGACCTGATGGTGCTGGACGTGCTGGCCCTGATCAAAGAGCAGGACGAGGGTTTCTCCTATCGTCGCTCTTGCCGTGAAGGCGTCTGCGGTTCCGACGGCATGAACATCAACGGCAAGAACGGTCTGGCGTGCATCACGCCGCTGTCCGCCGTCGTAAAAGGTAACAAGCTGATCGTTCGTCCACTGCCAGGTCTGCCGGTTATCCGTGACCTGGTCGTCGATATGAGCATCTTCTACAAGCAATACGAGAAGGTGAAGCCTTACCTGCAGAACGACACGCCGGCTCCGGCCATTGAGCGTCTGCAATCGCCGGAAGAACGTGAAAAGCTCGACGGTCTGTACGAGTGCATCCTGTGCGCCTGCTGCTCGACTTCGTGCCCATCGTTCTGGTGGAACCCTGACAAGTTCCTCGGTCCTGCTGCACTGCTGCAAGCCTACCGCTTCCTGGCTGACAGCCGTGACACCAAGACCAGCGAGCGTCTGGCTTCGCTCGATGACCCGTTCAGCGTTTTCCGCTGCCGGGGCATCATGAACTGCGTCAACGTATGTCCGAAAGGCCTGAACCCGACTAAGGCCATCGGTCACATCCGTAACATGCTGCTTTCGAGCGGCGTGTGATTCAGCTGCTGTAACGTTGCACCGTAGAGGCTGTGGCGCGGGCTTCAACCCGCGTCATGGCTATAACCAGAGCAGTAGCCACAAGCTGCCGCTCTTATTTTGAAGAAATGAGACAAGCAGGGGCATCCGGGCTGGTACCCGGACTATCAGTGTGATCCTAAGTGGCTTGTTTTAGTCGCTGCATTCGGACTTCTGCAAGTTTGCTCGGTGTCGACGCCGATGGTGTTCCCCTAACCGAGGGTGACCAAGCATGCAAGAAAGCGTGATGCAGCGCATGTGGAACAGCGCCTACCTTTCAGGTGGAAACGCTGCCTATGTGGAAGAGCTTTATGAGCTCTACCTGCACGACCCTAACGCTGTGCCAGAAGAGTGGCGCACCTACTTTCAGAAGTTGCCAGCCGACGGCAACTCTGCCACTGATGTTTCGCACTCCACGATTCGCGATCATTTCGTGCTGCTGGCAAAGAACCAGCGCCGCGCCCAACCGGTTTCCGCCGGCAGCGTGAGCAGTGAGCACGAGAAGAAGCAAGTTGAAGTGTTGCGATTGATCCAGGCCTACCGTATGCGTGGCCACCAGGCAGCCCAGCTTGACCCGCTGGGGCTGTGGCAGCGTCCTGCACCTGCAGACCTGTCGATCAATCATTACGGCTTGACCAATGCCGATCTTGATACGACCTTCCGTGCCGGCGACCTGTTCATCGGCAAAGAGGAAGCGAGCCTACGCGAAATTCACGAAGCGTTGCAGCAGACATATTGCCGCACCATCGGCGCTGAATTTACGCACATCACCGATTCCGAGCAGCGCCAGTGGTTCCAGCAGCGTCTGGAAAGCGTGCGTGGTCGTCCGACGTACTCCGCCGACATCAAGAGCCACCTGCTCGAGCGCGTGACTGCTGGTGAAGGCCTGGAAAAATACCTCGGTACCAAATACCCGGGCACCAAGCGTTTCGGTCTGGAAGGCGGCGAAAGCCTGATTCCGATGCTCGACGAACTGATCCAGCGTTCCGGCTCGTACGGCACCAAGGAAGTCGTCATCGGCATGGCCCACCGTGGCCGTCTGAACGTGCTCGTCAACACCTTCGGCAAGAACCCGCGCGAGCTGTTCGACGAGTTCGAAGGCAAGAAGAAGGTCGAGCTGGGTTCCGGTGACGTGAAATATCACCAGGGCTTCTCGTCCAACGTGATGACCGCCGGCGGTGAAGTTCACCTGGCCATGGCGTTCAACCCGTCCCACCTGGAAATCGTTTCTCCGGTGGTCGAAGGTTCGGTGCGTGCCCGTCAGGACCGTCGTAACGACGCCACTGGCGAGAAAGTGCTGCCGATCTCCATCCACGGTGACGCGGCATTCGCCGGTCAGGGCGTGGTCATGGAAACCTTCCAGATGTCGCAGACCCGCGGTTTCAAGACCGGCGGTACCGTGCACATCGTGATCAACAACCAGGTTGGTTTCACCATCAGCAACCCGCTGGACTCGCGCTCCACCGAGTACGCCACCGACGTTGCCAAGATGATCCAGGCGCCGATCCTCCATGTGAATGGCGATGATCCGGAAGCCGTGCTGTTCGTGACCCAGCTGGCTATCGACTACCGCATGCAGTTCAAGCGTGACGTGGTGATCGACCTTGTCTGCTACCGTCGTCGCGGCCACAACGAGGCCGACGAGCCAAGCGGCACCCAGCCACTGATGTATCAGCAGATCACCAAGCAGCGCACCACCCGTGAGCTGTACGCTGATCGTCTGACCCAGGCCGGTGTCCTCGACGCTGAACGTGTTCAGGCCAAGGTCGACGAATACCGCAACGCGCTGGACAACGGTCTGCACGTGGTGAAATCGCTGGTCAAAGAGCCGAACAAAGAGCTGTTCGTCGACTGGCGTCCGTATCTGGGCCACGCCTGGACCGCGCGTCACGACACGCGTTTCGATCTGAAAACCCTGCAAGAGCTGTCCGCCAAGCTGCTGGAAATCCCGGAAGGCTTCGTGGTCCAGCGTCAGGTCGCGAAGATCTACGAAGACCGTCAGAAGATGCAAGCCGGCGGCCTGCCGATCAACTGGGGTTACGCTGAAACCATGGCGTACGCGACCCTGGCGTTCGAAGGTCACCCGATTCGCATGACCGGTCAGGACATCGGCCGCGGTACGTTCTCGCACCGTCACGCTGTGCTGCACAACCAGAAAGACGCGGGCACCTACATTCCGCTGCAGAACCTGTACGACGGTCAGCCACGCTTCGACCTGTACGACTCGTTCCTCTCGGAAGAAGCGGTACTGGCCTTCGAATACGGCTACTCGACCACCACGCCAAACGCGCTGGTGATCTGGGAAGCCCAGTTCGGCGACTTCGCCAACGGTGCGCAGGTCGTGATCGACCAGTTCATCACCAGCGGCGAGCACAAGTGGGGCCGTCTCTGCGGTCTGACCATGTTGCTGCCACACGGTTATGAAGGTCAGGGCCCTGAGCACAGCTCGGCACGTCTTGAGCGTTACCTGCAGCTGTGCGCCGAGCACAACATTCAGGTGTGCATGCCGACCACGCCGGCACAGATCTACCACTTGCTGCGCCGTCAGGTGATTCGCCCGCTGCGCAAGCCGCTGGTCGTGCTGACGCCGAAGTCGCTGCTGCGCCACAAGCTGGCCATCTCGACGCTGGAAGATCTGGCCGAAGGCTCGTTCCAGACCGTGATCCCGGAAATCGACGCACTGGACCCGAAAAAGGTCGAGCGCGTGGTTCTGTGCAGCGGCAAGGTCTACTACGACCTGCTGGAAAAACGCCGTGCCGAAGGCCGCGAAGATATCGCCATCGTGCGTATCGAGCAGCTGTATCCGTTCCCTGAGGACGACTTGAAGGAAGTCCTGGCTCCGTACACCAACGTCAAGCATGCCGTGTGGTGTCAGGAAGAGCCGATGAACCAGGGTGCCTGGTACTGCAGCCAGCATCACTTGCGTCGCAGCATCGCAAACCTCGACAAGACCCTCGTACTTGAGTACGCGGGCCGTGAGGCTTCGGCTGCACCTGCTTGTGGTTACGCATCGATGCACGCCGAGCAGCAGGAAAAACTGCTGCAAGACGCGTTTACCGTTTAACGCCTTCGCGCTGACTGAAACCGAATTTTAAGGACCCACAGATAATGGCTATCGAAATCAAAGCCCCGTCATTCCCGGAATCGGTTGCCGATGGCACCGTTGCCACCTGGCACAAGAAACCAGGCGAGGCCGTCAAGCGTGACGACCTGATCGTCGACATCGAGACCGACAAGGTCGTGCTGGAAGTGTTGGCCGAAGCCGACGGCGTACTGGGCGCAATCGTTGCCGAAGAGGGCGCTACCGTTCTGTCGAACCAGGTTCTGGGCTCGATCGAAGAGGGCAGCGCTGCTGCCGCTGCTCCAGCCGCTGCCGCTGCTCCGGCCGCTACTGCCGCTGCTGCTCCGGCTGCTGCCGACGGCGAAGATGACCCGATCGCGGCTCCCGCTGCACGCAAGCTGGCTGAAGAAAACGGCATCAACATCGCTTCCGTTGCCGGCACCGGCAAGGGCGGTCGTGTGACCAAGGAAGACGTGGTTGCCGCTGTTGCTGCGAAGAAAACCGCTCCGGCTGCCGCGCCTGCCAAGGCTGCTGCTCCTTCGGCCGCTGCTCCAGTGTTCGCCGCTGGCGACCGCGTCGAGAAGCGCGTACCGATGACCCGCGTTCGTGCCACCGTGGCCAAGCGTCTGGTTGAAGCGCAATCGAACATGGCCATGCTGACCACCTTCAACGAAGTCGACATGACCGAAGTCATGGCCCTGCGTTCGAAGTACAAGGATCTGTTCGAGAAGTCCCACAACGGCGTGCGCCTGGGCTTCATGTCGTTCTTCGTGAAAGCGGCTACCGAGGCGCTGAAGCGCTTCCCGGCTGTCAACGCGTCGATCGACGGCGGCGACATCGTTTACCACGGCTACGCGGACATCGGCGTTGCCGTTTCCAGCGATCGTGGCCTGGTTGTTCCGGTTCTGCGTAACGCCGAGCTGATGAGCCTGGCGGAAATCGAAGGCGGCATCGCCACGTTCGGCAAGAAAGCCCGTGACGGCAAACTGTCGATGGACGAGATGACCGGTGGTACCTTCACCATCACCAACGGTGGTACCTTCGGTTCGATGATGTCGACGCCGATCGTCAACCCGCCGCAGGCAGCGATTCTGGGCATGCACAATATCATCCAGCGTCCTATGGCCATCAACGGTCAGGTCGTGATCCGTCCGATGATGTACCTGGCACTGTCCTACGATCACCGTCTGATCGATGGCAAAGAAGCTGTGACCTTCCTGGTGACCATCAAGAACCTGCTGGAAGATCCGGCTCGTCTGTTGCTGGATATCTAAGAAACAGCTGCAAGCTTTCAGCGACAAGCCTCAGGCTCAAGACGAGCCGGTGGGCTTGCCGCTTGAAGCTTGCGGCTTGTAGCTTTATTGCTAAAGAGGATTTTTTGAATGTCGCAGAAATTTGACGTAGTAGTGATCGGTGCTGGCCCTGGTGGCTACGTAGCCGCCATCAAGGCCGCGCAACTGGGCCTGAGCACTGCCTGCATCGAGAAGTACACCGACGCTGAAGGCAAGCAAGCCCTGGGCGGTACCTGCCTGAACGTAGGCTGCATTCCGTCCAAGGCGCTGCTCGACAGCTCCTGGAAGTACAAGGAAGCGAAAGAAAGCTTCAACGTTCACGGTATCTCGACCGGCGAAGTCAAAATGGACGTCGCTGCGATGGTTGGCCGCAAGGCTGGCATCGTCAAGAACCTGACCGGCGGCGTTGCCACTCTGTTCAAGGCCAACGGCGTTACTTCGATTCAGGGCCACGGCAAATTGCTGGCTGGCAAGAAAGTCGAAGTCACCAAACCGGACGGCTCGGTTGAAGTCATCGAAGCGGAAAACGTCATCCTCGCGCCAGGTTCGCGTCCGATCGACATTCCACCGGCTCCGGTTGACCAGAAAGTCATCGTTGATTCGACTGGCGCGCTGGAATTCCAGTCCGTACCTAAACGTCTGGGCGTGATCGGCGCTGGCGTGATCGGTCTGGAACTGGGTTCGGTATGGTCGCGTCTGGGTGCAGAAGTGACTGTGCTTGAAGCGCTGGACACCTTCCTGATGGCAGCGGACACCGCTGTTTCCAAGGAAGCGCTGAAAACCCTGACCAAGCAGGGTCTGGACATCAAGCTGGGCGCTCGCGTGACCGGTTCGAAAGTCAACGGCGAAGAAGTCGTGGTGAACTACACCGACGCCAACGGCGAACAGACCATTACGTTCGACAAGCTGATCGTAGCCGTTGGTCGCCGTCCAGTGACCACTGATCTGCTCGCAGCAGACAGCGGCGTAGCTCTCGACGAGCGCGGTTTCATCGCCGTCGACGAGCACTGCGTAACCGCCGTACCGGGCGTATTCGCCATCGGTGACGTGGTTCGCGGCATGATGCTGGCGCACAAGGCGTCCGAAGAAGGCATCATGGTCGTCGAGCGCATCAAGGGCCACAAGGCTCAGATGAACTATGATTTGATCCCTTCGGTTATTTATACTCACCCGGAAATCGCGTGGGTTGGCAAAACCGAGCAGGCGCTGAAGGCCGAAGGCGTTGAAGTCAACGTCGGCACCTTCCCGTTCGCCGCTTCCGGCCGTGCCATGGCTGCCAACGATACCGGTGGTTTCGTCAAGGTCATCGCCGATGCCAAGACCGACCGCGTATTGGGCGTGCACGTGATTGGCCCGAGCGCTGCAGAGCTGGTTCAGCAGGGCGCGATCGGTATGGAATTCGGCACCAGCGCTGAAGACCTGGGCATGATGGTTTTCTCCCATCCGACCCTGTCCGAAGCCTTGCACGAAGCTGCTCTGGCAGTGAATGGCGGTGCCATCCATGTTGCCAACCGCAAGAAGCGTTAACTGATAATAAGAAACCACGGCGGTAACGGCCCGTCGCGAGCCTTGCGAGCAAGACTCACCGCGGAATGTCCGCCGGACGCAGTCTTGCGTAGCTCAGCTACGCAAGCAGCAGTCACAGGTGGCGCGGCACTCAAACGAGCGCAGCGCCGAATGCGCAGTACCTAACGAAGACGGTAAAAAGCATGAATCTTCACGAGTATCAGGGTAAGCAGCTGTTCGCTGAATACGGCCTGCCAGTTTCCACTGGTTACGCAGTAGACACCCCGGAAGCAGCAGCAGAAGCTTGCGACAAAATCGGCGGCAGCGAGTGGGTTGTCAAAGCCCAGGTCCACGCCGGTGGTCGCGGTAAAGCGGGCGGCGTAAAGCTGGTTCGCAGCAAAGAAGACGCCAAAGCCTTCGCACAGCAGTGGCTGGGCAAGCGTCTGGTGACTTACCAGACTGACGCCAACGGCCAGCCAGTCACCAAGATCCTGGTTGAATCGTGCACTGATATCGCTAAAGAGCTGTACCTGGGCGCTGTCGTTGACCGTTCGAGCCGTCGCATCGTGTTCATGGCTTCCACCGAAGGTGGCGTGGACATCGAGAAAATCGCTCACGACACACCAGAAAAAATTCTGAAAGCCACTATCGATCCACTGGTTGGCGCTCAGCCATCCCAGGGTCGCGAGCTGGCATTCCAGCTGGGTCTGGAAGGCAAGCAGGTCACTCAGTTCGCCAAGATCTTCGTTGGTCTGGCCAAGCTGTTCAAAGACCACGACCTGGCTCTGCTGGAAGTGAACCCGCTGGTGATCAAGGCTGACGGCGATCTGCACTGCCTGGACGCGAAGATCAACATCGACGCCAACGCCATGTACCGTCAGCCTAAGCTGAAGGCATTCCACGATCCGTCGCAGGACGATCCGCGCGAAGCGCACGCTGCCAAGTTCGAACTGAACTACGTAGCACTGGAAGGCAACATCGGCTGCATGGTCAACGGTGCCGGTCTGGCCATGGGTACCATGGACATCGTCAACCTGCACGGCGGCAAGCCAGCCAACTTCCTCGACGTAGGTGGTGGTGCTACCAAAGAGCGCGTGACCGAAGCCTTCAAGATCATCCTGTCCGACAGCAATGTCGCCGCAGTACTGGTCAACATCTTCGGCGGCATCGTTCGCTGCGACATGATTGCCGAAGGCATCATCGGCGCTGTGAAAGAAGTCGGCGTGAAAATCCCGGTTGTTGTTCGTCTTGAAGGCAACAACGCTGAACTGGGCGCTAAAGTACTGGCAGAAAGCGGTTTGAACATCATCGCTGCTACCAGCCTGACCGACGCTGCTCAACAAGTCGTTAAAGCTGCGGAGGGCAAGTAATGAGCGTCCTGATCAATAAAGACACCAAAGTCATCTGCCAGGGCTTCACCGGCGCGCAGGGTACTTTCCACTCCGAACAAGCCATTGCCTACGGCACCAAAATGGTTGGCGGCGTGACTCCGGGCAAGGGTGGTACCACTCACCTGAACCTGCCAGTGTTCAACACCGTGAAAGAAGCCGTAGAAGCCACTGGCGCCACCGCCAGCGTGATCTACGTACCGGCTCCTTTCTGCAAGGACTCGATCCTGGAAGCGGCATTCGGCGGCATCAAGCTGATCGTGTGCATCACCGAAGGCATTCCTACCCTGGACATGCTGGACGCCAAGGTCAAGTGCGACGAACTGGGCGTAGTCCTGATCGGCCCTAACTGCCCAGGCGTGATCACCCCAGGCGAATGCAAGATCGGCATCATGCCAGGTCACATTCACTTGCCAGGCAAGGTCGGTATCGTTTCGCGTTCCGGCACCCTGACCTACGAAGCTGTGAAGCAGACCACTGACGCCGGTTTCGGTCAGTCGACTTGCGTCGGCATCGGTGGTGACCCGATCCCGGGTTCGAACTTCATCGACATCCTGAAGCTGTTCCAGGAAGACCCGCAGACCGAGGCGATCGTAATGATCGGCGAAATCGGCGGTTCGGCTGAAGAAGAAGCGGCTGCCTACATCAAGGCCAACGTGACCAAGCCGGTTGTTTCCTACATCGCAGGTGTGACTGCTCCTCCGGGCAAGCGCATGGGCCATGCTGGCGCAATCATCTCTGGCGGCAAAGGCACTGCAGACGAGAAATTCGCTGCTCTGCAAGACGCAGGCGTGAAAACTGTGCGTTCCTTGGCAGACATCGGCAAGGCCTTGGCCGAGCTGACTGGCTGGGAAGTGAAGAAGTAAGCTTCGGCTGACTTTTTAGCTCCAGCAACAAAGGCCACCTTCGGGTGGCCTTTGTCGTTTCAGGGTAGCGGCAAGCTTCAAGCGGCTAGCTGCAAGATAAAAACTTGCAGCTTGAAACTTGTAGCTTGCAGCTGCTTTTCATACATAAACGCGACACGGAAATGTCGTGTATCGGATAGTTCGCCCTCTAACAGTGCGTTTTCCTGCCAGATTCGTTAGGCTGGCGGCCATTTTGCAGTGCGTCGCCCACAAGGCAGCCACGCAGCTTCACAGGTCAGTCCCATACGGATCGACAGCATTTCCCTAATCCCACAGGGCAATCCCCCTCTAAATTCCGATTTCAGTAGTGTGGTATTACCTTAATGAAAGTTTTGAAAGGTCAGGACATCCTGGCACTTGGTTTTATGACGTTTGCCCTGTTCGTAGGGGCCGGTAACATCATCTTCCCGCCGATCGTCGGCTTGCAGGCTGGACCTCACGTCTGGATGGCTGCACTGGGTTTTCTGATCACCGCAGTCGGTCTGCCGGTGATCACCGTTGTTGCGCTGGCCAAGGTCGGTGGCGCGATGGATGCGTTGAGCAGCCCGATCGGCAAGATCGCTGGCGGCATCCTCGCGGCGGCCTGCTATCTGGCAGTCGGCCCGCTGTTCGCCACGCCGCGCACCGCGACGGTGTCGTTCGAAGTGGGTCTGGCGCCACTGACTGGCGAAAGCCCGTTGGCACTGTTCCTGTACAGCTCGGTTTACTTCCTGCTGGTGTTCTTCATTTCCCTGTACCCGGGGCGTTTGCTGGATACCGTTGGCCGTTTCCTGGCGCCGCTGAAGATCATCGCGCTCGCCGTACTCGGTATCGCCGCGTTCGCTTTGCCGGCCGGTGACATCGGCCACGGTACGCCGGAATACGTAGCCGCGCCGTTCTCCCAGGGTTTCATCAATGGTTATCTGACCATGGATACCCTCGGCGCACTGGTGTTCGGCATCGTCATCGTCAACGCGATCCGTTCCCGTGGCGTCGAGTCGCCCAAGCTGATCACCCGTTACGCGATCATCGCCGGGCTGATCGCCGGTGTCGGTCTGGCGCTGGTGTATGTCAGCCTGTTCCGTCTCGGTTCCGGCAGCCATGAAGTCGCGGTCGGTGCCACCAATGGCGCTGCGGTGTTGCACGCTTATGTGCAGCATACGTTCGGCTCGCTGGGCAGCGGTTTCCTCGCCGTGCTGATTTCGTTGGCGTGTCTGGTGACTGCGGTCGGCCTGACCTGCGCCTGTGCCGAATACTTCAGCCGCGTGTTGCCGCTGTCGTACAAGACGCTGGTGATCATCCTCGCGGCGTTCTCGCTGCTGGTGTCCAATCTGGGCCTGACCAAGCTGATCGCTTTCTCGATCCCGGTACTGACCGCGATCTACCCGCCGTGCATCGTGCTGGTGGCGCTGAGCTTCTGCAAAGACTTCTGGCATGAACACGGCCGCATTCTGGGCCCGGTGATGCTGGTGTCGTTCATTTTCGGCAGCATCGACGCGCTGAAAGGCGCCGGCCTGGCCGACTGGATGCCGACTCAGCTGTCGCACCTGCCACTGAGCGAGCAGGGCCTGGCCTGGCTGGTACCGTGCGTGATGACGCTGGTGGTTGCTGTGGTGTGCGATCGCCTGCTGGGCAAGCGCAGCGAAGCGGTTGCCTGACCTGTTTTGATCTGCCACAAGCGGATCCCGCAGGATTAAACAGAAATGCCCCGTATCAATCGATACGGGGCATTTTTTATGCGCGTGAGGCAGTGTCTTTTTGGCTGAGCTAACGTCGAAGGGTTGCGTCGCTTTTATGTAGGACTGAGCAGGCTCACTCCTGCAGGTACAGCATTCATACACACAGGGATTTGCATGTCGTTCATCCAAGCCAATCTGATCCACCTGCTCGCCGCGCTCTGGTTTGTCATCTGCTGGGGCGGTTACACCCGTTATGCCAGCTGGAAGGCCCGCGATACGGCGTGTCTGGCCAGTGTGTTGCACCTGTATCGCGAGGACTGGATGCGCCGCATGCTGCTGCGTGACAACCGTATTGCCGATGCCAGCGTGATCGGCAATCTGGAGCGCAACGCCTCGTTCTTCGCCTCCAGCACCTTGATCATTCTCGCCGGTATTCTCACCGTGCTCGGCGCATCTGACCGCGCCGTGTCGCTGTTGGCGGACATTCCCATGGTCCAGCAAGCCTCGCAGGGCATGTCGGAGATCAAGTTGCTGTGCCTGGCGCTGGTGTTCGTCTATGCCTTCTTTACGTTCAGCTGGTGCATGCGCCAGTACAACTTTGCGGCGATTCTGGTCGGCTCGGCACCGATGATTGGTGAGCGCCACGTTTCCGAGCAGGAACGAAAGGCCTTCGCCTCACGAGCCGCACGAGTGATCTCGATGGCGGCCAATCAGTTCAACTTCGGTTTGCGCTCTTACTACTTCGGCATGAGCATGCTGGCCTGGTTCGTCAGCCCGTGGCTGTTCATGTTGATGAGCGCGGGTGTGGTGGTGGTGCTGTATCGCCGCGAATTTCATTCCGACGTGCTCGACGTCATGGTCTATACCCCTACCGAGGCACCTGTGCCCGAAACCAATAAAGAGGCCGCTTGATGAGTATTCCGTTCTGGTGTGTGTTTATCAGCGCGTTGCTGATTTATATCGCGCGTTTGCCCGTGGGCAAGGCGATGAAAGAGCAGGGCGGGTATGACAACCACCTGCCGCGCCAGCAACAGGCGCAATTGACCGGTTACGGCGCCCGAGCCCTGGCGGCGCATCAGAACAGTATCGAAGCGTTCATTTTGTTCGCGGTTGGTGTACTGATGGCGCACACCACGCAAACCGCGGGATGGCTGATCAATGCGCTGGCAATCATCTTCGTGATCGCGCGAATCCTGTACTTGTGGTTGTACCTGGCGGATCTGCCGAAGTTGCGCAGTCTGGTCTGGCTGGTCGGCTTAGTGGCTTCGTTGTTGCTGATGATTAGTCCGACTTTTAGAACGGTTCTGTTGTAAGCGGCCATTGCATCAAATCCCGGACAAAAGAAAACCCGCACTTGGCGGGTTCTCTTTTTCTGCGGCTAGAGCGGTTTATTGCTTCTTGGCAGCTTCGTCTTGTGCGGCAGCGTTCGATTCAGCCTGAGCTTTGGCAGCTTCGGCGTTTTCTTTCGCAGCGTCGTTCACTTTATCCTGAGCTTTGTTCATGTCCTGCTGAGCTTGCTCAGCGTGCTGGTTGGCATCTTGAGCTTTGTCCTCGGATTTTTTATCGCAGGCAGCGAGACCGAGGGAAGCGGTCAACATCAAGGCAATAGCTAAAGTCTTACGCATGGGGTGTTTCTCCTTATGGAAAATAACTACTGGCCTTAAGAACTCGGCGCTACAGGTTAAGTTCCTCATTTCTCTCAGATATATAACTTTGTTTTATCACGGAACTTTTGCCGCTTTTCTCACTACTGGCAAAAGGCTTTAATGCGAGTAATTATCAAATGGCGGAAAACAGCGTTTTTGAGCGCGCGACGCGGTTTCTCTCGGCGTTGCGCCACTGTCAGGTGCTGGGTTTAAAGGTGCAGAGTGCCTCCAGCGAAGGCCTGACGGTGATCCTGCCTTACAGCCCGCAGATCGTCGGTAACCCGCAAACCGGGGTAATCCATGGCGGTGCCATCACCTCGCTGATGGATACAGCCTGCGGCATGTCGACCTTGTGCGTGCTGCCGGAATTCGAAGTCTGTCCGACCCTCGATCTGCGCATCGATTACATGCACGCCGCCGAACCGCATAAAGATGTCTATGGCTTTGCCCAGTGCTATCGAGTCACCACCGATGTGATTTTTGCCCGCGGATTCGCCTACCAGGACGACCCCGAGCAACCCATTGCCCACGTTGTCGGCACGTTCATGCGGATGGGCAAGGCGCTCAAAGGCACGCAAGGCTTTGGCGGCGCAATCAAGGGAGTCAAGCCGTGAGCGATGACCTCAAGCAGCAATTGCAGCTGGCCCATGCGCAAGGCGACTATGCGCCGTTGCTGAAGCTGATCCCCTACGCCGGCCTGATCGGCATCGAGTGCTCGCGGGTAGGCGATGAACTGCTGTTCAAGCTGCCGGCGAACAAGGACAACATTGGTAACCCTTTATTGCCGGCGATCTATGGCGGGGTGATTGCCGGGTTCATGGAGCTGGCGGCCGCCCTGCATTTGCTGATTTACACCGGCGCCCCGGGCGTGCCGAAGATCATCGACTTTTCCCTCGACTACCTGCGCGCCGGGCAGTTTCGCGATACGTGGGCCAAATGTCAGGTCTGCCGTCAGGGACGTCGGGTCGCCAATGTGGCGATCACTGCCTGGCAAACCACCGAGGCCGAACCGATTGCCACCGCTCGCGCGCACTTCAAAATCGATGAACCCTTGAAATCCTGAACAGCGCCCCAAACTCAGATGACAACCCGCCGCCGACCATTCGGGTCGCGGCCACTGCCATCTGATTGGAGTTTGATGACCATGAGTGTGGAAACTCAAAAGGAAACCCTGGGCTTCCAGACCGAGGTAAAGCAGCTGCTGCACCTCATGATCCATTCGCTGTATTCGAACAAGGAAATCTTCCTGCGCGAATTGATCTCGAACGCCTCTGACGCTGTCGACAAGCTGCGCTTCGAAGCGCTGGCCAAGCCAGAGTTGCTTGAGGGCGGCGCTGATCTGAAAATCCGTGTGAGCTTCGACAAGGACGCCAAGACCGTCACCCTCGAAGACAACGGTATCGGCATGAACCGTGACGATGTGATCACCCACCTGGGGACCATCGCCAAGTCCGGCACTGCCGATTTCATGAAAAACCTGTCCGGCGATCAGAAGAAGGATTCGCACCTGATCGGCCAGTTCGGCGTGGGCTTCTACTCCGCGTTCATCGTTGCCGACAAGGTTGATGTCTACAGTCGTCGCGCCGGCACTGCTGCCAGCGAAGGCGTGCACTGGTCGTCGAAAGGCGAGGGCGAGTTCGAAGTCGCCAACATCGACAAGCCAGAGCGTGGCACCCGCATCGTCCTGCACCTGAAGTCCGGTGAAGACGAGTTCGCCGATGGCTGGCGTCTGCGCAACATCATCAAGAAGTACTCCGACCACATCGCTTTGCCGATCGAACTGCCGAAGGAAGTCACTCCGGCCGAAGGCGAAGAGGCTCCAGCCGTTGAATGGGAAACCGTCAACCGCGCCAGCGCCCTGTGGACCCGTCCGCGCACTGAAGTCAAAGACGAGGAATACCAGGAGTTCTACAAACACATCGCTCACGACTTTGAAAATCCGTTGTCGTGGAGCCACAACAAGGTTGAAGGCAAGCTCGAGTACAGCTCGCTGCTGTACGTGCCGGCGCGCGCGCCGTTCGACCTGTACCAGCGTGAAGCGCCGAAAGGCCTGAAGCTGTACGTGCAGCGTGTGTTTGTGATGGATCAGGCCGAGTCGTTCCTGCCGCTGTACCTGCGCTTCATCAAAGGCGTGGTCGATTCCAACGACCTGTCGCTGAACGTGTCGCGTGAAATCCTGCAGAAAGACCCGATCATCGATTCGATGAAGACCGCGCTGACCAAGCGCGTGCTCGACATGCTGGAAAAACTGGCGAAGAACGAGCCTGAGCAATACAAAGGCTTCTGGAAAAACTTCGGTCAGGTCATGAAAGAAGGCCCGGCAGAAGATTTCGCCAACAAAGAAAAAATCGCCGGTCTGCTGCGTTTCGCATCGACTCAAGGTGACGACGGCGAGCAGATCGTCGGTCTGGCCGACTACCTGGCCCGCGCCAAGGAAGGTCAAGACAAGATCTACTACCTCACCGGCGAAACCTACGCGCAGGTCAAGAACAGCCCGCACCTGGAAGTCTTCCGCAAGAAAGGCATCGAAGTGCTGCTGCTGACCGACCGCATCGACGAATGGCTGATGAGCTACCTGAGCGAGTTCGACGGCAAGACTTTTGTCGACGTGGCACGTGGTGACCTTGATCTGGGCAACCTGGACTCGGAAGAGGACAAGAAGGCTGCAGAAGAAGTCGCCAAATCCAAGGAAGGTCTGGTCGAGCGTCTGAAAACCGCGCTGGGCGATTCCGTCGCGGAAGTTCGCGTATCGCATCGTCTGACCGATTCGCCGGCCATTCTGGCCATCGGCGATCATGACCTGGGTCTGCAAATGCGCCAGATCCTCGAAGCGAGCGGGCAGAAGGTGCCGGATTCGAAGCCGATCTTCGAATTCAACCCGAACCACCCGCTGATCGAGAAACTCGATGGCGAGCAGAACGAAGAGCGTTTTGGCGACCTGTCGCACATCCTCTTCGATCAGGCTGCGCTGGCTGCCGGCGACAGCTTGAAAGACCCGGCCGCTTATGTGCGCCGTCTGAACAAGCTGCTGGTTGAACTGTCGGTTTGATCACGTTGTAGGAAAAACCCGCTTCGGCGGGTTTTTTCATTCTGGTGTTTAACGAATCAGGAGTCAGAAATGAGCCAAGTCACTGTACGTTCCGTGGTCTACCAGATTGACGGCCAGCCTTATGAAGGGCGTTTGGCCTTCGATGCCGAGCACAAAGGTGCGCTGCCGGGTTTGTTGATGGCGCCGAACTGGATGGGCGTCAGCGCCGGTGCCGAAGACATCGCCAAAGCGGTGGCGGCCAAGGGTTACGTGGTGTTGATCGCTGACGTCTACGGCCAGGCCGTACGTCCGCAGAACGCCGATGAAGCGCTCGCTGCAATGATGCCGCTCAAGGACGACCGCGCGTTGCTGCGCAAACGCCTGCAAGTGGCTTTCGAGCAGTTGCAAAGCCAGGGTGAAGCGGCGGTGGATACCGCGAAACTGGCGGTGTTCGGTTTCTGCTTCGGTGGTTGCTGTGCACTGGACCTGGCCCGCACCGGCGCGCCAGTGAAAGCGGCGGTGTCGTTCCACGGCACGCTGGACTCGCCGAACCCGGCGGATGCGCAGAACATCCAGGGCTCGGTGCTGGTGCTGCACGGCGCGTCCGATCCGCTGGTGCCGAAAGAGCAATTGCCGGCGTTTGAAGACGAGATGAACGCTGCCGGTGTGGATTGGCAGCTGCTCAGCTACGGCGGCGCGGTGCACTCGTTTACCGACCCGCATGCGAACGTGCCGGGCAAGATGATGTACGACGAGAAGACCGCGAAGCGCGCGTTCAAGTCGATGCATGATTTGCTGGATGAGGTGTTCAAGGGCTGAAGCCGAAAAAGCAAAGGCCCCTCACCTAGCCCTCTCCCGGAGGGAGAGGGGACTTACGGAGGTGTCTGGCGCTATGCATCGACCTGAAAGAGTTGTGTCGATTATGGATTCAGCTGAATCTCTTACTTCGGCGTACCTCTTCAATATCCCCCAATCGGCTCCCTCTCCCTCCGGGAGAGGGCTGGGGTGAGGGCAAAGAGTTCAACGCGGTAACTCGATCCGCTCCACTTCCCCCGGCACCGTCGGCCAATCCCCGGCCGCCCATTTGCGCCGCGCTTCGTCGATCGCCGTCGGGTCACTGGCCACGAAATTCCAGTTGATCCGCCGCGGCCCGTCCAGCGCGGCGCCGCCGAATACCACCGCGTGCACATCACTTTCGGAAAACAGACTCATCTCTTCCCCAGCCGGCAGCACCACCAGCGCGTG
Organism: Pseudomonas sp. S11P7; assembly: GCF_023195435.1. Classification (NCBI taxonomy): domain Bacteria; kingdom Pseudomonadati; phylum Pseudomonadota; class Gammaproteobacteria; order Pseudomonadales; family Pseudomonadaceae; genus Pseudomonas; species Pseudomonas sp. S11P7. The sequence goes on along the minus strand of NZ_JALPKS020000002.1, from coordinate 3,767,143 downwards.
AGGCTCAATGGCTTCGCCGTTCAGCTGCGCATCGCCGCTCAACACATACACCGCACGTTCTGCATGCTCGGTCGGAATCAGCAGCGTGGTCGCGCTCTGCATCCGCACTTCGGCATACAGCGTCGGAGAAAGCACCGGTACCGGTGATTCGAGACAAAAGCCTGACCCGGCAATCATGCGGATCTGCACGCCGAGGTTATCGCTGACCGGCAAGGTCGCCGCCGGATGATGGCTGTAGTGTCCCGGTCCCTGCTCATGTTCCCGGGGCGAGGCCAGCCAGACTTGCAGGCCGTGCAGGGTAAACGTCTCGGCGAGCAACGGTGCAGGCGTGCGCTCGACATGGGCGATCGCACTGCCGGCGGTCATCCAGCTGACATCGCCGGCGCTGACCACCTGATCCGAGCCGAGGCTGTCCTTGTGCTGCAGTTGGCCTTCGAACAGATAGGTGAGGGTCGACAGACCGATGTGCGGGTGCTGTCGGATGTCCATGCCTTTACCGGTCGGATAAACCGTCTCGAGCATGTGGTCGAAAAACACGAAAGGCCCGACGCTGCGGCATTTGGCTGACGGCAGTGGGCGCAGGATCGGCTGGCCTTCGACGTCTTCGGCGCGCGGGCGGATGATCAGGGGTTGCGTATCCATGGGGGCATTCCAGGCTGAGCGGGCGATGCCAGAAGCATAACCCGCCGCTGGCAATGGGAGGTTTATTGGCTGTCGAAGCCTTGCGGGGTGTGGGTTTCGATCGTCACGTCACTGGTGGTCATCAGTTTGTGAATCGGGCAACGGTCGGCGACCCGCAGCAGTTCGTCGCGTTGCGCGTCGGTGAGTACGCCTTTGAGGGTCAGGGTGACGTGCAGGACGTATTTGCCTTTCTGCTCTTCGCTGTTGTCGCGTTTGACGTCGACGCCCACGCCGGTCAGCGGAATGTCCTTCTTCTTCGCGTACATCTTCAGCGTCAGCGCTTTGCACGCGCCGAGCGCGGCATCGAAATAGTCGTGCGGCTCAGGCGCCGAACCTTCGCCGCCCGCCGTTTTCGGCACGTCGGCAAACAGTTCGTGGTCATCGATTTGTACGGTGTGACGATAGCCTTCAGCGGAGACGGTATTGACGGTAACAGTCATGAGAACCTCACAGGCAGCAGGAAAAATCGTTGGGTCAGGCAAGACCCTGCAGTTATAGAACATTCCCACCGGTACGCGTTCCGCTTTCCGTGCGGGCTGAACCCTTGTCCGTCGGGCGGGGTCTAGGCTAAGCCCACCTGCCGGAGATTACTTGTGTTTTTGTCTCGTCTGATTGTCGCCTGCCTTCTGGCTTTCGCCGGGACTGCCCATGCCCGCGAATACACCTACAGCGATGCGCACCTGCATTACGTGGATTTTTTCCAGGAAAGCGCCGGCATGGCGAAACTGCTGACGGCCATGAAGGCAAACTCCATTGAGCATGTGATGATTTCCGGCATCCCCGTGGCGAAGAAGTGGCATGAGGACGAACCCAAGCGCCCGCGTTATTACGCCGGTGATGACGCCGACGCCTATTGGTACAGCGCGACCGACGTGATCATCGCCGATGCGGTGCAAAAGCTGTCGCCGGAACAGCGTCCGTACTTTCATCCGTTCTTGTCGGGTTTCAACCCCAACGACAAAAACTCCGCCGCGCACATCCAGCGCATGCTCGACCTGTATCCGGGGCTGTGGCAGGGCATTGGCGAAGTGTTTACCCGCCACGACGATCTGACCGCACTCACCGCCGGCGACACCCCGCGAGCCAACAACGAAGCGATGACCAAGATCTATCACCTCGCCGCGGAAAATGATTTGCCAGTGATGCTGCATTCCAACATCACCTCCAAGCGTGAGAAAAATCCGCTGTACCTGCAGGAAGTCGAGGAGCCGCTGCGTAATCATCCGCACACCCGCTTCATCTGGGCGCATGCGGGCACCAGTGCGGAAATCCATCGGCATCAAAAGCAGCTGCCGTTTCTGCTGCCGACCCTGACGCGCATGCTCGAGGCTTATCCGAATCTGTTCATCGATCTGTCGTGGAGCATGCTCACGCCATACCTGCTGGACGAGCAGGGCAAGCCTCGCGCGGAATGGCTGGCGCTGGTGGAAAAGTATCCTGATCGCTTCATGCTTGGCTCCGACGTGGTAGGACGGTTCAACAAGCTCGGTGAGGAAATGCACAGCTATCGACCGTTTCTGGATGCACTGCCGGAGGCGGTGGCTCGCAAGGTTGCCCGGGATAACTTCCTGGCGATATTGCCGCGCGGTGCAATCACAAGCGCTGATCAGCGCTGAAACGTTAAGCCCAGCGCTTCGAACTAGCCGCTCGTCTGCCTATCGCCTTTTGGTCTTACGCAATTTCAGGGCAATGCCGATACCTTCTAAAGCAACCCGCTGCAGGCTGATGCAGCGATTTTGGAAGGAGCCAGTGTCATGAACATCCGTAATTTCAATATTGCCCCGCGCGCCGGCGTCGGGTTTGGTCTGTTGGCCTTGATGGTCTTCGCCCTTGGGGCGTTCGCCCTGCTGCAGATGTCGAACATGCGCGCGCAGTCCGATGAGGTCGACAACAACTGGCTGCCGAGCGTGATGGCGGTCGGGGACATGAGTCAGGACATGCTGCGCCTGCGCGCCTTGACCATGCGCCTGCTGCTCAATCGAGACCCCAAAGCGCTTGAGCAGAACGTCGCCAAGCTCAACGAGCTGCGCAATGGCCTGACGGATACGCAACGACGCTATGAGGGGCTTCTCGCCTTGCCTGAAGAGCGGGCGCTGTTCGATCGGTTCAAGGTCGCTGAACACAAGTACCTTGAGCTCCAGGCACAGGTGGTGCAGCTGTCGGGGCAGAATCGGGTAGCCGAGGCTTCAACGATTCTCAACGAGCAGATGAGCGTGCTGGCCGACGAGATCGCCGTCACCCTGCGCGAGCTGGTCGATCTGAACAAGCACAATGCCAATCTGGCCACCGAGGCGGCACGTCAGGTGTTCAACCATTCACGGGTCTGGGTTGCCGCGATGATTGCGTTGACCACGTTGATTACCATTGGCCTGGCGTGGCTGTTGACCCGCAGCATCGTCGTGCCATTGACTCAGTCGCTCGGTGTGGCTGAAGTCGTCGCCGGCGGTGATTTGACCGGCGATATTCACATCGCCGGCAAAGACGAACCGGCGCGGCTGTTGCAGGCACTCAAGAGCATGCAGCTCAACCTGCGCGAGACGATCCGGCGCATCTCCGAGTCATCCACGCAACTGGCCTCGGCTTCCGAAGAACTGAGCAGCGTCACCGAAGACGCCACGCGCGGCTTGCATCAGCAAAGCCAGGAAATCGAGCAGGCGGCCACGGCGGTCAACCAGATGACCGCGGCGGTGGAGGAGGTGGCGAACAACGCCGTGGCTACGTCCGAAGCGTCGCGTGAATCCGACCGCATCGCCCGCCAGGGGCGCGAGCAGGTGCAGCAAACGGTGACATCCATCGAGTTTCTGGCCGGCGACGTGACCCAGAACGCGGCCAAGGTCGAAGACCTCGCGCAGAAGATTCATGGCATCAGTAAAGTGCTCGATGTGATTCGTTCGATCGCCGAGCAGACCAATCTACTGGCCTTGAATGCCGCGATCGAAGCAGCGCGCGCTGGTGATGCCGGGCGCGGCTTTGCTGTAGTCGCCGATGAAGTGCGGGCCCTGGCCCATCGCACCCAGCAGTCGACGCAGGAAATCGAACAGATGATTGGCGGGATTCAGCAGGGCACCGATTCGGCGGTCAGCTCGATGCAGCAGAGCAACACGCGCGCCCGTTCGACGCTGGAACTGGCCAAGTCTGCCGGCGTGGCGCTGGAGGAGATCGCTTCGGCGTTTACCTTGATCAACGAACGTAATCTGGTGATTGCCAGCGCTTCGGAGGAGCAGGCAGCGGTGGCGCGGGAGGTGGACCGTAACCTGATGAACATTCGCGATCTGGCGATGCAGACCTCGGCGGGGGCCAATCAGACCAGTGCGGCGAGTCAGGAGTTGTCGCGTCTGGCGGTGGATTTGAACGGGATGGTGGCGCGGTTTTCGGTTTGAGTGTGTGATATCGAAAAGCCCCTCACCCTAGCCCTCTGTATGTACCGGACACATGGTGGACAGGTGTTCGGAGACATGGTGGACACTTTTTAATAGGCACATTGCTCATCATCAAGGAGATGACCTGTGTCCTGGCAAGAGGCATCCACCATGCAACTTCGTACAGAGTTTGTGCATTTGGCTCGGCAAGAAGGAGCGAATGTTCGGCAGCTTTGCCGTCGATTCAATATCAGCCCAAGTACTGCCTACAAATGGCTCAACAGGTTTGAAATATCAGGTGTAGAGGGGTTGCACGATCAGTCCCGTCGACCGAAAACATCACCGAAACGTTGTGCTGATGAGGTTGAGCAGCAGATTCTGACCATGAGTCAGCAATACGACGCCTGGGGTGCCCGCAAGCTCAAGCGCGTGCTGGAAGATGAAGGCGCTGTGATGCCCTCTGTCAGCACTGTGCATGCGGTTTTGCAGCGTCATTCGCGTGTTGATCCAAAGGCTACCGAGATCAAACCATTTATCCGCTTTGAGCACGAAGCGCCTAACGATCTATGGCAGATCGACTTCAAGGGACATTTCAGTCTGAGTCACGGACGCTGCCATCCATTCACAATACTGGACGACCACTCACGCTTTTCGCTGTGCATTGCCGCATGTGCCAATGAGCAGCGCCAAACTGTACAAGACCATCTAATCCGGACGTTTCGACGCTACGGTCTGCCGTTGCGCATGACGATGGACAACGGCTCGCCATGGGGCGATCAGACTGGCGTTTATACTGCGCTGGAAGTCTGGCTGATGAGCCAAGGCATTAAGGTCGGTCACTCCCGGCCTTATCATCCGCAGACTCAGGGAAAACTGGAGCGCTTCCACCGCAGCCTGAAAAATGAAGTCCTGCAAGGCCGGTTTTTCACCGATCTCGACGACGCACAACGGGCGTTTGATACCTGGCGCGACATCTACAACCAGAAACGCCCTCATCAGGCGCTGGGCATGGCGGTGCCGGCGGCTCGTTACAGTGGCAGCCCACGGGAATATCAGGAGCGACCGGCGGAACCGGAGTACAACGACGCAGATGTGGTCAGGAAGGTACAGGTGGGAGGCGAAATCTTCTGGAGGAATCGGGAATACAAGATCGGAAAGGCTTTTTATGGCAGGTGCATAGCGATCAGGGAGACGACGGAGGACGGCATCCACGATGTCTACTGGAGTAGACATCGTATCGCCCGAATCGACTTGAACTTGCAGATCGTGACGGCAGGTAAGAAGATCTAAAACCGTCCACCATGTCTCCGAACATGTGTCCACCATGTCTCCGGTACATACACTCCCCGGGAGAGGGAGCCTACCGAGGTGTCTTTTGCTGTACGTCGACCTGAAATACCGAGTCGATTGTGTATTCTCCAATGCAGTATCAGGCCGTCGCAGCTCTCCAATCTCACGCGGTCAGTCCCCTCTCCCCCTGGGAGAGGGTGTATGTACCGGAGACATGGTGGACACATGTTCGGAGACATGGTGGACGGTTTTAGATCTTCTTACCTGCCGTCACGATCTGCAAGTTCAAGTCGATTCGGGCGATACGATGTCTACTCCAGTAGACATCGTGGATGCCGTCCTCCGTCGTCTCCCTGATCGCTATGCACCTGCCATAAAAAAGCCTTTCCGATCTTGTATTCCCGATTCCTCCAGAAGATTTCGCCTCCCACCTGTACCTTCCTGACCACATCTGCGTCGTTGTACTCCGGTTCCGCCGGTCGCTCCTGATATTCCCGTGGGCTGCCACTGTAACGAGCCGCCGGCACCGCCATGCCCAGCGCCTGATGAGGGCGTTTCTGGTTGTAGATGTCGCGCCAGGTATCAAACGCCCGTTGTGCGTCGTCGAGATCGGTGAAAAACCGGCCTTGCAGGACTTCATTTTTCAGGCTGCGGTGGAAGCGCTCCAGTTTTCCCTGAGTCTGCGGATGATAAGGCCGGGAGTGACCGACCTTAATGCCTTGGCTCATCAGCCAGACTTCCAGCGCAGTATAAACGCCAGTCTGATCGCCCCATGGCGAGCCGTTGTCCATCGTCATGCGCAACGGCAGACCGTAGCGTCGAAACGTCCGGATTAGATGGTCTTGTACAGTTTGGCGCTGCTCATTGGCACATGCGGCAATGCACAGCGAAAAGCGTGAGTGGTCGTCCAGTATTGTGAATGGATGGCAGCGTCCGTGACTCAGACTGAAATGTCCCTTGAAGTCGATCTGCCATAGATCGTTAGGCGCTTCGTGCTCAAAGCGGATAAATGGTTTGATCTCGGTAGCCTTTGGATCAACACGCGAATGACGCTGCAAAACCGCATGCACAGTGCTGACAGAGGGCATCACAGCGCCTTCATCTTCCAGCACGCGCTTGAGCTTGCGGGCACCCCAGGCGTCGTATTGCTGACTCATGGTCAGAATCTGCTGCTCAACCTCATCAGCACAACGTTTCGGTGATGTTTTCGGTCGACGGGACTGATCGTGCAACCCCTCTACACCTGATATTTCAAACCTGTTGAGCCATTTGTAGGCAGTACTTGGGCTGATATTGAATCGACGGCAAAGCTGCCGAACATTCGCTCCTTCTTGCCGAGCCAAATGCACAAACTCTGTACGAAGTTGCATGGTGGATGCCTCTTGCCAGGACACAGGTCATCTCCTTGATGATGAGCAATGTGCCTATTAAAAAGTGTCCACCATGTCTCCGAACACCTGTCCACCATGTGTCCGGTACATACAGGGAGAGGGCTGGGGTGAGGGGTAAGCCAGGCACAAATCTTCAATCCAGCAGGCAATAAAAAGCCCCGCATTTCGCGGGGCTCTTGGTTTCTGCAACGAATCAGCTGCCTTTGACAGCCTTGCCGTTGACCGTACCGTCCTGGAGCATGATGTTGTACTCCTTGCCGTCGGTCTCGACCTGTTGCAGGCGAACCAGCAGGTAATCCCAATCCTTGGCGAACCACAGCACGGTGATGCGCTTGCTTTGTGTCGGGTCGCGCACGCGTTCGACCTTGATCGCGTCGATCTTGCCGGCCTTGGTCTCGACTTTTTCCGAGCCCAGTACGCGGAAGTCATAGGTATCGACTTCGCCGTCATCGACCACTTGATAGCTCATGGTCTTCTTGCCGGCGGCGACGTCGTGCTGCAGCGCCAGTTGATAGGTGGACTTGTCGACCATGCCACGGTTCAGCGGGATCTTCACCGCGTCGCCACGGTCGGTGCCGGTGACCAGTTTGTTGTTCCAGTCGAAATCCAGATCAGCCTTCTTGGCCTTGCCCAGACCGCCGCGTTCGAAGTGGTAGGACTGTGGCAGCAGAGTGTCCTTGTCCAGCGTCAGGGTGCTTTCTTCAGTCAGGCTGGCGATCATCATCGACGCCTTGAAGCTGAGTTTCCAGACGCCGTTGGCTTCCTTGGCCAGGCTGCGCTCGGCGGTGCCGCTCATGGGCAGCTGCTTCCAGTCGGCGGTGTAGCTGGCGGAGAACGGTTGAAGGTCCGCTGCCTGCGCGAAGGGCAGGGCGAGCAGAGCGCAAGCGAAGAGCAGGGCGCGACGCATAATATCTCCTAGATTCGAATCAAGTGGCCGCTGGCGGCGAGTAACTGCCCGTCCAGCAAGGCACCGTGCTCCCCGAGTGCCAGTCTGCCTTCGGCAAACCAGCGTACCGCCATCGGGTAAATCCGGTGTTCCTGAACGTGAACGCGCTGCGCCAGACTCTGCGGCGTGTCGTGCAACTCTACCGGTAATACTGCCTGTACGACCAGTGGTCCGCCATCGAGTTCCTCAGTGACAAAGTGCACTGAGCAGCCGTGTTCCGTGTCGCCGGCCTCCAGCGCGCGCTGATGAGTGTGTAACCCTTTGTATTTGGGCAGCAACGACGGATGAATATTGAGCAGGCGACCCTGGTAATGCCGGACGAAATCCGCGCTGAGAATGCGCATGAAACCGGCCAGTACCACGAGTTTCGGTTGGAATTCGTCGATCAGTTCGATCAGTGCAGCATCGAAGGCCTCACGGCCCTCGAATGCCTTGTGATCCAGCGAGCGGGTGGCGATACCCGCATCACTGGCGCGCTGCAGGCCGTAGGCGTCGGCGCGATTGGAAATCACTGCAGCGATGCGGACCGGGCTGTCGCCGGTCCGCGTGCTGTCGATCAAGGCCTGCAAGTTACTGCCGGTGCCGGACAACAGCACCACGACATCACAGGGTGCGGACATCAATGAGCCTTAAGGTTCTGCAGATCGACCTGGGCAGCGCCTTCGGCAGCCGCCGCGATCTGACCGATGACCCAAGGCTGCTCGCCCGCGTCACGCAGGGTGTTCAGGGCCACTTCAACGTGCTCCTGAGCCACACAGATGACCATGCCGACGCCGCAGTTCAGCACGCGGTGCATCTCGGTTTCGTCAACGTTGCCTTTTTCTTGCAGCCAGTCGAACACTGCCGGGCGGGTCCAGCTAGCGACGTCAACCACGGCCTGAGCGCCTTTTGGCAGCACGCGCGGGATGTTGTCGAGCAGGCCACCACCGGTGATGTGGGCCATGGCCTTGACCGCGCCGGTGTCCTTGATCAGCTTGAGCAGCGGCTTGACGTAGATGCGGGTCGGGGCCATCAGCAGGTCGGTCAGCGGTTTGCCGTCGAGCTGGATGTTTTCGATGTCGGCGCCGGAGACTTCGATGATCTTGCGGATCAGCGAGTAGCCATTGGAGTGCGGGCCGGACGACGGCAGGGCGATCAGCGCGTCACCGGTGGCGACTTTCGAGCCGTCGATGATTTCGGCTTTTTCCACGACGCCGACGCAGAAACCGGCCAGGTCGTAGTCTTCGCCTTCGTACATGCCCGGCATTTCAGCGGTTTCGCCGCCCACCAGCGAGCAACCGGACAGTTCACAGCCGGCGCCGATACCGGTCACCACCTGGGCGGCGGTGTCGACGTTGAGTTTGCCGGTGGCGTAGTAGTCGAGGAAGAACAGCGGCTCGGCACCGCACACCACCAGATCGTTGACGCACATGGCGACCAGGTCGATGCCGATGCTGTCGTGCTTGTTCAGGTTCAGCGCCAGACGCAGCTTGGTGCCGACGCCGTCGGTGCCGGACACCAGCACCGGCTGCTTGTAGCCGGCCGGGATTTCGCAGAGGGCGCCGAAACCGCCCAGGCCGCCCATGACTTCCGGGCGCGCAGTGCGCTTGGCGACGCTCTTGATGCGTTCGACCAATGCTTCACCGGCGTCGATGTCTACACCGGCGTCCTTGTAGCTCAGGGAGGGTTGCTTGCTCATGATCCAGGCCTTTAGGGGAGGGGATTCAGGGGGTAACGACCGAGTTCAGCGGGAACATCGAAATCGGGGTGGCGGTGGCCTCACGCGAGTTTCGGGGTGCCCGGCTGTTGCCGGTCTGCGAAGGCGCGCGATTTTATCAGGCTTGAGGGGCAGCGGCCATCCTCGCACCGACGGGCAGGGGCATATCCGCGGAAATTTTTTACAATCCGGCGCCCTGAACGTCTGTATAAGGTGTGGCCATTAACCGTCTATCGTTATCACTGTGCAAAAACTTACCGCCGCCGTGTGAATGTTTTGCGCAGGCCAAGGGTCACAGCCTTGCTCAAACGGTTCACGCGGCCTGTTCCAGCCGCTCCTGTCGACGGGAATTCTCCATGCGTTTTGCTAAATTATTGTTGGTAGGCTATCTGTCGCTGCTCAGCCTGGCGAGTCACGCCGAAAATCTCAAAGGCCTTTATCAAGTGCGCCAGCCGGTGACCGGCCAGGCGCCGGAAGAGCGCGATCGCGCCACGCAGGCGGCGCTCGACACGCTGGTGCTGCGCCTGACCGGCGACCCGAAAGCCCCGCAAAACCCAGGCCTGGCGGCGATTCGCAAAGACCCGCAGCAGATCATCAGCCAATTCGGTTTCGATGCCGGGCCGCCGGAAGTGCTGAAGGTCGATTTCGATCCGGCAACCAGCGAACAGGCGCTGCGTCGCGCCGGCTTGTCGCTGTGGGGCGCCAATCGGCCGTCGATTCTCGGTTGGTGGCTGAACGATTCGACCGAGGGCTCGAGTCTGGTCGGCGACGGTCAGGCTGCGGCGACGCCACTGCGTGCGGCGGCGCAACATCGTGGCTTGCCCCTGCGTCTGCCGCTGGCCGACCTGAGCGAGCAGTTGGTCGCCACCGCGCCGACGCTCGAGGGCGCCGATGCCGCGCCGTTGCGCAGCGCATCCGAACGCTACAATGCCGACGCCTTGCTGGCCGTGCATGCCCGTGAAGAAGGCGGGCAGTGGCAGGCCAAATGGCGCCTGTGGCTGGGCGATCAGAAAGAAGCCGGCAGTGTGCAGGGCGCAGATCAAGCTGCCGTGGCCGATGCGGTGATGCTGGCCGTGGCCGAGCGCCTGGCGCCGCGCTTTGTAGTCAAACCCGGCGCTTCCGGGCAGCAGACCCTCGAAGTACAGGGCATGAATCTGGAGCATTACGCGGCACTGTTGCGGTTACTCGAACCGTTCGGCGTGCGTCTGCAGACTGTCGATGGCGATCGTATCGTCTATCGGGTCAACGGCAGTGCCGAGCAGTTGCGTGCGCAACTTTCATTGGCGAAGTTGCAGGAGTTGCCGCCAGAGGCGCCGGCTCCGGTGGCCGCGCCGCAAGCTGTGGAGGCCGGTGCTGCACCGGTGGCAGCGCCCACCCCGGTAGCGGCGGCGCCGTCGTTACGCTTTCGTTGGTAAATCTTTCTTTATATAGAAGCAGGAGTGGTAAATGGCCGATACGCGGCGTTGGTTCTGGCTCGGTGGGGTAGTCCTGCTTTGCGCGTTTGTCTGGTTGCTGCACCCGATCCTCACGCCATTCCTGGTCGCGCTGTTGCTGGCTTATCTGTTCGATCCGCTGGTGGATCGGCTGGAGCGGGCCGGCCTGTCGCGCACCTGGGGAGTGATCTCGGTGTTCGCCTTGTTCACTCTGATCGTCACTGCATTGCTGTTGGTGCTGGTGCCGATGCTCGCCAAGCAGTTGCTGCGTCTGTACGAACTGGCGCCGCAGATGCTCGACTGGCTGCAGCACACCGCGGTGCCATGGGCGCAGGCGAAGCTGGGGCTGTCGGATGGTTTCTGGAAGTTCGACAAGGTCAAAGCGGCGATCAGTGAGCACATGGGCCAGACCACCGACATCGTCGGCGTGGTGCTGAGTCAGGCGACAGCGTCGAGTCTGGCGCTGATTGGCTGGCTGGCGAATCTGGTGCTGATTCCAGTGGTGAGCTTTTACTTGCTGCGCGATTGGGATGTGATGATGGCCAAGATCCGCAGCCTGCTGCCGCGTGATCGCGAAGAGCGCGTGGTGGCGCTGGCCGGCGAATGCCATGAAGTGCTCGGCGCATTCGTGCGCGGTCAGTTGCTGGTGATGCTGGCGCTGGGCGTGATCTATGCGGCGGGGCTGATGATCGTCGGTCTCGAGCTGGGCCTGTTGATCGGCTTGATCGCAGGTCTGGCGGCAATCGTGCCTTATATGGGCTTTGTGATCGGTATCGGCGCGGCGCTGATCGCCGGGTTGTTCCAGTTCGGCGGCGATCTGTACCCGATGGTCGGCATCGTCGCGGTGTTCATGGTCGGGCAGGCGCTGGAAGGCATGGTGCTGACACCGCTTTTGGTGGGCGACCGCATCGGCCTGCATCCGGTGGCGGTGATTTTCGCCATTCTCGCCGGTGGCGAGCTGTTCGGTTTTACCGGGGTGTTGCTGGCGCTGCCGGTGGCCGCAGTGATCATGGTCCTGGTGCGCCATGTGCACGATCTGTACAAGGATTCCGACATCTATAGTGGTGTAGACGAGCCGGAGTTGTAGGGGCGAAGGGCGGCCCGGCGAACCGCCGGGTTGCCGCGTTTTCCACAGGCGTCGGCGCCAAAGAATCTGTCAGGAAACCAAGGCGTTAACGCAAACCTTTGATTTTGCTTGGACTCTGTCGCATTGTGCGCTCAGCGTCACGGGTATAAACTTCGCCAACTTTACACAGAGGCCACTAACGGTTCCTTGGTAACCGTTCAGTCAGCATGAAACCGATTCAGCTGCCCCTAGGTGTGCGTCTGCGTGACGACGCCACCTTCATCAACTACTACCCAGGCGCCAATGCCGCTGCACTCGGCTATGTCGAGCGTCTGTGCGAAGCCGACGCCGGCTGGACAGAGAGCCTGATCTACCTGTGGGGCAAACACGGCGTAGGGCGTACCCATCTGTTGCAGGCCGCGTGCCTGCGTTTCGAGCAGATGGGCGAACCGGCGGTGTACCTGCCGCTGGCCGAGTTGATGGACCGCGGCGTCGAAATCCTCGATAACCTCGAACAGTACGAGCTGGTCTGTCTCGACGACTTGCAGGTCATTGCCGGCAAGGCGGACTGGGAAGAGGCAATGTTTCACCTGTTCAATCGTCTGCGCGACAGCGGTCGGCGTCTGCTGATCGCCGCGTCGACGTCGCCGCGCGAATTGCCGGTGAAACTGGCCGACCTGAAATCGCGTCTGACCCTGGCGCTGATCTTCCAGATGCGCCCGCTTTCCGACGAAGATAAATTGCGTGCGCTGCAATTACGCGCATCGCGTCGTGGTCTGCACCTGACCGATGAGGTCGGGCACTTCATTCTGACCCGCGGCACGCGCAGCATGAGCGCGTTGTTCGATCTGCTCGAACAGCTCGATCAGGCCTCGTTGCAGGCCCAGCGCAAGCTGACCATTCCGTTCCTTAAAGAAACCTTGGGCTGGTAAGCCGGGCCTGTTGCACGGCGGGCTTCAAGGGCAGGGCGGCATCTTTCAGGCGCCAGAAAATCCGCATTCCTGCACGGGTTGCAGGCCGCGTATCGGGTCAAATGGGCTTAAGCGCTTAGATGTAAACGCGAAACCGCCAAGTCACATAAAGTTCGATTGAATTTGCAAATGAGGACGATAGCGGGCATAGTCTCGGCTTCTTTACAACTATCAGCCACGGTCGTGCCCATGCTAAAGCGCTTCGCACCCCTCGTGCCTCTCGCACTCGTCACCCTGTTGTACGGTTGCGCTGCTCATTCTCCAGTTCAAGAGCAGCCTCAACAGGTTAAAAATTCCGCCACGGCCCAGTCTTCCGTCATTTATCAGGAAGAGCTGGACACCGAAAAAGAACTCAATGAATTCAACGGCAAGAAGCCTTATCAGCTTCCTGTTCTGGCCGACAGCATTCTCGAACGCGGCATGTCCCTGATCGGTACCCGTTACCGTTTCGGCGGTACCTCTGAAGCCGGTTTCGATTGCAGCGGTTTCATCGGTTACCTGTTCCGCGAAGAAGCCGGCATGAATCTGCCGCGCTCCACCCGCGAAATGATCAACGTCGATGCGCCGCTGGTCGCGCGCAGCAACCTTGAGCCGGGCGATCTGCTGTTCTTCGCCACCAATGGCCGTCGCGGCCGGGTCAGTCACGCCGGGATCTACCTGGGCGACAACCAGTTCATCCACTCCAGCAGTCGTCGCAGCGGTGGTGTTCGCATCGACAGCCTGGGTGACAGCTACTGGAGCAAGACCTTCATCGAAGCGAAACGCGCCTTGGCGAACGCTCCGACCGTGGTCACCGCGCGCAAGTAATTGCCCTGTTGTCGCTGCGTTCGTGGCGACACTCAGGCTGCCGGCAAACGGAGTAGACACAAACTTTACAAGGTGAAGTTAAAGTCTTACTTGAAGTTTGGCGCGTAGCCGCTAGAATCCTGAATCATATTGATGGCAAACCGCCTGCGTAGAGACGCAGGCGGTTTTGTTTCTGTCCATTCGGCAGAGAAAGCCGCAGCCTGATCAGGATGTTCTGCTTATGACGATGTCGGCCCGCCTCACCTTGATTCTTTGCGCCGCGCTGCTCAGCGCCTGCGCCAGTCGTACACCGCCGCCAGCCCCCGTGGTTCGTGCGCCGATTGTGTTCGGTCCCTCCCAGACTTTTTCACCGGTCGCTGAAGACGTGCTGTTTCGCGCGCTCGGCCTGGTCGGCACGCCTTATCGCTGGGGCGGCAACACGCCAGATTCGGGGTTTGATTGCAGCGGCCTGATCGGATTCGTCTACCGCGATGCGGCAGGAATCTCGCTGCCACGTTCGACCCGCGAAATGATCGTCATGCAGGCGCCGAACGTCGGCAAGGAAGGCTTGCAGACCGGTGACCTGATTTTCTTCGCCACCAATGGCGGCTCGCAGGTCAGCCACGCGGGCATTTATGTCGGCGAAGGGCGCTTTGTACATGCACCGGCAACGGGCGGCACGGTTAAACTCGACAGCCTGTCGAAAGCGTATTGGCAGAAGGCTTATCTGAGCGCCAAGCGGGTGTTGCAGCCGGGGCAGTTGGCGCATAACCCTTAAAAGGGCAGCGCATAACCCAATGTGGGAGCGAGCCTGCTCGCGAATACGGTACCTCAGTCAAAGCACTTTCGACTGACAGTCCGCCTTCGCGAGCAGGCTCGCTCCCACATTTTTTGCGTCGCGTTTACATTATTTTGTGGCCGAAACGCGCCACACCTTGTTGCCCACATCATCCGCCACCAGCAACCCGCCTTGCGGGTCGATCACCACGCCCACCGGGCGGCCCAGCGCGTTTTCGTCCTTGTCGAGGAAGCCGGTCAGCACATCCACCGGCGTGCCGCTGGGTTTGCCGCCACTGAACGGCACGAAAATCACTTTATAGCCACTGTGCGGTTTGCGGTTCCACGAGCCATGCTGGCCGATGAACGCACCTTCCTTGAATTGCGCAGGCAACGTGTTGCCCTCGGCGAAGGTCAGGCCCAGCGAGGCGGTGTGCGGGCCGACTGCGTAATCCGGGACGATGGCCTTGGCCACCAGATCGAGGTTCTGCGGCTTGACCCGCACGTCGACATGCTGGCCGTAATAGCTGAATGGCCAGCCATAGAAACCGCCGTCCTTGACCGAGGTGATGTAGTCCGGCACCAGGTCACTGCCGATCTCGTCACGCTCGTTGACCGCCGTCCAC
The DNA here is from genome assembly GCF_023195435.1 of Pseudomonas sp. S11P7. Lineage (NCBI taxonomy): Bacteria > Pseudomonadati > Pseudomonadota > Gammaproteobacteria > Pseudomonadales > Pseudomonadaceae > Pseudomonas > Pseudomonas sp. S11P7. The sequence continues at coordinate 3,752,121 of NZ_JALPKS020000002.1, read as the reverse complement.
AGCGCGCCACTGGTGGGCTCCCAGGCCAGGCCGTTGGGGTTGCGGATGCCCGAGGCGAAGATCCGGTGATTGCCTGTCGCCCGATCGACTTCCCAGATTGCCGCGCGACCTTCTTCCTGATCCAGGCCGTTTTCGCCGACGTTGCTGTTCGAACCGACGGTGACATAAAGCTTGCTGCCGTCCTTGCTGGCGATCACGTTCTTGGTCCAGTGATGGTTCAGCGTGCCGCCCGGCAGATCGACGACCTTGATCGGCTGGGTCTTGATTTCGGTGGCACCGGGCTCGTAGTTGAAGCGCAACAGGCGATCGGTATCGGCCACGTACAGATCGTTGCCGACCAGGGTCATGCCGAACGGCGAATTGAGATTCTGCAGAAACACCGTGCGGGTCTCGGCCACACCGTCCTTGTCGGCATCGCGCAGCAAGGTGATGCGGTTCGGGCTCGGTACCCCGGCGCCAGCCTTGCCCATGACCTTTTTCATCACCCAGCCACGAATGCCCTTGCTGTCATCCGGTTTCGGTGGCGCATTGGTTTCGGCCACCAGTACATCACCGTTGGGCAGCACATACAGCCAGCGCGGGTGATCGAGGCCTTCGGCAAATGCTGCGACCTGAGTGCCGGCCGCTGCCGTCGGTTTTGCCCCCTCCGGCCAGCCGATCGCCGGGGCGATGTTCACCGTCGGGATCAGGGTCTTGTTCGGTTCCGGCAGTTTCGGCGACGGGCCAGTGCCGTCGGAGACTTGCAGGCTGGAGGTTTCGCCGCAGGCGCTGAGCCCGCCGGCGAGGGCGATGACGAAAACGAGGTGGGGCTTGCGCATTGCTGATCTTCCCTATGAATGCATTCCTAACCATAGAGGAGGGCGCAAGCCCGATGGTTCAACTGCTCAGCCGCGGGCTTCCTTGAACAGTACCGCGATGCCCGGGTGATAGTTGCCCGCTTCGCTGTGCAATTTGCGGTAGGCGTAGGGGAAATACCAGGCCACGGCGCAGGTGTGTTCCTTTTGCAGGTCGTCGACCATGTCCTGCAATTCTTCGGGGCTGGCGCTGTGCTGGGCTTTTTGCGGGGCGACGAACAGGCAGCCGAGCTTGAGATCGCTGGCGTAACTGATGCGCTTGGCGTCCTGAGTGATGTCGGCAAGAGCCTGGGTCAGGTTGAGGTTGTTCACCCGTGGCCAGCGCTGGGTGGCCTGAAGGAAGGCGCGGTCGTCGCTGCCGGCGATAAACAGATCGGCGCGGGCATTGCGCTCGCCGTCTTCGTTCTGTTTACGGGTGACGGTGTCGTTCAAGGTCACCAGTTCGGCCATCCAGGCGGCGGCGGAGAGCAGGCCGAGGTTGGCTTTCTCGTCATGCCAGTACGGCGTGTCGCCGTCGCCGCGCACGGTGTTGTAGCGGTCGATACAGTCAAACCAGCGTTCAAGCACCGGGCGCAGGAATTCCAGGCGCGGGTTGCTGATGATCATGCCTTGCATCGTCATCGTCCTTATTGTTGTGGTGTGCTTTTTCGAGAAAAGCATGGCTCTTTGATATCACTTGTCACAGTCTGGCACAAGATTGCCAACAGATAATTGATTGATGGCAGTTTCTCGCCCGATGGCCGCCTCTTTAATTGACGCTCCACCCCCAACCCTCTAACCTTCGCCGCTTGTTTCAGGTGCTCTGTGACCTGCGTCGACAGAGTGAAACAGGGAAGCCGGTGAGGGTGGTCTTCACGCGAAGCCACGACGATCCCGGCGCTGCCCCCGCAACGGTAAATGAGTGAACACTGCGTTCAATGCCACTGCTCAACAGCGGGAAGGCGCGCAGTCTGGCCAACGCCGCTCATGAGCCCGGAGACCGGCCTGATCCATCCAGCGGCATCACGGTGGGCGATGCCAGGCTTTTTGCCGTCTATTCTTGTGCCTGCCCGCCGTTTACCCGTCTCAACGGAGAGCTCCCCCATGACCGATTCCCCCGAGCGCGACGAACGCCATCTGGCGCGCATGCAGCGCAAAAAAGCCGTGATCGATGAACGCATCGCCAATTCGCCCGACGAGTGCGGCCTGGTGCTGGTGCTGACCGGCAACGGCAAAGGCAAAAGCAGCTCGGCTTTCGGCATGCTCGCCCGCGCCATGGGCCACGGCATGCAGTGCGGTGTGGTGCAGTTCATCAAGGGCCGCAACAGCACCGGCGAGGAGCTGTTCTTCCGCCGCTTCCCCGAGCAGGTGCGCTTTCATGTGATGGGCGAAGGCTTCACCTGGGAAACTCAGGACCGCCAGCGCGACATCGCCGCCGCCACGGCGGCGTGGGAAGTTTCTCGCGAGCTGCTGCGCGATCCGTCGATCGGGCTGGTGGTGCTCGATGAACTGAACATCGCCCTCAAGCACGGTTATCTGGATCTCGATCAGGTGCTCAGCGATTTGCAGGCGCGGCCGCCGATGCAGCATGTCGTCGTGACCGGGCGCGGCGCCAAGCCGGAAATGCTCGAGATGGGCGATACGGTCACGGAAATGGGCATGCTCAAGCACGCTTTCCAGGCCGGGATCAAAGCGCAGAAAGGCGTCGAACTTTGAATCAGCCCCGTCACTGCCCGGCGGTCCTGATCGCCGCGCCGGCCTCCGGTCAGGGCAAGACCACCGTCACCGCCGCGCTCGCCCGTTTGCATCGCAATCAGGGGCGCAAGGTCCGCGTGTTCAAATGCGGCCCGGATTTTCTCGACCCGATGATCCTCGAGCGCGCCAGTGGTGCGCCGGTCTATCAACTGGACATGTGGATGGTCGGCGAGCAGGAAAGCCGTCGCCTGTTGTGGGAAGCCGCCGCCGATGCGGACCTGATTCTGATCGAAGGCGTGATGGGCCTGTTTGACGGCACGCCATCGAGCGCTGACCTGGCGCGACACTTTGGCGTGCCGGTGCTCGGGGTGATCGACGGCACCGCCATGGCGCAGACGTTCGGTGCGTTGGCGCTGGGCCTGGCGAAATATCAGCCGGACCTGCCGTTCGCCGGCGTGCTGGCCAACCGCGTCGGCACCTTGCGTCATGCGCAATTGCTCGAAGGCAGCCTCACTGAAGGCCTGCGCTGGTACGGCGCATTGTCGCGCGAGACCGGCATCGAGCTGCCGAGCCGCCATCTCGGCCTGGTGCAGGCCAGCGAACTGAATGATCTGGACCTGCGCCTCGACGCCGCCGCCGATGCATTGGCCAGCAGTTGCGAAGTCGCCTTGCCGCCGGCCGTCGAGTTCGCCGCGCCGGATGTGATTGCTGCCGAGCCGCTGTTGCACGGCGTGCGGATCGCCGTTGCCCGCGACGAAGCGTTCGCTTTCACCTATGGTGCAAGCCTCGATCTGTTGCGGGCGATGGGCGCAGAGTTGAGCTTCTTCTCGCCGATCCGCGACACGCAATTGCCCGGGGCGGACAGCCTTTATCTGCCGGGCGGTTACCCCGAGCTGCACCATGTTGCGCTGGCACAGAACACTGCAATGATCGAGGCGATCCGCGCGCACCATGCGGCAGGCAAGCCGTTGCTGGCCGAATGCGGTGGCATGCTGTATCTGCTCGATTCGTTGACCGATGTCGAAGGCACCCGCGCTGAACTGGTCGGGTTGTTGCAGGGCGACGCGGTAATGCAAAAGCGTCTGGCGGCGTTGGCATTGCAGGCGGTTGATCTGCCGGAAGGCTCGCTGCGCGGCCACACTTACCATCACTCCCTGACGACAACCGAGCTGACGCCGATTGCCCGTGGATTGAGCCCCAATGGCGGGCGCGGGGCTGAGGCGGTCTACCGGCAAGGGCGGATGACGGCTTCTTATGTGCACTTTTATTTTCCGTCGAATCCTGCGGCTGTCGCTGCGCTGTTTGCGCCGGGTCTTGAGACCGCCATCGCTGGCAAGCCAGCTCCCACAGGGGATTACGTTTCGTCAGGTATTGCACCGTCCACTGTGGGAGCTGGCTTGCCAGCGATGGGGCCATGACCGACAACGCATTCTCCGAAGCCGAGCGCCAAGCGGTTTACAAAGCCATCGCCGAACGCCGCGACATGCGCCACTTCAGCGGCGGCACCGTTGAACCGCTACTGCTGCTGCGTTTGCTCGAAGCCGCCCATCAGGCGCCAAGCGTCGGCCTGATGCAGCCCTGGCGCTTCATCCGCATCAGCGACCGAACCCTGCGCGGGCAGATCCAGCAATTGGTGGAAGCAGAACGCGTGCGCACCGCCGAAGCCCTCGGCGAGCGCAGCGACGAGTTCATGAAGCTCAAGGTCGAGGGCATCAACGACTGTGCCGAAGTGCTGGTCGCGGCACTGATGGACGATCGCGAAAAGCACATCTTCGGCCGGCGCACGCTGCCGGAAATGGACATGGCTTCGCTGTCCTGCGCGATCCAGAATCTGTGGCTGGCGGCTCGTGCCGAAGGATTGGGCATGGGCTGGGTATCGCTGTTCGAGCCGCAGGCGCTGGCCGATCTGCTGCACTTGCCCGCGGGTGCCAAGCCGCTGGCCGTGCTGTGCCTGGGCCCGGTCAAGGAATTTTACCCGGCGCCGATGCTGGTCCTTGAAGGCTGGGCGCAGGCGCGACCGCTGAACGAGTTGCTGTACGAAAATTATTGGGGAGTGGGTCAATGAGTGTGGCGTTGTTGAGTGTCGCCGCGGTGGCGCTGGATGCGCTGCTTGGTGAACCGAAACGCTGGCATCCGCTGGTGGCCTTCGGCAATTTTGCCGGGCGCATCGAGCAACGTTTCAACGCCGGTGGTCGCGGCTGGCGCAGCCATGGCGTGACCGCGTGGGTGATCGCGGTGCTGCCGCTGACGTTGCTCGCCACGGCGTTTTCCTGGGCGCCTTATGTCGGCTGGATTGTCGAAATTCTTGCGCTGTATTGCGCCCTCGGCATGCGCAGCCTCGGCGAACATGTCGCGCCGGTGGCAGCGGCGTTGCGCGCTGATGATCTGACCGAAGCGCGCACTCGCGTCGGCTATCTGGTCAGTCGCCAGACCGACGAACTTGACAGCAACGCCGTGGCCCGCGCCGCCACTGAATCGGTGCTGGAAAATGGTAGCGACGCGGTATTTGCTGCGCTGTTCTGGTTTGTCGTCGCCGGGGCGCCGGGCGTGGTGCTCTATCGCTTGAGCAACACGCTGGACGCGATGTGGGGCTATCGCAACGAACGCTTCGAGCGCTTCGGCTGGGCGGCGGCGAAGATCGACGACGTGTTGAACTACATTCCTGCGCGGTTGGTGGCGCTGACCTACGCGCTGCTCGGCAAAACCCGCCTCGCGCTCAAGTGCTGGCGTACACAGGCGCCACAATGGGACAGCCCCAACGCCGGCCCGGTGATGGCGGCTGGCGCTGGCGCACTCGGCGTCGAGCTGGGCGGGCCGGCGATTTACCACGGCGAACTGCACGAGCGCCCGCAGCTCGGCGAAGGCGCCCCTGCCGACGCCGATTCCATCGAGCGCGGCTGGCAATTGGTCCAGCGCGGGGTATGGTTATGGCTGCTGATTCTTTGCGTGGGGGCTGAATTCTATGCTTGAGCACGGTGGCCGGCTGCGCAAGGCTGCAGACGATTACGGCATTGCCGAAGCCGACTGGCTGGACCTGTCCAGCGGTCTGGCGCCATGGCCTTTTCCGATCCCGGAGATCCCCGTGCGGGCCTGGGCGCGCTTGCCGGAAACCGACGATGGCCTGGAGCAGGCGGCGTGCGATTACTACGGCGCCGCGCAAGTGCTGCCGGTGGCCGGTTCGCAGATGGCCATCCAGTTGTTGCCGCGCTTGCGCCGTGCCGGCAAGGTCGGCGTGTTGTCCCCGTGCTATGCCGAGCACGCCGAGGCGTGGCGACGCAGTGGCTATATCGTCCGGGAAGTGCTGGAGCAGGAAGTCGAGTTCTTTCTCGACAGCCTCGACGTACTGGTGGTGGTCAACCCTAACAATCCGACCGGCCTCAGCCTGACCCCGGCGCGCCTGCTCGACTGGCACGCGCGGCTGGCCCAGCGCGGCGGCTGGCTGGTGGTCGACGAAGCGTTCATGGACAACACGCCGCACTTGAGCCTGGCCGCGCATAGCCATCTCATCGGCCTGATCGTGTTGCGCTCGTTCGGCAAGTTTTTCGGTCTGGCCGGGGTGCGTTTGGGCTTCGTGCTGGCTGAGCGCAAGTTGCTCAGATTGCTCGCCGAGCAGGTCGGACCCTGGGCGGTCAGCGGGCCGACGCGGGTGCTCGGTCAGGCGTGTCTGCAAGACACCGAAAATCACACGCGCCAACGGATTCGCAGCGATGAAGCCAGCGAACGGCTGGCGGCGCTGCTCGAACGCTACGGCTTCAAGCCGCAGGGTGGCTGCGCGCTGTTTCAGTGGCTGATTACCGAGCACACCGAAACGCTGCACGACTTCATGGCCCGGCGCGGCATCCTCCTGCGCCTGTTCGCCCACAACAGCAGCCTGCGTTTCGGTCTGCCCGGCGATGCCGCCGATGAGCTGCGACTGGCACAAGCCTTCGACGCCTACCGCAAGGAACACCCATGACCACGCTGATGGTGCAGGGCACCACGTCGGATGCCGGTAAAAGCACGCTGGTGACGGCGCTCTGTCGCTGGGCGACCCGTCAGGGCGTCGCGGTGGTGCCGTTCAAGCCGCAGAACATGGCGCTCAACAGTGCCGTGACCGCGGACGGCGGCGAGATCGGCCGTGCGCAAGCGGTGCAGGCGCAAGCCGCGTATCTCGAACCGCACACCGACATGAACCCGGTGTTGCTCAAGCCCAACAGCGACACCGGCGCGCAAGTGATCATTCACGGCCGCGCGGTAACGACGATGAACGCCGTCGCCTATCACGACTACAAAGCCATCGCCATGCAAGCGGTGCTGGCCTCGCACGAACGCCTCAGCGCCGCCTATCCACTGGTGATGGTCGAGGGCGCCGGCTCACCGGCCGAGATCAATCTGCGTGCCGGCGACATCGCCAACATGGGTTTTGCCGAAGCGGTGGATTGCCCGGTGCTGCTGATCGCCGACATCAATCGTGGCGGGGTTTTCGCTCATCTGGTCGGTACTTTGGAGTTGCTGTCACCGAGCGAACAGGCGCGGGTCAAAGGTTTTATCATCAACCGTTTCCGCGGTGACATCGCTTTGTTGCAACCGGGCCTCGACTGGCTCGAACAGCGCACCGGCAAGCCAGTGGTCGGCGTGTTGCCCTACGTGATGGATTTGCACCTTGAGGCCGAGGACGGCCTCGACCAGCGCCAGACCGACAAGGCTGAGCACGTACTGAAAGTGGTGGTGCCGGTGCTGCCGCGCATCAGCAACCACACCGATTTCGATCCGCTGCGTCTGCATCCGCAGGTCGACTTGCAATTTGTCGGACCGGGACAGGCGATTCCGCCTGCGGACCTGATCATCCTGCCAGGCTCGAAAAGCGTGCGCAGTGACCTTGCGTATCTGCGCGCCAACGGCTGGGACGTGGCGATCCACCGGCATCTGCGCTACGGCGGCAAAGTGCTGGGCATTTGCGGCGGCCTGCAGATGCTCGGCGAGCAGGTCCACGACCCGTTGGGGCTGGAAGGCGCGCCGGGTTCCAGCGCCGGACTGGGGCTGCTCGCGTTTGAAACGACGCTAGAAGCCGAGAAGCAATTGCGCAACGTGCGCGGGCGGCTGGCGCTGGAAGATGCGCAAGTCAGTGGCTATGAAATCCATGCCGGCGTCACCCGCGGGCCGGCGCTGGAGAACGCAGCAGTGTTGCTTGATGACGGTCGTTGCGACGGCGCGCAGAGTGCTGACGGCCAGGTGTTCGGCACCTATCTGCATGGCTTGTTCGAATCGCCCGAGGCGAGTGTGGCGATGCTGCGCTGGGCCGGGTTGAGCGATGTGCAGACGGTGGATTACCACGGCCTGCGCGAGCGCGATATCGAGCGACTGGCGGATCTGGTGGAGCGGCATCTGGATACCGGGCTGTTGCGTGAGCTCTGCGATATTTGATTGGTCGGGCTGGCCTCTTCGCGAGCAGGCTCGCTCCCACAGTTGATCGAATTCTCCTGTGGGAGCGAGCCTGCTCGCGAAGGCGCCGGTTGTTTCACCACCTGTTTTGAGAGAACCCCATGCTCCAACTGATCCTCGGCGGCGCCCGCTCCGGCAAAAGCCGGCTGGCGGAAAAACTCGCCAGCGACAGCCAGCTGGCCGTGACCTACATCGCCACCAGCCAAGCGCTCGATGGCGAGATGAACGCCCGCGTCGCTCACCATCGCGCCCGCCGTCCGGCTGAATGGGCGCTCATCGAAGAGCCGCTGGAACTGGCCCGGGTGCTGCGCGAATCCGCCAGCGCCGAGCGTTGCCTGCTGGTCGATTGCCTGACCTTGTGGCTGACCAATCTGCTGATGCTCGACGACGCCGAACGACTTGTCGCCGAGCGTGAGGCGCTGCTCGATTGCCTGGCCTCGCTGCCGGGCGAAATCATTTTTGTCAGCAACGAGACCGGTATGGGTGTCGTGCCGCTGGGCGAATTGACTCGCCGCTACGTCGATGAAGCCGGTTGGCTGCATCAAGCTCTGGCCGAGCGTTGTCAGCGTGTTGTCCTGACCGTTGCCGGCCTGCCCCTGACTCTGAAAGGACCTGCGTTATGACTCAAGCCTGGTGGCTCAACCCGTGCCAATCGGTCGACAACAACGCCGTTGAACAAGCGGCGGCGCGGCAACGGCAACTGACCAAACCGGCCGGCTCGCTCGGTCGGCTGGAAACGGTCGCGGTGCAACTGGCCGGCCTGCAAGGGCAGGTCAAACCGACGCTGGAGCAGATCTGGATCGCGATTTTTGCCGGCGATCACGGCGTCGTCGCTGAGGGCGTTTCGGCGTTCCCGCAGGAAGTCACCGGGCAGATGCTGCTCAACTTTGTCAGCGGCGGCGCGGCGATCAGCGTCCTGGCGCGACAGCTCGGCGCGCAGCTGGAAGTGGTCGATCTGGGCACAGTGAATCCGGCGCTGAATCTGCCCGGCGTGCGGCATGTGAACATCGGCGCGGGCACGGCGAACTTCGTTCACGGCGCAGCAATGACCCAGGCCCAAGGCGAGTTGGCCTTGCAGGCCGGGCGTGAAAGCCTGCTGCGTGCAAAAGCGGCAGGCGCGCAGTTGTTCATCGGCGGCGAAATGGGCATCGGCAATACCACGGCGGCCAGCGCCCTGGCCTGCGCCTTGCTCGATTGCCCGGTGGCGCACCTCACCGGTCCCGGCACCGGGCTGAATGCCGAGGGGGTCAGCCATAAGGCGCAGGTGATTGAGCGGGCCCTGGCATTGCACGCGGCACAGCGCGGCGATGCGTTGCAAACGCTGTTCAACCTCGGCGGTTTTGAAATCGCCGCATTGGTTGGCGCTTATCTGGCGGCGGCCCAGGAGGGCGTTGCGGTGCTGGTGGACGGGTTTATCTGCACGGTCGCGGCGCTGGTCGCGGTGCGCCTGAACCCGGCCTGCCGCGAGTGGCTGCTGTTCGGCCACCGTGGTGCAGAGCCGGGCCATCGCCATGTGCTCGAAACGCTGCAGGCCGAGCCATTGCTGGAACTCGGTCTGCGCCTGGGCGAGGGCAGTGGCGCGGCGCTGGCGGTGCCGCTGTTGCGCCTGGCCTGCGACCTGCACGGGCAAATGGCGACGTTCGCCGAGGCGGCGGTGGCGGATTGTCCGGCATGACCTTGCATCTGCATCTGCTGCGTCACGGCGAGACCGAGCTGGGCGGCGGCCTGCGCGGCAGTCTTGATGATGCGCTGACCGAGCAGGGCTGGGCGCAAATGCGCGCGGCGGTGGTCGCGGGCGGACCATGGGACCGGATTGTCAGCTCGCCGTTGCAGCGTTGCGCGCGCTTCGCCGCCGAGCTGGGCGAACGACTGGACCTCAGCGTGCATCTGGACAAGGATTTGCAGGAACTGCATTTCGGTGCCTGGGAAGGGCAGAGCGCAGCCGCGCTGATGGAAACTGACGCCGAGGGGTTGGGACTGTTCTGGGCCGATCCATATGCATTTACGCCACCGGATGGAGAGGCGGTCAGCGATTTTTCCGCGCGGGTGCTGGCGGCTATTGAACGGTTGTACGTCGCGTACGCAGGCGAGCGGGTTCTGCTGGTCAGTCATGGCGGCGTGATGCGCTTGTTGCTGGCGCGGGCGCGCGGTTTACCCCGTGAGCAACTGCTGAATGTCGAGGTTGGCCACGGATCGTTGTTTGCGCTCACCGTCGCGGCCGACGGCGCGCTCAAGGGAAGGTCACTGACATGTTGCCGCTGTGGATCGCCTTGCAGTTTCTGAGCAGTCTGCCGATTCGACTGCCGGGCATGCCCGAGCCGGAACAGCTCGGCCGGTCATTGCTGTTCTATCCGTTGGTGGGTTTGCTGTTTGGCCTGATCCTCTGGGGTTTGAATGGGCTGCTGGCCGGCGCACCGTTGTTCTTGCATGCGGCACTGTTGTTGACAGTGTGGGTGCTGCTCAGCGGCGCGCTGCACCTCGATGGTCTGGCCGACAGTGCCGATGCCTGGCTCGGCGGTTTCGGTGATCGCGAGCGCACGCTGACGATCATGAAAGACCCGCGCAGCGGGCCGATTGCGGTGGTGACGCTGGTGCTGGTGTTGCTGCTCAAGTTCGCCGCGTTGCTGGCGCTGATCGAGCAGGGGCAGGGGCTGGTGTTGATCATCGTGCCGGTGCTGGGCCGGGCAGCGTTGTTGGGCTTGGTTCTGACCACGCCGTATGTGCGTGCCGGTGGCTTGGGGCAGGCGTTGGCCGATCATCTGCCGCGCCGGGCTGGCTGGTGGGTGCTGGGGATGAGCGCGCTGGGCTGCGCGTTGATTGCCGGGTTTGCCGGGATCGTTGCGGTGGTGATTTGCGTCGGCATGTTTGTCTGGTTGCGTCAGGTGATGATGCGCCGGCTGGGCGGGACGACCGGGGATACGGCGGGGGCGTTGCTGGAGTTGCTGGAGATGGGGGTGTTGGTTGGGCTGGTCCTCGTCTGAAAGATTCGCGTTGATGATGCCGGCCTCTTCGCGAGCAGGCTCACTCCTACAATTGGAATGCGTTCCCTGTGGAGTGAGCCTGCTCGCGATAGCGATATTCCAGCCGCCACAAATGTTCCGGTCAAAATCAATCTGTAACTTGATTTAACACAGTCGCGGGTATATACACGCACCATGCTTCCTTCTCAGTGTTTGTGCATCAACCTGCGTCGCGCCGCGCGTGGCGTCAGCAGGCATTACGACGGCGCTCTCGACGGCTTCGGGATCAACGTTGCCCAGTATTCTCTGCTGTGCAATCTGCAGCGTCTGGAGCAACCGAGCATTTCCGAACTGGCTGAAGCCATGGGCCTGGACCGCAGCACCCTCGGGCGCAACTTGCGGGTGCTGGAAGGCGAAGGGCTGGTGGCGCTGGCCGAAGGCGAGGACATGCGCAACCGCATCGTCCGGCTCACCGAAAACGGTGTGCAACGTCTGGCGGCAGCATTGCCAGCCTGGGAAGCGGCGCAGGAGCGCTTGATCGATCGGCTCGGCGCGGAAAAACGCGAGACCTTGCTCAAATTGCTGGATGAACTGGCCTGACGCCGGTTTTTTCCGCCCTCAAGCGGGTATATACCCGCGACCGGAGAATAATAATGACATCGATGTGGCGTACGTGCGGTTGGGTGTTGCTGGGGAGTGCGCTGATCCTGGCGTTGTCATTGGGCGTGCGTCACGGGTTCGGTCTGTTTCTGTCGCCGATGAGCGCGCAGTTCGGCTGGGGGCGCGAGGTGTTCGCTTTCGCCATTGCCCTGCAAAACCTGATCTGGGGCCTGGCGCAGCCGTTCACCGGTGCGCTGGCCGACCGTTTTGGCGCGGCGAAAGTGGTGCTGATCGGCGGCGTGCTGTATGCGCTCGGGCTGGTCTGCATGGGCTTGTCCGATTCGCCGATGACGCTGTCGCTGAGCGCCGGGCTGCTGATTGGTATCGGCCTGTCCGGCACCTCGTTCTCGGTGATTCTCGGCGTAGTCGGGCGAGCAGTGCCAGCGGATAAACGCAGCATGGGCATGGGTATCGCCAGCGCGGCCGGGTCGTTCGGCCAGTTCGCGATGTTGCCGGGCACTCTTGGCCTGATCGGCTGGCTCGGCTGGTCGGCCGCGCTGTTGGTGCTGGGCCTGCTGGTGGCGATGATCGTGCCGTTGGTGAGCATGCTCAAGGACAAGCCATTGCCGGTGCTCGGTCATGAGCAAAGCCTGTCCGAAGCCCTGCGCGAAGCCTGTGCGCATTCCGGATTCTGGCTGTTGGCGTTCGGCTTCTTCGTCTGCGGTTTTCAGGTGGTATTCATCGGCGTGCACCTGCCGGCCTATCTGGTCGACCAGCACCTGCCGGCGACGGTTGGCACCACGGTGTTGGCGCTGATCGGTTTGTTCAATATCTTCGGCACCTACACCGCCGGCTGGCTCGGCGGGCGCATGTCCAAACCGCGCTTGCTGACGGGTCTGTACCTGTTGCGAGCGGTGGTGATTGTGCTGTTTCTGTGGCTACCGGTGACCACCACGTCGGCGTATCTGTTCGGCATGGCCATGGGCTTTTTGTGGCTGTCGACGGTGCCGCTGACCAACGGTACGGTGGCGACCTTGTTCGGTGTACGCAACCTGTCCATGCTCGGTGGCATCGTGTTCCTGTTCCATCAGCTTGGCTCGTTCCTCGGCGGCTGGCTGGGCGGGGTGGTGTACGACCGTACCGGGAGTTATGACTTGATCTGGCAAGTGGCGATTCTGCTAAGTCTGCTGGCGGCGGCGCTGAACTGGCCGGTGCGCGAGCGCCCGGTTGCACGCCTGCAAGCCAGTGCGAGCGCCGCGTGAATCGCCTCTGGCCACGACTGGCCCTCAGCGCACTCGGCGCCGCACTGTTGGCGCTGGTGTGGTGGGGCTGGCAGCAGGGCGGTCTGGCCCTCATGCAGTTGGGCATGAGCATTTGCTAGAACCCGGCATGGCGAGTAACGTCGAGGCCTGACAACTGCTCAAGGATGTTCGACATGTTGATGCGTTGGTGTGCTGTTCCCGCATTGCTGCTGGCGATGACCGGCCTGGCCCAGGCCGCGGATTGCCCGGAGCTGCTTCAGGGCTCGCTGCCCAAGTTGCGGGCCAAGGAATCCATCGATCTGTGCAAGCAATACGCGGACAAGCCGCTGGTGGTGGTCAACACGGCCAGCTTCTGCGGTTTCGCCCCGCAATTCGAAGGCCTTGAGGCGGTCAATCAGCGCTTCAAGCCGCAGGGCCTGGAAATGCTCGGCGTGCCGTCCAATGACTTCAAGCAGGAGTCCAAGGACAGCGCCGAAACCGCCAAGGTCTGTTACGCCAACTACGGCGTCACCTTCAACATGACCGAACCGCAAAAGGTCCGCGGCGACGATGCCACGCACCTGTTTCAAGTGCTGGCCGCGCAGAGCAATGCGCCGAAGTGGAATTTCTATAAATACGTGATCGACCGGCAGGGCAAGGTCGTCGCCAGTTTTTCCAGCCTGACCAAACCGGATGATCCGGAATTTATTGCGGCGATCGAGAAGGCGATTGCTTCCAAGCCGCTGGCCAACTGACTCAAGCTTTACCCTGTGGGAGCGAGCCTGCTCGCGAATGCGGTTTGACATTCAAACGCTGTGTTGGCTGATCCACCGCTTTCGCGAGCAGGCTCGCTCCTACATTTGAATCTGCTGCATGAAAAAGCCCCGCCTCTGACAAGAGAGCGGGGCTTTTTGTGGGCGAGGGATCAGCCTCGCCGCGGTGCATCAGAAACGGTAGGTCGCGCCGACACCGAAACCGTTCGCCGAGTTTTCATACTTGGAGTCGTAGCTCTGGCCACGATTGTTTTCGTTGCGGATATGGACCGACTCTTCCTTCAGGTACGAGTAGGCAACGTCGATCGTCAGGTCGTCGGTCGGGCTCCAGCCGGCACCGATGCTGAAGATGGTCCGGTCGCCGGTCGGGATACGTGGCGAACGGTCTTCGTTGTTGGTCGGCGACTGGTCGAAGGTCAGACCGGTACGCAGTACCCATTCCTTGTTCAGCTGATACGACGTGCCCACGGCGTAAGCCCAGGTGTCGTGCCAGTTCTGGTCTTCGTTGATCGAACCGAACTGGCCGGCCAGCAGTGGCTGCACCCCGGAGTTCTTGACGGTGATCTTGTCCAGCTGGCTCCAGCGGGTCCAGGTGGTACCGGCGTAAACGTTCCAGCGATCGTTGATCGCCTGGGTGACCGACAGGTCCACGGATTCCGGGGTGGTGATCTTCAACGAAGCGTCGTACTTCTGGTTGGCGCCAACGCCGACCAGTGCCAGCGCGCCGTATTTGATCTTGGTGTCGCCTTCGAGCTTGTAATCGACCTTGGAGTGATAGGTCAGGCCCACGCGGGTGGTGTCGGTGGCTTGTACCAGCACGCCGATGTTGTAGCCCAGCGCGGTATCGTCACCCTTGATCTTGACCTTGCCGTCCGGCAGCGCCTGGGTGATCGACAGGTTCGATTCCAGCGAGCCGTCGATGCGGTTGATGGTCGGGCCGAAACCGATCGACACCTTGTCGTTGAAGGCGTAGCTGACGGTTGGCTGGAAGGTGATGACCTGCACTTCGGACTTGCTGCCGAAGTAACGGCCGGCAAAGCCGTTTTCGTAATCGGTGATCAGACCGAACGGCACGTACACGCCCAGACCGAATGCCCAGTGATCGTCGATCGGCTTGACGTAGAAGCCCATCGGCACGGCGGTCAGGGGCACCATGTCGCCCTTGTTGCTGCCACGGTTTGGGCTGGAGCTGGCGTCGCTGATGTCGGTATGTGCGTCGACCAGGGCTACACCGCCAGTGACTTGTTCGCGCTTGATGCGCGCCATGCCGGCAGGGTTGCCATAAACAGTGCTTGCGTCGTCGGCAGAAGAAGATCGCCCGGCAAAACCAGTCCCCATCCCGCTAATGCTTTGTTCGTTGAGGGCAAAACCTGCCGCGAAAATTTGCGTGGAGGCGAGGGTTACGGCGAGGCTAAGGGTGGTTTTGAGCATGACTTTTTTCATTATTAGAACTCCTGGTGATCACCGGGGCGAAAATTACCAACATTTTCGCCGCAGCGCTATAGCCCGTATGCCTTGAGTTAGAGCGGTTTTGTAGGACAATCCGACCAAATGGCGGCCTGTTGCGAGAACTTGCGAAACCGCTCGGTCAACAGGCGACCTGATTCAGCGGTGAAACACAGGTTTGCCAGGCAAAGGTAAAGTCGCGCAGACGGCCCTGGGGCTGAAAAGTCTGACGCCAGATGCGCGCCATGCCCAACAGATCGTCGGGTGCGGGGAGGGTGGGGTTTTGTTCTTCGACCAGCAGCCAGGCAATGGCAGTGGCGTACCGCAGATTGACGGTCAATTCGACATGTGGACCGCTGAGAAACGCATGCTGACTGGCGAGGCCGCGGACCAGGCTGGCGCGCTCCGGATCGAGCGCCAGGTAGTCGTCCCATAGCGCCTGATGACGCTGTTCGGCAATGCGGTAGAGGCCATGACCACGGCGGTTGTGCAGGGCAGACCCGAGGGCTGACTGGCTGGCGGCGATGCCCAGCAGCAGTGCTTCGGCGGTGGCGCAGTGACGGCCCAGATAAATCAGCGTGGGGCGGATCACATATCGACACAGTTCGCTGGCAGCGATACCCATAAATCCCTCGGTTCCGGTAATGAGTGGCGAGGCCTGAAGGAGGCTTGGCAGCGGTGGATCGGTTCAGGCCCGCCATGAGCGAATCATGCCGCTCGAGTTGAAGTGTAGTGTCATATTCGCGACGTAAAGGCCTGTTTTTAAATTCTTTTCGGCTTCGAGTTATAACTGATATATCCGAAGGTGCTTAGGCGCGCGAGGTAAAAGGAAAAACTGCGGGCAATAAAAAGCCCCGCATATTCATGCAGGGCTTGTGCTTTTGCAGCCTTTTTCGGCTCTCAGGCAATCAATGCCTGACGTGTACGCTCGATCACGGCCTGCAGCGGTTCGGCGCTGGAGTATTGATCGGGGTACAGACGCTCGCTGTGGCGGGCGATACCGTGTTCGTTGACCACGGTGAAGCTGAAGCAGCCTTTGCGAGCGGCCATGATCAGGCAGTTCATCGGTGCAAAAGCGTTGGTAAGGGTGCGAATGGCATCCTGAGTCTGGATTTGAGTAGACATGGTTATTGGTGTTCCTACAAATGACACGGATAAGAACCGTGCAACGTTAAAACGTTCCAGTAACGTCGATCACCATTGACCGAACGAAGAACCCGACTGGAACAAAGCAGCCAGTTGCAGCGCTATTAAGTTGGCGCGCTTGGGCTGGCAGGTAGGTACTTAGGAGGACAGGCATCACAACGAGGGCAAAGGTTCTGGGCCCGGGGTGAAGATCCTGATCAATTTGCAGGTTGGTTCGGTCAGAGTAAGTGTTCTTCGCAACACCCTTCGCATCGGTGGAAGGCTGTGTTGGCGCAAGATTTACCTGGAAACCATCGAGGGGTCGTTCCCGCTTTTTTCGGTTGAGCTTCTTTGCGAGAGGCTGACCGTGGGGATGTGTTCGACCGGAATTGACTTTCAGCTTGGTACTAACGCCGCGGATAGTAACGGATCGAAATCGCTAATGCAAACGGCCTGCGAAAAAAGATTGCAGTCCCGCGCAGGGTTTGCTTGGCGTGTAACGTGATTGCCCGTAAACGGGCATTTTCCTACCGTCGGTCGGTGAAATTTTGTTGATCTGTGGTGCTGGCAAGGGGCTAATCGGACAATCAACAGCCAAAACGACCCGAAAAAGCGCAGCGATATAACCGGGCAACAGGTACTTGTGCACATTAGTTGCGCGGCCTGTCACAGCGCTGTCATATCCATCCTGACCCCGGTGGCTGCCTGTATCGAAAGTTTAAGTCAATGAAAAACATCGCTTTTTTTAGTTGGTGAAAAAATCGTCAGTTTGACTGCGAGCCCCGTTCCATAAGGCTTTGCGCGGGTTGCAGGACGGTTGTCCACTGAGTTATCCACAGCTTCTGTGGATTGTCCCGAGCGCTTGCTCTAGCACGGGCGTGCCGGGTTGTTTTTAGACTTTACCTGTAAGAAAAAAAGAGTAGAGTGGCGCGCCTTCCGATTCGTCCCGCAGTGCTTTATGAAGTTTCGCTCAGTATCAGACTCTGTTACCTCAGACCTTCCACCTGTTACCTCGCCCAAGCGATTTTCCGTACGCGTTGCGGAGTGGCTGCTCGACAGCCCGCGCCTGAGCGCCAGCCATAATGCCAAGCACCTCGCGGGCTGCCTGCTCAAGCAACCGGCGCGCGAAGGCGTGGTCGCGGCGCAAAGCCGCCTCGGTCAACTGATGTGTCGCGAATGTGGTAACGCCAGAGATCGACGCATCGGCCAGGAGCTGCTGCGCCAGGCCGCCCGTGCCGGCGACCGTCGCGCGCAACGGGAACTCGGCCTGCTCGAAGACTGAGCTGTCCAAGACCTGACACCTTGGTTAACCTTCAGGCTTTATCGGATCGGCAGGAGTCGCTATGGCTATGGACTTGACCAGCGTATTGCTCGGTCTCGCAGCGGCAGGGCTGCCATTGTTGGCACTCGCTTGGCAACTGCAGCGCCGGGCGAGCAACGGGCAAGCTGCGCAGGCCTTGCTGGAAGAGCGGCTGGCGATGGCGCAACTGGCCCAGGACGGCCTCAACGCGCAGCTTGAGGCCAGTCGCGATGAAGTC
The DNA here is from genome assembly GCF_023195435.1 of Pseudomonas sp. S11P7. NCBI lineage: Bacteria > Pseudomonadati > Pseudomonadota > Gammaproteobacteria > Pseudomonadales > Pseudomonadaceae > Pseudomonas > Pseudomonas sp. S11P7. The sequence goes on along the minus strand of NZ_JALPKS020000002.1, from coordinate 3,734,489 downwards.
GCCGATCTTGGCCAGGCCAATGCGGCCAAACAGGCTGAGCTGGCGGCCCTGCGTCGAGAAGTCGAACTGCTGCAGATCGAGCGCGACGATGCCCGTGACGCCGCCCACGCCTGGAACCTGGAACGCGCCAACAAGGAAGCCGAACTGCGCCGCCTTGATGCGCAGGCTGCGTCACTGAATGCCGAGTTGCGCGAACAACAGGAAAGCCATCAGCAACGCCTCGACGACCTGCAAGGTTCGCGCGATGAATTGCGCGCGCAGTTCGCCGAGCTGGCCGGCAAGATCTTCGATGAGCGCGAACAGCGCTTTGCCGAAACCAGCCAGCAACGGCTCGGCCAGTTGCTCGATCCGCTGAAGGAGCGCATCCAGTCCTTCGAAAAACGCGTCGAGGAGAGTTATCAGGCCGAAGCTCGTGAGCGCTTTTCGCTGGCCAAGGAACTTGAGCGTTTGCAGGCGCTGAACCTGCGCCTGAGCGACGAAGCGACCAATCTCACCCGTGCCCTCAAAGGCCAGAAGACCCAGGGCAACTGGGGCGAACTGATCCTTGAGCGGGTGCTTGAACACGCCGGTCTGGAGAAGGGCCGCGAATACCAGACCCAGGTCAATCTCAAAGGCCCGGACGGCGAGCGCTTCCAGCCGGATGTGATCATTTACCTGCCCGGCGACAAGCAGGTGGTGGTCGACTCCAAGGTCAGCCTTACCGCCTATCAACAGTACGTGGCGGCCGACGACGACACCCTCGGGCAGATCGCGATCAAGCAGCACGTGCTGTCGCTGCGCAACCACGTCAAAGGCCTGGCCGGCAAGGATTACAAGCGTCTGGAAGGGTTGCACAGCCTTGATTTCGTTTTGCTGTTCGTGCCGATCGAAGCGGCGTTCTCGGCAGCGTTGCAGGCTGAACCGACGCTGTTTCAGGAGGCCTTCGATCGCAATATCGTGATTGTCAGCCCGACTACCTTGCTCGCTACGTTGCGGGTGATCGATAGCCTGTGGAAACAGGAGCGCCAGAGTCAGAATGCCCGGGAAATCGCTGAGCGCGCCGGGTGGCTGTATGACAAGTTTGTGTTGTTCATTCAGGATCTGGACGAGGTGGGCAATCGCTTGCAGCAGCTGGACAAGGCTTACAGTTCGGCGCGTAACAAGCTGACCGAGGGGCGCGGTAATCTGGTCAGTCGTAGTGAGCAGTTGAAATTGCTCGGGGCGCGGGCGAGCAAGAGTTTGCCGGCTGATTTGCTGGAGCGGGCGATGACGGATGTTGATGGGCTGGTTGAGTTGCCTGACTGATTTTTGAAGCTTCGGGTACAGGCTCGGTTCTTGGGTGCATATCCGTTGGTGCGGTAACGGCTGCTGGCGGTTTCGCCCTTACGGCGAGTCCCTTTTTCAGACGCCAAAAAGGAACCAAAAGGCTTTGCTCCTGCGTCCGGCCCTCGCAGGCTCGGGTTCCTTCGCTGCGGGATCGATCCGGGCGCAGCGGCTACGGTTTGCTTCGCTGCACCTCCTTCCGCTGTGTCTGGCTGCGCCAGACGGTCGCTGCGCTCCCACGCCCGGATCAATCCCTCCACTCAGCCTTCCGATGTCGCCGGTTAGGCAAGATCAAGATCAAAAGCACTCGAGCTGGCGCTCATTGTTGAGTGGTTAGAAGCGGGTGGTTGGCTTGGGATGTCAGGCAAGATCAAGATCAAGAGCACGCGAGCTAACACTCATTGTTGAGTGGTGAGAAGCGGTTGTTCGGCTTGGGGTTTGTGGTGGTCCGGCCCTCACCCCAGCCCTCTCCCGGAGGGAGAGGGAGCCGATTTTTGGTTGGATTTGAAATTTGCGTTCGACTCGGTATCGCAGGTCGACGTAGCCCTCGCATCCCCCGCGGTCAGTCCCCTCTCCCTCCGGGAGAGGGCTAGGGTGAGGGGCTTTTGATTTTCGCTTTTGATTTTCAGGCGGAGTTCAAGCATGTACCTGACCACCGCTATCGTCAGCAGGCTGGCTCACACAGGGTGACGACATTCCAACTGAAAGAATGCGATCAAATTGTGGGAGCGAGCCTGCTCGCGATAGCGTCTACAAGATCACCCGCTACAACGGCAAATACCGGCTCAACAACGCCCGCAACGCCGCCGGTTTCACCGGTTTGGCCAGATAATCCAGACCCGCCGCATGCACTTGGGCGACCATTTCCGGGCGGCCGTCAGCGCTGATCACGACCCCTGGCACCGGTTCACCGAGGCGCGTGCGTAGCCACGCCATCAGTTCAGTGCCGGTGTCGCCGTGGTCGAGGTGGTAGTCGACCAGTGCCAGTTGCGGGCGGACGCCTTCGCTGAGCAGCGCTGCGCATTCCTCGCGGTTGCGCGCGGTCCAGACCTGGCAGCCCCAGCGGCTCAACAGGCTGTTCATGCCGATCAGGATGCTGTCTTCATTGTCGATGCACAGCACCTGTGCACCGCTAAGCAATTTGCCATTGATTTCGGCGGTGACGCTGGCCGGCGCGGCCTGCGATTTCGCGAGAGGCACGCTGACGCTGAATACGCTGCCGCGCCCAGGCCACGAACGTACGCGCAAGGTATGGCCGAGCACGCGGCATAGACCATCGGCGATCGCCAGACCGAGGCCGAGGCCTTTTTCGGCGCGGGTCTGGTGGCTGTCGAGGCGTTTGAATTCCTCGAATATCACCTGCTGTTTGTCCTCGGGAATGCCCGGCCCGCGATCCCACACTTCCAGGCACAGCTCGCCACCGCGTCGGCGCACGCCAAGCAGCACCGGGCCTTTGGCATAGCGAAAGGCGTTGGTGAGGAAGTTCTGCAGAATCCGCCGCAGCAACTTGATGTCGCTGTCGATGCGCAAATGACTGCCGCGCACGCGGAAGGTCAGGCCCTGTTCCTGCGCCAGTGCCTTGAACTCGGCGCCGAGAATGTCGAACAGTTCGTTGAGCGCAAAGGGCTTGCGATCGGGATTGATCTTGCCGTTTTCCAGGCGGGAAATATCCAGCAGATCGCTGATCAGGTCTTCGGCCGAGCGCAACGAGCTGTCGAGGTGCTGCACCAGTTTTTGCGCGTCGCTGCTCAGGCCTTCGCTTTGATGGGAGAGGGCGGCAGAGAACAGGCGGGCGGCGTTGAGCGGCTGCATCAAGTCATGACTGACCGCCGCCAGAAAGCGGGTTTTCGACTGGCTGGCCGCTTCGGCGGTGCCTTTGGCCGCAGTCAGCGCGAGGTTGAGCTGCGACAGCTCCTGGGTACGTTCGCTGACCCGCTGCTCCAGCCCTTCGTTCGCCTCGGTCAGCGCCTGTTCGGCTTCGCGGAACGCGGTGATGTCGGTGAAACTCATGACGAAGCCGCCGCCGGGCATTGGATTGCCGATCAACTCGATCACTCGGCCGTTGGGGAACAGCCGCTCGGAGGTGTGCGCGCGGCCCTGGCGCATCCAGTGCAGGCGCCGCGCGACGTGGACTTCGGCTTCGCCGGGGCCGCACAAACCGCGCTCGGCGTTGTAGCGAATGATGTCGGCGATCGGCCGGCCGACGCTGATCAGGCCGTCGGGATAATTGAACAGCTCCAGATAACGGCGATTCCACGCCACCAGTTTCAGCGACTGATCGACCACGCTGATGCCTTGGGTGATGTTCTCAATCGCACCTTGCAACAGCGCGCGGTTGAATTGCAGCACTTCGGAGGCTTCGTCGGCGATGCGCACGACGTCCTCCAGCTGCATTTCCCGACCTTCAATGGCGGCCTTTACCACCGCGCGCGTTGAAGAGGCGCCGAGTACACCGGCGAGCAAGCGTTCGGTGTGGGCAATCCATTCACTGTCGGCATTCTGGTTCGGGTTGAAGCCTTTGCCCTGGCGGTAGGCGAAGCGAATAAAGCTCTGCCGCGCACGTTCTTCACCGACGAAGCGCGCGGCCAGTTGCAGCAGGTCGTCGATCTGCACCGCCAGCATCGAGCGGGCGCTTGGCCGTGCGCTGATCTCCTGACCGATGAAACGCCCGGCCTGCCAGTGTTCCGACACCCGCGTGCGCGACAGCACCGAGACCCAGGCAAACAGGGTGAAGTTGCCGGCCAGCGACAGCACCACGCCTTGGGTCAGCGGGCTGATTGGCAGGTTCAGCGGATTGCTGTGCAGCCATGCCAGCCCCGGAAAGCTGTTCAGTGACCAACCGAGACTGTGCGCGGCAATCGGCAGGACCAGCGTGTAGAACCACAGGAATGTGCCGGCGGCGAGGCCGGCAAACACGCCGCGGCGGTTGGCCTGTTTCCAGTACAGCGCGCCGAGCATGGCCGGGGCCAGTTGCGTCACCGCAGCGAAAGCGATCTGGCCGATGGTTGCCAGGCTCGCGGTGGAGCCAAGCAAGCGATAGCTGACGTAGGCCAGCAACAGAATGACCACGATGCTCACGCGGCGCACCGACAGCATCCACTGACGGAACACTTCAAACGGCCGCTCGGCATTGTTGCGCCGCAGCAGCCACGGCAGGAGCATGTCGTTGGAGACCATGGTCGACAGCGCCACGCTGGCGACAATCACCATGCCGGTGGCCGCCGACGCGCCGCCGATAAACGCCAGCATCGCCAGCGCCGGATGCGCCTGGGCTAGCGGCAGGCTGATCACGAAGGAGTCGGGCAACACGTCACTGGGCAGCATCATCTGACCGGCCAAAGCGATCGGCACTACAAACAGCGCGGCCAGCGCGAGATAAGCCGGAAACACCCATTTGGCCAGGCGCAGATCCTGCGGATCGATGTTCTCGACCACGGTGACGTGGAACTGTCGCGGCAGGCAGATGATCGCCATCATCGCCACGCCGGTCTGCACCACCATCGACGGCCAGTTGATCGTTTCTTTCCAGTATTGCTCGAGGCGCGGTGCGAGCATCGCTTGATTGAACAGATCATCGAAGCCGTCATACAGGCCGTAAGTGACGAACGCGCCGACCGCGAGAAACGCGAACAGCTTGACCAGCGATTCGAAGGCAATCGCCAGCACCATGCCGCGGTGGTGCTCGGTGGCATCGAGGTTGCGCGTACCGAAGACAATGGTGAACAGCGCCAGCACCAGCGACACGATCAGCGCGGTGTCCTGAGCCCGGGTGCCCATCGCGTCGGCGCCGGCGCCGATCAACAGGTTCACGCCGAGGACAATGCCTTTGAGTTGCAGGGCGATGTAGGGCAGCACGCCGACCAGACAGATCAGCGCCACCACCACTGCCAGCGATTGCGATTTGCCGTAGCGCGCGGCGATGAAGTCAGCGATGGAGGTGATGTTCTCCTGTTTGCTGATCATCACCATTTTCTGCAGGACCCACGGCGCGCCCACCAGCAACAGGATCGGCCCGAGGTAGATCGGCAGGAATGACCACAGTTGTTCCGCCGCCTGACCGACCGCGCCGAAAAACGTCCAGCTGGTGCAGTAAACCGCCAGCGACAGGCTGTACACCCAGGCGCGCACACGCGGCGGCAACGGCGTGCTGCGACGGTCGCCGTAAAAGGCGATGGCGAACATGATGGCCATATAGGCCAGGGCGACGACGGCGATCAGCCCGGTGGACAGCGACATGCAAGACTCCCGACAAAAGACTCCCCGGCACTCCTGCCCGGGCGGACAGTCTGGCATGCGCGCGGCGGTTAGTCAGTGTCGACCATGGTCGTGGCGTGGCGGGGTGTCGCAGGTGTGCAACCGGTTGGTTTCTCGGGTGAACTGGCGGGCCTCATCGCTGGCAAGCCAGCTCCCAGATGATTCATGGTGCCCACCCTGTTTGTGTTCGCTGGCGATCCTTGTGGGAGCTGGCTTGCCAGCGAAGGCGTCAATCCTGGTGCAATGCGATATCAATCAACCTGTGCAGTTCTTCAATTTCCAGCGCCGCCGCCGAAAACAGAATCCGGAACACCACCGGCGCCACCACCAGATTGATCAGCTGATCGACACTCGGCGCCGGTTCATCGGGATAACGGTCAACGATGGTCTGCAACTGTGCACCAATAATCGTCACGCAATAGCCCGGCGTCGCGCTCGCCTGCACGTCGCGCATCATGTTGCGCCCGATCTCCGAACTCATCTCATCAAGATACTGCTCGGCCCAGGCACGAACATCGCCGCGCAGACTGCCGGTGTCGGCCGGTTCGCTGTCCGGGCGCAGGCGGGCGAGGGCGACGTCGGCAAGCAATGCCGCCAGATCGCCCCAGCGGCGATAGATCGTCGAGGGGGTAACTCCCGCGCGCGCGGCGATTTGCGGCACGGTCACGGTAGAGCGCTCCTGTTCCGCGAGGAGCGCGCGGACAGCCGAATGAACCGACTCTTGCACCCGGGCACTGCGGCCGCCGGGGCGTAAACCTTCTTTAATAACCATGGCGCAGACCTTAACACAAAGAATTTGCTTTAAGCGCGAGGCAGTAGCACACTCCGCAAAAGCAAAAAATTAGCTTTTGCGGAGTGTGCTCATGTCCAGCCTTGCGTCCAATCGATCCAGCCTGTGGTTTCTGGCGATCACCTTACTGAGTTTTCTTGCCGCTTCCACAGCGCCAACCCCGCTGTATCACCTGTATCAGGAGCAGCTGCAATTTTCCGCGACGGTGCTGACGCTGATCTTTGCCGTGTATGCGCTCAGTCTGCTTGTGGCGTTATTGACCGTGGGTTCGCTGTCGGATCACCTCGGCCGCAAACCCGTGATTTTCGCGGCGGTGGTGCTCAATGCTTTGGCGATGCTTTTGTTTATCTACGCCAACAGCGTGGAATGGCTGATCAGCGCACGCGTGCTGCAAGGTTTCGCCACTGGCATGGCCACCGCGGTATTAAGCGCGACATTGCTCGATACCGATCGCCAGCACGGCCCGCTGATCAACAGCGTGGCACCGTTGCTGGGCATGGCGCTGGGCGGGATGGGTTGCGGTTTGCTGGCCGAATTTGCCCCGGCACCGTTGCAACTGACGTACTGGCTGTTGCTGGCGCTGTTTGTCTTGCAGGGCTTGTATGTCTGGCGGTTGCCGGAAAGCGTTGCTCCGCAAGCGGGCGGGTGGGCTTCTTTGCGGCCGACTTTGCATGTGCCGATGCAAGCCCGATCAACTTTGTGGCGGGTATTGCCGCTGAACACGGCCACGTGGGCGCTTGGCGGGTTTTACGCCTCGCTCGCGCCATCGCTGGTGCGCACCGCGACCGGGTCGACATCAAATCTGATCGGTGGCGCAACGGTAGCCGTATTGACCGTGACCGGCGCGATGATGATTTTTATCATGCGTCAGCGTCCGGCATCACAAGCGCTGCGTTCAGGCGCCAGCCTGCTGCCGATCGGTGTGATTTTGATTCTGTTGGGCGTACACAGCGCCAGTCTGCCGTGGTTTTTCTTCGGCACGCTGGTCGCCGGTTGTGGCTTCGGTTCGGGGTTTCTCGGCGCCGTGCGCAGCCTGGTACCGCTGGCCTTGCCCCATGAGCGCGCCGGGTTGATGGCAGCGTATTACGTGCTCAGTTATCTGGCGTTCTGTTTGCCGGCGCTGCTTGCCGGGCACTTTTCGCATAGTTACGGGCTAGTGCGGGCAACGGATGGTTACGGCGCCATGCTGATCGTTATGGCTGTCGCTGCACTGCTGCTCAGCTTGCGTGCAGCGTCTGCCAAAATGTGCAGCGCTCCATAATCCTCGAGGTTTCGGTTAGCCTTGCCTTCGCCATTTTTCTCACGGACCGATCATGAAGATTATCCGCAGCAAAGCCTTCACCGCCGATCGCGCCTGGGGCGCGCTGGACATTGCCAGCATGAACGGCATCACCACGCGTCTGCACTGGACTGATCAACCATACAAGTGGCACGTCAACGATGGCGAAGAAGTGTTTGTCGTGCTCGATGGCCAAGTGACGATGCATTACCGCGAGCAAGGCGAAGAAAAACAGGTGCAACTCGACGTCGGTGACATTTTCTACGCCAGCGTTGGCACCGAGCATGTCGCCCATCCGCAAGGCGTGGCGCGAATTTTGGTAATCGAAAGCGAAGGCAGCGTTTGATCCATATTGGCAAAACAGATAACAGTTAGAGAAATTACCCGTTATATAGATATTCGATTCGGTTCTACGATGGACTCAACCTCACCAGAGGACAGGAGTTCATGATGATTTGCCCACACACCGCCAAACCCGGCCTCAAGCCGTTCAGCCAGCTTCAGCACCCGCGCGAAGTGATTCGTCAGTTCACCCCCAACTGGTTCGCCGCGACCATGGGCACCGGTGTGCTGGCGTTGGCGCTGGCGCAACTACCGTTTGCCGTCCCCGGCCTGCACGTCGTGGCTGAAGCGCTGTGGTTGTTCAACATTCTGTTATTCACCCTGTTTACCGCTGCCTACGCCGCGCGCTGGATCCTGTTTTTCGATGAAGCGCGGCGCATCTTCGGTCATTCCACCGTGTCGATGTTCTTCGGCACGATTCCGATGGGGCTGGCAACGATCATCAATGGCTTTCTCGTTTTCGGCCTGCCGCGTTGGGGCGAGGGCGTAATTGATCTGGCCGAAGTGCTGTGGTGGCTGGACGTGGCAATGTCGCTCGCTTGCGGCGTATTGATTCCCTACATGATGTTTACCCGCCAGGAGCACAGCATCGACCAAATGACGGCGGTCTGGCTGTTGCCGGTGGTCGCTGCGGAAGTGGCCGCGGCCAGTGGTGGCCTGCTTGCGCCGCACCTCACCGATGCTCACGCGCAACTGGTGGTGCTGACCACTAGCTACGTCCTCTGGGCATTTTCCCTACCTGTGGCGTTCAGCATTCTGACGATTCTGCTGCTGCGCATGGCCCTGCATAAACTGCCCCACGAAAACATGGCCGCGTCGAGCTGGCTGGCGCTCGGTCCGATCGGCACCGGTGCGCTGGGCATGCTGCTGCTGGGCGGCGATGCGCCGCTGATTTTTGCTGCCAACGGTTTGCCGGGCATCGGTGAAATCGCGGCGGGGCTCGGGCTGGTCGCCGGTATCACGCTGTGGGGCTTTGGCCTTTGGTGGATGTTGATGGCCCTGCTGATCACCGTGCGCTACCTGCGCGATGGCATCCCGTTCAACCTCGGCTGGTGGGGGTTTACCTTCCCGCTGGGCGTGTATTCGCTGGCCACTTTGAAACTGGCGAGCACCCTGAACCTGACGTTTTTCAGCGTCGTCGGTACGGCGTTGGCGATACTGCTGGGGCTGATGTGGCTGATCGTCGGCAAGCGCACCGTGCAAGGCGCCTGGCGTGGCGAGCTGTTTGTCTCGCCTTGCATCGCAGGTTTGAAGCAATAACCTGAAAAGTTTAGGTAAGGTGTGGCCTGGAACGCGGTTCGAGATTCCAATAAGCAGTATCCAGGCCTCGCTACCTTAAACATCAGGGAAACACGGAAGATGAGTCACCCCTCACAGTTCAACCTGCTGCGCACCCGGCGCTTCCTGCCGTTCTTCATTACGCAGTCGCTCGGTGCGTTCAACGACAACGTGTTCAAGCAGTCGTTGATTCTCGCGATTCTCTATCGGCTGACCATCGAGGGTGACCGCTCGATCTGGGTCAACCTGTGTGCGCTGTTGTTCATCCTGCCGTTCTTTCTGTTCTCGGCACTGGCCGGGCAGTTTGGCGAAAAGTTCGCCAAGGACGCGCTGATCCGTCTGATCAAACTCGCGGAAATCGCGATCATGGCCGTAGGATCTATCGGTTTTCTCTTCGATCATTTGTCGCTGATGCTGGTGGCGCTGTTTGCCATGGGCACCCATTCGGCACTGTTCGGACCGGTGAAGTATTCGATCCTGCCGCAGGCGCTGCGTGACGATGAACTGGTCGGTGGCAACGGTCTGGTGGAAATGGGCACGTTTCTGGCGATTCTCGCCGGGACGATCGGTGCCGGGATCATGATGTCGTCAGAACACTACGCGCCGGTGGTGTCTGCCGCCATCGTCGGCATTGCCGTGCTGGGTTATCTGGCCAGCCGCAGTATTCCGCGCGCGGCGGCCTCCTCCCCGGAGATGCGCCTGAACTGGAACATTTTCAGCCAGTCCTGGGCGACGTTGAAACTCGGCCTGGGCCAGACGCCTGCCGTGTCGCGCTCGATTGTCGGCAACTCATGGTTCTGGTTCGTCGGGGCGATTTACCTGACGCAGATTCCGGCCTACGCCAAGGAGTGGATGCACGGCGATGAGACCGTAGTCACCCTGATCCTCACGGTGTTTTCGGTGGGCATTGCGCTGGGTTCGATGCTTTGCGAGAAACTGTCCGGGCGCAAGGTCGAGATCGGTCTGGTGCCGTTCGGTTCGTTCGGCCTGACGGTGTTCGGCCTGCTGCTGTGGTGGCATTCCGGCGGGATTCCCGACAGCGTCAGCGGCCATAGCTGGACTGAAGTGCTGGGCTTCGTTCACACCTGGGCGGTACTGATCGACATTCTTGGCCTGGGCATATTCGGCGGCTTTTATATCGTGCCGTTGTACGCGCTGATCCAGTCACGCACCGCCGAGAACGAGCGGGCGCGAGTGATCGCGGCGAACAACATTCTCAACGCGCTGTTCATGGTGGTTTCGGCGATTGTTTCCATCGTTTTGTTGAGCGTGGCGAAGCTGTCGATCCCGCAGCTGTTCCTGGTGGTGTCGCTGCTGAACATCGGCGTCAACGCCTACATCTTCAAGATCGTGCCCGAGTTCAGCATGCGTTTCATGATCTGGTTGCTCAGCCATTCCATGTACCGCGTCGAGCATCGCAACCTTGAAGCGATTCCTGATGAAGGCGCGGCGTTACTGGTGTGCAACCACGTATCGTTCGTCGATGCCTTGCTGATCGGTGGGGCGGTGCGCAGGCCGATTCGCTTTGTCATGTACTACAAGATCTACAACCTGCCGGTGCTGAACTTTATCTTCCGCACCGCTGGCGCGATTCCCATTGCCGGACGCCAGGAAGATATCCAGATCTACGAAAAGGCCTTCAGCCGTATTGCGCAGTATCTGAAGGAGGGCGAGCTGGTGTGCATTTTTCCGGAAGGCAAGTTGACTGCCGATGGCGAGATCAACGAATTCCGCGGCGGGCTGACGCGGATTCTCGAAGAGACGCCAGTGCCGGTGATACCGTTGGCGTTGCAGGGGCTGTGGGGCAGTTTCTTCAGTCGCGATCCGAACAAGGGCTTTTTGCGCCGGTTGTGGTCGCGGGTGACGCTGGTGGCGGGTTCGGCGATTACCGAAGGGGCGGAGCCGGCGAGGTTGCAGGTGTTGGTCGGAGAATTGCGCGGATCCGTTAGATAGGCGTTGACTGGACAGCCCTCATCGCTGGCAAGCCAGCTCCCACAGGTTCGATGGTGTACGCCAATCTTGTGGGAGCTGGCTTGCCAGCGATGGGGCCGGTGGCCAAAGCGCTGACCTTGAGACCGATCAACCCGGTCACGATCAACGCCACACTCGCCAGCCGAATCAATGCCATCGATTCGCCAAACAGAATGATCCCGGCGATTACCGTGCCGACGGCACCGACGCCGGTCCAGATCGCATAAGCCGTACCCAGCGGCAAATCCTTCACTGCCAGCCCCAGCAGGCCAAGGCTGACGGCCATGGCTGCAATGGTCAGTACGGTGGGCAGGGGGCGGGTGAAGCCGTCGGTGTATTTCAGGCCGACGGCCCAGCCAACCTCGAACAGGCCGGCGAAAAACAGAATGATCCAGGACATGCAAGACCTCCATCGATTGACGGGGTCGTCCCCAGATTGATGACTCGAGCGAGCCGCAGGGTCGTCCCCGCGTTGCGCCACAGTCTGCCGAGCATTAACCCGGGGATCAAGTTTAGGCCTCAGTCGGCCGCTTGTTGCGCCGCAGTCTGGCGATCCGCCTTTTCACTCATCCGGCGGAAATACGTTGATAGCAGTGCGCCGGAAATATTGTGCCAGACGCTGAACAATGCACTTGGCACTGCCGCCAGTGGCGAAAAGTGTGCACTGGCCAGCGCGGCGCCCAGCCCCGAATTCTGCATGCCGACTTCCAGCGCCAGTGATTTGCGCTGCGCCAGCGGCAATTTGAACAGGCGTCCGGTGAAGTAGCCGAGCAAATAACCAAAGCTGTTGTGCAGCATCACCACCGCCATGATCAGCAGGCCCGACTCGGCGATCTTCGCCTGACTTGCGGCCACCACCGCCGTGACAATGATGACGATGCTGACCACCGACACCAGCGGCAGCACGTCGACCGCATGGCGAACCTTGTCCCCCAGCACGCGCTGGGCCACCACGCCAAGAATGATCGGCAGCAGCACCACTTGCAGGATCGACCAGAACAACTCCATGAACGACACCGGCAGCCACGCCGAAGCCAGCAGCCAGATCAGCGCCGGGGTCAGCAGCGGGGCGAGGAGGGTGGTGACGGCAGCGATCGCCACCGACAGCGCCAGATCACCGCGCGCCAGCCAGGTCATCACATTGGACGACGTGCCGCTAGGGCAGCAGCCGACCAGAATCACGCCGACGGCGATTTCCGGCGGCAGGTGGAACGCCTGGCAGAGCAACCACGCCACACCGGGCATGATCACGAAATGCGCGACCACGCCCAGCGCCACGCGCCACGGATGGCGGGCAACGGCAGCGAAGTCGTCGAGTTTGAGGGTCAGGCCCATGCCGAACATCACCAGCCCCAGCAGCGGCACGATGGCGCTTTTCAGGCCGAGGAACCATGCCGGTTGCAGGAACGCAATCACAGCGAAAATCAGAACCCAGTAAGCGAAGGTATTGCCGACGAAGCGGCTGAGTGCAGCCAGTACGCGCATGGCCTGGTCCTTATTATTCAATGAACACCACAAAACCCCTGTAGGAGTGAGCCTGCTCGCGATTGCGGTGGCACATTCAACATCGCCGTTGACTGACACACCGCTATCGCGAGCAGGCTCACTTCTACAGTTTGCACATCACAAGGGTTAGATCCCCTGCGGAGTCTCTTCCCCGCCCAGGGCTTCCACCAGTGCCGGCAGGAAGTCGCCGAAGGTCAGCATCATCAGGGTGAAGCTCGCATCCAGTTGGCCGAGGGCTTCGTCGCCGCCGTCGTGTTCCGCCTGATCCTGCAGCAAGTCCTCGAACTTCAGGCGCTTGACGGTCATCTTGTCGTCGAGCATGAACGACAGTTTGTCCTGCCAGGCCAGCGACAACTGGGTGACCACTTTGCCGGTGCTCAGGTGCAGCTGGATTTCTTCGCTGGTCAGGTCCTGACGCTTGCAACGCACGATGCCGCCGTCTTCGTGGGTGTCGCGCAGTTCGCACTCGTCGAGTACATAGAAGTCGTCGGCGGCTTTTTGCGTGGTGACCCAATCGGTCATCACGGCGGTCGGCGCCATTTTCACCGTCAATGGACGCACGGGCAGGGTGCCGATTACTTCACGCAGGGTCGACAACAAGTCTTCGGCGCGTTTCGGGCTGGCCGAATTGACCAGGATCAGCCCTTGTTTCGGCGCGACGGCGGCAAAGGTCGACGAGCGACGGATGAACGCGCGCGGCAGGAAGGCCTGGATGATTTCATCCTTGATCTGGTCGCGTTCCTTTTTATAGACCTTGCGCATCTGCTCGGCTTCGATCTCTTCGACCTTTTCCTTGACCGCGTCACGCACGACGCTGCCCGGCAGAATGCGTTCTTCCTTGCGCGCGGCAATCAGCAGGAAGTCACCGCTGACATGCACCAGTGGCGCGTCTTCGCCTTTGCCGAACGGCGCGACGAAACCGTAGGTGGTCAACTCCTGGCTTGCACATGGACGCGCCAGTTTGGTGGCCAGTGCAGTTTCCAGCGCCTCGGCATCGACAGGCAGGTCTTGGGTCAGGCGATAGATAAGCAGGTTCTTGAACCACATGGGGTGAGTCTCTCCTTTATACAAAGGGGGGCATTATTGTCTTCGCCGTGGCATAGGCCAACCCTTCTCTAAGCCTTTGGAAGGCCTCGGAAAATTATTTAAAAAAGTGCTTGCCAGAGGTGGGGGCGCTCCGTAGAATGCGCGCCACACCGAAGCGAAGGGTGATTAGCTCAGCTGGGAGAGCGTCTGCCTTACAAGCAGAATGTCGGCGGTTCGATCCCGTCATCACCCACCATTCGTTTCAAGTGTTTAGCGCAGCGGTAGTTCAGTCGGTTAGAATACCGGCCTGTCACGCCGGGGGTCGCGGGTTCGAGTCCCGTCCGCTGCGCCATATTCGGTAACCTGGACCACTGAACGCCAGGTCACCACGGAAAAACCCGCTTAAGCGGGTTTTTTTCTGCCCCAAGGTTGTACCCGCGGGATGCATGGTTTCACCGGTTTTCGGATTTATTTGAAAAAAACTTCAATTAAATCAACACATTACGAAAACTTGTGGCATAATGCGCCCCGTAACGAAGCGAAGGGTGATTAGCTCAGCTGGGAGAGCGTCTGCCTTACAAGCAGAATGTCGGCGGTTCGATCCCGTCATCACCCACCATTCGTTTCAAGCGTTTCGCGCAGCGGTAGTTCAGTCGGTTAGAATACCGGCCTGTCACGCCGGGGGTCGCGGGTTCGAGTCCCGTCCGCTGCGCCATATTTGCTTCCACTAAGGCCCACTGAACGCCTGGAAGCTACGGAAATAGCGGCCTTGAGCCGCTTTTTTCGTTTTCTGAATTCCACTGGAATCCATCTCCAGCCACGGTTTTTAAGTACACATTTAAGTACACCGCTGGCACAGCCTTTTACGATTCCTTGCGCATCAATTTTCGTATTGGTCCGTCTACCGCTGGGTTGTATTCCCCTCCTTGATGCAAAAGGAGGTGTCTGATGGCTCTGACAGATACAGCGATCAAGCAAGCCAAGCCCGCCACCAAGCCTTATACGTTAACTGATGGGGATGGCTTATCTCTGCAAGTGCCCACAACGGGTTCGAAGCGCTGGCATTTCCGTTTCTATTGGCATGACAAGCAATTGCGTATTTCCCTTGGCATCTATCCCGACGTTAGTCTCAAGGAGGCTCGCCAGCGGAGAGAGGCTGCACGTGCGCTGGTGGCCAACAATATCGATCCCCGCTCACATCGTCGCGCCGAGCGCCAAAAAGCCTCTCGCGCCGCCAACAACACGTTTGAAGCGGTTGCTGGTCGCTGGCATGAGTTCCGAAGTAAAAAGCTGACGAAAAGTAAGAAGGGCAGTGCAGGGCAAGCGAGCAAATACCTGAAGAAGGACATGCTGCCGTGTTTGGGCGATCTTCCGATCTCAGATATTTCTCGTGGTGACGTGCTGGAGCTCATTAGGCGAATTGAGCGCAGAGGGGCGCTTGTCTCTGCTCGAAAGGTGCGCACCTGGCTCAACCAGATCTTCCGTTTTGCCATGGCGGAAGGGCTCGTTGATGTGAACCCAGCAGCAGATCTTGATATCGTTGCCGAGACGCCGCGACCAGTTCGCCATAATCCGTTCCTCCAGGTAAATGAACTTCCAGGACTGCTCAGGACCGTCACCCACTACGGGTGTGCAGAAGCGACACGGCTTGGTATTCGTCTATTGCTGTTGACAGGGGTGCGTACAGGAGAGCTGCGTGCGGCGACGCCAGACCAATTCGACCTCGACAAGGGGATTTGGCTTGTGCCGCCGGAGGGGGTCAAGCAACTCCGGAGTCGTGTTCGAACCCAGGGGAATGAGATCCCGCCTTATGTGATTCCGCTGTCTACCCAAGCAATTGCAATTGTGAAGCGGCTAATGCAGTTAAGGGCGCGCGGTGCACGGTATCTGCTGGTTCACCGATATGAACCGCAGGAAATGATCAGTGAAAATACCCTTAACACCGCGATCAGCCGTATGGGTTACAAAGGAAGGCTCACCGGTCATGGCATCAGGGCTACCATCTCCACGGCGCTTAACGAGGTTGGCTTTGTAGAAGAGTGGATTGAGGCGCAGCTTTCACACGCTGATACTAACCAAATTCGGGCTGCATACAATCATGCGGAATACGTAGAGCCGAGACGTAGGATGATGCAATATTGGGCGGATTTACTAGATGCGCTGGAGGTCGGTGTTTCTCCACCTAAGCCCGATACATACATGACGCAGAGCGGCCGACGTTCAATGGATTTTCTGAACACGCAGCAGGAATCCTGAATCGTCCCCGGCACTGGTGCTATTGCTCTACTCAAAACTCGCATCAATGAGCGTGTGAATGATGCTGTTTCTTATAGGCCGTCCTAACGTTCGTCACTGCTGAATACGTAATCCGGTTGCATCGTGTTTGCGTTTCAGAGCAACATCAATATCTGCAACGAACCTTTCGGGCGTCATCGCTAGAGTTTCTCCAATCAATCGGTGCACAGCGACTACCGTTTCCGCCCGAACGGTTTGATTGCTAGTGAGCTGAACTACACGTGCCAAATTGGATGGCTCAGAAAAACCGCTCAGCATTTTGGACAACGCTCCAAGCTCTCGCTCCATGCTCCTTATAGTAGCCACGTTATTGAGAGTGGCCTCAGCGTGATCGATTTCAGCGTTAGTCAGTTGATCTTTGGCAGGGATGAGTTCGAGCTGTTTACGGTAGTCTGATATCTGCCCGGCGTACGTTTGATAGTCCAGTTCAAGCCATGCACCCAACCCGTTGAGCTTGCCGTAGGAATTCGGGTACCAAGTTCTCTCGACAACCTTCTTTCCATTATCGGTACCTGTCTTGGTTATCTGATATTCCCAGACCACCTCCAGCCTATTCGTCTTCCAGCGGTCGATTAATTTATGCCAAATCTGCCGGGGGAGTGTGTTGTACAACTCCGTGATCCGCGCTTGCAAATCCCTGTGTTGCATGTGAAGGGCTTTACCCTGCTCTACGTAGGATTGCCGCTTCTTGAGCAGGGATTCCACTTTACGACGGCGGATTGATTGCCGCTGGTTAGTATCAAGCTGCTTGAAGCCTGCTTTGACCGATTCATCATCCAAGCTGAGGTACTTGTGAGCGCAGCAATGGCCGATCAGAACCACGGAACCATCGAGACAACCGACGACGTAACCTTTTTGGTGCTGCTGAGCGCATCGTTTACCAAGCTTTTCATACTGGCAGTTTGCTTCAGGTTGATAGAGTTTATAAGGCCACACCCCATGGCTGAAATTCTCTTTCTTAAGCAGCAGATCTAGGGCGATTTCGAAGTGACCTTGGATGTCAGCGAAAGTCTTAAATTCCATGAAGTCGGTTGATGGCATCAATTGCTCCAATCTGGCTAAAACGGCAGAGGATGGGACGCGAAGGTTAGTCTGTATGTATAAACAGTATAGGCCGCAAAAATCCTTGATGGGAAGCTTCGTGCCATCACTTATATTGGGCAGTGGTTTTGGGTGGACGAAATCTGGCCACGCACAAGGCCAAGACGGTCAGCCGACAGCGCGGGGTTCGCTCCTTCCCCGGCCGGCGCATTACCGGGTGGCAAGCCTCACCGTTTCTGGTTGCGACAGTTTTAATTCTCCAATTTTCAATGGGGGAGCGATCTCATTAGCTAGTCGCTCGTTGACCGCTTCAAGTCCGTATATTTTTTGGTCATCGGGTCGACCGTGACGGCAACCGCAGAACCTGCCGTTCAAGGCGCGTAAGGGGATCTATTTGAGGGGGGCGACTTCAGAGGCAATTGAAGGCCAAGCCACGAGAAGTCGACAAGGCCGTTCATATCCAACAGATCCAGTCGTATCCAAAAATGTCACGAATTACTGGTCTTAGAAGGTGCGTTTACTCGATAAAAAAGTTGAGGTGATGGCTATTTGTTTCTAATATGGTTTGGTCTAAGCTAGCACTTTTTGCCGGTGACTTGTGCCCGAGAGACTCAGAGTCTTTGAGGCAGTAACTTTAACCTTTGAACAGTTAAGAAGATTTTATGGCTGGTGATATCTGGAATCTGGTACTCAATGTCGTGGCGTCATTCATTTATGCAGGTATAGTTTTTTTGTGGCGGGGTAGGAGTAAGCGCACTGTCTCGGAGCCTGCTTCAAAGCACAATGATGCAGTCGTTGAGTCAATTGAATTGGTTCAGCCGGTTGAGTCCGCTCGACGAGCGAAAAATCGTCAAAAGGCTGACGAAACAGCGTTCAAATTTGTTTTTTATTTTGTGACATTTGGAATGCTTTATCTTTCGATTTCCACGCCCCCATTGTTTAAGTCTCTGTTTACAAGTGGCGAGGTTTACCTCAGTAGTGCTCGCTTTATTGGGGAATATCTCCCTGTTATCCCTGTCGGGAAAACCAATCTTCAATTAGTTTTTTTATAATTTCGGCATTTTTCTATATTCCTTTGCTGCTTGTCGCTGAGTTCGTCGCCACCTTAATTTCACCGCTAGTAGATTCATTTAAAGAAGTGACGAATCGAATATTCGCTGCAATAACTATGCTTGTGTTCGTTGTTTTTTGCATTCCGATCGGGGCAACCTCTGTCTGGTTGTATTATGAAAAAACTTATACGGATTCACTTTTAAGTGTTTTGTTCTTTGTTGCTATTCCCTTCATTTTTTCTAAGGCGCAGTCGGCACGTAGATGATCTTATTTTAATGAAGTTGTCGTGTAACTAAGTGGTGAGTATTTCCTAACAATATTCAACTTAAGGCTAACGGTGCCAGCTCATGCATAACGCTGCACCGTTCGGGTCAAAAAATTTAATGGTGGGTGTGGTAGATCGCTACCTCGCCTGGCTAACCTCTACTGTCAGGTTTGGAAATGGTATTCAGCTTGTTACGAGTCGGTCTGTTCAATGCAACGTTGTGAATGAATACCTGAGGCGTTTCAGCCATAAGCTGCAACTCATTTTTCAACCGTTTGTTCTCCTTCTGCTACCTGAGATTTGCTCCTCGAAAAGAATCGATTGGTTTGATCATGACATCGGATAGGGCAACAAGCTGGGCTGGTGGTGGCGCCTTGCCGCTGGTAATCTTGGATTCAGGTGACATCAGAGGCAGTAGCCATGGATCCGAAGAACCTTGCGGTATTGATGAACTGAAGGACGCCATGGAAATGGCAAGCCCATCGCCAGCTATAATATCTTACGTTGAACCACCACCACGCGAGTCAAAAACCGGTTGGCTTGTCAAAAGCTGTCGCTTCTGCAAGACAACCAAGTTCAGCTATAGAGCTGACTGGGTGAATCCGCCGATTATGTGTGAGGGTTGCCGTAACGAGCGGAAGACTCGCTACAAGCCTGGAGAGGGTGACACGGTCTTTTCGAATACCCAGGTTTTCTGTGGGGGATCACCAGGTGGAGGCAGGCATAAATGACCACCAAAAATAACCCTGACGAGACGCACCAGCAGCGACTTGAGCGACTCCGGAACCGTCTAGAGAAACTCAAGAAACGTTTTGAAGACATGCCGTCTGGACGTGGTGCTGGTATGCCAGCAGAAATAAGAGCTCTTGAGGCTCTTATTAGTAGGGAGGAAATGCACCTCCTCTCCGGTTATTACGAACGAAAAGATGGTCCTGTTCGTGGTGGTTCTCCCGGCTCAAGCCGTCGCAGCTAGTGGCATTCTGCAAAGTCCTTCACATTACTTTCTGAAGAGCACCCTGTCCGCTGGTAACGCGCAGGTAATCTCGATTGCTTGCGTAGACTAACAGCCAGCCGCTTTCCCGTTCGCGTCTTTCGGTGTGCCTGGGGGCTGCCGTCATTAGCCAGACACATACGGGCTGCATTGTCCTGTGCGATGGCTGTCTCAAGAATTTGCGACACACGACTGCGATCTAACCATCATCAGTGAGCTTGAGTTTTTCCACCTACCTGAAAGCATGGCCATCTTCGTAGGAGGCAGCGTTAGCATTCTGGGAGTTGTGACCTGCTCATATCGCCAGATGCTTCGCTGCAGAGGTGTTTGGCCAGCACGGTGGTGGTATCGGACGCGTTTAAGCGTGAATCCTCCACACGTCTTCCTGGTAGAGCATGTCACTACCTTAGGGGCCCAGATGGAGTAATCTTGAACACCATATTCAAATTGACTCTCGATTGCGTACGGTGAACTCTCGGATATTGAACCTTGTAGGTTTATTAGGCCGCAAAGCGTAGTCTCTAAGGACTGGTACAAATGGCAAGGATAGAATTTTGTCTGACCTGAATTTTGAAAAACAAGCGCAGGACTATTACGGCAAGGTTCCTCTCATCATCCTGGGCAGCGGTGCATCGGCCGCTCACGGCATGTCAGGAATGGGGGCGCTTGCGAAGCACTTGGTCGCAAATACCGACACTTCTAGCCTGTCTGCTGCCGAGATTGAGGCTTGGGAGAAGTTTTGCAAGATCCTATTGGACGGCGTTGATCTGGAGTCGGCGCTGCATCAGGTGGCGGTTACTGAAGAGCTGACCTCCAGAATTATCACCGCAACTTGGTCGCTCATCAGCTCTGAAGACATTAAAATCTTCCACGATAGTCTTCAGAACCAAGCGATGTTTCCGCTGAGTCGACTGCTGCGCCACATGTTCAAAAGCAGCCTTACCAAGATAAATATCGTCACTACGAATTATGACAGGCTGGCGGAATATGCCTGCGATCAGGAGGGGGCCCATCATTACACGGGCTTCTCACACGGTTTTTTTCGGCAGCGTGCCGCACCGAATGAAATCACGTCTGCACGCAGGGTGAATATCTGGAAGGTTCACGGTTCGCTGGACTGGTTTAAATCGCCTCTTGAAGACATCGTAGCCCTTTCAAACATTCAAGGAATACCTGCTAACTACAAACCGGAAATCGTTACCCCGGGCACACAGAAATATCAAACGACGCATTTAGAACCATACCGCTCGACTATTCACAATGCCGATTTGGCCATTACCGCTGCCAACTCATACCTGTGTATTGGCTACGGCTTCAACGACGAGCATATTCAGCCGAATATTATGTCTAAATGCCTGCGCCAGAATACCCCGATCACGATCATTACCTTTGCGCTCTCAGACGCTGCCAGGAAGCTCATCCTTGATGGCAAGGCGCAGAATTACCTGGCAATAGAGCGGGGAGCAACAGACGCCCAGTCCATCGTCTACTCCTCTTTGAATAAGACTCCGGTAACTGTTGAAAAAAACATCTGGAGTCTTGAGGGTTACCTGTCACTCATCATGTAGGGAAGAAGAGATGCCTATTTTTGACTTTAAGGATAAAGACGCGCTTGGGAAGGTTGCCTCTGTTGACACGACAAACGTGATCGTGGACGTGGAAAATGTCGATCAGCTCAAAAGGTTGCAAGTCAACCACCTGGCCGTGCTTCAAAGCAGCAGGCCCGGACAGCATCTCATCGGCCTCATCACCCAGGTGACCCGTAAGCGCGGCATCGAGGACATCGCAGGCGATGGCATCAGCGATCAGACTTCAGAACTTAACCTTTGCAAAATCTCCCTAATAGGTACGATGCTGGATCGCGACGGCGGTAAAGAAAACGTCTTTCGCCGCACTTTGGAAAGTGTTCCAGAAATCGACGCGAATTGCTTTTCGCTAGAGGGCGAAAACCTTACCAACTTCATGCGCACGCTCTCCAGCGTCTCAGCCGATGGGAATGCCCTGACGCTGGGCAAATACACACTGGACGAACATGCCGTCGCCTACCTCAACGGTAACAAGTTTTTCCAGCGCCACGCCTTCATCGGCGGTAGTACCGGATCAGGTAAATCCTGGACGACAGCCAAGATCATTGAGCAGATGGCGGGGCTCTCTACGGCTAACGCCATCGTTTTTGATCTTCATGGTGAATACTCGCCGTTGGTGGGCCAAGGCATTCAGCACTTCAAAGTGGCCGGTCCCGCAGATGTTGAGGCTAAACGCACTATTGATGACGGTGCGCTTTACCTGCCTTACTGGTTGCTTTCGTATGAAGCTCTCGTGGCAATGTTTGTTGACCGGAGTGACCAGAATGCGCCCAACCAGGCCATGATTATGGCGCGTGAGATCAACCAGGCCAAAAGAAAGTATCTGGAGGATGGCGACCAGCAGGAAATTCTGAAGCACTTCACCGTAGATAGCCCAGTTCCGTTCGATCTGAATGTTCTGATGGACAGGTTAAATGAAATCAACATCGAAATGATTTCCGGCGCGCGGGCGGGGTCCGAGAAACAGGGTGACTTCTTTGGGAAGCTTGCCCGCATGATCTCTCGCCTTGAGAACAAAATTTCTGATCGACGTCTGGGATTCATGTTCAGCGGCGGCGGAGACGTTCTGGATTTTACCTGGCTTGAAAAATTCACCACTGCCGTGCTCGGCAGCTCTGGGGAAAATGGCAAAGCTGGCATCAAGATCATCAACTTTTCCGAGGTTCCATCAGACGTTCTCCCGCTGATCGTTTCCCTTGTCGCGCGGGTCACATTCTCCGTCCAACAGTGGACGCCATCCGAGCTGCGCCACCCTATTGCGCTTCTCTGTGATGAGGCCCACCTCTACATGCCCCAACGAAGCATGGCGGAATCAGCTGACGATATTTCCCTGGATATTTTCGAGCGCATCGCTAAGGAAGGTCGCAAGTACGGTGTCAGCCTTGTCGTGATAAGCCAGCGTCCGTCCGAAGTGAATAAGACGATGCTCAGCCAATGCAGCAACTTCGTATCTATGCGGCTTACCAACGCCGAGGATCAGGGCGTTATCAAGAGACTTCTTCCCGATAGCCTTGGTGGGTTCAGCGACATCCTGCCGACCCTCGATACCGGCGAGGCCCTGGTTGTTGGGGATGCGAGCTTGCTGCCAAGCAGAATCAGGATTGATGAGCCTATAAACAAGCCGAACAGTGGCACGGTCAATTTCTGGGATGAATGGCAAAAACCGGTTAAGGACAAGCGACTGCCGACCGCAGTAGATAACTGGCGTAAGCAAAACATCCAGTAATCGCTTACCGGGGTGGCAGTATGGAGCGGCTTCATGGCCGCTCCGCATGAAGACTCAAGGGCGCAACGCTCTTGAGTTCATCACGCGATGAGTTTTCCTGTGAGGCCTGGACATTCTGATGCTATAGGATTCTCGGTCGCCGCGCGCTGCGATATTGAAGGCCTCCCATTCGCTGAATTGCTCTCCGAGATGGGCTTACAGTTACGGAAATTTATAGCTCTGCGATTTTAAGGAAAGGATTGTCGGGGGCGATCGATTCGAAAAGCAGCTTCGGTTCCTCAATCAGATATCCCTTTAAAATAGTTGTCCTTCTAGGACCTTGTACTTGACACGCCCAGATATTCAGGCCGTCGCCCCGCTTCCTGTGCACCTTCAGTTTTTCGAACTGCTTCTGCACCCAACGCCATTCTTCAATCCCTTGATCGGAATCCTGTGAGATACCAGGAAACTCCCGGGCGTAGCGTTGGAAGAGACCTGGCGTGACCAGAAATACGCTGCCACTCACCGTGTGGATTTTGGCCTTGCTGTCATTGATGACTAGCTTGTGGCTTAGGATGCCTTCCTTCACCCAATTCAAGAATGCTTGGCCAGGGTTATCCGAAGGGAGGGTTGAAGTTTCGAGAGCGCTTTCCGACGGTGCATCACTCACCTCAGGCTCTTCCAATTCGAACATATCCAATAGCGTTCCGAGGTAGTCGGCATCCTCCAGCGCCATGGTATCTGGCTGCGATGGGTTTTGAGTTGACTTTGTATTGACAGCCTTGGGGGCTGGTCGAGATACCGGAGCGTCAGTCGGGTGGTCATCGACTGCAATGCTCACTGTTCCGCTGAAAGCTTCTGGGCGGTCTTCGCTTCCCCATATCAATGCCGGTTGAATGCGCAGAAAGGTAAAGCTCTGCTGCCAGTTTCCCTGCGCAACGAGCGCGGTCCAGATGGCTTTGCCTTCGGGGGTGGACTCGACCAGTCCATGCGATTGCAGTTCGTCGAACACGGCGATGTTGGAAGAAGGAATACCTTCAATCGATTGCGACAGCAGATAGGCTCGCAGCTTGTCGGTAACCGTCTTGCTGACCAGCCAAAGCGCGTCCTGGGTCAGCCATCCTGCGGCACCCGGCTGATTGAGTTTTAGCTCGTGCTGAACCAGATGACGCAGTCCACTGATCAAGTGATGTTGCAGCGAATGAACCGGCGCTTGCAGCGCCTTGCTCGGGTTGCCACCGATGTTCTGTGCGACGGAAACACGGTCGGCCTGCATCACCAACTCGCCGAGTACACCGGCACGTTCGTACTGGCCCGCCAGGACATACAGCAGACTGGCCCACAGTGGCGGAAATCCACTGAGCCAATCGAGGATTGGGCGGTCGAGAATTTGTGTGTAGAGCAAGCCTGCGGCGGCGCCGTGCAGGTGGTAGTCACGACCCTTGATGTAACGAAAACGGTAGGGCTGATCCAGGGAGCCCTGCCAAGGATGCCACACACGGCCATCCTGGCGTTCGACCAGCAGGTCCACGGCGATCTTGCCGATGTCATGCAGCAGGGCGCCATAGGCGATGCCGGCCGACCAAGCATCACTCTGGTCGGCTTGGTCTTCGGGCGCGGCGCCGGTGGGAAGCAGATACGATTGGCGCAGTTTCAAACTGCAGGCGATCAGTTCCAGTCCATGGTCGAGCATGCCACCGAGATACGCATGGTGGTGCGTCTCGCTGGCTGGGAGTTGCTGAACCTGCTCGGCGTAGCGATGGATCGGATTCAAATAGAGCTGGATGAACTGCGCGTGGGAGAGGGCGGTGTACTGCCATATGCGATCGAGCAATTGGCGGCGGTGCTCCGCGGCTAACAAGCTTTGAGCCGATTCGATGGGCAGGTAACCTTCGGCGACATTGACGGTCTGTGGCGGAGGGGGCTTCTGCCTTTTGCGGCGAAATAGGCTGAGCATCGTGATCTCCGTGAAATGGCTGGGTCAGTGGCTTTTTAGCCTTTTCGGGTAGGGCTCTTACCCTTGAGTCCCCATTCCCTTCCAACCCTTACCCATCCTTTTGGCTCCTGTCCGTTTGTGCGGCAATTGGGATATTGATACTGCTAAACATCGTTTTGTTAGGGGCTGGCACGAGAAAGAAAAGAGTCGGTAAACTGCGGTGCATATTTTTTTAGGTCTTGCCATGAATCTCACTGATGCCACGCTTGTGCTGCTGCTCGCGGCACGTATCCATGGGACCGACGAAGCCGTCCGGGCCTCGGCGAAGAGCGTGGTCAAGAAGTTGCCGCGCAGTAAGCGTGATCTGATCTACAAGGTAGTCGATAGCCGAAGTCCGCTCGAGCTGGTGGATTTTCTGGCGCAGAACCTGGATGCGGAATGATGCAAGGTGTATGGCAGACAGCTCACTTTAGAGCGAGACAGCGCAAGGCTGCCCCTCAAGAGAAATCGTCCTGGAGAATTCCCACTCACAAGGATACGAGGACCTTCCCCGTGACGGATGCCGACTCAAGCGCGAGATGGGCTTCAGCAATCTTTTCCAACGCCACCTTCATCCCGATGTGAGGGGCGTAGTTGCCACTGGCCAAGCATGAGTTAATGTCCTTGATCGCCTGATTTTTTGCGGCAACAGGCACCGAATAGATAAATACGAAGCGCAGCACGCATCCATGCACCATCGCTTTCAACAGCGGTAGCGTCAGTTCCTCTGTAGCATGGGCTGTAGCGTAGGAGCTGATGGCGCCACCGGGTGCGAGGCATGCAAGGTCAATGTCCAGGTTCGCCTTGACATTGACATCAACGATGCGGTCCACACCACCGTTGCTCGTGTGCGCGTTGATGGCCGCAACGACATCGTCGCTAAAACGTTCCAAGACCAGATCTGCTCCTGCCGCGCGTGCAATGACGGCTTGCTCTTGATTCGTGACTGTGGCCACGACCCATGCACCCGCCCACTTTGCCAAAAGGATGGCGGCGGTGCCAACGACGCCCGCTCCGCCCTGCACGAGTACATTTCGGCCATTGATGTCGCCATCGGCGAAGAGACAGCGATGGGCTGTCAATGCCGGGATACCGAGTGATGCTCCTACTTCGAAAGAGACATTGTCAGGCAGTGGTACAGCTTGTCCAGACGGCACCACCACATATTCGGCCGCTGTTCCGCTCGGTCTGCCGTACTGCGCCTCATAGATCCATACCCGCTGGCCTATGCGGCCGGCCTCTATCGAGTCGCCAACGGCATCAATGACGCCAGCGCCGTCCTGGTGGGGAATGATCCGCGGGAACGGCATTGCCGATGAGAATCCGGTTCGGGCCTTGAGGTCAGTGGGATTCAGCCCCGACACATGTACCCGCACCCGGACTTCACCCGGGCCGGGTTGGGGAATTGGCAGATCAGCAACGCAAAGCACCTCATCCGCGGGGCCCTGGCGCTCGTAATAGGCAGCTTTCATAGACTTGTTCTCCGGCTTGGAGGAGTCCCTCCGTGAGCAGGCATCATCAGAGCCCAGTGTCAATTTCACAAGTAGGCACACTTTTTATATATAGGGATATTAAATATACTATAGGAGCCCATACACATTACTATTGGAGGGTCTATGACACGGAGCAAGCTCGATCAATACAGATGCGCAGTGGAGATCACTGTCGCCATCGCCGGTGGCAAATGGAAGCCGTTGATCGTTCACTACCTGCTCAGCGGGACCAAACGTTTCGGAGAACTGAAAAAATTGATCGGTGGGGTCACGCAACGCTCGTTGACTTTGCAACTGCGTGAGCTTGAGGCAAACGGCATTATCAGCCGTGAGGTGTTCGCCGAAGTGCCGCCACGGGTGGAGTACACGTTGACGGCGCTTGGCTCCACACTGGCACCGACGCTGGAAGCGATGAAGTCCTGGGGCGAGCACTACTTGGCGAGCAAAGACAGAGGCGGAGGCTTGAGGTTGCCGTGAACAAAAGCTGTTGCCCTGGGGTCATGGACGCTGCGCATCGCCTTCCTCTCAATCTCCAACCGAATGTGTGTCGCCCCCTTCTTCCGGAGTTCCTGGCTGCCCATTGCGACGGGCCACTGTTTCGCTGCAAGCGAAGCGCGCAGCGCCGTAGGCGTGAAGGTGCTGAGGGATTGATGCCGTATGGCGGTGACGGCAAAGACGGCACGGGGCAAAGCGCGAAAGCCCGGCGGCACATCGTGCCAGCACGCACGGCGAACAGCCTAAGACCCATCAGGCATCGAAGTCTAAACCACCAGCATCACCAACAGAGCGACGCACAACAGCGCGATATACGCCTTGACGTGGATGCCATCGGGAATCCTGCCAATCCACCGAGATGCGGCCCAGATACCCAGCCATGAACCAACTGTTAGCACCAGGCAGGCGCGCAGGTCGATGTAGCCGACATGCCACGCGTCTAGCGACGTGTCGTTCCAGGCCAGCGCCGCAAAGGTTGCCGAACCGACCACGGCCATGGGGAGCGATAACGGGTTGGCCGCCGCCGTCGCAGCGGTCATGCTGGCCCCGCGCCGACGCATCAGCGGCACTGTCATCACGCTACCACCCACACCGAGAAAGGCTGCGATCACGCCGATCGCCGTGCCGGCGACAGCGGTCATCCGCCTGCCCAGCGTGCGTATTGGCGATGCGCCTTCCTGGGCAAAGCCGGGCCGCAGGATGCTGTCGAGAATCGTCAGTCCCAGATAGACGATGAATGCCCAGCGCACCCAGGCCCCGCTGAGGGCCAGCGCGGCGGCCGCGCCCGGCACGGCGCCGGCCGCGATGTAGCCCAGCAGTGGACGCACCTGATTCCACGGCACGGTGCCGGCCTTGTGGTGGCGCAACGTCGCCAAACCTGCGCCGAAAATCATCACGCAGGTCGAAGTGGCGACCGCCACGTGCATAGCGGCATGACCTTCGGCGCTGCCGATACCGTAGGTGGCTAGCAGCACCGAATACAGCACGGGCACGACGACGAACCCGCCGCCGAAGCCAAATAGCACGGTCGTCACGCCGGCCAACACGCCAAAGAACAGGAGCAGGAAATACATGAGCAAGCGCCATCGTGATGAGACAAGACCATCACGATATGGGGACGCGCACTGGCCGTCCCTCGATAAATGGTCAATAATCCTTTTATTTCGGCCAAATCTAACATCATGCGCAATGTATCGCTCGACTCCGTGGATGCTGTGGTACGGCCAGTCCTTGCCATCGGAACCGACTATCTGCCGGGCACCTTGCTCGATACTCATACGCATCGGCGCGCCCAGGTTCTCTATGGCATGAGCGGCGTGATGGAGGTGGAGACGGATAGCGGTGCATGGGCGATCCCGCCCTATAGCGGCGTATGGATTCCTGCAGGCAAACGCCATCGCGTGCGCATGCAGAGTGTGAGTACGCGCAGCCTCTACATTGAGCCGGTGGCCGCTCCGCGCCCGGCAGATCATTGCGAGGCACTGGTCATCACACCGCTACTGCACCAGTTGCTGCTTGCCTCGGCGGACATTCCTGCGCTTTACAACGAACATGGGCGCGACAGCGCCCTGGTGCAACTGCTTTTGCACGAAGTACGCTTGGCGCAGACAATGCCCCTGTTTGCGCCAATCCCCAAGACCGTCAGCTTGCGCGGCTGTGCAAGGCATTTCTGAGATCGCCAAACATCCAAGCGACGCCCCTGGCCTGGGCGCAGCGGCTGCACAAGAGCCTGCGTACCTTCACCCGGTTCTTCCACCAGCAGACGGGCATGAATTTTGGCGCATGGCGCCAGCAAGCCTGCCTGCTGGCGGCGCTGCCCCGGCTGTCGGCCGGGCAGTCCGTCACGCAGGTGGCGCTAGACCTCGGTTACGACAGCCCCAGCGCGTTTTCCACCATGTTCAGGAAGCGACTTGGCAGGACACCAATGGACTTCATTCGGGAACCGCCCACTGCGGCATCCCGGTAGGGATGCCGCAGCATTGACGCTAGCGCTCGTAGCACAGTTCTTGCTGAACTCTCTGCGTTGCGGCGCAACAGGATGAAAGTAGATCATCGCAATTGAGGCGCGTTCTGCCGTGATATTTAGAGGGCGTGCCGACGGGCACGCGATTGTCTTGTTGTGCAACGCGCATCGCCCAGTCGCAGCGGCTGGGCGATCTCGCCTTTGCGCTTTGACACCGGGCGCGGCGACCGTCGCGCCCGGATTTTTGGGCGGGCCTAGGTCGGAACGGCCTGGGCGCGGGGCTAATTGGTGTTATTCCTTGATTTCGACAATCCACCATACGGCACGCGGCAAGGCGCGGCCTGTGATGGGGTGCAAGTCGGTCAGGTCGGCGTGGGCTGTCCAGCCGCGAGGCGAACGGTAGGCGTCAACCTCGCGCTCGGTCAGTCGTTCGCGTAGCGCGAACGGCTGGTGCTGCCACGTCGGCGCATCGTAGAAGGTGCTTTTCTGCGCCGCACATTGGCGTGTTTCAAGCGGCGTTGCACCACCAGCGGCGTGACGCTGATATCTGCCGCAATGTCCTCGATGGGGCGACGGTCAGTTCCCCGTACTGGCCCAAGGCGGGCTTGCGGCGCTCGCCAGCGTTCGTGAGGTACTGAAGCATGAACACCTTGCGGCCCGCGGGGTGATCTTGCACAGGAAGCCGGACACCACGGTGTCCTGCAGTTCGATGGCGTTGGCCTGGAGTTGCGCCACATCGACTGCGGACTTGGTGAGCTTAATTTTCGCTATGATGACTCCTCGAAAAGCCCGGTTTTCAAGAGCCGCATGGGAGCCACGCGAGGGGACGCCGGGTCAAGTTTCGGAAAGCACTGGCATATGATGGAAGCGAATAAGCTGTTGATAAATATGCTGTATATAGTCAAGGTGCGTACCAGCGAACTGCGGTACTGGAGTCATCGTGAAACAAAAAGGGCCCAACTCGCGTAGGGCCCCGTGATGCGATTGCAGCGGTGAGGTAACGATCAAACTCCATCGTTCATGCATCGTGAGTCATCCATTATCATCTGCTTCCGTTGCTGCTCCAAGTTGAGTACAAACTCCGAGGCGCTTCGGGCCTGACCACTGGCGCGAAAGATCGCGCGTTTGTCAGCCTTGAGCAGGCCGAGCCAGGAGTCGATGTAGCCCTCGTGTCGTAGCTCCCCCTGTATACCGGCGTAGGCACATAAAAAAGCAGCGCCCATCTCTGCGATCAACTCCTCAAACGCGTAGCCTGGCGAGCCGAACGGACAGGCAGAGGTCACGCCTTCGCGCTGCAACCGTGTGTGATGCCCGGTCCAGTGCGTCAGCTCATGAAGTGCAGTGGCGTAGTAACTGCCTTCATCGTGAAATTGTGCTTTTGTCGGCAGTTGGATGAGATCCCTGATAGGGTGGTAAAAGGCTTCGTCGGCAGGCCGATGAACGACGCGTGCACCTGAACTTAACAGCAGATCTTCCGCGGCTCTGTTGAGCTGGAAGGGATCACTCTGTTCCGTCTCGAGCAAGGTGTCATTGAGCATTTCGAGCCCCTCCGTTTGCTCGATGTTGAACAGAAAATGCGTCCTGAGAATGCCGAAGTGAGCGATCTTAGGTTGACCGTTTTCATCGAGTACGGGTTGGCCTGACTCGGTCTGTTCCTCGCGCTCCATCGGCTTGTAGAGCACCGCCAGAGTGCTGTGCTCACCCTTACGAATGTGCCCGCCAGCTTTTTTGGCTTGACTGAAAGTCAGCCAACGATCTTGAGTGAACCCCTGCAACCTGGCCTCGGCCCAGAGCAGCGGTAAATTGATGCCCGAATACGGACGTCGCGTGATGGCGTTGACGGGGTAGGGTTGATGACCGATGTGAGCGGAGCCACTTGAGGACCAGGGTTTGATCCAGGGTGCAACGCCTTGGTCTAACGCAGTTACGATCTTGTCAGTTACGTCTTGGTAGATATCACGCATGGCAATTCCCTCGAGAGAAAAACGGAGGAACGCCGTGCCCGTCGGGGAGGGGTCCCCCGATTGGGTGATGTGCTGGATTGATGCAAGTCTTGCATGTCGTTCGAATGTGGAGTTGAACACCGCTAATTGCGCTTAGCGCTGGTGTTCTCCTACAAGCGCTATCAGCAAGGCGCTAGGCTGACCTGGCTCTTGGAGTAGGCTCAGACTCAATTGAAGCAACGGCTCGTTGTCTAAGTGATCGGCTGTTTCAATAAGCATTACCTCGAACATCACGTAAGGCTTGTGTGGATAGGCCAGGTGGGCTTCGAAGGCTGCTCGCAATATATGGCTCAACCTATCGACCTGCAGCTTTTCAGAGTGATCGGATTGCTCGAGCATTATTGCGCGCTGCCACGCGCCAGGAGTGAACACGATTGGCAACCGAAGGGTCTTCAGTGTTTCCGGTGTAAGTGAAGTGGGCATGGTATTTCTCCGTTGAAAACGCGAAGAAACCTGTCCCGTGCGGAGAAAGATTTCCCCGCAGTGGGTTGAAGAAAATCAAGAGGGCTTACCTCACGAGCAGAGCTCGAAAGGCGCTCATAAGAGCAGTAGGCGTTCATTCCCGTAGAAACGGTCACCGTGCGAGCCACCGAACGCTAATCGCACTTGGGGGAACCATCATCGAAGTGACGTAGCCTTGAAGGTTCTGGCTACCTGGGAAAGTGCTGTCGATAACAGCGATCCGCACCTTATATTTAGCCGGACGATTTATCTGGGTCAATCGCTGTAGCGACCATGTTTCGCGGGGCTTGTCTTCTGGCTTCCAATGAGGATTTTTCGATCAGGGAAACTGATAAACGGTCAGGCATGGGCCGTTTTCAGTAGTAGCCTATTCCTCTAGGCTAAACCATGAAAACGCTCAGAAGAGGGCGAGACTATGCCGACTCAACAACCTGTTCAGAACTCACGTGCCCACCGCTGGGCGTATGCCTGTGGTCTGTCGGTGAAGCGTCGTTACCGTAGGTTGAAAACTTTTGAATCCCACGTGGTTGAGCGTGCCGAGACCGCAGGTGTGCCCGCTGGTAAATTTCTTGTTCGCGGGAGTTTTCTGACTGCTAAGTTCGCTCTGTTCGGGGCATTTCTTTTTGTCAGTTTCTGGTTGTTTGTGCTGGTGTGCACAATTGTCGTATTAGCAGCTATCCCATTGCAGGATCCAGACACTCCAGGTAGTGACGATCTCGATGATCCAATGCTTAGAATGTCTTGGCCTGAGCGTTACGATAAATGGGGTTCTCTGAAGTAGGCTCATGGTTATTTTGAGCTCAATTTACCCGAAACAACTCTTGCACCGCTCATCAACTGAGAGGTCCCGTTAGAGCTTGCTGTCTGTGCTGCGTGGGTTCCCCTGCTGAGCATTCCTTCTACGCCTGAACCTACGCTGTATCCTGCCCAACTCATTGCCCCGAGAAACAGCATCGGTAGCACGATGAACATCGCCCCCATCACATACTCGATCACCTGCGCGGTGACAGTCCCATCCATAAACCCAGATGTGGGCAGCGACAACAGCACCTGATTGGAAGCCGAAACCTGGTGGTACAGAGTATCGAGCATGCTGGTGTCGACCCATCGGGCCAACTCCCACCAAAAACTCAACATGTGCAGCGTGAACAGCGCAAACGTCACCGTCATGACGGTCTTCAACTGGTAGGTACTGACCAACAGAATCATCGGCAAGCTGATGATGACGCCCATAATCAGGAAGGCCTGCACCATTGGCAGGGCAGCGCGTAGCGCATTCATCGCCGGGAAGTTGCTGAAGGAACCGAGGGCCAACCCGGTGTTGGTGGCCAGGTTATTGAGCCCCTGATTGATCGAGCCGCCACGAGCGCTGGAACCATAGTCCTGGTACACCTGTCCGGGCGACATGGACATCGATTGCTGGCGCGGACTTACCAGTTCGCGCAGGGTGGCATCCTCGATCTCGTTGCTCGAGCGGCCAGTCAGCCAACCTTTCAGCTGAGTCAGCAGCGAAGGATCGACCTGCTCGATCAAACGCTCGCGCAATCCGACACCGCTATCGCTCCACCACTGCTTGCAGGTGGGGTAGCCCGCGCCATTCTCCAGCCGAGGCAAAGAAACATCGCGGCTTTCGTCATACGGCCAGTTGATGCGCGGTGTGCGTGAGCGATCGGTATCGTAGTAGCCGTGCGTGTCGAGTAAATAGCTTGAGCCGATCCAGGACGCATCATGACTTTGTGCCTTGTCCAACTGCGGGCGGTTGGTGAACAGCCGAGAGCGGGAATAGCCATAGCAGTCGCGGGTGAAGTCGGCGACCTCCTGCAGCAGTACTTGACTGTCGATGCGCGAGCTGTCGATCTCCATGCGCATTTGTCGGATATCCGGTGCGCAGGGGATGGAGGCGGTGGCCGCCGCGGTTACCCCTTTGCTCAAGGCATGCACCAGAAACCACCAGATCGGCACATTGGCGGAGCGCCCGCCGATGGTATTGAAGGTCGTCCCCAGGTAGTTTCCGCTGGCTTGGCCACACTTACGCCGCAGCGCTGACTCGCCGCATCATCGAACGCCATTGAGGCGATACTCAACGGAAAGACAGGTGCGCAACCGAACAAGACGACGATGTAGGCCAGCCACAACCGGTTCTCTATCCGTGGCACCGAGAGCAGCCCCTTGTTGCCTTCGTCCGCGCCTTGCTGACGTGCAGTCAACCATTCCTGCAAGATGATTGCACCAAAGGGCGCGGCGAACAGCCCTGTGTCGGACAGGACACTCCAGAGGCCGTTGTTGATGATCCAGGCCAGGAGAGAGAGGTAAAACTCCAAGTAACTGTTTGTGCTCATGAGCATGGTAATGACCTCACAGTCGGGTGAGCTCGACGCAGATAAAGAGCAGGAGCCCTAATGTCCCTATGCGTTTTATGCGCCGTCGATCCTGTGGTCTGCATCGGTAGCGTCGAAGCAGATCCCACCAGAGTGTAAAGAGGCCGCCGTAAAGCAGGGCACGCCACCACCGCAGATAAGGCTGTGCGGATTCGAATGCCTGCTGCCAGGCGTCGAAACTACCCAGCGCGGTACGACCGATCCAGGCGACCAGTGAGGCGGTCAGGATCATCACCGCAACCATCCCCAGACTCGAAAGCAAAGTGAATAGCGGTGAGCGTTTCATGGCTCACTTGCGCCTGGCGTCAGCATCATTGAGTCGACCCGGCTCAGGGTCACCTTGCTCGACGGTGCGCGAAGCATCGGCACCACCCGCATGTCGGTCGAGCACGAGGCTGGCGGTGTTGGTAGCCAGCATTTGTCTAACCTGCAGTTCGGTCTGCAGCAGGCGTATTTCGCGCTCCAGCGCGTCGATGTTTTTCGTCAAGGCGATTTGGGCCGGTTCGGCGGAGGCGATGTTCGGTTCGTGACTGCCCGCCAGCAGCGTGCGCAGTAGCAGAAACGCCTTGTCGAGTACGCTGGATAGGGCCGTCTCACTGGCCAAACGCCGTGCCAGCAGATCCTGGTCGGGATCGTCACGCAGGGCTTCGACCACACCTCGGGTCACCGGTAACATCGGGCTGGAGGCTTTAGCCAGATTGTCAGAAGTAGGCGGCAGCGAGCCGGACAGCAACCCTTGCATTGCTTTGAGGTGTTCGCTGTAGGTCTCCTGAATCAGCGGCGTCAGTCCGCTGCCAGCGGTCGCACGCAGGGTTTCGCAGCTGTCACAGGTCGAGACTTTGCTCTCGCCCAACACGCGAATGGCCCATTCGGATTCCTCTTGGGGCGAAGCCCAGGTCTGACAAATAGTCCCACCTAAGCAGTCGCTGCTATTGATTGAGGTGCTGTCATCTACTGACCGGTTATGCAGCAGGTTATAGCCCGCGCGCACCGCGTCGGAAGTCACACGAATGGGCGTCTGCCCATTGCCTCCAGCCTTCGAGCCGCCGACCCAGGACACCCCATTGTTGCCGTTACGGGTCTCGGTATTTTTCACCGCGGCCACCGCATCACCACCGGTTTGCTCCAGGTTGCCCTGCATCTCCTCGTTTTTGGCCAGCGCGCCCCAGCCGGCCTGACCGACCTTGTCCGCCATCTTTTCGGCCATGGCCTGGCAGCTCAGCTTGGAGCGGTCGAAATCGATGCGCCCCTGCATCACTCCGTTACTGAGCAACTCATAGAGACCTGGGTTGGCGCGCTGTATGATCAAGGCCGGCAGCGACATAACGGCTTGGGTCGCGTTTTGCACAATGCTGCCCATGATTTGCTGGAAGCCTTCGGTGGCGCCGTTCAGCTGGTTTTGCAGGGTGTTGGTAAGGCTCATATTTCCGCACATCATGTTCGCTCGCCAAGACCCGCCGACACCGAGACCACTGGGTCGGTAGAGCGAACTCGGTGCACCGACTGCCGAGCCGCCACCAATGGTGTACATCACTCGGTCATCGAGCACTTCGCCTTGAGTGCCAAGGCGGTAATCGCCTTCGGCGGCGTGGGTATGCGTGGCCATGGTGAGCATTCCACAGAACAACAGACCCATCGTGCCCAACCATGGTCTTGCGAAAAGCTGACTCATGAAGCACCTCCTTCAAAGTCGATGCTGAACAGAAAGGTTTGCCCCTCACGTTTGCAGCAGCTATAGGGACGCCAAAGCGACCAGGCGTAGCCGCCATCCGCGCTCTGGACTGGATTGCTGGGGAAGATGGCGCACGTGGCTTGAATTTGGGGGAGAGCAATTGCCATCTGTGGGTCGAAGCGTCGTTTTCGACGATAGGGCCAGGCGGCCAGTAGCCGTCGTGTCTGGCTGGTGTGAGTGGTACATACACATGCGGCTGCCAGTTTCGGGTAACCACATCACCGGCCCGTTGTGCCATGACTGCGGCTGCCTTGAAATCGTCGGGCTGTACCAGAAAACCC
The DNA here is from genome assembly GCF_023195435.1 of Pseudomonas sp. S11P7. Taxonomy (NCBI): domain Bacteria; kingdom Pseudomonadati; phylum Pseudomonadota; class Gammaproteobacteria; order Pseudomonadales; family Pseudomonadaceae; genus Pseudomonas; species Pseudomonas sp. S11P7. The sequence goes on along the minus strand of NZ_JALPKS020000002.1, from coordinate 3,699,023 downwards.
TGCCTGGGATAAACGTTGCCCCACATGTTTCCTAAAACTTGACTACCGACTTCGCGGACTCCGGGCACAAGTGACTCTGGGTAGAAATTTTCCGGGATGCCATGGCGCCAGGCCAGTGAGTCCAGGGTACTCAGGTAGTAAGGTATGAATGCTGTTGCACCGCTGGCGCAGGCATAGCCGGATTGCGAAGCCAGTTGCGTTGCGATCCAGCCGCCGGGGTGGCCGATGCCATCGACGTTCTTGAAGCGGGTCAGGTTGTCGCGGTGGGTGTTCGGGGTGATCAGGTTGCCGCCACCTTCCGCACCGCTGATGGGAGAGGAAAGGGTGGCCATCTCGGTCCAGGGGTTATTGCCCGTGGCGGTGTAGCTTGAGACCACCAGTTCAGGAATGAAATGACGAACCTTGGTCGAGGTTTTGACTGTGCAGCCGAACGGCGTGCAGAGCAACCAGAAGCAAATGCCGACGACCCTGTATTCGAGGCAGTCTGGCGAAAGCACGGAGGACGTGATGCTTGCGGTGTCCAGAGCCACGCTTGGGCCGCATGCCAGCAGGATGCTCAGTGCCAAGGGTCTTAGCTTTGCGGGCGATATTGGCGAGCAGACGGCAGTCATAATCCAGGCTCAATATGTATGGCCTGGGCAGATTCAGTGAGGGGCTGGAGATTGTCAGCGGAAATTATGGCAGCGGGTGTATCGGGTTTGCGAGACGTGAGACTATTATTTGACGTGAAGGGAGCTGCTCAGGATGTCGGGTTCCACAAGTAACTGATCTGCGGTAATTTCGAAAATATTGGCGAGCTTGCACAGAACCAACAGCGACGGATTGCCCGTGCATCGTTCGATTTGACTGACGTAGGTGCGATCTACCTCGGCCATGAGCGCGAGCTGCTCCTGGGTAAGGTTCTTCACGCGTCGCATCAAGCGGATGTTTTCCGCCAGCTGCAGACGAAGTTGTTCGTAGTCTTGAGTCATGCGCGCAAATTGCGCCTTGAGGGACTCTCAATCCACGGGATATAGTCTGCATTGGCACTGCTCTATGCCATTTGAATGCTTATGGCTGGTACCTGAAGCCTAAATGTTTTCGAAGCTGGCCTTTGCGTCTGAAAATAGATCATAAATTTAGGGTGTATATGGACGAAAACTACATTTCAATTCCGCCGGCGGATGGTGGTCCAAGTCTTCTGACGCCGTGGGGTAGCGAATTTTCCTCAATGATTGAGCGCGGCGTGCAATGCGCGCAGGCATGGCTTGATGCACCTGGCGAAATTCCACTGTGGTGGGAGCTGGCGCAAATCCGCAAGACTTTTCCTGTTGGTGACTGTCAAGATGCCTTCGAAGCCGCCTTCTTGTTGAGGATTCAGCAGCGGCTTCGGGGTTTACCGCAATAACTGGTCACTCGCTTTAGAGCGAGAGGCCTGAACAGATTCCCCTATGTTGGATCTATTCCTCGCATCCTATCGATCCGTTCAGCTACGCGATACGCCGCTTCCAACTCTGAGCAGACGTTCTCCTGCATCAGTGTCCAGCGCTCGGCTTTCTCCTCGGGCTCAGTCATGGCCAGAGCGAGATAAAGACTGGGTGGTACGGCCCGAAACAGCGTCTCAATTTTTTTCGATAGCACGACCCCTTCAGTGTACTTCCCCGGCTCCTTGCCAGCGGACAGCAGCAAGGCTTTTTGCGCAGGCGTGAGCTTTTTGAACCGTGCGATTTCCTCAATCTCCGCGGGCGGCATATTCAAGCAAATCCACCATTCGATCATGTTGAGCATGGTCTGCGCAGCCGTTGGAAAGTCGGCAAGGTTTTGCGTCGCCAGCCAGAACCAGGCGCCGAGCTTGCGCCACATCTTCGTGCCCTTGACCACGAAGGGCGCCAGCAGCGGGTTCTTGGTAATGATGTGCCCCTCGTCGGTGACCATGATGATTGGCCGGCCCAAGTACTGGTCGCGCTCGGCGAGGTTGTTTACGGTGTTCATCAAGCTGATGTAGCTAATGGACATCTGAGCCTCATAGCCTTCGCGAGCGTAAGTGGCGAGATCGACGATGGTCACATCGGTCTCGGGCCAAGGCGTGCCTTCACGATCGAACAGTTCACCCTCGAAACCCTGGCAAAACAGGTCCATGGACTCGCCCATCTCCTGGGCACGCTCGCGACGTTTCTCTGGCAAGTGCGGGTCGGCGGCGACGCGCAGCAACGCGTCGCGCACGTCGCGGGTCAGTACCTGGCGCTCCGCTGCGACACAGGTCTGTGCCGCATCCAGGATGCACTCGCGGATCAGGCTGCGATCGGCTCGACTCAGGCGCGCCTCTTCCTTGGCCTCGCCGCCGGTGATCATCAGGCGGGCGGTGATTTCCAGTTCGCCGAGAACATCGCGCTGGTCTTCGCGACTGGTTACCACCTCATCGTCCAGCTCATCGATAGACAGACTTGCTACCTGATCCGGCTGCTCGACCAGGCGCCAAGCGTCGGCGAACGGTACGAGGCTGACCGAGGCGCCAGGTTTCAATTGGACCTTGTTGACCGACAGGCCCTGTGTCGCGAAGTAGTCGCCCTGCAAGCCGAATGAGTTGCCAGCCTCGACGATAAACAGGCGAGGGCGGTACACCGCCGTGACCTGCATCAGTAAGGTGACCAGGGTTGCCGACTTGCCGGCACCGGTGGGGCCGAACAACAGCAGATGACCGTTCATGGCCCGGTCCAGCCGTGATAACGGATCGAAACTTAACGGCGAGCCGCCCCGATTGAACAGGGTGATACCCGGGTGGCCGGTGCCAGTGCTGCGGCCCCAGACTGGAACGAGGTTCGCTAGGTGCTGGGCGAACATCAGGCGGGTGTACCAGTTGCGCGTGTCGCGGGCCGGGTTGTAAGCCATTGGTAACCAACGCAGGTAACTGTTGCAGGCGGCGACTTCATCGCCTTCGCGTACCGGTTGCAGCCCCGCACCCAGCAGCGCGTTGGCCAGGCTGACGGAGCGCTGGTGCAGTTGCTGTTCATCATGACCGCGTACGTAAAACGCCAGGGTGCCGCGGTATAGCTTGTGCTGGCGACCGATGATCGCACGAGCCTCTTCAACATCCTGACGAGTCTGGGTCGAGGCCAGGTTTTCACCGATGGCTTTACGGGACAGGCGGTTCAACTGATCCTCGAGTACATCCTGTGGTTTGACCACTAAAGTCAGACTCATTACCGTACCTTCGGGTAACTGGTCGAACAGGGCATTCACCGCGTCGCCCTTGCGGGTTTCGCCAGTGAGTTGACCAATCAAGGGCGCTCGGCGCAGCTTGTCCACCACCATCACCCGATGGGGCTGATCGTCGAAAAACCAGAGTCCGCATTGCACATCCGAGCGCGGTTCGTTAAAGAACAGGCGCTCGGCGAAGTCATGATCGAAGGGCAGTTCCAGCGACTCGCCATCACTTGACTCCGGATAGGCCACGCATTGGTAGAAATCCTCGGGCGCTTCATCCGTGAGCCTGGGCGCCGGATTGAACCAGGGCAACAACCAAGCATACAGACCGTGGCCATCGACTCGCGCCGATTGCACCCCGCATGCCTGCAACGAAGCCACGATACGTTCGCAAGCCTGTTGCAGGGATTGCGCCGGGGTAAGTCCCGTCTCCTCAATGCCATCCTCAAGCCAGCGATAGATCACCAGGCGCACCCGTCGATTATTGCCGCGCCAGGGCAGGCGCGTGACGGCCTTGTCCTCGAACAGACCTCCCGGCTTGGCGATGGCTTTCAAATGTCGGTGAATAAGCTCCTGGTACGCTTCGGTGAAGACCGTGCCTCGCGCGCTGTCCTGAATATAATCCCTGAGCCGGTTCAGATACGGGGTGAAGTCGTTGTCGTCCTGGCAGAAAAATTGCGCCACCCAAGGTGCTTGGTCCAGCTCGTCAAAGCTATCCTGCAGGGCATCTTCGAGGGCATCGCGGGCTGCCATTAGCCAATCGGGTTCGCGCCCTTCGGTGCCGATGGGCAGTAACTCGAACACCGCACCTACAGAGCGATTGTCATCCAGTAGAAAACACTGCTCGGTGTCGAGGTATTCAACCCAGGGTAAATGATCGGTGAAGCTGGGATTGTGCGCATAGAGCGCAGCTTCATCGGCCAGCGTGGCGCGGGGGCGCAATGGGTTGCGCCAGGCTTTCCATTCAGACGTGCAGTTGCCCGTATCGTCGCTACACATTACAGATCTTCCTGGCGTTCACCCGGCAGTGCGTACTGCACCCGTTGGTAGAATGGAAAGACGGTCGAGTACCCGGGCACTGGTGCCTGCTCGGTACCACTCAGATGCGGATACACGTACAGCACCAGATCTGGATTGGGCAGGCGAGGGAACAGGTTGCGAATTTCATTCTCTGCTGTACGCGTATACGGTTCCTGGAGAGACGCGGAGACATCTGCCTGAGCCAGCGGGCGGCGTAGCTGCTGCCGAGCCTCCAGCAGTTGCTGCTGAGTGCCTTGCGAACCGGCGCCGTTCCAGATGTCCAGCATGGTTTGCTTGCCATGGGGCAGAAGCGTGTCCTTGTCGGTGGAACACCCTGCCAGGCCCCAGCAGAACACGCTAATCCAGATTAGGTAGGGAGGCATGATCTTTTTCATGGCGAACACTCCGGCCCTTGGGCTCGTAGTCGATGTTGATTTCATGGTCGAGGTGCAGCGCGACTTGGGCGGCCGGTGGCACGTATACGGCAGCAAAGGCTTCGCCATACAGTTTGTTGATCCACTCACGGATGTCGCTGACCCCGCCACTGAGAATTGAATTCAGCGCGCCATTGCCACTGCTGCTGGTGACCCCGAGCGTACTGCCACCCGAACTGATCACGCTGCTGTTGTTCTGCTCATCCCCGAGCAAGGCGGCAACACCGGCGCCGGCGGCAGTGATCAAGCTCTGGCTGCCGAGGTACTGTTGAGCGTTCGAGCGGCGCTCACCGGCAATGCAAGGAATGCCATACGGATCGGACAGGTAACCGAGTCCACCACGGATCTTTTCGGTGTTCGAGCTCTGGGTGGTGGAGGCATTGCGGCTGGCTACCGCATTCGGCTGAGGCACCGTGCGGATGGTGCCATCGGTAAACACAAAGGTGATTGACTCGACCTGTCCGCGTACGCAGGACAGGGTCCAGTCACCGGACGCCGTGCCGCTCATCACGGCCCCCGCGACGTCCGGCAGGTCGATGCCGTTGGCGGTCAGGTTCTCCGGACCGACCAGCACCTTGAAGGGATAGGGGTCATTCACGGTGCCGTCCACCGGGACTCGACCGATCAGCGCTGTCATGGCGACCGAGCCCATCAGCGTGGCGTTTTCGGGGATCGTGTAGACCGGCTTCGCGCCTTCGGTACGATCAACGGATCGCGTCAGGTCGCGCTCACCCTTGGTAACTGCACGTAGCTGTTTCTGGCTGCGATCAATCGCGTTGTCTTTCAAGACTTCCAGAGAGTTGAAAGCGGTAGGCAGGCTCAGTGCGGAGGAAGTTGTGGTTTTGCCTCTGGCGTCGGTGGACGGAGCATCCGAGGGTTCAATCCACTGCAGCGCATCATTGGTAGAGTGTCGCCCTTCGAACTGAGCGCCGTCGCCGGGCTCAAGCCCCAATCCGATCGGCATGTCCTTGCTTTTGCCAGCCAGTCCCGACAACTGTTCCTGCAATTGCGTCAGCAGGCCGCGAGCCTGACGACTGTCTTGTTCCGCTTTGAGTCGGGCCTCGTTGGCGTGGCGGCGGCCTTCGTCGACCTGCTGGGTCACACTGCCAAGCGCGGTCTGGATACGCGAATCGACACTGTTTTCCCGCTCGCGTAGGCGGTTGTTTTCCGTCTGCAGTGAGTCATTGTGTTTCTTCAAACCGAGCATGTCGCTGCGCATGGCCTTCACCTGGCCGACCAGGGTGGCGACCGTGTCGCGTGGGGTATCGCCCGCAATGCCGAGCGACTTGGCTTGCTCGGCGGATAATTGAATATTGCCCTGATCAACTGGGTGCTCTGGAGAAGGTGTGCTGCCACCCGGGGCCCAGGTTTTCAGGATGATCAGCACCACGCCCAGCAGCGCAGCCGGTACCAGCCATTTGAGCAAGGCGTTAGCTTTCATCGTCAGCACCTCGCGCAACGGGCGGGAGCAGCACGGCTTGTTCGAGGCCGGCACCGCGAGTAACGAGATAGGCGATCGTAGTGTCTTCGGCACTGCCGACCAGCCCGAGGAAAGCATGCTGGAAGGCCGCGGCGAACAGCTTGGCCTGAAGCCGACGCGGATCGAGTTGCACCGTCCCTGGACCACGATTGCGCAACTTCACCGCCGTCACCCAGTAATCACCGAGTCGCCAGGCGGCGATGGGCGTGCTGGACACGTTTTCCGTCGGCAGCAGGGTTGGCAGTTCGGTGCGCAGCTTGAGCGGTACACGGCGTACGCCGGGCAGGGACTCCACGGTGCGCAGCGGCGCGTACAGGCTTTGCGCGGCGTAGCGCGTCAAAGCGACCGGGATCGGTGTGCGTTCCGGAACAGGGACGGCGCTAGATTCAGCTTTGGTAGCTTGCACCTGAGCATTCTTGAGAATACGCACGGGATCCAGCGGTTGATCGCCAGGCGTAGCCGCGATGTCCAGGAGGATGATCTCACCCGTCGCGACCGATTGCAGTTGCAGGCGGGTTGGTGCGATGGCTTCCGACGCGCGCAGGTACAGCGTGCCGCCGGTTGATTGCACGCGCAGCTTGCCCGTCAGGGTTGAGGGTACCCCGACGCGAACATCCTCATCGACAAAGACCACCCGCTCCTGATTGATCACCAGGGGACCGCGAGGGGAGGCGTTCCCAGTGCATCAGTTCGACGGCCCGCGCTCCGGCTCCCCATATCATCAGTACGACGGTGAGCCCCAAGGTAGACATCCGCTTCATGGCTCACCTCCAGGCAGGGAGATTTTTTGCGGTGTGCCCTGATAACAATCCAGTGCCAGCCCCCACTTGTTGCGTTCGGGGTCCAGGTCGAAACGCACCACGCGTAATGGATAACGCACCACTACCCGTTTCACCGGTTCGGCGGCGTAATACTCATCGGCGTTGAGGTCGAGCTTGACCAGCCAGCTGTCGCGGTCGAGTTGCTTGACCCTGAGTTCCGGATCTTCGCTGTAGCCGCGGCCCAGAATTTCGTAGACGCCACGCACCCGCTGGCGCAACTCGCCGGCGGCCTTGCGGTACTCGTAGTCACCGTCGAGGAAGGCCTTGCAGGCGGGTGTCAGGTAGGACTGCAAGCCATAGATGGCGCGGCGATAGTCCTGCTCGCCATCCGAGGGCCAGCGGTTGAGTTGGCCAAAGATATACAGGGCAAAGGCATACACATTCTCCGAGGGGATATCCCACCACTTGCGCGTGCTGCCCGAGCGCAGATCTGGCGGTACATGCACGGTAAGATCGGTCGGTGCCGAGCGCCAGCCATACCAGAGTCCGGCACAGAGCAGAGCAAGGATCACTACCGCCAGACGCAGGCTGAAGATATGGGCCTGTTGGGCATCGACCTTGTTCCGAAATCGACTCATGGTCGCCACCGGGACAGGGCAGGGCGTAGTCGACGCGAACGGCGAACCGTCCAGGCGCCGGAGTGCAGGATCAGACTTCCGCGACTCAGGCGCCAACCGCTGGCGAGTATCCATTCGAGTCTGCGGTACAACCAGGTCTCGGGGCGGGCCCGTTTGGCCCGACGCAGCAGTGTGCCCCCGGCAAATAACACCAGCGCCATGCCTGCGATCATGCTGGTCGGTGCCACGGCAACGGAAGCGGTGGCGATCGCCAGAGGAACGCCCAGCAGTAGGCCGATGACGGCGCCGGTGCCGAGTGCTACCCACATCTCATCATTGGTCAAACCGCGTAATACGGCGGGATCACGATTGAGTCGCTCTGGCAGAAAGACCAAGGTGCCGTCGGTAAGGCGTTCGATAGTGTCGTTCATCTCGACCTCACAGAATTGCGGCAGCCTTGGTCAGGAACCAGATGATGATTACCACCAGCAGGGCACCGATACCGACCACCGCGCCGAGGTCCTTCCAGGTCTTACGCTGGTTCTGCACGTCGGCATAAACGGTCAGGGAATGCCAGGCCACACCGAGAAAAGCGAGCAGGGCGATCAGCAGACCGAGCAGTATGCCGCCGTCGTAGGCGTAGTTTTTGATCGTTTCGATCAACCCGGAACCTTCACCACGTGAAGGGGCTTCCATGGTCGGGAGTTCAGCAAAAGCGAAGCTTGGACCGAGCACCAGCAGCAGACCGATCAAGCGCTGACTGGCACGATCACGCAGGTTGTTTTTCAGGGGATAAGGCACTTGAGCATGACGGTGATCTCCGGTGTTAGGACAGGGTGAAGAACATCAGTACGAGCAGGGCGAGCAAGACGCGTGCGGCGCTGCCGCCGAAGGCCCCAAAGCGCACACTGCCTGCGGCCCAACCCCGGTAAGCCGTCCACATCACCCAGGCACACCACAGCAAAGCCAGGACGAGAACCAGAGACAGCCAAAGTGTCGAACTGCTCTGCGCCGAAAAACCGGATGCGTTTTGGAAGGCCGCAGTCTGGGCGTCAGTCATGCTCATGGCGAGGACTCCGCGGACGGGGTGTCGAGGCGGTAATCGCCGACCAACTCAGTTGGATCGCGGGGTTGCGCGCGGGAAGGGGAGAGATAGCCCTGCACACCGTGGCGGATGCGACGGATGTCCTGAGACAGGCGAGGGTAGTCGAAGCGATAGTGATCGTCGGGTGCCGCCGTGATGGCTACCTCAGCCCGCGTTGCTAGGCGTTCGATAGTGTCGAGTTGCTGTAGGACCAGGCTGAGCTGACTCTGTTCATGAGCAGATGCGGCATAGCTACCGCCATGGACAAGTAGCAGCGAGAGTAGTAACAAGCAGTGAAAGGAGGTAGTCGGCATGATGCTGGCCCATAGTCATATGGAGCCAGAATTACGTTAGGGGTTGAATTATTCGCTCATAAACGCGAAGTGAGAAGTATCGCTTTTCTGGAGCGCTCGGAGCAGGTTGACGTTTTCAGGTAGCCAGCTGCGCTAGTTTTTTTGACAGCGGTGCCCGGAGCTTTCGGCCGCCTCCGATTGGAAACCCATTTGGTTCACCATTCCCTGGCCTCTACGCAGTTGGGGCTACTGCAGGTGTGTCTCCAGCTCGCCTATTTTCAGTCCGCCTATGGTCTCGAACTCTCCGCAGCCTTCAGGAGGACAGAGGATCAAACGGTTCAACGGTGTCTCTCAATGCGATTTTTTGTTGCCTTGGTGAAAGGCGTTAACGGCCGAAGCACATGAACAATAAATCTTTCATTTGACATTGATTGCGCCAAGAAAATATAACAGGAAGAATTTCAGGAAGGCCGCCATCGTCGCCGAGTCATGGCACCGATGATGGCAACCGAGTGTCAGCAGCTTAGGTCGCCCTACCTGCTTTAGCAGGAGTATGTGTGGAGAGCGCCTCTTATAGCTTCAGCACCCAACCTTACCCACCTAAACAGCGTTTTGAAGTCTGGCGTGAAGAGGTCAATGCACTCTTTGACGTGAGGATTGGCGAGTCCGAATCAACAGCGTTCAACTACCGGCTGGCCACCTGTTACCTGGGCGCGCTGTTGATGGGGTGCGGCGTATGGGAGGGAACAGAAAAACCAGTGCATTATGATGTCAAACGGTCAGCTCAAATGATCCGCCGCGACGGCCTCGACCATTACTACATCTGTCTGGGCCTGTCTCACTCGATCAACGGTTCTGCCGGTCAGGCACCGTTGGCGGCAGGTCATTCGCAGATTTATGTGTTGGACCTCGCTCGTGAACTGGATTGCGTTATCACCGCAGGCGATACGATTATCCTGACGATTCCTCGGGACTTGCTGTCAGGGAAATTAGGCAATAGGGACATTCATGGGCTGGTGTTGAGGGACGGTTTGAGCGACCTGCTTGCCGACCATATGCGCGCGCTACGAGCGCGGTCAGCCAGTTTTAAAAGTGAAGAGATACCCTATATACAACAAGCAACTCTGGCCATGGTCGCAGCGGCGATAACACCCTCCATTCCTAACCTCAAAAGCGCTGAAACTGAAATTGATCGCACACTGCTCAACCGTGCCCGAAACCTGATCGAACAGCACCTGCAGAACCCCGCTTTGGCTCCAGCATTCATATGCAGGCACATGGGGATTTCTAGGGCTGGGCTCTATCGTTTATTCGGGCAAGAGTCCGGTGTTGCGGCTTACATACAACGACGCCGGTTAGACAAGATAAGGGCTATTCTCCAAGGAGATAGCGGCGTTCAGCATCGAACCTCCGGACTGGCCTTTCAATTTGGGTTCAAAAGCGAGTCACACTTCAGTCGGTCGTTCAAGAGGGCTTTCGGCTATTCGCCAAAAGAGGCACGGGACTATCTAATTGAATCTCGACCCTATGACTCTGCAGGGCAAACCTCTGTGCACACAGGTTTTTCGCTTCGGACCGTGCTTGGTCAAATGACTTCAGGTTGAGACGGATAGGCAAGGAATTGGCACACAGAGGCAAGGAATTTTTCTCGTTTTTTTTGTTACGTTTTATAGTTGATATGTCTTCGATTCGCCAGATTGGTGAGTGGCGTATAACTATTACTCCATCGCAATTCAGGCGAGGCTAGTGACGGATGGTTCAATTCACTAATTTATTCAGTTTCTCAGTCAATAAAAGGATGCGTGATATGTCGCTGCTTAAGTTGTATGTAACGGTAACCACACTTGTGCTTTTGAGTGGCTGCAATGCTCTCGCCAGTAAGACGAATATGTTGAGTGACGATGACGTAAAATCTCAAAGTGCTGGTGCGTTAGGCTATGCTCCAGCAGACCTGACGGTTATCAATCGGCGGACGCAAGGCACCAATACCTATGTACTGCTAAAAACCAATGATAACAAGCAGTTCAACTGCATTATCAACGGAGGTAATATCTTGACGTTCGGTATGTCCAACCCGCCGAACTGCGCACCAAAAGGTCAGCCGATAAAGAGCGCACCGTTTGGAGGATAAGACTGCGTACTCGAGCGACATTCACGTGCATAAATTTTTAAGGTCGGGAAGGTTTAGTATGCCTGAACACAATTTTAAGTATTTGATATTGATACTTTTCTCGGTGCTGGCGTCCGGATGTGAAGTGCTGGCAAATGCTGTGCCCACCATTCCGGACGTTATAAATAAGAATAAGTTTGAGGGGAATAATATACAGGTGGCTTATGCCGAATATGGAAAGCCCGCCCAACTGGTTAAGAATGCTGGCGGTGAGTCTGTTGCAAGATGGTTTTTTGAAAGTCAATATTCCTTAACGGACACTGCCAATACCGTCAGCGCTGGCCCTGCCGGTGGCGTGATGCTGACACCTACATCTAGCACAAAATACTATGATAAAAAATGTACTTTAGAAATTACATTTAACGCGCAAAATATAGTCACTGACTACAAGACCATTAAAAACTCTGCCGGAAGCTGTAATAAGTGGTTCTAATTAAAGCTTGGTTCACCCCGACATGCGCGCTGAAGGAGGATAGTAGGATCCAGCGCGCTCTCCCGCGTCAGCTAATAGCTGGCACTGTCGGAGGGGTAATAGTCAATAACCGAGTTATTCGCGTTCATCGCAGGGTGCGTTTGCCAGCCGTTTACTTTGGGAACACGCCAGCAGTCAATTCTCGGACTTGGCAGCAGTGGCTTATGATTTAAGCCCCAGTCGTGCCGGAGAGTATGTTTGTCACTTTCTGCAGGACTGAAACGGCAAGGAGGTTTTTGACGATTTCGGCGGCTACCAGGGCAGTTTCGAACTTGGCGTGACGGAGATCGGTTCCAGCATGGCCCATGCACGGAGCAAGTTTTTTTGCATTGTATGAGTCGTTGAACGGGCTTATTCCTCTGTCGTAGGGTTGCCTCTCATTGAGCGAAGGCTGTGAATGGAGACATTACATGAGTACCACAAGGAAATTCGTAATGGTTTTGTCTGCGTTGAGTATTTTAGGTGGATGCGCCGTAAACAATTCTGACACTCTCGCTCACAAACCCATGAGTCCGCTTGAGCAGGATCAGCAATTGGTCGCTATGGGGATTCTTCCGCCGTCTGTTTTGGAAATTGACGCTGAATTGGAAAAGGTTCCGCCTAACAGCCCGAGGGCACTCCAGCTGCAAAAACAGAAGCTTGCGGCTACTCAGCTGCAGCAGAATAGACTTCGAGCAGAAGAACCCTACCCGCCAGTTAGCGTGCCTTCGCAACTGGAAGAGCAAGAGCAGCGTATGTGTTCTGTGAATAATGGATCCGCAATCTATTTAGTGCCTTGCTAAAAGCATTTCTGTGCAAAATTTCGGCGAGCGCGACGACGAGAGCGAGCCGCGTGTGGCGACGCCCTGCTTCGATCGCCAGCCTGATCGCGTGATCGGGCTTGGCCAACGGCTGGATTTTGCCTTCCAGCCCAGACCCACATGGTGCAGGGGTGGAACAGGCAGCTCCCAATCGGTTCGCGGAAGTCTAGGTTCCGGGTATGGGGCGCGTAAATCCACCTCTTAGCGAAGGCCAACCTCAGCGCGTAAGTAGCCGAAGGACCAGTCACGAAGGATGACCACACCCATGGCGCTGAAGTCTAGGCGGTGGAGCCATCCCTTTGGTTCAACCACACCGCGTCACTGTCACCGTTGACTTGTTGCTGGCCGGCGGCAAGCGTGTGGCCGTTGACCTGTTAAGTAAATGCGCGCTGATCAGGCAGCTGTCGACTTTGCCCTTGGTGACGCTGTTGCCGTAGTAGTCGAACGCGTAGCAATCCGGGTCATTGCCATTGGCCTATACCCGGGGCAACTCAACGTCCGGGCCACCTTGACCGTGCGGCCGGGCCGGCGATTCGCATTATCTCCAACCGGGATCTTGTGCGGTAGCGTTGCCAGCAGGAGCTTCAACAAGAGGGCTTCACTACTAACATGGGGCCACTGTCTAAGACTTTGAGTATCAGGGGCACATTCTCATGCCCGGCTTGCGTTAAGGCCGACCTCGGCCACTATGCCGCGCTTCTGTGTCGACATACGGCGAGACTGCTGATGCGGCAACGCTGATTCCACATATACCGGAAGCATTTATGGCCGGAGAACAGGGGGCAATGCGCGTATGCCCAGCGCGTCTGATCTCTAAGTGCTAGCCCTTCTTCATGAATCGCGCGGTCAGTCTATCCAAACTCCTGATTGGATCGTTTTTCTGGATTGTCCATCCAATTGTTGATGGTTTATCGCCTGGCTGATGCTGCCTAAGCTCGGATCTTCCACCCATTCGTGAAAGAGATTCCCCATGGCAGACCATTCCATCGAAGGTAAAGTTGTTCTCATCGCGGGCGGCGCCAAGAACCTTGGTGGCTTGATCGCCCGCGATCTGGCCGCGCAGGGCGCCAAAGCCGTTGCGATCCACTACAACAGCGCCGCATCCAAGGCCGATGCCGATGCGACGGTATCTGCGATCGAGGCCAGCGGTGCGAAGGCCGTGGCCTTGCAGGGTGATCTGACGACGGCCGGAGCCGTCGAGAGGCTGTTTGCCGATGCCATTGCCGCTGTCGGTAAGCCGGACATCGCCATCAACACCGTCGGCAAGGTGCTCAAGAAGCCAATGGCAGAGATCAGCGAGGCCGAGTACGACGAGATGACGGCGGTCAACTCCAAGACCGCTTTCTTTTTTCTCAAAGAAGCCGGCAAAAACCTCAACGACAACGGCAAGATCGTTACGGTGGTGACTTCGTTGCTGGGTGCGTTCACTCCGTTTTATGCCGCTTATGCTGGAACCAAGGCACCGGTTGAGCACTACACGCGTGCGGCCTCCAAGGAGTTCGGTGCGCGAGGCATCTCGGTGACAGCGGTCGGCCCGGGTCCGATGGATACACCGTTCTTCTACCCGGCCGAAGGGGCCGATGCAGTCGCCTACCACAAGACGGCCGCCGCGCTCTCGCCATTCAGCACGACCGGTCTGACTGACATCCATGACGTGGTTCCGTTCATTCGCCACCTGGTGAGCGACGGCTGGTGGATCACCGGCCAGACCATCCTCATCAATGGTGGATACACCACTAAATAGCATCAAGGACCACCGCTGTATTGCCTACTTCGAGCCGGTCGACGTCTTTACTGGCGTTAGCGACGGATCAAGTAATTATTACTCGGCAGGAGTATCTAAATGGTTGCCATCACGCATCAAGAAGTCCGCAAGACCTTTCCTTCGGCCACCAGCACCGGCGCGCGCCGCTTCATCGGTAAGACCGCGATTGTCGTAGGGGCCTCGGCCAACGTGGGTAAGGCACTGGCCCTGCTGTTGGCGCAGGAAGGTGCCGACGTGGTGGTCCACTGCAACTCGGCTTCCAAGCAGACGCAGGCGGAAGAGGTTGCAGCGGCTGTGCGTGGACACGGACAGGAAGCGCTGATTTTTCAGGCTGACCTCACCAAGCCCGCGCAGGCCGCGGCGCTGTTTGATGCCGCCATTGCCACATTTGGCAAGGTCGACATACTGATCAACACCGCTGGCAAGATCATCCGCAAGCCGCTGGCCGAGTTCGAGGAGGCGGAGTTCGACGAGCTGTTCAACGTCAATGCCAAGGCCGCCTTCTTCCTGCTCAAGAAAGCCTCGAAGAATATCGCTGATGAGGGGCGCGTCCTGAGCTTCGTTACCACCATGGTTGCTGCCTTCGCGCCCACCTATGCGGGCTATGCCGGCAGCAAGGCACCGCTGGAACACTTCAGCAAGTCGCTTGCCAAGGAACTCGGCGGGCGTGGTGTCACGGTCAATTGCATCGCGCCCGGACCGCTTGATACTTCGTTCTTCTACCCCGCCGAATCCAACGAGAACATCGGTTGGCTCAAGTCGATGTCGATCGACGGCGGTCTGGGCAACATCGCCGACATCACAGGCCTCGCGCTGTTCTTGGTGTCGCCGGAAGCGCGCTGGATGACGGGCACCACCAGCTACATCAATGGCGGGATCGTTTCGCCGATCAACTGACTAATTTGAACGCAGGCATCCGGGCAGTATTCCCGTTCGGGTTGCCCGCAACACTTTTGACGTTAGAAGAGAAACAAGCATGCCGGCATCAGACCTGAAAGTTGAAATCCGCGTGGGAGTGAAGCGCAAGCCGCGTTGCATCCTGTTGATCGTCTCGAACACAGCCCAGCTCAAGGGCTTTCCGGTGGGGTTCTTCGGTGAAGAAATGACGTGCGCCTTCCACATGTTCACACAAGCCGGGCATCAGGTGGAGCTTGCTTCTCCCAAAGGCGGCGAGGTCATGATCGATACGCACAGCGATCCGCGCACCCCGAGCGGCGCGTATGCCGACGACCTGATCACACTCGGTTTCGTGCACCACGCCACGTTTGCCCCGATGCTGAAGCGGACGCTGCCGATTAGTGCGGTGAACGTGGACGACTACGACGCTATCTGGGTCGCCGGTGGCGGCGGGCCACTGCTGACGTTCAAGGACGATCTGGCCCTGCACCAACTCATTGCCGATTTCTACGAGAAGGGAAAGATCGTCACCTTGATCTGCCACGGATCTTCTCTACTGCTCTGGACGCGCCTGTCGGATGGCAAGCTGCTGGCCGAGGGGAAGAAGTGGACCGGCTTCACCGACGCGGAAGAAGACGAGGTCAACAAGGCCTTCGGCATGAAGTTGAATGACTACACCATTCAAAGCGAAGCGGCCGGAATCGAGGGCACCACCTATCTCTGCCGGGAAGTGAATGAGTCGCTCGCTATCCGCGACGGCCGCCTGATCACCGGGCAGCAGCAGTACAGCAGCTGGCTCACAGCCGGACTGGCGCTCGACGCCCTTGACGAATAGGTCTTCCGATATGGCGAACAAGTTTCAAGGCATCCTGGATGCCCAGAAGGCACGCTTCCTGACCGACGCCACCAAGTCTCACGACTGGCGCATCGACCAGCTGGACCGCCTGGAGCGAATGCTGCGCGAGCGCCAGGAGGAATTCTGCGCTGCGCTGTACCAGGATTTCGGCAAGCCGTCCTTCGAGCAACTCTTCGAAATCACCTTGCCGCTAGGCAACATCCAGTATTACCGCGAGAATCTCAAGGAATTGATGGCGCCGCAGCGGGTGGCCATTCCGAAGGGGCTGGAGGCTACCGGCAACAGCGGCTTGATCCTGAAGGAACCTTACGGCCCGACGCTGGTGATCGGCCCGTTCAACGCCCCCATCCTACTGCTGCTCGACCCGGCCATCGCCGCATTGGCAGCCGGTAACCCGGTGGTGCTGAAGCCCGCCAACACCACCCCAGCCACGGCCGCGTTGCTCCAGAAGTTCATCCCCCAGTACTTCGAGCCCGAGAACGTGGCTATCGTCACCGGCGGGCGTGAGGAAATCAGCGCGCTGCTTGAACTGCCCTTCGACTTCATTTTCTTCACCGGCAGCTCGACCGTCGGCAAGATCGTGATGCGCGCGGCGGCCGAGAACCTTACCCCGGTGATCCTGGAGCTGGGTGGCCAGAATCCCACAATCGTCGACGAGACCGCCAACCTCGACATCGCTGCAGACCGAATCTCCTGGGGCCACAACGCTATTTCGGGCCAATGGTGTATCGCGCCGGGCTACGTCTACGTGCACGAAAGCGTCGCCGAGGCTTTCATTGCCAAGCTCAAGGCCTCCATCGTCAAGATGTACGGCGCCGACCCACAGCAGAGTCCCGATTTTGCCCGCATGATCAGTGAGCATGACGCGCAGCGGGTCGCGTCGTACATCCTGCCCGACAAGGTCGTGCATGGTGGCCGATTCGACGTGCCGGCGCGCTACGTCGAGCCGACCGTGCTCTACCCCTCAACCTGGGACGACCCGGCGCTGCAGCAGGAAGTCTTCGGCCCGGTCCTGCCGGTTATGCCGTACACCGACCTGAAAGAGATCGTGGGCATCATGAAGCGCAGGCCAAAGTCACTGGCAGCCTACATCTTCAGCAAGAACCAGGCGAACATCGACTACGTGCCAGGCAGTCTGTCCTTCGGCGGCGGCTGCGTGAACCAGACTAATCTGCATTGCTGGATCGACAGCCTGCCGTTCGGCGGCGTGGGCTACAGCGGCATGGGCAAGTACTACGGCAAGGCCGGCTTTGATGCGCTGAGCAATACCAAGGCGCTCCTTATTGGCAACCCGGACCTCGAACTCGATGTGTTCCCGCCGTATGCCGGCAAGGACATCGCCAAGAGCCTCAGTATCTTTTCATGAGTGCCATCACCTCGACATGGCCAGCTCGCGATCGGCCTTCCATAGTTCAATAATTTAGCCAATAAAAAATATAGGAGATTCGGCATGCACGTACTGATGGTCATGCTCGGAGGCGTGGTCCTCTTGGGCGTTTTCGTCTTGTTCGGTTGGCTCTGGGGTGCTAGTGCAGCAGGCATGGCGCTGGCGGCTAAAGCCTTCGTGCCAGTCTGGTTGCTGGTGACGGCAGTCAACATGGGGGTAGGCGTCAGCCTCGCTGGTTACAGTGCACGCGAGGAGTTTCCGATCCTGTTGCTGGTCTTCGCTGTGCCAGCCATCGCGGCTGGCATCGAGGTCTGGCGTCTCTCGCAGCCGTGAAGCACGAGACCACCACCATGTCGAGCAACCCAGTGCTAGACCATCCTTTGCTGCGCCATCGCGACGGCCACCACGCGCGCGTGACCTACGAAGAACTGTTTTTCGACCTGGTCTACGTCTTCGCAGTGACCCAGCTCAGCCATGAGCTGTTGCACAACCTCACGGGATTCGGGGTGGTCCAAACGCTGATCCTGTGGTTCGCGGTCTGGCTGGGCTGGCAATACACCTGTTGGGTCACCAACTGGTTCGACCCCGAAACACGCCGTGTACGCGGCCTGATGTTCGCGACCATGCTGCTCGGGCTGGTCATGGCGGCCAGCATTCCGATGGCATTCTCCGACCGGGGGCTCATGTTCGCAGGCGCCTACGTTGCGATGCAGGTCGGGAGAACGGCTTTCATCGCGCTGCATCTGCCCGGTGGACATCCGCTAGCGGCAAACTACCGCCGTATGCTCGGCTGGGTATCGATCTCGGCGGTGTTCTGGATCGCCGGGGCGCTGGCACAGCACGAGACGCGTGCCCTGCTATGGCTGGTCGCTGTTCTTTGCGAGTACGTCTCCCCGATGTTCGGCTTTGCCCTGCCAGGGATGGGGCGCTCCCGCACGCAGGAATGGACGATCGAAGGCGGCCACATGGCCGAACGCTGCCAGCTTTTCGTGATCGTGGCTCTGGGTGAGACGGTACTCGCTAGCGGCGCCACCCTTGCAGATGCCGCAACCTGGAATGTGCCGGTAGTGCTGGCGCTGCTGGCCGCCTTCGTCGGCACGCTGGCCATGTGGTGGCTATATTTCGGCACGTCGAGCAAGGACGCGACGGCAGCTATCATGCGCTCGGATGATCCCGGACGCATCGGCGCGTATTTCCACTACGTCCATGCCATCTTGATCGCCGGCGTCATCGCCTCTGCGGTCGGCAACGACCTGGTGCTGGCCCATCCGCATGCGCACCCTAGTACGGCCCAGGTCGCCATCTTGCTCGCAGGGCCGGCGATTTATCTGCTGGGCAGCGCCATCTACAAGCGGATCGTCTATGGTGTGGTGCCGGTATCGCATTTGGCGGGCGTGCTGATGCTGCTTGCACTGGTGCCTGTGGCATTTTTCGCCGACATGCTGGTCATGGGATGTTTGACGACAGCGGTCGTGCTGATGGTGAGCTTCTGCGAGGGGCACCTGGTTCGAGACCGTCGCAGGAAGGAGGGGCGGTGAGTTTCGCGTCGGGATGCAATCGGCCCCGGGTGTCCGTTGCGGGGACGCCAGCCACGCCGGAGGGCCCCGCCGAAGTGGTGCGATTCTGGCGAGCGTCCAAGACGGATTGGTTCGGCCACGATCCGGCCTTTGATCAGCATTTTCGTGAGCGCTTCCTCTGCCTGCATCTGTCGGCGGCACAGCGCGTGCACGACGATTGGGCGGATACACCAGAAGGAGCGCTGGCGTTGCTCATACTGCTCGACCAATTCCCGCGCAATGCCTTTCGCGGAACAGCTCGTATGTATGCAACGGACCCCTTGGCCCGACACTATGCCCGAAAGGCAGAATCTGTTGGGCACATGGGGAAGGTCGATGCCGACTTGAAACTGTTCTTTTGCCTGCCCTTTGCCCATTCGGAGGATGTCGGTGACCAGGATCTATCGGTTGCACTGAACGCTCGGCTTGGGCAACCCTGGCTCTCCCATGCCGAGGGACATCGGGACATCATTCGCCGGTTCGGTCGCTTTCCGCATCGCAACATGATGCTGGGACGCCGGACCACTGCGCAGGAAGATGCCTTCCTGGGCAACGGCGGATTTGCCGGTTGAGGCGCGGTCCCTTCGAACTGGCTCTCAGTTCAACAGGCTATGTGGAAAGGAATGAATGGACAAACTCGATCAGTACCGCGTCTTCGTTCAGGTTGCCGAGATGGGCAGTTTCATAAAGGCGGCCCATGCGCTGGAACTGCCGCGTGCGTCGGTGTCGGCTGCCATCCAACAACTCGAATCGGCCATAGGCACACGCCTGCTGCATCGAACGACGCGACAGGTGCGTCTGACTGCCGATGGCATGCAGTTGCTGGAGCGAGTGCGTCTGTTCCTTTCAGATGCAGAAGACATCGATCAGCTGTTTCATGTTAGCCAACGCACGATTTCCGGGAGGCTCAATGTGGACGTGCCCAGCCGTATCGCCCGCCGGTTGATCGCCCCCGCACTGCCGAGCTTCCTGCGTCGCTATCCGCGACTTCAATTGGCATTGGGCTCGAGCGACCGCGCAATTGATCTAGTGCACGAAGGTGTCGACTGCGCCGTGCGGATTGGCGCACTGCATGACAGCAGTCTGATTGCTCGCCTCCTCGGCCATATCGCACTGATCAACTGCGCCAGTCCGAGTTACCTGCGTGAGTATGGCGTGCCGGTCAAGCCGGATGACCTGACTCAGGGGCACTGGTCGGTGGGATACGCCTCGCCCTCCACAAGACGGGAATTGCCTTGGGACTACTTTGTATCGGGCAACGAACGACAGGTCGCCGTACCCAGTCGGGTGATTGTCAACAACGCCGAAAGCTACATCGCCTGCTGCGTGTCGGGGGCAGGATTGATCCAGATTCCTAGATTTGACGTCCAGCACCTGCTCGACAGAGGTGAACTTGTGGAGGTCATGCCCGAGTTTCGCGCTGCGCCCATGCAGGTGTCGCTTGTCTACCCGAACCGCAAGCAGCGTTCGCGCCGACTGACGGTCTTCCAGGAATGGTTCGAGTCGTTGATGCGACCGCATCTGGATTCCTGAGGACCTGAGCCATGACGGGAAGAAAACGTTGATTGTCCGTCAGGTGCGTTCATATTTTCATAAGCCGCTACAGCGCGACCTCGCTTTTTTTCCAATGCTCTTATGTAGCTTCCAGTCTAAAGTCTTCCATCCCGTAGGTGGTTCTAAACTGATATAAGATATTGATCTAAATACGTTTTAAATCTCTACGTAATTTGTGCGAGTGGGCTTTGTGGCGGTCATGGTTTTTGATTTCCCATTAGTGGTCAGAAAGGGTTTTTCTGACTGAGCTCAACGATTAGTAGTCGACATGGTTTTTATTCGAATGCAGAAAAAGCTAAGAAAACTCAGCAATATCGATACGTTGGCGGACAGATTAGATGCCTTCAAAGATACTTTTTGAATGTCGCCGCGGTAATCGCTGTTGTTATCCCAATCATTGCGGCGCACGGTACAAAGATAATAAGCGGGTTGAGCGAAAAGGGCAGGGACAGGTAAATGATCCAAGGCATGGTCAGCAGTGGCATCACTGCTCGTTTAGCGCGGTGATAGACAAAGCTGCTCTCACGCCCCGCTTCAAATTTGCGCAGGTCACGGCGCATCAAACCATCTACAAAACCAGTGAACATGGCCAACAGAAACAAGGGTGTAGCTAGGACCAGAACGGTCAGGCGCACCACGAAGGTGAAGATGACATACACCGCTGCCAGCACGAAATCCTCAATGCCCACGTATAGCTGATTGGTCCAACTCCAGAAGCCGCTGCCCTGGCTCGATACCCGCGCCTGCTGGGCAAAATCCGCAAAGCCAGTCTTGACCAGCAGCCACTGATTTAGAAAATCCAGCCAATGGACAATCGTCTGTCCAGGTTGTTGGAGGATGAGAGAAGATTTGAAGTGCTCACTCAGCCAGCCCAGTTCGTTCGCCAACATGACTTGGCTGTGCCGCCAACCCAGATCACCCCAGAACAGCAGCAAACCGGCGAACTCAATGAGTATCGAGAACAGCAACGAGGCGATCAGCAAACCGATAATGCGTAAGACCAAGCCAATAACCGAGACGATCAATCCCGGGCGCTGGATCGGTTGTGGCGGCGTGTTCTGCACGGAAGTCGCCATCCTTTACTCCATTGCTCACCGTTGAGTTGATGTTGCCACGGCGCCTGCCGAATACGTGTTTGCTGAATCAAAACCTGTAGCGGGGCGGGTTACCCCACCTGATCCAGATCGAAGTTGGTTGTCTGGCCGCCGCCGCTCGCACTCCACCATTGGCCCACCTGTTCGTTGTAAGTGGCCCGCATCCGCAGGGTAAGCTCCTGCAGGTTCTGGGGCATGGCATCGTCGTTGGAGGGGTTAGGCAAAGGCATGCGGACCTTCCAGAGCTGGCCACCGGCCTGAAAGGAAAACATTTGCCCCTTGGGCAAACTGACGATATGCGCTGGCTCAATCAGCGGCACGCTTGTGGTGCTGACGCGATCCTGCGAGGACGAAGTGAAGTCCGTGTTGGCCTCTGGATCGGAGGTGTCGGTCGCACCCGACACCAGGGTTTTGGTCAACACATTGACCTTGGGCAATTGCTGGGTGAGCAGTTCTGCAGTGGCGGTTTCGCGTACGCGGAGCATCTGCAAGGTATTGAAATTACCAATCACCTGGCCAGCTTTGGCGCGGTTACCGATGCGTGCTTCGATATCACTAAGGGTTTGGGTGTAAGCCGTCACCTGGATGCCGGCGCCACCGCCTTTGTTGATCAGTGGGATGAACTCATCGCCCATCAACTCGTTGAACTCATCGGCGTGCAGGTTGATCGGCAACCTGTCACTGTTGTTACCCGATTTGGGCAGGCCATGGTCGATGCCGTGCTTGTAGATATGTCCGGCGACCGAGACCAAGTCGGCGAACATGGAGTTGCCCACCGCGGCGGCCACCTCGGCGTCGGTCAGTGCGTCCAGGCCGACGTAGACGATACCGCGTTTTCGGATGACTTGCATCCAGTCGAAGATTGGCCGCGGGTCGTCCAGATCGGTATAGTTGGGGGCCAGTAATTGGGCGGTCTTGCCGGTGGTGAGTTTCTCCAGCAGCGGCAGTAGCGAGGCAACGATTTTGTCGAAGTAAGTACGGTCATAGCGCACCGCTGAACGCAGTCCGTCCATTACCGGATCAAATACCCGTTTGGCCGTCAGGTACTGCTCGATGGCCACCACCCGCTTTTCGCGTCCCACCATATGCCGGGGGATGTTCTTCTCGGTGAGCTTGCCTTCAAGCTGGACGATCACTTCCCACGCTTTTGGATCGGTTCTGGCGAAAAACTGCTGGGCATATTCGATGAACAATGCGTCGATGTTGACCACATGCCGTTGGATTTGCAGATAGTCCGGACGCCGGCCCAACTCGATCAGGGCGCGGGCGATGATGTTGACGAAACGCCAGGCGAACTCGCGAAACGCCGCCGAGTTACCTTCGCCACTGAGCTGCCCAGCGATGCGCGACGCCACTTCCGAGATGCGCCCGAAACGTCCCACGGCGTTGTAGCGGGCAGAGATCTCCGGCCAGCCCAGATGGAACACATAAAACTCCTTCTCCCGGCCGGCCCGCTTGGCTTCGACGTACATGCGTTTGAGCAAATCGGCATCGCCCTTCGGATCGAAGACGATCACCACCTCGTGTTCAACGCGATGGATGTCCTGGGTGATGTACACCTCAGCGAGTCGCGTCTTACCGACACGAGTAGTACCGAGCACCAAGGTGTGTCCGACTCGTTCACCCAGCGGCAGACCGACTTCAGTTTCATCGGGCTCGACCCCATGCAACAGCGGCGAGCCTCCGACCGGGGGTAACGGGCGCAACGGATTGAGGGCGTTGACCCAGGCGGTGACACGGGCCAATGTCGAGAGCGGAAATGGTGCATGTTCCAGGCGGCGCTCAATTCTACGTGCTAGACGATAGAGGGTTGGTTGGTCGACATAATGAGCGACGGCCGGATCCTGGGCTTCGACCAAGCGCTGAGTGTGCAGGCGGGTCCAACGAAAGCCGCGGCCCATGAACAGACGCTTGCGGCTGACCGGAATCTGTCGACTGGTCAGTTCGTAGCGAGGCAGCCGGCGGATATTGCGCCGATAGCGCAACACCTCCCAGGCTTGTCGGAGGCGGATCAGACCGAACAGGGCGTAGGCCAGCGCCGCCACCAGCCCGATCTCGGGTGACAGGGCCACGGTCCAGGGCGAGTACACGCACAACACCGCGGCCGCGATGCAGATCGCTACGGTGTACAGCTCCACCGCGGGCCGGAGCTTGGACTCCATCGCATGCTCGGCCATGACCTGGACTCACTGTTCCAGTGAGGTGGCGGTGATCAAGACGGGGTAGTGCTCTATCTGCAGGCGGGTGGCGATGTCGTTGCCGTTGACCGGCAGGATGGTAATGCCCGGCGCGGCTGCTCGAATTCGGGCCAGGGCTTGAGTATCGGACACTTCGACGGCGAGGCCGGCTGCCCCCATTTCTTGCAGTTCAGTCGCACGCTGATGCAGCCAAGCCAGCGATTGGGGATCCTCCCCGACAAGGAAAAATGGCTGCATGCCCGGCATGTCCAGGGTGCGAGTTGTGACCCGGCCTGGGCTCAAGTGAGAGCTTCGCACGGGCAGTATCCAGGTCTCATCGGCATATGCAGATAGATCCGCATGTCTGGCCCGACCAAGCTGGATCTTGCTGTTTATTGGCGGCCTGGAAGCTTCAAGCTTAGGGCGGGTGAAGCCGCCTGGCTGATTTTCTGCAAATGACAGTCCCGGCTGGGCGAACGCAGCCAAGAGTGTGGCGAAGTAATACGCATTGGGGACTCGCTTCATGGTCGTGTGCCCTGTTTGAAGGAAACCTGCAATCGTTCGAGTTGTCGGGAAAAGCCGACGCGGTAACGCGCGGCCGGCGTTCCTCCTGCCGGGCGGTGATAGCGGCCAGCAGCTGACACCCAATCACCGGTAACGGCGTGATGTTCTTGCAGCAGCGCGGCAGTCACGGCCAGATTGCGGTAGGGTTCAAGGGCTTCGCAGGGACTGGAAAAATGCTGTCCGTGATAACCCAGGTTGATTTGCCCAAGCCCGGCATCGACCAACTTGGCGTCATACCGAGCAAGCGCCTGGAGCAAGGCGTGACAGGCGGTCTGACGATTGGCGAAACGGTAAGGGCTACCGGCAATATTCAGCGTCCAGGGCCAGGGCAGCAGTCGACCACGGAGGCGGGCGCCACTCTCCTGCAGGGCAATCGCGAACAACACCGTGGAAGGGACGTTGGCGCCATGCGCTGCCAGTTGATAAGCCGGAGGCGGAAGTTCGTCTGCCCGGACGGCGTGTACCGTCAGCAGGAGCGCAATAGCAATCAATCGAGACGTTGCCATTGTCCGTTCACCTGCTGAAATTTGACGGGTAACGGTCTCGGGCTCCCAGGCTGAACCAGCGTCCGCGATCATGGTTCAGGGTGATTTGCCGGTGTTGGACCTTGTTCGCATTAATGCCTGCTTGCCGCGCCCAGCGACGGACGTGTTCATCCTCGTCTTGGCTGCCCACCAGGTAGATATCGAACTCCGTATCACCGCTTTGCAGACGCTGCGCTTCGGCGGTGCACGTAGGGCAATGGTCCTCGACAAACAGAGCTAGGCGCGGCTCTACCGATGAGCTAGCAGTGGTCGGGGATGCCATACCCTGAATCGGCAACAGCCCAGGAAACAGCTTGGCCCAAGCTGCGGTGTAGGCGTTTTGGTAAGCCAACTCGCGCTCGGCGCGTTTAGCTTCCAGCGCTGCCTGCAATTCGGCATAGCGCTGGCGCTCTTGGTCGGTCTCTGCCTCGACGCCGAGCGCGGTCAGGGGATCCAGGTTCGGGCTCCAGTAACCACGCGGGCCGGCTTGGATCTGTTTGAAGCGTGTCCACTCCTGCTCCGTCAGCCCCCAGCTTGTCGCCTGTTCTGAGTGCGAACGCTCCAGCGGAGCAGACTGCGTGTCCTGGGGCCGTGACGGTGTCGTGACGGGGTTGCCCAGCGCAGCGCCCGTGCTCAGCAATGAAATGAAACAGACGATGGGGCTCAGCGGAGCTCTGTTCATGATCGCTTCTCAAGGGAGGTGCACGGTCTGGTCTGGGTGAGCGGTCACCGCGAAGATAGCCGCGTTCGGCTCTAGCACCTTCAGTTGCCATGTGCCGAACTGCTCGCCGTTGTGCAGCAACTGGATATCATTGAGCGAGCGACTGTCAGGAGGTGCGACCGCCAGAAAGCGCTCGCCACCGCGGTACTCGACGCTCAACACTGAAAATGGCGGCAGGAGCGGGGCAGGCTTGGGCTGAGCGGTTTTTTCGGCGTGGCCGAGGAAGGCGTCGGTGGTGGGAATGGTGGCTGGCTTTTGAGGTCCAGGAGTTGCTGCTCGACGTGCTCAAGTCGTGTGCGTAGCGCGATTATGTCGGCTTCGGTAGCACGGGCTGTCAGACCATCGCGCAGTACCTGTATCTCCTGCGCCCATTGATCCAGCATCGGATCGAGGGTATTAGCCTGTTGCTCACCGGAATCGACCTTCTGCTTCAGGTCTTTCAGTGCGTACTGCAGCTTCTCCTGTGCATCCAAGAGGGTGCTTGAATCACGTTGCAGGGTATCCAGGGTCTGTAGGCGTTGGGTGCTCGCATTTTCCAGCTCGTTCACGCGTTGATACTGATTATACAAACCACCACTCAGCCCGGAGACCGCCAGGCAAAGTGAGCCGACAATGAGGGTTTGAAACGTCGTGGCTTTCATGGGCGTGCCTCCGGCTGGTGGGCCGCGCTGGGTGCGAGCCGCACGACGGCAGCATCATTTTTTAGCCGTTCGAAGCAGACCGAACGGCTGACTTCATCGGTTGTGAGTTGCCAGGCGGGGCCAGCCAGTACTTGTAGCGCGTTGCGTAGTGAGATCGGGCCGAGCCGGTAATGGGTGGCGGGCAGAGGCCGGGTAAACAGTGTCTTTACGGGTTCGACGGCAGGGCAGAGCGAATAACCTGAGCGCTGCAGCACGTAGTGCATCGCTTCCAGTACCGAAGGATTCAGGTTGGGCGGAATGCTCACGTCAATGATTTGAGCGAGAAGATCACGTTGCTCTGCCGTGGGCTCGGTGCTGACCAGCGTATAGCGGCCATAGTGGAGCTCTGTCGGGTGACTCTCTTCGGCTGTACTCCTCGAAAGCTGGGCCCGATTGGAACTAGCGGCATTCTCTGGACTAGTCGGCAATGGGGTGGGGATCTGCGCCGTGCAGGCGCTCAATAAACCCAGCAGGAAGACAGCCGTGAAAAAACGCTCCATGGAAAAAAACCTCATGTCAGATTCAATGCAGAACCTGACATGAGGTGAAGAAGCGATTCAGTGAGTAAGTTGATTCAAGACGGGTCGCGTTTAAGTTGAACGCGTTGCTATTGCCGCCAGATAGGGTGCGTTGACCAATGCTGCCGGCGTATCGGCATCGAGTTGTTCTTGCCTCAGCGATGAGTAAGGACAGCACTCGATTTCCTCCAGGTTATCGTCGGTCCAGGACGTGCCGATCAGCTTACACTGCACGCCATAGCAATTCGTCAGGACAAAGGTTCGAACAGCAGACCGGTTGGTGCATTGGATTCTCTGGCCCATTGCGTCGACGTGGGACAGCAACTGCGTAGCTTGTTCAGATAAGGCACGAAGCTGTTCGGGTGTCATCTGATCAAGGTTGGGCGAGGAATTCATGCCCCTGATTGTCCATAGCTTCAGTGGAAGCCAAATAGCGTCAATGCGGATCACTGGCAAGCTCTCGGGGCCCTTCACGGTCTGAGGATGACCACTCTACGGTGAGTTTTTCCTGTCCGAAAGGCATACCGATCCCGACCGTTCATCGCTGATCGGCCTGAGTTCGGGGCTCTATTTTCATCGGGACGAAAGCGGGCAACGGCGACGGCTGATGATAACGATAAGCAGGTATCCATTTTCGAACTAGATTGATGCCGTGGCGCAACGCTACGCTGGGCATCGATACGCGGGGTTGCAGGCATTCCTGGACGACTTGGGCTTTAAAGGGTTTGGGATAGGAAGTTCTTTCGTGCGGGATCACCCCGACAATAAGGGTAATGGTGTCCACGTATTTTTATGTGGAGAACATCGCCCTTATCGCTGGGATCGGATAGGTGACTTCGCTGGAGGCTTACGGCGTAGCTGGGCAAGTCTAACTTCCTTCTCTCCCGTCCATATCCCGACGTCCTAGAGGTGGTTGAGCAACCCAACCAACGATCAGGATAATGACAGTCGTCCTGAGTTCAGTTAGCCGCTTGAGACAATCTTCTGCGAGGCACGACGAAAACTTTTGACAATATGTGCTCGCGTCCATCTGATGTGCTACGAAGGCTAGATAAGGACAGTTGAAAATCTTGTTATAAGAATTCTTCTACTCCACACCATGTTGCGATGAATAATGCGATAGTTTTGGTGACCTGTCGGAGCGATTCAATATTCACAGCCTCATCGTACCCGTGCGGCATCTTGCATTCAGGGCCATAAACGATTGCAGGAGTGTCTGCGTAAAGGCCGAAGAATCGCGCATCTGTGGCCGCTGCTGTTACATATTCCTGTAATGGCTCATGAAAAACCAATTGATGCGCCGAATTAAGTGCCTGCTCTACTTCATCGGAATTTTCGAGGACATAGCCTTCAGCCATGAAACCATGATAGTAGATATCTGGTTTATGTGTCGCTAGGAACGGATGATTAGAAGCAGCAGCAGCAATAAATGCTTCTATCTCGGATTTAGCCGAATCCAGACTTTGCCCAGGATAAACTGCGACGCGCATTTCAAAGTCACACCAGGCCGGGACGCTAGAAGGCCAGTCACCTCCCGAGATCTTTCCCAGATTGAAATTTATTGGATGGGGATGGCCACAAAAATGAGGGTGCTCAAGTTTGCGTTCATTCCACAGCAACTCCAGTTTGCCCAGTTCTTTAATGAGATAGATAGCATTTTCGATTGCATTGGAACCTGTTCCCGAGAATGCACCCGAAGCATGCTGCGGATCCCCTTTCACTTGTACCTTGAACCAAAGCGGGCCCACCTGGGCTCGCATTAACTTTGGTAGCAATGGTTCGGGAATGAACGCTGCGTCGGCGTGATATCCACGCGCCAAGCATGCGAGGGCTCCATTACCTGTGCACTCTTCCTCAACTACGGACTGAAGGTGCACGATGGCTGCCGGCTGGACCCCCGCAATCCTCAGGGCATCCATAGCCGCCAGGCATGCCAATAATCCCGATTTCATATCTCCTGCACCACGACCATACAACCAGCCGTCAATTATGTCAGCGCTGTAAGGATCAAGGGACCAACTCTCCACGGGACCAATAGGAACGACGTCGATATGGCCGTTAAGAATCAGTGAGCGTCCGACTGCTTGCCTCGGCGTATGAGTCGCTACAACATTGTAGGAGTCGTCATAAGATGCCGTCGCTGGCGAAAATCCTGGCATATTCTCAATATCGCGTAAATTAATTTTCCAATGGTCAACTTTGTAGCCCCTCGCTTCATAAGCTTGAGCCATAAACCGTTGTGCCGCGCTCTCCGCCCCGCGTTGTGAAGGAATGCGCACCAGGTCTCTAAGCTGAGCAAGCTGCCTCGGAAAGTTTTTATCAACGGCCGACATAATCCGATCAGCAAGTAAAGAATTTAGTGTTTCGTGATCCTTTGGTTTCATTTTTAAGTCCTACATGATGCGATTAAGGTGTTTAGATCAATTCGGATCGTGCTAGTGTGGCTTCATTCGGTTTAACTAACTTCGCAACCCGATCGCTAGGCAATAATAGCGCTCCAAGAAAGGTGCTGAGCGCGATGAAGGCAAACAGACCAGCGAGCGGAAGGGGATCAATACCATAATGCTGAGCTATCCACAGCCCAAGCATTGGAGTGGTGCCACCGAAAAGTGCACCACAAAGCTGAAAGCTCAGTGAAACCCCAGAGTATCGGACCTCAATAGGAAATGCTCGGGGCAAGAATGCAGCAAGGACAGAGTAATAAAGTCCTATAAACACGGTTGCGCCTAGGATAGCTATACTTATGTATGCCGTAATACCCGTGTTAATTAGATTTATCATTGGTATCGCCCATATGGCTGCGCCCGCGCTGACAAACAAGATGAGTCGGCGCTCGCCAAATTTGGTCGCAAGATAGGAACCTATCGGATAGCAAATCAGCTGTACAACGCCGGTATAAGTAACGATGCTTAATATGTCTGATCTGGACACACCTAGATATGTGGTTGTATAGCCGATCATGAGAGTTGTGATGAAATAAAATCCAGCTATCCCCATCATGGACAGGCCGATACCCATGGCAACCTTGCGCTTATACTGGGTCAGCAGCAGGCGTAGAGGCGCTGTTTGCTTAGAATCATGGGCCTCAGTTCGCGCTTTGTATGCGAGCAATTCCGGACTCTCATTTACCCCTCTGCGGATAAAATAGGCGATCAATACCATTACTATGCTTAGCAGAAAGGGTACCCTCCATCCCCAAGATTTGAAGTCCGCTTCTGAAAGAGAAGCCATACCGCTGAACATGAGCGTAGCCATGATCAAGCCTACCGGGCTTCCATATTGTGGTGCGGCAGAGAGAAAGGTCCGCCATTTCTGAGGTGCATGCTCAGCTGCCATCAAAACCGCGCCTCCCCATTCGCCGCCCACTGCAATGCCTTGGATCAACCGCAGAATGACGAGCAGAACGGTTGCTGTTACACCGACAGAATGGTAAGACGGCAGCAGACCTATAAGCGCAGTGGCGAGGCCCATTAGCCAAAGCGTAATTACTAGCGACTCTTTGCGTCCTACCTTGTCCCCTAGGTGCCCAAAAATTACTGCACCGAACGGGCGCGCGACAAAACCAACGGCAAATGTCGCCAGCGAAGCCAAAAGTCCTGCAAACTTGCTGTCAGTGGCAAAGAAGACGTCGCCGAATACCAGCGAAGCTGCAGTGGCGTAGCAAAAGTAGTCGTACCATTCAATCGTGGTGCCAAAAAATGCGGCGGCAGCGGCCCTCATGGGTTGCTGCTTATGTTCAGTGCGCATGCTTACTCCTAATCGGCTGCATAACGATTTATAAAAATCTGCTGACAGATTTTTATATGCTCTAAGCGAGATACGCGATTGAATGTAACGCTCACTGGCAATAGGATGTATATCCATACCGAAGATTCTGATAGGGCCACTCCAATGCAGCCTGTCCTCTTGACTGACTTGCTTTTGAAAAGCCTTGATAAGCAGTCATCGCACCCGATGCAAAAACAGATTTATGACATCGTCAGATTTGCAGTGCTTGATCACACCCTGATCTCCGGGCAAAAGCTTCCCTCGTCCCGCGCACTGGCCTCTGACCTCAAGATTTCAAGGATCACCATATCCTTGGCTTACGATCGGCTGATCGCGGAGAATTATCTAATCACCCGTGCCGGAAATGGCACATACGTGGCTCCTACCCTGAAGCAGCCACTGGGGCTGCGCCCCAAAGCATACATACGCAGCATTCCATGCAACTTTCTGGGCGCGGATCTCAATTGAGCTTCTTGCCGGGTGGTATGGGGCATACCACGGGGGCGTTCGTGCCAGGGGTGGCCGATTCTCAAGCCTTTCCGTTTCATATCTGGAAGCGGCTTATTGCCAGACATCTTTCCAAAGGCAATCTCGCCCTCTCTGGATATGCGAACCATGGCGGACTTAGCCAGCTCCGGGAGGCGATAGCGGGGTACTTGAAAATCTCACGGTCAGTGAATTGTGAACCCGCCCAAATCATTATCACGAGCGGTACACACCAATCAGTTGACCTGTGTGCGAGACTGCTTGCAGATGTAGGCGATACAGCGATCGTCGAGAATCCTTGCCACTGGGCTTTTCCTACCGTATTTGCAGCTTCTGGACTGGAGGTGGCGGGCGGCAATGTTAACGACTACGGTTTGGACCTCGAGAATAGCTATGTCCCGCCACGTACCAAGATCGTCGTCGTGACCCCCTCGCATCACTACCCGACAGGAGTCGTGATGCCTTTGTCACGACGCCTGGAGTTGCTGCAAAGCGCCCGAGCACACAATCTTTGGGTCATAGAAGACGATTATGACAGCGAGTTTAGATACGACGGAGCCCCGCTGCCTTCGCTCCAAGGTTTAGACAACGATGGACGAGTCATCTACATAGGAACCTTCAGCAAAGCGATGTTTGCCGGGGTCCGGATGGGCTTTTTGGTGGTCCCGAGCCATCTTTCAAAGGCCTTCTCTAGGGCGAGTACGAAGCTTTTCAGACCAGGTGCTTTGCACTTACAGGCCGCGCTGGCTGACTTCATTTATGAAGGACATTTTTCTCAGCATATTCGCAAGATGCGTGGAGAATACTCATCCCGTCAGGACCTACTGAGGTTCTCTCTTGAAAAGTCCCTTGGCGATATAGTGAGGCTCTCGAGTGCGCGAGCGGGTCTTCATGTTTTTGCACAGTTTTCAGCCGACGTAAATTATCAAAGCGTGATCAATGAATCTAAACGTGAAGGGATATTCCTTGGAACGCCTTGTTTTGTAAAAAATATTCCCGCCCTAGAAAATAGGTGCTTCGTTCTAGGCTTCGGGGAGTACCGCTTGAGAAAATTGAGACCGGTGTGCAATCTTTAACGACGGCGGTGAGCCGTAGCATCGACGGCGAGCGGTCCAGTTCGAGTGACCCGTCGGATTTGGGGAGGTAAGAGTTTTGGTCCAGACCTTGACGGCCCAGCAGTTGCAACGGTTTTTCAGAACCGCTGCAACTGGCACTAGCTACGTCTACCCGGTGGGTTATCAGTGACGCTGCGGATTGCACATCACACGTGCTTTGCGACAGGAGTTTCTCCCTGATTAAAGGCTTTCCAACGAATCTGTTACCGCCGTCAACAACTGTTGCGCATGAGCCTCATTGAACGTAAGAAGCGGGCGAATTTTCAGTACATTTCCACGAGGGCCGGTAGCGCTGATCAATACACCACGCTCTCGCATACCGTTCACGACCTGGTCGGCGATACCCTTGGCCGCCTCCTTGGTCTTGCGGTCGCATACAAGCTCCACGCCAATAAAAAGTCCATCTCCTCTGACATCGCCAATAAGATCAATTTTTTCGGCAAGCGCTCGAAAGCCAGTCTTAATAAGCGCGCCAATACGCGCAGAGTTTTCCTGAAGCTTATCGTTCTGGATGACCCGAAGTGTTGCCATCGCGGCGGCGCAAGAAACGGGGTTACCGCCAAACGTGTTGAAATAGCGAGCCTCATCCCCAAAAGCTTGAAGCACCTCAGGCTTGGCTACTAGGCCCGCGATAGGATGACCATTACCCATTGGCTTGCCAATCGTAACGATATCAGGGGTGAGTCCATGCCGCTGAAAGCCCCACATAGCAGACCCAGTTCGAGCGAAGCCAGATTGCACCTCATCTGCAATATAAATGCCTCCTTCGGCGCGTATCAAGTTTACCGCTTGTTTCAGAAAACCTTTTGGGTCGGAATACACTCCGTCGCTTGAGAAAATCGAATCGACGATTAACGCGGCCGGTTTGATTCCATGTCGCTTGAGGTCCGCAATGGCATCTCCTACCGATTTGGCAAAGCGCGCGCCAATATCCTCCTCGCTGAAGAGATACGTATCTGGAGCTTCCACCGCTCGAACATGCTGACCAAGTGGAACTCCGCCGCCAAGCGAAGGAGAAATCTTCGCAATAGAGGCTGTCACACCGTGATACGCGAGCTGAGTCACGATGATGCCAGTGGCGCCTGTGAAGCGTTTGGCGATACGCAATGCCAAGTCATTCGCCTCACTGCCGGTGCAGGTGAACATTACCTGTGACAGGTCGGCTGGAAAAGTACTGGTTAAACACTCTGCGTAATCAATAACCAGCTCGTGGAGATATCGAGTATGGGTATTTAGAATAGAAGCTTGGCGGGCAATTGCTTCGACAACTTCCGGGCGGCTGTGGCCGATAGAGGCAACGTTGTTATAGGCATCAAGATATGGCTTTCCGTGCTGATCATACAAGTAGACCCCTTCTCCTCGGACAATATGGAGCGGTTCCTGATAGAATAAGCGGTATGCCGGACCAAGCACTTTGTTTCGCCGTTTAATCATAACTGCTTCTTGCGCGGATAAGTCTCCCAAGCGCGAGGCGTCGAATGAATTGAGCATGCTGGTATCTTTTTTCATGCGTACATCCCCGAGTCTCGGATTTTTTTAACAATCAACATTTCTGCTTCTCCCGGCCCGAACTCGTTAAAACGCTGAAGTCCAGCCCATGCAGACGGATTATTGCGGAGTATGTATTCTCTGTTTTCAGGATGTTTTTGGCTCGCCATTCGGTGATCAGCACCGTCGCTAGCAGGCGAGCTTCGATTAAGTTGGGGAGCAAGTAAATTTCGGCGTGCGTAAGTGGGCTGATGGCGTGGTAGGCTTTGATGCACTCAACTGCGTGTCTCAGTACGTTTTCATCATCCGACAGTTGATAAGCACAGAGTACAGCGAGGTCCTGCACTCTAGGGGCCGAAACCATATCACCGAAGTCTAGGATCGCAGTGAGGCTTGTCCCACTATCATCGTCGACCATGATGTTATACGGGTTCATGTCGTTGTGAATGACTTGCTTTGGCAGTTGCATTAGTGCCGGTTCGGTTTCAGTGGCATAGCGCCGTAAACCTTCACGCACTCGCTCACGCTTTACTTCATCGTCAATGTAATCTATCAATGTATTAAGTTGTTTCAGGTTCTGTATGTCCCACAAGAGTTTGTGATTCATCTGGGGATGGTGGAAGCCTTCCAGCGCAATATTCAGATAAGCAAGAGACGCGCCGATTGATGCAAGCAGTCTATTGCTTCGACGAACCTTATAGAGGGGCGAGCCTGATACGAATTCAATGACTCTGATTGCATGGACCTGTCCAGACCCTGGAATCTCGCGCCAGTGTATGTATTCACCGGTAAGTTTTCGCCTCAATCTTGGGATCGGAACATTGGGTCCATTGTTCATGATATGTAACTGAGCTTGGGTCTGGAAATCGGTCACTCCAGGATCTTCTGATGGATGCGTTGCCTTGAAAACGAAATCATTCCCTTGCCCCGTTGAGATTTTGAAATTTTGATCGCGTTCACTTGTCAGTAGAGTTGCGTGCCCGTCAATCCCGAAAACTGAACGGGCTAGATCCTGCGCTTGAATCATAGACATGCTAGAGAAGTTTTTGCTGAAGAGATCAGTTTTAGCTTCGGCGGTGTCTCGCACCTCCTCGCTAGAACCCTCGTCTTGTACGTGCTGAGATTGTGGTTTGTGCATAGGTATCCCCTTTTTCTTCCTAGAGAAACCTAACTGAAATCGGACCTATCTAAAATATCCAATCCAGAGAATTTCATAAGGCCACCGCGAATATTAATCCTGTACTGAGCTGAGTGCATTAGCCGGTGGCCTCATCAAATCAATCAAAGTGGCTATAATAAATAAAGCCACGCGTTGATATAGTCGACGCCACTTCTACCGGTAAAGGGCCCTTTCGAGCGAGAAGCCTCATAGGCGTTGCGTGGAATGGGGCATCGCACAAAAGTCCAGATGCTGTTGCTTTGCTATCACCAAAGCGAAATTATTTGAAATAATAATTAGACTACTAAATAACTTGGCGAAATTTGTGATGACAACTATCAAGTTGCTAGGTGGCACGTAAGTCGTTACACACTAAAAGCTGCCAGTCTGAATGCGTCAACAACAAAGAGAACTGTCATGAAAAAGATAAAAGCTATGATGCTGTTTGGTGTGGCGAGTGCTCTTGTTTCTACTGTACAAGCAAGAGATTTAACTGTGATCTCATTTGGAGGCGCAGTCAAAGACGCGCAGAACGCTGCTTACGTCATTCCGTATATAAACAAAACGCGGGACAAGGTTATTTTTAGCGAATACAACGGTGAGCTTTCAAAAATACGTGCCATGGTTGATACCAGATCGGTCAATTGGGATGTTGTTGAGGTCGAGGATACTGATGCGGCACTCGGGTGTGATCAAGGGCTATTCGAACAAATCGATTACTCAAAAATCGGTCCGAAGCAAGACTTTATCGCTGGTGCTGCACAGCCTTGCGGTGTAGGTGCTCACGCATGGTCTACAGTGCTGGCCTACAATGCAGATCGCCTTACGTCGCCTCCAACTAGTTGGGCTGACTTCTGGGATGTAAAAAAGTATCCAGGCAAACGCGCACTGCGAAGAACGGCTAGGGGGTCATTGGAGTTTGCGTTGATGGCAGATGGTGTTGCTCCTTCAGACGTTTACTCTACTTTGTCAACTAAACAAGGTGTCGATAGGGCGTTCAGGAAATTAGATCAGATCAAGCCTTTTATTCAATGGTGGGACTCAGGGGCTCAGCCTGCTCAGTTTCTTGTATCAGGTGACGTGGTAATGAGCTCTGCCTATAGTGGACGTATTTCGGCGGCCCGAGCATCAGGCGTAAATCTAGCCAACATTTGGAACCAAAATCTATACCAGATGGACCTCTGGATGATCCCTAAAGGCACCGTAAACTTGGAGGCGGCTTACTCGTTCATAAAATTTGCTTCACTGCCTCAGAATCAGATTGTTTTCGTCAACCATATTGCCTATGGACCTACGACCAAGGCTGCTTTTGCAGGACTTCCACCAGAGACGTTGGCGATACTCCCTTCGTCAGAGGGCAATCTCAAGAATGCGTTGAAGATTGACGTTGACTTCTGGAGCGACAATGGCGAGTCGCTTGAACAGAGATTTGTTAGCTGGGCTTCAAAATAGGCGCCGTTTAGGCGGAGCTTTGGAAATGCTCTGCCTACACCCAATCATCAGCATTTACTAATGCTGTGCCTAATGAGCTCTGGCGGGCAATCGTGCAGATCTCCCCGGTATTGCGCACCCACTTTCACGCTTACGCTTGTCGGATCCCGTTATGGCGCTCTGTGCAGGTATTTGGCTTCGCAAATTTCGGACGGCTTACCCCGCCATGCCGCCGCGTATCCGTTTTCCTGTTCGTCAGGCCAGCGTTTTTGGTTCGGGCTTCCTTCAGACTCGCAGGTACCCGCGAACCCCTTGCCTCTAGCTTGCACTTCTCCTTGGCAAGTGTGCGGGGATTTACACTCTTGAGTTGAGTGCGCTCTGCCGGGCGCACCAAAAAAGCCCGCTTTCACTGGGCTCTCTTTGGATAGTCGGCCAATCAGTGCTGATTAGCCGAACCATTTATTTGTGGAAAACTCATCTTTTTGGGATCCTACACAAACCCTGCTTGATGTTGCCGGCATTTCCTACCAAAACATTTAACGCGCCTCGGGCGTTTTCGCCGACTTCATCTATTCCTCGTCTCTCGGCGTTGATTGCCAATTCCAATCAGCCCTGCCTCGAGGGCCAATTGGTTCTCATACATCCTTTCCAGCAGGCCTGACAGTGAGTATTCCATCGTCATCTCGATCGAATTACTGTCGAGAAAATTTAAGCATGGACCGGGTTAGAATCGGCAAGTGATATATCGAGCTTAATGAGAAAATTGATGAATACCGAAATTACAGAAGAAGAGATACGTCGAGCATTGTTCGGCGACGTCAAGCAGTCAGCGCCAGCATCCGATGTATGTCAACCAAGCGGCATCCCGGAGGTATGACAGCGCAGCCAGTTAAGACCAAGAAGAGACCCTCAATCTCAAAGGGTTTTACGCCCAGGCTGAGAATCAGGCTGCGGGTGGGGAACGAATTTGAGGGCGAAACGCACGAAGTAGTGCATGAAGCCGATACGCTGAGCGCCCTCGTCGCAGAGCAAGAGGCAACCAAGGCCGCGCGGAAAAAATTCAAGTACGTGGAAGTGGTATCGGTCAAGTCGATGTAATTACCCTCCTTTCGTCGTTCAGATGTTCGGTGTTTTCGAAGGCTATTTAGGAAGGTAAGTCCCATTCTCACCTCATTTCTGAAGGCAGGAGATCACCTGAAAAGGTTTAAGATGATGGCCCCAGCCAGCATCTTAGCGCTGACAGGATGGCGGAACTCAAGCAAATGGTAAGCTGCCGCCAGCGCCATTGCAGCGGCCGAAGTCTTTTGTTTTTCGGTCGGCCTTGCCCCGCTTGAAGCGCGTCCAGTAACGCGCAAAACGCTAACTGCTGCAGTAGCCGACGGTTAGGCGACGAGCCTTGGTGCTGAGCCAGCATTCGACACAAAACAAACCCAAACAGACCCGTACGCTCCATGCAATTAAGTGTGTTCGG
The DNA here is from genome assembly GCF_023195435.1 of Pseudomonas sp. S11P7. NCBI lineage: Bacteria > Pseudomonadati > Pseudomonadota > Gammaproteobacteria > Pseudomonadales > Pseudomonadaceae > Pseudomonas > Pseudomonas sp. S11P7. Next base: position 3,661,498 of record NZ_JALPKS020000002.1, on the reverse strand, counting down.
TAGCTTCGTTTACCCCAACGTACAGACCTTCCGGGGCTCTTCGTCATCAGTGGTCGATTACTTGAGTAGGGGCGTGGCTCGACTTTCGAGCAGTGCACCGTCTTGAAAGTAGCCCATTACCGTACTCACGTTGCGGTGCTCGGTCATCGCCATCATTTCGCCCAGTGGCACACCTTGACGGCCGGCCTCGGTCACGAACCCTACGCGTAAACTGTGCGCCGCCCAGTCGCCTTCCGAGCCCGCCAGTTTTGCGCGACGCTGAACGATGCGTGCCACCTAGTTAGCCGATAAGCCCGCCGTTCGAACGTTGTAACCCTTACACAGGCGCCGAAACGGCGGTCCCGACTCAGCAGGAGCGGCCACTAGCCATTCGAGGCAGCTCTCGCCAAGGTGCATTTCCTGAAAACCCTCCGATCCAGCAATCTTTGATCGCGCCGATCGGAGGATTCACTCGCTTTTTCTCGGAGCCACCTCACTCCGCCACTTCGCGCCCGGTAGGAATAGCCGGCGGAGGCGGGTGGCGGCGGCAGAGGGCGCCTTGGAGGCGTTATCATCGGGTTGGGCTTAAAGGGGGAGGCAGGGATACGCGTCAACTGTATTCGCCCAAGCATAACTGGACCGAAACACATGCCGGCTGCGACAAGCCGGGGCGGGTCGACCGCGTCAAGAGTTCGCTCCGATGGACCGGGATAGCCAGTCGGAGGAAGCGGTGTGGGCCGCTCTGGCTGGCCAGCACGGAGGCGTCATTCGTCGCCGGTACATTCCTCAACTTGATGGGTGGACAATGAGCCATTGTCATAGCGGTTACTCTGGAGAGGGTAAAGGGACTACCCACTGCACACTATCAAATACGAACCCGGGACTCAGAAAGCCATCGCCGGCTTTAGCTGACGCAACACCAATTTCCAGGAAGTTGGCACCCGGATGCAAGGCGGCCACTGGAACGCTGACTTCGAACAGGCTGTTATTGCCGCGGTAAGTACCTCGGGTGATGCCGCGGCTGTCGGGTTGGTTCGTGGGTGGTGGTATTGGCGCCTCCCAGTGCTGATTCACTCTCACCTGTGGACGGCCGCCGGCCTGGGCCAGGGAAATGAACAGGCGCAGGCGATAGTCGCGCACCTCATCGGCGGCCAGCATGAAGTTGATGCGAGTGGGTGTGTTGATATCGCGCCACTGTGCGGCGGGAAAGTCGGCGGGCTGGCTGGAGTCGACGTTGTAGACAACCGGGCCCCATGGTGCCATCCGCGTGTCGGAGGGGTGGGCGGACGACAGCAGGCGTGCATTGCGAAAACCGCTCGGAGTGCCATCGGCAACACCGATCTGCCATTTCACCCGGCCATTCAGCGGCTGCGCCTGCAAGCGCGTTTGCCGGGTGCTGCCGGCTCCGACCTCGACGGTGCTCCGCGCCACTTCCAGTTCGTTCTGATAGAGGGTCATCCGGTATCGCCCCATACGCACCGCCGTTATCTGGAACCGTCCGTTGCCGTCCACAGGTGCCCAGTATTCGGCGCTTGCATTACTCAAGCCCACCACCGCCGGTTGCCCAGTGACCACACCGGAAACCTGGCCGGCGACCGCGCCGCGTTCTGCGTCGTCCACAAAGCCGTCAAGCCCCAAGACGCCGGTCGCGAAGCCCAGGTCGGTCAAGGTTGGGGACGGTGTGCCGCCGTCGGTAAACAGCAACCCGTACACGCCATGGAGGCCACCGCGATAGGCTTCGGTCTGAGTGTGGTTGGAGAACATGTAGTTGTAGAGCTCATGGGTCACCGGCGTCTTCTGGGTGGCGATGTCCTTGAAAAACGGCCCTCCGGAACTGAGTTCGCGATTACCCATCAACATGTACACCGCGACGCTGGGGCCTTTAACGCCGTGCAGTGGGTCGCGGATCATCGGTTGCGCCGAATAGAACTTCGAACTGGTGCGTCCATCCGGCAGTAGAAACACATCCTTGCCTTCGATGGCGGTGCCGACGTTGGAGTCGGTGCCGTGATCGGCCTTTGGCAGCTTGTTGACGTTGAGTCGCGCTACGAAACGCAGTTCACCCACCGGAAGCAGGGTGGGCGCGTAGGTCGCCATGTAGATGGCGTTGCGTCCTTTTTTCGCAAGGTAGTACTGGGTCAGATCGCCCGCTCGCGCGCTGATTACGATGACGTCACCCACAACACGGGCATCAACCTGCGCGCTGCCCAGGCCGGAAGCCAACTGCGAGGCCTTGGGTTCGGTGGTCTGCAGCTCGTTGTCGCGATAGCGCATGGAGACCAGGTCGCCATTGCGGTTGTCCACGCTGAAGACCAGATCGGCGCCGGAGTCGACGACAGTCCGCGTGCCGATGCGGGTGAGTCCGAAAGTGGCGGCGTGCGCTTGAGCAGCAAGTGCCAGGCCGCAGAACATGATCAGCTGGAAACGTCGCATCAGAAACTCCCCTGATCAAGGTGGCCGGCACCGGCGTCACGGCGCACCTGGGCCCGCGTCACCTCGACGGGCTGCGGTGTGATGAGGTATTGGCGGTACCGTGTGAACGCCGCCAACGCCGCAGCATCCTGTGGCTGATAATCATCGCCACTCAAGTATTGTTGATTGGCCTCGCAAGGCCTGCCCAGCGCGGTTTGGCAGGCGGCGTTGGCCGCTGGCGCGACTGGGGCGAAAAGGGCGTAGGCCGTGCCGGGTTGGCGGGTATCGTTGAACAAGGGATGCGACACATCCTCGAAGTCGTTGCCTTCCACCAGCAGGTGCGCAGCAGCGGTACGTGACATGATTGCGCCCTGATAGGACAGATGGGCAAACAGGTTGTTGACCAGCTGCGCGCGGACCTCGGCGTTGCCCATCCCGCCGGCGTGAGGCGCCCGTCCCGACGTGTCATGCACGTAGTTGCGCACGAGCGTCAGGGTGTCGTGATGGCCGAGAAACAGCCATACCCAGTAGTGATGGCCGTCGCAGGTCGCCGAGTAGGGCGTACGGCCGTCGAACTCATTGTTGGAGATCGTCACATGGGTTGCGCTGCCCCAGCCGGTCACGATCATCTGCCGGCCAATACGCGCAAAGGTGTCGTGGTCGATCCACACGCCATCCGCATCGTCCAAGGTGAGCGCATCCCCGCCCCAGACCACACGAGGGTTGATGTCCGACAGGGTCAGGTTGCGCACGATGACATTGTGCGCTCCACCCCCGATGAACAATCCCATGCCCTGGATACCGGCATGGGGCCCAACCCCAATAGCGTTTTATTTGAACCGATCTTCAGGCGCTGCAATCCTGCTTTGTCATAGGTCACCGTGGCTGGCGGTTTCGACTGGCAGAAATGGTTGGCGCCGTCGATTGCCCATTGCCCACCGCCATGGGGGCAGGCGTTAGCCATGCATCCGGTTTCCGTCACCTGAGCACTGCCATTTGAAATCACCGACCCGCGAAAGTCGAAGGTATGGTCGATGGCAATGATGCGCGGCGTGTCATCGGCGCAATTGCCGTTGTGGTCGTAGTCCGCACACAAAGCGTTCTTCAGTTCTGCCAATGTGGCTGGATGCACGACACCCGCAGCGCCTGCGCCCGTTACCGCTTTCGCGAAACCCTCAGGGCGGTCTGCGGCCTGGGAAAACTGCGGTATCAGCACCATTGCGCAGAGCGCGAGCAGGGAATGGGCTAAGAGAATGCCAGTTCTCAAAAACATCTCCAGAAAAAGCGACATGATACAAATCGCAGGCGCACGTACACGCCTTTGCCTGGTTAATCAGGCAAGCCATGATTTGATTGGTTTTGAGTATTTATCAAACGATATAGCGCCGATTTTGATTGTCTTCAGCTGCCGTTCAGTTGCCGGAGAATGGCGTATGTTTCATCTCCATTTCTCCTGGGCAGTCGCGCGCCTCGCCCATTCGCAGCGGCACATGGACGCCGTTGATCCGGAGCTGCGTTTGTTCTTCTGCATGCCCTTTGCGCATTCGGAAGAAATCGCCGACCAGGACGTGTCTGTGGCACTCAGCTCGAAGTTTGCCAAGCGTAGCGAGCAGTTGAATCCGCAGCGGGCCAGATTGCTCGACGACTTGATCGATACCGATATCGCGGCGATTGAAGCTGAGCTTCAAGCCTTGCAAACAGCCCTACGCCGACCGAGAAAAGCACAAGCCCAATCGCACCGCGTTGTCAGCAGAATTTCTACGCACGTTGATCCATCACGAATCGGACAACACCCACTGCCCATGCGGCCTTGCACTCACGCGCATCGGTGAGGACCAAACATTATCCATCGCGACGGTACTCAAACAGCACACATATCACGGAAATTTGGAGTGGAAATGACTAAGCCATTCGCCATACGGTGTTGCCGTCGATCTCTTTCAAGCCGCTCTTTGGTAGGCGCGCGCTACCCCGAATAACGAGTTGCCCGCCGAATACTTCTTGAATGGACGGGGTGGTACTGGCGTTGAGTTGGGCGCGAATGACATCGACTGTTCGCTGCACCAACTTGTGTATTGGCTGCTGGTAAGTGGTTAGCCCAATAATTGGCCATCTAGACATTTCAATGTCGTCAAATCCGACAATCGAAATATCTTTTCCTGGCGTCAGGCTGCATTCGCCGCTGACTACATTCAGCGCTGCGATAGCCATTAAATCGTTTGCACAAAAAATCGCATCCGGAGGAGTCGGAAGAGACATCAATCGCCGGGTAGCTTCCATTGCATCTTGGAAACTGTAGTTGCCCACCTCGCGCAATGGTGCGGGCAGTCCGTGCTCGTGGAGTCTCTGCAAAAAACTGCGTTCTCGATCCCGGCTCGTGGACGAGCCTTCGTGACCGGCAATGAAGGCCAACTTTTTATGGTGTGTCGACACCAGAAAGTCTGCGATGAGTGCACCGCCTTGAGCATTGTCACTCGTTACGCTTGAGACCGTCTCATTGTCATTTTTCCGGTTGAGCAGCACAACAGGAAGTCCTGTTTGCTTGCACTCTTCAGCAAAGTGCGACGATAGCGTTGCGGATACCAAAATCAGCGCTTCAACCCTATGCCTCAACACCTCTTCCAGGATTGGATCTGAGTCCTCGTTGGTGACTGTCGAGAAAAGCAGCACTCGATACTCCATGGCCTCAAAAGCTTTCGACAGCGCTTCGAGCACCTCGGAGTAAAAGGGGTTGGCCATGCTCGGCACCACCACGCCGATTAGATTTGATCGGCGGGTAATTAGTGAGCGCGCTACAAAATTTGGGCGATATCCGAGCTCGGCTGCTGCAGCCTCGACTTTTTCCCTTGTACTTGGGGCCACGCTCGCACCCTTGGTATAGGTACGCGATACAGCAGACTGAGAGACCCCAGCGAGCCTAGCTACGTCGTGGGCTGTGACTGGGCGGCGGATAGAGTCAGCCATAGAGGGTTAACCTTGAGCGAAAAGAAAAATTGCATCCTACGCATCTACCCCTTTTCAAACCACTGAAGAGTCTTCTATGATGGGCCTGCATACGTATGCACTCATCCGAAAAAAACAATCCCAGGAGACTGCAAATGGCTAAGTGGTTGAAAAAAGGCGCTGAAGCGGAAGTGGTAAAATCCGCTGATCGTCAGGTCCGCGACACTGTTGAAACAATCCTCGCCGATATCGAAGCGCGGGGAGATGCGGCTATCCGCGACCTCGCGGTTAAATTCGATAAAATGGAACGTGACAGCTATCGGCTTACTGCTGCAGAGATCGACGCCTGCTACTCGCAGCTGACCAAGCGCGACATTGCCGATATTGAGTTTGCTCAAACCCAGGTGCGTAATTTTGCCCAGCATCAGCGCAACAGCATTCACGATATTGAAGTGGAAACTTTGCCGGGCGTGATCCTCGGCCATAAAAACCTGCCGATGAATGCCGCAGGCTGCTACGTTCCAGGCGGTAAATATCCACTGCTTGCGTCAGCCCATATGTCAGTGATCACCGCGAAGGTTGCGGGTGTACCGCGCATCATTACCTGTGCTCCTCCGTTCAATGGTAAACCTGCACATGCGATTGTCGCCGCACAGCATATGGCTGGCGCTGACGAAATCTATTGCCTAGGTGGTATTCAGGCTATCGGCGCCATGGCAATTGGTACCGAAACCATCGCCCCTGTAGATATTTTGGTGGGACCAGGTAACGCTTTCGTAGCGGAAGCCAAGCGCCAGCTGTTTGGTCGCGTAGGTATTGACCTCTTCGCGGGCCCAACTGAAACCCTGGTGATTGCAGATGATAGCGTTGACGGTGAAATCTGCGCTACCGACCTGCTCGGCCAAGCCGAACATGGACCTGACTCGCCAGCCATCTTGCTGACAACGTCCGAAAATCTGGCTCGCGATACCATGGCCCAGATCGAACGGCTCCTCCGGATTCTGCCAACTGCCGGCATTGCTCGCCGGGCATGGGAGGACTTCGGTGAAGTGATCGTGGCCGACAGCGATGAAGAAATGCTGTCCATTGCCAACGAACTTGCATTTGAACATGTTCAAGTAATGACTAAAGACCCAGACTGGTTCCTTGCCAATATGCGCAACTACGGCGCTCTGTTTTTGGGCCCACGAACTAACGTAGCGTTCGGTGACAAGGCCATTGGTACTAATCACACTCTGCCCACCAAGAAGGCAGCTCGTTATACAGGTGGTCTGTGGGTCGGTAAGTTCCTGAAAACCTGTACCTATCAGAAAGTAGTAACAGACGAAGCCTCTGCGTTGGTGGGATCATACTGCTCGCGTCTTTGCGCGCTTGAGGGTTTTGCCGGACACGGTGAACAAGCCAACATCCGCGTGCGTCGCTATGGCCACAGGGATGTCCCCTACGCAGGTATTGCTGAATAAAGAGTGATAACAGTGGGCCAGGGCCATTTCTAGTGGCTCGATAATAAAAACAATCATTTGCCGCGCCGTCACTGGTTTTGAGTGCGAGCGCGGTACGGCTTCGTGGGTCCTCTTATGAGTGTAATTATTGCGTTGCTTGCGCTGGGCGGCCTGATGTTCGTTGCCTACCGTGGATACAGTGTAATTATCTTCGCGCCAATTGCGGCTCTGGCGGCTGTGTTTTTAACCGACCCAAGCGCTGTTGCTCCGGTGTTCACCGATATTTTTATGGAGAAGATGGTTGGGTTTGTAAAACTGTACTTTCCTGTCTTCTTGCTTGGCGCAATATTCGGTAAGTTGATAGAAATGTCGGGCTTCTCGCGTTCAATTGTCCAAGCATTTATTAGGCTGTTGGGCAAAGAGCGCGCCATGCCTGTAATTGTGCTGGTTTGCGGTCTGTTGACGTATGGTGGTGTATCGCTCTTCGTCGTAGTGTTTGCAGTTTATCCTTTCGCCGCAGAAATGTTTCGTCAAAGCGAGATTCCAAAGCGACTGATGCCTGCCACCATCGCATTGGGCGCATTCACATTCACGATGGATGCAATGCCCGGTTCACCACAAATATTAAACATTATCCCAACCACGTTCTTCGGCACTACCTCATGGGCGGCGCCAGGGTTAGGTTTAGCCACATCAGTGTTTGTATTAAGCTGTGGTTTTATTTATCTCGAATACTATCGTCGAAAGGCTCGTAAAACAGGCGAAGGTTACGCCGGGTCGATCTTCGTAACGAACCCGAGACGCCGGAAGATATACCACTACCTCACCCACTCATCGCAATACTGCCTTTAGTGTTGGTCGGCGTAATGAACCTAGTATTCACTTACTGGATCCCACACTGGTATGGCTCTGTTTACGATATTACCCTCCCGGGATTGAAAGCGCCTATCCAAACTCAGGTTTCGAAGATGATCGCGATCTGGGCGGTTCAAGCGGCCTTGCTTGTCGGCATCATTACCGTGTTGATTTTTGCATTCAAAACTGTGGCTACCAAGCTTGTTGAGGGCAGTCGCGCTGCGGTAGGTGGAGCTATGTTGGCAACCCTTAATACTGCGTCGGAGTACGGTTTTGGCGCTGTGATTGCAATCCTGCCGGGCTTCATTTCCGTTGCTAGTTCGTTGAAAGCAATCCCTGATCCTTTGCTGAATCAAGCCATCACCATCAACATTCTTGCGGGGATCACAGGATCAGCGTCTGGTGGGTTAAGTATTGCGTTGGGTGCGATGTCCGAAACTTTTGTGGCTGCTGCCAATGCTGCACATATTCCACTTGAGGTATTACATCGTGTGGCGTCGATAGCCGCTGGGGGCATGGATACGCTTCCTCATAATGGGGCTGTAATCACGCTCTTGGCTGTCACGGGATTAACGCACCGAGAAGCTTATAAATTCATATTTGGTATCACGATTTTCAAGACGTTGAGTTCTTTTTTGCGATAGCGCTGTTCTATACATTTGGCATCGTGTGAGCACACGAGAAGGCACCACTATCACCCGTAGGGTTGGCCCGTTAATCGTGAGCTGATACGTCCAGGTCTGCCCGATAGACGACGGATGGTGTCTTATGGCAAATTAAAATTAGTTTGGAAGACCATCCTTTCCAGACAGTGAAATATGTAAGGAGAAGACTGTGATATTCGAGTCGGAAATCCCAAAAATGCCATCCTTTCGTTTGGATGGAAAAGTTGCTTTGATCACGGGCGCCGGTGGCGGAATTGGCGCTGGCGTCGCTTTAGCATTTAGTGCAGCAGGGGCAGATCTGATTTTGTTAGCTAGAACTCAGAGTAACCTGGATGAAGTAGCAAAGACTATCCGCAATCAAGGTGGTAGCGTTCAAACAGTGGTGTGCGATGTCACGGACAGCGCTGCCATTAGGTCGATTATTCGAAATATCCCAGTACTGGATATTTTGGTAAACAATGCAGGGACTAACTACCCCGAACCTATCCTGGATGTGAGTGACGAGCATTTAGATGCGATGCTCAATCTCAACGTGAGGGCATGCTTTGTCACAGCGCAAGCAGCAGTCGAAAAAATGTTGGCAAACACTGGAAAAGATGCCGGCGTAATCATCAACGTCTCGTCGCAGATGGGGCATGTGGGCTCACCGAATCGCACAGTGTATTGCATGACCAAACATGCCATTGAAGGGCTGACAAAAGCCATGGCCGTCGAGTTGGCTGACCGAGGCGTGCGTGTAAATACTCTTTGCCCTACGTTCGTAGATACACCGATGGTTCGCAAGATCGTTGATACGCCTGAGAAGGAGGCTTTCCTGGTTTCGAAAATTCCGATGGGGCATATGGCTAAAATGGAAGACGTTGTAGGTGCCGCCCTTTATCTTGCAGGGCCATCGGCGCGGATGGTTACTGGCACTTCGCTCAAAGTCGACGGCGGATGGACAGCTCAGTAATTCCCCTATTCACTTACTGGGCGCTGGTTTGGTTGCACGATGCGCCTGCGGTCTGTAGAGCAGCTCCAGTGCTCGCAACCGGTAGGCGCGCGGAGTGCACGCGGCCCAGCGCTTGAATGCTTTGGCGAAGGCGACGTCGGACCTATATCCGACTTGTCGGGCCAGATCGGCCAGGCCGGGTGGATTCGCCGACGTAAGGTGCTGCGCGGCGACCTGCATACGCCAAGCCGTCAAATACTGACCGAGCGGCTGTCCGACCACCCGCGAAAACGCCTCCGCCAGTCGTGAGCGTGACGTACCCAGTTCAGAGGCTAAGACGGGAATCGTCCATGAGCGGCCCGGTGCGGCATGGATCAACGTCAGCGCACGTCCAATCTGGGGGTGGCCGACGCCCAGCAGCCATCCGGTAGCTGTCGAATCCGCTTCGACAATATAGCGGCGCAGCATCTGGACAAACAGGATTTCGCCTAACCGGCGTACGATCGCGGAAGAGCCCGGTGCCGCCGTATCAAGCTCTGCCAGTAATGCGGAGGTCGTATGCTGAATCGAGTACGGCACTGCTCCATTATGGCCAGGGATAATGAGCATCGGCGGCAGCCCCTGTAGCAATGGAGACCAGCTAGAACCATTCAGCGTGAAGATTCCAGACAACAACTGCGTACGTGCCCCGTCATCGCCGAAAGCGATGCGAAGCGGCGATCGAGGTTCATCCGCGTCGGGCATTGTTGCTGGGTGCCCGGACAGAGCTAACAGATCGGGAAACGCCATGCATGCAGTCACTCGTCCACTTGCGAGGCTGTGTGCGGCACCGGTTGGAAAAAAGACGCTATCCCCGACCTCCAATCGCCGAGCGTCAATACCGGCACAGTGCAACCATGCCTCGCCAGCTTGGACGATGTGGAAGGGGACCCCACTTAGCGCAGCCTTCTCGAAACCCCAAGGCGCAGCGAAATCACCGCAAAAGGTAAGCGTGCCTGACAGCCGAACTGCATCCAACACCTGTGTCAACACATCCACGATCGTCCTCCTCTGGGTTATTTGCACAAAAAATTGGGCTTTCCCAGCATTGATGCGCCGACTCTGTGAGCCGATCATAATTCATCGTTAATCAAGGAGGTCTCAATGATCGTAGTAACCACCCCATCGGGCCATATCGGGTCCAAGCTTGCCGCCAAACTGATTGCCGATGGACAGCCTGTACGGATATTGGCACGAGACCCCGCGAAGCTTGATCCTGCGGTTAAGGCAAAGGCAGACATCGTCATCGGATCAAGCGACGACCCTGCAGCTCTGGACACAGCACTAAAGGGGGCAGAGGCACTGTTCTGGGTGACGCCGCCGGGCCATGTCGATGGGCGTTTTGAACCGCATTATGTTCATTTTGCGCATGTCCTGACCGATGCTGTTCAGCGAAGCACTCTCGCGCGCCTCGTCATAGTTTCCAGTGCCGGCTACCCGGCCTATGGGGCCGGCCCAATCGGCGCTCTGCACCGATCAGAGGACATTTGCGCCGCGATTTCGATTCCCAAGGCGATTTTACGGTGCGGCTCGTTCGCCGAGAATTTTCTGCAATACCGACAACAGTTCCTCGCCCAATCGGCGATAGCCTTGCCGCGTCCTGTCGAATTGGCAATTCCGATTTGTACTGCTAGCGACGTGGCCGAAGTCGCGGCACAGTTACTGACCGGGCCCGCCTGGACAGGTACGACTTACCACCTGATCTATGGCTTCGAGGATCTTGACGGCAGGCAAATTGCCGAACGGTTCAGCGCGCTCCTTGGGCGATCGGTCCGATACCAGGAAGTCTTTGAAAAGACCTTTGTCGAGGGGCTGCTGGGCCACGGTGTGCCGTCGAATCTTATTGATGAACTATGCGCCATGCACCGTGCTATTCGCGAAGGCCTCTACCAACGCGAGGCGCGAACGCCCGCGTCGACCACACCTACGACATTCGCAAGCTGGCTCGAACAAAGCTTTTTATGAGCAAGCCCGGTGCTTTCAACCTTTACCTGCCATAACCAGAGTGTCGACCGGCGTTCCGGTGGTATCAATCCATCCGCCGCCCAAGGTCTTGTAGAAGGTCACCAGGTTGGTAAAGCGTGACAACTGCGTGCTGATCAAATCCTGTTGCGCGGTGTAGAGGGAGCGTTGTGAATCAAGCACGTCGAGGTAGCTGTCGATACCCTGATTGAAGCGGGCTTGCGACAGTCGGTAGCTTTTAGCCGTCGCGTCCACCAATGCTTGCTGTGCGCTCAACTGACGGCCCAGCGTATTGCGTTGTGCGAGCGCATCGGACACCTCTCGAAAGGCGGTTTGAATCGCTTTTTCGTAATCGGCCACATAAATATCACGGTCAGCCCGCGCGCTGGCGAGATTGGCCTTATTGGTGCCGTCATCAAAAATGGGTACTGATATTTGAGGCGCAAAATTCCAGGTTCCCGAACCAGCCTTGAACATGTTTGCCAGACTGGCGCTTGACGTGCCCGCCGAGGCCGTGAGGGTGATACTCGGATAGAAGGCTGCACGTGCTGCGCCGATGTAGGCGTTGGCGGCTTTAAGGTCGCGCTCGGCCTTGAGTATGTCTGGGCGGCGTTGCAGAAGGTTCGACGGCAAGCCGGGTGGAATGCTGGCCAATAGGCTGGCATCGGCGGTCGAGCGGTCGGGCAGGGATTTGGGCAGCAGGTCCTCCGGCAAATCGGTACCGACTACCAGCACCAGCGCGTTAATGTCCTGAGCGACTTGGGATGTGTATTTCTCCACGTCCACGCGCGCTGTTTCGACACTGGTCTGCGCCTGACTCAGCGTCAGTGCGGATGAGGAGCCCATTTCGAAAGTTCGCTGGTCAAGCGTGTAGGTGTGTTCCTGACTGGCAAGGGTATCTTGCGCAAGCCTGAGCAGGTCTTTATCAGATGCAAGCGTGAGGTAGTCGGTGGCTACTTCTGCGATCAGGCTGATTTGAGTGCTTCGGCGATTTTCGGACGTTGAGAGGAACTGCTCAAGTGCCTGTTCACTGAGGCTTCGCACCCGCCCAAAAAGATCCAATTCGTACGAGCTAAATCCCAGCGTTGCACTGTAGTTGTGCGTGGTGAGGGCTTGGCCGGTTTGTGATTGGTCGGCTGGTGTGCGGCTGGCACTGCTGCCGCCACTTGCCTTGATAGTAGGGAGCAGCGCTGCGTCCTGTACACGATAGTTGGCACGATCTTTTTCAATGTTGAGAATGGCTACCCGAAGGTCGCGGTTATTGACCAGGGCAAGTTCTATGACCTGGCGCAATGCGGAGTCGGTGAACACGTCCCGCCAGCCTATGTCAGCCACCGGCATGGCGGTCGCGGGGGTGGTGTCCCCCGAAAATCTGGCTGAAACCGGCGACGCGGGTTGCTGGTAAATCGGCATCAGATTGCAACCGCTCAGCAAAGTCGCCAGGGTCAGTAAAGAAAGTGTTAGCCGAGACATGTCAGAGACCCTGCGAAGGAGTTGGAGTGGGTTGAACAGGCGGTTCAGAAGAAACAGCTTGCGTCGAGCCGCGTTTGAACAGTCGCATCACAAGGACAAAGAACAGGGGGACGAAGAGAACGGCAAGGACGGTGCCCGACAACATGCCGCCGATCACTGCGCTGCCCAGGGCGTGCTGCGCACCGGCACCCGCGCCGCTGCCCAAGACCATCGGCAACACGCCGAGGATGAAGGCCAGCGAAGTCATCAGGATAGGGCGCAATCGCATGTGCACTGCGGCCAGCGCTGACTCGACAAGCCCCTCGCCGTTTGCGTAGAGGTCTTTGGCAAACTCCACGATCAGGATGGCATTTTTCGATGCCAGCCCGATGGTGGTCAGTATGCCGACCTGGAAATAGACATCGTTCATTTTCCAGGTGAGGATTGCGGCAATCAATGCGCCCAATACCCCTAACGGAACTACCAGAACCACTGACAGCGGGATCGCCCAACTCTCGTACAGCGCGGCCAGACACAAGAATACGAACAGGATGGATAACCCGTAGAGCAGGCCGGTCTGGCCGCTGGAGGCTTTTTCCTGGCGCGAAAGGCCAGTCCATTCGTAGCCGATACCCGCCGGCAGTTTGGCCACTGCAGCCTCGACAATCGCCAACGCCTCGCCACTGGAGGCCGACCCCGGCATCGCCATGCCCAAAATCTCTACAGAAGGTACGCCGTTGTAGCGTTCCAGCCGCGGAGAACCCGAGTGCCAGCTGGCCTTGGAAAACTCGGAGAAGGGCACCATCGTGCTGTTGCTGTTGCGGATGTACCAGCGATTGATGTCATCAGGGAGCATGCGGTAAGGCGCATCGCCCTGCAGCATGACTTTCTTCACCCGGCCTTTGTCGATGAAGTCATTGACGTAGCTACTGCCCCAGGCTGCGGAGAAGTTATCGTTGATGTCGGAGATCGAAAGCCCCAATGCTTGTGCTTTGTTGGGGTCGATCTCCAGTTTGAATTCGGGGGCGTCCTCCAACCCGTTGGGGCGCAATGCCACCAAGCGCTTATCCTTGGAGAGTTCGCCCAGCAGCTGATTACGCGCCTTCATCAGTGCGTCATGGCCCAGGTTTGCACGGTCTTGCAGCATCAGGTCGAAGCCGGTCGCATTGCCAAGTTCCGCCACGGCAGGAGGGGCGAACACAAATATCTTCGCGTCGTGGATGCTGTTGAAGTAAGTCATTGCCTTGGCTGATACACCTGTAACGCTCAGTGCGTCACCTTTGCGCGCGTCCCAGGGTTTGAGCTTGACGAATGCAAACCCGGTATTCTGCCCATCGCCCGCAAAACTGAAACCCGCTACGGTGAAGATGCCTGCGACGGCGTCTTTCTGGTCAACCAGAAAGTGGTGTTCGATCTTCTGTATCACCTCGTCAGTACGCGCGCCGGTTGCTCCGGGTGGAAGTTGTATCACCACAAACAGGGTGCCCTGGTCTTCGTCGGGAAGAAAGCCGACTGGCAATTTCATCAAGGCAAATATAACGGCCCCCAGCAGTACTGCGTAGACCAGCATGTAGCGCCAACCCTTGCCTAGTATGTGGCGCACGATGCCTTGGTAGTGATGGTTGCCGCGGTCAAATGAGCGGTTAAACCAGCCGAAGAATCCTGTCGTCGCGAGATCCTGGTCTTTATGCATGGGTTTGAGCAACGTCGCGCACAGGGCCGGGGTTAGTACCAGGGCAACCAGTATCGACAGGGTCATGGCAGACACGATGGTGATGGAGAACTGGCGGTAAATCACCCCACTTGATCCACTGAAGAAAGCCATCGGCACGAACACGGCTGCCAGTACCAGTGCCACACCCACCAGCGCACCGGTGATCTGGTCCATGGATTTGCGCGTGGCGTCCTTCGGCGATAGACCCTCTTGCGTCATGATCCGCTCGACGTTTTCCACCACCACTATGGCGTCGTCCACTAACAGGCCGATTGCCAGGACCATGGCAAACATCGTCAGGGTGTTGATCGTGAAGCCAAAGGCCGCCAGCACGCCAAAGGTGCCGAGCAGTACAACTGGCACGGCGATGGTGGGAATCAAGGTCGCACGCCAGTTTTGCAGGAACAGGTACATCACCAGAAACACCAGCACCACGGCTTCAATGAGGGTGCGTACGACCTCCTCAATTGAAATGCGCACGAAGGGCGTCGTGTCGTAGGGTTTCTGCACCTTCATGCCTGGTGGAAAGAATTTCGCCAACTCAGCCACACGAGCGTCTATTGCCGTTACCGTGTCTAGCGCGTTGGCGCCAGCCGCCAGCTTGATCGCCAGGCCGGCTGCGGGCTTGGCGTTGTAGCGGCCGACATTATTGTAGCTTTCGCTGCCCAACTCGATGCGGGCAACGTCCCGCAGGCGTACTTCAGAACCATCTGTTTGAGTACGCAGGAGGAGGTTTTGAAACTCCTGCGCGGTTCTCAGCCGCGTTTGCGATGTAATGGTTGCGTTGAGCTGTTGATTGCTGGAGGCGGGTAGGGCGCCAATCTGACCGGCTGACACTTGGGCGTTCTGGGCCTGGATGGCCGTCTTCACATCTGAGGGGTAAGACTAAAATTAGCCAACTGATCGGGGTTAAGCCATATGCGCATTGCGTACTGCGACCCGAACAGCGTGATATCGCCGACGCCCTCGACGCGACTGATGGCATCCTGCACGTTCGCGGCCACATAGTCCGACAAATCGGAGCCGCTCATGCTGCCGTCCTCAGAGGTAAAGGCCAGTACATTGAGAAAGTTCATGGCGGACTTGGTGACCGTTAGCCCTTGATTCTGTACATCCTGGGGCAACAATGGCGTTGCCAGCGAAAGCTTGTTCTGCACCTGTACCTGGGCGGTATCGGGATTGGTGCCGTTTTCGAACGTCAGTGTGATAGTCGCTGTGCCCGACGACTCACTGGTCGAGGACATGTAGCTCAAGCGATCCAATCCCTTCATTTTCTGTTCGATGATCTGGGTGACCGTATCTTCGAGCGTCTTGGCGGACGCGCCGGGATAGGTGGCGGTTATCGCGATGGCCGGTGGCGCAATACTGGGGTACTGGGCAATGGGAAGGGTAAAGATCGATAGGGTCCCGGCGAGCATCACAAGGATGGCCAGAACCCACGCAAACACCGGGCGGTCAATGAAAAAGCGTGCCATGAGTGGTTCTCTCGCAGATCAGTTGGACGCGGGGGCTTGGCGGTTGGTGCCGGAGGCTGGGGCGGTGCTGCGCCCTCTGCCGGGGACGGTGACCAAGGGGCCGTATTGACCAGCAGGCCCGGCGCCGCGCGTTGCTGACCATCCACCACGAGCACATCGCCGGCCTCGATGCCGGCTTGAATCAGCCACCTGATCACCCACGGCTCGATCGGTCTGCAGCGAGCGCCGTTGCAGTTTGCTGTCGCGGTCCACGACGTAAGCGTAGGGCTTGCCGGCACCGTCTCGTGACACAGCTCGCTGTGGGACCAGGAGCGCCTGATCTTGCTCGCCTTCTTGCAGAACAGCGCGAACATACATGCCGGGAAGCAAATCGCCTTCGGGATTGGGGAACACGGCGCGCAGCGTGATAGTGCCGGTGTTCTGGTCAACCGTGACATCCGAAAACTCCAACGTACCCTGATGGGCGTACGTGCTGCCGTCCTCCAGCATCAGCTGGACTTTCGCCGAGTTCGCGCCGGCCTTTTGCAGGTCGCCGCGTGCCATGGCCTGCTTCAAACGCAGCAGCGCGGCACTTGATTGGGAGAGGTCGATGTACAGCGGGTCCAACTGCTGGACCGTGGCAAGGGCAGTGGTCTGGCTGGCAGTCACCAGCGCTCCCGGGGTTACGCTGGACTTGCCGATGCGCCCGGAAATGGGCGCGTCGACGCGCGCATAGGCCAGATTGATACGGCTGCTTTCCAGCGTCGCTTTGGCGGAAGCGACCTGGGCCTCATCCTCCCCGAGCGTTGCGACTGCATCATCGTAATCCTGCTTGCTCACCGCCTGAATCGCCAGCAACCCCTTGTAGCGTTCGGCTTTTAGCCGCGCGGTTCTGACGGTGGCCTGTGCTTTGGCGAGTGAAGCGTTGTCGCCGTCGAAGGTCGCTTTATAAGTGGCCGGGTCGATCTGGTAGAGGGGTTGCCCCGCCTTGACGTCGCTGCCTTCCTTGAACAGTCGTGTTTTGACAATGCCGCCGACCTGCGGCCGCACATCGGCGACCAGATACGCGGATGTCCGCCCCGGTAACTGTGTCGTCAGTACCACGTGTTGCGGTTGCACCCGGATGACGCCCACCGTCGGCGTGCCCAGTGCCGGAGGCGGTCCGCCCGGCGGTTTTCCGCAGGCGGTAAGAAGGCAAACAGCAACCAACGCGAAGGTAATGCTTGAGGGATAAATCAAGACTGGGCGCACGGGATTCTCCAAGGCAGCGATGGCGGCACAGCGACGCTATTACGATACCGTCCTGTACGGTAATGTATTTTGGCGATCATCCCGCGTCAATCATTATTGAACACCCTGGTATACAATTGGCGCACTTGTGAATGATGGGACCAGGGTTATGCGAGTCAGGACAGAGGCTAAACGTGATGCAATCCTTGAGGCAGCTTCCAAGGTTTTTCTCGAGGCAGGTTTTGAAGGGGCGTCCATGGCGGAGATTGCCGCGCGAGTTGGGGGCTCAAAAGCAACGCTGTACGGTTACTTCAAGACCAAGGAGGAATTGTTTGTTGAGGTGATGTACGGGGTGGCCAAGCGCTTTTTCGAGCCGATCTTCGCCACGCTGCAGAAAGATCACGAAGATCTTCGTAAGGCGCTGCAGCAATTTGGCGAGCGCACCCTGGCAGTGCTCTGCCTGGAAACTTCTATTCAGGCGCGTCGGGCAATCATTGCTGAATCCGGTCGCAGCGATATCGGCCTGCGTTTCTATGAGCGAGGGCCCAACAAGGGCGTTGTCGAGCTTGCAGCATTTCTGACGTGCAGAATTGAGGCGGGAGAACTGCGGCTATGCGATCCCCAAGTCGCCGCCCGCCATTTGATGGCTTTGCTGGATTCGGAAACGGTCTCACTGTGTCTGCTGGGGGTCAAAAAGAAGCCTACGGCCGCCTTTATCCGTCAGGCGGTGGAGCGAGCGCTGGACACCTTTTTATTGGGCTATTGCGCGAGGTGCGAACGGTAAGCCAGACCCGTCGCGACGATCAATCGTGGCTCGGGAACCGACGCCAGCAATGGCGTCTCGGCGCTAGTCAGGGTGCCATTGCACCGGAAGGCCTTAATCTCTTGCGAGAAGGCGGCACTAACGCTGTCAACGATCGCAACTACAACATCCAAGCCTGTCGGAACTGCCGAAAAGACGCCCAGTCCTTCCAGACTCAAGGCAGCTCCTCAATTGAGTGATGAATTGGGTCCGCAGAGTTTTGTGTACGCCGCTGCAGGAAAAATGCGTAATTATATAAATAACGAAGTTATAGCGCGCCTGATGGTGATTTAACGACGTATTGCGGCTGTTTAGGCTTATTACACTGGCGTCCACAAAAAGCACGTTAAGTGGTAGCCATGAAAAACCTTTCCAAAACTGCACTCAATCACCTCGCCCGCCCAGATTTACTGATTACTCGTGCCTACATCAATGGAGAGTGGATTGATGCCGATAATCGCTTGGCTGTGACAGATCCGGCTACTGATGAAAAAATCGCAGAAGTCGCACATTGTGATGTCATTTGGGTTGATCGCGCCGTTGACGCTGCCAGTGAAGCATTCCCTGCATGGCGCGATCTGCTACCAGTTCAGCGGGGCGAAATTCTCCGGAAATGGGCCGCGTTGACCCGCGAGCATGCTCAGGATCTAGCAGTAATCATGACCGCCGAACAAGGAAAGCCTCTCGCCGAGTCCCTTGGGGAAATCTCCTATGGTGCGAGTTTTCTTGAGTGGTTTGCGGCTGAAGGTGAGCGTTGCTATGGCGAGACCATCCCAAGTCACCTAGCGGGTAGCCAGTTATTGACTAAGTTACAACCTATTGGCGTAACCGCCGCGATTACTCCTTGGAATTTCCCAAGTGCAATGATTACTCGTAAGGCTGGAGCAGCTCTTGCGGCTGGTTGCACGATGATCGTAAAGCCGGCACCAGAGACCCCTTTGTCAGCACTCGCGCTGGCGAGGCTCGCGGAAGAGGCAGGCATACCCCGTGGTGTTTTTCAGGTCTTGACGGGCGACGCCATTGAGCAATCTGTGCGCTTGCTGAGTCATGCAGCGGTTCGCGCGTTCAGCTTTACCGGATCGACCCAGGTGGGAAAGCTGTTGCTTAAGCAATCCGGTGACACCGTGAAAAAAGTGTCGCTCGAGCTAGGTGGCCATGCGCCTTTTATCGTATTTGATGATGCGTCGATTGAAGAGGCGGTTGCTGGCTGCATCTGCGCCAAGTTCGCAACTTCGGGGCAAGACTGCTTGGGCGCCAATCGAATTTACGTTCAGCGTAGCCATTATAAAAAATTCCTCGCCGCCTTCGCCGCTGCAACGGCAAAGCTGAAGGTAGGCCACGGTTTCGAAAAAGGAGTCGACATTGGCCCTATGACGCGCTTTTCAGGCGCGACCAAGTGCCGAGACCATATTGAAAACGCGGTCTCTATGGGAGCACATATAGTGGTTGGTAGCGCTGAAATAGATGGCAATTTTGTTACGCCGACTGTACTGGCAGATGTCACTGACGAGATGGATATCGTTCTTGAGGAAACATTTGGCCCTGTAGCAGCAATTCTTCCGTTTGACACAGAAGAAGAAGTGTTACGTCGCGCCAACAACACCGAATTCGGTTTGGCTGCTTATGTATATACCAATGATCTGCGCAGATCCTTGCGAATGTCTGATCGGTTGGAGTACGGAATGATTGCTTTTAATACGCCTAAGTTTACAGGCGCACAAATCCCTTTTGGTGGCTGGAAGCAATCCGGGCTTGGTCGGGAGGGTTCCAAACACGGCTTAGCCGAATACATGGAAGTGAAATACGTCTGCTTTGGCAGCCTGTGAGAATTGAGGAGCATAAAATGAATAAGCAAGAACAAGATCTGGTCTCGGCACAGGATCGTAACTCTGTCCTGCACCCATTCACGAACCTGAAGGATTTCGCGAGCGGAAAGCTTGGTGACCCTACCATCATTGAAAGTGGTAAAGGCATCCGTATCACCGACGCCACAGGTCGTGAATACATTGACGGGTTCGCGGGTCTTTACTGCATGAACGTAGGTTATGGTCGCACCGAGGTGGCTGACGCCATCTCTCGCCAGGCGCACAAGCTCGCTTATTACCATAGCTATGCAGCTCACACTACAGACGAGCTGGCTCGACTATCGGATCGCTTGGTAAAAATGGCACCGGGCAAAATGAGTAAGGTGTTCTACGGTCTTTCAGGTTCGGACGCAAACGAAACTCAAGCCAAGTTGGTCTGGTATTATAACAATCTACGCGGGCTTCCAAAGAAGAAGAAGATCATCACTCGTGATCGTGGTTACCACGGTTGCTCGGTTGTATCGGGTTCTATGACCGGCATGAGCTTTTATCATGATTTCATGGACTTGCCAGTCACCGGGATTTTGCGAACCGGCGTTCCGCATCACTATTGGGGGGCTGAAGCAGGTGAAACAGAAGAGCAGTTTTCCGCACGACGGGCTCAGGAGCTAGAGGACCTGATCTTGCGCGAAGACCCAGATACCATCGGTGCGTTCATTGCTGAACCAGTGCTGGGTACCGGAGGCATAACTCCACCGCCTGAAGGATACTGGGCTGCGATTCAGCCAGTTCTGAAAAAAATACGACATTCTTCTGATCGCCGATGAGGTGATTACCGGCTTTGGTCGTACTGGCGCCATGTTTGGTTGCGATAAATATGGCATCGAACCAGACTTGATTACTGTCGCGAAAGGTTTGACCTCTGCATATGCACCGCTATCGGCAGCTATCGTTGGAGAGAAAGTCTATAAAGTGATGGAAGAGGGTGCTGATCGTGTGGGGGCGTTCTCCCATGGGTATACTTATTCCGGCCATCCAATTGGGGTCGCCGCGGCGAACGCGGTGCTGGACATTGTTGAGCAAGAAGACATTCCAGGAAACGCTGCTCGTGTGGGTGCGTACTTCCAGAGCAGTCTCAAAGAAGTTTTCGGTGGTCTGCCAATTGTTGGGGAGGTTCGTGGCGTTGGGTTGATGGCGGCATTAGAGTTTGTCGCAGATCCAGATACAAAGAAGCGCTTTGATCCTGCGTTAAAAGTGGGTGCACGAGTTTCTAAGGCAGCTCGGGAGCTGAATCTGATTGCACGTGCTATGCCTCATGGCGAAATTTTGGGTTTCGCCCCCCATTGGTAACTACCGAAAAAGAAGCAGATCAAATTATTGATCTTGCTTACCAAGCGGTAGAAAAGGTAATCAAAGAGTTGATTTCAGAAGGTGCAATTCGCTGATTTCTTGAACGGTTCATGCGTTTTACACTTATGGCCGGAACCTCACCGGCCGTTTTTTGTATTCGCGCTTGGTGGATTGCAGGTGTGTAGTAGTCTAATGAATATCTGCTCACCCCCATTTTTGCAATGCTGAGTAACGAGTGAACTGGTTGGCTTGCTTAAATCTATCCGGCGTCTTTATGAGGCATGCCCCGCGCCATGATGAGAGTCGCGTCTGGCAATCCTAAAAACCGGGGCGGCTTCTAAAGCCGTTTCATAAGTCAGGCTCTTCGCCAGATCGGTGTTTCGTTCACGTCATCCATTGTTCAGGTATCGCAAAACTGAAGGCCTCGTGGTACTGCAACAATAGCAGGGGCGGGCCGCAATGGCGTCTGACCCTGCTTCATACCCTGTATGGTGAGCAGATGTTGCCCAGGCAGCTCGGGCCAGTTTATTGGCTAGAGCGCACGTCACGCCATTTGAGTGTCGTCGCTGAAGCAATGAGCGCACCCAATCAGCCAGTGCCCCTTTTTGACTATCGAGTCTTTGCATATATCCTGGCGCACTGTACCAATAGGCATCCGATGCTCTTGTCTCCTCGTGTGAAATTGCGCTCAATTGGCCCCATGACTACATAACTACTGACCGGTCGGTTGCATTCGATCTGACCATCAATTCGCATCGCATTAACCGGCACACTTAGTGGCCATGATTGGCTGAGCACTGTTATTGCTATTTGTGGTGACATGCAGAATCGACCTAAAGCGATCGGTCGCGACAGTCAGGTAAAGGTCTAAAGCGCTTCCAGGTTGTTACCGGGTTACGCAAACAAGACGCTCAACGCGAGAAGGAGTTCTAGGTCTACCTCAGGCCCATTTCAATGAACTCAGGGGAGGCCGCAGGCGGCTGGGTTGCTTGAACTGTACAATCGTCTCACGCTCGTCGCTGCTCAGCCCGAAGTTGAATACATCAAGGTTAGCCGCCATGCGCTGAGTTGGTGGCGCGCGTGATCGGCACATGGCCATTTTGAAGGTGCCAGCGAAGGATGGCAGGGGCAGGTGTTTTGCCTGGCGCTGGGCGATTTCGGCGAACAGGGGTATTTTCAGCAGCTCGCCACCGTGGCCCAACGGTCTTCAGGACGCGGTGATGATGCCTTGCTGGTGGCACCACTTGCTTAGGTTGGCCTGGTTAAAACCGGGATGGAATTCGATCTGGTTGAGTGATGGCACCACGCCGGTGTCATCCATGATGTTGGTCAGATGCTCCACATCGAAGTTAGACACACCAATGAAACGCACTCGACCTTCCTTCTTCGAGCGCACGAAGGCTTTCCAGGTCTCGCGATACGCACCTTCTCGGGATGGCCCAATGAATACTAGGGGTTCTAGTTCTAGGCGCTGCATTTTCACCTCGAACGCTCGTATTGGGCTTCTGTCGAAGCCCAGATGGGTATTCCCTATCTTGGTGGTGATAAAAATTCGTTCCCAGATTAGTTCGTTTTCGGCGACGGAGCGACCGACTCCGGCTTCGTTATGCGCGTGCTTGATTTGGTCATCAGCAACCTGGCTCCCACGCTTACAAACGAGCGACAGGAGAAAGACTCGAGATCCCGAATACCCTGAATCGTGAGATTGATGTGGCACCCTCATTCAGGTCTGGTGCGGTGACATCACCTATTTCTGGGCGCAAGGAAAATGGCATTACCTGGCTGCCGTCCTGGTTCTGTGAACTTGGCGGATAGTGGACTGGGCACCGTCGGAGAAGCCGGACGCCGAACTGGTGATCAGGGCACTGGATATGGCCTACGAGGAGCGTAGCAGGCCTTTGGGTGTGCTATTCCACTCGGTTCAAGGGATCGCGGAATATGCAAGCCGGGTATTCCTTCAGCAACCGTGGCGATATCGCATACGCCAGACCATGAGCAGCCTGGGAAACTGCTGGGGCAATATACCGATAGAGCGGGTATTTCGGAGATTGAAAACTGAACGGATCCCGACATCAGACTATAGAACTGCGCATGAAGCACAGCGTGACACCAGCAATTTTTTTGATGCCTCGATACAACTGGATTCGCCACCAATTCAACGGTGGATTTGCAGTTTGGGCCGAGAAAAAGCTTAACGTTGTGTCCGGGATTAGCTGACCACTATATTAGGGGTCATAGTCTATACTTATCGTACCCAGCGAAGATTTAATACGTGTTGCAGAGGGGCAAGGCGTTACTACATATTTCTCGGATAGGTTGGTTCTAGCGAAAATATCGATCTGAGATCGTTCGAGTTTTTTCTAGTTAAGGCGCACAGCTTACTTTGCGCTGCACGCCTTGTTTTGTTTATATACCGGTTTGCAAAATTCGACCTAGGAATGCTCTAACCCTAGGATTCTTACTCTCGCCAAAAAACTGAGCGGGATGCAGGTCTTCTGCGATTTCACCCTGGTCAAAGAAAATTACCCGATCGGCTACTTGGCTAGCAAAGCCCATCTCATGAGTAACAATCAGCATGGTAATGCCTGTAGCGGCTAACCGCTTCATCACGTCGAGCACTTCATTAACCATTTCCGGATCGAGAGCAGAGGTGGGCTCGTCGAACAGAAGAACTCGAGGTTCCATGGCTAGCGCACGCGCGATTGCAACGCGCTGTTGTTGTCCGCCTGATAAAGCGTGTGGATACTTATGGCTATGTTCCGACATGCCTACTTTAAGCAATAGATCATTTGCTAGAACAACTGCCTTTGCACGAGAAAATCCACGGACTTTCGTAGGCGCCAAGCATAGGTTGTCAAGAACACTTAGGTGCGGAAAAAGATTAAACGATTGAAAAACCATTCCGACTTCGCGACGTAAGGCCGCCAAATTTGAGGGCTTATCTGAAACTTCAACACCATCAATGACAATGGAACCTTCTTCATGTTTCTCCAATCGATTCAGAATACGAAGAAAGGTTGATTTACCTGATCCGGATGCTCCTAGAATTGCAATGACCTCGCCAGCCTTAACCTCGACGCTCACACGCTTCAGTACACATGTCGTACCGTAGCTTTTCTTAACCCCAGCTACGTTAATCAATGTAGGATTAGTATTGGTTCTCATAATTATCTCCTTTCCACGCTTAGGTAGCGTTCAAGCGCATTTGTAACCTGGGTCATCCCGGTCGTTAAGGTGAGATAGATAATGGCGGACGTGATGAGCACCGGTACAGGTTCAAACGTTGCAGATTGAATTCGACTCGCTGCGTTGGAGAGTTCGACAACCCCGATAGCATATGCAAGCGAAGAATCTTCAAAGTCCAAGTCATTCAAGAGTGCGCCCAGCCTGGTGCCTCGATTGCCAGCGTCGCGCTGAGCCATAGCCTCAACGCAAACCTCGTCCACAAATGGATTCGGGTGCAAGCGCAGAAAAGCACAGCGCTGCAACCTGCATTTATTCCGATGCCCATGCCGCCGACCGGAGCAAATTCGCAAGCTGCACCATCGAATTTTTGCGTTGAGATCCAGCACCCGCGTGGCACCGTCAGAGTGAACTGGCCCACTGAGAATGCTGCTGCCTGCGCAACCTTTCTTCGAGACTTTCTGCGATGATCCGCATCGACTCCATCTGGCTCGCCACCGAACCGGTGGACATGCGCGCAGGCACCGAAACGGCGCAGCCGCACTGCGCTTATCTGTTCGCCAACCGCCGCGCCAATCGCATGAAAGTTCTGGTGCATGACGGCTTCGGGATCTGGCTGGCAGCTCGGCGTTTGAACCAAGGCAAGTTCCACTGGCCTGGCATTCGCCATGGTTCTGAGATGGAACGGATGCCGAGCAACTTCAAGCCTTGGTACTGGGTCTGCCATGGCAACGCGCAGGTTCTGGAGGCTCGATCACACTGCTTTAACGGCTGCCATTAGCCTATCGGTCTATCGTCGCGAATTGCCTGCTCTGGCAAAATCGGCCTCATGACTTCGCTACCCAATCTCGATCACCTGCCCCCTGAACAACTGCGCGCCTTGGCGGCGCAGTTGATGCAGCGTGTCGAGACGCTCGACCACTAGGTCGAAACGATGGGCAAAACCGTTGAGACGATGAGCAAGAAGATCAACCGTGATCAAACAGTCATTGAGAAACTGACTCACGAGATCGCTCAGCTCAAGCGTTTGAAGTTTGCCAAGCGCAGCGAGCAGATGAATCCTGAGCAGGCCAGTTTGCTCGATGACTTGATCGACACCGATATCGCCGCGATTGAAGCCGAGCTTCAAGCCTTGCAAACAGTACCAGCGGCGACCGAGAAAAAGCAGAAGCCCAAGCGCACTGCACTACCGGCTGAGTTTCCGCGCACACTGATCCATCACGAACCGGACAACACTCACTGCCCGTGCGGCTGCGCCCTCAAGCGCATCGGCGAGGACGTCAGCGAGAAGCTGGATTACACGCCCGGCGTGTTTACAGTTGAACGCCATGTGCGTGGTAAATGGGTCTGCGATGACTGCGAAACCCTCATTCAGGCACCCGTTCCGGCGCAGGTTATTGATAAGGGCATCCCGACTGCGGGCCTACTTGCCCGCGTCATGATCGCCAAGTTTGCCGACCATCTGCCGCTTTACCGTCAGGAATCGATCTTCGGTCGAGCGGGCCTGGCGATTTCACGCTCAACCTTGGCTCAATGGGTGGGCATGACGGGCGTACAGTTGCAGCCTCTGGTCGATGCGTTGTGCGACGTAGTGCTTGGGCGGCAGGTTATCCACGCCGATGAAACACCGGTGCAGATGCTCATGCCGGGAACAAAGAAAACTCACCGTTCCTATGTTTGGGCCTACGCCACCAGCCAATTCTCGGATGTGGCAGCGGTGGTTTACGACTTCAGCCCCAGCCGCGCCGGAGAGCATGCGCGCAACTTCCTGCAAGACTGGAGGGGCAAGTTGGTCTGTGATGATTTTGGCGGCTACAAAGCCAGCTTCGAACTTGGCGTTACCGAAATCGGGTGCATGGCCCATGCACGGCGTAAGTTCTTCGAACTGCACGCTACGAATAAAAGCACGCTTGCTGAGCAAGCCCTGCGCTATATCCAGTTGTCGTACGAAATCGAAAGTGAAGTCCGCCATCTGGAGCCGGATTTACGGCGCCGAATACGGCAAGAAAAAGCTGTACCGGTGATGGACATGCTGCATGCTTGGATGCTCGCCCAGCGCGATCTCGTGCCCGAAGGCTCGGCACCAGAATGTCGCCCCCCTTCCAAGCGAAGCCATTTAGGTCGGAGTGTCAAGTTCATGCCCCTGACCAAGTGCAGTGGTCTAATGAAACCCAGCGATACCATTTACAGCAATCAGTATTGAGTACACAATTAAGTCCACCATTGAAACACAATGCTATGAAAAGCCTAGAATTTCAAAGAGTTGGAGAGTGAGTTATGATCCCGTCCGCTGCGCCATATTCGGCATCTGGAACACTGAACGCCAGATACCACGGAAAGCCCGCCTAGTGCGGGCTTTTTGCTGTCTGGCGTTTGTGTTTTCTGCACTTGCGCGGCGCTCACTCGGCGTTGCGTTGATGACGGTAGTCACTGACGGCCTCGTACACTGCTTTGCGCAGGCGGTTGATGCCACCGATCGGGCGGTGCGCTTCAATGCCGAACCACGGGTTGAACGACAGGTTGTCGCATTGCAGATTCAGCGCCGGGGTGTCGAAATCCTGTGGCGGCAAAGTGATCCGGGCGACGGTTTCAAAAGGAGAATCATCTTCGCGCCATTTAATGCTGGTGTCCTCGATCGGCATGAACTTATTGGCATCCTGACGCTGGACCTGCAGAACGAAGCAGGCCGGCACGCGGTCGGTCGACAATTGTTGAGTCAACGCACTGCGCAGGAAATTCGGCAGATCGTGGTTTTGCTTGGGCAGTGTATAGGCCGGGCAATTGTCCGGGTCCGGCGTGACGCGAAACTTCGCGTTGGCCTCGCCAAATTTATACGGTGATACCGAAAAATACGTCGTCTCGGTCGGACTGTCCGGTGGCGGTGCGAGGGTTGCCAGCGCGATAAACAAATGGCGAACCTGCCAGGTGCGTGGATCCCAGGCAGGGAAGAACGCCATAACCTTTTTACCATCGGCCTGCGCTGCGACATTCTGCCGGTACTCGGCGACATCGCTGACAAAGAAATTCGGGTGACTGAACATGACGAAATCCTGTTCAGCCAGAGCCTGGCGCTTGCCGAGCAGCTGTTTACCCGCAACATCGAGCAGTTTGATCGCCATGCCGCGGGCGTCGCGGATGCTGTCGAACTGCGGATAGGCATTGCCGTTCGATAGTCGGATCAACGCTTGCCAGGTTTTGCCCGGTTCACTGAACACACCCTGACGTAAGGATTGCTCGAGATCCGGCAAAACCTGCACCTGCGCTTTGACACAACCGTGAGCCTTGGCGTGGGCATCGCGCAGATAGCGCGTCGGTTCGCGATGCTGGTCGACGATACGCACGGCGGTCTGGATCACGCTTTGCGTCAGCGCCGCTTCGCCGGGCGGAATCTGCTCGAGCGCCGACACCGGGCCGCGGTGCTGCCAGGCGAACCAGGCGCTGACAATGGCCCAGCCGAGCAGGCCGATGGCGAGCACGATCAGCAACAGTTTGCCGAGCCATCGGCCGATGCGCAGCCAGATCCGCGCCAACAGTGACAGTTCTTTCTTGAAGGTCGAGATCATGGCAGTTGCGCCTCCAACGGGCCGCCGAGCACTTTCAGGTATTCCAGCAAGGCCCAGCGCTCTTGCGGCTGCAACAACCGGCCAATCACACCGTTGCCGCGCTCGCCGGCACGAAATTCGTGACCACTGTTGTGGTTGCCGCTGATGCGCGTGTCGAACAGGAAGCCATTGGTAAAGGCTTCGGTGCGATAACCCAGATGGCGTGGATCGTATTCGAAGCTGCCTTTATAGAAGGTGCTGGCACGCTCATCCTGCGGCGACAGCAGTTGGTAGAGGCTCGGCACCGAACCATTGTGCAGAAACGGCGCAGTAGCCCAGACCCCGGCCAATGGCCGCGCCTTGTAGGCAAGTTTTTCCCGTACGCCGATCGGCAGGCCGAAACCGTCCAGTTGCGGTTTCTCCTGCGGCGTGACGTTGGCTTCACGGTAGGCGCGGTCTTCGACAAAAGCTGTGACGTACGCCAGGCCCTTGGCCACTGACAACTGGCTCAGGTCCAGCGGTTCCTTGGGCGTCGGGTGCAGTTTGACGTCCATCGTTTGCAGCTCTTTCAGGTCCCATTGCAGCGCGCTCAGGTCGAAACGGTGGCTGGCAATGTTGTTGGCGGCGTTGGGATCGGTGCCGATCACCGCGACCGGCAGGATGTGCAGGTGTTGCACCCAGCGCTGGCCTTCCTGAGTTTGCGGCGGCACATGGCAACCGGCGCAATTCTCGGTAAACAGCGCACGGCCCTTGGCCGCCAGCGGCTTGTCGATGGCCCCGAACAGCGCCTCTGGCCAGGCGGGCGGGCGGAGTTTTTGCAGGGTTTCCTCGATCTTGTGCAGGTCACGCACGCGCACGCTGGAGGCGTAGCGCGCATCGCCTTGCAACGGTTGGCCGTTGCTGTCGAAAAAATTCAGCGTGGCGCCGACACCCAGCGCTTCGCCGATATTGCGTGCCATCGGCTGTTGCGCCGAGCCGTTCCATTGCACCCAATCGAACGTCCACATGTCCCACAGTTGCGGGTAATCCACCGGCGCATCGGCCACGCGATAGTTGCTCGCGGAAATCGCATCGCCAAACGTGGCGTTGGCGATCCGCCCGAACGCATCGGCGCGTCCGGGGCCTTCTTCGGTCGGATAGAGGCCGCGATGGGTATCGTTCCAGGCCACTTTAATGAAGGTGTCCAGCGAGGTTTTGAAGTCTTTGCGCAACTGTTGGTGACGCGCGTCGTAGGCGTCACCCAATACGTTTCTGGCGAAACGTTCGAATTTCCAAGGGTTGTAGTAAGTCGAGGTCAGACTGGCCACCAATGCCTGCCCGAAACTGCCACCGCGCAGTGTAGGAACGCTGGACGGCAATACGTGTTGCGCCGTGCCGCCGTCAATTCGCAGCGCCTGGCCTTTGAAGCGCAGTTCGCCGGTGTGGCAGGCGGCGCAGGTGATGTCCAGATAATGCTCGCCGCTGCCAGGGTTCTGATGCCGAGCGAAGCCGGCGGGCAGGTTGCCAGGGTTGCTCGACGTGGCTTTCTGTTGCGGATCAATCAGAAAACCGAAGCGCGCGAGGTACTCGGGTGAGGCGAAGCGCTGCTGCGAGAAGGGCAGCTCGAGTGCCTGGAACCATTCATAGCGCAGGCCTTTGACCTGCGTGCCCTGCGGCGTGAAGTAATAGGTTTGCCGGTCCTGCTCGCTCCACTGGTCAAGGTAATGCACTTGCTCGGCGGGCGTATAAAAGGGCAACTTCGGATTGGCGACGTAATACAGCACAACGGCCAGGACGAGGCCCAGCAGTACGACGATCAGGATCAGCACACGGAATAAGAGGCGCACGATAAACGTCCTTGTCGAATTGTTGCGCTGTTATGCCTGAGCGAGGCCCTGTGCGGCAAGTGGCCATTACGCCAGATGTGGCGATCCCGTTTAACAGTTGCTCTGGGAAGCAGATGACAGAAGCTTCATCGTTGCGTGCGCCCAATGCGTTTGAGTCCCTGAACTTATCGCAGGTTTGCTGCTCTCATGCCGGTAGCCATTGGTCGTGGCGGCCTGATAAGCTCGCGGCTTTACTCGATTGCCCATTCGGCGCATGAACAAGGAAATAGCATGAAACAGCATCGGTTGGCGGCGGCGGTAGCCCTGGTTAGCCTGGTACTCGCGGGTTGTGACTCGCAGACCAGCGTAGAGCTGAAAACCCCGGCGCAGAAAGCTTCCTACGGCATCGGCCTGAACATGGGCAAAAGCCTGGCTCAGGAAGGCATGGATGATCTGGACTCCAAAGCGGTAGCCCAGGGCATCGAAGATGCCGTCGGCAAGAAAGAACAGAAGCTGAAAGATGAAGAGCTGGTCGAAGCCTTCGCCGCGCTGCAAAAGCGTGCCGAAGAGCGCATGGCCAAGATGAGCGAAGAGTCGGCAGCCGCCGGCAAGAAATTCCTCGAAGAAAACGGCAAGAAGGCCGGCGTGACTACCACTGCTTCGGGTCTGCAGTACGAAGTCGTCAAGAAAGCCGACGGCCCGCAGCCAAAGCCGACTGACGTAGTGACCGTTCACTACACCGGCAAGCTGACCAACGGCACCGTATTCGACAGCTCCGTCGAGCGCGGCAGCCCGATCGATCTGCCGGTGAGCGGCGTGATCCCGGGTTGGGTTGAAGGTCTGCAACTGATGCACGTTGGCGAGAAGTACAAACTGTACATTCCTAGCGATCTGGCTTATGGCGCGCAATCGCCAAGCCCGGCGATTCCGGCCAACTCGGTTCTGGTCTTCGACCTCGAACTGCTGGCCATCAAGGATCCAGCCAAAGAAGCTGCCGCTGCCAAGTAATTGGTAAACGCATCGACAACAACGCCTCGCTTATGCGGGGCGTTGTTGCATCTGGACCCCGGCAAGGGTAAACAGAACGAACCGATGCCGCTTGGCACAGTCATAGCCATTGAGGCTGCCCGCGCTAGCCGCCCTGAGCAGCCAAGTCAATGAAATATTGGGGTTTTTTATGTGAGTAAAAAACGCCCGATCTGAGCGCAGCCCTTGTGAAACGGGGCTTTCAGCGCTGAAATGCAGCTCTGTTCACAAGGTTATCCACAATTTGTGTGGATAACATTTCAGTGAGAGGAATAGATGAAAGCTCCGTGGAATTTCGTTCGATTCCTGCCCTTGGCCGGTCGTTTGCTGGCCCGAGGCCGTTTGCCAACCTTGCTGTTCGCGGTGGCCAGCAAGGGAGCCGCGCAAGGCAATCGTCTGGGTAAGCTCAAGGATGATCTGCGCCTGCTTCAGTCCTTGTGTCTGGCCTACTGGCGCGGCGAGTACCGGGCCATCAGCAGCAAAGCGCTGATTTCGGTAGTGGCGGGTTTGATGTACTTCCTCAGCCCGGTGGATGCGGTGCCGGATTTCATTCCCATGTTCGGCATGCTCGACGACGTCGCCGTTCTCGCCTGGCTGATGAAAACCCTCAGCGATGAGCTCGACGCCTTTCGCCAGTGGCGCAACCGTCAGCATCCGGAAAAACTGGCGGTGGTCGAACGCCTGCCGGACACCCCCGAACAACTGCAACTTCAGGGACCGAAAAAGCCCTGAATTGTGCAAACCTGCCTGCAGATAGATACCCCCCCGCGACCTTGGCCGCTGTTAGGATTACACTTCTAGGGAAAAGTGCCGACTCGCTAAGTGTTGTTGTCCTACGGGGTAGTCATGGATATTCAGATCATTGCACGCGATGGCGAACCCGAATACGCGGTTCTGCCGTGGGCTCAGTATCAGGCTCTACTAAAAGCAGCAGGCATCGATGAAACACCAAAGCGCGCGGCAGCCACGCCGCTCGCGGCCACAGCAGACCCGATTCTTCCGGGTCTGGATCAACTACGCAGTTTGCGCGAAGGGAAGGGCATCGCCATCGAGTCGCTGGCCCGCACGGTAGGCATCAGCCCGTCTTATCTGGCCATGATCGAAAGTGGCGAGCGTCAGCCCGACGCCGCGATTCGCCGCAGCCTGGCCTGGGAACTGACGGTGCCAGGGTGGAGGGAAGAATCGTGAGCGTACGCATCAGCCGTCAACATTGGGATGGATTGCTGGGGGAGCTGGACCAGGCGCGACGTCAGCGCCATCTGCTGACCTATCGGGCCTTGCTGGAGCGGTTGCAACTGCCGACACCGGCCATGCAGACCCTGACCGCCGCGCTTGAGCATCTGGCGGCGCTGGACGCCAGGGCCGAGCAACCGCTGCGCAGTTCGCTGGTGATCAGCCAGGGCGCAAGCCGTTTGCCCCGCACCGGTTTTTTTGAGTGCGTCGAGCGTCTCGGGCGCTTTTCCGGGCCGTCCGATGGCGTCGCGGCTGCCTCCTGGCATGCCTCGGAAGTGGTGCGTGTCTTCGAATACGAATACCCGGAATCGGCGGAGGCCTGAGTGTTCTTGCGCCTCAAGGCGCGGGCCGGCTACTGGCTGGCCCGCCGGCTGTTTCATTGGTCGTGGCTGGTGCGTCAACCGCGTGGCTGGCACTGGCTGGAAGGCCAGTTTGCGCGCATGGCCAACCTTGGCGATGTCGGTGCGCAAAGCTTCTACGGGCACATCCTGACTTTTCGCGGCGTCGGCCTCGGTGCGCGCGAAGAGGGCGTGCGCTTGTTGCGTCTGGCAGCGCTCGCTGGTGACGGCAAAGCGGCTTATCAGCTCGGCGTGATCAGCCTCGCCGGCACACCGAGCAAAGCGCCGGACGCTGTCGAAGCCGCGCGCTGGTGGGGCATCGCTGCCAAGGCCGGACACCCTTTGGCCGAGCTCAAGCTGCAAAAACTGAGCCGCGGCGATTCAACGCAATAAATCCATTTCTGTCAGTCTATAAACGTGGCGTGAGGTTTTCCTCACGCCACGTTTGCGTTTTTGCGTATCTGTTTATCACGTAGCGATCTATTACAGACAAGTCCTACAGGCAGCGCCTACTTGCCTGACTTCTTTCCCGATTGATCCCCGCACAGTTCCCGCGCCTAACTTTTTGCGCGAGGGAACGCTCATGTTTGACCCGCTGAACCCATCCACTTCGCACCTGCGCGTGCGCTGATGGACGCCATCAACCGCATCGAGCAAGCGCTCGACAGCTTTCCCGGCACCCTCAGTCTCTACCGCCAGCAACTTGAGCATTGGGCCAGTCGCACCGCCGACTCGGTCAGCCATGCGGCGGACCTGCCATCGCTGATGGGCATGGAGCGGGTCATTCGCTTCGGCGAACACAGCACCACCGTCAGCAGTGCCGATGATCAGTTTTTCTCGGGCGTTGTGCAGTGTCCGCAAGGCGGGGTGATGCAGATCGAGAGCAAGTTTGAGTCGGTCTACGACATTGCGCTCGGCAACATTCAAGTCGATGTGATCGCCATGGACGGTGGCGAAACGACGCCGGTGACCCTTGATGCACAAGGCAAGGGTTCGTTCGAAGGCACGCCGGGCAAGTTCTACCGGGTGCAGGTGCACAGCCTGGTCACGCCGGGGCAGCTCGACGATCTTTTCAAAGCCTACGACGGCCTGACCCGCGAACTGGACGGCTGGCT
This sequence comes from Pseudomonas sp. S11P7, assembly GCF_023195435.1. NCBI lineage: Bacteria > Pseudomonadati > Pseudomonadota > Gammaproteobacteria > Pseudomonadales > Pseudomonadaceae > Pseudomonas > Pseudomonas sp. S11P7. The sequence goes on along the minus strand of NZ_JALPKS020000002.1, from coordinate 3,628,221 downwards.
GCGCAGCGAATGGCAGGGTTTCAAGCCGCAATGGTCGCAGTCCGTGGCGACGGCAGCCGGCAACGGCCTGCTGGCCGGCAGTTGGGCGGCGATCGAGGGCGTCTGGGACAGCATCGGCCTGCTCTCGGATATCTTGCGGGATCCCGGCGCGTTTGTTGAGCGACTGGGCAGCGGCGCGACCGAGTTGATGGAACTGGCCACGACGGCGCCTGAGCTGATGGAAAAGCTGCAGCTGCTGGCCAGTGACGAAGCGGCGCTGTGTTTGCTGCTGCGCACGGCCAGCCTTTGGCTGGAGATGTTGCCGCCCAGTGAGATCGCCGGCAAAACCGCCGAAGCCGCATCAATGATGATGGTTCAGTTGCTCATCGATGTGCTGATCGGCGTGGTCCTGACATTTGCCAGTGGTGGCGCGGGCATTGCCTATCTGAGCCTGCGTCTGGCCGACCGCGCCGTGCAATTGCTCGCGGCGGTGAAGCGTCTGGTCAAGGCCATGTTCGGCATCGTCAGCACGTTCATTGAATACGTCGACCGCTACAAAAGCGTCGCCGCTCGCGGTATCGCTGCCGGGGTGAAAAAAGGCCGGATGCAATTGCGCTGGGATGCCAGGCGCAACACCACGCTGAAGAAAGACGAACCGCACGACGACTCCCCCGACCAAGCGAAAAACCCCAACGGCGACAGCGCCGATTGCGTGCCGCACACCTGCACCAATGGTTGTCCGGTGTCGATGGTTACCGGCGAGGAACTACTGACCCTGACCGATGCGGTGCTTGATGGCGTGCTGGCGTTTGAGTTCAGCCGTTTGTATCGCTCGAGCGCCGTCGAGATCGACATTGGCCTGGGGTTTGGCTGGAGCCATTCGCTGGCGCATCGGCTGGAGTTTGAGGGTGACTTTGTTGTCTGGGTTGACCATGAAAACCGGCGTACGCGGTTTCCGTTGCCGAGTGGGACCCGGCCGGCGATTCACAACAGTTTGTCGCGGGCGGCGATTTTTCTAGGGGATGAACCGGAAGAGCTGATTCTGGCGCTGGCCGGGGAAGCGGCGCGGTTTTATCACTTTCGCGCCGGGCGGTTGGTGGCGGTCAGTGATGCGTATGGCAATCGGCTTTCGGTGCAGCGTGATCGGGCTGATCGGGTGCAACGGCTGGATAACGGCGCCGGTCGCTCGCTGCTGTTGCGCTATGACCGCGCGCAGTTGGCTGGCGTGGATTATCAGGTGTTTCGTGAGGGCGCCTGGCACACCGAACAGACGCTGGTCAGCTACCGCTTCGACGCCTATCAAAATCTGATCGAAGCCACCAACGCGGTCGGCGACAGCGAGCGTTACGACTACGACGACGCTCATGTGATTTTGCAGCGGCAACTGGCCGGCGGCGCCAGTTTTTTCTGGGAGTGGGAGCGCTCCGGCAAGGCAGCACGTTGCGTCAGGCACTGGGCTTCGTTCTCGCAGATGAACACCCGTTACGTCTGGGCGGACGACGGCAGCGTCGCGGTGCAGTACGTCGACGGCACCGAAGAAACCTACGTCCACGACGACCGCGCGCGGCTGGTGCGCAAGGTCGAGGCGGATGGCGGCGAACACCTCAAGGCCTATGACGCGGCGGGCCGCTTGATCGCCGAGCAGGACCCGCTGGGCGCCGTCACCGAATACCGCTACGACGAAGTCGGACGGCTGATCGCGCTGATTCCCCGGACGAAGCGCCAACGTCCTACGAGTACCGCAACGGTTTTCTCTTCCGGCGCATCCGCGGCGATGCGGTGTGGACCTACCGGCGCAACGCCGAGGGCGATGTCACCGAAGCGGTCGACCCTGACGGCCAGGTCACCCATTACTACTACAACGTGCGCGGGCAGTTGCTGTCGATCCGCTACCCGGACAGCAGTCGCCATAAGCTGGTGTGGAACAGCCTCGGCCAATTGACCGAAGAAACCCTGCCCGACGGCGGCGTGCGGCGTTTTTCCTACGATGCATTGGGACGAAGGACCACGACCGCTGACGAACACGGCGCCGTTACCCGCCAGCAGTGGGATGCCGTTGGCCGACTGATCCAGACGACTTTTCCTACCGGCGGCAGCCGCGCCTACAGCTACGGCGCTTACGGCCAGGTCACCGCCGAACGCGACGAGCTCGGGCGCATCACCCGTTACGAGTATGACGATGACCTGCACCTGGTCTCGCGGCGGATCAATCCCGACGGCACGCAGGTGCAGTACCGCTATGACCATGCGCAGCTGCTGCTCACCGAGATCGAAAACGAGTCGGGGGAAAAATACCGGCTGGACTACACGCCGAGCGGATTGATCCGACAGGAGACGGGTTTTGACGGACGGCGCACGGCGTATGCCTATGACCTGAACGGGCATCTGCTGGAGAAGACCGAGTTTGGTGATGATGGCTCATGTTTGCTGACTGCTTATGAGCGCGATGCTGCTGGCCGCCTACTGATAAAGACCCTGCCCGATGGGGTGAAGGTCGCCTACCAATACGACCAGGTTGGCCGCCTCATCGCCGTCGATGACGGTAATAACCACCCGCTGGCCTTCGAATATGACCGCCAGGATCGGCTGATCACCGAGCATCAGGGCTGGGGCACCTTGCGTTACGCCTACGACGCCTGCGGTCAGCTCAAACGCCTGCGCCTGCCGGACAACAGCAAACTCGACTATCACTACGCCAAGGGCGGCGCGCTGACCGCGATCGACCTCAACGGCACACCACTGACCCGCCACGTCTACCAGTTCGGCCGCGAAGTGCAGCGCCAGCAAGGCCTGCTGCTCAGCGAATATGCCTACGACGAACAGGGAAGATTGCTCGCCCACGCCGTAGGCCATCAGCGCGATTCGCTCTACCGCCGCGATTATGCCTACAGCGCCAACGGCAATCTCGCCCACATCGCCGACAGCCGCCACGGCCAACGCACCTACGGCTACGACGCCCTCGACCGGTTGATCCGCGTCCGCCACTCACGCGACGAACTGCCGGAATCCTTCGCCCACGACCCGGCCGGCAACCTGCTGATGCAGGACCGCCCCGGCCCGTGCCGGATTCAGGGCAACCGCCTGCTGATGCAGGGCGACCGCCATTACGACTACGACGCCTTCGGCAACCTGATCCGCGAACGCCGCGGCAAAGCGCAAACACTCGTCACCGAATACCGCTACGACAGCCAGCACCGCCTGATCAGCCTGACCCGCCCCGACGGCCAGACCGCCACTTACCAATACGACGCCTTCGGCCGGCGCATCCGCAAAACCGTCGACGGCCAGACCACCGAGTTCTTCTGGCAAGGCGACCAAGTCGTCGCCGAAAGCAGCGAAAACGAATACCGCAGCTACGTCTACGAACCCGGCACCTTCCGCCCACTCGCGTTGCTCGATGGCAAAGGCCCGAAAAAAGCCTGCCCGTTCTACTACCAACTCGACCACCTCGGCACGCCGCAAGAACTCACCGATTACGGCGGCGACATCGTCTGGTCCGCGCAATACGACGCCTACGGCAAAACCGCCGCGCTGACCCTCGCCGGCGACGATTACCTGAACCAGCCGCTGCGTTTTCAGGGGCAGTATTTCGATGACGAAAGCGGATTGCATTACAACCGGCACCGGTATTACGACCCGCGGCTGGGGCGGTATCTGACGCCGGACCCGGTGAAGCTGGCGGGTGGGTTGAATCAGTACCAGTACGTGCCGAATCCGACAGGGTGGGTGGATCCGTTGGGGTTGAGCTCCAACTGCCCGCCGCCGGGGAAGCCCGGTTGCGAGGTGCCGGGTGGGATTGGTGGGGCTAAGGTTGATGAAGGTGAGCCAGCGCTGCCGAAGATGACGGCGCAGGAGCGGAGGGCGAGGATTGATGAGTTGGCGGAGCAGATTGCCTATAAAGAATTGAAAAAAATGGAGCCTCCCAATAGCAAAGCGCATTTCTTACAGAAGCATGGTGCGCAAACCACCTTAGCAGCGCAGCTTGAAAGAGTGGAGCACGCTAAAAATCCGACAACCGGCAAAGTGGAAATGAGGATGAATCGAAAAACTAAGGTGAAAGAGCCGAGTATTCCTCGTGCTGCGACAAGGTTTTTTAGTCATAGAGATCAGTTGAATGCAATAAGTCGCGCGCAGCTTATATTTCGACGTACAGGAAGCCTGGTTCTCTCATCACTACCTGTGGAAATGCGAAGGTCGGTGGGGGAGGGATATAAGAGAAATCGATTGGAATATGTGGAAACAACAAAAACCGTCGTTATTCTTGATGTCAATGGAAATCCTATAACCGCTTATACGGACTACTAGATGATGAAATTTAAGCCGGATATATCAATTTTGCCAGGTTTCTTGTTTGTGTTAGATATTGATTATCCTCACGTGGCTTCAGCTGAAGAGTTCATCTGCTTGGCGGACGTTAATGATGGTGCTGATCTATCTGCGGTTTTTGACTTGATAGTTAGGCCAGAATTTTTAAGTTATTCTGAAAGTGACAAATGCTGGTTGATTGAGACTATTGCATTTTTTATGGATGAAGGTAATTCGTTTGAAGATGTTTTCGCAAAAAGAAGTTTATTATTTTCTGAGGAAATAGAGGATGGGCGTATGTTTATGCGTACATTACTCGAGCGGCTTCGTACGTACCTGTAAGGAACGATTAAGGAATAAATATTGTTGAAAGTATTTGAAGAAAAGAAGCACGAGCGGTTGAGTGATCGAATGGATGAGGCTGGCTGCGTCTTTGAATTTACAGTGTTCCAACATGAGCCTGGACTAATCGTGGATGAGCTTGTTCATCGGCAGGCCTTGGTCGGTCTGCATGAGCAACTTATGAAGGAAGCGAGGGATAGGCATAGCAATCTAATTAAAGATCCACAATATAAGAACAATGGTGACCCAGAAATAAGTTGGGAGCTCGAAAAAGCAGTTGCAACACCATTGAGTGATGATGAATTAAATAACTTAATGCTGGTTGAGGGTTATGAGCGAGGGCCTCTGGCGCTTTACGGTCATTTTCGTGAGCCACCTTACGGTACGCGATTTAAGGGAGGAGAACCTGAAGCGCAAAAGTTATTTCATGAGTGGAGAAGCGCTTTAGGACTTTTAGAGCATAATGGGGTTTCAGCCATCAATTGGGTGAAAGGAATTAATACTACTTGGATAGATTGTGAAGATGCAATTTCTGGGCGGGAATCGTGGAGTAATTATTTCGATAGTGGTTTGGAATGGTGGGGGATATGGTGTATGACGATTTGGAATCCTGAGCGATGCACGATAAGTGCGTTAATAGCAAGTACTACAGATTAAGTTGGATGGATAGACTTTTTCGCGTACAGTTTTGTCCGACTAGAAATTACGGTGCGCGGAAAGTCAACGTTGGCCGATTAGCTGTGCTGAATGGAGGTCAGGCGCAGCAAGACTATCGATAACATGCACACTAAACCCCGCTACATTCTTCGCATGATGCTTCGCTTGCGAAGCCATCTCCGCAAGCTGGCTCGCATCCAGCTCCGCGCAGGCTTCCGGGCGAAGGTGTACCACTCCAATCGATAACGACAACAACGCAAACTCCTGCCGCACACCCTGACGATTCGGCGCCACAAAACACCCCGCCTCAAGATGCTCAGGCCGGTAGAAGCGTCGGCATTGGCTCTGAAAGTCATCGAGCAATTGATTCAGGCGTTTGCGCCAGTCTTCCGGGCCGAGGACGAGGAGGAAGTCGTCGCCGCCGATGTGGCCGACGAAGTCGCGGGTGGGGTCGATGCGTTCGTTGAGGTATTGGGCGAGGCAGAGTAGAACTTCATCGCCACGGCCGTAGCCGTAGATGTCGTTGAAGGGTTTGAAGCTGTCGATGTCGACGTAGCAGATGATCGACTCGCGCCCTTGCTGCAGCAGGCGGGTCAGGCACTGCTGAATCGGTACGTTGCCGGGCAGTAAGGTCAGCGGGTTGGCGTAGCGGGCCTGCTGGATTTTCAGTTCGGTGATCAGTTTGAGCACGTCGATGACCCGGCCGAGGCCGAGGTAGCTGCCGTTGAGGGTGATGATGAAGTCTTCTTCGATGCGCTGGCGGGCGCGGCTGGTGATCAGACGGCTGACTTGTTGCAGTGACTGGCTCATTTCCACGGCGAGGAAGTCGTCGCTCATCAGGCGGCTGATCGGTTTTCGTGCGAACAGGTCGGTGGCGAAAGGCTTGAGCAGGGCGTCGGACAACGAGTGACGGTGGACAATGCCGGCGGGTTGGCCTTGTTCGTCGAGCACCGCCAGCGAGTTGAGGTTGGCCTGGCGGCGGAACGCTTCGAGCACGGTCGCGGTGGGTGTATCGCGGTGTACCGCCGGTTGCTCATTGAGCAGGGCGCTGAGGTCGCTACCTTCGTCGTTCAGCGCGACGGCGCTGCTGTCGTGTTTCGGCATCAAGGCACGGGCGTCGTGTGGCGGCTGTTCCTGAGGGCGACCGAGCAAATAGCCTTGCACCAGATCGACACCCATTTCAGTGAGTACGGCCAGTTCTTCCGGCAGTTCGATGCCTTCGGCGATCACTTGCGCCCGGGAAGCTTTGGCGATTTGCAGGATCGAGCCGACGAACTCGCGCTTCAACGCATCCTGATGAATGCCATCGATGAAATGCCGGTCGATCTTCACGTAATCCGGGCGCAGTTCAGACCACAGGCGCAGGCTCGAATACCCGGCGCCAAGGTCATCCAGTGCAATGGAAAAACCCATCGCTCGGTAATGATGCAGGGCGGTTTGCAGCAACTGGAAATCATCGATGGGCGTCTGTTCGGTGAGTTCGATGACCACCTGACTGGGCGGGATGCCGAAGTCCTGCAGCAACTGCAAAGTGCGCCCAGGCTGATGTGCCGCTTCGAGCAACGACTCCGGTGAGACGTTGAGAAACAGTTTGCCCGGGAGCTTTTGCTCGTTGAAACGCCGGCAGGCAGATTGTCGGCAGGCGATCTCCAGCTCACTCAGGCGGCCGGCCTGACGCGCCACGGCAAACAGGGCGATCGGTGAGTGCAGAGGGCTGTTGGATGGGCCGCGAGTCAGGGCTTCGTAACCGAGGATGCGTCGCTCGGAGAGGCTGATGATCGGCTGGAACAGGCTGTGCAAACCGCTTTGAGTCAGGATCGAGCTCAACGCGCTCAGCTGTTCGGTCGTGGTCATGGCAGTCTCTGGCGATAAAAAAAGGACCGGGAGCACTCTTGGTTCAGAGTAACTCCCGGTCCTTTATTGCACGACAGAATGATGACTGTTTGATGACGATCCGGGGATCGTCAGCATTAATTTGCCATCACTTACTTCTTGGCCACCTGATTGCTCAGCTTCAGGTAATCGAGCAGTACGCGCCCGGTTTCGCTCAGGTAGGCATCGTCTTCCGGTTTGACTTTGTCCGGATCGGCTGCCGCCAGTGCGTCCTCGTCTTCTTTCTTCAGCTCTTTGAGCGGTTCTTCGCCTTTGGCCTTGCGACGCAGGTTCTCCATGGTCAGCTGCTTGGCGTCGATGTCGGCGTGCTGGGCACGACGCTCGGCTTCGTTGAGGCTGACGGTTTTCTCTTCCATCAGTTTCTGCGCCAGCGCCAGCTTGTCACGGATGAACACGAACTCGGCATCCTTGGCGGTGCGTGTGTCATGTTCGGACTTGAGCTGAGCCAGGTACGGCTTGAACGGATCGGCCGCCGGCTTGATCGCGGCGCGGATGGTGTCCCACGGCATGGCTTCCGGCAGGGCGCTCTCGCCGATTTCCTTGGTGTCGATCAGCGACGGGTAGTCGATGTCCGGCAGCACGCCCTGGTGCTGGGTGCTCTGCCCGGAAACCCGGTAGAACTTGGCCAGGGTCAGTTTCAGTTCGCCATGGTTCAGCGGCTGAATGGTCTGCACGGTGCCTTTACCGAAGGTCTGGCCGCCGATGATCAGCGCACGATGGTAGTCCTGCATGGCGCCGGCAAAGATCTCCGAAGCCGAGGCGGACAGGCGGTTAACCAGCAACGCCATCGGGCCTTTGTAGAACGCGCCCGGGTTCTCGTCTTCCAGCACGTCGACGCGGCCATCGGCGTTACGTACCAGTACGGTCGGGCCCTTGTCGATGAACAGGCTGGTCAGCTCGGTGGCTTCCTGCAGGGAACCGCCGCCGTTGTTGCGTAGATCGATGACCACGCCGTCGACTTTGTCTTTCTGCAGTTCGGTCAGCAGCTTCTTCACGTCGCGCGTGGTGCTCTTGTAATCCGGATCACCGGCACGGAACGCCTTGAAGTCGAGGTAGAAGGCCGGGATCTCGATCACGCCGAGCTTGTAGTCCTTGCCGTCCTGTTTCAGGTTCAGCACCGACTTCTTCACGGCCTGGTCTTCGAGCTTCACCGCTTCACGGGTGATCGGCACGATCTTGGTGGTCTGGTCGTTCGGCGCATTGCTTGCCGGAATCACTTCCAGGCGCACCACGGTGCCTTTCGGCCCACGGATCAGCTTGACCACTTCGTCCAGACGCCAGCCGACCACGTCGACCATCTCTTTGTTGCCTTGGGCAACGCCGATGATCTTGTCGGCCGGAGCCACTTGTTTGGTTTTGTCGGCCGGGCCTGCCGGCACCAGACGCACGACTTTCACCTGATCGTTGTCGCTCTGCAACACCGCGCCGATACCCTCGAGGGACAGGCTCATGTTGATGTCGAAGTTCTCCGCGTTATCCGGCGACAGATAGTTGGTGTGCGGATCGTACGACATGGCGAAGGTGTTGATGTACGCCTGGAAGATGTCCTCCGGACGGGTCTGGTCCAGGCGCGCCAACTGGTTCTTGTAGCGCTTGGTCAGGGTTTCCTGGATCTGCTTGGGCTCTTTGCCGGCGATCTTCATCCGCAGCACTTCGTCCTTGACGCGTTTGCGCCAGAGGTCGTCGAGTTCAGCGGTGGATTTGAGCCAGGGCGCGTCCTTGCGATCGATCAGCAAGGTCTCTTTGGTGGTGAAGTCCATCTTGTCGACGCCTTTGTTCAGCTCGGCAAGGGCGAAGTCCAGACGCGCCTTGACGCGGTCCAGATAGCGCTTGTAGATGGTGAACCCGGCGTTGAGGTCGCCGCTCTTGAGGAAGTCGTCGAACTGGGTCTTCCACTTGTCGAATTCAGCGATGTCGCTGGACATGAAATAGCTGCGCGACGGGTCCAGCAGCTTGAGGTAGCTGTCGTAGATGATCACCGAACGTGCATCGTCGAGCGGCGGCTTGCTGTAGTGGTGACGCTTGAGCAACTCGACGACGTTCAGGCTGGCGATGACTTCATCGCGATCAGGCTGCAACTTGTCCCAGCTGTTGGCTGCGAATGTAGTGCCCGACACCGGCAACAGACCGATACCGATGAAAAGAGCGAGGGCGGTGCTGGGGAGCAGATGCTTCATGCTGATTCGACGCGGGGACAATTGATAACGCATATTAGGCCGTCTTTGAAGTCGCCGGTTCTACGAGAGCCGGTCGCATAATGCAAAAAGCCCGGCGCTACAGCTTCGGGCTCAGTCCAGACTCACTATGGAGGCACTGTGAAGGCATTGCAAGGCGTTGACGGTCAAGTGGCATGGGTTGAAGAGCCGAGTCCTACATGTGATGTAGGACAAGTCCGCATTCGGGTGGCGGCAGCCGGCCTCAATCGAGCCGATTTGTTACAGAAAGCGGGGCTTTATCCGCCACCGCCGGGTGCCAGCCAAGTGCTCGGTCTAGAGTGTTCCGGGGTCATCAGCGAAGTCGGCGCGGGCAGCGCGTGGCAGGTCGGCGACCGGGTGTGCGCCTTGCTGGCCGGGGGCGGCATGGCTGAAGAGGTGGTCGTCGATGGACGGCACGTGCTGCCGGTTCCCGAAGGCGTTTCGCTGATCGAAGCCGCGGCATTGCCCGAGGTTTATGCAACAGTCTGGCTGAATGTGTTTCAACTTGCGGCGCTCAAGCCGGGTGAGAAAGTTCTCCTGCATGCCGGCGCCAGTGGAATCGGTTCAGCCGCCATTCAGTTGTGCAAGGCGTTCGGTAACCCGTGCTGGGTCAGTGTCGGTTCGGCCGAACGTCTGGCTTACTGCGAATCGCTGGGTGCGCAGGGCGGCGTGCTGCGCACTGACGATCTGCAAAGCCTGCGCGATTTCGGCCCGTTCGATGTGATCCTCGATCCGGTTGGCGGCGAATATTCAGCGCTGAATCTGCAGCTGGTGGCGCTGGACGGACGTTGGGTGCTGATCGGTCTGATGGGTGGCCGTGAGGCGAAACTGGATCTGGCGCAGGTGCTGGCCAAGCGTGTGCAGCTGCTCGGTTCGACGTTGCGCAGCCGCAGTGATCAGTTCAAGGCGGATTTGCTCAGCGATCTGGGCCAACAGGTTTGGCCGTTGTTTGCTGAAGGGCGGTTGCGTCCGCAATTGGCCAAGGCGTTTGCGGTGAAGGATGCCGAGGCGGCGTTTGCCGAGCTGGCGAGTAATACCGTGGCGGGGAAGCTGGTGTTGGTGATTGACGAAACCCTGAACTGAAGTTTATCGCGGGTTCGCTGCGCGTGTGCTCTGCACAGCTTCGACCAACTATATTGCACGGTGCAAAGATGGCTTTTCATAAGCCGCGGTAAATCAAGCAAAACGGTGCCTCCTGTAGGGGCACCGTTATTTGGCTGAGCTTTTACTGTGGTCAGGTTCGTGAGCCTGCAAGCGAAGACTCAGTGGATGGTGAAACCCTCACCAGACCTGCAGGAGTAACTTCTACTCGAAGCACTTCTGAGAACATACGTTGCTCACCGCCATTGTTGCGCAATATGGAGTAATTGATGAACACAGTTTTTCCCCGGTTTTCGCTTATCCAGGCGGCGGGAATATTAAATACATTAGTTTGACCGGCGTTTACGTTCTGAGCTTCAGTGTCATGGTTTGCTACCCCTGTCCAACGAACTACGACAGAGTAGCCAGTCTGACCTATATACCCCACAGTTACTTTTGAAGCCGAATAAATGGGTGCTGTTAATGGATGAACCGCTTGTGGATCAATATTCAGACTCAGTCTTTCAGACTCAACCGTTTCACCGTTGCCGTTAGCCTTGACCGAATAACCGACAACGACAGTGCGCCCGATATTATCGATGACTTCCATGCGGGGTATTGCGATCAATCTTTCCCCGGGGGATCTCCAACCGTAATGATTTCACTGTTGTGATTGACCCGACCTTGCCAGCGTACTCTGATGGTGTCGGTAGCATGCATCCCCTGATAATGAGGTATTTCCACGTACAGATGTGTGTCGTAAAAAATATCGCTCATTCTCAAACGGTCTCCCTCCGTGTTGTACGCTTTCGGAATACCGGGTTTGATTTTTTTATCTGAAGGCAGCACAGCCTGGTCGGCCGCGTTATAGGTGAATGTCGCATTCTGCGAAGCGGAGCCTGGTAATGTCATACGGATAATAGGAACCACCAAGCCGTTAGTTCGATCGTAATATTTACGTTGATCAATTCTGGCATTTCCCAAGCCATCATCCATATAAAAGAACGCTTGAATCGGCAATACCCCTGGATTCCCTTCGGGCCAGGTTTTGATCCGCAACTCGTTATGATCCTGGAAGGCCTCGGTGGGGATCACCTTGCTGACCCGGATGGCTTCATTGAAAGCTTGTACCGCTTCGGTACCCAGATCTTTCGTTACTAGAAAAGAACAGGAGTGCGCGGTCTTATAGGTGTTTTCCAGTCGATAATGGTTCACCCACTGCTCTGCGGTAGTGATGTGTTGCTCTCGACAAGGAATGCTGTCGCTGAAAACGCGTGGAGGGAGAATGCTATCTCTACAGCCGTATTGGGTTGCCGCGTTTCGATAAAAAGTATCGCCGTCGAGGGGGAAGAAACAAACTATCTCAGGCTGTGTTTTTTCCGCAGGAGCGTTCAAGTAAGGATAGAAAATTAAACCATTAACTCCATACCAGGACATGCGAGGAAATTTTGCGTCAGCCCTTAAATAGGAAAAGGAGACTGCGCCGGTCGTTCTTGAAAAATCGCTATGATCCCACGGATCGTAATTGGGACTGGTTTTAGTTACCCGCAGCGTGACACCTGAGCAGAGGAAGGCTGGAGAGGTGGGCGTCCCGCAATTGGTGGCGGTATTCAGGTAAGCCTCAGTCAGATTTCTGGCTGTACTCTCACCGTAATCCTCGAGAATATTTGACTCTTGGATATTGGGTGGCGGCAACGGAAGGTGAGCTGCACAGCTAAATAATGCAACGAGTGCAAACGTCGCGAGACAAGCTTCACCGCTTTTATAGCGGACCCATTGCACTATATCCGTTCTCATGATGGCTCCGTCGTGAATCGAATAGGACGGGAGTCATTAACCTATCAAGCAAGCAAAGCGTCTACTGTAAGAAATAACAGTTTTGGGTAATGAAACGCACCGTTCATCGGAACTGTACGGAGTCAATCGAAGGCTCGGTCTGAAGCGAGTTGTTGGTTGCTGACATGGCCCGCCCGATCAGGGTGGTGCAATTATCCGTGGCGGACCATGGTAATTCTATTGAACTATCACGATCGATTGAGCATGAGCAGACGCGCTTTTCTTATTGTCGACGCCCACTCTCTATTTCCAGTTATGGATGGGCCACTTCGCCTGCTCTGCATGGATCTTTAATACCGGGTCCGGGTTGACCACATGCGGGAAATCCACTTTCAGCAACAACGGCAGATCATTGCGCGAGTCGGAATAGAAACTCGCGCCTTCAAGATTTTCTTCCTCGGCATCCAGCCATTCCAGCAAGCGGGTGATCTTGCCTTCGCGATAGGTCAGGGTGCCAACGGTGTTGCCGCTGTAAACGCCATGGGCGACCTCCAGTTCGATGGCCAGCACCTCATCGATGCCCAGGCGTTCGGCAATCGGCTTGACCAGGTGCGTGCCCGATGCGGAAATCACCAGAATGCGGTCGCCGGCCTGGCGGTGTGCGGCGATGGTTTTGGTCGCATCGCTGAAGATGATCGGTTCGATGAAGTCTTCTACCCACGGGCCAACCAGATGGTCGATTTCTGCCGGTGTGCGGCCAATCAGCGGTTCAAGGCTGAAGGCCATGTAGTCTTCCATCGCCAGGTGGCCGCGCCCGTAAGCGTCCATCAATTCCTTGTCGCGCTGCATGAACGATTCGCCATCGACCCAGCCGAGGCGGACCATTTGCTCGCTCCAAAGCGAGGAGCAGTCGCCGTGGATCAACGTTTCGTCCAGATCAAAAATTGCCAAAGCCATGGGTTCTCTCCGAGAACAGCTGCAAGCTACAAGCTTCGAGCTGCAAGAATTAAAATCAGGTGCGCCGCAGTCTACAGCTTGAAGCTTGTAGCTCGAAGCTTGCAGCTGCTCCTAAGCTACTTCACACAGGGCGGTCGGATCGATGGAAAGTGCCAGGCGCTGACCATCGGGCAGCAAATCCGCTGCCGAGCGGTTGAGCACATCCACCACCAGCTCAACGCCTCGGGCTTCGACGCGATAACGAATGACGTTGCCCAGCAGGCTGTGGCTGCGGATCTGCGCGTCGGGTTCGCCGTTGAGGCTCAGTTCGATGGCTTCCGGACGAATCGCGATGCGGTGGTGGATCGGCCGTTGCAGCAGCTTCGAAGCGTCCTCGGCATCGAGCAGGTTGTAATTGCCGATGAAGCCGGCGGCAAATACATCGACCGGGGCGGTGTAGAGGGTTTCGGCGTCGCCGCTCTGGACGATCCTGCCCTGATTCATCAGGAATATTCGATCCGACATGGTCAGCGCTTCTTCCTGATCGTGGGTGACGAAAATCGTGGTCAGGCCGAGTTCGCGTTGAATCTGCCGGATCTGTTCACGCAAGTGTTTACGAATTCGTGCATCGAGGGCCGACAGCGGCTCATCAAGCAGGAGCAAACGCGGGCGGGTGACCAGCGAGCGGGCGAGGGCGACGCGCTGGCATTGGCCGCCGGAGAGCTGATGCGGGTAGCGACTGGCGAAGTCGTGCAGTTCAACCAGTTTCAACACCTCGGAAACGCGTTTATGACTATCGTCGCTATTGACCTTCTGCATGCGCAAACCGAAGGCGACGTTCTGCTCGACGGTCATGTTGGGAAACAGCGCATAGCTCTGAAACACCATGCCGATGCCGCGCTTCTGCGGACTCAACGGCACGATGTCGACGCCGTCGAGCAGGATCTGCCCGCCATCCACCGGCGTCAGCCCGGCGATGCAGCGCAACAGGGTCGACTTGCCGCAACCGGACGGGCCGAGCAGGGTGACGAACTCCCCCTTGTTGATCTCGCAGTTGATGTCGCTGAACACCGTGGTGCCCGCGTAGTTTTTCTGCAGGTGTTGGACGCTGACATAGCTCATTCGCTTTTGTCCTTGTTCAAGGTGTTGGCGATCCAGGTCAGGACCAGCACGAAAAGGAAATACGAGATCACCAGCGCACTGGTGAAGTGGCCGCTGCTGTTGCGCATGTTGTTCAGGTACACCTGCAGGGTTTCGTAGCGGGTGCCGACGAGGATGTTGGCGAAGACGAACTCACCGAACAGGAACGAAAACGACAGCAGCAGCGCCACCATCAGGCCTTTGCGCAGGTTCGGCAGCACCACCAGAAACGCCGCCTGAAAGGTGCTGGCGCCGAGCAGTTGCGCGGCGTCCATCAGGTCGCGCAGGTTGATCGCTTGCAGGTTGTTGGTGATCGCCCGGTACATGAACGGCAGCGCCACGGTGAAGTAGCAACCGATGAGAATCCACGGCGTGCCGACCATCGCCATCGGCCCGGAGCCGTAAAGCTGCAACAGGCCCACCGAGGACACCACCGGCGGCACCGCAAAGGGCAGCAGGATCAGGATGTTCATCAGTGCATCGAGTTTCGGGAAGTGGTAATGCACCACGAACAGCAGCGGCAGGATCAGCAGCACCGACAGCACCAGCGCGCCGACGCACACCAGCAACGACTGGCCAAAGGCGTGCAGGAAACGCGGATCGCTCCACAGCTGGATGTACCACTTGAAGGTAAAGCCGCTGGGCAGAATGGTCGCCGACCAACTGCTGGCGATCGAATACACCAGTGTGCCGGCCAGTGGCAGCAAGAGGATCGCGAACAACAGGTACACCACGACGCGGTGGTAGAGACCGGCCGGGCCGGATTCAGCGCGAGACATGGTAGCTCCTCTTCAACAGCAGTTGATGCACGACGGTGACGATGGTCATCAGCGCCACCAGCACCACGGCCA
The DNA here is from genome assembly GCF_023195435.1 of Pseudomonas sp. S11P7. Lineage (NCBI taxonomy): Bacteria > Pseudomonadati > Pseudomonadota > Gammaproteobacteria > Pseudomonadales > Pseudomonadaceae > Pseudomonas > Pseudomonas sp. S11P7. The sequence goes on along the minus strand of NZ_JALPKS020000002.1, from coordinate 3,613,067 downwards.
GCGCGCTGGCCAGATTCGAGTCGAGAGAGATGTCTCCGGACACCATCGCCGCAATGCGGATCGGCAGCACGTTGAAGTTGCCGGTGGTCAACGCATACACCGTGGCATAGGCGCCGAGGGCATTGGCCAGCAAGATCACGAACGTGCCGAGCAGCGCCGGGGTCAACACCGGCAAACCGATGTGGCGCCAGAACTGCCAGCCGTTGGCGCCAAGTAGCGCGGCGGATTCGCGCCAGTCTTCACGCAGCGCGTCAAAGGCTGGGTAGAGCAGCAGCACGCCGAGGGGAATCTGAAAGTAGGTATAGAGAATGATCAGGCCGGTTTTTGAATACAGGTTGAAGTCCTGAATGATCCCGGACTGTTTCAACATGATCGTGATGCTGCCGTTGAAACCGAGCAGGATGATGAACGCGAACGCCAGCGGCACGCCGGCGAAGTTGCTGGTCATGTTGGCGAACGCGTTGACGAAATTACGCAGTTTCGAGTCGACCCGACGCAGGGAATACGCACCGAGGACGGCGATCAGGATGCCGAACACACTCGACCAGAAACTGATCTCAAGGCTGTACTGGATCGCCTGCCGATAGAATTTTGAGCCGAAGATTTTGCTGAAGTTGGCCAGGCCCCAACCGGATTCTTCCGATTGCAGGCTGTTGATCATCACCCAGACAAGCGGGGCAATTTCGAAGACGATGAAGAACAGCGCGAACGGCACCAGACACAGCGCCGCCAGCCATTTGCCGCGAGTCATGGCGTTCACTTGAGCAGCTCCCGGCACACAGGTTTATCGTGGGGCACGCCGAGCAGTTCGCAGACGGTGCCGCAGATTTCGGTCTGCTTTGGCGCGGCGCCAGCGTCGAGGCTGAAGGCATCGCCGAGGACGAACAGCGGCACCTGGCGTTCTTCTGGCAGCAGGCCGTTGTGCGAGCGGTCGTTGTTCATACCGTGGTCGGCGGTCACCAGCACTTGATAGCCAGCGTCCAGCCAGCCCTGTAGGTAATCGGCGAGAACAATGTCGGCCGAACGCGCGCTGTTGCGGTATTGCGACGAATCGAGGCCGTGCTTGTGCCCGGCGTCATCAATGTTCATCGGGTGGATCAGCAGGAAGTTCGGTGCGTGACGCAGGCGCAGGTTTTCCGCGTCGGCGAACAGGTGCGAATCCGGGTAGTGGTCGTTCCAGTAGAAATGCCCGTGCTGGATCGGCAGGGACGGATCGTCGGTGTGTCGATCACGCGCCGCGACGAAGGGCGAGCGATTGTACAGCTCGCTGACCCAGTGATAGGCAGCCGCCGCAGTTTTCAAACCGGCATCGCGTGCATAGTGATAAATGCTGCGCTGAGTGGACAGGCGCGAGACGTTGTTGTGAACGATGCCGCTGTCGATCGGCGCCACACCGGTGAGAATGCATTCATAAAGCGGTCGGGACAGGGCCGGCAGTTCGCACTCCAGTCGATAGAGCGCGGCGCGTCCTGCGCCAACATAAGCCTGCAGATGCCCCATGGCGTGATGCGCGACCTCGTAATTGAGACCATCGAGCACGACAAGGATGACGTTGTGCTTCATAGGGGCAAGAACTCCGCGAAATTCAAATGTTCCGAAATCAACTCAATCTCCTGTGGGAGCGAGCCTGCTCGCGAAAGCGGTGGTTCATTCACCATTGATGTCGACTGACATGACGCCTTCGCGAGCAGGCTCGCTCCCACATTTGGATCTTCAGCAGATCACGCGATGGTGATCAGTCGCCTTACTTCATCTCTACGATGACTTCCTCGTTCCACACTTGCGGCAAGGATTTGGAGGTCTTTTCCCACGCATCGGCGTCCTTGATCGGGGTGACCTTTTTGTACTGCTCGTTCGGCAGCAGTTTGGCTTTCACGTCTTCCGGCAATTGCAGGTGCTCGGCGCGGATCGGACGGGCGTTGCCACGGGCGAGGTTGGTCTGGCCGGCGTCGCTGAAGATGTATTCGCGGGTCAGTTTGGCGGCGTTGGGGTTTTTCGCGTACTTGTTGATGATCGTGGTGTAGCCGGAAATTACCGAACCGTCGGACGGGATCAGCACCACGTAATCATCCGGGTTGGCCATCTTGGCTTTGTAGCTCAGGCCGTTGAAGTCCCAGACTACGCCGACTTCGATCTCGCCTTTTTCCATGGTGGCGATGGTCGGGTTGGCCATCGACAGGCGACCCTGTTTGGCGATGTCAGCGAACAGCAGCAGGGCCGGCTTGATGTTCTTCTCGTCGCCACCGTTGGCCAGCGCAGCGGCAAGGACGCCGTTGGCCGCTTGGGCGGCGGTGCTCACGTCACCGATGGAGACCTTGTATTTGCCGCTTTTCAGGTCAGCCCATTTGGTCGGTACTTCGGAGCCGTGCAGCAGCTTCTTGTTGACGATGAAGGCGATGGTGCCGGTGTAGGCCAGCGCCCAGTTGCCGTCCTTGTCCTTGGCCCAGTCCGGTACCTGATCCCAGGTGCTTGGCTTGTACGGTTGCACCACGCCCTGCTTGACCGCGATCGGGCCGAAGGCCGCGCCGACGTCGCCGATGTCGGCGGTGGCGTTGTCTTTCTCGGCGGCGAACTTGGCGATTTCCTGCGCCGAGCTCATGTCGGTGTCGATGTGTTTCAGGCCATAGGTCTTGGCCAGGTCTTCCCAGGTGCCTTTCCAGTTGGCCCAGTCATCGGGCATGCCGACGCTGTTGACGGCGCCTTCCGCTTTGGCAGCGGCTTCGAGGGTTTTCAGATCGGTGCCGGCCGCCATGGCGGAGGTGCACAGTGCAATGGTCGAGCCTAACAGTGTTGCCAGGAAAAGCTGTTTCATTCCGAAGCTCCTTGGTCGTGTTCAACGCTGCGTTTGCGGTTTGTGTTGGTCTAGGTCAGCAATACCTGAGCCAATTTAAGCGGGCTGGATGACACTTTAATGTCGGCGGCGGTTTACCCGGCGTTTTCTGTGCCCGGTGTGGGCAGGTGCTCGCTAAGCGTAGACCAACCCCAAAGCCCCAGTAGGCAAGGGACTTGGCCGATGTATTGCAAGTCGTTAACACGACCGCTGGGCAGTTTTGTCATCTGCCGGTCATCTGCACTGCCTAGGCTTGCAACATCAGCAAACGGCTTTTTGGCCGTGCACTTTTGCCCCGAAACAGTGCTGGTCTAGTCCAGATAGGTAACGTTGATGCGTGATGAGGCAACAAAAGCGGTGACAGCGATTGGCCAAGTGTTGCAGGAGCAGCTCGATCACGGCTTGCTGGCGGCGGGCAGCAAGTTGCCGGCCGAACGCAAGCTCAGTGAGTTGTTTGGCACGACGCGGATTACCGTGCGCGAGGCGTTGTTGCAGCTCGAAGCGCAGGGGCAGATTTATCGCGAGGAGCGCCGTGGCTGGTTCGTCTCGCCGCCGCGTCTGGCCTACAACCTGATGCAGCGCAGTCACTTTCACGCGATGGTCAGTGCGCAGGGGCGGGTGGCGTCGACCGAGGTGATTTCCGCGCGTTTGCAGCCGGCGTCGGCGGCGGTGTGTGCGTGGTTGCAGTTGCCGGCGCTGTCGAGCGTGATTCAGATTTGCCGGTCGCGGCGCATTGACGGGCGATTGGTGCTGTATGTGGAGCATTATCTGAATCCGCAATTCTTTCCGGGGATTCTGGAGTTCGATCTGAATCAGTCGATGACCGAGTTGTATGCGCGGCATTTTGATTTGCACTATGGGCGGGTGCGCTTTGAGATTGTGCCGACGTCATTGTCGGTGGATGCGGCGGCCGCTTTAAGGGTGTCGGTGGGGAGTCCGGGGCTGCGGATTGCTCGGGTCAATTATGATCAGCATGAGCGGTTGATCGATTGTGATCTTGAGTTTTGGCGGCATGATGCGATTCATGTTGGGGTTGATGTGGTTTGATCCTTGGCGGCCTCTGGGCCGACCAGGTTCTGGTTGGTTTGGCGTGTATATCCGTTGCTTCGGGTGGTGCGGCTGGCGGTTTCGCCTGACGGCGACTTACTTTTTTACAAGCGCCCGGAATGCCGGCCCAGTAAAAAAATAAGCAAAAAACGCTTGCTCCTACGTACGGCCCTCGCAGGCTCGGGTCCCTTCGCTCCGGGACCGATCCGGGCGCAGCGGCTACGGTTTGCTTCGCTGCACCTCCTTCCGCTGTGTCTGGCTGCGCCAGACGGTCGCTGCGCTCCCACGCCCGGATCAATCCCTACGCTCAGCCTTCCGATGTCGCTGGTGACGCAAGATCAAAAGCACTCGAGCTAACGCTCATTGTTGAGTGGTTAGAAGCGCCGTATGGCTTGAGATCTTCAGTGGATTCGCCCCTCATCGGAACGCCGCCCGCCCAGCCCTCTCCCGAGGGAGAGGGAGCCGATTGGTGTGCGTTTCAAGTTTTGGGTTCGACGCGGAATTGCAGCTCGATGCAATTCTCACATTCCCTGCGATCAGTCCCCTCTCCCTACGGGCGGTCCGACGTTTCGGGAGGGTTAGGGTGAGGGGCTTTTGACGTTGAGGGTTTTCATCCACTTCGGTCTCATTTGCCCACCTCGGCATTCGCATACAGATAATCCGTCGCCAGCGAAGCCAATGTCCTGACTCCAACCACCAGCGCCGATTCGTCAACAAAGAACCCCGGATTATGATTCGGCGCGGCTTTGCTCATGTCCTGGTCTCTCGGCGTCACGCCCAGAAATACAAACAAGCCCGGCGCTTCCTTGGCGAAGAAGGAGAAGTCTTCTGCGCCGCCCACCAGCGGCCCTTGCACGACGTCGTCCCTGGCGGCCCATTTCAGGGTCGGGAGCATTTTCTCGGTGAGTGCCGGGTTGTTGATGGTCGGGTCGTATTTTTCGATGATCGTTACGTCGGCTTTTGCGCCGCCGCTTTCGGCGATTTTTTCGATGGTCTGGCGGACGTCTTTGTGCAGTTTCTGGCGGATGCCGTAGTCGTAGGAGCGGATGGTGCCGGTCATGTCGACGGATTCGGGGATGATGTTGTAGCGGGTGCCGCCGTTGATGGTGCCGATGCTGACCACGGATGGATAAGAGGAAATGTCGGTGCGGCGGCTGACCACGGTTTGCAGGCCGACCAGGGTCTGGGCGCTGACGGTGATCGGGTCGATGCCGTCCCAGGGGCGGCCGGCGTGGGTTTGTTTGCCGAGGATTTTGATGCGCAGGTCGTCGGAGCTGGCCAGGGTCGGGCCGGGGCGGTAGGCGATCTGGCCGGCGGGGACTCCGGCCCAGACGTGCAGGCCGAATACCGCGTCGGGTTTGGGTGATTTCATCACGCCTTCCTGCACCATCATTTTCGCGCCCCAGGTGTTTTTTCCGTCGGGGATGAAGTCGCTGGGGCCTTCTTCGGCGGGCTGGAAGTAGAACACCACGGTGCCGGGCAGGGTGTCGCGCATGCCGGTCAGAATTTTCGCCGTGCTCAGCAGGATCGCGGTGTGGGCGTCATGGCCGCAGGCGTGCATGACGTCGACTTCCTTGTCGAGGTAGGTGCCTTTGGCTTTCGAGGCGAACGGCAGGTCGGAGACTTCCTTGACCGGCAGCGCGTCCATGTCGGCGCGCAGGGCCACGGTCGGGCCGGGCAGGGCGCCTTTGAGGATGGCGACAACGCCGGTGCGGGCAACGCCGGTTTTCACTTCAAGGCCCATGGCTTTGAGCTGCCCCGCGACCAGCTCGGCGGTGCGTTTTTCGCTGTTGCCGAGTTCCGGGTGGGCGTGCAGGTCGCGGCGGGTTTCTAGCAGTTCGGGCTCAAGCTTTTGCGCTTGTTCGGCGATCTGCTGGCGGCTGCTGTCGAGGGTGGCGGCGCCGGCATGGCTGGCGATCAGGCTGAGCAGGACAGTCTGGGCAATGCGCGTCAGGTGCATGAGCTTCTCCTTGATTGTTGTTGTCGGGCTTCCCTGCCTGTGACTGCAACCGCGCGCCTGAGTGCTATTGCTTCGGCTGCCCACCACCGGCGGTGATCACCTGCACGCTCATGCGCGGCGTTGCCAGGTCCAGCCCGGCCTCGTCGAGATGGCGTTTGAGCGACAGGTTGAAGGCGCGGGAAACCTCCCATTGCTTGATCGGCGCGGTCTTGAAGCGTGCGCGCAAAATCGCACTGCCGGACTCGAAACTTTCCACGCCCTGGATTTCCAGCGGCGACCAGATGTTGCGCCGTTGCAGCGGATCGGTGCGCATTTTCTGACCGACGTCGCGCATCAGTTTGATCGCGTCGTCGATTTCCATGTTGTAGGGCACCGCGACGCGGAAGATCGCGTAACCGAACTCGCGCGAGTAGTTTTTGATGCTTTTGATTTCGCTGAACGGGATCGTGTGGACGATGCCGTCGATATCGCGCAGGCGCACGGTGCGGATGGTCAGGCCTTCGACCGTGCCGAGGTGGCCGCCGACGTCGACGTAATCGTCAATGGCCAGCGAGTCTTCGATGATGATGAACAGGCCGGTGATCAAGTCCGCGACCAGTGACTGCGCACCGAAGCCGATGGCCAGACCGATCACACCGGCACCCGCGAGCAGCGGCGTGACGTTCATGCCCATGTTCGCCAGGGCGACGATCAGCGCGATGATGAAAATGGTCACGAACAGCACGTTGCGGATCAGCGGCATCATCGTCTGCGCGCGGGCGTTGGCCAGGCCTTTGCGGGAGCGGGTGAGGGCGTGGTGCACGGCGGTGTCGGCGAGAATCCAGATCAGCCAGGAAATGATCAGCGTGCCGATCAGGCTGAACAGTTTGACGCTGACGTCATGGCCGTCGCCCTCGGCGAAACCGATCAGCGAATGGCCCCAGACCCGCAGGCCCAGCTCGATGAACAGCAGCCACACCAGCAGATGCGCGAGGGTGTAGAAAAAGTTTTTCAGGCGTTCCGAATACAGCGCATGCCGTTTCGGCCCGCGTTGTGGTTTCAGCGAATGACGGCGGACGAGACCGTTGATGACCATACACAGCACCAGCAGCACCGTGCAGATCAGCGACTGGCGCAATGCGGTGCTGGTGTCGCCGGCGGAAACGAAGGTGGCGAACAGCGAAATACCCACCAGCACCAGCGCTGGCACGTACCAGAAGGTGCCAAGGATTTCGATGGTGTCGCTGAGGGCGCGACGGGTCAGGCGCCGCGACAGTGGCTGGTTGCGGATCAGGTGGGCGATCGGCCGGCGGAAACGCAGGATGAACAGACCGGTCGACAGCGCCGCCAGCACATTGGCCACGGTCGCGGCGGTGTGAGCCAGATGCACGCCGAGGCTGGCGATCAGACGTGGATCGCTCAAGGCCTCACCGAACGCGGCGAAGCTGCCAATCAGCCACAGCGGCCGGAAGGCCTGATGACGCAGGATGTACAGGGCGCGATGACGGTGCGGACCGTCGAGCAAGGAAAACGCAATTACGCAGATCGCCGAGAAGCAGGTGCCGACCACTAGCGCATAGGCCAGCACCATCGCCAGACTCTTGCCCAGAGACGAGGGCAAGGCGTAGCTCATGTACACGGTCATCACCAATGCGATCAGCCACGGCCCGAGCTTGCGCAGGGCAAAGCGCAGCATGTCGAGCGCGCGCGGGTGTTGCGGCAGTTCTTCGGTGAGGCCGAAGCGCAGGCGCACGCGGTGACCGAGCCAGATCAGCGCGGCGGCGAGCAGGCTCCAGACCATCAGGATCATCGCGAAGCCGAAAATGATCGGCAGCCATTGATTGGCCGGCAGCATCAGGCCGCGCAGTTCGTCCTTGGCCAGATCGAACTCGTTGCCCCAGCGATTGAGCGGGCTGTCGGCGCCGGTGAACTGTTTTTCGAAATTGGCGAGGGTGCCGCCGATCAGGCCGAGCACGCCTTCTTCGGGGCTGGCCTGGGCCTTGTTGGTGGCGTCGCGCAATTTCTTCAAGTCGCTCAACAGTTGCGCGCGCTGCTGGTCGTTTTCCAGAGACTTGATGACTTCGTCGAGGGACTGGCCGAGCGGTTCCTCGGCGACGGGCTGCGCTTTGCCGGTGTTGAGCATGCCGGGCAAACCGACCGCGTGGGCGGGCGCCAGCGGCAGCAGGGTCATCAGACAAACGAGAAACAGGCAGGGTAAGGCAAGAAAACGAGCAAACACGGGGCGGTCAACCGGGCAAAGGGTGGATGCGCTGGAGTGTACGAGGCCCATGGGCGCAATGCGAGCCAGCACGGGTTATTCGTTGAGTTTGGCGAGGATCTTGTAGATCACCGTGGCGAGGATCATCAGCATGCCGATCCACATGGCGAACACGCCGGCGTTCTTGTCGCGGAAGTTGAATCCGATTGCCAGCAGGAGCATTCCGCTCAGGATTGGAATGAGCATGGCGTGGAACGACGACATCGAGATCATGGAGACTGCCTTGTCTTTGGGATGACTGGAGTCTAGGCGGATTTTCGTGCGGGGAGAGTGATGTGGTGCAGGAAATTACAGTTTCTTGTGTCTGAACCGGCGCTTTCGCGAGCAGGCTCGCTCCTACAGTTGGATTGCATTCCAGGGTGGGAGCGAGCCTGCTCGCGAAGCTTTTCAGCCTTTAAGGCAAGTCGCGACTGGCATAGAACGCACTGAGCACTTTGACCAGGTGCGCCAGATCATGGCTGCCGCACAATTCGCGGATCGAGTGCATGGCGAACGTCGGCAGGCCGATGTCGACGGTGCGCACGCCCAGGTGGCTGGCGGTGATCGGGCCGATGGTCGAGCCGCAACCCATGTCGCTGCGCACCACGAAGCTTTGCACCGGGACTTCTTCGGCCATGCATAGATGGCGGAAGAACCCGGCGGTTTCGCTGTTGGTGGCGTAGCGCTGGTTGCTGTTGACCTTGATCACCGGGCCGGCGTTGAGCTTCGGGCCGTGGTTGGCGTCGTGCTTCTCGGCATAGTTCGGATGCACGCCGTGAGCGTTGTCGGCCGAGACCAGCAGGGATTTCTGGATGGTGCGAACGAATTCGTCGCCTTCCGGCAGCACGCGGCGCAGGGTCTGTTCAAGCATCGGGCCATCGGCACCGCAAGCCGAGCAGGAGCCGACTTCTTCGTGATCGTTACACACCAGCACGCAGGTTTCGTCGGTTTCGGCGTTGAGCAAGGCTTGCAGGCCGGCGTAGCACGACAGCAGGTTGTCGAGGCGCGCGCCGGCGATGAAATCGCCATTGAGGCCAATCACCGCCGCGCTTTGCGTGTCGTAAAAGCTCAGCTCGTAATCGAGCACCACATCGGCGTTCAAACCGTGTTCGCGGGCCAGTTGATCGGTGAGCACGGCGCGGAAATCCACGCGCTCGTCACCGGCAAATTGCGCGAGGATCGGCGGCAGCTCGGTCTGCGCGTTGATTGCCCAGCCCTGATTGGCTTCACGGTTGAGGTGAATGGCCAGGTTGGGAATGATCGCGATCGGCGCCTTGAAGTCGATCAACTGGCTTTCAACCTTACCGTCGCGGCGGAAGGTCACGCGGCCGGCCAGCGACAGGTCGCGGTCGAACCACGGTGCCAGCAGTGCGCCGCCGTAGACTTCGACGCCCAGTTGCCAGAAGCCCTGACGCTGCAGCTCCGGTTGCGGCTTGACCCGCAGGCACGGGCTGTCGGTGTGCGCGCCGACCAGGCGGATACCGCCATGCAGTGGCGAGGTGCGGCCCATTTTGATGGCGACGATGGAGGAGTCGTTACGGGTGACGTAATAGCGGCCGTTCGGCTCGGTGGTCCATGGCTCGCGCTCGTCGAGGCGCACATAACCGGCGGCCTCCAGACGCTGGACCAGACTGGCGGTGGCGTGGAACGGGGTAGGGGAGGCCTTGAGAAAGTCGATCAGGCCCTGGTTCAACTCTTCGCGCATAAGAAACTCCAGACAGCAATGGGCGGGAGTTTAACGTATTGGCCGAACAATTGAATCCGAACCGGATCCCCTGTGGGAGCGAGCCTGCTCGCGAAAGCGGTATTGCATTCAACAAGGATGTTGACTGATCAATCGCTTTCGCGAGCAGGCTCGCTCCCACATTTGATCCAGGGGGCCGGTCAGAACGGCGCCGGGCACTCGAAGCGCAGGCGTTCGCCGGTCTGCGGGTGAGTGAAGCTGAGCATGCTCGCGTGCAGACACAGCCGCGGCCATGCCGCCAGCGCCTGTTCATGGGCATAGAGCCCGTCGCCGAGCAGCGGATGGCCGATCGACAACATGTGCACGCGCAACTGGTGCGAACGACCGGTGATCGGCGTCAGTTCGACGCGGCACCAGTCGCCGCAACGCTCCAGCACCTTCCAGAACGTCAGCGCATGCTTGCCGAATTCGTGATCGACCACGTGCCGCGGCTTGGTCGGCGGATCGTAACGCAGGGGCAGATCGATGCTGCCGCTGTCGAGCTTCGGTTGACCCCAGGCCAGGGCGGTGTAGGCCTTTTCGGTCTCGCGGTCGTGAAATTGCCGCGACAGTTCACGGTGCGTGTCGGCGTCGCGGGCCAGCAAAATGATGCCGGAGGTTTCCCAGTCCAGACGATGGACGATGCGCGCTTCCGGGTAGCCGTTTTCCTGCAGGCGGGTGATCAGGCAGTCCTTGTTGTCGTCAGCGCGGCCGGGCACCGAGAGCAGCAGGGTCGGTTTGTCGACCACCAGTACGGCGGCGTCCTGATGGATGATGCGGATGTTGGACAGCGGCATTAAAACAGCCTCGTAACAAATGCCAACGGCGGTTCAGGGCCATTCCACTGAAGGAATGGCCCTGAACCGCCGTCGTACCTGCCGGATCGACTCAGCGATCGGGCAGGGTGATGTTGAGTTCCAGAATCGAGCAACTGCCCTGGCTTTCCAGTGCAACATGTACGTCGTCGTTGCCGATGTTGACGTACTTGCGGATCACGTCGACCAGTTCCTTCTGCAAGGCTGGCAGGTAATCCGGCGTGCTGCGCTGGCCGCGCTCATGCGCCACGATGATCTGTAGACGCTCTTTCGCTACCGAGGCGGTACTTGGCTTTTTGTTGGCACGAAAGAAGTCAAAAAGGTTCATTACCTACCTCCAAACAGGCGCTCGAAGAATCCCTTCTTCGTAACATCGAGGAAACGATGTTCTTTTTCTTTGCCCAGCAGACGATCGACGGCATCGCTGTACGCCTGACCGGCATCGCTCTGGTCGTCGAGAATTACCGGAACACCCGAGTTGGAAGCCTTCAGGACGGCTTGGGATTCCGGAATCACGCCAAGCAGGGTGACGGCCAGAATTTCCTTCACGTCTTCGACGCCCAGCATCTCGCCATCGCTTACGCGTTGCGGGTTGTAACGAGTCAGCAGCAGGTGTTCCTTGATCGGCTCTTCGCCTTTTTCGGCACGACGCGATTTGCTGGCCAGCAGGCCCAGCATACGGTCGGAGTCACGTACCGAGGACACTTCCGGGTTGGTCACGATGATCGCTTCGTCGGCGAAGTACATGGCCAGGTGCGCACCTTTCTCGATGCCGGCCGGGGAGTCGCAGACGACGAAATCGAAGTCTTCCTTCAACTGCATCAGAACTTTTTCCACGCCTTCGACAGTCAGCGCGTCTTTGTCGCGAGTCTGACTGGCGGCCAGCACGTAGAGGTTTTCCAGGCGCTTGTCTTTGATCAGGGCCTGTTGCAGGTTGGCTTCGCCGTTGACCACGTTGACGAAGTCATACACCACGCGGCGCTCGCAACCCATGATCAGGTCAAGGTTACGCAAGCCCACATCGAAGTCGACGATCACTGTTTTGTGGCCGCGCAGAGCGAGGCCGGTACCGATAGCGGCGCTGGTGGTGGTCTTACCCACACCACCCTTGCCGGATGTAACCACGAGAATCTTGGCCAAGGTGTTTCACCCCTAAGGAAGAAGGACTGTTCAGCCCCTGAAAAACATCTCTTGAAAACTACTGCAGTCGGACAGCCTTGGCTGGAATTCGGCGTTGAGCCTTTTTCCTACTTCGTTTGAGCCGTTTTCGCTACGTTTTAGAGATGCTTGGAAAATGCGGCAGTATCCGTTAAAGCCGAATGATGTTCAACACGTCGGCCGACAGGCTGACCTGTACGCCGGAGCCCCACAGTGGATCGCGGCGCAAATCTTCGGAAACCTTGTAATGACCGGCGATGGAGATCAGTTCAGCGCTCAATTGCTGACAGAAAATCCGTGCCTTGGTATCGCCCTTCACGCCGGCCAGCGCGCGGCCACGCATCGGGCCGTATACATGGATGTTGCCATCGGCGAGAAGTTCCGCCCCCGGACTGACCGAAGACACCACCACCAGATCGCCACCCTGCGCGTATATCTGTTGGCCACCACGCACTGGCGTAGTGATGACACGGGTCGGTTTGATCGTCGGCTCAGGCGGCTTTTCCGGCTTCTTTTTGACTTCGGCTTCGGGCATTTCCAGCGGCCGCTCACGGGCGCCGGACGGCGGCAGCACGGGGATGTCGATGGCGATGGCGGCGGCGATGTCTTCGATGCGGCTGGCGCGAATGGCGAGCGTGCGCAGGCCATGCTGACGGCACACACGCATCAGCCCCGGCAGGTCGATGGCGCCCTGGCTCGGCGGCAGTTTGTCCAGCGCCAGAACCAGCGGCGCGTTGCTGAAGAAATTCGGCGCCTGGGCGACTTTCGCGGCCAATTGCCGATCGAGGCTCTCGAGGTCGTTACGGGCCAGTTCCAGCACAGTAATGGCCAGCATGCTGCCCTTGAGCTGGAATACGGGATCTTGGTCTAACGGGTCGGTTTGGCTCATGTCGGCATACAACGGCTTGTCACTAAAAGTGCCGAGACTTATAACGAGAACGCCCGCGAGCCGCAAGCCGGGTCGAACGATGTAGAATGCGCGGCCACTGTATTTACGGAAGCTTTAATGGATCGCCCGCGTTTTCGAAAAGCATTTCTTGCTCCGCGCTTCTGGCCGCTCTGGTGCGGTCTGGGGCTTTTATGGCTGATCGTGCAATTGCCGTATCCGGCGCTGCTGACCATCGGTCGAGTTTTGGGCGCGTTGATGTATCGCGTGGCCGGCGACCGACGGGCCATCGCCCGGCGCAATCTGGAATTGTGCTTCCCGGAAAAATCCGCCGCCGAACGCAAACGCCTGCTCAAGGAAAACTTCGCTTCCACCGGTATCGCTTTCTTCGAGATGGCGATGAGCTGGTGGTGGTCGCGTGAACGTCTGGCGAAACTGGCCCACGTCGAAGGTCTTGAGCATTTGCAGAAGGCCCAGCGCGAGGGCAAGGGCGTGATCCTCATGGCCGCGCATTTCACCACCCTGGAAATCGGCGCGGCGCTGCTCGGCCAGCAGCACACCATCGACGGCATGTACCGCGAACACAAGAATCCTTTGTTTGACTACGTCCAGCGTCGCGGCCGTGAGCGGCACAACCTCGATTCGCTGGCGGTGGAGCGCGACGACGTGCGCGGCATGCTCAAGCTGCTGCGCTCGGGCCGGGCGATCTGGTACGCACCGGATCAGGACTACGGCGCCAAGCAGAGCATCTTCGTGCCGCTGTTCGGCATTCAGGCCGCGACGGTGACCGCGACCACCAAATTTGCCCGTCTGGGCAAGGCGCTGGTGGTGCCGTTCACACAGGAGCGTCTGGCGGACGGCAGCGGCTATCGCTTGGTGATCCACCCGCCGCTGGAGGACTTTCCCGGCGAAACCGAAGAGGCCGACTGCATCCGCATCAATCAGTGGGTCGAAAGCGCATTGCGTGCGTGCCCCGAGCAATACCTGTGGGCGCATCGGCGCTTCAAGAGCCGCCCGCCGGGCGAGCCGAAGCTGTACGCCAAACGCGCCTGATCGGCACCTTTTCTGTAAGCACCCTGGAGGGTTGCGATGCGCCCAGCTGAACCGGTCACAGGTCTGATTCTTTCCGGCGGCGGGGCGCGAGCGGCGTATCAGGTGGGCGTGCTGGCGGCGATTGCCGAACTGCTGCCGCTGGGCGCCGACAACCCGTTTCCGGTGATCGTCGGCACCTCGGCCGGGGCGATCAATGCGGTCAGCCTCGCCAGCGGCGCGACGGATTTTCGCGCCGCCATCGAACGCCTGACCTTGTTCTGGCAAGGCTTGCGCAGCCATCGCGTGCTGCGCAGTGACTGGCCCGGAGTGATCCGCCAGGCCAGCCGCTTTGTCAGCCACAGCTTGCTGGGCCTCGGCCGGCAAATGCCGGTGGCGCTGCTCAACAGTTCGCCGCTGCGCGAGCTGCTCAATGAAAAGCTGCACCTGCCCGGCATCGCCGAATCCATCGCGCGCAAACAACTGCACGCGGTCGCGGTGACGGCGTTCGGTTACGAATCGGGGCAAGCGGTGACCTTCTATCAGGGCGGCGGCACCATCGATGCCTGGCTGCGGCATCGGCGCATCGGTGTGCCGACGTCGTTGTCGGTCGAGCATCTGTTGGCGAGTTCGGCGATCCCGTTGCTGTTTGCGCCGGTGAAACTCGACGATGAGTTTTTCGGCGATGGCGCCGTGCGCCAGTCCGCACCGATCAGCCCGGCCCTGCACCTGGGTGCCAGTCGCGTGCTGGTGGTGGGTGTCAGCGGCAACCCGCGTGGAGTCGATCCGCAGCAACCGCTGGTACGCAGCTACACCGGTCAGCAGCCGACACTGGCGCAGATCGGCGGGCATATGCTCAACAGCACGTTCATCGACAGTCTGGAAAGCGATATTGAATTGCTGCAGCGCCTCAACCAGTTCAGTCACTTGCTGCCAGCAGGCACGCCGACTCGCGAGTTGGGTGTGGCACCGGTCGAGGTATTGGTGATTGCGCCGAGCCAGCCGATCGATGAAATCGCCGCACGCCATCGTCAGGAATTGCCGGCGGCATTGCGGTTGTTCTTGCGTGGGCCGGGGGCGACCAAAACGAGCGGGGCGGGGGTGTTGAGTTATCTGTTGTTCGAGGCGGGGTATTGCAGCGAGTTGATTGAATTGGGGCGACGCGATGCGTTGGCCAAGCGCGAGGAGCTGTGCCGGTTTTTGGGAATAACCGAAGCGGTTTCAGCCTGACCTTTGCGGTGCGGCTATCGCTGGCAAGCCAGCTCCCACAGGGGCATGTGTCGTTCACAATTGTTGAATACACATGGAAACCTGTGGGAGCTGGCTTGCCAGCGATGGCGTCGGTGAGGACGCCGCTGCATCAGAAGTGGAACTTCACCAGGAAGTTGGTCACGCTCTGATTGGTCTTGAATGCACCGGTGTCGTCGATCCCGTACTTGTCTTTCCAGTAGTCGTATTCCACACCGACATACAACTGCTTCTCGCCAAAGCTCAGCGCTTTGCCCAGGTCGTATTTGACCTGTGGGTTGAAGTGCAGGTTGGCGTGGTAATCGCCTTTGGAGTTGGAGTCGTTGTCGGTGACCCAGTCCATGAAACCGTCGATCAGGA
This sequence comes from Pseudomonas sp. S11P7, assembly GCF_023195435.1. NCBI lineage: Bacteria > Pseudomonadati > Pseudomonadota > Gammaproteobacteria > Pseudomonadales > Pseudomonadaceae > Pseudomonas > Pseudomonas sp. S11P7. The sequence goes on along the minus strand of NZ_JALPKS020000002.1, from coordinate 3,597,775 downwards.
TGTCCGACTTGCCAACCGGGATGGTGTAGGACCAGACCGGAGTGATCTGCCAGACATTGTCACCGGCGCGAGCACCTTGGGTGTGGCGCTGGTAGAAGTTCAACTGGAAGTAGTCGAAGCCCGGAATCGCCAGGTCGAAACCTGGACCGATCAGGTACGACTCGGTGTCGCCTTCGCCGAACTCGTAAGTCATCGCCAGCAGGACGTCTTTGATCGGGCCGAACTCGATCTTCTGGTCGAGCACTTTGCCCAGCGAGATGCGCGGGCTGAACTCACCGTAGTAGGTGTTCGGACCGTTGCTGAAGTCCTTGCCACCGTTGTAGAAGATCTTGTCGAGGAAGAAGAAGTTGTCGCCGTACGTCCACGCGTCGGCGTGTTCGAAAGTGACGGTCTGCTGGATGCGCGGGTTGACCTGGAAGTCCTTGCCATACAGATAGGTCAGGCTGTTGTTCTGCCACTGCAGGAGGCCGTCGGCCATGGCCTGCCCCCGGCCAGCAGCGATCCCGCAAGCATCAGGCTGGTGCACATACGTTTCATTCGGTTGCTCCCAAAGTAGGTGTTCCACGTTTGTTTTTTTAAGATCGGCGCTCTGGTGTGGCGCCTTTTTTCGTTGCTGCAAAATTCATCCGATCGGTCAGCTTCATTGCTGTTAGCAAGAGCTGAGCCAAGGCGTTCGAAAAGACAAAAAACGCCCTCTCGGCTGCTGAAAAACAGTCGATTGCGCGTGTTTTCGGGATGCCTCGGTACTGACCGCGGCCGGGATAAGTTGGCTTTTCGGTCAGAAATTAAATTCGGGCTTTTTTTTAGACCGAATTCAGAAGGCCGCGGAGAATACTGACTCAACGGCCAGGTCTCAAGTGCCCCGCAACAGAGCACCGACGACAGGCAGGGCGCACGGTTGCGGATCATCTTAGAAGTGCACCTTGAGCAGCAGGCTCGCGGTGTTCTGGTTGGTGTCGAAGTTGTGGGTGTTTTCGATGCCGTACTTGTTCTTCCAGTAGCTGTATTCAGTGCCGACATACAGCTGCTTCTGGCTCCAGCCCAACGCTTTGCCGAGGTCGTATTTGATCTGCGGATTGATGTGCAGGTTGGCGTGGTAGGTGCCGCGCGAGTTCTCGTCATTGTCGACAACCCAATCCAGGTAGCCGTCGATCAGCACGTCGGAGTTGCCCAGCGGGATGCTGTAAGACCATGCGGGGGTGATCTGCCAGACGCCATCGCCGGGGCGCGGGCCTTCGGTCTGGCGGCGATAGAGGTTCAGCGTGACGTAGTTGAAACCGGGCACTTTCAGATCGAAGCCGGGGCCGATCAGGTAGGCCTCGCTGTCGCCTTCGCCATATTCGTAGGTCATCGCCAGCAGCAGGTCCTTGATCGGGCCGAACTCGATCTTGCGGTCGAAGATCTTGCCGAACGACAGGCGCGGGCTGAACTCGCCGTAGAAGGCGTGCGGGCCTTTGTTGGCGTCTTCCGTGCCGTTGTAGAAGATCTTGTCGACGAACAGGAAGTTGTCGCCGTACTTCCAGCGGTCGGCGTGCTCGAAGGTCACGGTCTGCTGGATCGACGGGTTGATGGCGAAATTCTTGCCGTACAAATAGCTGAGGCTGTTGGTCTGCCACAGCAGCAGATCGCCGGCCATGGCCTGACTCGCGGCCAGCAGGCCGCCACTCAACATGACGCTGGTTTGCGTGCGGATCATCGGTTGCTCACTCTTGTTTTTATTGTTGAGGCAGGGTGTTGCACAGTCTCTGTGGGAGCGAGCCTGCTCGCGAAGAGGGCGTGTCAGTCGCCATCAATGTTGAATGACACAGCGCTTTCGCGAGCAGGCTCGCTCCCACAAAGGAAAATCAGTTACGCTCAGTGCGCATGGCAATCATTGATCGCCGCGCGCTCCTTGCCGCCGAGAATGTTGAACAACAGGTTCAGCGTCAGCGCGCTGAGGGTGGCCATGGCGATGCCGCTGTGGGTGATCGGGCTCATCCACATTGGCAGGTGGGCGAAGAACTCCGGACGGACCACCGGAATCAGGCCCATGCCGATGCTGACCGCGACCAGCAACTGGTTGCGGCGGTCACCGATGTCGGCTTCCTGGAGAATCTTGATCCCGGTCGCAGCGACCATGCCGAACATCGCAATCGCTGCACCACCGAGCACTGCTGGCGGAATCGATGCGACCAGAAATGCCGCTTTCGGCAGCAGGCTGAGGACGATCAGCAAACCACCGGCGACGATGGTCACCGAGCGGCAACGCACGCCGGTCATCTGCACCAGGCCGATGTTCTGCGCGAACGAGGAGTGGGTGAAGGTGTTGAAAAAACCGGCAAAGAACGACGCGCCGGCATCACACAGCAAGCCGCGCCGCAGCATGCGCGGGCAGACTTCCTGACCGGTGATCTTGCCCAGCGCGAGGAACATCCCGGTCGACTCGACGAAGATGATCACCACCACCAGACACATCGACAGAATCGGCGCCAATTCGAATTTTGGCATGCCGAAATGCAGCGGTGTGACGAACTGAATCCACGGCGCGCTGGCCATGCCGCTGAGGTCGACCATGCCGATCACGCCGCACAGTACGTAGCCCAGGCACATACCGATCAGCACGGAAATGTTCACCCAGAAACCGCGCATGAAACGGTGCACCAGCAGAATGGTGGCCAGCACCAGGGCGGCGATGGCCAGATAGATCGGTGAGCCAAATTGCGCAGCGTCGACGCCACCACCGGCCCAGTTCACAGCCACAGGAAACAACGATAAACCGATCGAGGTGATGACCGTGCCGGTCACCAGCGGCGGGAAGAAACGCACGACCTTGGACATGAACGGCGCGATCAGCATGCCGAAGAAACCGGCGGCGATGGTGGCGCCGAAGATCCCTTGCAGACCAATGCCGGGCATGCCCGCCATGGCGACCATGCTGCCGACCGCCGCAAAACTGGCGCCCATCATCACCGGCATGCGAATGCCCATCGGGCCGATGCCCAGCGATTGCACGATGGTGGCGATGCCGGCGACCAGCAGGTCGGCGTTGATCAGGAAGGCGATTTCTTCACGACTCAGGCCAGCGGCCTGTCCGATGATCAGCGGCACCGCGATGGCGCCACCGTACATCAGCAGAACATGTTGCAGACCGACCAGGATCAGTTGCAAAAGGGGCAAACGCTGAATGGCGGGTGCGTCGGGGATGCGCGCGTTGGACAGCTCGGACATGCAACACCTCGGATCTTTTTTATTCTTGTGATTAACAGCTGCCGGGTTGCTTGCAGCTGTTTCTTTGCATCAGGTTGACCGCATTGCGGCCAATCGCTGGCAAGCCAGCCCCCACACAGGCAGTGCAAAACCTTGTGGGAGCTGGCTTGCCAGCGATGCTTTTACGGCTTAGTTGGTCTGCGCTCCCTGGGCAATCCAGGCACCGATCAGGTCACGTTCCTGCTGGGTCATCTGGGTGATGTTGCCCAGTGGCATGATCTGCGTGGTGATGGCTTGCGCCTGAATGCGCGCGGCGTTCTGGCGGATCTGCTCGGGGGTGTCGAGGATCACACCGGCAGGCGCTGCGCTGAACAACGGGCTGGTCGGCTTCGACGAGTGACAAACCGTGCAACGTTCCTGAATCACGTGGTGCACTTTGTCAAAACCGGGACCGGCATTGGCGGCTTGCGCCGGTGCTGCAGCAGGCTCGGCAGGTGCCGCAGGTTGCGCCGCTTCAGCCGGTTTTGCGCCACCCCCCAGCGCCGTTTCCGGCAATGGCTGGTACTCGATTTGCGCCGGTGCCTTGGCCACTTCCGGGGCGTTCGACATTGGCATCGGACCGGTGACGTAAGCCAGGCAGATCATGCCCACAGCGCCGACCGGCAGGGTCCAGGCGAACTTGTGGCTGTCGTGACGGGTATTGAAGTAGTGACGCACCAACACCGCCAACACCGCGATCCCGGCCAGGATCAACCAGTTGTACTGGCTGCCGTAGGTGCTCGGGAAGTGGTTGCTGATCATGATGAACAGCACCGGCAGGGTGAAGTAGTTGTTGTGTCGCGAACGCAGCAGGCCTTTGGCCGGCAGCGCCGGGTCCGGCGTGCGGTTCTCAGCGATGGCTGCAACCAGTGCGCGTTGTGCCGGCATGATGATGCGGAACACGTTGCCGACCATGATGGTGCCGATGATCGCGCCGACGTGCAGGTACGCACCGCGACCGCTGAACACTTTGCTGAAGCCATACGCCGCGCCGATGATCAGCACGAACAGAATGAAACCGAGCAGGGCAGGGCGTTTGCCCAGTGCCGAGTCGCAGAGGAAGGAGTAGATGAACCAGCCGACGAACAGCGAGCCGAGACCGATGGCCACGCCTTCCGGACCGCTCAGCGTGCTGCCCGGTGCGAGCAGGTAGAGCGTCGGATTGGAGTAGAACACCACGCACAGCAGCGCGATCCCCGACATCCAGGTGAAATAGGCTTCCCACTTGAACCAGTGCAGGTTGTCCGGCATGGACGGTGGGGCCAGTTTGTATTTTTCCAGGTGGTAGATGCCGCCGCCGTGGATCGCCCACAGATCACCGGCCAGACCGGTTTTCGGGTTGACGCGGTTGAGGTTGTTCTCCAGCCAGACGAAGTAGAACGACGCGCCGATCCAGGCCACGCCAGTGATCATGTGAACCCAGCGCACGCTCAGGTTCAGCCATTCCAACAGATGTGCTTCCACAGTCTTTACCTCTCGCCTGTCACTCTTGTTGTCGAGTGATCAGACCTTCTCTTATTGGTGGGGGGCGAGGATCAAACGCTCATCCTCTTTGAAAAAATGCTCATCGCAGTTATTGCCTGTGCCACTGCGATCAACCACCAGGAAGTCATCCCGCTTTTCGATCGTCAGCACCGGGTGGTGCCAGACGCCGCGATGGTAATTGATGCCCTGCCTGCCGTTGGTGACGAAGGCGCGGACCAAGCCTGATACAGGTACATCGCCAAGTGGCGCGACCACGATCAGAAAGGGGTTGCCGAGCAGCGGAATGAAAGCCTGGCTGCCCAGCGGATGGCGTTCCAGCATGCAAACGGTCAGCGGCATGTCCTGCGCATCGGCGCGGAAAATGCTGATGATCGCGTTGTCCTCAGGCTGTGCGGTTTCGACCGTCGCCAGTTTGTGGAAGCGCATGGTCGAACCGTTGTTGATCATGAAGTGATCGCTGCCGTCGGTTTCGATCACGTCACCGAAAGGGGCGAAGGCTTCTTTGGTCAGCGGTTCAATCGTCAGTGTGCGCATGCTGTTCTTCTTATCCGAATTCTGTGTTGACTGTTCTGACGCCTTCGCGAGCAGGCTCGCTCCCACCTTTGGAATGCAATCCCCTGTGGGAGCGAGCCTGCTCGCGAATGGGTTCAGCGCTTATTTAGCGACCTTGCCCAGTACACGCAGGCGACTCACGCCCCCATCCGGGAACACGTTCAGGCGGATGTGGGTGATCGGGCCCAGCGCTTTGATCTGCTCGACGAAGGTGTGTTCGGCGTGCATTTCCAGCTTCTGGCTTGGCAGCAGTTCGCGCCAGAACAGCGACTGGGTTTCGATCTGGCTGTCGGTGCCGCCCTTGACGAACGCGCCCTGGATCGAGCAGGTGTCCGGGTAGTTGCCCTTGAAGTGCAGGGTGTCGACAACGATTTTTTCGATTTCGCCCGGATGACCCAGGGCGACGATCACCCAGTCATTGCCCGGCGTACGGCGACGTGCGGTTTCCCAGCCGTCGCCCATGTTGATGCCACGGCCCGGGTTGAGGATGTTGCTCATGCGGCCGAAGTGTTCGTCGGAGCAGGCGAGGGCGCGGCCACCGTTGAGGGCTGCTGCCAGGTCGACTTGCTCGTTGTCGCCAACCGCCGACCAGTCGCGGAACGGAACGCCGTACACACGCAGGCGCGCAACACCGCCGTCCGGGTAGATGTTGAAACGCAGGTGGCTGAACGCCTGGTCGTTGCTGATTTCATGATAGTGGTGGCTGTTGCCCTGCAGCTCGACGGCCGACAGCACTTCAGTCCATTGAGTGTTTTCATCCGGCTCGCCCGAGGCCAGGAAGCAGGCTTCCAGCGAGGCCGACGGCGGGTAGTTGCCGGTGAAGAATGAGGTGTCGATGTCCACGCCCTTGATCGAGCCCGGTACGCCGAGGCGGATCACTGCGCTGTCGAAACCTTCGAAACGCTTGCGACGCGACTCCCAGCCGTCCATCCACTTGCCGTTGTCATCGAACACGCCCTCCTTCCATACGGCCGGGGTCGGCTGAAACAGACGATTGGCGTCTGCGAACCAGTCATCGGTGACCGAAATGATCTTGGTGCCCAGACGGGCGTCGGCCAGGTTGACGTATTTTTCGAAAGGTACGGCGTAAGCTTTCATTCTTCTTGTCTGCCTTTGAATAAGTGGCTGGGGATGCTTGCAGGGCCCTGGGCGTTTACGCGTTCATTCACGCTCGGGCCAGGCTTGCTAAAGAGTCAGTAAACGGAACAGGGCAATCTTGTTGATCTCCGCCAGCGCGCATTTGAACTCGGCTTCCACCGAATGATTGATGCGCGTTTCGAACGCCGCGAGGATCTGATGCCGGTTGCTGCCTTTTACCGCCATGATGAAGGGAAACTTGAACTTGGCCTTGTAGGCGTCGTTCAGCTCGGTGAAGCGCTGGAACTCTTCGGCCGTGCATTGGTGAATACCGGCGCCAGCCTGTTCATTGGTGCTGGCTTCGGTCAGTTGGCCCTGGACGGCGGCTTTGCCGGCCAGGTCCGGGTGAGCGTTGATCAGTGCCAGCTGACTGGCGTGATCGGCGCTCAACAGGATGTCGCTCATGCGCTGGTGCAGGGTTTCGATCTCGTCGATCGAGGTGTCCGCACCGAGGTCGTAGGCCTTTTCGGCCACCCATGGCGAATGTTCGTAGATGTCGGCGAAGGCTTTGACGAAAGCGTCGCGGCTCAGGGTCGACGGCTGCAGGGTTTGAAAGCGGCTCATTGGGCGGCCTCTTGGTACGGGTGGGTTTCATGCCAGTGGCGCGCGATGTCGACGCGACGGCTGAACCACACCTGTTCATGACTTTTGGCGTATTCGATAAAGCGCTTGAGCGAAGCGAGGCGACCGGGGCGGCCGATCAGCCGGCAGTGCAGACCGATCGAAAGCATTTTCGGCGCTTCGGCACCTTCGGCGTAAAGCACATCGAAGGCGTCTTTGAGGTATTCGAAGAAATCGTCGCCCTTGTTGAACCCCTGCACCTGGGTGAAGCGCATGTCGTTGGTGTCGAGGGTATACGGAATCACCAGGTGCGGCTTGCCCGTCGGGTTGTTCGGTTCCCAGTAGGGCAGGTCGTCATCGTAGGTGTCGCAGTCGTAGAGGAAACCACCTTCTTCCATCACCAGCCGACGGGTATTCGGCCCGGTGCGGCCGGTGTACCAGCCCAGCGGGCGCTCGCCGGTCAGTTCGGTGAGGATGCGGATCGCTTCGAGCATGTGCTCGCGTTCCTGCGCTTCGTCCATGTACTGATAGTCGATCCAGCGGTAGCCGTGGCTGCAGATTTCGTGGCCGGCCTCGACCATCGCGCGGATCACATCCGGGTGACGCTGAGCGGCCATGGCCACGGCGAAGATGGTCAGCGGAATGTCGAATTCCTTGAACAGTTTCAGAATGCGCCAGACGCCGGCACGGCTGCCATACTCGTAAAGCGATTCCATGCTCATGTTGCGCGCGCCTTGCAGCGGCTGCGCGGCGACCATTTCAGACAGGAACGCTTCGGATTCCTTGTCGCCGTGGAGAATGTTGCGCTCGCCACCTTCTTCGTAATTGAGCACGAAGGACAAGGCGATGCGGGCATTGCCCGGCCAGTGTGGGTGAGGAGGGTTACTGCCGTAACCGATCAGGTCGCGTGGGTAGTCAGCGCTCACTGCAGTCTTCCTTCTTATACGTTGACAGAGGGTGTGGCGGCCTGGCGGTGAGGGATCAGGCTGGCGTCACAGCGATGGGCTGATTGTATACAACTTTATTTACATTTTGTAAGCCTGAATTTTCGCATTTTTCGCCGACTGTCATCTTTTCCTGATAATGGCGTGAGCCTGCAAGAAACCTGCCTGCCCCGTCAGCTATTGCACGGAAGGCGCAATGAATAGGCGTATCGCCGGTTAATCCGGAGGAAACCCCCGGATGGCGGGGGTGGCAAGAAAAATGTCGTTTTTATTGTGTACAATTTTTTTGAAAAGTGTCTTAATCAGTCGCTCGCCGCAGCGTTTCGTGCTCCGAATCGGTGCGGTCTCCTTTTCAACTGACTTCGGGAGGCGCGCAGTCTGACTGCTCCACGCAGGCAGGCGCGCAGAATCAATGGGACGTTTGACTACTCACGTTTTGGACGCTGCACACGGTTGCCCGGGCAGTTCGATCAAGGTCGAGCTGTACCGCGTTGAAGGTTCGCAACTGGAATTGGTCGCCAGTGCGGTCACCAACAGCGACGGCCGGGTCGATGCACCGCTGCTGCAAGGCGATGACTATCGCACCGGGGTTTATCAGGTTCAGTTCCATGCGGGCGATTACTACCGCGCCCGTGGCGTCCAGTTGCCGGAGCCGGCGTTTCTGGATGTGGTGGTGCTGCGTTTCGGTATCTCTGCCGAGCAGGAGCACTACCACGTGCCGTTGCTGATTTCGCCTTACAGCTATTCCACCTATCGGGGCAGTTGATCCCCCAAGCGGCTGCCCCTGCCGGGAAGCGACTGCGCATATAGCTTCTTTGGTCTTTCGCCCGCTCACACTGCGGGCTTTTTTTCGTCTGGCGGCCCCCTCAATTTTCTCTGACGATAAACAACGTCGTCTGCCCCAACGCGTCCACTTGTATGCCGCCGCGCAACCAGACCGCTTCGCGTGTATCGCTGGCCTCGGCACGCGGCTGCTCCCTCTCGCTCACGCTCGGCACCTGTGCGGTATCGTCGAGCGCGTTGACCGGATAAACCTTCAGCGCAAATGCCTGGTCGATGCCATGCCGATGAAAGCGCAGTTCATGGCGTGACCCTGGCGGTGCGGTGCGTTCGATGACGTAGCCTTCATCGGCCAGCACCTCGCTGAACAGTTTATGCAATCGGGCCGTCGAAGGCTGGCTGGCGAAGCGGTTCCAGTGATGAGCGAAGCGCCCGGGGTCGAAGTCCAGTCGCGGCAAACCATAATCTGGCGTCGAGGGCAGGGACTGCATGCCGGATATCGCGAGCGGCCGGCGCAACATCAACAACGGCTCGGCCAGTTGCCCTTGCGGTGCTTTGTGCAGATGCCGGTGGGTCCAATGGCGCAAGACCTGGTTGAGCGATGCCAAGCCTGTACCGGTGATGATCTCGCAATCACTGGCATGATTGAACATCGCCCGGGCCAGTGCGCTGACGGAGCGGTCTGCCAGCGATTTGAAGGTTCGGGCGATGTATTGGGTGATCGGCATTTCGAAGGGAACGACGCTGTCGAGTACCGTCCACTGGTTATTGCTCAGTACGGCATATTTGGGTTGCAGCGATGGGTGATCTCGCAGCATGTATTCGAAAGCGTCGTACAGGGCCGGGGAGAACAACGGATTTTCCAGATAGACCAGTCGCGAGTGCGCATTCAGGTCTTGCTTCACTATCTGATAGAAGTGTCCGTCTATTTCGATGTGTTGCCCGAGCGCCGGGCGAACACGGCGGCCCCAATTTCGCCAGAGGCCGAACGGCAAGTTCAGTGCCCCGGGATGGGCTGCGAGCAGACTGTCGCTGAGTGTCTGGCTGGTGTCTGCGGTTTCTTCGGCAGGTACGCTGCCACGCGGTTGGTATCGCCACAGTCGGGTCCCGGGAATACGTTCGAACAACACCGTTGAAACGTTTCGCGTTGTTGCAAAAATCTGTTGATACTGACCGGCGCTGTTTTTGCGCACCAGGACGGTTCCGAGCGCGGTGTCGACATAGGTTTTGCGATGTTTGTCATAGCGCACCCCATCCTGCGTATCGAGCGCAGAGGTGAGCAGGGCGGCATCTTGCGCAGCCAGATAAACCGGGGTTTGTGACTCAATGCGCTGAGCATCGACGTACGGCGATTCAATTGCCGTAATTGGCGAAAAGCCGTGTCTGTTGATCTGGACCGCGCCAGGTGGTAACAGCGTAGTTTCACTGATCTGTACCGAGGCCGGATAAGCAGGCGCGCTCGGTTTTCCGGCGGGGAACAGGTGGGCGTTGTATTCGTCGGTGAGTCCGACGGGTAAATCGGCGGAACCGGAGCGGACGCTGTCGGACGCGGCGGTTTTGGGGCGTAGCGATGTTGGCAGAGTATCGGGCGGAATGATTCCCGCCCCGCGGCTTGGTGGCTTGACCATGGAGAGTATCCCTTGTGGAGCGATGTGTGGATGGCAGTGCTTGCGCGAGGAGAAATGCGCATCACCGCCGTGGCTCTGGCTGTGTTTCAACCTTCTCGCACAATGAAAAGCGTTGGATGGTCGACGGACAGGTACTGTATGCCGCCCACCAGATAGGCCACTTCGGTTTGATCCAGGAAGCGTTTCAGTGCCTGTTTGTTCTGGGAATTGAGCAGCGCCAGGAATTGCGGATTGGTGAAATTCGAGCCCGGGGCGGTATAACGCGCAACATGGTCGCCGCTGACGGGTGGCAGTTTCAGGATGAACAGTGCGGCAATGTTCGGTGGACTGAAAACCACGGCGTTTTCTTCGAGCTGACGCGGGGACGGCGTAACGGTGTAACCGTTGTCCTGCAGGATGTGTGCAAACAATGCGCGCAAATTTGCCGGAGTAGGCGCCGCCGTATAGGCGTCCCATTGCTGTGGAAATTTCTTCGGCTCGAAATCCAGGCGCTGCAGCAGGTTGACGTCAGGCGCGGGTAACGCCAGTAATCTGCCGCCTGTCAGGTTGCCGGGCAACGTCGACAGTGTCGGCAACATCAGCAGCGGGTCGCTCAGGCCAAGGCCTGGGGCTTCATGGTTGACCCTGTCGAGCCAATAGCGGTAGGTCAGGGTCATGACTGACAAGCCGTCGCCCGTTATGCCGTCCGGCAGCGATACGCGATCAAACACCGCTCTGGCAAGGTTGTCGATCGACGGGTCCGAAAGGTGCTTGAAGGCCGTGGAAACGTATTGGGCCTGGGGCATCGCGAACGGCGGGTGATCGTCGAGCACTCTCCACAGGCCATCCCGTTTCAGGGCCCATTTTGGTTGGCGCGAGGGGTCATGACGCAACATGTCTTCGAATGCGTCATATCGGCCCGGCGAAAAACCGGGGTGCTGCAGATAGACCAGACCGCTGTCGGCTCCCAGGCTCTGGGCGACGATCCGGTAATGCAAACCGTCTATTTCGATCGACTCGCCTGATTCGGGTCGTGTGGTTCGGCCCCAGTTTTTCCATAGCGCAGTTGAAAGATCCAGAGCGGTATCCTGGCGCGAGACGAGATCCGCCACCAGAGCGCGTGTATCGCTCGCCGCAAGGGCTTGCTCTTGCGCAGAAATACGCCTGGCCGGTACCGCCAGGACGTGCGCGGACTCAGCGAACAGCGGGTCGACCCACGGATCAGTGGCTTGCCGCGACGAGTCGACCTCACGCCAGAGCGTGCTCCCGGGAATCTGCTCGACTCGCTGGCCGGTCGGCGTCGATTCACCTGCGAAGGTTTGTCGCCAGCCATCCGCGCTTCTGCCCACCATGACGACGCCCTCAGGCAGCTCGACATAAGTTTTGTTGCGCTTGTCGTACAGAAAACCTTCGGTGCCGTTTGCCTTGCGTTTAAGTAGCAGGACGGATGCGGGATTGATGTATGCCGGCGGCGAGAACCGCTCATCGCTTGAGGTGCCGGCCAGTGCAAACGGTTCGTTATGTACAGGATTTATCGCCAGCGAGTCAGTCACCCGCGCTGTACTCGCTACGGTGCGGCTGGCCGGTGCGGGGCTAATGATGACACTGGGGCGGGGCGCGGGTGCACCCGGCAAGGTTTGCGGAGTGTTCGGATCCGGATTGGCCCCCGTGTCAGCCGTGGATGTGGCCGGTTGATCAGGCAGGGGATGTGGCAATGTCGCCGGCGTTTCGGGCGATGTCGGGCGAGGGATTTTTTTCGGCGGTTTGGCCATTTGATTGCTCGTTGCAAGGCTGGGCAGGGTTGGCCGTAAACTCGGGAGGCTGCTTCGCTGTGCTGATGCGCAACCGCGCGCTTGCCCGATGTGTTGGCGTGAAGATGCCATGGTCGGCAAACGCCTGGTCCGGCGTGCGGTACATATGTATCGAGCAGAGGGAGATTGCTGCGGGCTGTTACGCGTTTCGTGAACAGCCTGCGCTCGCTGAAAAATCCGGCGAGCGCAGGCAGGCCGGGTTTACCGATCTCTGATGATGAACACCGAGTCCGGATTGGAATCGACCTTCAATACGCCGCCGATGAGCCAGGTCACTTTGTTGTCTGCCGTCGCGGTGGTCAGGGTGCGAAAGGCGTCGTCGCCAATCCTCGCCGGCAGATGCGGATCTGCCAGTTCATTGCCCGGCGTGTGGGACAGGCCGACGTGGTCAACCGAGCCCAGTTTCAGGAAATACACCTGATCATGGGGCTGGCGCCTGAACACCAGGGTTGGCCTGTGATGGTCATGCGTCAGCGGGAAGATGTCGTAGCCACTGCGTACCAACAGGGCGCCAAGCAAACGCCTGAGGTTCAGATCGCTGGGGTAGGTCTTGTAATGATTCCATTCGACTGGAAAGCGCAGCGGGTCAAAACTCAGCCGTTGCAGCTCGCTGTCGGACTGCGAGGGCATGGGGATGAGCTTTTTGCCGTTGATATCGATTGAGGGCGCCACCGCCAGCATGTTCAACGGGTCGGCATAGGCCGGAGCGGTGGGAAAGGGCTTTTGCTTCCACTGGTGCAGCACCGCCTGAATATTCACCAGACCGGTGCCGGTAATGACGGCCGAGTTGTCTGCCAGTTCAAACAGCTTTCGCGCGACGGCCCATGCCGTGGCTGCGGAAAAGTCCGTAAAGGTATTGGCAACCGATTGCGCGATGGGCTCTTCGAAAAAGCGTTTTCCAGGATGGACTTCGCCGGGGTCGTTACCGATGCGAAACGTGGCGACCGGTTGCAATGACGGCGCGGTGCGCAGCATCTTCTCAAACGCATCGAAGCGCCCCGGAACAAAGTCGGGGTGTTGCACAAAATAGACTTTGGGGGTGCGGTTGGAGCCGACGGGCACGATTGGATAATGAAACCAGCCAAGCTGGATCGATTCCACCGCCGGTGGTTTGTTCAAATGTCCCCACGGTAACCAGAAGAATGGCGTTTGCGCGGTCGGTACGTTGGCGTCAAGCGGAGCCGCAAACGGTTGTTCGGTCACTTCTGGCCGCGCTCGTTTGCTCGGGCCGGCGGCCGGCTCGGCCGATTCTGCGCCACGCCGAGACGCAGCGGCTGGCGGAGTGCCGGTGGCGAGTGTCTGCAGTGCTTTGGGTCGCCAAAGCAGCGTGCCGGGGATCGGCTCGAACACGATATCGGAGGAATGTCTTGTTACCGCCGAGGCGTGTCGGTACTCGCCTTGCGGATCTTTACGCACCATCACCGTGCCTTCTGCGGTATCGACGAACGCTTGCTTGAGCTTGTTGTAGCGGATGCCACTCGTTGAAAGTTCGGCTTTGGTCAGGGTATTGGCGTCATCCGCTGAGAGGTAGCTGAGCTGATGCGAAGGAGCCGGGGCGCCGGTGGGGACGCCGGGACGATGAATGGACCAACTGGCCTGGCCCTCGATCCGCGTCAGCAGTGGGCCGGGCACGCCGGGGGCGAAAGTCATGGGCACGTAATAATTGCCGCGAGGATTCTGCTCGACGAGAAAACGGCCGGCGCTGCCGAGTTGCGCGTAGGTGCGTTGATCGGGCCCGGTAAACAGCCCGCTGTCATCACCGATCGGTGTTAGCTCATGCAAACGTTCCTGCGGCCAGGCGACTGCATTGCGCGCGCCATTTCCGGTATCGCTGGCTGACTCCGGCATCACGCGCACGGTGATTGCCGAACGGTCGGTGACTGACGCGTCGGGCAATGCCGTGGCCGAATCGATAGCGGAGGCAAGGGGATCGGGCAGGTGGGGGCGCCCGCGGGTGCCTGTACCTGAATTCAATGGCTCGGCTCGTGTGGTCACGGTGGTATCGACTGCTTTTGTCACAACAATTTTTTTCGGTGGCTTGGCCATATACAACTACTCAATGAGGGTGAGAACGAGCGCAATCAGCCGCTCGCCGTATTGTTCAGGCGCACCCGTTTACATCCCGTAAGGCCAAGGCCCGGGAAGTGCTGACGAAGTTCGCTTACTTCAACTGCAGAGTGCGCAAAAGATCAGTGGTGGACACTGTGGAGGCGTTACGCCGGCGGGACGTTGATCAACGGCGGATTGAAAATGCGCGCATCCTGATGGCCGCATTGATTGAGCACTCGCAATGCGGAATATTCGACACGGGATTTGTCGCTGCGCAGGATCCAGTCAAATGTGGCAAAGCTGTAACTGAATGCGCCGGGCCAGTTGTCGGCGAAGGCGATATTGCGCACTTTTACTTGCCGACCGGCCATCGATGCGAAGGCTTTTGGCAAGGGCCGGGTCGGGTCGGGTGCTTCGAAATACCGCGCATCAAGGCCGTCTTCATAGACCCGGTCAAATGAAAGATCCACGACATGCACGACGCCTTTTTCGCTGATCACGCGGATTTGATCGATCAGATCTTCACTGCCGTAAACGGGCAGGTGCACCGTGCAATTGCCGATCAGCAACTGATTGTTTTCCAGGCTCACCTCGACCGGTCCCAATGCTGTCGCATCGATTTCCCAGGTCGATGAGTAAGGCAGCCTGAGTTCGGCATCGGCCATTGCGCCAGGCGTGGAAAGTCTGATGGTCATGGCGGCAGCCAGATGCACCAGATAGGTTGCCCCTTGACCTTCCAGAGTCTCCATCGCGGTTTGACGGGGCAACGAGCTAAGCGTGGCGCAGGCATTCAAAGCACCGAGCTTGTACGCTTCATTCGTTGGCAACTCATAGTCAAATTGCTTCTTTCGAAACTCGAGAGGCAGATGGATAGGGGTGGTCCAGTGCAGGAATTCAGTCGCCTGATAGTTGGCATCGGCAGGCGCGGCATCCGTTTCCGGCGTGAGCTCAGCGTTCAGGGCAATGCCGTCACTGAATATCAGCAAATATTTATGGCTGGGGCGCGCGGCCATGGTGCGCAAGATCTTGATCATGTTTCTGGGATCAGAACCACCTCGCGCTTGGGCAAAATATTTAAGTGTGATGTGCGTTTTGCCGAAGTGATACGTCAGATCACAACCGGCTATCAGGTCTTTATATTTTTCCGACTCACGCGCAAAAAAATGCGCTTCGACCTTGCTCAATTCGCTGCTGGCGTAGTCCAGATGAATGCTGGTAACCACGTCGGGTCTTTCGACGGCATAGAATGCGATGCTTTGCATCGCGCGGGGCACGTAATACTGAGTTTCGCGCTGATCCATTGTCCAGCATTCGGGTGAATAAAGGATAATCGGTCGCGCCGGGCTTCCGTGTTTGCTGATTACTACTTCGATATCAACTTTTGCTCCGCTTTCAATTGTCTCGGGAAGGTCCGGGCGTAGTTGATAGCCGTCCTTGGTCAGAAAAGTAAGCTTGCCATTTTTCAGTTGGGTTATACCGTCTACTTTTTTATAAACATCGCGAATGATGACCAGGTTTTTTGGTCTGTCGTAGAACTCAAATCCGGAAGTAATAACCAGCGCGTTGTTTTCGATATGCCAGCTTTCAATCAAACCAATACGCCAGTTCAATTCGACGCTGCTTTCTTGCTCGCCGTCTTCGATGATGCAGATACGACCTTCCACGTGATCGACGAAATATTCATCGACGCCTTCCTCACCCGATGCGGTTGCATCTTTATGCAGCATGTGTATCTGGTCGTTGCCGGCACCCGCATTGATCGTGTCACTGCCGCGTGACTTGATGATGTTGCGGTGCTCGTTTCCCCTGACAGTGCTGGCAGCACTGCGAACGGTGTCAATATTTTCGATATTTTCCACAAGGCTGTGGAATTGGTAGGTTGCGCCATCCTCCACCTTGGAGGCCGGCGTTCTTATGTGCAACGTGCCTGCGGGCAAGTCTATGTCATAGCCTTTGTCCGTGAAGTTGTGACCGTTGAGCGTTAGCGTGTCATTACCTGCGCCGCCTCTCAGTTTTGAGTAATCCGATTCAGCAATGTTTTTTCTTAGCGCCTCTGCTGCATCTTCAAACACGAACTGGTCATCTTTTTCCCCGCCCGTCAGGTCCTTGGTTCCCGAGCCGTAATGGAAAACGTTGGGTTTCTTCTCAACGCCTTTGATCGAATCACGGCCATCGCCGATAAACCACAAGATGCTCTTGTCGTCTCCGGCAACGCCCAGCTCTGCGCCGGGTGTGTCCTTGGTGACGCCATCACGGGCGTCGATCGTGTCATCTGTCCCCCGTACCACCGGGACGTTTTCCATTTCCCAGGAATCGACCTTGGTCCACCAGTTGCGCCTGCGTACGCGCGTGGCCACCAGATCAACGGCGAAGGCGCCATTGACGACCGCTTCGGTGGTGTCCTTCAGGTCTGCATCCAGCAGCCTGCGCGCCTTGTGTTTGAGCTGTTGCGAATGCTGGATCAAGGTTTTGGCCTGGTTGTAGCGGTCCTTGACGCCTTGCTCGACATCCATCATGCAGAACGTAAAAAAACCGGAGCGCCAGCGTTCGCCCAGCGTCAGTTCAATGTATTCGTCGATGTCTTCGACGACGCGTACCGCCCCATATACCTGCGATCCGATGGCCAGGCACGCGCCGGCCAACAGTCCCGCTGGCCCCACGAAGGGCAAGCCGGCCATCGCTGCCGTTCCCAGGATGACGGTCATGGCGGCGCTGGTGATGCTCAAACCGGCGCTGACGTAATGATCAATGGCTTCTTTTCCGGTGGCATGACTGGCAGCGTTCAGCGAGCGGACCGCTGTGTAGATATCGAAAGGCAAGGTCAGGGCGCCGCCAATCAACCCCCGGAGCGACCCAGCCTGAGCGCAAATCGGGTTTTGGCAAAGTCGCGGAAAACGGTCTGCCCGGCGGTCAACATCTCGGTGGCAATCTTGCTGACGCCAATATCAATCGCAATGGAACCGATTTCCGAAGCAATCCCGACACTGTTTATTACCACTTCCGAGGTGTCGCCCGCTTTGATTGCAGCGATCACGCCGCGCAATCCCGCGTATATGCCGAACGCTTGAAGGCCGACGCTTGAGCCAACGGTCAGATAGGATTTTGTCGCGGCAGCCCAGCGGCCGGTATTTTTCGGGAGTTGGGTATGTTGCAAATCGAGGTTTTGTGCGCGGGTAAGAAGTTGCTCGATTTTGTTGCGATAGTTGCCAGGGCCGGCTTCGCTTTGCGTGACTTCACGGATCATTCGTGGCGCCGTGAGAGGGCGGCGACTGGCCATGTCAAAGAGCAGATTCGGTAGCAGGTATACGTCGTTGCCGCTCGAAGCCTTCATGCAACGCTCTACGGCGCTGGCGTTGAACTGCAACGAGTTGATGAACGATCGCTTGGGCGTGCGGAAGAAGGTGTTTTCACCGTTCAACGGTTTTCCGTCAATGGTTGCGCCCAAAGCATCGAGGGAAGCCCGTGTTATCGAAATTTCGCCGATTTGTAGCGGGCCGAAGACCGTGTCGTTGACCTTCAATTGGCCAGTTTTGTTTTTGCGGGAAGTGTCCGGTGCAGTATCTGCAGCGTTATCGAAATCAATTGTCGAAGCATCATGTGCGTTTTTCTCGAACTTCATGTCGTTGATCACGACCGGATCTAATTGAATCGAGGCTTCGCTTATCAGAGTGGCCATTTGAACTTCCTTGTCCTGGCGGGTTGTTGTTAAAACAGGCCGGGATAATAAGGGGAGTGTTCAAATGGTGTACATCAATGGGTTGTTGCGGTGTATTGCGCATCATCCCGGTGATGTTTGCGGCGGGGCTTTCAAGTTGGGGTCGCCGTCTGACGGAAATCTCTCAAGTCAGACGGTGCCAATAGTCGATTCGTAATGAACCAACGGATCAAACCTTTTTCAGTGACTGCTGAGCAACGAGGCTGCACCGGCACCGCCGAACAGACCGGCACTGATACGGTTGAACCAGCTTTGCCCCTTGCCGCTGCGCAGGTACCGTGCCGCGCCATGGGCACCGAGGCCGTAGGCCAGTTTGCACAACAGGTCCAGCACGGTCCAGGTGGCGATCATCACCAGCAGTTGCGGCAGAAACGGTTGCTCGGCGCTGAGGAACTGCGGCAGGAACGCGGCAAAAAACAGGATGTCTTTCGGGTTGCTGGCGCCCAGCACGAAGGCGCGGGTAAACAGTGCGCGAAAGCGCGGCACCGGCGCGGCTTGCGGTACGTCGGCACCGACCGACGGCTGACGCGACTGTTGCCAGCTCTGCCAGGCGAGGTAGAACAGGTACAGCGCGCCGACGATTTTCAGTGCACTGAACAATTGCTCGGAGGCGAGCAACAATGCACCCAGGCCCAGGGCCGATGCGCTGAGCAGGCAGATCGAGGCCGTGACACCGCCTAAAAACGCCGGGTAGGAACGGCGCAGTCCGTAGTTCAGGCTGTTGCTGATCATCAACAACGACAGCGGCCCCGGAATGAGGATCACCACCAGCGCAGCGCCGCTGAACAGCAGCCAGGTTTCCAGACTCATCTTGTTGCTCCTTTTTTGTTGTATTCATGAATGTGCAAAAGCCCCACCGGTGAGGGTGGGGCTGTCTGGAAACCGGACCGCGTAGCGCTTAGAGGAAGATGAACTTGGCGATGAAGATCGCGCAGAGTACCCACAGGCTGACGGAGATTTCCTTGTACTTGCCGGTCCCGGCCTTCAACGCCACGTAGGTGATGAAGCCCAGTGCGATGCCGTCGGCGACCGAAAAGGTCAGCGGCATCATGATCGCGGTGACGATGGCCGGAATCGCATCAGTGGCCTCATCCCATTCGATATGGGCCATGCCGCCCATCATCAGCATCGCGACGTAGATCAATGCACCGGCGGTGGCATACGCGGGAATCATGCCGGCCAGCGGTGCGAAAAACATCGCCGCTATAAATAGCACACCTACGGTCACGGCGGTAAGACCAGTCCGACCACCCGCTGCCACACCTGCGGCACTTTCCACGTAACTGGTTACTGGCGGAACGCCGACCACGGCACCGAAAACGCTGGAGGCGCTGTCGGCCTTCATCGCGCGCGAAAGGTTTTCGATACGACCGTCAGGGTTGACCAGATTGGCGCGCTGGGCGACACCCATCAGCGTGCCGGCGGTGTCGAACATGTGCACGAACAGGAAGGCGAGGACCACGCTGATCATGCTGACGTTGAACACGCCGGCAACGTTCATGGCCATCCAGGTCGGCGCCAGGCTCGGCGGGGCGGACATGATGCCCTGGTAGTGAACGATGCCCAGCCCCCAACCGGCGAGGGTGACGGTGATGATGCTGATGAGAATGGCGCCGAAGACTTTGTGATAGCTGAGAATCGCGATCATCAGAAAGCAGATCGCGGCGAGCAGCGGGCCGGGTTCGCGCAGCGAGCCAAGCTTGATCAGGGTGGCCGGGCTATCAACGACGATGCCAGCGGTTTTCAAACCGATCAGCCCGAGAAACAGACCGACGCCGGCGCCCATCGCGAAGCGCAGGCTGACCGGGATGCTGTTGAGCAGCCATTCGCGAATCCGCGAGAACGTCAGGATCATGAACAGCACACCGGAAACGAACACCGCGCCCAGTGCGGTCTCCCAGTTGTAGCCCATGGTCCCGACCACGGTGTAGGTGAAGAATGCGTTGAGGCCCATGCCCGGCGCCAGGCCCACCGGCCAGTTCGCATAGAGGCCCATCAACAGGCAGCCCAGCGCGGCGGCGATGCACGTGGCGACGAAGGCTGCACCGTGATCGATCCCGGCATCGGCCATGATGTTCGGGTTGACGAAAATGATGTAAGCCATGGTGATGAAGGTTGTCAGACCAGCAATTAGCTCGGTCTTCACCGTGGTGCCATGCAAGCTGAGTTTAAACAGACGCTCCAGCAGGCCAGTGCGTAAGGGCGGCGAGAGATCCAGCGGCGATGCTTCGGATTTGCGGCTTTCCACAGCGAGTACTCCTCAAGAGTTTTATTGTTATTTCCAGGGCCGGACCCATGAGGGGTGGCAGCGGCCCTTTGAGGCATACGCGAATTTGTTGACCATGCGGTCAGGAACTCGCACGCTGTGGATTATGCTTTTGTGTACAAATAAAGCAAATATTGTTTTTGGTTTTGTCTTCAGTTTTTCCAGTGATAGGGATATATGGCCCTTCAGGCCCCCATCGCTGGCAAGCCAGCTTCCAAAGGATTCTTGGGTTTCTTCATATCTGTGTACGCCCCTGATCATTGTGGGAGCTGGCTTGCCAGCGATGAGGCCCGAACAATCAATCGAGAGCTGCCTGGCTCTTGCCCAGCGCCACATTCACCGCCAGCCAGCCGTTCACTGCCGCCTCGCCAGCCTCGGCAAACACCCGTTCGAGCAATTTCACCTGTTCGCGGCGCAGCGCCTGCTCGAACTTCGCGCCTTCGGCAGTCAATTCCAGCAGGCGTTTTCGCTTGTCGGTCTGCGACGCCACGCTGTCGACCAAATGCATTTCCTGCAACTGGCGCAACGGCATATTCAGCGCCTGTTTGCTCACGCCGAGCAGTGCGAGCAATTCCTTCACGCTCAGATTCGGGTAACGGGCGATGAAAAACACGATGCGCTGATGCACCCGCGACAGGCCGCGGCGTTCGAGCATTTCGTCTGCCTTGGCAGTGAACGCCTGATAGCCGAAGAAAAACGCTTCCATGGCGTGCTGTTGGCTGATCGGGTTTTTAAGGTCAAGCATGTTGACGTACTCGTTGGCGTTGGCGTAATTTCAGTCAATCAGTTTGACTCATTTTCCTTACGCCTCGCTACCGGTGACTTCCATGGCTTTTTCCGAACGTGTCACGCGCCTTAAAAGTTCTTTGATCCGCGAAATTCTCGCTGCCGCTCAGCGGCCCGAGGTGATGTCGTTTGCCGGTGGCTTGCCCGCCGAGGCCATGCTGCCGAAAGTCGAGTGGGCCGACATGCCGCTGTCGCTCGGCCAGTACGGCATGAGCGAAGGCGAACCGGCATTGCGTGAAGCCTTGGCGGCGGAGGCGAGGGCGCTCGGGCTGGAGTGCCAGGCGAGTCAGGTGCTGGTGGTCAGCGGTTCGCAGCAAACTCTCGATCTGGCGGCGAAGCTGTACATCGACAAAGGCACGGAGATTTTGCTCGAAGCGCCGACCTACCTCGCCGCGCTGCAGATTTTCCAGCTGTTCGGCGCCGATTGCCTGACCGTCGCGCAAGAGGTCGACGGCCCGAATCTGGTGCAGTTGCGCGAGCGCCTGCAGCAGCATCGTCCCGCGTTCATCTATCTGATCCCGACCTTTCAGAACCCGTCCGCTGTGCGCTACAGCGAAGCCAAGCGTGCCGCCGTCGCCGCGCTGCTCGATGAATTTGGCGTGACGCTGATCGAAGACGAGCCCTACCGCGAACTGACGTTCGACGGCGCCAGTGCCAGACCGATCGCCGGCCGCTTGCAAAGCGCCAGCTGGATCTACACCGGCACCGTGTCGAAAACCCTGCTGCCAGGGTTGCGCGTCGGCTATCTGATTGCCAGTCCCGACCTGTTTCCGCATTTGCTGAAACTCAAGCAGTCCGCCGATCTGCACACCAATCGCATCGGCCAATGGCAGGCGCTGCAATGGATCGGCAGCGACAAGTATCAGCAGCATTTGAACGAGCTGCGCGGGTTTTACCGGCAGCGGCGCGATGAATTTCAGTCGGCGCTGGAAAAGCATTTTGCCGACCTGGCTGATTGGGAGATACCGCAGGGCGGGCTGTTTTTCTGGCTGACACTGAAGCGGCCGCTGGACACGCGAACATTACTCAACGATGCCTTGGCCAACGATGTGGCGTTCATGCCCGGTGAGCCGTTTTTCCCGGATCCGGATAACCACCTTGGGCATTTACGTTTGAATTTCAGCCACATCGATCCGGCGCGGCTGGATGAAGGATTGCAGCGATTGGCGGCGGTGGTGCGCAAGGCTCAGCACGATAAAGCGGCGTAAAAAAACCGGCTTGAGGGCCGGTTTATTGTTGGCTGGGATTTTTGGTGCCTGGGAGGGCCTCATCGCTGGCAAGCCAGCTCCCACAGGTTTTTTTAACGCCACAGATCAATGTGGGAGCTGGCTTGCCAGTGATGGGGCCATCAGCAACTCCGCCCCAACCATCAGACCGCAGCGAAGCGCTTGTCCAGATAATCAATAATCACCTTGGACTCATACATCCAGGTCGTCTGGCCATTCTCTTCGATGCGCAGGCAAGGCACCTTGATCCGGCCGCCCTGTTCCAGCAGGGTCTGGCGGTCCCGCTCGTTGTTCTTGGCGTCTTTGAGCGCCACCGGCACATTCAGGCGACGCAGGGTGCGACGGGTCTTCACGCAGAACGGGCAGGCATGGAACTGATACAGGGTCAGATCCTTGGCGGCAGCGTCGACTTGCGCCTGAGCAGCGGCGGGGCGCTGTTTCTTGCCCGGGCGGGTGATGAAGTCGATGAAGATAACCAGTTGGCCGAGGCCGACACGAAGCGCTTTGACGAACACGTTGAAAGCCTCACGGTGCGAATTGAGAAAGGCGCGCAGCTTACCCGATTTTTCACGGACGAAAAAAAACCGGCGATGAAAGCCGGTTTTTTCTGCCGCGGCGAATTACTTGATGAGGCTGAGGAATTCGCTGCGGGTCGCGGCGTTTTCGCGGAATTCACCGAGCATCACCGAGGTGATCATCGATGAGTTCTGCTTCTCGACACCGCGCATCATCATGCACATGTGCTTGGCCTCGATCACCACGGCCACGCCCAGCGCCCCGGTCACCTGCAACACGGCATCGGCGATCTGGCGGCTCAGGTTTTCCTGAATCTGCAGGCGGCGAGCGTACATGTCGACGATCCGCGCCACCTTCGACAGGCCCAGCACCTTGCCGCTCGGGATGTAGGCCACATGCGCCTTGCCGATGAACGGCAGCAGGTGGTGTTCGCACAACGAATACAGCTCGATGTCCTTGACCAGCACCATTTCGCTGTTGTCGGAGCTGAACAGGGCACCGTTGGTGACCTCTTCGAGCGTCTGTTCATAACCGCGGCAGAGGTACTGCATGGCTTTGGCGGCACGCTTTGGCGTGTCGAGCAGGCCCTCGCGGGAGACGTCCTCGCCCAGTTGGCCGAGAATCGCGGTGTAATTCTGTTCCAGGGACATGAAACTACCTGTGGGGATTTTCGCAAGCGGCAAGGGTACGGCGGCGGACACAACCCTGCAAGTTCGGTGTGACGCGATTATTCGTCGCGGCCTTCCATCATGGTGCGTTTGAGCATCACGTAAACCGCGCCGGCGCCGCCGTGTTTTGCCTGGCAGGAGCAGAATCCGAGGACCTGCGCATGCTGGCGCAGCCAGGTGTTGACGTGGCTTTTGATCATCGGCCGCTTGCCGTCCAGCCGCACAGCCTTGCCGTGGGTCACGCGTACGCAGCGGATTTCAAATCTGGTCGCTTCGGCGAGAAAGGCCCACAGAGTTTCCCGGGCTTTTTCCACGCTCATGCCATGCAGGTCGAGGCTGCCTTCGAACTGGATCTGGCCGATCTTGAGCTTGCGCATCTGGCTTTCCTGCACCCCGTCGCGCGCCCACATCAACTCGTCTTCCGGGCCGACGTCGATCACGAACTGGTCGGACAGGCCGTCAATGATCGTGGTGCCGGTGCGCACGGTAGCGGACTGGCGCAATTTGGCGATTTGCGCGCGGTCAGCCTTGGGTTTGCCGGTGTCGGCGCGGTCGTGCTTGATCGGCTTGACGCCTTGGATGGCACTTTTGAACAGGGAAAAATCGTCGTCTTGCATGTCAGCCTCCGCGAAGGGCGGCCAGTTTACCCAAGTCGAAACAAAACGGCCCGGCAAAAAGCCAGGCCGTTGATCAGTCGTGTTTTTTCATCAGGTGCGGGGACATGTTCAGTTCCCGCGATTGCCGTGCGCGACGGCGGCAGCGGCGCCACAGGGCGACACCGAAATACAGAAACAGCAAGCCGACCGCCAGAATGATTGCCGAGCCCTTCGGCGTAGCGTTCAGGTCACCGAGCGCCGGCGGGCGCCCGAGCAGGCTGGCCGCCCCGGCCATCGCCAGCAGCACGCCGAACGTCGCCAGAATGGCGGCGATCGCAGCGCCGAATCGAAAACGCCAGTTGCTTTGGCCTTTGGGCCGCAAGCGGCGTGCGTCAAATCCATCGGATAACTTCATTCCGACCTTCCTCAATGGGTATCGGCCCTTCGACCGGGAGTTGACCGGGTTGTTCCTGAGGCTATGGCATTTGCGGCAAATCAGCGGGCTTAATGGATGAGCGGCGCCGCAAGCCGCTCATCCGCGCAGATCAGATCAGGTCTTGCGTCAGGGCGAGGGTGGCGAAGTTGTCCGCCATGATCGCCATTTCGGCTTCCTGCACTTGCTCGGCCTTGAGTACGCCGCCCTTGAATGGCAAGTCACGGGTCGCGCAGGCGTCTTCGACCAGGGTGCAGCGAAAACCCAGATTCTTCGCTGCGCGCACGGTGGTGCTGACGCTGGAATGGCTCATGAAACCGCAGACGATCAGGTCCAGCGAACCCAGGTTTTGCAGGCGGTCGAGCAATTCGGTGCCGTGAAACGCGCTCGGCAGCAGTTTGCCGATGATGGTTTCATCGCCCTGCGGCTCCAGGCCGGGGATGAATTCGCCGCGCTCGCCCTGCGGGTCGAACAGGCCACCGACGGTGCCGAGGTGACGCACGTGCACGATCGGCCGACCGGCGGCACGGGCTGCGGCAACCAGTTGTTTGATGTTCGCGACGGCCGCGTCCATGCCACTCAGGGCCAGCGGGCCACTGAGATATTCTTTCTGGGCATCGATGATGACCACGGTGGCATGACTCAGTGTGGCCGCTGCGTAACCGCGACCGCTGAGTTGAAACATCGTTTTTGGAACGGACATTCTGGGGCTCCTTGGGGTGGGGCTTTTGCGACATTGTCCTCTGGCTGAGCGCTTCTGTGAATCGCTACCATCGTAGGCGCCGTCGTTATTGGCCTGCAGCCTTGTCAAGTTACACCTTCTGTTCAATAGCTGATGCAAAAAACAGAAAACTCCTACCGTTGCCGCACGGGTTTTCCTGCGTCGTCGTCGCGCGTTTTGGCTGTTAGAATCGCCAGTCGTTTTTTCAGGAGTTCTGCCCGTGATCACTTCCCGACTTCGTACCCTGCGCGACCACATCCGTTGGGCCGTCAGCCGCTTCCATGGGGAGGATCTGTTTTTCGGCCATGGCACCGACAATGCCTGGGACGAAGCCCGGCAATTGGTACTGGGTGCGCTGCATCTGCCGTGGGAGATCGCCGACAGCTACCTCGATTGCGCGCTGGAAGACGATGAACTGGTCAACCTGCAACGCCTGCTCAAGCGTCGCATCGAAGAACGCATTCCTACCGCGTACCTGCTGGGCGAGGCGTGGTTCTGTGGTATGTCGTTTATCGTCGACGAGCGCGTATTGATTCCGCGTTCACCGATTGGCGAGCTGATCGAAAACCGCTTTGCACCGTGGCTCGGCAACGAACCGGCGCGGATCCTTGACCTGTGCACCGGCTCCGGTTGCATCGGTATCGCCTGTGCCTACGAGTTCCAGAATGCTGAAGTAGTGCTGGCCGATCTTTCGTTCGAAGCACTGGAAGTGGCCAATCAGAATATCGAACGGCATGGCGTCGACGAGCGCGTCTATACCGTGCAGGGCGATGGTTTCGATGGGTTGCCGGGGCAGCGTTTCGACCTGATCGTGTCGAACCCGCCTTACGTGGACGCGGAAGATTTCGCCGACATGCCGGACGAATATCAACATGAGCCTGAGCTGGGCCTGGCCTGTGGCGATGATGGCTTGAACCTGGTGCGGCGCATGCTCGCCGAAGCGGCCGATCACCTGACCGAGAAGGGCCTGCTGATTGTTGAAGTGGGCAACAGCCAGGTGCATGTCGAGGCGTTGTACCCGGAAGTGGATTTTGCCTGGCTGGAATTCGCCCGTGGCGGGCATGGGGTGTTCATGCTGACGGCGGAGCAGTGCCGCAACCATCAGGCCCTGTTCGCGTCCCGCGTTTAAGGTTGTGACAGATCGTTCCCACGTTCCGCGTGGGAATGCCTCAACGGACGCTCTGCGTCCGCTTTTGGGACGCGGAGCGTCCCGGGCTGCATTCCCACGCAGAGCGTGGGAACGATCAGGGTGGGAGCGAGCCTGCTCGCGAATGGTCGCGCCCCGGTCTAAAGCCCTCAGCGGTGCGTAGCAATCCAGATCAGCAGCCCCGCCTGAAACACCGCAAACGCCACCAGACAGGTGATGGTGAAACGCAATCCGGCGTCTTCACGCTTGAACTTGCTGACTTTCTCTTCCTGCTTTTTCAGCTTCACTTCCTGCTCGGCCAGATTCTGCTCGGCCTGCTGGAGCATCTGCGCCGCTTCAAGAATCTCGACGATCTGTAGCTTTTCGCTGTTCCAGTCACCGAGCAGATCGCCGACCTGCACGGTCTTGATACTGCCTTTGAGATGCTGGGCATCGGCGTACGCCACGTCGAAACCGTGCACCCGCAAAAAATGATCGCGACGCAGACGGGTGTCTTCGTTCAGCGCGTCCTTGTTGTTCAGATCCATGCCGTCGACGGTGTAGCCGGGCCAGCGTTTTTTCGCCCAGTTGATGCCTTGCGCGGCGATGAAACGGCCGATGCCACGGTTCAGCGGTTCGATCTGCAAGCCGCTTTCCGGGCCGAAGCGCACACGCTTGGTGCTGTGGTCGGCCCACACATCGAGGTGGTTCTGTTCCTTGCGCACCCGTTGGCCGGGCAGTTTGATTGCCATGCGCATCAGGCTGTGTTCTTTGCTGTGACGCTCGGCGTAGCCAAATTCGACGAAGCGCAGCGGCCGCCCGCCGGTGTGGCGGTCGGTCTGCAGCGGCGCCAGGCGGAGCATCTTGTGGTGCTCGGCGTGAACATCCGCCCACGGCAGCTCGACCGCTGGCGGTGCGTCTTTTTCAGCGGTGGTGTCGGGTGAAGTCTGGGTATCAGTCATAACGGCGCGATCCTGTCCATGCCCTGCTTGTCACCAGCCGTTGCGCTGGCGACAAAGGCTTATCGGCCGTTTTTTCAAGGACTGGAGGGTAAACAGCGGTTAACGGATTCGAAGTCCGTCAATAAAACCGAGGATCGCCGAACCCAGTTCGGCGGCCAGCGGCAAATTCGGGTCCTTGTACGAGGCTAATTGACGTTTCATGTCGTTGTGCACGATGCGCAGCACGTGGTTCATACCTTCGATCACCACCAGTTGTGCATCCGGTTTGGCGGCCTTGAGCAGCTTCGCGTCTTCGGTGCCGACCTGAATGTCATTGCTGCCCTGAACGATCAATGCCGGCATCTGCAACTGCGCGAAGGCTTTGGCGGGGTCCTGGCGGAACAGCGAAATCAGATACGGCTGCACGCTCGGGCGGAAAATCACCTGCAACGGTTGCGGCACATTGTCATCGGTGCGGCCGGCCTTGAGGCTGTCGAGCAGTTCATTGCTGCGCAGCATCAGTGGCGGCGGCAGGCTGCGCGCCAATTGTTCGCGGATCACCTGATCGACCGGTCGCGCGCTGCCGGACAGGGAAATCACCGCCGCCGCATCGAGCTTCGGCGCGGCGAGGCTGGCAATCAGCGCACCTTCGCTGTGTCCGAGCACGATCAGCGGGCCGAAACGCGGATCGGCCTTGAGCTTTTGCCCCCACGCCACGGCGTCCGCCGCGTAAGCCTCCACCGACAGATTGCGCTCGTCCGGAGTTGCGGCGAGGCTCGCGGCCACTCCGCGCTTGTCGTAACGCACGCTGGCAATGTTGTGTTTGGCCAGGACCCACGCCAGTCGTTTCAAGCTGTCGTTACGCCCGCCGTCGGGGTTGTTGCCGTCACGATCGGTAGGACCGGAGCCAGAAATGATCAGGACAACCGGCACCGGGCTGTCAGACTTTGGTAGCAACAGCGAACCGAAAAGTTCGCCGTTGTCTGTAGTCAAAGTGACCGGGCGTTGCAGGACCGTCGCTTGGGCAAAGCCCGTGAACAGGGTAAGACTCAAGATCAAAACTCGCAGCATCATCACGCCATCATTCGCCAAGGTGCCGGTTGGACTCGCCAACACCGCCAAGGTTCGAGGATGAACTACTCGGTTAGCCTGCGTATACTGGCGCGCATCAAGAATTCGGGTTTGATTTCACGGAGCGTCCTGCATGTCCGGCAATACCTACGGCAAGTTGTTCACTGTCACCACCGCTGGCGAAAGCCATGGTCCGGCGTTGGTCGCCATTGTCGACGGCTGCCCGCCGGGCCTGGAGATTTCCCTGGAAGATCTGCAGCGCGACCTCGATCGCCGCAAGCCGGGCACCAGCCGCCACACCACCCAGCGCCAGGAAGCCGACGAAGTCGAAATCCTCTCGGGCGTGTTCGAGGGGCGCACCACCGGTTGCGCGATCGGCCTGTTGATCCGCAACACTGACCAGAAGTCCAAGGACTACTCGGCGATCAAGGATCTGTTCCGCCCGGCCCACGCCGACTACACCTACCATCACAAATACGGCGAGCGCGATTATCGCGGCGGCGGTCGCAGCTCGGCGCGCGAAACCGCCATGCGCGTGGCGGCCGGGGCCATTGCGAAGAAATACCTGGCCAGCCAGGGCATCGTCATCCGCGGCTACATGAGCCAGCTCGGCCCGATCGACATCCCGTTCAAGACCTGGGATTCGGTGGAAGAGAACGCCTTTTTCAGCCCTGACCCGGACAAGGTGCCGGAGCTGGAAGCCTACATGGACCAGTTGCGTCGCGATCAGGACTCGGTCGGGGCGAAGATCACCGTGGTTGCCGAAGGTGTGATGCCCGGCCTGGGCGAGCCGATTTTCGATCGTCTCGACGCCGAACTGGCCCACGCGCTGATGAGCATCAACGCGGTGAAAGGCGTGGAAATCGGCGCCGGTTTCGCCTCGGTGGCCCAGCGCGGCACCGAGCACCGCGATGAAATGACTCCCGAAGGTTTTCTCAGCAACAACGCTGGCGGCATTCTCGGTGGTATCTCATCCGGTCAGCCGATCGTCGCCCATCTGGCGTTGAAGCCGACATCGAGTATCACCACCCCGGGCCGTTCGATCGACATTCACGGCAACCCGGTCGACGTGATCACCAAGGGCCGTCACGACCCGTGCGTCGGCATCCGTGCCACGCCGATTGCCGAGGCAATGATGGCCATCGTGCTGATGGATCACCTGCTGCGTCACCGTGGGCAGAACGCCGATGTACGCGTGAGCACGCCGGTACTGGGCCAGCTCTGATGGCTGCGCTCAAAGCCGTCGCGGCATAACCGGCGTGGCGGCGCTTCCGTACTGGCGGCTGTCCAGTTTCTATCTGTTCTATTTCGCCTTGCTCGGTTCGACGGCGCCGTTTCTGGCGCTGTACTTCGATCATCTCGGCTTCAGCGCGGCGCGCATCGGCGAGCTGGTGGCGATCCCGATGTTGATGCGCTGCGTGGCGCCGAACATCTGGGGCTGGCTCGGTGACTACACCGGCAGGCGTCTGGCCATCGTGCGCTTTGGCGCGGTATGCACGCTGCTGACCTTTTCGCTGATTTTCGTCAGCAAGAGCTACGCGTGGCTGGCGATGGTCATGGCCCTGCATGCGTTTTTCTGGCACGCGGTGCTGCCACAATTTGAAGTCATCACCCTGGCGCACTTGCAGGGTCAGACTTCGCGCTACAGCCAGATTCGCCTGTGGGGCTCGATCGGTTTCATCATCACCGTGGTCGCGCTGGGCCGGCTGTTCGAATGGCTGAGCCTGGATATCTACCCGGCGGCGCTGGTGCTGATCATGGCCGGCATCGTACTCAGCAGCCTGTGGGTGCCCAATGCGCAGCCGCCACAAGGCAACCGGGCGAGCGGCGAGGGCTTTCTCAAGCAGTTGCGCAATCCTGGCGTGCTGGCGTTTTATGGTTGCGTGGCGCTGATGCAGATGAGCCACGGCCCGTATTACACCTTTCTGACCTTGCACCTTGAGCGACTCGGTTACAGCCGCGGCGTGATCGGCATGCTGTGGGCAGTGGGGGTGGTGGCCGAGGTGCTGATGTTCATGGCCATGAGCCGGATTCTGGCGCGGTTTTCCCTGCGTCGGGTGCTGATGGCGAGTTTTCTATTGGCGGCGCTGCGTTGGGTACTGCTGGGCACGTTCGCCGAATTTCTCTGGGTGCTGCTGTTCGCCCAAGTGCTGCACGCGGCGACTTTCGGCAGCTTTCACGCCGCTGCCATCGCGTTCGTGCAACGTAGCTTCGGCGCACGTCAACAGGGCCAGGGCCAGGCGCTGTATGCGGCGCTGGCCGGCACCGGTGGTGCGCTCGGCGCGCTGTATTCCGGCTACAGCTGGAATGCCTTGGGCGCGACATTGACGTTCAGTATTGCCAGTCTCGCGGCGCTCGCCGCGGCCGTTATCATTGCCACACGCATGCAAGAGGACAGGCCATGAGCCTTACCCGTGAACAACTCGCTCAGCAAATCGTCGACGCCGGGCGCTTCCTCTATGGTCGCGGCTGGTCGCCGGCCACCAGCAGCAACTATTCGACGCGCCTGTCGCCGAGCGAAGCGCTGCTGACCGTGTCGGGCAAGCACAAGGGCCAGTTGGGCCTGGACGATGTGCTCGCCACCGATCTCTCCGGCAACAGTCTGGAACCGGGCAAAAAGCCCTCCGCCGAAACCCTGCTGCACACTCAGCTTTATAGCTGGCGCGCGGAAATCGGCGCGGTGCTGCACACCCATTCGGTGAACGCCACCGTGCTGTCGCGCCTGACGCCGCAAGACTTCATCGAGTTCGAAGACTACGAGCTGCAAAAAGCCTTCAGCGGCATCTCGACCCACGAATCCCGGGTGCGTGTGCCGATTTTCGACAACGATCAGGACATTGCGCGCCTCGCCGCCAAGGTGCAGCCTTGGCTCGACGCCCATCCCGATTGCGTCGGCTACCTGATTCGCGGCCACGGCCTGTACACCTGGGGCGCACAAATGAGCGACGCACTGCGCCAGATCGAGGCCTTTGAATTTCTGTTTGAATGCGAGTTGACAACCCGCAGCGTCATGAACCGTCAGGGCTGACTGCACCGCAAGTCGCCCGTTTGCCTGATAAAACGCACTGCCCGACCGGTCTGCAAGAGCCGGACGGCAAGGCCGATACCGAGGAATTGCCCATGAGCAGCCTGTCCGTTTACCACGTTTCCAGCCCTGAAATTCCCAACAAGGTGCTGACCCATTTCGAAGACATCGCCTCGACGCTGGCCGAGCAGGGCGTGCGCTTCGACCGCTGGCAAGCCGCGGCGAAGATTCAGCCCGGCGCCACTCAGGAGGAAGTGATCAGTGCTTATAAAGAGCAGATCGACAAGTTGATGACCGAGCGTGGCTACATCACCGTCGATGTGATCAGCCTGAACAGCGATCACCCGCAAAGAGCCGAATTGCGCGCCAAGTTCCTTGAAGAACATCGGCACGGCGAAGACGAAGTCAGATTTTTCGTCGCTGGCCGTGGCTTGTTTACCCTGCACATCGACGATTACGTTTATGCCGTGCTTTGCGAAAAGAACGACCTGATCTCGGTTCCGGCGGGCACCAAGCACTGGTTCGACATGGGCGAGCATCCGCATTTCGTGGCGATCCGTCTGTTCAACAACCCGGAAGGCTGGGTTGCCAATTTCACCGGCGAAGACATCGCCGGCCGTTTCCCGCGTCTGGAGGACTGAGCCCGTGCCGATCAAAGCCATCCTCACCGATATCGAAGGCACCACCAGCGCGGTCAGTTTCGTGTTCGACGTGCTGTTCCCCTACGCGGCAGAACATCTGCCGGACTTTGTGCGCCAGAACGCCGAGCGTGCCGATGTCGCTGAACAGCTTGATGCAGTACGCCGTGACAGCAACGAGCCGAATGCGGACATTGAGCGGGTTGTTGAAATCCTCCTCGGCTGGATCGCCGAAGACCGCAAAGCCACGCCGCTAAAGGCCTTGCAGGGCATGGTCTGGGCCGAGGGGTATCACGCCGGGCAGTTGAAGGGGCATGTTTACGCGGATGCCGTTGAAGCTCTGCAACGTTGGTATCAGGCCGGTTATCAACTGTTTGTTTACTCGTCCGGCTCGATTCAGGCGCAGAAGCTGATTTTCGGCTGCTCGGAGGCGGGAGATCTGACGCCGCTGTTCAGCGGTTACTTCGACACCACGTCGGGGGGCAAGCGCGAGGCGCAGTCGTACACCAACATCCAGCAAGCGCTGGGCGTGGCGCCCGAGGAAATCCTGTTCCTTTCGGACATCGTCGAAGAACTGGACGCTGCTCAAGCCGCTGGCCTGCAGACCTGCGGCCTGGCGCGTGAAGGCGGGGAGCTGGGAAGCCACATTACTGTCGACAGCTTCACCGGCATCGAACCGGAAGCCTTCTGATCTTGCAGTGAAAGGAAAATGTGGGAGCTTGCTCGCGCAATGGTTTCTCACCGGAAAAAAACAAACAGGCCGTGAAGCGCATGCTCCACGGCCTGTTTTGTTTGAAGCGAATTACAGCGAGTGATACGTCGGCAGGGCAAAACGCTGCTGGCTCTGCAGCATTGCAATTTGCGGCAACTCACTGGCTTGTTCGGCCAGGTCACGACGGATTGCGCTGATCGCCCACGACAGTTGGTCGCCAGCGTGCAACTGCTGATACGAGAGTGCGCGTTTGAAGACTTTGCCGTCGCTGCTACGCAGAGTGAGCAGGATGCCACCGTCAGGACGTGGGGCAGTGCTGACTTCGTAGTTGGAGAACAGCGATGTAAATTTTTCTTGAATCAGGCTCATGTCATCAGCTCCGTATGTACTTGAATGGCAAGCATGCATAGGAGGTTGCAGCGATTGTGCCAGCATTTATCTTTTTAAAAATTGTTTAAAAACAACAACTTACGATAATACGAATTTTAGCTGGTCGTGCAAACTGCATGAATGGCCATCGTGCATCCTGCATTTTGCGGGATTATTCCTGGCACCATGGAACCAAATGCCGCAGCGAAGATCTTCGCGGCGGCCGTGCGCCCGGTGGATACAAAACATTGCAAAAACCGCGTGTACAGCCCGCGAAGCGCTGACGTATTTTCAAGCTCGACCCGCGTTTGAATGCGCCGGTTGCTTCAAGCCAAGCCCGACAATAAAAACATCGGCCAGCCAAGGTCGAACGGGGAGCTTCCATGCGTCACGCGCCAAGCGACACGATTACCTGGGGCATGATGCTCCGCAAACTGCCGATGATTGCCAAAGCCATCCCGCGGGTGGTCAAAGGCATGAAAGCAGCCAACGTCACGGACCCGACGCAAACCTGTGGCCTTGGCTGGACGTTCGAACAAGCGACGCTGCGCAACCCCGACGGCCCGGCCCTGATGCAGGGCGATGTGCGGCTGACGTACGCGCAGGTCAATCAATGGGCCAATCGCATCGCGCACTACCTGAACGGGCAGGGCATCGGTAAGGGCGACGTGGTTGCGGTGTTCATCGAGAACCGCCCGGAATTGCTGGTTACCATTCTGGCGCTGGCCAAGGTCGGCGCGGTCAGTGCCTTGCTCAATACCGCACAGACCCGCGATGCGCTGATTCACAGTATCAACCTGGTCGCTCCGGTGGCGATCGTGGTCGGCGAAGAGTTGCTGCCAGCCTTTGCCGCCGTCCGCGAGCACGTGTCGATTGGCGCGCAACGCACCTGGTTCGTGGCCGATCAGGACACCTACAGCCATCCGGGCATCGCGCCCGAAGGCTACATAAACCTGATCAGCGCCAGCGCCGATGCCAGCAGCGACAATCCGCCGAGCAGCCAGCAAATCTTCTGCAACGATCCGTGTTTCTACATCTACACCTCTGGCACCACCGGCCTGCCCAAGGCCGGGGTATTCAAGCATGGGCGCTGGATGCGCAGCTCCGCCAGTTTCGGCATGATCGCCCTCGACATGAGCCCTGACGACGTCGTCTATTGCACCTTGCCGCTGTACCACGCCACCGGTCTGTGCGTGTGTTGGGGCTCGGCGGTCAACGGCGCAGCGGGCTTTGCGATCCGGCGAAAATTCAGCGCCAGTCAGTTCTGGAGCGACGTGCGCCGCTACCGTGCGACCACGATCGGCTACGTCGGCGAGTTGTGTCGCTATCTGGTCGATCAACCGCCCAATGCCGACGACAGTCGCCACGATGTGCGCAAGATGATCGGCAATGGCTTGCGCCCCGGGGCCTGGGCCGAGTTCAAGGGCCGTTTCGCGGTCGAACACATTTGCGAGTTGTACGCAGCGAGCGACGGCAATATCGGTTTCACCAACGTGCTCAACTTCGACAACACCATCGGTTTCTCGCTGATGGCCTGGGAGTTGGTGGCCTACGATCACGACACTGGCGAGCCGCTGCGCAGCGCCGATGGTTTCATGCGCAAGGTCGGCAAGGGCGAGGAGGGCCTGCTGCTGGCAAGGATCGACGAAAAAGCCCCGCTGGACGGCTACACCGACCCGCAGAAAACCGCCCGGGTCGTGCTGCAAGACGTTTTCACCAAGGGTGACCGTTATTTCAACACCGGCGATCTGCTGCGCAATATCGGTTTCGGTCATGCGCAGTTTGTCGATCGCCTCGGCGACACCTATCGCTGGAAGGGCGAGAACGTCTCGACCACCGAAGTCGAAAACCTGTTGCTGCTACACCCGCACATCTCCGAGGCGGTGGCCTATGGCGTGGAGATCCACAACACCAACGGCCGTGCCGGAATGGCCGCCATCACCCCGGCGGAATCCCTGGCGACGCTGGATTTCGCCGAGCTGCTGGCCTTCGCCCGCGAGCGCCTGCCGTCCTATGCGGTGCCGTTGTTCCTGCGGGTCAAGGTGAAAATGGAAACCACCGGCACCTTCAAATACCAGAAAACCCGTTTAAAAAATGAAGCTTTCGACCCCGGCCAGACGGGAGGCGACCCGATTTATGCGTGGCTGCCTGGCACACAGACGTATAGCCGCGTCACCGAGCAGATACTGGCGGAAATCCTCGAAGGCAAACACCGTTATTGATTTCAGCTATGGCGGCGCTGTGGAAAAAGAGGGTGACAGTTTTCGTCTGCCTCGGGAAACTGTGGGCTTTCCGATTGACCGAAGTGGAGTTGCCCCATGTCCGACCAAAGCCGCCAGATGACCCCGGAAGAAGCTGCCGAATTCACCGAGCAGGTCTTCAACAAGGCGCGTGACGGTGATGCCGAAATGCTTGATCGTTTGGTGACGGCCGGTTTGCCGGTGAACCTGAAAAACAGCAAGGGCGACACTTTGCTGATGCTCGCCAGCTACTACGGCCATGTCGATGCCGTGAACGTGCTGCTCAAACACAAAGCTGATCCGGAAATGCGCAATGGCAACGGCCAGAGCCCGATCGCCGGCGCCGCGTTCAAAGGCGATCTGCCGGTGGTCAAAGCGTTGGTGGAGGCGGGTGCCGAGATCGAAGGGTCGTCCTTTGATGGCCGTACCGCCTTGATGATGGCGGCGATGTTCAATCGCGTGGAAATCGTCGATTACCTGATCAGCAAGGGCGCCGATCCGCGGGCCAAGGACGCCAATGGCGTTACGGCGCTGGACGCTGCGCGCACCATGGGCGCGGTCGACACCACCGCGCAACTCGAGAAGCTGTTGGGCTGAAATCCGCCCTCACGGACTGTGGCGAAGCAGAGAATGCGCTATCCTTCGCGCCCTTGAAATCTCCCTTCGCCACAGGATCCGCCCTCATGAAAGCTGCACTCGTCGAACTCATCAGCAAAATCAGCTCCGGCTGCATGGGCGAGGACGAAATCCTGAAAGTGGCTGACGAAGCGGCGCAAGCCTACGCTGATGCCGACGCCTTTCTGACCGCCAACCCGGACATCAACTACGACGACACCTTCCCGATTCCGTTGGGCGAGTGGGTGGTGGTTGGCAGCCTGCCCGAAACCGTGCTGTTCCAGGCCGATACCTACGTCGACCTGTTCGCGCAAATCGTCGCCTCGTTCGGCCCCGGTGTGGATTTCAATCTCAAGCCCAAGCAACTGGCCAAGACCGAAGCCTTGACCGCGCTCAACCGCATTCAGGTACAGATGAGCAGCCTGAACAAGGAGAACGGCGGCTACACGCTGATGAACTTCAGCCAGTTGCTCGACGACGAACTGCAAATGGTGCTGGTCTACGGCAACGACGTGCCGCGCGTACTGGAGCTGTGCGCCGAAGTCGGCATCAGCGCTGCACCGGCACTCGAAGCGTTGAAGGTCGCCGTTCACGTCTGATTCGCAATAAAACGGAACCCTGCGCCGGGCCGTCTATCCTAGAAGTGCATGCCACTATTCTGGAGCGACATTATGGGTTCCACGTTCAACGGTCTGATCGGCCTGATCATCCTCGCCCTCGACATCTGGGCCATCATCAATGTGCTGAAAAGCGGCGCGTCCA
This sequence comes from Pseudomonas sp. S11P7, assembly GCF_023195435.1. Taxonomy (NCBI): domain Bacteria; kingdom Pseudomonadati; phylum Pseudomonadota; class Gammaproteobacteria; order Pseudomonadales; family Pseudomonadaceae; genus Pseudomonas; species Pseudomonas sp. S11P7. The sequence continues at coordinate 3,561,198 of NZ_JALPKS020000002.1, read as the reverse complement.
CCGGAATGAAAATCGTCTGGGTGCTGCTGATCATCCTCCTGCCGGTGCTTGGCCTGATCATCTGGGCGATTGCCGGACCGCGGGGCAATGTGCGGGTCTGAATCTGGTTCACGATCAATACATCACCTGTGGGAGCTGGCTTGCCAGCGATGGGATCAACGCGGTGTCTCTGACGAACCGGGTTGGCCCCATCGCTGGCAAGCCAGCTCCCACACGGTTATCTGTCCGGCTGAACAAGTGAGGTTCGACCTGTCATCTTCGGCAACGTAGAATGCGCGCCTTTCCCGGGCAATCGTCCCCACGATTGGCGCCCGCGCATTTCATCGGAGCACTTGACCATGACCGTCACCAAAACCAGCGAGTACCTGGAAACCCTCTACGAAGGCTACGGCCAGCGTTTTCGCATGGAAAAACTGCTGCACGAAGTGCGCACCGAACACCAGCATCTGGTGATCTTCCAGAACCCGCGCATGGGCCGGGTGATGGCGCTGGACGGCGTGATCCAGACCACCGAAGCCGACGAATTCATCTACCACGAAATGCTCACCCACGTGCCGATTCTCGCCCATGGCAGCGCCAAGCGTGTGCTGATCATCGGTGGCGGTGACGGCGGCATGCTGCGCGAAGTGACCAAGCACGCTGGCGTTGAACACATCACCATGGTCGAAATCGACGGCACCGTGGTCGACATGTGCAAAGAGTTTCTGCCGAACCATTCCGCCGGCGCCTACGACGATCCACGCCTGAACCTGGTGATCGACGACGGCATGCGTTTCGTCGCCACCACCACGGAAAAATTCGACGTGATCATCTCTGACTCCACCGACCCGATCGGCCCGGGCGAAGTGCTGTTTTCGGAGAACTTCTACCAGGCCTGCCACCGCTGCCTCAACGAGGGCGGCATTCTGGTCACGCAGAACGGCACACCGTTCATGCAGATCGACGAAGTGAAAACCACTGCCGGTCGCCTCAACAGCCTGTTCCCGGACTGGCATTTCTATCAGGCGGCGGTGCCGACCTACATCGGCGGCTCGATGACCTTCGCGTGGGGCTCGACCAACCCGGCTTATCGCAAACTCAGCCGTGAAACCCTGCAACAGCGTTTCATCGGCAGCGGCATCGTCACCCGCTACTACAATCCGGAAATCCACATCGGCGCCTTCGCCTTGCCGCAATACGTGCTGCAAGCAATCAACAAGCCGGGCAATAACTGACTCCCAACACAGCACCCCTGTAGGAGTGAGCCTGCTCGCGATAGCTATTGATCAGTCGATATCTCTGTGACTGGCAAACCGCAATCGCGAGCAGGCTCACTCCTGCAATTCGATCATCGCGCTGTGTAATCCTTTTGAACCAACTATCGCGGCAAAACGTCCAGATAGAGGTAAGCCCATCTACGGGTTGATCGAGGAGGCACTGATGCAAAAGTGGAAAGTCACTTTCGTGGATGATCATGGTGAAATCGTTGATGAAATCTTCGAACGTGAGGAATGCCCGACCGACGATGAAGCCGCGCGGCTGATCAAGGAAAGGCTCCTTCCGGTGGCTGCCCAACTGGATCTGAACGATCTGGAAGGACGCACCGCCGATGCTGGCGTTAAAAACCTCAAGACCCAGAACGGCATCGAGATCCGCAGCATCACGCCAATCTGAACACTTCCTGTCATCTCGTAAACCAGGCCTTGGCAGCGCCGCTCTCTTGCGGCTACTCTGCAGGGGAGATCAGCGAATGGATCGCTAAGGTCTGGTCTTGTCAGCTACATGCTTGTTTCCCGCGTACAACCGCAGCGTTGTCGAAGTACTTAGGCCACAGGCCCGGGGCGGGAATACGGAAAGTCTATCCATCTATGCGAGGGGGACGATTCATGAGCACAGCCTATCAAGAAGACATCAGCAGCAATGTTCTGCGCCGCATGAAAGAAGGCGGTTTCGACTTTTCCCGGTTTCATCCCATCGAGTTCTACGCCATTTTCCCGGACGAGGAGCGGGCGCGCAGGGCGGCAGGCAAATTTCGCGGTGAATCCATCAATGCTCAGGTCAGCGCGCGTGATGATGGCGCCTGGTCGCTGGAACTCAGCAAGGTCATGTACGCAACCTATGACGATATCGGTGATTTCGAGCAGGGCTTTTCCGCCGTGGTCGAACCGCTGGGCGGCATCATCGAAGGCTGGGGCGTCAAGCAGGAGGTGCGCAACCGCTACCGTTTGAACTGATCGCTTGCACGGCTTGTAGCGCAACGGCTGACCTTCGGGTCGGCCGTTGTTGTTTGTGCGCTGCGCAAACGCTGTGGCAAAACCCTGAAACAAGAATCCGGGGCAAAAAAAAGCCACCGGAGAGGGTGGCTAAAAGGGAAGAGCGATCCGCGACTGAAACCCTTGCGGGCTATAGCGGGCGGGCTGCCGGAGCAGTCCAGGTCAGTTGAGCTGGCAGTTTCGTGAGGCGGTGGCCGGCGAAGTTTTGCAGCGAATGCGCGGATTATCCGTACGCTGCGGCGGGCAGTGAAATCAGTTCTGACTATGCTGGTGATAGGCGTTGCAATGCGTCGCAATGAAGCGGGGGCAATCCTGTTGGAGCATTTGTCGCACAGGAATGGTGCGGTGTCTGCGATGTGAATATCCAACCGATTGAAATTAAAGCGTTTATGCCGATGGCACGGGCCTTGCGAAGGCCTGTATGTCCGGGTGACAAGGAGTACGGCATGATCCGCACCTATTTTGATGAGATGTACGATGCCGGCGGCCAGGTTCGCCCGCATTATCGCGAGTTCGCCCGATGGCTGGCCGATACGCCGGATGAACTGCTGGCGCAACGGCGGCGCGAAGCCGATCTGCTGTTCCACCGCGCCGGGATTACCTTCACGCTCTATGGGGACGAGCAGGGCACCGAGCGTTTGATTCCGTTCGACACTATCCCGCGCAGCATTCCTGCCAGCGAATGGCGGATCGTCGAGCGCGGCTGCATCCAGCGGGTCAAGGCGCTGAACATGTTTCTCGCCGACCTGTATCACGAGCAGCGCATCATCAAGGCCGGGATCATTCCCGCCGAACAGGTGCTGGCCAACGAGCAATACCAGTTGGCGATGCAAGGCCTGGATCTGCACCGGGATATCTATTCGCATATTTCCGGCGTCGATCTGGTGCGCGACGGCGACGGCACCTATTACGTGCTCGAAGACAATCTGCGTACGCCGAGCGGCGTGAGCTACATGCTCGAAGACCGCAAGATGATGATGCGCCTGTTTCCGGAGCTGTTCGCCGCCCAGCGCATCGCACCGATCGACCACTACCCGAACCTGTTGCTCGACACCTTGAAAAGCTCAAGCCCGATTGATGACCCGAGTGTGGTGGTGCTGACGCCGGGGCGCTTCAACAGTGCGTTTTTCGAGCATGCGTTTCTGGCGCGGGAAATGGGCGTGGAACTGGTCGAGGGCGCGGACCTGTTCGTGCGTGACGACAAGGTGTTCATGCGCACCACCGATGGCCCGAAAGCGGTCGACGTGATCTATCGACGCCTCGATGACGCCTTTCTCGACCCGCTGGCGTTCAACCCGGATTCGATGCTTGGCGTGCCGGGGCTGCTGTCGTCCTACCGCTCCGGGAATGTCGTACTCGCCAACGCGATCGGCACTGGCGTGGCGGATGACAAGTCGGTGTATCCGTTTGTCACCGACATGATCCGTTTCTACCTCGACGAAGAGCCGATCCTGAAAAACGTGCCGACCTGGCAATGCCGCAACCCGTCTGAACTGTCCCACGTGCTGGCCAATCTGCCAGATCTGGTGGTCAAGGAAACCCAAGGCTCCGGCGGTTACGGAATGCTGGTGGGGCCGGCCGCGACGACGGCCGAAATCGATGCGTTTCGCGAGCGCATCAAAGCCAAACCGCATGCGTACATTGCACAGCCGACGCTGTCGCTGTCGACCTGTCCGACCTTTGTCGAAAACGGCATCGCGCCGCGCCATATCGATTTGCGTCCGTTTGTCCTGTCCGGGCGCGAAACCCGGGTGGTGCCTGGCGGTTTGACGCGCGTGGCCCTGCGTGAGGGTTCCCTGGTGGTGAATTCCTCTCAGGGTGGCGGAACCAAGGACACCTGGGTGGTCGAGGATTGAAGGAAGCTTGCCATGTTAAGTAGAACTGCCTCGGATCTGTATTGGATGTCGCGTTATCTGGAGCGCGCGGAAAACCTCGCGCGGATGCTCGACATCAGTTATTCGCTGTCGCTGATGCCGCAGGACGGGCGTGGCGACGGTTTGCATGAGCTGGCGATGCCGCTGCTGATCACCGGCACCCTCGATGATTATCTGGAGCGTCACGGCGCGCTGCATGCCGAACGCCTGCTGCACTTTTTCGCCCTCGATGCGGCCAACCCGGCCAGCATCTACAGTTGCCTTGGCGCCGCGCGGGCCAGCGCTCACGCAGTGCGCGGGCGGATCACGGCGGACATGTGGGAGAACATCAACGCCACCTGGCTGGAAATTCGCGGGATCGCCGAGCAGGGCCTGAGCCGCTATGGCATGAGCCGTTTCTGCGAATGGATCAAGGAGCGCTCGCACCTGTTTCGCGGCGCATCCTACGGCACGATCATGCGCAACGATGCGTTCCGCTTCATTCGTCTGGGTACGTTCATCGAGCGCGCAGACAATACGCTGCGCTTGCTCGATGCCCGTTATGAAATGGCCGGCGATCAGGCCGAAGCCGTCAGCGACGGCACTGCGCATGCGTATTACCAGTGGAGTGCCTTGCTGCGCGCATTGTCATCCTTCGAGGCCTACACCGAAATCTACCGCGATGCTCCCGGCGCCCGACATGTCGCCGAACTGCTGCTGTTGCGCGCTGATGTGCCGCGTTCGCTGCGTGCCTGCACCGAAGAGATCGACCAGATCCTCGCGCAACTGCCCGGTGCCAACGGGCGACCGGCGCAACGTCTGGCCGCGGAAATGGACGCGCGCCTGCGCTACACCGGCATCAACGAAATCCTCGAGGAAGGCCTGCACGCTTGGCTGACCGAATTCATTCCCTTGGTGCGCCAGTTGGGCAACGCCATTCACAGTTCCTACCTGGAGGCTGCATGAGACTCTCCATTAGCCACGAGACCACCTATCACTACGAAGATCAGGTGCGCGCGAGCATCCAGTACCTGCGCCTGACACCTCACGACAGCGAGCGTCAACATGTGCTGAGCTGGCAACTCGACTTGCCGCGCCCGGTGCGCGCGCAACTCGATCCGTTCGGCAATATCCTGCATGTGCTGACCATGGATGAGCCCCACGAAGCGATCATCATCGGCGCGCGCGGGCAGGTCGATATCGATGAGCTGCGCGAGGCCGAGCATGAGAGCCAGTCGGCGCTGCCATTCCTGCGTTTTACCCGACTGACCGAGGCGGACGAGGCGCTGCGCGCGTTCGCGGAAAAATCCTGCAAGCAGCGTCGTGATCGCACGGCGTTGATCGATTTGATGCACGGCTTGAATCAGTACATGACCTACACGCCGGGCTCTACCGAAGTCGATACCAGCGCCGCCGAAGCATTTGCCGGGCGCGCTGGTGTGTGCCAGGACCATACCCACGCGTTTCTGGCCTGCGCCCGCAGCCTGGGGGTTCCGTCACGCTACGTATCGGGCTATTTGTACAGCGAGGATTGTGAGCATCTGGCCAGTCACGCCTGGGCGGAAGCCTGGCTGGATGACGCCTGGTACAGCTTCGACGTGACCAATCAACTGGCGCGGCCGGAGCGGCATCTGAAGCTGGCGGTAGGTCTGGATTACCTGGATGCCTGCCCGGTACGCGGCATGCGCCGTGGCGGCGGGTGTGAGCAGATGCATGCGAAGGTGCTGGTGTCGCCGACGCCGGTCATTTCCGTGCAACAACAATAACTGACACACGCGACCCCCTGTAGGAGTGAGCCTGCTCGCGATAGCGATAGGTCAGACACATTAATGCTGACTGACCCACCGCTATCGCGAGCAGGCTCACTCCTGCAGGGAATGGCGTCAGGGCTTAACCTTGCGTCCGGCCATGTGCCTTAGATACCCCACCAGCATTTCCAGCTCCCCATCCGGCAACACCTCTGCAGAGAACCCCGGCATCTTCGCCTGCGGCCACTGGCGCAAGCTCTGCGGATCGCGAATGTAGCGCTTGAGGAAGTCCGCGCCGAAATACTCGGTCGGGTTGTACGGGATATTCAGATCCGGCCCGAATTGCGCATCCCCGCGCCGTTCAAGCGGTGACAGGCCAGGCAGTTTTTCTGAAACAGCGCGAAACCCTGATTCACCGGGTCATCTGCCTTCAACGCCGGGTCCGGCAGCAGGGCAGGGAAGCGCTCGGCGACGGGCGCCATGCGCTTGATGCTCGCCACTTCGAACGGCCATTGTTCGGGACTGATGTGACCTTTCTGCGGATCGCTCCAGACCAGATAGAACGGCCCGGCGCTGTGTTTGCCTGCCGCCAGCGGTGGCCAGGGCTGCGCCGGGTCTTCGATGGCCAGCCACGCTCGCGCGCCGTCACGGTTGAGCAACGGCGCCGCAGCCAACTCTGCGGCAAAGCCGTCCAGCGCCACCGCTTGCAGGTGATCTTGCGGCTGGATGCCGGTCAGCAACGCGGCCATCGGCACGACACGATAGGTCATGTCCCTTTTGTAGGACACATCGTTTTTGATCGTCAGGGTTTGCACTTGAGGATGCCTGAGCAATTCCTCGGTCTGCCAGGTGCGAGCGGTTGCGCCCAACTGCAAATCAAGCTGAGCGGCTGACAAGGGCATGCTGAGCAGCATCGCCCCGAACACAATGAGCGCTTTCAATTGAACGCCATCCCTGTCGTGGAAAGGCGCAAAGATTGGCACAGCCACGCTGGCCCGGATAGCGGGCCAGTCATCTATTCGCTGGCGATTGTTTGCACCTGCCGCTTGATTCAGCCGATGACCTTGGTCAGATTCGGCAAAATCAACAACAGCGTCGTGGCAAAAAGAATGAGCCCTGCTTGACGTACTTTGGGTTGTTTGAACATGGCTTGACCGCCTTTTTGTTATTTCCTGATGCCTGCCTGCATATCCATGACGGCACGCGTTGCACTTCCTGTTGAAGAACGCCGGCCTCGGCAAAACCCGACGACCATGACGTACATCTTCTACATTAGGGCCCACGCGGACCGTGCCTTAGATCCATTTCATATGTCCTTGCTGCGATCCGCGATTAAAACGCTATGAGGCGTATTGCCAGCTTCTTGGTTGGCCGCTGGCTAGACAACTCGCCGACCTGAACCGGTTCACCTGATGGCCGATGACCGTCCGTCTGAGCATGTGCGTCAAGCGCTTTGAGCGCTGTGGTCATTGAATCCTCGGGCGCTGCGGTCGAGAGTGAGGCCACACCCCTTCACTGATCGCCCAGGTTCGAGGACGCCATGACCGAAGCTCTGATATTCGATGCGTTACGCACGCCCCGCGGCAGGGGCAAGGCCGACGGCGCTTTGCACAGTGTCAAACCGGTGAATCTGGTCGCCGGACTGTTGACCGCATTGCAGCAACGCACCGCGCTGGATACCAGCCAGGTGGATGATGTAGTGCTTGGCTGCGTCACGCCGGTCGGTGATCAAGGCGCTGACATCGGCAAAACCGCGGTGCAGGTCGCCGATTGGGACGTCAGCGTGGCGGGGCTGCAAATCAATCGTTTCTGCGCTTCGGGTCTGGAAGCGGTCAATCTTGGCGCGATGAAAGTGCGTTCGGGTTTCGAAGAATTAGTGGTGGTCGGTGGCGTCGAATCCATGTCGCGCGTGCCGATGGGCAGCGATGGCGGCGCTTGGGCGCTGGACCCGCAAACCAACCTGCACAGCCATTTCACTCCGCAAGGCGTCGGCGCGGACCTGATCGCGACAATTGAGGGTTTCAGCCGCCACGACGTCGATGCCTACGCGCTGCACTCCCAACAAAAAGCCGCGCGGGCCCGGGCCGATGGCTCGTTCAACAAATCACTGGTGCCGGTGCAGGACCAGAACGGCATTATCCTGCTCGACCACGATGAGTTCATTCGCGCCGAATCGACGCTTGAAGGTCTCGGCAAACTCAAGCCGAGTTTCGAAATGATCGGCCAGATGGGTTTCGACGCCACCGCGCTGCGGGTGTACAGCCATGTCGAGCGGATCGATCATGTGCATACGCCGGGCAACAGTTCCGGGATCGTTGACGGTGCCGCGCTGATGCTGATCGGCTCCGAAGCCAAGGGCAAAGCGCTGGGCCTGCAACCCCGCGCGCGCATCGTCGCCACGGCGGTGACCAGTACCGACCCGACCATCATGCTCACCGGCCCGGCACCGGCCACCCGCAAGGCACTGGCCAAGGCCGGGCTGCGCGTGGAAGACATTGACTTGTTCGAGGTCAACGAAGCGTTTGCCTCGGTGGTGCTCAAATTCATCAAGGACATGGCCGTCGATCCGCACAAGGTCAACGTCAACGGCGGCTCGATCGCCATGGGCCATCCGCTCGGTGCCACTGGCTGCGCCATTCTCGGCACGTTGCTCGATGAGCTGGAGGCGCGGCGCTTGCGCTACGGCCTGGCGACGCTGTGTGTCGGCGGCGGCATGGGCATTGCCACCATCATCGAACGCCTCTGAGCCCCGCATTCAAGGAACCGTGTCATGAACCAAGCCATTCGTTACGAAGCAGGCCCGGACGGCATCGTCGTGCTGACCATCGACCTGCCGGGCCAGAGCGCCAACACCATGAGCGCCGTGTACCGCGAGGCCATGGCCGCCTGCGTCGCCCGGCTGGTCGCGGAAAAAGACCAGATTGCCGGGGTGATCATTACCTCGGCGAAGAAAACCTTCTTCGCCGGCGGCGATCTCAACGAACTGATCAAGGTCGGCAAGCCCGAAGCCAAAGCTTTTTACGACATGGTGCTAACCCTCAAAGGGCAATTGCGCACCCTGGAAACCCTCGGCAAACCGGTGGTCGCCGCGATCAATGGTGCGGCGCTGGGCGGCGGTTGGGAGATATGTCTGGCCTGCCACCACCGGGTGGCGCTCGACGATGCTTCGGTGCAGCTTGGTCTGCCGGAAGTGACCCTCGGCCTGTTGCCAGGTGGCGGCGGCGTGGTGCGCATGGTACGCATGCTCGGCATCGAAAAAGCCCTGCCATATTTGCTCGAAGGCAAGAAAGTCCGTCCGCAGCAAGCGCTGCAGGCGGGTTTGATCGACGAGCTGGCGGCGGATCGAGACGATTTGCTGGCCAAGGCTCGCGCCTGGATCGTCGCCAACCCGACGGCGGTGCAGCGTTGGGATGTGAAGGGTTACCAGATTCCTGGCGGTACGCCGTCGAACCCGAAAGTCGCGCAGATGCTGGCGATTGCGCCGTCAATTCTGCGCGCGAAAACCCAAGGCACGTTGCCTGCGCCGGAGAAGATTCTCTGCGCGGCGGTGGAGGGCGCGCAGGTCGATTTCGATACTGCGCATTTGATCGAAACCCGTTATTTCACCGAACTGACCACTGGGCAGATCTCGAAAAACCTGATCGGCACGTTCTGGTTTCAGCTCAATGAAATCAACGCCGGCGGTTCGCGGCCTCAGAGTGTCGCCCCTTACAAAACGCAGAAAGTCGGCGTGCTTGGCGCGGGGATGATGGGCGCCGGCATCGCTTTCGTCAGCGCGTCGGCGGGCATCGACGTGGTCCTCAAGGACATCAATCTCGCCGCCGCCGAGAAGGGCAAGGCCCATTCGGCGGCGTTGCTCGACAAGAAAGTTGCCCGTGGCCACATGGACGCGGCAAAGCGCGAGGCAATACTGGCGCGGATTCGGACCACTGACAATGATGCCGATCTGGCCGGTTGCGACCTGATCATTGAAGCGGTGTTTGAAGATCGCGAGCTCAAGGCCCGGGTTTCTGCGGCGGCACAGCGTGTCGTGGGGCAGGAAGCGGTGATCGCTTCCAATACCTCAACACTGCCCATTACCGGTCTGGCCGCTGCTGTGCCTGATCCGGGCAAATTCATCGGCCTGCATTTTTTCAGCCCGGTGGAAAAAATGCCGCTGGTGGAAATCATCAAAGGCGCACACACCAGTGATGAAACCCTGGCGCGTGGTTTCGATTTCGTCCTGCAGATCAAGAAAACCCCGATCGTGGTCAACGACAGTCGCGGCTTCTTCACCTCGCGGGTATTCGGCACCTTTACCAACGAAGGCATCGCCATGCTCGGCGAGGGCGTCAGCGCGCCGATGATCGAGACCGAGGCGCGCAAGGCCGGCATGCCGGTCGGGCCTCTGGCAATCTCCGACGAAGTTTCCCTCAGCCTGATGAGCCATATCCGCCAGCAAACCGCCAAGGACCTACGGGCTGAAGGGAAACCGCTGACCGAGCATCCTGCCTTCGCCGTGATCGACTTGCTGCTCAATGAATACAAGCGAGCGGGCAAAGCGGCCGGCGGCGGCTTCTACGAATACCCGGCCGGTGCGCAGAAGCATTTGTGGCCAGAGTTGAAGGCGCGTTTCGAGAACGCCGACGGGCAGATTCCAGCCAAGGATGTGCGTGATCGGCTGCTCTTCGTGCAAGCTCTGGAAACCGTGCGCTGTGTGGAGGAGGGCGTGTTGACCTCGACGGCAGACGCCAACATAGGCTCGATTTTCGGTATCGGTTTCGCCGCGTGGACCGGCGGCGCGCTGCAGTTCATCAATCAATATGGCGTGAAGGATTTCGTCGCCCGAGCGCAGTACCTGGCCGAGCAATATGGCGAGCGGTTTGCGCCGCCGGCGTTGTTGCTGGACAAAGCGGCAAAAGGCGAAAGGTTCTAGACACGGGAGCATGTCGGGGCTTGCCTTGGTCGGGTGTTTCAGGGCAGGCTCTGGGGTGTGCAATATTCCCATCACGTGTCAGGTATTTTTTTGTGCGCTACGCATCTGCATTCTGGAAACCGACAACCTGCGTCCGGAACTGGTCGACCAATATCAGGGTTACGGGCAGATGTTTCAGCGCCTGTTCTCGCAGCAACCCATTGCCGCCGAGTTCACTGTCTACAACGTGATGGAAGGCCAATACCCGAGCGATGAGCTGAGTTTCGATGCGTACCTGATCACAGGCAGCAAGGCCGATTCGTTCGGCACCGATCCATGGATTCAAACTCTCAAGACTTACCTGCTGAACCGCTACGAGCGCGGTGACAAGCTGCTGGGCGTGTGCTTCGGCCATCAGCTGCTGGCGCTTTTGCTGGGCGGCAAGAGCGAGCGCGCCACCCAAGGCTGGGGCGTTGGCACGCACAATTACAAACTGGCGGCCAAGGCACCGTGGATGAACCCGGTGCGCGAAGAACTGACCTTGCTGATCAGCCATCAGGATCAGGTCACTGCGCTACCGGAAAACGCCACGGTGATCGCCTCCAGCGATTTCTGCCCGTTCGCCGCGTACCACATCAACGACCAAGTGCTGTGCTTCCAGGGGCACCCGGAATTCATTCACGACTTTTCGCGAGCACTGCTGGATCTGCGGCAGGAGGCGCTGGGTTCACAGATCTACAGCAAAGGCGTGGCCAGCCTGGAGCAAGAGCATCATGGCGCGACAGTCGCCGAATGGATGATGCGTTTCGTCGCGCACAAGCCGCAAACCGTTCAAAGCTGAAAAGCTTCGCGAACAGGCTCGCTCCCACCTTTGACACCGATCAATGTGGAGAGCGAGCTTGCTCGCGAATCGCCCGGACAACCCGGTTCCCTTTACAACCACCCAGACCGCTTGAAACTCGTCCACAACCCCACACACCCCACCGTAATAAACCCCAGCACCGCAAAATAGCCGTAGTGCCAGGTCAACTCCGGCATGTTCTCGAAGTTCATCCCGTAAATCCCCGCCACTGCCGTCGGGAATGCGAGAATCGCAGCCCACGCGGCAAACTTGCGCTGCACCACACTCTGCCGTGACGCCTCTAGCAACACGCCAATTTCGATGGTCTGGCTGGCGATGTCGGCCAGCGTGCTCAGGTCTTCCATCTGCCGCGTGACGTGGATCTGCACGTCGCGAAAGTACGGGCGCATGTTCTTGTCGATAAACGGGAAGCTGAGCTTTTGCAGCTCCTCGCCAATTTCCACCATCGGCGCTGCGTAGCGGCGCAGGCGCACGACATCACGGCGCAAGCCATGCAGTTTTTGAATGTCACGCTCGTTCAACGCGCTACACAGGACGTTGCGCTCCAGCTCATCAATCTCGGCATGAATCGCTTCGCCCACGGGCTGGTAGTTTTCGATGACAAAATCGAGCAAGGCATACAGCACGAAATCTTCGCCGTGCTCCAGCAGCAGCGGGCGTGCCTCGCAGCGTTGCCGAACGTGCGCGTAGGACGCCGAATGGCCGTTGCGGGCGGTGATGATGTAGCCCTTGCCGGCGAAGATATGCGTCTCGATGAATTGCAGAACGCCGTTTTCACGCACCGGCGAGTAGGTGACGATAAACAAAGCGTCACCGAAGGTTTCCAGTTTCGGCCGGCTGTGTTTTTCCAGGGCGTCTTCGATGGCCAGTTCGTGCAGGTTGAACTGGCGTTGCAAATTGAACAGTTCCTGAGCGTCCGGTTCTTCAAGGCCGATCCACACAAAATGCCCGGGCTTTGCCGCCCAGGCCGCGCCTTCGTCGATGGAAATATCGCTAACTTTCTTGCCTTCGCTGTACACCGCAGCAGCAACAACTCGACCCATGGTGGTGATTCACTTCTTCTTGGCTGGTGGCAGGGATTCACGGCATCAGCTTAGCCGTGTCGCTGCTTGAGAGTCAGTGAAATCTGCACAGTTCAGCCGGCAAAAGAAAACCCGCACAGGGCGGGTTTCGTTTCACGCGGCTTGCAACTGCCGATCCATCGATGCGATGCACTCGCGCATCTGTTCGCGGCACTGGTTGATGAGCATGGGCATGTCGTCCATGGTCAGGCCGGCGGTAGGAATCGCCGGCAGCGATCGTATGAGAATGTCGCCGCTGCGCCAGCGATCGAGGCGCATCTGTTTAACGTAACTGCTGACGCACACCGGAACGATCGGCACGCCCGCTGCAATGGCCATCTGGAACGCGCCTTTCTTGAATGGCAGCAGTTCTTCACCCAGATTGCGCGTCCCTTCCGGGAATACCCAGATCGAGGTGTCTTCGTTCTGCAAGGTGTGGGTGGTGGTGAGCATCGACTGGCGCGCCTTGTGCGCGTTGCCACGGTCGATCAACACATTGCCGGCCAGCCAGAACAACTGCCCGAACAGCGGCACCCACTTCAGGCTCTTCTTGCCGATGCACACGGTACGCCGTGGCACGACGTTGCCGAACACGAACAGATCATAGTTGGACTGATGGTTGGCGATGATCACGCAGCTGTCGGGCTTGTTCATCAGGCCGCTGACCTCGGACTTCACCCGCAGGCGCAAAATGCACATTGCCGGCAGTGCGTAGAGGCGGGCACAGAGGCGACTGTTGTCGGGATTGAACGGACGGCAAAGCCCAAGAATCACGCCAAGCACACCGGCCAGAATAAAGTGCAGGCCCATCAACAACATACGAAACACGAACAGCATTTTCAGGCCCATCGGGACAAAAGGTGGCGCAGTGTACGGATGTGCACTGTTTTCGGCAATTGCCGCCATAGAGGGCGCAGATAGGCGATGTTTAAGCGCATGTTTCAGTGGGGGCTGTCAGGCGCGTCCTAGAGCCACCCGCGAATGTTCAACAACGGGCGTAAGAAAAAGCCCGACACGACGGTCGGGCTTTTCTGGTGCTCTGCATTCGCCAAAGGTCAGCCCAGATGCTGCTGATCCAACGCGATGGCGTTATCGAGAGTTTCCAGCAGCGCCTTGCGTACCTTCAGCTTGGTGTTCTTGTGCGCCGTCATGTTGATCTTCTTCAACTGACGCGCAGCGGCGAGGGCGGCCGCTTGCAACTCCTCGGCCGAGACCACCTTGTCGAGGAAACCGGCGTCGACCGCGTTTTGCGGATCGAACATCTCGCCGTTGATCACCGAGCGATGGAACGCCGAGCGACGCAGACGATCCCGCGCCAGCTCGATACCCGCGTGGTGCATGGTCATGCCGATCTGCACTTCGTTCAGGCCGATGCTGAACGGCCCGTCAACGCCAATCCGGTAATCGGCCGACAACAGAATGAACGCGCCTTTCGCCACCGCGTGCCCTGGGCAAGCGACGATGACCGGGAACGGGTGAGCGAGCAGGCGACGCGCCAATGTCGAACCGGCCGTCACCAGCGACACTGCTTCCTTAGGGCCGGCGGTCATGACCTTCAAATCGTAACCACCCGACAAAATCCCCGGCTGCCCGGTGATGATCACCACGGCACGATCAGCCACCGCTTGATCCAGCGCCGCATTGAATGCCGCAATCACATCCGGCGAAATGGCATTGACCTTGCCATTGTTCAGGGTCAGGGTCGCGATACCGTCTTCGAGGTGGTAGGCAATCAGCTCACTCATGACGCTATTCCTTATTAGAAAGATGGGCAGACGTTACCCACCGCCGCAGGCCAGGTAAAGCGCCGTGACTGACCCGCCAGTCACCGTTTCCCGGCTCTTCCTGCGTAACGAGGCGTTTGCTTCTATAAGGAAGCGCCTGCCCACCGGAGATTGGCCGGTTTGGCATCGCGGGTCGATGCAGAAAATCGTTTCTCGCTTAACCGCATGAAAATTCTGAAAAAAAATTTGCCATCGCAAAAGCTTTCGACTACATTAGCGCGCCTCGACAGACAGAACATGTTTGAAGAGATACGGTGAAGTGTCCGAGTGGCTTAAGGAGCACGCCTGGAAAGTGTGTATACAGGAAACTGTATCGAGAGTTCGAATCTCTCCTTCACCGCCATATTCAGTAAACACAAACCCCTGATTTTCCTAGAGAAAGTCGGGGGTTTGTGGTTTTTGGCGTTTAAAAAAAGTTGTTCACTTAAAGTTGTACAAATCAGTGTCACCCGTCGAAATCTCCTACCCACCTCATTGACCGACTGAAGCCTCACGCGTTTACTGTATGTGCATACAGTAAACTCACTATCAGGTTCGTCCCATGAGCGTCACCCTCCTTGGTTCCCTTGCCGACGCCGGCGAAAAGCTTCCGCTGTATTCGTTTCAGATTCCTGCGGGTTTTCCTTCGCCGGCGGCCGATCACATCGAAAAGCACATTTCCCTTGATGAGGTTTTCGAGATTCGTGCGCCGCACGTTTATCTGGCGAAGATCGAAGGGGAAAGCATGCGCGATGCCGGGATATTTTGCGGCGATCTGGTGATTGTCGATCGCAGCCGCACGGCAGAGCATGGCGATATCGTTATCGCCGGGCTCAACTCCGAGCCGATTTGCAAGCGTCTGCACATGCGCGATAACACCATCATTCTGTTGTCCGCCAACAGCAAATACCCGCCGCGCTACGTGATGGAGGGCGACGAGCTGGTTATCTGGGGCGTGGTGACTTACAGCGTGCGCGACCATGGCAAATCGTGACCAGGTTTTTGCGCTGATCGATTGCAACAGCTTCTACGCAAGTTGTGAGCGGGTATTCCGGCCTGATCTGGCGAAGACGCCGATCGTGGTGCTGAGCAATAACGACGGCTGCGTTATCGCGCGCAGTTACGACGCCAAACCTTTTGTGAAAATGGGCGCGCCGTACTTTCAGATTCGCGATGATCTGCGCCGGCACGGCATCCAGGTGTTCAGCAGTAACTACGCGTTGTATGGCGACATGAGCGAACGGGTGATGACGATCATCGAGTCCATGGTGCCCGCCGTCGAGGTGTACAGCATCGATGAAGCGTTCGCCGATCTCAGTGGCATTCCTGGTGATCTGACGGTATTTGGCAGGACCATTCGTTCTGCCGTTTACAAACGCACCGGTATCCCGGTCGGCGTCGGCATCGCGCCGACGAAGACGCTGGCCAAACTCGCCAACCACACGGCAAAACGCTTACAGGCGCACACCGGCGGCGTTGTCGATATTTGCGACCCGGTCAAACGTGACTGGGTGCTGCGCAACACCGACGTGGGTGACGTGTGGGGCGTTGGCCGGCGGATGAAGGCTCATCTCGAAAGCATGCAGATAAGAAGCGCGATGGACCTGGCGAAGGCTGATCCGTGGACATTGCGGCGCAAGTTCAGCGTGGTGATCGAGAAGACTGCGCGCGAACTCTGTGGGACATCGTGTCTGGAGCTGTCGGAAACAGAGCCGCCGAAGCAGGAAATCTGCAGTAGCCGCATGTTCGGCAACCGCCTGACCACAATCGAACCAATCAAGGAAGCGGTGGCGACCTATGTGCATCGCGCGGCAGAAAAGCTGCGTGCGCAGAACTCGTTATGCAAGAAGATCCGCGTGAGCATCCGCACCGGCATGTTCAATCCGGAGGAGGCCAAGTACGCCAATGGCGCGCTGATTGAGCTGCCTTACCCGACGAACGACGTGCGCTTGCTGTGCAAGGCGGCGAGCGAGGCGATTGACCGGTTGTTCAGGCCGGGCTTCAAGTACAGCAAGGCTGAGGTGTTGTTGATGGATCTGCGCCAGCCCGGGGAATTTACCCAGGATCTGTTTGCTCAGGCACAACCGCAGGCGGCGGAGAAAGTGATGGGCGTTCTGGATCGGATCAATCAGCGCTGGGGCAGCGGGACGCTGCGCGCGGCAAGCGTGCCAGCGGATCCGGCCTGGGGGATGCGGCGGGAGATGATGAGTTCGAGTTTCACGACGAGGATCGATCAGTTGTGGGTGGTTAAATGCAATTGAGGCAACAAGGATTACGGTTTGGCGTCGCATTGCTTCAATCGAGTGGATCGGCCTTACAATCGCGGCCTTCACTTTTGCAATAAAAGGACTTTTTTCATGATCATTTCCACCACTCATTCCGTCGAGGGGCGGCAGATCACCGCGTACCTGGACATTGTCAGCGCCGAGTCTGTACAAGGCGTCAACGTTATCCGCGATATGTTTGCGGGCATGCGCGACTTCTTTGGCGGGCGATCGCAAACCTTGGAGCGTGCGTTAAAAGAAGCTCGCGTTCAGGCAACCGACGAACTCAAGGATCGTGCGCGGGCTCTGCAGGCTGACGCCGTGGTCGGCGTGGATTTTGAGATCAGCATGCCGGCAGGCAAGGGGGCATGGTGGTGGTTTTCGTGACCGGTACGGCAGTGAAGCTGCGCTGATCATCGCCGTCAGAGCAACGCCCATCCGCACAAAGAATGGGCGTTGCCGCGTCAATCAGCCTTGAGGCTTGAGAATCACCGTGCCTCTTGAGTCATAGGTCAGCGGTGTGTCGATGGCGACAAGGGGCGGTGTTCCGTCAGGCTGGGTTGATGGTGCTGGTTCGCGGGGGTGATAGATGACGCCTGGCTGCAGAAGCGGTTTGTCCGGGTATTTGATGGTGATCTCGCCCGAGGCGATCTTTTCCTTGAGTTTTTCCGCACCGGCTTTGCCGGCTGCGATCTGCTCGTCCGTGAGTTTTACGACTGGCATGTTCGGGAATCCGTTGATCTGCATGATCTCTCCTTGAGATTCATTTGTAGGAACAAGGGCAACGGCTGTTCAAAGAAAATCTTTAGGGGTTGATCACCGTGTTACGACGCTTGATCCATTCGTCGGTGATCAGCATGGTTGGACGGCAAGTCCAGTCGTGACCAGCTAGTCTCAAAAGCGCTGAGGGGCGATATTTTTGCAGGCAAAACTGTTTTGCCGGTGTCGACCCGGTTATGCAGGGGAGAGGCTATGACAGGTCCGTATGTCGAAGATGATGGCGCTGAGTTTTCATTCAACAACTGTGTGCGCTGCGGTCAGTCGGAGTATCAGTCGGGTTTTGGCGAAGATCCGGTGAGCAACGGCAAAATCAAATCCATGGCCCCGAAAGGGCCGAAAGCGAAATTCCTGCCCAAGGTCACGGCAAGGACCAGAAAGTGATTTCATCCCGCAACCCCGTCATCGAACGGGGTTTTTTACGAGCGCAGGAACGTGGCCACGGCGTTGACATTAATGTCGGGTTTTTTTCACAAACTTTTCACGTTGGTCAACGTAGGGTGAAGCCATCCGTTAGAAAGCAAGTCTCCAGCCCGTCTCCCCAGCGGGCTTTTTTTTGTCTGGCATAAAACCTTTTCTCTGATTGCGGTCCAAACGACGCTGTCGCGTGCGTCTGGACTTTCCCGCGCCAAGCGCATTAAATCCCGGCCCTTCTTGTTCATCCCGTTTATTTGAGGTTTTCGTCATGCGTTTAACACTGCCTGCTCTGGTTCTTGGCCTACTGGTTGCTCAAGGTGCAATGGCTGCCGGCGACGGCACCGCTGCGCTGGGCGGCGGCCTGGGTGGCGCGCTGGGTAACGTGGTCGGTCAGAAAATGGGCGGCAGCACGGGTGCAGCCATTGGCGCTGGCGTCGCGGGCGCAGCGGGCAGCGCAGTCGCCGCACGCAAGGGCAGTCGCACCAAAGCGGCGATCGGCGGCGGTGTCGGCGCAGCCGGTGGTTCGGTGATCGGCAATAGCCTGGGCGGCAAGACTGGCGCCACCATTGGCGCAGGTCTGGGTGGTGCGGCCGGCGGCGCGGTGGGTAGCAACCTGGGCAAAGGTCACAAGCGCCACTGAGCCTGATCGCTGGTCAGAAAAAGCCCGACTTGATGTCGGGCTTTTTCATGGCTGAACGTTTCGCCAGAAATCATCTCCAATCTGCATACGCCCGGCTTGGGCGGACTGTCCCGATTCGGGAACTGCGAGGTTCAAATGCGATTGTCATTATCTGCACTGTTTTTCGGTTTGTTCGTGGCGCAGGGCGCGATGGCTGCCGGAGACGGCAGCGCTGCCGTGGGCGGTGGTCTCGGCGGTGTGCTGGGTAATGTGGTTGGCGGACAACTCGGCGGCAGCACGGGCGCAGCGGTCGGCGCGGGTGTTGGCGGTGCGGCCGGCAGTGCCGTCGGCGCGGACAAACGCAATCGCACCGAAGCCGCCATTGGTGGCGGTCTTGGCGCAGCAGGCGGCTCGGTCGTCGGCAACAGCCTCGGCGGCTCCACCGGGTCAGCTATTGGCGCCGGTCTAGGCGGCGCAGCGGGCGGTGCGGTGGGTAACAATCTTGGCGACGACGGTGGATCTCATTCCGGCGGCCACAAGCACAAGAACAAACACAAAAATAAACACCGCTGATTGATCAACGGAAACCCGGCCCGGCGCCGGGTTTTTCGTGTCTGGCAGTTGGAAAGAGGAACGATTGGTGGCGGGGCTTTTCGAACGTCATACATCCACGCGATCAAGAGGTTCGCCATGACTCCTGAAACTGAAGGCAAAGAAGAGAAGGGCCCGAATGGACAGCCGTTTATCAATGATCCGGGGAATGAGGATCCGGGGTCGTTGATGGAGGATGCGACTGTGCCGTTGAATGATTCAGATGAGGCGGATATGGAGTATGAGGAGGATGGGGATGAGCAGTAATAGGATTTTCATATAATCGAATAAGACGATATGTGTCATACAGGAGGGCCTGTATGCTCAGGCCCTGTATGAAAAAAATTAGCTAGTTAAAAAAGAAACATCAATCCGCTCTGCGTTGATTTTCACGAAATGGCCGTTCAGATGAGGGTATTCGAAGTGGATACCTTGATCAGGGAACTCGACGACAGACTTGAATGTGTCTCCGTCCAAATATCCATATATTTCACACGAAAAACTATTTTCAAGCATTTCGACGTATAAGTTTTCATTTTGTATTTTTGAAATGCGCAATTCATTCGGTAACACCATGTCAAATTCGACTTCATACGTCTCGCCCGCCTCAATTGCAGATGGGCAGTGGCTTACGAAACATCTTAGAATCGTTCCGTTCACCTCGAGTACGACGAGTTCTTCGATGATTGGGTCGATCTCAATGATCTGAACTGGGTACTTATTAATCATCAGCCTGCCTCACTGTTTTATCTTTTACGTTGCCGTTCACCGTCCGCCAGAAGTCTTTTCCGCTTTTAGCATGTAGGGTTGTGATTTCGTTTTCTTGATTTGTGCCTACAAAAGCAAATTTTGCCTCTCCCTTGCGATTGTTTCCCATGAGCTTCAGATAACCTGAGCGAATTTCACCCTTATATGCGTACTCAACGCGTGTGCCTGAATCTATCACTTCCCTAGCGATGGTTAAGTATTCTTCTTTGCTAATGGCATTGAACTCTGAACCATGTTTTTGAAAATGCCCATTGAGCTTTTCTTCGCTACCGAAATTCCGAGGCGAAGACCTAGGTACTGGGGTCTTCGGCTCACCTTCATCAACCTTAGCCCCACCAGTCCCACCCGGCACCTCACAACCCGGCTTCCCCGGCGGCGGGCAGTTGGAACTCAACCCCAACGGATCCACCCACCCCGTCGGATTCGGCACGTACTGGTACTGATTCAACCCACCGGCCAGCTTCACCGGGTCCGGCGTCAGATACCGCCCCAGCCGCGGGTCGTAATACCGGTGCCGGTTGTAATGCAATCCGCTTTCGTCATCGAAATACTGCCCCTGAAAACGCAGCGGCTGGTTCAGGTAATCGTCGCCGGCGAGGGTCAGCGCGGCGGTTTTGCCGTAGGCGTCGTATTGCGCGGACCAGACGATGTCGCCGCCGTAATCGGTGAGTTCTTGCGGCGTGCCGAGGTGGTCGAGTTGGTAGTAGAACGGGCAGGCTTTTTTCGGGCCTTTGCCATCGAGCAACGCGAGTGGGCGGAAGGTGCCGGGTTCGTAGACGTAGCTGCGGTATTCGTTTTCGCTGCTTTCGGCGACGACTTGGTCGCCTTGCCAGAAGAACTCGGTGGTCTGGCCGTCGACGGTTTTGCGGATGCGCCGGCCGAAGGCGTCGTATTGGTAAGTGGCGGTCTGGCCGTCGGGGCGGGTCAGGCTGATCAGGCGGTGCTGGCTGTCGTAGCGGTATTCGGTGACGAGTGTTTGCGCTTTGCCGCGGCGTTCGCGGATCAGGTTGCCGAAGGCGTCGTAGTCGTAATGGCGGTCGCCCTGCATCAGCAGGCGGTTGCCCTGAATCCGGCACGGGCCGGGGCGGTCCTGCATCAGCAGGTTGCCGGCCGGGTCGTGGGCGAAGGATTCCGGCAGTTCGTCGCGTGAGTGGCGGACGCGGATCAACCGGTCGAGGGCGTCGTAGCCGTAGGTGCGTTGGCCGTGGCGGCTGTCGGCGATGTGGGCGAGATTGCCGTTGGCGCTGTAGGCATAATCGCGGCGGTAGAGCGAATCGCGCTGATGGCCTACGGCGTGGGCGAGCAATCTTCCCTGTTCGTCGTAGGCATATTCGCTGAGCAGCAGGCCTTGCTGGCGCTGCACTTCGCGGCCGAACTGGTAGACGTGGCGGGTCAGTGGTGTGCCGTTGAGGTCGATCGCGGTCAGCGCGCCGCCCTTGGCGTAGTGATAGTCGAGTTTGCTGTTGTCCGGCAGGCGCAGGCGTTTGAGCTGACCGCAGGCGTCGTAGGCGTAACGCAAGGTGCCCCAGCCCTGATGCTCGGTGATCAGCCGATCCTGGCGGTCATATTCGAAGGCCAGCGGGTGGTTGTGGCCGTCATCGACGGCGATCAGACGGCCGAGGCGGTCGTAGGCATATTCAACCTTCACACCATCGGGAAGGGTCTTGACCAACAAGCGTCCGGCCGCATCGCGCTCATAAGCAGTCAGCAAACATGAGCCATCATCACCAAACTCGGTCTTCTCCAGCAGATGCCCGTTCAGGTCATAGGCATACGCCGTGCGCCGTCCGTCAAAACCCGTCTCCTGTCGGATCAATCCGCTTGGCGTGTAGTCCAGCCGGTACTTTTCCCCGGACTCGTTTTCGATCTCGGTGAGCAGCAGCTGCGCATGGTCATAGCGGTACTGCACCTGCGTGCCGTCGGGATTGATCCGCCGCGAGACCAGATGCAAGTCATCGTCATACTCGTAACGGGTGATGCGCCCGAGCTCGTCGCGTTCGGCAGTGACCTGGCCGTAAGCGCCGTAGCTGTAGGCGCGAGTGCTGCCGGTAGGAAAAGTCGTCTGGATCAGTCGGCCAACGGCATCCCACTGCTGGCGGGTAACGGCGCCGTGTTCGTCAGCACTTGTAGTTCGCCGCCCCAATGCATCGTAGGAAAAACGCCGCACGCCGCCGTCGGGCAGGGTTTCTTCGGTCAATTGGCCGAGCGGATTCCACACCAGCTTATGGCGGCTGCTGTCCGGGTAGCGGATCGACAGCAGCTGGCCGCGCACGTTGTAGTAGTAATGGGTGACCTGGCCGTCAGGGTCGACCGCTTCGGTGACATCGCCCTCGGCGTTGCGCCGGTAGGTCCACACCGCATCGCCTCGGCAACGCTTGTAGAGGAAACCGTTGCGGTACTCGTATGACGTTGGCGCGTCGTCCGGCGGAATCAGCGCGATCAGCCGTCCGACTTCGTCGTAGCGGTATTCGGTGACGGCGCCCAGCGGGTCCTGCTCGGCGATCAAGCGGCCGGCCGCATCATAGGCCTTGAGGTGTTCGCCGCCATCCGCCTCGACCTTGCGCACCAGCCGCGCGCGGTCGTCGTGGACGTAGGTTTCTTCGGTGCCGTCGACGTACTGCACCGCGACACTGCCGTCGTCCGCCCAGACGTAACGGGTGTTCATCTGCGAGAACGAGGCCCAGTGCCGGACGCAGCGCGCCGCTTTTCCCGTGCGCTCCCATTCCCAGAAGAAACTGGCGCCGCCGGCCAGTTGCCGCTGCAAAATCACATGAGCGTCGTCGTAGTCGTAACGCTCGCTGTCGCCGACCGCGTTGGTCGCTTCGATCAGATTTTGATAGGCGTCGAAGCGGTAGCTGACCAGCGTTTGCTCCGTGTGCCAGGCGCCCTCACGAAACACCTGATAATCCACGCCAACCAGCTGTGCGCGGTCATAGCGCAACAGCAGCGAGCGACCGGCGCCGTTATCCAGCCGATGCACCCGATCAGCCCGATCACGCTGCACCGAAAGCCGATTGCCATACGCATCACTGACCGCCACCAACCGCCCGGCGCGAAAGTGATAAAACCGCGCCGCTTCCCCGGCCAGCGCCAGAACCAGCTCTTCCGGCTCATCCCCAGAAAAATCGCTGCACGCGACAAACTGTTGTGAATCGCCGGCCGGGTCCCACTCGGCAAGGGAAACCGCGTACGCCGGTTTTCATGGTCGACCCAGACAACAAAGTCACCCTCAAACTCCAGCCGATGCGCCAGCGAATGGCTCCAGCCAAACCCCAGGCCAATGTCGATCTCGACCGCGCTTGATCGATACAAACGACTGAACTCGAACGGCAGCACACCATCAAGCACCGCATCGGTCAGCGTCAGTAGCTCTTCGCCGGTGACCATCGACACCGGACAACCATTGGTGCAGGTGTGCGGCACGCAATCGGCGCTGTCGCCGTTGGGGTTTTTCGCTTGGTCGGGGGAGTCGTCGTAAGGCTCATGGCGCTCCATCCGCGTCGAGCCGCCAGATTTGGCCCGCGCCAGCGGCGCCGGATTCGGCACCGTCAGCACCACCGAATCGGCCTGACGAATGTTCAGCGGGATGGAAGGCGCCGGTTTCAACGCCACGTCACGCGCATGCAACACCAGCGGTTTCAACACGCTCGCATGCTTGTTCAGTTCCGGCGTCGTCGACGTCAACTCCGCCAGGCGCAGCGCCGAGCCCGCCAGCCATTGCCGCGCCCGTGGCGACTTGATCTTGTCCAGCACCTTGCTGCTCGAACGCAGCGACACACCGGCACCGCCGGCCACGCGCATCAGCAGAAAACTGACCAGCAGTTCGACCCGCACCTCGGCCACTACTTCGGCGAGGTACTGCGGCGGCAGCATCTTCAACCAACTGGTAAACGCGGCCAGATGAATGAACAGCAGCGGCTCGTCGCTGAGCATCAACAGCGCGTTGGCGATGGCCTCGTTTGAAGCCGCGAGCAACGCCTCCAGTTCGAGGTCGCTCAGGTATTCGAGGAGTTTTTCGCTGTTGAGCTGCAAATCAGCGAGGAGGGCGAAGACCTGTTTGACGTCGTCCCAAACACCGTTCAAAGCGTTCTCGAAACCGCGCCAGTCGGCCCGTTGCAACTGCCCGTAACGCTCAAGAAACCCTGCGCTGGAAAACTCCGTCCACTGCGGTTGAAACCCGGCCCATTCGCCGCGCAACCAGCCTTCCAGTTCCGCAATAACCCCTTCATAAGAGGCATACAGCGCCCGCACCTGCGCAGTGGAAACATCGGGAAAGAAGGTGATGCGATAACGCTGGCCCCGTTCGCAGTCGGTGACTTGCAGAATGCCGCTGGGGCCGATGGTGTAACGCAGCGGTTCGCCGAAGGACGGGACGCCGTCGACTTCGCCGAGCAGCGGTTCAAGCATCACCGGTGTATTGCCGATCGGCACAAAACGCGCGGCTTCGAACAGGTGCACCAGCGTCAGCGACCCGCCGGCCGGGCACATGACCACCGATGAACTGAGCGGCTGGCGCGAGGTGATCGGTGCACTGAGGCGCACGTCGTTGCCGACGGTAAACACCTGCTCGATATCGAGCGCGGTGCCGGTCCAGAACTGCTCGGCCCAAGCGTCGTAGTTGTTCAGGCACAGGCGGAATTCGCCGATGAGGGCTTCGAAATCCGGTTGCTCGGGATTCAGCGCGGCCACCACCAGCAAACCGATGCTGTTGTTCAGGGCCAGGAGCCGATCAGGTTCAAACATTCGCAGTCGCTCGCGCACATCAAAAAGGTGCGGGGACTTTGCGGGGGATCAAACGAGAAAGAAGTCGGGTAAGTAGGCAGTGTCTGTAGGATGTTTCGCTAATTTTTCGCGAGTGTTTCAGCGCCCCGCGGACATTGGCCGTTGCTCAAAGTCTGTCGGGCTCGCTATGCTGCTGAACCCTTTAATCCGATCCGAGCAGCGGCCATTTTGCCGCCTGGGATGTCATTGATAACGGATCCGAGATGAATGCACCGCTGAAGGCGTTAGGCCCGATCAAGGCCGTGATTTTCGATATGGACGGTTTGCTGCTGGACACGGAGGGCATCTACACCGAAGTCACTTCGCTGATTGTCGGGCGCTACGGGCGCACCTTTGACTGGAGCATCAAACAGAACATCATTGGCCGTGGCGCCAATGATCTGGCGAACTACGTGGTGCAGGCGCTGGACCTGCCGATCACTGCCGAAGAGTTTCTGCAGATCCGCGAGCCACTGATGCGCGAGCGTTTCCCCAAAGCGCAAGCGATGCCGGGCGCAGAGGAATTGGTCCGCCATCTCAAGGCGCACGATATTCCGATCGCCGTGGGCACCAGTTCTTCGCGACAGTCGTTCGGCCAGAAAACCACGCTGCACCGTGATTGGTTCGCGCTGTTCGATTTCATCGTCACCGCCGACGATCCGGAAGTCGGCGCGGCGAAACCGGCGCCGGATATTTTCCTCACCGCCGCCCGACGTCTGGGCGTCGCGCCGCAGGATTGTCTGGTATTCGAGGATTCGCCGTTCGGCGTAACCGCCGCGAAAGCCGCCGGGATGACCGCCATCGCTATCCCCGATGCCGCGATGCCCGATGAAAAGTACGCACACGCCGACGGCATTCTTCGTACCTTGAAAGGCTTTACGCCAAGCGCCTTCGGTTTGCCGATGCTGGAATGGGCCTGAACCGGAATGGGCCTGAACCTGAAATAAAAAACGCCGCCGCTCTATAAAAGGAGCGGCGGCGTTTTACTTTCAGGCAACTCAGTAAGATCAGGCGCCGAAACCACCGTCGATGGTCAGGCTGGCACCGGTGATGTAACCGGCTTCCGGTCCTGCGAGATAAGCGACGAAACCGGCGATTTCCGCAGCGGTGCCGTAACGACCGACGGCCATCAGCGGGATCAGGCTTTCGGCGAAGTCACCGTGCGCCGGGTTCATGTCGGTGTCGACCGGGCCGGGCTGCACATTGTTGATGGTGATGCCGCGCGGGCCGAGGTCGCGGGCCAGACCTTTGGTCAGGCCGACCAGCGCCGATTTGCTCATGGCATACACACCGCCACCGCCGAAGGGCATGCGGTCGGCGTTGGTGCTGCCAATGTTGATGATCCGCGCGCCTTCGCCCATGTGCTTCGCTGCTTCCTGCGAGGCGATGAACACGCTGCGCACGTTGATGGCCAGTGTCCGGTCGAAATCTTCCAGGCTGAAGTCTTCCAGTGGCGCAATGGCCAGCACGCCGGCGTTGTTGACCAGAATATCGAGGCGACCAAAGGCTTCGACGGTGGCGCTGACGGCGTCGCGGATGGCTTCGGCGTCGGCGCTGTCAGCCTTGATCGCCAGGGCTTTGCCGCCGTTGGCAGTAATGCTGTTTTGCAGTTCTTCGGCCTTGGCGGCGGAGCTGACGTAAGTGAAGGCAACAGCAGCGCCTTCAGCGGCCAGGCGGTTGACGATGGCAGCGCCGATGCCGCGCGAACCGCCTTGAATCAGAGCGACTTTGCCGCTGAGGTGTTGAGTGGTCATTGTTCGATCTCCAAATGTTCAAGGCGGGATGCCTTGGTGTTGGTGCCGAGTATCGGCGTGGTATCGACAACCGTGTAGACCCTGATTGCTATAGTCTGTGTAAACCAGAAGTTTATAGTGGTGATCATGGAAACGTTCAGCAGTATCGAATGCTTCGTGCGCAGTGCCGAGGTTGGCAGCTTCGCCGAAGCCGCGCGCCGCTTGAGTCTGACTCCGGCGGCGGTTGGCAAAAGTGTGGCGAAACTCGAAGCGCGGCTCGGCGTGCGGCTGTTCCAGCGTAGTACACGCAGCCTGACGCTGACCGAGGCCGGGCAATTGTTTTTGAGCGAAGTCAGCGCCAGCCTGACCACGATCCAGAACGCCGTAGCCAACCTGGCCAGCGCCGGAGGCCAGCCCGCCGGCACGTTGAAAGTCAGCATGGGCACGGTGTTCGGGCGCCTGTATATCGTGCCGTTGCTTGGTGAGTTCTTACGGCGCTTTCCGGCGATCAACCCGGACTGGCATTTCGATAATCGACAGGTCGATCTGATAGGTCAGGGGTTCGATGCGGCAATTGGCGGTGGTTTCGAACTGCCTCAAGGCGTGGTCGCACGCAAACTGACCCCGGCTCATCGGGTGCTGGTCGCGTCGCAGGACTATCTATCGGCGCACCCGGCGATCACTCAGCCGGACGACCTCAAACAGCACGACGGTATCCTGATTCGCTCGCCGCAAACCGGGCGCGTGCGTTCCTGGCAACTGACCCACCGCGACCGACAACACAGCCCGTTGACCCTGCAGGCGCGGATGACCATGAGCGATTCCGAAGCGGCGTGTGCGACGGCGATGCAAGGGTTGGGCATTGCGCTGGTGAGCATGCCGTTTGCGGTCGGGTATCTGCAGGCGGGGACGTTACAGCGGGTGCTGCCGGACTGGTTTGTCGACGATGGCAATATTTCGATTTACTACGCCGAGCATAAATTGTTGCCGGGCAAGACCCGGGCATTTGTCGACTTTGTGATTGAACAGTTTGCGGAGCGGGGGTTGGCGCGGCAGTTCAGTGCCATTTGAGCAGGGCTTGAGACCGAGTTGCCCCTTTCGCGAGCAGGCTCGCTCCCACGGGGGAGCGCATCCAAATGTAGGAGTGAGCCTGCTCGCGATGAACGATAACGTGGGCTATCGAGCAAACCGCCCCGGCCAGCCCACAATGTTCTTCGGCCGCGGCGTTGCATACGTGCGTACTTTCGAAGTCGACAAACGCAAGCGCACCAGCGATTCGGCAATCGTCACCGCCGCTGTCACGCCATCGACCACCGGCACACCGGTCCGCCGACGAATCTGCTCATCGAGCCCGGCCATGCCGCCGCAACCCAGGCAGATCACCTCGGCCTTATCCTGGGTCACCGCCAATTCAGCTTGATGCACAATCGCTTCCAGCGCACGTTGCGGCTCGTGTTCCAGCTCGAGCACGGCCAGACCACTGGCCCGTACCGACGCGCAACGATCCCACAGACCGGACAGTTTCAGCCGATCCTCAATCAGCGGAACGGTGCGATCGAGCGTGGTTACCACCGAATAGGCGTGGCCGAGAAACATCGCCGTACTCGCCGCCGCATCGGTGATGTCCACCACTGGCACGTTGAGCAGTTCCTGCAGACCTTCGCGGCCGTGTTCGCCGTAGCCAGCCTGAATCACCGCGTCGAACGGCTGGTCGTAAGACATCACCCGGTCCATCACGGCGATGGCGGCGAGATAGCTTTCGAAGTTGCCTTCGATTGAGTCTGCGCCGAAGTACGGGGTCAGGCCGACGATTTCGGTGCCGGGTGACGCGACCGCCTGCGCCGAACGGGCGATGGCTTCGGTGATGGATTCGGTGGTGTTGACGTTGACCACGAGAATGCGCATGGGGAAATCCTTATTGCGGGCAGTAGTGCGGCCCGAAAACCGGGCCGCGAAGGGCTTAATGGCAGACGTTATCGACCGCGATGGACTCGCCGCTGACGTCGGCGTAGTGCGGCTGACGTTTGGCGATGATCAGATAAAGCATCCCGGCGATCCCGGCGCCGATCAGCCAGGAAAACGGTGAGACGCTGTGGAAACCCGGCACCAGCGCCAAGACGATGGCGATCAGCGCTGCGGGAATGAACGCCGCCACGGCGCGGAAATTGACGCCACGGCTGTAGTAATAAGCGCCATCGGCTGCTTCGCTGTAGAGCTGAGGCACGTTGATCCGGCCTTTGCGGATCAGCCAGTAGTCGACCATGATCACCCCGTACAACGGGCCGAGCAGGGCGCCGAGACCGGAGAGGAAATACACGATCACCAGCGGGCTGTTGTAAAGATTCCACGGCAGGATCAGCACCGCGATGGTCGCGCTGATCAATCCGGCGCGGCGGAAGGTCAGGTACTTCGGCGCCAGGTTGCTCAGCACGAAGGCCGGCGCGACGAAGTTGGCCATGATGTTCACCGCCACGGTGACGATCAGAAACGCCAGGCAGCCGAGTACCAGAAAGAACGTGTTGGGAATCGAGGCGATGATTTCGGTCGGGCTTTCGATGATTCGCCCGTTGATCTGAAATTGCGCGCCGCAGAGCAGGACAGTAATCGCAGCGAATACCAGAATGTTTACCGGCAAGCCCCAGAAATTTCCCACCTTGATGGTCTTGCGGCACGGTGAGGAGCGGGCGAAATCGCAGAAATTCAGAATCAAAGTGCCGTAGATCGCCAGCCACAATGCGCCACCGGCAAAAATGTTGCGCCACATCTCGGCACCGGTCAGCGGTTCGCGGATCGACCAGGCGATGGTCGCGTTGGCCTGGAAGTACATCCATGCGGCGAGGGCGGCGACGGTCAGCAGAATCACCGGACCGGCAAAGGCCTCGTATCGACGCACCATCTCCATGCCATAGGCAAGAATCGCCAGTTGCACCAGCCAGATCGCCACGAAACACACCCAGCCCAGACTCGACAGGCCGAGGATCGAGTTGTGGTCGTATTCGGCGAAGCCGGGATGCACCGCTGTGAGCAACACCCGGAATACCACTGACGCCAGATACGTCTGAATGCCGAACCATGCAATCGCGATCACGGCACGAATCAGCGCAGGAATCTGCGCCCCATGAATGCCGAAACTGATCCGGCTGATCACCGGAAACGGCACCCCGGTTTTCTGTCCCATGTAACCGGACAGGTTCATGAAGAAGTACACCAGCGCCGCGCCGATCCCCAGCGACAGCAGAATCTGCCAGCCACCCAGGCCCAACGCGTACAGACCGATGGCGAACGAGTAGTTGGCGATGTTGTGCACGTCATTCGTCCACAGCGCGAAGATGCTGTATTTGCCCCAGCGCCGTCCTTCGACCTTGGTCGGCGCCAGGTCGCTGTTGTGCAGACGTGGGCTCAGTTGCAGCGGCTCGCTCAGTCCGCCGTCGGGCAACGGCTGATCAAGCGCGGAGGAGGGCAGATTCAGCGCGATGTTATTGGAGAGACTTGTACGCATTCCGGCAGGCTCCTGATGTTCAGGCCGCGATGACTGTGCATGAGCCGGCGGGCTCGACATATCTTCGTCGCGACAGTGACAACATCACTGGTTACGGGGCATCTGCAGCCTGTACGGGATAGGGCGCTTCAGGCTTGCGGATCGAAAGTGATTTCATGTTCTGCAGTTTTGTATACAAAAAATGTATGCACCTAAGCGAGATCTATGCCAGTTGCGGGTCTATACGCAGCGTTGCTAATTTCGAAACGTTATCGACAGTCGATAAGTGGCTGAAAACCGGGCGGTAAAAACTGACCGATTGCACAGTTAATTATTTTCGGCGGAGGATTTTGTTCGAGGGCGCGAAGGAGGGGATTTGAGCGGGGATGTAACTTTTCAGGGCGTGAAAAGAAAAGTGCACACATAAATGGCACCGATGGTGACAGTCGTGTGTACACATTTTTCGATTCGCAGGAGATTCAATGTAGGAGTGAGCCTGCTCGCGATAGCGGTGTGTCTGTCCTGAACATCATGGCAGACACACCGCTATCGCGAGCAGGCTCACTCCTACAAGGGAAATCAGTGTCGCTGAAGCCTATGCTTTGGACTTGCTGATGATATTCCCTGCATGCAACCCGCATTCTTTCTGCGTCGCTTCTTCCCACCACCAACGGCCTTCGCGCTCGTGCTGGTTGGGCAGGACCGGGCGGGTGCAGGGTTCGCAGCCGATGCTGATAAAGCCGCGTTCATGCAGGCTGTTGTAAGGCAGCTCCAGCATGCGGATGTAGCCCCAGATTTCTTCGCTGGTCATTTGCGCCAGCGGGTTGAACTTGTACAAGGTGCGCTCCGGGGTGGAGAACGCGGTATCGATTTCCAGCACCGCCACGGCACTGCGCGTGCCTGGGCTCTGGTCGCGGCGCTGGCCGGTGGCCCAGGCTTTGACGCCGGCGAGTTTGCGCCGCAGCGGCTCGATCTTGCGGATGCCGCAGCATTCGCCGTGGCCGTCGCGGTAGAAACTGAACAGGCCTTTTTCCTTCACGAACGGCTCAAGTTTCGCATGGTCCGGCGAGACGATTTCGATGTCGATCTTGTAGTGCTCGCGCACCTGCTCGATGAAACGGTAGGTTTCCGGGTGCAGACGCCCGGTATCGAGGCTGAACACTTTGACGTTCTTGTTGAGCTTCCAGGCCATGTCCACCAGCACCACATCCTCGGCGCCGCTGAAAGATATCCACAGCTCATCACCGAACTCGGCGAAGGCGAGTTTGAGGATGTCTTGTGCGGATTTGTTGGCATAGGTCGTGGCGAGTTCCACGACGTCGAACGTTGGGCTCATCAGGGCGGCTTCCTACAGGTCGGTGGCGCTGGGCGCTCTATATGGCGCCGATGGTAACAAAAACCAACAGGGCTCGGGGCGTGCTGTGCGTTGCGCGTCGGCAGTCGAGTCGCTAGAGTTCGGCCTCGCTCGACTCGATAATCACTACAAACGGGAGTGTCTTGTGGAAATTGCTTGCCTGGATCTTGAAGGGGTACTGGTACCGGAAATCTGGATCGCTTTCGCGGAAAAAACCGGCATCGACTCGCTCAAGGCCACCACCCGGGACATTCCCGACTACGACGTGCTGATGAAGCAACGTCTGCGCATTCTCGATGAGCACGGCTTGAAACTGTCGGACATCCAGGAAGTGATCGCCACGCTCAAGCCGCTGGACGGCGCGGTGGAGTTCGTCGACTGGCTGCGCGAACGCTTTCAGGTGGTGATCCTGTCGGACACGTTTTATGAGTTCTCTCAGCCGTTGATGCGCCAGCTGGGTTTCCCGACGCTGCTTTGCCATCGTCTGATTACTGACGAAACCGGGCGCGTGACCAGCTATCAGTTGCGTCAGAAAGATCCCAAGCGCCAGTCGGTGCTGGCATTCAAGAGCCTGTATTATCGGGTGATTGCGGCGGGGGATTCGTATAACGACACGAGCATGCTGGGTGAAGCGGATGCCGGGATTCTGTTTCATGCACCGGACAATGTGATCCGCGAGTTTCCGCAGTTTCCGGCGGTGCATACATTTGCCGACCTTAAGCAGGAATTCCTGAAAGCCTCTAATAGAGAGTTGAGTTTGTAGTCGTCTGAAAGGGCGTCTTCGCGAGCAGGCTCGCTCCTACACGGTGATCGTTCCCATGCTCTGCGTGGGGATGCCTCAATGGACGCTCCGCGTTCGGCTTTGGATAGGGACGCGGAGCGTCCCGGGCTGCATTCCTTTGCTGCGCGTGGGAACGATCGATGTAGGAGGCTGCTTCGGGCGGCGTTCCGACGATGCTTTTAGAGGTTTTGCAGGGTATCGAGCAGGATGCGGACCTTGGTGATCGACTCCTGATACTCCGCCTGCCAGTCCGAATCGGCGACGATCCCGCCGCCGCCCCAGCAGCACACCTGCCCATCCTTGACCAACAGACTGCGAATGGCGATGGAGCTGTCCATCTCGCCGCGCACGTCCAGATACAGCAACGACCCGCAATACAGGCCGCGCCGCGTCGGCTCCAGTTCGTCGATGATCTGCATCGCACGAATCTTCGGGGCACCAGTAATCGAGCCGCCGGGGAAGCTGCCGGCGATCAGATCCAATGCGTCGCGCTCCTCTGCCAGTTCCCCGGTCACGCTGCTGACCAGATGATGCACATTCGGATAGCTTTCCAGGCTGAACAACTCCGGCACTCGCACCGAGCCGATGCGACAGGTGCGGCCGAGATCGTTGCGCAGCAGGTCGACGATCATCAGGTTTTCCGCGCGATCCTTGGGGCTGGCCAGCAGTTCCGCGGCGTTGGCGGCGTCTTCGGCTGGCGTCAGGCCGCGTGGGCGGGTGCCTTTGATCGGGCGGGTTTCGACCTGGCGCTGGCTGACTTTGACGAAACGCTCCGGCGACAGGCTCAGCACCGCGCCGCCGTCGGCCAGACTCTGGAAACCGGAAAAGGGTGTCGGGCAGGCTTCACGCAACTTGCAGTAAGCCAGCCATGGATCGCCCTGGCACGACGCGCGAAAGCGCTGGGCGAAGTTGACCTGATAGCAGTCGCCGGCCTGGATGTACTGCTGAATACGCTCGAACGCCTGACGGTAATCGTCGGCTGAGAGGTCGGCTTTCATTGGCTGGTTGAGTTTGAACGGGATCAACGCATCAACCGCCGGCTGCGTGAACAGAGCGATCAGTCGCTGCTGTTCACTGTCGGCAAGGGACGGGTGAAAGACCAATTGGCTGGTTTGGGTCTGGTGATCGCTGATCAGCGCCCAGTCGTACAATCCGAAACGCGCGTCCGGCAGTTGCAGATCATCCTGGGCCTGACTCGGCAGGTTTTCCAGATGCCGGCCGAAGTCGTAGCTCAGGTAACCGATCAGGCCACCGGCGAATGGCAGCTCGCAGCCCGTTGGCAAATCAGCCTCGCCCAAGCGGTCGAGGTTATCGCGCAGGCGCTGCAGAAAATGCGCACCGCTTTCATCCGGCAATACCGCCAATTGTTCCAGCGGCCATGCGCTGAGCAGGTCGAAGCGACCCCGTTCGGCACTCGGCCGACCACTGTCGAGCAGCACGGCGCCGGGCGCGTTGCGGATGGCCGCGAAGTAGTCGGCGGGATTGGCGCGATAGGGCAGCGGGTGTACGGAGCAGGTCAACATGGGCGGGGCAGATCGGCCGTGGAGGCGGGGTGGGGATTGTAGTCTTCTGCGCTGCCAGATCAAAGTCAAAAGCCACCCCCTCACCCCAGCCCTCTCCCCTAAGGGGGCGAGGGGGAAAGGGAGCCGATCTCCATGGCTTTCAAGGCCTGAGTTCGACTGGGCTTCACAAGTCAGCGTATCTCTCGCATTCACCACGGTCAGTCCCCTCTCCCTCTGGGAGAGGGCTAGGGTGAGGGGCTTTTGCTCCTGGCTTTTAGGCTTGTCAGCCCTCGACCGCCGGAATATGCCCAAACATCTCCTGGGTAAACGCCACCCGCTCTTCAACCGACTCCGTCACGCCGCGTGCCTTCAGCTCTTCCAGTCGCGCTTCCACCGCATGGGTACGCAAGGTCAGTCCGCAGTCATTGGCGATCTGGATATTCAGTCCCGGCCGCGCATTCAGCTCGAGAATCAGCGGGCCTTTCTCCTGATCGAGCACCATGTCCACGCCGATATAACCCAGCCCGCACAACTCATAGCAGCCGGCGGCGAGTTTCATGAAACCGTCCCAGTAGGGCAGTTGCACGCCGTCCACCGCGTTGGTGGTGTCGGGGTGTTTGGTGATGATGTTGTTCAGCCAGGTGCCGCGCAGGGTCAGGCCGGTCGCCAGGTCGACACCGACGCCGATCGCGCCTTGGTGCAGGTTGGCCTTGCCGCCGGACTGGCGGGTCGGCAGGCGCAGCATGGCCATCACCGGGTAACCCATCAGCACGATGATGCGGATGTCCGGCACGCCTTCATAGCTGATGCTTTTGAAAATCTGGTCCGGCGTGACGCGGTATTCGATCAGCGCGCGGTCACGGTGGCCGCCCAGCGAATACAGGCCGGTGAGGATGCTCGAAATGTGGTGCTCGAGCTCTTCGTGGGCGAGGATCTTGCCCGACACGGTGCGATACCGACCCTCGAAGCGGTCGGCGATGACAATGATGCCGTCGCCACCCGCGCCCTGGGCCGGTTTGATCACGAAGTCGCTGCGCCCGCCGATGATCTCGTCGAGCTTGTCGATTTCCTTCTCGGTGGAGATCACCCCGTACAGTTCCGGCACATGGATGCCGGCGGCGATGGCGCGCTCCTTGGTGAGGATCTTGTCATCGACGATCGGGTAGAGGCTGCGCTTGTTGTACTTGAGCACGTAATCGGCATTACGCCGATTGATGCCCATGATGCCGCGCGCCTCCAGCGCCTTCCAGGTCTTCCAGAAACCGAACATCAGGCGTCAGCCTTCTTCAGGAAAGCCTTGAAACGCACCAGTTCGGTCAGGCGGTAGCCGCGATAGCGACCCATCGCCAGCATGAAGCCGACCAGAATCAGCAGGATCGCCGGGAAGGTAAACACGAAGTACACCAGCTCCGGCACCGTCATGATCAGGTGCGCCAGCGAGGCGGCGAACAGCGTGCCGATCGCCACTTTCAGCGCATGGTTGGCGCCGCGTTCTTCCCAGGTGATCGACAGCCGTTCAATGGTCATGGTCAAAATCACCATCGGGAACAGCGCCACCGACAGACCGCGTTCCAGACCCAGTTTATGGCTGAACAGACTGATCGCCGCGATCAGCACCACGACAAACGTCAGCACCACCGACAGGCGCGGCAGCATTTGCAGTTTCAGGTGTTCCAGATACGAACGCAGCGACAGCCCCAGCGCGGTAATCACCGTGAACAGCAAGATACCGAAGCCCAGTTGCGTTTCGCGGAAGGCGAGGGCTATCAGCACCGGCGTAAACGTGCCGAGGGTCTGCAGGCCGATCAGGTTGC
The DNA here is from genome assembly GCF_023195435.1 of Pseudomonas sp. S11P7. Classification (NCBI taxonomy): domain Bacteria; kingdom Pseudomonadati; phylum Pseudomonadota; class Gammaproteobacteria; order Pseudomonadales; family Pseudomonadaceae; genus Pseudomonas; species Pseudomonas sp. S11P7. The sequence continues at coordinate 3,525,906 of NZ_JALPKS020000002.1, read as the reverse complement.
GCAGGATCAGAATCACCAGCACGCCGATCGGGATCATCACCATGATCATGAACGTCTGCTGGGTCTGCAGCGGCAAGCCGTACAGCGAGTATTCGAGGAAGTTGGCGTCGGTGTTTTCGTCGGTCAGCTTGGCCAGACGAATCGCGTTCATTTCGCTGTTGTTGAGGCTGAAGGTCACGTTGGCTTTCTTGCCGCCGTCGACGGTGATCAGGTTTTCGTCGCCGGTCCACCACAGCAGGCGGTCGGTCGGCAGGCCTTGCTCGCCGGTTTCCGGGTTGAAGTACAGCCAGTCGTTGCCGTTGAAACTGCGCAGCCACAATTCAGGCATTTGCGGCTGGTCGGCGACGAGGCGGATGGTGTGGACTTTTTCCACCGGCACATGGGCGATGGACAGCAGCAGTTCGACGATTTTGGCTTTGTGCGCGGTCGACGGATCGCCGGCCAGCAGCAGTTTCACGTTGTCGTCATTGAGATTGTTGACGCGTTTGATCGCCTCGCCAATAAAGGTTTCGACGTCGGCGGAGTGCTGGCGGATCGGCGCGAGCAGGGCTTCGGCAGCGATTTTTTCCGGGCCTTCGATGACCATGCTGTCGCGGAAGGTCGGGCCTTTGACCTTGGATTTTTCCGCGGTGAAGCGTTTGGTCAGGACCAGACGGTAATACAGGGTCTGATTGCCCTTGGCGCGGCGGGCCGACCAGGTCACCTTGCGGTTGCCGTCGACGCGGTTCACCGCGACCCCGTAATTATTGGAGATGAAGCTCTCGTTGAGGCTCACATAGTCGCGGCTCAGCGGCGGCACGAACATCTGGATCTTCACCGGATCCTTGGTGCTGGCGACGAACTCGACCTTGGCGTCGATGTTCCACAAGTCGTCGGTGGCGTCTTCGGTCACCGGGATGCCGAGCACGAAAATCTGATAGGCCGTAACCGAAACGCCCAGCAGCACCAGCACGGCGATCAGGATTTTCAGGTGGAAGGTTAGAGAACGCATGGAAATTACTCGGCGGTATGAGCGGCGATGGTGCAGGCAGGTTTGCCGGCAGCGTATTTAAGACTGGGGTCGACCAGCGCGTCGAAGCGTTTCAGCGCCTCGGAGCCGATCAAAAGCGGATATTGGAACGCACTTCGGTCGGTCAGGTTCACTTCGATGCTGCGCAGCGCCGAACCCATGCAGATATCCAGCTCGATCACCGGACGGGCGGTGTACTTCTTGCCTTCTTCCGGGTCGTAGTCGCCGGCGCGGCGCTTGATCTTGCTGACCCGTGCCAGCGGCCGTTCGATCGGGTGCGAGTGCGCGGCGTCGATCGCCAGGTAGAAACGTACCCAGGACTCGCCGTTGCGTTTGAAGCGTTTGATGTCGCGGGCGCTCAGCGAGGCGGTTTTCGCGCCGGTGTCGAGTTTGGCCGCGACTTCGAGATTGATGCCGTCAAGCGAAGCATATTCGTTGAGACCGTACACGGTTTTTTCCCCCGCGGCGGCGAGGCCGGGCAGGCAAAAAAGGGCAAAAAAGGCGGGATAAGGCTTGAGTCTCATAAATCCTGGTGCGCAGCGTTCCGTGGTCGGTTCAGGCCTTTGGCAATGGTTGCCCAAGACCTTTCGTGTGCCTGGCAGCTTTTTATGACAAGCCGTACAAATGGCCAGCAAATGCGGGCGGCATTCTAGCACGGTGGTTTTATGGCGCCAGCGCCACAGCCGGTCTATAACCCCTGACGGATTCCCCTTGTGGGAGCGAGCCTGCTCGCGAATGCGCTGGGTCATTCGAAACATCTTTGATTGACACACCGCATTCGCGAGCAGGCTCGCTCCCACAGGTTTCAATGCGCTCCATGGGTTTGGTTATTAGACGATTGTCGACAATCCATATTTATCCTTTGACGTATGGCGCTCGATTGGCTAATTTTTGCCGCATTGGATTTGAAGGTGTCGACAATCATGCTGGATCAACTCGATCCCCCGGTCATCAGCGGCGACGATTCGGAAACGCTCTCGGAGAATGTCTTCCGGCGGATTCAGGCAGCCATCGTCAAAGGCGAGATCGCCCCGGGCAGCAAGATCTCCGAGCCGGAGCTGGCGCGCACCTACGGCATCAGTCGCGGGCCGTTGCGCGAGGCTATTCACCGCCTGGAAGGCCAGCGCCTGCTGGTGCGGGTGCCGCATGTCGGTGCGCGGGTGGTCTCGCTCAGCCACGCCGAACTGCTCGAACTCTATGAAATCCGCGAATCCCTTGAAGGCATGGCCTGCCGGCTGGCCGCCGAGCGCATGAGCGTCGAAGAAATCGACGAACTGCGTCGGGTGCTGGAAACCCACGAGCGCGACGCGGCGTTCCAGGCCGGCGTCGGTTATTACCAGCAGGAAGGCGATTTCGATTTCCACTACCGGATCATTCAGGGCAGCGGCAACCGCACATTGACGCAAATGCTCTGTGGCGAGCTGTACCAACTGGTGCGCATGTACCGCATCCAGTTTTCCACCACGCCGAACCGCCCGCGCCAGGCCTTTGCCGAACACCACCGGATTCTCGATGCCATCGCCGACCGTGACGGTGAGCTCGCCGAATTGTTGATGCGCCGTCACATTGGCGCCTCGAAACGCAACATCGCCCGTCATTACCAGGACGGCGCCCATAACCAGACAGCCACTGAACGAGGTGAGTCATGAGTTCCAACCCGAACACTCCCGGCCAGCGTTTCCGCGATGCGGTCGCCAGCGAGCACCCTTTGCAAGTGGTCGGCGCGATCAACGCCAATCACGCGCTGCTGGCCAAGCGCGCCGGTTTCAAGGCGATCTACCTGTCCGGTGGCGGGGTGGCCGCAGGTTCGCTCGGCGTGCCGGATCTGGGCATCACCGGTCTGGATGACGTGCTCACCGATGTGCGGCGCATTACCGACGTCTGCGATCTGCCGTTGCTGGTGGATGTGGACACCGGTTTCGGTTCCTCGGCGTTCAACGTCGCGCGTACCGTCAAGTCGATGAGCAAGTTCGGCGCGGCGGCGATTCACATCGAGGATCAGGTCGGCGCCAAGCGCTGCGGCCATCGTCCCAATAAAGAAATCGTCAGCCAGCAGGAAATGGTCGACCGCATCAAAGCCGCGGTCGATGCGCGCACCGACGACAGCTTCGTGATCATGGCGCGCACCGATGCGCTGGCGGTGGAAGGGCTGGAATCGGCACTTGATCGTGCCGCCGCGTGCATCGAGGCCGGTGCCGACATGATTTTCCCGGAAGCCATCACCGAACTGGACATGTACAAGCTGTTCGCCAGCCGCGTGAAAGCGCCGATTTTGGCCAACATCACCGAATTCGGCGCGACGCCGCTGTACACCACCGAGCAACTGGCCGGCGCCGACGTGTCGCTGGTGCTCTATCCGCTGTCGGCGTTCCGCGCGATGAACAAGGCGGCGGAAAACGTCTACACCGCTATCCGTCGCGACGGCACGCAACAGAATGTCATCGACACCATGCAGACTCGCATGGAGCTTTACGATCGCATCGACTATCACACCTTCGAGCAGAAGCTTGATGCGCTGTTTGCACAGAAGAAAGGCTGATCAAAAACCCTGTGGGAGCCTGCTCCCACCTGTTTCCCCTACAAGTTCAAGAAAACTGGAGACAACAATGGCCGAAGCAAAAGTACTCAGTGGCGCCGGGCTCCGTGGCCAGGTGGCCGGGCAAACCGCGCTGTCCACCGTGGGCCAGGCCGGTGCCGGGCTGACCTATCGCGGCTATGACGTGCGCGAACTGGCCGCCGACGCGCAGTTCGAGGAAGTCGCCTACCTGCTGCTGTACGGCGAACTGCCGACCCAGGCGCAACTCGCCGATTACCAGCAAAAGCTCAGCAAACTGCGCGACCTGCCGCAAGCCTTGAAGGAAGTGCTCGAACGCATCCCGGCCGACGCCCACCCGATGGACGTGATGCGCACCGGTTGCTCGTTCCTCGGCAACATCGAGCCGGAGAAAGATTTCTCCGAGCAGCGCGACAAGACCGACCGCCTGCTCGCCGCGTTTCCGGCGATCATGTGCTACTGGTATCGCTTCAGCCACGACGGCAAACGCATCGATTGCGTCAGTGACGAGCCGACCATTGGCGGCCACTTCCTGCACTTGCTGCACGGCAAGAAGCCGAGCGAGTTGCACGTCAAAGTGATGAACGTGTCGCTGATCCTCTACGCCGAGCACGAATTCAACGCCTCGACCTTCACCGCCCGCGTTTGCGCTTCGACCCTGTCCGATCTGTATTCCTGCGTCACCGCGGCGATCGGTTCGCTGCGCGGCCCGTTGCACGGCGGCGCCAACGAAGCGGCGATGGAAATGATCGAGCGCTTCTCGTCGCCCGAAGAGGCGATCAAAGGCACCCTCGGCATGCTCGAGCGCAAGGACAAGATCATGGGCTTCGGCCACGCGATCTATAAGGACAGCGACCCGCGCAACGAGGTGATCAAGGGCTGGTCGAAAAAGCTTGCTGACGAAGTCGGCGACAAGGTGCTGTTCCCGGTTTCCGAAGCCATCGACAAGACTATGTGGGAGCAGAAGAAGCTGTTCCCGAATGCCGACTTCTACCATGCCTCGGCGTACCACTTCATGGGCATCCCGACCAAGCTGTTCACGCCGATCTTCGTCTGCTCGCGCCTGACCGGCTGGGCCGCGCACGTGTTCGAACAACGCGCCAACAACCGCATCATCCGTCCAAGCGCCGAGTACACCGGCGTCGAACAGCGCAAGTTCGTGCCAATCGAACGTCGCTGACCGGGGAGGGCCGAACACTGATCTTGAAGTCCACCTGAAACCCTGTGGGAGCTGGCTTGCCAGCGATGACTGAGTCACATGCACCATTGATGTCGACTAGCGCACCGCTATCGCTGGCAAGCCAGCTCCCACAGGGTGCAGTGTGGATTGCAAGATCGGTGTCTGGCCTTAGCCTTGAAACCACCGTGACCCGAGTCCTGACCCGATGAACACACAATTTCGTAAAACCCTGCCCGGCAGTCCTCTGGATTATTTCGACGCCCGAGCGGCAGTCGAGGCGATCCAGCCCGGGAGCTACGACACGCTGCCGTACACCTCGCGCGTCCTCGCGGAAAACCTCGTGCGGCGCTGCGACCCGGCCACGCTCACTGATTCCCTCAAGCAATTGATCGAGCGTAAGCGCGACCTGGATTTTCCGTGGTTCCCGGCGCGGGTGGTCTGCCACGACATTCTCGGCCAGACCGCACTGGTCGACCTCGCTGGCCTGCGCGACGCCATCGCCTTGCAGGGCGGCGACCCGGCACAGGTCAACCCGGTGGTGCCGACGCAGTTGATCGTCGACCACTCGCTGGCCGTCGAGGCCGGCGGTTTCGACGCTCAGGCGTTCGAGAAGAACCGCGCCATCGAAGACCGTCGCAACGAGGACCGTTTTCACTTCATCAACTGGACCAAAAAGGCTTTCAAGAACGTTGATGTGATCCCGCCGGGCAACGGCATCATGCACCAGATCAACCTGGAGAAAATGTCCCCGGTGATTCAGGTGCGTGACGGCGTGGCGTTCCCCGACACCTGCGTCGGCACCGACAGCCACACCCCGCACGTCGATGCGCTGGGTGTAATCGCCATCGGCGTCGGCGGTCTCGAAGCCGAAAGCGTGATGCTCGGTCGTGCGTCGTGGATGCGTCTGCCGGAAAGCGTCGGCGTCGAACTGACCGGCAAGCTGCAACCGGGCATCACCGCCACCGACATGGTCCTGGCGCTGACCGAATACCTGCGCAAACAGAAAGTCGTCGGCGCTTGGCTGGAGTTCTTCGGCGAAGGCGCCGCAGCGCTGACCCTCGGCGATCGCGCGACCATCTCCAACATGGCCCCGGAATATGGCGCCACTGCAGCGATGTTCTACATCGATCAGCAGACCATCGATTACCTGAAGCTCACCGGTCGCGAAGACCAGCAGGTACAACTGGTCGAGCAGTACGCCAAGCTGACTGGCCTGTGGGCCGACAGCCTGAAAGGCGCGCAATACGAGCGCGGCCTGAGCTTCGATCTGTCGTCGGTGGTGCGCAACATGGCCGGCCCGAGCAACCCGCATGCGCGCGTCGCGGTATCCGATCTGGCCGCCAAAGGCATTTCCGGGCAGTGGGATGAGGTGCCGGGGCAAATGCCCGACGGCGCAGTGATTATCGCCGCCATCACCAGTTGCACCAACACCAGCAACCCGCGCAACGTCATCGCCGCAGGTCTCTTGGCGCGCAATGCCAATAAACTCGGCCTGACCCGCAAACCGTGGGTAAAATCGTCGCTGGCGCCGGGCTCGAAAACCGTGGCGCTGTACCTCGACGAAGCCGGGCTGACCACTGAATTGGAACAGCTCGGTTTTGGTGTGGTGGCCTTCGCCTGCACCACCTGCAACGGCATGTCCGGCGCGCTCGATCCCGTGATTCAGCAAGAAATCATCGACCGTGATCTGTACGCCACCGCCGTGCTTTCCGGCAACCGCAACTTCGACGGGCGCATTCACCCGTATGCCAAGCAGGCATTCCTCGCTTCGCCGCCGCTGGTGGTCGCTTACGCCATCGCCGGAACCATCCGCTTCGATATCGAGAAAGATGTGCTGGGCGTGGTCGATGGCCGGGAAATTCGCCTGAAAGACATCTGGCCGAGCGATGAAGAAATCGACGCCGTGGTGAAGTCGTCGGTCAAGCCTGAGCAGTTCCGTCAGGTCTATATCCCGATGTTCGCCGTCCACGAAGACACCGGCCCGAAAGTCGCGCCGCTGTACGAATGGCGCGAGATGAGCACCTACATTCGCCGTCCGCCTTACTGGGAAGGCGCACTGGCCGGCGCACGACCACTGAAGGGCATGCGCCCGCTGGCGGTGCTGCCGGACAACATCACCACCGATCACCTGTCGCCCTCCAACGCGATCATGCTCGACAGTGCCGCTGGCGAATACCTGGCGAAAATGGGCCTGCCGGAAGAGGACTTCAACTCTTACGCCACCCACCGTGGCGACCACTTGACCGCGCAGCGCGCAACCTTTGCCAACCCGAAACTGTTCAACGAAATGGTCGTGGAAAACGGCCAGGTCAAGCAGGGTTCGCTGGCCCGTGTCGAGCCGGAAGGCAAAGTGATGCGCATGTGGGAAGCCATCGAAACCTACATGCAGCGCAAGCAGCCGCTGATCATCATCGCCGGCGCCGATTACGGTCAGGGCTCGTCCCGCGACTGGGCGGCGAAAGGCGTGCGCCTGGCCGGTGTCGAGGCGATTGCCGCCGAAGGCTTCGAGCGCATCCACCGCACCAATCTGGTGGGCATGGGCGTGCTGCCGCTGGAGTTCAAACCCGGCACCAACCGTCACACGCTGGCGATTGATGGCAGCGAGACCTACGACGTGATCGGCGAGCGCAAACCGCGCGCGGACCTGACGCTGGTGATCCATCGCAAGAACGGTGATCGGGTGGAAGTGCCGGTGACCTGCCGTCTGGATACCGCTGAAGAAGTGTCGATCTACGAGGCCGGCGGCGTGTTGCAGCGTTTTGCGCAGGACTTCCTCGAGGAGTCGGCGGTTGCCGTTTAAATCAACTGATGTGGGCATGGGATTTCAAGTCCCATGCTTTCGGTAAGGAGCAATATGGCTCACGCAGCACAAATCAAGATCCCCGCGACCTACATGCGCGGCGGCACCAGCAAAGGCGTGTTCTTCAGCCTCAAGGATCTGCCCGAAGCCGCGCAGGTTCCCGGCCCGGCCCGCGATGCTTTATTGCTGCGGGTGATCGGCAGCCCCGACCCGTACGACAAGCAGATCGACGGCATGGGTGGCGCCACGTCGAGCACCAGCAAAACCGTGATCCTGTCGAAGAGCACCCGCGCCGATCACGACGTCGACTACCTGTTCGGTCAGGTCTCGATCGACAAGCCGTTTGTGGACTGGAGTGGCAATTGCGGCAACCTCTCGGCGGCGGTCGGTTCGTTCGCCATCAGCAACGGTCTGGTCGACGCCAGCCGCATCCCGCAAAACGGTGTTGCGGTGGTGCGCGTGTGGCAGGCCAACATCGGCAAAACGATTATTGCTCACGTGCCGATCACCGATGGCGAAGTGCAGGAAACCGGTGATTTCGAACTCGATGGCGTGACCTTTCCCGCTGCTGAAGTGCAGGTGGAGTTCATGGACCCGGCGGCGGAAGAAGAGGGTGGTGGCGGTTCGATGTTCCCCACCGGCAACCTGGTCGACGAGCTGGAAGTGCCGGGTGTCGGCACGTTCAAGGCAACGCTGATCAACGCAGGCATTCCGACGATTTTCGTCAACGCCGCAGACATCGGCTACACCGGCACCGAGCTGCAAGGCGCGATCAACAGCGATCCGAAAGCGCTGCTGATGTTCGAGACGATTCGCGCGTACGGCGCACTGCGCATGGGCCTGATCGCGAATGTCGAGGAAGCGGCGAAACGGCAGCACACGCCGAAAGTCGCGTTTGTCGCCAAACCTGCGGATTACATCGCGTCCAGCGGCAAGGCCGTTAACGCTGGCGACGTCGATTTGCTGGTGCGCGCGCTGTCGATGGGCAAGCTGCACCACGCGATGATGGGCACCGCTGCGGTAGCGATCGGCACAGCGGCGGCGATTCCCGGCACGCTGGTCAATCTCGCTGCTGGCGGAGTCGAGCGCAACGCCGTGCGCTTTGGCCATCCGTCCGGCACGTTGCGCGTCGGTGCCGAGGCCAGTCTGGAAAGCGGCGAGTGGGTGGTGAAGAAAGCCATCATGAGTCGCAGTGCGCGGGTTCTGATGGAAGGCTACGTGCGCGTGCCCGGCGATTCTTTCTGACCCGGCACTTTTTACCCTCACCCCAGCCCTCTCCCAAAGGGAGAGGGGGCCGACCAAGGTGTCTTGGGTCATACATCGACCTGAGAGATCGAGTCGATTATGGATTCAGCGACGTGCTTTCAGGTCGGTGAACCTCAACAGCATCCCCCGATCGGTCCCCTCTCCCTCGGGAGAGGGCTAGGGTGAGGGGCTACCCTCTGACACAACAATAACCAGACACCACCCGACCATAACCCGCCAGGCCTTTGAGGAAGACCCACCACTCACATTCAGAACAGGAGAACAGCCATGAGCGCCAACGTCGACCTGAACAACCGCCCCGACTACGACGATGTCCTGCAGACGATCGCCGACTACGTCCTGACCTTCGAAACACCCTCCGCCGAAGCCCTCGACACCGCCCGCAACTGCCTGATGGACACGTTGGGCTGCGGCCTGCTGGCGCTGCGGTTTCCCGAATGCACCAAACACCTCGGCCCGATCGTCGAGGGTACGGTTGTGCCTTTTGGTGCCCGAGTCCCCGGCACCAGCTATCGTCTTGATCCGGTCAAAGCCGCGTGGGACATCGGCTGCATCGTTCGCTGGCTGGATTACAACGACACCTGGCTCGCTGCCGAGTGGGGTCATCCGTCGGACAACCTCGGCGCCATCCTCGCCGTTGCTGATCACCTGTCGCAAAAACGTATCGCCAATGGCGAGCCGCCGCTGACCATTCGCGATGTGCTGGAAGCAATGATCATGGCCCACGAGATTCAGGGCGTGATCGCTTTGGAAAATGCCTTCAATCGCGTCGGCCTCGACCACGTGATGCTGGTGAAAGTCGCTTCAACCGCTGTCAGCGCCAGACTCATGGGGGCTAATCGCGACCAGTTGCTGTCGGCGCTGTCGCATGCCTTTGCCGACGGGCAGGCGCTGCGCACGTATCGCCATGCGCCCAACGCCGGTTCGCGCAAATCCTGGGCGGCGGGGGATGCGGCGAGTCGTGGTGTGCGTCTGGCCGATATCGCCATGCGTGGCGAAATGGGCATACCCGGTGTTTTGAGTGCGAAACAGTGGGGCTTTTACGACGTGTCGTTCAGCCACACCAACAACGATCTGGCGCTGAAACCCGAGGGCAAACGCGCTTTCAGTTTTTCCCGACCGTTCGGCAGTTACGTCATGGAAAACGTGCTGTTCAAGATCAGCTTCCCCGCCGAGTTTCATGCGCAAACGGCCTGCGAAGCGGCGGTGACCCTGCACCCGCAGGTGCGCAATCGTCTGCATGAAATCGACCGGATCGTCATCACCACCCATGAATCGGCGATTCGCATCATTTCAAAGGTCGGGCCGCTGGCCAATGCTGCCGACCGCGATCATTGCCTGCAGTACATGACCGCCGTGCCGCTGGCGTTCGGCACTCTGGTGGCCGAACAGTACGAAGACGATTTCCACAAGGCGCACCCGATCATCGACGTGCTGCGCGAAAAAATGGTCATCGTTGAAGATCCGCGATTCAGCCGTGAATACCTCGAGCCCGACAAGCGTTCGATTGCCAATGCGGTGCAGGTGTTTTTCAAGGACGGCAGCAGCACCGACAACGTGCTGGTGGAATACCCGCTCGGCCATCGCCGCCGTCGGGCTGAGGGGATTCCGTTGTTGGAGGACAAGTTCAAGGCCAACCTGGCGACACGTTATGTCGGGCAGCGTTGCGCGCAGATTGTTGCCTTGTGCAAGGATCAATCGCGGCTGGAAGGCACACCGGTGAATCGGTTCATTGATCTGTTGGTGATCTGACAGACCGCGTCATCGTTCTTCGCGGGCAAGCCCGCTCCCACAGGGTTTTGTGATGAACGCAAAAATCGTGAACGCCTTCAGAACCTGTGGGAGCGGGCTTGCCCGCGATAGCGTCAGGTCAGGCACCGCAAACCTACTTGAACCGCCGCTCAACCCCTTTCTCCACCAGAATCTTCGCGGAAATCTCTTCCACGGAAAAATGCGTGGAGTTGATGTGCGGGATGTTCTCGCGGCGGAACAGGTTTTCCACTTCGCGCACTTCGAATTCGCACTGGGCGTAGCTCGAATAGCGGCTGTTGGGCTTGCGCTCGTTGCGGATGGCGGTGAGGCGGTCCGGGTCGATGGTCAGGCCGAACAGCTTGTGCTGATGGGCGCGCAGGGCGCTCGGCAGGGTCAGGCGCTCCATGTCGTCTTCGGTCAACGGATAGTTGGCCGCACGGATGCCGAACTGCATCGCCATGTACAGACACGTCGGCGTTTTGCCGCATCGCGACACGCCGACTAGTATCAGATCGGCTTTGTCGTAATAGTGGGTGCGCGCGCCGTCGTCGTTGTCGAGGGCAAAGTTCACCGCCTCGATGCGCTCCATGTAATTGGAGTTGTGCCCGATCGAATGCGATTTGCCGACGGTGTACGACGAATGCTCGGTCAGCTCCTGTTCGAGCGGGGCGAGGAAGGTCGAGAAAATGTCGATCATGAAACCATTGGACGTTGCGAGAATCTCACGAATGTCCTGATTGACGATGGTGTCGAAGATGATCGGCCGAAAGCCGTCGGTTTCAGCGGCTTTGTTGATTTGTTGTACCATGGCCCGCGCTTTTTCAACGCTGTCGATGTACGGCCGCGTGAACTTGCTGAAGGTAATGTTTTCGAACTGCGCCAACAGGCTTTGACCCAGGGTTTCGGCAGTGATGCCGGTGCCATCGGAGATGAAGAAAGCGGATCGTTTCATTTGCACCTTGGGCCTTAAGTTAATTCTTGGATATGATAGGCGCGATTTGTCGGCCGCGATTGGCCCGCATTCTCACTTATTTTCCAGGTCCAGGCCATACAGCCGGCCAAGGCTCCCCCGGGCCGCCGGCTTCTGAGCTTTTCCAACACAGTTAGTGGAGAGATCACCTTGGTAGAGTACGTAGTTTCCCTCGATAAGCTCGGCAAACACGATGTTGAGCATGTGGGGGGCAAGAACGCATCCCTGGGCGAGATGATCAGTAACCTGGCAGGCGCCGGTGTTTCGGTCCCCGGCGGCTTCGCCACGACGGCTCAGGCCTATCGTGACTTCCTCGAACTGAGCGGCCTGAACGAGCAGATCCACAAGGCCCTCGACGCGCTCGACGTCGACGACGTCAATGCCCTGGCCAAGACCGGTGCGCAGATCCGCCAATGGATCATGGACGCCGAATTCCCCGAAAAACTCAACACCGAGATCCGCACCGCGTTCGCCGCGCTGTCGGCCGGTAATCCTGATGTCGCCGTGGCCGTGCGTTCCTCTGCCACCGCCGAAGACCTGCCGGACGCGTCCTTCGCCGGTCAGCAGGAAACCTTCCTGAACATCCGTGGCGTGGACAATGTCATCCGCGCCGCCAAAGAGGTATTCGCTTCGCTGTTCAACGACCGGGCGATTTCCTACCGCGTGCATCAGGGCTTCGACCACAAACTGGTCGCCCTGTCGGCCGGCGTGCAGCGCATGGTGCGGTCGGAAACCGGCACCGCCGGCGTGATGTTCACCCTCGATACCGAATCCGGCTTCCGTGACGTGGTGTTCATCACCGGCGCCTACGGCCTGGGCGAAACCGTCGTACAAGGCGCGGTTAACCCGGATGAGTTCTACGTACATAAAGGCACGCTGGAGGCCGGTCGTCCGGCGATCCTGCGTCGTAACCTGGGCAGCAAAGCCATCAAGATGATCTACGGCGACGAGGCCAAGGCCGGCCGTTCGGTCAAGACCGTCGATGTCGACAAGGCTGAGCGCGCGCGTTTCTGCCTCACCGATGCTGAAGTCAGCGAACTGGCCAAGCAGGCGATGATCATCGAGAAGCACTACGGCTGCCCGATGGACATCGAGTGGGCCAAGGACGGTGACGACGGCAAGCTGTACATCGTGCAGGCGCGTCCGGAAACCGTGAAAAGCCGCACCCAGGCCAACGTCATGGAACGTTACCTGCTCAAGGAAACCGGAACCGTGCTGGTGGAAGGCCGCGCCATCGGCCAGCGCATCGGCGCCGGCAAAGTGCGGATCATCAAAGACGTTTCCGAGATGGACAAGGTCCAGCCGGGCGACGTGCTGGTCTCCGACATGACCGACCCGGACTGGGAACCGGTAATGAAGCGCGCCAGCGCCATCGTCACCAACCGTGGCGGGCGTACCTGCCACGCGGCGATCATCGCGCGCGAACTGGGCATTCCAGCGGTCGTCGGTTGCGGCAACGCCACCCAGCTGCTGAAGGATGGCCAGGGCGTGACCGTGTCCTGCGCCGAAGGCGACACCGGTTACATCTTCGAAGGCGAACTGGGCTTCGACATCAAGAAGAACTCCGTTGATGCCATGCCGGAGCTGCCGTTCAAGATCATGATGAACGTCGGCAACCCGGACCGCGCCTTCGACTTCGCGCAACTGCCAAACGCCGGCGTTGGCCTGGCCCGTCTGGAATTCATCATCAACCGCATGATCGGCGTGCACCCGAAAGCACTGTTGAACTACGACGGTCTGCCGCAGGACATCAAGGAAAGCGTCGACAAGCGCATCGCCGGTTACGACGATCCGGTCGGTTTCTATGTCGAGAAACTGGTCGAAGGCATCAGCACCCTGGCTGCCGCGTTCGCACCGAAGAAAGTCATCGTGCGTCTGTCGGACTTCAAGTCCAACGAATACGCCAACCTGATCGGCGGCAAGCTCTACGAACCGGAAGAAGAAAACCCGATGCTGGGCTTCCGTGGCGCTTCGCGTTACATCAGCGAATCGTTCCGCGACTGCTTCGAACTCGAATGCCGCGCGCTGAAACGCGTGCGCAACGAGATGGGCCTGACCAACGTCGAAATCATGGTGCCGTTCGTCCGTACCCTTGGCGAAGCCAGCCAGGTGGTCGACCTGCTCGCCGAAAACGGCCTGGCCCGTGGCGACAACGGTTTGCGCGTGATCATGATGTGCGAACTGCCATCCAACGCGATTCTGGCTGACGAGTTCCTTGAGTTCTTCGACGGTTTCTCGATCGGTTCCAACGACCTGACTCAGTTGACCCTGGGCCTGGACCGCGATTCCGGTATCATCGCGCACCTGTTTGACGAGCGTAATCCGGCGGTCAAGAAGCTGCTGGCCAATGCCATCCAGGCCTGCAACAAGGCCGGCAAGTACATCGGCATCTGCGGTCAGGGCCCTTCGGACCATCCGGACCTGGCCAAATGGCTGATGGAGCAGGGCATCGAAAGCGTTTCGCTGAACCCGGACACCGTGCTGGAAACCTGGTTCTTCCTCGCCGAAGGTCAGGCTCAGGCTTGATAGATATGTAACGGCCCGCTCCCCTGTAGGAGTGAGCCTGCTCGCGATAGCGATATAACAGCCGCCATCAATGGAGGCTGACACACCGCTATCGTGAGCAGGCTCACTTCTACAAGGGGGATGGCTTTAGATTGAAGTAGGGCGGGCTCTTGTAGATGCCGCCCTTTTTTGTGCAAGAGCATTATGCAAAGCAGCAGCAACCTGTTTCCTGTCGCCCTGATCAGCGCCGAGCGGCGCGGCGATCTGAGCGAAGATGTGTATCGACTCAAACCCGGCAACAGCCCCGACTGGTCCGTGGAAATCGCCGTCACCCGCCTGGGCATGGCCGATGACTCGGCGCCGCGCGGCGTGCCGGTAATCCTGCTGCACGGCAGTTTTTCCAATCGACGTTTCTGGTTTTCGCCCAAAGGTCTGGGCCTGGGCGCGTATCTGACGCGGCTGGGCTTCGATGTGTGGATCCCGGAGATGCGCGGCCACGGTCTGTCGCAGCGCAACGAGGACTATCGGCGCAACCGCGTCGCCGATTACGCGCGCTACGATCTGCCGGCGATTGCCGCGTTCGTGCGGGAGCAGAGCGGGCAGATTCCGCACTGGATCGGCCACTCGCTGGGCGGGATTACCCTGGCGGCGGCGCTGGGTGGCGAATATCTAGGCGAACCGGCGGTGGCGTCGGCGGCGTTTTTCGGCACGCAGGTCAGCCGCACGTACTGGCCGCTGAAAATTCCGCCGCTGGAGTGGGGCAGTCGCTTTATTCTCAAGCGTTTCGCACAGTTGTCCGGTTCACGCCTGCGGCGCGGCCCGGAAGACGAGCCGATCGGCCTGGCCATCGAAAGCATGCGCTGGTACGGCTTGTTCGGCCGCTTTGGCGACAAGGACAAGGATTGGTGGGCCGGGCTCGCCGATGTTCAGGTGCCGGTGTTGGCGGTGACGGCGGCGGGCGATCATCAGGACCCGGCGTGGGCCTGTCGCAAGCTGTTCGAGCAGATCGGCTCCGAGCACAAGCAGTTCGTCAATCTGGGGCGCGAGCAAGGTTTCAGCGACAATTTTGGCCATGTCGAAATGCTGGTGAGCAAAGCGGCGCAGACCGAAGTGTGGCCGCTGGTGGCGCGCTGGCTGAATGATCAGCAGACGCCATTGCTGGCGCAAGCGGCGGATCTGGCCGCGGCGGTGTAAGGGGCGTTCCGTTCGGCCGGGCTTGCGGCTAAGATATGACGCATTGTGCGGTTCTGGTCATATTTTGCGGCTGTTTAGCGATTACGTTTCAGGCTGTGTTCAGGTTCGCTCAGCGACCATGGCGTGGGCTAAGGTAAACAGCGACTGGCCGGACTCGTCTCATCAGAATGCGGCATCCTTGATCGTCTTGCTTTTTACAGGAGTTTTTCGATGGACCATTACCTTACGCCTGACCTGTGCGACGCCTACCCGGAGCTGGTGCAGGTGCTGGAACCGATGTTCAGCAATTTCGGCGGCCGTGATTCCTTTGGCGGCGAAATCGTGACCATCAAATGCTTCGAAGACAACTCGCTGGTCAAGGAACAGGCCGAACTCGACGGCACCGGCAAAGTGCTGGTGGTCGACGGCGGTGGCTCGCTGCGCCGTGCACTGCTGGGCGACATGATTGCCGAAAAGGCTGCGAAAAACGGTTGGGAAGGCATGGTGATCTACGGCTGCATCCGTGACGTCGATGTCCTCGCCCAGACCGATCTCGGCGTGCAGGCGCTGGCCAGCCACCCGATGAAGACCGAAAAGCGCGGCATTGGCGACCTCAACGTCGCGGTGACCTTCGCCGGTGTGACCTTCCATCCGGGCCACTATGTCTATGCGGACAACAACGGCGTGATCGTTTCGCCGAGTCCGCTGCAGATGCCTGAATAAGCTTTTCGACAAGGGATGCGGATGTTCGAGGAAGAAAACGCGCAGTGGGGGCTGGTGCATGCCCTGGTGCTGGACGGTAAGGGCGGCGCGCGTTCGATAGCCCGGACGGAACTGGACGATCTGCAGCTGCAGGCGCACGAAAGCCTGTGGCTGCATTGGGATCGCAGCCATCCGCAGACCCAGACCTGGCTGCGCAAATCCAGCGGACTCAACGAGTTCACCTGCGACCTGCTGCTGGAAGAGAATACCCGCCCGCGTCTGTTGCCGCTGCCGGACTCCGAATTGCTGCTGTTTTTGCGCGGGGTCAATCTCAATCCGGGTGCCGAGCCGGAAGACATGGTGTCGGTGCGGATTTTCGCTTCAGCGCAACGGG
Source organism: Pseudomonas sp. S11P7 (assembly GCF_023195435.1). Taxonomy (NCBI): domain Bacteria; kingdom Pseudomonadati; phylum Pseudomonadota; class Gammaproteobacteria; order Pseudomonadales; family Pseudomonadaceae; genus Pseudomonas; species Pseudomonas sp. S11P7. The sequence continues at coordinate 3,509,601 of NZ_JALPKS020000002.1, read as the reverse complement.
TGATCTCCCTGCGTTTGCGGCCACTGCGGGCCACTGATGAATTGCTTGCGCAATTGGCTGACGGCAGAGGCCCGAAGACATCATCAGAACTCATCCTCTATCTGGCGCAGTTCCTCACCAACAAAGTGCAGGACCTGGTCACGTGCCTCTCGGAAATCGCTGATGAGGAAGAAGAAAAGATGGATGCCGACGAACGGTATTCTCCCGAACACGGGTCGATTTTGCACATCCGCCGGCGAGCAGCCGGGCTCAAGCGTTTTCTCGCTCCACAGCGGGATATTTTTGGCCTGCTGACACGCATAAAGCTGCCGTGGTTCGTTGAAGACGATGCCGATTACTGGAACGAACTGAACAACAGCCTGACCCGCTATCTGGAAGAGCTGGAATTGACCCGAGAGCGCGTGGGGCTTGTGCTGGAGGCCGAGGACCGGCGTCTGAACGTGCACATGAATCGCACCATGTACCGCTTCGGCATCATCACCTGCATCTTCCTGCCGATGAGTTTTATCACCGGTCTTCTGGGCATCAACGTTGGCGGGATTCCGTTCGCCAGCAGCCCGTACGGTTTCCTCATCGCATGCTCGACGGTGCTTGCCCTGGCCTTCGGTCAGTGGTGGTTGTTCCGACGTTTGCGCTGGGTTTGAAGAGGCCGCATGTGACCCGACCAAATTTGCCCGCGTCTTTCACAGACATCACGAGAGGTGCGTATGCACGATCCGTTTGAACAGTCTTTGCGCGACATGCTCAACGCCTCGCCGTCCAGCCGCGACGACGACGCCTGCCTGGGCCGCGTGCTCAAAACCGCCAACCGCCAGGTCGGCGCCGGTGATCTGTTCAGCCTGCTGGGCCGCTGGCTGCCCGCGCTGATGATCGCCCTGAACAATGGTTCGGCGCATGTCTCGCCGGTTTCCCGTCTTCGTAAACCTGCTGTTCGCACTGCTGATAAGGCTGATTGAATATGGAACTTGATCTCTGGACTCAGAGCCTCGTCACTGCAATGACTGCGTTGTGGACCAAAGTCGCTAATTTCATTCCGAACCTGTTCGGCGCACTGGTGGTGCTGCTGTTGGGTTTCGTCGTGGCCAAGCTGCTCGACACCTTGCTCTCCAAGTTGCTGGCCAAATTGGGCCTCGATCGCCTGATGGGCGGCACCGGTCTGACCAAACTGTTGTCGCGTGCGGGCCTGCAAGTGCCGATCTCGACCTTGATCGGCAAAATCGTTTACTGGTTCGTTCTGCTGATTTTCCTGGTATCTGCAGCAGAATCCCTTGGCCTTGAGCGAGTTTCAGCTACGCTGGACATGCTGGCGCTATATCTGCCGAAAGTTTTCGGCGCCGCCCTGGTGCTGCTGGTCGGTGTGTTGCTCGCGCAATTGGCCAATGGCCTGGTGCGCGGGGCGGCGGAAGGCGTAGGCCTGGACTACGCTTCGGGGCTGGGGCGTATCGCGCAGGGGCTGGTGATCATCATCAGTATCTCGGTGGCGATCAGTCAGCTCGAGGTCAAGACCGACCTGCTGAACCACGTGATTGTTATCGTTTTGATTACCGTTGGTCTGGCCGTTGCGCTGGCCATGGGTTTGGGAAGCCGGGAAATTGCCGGTCAGATTCTTGCGGGAATCTATGTGCGTGAGTTGTACGAGGTTGGGCAACAAGTGCGTGTTGGCGAGGTCGAAGGCCAGATCGAAGAGATCGGCACGGTTAAAACCACATTGCTGACCGATGAGGGTGAGCTAGTCTCTCTCTCCAATCGGATCCTGCTGGAACAGCATGTGAGTAGCCGCTAAACCGGCAAACCCTGCTAATGTATGCCGCCGCAAAATGCCAGCCGAGGCTGGCTGCGGTGGACATTGACCTGACTGTCGGCACGACTTGTTTTGAATAAAGCCCAAACGCTATCCACGCGCTACGACCCCCGCGAGCTCTCTGATGAGGAGTTGGTCGCGCGCTCGCACACCGAGCTTTTTCACGTAACGCGCGCCTACGAAGAGTTGATGCGGCGTTACCAGCGAACATTATTTAATGTCTGTGCGAGATATCTTGGGAACGATCGCGACGCAGACGATGTCTGTCAGGAAGTGATGCTGAAGGTGCTGTATGGCCTGAAGAACTTCGAGGGGAAATCGAAGTTCAAAACCTGGCTTTACAGCATCACTTACAACGAATGCATCACGCAGTATCGGAAGGAACGGCGTAAGCGTCGCTTGATGGACGCTCTCAGCCTCGACCCTCTTGAAGAAGCGTCTGAAGAAAAGGCGCCGAAACCGGAGGATAAGGGTGGGCTTGATCGCTGGCTGGTGTATGTGAATCCGATTGACCGCGAAATTCTGGTGCTACGATTTGTCGCAGAGCTGGAGTTTCAGGAGATCGCAGACATCATGCACATGGGTTTGAGTGCGACAAAAATGCGTTACAAACGCGCTCTAGATAAATTGCGTGAGAAATTTGCAGGCATTGCTGAAACTTAGTTCAGCGCAAATATCTCTTACGTGTAGGCAAGTTCTGATAGACTTGCCGCCGAGTTGTCCCCCGGTTTGCGGGACTGCTTCACAATCACCAGATGGGGATTTAACGGATGAAACTGAAAAACACCTTGGGCTTGGCCATTGGTTCTCTGATTGCCGCCACTTCGTTCGGCGCTCTGGCACAAGGCCAAGGCGCAGTTGAAATCGAAGGCTTCGCTAAGAAAGAACAATTCGACAGCGCTCGTAACTTCAAGAACAACGGCAACCTGTTCGGCGGTTCGATCGGTTACTTCCTGACCGACGACGTAGAACTGCGTCTGGGCTACGACGAAGTGCACAACGTACGTGCCGACGATGGCAAGAACGTCAAAGGCGCTAACACCGCTCTGGACGCTCTGTACCACTTCAACAACCCAGGCGACATGATTCGTCCATACGTTTCGGCCGGTTTCTCTGACCAGAGCATCGACCAGAACGGTTCGAACGGTCGTAACCGTTCCACCTTCGCCAACGTTGGCGGCGGTGCCAAGCTGTACTTCACCGAGAACTTCTACGCCCGTGCTGGCGTTGAAGCTCAATACAACATCGACCAGGGCGACACCGAGTGGGCTCCTAGCGTCGGTATCGGTGTGAACTTCGGTGGCGGCTCCAAGCCTGCTGCTGCTCCAGTTCCAGCACCAGCTGAAGTCTGCTCCGACAGCGACAACGATGGCGTTTGCGACAACGTTGACAAGTGCCCGGACACCCCAGCCAACGTAACTGTTGACGCTGATGGCTGCCCAGCAGTTGCTGAAGTTGTTCGTGTTGAGCTGGACGTGAAATTCGACTTCGACAAGTCGGTTGTCAAGCCAAACAGCTACGGCGACATCAAGAACCTGGCTGACTTCATGAAGCAGTACCCATCCACCACCACTACTGTTGAAGGTCACACTGACTCCGTCGGTCCTGACGCTTACAACCAGAAACTGTCCGAGCGTCGTGCAAACGCCGTTAAGCAAGTTCTGACCAACCAGTACGGTGTTGAATCGTCCCGCGTTCAGTCTGTTGGCTACGGCGAATCCCGCCCGGTTGCTGACAACAAAACTGACGCTGGCCGCGCTGTAAACCGTCGCGTAGAAGCGCAGGTTGAAGCTCAAGCTAAGTAATTAGCTGCCGCTCTGAGAAAAGCCCGGCTTAGGCCGGGCTTTTCTTTGTCTGCGATTTGCCGAGGTGGTGTGTATTCAGGCCGTCGCCAGCGAAGGCAGATCGTATTGCGCTGACTGACTGGCGGCCGCAACTGCGCCGATCACCAGAATCGCAGGACTTTTCAGCTCGAATAACCGGGCATCCTCACACATGGCGCTCAGGTCGCTGCGGCATTCGCGCTGCACCGGCAGTGAAGCATTCTCGATCATCGCCACCGGCGTATCCGCCGCCATGCCCCCGGCCAGCAGTTGCTCGCGAATCTCGCCTAGTTTGGCCACACCCATATAGATCACCAGTGTCGTCCCGCTCTGTGCCAGTGCCTGCCAGTTCAGTTGGCTATCGTCCTGAGTGTGCGCGGTCACCAGCGTTACGCCGCGGGCCACGCCGCGCAAGGTCAGGGATATATCGCATTGCGTGGCGCCGGCCAGGCCAGCGGTGATGCCGTTGACCAGTTCCACTTCGACGCCGCGCTCGCGCAGCCACTGCGCCTCTTCACCGCCACGGCCGAAAATGCACGGATCGCCACCCTTGAGCCGCACCACGCATTTGCCGTGGCGTGCGTAACGCAGCATCAGCCGGTGGATGAACGCCTGCGGAGTCGAGCGACAGCCGCCGCGCTTGCCCACGGCAATGATCCGCGCGTCAGGGCAGTGTTCCAGCACCGCTGCGTTGACCAGGTCATCGATCAGCACCACATCGGCCGCGCGCAATGCGCGTACCGCTTTGAGGGTCAGCAATTCCGGATCACCAGGACCTGCACCCACCAGCCAGACTTTTGCATTCATGGTGTTTTCCTCATCAGATGACGGCGGCTGGCTGCACATCGGCGGCCAGCAGGCGTTTGATTTCCGGGACGCACGAGCCGCATTGCGTGCCGCAGCCCAATTGATTTTTCAGACCCTGCAGATCCAGACCCTGGCGAATGCCAGCGCAGACAGCGTTGAGGCTGACGTTTTTGCAGTTGCACAGCGTTTTATTGGCCGCGACCTGCACCCCGGTATTGCCCGGCGGCGCACTCATCGGCGCCAGTAGCCAACGGCGCAGTTGTTCGTCGGCGCGACCCTCCAGCCACAAGCCCTGCAACCAATGTTGCGCGAGGGTTTCGCCGGCCAGACGAATCGCGGTGATCCGGCCATTCTCGATGCGCACGCGTTTGCCAATGGCGCGGCGTGGATCGTCGTAAGCGAGGACCGGACCGTCGATCAGTGACAGACATTGATCGATTTGCGCGAGCAATGGCGCATCCGGCGCCTCGTGGCTGGCAGCGCGTATCAGCAGCGCCGGACGTTCGCGTCCGACAAGGCTGAGGCTGACGTAGGAAAACGCCTCGCAGAGCGGTCGTAGCGTCTCGAAATGCCGCTGCACATCGCCCTCGATCAAAGCGAAAAGCTGCCACGGCAGATGGACCGGCTCCAGACGCACGCCGCTGTGTTTCAGTTCCGGTTGTTTTGATAACGGATCGAAGGCCGGCTGGGTCAGGTTGTTCACGCCGCCCTTGAGAAAACGATCGCCCCAGTGCATCGGCAAAAACGCCTGACCGGGGCGCACGCTGTCATCGCTGCCGACCGCAACAATCACCGCGCCACGACGGCTTTTCAGATTGACCAGATCGCCCGGTTGCAGACGGTGCCGGCGCATTTCATCGGGATGCAGGCTCAACACCGCTTCGCTGACATGGCCGAACAGTTGCGCAGCAGTGCCGGTGCGGCTCATGCCGTGCCACTGATCGCGCAGGCGCCCGGTGAGCAGGGTCAGCGGGAAACGCGCGTCGCGTTGCTCCTTGGCGGCACGGTACGGCTCGGCGATGAATTGCGCGCGACCGCTGGCGGTAGGAAAAATACCATCGCCGTACAAGCGTGACGTGCCTTGGCGGGCGCCGGCAGGGAAGGGCCACTGTTGCGGGCCGATCTCATCGATCAGCGCATGGCTGATGCCGGACAGGTCGAGATCGCGGCCACGGGTCAGGCCTTTGAACTCATCGAACAATTGCGCAGGCTCAGCGAAGGCAAACAGACTCGGTTGCTGCGCACGCAGACGTTGCTCCAGCCGCTGGGCGAAATCCACGGTGATCGCCCAGTCCGCCCGTGCTTCGCCGGGTGGGAGAATCGCCTGGCGAACGTGGGAAATGCGCCGCTCGGAGTTGGTCACCGAGCCTTCCTTCTCGCCCCAACTGGCGGCGGGCAGCAACAGGTCAGCGAAGGCGGCGGTTTCGGTGGTGCGAAACGCTTCCTGCAACACCACGAACGGGCACGCCTCAAGGGCCGCGCGCACCGCGCTTTGGTCCGGCATCGATTGCGCCGGGTTGGTACAGGCAATCCACAGCGCCTTGATCTTGCCGCTGCGCAGGTTTTCAAACAGTTCGATGGCGCTGAGCCCGGGCGCTTCCGGTAAATTTGCCACGCCCCAATATTCCGCCACTTCCGCTCGGTGCTGCGGGTTGGTCGCATCGCGGTGGCCGGGCAGCAGATTTGACAGACTGCCGGTTTCACGCCCGCCCATGGCATTCGGCTGACCGGTCAGGGAGAAAGGTCCTGCGCCCGGCCGGCCGATTTGCCCGGTGGCCAGGTGCAGATTGATCAGCGCGCTGTTCTTCGCGCTGCCGGCGGTGGACTGGTTCAAGCCCATGCACCACAGCGACAGAAAGCTCGGCGATGTACCGATCCATTCGGCGCACTGCTGCAACTGCTCGACGCTGATCCCGCACAGTTGCGAAACCATTTGCGGGGTGTAGTCGCGCACCAGATTCTTCAGCTCGGCCAGTCCTTCGGTGTGTGCCTTGATGAAATCGCGGTCGACCCAGTCTTCCCACAGCAGCAGATGCAAAATCCCATGAAACAGCGCGACATCGGTGCCCGGCAGAATCGCCAGATGCAGGTCGGCCAGATCGCAGGTGTCGGTACGCCGCGGATCGATGACGATGACTTTCATCTGCGGACGCCGCGCTTTGGCGTCTTCCAGGCGCCGGAAAAGTACCGGATGGGCGTAGGCCATGTTACTGCCGACGATCATCATGCAATCGCTCAGCTCCAGATCTTCATAACTGCACGGTGGCGCGTCGGCACCGAGGCTGCGTTTGTAGCCGACCACGGCCGAAGACATGCACAGCCGTGAGTTGCTGTCGATGTTGTTGGTGCCGACCAGCGCCCGCGCCAGTTTGTTGAAGGCGTAATAATCCTCGGTGAGCAACTGTCCGGAGATATAGAACGCCACGCTGTCCGGGCCGTGCTCGGCGATGGTGTCGGCGAAAACATTGGCCGCATGTTCCAGCGCGGTGTCCCAGTCTGTGCGGCTGCGCGCCAGGCCTTTGCCCAGGCGCAACTCCGGATAGAGCGCGCGGGCGGCGAGGTCGCCGGTCAGGTGCAGGGTCGAGCCTTTGCTGCACAGTTTGCCGAAGTTGGCCGGGTGCGCCGGATCGCCGCTGACGCCGAGGATGCGCTCGCCGTCATGCTCGATCAGTACGCCGCAGCCGACCCCGCAATAGCAGCAGGTCGAGGCGGTCGTCTGGCGGTTCATCAGATGGCGTCCCGCAGGGCCAATTGCACCCGACCGTTTTCCACCCGCGCTGGATGGTGATGGGCGCAGCCAACGTCCGGCGCCTGGGCTTCACCGGATTCGAGGTCGATCTGCCAGTTGTGCAGCGGGCAGGCCACGCGTTTGCCATAGATCAGGCCTTGGGACAGCGGCCCGCCCTTGTGCGGGCAGCGGTCGTCGAGGGCGAAAACCTCATCGTCGCTGGTACGAAAAATCGCGATGTCTCCTTTGGGCCCGGCAATGATCCGCGAGCCAAGCGCGTTGATCTCGTCGAGGGCACAGATATCGAGCCAGTTCATGCCGGCACCTCCAGGTTTTTCACAGGGATCACATCGAATTCTTTCTTCAGTTGCGGTTGCGCCAGACGCTCTTTCCACGGGTCCTGTTCGAACGACAGAGAGAATTGCAGGCGCTCGTTCAAGGCTTTGCGACGCTCGGCGTCTTCGAGCACGTTCTTCTTGATGTGCTCCATGCCGACCCGTTGCAGGTAGTGCACGGTGCGTTCGAGGTAGAAGGCTTCTTCGCGATACAGCTGCAGGAACGCGCCGTTGTATTCGCGCACTTCATCAGCGGTTTTCAGTTTGACGAAGAACTCGGCGACTTCGGTTTTGATCCCGCCGTTGCCGCCGATGTACATCTCCCAGCCGGAATCGACGCCGATGATTCCTACGTCCTTGATGCCCGCTTCCGAGCAATTGCGCGGGCAGCCGGAGACCGCAAGTTTGACCTTGTGCGGCGACCACATGTTGAACAGGTCGTGCTCGAGGTCGATGCCCAGTTGCGTCGAATTCTGCGTGCCGAAGCGGCAGAACTCGCTGCCAACGCAAGTCTTCACCGTGCGGATGGATTTGCCGTAGGCGTGGCCGGACGGCATGTCGAGGTCTTTCCACACGCCGGGCAGGTCCTGCTTTTTGATGCCGAGCAAGTCGATGCGCTGACCGCCAGTGACCTTGACCATCGGCACGTTGTATTTGTCAGCCACATCGGCAATTCGCCGCAGCTCCGAAGGATTGGTCACGCCGCCCCACATCCGTGGCACCACCGAATAGGTGCCGTCCTTTTGAATGTTGGCGTGGGCGCGTTCGTTGATCAGGCGCGATTGCGGATCGTCCCTGGCTTCGCCCGGCCAGGTGGAAATCAGGTAGTAGTTGAGCGCCGGGCGGCAGGTCGCACAGCCGTTCGGCGTGCGCCAGTTCAGGTAGCTCATGGTGTCGGCGATGGTCAGCAGATGCTCCTGGCGTATCGCCTGGCGGATCTGCCCGTGATTGAGGTCGCTGCAACCGCAAATGGCTTTTTCGCTTTTCGGTTTGACGTCTGCCGCGCCGCCGACCGTGTTGATCAGGATCTGCTCGACCAGGCCAGCGCAGGAACCGCAGGAGCTGGCAGCCTTGGTGTGTTTCTTCACTTCATCGACGCTGAACAGGCCGTGTTCCTGAATCGCTTTGACGATGGTGCCTTTGCACACCCCGTTGCAACCGCAGACCTCGGCGCTGTCGGCCATGACCATGGCTTTGTCCTGGCCCTGATGTCCTACGTCGCCTAAAGCGTTTTCGCCGAACATCAAGTGATCGCGGATCTCACCGATGGCGTGATTCTCACGAATCTGCCGGAAATACCAACCACCATCTGCCGTATCGCCGTACAGACAGGCGCCGACCAGCACGTCATCCTTGATCACCAGTTTTTTGTACACACCGCCAATCGGGTCGGAGAGGGTGATGGTTTCGGTGCCTTCGCCGCCCATGAAGTCGCCGGCGGAGAACAGGTCGATGCCGGTGACTTTGAGTTTGGTCGAGGTCACCGAGCCCTGATAGCGAGCGAAGCCCAGTTGCGCGAGGTGGTTGGCGCAGACCTTGGCCTGTTCGAACAGCGGCGCGACCAGACCGTAGGCGATGCCGCGGTGGCTGGCGCATTCGCCGATCGCGTAGATACGCGGGTCGTAGGTTTGCAGGGTGTCGTTGACGAGAATCCCGCGGTTGCACGGGATGCCGGCCTTTTCCGCCAGTTCGGTGTTGGGGCGGATGCCAGCGGCCATGACCACCAGATCGGCGGGGATGATGTCGCCGTTCTTGAACTGCACCGAGCCGACCCGGCCATTGCCAGCGTCGTGCAGGGCCTGGGTCTGTTCGCACAGGCGGAAATGCAGGCCGCGCGATTCCAGTGCCGATTGCAGAAGCTGGCCGCTGGTCTTGTCCAGTTGTCGCTCCAGCAGCCATTCACCGAGGTGCACCACGGTGACGTGCATGCCGCGCAGCATCAGGCCATTGGCCGCTTCGAGGCCGAGCAGGCCCCCGCCGATGACCACGGCGTGCTTGTGGGTTTTGGCGGTGTCGATCATCGCCTGGGTGTCGGCAATGTCACGGTAACCGATCACGCCCTGCAGGGTGTTGCCAGGAATCGGCAGGATGAACGGCGTCGAGCCGGTGGCGATCAGCAGGCGATCGTATTCGGCTTCGCTGCCATCCTCGGCGATCACCCGGCGTTTGACCCGGTCGATCTCCACCACTTTGCGGTTGAGCAGCAGCTTGATGTTGTTTTCCAGGTACCAGTCGAGGTCGTTGAGCACGATCTCTTCGAAGGTCTGCTCACCGGCCAGCACCGGCGACAGCAGGATGCGGTTGTAGTTGGTGTGCGGTTCGGCGCCGAAGACCGTGATGTCGTACAGCTCGTTGCTCAGTTTCAGCAGTTCTTCGAGGGTGCGAACCCCGGCCATGCCATTGCCGATCATCACCAGTTTGAGTTTCTTCATCAGGTTCTCCGGGGAGCTGCGGCGGGCCTCTGGTGGGCCGTCGGGCCGTGCTCGACAAATTTTGCGCAAACAAAAAAAGGCGTCCCGCTAGTTGCCTAGCGAGGACGCCTTTGTCCTGGTCCCGTTCTCTCGGGGAGCCCAGCTTCGTCGTTGAAGGTTGGGCTTTATGTGTGTGTTGAGAGGAGTAATGCAGTGGTTGTGCCAACTTGGGAAGTGGCGGGTTTATTGGGGGCTGGCTGAATATGAAGGGTGGTTTTTGCACCGATTGGAGGCGTGTTGCTCGTTCGTGGCGCATTCAACCGGAAAGATTTGCAGCGCAGCGTCTGGCGTCATTGCGAGCAGGCTCACTCCTACAGGGGACCGCATTTCAACTTGTAGGAGTGAGGCTGCTCGCGATAGCCGCAACTCGGTTTCAACTGTGAAACAACAACACAAGCAGCACCACATTCCCCAACAACGCCACCAACGCCATGGTCCGCCAGACCTTCAACGGCTCGCGCTCCAGCAAAGGTCTGGGCCGCACACTCAAACTGCGCCGCTCACCCTGTTCCAGCAGCAGCAACCATTCCTCCGCCGTTTCAAAGCGCTGCTGCGGATCGGCCGCGACGCCGCGCTCCAGACTCTGCGCCAGCCATTCCGGCAGATCCGGGCGGAAACGACTGGCGCTCACCGGCACGCCAAATCGCGGCCGCTGAAACGCTTCGATCTCGCCGTAGGGAAAATGTCCGCTGAGCAGGTAATACAGGGTTACGCCGACCGAATACAGATCCTGCTGCACGCTCGGCGAATCACCGCGAAATGCTTCCGGGGCAATGAAGCTGGGGGTTCCCGGCAACGTCGACGGCGCGTCCTGCGACAGACCGGGGCAGTAGGCGAGGCCGAAGTCCAGCAGACGCAATTCGCCGTCATCGCCCCAATGCAGGTTTTCCGGCTTGACGTCGCGGTGCAGTATCTGCCGCCGATGCAGCAGGCCAACCGCGCGCAGCAAGCGCTCGGCAATGTCCTGCCACTGCGCCAGCGGCAGTGGGCCGTGTTGTTGAAATAATTGGGCGAGGGTCGTTCCGGGGTATTCGCGCATCACGTAATACAGATGCTGGCGCTGCGGGCAGGCATGTACTTCGGGGAAGTGCCGACCGGCGACGCGCCTGAGAAACCATTCTTCGGACAGCAGTGCTTGCCCGGCCTGCGGATCATCCTCCAGACGCGCCGGCAAGGTTTTCAACAACCACGACTGGCCCTGGCCATCGGCGACCCGATACAGCAGCGATTGCTGGCTCTGCGCAACAATGCCTTGCACTTGCCAGCCTTCGAATGACTGGCCGGGTTTCAGCGGCGGCGGCAAGGGCCATTGCTGCAGATGAATCAAGGCGTCGCCAATGCTCGACTCGCCGAGCGCATCGACGCGCACCAGCAAGGCACTGGCGTTGTCCTGACTGCCGGCCAGATGCGCGGCGTTGATCAGCGTCTGTGCGGCGTTGGGCAGGTCCGGTTGATCGCGCAAAATCGCCGCGATCGCGGTATCACCCAGCGTCGACCAGACGCCATCGCTGAGCAGCACGAAGCTTTCGCCTTCCTGCAACTCACCGTCGAGAAAATCCAGTACCAGGTGCTGATCCAGGCCCAGCGCGCGCTTGAGCACATGTTGCATGCCCGGTTGGTCCCAGACGTGATCCTCGGAGATGCGCTGCAAGGTGTCGGCGTGCCAGCGATACACCCGGCAATCGCCGACGTGGGCGAGGGTGAAGCGCCGACCGCGCAGCACCAGCGCACTGACCGTGGTCAGCAGCGGTTGCCCACTGCCATTGGCCTGCAACCAGCGGTTTTGCGCGAGTAACAGACGATCCAGCGCTTGTGCCACGCTCCAGGTTTCCGGCGTGGCGTAGTAGTCCAGCGCCAGCGCCTGCAAGGTCGAACGCGCGGCGAGGCCGCCATCGGCGCACTGGCTGACGCCGTCGGCGATGGCGAACAGATAACCTTTGCTTGCGGCCAGCGCTGGCGCCGGCGTCACCGCACGCAGCGCGTCCTGATTCTCCGCGCGCGGGCCAGTGGCGCTGGCTTCGGCAAAGCTCAGTTGCAGAGCCATCGACGCCTCAGACCCGCGCCGCCGTCACCGCTGCCGAACCCCAGGTGGTCCTCCAGCGACGCTTGACGCCGTGCAGGCCAAACCATGCCAGGACGCCGAGGCTGGCGAACAACCACAGCGCCAGTTGATAGCTGCCGGTGCTCTGTTTGATCGCGCCCATGCCAGCCGCCAAAGCGAAACCGCCGATGCCGCCGGCCATGCCGATCAAACCGGTCATTACACCGATTTCCAGACGGAAACGTTGTGGCACCAGTTGGAACACCGCACCGTTGCCGGCGCCCAGACCGAGCATGGTGCAGACGAAAAGCGCCAGCGCGGCGTAGGAACTTGGCAGGTTGAAGCCGACGGCGGCGATGCAGATGGCAGCGACGGTGTACATCGCCAGCAAGGTGCGGATGCCACCGAAGCGATCCGCCAGCGCGCCACCCAATGGGCGCATCAGGCTGCCGCCGAACACGCAGGCGGCGGTGTAGTAACCGGCGGTGACCGGGCTCAGACCGTATTGATCGTTGAAGTAGCCGGGCAGGGCGCTGGCCAGACCGATGAAGCCGCCGAAGGTCACGCTGTAGAAAAACATGAACCACCAGCTGTCACGGTCGCCGAGGGCTTTGAAGTAATCGGCCATGGCTTTTGGTTTCGGCCGCTGCGGGGCGTTTTTCGCCAGCAAGGCAAACAGCATCAACGTCAGCATCAGCGGGATCAGGGCGAAACCAAAGACATTGCTCCAGCCGAACGCGGCGGCAATCACTGGCGCGAGCAGTGCGGCGAACACCGTGCCGGAGTTGCCCGCACCGGCAATGCCCATGGCTTTGCCCTGATGCTCTGGCGGATACCATTGCGAGGCCAGCGGCAGGGCCACGGCGAACGAGGCGCCGGCCATGCCGAGGAACAGGCCGAGGATCAGCGCCTGTTCATAACTGTGAATACCGAGTTTCCACGCACCGAACAGTGCGCAGATGACGATGACCTGGCCGATCAGCCCGGCGGTTTTCGGCGATAGCCGATCAGCCAGCATGCCCATAATGAAGCGCAGCACCGCGCCGGCGAGAATCGGCGTGGCGACGACCAGGCCGCGTTGTTGGGTGGTCAGTTGCAGGTCGGTGGCAATCTGCACCGCCAGTGGGCCGAGCAGGTACCAGACCATGAAGCTCAGGTCGAAATACAGAAAGGCCGCGAACAATGTCGGGGTGTGGCCGGATTTCCAGAAGCTTGAATTCATCGCGCACCTCAGCTGATAAGAGTCTCGGGAGTCATGCACAGCAGGTGGAGCGCCTGCACGGCCGCACCACCGGCCCCGGTCTGTGGGGCCAAAACGCAAAAACGCCGCTACCGGATTCGCGATTGAGCGAATGGGGTGAGCGACGTCTTTGTCGTGGGTGGGGCAACCGCCGTTGGTTACCTGTGCGTTTACATAGCGAGATTTGTGCCAACAGGGAAAGATCAAAAGCCCCTCACCCTAGCCCTCTCCCAGAGGGAGAGGGAACCGAGCGGGGATGGCCGAGTGATTTGCCGATCTGAACGATTTCGAGTGAATCCATAATCGACTCGGTCGTTCAGGTCGGCGGACAGCGCAAGACAGCGCGGTCGGTCCCCTCTCCCTCCGGGAGAGGGCTAGGGTGAGGAGCTCTTGATTTGCAACGAAGATTTCAGCCCAGCAACTCGCTCATCGCAATTATCTGCTCCGCCACCTGTATCAGCTTCTGCTGCCGGCTCATGGCCTGGCGCCGCATTAGCGTGTAAGCCTCTTCTTCATTGCAATCCTTCATCTTCATCAACAAACCCTTGGCCAGTTCGATGCGCTTGCGCTCGGCCAGTTGCTGGTCCCGTGCCTGCAACTGCGCGCGCAAGGCCTGGTCGCTTTCGAAGCGCGCCATCGCCACGTCGAGAATCGGCTGCAGGCGCTGGGCGTGGATGCCCTCGACGATGTAGGCGCTGACCCCGGACTTGATCGCCTGGCGCATCACCGTTGGGTCATGTTCATCGGTAAACATCACGATCGGCCGTGGCTGGTCGCGGCTGACCAGCACCACTTGCTCCATGACATCGCGGCTTGGTGACTCGGTATCGATCAGGATCACGTCCGGGCGCACCGTTTCGACGCGTGCAGGCAGGTCGATGGTCAGACCGGACTCGTCGATCACCTCGAAACCGGCCTCGGTCAACGCGGCCTTCAGACGGCCGACTTTTTTCGCGGTGTCGTTGATCAGCAGAATGCGCAACATGTTCGCGGCCTCCGGTCAGCGCTGGGCAAGCAGGGGAGCGTCGTCGCTCAGCGCGTGCAGCTTGAAGCTACGCGCATAGCCGGCCGGATCGCTGCCGTCCCAGACCTTGCCGTCGAGCAACTGGCTGCTGCGCATGTCGGTGCCCCAGGCGGCCACGCCAACTGCCGTTGCGGCATCACGATACAGCTGCAATTGCTGCACCTGACGCGCCACGGCGAGGTAGTCCGGGTCGCTGCGCAGCAGACCCCAGCGGCGGAACTGGGTCATGAACCACATGCCGTCGGAAAGGTACGGCAAGTTGACCTCGCCATGGCCGTGAAAGCGCAGCGCGTGCGGGTCTTGCCAGCGATTGCCGAGGCCGTCGGCATAGTCGCCGAGAAAACGCGGTTCGATGCACGCCACCGGCGCATCGAGATATTCCGCCGCGCTGAGCAGGTGCGCGGTGCTGCGACGATTTTCCGGGCTGGCTTCGATGAAGCGGCTGGCCTCGAGAATCGCCATCACCAAGGCCCGCGCGGTATTCGGGTATTGCTCGACGAATTCACGGGTGCAACCGAGGACTTTTTCCGGGTGATCGGGCCAGATGGTCTGGCTGGTGGCAAGGGTGAAACCGAGGTCCTGCTGCACCGCGCTGGCGGCCCACGGCTCGCCGACGCAAAAACCGTCGATGCGCCCGGCTTGCAGGTGCGCGACCATTTGCGGCGGCGGCACCACCACACTGTCGACGTCCTGCAACGGATGAATGCCTTGGCTCGCCAGCCAGTAATACAGCCACATCGCATGGGTGCCGGTGGGGAAGGTCTGGGCGAAGGTCAGTTTTGCGCGGCTTTGGTGCACGTGGCGGTCGAGCGCTTCAGGACTGTTCACGCCGAGGTTTTGCAGACCTCGCGACAGGTTCAGGCTTTGGCCGTTCTGATTGAGGCCCATCAGCACCGCCATGTCGGTCGGTGCGACACCGCCGATGCCCAGGTGCACGGCGTAGATCAAGCCGTACAAACTGTGCGCGGCGTCGAGTTCGCCGCTCACCAGGTTGTCGCGCAGGTTGGCCCACGAGGCCTGGCGCTTGAGGTTCAGGGTCAGGCCGTAAGGCTGGGCAAAGCCCTGCGTGGCCGCGACGACGACCGAGGCGCAGTCGCTCAGGGCCATGAAGCCGAGGTTGATCGCGCTCTTTTCCGGCGCATCGCTGCCATTGACCCAGGCCAGTGGCCCGGCCGTCAGTTCATTCATATACCGCCACCTCGAAAAAAAAGCGCCGCCGCGGACTTTGCCCAGGCAAATCCCGTCGACGACGCCATTGTCCGTGCTCGTCTGCCGTCATTGGCCGGCGAGTTGATAACCGGGAAAGTGCAAGGCATATGCCAGCCGGCGCGATTTGCGCGTGCGCCTCGCGCCGCAGGGCGATGCCCGGCTATAATCGCCGCCTCTTTTCGCCGCCCGAGTCATCGCCGCCCATGTACACCCTGGCCCGTCAGCTGTTGTTCAAACTTTCCCCGGAAACCTCCCACGATCTGTCGCTGGATCTGATCGGCGCGGGTGGGCGTTTGGGCCTCAACGGCTTGCTGTGCAAGGCGCCGGCGCAGGTGCCGGTGACCGTCATGGGCCTGGAGTTTGCCAACCCGGTCGGGCTGGCGGCGGGTCTGGACAAGAACGGCGCGGCCATCGATGGTTTCGCACAACTGGGTTTTGGCTTTGTCGAAATCGGCACCGTGACCCCGCGCGCCCAACCGGGTAATCCGAAACCACGGATTTTCCGCCTGCCGGAAGCCGAGGCGATCATCAATCGCATGGGTTTCAACAACCTCGGCGTCGACAACCTGCTGGCGCGCGTCGCTGCAGCGAAATACAAGGGCGTGCTGGGCATCAACATCGGCAAGAACTTCGACACGCCGGTTGAACGAGCGGTCGACGATTACCTGATCTGCCTCGACAAGGTCTATGCCCACGCCAGCTACGTGACGGTCAACGTCAGCTCGCCAAACACCCCGGGCCTGCGCAGCCTGCAGTTCGGTGATTCGCTCAAACAGCTGCTGGCGAACCTGGCCACGCGCCGCGCCGAACTGGCGCTGCGCCACGGCAAACATGTGCCGCTGGCGATCAAGATCGCCCCGGACATGACTGACGAAGAAACCGTGCAGGTGGCGCAGGCGTTGATCGACACCGGCATGGACGCGGTGATCGCCACCAACACCACCCTCAGCCGGGTCGGCGTTGAAGGCATGGAGCATGGCGACGAGGCGGGCGGTCTGTCCGGCGCACCGGTGCGCGAGAAGAGCACCCACACCGTGAAGGTGCTGGCGGGTGAGCTGGCCGGGCGTTTGCCGATCATTGCCGCTGGCGGGATCACCGAAGGCAAGCACGCGGCCGAGAAGATCGAGGCGGGTGCGAGTCTGGTGCAGATTTATTCGGGCTTCATCTACAAGGGCCCGGCGCTGATTCGCGAAGCGGTCGACGCCATCGCCGCACTGCGCTGAGCCATCTGACACCACGGTGATCCCTTGTAGGAGCGAGCCTGCTCGCGAAAGCGGTATGTCAGTCACATTATTGGGTCTGGTACACCGCCTTCGCGAGCAGGCTCGCTCCCACAGGCTATCTGTTCAGCTCAATGATTTCGCAGGCAATAAAAAGGGCTCCTCGAAGGAGCCCCTGGGCCGTAGCCCGCCGTCCGGGAGGGACGTGCGTGGTTAATTCGTTACAGATTCAGATTGTCGTGTCGGAATAAATGCCCTGTGTCAGCCGACGGCGTGAAGTTCGTTGAGTCTGTGGATTCCCGCAGTGCCGGTCATACCGTCCCAGTTGTCGCCGCGTCCTTCTCGCCAGCCGTTGATCCAGGCTTGACGTACCGACGGTAGAGTAAATGGGCAAAGCTCACGGGATTTGCCACCAACGCCATATTGATATCCGCGCAAAAACGCTCTTTCCAACGGATCACGCTTAAGTCTTCTCATAGGGTGTTTCCCTCACTTGTTGACTGTAGTGTCGCGTTGACCTCAATTGAGGTCTGGCAGAAAAAACCTGCCATGGTGCGGCTCGCTGCCGGCGTGGCGAGCCAAGGTGTTGACGCCGTTGCGACGTCAACCTGTATGCAGTTCTAACCAATGAGTCACAGCGAGGGAATGACCGTTTTGTCATAAGCACGTAACGGAAAGGATGCTATGGCAATAAGTAACCGCGTATTAATTGAACGATTCTTGAGCAAACCCCGGTATGATCGGCGCCGCGCTGGATGATGGGGTTAATTCTTTAGTGAGAATGACCCACGTTTGCGCTCAGGTAATAAGCGACGAAGGGTCACTTCGAGACATTTTGTTGCTTCAACTTTTTTATCTGTCCCGGCATCTAAGCTCTTTTAACCCGAGCAGCGGGGATGGAACGGCACACCTTCGTGCCACGCGGGCGCTCTTTCAGAAAAGCGCCTGATTGAAAACCGGATCGGCAATGCGTTGCCGATCCACTAGCCAAAGGCTCTGGAAATCACCATGTCCGACCGTTTCGAACTCTTCCTCACTTGCCCCAAAGGCCTTGAAGGCCTGCTCATCGAGGAAGCCGTCGGGCTTGGCCTTGAAGAAGCGCGCGAGCACACCTCCGCCGTGCGTGGCATAGCGACCATGGAAACCGCCTATCGCCTGTGCCTCTGGTCGCGTCTGGCCAACCGTGTGTTGCTGGTGCTCAAGCGCTTCCCGATGAAAGACGCCGAAGACCTGTATCACGGCGTGCTCGACATCGACTGGCAAGACCACATGCTCAGCGACGGCACTCTGGCCGTTGAATTCAGCGGCCACGGCTCGGGCATCGACAACACCCACTTCGGCGCCTTGAAAGTCAAAGACGCCATCGTCGACAAGCTGCGCACGCCGCAGGGCGACCGCCCGTCGATCGACAAGCTCAACCCGGACCTGCGCATTCACCTGCGTCTGGATCGCGGCGAAGCGATCCTCTCCCTCGACCTCTCCGGCCACAGCCTGCACCAGCGCGGCTATCGCTTGCAGCAGGGCGCGGCGCCGCTGAAGGAAAACCTCGCGGCCGCCATCCTGATCCGTTCCGGCTGGCCGCGCATTGCTGCCGAAGGTGGCGCACTGGCTGACCCGATGTGCGGTGTCGGCACGTTCCTCGTCGAAGCGGCGATGATCGCCGCCGATATGGCGCCGAACCTGCGCCGTGAGCAATGGGGCTTCACCGCCTGGCTCGGCCACGTTCCGGCGTTGTGGAAAAAACTCCACGAAGAAGCCGTTGAACGCGCTGCGGCCGGTCTGGCCAAGCCGCCGCTGTGGATTCGCGGTTACGAAGCCGATCCACGCTTGATCCAGCCGGGCCGCAACAACGTTGAGCGCGCCGGTCTGAGCGAGTGGATCAAGATCTATCAGGGCGAAGTCGCGACCTTCGAACCGCGTCCGGACCAGCACCAGAAAGGCCTTGTCATCTGCAACCCGCCGTACGGCGAGCGTCTCGGTGACGAAGCCAGCCTGTTGTACCTCTACCAGAACCTCGGCGAGCGTCTGCGTCAGGCCTGCCTGAACTGGGAGGCGGCGGTGTTCACCGGCGCCCCGGATCTGGGCAAGCGCATGGGCATCCGCAGCCACAAACAGTATTCGTTCTGGAACGGCGCGCTGCCGTGCAAGCTGCTGTTGATCAAGGTCCTGCCAGATCAGTTCGTCACCGGCGAGCGGCGAACCCCGGAACAGCGTCAGGCCGAGCGCGAGCAAGCGGCCTACGATCAGACCCCGGACGAGCCGCAGGAACGCAAGTTCAACAAGAACGGCAACCCGATCAAGCCGACCCCAGCCCCGGCACCGGTGATCGAACAGCCGCGCTTGAGCGAAGGCGGGCAGATGTTCGCCAACCGCCTGCAGAAAAACCTCAAGGCCATGGGCAAGTGGGTCAAGCGCGAAGGCATCGATTGCTACCGCGTCTACGATGCCGACATGCCGGAATATGCGATGGCCATCGACCTGTACCACGACTGGGTGCACGTCCAGGAATACGCCGCGCCGAAATCCATCGACCCGGAAAAGGCCTCGGCGCGCATGTTCGACGCGCTGGCAGCGATTCCGCAGGCGCTGAACGTCGACAAGAGCCGCGTGGTGGTCAAGCGTCGCGAACGTCAAAGCGGCACCAAGCAGTACGAGCGTCAGGCGGCACAGGGCAAGTTTGTCGAGGTCAATGAAGGCGGGGTGAAGCTGCTGGTCAACCTCACCGACTACCTCGACACCGGCCTGTTCCTTGATCACCGGCCGATGCGCATGCGCATTCAGAAAGAGGCCGCCGGCAAGCGCTTCCTCAATCTGTTCTGCTACACCGCGACCGCCAGCGTGCACGCGGCCAAGGGCGGCGCGCGCAGCACCACCAGCGTCGACCTGTCGAAAACCTACCTGGACTGGGCGCGCCGCAACCTGTCGCTGAACGGTTTCTCGGACAAGAACCGTCTGGAGCAGGGCGACGTGATGGCCTGGCTGGAAAGCAGTCGTGACGAGTACGACCTGATTTTCATCGACCCGCCGACCTTTTCCAACTCCAAGCGCATGGAAGGCATCTTCGACGTGCAGCGTGATCAGGTGCAGTTGATCGATCTGGCCATGGCGCGTCTGGCACCGGGCGGGGTGCTGTATTTCTCCAACAACTTCCGCAAGTTTCAATTGGAAGAAAACCTCGCCGAGCGTTACGCGGTCGAGGAAATCAGCGCACAGACCATTGATCCGGACTTCGCCCGCAATACCAAGATCCACCGCGCCTGGAAAATCACGGCTCGTTGACGCCTGCCGGGATTGGATCCTCAGAGCCTTGATTTTAAAAGGCTCCGCGGATCTGCCCGCGCTAGCTAAATTAGTGGCTAATAGCTATAACTCACACACGGTCAATGGGGTTTTCCCGTAATGCTCGCGCAGTGAGTGGTCTTTATGTCGTTGCACCCCGTGCGCCCGAAGATACTGGGCTTTATCAGTGAAGACGTCTCGGCCTGGCTGGTCGCGATGCTGGTATTGCTCGCCGGCGGGATTCTCACGGGGCTGCTCGCCTGGGCCAGTTACAACCAGTTTCAACAACAATTGCGTCAGCGCTTCCAATTGCTGGCCAACGAACGCTACAGCCGCATCGAAGAACGCTTTCAGGATCAGGAACAACGCCTCGATAGCCTGCGGCGGTTCTTCGCCAATTCCGAATCAGTTTCCCGTGCCGAATTCGACGGTTACACCCGACCGTTATTGCTGCGCACCCAAGCCTATACCTATGCCCCAAGAATCAGCGGCGCCGAACGTGCGCTGTTCGAGCAGCGTGTGCGTGACGAAGGCCTGAGCACATTCACCCTGCGTGAGCTGGACGCAAACGGCGAACTGCAACTGGCGGCGCCGCGCGATGAATACGTGCCGGTGCTGTACACCCAGACGCAGAGCCGACTGCCGGCGCCGCTGGGCTATGACTTGCTCGCCCAGCCATTGCGCCGAGAAACCCTGCAACGTGCCGACCAACTGCGCAGCCTGGTGGTGTCGCAACCGATGCACCTGGTCGGTATAGAACCGTCCTATGCGCGCGGTGTATTGCTACTCGCACCGGTGATACGCCCTGGCGAGGCACAACCGTTCGGCTATGTGATGGCGGTGATCAGCATGCGTCAGTTGCTCGCCGACGGCTTGCCGGATGCGCTGCATGATTATCTCTCGGTGCGCATCCTTGATCTGTCGACCCAGGACCAGCATGAGGTGCTGTTCGAGTCGAGCAATCAAGCGGTGCCGAGCGATCTGGCGACCACGCGACTGGTGCGCATGGCCGATCATGACTATCAGGTCGATATCCTGCCGAGCGAAGGGTTCATGCAGGCCAATCACTCGTCAGTCAGCAGCGTGGTTGTGCTGGGCAGCTTGCTCAGTCTGTTGCTCAGCGCGTTGCTCTACGTGCTGGTCAGCCAGCGCCAGCGCGCCTTGCGCCTGGTTGAGCTGCGCACTCAGGAACTGCACGCCAGCGAACAGGAACTGCGCGGCACCCACGGCCAGTTGCGCGGAGTGCTCAACGCGGCCACTCAGGTGGCAATCATCGCCACGGACTTGCGCGGTGTGATCAATACCTTCAACCCCGGCGCCGAGCAGATGCTCGGCTACAGCAGCGCCGAAGTCGTCGGCCGCATGACTCTGGAAAACCTGCACTTGCCCCGCGAACTGGCCGCCCGCGCGGCCGAGCTGAGCGCGCGTTACGGCAAAAGCATTCCGACCTGCCATGCCATGCTGGTCGAGGGCGGAGAAGTCGGCGGTCACGAGGCCCGCGAATGGACGCTGGTGCGCAGCGACGGCAGTCACCTGCCGGTGAATATGCTCGCCACCCCGGTGCTCGATGAGCAGGGTTTGTGGGTCGGGCATCTGGCGATCTGCATCGACATCACCGAGCGCAAGCGCGTGCACGAAGTGCTCGCCGCGCGCGATGTACTGCTAAAGAAGCTCAGCGCCCATGTGCCCGGTGGCATCTACCAGTTCAAGATGGAATTCGATGGGCGTTTCAGTGTGATTTACGCCAGCGACGGTATCCGCGAGATCTACGAACTGGAGCCGGACGTGCTGCTGTTCAACGCTGAGGCGATCTTCACCCGCATTCATCCACAGGACGTGACCCGTGTGCGCTCCTCGATTCGCGCCTCGGCCGAAAGCCTCAGCCCGTGGCGCGAAGAGTACCGCGTGCAACTGCCCGAGCGCGGCCTGCGCTGGGTACGCGGTGAAGCGACGCCCGAGGAGCAGCCGGGCGGAGGCGTGTTGTGGCACGGCTACATCTCGGACATTTCCGACCTCAAACGCGTGGAAGAAGAACTGCGCGCGTTGTCGATCACCGACTCACTGACCGGCATTTACAATCGCCGCTACTTCCAGGAACGCCTGACCACCGAAATGGCCCGGGTCGAGCGCGGCGGTGGCGAGTTGTCGGTGATCATGCTCGATATCGATCACTTCAAGCGCATCAACGACCATTACGGCCACGCCGTTGGCGACCGAGTGTTGCAAGCAGTGTGCGAACGGATTGGCCATCGTTTGCGCCGCACCGATGTGTTCTGCCGTCTGGGCGGCGAGGAGTTCATGGTGCTGTGCCCGGACATCGACGGCGAACACGCTTACATGCTGGCGATGGAACTCTGGGAAGGCCTGCGCAGTGCGCCGCTGGATGTGGTTGGCGTGGTCACGGCGAGTTTCGGCATCGCCAGCTGGCGACCGGGGAGGGCGCGGATGCGTTGTTGCTGAGGGCAGACTCGGGCGTGTATGCGGCGAAGCAGAAGGGGCGGGATCGGGTTGAGCGGCAGATGAACTGAGCCGCTGATGCTCGATACACCACAAACCCGTGGGAGCTGGCTTGCCAGCGATAGGGTCATTCCTGTCAGCATATTCGGTGACTGACAGTCCGCTATCGCTGGCAAGCCAGCTCCCACCGGGTTTTGTGGTGTGGCTTGGATTGCGTTACAGCACCGAAGCGGTCTGCGGCAGCTTCGGCTGTTTGTACAGGTCCAGTAGCACCTGATCGAGCACCGACGATGCGCCGAACGGTGCCTTGTCATTCAGAATCGCCACCACCGCCCAGGTGTTGCCGTTCACATCACGGCTGAACCCGGCAATTGCCCGCACGGTGTTCAACGTACCGGTCTTGATGTGCGCTTCACCGCGCATGGCGGTGGTCTTCAGCCGTTTGCGCATGGTGCCGTCGGTACCGGCGATCGGCATCGAGCTGATGTATTCGGCGGCATACGGGCTGTGCCAAGCGGCTTGCAGCATGCTTGCCATTTCACGGGCGCTGACACGTTCGGCGCGAGACAGGCCGGAGCCGTTTTCCATCACCAGATGCGGCGCGGTAATGCCTTTCTTCGCCAGCCACTGGCGTACTACCCGTTGCGCGGCCTTGGCGTCGTCACCGTCGGCTTCGTTGCGAAAACGCTGGCCGAGGCTGAGGAACAGCTGTTGGGCCATGGTGTTGTTACTGTATTTGTTGATGTCGCGGATGATCTCGGCGAGGTCCGGCGAATAGGCGCGCGCCAGCAGCTTGGCATTGCCCGGCGTCGAGGCCAGACGATCCTGGCCCTGGATGCTCCCACCCAGTTCTTTCCAGATCGCCCGCACGGCACCTGCGGTGTAGGTGGCGTGATCGAGCAGCGACAGGTAGGTCTGCGAGCTGCAACCTTCGCCCAACTGCCCGGCGACGGTCACGTTGACGCTGCCGTCAGCCTGCGGCACCGGGTTGTAGCGCACGCCGCCGGTGCACTGCTTGGATGGCAGCGCCTTGACGGTGTTCTGGATATGGATGCTGGCGATCGGTGGCTCAACGGAAATCAGCACGCGGCCACCGTCGTTGCGTGCGACGAAGCGCAGCGCCTTGAGGTTGACCAGCAGCGAGTCGGGTTTGACCAGAAACGGCTTGTTGTCGTCATTGCCGTCGTCGTTGAATTCCGGCAGTTGCGGCTGGATGAAGAAGTTGCGGTCGAGCACCAGATCCCCGGTGATCTGAGTCACGCCGTTGGCGCGCAGGTCGCGCATCAGCAGCCAGAGCTTTTCCATGTTCAGCTTCGGATCGCCGCCACCCTTGAGGTAGAGATTGCCATTGAGAATGCCGCCACTCAGGTCGCCATCGGTGTAGAACTCGGTTTTCCACTGGTGGTTGGGGCCGAGCATTTCCAGCGCCGCGTAAGTGGTCACCAGTTTCATCGTCGAGGCCGGGTTCACCGACACGTCGGCGTTGAACACGGTCGGCGTGCCCGGACCTTCCAGCGGCACCATCACCAGCGACAAAGCGCTGGGCTGCAGCTTGCTGGCCTTGAGGGCTTTTTCGACGTTGGGGGTGAGGGCGGTGTTGATGGTGGCGGCGGAAACAGGCAGTGCCAGCGGCAGAAGAAGGCCGGCGAGGAGCAATGGACGCAACGATTTGATCATATGAAATAAAACCCTACAGCCGAGGGGGAAAATAACGAGGGCATGGATGAAAAAGCCCTCAGTGGTCATGAAAGTGTCGGCATTATGCCCCAAGCTGTAACAGCTTGTGCCTTGTCGGGGCACTGCAAATCGTTATTTTTTACAGGCGGTCGGCCACAGAGGCCAGAGAGTCGGGCAATCGCCGGCTTAAACTGGTAAAGTGCCGGCCGTTATTACTTAAGAGGATTGTTCCAATGGCGACTAACCGTTCCCAGCGTCTGCGCAAAAAACTGTGCGTTGATGAATTTCAAGAGCTGGGTTTCGAACTGAACCTGGACTTCAAAGAAGACTTGTCCGAAGAAGCCATTGACGCTTTCCTCGAATCATTCATCAAAGAAGCCATGGAAGCCAACGGTCTGGGTTATGTCGGCGGCGATGACTTCGGTCTGGTGTGCCTGCAGAAGCGTGGCTCGGTCAACGAAGAGCAGCGCGCTGCCGTTGAAGCCTGGCTGAAAAACCGCTCCGAGCTGACCAAGTACGAAGTCAGCCCGTTGCTGGACGTGTGGTATCCGGAAAAGCCGATCAACGCGGCCAAGTGATACTGAAAGAACGGCGACCTGAGGGTCGCCGTTTTTTTTCGTCTGGGGTTTGGGGGGTCGGCTTGGGTTCAGCGCTGAGCCAGACCCTCACCCCAGCCCTCTCCCAGAGGGAGAGGGAGCCGATCTGTGGGCTTTTCAAAATGTGGTTCGACTCGGTATCCCATGTCAGCATATTTTGCGAATTCAACGCGGTCAGTCCCCTCTCCCCCGGGAGAGGGTTAGGGTGAGGGGCTTTTGATCTTAGGCTTTGCGCCAATTGAGGATCACCAGCGTCAGCACTCCCGCCACAATCCCCCAGAACGCCGACCCAATCGAAAACAACGTCAGCCCCGACGCCGTAACCATAAAGGTGATCAGCGCCGCCTCACGTTCTTTCACCTCAGTCATCGCAATGCTCAAACCATTGATGATCGAACCAAACAGCGCCAATGCCGCAATCGACAGCACCAGCTCTTTCGGCAGTGCGGCAAACAGTGCCGCCAACGTTGCGCCGAACACCCCGGCAATCCCGTAGAAAATTCCGCACCAGACGGCAGCGGTGTAACGCTTGTTGCGATCTTCGTGGGCGTGCGGGCCGGTGCAGATGGCGGCGCTGATGGCGGCGAGGTTGATCCCGTGGGAGCCGAACGGCGCCAGCAGCAGCGAGGCGATGCCGGTGGTGGTGATCAGCGGCGAGGCCGGGACGTTGTAGCCGTCGGCGCGCAGGACGGCGACGCCGGGCATGTTCTGTGAGGTCATGGCGACCACGAACAGCGGAATGCCGATGCTGATGGTAGCGGCCAGGGAGAAGTGCGGCGTGGTCCACACCGGGGTGGCCACTTCCAGATGAAAGCCGCTGAAATCAAGCAGCCCCATGAAGCCCGACAGCGCGGTGCCGATCAGCAGCGCCGCGAGCACGGCATAGCGTGGCGACAGGCGTTTGACCAGCAGATAAGTGAAGAACATCCCCAGCACCAGCCCGGTACGGTGCTGCGCAGCGACGAAGATTTCGCTGCCGATCTTGAACAGGATCCCGGCCAGCAATGCCGCGGCCAGTGAGGCGGGGATCTTTTTTACCAGCCGTTCGAAGCTGCCGGTCAGGCCGCAAATGGTTACCAGCACTGCGCAGGTGATGTAGGCGCCGATTGCCTCGCCGTAGCTCACGCCGCCGAGGCTGGTGATCAACAGTGCAGCGCCGGGTGTCGACCAGGCGATGGTGATCGGCGTGCGATAACGCAGCGACAGGCCGATCGAGCACACCGCCATGCCGATCGAGATCGCCCAGATCCACGAGGAAATCTGCCCGCTGGTCAGGCCCGCCGCTTGCCCGGCCTGAAACATCAGCACCAGCGAACTGGTGTAACCGGTCATCATCGCAATGAAGCCGGCGACGATGGCGGACGGTGTGGTGTCGGCGAGGGGCCGCAAGCGGGCGTGGGTGGCGTCGGTCATGACGGTGGTGTTCCTTATACCAATGGAGATCCCCGCCACAGCACAGAGCCCCTGTAGGAGCGAGCCTGCTCGCGAAAACGGAGTGTCAGTCAGCATTCATAGTGAATGTGAAATGGCTTTCGCGAGCAGGCTCGCTCCCACCGGGATCACCGGCGTGCAGCGGATTCTGCGATCAAGCCTAAACTCAAACCGGACGGATCGTTGCAATACAGCCGAAGTCGCAAACAGCCGTACAGTCGTGTTGCCACCATTCATTGTGTACAATCGCGCTGTTTTTTACGCGATACTTGCCAGCGACCTACTGTGCCGTATTACAGTCACGGTCTATTCGCCGCAGTTCTTCCGACCCGAGTGCCCATGAACGAACAGTTGCAACCCCTCAAGAAACAACCGCGAGCAGGCAAAGCCGGGCGCAGCGGAACCCAGGACGATATTGTCTACGCGCATATCTTCGAGGCGATCCTCGAGCAGCGTCTGGCGCCCGGCACCAAGTTGAGCGAAGAAGCGCTAGGGGAAATCTTCGGGGTCAGCCGTACCATCATTCGCCGTGCGCTGTCGCGTCTGGCCCATGAAGGCGTGGTGTTGTTGCGGCCCAACCGTGGCGCGGTGGTCGCCAGCCCGAGCGTTGAGGAAGCACGTCAGGTGTTTCTCGCACGGCGTCTGGTCGAGCGTGCGATCACTGAACTGGCGGTGCAGCACGCCACGGCCGAGCAGATCGCCGAGCTGCGGCAGATGGTCAATGACGAACGCGACAGCTTCTCGCGCGGTGATCGCGGCGCCGGTATTCGCCTCTCGGGTGAGTTTCATCTGAAGCTGGCGGAAGCGGCGATGAACGCGCCATTGATCAGCTTCCAGCGCAGCCTGGTTTCGCAGACATCGCTGATCATCGCCCAATACGAAAGCGGCAACCGTTCGCACTGTTCGTACGATGAACACACCCAGTTGATCGACGCGATCGAAAAACGCGACGGCGAACTGGCGGTGAACCTGATGATGCACCACATGGATCACATCGACAGCAAGCTCAACCTCGACGAGGAAGGCGCGTCGGATGACCTGCATGCGGTGTTCTCGCATTTGTTGCAGACCAAGAAGCCGGGGCGTTCGAGCGCCAAGCTCTGAGTTGAACCGAGTCGCTCCAATCGCTGGCAAGCCAGCTCCCACAGGTTTTGCGGCGTATCACAGATTGTGTGAGCCTCACAAAACCCTGTGGGAGCTGGCTTGCCAGCGATAGCTCCCTGACCGGCAACAAAAATCCCCCGGGGTAAACACCACTGGGGATGATCGTTCCCACGCTCCGCGTGGGAATGCCTCTTGGGACGCTCCGCGTCCAGTGACGCGGAGCGTCACGGGTTGCATTCCCACGCAGAGCGTGGGAACGATCAGTGCGAAGAGGCTTAGCGCTGATGCACCAAAGCCCCCGCCGCATAGGTCTGCGACACGGTTCGGTCATCGCCCAAAGTCATCAGCACGAACAACGTTTCGGCAATGTTATTGGACTGCTTCAACCGGTAGTTCAGCAGCGGCGTGGCGTTGTAATCCAGCACCAGGAAGTCGGCATCACTGCCGGGTTGCAGGTTGCCGATCTTGTCTTCCAGACGCAGCGCCCGCGCACCGCCCAGGGTCGCCAGATACAGCGACTTGAACGGGCTCAGCCGCGCACCTTGCAGTTGCATTACCTTGTACGCTTCGTTCAGCGTCTGCAGCAGCGAGAAACTGGTGCCGCCGCCGACATCCGTGCCCAGGCCGACATTGAGCTTGTGCTTTTCCGCCATCGGCAGGTTGAACAAACCGCTGCCGAGGAACAGGTTCGAGGTCGGGCAGAACGAGATCGCCGAACCGGTCTCCGCCAGCCGCGCGCATTCGTCATCGCACAGGTGCACGCCGTGGGCAAACACCGAGCGCTCGCCGAGCAGCTGATAGTGGTCGTAAACGTCGAGGTAGCCTTTGCGTTCCGGGAACAGCTCCTTGACCCACTCGATTTCCTTGAGGTTCTCGCTGATGTGGGTCTGCATGTACAGATCCGGGTATTCGGTCAGCAGTTGGCCGGCGAGGGTCAGTTGTTCCGGGGTGCTGGTCGGCGCGAAGCGCGGGGTCACTGCATAGTGCAGGCGGCCCTTGCCGTGCCAGCGCTCGATCAACGCCTTGCTCTCGACGTAGCTCGATTCGGCGGTGTCGACCAGGTAGTCCGGGGCGTTGCGGTCCATCATCACTTTGCCGGCGATCATCCGCAGGTCGAGCTTTTCGGCCGCTTCAAAAAACGAGTTCACCGATTGCGGGTGCACGCTGCCGAACACCAGCGCGGTGGTGGTGCCGTTGCGCAGCAGTTCCTTGATGAAAATGTCCGCCACTTCGTCGGCGTGAGCCTTGTCGCCGAACTGGCTTTCGCAGGGGAAGGTGTAGGTGTTGAGCCAGTCGAGCAGTTGCTCGCCATAGGAACCGACCATACCGGTTTGCGGCAGGTGGATGTGGGTGTCGATGAAGCCCGGGGTGATCAGCGCGTCTTGATGATGCTCGATCTCAATGTCCGCCGGCAGGGTCGGCAGCAGGTCGCTGGCGTGGCCGAGGGCACTGATCTTGCCGCCATCGACCACCAGCAGGCCGTCCTCGAAATATTCGTAGGAGGCTTCGATGCCGACTTCGGCGGGGTCGGCAATGCTGTGCAGGATGGCGGCGCGGTAGGCTTTGCGAGTCAGAGGCATGAGGGTTCTCTAATCAGTTTGAGGCTTTGAGTTTGGCGGACTGGCTGCGGCGCGAGGCCGGCAGCAATCGGGCAATCGGTTCGGCGCTGGCGCTGTGCTGGCCGAAGTTGGCGTTGTAGGTGGCGATGATTTCGCCGGCGATGGAAATGGCGATCTCCACCGGCAGTTTGCCTTTGACTTCGCTGATGCCCATCGGGCAGCGCATGCGTTGCACCACGCCGGGGTCGAAACCGCGATCACGCAGGCGATGTTCGAACTTGACGCGTTTGGTCTTCGAGCCGATCAGGCCGAACCAGGCGAAGTCGTTGCGTTTGAGAATGGCGGCGGTGAGTTCCAGGTCGAGCTGATGGTTGTGGGTCATGACGATGCAATAGCTGCCGGCGGGCAAATCATCGATTTCATCCACAGGCTCTTCGCTGACGATTTTACGTACGCCGTGGGGGATGTGCTCAGGGAATTCCGCCGCGCGCGAATCGATCCAGCGCACCCGGCAGCGCAGACTGGCAAGCAGCGGCACCAGGGCGCGACCGACGTGGCCGGCGCCGAATACGGCGATCTGCGCTTGCACCTGGCCCATCGGTTCGAACAGCAACACCGTGGCGCCACCGCAGCACTGGCCGAGACTGGCACCGAGGCTGAAACGCTCCAGATGGGTGTCCTGCTTGCCGCTGGCGAGCATGTCGCGGGCGATCTGCATGGCCTTGTATTCCAGATGCCCGCCACCGATGGTGTCGAACATCCGGTGGGCGCTGACGACCATTTTCGAGCCGGCATTGCGTGGTGTCGAGCCGAGCTCTTCGATGATCGTCACCAGCACACAGGGCTCGCCCTGGTTCTGCAGGTCGGCGAGGGCGTCGATCCAGTTGTACATAAACACCTCTCAGATCGTTCCCACGCTCTGCGTGGGAATGCATCACTGGACGCTCCGCGTCCGCTGTTCAGGGAGCGACGCAGAGCGTCGCGGGCTGCATTCCCACGCGGAGCGTGGGAACGATCATCAAACAACCTCGACTTCGGTCGCGGTCGTTTTCACCGCTTTGAGCTGGCGCATCTGCTCACATCCCCACAACACCCGCTCCGGGGTCGCCGGTGCGTCGATTTTCGGTTGATGCTTGTAGTCACCGAGGCTCGCCACCGCATCCTTGATCGCGCACCACGCGGCAATCCCGAGCATGAACGGCGGCTCGCCCACAGCCTTGGAATGGAACACCGTGTCTTCCGGGTTCTTGCGGTTTTCCACCAGTTTCACCCGCAGGTCCAGCGGCATGTCCGCCACGGCCGGGATCTTGTAACTGGCCGGGCCGTTGGTCATCAGCTTGCCCTTGTTGTTCCAGACCAGCTCTTCCATGGTCAGCCAGCCCATGCCCTGGACGAAACCGCCCTCGACCTGACCGATGTCGATCGACGCGTTCAGCGAGGCGCCGACGTCGTGAAGAATGTCGGTGCGCAGCATCTTGTACTCGCCGGTCAGTGTGTCGACGATCACTTCGCAGCACGCCGCGCCGAACGCGAAGTAGTAGAACGGACGACCACGGGCCTGACTGCGGTCGTAGTAGATTTTCGGCGTCTTGTAGAAGCCGGTGCTCGACAGCGACACCTGATTGAAATACGCCTGCTGGATCAGCGCTTCGAAGGTCAGAATGTGTTCACGCACGCGCACATGGCCGTTGCGGAACTCGACGTCTTCTTCGCTGACCTTGAAGTGCCGCGCGGCGAATTCGACCAGACGATGCTTGATGGTTTCTGCCGCGTTCTGCGCCGCTTTACCGTTGAGGTCGGCACCGCTGGAGGCGGCGGTCGGCGAGGTGTTCGGCACCTTGTCGGTATTGGTCGCGGTAATCTGCACGCGGTCGATTTCGACCTGGAACACTTCAGCCACAACTTGGGCGACTTTGGTGTTCAGACCCTGGCCCATTTCCGTGCCACCGTGGTTCAGGTGGATGCTGCCGTCGGTGTAGATGTGGATCAGCGCACCGGCCTGGTTCAAGAAGCTCGCGGTAAAAGAAATACCGAATTTCACCGGGGTCAGCGCCAGACCCTTTTTCAGGATCGGGCTGTTGGCGTTGTAGCGACGGATCGCTTCGCGGCGCTCGGCGTACTGGCTGCTTTCTTCCAGTTCGGCGGTCATCTCTTCGAGCATGTTGTGCTCGACGGTCTGGTAGTAGTGAGTAACGTTGCGTTCGGTCTTGCCGTAGTAGTTGGCCTTGCGCACCGCCAGCGGATCGAGGTTGAGGTGGCGGGCGATCGCGTCCATCACTTCTTCGATGGCGACCATGCCTTGTGGGCCGCCGAAGCCGCGATAGGCGGTGTTCGACGCAGTGTTGGTCTTGCAGCGGTGACCGTTGATGGTCGCATCGCCGAGGTAGTAGGAGTTGTCCGAGTGGAACATCGCGCGGTCAACGATCGACGCCGACAGGTCCGGCGAGCAACCGCAGTTGCCGGCCAGGTCCATGTTGATCCCGTGCAGGCGACCGGTGCTGTCGAAACCGACGTCGTACTCGACATAGAACGGGTGGCGCTTGCCGGTCATCAGCATGTCTTCGACGCGCGGCAGGCGCATCTTGGTCGGCTGGCCGGTGAGGTGCGCGACCACCGCGCAGAGGCACGCCGGGCTCGCGGCCTGGGTTTCCTTGCCGCCGAAACCACCGCCCATGCGGCGCATGTCGACGACGATCTTGTTCATCGACACGTCCAGCACTTCGGCGACCAGTTTCTGCACTTCGGTGGGGTTCTGCGTCGAGCAGTAGACGATCATGCCGCCGTCTTCGGTCGGCATCACCGAGGAGATCTGCGTTTCCAGATAGAAGTGTTCCTGACCGCCGATGTGCAAGGTGCCCTGAATGCGGTGTTCGGCGCTGGCCAGCGCGGACACTGAATCGCCACGCTGATGGGTGTGGCTGTCGAGCACGAAATGGCGTTTGCGCAAGGCTTCGACCACGTCGAGCACCGGTTCCAGATCTTCGTATTCGATGATCGCGGCCATCGCCGCTTTGCGCGCGGTTTCCAGATCCTTCGCCGCGACGGCGAGCACCGGCTGGCCGACGAATTGCACATCGTCGATGGCCAGCAGCGGATCGCCCGGTAGCAACGGGCCGATGTCTTTCAGGCCCGGCACGTCTTCGTGGGTGATGACGATGCGCACGCCTTCGAAGGCGTAGCAGGGCTGGGTGTCGATGCTGAGGATTTTCGCGTGGGCGCGGTCCGACAGACGCGCGTACAGGTGCAACTGGTTCGGAAATTCCAGACGATCATCAATGTACTGCGCTTCACCGGACACATGCTTGGCGGCGCTGTCGTGCTTGACGCTGCGGCCGACGCCGG
Source organism: Pseudomonas sp. S11P7 (assembly GCF_023195435.1). Taxonomy (NCBI): domain Bacteria; kingdom Pseudomonadati; phylum Pseudomonadota; class Gammaproteobacteria; order Pseudomonadales; family Pseudomonadaceae; genus Pseudomonas; species Pseudomonas sp. S11P7. The sequence continues at coordinate 3,477,457 of NZ_JALPKS020000002.1, read as the reverse complement.
TGGTCAGGTCTTTGGCGAACAGTTCAGCCAGTTCAGCTTGAGTTTTCTCTACGCCGTGATGGTTAGACATAAGCGGTCACCCGAGTCTCGATGTGCGGTGTTTGCAGTTCGATGAAGTATTTGCGCAGCAGGTTCTGCGCGCTGAGCAGGCGATATTCCTTGCTCGCGCGGAAGTCGCTCAGCGGCGTGAAGTCCTCGGCCAGTGCGGCGCAGGCGCGTTCGATCACGGCGTTATTGAACGGCTGACCGAGCAGCACGGCTTCGCAATGCGCGGCGCGTTTCGGAATGGCTGCCATGCCGCCGAAGGCGACGCGGGCGTCGGCGATCACACCGTTTTCCACGCGCAGATTGAACGCGGCGCAGACGGCGGAGATGTCGTCGTCCAGACGCTTCGACACTTTATAGGCACGGAACAACTGCTCGGCGCTGGCACGCGGGACGATGATTTTTTCGATGAACTCACTTTCCTGGCGGGCCGTGACGCGGTAATCGATGAAGTAATCTTCCAGATTCAACGTGCGGCGGGTTTCGCCTTTGCACAGCACGATCTGCGCGCCGAGGGCGATCAGCAGCGGTGGCGAATCACCGATCGGCGAGGCGTTGCCGATGTTGCCGCCGAGGGTGCCCTGGTTGCGGATCTGCAGGGAGGCGAAGCGCTGCAGCAGTTCGCCGAAGTCCGGGTACTCGGCCTTCAGTGCTTCGTAGCAGTCGGAGAGGGCGGTGGCGGCGCCGATTTCGAGGCGATCTTCAAAGCGTTCGATGCGCTTCATTTCCGCGACGTTGCCGACGTAGATCATAACCGGCAAGGTGCGGTGGAACTGGGTGACCTCCAGGGCCAGATCGGTGCCGCCGGCGAGCAGCCGGGCTTGTGGATAAGCGTCGTAAAGGTCGGCCAGATCGGCCACGGTCAGCGGCACCAGGCAGCGCTTGTCGCCGCTGTTGAGTTCGCCGATATCGGTCGGGGCGATGGCTTTGAGGCGGGCGATGGTTTCGGCTTCGCGGGCGTCGAACTGATCGGGCTGTTTAGCGCAGCACGATTGCTCGGCCGCCGCCAGAATCGGCCGATAGCCAGTGCAGCGGCAGAGGTTGCCGGCCAGCGCTTCGTGGGCCTTGGCGTGATCCGGGGCATCGCTGTTCTTTTGCAGGGCAAACAGCGACATGACGAAGCCGGGGGTGCAGAAACCGCACTGCGAGCCGTGGCACTCGACCATGGCTTGCTGGACGCTGTGCAGTTCGCCTTTATGTTTGAGGTCTTCAACGCTGATCAGTTGTTTGCCGTGCAGCGACGACACAAAGGTCAGGCACGAATTGAGGCTGCGATAACGAATGTGCTCACGCCCGGCGTCATCCGTCTGCAACTCGCCGACCACCACGGTGCACGCACCGCAGTCACCGCTGGCGCAACCTTCTTTGGTGCCGGGCTTGCCGACATGGTCGCGCAGGTAATTGAGCACAGTCAGATTCGGGTCCAGGGCGTGCTCGCTACGGAGTTCCTGGTTAAGTAAAAACTGGATCACGGAAGGCCTCGCAGACTCATTATTGTTGTTAACCGACGTGAACCGAATTTAGCAGGTCTGACTTTTCGGTCAATGGTTTTCTGACTTAAAGGTCAGGAAAAACGGTTTCGCCGATCAACAACGTGTCTATTCAGTATTGACCCTCATCGGTCACTGCGCTTTTTTGCGGGAATCGTGCCAAAAACCGCTGAGTGGGCACTCCGCCATGACCGTGCATTTGCGCTACACTGCGCCGCTTGTGCAGATCGATAGAGTTTGAAGGACAACCATGACGTTCAAGGCGCCGGACAGCCTCGCCGAGCAAATCGCTCACCACCTCGCCGAGCGCATCATTCGTGGCGAAATGAAGCCGGGAGAGCGTATCCAGGAACAGAAGGTCACGCTGGCGCTCAATGTCAGCCGCGGCTCGGTCCGCGAAGCCTTGCTCATCCTCGAACGCCGCCACCTGATCGCGATCCTGCCGCGGCGTGGCGCCCACGTCACCGAACTCACTGCGCACAAGGTGCAGAGCCTGTGCACGCTGATGAGCGAGCTGTACATCCTGCTCGGCAATTCGGTGGCCAACGGCTGGCAAGTGCAGTCGGACATGGCGCCGTTCGTGCAGATCCAGCAGCGCCTGACCGGGCATTACGAACGCGGCGATATCCGCAGCTTCGTCGATGACAGCTTCGCGGTGATGCGCGCGGCTTATCCGTTCGCCAACAATCCGTATCTGCAGGAAACCGTCGAGAACCTGCAACCGGCGATGAGCCGTGCGTACTTTCTCGCCCTCGAACAGCGCAAGGCAGAAATGAGCGAGTTCCTTGAGCTGTTCGAACGCCTGCTCGCCGCCGTGCTCGCCCGTGATTTGCCGCAGATCCGCATCGTGCTGACGGCGTACGCCCAGCGCAGCTGCGATCTGGTGGTGTCTGCGCTGACGGTTGCTTAAGCGTGCGGCTCAAGTGCATCAAACTGGCAGGATTCAAATCCTTCGTCGATCCGACCACGGTGAACTTCCCCAGTAACATGGCGGCAGTGGTCGGGCCGAACGGTTGCGGCAAGTCGAACATCATCGACGCCGTACGCTGGGTGATGGGCGAAAGTTCGGCAAAGAACCTTCGCGGCGAGTCGATGACCGACGTCATCTTCAATGGCTCGACCAGCCGCAAGCCGGTGAGCCAGGCGAGCATCGAACTGGTGTTCGACAACTCCGACGGGACCTTGCTGGGTGAGTACGCGGCCTACGCCGAGATTTCCATTCGCCGCAAAGTCACCCGCGACAGCCAGACCACTTATTACCTCAACGGCACCAAATGCCGGCGGCGCGACATCACCGATATCTTCCTCGGCACCGGCCTCGGGCCGCGCAGCTACTCGATCATCGAGCAGGGGATGATCTCCAAGCTGATCGAGTCCAAGCCCGAAGACCTGCGTAACTTCATCGAAGAAGCCGCCGGCATCTCCAAGTACAAGGAACGTCGGCGCGAAACCGAAAACCGCATCCGCCGCACCCACGAAAACCTCGCGCGTCTGACCGACCTGCGCGAAGAGCTGGAACGCCAGCTCGAACGCCTGCACCGGCAGGCCGAAGCGGCGAAGAAGTATCAGGAATTCAAGGCCGAGGAGCGTCAGCTCAAGGCGCAACTGTCGGCGCTGCGCTGGCAGGATCTCAACGAGCAGGTCGGCCAGCGCGAGTCGATCATCGGCACCCAGGAAATCAGTTTCGAGGCGTTGGTCGCCGAGCAGCGTAACGCTGACGCGGCGATCGAGCGCCTGCGCGACGGCCACCACGATCTGTCCGAGCGCTTCAATCTGGTGCAGGGGCGTTTCTATTCGGTCGGCGGCGACATCGCCCGGGTCGAGCAGAGCATCCAGCATGGCCAGCAACGCTTGCGCCAATTGCAGGACGATCTCAAGGAAGCCGAACGCGCGCGCCTGGAAACCGAATCGCACCTGGGTCACGACCGCACCTTATTGCTGACCCTTGGCGAAGAGCTCGACATGCTCGTCCCCGAGCAGGAAGTCACCAGCGCCGCCGCCGAAGAAGCCGCCGCGGCACTGGAAGATTCCGAAAGCGTGATGCACGGCTGGCAGGAGCAGTGGGATGCGTTCAACCTGACCTCCGCCGAACCGCGGCGTCAGGCCGAAGTGCAGCAGTCGCGCATTCAGCAACTCGAGTCGAGCATGGAGCGTCTGGCCGACCGGCAGAAACGCCTCGGCGAAGAACGCGCGCTGCTGTCCGCCGACCCGGAAGACGCAGCGATCATGGCGCTCAACGAGCAACTCGCCGAGTCCGAAGCGACGCTGGAAGATTTGCAAACCAGTGAAGAAGCGCAGGTCGAAAAGCTCGAACAGCTGCGCCAGGAGCTGCAGCAAGCGCTGACCGCGCAGCAACAGGCGCAGGGCGATCTGCAGCGGCTCAACGGGCGCCTCGCATCCCTTGAAGCCTTGCAACAGGCGGCGCTGGATCCGGGCACCGGCACTGCCGAATGGCTGAAGGAACACAACCTCACCGAGCGCCCGCGTCTGGCCGAAGGCCTCAAGGTCGAGGCCGGTTGGGAGCTGGCGGTGGAAACCGTGCTCGGCGCCGATCTGCAAGCGGTGCTGGTCGACGATTTCAGCGGCTTCGATCTGTCCGGCTTCAGCCAGGGCGATCTGCGCCTGCTCAGTCCGGCCAGCGATGGTGTGCGCGTGGCTGGCAGTCTGCTGGATAAAGTCGAGGCGCAGATCGATCTGTCGCCGTGGCTCGCTCAGGTCAAACCGGTCGATAGCCTCGAGCAGGCCTTGGCCATGCGCGGGCAGCTCGGCGCTGGCGAAAGCCTGATCAGCCGCGACGGTTACTGGGTCGGTCGGCACTTTTTGCGCGTGCGCCGGGCCAGCGAAGCGGAAAGCGGCATGCTCGCTCGTGGGCAGGAAATCGAAGCACTGCACCTCGAGCGCGAAGAGAAGGAAGCCACGGTCGAGGCCATGGAAGCGCGCCTGCAAACCCTGCGTGCGCAACAGCGTCAACAGGAAAACGGTCGCGAGCATCTGCGCCGTTTGCTGCAGGACGAAGCCCGTCAGCAAGGCGAATTGAAAGCGCAGTTGTCCGCCGGCAAAGCCAAGGCCGAACAACTGACCCTGCGCCGCACGCGTCTCGATGAAGAACTGGTCGAACTCGCCGAACAACGCGAGCTGGAACACGAACAGGTCGGCGAAGCGCGCATGCAATTGCAGGAAGCGCTGGACGCCATGGCGCTCGATACCGAGCAGCGCGAGTTGCTGCTGGCCCAGCGCGACAGCCTGCGCGAACGCCTCGATCGGGTGCGTCAGGAAGCGCGGCAGCACAAGGACCACGCCCATCAATTGGCCGTGCGTCTCGGCTCGTTGCGCGCGCAGCACGACTCCACGCGCCAGGCGCTCGAGCGCCTGGAAATGCAGGCCGAGCGCCTGACCGAAAAACGCGAACAGTTGAGTCTGAATCTGGAGGAGGGCGAGGCGCCGCTGGAAGAGCTGCGCCTGAAACTCGAAGAACTGCTCGACAAGCGCATGACCGTCGACGAAGAACTCAAGACCGCACAGATCGCCCTGGAAGACGCCGACCGCGAACTGCGCGACGCGGAAAAACGCCGCACCCAGGCCGAGCAGCAATCGCAGCTGATTCGCGGCCAGCTCGAACAGCAACGCATGGAATGGCAAGCCCTGACCGTGCGGCGCAAGGCCTTGCAGGATCAGTTGCTCGAAGACGGCTACGATCTCAACGGTGTGCTCGCGACATTGACCGCACAGGCCAGTGAACGCGAAGCCGAGGAAGAACTCGAACGCATCAATGCGCGGATTCAGCGCCTGGGCGCGATCAACCTCGCGGCCATCGACGAATACACGCAACAATCGGAGCGTAAACGTTATCTGGATGCGCAGGATGCCGATCTGGTCGAAGCGCTGGAGACGCTGGAAAACGTCATTCGCAAGATCGACAAGGAGACCCGCAACCGTTTCAAGGATACCTTTGATCAGATCAACGGCGGTTTACAGGCGCTTTTCCCAAAAGTTTTTGGCGGCGGGCGCGCGTATTTGGAACTGACGGGCGAAGATCTACTCGATACAGGGGTGACGATCATGGCGCAGCCGCCCGGAAAGAAGAACAGCACCATCCATTTGCTCTCCGGTGGCGAAAAAGCCCTGACGGCACTGGCCCTGGTTTTTGCCATCTTCAAGTTGAATCCGGCGCCGTTCTGCATGCTCGATGAGGTTGACGCGCCACTGGATGACGCTAACGTTGGACGCTACGCACGCCTGGTCAAAGAGATGTCGCAGACCGTGCAGTTCATCTATATCACCCACAACAAGATCGCCATGGAAATGGCCGAGCAGTTGATGGGCGTGACGATGCACGAGCCGGGTTGTTCGCGGCTGGTGGCGGTGGATGTCGAGGAGGCGATGGCGATGGTGGACGCCTAGCGGCGCAGCTTTGAGCCGCGAGCTTCAAGCTGCAAGTAAATGGCTTGGAGCCTGTAGCTTAAAGCTTGTAGCTGCGAAGCCGTTGATCGTGCTAGTTTAATGTCAATTTTTCGTATACGTGGGCAAAACGCCTGTCAGAACATAGAGTTGGCGCCACGTTTTAAAGCGGTTTACGCAGTGTAAACCCCTTATTTTTCAGCATTTTTTATAGAGGCACGGGATTACATGGAAATCGGTCTGCGCGAGTGGCTGATCGTCATCGGCATCATTGTGATAGCCGGTATTCTTTTCGATGGCTGGCGCCGTATGCGCGGCGGCAAGGGAAAACTGAAATTCCGTCTTGACCGAAGTCTGTCCAACCTGCCGGACGAGGACAGCAGCGCCGAGCTGCTGGGCCCGGCCCGCGTACTGGACACGCACAAGGAACCGCAACTGGACGAGCACGATCTGCCGTCGGTAAGCATGCCGGCCCGTGAAGCCCGCGAGCCGCGCGAATCCGCTTCGAAACGTGGCAAGCGGGGCAGCAACGGCCCGGCACAGGGCGACCTGAACCTTGACCTGGATCTGGATGGCGGCCCGAGCTTCAACAGCCGTGACGACGACTTCGCTGAAGACAGCAAGCCTTCGCCGGCGGTAGCCGACAAGGATCAGCCGCAAGCCGAAGAGGTGTTGGTGATCAGCGTGATCTGCCGCGACCCGGCCGGCTTCAAAGGCCCGGCGTTGTTGCAGAACATCCTCGAAAGCGGTCTGCGATTTGGCGAGATGGATATTTTCCACCGCCACGAAAGCATGGCTGGCAACGGTGAAGTGCTGTTCTCCATGGCCAATGCGGTCAAGCCGGGCATTTTCGATCTGGACGACATCGACCATTTCAGCACCCCGGCGGTGAGCTTCTTCCTCGGCCTGCCAGGCCCGCGTCATCCGAAGCAAGCCTTCGACGTGATGGTGGCGGCAGCCCGCAAGCTGTCGCAGGAACTCAATGGCGAGCTGAAAGATGACCAGCGCAGCGTTCTGACCGCGCAGACCATCGAGCATTACCGCCAGCGCATCGTCGAATTCGAGCGCCGCGCCCTGACCCAGAAGCGTTGATACAAAAGGTTGTTCCTGTTTAACGGGACGATCGGCAGAATGATTGAGCAGCCTCGGCTGCTCTTTTGCTTTATGAGAGACCACCATGACCGCCGCGAAAAACCGCATCCTCGAGCTGCGCGCTGAACTCGACCAGCACAACTACCGCTACCACGTTCTCGACGAGCCGAGCATTCCGGACGCCGAGTACGACCGGTTGTTCCACGAGCTCAAGGCGCTGGAAGCGGCCAACCCGGAACTGATCACCAGCGACTCGCCGACCCAGCGCGTCGGCAGCGTGGCGCTCACCGCGTTCACTCAGGTTCGCCATGAAGTGCCGATGCTCAGCCTCGGCAACGCCTTCGAAGAAACCGACATGCGCGAGTTCGATCGCCGCGTCACCGAAGGGCTCGACCTGCCCGCGGGCGATCTGTTCGGCAACGGGGCGGCCGTGGAATACAGCTGCGAGCCAAAACTCGATGGCCTGGCGGTCAGTCTGCTGTATCAGGACGGTGTGCTGGTGCGCGGCGCCACGCGCGGCGACGGCACCACCGGTGAAGACATCAGCGTCAACGTGCGCACCGTGCGCAACATCCCGCTCAAGCTGCATGGCGAAGGCTGGCCGGCGACGCTGGAAGTGCGCGGCGAAGTGTTCATGTCCAAGGCCGGGTTCGAGCGCCTCAATGCCTCGCAACTGGAAATCGGCGGCAAGACCTTCGCCAACCCGCGCAACGCCGCGGCCGGCAGCCTGCGCCAGCTCGATTCGAAGATCACCGCCAACCGGCCGCTGGAATTCTGCTGCTACGGCATCGGCCAGGTCTCGCACGATATTTCCGACACCCACATCGGCAACCTCAAGCAGTTGCAGAAGTGGGGCATGCCGATCAGCCACGAACTGAAACTGGCCAAGGGCATCGACGAGTGCCTGGAGTACTACCGCGACATCGGCGCGCGACGTGATTCGCTGGCCTATGAAATCGACGGCGTGGTGTTCAAGATCAACAGCATTGCCGATCAGCGCGAACTGGGCTTTCGCGCCCGCGAGCCGCGCTGGGCGATCGCGCACAAATTCCCGGCCATGGAAGAACTCACCGAACTGCTCGACGTGGAATTCCAGGTCGGCCGCACCGGCGCAGTCACGCCGGTGGCGCGCTTGAAACCGGTGAAAGTCGCCGGCGTTACCGTCGCCAATGCCACGCTGCACAACATGGACGAAGTCGCGCGACTGGGCCTGATGATCGGCGATACCGTGATCATTCGCCGCGCCGGTGATGTGATTCCGCAAGTCGTGCAAGTGGTTACCGAGCGTCGCCCGGAACACGCGCGAGCAGTGGCCATTCCAGAGAATTGCCCGGTCTGCGGTTCTCATGTCGAGCGCACGCAACTGATCAAGCGCAGCAAGGGCAAGGAAACCGTCAGCGAAGGCGCGGTGTATCGCTGCGTCGGCCGTCTGGCCTGTGGCGCGCAACTCAAGCAGGCGATCATTCACTTCGTCTCGCGCCGGGCTATGGACATTGAAGGGCTGGGTGACAAGAGCGTCGAACAATTGGTCGACGAGGGACTGGTCAATTCCCCGGCCGATCTGTATGCGCTGAAGTTCGACGACATCGTCGATCTGGAAGGCTTTGCCGAGGTGTCCAGCAACAAGCTGTTGAAGGCGATCGAGGACAGCAAACAGCCGGGGCTGGCGCGTTTTATCTACGCGCTCGGCATCCCGGATGTTGGCGAGGAGACCGCCAAGGTGCTGGCGCGCTCGCTGGGGTCGCTGGAGCGGGTACAACAAGCCTTGCCGCAAGTGCTGACCTACCTGCCGGATGTTGGGCTGGAAGTGGCTCACGAGATTCACAGCTTCTTTGAGGATGCGCATAACCAGCAGGTCATCAGCGAGTTGCTCGGCCACGGTTTGCAGATTCAGGATCAGGGCGAACTGGGCGCCGAGTTCGCCGCGAGCACCACGCTGGGCGGGTTTCTCGACAAGCTGCATATTCCTTCGGTGGGCCCGGGTGGCGCGCAGAAACTCGCCGACAAGTTCGGTTCGCTGGAAGCGGTGATGAGCGCTGACTGGCTGGACATGCGCCAGGCCTTGCCGGAGAAACAGGCGAATGCGGTGCGCGAGTTTTTTGCCCTGCCCGAGCATCGACAACTGGCTGAGGCGTCGGAAAAACAGCTGCGTGATTTCGGCATGCACTGGCAGAGCGAAAAGAAAGTCGTCGAAGGCCTGCCATTGTCCGGCGAGACCTGGGTGCTGACCGGCAAGGTCGAATTGATGAGCCGGGATGTGGCGAAAGAGCATCTGGAAAGCCTCGGCGCGAAAGTCGCAGGCTCGGTGTCGGCCAAGACCCATTGCGTGGTCGCCGGGCCCGGTGCCGGCTCGAAACTGACCAAGGCCAATGAGCTGGGCGTGAAGGTCATGGATGAAGAGGCGTTTATCGCTTTCCTCAAAACCCACGGTATTTCCGTGTGACCTTTTTCTAACGTCCCTTTAACTGATCGTTCCCACGCTCCGCGTGGTAACGCATCCCGTGACGCTCTGCGTCACAGCGGACGCGGAGCGTCCGGGGCGGCATTCCCACGCGGAGCGTGGGAACGATCAGTCGAGAAGGCGTGGGAACGATCAGGTGGCGAGGTGCGGCGGAGCGTGGGAACGATCAGTCGAGAAGGTGCGGGAACGATCTTCGCGCCAGGATGATCTAGTCTTGGCCAGTCCCAGGGAGAGATCGCCATGCACCGCTTCTTCGAGCAGCTCAGTTCCCGCATCATCGCGCCGTTCATGGCCGGGTCTTCACGCAACAGCAAAATCTGGCCGTGCCGCTGCGGGCAGTCGCTGTTCTTTCGCAACAGCCAGTGCCTGGCGTGCAACGCCTTGCTCGGTTATCAACCGGAAGAAAGCCGCCTGACCTCGCTGCAGCCGGGGCCGCAAGCCGATACATGGACGCTCGACGCCGATCCCGACGCCGGATTGTTTCGCCGGTGCGCCAACCTCGATACAGCCGCTGCGTGCAACTGGCTGCTGCCGGCCAACGAGCACGACAGCCTGTGCATCGCCTGCAGTCTCAATCGCACCATTCCCGATCTCTCCGTCCCGGAGAACCCGGAGCGCTGGCGCAAAGTCGAAATCGCCAAACGCCGCCTCGTCGCGCAACTGATCACCCTTGGCCTGCCGGTCATCCCGAAAAGCGTCGACGAAGAAACCGGACTGGCCTTCGACTTCATCGGCATCGACCTCGAAGGCAACGCACCGATGACCGGCCACGCCAACGGCCTGATCACCCTCGACATCAAGGAAGCCGACGACGCCCACCGCGAGCAGGTGCGGGCGCAGATGCACGAACCCTATCGCACGCTGCTCGGGCATTTTCGCCACGAAGTCGGCCACTACTACTGGGATCGCCTGATCGCCAACGGCCCGTGGCTCGGCGCGTTTCGAAGCCTGTTCGGCGACGAGCGCGCCAGTTACGCCGAAGCGCTCGATCGGCATTACCAGCAGGGCGCCCCGCTGGACTGGCCGCAGCACTACGTCAGCGCCTACGCGACCATGCACCCATGGGAAGACTGGGCGGAAACCTGGGCGCATTACCTGCACATGATGGACGCCGTGGACACCGCACTGGGCTTTGGCATGAGCGCGCGGGAAATGGACTTTGACTACCAACCGTTTCCATCCAGCACCTTGTACGACCCGGAGCATCCCGGTGGCGAAGCGTTTCTGTCATTCGTCAACGCGTGGATCGAACTGGCTGGCATGCTCAACGAATTGTCGCGCAGCATGGGGCAGCCGGATTTCTACCCGTTCGTGCTGCCAGCGCCGGCGATTGCCAAGCTGCACTTCATCCATCTGGTCATCCAGCAGGCGGGAGGGCGGGCCGACGAGGTGCTCCAGGCGCAATAGCAAGTGCTTGAGCCCCTTGATATTTTTAATCTGCAACCAGGGTTGTAACTTCGTCTCAGACAGGTACAATGGCGCGGCTCGCCGACAGGCAAGCGTCGTTATGGTGACCCCATCGGTCCCCCCGCAACGATTACCCGTGAACCTGGTCAGAGCCGGAAGGCAGCAGCCACAGCGGGAACATTGTGTGCCGGGGTGTGGCTGGTGGGGTCGCCACCTTAACGAACAATCGAACGCTTCAACCAGAACTGCATGGGTTTCGCCCACTGCGGTTTTTTTGTGTCTGTGATTTACCAATTCGACACAAATACCCTTGGCGACAAAGCTCCTGTGGGAGCTGGCTTGCCAGCGATAGCGGTGGGTCAGGTTCAACTATTTCACTGAAAATCCGCAATCGCTGGCAAGCCAGCTCCCACAAGGTTATGGGGTATTGTCGGAATTGCCGGTATACAACCGAATAATCTCCTCAATCTCCCCCGACATCTTCATCCGCAGCAACGTGCGCAATATCCGCTGCACCGGCACGCTCGGATCGTTCCTCACGTAACAGCCCACTTCCTGCTCCTGCAGCACCGCGACCGCTTGCAGTTGCTGGGCCGGCAGCAGGCGTTGATTGAACCAGTCCAGTGTCCACTGGTTGCTCACCGCGTAGCGATAACGCCCGGCCAGCAGTTTTTCCAGCACCAGCTCCTGATTGCGTGCGTCTTCACGTTGCAGTTGATCGGCGTCGAACAGCGGTTGCAGTGTCGGGTAGGTGTAGCCTCGCACGGTGCCGAGGGTCTGGCGGGGCAGGTGGGCGGGATCAATGTTTGGCGGTTGGTCCTTGCGGCTGACCAGCAGGTCGCGCTGGAACAGCAGCGGCACGCTCCACAGGTAATCGCCGGACTGATTCGGCAGCCACGACTGGGCGGCATAGCAGCGCACATCGATCTCGTCGTTTTCCATGGCGCTTTGTACGCGCGCGCGCGGCAGCACGATGAATTCGGCCGGCACGCCGACCTGCGTCGCCAGGCTGAGCATCAGGTCGTAAAGAATGCCCTGGGTCGGGCGGTTGCGTTCGAGCTGCACCATCGGCATCGCCCAACTGTCGGACACCGCGAAGCGCAGCGGCGGTTCGGCCGCCGTCGCGCTCAGGCTGATCCCCAGCAATGCCGCCATCGCCCACCGCATAAACGCTCCGGTCATTGCCCGTCCCGAGCCGATAAAAGCCTCTTCTGATGGAGCTTAGCCATTTTAGGCGCGGACACCGGATGCAATTTTGCCCTTGCTCCGCTAGCATTAGCCGCTTCAGCTTCCTTCGTTGCGACGGTTTTCGATGAGTTATCAGGTTCTTGCACGTAAATGGCGTCCGCGCTCGTTCCGCGAAATGGTCGGCCAGACCCATGTGCTCAAGGCTCTGATCAATGCCTTGGACAGCCAGCGGCTGCACCATGCGTACCTGTTTACCGGGACGCGCGGGGTGGGCAAGACCACCATTGCGCGGATCATTGCCAAATGCCTGAACTGTGAAACAGGTATCACCTCCAGCCCGTGCGGCGAGTGCTCGGTGTGCCGGGAAATCGATGAGGGGCGTTTCGTCGACCTGATCGAAATCGACGCCGCCAGCCGCACCAAGGTCGAAGATACTCGCGAGCTGCTCGACAACGTGCAGTACGCGCCGAGCCGTGGGCGCTTCAAGGTCTACCTGATCGACGAAGTGCACATGCTTTCCAGCCATTCCTTCAATGCGCTGCTGAAAACCCTCGAAGAGCCGCCGCCGTACGTCAAGTTCATCCTGGCGACCACTGATCCGCAGAAACTTCCGGCAACGATTCTCTCGCGCTGCCTGCAGTTCTCCCTGAAGAACATGACGCCCGAGCGTGTGGTCGAGCATTTGACCCACGTCCTCAGCGCCGAGAACGTGCCGTTTGAAGACGATGCATTGTGGCTGCTCGGTCGCGCCGCTGACGGTTCGATGCGCGATGCCATGAGCCTGACCGATCAGGCCATCGCTTTCGGTGAAGGCAAGGTCCTTGCTACCGACGTGCGGGCGATGCTCGGCACGCTGGATCACGGCCAGGTCTATGACGTCCTGCATGCGTTGATCGAAGGCGACGCCAAGGCATTGCTCGAAGCCGTGCGGCATCTGGCCGAGCAGGGCCCGGACTGGAACGGCGTGCTCTCGGAAATTCTTAACGTATTGCACCGTGTCGCCATCGCCCAGGCGTTGCCCGAAGGCGTCGACAACGGACACGGCGACCGTGATCGCGTATTGGCGTTGGCCCAGGCGTTGCCGGCCGAAGACGTGCAGTTCTATTACCAGATGGGCCTGATCGGTCGCCGCGACTTGCCGCTGGCGCCGGACCCGCGCGGTGGTTTCGAGATGGTTCTGCTGCGGATGCTGGCGTTCCGACCGGCCGACACGGCAGACGCCCCGAGGCAACCGCTAAAGCCAGTGGGGATCAGCCAGGCCACAGTTGATTCCGCAAACACCGTGGCTGCCGCGCCCAAGCCTGCGCCGGTGGTCGCCGCGCCCGTTGCGCCAGCGCCGACGCCAGTGGCTGCGCCTGCACCTGCACCGGCCGCCGCGCCCGCGCCAGTTGCAGCCGCTGAACCGGAACCCGTGGCAGAGCCTGAGCCCGTGGCCGTCGAAGCGGTGGTTGATCTGCCGTGGAACGACCCGGTAGAAGCCGAGGCTGAACCGGCGCCAGTGCAGCAGCCCGCCGTCGAGCCGGTGCTGGAAACTGCCGCCGAGCAACCCGAGTTGCCGCCGATGCCGCTGCCAACCCCGGACAGCGTCGTCCCTGATGCGCCGGAGTGGGCTGCGGCGCCGATTCCTGAGCCGTCGGTCGCGGATGTCGATGCCGCCACGCCGGGCATTGATCTGGACGACGAGCCGCCGCTGGACGAGGATTACATCGAGCCGGACATCGATTCGGCGTACAGCTACCTCGACGAACTGGCCAGTGAACACGCCGCCGACCCCGAACCGGAACCCGAGCCTGAACCGGCTGCGGCCCCGGCCACCGGTCTGGCTGCGCAATGGCTGGAGCTGTTTCCGAAACTGCCGATTTCCGGCATGACCGGCAGCATCGCCGCCAACTGCACACTGATCGCGGTGGATGGCGATCACTGGCTGATGCACCTCGATCCGGCGCACAGCGCGCTGTTCAACGCCACTCAGCAGCGCCGTCTCAACGATGCGCTGAACCAGTTCCACGGGCGTACGCTGAGCCTGACCATCGAGCTGATCAAGCCCGAGCAGGAAACCCCGGCCCAGGCTGCCTCACGGCGCCGCGCCAACCGTCAGCGCGAGGCGGAGGAGTCGATCCACGGCGATCCGTTCATCCAGCAGATGGTTCAGCAGTTCGGTGCGGTGGTGCGACACGATACTATTGAACCTGTCGACGCCTTGGTCACCCAAGGCTAATAACTGAAGGTGTCCGGCCGACTTCGCCGGGCGCTGTTTTGATCCAAGTACATTTGAGGTGATTACCATGATGAAAGGTGGCATGGCCGGCCTGATGAAGCAGGCGCAGCAGATGCAGGAAAAAATGGCCAAGATGCAGGAAGAACTGGCCAACGCCGAAGTCATCGGCAAGGCCGGCGGCGATATGGTCACCGTGGTGATGACCGGCCGTCATGACGTCAAGAGCGTGACCATCGACCCGAGCCTGGTCGAAGGCATGAGCGAAGACGACAAGGAAATGCTCGAAGCTGTGGTCGCTTCCGCCGTCAACGACGCGGTGCGCAAGATCGAAGCCAACAGCCAGGAAAAAATGGGCAGCATGACCGCCGGCATGAACCTGCCAGCGGGGATGAAACTGCCATTCTGATTCGCCAAGCGGCGGCAGATGAGCTACACAAAATGCCAGGCATTGCGCCTGGCATTTTTGTTTCTGCCGGGGCAGCCTGATCGTTCCCACGCGGAGCATGGGAACGATCAGTCCCGGCCAACTGAAGAAACATCGAACACACCACCGCCACAACGGTCTGCTCCCTATACCGCCGATTTCCAATTCACAGGAGACGCTGACATGTCCGACCCTCTCACCCTCAACCAACGCTTCGTCCTCGCCTCGCGGCCGACCGGTGCGCCGACACCGGAGAATTTCCGTCTTGAGCGCGAAGCGTTGCCGGACCTCGAAGACGGTCAGGTGCTGCTGAAAACCCTGTACCTGTCGCTCGATCCGTACATGCGCGGGCGTATGAGCGATGCTCCGTCTTACGCAGCGCCAGTGCAGATCGGCGAAGTGATGACGGGCGGCGCGGTCAGCCGTGTCGAGGATTCGCGTCATCCGAAATTCCACAAGGGCGATCTGGTGGTCGGCGCGACCGGTTGGCAGAGCCATAGCATCAGCGACGGCCGGAACATCATTCCGATTCCCGCTGGCCTGCCGAGTCCGTCCATGGCCCTCGGTGTGCTGGGGATGCCGGGCATGACCGCGTACATGGGCCTGATGGACATCGGCCAGCCGCAAGAAGGCGAGACCCTGGTGGTCGCCGCCGCTTCCGGTGCAGTCGGCTCGGTGGTCGGCCAGGTGGCGAAGATCAAAGGCCTGCGTGTGGTCGGTGTGGCCGGCGGTGCCGAAAAATGCCAATACGTGGTCGAGGAACTGGGCTTCGACGCCTGCATCGACCACAAGGCGGACGATTTCGCCGAGCAATTGGCCAAGGCCTGCCCCGAGGGCATCGACATTTATTTCGAGAACGTCGGCGGCCATGTCTTCGATGCGGTGGTGCCGTTGCTCAATCCCAAGGCGCGCATTCCGTTGTGCGGCCTGATTGCCGGGTACAACGCTTCGGAAGCGCCGAAAGGCCCGGATCGCCTGCCAATGTTGCAACGCGCGTTGCTGACCAAGCGCGTGCGCATTCAGGGCTTTATCGTCTTCGACGACTACGGTGACCGCCAGCCGGAATTCATCAGCCACATGGTGCCCTGGGTGCGCGACGGCAAGGTCAAATTCCGCGAGGACGTGGTCGAAGGTCTGGAGCAGGCGCCCGAGGCGTTTATCGGTCTGCTGGAGGGGCGCAACTTCGGCAAACTGGTGGTGAAGGTCGCTGAGGATTGAGCATTTGACGCTGGCCGGAGGCGCGGGTATAAACCGCGTCTCGTTGTTTTGTCGGACTTTTCCCCATGAGCTTCAGCCCTTTGATTCGCCAACTGATCGACGCCTTGCGCACCTTGCCGGGTGTCGGTCAGAAAACCGCCCAGCGCATGGCGTTGCAGATGCTCGAGCGCGATCGCAGCGGTGGCGTGCGTCTGGCCCAGGCCCTGAGTCAGGCCATGGAAGGGGTCGGCCATTGCCGGCAATGCCGCACGCTGACCGAAGACGATCTGTGCCCGCAATGCGCCGATAATCGCCGCGACGACACGCTGTTGTGCGTGGTTGAAGGTCCGATGGACGTTTACGCGGTCGAGCAGACCGGTTTTCGTGGACGTTATTTCGTGCTCAAGGGGCATTTGTCGCCGCTCGATGGCCTCGGGCCTGAGGCGATCGGCATTCCGCAGTTGATGGCGCGGATTGAAGAGGCGGGCACGTTTACCGAAGTCATCCTCGCGACCAACCCGACGGTGGAAGGTGAAGCGACCGCGCATTACATCGCGCAACTGCTGCAGAACAAGGGCCTGATCGCCTCGCGGATTGCGCACGGCGTGCCGCTGGGTGGCGAACTGGAACTGGTCGACGGCGGCACGCTGGCGCATTCGTTTGCCGGGCGTAAACCCATCTCACTGTAAGTTCTTTACTGTCTGTTCTGGCCTCATCGCTGGCAAGCCAGCTCCCACAGGTTTCTTTGTTGAACACAATATTTGTGAACGCCCGAGATCCCTGTGGGAGCTGGCTTGCCAGCGATGACCGCACCGCGGTCCGTCAGATTTACACAATAGAGTTGAAAACCAAGCAAGCGCTCGGTTAAGTTCGGTGAACCCCTTCGCGGAGTTTGCCCATGCCCGCCTTCCAGGAATACTTCGACCCCAGCCATCAATTGGTCCGCGACAGCGTCCGGCGTTTCGTCGAGCGCGAGATCCTGCCGGACATTGACCAGTGGGAAGAAGCCGAAAGTTTCCCTCGTGAGCTGTACCTGAAGGCCGGCGCGGCGGGCATCCTTGGTATCGGTTATCCCGAAGCGCTCGGTGGCAGCCATGCGGGCGATCTGTTTGCCAAGGTTGCCGCCAGTGAGGAGTTGATGCGCTGCGGCTCTGGCGGCCTGGTGGCGGGGCTGGGTTCGCTGGACATCGGCTTGCCGCCGATCGTCAAATGGGCGCGGCCCGAGGTGCGTGATCGCGTGGTGCCGCAGGTGCTCAGCGGCGAGAAAATCAGCGCCTTGGCGGTGACCGAACCCGGCGGCGGTTCCGACGTCGCCAACCTGCAGACCCGCGCGGTACGCGACGGCGACTGCTACCGGGTCAGCGGCAGTAAAACTTTTATCACCAGTGGCGTGCGCGCCGACTTCTACACTGTCGCGGTGCGCACCGGTGCGCCGGGTTTTGGCGGCATCAGCCTCTTGCTGATCGAGAAGGGCACACCGGGTTTCACCGTTGGCCGCTCGTTGAAGAAGATGGGCTGGTGGGCGTCGGACACCGCCGAGTTGTTCTTCGACGATTGCCGAGTGCCGCTGGGCAATCTGATCGGTGCGGAAAACATGGGCTTCGCCTGCATCATGGGCAACTTTCAGAGCGAACGCCTGGCGCTGGCGCTGATGGCCAACATGACCTCGCAGCTTGCGCTGGATGAGAGTCTGAAATGGGCGCGCGAGCGTGAGGCCTTCGGCAAACCAATCGGCAAGTTTCAGGTGATCAAGCATCGCCTTGCCGAAATGGCCACGGCATTGGAAGTGTCGCGCGAATTTACTTACCGGCAAGCGGCGAAAATGGCCGCGGGGCAGAGCGTGATCAAGGAGATCTCCATGGCGAAGAACTTTGCCACGGACACCTCAGACCGGATCACCACCGAAGCGGTGCAGATTCTCGGCGGGCTCGGTTACATGCGTGAAAGTCTGGTGGAGCGGCTGTATCGGGATAACCGCATACTGTCGATTGGCGGCGGGACTCGGGAAGTGATGAACGAGATCATCAGCAAGCAGATGGGGCTTTGAGTTGATCGTTCCCACTCGCAGCAAAGGAATGCAGCCCGGGACGCTCCGCGTCCCTATCACAAGCTGCTGGCCTCATCGCTGGCAAGCCAGCTCCCACATGTTTTGGGTGCATACACAATATTTGTGAACGACCGAAATCACTGTGGGAGCTGGCTTGCCAGCGATAGCGTCAGTACAAGCGCTGCTACTTATCGGTCAAGGCAAACTGCGTCAGGCAGAACGTCGGAATGCCCATGTCCTGCAGGCGCTGCGAGCCTTGTAGCTCGGGCAGGTCGATAATCGCTGCGGCTTCATGCACGCGCGCACCCATGCGGCGGATCAGGTTGGCGGCGGCGATCAGCGTGCCGCCGGTGGCGATCAGGTCATCGAACATCACCACCGAGTCGCCTTCGCACAGGCTGTCGGCATGCACTTCCAGAAACGCCTCGCCGTACTCGGTGGCGTAACCTTCGGCGAGCACGTCCGCCGGCAGTTTGCCTTGCTTGCGGAACAGCACCAGCGGCTTGTTCAACTGATAGGCCAATACCGATCCGATCAGGAAACCACGGGCATCCATCGCACCGATGTGGGTGAAGTCGGCTTCGACATAGCGGTGGGCGAAGCTGTCCATCACCAGGCGCAGCGCCGTCGGCGACTGGAACAGCGGGGTGATGTCGCGAAAGATCACGCCCGGTTTCGGGAAGTCGATCACAGGGCGGATTAGGGATTTGATGTCGAAGGAGTCGAAGACCATCGTCGAGGTGTCCTGGCAGGGCTGCAAACGGCGCAGTATACTCGCGGCTGAAACGATTCGCTCAACCGCGGGTCGTGATCGGCCTTCTTAGCCTTCGATCGAGCCACCGGCCAGCGCGCACAGCTGGATAGGGTCGAGGATGTGAATTTCCTTGCCCTCGGCGGCGATCAGTTCGTTCTGCTGGAAACGCGTGAACACCCGCGACACGGTTTCCACCGCCAGGCCCAGATAGTTACCGATTTCATTGCGCGACATGCTCAGGCGGAACTGGTTGGCCGAGAATCCGCGGGCGCGGAAACGTGCGGACAGGTTGACCAGAAACGTCGCGATGCGCTCGTCAGCGGTTTTCTTCGACAGCAGCAACATCATTTGCTGGTCGTCGCGGATTTCCCGGCTCATCACGCGCATCAACTGACGGCGCAGCTGTGGCAGTTGCAGGGCCAGTTCGTCGAGACGTTCGAAGGGGATTTCGCAGACCGAGGTAGTCTCCAGTGCCTGGGCCGACACCGGATGTTTCTCGGTGTCCATGCCGGACAGGCCGACCAGTTCGCTCGGCAGGTGGAAGCCGGTCAATTGCTCTTCGCCGCTGTCGCTAAGGCTGAACGTCTTGAGGGCGCCGGAGCGTACTGCATAAACGGAATCGAACGTGTCGCCCTGGCGGAACAGGAATTCACCCTTTTTCAGCGGGCGACCGCGTTTAACGATTTCGTCCAGCGCGTCCATGTCTTCCAGATTCAACGAGAGTGGCAGACACAGCGGGGCCAGGCTGCAATCCTTGCAATGGGCCTGGGTGTGAGCGCGCAGTTTGACTGGCTCGGACATTTCTTCAATCCTTGTGGGAAAACACACATAAGACGTAAGGGTAACTCACCGAAGGACCTTCAGGCCAGCGCATGGCGATGTTGTCCTTCAGACATAAAGCCCTACCCAAAGCGGCCGATAAACAGGTATCAGACCGCATGAAAGGAAGGATCCGATGACTGCCATTGGCACGCTAGGCCCCGGTAACAGCGGCGTTCCGGCATTGCCGGAGGTCGCCAGCAACGACGTCGCCAACGAGCGCGACGCTGACGCGTTGAACAGCACAACCCCGACCTTGGTCGAGGGCGTCAAAGTGTCGCTGTCCGGTGCGTCGATCGCCAGGGCCGCCACTGTCGGCGGTGAAAACAGTGATATCGACAACAGCGGTCTGCCGGAAAACATCCAGCAGTTGCTGAAGATGATCCGCAAGTTGCAAAAACAGATTGCCGAGAAGAAGGCGCAAATGAACAAGGTCATGGCTGACAAGAGCCTGTCCAACGAAGAACGGATCAACAAGCTTGCCGCCCTGCGCGGGGCCATTGCCGCGCTGAACAGCGGCGTGGTCACCGCCAACCTGGCCCTGTCCAAAGTCATGGGCCAGTCGGCGATGACACCGGACCAGAACCTCAAGGTCGGCGCCTTGCTCACCAAAAACTAGATCACCCGTGAAAAGCGCTGACGATTCTGTTGTTGCAGGTATGCGTCGAACACCATGCACACCGAGCGCACCAGCAGACGCCCGGCCGGCGACACACTGATCCGCTCGCGATCCAGTTCAATCAGGCCATCGTTGGCCATGCCTTGCAGTTGCGGCCACAGTTCAGCGAAATAGCCCTCAAAGTCGATGTTGAAACGTTGCTCGATGTCGGCGAATTCCAGGCTGAAGTTGCAGATCAGTTGCTGAATCACTTCGCGGCGCAAGCGATCGTCGGCGTTGCACACCAGGCCACGGCTGGTTGCCAGCTGCGCGCTCGCCAAGGTGTTTTGGTATTGGTTGAGATCGCTGGTGTTCTGGCAGTACAGGTCACCGATCTGGCTGATCGCCGAAACGCCCAGGCCAATCAGGTCGCAATGGCCGTGGGTGGTGTAGCCCTGGAAGTTGCGTTGCAGGGTCTGTTCTTCCTGAGCGATCGCCAGTTCATCGTCGGGCAGGGCGAAGTGGTCCATGCCGATGTAGCGATAGCCGGCGGCGGTGAGCTGTTGAATGGTGCGTTCAAGCATTTCCAGCTTTTGCGCCGGCGCTGGCAGTTCGTGGCTATTGATCCGCCGTTGCGGCATGAAGCGTTCCGGCAGATGCGCGTAGTTGAACACCGAGAGCCGATCCGGCTGCAGGCTGATCACTTCCTCGACGGTGCGCGCGAAGTTGTCCGGGGTCTGTTTGGGCAGGCCGTAGATCAGGTCGATGTTGATCGAGCGAAATTGCAGGGTGCGCGCGGCGTCGATCACCGCGCGGGTTTCTTCCAGGCTTTGCAGGCGATTGACGGCGCGCTGCACGGCCGGATCGAGGTCTTGCAGGCCGATGCTGACGCGGTTGAAGCCCAGCTCGCGCAGCAGGCCCATGGTCGACCAGTCGGCCTCGCGTGGGTCGATCTCAATACCGTAATCACCGGAATCATCATCGAGCAGATTGAAATGCTTGCGCAGGTGCGCCATCAGTTGCCGCAGTTCGTCGTGGCTGAGAAAGGTCGGCGTGCCGCCGCCAAAGTGCAATTGCTCGACTTTCTGGGCCGGGTCAAGGTGGCAGGCGATCAGCTGGATTTCCTGCTCCAGCCGTTGCAGGTACGGCGCGGCGCGTCCGCGGTCCTTGGTGATGACCTTGTTGCACGCGCAGTAGTAGCAAATGTTCGCGCAGAACGGCACATGCACGTACAGCGATAATGGGCGCTGAGCTTTGCGGCTGTCGCGCAGGGCATGGAACAGATCGAAGGTGCCGACCTGACCGTGAAATTGCACGGCGGTCGGATACGAGGTGTAGCGCGGCCCCGCCAGGTCATAGCGGCGGATCAAATCGGTGTCCCAACGAATGGCGTCGAGCATGCGGGCATTCCCCCGGATAGGCTGGCAGTGTGGGCGAGTCTAGGGGAGGGGGCTGCGGGGCATCTTGATTTGCATCAACAGGGGGGATTTGTATTGTTTGTGCGGGCCTCTTCGCGAGCAGGCTCGCTCCCACAAGGGATTTGCAGTGTTCACTAGATCAGTGAGCGAGCCTGCTCGCGAAGGCCGCACCGCCGATCAATGGCCCATAAGCCAATGCTGATGCGGGCCGGGAAGGGTCCATATACCAAACAGAATGACCAGCAACCCACCGGCCATGCGCACACTGCGCTTGCGCAGGATCGCGGTCACCCGTTCCGCCGCCAGCCCGGTCGCCAGCAACACCGGCCAGGTGCCCAGGCCAAATGCGAGCATCAGCAGGGCACTGTCCAGTGCATTGCCTTGGCTCGCCGACCACAGCAACGTGCTGTAAACCAGCCCGCACGGCAGCCAGCCCCACAGCGCGCCGAGCAGCAAGGCGCGTGGCAGACTCGACACCGGCAGCAAGCGATTGGCGACGGGCTGAATGAAGCGCCACAACCCACGCCCGAGCGACTCAATGCGCGTCAGCCCGCTCCACCAACCGGCGAGATACAAGCCCATGGCGATCAGCAGCAACCCGGCCAGCACGCGCATGAACAGCGCCGCCGGGCTGTTGGCGACCGCCCAGCCGGCGAGGCCGATGAGCAGGCCGGCTGTGGCGTAGCTGAGAATCCGCCCGAGGTTGTACGCCAGCAGCAAACGAAAGCGCCGGCTGCGCTGCTCCTTGGGAATCGCCAGGGTCAGTGCGCCCATCAGGCCGCCGCACATGCCCAGGCAGTGGCCGCCACCCAGCAAGCCAAGAATCAGGGCGGATACCAGCAGTGGCGCCAGTTCAAGCATGCGGTGGCGCCTTGTCGTCCGGTTTGTTCGCGTTGATCTCGTCTACGGCGGCGGTGTGGTTCGGGTCCTGATCGTCGAACAGGATGCTGTGCGCCGGGCCGTCGAGGTCGTCGTACTGGCCGCTGTCCACCGCCCAGAAGAAGATGTACACGGCGATGGCCACGATCAGCAGTGCAGCGGGAATCATCACGTAGAGAGCTGGCATCGGTACTCCGGGCTCGCGCGGCTCAGGCCGGTAGCGGGCGGGTTTCTGAACGGGTGCTGGTGTGCGGCGCACCCGGCAGGCGAGTCAGGCGCAGGGCATTGAGCACCACGGTCAGCGAACTGATCGACATGCCGACCGCAGCCCACACCGGAGTGATCCAGCCGAGGGCGGCAAACGGCAACATGAGGCCATTGTACAGCGCCGCCCACAGCAGGTTTTCGATGATTACCCGACGCGTACGGCGTGCCAGTGTGAAGGCTTGCACCAGCGCGTCGAGGCGGTTCGACAGCAACACCGCATCGGCACTGGTTTTCGCCAGATCGGTGGCCGAGCCCATGGCTACACTGATGTCGGCCGCCGCCAGCACCGGCACATCGTTGACGCCGTCGCCGAGCATCAGCACTTTGCGTCCTTCTCTGTGCAGTTGTTGCAGCACTTGCAGCTTGTCGTCCGGGCGCAAACTGCCGCGTGCCTCATCAATACCCAGTTCGGCGGCGACGCTGGCGACCATTGGCGAGCTGTCGCCGGACAGTAGCAGCGTGCGCCAGCCGCGCGCCTTGCACGCGGCGAGCAGGGCGGGTGCATCGTCGCGCAGGCGATCGTCGAGCACCAGCCACGCCAGCGGAGCGTTTTCGTCACCGAGCAGCAACCATTGGCCTGCCTCATTCGGCATCGCCGGGACGCTCGCACCGCTCAGCGCGCAAACGAAGTCTGCCTGACCAATGCGCAAGCGCTGCCCGGCCACCGAGCCTTCAAGGCCTAGCCCCGGCGTGCTGTGTACTTCATCAGCGGCCAGGGGCGCACGGCCGAAAGCGCGGGCGATCGGGTGTTCGGAACGGTTCTCCAGGGCGGCGGCGAGGCTCAGACACTGCTCGCTGTCGAGTGCGCCGAGCGGTCGGATCGAGCGCAGCACCAGGCGGCCTTCGGTGAGGGTACCGGTCTTGTCAAAAATCACCGTGTCGATCTGGTTCAGACCTTCCAGTACATGCCCGCGCGTCAGCAGCAAGCCGAGTTTGTGCAAGGTGCCGGTGGCGGCGGTGAGGGCGGTCGGCGTCGCCAGCGACAGTGCGCAAGGGCAGGTCGCGACCAGCATGGCGAGGACGATCCAGAACGCTCGCGACGCATCCAGTTGCCACCACAGCAGGCCGATGGCGGCAGCGGCGATCAGCGACAACAGCAGGAACCATTGCGCGGCGCGGTCGGCGATTTCTGCCAGTCGCGGTTTCTCGGCCTGGGCGCGGTCGAGCAGGCGCACGATCGCTGACAGGCGCGTGTCGTGGCCCAGCGCCTGAACTTCCACAGTCAGTACGCCTTCGACATTCAGCGTGCCGGCGGTTACAGCATCGCCCAGCGTGCGCGGTTGCGGCAGGTATTCGCCGGTCAGCAGCGATTCGTCGATGCTTGACTGGCCGTCGATGATCTTGCCGTCCGCCGGCAGCACCGAGCCGGGCTGCACCAGAATCCGCTCGCCGACGCGCAGTTCGCTGAGCAGGATGCGCTCGCTCTGACCGTTGGCATCCAGCCGCAAACAGGAGGCCGGCAGCAGGTTGACCAGTTGCGCGGTGGCGGCCGCGGTGCGCTCGCGGGCGCGCCGTTCCAGATAGCGACCGGCGAGCAGGAATAGCGCGAACATGCCGACCGCATCGAAATACAACTCGCCGACGCCAGTGATTGCCGTCCAGATTCCGGCGATGTAAGCACTGCCGATCGCCAGCGAAACCGACACGTCCATGGTCAGGTGGCGTGTGCGCAGATCGCGCATCGCCCCTTTGAAAAACGGTGCGCAGCTGTAGAACACGATTGGCGTGGTCAGAAACAGCGCGACCCAGCGCAGGATCGTGTGCAGTTCCGGGCTGAGGTCGATGTTGAATTCCGGCCACGTCGCCATGGTCGCCATCATCGCCTGGAACCACAGCAGCCCGGCGACGCCGAGCTGGCGCAGGGCACGGCGGTTTTCGCTGGCCAGTTGTTCGCTGGCGCGGTCGGCCTGATACGGGTGGGCGGCGTAGCCGATGTGGCGCAGTTCGGCGAGGATCTGGCTCAGCGGTAACTGCGCGTCGGACCAGCGCACGTGCAGGCGATGGTTGGACAGGTTCAGTCGCGCTTCGGCAACCGCAGGCAGGGTGCGCAGATGTTTCTCGATCAGCCAGCCGCAGGCGGCGCAACTGATGCCTTCCATCAACAGCGTGGTTTCGGCCAGCTCGCCTTCGTGGCGCACGAACGGTTGCTGGACGTCAGCGCGGTCGTACAGCGCCAGTTCGTCGGTCAATTGCACCGGCAGGGCTTCGGGGTTGGCCGAGGCTTCGCTGCGGTGGTGGTAATAGCTTTCCAGCCCGCCGGCAACGATCGCCTCGGCCACGGCCTGACAGCCCGGGCAGCAGAATTCGCGCGATTGCCCGAGGACGACGGCGGTGAAGCGGCTGCCGGACGGGACGGGCAGGGCGCAGTGGTAGCAGGGGAGTGGGGTGGTCACGATGCGCGTTCCGATGATCGTTCCCACGCTCGGCGTGGGAATGCCTCCCCGGGCGCTCCGCGTCCGCTTCGGCTGGGACGCAGAGCGTCCCTGGCTGCGTTCCCACGCTGGAGCGTGGGAACGATCAAAGCGGTGTCAGTCGCCGACATTGCTATGGTCATGCGCAAAACCCTGAGGCGCTGAAGATCAGTCCCCTCTCCCTCTGGGAGAGGGTTAGGGTGAGGGGCTTTGGACCTTGACTCACTTTTTCAGATCTTCCGCACCCTGCAACGGCTCATCGCCCAGCAGCAGTTCCTTGTCATGGCTGACCAGTTCTTCCTCGAACATGCGCCACACATGTTCATCCTGACTACCCAGCAACTCGACAAACCGCCGACCTTCAACCTTGTCATTCAACTGACCGATGTAACGCCCGGTCTCGCTCTCGCTGCGAGTCAGGACAATCTTGCGATCCTTCTCGGGTTGCGTCGGCGAGATCAGATTCAATTCCAGCGTGTTCGGCTGACTGTCACCGCTCAAGCGCAAGTCGACTTCACCGGTGACATCGTCCAGATGCACCGCCGCGCGCATTTTCAGGGTTTGCGCCAGCAGTTCACGGTCCAGCGAACGGTTGATGCCTTTGCCCGCCTCGTAATAGTTGTCGTTGACCAGATTGTCCGGGTTGTTCACCGCAATCGTCACCATCGACAGGGTCAGCGCCACCGAGCAGGCCAGAATGCCGATGATGATCCACGGCCAGAGGTGCTTGTACCAGGGACTTGCAGCGTTTGCGGCAGACATATGCAGTTCTCTCAACGAATTTGCGGGCCGATGAATCGGCTCTTGGCTTCAATGTGGACGCTGTTGTCATCGGCATCCTTGAGGATGAATTTCACCTCATTGGTGCTCGATGGCAGTTGTTCCGGTGCGCTCGACAACTCGACCGGCATGCTGACGATATCGCCGGCAGCCACCTTGATCTCGCGCTTGCCTTGCAGACGCAGGTCCGGCAGACCTTCGGCTTGCAGCACATAGGTGTGATCGCGCTGGTCCTTGTTCATGATTTTCAGGCTGTAGACGTTTTCGATCCGGCCTTCGGCGTTTTCCCGGTACAGCACACGGTCCTTGCTGACGTCGAAACCGACCAGAGAGCGCATGAAGAAGGCCGCGACCAGCAGGCTGATCATCGCCAGCAACACCACGGCATAACCAATCAGGCGTGGCCGCAGTTTATGGGTTTTCTGCCCGGACAGGTTGTGTTCGGTGGTGTAGCTGATCAGCCCGCGCGGGTAATCCATCTTGTCCATGATGCTGTCGCAGGCGTCGATACAGGCAGCGCAACCAATGCACTCGATCTGCAGGCCGTCGCGAATGTCGATGCCGGTCGGGCAGACCTGCACGCACATCGTGCAGTCGATGCAGTCGCCCAGCCCCAGCGCCTTGTAGTCGATGCCTTTTTTACGTGGGCCACGGCTTTCGCCACGGCGCGGGTCGTAGGAAACGATCAGCGTGTCCTTGTCGAACATCACGCTCTGAAAGCGCGCATACGGACACATGTAGATGCACACCTGCTCGCGCAACCAGCCGGCGTTGCCATAAGTGGCGAGGGTGAAGAAACCGACCCAGAAGTACGACCAGCCATCGGCCTGGCCAGTGAAGAACTCAATGACCAGTTCGCGGATCGGCGAGAAGTAACCGACGAAGGTCATGCCGGTGACAAAACCAATCAATAGCCACAGCGCGTGCTTGGCCGCTTTGCGCAGAAACTTGTTGGCGCTCATTGGCGCCTTGTCGAGTTTGATGCGCTGGTTGCGGTCGCCTTCGGTGACCTTTTCGCACCACATGAAAATCCATGTCCACACACTTTGCGGACAGGTGTAACCGCACCAGACTCGCCCGGCATACACGGTGATGAAAAACAGGCCAAACGCGGCAATGATCAACAGGCCCGACAGCAAGATGAAGTCCTGCGGCCAGAACGTCGCGCCAAAAATGAAGAACTTGCGCTCCGGCAGGTTCCACCACACGGCCTGATGACCGCCCCAGTTCAGCCACACCGTACCGAAATACAACAGGAACAGCGCCGCACCGCCGAGCATCCGCAGATTGCGGAACAGGCCGGTGAAGGCGCGGGTGTAGATTTTTTCGCGTGAGGCGTAAAGGTCGACGCTGTTGTTCGGGTTTTTGCTCGGTGGTGTGACGTCGTGTACCGGAATCTGGTTGCTCATCATTGCATCCCACGGCAGTGGAAAAATGCCTTGGTCGATACGTGCCAACCAAGGTCAAAAAGGGCTGTTGCAGTGGCGCGATGATACGCCTGTCGCTCTGGCTCAAGGGTGCGACCTTTGGTCGCGTTGGGTAAAAAACCTGAATGGTGTAGCGATTGCAGGAAAGGCTGATGCAGATCAATTGACTATAGACGAAGGGTGTTGCTTGCATTCTCTGTGTTGCCGCAGCAGAACAGCGCCTTGAGTCAATCATCGGCGCAGCCTGCGGTTCTGTGTGAAAGCGATTAATCGGCGGCTATTTCTAGAAATACATGTAGCGGTGAATCTTTTTCAGTTGTCTTTAAGTTCTTTCGTAAGTTGCGCACCCGGCTGTTGCTTGAAATAAAGGTTATTAATGTTTGATATGTCTCAATTGCCCGAATGCGGTAGCTTTAATCGCCGTTCAATGGTGGACGGTTAAAGTTTAATGAGAGGGATCTCCCATGTTTTATAAAAAGTTTCTGGGTGCGTGCTCGCTATGGGTTTTTCTATTGGCGACCTCCGCTTACGGACAAGACAGTGAATATTCTCCCCAGTATTTGATTTTTACTTCCGACCCACAATTTCCGTGGACCGAGAGTTCTGATTTCGGTTGGAAGGAGACCGCATCAGACCGTGACAAGCGCTCGCGCTGGCTGATTGAAACCCAGTACTCGGATGTGGCTAATTTTCGACGCAACTTTCATCGATACCCGGAGCGAATTCCGGTGATGATCAATGGTGACATGACCGCTTTTGGCCATGGCTCGGAACGCTCGACAGTGCAGGAAATTCTCGATCGACAACTGGGTGGCAACTACGACTACGGTCTGGGCAATCACGACTACCAGAACAACATCAACGATTGCGCTTTTCCCGAGAATAATTGTGCGGCCGGCAGCATATCGGACTTGAAAGACCGCTATTGGGGTAAGGTCGATAACTTTGATCTGGCACTGAGGGATGACGGCGGCCGGAAAACCTTTTACGGCAGTCTCGCCTATTCCAAAGATTATGGTGACGTACATCTGGTGCAGTTGAATAACGAACCGACTTATTCAGTGCGGTTTTCTTCCGGGTTTCCACTGTTCAAAACCGATTACGAGATTTCCGATTCGCTGGACTGGCTGGAAAAAGATCTGAAAGTGGCGCGTGACAAAAATCAGATCATTATTCTCAACATGCACAAGCCTGATCGCTGGGCCGGCACGCGTGAGCAAATGGAGCGATTTCGTATGATGATCGAGAAGTACGCCGTGACCGCAGTGTTCGCAGGACACTTGCATACCGATCCTGGCGGCTACTACCGCAATTCGAGCAGTTTCGGCAGTGTTCCGGTGTATCTGAGTGGCGGCGCGTCGAATCAGACCTATCTGATCGCTGAATTCGCCGCAGATCGCAAGACCATGGACGTGCATCAGGTCAATGCCAACAACTGGCCGAGCCGTAAGCTGATCGCGACGGTGGATGTTCGATAAGAAGCAGTAAATGGAAAAAAGCCCTGCCAGTGAATGGCAGGGCTGTCAGGCGTTCAGCTATTTCCAGTGCGCCATGGATTGAGCACAGAAACGCCGCTTGGCTGAAAATCGACAACGTTACGAGTGACCACCGTCAGACCATGCACAAGTGCGGTAGCAGCGATCAAGGCGTCGCATTCATTGCTGCGATCAGGCACATGCAGCTGTGCGCATCGGGTAGCCACGGAACTATCGACTGGCAGGATTCTTCCCGAGAACGCTGGTTTGACGTGACGCTCAAGCCAGCTGCGCAGTTGGGCACCCTGTGCCGGATCACGTCGCTCGACGCGCAATATCCCGATTTCCAGCTCCAGCACAGTAATGGCGGATAAATACAAATTGGCGGGGGCAATGCTGTTTGCCCACTCAATGACCTGTTTGTCACCGCGAGGTTTTCTTAACTCGGATACCACGTTTGTATCGAGCAGAAACATCAGGGCAGATCCACTTTGCGAGCCGTGATGATTGCGCGTTGTGGCTCGAAATCGACTTCAGGTGGGTCCGGCATGACGAGCAGATCGACAATGCTGGCTTGGGTGCTGGTCAGTTTTTGGTATTGCTCGATGCTTAGCAATACATGCGCAGGTTTGCCGCGGTCAGTAATGAAAACGGGTCCATGATTCGCAGCTTTTTTCGCACCGCTCGTATCCTGGTTGAATTCGCGGCTGGACATGGTCGTGATCGTCATGCTCGGCTTCCGGATATTTTGGTGTAGAAACGTTACTACTCCGGGTGTTGTCAAGCAATCAGAAAGACGTATGGCAGGCGATTGAGTTGTCATTTTCATAAGGCACCCTGGAAGCGCCCTGTTGAATACAGGCGCAAAATGTTTAGGATCGATTGGTTTTTCATAGCCTGTCAAGGCAGCCTGCCACCCCCAGGCCGTCCAGCCCGCCAGCGTTACCTGGGGCGCAAGAGGTGTCGAGTGGCCTTTCTATAGGGGCGGGCGCCAGGCTCGATGCCTTGCGTGCGCAGGGCTGAACCGGTTGCTGCGGTGTGCTCTGATTGTTTTCTGACATGCGGACCTCTTCCTTGAAGATTCTCCCGGTGCGGCTCACCGGGGTTAAAAAAATTACAGCGCACCGCAGCAGGGGTCTATCAACAAAACGTCTCAAAGCGTAAATGCCAGCATGAAAAAAGGCCCCGCCAATCGAAATTGGCGGGGCCTTTGTGTTTGAAGCGTTGGCCTTACTCGGCGTTCGCCTCGGGTGCTTTTTCACCGTGGGACAAGCTATAAACATACGCCGCCAGCAGGTGCACCTTGTCGTTGCCCTGCAGTTGTTCCTGCGCCGGCATCTGGCCCTGGCGGCCGTAACGGATGGTCTGCTGCAGTTGCGCGAAGCTCGAGCCGTAGATGAATGCGCCCGGATGGGTCAGGTCAGGCGCGCCCATGGCCGGGGTGCCTTTACCTGCAGGACCGTGGCAGGCCACGCAGTTGGCCGCGAACAGTTTCTGCCCGTTGGCCGGATCGGCCTTGGTGCCTTCCGGCAGTTTGCGCCCGTCGAGGTTGGTCACGACAAACGCCGCCACGTCGGCCACGCCTTGCTCGCCGATGACTTCCGCCCACGCCGGCATCACCGCGTGGCGACCGCCCATGATGGTGGTCTTGATGGTTTCTGGCTCGCCGCCCCAGCGCCAGTCGGCGTCGGTCAGGTTAGGGAAGCCATAGGCACCCTTGGCGTCGGAGCCGTGGCACACCGAGCAGTTGGAGGCAAACAGGCGACCGCCCATTTTCAATGCTTGCGGGTCCTTGGCGACTTCTTCGATCGGCATCGCTGCGAACTTGGCGAAGATCGGACCGAAGCGGGCGTCCGAACGGGCCATTTCCTTTTCCCATTCGTGCACGCCGGTCCAGCCGGTCTGGCCGTTGGCGAACGCGGTCTGCTTTTCGTTATCCAGATAGTTGTAGCCCGGCAGCAGACCTTTCCAGTTGCCCAGACCCGGATACAGCACCAGGTAGCCCAAGGCGAAAATGATGGTGCCGACGAACAGCATGAACCACCATTTCGGCAGCGGGTTGTCGTACTCCTCGATCCCGTCGAAGGAGTGGCCGACCGTCTCGTCCGTCTGTTCGCTGCGCTGGCCCTTGCGGGTCGACAGCAACAGCCAGGTCAGGGCGAAGATCGTACCGAGACTGAGGACTGTGACGTACAGACTCCAGAATGTAGTCATTCTTTGTTACTCCTAGAAGCTTGCTCGACGTGCTTGATGGCTTCGGGATCATCCGCAAAAGGCAGCAAGGTCGCGTCTTCAAACTCCGACTTGCGCTTGGGGCTGAACACCCACAATGCCAGACCGATAAAGGCCACCATCACGACAACGGTGCCCAGGCCGCGAATCATCCCGATATCCATCAGATTCACCGTTTGCTTTTGATGATGGTGCCCAGGCCTTGCAGATAGGCCACCAGCGCGTCCATTTCGGTTTTGCCCTTCACGGCATCCTGTGCACCGGCGATGTCTTCGTCGGTGTAAGGAACGCCGAGGGTGCGCAACACTTCCATTTTCTTCGCGGTTTCCTTGCCGTCGAGCTTGTTTTCCACGAGGAACGGGTAAGCCGGCATTTTCGACTCGGGCACCACGTTGCGCGGGTTGTACAAGTGCGCACGTTGCCAGTCATCGGAGTAACGACCGCCGACACGGGCCAGGTCCGGACCGGTACGTTTGGAACCCCACAGGAACGGGTGGTCCCAGACGCTTTCACCG
Source organism: Pseudomonas sp. S11P7 (assembly GCF_023195435.1). Taxonomy (NCBI): domain Bacteria; kingdom Pseudomonadati; phylum Pseudomonadota; class Gammaproteobacteria; order Pseudomonadales; family Pseudomonadaceae; genus Pseudomonas; species Pseudomonas sp. S11P7. The sequence goes on along the minus strand of NZ_JALPKS020000002.1, from coordinate 3,445,915 downwards.
GCAACCGAATAGTGCCCGTAGCGTTCGGTTTCAGCGCGGAACGGGCGGATCATCTGCGAGTGGCAGCCGACACAACCGTTGGCGATGTAGACGTCGCGGCCTTCCAGTTCCAGCGCCGAGCGTGGCTTCATGCCCTCGACCGGCTTGTTGGTAACGTCCTGGAAGAACAGCGGAACAATTTGAGTCAAGCCACCGACGCTGACGGCGATGACCATGAAGAAGGCCAGCAGGCCAATATTCTTCTCGACAGCTTCATGCTTCATCAGTGAGCTCCAACGACGGCAATCTTGGCGGCGGCTTCGGCTTCAACCGGGTCCGACGCACGGACGGTGCGGTACACGTTGTACGCCATCAGCAACATGCCGCTGGCAAAGAACGCCCCGCCCAGCGCACGGACGATGAAGCCCGGGTGGCTGGCCTGCAGCGCTTCGACGAACGAGTAGGTGAGGGTGCCGTCATCATTGATTGCACGCCACATCAGGCCCTGGGTGATGCCGTTGACCCACATCGAAGCGATGTACAGCACGGTGCCAATAGTGGCGAGCCAGAAGTGCGCGTTGATCAGGCCGGTGCTGTGCATCTGCGCACGGCCGAACAGCTTCGGAATCATGTGGTAGATCGCGCCGATCGAAATCATGGCTACCCAGCCGAGAGCACCGGCGTGTACGTGGCCGATGGTCCAGTCGGTGTAGTGCGAGAGCGAGTTGACGGTCTTGATCGCCATCATCGGCCCTTCGAAGGTCGACATGCCGTAGAACGCCAGCGAGACCACGAGGAAACGCAGGATCGGGTCGGTGCGCAACTTATGCCAGGCGCCCGAGAGGGTCATCATGCCGTTGATCATGCCGCCCCAGCTCGGCGCCAGCAGGATGATCGACATTGCCATGCCCAGCGACTGCGCCCAGTCCGGCAGGGCGGTGTAGTGCAGGTGGTGGGGGCCGGCCCAGATGTACAGGGTGATCAGCGCCCAGAAGTGCACGATCGACAGGCGATAGGAGTAGATCGGGCGTTCGGCCTGTTTCGGCACGAAGTAGTACATCATCCCGAGAAAACCGGTGGTCAGGAAAAAGCCCACGGCGTTGTGGCCGTACCACCACTGGATCATTGCATCGGTGGCGCCCGAGTAGGCCGAATACGACTTGAACAGGCTGACCGGCAGCGACATGTGGTTGACGATGTGCAGCATCGCGGTCACGACAATGAACGCGCCGTAGAACCAGTTACCGACATAGATGTGCTTGGTTTTGCGTTTGGTGATGGTGCCGAAGAACACCAGACCGTAGGTGACCCAGACAATCGCCAGCAGAATCGCGATCGGCCATTCCAGCTCGGCGTATTCCTTGGTGGTGGTGTAACCCAGCGGCAAGGTGATGATGGCGCCGACGATCACCGCTTGCCAGCCCCAGAAGGTGAAGGCCGCGAGGCTGTCGGAAATCAGTCGCGTCTGGCAGGTTCGCTGCACGACATAGTAGGAAGTGGCGAACAGTGCACAACCACCGAAGGCGAAAATCACTAGGTTTGTGTGCAACGGGCGCAAGCGTCCAAAGCTCGTCCACGGCAGACCGAAGTTCAGTTCCGGCCAGACCAGTTGCGAGGCGATGAAGACACCGAGCCCCATGCCAAGGATCCCCCAGACCACCGTCATGATGGCGAACTGGCGGACTACCTTATAGTTATAAGCAGTCGGACTGATTGCTGTGCTCATTCTAAGGTTCCACGGTTTGGGTATTTTTATAGGGATAAAATCGGCCGCAAGTATGTATAAAGCAGGGGGTCATTGCAACGCGCCATGACCTGAGTCAATGCTTTCCAACGCTGATTCTGCGGCCTTTCCATGTGCCGCGTAAGGTCAAAAATGGCCTCTGACAAAATGTCGCAGTGGACGAAAAATCTGCGTGGTCCGGATCGCTGCCGACGGCGTCTGTTCCTGCGTCGTATTCGGGACGATGAAGGGCTATCGGCGCAACAGCCGGTATCCATTGGCGTTGGCGGCGAATCCGTCTGCCGGTTCATCGAACGCATCGCGCAAAATCGATCTGCGACCGCAACGAGCCGGTCCGCTTCGATGAAGCGTAGACCCGAATCCGGGGTTCCGAAAGGAGAGGGTGTGAGGGGTGCGACAAAAAGAAGCAGCTACGAGCTGCAAGCTGCAAGCGACAAGTGGGTACAAGTCGCCTGCAGATTTGTATACAGGGATGTCGCTTTTACTTGGAGCTTTCAGCTTGAAGCTTGTCGCTCAATTGCTCATTATTTCTAGAAAGGCTGTACACATAAGCGGCAAGCAATTGTACTTTATCGTTGCCCAGCAGCTCGTTCTGCGCTGGCATGTGTCCTTGTCGACCGTGGCGAATGGTCTGTTCCAATTGGGTCAGACTGGTGCCATAGATGAAGCCGGCCGGGTGCGTCAGGTTCGGCGCGCCCATCGCCGCAGTGCCTTGGCCGGTGGCGCCATGGCAGGCGACGCAAGTCGTGCTGAATGCCTGCTGCCCGGCCTGCAGATCCGCCTTGCTGTCGGCGGGTAGCGGCAGGCCGGCCAGTTCGTGGCGCACGTAGGCTGCAACGTTTTTCACTCCGGCCTCACCGAGTACTTCGCCCCAGGCTGGCATCGCTGCCATCCGCCCACCCATGATGGTGGTCTTGATGGTTTCGGCGTCGCCGCCCCAGCGCCAGTCGCTGTCGGCGAGGTTAGGGAAGCCGAACGCGCCTTTGGCATCCGAGCCGTGGCACACCGAGCAGTTGGAGGCGAACAGACGGCCGCCCATTTTCAGCGCCTGTGGATCCTTGGCCACTTCTTCCAGCGGCATCGCCGCGAACCTGGCGAAGATCGGCCCGAAGCGAGCGTCGGCCTTGTTCATTTCCTTTTCCCACTCGTGCGCGCCGGTCCAGCCATCCTCGTAACCGGGCAGGATGCCTTTCCAGTTACCCAGTCCCGGATACAGGATCAGATAGCCCACAGCAAACACCAGCGTGCCGGCGAACAGCATGAACCACCACTGCGGCAGCGGGTTGTCGTACTCCTCGATGCCGTCGAAGCTGTGGCCCATGGTCTGGTCGACGCTGCCTTTGGTCTCGCCCCGGCGGGTGCCGATCAGCAGCCAGGTCAGGCCGATCAGGCTGCCAATGGTCAGCACGCAGATCCACGTACTCCAGAAGGTGGTCATGGCCGGGTACTCCTTGTTTCAGGGGCTGAAGGTGTTTCGGGTAGTGGTTCGTCGGCGAACGGCAGCAAGCGTGCTTCGGCAAACTCCGGCGTGCGCTTGCGGTTGAATACCCACAATGTCAGGCCAACGAAGGCGACGAACACCACGACCGTGCCGAGGCCGCGTATCAGGCCAGTGCTCATTTCAATGACCATGGCTCACCTCTTGCTCTTGATCGCAGTGCCGAGCACTTGCAGGTAGGCGACGAGGGCGTCCATTTCGGTTTTGCCCTTGAGGCTGGCGACCGCGCCACTGATGTCGTCGTCGGTGTACGGCACGCCGAGGGTGCGCATGGTTTTCAGCTTGGTTTCGGTGTGGCTGCTGTCGACCGCTTGCGTGACCAGCCACGGGTAGGCTGGCATCTTCGACTCCGGCACAACGTTGCGTGGGTTGTACAAATGCGCGCGGTGCCAGTCATCCGAGTAGCGCGCGCCGACCCGCGCCAGGTCCGGCCCGGTACGTTTCGAACCCCACAGGAACGGGTGATCCCAGACGCTCTCACCGGCCACAGAGTAGTGCCCATAGCGCTCGGTTTCGGCGCGGAACGGGCGGATCATCTGCGAATGGCAACCGACGCAGCCTTCGCGGATATAGATGTCGCGGCCTTCCAGTTGCAGCGCGGTGTAGGGTTTCATGCCTTCCACCGGTTTGTTGGTGACGTCCTGGAAGAACAGCGGGACGATCTGGGTCAGGCCGCCGATGCTCACGGCGAACACCATCAGCAGCATCAAAAGGCCGACGTTCTTTTCAATGGTTTCGTGTTTCATGGCGGACTCCTCAGGCCATCTGCGCGGCAGCGACGACGTCGGCAGGCTGCGAGGCCCGCACGGTGCGCCAGGTGTTGTAAGCCATCAGCAACATGCCGCTCAGGAAAATCGCCCCGCCGATCAGGCGCACGACAAAGCCCGGATGGCTGGCCACCAGGGTTTCGACGAAGGAATAGGTCAGCGTGCCGTCCTCGTTCACTGCGCGCCACATCAGGCCCTGGGCGATGCCGTTGACCCACATCGACGCGATGTAAAGCACGGTGCCGATGGTCGCGAGCCAGAAGTGCGCGTTGATCAAACCGATGCTATGCATCTGCGCCTTGCCGAAGATTTTCGGGATCATGTGGTACAGCGCGCCGATCGAGATCATCGCCACCCAGCCGAGCGCGCCGGCGTGAACGTGGCCGATGGTCCAGTCGGTGTAGTGGGAGAGGGCGTTGACAGTCTTGATGGCCATCATCGGCCCTTCGAAGGTCGACATGCCGTAGAACGCCAGCGACACCACGAGGAAGCGCAGGATCGGATCGCTGCGCAATTTATGCCAGGCACCCGACAGGGTCATCATGCCGTTGATCATGCCGCCCCAGCTCGGCGCCAGCAGAATCAGCGACATCACCATGCCCAGCGACTGCGCCCAGTCCGGCAGCGCGGTGTAGTGCAAGTGGTGCGGGCCGGCCCAGATGTACAGGGTGATCAACGCCCAGAAGTGCACGATCGACAGGCGATACGAATACACCGGGCGCTCGGCCTGTTTCGGTACGAAGTAATACATCATGCCGAGGAAGCCTGCGGTGAGGAAAAAGCCCACGGCGTTGTGGCCGTACCACCACTGCACCATCGCGTCGGTTGCACCGGCGTACAGCGAATAGGACTTGGTGAAACTTACCGGCAGCTCAAGATTGTTGACGATGTGCAGAATCGCCACGGTGATGATGAAACCGCCGAAGAACCAGTTACCGACATAGATGTGCCTGGTCTTGCGCTGCATGATCGTGCCGAAGAACACGATTGCGTAGGCGACCCAGACGATGGTGATCAGGATGTCGATCGGCCATTCCAGCTCGGCGTATTCCTTGGAACTGGTGTAACCCAGCGGCAGGCTGATGGCCGCCAGCAGGATCACCAGTTGCCAGCCCCAGAAACAGAACGCGGCGATTTTCGGTGCAAACAGTTGCGTCTGGCAGGTGCGTTGCACCGAGTAGAACGAACTGGCGAACAGCGCGCAGCCACCGAAGGCGAAGATCACCGCGTTGGTGTGCAGCGGGCGCAGGCGGCCGAAACTGGTCCAGGGCAAATCGAAGTTGAGTTGCGGCCAGACCAATTGCGCCGCGAGAAAAACCCCGAGGCCCATGCCGACGATGCCCCACACCACCGTCATAATGGCGAATTGGCGGACCACCTTGTAGTTGTAGGCGGTACTGATAGAAGTGTTCATGGTTCCCCATCCACGGTTCAGCCGAAGTGAGCGCGCGCAAACCGCGCGAATCCTTCGCCTGGAGTTATAGGCAGACTAAAAGCGAGGCAAGCATGGACAAACAGCACAAGGCCAGTATTGACGGGGATCAATGGGCGCAGTGTGTGCGTGATCATGGGTGGCTTTGGGATGCCGCTGTTGGTGAGGCTTCGGCGACTCTGATCCTTGCTCACGGTGCTGGTGCGCCGATGGATAGCGACTGGATGAACGACATGGCTGGGCGCCTTGCCGGGCTTGGGGTCAATGTGTTGCGGTTTGAGTTTCCGTATATGGCGCAGGGGCGGGTGGATGGGGTTAAACGTCCGCCGAATCCGGCGCCGAAACTTTTGCAATGCTGGCGGGAGGTGTTTGCGCTTGTGCGGCGTCATGTCGCTGGGGTTTTGGCGGTTGGCGGGAAATCGATGGGCGGGCGGATGGCCAGTTTGCTCGCGGATGAGTTGGGGGTGGATGCGCTGGTGTGTCTGGGGTATCCGTTTTATGCGGTGGGGAAGCCGGAGAAGCCGCGGGTTGAGCATTTGGCTTCGCTGCGCACGCGGACGCTGATTGTGCAAGGTGAGCGGGATGCTCTCGGCAATCGTGAGGCGGTTGAAGCGTATTCGTTGTCGGCGAGTATTTCTGTGGTCTGGATGGTGGCTGGGGATCATGATTTGAAGCCGCTCAAGGCTTCCGGGTTTACGCATTCGGGTCATTTGGCGGGTGCTGCGCAGAAGGTGGCTGAATTTCTCCGCAACTGAATTTGAGCCGGGTCGGGATTTTGCGTTGCATGAAGATCTGCCCCCTTTCCCCCTCGCCCCCTTGGAGGGAGAGGGTTGGAGTGAGGGGGGCGCTTTTGATCTTGGCTCTTGAGGGCATATCCGTTGCTGCGGTAACGGCCGCTTACGGTTTCGCCTGACGGCGACTCACTTTTTTACAAACGCCTAAAAAAAGTAAGCAAAAAAACGCTTGCTCCTACGTTCGGCCCTCGCAGGCTCGGGTCCCTTCGCTCCGGGATCGATCCGGGCGCAGCGGCTACGGTTTGCTTCGCTGCACCTCCTTCCGCTGTGTACGACTGCGTCGTACGGTCGCTGCGCTCCCACGCCCGGATCAATCCCTCCACTCAGCCTTCCGACGTCGCCGATGAGTCAAGATCAAAAGCACTCGAGCTAACGCTCATTGTTGAGTGGTGCGGCTTCGCCGCGGGCAGCTGCGCTGCTTTGCTTTTGTGAGCGAGCTTGCTCGCGAAGGCGGTCTGACAGCCGACCTGTTTCTTACGGATGTACCCAATCCAACTGTAGGAGTGAGCCTGCTCGCGATGACGCCCTGACAACCGACGATTATCTACCGGCTGGACTCAATCCCTGTGGGAGCTGGCTTGCCAGCGATGGCGACCTCCGAGCCGACCAATCCCCCACTGATGTACCCGGTCCAAATGTGGGAGCGAGCCTGCTCGCGAAAGCTCTCGTTCAAACGACATCAAACCAACCAGCCTGTCAGAGGTGATCCCAGCACTTAAACATCATCGGATGGCCGCGTTTAAACTACACGAGCCGTTACTCCATAACGGCTACAACTCCTTGCGCCATTACCTACGCCTACGCCAGAATCCGCCGGCTTACACGGCTATGGGGCGGGCTATATCGTTTGCCGGTCACTGCAAATTAGTGATCGGGTTTGGTAGCCCGCTTCGGTACGGTCGTATAGCGTCACCTTATGCAGCTTTTTTGGCCGCGTTTTATATGGTGGACATGCGTGGGGCTCATTCGTGAGCGCCGGGTTCTGTATCGACCGGTCTACCAACCCGCGCATGGCCGCCACCCGCCGTTTGGTAGCGAGGGTGATGGCTCCTATGTCTCGATACGGAGCTTTATCTATGTTCAAAATCACACCCAACCCACCCGTCACCGACCAAATCCCCACGACCCGGCGCTGACCCCGCAAAAGGTCAAAGAAGCCACCGACCGCGCGCTCGATTACTATCTCAAGCCCGAAGACCTGGCGGCCGCGCCAACCTCGCCAAAAAATCGCCCGGTCTATCTCGTCGACCCGACGCTGGATGACGAAACCCTGCTGGTGGAGGCGAGCGCGTCGCTTTCATATGCTCATGCCATGGCCGGCAACATCGCCCACTCCATAGGCGGCCCGGAGCGTAAACCGCTGCTGGCGCTGCAACAGGTGATCATGCTGAACGAGCTGTTGGTCAATCGACTGTTGGATAAGCTGAAGTTGCCTGACTAATCGTCAGTTTCGGCGATGTACAGTTCAGCGGCGCAAAGAGCCCGGAAGCTTCCGCTGTCCGGGCTTCATCAAATAACCGGCGTCGACGAGCGATCGTCGACGCGATCTGCCGTGGTTGCAGGCATTGCCGACTTTGCTGAATGAAATTGCCGCGAGTAAAGAAGGCGTTTTTTGAGGGAGGAGCCCCTGCGCGATTATCTTGGTGTGGATGAATGATAGTCATGACCCTTGTGGGGTGCGTTTCGTGTCAGTTTGAAGTTTCCATGCGGATTTAAACGATAACGACCGGACAGGAATTTCGCGCTGAATTCGCCGGTGACGGTACCCACTTTACGATCCAGTCTGATGGTAAGTTCCGCATCGTCGGCATCGACAGATGTGAATCCCGTGTATCCCGGTGGCGCCGGGATTGAATGAAGATGGCTACAGTGCATACCTAGGCCATCATTCAGTTTGTAGGTGTACTCCATCAAGTCTTGGTCGCGGTAAGGCACGCTTAACTGAAAAGCAAACCAGTTCCCTTTCTCAGCGCTCCCGGTCGAACCGGCAAAGACCCAGTGTTCTTCACCCGTGGGTGGAAAGATATCGTGGAAAAACGAGCAGTTTTGAGCGTTGATTAACTCTGATCCGTAATTCCAATGAAAGTCATCGGTAGTGTGCTTAATATTCTTTTTATTCGGAATAAAAATTGTCTTATTGCTCATGATGGAACCCTCCTTCGTATTCGTCCAAGTGTGTGATCCTGCGGGATTCCACAGTTTGAGCGAGCCTGCTGGCGAAAGCGTTGCACTGTTATGGAGTGAGCTATCTTTTTAGTCGAGGCGCTAACGTAGCAGATTACAAATCATCTCTGAGCAAGTTGAAAGTTCCTTCCGGCTGGGGGCGGTAACCATGACTTTTGAATGTTGCTTCGAATTTACCTACAGCAGTCCCCTTGGTGGGATGGAGGTCGATACTGAGTGTGGCTTCATCAGCATCCACATAAGTAATTCCATAATATCCAGACGGTCCAGGCGATGAGTGACCATGCTTGAACGTTAGCCCATCTTTTAGCGTATAGGTTTTATTGAACGGAGCGTCATTGGTGTAGGGGATCGAGAAAAGGTAGAGGAAGAGGTTTTCGCCCTCCAGCGTTCCCGTCGACCCTGATATTGACCAGCTTTTTTCGCCGGTCGGAATAAAATGGTGTAGATAAAAGACAGTACTTGTGGCTATCGTTTCATCACCGGTATCAAATTGCCAGGCAAGGACGTTTTCCTGTTTCTGAATGAAATCTTTTTTCGGGATGAAAATAGCTTGTGCGGACATCTTTAGCTCCTTGTTCATATCGTGAGAATCATCGCCAGTTGTCTGTTTTGACAATCTATAGATATGCCCATGAAAGTTGACTGTCTACTGTCAAACCTGACAGTAGACAGTCGCGATGTTTTGTGGGCTCCGTAAATATTCTCGATTATCCAGCGCAAATCTTTTAGAGAAGTTAGTACGAGTTTCACATACCTGGGGCGGGTGAATGCTGCGCAATGGTGGCTGAGCTCTTCATACGCAGCCTCGACTCAAACCGAACCGCTGTTTGGGTAATTTCCATGACGCAACAAAAAACCCGGAAGCTCACGCCGTCCGGGTTTTTTGATTCCAGCCTACCAATCAGCGGTTAAACCGCTCCACCAAGGAGTACTAACCTGTGGCGATCACGCCGTCAGAGCTGTAAATCTCGCTTGCTTTCGGCATTGACCGCTTACAGATTATCCACATCAGGAAAAATAACCCTGCCCAGTGTCCAAGGCTCAACGATATCGCAATGCACGCTGCGCAAAAAAGATCCCCACTCTTTTCGGTTATGCGCATCCGGGCCGGTGATTGTCAGTAGTAAATACTCATCGCGAAAGGCGTCATACGCATAGATCAACCAAAAGTCATTGTCAGCATCGTCACGCAATGCTGTCCGGTAATACTGACGATTGATTTTTGCCCATCGAGCCTGCTGTGCCTGTGTACTGGCAAGATGAATATGATGCATGTCGCTCAGATCGAGACGCTCATCGCGCCCGAAAATGGCAGGCAATTCATCGCAGAGTTTGTAGTTGTAGAAGTGTGCAGCGAAGTTTTGCCAGTTATTGATTCGTTCAAAAAGTGCAGAAATTTTGATGGCTGGCATCCAGGCCTACTTTGTAATAGGTAGCCTGCCAGTGATCACAAATTTATCGAACACTTTCTGCCCATCACGCGCGGCTTGCCGAACATCAAGGAATGTCAGTTCTTCACGGACTGCCTTTTTGCTGGGTTTGTCGGTTTTTCGAGTGGTGGCCATCGGAGCCTCCGAAGGATGTGTATTCATGCTGACCAGCTTATGTGAATAAGTTTTGACCGGCAAACGATAGAACCTTGCCTCAACGAGCACCAGTCGGCGCATTCTGGGCGAGTTGTAGGCAGTGTCGGCATTGCTTGAGTGAGATCGTCGTCGGCAGAGAAGGCCTCTTCGCGAGCAGGCTCGCTCCTACAAGGGATCGTGACCGGGTACATAAACCTGTGATCACCGCAGATCCAATGTAGGCCTTCGCCTGTTCGCGATGACGATCTGCCGGCGACCAAAAATCCCAGATCAAAAAAAACCCGGAAGCTCACGCCGTCCGGGTTTTTTGATTCCAGCCTACCCATCAGCGGTTAAACCGCTCCACCAACGAGTACTGCGTATTCGCCGTCTTCGTCAGCTCTTCACTCAGCAACGCCGAGTTATGCGCTTGTTCCGAGGTCTGGTCCGCCAGTTCCGAGATGTTGCTGATGTTGCGGCTGATCTCTTCAGCCACCGCACTTTGCTCTTCGGTTGCCGCAGCGATCTGCGTGGTCATGTCGGTGATGTTGGCCACTGCTTCGCTGATGCCGACCAGTGCCTGATCCGCTTCCAGCACCCGCGCCACGCCTTCTTCGGCCTGGCGGTGCCCGGCTTCCATGGTTTGTACGGCGCTGGAGGCGGTCTGCTGCAGCTTAGCGATCAGCGCATGAATCTGCCCGGTGGATTCGCTGGTGCGTTGCGCCAGTTGACGGACTTCGTCAGCCACTACGGCAAAACCACGACCCATCTCGCCGGCACGCGCCGCTTCAATGGCGGCGTTGAGGGCGAGCAGGTTGGTCTGGTCGGCGATGCCTTTGATCACGTCGACCACGCCGCCGATTTCGTCGCTGTCTTTGGCCAGTTGCGTCACGGTCAGGCCGGTTTCGCCGACGACCACCGACAGGCGCTGGATGGCTTCGCGGGTTTCGCCGGCGATGTCGCGGCCGCGGCCGGTGAGGCGGTTGGCTTCCTGGGTGGCGTCAGCGGTGCGTTGTACGTGGCTGGCGACTTCCTGGGTGGTGGCGGCCATTTGGTTGACGGCGGTGGCGACCTGTTCGGTTTCCACACGCTGGCGTTCCAGACCGGTCGAGCTGTTGTGCGCCAGGGCGTCGGACTGCTTGGCCTGGTCGGTCAAGTGTTCGGCGGTGTCCTGCAGACGGGTCAGGCAGGTTTTCAGGCGCGCTTCCTGGCTGAGGATCGACATTTCCAGACGCGCCTGCGCACCGCGACTGTCGGTGTACATCTGCGCGATCAGCGGGTCGGAAGTGGTCTGCTCGGCCAGGCGCAGCAGGCGCTTGAGCCCGCGTTGCTGCCATTGCAGGCCCATCAGGCCCAGCGGCACCGACAGCGCGGCGGCGAGGGCGAAGCCCCACTGTGAGGTCAGGGTCGCGCCGATCATGAAGCTCAACTGGCTGACCAGAATGAACGGCAGCCAGTCCTGCAGGATCGGCAGCCATTTATCGGTGGATGGAATGGCCGACTTGCCCTGGTTGATGCGTTGGTAGAGCGCTTCGGCACGGCGGATCTGTTCGGCGGTGGGCTTGACGCGCACCGACTCGTAACCGATCACCTGGCTGCCATCAAACACCGGTGTGACGTAGGCATTCACCCAATAATGGTCACCGGATTTGCAGCGATTCTTGACAATGCCCATCCATGGCAAGCCTTGTTTCAGTGTGCCCCACATGTGCGAAAACACCGCCGACGGCACGTCAGGGTGACGGACCAGATTGTGCGGTGCACGGATCAGCTCCTCACGCGAAAACCCGCTGATCTCGACGAAAGCGTCGTTGCAGTAGGTGATCACGCCCTTGGCGTCGGTTGTGGAAATCAACCGTTGCTGTGCCGGAAAAGTCCGTTCGCGTTGTGTGATGGGCTGGTTATTACGCATGTTGTTCAATCCGCAAGGCTTTGAAAGGTTGTCGGCGCTGACAGGTTTTTATTGAAGTTTTTTTTCAGATTTAAGTACGCCGTCGCAAAACGGCGCTTGCGTCAACTGGCCAGCATCGGATAGGTGAACAGGCCGAAGTGCAGCAGGTTCAGGCCGAAATGCGTGGCGATCGCCGCGCCAAGACCGCCGAAACGGTAGGCCAGACCATAGCCGACCCCCGCCAGCCCTGCCAGTAACACCCAGGTCCAGCCGGCACCGACATGCGCCAGGCCAAACAGCAGCGAGGCCAGCAGCAGCGCGAGGTTTTCGCCGTAAGGCAGGTGTTGCAAGCGACGGCTGAGGCCGCCCTGTATATAGCCGCGAAACAACGCTTCCTCGACCAGCGTCACCAGCAACAGATTGTTCAGCACCCACAGCCAGGCTTGATCCGGCCACTTCGGTGCCCAGGCGATGATGCCGAGCAACAGCGCGCCTCCGAGGGCAAGAACGGCGCAGAGCGTCAGTGCGAGGGCTGTGGCGTACACGCTAAGGCGCAATGAACGGCGACCGACAATCCATGGGCATACCAGCAATAGCCAGAAGCCCGCCAGCGGTTTGTCCAGATTCAGGTACATCGAGAAGGGCACGGCGTTGTCGGTGAAACGCTGGGGGTCAATGACCCGTCCGTTGGCGAAGCCCGGTAGCCAGTGCAGCGCCAGCGCGAGGGCCAATACGATAAACAAGCCATGGCCAAGAAAACGTGCGACCGGTACCTGTTGCTGGCGAACCGCGAACCCGGCGAATACCAGCAGCGCCACTGAGATCAGTGCCAGCCAGCCGAGCTGACCGTGGCTCAGTGCCCATCCATAACCGAGGCTGAGTAGCGCAAGATAGAGCCATGGCAGAGCCTTCATCGAAAAATCCTTGTGCGAGTTTTGTCGAAGGGCTTTCTACACGGGCGGGGGAGGGGACAAGTGAAGGTGTGGCCGTAAAACGGGACAGATAGCAAACCTGAGCATGGCCGGATTCCCTGTGGGAGCTGGCTTGCCAGCGATTAAGCCGTCCAGCCGACATTTCATCGACTGGACCATTGCTATCGCTGGCAAGCCAGCTCCCACAGGTTTTGTATCCAACGGAATCTAGCGCATGTTGAGCCTGGCCGCGGCGCGCTCGGTAATCTCCGTACGCAACTTCAACGAAGGCGCGGCGCGCAGGCGGGCTTCATCGACAACTGCACTCGGCGCACTGTCCGGGCTGCCCGCGTTGAACGGTGGCGCCGGCGCATATTCCAGCTGCAACTGCACCAGTTGCGCGGTATCCGCACCCACCAGTTCCGCCGCCAGTACCAAGGCAAAATCGATCCCGGCGGTAATCCCGCCACCGGTAAACAGATTGCCGTCGCGCACCACCCGATCCTTCACCGCAATCGCGCCCAGCGTCGGCAGCAGATCGTGATACGCCCAGTGGGTGGTCGCACGTTTGCCTTGCAGCAGACCCGCCGCGCCGAGCACCAGCGAACCGGTGCAAACGGAGGTCACGTAACGCGCCTGCGCTGCCTGGCGTTTGATGAAATTCAGGGTTTGCTCATCTTCCATCAGCGGCCCGACGCCGCCACCGCCGGGCACGCAGATCACATCCAGATCCGGGCAGTCCTCGAACGTGGTGGTCGGTTTCAGCAGCAGGCCGGTGCTGGCGGTGACCGGCATCAAATCCTTCCAGACCAGATGCACCTGCACCCCCGGCAGCGAGGCGAGTACGTCATAAGGGCCAGTCAGGTCGAGTTGCTGAACCTGGGGAAACAACAGAAAACCGATCTGCAAAGTCATCGTGCTTACTCTCATGATAGGGCTGGACGGCTTCACTGTAGGCGCGTAGGTTCTGGCGCATACGCCAATCACCCCACGAATTACGCCAATATGCCTAAAGCCATTCATGTTCTCGCGTTTGCCAACATGCAGATCCTCGACGTCACCGGGCCGTTGCAGGTGTTCGCCTCGGCGAACGATCTGGCTCGCCAGCGCGGGATGCCGGTGCCCTATGCGCCAACGGTGATTGCCAGCGGCGGCGGGGCGGTGATGTCGTCGGCGGGTTTGGCGGTGTTGGCCGAACCCTTGCCGAGCGAGCCCAGCGATACTTTGATCATTGCCGGAGGCTGGGGCATTTATCCCGCCGCTGAAGATCTGCAGCTGGTCGATTGGGTGCGCCAGCACGGTAATCATTGCCGGCGCGTGGCCTCGGTGTGCACCGGCGCGTTTCTCCTCGCTGCCAGCGGCTGGCTCGATGGCCGCCGCGTGGTAACCCACTGGACGCGCTGCGAGCAACTGGCGCAGCAGCACCCGAATCTGCACGTCGAAGCCAACCCGATCTTCATCAATGACGGCCCGGTCTGGACCTCGGCGGGCGTCACCGCCGGCATCGACCTGGCCTTGGCGATGGTCGAAGAAGACCTTGGCCGAGACATCGCCCTCGATGTCGCACGGCATTTGGTGGTGTTCCTCAAGCGTCCCGGCGGTCAATCACAATTCAGCGTGACGCTGTCGTTGCAAAATCAGGGCAACCGTTTCGACGAACTGCACGCCTGGATCGCCGAAAACCTGACCTGCGACCTCGGCATCCCGACCCTCGCCGAACAGGCCGGCATGAGCGAACGCAGCTTCGTGCGCCACTACCGCGCCGACACTGGCCAGACCCCGGCCCGCGCCATCGAACTGATCCGCGTCGAAACCGCGCGACGGCTGCTCAGCGACAGCGCTTTGCCGGTGAAACGCATCGCCGCCCATTGCGGATTTGGCAGTGAGGAGACGCTACGGCGCAGTTTCCTGCGCGCCATCGGGGTGACGCCGCAGGCTTATCGCGAGCGGTTTTCGCTCAGCGCTGCAGCAGATCCAGCAATGCCTTGAGGATTTGCTGCGGCGCTTCCTCGGGAATGTTGTGGCCGACCCCGGCCAAAATCCGCCGCTCATAAAAGCCGCTGAAATGTTCGGCATCCGCATCAATAACCGCAGGCGGGCCAACGCCATCGTCGGCGCCGCACAGCGAAATGGTCGGAATGCTGATCATCGGTTGTTTCGCAAGCGCCTCTTCCATCCACTCCAGTGCCGGATCGCCCGAAGCGTAGCCGAAGCGATGCCGGTAGGAATGAATCGCCACGTCGACAAAATCAGGATTATCAAAAGCCGTCGCGGTCAGCGGGTAGCGCTCCTCCCTTCTCGACCACGTCGGCGACCACAGCCGCCAGAGCAACTGGCACAACTGCCGACGGTTTTGCCTCAGCCCCTCGGCGCCACGCGGCGTGTGGAAGTAGTACTGATACCAGAGCCGATGCTCGTCTTCGGGATCCAGCGGCTGATTCGAATGGGCGATGTCCTGCACGAGGTAGCCGTCGCCACTGACCAATCCGCGCACCCGTGCTGGATAGAGCGCCGCGACAATGCACGCCGCCCGACCGCCCCAGTCATAACCGCCAAGCGTTGCCTGATCGATGCCCAGCGCGTCCATCAGATCGAGCAAGTCCTGCGCGATCGCGGCTTGCTGGCCTGAGCGCAGCGTCTGCTCACTGTTGAAGCGGGTCGGCCCATAGCCGCGCAAGTACGGCACGATCACGCGGTAGCCGTGTGCGGCAAGCGCCGGGGCGACGTCGTCGAAGGCGCGCGGCGAATAGGGAAAGCCGTGGAGCAGAATCACTGCGGCGCCGTTTTCCGGGCCATGCTGTTCGTAGGCGATGGTCAGGGTTGGGGTAAGCACGGTCTCGATCATGATTAACCACTCCGTTTGAATCGCATTCAAGAGCTCTGGACTCGCGATCAGACAGCCCGGCTCAACTCAACCGACGAGACGCCAGGCGCTAAGCCTCGACTTCCGCCACCTGATTGAAATACTTCGCCCGCTCCGGCGTGAACGTCACCTTCATTTTCGTTCGCGAGCACGTCAGCGAGCGCTCGACGCTCAAATCAATGTCCAGATCCTCGCCGCGCAGCCCTTGCCACTGCGCCAGATATTTCAGCGAGCCGTATTTTTCGTTTTTCTTCAGGCTGCGACTGACGCCACCCTTCCAGCCGAGGACCGGCAGTTCACCGGCCACGCAGCGTTGAGCCAGTTCGGGAAAGCGTGCGGCGCGCTGGCGGCCGACTTCCCAGCATTTGATCAGGCCCTGGTCAGAGTCTTCCCAGAGCTGGCCGCGGGTCAGACCGGTGCGAAGAGGGGAGTCGATGCTGCGCTGGATGTGTCGGGACATTCTGCTTCCTTGAATTCGGGTTTTGTTGGACAGCTCCGCTGTGCCCGTTGCGCTGGATGTTAGGGGCGGATGTGACGGCTGGCAACAAGGTATTTCGGGGTGTAAGTGCAAGTTACCGAGGCAGCTTTGCCAGCGATTTGTCGGGTTTCATACGCCGTGGTTTTACACAAACTGTCGCTGGAAGTAACCGCTGCGGGCGGCAGCGGTGACTGGGGGCGCTTGCATATGTTGATCGAGTGTAGGACGGACTTCGACAAAACGCGTTTAACCTGCGATTCGTCTGACGGACTCTGGCGAATAATCGGCGGGTTACGGCTGCCAGCTGCTCTTTTCTCCGCTCAGTTTGCGATCGAGAAAGCTCGCTGCGCTGATCAACGCCAGGTGGGTCAGCGCTTGCGGTGTGTTGCCCAAATGTCGGCCGTGGCTGTCGAATTCTTCGGCGTAGAGGCCCAGCGGGTTGGCGTAACGCAACAGTTGTTCGAACTCCAGATGGGCTTTTTCCACCTGACCGGCGCGGGCCAGGCATTCGACGTACCAGAACGAGCACGCCGCGAACGCGCCTTCGGTGCCGGTCAAACCATCGATGTTGTCGTCGTCGTTGCGATAGCGATAGACCATGCCGTCGCGCACCAGGCTCTTCTCGATCGCTTCAAGGGTCGACAACCAGCGCGGGTCTTTGGCGCTGACAAACCGCACCAGCGGCATCAGCAGCATCGAGCCGTCGAGCGCGGTGCCGCCCTTGTACTGCACGAAATGCCCGCGTTCGTCGTCCCAGAAGTTGTCCCAGATGTCGGCGTAGATCGCTTGCCGGGTCTGATCCCATTGAGTGAAAGGCGCGGGCAGCGAGCGTTTCGACGCCAGGCGGATGGCCCGGTCCAGGGCAACCCAGCACATCAGCCGCGAGTGCAGAAAATGATGCTGCTCACCGCGCATTTCCCAGATGCCGACGTCTTTGGTCTGCCAGGTCTCACAGACCTGACCGACCACTTCGCAGACGTGTTTCCAGCCTTCGTGGGAAATCGCATCGCCGTATTTGTTGACCAGATACACGGCGTCCATCAGCTCGCCAAAGATGTCGAGCTGGATCTGATCGTAAGCCTGATTGCCGATCCGCACCGGCTGTGCACCGCCGTGTCCGGAAAGGTGCGAGAGTTCGGTCTCGGGTAACTCCTGTTGGCCGTCGATGGCGTAGAGGATGTTCAGCTTCATCGGCTTGCCGCAGCAATCGCTGACGCGTCCGCGCAGCCATTGCATGTAGTGGTTGGCTTCGTCGACAAAGCCCAGACGCATGAACGCGTACACGGTGAACGAGGCGTCGCGGATCCACGTATAGCGGTAGTCCCAGTTGCGCTCGCCGCCGCGTGATTCCGGCAGGCCGAACGTCGCGGCGGCGAGGATCGCGCCGTGGCGACGGGAAGTCAGCAGCTTGAGTGCGAGGGCCGAGCGGTTGACCATTTCGCGCCAGCGCCCGCGGTAGTTGGACTGGCCGATCCAGCCGCGCCAGAACTGCAAGGTGCGCTGCACACACAACTGCGCCGCGCCCTCCTGAAAGCGCGGATCGTCCTCGGCGCCGAGAATGAATTCGGCACTTTGCTGGTGGGTCAGGGTGAAGGTGGCGACCGCCGCATCTGTGTCGACGCTCAGTGACTGATCGGCGGCCAGGCGCAGTGACGGCTGCCCCTCGGCGCTGAACACCACGGTTTGCCCGTCCATGTGCGCACGGGTGTCGGCGCGGGCATAGTCGTGGCGCACGGCGCAGCGCATATGAAACGTGGCCTCACCGCTGACCACCCGCACCCGGCGCAGCAATACGGACAAGTCGTCCGGGTTGTCGGCCACCGGCAGCAGGTCGGTGATTTCCACCACGGCGCGTTCGCTCAGCCAGCGGGTTTGCAGGACGTTGGTGTCGGGCAGGTAAATCTGCTCACGGCGAGCGTCCGGCAGGTCCGGCGCGAGCTGGAAGATGCCGGCGTCGGGCGTGCCGAGCAATGAACAGAAAATCGACGGGCTGTCGAACTCCGGCCAGCAAAAAAATCCACGCTGCCGCGGTCGTTGATCAGCGCCGCGCTGCGCATGTCGCCGATGATGCCGTGGGCATCGATGGCGCTTTGTCGTTCCAGAGGATGCTCAGCCATTGCCGCGAAACTCCGGATAGAGGCTCATGCCGCCGTCGATGAACAGGGTGGTGCCAACGATGTAATCGGAGGCATCCGAGGCGAGAAACACCACGGCGTTGGCGACATCTTCGACATCGCCAATCCGGCCGTAGGGGATCAGTTCAAGAAGTTTGTCTGCAGCGTCGTCAGCGGTGGCTTTGGCGTTGATCGCCGTGCGAATCGCTCCCGGCGCGATGCCGTTGATACGAATGCGCTGATGGCTGACTTCTTGGGCGAGGGTCTGCATCAACTGGTCGACACCCCCTTGGAGGCGGCGTAATTGACGTGTCCGGCCCAGGGAATGCGCTGATGCACCGAACTCATGTGAATGATCTTGCCGGCGGCGCGTGACACGCCTTCGCGAATGCCCTGGCGATTGAAAATCCGCAGGGCGGCGCGGGCACAGAGGAACTGGCCGGTGAGGTTGACGCCGATCACCGTGTTCCAGTCATCCAGAGTCATGTCTACCGCTGGCGCATCCTTTTGCAGCCCGGAATTGGCCAGCAGAATGTCCAGCGTACCGAAGGCGTCGAGGGTTTCGCTGAACAGCCGTTCGACCTCATCCTCCTTCGACACATCGGCGCCGATGGCCAGCGCCTGGCCGCCGTCGGCGATGATCTGCCGGGCGAGTTTTTCAGCGGGTTCGGCGTTGCTGTTGTAGTTGATGACCACCGCGGCGCCGGCTGCGGCGAGGGCTTTGGCACAGGCGTGGCCGATGCCGGAGCTGGCACCGGTGACAATCGCGACTTGTCGGGCGAGGGAAATCTGCATGGAACGTTGCGCCTTGAGTGAGGGCTTACCTAGCTGACTGGTGGTGTGGCGCCAGAGTTCATTTGGCGCAAAGGTCGAGGTGGTTTTGCTGGCGTCTTCGCGAGCAGGCTTGCTCCCACAGGGTTGGTGTACACCGCAAGTCCAAGGTGAGAGCGGCCTTTCACATTCCACCAACAATTGCGCGCTTCCCCCGCGCCGCGAGCCTATGGCAACGTGTCGGCCCTTGATGAGGCTGCAACCGATGGCGAATCCTTACCGCGAATTGTTCAACGCTCCCGGCGCGCGAAACTTTGTCCTGGCCGGAATGATCGCGCGCATGCCGATCTCGATGACCGGTATCGGCCTGATCACCATGCTTTCGCAACTCAAGGGCGGCTATGCGCTGGCCGGCGGCGTGGCGGCGACGTTTGCCCTGGCCACGGCGTTTTGTGCACCGCAGGTATCGCGGCTGGTTGACCGTTTCGGTCAGGGGCGGATTCTGCCGTTGTCGGCGCTGATCGGCGGCGGGGCGCTGTTGCTGTTGTTGCTGTGCACGCGGTTGCAGGCACCGAGCTGGACGTTGTTCGTGTTTGCCGCGCTGGCCGGCTGCATGCCGAGCATGTCGGCGATGGTGCGGGCGCGCTGGACCGAAATCTATCGCGGTCAGCCGCAATTGCAGACCGCCTATGCGCTGGAGTCGGTGCTCGATGAGGTGTGCTTTATCGTCGGCCCGCCGTTGTCGGTGGGCCTGTGCGTGGCGGTGTTCCCCGAGGCCGGACCGTTGGCGGCGCTGCTGGCGCTGGCCATTGGTGTGACCGCGTTTGTCGCCCAACGCAGCACCGAGCCGCCGGTGCATCCGCATACGGCTGAGCATCACGGCTCGATCATCGCCTCGACCGACGTGCAACTGTTGCTGGCGCTGATGATCGCCATGGGGGTGATCGTCGGTGTAGTCGATGTGGTCAGCGTCGCGTTCGCGCAACACCAGGGGCAACCGGCGGCGGCGAGCATCGTCTTGTCGGTGTATGCGATTGGCTCGTGTCTGGCAGGGATCGCCTTCGGCGCGATGCGTTCGAAACTGCCATTGCCGCGCTTGTTCTTGTACGGCGGGGTGGCGACGGCGGTGACCACGTTACCGTTGTTGCTGGCGAGCAACATTATCGGGTTGTCGGTGGCAATGTTCGTTGCCGGGTTGTTCTTTTCGCCGACGCTGATCGTGGCCATGGCCTTGATTGAGCGCATCGTGCCGCCGGCCAGATTGACCGAAGGCCTGACCTGGCTGGTCACCGGTTTGAGCATTGGCGTGGCGATCGGTGCGGCGGGCTCCGGCGCATTGGTCGATGCGTTGGGTGCGCGCAGTGGTTTCTGGCTGGCGATTGCTGCAGGGGCGGTGGTGCTCGGCGCTGCGGTGCAGAGCTTCCGCCATTTGAAATAGATCGCTTTCTGTAGGCGTGAGCCTGCTCGCGAAAGCGGTGTGTCAGTCAATATGATTGTGAATGAAAGACCGCTATCGCGAGCAGGCTCACTCCTGCAGGGGGCTTGTTACCAGCCCCGTCCCGAATTCACCCAGAAATTCACCGACAGCGATGTCGATACCGACTCCACCTGGTGGAACCAGCCCTCCGGCAGAAACAGCAGATCTCCAGCCTCCAGCGTCACCCGCAGAAACGGCACGTCACGTGCTTTGGGAAAGCGCTGGTAGTCCGGTGCGTCCGGATTGAAATCACAACCGTCCAGGCCACCCTCCGGTGCCGTTGACCACGTGCCCAGTGCCTCGCGGTGATGCGGCGCGGCGAGGGTGAAGGTCTTCTGCCCCCAGACCTGCGCGAACAGATTATCGGTGTCGTCGCGGTGCAGCGGGGTCAGCGTGCCCTTGGGCCCGATCCAGATGCGCGGCGGTATGAACTGCGAGGCATCGAAGTAGGGCGGGTATTTGATCTGTTGCAGCAGTTGCGCCGGGAGAATGTTGTTGCCCATGTAGGCAGGCGGCTCGCCATCTGCGCTTTTCGCCGCCGGGTGGTCCAGCGAGGCGATGAACTCGGCCATCGAGGTCGAGCGAAAATCCCGTTCGGTGGAGAACGTCTTCTTCACGTAATCGCCATGGCGGGTGATGCCTTGCAGCTCGGCGAAATGCACCAGCGACTCTTCGCGGCTGAGCTTGAACAACGGCCAGTCGTGCAGGGCATTGCTGATCACCACGGGAATGCCGTGCGGTAAGTAGTGGCGCTTGAATTCACTCACCGGGAGTTCGTCGCGCGTACGGCGTTGAACGCTGAGCTGGGTCGGCAGGCTGGCGGTCAGTTGTTCGCTGAAGCGCGGCGGGGTCGGGTAGCGCTTGTTCATATCGACTTTTTCAAAGGCCGCACCGCCACCGTGGCGAGCGTGATCGATGATCTGCGGCAACAGGGTCGCCAGGCCCATGTTGCCGCCGATCTTCAGGCGGCCGCTGGCGAACAGCTCTTCGACGTTGGCCATGCCGCCCATGATCCCGAGAAAATCCTGTTCCGCGACTTCGATGGTCACATCCGGGCTGGCGTGGAGGCCAGCCTCGGTGCGACTGCTGGCCTTGACCTCGGACCAGTAGGCCTGCTGCGGACCGAACACGAATTGAAACACGCCTTCGATGCCGACAGCGCCGGCATTGGCGAACAGTTTGCCGAGAATGCTCTGCAGGTCCACGGTGATCCCTCGTTATTGGTTTTGGCCTGAACAGTTAACGAGCATGCGTTTGGGCAATTTACTGGTCGGCGACTAATTTGCCCGGCAGGGCATCCGTTTCTCTCTCAAGATGATTTTTTCGAGGAAAGCGTGGTGACTCAGTTGACCCTGCTGTGCCTGCCATACTCCGGCGCCAGCGCCATGGTCTACAGCCGCTGGCGGCCGAAGTTGCCGCAATGGCTGCAGCTCAGGCCGGTGGAACTGCCGGGGCGCGGCGCACGATTTGACGAGCCCCTCCAGACCGATATGCGTGCCTTGGCGATGCAGTTGGCCAAGGAATTGCGCCCGACACTTGAAGCGCCCTATGCGCTGTTCGGCCATAGCCTGGGCGCCTTGCTGGCCTGCGAGATGGCCCATGCCTTGCCCGCGCTGGGCTGCCCGGAACCGCTGGCGCTGTTCGCTTCGGGCACAGCGGCGCCGACCCTGCGTGCCGATTACGATCGCGGCTTTGCCGAACCGAAAACCGATGCTGAACTGATCGAGCAACTGCGCACGCTCAATGGCACCAGCGAAGAAGTGTTGGCCAACGAAGAACTGATGAGCCTGACCCTGCCGATCCTGCGCGCCGACTTTCTGCTGTGCGGCAAATTCGAGCCGGTGCAGCGCCCACTGCTCAATTGCCCGGTGCACGTGCTCGGCGGCAAGGCCGACCGCGCCACCACCGAGCAGTTGATCGGCTGGAGCCAGGAAACCCGTGGCAGCTTTTCCGTGGACATGCTCGCCGGCGGGCACTTCTTCATTCATGAACACGAAGCCAAAGTGCTCAAGGTGATCAAGGATCAGCTGGAAAGGCATCACCGCCGCCACGCCGTCGCCGCAACCGCCTGATCAGCACCAAAAACCCTGTGGGAGCGAGCCTGCTCGCGAAGGCGTCGAATCAGTCGATATTGATGTCGCCTGATCCACCGCTTTCGCGAGCAGGCTCGCTCCCACAGGGGTTGTGTGTGTCCGCAAAAGCCCTCGGTAGTCTCGTCTGACAGTTGTTCGCATTCGCTAATTTTTCCGGTCTGCATTCGTTTTACAGGCATGACGTGCCTTTGTGCTTCCTGCCTACTGATCCGGATGCTGAGAAATGAATGCTGAAGACTCCTTGAAACTTGCTCGCCGGTTTATCGGGTTGCCCCTGGAAAAGCGCCAGATGTTCCTCGCGGCTTTGCAGAGGGAAGGGGTGGATTTCTCCCGGTTTCCGATCCCGGCCGGCGTCGAGGCCGAGGATCGGCAAGCGCTGTCCTATGCCCAGCAACGCATGTGGTTTCTCTGGCATCTGGATCCGCAGAGCGGCGCGTACAACCTGCCGGCCGCGGTGCGTCTGAGCGGGCGCCTGAATCAACCGGCGCTGGAGCAGGCGTTTGCCAGCCTGATCGAACGCCACGAAACCCTGCGCACAGTCTTTCAACAGCAGCCCGACGACAGCCTGCTGCAAGTGCCACTGCAACAACCGCTGGATATCCAGCGCATCGACCTCAACACCTTGCCGGCTGCCGAGCGCGAACTGCGCGTCGCGGCGGCGGCTGAAGAGCAGTCGCTGTTGCCGTTCGATCTGGCCAACGGGCCACTGCTGCGCGTGCGCTTGCTGCAGCTGGCCGAAGAGGAACACGTGCTGCTGCTGACCCTGCACCACATCGTTTCCGATGGCTGGTCGATGAACGTGTTGATCGACGAGTTCTGCCGCTTCTACGACGCCCACGATCAGCGGCAAGAGGCCGAATTGCCGCCGATGCCGGTGCAGTACAGCGATTACGCGCTGTGGCAACGGCGCTGGCTGGAGGCTGGCGAGCAACAGCGTCAGCTCGATTACTGGCTGGCCCAAATGGGCGACGAGCATCCGGTACTGGAATTGCCGCTCGACCGACCGCGCCCGGTGTTGCCGAGCCATCGCGGGCGGCGCCACGAGCGCGTGGTGGACGCAGCACTGGTCGAGCAACTGCGCGGCGTGGCACGCCAGCATGGCGTCACGCTGTTCATGCTGCTGCTCGGCGCCTTCAATGTTCTGTTGCACCGTTACACCGGGCAGACCGACCTGCGCGTCGGTGTGCCGATCGCCAACCGCAACCGTCGCGAGATCGAAGGGCTGATCGGCTTCTTCGTCAACACCCAGGTGCTGCGCGTGCAGCTCGACGCTCAGACGTCATTTACGGACCTGCTCGGCGCAATCAAGGAAACCGCGCTCGGTGCACAGGCGCATCAGGATCTGCCGTTCGAACGTCTGGTTGAAGCGCTGAAACTGGAGCGCAGCCTGAGTTACAACCCGCTGTTCCAGGTGATGTACAACCATCAGCCGGAAGTCGCTGACGTCACGTCGCTCAAGGTTGGCAGCGGTCTGGAACTCGGTGTGATCGAGTGGGAAAGCCGCAGCACTCAGTTCGACCTGAGCCTGGACACCTACGAAAAGGCCGGCCAGTTGCATGCGGCCTTCACCTACGCCAGCGACCTGTTCGACGGCGCCACCATCGAACGCATGGCGCGGCACTGGACACATTTACTGCACAGCATCGTCAACGATCCGCAGCAGCGCGTCGGCGAGATCGCTTTGCTGCAGGCGCAGGAACTCGAGCAACTGACTCAGGACTGGGGCCGCCACGACGCCGTCTGGCCCAGCGCGCGTGCGGTGCATGAGCTGTTCGAAGCGCAGGCCGCGCAGACGCCGAACGCCATCGCGCTGATTTTCGACGGCCAGCAGCAGACTTACGCACAGCTCAATGCCCGCGCCAATCGTCTGGCTCGAACGCTTGTGGCGCAGGGCGTGGGGCCGGAAGTGCTGGTCGGCGTTGCGCTGGATCGGGGAATGGAGCTGATCGCGGCTATTCTCGCCGTCCTCAAGGCTGGCGGCGCGTACGTGCCCCTCGATCCGCAATACCCGCGCGAGCGCCTGCTGTGCATGATCGAAGACAGCGGCAGTCGCTTGCTGCTGAGCCAAAGCCATCTGCTTGAGCGTCTGCCGGTGCCGCACAACGTGCGCAGCCTGTGCCTCGATCAGGCCGAGGCCTGGGCGTGCAGCGACGACAGCAATCCGCAACGCACGGTGTGGGCGGATAACCTCGCGTATGTGATGTTCACTTCCGGGTCCACCGGCCGCCCCAAAGGCGTCGGCATCAGCCACGGCGCGTTGAGCAAACATGCCTTCGCTTCGCAGCATTACTACGGTTTGAACGCCGCCGATCGCGCTCTGCAATTTGCCACGTTCAACTTCGATGCCTTTGGCGAGCAACTGTTTGGCCCCTGACCTGCGGCGCCGCGGTCGTGTTACGCGGCAACGAAGTCTGGGACAGCGAAACCCTGTATCGCAACATCGTCGAGCACGGCATCACGGTCATGGACTTGACCACCGCTTACTGGAACATGATCGCCAAGGAGTTCGCCGCCGCCGGCCCGCGTGATTACGCCGGGCTGCGTCAGGTACACAGCGGTGGTGAGGCGATGCCGCCAGAAGGTGTGCAGGCCTGGCGCGAGGCCGGTCTGGAGCACGTCAGGTTGCTCAACACTTACGGCCCGACCGAAGCCACGGTCACCGCGACCACCCTCGACTGCTGCGATTACCTTTCCGGTCTTCAGCCATTGCCGCTGACCCTGCCTATCGGTCAGCCGTTGCCGGGGCGGCATGCGTACCTGCTGGATGCTGACGGTCAGCCGACGCCGATTGGCGTGGTCGGCGAGTTGCTGATTGGCGGTGAGTTGCTGGCGCGTGGTTATTTCCAGCGTGCGGACCTGACCGCAGAACGTTTTATTCCTGATCCATTTTCCACCACCGGTGCACGGCTTTACCGCACGGGTGACCTTGCGCGTTTCAATGCCCTGGGCCAGATCGAATATGTCGGTCGCGTTGATCATCAAGTAAAAATCCGTGGCTTTCGTATCGAGTTGGGCGAAGTCGAAGCGCGTCTGCTCGAACTCGATGCCGTGAAAGAAACCGTGGTGCTGGCGCTGCAGGGCGCCAGCAGTCTGCAACTGGTGGCCTACGTGGTGCCGACCGACGCTGACGTGACGGCGGCGTCCAGCGAAGATCAAGGCGCCGCGCGGGAAGCGATCAAAGCGCAACTCAACAACCGCCTGCCGGACTACATGGTGCCGACGCAGCTGTTGTTTCTCGAATCACTGCCGCTGAGCCCCAACGGCAAACTCGATCGCAAGGCGCTACCGGCGCCGGACGCCAGCCAGATGCAGCAGGCGTTTGTCGCGCCGCGCAGTGAACTGGAGCAGAAAATCGCCGCCATCTGGCAGGACGTGCTCAAACTCGAACAGGTCGGTCTGACCGACAACTTTTTCGAGCTGGGGGGTGATTCGATCATCTCGATTCAAGTGGTCAGCCGTTCGCGTCAGGCCGGCATTCATTTCAGCCCGCGCGACCTGTTCCAGCACCAGACCGTGCAAGGGCTGGCCAGCGTTGCCCGGCAGGGCGACGCGGGTGTGAATATCGATCAGGGCCCGGTCAGCGGGGTGTTGCCGTTGCTGCCGGTCCAGCAGACGTTTTTCGCCGAAGACATTCCCCAGCGCCATCACTGGAACCAGGCCGTGCTGCTGCGCAGCCACCAGTCCCTGAATGCCGACGCACTCTCACAGGCGCTGAATGCCTTGCTGGCGCAGCATGATGCGTTGCGTTCGCGCTTCGTCGAGGATGCCGATGGCTGGCGTGCGGAAGTCGCACCGGTGGCGGTTGAGCCTGAACTGCTGTGGACCGCTGACCGTCTCGACGCCGACGCTCTGCAAGCGCTGTACGCCCAGGCCCAGCAAAGCCTGAACCTGCAAAACGGCCCGCTGCTGCGCGGGGTGCTGGCGACCGTCGCCGATGGCAGTCAGCGTCTGTTATTGGCCGTGCATCACCTGGCGGTGGACGGTGTGTCGTGGCGGATTCTGCTGGAAGACTTGCAACAGGCTTATCAGCAAACGCTGCAAGGCGCGGCGATCAGACTCCCGGCCAAAACCAGTTCGTACAAAGCCTGGGGCGAACATCTGCAAACCCATGCCGCGACCGACGCGGTGCACGCCGAGCTGGGTTTCTGGCAGCAGCAACTCGACGGCGCCGCGCTGGATCTGCCCTGCGACAACCCGCAGGGCAGCCGGCAAAGTCGCTACGCGCAGGTGCTGCACAGCCGCCTCGACAAAACCCTCACCCGGCAACTGCTGCAACAGGCGCCGGCGGCGTACCGCACACAGGTCAATGACCTGTTGCTGACGGCGCTGGCGCGGGTGATCTGCCGCTGGAGCGGGCACGCCGACGCGCTGATTCAACTGGAAGGTCACGGTCGCGAAGACCTGTTCGACGACATCGACCTGACCCGCACCGTCGGCTGGTTCACCAGCCTGTTCCCGGTGCGCCTGACCCCGGCTGATTCGTTGCCGGCTGCGATCAAGCAGATCAAGGAGCAACTGCGCGCGATCCCCAATAAAGGCATCGGTTTTGGTGTGTTGCGTTACCTCGGCGATGACACGGCGCGAGCCGCGCTCGAAGCGCTGCCGGTGCCGCGCATCACCTTCAATTATCTCGGCCAGTTCGATGGCAGTTTCGACGCTCAAGAAGGGGCGCTGTTCAGCCCGGCCGGCGAACGCGCCGGGCCGGAGCAAAGTCTTGAGGCACCGCTGGATAACTGGCTGGGCGTCGAAGGCCAGGTCTACGACGGTGAACTCGACCTGCGCTGGACCTTCAGCCGCGAACAGTTCAACGAGGCGACCATCGCCCGCCTGGCCGACGCCTACAGCGCTGAACTGCAAGCGCTGATCAGCCATTGCTGCCTGCCGGACACCATGGGCGTCACGCCCTCGGACTTCCCGCTGGCGCAGATCACGCAGGCACAACTGGATGCGATTGCCGTACCGGCCGCCAGCATTGAAGACATTTATCCGCTGTCGCCGATGCAGCAGGGCATGCTGTTCCACACGTTGTACGAGCAGGGCACTGGCAGCTACATCAACCAGCTCTGCGTGGACGTCGACGGCCTCGACCCCGAGCGTTTCCGTGCCGCGTGGCAAGCCACCCTGGACGCCCACGACATCCTGCGCAGCGGCTTTCTCTGGCAGGGTGAATTGCCGGAACAACTGCAAATCATCCATCGCCGTCTCGAATTGCCATACACCGTGCTCGACTGGCGCGCGCGCACCGACATCGCTCAGGCGCTCAAGGATTTCACGGCTGCCGATCTGGCGCAGGGCTTCGATCTGAGTGCGGCTGGACTGCTGCGTGTCACGCTGATTGAAGTCAGCGATCAGCGTCATCATTTGATCTTCACCAATCACCACATCCTCATGGACGGCTGGAGCAGCGCGCAGATGCTCGGCGAAGTGCTGCAGCGCTATGCCGGGCAGCAACCGCCGCGTCCGCTGAGCCGCTACGCCGACTACATTCAGTGGCTGCAACGTCAGGACGGCGCCGTCAGCGAAGCGTTCTGGCGCACACAACTGGCCGACTTGCACGAGCCAACCGTGCTGGCGCAAGCGGCGGCGGGCGCGGGTGAAGTGCGTGCCGAACGCGGCCATGCGCTCCAGCATTACTCGCTCGAGGCGCTACGTACGCAACGCCTGAACGAATTCGCCCGGCAGCAGAAAGTCACTGCCAACACCTTGGTGCAAGCCGCATGGCTGCTGCTGTTGCAGCGTTACACCGGCAGCGCGTGCGTGGCGTTCGGCACCACCGTGGCCGGGCGCCCGGCGGAGCTGGTCGGCATCGAGCAGCAGGTCGGCCTGTTCATCAACACCTTGCCGGTGATCGCCGGTTCGCGCCCGGATCAAAGCGTAGCTGCGTGGCTGGCGGCGGTGCAGGCGCAGAACCTCAGCCTGCGCGAGTTCGAACACACGCCGCTGGCGAACATTCAGCGTTGGGCCGGGCAGGGCGGTGAGTCGCTGTTCGACACGCTGCTGGTGTTCGAAAACTTTCCGATTTCCGCCGCGCTGCAGCACGGCACCGCGCAAGGCGTGGTGTTTGGTGAAGTGAGCAACCAGGACCAGACGCACTACCCGCTGACCGTGGGCGTGACGCTGGGCGAAACCCTGACGCTGCACATGAGTTTCGATCAGGCGCATTTCAGCATCGCCACGGTTGAGCGCTTGAGCGCACAACTGCTGCACTTGCTGGAGCAGTTCGCCGAATCCGCCGAGCGTCGTCTCGGTGAAATCGCCTTGGCCAGCGCAGATGAGCATGCGCGGCAGATATCTGCCAACCAGACGCAGGCTTACCCGGTCGATCTCGCCGTACATCAACGCTACGCGCGCCTGGCGGCGCAACAGCCGGATCGCACCGCAGTGATCTTCAACGGCCAGCATTTCAGCTATGGCGACATCGACGCCCGCGCCAACCGTCTCGCCCATGAACTGGTGGCGCGTGGGGTGCGCGCCGAAGTGCGTGTCGGTGTCGCGCTGCCACGCAGCGAAGGCTTGATCGTCGCGCTGCTGGCGGTGCTCAAGGCGGGTGGCGCTTACGTGCCGCTGGACACCAGCTACCCGCGTGAGCGCCTGGCGTACCTGATGGAGGATTCAGGGCTGGCGCTGCTGCTGAGCGATTCGCGGGTGACGGCGCAATTGCCGATCGCTGACACACTGACCGTGCTGGAACTTGATCACCTCGATCTCAGCGCGCACCCGGCGCAGGCGCCGAGCGTTACGCTGGATCCGTGCAACCTCGCCTACGTGATCTATACCTCGGGCTCCACCGGCAACCCGAAAGGCGTCAGCGTCACCCACGGCCCGCTGGCCATGCATTGCCTGGCAATCGGTGAGCGTTACGAAATGCGCGCCAGCGATTGCGAATTGCATTTCATGTCGTTCGCCTTCGACGGTGCCCACGAGCGCTGGTTGACCAGCCTGACCCACGGCGGCTCGCTGCTGATCCGCGACGACAGCCTGTGGACACCGGAGCAGACGTACAACGCAATGATCGAACACGGCGTGACGGTGGTCGCGTTCCCGCCGGTGTATTTGCAACAACTGGCGGAACACGCCGAGCGCGTCGGCAATCCGCCGAAGGTGCGCATCTACTGCTTCGGCGGTGATGCGGTGGCCAATGCCAGTTTCGAACGGGTCAAGCGTGCGCTGAATCCCGAGTTCATCATCAACGGTTATGGCCCCACCGAAACCGTGGTCACGCCGCTGATCTGGAAGGCCGCTCGCGGTGAGTCCTGTGGTGCCGCGTATGCGCCCATCGGCAGTCGCATCGGTGATCGTAGCGCTTATGTGCTGGACGCCGATCTGAACCTGTTGCCGCAAGGCATGGCCGGTGAGCTGTATCTGGGCGGCAGCGGTGTGGCGCGGGGTTATCTGAATCGCCCGGCAATGACCGCCGAGCGGTTTGTCGCTGACCCGTTCAACCGCCGCGGTGGCGTGCTCTATCGCACCGGCGACCTGGTGCGCCAGCGCGCCGACGGTACGTTCGACTATCTGCAGCGTATCGACAATCAGGTAAAAATCCGCGGGTTCCGCATCGAGCTGGGCGAAATCGAGGCGCGTCTGCAAGCCCTCGACGGCGTGCGCGAAGCGGCGGTCGTGGCGCAGGAAAGCGCCGGCAGCAAACGGCTGGTCGCGTATGTGATCAGCGACTCGCCGCGCGAGGATTTCACCGAACAGCTGCGTGAACAGCTCAAGGCAACGCTGCCGGCGCACATGGTGCCGGCCTACGTCGTGCGGCTGCAACGCATGCCACTGACACCCAACGGCAAGCTTGACCGCAAGAACCTGCCCCAGCCGGATGTCAGCCAGCTGCAGCAATTCTACGTTGCGCCGCACGGTGCTCTGGAGGAGCAACTGGCGGTCATTTGGCAGGACGTGCTGAAGCTTGAGCGTGTGGGGCGCAACGACAACTTCTTCGAGCTGGGCGGCGATTCGATCATCTCGATTCAAGTGGTCAGCCGTGCGCGGCAGGGCGGTTTGCGCTTTACCCCCAAAGACCTGTTCCAGCACCAGACCATTCAGGCGCTCGCCGCCGTGGTGCAAAGTGGCGAACCGCTGCAACCGATCGATCAGCAACCGGCGACCGGCGCAACGGCGCTGCTGCCGATCCATCAGTGGTTTTTCGCCCAGCCCATCCCGGATCGTCATCACTGGAACCAGTCGGTGATGCTCAAACCGGCGCAGGCGCTGGACGCACAGGCGCTGGAGCAGGCACTGGATGCGCTGGTGGCGCATCACGACAGCCTGCGTCTGAACTTCATCGAACAGGCGCAAGGCTGGTCGGCGCACTACCGCGATGTCGCAACGCAAGCGGGCGAAACCGTTCTGTGGCAAGCCGAGGTCGCTGATCTGGCGGCGCTTGAAGTGCTGGGCAATCAGGCCCAGCGCAGTTTGCAACTGAATGACGGCTCGCTGATTCGCGCGGTGCTGGCAGATCTTGCTGACGGCACGCAACGGCTGTTGCTGGTGATTCACCACCTGGTGGTGGATGGCGTGTCGTGGCGGATTCTGTTCGAAGACCTGCAAAGCGCGTATCGGCAGATTCTGAGCGGGGCGGCCGTGCAGTTGCCGGCCAGGACCAGTGCCGTCAAGGCCTGGGCCGAGGCGCTGCAAGGTTACGCCGCGAGCGCGTCGTTGCAGACCGAACTGGGGTTCTGGCAGCAACAGCTGCAAGGGGCCCCGAGTCAATTGCCCTGGGACAACCCGCACGGTGGTCAGCGACATGATCAGGCGCAATCGATCCGTACGCAGCTGGACAAAACCCTGACCCGGCAGCTGTTGCAGGAAGCGCCGGCGGCCTATCGCACGCAAGTCAACGATTTGCTGCTGACCGCACTGGCACGGGTGATGGTGCGCTGGACCGGCGCAGACAGTGTGCTGGTGCAACTGGAAGGCCATGGCCGCGAAGACCTGTTCGACAACGTCGACCTGACCCGCACCGTCGGCTGGTTCACCAGCGTGTTCCCGGCACGCCTGGCACCGGTTGCCGACCTCGGCGCCTCGCTGAAACAGATCAAGGAACAGCTGCGCGCGATCCCCGACAAAGGCATCGGTTTCGGTGCTCTTGCGCACCTTGGCGACGCCGCTGTGCAACAAGCGCTGCAAGCCTTGCCGCAACCGCGCCTGACCTTCAATTACCTCGGCCAGTTCGACGGCAGCTTCGATGCCGGCGCCGACGCCTTGTTCGTACCGACCAGCGAGTCGGGCGGGGCAGAGGTCAACCTGGCCGGCCCCTGGGCAGCCCGCTGGCGCTGGACGGCAAAGTCTTCGGCGGCGAACTCGACCTGAGCTGGACCTTCAGCCGCGAGATGTTCAACCCGGCGACGATCCAGCGTCTGGCTGACGAATACCTGCAAGAACTCACCGCGCTGATTGCCCACTGCTGCGACAGCGCCAACCGTGGCGTAACGCCGTCGGATTTCCCGTTGGCCGCGTTGACTCAGGCGCAACTGGACGCGCTGGTGCCACAACCGCAATCCGTCGCTGACATCTATCCGCTGTCGCCGATGCAGCAGGGCATGTTGTTCCATACCTTGCTCGAACAGGGCGCTGGCGACTACATCAACCAGATGCGGCTGGACGTCGATGGCGTCGATCCGCAGCGCTTCCGGGCGGCGTGGCAAGCGGTGGTCGATGCCCATGACGTTCTGCGCACCGGGTTTTTCTGGCAGGGCGATCTGCAGCAACCGGTGCAGATGGTACTGCGCCAGCTCGACGTGCCGTTCCGCGTGCTCGACTGGAGCGCTCAGGCGGATCTGGACGCGGCGCTGCAAGCCCTCGCGGCTGAGGAGCGCGCGCAAGGTCTGGATCTGCGCGCGGCACCGCTGATGCGTCTGGTCCTGGTGCGCACGGCTGCCGACCGGCATCACCTGATCTACACCAACCATCACATTCTGATGGACGGCTGGAGCAGCGCACAGTTGCTCGGCGAAGTGTTGCAGCACTACCGCGGTGAAGCCGTGGCGCGGCCGAGCGGGCGTTATCGCGATTACATTGAGTGGTTGCAGGGTCAGGACGCGGCGCTTGCGCAAACGTATTGGCAGGCTGCACTGACTGATCTCCATGAGCCGACACGTCTGGCCGACGCCCTCGCCAGGCCCCACGGTGGCCTTGCGCAGGTCGGTTACGGCGATCATTTCCAGCGACTCGACGCTGATCTGAGCCGACGTCTTGGCGAGTTTGCCCGCGCCTCGAAAGTCACCGTCAACACCTTGGTGCAAGCCGCGTGGTTGCTGTTGTTGCAGCGCTACACCGGCAAGCATTGCGTGGCGTTCGGCGCAACAGTCGCCGGGCGTCCGGCGGATTTGCCGGGTGCCGAGCAGCAGATCGGTCTGTTCATCAACACCCTGCCAGTGATTGGCGCGCCGCAAGCGCAACAAACGCTGGCCGGGTGGTTGCAAGCGGTGCAGGCGCAGAATCTGCAACTGCGCGAATTCGAGCACACGCCCTTGGCGGACATTCAGCGCTGGGCCGGGCAGGGCGGTGACGCGCTGTTCGACAGCCTGATGGTGTTCGAAAACTATCCGATTGCCGAGGCACTGGCGCAAGGCGCGCCGCAAGGTCTGCGCTTCGGCGCGGTGACCAACCATGAGCAGACCAACTATCCACTGACATTGCTGGTGCACATGGGCGCTGAGCTCTCGGTGCATTTCAGTTACCAGCGCGACCACTTTGCTGCCGCCAGTGTGGCGCAATTGGGCGCGCATCTTGAGCACTTGCTCAGCCAGATGAGCGCGACCGGCGAACGCTCGCTCAGTGAATTGACGCTGACCGAGCCAACCCCGACCGTGGCCAGCGTTTTCGCCACGCCACTGTGCATCCATCAAGGCATCGCTCGCCAGGTAGCGGCGACGCCGGATGCCCTGGCGGTGACCTTCGGCACTGCGCAACTGAGCTACGCCGGACTGGACGCGCAGGCCAACCGTCTGGCGCACAAGCTGATCGAACTCGGCGTCGGCCCGGAGGTGCGCGTGGGCGTGGCGATGCCGCGTTCCGCGCAGTTGCTCGTGGCGTTGCTGGCGGTGCTCAAGGCGGGTGGGGCGTATGTGCCGCTGGATCCGGATTACCCGGCCGATCGCGTCGCTTACATGCTCGAAGACAGCCGTGCGCGTGTGCTGCTGACCGAGCAAGCCGTTGCCGCGAGCCTGAGCGTGCCGGGCGAAACCCAGGTGTTGCTGATGGATCAGTTGCCGCTCGACGGCTACCCGACGGATGCGCCGCAAACGCGGGTGCAGCCAGACAACCTGGCCTACGTGATCTACACCTCCGGTTCCACCGGCAAACCCAAAGGCGTGGCCATTGCTCATCGCAACGTCATGGCGCTGATCGACTGGTCAGCCAGGGTTTACAGCCGCGACGACATTCAAGGTGTGCTGGCGTCGACCTCGGTGTGCTTCGACCTCTCGGTGTGGGAGCTGTTTGTCACATTGGCCAACGGCGGTTCGGTGATCATCGCGCGCAACGCACTGGAGCTGCCGCAACTGCCGGCGCGTGATCAGGTGCGCCTGATCAACACGGTGCCGTCGGCCATCGCTGCACTGCAGCGTGCCGGGCAGATTCCCGCCGGCGTGCGGATCATCAATCTGGCGGGTGAACCGCTCAAGCAGGGGCTGGTCGACGCGCTGTATCAACAGTCGACGGTCGAGCACGTCTACGACCTCTATGGACCGTCGGAAGACACCACCTATTCGACCTGGACGCGCCGCACCGTCGGCGGCCAGCCACGCATCGGCCGTGCCCTCACGCACAGCGACAGCCATCTGCTCGATGCCGATCTGCAAGCGGTGCCGCACGGGGTGTCGGCCGAGCTGTACCTGTCCGGTGCCGGCATCACGCGCGGCTATCTGGGGCGTGCGGCGATGACCGCCGAGCGCTTTGTGCCGAACCCGTTGGGCGGCAATGGCGAGCGGCTGTACCGCACCGGCGACCTGATTCGTGAACGCGAACACGGCGATCTCGAGTACCTGGGCCGCATCGACCATCAGGTGAAAATTCGGGGATTCCGCATCGAACTGGGAGAGATCGAGGCGCGATTGCTCGCTCAGCCGGCGGTTACCGAAGCCGCTGTGCTCGCGGTTGAAGGCGAGGCGGGCGCGCAACTGGTGGCGTACGTGGTCGCCGCGTCACTGAATCTGTACGACGGCGAAGCGCAGCGGCAACTGCGCGACGGACTAAAGACTGGCCTCAAGTCTTCGTTACCTGACTACATGATTCCCGCGCACCTGCTGTTCCCTGAGCAGTTGCCACTGACCCCCAACGGCAAACTCGACCGCAAGGCCTTGCCGACGGTCGATGCCAGCCAGATGCAGGCCGCGTATGTCGCGCCGCAGAGTGAGCTTGAGCAACAGGTCGCGGCGATCTGGCAGCAAGTGCTCGAGATTGAACGCATCGGTTTGCATGACCACTTCTTCGAACTGGGCGGGCACTCGCTGCTGGCGGTCAACGTGGTGTCGCGCATCGCCCTTGAACTGGGCCTGACGCTGACCCCGCAACTGTTATTCCAGCACCCCGTCCTGAGCGATTTTGTCGCTCGACTCGATACAGGAGGCGGGGCAATCAATGAACAGAAACTGAGCAAGCTGGAAGCCCTGCTTGACGATATGGAGGAAGTCTGATGGACAAGAGTGTTGCTTTGAGGGTAGCCAAGCGCTTTATCACTCTGCCGCTGGACAAACGCAAACTGTACCTGGAGAAGATGCTCGAAGAGGGCGTCTCGCCGGCCAATCTGCCGATCCCGGAGACGCGTTCCGGGTTCGCGGCGATTCCTCTGTCGTATGCGCAGGAACGCCAGTTGTTCCTCTGGCAAATGGACCCGCACAGCAGCGCCTATCACATCCCCAGCGCCTTGCGCCTCAAAGGGCAACTGGACGTCGCGGCGCTGGAGCGCAGCTTCAATGCCCTGGTCGCGCGGCATGAAAGCTTGCGCACCACCTTCGCCGAGCAGGGCGAAACGTTTTGCCAGGTGATTCATCCGCACATGCCGTTGAGCATCGGCGTCGAGCCATTGCCGCAAGGCCTGGACGCCGGCGGTGTCGAAGCCTGCATCAAGGCGTTCGTCGAAGCCCAGACCTCGCGTCCGTTCGACTTGCAGCACGGGCCGTTGCTGCGCGTGGCGCTCTTGCAGGTGGCGCAAGACGATCACGTGCTGGCGTTGATCCAGCACCACATCATTTCCGATGGCTGGTCGATGCAAGTGCTGGTCGGCGAGCTGATCCAGCATTACGCCGCCGACACCAGCGGCCAGTCGCTGACCCTGCCGGCACTGGACGTGCAATACGCCGATTACGCGATCTGGCAACGCCATTGGCTGGAGGCCGGTGAACGTGAGCGGCAGTTGGCCTACTGGGTAAAAACCCTGGGCAGCGAGCAACCGGTGCTGGAGCTGCCGATTGATCAGCCGCGTCCGGCGGTACAAAGTTTCCGCGGGGCGCGCCTCGATCTGCAATTGCCGTCGGCGCTGGCCGATGCACTCAAGCAACTGGCGCAACGTGAGGGCGCGAGCCTGTTCATGCTGTTGCTGGCGTCATTCCAGGCCTTGCTGCATCGCTACAGCGGGCAGTCGCAGATCCGTGTCGGTGTGCCGACCGCCAACCGCAACCGCGTGGAAACGGAAGGGCTGATCGGCTTTTTCGTCAACACGCAAGTGCTCAGCGCCGAGGTGCACGGCCAACTGCCGTTCAACCAGTTGCTGGCCCAGGTCAAACAGGCCGCGATGGCCGCCCAGGCGCATCAGGATCTGCCGTTCGAGCAACTGATCGAAGCGCTGCAGCCGGAGCGCAGCCTCAGCCACAGCCCGCTGTTCCAGGTGATGTACAACCATCAGGCGGTTAGCGAGCAAACCCAGCGGCAGAGCCAGAGGCAGTTGCCGCAGCTGAGCGTCGCAGACATTGTCTGGGAAGGCCGCACGGCCCAATTCGACCTGACGCTGGGCACCTACGAGTCCAGCGACGGCGTGGCGGCGGAACTGACGTACGCCACCGATCTGTTCAAAGCTGACACCATCGAGCGTCTGGCGCGTCACTGGCAGAACCTGTTGCAAGGCATTGTCGCTGCGCCGACTCAACGCATCGGCGAACTGCCGTTGCTGGAGGACCGCGAGCACAAGGTGCTGCTGCAAGACTGGTTGCGTGTTGCCGATCACGCCGCGAACGCCGAATGCGTGCACCAGGCTTTTGCCTTGCAGGCGCAGCAAACCCCGGACGCGACCGCGCTGATCATTGGCGAAGACGCGTTGACGTATGGCGAGCTGGAAACGCGGGCCAATCAACTGGCGCACAAGCTGATCGAGGCGGGCGTCGGCCCGGACCGACTGGTCGGCATCGCGGTCGAGCGCAGTGTGGAGATGATTGTCGGCCTGTTGGCCATCCTCAAGGCTGGCGGCGCGTATGTGCCGCTGGATCCGGCGTACCCGCAGGATCGGCTGGCCTACATGATCGAGGACAGCGGCCTGCAGTTGCTGCTGACCCAGGCGCACTTGCAGGCGCAGTTGCCGATCCCGCCGGGTGTGCAAACCCTGCTGCTCGATCAGCCGGCCGAGTGGCTGGCCGCTTATCCACAGACCGCGCCGGAGGTTGCCGTCAATGGCGAACATCTGGCCTATACGATCTACACCTCGGGTTCCACCGGTAAACCGAAAGGCGTCATGGTGCGCCACGCGGCGCTGAGCAATTTTGTCGCCAGCATGATCGAGCAACCGGGCCTTGCGGCGGCAGATCGCATGCTCTCGCTGACCACTTTCTCGTTCGATATTTTCGCTCTGGAAATCTACGCCCCGCTGCTCGCCGGGGCCTGCGTAGTGCTGACCGGCAAGGACGTGCATCAGGATCCGCAAGCGGTCCTCGAACTGATCGAACGTCACGCCGTCAGCATCCTGCAAGCCACGCCGTCGACCTGGCGCATGCTGCTCGACAACGAGCACGCGGCGCTGCTCAGCGGTCGCACGTTCCTCTGTGGCGGTGAAGCGCTGTCGCAGGAACTGGCCACGCGCATGCTGGCGCTGACGCCAAGGGTGTGGAACCTGTATGGTCCGACCGAAACCACGATCTGGTCGGCGCAACATGCGCTCAGCGCGGACAACAGCCGGCCGTTCCTCGGCACGCCCGTCGCTAACACGGCGCTGTACATCCTCGGCAGCGACCTTGCACTGAATCCGCTCGGCGCGCCGGGCGAATTGCTCATCGGTGGCGAGGGCCTGGCGCGCGGTTATTTGCGGCGTCCGGGCCTGACCGCTGAACGCTTCGTGCCGGATCCGTTCGCGAAAAACGGTGCGCGTCTGTACCGCACGGGCGACCTGACCCGCTACCGCGCCGAAGGCGTGATCGAATACATCGGGCGCATTGACCATCAAGTAAAAATTCGCGGTTTCCGTATCGAACTGGGCGAAATCGAAGCACGCTTGCTCGCGCTGGACAGCGTGCGCGAAGCCATCGTGGTGGCGCAGGAAGGCCCGACCGGTGCGCAACTGGTCGGCTATGTTGTGCCGGCCGCCAGCGATGCCGCGCACGCCGATCTGCGCGCGGCGCTGAAGTCCAGCCTGAAGGCTGAACTGCCGGAATACATGGTGCCCGCGCACCTGTTGTTCCTCGCGCAATTGCCGCTGACCCCCAACGGCAAGGTCGACCGCAAAGCCTTGCCGGCGCCCGACGCCAGTCAGTTGCAATCAACTTATCTCGCCCCGCAAACCGCCACCCAGCATACGGTCGCCGAGATCTGGCAGGCGGTGCTCAAACTTGAGCAGGTGGGCCTGAGCGACAACTTCTTCGAACTGGGCGGTCACTCGTTGCTGGTCACACAAGTGGTGTCGCGGGTGCGCCAGGCACTCAACGTACAAGTACCGCTGCGCACCTTGTTCGAACACAGCACGCTGATCGATTTCGTCGCGGCACTGGGCGTCGAACAGGCACACCGGCAACCTCCGATCATCGCGCTGCCACGGCTGCAACCGCTCCCATTGTCCTACGCTCAGGAACGTCAATGGTTCCTCTGGCAACTCGAACCGGGCAGCAACGCCTACCATGTTCCGGCCGCTTTGCGTTTGCGCGGCGAACTGGATCTGCCGGCGTTGCAACGCAGCTTCGATGCCTTGATCGCCCGCCACGAATCGCTGCGCACCTGCTTTGTGGAAGAACAGGGCCAGACCCTGCAAGTGATTCAGGCCGAGGCGGCGCTGGATCTGCAGGTGCAGGATGTCGGTAACGTCGAAGACGACGCTCTGCAAGCGCTGGTCGCTGAAGAAACCGGGCAGCTGTTCAACCTGCAGCAAGGCCCGTTGTTGCGGGTCAAACTGCTGCGCCTGGCTGCGGATGATCACGCGCTGATCATCACCTTGCATCACATCGTCTGCGATGGCTGGTCGATGAACATCATGATCGACGAACTGGTTGCCCTGTATGCCGCCCACACTCTGGGCCGGACTGCCGCATTACCAACGCTGGCGGTGCAATACGCCGACTATGCGGTGTGGCAGCGTCAGTGGATGGATGCCGGTGAGCGGGAACGGCAGTTGAATTACTGGACGGCACAATTG
Organism: Pseudomonas sp. S11P7; assembly: GCF_023195435.1. Lineage (NCBI taxonomy): Bacteria > Pseudomonadati > Pseudomonadota > Gammaproteobacteria > Pseudomonadales > Pseudomonadaceae > Pseudomonas > Pseudomonas sp. S11P7. The sequence goes on along the minus strand of NZ_JALPKS020000002.1, from coordinate 3,406,805 downwards.
GGCGATGGCGACCAGCCGTTGCTGGAGCTGCCGACCGACCGTCCGCGCCCGGCCGAACAAAGCTATCGCGGCGCTCGTCAGGACATTCCACTGAGCGCAGAACTGGCGGCGGGCCTCAAGGACCTTGCGCAGCGCGAACATGTCACGCTGTTCGCCGTGTTGTTGGCGTCATTCCAGACCGTGCTGCATCGCTACAGCGGTCAGGCCGAGATTCGCGTCGGCGTGCCCGTGGCTAACCGCAACCGGGTCGAGACCGAGGGCTTGATCGGTTTCTTCGTCAACACGCAGGTGCTCAAGGCCCAATTCGACAGCCAACAGACGTTCCGCAGCGTGTTGCAGCAAGTGAAAAATACCGTGCTCGGCGCGCAGGCCCATCAGGATCTGCCGTTCGAACAACTGGTCGACGCGCTGCAACCGGAGCGCAGCCTGAGTCATGCGCCGCTGTTCCAGGTGCTGCACAATCACCAGAGCCAGGCCCGTCGGGAGCAGGGCGCGACACGCTTGCCGAAGCTGGCCATCGAAGGCTTGAACTGGGTCTCGCACACCGCGCAATTCGACCTGACCCTCGACACGTTTGAATCGGCCGACAACGTCTGGGCTGAACTGACCTATGCCACAGACCTGTTCGACGCTGAAACCATGGCGCGTTTTGCTGGCCATTGGACAAATCTGCTGCACGGCATCGTTGCCGACAGCGGCCAGCGTATCGCTGATTTGCCGCTGCAGGACGCTGCCGAGCGCGCGGCGACCTTGCGCCAATGGAACCCGGCGGTGGCCGATTTCCCCAGCGAGCAGTGCCTGCACTCGTTGATCGAAGCGCAGGCGGCGCACGCACCGCAGGCGGTTGCTGTGACGTGCGCCGAGCAATCACTGAGCTACGGTGAGCTCAACACTTGCGCAAACCGATTGGCCCACCAGCTGATCGCCAGTGGCGTCGGCCCGGACGTGCGCGTCGGCCTGGCAGTGGAGCGCAGCCTCGACATGCTGGTCGGCCTGCTGGCGATTCTCAAGGCCGGCGGCGCTTATGTACCGCTGGATCCGAGCTACCCGCAAGAACGTCTGAGCTACATGATCGGCGACAGCGGCATTGCGTTGCTGTTGACCCAAAGCCATTTGCTCGCGCGTCTGCCGGTGCCCGATTCCGTGCGCAGCCTGATGCTTGATCAGCCAGATGGCCTCGAAGGCTACAGCGAAAGCAATCCGCAAGTGCTGATGAGCGCCGACAACCTCGCGTATGTGATTTACACCTCGGGTTCGACCGGTCAACCGAAGGGCACCTTGCTCGCGCATCGCAATGTGTTGCGGCTGTTCGCCGCCACGGATGCCTGGTTCGACTTTGGCCCTTCAGACGTCTGGAGCCTGTTCCATTCCTACGCGTTCGACTTCTCGGTGTGGGAGATCTTCGGTGCGCTGCTGTACGGCGGCAAACTGGTGGTGGTGCCTTACGAGGTCAGCCGCTCACCGCAAGACTTTTTTGCCTTGCTCAGCCGCGCCGGTATCACCGTACTCAACCAGACGCCGTCGGCATTCAAACAACTGATGCAAGTGGCCTGTGCCCCGGAGCACGCCGCGCAACCACTGGCGCTGCGCTACGTGGTATTTGGCGGCGAGGCGCTGGAGGTCAAGAGCCTGCGGCCGTGGTTCGAGCGTTTCGGTGATCAGGCGCCGCAACTGGTCAACATGTACGGCATCACCGAAACCACCGTCCACGTGACCTACCGACCTTTGTCGATGGCCGACTTGCAGCGCGACGCAAGCAGCCCGATCGGTGAAGCGATTGGCGACTTGTCGTGGTACTTGCTCGATGGCGACCTCAACCCGGTGGCCAAGGGCTGCATCGGTGAGCTGTACGTCGGCCGCGCCGGCCTGGCGCGCGGTTACCTGAACCGTGCCGATCTGACGGCACTGCGCTTTATTCCCGATCCGTTTGCCGCTGACGGCGGTCGTCTGTACCGCACCGGTGACCTGGCGCGTTATCGCGCCGACGGCGTGATCGAATACATCGGACGCATCGATCATCAGGTGAAAATTCGCGGTTTCCGTATCGAGCTGGGTGAAATCGAAGCACAACTGCTCGAACAGACCGCCGTGCGCCAGGCAGCCGTGCTCGCGCAGCCCGGCCTCAGCGGCCAGCAACTGGTTGCGTATCTGGTGCCGAACGACGAGGCGTTGCTCGACGCCAGTGCGACGCAACAGACGCAATGGCGCGATCGCGTGCGTGCCGAACTCAAGGCCAACCTGCCGGATCACATGATTCCGGCGCATCTGTTGCTGCTCGCGCAATTACCGCTGACGGCAAACGGCAAACTCAACCGCAGCGCGCTGCCATCGCCGGATGCACGCCAGGCACAACAGCCCTGGCAAGCGCCGCAAAGCGAGCTGGAACTGCGTTTGGCGGCGATCTGGCAAGACGTGTTGAAACTGCCGCAAGTGGGCCTCAACGACAACTTCTTCGAACTCGGCGGCGATTCGATCATTTCGATTCAGGTGGTCAGCCGTGCGCGTCAGGCCGGGATTCGTTTGAACCCCAAAGACCTGTTCCAGCATCAGACCATTCAACGTCTGGCACACGTCGCGCAGTGGGCCGATGACGCATCGTCCATCGATCAGCAAGCCGTGACCGGCGTGGCCCGGCTGTTGCCGATTCAACAGCAGTTCTTCGACGATGAAATCCCTGAGCGTCACCACTGGAACCAGTCCGTGCTGCTCAAACCCCGCGAGCCCCTGGACGCGGACAAAATCGAGCAGGTGTTGCGTGCGCTGGTCGCCCATCACGATGCCCTGCGCCTGAGCTTCAGCGAGCGCGATGGCGTGTGGCAGGCCGAACACCGCGCGGTCGAAGACCTGCCGCATGACCTGTTGTGGCAAGCGCGTGTCGCCGATGCGTCGGCGCTGGAAGCCTTGGGCAATCGCGCACAGCGCAGCCTCGATTTGCGCAACGGTCCATTGCTGCGCGCCGTGTTGGCGACGCTGGCCGACGGCACGCAGCGCTTGCAGCTGGTGATCCATCACCTGGCAGTCGACGGCGTGTCGTGGCGGATTCTGCTGGAGGATCTGCAAAACGCTTATCAGCAATTGCTCGACGCTCAGCCCGTGAAACTGCCGGCGAAAACCAGCGCCTTCAAGGACTGGAGCGAGCACTTGCAACGCTACGCCACAAGCGCGGCCTTGCAACAAGAGCTGGCGTACTGGCAGGCCTGCCTGCGCGATGTCAGCACTGATCTGCCGTGTAAAAACATCAATGCCGGTCAGCACAACCGACTGGCGCACACCGTGCAGACCAGACTCGACGCGCAATTGACCCGACAACTGCTGCAAGAAGCCCCGGCGGCGTATCGCACGCAGGTCAATGATCTGCTGCTGACGGCGCTGGCGCGGGTCATCGGGCGCTGGAGCGGTCAGGCGTCGACGCTGATTCAGCTTGAAGGCCACGGTCGCGAAGACCTGTTCGACGGCGTTGACCTGAGCCGCACTGTCGGCTGGTTCACCTCGATGTTCCCGGTGCGCCTGACCCCGGCGGCGACAGCGGGCGAGTCGATCAAACAGATCAAGGAACAACTGCGCGCCATCCCTGGCAAAGGCATCGGTTTCGGCGCACTGCGCCACCTCGGTGATGCTCAGGCCCAAGCGAGCCTGCGCGCCTTGCCGACGCCGCGCATTACCTTCAACTACCTCGGCCAGTTCGACGGCAGTTTTGCCGCGGATGACGGCGCACTGTTTGCGCCAGCGCCGGATAACGCCGGCGTGGATCAAAGCCCGGACGCACCGATGGGCAACTGGCTGACCTTGAACGGTCAGGTGTATGGCGGTGAATTGAGCGTTGGCTGGACGTTCAGCACAGAGCGCTTCGACAGCGACACCATCGAGCGTCTGGCCGCTGAATACGCCGAAGAACTGGCATTGCTGATTGATCATTGCCTGACGCCGGGCGTGGCGGGCCTGACGCCGTCGGACTTCCCGCTGGCGGGCCTGACGCAGGCGCAACTCGACGGTTTGCCGGTTGCGGCGCAGCAGATTGCCGATATCTACCCGCTGTCAGCGATGCAGCAAGGCATGTTGTTCCACAGTCTCTATGAGCAGGCGAGCGGTGACTACATCAACCAGGTTCGCCTCGATGTCGACGGCCTCGACCCGCAACGTTTCCGGCAAGCCTGGCAAGCGGCGGTGGATAACCACGACATCCTGCGCACCGGTTTTGTCTGGCAGGGTGAACTGGCACATGCCGTCCAGGTGGTGCACAAGCAACTGCAGATGCCGTTCAGCGTGCTCGACTGGCGCGAGCGCGGTGATTGCCAGAATGAGCTCGATACGCTGGCCGCGGCCGAGCAGGCGCAAGGTTTCGACCTGGGCCAGGGGCCGCTGCTACGCATGGTCGTGGTGCGTCTTGACGATCAGCGCTGCCACCTGATTTACACCAACCATCACATTCTCATGGACGGCTGGAGCAACTCGCAGTTGCTCGGCGAAGTCCTCCAGCGTTATGCCGGTGAAACCGTGCCGGCGCTGGCCGGGCGGTATCGCGATTATATCGAGTGGCTGCAACGTCAGGACGCGCAGGTCAGTGAGCAATACTGGACGGCACAACTGGCCAGTCTGCAGGAACCGACCCGTCTGGCGCAGGCGATTCAGACGCACATTGGCGATGAGTCCCGTGACGGCCACGGTGAGTTGTATCGCTTCCTCGATGCCGGGCAAACCCGACGTCTGGGCGAATTTGCCCGGCAGCAGAAAGTCACCCTCAACACCCTGATTCAAGCGGCCTGGCTGCTGCTGTTGCAGCGCCTGACCGGGCACGACAGCGTCGCGTTCGGCGCGACGGTGGCGGGGCGTCCGACCGAGCTCAAAGGTGTCGAGCAACAGATCGGCTTGTTCATCAACACCTTGCCGGTGATCGCCAGCCCGCGCCCGGAACACAGCGTCGGCCAGTGGTTGCAGAGCGTGCAGGCGCAAAACATCGGCCTGCGCGAGCACGAGCACACGCCGTTGTTCGATATCCAGCGCTGGGCCGGGCAGAGCGGTGAAGCGCTGTTCGACAACATTCTGGTGTTCGAAAACTACCCGGTGTCGCAGGCGCTGGAGCAGGGCGCGCCGCAGGAACTGCGCTTCGGCGCGGTCAACAACCACGAGCAAACCAACTACCCGCTGACGCTGGCGGTGAATGTCAGTGATGAATTGTCCCTGCATTACAGCTATCAGCGCGGGCAGTTCACCGACTCGGTGATCGAACGCCTCAGCGCGCAACTGCACAACCTGTTGCAGCAGATGGTGCAGTCGGGTGAAACCCGGCTGGGCACGCTGGATCTGCTTGACGCTGCCGAGCGCAGCCTGATGGTTGAACAGTGGAACGCCACCGCCGTCGACTACCCGCTCGAACAAGGCGTTCACCGCTTGATCGAAGCGCAGGCCGCACGCACCCCGCACGCCCCGTCGCTGGTCTTTGCCGGGCAGACGCTGAGTTACGAACAGCTCAACGTCCGTGCCAACCAGCTCGCCCATGCGTTGATCGCACGAGGTGTCGGCGCGGATGTGCTGGTGGGCATTGCGCTCGAGCGCAGCCTGGAAATGGTCGTCGGCTTGCTGGCAATTCTCAAGGCCGGTGGCGCGTATGTGCCGCTCGATCCGCAGTATCCGCGTGATCGCCTGAGCTACATGATCGCCGACAGCGGCATAGACCAGTTGCTGACGCAGGCGCCTCTGCTCGCGGATCTGCCGATTCCCGACCACGTACAGACGTTGTGCCTGGCGGCTGACGGCGCTGACTTCGCGGCGCAGCCCACGCACAATCCGCAGGTGGCCTGCGACGCCAGTAACCTGGCTTACGTGATTTACACCTCGGGCTCCACCGGCATGCCCAAAGGTGCCGGCAACGCGCATCGCGCGCTGACCAACCGGTTGCTGTGGATGCAGCAGGCTTACGCGCTGACGGCGGCAGACACCGTGCTGCAGAAAACCCCGTTCAGCTTTGACGTGTCGGTGTGGGAGTTCTTCTGGCCCCTGATGACCGGCGCGCGGCTGGTGGTGGCAGCACCGGGCGATCACCGCGATCCTGCCCGACTGATCGCCTTGATCAACGAGCACCGGGTGACCACGCTGCACTTTGTGCCTTCGATGCTGCAGGCGTTCTTGCAGGACGGCCATGTGTCGAGCTGCACCAGCCTGACCCGCATCGTGTGCAGCGGTGAAGCGCTGCAAGTGGACGCGCAGACGCAGGTCTTCGCCAAACTGCCGGGCGCCGGTTTGTATAACTTGTACGGTCCGACCGAGGCAGCCATCGATGTCACCCATTGGACCTGCCGTGACGAAGGCGTTGACGCGGTGCCGATTGGTCAGCCGATCGCCAACCTGTCGACGTTCATTCTCGACAGTGGCCTCAATCCGTTGCCGATCGGTGTCGCCGGTGAGTTGTACCTGGGCGGGGTCGGTCTGGCACGGGGTTATCACCGTCGCCCGGGGCTCAGCGCCGAGCGTTTTGTCGCCAGCCCGTTTGGCGATGGCGAACGCCTGTATCGCACCGGTGACCTGGCGCGCTATCGCGCCGACGGGGTCATCGAATACGTCGGGCGTATCGACCATCAGGTCAAGCTGCGCGGCTTGCGCATCGAACTGGGCGAAATCGAAGCGCGCCTGCTCGAACATGCCGCCGTGCGCGAAGCCGTGGTGGTCGCCCGCGACGTTTTGGGCAGCCAGCAACTGGTGGCATATCTGGTGCCGAATGATCCGGCGATCGTTGACGCCGGCGAGTCGCAGCGCACCGGGTTGCACGACGACCTGTCGAGCTGGCTGGGCGCACGCCTGCCGGATTACATGGTGCCGGCGCACCGCGTGTGGCTGGCGCAAATGCCGCTGAGCCCGAACGGTAAACTCGAGCGCAAACGCCTGCCGGCGCTGCAATTCTCGACGGCGCAGCAACACGTTGAACCGGCGAATGCCATCGAGCAGACGCTGGTGGACATCTGGAAGGACGTGCTGGGACTTGAGCGAATCAGCACCACCGAGAGTTTCTTCGCCTTGGGCGGTGACTCGATCATCTCGATTCAGGTGGTCAGCCGTGCGCGCACGCAGGGCATCGAGCTGAGCCCGAAAGATCTGTTCCAGCAACCGACCATTCAACAACTGGCCCTGCGCGCCGAGACCGGTGCCGGCACTCGGGCGCCGGTGGCGGCCCTGATCGATATGCCGTTGCACGGTCTGAGCGAGGCGCAAATCGCGCAATTGCCCTTGCCGCGCGGTCAGCTCGACGGTCTGTACCGCTTGTCGCCGATGCAGCAGGGCATGCTGTTCCTGGGGTTGAATTCGCCGCAAGCCGATCTGTATATCAATCAGGTGAGCATTGCGGTGCAAGGTCTGCAGCCGCAGCGCTTTGCGGCAGCATGGGAAGCGGTCGCCCGTCGCCATGACATTCTGCGCACCGGGTTCCTCTGGCAGGACATGGCCGAACCGCTGCAGTTCGTGCTCGCCGACGCGCCGTTGCCGATCAGCGTGCTCGACTGGCGTGCGCAGGATCATTCTGCCGCCGCCTTGCAAGCGCTGGCCGATGCCGAGCGGGCCAAGGGCTTCGATCTCGATCAGCCGCCGCTGCAACGCCTGACGCTGGTGCAGGTGGGCGAGGACAGCTATCAACTGATCTGGACCTATCACCACATTCTGATCGACGGCTGGAGCAGTTCGCAGCTGATCGGTGAAGTGCTCAGCCAGTATTCCGGTCAGGCCCTGGCCGAGGCGGTGCCGTACCGCCGTTACATCAACTGGCTGCAACAACAGGACGCCCAGGCCAGCGAAGGTTTCTGGCGTGAACACCTGGCGTTGCTCGACGAGCCGACCTACCTCGCCGATGCGCTGGTGCGCACCGGTAGCGGGCAGGGTCACGAAGCGTTGTACAGCCGTTTGGGCGAACCCCGAACCGAGCAACTCAAGGCGTTCGCGCAATCGCAGCAGATCACCCTCAATACGCTGGTGCAGGGCGCGTGGCTGATGCTGCTCAGCCGCTACAGCGGCCAGCGGTGCGTGGCGTTCGGCGCCACGGTGGCGGGGCGGCCGGCGAGTCTGCCGGCGTCCGAGTCGATCCTCGGTCTGTTCATCAACACCTTGCCAGTGATCAAGGACGTACCGGCCGAGCAGGCAGTCGGCGAGTGGCTGCGCGAGTTGCAGGACTTCAACCTGGAGATGCGTGAGCGCGAATACACCCCGCTCACCGATGTGCAGCGTTGGGCCGGACGCGCCGGGCAATCATTGTTCGACAGCATCATCGTGTTCGAGAACCACCCGATCGATCAGGCCTTGCGTGAGTGGCGCGATGATTCGCTGCAGTTCGGCGAGAGCAACAGCGCCGGCCTGACCAACTTCCCGATGGACTTGATGGTCACGCTCGAAGAAGGGCTGGTGATCGAGTACATGTTCCTGCGCGAGCACTTTGACCGGGCGACGGTGGAGGGCATTCGCAGCCACATGGAAGGCTTGCTGGTGGCGCTGATGCAAGACCCCGCGCAACCGTTGGGACGCATCGGTCTGCCGACGGCGCAGGCATTGTTGACGCCGCCGGTGCCTCTGCCCGCGCAGACGCCGGTGGTGCATCAGCGTATCGCTGAATGGGCAATGCAACACGGCGAGCAGACGGCAGTGATCTTCAACGGTCAGACGTTCAGTTATGCCGACATCGATGCGCGGGCCAATGCCTTGGCGCATGCGTTGGTTGCCCAGGGCGTCGGCCCGGAAGTCCGTGTCGGCGTGGCCCTGCCGCGCAGCGAAAACCTGATCGTTGCGCTACTGGCGGTGCTCAAGGCCGGCGGCGCCTATGTGCCGCTGGACGCGACGTATCCGCGTGAGCGCCTGAGCTATCTGATGGGTGATTCGGGTATGGCGTTGCTGCTCAGCGATTCGACGCTGCGTGAGGGGCTGCCGGTGCCGGACAACCTGCAGGTGCTGGAACTCGATGGTCTTGATCTGAGCGCACAGTCGCGCGTCGCGCCGCAGGTGATGGTGCATGCCGATAACCTGGCCTACGTGATCTACACCTCCGGTTCCACCGGCCAGCCGAAAGGCGTCGGCGTGGCGCACGGAGCGCTGGCGATGCACTGCGAGGCGATCGGTCAGCGTTATGAAATGAGCACGGACGACTGCGAATTGCATTTCATGTCGTTCGCCTTCGACGGTGCCCATGAACGCTGGCTGACCACGCTGACGCACGGTGCGCGCCTGCTGATGCGTGACGACAGCCTGTGGACTGCCGAGCAGACCTATAACGCGCTGCATGAGCATCGCGTCAGCGTGGCGGCGTTCCCGCCGGTGTACTTGCAACAATTGGCCGAGCACGCGCAACAGCACGGCAACCCGCCGCCCATGCGCATTTACTGCTTCGGCGGGGATGCGGTGCCTGAGGCGAGTTTCGAACTGGCCAGGCGTGCGCTCAAACCGCAATACATCATCAACGGCTACGGCCCGACGGAAACGGTGGTCACGCCACTGATCTGGAAGGCCGGCGCGGACGATCGTTGCGGCGCTGCGTATGCACCGATCGGCAGCGTGGTGGGCGAGCGCAGCGGTTATGTCCTCGACCGCGACCTCAACTGCCTGCCAACCGGCATTGCCGGTGAGTTGTACCTGGGGGCGCACTGGCCCGTGGTTATCTGGGCCGCGCCGGCGGCACGGCCGAGCGTTTCGTGGCTAACCCGTTCAGCGCCGATGGCAGTCGCTTGTACCGCACTGGTGATCTGGTGCGTCAGCGCGCCGACGGCACGTTCGACTACCTCGGGCGCATCGACCATCAGGTGAAAATTCGCGGCTTCCGCATCGAGCTCGGGGAAATCGAGGCACGCCTCAAGCAGCAACCGGGCGTGCGCGATGCGGCCGTGGTGGCGCGTGAAGGGGCCAGCGGCAAGCAACTGCTCGGCTATGTGCTGGCGGGCCGCGATGCGCCGGTCAACGGTTTCTGCGAGCAGTTGCGTGAACAGCTCAAGGCCAGCCTGCCGGATTACATGGTGCCGACGCACCTGACGTTGCTCGACCGCATGCCGTTGACCCCGAATGGCAAACTTGACCGCAAGGCGTTGCCGGATCCGGACAACGCCCAGCGTCAGACCTACGTAGCGCCGCACACCGAGCTGGAAAAAGCCCTGGCGAAGATCTGGCAGGACGTGCTGAAAATCGAGCGTGTCGGCCTCACGGACAACTTCTTCGAACTCGGCGGGGATTCGATTCTCAGCCTGCAAGTGGTGGCACGCAGCCGCGTACTCAAGGCGCAGGGGCTGAGCCTGAAACTGCGCGATCTGATGCAGAAACCGAGCATCGCCGAACTGGTTGCCAGTGTGCAGGGCAGCGCCGGGAAAGCTTGCGCTGTGTTGGCGATGAACGCCGAGGTCAAGGCTGTGGCGCCGCTGTTCTGCATTCACGCCGGTTTCGGCACGGTGTTCGACTACGAGCCGCTGGCCCGCCGTTTGAACGGTCGGCGTCAGGTGTTGGCGATCCAGTCGCGGATGCTCCTGGATCCGGCGTTCAATGATGTGTCGCTGCAAAGCATGGCAAGCGATTACGTCGCGCAGATCCGCGAGAAACAGCCGCAGGGGCCGTATCACTTGCTGGGCTGGTCGCTGGGCGGAACGCTGGCGACGCTGATGGCCGCGCAACTGGAGCACGCCGGGCAGGCCGTGCAGTTTGTCGGACTGGTCGACAGCTTCGTGCCGTCGGCCAAGGTCAACGTCGGGGCCGTGGATGACTGGCGCGACGACCTGCGCGAGTTCTTGCGCGTGACCCTGCCGGAGGCAGCAGACGTGAACATCGAGGGCGAGGAGAGCGCGCAGAATCTGCGTGCTGTGTTCAGCGTCGCGATGGCCACGGAACGTGGCGCTTCGACCTACGTGGCGCTGGGCGCCGATGAGCTGGCGCATGTGTTCAGTGTGGCGCGGCGGCTCAAGCTGTTGTCGCGCAAACTCGATCGCTGTGTGCCGCTCGACGTCAATCCGGTGTGCTGGTGGACGCTGGGCCGTGAGGAGGAGGCGCTGGAACTGGCAGGGCAACTCGAACAGCCGGGCATGGGCGGTGAATGGCTCGATTGCGGGCACTTCCAGATCCCGCGCGATGAAACTTTCCTGCTGGAGGCTGAAGAAATGCTCGGCGAGATCGTTGAACCAGTAGCCATGTCCTGAACTGTGTTCTGAACCTGAAAAACGCTCGGGCGCCTGTATGGCGCCCGACGCGTCTGGAGAATTGAATGTCGTTGAACCCTGATATCGCCGCGTTTCTGCAATTGGTCGGCAATGGTCGCGCCAGTGGCAAACGTGTCGGCATGCATGAATTGAGTCCAGCGGTCGCCCGTGAGCAGTTCGATCAGTCGTCGCTGTTGATGGATGCTGGCGGTGAAGACCTGCATTCGGTGGACGAGGTGCAATTAGCGGTGCGCGATGGTTCGCGCCTGCATGCGCGGATCTACCGTCCTCAACCTTTGGCAATGGGTGCGCCGCGCCCGGCGCTGTTGTATTTCCACGGCGGCGGCTATGTGGTCGGCAGCCTCGATTCCCATGATTCGCTGTGCCGCGCCCTGGCGTCGATGGCCGATTGTGTGGTGGTGTCGGTGGCGTATCGGCTGGCGCCGGAATGGCGTTTTCCGACAGCTGCCGAGGATGCCCGGGATGCCTGGGACTGGCTGCTGGCGAGTGCTGCGGATCTGGGGCTGGATGTCACGCGTCTGGCGATTGCCGGGGACAGCGTCGGCGCCAGTCTGGCCACGGTGCTCGCCGGGCAGTTGGCGGACGCAGCAGTACGGCCGCACTTGCAGGTGCTGATTTACCCGGTGACCGATGCCAGTGGCAGCACGCCGTCCATCGAGCAGTATGCCGAGGGGTATCTGTTGGAGAAGGCATCGCTGCAGTGGTTTTACCAGCACTATCAGCGTGACGCTGGCGATCGCCTCGATCCGCGTTTCTCGCCATTGCTGGCCGAGGTACCGGCGAACGTAGCGCCGGCACTGCTGGTGCTTGCCGAGTGTGATCCGCTGCACGATGAAGGCGTGGCGTATGCGCGGCATTTGCAGGCGGCGGGTGTGGACGTGGAACTGAAAGTGTACGAAGGCATGACCCATGATTTCATGCGCATGGGCGCGATCATCGATGAGGCGCAGGAAGCGCAACAGCACATTGCCGCGCGTCTGATGCAGGTGTTTGCAGCGGTGTAACGGATGTGAAGCGTTGCAGACAATAAAAAACGCCGGCATTTGCCGGCGTTTCTGTGAGCGCAGTACGGGTTACCAGTTGTAGGTCACGTCGGCGGTCATGGTACGGCCTTCGCCGTAGTAGCAGTCGAGCGTGCTGTTGCAGCTGGCGACGTATTTCTCGTCGGTGAGGTTTTCCATGTTCATGCGCAACTTCACGCCTTTGACGTGCAGCGGCGATTTCTCCAGATCGTAGGAAACCATGGCGTCATACACCGTGTACGAAGGAATCTGGAACGAATCTTCCTCGTAGTCCGAACCGTAGCTGCTGCGCACGTAACGGGCGCCCAGGCCCATGCCCAGACCGGCCAGCGACGTGGAGATGTCGAAGTCGTAGTTGACCCATGCGGAGGCGGTCAGCGGCGGGCTCATGGCCAGCGTGCGACCTTCGCGGCCGTCGTTGACGCTGCGCCATTTGATCTGGTTACGCGACACGGCCGCCAGCACGCGCAGGTTCTGCGTGACGTTGACCTTGCCCTCCAGTTCCACGCCGCGCGAACGCACCGAACCGCTCTGGTTGCTGAAACCCGGGTTGCCCAGATCGTTGGTCAGCATGTTGCTCTGATCGATCTGATACGCCGACAGCTGAATGAAACCGTCGATGGCCGTTGGCTCGTACTTGACCCCGACTTCATACTGCTTGCCTTCGGTCGGTTCGAACGCTTTGCCGTCCAGACCGTTACCGGTTTGTGGCAGGAACGATTCGGCGTAACTGGCGTACGGCGTGAGACCGTTTTCGAATTCGTAACCAAAGCCGAAGCGACCGGTAAACTTCTCGTCCTTGATGTTCGAGTGGGTGCCGCTCAACGGTTCCTTGTTATCGGTTTCGGCGAAGTCATAACGACCGCCGATGGTCACGAACCACTGGTTCCAGCGGATCTGATCCTGGGTGTAGAGGCCGGTTTGCTTGACGGTGTTGTCCCATTTGTAAGGCTGGGTGAAGTTGAACTCACTGCCGTACACCGGGTTGTACAGATCGATCGGTGGCCCGTTGCGGTCATAGCGACCGAGGAACTGGGTGTTGAAGTGGTAGTAATCCACACCGAGCAACAAGGTGTGATCCACTTCGCCGGTCTTGAATTTGGCCTGGGCAATGTTATCGATGCCGTAAACCCGGTTGTGCTGCGCCCAGTCCACACCGTAGCGGGTCTGGTAGCTGCCATCGTCGATGCCGGTGTTCGGGTTCGGCTCGAAGGAGTAGCCGTGCAGCGGCGCAACGTAGCGATCGTTGACGTCGGCGTAACGGGCGTTCTGCTTGAGGGTCCAGACATCGTTGAGCTCGTGGGCGATCTCGTAACCCACCACGAACTGCTCGCGATCGTACTTGTTCACGCTTGGTTCGCCGAGGAACAGGCTGCGGCTGATACGGCCGTTGGCAGTACGGTAAACGGTACCGTCGGCTGGCAAGCCTTGCGCTTCCGGGGTATCGCGGTCTTTCTGGTACTGGCCGTACAGCGTGATGCTGGTGCTGTCGTTCGGCAGCCAGGTCAGGCTCGGCGCGAGCATCATGCGGTTCTGGTCGGCGTAGTCGATCTGCGCGTTGCTGTCGTTGACCACACCGGTCAGGCGGTAGAGAAATTCGCCTTGATCGTCGATCGGGCCGCCGAGGTCGAAGGCGCCGTATTTGCGGTCGTAGCTGCCGCCGCCGATGATCACTTCATGCAACGGTGTCGCGGTCGGGCGTTTGCCGACCATGTTGACGATGCCACCGGGCTGGTTCTGGCCGTAGAGGACCGACGCCGGGCCTTTGAGCACTTCGATGCGTTCGAGGCTGTACGGGTCGATCTGCAGCGAACCACCGGTACTGCCGCCGCCGTAAGGCAGGTGCAGACCATCAAGGTACAGCGGGGTCGGCGAGAAGCCGCGCGAGGTTGGCTCGTCGAAAATCTTTACCCGATCAGAGAAGCCGCCGCCGGTCATGCCTGCGGTGTAGCGCAGGGCTTCGGTGACCGACTGCGAACCGCGCATCTTGATTTCGTCCTGAGTGACGACGTTGATGGTCTGCGGGATTTCCTTCAGCGCCGTGTCGGTTTTCGAACCGGTGGCGCTGCGCTTGGCGACGATCCCATCGACCGGGCCCCAGGCCGATTCGGCGCTGGCGGTAACGTTGGTCGGAGCCAGATCAAGGCTCGCACCGCTGGCGCTGCGCGAACGCAAGGCGACATTGTTGCCCTCAATGCTGTAAGCGATGCCGGTGCCTTGCAGCAACTGGCCGATGGCGGCGGTCGGTTCCAGCGTGCCACTGACGGCTGCGCTGCGCAGACCGCTCACTTCATCCGGGCTGTACAGCACCTGAAGATTGGTCTGGCGACCGAATTCCTGCAACGCGCTCCCCAGCGACTGAGCAGGAATATTGATCGCCACGGCGGCGGCCTGCGCCTGGCCCATCATCGGCAGCGTCAGGGCCATGGCGCACAGCGCCGGCAAGGTGGAACGTAAGGAACGGCGGATCAGCAGAGCCTTGGCGAGCGGGTGGAGTCCGTGCGGTGCGGGCATTGTTCTTCTACTCTTCAAAGTGTTGACTGAGAACTATTTCTATTAACTGTAAGTGAGACGTTGAGCCTTCCGAAAACCGGAAAGACTCAACGCAGTTTTTTTACAGAATTTTCACAGTCAGGCAGGTTGCAGCTCGGTGAGCACTTTGCCGGCGTTCATCCGCACCAGTTGGTCGGCAACGTCGAAGTAACGATCGTCGTGGGAAATGACGATGATGGTTTTGCCCAGACGCTTCAGATCGGGCAGCAACTCGGTGTAGAAAATCCTGCGGAAGGTCGGATCCTGATCCGCCGCCCACTCGTCGAAGACCAGCACCGGACGCTCCTCCAGCCACGCATTGATCAGCGCCAGACGCTTGCGCTGACCGGTCGACAGGTCGGTGGTGGTGAACGAGCCGTCGCGCACGCTGACCTTGTGCGCGATTTCCAGACGCTGCAGGTATTTGTTCGCGTCCTCCGGGATGTGCGTGTCGCCCTGCACCACGTCATCGAACAGGTAATAGTCGGCGAAGATCGTCGTGAACAACTGGCGGTAATCGTCGCGGTTGAGCGCATCGACGATCTGCTCATTGAAGCGAATCTCACCGTGTTGTGGCGCATACAGGCCCAGCAGCAGTTTGATGAGCGTGGTTTTGCCGCAGCCGTTTTCCCCGACGATGAACACGATGTCGCCTTGTTCGATCTTCAGATTCACCGGGCCCAGCTTGAACGGCGCCGCGCCTTCGACGCTCGGGAAACTGTAGGACACATTGGTCAGTTCCAGGCTGTGCACCGCAGTGGGAGGGTGCGCTGGCTCACTGAGCAGCAGATGCGGTTCAGGGGAGGAGAACTGCTCGGACAGATCAGCGATGCGCCGAAACGCGATCTGCGCCCGACCAATGATCGGCAGTGCGGCAATGACGTGTTCCAGCGGACCTTTCATATACAGCAGCACCAGTACGAAGCCGCTCATCACCGCTTTGTCGGCGCTCGGCCACAGCGATTGCATGGCCAGTGCCAGACCGATCACCACGAAAAACAGCATTGAGCCGAGGGTTTTGGCGACGACGAAAATGTTCACCGAGCGCACCTGGGTGGCGCAGATCTTGTCGGCGGTTTCGGCAATGCCGGAAACGAACATGCGATGCCGGCGCGGACGATGAATCCGCAGTTCCTTGGCGCCTTCGGCAACGGCGTTGTAGTGCTTTTGCAGATCGTCTTCGTAATCGCGGGCCTTGCGGAAACCCTGCATGCCCCGACCGCTGGCGATGTATTGAATGACGGTACCGATCACGATAGCGCTGCCCATCATCAGGAACATCGGCCAGGACAGCATCGCCAGGTAACCCATGCAGCCGAGGGTCACCGTCATGGAAATGGCCAGTGCCGAGAAGGAAAAGGCGAAATCGCTGATGGTGTCGACGTCGTGGGTCAGCACCGGAATCAGCCGATGGCTGCGGTAGCGCTCGATCTGCTCGATCGGTGCCGAAAGGACTTTTTCACCCAGCTCTTTACGCAGTTTGGCAATGATGTGCTGGCCGACGTAATTGGTACCGATGTCGGAGAAAATCGAACTGGTCAGCGCCAACAGGCAGAGGCCGGCGAACAGCGTGACGACGTTTTGGGTCAGGCCGCCTTCGGCATGCAGCGCATTGTTGATCGTCGCCAGCAGTACCGTGACACTCAGGCCGCCAACCATGCCCAGCAGCGTCGAGGCGATAACAATCAGACGAAAGGGTTTGAGCAGGGTGAACAGATCGTTGATCACTCCGCGTGTTGGTTTGCTCATGGAGGTTCCCTGCGTGAAAGAACGACGAAAGCCGGCATCGGTCGCAGGCTTCGCCCGGGGCGTAGAGGGCGGGGGCGCGTCGCAACGGATCGCGCCCACCTGTAAAACGACTGGGGGCGGGCTGAATTTAACGGACGCTACGGTTACAGGTCGCGGGCCACCCGGAAGCCGATCCAGTCGCCGCGATCACCCGGCACCAGCGCGTTGCGGTTGCCTGAGCGGGAGAACACCGGCGCCTCGCCCCAGTCATTGCCGCGAATGCGCTTGAACTCGCACTTGCCGGTCAGCCAGGCACTGCCGTCGCTTGGTGCGCCGACGTAGTTTTCGTTGTAGCAATCGGCCGTCCATTCGTAGATGTTGCCGTGCATGTCGTACACGCCAAACGCATTGGGCGCGAAGCTGCCGGCCGGGGCGGTGAAGTTGTAGCCGTCGGCGGCGCCATAGGTGTTGGCGTGCCTGGCGATGCTGTATTCCTTGCCTTCATCGAAGGGGAAGGGGAACGGCCCGCTGGTGCCGCCACGGGCAGCGTATTCGCGCAGCGATTCACTGACCAGTCGGTACTGTTTTCCGGTCTTTTTCGACAACCACGCGACGTAGGCGTTGGCCTCGGCGAAGTCCATGCACACGGCCGGATGGCGGTCGGTGTATTGCTTGCGCGGGTCACTGCCCTGATAGTCCGGGACGCCCGCTTTGCACGCGCGGCCCGGGCGGTCGTCGCCGTCAGGCATCTGGTAACCGCTGTCCTTGAGGTAGGCGAACCATTCGCCCTTGAGTACCTGAAAGCGGCTGATGGCCAAAGGTCTGGCGAACGTCACCGGGTGCATCGGGCCTTCGTCGGGCTCGCGACCGACTTCGTCATCCGGGGTGCCCATGGTGAAAGTGCCGGTGGGCAGCACGACCATTTCCGGGCAGTCCTTGCAGTCCTTGAACACTTTGCCCGGCGCCGGTGGCGTGGCGGCCTGAGCGGCACTCGGCAACAAGCCGCTGGCGAGAGCTGCGAGCACAAGTGCGGGCAGGGCGTTCACGGAAAAACGGGGCGACTCAGGGTTCATTTCGCGTCTCGCTAAAAGGAAAATGGGCTGGCTCAAAGAGCCTGGTCGAGGATGCTCAGCAGGCGGTCGATCTGCGCTTCGTTGTTGAGCAGCCCCGGTGCGGTACGGATCACCGGGCCAACATCGCGTTCGACGGCATCGGCCACCACGCGATTGGCCATCAGGTGCGCGGCGATCTTGTCGCTGTCCTTGCCCTTGACCCGGAAGAAGGTGAAGCCAGCCGAAAATTCGGGGCTCAGCGGCGTCACCAGTTCGATCTGCGGGCGCTGCAGCAGGCGTTTTTTCAGGTAGCTGTTGAGCTCATGGATGCGCGCCTGCACCTCGGCCTTGCCCAGTTGCAGGTGCAACCGGAACGCCTCGGTCAGCGCCCAGCGATGTTCGAAGGCGTGATAGCCACCCGGTGTCATCGTCGTGGAAAAATGCTCGGCCTCGGAAAAGGTCGGGATGATCGGCGTGACGTATTTCACTTGCGGCGTGCGGCTGCAGACGATGCCGGTGCCGCGTGGGCCGAACATCCATTTGTGCGTGCCGGCGATGAAAAAGTCGCAATTCATCGCCGGGAAACTCAGGTCCTCGACGCCAAAACCGTGCACACCGTCGACGACGTAAATGATCCGGTCGGCATCGCTGCGATTGCGGTTGTGCTTGTCGACCATTGCCCCGATCGCGCCGAGCGGCAGCTTCACGCCGCTGCCTGAATGCACCCAGCACATGCCGAGCACGCGGGTCTGCGGACGGATGCTGCGGTCGATTCTGGCGAGCAGATCTTGCTCGCTGATCTGTTGCGGATCGTCGAACAGGCGAATCTTGCGCACCTGGGTGCCTTCGCGCGCGGTGCGCAGTTCGAGAATCGTGTGGGTGGCGTAGTGCTCGTGTTCGGTGGTGAGGATTTCCTGATCGGCGCGCACGTGCACGCCGCCATAAATCATCGTCAGTCCGTCGGTGGTGCTGCCGGTCAGCGCGATCTGTGTCGCATCGGCTTGCAGGTATTTCCCGGCCCACACCCGCACGTCGTGTTCGCGCTGTTCGATCACGCCGACATCCCAGTCCATCGCCAGCCCCGGATTCTTGTCGAGCGCGGCGCGGTGCCTCTCAATCGCCTCGCGCACCGGTTTCGGGTGGGTGGTGATGAGGAAGTTGGAGAAGTGCAGATACTCAGGGTCCTGATCGAACAGCTGCTGCAACTGCGCCCATGTATTGCGCGGCAGTGGCGCGATCGGTGTGGCGGCGGCGACGCTCGGCAAGCTCGCGCCCAGAGGCAGCGCCGCCGCGAGGATGCCGGCCTGCTTCAGAAAGTCACGACGGTTGCTCATGGCTTGACGGTGTCCTGCGCTGCGGCCAGCGCCGGTTTTGCCGATTTCTCGACCTGCTCCCAGACGCGCAGGAAGTTGCCGCCCCAGAGCTTGGCGATATCGGCTTCGGAATAGCCGCGGCTGAGCAATTCGGCGGTGACGTTGCGGATCTCGCCGACGTTCTCCCAGCCTTTGACGCCGCCGCCTTCGTTGAAGTCGGAACTGATGCCGACGTGATCGATGCCGATCTTGCGCACGGTGTAATCGATGGCATCGCCGAGGTCCTTGAGGCTGGCTTTCGGTTCCTCCTCGAGAATCGCGTAGAGCTGACCGGCGTATTCACCAAATTTCTGCTCCGACCACGCGGCGATGATCGGGTCGCCCGGCATCAGCGCCATGGCCAGGTTCGGCAGCGGTGGCAGGTCATAGCGCTTGCGCAGTTCGTTGAGTTTGTCCTGCGTGGCTTGGGTCAGCGGGCGCAGGTACTGCGAGAAGCCAACGATTTGCACCACGCCGCCGCTGTTCTTGATCAGCTGCAGTTCCTTGTCGCTGAGGTTGCGCGGGATATCCACCATCGCGCGCGGTGCCGAATGCGAGGCCACCAGCGGCGTGCGGCTCAATTGCGCAATTTGCTCCAGTGCCTTGGTCGACATTTGCGAGACATCGATGATCACCCCCAGATCGTTTAGGCGTTTGACCGCTTGCCGGCCCAGATCCGACAGCCCGTTGAGGGCATCCGGCGAATCATTGAAGAACGGCAGCGGCCGCGACGAGTCAGCCCAGTCGTTGTTGCCGATGTAGCTGAAACCGAACATGCGCATGCCGCGCGCCGTCCACAGATTGAGCAGATCGAGGTCGTGGCCGAGCGGGTAGGCGTTGAGCATGCTGATGAAGATCGCAAACTTGCCTTCGCCGTGCAGTCGACGGAAGTCGGCGGGGGTGTAAGCGATCCCGACCTGATTGGGGAAATCGCGGACCATGCCGGAAATGATCTTGTAGCGGACCTCCTGCTGATTGCGTGCCTCATCGACGAAACCGGCTGTGGGTTTGTGCGGGGCGTTGGCGCCGTTCCAGATTTCCGGCCAGCCGAAAATCGTCAGCGCCGCACCGGACAGGCGCCCACGATTGGCTTTGACCAGGTCGAACTGGCCGCTGCCGTCCTTGTCGACTTCGTTGCCGGTGGTGCCGAAATCCTGGGTGACGGTGATGTGGCTGTCGAACGAAAGCATGTGTTCGTGCAGTTCTTCGGCCTGCTGCATGACTTTGTGCGGGTAGCCGGGATTGTCATTGAACCAGGTGTCCCAAACCGCAAACGCAGCGCCGGCGCTGATCGCCAGCGCCAGCGGCAGGCCGATGAAAAGAGCCTTGTTCGAACGTGGTTTTGTCATTGCCATCTCAGTCAGGTTCGCCGTCGAGGTGCAGGCGCAGAGGCCTTTGCTATCTGGGAGGAACGAGTGGATGGCGCGTAAATTTAGTCACGAGGGTGGCAGGTAAATCATTGAGCAAGGGCTTAAATTTGCCGATCCAGCAAACGTTCTAGCTTGGATAAAGCCTGCTTCAGGGCTGACACAGGTAGGGCAATGAGGATTTCTCGACGATGGTTCATGGCAGGCCTGGCGTTGACCGGTGCTGCCGTACCTGCAGCTTGGTTCGGGCATCGTGAGTGGACGAAGCCGGACCCGACGATCACCCCCGGTGAGGCGTCGTTCGATGTCGCCGACGCGGCCGGGCAGCGCCTGGCCAATGCCTTGCGCGGTGTCTGGACGATTCGCTTTGTCGGCAGCGACGCGGGCCTTGATGGCTTGCCCGGCGAAGGCCTGGAAGTGTTTCTCGACATCGGCCAAAAGGGCCGAGGCGTCAATGGCTTTCTCGACACCGCCGAGCGTTTGCGCAGTGATGAAACACCCCGTTATCGAATTCTTGGCGATCTGGCCGGGGCTGAGGCGGCGAAACTCAGCTGGCGTTTGCTCGGCCCTGACGGTCGTGTCGTTTACCAGCTGAACATGATCCTTGATGAGGTCTGGGCCGATTTCGGCAACGCCGGCAGCGGTACGCTCAGTGGCACCGTGCAGCGCCTCGATCGATCGTTGGCCCTGCCTGCGCAGGACAACCGCTTCGTCGCGGTCAAATGTCTGTTCCCCGAAGCCCGTCAGCGCACCCCGCTCAACGAGCCGTTGCTGGCGTGGCTGGTGTCGCCCGAACATCGCCTGTTCCATCAGGTCTGGCACGCCACCCGCGACAAGTGGCACACGCTGCCCGAGGACAAACGCAACGCACTGCGCGGCCTCGGCTGGCAGCCCGGGCCGCGTGGCCAGGAGCGTGACGCCCGCGGCGCGCGTAAGGATCGTAACGGTTCCGGCATCGACTTTTTCTTCATGCATCGGCACATGCTCGGTACGGCGCGCTCGATGATGGATCTGCCGTCGTGGGCGTTTTTCCCGCTGCCGCAACCTGAGCTGGTGCGTGATCGTCAGGGCTTCGCGCGCTACTTCGACAACCACGACGGCACGGCGCTGCCGCCGACCTGGCTGGCCGCCGAAGATGATGAGTACAGCCAGTGGGTCAGCGACCTGAAAACCGCCGAGACCTATGAAAGTAATTTTCAGGTCTGGGAGTCGCAGTACCGCGATCCACAGTATCTGTCGCAGCTGACCCTGGGCCAGTTCGGGTCCGAGGTGGAGCTGGGCCTGCATGACTGGCTGCACATGCGCTGGGCGTCGGTACCGCGCGATCCTTCCAACGGTCAGCCGGTGCCGCTGGCACGGGATCTGGATGACTTCGCCGCGCGTTGGTTCGCTGCGGAAAACGATTTTCTCGGCGACCCGTTTTCATCCCATGTGAACCCGGTGTTCTGGCATTTTCACGGCTGGATCGATGATCGCGTCGAGGACTGGTTTCGCGCGCACGAGCGCTTCCATCCGGGCCAGGTGACGCGCCTTGAGGTCAACGGCGTGAAGTGGTTTGCGCCGGGGCGCTGGGTGGAAATCGCTGATCCATGGCTGGGGCCGGACACTCACGGTTGCAGCACCACGCCGGGCCTGCAAAAGGGCAGGTCGGTGGAGATGGATCCGGAAACCATGAAACTGGCCCTGCGCATCACCTTCGGCGAGGACCAGGAGAAACTCTCCGGCCTGTTGCGCCGCGTGCCGCAACGGCCCTGGTATGCGCGCAATCTCAAGCCGAAACAGACGTCGGCTTGAGACCCCGCCATGGCCCTTCGCGAGCAGGCTCGCTCCCACCTTTGATCGAGTTCTTCAGTAGGAATGGATCCAGGGTGGGAGCGAGCCTGCTCGCGAATCCGGTCTTCCAGTCAAAGCACCTACAACGCCTGCCAGCCACCCCCCAACGCTTTGTACAGCGCAATACTCGCCTGCATCCGCGATAGCCGCAGTTGCACATTCAGGTCCTGCGCCGCATACAGCGTGCGCTGGGTTTCCAGCACGGTCAGCAAGTCTTCGGCGCCGGCCTGATAGCGGCTTTGGGCGATGTTGAACGCGCTCTGCGCCTGATTCAGTTCTTCGCTCTGCCATTGGCGTTGTTGATCCAGGCCGCGAATACTATTGAGGGCTTTTTCGACGTCGGCAAAGCCGTTGATGATCGCGGCGCGATAGGTTTGCAGCAGTTCTTGCTGACGCGCCGTGGCCTTGTCGCGCTCAGCACGCAGGCGGCCGTTATTGAAGATCGGCGCGACCAGCCCGGCCGTCAGGTTGTAGAAAGGACTGCGCAGCAAATCGTCAAACTGGTTGGCCCCCGAACCGAGCTGAGCGGTCAGCGTGACGGCCGGCAACATCGCTGCGCGCGCAACCTTGACGTCGGCTGCAGCGCCAGCCAATTGTGCTTCGGCGCGGGCAATGTCCGGGCGATGAGTGAGCAGATCGCTCGGCACACCGCTGGCAATCCCGGGCCATTGCAGGCGATCGAAGGATTCCTGATGGGCCGCCAGTTGCTGCACCGGTTGGCCGAGCAGGGCGGCCAGGCTGATCAAGGCGTCCTGTGCCTGTTGTTGTATCAGCGGCAATTGCCGTTGCTGCGCGGCGACCAGACTTTTCTGCTGCGCCAGCTCCAGGGCTGTCGCCGAGCCGGAATCAAAGCGGGTCTGCACCAGCTTCAGCACGCTCTGCGCATTGGCAAGATTGAGTTCGGCAATGCGCTGCTGTTCGCGCAATGACAAGGTTTGCGCATACGTATTGGCGACACCGCTGAGCAACGTCAGCTCAACGGTTGCGCGATCGAATTCGCTGGCCTGCAACGCAAATTGCGCACTGTCGCGAGAGGCCCGTTTAGCGCCCCAGAAATCGATTTCGTAGGTGGCACTCAGATTGGCATCAAAATAATCCACAGCCTTGTTGCTGCTGTCGGCATCCAGCTGGCTGTAGCCATTGCCGCGCAACAGTTTCTGCCGATTGGCATTGAGCCCGGCCTTGACCTCCGGCAACAACGAGCCGCCAGCAATCACCGTGCTGGCCTGTGCCTGCTGCACGCGCGCAACCGCCGCGGCAAGGTCGAAACTGCCCACGCGGGCCTGTTCGATCAGGCGATTGAGTTGCGGGCTGCCGAACTGTGTCCACCACTGTGGATTGGTGCGGGCGATGCTGGCGCTGTGCGGCGCTTGCCAGGCCGCGGGGGCCTGCACGCCGCTGTCCGGGCGCTGAACGGGACTGCCGCAGGCGCTGAGCATCAAGCACACGGTCAATACACTGAGACGCGCTTTCATAGATCGATCATTCACTGGTAAGGGCCGTGACCGGGTCGAGCCGGGCAGCTTTGCGGGCCGGCATGAAGCCGAAGACAACACCGGTCACAAGGGCGCAACCGAAAGCGCCGAGCACGGCGATCAATGAGAACGCCACGGCGATGTCGCTGAGGATCAACACGCCGCCAACGATCAGCGCCAGGGCGATCCCGGCGATGCCGCCGACCACCGACAGCATCACCGCCTCGGTGAGGAACTGGCGCAGGATGTCGCGCTGGCGTGCGCCAGTGGCCATGCGAATGCCGATCTCGCGGGTGCGTTCGCGCACGGTCATCAGCATGATGTTCATCACACCGATGCCGCCGACCAGCAGCGAGATCGCGGCGATCGAACCGAGCATCAGCGACAGGGTATTTTGCGTGCGCGCTTCGGCCTGGATCATCGCGGCGTTGTTGGTCAGCTCGAAATCCTTCTTGCCGTTGTGCAGGCGCAGCATCAGTTGTTCGATGGCCTGCTCGGCGTCCTTGACCTTGCCGGCGTCGGTGGCAGCGATGGCGACGTATTCCGGATCACGCGTGCCGAACAGTCGCACGCTCGCTGCGGAGTAGGGGATGGCGATGCGGTCGTCACTGTCGGAGTCGCCGGAGCTGGCGCCTTTTTCCGCGAGCACGCCGACCACCTGAAATGGCACGTTTTCAATGAGGATGTATTGGCCGATCGGGTTGGCGACATCCTTGAGCAGTTTGTTGCGCACCTTGTGCCCGATCACCGCGACGGCGGCGGCGTTGGCTTCATCGGCCTCGGTGAAATAGCTGCCTTGCACCACCGGCCAGTTGAAGATCGCCGGGAAGTGGGTGTCGTTGCCACCGACGTAACTCAAGTGGTCGGCATTGCCGTAGCGCACGCCAGCCTCGGTGCCGATCACCGGCATGATGCGCTGCACCTGCGGCAGGCTTGCCAGCGCCCGCACGTCGTCGAGGGTGACGATGCCCGGCGGCGTGCGCGGATTGGGTGCCGAGCCGCTGAGGTAAATGATGTTCGAACCGAACGCGCCCATCTGCGCCATGACCTGGCGCTTGCTGCCTTCGCCGACGGCGAGCATCACCACCACCGAGGCCACGCCGATGACGATCCCGAGCAGAGTCAGTGCGGTGCGGAAGCGGTTGATCCACATCACTCGCCATGCCGCGTGCAGGGCGTCGACCAGTTCGCCTTTCCATGCACCGGTGGCTTCGGCGCCCTCGGCCAGGCGCTTGCGCAGATCAACGGCTTGCAAGGCGCCGGGGTTGGCGCTGGTCTGGGCGTCGGGATTGTCTTTCGCGCTGTCGCTGATGATCAGGCCGTCACTGATTTCGATGATGCGTTTGGCCCGCGCCGCCACTTCGCGGTCGTGAGTAATAAGAATCACCACATGGCCCTGGCTCGCCAGCTCGTCGAGCAGCGCCATGACCTCTTTGCCGCTGTGGCTGTCGAGGGCGCCGGTCGGTTCGTCGGCGAGAATGATGTGGCCGCCGTTCATCAAGGCGCGCGCGATCGACACTCGTTGCTGCTGACCACCGGACAGCTGATGCGGACGGTTGCCGGTGCGCGACGCCAGACCGAGGCGGTCGAGCAGAGCGGCGGCGCGGGCATGCCGCTCGGCGGCCGGGGTGCCGGCGTAGATCGCCGGCATCTCGACATTTTCCTGCGCCGAGCCGGACGGGATCAGGTGGTAGCCCTGAAACACGAAACCGAAGGCTTCACGGCGCAGCCAGGCCAGTTCGTCGCTGTCCAGGCCGGCGACGTTTTCCCCGGCAAAACGGTATTCGCCTGAAGTCGGCCGGTCGAGGCAGCCGAGGATATTCATCAGCGTCGATTTGCCGGAGCCGGACGCGCCGACGATCGCCACGAACTCGCCGGCGTGGATCGACAGGTCGATGCCGCGCAGCACATGAACTTGCGGTGCGTCGCCGCCGCCGTAGGATTTGCGGATGTCGTGCAGGTCGATCAGGGGCGTTTGCATTCAACCCCCGCTGCCGCTGGCCGGGCCGATCAGCAGATGATCGCCTTCATTGAGGCCATCGAGAATCTGCACCTTAAGCCGGTCACTGATGCCGGTGCGCACTTCACGGGATTCGATCTTGCCGTTGGCGGCGATCACTTGCGCGGTCTGCCGGTCAGCGTTGGCGCTGCCTTGCAGGGCCGCCACCGGCGCGGTGAGCACGTCTTTGGCCTGATCAGCGACAAAGAACACCTGTGTGGTCATTTCCGCCATCAAGGCGTTGTCGGCGTTATCGACATCCAGCAGCACGGTGTAGAGCACCACCCGGGCGCTGCCGCTTTGCTGCTGCTGCTGGCCGGGCTGCCACCGCCCTGGCTGGTCTGGTCCAGCGGCTTGGGCGGTACCGGCAGAATTTGCCGCACGGTACTGCTCCAGCGCCGGTTGCCGCCGCTGAGCGTGGTGAAGTACGCGGTCATGCCTGGTTTGACGTGGCCGATATCCGCTTCCGAAACCTCGGCCCACACGGTCATCGGCGACAGTTTGGCGATGCGCAGAATCAGTGGCGTCTGTTGCTGGGCATTGAGGGTCTGGCCTTCGCGCGCGTCGAGGGCGACCACGGTGCCGGCCATTGGCGCGTAGATCTGCGTGTAGCCGAGTTCAGCCTGATCGCTGCGCAGGCTGGCTTGTGCCTGGCGGATCTGCGCCTCGAACATGTCGATGCGCGCCTGGGTGGCTTTCAGTTCGGCGCGGGCGGTCTGCACGTCTTCTTCACGGGTCGCGCCGCCAGCCGCGAGGTTTTGCTGGCGCTGGTATTTCTGTTGAGCGAGTTCGTGCTGGGCGCGCTGCTCCTGCGATTGCGCCTTGAGGTTTTCGATCGAGAAACGCCCGGCGTCGAGTTTGGCTTTCTGCGTCGACGGGTCGATTTCCACCAGCAACTGGCCTTCCTTGACCACGTCGCCGACTTCGACATGAATCTTCTGAATCTGCCCGGACGCCTGTGCGCCGACGTCTACATAACGGCGCGGTTGCAGGGTGCCGAGGGCGGTGACGCTGCTTTCTATATCGCCGCGCGACACTTGCACGGTGGCAAATTTTTCCCGACCCGGTGGCAGCATCTGCCACGCGGCGTAACCGACAACCGGGATCAGACAGAGGATTACGAGCAGGGCGCGTCGGGCAGGGCGGGGACGTTTCATGCAGGGTTCCGGCCAGTGGAAATCGGCCCGTCGTTCGGCTGGCACAGAAGGTGGGGCCGCATCGAACGCTGTCACGGAGCGCGACAGACACGGGGAGCTGTCCTGTAAACGTTGCAAGGGCGGCGGAATTTAACTGCGGACACACAAAGTTACAGCTATAGAAGCGGACTATTTGTCAGTCAAGGCCAAACACTACTTTAAATCTATATGAGAATTACTATAAATTACGCCTCTCAAGTTGCCACTATCTTGCTACTGCCGTTTGCGGCGTCGCCGATCAGTGCGCTCAAGGACAGAACCCGCAGGTTTGCGGCCGGGAGTCATGTTGGAAAACTACTATCGAGAGCTGGTGTGTTTCCTGAACGCCAAGCTCGGCAACCGTCAGGTTGCCGAAGATGTGGTGCATGACGCCTATTTGCGGGTGCTCGAACGCTCCAGCGAAACCCCGATCGAACAGCCCCGCGCATTTCTCTACCGCACCGCGCTGAATCTGGTCATCGATGGCCATCGGCGCAATGCCCTGCGCCAGGTCGAATCGCTGGAAGTGCTCGACAACGAAGAGCGCTATTTCACCCCGTCCCCGCACAGCACGCTCGACCATGGTCAGCGCCTCGCCATGCTCCAGCGCGCCCTGGCCGAATTGTCGCCGCTGTGCCGCGACAGTTTTCTACTGCGCAAGATCGAAGGTCTGTCGCACCCGGAAATCGCCGAGCAACTGGGCATTTCCAAGGCGCTGGTGGAAAAGCACATCGTCAACGCGATGAAACATTGCCGCCAGCGGATCAAGCAATGGGACGCCCATTGAGCGTCACGGTTAAATTTTATTTCTTTGTCCTCGTTCCTACTCAACAGACGATCTGCTGTCCTGCTCAAGGCCGGTCAGGTCATTTAGGCTCTCCTTGCCCCTTGTTGAGGGGTTCATCCAGAGGACACTGGAAATGACTCAGGCAATTGCATCGCCCATCGTTCACGACCTGATCGGCGTCGGTTTCGGCCCTTCGAACCTGGCGCTGGCCATCGCTCTGCAAGAGCGCGGCCCGATCCACGGCGAGCTGGATGTGCTGTTCCTCGACAAGCAGGCCGATTACAGCTGGCACGGCAACACCCTGTCGACCCAGAGCGAATTGCAGATTTCCTTCCTCAAGGACCTGGTAACCCTGCGCAATCCGACCAGCCCCTACTCGTTCGTCAACTACCTGAAATATCACGGTCGTCTGGTCGACTTCATCAACCTCGGCACCTTTTACCCGTGCCGCATGGAGTACAACGACTACCTGCGCTGGGTCGCCGGGCAGTTCACCGCGCAGAGCCGTTACGGTGAAGAAGTGCTGACCATCGAACCGGTCCTGCACAACCAGCAGGTTGAAGCGTTGCGGGTGATTTCCCGTGGCAGCGACGGCCAGCAATTCGTGCGCACCACGCGTTCGGTGGTGGTCAGTGCCGGCGGTACGCCGCGTATTCCCGAGGCGTTCAAGGCGCTGAAGGGCGATCGCCGGGTTTTCCACCACTCGCAGTACCTGTCGCAAATGGCCAGACAACCGTGCGTGAACAATCAGCCGATGAGCATCGCGATCATTGGGGGCGGGCAGAGCGCGGCAGAAGCGTTCATCGATCTCAACGATTCGTTCCCGTCGGTGCAGGTCGACATGATCTTGCGCGGTTCGGCGTTGAAGCCTGCCGATGACAGCCCGTTCGTCAACGAAGTGTTCTCGCCGGAATTCACCGACCTGGTGTTCCAGCAGAACAGCGCTGAACGCGAGCGTCTGGTCAACGAGTATCACAACACCAATTACTCGGTGGTCGACATCGACCTGATCGAGCGCATCTACGGCATCTTTTACCGGCAGAAGGTCTCCGGGATCGCCCGGCATGCCTTCCGCACCCTGACCACGGTCGAAAGCGCCACGCCTACCGAAAACGGTATCGAACTGGCGGTGCGCAACAACGCCACCGGCGAAGTCACCGTGCGGCATTACGATGCGGTGGTGCTGGCCACCGGTTATGAACGGCAGATGCATCGCAAGCTGTTGGCGCCGCTGGAAGAGTATCTGGGCGAGTTCGAGGTCGACCGCCATTACAAGCTGATCACCGATGAGCGCTGCAAGGCCGGCATCTACATGCAGGGCTTCTGCCAGGCCAGCCATGGCTTGAGCGACACCTTGCTGTCGGTGCTGCCGATCCGCGCTGACGAGATTGCCGGTTCGCTGTATGAGCATGGCAGACACCGTGGGCAGCGCTCGGTGGCGGATCTGCTGCTGGCGACGGCCAGCTGAGTTCTGCTGCGCCAGACACACCGCCATCGCGGGCAAGCCCGCTCCCACAGTGGACGGTGTTCGATCGTTCCCACGCTCTGCGTGGGAATGCCTCAACGGACGCTCCGCGTTCGGCTTTGATGGGACGCGGAGCGTCCCGGGCTGCATTCCCACGCAGAGCGTGGGAACGATCTACGGGGCTTCCTGAACCCTTCCTGAACATTCCGCACATGCCGTTCCTTTGCCGTTTACTCGCCCGACATTCGGGGCGTAAGCTCCACGCGTTTTCATCAATAGCGGAGACCCACAGTGGGTACTTGTTCGAGTGACAGTTGTCGGCCGGTCTCGGTAACCGGCAGATGCTCGGCAAGATAACGCGCAGCCTTTTCCTGCCGTTGTCTCGCCGTAACAGCGAGCAGCGGCATCCCGTGCATGGCCCGTCCTGGGCATGCCTCGACGTCCTTCTCATCGACGCTGAACAGAGCGCGAATACGACCGTACCGTCGTGATCGCAGCCCTATCGACACGCCTGTCTTGTTGACCGGCGCGCCACGCCTTGCCGTGCCGGTTTTTCCGGCGGCAGCGGTGCGGTCGTACCTGCTTGACGGTTTCCCGGCTGACCACAGGGGCAACAGCCATGAAACTTACGCTCAAGGAATTTTTCGCAGGCTTCCTGCGCAACCGCCACATCGCCCGGCACTTCCGCCGTCTGGCGCTGCTGGAATCGCTCAACGACAGCACGGTCAACCGTGAAGTCCCGCCAACCCTGGCCAACACGCTGGTCGACGCCGCGCATGGCGACAGCAGCGAATTGCTGGCATCCCTTGGCAGCCATTGCGAAGGCCTGCGCGACATCGAAGTCGACGCGCTGCGCGCGCTACACGGCTTCAACGAGGTCGAGCACGAGCAACCGCTGCCAGGGTGGACGCACTTGTGGCACTGCTACCAAAACCCGTTCAACCTGCTGTTGACCTTGTTGGCGCTGATCTCGTGGCTGACCGAAGACTTGAAAGCCGCCGTGGTGATTTTTTCCATGGTGGTGCTGTCGACGCTGCTGCGCTTCTGGCAGGAAAGCAAATCCAACCAGGCCGCCGATGCACTCAAGGCCATGGTCAGCAACACCGCCACGGTGCTGCGCCGTGACGCGCCGCGCCGCGAACTGCCGATCAAGCAACTGGTGCCGGGCGATCTGATCGTGCTCTCGGCCGGCGACATGATTCCCGCTGATTGCCGGGTGCTCAGCGCCAAGGATTTGTTCGTCAGCCAGGCGGCGATGACCGGTGAATCGATGCCGGTGGAGAAATTCCCGCGCCAGGCCGATTGCGATACGCGCAATCCGCTGGAGCTGGACAACATTCTGTTCATGGGCACCAACGTCGTGTCCGGAACCGCCGTGGCGGTGATCCTCACCACCGGCAATCACACCTATTTCGGCGCGCTGG
Source organism: Pseudomonas sp. S11P7 (assembly GCF_023195435.1). NCBI lineage: Bacteria > Pseudomonadati > Pseudomonadota > Gammaproteobacteria > Pseudomonadales > Pseudomonadaceae > Pseudomonas > Pseudomonas sp. S11P7. Next base: position 3,376,435 of record NZ_JALPKS020000002.1, on the reverse strand, counting down.
CGCAGCGGGTCGGCGCCACCGATCGGGCGGTGACGTCGTTCCAGCAAGGGGTCAACAAGGTCAGCTGGCTATTGATCCGTTTCATGTTCGTCATGGCGCCGCTGGTGCTGTTCATCAATGGCTTCACCAAGGGCGACTGGACCGAAGCGCTGCTGTTCGCGCTGTCGATCGCCGTCGGCCTGACCCCGGAAATGCTGCCGATGATCGTCACCTCGACCCTGGCCAAAGGCGCGGTGTTTCTGTCGCGCAAGAAAGTCATCGTCAAACGCCTCGACGCGATCCAGAACTTCGGCGCCATGGACGTGCTGTGCACCGACAAGACCGGCACCCTGACCCAGGACAAGATCTTCCTCGCGCGCAATGTCGACGTCTGGGGCGAAGACTCTGACGACGTGCTGGAAATGGCCTACCTCAACAGCTACTACCAGACCGGCCTGAAAAACCTGCTCGACGTCGCGGTGCTGGAGCATGTTGAAATCCACCGCGAACTGAAAGTCGGCACGGCGTTTCGCAAGGTCGATGAGATCCCGTTCGACTTCAATCGGCGGCGCATGTCGGTGGTGGTCGAAGGCCGTGGCCAGCCGCATCAACTGATCTGCAAAGGCGCGGTGGAAGAAGTGTTGGCGGTGTGCAGCCGGGTGCGCCACGGCGAGGTCGATGAAGCCTTGAACGATGAACTGCTGAGCCGGATTCGTCAGGTTACTGCAGCGTTCAACGCTGAAGGCTTGCGCGTGGTGGCGGTGGCGGCTCGCTCGATGCCGCAGGGTCGCGATGTCTACAGCCTTGCCGATGAACAGGAGCTGACGCTGATCGGTTACGTGGCCTTCCTCGATCCACCCAAGGAAAGCACCGCGCCGGCGCTCAAGGCTCTGGCCGCACATGGCGTGGCGGTGAAAGTGCTGACCGGCGACAACGAACTGGTGACAGCGAAGATCTGTCGCGAGGTCGGCCTCGCTCAGCAAGGCTTGCTGATGGGCAATGATATCGAGCGCATGAGCGATGCCGAACTGACCGTGGCCGTTGAGCACACCAACGTCTTCGCCAGACTGACGCCGTCGCACAAGGAACGCATCGTGCGCCTCCTCAAAGGCAACGGCCACGTGGTCGGCTTCATGGGTGACGGCATCAACGACGCGCCAGCGCTGCGCACGGCCGATATCGGGATTTCCGTCGACAGCGCGGTGGACATTGCCAAGGAAGCAGCTGACATCATCCTCCTGGAAAAAAGCCTGATGGTGCTGGAGGAGGGCGTGCTCGAAGGGCGGCGCACCTTCGCCAACATGCTCAAGTACATCAAGATGACCGCCAGTTCCAACTTCGGCAACGTGTTCTCGGTGCTGGTGGCCAGTGCGTTCATTCCGTTTCTGCCGATGCTGCCGATGCACCTGCTGGTGCAGAACCTGCTTTACGACATTTCGCAGATTGCCATTCCGTTCGATAACGTCGATGAGGAGATGCTCAAACAACCGCAGCGCTGGCAGCCAGGTGACGTTGGGCGGTTCATGTTGTTTTTCGGCCCGATCAGTTCGATTTTCGATATCAGCACGTTCGCCTTGATGTGGTACGTGTTCGATGCCAACACGCCGGATCACCAGACCCTGTTCCAGTCTGGCTGGTTTGTGGTCGGGCTGCTGACCCAGACGTTGATCGTGCACATGATTCGCACGCCGAAGATTCCGTTTCTGCAAAGCCGCGCTGCGATGCCGCTGCTGGTGATGACCGGGATGATCATGGCGGTCGGGATTTTTCTGCCGATGGGGCCGTTGGCGCATTACTTCAAGTTGCAGGCGCTGCCGTCGCTGTATTTTGTGTTTTTGCCGGTGATTCTGTTGGCGTATATGGGGCTGACTCAGGCGGTGAAGGGGTTTTATGTTCGGCGGTTTGGCTGGCAGTGATTGTTCTGCGATGGCTTTCGTTCAGGGGCTGGATTTTGGGTGCATATCCGTTGCCGCGGTAACGGCTTCTTATGGTTTCGCCCTTACGGGCACTTTTTCCAGACGCCGAAAAAGTACCCAAAAGGCTTGCTCCTACGTACGGCCCTCGCAAGCTCGGGTCCCTTCGCTGCGGGATCGATCCGGGCGCAGCGGCTACGGTTTGCTTCGCTGCACCTCCTTCCGCTGTGTACGACTTCGTCGTACGGTCGCTGCGCTCCCACGCCCGGATCGATCCCTCCACTCAGCCTTCCGACGTCGCCGGTTAGGCAAGATCAAGAGCACGCGAGCTAACGCTCATTGTTGAGTGGTTAGAAGCGGGTGGTTGGCTTGGGATTTTGGGTGGATTCGCCCCTCACCCCAGCCCTCTCCCGAGGGAGAGGGAGCCGATCTTTGGGCTTTTCAAGTTTTGTGTTCGACTCGGTATTTCAGGTCGGCGTCGCTCTCGCATCCACCACGGTCAGTACCCTCTCCCTCCGGGAGAGGGCTAGGGTGAGGGGCTTTTGACGTTGCTTTTGATTTTCAGTCCTCCGTGAAGGCGCAACCCCAAGCGGCAGTTACTGCAGCGCCGAACATGTACTAAAAAACACCGCCTGGAAACAAAGCCATCGCGAGCAGATCCACACAAGAGCGGTGCAATCATCAGGCCGAGTGTCAGCTCGCCTGCTTTTGATCTTGCCTCACCGGCGACGTCGGGAGGCTGAGTGGAGGGATTGATCCGGGGGTGGGAGCGCAGCGACCGTACGACGAAGTCGTACACAGCGGAAGGAGGTGCAGCGAAGCAAACCGTAGCCGCTGCGCCCGGATCGATCCCGGAGCGAAGGGACCCGAGCCTGCGAGGGCCGTACGTAGGAGCAAGCCTTTTGGGTTACCTTTTTGGCGTTTGAAAAAGGTGACCCGCTGTAAGAGCGGAACCTTAAGTAGCCGTGACCGCAGCAACGGATATGTACACGGAATAAAAACCATCGCGAGCAGGCTAGCTCCCACAAATAGGGGGATGTGGCGCTGCGAATCGTCCTACACAGCGACAAGAAAGAACTTACATTTTCCCCCTTGGGGCTCGACCACTATGCGTTCCGGAGCAGAGATGCCCGGCGTCCCGATCACTCGATGCGCAAACACGACCAGGCAATCGGCAACTGGCCAGTCCGGCAAGGAACCGCCGGAAAACGGGGAAGCCAGCCGTTGCACCGTCAAGCGCATCAATGCTCGGGAATGCCCGGCCGCTGGGCCGAACACATAACTATCCCAAGAGATGTAAAACATGAAAAAGCTCGTCGCTGTTACCGCCGCTACCGTTGTCATGGGTCTTGCTTCTTTCGCCAACGCGGCGACGCCGGCTACCGGCAACCCGGGCACTGTGCGTTTCATCGGTGAAATCGTTTCCGGCGCCTGCGGTATCGACGCCAACTCGCTGGACCAGACCGTTTCCCTGGGTCAGGTGCCGTCGAACCAGTTCACCGCCATCGGCAGCCGCTCGACGCCGGTCAAGTTCGACATCGTCCTGACCGACTGTGACACCACCACCCAGAAGAACGCCCGTTTCACCTTCAGCGGTGTGCAGGATCCAGCCGTTCCAGCGTTGTTCGCCACTACCGGTCTGGCGCAGAACGTCGGCATCCGTCTGCAGGCCAGCGCCGGCGAAATGCTCGACAACGGCAAGGAGCAAGTCGCGCCGGTTGTGCTGCAGGACGGCAACAACACCGTGACCTTCGCCGCCATGTACGAAGCTACCGCGGCCACCGTCACCACCGGTGAAGCCGACAGCGTGGCCAACTTCACCGTGGCCTACAACTGATCCGCCGCCCTCGCGGGTTGTAAGAAAAAGGGGTGAAAGCCCCTTTTTTCTTTTCCGTCAAAGTTCTGATAAAGGCTCATTCCCGTGTACGGCCGAACACTTTTCGTGTCCTGCGTGTTGCTCTCCTGTGCGCGCTATTCAAGCGCTGTGGAGTTCAATTCGGAGTTTCTGAATATCGATAAAAACGACGATATCAGCCTCGGACAGTTTGCCCATGCGCAATACACCGTGCCGGGCCGTTACTTGCTCGATATCAGCGTGAATCAGCGTTATTTCGGTTCGCGCACGATTGAGTTCATGGCCGGCGACAAGGCTGACGAAAGTTTCGCCTGTCTGCCCGAAGAGCTGGTCGCCACCTTCGGTCTCAAACCGCCATTGATGAAAAGCCTGCCGCGCCTGGCGGACGGGCAATGCGTGGACCTGCGCGGCATCGATAACGCCGCGATCAAATACCTGAAAAACCTCGGGCGCTTGTCGATCAGCCTGCCGCAGGCGACGTTCGAATACGACGACCCCAACTATATTCCGCCTGCCGCCTGGAGCGACGGGCTCAATGGTGCGTTGCTCGATTATCGGGTGATCGCCAACAACCGTGAAACCAACGGCCCCTCCGGTGACTCGCGCTCGCTGCAAAGTTATGGCACGGCCGGCGTCAACCTCGATGCCTGGCGCATCCGCGCCGATTATCAGGCGCGTCAGGAATCGGGCAGCCAGAGCCAGAATCTGCACGGCGAGGCGTTCCAGTTGAACCGCTTGTACGCCTATCGTGCATTGCCTTCGATCCGCTCGAAGCTGTCGGTCGGTGAGGATTACCTGAACTCCGACGTGTTCGATACGTTCGCTCTGCGCGGCGCGACCCCTGAGCAGCGATGACCGCATGTTGCCGCCGAACCTGCGCGGTTACGCGCCGCTGATCAGCGGTGTGGCGCGCACCAACGCCACGGTCACCGTGTCGCAGCAGGGCCGTGTGTTGTACTCGACCACGGTGACGCCCGGCGCGTTCAGCCTGCAGGACCTCAACAGCAGCGTGCAGGGCACGCTGGACGTGACCGTGCGTGAAGAGGACGGCACCGAGCAAACCTTCACCGTCGCCACCGCCGCCGTGCCGTTCCTGTCGCGCGAAGGCGAGTTGCGTTACAAGGTCTCCGCCGGCCAGCCGCGTCTGACTGGCAATGGCGGCACCGAGCCGCAGTTCATCGCTTCGGAAGCCGCTTACGGTCTGGCCCGTGACTGGACGCTGTACGGTGGTCTGCTCGCCGCCTCGGGTTACCAGTCGAATGCGTTCGGGATCGGCAAGGACCTCGGCGTGTTCGGCGCGCTCTCGGGCGACGTCACCAGCTCCCGCGCCAAATTGCGCTGGAGCGATAAAACCGTGGTCGGCAATTCCTACCGGATCAACTATTCCAAGCGCTTCGATGCGATTGGCACTGACCTGCGCTTTTTGGGCTATCGCTTTTCCGACAAGACCTTCACCAACTTTTCGCAGTTTGCCGGTGACGCCGATTCCTACGCGCTGAACTCGGGCAAGCAACGCTATTCGGTGACGGTGGCCAAGCATTTCTCCTGGCTGTCGACGAGTTTTTCCTACGACCACTCGACCTATTGGGACGCGCCGGCCGCTGATCGTTTCGGCCTGACCGTGGCGCGCAGCTTTTCGCTGGGCAACGTCAAGAATATCAACGTCAACGTATCCGCCTACCAGACCCAGAACAGCCGGCAGAACGACTCGCAGATCTACCTCGGCGTCACCGTGCCGCTGGGCGGCAACTCGATGCTTTCAAGCAACGTGCAGCGCTCGGCCTCGGGCGGCTCGTCGGGCAGTGTCGGTTACAGCCATGACGATGGCGAAGGCATGAATTATCAGGTGTACGGCGGCGTCGGCGACAACCGCTACGTCAACGCCTATGTCGGTAAACGTGCGTCGAGCTACCGCGCCAACGCCTCGGCGTCCACTGATGGCAGCACTTATCGCTCGCTGACCGGTGAACTCGACAGTTCGCTGGTCGCCACCCGTTATGGCGTCTCGGCTCACGGCAACGGCAGCAACGGCGACACGCGCCTGCTGGTGTCTACCGACGGCGTGCCGGACGTGGCCTTCAGCGGCCAGACCCGCACCAACCGCGACGGTTACGCAGTCATGGATGGCTTGCCGTCGTTTCAGGCGTACGAAGCGCGGGTCAATGTCGAAAAGCTGCCGCTCAACACCGAAGTCTCCAACCCGATCCAGCGTCTGGCGCTGACCGAGGGCGCGATCGGTTATGTGAATTTCGCCACGGGGCAGGGCTACAACGCGTTCGTCGTGTTGAGCCGCCGCGACGGTAAACCGGTGCCGTTCGGCGCGTCGGTGCAGGACAAGAACACCAACAAGGAGGTGGGCATCGTCGGCGAGGCGGGCGTCACTTATCTGTTGGGCATCAAGGCAGGGGCTGAACTGGTAGCGCGTTGGGATGACGCCGGCCAATGCAGTCTGGCCAAACTCCCTGAGCAGGACGTGCTGACCAACGTCGCCACGCCCGCTCAGTGTCTGTAATCGCCTCATTCCTCGAATCCGGAGTCCGCATGTACCGTTCAACTTTGTCTATTGCTCAACGTCTGTTACTCGCAGGCAGCCTGTGCCTGCCGCTCCTGGCCAGCGCCGCCGTGGTGCCGGATCGCACCCGCGTGGTGTTCGAAGAGAGCGCGCCCTCGGTCAGCGTCACGGTCAGCAACAAGAATCCGCAGTTGCCGTTCATTGTGCAGTCGTGGATCGAAAACGAAAGCGGCGTGAAAGTCACCTCGCCATTCATGGTCTTGCCGCCGTTGCAGCGCATCGAACCGAATGAAAGCAGCGTGCTGCGCATCGTCAAATTGCCCGAGCTGGCGCTGCCGACTGATCGCGAATCGGTGTTCTACCTGAACATCCGCGAGATCCCGCCAAAAACCCAGGCGGTCAATTCGATGCAGATTGCCCTGCAGTCGAAAATCAAATTGTTCTACCGCCCGGCCGCGGTGAAACGCGAACGCGGCGAGGACTTTGCCCTGGGCTTGAAGTTGAAAATCGACCCGGCGGCGAAACAGCTGATCGTCGATAACCCGACGCCGTTTCACATCACCGTGGTGGGTCTGCTCACCGGCCCGGAAAAAACCAAAATGCCGATCGATACGGTGATGATCGCCCCGCGCGGCAGCGCCCGGATCGCCTTGAGCACCACCGCATTCACCACGTTGCGGGTGTCGAACATGAATGATTTTGGCGGCCAGACCGACACCTTGTTCAGTTGCGTGGCGAACCTGTGCCAGGGCGTCAAGCCATGAAGCCGTGGCGCGCGCTGAGCCGCCTCATCCTCGCGGCGAGCCTGCTGACGGTGTCGCAGTTCGCTTCGGCGATGATCTGCAAAGCCATGGACGGCAGCGACAGCCTGAGCGAATACATTGGTCCGGTGTCGGTGCCCGATACGGTGCCGGACGGCACGATCATCTGGCGCTCGAAAACTCACGTGGTTACGGCCGAGTGCTGGAAGAAGTTCGACCAGCACCGTGCCGAGGACGATCCGATCTACTTTTACGGCAACCCGGCCGGGCTCAATGCGACGCCATGGGGCATCGAATTCGGCCTGGTCTATCGCGGTGTAACGGCGTGGGACGGCGATTGGAGTTCCAACCCGACGCAGGGCGTGAACAGCGGATTCACGTCGCCCGGTTGCCCGAATGCCCAGAATGCCGAGGACATGCGCAAGTGTTCAACGGTGACCCCGACCATTGCCTTTCAGGTGGTGATCCGCAAACGCGGTTTGCTGCCGCTGCAGCGCCCGTCACAAGACACTTACGATGTGTTCCAGTTCGACGGCCTTTACGGCCTCAACGGCGGGCCGAGCAACCCGGACGGCAACTTTCGCTTTCGCTTGAGCGGCTTGCAGAACATCGTCGGCACCGCCTGTACGGTCGACGTCACGGTCACGCCTGAGCCGGGCATTGTCGATTTCGGCGTGGTGCAGAAAACCCCCACCGGGTTTTCCCCGCCCAATCCGAGCAAACCCTTCAGCCTCGCGCTGGAGAAGAAATGCAGCAGCGCCATCAACATCGGCGCGACGCTGGTCACCGCCAATCAGCAGGGCCTGTACAACATTCTGCCGGCGGCGGACAGCCAGTTCGGCATTCAGGTACGCGACGCGCGCAATAACCTGGTGCAGGTCAACGAGCCGTTTGCGCTGGCGAATTTTCCCGCGGACGTCAGCCATATCGACGTGCCGTTCAGCGCTTCGCTGGTATCGCTCGGCGATCCCCAGGTCGGCCGGTTCGAGGCGATCATGGTGGTGCAGATCGTGTACTACTGACGGTGGCTCTCGCTGGGAAATTTCCTACACGGACGCAGGATAAGTCCTTCGTTCATCCCGGCCGTTGCAGGCCAATATCCCGTTCCTCGGGTCGATTGAGTGATGACAGGACAATGGCCTCTCCACGAATTCTGGTGCTGGAAAATCATGAATTTACCCGCAACGTGCTGGTCAGGATGCTGCATCGCCTGAGCGTGCCCGATGTGCTGCACGCACCGGACGCTGAACAGGCGATGGTGCAGATGCACCTGCAGGGCGGGGTCGATATCGTTCTTTGCGACCTGACCGATCGCGGCCTCGATTGCCTGGAGTTCCTGCGCCTGGCCAGCCACAGCGGCATGGTGCGCGCCGTGGTGCTGTGCAGCGAGTTGCCGCCGGAACTGAGCCGCACCCTGGGGCAGATGGCCTCGCTGGCGGGGTTGCAGTTGCTCGGCGTGCTCAACCGGCCGATTCAGCTGCGCGCGCTGTACCGGCTGTTGCAGCGCTACAGCCGTGGCCGCGCGGTGCCTGCCCTGGAGCCGTTGAACACAACGTTGCCCAGCGAGGACGAAGTGCGTCGTGGCCTCGCCCTGGGTGAGTTCCGCGCCTGGTTCCAGCCGCAATTCAAACTGCACAGTGGCGAGGTCAGCGGTGTCGAGGCCCTGGTGCGCTGGGAGCATCCGGCCCGTGGCACGCTGTTGCCCTGCGATTTTCTCGCGGCGGTGCTGGCCTACGACCTGATCGACCAGATGTTCAAACACCTGCTCGAACAGGGCTTGAGCCTGCTGGGCATTCTGCGCCGGCGCGGCATTGCGCTGGAGCTGTCATTCAACCTGCACGCATCCCAACTCAACGACTGCGCCTTGGTCGAGCACATCAAGCAGACGCTCGAGCAGCATGCTTTCAAGGGCTCGGTGCTGATGTTCGAAGTGGCGGAAAACGGTTTGCTCGACTGCCCCTGCGGGCTCCAGGAAAACCTGCTGCGCTTGCGCCTGCTGGGCTGCGGCTTGGCGGTCGATGACTTCGGCGTGGGTTTTTCCTCGTTGAAACTGCTGTGCCAGTTGCCGTTTACCCAGATCAAACTCGACGGACGCTTCGTGCAGAACCTCGACCGCCAGCGTAACCGCGCAATGGTCGCCAGTACTCGGGTCATGGCACGGTCATTGGGCATGGACCTGGTGATCGAAGGTGTCAGCGGGCCGAAGGTGCTCGAGCGTTTGCTGGCGCTGGAATGCGAGATGGGTCAGGGGTATTACCTGGCGCGGCCGATGAACGGGCATGACCTGCTCAAATGGCTCGAAGCGCCCTAGGTGTTGTGCTGATCTTGTACATTTTTTAAGTGTTGTCCAAGAAATTTCCTACACTCCAGTGGCGCTCGTGTATTTTCGACACGCGGATCGTCTGGGTTGCTGTTCAATCGCTGTGCCTGGTGTTGCCGATGCTGCACATCGACGTGTCTTACAGGAGTTTTTATGCTTAAAGCGATCATCGTGGACGACCATCCGTTCATCCGCTCTGCCGTCAAAATGCTGTTGAAGCAGGAAAACTTCGAAGTCGTCGCCGAGGCGGATAACGGCGCCGACGCGGTCCAGCAGGCCCGCGAGCACAATCCAGACCTGATCATTCTCGACATCGCCATGCCCAAGCTCGATGGCCTGGAAGTGATTTCGCGAATCAGCGCGCTGAACCTGCACTGCAAGATTCTTGTGCTGACCTCGCAGTCGGCGCAGTTCTATTCGATGCGCTGCATGAAAGCAGGGGCGGCGGGGTACATCTCCAAGACCAACGACCTGGACGAACTGGTCAAGGCGATCAAGGTGGTCATCGACGGCTATACCTTTTTTCCCAACCTGGCCAGCAGTTCGGTGCGTCGCAGCGATGCCCAGGCCACCGATCTGGAACTGATCCAGAGCCTGTCCGACCGTGAACTGACCATCCTCCAGCAGTTGGCCAAAGGCCTGAGCAACAAGGAGATCGGCGAAGCGATGCTATTGAGCAACAAGACCGTCAGCACCTACAAGACGCGGCTGATCGAGAAACTCAACGTCAAGTCGGTGGTGTACCTCGCTGATTTTGCCAAGCGCAACAACCTGCTGTAGATGATGACTTTCTTCAGAAGCTGCGTGGCCGCTGTGCTGCTGTTCAGCGTGGTGGGGATGGCACACGCGGCGCCGGCAGTGGCCCCGGACACGCTGAAAGTGCTCGGCCGCTCTGACGTCGGCGAATACGCGGTGTCGCTGGACGAGCCGGACTGGCGCTGGCTGCGTCGCAAGGGCACGCTGTTGCTCGGCGACAGCAGCCCGGACTATTCGCCGTTCGCGATTACCGGTAACGGCAACGAATATGAGGGCATGAGCGCCGATTATGCTCAGTTGATCGGGCAATTATTGCGGGTCAACGTCGAGGTGCGGCGCTATGCGTCGCGTGGCGATCTGTTGGCGGCCTTGAAGAACGGCGAGATCGATCTGATCGGCACCGCCAACGGTTTCGAGGCCGCCGATCCGGAGCTGGCAATCTCCTTGCCGTACGCCGACGACAATCCGAGCCTGGTCACGCGCATCGACGAAAGCCACAACCTGCCGCAAGACCTCGCCGGCAAACGCGTGGCGATGCTCTATCACTATCTGCCACCGGCGACGGTCAAGGCGTTTTATCCCAAGGCCGATGTGCAGCTGTATCCGTCGACACTGGCCGCTATCGGTGCGGTGGCGTTCGGCCAGGCGGACGTCTATCTGGGCGATTTGCTCAGTTCCAATTACCTGATCAAGAAGAATTACCTCAACAACGTCCAGCTCAGCGACTTTTCGCGCATGGAAACCCAGCCGTTCAGCTTTGCGGTCAAGCGTGACAACGAACAGTTGTTGCGCGTGGTCGATGCGGCGCTGACGGTCATTCCCGTCGAGGAGCGCATGAGCATTCGCCGCCGCTGGAGCGTTGGCGGCGTGGCGATTCCGGGGCAGCACGTGCTGCATTTCAGTATCAAGGAACAGCAGTGGCTGGACCGCCATCCGCGGATCAAAGTGGCGATCAACGAGAATTTCCTGCCGCTGACCTTCGTTGACGAGGCCGGCAAGTTTCGCGGCATCAGTGCCGATGTACTGGCCAAGATCAGCCTGCGCACCGGTCTGCAATTCGACATGCAACGCGTCGATTCGGTGGCCGATCTGATCAGGCAAGTCAGCAGCGGCAAGGCCGACATGCTCGCGGCGTTCACGCCGAGCAGCGAGCGCGAAGGCGAGCTGCGTTTTACCCGCCCGTACCTGATCAACCCGTTTGTGCTGGTCAGCCGCCGCGATGGCGAACCGCAAACGCTCGATCAGATGGCCGGCGAGCGTCTGGCGCTGATCACCGGTAACGTTTTGCGTGAATACCTGGTCGAGCAGTTTCCGAATATTCAATTGGTGCCGGCCAACAATGCCGCGGATGCCATGCAGATGGTCGCCGAGGGCAAGGTCGACGGTGCGATCAACTCGCTGATCAGCGCGCGTTACATGATTTCGCGCCAGTACCGCGAGACCTTGCAGATCTCCAGTACGGTCGGCACCCAACCGGCACGCATCGCCCTGGCGACCAATCGCGGCGCGCTCGAGTTGTACTCGATTCTCGACAAGGCGCTGCTGAGCATCAGCCCGGAAGAAATGGACGAACTGACCAACCGCTGGCGCAGCGAAGTGGTGGTCGATGACAGTTACTGGCTGCGCAACCGCGGCATGATCATTCAAGGCTTCGTGATTGCCGGTGTGTTGCTGCTGCTGGCGTTTGGCTGGATCGCCTATCTGCGCCTGCTGATGCGCAAGCGTCGTCAGGCGGAAATGGCCTTGAACGACCAGATGGAATTCATGCGCGTGCTGATCGACGGCACGCCGCACCCGATTTATGTGCGCGACCGTGAAGGCCGTCTGGTGATTTGCAACAGCGGCTATTTGCAAGTGTTTGGCACCGAGCGTGACGCGGTGATCGGCAAAACCGTGACCCAGGGCGTGCTGAGCGATGCACCGCAGGCTCAGGCCTATCACGACGATTACCTGCGCGTGATGGCCGACGGGCAGCCGAGCATCCAGGACCGCAGTCTGACCCTGGCCGACGGCAGGCAGCTGACGATCTATCACTGGATGCTCCCGTACCGCGGCAGCGATGGCGCGGTCAACGGCATGATCGCCGGCTGGATCGACGTCAGCGAACGCCAGCATTTATTGCAGGAACTGCAGATCGCCAAGGACAGCGCCGACGACGCCAACCGCGCCAAGACCACGTTCCTCGCTTCAATGAGCCACGAAATCCGCACGCCGATGAACGCCATCATCGGCATGCTTGAGCTGGCCATGAAAAAGGCCGATCAAGGCGTGACCGATCGTTTTGCCATCGAAGTGGCCTCGGGCGCCGCGCGCGGCTTGCTCGACTTGATCGGCGACATTCTCGACATCGCGCGCATCGAATCCGGGCGCCTGTCGCTGGCGCCGCAACGGGCCAACCTGCGCGAGCTGGTGGAATCGGTGGTGCGGATTTTCGAAGGGCTGGCGCGGCAGAAACAGCTGCGTCTGCAACTGGATGTGGACGCTTTGAGCAATGTCGACGTACTGATCGATCCGCTGCGTTTCAAGCAGGTGCTGTCGAATCTGCTGAGCAATGCGATCAAGTTCACCGACGCCGGTCAGGTGCAGTTGAGCCTGCAGGTCGATATCGACAGCGACGAACGCCTGAGCCTGTGCTTGCGGGTCAAGGACAGCGGTCGCGGGATTTCCGCTGAGGACCAGGCGCTGTTGTTCAGCCCGTTCGCTCAGGCCGGCAACCATGGCCAGTCGGCGCGCAGCGGTTCCGGGCTGGGCCTGGTGATCAGTCGTACCTTGTGCGAAATGATGGGCGGCAGCCTGACCTTGTCCAGCGAACTGGGGCAGGGCACGCAGATCGAAGTGCGCCTGAATCTGCCGACCCTTGAGCCGCTGGTGGCTGCGCCGGTCGAAGAACTCGAACCGGTGAACAGCCAGCACAGCCTGAACATTCTGGTGATCGACGATTACCCGGCCAACCGCTTGTTGCTCACGCAGCAACTGAATTATCTGGGCCATCGGGTCGTCGACGCGGAGGACGGCGCCCACGGCTTGCGCGCCTGGCGCAATCAGCTGTTTGACGTGGTCATCACCGATTGCAACATGCCGATCATGAACGGCTACCAACTGGCGCGCGCGATCCGTGATGAAGAAGCGGCGCGCGGCCTGCCACGCAGTCTGGTGCTGGGCTTTACCGCCAACGCGCTGCCCGAGGAAAAGCAACGTTGTGCCGAAGCCGGGATGGACGATTGTCTGTTCAAACCGATCAGTCTCAAGGACCTCAATCTGCGTCTGGTCGGTATCGTTGCGCAGCAGCCGGCAGCGGCCGCGATGTCAGACACCGAGCCTGCGTCGGGTGACCTCGATCTGGGCAGTCTCGAGCAGTTGACGCGCGGCGACGAGGAATCGATCAAGAGCCTGTTGGGCGATCTGGCCACCAGCAACGCGCAGGACATGGCCAAACTGCTGCGGCTGTTCAGCGAGCATGACATTCCTGGTCTTTCCGACCTCGCGCACCGGGTCAAGGGCGGCGCGCGGATCATCAAGGCGCAGTCGCTGATACAGGCTTGTGAGGCGCTGGAACGCGCCAGTGAAGGCCTGGACACGCAATTGCTGACCGAAGCTGTCGATACCTTGCAGCAGGCGATGGAGCATTTGTCCGAGCAACTGGACGAGCGCTTGGCGTAAACCCGTTTTTTTGCCCGTTTGCCTGCAATCTTGCGAATTTTCCTACATTCGCCACTCACGCTCTATCGCTAACGTGCAGGTGTCCCGGCGTCACGCCGGGCTCACTTGTTCAGTTAACGTTTGGAGTTGTTGATGACCCTTCCCCGTATGTCTTCCCGTGTACGCCTGGCCGTCAGTGGACTGGCCGTCGCGGCGGCGTTGAGCGCCTGTGCCAGCGCGCCGATCCCGGAGCAGCAGATCACACTGGCCAAGGATGCGGTCAACCGCGCGGTCTCGGCCGAGGCGACGCAATACGCGCCGCTGGAAATGAAGTCGGCGCAGGACAAGATGTTCCAGATGGAGCGCGCCCTCGGCGAGAAACAGTACCCGCAGGCCAGGCTGCTGGCCGAGCAGATCGAGGCCGATGCCAACCTCGCCGAGCGCAAATCCCGCGCAGTGAAATGGCAGAAGCAATTGACCGACGCCCGCAGCGGCATCCAGGTGCTCAAGCAGGAAATGCTGCAAGACCCGGTCACCGGTTTCAATCCGCCCGCCGCCGCTCAATAAGGACACGTCCATGCCTAATTTCAAACTGTTGCCGGTCGCCGGCCTGTTCGCCGTGATGCTTGCCGGTTGCGCCACCCCGCCAGAAAATCCGCAGTTGTTGCAGGCGCGCGCGCAATTTTCCGCGCTGCAAAACAAGCCGGAATCCAACACCCTGGCGGCGATTGAAACCAAGTCGGCGTTCACCGCGCTGAACGCCGCTGATCAGGCTTCGCTGCAAGATCGCAAAGCCCCGCAGATCGACCAGTTGGCGTACCTGGCCAGCCAGAAGATTGCCCTCGCCGAACAGACCATCGCTGGTCGCCAGGCGGAAGCCGGGCTGAAGAAAATCGATGCCGAGCGCACCCAGGTGCAACTGGATGTGCGTACCCAGCAGTTGAAAGCGCTGCAAGCGCTGAAGGCCAAACCGACCGATCGTGGTCAGGTGGTGACATTTGGCGACGTGCTGTTCGACACCGGTAAAGCCGACTTGAAGTACGGCAGCCAGCGGCAGTTCCAGCAACTGGCCGACTTCCTCAACAACAACCTCGAGCGCAAGGTGCGCGTCGAAGGCTTCACCGATGACGTGGGCAGCGAACAGGCCAATCAGCGGCTGTCCGAGCGTCGCGCGGCGTCGGTGGCGACGGCTTTGACGCAACTGGGCGTCGATCGCCAGCGCATCCTGACCCAGGGTTATGGCGAAGAATACGCCGTTGCCGACAACGGCAGCGCGGCCGGCCGCCAGCACAATCGCCGGGTCGAGGTGATTGTGTCCAACGGTGCCGAGGCGGTGGGCCTGCGTCGCTGAGACAGGACGCGTGTAATGCAATGAGTGTGTTTTGAGCAGGAAATTTCCTACAAAAATAAGGAAATTTCCTGCTCTTTTTTCCTCCCCGATCTCTAAATTCGCTACCTCATCACTGAGGTACGCGCCATGAAAACTGTCTCTGCCACACGCCACCCAGCACTGAGCCTGTCCCCCTGGCACTGGCCATCGTCATGTGCCTGCCGATGCAGGCGCAGGCCTTTACCGTTCTGGTCGAGAAGGGCGCTGTGGTCAATGGCGAAAGCGTGTCGGGTGCCCAGCAGAATATTGGTGCCCAAGGCACCGCCAACCACACCTCGATCGAAGTCAGTGGCACTCAAGCGGTGTTTTTCGGCGGCGTGTCGAACGATGCCACGGTCATGGGCCGTCAAGTGGTGCAAAGCGGTACGTCGAACCGCTCGATCGTCGAAGCGGGTGGCTCGCAACGGGTGTCGATCAACGGCACGGCCAACGACACGGTGTTGAACGGTGGTACGCAAACCGTGCAGACCACCAAGAGCGTCGCCAACCGCACGGTGATCAATCGCGATGCCGTGCAGACTGTGCAGTTATCCGGCCGCGCCGTGGACACACTGATCAATGCGGGCGGCGTGCAAGTGGTCACCGATCTGGGCATTGCCGACAACTCCCGGGTGCTCAGCGGTGGTGAACAGCGTTTGACGGTTACCCGGTTCGGTGGAGCAGTCGCCACCGATACCCATATCGAGGGCGGTGTGCAGAGCGTGTATGGCCTTGGCACAGCCAACAACAGCACCGTCAGCCAGGGCGGACGCGTCGATTTGTACACGGGTGCACAGGCCAATGGTCTGGTGGCCGAGGCGGGCGGTACCGTCAACATCATGGAGAACGGCGTGAAAACCGTGGATTCGTTGCGTCTTGACGGCGGTCGTCTGGCCTTCGCCCCCAGCCTGGATGGCAGCTTCAAGACGTTTACGGTCAATGCGCTGTCCGGCAGCGGCAGCGTGTTGATGAACACCGACATCGCCAGTCAGCAGCACGATCTGCTGGTGGTGCAGGGCGCCGGTCAGGCCAACGGTGATCACACCTTGATCGTCGCTGACTCCGGGCATGAACCGGCCGATGCGGACGGGCGTTTGCTGCTGGTTGACACCCATGGCGGCAACGCGAAGTTCGGCCTGTACGGTGGGCATGTCGATGCCGGTGCGTTTCGTTACACCTTGCAGCAGCAGGGGGACGACTGGGTGCTGGCCAGCGCGGGGGCGGTTGTGCCAGAGCCGGTAGTGCCAGTAGCGCCTGTTTCACCTGTTACACCCGTAGCGCCCGTTACACCGCCAGATCTGCAGGCGCCTGTCGATTCGGGCACTCCGGTAGTACCGGTCACGCCGGTAAATCCGGCGACGCCCGCCGAACCGCTGAAACCGCTGGACCCGGTCACCCCATCAAGGCCGCTCGATCCGGCACCGGCGCACTTGTCCAAGGGCGCCAACGCCGCCATCGCCGCGCACACCGCTGGCGCCAGCCTGTGGGGCGCGCAAATGGACGCACTGGTGCAGCGCCTCGGCGAACTGCGCATGGGCGAGGATGACGGCGGAATCTGGAGCCGGGCCATCGGCAAACGCCTTGAAGTCAGCGAACGCTCCAGCCGTGCCTACGCCCAGGACATCAGCGGCGTGGAAATCGGTGCCGACAAGGCGTTCGCGGTGGACGGCGGCAAGCTCTATGTCGGTGGCATGTTCGGCACTGCCCGCTCCGAGCTGGACTTTGGCGAGGGCGCCAGCGGCAACATCGAGAGCCGCATGCTCGGTGTCTATGCCACCTGGCTCAACGACAACGGTGTGTATGTCGACAGCGTGTTGAAGCACAGCCGTTTCGACAACGAGATCAAGACGCCGACCAATCTCGGTCAGGCGGTGAAAAGTTCTTACAACAGCAACGGCATCGGTGTGAATGTTGAAGTCGGCAAGCGCATCAAATTGCGCGATGGCTGGTTCGTCGAGCCGCAAGCGCAACTGACGGCGACCCGCACCGAGGGCGCGAGCTACACCGCCAGCAACGGGCTGCGCGTCAAGACCGATGACCTCGACTCGCTGCAGAGCCGCGTCGGCGCGATGTTCGGCCGCAGCCTCACGCTGGGCAACGGCATGCAGGCCCAGCCGTACGCAAAAGCGTCGTACATCACCGAGCACAAAGGCCGCAGCAAGGTCAGCGTCAACGGCAACCGCTTCGATACCGAATTGCCCGGTAACCGTGTGGAACTGGGTTTCGGCGCCGTGTTGCAGCTCAGTGAGCGCAGCAAGCTCTCGCTGGATGCCGAGTACGCCAAGGGTGATGGCATCGAACAGCCGTTCGGCGTGAGCGTCGGTTATCGCTACCTCTGGTAGCGGCACGGCAGCCACATCGGTCCCTGTCGATGTGGCGAATTGCTGAAAAGCCCTCGGAGTATTCCGGGTGTCTTTTCAGATTTGTCCTACATGCTCCGGCGACTCTTTTGCCTAGTGTGAGGCTCTCGCGCTAGCGCGGTAATTTTTCTTCTGACAGCTGATCTCAATGACCTACAAACGCTGGCGAATCCTGATTGCTGAAGAGCAGCCCGCGCTGCAGTTCAGCGTCGGCCAATGTCTCAAAGAGCTGGGCTACCGTGCGCCGACACCGGTGCGGTCGTTCCGCGAACTGCTGGGCATGACCCATTACTCGTGCGAGCCCTTCGAGCATTTCGATCTGTTGTTGATCAACGGCCAATTGCTGGCGGCAGCGGGCATCGATCCGGTGCGCTTTTTTGTCAGCAATTCGCAGATCCGCCATGGCGTGATCTACGACGCACGACGCGGTCGGTCCTGTGCCGAATCGATCTACGCCAATCAGCGACGGCAGTTGAGCCTGATCCATACACCGGATCGCCAAACCCTCGTACCTCTGTTGGAGCAGCTCAATGGTCAAGCGATTTCCCGAGGTGTCCGAGATGTTCACTGACAAGCCGATGACGGCCGTGCCCGAACTGCCACTGCGGGTTCTGGTGCTCGAAGATCATCCGTTCCAGCGTTCCGTCGCGGTCAACATGCTGCGCGGGCTAGGCTGCCGCGAGGTTTTCGAGGCGAGTGACGGCGCTCAGGCGCTGACGGTGCTCGACACGGTCGGCACCGTCGATGTCGCCCTGTGCGACTTGCAGATGGAGGGCATGGACGGTCTGGAGTTTCTGCAGCGGGTCGGCGCTTCGGGGCAGGTCAGATCGGTGATCATCAGCAGCTCCTTGTCGGTGGATCTGCGCCGGGCGGTGCAGCAGATGGTAGCGCTGCTCGGCCTGGATCTGCTCGGCGATGTGGGTAAACCGCTGCATCAGGACGTTCTTGCGGACCTGTTGCACAAGTCCCTCGACCGGCCTGCCGCGCTTGTGCGCGTTGCGGCTGCACCGGCGCTGGCCAGCGAGTCCGCGGTGCGCCAGGCACTGGCCAGTCAGCAGTTGCACGCCTGGTATCAGCCCAAGTTCAACCTGCGCAGTGGTGAGATCTGTGGCGTTGAAGTGTTGTGTCGCTGGTTGCACCCGACACGCGGAATCCTGTCTCCGGCGCTGTTCATGCCGGTGCTTGAGCGCTGCGGCCTGCTCGACGAGTTGCTGTTCGCCCAGGTTGAACAGGCCTTGGCTGTGCAGCGCAGGGCTCGTGAGCAAGGCTTCGTGTTGAACATGGCGTTCAATCTGCAGGCGGTGCAACTGGCCAATGCCGAGCTGACTTGCAGCCTCAAAACCCTGCTGGCCGGGCAGGGTGCCTGCGGCGCGGGAGTCACGTTCGAACTGACCGAAAGCGGTTTGCTCGAAGCCCCGGCCACCAGTCTCGAAAGCCTGGTGCGCCTGCGCATGATGGGCTGCCGGTTATCGATCGATGACTTCGGTGCCGGGTTTTCCTCCTTGCAGCGTTTGTGTCAGTTGCCCTTCAACGAGATCAAGCTCGATGCTGATTTCGTCCGCAACCTTGCCCACGAACCGCGGTGCCGGGCCGCCATCAGCAGCACTCTGGCGCTGGGCGAGACCCTGGGCATGAGCGTGGTCATCGAGGGCATCGAAACCGATGCCCAACGCCGCGAACTGTTGACCCTGGGCTGCACGCAGGGCCAAGGCTACTGGTACGCGCGGCCAATGGCTGGAGCCGATTTGCTGGTGTGGCTGCAACAGCGCCGGGCCCGGCCAGCCTCGGATGAATGACCTGTTTTTTAGGAATAGTCCTACAGAGCCCTTCACGGGGCATTGCGTAGTCTTGCCCCACCCAGAAACCCTCACAGCGGGAAAATGACCATGATCAACAAAGCCCTGCGAATCCTGATCGCCGATGCACAACATTTTCACCGGATGAAAATCGAGCGCCTGTTCAACCGTCTCGATTATTACCGCGTGGCCCCGGCGCAAAGCCTCGCCGAGCTGTTGACGCTGGTCGATTACGGCTGCGAGCCGTTCGATGCGGTGGTCATCAATGCCGATCTGGCGGCCGGTTCGCTCGACCTGCTGGGGTTTTTCCTCGATAACCCGCAGGTGCGTCAGGCACTGATCTACAACGAGCGGACGGCACCCTTGCAATCGGTTGCCGGTTTCGCTCAGGACAATGTGCAGATAAGTCCTCTGGCGCTGCCGGGCCTGCCGGCAATCAGCCAGATGATGGCGCTGGTCGATGCGCCAGCCCGTCGCCGCGGGGCGGATCCTGCCCCATTCGCGGCTTTGCGCAGCGCCGCTCATGCATGAAAATTCAAAACGCGCAACTGTCAGACCTGACAGGTGATTTGCCCATCGTTCCGTGCAACAGTCGCTGCGCAGCCACTGGGTCCGGATCGGTCCATAGCGGTGGGCTGTTCGTCAGACTTTGCAGTGGGAGTGGCAATGAAGCCCATGAAGTCAGCGCTGATCGTTGACGATCATCCGGTGGTGCGCGCCGCCATCCGGATCGTGTTGCAAGCGGAAGGGTTCAAACAGATTTTCGAGGCCTCTCAGGGCAACGAGGTACTCGCCCTCGTTCGTGAACATCAGCCACACCTGATGATCCTCGATATCAACCTGCCAGCGCTCGGCGGGCTCGAAGTACTGGCGCGGATCAAGGCCAATGATCTGGAGTGCCGGGTGCTGGTGTTCAGCACCCACGATCCGTTGTTCTACCAGGAACGCTGCCTGCGCGCCGGGGCGATGGGCTATGTCACCAAGACCAATCAACTGGAGCATCTGCACAAAGCGGTTCAAGCATTGATGTCCGGCTACACCTATTTCGCCGCGCTGCCGGATAACGCCAGCGTGCTGAGCGGAGTGCAAGCCACGGAACAGCAACTTATCAATCAGCTCTCCAATCGTGAGCTGGAAATTCTGGGCAAGCTGGCACAGGGCAAGACCAACAAGTCGATCGCCGAGGACATGCACTTGAGCCACAAGACCGTCAGCACCTACAAGACCCGAGTGATGACGAAAATCTGCGTCAAATCGACGATGCACTTGTGCGACTTCGCCAAGCGCAACAACGTCATCTGAGCGACCCTCATGCGCCAGGGAGGCTGGATCGTCGGGCTGTGGCTGAGCCTGACAGCCCTGTGCGCGGCGAGTGAGGCGCCGCAGGTACTGGAGGTGCTGACCCGTACCGGCCTGGAGAATGTCCAGTTGCGCCTCGACGCGCAGGATCGGCAGTGGCTGCGTCAGCATCCGGTGTTGCGCATGGGAATTTCCGGGCGCGATTACCCGCCGTTCGAGCTCACGCGCAACCAGCATGAACTCGAAGGGCTGACCGCTGATTACGCGGACCTGCTGGCGCAATTACTGGGCATTCGCATCGAGGTTCGCCGGTTTGCCGACCGCGAGGCACTGATGGCCGCGCTCAAGCGCGGCGAACTCGATCTGCTCGGCACCTCCAATAGCTTTGAAGTTGCCGACCCGGCCTTCGTCCTGTCGCGACCCTACGCCGAAGATCAACCGATGCTGGTGACTCGCCTCGACGAGCCGTCAGCAACCGATCTGGCCGGCAAGCGCATCGCGATGGTCGAAGACTATCTGCCGCTGGCGACGGTCCAGGCGTTCTATCCGCAAGCCCATGTGCAGCGTTATTCGTCGGCGATGGATGCACTCGGCGCAGTGGCGTTCGGCGGGGATGACGTGTATCTGGGCGACTTCATCAGTGCCAATTACCTGATCAACACCAATTATCGCAACGATCTGCAATTGGCCGGTCCCTCAGGCCTGGACGCCAATGCGTTCGGTTTCGCCATGCTGCGTAGCGATGCGCGCCTCAAACGCATCGTCGACCAGGCGCTGGCGGCCATTCCCATGGAGCGCCGCCAGCGCATCGAACAGCGCTGGAGTGCCGGTCTGGCCGAGATGGCTGAACAATCGCGGGTGCAGCTCAGCGCCAGCGAACAGCAATGGCTGGACCAGCACCCGGTGGTGCGCGTCGGCGTCATCGAAGATTTCGCGCCGCTGACGTTTTTCGATGCCGCAGGCCGTCTCAGCGGGTTGTCGGCGCAATTGCTGAGTCTGATCAGCCAGCGCAGCGGGCTTAATTTTCAAATTGTGCGCGGAACGTCGCTGGATCGTCAGATCGAACAGCTCAAGGCTGGCGAGCTGGACCTGTTGCCGGTGGTGACGCCCAGCAGCGAGCGCGAAGCCGAGCTGCAATTTACCCGGGCTTATTTGAACAATCCCTTCGTGCTGGTCGCTGCGAGCAGCACACAGGTGCCGCTGAATCTGGATGACCTGGCGGGCAAACGCCTGGCGATTTATCGCGGTCACCCGTTACGCAGTTATCTGTCGGCCCGCGCCCCGCAGCTACGGCTGGTCGAAACCGCGAGCCCGGCCGAAGGCATGGCGATGATCGCCAAGGGGCAGGTCGACATCACGGTGAGCTCGTTGGTGGTGGCGCGATTCCTGATTGCACGGCACTACCGTGACCGTCTGCGCATCAGCGGTACGGTAGGGGATCAGCCAGCGCGTATTGCGATGGCAACTGCGCCGCAAATGTCGGCGTTGCATTCGATCCTGAACAAGGCGCTGTTGAGCATCGCTCCGCAACAGATGGACGAACTGGTGGAGCGCTGGAGCCACGATGTGGTCGTCGATGAAAGTTACTGGCTGCGCCATCGTCACGAGATTCTCCTCGGCTTTGCTGCGGCGGCACTCCTGCTGGCGCTGGCGCTGGGCTGGATCGTCTGGCAGCGCCGCCAGTTGCGCCGCCGCCAGCAATGGCTGCAGCAGCTGCAGGACGCCAAGGACGCCGCCGATGATGCCAATCGTGCCAAGACCACGTTTCTGGCGACCATGAGTCATGAAATCCGCACGCCGATGAACGCCTTGATCGGCATGCTCGAGCTGGCCCTGAAACGCGCGGAGGAGGGCGTGACTGACCGTCTGGCGATTCAGGTGGCATCCAATGCCGGGCAACAATTGCTGGCGCTGATCGGCGACATTCTCGATATCGCGCGGATCGAGACCGGGCATCTGTCGCTTGCGCCCGAACGCGCCAACCTGCGTGAGCTGGTGGTTTCGGTCTGTCGCGTCTTCGAAGGGCTGGCGCGGCAGAAGCACTTGCTTTGGCACCTGCAAGTTGATGCCGGCAGCGATGTCGACGTACTGATCGACCCGACACGCTTCAAACAGGTGCTGTCGAATCTTTTGAGCAACGCCATCAAGTTCACTGAAGAAGGCGAAATCAGCCTGCGTCTGCTGGTGAGCGCTACCACGGCCGAGCGGTTGGCGGTGCAGGTGCTGATCGACGACAGCGGCGTGGGCATCAGCCCGCAGGATCGCCAACGGTTGTTCAGCCCGTTCGTGCAGGCGAACAATCATTCGCAAGCAGCGCGCAGTGGGTCCGGGCTGGGCCTGGTGATCAGCCGCAGCCTGTGCGAGATGATGGGTGGCACGCTGCGACTGGACAGCGTGGCCGGTGAAGGTACCCAGGTCGAGGTCAGTCTCGAATTGCCGCTGCTGGCGGCGCTTGCTCAAGCCCCGTCCGCTCCCGTAGCGGATCTCGACGCTGGATGTTCTCTGGATGTGCTGGTAGTCGATGATCATCCGGTCAACCGTTTGCTGCTGTGCTGGCAGCTGAGCGAGCTGGGCCATCGCACGGTCGACACCGACAACGCTGACGACGCACTGCAGCGCTGGCGCACACAGGCATTCGACGTGGTGATCACCGATTGCAACATGCCGCGGCGCAACGGTTATCAACTGGCGCGATCGATTCGTGAGGAAGAAGTCTCGGCCGAGCGTACAGCGTGTCTGCTGCTGGGCTTTACCGCCAACGCGCAAGCCGAGGAACGCGTGCGCTGCCTGGCCGCGGGCATGGACGACTGCCTGTTCAAACCGATCCGTTTGCTCGATCTGGCACAGGCCCTGGCCTCAGCCAGCCACTGTAACGTGCCGGCGCAGCACGTTGCTGCCCCGGCGCTGTTGGAGATCGACTTGAGCGCGCTGGAGCAAATGGCCGGCAATGATCGCGATCTGATCGAACGTCTGCGCGGGGAAGTGCTGAACAGCCTGTATCTGGATCGGCAACGTCTGGCGCTGTTGCAGCATGACCGCGACCGCGCCGGCTTGCGCGAACTGGCGCATCACATCAAGGGCGGCGCGCAAATGGTCGGCGCGGCGCGGGTGGTGGCGGCCTGCGTCGATCTGGAACGGGCCTGTGACGATCAAACTGCGCTGTCCAGCGAGGCGATCAACGCGTTGCGTGAGGCCATGGACGGCCTCGCGCAACGGCTGCAAGCCTGACAGCGGCGCTGCGCTTTCAGGTGAGCCAGCCTGCTGGCGATTGCAGCACCCCGGATTCAAATGGGCGGTGATTGTTCTCCAGGTAGAACGCTGAGGCCGGTTTTTGCCATCTAGTCCGATATTGGTTATGCGTTTAGGATTAATCCAATGCTTTTATCCAGATTGGAGGCCCCATGAAAAACCTTATCGGTATCTACACCAGCCCGCGCGGCCATTGGGTCGGCGACGGGTTTCCGGTGCGTACGCTGTTTTCCTACGACAACCTGGGCCAACACATCAGCCCGTTTCTGCTGCTCGATCATGCCGGCCCGGCTGAATTCACGCCGACCACTGAACAGCGCGGCGTGGGTCAGCATCCGCATCGCGGTTTCGAGACCGTGACGATCGTTTACGACGGCGAAGTACAGCACCGCGATTCGACCGGCAGTGGCGGGGTGATCGGCCCCGGCGATGTGCAGTGGATGACGGCGGCGTCGGGCATTCTGCATGAGGAGTTTCACTCGGAAAACTTCGCCAGAACCGGCGGCAAACTGGAGATGGTCCAGCTTTGGGTCAATCTGCCGGCCAAGGACAAGATGGCCGCGCCGGGGTATCAGACGATTCTCGACAGTGATATTCCGCGCATCGCGCTCAAGGACAATGCTGGCAGCCTGCGTTTGATTGCGGGTGAGTTCGAGGGGCATAAAGGCCCGTCGCGCACGTTTACCCCGATTGATGTGTGGGATTTACGGTTGAACGCAGGCCGGTTGCTGACGCTTGATTTGCATGAGGGCCGCAATACCGCGTTGGTGGTGTTGAAGGGCTCGGTGCGGGTCAATGCTGGCGAGTCGGCAAGCGTCGGGCAGTTGGTGCTGTTCGAGCGCGCGGGGCGGGAGGTGTCGCTTGAGGCGGGTGACGATGCGGTAGTGTTGTTGCTCAGTGGCGAGCCGATTGATGAGCCGATTGTCGGGCATGGGCCGTTTGTGATGAATTCCGAGGCGGAGATTCATCAGGCGTTTGCTGATTTTCAGTCGGGGCGGTTTGGGCGAATGCGGGGTTGAGATGAGTCTTTTTTGGGTACATATTGTGGCTGCCCCTCACCCCAGCCCTCTCCCCCTGGAGAGGGAGCCGATTTTGGTTGGTTTCGAAACTTGCGTTCGACTCGGTATCGCAGGTCGGTTTAGCTCTCGCATCCACCTCGGTCAGTCCCCTCTCCCTCCGGGAGAGGGCTAGGTAAGGGGCTTTTGATTTTCAGCCGACTTCAAGCCTCACTCAGCCTCCCGACGTCACCGCTGGACCAGGATCAAAACAGCGTCGAAATCATTTGCTCCTACACTGTGCCAATCTGTGCGATCTTCTCGCGATTGGCCTTCGTCGGAGTTGTTTGATGCTGTCTCTGCTGACCGAACATCCGCTGTTTAGCGCGTTTATCCTGATCCTGCTCGACCTCGGTCTGTGGCGGTTGATCAGTTCCCGTGGCAGTGAGTGGAAGCTGTTGGTGCGGGTGCTGATTTTTGCCTTGTTCAGCGTGTTGCTGTTCAACGAGGGGCTCAATCCGATGGAGCCGGCGCCGTGGGCCGAGAATGTGCCGTTGCATCTGGCGGCGACCGGGTTGCAGATCGGTTGGTGGCTGTTTGGCGCGCGCACGCTGACGGTGTTGATCGGTGCGGTGATGATGCAGCGGGTCGGGCATACCGGGCGGCTGTTGCAGGATCTGCTCGGGGCGGTGATTTTTCTGGTCGCGATCATTGCGGCGCTGGCCTATGTGCTCGATCTGCCGGTCAAAGGCGTGCTGGCGACCTCTGGCGCGTTGGCGATCATTGTCGGCCTGGCTTTGCAGAGCACGCTCAGTGATGTGTTCTCGGGGATCGTCCTCAACACCACCAAGCCTTATCAACTGGATGACTGGATTTCCATCGATGGTACCGAGGGTCGGGTGACCGATATCGATTGGCGCGCCACGCGTCTGCAAACCAGCCAGGGCAGCATGGCGGTGATTCCCAACTCGCTGGCGGCCAAGGCCAAGATCATCAACTTCAGCCGGCCAAGCAATATGTTTGGCGTCGCGGTCAGCGTGCAGGTCAGCCCGCACGCGCGGCCCAGTTCGGTCATCGAGGCGCTGGAGCGTGCGATGCAGGGCTGTCGGCAATTGCTCGACACCCCGGCGCCGAGCGTCGCGCTGAAAAGCTCTGCCAGCGCTGGCGCGGAGTACGAGATCAGCGGTTTTGTTGCGTCGATGGGCGAGAAGCGTGTCGTGCGCAATCAGCTGTTCGACCTGGCGTATCGGCATTTGCAGGCGTCCGGGGTCAATCTGCTGTCGAGTAATGAAACCGGCATCGCGCCGCACTTGTCGCGCCCGCGGGCATTGCTCGACAGTTCGCCAATTTTCTCGACCCTGCGCGAGGAAGAGAAGGACACCTTCAGCCAGAACATGAACCTGCAGACCTTCCGCGCCGGCGAGATCATTCTGGCGGGCGGGGAGGTCAGCGATCATTTGTTCATTATCGAGTCCGGCGTGGTCTCGGTGACCTTGAAGCGCCACGGCAGCGTGCTCGAGTCGGGGCGCATGGGGCCGGGCGAGGTGATCGGCGAAGCGGGGATTTTGTCTGACACCGCGCTACCGGCGGACTTCACGGCGAAGACGTTCTGCGCCTTGTACCGCATCGAAAAGTCCTATCTGAAACCTTGTCTGGATGCCCGTCACGACATCCACGACGCCATGCAGGCCTTGCTCGATTACCGCCTGCACAAGGCGCAAGCGCTGACCGAGGAGACGCCCGTGGTTGCGCCGAAACGCGGCTTTCTGCAATGGCTGCGCAATCGCGCCTGAGGTCACCGCTGTTATCGAATGCAACCTGCGCGGCGCTCTCGGGGTCACTATTGGCATACCCACTGGCCGGAGTAGCAGACGATGAAAAACCTGCGGATCGCCACCTTCAACGTCAACGGCATGCGCGCGCGGCTGCCGAATCTGCTCGAATGGCTCAAGCGCGAGCAACCGGACATCGTCTGCCTGCAAGAGTTGAAATCGGTGGACAGCGCCTTTCCCGCCGCCGAGCTGGAAGCGGCCGGTTACGGCGCGATCTGGCAGGGCCAGGCGTCGTGGAACGGTGTGGCGATTCTGGCGCGCGATGCGCAACCGCTCGAGAGTCGGCGCGGACTGCCGGGCGACCCCGATGACACCCACAGCCGCTACATTGAGGCGGCGGTGCACGGTGTGCTGGTCGGGTGCCTGTATCTGCCCAACGGCAACCCGCAGCCGGGGCCGAAATTCGATTACAAGCTGGCATGGTTCGAACGGCTGATCACTTACGCGAAAGATTTGCAGAGCAGCGATCACCCGGTGGTGCTGGCCGGCGATTACAACGTTGTGCCCACCGACATGGACATCTACAACACCCGCTCATGGCTCAAGGATGCCTTGCTGCAACCCGAGAGCCGCGAATGTTATCAACGCCTGCTTGATCAAGGCTGGACCGATTCGCTGCGGCATCTGTACCCCGAAGAGCGCATTTATACGTTCTGGGATTACTTTCGTCAGCACTGGCAAACCAATTCCGGCCTGCGCATCGATCATCTGCTGCTCAACCCGGCGCTGAGTCCGTATCTGCAGGATGCCGGAGTAGACGCGTGGGTGCGCAACGAGCCGCATGCCAGCGACCATGCGCCCACGTGGATTCGCATTGGCTCGCGCAAAAAGCGCTGATGGCGATTGGCGAAATCAATTGTCGAAAAGTGCGCCCGATCCGTATACATGGCGAGCAGCAACGCAGTGAACTGCGGCCTCCCTGCCTAAGGATCGAGCAATGAGCGCGCCACGCCTGAACAATCTGAAGCTTTACCTGCAACGCCTGGGTTTCGCTGCGCCGCCACCTGCGACGCTGGACACGCTGCGTCAGTTGCAGCTACGCCATACCGGGGTTTTTCCTTTCGAGAATCTGGCGACCATCACCGGCGCGCCAGTGTTGATCGATCTGCCGTCCATTGAGGAGAAAATCCTGCTCGGTGGTCGCGGTGGTTATTGCTACGAACTCAATCACTTGTTCTTCGCGCTGCTGTTGGAATTGGGCTTCGACGCACGGGCAATCAGCGGGCGCGTAGTGATGAATCAGCCCGAAGGCAGCTGGACGGCGCGCACCCATCGCTTGAGCCTGGTCACGATCGATAACGTGCGCTACATCACCGATGTGGGATTCGGCGGCATGGTCCCCACCGCACCCTTGTTGCTCGACACCGAAGCCGAACAAGCAACCCCCCACGAATCTTATCGTCTCCAACAACAGGCTGATGGCTACATGCTCCGTGCCAACGTCGCCGGTGAGTGGCGGCCCATGTACCTGTTCGACCTGCAACGTCAGGAGGACGTCGATTACACCGTTGGCAACTGGTACGTCTCGACGCATCCGGAATCACCGTTCACTCAGCGGCTGATGATCGCCCGTACTGGCGATGGCTGGCGCAAGACGCTGAACAATGGCTCCTTCGCTATCCATCACATGGGCGCGGAGAGTGAGCGGCGCGAGGTGACCGAGGTCGATGAGTTGCTCGACGTGCTGCGATGTGAATTTGGCCTACACGTCTCTGAGTTGCCGGGTATCCGCAAGGCCCTGGCGCGGGTGATAGCGCCGGTCTCGGCCTAGGGTTTGACGTCCGGCTCGAGCACGCGGCGGATTTCGCCGATCGCGGCCGAAAGCTTCCTTTCCAGACTCTTCAGATCACTGGCGGTGATGCCTTTTTTGAACTGCCCGCTCAGCCCCGAATCTTCAGGTTGCTGGCGGGCGG
The DNA here is from genome assembly GCF_023195435.1 of Pseudomonas sp. S11P7. NCBI lineage: Bacteria > Pseudomonadati > Pseudomonadota > Gammaproteobacteria > Pseudomonadales > Pseudomonadaceae > Pseudomonas > Pseudomonas sp. S11P7. Next base: position 3,347,887 of record NZ_JALPKS020000002.1, on the reverse strand, counting down.
TTTCGAGCAAGGCGTGGCGCAACGTATTGTTGATGACCGTCTGATAGCCGAACCCCTCATTTTCTGCGGCCGCACGCGCCGCTTCGATCACTGCGTCATCCAGCATGATGGTGATGCGGGTCTTGCCTTTGTTGGGTGCCACTGCGCCGCGTTTGCCCGCGGAAAAGTCATATTCGTCTTGCATGGTTCAAGCCTCCTGAAAATAGGCACGTCGTTCGCTCGGTGTGGCGAGGCGTGGAAAAGATTTAAACGACATTATGCATACGTTATATGCATAAAAAAAGAGCGACCGCACCGCTGGTCGCCATGAACACTTCAGCCTGGTGGGCATGTGCATGGACGCAGTGGAGGATTTGTTGCCGGATTTGTGAGGGCAGAAGCCGCAGGCTAGAAGGTTGGGTGGCTAGCTAACCATTATGTGACCGATAAGTTGTATACAACTCTATGGACATTTGTCACGGGTATTGAATACAGTGTGCGCATAACAAAAACCAGGGAACCCCCCACCATGAAAACGCCCCATGTTTCACACCCACGGCCCGAGGACGAAAATCTCGGGGTCGGCGCGAATATGGCTTACGGCCTGCAACATGTGCTGACCATGTACGGCGGTATCGTTGCGGTGCCGCTGATCATCGGCCAGGCGGCCGGCCTGTCGCCGGCGGACATCGGTTTGTTGATTGCTGCTTCATTGTTTGCGGGGGGGCTGGCGACGCTGCTGCAAACCCTGGGTCTGCCGTTTTTTGGCTGTCAGTTGCCGCTGGTGCAGGGCGTGTCGTTTTCCGGCGTGGCGACCATGGTCGCGATCGTCAGCAGTGGCGGGGAGGGCGGCTTCCAGTCGGTGCTCGGTGCGGTGATTGCGGCCTCGCTGATCGGTTTATTGATCACCCCGGTGTTCTCGCGCATTACCAAGTTCTTTCCGCCGCTGGTCACCGGCATCGTGATTACCACCATCGGCCTGACGCTGATGCCAGTGGCCGCACGTTGGGCCATGGGCGGCAACAGTCATGCACCGGACTTCGGCAGCATGCAGAACATTGGTTTGGCGGCAGTTACGTTGGTGCTGGTGTTGCTGCTGAGCAAGGTCGGCAGTGCGACCATTTCGCGTCTGTCGATCCTGTTGGCCATGGTGATCGGCACGGTGCTGGCGGTGTTCCTCGGCATGGCCGATTTCTCCAGCGTCACCACCGGGCCGATGTTCGGCTTCCCGACGCCGTTTCACTTCGGCATGCCGACCTTCCACTTCGCCGCCATTCTGTCGATGTGCATTGTGGTCATGGTGACGTTGGTGGAAACCTCGGCGGACATTCTGGCGGTCGGTGAGATCATCGGCACCAAGGTCGATTCCAAGCGCCTAGGCAATGGCTTGCGCGCGGACATGCTGTCGAGCATGTTTGCGCCGATCTTCGGTTCGTTCACCCAGAGCGCCTTCGCGCAGAACGTCGGTCTCGTAGCAGTGACCGGGATCAAGAGTCGTTACGTGGTGGCCACGGGCGGTCTGTTTCTGGTAATCCTCGGCTTGTTGCCGTTCATGGGAAGGGTCATTGCCGCGGTGCCGACTTCGGTGCTTGGCGGTGCCGGTATCGTGCTGTTCGGCACGGTGGCTGCGAGTGGCATTCGCACCTTGTCCAAGGTGGATTATCGCAACAACGTCAACCTGATCATCGTCGCCACCTCGATCGGTTTCGGCATGATCCCGATTGCCGCCCCGAGTTTTTACGACCAGTTCCCGAGCTGGTTCGCGACGATTTTCCATTCGGGGATCAGTTCGTCGGCGATCATGGCGATCCTGCTCAACCTGGCGTTCAACCACTTCACCGCCGGTAACTCGGATCAGCAGTCGGTGTTTGCCGCAGCGGAAGAGCGCACCTTGCGCTATCGCGATCTGGCGGCGCTGCGTGAAGGTGATTATTTCAGCGACGGCAAGCTGCATGACTGCGATGGCAAGGAAGTGCCGGTGATCGAGCCTGATGAACACGACCCTGGGCACGGTGCAGCAAAAGTGCAGATCAAGAGCAGCGAGCACGTTTGACGGCTGCGACTGAATAGAAAAGGGCCGATCTGTCATGGGCAGATCGGCCCTTTTCATTGGCGCTTTTCGAGCGCCCACAAAAAAGCCCCTGAATCTTTCGATTCAGGGGCTTTGCTATTTGGCTCCACAACCTGGACTCGAACCAGGGACCCAATGATTAACAGTCATTTGCTCTACCAACTGAGCTATTGCGGAATTGGTGCGTATGTTACTGATTTAAAAAGACTAGTCAAGCGCCTGATGCAAAATCGCAAGAATCTTCGGGACGGACGGTGATTTCTCAGCGATTGGCGGTTACCAGAAAAGCCCCAGAGGTCTACCATGGCCGCCCGGAAGTGGTCACACGCGCTGCCGGCCATTCGCCGCAAAGGTACGCGCCATGTCTCAAATCACTAGCAATATCGAGGTGCTCGCATGAGCACTGCACAAATCAGCCTGCCCAAAGGGATCGGCCCGCATGCGGAAAAACTCTTCGATGCAATAGCGGGGGCCAGTACTGCTGAAGAATTGAACCGCGCCGGCGGCAAGGCCGAAGGGTTCGTCCTCGGGCTTGAAAGCAGCAAGACCATCAAGAGCCAAGTGGCCGAATCGCTGTATGTGATTTACGACGATGCCGCCGCTCAGCGCTCGGCTGAACTGGCTTAACTGCCGAAAGTAATCGTGCCGAGCATCAGCTTGGCATAGGCCGCCGTGATTGCCAGTTGCACCAGCCAGAGTGCCAGACCGCCGAGGAAGACCCCGGTGGCGACTTGCAGCACCAGACTTTTTTCGCGTTTGACCGAGGCGCGCGGGATGAAATCATCCAGATCGTCACGGTCGGCGCGCAGGTTGTCGTTTTTCATAGCTGATCTCACAAGACTCTGGAATGTATTCATCACCTGTGGGAGCGAGCCTGCTCGCGAATACGGTCTGTCGGTCACGCAATGGTCGACTGACAGGTTGCTTTCGCGAGCAGGCTCGCTCCCACAGGTTCGATCTGCTGTGCAGTTTAGAGGAATGCGACATTTCCTCGGGCAAATAAAAAACGGGAAGCCCCAGGGCTTCCCGTTTTTCATCAAGCTGCGAAATCAGATGACCTGAACAATCGCATCCGTCACAGCCTTGATGTTGCTCTGATTCAACGCCGCTACGCAGATACGGCCGGTGTCCAGGGCGTAGATGCCGAACTCGTTGCGCAGGCGATGCACCTGTTCAGTGGTCAGACCCGAGTAGGAGAACATGCCGCGCTGACGACCGACAAAGCTGAAATCACGGCCCGGCGCTTTCTCTGCCAGCAGATCGACCATCTGCGTACGCATGCCGCGAATACGCAGACGCATTTCGGCGAGCTCGGCTTCCCACTGCGCGCGCAGCTCAGGGCTGTTCAGCACGGCGGCCACGATGCTCGCACCATGGGTCGGCGGGTTGGAGTAGTTGGTGCGGATCACGCGTTTGACTTGCGAGAGTACGCGCGCGCTTTCTTCCTTCGATTCGCTGATGATCGACAGCGCGCCAACGCGCTCGCCGTACAGCGAGAACGACTTGGAGAACGAGCTGGAAACGAAGAAGGTCAGGCCGGACTCGGCGAACAGGCGCACGGCAGCGGCGTCTTCGTCGATGCCGTCGCCGAAACCCTGGTAGGCCATGTCGAGGAACGGCACGTGGCCTTTGGCTTTGACCGCTTGCAGTACGTTGTTCCAGTCCGCCGGGCTCAGGTCGACGCCGGTCGGGTTGTGGCAGCACGCATGCAGAACCACGATCGAGCCGTTCGGCAGGGCGTTGAGATCTTCGAGCATGCCGGCACGGTTCACGTCGTGAGTGGCGGCGTCGTAGTAACGGTAGTTCTGCACCGGGAAACCGGCGGTTTCGAACAAGGCGCGGTGGTTTTCCCAGCTCGGATCGCTGATTGCCACGACGGCGTTCGGCAGCAGCTGCTTGAGGAAGTCGGCGCCGATTTTCAGTGCGCCGGTACCGCCGACGGCCTGCGTGGTGATGACGCGGCCAGCGTTGATCAGCGGCGAGTCATTACCGAACAGCAGCTTTTGCACAGCCTGGTCGTAGGCGGCAATGCCGTCGATTGGCAGGTAACCGCGCGAAGCGTGTTGCGCGACGCGAATCGACTCGGCTTCGATCACCGCGCGCAGCAGTGGAATTCGCCCCTCTTCGTTGCAGTACACACCCACGCCCAGATTGACCTTGGTGGTCCGGGTATCGGCGTTGAATGCTTCGTTGAGGCCCAGGATTGGATCGCGGGGTGCCATTTCGACAGCGGAGAACAGGCTCATTATTGCGGCGGCTCTGAATGGAATATGGAGGGACGTGTCGCGCTCCAGCCGGATGCACTAGAGCGGTGCACAAACGGGGAGCTAGTATAGAGGCCATTACTCGGCAATGGCGACAGGCGAATCGGCTTTTGCGCGAAGTTTTTCCGATTATTTCTTGACCGTTAGTCGCCTGCCCGTGTCAGAGTCTTTAACAGATGTAGGACGTTTGCCTTGAAAGAGCCGGCAATCGCCACCACATTGAGCACAATCCAAGTTTTTTCTTGCGCGACATCGGTCGTTTGCGGTCGTCCTCGCGGTACTCCGTCTGACTCGGAACGCCGCGATTCCAGAGGTGTGTATGTCGGAATTCCAGCTAGTCACCCGCTTCGAGCCCGCCGGCGATCAGCCGGAAGCGATCCGCCAGATGGTCGAAGGCATCGAGGCCGGGCTGGCGCACCAGACGCTGCTCGGTGTGACCGGCTCGGGCAAGACTTTCAGTATCGCCAACGTCATCGCCCAAGTGCAGCGCCCGACGCTGGTGCTGGCGCCGAACAAGACCCTGGCCGCGCAGTTGTACGGCGAGTTCAAGGCGTTCTTCCCGAACAACGCCGTCGAATACTTCGTTTCCTACTACGACTACTACCAGCCTGAAGCTTATGTACCGTCATCCGACACCTTCATCGAGAAGGACGCGTCGATCAACGACCACATCGAGCAGATGCGCCTCTCCGCGACCAAAGCGCTGCTGGAGCGCAAGGACGCGATCATCGTCACCACGGTGTCGTGCATCTACGGTCTGGGCAGCCCGGAAACCTATCTGAAGATGGTCTTGCACGTCGATCGCGGCGACAAGCTCGATCAGCGCGCACTGCTGCGGCGTCTGGCCGATCTGCAATACACCCGCAACGACATGGATTTTGCCCGTGCGACGTTCCGCGTGCGTGGCGATGTGATCGATATTTTCCCGGCGGAATCCGATCTGGAAGCGATCCGCATCGAGCTGTTCGATGACGAGGTCGAAAGCATTTCCGCGTTCGACCCGCTGACCGGCGAAGTCATTCGCAAGATGCCGCGTTTCACTTTTTATCCGAAGAGTCACTACGTGACGCCGCGCGAGACCTTGCTCGACGCTATCGAAGGCATCAAGGTCGAATTGCAGGAACGTCTGGAATACCTGCGCAGCAACAACAAACTGGTCGAAGCCCAGCGTCTGGAGCAACGCACCCGCTTCGATCTGGAGATGATTCTCGAGCTGGGTTACTGCAACGGCATCGAAAACTACTCGCGCTACCTGTCCGGACGCCCGGCCGGTGCCGCTCCGCCAACGCTTTACGATTACCTGCCGGCCGACGCCTTGCTGGTCATCGACGAGTCCCACGTCAGCGTGCCGCAGGTCGGCGCGATGTATAAGGGCGACCGCTCGCGCAAAGAAACCCTGGTCGAATATGGCTTCCGCCTGCCTTCGGCGCTGGATAACCGGCCGATGCGTTTCGACGAGTGGGAAGGGGTCAGCCCGCAGACCATTTTCGTGTCGGCAACGCCGGGCAATTACGAAGCGGAACACGCCGGGCGCGTGGTCGAGCAAGTGGTGCGTCCGACCGGCCTGGTCGACCCGCAGGTCGAAGTTCGCCCGGCGCTGACCCAGGTTGATGACCTGCTCTCGGAAATCACCAAGCGCGTAGCGGTGGAAGAGCGGGTGCTGGTTACCACGCTGACCAAACGCATGGCCGAAGACCTCACCGATTACCTCGCCGACCACGGCGTGCGCGTGCGTTATCTGCACTCGGACATCGACACCGTCGAACGCGTCGAGATCATTCGCGACTTGCGCCTTGGCGTGTTTGACGTGCTGGTCGGCATCAACCTGTTGCGCGAAGGCCTGGACATGCCGGAAGTCTCGCTGGTGGCGATTCTCGATGCCGACAAGGAAGGTTTCCTGCGTTCCGAGCGTTCGCTGATTCAGACCATCGGCCGCGCGGCACGTAACCTCAATGGCCGGGCCATTCTGTATGCCGATCGGATGACCGGTTCGATGGAGCGGGCGATTGGCGAAACCGAACGCCGCCGTGAGAAACAGATCGCTTTCAACCTCGAGCACGGCATCACGCCGAAGGGCGTGATCAAGGATGTCGCCGACATCATGGAAGGCGCCACCGTGCCGGGCTCGCGCAGCAAGAAGCGCAAAGGCATGGCCAAGGCTGCCGAAGAAAACGCCAAGTACGAAGCCGAACTGCGCTCGCCAAGCGAAATCACCAAACGCATCCGCGCGCTGGAAGAGAAGATGTACCAACTGGCGCGCGATCTGGAGTTTGAAGCGGCGGCGCAAATGCGTGACGAGATTGCCAAATTGCGTGAGCGTCTACTCACAGTCTAAGGAGGATCGTTCCCACGCTCTGCGTGGGAATGCAGCCCCGGACGCTCTGCGTCCCATCGATCATTGTGTATCCCTGTGGGAGCGAGCCTGCTCCCGAATGGCGTTCACACAAATCGGACGGCCTAGCGCATCCGGCTTAAATGCCCTGCCTGCTGGAGCCGGGCGGGTGTCGCCTGTTACCATTCGCCGCTTGATTGTTCTGCTTTTCATTCTTTTCGAGACATGCCATGACCACCGTCCGCACTCGCATCGCGCCATCGCCTACCGGGGACCCCCACGTAGGTACCGCTTACATCGCATTGTTCAACTACTGCTTTGCCAAGCAGCATGGCGGTGAGTTCATCCTGCGCATCGAAGACACCGACCAGTTGCGTTCGACCCGCGAGTCCGAACAACAGATCTTCGACGCCCTGCGCTGGTTGGGTATCGACTGGAGCGAAGGCCCGGACGTCGGCGGCCCGCACGGCCCGTATCGGCAGAGCGAGCGCGGCGACATCTATCAGAAGTACTGCCAGCAACTGGTCGACATGGGCCATGCCTTCCCGTGCTTCTGCACCGCTGAAGAACTCGATCAGATGCGCGCCGAACAAATGGCTCGCGGCGAAACCCCGCGCTATGACGGCCGCGCGCTGCTGCTGTCGAAGGAAGAAGTCGCGGCGCGTCTGGCCGCTGGCGAACCTCATGTGATCCGCATGAAAGTCCCGAGCGAAGGCGTTTGCGTGGTGCCGGACATGCTGCGTGGCGACGTCGAGATCCCGTGGGATCGCATGGACATGCAAGTGCTGATGAAGACCGACGGCCTGCCGACGTACTTCCTCGCCAACGTGGTCGACGATCACCTGATGGGCATTACCCATGTGCTGCGCGGTGAAGAATGGTTGCCGTCGGCGCCGAAACTGATCCTGCTTTACGAATACTTTGGCTGGGAACAGCCAGAGCTGTGTTACATGCCGCTGCTGCGTAACCCGGACAAGAGCAAGCTGTCCAAGCGCAAGAACCCGACTTCGGTGACGTTCTACGAGCGCATGGGCTTCATGCCCGAGGCGATGCTCAACTACCTCGGCCGGATGGGCTGGTCGATGCCGGACGAGCGCGAAAAGTTCTCGCTGCAGGAAATGGTCGACAACTTCGACCTCAAGCGCGTGTCCCTTGGCGGGCCGATTTTCGACATCGAGAAGCTGTCGTGGCTCAACGGCCAGTGGCTGCGCGATCTGCCGGTGGAAGAGTTTGCCGCGCGCGTGCAGAAGTGGGCGTTCAACTCCGAATACATGATGAAGATCGCGCCGCACGTCCAGGGCCGCGTCGAAACCTTCAGCCAGGTCGCACCGCTGGCCGGGTTCTTTTTTGCCGGCGGGGTCAATCCGGACGCCAAATTGTTCGAGTCGAAAAAGCTCTCGAACGATCAGGTGCGCCAGTTGATGCAGTTGATTCTGTGGAAGCTGGAAAGCCTGCGTCAGTGGGAAAAGGACAGCATCACCGCGACAATTCAGGCGGTGGTCGAGTCGCTGGAGTTGAAACTGCGCGACGCGATGCCGCTGATGTTCGCCGCGATCACCGGCCAGGCCAGTTCGGTGTCGGTGCTTGATGCGATGGAGATCCTCGGACCTGACCTGACCCGTTTCCGCCTGCGCCAGGCAATCGACCTGCTGGGCGGCGTGTCGAAGAAAGAAAACAAGGAGTGGGAAAAGCTGCTGGGCGCCATCGCTTAAGCAGGTCTGAGCCAGTATGACGGCAGCCGAAGGCCGCGATCTTTTCATCCGGCCTTCGGCGCTTCTCCCTGATTTACGGGGGGAGGGCGGTAAGTGATTGTTATCCCGACGAAAAATTTTGAAATTTTTCAAAAATAAGTTTGACAGGGTTTCGATACGCCCTTAAGATTCGCCCCGTCCTCAGCGATGACATCAACGATGAGGGGCTATAGCTCAGCTGGGAGAGCGCTTGCATGGCATGCAAGAGGTCGACGGTTCGATCCCGTCTAGCTCCACCAATTTACACTTCAAGGCCTGGCCACACCGGCCTTGAAGCGATCAACACTCAGCGTTGGTCAGTTGTATAGAAGGGTTTGCGTCCCCTTCGTCTAGTGGCCTAGGACACCGCCCTTTCACGGCGGTAACAGGGGTTCGAGTCCCCTAGGGGACGCCAGTTTTACAGAAGCGATGTTGCAAAATGTCGCTCCGCCGCGAGGCGAAAAATCCGGGGCTATAGCTCAGCTGGGAGAGCGCCTGCATGGCATGCAGGAGGTCAGCGGTTCGATCCCGCTTAGCTCCACCAATTTTACAGTTCAAGGTCTGGCCACACCGGCCTTGAATCGATCAGCACTCAGCACTGATCAGTTGTATAGAAGGGTTTGTGTCCCCTTCGTCTAGTGGCCTTGGACACCGCCCTTTCACGGCGGTAACAGGGGTTCGAGTCCCCTAGGGGACGCCACGATTACCCGCTCTGCGGGATTTTATAAGGGTCATTCAATTATTGAATGGCCCTTTTGTTTGTCTGGCGTTTGGCCAACTCTCCTTTTTCCTTACACTGTGCTTCAGACCAGCGGTCATATCCTTGACTTGCAGAATATTATTATGCGAATAATATTCTAGTCGTAATATTCGGAGGCAACGATGAACGATAAAAAAGCTCAAACCCGCGAACGCATCCTCAAGGCTGCCAGCGCCGCGCTGATCCAGCGCGGCCCGGCGGACCCCAGCGTGGGCGAAGTGATGGGCGCGGCCGGCCTGACCGTCGGCGGCTTCTACGCGCACTTCGAAAGCAAGGACGCGATGATGCTCGAAGCGTTCAAGCAACTGCTGGGTCGGCGTCGCGACCTGATTGCCGACATGGATGCCGAGTTGACCGGCGAAGAGCGTCGCGCCCTGGTTGCCGCGTTCTACCTGTCGCGCAAACACCGTGACTCGAGCGAGGCGGCTTGCCCGATTCCCGCTTCGATCGGTGAATTGGGTCGTTTGCCGGAGTCGTTCCGCCTGGCGCTGAACGAGCACCTGGAACTGATGGTCGCGCAACTGGCGGCCAGCCCCGAAGACACCGATAAGGCCTTGGCTGACGTGGCGTTGATGGTGGGCGGTCTGGCGCTGGCACGCGCGCTCGGCCCTGGAGATTTATCCGATCGATTGCTGCGCGCCGCCAAGTCGGCGGTGCGTTGACCTGAAGGCATCCTGCCTGAGGAGAGAGCGATGAACGCGTTGAAGTGGGTTCGTGGCGTTAACGGTACCTTGGGCTGGATTGCACCGAAACGGGTGGCGAGCAAAATGCGTCTGGTGTTCATGACACCGCGCGCGCTGCCCCTGCGCGACTGGGAACTGCCGATGCTGGCCAGTGCCGAGCGCATCACCTTGCGCTTCGGTCTCTCCGCATTGCGTTGGGGCCAGGGCCCGGCGGTGCTGCTGATGCATGGTTGGGAAGGGCGGCCAACCCAGTTCGCCGCGTTGATCACGGCACTGGTCGGTGCCGGTTACACCGTCGTTGCCCTGGACGGCCCGGCCCATGGGCGTTCGCCGGGGCGCGAAGCCAATGTGGTGTTGTTTGCCCGCGCCATGCTCGAAGCCGCGGCTGAGTTGCCGCCGCTGCAAGCCGTCATCGGCCATTCCATGGGCGGTGCCAGCGCGATGCTCGCTGTGCAAATGGGCTTGCGTACTGAAACCCTCGTCAGCATCGCCGCGCCGGCACGCATTCTCGGTGTGTTGCGTGGTTTTGCCCGTATGGTTGGCATGCCGCCGCGCGCGCGCGCGGCGTTTATTCGTCAAGTCGAGCAGGACGTCGGCATGCGCGCCGCGACCCTTGATGTGGCGCGCTATCAATTGGATATGCCCGGCCTGATCGTGCATGCCGAGGACGACAATTTTGTTTCGGTAAAAGAGTCGCAGTTGATCCACGAGGCCTGGTTCGACAGTCGTCTGTTGCGCCTCGAAAGCGGCGGGCATCAGCGGGTGCTGGCCGACCCTCGAGTCATTGATGGCGTGTTATCACTGCTGGCCGGTCGCAGCCTTCAGGCGCGCCAATCGGCGTAGGCATCCGTTACACTGCCCCGGTTCAATACATCGACCGGGAGTGGGGCATGGGCTGGGATCGGGCAACGCCGTTTACCATTGATCTGCAAGTAGGTGCCGAGGACATCGACGGGCTGGGTCACGCCAATAATGCGGTTTATGTGACCTGGCTTGAGCGCTGCGCCTGGCGCCACTCGCAGCGTCTGGGTCTGGATCTGGTCGAGTACCGGCGACTGGATCGGGCGATGGCCGTAGTACGCCATGAAATCGATTATCTGGCTGCTGGCTACGAAGGCGACGAACTGCAATTGTCGACCTGGATCGTCGATTGGGACCAGCGCCTGAAAATGACCCGGCATTTCCAGCTCAAGCGCCCGAGCGACAACGCCACGCTGTTGCGTGCGCAGACCACGTTTGTCTGCATCGAATTGTCGACGGGCAAGCCCAAGCGCATGCCAGCCGAGTTCATCGAAGGCTACGGCCCGGCGATCCAGCTCCCGGCAACCACTCAAATCTGAACCTGTGGGAGCGAGCCTGCTCGCGAAAGCGGTCGGTCAGTTGATATAGGCATAACTGACCCGACGCCTTCGCGAGCAGGCTCGCTCCCACAGGGCGTAATCCAGTAAACTGCCGCACGTTTTTCTTCAAGTAGTGTGTTCCCATGCAAATTGCTCTGGCGCCCATGGAGGGGTTGGTCGACGACATCCTGCGTGACGTGCTGACCCGCGTTGGCGGCATCGACTGGTGCGTGACCGAATTCATCCGGGTCAACGATCAGTTGCTCACGCCAGCCTATTTCCACAAGTTCGGCCCTGAGCTGCTCAATGGTGCACGCACGGCCTCCGGTGTGCCGTTGCGCGTGCAATTGCTCGGTTCCGATCCGGTATGCCTGGCAGAAAACGCAGCGCTGGCCTGCGAACTCGGTTCCGAGGTGATCGACCTCAACTTCGGTTGCCCGGCCAAGACCGTCAACAAGTCCCGTGGCGGCGCGGTACTGCTCAAGGAGCCGGAACTGCTTAACCAGATCGTCGAGCATGTCCGCCGCGCGGTGCCTGCGCACATTCCGGTCACGGCGAAAATGCGCCTTGGTTTTGATAGCCCCGACGGCTCGCTGGTCTGCGCCACGGCGCTGGCCGAGGGCGGCGCCGAGCACATCGTGGTTCACGCGCGGACCAAAATGGACGGCTATAAACCGCCGGCACATTGGGAGTGGATTCCCCGGGTACAAGACGTGGTCAAAGTGCCGGTGTTCGCCAATGGCGATATCTGGAGCGTCGAAGACTGGCGCCGCTGCCGCGAGATCAGCGGCGTCGAAGACATCATGCTCGGTCGTGGACTGGTGTCGCGCCCGGATCTGGCCCGGCAGATCGCTGCGGCCCGCGCCGGTGAAGAAGTGGTCGAGATGACCTGGGCCGAGCTGATGCCGTTGATTCAGGATTTCTGGCTGCAGGCCAAAGCGCAAATGACTGCGCGCCAATCGCCGGGTCGCTTGAAGCAATGGCTGGCGATGTTGACGCGCAACTACCCGCAAGCTACCGAACTGTTCACGGTGTTGCGCCGCGAAACCGAGCCCGATCAGGTCTCGCGTCTGCTCGGTCTGCCGTTCGTCGAGGCCGCATAAAAAATCTGAAAATAATCTCTTGAAACGCAAACAGCGGTCCCTATCTAAGGGGTACGCGATGCCGAATTCGGGTCGCGGAGACACAAAACCTTGCTGATTGTTTTCAGGAGATTTGAATCATGAGTACTGCATTTTCTCTCGCGCCACTGTTCCGTTCCTCGGTAGGTTTCGACCGTTTCAACGACCTGTTCGAAACCGCCCTGCGCAACGAGCCAGGCAGCAGCTACCCACCTTACAACGTCGAAAAACACGGTGATGACCAATACCGTATCGTCGTTGCCGCCGCCGGTTTCCGGGAAGAAGACCTGGAGCTGCAGGTGGAAAAAGGTGTGCTGACCATCAGTGGTGGCAAGCGTGACGCCAACGAAGGTGTGACCTTCCTGCATCAGGGCATCGCCCAGCGTGCGTTCAAGCTGTCGTTCCGTCTGGCCGATCACATCGAGATCAAGGCCGCGGACCTGAGCAACGGCCTGCTGAGCATCGACCTGCTGCGTGTGGTCCCTGAAGAGGCGAAAGCCAAGCGCATTCCAATCAATGGTGCGCAACAGCCGGCGCTGCAGCACTGAGTCATGTGCAGCAACACAATCGTCTGAACTGACGATAAGCCGCTGAACAAAAGGCCCCGATACATCGGGGCCTTTTTGTGGGCGAAGGAAAGCTGACGCGGCGTTTGCTGCTGTTGTCAGGGCTCTTTACAATCTGCGCAGTTTTGCCGACCCCCATTTCGCAGCAGTCGGCCTGGAGCCTTCTTTCATGGACGAGATTCAACAGCGCTGGCTGTGTGCGTTGTCCGCACCCATGGCCGCGCTCAATACCGGCGCCGGGTACGACGACCCCGCGTTCTGCAACGATCGATACATCGACCTCAAAGAGAGTTGGGGTATCGATGATCGCCAGCAATTGTTCGGCATGCTCGAAGCGATGACCGATGACGGCCATGCCAGACACCTCGCTGCGGCCTATCTGGCGTGGCAGCGTTGTTTGCCGAGTGAATGGCAGTCGTTGCTGGATGATCTGAGCCCGCGCGAGCGTGTCCTCCACGAATTTGCCAGCCGCACCTTCGGCAGCTGCGGCCCCGGTGGAATTCTGTCATGGGATTACGGCCGCATGGGATTTCTGTTGCGCTGTGCGGTGCGCAATAACTGGATCGATCTCGCCGAGAGCAACTGGTTGCACAGTCGTCTGGCGTTGAGGGCGCAGTTCCATTACGGCAGCTGGATGGCTTACTTCAATGGCTTTCTGGTGGGACGAACCTTTTGGTGCTGCATGAGCAAAAGCGACGATGAACTGGCGGTCGAGATGAGTCGTGAGGGCACCAGCGCTTTCAACACCAGAATTGCCCGAGGCCTTGCGCAAAACATTCCACATTTTCTCGCCGATCTGCCTTGGCACATGGACATTGATCCGCCGCCTCGTCCGGCATCGCTTGGGGAGTTCGACTGGTCATGAGTTGCTGGATTCGACTGGGCATAGAGCCGACTAACGACGAAACCCTGATTCGCAGCGCCTACCGCGCCCGTTTGCCGGCACATCATCCGGAAACCGACCCGGAAGGTTTTCAGGCGTTACGCATGGCCTACGAGAGCGCCCTGCGTCTGGCCCGTGATGAGGAGGAAGAGGCTGAAGACGAGACCGACACTGCACAAACCAATGTCGTTCGGGCGCCTCAAGCTTTCCTGGATTTCTGTGCGCTGCTGGATGATCCCGCGCGCCGGTTCAATTACGCGGCATGGCAGGCATTCATCCGGACGCTGGATGACTTGTCACTGGAGGTTTTCGATGACCTCAACTGGGGCTTGTACCACCGACTTTCCGGCGCCGGTCCGTTGTCCTACCGTTGTGCGAATCTGTTGGCGCAACGCATGGCCTGGGACCAGCAATTGTTGGATTTGGCATTCGACGATGCGCAAGCGGTAGAAGGCTTTTTGCAGCGCATCAAAACGCCCGACCCGTTCGACACGGATCTGATGAGCGCTTGGTCAGAGCCGGCACAGACCGAGTCGCTGTGGTATGCCCGTAGCCTCGATTTCATATTTACTCAGCGTCCTCTTCACGAGTTCGCAGATTTCGCCAGTCGGCACACGTGTCTGCCGTTGCCCAATGATGCCGCGTACCTCAAGCGTCTGCTGGTGCAGTTCACCCAAGCGGGGATGGGCGCGCTGACATTCCTGCAGTGCTGTGCCGAACAGCACGATGCCGCGCCGGATAACGTCGACTGGCTGTACCTGCTGGCGTGTCAGTACAGTCTGCTGGGGCACGACGATCAAGCGTTTCCATGCTGGATTCGGCTCTGGAGCGAACATCGCCATCCCGCGGCCGAGAGTCGCTTGCTGGAGCTGTGTGCGAAGCGTCAGCCAACCTTTCTGCCGTTGCTGATTCAGGCCTTCGATCGTCTGGAGGACTGCGCCGTTTGGCCGGGCGATCTGGGTGCTGAGTGCCAAATGTATGGCAGTCCGTCACAACGGCCCGAGACGTTGACCCGCTGGTTGGGTGTCGGACGGCTCAAACTTGATACGCTGGCGCAGAGCTTTGTTGATTGGCGCATGGCGGGCGACGAGCTGCCGTTGCTCGCGCAGTTGATCGGCGAAAACCACGACAGCCGTTTGCTGCGTCTGTACCGGCACGCCTGGGCGCTGCATCGCGGTGATTCGGCCTTGTTGCAGCAGATTGTCGACGAACCGCTCCCGGTCGACGCGCTGGAATGCCTGGTTTTGAGCGGCCTCAAGTATCAGGCCAGGCAACATCTGCATTGGCTGGCCAAGGCGCCTGTTGCGCAGGCCATGAGCGCTTTCACTGACTCGCAAACACTTTCACCGCAATTGCCGCTCGCGTTGTCCGAAGGTGCGCTGCATAAAGTTTGTCGTCTGTGGTTGCAGCGCTTGCGGCCCTATAGCGACACGGCTCTTGCACGCATTGCCGACGCGTTCGAACTGAGTGCGGTCAAAGACGGCAATGACCTCTCGGAGCTTGATCTCATGCTCCAGTTGAGTCGGCGCGCGACAGGTTTGCCGCCGATCGGGTTGGGAGCGGCCGCATGGGAGTGGCACGCTCAGACAGTGTTTCTGCTGGCATTGCTGGAGCAACCCGAGCGCTGGCTGCAGTTGATTGATGCACAGTGTCTGGAGCGTTTGCCGTTCAATCCTGCGCATCCTTTGAGCCGACTGCAGCCGCTATTGCGGCGCTTGCTGCGTGAGCAGGGCAATGGCGCCGGTTTGCTGGGTTGGCTGCAGGGTGACGATCCTGTGCACGGTTTGCTGGTGCAACAGTTGTTCAGTGTCGAGCAGGCTCTCGACAGCGCCAGGCTGCCCGCCAATACCCTGCTTTACACCTGCGTCGAAAGCGACCGTGCCGCGTGCGGCGACGATCTGCTGGGCTTGTTGATGTTCTGGGGCGTGCTCTATCACGACCCAAGCCTGGGCGCGGAGCAACATCGGGCATTGTTGCAATCGATCGCAGCGGTCACGTGCGAGGACGACTGGTTCGAAGGTTTTCGTGATGGTCTGATCAAGGGCGAACCGGTGTGGCCGCCGCGCAAGGTATTGGCAGACTTCGGTGTCGACAAACTGTTGACCTACGAGGCGCTGGATGCGCTGAAAAGCTTGATTCGCTACGGCGCTGCGGGTGTGCCAAAAACGCGAGTATTGCGCCAGTTGCAGCAGGGCAAGGATGACGTTGAGAACAGCGTGGGCATGCGCCTGGCCCTGTGTGCGTTGCTCTCTTGGTCGGAACGTTTATTGCTGGCCAACAGTGATGTTCAGCCAGTACCGGCGAAGGCTTTCTGGCGCCTCGGATCGCGGTTGGGGCGCAAGGCTTTTATCGCTCAGGTCGTGGGATGCGTCGTGACAGCACCGATAGCCGGGCTGATAACGGGTACGACGATCGGCGGGATTATCATCTTGTTGCTGGGCGTTCTACTGTTGTTCGCGGCCGTGCTGCGACGGTTGCATGACATGGGCCGTGGTATTCCCACGCTGCTGATATTTCTTGGGCTGTCGCCGTTTCTGCCATTCCTGCCGCTGGTGTTGTTCGGGTTTCCCGGAGACAAGTTGCCCAATCGTTATGGCGTGCCGCCGGACAGCGGGGAAGATATGTTGTCCGGCGGGCTGCAAGCGGCTTTACGACGACTGAATGGCTAAAGACGCAGCTCATCCAGTGCGTCATTCAGCGCAGAGCGCTGGTTGGCGATCTCGGCGGATTGCTGGCCGCCGAGCACTGTGGTGAAGCTGTGCAACCATTCGGCAATCTGCTCGCGCTGGCTGCCCAGACTTTGCATCCATGCTCGCTCCAGCCGCGCCAGTAACGTACGGTTGGGCAAAGCGTCGCGTGGGTGCACTTTCAGCGTCGAAAGACGATCGTGGCTGGCCTCCCGGTCCTGTTCGTCCAGACCGGTGGGGCTGCGGTCGATGATGTGGCTGTGACGTTCGCCTGTGTTGAGCAGCGTGACGTCAACTTCAAGCAGGCCATTGATGTCATAGCTGAAACGCACGTCCAGCGCTTGTATGTCTTCGCTGGGCTGCAAGGCGACATCGAAGGCATCAATCAGAATGTTGTCGCGTACCCATGGCCGCTCACCCTGGTAAACCGCAATCCGGATCAACGCTTGCCGTGGATGAGCTGTGTAGTAACGCTCGACTCTAGAGGTCGGAATAATGGTGTTGCGTTCTATGATTGGCGAAAAGGCGCCTTCGATGCCTTTGCCGCGCAGGGTTTCGATCCCCAGCGTATAAGGACAGACATCCGTCAGAATCAACTCCTCGACCGCACCGTCGCGCGCCTTGCACGCTGCCTGCGTCGCCGCGCCCAGCGCGACGATGGTGTCCGGATCGAGATGCCGGTAAGGCAGGCGCCCGAACAGCGTGGCGACCATTTGTTGCACCGCCGGCATGCGCGTTGCGCCACCGACCAGGACCAGGCTGTCGAGGTCGCGCGGTTTTAACCGGGCATCGCGCAGGGCCTGTTCGATCGGTGCGCGCAAGCGGGCGAGCAGTGGTTCCCAGATCTTTACGGCGGTGGCTTCGTCCAGCGCCCATTCGAACGTCTGCTCGGCCTGGCGCCAGCTCAACTGTTGGGTGCCTTCGCCGAGCTTGCGCTTGAGCTGTTCCAGCGCATCACCGAGCCTGGCCATGGCTTGCGCATCGATCTGCGTCGCGTCCAGTTGCCAGTGCTTGAGGCAGGCCTGCAACAGGGCGGCAGTGAAGTCTTCGCCGCCGAGAAAATTGTCGCCGGTGGAGGCGTGCACTTCGATCAGCGGCAACGCATATTCCAGCACCGTGACGTCGAAGGTGCCGCCACCCAGATCGAAAATCAGCGTGCGTTCGAACTTCTGCTCGTGCAGCCCGTACGCCATGGCGGCAGCGGTCGGTTCATTGATCAGGCGGGTCACAGACAGTCCGGCCAGTTCGGCGGCAAACAAGGTGCGCTTGCGCTGCTCGTCGCTGAAATACGCCGGGACGGAAATGACCGCTTCCGAGACCGCGTGGCCGAGGAAAGCTTCAGCGTCTTGCTTGAGCGAGCCGAGCACCAGCGCCGACAACTCTTCGGGGCTGAAGAGGCGGGCGCCGAGGCGGATTTGCCTGTCGCTGCCCATGAAACGTTTGAACGCGGCGGCGCTGCGTTCCGGGTGCGTGGTCAGGCGGGCGCGGGCGGCTGCGCCGACCAGAATCGTATCGTCTTCATCGAGACTGACGACCGACGGTGTCAGTACCTCGCCGAGTGCGTTGGGGATCAGCTCGGCGCGGCCTTCTCGCCAGATGGCGATCAAACTGTTGGTAGTGCCAAGGTCGATGCCCAGCAGGGCCGGGCGGGTGAGGGTTGCATCCTGCATGGTTGCTCTCGAAACGGCGCAAAACCGCGACCCTACAGGCTGGCGCAAATCATGGCAATTGTTGCTCTGTTGCCATTTGCTGGCGGTCGCTCAGGGCAGCAACCTTTTCAGATCCTCCAGGGCCACCGGCCGACTGTGCAGATACCCCTGATACAAATGACAGCCCAGCCCCTGCAAGAACGCCAGCTGCTCCGGCGTTTCCACACCTTCGGCAATCACCTCAAGTTCGAGGCTACGCGCCATGGCGACAATCGCACGGATGATCTCGGCGTCGTTCGGGTCGGTGGTCGCGTCGCGGATGAATGACTGGTCGATTTTCAACGTGTCCACCGGCAAGCGTTTGAGGTAAGTCAGCGATGAATAACCGGTGCCGAAATCGTCCATGGCAAAACTCACGCCGAGCTTTTTCAAGCGGCGCATCTTGCCGATGGTGTCTTCCAGATTCTGGATGACGATGCCTTCGGTGATTTCCAGTTTCAGCAGCGAGCAGGGCAGGCCGTGGCTGGTCATGCTGTGTTCGATGCGTTCGACGAAATCGTTCTGGCGGAACTGTCGTGGACTGATGTTCACGCACAGGCTGAAATCGAGTGGGTCAACCAGCCGCAGCGCGATCAGTTGTTTGAAGGCATTGCAGGCTTCGTCGAGGATCCAGGTGCCGACTTCGAGAATCAGCCCGCTGTCCTCCAGCACCTTGATGAACTCGGTGGGCGATTGCGCGCCCAGCTGCGGATGGTTCCAGCGCACCAGCGCTTCGGCGCCAATGATGCGGTTGTCGCGCGCATCGACTTGCGGCTGAAAATGCACATTGAACTCGCCGCGTGACAGCGCCAGACGCAAGTCGGTCTCCATGCGCAGCCGCTCGCTCGCGGCTTTCTGCATGGTGTTGTGGTACATCTGCGTGGTGTTGCGCCCGGAGTCCTTGGCCCGATACAGGGCAATGTCAGCGCGTTTGAGCAGGTCGGTCGGCGTCGAGCCGTGATCGGGAATCAGTGCTACACCGATGCTCGGCGTCACTTGCAGGCGCTGACCGTCGAGAAACATCGGCTCGGAGAGCAATTCGCGAATGGTGTCAGCCAGCGCGCGCACCTGTTCGCTGACGTCGCTGCGCGAGCCTTCGAGACCGCTCAGCAGCACGACGAATTCGTCGCCACCGAGGCGCGCGACCGTGTCTTCCATGCGCACGCTGGCTTCGAGGCGCGCGGTGATGATTTTCAGCACGGTGTCGCCGACCGGATGCCCCAGCGAATCGTTGATGTGCTTGAAGTGGTCAAGATCGAGAAACAGCAGGGCGCCGCGCAGGTTATGGCGCTTGAGCAGCGCGATCTGCTGGCTCAGGCGATCCATCAGCAAGGCGCGGTTGGGCAGGTTGGTCAGTGGGTCGTGATAGGCCAGATGGCGGATCTGCGCTTCGGCGTTTTTCAGCAGGCTGACATCGCGCGCGGTCAGCAGCAGGCAGGCGGTTTCGTTGAGGGTGATCGGCTCGACCGAGACCTCGACGGTCAGCAATTCCCCGCGCTTGTTACGCCCGAGCATTTCCTGATGATGCACGCGCCCCTTGATCTGCAACTCGGCGAGCAATGCCGAGCGCTGTTTTTCCTCGGCCCAGATGCCGACCTGATACACGGTTTTGCCCACCACTTCGTCGGCGCGATAGCCGGTCAGGCGGCAAAAACCGTCGTTGACCTCCAGATAACGTCCGGTATCGCGCTCGGTGATGGTGATGGCGTCCGGGCTGGAATGAAACGCCTTGGCAAACTTTTCCTCGCTGGCCTTCAGCGCCGCTTCGGAGCGCTGTTGCTGAGTGATATCGCGCAACGTGGTAACGATGCACGGCTGATTGCCAACGCTGATCTGCCGACTGGAAATCACACAGGTCAGCGACTGGCCGTCCTTGTGCTGGACGATGATCGCGACATTACTCAAACCCTGCTCACGAATGACCCGTTCAATGCGTTGCAGGCTTTTTGCCGAGGCGTCCCACAGGCCGATTTCTTCGGCGGTGTGGCCAATTACGTCAGCGGCGCTCCAGCCGAACGTCTGGGTGAAACTGGAGTTGATCTCGATGAACTGGCCGGTTTCCTGGCGGGTGACGCAGATCGGGTCCGGGCTGACCTGAAACAGCGTGGCGAATTTTTCTTCCGAGGCCACCAGGCGCTGCTCGCGCTCAACCTGATCGGTGATGTCCAGCAGCGTCCCGGCCATGCGCAGCGGCGCGCCATTGTCATCGCGATACAGGCGCGCGCGGCTTTCCAGATAACGCGAGCTGCCGTCCGGCAGTTGTACTCGATACGTCAGTTGATAATTGCCCGCCGGGCCTTCGCGCAGGCTGCGGTAGGCATCGCGCATGCTGTCGCGCTCTTCGCCGGGCACACCTTCGAAAAACGCCTCGAATGATTCATGAAACGGAATCGGGTCGAGCCCGTGCAATTGCGCGGCCCGTGCCGAGCCGTAGAGCATGCCGCTGGGGATGTGCCAGTCCCAGGTGCCGAGCTGCGCCGAATCGAGCGCCAGGTCGAGGCGTTCCTGGCTGTCTTTCAGGGCCAGCTCGGCGGCTTTGCGTTCGGTGGTGTCGAGGAAAGTGCTGAGCAGGTACGGCTGGCCTTCGAGTTCGACTTTCTGTGCACTGAGAATGCCGTCATGCACCTGGCCATTGCTGGCGCGAAACTGCACTTCCATGCTGATCAGTTCGCCCTTGGCCTTGGTTTTTTTCACCAGTTCGGCGCGCTGCTCGGGATGCACCCACAGGCCAAGTTCGAGGGTGGTTCGACCAATGGCATTCTGCACTGGCCAGCCGAACAGACTTTCAAAGTATTGATTGGCTTCGCTGATCAAGCCGTCTTCCTGACGGGTCAGCAGCACCATGTTGGGGCACAGGTGGAAAAGTGTGGCGAAACGTTTTTCCGAGCTGCTCAGCGCCTGTTCACGTTGACGCTGGTGGGTGATTTCGCGAATCACCCCGATCATTCGGGGGCGGCCGTTTTTGTCCGGCAGCAGGCTGCCATTGATTTCCAGCCAGTGCAGGCTGCCGTCGGGCCAGCGGATGCGGTGATGCATCGCCTGTTCCAGTGGCGCCCCGGCGATCACTGCGTGGAAGGCCCGAACGGTTTTGGCCCGGTCCTCCGGTGGCAGCAGATCAAGATATTCCAGATCTTCGGGCAACGGTTGCCGCGGATCGAAGCCGAACAGGGCCTGGGTGCCGCGCGACCAGCTGATCTGCCCGCGCTCAATGTCCCAGTACCAGGCGCCGAGCCGGGCGCCGTTGAGCGCCGCCAGCAATTGCGGCGCGCTTTCCCAGCTCTGCTCGGAGTGGCGCGGGTCAATCGCCTGGATACGCGGCATCGGCGGAGTTCGGTCAACAGATTTCGGCATTGTGGACAGGCCTTGAGCGGATGGTGGCGTTAGGCACAGCAATCGCGGCTCTACAGGAGTAGCACAAGTCGGCCTCAAGTCCCTGGCAGATCGGTTTGTGCATCCAGCAAGGCCATGAAGGCTCTTGCCGCGTTCGAGAGCGTCCGTTCGGTGTGCAGGATATAGCCTAGCTGGCGACTGAGCTGTATGCCCGGCAATGCGATGCTTGCCACTTGCTCATCCAGCATGGTGCGCGGCAACACGCTCCAGGCCAGGCCGATCGAGACCATCATTTTGATGGTTTCCAGATAATTGGTGCTCATGGCGATGTTTGGCGTCAGGCCCTGGGCCTCGAATAGCCGCTGGACGATGTGGTGGGTAAAAGTGTTGCCGCCGGGGAAAACTGCCGGATGGCCGGCAATGTCGATCAGACTGACGGCGCCGTTATTGATCAGCGAGTGCTCCGGGGCGACCACGAAATCCAGCGGGTCGTCCCAGACTGGCGTCGCCCTCACCAGTGCATGCGGCTCCGGCGCGAGGGTGATGACGGCCAGTTCAGCGCGACCGTGGAGAATCTCTTCGTAGGCCACTTCCGAATCGAGGAACTGAATATCCAGCGCGACCTGTGGGTAGCGGCGAGTAAATTCCCTTAATAAGGGCGGTAAACGATGCAGGCCGATGTGGTGACTGGTGGCCAGGGTCAGGCGGCCGCTGACTTCGCCGGTCAGGTTGGTCAGGGCGCGGCGGGTGTCATCCAGCACGTTGAGGATCTGATAAGCCCGTGGCAGCAGGGCGCGGCCGGCCTCGGTCAGGCCGACTTCACGGCCCAAACGGTCGAACAGGCGCACCTTCAATTGCTGCTCCAGCCCGGCGATGCGCTTGCTGATCGCCGGTTGGGTCAAGTGCAGACGCTCGCCAGCGCCGGAGAAGCTGCCGGTCTCGGCGATGGCAATAAAAGCATTCAGGTTGGCCAGATCCATTTAGTATTCCAGTCGGTTATCCAAAGCATAAAAAATATGAATTTGAGTTATTTAATCTAACCCCATAGGATCGGCCTCACAAGCCAAAGGGTTATTGATAAGCCCAGGGCATAGAAACAAGCTGATGAGGAACCGTCTGATGGCCGGCAAAACGCTGTACGACAAGCTCTGGGATTCGCATTTGGTCAAGCAGCGCGACGATGGCTCTGCGCTGATCTACATCGACCGTCACATCATTCACGAAGTGACCTCGCCGCAAGCCTTCGAAGGCCTGCGTCTGGCCGGGCGCAAGCCGTGGCGCATCGATGCCAACATCGCGACCCCGGACCACAACGTACCGACCACGCCAGAGCGCAAGGGTGGAATCGAAGCCATTGCCGACCAGGTCTCGCGCTTGCAGGTGCAGACCCTCGACGACAACTGTGATGAATACGGCATCGTCGAGTTCAAGATGAATGACGTGCGCCAGGGCATCGTCCACGTCATCAGCCCGGAGCAGGGCGCGACCTTGCCGGGCATGACCGTGGTTTGCGGCGACTCGCACACCTCGACTCACGGTGCCTTCGGCGCGTTGGCTCACGGTATCGGCACTTCCGAGGTCGAGCATGTGCTCGCCACTCAGTGCCTGGTCGCCAAGAAAATGAAAAACATGCTGGTGCGCGTCGAAGGGCAATTGCCGTTCGGCGTGACCGCCAAGGACATCGTCCTCGCGGTGATCGGCAAGATCGGCACTGCTGGCGGTAATGGCCATGCGATCGAATTTGCCGGCAGCGCGATTCGCGATCTGTCCGTCGAAGGCCGCATGACCATTTGCAACATGTCCATCGAAGCCGGCGCTCGCGTGGGGCTGGTGGCGGCGGATCAGAAAACCATCGACTACGTGAAGGGTCGTCCATTCGCACCGAAAGGCGCGCAGTGGGACATGGCCGTCGAAGCGTGGAAAGATCTGGTCTCCGACGCCGATGCGCAGTTCGACACCGTGGTTGAGCTCGACGCCACGCAGATCAAGCCGCAAGTCAGCTGGGGCACTTCGCCGGAAATGGTTCTGGCCGTTGATCAGAACGTGCCGGACCCGGCCAAAGAGATGGATCTGGTCAAGCGCGACTCGATCGTCCGCGCCCTGAAATACATGGGTCTGACCGCCAATCAGGCGATCACCGACATTCAGCTCGACCGCGTATTCATCGGTTCCTGCACCAACTCGCGGATCGAAGACTTGCGCGCCGCGGCGGTGATCGCCAAGGGCCGCAAGGTGGCGTCGACCATCAAGCAAGCGATCGTCGTGCCGGGCTCCGGTCTGGTCAAGGCGCAGGCGGAAGCCGAAGGCCTCGACAAGATTTTCCTCGAAGCCGGTTTCGAATGGCGTGAGCCGGGTTGCTCGATGTGCCTGGCGATGAACCCGGACCGTTTGGAGTCCGGCGAGCATTGCGCCTCGACCTCCAACCGCAACTTTGAAGGCCGTCAAGGCGCCGGTGGCCGTACCCACCTGGTCAGCCCGGCCATGGCCGCGGCGGCAGCGGTGAACGGTCGTTTCGTCGACGTTCGTGAATTGATCTAAAAGGAGCGCAGCATGAAAGCTTTTACCCAGCACACTGGTCTTGTCGCGCCTCTGGATCGTGCCAACGTCGACACCGATCAGATCATTCCCAAGCAGTTTTTGAAGTCGATCAAGCGCACCGGTTTCGGTCCGAACCTGTTCGACGAGTGGCGTTACCTCGACGTTGGCCAGCCGTACCAGGACAACTCCAAGCGCCCGCTGAACCAGGATTTTGTGCTCAACGCCGAGCGTTATCAGGGCGCCAGCGTATTGCTCGCGCGTGAGAATTTCGGTTGCGGCTCCAGCCGCGAGCACGCGCCGTGGGCGCTGGAAGAATACGGTTTCCGTAGCATCATCGCGCCGAGCTACGCCGACATCTTCTTCAACAACAGTTTCAAGAATGGCTTGCTGCCGATCATCCTCAGCGATGCCGAAGTCGATGAATTGTTTAAGCAGGTTGAGGCTGAGCCGGGTTATCAATTGCAGATCGACCTGCAAGCGCAAACCGTGACCCGCCCTGATGGCAAGGTGTACCGTTTTGAGATCGATGCGTTTCGCAAGCACTGCCTGCTGAACGGGCTCGATGATATCGGCCTGACCTTGCAGGACGGCGATGCGATTGCCACGTTCGAAGCGAAGCACCGGGTGAGTCAGCCTTGGTTGTTTCGCGACGCGTGATTGATTCGAGGCTGATGTAGTCAGGGAGGGCCCCATCGCTGGCAAGCCAGCTCCCACAGGTTTTGTGAACACCGCAAATCACTGTGGGAGCTGGCTTGCCAGCGATGAGGCCGGAACAGGCACCACAAAATCAAAGGGAAGTCCCATGACCAGCACCGTCCAGCACACCCAGGTCGTCCAGAAGCAATTCGGCGAACAGGCCGCCGCTTACCTGAGCAGCGCCGTTCACGCGCAGGGCAGTGAATTTGCCCTGCTGCAGGCCGAGCTGGCCGGGCAGGGCGCGGCGCGGGTGCTGGACCTGGGCTGCGGCGCCGGTCATGTGAGTTTTCATGTCGCGCCGCTGGTCAGCGAAGTGGTGGCGTACGATCTGTCGCAGCAGATGCTCGACGTGGTCGCCGCCGCTGCGGCCGAACGCGGGATGGGCAATATTTCCACGGTCAACGGCGCCGCCGAGCGTTTGCCGTTCGCCGATGGCGAGTTCGATTTTGTGTTCAGCCGTTATTCGGCGCATCACTGGAGCGACCTCGGCGTGGCCCTGCGTGAGGTGCGGCGGGTGCTGAAGCCTGGCGGTGTTGCGGCGTTCGTGGACGTATTGTCCCCGGGCACTCCGCTGTTCGACACTTACCTGCAAAGCGTCGAAGTGCTGCGCGACACCAGCCACGTGCGCGATTACTCCGCCGCCGAGTGGCTGCGCCAGGTCAGCGAGGCCGGGCTGCATGTGCGCAGCACCACGCGTCAGCGCCTGCGGCTGGAGTACACCAGCTGGGTTGAGCGCATGCGCACCCCCGAGGTGATGCGCGCCGCGATTGTTCAGTTGCAACAATCGATGGGCAACGAAGTGCGCGAATATTTCGAAATTGAGGCCGACGGCTCCTTCAGTACCGATGTGATTGTGTTGATGGCCGAGCGATAAGCATTTTTCCGGGCGCGCCGGTGAAGGCGCACCGATTGAAGACACGAGGAAAGCATGAGCAAGCAGATTCTGATTCTCCCAGGTGACGGTATTGGTCCGGAAATCATGGCCGAAGCGGTCAAGGTGCTGGAATTGGCCAACGACAAGTACAGCCTGGGTTTCGAGCTGAGCCACGACGTGATCGGTGGCGCGGCCATCGACAAGCACGGCGTGCCATTGGCCGACGAAACCCTCGACCGCGCCCGCGCTGCCGATGCCGTACTGCTGGGCGCCGTCGGTGGTCCGAAATGGGACACCATCGAGCGTGACATCCGTCCTGAGCGCGGTCTGCTGAAAATCCGTGCGCAACTGGGCCTGTTCGGCAACCTGCGTCCGGCGATTCTGTACCCGCAACTGGCTGATGCTTCGAGCCTGAAGCCGGAAATCGTTGCCGGTCTGGACATCCTGATCGTTCGCGAATTGACCGGCGGCATCTACTTCGGCGCGCCGCGCGGCACCCGTACGCTGGACAACGGCGAGCGTCAGTCCTACGACACCCTGCCATACAGCGAAAGCGAAATCCGCCGCATTGCCCGTGTCGGTTTCGACATGGCCATGGTCCGTGGCAAGAAGCTCTGCTCGGTGGACAAGGCCAACGTGCTGGCGTCCAGCCAACTGTGGCGCGAAGTGGTCGAGCAAGTGGCCAAAGACTATCCAGAAGTCGAGCTGAGCCACATGTACGTCGACAACGCCGCCATGCAACTGGTGCGCGCGCCGAAGCAGTTCGACGTGATCGTCACCGACAACATGTTCGGCGACATTCTCTCTGACGAAGCGTCGATGCTCACCGGCTCCATCGGCATGCTGCCGTCGGCCTCGCTGGATTCCAACAACAAGGGCATGTACGAGCCTTGCCACGGTTCCGCACCGGACATCGCCGGCCAAGGCATTGCCAACCCATTGGCGACCATTCTGTCGGTATCGATGATGCTGCGTTACAGCTTCAATCTGCACGACGCCGCCGATGCCATCGAGAAAGCCGTCAGCGTCGTGCTCGATCAGGGCTTGCGCACTGGCGATATCCATTCGGCCGGTTGTACCAAAGTCGGTACGCAGCAAATGGGCGACGCAGTAGTCGCCGCGCTGCGGAATCTGTAATCTCTCGGGCCCGCTGCGAAATTCAATACAAAGCAGCGGCCCACTTTTCAAGAAGGTGTAGTTGCGATGAAACGTGTAGGTCTGATCGGTTGGCGCGGGATGGTCGGTTCCGTGCTCATGCAGCGGATGCTGGAAGAGCAGGATTTCGATCTAATCGAGCCGGTGTTTTTCACCACGTCCAATGTCGGTGGCCAAGGCCCGTCGGTGGGCAAGGACATTGCTCCGCTCAAGGATGCTTACAGCATTGACGAGTTGAAGACCCTCGACGTGATCCTGACCTGCCAGGGCGGCGACTACACCAGCGAAGTATTCCCCAAGCTGCGCGAAGCCGGCTGGCAGGGTTACTGGATCGACGCGGCCTCCAGCCTGCGCATGAACGATGACGCGGTGATCATTCTCGACCCGGTCAACCGCAAGGTCATTGATCAGCAACTGGATGCCGGCACCAAGAACTACATCGGTGGCAACTGCACCGTCAGCTTGATGCTGATGGGCCTGGGCGGTCTGTTCGAGGCCGGTCTGGTCGAGTGGATGAGCGCCATGACTTATCAGGCGGCCTCCGGGGCCGGCGCGCAGAACATGCGTGAACTGATCAAGCAGATGGGCGCGACCCACGCCGCTGTCGCCGATCAACTGGCCGACCCGGCCAGCGCGATCCTCGACATCGACCGTCGCGTGGCTGACGCCATGCGCAGCGAAGCGTACCCGACCGAAAACTTCGGCGTACCGCTGGCCGGCAGCCTGATCCCGTGGATCGACAAGGAACTGCCAAACGGTCAGAGCCGCGAAGAGTGGAAGGCCCAGGCCGAGACCAACAAGATTCTCGGTCGCTTCAAGAGTCCGATCCCGGTCGACGGTATCTGCGTGCGCATCGGCGCCATGCGTTGCCATAGCCAGGCGCTGACCATCAAGCTCAACAAGGATGTGCCGATCGCTGATATCGAAGGGCTGATCAGTCAGCACAACCCTTGGGTCAAGCTGGTGCCGAATAACCGTGAGATCAGCATGCAGGAGCTGAGCCCGACCAAGGTCACCGGCACTCTGAATGTACCGGTTGGGCGTCTGCGCAAGCTGAACATGGGTTCGCAGTTTGTCGGCGCGTTTACCGTGGGCGATCAGTTGTTGTGGGGTGCGGCGGAACCGCTGCGTCGCATGCTGCGGATTTTGCTTGAGCGTTGATTGGTTGATGTGATGAAGAAGCCCGCGCCTTTTTTGAGGTGCGGGTTTTTTTGTCGGGTGGTTGGAGGAGTACATATCCGTTGCTGCGGTAACGGCGGCTTGCGGTTTCGCCTGACGGCGACTCACTTTTTTTCAAACGCCAAAAAAAGTAAGCAAAAAACGCTTGCTCCTACGTACGGCCCTCGCAGGCTCGGGTCCCTTCGCTGCGGGATCGATCCGGGCGCAGCGGCTACGGTTTGCTTCGCTGCACCTCCTTCCGCTGTGTCTGGCTACGCCAGACGGTCGCTGCGCTCCCACGCCCGGATCAATCCCTCCACTCAGCCTTCCGATGTCGCCGGTTAGGCAAGATCAAGATCAAGGGCACTCGAGCTAACGCTCATTGTTGAGTGGTGAGAAGCGATTGTTCGGCTTGGGGTTTGTGGTGGATCCGCCCCTCACCCCAGCCCTCTCCCCGAGGAGAGGGAGCCGATCTTTGGGCTTTTCAGAATTTGTGTTCGACTCGGTATTTCAGGTCGGCGTTGCTCTTGCATCCACCACGGTCAGTTCCCTCTCCCTACGGGCGGTCCGACGTTTCGGGAGGGCTAGGGTGAGGGGCTTTTGATTTTTGGAATGGGTCAGGCATTTGCCTGAGCGATCGCTGGCAGAAATTGCCTGCACGCCAGCCACCCGGTAAAGTGCCGCTCCCCCCGTTTCACCAGAGGCTCGCAGCATGACCCAGACCCTAGATATTGCCGTGATCGGCGCCACCGGTACTGTCGGCGAAACCCTCGTGCAAATCCTTGAAGAGCGCGACTTTCCCGTTGGCAATCTGCACCTGCTGGCCAGCAGTGAATCGGCTGGCAGCTCGGTGCTGTTTCGCAATAAGAATGTCCGCGTGCGTGAAGTCGACGAATTCGATTTCAGCAAGGTCAAACTGGTGTTTTTCGCCGCTGGCGCAGCGGTCTCGCTGAGCTTCGCCGCCCGTGCGTATGCTGCCGGTTGTTCGTTGATCGACCTGTCCGGCGCCTTGCCGGCCGATCAGGCGCCGCAAGTGGTGCCGGAAGCCAATGCCGAGCTGCTCGCCACTTTGAGCGCGCCATTCCAGGTCAGTAGCCCGAGTCCTTCGGCGACGTCGCTTGCCGTGGTGCTGGCGCCATTGCTTGATCTGCTCGACCTGCAATACGTCAACGTCACCGCCAATCTGGCGGTGTCCGCGCAAGGTCGCGAAGCGGTGGCCGAGCTGGCGCGGCAGACCGCCGAGCTGTTGAACATGCGTCCGCTTGAGCCGACCTTTTTCGATCGGCAGATGGCGTTCAACTTGCTGGCTCAGGTCGGCACGCCTGATGCGCAGGGCCATACGCTGCTGGAAAAGCGTCTGGTGCGCGAGTTGCGTCAGGTGCTCGCGCAGCCTTCGCTAAAGATTTCCGCAACTTGCGTTCAAGCCCCGGTGTTTTTTGGCGATAGCTTTAGCGTGACCTTACAATCGGCGCGGGCTGTCGACCTGGAAAAGGTCAACGCTGCGCTGGAAGCGGCGCCGGGCATCGAGCTGGTCGAGGCCGGCGATTACCCGACCGCCGTCGGCGACGCGGTGGGGCAGGATGTGGTGTATGTCGGTCGCGTGCGCCTCGGTGTCGACGATCCGGCGGAACTAAATCTGTGGCTGACGTCAGATAACGTACGCAAAGGTGCAGCGCTCAATGCTGTGCAGGTGGCTGAATTGTTGATAAAAGACCTGCTGTAAAAGATACTTGGCAACAATTTGTCGACTGATTCTAGGTCAGCGCTATGCTTGATCCGAAACGTCGATGACGTGTCAGCCCTCCGGGACTTTCCGGGGCATCAAAGAAATGATCGCGCGCGACATCTGTCGTCGTTGCGCGCAATGCCTTACGGCAGCGCTATTCAAAAGCTTCTCGCTGGCCGAGGAACGTTCAAACAAAGGATGAGGCTATGGTTCAAGTTCGCAAACTGGTGTTAGCAATAGCGGCCGCCTCGGCGCTGTCCTCCGGTATGGCGCATGCCCTCGGGCTCGGGGAGCTGACCCTGAAGTCGACCCTGAACCAGCCGCTGGTGGCTGAAATCGAGCTGCTTGATGTCAAGGATCTCACCGCGGCAGAAGTGGTGCCGAGCCTGGCCTCACCTGAAGATTTCGCCAAGGCCGGCGTTGACCGCCAGGCTTTCCTCAATGATCTGACGTTTACCCCGGTGCTCAACGCCAGCGGCAAAAGCGTTTTGCGCGTGACTTCGAGCAAGCCGCTGTCGGAACCAATGGTGAAATTCCTCGTGCAGGTGATGTGGCCAAACGGCCGCTTGCTGCGCGATTACAGCGTGCTGCTGGATCCATCGAAGTTCTCGCCGCAGACCGCAGACGCCGCCGCCCAACCGGCACCGGCGCCAACCATCGCCGCACCGACCACGGGCGCCACGCACCGCGGGCAATACACCACCACACCGCGCGATACCCTCTGGGAAATCGCCGCGAAGGCGCGTAACGGCGGCTCGGTGCAGCAGACCATGCTGGCCATTCAAGCGCTGAATCCGGATGCATTTATCGGCGGCAACATCAACCGCCTGAAAACCGGCCAGGTATTGCGTCTGCCAGATCCTGTACAAAGCACGGCGTTGCCGCAGTCGGCTGCCATCGCCGAAGTTGCAGCGCAGAACGAAGCCTGGCGTCAGGGCCGGCGTTATGTGGCCAAGCCGGGCAGCGGTCAGCAGCAGCTCGATGCCACCAATCGCGGTCGTGGCAATGCCGGTGCTGCGGCCAACGCTCAGGACAACCTGAGCCTGGTCTCCGCCGAAAGCGCCAAGGCTGGCGGCAAGGGCCGGGCGGGCGACGCACAGGCGCTGAGCAACAAACTGGCGATCACTCAGGAAAACCTCGACACGACCCGTCGTGACAACGAGGAACTGAAAAGCCGCATGGCCGATCTGCAAAGCCAGTTGGACAAGCTGCAAAAGCTGATCGAGCTGAAGAACAATCAACTGGCGAAGATGCAGGCCGATGGTGCCGGCGCTGCGCCTGGGGCCACTGGTGCGGTGCCGCCGGTACCGGCAATCACCGCTGAATTGGCGGCGACACCGCCGGCCACTCCGGCTGACGCTGCCTCGGCATCG
Source organism: Pseudomonas sp. S11P7 (assembly GCF_023195435.1). Lineage (NCBI taxonomy): Bacteria > Pseudomonadati > Pseudomonadota > Gammaproteobacteria > Pseudomonadales > Pseudomonadaceae > Pseudomonas > Pseudomonas sp. S11P7. Next base: position 3,316,933 of record NZ_JALPKS020000002.1, on the reverse strand, counting down.
CCAACCCCGGAATCGGCGATCGCGCCACCGGCAGAAACTCCGGTTGAGCCAGTGGTCGAGCCGGTTGTCGAAACCACGCCGACCGCTGACGACGACAAGACCTTCAATGAGCTGCTGACCAATCCGATCCTGCTGGGTCTGATTGGCGGCGGTGCGGTGGTGCTGCTGCTTCTGCTGTTGTTGCTGGCCCGTCGCCGCAAAGCCCAGCAGGAAGCCGAGAAGCATGTGCGCATGGCCCGTGCGCTGGCCGAAGAGCAAGAATTCTCCGCTGAACAGGATCTGCCGGAAAGCAGCTTCGAAGGCCTGGAAACCCCAGCGGCGAGCGTCAAGCTCAATACCCCGGCGCCTGCGCCTGCACCGACTCCTGCACCTATCGTGGCGCCAGTGGTCATGGCTGAGCCGATTGCCGCGCCGCTGGTGGCGCCAGCTGCGGATCGCTCCGATGATGTGCTCGACAAGGCTCAGTCGCATATCAATGCCGGGCGTCTGAATCAGGCGGCCGCGCTGCTGGAAGAGGGTGTCAGCCTCGAGCCGGAGCGCAGTGACCTGCGTCTGAAGCTGATGGAAGTCTACGGTCAGCAGGGCGATCGCGACGCGTTCGTCGCGCAGGAGCGGCAACTGGTGGCCAACGGCGACAACTTCGCCAAGGTCGAAGCGCTGAAAAGCCGCTTCCCGGCGATGGCGCTTGTGGCTGCGGGCGGTCTGGCCGCTGCGGCGGTCGCCGCCGAACTGGATGCGCAATACGTCAAGGACCTGCTGCTCGACGAGCCTGAGGCGCCTGCGCCGGCTGAAGATGACCTGGACAGCGCATTCGACCTGAGCCTGGACGATCTCGACAACATTACCCCGGTTGAACCGGCGCCAGCGGTCGAGCCTGAAGCGCCGGTCGAGCTGGACGCGTTTCCGGCCGACGACGACCTGAGTTTCGAATCGGTGCTGCAACAGCAGACCGAAGCGAAAGAGAATCTCGACGACCTGTCGGACTTCGATCTCGATATGGACCTGGGGGCCGAGCCGTCCCCGACGACCCTGGCAGAAGACGACTTCCTGCTTGATCTGGACGAGGGCGTGAAGGATCTGCCGCCGGTCGAGGCGCCAGTCGTCGCCGACGTGGCGCAGGATGATCTGGAACTGCCGGCGGATTTCGATCTGTCGCTGGCCGACGAAATGGACAGCAACCCGGCCACCGAGTCGAACGCGTTCACGAACGAATTGGATGATGTCAACGCCGAGCTCGATCGCCTGTCGCAAAGCATCGCCGAACCGACCTTCACCGAGGCCGACGCGGCGCTGGGTGATGATCTGGGTGAGGACGATTTTGACTTCCTCGCGGGTACTGACGAGGCCGCAACCAAGCTTGATCTGGCTCAGGCCTATATCGATATGGAGGATCACGCCGGCGCTCGCGACATCCTCAATGAAGTGTTGACCGAGGGTAATGAAACCCAGCGGGCCGAGGCCAAGGAAATGCTTTCCCACCTGGCGTAAGTTCAGCGGTAAACAACAAGCGGCAGCCCGGTGGGGCTGCCGTTTTTGTTGGTGCCGGATAAAGGGTTGTCAGTGCCGTCGTCATCGCTGGCAAGCCAGCTCCCACAGGTTGGGTGCACGCCGCAAATCAATGTGGGAGCTGGCTTGCCAGCGATGGCGGCAGATCAGGCGACAGAGAACCTCTGGCATCCCTGAACCACCGCCTTATAATGCCCGCCTTTGCAAACACAGCAGGCTGTCCCACCTTGGCAAACATAGATAACCCGGTCGCCGAAATGGCCCCCGACGGCTTTTACCGCGTCGCGCTGGGCGTCGAGTACAAAGGCTCGCGCTACAGCGGCTGGCAGCGGCAGCTGACGGGTGTCGCGACGGTTCAGGAAGAACTCGAAAAGGCCTTGTCGAAAGTAGCCAATTCGCCGGTTTCACTGCAATGCGCCGGGCGTACCGACGCCGGCGTGCATGCCTGCGGGCAAGTGGTGCATTTCGACACTCAGGTCGATCGCTCGCTGAAGGCCTGGGTCATGGGTGCCAACATCAATCTGCCCCATGACATCAGCGTCAGCTGGGCGCGGGTGATGCCGGCGCACTTTCATGCGCGCTTCAAAGCGATCGCCCGGCGTTATCGGTATGTGATCTACAACGACCAGATCCGCCCGGCGCATCTCAACGAAGAAATCACCTGGAATCACCGTCCGCTGGACGTCGAGCGCATGGCCGAGGCAGCGCAATATCTGATCGGTACTCATGATTTCAGTGCGTTTCGCGCCGGCCAGTGTCAGGCCAAGTCACCGATCAAGAAGATGCATCACCTGCGTGTGACCCGGCACGGCAAAATGATCGTGCTGGATATTCGCGCCAATGCCTTTCTGCATCACATGGTGCGCAATATTGCGGGTGTGCTGATGACCATCGGTGCAGGCGAGCGCCCGGTGGAGTGGATGAAAGAAGTACTGGAAAGCCGCGAACGCCGCTCCGGCGGGGTGACCGCGCATCCTTACGGTCTGTATCTGGTGCAAGTCGAATACCACGATGAATTTCCGCTGCCGGAGCGTTTCATCGGGCCACATTTCCTTACGGGTTTCTCCGAACTTGACGGCTGACGCCCTCGAACGCTTTTGTTACCATCCGGAACTTTCCCGGATTTAGCCTCGGAGTTTTTCCACATGTCAGCCGTTCGCAGCAAGATTTGCGGGATTACCCGCATCGACGATGCGCTCGCCGCGGTTGAAGCCGGGGCCGACGCGATCGGTCTGGTGTTCTATGCCAAGAGTCCGCGGGCCGTAAGCGTGCAGCAGGCCCGGGCGATCATTCAGGCGCTGCCTCCATTCGTCACCACGGTCGGCCTGTTCGTCAACGCCAGCCGCTGCGAACTCGGCGAAATCCTCGATGCGGTGCCGCTGGACCTGCTGCAGTTTCATGGTGATGAAGCCGCCGAGGACTGTGAAGGCTGGCATCGGCCGTACATCAAGGCGTTGCGGGTCAAGGCCGGTGACGACATCGCGGCGGCTTGTGACGCTTATCCGGGCGCCAGTGGCGTGCTGCTCGACACGTACGTTGAGGGCGTGCCCGGCGGAACCGGGGAAGCATTCGACTGGTCACTGATTCCGCAGCATTTGAGCAAACCGTTGATTCTGGCGGGCGGTTTGACACCCGAGAACGTCGCTGATGCGGTCGCCCGGGTAAAACCCTACGCGGTGGACGTCAGCGGCGGGGTGGAGCTGAGCAAGGGCATCAAGGATCACGCAAAGATTCGGGCATTCATCGAGGCGGTACGCAAAGCACCATAAGGATGTGACGGCTGGCAGTCTGCCGCCGTCCATCAATGCACCTGCACACGGCAGGCGCGGCTGAGGGTTGTTGTTTCGCACGCAGGTCATGTTTTGCGCTGACCGTGGCTGGCGGCAATCATCGCCACACACATGAATTTAGCTCAAGGGCATACGCGGGGCTGCGAACCAGAGCGTTCGGGCCGCCGGTACTGGAGAAAGAAAGCATGAGCAACTGGTTAGTAGACAAACTGATCCCTTCGATCATGCGCTCGGAGGTCAAGAAGAGCTCGGTGCCTGAAGGTTTGTGGCACAAATGCCCTTCGTGCGAGGCTGTGCTGTACCGTCCGGAGCTGGAAAAGACCCTGGACGTTTGCCCCAAGTGCAACCACCACATGCGCATCGGCGCACGCGCGCGCATCGATATTTTCCTCGATGCCGAAGGTCGCAATGAACTGGGCGCCGATCTGGAGCCGGTTGACCGTCTGAAATTCCGCGACGGCAAGAAGTACAAGGACCGCCTGACTGCGGCGCAGAAGCAGACCGGCGAGAAAGACGCGCTGATCTCGGTCAGCGGCACCCTGCTGGGCATGCCGGTGGTGGTTTCGGCTTTCGAATTCAATTTCATGGGCGGTTCGATGGGCGCCATCGTCGGTGAGCGCTTTGTCCGCGCTGCCAACTACGCGCTGGAAAACCGTTGCCCGATGATCTGCTTCGCTGCTTCCGGCGGTGCGCGCATGCAGGAAGCACTGATCTCGCTGATGCAAATGGCCAAGACTTCGGCGGTACTGGCGCGTCTGCGTGAAGAAGGCATTCCGTTCATCTCGGTGCTGACCGACCCGGTCTACGGCGGTGTTTCCGCCAGTCTGGCGATGCTTGGCGACGTCATTGTCGGTGAGCCGAAAGCGCTGATCGGTTTCGCCGGCCCGCGCGTTATCGAACAAACCGTGCGGGAAAAACTGCCGGAAGGTTTCCAGCGCAGCGAGTTCCTTCTGGAGCACGGCGCGATCGACATGATCATCCATCGTCAGGAGCTGCGCCCGCGTCTGGGTAACCTGCTGGCGCAAATGACTGGCAAGCCGACACCAAAATTCGTTGCTGCGCCCGTCGAGCCGATCGTTGTGCCACCGGTCCCTGCCGGCCTATGACCGAGCGCACCCTTGGCGAATGGCTCGCCTACCTTGAACAATTGCATCCCTCAGCCATCGACATGGGGCTGGAGCGTTCGCAACAGGTAGCGTCCCGCATGGGGCTTGGCCAGCCGGCGCCTCGGGTGATCACGGTCACTGGCACCAACGGCAAGGGTTCGACTTGCGCATTCGTGGCGTCATTGCTGCGTGCGCAGGGCCTGAACGTTGGTGTCTACAATTCTCCGCACCTGCTGCGTTACAACGAGCGGGTGCAGCTCAATGGCATCGAAGCCACTGATGCACAGTTGTGCCAGGCCTTTGCTGCCGTCGAGGCCGGGCGCGGCGACACTTCCCTGACTTACTTCGAAATGGGCACGCTGGCGGCGTTCTGGCTGTTTCAACAGGCCGGACTGGATGCGGTGGTGCTGGAAGTCGGCCTGGGCGGGCGGCTGGATACGGTCAACGTGGTCGATGCCGACATCGCGCTGGTGACCAGTATCGGCGTCGATCACGCTGACTATCTTGGAGACACCCGCGAATCCGTGGCCTTTGAAAAGGCCGGTATCTTCCGACAGGGCAAACCTGCCTTGTGTGGCGATCTCAATCCTCCGCAACCGCTGCTCGACAAGGCGCGCGAACTGGCGTGCCCGTTTTTCTTGCGCGGGCGTGATTTCGACCTTGGTATCACTGATCAGCACTGGCAGTGGCGCGGGACCGATGCGCAGGGCCAAGTGGTTGAGCTGCGCGATTTGCCGCTGCTCGATCTGCCGATGGAAAACGCCGCGCTGGCCTTGCAGGCGTACCTGTTGCTCGGGTTGCCCTGGGATGCGCAGCAGATCGTGGCTGCATTGCAGGCCACGCGCGTAGTCGGGCGCCTTGATCGGCGCACCTTCGAGTGGAACGGCAAACGTCTGAATCTGTTGCTGGATGTCGGTCACAATCCGCATGCCGCTGAATACCTGGCGCGTCGCTTGGCGGCGCGTCCGCCGCGCGGTAAGCGTCTGGCGGTGTTCGGCCTGCTGGCCGACAAGGATCTGGATGGTGTTGTCGGCGAATTGAATGCTAGTGTCCAGCACTGGGCGGTAGCGCCGCTGGATTCGCCGCGCGCGCGCCCGGTTGCCGAATTGCACGCGGCGTTGCAGGGGCTTGGCGCCTCTGTCACGTCTTACGCCAGTGTCGCCGCCGCTTTGCAAGGGCAGTGCGCGCTGGCGACCGCTGACGACGAGATTCTGTTGTTCGGCTCATTTTATTGTGTCGCCGAGGCCCTTGAATGGCTGTCCCGGCGCTCCACGGAGGAAGCGGCAAATGGCTTTGCTGGATAAAGCGTACAAGCAGCGTATGGTTGGTGCGCTGGTGCTGGTAGCCTTGGCAGTGATCTTCCTGCCGATGCTGTTTTCCCGTCAGGATGAGCAGCGGCAGGTGACCGTGGATGCGCCGACTGCGCCGCAAGCGCCGGTCGTGCCGCAGGTGCAAATGGAGCCGGTCGCTGTACCGGAGCCGCAAGCCTTGCCGCAAGAGCCTGTGCCAACCGACGAAGAGGTCGCCGAAGATACCGCGCCGGCAGCTCCAGTGGTCCCCGCCGCGCCAGCGCCAGCCCCCACTGCGCCTATCGCCATCGCCAAACCGGCAGCGCCGCCTGCAGTGTCCAAGCCGATTCCGGCACCGGCGCAGCCGATTACTTCATCGTCGACCAAGCCTGACCCGGCGCAAAGCCGCGTCGATGCCAATGGTCTGTCGGTGAGCTGGTCGGTGCAACTGGCCAGTCTGTCGAGCCGCGCCAGTGCCGAAAGCTTGCAGAAAAACCTGCGCAGCCAGGGCTATAACGCCTACATTCGTTCTGCCGACGGCAAGAATCGGGTGTTCGTCGGTCCGCTGATCGAGCGCGCCGAAGCCGATCGTCTGCGCGATCTGCTCAGCCGTCAGCAGAACCTCAAAGGCTTTGTTGTGCGTTTCCAGCCCGAGCGCGGTTAAAAACTATCGCCTCGATTGAAAAGCACAGGAAATCGCAGCTTACCGAGAGGCATGCGCTCTGCTAAAATGCGCCGCCTTATCCGTCTGTAGGCTGCACTGTGCCATTTACCTGGGTTGACTGGGCGATCGTTGCAATCATCGCCATCTCCGCTTTGATCAGTCTGAGCCGCGGCTTCGTCAAGGAAGCATTATCGCTGGTGACCTGGATCATCGCAGGAGCCGTTGCCTGGATGTTCGGTGGCTCATTGTCCGAGTACCTCGCCGGATACATCGAAACCCCATCGGCTCGCGTGATCGCGGGCTGTGCCATCATGTTTGTCGCCACACTGATCGTGGGCGCAATGATCAATTATCTTATCGGCGAGTTGGTTCGCGTCACCGGGTTGTCCGGGACCGATCGATTCCTCGGCATGGCCTTCGGCGCAGCGCGTGGCGTGTTGCTGGTGGTCGTGGCGGTCGGGCTGTTGAGCCTGGGGCCGGTACAGCAGGACGGGTGGTGGAAAGAATCACAGCTCGTACCCAAGTTTCTATTGGTCGCCGACTGGTCCAAAAACCTGATTCTCGGGTGGAGCAGTCAGTGGCTTGCCAGCGGAATCAGCGTACCCGCTGATATTCCGTTCAAGGAGCAACTCTTGCCGGCGGCGAAAACGCCTCAGTGAGTGTTGTTCAGTTCAGATCCATTAAGTAGGGGTTGCGTCGCATGTGTGGCATCGTCGGTATCGTCGGTAAGTCGAACGTCAATCAGGCGCTGTATGACGCGCTAACCGTGCTCCAGCACCGCGGCCAGGACGCTGCCGGTATCGTGACCAGCCATGATGGCCGGTTGTTCCTGCGCAAGGACAATGGCCTGGTGCGGGACGTGTTCCAGCAGCGTCACATGCAGCGCCTGGTCGGCCACATGGGTATCGGCCACGTCCGTTACCCGACAGCGGGCAGCTCGACTTCAGCTGAAGCCCAGCCGTTCTACGTCAACTCGCCTTACGGCATCACCCTGGCGCACAACGGTAACCTGACCAACGTTGAACAGTTGGCCAAGGAAATCTACGAATCCGATCTGCGTCACGTCAACACCAGTTCCGACTCGGAAGTGCTGCTCAACGTGTTCGCCCACGAGCTGGCCCAGCGCGGCAAGCTGCAACCGACCGAAGAAGACGTGTTTGCCGCCGTGACCGACGTGCACAACCGTTGCGTCGGTGGTTACGCGGTCGTGGCGATGGTCACCGGTTACGGCATTGTCGGTTTCCGTGATCCGCACGGCATCCGTCCGATCGTCTTCGGCCAGCGTCACACCGACGAAGGTGTCGAGTACATGATCGCCTCGGAAAGCGTTTCGCTGGACGTGCTCGGTTTCACCCTGATTCGCGACCTCGCCCCGGGCGAAGCGGTGTACATCACCGAAGACGGCAAGCTGCACACCCGTCAGTGCGCGACCAATCCGTCGCTGACCCCGTGCATCTTCGAGCACGTCTATCTGGCGCGTCCGGATTCGATCATCGATGGCGTGTCGGTCTACAAGGCGCGTCTGCGCATGGGTGAGAAGCTCGCCGAGAAGATCCAGCGCGAGCGTCCGGAACACGATATCGACGTGGTCATCCCGATTCCGGACACCAGCCGGACCGCGGCACTGGAACTGGCCAATCATCTGGGCGTGAAATTCCGCGAAGGTTTCGTCAAGAACCGCTACATCGGCCGGACCTTCATCATGCCCGGCCAGGCGGCACGCAAGAAGTCGGTGCGCCAGAAGCTCAACGCCATCGAGCTGGAATTCCGCGGCAAGAACGTGATGCTGGTCGACGACTCGATCGTGCGTGGCACCACCTGCAAGCAGATCATCCAGATGGCCCGCGAAGCCGGCGCGAAAAACGTCTACTTCTGCTCGGCCGCCCCGGCGGTGCGCTTCCCGAACGTGTACGGCATCGACATGCCGAGCGCCCACGAACTGATCGCGCATAACCGCTCGACCCAGGACGTGGCCGATCTGATCGGCGCTGACTGGCTGATCTATCAGGATCTGCCGGACTTGATCGAAGCAGTCGGTGGCGGCAAGATCAAGATCGAGCAGTTCGATTGTGCGGTGTTTGACGGCAAGTACGTCACTGGCGATGTCGACGAGGCGTACCTGAACAAGATCGAACAGGCACGCAACGATGCCTCGAAGGTCAAGACCCAGGCGGTCAGTGCGATCATCGATCTGTACAACAACTGAGTTTCTACCGGCCCTGAGGGGCCGGTTTTGTATCTGATATTCAATTTTCGAGCACAGGGCAAGGAGTGACAGCATGAGTCAGGAATGGGATGCCGGTCGGCTGGACAGCGACCTCGAAGGCGTAGCGTTCGATACTCTGGCCGTACGCGCCGGTCAGCACCGTACGCCGGAAGGCGAACACGGCGATCCGATGTTCTTCACCTCCAGCTACGTGTTCCGTACCGCTGCCGATGCGGCCGCACGGTTTGCCGGTGAAGTGCCGGGCAACGTCTACTCGCGCTACACCAACCCGACCGTGCGCGCATTCGAAGAGCGCATTGCTGCGCTGGAAGGTGCCGAGCAGGCCGTTGCGACCGCCACTGGCATGGCCGCAATCATGGCGGTGGTGATGAGCCTGTGCAGCGCCGGCGATCACGTGCTGGTGTCGCGCAGCGTATTCGGTTCGACCATCAGCCTGTTCGAGAAGTACTTCAAGCGCTTCGGCGTGGAAGTCGATTATGTGCCGCTTGCCGATCTGTCGGCGTGGGATGCGGCGATCAAATCCAACACCAAATTGCTTTTTGTCGAGTCGCCCTCCAATCCGCTGGCCGAACTGGTCGATATCGCGGCGCTGGCAGAGATCGCTCACGGCAAAGGCGCGATGCTGGTGGTTGATAACTGCTTCTGCACGCCGGCGTTGCAGCAACCGCTGAAAATGGGCGCAGACATCGTCGTGCATTCGGCGACCAAATTCATCGACGGCCAGGGCCGTTGCATGGGCGGTGTGGTCGCTGGTCGCAGCGAGCAAATGAAAGAAGTCGTGGGCTTCCTGCGTACCGCCGGGCCGACCTTAAGCCCCTTCAATGCGTGGATTTTCCTCAAGGGCCTGGAAACTCTCAACCTGCGCATGAAGGCGCATTGCGCCAACGCGCAAGAGCTGGCCGAATGGCTGGAGCAGCAGGAAGGCATCGAGAAGGTCCATTACGCCGGCCTCAAAAGTCACCCGCAGCACGAACTGGCGCAGCGTCAGCAGAAGGCCTTCGGCGCGGTGGTCAGTTTTGAAGTCAAGGGGGCAAGGAGGGCGCCTGGCGCTTCATCGACGCCACTCGTCTGATCTCGATCACCGCCAACCTGGGCGACAGCAAGACCACCATCACCCATCCGAGCACCACCTCCCACGGCCGACTGGCGCCGCAGGAGCGCGAAGCGGCGGGTATTCGTGACAGCCTGATCCGCATTGCGGTCGGACTGGAAGACGTCGCTGATCTGCAGGCCGATCTGGCGCGCGGTCTGGCTGCGTTGTGATTGAGTTGTCTACGCCGAGCGCAGGCACCCATGGCCGCGTTGCGCTGGTCACAGGCGCCGCGCGTGGCATCGGTCTGGGGATCTCGGCCTGGCTGATCAGCGAAGGCTGGCAAGTGGTGCTGACCGATCTGGATCGCGCTCGGGGATCAAAAGTGGCGAAGGTGCTGGGTGAGAATGCCTGGTTCATCGCCATGGATGTCGCCGACGAGAGTCAGGTCGCCTTGGGGGTGGCTGAGGTGCTGGGTCAATTTGGCCGGCTCGATGCGCTGGTCTGCAACGCCGCTGTGGCTGATCCGCATAACATCACACTGGAAAGCCTTGATCTGGCGTACTGGAATCGCGTGCTGGCGGTGAACCTCAGCGGGCCGATGCTGCTGGCCAAGCACTGCGCGCCGTACTTGCGCGCGCACAACGGTTCGATCGTCAATCTGGCCTCGACCCGCGCCCGCCAGTCCGAAGCAGATAGCGAGGCGTATGCGGCAAGCAAGGGCGGGCTGCTGGCGCTGACTCACGCACTGGCGATCAGCCTCGGCCCGGAGATTCGCGTCAATGCCGTCAGCCCCGGCTGGATCGATGCGCGCGACCCCTCTACGCGGCGCGCCGAACCGCTGGCGGATGCCGATCACGCCCAGCATCCGGCGGGCAGGGTAGGCACGGTCGAAGACGTCGCGGCGATGGTGGCGTGGTTGCTGTCGAGGAATGCCGGGTTTGTTACCGGGCAGGAATTCGTCGTCGATGGCGGCATGACCAAGAAAATGATTTACGAGCAGTGAGCGTCAGCTTCGAGCTTCTAGCTTCAAGCTGCAAGTTGAAGAAGGGCGGTGATGTACCTGCTTTGGGTGTTCATGCTTTTTCTTGCAGCTGATAGCTTGCAGCTAAAAGCTGTTTTTGAAAAAAACTCCAATCCTGCTATTGACTTAGGTTCGCTACCTGCGTAAATTTCGCGGCCTCGGAGATGCAAACGGGTGATTAGCTCAGCTGGGAGAGCGTCTGCCTTACAAGCAGAATGTCGGCGGTTCGATCCCGTCATCACCCACCACTCCCGAGAACTTGCGCAAGCAAGAACGTAGGCTGAAAGTGCCTGCACCGACGCGCAGCGGTAGTTCAGTCGGTTAGAATACCGGCCTGTCACGCCGGGGGTCGCGGGTTCGAGTCCCGTCCGCTGCGCCATATTTTACGAGTCAGATCAATCTGGTTCGCGATTGCAGAGCACCGAAGCCTGCAGTCAAAACGAGTTACTTGAGCGCAAGCTCAAAGCGATACGCAGCGGTAGTTCAGTCGGTTAGAATACCGGCCTGTCACGCCGGGGGTCGCGGGTTCGAGTCCCGTCCGCTGCGCCATATCTGCTCCAAGGACCACTGAACGCCTTGAAGCACCGAAGTCAGCCATTGGCGGATTCGGAATCGATAGCAAAGACCCTGGTCGAAAGACCGGGGTTTTTTGTGTCTGAAATTTGGCTTTTCCTCCTGAATCCAGCGCAAATCCCTTGTAGGAGTGAGCCTGCTCGCGATCACGGTAGTCCAGTCGCCAACTTTGTGACTGAAAAATCGCGATCGCGAGCAGGCTCACTCCTACAGGATTCGATTTTCAAATCAGTTGCTGCGATACCACGCCGCATTGATTTTTTGATTATTTAGTCAGCTTTTTTGTGTCTGGTTGTTTGCTGCGGCCTCGGAAACCTTTAAAGTTAACCTTTCGGTCAGCTTTGCACTGTCAACACAGCTCTTTGCTTCGCCAGAAAGGGCTTCTGCAAGACTCGAGATCCCCAGTAGATAACCACAAGGGCGGATACATAACCGCCCAGAGGATGATCCATGTCCAACCGTGAAATATCCCGGCGCTCGTTCCTCCAGGGCGGGCTGGTGGCGGGAGTGAGCGTCACGCTCACGCCGCTCAGCAGTCAGGCGCTGGCTGCCTTGATGGAAAACAGCGTCACCGTGCCCTCCGAGCAGTGGCTCGGCAACAATGGCAAGGCGCGTCAGCGTAACGATGCCTTGTCCAAGGTCTGCGGCAGCAAAGTGTTTGCTCGCGACATACGTTCCAAAGACATGCCCGGCTGGCCGCAGCAGCAAGGCCACGCCATGTTGCTGAAAACCATCAAGGCTGACCGAATCTACAACGGCTTCGACCTGTCCTGGCTCGGCACCGGGTTGCAGCCGGACCGCATCGTCACCGCCGCTGACCTGGACAAGGACGGCATTGTCTTCCCCGAAGAACACGCCCCTGATCCATTGCTGCCGGAAGGCAAGGTACCGATGTTCATCGGCCACCCGGTGGCGATCCTGATCTGGAACGATTTCGAGCGTTTCCGTCAGGCCAAGAACCAGCTCAAATTCAACGACAAGGCGATTCGTTACGGCGACAAAGTGCCGTTCTACGAAGGCGATCCCTACGGCAGCTTCCGCTATGTACGTGTCGGCGGGCCGACCTCGGCGGATGAAGACGAGTTTGCCAGCCTCAAGGACTCGATCCTGTTCCCGATGCTGAAAAACCGTCGCCCGGTGTGGAATTCCCAGCCGAACCTGCACGGCAACCTGACCGAGCGCGGCCTGTTCTACGCCGATCGCATGAAGAAAGAGATCGATACGCCGCCAGACAACTGGCTGGTGTTCGACGAGCGCTACAAGACGCCATCGATCGAGCCGGCCGCGCTGGAGCCGGACAACGGCAACGGCTGGTACGATCCGCAGACCAAGACCCTGCACTTCGTCGTGGCCACCCAGTGCCCGCTGGAAGTGGCGACCGAGACCGCGAAAATGATCGCGCCGTCGCGTTTTGGCCTCGCCAACCTGAACATGCACCCCGGCTACACCGTCGGTTACGGCTCCAAGGACCACAATATTTTCGTCTACTACGCAGCCCTCGCTGCGCTGTATGGCGCCGGCGTGCCGGTGCGTCTGGCCAACGATCGCTACGAGCAGTTCCAGAGTGGCATCAAGCGTCACCCGTTCGACATTCGCTACCAGTTGGCGGTGGACAAGAACGACTACACCTTCAAGATTTTCCGCGCGGAAATGAACGTCGACGGTGGCGGCCGGGTCAACTACAGCCCGTCGGTGGCGGCGGTCGGTGCGACAGCGGCGCAGTCGATCTACTACATGCCGCAGAACGATCTGCAGGTCACCGCGTATCACTCGCGGGCGGTGGAAGCGGGTTCGATGCGCGGATACGGCACGTTGCAGAGCATGGCGTCGACCGAAATGATGGTCGATGAAATCGCCGATCGCCTGGGTGTCGACGCGATTGATCTGCGCCGCAAGAATGCCCTGCGTTCGGGCATGAAAAACACTCAGGGCGCGATTCCTGCCGGTGCGCTGCGCCTGCACGAAATCCTCGACAAAGCCGCAGTGCACGAAGTCTGGAAAAACCGCAACGCGATCAAGCAGCAACGCGAAGCGGCAGACCCGAACAACTGGTACGGCGTCGGTTTCGCTATTTGCCAGAAAGACTTCGGTACCGGTTCCGAAGCGCCGATGGCCAGCATCGAGTTCAGCGCTGACGGGCGCATCAGTCTGCGTCACATCGGCATCGAAATCGGCACCGGCATGTCCACCTCGCAAGCACTGGTTGTCGCCGATTTCCTCGGCAGCCCGGCTCATGACGTGAAGACCGGCGAAACCGAATGGAAGGAAATGCAGCTGATCACCAGCGGCAACCCTTACATTATGAGCCAGGCCGAGCAGGACAGCCTGCTGCGCAACCCGCGTTGGGTCGGCAAACTGGCTTCGGCATCCTCGGCGACCAACTCGGCTTACTACTTCAGCCACGCCACCCGTGAAGCGGCGCGCGTGCTGTTCAATCATGGCTTGTGGCCCGCCGCGCTGGAGATCTGGCGTCAGGGTCCGTATGGCGGCCAGGCCAATCCTTACGTGGTGCGTCGCGAAGATGCGCACTGGGTGGACGGTAAACTCACCGCCAACGGCATGCAGCCGCTGAGCTTTGAAGAACTGGCCAAGCGCGCTCACGAGCGCGGTTTGGTCACCGCAGCCACCGTGCACGGGTTCAACCGCTGGAGCTGGGCCGAGGCTGAATACAGCATCGACGGCGTACGCGAGCGCTTGCCGCTCGACGGTCTGGCGGTGAAGTACGGTGATGGCGCGCCGCAAGCGAAAAAGGCGCAGATGAACAGTGCCGGTTTCCATTTGCTCGATCGCCAGAACATCAACTATCCGGTGGTGCAACTGAACAACGCGGCAGTGACTTACTACAGCCCGGTCGCCACGCTGGTCGAACTGAAGGTCAACAAAGGCTCTGCCGAAGTTGAAGTGCTCAACCACCATTCGTGGGTCGAGTGCGGCCGCGTGCTGGTCGAAGAACTGGTCAGGGGCCAGCTTGAAGGCGGTATCGCCATGGGCATCGGGCACGCCTTGATGGAAGAAATGCCGCTGTACGAAGGTGGGCCGGGGGAGGGGGACTGGAACTTCAACCGCTATCGCTTGCCGATGGCCCGTCACGTTGCGGTGTGGAAGCAGACCGCGGAAATTCTGCCGCCGTTGTCGCCGAGCGATCCGTCCAAAGGCATCGCCGAAGTGGTGATGATCCCGGTTGTCGGTGCCATCGGTAACGCCGTGGCCCACGCCATCGGTAAACGTGTTCGCGACCTGCCCATCACTGCTGCGCGCATCAAGGAGGCCCTCAATGGCTAACCGTCCGCTTCAACTGACCCTCAACGGTCAATCCGTCGGCCCGGTGGACATCCCTGATGACCTGCCGATGATCGACTACCTGCACGAATACAAAAACCTCACTGGTTCGCGTCTGGGCTGTGGCCAGGGTATCTGCCACGCCTGCGTGGTGATTGTCGACAACCCGGATGGCACCAGCGAAGAAGTGCGCACCTGCATCACCGGCGCGCATTATTTCGAGGGCAAAAAGGTCCGCACCATCGAGTCCCACGCCAAGCGTGACGAGCACGGGCAGGTCACTGAGCTGAATCCGATCCAGCAACGCTTCGTCGATGAGTTCGCCTTCCAGTGCAGCTACTGCGCGCCGGGCTTCGTCAACGCCGCGACGGTGCTGGTGGAAAAGCTGCAGCGCCAGCCGATCGTCAAAAGCCAGCTGGAACAAGTCATCGAGGACAGCCTTGGCCATCACGTCTGCCGTTGCACCGGGTACGTACGTTATTACAACGCCACCCGCAACGTGCTGACCGATCTCGGCCTGGTCAAGGAGGGTTGACATGAAGCGTTTACTGACCCGCTTGACGCTGGCGGTCGGCCTTGCCGCGCCAGCGTTGTTCACCCATGCCGATGAGCAAGTCAAACGCGGCGAATCCCTCGCCCGCGCGGCTGACTGCATGGCTTGCCACACCGCTGCCGGTGGCGCGCCGTTTGCCGGCGGGTTGCCGATCGTCTCGCCGTTCGGCACGATCTACGGCACCAACATCACCCCGAGCAAGAAATACGGCATCGGTTTGTACAACGATGACGAGTTTTTCGCTGCACTGACCGAAGGCAAGCGGCGCGACGGGGCAAACCTGTATCCAGCTATGCCGTATACCTCGTATCACCTGATGCCGCGCGCAGAC
The DNA here is from genome assembly GCF_023195435.1 of Pseudomonas sp. S11P7. NCBI lineage: Bacteria > Pseudomonadati > Pseudomonadota > Gammaproteobacteria > Pseudomonadales > Pseudomonadaceae > Pseudomonas > Pseudomonas sp. S11P7. The sequence continues at coordinate 3,301,561 of NZ_JALPKS020000002.1, read as the reverse complement.
TCCGACGCGATCCATGCGTATCTGAAAACCATCGAGCCGATCGAGCGCGCCGCACCCGTGACCAGCCTGAGCTTTCCGTTTAACGTGCGCCCGGGGCTGATGGGCTGGAACATGCTTTACGGTAAAGACTTGAAGCTGGAGCCGGCCGAAGGCAAAAGCGAAGCGTGGAAGCGCGGCCAGTACATGGTCGAAGTGCTCGGCCACTGCGGCGAATGCCATACCCCGCGCGGCCTGCCGGGAGCAATGCAGTTGGACAAGCGTCTGACGGGCGGCATTCTCAACGGCTACCTCGCACCGAGCCTGCTCGCCACCGATCTGGCTGCGCGCGGCTGGAACCAGCAGGATCTGGCGACATTTCTTAAACACGGCATGAGTGCACAGGGCACGATGTTCAACGAGATGTTCCCGGTGTTTCACAACAGCACTCAGGGCCTCAAGGATGCAGATCTTGCAGCCATGGCGACCTTCCTGCTGGGTGAGCAACCACCGGCAGCCAAGGCGCTGGTTGAAGTGCCAGTCGAGCAGCTTGGCGCCAGTGCCCAGCGTGGCCGTCAGGAATACCTGAATGTCTGCGCCGGCTGCCACGCGGCGGGTGGCGAAGGCAAGCCGCACATCGCGGTGGCCATGCGCGGCAACACCACGTTGCGTCTCGAAGACCCGCGTAACCTGCTGCGCGTGATCGAGGACGGCATCGGCGAACAGAAGTTTTCCGGGTTCGAGCACATGCAACCAATGCCGGGTTTCGCCGACAAGCTCAGTCCTGAGCAACTGACCGATCTGCTCAACTACCTGCGTCAAGGCTGGGGCGGGCAATCGACAGAGCTGGCGGTGAGCGAGGTGCAGAAGCTGCAAGCGGACGCTCCGTCGATCGAGCACAAGGCGCACTGACATGCAGCATCTCGATCTGCAAGTGGTGCGACGGGCGCTGGAGTGGTCACAGGCCGGGCAGCGCATCTGGCTGTGCACGGTGTTGGCCACCTATGGCTCAGCACCGCGCGCGCCGGGGTCGCTGTTGGCGGTCAGCGAGGGCGGGCAGTGGATCGGGTCGCTGTCCGGTGGTTGCGTCGAGGAGAATTTTCTCCAACGCGTCGCCGAAGGTGCCTTTTTGAATGCCGTCAACGTTGTGCGTTACGGCGAGGGGGGACGATCCGCGCTCGCGAGTCAGTCTGCCCTGCGGCGGCATTCTTGATGTGCTGGTGGAAAAGCTCGAAGCCGACTGCGAGGTGCAAGCGCATCTGCACGAATTGCAATCGGCGCTGCTCGGTCAGCGTCGTCTGATTCGCGAGGTCGATCTGGCTGATGGTGCGCGCAGTCTGTTCGCTGATCGCGAGCAGGGTGCGCGGATCGAGCGCGAGCTTGATCGGGTGCGCATTCGTATCGGCGCTGCGCAGCGCTTGTTGCTCGCCGGGTACTCCAGCGTCGCGCAGGCGTGTGCCGAGTTCGCCGTGGGTCTCGGCTTCGAGGTGATTCTCTGTGATCCGCGTGATGAAGCGCTCGAAGGAGTCAGGCTGGACGGCGTGGAGATTCGTCGACAGTTGCCGTCGGTGTTCATTGCTGATGGCGGCTGCCATCGCGACACCGCGGTGGTGGCGCTGACGCACGATCCACGCATCGACGATCTGGCGATGATGGAAGCGGTGCGCACCGAAGCGTTCTACATCGGCGTAATGGGTTCACTGCAGACTTCGCAAAAGCGCTTCGAGCGCTTGCGTCGGATTGGTGGGCTGGGGAGGGCGACCTGGCGCGGATTCACGCGCCGATCGGTCTCAATCTTGGCAGCAAGACGCCGGCAGAAATCGCCTTGGCGGTGCTGGCGGATATCGTGCGGATCCGTAGCGGGATACCTCGGGACCAGCTCTGAGTCTACGTTTCATGAAAAAGGGGCCGCTATTCAGCAAGCCCCTTTTTTACATTCCGAATTTGTCGCGCAGTCCGTAGTACCACGCACCGAGTGCGGCGAATGGTGTGCGCAGCAGCTGCCCGCCAGGGAACGGGTAGTGCGGCAGGTCGGCGAACGCATCGAAACGCTCGGCCTGGCCGCGCAAAGCTTCGGCCAACACCTTGCCCGCCAGGTGCGTGTAGGTGACACCATGGCCGCTGCAACCTTGCGAGTAATAGATGTTGTCGCCAAGGCGACCGACCTGCGGCAAGCGCGACAGCGTCAGCAGGAAATTTCCGGTCCAGGCGTAGTCAATTTTCACATCCTTGAGCTGCGGAAAAGCCTTGAGCATTTTCGGGCGGATGATCGCCTCGATATTGGCCGGGTCCCGCGCGCCATACACCACGCCACCGCCGAAGATCAGGCGCTTGTCGCTTGTCAGGCGGTAGTAGTCGAGCAGGTAGTTACAATCTTCAACACAGTAATCCTGCGGCAGCAGCGCCTTGGCCAACTCATCGCCCAATGGCTCGGTGGTGATGACTTGAGTGCCGCACGGCATGGATTTGGCCGCGAGTTCCGGCACCAGATTACCGAGGTAAGCGTTGCCCGCCACGATGATGAATTTGGCCCTGACCTTGCCTTGCGGCGTGTGCACCACCGGATTGGCACCGCGTTCGATACGCACCGCCGGCGACTGTTCATAGATAGTGCCGCCAAGAGATTCAACCGCCGCCGCTTCGCCGAGCGCCAGGTTCAACGGGTGGATATGCCCGCCGCTCATGTCGAGCATGCCGCCGATGTATTGCTCGCAACCGACGACTTCGCGAATACGGCGTTGATCGAGCAGTTCGAGTTGCGTATGACCGAAGCGCTCCCAGAGGCGCTTCTGCGATTCCAGATGGCCCATCTGCTTGGGCGTGAGCGCGGCGAACACGCCGCCGTCTTTCAAATCGCATTGAATATTGTATTTGGCCACGCGCTCGCGAATGATCCGGCCACCCTCGAAAGCCATCTGCCCAAGCAGTTGCGCTTGCTTCGGGCCGACGCTGCGTTCGATCACGTCAATGTCGCGGCTGTAACTGTTGACGATCTGCCCGCCATTGCGCCCCGAGGCGCCGAAGCCGACCCTGGCCGCTTCCAGCACGGTCACGCGAAAACCGCTCTCCAGCAGAAACAGCGCCGAGGACAGCCCGGTGTACCCGGCGCCGATCACACAGACATCCGTCTCTACCTCATCCTGCAGCGCCGGACGTGACGGCGCGGCGTTGGCCGACGCAGCGTAATAAGACTCTGGGTAAGGGGTGTTCGCCATCCTGCCGCCTCTGTTTAATATATTTTACGAGTGCGCTGATCCTACCCGAGTTGAAAAACCTCCGCCAGCCACCGGAAAAACCGCGTTGTCAGGGGCAAATTAAATATTTTGCATATTCATAGGGTTAGGTGAAAAAAAGGTGTTGACACCCCTTCGGAATTCCGTAGAATGCCGCCTCACAGCAGGCACGTAGCTCAGTTGGTTAGAGCACCACCTTGACATGGTGGGGGTCGTTGGTTCGAGTCCAATCGCGCCTACCAAACAAAATCCGCTCTGCTGGGCGGTCTAGAAGGGCTCACCGAAAGGTGAGCCCTTTTTTGTTGTCTGCGATTTGCAAAACTTTTGCAAAACTTTTGCAAAACCCCCACCTCAGAACGCCAGTTCGGCGCTCACCTCAACATAGTCAATCGTCTTGTCGCCGTGTCCCTCCTGATAGTGCTTCGTCATCTTCTCGTCCGCGTGGCCCAGCAGCGCCTGGATGTATTCCTGTGGGAAGTTTTGCTGCTCGTACAGCCATGCTCCTAAAGCGCGGATCTCGTGAAAAGTGGGGCGCTCACCGGCGGGCACATGGTCGTAAGCGTGCGCCGCGTCCCGCGCCTTGCTGAACTCTTTGGTCAGATAATCCGGCGTTACCGACGTCCAGTGGTCCTTGGCGTCGATCTGTTCACGGCGCCGGGCCTTCGGCTTGTAGTGGATCAGGTAGGGCGAGACCAGCGGCGATCGTAAGCATTCGCCGACGACCTCACGCAGCGCTGCACCCATGGTGATCTTCAGGTGAACCGGGTTGTCGTACCCCTGAGTCTTGCCCGGCGACACGGTCAGCGTGTTCTTGTCCATGTCGACCGCCGACTTCAACCAGGTCACGATATCCTCGCGGCGCTGGAGGCTGGCCAGTGCCAGGCGGATTGCCCGTTTCAGCCAGGGCGGCGTGGTCGCCGCGCCGATGATCGTCTGTAGTCCTTTCAGCGTGTGCCGCTGGCGCTTCTTCTCGGCTTCCTTCTTGACCAGCGTCAGCTCGGCGCAATTGCGCTCGGCCAACCCCTTGGCCACGGCGAAAGCGAAGATCTGCACCCACAGCCCGCGATGCTTTGTGTAGGCGTTGTTGCTGAACTGGTCCAGGTATTCAGCCATGGCCAGTACGTCCATCTGCCCGATCAGGCGATCTCCGATATCTTGCCGGTACCGCTCGAGCTTGAATTTGATCTCTTCCAGTGTCCGCGCCGCATAGCCCTTGTCCACCAGCCATTCGTCATTGAACCGCTGCAGCAGGTTGCTCACCGTCGGCAACCGGTCGCCCGTCAGCAGAGTCAGCAGCGCGCCGTCATCGACGACCAGCGCTGCGACCTTGAGGTTTGCTGCGTGCGCGAGCTTGATTGCCTCCTCAAGTGGGCGGTTGATGCTGGTCATCAAGCCGGTAATGGGGTTCCGGTACCGAAAATATTTACCGTTCGGGTAAAGATTTGGCGGTAGTTTCCTATTTTTGAGCGTGCGCGGCCGGGCAGCCATCAGCCTATCTCCAACATCTTGGCCAGCAGGGGATCGTCTGTCCCCATCACGGCCGCTTGCACGTCGACGAAATACATCCCGCCTTTTACCTCTCCTACCACTTCGCCTTCCTCAATCCATTTTTTCAACTGTTGCAGACTTGGCTTGCCGCCGACATACCGGAGCTTCCTGTATTCGCCCGCCTCCATTAGGCGCGGCAACTTGACCGTGATCTGGGCCAGAACTTTTGCCATTGTGATGCTCCATGCCGCGCGTGGCGGCAGAAGGTGGTGATGGGTTATGCGCTGGCCTTGGCCAGGACTGCGTCGATCCGTTGCACGGTGGCGTGCTGCGCCACCTTTTCGTCTGTGTCGAACCAGTCGGGCGCCCCGGCCTTGAGCGCCGCGGCAATCACTTGGCGAGCCTCAACGAGGGCCGCGCTCATTTCTTCGTGCAGGTGGTCTTTCTGATCAGGCATGCGAATTCCTCGCCCGCCGTAGGGCGGCAGGCTATTGAGTTGGGGGAGGGGTTACGAGTTGTTTGCGATGTCGGCTTCGGCCATCTCGCAAAAAAACGAGCAGGACGGGATCTTCTCGTTTCGCCGCACTGGGCCTTCGCCAAGGTCGCGAAGGGAAAACCGCACGTTGGTAGTTCGGTTGCGGAAAAGGTAGGAGCCTTCGCCCAAGTCGTCTTGGATCAGGCACAGCCCCTCAAATTGCTCCGGGAAATCTTCCCGAATAGCACGGAAATAACCTTCGCCACCCTTCACGCAGCCGATGCAGTTGGCGTTGTCGTAGCCCATGCGGTACATCAGCGGCAGCTCAATACCGGCGCGCTCGATCATTGCCTTGCAGTCTTCCTTGCCTAGGCCGCGATCAATCAGCGGTGCAATAACCGGCCGATCAGGGTTGCGCTCGCGGAAGTCAGCCAGGCGATCAGCCTCTTCGGCGGTATAGCCGAACACCATTACGTCACCTGGTTGCTTCCAGGTGTCGAGCAGCCTGCGCTTGAGCAGCTTGGTGCATGGCGCGCCGTATTGGTTCTTCATGTACCGCTCGCGCCGGAACACCTCCTGAGCGTCAGCGCCGTATTTCTCATCCCGCAGCACAGTCACCTGGCGGCCGAACCACGCTTCGCAGTCCAGGGCGAAGCGGCGGTTGTCGGGATGCTCATTTGCCAGGAATGCATTGATGATCTGCACATCGTGTGTCGTACCGTACTGCGCCAGTGCCAGCTTGGTCGCCACCGCCGAGGCGGCACCGCAACTGAACTGGCAAACGATTCTGTTACTCATCACCGCGTCCCCTTGTAGCAGCACACGTAGGCGAACCAGGCGAGGGCGATCATGGCGTCACCAATTCGGATGGAACATCGAAGAAGTTGAGGCGACCTTTCAGCGGCGTGAATGCCAGCGGCTTTGGATCGCGGAGAAGGAAGGCTTTCTCGCCCATGTACCAGGGCGACTCGCTGGAATCAGTGCTATCTACCAACTCCACCGAGCCGACGATGCCGCCGAGCAGCAGCTCGTTGATTGGTGGAACCTCCGCTGGGTGATTGATCAATCCAGCCTTCAGGGCAAACGAAACTGCCTCGGACCACTGCTTACGTGTGCAACTCGACGATGCGTGTAAGAGGAACCGACCTCGAAACTTCGTGTTCCAGCTTCGGTTTTCAACGTCCTTGCCGCGGTGAAGGATGAGCCATGCCCACGGCTGCCGAATTGAAAGTGCCTTCGTTGACTTGCGCGTCAGCTTGTTCCAGCGGCGGATCACCGCCTCTTCGGAGCAGACGTGCTGGAGCTTGAATTCACAGCCGCGGCATTCAACCCAGCTCGCGGCATTCGCGGCGCTGTCGACTTCGAGGTCATCGTCGCCGCATTCAGGGCAAGGTTTCGGTTTTGGATCGCTCATCCGATCACCGCCTTTATGGTCAGTACCAATGGAAGCCAGAAGAAGAGGGTGCAGCCGATTGCGCACTTGGTGATCATGACTGCACCTTTTCGAAGTAGAAGACCACCGGCGCGCCGGTCTCAGCGATCAGGCCGTACGACTTGGCCAGCCGGTAGATGGGGTGGTAGCTGTTGAGGGAGTTGATGTGACCGGCGATCCAGGCCCGCCAGCCTTCCAACGTCTGCCGGCCCTTGCTGATGTTGCAGGGGGCGCAAGCTGGCATCATGTTGCCGAGGTTGTGCTTATCAATCTGCTCGGCGACACGCTCATCAGCGACCCGGATAACGGGTTCCAGGTGATCGGCGTGCCACCGGTCCCCCAGCAGCACGCCACAGTAGGCGCAATGGCCGCCGTATTTCAGCCGCACTTGTTCGCGCTCAGCTTTCTTCAGGCGCATAGGTATCCTTGCCGCTATAGCGGCTGACTTTGAAGGGGAGGGAGTTAAGGCTTGGCGTGAATTTCGAGGAGGTGTTCGACTTGGTTCGACATCTGGCCGCCGTCCTGTGCGGCTTCGACAAGTTCGAGCGCCCAGTCTTCAAGCCAGTTGCGCGGCACGCCGATAATCTGGGTGTCCGGTGCATCGGAGCAATCCAGCGGCCAAGCCCTGAGAACCTTATCCCCGGTGTACGTCAGCAGGGACTCACCGGTTTCTTTGTCAGTCCACTTGCCGTCGGCGTCGAGCATCGCGAACGTCAGCACTACATCGCGCTCACCGTCCCAGTTGTCGATGTGCCGCACGGCGTAGAGACCGGGCTTGTAGGTCGAACGGGCTGCTGGCTTGAGCGCTGTAAAAACGTCGCCGCGCATTGCATCAATCGACGAAGACGGCACCGCGCCCGGGTCACCCTGGATCGCATAGAACAGCTCGTTGGATCGGACCAACAGCGCCTCCAGCTCATCAACCCGCTGATCCACTGCGTTCAGGCGTTGCTGCAGGGCATCGACCTTGTTCACCGCCCGGTCGTACTCACCTTTCACAGCGCCAAGCTCATCGCGCAATTCGCTGATGCGATCCTGCGCCTGGTCGACGATCTTCTGCGCTTCGTGCACATCGATCCAGTTGCCCATAGCCTGGTCTTCGAATTTCTGCACCGAGTTGCCCGATGGTGAAAGTAGGAAGGCATAGCGGGGCAGCGCGTTCAGCTTGTCCCAGAACTCAAAGCCTTCGCGGGTTTTGATGTCACGCATCATGCAATCTCCAGTCAGTTATCCGAATTGGTGTAGGTGCGCCAAGGCACCTTCACGCCGTTTACGAGGAATCCCCAAGTCCCTTTGTAGGGGCTGGTGATGAACAGGGTGAATGCGCCGCCTTCGGCGACGCTGTCGATCCGGTGGTATTCGCCGTAGCTGAGCTGCGCTGTTTCGCCTGGGCGCCGGTCGATGTACTCGGTGGCTTGGGCATTGGCCGGCACGTTCAGCCCTGACAACACCGGGTCTTCATGGTCGAGCAGGCGCTGCTCTGTATAACCGCCGCGCAAAATGATCGTGCGGGCGTTCCATGGGTGGTCGTGAAGATCGCGGTCGTTGTCCTCGCGCTTGATGTGGTGGATGCGTATCGACCAAGGAATCAGGCTGAAGCGGCGCTCACCGGTTACTGGGTCGTACGGGTTGAACAGCCACCAGCGGCCCATGTACATCTCGGTGCCGTCGGCGGACATGATGTGCTGGTACGGGGTGAGCTTTGCGCGGGCGATGAGCCATTCTGCGATGGCTGGGCGCGCGAGTACCTTGGCGATGATTCGCCAGAAGAGATTGATCACGTGGGCGTCCTATGCCGGGGCATGCCCGGGCGGTAGAGGGTGGGTTATGCGGCGGCCTTCAGCGCTTCGATGATTCGTTGTCCGGCCAGCGGCGGTACCGCATTGCCGGCCATGTGCATGGTCAAACGGTGGTTGTCCGGACGTAGGGTGTTGGCCGGGAACGACATGGCGGCAAGCGCCTCGTTGGCTGAGAGCATCCGCATCTCGTCGCCACGAACCAGCGCCCATCGGTCAAGCGTGGTGATGGTGCCGATCGGGCGATTGATATCTCGTCCAGTCAGGCCAGAGCCTTTGCCGTAGTAGGGCATGATGAACTGATCGCCAAAGCGCTCTCGCCCGTTGCGCACCCGATCGAGAGTTGCTTGCGCACGTCCCGGCTTCTCGATTCGTGACCAGCGTCCCGCGTCGAACTGGAGGAAACTGGCGGCGGGAACGTGCTGGCGCCGGTGCAACTCGAGCATCAGCGGCGATCTGCTTCGGGTGCAGACCAAGAACAGGCGCACGCGGTGCTGTGGCACGCCTAGATCGGCACAGTCGACTACGTGCGGCGCGATCATGTAGCCCAACGCTGTCATGGCCTGCGACCAGGCTGGATACAGCGCCCAGTCGGTGAACTCTTCGACGTTTTCGACCAGCACCACTTCCGGCTTGTGGTACTCGGCGGCGGACACAACGGCCCATGCTGTCGATCTGGATGCATCGTGCTGTGCATTGCCTGACTTCTTGCCCCGGGCTTTCGAATGGCCTTGGCAGCAGGGTGACGCGAGCATGATGTCGTGAGCGGGCACCTTCGACCAATCCGCCTGATGCAGGTCTTGGCAGATGTGAATCGCTTCTGGATGGTTGGCGCTGTGCCATTCCACGGCGACCGGCCAGTGGTTGGCCGCCCAGATAACTTCGATGCCGGCGTTACGCGCGCCGGTAGACCATCCGCCGAGGCCGGCGAACAAATCGATTGCTGTGAGCATGGGGCGTCCTATGCCGGGTCATGCCCGGGCGGTGGAGTGGGTGTTTACTTCTTCGGATAGGTCTTTGTCAGCGCGCCGTTGACTGCACGGCCGCGCAACAGAACGAGGTTGGCCAGCTTCTCGCGGTCTTTCTCGCTGTGGCTGGCCTGGCTGAGCAGGCCGAAGTAACTGTTTGCGGTTTCACGCAGATCCTCGGCGGGCGCCGCGGCTGTTCGCTTCAATGCCTGGGCCAGTGATCGCTTGCGGGTTGATCGCCGCCACGGCTTGATGACGTGCCCGACGAAGTCGACGCCGCGATCTACCGGTTGCAGGATGGTCTTCGTGGGATTCAGTTTGGCGCCGAGCCTCGGCAGGAACGCTTCGACCTGCTCGCGCCACTGATTCAGTTGCTGTGGCGATTCATGGAGAAACACGAAGTCGTCGACGTATCGGATGTAGTGCTTGGCGCCGAGCTCGTGCTTTGCGAACTGGTCGAGCGCGTCGAGGTACACGTTCGCGAAGAACTGCGACGATAGGTTGCCGATCGGCAGGCCTAGGCGAGCGGGCTGTGCAGTCAGACGCTTGTGCTGCGGCACTCGGTTGAACAGGTGCGGCGGGCTGCGCAGTACGTAGTCGTCACGCGGGTCGTGCATCAGGATCGTTTCGGCCAGTGACAGCCACCAGAGCTCGGTGATCTTCTTTGCCAGCTGCTGGCGCAGGACCTGCTTATCAATCGCCACGAAGAAGTTCGCCAAGTCACACTTGAGGTAGAAGATCGGCTTAGACCAGTTTTGGCTGGCGCTGCGGATTTTCGATTCAAGGCGTTTAGCGGCGTACAAGGTGCCGCGCCCCGGGATGCATGCGCAACTGTCCGCTATGAAGCTGGCGTAGAAGCGCGGTGCCACATGGTTGTACATCAGGTGGTGAACGACGCGGTCCCGGAACGCTGCCGCCCAAACCTCGCGGGCTTTCGGTCGGGTGACCACGAAGCAAATAGAACGGCCCGGCCGGTAGGTGCCGGCGATCAGGTCGTCGTGGAGCTCCAGTAAGTTGATCTCCATATCCTTCTCGAAGTGCCGGGCGCTCGCGGTGTTCCGCTTGTTCCGGCGACAGTCGTAATACGCTTGGACGAGATCCTCGAACTGGAAAGGTGCAACACTTAAATCTGCGGACCGGGCGCGCAACGCGCTCGTTGTTCTTGTCGTTGTTGTTGAGCCAGCCATCTTCAAAGTCCATGTTGTAGGCGTTGTTGGCGGAGAACTGCGACCTATCGAGCTATCTACATCTCCTTGCCAAAGGCGGAACCGATCAGCAAGGAAACTGCACAAGACCTACGCGGACGCTTTAGACCGGCGGTATCTTTTGTGTGCATGGCGGTGACCCAAAGGTCAGCGGCTCGACCAGATTTTGCGCACAGACGCGAGAGCCTTGGCCCTCACGCAGCGGGCGCGGTTGCGGACTTCTTCCAGGCATTCGCCTGTCGGCCTACAGAGGCCGTTAACTTCATTGCTTTGGCGTGCTGCCCCTTGCTGATGAACGCCTTGTTAGTGAGCGCTCGCAGCAAGTAATTCAGCATCCAAATGCTTTCCAGTAGGAGGTTCAGGTGGGGAAGCTTGTCTCGCGACATATTGGCCCGACCAATCAGCACCAGAACCTGCAGGCACTCATCTCGAATCTTTGCTCCAACGACCTGTTTAAGGTCGCGGGGGATGTTGCGCACCAGATCGAGCGACATGCCGAGCAGTTCTTCTGCAACCTTGTGGATCTCCAGATCCATGTGAAGGGCCATCCTGGCCTCCTTGAAAAGCGGGGCGCTATCGCGCCCATGAATGAAGGATTGAAGGATCAAATAAATCGTCTGCGGACCGGGCGCGCAACGCGCTCGTCGCTCTTGCCGTAGCTGGTGAGCCAGCCAACTTCAAAGGACATGTTGTAGGCGTTGTTGGCGGAGAACTGCGAACTGGTCCAGTGATAGCGCTTACTGAACACGTCCTTGTCGCCGAGCGTGATCTCCAGAAATGAAGCCTCGCGGCGGGACATCAAGTAGAAGTCCTTGTGACCCTCGCGCTCAAAGGCCGTGCAGAACTGGGCGGCGGGGTAGGATTCATCGGCGCCGATCAGGTCGTCAGTGTTGGCTCGACCATCCCAAGCACTCTTGGCGCCGTTGAGTTCGTTGCCGTAACCACCCCATTCGAACTCGCCCTCAGCATCGGCGCCGGTCGGGACAATCAGGTAGTAGGGCTTGCCGTCGCCCGGGAACAGACCGCCATTCACACCGCCTTCTCCGGGCCAGATTTCACCTACGGCAGGAATGCCGCTCGCAGAAGCGACCGGGGCGGCGGCAATGGCCAGCGAAGCGAGCTTGAGCACTACCGATTCATTTGGGCTGCTGATCGTCAGATCGCCACGGGTGTAGGTGGTCAGTTGATTCGTTTGCATTGGATGCTCCTGTGAGCGAATTGGGCGCAGGCCGCCGGCGCTACCCGGCAAGCTTCTGGTCTGAGCGTCGTCCTGACGCTCCCGGGAATCGCCTGCATAAAAGCAATGAAGGAATGAATTACTGAATAGGAAGGCTGCGGACCGGGCGCGCAACGCGCTCGAAGCCCTTGACGTCGTCGTAGAGCCAGCCATCTTCAAAGTCCATGCTGTAGGCGGTGTCGGCGCAGAACTGCGAACTCAGCCAGTGCCAGCGATCTTCGTGCAGCGTCACCACGCCCTCGGCCTTGGCTGCCATCAACAGAGCGCCTTCGAGGTAGGAGGGGATGTGTGCATCCAGCTCCAGCGCCTTCACTGCGATATCGCTGCCGGCTTCGGCCATGGCGCGGGTATTCGCGGCGCCGTCACTGAGGCTTTTGGCTCCGGCGACGTCTTCGCCATACTTGCCCCAGGTGCCGATCAGTTCGTTGTCGAGCAAAACCAGTGCGCGCTCTTCGCCGTTCAGCCAGTAGCGAGTTACGAAGGTGCCACCGTCGAGAGGCTGGCCGCGTTCTGGCAGGTCAGCGGCGGCTACGGATTGCTGTGCATGTTGAGTCATGGTTTTCTCCGGGTATGCGCCGCCCTCCGTGACCGGATGCGCAGCGTGGGTAGGGGTTATTCGTCGTGAGTGATGCGAAGGGCTTCGCGGTTGTAGGCGAGCTTCAATTTCCGCGACACGTTTTCGGGTATCACGTATTCGTGTCGCGGCGGGGTGAGCAGGGGAAGGGCGCCGCCCGGGCCAAGGCCGTGCAGGTGATGAATCATCAGCGTGATCGCCTCGCCCTGTTCCTCGATGCCGCTCCATGCCATCAGCTCAGCAAGTGCTTGGCGAGTACCGGGCAGGCAGTGCAGCCTGATTTCCTCTTCGCCGCGTTCCTTTCTCTTCGTCGCGGCTTTCGCTGAGCGATCTGCATTGCTCTTGGCCATGGCCTACCTCTTCAATTCCGCTGGCCGGCAAGTCAAGCCAGGTCTGTTTGCGGCGCTGCTGCACCTGTCTGCTGATGCGCTTCATGATTTGAACTTGAAGCCGTTCTCGCGAGCGATGAGACGGACGCGCTTATGATCGAGCCCAAGCGTTTCGGCTGCCTTGTTCAAGGACATGCCTTCGTCGGCCAACTTCTTGAGCTGGGGAGCGAAACGGTCGCGCACCGCGCGCAGCTTGTTGGTGTGGGAGGTACCAAACATGGACACCTCGGCGCTCACACCGCTGGCGATCTCTTGGACGGTTTTGCCGGAGCCGAAGAACTGTTCCATCTTCTTGTTCAGGTCTTCGATGATCGAGTCCCGCGGGTTGAGCATTGGTACTCCGATCATGGTCGATCTCCCGATAGCGTGACCTTGATGCCGTCGGCGCGCGATTCGAGCTGCTGGGCGAAGTTGACTGCTTCCTTGTAGCTGAAGCGGAAGCCGCGGACCTTGTCGGTAGCCAGCTCCACGATGTGGTAGGCGTTCTCGCCCTTGGCCACGACCTGGTAGCGAATCTTCTGCACGGGTGGCTCCTTGCCGATCAGGGCGTAGAACGCGGCGGTGGCGATGGTGGAGCGAATGTGCAGGGCCGCAACCCCGTCGACGCGCTGTTGAATTGATGGATGCATGGCAGATGCCTCGGTGTGGGTTGCGTGTATTCGTCAGCACTCTGGGCCGCCTGCTGCTTGCCGTTGGGCGCAGGGGAGAGAGTGCTGACGGATAAATGCGGGCGAAGAAAAGGCCCAACTGGACGGGAGGGCCTTTTGTGTAGCAACAGATGCAGTGATTTTCGGGTTCCGGTGTTTTTGGCGGGACCGATCAGCGCCAGAACGCTGCGACCCCGGCGATACATCGCCATCGCTCACGGTGTGCACGTTGCGGATCGGTTGGCAGCGCTATAGAGCAGGGCGGTTCTGGCCGCACATGACCCAGCGCTGCGCCGATCAGTATGATCAGGAGCATGTGATTCTCCGGTTGATTGCAGGTGTCCAGCGTCTGCTGGGTTGGCGTCCGCATCGGGGTGTGATCTGTGACTACTGCTGGCTTCTGTTTGCGGATACCGGCACCACACCGGCAATTTGTGCACTCAGCCACAGCGTTTTCATGCAAATCACACCCCGATGCGCTCTCATAGAGAGGATCGGGCAGTTAACGACAGGCTGTCGTGGCGCTGGTTGTCAGATTCGCGTCAGATCGTAGCCGTTGGCGCCATATGCTTTGGTGAGGCGGTCATTGATCTGCTGAAGCGAATAGGCGATTCCGCCATGGCCTCGCGGCCCTTTGTAGATGTACATTCCACCCTTCACTTCGTAGGTAAATTGCATAGGTGCATTCCATGGTTGGGAAGATTGAACCGCGTTTCGGCGCAGAGGTTTACATTTCGGATGCTGGAAACATTTGCATCAAGCAGGATCAGGGGATCCGAGAAGAGTTGATCCTGATTTTTGATGAAGGCGAAGTAGATGAGCTGATCGACCTGCTGAATCAGGCCAAAAGGGATCTCGAAGAAGAGCGCCGCGTAGTGCAGGAAAACGAAGAAAACTAATCGCCTTGAGCATATGGCTGCACCCAATTGCTAAGGTGCAGCAGCGATGATCACGCCGCTTGGAGTGCTTCGATTGCTTGCCGATATTCGGCGGCGTTGCTACAGCTGTTCGCCGCTTCTTCGTACTGACCCTCACGCTCCTGGATCACCGCGTTGTTCTCGCAGTTGGAGGCGTGGATTTCGAGCTGAGCAATTGCTGTTTCGTGCTTCATGGTTGATTACCTGTCGGTTGTCATCCCAAGCAGCCCTCGCGAGAAGGCTGCTCAGTGATGCTTACCGTTTCTTGCTGCACGTATCCGCCGGAGTCCTCTCTCTGCCCGCTGCCGCAACTGGCGTCACATCGGGTGGCTGTGCAACTTCGCGTGCTCTCATGAGGGAGCCCGGCCAGTTCCAGAGCTGGCATGGGGATCGAAGTTTATGTTTCGCGCTATGCCCGTTTTCGGGGATCGATCCGCGAAGATTCCTGACTGTTAAAGAGCGGCGCCTGTTTACAAGGCGTGCCCACAGTAAACAACGTGTTTATGATCGAGTCAACAGATCCTGTTTATTTTTGTTTATTTATTTTCTCCAGACGAAAAAAACCGGCCGAAGCCGGTTTCGCTTTTCTGTCACATCACCACAAGGCGGAAGACCAAAACACCTTCCCAAGGATCCGTATTTCGTTGGCCACCATCTGCTCAGCGCTGTATTCCTCGTCAGGATGGTCGTCCCGATTGAAGCTGCGCATTCGGATTCCCCCTCCTGGGAGGCGATACAACGTTTTCACCCGGAGTTGGCCCCCATGATTAATCGCGTACATTTTTCCGTCTACTACCGCGGTAGCGCCTGTGTTAATGCCTACAGTCGAACCATGAGGTAACACTGGTTCCATGCTGTTTCCGGAAACAGTCACGCATACCGCCTCATCCGGCTGAACATTTTGTCTCCTAAGAGTCGCTTTTCCGAAGCGGATCTTCTTACGGTGGGAAGGCTCGACCGCCGTTACTCCCTGTCCAGCTGAAAGCTCCACTTCCTTTAGGAACGGCACATAGACCTCGTCATCATCGAGCGGTGTTCCGTCATCCCAAACACTCAGCTCAACAATGCCTGGATGAGGATCTACTTCCTCATTCTTGCCTTTTTTCCAGGGTGAGCCAGGTGTGTCCACCTCACCAATCCCGTATTGGAGCCAGTTGCGCTCAACCCAAAAGAGAGCCGTGACCATAGACAGGGCAGATAACGGGATGCCCCGGTTGAACCAGTTATTCAAGACCTGGGCACTGATACCCAGAGTTTCAGCTAACTGCTTGGGCCGTAAGCCCCGGTCGTTAGCCAATTGCCTAAGGCGTTCGCCTGAATGTGTGTTTTCCATAAACAGAAAGTTTACTCGGCTTGCGGTGTTTATTAAATAAACGTATCGTTGACGAATGTTTACTCGCCACTGGGCGGTTTGTTTATGAATCTCACAGCTCTTGAACGCGCAATTCTTGCGGCCGGCTCAGCAAAAGCTCTGGCAAAGCTGCTTGGGGTGACGCCAATGACCATTTCCCATTGGAAGGTTAGAGGCGTGCCAGCTTGCCGCGCAGTAATGATCGAGAAGGCTACTGGCGTTCTCCGACAGGACTTGCGTCCCGATCTGTACTCGTCAGCGGCTTGACCCGTAGCAAGTCGACATTCTGACGCGGCAGGTGGCGCTTCGCCACGTAACAAAAAATGAGGTGTTACATGCAGGCATTGATGAAGGCGATCTACGACGTGGTTGATGACCACGGCACAAAGAAGATTGCCGAAGGCGCGGACTTCAAATCACGGACATTGCTTTCCCAGAAAGCAAACCCCGACTACGACACCCATCGCATGAACGTCGAGGAGCTGCACCGGATCATGAAGTTCACCCAGGACTTCCGTCCGCTCAAAGCATGGGCGGAGGCGTTCGGTTTCGAACTGGTTCCGAAGGAAAGGCCGGAAGGCATCAATCTCAATTCCGCGCTTCTGCGCCTGCACGCCGATCTTGCCGACGTTACCCGTCTTGCGTTTGACGCACAGGCTGATGGCCGCGTGTGCTCGGTCGAGAAATCGACACTGCTAAAGGAGGCCGAGGAAGTGATCGTCAGCCTTGAAGTTTTCAAGCAGTCCGTGAAGGCCGCCTGAATTCCAGGCACAAAAAAGCCGACGGTCAAGGTCGGCTTCTTCAACAGCGGTAAAACTTTGTGGAGATGATTATGCACAACCAGATCACCCCCGGCAATACCTGCCAAGTCGCGACACATTTTCGCCAAGAGCAAAACGTGTCGCGACACACCATGTCCTCACGCGAGATCTCGGAACTGACTGGAAAGCGTCACGACAATGTGAAACGCACCATCGATACGTTGGCCGCCGACCGGGTAATCAATTTTCCTCAAATTGAGGAGAACCCCGCCACCGTTGGGCGCCCCGGGAAACACTATCTGATCGGTAAGCGCGACAGCTTTGTCGTCGTCGCCCAACTGAGCCCGGAATTTACAGCGCGTTTGGTGGACCGCTGGCAGGAGCTGGAAGAGCAGGCAGCCCCGCGCATTCCCGCAAACTACGCCGAAGCATTGCAACTGGCTGCTGACCAGGCGCGGGAGAACACCCGTTTGCTCGGCGTGATCGAGCTTCAGGCACCAAAGGTTGCCGCTATCAGGCGTTTGGCAGCAGCCGAGGGCGCGATCTGCATCACCGACGCCGCCAAACACCTTGGCATTCCGCCGTCAAAACTCTTCGACTGGATGCAGGCCAATCGCTGGATCTATCGGCGCGGTGGTTCTTCTCGTTGGGTAGCAGCGGAACCACGTATCCGCTCGGGCTACATGAAGCATAAGGTCACAGCGCTAAAGCCTGACACCGAGACTGGCATCGAGCGCGCAGCATTTCAGGCACTGGTCACACCGAAAGGCCTTACTCGTCTCGCTGAACTTCTGCAGGAGGCCGCGTAATGGCCGGCGACTGGATCAAATTCGAACTCACCACCCTGGACAAGCCCGAGGTTTGCCAGATCGCTGATTTCGCCAATATCGACCCTGACGCGGTAGTCGGGAAACTGATGCGTGTTTGGGGTTGGTTTGATCAGCAAACAGAAAACGGTAACGCTCCGAGCGTTAGCAAAAAGTTACTAGATCGTTTGGTGGGCGTTAACGATTTCTGCGAATTCATGAAACTCGTTGACTGGATGATCGAGGCTGATGGCGTCATCAGTCTCCCGCATTTTGACCGCCACAACGGCAAGACCGCTAAAAACAGGCTTCTCACGGCAAAGCGCGTTGCAAACCACAAAGCGGGTAACGCAAAAGCTAACGCTGCCAGCGTTAGCGGTGCGTTACCTAAAGAAGATGTAGAGAAGAATAAAGACCCTCTCTCTGCGCGTGATTCCGTTGACCCTCGCATGCCGAGCGAAATGACCCTGCACTGGACGCCAGATCCGAAGATCCTCAAGACCTACGCGCTGCACCAGGGCGTCTCGCTGGATCTTTTCACCGACCATGTCTTGAACGCTTTCACTGGCCACTACGAGCCGAAAGGGCAAGTCAACACCGAGGCCGAGTGGGTCAGCATGCTGGTCAAGTGGGTGCGCAACGACCTGAACAGGTCTTCCAACGTCAAGCCATTCGCACCACGCCAAGCGCCTCAGGACTTTGATGATGATGCCACCGATTGGATTGAGCAGGGGGCCGCACAATGAAGAGCGTTGCAGTCGTAACGACCGGTCTCTGGGCGAAGGTTCAGTCGGGGCAGCACATCGCCAACGGAGCAGCAGCTGCCACAAGAGATTCAGGCAGAACTCAATCGTGAAACTGCCATTGTTATCAACGGTTTGTTCCGCCAGTTGCGGGCGATCTTCCCGGCATGGAAGCAGGCGTGGCCTGACATGGCGGCCTACAAATCGGCAAAAAAGAGTGGCTGCAGGCCTTTCTGGAGGCGGGATTGCGCAGCCTTGATCAGTTGCAGTTCGGTCTGATGGGCGCTCGTCAGTCTGGCCGGGATTTTATCCCCGCGCCTGGCGTGTTCATCGCTTGGTGCACACCGAGTGCCGAGATGCTTGGTCTGCCAACGTTGGCCGTCGCACATCGGGAAGCATGCCGCAACGCCCATCCCTGCATGGCTGGTCGTGCGCGGTGGAGTCACGACGCGGTCTGGCATACGGCGAAAGAGTGCGGTTTTGAGAGCCTCAACAAGCTTGAGGAATCGCTCAGCCTCAAGCTATTCGAGCGCAATTACACCATCACCGTTCGCCGCCTCATCGAGGGTCTGCCGTTGCAGAAAATGCCCTTGGCTCTGCCAGAGCGAGTTGAAGGGCGCCGGACTCCTGAGATCGGTAACAGAGCGCTCGCCGAACTGCGCGCCATGCGTTCGAGTGGTGCTCGTCATGCCTGATCGCCGTCTTGCCGTTCCTGAGATTGAGACCTACCGCTGGGCGGTGTTTTGCTGCTCGTTCAAGGTCGATTTGAGCTCGCCACCTGATCACGCGCTGGCTTTGTTCGCCGACTCGGCTATGGCGAAGCGCTACGGCGCTTGGATGTGGCCAGGAACCTACGAAGTCGTCGATGTCATCACAGGGAAGCCGGCATGCGAGTGACCTCGAAGAGACTCCGTGCTTCGGCGAACGGCCAGGACTGCACGTTGCGCATGCCGGGCGTCTGCAATCACAACCCGGAAACCACCGTGCTCGCGCATCTGCCTTGCGGGCAAAAAGGCATGGGCATGAAGGGCTTCGACACAGTGGCGGTGTACGCGTGCAGCGCCTGCCATGACGTGATCGATGGCCGCGCCGCCGGCGAGATCGATTGGCAGGACGTGCCACGCGCGATCGCCGAAACCCACGAAGCCCTGATCAGGGCAGGAATTCTCACCGTGAAGGGGGCCGCATGATCGCCTTTCTGGAAAACAATCTGCTCCACTTTTACTTCGGCTTTTTGCTCGTTCTGTTCGGCGCGTGTTTTTGGGGCGTACGCCGGCTCATGCGTCGTGCACGCATGGTGCGTGGGGAGCGCGTATGAAGCCTGCTGCCATGAGGTTGTTCAAGGCCAAGCCTGTGCGGGCCAAGCGGGTCGACCGCGAAGGTCTCGAGCAGGCCGCGCTGATGTGTGATCTTGAGCTGTCTCTGCCGGCCGTGTTCGATCTGATCTACCACGTCCCGAACGGCGGACACCGGGTAAAGGCTGTCGCGGCCAAGCTCAAAGCCCAGGGCGTGAAGCCCGGTATACCGGATCTGGTACTGAGCATGGCCCGCGGCGGCTACTTCGGTCTGTACATCGAATTCAAGGCCACGCCACCGAATGACGCGGCGGTGTCGGCGAACCAGCAGGAGCGACTGCGCAAACTGAACGATCAGGGTTATCTCGCCATCGTCTGCCGCGGTCACTTCGACGCGATGGAGCAGATCCGCGCCTACCTTCGACTCGCTCCTACAGTGGTGGCTGCATGACTCAACCCAAGACACTAACGGTGACTCTCTCGGATGCCGAGATTCGCCGGCATGCAGCCAGTGAGGTGCGGGATCTTCGGGATGCGCGCCAACCCGCTTTCAGGTTCCGCTACAAGAAAGACCGCACCAAAGGATCGTGGTACTTGGTCGTGGGCAGTGCGTGGAACAAGATCGCAAATTATCCCGA
The DNA here is from genome assembly GCF_023195435.1 of Pseudomonas sp. S11P7. Lineage (NCBI taxonomy): Bacteria > Pseudomonadati > Pseudomonadota > Gammaproteobacteria > Pseudomonadales > Pseudomonadaceae > Pseudomonas > Pseudomonas sp. S11P7. The sequence goes on along the minus strand of NZ_JALPKS020000002.1, from coordinate 3,281,630 downwards.
CCTGAACACCAAGCACATGCTCGCTGCTTTGCCTGCGGTGCGTGCCCGCCTGGTCACCGAGCCCGACGCCGGTACAGCGATAGGTACGTGGGCGACTGTTGGCGAGCTGCTGGCATGGTTCGACGACAGGATGGGCCGCGACCGTAATCTTTCTGCCAAGCGCAAGACTACGGCGCGGTCGGTGATGAGTAAGCACCTTCGCCCCCGACTCGGCGAACTGGTGTTGTCGAGTGTGAGCAAATCCGAGATCGACCAGCGACTGATGTGGCCCTTGCAGGCCGAGCTGTCGCTTGAATACCTGCGCCTGATCTTTCGCTTGCTGGTGTTGGCGTTTCGCCAGGCGGCCCGTCTCGGCTTGATCGAAACCAACCCTATGAACGCGATCCGCTTCAGCGACTTCTCCAAAACCAAGATCAAACCCAAGGCGGCGCGCCTGCGTGACGTGCAGGTGGAGGAGGTGCTGACCGGTCTGGCATCCAAGTTCAACTCGGCACCGGCTGATGCGATGCTGGCGTTGATGATGCTCTGTCACGGCACCCGCGCTGGCGAAACGAGGATGGCTGAGTGGTCTGACTTCAGTTTCGAGGAGCGTCAGTGGCACATCCCGGCCGAGCATACGAAGACCCGTTGCCAACTGACCCTGCCACTCACTGAGCAGGTTTGCGCCTTGCTGAAGCGTTACCACGCTGCACAGGCTGCCACCGGCTACCAAGGCAAATATTTGTTCCCTTCACGAGGCGGCAAGCCACTGACCGACAGCCAGGCCTGCGCCGTATTCACACGACTGGCCCAGGGTGAGTGGACCAGCCATGACCTGCGCAAGGTGGCTCGTACTGGCTGGGTTGATCTGGGTGTCGACTTCCTGATCGGAGAGCTGCTGCTGAACCATGCGATGGGCCACAACGTGCAGGCGTACATCCATACATGGGTTGAAGCAGGCAAACGGGAGGCGCTGGAGAAGTGGCACGAATGGTTAGACGGGCGTGGGTTCGGCGCGATCCACACCATTGCAGAGCCATTATGCGAAGTTTCACGTATTCCCGCGCAGGCCACGGATTGCGCGGGCTCTGGCCAAATCAACGACAAACCATAGGCGAGGTTTAAAAATGATGATTTTGCTCAATGCGGCCACCGGCCTCGCTGTAAATCCCAAGCTGATCGCGGCAATCAAGATCGTCGAGAACGGCAGGCCTCGTTTGATCATCACCATGAAGGACGGGTTTGAACTTGAGATCCCGCATGATCCGGAAGCCGGGATTGATGTCCGATCGATTCACCGCCGCCTGATGGTGTCCGTATGAAGAAGTCGCACGGACCGAGCCTCCGAGCCTTGCAGTTGGATTTGGCCAAATGCTCAACCTGCAGAGGAAAAGCAGTGACTAAGGGCGTTTTTCATGACCTGGCCTGCGCCCGCTGCAATGCCTCCGGCTGGGTGACGGCTGAGACTGGCGAGGCGCTGCCACTGGAGGTGCTTGTGACGCAGCTGAGCATCCGGCTCCAGGCCGCAGATCATCAACTTGCGCAATTTCGCAAGTTGGCCCCATCAGGGGCTTCCGCGCAGTACGAACAGAACAACCGCCGCGGCGCCGGCGGATCGAATTACACGGGGGATTGACCATGAAAACCGAAGTTACCGATCGTGAGGCGTTTATGGTCGGACTCCTAGCTGGCGTCTGGAATGAGTATTTGAAGCTACCTGCCGAACATCCACTTGAGCGCCAAGAGTTCTGTTTGGCGATCCACGCCTGCCAAGACAAGATTTTGGCTCGTGCTGGGCGTCGCGCCGTTAATGCCGAATTTGGGGAATAACCATGGGTATGTATAAAGACGTGATGAGCACCCTGGTACGCGTACTGGCTGCCGATAACATCGACAACAGCACCAAGCAATCTTGGCAAAAGCTGATCGATGCCGATCTGCGCCAAGGCGGCAACGGCAGCTCTCTATCACCCCGTGACAAGTTCGATTACGACTGCTGCTTATATGCGCTGCTGCACCGCCAGCTCGCTCCCGCGCAGTGGGACGTTCTGGTCGCCAAATATTCGACTCACAAGGCCAACAAGGTCGCCGCGATCGGTCGGCTGGTATCGCGAATGACGTCTCCGGCGCCGGAGCTGTTCATTTACAAAGCGCTCACGGCCTGGGCGATTCCGAAGCTGAAGGGTGTGCAGTCGGGTAAGCGGTCGACCGACATGATCGTGCTGCCGGCCGAGTTCTACGACATGAACGCCTGGGATCTGGCCGGCTCGCCAGAGCGCACCCGTCGTAACTGGCGTGGTGGAATTCACAAGCGACTTGAGCAGCTGGAAGAGGCTGCGGTGATCCATGCCACCGAGATTTTCGACCGGGAACAAATCTTTGTAGATGCCGCTTGACCATGATGGCCAACTGGCCGTAAATTAACCCCATCATGTCGATCTTGCGCGTTATGAGAGACGACACATGAAGCCCCGCCACCGAGCGGGGCTTTTTCGTTTTCGGGCATTGCCCAGGCCGCGCAGGCCTCTTTTATTGATGGAGCGGCACATGGCTGAGCCGAGCACTGGCGCACTCGCTGTAACTGGTGTGGTCGCCAGCCTTGGCTTGGGTGCAGCTTTCCCCCAGATTGACCTGTCAGCACTTGTTGGAGCATTCGGCGGAGCGTTTCTCTTCGTCGTGGCAGCGGACGCCATGCCAACGTGGCGCCGTATCGGTTACCTCTTCGCCGGCTGGATCGGCGGTTATTTCGGCTCTGCCGAACTCTTGGGGCTCACCTGGACCAAAACGGCCGGATTCAGTGGGTTCGTCTGTGGCGCAATTTGCGTGGCAGTCGCGACCGGCATTCTTGAATGGATGCACACAGGCGTGATGCCGCGCTGGCTGCAATGGTTCTTCCGCCTCCGGGCACGGAAGGAGAGTTAAATGGCTGCTGTCATTCAGGCCGCGCTATGTGCGGTCATCTTTACCATGATCGGGTTGCGCTACAGCCCATATCCAAACTCCCGCTACAAGCTCTCGATCTCACTGATTGCATGGGCTGCATGCGCCGTCACCGGTATGCAGTGCGTAAGCCTGGTCGGCCGTATGGTGATCGAGGGTGAGTTCGCTGATGCGTCGTGGTTCAACACGGCGTTCTACGGGTTGGCCGCCGTTCTGGTTTGGCGAGCCCGTGGCAACGTTGCCCGTATCGTTCAGGTGGATTGATATGCCCCTCAGGCCCCAGAAGCCGTGCACCGCGCTTGGCTGCCGGGCGCTGACCCGCAATGCCCGTTACTGCGATGACCATGCCGAGCTTGCCAAGGCTGCGGCAGCCAAGCGTGTCGATGCGCAGAGAGAGAGCAGCACGCAGCGTGGCTACGGGTACAAGTGGCAGAAGGCGAGCAAAGGCTTCCTCACCAAGCACCCGCTGTGCGCTGAGCATGATCGGCGCGGCGAGGTCGTGCTCGCGACAGACGTTGATCACATCGTCCCTCACAAGGGCGACATGACTCTGTTCTGGGATCGCAGCAACTGGCAGTCGCTGTGCCATAGCTGTCACAGCACGAAGACGGCCTCGGAAGACGGTGGTTGGGGCAATCCAAGGCGGTAGTCGTGCGAAATGCACGGAAAATGGTCAAATGAGACGGATTCTCACTCAGAGGGGTGGGGAGGGTCAAAAGTCGAGGGCTTTTTGCTTCTAGACCGTCCGCCCAGCCTTTTTCTTACGCCCGCGAAATTAAAAAATCAGGAGTTGCGCGATGGGAGGCACCGCCACGGTCGCCGGCCGTGGTCGCAAACCCAAGCCAACGGCCAAGAAAGCACTGGCCGGTAATCCCGGCAAGCGGGCGCTGAACACGTCCGAGCCGCAGTTTTCAGAAATCACGAAAGACATCGATCCCCCGAGTGGATGAGCGATATCGCCGCGACCATGTGGAAGATGGTCGTCCCGGAATTGCTTCGCGAACACGTCATCGCCCTGACCGACCTTCACAACGTGGAGGCGTTTTGCACTGCGTACAGCAAGTGGCGGATGGCCGAAGATTCTGTCCAGCAGTTCGGCATCGTTGTCAGTTCCGCCCAGGGCAGTCCGATTAAAAATCCAGCCCTGACCGCGGCCAATGAGGCGATGCGGCAGATGGTGACGTTCGGGTCGATGCTCGGCCTTGATCCGTCGAGCCGCTCGCGCCTAATCGGCGGGAACAAGGAAAAACAAACCAATGAATTCGCCCAACTACTGAGATCCTAAATGGCCAAGTCTCCTACGCCGAACGTCGATAAGGCGACGGCGTGGGGGCGGTCCGTTCTGCGTGGGAAGGTGCCGGCTTGCCGGTATGTTCACCAAGCGATCCAGCGTCACTTCGATGACCTGGCTGCCAGTCGCAAGCGAGGATTTCGCTACAAATTCGATGCCGCCAAGGCTGAGAAAAAGCTCAAGTTGAGCCAACTGCTTCCGCATACCAAAGGTGAGTGGGCGTTCAAGCGTCAGCTCATTACCCTTGAGCCATGGCAGTTGTTCGGCCTTGCCGCCACCTTCGGCTGGGTAAAGAAGAAGGGCGGCCACCGGCGTTTCCGTGAAAGTTACTGGGAAGTGCCCCGCAAGAATGGCAAGTCTGTCGTCGCGGGCTGCGTGGGCATCAGCATGTTCGTTGCCGATGATGAATTCGGCGCCGAGGTCTACGCCGGCGCCACAACTGAGAAGCAGGCGTGGGAGGTTTTTCGGCCAGCCAAGCTGATGGTGAGCAAGTCACCGATGCTCATCCAAGCGGCTGGCATCGAGGTCAACGCCTCGAACATGAACATCCCGTCAGACTTCAGCCGGTTCGAACCGCTGATCGGCAACCCTGGCGACGGCGCCTCACCGAGCTGCGCCATTGTCGACGAATACCACGAGCACCCGACCTCGGCTCAATACGACACCATGCTCACCGGCATGGGTGCCCGCCGGCAGCCGCTGATGTTCATCATCACCACCGCCGGTGCGGATATCGAAGGGCCGTGCTACGACAAGCGTCGACAAGTGATCGAGATGCTCGAAGGCACAGTGCCAGACGACGAACTGTTCGGCTGGATATGGACGCTGGACGAGGGCGATGACTGGACCGATCCGAAGATGCTGGCCAAGGCCAACCCCAACCATGGGGTGTCTGTGTTCCAGGAGTATCTGGAGAGCCAGCAGGCGCGCGCGATCCGATCGGCAAGGTTCACCAACACATTCAAAACGAAGCACCTCAATCTCTGGGTGAGCGCCAAGGCCGGCTTCTACAACATGGAAAGCTGGAAAGCCTGTGAAGACACGACGCTGACGCTCGAGCAGTTCGAGGGCCAAGAGTGGATCGCCGGCTTCGACCTGGCGCGCAAGCTGGATATGAACTCGCGCGCCAGATTGTTTTGGCGCGTGATCGATGGGAAGACGCATTACTACAGTGTCGCCCCAAAATTCTGGGTGCCAGAGGACACTGCTTTCAACAGTGACAACAAGCGCATGTCGGAACGCTTTCAGGCCTGGATCAACTCTCGGCACCTTGATGTCACCGAAGGCGCCGAGATTGACTATCGCGAGATCCTCGAGGACACCAAAGAGGCTAACCATCAGGCTCCCATCCGGGAATGTCCAATCGATCCGTTCGGCGCTTCCGGTCTGATGCACGACCTCGATGACGAGGGCTTCAGTCCGATCACCATCACGCAGAACTACACGAACATGTCAGACCCGATGAAGGAACTTGAGGCGGCCATTGAGTCAGGTCGATTCCACCACGATGGCAACCCGATCATGACGTGGTGTATCAGCAACGTCATTGGCAAAAATCTGCCGGGGAACAACGACGTCGTGCGGCCGATCAAGCAGGGCGATGACAATAAGATCGACGGTGCGATCGCACTGATCATGGCTATCGGGCGGGTCATCATCATGGCTGGCGACAGCAGCGGCAACATCAGCGACTTCTTCTCCAAACCAATCATCGTTGGATAACTGACCATGGAAACAGGCCTGATCCTATTTATTGCCGTGGCCGTAGTGGCGTTCTGCCTTATCGCCGCTGGAGTGTTTGTTCTCGCCGGCCTCGGCTGGGCTCTGGTGGCGGGCGGCGTTTCCTTTCTGATTGCGGCAGGGTTCATTCGTAAGGGGTTGACCGGTGGATAGATCCCTCAAGGCAGTTTTGCGCCAGGCGCTGCACAAGTCGGCCGAGCCTGGGCTTATGCGATCCTCGCTTGCCGGTTGGGTGGGGCGCCGTATCGGGCTTGGGGATGCGTCTTTCTGGAACGGTTACTACGGCACCGATTCGGCTTCGGGCAAAACCGTCAGCCAGCAAACCGCTCTGCAGCTGTCTACGGTCTGGGCTTGTGTTCGGTTGATTGCTGAGACCTTGGCGACACTACCGATCGCCCTTTACGAAGATCAGAAAGGCGTGCCGGTAGTGGCAAGCGCGCATCCGGTTCACCGGGTGATCAGCGTTCAGCCCAACGCTGACCAGACGCCTGTCGAATTCTGGGAGTGCGTGGTCGCAAGCTTGTTGCTATCTGGCAACAGCTTCAACGAACCAACGCGGGTGGGGAAGGACGTTTCATCGCTCGAGTTTTTGCTTCCGCAGTCCGTTTCGCCGCCTCGCCGGTTGGGTGACGGCTCAATCGAATACCGATTCATCGATAGCACTGGGAAGTCTCATACGCTGCTCGACGAACAAATGATGCACACACGGGGGTTCGGAACCGACCCGTTATGCGGATTGAGCCCCATCGCGATGGGGCGCAACGTGTTCGGCGCTGCAATGGCCGCAGATGAGTCGGCGAGCAAGATGTTTGCCAACGGCATGAAGTTGGGCGGCGTCTTATCAACTGATTCGATCCTGAACAAGACGCAGCGCGAAGACATTCGAGAGGACATGGCTGCGCAGTTCGCCAGTACGGTTAACACCGGCAAGACAATGGTTCTCGAGGCTGGGATGAAGTATCAGCAGGTGTCGATGTCGCCTGAAGATGCCCAGATGCTGCAGACGCGAGCGTTCAACGTGGAAGAGATCTGCCGCTGGTTTCGTGTGCCGCCATGGATGGTTGGTCATACCTCGAACAGCACCAGTTGGGGAACGGGGATGGAGCAGCAAATGCTCGGCTTCCTCAGCTTCACGCTGTTGCCCTGGATGAAGCGCATCGAACAGAGCATCAATCGCCGCTTGCTTCGGCCGGATGAGCGCCGTCGTTTCTACGCGAAGTTCAATCCTGAAGGACTGCTTCGCGCCGACAGCGCTGCGCGCGCTGCGTTTTACAGCTCGATGACCCAGAACGGCATCTACACCCGTGACGATTGCCGGATTAAAGAGAACATGGCTCCCCATGGCGGCAACGCGGCGAAACTGACTGTGCAGTCCAACATGCTCCCGATCGACAAACTCGGCGAAGGCGCGGGCGATGCTCAGCAAGCGAGATCAGCGCTCATTGATTGGCTCAACGACAAGCCAAAAGGTAATTCTGAATGAACCGAAAAGACCAATCGGTGGCGGTGAAATACCGCTCATTCGACTATGACGTGAAGGCTGTCGGAGACGACGGCCTTTTTTCTGGCTACGGATCAGTGTTTGGCGTTGTCGACAGCTACAACGAAGTCGTGGCGCCGGGGGCTTTCCTCGAATCCATCGCGGATGCCAAGGCTAAAAGCCGGACCTTCCCAGTGTTGTGGCAGCACCGCACCGGCGAGCCGATCGGTAGCTGGGATATCGAGAGCCTGAAAGAGGATGACCGAGGCCTGTTCGGTTCCGGCGGACTCTGGCTGGCAGACGCACCCTATGCCCGCATCGCTTTGCGTGGAATGCAGTCGCGCTCCATCACTGGCTTGTCGATCGGGTACTACGTTCGCGATTCCAAGTTCGACGAAAAGACGCGTATTCGAACGCTGACCAAACTCGACTTGGTGGAAATCTCGATCGTCACTGTGCCGGCGAACGACGAGGCGCGTACCGACACTATCAAATCGAAGCTTGCCCATGGCGGCCTGCCTTCGATGCCTGAATTTGAGCTGCTCCTGCGCGAGGCAGGCTTCTCGAAAACTCAGTCTGCGGTGATTGCCAATCGCGGACTGCAGCATTTGCTCCGGAGCGAGTCCGAGGGCGACCTGGCAGCCATCGAAATCGTCGAGGCGCTTAAATCGCGTCCGGCGCTGGTTCTCCCTTCTTTTTGAGGATTCACCATGCACAACGTCATGAGCAACGACGCTCGCTCCGAGCATCGTCAAATTCAGCGTAAGGAACACGCTGGCGATCAGGTTCAGCTGAAAGCGGTCAATGATCTGCTCGATCAGCGGGACAAAGAAATCAAGGCGTTCGCCGAGAAGGCGAGCCAAGAAATCAAAGAGCACGGCACCATTCTGGCTGACACCAAAACTGTCCTGGACGGACTGGTCAAAGATGGCCTGGGTCTGCAAGATCGGTTGAATGAGATCGAGCAGAAGATGGCGCGCCGTTTCTCTGCAAATGATCCGAACGATCAAAAGTCCTTCGGTGAGCAGCTCGCTGAATCCGAAGGCTTCCAGGCCTTGGTGAAGCAAGACCACGGTCGTGCCCGCCTTCGGCTGAAGGCCGTTACCAACATCACCAGCGCCACCACCGGCACCGGTGGTGTCGGCGTGGGCATCCAGCCAACCCGCGTGCCAGGGATTGTCACCGACCCCGAGCGCCAGTTCACTATCCGTGACCTGATCATGCCGGGCCGCACTGGATCGAACGCGATTGAGTTCGTACAGGAAACCGGTTTCCAAAACATGGCGGCGCCGCAGGCTGGTGAAGGCGCAGCGAAGGCACAGTCTGATCTGTCGTTCGGCCTGGTCACCACCACTGTAAAGACCATCGCTCACTGGTTCCGTGCGTCGAAACAGGTGCTGTCGGACATTCCGCTCCTGCAGAGCTACATCAACGGCCGAGCAATTTACGGCCTGAAGTACAAAGAAGAAGAGCAGATCCTCGCTGGTGACGGCACCGGTCAAAACCTGCTGGGTCTGATCCCACAAGCCACCGCCTTCAACGAGTCGCTGCGCAAATCCGGCGATACGAAGATCGACACTTTGCGCCGTGCAATCCTCCAAGTGCGCGTAGCCGAATACCGCGCCTCGGCGATTGCACTTAACCCAGTGGACTGGGCAGATATTGAGCTGACCAAGGACAGCACCGGGTCCTACATCTGGGTAAACGTTCAGGAAGGTGGTGTCCAGCGTCTCTGGAAATTGCCGGTTGTCGACAGCAACGCTGTTCCAGAGGGCGAGTTCCTGGTGGGGGCAATGAACATCGCTGCTCAAGTGTTCGATCGGGAAGACGCAGCTGTCGAGGTTTCGACCGAAGACGGCGACAACTTCCGCACCAACATGGTGACCATTCGTGCTGAAGAGCGTTTGGCTCTCGCGGTTTACCGTCCCGAGTCGTTCGTGCACGGCGAGTTCGACGATCCAACGCCGTAAGCCGGTTCATTCCTTTCACTGATCAGGAGCGCGCCCGGGAGACTGGGCGCGACAGGCCATGCCAGAGATTCAACTGAAAACCAAAAAGGGATTCCTCGATGGGCATGTGTATGCCAAGCGCGGGTCCACGATCACAGCCGATGAATTCCGCGCCAAAGAATTGCACCGGCTCGGCCTCGTCGAGGATTACGAATTGAAAGAAGCCGAAAACGCTGAAAACAAGAAAGCGCCGGAAGCTGAAAACAAATCCGCTCCGAAGCCCAGCACCAAGAAAAAGGCCGAGTAACTATGAGCGTCATCAGCATCGAACTGGCAATGAAACACCTTCGAGCAGAATCCGAGGATGTCGAAGACGTACAGTCGAAGCTTGATAGTGCTGAAACCGCTGCCCAGAAGTTCTTGCAGCGGCGGTTCTATGCCGACGCTGCGACCTTGGCTGCTGCGCGTGCAGGCGTCCCAGCAGCGCGCCTCGCCGCTCGCACGGCTTATCAACTGGCCGTCACGGCGGCGGAATCCGTTGAAAACTGGGATGACCGCTGCGCTGCTTTTACCGATGCAGAGTTCGTGTTCTCTGAGGCGCTGCGAGATTGCACTGCGGTCGCGCGCGGCATGGTCATAAACAAGTCAATCGTTGCGGCCTGCCTGCTTACCCTTGGTCATTTATGGATGAGCCGTGAGGACACGGTGACCGGAATCAATACGTCCTCGGTGATCGAGCTACCACACGGTTCGCGATCGCTACTGCAACCCGACAGAATCCAGATGGGGGTTTGAATGGCATATCGCGAACCTGGCGCTGGCGAGCTGAACAAGCACGTCACGTTGCGCCGCCGAGATGATGCCCCCTCTGAGGACATGGGCCTGGAGTCGCTGTTCTCGGAGCTCAACCCGCGATGGGCAAAGATTGAGCCTGTCGGGTCGGCCGTCTACACAGACAGCGCACAGACCGAAAACAAGATTACCCACCGCATATTCCTCCGTTTTCGAACTGGCATAACGACGGCCTACGAAGTGGTTCATCAGCAAACCCTGTATCGGGTGAAGCGTGGGTTAGACATGAACGGCCGTGGCCGATTCGTTGTGCTGGAAGTCGAAGAACTCGGCCTGATCAACTCAGGTGGAGGCATCTATGGCTAACTCAGCATCAATCGATGGTTACCTTCATGTCGAAGGCTTTGACAACTTTCAGCGTGACGCCTTCGATAAACGGAAGATTCGCGCCGGGATGCGCAAGGTCGGTTTGCTGGTGGTGCAACGAGCCCAGATGAACCTGGTGCTGGGCAAAGGGCAGGATGGGTACCCGGTGAACCGCACCGGCGCTACGGTCGAGTCCGTGACCTACAAGGTTTCCCGATCTGGATTCCTTGTGCGTATCTCTCCGACCAAAACGTCGGCGATGGAAGAGTTTTATCCGGCATATCTGCACTACGGCGTGAAGAAGGGCCGCAAGCTGGGGAAGCTTGCGCCGGGGCAGGGGAAAGGGAAATCCAATCGCCGCGCGCGAGGCGAGCGTGCTTCAGCTTTAGCTGAGCGTGCCGCCGGCGAATGGCGCATCAAGCCGCGCGACAACTACATGGCCGACGCTCTGCAGGACTCGGCTTCGCAAGTTCAATCGATCCTCTCTGTCGCATTCGCAAACGCGCTGGGCTGATCGCTGCCCCGGACACCCGCATGAAACTGAACCCTATCGTTGCCCATCTGCGGCTGACGTGCCCAACCTTTGCCGGTCGTATTGCCGGCGGCATCGACTGGGATGCTGTCGTCGACAGTGCTCAGCTCGAGTTGCCGGCCGCTTATGTGATTGCCACGGCGGACGCGGCCACCCCCAGCAAGGCGCAGAACATGGTCATTCAGGAAATCACTGACCAGTTCAATGTGGTGATCGTGCTGAAAACGTCGGACGATCGCGGCCAGGCCGACAACGATCTGTTGCACGACATCCGCGCTGAGCTCTGGCGCGCTCTTGTTGGCTGGGTGCCAGGGCCTGAGTACACAAAAATCGAATACGGGAAAGGCGCCTTGCTACACATAAGCCGGGCGCGGGTGGTTTACCAGTTCACCTTCTTCTCCGAATTCCAGATCGGCCGCAATCGGCGGGACCAGCCGCCAGAAACATGGCAGGAGTGGGAGCTCGACGGCTTGCCCGGCTTCACTGGCGCGACCATCAACATGGACTGCATTGACCCTGCAGACCCCAACCTGAAACGACCTGGCCCTGACGGGCGCATTGAAGTTGCATTCACTGGAGACGTAACACCATGACCAAGCGCATCACTGTGGTGCCGGCCGCTGGCCGCTCTGTGCCCGATCCGGAGGCTGGCGACCTGTTGCCCGTTGAAGGTCGGGAAGTCCCCGACAACGCCTGGTGGCGCCGCCGCCTGGCTGACGGTGACGTCAGAACCAAAAATGTCGAAGCCCTACCAACCAAAGCCGGCAAAACGGCGCTGATCGAGGAAGGCAAATAATGGCCGTCGGATTCAGCAACATCCCCGCCGATATCCGAGTGCCGCTGTTCTATGCGGAGATGGATAGCTCGGCGGCAAACAGCGCTTCGAGCGTGATGCGCCGTCTCATCGTCGCGCAGGTCAATGACGACGCCGATAGCGAAAGCATCGGCAAGCTGGTGCTGGTCTCCAGCCTCGCGATCGCCAAGAGCATTGCCGGCCAAGGCTCGATGCTCGCTGCGATGTACGAGACCTGGCGCAAGGTCGATCCGATTGGCGAGGTCTGGTGTCTGCCGCTCCAGAATGAAACCGGCGAATCCGCTTCGGCAACCATCACCATCACCGGCGCTGCTACCGAGGCCGGGCTCCTGAACCTGTACATCGGCGGCGTGCGCGTCCAGTCGGTGGTGGCATCGGCGGCAACCCCGCCGATCGCGGCCGCGGCCTTGGCCGTGAAGATCAACGCCACACCAGACCTGCCCGTCACCGCGGCGGCCGCTGCTGGCGTGGTGACGCTGACCTGCAAATGGACCGGCGAAAGCGGCAACGACATCAGCATTCAGATGAACCGTCTCGGCAAGTCCAACGGCGAATCCACGCCGGCAGGCTTGACTGTGGTCACCACTGCGATGACCGCGGGCGCCGGCGCGCCGGATGTTATCGATGCGATCGCCGCGCTGGGCGACGAACCCTTCGAATTCCTGTGCCAGCCATGGTCTGACACGACCACGCTGAATGCCTGGAAGGATGCGATGGACGACAACACTGGCCGCTGGAGCTGGGCGAAACAGTTGTTCGGCCATGTGTACACTGCTAAGCGCGGCACCATCGGCGCGCTGGTCGCTGCCGGGCAGGTGCGCAACGATCAACACATGACCATTCAGGGCGTCGAACCCGGGGTGCCTCAACCGGTTTGGGTGGTGGCGGCATCGCTTGCTGCTCGCACGGCGGTGTTCATCACTGCCGATGCCAGCCGTCCAACGCAGAGCGGCAGCATGCCAGGCGTCGATCCGGCGCCGGCCAGTGACCGCTTCACCTTGACCGAACGCCAGTCCCTGCTGAACTACGGTATCGCAACTGCGTACTACGAGGGCGGCTACGTGCGCATCCAGCGCTCGATCACTACCTATCAGAAGAACGCCTACGGCCAGGCCGACAATTCTTACCTGGACAGCGAGACCATGCACCAGTCGGCGTTCATCGTCCGGCGCATGCAAAGTGTGATCACCAGCAAGTACGGTCGGCACAAGTTGGCGAGCGACGGCACCCGCTTCGGCGCCGGCCAGCCCATCGTCACCCCGGCGACCATTCGCGGCGAACTGATCGCCCAGTACGCCAAGCTCGAGTTGGAAGGCCACGTGGAAAACGCTGACCTTTTCGCCGAGCATCTGGTAGTTGAGCGCGATCTCAACGATCCGAGCCGGGTCAATGTGCTATTCCCGCCTGACTACATCAACGGCCTGCGCATCTTCGCGCTGCTCAACCAGTTCCGCCTCCAGTACGACGAAGCGGCGTAACGCTCAACTGAACATCCAGCCCGCCCATTGCGGGCTTTTTCATTCTGGAGACAAAGACCATGGGCGAAAAAGTAGCCGGCACCGCGTACGTAAAAGTAGACGGTGAGCAGCTGACCATCACGGGAGGCGCGGAAGCACCACTGATGGAGGTAAAACGCGAGACCGTCTATGCCGGTTTTTACAAGGAAGAAGTGCTCCCGCCTTACCTGAAGATGACCGCGTTGATGCCGCAGGGCTTTCCGATCAAAAAGCTGGCCAACGGCCGCGATATGACGGTGACCTGTGAATTCAACAACGGTCGTGTCTACGTGTTGTCTGGGGCGTTCCTCGTCGATGAGCCTTCCTTCAAGGGCGACGACGGCACACTTGAATTGCAATTCGACGGCGTGAAAGGGAGCTGGCAATGAGCGCAGTAAAATTACAGGTTGCGATCGAGGCTCACGGCGAGCCGGTGACGGAGCTGACCATGCGCCGTCCGACGGTGCAGGAAGTGCGGGCCATAAAGGCGCTGCCGTACAAGATCGACAAAAACGAAGAAGTCAGCCTGGACATGGACGTGGCCGCCAAATACATCGCCGTCTGCGCTGGCATCCCGCCGTCGTCGGTCAACCAGCTGGATCTGGCAGATCTCAACTCGCTGAGCTGGGCGGTGGCCAGTTTTTTCATGAGTGCGGCGTCGACTCCATCCACGACCTGATCGCCGTTGCTTATGACCTGGCGTGGTTCTGGAAAACGGATCCGGAACTGATGTTGGCTCGCCCGCTCGACGTGCTCCGCGAATCCATGGAGCACGCGCAACGAATCAATAATCTCCAGCAGGTGCAGTGATGGCGGATAAATTCCAGCTCAAGGCGTTGATCACCGGCGTCGACAAGCTGTCGCCGATGCTGGGCGGCATCCGGAAAAAGGTCGCGGGCTTTCGCAAGCAAATGGAAAGCTCGGGCCTCGGGAAGATCAGTTTTCAAGATGTGTTGCAGGGCGGGGCATTCGCTGCCCCATTTGTTGCCGGCACGAAGGCCGCGATTGACTTCGAGTCGTCGATGGCAGATGTAAAAAAAGTAGTGGATTTCGAGAGCCCAGATCAGTTCAAGCAGATGGGGGCTGACGTGCTCGAGCTGTCGGAGAAGCTGCCGATGGCCGCGACTGAAATCGCGGCCATCGTTGCGGCCGGTGGTCAGGCAAACTTTCCTCGCGACGAGCTGATTGCCTTTGCGCAGGACGCGGTGAAGATGGGCATTGCGTTTGACCAGACGGCCGATGTATCGGGTCAGATGATGGCCAAGTGGCGAGCTGCGTTCAAAATGAACCAGAACGAAGTCGTGTCACTCGCCGATCAGATCAACTACCTCGGCAACACGGGCGCCAAGGCCAGCACCGTAGCAGACGTGGTGACCTCAGTGGGTGCTCTTGGCGGTGTGGCCGGCTTGGCGGCTGGGCAAGTGGCAGCGATGGCGGCAACGTTGGACAAGGTTGGGGTTGCGCAAGACGTAGCCAGTACCGGCCTGCAAAACTTCATGCTCACCATGACAGCCGGCGCTGCGGCAACCAAACAACAACAGCAAGCGTTCAAGGCGTTGAGACTCGACACGAAGGCGCTCGCCAAGGGAATGCAGACCGATGCGAAAGGCACAATCGAAGACGTGTTGGACCGAATCTCAAAGGTCGACAAGTCGAAGCAGGCAGGGCTGCTGACGCAGTTGTTTGGTAAAGAATCCATCAAGCCGATATCGCAACTGCTTACGAGTCTCGACATTCTGAAGCAAAACTTTGCGGCGGTTGGCGATTCGAAGATTTACGCCAAGTCGATGGAAAAGGAATTTTCCTCTCGCGCGGCAACAACAGCGAATGCCATGCAGTTGATGCGCAACCGCGTGACCCGTCTGGGCATTGAGATCGGCAACGCACTGCTGCCGCCGCTCAACGAAATCATGACGCTGATGGGGCCGATCGTGAGCCAGATTTCTGAATTCGCCGCGGCGAACCCCGGGCTGGTCAAGGGCATCCTTGGTGCAGGTCTTGCCTTCGTCGCCCTCAAGTTGGCGGTGATGGGCAGCATTGTGGCGATGAAACTGTTCGACACCGCGACCAAGGTTTCCGTCGTTGGCTGGGTGATACGCGGCCTAGCGCTAGCTGCTGGCCTGCTCATCGCGAACTGGCAGAAGGTGGCGCCGTTCTTCTCGGCGCTGTGGAATCTGATTAAAGCCGTCGCCCAGCGTGCCCAGTTGGCGTGGGACAAATTCACCCAGACCAGCCCGGTTCTGGCCAAGAGCCTGATGGGCGCGGCCGCTGGGTTCCTTGCGATGCGTGTTGCCATGTTGGCAGCAACCGTTGCCGGGAAAATCTTCAGTGCAACGCTGGTAGTGGTGAGGGGGGCGGTGCTGGCTGCGACGGTAGCGACCCGGATATTCAACCTGGTGGCGAAAGCCAACCCCTTCATCCTGATTGCCAGCCTGATCGCCATGGCCGCCGGCGCCCTGATTGCAAACTGGGAGCCGGCGCTGAAGTGGTTCAAGGATGCCTGGGACAAGATCAGCGGGTGGGTGAAATCGATCATGGGCGCATTCGGCATGGTGGGCGAGGCCGGCATGGATGGGGCGGTGAATAACGCAACCGATGCCGTCAACAACCTGACCATGCAGGTGGCTCCCGCGCGGGCTGGTAACGGCGACGGCACGCTGCTGCGCCCGCGGCCGGAGGGTGAGCGTTGGTCACCGCAGGGTGATTCGCTGGTTCAGAACGCCATGGCCGCCAGTCAGCCGAAGCTGCAGGGCGAGTTGGTGATGCGCTTCGAGAATCCGCCACCTGGCTTTCAGGTCGACAAGCCACAAACCAATCAGCCTGGGCTGAACATCAAGCCCAACGTAGGCACCCGCACCGTGGGTGTGATGAGGCCATAAATGGATCAGACATGGCGTGATCAAATGCTGCCGGCGTCGTTCCGGGGATCAGTTTTTTGATCCCTCAGGCTTCGGTGCCGGTCGGCATGAAAGTGCAGCTGCACGAGTTTCCGCAACGCGACGAGCCCTATGCCGAGCAAATGGGCAAACAGGCTCAGGTTCACCGGCTGGTCTGCTGGATCATCGGTGACGACTGCTTCGAGCGCCGCGATAAATTCATGGAAGCCGTGCAAACTCCTGGCGCTGGTGAGTTGGTGCACCCTTGGCTCGGACGCATGCAGGTCAAGGCCGGTGAAGCCGAGCTGACGCACGACTTCAAGCAGGGTGGCATGGCGGCGTTCGCGGTGACGTTCTATCCGGACATCCCGCTGAAGTTTCCAACAGCGAAGGTCAACACCCAGCAGCAGGTGGTGAAAGCCTCCGATAGCCTGCTCGATTCCGCGCTGGCCCGGTACAAGTCGGCGATGGCTAAAGTGGATCAGGCCCGTCTGGGATTGGCCCGTCTGCGCAACAGCCTGTCGGGTGTGTACACGGTGATCCAGCAGCAGTTCTCCACCATCATCGGTGCCTTCACCAATCTGACCGGTTTTGTGCAGTCATTGATGAATGCGCCGGATTCACTGTCGTCGCTGTTCTCCAGCTACTTCAGCGAATTTTCGGTGGATGATTACCTGGGCGACGACTCTGGTTCGAGCTACAGGAACTCGGTGGCCACCGCTACGCAGCAGACCGAAGCCGTGGCCAGCATCAATACCGTCAGCGATTCAGGCGGTGTTGATGCGGCGGCGGCATCACAAGCCACTGCAAACCTGGTGCAGGACGCTTTGCTGGTGCAGGTCGCCCTGATCATCAGTGAAATGCCTGTCGCCTCGCAGCCGGTTTCGACGGCCACGGTGGCGTCGGTCGAGCAGCAGGCGGTCCAGCCGATCGTTCGCCCGGAGGTTCCGGTGGCTGACGACGTGATCGAGCTGCGCGACAACCTCAACGAGGCGATTTTTCAAGCGTCATTGAAGGCCGATCCTGAGCACTACATGGTGCTCAACACCGTGCGACAGACCATCGTCAAACACCTGACCGCTGTAGCGGAGTCGGGCGTGCGCCTGGTTGAGATCACACCGCCTGAAACGCTGTCGGCGCTGGTGCTGGCCTACCGTCGTTTCGGTGATGCCACTCGGGAATCCGAAGTAGTGCAGCGCAATCGGCTGCGTCACCCCGGGTTCGTCCCGGCCCGCCCGATCAAAATCGCCCAGAGGTAACCCATGGAAGACGTCAACGCTGTCAGCCTCACGGTTGACGGTCTGGATTACTTCGGCTGGAAATCGGTAGAGATCACCGCCGGGCTTGAGGATCAGGCGCGGTCGTTCACCCTGAACATTACATGGAAGTGGCCCGGGCAGCCGTTGCCTTTGCCGATCAAGCAGGGTGCCAAATGCCAGGTCAGGATCGGCGACGACCTTGTTCTGACGGGCTGGGTGTTCGCCACGCCGATCAGCTACGACCATCAGCAAATCACCACCAGCGTCAGCGGCCGCTCCCTCGCCGCCGATCTGGTGGACTGTGCGGCAATCAATAAGCCGGGGCAGTGGAACAACCAAAGCGTCCTTTCGATCGTCAGGGCGCTGTCGGCGCCGTACGGCGTGCGTGTCCGTAGCGAGATCCCGGAAGGGGCAAAGCTGTCAGACCACACGATCGAGCCAGGCGAAACCGTTTTTGAATCCATCGACCGCCTGCTGACGCTGTTCCGCGTTTTCTCCACCGATGACGCCAAGGGCATGGCGGTGCTCGCCAAGCCCGGCAGCGAAGTCCGGGCGTTCGATGCGCTGGAAGTCGGCAATAACATTCTGACAGGTGACGCCGCGCTGGACTTCTCGGCGGTGTTTTCCGAGTACCAGGTGCTCGGCCAGAAGAGCGGTACCGACGACGAATTCGGCGAGCAGGCGGCAGAGGTGTCGGCGGTGGTGGCGGATCCACGCGTTGGACGCAAGCGGGTCATGATCATTCAGGAATCCGGCCAGATGACCAATGAGCTGGCGCAGGCCCGGGCGAACTGGGAACGCGGCACACGCATGGGTAAAGCCCTCACCACCAATTACACGGTGCAGGGCTGGCGGCAGTCGAACGGCGCGCTGTGGAAACACAACTCGCTGGTGCGTGTGATCGATCCAATAGTGGGCTTCGATCGCATCATGCTCATCGCCCGGGTGACTTATACGCTCACCGACAGCGGGCAGATCACCAAGTTGGAGGTCGGTCCGCCGGACGGCTTCGAGCCGGAACCGCACGACCCGCACAAAGACCGCAAGTTGAAGAAGGGCGGCAAGGCCGACAACTTCGAATACCTCATCCCCGCAGACTACGAGCCGAAAAAAATGAGCCTGAAAAGCATGATGGCGCGCGGCACCGTGGTGCTGGCGGCAGCCGGGAAAATGATGCAGACGCTGCAAGTGAGGCTGACTGCCGGCGAGTTGAAGGACAACGTCGAACACTTCGAGCCCTACGGGCTGACCAGCAATCCACACCCGGGTGCCGAGGTGCTCACAATGTTTCTCGGCGGCGACCGGTCTCACGCCGTTGTCGTGGTTGCCGCTGATCGTCGGTACCGAATCACGGCGCTGGAGCCGGGCGAGGTGGCCATCTACACCGACGAAGGCGACAAGATCCACTTCAAGCGTGGACGGATCATCGATATCGAAACCGCCACGCTGAACATCAAGGCGACCACCGCGGTGAACTTTGACACTCCAGTCATCAACCAGACGGGGGAAATCGTCTCGACTGGTGATCAGGTCGCCGGCGGCGTCAGCCAGATTCTTCACGTCCACACCAATGTCCAGGCGGGCAACGGAAACAGCGGTCCACCCGCGGCGGGGGCCTGATGATCTTTTCTGATGATCGTGAATCAGCCCTGACCCGCGCCGTGCTGGTCAGTCTGTTTACCTGGCGCCGAGCGCTGACCGATGACCCCGTGGACGATGAAGAGCTGTTCGGCTGGTGGGGGGACAGTTACCCGGATATTGCCGACGACCGCATAGGTTCGCGGCTGTGGCTGTTGCGCCGGGTAAAGCTGACTGACGCCACGCAACGTGATGCGGAGTTCTACGCGAACGAAGCCCTGCGCTGGCTTCTGGACGATGGCCACGCGATCGCGATCGAGATCACCAGCGAGAAGGTCGACATCAGCAGGCTGAACCTGACGGTCATTCTCACGGTCCACGGCGGCGATCGCATCGAAATTAAACCCATCTCTTCCTGGCAGGTGATCTATGCCGTTTGAAACCCCTTCACTGCCGGTGCTCATCAGCCGCACGCAAAGCGACCTTGCCAGCGAAGCGCTTCGGCGCTCCGACGCGCAGGTGCTGGCGCGAACGTTGAGCGGAACGGCCTACGGGCTTTACGGCTACCTCGACTGGATTGCTGACCAGATCCTGCCAGACAAAGCCGACGAGGAAACGCTCGAGCGCATTGCTGCGCTGCGTCTGAATCGTCCGCGCAACGCTGCTCAGCCTGCGGAGGGTAGCGTGAGCTTCAGCGCTGCCGCTGGCGCCGTGCTGGATGTCGATGTGATTCTGCAGGCTGGTGACGGCCGCATGTATCGAGTTACCGCCGGCGTCACTACGGTGGCGGGACTGAATACGACCACGATTGAAGCGGTTGAAGCTGGAGCGCTCGGCAACGCCGATGCTGGCCTTCAGCTCACGCTGGTCCAGCCGGTGGCCGGCGTGACCAATGCTTTCACCGTTATTACCCCCGGGTTGTCTGGTGGCATTGAAAGGGAAAGTATCGAATCCCTCCGCGCGCGAGTGATCCGTTCATACCGCGTCATCCCGCACGGTGGATCGGTGGACGATTACGAGACTTGGGCCTTGGAGTTTCCCGGCGTCACGCGGGCATGGTGCCGTGGCAATTTCCTTGGGCCTGGCACGGTCGGCCTGTTCGTCATGCGTGATAACGATCCAGTACCAGTGCCGAACCCGGCGCAGCTGCAGGAGATCAAGGATTACATCGAGCCGTTGCGGCCGGTAACAGCCGAGCTTTACGTCTTTGCCCCTACGCTGAAACCCGTGCTTTACAGCATCCACCCCGTACCCGATACAACCGCGGTACGCGCCGCTATCACCGCAAGCCTGAAAGACCTTCATGAGCGCGAGGCGGGCCTGGGTGACAAGCTGTTGATCAGCCATATTCGTGAAGCAATCAGCGGCGCAGCTGGGGAAACCGACCACTCGTTGACTGTCCCGTCCGCCGACGTGACCGCTGCTGCCAATGAGCTGCTGACCTTTGGAGGCATCACATGGCTGTAGCGAGAACTGCCGATCAGTACCGTCGCCAACTGCGCGGCCTCTTGCCTGCCGGTCCAGCCTGGGATCCTGAACTGGTACCAGAAATTGACTTGGTGCTGAAGGGTGTCTCTGTTGAATTTTCGCGCCTCGATGCCCGCGCCGTGGACCTGTTGAACGAGATGGACCCTTCGGGCGTCAGCGAGCTGGTGCCGGATTGGGAATCGGTGATGAACCTTCCGGATCCCTGCCTTGGGCCAAACCCGGCTTTTGAGGATCGCCGCTTGGCCGTTCGCCGTCGGCTCGTAGAGGTAGGCGGGCAGAGCAGGGCGTACTTCATTGAAATCGCGGTGAGCCAAGGCTACCCGGACGCGACCATCACCGAACACCGAGCACCGCGTTTCGGTCGATCTCGTTTCGGCTCGGCCCATTTTGGGACTTGGCGAGCGCAGTTCATGTGGACGCTGAATACCGGCGGGAGGCAGCGGCAGGGTCGCCGCTTCGGTGTCAGCTATTGGGGAGAGCGCTTCGGCACCAACCCAGGCGACCCCCTTGAATGCTCGATTCGCCGGCCTGCACCTGCGCACACCGTCGTACACATCAATTATGACTGAGAGGTAAAACTGTGGATTATCCGATTAGTGTGCCCAGCGTTGGTTTGGTGGGCGGGAAATTTGTGGATGAGGATCCGCTGGCCGGCACTCCCGGCTCGTTGATTCCTGCCCAGTGGGGCAATGCGGTCACCGATGAAATTATTCATGTCATCACCGGTGCGGGCCTCACGCCTGATGAGCTCAACAACATGCAACTGCTTGCAGCAATCAAGGCTGTCGTGACGCAGTCAGGGGTTTCTCCAGGTCGCCTGATAGGCGTTCGGGTTTTTAATGTTGCCGGCACTTTTACTTACAACGCAACACCAGGAACTAACAGCGTAATCGAAGAGGTTCAAGGCGCTGGCGGCGGTAGTGGTGGGCTTTCGGCAACTGGGGCAACCACTGGGGCTGCGAGTGGTGGGGGTTCTGCGGGAGCATATGCGATCGCTCGGCATACCTCTGGATTCAATGGTGTGACTGTGACAGTTGGCGCCAAAGGTGCTGGTGGTGCAGCAGGCGCGAACAATGGTTCAGCAGGAGGATCGAGCAGTTTTGGGTCTCTGGTAACTGCGCCAGGAGGCCCAGGTGGATTAGGAGGGGCAGCGGCTGCGCCACCGGCCGTTGGAATTTCCGGAGCTGCTTCTGCAGCACCAACTGGTGGAAATATTTATCAGAACGTTGGAGCCGCTGCTTCGTCTAGCTTGCTTGCTGGTCTTTCCGCTCCTATTTTTGGGCCGGGTGCCAGCACAAAGTTCGGGTGCGGTCAGAGGGGCAATAGCAGCAGTGCGACTGTCCCTGCTATCGGTTATGGAGTTGGCGGCGGTGGTTGTGTAAACGGCGTCAGCTCGCCCGCTCTTGCTGGTGCAGACGGCTCTGGCGGTATTGTAATCGTATGGGAGTATGCATGATGAATTGGTTTGTGAGGGTCGAAGGTGGGGTGGTTCAGGAGTTGATTCCGCCATTCGAAACAGAGGGTGGTGTTAAGATTCCTATCGGCGAACGCTTTACCCTGGAGTTTGTCGACCAACTGATCGACGTCACGGAGCTGAAGCCAATGCCTGAAAGCGGTTGGAATTACGACGGCAGCTCTTTCTCTCCACCGGTTCCTTATCAGCCATCTCCAGCTGAGCTGGTTGCAAGTAATACCGCCGTAAGAGATAGTCTGCTTCAACTCGCTGCGCGTGCGATAGCGCCACTTCAGTATGCTGTCGATCTCGAGGATGCAACGCCTGCCGAAGCAGCGCAATTAAAAAAATGGAAACAATACAGCGTGTCAGTGAACCGAGTGGATCTGGCCTTGGCTGATCCGACCTGGCCAGTGCAACCTTGATTGATAATGGCGCAGCTCTGCTCAAATTTGTTCCTGGGTGGGGCCTCATTCTGTAGAATCGCCGGCTGATGAATTCGACACCAAAAGGATCATGCAGTGTCAGAGCGCGCCAAACTTAACCCTCTTACCTCTCTTAGATTTATAGCTGCCGCGTTCATTGCAATCGGTCACTCTGGGCAGCAAGTTGGTTTTGAGGCGTTCAGGTTTGATCTATTCAATGCAGGAAATGCTGTCTCATTTTTTTACGTGCTTTCAGGATTTATTCTGAGCTACACGTATTTTAAAATGGATGAGAAACGCGACTATAGGAAGTATCTGGTTGCGAGGGTTAGCAGAGTTTGGCCCTTGCACATGGTAACTTTAGCTTGCGTTGTTTATGAGTTTGGGTCTGCCCCTTTAATGTCAAACGGTTTTGACGTAATAGCTAAGTTTGGCGCTAATGCTATTCTTCTGCATTCTTGGGTTCCATATGCTGATTGGTTCTACTCGTACAATTTTGTTTCGTGGAGCATTTCAACCGAGCTCGCGTTTTATGTGACTTTCCCAGTGCTTTTATTTTTTATGAAAAAAAATTGGAAGATTGTTGCGGCGATGGCGGTTGGTATGCTTGTGACGATGATGGGTATATGCATTACTCTAGATCTCCCCGCTCGACCTTCTACAGAGGTGATAAGTAGTTCTGCACTTTTATACATAAGTCCGTTGTGCCGAATCGTAGAGTTTATGGTGGGAATGCTCACTTGGAAGGTTTACAACTCAATTCGAGAAACATCGCATTCGCCGCTTTCGGCTACCGTATTAGAGGTCGGTACGCTGGCCATCCTTGTGCTCTCGATGGCCATCACGCACCAACTTTGGAAATATAATAACGACCTGTTGCCTGGTGGTGTGATGGATTGGTTGGCAACGGCTGGAAGCTTCCCAGCCATTGCAATCGCAATTTTTGTTATGGCCAAGCAGAGAGGATTCGTCAGTAAGTTACTTTCTAATAAGGTTCTCGTTTACCTCGGTGAGATAAGCTTTTCCGTATATATGGTTCATCAGATAATACTAAGAGTGATGGATAAATATTGCTCTGATCTTATGGTTTCAGATCCGGTTGCGCTGTATTTCGCATTTTGGGTTGCAACAATTATAGTTTCTGCGGCTCTTTATCATTTGGTAGAAACGCCGTGCAGGAGAGTTATAAGAAACAAACTCTCCGGTGCGCGGCCGGTAGCTGCGGCAGCATAAAAGGAAAAATTATTAGGACCCGCCTCGGCGGGTTTTTTTCGCCTGGAGAAAAGTGATGACTGCTACCGAAAAAGATCGCGATATCCTCGCTCGCACCCTATGGGGTGAAGCGCGCGGCGAAGGTGCGGCCGGTCTAGTGGCCGTGGCCTGGACTATCCGCAACCGTGTTTTCGATGGAAAGGATAAGTCATGGTGGGGTGAGGGCTACGCCGGCGTGTGCCAGAAGCCGTACCAGTTCAGTTGCTGGAACAAGACTGACGCGAACTATCAGTTCCTGATCGGCGTGAAGCAGATCCCGTTCCGTGAACTGGCCCAGTGCCGGATAGCGGCTGACCAGGTGATCGACGGCTCGGTGGCTGACCCAACTGGCGGCGCCACGCATTACTACGCCACCAGCATCAAGGCGCCGGCCTGGGCGAAGAAGGCCAAGCAGACACTCAAGCTGGGCGGTCACGTCTTCTTTAAGGATGTGCCGTGAGTACTGTCCCATGGCGGTTGATCGGCGTGGTGGTGCTGGTGCTCGCCGGCTTCGGCAGCGCCTGGCAGTTTCAGGACTGGCGCTACGGCCGGCAGCTCGCCGAGCAGGCCAAGCTCAATGGCGAGACCCTCAACCAGCTTGCCACGGCCGGCACCGACGCGCAGAAGGCCGAGCAGGACAAGCGTCTGGCGCTCGAGCAGCGGTTGGCGGCCAGCGAGCAAACACACTTCAGGAAATTGAGCGATGCCCAACGTGACCAAGATCGCCTGCGTGATCGCCTTGCCACTGCTGATCTGCGGCTGTCAGTCCTCATCGACGCGGATTCAGCCAGTGGCTGTGACGTGCCAAAAACCACCGGTGCCGGCGGCGTGGATCATGCAGCAGTACGAGCCCGACTTAACCCGGCGCATGCTCAACGAATTATCGCCATCACCGACACCGGCGACCGCGGACTGATCGCGCTGCAGGCGTGCCAAGATTACGTCCGATCGGTTTCCCGCTGATGGGGAAAACGCGACTCGTAGGGATTCTCGCCCTTGAGGATTTGGATTTCTGTCGCCAGGTGAGAGATGTGTTTGTTCTTCGCCATGAGCTCCCAATTGCTTCTGGTCTCGATA
This sequence comes from Pseudomonas sp. S11P7, assembly GCF_023195435.1. Taxonomy (NCBI): domain Bacteria; kingdom Pseudomonadati; phylum Pseudomonadota; class Gammaproteobacteria; order Pseudomonadales; family Pseudomonadaceae; genus Pseudomonas; species Pseudomonas sp. S11P7. Next base: position 3,256,844 of record NZ_JALPKS020000002.1, on the reverse strand, counting down.
TCGGTGGCGCGCCGGCGCTCATCTGCCGCCGATGATTCGGCTGCTGCCAACTTTGTGCGCAGCGAATCCGTTTGCTGCCTGAGCGCGTCGTTGTCTTTGACCAGACCGTGAACATTTTCCAGTGCGCGCTCCAGCTTCAGGGTGAGTGCTTCGAATTCGTTCTCGTACATCCTGAGCTGGTGTCGGCAGGTTTCGAGCGGTGTGGGGTTGCCGAGCCAATCGTCGGTGTCTTCTATATAGAGGGGGTCCACGGGAATGCCTTGCTGGTTACTGGTTGCATATACAGTAATCGAGGCGCGGTAAGCGGGCGATGGTGAGGCGACGAGCTGTAGGATTTTGGATTGGTGAATGTCGGCAGAACGCCGGGGAAGCGCGGAGTACTGTAGGAAAATACAGCGCTAAGTTGTTGATTATTATAGGGTGTAAAGGCGATTTATTACCCCGTTGATTTTGGCACGTTTCCTTTATGTATCAATAGCTTGCGTGTATTCCGAAGTCACCTTGACATGGTGGGGGTCGTTGGTTCGAGTCCAATCGCGCCTACCAAACAAAATCCGCTCTGCTGGGCGGTCTGGAAGGGCTCACCGAAAGGTGGGCCCTTTTTGTTGTCTGGGATTTGTAAAGCCGCTTGGTGGCCAACGTAACTGAGAGGGCTTTCAAGCGTGTACGGTCAGGCGCGCTGCGGTGCGCTGCGTCCGTTTTCTTCTGCCGCCAGGTTGGTGAAGAAAATGCAGCCTATGAGCCTCGCGAACAGCGTCAGTGTTTCCGCAAGGTCCGGGTTATCGAAAAGCACAGCGCGAGAATCCAGCGCGCACAATGCTCCCCACAATCTTCCATCCGGCAGAAAAACAGGTGCGCCTGCATAGCTTTCGATCGCGAACTGCTTCACCACTGGCCGTGAGCACAACCGTCCGTCTTCACTGATTTTCGGCAGAAAAAGCACCTTGGGGTCGCGCCGAAATTCGCTGCAAAGCGTGGTCTCCAGATCCAGGGTATCGCCGACGTTGATGCCGAGTTCGATCGGATCGTACGCCGAGCAGACTATCCATTCGGTTTCGGTAAATTTTGCGATCCCGGCGAAGCGTGTGCCGGTCAGGCGCGTAACGAGCTGCAAGATATTGGTGGTTGCTTCGATCTCGGCGATCGCCGAGCGTTCTTCTGCACTCAGGGATGCTTTGAGAACAGTCTCACTCATTTCCATACGTTCAAATCTCCGGATTGCTTCTGCGTTGCCGAGCCTGCCCTGGCATCATAATCAAGGTCCTTGCCAGGGTCATTAGCGTAGCCTTCCTCGCCAGCCTTTGTCACAAGACCATTTCTTTCACCTACCGTTCGCTTTCCGGTACCTTCGTCCTACATCCACTAAAATAGTGTGGATATTGAAAGGGTTACAGTTTTATTGAACCAGCCGGTTATCAGAAAACTGTTGTGGCAGCAGGTGGGTTTCAGTACTATCCGCCCCGCGTTCACCACCACGGTTTATGCATTTTTAAATCCCAAGCTTCCATCAGCTGCTTGGGATTTTTTTTGCCTGCGATTTGGCTTTTCTCATTCGTCGACGATTCGGTTCGACGGGGCGCGTTTCACGATTGCGCCGAAGCGCATCGGGATTTTTTCAACTACTACTGACTGGCCGATTTTCAACTTCCTGTGAAGGAGAGTGCATCGATGCTGGCTCACTGGTTTCTCGCCGCTATTCACTTGCTCGCTCTTGCCTTGGGCTTCTGGGCTGTGCTGACCCGCGGTACCGCATTCGCGCGGCTGACCGCTGAGGATGGTAATCCCCGGCGCGTCTTGCTGGCTGATAATTTTTGGGGACTGTCTGCGTTGATCCTGCTGGTCACTGGCGGGATGCGGGCCTTTGGCGGGTTTGAAAAGGGCACGGATTATTATCTGCATCAACCGCTGTTCCATTTGAAAATGACCTTGTTCGTGCTGATCCTGTTGCTGGAGCTTGCCCCGATGGTGACGCTGATCAAGTGGCGGATCGCCTTGGCGCGCGGCGCAGCGCTGTCGACAAAGCGCGCGGGGCTCTACGCGCGTATCAGTCATGTCGAGGCGCTGTTATTGGTATTGATGGTGATCGCAGCGACGGGAATGGCGCGTGGCGTGTCATTTGTTTAGCGGTGCGAATTCCCTGCGCTCTGTCGGAAACGTCCGACAGCCAGTCGCTGAGATGGCGGGTAGTATCTGGCGGGCAACGGGAGGAGTGGGATGTTGAAGTGAAGGCGGGACTTGCGTGTCAGGCGCCGTGCCCAGGGATGTGGGAAGCGGATAGCAAAACGGCGCGTAAATCTCTAGCCAGTCATTCCACAAGGTAAACGGACTGGCTACTGACTGCGAGGCGACTCAAGGCGTTTGTGGCTTGTCCGGTGCGGTCAGGCCAGCCTGGATGCGCTGGTAGATCTCTTCACGGTGCACGGCCACGTTTTTTGGTGCGTTGATGCCAATGCGGACCTGTTGGCCGCTAACGCCCAGAATAGTGATAGTGATGTCGTCGCCAATGTTTATGCTTTCACCGACTTTGCGGGTGAGTATCAGCATGGTCTTCTCCTTGATTGCTTTGTAGGGCACCTGATTCAGACAGTGCAGAGGTCGGTGGTACGTATAGATTAGTGCGAAGTCTCACGGTTTGGGTGCCTCTTTCTGACGCGCAGAAGCGGCATTAATTCCCAGGGCGTAACTATACAGAGGCTGTAAGCATCAATCTCGTTGTTTTGTGCCCATTTTGCGGGGCTCGCGAAGATTTATGAATGATAAGATCGCGGCTTTGGAATTTTCGAGGAAAGCGTTGTGCGCAAATTGGTCTGGGTAATCGCAGCACTGGTACTGGCGGGCTGCGGAGAGGGCAAGCAAGGTGATGTGCCGACACCAAAAACTGCCGTTGCAGCGCCGGCAGTCGCCGCGGCTCCGCAGTGGGATCTGGAAGTGCGCGGAGAGACTCCGCAGGCGGTCAGTGACCTGAGTGGCTGGTTGATCGAACATGCTTTCGTGCCGACCGTCATCAAGGACAGCAGTGGCAAAACGCGCATTCTGATTGGCCCGTTCAATTCCAGGGCAGAGGCCGAAGCACGGAAGGTGCAGGTGGACGCGGCGCTGGTCAAGGCAAAAAAACAGAACATTGAGTCGGTGTTGATCGAGCATCCGATCGCGCCGTAAACGATCCGCTCGGCGGAGCCTGCTAAAGGTTGTCAGGCGCGACTCGTTCCTTGTGCAGTCGCTGATGATTTCCAATAGGAGCTCCCATGGCCTCCGCCAACCCGTACAAGCTGTTTGATACAACCCTGCATCGCAAGACCCGGTTGAGTCCACACCTGATGCGCATCACGCTGGCGGGTCCGGCAGTGAGTGAGATGGCTACCTGGGCCCCGGATCAGCGGGTAAAACTGTTTTTCCCTGCAGCCAATGGTTCGCACGCGAAGCTCGCCCAGGAGGACGGCTGGTACGCTCGGTTTCGCGCGATGCTGGCGGATCGACGCCCGGCTATGCGCACCTACACTATCCGCCACTTGCGCGCCGAGGAGGGCGAAGTCGATATCGATTTTGTCCTGCACGGCGAGACAGGTCCGGCGTCGCGCTGGGCACTGCATTCGCAGCCAGGCGATGCGATGCAGATCCTTGCACCTGACCGGCAATTCTCGGCGAAGGAAGCGGGCGGTTTTGAGTGGAAGCCGCCGCAAACCCTCAAGCAGGTGCTGCTGGTTGCCGATGCGACAGCGCTGCCGGCCGCGATGGGCATACTGGAGCAGTTGGCGATGTCTTCGGTGGCGCCGCAAGTCCAGGCGTTTTTTGAAGTGGACAGCCTGCAGGACATGCTTGCCGTTCCCGATTGGCCGGGATTGTCGGTGCAGTGGCTGATTCGCGATCGGGTGAGCGAGTCGGTCGCTGGAACCTTGATGGTGCAAGCCGTACGGGCGGCTGCTCTGCCAATTCGTGCGGCCTCGGGCACTCAATCACCTGAACTGGCTGACGTCGATATCGAAAAAGACATTCTCTGGGAGATCGCCGATAACGCTGCGGATGGATTTTATGGCTGGATTGCCGGAGAGTCTGCGGCGGTGATGAGCTTGCGCAGATACCTGATCAAGGACTGCGGCCTGCCGCGCGAATCGCTCAATCTGATGGGGTACTGGCGACACAACAAGGCGGCTAATTAGCCAATAAAAAAGCCTCGAACATCACGTTCGAGGCTTTCTTTACCTGCCGATTCAGCCGCAGGCTTTCATGTTCACCGGACCGACGAATTCATTGCCGCGTCCCATCACGCACGCCACGCTCTGATTGCGTTGACGTTCCCAGTCTTGCACAGGGTAGGTCTTGTCCCACGCCTCATACAGTTTTCGATCCTGTTTCGACAGGCGCAAGCCGTACTGCTTGCTCATGTAGAAGTACGTTCGGGCGATCATGCCGCGGATCGAAGGGCGGGGCATCACCTTCTTTGCCTTGAAATCAACTTGGGTCAGGCACGAGCCATATTGGCCCGATTGCACTGGCAACCAGCCGAAGCTGAAATTGCTGCGGTCGCCATTCACCTCGCCAATGCTCGGCACCAGGTTGTGCAGATCGGCTTCGGCTTTCTGATAGACCGGGTCGTAGCGTGTGCAGTTCTTGCGTCCACCGCTCTGCCAGCATTGGCGCTGATGACCGATTTGCCAGGCCGGCACAATGTGTTCCCACTCGATGCGCGACGCACGCTTGGCATTTTTGCGCGGTACGTAACCGCAGGCTTTCAGATCAACCCGGTTCCCGGTGTATTTGCATCCGCAATAAAACTCGGTGGACTGGGGCGCATAAAGCTTCCAGGCAGCCTTCTTGGCTTCGGAGAAGGTTCGGGGCGCGCCGGCCTGAGCACTCACGGCGATAAAAAACAGCAGCAACGCAAAACAGCGGACACTCATTGAATCAATCTTCCTTCGGCACAACCCAAAAATCTGTACGCCACCGTCGTCGCGATAAGCGAGGGTGACATTGTCGTTCTCGTCGATTTCCTCGAGCAGGCGTTCCCAATCGTCCATAGGCTCGTCTGGCAAACGGAAGATCAATGCGGCTTTAGCTTTTTGGGCGGTGGGGGAATTGATGATTTTCTGAACGCGCATGCCCATGCGTTCGTAAGCGTCAGGAGCATCAGGGGAAGTGGCCACGAGGTTATCCTTATTAAGCTGTACGTGCATACAGTATTTAACTGTAAGCGTTTTCGCAACTGCTTAAAATTCAAGAAAATCCTCTGACAGTGGTTTTCTGATTTTGGTGTGGGAGGTATCGAATTTTTTGTAGGAAAAGTGCGCGAGGGCGGTGAGCAGCGCATCACCCATTTTAGGGGATGGATGATGCGCAGATTGCCCGGTCAGGAATGGACCGGGCGAAGGTCAATCAGTATTCCCAGAACATCCGCTGCAGCTCTTTGCTGTCGTTGGTCTTGGTCAGCGCGACCATCGCCAGGATGCGGGCTTTCTGCGGGTTCAGGTCATGTGCAACGACCCAGTCATACTTGTCGTCAGGTTGCTCGGCGTTGCGCAGAACGAAGCCGCCAGCGTTGACGTGGGACGAGCGAATGATCTGTACGCCGTCCTTGCGCAGCGCTTGCAGGGCCGGGACGACGCGGGAGGACACCGAGCCGTTGCCGGTGCCGGCGTGAATGATCGCCTTGGCGCCGGACTGCGCGAGAGCCTTGTAGGCCGTATCGCTGACGTTGCCGTAGGAATAGGCGATTTCTACGTCAGGCAGGCTCTTGATGTTCTTGATGTCGAATTCCGAATCCATGGTGTGGCGCTTGGCTGGCAAGCGGAACCAGTAGGACTTGCCTTCAACGACCATGCCCAACGGGCCCCAGGCACTTTTGAACGCCTCGGTCTTGATGTTGATCATTTTGCTGACGTCGCGACCGGACTGGATCTCATCGTTCATGGTCACCAGTACGCCTTTGCCGTGTGCTTCTTTGCTGCTGGCCACGGCCACGGCGTTGTACAGGTTGAGCATGCCGTCAGCGGACATGGCGGTGCCCGGACGCATCGAGCCGACCACGATGATTGGCTTGTCGGTTTTTTCCACCAGGTTCAGGAAGTACGCGGTTTCTTCCAGGGTGTCGGTACCGTGGGTGATGACGATGCCGTCGACATCCTTGCTGTCGGCCAGTTCGGCGACGCGACGCCCCAACTGCAGCAGGTTTTCGTTGGTGATGCTTTCCGAGGCGATCTGCATGACTTGTTCGCCGCGCACATTGGCCAGTTTGCTCAGTTCGGGAATGCCGGCAATCAGTTGCTCCACACCGACCTTCGCGGCCTGATAAGTGGCGCTGTTGGCGGCACTGGCGCCGGCACCGGCAATCGTGCCGCCGGTGGCGAGTACCACGACATTGGCGAGCCTGGTCTGTGTTTCGACTTCTTTTGCATGAAGGGCGGTGGGCAGGAGCAGCAGGAGGGCCAAAGCGCCCGGAACCAAAGTGTTGAAAGCAGATTTCATTATTTTTCTCTCTAGTAGTGAGACGGTGCTGATGCAGGTTCATCTAGATGCGCCCCAAGCCGATCTGGATGCCCGGGGTGCGATGAAAGGAGCAGGATCTGTACCAGCCGTACTGTGCCTCGCCAAAATGCTTAACTTGATGATTTACATCAAGATTTCAGGTGTAAGTAAAAGTTGGGCGCAAGGTTCTATCCGGTTTCCCGAACAAAGTACGCTTTCGTGTTCGGCTCGCCGAAAAAGACTACGACCGCTGTCGAGCCCATCGGCTGGCCGATTTTCGATTTTCTGCTAAAGAAATCCGGGCGAGCGCCGATGGATGTTCAAGGAATCTGAAATCTGGGGATACACATGTCACTGACGGTCGGCTTTGCAAATCCGGGTGCTGTCACCATCGGCGGTAAAACCGCTGCGACGATCAATACTTTGAACGAGGCGGGGAAGGACGCTTCCGCCGAGGCCCTGGGCGTCGAGAAAGACAAAAGCAATCAGGTCAGGACCGGCGGCGCTGCGCCAGAAGAAGGCACAGCCGAGAGCAGCAGCAACCTCAATACCACTGTAAAAATGCTGCTCAAGCGCATGCAGGAATTGCAAAAGCAGCTTCAGGAGCAGCAACAGCAGTTGGCCGCCGCCCAGGCCAAGAGCTACCCGACACCCGAAGCCAAGTCCCAGGCGGTCATGTCGATTCAGGGGCAGATCGCGCAAACCAGCGCCGCGATGACGGAAGTCGCCGCTGCATTGGTCAATGAAATGTCCAAGGGTTCAACCAGTGGCAATGTGGTGAACACCACGGTTTGACGAAGAACGGGCGCATCGGGGGATTCGCCCTACAACAAATGACGATTTCTGATTGTTGACAAATGTCGGCGGGATTCGCATAGTTCGGTCTACGCAAACGTTTGCGTCGATTGCCTCTGGCGCTGTCGCCCCATTCGCAAGCGATGTAGCTTACGCCAGCGCAAGCGTTGCTCACAATAATCATAAGATCGGAGTGAACCCATGAAGCTGCCATTCGCTGGACGTCTTCTTGCTGTCGCTATGCTGGCTGCCACAGCCGCCGCGCTACCTGTCTCCTCGGCGTTCGCCGAATCCGCTGCAAAGCCCAAAGTCGCCCTGGTCATGAAATCCCTGGCCAACGAATTCTTCCTGACCATGGAAGACGGCGCCAAGGCCTACCAGAAAGAACACTCCGCCGATTTCGACCTGATCTCCAATGGCATCAAGGACGAGACCGATACCGCAGGCCAGACAAGGATTGTCGAGCAGATGATCCTCGCCAAAGTCGATGCACTGGTTATCGCCCCCTCGGACTCCAAAGCCATGGTGCCGGTGATCAAGAAGGCCGTCGACGCGGGCATCACCGTGATCAATATCGACAACCAGCTTGATCCGGCAATCGTCAAAAGCAAAAACATCAGCGTCCCTTTCGTAGGGCCCGACAACCGTAAAGGTGCGCGACTGGTCGGTGAGTACCTGGCCAAGCAGCTCAAGGCCGGTGACGAAGTCGGCATCATTGAAGGTGTGTCCACGACCACCAATGCCCAGCAACGTACTGCCGGCTTCAAGGATGCGATGGAGGCTGCACAGATCAAGATTGTCTCCCTGCAATCCGGAGACTGGGAAATCGACAAGGGCAACAAGGTTGCCGCTTCGATTCTCAGTGAATACCCGGACGTCAAAGCATTGCTGACCGGCAATGACAGCATGGCAGTCGGCGCCGTTTCCGCCGTCCGTGCTGCCGGCAAGGCGGGTCAGGTGAAGATCGTCGGTTACGACAACATCAATGCAATCAAGCCGATGCTCAAGGACGGTCGCGTGCTGGCCACGGCTGACCAGTTCGCCGCCAAACAGGCGGTATTCGGCATCGAAACCGCGTTGAAAATCATCAAGGGCGAAAAAGTCGACAGCGGTGCCAACGGCGTGATCGAAACACCGGTCGAGCTGGTCACTCAGTAAGCTTCTGGCGACACAATGGCGCTCGTCCGTCCGGGCGAGCGCACGGAGAGTTTTCTATGTCAGTTTCCGCCCCGAACGCTGTCCTCTCGGTCAGCGGTATCGGTAAGACCTATGCGCAACCGGTGCTGACCGGCATCGATCTGACGCTGATGCGCGGTGAAGTGCTGGCGCTGACCGGTGAGAATGGCGCCGGCAAAAGCACCCTGTCGAAGATCATCGGCGGGCTCGTTACGCCGACCACCGGCCAGATGCAATTCCACGGCAAGGACTATCGTCCGGGCAGTCGCACCCAAGCCGAAGAGCTGGGTGTGCGGATGGTCATGCAAGAACTCAATCTGTTACCGACCCTGTCGGTAGCGGAAAACCTGTTTCTCGACAATTTGCCCAGTAACGGCGGCTGGATCAGCCGCAAGCAACTGCGCAAAGCCGCTATCGAAGCGATGGCGCAGGTCGGTCTCGACGCGATCGACCCGGATACCCTGGTCGGCGAGCTGGGTATCGGCCATCAGCAAATGGTCGAAATCGCCCGCAACCTGATCGGCGATTGCCATGTACTGATTCTCGACGAGCCGACCGCGATGCTCACGGCGCGTGAAGTCGAAATGCTCTTTGAACAGATCACCCGATTGCAGGCGCGCGGCGTCTCGATCATCTACATTTCCCATCGTCTCGAAGAACTCGCGCGCGTCGCGCAGCGGATTGCCGTGTTGCGTGACGGCAATCTGGTCTGCGTCGAGCCGATGGCCAATTACAACAGTGAGCAACTGGTCACGCTGATGGTCGGTCGCGAACTGGGTGAACACATCGACATGGGCTCGCGCAAGATCGGTGCCCCGGCCCTGACGATCAACGGCCTGACTCGCGGTGACAAAGTCCGCGATGTCTCGTTCGAAGTGCGCGCCGGGGAGATCTTCGGGATTTCCGGGTTGATCGGGGCAGGGCGCACGGAACTGCTGCGACTGATCTTTGGCGCGGACGTGGCCGACAGCGGCACCATCGCCCTCGGCTCGCCAGCCAAGGCAGTCAGTGTGCGTTCGCCGGTCGATGCCGTGCGTCATGGCATTGCGTTGATTACCGAGGACCGTAAAGGCGAGGGTTTGCTGCTCAGTCAGTCGATCAGTGCCAACATCGCACTGGGCAACATGCCGGAAATTTCCAGTGGCGGTTTCGTCAACAATGGCGATGAAATCTCTCTGGCGCAGCGTCAGATCGACGCCATGCGCATCCGCAGTTCGAGCCCGACGCAACTGGTTTCTGAATTATCCGGGGGCAATCAGCAGAAGGTTGTCATCGGCCGCTGGCTGGAGCGTGACTGTTCGGTGTTGCTGTTCGACGAGCCGACCCGTGGCATCGACGTCGGCGCCAAGTTCGACATTTATGCCTTGCTCGGCGAGCTGACGCGGCAAGGCAAAGCGCTGGTGGTGGTGTCCAGTGATCTGCGCGAACTGATGTTGATCTGCGACCGCATCGGCGTGTTGTCGGCGGGGCGTCTGATCGATACGTTCGAGCGCGACAGCTGGACCCAGGATGACTTGCTTGCCGCCGCATTCGCCGGCTACCAAAAACGTGATGCGTTGCTCAATGAAGCGGCGCCTAGGGATCTCCCATGAAAACTGCATCTCCTGCCGGCAAACGTAGTGGCAACTTTTTTGGTCTGGGCACCTATCTGGGCCTGGCCGGTGCCTTGCTGGCGATGATTGCGCTGTTCTCGGTCTTGAGCAGCCACTTTTTGTCCTATAACACCTTCAGCACGCTGGCCAACCAGATTCCGGATCTGATGGTGCTGGCGGTCGGCATGACGTTCGTGTTGATCATCGGCGGCATCGACCTCTCGGTCGGTTCGGTGCTGGCGCTGGCGGCTTCAACCGTCAGTGTGGCAATTCTCGGCTGGGGCTGGAGTGTGTTGCCGTCGGCGTTGCTCGGCATGGCGGTAGCGGCACTCGCCGGCACCGTCACCGGTTCCATCACGGTGGCCTGGCGGATTCCTTCCTTTATCGTGTCGCTCGGTGTGCTGGAAATGGCCCGTGGTCTGGCGTATCAGATGACGGGCTCGCGCACGGCTTACATCGGTGATTCGTTCGCCTGGCTGTCGAACCCGATCGCGTTCGGTATTTCGCCGTCGTTCATCATTGCCTTGCTGGTGATTTTCATCGCGCAGGCCGTGCTGACGCGCACCGTATTCGGTCGCTACCTGATCGGCATCGGCACCAACGAAGAGGCCGTTCGGCTCGCGGGGATCAATCCGAAGCCTTACAAGATTCTGGTGTTCAGCCTGATGGGCCTGCTGGCCGGCATCGCGGCGCTGTTTCAGATTTCCCGTCTGGAAGCTGCCGACCCGAATGCCGGTTCCGGTCTGGAGCTGCAGGTGATCGCTGCGGTAGTGATCGGCGGCACCAGCCTGATGGGCGGGCGCGGTTCGGTAATCAGCACGTTTTTCGGTGTGTTGATCATCTCGGTGCTGGCGGCGGGGCTGGCGCAGATCGGCGCGACCGAGCCGACCAAACGCATCATTACCGGCGCCGTCATCGTGATCGCGGTGGTGCTCGACACTTACCGCAGTCAGCGCGCCAGTCGGCGGGGCTAAGACATGGCAACGATCAAGGATGTGGCAGCGCTGGCAGGCATTTCCTACACGACCGTGTCGCATGTGGTGAACAACACGCGGCCGGTCAGCAAGGAAGTGCGCTTGAAAGTCGAAGCGGCGATCAAGAGCCTCGACTATGTGCCGAGCGCGGTGGCGCGTTCGCTGAAAGCCAAGACCACGGCAACCATTGGCCTGCTGGTACCGAACAGTCTCAACCCTTACTTTGCCGAGCTGGCGCGCGGGATCGAGGATTACTGCGAGCGTAACGGCTACTGCGTGATCCTTTGCAACTCCGACGACAATCCCGACAAGCAACGCAGCTATTTGCGTGTATTGCTGGAAAAACGCATCGACGGTCTGATCTTCGCGTCTGCCGGCGGTGACAGCGCCCTGGCGCAGGGGCTGGCCGGGGTGAAAACGCCTATGGTCATCGTCGACCGGGGTCTTGAAGGCGTCGACGCCGATCTGGTGCGTATCGACCATGAATACGGCGCGTACCTCGCAACCCGCCATCTGCTGGAGTTGGGGCATCGCGACATCGCCACCATCGGCGGCCCGGCGAGCACCAGTGTTGCGCAGATGCGTCAGGCCGGTTATTGCCGGGCGTTGACCGAAGCGGGTATCGAGGTGCGGCAGGAGCGCATGCTGGAAAGTGACTTCACCAGCACGGGCGGTTACAACGCCGCGGCGAAGCTGCTGGAAAACAATCCGCCGAGCGCGATTTTTGCCGGTAACGACATGATCGGCATCGGCGTCTTGCGCGCGGCAGCAGAACGCAACGTGCGGGTGCCTGGCGAGCTGTCGGTAATCGGCTTCGATGACATTCAGATGAGCCGTTACGTCTATCCGGCGTTGACCACGGTGGGGCAATCGATCCTGCAACTGGGTGAGATGGCGGCCGAAGTGTTGCTGCGCAGGATCGCCACGCCGAATCTGGGCACCGATCAACGCATCGTTACCCCGAGTATTGTCTTGCGCGAATCCACCGCACCGCTGTCCGGCGTGTTCACCGAATACCGCTGAAACCGAATTGATGAGTAATGATGTATGCCCGCAAATGTAGTGGTAATAGGCAGCCTGAACATGGATCTGGTGACCCGCGCGCCTCGGCTGCCGGTCGGCGGTGAAACCCTGATCGGCCATTCGTTTGCCACGGTGTCCGGTGGCAAGGGCGCCAATCAGGCGGTGGCGGCTGCACGGCTCGGCGCGCAGGTGGCAATGGTCGGCTGTGTCGGCAATGACGATTACGGTGTGCAGTTGCGCGATGCGCTGCTGGCCGAGCAGATCGACTGCCAGGCCGTGAGTACCGTTGACGGTTCCAGTGGTGTGGCGCTGATTGTGGTCGATGACAACAGCCAGAACGCGATTGTGATCGTCGCCGGTGCCAACGGTGCCATGACGCCCGCCGTCATCGATCGGTTTGACGCAGTGCTGCAAGCGGCAGACGTGATCATCTGCCAGCTGGAAATTCCTGATGCCACGGTAGGGCATGCGCTCAAACGCGCGCGCGCCCTCGGCAAGATTGTCATTCTCAACCCGGCCCCAGCCAGTCGTCCGCTGCCGGCGGACTGGTTTGCGGCAATTGATTACCTGATTCCGAACGAGAGCGAGGCGGGCGCACTGAGCGGCATGCCGGTGGACTCGCTGCAGACTGCCGAAAGTGCAGCCACTCGCTTGATTGCCATGGGCGCCGGCAAGGTCATCGTGACCCTGGGCGCGCAAGGTTCGCTGTTTGCCAATGGTCAGGGCTTCGAGCATTTCCCGGCGCCGAAAGTACAGGCTGTCGATACCACCGCGGCGGGGGACACGTTTGTCGGCGGTTTCGCCGCGGCCCTGGCCAGTGGCCAATCCGAAGCTTCAGCCATTCGCTATGGACAGATCGCTGCCGCGCTGTCGGTCACCCGCGCGGGCGCGCAGCCGTCCATTCCCACCATTTCCGACGTAAAGGCTTTTGCATCCGCATGAAAAAAACTCCTTTGCTCAATGTCGCCTTGTCGCGACTGATTGCGTCCCTGGGCCATGGCGACATGGTGGTGATTGGCGACGCCGGTTTGCCCGTCCCGCCGGGTGTCGAGCTGATCGACCTGGCGCTGACTCACGGCGTGCCGGATTTCATCAGCACCCTCAACGTGGTGCTCAGCGAAATGCAGGTGGAAAGCCATGCAATTGCCAAGGAAATCTTCGATAAACAACCGAGCGCCCTGACTGCGCTAGAAGCGTTGAACGAAGAGGGGGCTCTGGGCCGGCGCGATCTGCTCGGCCACGAGCAATTCAAGGTACTCAGCCGACAGGCGCGGGCGATTGTTCGTACGGGCGAATGCCAGCCGTACTGCAACATCGTGCTGGTCGCGGGAGTTACGTTCTGATTTTTCGATTTCACCTGCACAAGGAATGCGCCATGCAACGCTATGCTCAGAAACTGCACCAATTGCTCCGGAGTCTGCTGCTTTTGTCCGTCATCACTGCCACCGGCGCCCAGGCGGCGGAAAAAATCGACCTGATCATCGACACCGATCCCGGCGCTGACGACGTGGTCGCCTTGCTGTTCGCACTGGCTTCGCCGGACGAGTTGAATATCCGCGCGCTGACCACCGTGGCCGGCAACGTACGTCTGGACAAAACCTCTCGTAATGCCCGGCTGGCTCGCGAATGGGCAGGGCGCGAAGATGTGCCGGTATACGCCGGTGCGCCGAAACCGCTGATGCGCACGCCGATCTACGCCGAAAACATTCATGGCAAGGAAGGCCTGTCGGGTGTCACCGTCCACGAACCGAAAAAAGGTCTGGCTGAGGGCAGTGCGGTCAATTACCTGATCGACACGCTGAAAAAGGCCAAGCCACACAGCATCACCATCGCTATGCTGGGTCCGCAGACCAACCTGGCGCTGGCGTTGATTCAGGAGCCGGAGATCGTTCAGGGCATCAAGGAAGTGGTGATCATGGGTGGCGCGCATTTCAATGGCGGCAACATCACGCCTGTAGCCGAATTCAACCTGTTCGCCGACCCGCAAGCAGCGGAAGTGGTGCTCAAAAGCGGGGTGAAGCTGACTTATCTACCGCTGGACGTGACTCACAAGATCCTCACCAGCGATGCCCGCCTGAAGCAGATTGCCGCGCTCAATAACAATGCGAGCAAAATTGTTGGCGACATCCTCAACGAATACATCAAAGGCGATATGGAGCACTACGGCATTCCGGGTGGCCCGGTGCATGACGCCACCGTTGTTGCGTATCTGCTCAAGCCTGAGCTGTTCACTGGTCGCGCGGTCAACGTGGTGGTCGACAGTCGCGAAGGCCCGACGTTTGGTCAGACCATTGTCGATTGGTACGATGGCCTGAAGGCACCCAAGAATGCTTTCTGGGTTGAGAATGGCGATGCTCAGGGCTTCTTTGATTTGCTGACCGAGCGTCTCAAGCGCTTGAAATAAACGACCCGCCCGCAGGTGCCAGCCTGCGGGTTTTATCCCTGTTCCTGCGTGCCTTTTTCGGTAGGGTAGCGCTCGAAAGCCTGCTTGATGAATTGCTGGGCCGCTTCGGTGCCCAGAGCCTTGACCAACAGATCAATGCCAATCAACGCAAGCTCCTCGGTAGTGCCCGGGCTGTATGAACTGTGCCCGTCTGCCCATTTGGCTTTGATGTCGGCGTCGATGTTGATGTTGATGGTGTTCATGGGGCGCTCGAAGAGTTGAAAGTCCGAACGTCGAGTTAACCATTTTGTCGTGCGCTTGGCACTGCGACTTAGGCATGAGCGGGGTGCTATGCGACACTTGGTCTTTTTCAGCGATCCAGGGACCATGCTGTGCAAATTGATTTGAACACACCTGATGGCCTCACCCTTGAAGCTGTGCGCCAGTTATTGGCCTCGGCCAGTGATGACATGCACGTGCAGCTTCGTGTGACCAAGGGTGGCATCGCCTATTTGTCGACGGTTACGGGTGGGCAGGATATCGACGGTCTGCTGTTTCGCCTCGAAACGTGGGCGAAGGGTTCAGGGTATGTCGGCAATGTGGCGGCCAGCGATGAGGTCTGGGTCATGCAGATCTACAACGCGCTCAAGGACAACTGGCCGAATCCGCCTTACGACTACATCGACGTCTACTGAACGCCGTTAATATTCAGTCACGATTGCAGGCTGAGAACGCGGGTGCGCTCAGGCACACTCGGCATTTTTCCGATCGTGCGCCGGCTGATGGCTTTGCTGGCGAAACCAAACGCCGGATTGGCGGTCGCACGATCTCAGCTTAACCATTTTGAAATCAAGGAGGCTTCATGCCTTTGAAGTTCGCGACACTGGGTGCACTTATCGCCGCTGCGCTGTTGGCCGGTTGCAGCACGAGCTCCAGCGAGTCGGCAAAGGAAAGCGTGGCGACCGACACCGGTCACAGCCGCTGTGAAGCATCGGCGGCGCAGTTTACCGTCGGCAAAAGGCTTCGCCGGAACTCCTGGAGCAGGCGCGCGCCAAGGCCGGCGCGCAAAATGCACGTTTTCTCAAGCCGACCGACATGATCACCCTGGAATACCGTTCCGACCGTTTGAATCTGAACACCGACAACAATCTGGTGGTCACCCGCGTCAACTGCGGCTGATCGCACTTTTTTGTTGCAGGCACAAAAAACCCCGTCACATGGACGGGGTTTTTTTAGTGCGCCGGGAAATTACTCTGGGCGAACTTGTGCAGCTTGCATACCCTTTTGGCCTTTCTCAGCCACGAAAGAGACGGTCTGGCCTTCTTTCAGGCTTTTGAAACCGTCGGATTCGATAGCTTTGAAGTGTACGAACAGGTCGTCACCGCCACCTTGAGGAGTGATGAAGCCGAAGCCTTTTTCATCGTTGAACCATTTAACGGTGCCGGTTTGGCGATTAGACATGGTGTATCTCCAAGAAACATATATTTTCAGTAGTGCTGTGCTGCTCAGGCCAACTGGGCACACCCGGGTATCATAGTCGAAATGTTCGCTTTGGGAGCCCCCCGGACGTGCTGTTTGCCAATCAGTCGTGTTTTCTTTACCACCTGTTTCTGCTGTAAGCCCCGGTTTGAAAGGCTTGCAGCGAAACGTAAAGACGATAAAAAAACCTGTAAAACCTGCATAAATCGTCTGAAAAGCTTCATTTCCAGCACTTTTTTCCAGCTTTTAGCCGATCAGAATGCCCGGTTTTTTCATTTTTTTGCTGGGGTATTTGCCTTGCATTTGGCGATCTGACCCAAGGCTTTCTGTTGCAGTTCCGGGGTCGCCTTGTTGTCCATCAATGCCTGAATGTCGCTGGCAGGGTAGGACTTGATGGCATCAGCGCCACAGGCACAATGGGATTTTGCTGCGGCAGCGCCAATTTGCGGCGTCGCCGCCTGCGTGCATTGCGCCATGTATTTTTCGCGCTCGCCCTTCGGCCAATCGGCGTGAGCGCTCAGCGGCAGCAGCAGAGCGAGAGGGGCGACGACGGCGAATAAGGTGTTCAGACGCATGCGAGGATGCTCCTTGTGGGTCAGTGTCTTGTTATCTGAGGGCTGAAAAGCCGATCTAGTTCAGCACTCTGGCATAAAAACGGACGGTTTGCCTTCTGCCAAATCAGCACGTAAGCGACCGCTCATCTGTGCTAGGATGCCGGTCTCATGCGTTTTCAGGCGCCGGATGACCTTCAGTCCCGGCCGCGGTCAGCGTGCGAATATCCTGATTTGAATCCCAGTCACTCTGGTTCGGTTTTCCGGTTGGCCGCAAGGCTCCTGCCGCTGTAAGGCAGGCGTTCGTCATTGAATGGCCTGGACCGGATCTTGTACTGGCTCATCCCAACCCACGTGACCTTTGGTAGGGGTCACCACTAGGAGAGGAGGCGCCATGCCAACTATTACTCTTCCCGACGGCAGTCAACGTTCATTCGATCACCCGGTTTCCGTAGCCGAGGTCGCGGCATCCATTGGTGCCGGTCTGGCCAAAGCCACCCTGGCCGGCAAGGTCAATGGGCAACTGGTCGACGCCAGCGACATCATCAGAAGCGACGCGACCTTGCAAATCATCACGCCAAAGGATGAAGAGGGGCTGGAGATCATTCGCCACTCTTGCGCCCACCTGGTTGGCCACGCGGTCAAGCAGCTGTACCCGACTGCCAAAATGGTCATCGGGCCGGTCATCGACGAAGGCTTCTATTACGACATCGCCTTCGAGCGTCCTTTTACTCCGGACGATATGGCTGCGATCGAACAGCGCATGCAGCAGCTGATCGAGAAAGATTACGACGTGATCAAGAAAGTCACTCCGCGCGCCGAAGTGATTGAAGTGTTCAAGGCCCGCGGCGAAGACTACAAGCTGCGTCTGGTCGAGGACATGCCGAACGAGCAGGCCATGGGCCTGTACTATCACGAAGAATACGTCGACATGTGCCGCGGTCCGCACGTGCCGAACACGCGTTTCCTGAAATCCTTCAAGCTGACCAAGCTGTCCGGCGCCTACTGGCGCGGCGACGCCAAGAACGAGCAATTGCAGCGCGTTTACGGCACGGCCTGGGCCGACAAGAAACAACTGGCGGCCTACATTCAGCGCATCGAAGAAGCTGAAAAGCGCGATCACCGCAAGATCGGCAAGCGTCTGGGCCTGTTCCACACCCAGGAAGAAGCGCCGGGCATGGTCTTCTGGCACCCGAACGGCTGGACTCTGTACCAGGTGCTTGAGCAGTACATGCGCAAGGTGCAACGCGACAACGGCTACCTCGAGATCAAAACGCCGCAAGTCGTTGACCGTAGCCTGTGGGAGAAATCCGGGCACTGGGCCAACTACGCCGACAACATGTTCACCACCGAGTCGGAAAGCCGCGACTACGCGATCAAGCCGATGAACTGCCCGTGCCACGTACAGGTGTTCAATCAGGGCCTGAAGAGCTACCGCGAGCTGCCGATGCGTCTGGCCGAGTTCGGTGCCTGCCACCGCAACGAGCCATCGGGCGCGCTGCACGGCATCATGCGTGTGCGTGCGTTCACTCAGGATGACGCCCACATTTTCTGCACCGAAGAGCAGATGCAGGCCGAATCCGCTGCGTTCATCAAGCTGACCATGGACGTTTATCGCGACTTCGGTTTCACCGATGTCGAGATGAAGCTGTCCACTCGTCCGGAAAAACGTGTCGGTTCCGACGAGCTGTGGGATCGAGCTGAAGCTGCATTGGCTGCAGCCCTTGATTCTGCGGGCCTGCCGTACGATCTGCAGCCGGGCGAGGGAGCGTTCTACGGTCCGAAGATCGAGTTCTCGTTAAAAGATTGCCTTGGTCGCGTCTGGCAATGTGGTACCTTGCAGCTCGATTTTAACCTGCCTGTCCGTTTGGGCGCTGAATACGTCTCCGAAGACAACAGCCGCAAACACCCGGTGATGCTGCACCGCGCGATCCTCGGTTCGTTCGAGCGTTTCGTCGGGATTCTGATCGAGCACTACGAAGGTGCGTTCCCTGCCTGGCTGGCGCCAACGCAGGCGGTGATCATGAATATCACTGATAAACAGGCAGATTTTGTTGCAGAGGTTGAAAAAACTCTCAACGAAAGCGGATTTCGTGCCAAGTCCGACTTGAGAAATGAAAAGATCGGCTTTAAAATCCGCGAGCATACTTTGCTCAAGGTTCCCTATCTTTTGGTTATCGGAGATAAGGAAGTCGAGATGCAGACTGTCGCTGTGCGTACTCGTGAAGGTGCTGACCTGGGCTCGATGCCCGTCGCCCGGTTCGCTGAGTTTCTCGCGCAAGCGGTTTCCCGGCGTGGTCGCCCAGATTCGGAGTAATTATTATTAAGCGTGAAATGAGACAAGATAAACGAGCTGCACCGAAAGCCCCGATCAACGAGAATATCTCGGCACGCGAGGTTCGGTTAATTGGCGCTGATGGCGAGCAGATTGGCATCGTCTCGATTGATGAAGCGCTTCGTATCGCTGAAGAAGCAAAGCTTGATCTGGTGGAAATCTCCGCAGACGCAGTCCCGCCGGTTTGCCGTGTGATGGACTACGGCAAGTCGATCTTCGAAAAGAAGAAGCAGATTGCCGCGGCGAAGAAGAACCAGAAGCAGATTCAGGTTAAAGAAATCAAGTTTCGTCCAGGGACGGAGGAAGGGGATTACCAGGTAAAACTGCGCAACCTGGTACGTTTCCTGAGTGACGGGGACAGGGCCAAGGTATCCTTGCGATTCCGCGGCCGTGAGATGGCCCACCAGGAGCTGGGGATGGAACTCCTCAAGCGGGTTGAACAAGACCTGCTCGAGTACGGTTCGGTCGAACAGCATCCTAAGATGGAAGGACGCCAGCTGATCATGGTCATCGCCCCGAAAAAGAAGAAGTAATCAACAGGGCACGGCAGGCCTTCTGATTATGTTTATCAACTGAATGCGGAGTATCCGAACATGCCAAAAATGAAAACCAAAAGTGGTGCTGCCAAGCGGTTTCTGAAAACTGCTAACGGCATCAAGCACAAGCACGCTTTCAAGAGCCACATCCTGACTAAAATGTCGACCAAGCGTAAGCGTCAACTGCGCGGTAGCAGCTTGCTGCATCCGTCTGACGTGGCAAAAGTCGAGCGCATGCTGCGCCTTCGTTAATTTAGTCAAGAATAGAGGAAGTAACTCATGGCTCGTGTAAAGCGTGGCGTCATTGCCCGTAAGCGTCACAAAAAAATTCTGAAACTTGCTAAAGGCTACTACGGCGCACGCTCCCGCGTATTCCGTGTTGCCAAGCAAGCGGTAATCAAGGCAGGCCAGTACGCCTACCGTGACCGTCGTCAGAAAAAACGTCAGTTCCGCGCTCTGTGGATCGCTCGTATCAATGCTGGTGCTCGTGTTAACGGTCTGTCCTACAGCCGTTTCATCGCTGGCCTGAAAAAAGCGTCCATCGAGATCGACCGTAAGGTTCTGGCTGATCTGGCAGTGAACGAAAAAGCGGCGTTTGCTGCGATTGTCGAGAAAGCTAAAGCCACCTTGGCTTAAGTACCCCCGACAGTCACCTGGCCTCACCTTTGTGGGGTCAGGTGTTAAACGTCATAAATAGGGGAAGAGCCTTCAAGCTCTTCCCCTATTTTGTATCTGGAGTCTGTACATGGAAAACCTGGATGCGCTGGTCGCTCAAGCACTAGAGGCTGTGCAAAGCGCTGAAGATATCAATGCCCTGGAGCAAATCCGGGTTCAATACCTTGGCAAAAAGGGCGAATTGACTCAGGTGATGAAGACCCTGGGGAATCTGCCGGCAGAAGAGCGTCCGCAAGTCGGTGCCCTGATCAACGTTGCCAAGGAGCGTGTCACAGGCGTTCTCAATGCGCGCATGGCTCTGTTTGAAGAAGCCGAACTGGCTGCCAAACTGTCCGCCGAATCCATCGACGTGACATTGCCGGGCCGTGGCCAGACCTCCGGTGGTCTGCATCCGGTGACCCGCACGCTGGAGCGTGTCGAGCAGTTCTTCACCCGCATTGGCTACGGCATCGCCGAAGGCCCCGAGGTCGAAGACGATTATCACAACTTCGAAGCGCTCAACATCCCAGGCCACCACCCGGCCAGGTCGATGCATGACACCTTCTATTTCAATGCCAACATGCTGTTGCGCACCCATACCTCGCCGGTACAGGTCCGCACCATGGAATCGAAGCAGCCGCCGATCCGCATCGTCTGTCCGGGCCGTGTGTATCGCAGCGACTCCGATATCACCCACTCGCCGATGTTCCACCAGGTCGAAGGCCTACTGGTTGATCGCGACATCAATTTTGCCGATCTCAAAGGCACCATCGAAGAGTTCCTGCGGGTGTTCTTCGAGAAAGAGCTGGCCGTACGTTTCCGTCCTTCGTACTTCCCGTTCACCGAGCCATCCGCTGAAGTCGACATGGAATGCGTGATGTGCAGCGGTAAAGGCTGCCGCGTCTGCAAGCAGACCGGCTGGCTGGAAGTGATGGGCTGCGGCATGGTTCACCCGAACGTGCTGCGCATGTCCGGCATCGATCCGGAAGAGTTCTCCGGCTTTGCTTTCGGCATGGGCGTCGAACGTCTGGCCATGCTCCGTTACGGCGTGAACGACTTGCGTCTGTTCTTCGACAACGACTTGCGGTTCCTCGCGCAATTTCGCTAGTCGTAACGAATTCTTAGGAGAGCAGGATGAAATTCAGTGAACAATGGCTGCGTGGCTGGGTTAGCCCGCAGGTAGATCGCGACGAGCTGGTTGCCCGTCTGTCGATGGCCGGTCTGGAGGTCGACAGCGTGACTCCGGCCGCCGGTGTATTCAGCGGTGTGGTGGTGGGTGAGGTGCTGAGCACCGAGCAGCACCCTGATGCCGACAAATTGCGCGTGTGCCAGGTCAGCAATGGCGCGGAAACCTTTCAGGTCGTGTGCGGTGCGCCGAACGTGCGTCCGGGCCTGAAGATTCCGTTCGCCATGATCGGCGCCGAGCTGCCGGGCGACTTCAAAATCAAGAAAGCCAAGCTGCGCGGCGTCGAGTCCAACGGCATGCTGTGCTCGCAAGCCGAGCTGCAGATTGGCGAAGGCAACGACGGTCTGATGGAGCTGCCAGCCGATGCGCCGGTGGGCGAAGATTTCCGGGTTTATCTGGATCTGGAAGACGCGAGCATCGAGGTCGACCTGACCCCGAACCGTGGCGACTGCCTGTCGCTGGCCGGTCTGGCCCGTGAAGTCGGTGCGCTGTAC
Source organism: Pseudomonas sp. S11P7 (assembly GCF_023195435.1). Lineage (NCBI taxonomy): Bacteria > Pseudomonadati > Pseudomonadota > Gammaproteobacteria > Pseudomonadales > Pseudomonadaceae > Pseudomonas > Pseudomonas sp. S11P7. The sequence goes on along the minus strand of NZ_JALPKS020000002.1, from coordinate 3,235,207 downwards.
GCAGCGCCAGTAACGCGTCCGGTCGTGGCCGCCGTTGCCGCCGCGCATGACGAAGTACGCTCGGTCGAAGTACTGGCGCCCGCCGCATGCCCGCGTTATCTGGGTCGTGTGATTCGTAACGTCGACCTTTCGAAGCCGACGCCGCTGTGGATGATTGAGCGCCTGCGTCGCGCCGACGTACGCAGCATCGACGCTGCCGTCGACATCACCAACTACGTGATGCTCGAACTGGGTCAGCCGTTGCACGCGTTCGATCTCGCCGAAATCAATGGTGGTATCCGTGTGCGCATGGCCGAAGAGGGCGAGAAGCTGGTACTGCTCGACGGTCAGGAAGTCAGCCTGCGTAGCGATACGCTGGTAATCGCTGACCACACCCGTGCATTGGCAATTGCCGGTGTGATGGGCGGTGAGCACAGCGGTGTGTCCTCGACTACGCGCGACGTTTTCCTGGAAAGTGCGTTCTTCGACCAGATCGCTGTCGCGGGCAAAGCTCGTTCGTATGGTTTGCACACTGATGCCTCGCACCGCTACGAGCGTGGCGTTGACTGGCAACTGGCCCGTGAAGCCATGGAGCGCGCCACTGGCCTGCTGCTGGAGATCACCGGTGGCGAAGCCGGCCCGATCATCGAGACCGTCAGCGAGCAGCACTTGCCGTCGATCGCGCCGATCACTCTGCGTTCCCAGCGCATCACGCAAATGCTGGGCATGGAAATGGATTCGGCTCAGGTCGAAAGCCTGCTTAGCGGGCTGGGTCTGAATATTACTGCCGATGGGGCAGGGCAGTGGCGCGTTGAAGTGCCAAGCCATCGCTTCGACATCAGCCTGGAAGTCGATCTGATCGAAGAGCTGGCGCGTCTTTACGGCTACAACCGTCTGCCGGTTCGTTACCCGCAAGCGCGTCTGGCACCGCAAGCCAAGGCAGAAGCGCGTAGCGATCTGCCGGAGCTGCGTCGTCTGCTGGTCGCTCGTGGCTATCAGGAAGCGATCACTTACAGCTTCATCGATCCGCGTCAGTTCGAACTGTTCAATCCGGGCGTTGAGCCGCTGTTGCTGGCCAACCCGATTTCCAATGACATGGCCGCCATGCGTTCGTCGCTGTGGCCGGGCCTGGTCAAAGCGCTGCAGCACAACCTCAATCGTCAACAGGATCGCGTGCGGCTGTTCGAAAGCGGTCTGCGTTTCGTCGGCCAGCTCGACGGCCTGAAGCAAGAACCGATGTTGTCGGGTGTGGTTTGCGGCAGCCGCCTGCCGGAAGGCTGGGCACAAGGTCGCGATACGGTGGACTTCTTCGACGTCAAGGCTGATGTGGAAGCGGTACTGGGCTTCGCCGGCGCGCTGGATTCGTTCACCTTTGCACCGGGCAAACACCCGGCGCTGCACCCGGGCCAAACCGCGCGCATCGAACGTGAAGGCCGTGAGGTCGGTTTCATCGGCGCCATTCACCCTGAATTGTCGAAAGCGCTGGGCCTGGATCGTCCGGTCTTCGTTTTCGAGCTGGTTCTGGCTGAAGTGGCACTGGGTAAAATGCCGAAATTCCACGAGTTGTCGCGCTTTCCTGAAGTGCGCCGTGACCTTGCTCTGATCGCGCATAAAGACGTCGCAGCCTCGGCTGTACTGGACGTAATCCGTGAAAATGCAGGCGAATGGCTCACAGATCTCAGGCTGTTTGACGTGTATCAGGGTAAAGGCATTGATCCTGATAGAAAAAGCCTCGCCGTTGGCTTGACCTGGCAGCATCCATCGCGCACTCTTAATGACGATGAGGTGAATTCGACGACGCAAAATATCCTCACCTCGCTCGAACAAAGGTTGAACGCCACGTTAAGGAAGTGACGTATGGGGGCTTTGACGAAAGCTGAGATGGCGGAACGTCTGTATGAAGAGCTGGGCCTGAACAAGCGGGAAGCCAAGGAATTGGTAGAACTGTTTTTCGAGGAAATCAGGCACGCTCTTGAAGACAACGAGCAGGTCAAATTGTCCGGTTTCGGCAATTTCGACCTTCGGGACAAACGCCAGCGGCCTGGCCGCAACCCGAAAACGGGGGAAGAAATCCCGATCACGGCTCGCCGTGTGGTCACCTTTCGTCCAGGGCAGAAGTTGAAGGCCCGAGTTGAGGCTTATGCTGGAACCAAGTCATAACGACGAGCTACCCGTTATCCCGGGCAAACGCTACTTCACCATTGGTGAAGTCAGCGAGCTGTGTGCCGTAAAGCCACACGTGCTGCGCTACTGGGAGCAGGAGTTTCCTCAACTCAACCCCGTCAAACGCCGCGGAAACCGCCGGTATTATCAGCGCCAGGACGTGCTGATGATCCGGCAGATCCGCGCGCTCCTTTACGATCAGGGTTTCACCATCGGCGGCGCACGCCTGCGCCTGTCCGGCGATGAAGCCAAAGACGACACCACCCAGTACAAGCAGATGATCCGGCAGATGATTGCCGAGCTGGAAGACGTGCTGGTAGTACTCAAGAAATAAAAAGCAGCGTTTGAATACTTCCAGTTTTCAAATGCTTGCGCTATATTCTTGAGCGTTCTTCGAGGTGAAGAACGAGATGCAACATCAGTCGGGGCGTAGCGCAGTCCGGTAGCGCACTAGCATGGGGTGCTAGGGGTCGAGTGTTCGAATCACTCCGTCCCGACCATTATTCCTGATTAAAATCAGACACTTAAGCCGATCAGATGGATCGGCTTTTTTGTGCCTGCGCAAAACTTGCGCAAAACTACCCGGTGATTTCGCTGATATTCAAATCAGGAATTGCCTCTGACCAAGCGATCTCTGCATGGTCTTTCTGGTAGTTCTTCGTCATGGTCTCGCTGGCGTGGCCGGCGATCTTCTGACCGTCCTTTCCGGCTTTCTGGTACAGGTGCAGCGACCGCGCGCGCACTTCATGGAAGCCAGGCATTTCCTCTTCGTTCCATCCCTTGTAACAACCCGCCGCTTCCCGGGCCTCCTTGAAGGCTCGCGTCAAATATCGCTCTTCGACCTGAGTCCAGTGGTCCTTCGTCTGCGCCTGCTTCTGCTTTTTGCGATCGGGCCGGCGGTGGATGAGGTACGGTGAGGGCGCAGAGCAGCATCAGGAAGGTGTATATCGCGAGAACTCGAAACGATCCGCGCCGAATCAGAAGGCGGCATGCCTGCTGAAGGCTGGTCATCGGAATAGGTAGTAAGTGTTGGAGCGTGGCGCCTGGCACGTACCCTGACCATCGTGAACGACGCCGTAGGCACCTGCTCCGGCAACCAGAATCACGGCGAGAATCCAGTAGACGAGGTTCATGGCCGAGCCCTCACAGCGATGTGCCCGCCTTACATGGTTTCCTGCTCAATTTCGATACTACGAGCGGCTCGCCGCGCTGCATCGCCGGAAACACCAGCACGTTCCGCCTCCTCAGCAATTTTCAGCCACTGTGCAATTGCCGGGTGTGGCCCTGCCTTTCCGGGCAGATCAATTTCGATTTGCATCGTCCTATCCTCGGTTGTTTTCCCAACCCCAAACCTAAAACCCGCGCTTGAGCAGGTTTTGCCTGGAGAAAAGTGATGACTGGAACCCGTGAAAATGCGGTACCTCAGCGCGATCGTTTTAGGGCATAACCACTGATATGTGAGTTGAGGTCAGCAAAATACTCTAGAAGCCTCAATATCCATCCAATGTTGTCGACCATAGCGTTTCATCAGTGAAGCCTGCAGAGCTCTGGTTTTGCAGCAAATGGCGTGTAAAATGCGCCATTTACTCTCATAAGAAACAGATTCGTGATTATAAAAGGGCAGATTGATTCATTAACATCATTAAGATTTTTTGCAGCCGCAATGATTGTTGCAGGGCACGGAGGGTCCGGTAGTTACTTTTCGTACAGTATAAATTTTTTAGACGTAAGGAATGCAGTATCTTTTTTCTTTGTTTTGTCAGGCTTTATACTAAGTCACGCCTATGGAAAGTTGGACTGGCATAGTGGATTGCGTTCGTTTTTTGCTGCGAGAATATCAAGGCTTTATCCGTTGCATGTTTTTACAGCATTTTTTTCGATTTTGTTTTTATCGCCCATTGGTTCGGTATATGATGCAGCCAGAGCTACTGTAAATTTGCTCATGCTTCAATCCATGATTCCTTTGTTGCCATGGCACTACTCTTTAAACGCAGTGTCCTGGAGTATTTCAACAGAGTTTTTCTTTTACGCACTATTTCCATTTATAATACCGTTCGCTAAGGCGCGACCTCAGTTGCTGGCGATAGGCTCAGTTGTTCTGATCGTTCTTATGGTAATGATTTCCAGTCTTCTCAATCTATCAACCAATGAACCATCAGGTGGCGTGACAGCTTGGGGTGTCCTGTATATTTCCCCGGCTACAAGGTTGGCAGAATTTATGGCAGGAATGATTGCATATCAGGCCGCTATTAAAATTCACGCAGGATCAGAATTATGGTCAAGAACAAAAGCTACTTGTCTCGAGGTTGGGGCGTTGCTTTTAGCGGTTGGAGCGATGTCCAGTTTAACGTGGCTTTCTAAGCATACGCTTGCATATGTTGTGCCACAGGCAAGTGTTTGGGTTCTTGTTGCAGGGTCTTTCATCCCATTCTGTTTTCTTATTGCTGTTCTGAGCGGTCAGCGCGGAGCTCTGTCTGGATTTCTCACTTGGGGGCCGCTGGTTTATCTTGGGAAGATTAGTTTCTCTTTGTACATGGTTCACCAACTTGTCATTCGGTACATGTACAAATGGAATGGAGGGGGCTTTGATTCTAACTGGCTCCTTTTTTATATTTCTTATTGGTTAATTTCAATTGTATGTGCCGCTGCTGTATATCATTTTATAGAAAATCCACTTCAGGCCCCGCTGAGACGGATTATTTCAGGGGCTAGGCCGAGGCATGCCTAACTAATATTCGCAACATCATCCAAACCACCTGCGGGTGGTTTTTTATTGCCTGGAGAAAAATATGACTGCAACCGAGAAGGATCGCGACATCCTCGCCCGCACGATTTGGGGCGAGGCCCGCGGCGAAGGAACCGCCGGCCAGATCGCCGTGGCCTGGACGATCCGCAACCGCGTGTTTGATGGGAAGGAAAAGTCGTGGTGGGGCGAAGGCTACGCCGGCGTGTGCCAGTAGCCGTACCAGTTCAGCTGGTGGAACAAGACTGACCCAAACTATCAGTTCCTGATCGGCGTGAAGGAAATTCCGTTCCGCGAGCTGGCACAATGCCGGATCGCTGCTGACCGGGTGATCGACGGAAAGGTGCCTGATCCCACCGGCGGAGCCACGCACTATTACGCCACCAGCATTAAGGCGCCCGCTTGGGCGACGAAGGCTAAGCAGACACTCAAGCTGGGCGGTCACGTCTTCTTCAAGGATGTGCCGTGATGGTCGTTCCGTGGAGAGCGGTGGGCGCGCTGGCGCTGGTTCTCGCTGGCGCCGGCAGTGCTTGGCAGTTTCAGGATGGCGCTACGGAAAGCAACTGGCGGAGCAGGCTCGGTTGTATGCCGAAACCCTCGATCAAATGACCCAAGCCGCCGCCACCGCGCAGCAGGCCGAGCAGGACAAGCGCCTGGCGCTCGAGCAGCGGCTGGCGGCCAAGGAGCAAACACACTTCAGGAAAATGAGCGATGCCCAACGTGACCAAGATCGCCTCCGCGATCCCCTTGCCACTGCTGATCTGCGGTTGGCAGTCCTCCTCGACGCAACCGACGCTACAAAAGGCCGTGGGGTGCCTGCCGCCGCCGGCGCCGTGGATTATGCAGCCGTACGAGCCCGACTTGACCCAGCGCATGCTCAACGAATTATCGCCATCACCGACACGGGCGACCCGGGGTTGATCGCGCTGCAAGCGTGCCAGGCTTATGTGAAGGAACTGCAACGCTAACGGCGCAGAGCCATCCTCGCGAGGCGCGCGCCAGTGAGCCATGATTCCGATCCAAACAGGAAGAATGCCGAAACTGGAATTTGAATGTAGAATCAGCCCTCAAAGGGAGGCCAGTCGATATCTAAATCACTAAGCCTTGAGAAAACAATATGCAGGGTTTTTAGATGGGGCTGTTAAGACTTTTTCTAGCGCTTTCAGTTATCGCTGGACACGCTCAAACCACTATATTCGGCGCCAATGGCATTGGAGCTTGATACGCGGTTAATTTCTTTTTATAATTTCCGGCTTTTATATGGCAATGGTGCTGAACGGGAAGTACAAAGAGGTTAGCAGCTATCAGTTTTATAAGAGTAGGATTTTAAGAATTTTCCCAGCCTATTATATTGGCTTGGGTTTGGCGTTAGTGGCTTCATATGCAGCTGTATTTGATTTGTTTGATCGGCTCACTATCACGTCCAAGATAATTTATGTTTTTCAGAATTTGTTTATCGTTGGTCAGGATCTCTCGTATTTATTCTGTGTGGAAACGAAATCGGGCGGTTGCGCGGATTAGGTTGGGCTTACTATAAATCCTCCGGCATGGTCGCTTGCAGTTGAATTGGGCTTTTATCTCGTCTCCTTTTATTCTAAAAAGCCAAACAAAAACCTTTTTATTCGTTTTGGCCGGCGCGGTGTATCTTGGCGCGCTCAATTTTATTGAGTTCCCTATAAGCCAGGTTGGGTTGCTTAAGCCTGCAGAGAGTTGGGCTTATACTTATTATTTCTACCCGTCTTCATTTGCATTTTTTGGTGGTGGCGCGCTTGCGTATCACTTGTCCCAAAATAGTTGTGAGCCAAACTATTTTGCGGCTATATGCGCGCTTATAGTTCTTTCTTTGTCACAAACAATAATGCCTTTTTGGCATCTCTTATTTTTCTCTATGGCTGTACCGGTTCTATTTAAGTGCACGGCTAACAACAAGATTGACAGAGTGGTGGGAGAGCTATCATATCCTGTGCATATCCTGCACTTTCCTATTCTAATACTGTTGAAAAGGTATTTGTCGGCAGAAGCAGAGGTTCTAGAGTTCTTCAGTCTTGGTACGCTTGCTGCAATTTGTTCCATCGTTCTTGGTGCGGCCGTATATTATTTTGTTGAGCGGAGATTCTCTAACTTTCGTCATTTTAAGGGGTTTCTTAGCTCGGAAAGTATGTCAAAACAATTTTACGCATCGCAGCGCATCGAAGGGCCTTGCGGTTCTTTATATGGTTGCTCCTGTTATCGTTACGGCGCATATAATTGTCGCTCAGCATGACACGCGCAGTACCCCATCGATCACAGCGTACAACCTTACTGACTCCAACTGGAATGGCGGGATTAACAAGAGCACTCCAGCTTTTTTTATAAAGAGAACGGATGCCAATCTGAAGGCGTATAAAGTTGGAGCAAAGGTTAAACTCAGCGCCTCTGGCGTGCGAGAAATCATCAGAGTTGATAAGTCTCCAGCTTACATAAATGTTTTCTTGAATGGAGACCTCCCGGATGGTGAGGTGGATTGCTATCCCAACAAGATTTATATCGAATAGTTAACCGGCACGTATCGCTACGCTGATGAGGTTTGGCCTCTTCACATGCCAAAAGGCTGAAAGAGTCAGCGGGGAACCGTTTGCCTCCTCAGGCCGAAAAGCTCCTCAGCAAGCGTATGTGCGAGAAGTCACGCGCTGACTGGGCGGATCAGTTCGGGGCCTTGATTGCGAACGTTGCCTACGGCGCGATCTACCTGGAACCATTCGAATTCCTCTGATGGCTCGCCCTGGTGCAGCGCCATCTGTTCGGCTCGTTCTTTTGGCGTGGCCGGGTCGAGCCATTCGCGGGCAAGCTCTGGCGAGAGGACTACAGGCCGTCGGTCGTGAACATCAACCATGCCGCCGGCGCTGTCGGCGGTAATGATCACAAAGCCGTCGTGCTCTCCGGAGCCGTGTTCTTCATTTGGATATTGGCCGATCGCAGCGCAGAGGATTGGGGATTGGTCGCGGTGCCGGATCAGGTAGGGCTGCTTCTTCGGTCCGCCTTCGTCGACCCACTCTAACCAGTTGTTGATCGCGATGATTGCCCGGTGCGGCCAGATTGCGCGGAAGAACGGGCCATGGGCGACTTTCTCCACGCGGGCGTTGATTGGCGCTGCTCGGTCTTTCGCCCGGTGCGGGCGCCACCCCCAGCGAACCATGTCGGCGTGCAGGAACTGGCCTTCTTGGTGGAAGAGAACCAGTTGAGTGGTTGGCGCGGCGTTTTAACGCTCGAAGGGCTGCTCGCCGGTCGAGTTGATGAGCGCGTTCGGCATGCTCAGCGCCGCCACGAAGTCGTGAATTCCGCTGTACTGTGAAAGTCGTCCGCACATTGCCATGTCCTCGGCTGGATCTGATTCAGCGTAGACCCGCCAGCGCTGGCCTCGTCACAAACCTTTTTCGGCGCAGCATTCGCAATGACCTGCCATCTCCTCCCGGTCTCGAGCTTCTCTTAGCAGGCGCTGGTTTTCATTGAACAGATGGCTTCTGTTGTGCTCGACATTGGCTGATCTGCGCCTCTCGCTCAGCAAATAGCCCTCGGCGTACTGAAGCTTTGTCCTGAGAGAGTTTCTCTCCTCCGTGAGCGCGTCATTGCCTCGAACCAAGCCTTGGATGTTTTCCAATGCTCGCTCCTCCTTGAGGGTCAGCGCTTCAAATTCGTTTTCATACATCCGAAGCTGATGCCGGTACGGTTCGAGCGGGGTCGGGTTGCCGAGCCAATCGTCGGTGTCTTCTATATAGAGGGGGTCCACGGGGATGCCTTGCTGAATACTGTTTTGATGTACAGTGATCGAGGCGATGCGAACGAGCGAGAGTGAGACGACGAGCTGTAGGATTCTGGATTGGTGTTTGTCGGCAGGACGCCGGAGGAGGGTGCGCAAAACCTCCTATGGAGGCCGCGTGTTTTCGTTTGCATAAGCACAAAAATTCGGATGTTTTGCTAGCCGTAAAACAGGGTATTATCCATACAAATCAGTTACTTGCGTTGCTACAGTCCCCAGCTGGGGTGCTAGGGGTGCTAGGGGTCGAGTGTTCGAATCACTCCGTCCCGACCATATTTTTCAATGACTTAGCCCAACTCTAACCAGTTGGGCTTTTTCATGGGCGGTAGATTTGCAGGGGCTTCTCGATTTGGATTCTCTCCGGCGACGCTTGCTACTGGACGCAGTAGGCTCGGGCTTCGCGATGAATCGCAATTTTGCACGTGGCTGTTGAAATTCAAACCCTCCATGACTTGTAGGCACTCCAGTGGATTAACAAAGACCTGAATGGAATCGAGTAATGGATAAGGCGTTCAAGCAGCCAATGTTTATCGTGGGACTGCCGCTGGCGATTTGCGGCTTCGTTTTCGGCCTTACAGGTCTTCTCGCCAGCGGAACCTTTGCCTATGTCGCGCCGGGCCTGTTGATACCGGGTCTGGTTTTTATGCTGACAGGTTGGCTGCAGCGTAATAAATGATCGGGCCTCGTCGTCATACCGTCTTTTTAATTCCCGCTCGTCGAGCGAATCGCACTCCTTGGCGTCGGATCGTCTCTCACTGTTATGCGCAGACGTTGCGCCACTGACGGGAGAAAATGATGATTGACGACAATAACGGCCCTGAAGCTCCGTATCCGGGACCCAGCGAACAAACGCCGGACTCTGGCGCCGGCCATGATTCTGGCCTGGAACAGGCTGTTTCTGAGCCAAAGCAGGGGGCCGAGGAGCGACCAGAGGACTGGAATCCGCCACCCGGGAATCCTGGTTCCGATCAGGATGCCCAGACAGGCCGGGATAACGGCGGCGCGAAACAGGCGCCATGAACTTCTATCCTTCACAACACCCGGCCAACGCGCCGGGTTTTTTGTTGCCGTCGAAGTGTGGATTAATTCTGAAAAAGTCGAGGACATCGCCAGCGTGGGGCAAAAAGAGCTGAACCCGGGGCGCCCGCGCTGGATAGTTCGATCCAGCTGCGGGCAGTCAGCACATTCACTCTACGGTACAGATCCAGCGATGGTTGTAGCGGTAAGGCGCGCGGGTGAAATGGATGTCTGAAACCCTGTTCATGCCTCGCTCTTGAAGCGCTTCAGTCAGTTTTGCGAGTGTCTCTGCCTGGATAGTCATTACTGTCACCTCGTCAGATTTACTGCATTCATAATTCTTGACCGAGGGATCAGCTGGCTAATTCATTTTTTCTAATTTAGTAATTGAGGCTGCGCAAATATCCTTGCGTCACCCGAAAAATAGTTGCAAACCTCATCGGGAGCGACGCTAGCTTTCAGCCATTAGCACATCCGACCTAATTGCCCCTGTCCCGGCTCGACTTTAAAGTCCTGTCGCCTGACAGCTTGCTGTCAAAATTTTCCTGCATAAAAATCAAAAAGGTCGATCTGCAATGAACTCATCAAGGACTGTCCCGGTTCTCGTTTTATTCGCAACATTCGCGCTCGCGGTCTCTGGATGCCAGACCGTCAAACCGGGAGAAAGTGATCTGAAGGATCGAGCGCAGACCACCATTGGCAAACCCGTTATCAAGGTTACAAACATCCGCAACGACTTCAATACGACGTACTACACCGCTCAAACCGATGGCGGCGAATACAAATGCGAACTTCCGAGTGGCCCGATGGTTGCGCTGGGTGCCATGGGAATGGGGCTTGGCGCTCAGTGCACCAAGCAATGACGAACCGGTTTGTTCGAGACTGAAATGCAAAGGCCAATGTCAACGACATTGGCCTTCGTCATTTCTGGGTGCCCGAGCTACAGACCGGATGGTCTTCGATTGTTAATGGGATATCACTGAGCAGGCTTTTTCTCCATATCTTTGGAGTCGCTGGATGTGGCGGCATCCTTTTCCGTCTCATGAGGCTGTGACCCCGCGTTGGCACCCGATGACTCTTCGCCTTTCTTGTCTGCCTTCTCATCATGGTCGCGGGAGCTTTCTGCATGATTGACACCCGGCAGGGCGGTGGCGGGGGTGGCAGCACCTGCGGTTGTTTCGGCGGACGATGCATGAAGCGGGACGATCAGAAACAGACTGGCGAGCGATAGGGCGGCGATGTTTCTGTTCATGGCGTGAGCCTTCTGCGGGGCGGGATGTACTGTTTTGGATAGGCCGGCCCGCCAAAGGTGCGAGGGACTGGACGAGTGGCAGAGCTCAGGATGCATTCGTTTCAAAGGTGAGTATTCGCAAGAAGGCAAATTGCTGGCCCCCGGACTTGGTCTGTCCCGGCAAAATCGCCTTTTTTCAGAAGGTTAGATCGGCTATATGCGGACGATTGTCATGACCGTTGCGACGCTTTCCCTGGCTTTGATCGTCTCGGGCGTGCAAGCAAAAGAGCTAAGCAAGAACCATCGCTTTGCCTGCACCTGGGGCTCGGACATTGCTGCCGGCGCGCAGCGGTCAAAACTCTCTGGAGTCTCGTTGTATGGCGCGCGAAAACAGTTGCAGGTTCGGCGGTTCCAGCAGCCCTGGATGCGCATGACCGCGATGGGCATTACCGAGCAAACCTATAACAGCAGTTCGAAGCTAAAACCCGCGGCGGTCAAACAGACCTATTACGAACAGTGCGTACGCCACGAGCTGGCACGGCGCTAATGCCGGTGTGTGTAGGTTGACCGGACAGCTCAGGAGTCGCCAGAGCCCTTGGCCACTGCCGGCCCGGCAATCCGCGGCGATGGTTTGGTCTGCATCAACGCATCCAGTGCCTTGCGATAGTCCCGGCCGCCGAGGGCCATGCTGTTGTTGTGTGTCGCTCCGGGCACCAGTAGCAGGCGTTTGGGCTGCTCAGCGGCATTGAACAATTGCTCGCTGAAGCGCGGCGGTACGAAGGCATCAGCCTGGCCATGTACTACCAGCAATGGCATGTGGATGTCGGCGATCTTGTCGATGGAGTCGAATTTCTGTGACAAGAGCCAGCGCACGGGTAGCGAGGTATTGGCGACGGCGGCAGCCACGTCGGCCAGCGAGGTGAAGGTCGACTCAATGACCAGACCGCGCACGGGTAAGGGGGAGTGGCTGCGAGCAGCGCGCTGTCCGAGTTCAGCGGCCAGATCAATCGCTACCGCGCCGCCGAGAGAGTGACCGTAAATCAGGCGCTTGTTCGGGTCCGGTTGCAGCAGTTGGAAGCGCTCCCACGCAACGCGAGCGTCTTCATAAACACTGCTTTCCGACGGTAGATCACCTTTGCTCTGGCCAAAGCCACGGTAATCGATGGCCAACACCGAATAGCCCGCCGCGCGCAGTTGTTCAATGCGGAACAACTGCCCGGTGAGATTCCAGCGCACCCCGTGCAGATACAAAATCGCCGGCGCATCGGCTTTCTCCGCCGGCCACCACCAGGCATGGATGTTTTGTCCGGCCTTGAAGCTTTTCGGTTGCAGGTCGAGTTCCTGCACGCTGCCGGGCAAGCCGCGATACCAGCCAGCGTTGCCCGGTTCGATGCGAAACAGCAGGGTGCGCTCGGTGTGTTCAAGCACGGCACAACTGGTCGGCACGCCGATGATCAACGCGGCCATGCAGGCGAACGCCAAGCGGCGACGGCGCAGACGCGTCATGAAGGACCGGAGCATTAAACGTTTCACCCAATCGCAGACAAAGAACGCGTTTTACCAGATGCTCAGGTCTGCGCGTGATTTTTTCGACCGCTGTCCGGCGGCATTGATTACAAAATGCTGCGATGGCTCAACTCACCTGCAGCGCGATCTTGCCGATATGGTCACCTGCCTCCATATGAGCGTGGGCCTTCGCCGCGTCGGAGAGCGGGTAGACCTTATCGATCATCGGCAGACAGCGTCCGGCAGCCAGCGCTGGCCAGACATGCTCACGCAGTTGATCGGCAATGGCGGCTTTTTCGGCAGCAGTGCGGGCGCGCAAGAGAGAGCCAGTGATCACCGCGCGTTTGGCCATCATTGCCAGCAGATCAAAGTCATTGGCCCGCGCGCCGCCGAGGAAACCGAGCATCACCAGTCGGCCGTCCATCGCCAGCGCACTGACATTACTGTTGAGGTACGAACCGCCCATGATGTCGAGAATGACGTTGACCCCGTGGTTGTCGGTCTTCTCGGCGATGACTGCCGCGAAATCCTCATCGCGATAGTTGATCGCTTCGCCACCCAGATCGCGAATCGCTGCGCATTTGTCCGGGCTGCCGGCGGTGGCGAATGCTTCAATACCGAACTCGCGGCACAGCATCAGCGCGGTAGTGCCGATACCGCTGGTGCCACCGTGAATCAGCACGCGCTGCCCACGACTCGCGCCGCCAAGGCCGAACAGGTTGGCCCAGACGGTGAAGAAGGTTTCCGGAATGGCCGCAGCATGCACCCAGTCGAGGCCGGCGGGGATCGGCAGCGTCTGGCCGGCTGGAACTGCACAGTATTCGGCATAGCCGCCACCATTGGTCAGCGCGCAGACGCGGTCACCGATGGCGAACTGCTTGACACCTTGGCCAAGCGCGACGACTTCGCCGGCGACTTCCAGGCCTGGAATCGGGTTCATGCCGGGTTTCATCGGGTATTTGCCGGCACGCTGCAACGCGTCCGGGCGATTGATACCGGCGGCATGCACGCGAATCAGCACTTCGCCGGCGGCAGCGACCGGCAGCGGCACGCGCTTGGCCTGCAAGACTTCCGGCCCACCAGGTTCGGTGATTTCGATACGGTTCATTTCATTGGGCAGGGACATGTCGACTCCTGTTGGATACGTTCTGTAATGGGAGCTTGCCGGGTGGGCAATGATTCCCCTCAATTTGCGCAACGGCGTGGTTCAATCGGGGCGGGCAGCCATCTCATGGCTTGTTCCAGCAGTAGCGCCACAACGATCGCGCCTGCGGCGACCACGAACAACAATGTGTGATGACCGCCACTGGCGTTGAACAATGCCGAATAGGCAAACCCGGCCAAGGCTTGAAACGTGGCGAACGACACGGTGGCGCGGCTCCAGGCAATCTGCTGACGATGATGCTCCGGCACCAGCTCATGCACCCGCGCCAGGGCCAGCGGCACGATCCCCGGCGGAAAGGAACCGAGAATCACCGCCAGCAACGCCAGTACCAGAAACGAGTGAGATACTGCGAGCAAACCGAGAGCAATTGCTTGCACCACCAGCACCATACGAATGCCAGCGCGCGCGCCCAGGTGATCGGCAAGAAAACCATAACTCACCGGCCCGACAATCGCGCCCAGACCGTACATCACCCAGATCAGCGCACCGGTGTGCGCGCCGGCGCCAAGACCACGCGCCACGTAATCCACCAGGAACACCATCGCCGGCACCAGACCTGCGGCCATGAACGCGTACTGGGCGAACAACAGATACACCGCGCGCGGTGTCGACTCTACTCCCGTCGCTTCATGTGTCACTGGCGGATGGGCAAAGTCGTCTGGCCAGCCGAACCAGCTCAGTGCGGTCAGCACCAGTGCCAAAGCGCCAAGGCCCAGCCATGTTGCCTGCAAGCCCAAGCTCAACAGCGGCGGCACCAACGTCCCGGAGCCAGCGATGCCGAGGCCGATGCCGAGGAAGATCGCGCCACTGGCCAATCCTTTGCGTGCTGCCGGCACATGCGGCAGAACGGTTGCAGCCACCAGCACCATGATTGCGCCACCGGCAATGCCCGACAGCAGCCGCCAGCCGAAGAACCAGCTCACCGACAACGGGAATGCGCAGGCGAAAAACGCTGCCGTGACCACCAGCATCATCAGCCGCAAGGCATTTTTGTTACCGAGCTGGCGCGCCGTCGGCCGACCGATCAGGGCGCCGATAAGGTAGCCGACCAGATTGGCCGCGCCGAGGTAGACCACATCATTGGCGCTGAACCAGCGGGCTTCAATCAGCGAAGGAATCAACGGGGTGTAGGCGAAGCGCGCCAGGCCAATGCTGACAAGGCTGGCACAGAGTCCGGCGAAGATCGGCATCCAGATGCCGGAGGAGGTTGAAGTACGCATGACAGCGATCTCAAGAAAGGTTTATGCCATTGAGCATATCCGCTATCGTCGCTGCATCAGTGCAGCGATTAAGCGGCGCGCTGATGCATTTTTGCATTGTGGGGGAAACATGAATTGGGATGACGCACGAGTGTTTCTGGCGGTTTGCCGTGAGTCGACGCTGCGCGGCGCGGCGCGAGTACTGGGTGTGGATCAGGCGACTGTCGGGCGGCGTATCACGGCGCTGGAAAAGACCCTCAGTGCAACGCTGTTCCTGCGTACTTCCGACGGTTACGCATTGACTGCGGTCGGCGAAGCGGCGCTCAAGAGTGTGGAGAAAATGGAGCAGTCGGCGCTGGATCTGCAGCGACAGATCGAGGGCCTGGATGATCGCCTGACCGGCACCGTGCGAGTCAGCACCACCGATTCGCTGGCCATCGATTTCCTGGTTCCGGCCATGGCGCGCTTGCATGCCCAACATCCGGATGTGCGCGTGCAACTGGATGCGTCCACACAGATTCTCAGCCTGGCCAAGCGCGAAGCCGATATCGCCGTGCGCAATACCCGGCCGGACAACCCCGACCTGATCGCCCGACGCATCGCCCGCTGGCCGGTGGGCCTGTTCGCTTCGCAAGCCTACATCGATGCCAATGGCTCACCGCAGCCAGACACGGCGTTCGAAGGTCATGATCTGGTGGTCTATCAACCGTATCTGCAAAGCAAGAAAGACCTGACGCTGGTCTCCGAACCGTTGAGTCGCGGGCGAATTGTCGCCAGCCTCAGCTCCAGTTTGCTGGTGCGCCGCTCGATTGCGGCGGGTCTGGGTGTAGGAGAAATCCCGGTATACATGGGCGAACGCGATGGCCTGATCAGGTTGTGGCCACAACGCACGCGACCGCTGCCGTACGACGTGTGGCTGGTGACTCATGCGGATTTGCGCCACACGGCGCGGGTGAGGGCGGTAATCGAGCAGATAGTCGAAGCGTTTGCGCCGGAAAATCAATGACCTCAAGGCTGCTTTGAGGAGGCTACGTGGGCTGACGAAAACGCCTACAAACCAGGCCGAATCGGCCGGCTTGTGAGCATCGGCTAACAGCTCTATCGTTTCCACAGTCCGGTGAGAGTCACAGGGCTCGCACTGAAACGATCGACCACGGAAGGTCTCGGTAAGCGCCAAAGGTGACGAATTGAAAGCCAGGGAATTGAGGCAATATTCAGACAGTGATCCATTCAACGACAGCCGGAACACGCACACCATGAGCAGCATAAGCCGCGAAGAATTCGATGCCAGGATCGAGACCATAGAAGCAAGGATGGATGCGCGGATGGAAGGCGTATCGATGCGTATTGATGCGTTTCTGGCGGCTCAGGCCGAGCGGGACAAGGCAGACTCCCGGATTCGGTCAGAGATGGACAGGGCGCAGTCGGAGCGAGACAGAGCCCAGTCAGAACGAGATAAACGCTTCGAATTAATGTCTTCAGCAATCCAGAACATTGCACAGGAATCGAAAGAAGCCATCAGGCAAGCGAGCACGACGAAAGCCAATGTCTGGGCAGCGGCCGCCGTGCAGTTGGTGGGGCTGGTCGCCATCGTCGTCGGTGCCTGTTATGCCAATCAGGCCAACACCTACGCAGCGGTCCAGACGACGTTGGCGGCGATTCAGGCGGGCAAGGAGTTCACCGTGCCCATACCGCCGATGCTGCCGTGGAGCAAATCACCCGAATAAAAAACGGCCTTCATCGGAAGGCCGTTCTCATAAGGTGCAGAAGCCCTGCGTCATGGCATCTGCGGCAATTCCTGCGGACGCAAGTCAAACACCAGCACCTCGGCATCGACACCGTTGCTCAAGGTCAGCAATTGTTCTTCGCGAACCCGCACACCATCGCCTTCCTGCAATGGCTGGCCATTGAGTTCAACACTGCCGCGTGCAACATGCACATAAGCGTAGCGGTCGGCCGGCAGTTTCAGCGTGGCGCTTTCTTCGCCGTCGAACAGTCCGGCGTACACTCGGGCGTCCTGGCGCACTTTCAGCGAGCCGTCCTTGCCGTCTGGCGAGATGATCAATTGCAGGCGACCGCGTTTTTTCTGCGCGGTGAAATGCTCCTGCTGATAGCGCGGTTTGGCGCCGCTGACTTCCGGCACGATCCAGATCTGCAGGAAATGCACAGGCTTGGTGGCCGAATGGTTGAACTCGCTGTGCGCCACGCCGCTGCCGGCGCTCATCAGTTGCACGTCGCCCGGGCGGATGACCGAGCCGGTGCCCAGCGTGTCCTTGTGTTCCAGCGCACCTTCCAGCACGTAGGAAAAAATCTCCATGTCGCGGTGCGGGTGCTGGCCGAAACCTTTGCCAGCGGCAACGCGGTCGTCATTGATCACCAGCAGGTCGGAGAAACCCTGTTCACGAGGGTTGCGGTAGCTGGCGAAGGAAAAGGTGTGAAACGACTTCAACCAGCCATGATTGGCGAGGCCACGATCGGAGGCTTTGCGAAGGGTCAGCATGATTAAAATCTCCTGGCGGGACGTGAATTCGTCCGAGTGAGGAGAAGGTTACTGTTAACCGTGAAATCCAATAAGTAGATGAAAATTGAAAGACTGTCCTGATCAGGTTGACAGTTGTGCGAGGCCGCTCACACATTTTTTCGCGCCTGAAAAGCCTCGCTTGGTCATAATGTCCAGCCTGTCTCAAGTTCTCTGATTGAAGTGACGTGCTCCCATGAAAACCGTGGCAATGGTGCTGTTTCCCGACTTTCTCCTGCTCGACATGGCCGGGCCGCTGGAGGTATTTGCGGTTGCCAACCGCTACCTCAAACCCGATGCGCACTATCAATTGGTCACTCTGGGGACTGAGCCCGGCGCGTTGCGGGCATCCAACGGCGTGATGGTGCAGGCCGACCGGACAATCGACGAAGACACCGAGCGCTATGACCTGTTGCTCGTGCCCGGCGGCCCCGGCGCCTACAACCAGCAGTTTCCTGCCTTGTTCGCCTGGCTCAAGGGCGCCGTGCAGCGGGCCGAGTATTACGGTTCGATTTGCACTGGCGCTTTTGTGTTGGGGCATGCCGGTCTGCTTGACGGCTATCAAGTCACCACTCACTGGAATTACACCGAGCGACTGATCCGGGCGTTTCCCAAGGCCGATGTCGCCACCGATCAGATCTATATCGAAGATCGCAACCTGATCACATCGGGCGGTGTCACCGCAGGTATCGATATGGCGCTGGCCGTGGTGGCCCGCGATCACGGCAAGAAGCTCGCCCAGGATGTGGCCAAAGTTCTACTGGTGGTGATGAAGCGGCAGGGCGGGCAGGCGCAGTTCAGCCCATTGATGGCGGCCGTGGCGCCGCAGGAAACGCCGATCACTCGTGCGCAGAGCTACGTACTGGAGCATCTCGACGAAGCGTTTACGGTCGAACGCATGGCCGCCATCGCCAATATGAGCGCGCGCCACTTCGCCCGGGTGTTCGCCCGGGAAATCAACATGACGCCGATGGAGTTTCTGCAAAGCGCCCGCGTCGACTGTGCACGAAATCTTTTGGAAACCAGTGAGTTACCGCTCAAGACCGTGGCCTACAAAAGCGGTTTCGGCAGCGTTCGGCACATGCGGTCACTGTTCGCTGAAAAGCTCGGCCTGACCCCGGCGCAATACCGCGAACAGTTCAGCTAGAGCGTTTCTGTCCGTCTGGCGCCTCGGTATGTCCGTGTTGCGCCCCGTGTCGCCATTGTCGCGTCATCGAACGCTGCCAAGATGGTTGGCATGAACAGCCTCGATGATTTCAACCCGGTGTCAGTGCTGCGTTTCGGCCCTTATACCTTCCATGTGCGACAACGACTGATACTCAACGGGGATCAGCCGGTGCGCGTGGGCAGTCGTGCGCTGGACATCTTGCAGGTGCTGGTCGAGCGCGCCGGTCGGGTGGTCACCAAAGAGCAATTGATCGCCCAGGTGTGGCCGACCTCGGTGGTCGAGGAAATCAACCTGCGCGTGCACATCGCGGCACTGCGGCGCGCCTTGGGAGACGGTGGCAACGGTCAACGTTACATCGTCAACGTGCCGCAATGCGGCTACAGCTTTATCGCCCCGGTGCATCGCGACAGTGCAACACCCCAGCCCCCGCCAATCCGCCACCGCCACTGCACAACCTGCCGGCGCGGCTGACCCCGGTGATCGGTCGCGATGCGCTGGTGGGCAGTCTGATGCGACTCATGCCAGCGTGTCGCCTGCTGACCATTGCCGGCCCGACCGGCGTGGGCAAGTCCACCGTGGCCCTGCGGGTAGCGGAACTGTTGGTGCAGTATTTTCGCCATGGCGTCTGGTATGTCGATCTAGCGCAGGTCAGCGACAACAGTTCATTGCTGGAGCATTGCCTGCACCGGCTCGACAGCGATCTGGCCGGGCTGTGCGAACGGCATGCCTTGCTGGTGCTCGACAACGCCGAGCATCAGCACGCAGCCTGCAAGGCATTGATCGAAAGCCTGTCTGGCGCGGCGCCACGTGTGTCCATTCTGGTTACCAGCCGTGAGCCCTTGCAGGTCAGCGGTGAAGTGCTCAAGCAACTGCCACCCTTGAGCATGCCAAAGCCTGTGGCGGTCGATGATGTCGCCGAGGCCATGGGCTGTCCGGCGGTGCAGTTGTTCGTCAGTCGCGCGCGGGCGCGCCAGCATGATTTCCAGTTGCGTACTCAGGATGTGCAACCGCTGCGCGAAATTTGCCGGCAACTCGACGGTTTGCCACTGGCGATCGAACTGGCGGTGGCACAGATCGATGCGCTGGGCCTGGTCGGGTTGCAGGCGCATGTGGCCAACGGCTTGCAAGTGCTCAGCCACGGCCGGCGCACCGCCGTGCCACGCCACCAGTCGATGCAGGCTGCGCTGGATTGCAGTTATCGGCGGTTGAGTGAGTCGGAGCAGCGCGTATTGCAGCGCTTGTCGGTGTTCAAGATGCCTTTCACCTTGGAAGCGGCTCTTGCGGTGGTCAGTTGCACGCAACTGGCCTCGTTGCGCCTGGCCGCCATCATCAGAAGTCTGGCGCACAAATCGCTGTTGATGGAGGAGGGCAGCGGCAGCGCTTGCCGCTACCGAATGCTCAACACCACTCGACGTTATGCTCGCGAGCAGCTTGAGCGCAGCGGGGAAGAGGTCGAACTTGAGCGCCGGTATGCGCGCCACGTTGATCAGTTACGCCGCGTCTCAGGCGTGCGTGTCTTCACTTAGGGCCTCGACCAACCCGCACGCTTTACGCAGATCCGGGGTCGCGTGGCCTTCGCTGAACCGCTCGAGGACAGGACGCAGCAGATTCAGTGCTTGATGACCGCGCGACTGGCGTTGCCAGAGTTGCGCCAGTGATGTGGCGCTGCGCAGTTCCCAGGCGAGGGCGCCCTGGGCGCGGGCGGTGGTCAGGGCTTGTTGCAGGAGGTGTTCGGCTTGCTTGATATTGCTGCTGTCTGACAGGACGCCATCGCTGGCAAGCCAGCTCCCACAGGGATCTGAGGCGTTTCCAGAACCTTCCAGCAGCAATGCCTGCGCCTGAGCGCGCAAGATCTCCGCCGTGCTCCATCCCGCCTCGCCACTCAATGCCCGCTGCAGCAACGCATCGTCGACGAAACGCGGATCCAGCGTGACCATCATTTCACCGATCAACCCGCCGCTCTCCGCCGGCCGCTGGACGATGACGTCTGCATCAATCACCTGCGCGTAGTGCCGACCCCAATGATTGAACAACAGCACCGAATGCTTCTGCGATTGCTCCAGCAGCAGGCGCAACAGCATGCGGGCGTTTTGTTGATCGCCGTTGTAATGAGCGATCGGGCAACTGGCCAAGGCCAGGGTGTAACAGATCGAGGTGCCATGGTCGATCTGCACGGCAATGTCCAGCGCCTGCCGCGCCGCACGCCACGCCTGCTGGGGCAGACCCTGCATCCACAGTACCCGCGCCAGTACCGTTAGCGAGGCGACACTCTGGTCGTATTGCACACCAAAGCCGTGGGTGAAGCGGTTGACGTTTCCGCTGTGCGCCATGCGCTGCAGGACCTGCTCGGCATGTGTGCGCGCCTGCGTCTGGTCGCCGGCGTAATGCAGCGCCAGCACGCGCAAGCGGTGCGTGCTCAGTGACAGCAACGGATCGCCGTGCAGGCCGAGGCGGTCGAACTGCTCGCTCTGCGCCAGCGCTAGGCGGTAATGCCCGCAACTGAGGTTGACCGCCATGTGCCCAGACACCGCACGCAACTGGCCAGCAACGTCGTTGTGCGCCTGCGCCAGTTGCTGCGCCTGGGCAAAGGCGTCGATGGTTTCGGCGGTGCCGCCCCAGGTGTGGTAGCAGGCACTGCCCAGGGCCAGTTTCAGCGTGATATGCAGCCGCGGGCAAGGCTCGTTCCGTTCATCGAACAGGCTTAGCGCCCGGCGCACATAGCCGCCATATTCCTTGAGCAGCGACAATTCTTGCCACAACGGCGCCGAGGCCGCCGCCAGACGAATCCCCAACCCCCGGAGCCGACCCCATGCAGGCTCCACTCCAGCGCCGCGCGCAAATCTTCGAGCCCACGGGCGTAGCGTTCGATCCACAGTGCCGTTGGGGTATGTTCCCATTCGCTTTTCGCTTGCTGCATCAGCGCCAGGCAGCGCTCGGCATGACGGTCACGGGTGTCATCGAATTCAGCAGCCTGTTCGAGTTTTTCCAGCGCATAGCGGCGGGTCGTGTCGAGCAGGCGATAGAACACCTGTTCATCGCCGACCTCGACGCTGAGCAAGGATTTGGCCACCAATTGGGTGATCGAGACGAACACCACGCTGGGGTCGATCTGCTCACCGACGATCACGGCCGCCGCCGACTCCAGGGTAAACCCGCCGCGAAAAACCGCCAGACGCCGCAGGCAGGTCTGCTCGCAACGCTCCAGCAGATTGAAACTCCAGTCCAGTGTGGCGCGCAGTGTGAGGTGGCGCTCATGGCTGCTCTGTCGGCCTTTGCCCAACGCCGGCAGGCGACCCTGCAACTGTCCGAGCAGGCCGTCGAGACCAAGCTCGGCGACCTGCGCGGCGGCCAGTTCCAGCGCCAGTGGCATACCGTCCAGCCGGTGGCAGATCTCGATCACCTGCGGCAGTTGGGGATCGCTCAGCTCGAAACTTTCCTGGGCGGCTGTGGCTCGCTCGATGAACAGTTGCAGCGCCGAAAATTCGAGTATCTGTCCACGACTCAGCATCGTACTCATCGACGGGTAGGCGAGGGCATCCAGACGCTGAACATATTCCCCTTCAGCCCGCAGGCTTTCGCGGCTGGTGGCGAGGATGTGTACTTTGGGTGCGCCGCGCAGAATGCTTTCGCTGAGGGTCGCGACGGCATCGATCAGGTGTTCACAGTTGTCGAGCAGCAACAGCATCTGCCGCTGTTGCAGGGCATTGATCAGTGCTGTCAGCGAGTCACCTTCAGGCAGCACCAGATCAAGCAGAGCGGCGAGGTGCGAGCCGATCAGCGCGGGATCGTTGAGCGGCGCCAGATCCACCAGGCGAATACCGTCGCGGTAAAAGCCGATCAGTTGTTCAGCGACGCGCAGCGCCACGGTGGTTTTGCCGATCCCGCCAGGGCCGACCAAGGTGATGCAGCGTCGGCGCGGCAGCTCATTCATCAGGCTGTCGACCAATGGCTGGCGGCCGATCATGCGTGTGCGCCGCAAGGGCAGATTGTGGCGACCGCCGGCATCGTCCAAAGGACGCTCCTCCATGGAATGCAGCAGGAGCGGCGCGACAAAACTGTAGCCTCGCTGCGCCACCGTGACGATGTAACGCTGCCCGGCCTGACCGTCACCGAGCGCCTTGCGCAATGCCGCCATGTGCACACGCAAATTGATTTCTTCGACCACACTGTCCGGCCAGACCCCGGCCATCAGTTCCTGCTTGCTCACCACTTCGCCGGCCTGCGCCAGCAGAATCAGCAGAATATCCATCGCCCGTCGGCCCAGACGCAGCGGTTGCTCGCCTTCGAATACGCGGCGTTGTCCGGGATGAATCCGATAGGGGCCAAAACCGATGGCCTGATTCGGGGAAGACTCAACAGTTCACTCCTGCGGCGCTGCGACGGACGGTACCGACCCATCGCGCACGCAGGCGCGGGCTCTCTGGTTCGGGTGTCTGGGCATGATCCTCAGGTTCGCGCATCGGTGCAACGGTGGCCTCAATCAAAGTACGCCGGGCTGTGAGCGCAGAGGCCGCGGTTCGCGCATGATCTGGCAGCGCCAGGCGAACGGATTGATGCCTTCGCTGCGGGTGAACATGTGACAGAAATGCGCCTGATCGCAAAAGCCGCATTCCAGACTGATGTGGGTCAGGCTCAGATCGGTGTGCTGGATCAGCAATTTCGCGCGGGCGATGCGCTGGGTGCGAATCCAGTCCTGCGGCGAAAGCCCGGTGCTGCACTTGAAGGCGCGGGAAAAGTGACTGCGCGACAGCGAACAGGCGCGGGCCAGTTCGGCCACTTCCAGGCTGTCACCGAGGCGTTCGAGGATCAGTTGTTTGACCAGCCGTTCGCGTTGCGGACTGAGCCCGCCGATAGCGGGCGTATCCGGTTGGCGGGCAGGGGCGAGGGCGACGGTGGGTTGCAATTGAGCCATGGCCAAGGTCCGTGTCGATGGGGAATGCACGAAAGGCGCATCCCGTCAGGTCAAAAAACAACGCTGTGCGAGTGACGGCATTGTTCAGCGCAGGCGCCAGGCTGACGAGTTAATCGTTGTTAATTGCCGCGCATGGACTGGAACTCAGCACATGCTTGCAAGTCTGCGCCGGGCGTTTTGCGCGACGATC
The DNA here is from genome assembly GCF_023195435.1 of Pseudomonas sp. S11P7. Lineage (NCBI taxonomy): Bacteria > Pseudomonadati > Pseudomonadota > Gammaproteobacteria > Pseudomonadales > Pseudomonadaceae > Pseudomonas > Pseudomonas sp. S11P7. The sequence goes on along the minus strand of NZ_JALPKS020000002.1, from coordinate 3,211,620 downwards.
AGGACCAGCGAGGCGAACCGAGAGGGGCGCCGCAATCGGGCAGGTTCAGGAGCGTTTGATGAAAAGCATGTTCAAAGCCGCGACAACGTTAACGACCGCACTGGCGATGTCCTGCGCGATGGCGCAAGCGCCACAAGTGGGCACGCAGGCGCCGGGTTATTTCCGCCTGGCGGTGGGGGACTACGAAGTCACGGCGTTGTTCGACGGCTACAACGACTTGTCGCCCAAGCTGCTGCAAGGCATGAGTCAGAGCCAGATTCGTGCGCTGCTGGCGCGCCGTTCGATTGAAACGCCGGGCGTGCAGACCGCGTTCAACGCCTTTCTGGTCAATACCGGCAAGCAACTGATTCTGGTCGACAGCGGCGCCGGCCAATGCATTGGCGCCACCGCTGGCCAGCTGCTGAGCAACCTGCAGGCGGCCGGCTACAAGCCGGAGCAGGTCGATACGATTCTGCTGACGCACCTGCACCTGGATCACGTCTGCGGTCTGGTCGACGGGCAACAGCAGGCATTGTTCAACAACGCCACGGTGTACGCGGCCAAGGCTGAAGCCGATTACTGGCTCGATCCTGCCGCACTGGCCAAGGCCCCGGCCGGCGCCAAGGCGTTCTTCAAGATTGCCCAGCAATCCACCGCCGCTTACGTTGCCGCCGGACGTTTCAAGACCTTCAGCGCAGGCGAGTCGCCGCTGCCGGGCGTGGTCGAAGCGACGCTCGAAGCCGGGCATACGCCGGGCAGCACCACTTATCGTTTCACCTCGCAGAAGCAGAGCATCGTGTTCATGGGCGATCTGGTGCACAACCTCGCGGTGCAATTCCTGCATCCGGAAGTGTCAATCGGCTTCGACGTCAACAGCCAGCAGGCGATCAATAGCCGGCAGGCCGTGTTCAGCGCGGCGGCGGCGAGCAAGACGTGGGTCACCGCCGCGCATCTGCCATTCCCGGGGATCGGCCACATCACCGCTGAAGGCAAACATTTCCAGTGGGTGCCGGTGGAGTACGGCCCTTACAAACGCGCGGCCAAAGTGCCGTTGATCGAGTAAAGTGCGTAGCGCCGATCCGCTTGAACGGCTGACATTGATAAGGACGACATGCCCATGAACCGTAACGATCTGCGTCGCGTCGACATGAACCTGCTGGTGATTTTCGAAGCGCTGATGTTCGAGAAGAACCTGACCCGCGTCGCCGAAAAACTGTTCATGGGCCAGCCTGCGGTCAGTGCGGCGCTCGGCCGTTTGCGCGACCTGTTCGACGATCCGTTGCTGTTGCGCAATGGACGTAGCATGGAGCCGACCGCACGGGCGCTGGCGATTCTCAAGGAACTGCAACCGGCGATGGATGTGATTTCCGGGGCGGTCAGCCGGGCCAAGGAGTTCGAGCCGGCGAGCAGTTGCGACGTGTTTCGCATCGGCCTCTCGGACGACGCCGAGTTCGGTCTGTTTCCGCCGCTGCTGCGCCAGCTTCAGCAGGAAGCGCCGGGGATTGTCGTGGTCGTGCGCCGCGCCAACTATCTACTGATGCCAGCGCTGCTGGCCTCCGGGGAAATCTCCGTGGGCGTGAGCTACACCACGGATCTGCCGGCCAATGCCAAGCGCAAGAAGCTGCGCGACATTCCCTGCAAGGTATTGCGCGGTGATGACCGTCCTGGGCCGCTGACGCTGGACGAATATTGCGAGCGTCCGCATGCGATGGTGTCGTTCTCGGGTGACCTGAGCGGCAATATCGATCTGGATCTGGCGAAGATCGGCCGCTGTCGCCGGGTGGTTCTCGGTGTGCCGCAATTCAGTGGTCTGCGCGCTTTGCTCGCTGGCACCGAGATGATTGCCACTGTGCCGGATTATGCTGCCTGCGCCTTGGTTGAGGGTTGTGCGCTGCGTGCGGAAGATCCGCCGTTTCCGATCGATGCGGCGCAGTTGTCGATGGCCTGGAGTGGGGTGCATGACAATGACCCGGCGGAGAAGTGGCTCAGGTCGAGGATCAGTCAGTTCATGGCGGCGCCGCTGGATATTCGGCCTGGCTGAGGCTTTGCGTTTCTGGATGAATGGGGGCATATCCGTTGATGCGGGTGCTGCGGCTGGCGGTTTCGCCCTTACGGCGAGTCACCTTTTTCAAACGCCAAAAAGGTAACCCAAAACGCTTGCTCCTGCGTTCGGCCCTCGCAGGCTCGGGTTCCTTCGCTCCGGGATCGATCCGGGCGCAGCGGCTACGGTTTGCTGCGCTGCACCTCCTTCCGCTGTGTCTGGCTGCTCCAGACGGTCGCTGCGCTCCCACGCCCGGATCAATCCCTCCACTCAGCCTTCCGATGTCGCCGGTGACGCAAGATCAAGATCAAGATCAACAGCACTCGAGCTAACGCTCATTGTTGAGTGGTTAGAAGCGTCGCATGGCTTGGGATTTGCGGTGGATTCGCCCCTCACCCCAGCCCTCTCCCGAGGGAGAGGGAGCCGATTTGGTTTGGCTTCGAATTTGGAATACGACTCGGTATTTCACGTCGGCATATCTCTCGCATCCACCCCGGTCAGTTCCCTCTCCCTCCGGGAGAGGGTTAGGGTGAGGGGCTTTTGATTTTCAGGCTGAGCCGTTATATCAAGGTCAACATCAACGGCAGGCGAGCTGATACTCGGCCTCAGGGTGGGCTCGGTTCATGCGGGAGCTTGCCTGCAAGCGACGTCAGCCTGACAGCCGTCCCGTTCCGCACGGGTATCACTGGTTCCCCGTAAACCTTTCACCCGCATTTTTCATCGCTGTCTACACACCCTCCATGCCCTGAAAACCAACTAAGCACACCCATCCAATTTCTTCCGCCCTTGCCTTGGCATGATTCTCGTCAATGACATTCAAAGGGTCGGGTCATGATTAATTCGAGGGATGAACGGGCGCAGGACTTCGGTTTGCTGTTTCTGCGGGTCAGTGGCGGGTTGTTTCTGTTGTGGGTGCACGGCTTGCCCAAGCTGCTCGACTTCACCGCGCAGTTGCAATTGATCGAAGACCCGTTTCACCTCGGTGCCCACCTCACGCTGAGCCTGGCGATTTTCGCCGAAGTTCTCTGTCCGCTGCTGATCGTCGCCGGTGTTCTGGCGCGGTTGGCCTGCTTGCCTATTCTCTTTGTGCTGCTCGTTGCGCTGCTGGTCGTGCATCCGCAATGGAGTGTGGCTGAAGGGCAGTTCGGCTGGTTGCTGTTGATCCTGTTTACCACTGTGTTCATCGCCGGGCCGGGTCGGCTGGCGATCAATGTTCGTTTGCCCGGAGTACTGCGTTATGCCTGAAGCCCTGAATCCACTCACACCGGGGGCCGATGAGACCGTCACGTTGATCATCAAGCACCGGGTCAAGGCCGGTTTCGAGTCGGCGTATGAAGCCTGGCTGCGCAATACCGTTCGTGTAGCGGGGCAGCGTGAAGGGCATCTGGGCGTCGATGTGGTGCGCGGCAAGCGCGGGCGCCTCGACTTCTATACCTGCGTGCTGCGTTTCAGCAGCACCGAAGCGATGCAAGGCTGGCTGGAATCGTCCGAGCGTCAGGCGCTGGTCGCCGAGGCGGCGCCGATGCTGGCTGACGGCGATCAGACGGAAGTCGCGCCGGTCAACGAATTCTGGTTCACACCGCTGGCCGAGGCGGGCTCGCCGCCGCCGCGCTGGAAGCAGGCTGTCGTCACCCTGTTGGTGATTCTGCCGCACACCTTGCTGGTGCCGCTGATCTGGGGGCCGTTGCTGGCGCTGCATCCGATTCTTTCCAACTACGTGGTCGCCACCTTCTTCATCACCCTGACCATCGTCCTCTCGGTGGTGTACGTGGTGATGCCGCCGGTGACCCGTTTGTTCACGCCGTGGCTGGAAGCCAGCCAGGCCCATGAGCACCTTGATTCCCAAGAAACCTCGCCGCGTTGAGCGGGGTTTGCTTCTTTTCACTTTTGCTTGAGGAACTGCGATGAACGCCGATCTGATTCTGTTCAATGGCCAATTTCATACGGTTGACCGCGAAAAACCGCTCGCCAGCGCCGTGGCGATCAAGGATGGCCGCTTCGTCGCCGTCGGTAACGACGCCGAAGCCATGGCCCTCAAGGGCAGCGCCACGCAAGTGGTCGACATGAAGGGCCGCTGCGTCATTCCTGGCCTCAATGACTCGCACCTGCACTTGATCCGTGGCGGTTTGAACTACAACCTCGAACTGCGCTGGGAAGGTGTGCCGTCGCTCGCCGACGCTCTGCGCATGCTCAAGGATCAGGCCGATCGCACGCCGACCCCGCAATGGGTGCGCGTGGTCGGTGGCTGGAACGAATTCCAGTTCGCCGAAAAACGCATGCCGACCCTGGAAGAAATCAACCAGGCGGCGCCGGACACCCCGGTGTTCATCCTGCACCTGTACGATCGTGCCTTGCTCAACCGCGCGGCGTTGCGCGTCGCCGGTTATACCCGCGACACGCCGAACCCGCCGGGCGGCGAGATCGTGCGTGACAGCAACGGCAACCCGACCGGCATGCTGGTTGCGCGGCCGAACGCGATGATTCTCTACTCGACGCTGGCCAAGGGGCCGAAGCTGCCGCTGGAATATCAGGTCAACTCGACCCGGCAGTTCATGCGCGAACTCAATCGCCTCGGCCTGACCAGTGCGATCGACGCCGGCGGTGGTTTCCAGAACTACCCGGACGATTATCAGGTGATCGAGCAACTGGCCAAAGAAGACCAGTTGACCGTGCGCATCGCCTACAACCTGTTCACCCAGAAGCCGAAAGAAGAACTGACCGATTTCCAGAACTGGACCGGCAGCGTCAAGTTGCACCAGGGTGACGACTTCCTGCGCCACAACGGCGCCGGCGAAATGCTGGTGTTCTCGGCGGCCGACTTCGAGGACTTCCTCGAACCGCGTCCGGACCTGCCGCAGACCATGGAACAAGAGCTGGAGCCGGTGGTGCGTCATCTGGTCGAACAGCGCTGGCCGTTCCGTCTGCACGCCACCTACAACGAATCGATCAGCCGCATGCTCGACGTATTCGAGAAGGTCAACCGTGACATTCCGTTCAACGGTCTGCCGTGGTTCTTCGACCACGCCGAAACCATCACCCCGCAGAACATCGAGCGAGTAAAAGCGCTGGGCGGCGGCATCGCGATCCAGGATCGCATGGCGTTCCAGGGGGAGTACTTCGTCGATCGCTACGGCAAACAAGCCGCCGAAGCCACGCCGCCGATCAAGCGCATGCTCGCCGAAGGCGTGCCGGTAGGCGCCGGTACCGACGCCACACGAGTGTCGAGCTACAACCCGTGGACTTCGCTGTACTGGATGGTCAGCGGTCGCACCGTCGGCGGTCTGGCTCTGTACGAAGAAGGTCTGCCACGCAGCACCGCGCTGGAGCTGTTCACCCACGGCAGCGCCTGGTTCTCCTCGGAGCAGGGCAAGAAAGGCCAGATTCGCGTCGGCCAACTGGCTGACCTGGCAGCACTCAGCGCCGACTTTTTCAGCGTTGAAGAAGAAGCGATCAAGTGGATCGAGTCGGTGATGACCGTGGTCGGCGGCAAGATCGTCTACGCCGCCGGCGACTTCGAAGACCTCGGCCCACGCTCGATTCCGGTACTGCCGGACTGGTCGCCGGTGGTCAAGGTGCCGGGCCACTGGCGCCCGAACTCGCCGTTGCAGGCGCAGGTTCACCAGTGCAGCGGGCCGTGCGCGGTGCACACCCACAGCCATGAAAAGGCGCGGATGTCGAACGCGCCGGTCAGCGACTTCGCCGGTTTCTGGGGCGCGTTCGGCTGTTCCTGCTTCGCCTTCTGATTTCGAAAAAAGCGCCGGCCATCCGGGCCGGCGCTGCAAGCACCATCCAACCACCGAGGAGTTTTGCCATGAGCGTTCCCTACAAGCGTTTGAACAAAGACGATGCTGTCGTTCTGCTGGTCGATCACCAGACCGGTCTGATCTCGCTGGTCCAGGATTTCACCCCGAACGAGTTCAAGAACAACGTGCTGGCACTGGGCGACATCGCCAAGTTCTTCAAGCTGCCAACCATCCTCACCACCAGCTTCGATGCCGGTCCCAACGGCCCGATCGTGCCTGAGCTGCGCGAGCAGTTTCCGGACGCACCGTTCATCCAGCGTCCAGGCCAGATCAACGCCTGGGACAACGAAGACTTCGTCAAGGCGATCAAGGCCACTGGCCGCAAGCAACTGATCATCGCTGGCGTGGTGACCGACGTTTGCGTAGCGTTCCCGACCCTGTCGGCTATCGCTGAAGGTTTTGAAGTGTTCGTGGTGACCGACTCGTCGGGTACCTTCAACACCACCGTGCAACAAGCGGCGTGGGCGCGCATGTCGGCTGCCGGTGCACACCTGTTGAACTGGTTCTCGGTGGCGTGCGAGCTGCAGGGTGACTGGCGCAACGATATGGAAGGTCTGGCGCATCTGCTGTCGGAGCGTCTGCCTAACTATCGCAACCTGATCAACAGCTATACCAAGTTTACTGCCCAGTAATTGGGTGCGAGCCTGAAAAGCCCCTCACCCTAACCCTCTCCCAGAGGGAGAGGGGACTGACCGAGGGGCTCTTTCGAGATACTCCGACCTGCAATATCGAGTCGATCTGCGGTTTTGAAAGGCTTGAAGATCAACGCGGCACAATCACGTCGATCTGCGGTTTTGAAAGGCTTGAAGATCGGCTCCCTTTCCCCCTCGCCCCCTTGGGGAGAGGGTTGGGGTGAGGGGGGGCTCTTGATCTTCAGCGCTTCTGCAACCACCCCAAAAACCCTCCTTTCTTCACCGCCACCGGTTTGGCCATCAACGCGAGGCGACTGTTCTGCTGACGCACCGCCTGCAATTTGTTCAAGGCCCGACCCACTTCACTGCGTTTGCCCATGCACTCACGGGTCAACTGCTTGTCGAGTCGATAAACGATGCTCGACGTCAGCGCCGTGAACGTCGCCTGCGACGGCGTATCGGCAAGAATGCTTTGTTCACCCATCACCTCACTCGGGCCCATGCGTCCGGCTTCGATTTTGTTGTCGCCATCCGGCACAGTCGCGCTGACCACACCGGTGGCAATCACGAACAGGCTGTCCGGCACTTCATCCAGATCCAGCACCACCTGACCCGCCGTGTATTGCTGGGCGACCATCGATTCGGCGAGGCGATCGCGCTCGTCACTGCTCAGCGAGCGGAAGATCTTCACCTCATCGAGCAACGCGCGGGCGCGGCTCGAGGGTTCGATCACGCCGTCGGGATGACGCGAGATGCCAGCCGCTTCGAGATGCCGGTGGGCGAGGTCGAACAATTGATTGCGCACTTCACTTTTCTTGGCCAGTTCGGCAATGAAACCACTGGCGACGTACTCGGACATGGTTTCGCCGGCCTCTTTGAGCACGGCTTTCGGTGCTGGGCTGAGCAACAGCGAACTGCTGCCTTGCAGCGTGCGATCCAGCGCATCGAGCACCCGGCGTGGGCGAATATGGTTGGGGACTTTGATGCTGATCGACACGCCATGCATGTTGTTCGGACGGCTGAGGTTGACGATCTTCGCCTTGGCCGCCACCGAGTTCGGCACCACCGCCATGGTCCCGGCGCTGGTCAGCAAATGGGTGGCGCGCCAGTCGATGTCGAACACCTTGCCTTCGACGCCGTCGATCATCACGAAATCGTCCACCTGATACGGCTTGGTGGTGTTCAGCACGATTCCGGAAAAAACATCGGCCAGGGTGCTTTGCAGCGCCAGACCGACAACGATGGCGACCACGCCCGACGTCGCCAGCAGACCCTTGACCGGCAGCTCCAGCACATAACCGGCGGCGGCGACGATGGCGACAAGAAACACCAGCGCGCCGATCACGTCCTGCAGCAGACGGCCGCTGTGACCGATGCGACGCATCAGGGCCAGGCCGATGACTTCGGTCAGCACGCGTGCGGCGTACAGCCACCAGAGAATGCCCAGCGCCGTCGCGCCCAGTTGCGCTACGCGGTCATCGGCAAATTGCGGCGCCTGCAACGGGCTGACGCCGGCATTGATCACCAGCGCGCTAAAGGCCAGAAACAGCACCAGCCGCACACCGACCTTCGGCGCGCGATGCTTATACGGCGCGAAGTGCCACAGCGCGGCGTCGAGCAACAGCAGCACGGCGCTCCAGGAGAGCAGGTGAGCGAGAAGGAAAGTCATGGGCGTTACTCACACAAAAAACCCGGCGCTTTTCGGGCGCCGGGCCTGGGCTCAGTTGAGGTGGGTTTTCAGCTCGGCGGCGGCTTGCCGTACCGCCGCTTGCACTTCGGGGATCTGGCTCAGTGGGTTGAGCAGGCCGAAGTCATGAATCATCCCGTTGTAGCGCACCGAGGTCACCGCGACGCCGGCCGCATCGAGGTGCCGCGCATAGCCTTCGCCTTCATCGCGCAGCACGTCGAATTCGGCGGTCTGCACCAGCGCTGCCGGCAAGCCCTTGAGCTGTTCGCTGCTGGCGTTGAGCGGCGAGGCGTGGATCTGTGCACGCTCGGCCGGGTTAGTGGTGTAGTTGTCCCAGAACCACTGCATCATGCCTTTGGTGAGGAAATGTCCCTCGGCAAATTGCTGGTACGAACCGTCCTCGAACTGCGCGTTGGTCACCGGCCACATCAGCAACTGGAAGCGCAGCGCCGGGGCTTTCTGTTCTTTGGCCATCAACGCCACCACCGCCGCCATGTTGCCGCCGACGCTGTTGCCGGCCACGGCGAGGCGTTTGCCATCGACACCGATTTGCTTGCCGTGCTCGGCGACCCATTTCGTCGCGGCGTAGGCCTGGTTGATTGCGGTCGGGTACTGCGCTTCCGGCGACGGCGTGTAATCGACGTACACCGCAACAGCCCCAGAACCCACCACCAGGTCACGAATCAGCCGTTGGTGCGTCGGGAAGTCGCCGAGCACCCAGCCGCCACCGTGGAAGAACATGAACACCGGCAACTCGCCCTTGACCTTGGCCGGGCGCACCACTTTCAGGTTGATCGTCTGGCCGTCAACCTTGATTGCCTTGTCGCTGACTTCAATCCCCGACAGATCCACTTTCACCGACGCCTGGGCACCGGTCAGCACCGCACGGGCGTCTTTCGGGCTCAGTTGCTCCAGCGGTTTGCCACCGCCAGCGGCGAGGGCATCGAGGAAGGCCTGAGTGTTGTGTTCGACACCGCTACTTTCAGCCGCGAACGCGTTGCCGATGGACAGGGCGAGGAGGGAGGCCGCGAGGGTTTTCTTGACGATGCTCATGGGTGGAAATCCTTTTGAATGATTTGTGATTTTTTGCCTGAGTTGCGGGCTGCTGTGGCGCTGGGTTTCTGGCCTCAGCAACACCGTGAGCACAGATTAATGGGCTGCTGAAAAGTGAAAAAGCGGCTATAAAGCGTTTAACTGTCCACCAGAGAGTGACAATGAACCCGTTCGAAGACATGCGTATTTTTTGCCAGGTCATGGACTCCGGCAGCTTCACCTCAGCGGCCGATCAGTTGGGCCTGTCCAAGCAGTTCGTCAGCCGGCGCTTGATGCAATTGGAAGAGCGGCTGGGCGTGCGCTTATTGAACCGCTCGACCCGGCGCCTCGACGTCACTCCGCTGGGGCAGAGTTATTACGAAGCGGCGTTGCGCTTGCTGGGCGAAGTCGAGCAAGTCGAACAGGGCATCGCCGGAGAGACGGCGGAGCCGCGCGGGACGATCCGCCTGAGCGCGCCGCTGTCGTTTGCCGTGGCGCATCTGGGCTGCCTGCTGCCGATGTTTCTGCAGCGTTATCGCGAAGTGACCGTGGAAGTGGACCTGAGCGATCGCCCGGTGGACTTGCTGGGCGAGGGCTACGACCTGGCACTGCGCATTGGCACGCTGGAAGATTCGACGCTGATCGCCCGGCGCCTCGCGTCCATCGAACGGGTGTATTGCGCCAGTCCCGCGTACCTGGCAGAACGCGGCACGCCACTCAAGCCTGAAGACCTGCACAGCCATGATTGCTTGCCGTATGGTCACGGGCGCTCGGTGCAATGGCGATTCAACGAAGGGCAGGGCAAACCTGTGTTGATCAACGTCGCCGGGCGCATGCGCGTGAACAATGGTGAATTGCTGCGCGATGCGGCGGTGCAGGGGATGGGCATTACTTATCTGCCGACATTCATTGTTGGCGCGGCGTTGAAGGATGGGCGACTGGTACCGGTGCTGGACGAACTGCGCCCCGAGCCGCTGACCTTGTCGGCGGTGTATCCGCAGCATCGCCAGGCTTCAAGGCCGGTGCAGGCGCTGGTGGAGTTTCTGCGTGAACGGTTGAACCAGAGCCACGTCAATCTCTGAGCCTTACGTAGATCAAAACTGTAGGAGTGAGCCTGCTCGCGAAGGCGGTGGTTCAGCCAACATCGGTGCCGACTGACCCGACGCTATCGCGAGCAGGCTCGCCCACAGGGGTTGGGGTTGCCTGCGAGCTTTTTGTACGCCAAATAACTCTGTGGGAGCTGGCTTGCCAGCGATGGCGGTGGGTCAGGCAATGCAGTTGTGACTGAAGGACCGCTATCGCGAGCGGGCTCACTCCTACAATTGATGGTGGTCGTCTGCGTAATCCCACGCTCGGCATCGTACGTGCGGATAAACACCCGCACCGTCGCATCCGCGACGGTCGGCAATTGCGAATCGGTAAACTCCTGGCCCCCGGCAGGACGATGAAGTCTGCCGGGGCGGTGTCCTCGTAAGGCCTGGGCGGCGTCGCGTTCAGCGAATACGGGGCAGGGTGGGCAAAGGGCTGGTTGGGCCCGTAGTAAATGAAATTGCTGTCCAGCGCTTGCGCCTCAGTGGCAGCGAGCAGACAACCCATCAACAGCAACCGATTGAGCGTTTGCATGGCGGCACCTGCGAATGCGGTTTTACCCAAGGCTGTTAACTAAAGCCGCGTTACCGCTTACAAGTTTGCAACACGGCCGATTGCCAGGCTGATCTAGACTCTGCCCCGCTCAATCACGAGCATCGTCTGGAGAGCGCCATGGAAGTGCCCGAAAACAAAAAAGCCATCGAGAGCAATCGACAGGCCTGGAATGATTCCGCTCAGCACCATCAGAATTCGCCGGACTGGCAGGCCTTGCTCAGCGACGTCGCGCAGGCGGACTTTTCCTGTCTCGACGCCACCCTGAGCGGCTTGCTGGATGTCGACGGCAAGGATGTGATTCAACTGGGCTGCAATAACGGCCGAGAAAGCCTGTCGCTGTTTGCCCTGGGCGCGCACAGTGTGATCGGCGTCGATCAGTCGGCAGCCTTCCTCGAGCAAGCCCGCGCGCTGAATGCTCGCTCACCGCATCATGCCGAGTTCGTCGAAAGCGATATCCATCATTTGCCTGCGTCATTGCATAACCGGTTTGACGTCGCCCTGATCACTATCGGCGTGCTCAACTGGATGCCCGACATTGGTGAGTTTTTTCGGCATGTCGCGCAGGTGCTCAAACCGGGTGGCAAGCTGGTGATCTACGAAACCCATCCGTTTCTGGAAATGGTCGATCCGGCCGGCGAAGATCCTTACCGCCTCGCCAGCTCGTACTCTCGCGCCGAGCCGTTTGTGCAGCAAGAGCCGATTGTCTACGTCGGCAAGATTGAACAGCCGGCGGCAAAGTCGTACTGGTTCGCGCACACCCTCGGCGCGATATTCAGCGGGGTGATCGGGGCAGGGTTGAATGTTGCGCACTTCAGGGAATATGCGCATTCGAATCGGGAAGAGGTGTATGACCGCTATCTGAATCGAGAGGCGCAGATGCCGATGTGCTTTACCTTGGTGGCGAGCAAGGTCTGAGTATCTCTATATCGCGATGGCTTTCTTTCGGGCGCTGAATTTTTGGTTGCGGTGTACATATCCGTTGCTTCGGGTGCTGCGGCTGGCGGTTTCGCCTGACGGCGACTTACTTTTTTTCAAACGCCCGGAGTGCCGGCCCAGAAAAAATATAAGCAAAAAACGCTTGCTCCTGCGTTCGGCCCTCGCAGGCTCGGGTCCCTTCCGACGTCGCCGGTGGATCAAGATCAAGAGCACTCGAGCTGGCGCTCATTGTTGAGTGGTTAGAAGCGCCGCATGGCTTGGGATTTGTGGTGGATACGCCCCTCACCCCAGCCCTCTCCCCTTGAAGAGGGAGCCGACTTGTGGGCCGTTCAAAAGCTGAGTTCGACTCGGTATTTGATGTTGGCTCAACTCTCACATCCACCAAGATCTGTCCCCTCTCCCTCCGGGAGAGGGTTAGGGTGAGGGGCTTTTGATTTTCAGGACTGGGTCAAGCATTTACCTGTAATACCACCATCGCCAGCAGGCTGGCTCACAGGTTGATAACGCTCCAACTGAAAAAATGCAATCAAATCTGGAAGCTCGCCTGCAAGCGATGGCGGCCCAAGGGCCACCGCCGCTTGTGAGGTGAACTACGCCTGCGCCGCCGCACTCACTACCGGGCTTTCCGGCTTGCGCAGCGCTTCCAGTCTTGATTCGCTGTAGCGCGTTTCGCGGGTGAAGCGCCAGTGCCCGAACAGGTCGTAGACGTGGGTGATCCGCCCTTGTTCCTGATAGCCCAGGCGCATGTGCATTTTCAGGGCCTGAATATTGGCGCTGTCGCAGATATCCACGACTTTCTTGAAGCCGCGGGCCGCCATGACTTGCCAGAGTGCAACCTGTGCATCGACGGTCAGGCTACTGCCGAAATAGTGCCGGGTAATTTCGGCACCGAACTGGAAGTATTCACCGGGCTGGACCGGGAACGTGCAGCGATAGAAGTGGCGGTCGTAATAGTCGCGCGCACTGGCCCAGACGAACCCGACGGTGTGATCGTCCTGGTCCAGGTACATGTGCCCCGTATGTCCTTCAGCGGCCAGTTCGGCCATGGTCTGCACGCGGTCACCAAAGTACTTGCTGAAGGCCTTGGCGTTTTCTTCGGTGATGTCGACCCTGCGCAACCCTTCACAGGGGCGCAGTTTGTTCGGGGCAATCGGCGTGACCAGATCGCGCTCCATCCAGAGCAATTCTCGGTGAGCGAATACGTAACGTTTCCCCAGCGCGCCAAGGGTGCGGCGCAGACCTTTTTGTTTGATGCGCAGAAGCAGTTCTTCGATGACGTTCATGATGCTCTCCGAGGCGCTAGCCCAGGTGTGGGGGATGATGTTGTCGGTTGAATTGCAGATGTATCTGTTGCCGCCGGGTTGCCCGCACGCTGTGCGCGTCTTTTTTGCAAGGCCGGTTTGACGCAGTACCAAAGACGTAGCCCAAGGCCCAGCAGCAGGCCACTGGGGCGCCATGAGTAGAAACTCCAGCGCCAGTGTTCGAGTTGGCCGGTCATGCGCTCGTGCAGCTGATGGCTGGAGTTCTCCAGGCTGACCCGCGACGCATCGATCCAGTGCCATTGTTCGTCCAGGCCCCAGCGAATCCATTCCTCCAGCAGCACGCGGCCGCTGCCCAGATCGGCATGCTGCGGCAGGAACGCAAGGTTGTAGTCGTAGAGTCGGCCCTGCTCGAGCAGGCCCAGTCGATAGCTGATGCAGCGACCGTCCAGCTCCAGCGTCACGACCCGCACCAGGCCCTGAGCGGCGAGGGCGGTGAAAGCGCTGTTTATCCACTGACGACTGTGTTCGGTGGCAAAAATCCCGACGCCTTCGTCACCTTTCCAACTGACCGACTCGACTGTCTGCAGCGCTTGTAAAACCGCAGGCATCGACAGCGCATCGGGGGTGATTCGCCGCACTTGAGCGCCGCACGCGGCAATCCGTTTGCGCGCCCGCCGCAGTTTGTAGCGCGGGTCGCCGGAGACTTCCTGATGGTCGGCTTCGCTGATCAGATGCACCGGCACCCGGCAACTCAGGCGCCGTTCAGCCGTGGAGCTGCGCACCATCCATTCGGTCAGTGCACTTTCTTCGCCGGCCGGTTCCGACAGTTCATTGAGCTGCAGCAGCGCATGGGGCAGGTGCTGTCGGATCAGCCCCAGCGCATAGCGCATGTCCTCGGCGCCGAGCAATGACAGCAGGGCCAGCCGATCGGCCAGCGGATAACCCAAGTGGCGCAGGACGCGAAAGGGCACCCCAGCGAAGCGTTCGCGGCCGGCCACCAGCGGCAGGCACAGGCGCAATGTGTCTGCGTCCCAGCCGAGCAGAATGTGCAGGCGCTGATCATCGCCCAGGGCCTGCTCGGCCGCGCACAACCAGCCAAGGTTGTTGAACGGTGTGTGGTCGGCTACGTGCAGGCGCAGTGCTTCGTAGGCGTTCGCCGGGAAGTCCGCTGCGCACAGGGAGGTGCGCCATTCAAATCGCATCGCCATGGGTTCAGGCCGCCGTTGCTTCGACAGGTGGACGGGAAGGTTTGCGCAGCGCCGCCAGGCGTGAGCCGCTGTAGCGGGTTTCGCGATAGAAGCGCCAGCGGCCGAACAGCGTGTAGATATTCATGATCCGCTGTTGTTCGGTATAGCCCATGCGCAGGTGCAGCTTGAGCGCCGGGATGTTGCTCGAATCACAGACATCGACCACTTTGCTGCAGCCCTGCACGGCCATGGCCTGCCACAGGCGCACTTGCACATCGACAGACAATGCGGTGCCCCAGTAGGCGCGGGCCATTTCCCCACCAAATTCGAAAAACTCGCCGGGCTTCACCGGGAACCGGCAACAGTAGTAATGCCGATCAAAATAATCGCGCGGCGTGCCCCAGATGAACGCCACGGCATCGCCGTGCTCGTCGACATGCATATGCCCGGTGTGACCTTCACTGGCCAGCTCGGCCATGACGCCGACACGGTCGCCGAAGTAACGGGTGAAGGCGCTGGCGTTGTCCGCGGTGATGTTCATTACCCGCAGTGGCGGGTAAGGCTTGAGGCTGTACGGCGGCACGGGACTGACCAGGTCGCGCTCCATCCACAGCAATTGCCGATGGGAAAAAACATACATTCTGCGGATCTTCGCCAAGGTCGCTCGCAGGCCTTTACGACGGATATGTCCGCTGAGTTTTTTCAAGATATCCATGGTCTCTTCTCCTGATGAAGGTGCCACGCGCAGCATGACGCTTGCAGGGCAGTAGGGCGGTTCATGAAGCGTTCCAGGTCAGGGCAAACAGGGTTTGCCCCGGTAATTCGAAACGCACACGCCCGTTTTCGCAGGCAAACGGTGCGTCGCGGGCGCGATTGTCAACGCCGAAGAAACTCAAGGCTGCGTGGTCAAGCGGGCACTTCGCACCGCTCAGATCAACGCGTTGCAGGCGGGTAGTTTTGTTTACCCCAAGCAATGTGCGCTGCTCATCGCCGGCCATCGCCAGCACATCCACTTCGAAAGCGTCGTTATCCAGTTGCAGCACGTGCGGCAGCCAATGCCGGGCGATGAATTGCTGGGCCAGGCCCACCGGTTTCAGCTCGAAGCGACCGTCGCCCGACACGCGCGCCATGCCCTTGGCATAGGGCGGTTCGTCAGCGGCCTGAAACCAGTTGAGCATGCTCAGCAGACCATCCTGAGAAGCGTTGATGACGACCGAGGCCCACCACAGCGCGGTGTAGTGAGTTTCCTGATCGTACGGGCTCAGGCTCGAGCCGCTGGACAGGTTGGTCTGATCGAGCAGCAAGGCTTTGCGCGGTTGACCGTTTGCGTCCAGACCCACCAGATCGGCGGCGCGGCGCACGCTGTCGCGGTAGACCCGGGTTGCCAGCAGGTCGCGAACCATCCATTCGTGCCAGGCCAATGCGTCGACCTGATCGGCGGATTCGCTGAGTATTCGGCGGGCCCAGTCGATGCCGCGTTTGCCGGCTGCGTTGCGCGTGAACGGCCCGTTGACCAAGCGTGAAGTGGCGGGCATGGCGATGCGCACGCCGGCCTGGGCGTTGGCCGGGTCGCTGCGCACCTGGCGAGCCATGCTGACAAAAATCGCCCGGTAATCTTCGTAGCTCGAATAGTTGAGGTTCGGCTCGTCGGCGAAGCCGATGTAATGCGTGCCTTGACCATCCAGTGCGCGCGTCGCGGCGAGCCACGCGTCAAGACCGTTGCTGCTTTGCCCGTCGGCGCGCAGATTGGCCTGGCGCCCGGTGCCGGCGAGCAGGGTGATGTCCTGACGGATGCCGAAGCGAGTCTGATAGAGCTGACGAACCGGGTCTGCAAAACCGGCATTTTTCGAGGCAACATCAACGTAGCTGTAATAACTCGCCGCGCCCGGTTTCAAGGCATCCAGTGCGGCATGGCTGGCGGCGGGCGGCATGAGATTGGGCAGGGCAATGCCCAGATCGGGAGTGCGCCCGAGGACTTTATTGTGCAGGGTCAGCCGTACCTGACCCGGCTCTTCACGCAATGGCTGGAGCTGCTGCGGATGCTGCGCAAACAGGTTGGCCGTGCCATCGAGCCAGAACGCCGCTCTGCCGCTGCCCTGCAGACGCAAGCGCCAGATCTGGGCCTGGTCGCTGACCGGCAAGGCCACTTGATCGAATTGCCAATAGGCGGGGTGGCGCGTGAGGGCCAGCGACAGTTGTTGGCCGTCCTCCACGCGCTGTGCCTGCAGTGCGTTGACACCGCCATGGTATTTGCCGTTCAGCACCGCGCGTTCGCCCGGTGCGACCCGGAAAAACAGCTCATCGCCACTGCGCGTTTCGACACTGAAGTGCACCTTGGCCGGACTGAACAGCGCCACGGTCTGGTCGTCATGCTCGACGCGGTAACTGCGAAAGCTGTAGCCGGGAATCTCCAGGCGATAGCTGGCCGCTCCCGGCACCAGCGGCCAGCGCTGCGAACCGCTGACCTCACTGGCCTTGATGAAGCGGTCACCTTGCAATCGGCCGTGGCCGTCGAGCAGGTAGATATGCTCTTCATTGGCCTCGGCCTGCCACGCCGGAACCCAGCTCACCGTGACGGTATCCGGACGATCAGCTTGCAGATACAGGCTGCCGTCGCGGATGTCGCCCCACTGCATCGGCGCAGCGAAGCCGTTCAGCGACATGCCGAGTCCGAGCAACAGGGCCAGGCGATTCATGCGGCTTTCCGACGGTGCAACATCAGCCACATCGGGCTGATGTCAGCGGGCAGGATGAACAGCGTGTTCCAGAACTTGACGCCGCTGAGTTTGCAATACAGCACCAGCATCGCCAGGGTCACTGCCAGGTAGGCAATCGAGGACGCCGCCGCTGCGCCGACGATGCCGTAGCTCGGGATCAGCAACAGATTCAACGCCAGATTGAGCAAGGCACCCACTCCCATCATCAGCGATACAGTGGCGGGCCGGTTCTTGCCGATCAGGTCCAGGCGCAGAATGCTCGCGTAGCACAGACCCAACAGCCCCGGCAGCAATGCCAGCAACGCCGGGTACGCCGGCTGATAGGCGACACCGAACAAGGTGACGATCAGCCACTCGCCGATCAGCGCCATGCTGATGCAGGCGCCGAGCATCACCGTGGCGGTGAGGCGCAGCGCCAACGGCGTGACCTTGTCCATGCCTTTGTCCTGTTGCAGCAGACGTTTCATCAGCGGTGTGGTGACGGCTTCCGGAACGATCAGCAGCAGTTCGGCGGCGGCGCTGGCCATGGCGTAATGGCCGAGCGCGGTGCTACCCAGAAGGGCCCCGATAAACAAGTAATCGGAGCGCAGAATGACCTGTTGGAACAGCAGATCCGGATGGCTGCGCGCACTGAATCGCAGCAGCTCATTCTGGCTCGCACGATTCCATTGCAACTGAGTTGGCTGTGCGCGTTTGAGCCACATCCAGCCGACCAGCACCACCAGGCTGATACCAGCCAGCCAACTGATCAGCGCGGCTTCCAGTGCGGCCTCTTTCCACATCCAGAACAGCGCCACAAACAGCAGCAACGGCGCCAGCGATTCGATCAGGCGCAGGACATTGAACGCGACCACACCACCCGAGGCGTTGTGCAAGGTCAGCAGGCCGCTTTTGAGCACCGTCAGCGGCACCGCCAGCAGCAACAGCCACGCCAGCAACCCGAGTTGCATCGTGACGTCGAGTTCGCTGCCGAACTCTCGCGCCAGCGCCACCACCAGCAACGTCAGCAGCCCGGCCAGCAGACAGCCGAACACCAACACCTGAGCGAGCAACAAGCCCATCGGCCGCTGATTGGCCGCTTGATAGCCGACCGCTGAATTCAAGCCGCCGCTGGTGGCCGCGCTGATCAGATCCGGCAGGGTGCTGAGCAGGGCGAACAAACCGCGCTCGCTCGGCCCGAGAATCCGCGCCAGCAACACATTGCGCAGCAGGCGCAAGGCGATCATCGCCAATTTCGTGCCCATGCTCAGGGCGAGGTGCTTGAGGTAGCTGCCGCGACTCATGGCCGTGCCCCGCGAAAGATCCGTAACGACAACAGTTCCGGATTGCGCGCGGTGCGCTGGCTGACGCCGAAGCGTGGCAGGTTCAGCGGATCGCCGGCGCCGCGATAGAGTCCTGTGGTGGTGCCCAGGGCAAACGGATAGTCGTGATTGGCAACCTGCTCACGCACGCGCTCATCGTTGTCACCGTTGGGGTAGCAATACACCGGCAATGGCCGATTGCAGCCGTTCTGCAAGGCACCGCGGCTGCGGCTGATTTCTTCGTGCAGACGCACATCGTCCAGTCCGGTGAGGATCGAATGACTGGCGCCATGTGGGCCAAAACGCACCAGACCGGAGGCTTCCATGGCGCGTACCTGATGCCAGTCCAGCGCTTGCGGCAGAGAATCCGGCGGGCACTCATTGGTCAGACGTTCAAGTTCCTGCGGATCAAGGCTCTTCAGCCCCTGCAGGTAATGCAGCAGCGCCAGGCTGCGCCGGTCGACATCGATATCGTCGAGCAGCACCGGCAACGGATGACCGGTGATGCGCAAGTGCTCGATCAGGTGCATGCGGGCCTTTTCGCCATGACTGCCCCACAGCGTTTCGCCCACGCTTTCCCACCAGAAGCGTTGCCGGCTGCCAATGAAATCGGTGGAGAGAAATATGCTCGCCGCCACCTGATGTTTTTGCAGCAGCGGATAGGCGTTCACCGCGTTGTCACGCCAGCCATCATCGAAGGTCAGTGCCACGCGCGGGCGCTCGGTGCGCAGGGCGTTGGGCTGCAGCAATTCCATCAGCGGCACGCAATCGAAATGCTTGCGCAGCCATATCAGCAAGTGTTCGAACGCCTGCGGGCCGACGCACAGTTCATTGCGATGCGGCAGGTTGGCGGCACGGTCGTTGCCCAGCACCCGGTGGAGCATCAGGATGACCCCGGCCCCGTGCAACTGGTTGCGCCCCACCGACGAGTTGAGATAAAGCCAGCCGCTGGTGCGTTTGAGCAATTGTTTGATCGCCATGGCATGCGTCCTCTCAACGATTCTGGTCAGGGTTCCACTGCGCGTACCGTTGCCCGCGCAGGAACTGCCACAGGCCGGCGCTCATGCCGGCCAGCGTCACCAGCAGGAATGCCGCAAGGCGGAACGGTTTCGGCAAACGGTGTTGTGAATCCAGCAGGCCGGCGATGGCAATCGAGTAACCGATCAGTTGCGCGACCAGACTCAGGCGATAGAAACCGTGTTCGTTCCACAGCCAGAAATTGCTCAGCAGCAGCGGCAGCAACAGCACCGGCGCCAGTCGACGGATCAGTTTGTGGCTGATCAAGGCGATGGCATACAGGCCGTGCTTGAACGGATTGAGCAGTTCGCGGCGTTGCGCCAGGCTCTGCAGGCCACCGACCGTGACCCGCTGGCGGCGACGCCATTGCTTGTCCGCTTCGTCGACGCCCTGATCGATCACCTGGGCCTCGGGCACGTAGACGATGCGTTTGCGCGCCACCGGTGCGCAGGTACTGATGAAGAAATCATCGTTGACCTCGGCCGGCACGGGCTGGAACAACTCGCGGCGCAGCGCAAGCAGCGCGCCGTCGGCGGAGACCATGCAGCCGGTGCGATTCTCGACCCGGCGCAACCAGCCTTCGTAGTGCCGATAGAGGCTGTCGCCGATGCTCAGGCCGCCACCGGTAACCGGAATGACCATGTGCCCGGCACAGGCCCCGACTTGTGGATCGTTCAACGGCGCGAGCAAGTGCCCGAGGGTGTCGCGCGACCATTGGTTGTCGGCGTCGGTGAACACCAGAATGTCGCCATTGCTCACGGCAACCCCGGCATTGAGCGTGGCGGCTTTGCCCTGGCGCGGCAGGTCGAGCACGGTAACGCGCGGATCGATCACTTTGTGCGCGCAGGCCACGGTGTCATCGGTCGAACCGTCGCTGGCGAGAATGATCTGCAGCGTGGCCGGCTGATAATCCTGGGCCAGCAGCGTGCGCAACTTGTGCTCGATATGCCGCGCCTCGTTGTGCGCGGCGATGACGATGCTGATGTTCAGCGGCGGTGCCGGGGCATGCCGCCAGGCCGGGAACAGCGGCGCGAGCAAGGTCAGCAGCAACGGATAGCCGATGTACGCGTACACCGGCAGCAACAGGCACAGGCAAAAAATGAGTTCAGCCACGGGCGGGCCTCCTGGCGTTCCAATGACACAGACCGAGAATCAATGCCGCGCTGGCCAGGTGCAGGCGCACCCAGTGCAGGCCCCAGAGTTGCAACGTCAGACCGAGGTTTTGCTGGCGAATGCTTTGCCGCACGCTGAGCAGCAGACTCGGCAGCAGGCCCAGCATCAGCAGCAGCAACGCCTGATTCGCGTAGCCCGTGAGCAACGCCAGGATCGCCAGCGCATCGAGCAACCACACCAGCACTGACAGCAACGGAAAACGCAGCAGGCGCAGGCTCATGCCATGTGCGCGCAGCAATTGCAGGTGACTGCCCTGACGCCACAGTTCCTTGCCGATCCATTCGCGCCAGGTCATTTCATAGCCCCAGTGCAGGGCGACGCTGCTATTGACCGACAGCAAACGCGCGCCGTGTCCGTGCAGACGCAGGGTGTATTCCTTGTCCTCACCGGTGCGCAGGGTTTCGTTGAAACCGCCGGCATTGTCGAACCACTGCTTGCGCATCAACAGGTTGGCACTGGGCAGCCAGTGCACGGTGCGTGTGGCGCGGCTCGACGGACGCAAAGAGCGGCGCTGCCAGGCTGCGGCGAACCATGGCGCGGCGGCAGGGGTGTGCAGGTCCAGGCCGAAGACGTCGCCCTGGTCGTTCGCAGCCAGGGCGAACATCTGCTTGAGCCAGTCCTCGGGCATTTCGATATCGGCGTCGATGAACGCCAGCCAGTCGCCGCTGGCAACCGCGGCGCCACGGTTGCGCAAGGCGCCGATCAGCAGGCCGGGCAGCACCAGAACCCGTGCGCCGAATGCGCGGGCGATCTGTGGCCCGTCGTCGGTGGAGCCGTTGTCGACCACGATCAGTTCACAGTCGATGTCGGCGGCGTGCGCCGCTTTGCGCGCGGCCAGCAGGGTGCGGCCGATGTGCCGGGCCTCGTTGAACATCGGCATGACAATGCTGATCCGGCTCATGTTCTGACCTCCGTCAGCGGTGCCTGCTCGGCTTTCAGGCGCAGTACCCAGGTCAGTGCAAGCATGATCCACAGGTATTTCAGGTTCGGCGCGCTGAGGAACATCAGGAACAACGTCAACGACAGAAAACTCATGCCCAGGTGGGTCACCAGATCCGCGTGCAGCCACTCGCGCCGCTCAAGCCACGCGCCGCGTGCGCGGATCAGGTTGAAGAAGCCCTGCACGAGCATTCCGACAAACAGCAGTCCGGCGGGAATGCCCAGTTCGCTGAAAATCTCCAGATAGGTGTTGTGCGCCCGCCGATACAGGTCGCCGATCTTGCGGTTGGCCGAAAACGCCTTGGCATAACCGGTGGTTGCGTAGTGCAGCGGGAAGGTGCCGGGGCCGGAGCCGAGCAGCGGATGCTCGCGGATGATCTGGCTGCCGACGACAATGTACGAGGCACGACGGCCGAGGGATTCGTCCTGCGCCTTGGCGCCGGCGCTGAGGATACTCAGCGACTGGATGCGTGCCAGATAACCGGCCGGCATCGCGTAGATCGCCAAGGGCAGAATGATCGCGGCGCCGAGCATGGCAAAGCCGAAATGCCGTGGGCGAATGCGTGTCAGCTGCTGGCGGTAATGCCAGACACCGATTGCCAGACTCAAGGCCAGTACCACCAGGCCTGAGCGCGACTCGGTTTTGGTCATGCCGCCCAACAGCAAGAGGCAGCAGCCCGCCCAGAACAACCGGTGCAGCAGGTTCGGGCTGCGGATCACCAGCAGCAGACCCAGCGGCACGGCGAAGGCGATCAGCAAGGCAAAGGCGTTAGGGTCTTCGAGCAGGCCGGCGGCACGACCCTTGTCCTGGAATCTGCTGGAAAACATCGCCATGGCACAGGTTGCGCTGACGCTGAGGGTGACCAGTCGGGCGAACAGATCCAGATTCAGTTCACGGCCGATCAACAAGGTGATGACAAACAGCAGCAGGCCCACGCTCAATTCACGCAGATGACTTTGTGACATGCCCAGGTTGTCGGTGGCGAACAGGCTCAGCATATACAGCGCCATAAAGCCGATCAGGTAACGCCACAGGTTGCTGCGCAGGCGCTGCGATGGAATCTGATGCAGCGCCAGTTGCAGCATCACGATCACCGCCAGCGAAGCACCGAGCAACTTGCTGCCGGACACTGAACTGTCCTTGAAGAAACCTTCGAACGGCACCAGCGCGGCAATGCCGAGCAGGCCCCAGGTCGGCTTGCGGTACAGGACGGTAAAGCCGACCAGACCAATGACTGCCCCCGGTGCCAGATAGGGCCAGGGACTGGCCAGCAAACCCAGGCTGACCAGTGCGAACAGACTGACGATCGAGAGCGGGAAAATCATGCGCGTGTCTCCCGTGCCGTATGGATGTACAGCTGCGACCAGCGTTCGGCCAGGGCCTTGAGGTCGTAGCGTTCCTGTTGTGTGCGTCTGGCGTTGTCGCGCAGCTGCGCGGCCAGTTTCGGTTCGGCCAGCAAGGTGTCGAGCTGGCGGGTGAGGGCGGCGGTATCGGTTGGCGGCGCGAGCAGCCCGTTCACGCCATGCTGCAAGACATCGGGAATACCGCCGACCGCGAACGCGACCACCGGCACGCCGGCCTGCATCGCTTCAAGCAGAATCATCGGCGTGCCCTCGGTGCGCGAACTGATCACCAGCGCATCGAGTTGTTGCCACCAGCCTGGCATCGCCGTCTGATAGCCCGGCAGACGAATCCGCCGCGGCAAACCGGCAGCGTTGATGCGCGCCTGCAAGCTCTCCCGTTCCGGGCCGTCACCGAGCATCACGGCGTCCAGTTGCGGGTGCTGGTGACACAAGGGAATCAGCGCATCGAGAAACAGATCCGGGCCTTTTTCACTGCTCAACCGACCGACGTAACCGGCCAGCCAGCGTTGCCGATCCGCCACCGGCGGCATGGCTGGCGCCGCTGGCAAACCGTTGGGAATCACCTGTAATTTCTCCGCCGGCACGCGGGCCTCGAGGTGCAGCGCGGCGATGCTTTGCGCCACGCAAACCACCCGTTTCACCGCTGCGGTGCGGCACAGTTGCAGGCTCAGCCAGGTGTAGAACTTTTGCTTGCGACTGCGCGGCGTGAACCCGTGTTGAGTGATCACCAGCGGCAGGTGCAACAGCGTTGCACCGACCCAGCCGAACAACAGCCCTTTGAAGTTGTGCGTGTTGAGCAACGGCTTGTCGCTCCGGCGCTGCCGCAGGTGCCGCAACAATTCGCCCAGCCCGGCGCAGTAGCAAGCGTCCACCCCAGCCTCACGAAAGCGCGCGATCAGCTCTGGCGGCGCGTCGAGAAACAGCACCTGGTGCTGCCCCGGCGTGGCCAGGCAATGATCCAGCAACATTCGCTCGGCCCCATAGAAGCCGCCGCTGCTGAGCAAATGAATGATCGGCAGGGCGACGATTGGGGTGGACACCGCGTTCAATTGCGCACCCAGTGAACCAGGCTCGGCATGGTCCAGTTCTTGTGCGGATTGCCCGCCTGTGGTGTTTCTTCGTTGAGCACCAACAGCACCGGCAGGCCCAGTTCGTGACTGATTTGCGCCGGATGCTTGAAGCGATGGTCGAAGAACTCACGTACGTAGACGAACGCGATTGCCAGCAACAGCCCGGTGAACAGCCCGAACGGGATGATCAGCATCGGCTTGGGAAAAGCCGCCTCGGTCGGTTCATACGGCGGGCTGAGGACACGAGCGTTGGACAGATCGTTATCCAGCGCGCGGGTCGTGCTGCTTTCCGCAAAGCGTTGCGCATAGGTAGAAAACGCCGCATGCAACGCGCCGATCTCGGTGTCCATCTGGCGCAGCTTGCTTTGGGTCTGCTGCAATTGATGGATGCGATTCTTGAACTCGGCAATGCGCGCGGTTTTCTGCTCGATGACCTGGCTGACCACCGACAAGTCGATCGTGCGTTCCTGGATGCGGTTGTTGACCACTTTGAGGAACTGCTGGCGCGTGCGGGCAATCTGCTCGCGGGCCAGCAACATCGGCTCGCTGCCTGGCTGGAACACCGCCAGGTCATTCATATAGCGGCTGACTTGAGTGGTCAGCGCCTCGCCCATCTGCCTGATCTCGCGGTCCTCGAACGCGATGTTGTCCACCGTCGTGGTGAAGGTGAACGGGAAGGTGTAGTCATTGAGTTTGTTGGTATTGGCGGCGGCCAGACTGGTTTTCAGGTAATCGAGCCAGCGCTGGCTTTGCAGCAAGCGATCGCGATACAGGTTGAGCGCCTGCTCTTCGGTGTTGATCGCGTTGAGGCGGAAGGTGATTTCCTCTTTCGGATCGGACGAACCGACGCTTTCCAGCAGGCCCAGCCTCGCGCCTTCGAGGCCATCGAGCCGCACCTGATATTGATGCTTCTTGGTCTCGTAGAACGAGTGCGGCAGCTCGATCGATTGCAACGCCTGACGATCGACCAGATAGTTTTGCAGCAACGCGGCCACGAACATCGTGCCTTGGGCGGGATCAGGGAAGCTGTAGACGATCGAGATGACATTGGAACCCGGCAGGGTTTCGATCTTCAGATTGTCGATGGCTTCCTGGGTCAAGCCGTCCAGCGCCGTGTCGCGCACCGGATCGGTTTGCATGCCCAGTGCATCACGCAGCGGATTGATCACGTACTCGCGCAGTGGCGTGCTGACGTAACGCTTGAACGGCTCGCCGGCCAGCTTGCTGAGCATCCCCGGCGGCGGGTTGTACTGGCCGTTGTCGCGCAGTTCGCTGATGGTCTGACGGATCAGCGCCGGCGAACGGAGGATATTGCTCTCGGTTTCCATGTCCGCCAGCGATGGCGGAATGAAGGTGGCGTTGTCCTGGGTCAGCGAGGTGGTCGCATCGCCCTGGGAGAGTTTTTTCGACTGCACGATCACCTGCGCGGTGATATCGAAGCTCTGTTTGAGCAGCAACGGCAGCAGCAGGGCGATCACTGCAAAGGTCAGGAAGATGCGCTTCACCAGTTGCTTGTTGGCGAAGAAAATCCTGAAGAACTCGTGCAGGTAATTTTCTTTTGGGTTCATGTCGGTCACCTGAGAGTCAGTTGTCACTGCCTTTGTTGTCGACGCGGTAGCCGAAGCTGAAACCGACGCCCTGGAACAGCACCACATCGGCCAGTTGGCGGGCGAGTTCGCCGGCGCTGGCCAGTTTGGTTTTTGGCACGTAGAGCATGTCGTCCGGCTGCAGATAAGCGATTTGTGGGGCGTCGCCGGACAAGGCCTTTTCGACGTCGTAGTTCATCGCCTGCACCTGATTGCCGTTGCGCCGCATGATCACTACCGAGTCGAGCCGCGCCTTGACGTTGGTGCCTCGCGCCAGGGTTAGTGCCTCGAGCACCGATACCGGTCGACGGATGGGGTAGGAGCCTGGCTGCGCGACTTCGCCGAGCACGTAGATCTCATTGCCGGCAGTGGACTTGAGCAGCACGTCGACGGTCATCCGCCCCGGCAGTTGCGCGTACCTTTGATTGAGGAAGGTTTCCAGCTGGTTGACCGTCATGCCTTGCAGCGGCACGGCGCCGATTTCCGGGAAACTCGCATAGCCGTCGGTGCCGACGGTGATCTCGCGGCTCATACCGGTGGCCGGGTGGTTCAACGCGCTTTTGAGGTTCTGCTCGTTGCTCAGCGGGCTGAGAATCTGCACCGCGAGCTGATTGCGGTTGGGCTGGAACAGTTGCTTGCGCTCATACGCGCGCTGGATTTCCTGCCGCGCTTCTTCGCTGGTCAGCCCGGCGATTTTCACTGAAGTGTTAGCGCCCGGCAGTTCGATTGTGCCGTCGGGCAGCACCAGTTGCGTGCCGTTAAGCTGGCTGGCGGCGGTGAAGTTCAGGCCGATCTGGTCACCTGACTGCACGCGGTAAGCATCCGAGCCACTGGTGCTGATGTGGAAAATCACATCGAGCACGTCTTTCGGGCGCAGGGTCTGCTCGACTCGCGGCATATCGGTGGCCTGGGCATTGGCCGGGGTGGCGGTGAGGATATTCACCGGCATGTTGCGGGTCTCGGAAGTGCTGGAGCAGCCCGCAAGCGGCAGCATCAGCAGGACAAGCATTTTGGCGTTCATGGCGTCATCCTTCGCGTTCGCTTACAGGTTTTTGTAAAGCCATTTGGGCATGTAGTACTTGCGCCGGTTGAACACGCTACCGACCACTTTCGCCCCGGCCTGGGTCAGGCGTTGCACGGCGGCCTGGGCGACTTCCCAGCGGGTGTCTTCGGCGCGCACGACAAACACCACACCATCGACTTGCGTACTGATGACCAGCGTGTCGGCGGCGGAATACACCGCGTCGCCGTCGATCACCACAAAGCGGTACTGGCTGCCCAACTGGTCGAGCAACGGGCTCAGGCGTTCGGCGGTCAGGTGTTCCAGCGTGCGGATCGGCCGGCCGTTGGGCAGCACATGGAACGGCAGGCTGGAGGTGTGCACCACGCAATCCTGCAACAGCGGCGGGTTGCCCGAGCTGAACAGCAAGTCACGCAGGCCGCGTTCCTTGCTCAGGTTCAACTGCTGGGTGAGGTTGCTCGTCGACTGGCTGGCATCGACCAGCAGCACCTGGCCGCTGCTCATTTGCGCCAGCTGGCTGGCCAGCGCCATGGCACTGGTGGTGGTGCCCGCGCCGGGGTTGGCGGCGGTCAGCAACAGGATCCGCAGATCGAGATCCAGCACGGTCGACGTCAGGTTCGATTCGCTGGGATTGGCGATGCTCAGGCTTGTATTGGTTGAACCGTCCATTAGCTTGCTCCGTGGCCGCTGAATACTTTGAAGGGGGTTTTCAACAGAATCTTCAGATCAAGCAGAAGGCTCTGCTCGGCGATGTAGCTGAGGTCCAACTCAACGCGCTGGTCGAAGTCGATATTGCTGCGTCCGGAGATCTGCCACAGGCCGGTCATGCCGGGGTAGATGCTCAGACGTGCGAGGTGATTGTCCTTGTAGCGATAGGCGTTGAACGAAGTCGGGCGAGGGCCGACCAGGCGCATGTCACCGGTTACCACGTTGATCAGGTTGGGCAGCTCATCAAGGCTGGTACGCCGCAGAATTGCGCCGATGCCGGTGACGCGCGGGTCCTTGTCGATCTTGAAGTCGATGGCGTCGGCCCCGTGTTTGTTCAGGTGTCGCAGCGATTCCTTGAGTTCTTCGGCGTTGCAGACCATGGTGCGGAATTTGTACATGCCGAACTTGCGGCCGCGATAACCGGTGCGCTTTTGCACGAACATCACCGGGCCGGGGCTGGTGAATTTGATCGCCAGCGCCAGGCCCAGCAGCAGCGGCGAAATCAGCAGCAGGATCAGCAGCGCGCCGAAGCACGCGACCACCCGATTGGTCCGCGACAATTGCCACGGTCGACCGCCGTCGCGGCCGCTGAGCCAGCCGCGGCCCTGGCGGTGAATCGCCGCGTCGAGGCGCATGCGATGTTCAGGATCGACGCGCTTGTCGGGGCGCATCTGCGCAATCGCCACACTTTTTTCATGTCCAGTCATGAGGTCCTCCGCATTCATTCAGCCGCAAGCGGCGCACGAGCCGTGGGGTAGTAGCCGCGAAACCAGGCGATGAATCGCCCCAGCCCTTCGTCCAGCTCGATCCGGGGCTGGAACCCGGTGGCCTGGGCCAGATCGCTGGCCTCGGCGCAGGTGTTGAGCACGTCGCCCGGTTGCAGTGGCAGCAGCTCGACAATGGCTTGTTGGCCGAGGTGTTTTTCCATCAGGGCCAGGTAGGTTTTCAGCGCGACCGGCTGCTGCCCGCCGATGTTGAACAGCCGCCACGGCGCCATGCTGGTGGCCGGGTCGGGTTGTTCGCGATCCCACTGCGGATTGGCCTGCGGGGGCTGGTCGATGAGGCGCGCGATGCTTTCGATGATGTCGTCGATGTAGGTGAAGTCGCGCTGGTGCTCGCCATAGTTGAACAACTTCAGCGGCGTGCCTTCGCTGATCGCTTTGGCGAACTGGATCGGCGACATGTCCGGCCGGCCCCAAGGCCCATACACGGTGAAAAAGCGCAGGCCGGTGCAGGGAATACCGAACAGGTGGCTGTAGCTGTGCGCCATCAGCTCATTGGCTTTCTTGGTCGCGGCGTACAGCGACAACGGATGATTGACGCCGTCCTTCACCGAGTAGGGCGTGTGCTGATTGGCGCCGTACACCGAACTCGACGAGGCGTAGATCAGATGCTCGACCGGGTGATGTCGGCAGCTCTCCAGAATGTTCAGAAAACCGTTGAGGTTGCTGTCCAGATAAGCCCGTGGGTTGTCCAGCGAATAACGCACCCCGGCCTGCGCCGCCAGATGAATCACCACTTGCGGTTGTTCGCGGGCAAACAGCGCATCGATGGCCGAGGCGTGCGCCAGATCGACCGTCGCCAGCTGGAAATCGCCAACTTCTTCGCGCACCCACTGCACGCGATCCTGTTTGAGCTGCGGATCGTAGTAGTGGTTGAAATTGTCCAGGCCAACCACCGTGTGCCCGTCACGCAACAGGCGCAGCACGCAGTGGGCACCGATGAAACCGGCCGCGCCGGTGACCAGCACCTTCATGGCCGCAGCCCTTCAGGAGCGATGTGGCGCAGACCGATGCCACTGTAATGCAGGCCGGCAGCCGCCACCTGTTCCGGGTTGTACAGGTTGCGCCCGTCGATGATCACCTTCGAGCGCAGTTTCTCGGCAAGCAGTTCGAAGTCGACCACACGGAAATTTTTCCACTCGGTACAGATCACCAGCGCGTCGGCATCTTCCAGGGTGTCGTCGCGGGTCGCACACAGGTGCAGGTCGTTGCGATAGCCATAGAGGCGGCGGCATTCGGACATCGCTTCCGGATCGTAAGCCTGCACGCTCGCGCCCTCGGCCCACAACGCGTCCATTAAATAACGGCTGGGTGCCTCACGCATGTCGTCGGTGTTGGGCTTGAACGCCAGGCCCCAGACCGCGATCGACTTGCCGGCCAGACCTTGAGGAAATTGCGCCTGTAGTTTGCTGAAGAGGATGTGCCGCTGGCTGTCGTTGACGTCGGTGACGCTGCGCAGCAGTTTCAGCGGCATGCCGTTGTGTTCGGCGGTATGCAGCAGGGCGCGCAAGTCCTTGGGAAAGCACGAACCGCCAAAGCCGCAACCGGGATAGATGAAGTGGTAGCCGATACGCGGATCTGAGCCGATGCCTTTGCGCACGGCTTCGATGTCGGCGCCGAGCAGTTCGGTGAGGTTGGCCAGCTCGTTCATGAAACTGATGCGCGTGGCGAGCATCGCGTTGGCCGCGTACTTGGTCAGCTCGGCGCTGCGGTTGTCCATGAACATCAGTTTTTCGCGGTTGCGGCAGAACGGCGCGTACAGCTCGCTCATCTGCTCGCGGGCCGCGTCATCGTGGGTACCGACGATGATCCGGTCGGGGCGCATGCAGTCGGCGAGGGCACTGCCTTCCTTAAGGAATTCGGGGTTGGAGACCACGCGTACCGCTAGCCCGGTCTTGCCGCGGCGCAGCAACTCGCTGTTGGCCGCGGCCAGAACCTGATCGGCCGTGCCGACCGGCACCGTCGACTTGATGATCAGGGTGCGATCGGCCTCCATGAAACCGGCGATCTGCCGGGAGACGTTGAGCACGTGGCTGAGATCGGCCGAACCGTCTTCGTCGGCCGGGGTGCCCACGGCGATGAAAATCAGCTCGGCATGCGCCACCGCATCGCTGGCCTGGGTGCTGAACATCAGGCGGCCGGCCTTGATGTTTTCTTCCAGGGTGGCGGAGAGACCCGGTTCGCTGATAGGCGGCACCGCTTGTTGCAGTTGTCTGATCTTGTTCGGGTCAATGTCGATGCATAAAACCCGATGACCGACATCTGCAAGTGCGGCGGCTTGTATAAGTCCAACATAGCCCGTGCCAAATACGCTCACGTCCATCTGCGCACCTCGATAAAACCAAAAAGTTAACTACGGAAAGAGATTGTTAAAGGGGTATAGCGCAGCGTTTGAAAAACGTGTCAGCAAAATGACATGTTGCAGCGGTATAACACTTGAGTGCATTTTGGCGATTGGCCATCAAGTCATTGCTGCGCTTGAAATTGTTCTGTTAGTGCAGATTTGTTCAGATTTCAAATAAGCGATAAACGGTCGTAAGCCTTTAATTTAAAGGCTTGTAGCGCCTCGCCTGTGTCAGATTTGAGTCATCGTTTTTTTGACACTAAATCCGGCTATCAGTCATTTCTTGCGCTTTTATTTCCGGGTGCTAGTGTCAGCTTCTGGCTGACAAACCTTTGACTCCTAGCCGTTTCGTACGACCGGTATCGCCATGTTCCGATTTGCCAAAGAACTGCTGTTAATTGCCTGGCTGTTGCTTTTCTCCGGTTATTACATTGACCGGTTAAATGCTATCGGGTGGAGTTTTAATGTACTTATTTTTGGCGCGATGTTTTTGGCGCTGACATTTGCGTTGTATTTAACAGCCTATATACGACAGGCGCTCATCCGCCATGCATTCGCATTGACGATGTTTGTTTCGGCGGTTTTCTTTGATGTGTATACCCGCGTCACCGCTGACTACCTGAGGTACAGCGATTTCGTCTCGCTGGTGTATTCCGGCGGCTTCATTCAGGAAGCGGCGTATCAATATCGCGAGGCGATCCTGCGTAGCGTGCTCGGCGGGTTATTGCTGCTGTTCGGCATCGGACTCAAGCCACGGCATGCGCTGGTGATACCAAACGCTTGGAGAGTGGCGGCGCCGTTCGCCGGCGTGCTGATGCTCAGTGCATTGCTGTTTCTGCGCGCGGGTGAGGGCGCCCGCGGCTTGCCGATCCCGTACACGCCGCTGGCCTACCTCAACCTGTTTGCCTACGAAGCGCTGCACGACAGCGTCGGCCCGCGCGAGCCGGTCACCCTGACGCGCAGCGCGCCTGCGGTTGCCCACGACATCGTGCTGATCATTGACGAAAGCATTTCCGGCAATTACCTGGACATCAATGCGCCGTTCGGCGTGCACAGCAACCTCAAGCAGGCACCGGCCGGGGTCGACATCTTCAATTACGGCTACGCCGCGTCCATCGCCAATTGCAGCGCCGACACCAATGTCACCCTGCGCTACGGCGGCACTCGCAACGATTACATGCGCATCAACAGCACGCTGCCGTCGATCTGGCAGTACGCGAAAAATGCCGGGCTGCGCACGGTGTATATCGACAGCCAGCGCACCGGCGGCAACCTGCAGAACCTGATGACCGCGAGCGAAAAAACCGACATCGATCTGTTTGTGCAATTCGACCAGACCAGCGTGCGCGACCGCGACATGGCGGCCGCGGCGAAGTTGATCGAACTGCTCAACGATGACACGCCAGAGCTGGTGGTGATCAACAAGGTCGGCGCGCATTTCCCGGTGCATGACAAATACCCCGACGCGTTCATGGCGTACCGGCCGACCTTGCCACGCGGGCAGTTCACCGAAGTCGCCGACACCGGTGAGCGCGCCGGTTTCAACGGTCAGCCGGATGACTGGGTGTTGTACCGCAACGCCTACAAGAACACGGTGTTGTGGAATGTCGGCGAGTTCTTTGCGCGAGTGTTTGCCCAGGCGAAGCTCGACAATGCGCTGCTGATCTATACCTCCGATCATGGCCAGGATTTGCATGAACGGGGCAACCCGGGCTTGAACACTCATTGCGGCGGCGACCCGGTGGAGGAGGAGGGGCTGGTGCCGCTGGTGGTGATTTCCGGCAGCGGGTTGAAGACTCTGGACTGGTCGGCGCAACTGGCGGCGAACAAGGATCGCTCCAGCCACTACAACATTTTTCCGACGCTGTTGCAGTTGATGGGGTATGACCTGGCGGGGATCGAGGCGGTGTATGGCAAACCGCTGAGTGTGTCGACCGCCGATGATTTCACCTTCAACTATCGGTTCAATGCGCGGTTGGGGGCTAAACCTGAGTGGAAGCACATTGATCTGGGGAGCATTGTCACTCCGGGGCAGGCGCCTGCGAGTGTGGCGGTTGGGCAGTGATTTTGGGTGGGCCTTATTGTTCGTGGTTATGAGGGGTTGATTGGGGACATATCCGTTGCTGCGGGTGTTGCAGCTGGCGGTTTCGCCCTTACGGCGAGTCCCTTTTTCAGACGCCAAAAAGGAACCAAAAGGCTTTGCTCCTGCGTCCGGCCCTCGCAGGCTCGGGTTCCTTCGCTGCGGGATCGCTCCGGGCGCAGCGGCTACGGTTTGCTGCG
Source organism: Pseudomonas sp. S11P7 (assembly GCF_023195435.1). NCBI lineage: Bacteria > Pseudomonadati > Pseudomonadota > Gammaproteobacteria > Pseudomonadales > Pseudomonadaceae > Pseudomonas > Pseudomonas sp. S11P7. The sequence goes on along the minus strand of NZ_JALPKS020000002.1, from coordinate 3,179,114 downwards.
CTGCACCTCCTTCCGCTGTGTCTGGCTACGCCAGACGGTCGCTGCGCTCCCACGCCCGGATCAATCCCTCCACTCAGCCTTCCGATGTCGCCGGTGACGCAAGATCAAGAGCACGCGAGCTAACGCTCATTGTTGAGTGGTTAGAAGCGGGTGGTTGGTTGGGGATTGGTGGTGTGGCTGCCCCTCACCCCAGCCCTCTCCCGAGGGAGAGGGAGCCGATCTTTGGGCTTTTCAAGTTGTGTGTACAACCCGGTATTGCATGTTGGCGTACGTCTGCCAATCAACGCGGTCAGTCCCCTCTCCCTCCGGGAGAGGGTTAGGGTGAGGGGCTTTTGATTTTCAGGACTGAGTCAAACATCTGCCTGACCTCCACCTTCGCCAGCAGGCCGGCTCTCAGAGGTTGACCGCATTCCAGCTGAAACAATGCGATCAAATGTGGGCGCTTGCCTGCAAGCGATGAGGCCTTCCCGAGCGACGCCAATAACAAGCGGGGTAACCCTGTCGAGCTCTATCAATGCGCACAAAACCGGTCCATGCCGCTATCCTTGGCCCAGGCTCATTGATCAGGTTCAGCCATGCTCGAGGTTCGCAACGTCTACAAAAGTTACTCCACGCCGCAAGGTTCGCTGCCGGTGTTGCAGGGTGTCGACCTGTCGCTGGCGGCCGGTAGCAGCCTGGCGCTGATGGGCGAATCGGGCAGCGGCAAGAGCACTTTGCTGCATCTGGTCGCCGGCCTCGACAAGGTTGATCGCGGCAGCATTCACAGCGGTGAACATCGGCTGGAGTCGATGAGCGAGGCGCAACTGGCCAACTGGCGGCGTACGGAAATCGGTCTGGTGTTTCAGCAGTTCAACCTGATCGGCAGTTTGCGTGTTGAAGACAATCTGGCGTTTCAGGCGCGGCTGGCCGGCCGTCATGAGCCGCGCTGGCAGGCGCATCTGGTACAGCGTCTGGGCCTGGGCGATTTGCTCAAGCGTTATCCCGAACAACTTTCCGGTGGTCAGCAGCAGCGGGTCGCGCTGGGCCGGGCGCTGGCGTCGCAGCCCAAGTTACTGCTGGCCGACGAACCGACCGGCAGCCTCGATGAAGCCACCAGCGATGAAGTGCTGCGGCTGTTGCTGGAACTGCTCGATGACACGCCGACGACGTTGCTGATGGTCACCCACAGTCCACGGGTGGCGGCGCGCCTGGCGCAGCAAGTGGTGCTGTCCAGCGGGCGCCTGACGTGAGGGTTTTCCGGCAGACGCTGCGCGCGCTGCTCAGCCATTGGCGGCGTCATCCGGTGCAGTTTTTCAGTGTGCTCACCGGGTTGTGGCTGGCGACCAGCTTGCTGACCGGCGTCGAGGCGTTGAACAGCCAGGCGCGCGACAGTTATGCGCGGGCCAGTCAACTGATCGGCGGCGAACCGCAGGCCAGCCTGAGCACACCGGGCGGGGCGACGTTCACCCAGCAATGGTTCGTTGATTTGCGCCGCCAGGGCTGGCCGGTGTCGCCGCTGTTGCAGAGCCGTTTGTTGCTCAAAGGTCACGAAGACCAGCGCCTGCAATTGATGGGGATCGAACCGGTGTCATTGCCGTCTGACTCAGCGGTGGCCGGGCAGGCCATGCCGATCGAACGGGTTGTCGAATTCTTCACGCCGCCGGGCAGCACGTGGATTTCCGCCGATACCTTGCAAGCGCTGCAACTGCGCGAAGGCGCTACGCCGCAGGCAGTCAACGGTCAGATTCTGCCGCCGCTCGTGGTCCAGAAAGACATGGCCCCCGGCGTGTTGCTGGTGGACATCGGCGTGGCGCAAACCGTGCTGGAGCAACCGGGGCAGCTATCGCGAATGCTGCTGCCGAAGGATTTTCACGCCGAGTTGCCGGCCTCGTTGAAAGGCCAGTTGCAACTCAAAAGCAGCGGCGAAGAAAACAACCTCGCGCGGCTGACCGAGAGCTTTCACCTCAATCTCGATGCGTTGGGCTTTCTGTCGTTCGTGGTCGGTTTGTTCATCGTTCACGCGGCGATTGGCCTGGCGCTGGAACAGCGCCGTGGCCTGTTGCGTACGTTGCGCGCTTGCGGCGTCAGTGCGCGGATGCTGATTACTTGTCTGATCGTCGAACTCGGCGTGCTGGCGCTGCTCGGCGGCGTATTTGGCGTGATCAGCGGTTACTGGCTGGCCAGTGTGTTGCTGCCGGATGTCGCCGCCAGCCTGCGCGGTTTGTATGGCGCGGAAGTGGCGGGGCAGTTGCGTTTGAGTCCTTGGTGGTGGTTCAGCGGCATCGGGTTGAGTCTGCTCGGCGCCTTGCTCGCCGGCGCCAGCAGCCTGTTGCGGGCGGCGCGTCTACCGTTGCTGGCGGTCGCCGATCCGCAGGCCTGGCACGAGCAATATTCCCGCTGGTTGCGTCGGCAGGGTTGGTTGGCGGCGGGGTTGCTGGTGATTGCACTGGCGGCGCTGATCTGGGGCGACAGTTTGAGCAGCGGCTTCGTCTTGATGGCCGGGCTGCTGCTCGGCGCGGCGCTGGCCTTGCCGGTGTTGCTCAGCGCGCTTTTGAAGCCGTTGCTGGGGCGCAGCCGTTCGGTGTTGGGGCAGTGGTTTCTCGCCGATTGTCGGCAGCAATTGCCGGCGCTGAGTCTGGCGCTGATGGCGCTGCTGCTGGCGCTCGCCGCCAACATCGGCGCGGGCAGCATGACCGCCGGGTTTCGCCAGACCTTCAACGACTGGCTCGAACAACGCCTGAGCGCCGAGCTGTACATCAACCCGAGCAATCCGGCCCAGTCGCGGGAAATGTACAGTTGGCTCAAGCAGCAGCCGAATGTCCGCGCGGTGCTGCCCAACTGGGAGGTCACGGTGACCCTGCAAGGCTGGCCGGCGGAGCTGTTCGGCATCGTCGATCATCCGCATTATCGCCAGCATTGGCCGCTGCTCGAAAGCAACGGCAGCGACCCGTGGGCGCATCTGGCGACAGACGATGCGGTGATGCTCAGCGAGCAACTGGCGCGCCGGCTCAAGGTGCGCGCGGGCGATCGGCTGACGATTCCCGCGCCAAATGGCACATGGTCGCCGCGCATCGTTGGTATCTACGCCGATTACGGCAATCCCAAGGGCCACTTGCTGGTCAACAGCAATCACCTGCTGCGTGGCTGGCCGCAACTGACGCCGAACCGTTTCAACTTGCGCATCGACCCGCAGCACATTCCGGCGTTCCTGAACGCCTTGCAGACACGTTTTCAACTGGACGACAGCCGCATCATTGATCAGGCGCGGCTTAAAGGCTGGTCGCTACAGGTCTTCGAACGCACCTTCGCTGCGACGGCGGCGTTGAACAGCCTGACCCTGGCGGTCGCGGGCGTCGCGTTGTTCATCAGCCTGCTGACGCAGAGCCAAAGCCGTCTCGGCCAGCTCGCGCCGCTGTGGGCGCTGGGCGTAACGCGGCGGCAACTGATGCTGCTCAACCTCGGCCAGACCTGGCTGCTGGCGGTGTTGACGCTGATATTGGCGTTGCCGCTGGGCATTGCCCTGGCGTGGTGCCTCGATGCGGTGATCAACGTCCAGGCGTTCGGCTGGCGCCTGCCGTTGCGCGTGTTCCCGTGGCAACTGCTGCAACTGATGGGGCTGGCGTTGCTGGCGACCTTGCTTGCTTCGGCGTGGCCGCTGTATTCGCTGTACCGTACGCAACCGGCGGATCTGCTGAGGACCTTTGCCCATGAGGATTAAGCTCGTCGCGCTGCTGGCCGCGCTGCTGGCCGCGCTGTTGCTGACAGCTTGCGATCAGTCCGTACCGCAACAGAAGGGCTTTGCCGGTATGGGCGCGCAGGCGCAGGCGTTCACCCCGGTGGTGCCGGGGCGGGTGTTCAGTTTTCCGGCGGATCACGGCGCGCATGATGGCTTTCGCATCGAATGGTGGTACGTCACGGCGAATCTCAAGGATCAGCAAGGCAACGATTTCGGCGTGCAATGGACCTTGTTTCGCAGCGCCTTGAAACCCGAGGCGGAGCAGCCAGGGTGGGGCAACCAGACGGTGTGGCTGGGGCATGCAGCCGTGACGTCGAGCACGGTGCATCACGCCGCCGAGCGCTACGCACGCGGTGGCGTCGGGCAGGCGGGTGTGCGCCTGGCGCCGTTCGAGGCATGGATCGATGACTGGATGTTTGCCGGCAAGGCGGCGGACCCGTTGAGCGACATGCAGCTGCGCGCTCGCGATAAAAACTTCGCTTATGACCTGCGGCTGACGTCCAGTCGGCCGCTGGTGTTGCAGGGCGACAAGGGTTTCAGCCAGAAGTCCGAGCAGGGTCAGGCGTCGTATTACTACAGCCAGCCGTTTTTTCAGGCCAGCGGGACGCTGCAGATTGATGGTCAGACTTACACGGTCAGCGGGCCAGCGTGGCTGGACCGGGAATGGAGCAGCCAGCCGCTGACCGCCAATCAGACCGGTTGGGACTGGTTTTCCCTGCATCTGGACAGTGGTGAGCATGTGATGCTTTACCGGATGCGGCAGAAGGAGGGGGCGGCTTATCTGACGGGTACGTGGATTGCTGCGGATGGGCAGATTCAGACGTTGCGCAGTGAGCAGATCAGTCTTGTGCCGCAGGACACGGCTGAGGTTGCTGGGCGGTCGATGCCGGTGAAGTGGTGGGTCCGTATTCCTGACAAGCGCCTCGACATCAGCGTCGATGCGCTTAATCGTGACGCGTGGATGGATTTGCGTATTCCTTATTGGGAAGGGCCGGTGGGGATTGGGGGAGTCATGCGGGGCGGGGATATCTAGAGATGACCGGGTATTGAGTTGTCCCGGTTTTTCGTGGACGGCGCGATAGATACCCTTGTGGGAGCCAGCCTGCTGGCGATGGCTTTCTTTCAGGCGCTGGTTTTCTATTTTTTGTGTACATATCCGTTGCTTCGGGTGCTGCGGCTGGCGGTTTCGCCTGACGGCGACTCACTTTTTTCAGACGCCAAAAAAAGTAAGCAAAAAACGCTTGCTCCTGCGTTCGGCCCTCGCAGGCTCGGGTCCCTTCGCTCCGGGATCGATCCGGGCGCAGCGGCTACGGTTTGCTTCGCTGCACCTCCTTCCGCTGTGTCTGGCTGCGCCAGACGGTCGCTGCGCTCCCACGCCCGGATCAATCCCTCCACTCAGCCTTCCGATGTCGCCGGTGACGCAAGATCAAGATCAAGAGCACTCGAGCTAACGCTCATTGTTGAGTGGTGAGAAGCGGGTGTTTGGCTTGGGGTTTGCGGTGGATTCGCCCCTCACCCCAGCCCTCTCCCGAGGGAGAGGGGGCCGGTTTTGGTTGGTTTTGAAATTTGCATTCGACTCGGTATTGCATGTTGGCGTATGTCTGCCAATCAACGCGGTCAGTCCCCCTCTCCCTACGGGCGGTCAGACGTTTCGGGAGGGCTAGGGTGAGGGGCTTTTGATTTTTCTGGCTGTTTCAAGCCTCACCCAGCAATCCCTGTCCGCGTTCTACCGCTGGGCAAACCGTCCGGAACTCTCTCCGCCACCCGCCGCTCTACCCAGAAACCCGCGAATTTCCGGACTCACCATGAGCGACGACTTGCAATCCCCAGACCTCAATACCTGGCAACGCCTGTACGACGATCAGTCCTATTGGCAAAACTCCCCCGACGCTCACTATCTCGATCTGCAGCGCATCGCCGACGATTTGCTCGGCCAGGGCGCAATCGATCTTGAACAGTGGCAGCTCATGCGCGCCAAGGCCGATGATCTGCACAAGGACTCACCCGCGGTCAACGTCGCCCGCGAACTCGACGACCCCGAAGCTTGAGGATTCGCCCCATGAACACTACTGTCAGCCAGAACGACAATCCCGATGAACCGCGCCCGGCCGGTGAAACCGAGCGTGACAATGATGCTCTGCGGCCGACCGATCCCAAGCAGCGACAGGGCAGCAAAGGCACACCGAGCGGCGAATCGACCGCTCAGGAGACTGCAAAGCCGCACACGCGAGGGCCACAAACGCAAGTCAAGCCCTGAACAGCGTCTATGCTCACTGGCACGCCCGCTGCTGAAGTCGCTTCGGCGGCGGGCGTCGCCATTTCATAACAGGGAAAGTCATGCATATGAAGCTCGACGCACTGGCCAAGGCCATCACGCTCGCAACGCTCCTTTCTGCCACCAGTTTCGGCGCCTGGGCTGCCGATATTCCGTTGTCCGCCACGGTTGAAGCGGATGTCGTCACTACCAAAGTGCTGGCGGTTGATCCGGCCAATCATCAGGTGGTGCTGGAGGGGCCGGAAGGCGCGAAAGTCCACGTTCAGCTCAGCGACAAAGCGAAGAACCTGGCCAATCTCAAGGCCGGCGATCTAGTGAAGATCGAGGTGCAGCGTTCTGTTGCCGCTTATCTGGATACCGATGTGGATAAAGGTCTGCCGGGCACCACCGAGCGCACCGGCGAATTGCGCAAGGCGCCGGGCAGCGACAACCCCGGTGGCGAGGCTTACCGGCAGGTACAGGTGCAGTTGAAAATCAGCAAAATTGATTTGAAGTCCAATCAGGTCACGCTCCAGAACCCGTCCGGACAATCGAAGACGCTTGATGTGAAGAAGCCGGAGATTCAAGCCAAGCTCAAGGATTTGAAAGTGGGGCAGAGCGTTATTGTCACTTACACCGATATCCTGAAAGTGACCAGTCAGCACGATACTTGAGTATTAACTCTACAAGATGATTGTTCTTGTACAGCTTTGTGTATGAGAACAATCATATAAAAACTGCCGTAGGAAGTTTCCCGGTAAATATCGACGAGACACACTTTTTAACTTCCCAGTACAAAAATTTCATGTTCCAGCCTGACGACATATCCGCCAACTTCAATTAAAATCCTCCCGGTTCGCCCAGTGTCAGGGCTCTTTACCGGTGCATGGATTGCCAGGCCATTACACTGGGCGAACACCTGTTTTGATCGATGTATACAATTTTCCGCTACAAAAAGGGCGACTGAAAAGTCGCCCTTTTTTGTTGCTTCGCGTTACGCCGAGGCGTGCATGTCTGTTTTGCCTTGTTGTACCTGGAGGCGCCTCAGCGTGGCCTGGTACATCTTCGTCCGCCGGTGGTTATCCCCGTAAATGCCTGCCGCAGCGACGGTGCCGGCCTGGATGTGATCCAGATAACTGAAGATCTTGCGCGGTGAGAGGAACTTGATGCCATAGCCCAAACCGCTCATGCGATCTTGCAGGGCATAACCGGGAACTTGATCGTCCATACAGAAGTGCAGGCCCAGCGATTTCATCAGACGCGCATTCCACAGTGTGCAGAAACTTTTCAAATGCGTTTCTTTATAAGGCCGCGGCTGTTTCGAGCGCATGCCAAGATGCAGTTTCGCTCGACGAACATGGTGCTTGCAGAATCGCGAAGTTAACCGCCACGTATCGCGCAGTAATCCGCGGTTGAGTTGTTCGACACAACCCACCGCCGCCATGTCCGGCGACTTGACGCATTCGCGCATCATCATCGCAAACACTTCCTTGTCGTAGACAAAAGTGTCCGTATGCAGCAAAAACAGATAATCGGTTTCAACTTTGGCCAAGGCCAGATCCAGCGCCTTGCCGTGGGCAATATGTCCCGCTTCCTTGCCCGGCGACGGACGCTCGATCAAATTGATCCAATCCAGCGACCGCAAGTAATCGAGGCTGGCATCCGCCGAATCGTTATCCACCACCCACACCGGAATGCGCTGCGCATGAACGTGCTCACGCAGCAGTTCGAGGCACATCCGGGTAATGTCAGCGGTTTTGTAATTGACCAGGACCAGGCTGAAGTTCGCTGGCGGCTGGCTGGAGAAATCGAAGGCTTGCATCTCGGAAGAATTCATTCACGGCTCATGACGACAGGGTTCATGAGGCGCGATGCTAGCGAGGGAAGCTTAGGCGAAGCTTAATTTGCGGGTATCGCGCTGCCCGTCGACATGCGCGTTGCCGCGGAGCATTAATCCACCACAAAACCTGTAGGAGTGAGCCTGCTCGCGATGGCGTCGGTTCAGGCAAATCCTTGGTGGCTGATACACCGCTATCGCGAGCAGGCTCGCTCCTACAGGGGATTTGTGGGTTCCCCGGAATCAGCGGAATTTAATCCGCAATACCGCAGCGCATTCATCGATCGACCGCTTTTGCGTCTCGGCATACAAGCCCAACTCGTCAATGGTCGCGCGTCCGAGCGCTTGTTCGAACGCCTGGCGGTTGGAATGCTCGCCATAGTGCGTCTGCGCGGCATCCCCGAGGTTTGACTGAAAAATCCCCGCCGCACTCACCGGCAGGAAATCTTCGTACACCAGTGGTTCAGCTTTCACATAGTCCTCGCGCAACAAATCCTCCAGCGAAGATTCGCCGAGTCCGCTGGCCGCCCTGCCTTTTTCCGTAGCGAAATAACGAAAATACGCCAGCCCTTGTTCGCGCATGCCCTCGACGCTGTCAGGAAATTCGCCAAAGTGTTGAGTCATCAACGCGTTGTAGCGTGCGGCATTGCTTTCATTGGGGAATTCGCCCAGTTCATCCCGCGCCGCATTCAGCAAGCGGTCATACAGCGCGCGGCCCTTGGGCGTCAGTGCGGCGCCGCGTTGTTCGATTTCGCCGAAGCGCGCGCTGTGACTGCCGCGAGTCTGCTGCTGATCGATGAAGGCGATCGGCTCGTCCAGTGCCTTGAAACTGGTCTGGCGCAGCAGGATCGGACATTGCCGGCGCGGTGGGCCTTCAATCACTGCTTTGGGCGTGATGCCATGCTTGGGCATTTGCTCCTGCACGCTATCGATATCCAGCGTACGCGGGGTCAAGTGGTTGATGTGCGGACCTTTGAAGGCGACCACGTCGGCGATCAAACGGTGCTGCGCGCTCAGCGTCTGGTATTGCGCGGCGGTGACGGTGGCGCTGTGGTGCCAGCGAAAGGTTTCCAGTGCCTGTAGGACGAATGCCTCGGCCTCGCTTTCATTCAGCCCGCCCGCGGTTTCAGCCTGGGCGATCAGGCGCAATGCTTGCGGGGTAAAAATTGAACGCCGAGCCAGCACCGATTCGGCAAAGGCGCGCACGTCGGGATCTTCAATCAGCTCCAGGCGCAGTAGCGAGGTGAACACGCGAAACGGGCTGAGCTGTAAGGCGTCTTCATGCACTGCGCGAAACGCCGTCGAATGCACCGGAACACCCGCCGGCGTCAGGTCGTAATAGCCCACCGGCTGCATGCCCATCACCGCAAACAGGCGGGCGAGGGTGGCCAGTTCGGTGGCGGTGCCGACGCGGATGGCGCCGTGGCGTTCCATGTCCAGTCGTTCGAATTCTCCGGTGCTGTGCAGTTGCCGGGCTATGTCGGGTTGATTAGCCAGCACATCGCGGTTGGTCTGCTCCACCAATTGCATCAGCGCACCGTACAGCGGCACTTCTTCGCGGTACATGTCGGACATCGCTTTGGAGAAGCGTTGGCGGATCAGGTCGGGGCTGACAAACGGCTGCACGGTCATGAAATTCCTGCCAGGTCACGGAATGGATAGCAGAAAAGATCGCAGCCTTCACCTACGCGGGCAAACGAAGAATCCTACGAACTTCATTCTGCCAACGACTGATCCACCAGTTCGATCCAGTGCAACACGCGGGTACGACCGGCGCTGGCCAGATGGCTCTGGCAGCCGACGTTGGAAGTGACGATCAATTGCGGCCGGCCGCTCTCCAGCGCGTTGAGACGGTTGTCGCGCAGTTGCCGGGCCAGCACGGGTTGCGTCAGCGAATAGGTGCCCGCCGAGCCGCAACACAAATGGCCGTCCGGTACGGCGGTGAGATTGAATCCGAGACGGGTCAACACCGACTCCACCGCGCCGCCGAGTTTCAGCGCGTGCTGCAAGGTGCATGGGCAATGCACGGCGATTCGTTGTTCACTGGCGGCGCACACCTGTTCCAGCGGTTCCTGCGCGAGGATCTGCACCAGATCCAGCGTCCGCTCGCTGATCTGCCGCGCCTTGGCCGCATAAGCCGGATCGTCCGCCAGCAAGTGCCCGTAATCCTTGATGAACGCGCCGCAGCCGCTGGCGGTTTGCACGATCGCTTCGGCGCCGTTCTGCAGATGCGGCCACCACGCATCGATATTTTGCCGGGCGCGATCAAGGCCTTTGGCCTGGGCATCGAGGTGATAATCCAGCGCGCCGCAACATCCGGCCTCCGCAACCGGAATAACGCTGATGCCGAGTCGATCCAGCACCCGCGCCGTTGCATCATTGGTGTTCGGCGACAATCCCGGTTGTACGCAACCTTCAAGCAGCAACACGCGGCGCGCATGCCTTGGGGCCGGGCGCAAATTAGTGACTGACACAGGATGCGGCAGTTTGCTTTCCAGCAAGCGCGGCAACAACGGGCGAAACGTCGCGCCTACCCGCAGCAGGCTTTTGAACACGCGTGGATTCGGCGCCAAGGCCCGCAAGCCCTCACGCAACAGCCGCTGAGCCGGCGGGCGCGGCACGGCCTGATCGACCACCGCACGGCCGATGTCGAGCAGGTTGTGATAGTCAACGCCGGACGGGCAGGTGGTTTCGCAATTGCGGCAGGACAGGCAGCGGTCCAGATGCAATTGCGTTTGTGCAGTCGCCGGCGCGCCTTCGAGCACTTGCTTGATCAGATAAATCCGCCCGCGCGGTCCGTCGAGTTCATCGCCGAGCAGTTGATAAGTCGGACAGGTCGCGTTGCAAAAGCCGCAATGTACGCAGGTGCGCAGAATCTTTTCCGCCTCGGCGGCTCGGGGCAGCTGTCGCGCTTTCTCGCTCAGAGTGGTTTGCATGGCTAGAACTCCGCGTACATCCGCCCGGGATTGAACAGCCCTTGCGGATCGAGTTGCGCCTTGAGCTGGCGGTGATAGCGCAACAGCGTCGGCGCCAACGGCTGGAACGGTGTGTCACTGACACCGTGGCTGAAACAGGTGGCATGGCCGCCCAGCGATTGGGCCAAGGTGTGAATTTCCGCGCTGGCAGATTTCAGCCAGCGTTGCGCACCGCCCCAGTCGATCAATTGCTCGCCGGGCAGCTCCAGCGGGCCGAGATTGTTCGGTAGCGACAGACGCCACAACGGCAGGCCCTCATCGAAAAAGGCCAGGCGATGCTCGTTCAGGTCACGCCAGAAAATCGAGTCCAACAGCTCGCCACCGAGGCGTTGATGCGCCGCAGTTACCGAACCCTCGCCACCCTCAAGGCGCAGATACAGACTCTGGCCATCGTGACACGCCGCACTGATCGGCAGCGGTTGCTGACCCCACTCGGCGAGTTTGACCAAGGCACGAGCACAGTCAATATCCAGGCGAATGCTCAGGCATTGACGCGGTTTGGGCAGGACCTTCAGCGAGACTTCGGTGAGCACGCCAAGGCAACCAAAACTGCCGGCCAGCAGCCGTGACAGGTCGTAGCCGGCGACGTTTTTCATCACTTCGCCGCCAAAACGCAAGTGCTGACCGAGGCCGGTGATGACCCGCGTACCGAGTACGAAGTCGCGTACCGAGCCTGACCACGGCCGGCGCGGGCCCGATAAACCTGTGGCGATCATGCCACCGACGGTGGCGCTGTCGGCGAACGATGGTGGTTCGCACGGCAGCATTTGCCCGGCGTTATCCAGCGCCGCCAACAACTCCGATAACGGCGTCCCCGCACGCGCGGTGATCACCAGTTCGGTCGGTTCGTAGCGCACGATGCCGCAGTGGGCACGCGTGTCGAGTATTTCGCCCGCCACCTCGCGGCCGAGAAATGCCTTGCTGTTACCTCCCTGGATTTTCAACGGTGTGCGGTTGGCGCGCGCGGCGTTGACCTGCTCGAGCAGGGCGCTGGCGCCGTCGAAATCGGCCATCAGAAACGCTCCAGCTCGGGGAAGGGCAGTTGCCCGGCGTGAATGTGCATGGCGCCAAATTCGGCGCAGCGGTGCAGGGTCGGGATGTTCTTGCCGGGGTTGAGTAGGCCTTTGGGATCGAACGCCGCTTTTACTGCATGGAACAGGCGCAGTTCGTCATTGTTGAATTGCGCACACATCTGATTGATTTTCTCGCGGCCGACACCGTGCTCGCCGGTAATGCTGCCACCGACTTGCACGCACAGTTCAAGGATCTTGCCGCCCAAGGCTTCGGCGCGCTGCAGTTCGCCCGGTTGATTGGCGTCGAACAGGATCAGCGGGTGCATGTTGCCGTCGCCGGCATGGAATACGTTGGCGACACGCAAACCGTACTCTTCGCTGAGTCTGGCGATACCTTGCAGGACACCGGGCAATTCGCGGCGCGGGATGGTGCCGTCCATGCAGTAATAGTCCGGCGACAAACGGCCAATCGCCGGGAAGGCATTCTTGCGACCGGCCCAGAAACGCACGCGCTCGGCTTCGTCTTGCGCCTGACGCACTTCAGTCGCACCCGCGGCAAGCATGACCTCGCGTACACGCTGGCAATCGTCATGCACATCGGCTTCGACGCCATCGAGTTCGCACAGCAGAATGGCCTCGGCATCGACCGGGTAACCGGCGTGGATGAAGTCTTCGGCGGCGCGGAGGGCCAGGTTGTCCATCATTTCCAGGCCACCGGGAATGATTCCGGCAGCGATGATTTCGGCCACCGCGCGGCCGGCCTTTTCCACCGAATCGAAACTCGCCAGCAGGACTTTCGCCACTTGCGGTCTGGGCAGCAACTTGACCGTGACTTCGGTGATGATCCCCAGCAGGCCTTCGGAGCCGGTGAACAGCGCGAGCAAATCGAAACCTGCCGAATCCAGGGCCTCGGAGCCCAGGGTCAGGCGTTCGCCTTCGATGGTCAGCACTTCGATTTTCAGCAAGTTGTGCACGGTCAGGCCGTACTTGAGGCAATGCACGCCCCCGGCGTTTTCGGCGACATTGCCGCCAATCGAACAGGCGATTTGCGAGGACGGATCCGGCGCGTAGTACAGGCCAAACGGCGCCGCCGCCTGAGAGATCGCCAGGTTGCGTACCCCCGGCTGAACCCGCGCGGTGCGGGCGGCGGGGTCGATCTGCAGAATATTGTTGAACCGCGCCATCACCAGCAGCACGCCCTGTTCCAGCGGCAAGGCGCCGCCGGACAAACCGGTGCCGGCACCACGCGCGACCACCGGGACGTTCTGTGCGTGGCAAAGTTTCAGCAGGCTCTGCACCTGATCGAGACGCCGGGGCAGGGCGACCAGCATTGGCGTGGTGCGGTAGGCGGAGAGGCCGTCGCATTCGTAAGGTTTCAGTTCCTCCTCGCGCCACAGCAGGTCGAGATCAGGCACGGCCCGTTGCAGTGCCTTGAGCAGTTCGGCCTTGTTCACCTGCGGCAGCGGGCCGTCGAGGCGCTCGTCGTAGAGAATGTTCATCTCAGCTCCAGGCCCCGCCGCTGATCGTTCCCACGCTCCCGCGTGGGAATGCCTCTGGGGACGCTCTGCGTCCAGTGACGCGGAGCGTCACGGGCTGCATTCCCACGCAGAGCGTGGGAACGATCAGGACCAGGACAATCAGGGGAAGTTGTCATCGCTGGCTTTCGAGAAACGTCTGATACAGGCGTGCGCTGTTCGTCGGCTGCTCGACCATCGGCATGTGCCCGACGTGGTCCCAGACGTCCACGCGCAAATTGGCGATGCCCTTGCTCCAGACCGGCACGCTGCTCACGTCGATCAGGCGATCCTTGCGCCCCCACAGCAACAACGCCGGGCAGCGGATTTCGGCCAACTTCGGCTCCATCGGCGGGCTGGCGCGGAAGTCGCGGAAAATTTCTTCCAGTTCATCGCGTTGCTGCACGTAGCGCTGGGCGATGGCGTCGAGCACCACTTTCGGCACCCAGGGCGGTGAGGCCATGGTCATTGCATACAGATAGCGAAACTCTTCGCGCGAATTGACCAGAAACGGATTGTGCCCGCGCGCCAGATGCCGCTCCATGTCGCTGGCCTCGGGCGCGGTGACGCCCGCCGGATCGATCAGCGCCAGCGAGGCGATGCGCTCGGGATAGGTTGCCGTCAGCCACGCCGCAAGGTAGCCGCCCATCGAATTGCCGATCACATGCACTTTTTCCACGCCGCAGACATCGAGCAACTGGATCATGCGCTTGGCCTGCAGCGGAATGTCAAAACCGCCACCGGCCTTGAAGCCGGTTTCACCATGGCCGGGCAAGTCCGGAATGATCACCCGATACTGCCGCACAAAATGCCGGGAGAAGCGCAGCCACAGATTCTTGTCGGCGCTGAAACCGTGCAGCATCAGGATCGCACTGGCCGCTTCATACGGCCCGCCCTGCCAGGTCGACACCGTCATCTCGGCAATCGGCACTTCGATCTTGTGCAACTTGTACAACCTGGCCTCGATGGCCATGCTCAGGTCGTACAGCCAGTGCCCGACCGCCGGATAACTCAACCAGCTCCAGGCCACGAAAACCGCGAGGGCGACAAGCAGCAAAAGCATCGACGTCTTCCTTTTACGTGTTCAGGACAAAATGTGGTCGGCGGGTTTCAGCGCCCGGGTCAAACGGTAATAGCTGAAACTGAAGCCGGGAAACATGGCGATCACATGACCGCTCTGGCTTTGATACCAACTGTGGCAACCACCGGACTTCCACACCGTGCGCTGCATTTCCCGGTGGATCATTGCAGTGTAGGTACGTTCCGCGTCGCGGCGAACTTCGATGCTGCGCAAGCCTTGATCGCGCACGGTGCGGATGCAATCGATGATGTAGTTCATCTGCGACTCGATAATGAACAGCGCCGAGGTGTGGCCAATGCCGGTGTTCGGCCCGGTGACGATAAACAGGTTGGGGAAGTCCGGCAGGCTGGTGCCCAGATAGGCGCGCGGATATTCGGCCCAGACATCGCTGAGCTGCACGGCGTTTTTTCCGCTGACCGGGTAGGAAATCACCCCGTCGGTGGCGTCGTAACCGGTCGACCAGACGATCAGATCAACCTCGATGTGTTGGCCGTCCTGCGTGTTGATCCCGGTTTCGTCGATAGAGGCGATGCCTTGTTCGCGGCTATGCAATGTGACGTTCGGGCGGCTCAATGTCGGGTAGTAAGTGCTTGAGACCAGCACGCGTTTGCAGCCGATGGTGAAGTCCGGGACGAGTTTTTCCCGCAAGATTGGGTCCGGTACCTGACGCTTGAGAAAGCGCAGAGCGTGCTGCTGCACCATATGGATCGCCGGTTTCGAGTATTTGAAAGCGATGACACGGGTTTCGAACTGCCAGTAGATCAGCCAGCGCAGCAGTTTGTAGGCGGGTTTGCGACCCAGCAGCCAGCGTTGTACGGGGCCGAATGGGCGATCGGCGCGCGGCAACACCCAATGTGGTGTGCGCTGGAATACGTGCAAATGTTCGACTTGCGGGGCAATCGTCGGAATCACCTGGACCGCGCTGGCGCCACTGCCAACGATGGCCACGCGTTTACCGCGATAGTCGTAGCTGTGGTCCCAGTTGTTTGTATGAAAAGTCTTGCCTTGAAAGCGATCCCGGCCGGGGAAGTCCGGGATCACCGGTTGGCTTAGCGGTCCGCTGGCGTTGATCAGAAATTGTGCATGGAAGAGGCCTTTGCGGCTGGTATGCACGGCCCAGCGTTTTTCCGACTCGTCCCATTCGACACGTTCGACATTGGCTTCCAGCTCGACGCGGTCGCGCAAACCGAACTGCTCGATGACGTGCTTGGTATAGCGCTGCAGCTCGGCTTGGCCGGCGAACATCTGCGACCAGCGGTAAGGCGCGAACGACAGTGAATACAGCGGCGACGGCACGTCCACTGCGGCGCCGGGGTAGGTGTTCTGGCACCAGGTGCCGCCGAAAAAGCCCCGTCTCTCCAGCAGGCGAAAATCGTCGATCCCGGCCTTGAGCAGGTTGACCGCCGCACACTGGCCGCCGAAACCGCTGCCGATGATCAATACTTGGTAGGTGCGCATGGGCCTCCTTCTTATAGTTGTTTTTCCATTTTGCTCCTTTCATGTATAGCCAAATATTTGTCCTGTGCGCGGTCCTGATATCGCGCTATTCAGCCCGCTGGCCGGTGATGGCTATTTAACGTCGCCCTGATAGACTCCCATCACGTCCGCACAGCGGAGTGCGGGGTCGAGGTCCTTATGGGAAATGCCGGAGGAAAGGGACTTTCATTAGCCAGGAGGCTTTATACGTCGCGAATCCTCGGGCTGTTGCTTGGGCTGCTGTGTGTGTCCGTGGCGATGTATGCGCTGGATCCGCCGCTGTGGGTCTGGGCATTGATGCTGTTCAACGGCCTGGTCTGGCCGCACCTGGCGTTTCAATGGGCACGCCGCTCCAGCGTTCCCTATCACGCTGAACATCGGAATCTGTTGATCGATGCCTTTTTCGGTGGCTTCTGGGTCGCCGCCATGCATTTCAATCCATTGCCCACGGCGGTGACCATTTCAATGATGGCGATGAACAACGTCGCGATCGGCGGTGCACGCTTTCTGATGGCAGGCTCTGCGGCGCAATTGCTAGGGGTGTTCGTCGGCCTGGCGGTGTTTGCCCCGGCATTCGTCCCGCAAACTTCGCCTGCACAGATGTATGCCTGTTTCCCGTTATTGCTGCTATACCCGCTGGCACTGGGCTGGATCTGCTTTCGTCAGGCCTACAACCTTGGCCGACATAAACGTGAACTGCTTGCCCTGAGCCGCACCGACAGTCTCACCGGGCTGCTCAATCATGGCGCCTGGAAGGATCAACTGGAGATTGCGTTTCAACGTTGCAGACGCCAGCAGCAGGGCGCGGCGATTGCGTTGATCGACATCGATCACTTCAAGACGATCAACGACACCTATGGTCATGTCGCGGGCGATATCGTGTTGCGCCAGTTGAGCAAATTGCTCAAGCACAACCTGCGCGCGACGGATGTGGCCGGGCGCTACGGCGGCGATGAATTCTGCGTGATCCTGCCCGAACTGCCACTGTTCAACGCCGCCCAGGCCATGGAGGCGTTGCGCGAGCGTTTCGCGACGCTGGGCTACGAGCAGAATCCGGCGCTTGAAGTCAGTTTGAGCATCGGCCTGGCGGCCTACGATCCAACGCATGCCGACGCCATGCGCTGGCTCAATGAGGCCGATCAGGCGTTGTACGAAGCCAAGGCGAGCGGGCGCAATCGGGTGATCTGCAATTGCGACGAGCAGCCTCGACAGGCGGTGCTCGATTCGGTCTGAATGCGTGCAACAAATCCCTTGTAGGAGGGAGCCTGCTCGCGATGGCGTCGTGTCAGCTGGTATCGATGTCGACTGACACAACGCCATCGCGAGCAGGCTCGCTCCTACAGCGGGGTTGTGGCGTTGGTTAGATCAGTGTCGCATCCGGTGTAGAGCCTCGCGCCGATGTCGGGTACGGTTAAAGGCCCCGTACGCGAAACAAGGACCGCTTCATGACGTTCTCATTTCCTCGCTCCCTGTTGGCCGCCAGCCTCGGCCTGTCTCTGACCCTCGCCGCCACCGGCGCCTTCGCCGAACCGCACAAACAAGTGCTCGCCGATGCCGAGCAGTACCAGCCCGCAGCCCTGAAGCTGCTCGAGCGGCTGGTCAATATCGACTCCGGTTCCGGTTACGAACCTGGCCTCAAGCAAGTCAGCGAGATTGCCATCGACGAGCTGAAAAAGCTCGGCGCGACGATCGAGTTGGTGCCGAATACGCCGGATAAATCCAACCATGTACTGGCCACGCTGAAAGGCACCGGCAAGGCGAAGATCCTGCTGATGGCGCACATGGATACCGTTTTCAAGGAAGGCTCGGCGGCCGAGCGGCCGTTTCACATCAAGGATGGCCGCGCCTACGGGCCGGGGGTGATGGATGACAAGGGCGGTATCGTCGCCGGGATTTATGCCCTGAAGGTGCTGAAGAACCTTGATTTCAAGGACTACGCGCAAATCACCTTTCTGCTCGACGCCAGCGAAGAAACCGGTTCGGACGTCGCCACCGACCTGATCAAGAAAACCGCCAAACAGCACGACGTGACCCTCAACCTCGAGCCGGGCCGCCCGGCCGATGGCCTGGTGGTGTGGCGCAAGGGCAGCGCGACGGCGCTGGTCGAGGTCAAGGGCAAAGCCGCGCACGCCGGTGTCGCGCCAGAACTGGGGCGCAACGCCGCCATGGAAGCAGCGCACCAGATTCTTCAATTGGGCAAGCTCGGCGATGAACAGAAGAAAACCACCATCAACTTCACCGTGCTCAAGGCCGGCGATCGCACCAACGTGATTCCCGATCAAGCCACCGCCAAGGCTGACGTGCGCGCGGCGGTGCCCGAAGAGTTCGACCGGATCGAAAAAGACCTGGCGCGGGTTTCCCAGGACAAGCTGATTGCTGAAACCGAAGTGAAGACCTCCTTGCAACGTGGCTTGCCACCAATGCCGCAGACGCCCGAGTCGGATCGCCTGATGGCCATGGCCCAAGGCATCTACGGCGAGATCGGCCGCAAACTGACAGAAGAGGGCAGTGGGGGCGCGGCGGATGCGAGTTTGTCGGCCGGGGTCGGCACGCCGACGCTGGATGGCTTCGGCATTGTTGGCGGCAATATCCATACGCCGGAGGAATACGCCGAAGTGGCGAGCGTGGCGCCGCGGATTTATCTGTTGTCGCGGATGATCATGGAGTTGGCCAAGCCGCGGTGAAGGGCGATCGTTCCCACGCTCTGCGTGGGAATGCCTCTACGGACGCTCCGCGTTCGGCTTTGGCTGGGACGCAGAGCGTCCCGGGCTGCATTCCTTTGCTGCGCGTGGGAACGATCATTAGTGCAGTGTCACACGTCGGCGCAAATCCAGAACATCCCCCAATCAGTTCCCTCTCCCTCTGGGAGAGGGCCAGGGTGAGGGGCTTTTGTTTCGGGCATCACTCCTTGACGCTCATGTACTCCTTGGCCCAGAGAATGTATTCCTCCGGCTGGGTGTAAGTGTGGGTCAATTCCGTCGCGCTGAGGTCCGCGGCCTGGGTAAAGATCTGCCGCTGTTCGCGCAGGCTGTCGTAGGTCGCTTTGATCGCCGCAAAGTAAGCGCCATGCCCGTCGATAGTGACGCGCACACCCAGCTCGGCCAGGCGTTTGTCGTCGCGCAGCGCCGGGTTGCCGTAGGTCACCAGCATCAGCGGCACGGTCAGGTGTTCGGCGATCTGCTCGAGCTGATCGAAATCCTGTACGCCGACCATGCAGATGCCATCGGCGCCCGCCGCCTGATATTGGCGGGTGCGGCTGATGATTTCCTGGTTCGGCAGGATGCCGGCGTTGGTGCGGGCGATGATGGCCATTTCCGTGTCGACCCGGGCTTCCAGCGCCGCGCGGATCTTGCCGACGCCTTCGGCGACGGTGATCAGGTCGGTGGATTTGCGGCCGAATTGCGCCGGCAGCAGGGTGTCTTCGATGGTCAGGGCGGCGACGCCGGCGCGTTCCAGTTCAACAATGGTCCGCATCACATTGAGGGCGTTGCCGTAGCCGTGGTCGGCATCGGCGATCACTGGCAACTGGGCAACGCGGCCGATTCGGGTGGCTTGTTCGGCGAACTCGCTGAGGGTGATCAGGGCAAAGTCCGGGGCGCCGAGGACCTGCAACGAAGCCACGGAACCGCCGAGAATGCCCACTTCAAAACCGAGATCGGCGGCGATGCGCGCAGACATCGGGTCAAACACCGAGGCCGTGTGGTAGCAGGTGTCGGAGGCCAGCAACTGACGGAAGTTACGGCGCAAGTCTTGATGAGAAAGCCTGGTCATTCGAGTTCCACCAATACAAAGGAATGGAACGGCTTGAACAAATGTGTCAACGCCGAAGAATGAAAAGGCTATCACGCGAATGGGTCAATGATCATGACGAATTTGCGCAGGCAGCATGCTGGGCTGGCTTTTGCTGAAAGGATTTACCCTGACGGTGGCAATGATTAAGCCGCCACCGCCTGTTGCTGTTGATTCGGCAGCGCGACTGCCCGCACTGAATTGCCTGGTTGCAGTTGCAGGCGTTTGGCCGTGAGGCGATCGATCATCAGGCTGCTGCCGACCCGCCGTGCATGGGCCACGGTGATGCGGCAGTTTTCCAGCCGACGATTGTGAATCAGCCATAACGGTGCCTGTTCGTCCGGGCTGCCCAGGCTCAAGGTCAGCTCAACGCTGTCTCGCACAGTGCGGATATTGCGCAGCGGTGCTTCGATGACCGGGCCGCCGTCAAAAATATCGATGTAGCCTTTGTGGGTAAATCCTTCGGCCTGGAGGATTTTCAGCGCCGGCTCGGTGTTCGGGTGCGGCTGACCGATGGCGGCCTGGGCTGCTTCGGTGAGCATGCAGGTGTACAGCGGCTGGCGCGGCATCAGTTCGGCGATAAAAGCCTTGTTGCCCATGCCGGACAAGTGGTCGGCATGGCTGAAATCCATCTGGAAAAAATGCCGACCGAGACTGTCCCAGAACGGCGAACAGCCTTGTTCGTCGGCGCTGCCGCGCAGCTCGGCAATCATTTTTTCGCCGAACAGGTGGGGGAATTCGGCAGCGAACAACAGGCGCCCGAGCGAGAGCAGACGCCCATTGCTGCCCAGACGGTGGTCATGGCTCAGAAACAGCGAACACAGTTCCGACTGGCCAGTCAGTTCGTTGTTGAGGAACAGCGTCGGAATCTGCCGCTGAATGCCCAGATCAGGGGCCGAACTGACCGTTAACCCGACCCGGTAGTTGTACCAGGGCTCACGCAGGCCGACCGCACCGGTCATTGCGCTGACGCCGACCACGCGCATCTCGTCGTCTTCGAGTACAAACAGATAGTCGGCGTCGGCGCGTTCCAGCTGTTCGGCAAACGCCCGTTGCGCCCAGCGCACGCGATGGGCCAAGCGCTCTTCATTGGCCGGCAATGTGGTGAACCCCGGGCCGGCCTGTTGCACCAGGGTCATCAAGGCGGGCAGATCGCTGACTTTCACCGGGCGGACAATCATCGTGTAACTCCTTCTGCGCGCCTGTTCGGGCGTAGTCGTTGGCTGTGGATCCGAGCAGGATTCACAGGGCAATCAGCCGGACCGGGCTGCCATCAGTCACGTTCAACGCCGCGCACAGGGCCGGGCTGAGGGACAGCGGTTGATCGGGGTGGTAATCCAGTTCGGCGACGATGGCGCGAAATCCCTGCAACGCATCGTTGCTCAACAGAAAACGGCCTCGCGCATCGACGTGTGCCTCTTGCCGCACGCGGACGATCTGGCTGTGCGCAATCGATCGAATGTTGGCCGTACGCGCGTAAAGTGTCGGGCCGGCATCGAACAGATCGATGTAGCTGTTGGTCTCGAATCCCTCACGCTCGAGGATGTCGAACGCCTCCTGACCGTCTGGATGGACGCGACCGATACATGCCTGCGCTGCGGGCGGCAGCATTGGCACGTAGATCGGGTATTGCGGCATCAGTTCGGCGAGAAACCGCCGGCTCTGCAGGCCACACAAACGTTCGGCTTCGGCGTAGGGCAGGTCGAAGAAATGCTTGCCCAGCGCATCCCAGAACGGCGAATGCCCGTCCGCATCGCTGTAACCGACGATTTCGGTGATCACCGCTTCGGCAAAGCGCGGCGCGTGGGCAGCGATGAACAGCAGTCGTGCCCGTGACAGCAACTCGGAAAAGGGCGTGCGCACCAGCGCCGCGTCGATGTGGAAGCCGCGCAGCAGGGTGTGATCGTTGAGGTCGTGGCACAGCGACAGCGCCGGCACGCCGTGTTCGATGTTCAGCTCCCGCGATGCGCTGGTGAAATGGCGGTTGCGCAGGCTGTAGAACGGCTCGTCGTAGCCAGCGGTGGCG
Source organism: Pseudomonas sp. S11P7 (assembly GCF_023195435.1). Lineage (NCBI taxonomy): Bacteria > Pseudomonadati > Pseudomonadota > Gammaproteobacteria > Pseudomonadales > Pseudomonadaceae > Pseudomonas > Pseudomonas sp. S11P7. Next base: position 3,157,434 of record NZ_JALPKS020000002.1, on the reverse strand, counting down.
AGGATTTCCGAGCAGCCGCGCAAGCGCTGGCTGTCGAGGTCTTCGAGCACGAAGCAATAGCTCTCCGGGCCATGCGCCGCCGCAGCGCTGGCAAACGAGGCGATGGACGCGGCGATTTTCTCGCGCAGGCGTTCGCTGTCGTCCGGCAAGGAGGTCACGCCCAGCAGGCTGTCGCGGGCCAATTGTTGGAGCTGGGGCAGGTCAGTCTGCTCGACCGGGCGTAAGACCAGCATGGATGTACTCCTGTATCAAAAGGTTCGGCGATGGCGCCGAACCTGACTATCACTGTCGGTTTCCACGCAATAAATCGGCAGTCGCCTGATTCGTTGTCAGACGCTGCTCTTTTTCTTGTCAGCCGTTGCTCGGATCCGGCAGCGCGGTGCTGGCCCCGAATTTGTTGAGGAAGAACAGGTACACCAGACCCAGGGCAATCCAGATCAGGCCGAGTTTCTGTGCATCGACGCCCATGTTGTACATGATGGCCGCGACGATGATGAAGCCGACCACCGGGCAGAGCAGATGACGCACGATCTGCCCCGACTTCTGCCGACGCCAGTAGTAGTTGATCACCGTCAGGTGCAGCAGCATGAAACCGCTCAGTGCGCCGAAGTTGACCAGCGAGGTCAGGGTGTCGACCGAATTGATGAACAGGTAGCAGATCACCAGCGACAGCACGGCCACCAGATAAATGCTCAGGTACGGCGTGTTGTGTTTCGGGTGCACCTTGGCCAGCACTTTCGGCAATTTGCCGTCGCGGGCCATGCCGAACAGCAGGCGCGACACCGCGGCTTGCGAGGTGATGGCCACCGCCACACCCCAGGCCAGCGCCGTGGCCACCGCGGTCAGGGTCGCGAGCCAGCTGCCGGCGGCGAGTTCGGCAATTTCATAGAACGCGGTGTCGGCGGATTTGAAACCCATGCCCGCCGCCAGATCGGTAGCGATCCAGGTTTGCGCAACGAAAATCACCCCCATCACCACCAACGTGATCAGCGCTGCTTTGCCGACGCTCTTGCCTGGGTCGCCCTTGATTTCTTCGGCGAGGGTAGAGATGGCGTCAAAACCGAGGAACGACAGTACGGCAATCGACACGGCTTGCATCAGCAGGGCGAAGTTGAAGGTTTCAGGGTGGTACAGCGGGGCCAGTGTCAGCTCGCCGTTGCCGCCGCCGTTGTGCAGGGCATTCCATGCGTAGAACAGGAAAATCCCCAGCACCACGAGTTGCGCGAGCAGGAAGATGATGTTCATGCGCGCGGTGAAGGTGATGCCACGCAGGTTGACGAAGGTCGCGCTGACCAGGAATGCCAGGATGAAGCCGACTTTCGGAATGTCCGGATACAAATGGTTTAACGCCATCGCCGCATAAACATAGAGCAGCGGCGGAATCAGCAGGTAATCGAGCAGCATCAGCCAGCCGGCGATGAAGCCGACGTGTTGATTCAGCCCGCGTTGCGCGTAGGAATACACCGAGCCGGCGATCGGAAAGGCCTTGGCCATGCTGCCGTAGCTCAGCGCGGTGAACAGCATCGCCACCATGCCGATGATGTAAGCCAGCGGCACCATGCCCGGCGCCTCGGCGTTGACGTAGCCATACACACCGAACGGGGCGATGGGGATCATGAAGATCATCCCGTACACCACCAGATCGGTCAGCGTCAGGCTACGTTTGAGCTCTTGCTTGTAGCCGAATTGTTCAATTTCCATGAAGCCTACCTCCTTGTCAGCCAATCGGTTTTTTTGGTTGTTTTCGGTCCGTCGTTTACAGCGTCAGCGGTGTTTCTTTACAGCAATTCTGATTACAGCAAGGGTGCGAGGTAACCGGCCCAGCGCGACACGGCTTCAGGGCTGCGCAGCAAGTCGTTGCGCACCTCGATCAGCACCGAGTCGAGGCCACGCGCATCGCCATGCACCGGCACGGTCATGTCGCCCAGCGGGTCGATGCGGTAGGGCTGATTGCCGGCCACTTTCAGCGGATGCGCTTCGAGCCCGTCGAGCAGTCGTTGGGCATAGGCCTTGGCCTGGCCGAACAGCACGCCGGCTTCCAGCGTTCGCGGCTGGCCGTAATACACCGGGGTAAAACTGTGAATGCCAACCACGCGCACAGGTTGCCCTTGGGCAATGCGCGCGTCGATCAACGTTTGCAAACGCGCGTGGAACGGTTTGAAGAGCATCTGCCGGCGGTATTCGCGAGTGGCTTCGTCGAGTTCGCGGTTGCCTGGCACCTGATAGATCTCGCTTTGCGCCGGAATGCTGTCGGCGGCATGCCGCGGCCGGTTCAGGTCGATCAGCAGCCGCGAATAATTGGCATTCAGCAAGGTGGCGCCCAGTTGCTCGGAAAGCTGTTCGGCCAGTTGCAGAGCGCCGATGTCCCAGGCGATGTGTTCCTGTGCAGCAGCATCGTCCAGGCCCAGGTTGTTCAGGGCGGCAGGGATGTAACGGCTGGCGTGTTCGCACACCAGAATCAACGGGTGTGTCGAGTGCTCGCGGATCAGGTTGTAGGCCGGTCGGGTGTACAACCCCAGCTCGGTGGATTCAGTACAGGCGTGCATAGTGCTCACACAAGTCAGCGGGCGAGAGCTGTTCCGTCAGCGCCAGTTCCTCGGTTTTCAGGGCGTAATACGTATCGAGCAATGGCTTGGGCAGCCATTCGGTGAACGCGGGGCTGTTGCGCAGGCAATCCAGCGCCTGGGCCAGCGAGGCGGGCAGGGCGACGATGCCCCGAGCCTTGCGTTGCTCGTCGTTGAGTGAATCGGGGATTTCATCGGTGATCGCGTTCAGTGCCAGACGCTGTTCGATGCCCAGCCGTCCGGCGATCAGCAGCGCGGCCATGGCCAGATGCGGTGAAGCGGTGGCGTCCATCGCGCGAAATTCAACATTGAACTGCCGGGCGACGGACTTGCCGCCCAGACTCACGGTAGGGCAGATGCGCAGCGCCGCTTCGCGGTTTTGCTGACCCAGACACGCGTAGGACGCGCTCCAGTGATGCGGCTGCAGGCGCTCGTAGGACACCGGCGTCGGCGCGGTAAACGCGCACAGCGCCGGCAGATAATGCAGGATACCCGCCGCCCAGTGCTGACCGAGGCCCGACAGGCCGTTACGGGTGCCAGCGTCGTAAAGCATCGGCTGGCCGTCCAGATCGAGCAGGCTGACATGCAGATGCACGCCGTTGCACACCGCGTCAGCGTTGGTTTTCGGCGCGAAGCTCAAGTCGAGGCCCAGTTGCCGGGCGATCTCGCGGCTGATCTCGCGCACGTTTACCGCGCGATCGGCCGCCGCCACGCCGAGGGTCGGGCGACAGGTGATTTCGTACTGGTGCTTGCCGTATTCGGGCAGAAACATCTCCGGCTCGACCCCGCCGGCGCGCAGGGCGCTGAGCAGCCAGCCGCCGAATTCGGCGCCCTGACGTTGGGCCTGTAGAGAGAAAGCCAGATGCTCGGCGGACCCGGCGTGCAGGTTGAATTCGTGTTCGAACGCCGCGTTGACCTGCAGGCCCAGCTTATCGCGATAGCGCTCGATTTCATCACGCAGCAACGTGCGCGGGCAGGCGCCCCACGGGCGGCCGTCGGTTTCGCGGATATCGCCGTGGATGAAGTCCAGGGCCGGGGCGTTAACGTCTGGGCCATTGCTGACGGTGACGCGGCTGCTCAGATCAGGAATCAGCCGCAAGTCACCGTAGGCGCCCCACGGATTGCTCGAAGCGATGATGTCCTGTGGGGTCAGCGCACTGTTGGCCGGGACCCAGCCGCAGCCGGCAGCCAGGTAATGCTCCAGTTCATCGGTAGGAAACGAGCGGCCGCGGGTAATGCCGATAAGATCGGTGGTGACCACTGTGGTCATCGGCAGCGGCGTCAGGCGCGCGCTCATGCCTGCATCTCCTGCAACCGGCCGAGTACGGTATTGGTGTCGGTGATCCAGCAGTAACCCTTGATCGCATTCAGGCAGGCGTGATGGCGTTCGGCGCTGTAGGTGGCGCAGGCATCTTCTACCAGCGTGACCAGATAACCGCGGTCGGCGGCGTCGCGCACAGCCATGTCGACGCATTGGTCGGTGACGATGCCGGCAATGATCAAGTGGCGGGTTTCGAGGTTGCGCAGGACGTAGTCGATGTTGGTCGAGTTGAACACGCCGGAGGAGGTCTTCGGCAGGACGATTTCGTTTTCGGCCGGGTTCAGTTCAGCAATGATCTGCGCCTGCGCGCTGCCTTTGGGCAGGTGCATGTCTGACAGTTTGTGATCGAGCGAGCGGTCGCGGCCGTCGGCGGTCAGGCTCTCAATGATCGTGTGCAGCACGTTCTGCCGCGCTTCACGGAAGGCTGCGAGCAAGCGTTGCTGGTTGGGCACCACCTGAGTGCGTGCGCGGCTGAGGAAATATTCGGCATCAGGCCCCATCAGGTAAGCGTCGAACTGCGGTTCGAGCCAGGCACGCTGCATGTCCACCAGCAACAGCGCGGTGTGGTCGCTGGCAAACGGCAAGTCCCGCGGCGAGCGGTGGGGAAGGCTGAACATCCTTATTTATCCTCCAGCAAATGGGTGTTGAAGTCGTTGCGCAGGGCGTCGATGCCTTCCAGGCGATCGGCCAGATTGTCGGTGCGCAACGTCAGGCAGGCGATCAGCGCCTCGACCTGCGCCAGCGCCGGGACCATGGTGTCGAACGGCGAGGCCGATTCGACCGGGGCGCTGATGATCAGGTCAGCCAGCTCGCGCAAAGGCGAGGCATATATATCGGTGAAAAGCACCACCCGGGCATTGTTGTTTTTTGCAGCACTGGCGACGCGCAACGCCTGCGTCTGGTAGCGGCGATAGTCGAACAGCAGCACCACGTCCTGGCGTTGCAGATCAAACAGGCGATCAGGCAATTGCGCGTTGTCTTCCAGCGCAAAGCAACCGGGGCGCAACAGGCGCAAGTGATTGAGCAGATAGGTGGCCATCAGGCTGCTGAAGCGTCCGCCGAAGCAATACACTTGATGCCGCGCATCGAGCAGCCAGTCGGTAAGGATGCGCACGTCTTCCGGTTGCGTCAGCGATCGGGTTTCTACCAGCAGGCGCTGGCTGTCGTCCAGGTAGTGGCTCCAGGCATCATCCCTGTGTTGCCGGGCGCGCGGTTGCAACAGCGTGCGCGGCGAGCGCAGGCGGTGGTCCATGTCGCTGAGCAGGGCTTCCTGAAATTCGGCATAACCCCCGAAACCGAGTTTTTTTACCAGCCGCACGATGGTCGGATCGCTGACACCGGCGTGTTCGGCCAGCCGCGCCATCGGCCCCAGGCCATTACGCGGGTACTGATCGAGCAAGGCGCGAACGACTTTGCGCTCCGACGGCGTAAGATCCAGGCCAGGTTCGGTGATCAGGTCTCTGAGAGGGGGCATCCGGGCTCCTGCTGGATGGGGGGTGTCGAATTCGCTTCATAATCCGTTAAAAGAGTATTTATGTAAGTGGCGCTACATGTCTAGCGAATTTTTCGGCGTGTTGAAACGGCACCAAAACAGGGCGAGACGCCCGTGTAACAAGGGCTTCATGAATGTCGACCGGTTTTGTAGTCCATTGCCCATGACAGCGTCAGAAGTTGGCGTATCTGTAGTCATTTCAACGGCGAAAGACGATCGGACAACTGCCCTGCAGCCTGCGGTTTACGGCACAATTGCCGACAATTCAGAGCAGTGACTTTCATTGCAGCAGTGACCCACCGGAGCGCTTCCCCGTGCAGACCACGCGTTTGACATTGATGTGCCATGCACGAACCGTCGCACAGAAACTGGCGCGTTTTCCTACGAACGAGCCTGTTGAAAATACCGGTTGGGCGCCAAATGCCTTGGTCGAACATTTCGCCTCTGTGCAGCGTTTGCTTTGCGCGCCAGAACTGCGCACGCGGCAGACGGCGGCGTGGTTTGGCGCGGATGCGCAAATCGACGAGGCGCTGCGCGACTATGATTGGGGGCGCTGGCAGGGCCTGTCGATCAAGGATCTGCAACGCAGCGAAGCGGCAGCCTTGGGCAGTTGGCTGCAGGACACCGATGCGGCGCCGCATGGCGGAGAATCGGTAGCACAACTCTGTGAGCGGGTAGCGGGGTGGCTGGCCAGTGTGCAAGCGATTCCGGGTCATGTGCTGGCGGTGACTCATCCGTTTGTCATTCGCGCAGCGCTGACTCATGTCATGCGCGGGGCGGCGTTTCATGACATCGATGTCGAGCCGCTGTCGACGGTGGAACTGCGTTTCAGCGGCCGCTGGCGCCTGCTTCTACCCGGCCAGGATATGACTGGAGCTCTGTGATGAAACAACTGCTGGTGATCGGCATTGGTGCCGGAAATCCCGACTACATCACGATGCAGGCGGTCAAAGCGCTGAATCGGGTGGATGTGTTCTTTCTCATGGACAAAGGTCCGCGCAAGGACAAGCTGATCGATTTGCGCCGTGAGATCTGCGCGCAATACATCAGCGACGACCGCGAATATCGTTTTGTCGAGGCCCCCAGCCCGGAACGCGAGCGCGGTGCTGTCGACTACACGGTCAGTGTCGATGAGCTCAATAAGTCCAAACAGCGCACCTTTGAACGGCTGATCAAAGACGAATTGTCCGACGGCCAGTGCGGCGCTTTTCTGGTGTGGGGCGACCCGGCGTTGTACGACAGCACGGTGCGCATTCTTCAGGTGATATTGGCATCGGGTGCGTGCGTCTTCGAGTTTGAGGTGATCCCCGGGATCACCAGCGTTCAGGCACTGGCAGCGCAGCACAAGGTGGCGCTGAACACGATTGGCCGCTCGATCGAAATCACCACGGGACGGCGTTTGGCGGCCGGGCAGGTGAGTGATACGGACAGTCTGGTGGTGATGCTTGATGCCGAGGATGCGTATCAGCGGGTGGCCGATGCGCAGACCGAGATTTTTTGGGGCGCCTATCTGGGCACGCCGGACGAAATCCTGATCAGCGGCCGGCTGGCGGACGTTGCCGACGAGATCGAGCGGGTGCGCAAGGCGGCGCGGGCGGAGCATGGGTGGATCATGGATACGTATTTGTTGCGCAAACCCTAGACTCGCGCAATCTGGACTGGCCCCTTCGCGAGCAGGCTCGCTCCCACATTTTGAAATGCGATCCCCTGTGGGAGCAGGCTTGCCCCACATTTGGAATGCGTTCCCTGTGGGAGCGAGCCTGCTCGCGAAGAGGCCGGGACATTCAAAGCAATTTTTGGCAGGCAAAAAAAACACCGGTGCAACGCAAGTCGCCCCGGGTTTTTTGTTGCCGGCAAACAGCGGATGTCGTGGATCCGCCGCCTGCCGTAGAACTCGTTGTCAGCCGCGTTCCAGCGCCAGCGCCACGCCCTGGCCGCCGCCGATGCACAAGGTCGCCAGACCTTTTTCGCATCGCGCTTGAGCATTTCGTGGAGCAGGGTCACCAGCACCCGGCAACCCGACGCACCGATCGGGTGACCCAGCGCGATGGCGCCGCCGTTGACGTTGACCTTGTCCAGATCCCATTGCAGATCCTTGGCCACCGCCAGCGATTGTGCGGCAAAGGCTTCGTTGGCCTCGATCAGATCAAGTTGCTCAATGCTCCAGCCGGCCTTGTCCAGGCAGCGGCGGGTCGCCGACACCGGGCCGATGCCCATGATCGCCGGGTCAACGCCAGCATTGGCGTAAGCGGCGATTTTCGCCAGCACCGGCAGGCCCAGATACTTGGCTTTTTCGGCACTCATCAGAATCACCGCAGCCGCGCCGTCGTTCAGCGACGAAGCGTTGCCGGCGGTGACGCTGCCGTCCTTCTTGAACGCCGGGCGCAGTTTCGCCAGGGATTCGGCGCTGGTATCGCCGCGCGGCTGTTCGTCGACTTTGAACGCGAGCGGATCGCCTTTGCGCTGCGGAATCAGGATCGGTGTGATCTCGTCGGCAAAACGACCCGCCTCAATGGCTGCCGCAGCTTTTTGCTGCGATGCGGCCGCGAAGGCGTCCTGCTGTTCACGAGTGATCTGGTATTTGTCGACCAGGTTCTCGGCGGTGATGCCCATGTGGTAGTCGTTGAACGCATCCCACAGGCCGTCGCTGATCATGGTGTCGACGATTTGCGCGTGACCCATGCGCAGACCGGTGCGTGCGCCCGGCATCACATAGTTGGACAGGCTCATGTTTTCCTGACCGCCGGCGATGATCACGTCAGCGTCGCCGCAACGGATTGCCTGCGCGCCGAGGTGCAGAGCTTTCAGGCCCGAACCGCAGACCTTGTTCAGGGTCATTGCCGGCACGGCGTGGGGCAGGCCGGCCTTGATCGCGGCCTGACGCGCCGGGTTTTGACCCGCACCGGCGGTGAGCACCTGGCCCATGATCACTTCATCGACCTGGGCACCGTCCAGGCCGGTCTGCTCAAGCAACTGGCGGATCACCGCAGCGCCCAGATCGACTGCGGACACGCTGGCCAGCGAGCCTTGAAAACTGCCGATCGCGGTACGCGTGGCGGCAACAATGACGACGTCTTGCATTTTCGAATTCCTCACTCGGCAGCGAACTGCATTTCCGGTACGTGATCCGGGACGATCAGTTTACCAGCGGTTTTGGCGACGATTTCCTCGACGCTGACGCCAGGTGCGCGTTCCTTGAGGACAAAAGCGCCATTTTCGATTTCCAGGTAGGCGAGGTCGGTCAGCACACGCTTGATGCAACCGGCGCCGGTCAGCGGCAGGCTGCATTTGCTCAGCAGCTTGGATTCACCGTCCTTCGACGCGTGAGTCATGATCACGATGATGTTGTCGGCGCCGGCCACTAAATCCATCGCGCCGCCCATGCCCTTGACCAGTTTGCCGGGGATCATCCACGAAGCGATGTTGCCTTCGACGTCGACTTCGAACGCGCCGAGCACGGTCAGGTCGACATGGCCACCACGGATCATTGCGAAGGATTCGGCGGAGTTGAAGATCGACGCGCCGATCCGCGCGGTGACGGTCTGTTTGCCGGCGTTGATCATGTCGGCATCGATGGTTTCTTCGGTAGGGAACGGTCCCATGCCGAGCAGGCCGTTTTCCGACTGCAGCATGACTTCCATGCCTTCAGGAATGTAGTTGGCGACCAGGGTCGGAATGCCGATACCGAGGTTCACGTAGTAGCCGTCCTGCATTTCGCGGGCGACGCGCTGAGCCATTTGTTCGCGGGAAAGTGCCATGGTTTTGTTCTCCGTCAGCCTGAATTATTTGCGGATGGTGCGCTGTTCGATGCGTTTTTCGAACGTGCCGCAAATGACCCGATCGACGTAGATGCCCGGGGTGTGGATCTGCGTGGGGTCGAGTTCGCCGGGTTCGACGATTTCCTCAACTTCGACCACGGTGATCTTGCCGGCAGTCGCTGCCAGTGGGTTGAAGTTTTGCGCGGTGTGGCGGTAGACGACGTTGCCGAAGTGGTCGGCTTTCCAGCCTTTGACGATGGCGAAGTCGCCGGTGATGGATTCTTCCATCAGGTACTTGCGTCCGTTGAACTCGCGCACTTCCTTGCCTTCGGCGACCGGGGTGCCGACGCCGGTAGCGGTGAAGAACGCAGGAATGCCAGCACCGCCGGCGCGCATCTTCTCGGCGAGGGTGCCTTGCGGGGTCAGGATGACTTCGATTTCGCCTTTGAGCAGCTGCTCTTCGAACAGCTTGTTTTCGCCGACGTAGGAGGCGATGACTTTGCTGATCTGACGGTCGGACAGCAGCACGCCAAGGCCGAAGCCGTCGACGCCGCAGTTATTGGAGACCACGGTGAGGTCGCGGGTGCCTTTGCGCTTGATCTCGGCGATCAGGTTTTCCGGAATGCCGCACAGACCAAAGCCACCGGCGATGACGGTCATGCCGTCCTTAAGCCCGGCCAGGGCTTCCTCGTAGGAACTCACGCGTTTGTCGAAACCTGCCATATGCACCTCTTTTATTATTTGCGGGCGGCTGGCTAGCCGAATGACTGGAGTGTCGCGCTACAGGATATATTTGTTAAGTTGATTTTTAAGGTTGATTGATTGATAAAACTCAACAGTACCCGGCAAGATCGTTCCCACGCTCCGCGTGGTAATGCCTCAAGGGACGCTCTGCTTCCAGTGACGCGGAGCGTCACGGGCTGCATTTCCACGCAGAGCGTGGGAACGATCACCGTGTCAGGCTTGCAGCTTGGCGCTTGTAGCTTGGAACTGGAGCGCAGCGACGATGACCATCAAACAGATCCGTGCCTTTCTCGCCGTCGCCCAAAGCCTGAGCTTCGCGGTGGCCTGCGAGCGCTTGCACCTGTCGCAATCAGCGTTGAGCCTGACCATCAAGGCGCTGGAGGAGGGCCTGGGTGGACGCCTGTTCAGCCGCAACACGCGTAATGTGGCGCTGACCGCAGAAGGCGAGTCGCTGCTGCCACTGGCCCGGCGCCTGATCGCCGACTGGGACAACGCCGAAGATGAAATGCGCCAGCGCTTCAGCCTGCAACGCGGGCGGGTGACGCTGGCGGCGATGCCATCGTTTGCCGGCAACCTGCTGCCGCCGATTCTGAAAACCTTCCGCGCGCGTTATCCGAACGTCAACGTCACGGTGAACGACGTGATCAACGAGCAAGTGCTGGAAATGGTCCGTGACCGCCAGGTTGAACTGGGCGTGGCGTTCGAGCCGATGCAGAGCACGTCGCTGACGTTTACCCCGTTGTACATGGATCGCTTCGTTGCCGTGGTGCCCAGGGATTCACTCTTGGCCCGGCGCACCGAGATCGACTGGCAGACGCTGCTGCAGGAACCGTTTATCACCTTGCAGCGGCCGTCGACGGTGCGGGTGATGCTCGAGGAACATTTGCAGGCGCGGGGCAAGAAATTGCCGGTGGAATTTGAGAGCCATCAATTGGCGACGGTCGGGCGGATGGTCGCCAACGGGCTAGGGGTGAGTGCGGTGCCGGCGTTGTGCGCCGAGCAGATGCAGGAACTTGGCGCTCAGTGCCTGACGCTGATTGACTCGGTGGAACGCGCCATTGGCGTGCTGACTGAACCGGGCAATGAGCTGTCGGCGGCGGCGCAGGCGTTGTTTGATATTTTCAAGGCTGAAGATTTGCGATAACGGGCGGATGCGGACCCTCACCCCAGCCCTCTCCCGGAGGGAGAGGGGGCCGATCGGGTTGTCTTGCGTCATACATCGACCTGCAAAACCGAGTCGACTACGGATCCATGCTGTACGTTTTCCAATTGGGGATTCACAGCCGGACGTTCATTTCGCTACAGCACTCGAATATCCCCCAATCAGACCCCTCTCCCTCGGGAGAGGGCCAGGGTGAGGGGCCGATTTAAAGCCGAACACTAACTCCAGACACTCATCGCCCCAGCGCCAATGCCAACAAAGGCAACAACCGCTCACACGAAGCCTCTATCTTCACATCCAGCAACTCATCCGCCCGGGTCTTGCCCAGATTGATCGCAATTAGCGGCTTACCACGATCGGCAATCACCCGACATAAACGGAACGCCGAGTAAGCCATCAACGAAGACCCGACCACCAGCATGCCCCCGGCAGTTTCCGCGGCTTTCATCGCCCGGGCCGCCGTGGGCTGCGCGACGTTTTCACCAAAAAACACCACGTCCGGCTTCATCCGTTCACCTGCGCAATGCGGGCAGTGGGGCACCTGAAAGCGTGCTTCGAAAGCGGGGTCGAGCAAGGTGTCGCCATCAGGCGCCTGCACCGCATCGACGCCGGCCAGATAAGGATTTTGCTGTTCCATCAACTGCTGGATCGCATCGCGCTCACTGCGCTGGCCGCAGTCCAGGCACAGCACCCGGTGCAGGCTGCCGTGCAGTTCGATCACATCACGACTGCCGGCCTGATCGTGCAGGGTGTCGACATTCTGCGTGATCAAGTCGCTGATCAGTCCTTGCTGCTGCAAACCGGCCAAGGCCTCGTGCGCCGCATTCGGCCGCGCCTGACGCACCCTCGGCCAGCCCAGCATGGCCCGTGCCCAATAACGCCGGCGCGATTCCGGCGCGGATAGAAACTCCTGATACATCATCGGCTGCCGGCCACGGCGTACACCGTCGCTGTCGCGGTAGTCGGGAATGCCCGACGGCGTGCTGATGCCAGCGCCGGTCAGCACCAGAAAATCGCCAGCGGCCATGAGTTGTTGCAGGGTATCGAGGTGTTCGCGGGTCGGGCTGTCGAGCATGGTCAGCGCTCCGAAAAGACGTTGCCAGCAGGTTAGCACGACACGCGCAGGTTACTTGCGCGCCTCCAGAATCAGGTTGAACGGTGTCTGGCTGGCACGGCGGAAGTGCTTGAACCCGGCTTCCGTGAAGACCTTGCGCAAGCGCATTTCCCCCGCCTGAGCACCGAGGCCGAGGCCGACCTCCTGCGACAGCGAGTTCGGCGTGCAGATAAACGTCGACGCTGCATAAAACAGCCGCCCGACCGGATTGATATTGTCGTCCAGCGTGTCGTTGGCGAACGGCTCGACGAGTAGCACCGTGCCGTCATCCTTCAGCGCTGCATAGGCGTGACGCGCGGCGCCGACCGGGTCGCCCATGTCGTGCAGGCAGTCGAAATAGCAGATCAGGTCGTAGTCGTTGCCCGGGTAGCCTTTGGCCGAACCCTGAAAGAACTTCGCCCGGCTGCTGACGCCGCCTTCCTCGGCGCGCTGGGTGGCGACGCTGATTGACGGCGCGTGATAGTCGTAGCCGACGAAACGCGAGTTGGGAAACGCCTGCGCCATGATCACCGTCGAAGCGCCGTGGCCGCAGCCGATGTCGGCGACTTTCGCGCCTTCTTCCAGTTTGGCCACCACACCGTCCAGTGCCGGCAACCATTCGGCGATCAGATGGCCCTTGTAGCCCGGGCGAAAGAAGCGTTCGGTGCCGCTGAACATGCACGGATGGTGATCGCCCCAGGGCAGGGCGCCATTGCCGCGCATGGCTTTGACCAGTTTGTCCTTGTCATGGAAAAACGACGCCACCACGCCAAGCCCGCCCGCCACGTAGACCGGTGAGTCCTCGATGGCCAGGGCCAGCGCCTGTTCTTCCGGCAGACGGAACTGCCCGTCCCGATGCTCCATGTAGCCGGATGCCGCGTGTGCGCTGAGCCATTCGCGCACCAGCCGTGGATTGCAGGTGGTTTTTGCAGCAAGGGCATCGGCACTGATCGGCTGACTGTCGGCCATCGCCCGGTACAGCCCGAGTTCTTCGCCGACGATGACATTGGCCAGCATCGCCGCGCCGCCCATGTCGTTGACCAGTTTGCCCATGAATTGGTTGAGCTTCGCCTCGTCCATCATGTGTGCTCCTGAAACAGGATCACAGTCCGGCGGCGTCGAAGGTCGAGGCGTGCGCCACCGGGCGGTGGTCTTCTTGGTTTGCGCGGTGCACCCTACTGTGTGCACCGCGAGTACACACTGAGTCTAGTCTTTTCAATGCTACCGGGTAGTTCATCTCAGGATTTTTTTATGCCTGTCTGGTTAGAACCTAAAGCCGGGGCCGCATAACTAACTACCCCATTGCTGACTTCCACTTTTCGCGGATGAGAGGACAGTATTTCCGCTGAGAATTTGAACGAAGCTTCGAACTCGGTTTCGGAAGCATCCGCTGTGAGCGCAAGTTGCCCACTCAGAGCGACGTAAATCCCCTCGTCGTTTATATATCCTGCATGGACTTCGCCGTCTCGGACTATTTCATAAGTGCCTTTTTTGGCCCCCTCTGGAACAAATAGGGTTAAGCGGTGGATTCTGGCAGGGAGTGGTTCCCAGACTCTTTGATAACCGACAACTGCAAGTTCGCGATTTTGTTGGTTGATGCTCACTTCCATGTAATCGGCTTCGAAACGACTCACATTTGTTCCTTCCAGATCAGCGGTGAATCGCATATTGGAAAGCGTGGTTGTGTCCAGGATGCCAATCAGGTCGAATGTTCCATTCGTAACGTTGTATATCAGGTTGCCCATAACGCTTTTGAAGTGAAATGTGCCCTTGATTCTCTGTTGACTTACAAAGTATTCAACGATCAGTGTCCCTTCGTTTGAAAGAATCGCGGCATTGTTTGCTTCGAAAATCGCTACTGCACGTGGACCTCCGCCGCTGGAACCCAGATCAAATACAGTAGTGCCTTCTGCGAGGCTTAACGGAACATGAAAATCGATATGACGGTGTCCGCTTTCAGTTCTATGCGTGGCACCAAGTACCCAACTTGAAGAGCCTTTTTTGATGGCGAATCCGGAGTTGGCGACGAACGTATCCTGATTTTCGACGCTGGCGGTCATTGATCCTTCTGTCATTGAAAGCATTCCTTTCATAAGTACAATTCCTTTTTTATGTAACGCTGCCGGGATTGTCATGTTAAAGGGCGATGTGCTGTTCGGTAACTGTCAACAATGACAGGTATAAGAAAATTTTTTTATTCCATCAGGCATATTTCGTCAGCGACGCCCACGCGTTTTGTATCTCAGTGAGTACATGGCGGCCATTGATACAAAACTTGCCTTTCAAGCTTGTCATCAAAACAGTTGTGACATATTTGACGAATATTTTTGCCTCCTGCTAGCGCATCGCTGTGATGCTCAGAGGGAGGAGGAAGGCATGGCCAGTACCGATTTATCTCTATCAACTCAAGTCGGCCTCGGCCTGCGCCGTGGCCTGCTCAATGATCTGCGAAACGCCCGCCCCGGCGATTTCGACTTTCTTGAGGTCGCGCCGGAAAACTGGATTGGCGTTGGCGGGGCGCATGGCGCGGCGCTGGGGGAACTGGCCGAGCGTTATCCGTTGTCCTGCCACGGCTTGTCGCTGTCGCTTGGTGGCCCGGCGCCGCTGGATGTCGGTTTCCTGCAAGAGGTTCGGGTGTTTCTCGACCACTACAACGTGCCGCTGTACAGCGAACATTTGAGCTACTGCAGCGATGACGGGCATTTGTATGATTTGCTGCCGCTGCCATTCACTGAAGAAGCGGTGTATCACGTCGCCGCGCGTATTCGTCAGGCTCAGGACGTCCTCGGCCGGCGTCTGGCGGTAGAAAACGTGTCGTATTACGCCGCACCGCGTCAGGACATGGACGAAGTGACATTCACCAACGCCGTGCTGCGCGAGGCCGATTGCGATCTGCTGCTGGACGTCAATAACGTCTACGTCAATTCGGTCAATCACGGCTTTGATCCGCAGACATTTCTCGCGGGCATCGAACCGCAGCGGGTGGTGGGCATGCACGTCGCGGGGCATTTCGATGAGTCCGACACGCTGAAAATCGACACTCACGGGGCCTCGGTAAAATCCGTGGTGTGGGACTTGCTGGCGCAGGCCTATGCGCGGTTCGGTGCGCAGCCGACCTTGCTGGAGCGGGATTTCAACTTTTCGGCCTTTGCCGAACTGGTCGGCGAACTGCAGACCATTCGCCACTTGCAAGCAGGAGGGCGACCTCGTGGATAACCTGCAACAGCAACAACAGGCACTGACCCGCTACCTGCGTGATCCCGAGCAGCAGATGCCGCCCGCCGATATGAACGTAGCGCGAGCCGAGGTTTATCGTGATCTGGTGTTCAACAACGTTTCGCAGCTGTTGAGCGGAACCTTTCCGGTGCTGATCCGGATCATCGGTGAACCACGCTGGCGCTTGCTGGTGCGTGGCTTTTTGCGTGACTGGCGGGCGCAGACACCGAAATTCGGCGAGATCGCCGGAGAATTTATCGACTATCTGGCGGCGCAACCGCAGGTGTTGCAGGACGGGCAGTGGCCGGCGTTTTTATTGGAGCTGGCGCATTACGAATGGGTCGAGATGCTTCTGCAGCAGTCTGATGCACCTGCGTTGCCGCTGACGGATCCGGCCCTGTTGCTGCACCGTCCGCTGCTGGTTTCGGCATTGGCCTGGCCGCTGGCGTATGTCTGGCCGGTGCATGAACTTGACCCGAACAACCAGCCCGATTCGCCGCCGGCGCAACCGACCCTGCTTCTGGTGCGGCGCACTGAGGATTTCAGCGTGAAGTTTTCCCTGCTGAGTCCGTTGGCTTTGCGTTTGTTGCAGCGTGTTGGCGAATTTGCAGAGCTGACGGGGCGTGAGCATTTGCAGGAACTTGCAGAGGAGGCAGGGCAAGCGGCCAGTGATGCGTTCGTCGACGAAGGCCTGGCGTTGCTGCAACAGCTGCATGCGGATCGGGTGGTGGGCATCACCTGAATGAAACACAAGTCATTGTAGGAGTGAGCCTGCTCGCGATAGCGGTCGGTCAGACATATTTGCATCGGCTGACACACCGCTATCGCGAGCAGGCTCACTCGTACAATTATGTGTGCGCTTATTGGTTGATGGGCAACTCCAGTTCCGCACACAGCCCGCCGCCCTCACGGTTGCTCAAGGTCAGCGTGCCGCCCAGCGCCATCGCCAGTTGCTGAGCGATGGCCAAACCCAGACCAGTCCCGCCGGTATCGCGATTACGCGAGTTCTCCACCCGGTAGAACGGCTGCAGCACCTGCGCCAGTTCGGCTTCGGCGATGCCCGGGCCGCGATCAAGCACGCTGATCGACAGACTGGCGCCATCCGCCGCGACGTGGACTTCAGCAGCGCCAGCGAACTTCAACGCATTGTCAGTAAGGTTCACCAGCACCCGGCGCAAGGCGTGCGGGCGGGTGTCGATGATCGCTGCGCTGTGGCCGACCAGTTGCACCTGCTTGCCCATGTCCTGGTAGTCGAACACCAGGCTTTCGAGAAACGAATCCATGTTGGTGCGCCGGCTCTCTTCAGTCGAACCGTGGACACTGCGCGCATAGGCCACACCTTCGCGCACCAGATGTTCCATCTCGCTGAGGTCGTTCCACAGTTTGTCTTTCTCGGCGCAGTCGTCCATGAACTCGGCGCGCAGTTTCATCCGGGTGATCGGTGTTTGCAGGTCGTGGGAAATCGCTGCCAGCAATTGCATGCGTTCTTTCAGGTAGGCGGCGATGCGCGCCTGCATGGTGTTGAAGGCACGCGCCGCGTAAACCACTTCAGTCGGGCCGGATTCGTCGAGATTGATCGGCTGGGCGTTGGGGTCGAGGGTTTCCACGGCGTTGGCCAGGCGGGTCAGCGGCCGGATCGCGATGCGTACCGCCAGCCAGGTGCAGGCGATCATCAAGGCCAACTGGCCGAGCAGCACGGCCGGCAACCATGGTGACAGCGGGGCCATGGCCGGGCGTACGTCGATGGTCAGCGGGCTGCCGTCGCTCAGGCGCAGATGACCCTGAAAGTGCTGGCGCGGCCCCGGAATGTCGGTGAAGGTCAGCGGATAGCGCTCGCCGATGGCTTCGGTGATCGAGGTCACCGCCACCGGCACATCACGGGCATCGATCGGCGTGCCCGGATCGCCTTCGCTCAGCAGATAACCGTAATTCTTGCGCGCCAGACGGGTGAGCCACGCCGAACGTTCTTCGGCAGGCAGGCGATCGAGAATCGCAACCGAGGTGGAAACGTCGGTTTCCAGGTTGCCCAGCATGGTGTTCTTCGCGCTTTCGTAGCGCTCGTAGTACTGCGCGCCAAATGACAGCGCCTGGGCGAGGATCAGCCCGATCAGGAAAATCAGCGACAGGCGCGACGCGAGGGTGCGTGGCCAATGCAGCTTCAGGGTCATGCCGGCGCCCCGAGAATCTCCACCGGCAACGAAAACACATAACCCTCGCTGCGCACGGTCTTGATGTACGCCGGTTCGCGCGCGTCATCGAGCAGGCGCTGGCGCAAACGGCTGACCAGCAAGTCGATGGAGCGGTCGAACAGGTCGGCATCGCGGCCCTGGGTCAGGTTGAGTAACTGATCGCGGCTGAGCACTCGTTGCGGATGATCGAGGAACACCCGCAACAAGCGATATTCGGCACCGCTGAGAGCGACCATGGTGCCGTCGGTGTCCAGCAGATGCCGGGCCGAGGTGTCCAGTTGCCAACGGCCAAAAGCGAGCAGGCGGCCAGCTTCGGTGACCACCAGATTCGGCGGCAGCATGCGCGTGCGGCGCAACACCGCGTTGATCCGCGCCAGCAGTTCGCGCGCGGCGAATGGTTTGGTCAAGTAGTCGTCGGCGCCCATTTCCAGGCCGATGATGCGGTCGGTTTCATCGTTGCGCGCGGTCAGCATCAACACCGGCGTGGCCTTGTGTTTGCCCACGCGCAGTTCCCGGCACAACTGCAGGCCATCGTCACCGGGCATCATGATGTCGAGCACGATCAGGTCGACAGTGTTGGCTTCCAGGAAGCTGCGCATCTGCCGGCCATCAGCGACGACTGTCGTGCGCAGACCGTTTTTCTTCAGGTAGTTGCCCACCAGTTCACGGATCTCGCGGTCGTCGTCGACGATGAGAATGTGATCGACATGTTCCATCGGTTCAAGCCTCTGTCAGAAGGGGAGTGGACTGCAGTCTATAGCGCCTCTATCGGCGCGCCTGCCAGCCTTTGTATTGCAGTGTATCTGCCGTGTCGACAGATACACGGAAACGCAAAAACACGATTTTTTCAGGGTTTTGTATCGCTGTGTATCGTCCGGTGGCAGGGATACACAGCGATTGAATCGCGCCTGTTCCTGACACAGACGCGATACCTCGCGAGCTTTAAATAGGTTCCATCGAGGCAAACGCAGAACGCCTCGGCCCAAACCCAATGAAGCCTTGAGGAGTACCGCCATGAACAACAAATCCGTCGTCGCCGCCTGCCTGTTTGCCGCTTTGAACATTTGCACGCTGTCGGCCCGTGCCGAAGCATCGCCCGCCCCGCAAACCTACACCTACGGCACCCACCTGGATATCCACAAAGTGATCTCGCTTGAGCAGGACAACTCGGTGGCCTGCGGCATCGTCGAAGCGCGCATGACTTACCTCGATTCGGCCGGCACCACCCGCGTACTCGATTACAGCAAATTCGCTGACGGCTGCAACAACGACAACTGATCCATCACTCTTTCTGGAAGGTAAACATCATGAACAACGTAACGTGCATTCTGACGGCCATCGCTTTCTCTCTGGCCGGCGTGGCCGCCCATGCCAACGCTGCGGTTGAACAGCCTGGCTGCAACAGCAGCACTTGTTTCCAACTGACCCCGGTGGCGAAGCAGGGCACCGATGGCTTGCTCGCGGCGGACGGCGCCAGTCGCACACCGCAGGGGCAGATGGTTGCTGCGGACGGCGCCAGTCGCACACCGCAGGGGCAGATGGTTGCTGCGGACGGCGCCAGTCGCACACCGCAGGGGCAGATGGTTGCTGCGGACGGCGCCAGTCGCACACCGCAGGGGCAGATGGTTGCTGCGGACGGCGCCAGTCGCACACCGCAGGGGCAGATGGTTGCTGCGGACGGCGCCAGTCGCACACCGCAGGGGCAGATGGTTGCTGCGGACGGCGCCAGTCGCACACCGCAGGGGCAGATGGTTGCTGCGGACGGCGCCAGTCGCACACCGCAAGGCCAGATGTTTGCCGAGAACGGCTCCAGCCGCACACCACAGGGCCAATGGCTGCAAAGCCAGAGCGCCTGATTGCTCGCCACCGTCATTAAGAAAAGGTGACTCACCATGTACCTCATCGCGTTTCTCGGCGGTCTGCTGACCGTGCTCAGCCCCTGCATCCTGCCGGTGGTGCCGTTTCTGTTTGCCGGTGCGCAGCGTAGCCGCGCTTCGATCCTGCTCACCCTCGGCGGCATGGCCCTGACGTTCGCGCTGATCTCCAGCCTGGCGGTGGTCAGCAGCGAATGGGTGATTCAGGCCAGCAACACCGGACGCCACGTCGCGTTGATCGTGATGAGCGTGTTCGCCTTGTCGCTGATCTCGGCGCGCATCGGTGACTGGCTGACGCGTCCTTTTGTAATGCTCGGCAACCGTCTCGACCCGAATGCACAAAACAAGGCCGGGCCGCTGGGCTCGATCATGCTCGGGGTCGCCACCGGGCTACTGTGGGCACCGTGCGCCGGGCCGATCCTTGGCGTGATTCTCACTGGCGCCATGCTGCAAGGCGCGAATGCGCAAACCAGCCTGCTGTTGTTGGCGTATGGCGCCGGCAGTGCCTTGTCGCTGGGCTTGCTGATCTTCGCCGGACGTGGGCTGGTCAATCGCCTGAAGCCGTCGATTCCGTTCACCGGCTGGTTGCGTCGCGGTGCCGGTGTCGCCGTGCTGGGAGCGGCTGCGGTCATTGCCACGGGTTTCGATAGAACCCTGCTGGCGAACACTTCCTCCGAAGGTGTGGCCAGCGTGGAAAAAAGCGTGCTGGAGAACGTGCCGAAAGTCGTCGACTACCTCGTCACCAAGGTCCGGGCGGACTCGCCGATGGAGGAGGGCAAAGGCGTGATGCCGCCACTGACGGGTGCGGTGCAATGGCTCAATTCGCCGGAGCTGAGCAGCGAATCCCTGCGCGGCAAAGTGGTGCTGGTCGACTTCTGGACCTACGACTGCATCAACTGCCAGCACACCCTGCCGTACGTCAAGGACTGGGCGAAAAAGTATGAAAAGGACGGCCTCGTGGTGATCGGTGTCCACACCCCGGAGTACGGCTACGAGCGGATCATCGACAACGTCAAGGATCAGGTGAAAAAGCTCGGCATCACCTACCCGGTAGCGATCGATAACAACTATGCGATCTGGCGCAACTTCGATAACCAGTACTGGCCGGCGCATTACCTGATCGACGCCAAGGGGCAGGTGCGTTACACCCACTTCGGTGAAGGTCGCTACGAGGCGCAGGAGCAGATGATCAGGCAACTGCTGGAAGAGGCGAAAGCGCCGGCAGCCTGATCATTCAAATCAATGGCTCAGAGGTCGCGGACCATGAGCCATTGCTCGTTTCCCCAGGCTTGAAAGTTTTCCAGTACTTGCCAGCCTCGTTTGGCGTAGTAATCCCGCTGGGTTTGCGTATGCAGGTACAAACGTGGCCAGCCGCGATCCTTCGCCTCCTGGCAAACCCCTTCAATCAAGCGCTCCGCCAACCCCTGGCCGCGGGCGTCAGGGCTGACGAACACGCAGGCCAGCCAAGGTTCGAGGTCGGGCCGCAGGGCAAGGTCGGCGCGAGCCAGTGCGGCGCCACCGATCAACTGCTCATCGTCGAGGGCAACGAGGCAAGGCCAGTCACCATTGCTTTGCCCTGCAGCGAATTCGCGTTGCCAATCGGCGAGCGGCTGGTGAGCGTATTCGTAGGAGAACTGGCTGTGAATCCATTCGGCATAGCGGTCGCTGTGGTGCAGATGATCGGCTAGCCAGACGAGGTGCGCAGACATCGGTCGAGTCCTTTCCTGAATTGGACGTGCATCAAAAACCAATCTTGCTTCGCAGGCAATCGTCGAGGTGTTTCAAGTGCTTGACAGATTGCCACCATTCATCGGCAAAGCCCGGTTTTCATGGGTTGACGGACGATCGGCAGGGACGCCGATCCGCCGTAGCGCGATAGTGGCAAAGCAGGGCGAGACCCGGCGACCTGCGCTTTTGGCCACATAACAAGAATGCGAGGTTGTCATGCCCAAATTCGTGATTGAACGCGAGATACCTGGTGCCGGTGAACTGTCGCCAACCGAACTCAAGGCCGTGTCGCAAACGTCGTGTCAGGCGTTGCGTGACCTCGGTCCGCAAGTCCAGTGGCTGCACAGCTATGTGACTGCCGACAAAATCTATTGCGTGTACATCGCACCTGACGAGGAACAGGTGCGCGAACATGCCCGGCTGGGTGGTTTTCCGGCCAACAGTGTCGCGCGGGTGGAGCGGATCATCGATCCGACTACCGCCGAATGACCACGCTTTCACTGTTCAGCGGAGTTCGACGTCATGAGTACCCCGATTGATCTGACTGCCCTCAAGGAACGCCAGAAAGTGGCATGGGCCAGTGGCGATTACGCCTTGATCGGCACCACGTTGCAAATCGTCGGTGAGAACCTCGCCGAGGCCTGCGATTTGCGTTGCGATGAGCAGGTGCTGGACGTCGCTGCCGGCAATGGCAATGCCACGCTGGCGGCGGCGCGGCGTGGGTGTCTGGTGACGTCGACCGATTACGTTGCGGCATTGCTGGAACGTGGGCAGGATCGGGCCCGGGCCGAGCATCTGGATGTGACCTTTCAAGTGGCTGATGCCGAGGCGTTGCCGTTCGCTGATGAAAGTTACGACGCGGTGTTGTCGACCTTCGGCGTGATGTTTGCGCCGGATCAGGCCCAGGCGGCGGCGGAGTTGGGCAGGGTCTGTCGGCGTGGCGGGCGGATTGGTCTGGCCAACTGGACGCCCGGTGGTTTCGTGGGGCAGATGTTCAAGGTGCTCGGCCGGCATCTGCCACCGCCGGCCGGTGCGCAACCGCCGTCAAACTGGGGCACGGAGGCGTGGTTGCATACGCATTTTGCTGATCAGGATTTTGTAATTGAGGTGACGCGCCGGCATTTCAATTTTCGTTATCGATCGGCGGCGCATTTCATTGATATTTTTCGTCATTGGTATGGGCCGGTGCACAAGGCTTTTGCGGTGTTGCCGGCGGAGGGCGCGGAGGCGCTGGAGGCGGATCTGACGGAGTTGCTTGAGCGGTTGAATCGGGCGGGGAGGGATCGTTGGTGGTGCCGAGTGAGTATCTTGAGGTGGTGATTGGCAAGCGTTGATTTTTTTCTGGTTTGATTGGGGGCATATCCGTTGCTGCGGTAACGGCTGCTTATGGTTTCGCCCTTACGGCGAGTCCCTTTTTCAGACGCCAAAAAGGAACCAAAAGGCTTGCTCCTACGTACGGCCCTCGCAAGCTCGGGTCCCTTCGCTGCGGGATCGATCCGGGCGCAGCGGCTACGGTTTGCTTCGCTGCACCTCCTTCCGCTGTGTACGACTGCGTCGTACGGTCGCTGCGCTCCCACGCCCGGATCAATCCCTCCGCTCAGCCTTCCGATGTCGCCGGTGACGCAAGATCAAGATCAAGATCAAGATCAAGAGCACTCGAGCTAACGCTCATTGTTGAGTGGTTAGAAGCGGGTGGTTGGCTGGGGATTGGTGGTGTGGCTGCCCCTCACCCCAGCCCTCTCCCGAGGGAGAGGGAGCCGATTTTTGGGCCGTTCAAAATCTGCATTCGACTCGGTATTTCACGTTGGCGTATCTCTACCAAACCACTCGGTCAGTTCCCTCTCCCTCCGGGAGAGGGCTAGGGTGAGGGGCTTTTGATCTTCAACGTCGCAAAACAGGGGAGCTGACACTCGGCTTGATGGTTGTACTCGCCCCCTGTGGGAGCTTGCCTGCAAGCGATGCCAGCCTCACACCCGACCAATTTCCAATCAATGCCACCTATTTCACCTGCCCCCGATCAAACCACTCCAGCGCCGTGCGCCAGATGCAGATACCCAGAAAATAAGCCGACATGAGCAGCCACACACCCATGACCATCGGGTTGATCTGCGGATGGTTAAGCACCAGGGAAAGGCTGCACAGCAGCCAAATCGCAGTGACGGCGATGTTGATCGGCATGAACCGGCGTACGCGGAAGGGGTGGAGGAATTTCATCCGGGTGACGGTTAGCAGCGCCAGGCCGATCACGGTGAGGAAGGTGATCCACGGTCCCGGGCCGATGATGTACAGGCACAGCGCGACCACGTTCCAGGCCGCCGGGAAGCCGACAAAGTAGTTGTCTTTGCTTTTCATGTTGACGTTGCAGAAGCAGAACAGCGATGACACCAGAATCAGCGATACCGTCAGCAGCAAGGTGTAGTCGGGCAAGGGGATGTAGCGATAGATGAACAGCGCCGGGATGAAGACGTACGTCAGGTAATCAATCACCAGGTCGAGGATCGAGCCGTCGAAGCTCGGTAGCACCGATTGCACGTTGACCTTGCGCGCCAGTGCGCCGTCGAGGCCGTCGACGATCAGCGCCACGCCCAGCCACATCAGGCAGTGGGTGGGCTGGTTTTCCAGCAGGGCGAGGGTCGCCAGAAATGCGGTGACCACGCCAGTCGCGGTAAAACCATGGGCGCCCCATGCTTTGAGCCTGGCGATGTGTATGGTCGATATCACGGGAGCGTTCTCCAGAAAGTGCAGCTGGCCGGGTGTCACCCTTGCAAGGGCGCCGGCGAACCGGGTCGGGGTTGCAGCTATCGACCGGTTTGGCCGGGATAAGGTTCACGCACCATCAATCTTAGCCGGGCGATGAAAAAATTCCTCGACCGGCGTGGCCAGACGTCGAGTGTCAGCCAAACGGTGCTGGCGCTGCGGCTGGTGGGGGCTATCGTTGCCTGACGCAGTCACGGCCAATGCTTGAGGATGACGTCATGAACACCAGCGATTTGCTCGAACAACTGTTGCGGGGCCAGGCCTCGGGGCGGCAGTCCACGGGGGCGTCTGCCGGAGAGGGTCTGGGTGGGCTCGGTGGTTTGCTTGGCGGGCTGTTGGGCGGCGGTCAGGCCGGTGGCGGTGGAGCGGCGGCATCCGGCGGGCTCGGCGGGTTGGGTGGATTGCTCGGAGGCTTGCTTGGCGGTGGCGGTGGCGGATTGGGCGGTGCTTTGGGCGGGGCGCTGGGGGGCGGCAGTCGCAGTCGTTCCGGCGGTACGAACTACGCGGCGCTGGCATCGCTGGGAATGATGGCCTTTCAGGCTTATCAGGCCTGGCAACGCAGCCAGGCCAGCGCGGCGCCGCAGCAGATTCCGCAGACGGCCGATCTGCTCGCTGGCCCGCAAATCGAAGAGCACAGCCACGCGGTGTTGCGTGCGTTGATTGCGGCGGCCAAGGCTGACGGTGAAATTGATCCTCGTGAGCAGCAGATGATTGAAGAGCAGATCGGCAAATGCACAGATGATCGACAATTGCAGCAATGGTTCGCTGATGAAATCTCGAAACCACTGGATGTGTACGAAGTCGCACAGGCGGCGAAGGGAGATGAAGCGGTTGCCGCAGAAATGTACTTGCTCAGCGTAATCCTTGTAGACGACCAACAAAACGCCGAGCGCAGCTACCTCGACGAACTCGCCGCCGCCCTCAACATCGACCCCGATCTGCAAGTGCATCTGGAAGCACAGGCCAAAGGTCAGGCCTGAGCAAAAAGCCAAAACCCGCCGACAATCAAAGCCCTTGGCGCTCCATCCGTCCGGGGCTTTTTCAGCTCGATTGAATTTTTCTCACGGCGCATCGCTCTTCTGCATAACAGAGCCAGTCTGCAATCGGTGCGCCCATGAACAGGAATCTCGACGACTACAACCGCATGCGCGATTTTTCCGCGACTTCGGAACCGGCCGCGGTAAAACGCTCCGGCCGTAAAACCGCCAAGGATCACGCCTTGCAGTTCTGCATACAGAAGCACGACGCTTCGCACCTGCACTACGATTTTCGCCTCGAACTCGACGGCGCCCTCAAGAGCTGGGCGGTGCCGAAAGGGCCGTCGCTGGATCCCAAGGTCAAGCGCCTGGCGGTGCACGTCGAAGATCACCCGTTGGATTACGCGACGTTCGAGGGCAGCATTCCCGAGGGGCATTACGGCGCAGGCGACGTGATCGTCTGGGATCGCGGCGTGTGGATCCCCCTCGACGATCCGCAAAAGGCCTACGCCAAGGGCCGGCTCAAATTCGAATTGCAGGGCGAGAAGCTTGGCGGTATATGGAATCTGGTGCGCACGCACATGCCGGGCAAAAAAGAGCAGTGGTTTCTGATCAAGCATCAGGACAACGCCGCGCGCCCGCAGGATGATTACGACGTTTTGGTTGCCGAACCGGACAGCGTGTTGAGTGAGCGCACGATCGTCGCCAGCCCTAAGAAAACCGCTGAACAAGCCAAACCGCTTAAAAAGGCCCCGGCGAAACCGCGCAAACAGGCGAGCGGCAAGCTCACTGGCGCACACAAGGCCAAGCTGCCGGCGCAACTCAAACCCGAGCTGGCGACGCTGGTCGACAGCGCGCCCGAGGGGCAGTGGAGTTACGAAATCAAGTTCGATGGCTACCGGATCATGGCGCGCATCGAGGGTGATCAGGTGCAACTGTTCACCCGTAACGGCCATGACTGGACGCACAAACTGCCGCAACAAGCCGAAGCGCTGGCTGCGTTAGGCCTGGAGTCGGCATGGCTCGACGGCGAAATGATCGTCGCCAACGAGCAGGGCGTGCCGGATTTTCAGGCGTTGCAAAACGCTTTTGAAGTCGGGCGCAGCGGCAACATCGTTTATTACCTGTTCGATTTGCCCTATCTCAACGGCGTCGATCTGCGCGAAGTCGCGGTCGAGGAACGGCGTGCCGCGTTGGCGACCATTCTCGGTTCGCAGAAAAGCCAATTGCTGCGCTTTTCCGAAGCTTTCGAAGAGACCCCGGACGCGCTGCTCAACAGTGCCTGCCAGATGCAAATGGAAGGCTTGATCGGCAAGCGCCTCGGCTCGCCTTACGTGTCTCGGCGCAGCAGCGACTGGATCAAGCTCAAATGCAAACACCGCCAGGAATTCGTGATCGTCGGTTACACCGATCCGAAAGGCGCCCGCAGTGCTTTCGGCGCCTTGCTGCTCGGCTTGCATGATCGCGACAGCGGTGAGTTGCGCTACGCCGGCAAGGTGGGCACCGGGTTCAACGAAACCACGCTGAAAAGCATTTTGGCGCAACTCAAACCGTTACAGGCCAAAAGCGCGGCGGTGGTCAATCCGCCCAGCGGCTTTGAGGCCAAAGGTGTGCATTGGCTCAAGCCGAAACTGCTGGCAGAAGTGGCGTTCGCCGAAATGACCAAGGACGGCTCGGTGCGCCACGCCGTGTTCCATGGCCTGCGCAACGACAAACCGGCCAAAGCCATCACCGAGGAGCGAGCGAAGCCTGTGAAGACTGTCGAAAGCAAAACTGCCGAGAAGAAGCCGGCGAAGAAGACTGCTGCCAGCAAGGCTCCGAGCAAGGCTGCGAGCAAAAAAACGGCGGCGAGCAAAACCGAAAGCGCGCCGTCGCAAGCGAACCTGGCCAACGGCAAAGTGCGTATCACCCACCCGGACCGGGTGATCGACGCGGTCAGCGGCACCACGAAAATGCAGCTCGCCGAGTATTACGCCAGCGTCGCCGAATACATTCTGCCGCACCTCAAGGATCGCCCGGTGGCACTGGTCCGCGCCCCGGACGGGATCGCCGGCGAACTGTTCTTCCAGAAAAACGCCGAGCGCCTGGCAATCCCCGGCATCAGTACGCTCGACAAGGACGTCACCGGGCAGCCGGTGATGATGATCAACAGTGCCGAAGCGCTGATTGGCGCGGTGCAGATGAGCACGGTCGAATTGCACACCTGGAACGCCACCCAAACCGATCTGGACAAGCCCGACCGCTTCGTCCTCGACCTCGACCCGGACCCGGCGTTGCCCTGGAAAAGCATGGTCGAAGCCACGGCGCTGACGTTGACCGTGCTTGATGAACTGGGGCTCAAGGCATTCCTGAAAACCAGCGGTGGCAAAGGGATTCACCTTGTCGTGCCGCTGACTCGCAAGCACGGCTGGGACGAGGTCAAGGATTTCAGCCACGCCATCGTCAGCCATATGGCCAAGCTGTTGCCGGACCGTTTTTCAGCGGTGTCCGGACCGAAAAACCGCGTCGGCAAGATCTTTATCGATTACCTGCGCAACGGTCTGGGCGCCACCACCATTTGCACCTATGCGGCGCGCGCGCGTGAAGGCATGCCGGTGTCCGTGCCGGTTTTCCGCGAGGAAGTGGCGGAGATCAAAGGTGGCAATCACTGGAATATTCATAACGTCCACGAGCGCCTGGCCGAGGTCGGTGAAGAGCCGTGGGTGCAGATGAAGAAAACCCGTCAGACCATCACCGCGCAGATGCGCAAACGCGTCGGCATGAAAAAGTGATCAGGCGTCGCGGAGCAAGTCGTGGGCGTTGAGCAGTTCGAAGGCGATCGCCGGGTTGTTGTTCAGGCCTCGGCGAATCGCCGTCGGAATGGCTTTGCGGGTTTTGCGGCATAGCCCCGGCAGATCGTCGATTTCGATGTCGATGCCGAGCATGGTCCGGACCTCGTGAAAGCCGGGGGAGACTTCAACGCGGACACCCAACTGCTCATACATGCGTTTTTGCAGGTGGCGCAGATCGTTGAGATCCTTGAGTTGCTCAAGGCGCGCCAGCAGGACTTTCTCTTCGTTGCGGGTCAGGCGCAGGATGCGCAAATCCGCGCCGGGCGTGTCCAGCAACGGGTCGCGCCCGCAAACGCAGGCGCCGGGTGGGCAAGGGGAGCGCAAGGGCGCGGTGGTCGTCATGGCCTCCATCATAGAGGCCGTCGGACCGTTTTGCCTATGTGCGTGAGGCAGCCGTCCATCGGCCGCCGTCTTCCTGAAAACTAAGGTTTCAGGCCTTCGTAATGCACCAGGATCGCGTTGGCGAGGTCTTCATCGCTGGCGTTGAGGCCTGGGTTGTCCTGGCGCACCTGTTGCAGCACCGATTCAAGATAAACCCCACGGATGGCCCCGCCACTGGCGACGAATGCAGACACGTCGTCACGGGCTGGAATGACCATCTTGTCATCCTTGAAGGTCGAGTACAGCGACGCGGAAACACCGGCCGAGGTGGCGACATCGCCCGCATCGACACGGGCCAGCGCCGAACCGACCGGCAGGCAAAGGAGTAGAGATGAAACGAGCACTAACTTGCGCATGACGGTGTTCCTCCGAAGGCGCGAAGCAAAAGGGAAGGGACTACATAACGTCAGAGATGATCGGCGCGCGGGAGTTCCGTGAGCGGCGAAAACCCAGCGGCAAGGAACCGGGGAAAACGGCGAAAGGTCTACCGCTTGCCCGTATTGTTTGAGAGTCGATTTGATGCTCGTCAGAGTCAGCGACAACGTTGCCCGCCCGGCAGACACGCGAATCGAAGCCGCCTTGTTCGGCGGGTTCATCCTGCTGGCCATCGCCCTCGGCATAGCCCCGCGAAGTCGCGTCGACTGGCTGCTGGAAAATGTGCTGGCCGTGGCGCTGGTGTTGACCCTGGTACTGGCGTATCGGCGGTTTCGCTTGTCGTCCTGGTCGCTGGTGATGATCTTCGCCTTTTTGTGCATCCATGAAGTCGGCTCGCATTACACCTATTCGCGGGTGCCTTACGATCAATGGAGCACGCTGCTGACCGGCGTCAGCGTCAACAAGGTTCTGGGCCTGGAACGCAATCACTATGATCGGCTGGTGCACCTGAGCTACGGATTACTGTTGGTCTGGCCGATGCGCGAAGTGCTGCTGCGCCTGACCCCGTTGCGCGGCGGCTGGCTGGTGCTGATGACCTTGAATGTGGTGCTGGCGACCTCGGCGTTGTACGAATTGATCGAGTGGGTCGGCGGCGCTTATCTGGGCGATGACACTGGACAGGCGTTCGTCGGCGCGCAGAACGATCCCTGGGACTCGCAGAAGGACATGGCCCTGGCGCTGGTCGGCGCCGGGCTGTCCTTGCTGATATTGGCAGGCGGGCGTCGAGCGCCGCGTTGAGCCGTCAGATCACTCCGCAGGCCATGCGATCGCCGCCACCGCCCAGTGGCTTGGGCATGTCGGCGTGGTTGTCGCCGCCGGCGTGAATCATCAGGGCGTGGCCCTTGATCTCGGAGATTTTCTTCAGACGCGGGGCCAGCACCGGATAATTGGCGACACCGTCAGCCGTCACATACACCGCCGGCAGATCACCCAGGTGTCCGTCGGCGTAGGGACCAAGGTGCTTGCCGGTTTTCGCCGGATCGAAATGACCGCCAGCTGCCAATGCCGCGCCTTTCACCCCATCCTTCATGCCCGCTTCGCAGCTGCCGTTTTCATGCACGTGAAAACCGTGAATGCCGGCCGGCAGGGATTTCAGCTCGGGCGAAAACAGCAGCCCATAAGGCGTCTCGCTGACAGTGACCGAGCCGATCGCCTGCGGCGCTCCGTCGGCGCTGACCAGATTGATTGCGACTTTTTCCGTTGCTGCCTGTGCGGTGCCCAACGTTAGGGTACCGAGCAGGCCAAACCACAGTGCGCGTTTCATAAGCATTTCCTTCAGCTGCATGAATGTTCGAAGCGATGGAGTCATAGCCTGCCAGCGTTAGCCGGCGATTAAAGACGCATCCATCGGCGCTGCAGCGTGTGACTGGCCGCTCGATCGAAAAGTTTTGCCGGATTCAAGTCGCGGCTGACATCAGCCGATACGCTCTGTGTCGGCAGTTCCATGCAAATAGGCTTAACTGAAATCCGACAAGCGCAATCCAGCGTGCCCACGGGAGATTCCACGGTGTCGATCAAACTGCGTTTGGTGTTGCTGATTGCGACCAGCCTGCTGACGGCGCTGATCGTGAGTCTGGTCAGTTATGTCGGCAATCTGCGGATGGCCACGGCGGTCAGCGAAAACACGGTAAGCATGAGCGCGCTGCGCAACCACATGGAAGCCGATATGATGCACGACGCCCTGCGCGCCGATGTCTATTCGGCGATGTTGGTGGGGCTGGGCAAAAGCACCGGTACGGCGACCGAAGTGCGTGATTCGCTGGCCGAGCACGCCGGGCATTTTCGTGAAGTGCTGGATGACAATCTGAAACTGCCCATCAACCCGCCGCTGCGCACGGCGCTGGAGCAGATCAAGCCGAGCCTCGACACCTACATCAAATCCGCTGAGCAGATTGTCGGCGTGGCGCTGGACAACCCGGAAGCCGCCCAGCAACAACTCGGCGGCTTCAGTGCAGCGTTCAGCCAGCTTGAAGAGCAAATGGCGACGCTTAGCGAGTTGATCGAAAGCAACACCCGGCAAACCAGCGAGGGCACCGAAGCCGCCATTGGCAATGCCAACCTCGCCCTCGGCGTCGTGCTGATCGCCAGTCTTTTATTGCTGTTGGTTCAAGGCCGCTGGGTCATCCGGAGCATCACCGGGCCGTTGCAAACCGCCAGTCGCATCGCCGAAAGCATCGCCCATGGCAACCTCAGCGAGCCAATTGCCGAGCCCTCTGGCAATGACGAGGCCAGCGTGTTGATACGCACCTTGGCGACCATGCAGCGCGACCTGCGCAACATGATCGATGTGGTGCGGCGCAACGCTCACGGGGTCAGCGGCATGAGCGAACAGCTCAGCCAGGGTTGCCATCAGGTCGCTGACAGCAGCCAGCAGCAAAGCGTCGCCGCCGGCACCATGGCCGCAGCCGCGAGCCAGATGACCGCCAGCATCGAAGAAATCACTCGCCACGCCGAGCGCGCGCTGAGCATGGCCAATCAGGCCGAGACCCTGGCGAAGGAGGGCGGCGGGGTGATCCACCAGGTGGTCAGCGATATGGATGACATTGCCCGCTCGGCGCAACAGTCGGCGCAGGTCATCCGCACGCTGGATCAGGAATCGGAAGCCATCTTCAACATCATCCAGGTGATCAAGAGCATCGCCGACCAGACCAACCTGCTGGCGCTCAACGCCGCGATCGAAGCGGCCCGGGCTGGCGAACAGGGGCGCGGGTTTGCCGTGGTCGCAGACGAGGTACGCAGTCTGGCGGCGCGCACCAGTGCCTCGACCCAGGAAATCGCCGCGATGGTTGCGCGCATCCAGAACAGCACGCGTGAAGCGGTCAGCAGCATGGAGGCCGGGGTGGCGCAGGTCGACAAAGGCATGGCGGTAACGGCGGAGGTCGAACGGGCGATCCGTGAAATCCTCGACGCAACCTTGAGCACCACGCAATTGGTGAATGACATCACCCGCACGATTGGCGAGCAGAGCCAGGCTAGTAATGAAATCGCCCATCAGGTGGAAATGATTGCCGGAATGTCGGAAGGCAACAGCCGGGTGATCGGCCAGACCGCGACGACCACGGACGAGTTGTCGAGCCTGGCGGGGCAGTTGGCGCAGTCGGTGGATCGGTTTCGCCTTTGAGCGTCAGGCGAGTCAGGCGTTTTTGGAGTGCCTGACCCGCCGCCTTCGCGAGCAGGCTCGCTCCCACATTTGAAATGCAATTCCCCTGTGGGAGCGAGCCTGCTCGCGAAGAGGCCAGCCCGATCAACAAAAATCAGGCTGGATAATCACGATCAGAACTTGAACGCCTGCCGCCCAATCAGCAACCACTTGCCCTGCTGCTTCTGCCATATCTGGAAGTTTTCGATCTCGGTCGGCACCACCTCAGTGCCCTTCAACGCCTGCGCCGAAAAATGGTTGCGCACCAGCGCGGTATCGCCGGACATTGTGATCGTCTGCTTTTGCATTTCCAGGGTCTTGAACGCGCTTCGGCCGGTTTCGATGTCGGCGATGAATTCTTTCTTGTCCTGAATCTTGCCGCTGGAATGGCCGTAGGTCAGGTTGGGCGCGGTGAGGGCGTTCAGTTCGGCGATATCCTTGTGCAGCATCGCCTGTGTCAGATGATCCACGGCCTGGGCGACGTCCTTTTCCGCCGCGGCAGGCGCGGCCATGGCGTAACCATTGAAGGCGCAGAGAAAGCCGATCAGAAGTCGGGTCTTGGTCATTTGCGGTAGTTCCTTGTTGTTATGGGGTTATGACTGGTTCGTCAGTCATCGTACAACGTAGCAGATTATCCGGCGGTCAGGCAGTAGTTTGCGGCGCTTCGTCTTCCGGCAATAAGCCGGGTGTCAGCAGTCATGTTCCGCCGCTTCCGGCCGATAAACCGCTCGTAGCGCAAAACGACTTTGAAGTCGGGAACAGACGCGCGGGTTTGCCCTGACGTGATATTCTGCGCGCCAACTTGGTTTGACCTTATTCAGTCAGCGTGCTCGTGGGTGCGCTGGCAGGATCCCTGTCGCTCAAGTAGCTGAAGCCAATAATGATAAGAAGTCAGTTCAGAAGGGACATCAACTGAGGTCGATGCGGCATGTCGGCCTTGTGTGCCCACCCGTCAAAATTGAAGTGTGCCGGAATCTGCGACGCCAGCCTGAGCGTCACCCAAGCGGATCGCATGCTGATAACAGAGGCGGGCGGAAGGCGTTTTATCATAGGTGCAACAGATGTTTAAGAAAGTGAACACAGCCTTGCTGGGTCTGGCTTTGGCAATGGGGATGACATCCGCCAACGCTGACGAAGCAAAGAAAGTCGACGTCCTGCTGATCGGCGGCGGCATCATGAGCACCACCCTGGGTGTGTGGATCAATGAGCTGGAGCCGAGCTGGTCGATGGAAATGGTCGAGCGCCTCGATGGCGTCGCCCAGGAAAGCTCCAACGGCTGGAACAACGCCGGTACCGGTCACTCGGCACTCGCCGAGCTGAACTACACCCCGGAAGACGACAAAGGCAACGTAACGATCCCGAAAGCCGTCGAGATCAACGAAGCGTTCCAGGTGTCCCGTCAGTTCTGGGCGTGGCAGGTTCAGCAGGGCGTTCTGAAGAACCCTCGTTCGTTCATCAACACCACACCGCACATGAGCTTCGTGTGGGGCGATGACAACATCAAGTTCCTGAAAAAGCGCTACGAAGCCCTGCAGGCGAGCCCGCTGTTCGCCGGCATGCAGTACTCCGAAGACCCGGCCGTGATCAAGAAGTGGGTCCCGCTGATGATGGAAGGGCGTGACCCGAACCAGAAAATCGCGGCCACCTGGAGCCCGCTGGGTACCGACATGAACTTCGGCGAAATCACCCGCCAGTTCGCCGCGCACCTGCAGACCAAGCCTAACTTCGATCTGAAACTGTCGAGCGAAGTCGAGGACATCACCAAGAACGCCGATGGCACCTGGCGCGTCAGCTACAAAAACCTCAAAGACGGCACCAAAACCGAAACCGACGCCAAGTTCGTCTTCATCGGCGCTGGCGGCGGTGCCCTGCACCTGCTGCAGAAGTCGGGCATTCCTGAAGCCAAGGAATACGGTGGCTTCCCGGTGGGTGGTTCGTTCCTCGTGACCGAAAACCCGACCATTGCTGAACAGCACCTGGCCAAGGCTTACGGTAAAGCTTCGGTGGGCTCGCCGCCGATGTCGGTTCCGCACCTGGACACCCGTGTCCTGGACGGCAAGCGCGTGATCCTGTTTGGCCCATTCGCGACCTTCAGCACCAAGTTCCTCAAGGAAGGTTCGTACCTGGACCTGCTGACCAGCACCACCACACACAACATCTGGCCTATGACCAAGGTCGGCATCAAGGAATACCCGCTGGTCGAGTACCTGGCTGGCCAACTGATGCTGTCGGATGAAGACCGCATGAACGCGCTGAAGGAATACTTCCCGAACGCCAAAGCCGAAGACTGGCGCCTGTGGCAAGCCGGCCAGCGTGTGCAGATCATCAAGCGTGATGAAGCTGCAGGCGGCGTGCTGAAACTGGGCACCGAAATCGTTGCTGCTCAGGACGGCTCCATCGCCGGCCTGCTGGGCGCATCGCCAGGCGCGTCGACCGCTGCACCGATCATGCTGAGCGTGCTGCAGAAAGTCTTCAAAGACAAAGTTGCTACCCCTGAATGGCAAGCCAAGCTGCACCAGATCGTTCCAAGCTACGGCACTCAGCTGAACAGCGATCCGGCCAAAGTGGCCGCGGAATGGGCTTACACCGCCAAGATCCTCGAACTGCCGACGCCTCCGGTGATCGGTCAGGCCGCTGCTCCGGCAGCCGGCGCTGCGGCTGAAAAAGCCCCGGCTCTGAAGGACAACGCTGCACGCGACATGGCGCTCTAAAACACACGCCTGACGCACAAAGCCCACTGCACCGGTGACGGTCAGTGGGCTTTTTTGTGCCTGCGCTTCAAGCCTTGGCTTTGGCCAGATACGCCCCCAGCCGCTGGCCCATCTCTGCACCCAGCGCCTGCAAGCCACTCAGCGGCCGCACCATCACTTCGAACTCGACGATCTTGCCGTGCTCGTCGAAGCGAATCATGTCGATGCCTTTGAGTTCTTTCGTGCCGACCCTGGCGCTGAATTCCAGAATCACGCTGAGCCCGTCGGCACTGGCCAGCTCGCGGTGATATTGAAAGTCCTCGAAAACCTCGAACACCGTATTGAGGATCATCGACACCACCGGCGCGCCGGGATAGGGCGTGTGGGCCATCGGCGAACGAAACACGGCCTGGGCGCCAAGCAACTCGGGCAGCGCGCGCAGGTTGCCGGTGCGGATCATCTCGTGCCAGCGCTGCAGGGATTGGGCGACGGGGGCTTGCAGGGACAGCTCGGTCATGGGGGCTCCGGTTTTTATTGTTGGTCTTCAATGGCACTGACTGTAGATCAACCACGCGGCAAGAACATCCTGATGTGCCGTGCTGAATACCGAACCATCGCCCATGCAGATCAGATGTGCATCTGATCCGTATTTTTTCACTTGATCTGACGCTGTAACCGGTTCAGCCAAGCGCTCACAATGCCCCGGCAGTGCGGGCACCTGCGACATGCCTTCATCCCGAAGCGTCCAGTGCACCGCAAACCCGGCATTGAGGAGAGCAAGATGAATAAGATGGCGATTTTCCTGGGTGGCTTCCTGACACTGACCATTCTGATCGGTTTGCTGGCGACGATTTCTCCGGTCTGACGCGCCCGCAGTTTTTTCGAACTCCGCCATGTTCGCGCTTTCAGTTGCAGTACAGGGCCATGCCAGCGGCCCCACGGACTGTAAAGAAGGAGCGAGACATGCGTTGCACAACCCCGCACGGACGATGGCTATCGATGGGCATGCTGCTGACGGCACTGACCGGCTGCGCGATGAGCAACACCGAGTCGCCGGTGCAGACACCCGGCAAGGCCAAGGCCTCCGATACCGAATTACTTGAAACCGGCGCGCAGTGGCTGCAAGACAAGCCGCCGATTCGCGCCTTGAACCTGTACCTCGACGGCTTCCACTTCTACAACGGGCACCCCGATGTGCAAATGGAGGCGCACCACTATTGTTCGGTGCTCAACGAAGAAGTTTTTCAATGCGTGATTTATGACGGCAACAGCGCTGACGCGAAGTTGATGGGCGTCGAATACATCATCAGCAAACGCCTGTTCGCGCAACTCCCGGCCAAGGAAAAAGCCCTTTGGCATAGCCATGCGCACGAAGTCACGTCCGGCCAACTGGTCGCTCCGGGTATCGCGCAAGTCGCCGAAACCCGGCTGATGGAAAAACTCGCCAACACCTACGGCAAGACCTGGCACACCTGGCATACCGATCAGGACAAACAACTGCCGCTTGGCGTACCGCAATTGATGATGGGCTTCACCGCCGACGGCCAGGCCGATCCGCAGATGGTGGAGCAACGCGACAAGCGTCTGGGCGTCGACACTGCGAAAAACAAGGCCGCCCGCGCTGCGATCAAACCGGCCCCCATCGAGCAGGGCGCCGATGCCTGGCAACGGGGCAACGCGCTGCAACTTCCCGACCCGACCGGGCACACGCACCTGATGCCACGTCCCTCGACGGGCAGCGATGAGAATGCGCGGGGACGCAGCCCAAGCCGTAAGTAACCATCGGTAGATGTTGCGCTCGGTTGTCCCCACAGGGTTTGCAGGTGCACACGAGAGTTGTGTTCATCCGCAATCCCTGTAGGAGTGAGCCTGCTCGCGAAAGCGGTTGGTCAGCCACCGCCGCTGCGGCGACTTTCGGCAGCCTCAGGGCCGCCGACGTCCAGCAATCGCCTTTCCAGCAAAACACGCTCAAGCGCCTGGCGCTCCACCAGCGCCATCTGGTGCTCGCGCTTTTTCAGCTCCAGCAAAATGGGGCTGGACCAGGTGCGGTAAGTCTGTTCGATGTTGCGGCGGGACATCATCAGTCTCTCCTTGATCAAGAGCCCGGTGTTGCGGGCAGGGGCTCAATCCGATGAGGCCTTAACGTTAGACGACAAAATGAGCGGACGCCTGTTTTCTGTGGCGCCGGATCAATAATGCGGGCGATTGCTTACTGCCGCGCCATGTCAGATGAATCGATGCATACTCACCCACAACCTGTGCGAGCAGGCTTGCTCGCACAGGTGTTTTTCGTAGTTTTCAAGCTGCCGCACGATCCCGAGCCGCTGCGGTCGTACTCTTCACCGAGCCGCCTCACTGTGTGGAGATCCAATGAGCCAGGAAGTCCTGACCACCGAAACCAACCGTCGCCAGTTGCAGCAGATCATCGCCGGGCTGTCCGACGGGGTGATTCTGCTGGAGCTCGATCAAAGCATTCTGTGGGCCAACGAAGCAGCGCTGGCCATGCATGGCGTCAGCCGGATCGGCGAGCTGGGCACCAATGCCGAGGAATACGCCAAGCGGTTCAGCCTGCGCTATCGCAACAATCACACGTTGCCCCCGGAGAACTATCCGATCAGCCGCGTCGCGCGCTGCGAGATGTTCAATGATGTACTGATCGAAGTCTCACCGACCGATGACCCGGAACGTATCTGGGTGCACAGCGTACGCAGCATGGTGCTAACCGACCGTTTGGGCCAGCCCGAGTCGCTGGTGCTGATCATGAGTGACGTCACCGACTGGGCCAACGCCGAGCAGCGTTTCGAAAAAACCTTCAATGCCAACCCGGCGCCGGCGGTGATCTGCCGCCTCAGCGACTTGCGCTATATCAAGGTCAATCCGGGGTTCCTCGAAATGACCGGTTACAGCCGCGAGCAGGTGATCGGCACCTCGGCGTACGAAATCGATATCTTCGAGCAGGCCGAGAAACGTGATCTGGCCATCCAGCGCCTGCGCGACGTAGCGACCATCCCTCAGATGCAGGCGGAACTGCGTCTGCCCGATGGCGGCAGCAAGCAAGTGATCGTCGCCGGGCAACCGCTGTTGCTCAACGATGAGAATTGCATGCTGTTTTCCTTCGTCGACATGGAGCCACGGCGCAAGGTCGAACTCGCCCTGCGCCAGAGCGAGGAGCGTTTCGCCAAGGCGTTCCGCCTGACCCCGGTGCCGATTCTGATCTGCACTGCCGACCAGCAAGAGATCATCGACGTCAACCAGGCCTTCCTCGACACCCTGGCCTATAAAAGCGATGACGTCCTTGGCAAAACCGTCACCCAGCTGAAGTTCATCGACGACGACGGCGAGCGCACACGGCTGCTGGCGGCGCTGGCAACAAACGGCCGGGTCGACCGGGTCGACGTGCGCGTGCGCAAGCGCGACGACGAATGGCTCGAATGCGCGGTGTCGGCCGACACGGTGAACATCCACGACACGTCCTGCTATCTGCTGGTGCTGATGGACATGACCGAGCGCAAGCGCAGCGAGCTGGAGCTGGTCGCGGCGATTGAAGAGGTGATGAAGGATGCGTCGTGGTTTAGTCGTACCCTGATTGAAAAACTGGCGAACGTGAAAAGATCAATTCGCCGCAACTGCCGAGTGCGTCGTTCACCGATCTGACCGCGCGCGAGCGCGACGTGCTGGGGCTGATTTGCGAGGGTCTGGCGGACAAGGAAATCGCCGCACGGCTGAAGCTGGCGCCCAACACCGTGCGCAATCATGTTGCCACCGTGTACTCCAAGCTCGACGTGCACAGCCGTAGCGAGGCGATCGTCTGGGCCCGCGAACGCGGATTGTTTTCCGGCGAGTGGGGCGCCAAGGGGCAGCGCTAGGGGTGCAAATGCACTAGTGATTCGGGTGCAAATTCGTGTATTGGCCGGCGACGTCTGTTCTTAGGCTGGTGGGGTGCGGTACGAGCCTTTTATTGGCACGGGACCGCGTCCCCCTCGATGCAGCCAAAGGAACAACCCAAATGATGAATCTTGCACAGTTGCGTGCGCAGCTTGAGCGCAGTTTTCCGCCGCTGGCGTGTGAGTGTTCGGTGGATGGCGATCATTCGCTGACGGTAAAGCTCTATCACAAGGATTCGGAAGAGGTGGACCTGGTGATTAGTGGTCTGAAGCTCGATGAGTTGCGGACACCGGAGTCGGTGCAGGCGCTGGTCGACGAACTGCGCTATGAACTGGAAAGTAATTTTCTGCGCTCGTCAGCAGATTCAGGCTGCTGATGTGCTTGTGTGGGAGCGAGCCTGCTCGCGAAGGCGATCCACCTTACAGCGCCTTTTCCCTCACTGACCCGAACCTCCAACGCAAAATCGACAGCTCCAACCCGTTCAAACAGCCTGCTCACTGGCACTTGCAAGGGTCTCGGCTATAAATAGTGAGTCGTCAGGTTTTCCGTGACCCATCCCGGTCGCGGAAATTTGTCTTTCTCACCGCGGACCATCCTATGAAAAATCCTGGGAATCGCGTGTTGCCGTTGGCTTTTCTGTTTGTATTGCTGGCCGGTTGTGCCAGTCCACCACCACCGCCGCCCGTGGCGCCGCCACCACCGCCGGAACGTACCTGTCAGGTCATGGAAAACACCGAGGTCGCCGGTGACATGTACATGGACGGGCAGGTTACCCGGCACATCACCACCACACGTTGCATCACTCAGTAGCAGCGGCGCACAAACCCTGCGGGAACGAGCGCGCTCTTTTCCGCAGGGCCGGCACTTGTCTGAATTATCAGATCAGGACAGGAAGCCACCGTCCACGTTCAGCGCCACACCGGTGGTATAGCTCGACGCATCGCTGGCCAGGTACAACACCGCGCCGGCCATTTCGCTTGGATCAGCCACGCGCTTGAGCGGGATCTGGGTCAGCGCCTGCTTCAGGATCGCATCGTTTTTCACCAGTGCCGAGGCGAACTTGGTGTCCGTCAGACCTGGCAGCAGGGCATTGCAGCGGATGCCGAATTGCGCGCATTCCTTGGCGAACACCTTGGTCATGTTGATCACCGCCGCTTTGGTCACCGAATAGATGCCCTGGAAAATCCCCGGCGAGATGCCGTTGATCGAGGCGACGTTGATGATGCTGCCGCCACCGTTTTCGCGCATCAGCTTGCCGGCTTCGACCGACATGAAGAAGTAGCCGCGGATGTTCACGTCGACGGTCTTCTGGAAAGCCCCCAGGTCGGTGTCCAGCACATTGCAGAACTGCGGGTTGGTCGCGGCGTTGTTGACCAGGATGTCGAGGCGGCCGAATTGCTCCTTGATCCCGGCGAACACCTGAGCAATCTGTTCCATTTCACCAATGTGGCAGGCCACGGCCGTGGCTTTGCCGCCGGCGGCGATGATCGCGTCGGCGACGTGCTGGCAGCCGTCGAGCTTGCGGCTCGAGACGATCACATGGGCACCTTGCTGGGCCAGCAGTTTGGCGATCGCTTCGCCAATGCCACGGCTGGCGCCGGAGACGAAAGCGATCTTGCCGTCGAGGTCGAACAACTGAGTCTTGGACATAAAGGTTCCTTGGTGTGGGCCGTCAGAGGCTCGATTTGGCAATGACCTGCAGGCTCATCTGCTCCAGCAGTTTGTTCATGTGAATGAACTGCGCGAAGCGTTTGTCCTGGGTCTGGCCATGGTAGAAGCGGTAGTAGATCTGCTGCACGATGCCGGCCAGACGGAACAGGCCGTAGGTGTAGTAGAAGTCGAAATTGTCGATCTGGATGCCCGAGCGCTCGGCGTAGTAATCGACGAATTCACGGCGGGTGAGCATGCCCGGTGCATGGCTCGGCTGGCGGCGCATCAGCTGCACCGGCGCCGGGTCGTCAGCCTGGATCCAGTAGGCGAGGGTGTTGCCCAGGTCCATCAGCGGATCGCCGAGGGTGGTCAGCTCCCAGTCGAGTACGCCGATGATCTGCATCGGGTTCTGCGGATCAAGGATGACGTTATCAAAGCGGTAATCGTTGTGGACGATGCTCGACGTTGGGTGGTCGGCCGGCATCTTGTCGTTGAGCCAGGCCTTGACCTGCTCCCAGTGCGGCGCGTCCGGGGTCAGGGCTTTCTCGTAGCGCTCGCTCCAGCCTTTGATCTGGCGGGCGACATAGCCTTCAGGCTTGCCAAGATCGCCCAAGCCACAGGCGTTGTAATCGACGCGGTGCAGTTCAACGAAACGATCGATGAAGCTTTTGCACAGCGCTTCGGTCTTCGCTGAGTCGAGGCCCAGTTCCGGCGGCAGTTCCGAGCGCAAAATGATGCCCTTGACCCGTTCCATCACGTAGAACTCGGCGCCGATCACCGCTTCGTCGGTGCAGTGCACATAGGCTTTCGGGCAATACGGGAAGCCGTCGCGCAATTGATTGAGGATGCGGAATTCGCGGCCCATGTCATGGGCGGATTTGGCCTTGTGGCCGAAGGGCGGACGGCGCAGGACGAATTCCTGCTCGGGGTATTCGAGCAGGTAGGTCAGGTTCGATGCACCTCCGGGAAACTGGCTGATTGCAGGAGTGCCGGTCAGGCCCGGAATGTGCGCTTTGAGGTACGGATCGATCAGGCTGGCATCGAGTTCTTCGCCGGAGCGGATACGGGTGGACTGGTCAGTAAGCGCCATGCTTATCCCTTCTGCTTATTTTGGAGGCCAGACATCATTGGCTAATCTAATGGCACGCTCGTGCACCGACAAGCGCGGGTCGGTCTTATAGGTTAGCGTGTTGCCGGATAATCACCCTTGGGAATGAGCCCTCCCTTGCGCGCGGAAGGGGGCTGCAGGCGTGGGCTCTTTGCGATGCAGAACGCGGGTTGGCGATCTTCAGCAAGCGCGCTGGTCGTTAAGGCGGGGCGGCAAGGCAACGGGGGTTAACACGGGTTGTCCGGAGAAAAACGCCACGAGATTTTTCCCCACCAGCTCCACCGTGCCTTGCATGGCTTCCGGTGACAGGCCGGCTACGTGCGGGGTGAGCAATACATTGCCAAGGGTTTTCAAGGCGTCGGGCACCTGCGGCTCATGGTCGAACACATCGAGCGCGGCACCGGCAATCCGGCGTTGTTCGAGGGCCGCAACCAGTTCCGCCGTATCGATGACACTGGCGCGGGCGATATTGACGATGAAACCGTTCGGGCCCAGCGCATCCAGCACCGGGCGGGTCACCAGATGCTGTGTGCCGATGCCACCGGGCGTAGCGACGATCAGAAAATCCGCAGCCCGCGCCAGCTCGCTCGGGGTCGAGCAGAACGCGTAAGGCACATCACTGCGTACCTGACGGTTGTGGTAACTGACCGGCATGTCGAAACCCAGATTGGCCCGTTTGGCGATCGCCATGCCCACCGCGCCGAGCCCGAGAATGCCCAAGTGTTTACCGGCCAGCGACGGGCGCATGATCTTCGGCCATTCACCCCGGCGCACGGCCGCGTCGCACCGGGGAATATCGCGCACCAGCGCCAATAGCATCGCCATCGCATGATCGGCCACCGACGAAGCGTTGACCCCGGCGCCATTGGTGACGGTAATTGCGCGATCACTGGCTGCCTGCAGATCGACCTGCTCGTAACCGGCGCCGATCACGGTGATGATCTTCAGCGCGGGCAGGGCGGCGATTTCCTCGGCGGTCAGGCCCAGCGGGCCACGGGTCAGCACAGCGTCGATGCGGCTGCCCTGACTGGCAATGGCTTGAGCACGTTCGGCAGGGGTCGGCGCGAGGATCAGGTGAAAGCCCTGATGTTCGAGAATCGGCAGATAGTCATTGATGGTTTCAACCAGTACCAGAACGGTTGCGGGCATTGCACGGCTCCTGAGATCAATGGCGGGTGTATCGCGAAATCGTTTCAGCGTGGTGAATCCGCAGCGTTTTGGCAATCCTGATCATTCACGCAATCGTGCTTTGATTCTGGACGGCTTCGGGCAAGAAGCAAGGGGTGGCAGCACATCGGTGAACCGCAGTGCTGCGGGCCTCATTGCGCTGCCCGGGCCTGGTTTGTCGAGTCAGGCTCAGGTTCGCTTCGGGCTATCGGCGCAGGGCGGTCAGGTAACGTATTGCGCAATACCATTGCCAAACGACCAGTTCTCTTTCTTCACCTCGATCAGATTGATGAACACGTCTTCCAGACGCACCGCCAATTCAGCGTGCAGGTTATCGGCGATGGTTTTGAACAACCGCTGCTTCTTCTCCACTGACCGGCCCTCGCTGATGGTGATCTGAATGAACACCACGCCGTCGCTGCGCTGAATGCCGAGGTATTGCGGGTCGTAAACCAAGTGCTGCGCATCGTGCTCGGTGAGAATCTGGAAATTGTCATGTTCCGGCACATCGATGCAGCTGCGCAGGGCGGCATAGATCTGTTCGCCGATACGCTTTGCGAAGGTGGCGTCGGGGTTTTGTTTTATGTCGATGCGAACGAGGGGCATGAGGTGGCTCCTGAGAGTGGGGAACTACTACACGCTAGATGACGTGGGCCAAATTGAAAGTATCGGAGAGTGAACTGACGTAGCCAGGCGACTGACGAAACTCGCGGATTTTGCCTACGCATTCGGCAGATCGATCTGCTATCCGGCACACGGGATAACAAGAAATCATAAAGCCAGGGCAGACATTGCCAGCAGCCAGGGAAGGCGAAATGCTCAGGAACGATCGTGAAAATCTCGAACTCGACAGGCTGGAGAACGAGTCGCGCAAACTCGTGGCCGAACGACAAAAGCTTCTGGCGGAAGAAAAAAAGCTTGTTCGGGAGACGAGTTTATATCCGCTCGCAGTGTTGGCTGGGGTCGTGACCGCGGTCACTGCAGTCGCAGGGGTTTTTTTCAAATCATGAGTATGAACGCTGTATAACCGACAAACGCGGGACGCAGAGGGAGGGCCAGTATGAGTACCTATGATCGCAAAGCCAGAATGGAAGCAATGGAGCGGGAACATGATGAGTGGGCTGAAAGAATGCGTATCAAAAACAAGGGTGACATGTACCCGATCTGGGGGATGTTGGGTTTCGGGATTTTTTGCATGTCACTGGGATTTCTGCTGGCCCGCACGATCTGAGCCTATTTCCCGGTAACACGCGGTCAGAATTCAAAAGCGACGTCTGGCGTGTCTGTTTGCGACGGATATCTTCCCGAAAACGACGCTGCATTCATCTGCACCGCACAACCATTCCTCAGCTAAGTCTTTGCTTCTGTTGATTTATCACGGAGAATCGCGACCCTGTTTCGGCCGGAGCATGTCTGTCGGTTTTTTCCGACGCGTCCTGACCGAGTGGCAAGTGACCGGAATGCGGAGATCCGACCGGATGAATGATCAGGCCAATAGCGTCGACGAGCGCTTTGATGCAGCAGCACCCGCTGAACTTTCGAGCTGGAATCGCCA
This sequence comes from Pseudomonas sp. S11P7, assembly GCF_023195435.1. Classification (NCBI taxonomy): domain Bacteria; kingdom Pseudomonadati; phylum Pseudomonadota; class Gammaproteobacteria; order Pseudomonadales; family Pseudomonadaceae; genus Pseudomonas; species Pseudomonas sp. S11P7. The sequence goes on along the minus strand of NZ_JALPKS020000002.1, from coordinate 3,113,718 downwards.
GGACACCACCTGGATGTTGGGACTGTTCGGAACGGCCATTGGCGCCGGCACCCTGTTTCTGCCGATCAACGCGGGGCTTGGGGGCTTCTGGCCGCTGGTGATCCTCGCGCTGCTGGCGTTCCCGATGACATTCTATGCGCACCGAGGTCTGACCCGTTTCGTGTTGTCCGGGCGTGAAGGCGCCGACATCACCGAAGTGGTCGAACAGCATTTCGGCATCAAGGCCGGCGCACTGATCACATTGCTGTACTTCTTCGCCATCTTTCCCATCCTGCTGATCTACAGCGTTGGCCTGACCAATACGGTCGCCAGTTTTCTCGAACACCAACTGCACATCACGCCGCCGCCACGGGCGCTGCTGTCGTTCGTGCTGATCCTCGGTTTGCTGGCAGTCGTGCGTTGCGGTGAGCAGGCGATCGTCAAAGCGATGAGCCTGATGGTCTACCCGTTTATCGTTGCGCTGCTGTTTCTCGCGGTGTACCTGATCCCGCACTGGAACGGCGGTATTCTCGCCACCGCATCGCACGTACCGGCACCGTCTGAGCTGTTGCTTACGCTGTGGCTGGCGATTACGGTGATGGTGTTCTCATTCAACCATTCGCCAATCATCTCGGCCTTTGCGGTCGATCAGAAGCGACGCTACGGCCAGCACGCAGAGGAGCGCAGTTCGCAGATCCTGTCGCGCGCCCATGCATTGATGGTGCTGATGGTGATGTTCTTCGTGTTCAGTTGCGTGCTGACGCTGTCGCCGGAGCAACTGGCTGAGGCCAAGGCGCAGAACCTGTCGATCCTGTCGTACCTGGCCAACCACTTCAGCAACCCGACCATTGCCTTTGCGGCGCCGTTGATTGCGTTTGTGGCAATCTCCAAGTCGTTCCTCGGCCACTACATCGGTGCCAGCGAGGGTCTGAAAGGCTTGATCATCAAGAGCGGCAAGCGTCCGGGAGCCAAGGCACTGGATCGCATCGTCGCGGCGCTCATGCTGGTGATCTGCTGGATCGTGGCGACGCTGAACCCGAGCATTCTGGGGATGATCGAGACAATTGGCGGTCCGGTGATCGCGGCGATTCTGTTCCTGATGCCGATGTATGCGATTCGCAAAGTGCCGGCCATGGCGCGCTATCGTGGGCAGGCGTCGAATGTGTTTGTTACGGCTGTTGGTCTGGTAGCGATTTCGGCGCTGGTTTACAAACTGGCGATGTAACGCGGCTTCAATCGATAAGAACCGCTGTGCCTGCCCGGGCACAGCGGTTTTTTTGGCTCGCAAGCGGTGAGTCATTAGCAATGATGTCGACTGACACTCCGCCATCGCTGGCAAGCCAGCTCCCACAGGGTCATGTGTAAAACTCACCCTCTTGAAACGCCATAAGTCCCTGTGGGAGCTGGCTTGCCAGCGATGAGGCCCGAACAGGCGATCACCCTCCATCAGGCATAAAAAAACGCCGCTCATCTCATGGTGGGCGGCGTTTTTTATTGCTTTGTAACGTTAGGCTTGAACGACCGGGATCTTGGCGTTCGCAGCCGCTTCACGGAACTCGGCGATCTGGTCGAAGGACAGGTAGCGGTAGACATCGGCCGCCATGCTGTCGATCTTGCCAGCGTATTCCATGTACTCCTCGACGGTCGGCAGGCGACCCAGGATCGAAGCAACGGACGCCAGCTCGGCCGAGGCCAGGTAGACGTTCGCGCCGTCGCCCAGACGGTTCGGGAAGTTACGCGTGGAAGTCGAGACCACCGTGCTGTTCGGCTCAACGCGTGCCTGGTTACCCATGCACAGCGAGCAGCCTGGCATTTCCATGCGTGCGCCGGCCTTGCCGTAGATGCCGTAGTAGCCTTCTTCGGTCAGCTGGTGAGCGTCCATTTTAGTCGGCGGCGACAGCCACAGACGGGTTGGCAGCTGACCCTTGACCTGATCCAGCAGTTTACCGGCAGCGCGGAAGTGACCGATGTTGGTCATGCACGAACCGATGAACACTTCGTCGATCTTCTCCCCAGCAACGCTGGACAGCAGACGGGCGTCGTCTGGATCGTTTGGCGCGCAGAGCACAGGCTCGTTGATCTCGGCCAGATCGATTTCGATGACTTCGGCGTATTCGGCGTCGGCATCGGCTTCCATCAGCTCAGGGTTGGCGATCCAGGCTTCCATCGCTTGAGCGCGACGTTCCAGAGTACGCGCATCGCCGTAGCCTTCGCCGATCATCCAGCGCAGCAGGGTGATGTTGGACTGCAGGTACTCGGTGATCGACTCTTTCGACAGCTTGATGGTGCAACCGGCAGCCGAACGTTCGGCCGAGGCGTCGGACAGTTCGAACGCCTGCTCCAGGGTCAGACCTTCCAGACCTTCGATTTCCAGGATGCGGCCGGAGAAGGCGTTTTTCTTGCCTTTCTTCTCGACAGTCAGCAGACCGTTCTGGATGGCGAAGTAAGGAATGGCATGAACCAGGTCACGCAGGGTGATGCCAGGTTTCATCTTGCCTTTGAAGCGCACCAGGATCGATTCCGGCATGTCCAGCGGCATGACGCCAGTGGCTGCAGCAAATGCCACCAGACCGGAACCAGCCGGGAACGAAATGCCCATTGGGAAACGGGTGTGCGAGTCACCACCGGTACCGACGGTGTCCGGCAGCAGCATGCGGTTCAGCCACGAGTGGATGATGCCGTCGCCCGGACGCAGGGAAACGCCACCGCGGGTCATGATGAAGTCAGGCAGGGTGTGGTGGGTGGTCACGTCGATCGGCTTTGGATAGGCCGCGGTGTGGCAGAACGACTGCATCACCAGATCAGCGGAGAAGCCCAGGCACGCCAGGTCTTTCAGTTCGTCACGGGTCATGGGACCAGTGGTGTCCTGAGAGCCCACGGTGGTCATCTTCGGTTCGCAGTAGGTCCCAGGACGAACGCCTTGGCCTTCCGCCAGACCGCAGGCCTTGCCGACCATTTTCTGCGCCAGGGTGAAACCCTTGGTGCTTTCAGCCGGAGCTTCAGGCTTCTTGAACAGATCGAACGCTGGCAGCCCCAGTTCGGCGCGAGCCTTCTCGGTCAGGCCACGGCCGATGATCAACGGGATACGACCGCCAGCACGGACTTCGTCCAGCAGCACCGGGGTTTTCATTTCGAAGGTGGTGATGACTTCGTCGGTACCGTGCTTGCAGACTTTGCCAGCGTGCGGGTACAGGTCGATCACGTCGCCCATGTTCATGTTCGACACGTCGAACTCGATCGGCAGGGCGCCGGCATCTTCCATGGTGTTGTAGAAGATCGGAGCGATCTTGCTGCCGAAGCAGAAACCGCCAGCGCGCTTGTTCGGCACGTACGGGATATCGTCGCCGAAGAACCACAGCACCGAGTTGGTGGCCGATTTACGCGAAGAACCGGTACCGACCACGTCACCGACGTAGGCGATCGGGAAGCCCTGGCCGCGCATTTCTTCGATCTGCTTCATCGGGCCGGTTTTGCCTTGCTCGTCCGGAACGATGCCGTCACGGGCCATTTTCAGCATGGCAAGAGCGTGCAGCGGGATGTCAGGACGCGACCAGGCGTCTGGCGCCGGGGAGAGGTCGTCGGTGTTGGTTTCGCCGGTGACCTTGAACACGCGCAGGCTGATCTTGTCGGCCAGCACCGGGCGCTTCTTGAACCACTCGCCGTCAGCCCAGGATTGCAGCACGGCCTTGGCGTGAACGTTGCCGTTCTTGGCTTTTTCAGCCACATCGTGGAAGGCGTCGAACATCAGCAGGGTGTGCTTGAGTTCTTCGGCGGCGACAGGCGCCAGCTCGGCGTCGTCCAGCAGTTCAACGAGGGTGACGATGTTGTAGCCGCCCTGCATGGTGCCGAGCAGTTCGACAGCGCGTTTCTTGTCCAGCAGAGGGGAGGAGGCTTCGCCCTTGGCCAGTGCAGACAGGAAGCCGGCCTTGACGTAGGCGGCTTCGTCCACTCCAGGCGGTACGCGGTTGGTGATCAGGTCAACGAGGAAAGCTTCTTCGCCAGCCGGAGGGTTCTTCAGCAGCTCGATCAGGCCTGCTGTTTGTTCGGCGTTAAGCGGCTGGGGAACGATACCCAGGGCTGCACGCTCTTCGATATGTTTGCGGTAGGCTTCAAGCACAGTTATTACCCTCATCAGTGGTCCCAAATGGGTGTCCGGGACGCTCGTCGCGAAATGCTCGTACTCATGCGCTGCGTGGCGTTGTGGGCCGCTTAGCCAGAATTACCGGGCATTCCTTACAGAAGCTGCTTTCAAAGTTTTACGCCTGCAGAACGGGGAGCTGATGAGGGTTGGCGTTGGGCTTTTCCCCGCTGGAAAAACCCTTCGCCAACACCGCTCTGAAGGAACGACTGTGCTCGTGACGCTTTGAAAACAGCTTCTAACGGACATTGGCGCCTTAAAAGGCTGGCTGATTCTACGGCAAAAAAAATTTAAAGGTAAGTCGCGCTCTATTGGACTTTCGTGGCAATCGGCGCGGTGGCAGCGAAGTCCCGGCGCGGCTTTGCCCCTGATGTGCGAGGGGTGATCAATGGCCGACAAAGGGCTAACATGCCGGTCTGTTCCGCGTTTCAGTGCCTTGCCTACCTTATGCCCAATCAGACCATCAAGACTCCCTGCGTCGGCCTTTGCTCCACCGTTTACGGTGACCTGGTGTGCCGTGGCTGCAAGCGTTTCCATCACGAAGTGATTCACTGGAACGGTTACAACGAGGAGCAGAAGCGCGCCGTGTGGCTGCGTCTGGAACAATTGCTGTCGCAAGTGATGGCAAGCAAGGTCGAGATCTTCGACCCGGCGCGCCTGCGTGAACAGCTGGAACAGCGCAAGATCCGCTTCGTGCCGCATCAGTCGGAATATTGCTGGGCCTATCAGTTGATTGCCCGCGGGGCGCGGGTGATCGTTAATCTGGAAGCGTACGGGATGGTCTTGCTGCCGGAGTTTCGCGACTGGAACCTGCCGGAACTGCGCGATGCCATTGATCGGGAATTCTTCCTGCTGTCGGAAGCGCATTATCAGCGCTACATCGCCCCCGGTTTCCTCAGAGACGCCTTTGGCGCCTGAAGACCCAAAGCCTCGCGAGCAGGCTCGCTCCCACAGTAATTGGGGGTGGAATACAGATCCGAGGCATCAGCTGATCCTGTGGGAGCTGGCTTGCCAGCGATGAGGTCGGCCCATCCAGTATCAATGTGACTGACACACCGCCATCGCTGGCAAGCCAGCTCCCACAGGGGAATGCATTCAGCTGCTGAAATGCATTTCAAATGTGGGAGCGAGCCTGCTCGCGAAGGCGCCAGTCCAGGCACCGCCATCCTTAATGTTTCACCGCCAACTCCACCAGATGATCCTCAACCTCCTGCGGCTTGAGCACCAGCACATCGCTTTCCAGCGTATCCAGCACCGCTTCAGCGGTATTGCCGATCAGCGCGCCTGACAAACCACTGCGCGCCACCGTGCCAATTACCGTTACCGCCGCCTGGAGCTTGTGCGCCATGAACGGGAGCAGCACATCCGCCGGGCCTTCCTCAATGTGCAGATGCTCGTCATCGACATCGAACTCCGCCTGAAACGCCCGGCACTGTTCGCGGTATTTGGCTTCTATGGTCGATTTGAGCTGGAACGTCGGGTCCGCCGCCGAGAGCATCGGCGACGGATGCGCGGTAATCACATGCAGATGCGCCTTGGCCAGACTGGCGATGTCATAGCCGTGATCGATGATGGTGCTGTGCAAATGCCGATGCTCACCGTCGGCATTGCCGACATCGACCGCAGCCAGGATCACTTTGTCCTTCCAGGAACCTGCGGTTTTTACCAGCAGCACCGGGGTAGGGCAGTGGCGCAGGAGCTTCCAGTCGGCCGGGGTCAGCAGGGCTTTTTTCAGCGAGCTGTCGGGAAAGTGCTGTTTGATCACCAGGCCGCAACCTTCGGCCTGCTGCACATCGATGATGGTTTCGTGCAGGCTCTCGTTCCACGCCTGTTCGGTGGTCACGCTGTACCCTTCGGCGAGCAATGCCGCCTTGAGCACGCTGAGCAGGCCGGCGTGGTCATGCTTCTTGTCACACACCAGCAGATGCAGATGGGCCTGGGTGACACCGGCGATCAGCTTGGCGCGCTTGAGCGCCAGGCTTTCTGCATGTTCAGGTTCGATGACCACCAGAATGCTGCGAATGGCTTGCATGAGCGGAGTCTCCAGCAAAGAAAAGGCACGGCGTTGCACAACTATAGTTGCTACCCGAACGTCTGCGACTTGATGCATATCAACAGCCGCCGCTGGTGGTCTGCGGGCAGGCCGGTATAATCGGCGCCCTTCGCTCGAACACCTTTTACCGTGAGCCCCATGATCCTTCCCGAAATCCACGAATTCCTTGGCTGCCGCACGCCCGACGCCTGGGTTCAGGCCGCCCTGGCCGATCAGGAAACCCTGCTGATCGATCACAAGAACTGCGAGTTCAAGGCCGCCAGCACGGCGCTGAGCCTGATTGCCAAGTACCACGCCCATGTCGACCTGATCAACATGATGTCGCGCCTGGCCCGGGAAGAACTGGTGCACCACGAGCAAGTCATGCGCATCATGAAGCGGCGCAAGATCGAGTTGCGTCAGCTGCACGCCGGCCGCTACGCCTCGGGCCTGCGCAAGGTGGTGCGCAGCCACGAACCGGTGAAACTGGTGGATACGCTGGTGGTTGGTGCTTTCATCGAAGCGCGCAGTTGCGAACGCTTTGAAGCATTGGTGCCGCATCTGGACGAAGAACTGGGCAAGTTTTATTTCGGTTTGCTGAAAAGCGAGGCGCGGCACTTTCAGGGTTATCTCAAATTGGCCTATCAGTATGGTGATGCCAAGGATGTCGCGCAGGTGATCGACCGCGTCCGTGCGGCCGAGCAGGAACTGATCGAATCGCCGGATGAGGAATTCCGCTTCCACAGCGGTGTGCCCGCCTGAATTTGTTAAAAACTCTTAAGAGTATGAAACATCACCGAAAACCGGCCCGAGTGGCCGGTTTTTGCTGTCTGCCGTCATCGCCTGTTCGATGAATGCCAGCATAATATCGGCCCTTCCACGTTTGGCTTGGCAACGGTTGTTATGGATAACCTGGGTTTCGGCAAAGTTCTGCTGGTCGAAGACGATGAGCGTCTCGCCGCACTGATCGCACACTTTCTTGAGCAACATGGCTACGAGGTACGCACGGTGCATCGCGGCGATCTGGCCATGGCTGCATTCCTGGAATTCAAGCCGAAAGTGCTGGTGCTCGACCTGATGTTGCCGGGGCAGAGCGGTTTGCAGGTCTGCCGGGAAGTTCGCAGTGTCTCGGACACGCCGATCGTGATCCTCACCGCCAAGGAAGACGATCTCGATCACATCCTCGGTCTGGAATCCGGCGCTGACGATTACGTGATCAAACCGATCAAACCGCCGGTGTTGCTCGCGCGGCTGCGGGCGTTGCAACGGCGGCAGACGCCGGACACCAGCGTCGTCAGTTTCCTCGAGTTCGGGCAATTGAGCATCGACCGCAGTTGCCGGGAGGTGCGCCTGACCGGTGAGCTGATCGAGCTGACCACCATGGAGTTCGAATTGCTCTGGTTGCTCGCCAGCGCGGCGGGCAAGATTCTTTCCCGCGATGACATTCTCAATCGCATGCGCGGCATTGCCTTCGACGGCCTCAATCGCAGCGTCGACGTCTACATCAGCAAGTTGCGCAACAAGCTCAAGGACAACCCTCGCGAGCCGGTGTGCATCAAGACCGTGTGGGGCAAGGGCTATCTGTTCAATCCGTTCGCGTGGGAGCTCTAGATGCTGCGCTTGTTCCTCGGCCTGTTTCTGGTGATGACGGTGGGTCTGGTGCTGGCCTTGCAGACGGTTGAGCACACCTTCAACGCCTTGCTCGACAGCCAGACGCAGGATTACAACCGTGAAGCCGTGCGCGGTCAGGCGTGGTCGCTGGTCGATCATCTGCAAGGCCGTCAGGGCGCCGAGCGTGAACAGAAACTCGATTCATTGCGGGCGCATTACGGTCTGTCGCTGAGTCTGGTCGAGGCCGATCAACTGGCCCTGACACCGCAGGAAAAAGCCGAGCTCGCGCGGAACCTGTTGGTGATCCGCGACGATTACACGCAATTCATCAGCAATATCGATGGTGGCTCGCAGTTGCTCAGCATCAAGCTGCCGCCAGAGCCGAGCCTGATGCCGTTCTACATCACCGCGGCTTACATGATGCTCGCGGTGTTGATCGGCATCGTTCTGTTTTTCTGGGTGCGCCCGCACTGGCGCGATCTGGAAAAGCTGCGGCTGGCGGCCGAGCGTTTCGGCGACAACGATCTGTCGGTGCGCATCCAGTTGTCGCGGCGCTCGAACATCCGCGATCTGGCCGAGCACTTCAATCTGATGGCGGCGCGCATCGAGGGGCTGATTGCCAATCAGCGCGAGCTGACCAACGCCGTGTCTCACGAACTGCGCACACCAATCGCGCGGCTTTCGTTTGAGCTCGATCAGCTCAAGCAGCAACCCGACGCTAGCCAGAATCGCGAGCTGATCGCCGACATGTATGCCGACCTTGGTGAGCTTGAGGAGATGGTCTCGGAGCTGCTGACCTACGCCAGCCTCGAGCACGGCGCGACGGTGATAAAGCGGGAAAATATTCACGCGGCCGACTGGCTCGACAGTGTCGTCGGCAGTGTGGCGCTTGAGGCCGAAGCTGTGGGCGTGCAGTTGTCGATCGCCGGTTGCCAGGTCGACACGGTAAGCATCGAACCGCGCTTCATGGCGCGGGCGGTGATCAACCTTTTGCGCAATGCCATTCGCTATGCCGAGCATCGCGTCGAGGTGTCGCTGCAGCGCAATGGCGATGACTATGAAGTGCGGGTCAGCGATGACGGGCCGGGCGTGCCGCTGGAGGGACGGGAGAAAATCTTCGAACCGTTTTCCCGACTGGATGCCAGCCGTGATCGGCGCACCGGTGGTTTCGGGCTGGGCCTGGCGCTGGTGCGGAGGGTGTCGCAGTCCCATGGCGGGCAGGTTGAGGTTGGCGAATCGGTGTGGGGCGGGGCGTTGTTCAGGATGACCTGGGCGCATCTGGACTGATTGATATTGCCTGACCCGGCCCCTTCGCGAGCAGGCTCGCTCCCACAGGTGATCGCAATCCAAATGTGGCAGCGAGCCTGCTCGCGAAGGGCGCGGTGTTCAGCGAGTTACACCGAGTCGCTCATGCCACTGGGCAATCGATTCCTCCGGGTACTCATCGAACTGCTGATCATTCGGCTCCGCCTCGACTTCAACCCACGGCGCTTTCGAACCTAGCATCAGGTGCGTGTGTTCCGGCGGCACCGGCAGTGGCGTGTCGATCGCCGAGGCGAATGGATGAATCAGCTCTGGCCACTCCGGGCTGAACAGCCACAAACCGCTGCCGCACAGCGCACAGAAGTGGCGTTCGGCGCTGCTGCGATGGGCGCGTTTATCGCCGTCAGCTTTCATCTTCGCGTGATAGATGCTGATGTTTTGGCGTCCGCGAACCTTGAGAGTGGTCGCGTCGCCGCCAAGGTTGATCGCATAACCGCCGCCGCCCTGGGTCTTGCGGCAGATCGAGCAATAGCAGCGTTGATAGGGATAAGGATGGGCGCTGTCGAGGCTGAACGTGACTTCGCCGCAATGGCAGGAGCCTTCGAGGTGCATGGTGCTCTCCTGTGTCTGAATGGTCCGCTTCAGCCTAAAACATTTTGCCTGGCGCTTGCCGGTGTGATGCGACCGGCGGGCGCAGCGTCTAGCCCCAGTGTCCCCGCGATCCCATGGGGCGAGACTTTCGGAACCCCGCATGCAAGCGCTGTTGAACGAGATCCTTGACGCCGTCCGGCCCCTGATCGGGCAGGGCAAAGTTGCTGACTATATTCCCGCCCTCGGCACGGTGCCGGCCAACCAGTTGGGCATCGCCGTGTACAGTAACGACGGCGAAATGTATTGCGCCGGCGACGCTGAAACGCCGTTCTCGGTGCAGAGTATTTCCAAGGTGTTCAGCCTGGTGCAGGCCATCGATCATTCCGGCGAAGCGATCTGGGAGCGGCTTGGCCACGAGCCGTCCGGCCAGCCGTTCAACTCGCTGGTGCAACTGGAGTTCGAGCGCGGCCGCCCGCGTAACCCGTTCATCAACGCCGGGGCGCTGGTGATCTGCGACATCAACCAGTCGCGCTTCGCCGCGCCGACATTGTCGATGCGCGACTTCGTCCGGCGTCTGTCCGGCAACCCGCAAATCATGATCGACGGCAAGGTCGCTGACTCCGAATATCAGCATCGCGCGCGTAATGCGGCGATGGCGTATCTGATGCAGTCGTTCGGCAACTTTCACAACGATGTCGAGGCGGTGTTGCGCAGCTATTTCAGCCACTGCGCACTGCGGATGAATTGCATCGATCTGGCCCGGGCGTTCTGCTTTCTGGCCAATGACGGGTTCTGCAAGCACAGCGGCGAGCAGATCCTGACGCGCCGCCAGACCCAGCAGGTCAATTCGATCATGGCCACCAGCGGTCTGTATGACGAGGCGGGCAACTTCGCTTATCGCGTCGGCCTGCCGGGCAAGAGCGGGGTCGGCGGCGGCATCGTTGCGGTGGTGCCGGGGCAGTTCAGCGTGTGCGTGTGGTCGCCGGAGTTGAACGCCGCCGGCAACTCGCTGGCGGGGATGGCGGCGCTGGAACTGCTGAGCTCGCGGATTGGCTGGTCGGTGTTCTGACCCACCTGAACACCACATGACCCTGTGGGAGCTGGCTTGCCAGCGATGAGGACCTGTCAGTCACTATAAATTTGCCTGAACCACCGCTATCGCTGGCAAGCCAGCTCCCACAGGTTTCTTTAGTGTTTGAGGAGGTGTATTTCAGCCAGTAATCCGCTACATTTTCCGGCCGCCCTCTGCATGGTGAATCCGCTTCATGTCTCTTGCGCTCGAACGTCTAGTCGCTGGCACGCCGATCCCTTTCGCTGGTAACCGCGTCACCGTGGTCAGCCCCGAACTGGCCGCGCGGTTTCAGCCCGGTGACCATTTGCTGGTCGAGCAGGTCAGTGGCGAGTTGTTGCTGATCCCCGTGGCCGATCAACAGGCCGCCTCGGTGGCAATCGAGCGTGCGGCTGCGGCATTCACAGTGTTGTCGGCGGTCTCCGATGAAGCCATCAGCCGGTTCTTCGATCTATTCGCTCAGCGCCTGGAAAATCCTCAGTGCTGGACGCAGATCGAAGCCGCCAACCGCGCCGACATCGAACGGGCCAAGGCGCGCGGTCGCTCGACCACACGCTTGCTCGCCGATGAACGCATGCGCCGCGACATGATCGCCGGGCTGCGCGCCTGGCGTGATGCGCCACCGACCCGGGGCAAAGTGATCAGCAGTGTCGAGCACGACGGCTGGAAGGTTGAGCAAGTGGTCTCGCCGTTGGGCATCGTCGCCTTTGTCTTCGAAGGTCGGCCCAACGTATTTGCCGACGCCGCCGGGGTGTTGCGCACCGGCAATACTGCTGTGCTGCGCATCGGCAGCGATGCGTTGGGCACTGCGCAAGCCATCGTCACTCACGCTTTGAACCCGGCGCTGGCCGAAGCCGGTTTGCCGGTGGGGGCGGTGTCGTTGGTCGAAAGTGTCAATCATGCTGCCGGTTGGGCGATGTTCGCCGACCGGCGTCTGTCGCTGGCAGTGGCGCGGGGCTCGGGCCGTGCGGTCAGCCAGTTGGGCAGCATTGCCCAGCAGGCCGGTACCGCCGTCAGCCTGCACGGCACCGGCGGTGCGTGGCTGATCGCCGACCGTCATGCCGATGCCACGCGCTTCGCGGCGGTGGTGCGCAACTCGCTTGACCGCAAGGTCTGCAATACCCTGAACGTCTGCCTGATTCAGCGCGAACGCGCCGATGAGCTGGTGCCGCTGTTCCTCGAAGCTTTGAAAGACGCCGGTACTGCGCGCGGCCAAGGCTGCAAATTGCACATCGTCGCGGGCAGTGAAAGTTGCCTGCCAAGCGAATGGCAGAACGCAACAGTCGAGGTTTATCGCGCCGAGGGTTACCAGACCGAAGCGCTGGCCGAGTCTTTGCCCGAGTCGGAGCTGGGCCGCGAGTGGGAATGGGAAGAAACCCCGGAAGTCAGCCTGATGATTGTCGATGATCTGGATCAGGCGATTGCGCTGTTCAACCGTTACAGCCCGCAATTCACCGTGTCGTTGATCAGCGAGGATGCGGCGGTTCAGGAGCGCTTCTACAACGCGGTGAATGCGCCGTTCGTAGGCAACGGCATCACCCGTTGGGTCGATGGCCAGTACGCGTTGAACAAGCCGGAACTGGGCCTTTCGAACTGGGAGAGCGGGCGCCTGTTTGCGCGCAGTGCGATTCTTTCCGGGGATGGCGTGTTTACCGTGCGTAGCCGGATGACTCAGGTTGATCTCACGGTGAAACGCTGATCTGTTGATCGTTCCCACGCTCCGCGTGGGAATGCAGCCCGTGACGCTCCGCGTCACTGGACGCAGAGCGTCCCTTGAGGCATTCCCACGCAGAGCGTGGGAACGATCACGGTGGGGAGTCAGGCAGCGTGGCTGGCTTGCGCGCTGATCGCGCAAGTCTCAGGTTGCACGGCCAGCGGCACAAACGTGCGACGGTCGGCCGACAGCGCGTCGATCGAACCGGTCTCGATGTCGTATACCCAGCCATGCAGATTCAGCCGCCCTTGCTCCTGGGCCAGGCGCACACTCGGGTGGGTCTGGATATTCGCCAATTGCGCGATCACGTTCTCGCGCACCATCGAACTCAATTTCGCCGCGTCGCTGCCATGCACGCGCGCTTCGTTCATCACCTTCGCCGACTCGGCATGCTGCAGCCAGCCGCTGACGGCGGGCAGGTGATCCATGCATTTGCACTGGGCAATCGCCGTCATTGCGCCGCAATCGGAGTGGCCGCAAATCACGATATCGGTCACCCCCAGTACCGCCACCGCATACTCCACTGTCGCCGAGACCCCGCCCGGATGCGGGCTGTAGGAGGGCACGATATTGCCGGCGTTACGGATCACGAACAGTTCGCCGGGCTCTTGCTGGGTCAGCAGCTCAGGCACCACGCGACTGTCGGAACAGGTGATGAACAGCGTGCCGGGTTGCTGAGTCGTGGCCAGGTGTTTGAACAGCTCGCTGCGTTGCGGGAAGGCTTCGTTCTGGAATTTCAGGAAGCCGTCGATCAGGGCTTTCATGGGCGTGTCCTCGTGGCAGAAATGAGATGGCCCGCACGCAGGATGCGGGCCGGGCGTATCAGAACGGGCGCAGTGGCAGGAACTTGCCGTCGAGGGTGACCACCGCGCGGGAGCCGCCTTCCGGGTCTTCGACTTTCTTGATGTCCAGTTTGAAGTTGATCGCACTGATGATGCCGTCACCGAACTGCTCGTGAACCAACGCTTTCAGCGTGGTGCCGTAGATCTGGATCATTTCGTAAAAACGGTAGATGGTCGGATCGGTCGGCACGCCGCTGAGGCTGCCACGCAAAGGAATGATCTGCAGTGCGGCGACGTCATCGGCGTTTAGGTCAAGCTTGTCGCCGACCACTTGAGCAGCGTTTTCCGGCAGCGGATGCTGGCCGAGCAGGGCGGCGGTGACGTAGGCCAGGCTGAGGCCGGTGCCGTCAGCAAGATCCTGCCACGACAGATCTTTTTTCGCCTTGGCGTCGAGAACGCGGGTGGCCAGGGCCAGGCTGTTGTCGTTGTAGGCGTGGGACTGTTGCATGGTGTCACTCCTTTCAGGGGTTGGCTTGCTGTGTGTGGAAGCAATCTTGCGCCGGTCGATCCATAGCGTCCAAGACCGATATACAATGCTTCGCATAAGCCCTGCCTATAGTTGGTGTCCTCATGCTGTTGCGACATTTGCGTTATTTGCTCGCCGTTGCCGATCACGGTGGCTTCACCCGAGCTGCCGAAGCGCTGCATGTATCGCAGCCGACCCTGTCGCAGCAGATTCGTCAATTGGAAGAAACCCTCGGTGTGACTCTCTTTGATCGCACCTCACGCACGGTGAAGCCGACGGATGCCGGAGCGGCTTACATTGAATGCGCGCGGCGCGTGCTGGTGGAGCTGGAGGCCGGGCAGCGCGCCTTGCACGACGTGAAGGATTTGTCGCGCGGCACACTGCGCCTGGCGATGACGCCGACGTTCATGGCGTATCTGGTCGGGCCGTTGGTGCGTGATTACAGGGCACGGTTTCCCGGGATTCATCTGGAGATCTTCGAGTTGTCGATGGACGACATCAAGGCAGGGCTGGCGGATGACTCGCTGGACGTCGCGATCGCGTTTACCCCGGTGCGCAATGCCGATATCGAATGCATACCGGCGTTTACCGAGACGCTGGGGATCATGGTCGGGCCTGGGCATCCGCTCTATGACAGCCCTTCGATGTTGACGCCGACGGAATTGGCTTCAATGGATTTCGCCTTGCTGGCGCCGGGTTTCATTACGCGGTTATTGGTGGATGAGTATTTCCGTGAGCAGGGGATTACGCCGCAGGTGCGGATTGAAGTGAATTCGGTGAGTACGTTGCTGGAAGTGGTGCGGCATGCGCCGCTGGCGACCATGCTGCCCGAGGCGATTGCCAGCGAAGATCGCGCATTGCGCCGCTTGCGGGTCGAAGGGGAGGCGCCACAGCGGGGAGCGGCGTTGTTGCGGCGCAGGAATAATTATCACAGTGCGGCGGCGTTGGCGTTTGTTGATCTTGTTCTGCAAACGCATATGACATGAACAAGACCTGTGGGAGCGAGCCTGCTCGCGAATGTGGCATGTCAGACACTGATGCTTGCGCCTGAAGACTGCATTCGCGAGCAGGCTCGCTCCCACAAAGTTGCAGGGTGAATTCCGGATATAAAAAGGGCCTGCTTCTTATCGAAGCAGGCCCTTTTTTACTGAAGCGTTATTCAATACAACCGATCAATCACCCGAACTTCATTCTGATTCTGCATCGAATCCCACGCCTGTTTCAGCGTCTGCAGCACACTTCCAATGAAGTCCTTGTCGGCCGCAGCCTTCTTGCCGACATAACCGTGGCCGCGGCGGTACATCTTCAGGCGGGCCAGCAGGTTCTGGTGGTTGCGGTCGAATTCCTCTTCGCCAGCATGGGGCGACAGGCAGTCGATGTGTACCTGGCCCGACTTGCTGATCCAGAGAATATGGCTGTCGTGGCTGTCTTTCTGCGCCGCGAACATACGCGCCAATTCTTCGATGGTGGGTTGATTGTTCAGATTCATTGTTATGCCCCTTGACCAGTCTGGTGATCTTTCAAAGTTGATTCGCTAATACAGGTAGCCCATCGGTTAGTTGATCCCTGGCACCGAAACCAGGACGTCAGCGCTCGCCCGTATGAAGTACGGGGTCGTGCATCTGTTGCATGTAGTCGTGTTGAATAACTGCTACGCAATAGCGTCACAACGAGGAGAAGCAGCGAAAACCGGGAGGCTTCTTGACGACAATCCAGTGTCGGCCACAAGCGTCTTGAGAATTTTCGCCAGCGCTTCTCGTCCTTGTACTGGACGTTCAGGCCAGGTCAGCTTCTTCAATCTGCCTTGTGGGCAGCGTGTATCCGGAAAAAACAACTCGGCGGTCAGACGAGTTTGCTCAAGCGTGTTACCAGTGCTCCCGATCGGGGAACGTCTTCATCATGCAAAAGCAAAACGATGCCGTCAACGGTTTTGTAGTGATTATTTTCAAGCACTACATATTGTCGGACAAAGCTGTTTTGGAATGAGAAAAGATCCGTTTCAGCAACGTAGAGAAGGGAACCTCAAGGGATTCAGCGAGTCGCCGGACGCGCCGTGCGTTTGCGCGTACCGGCGGCGTTGCTGGCTGTCGACTTGCGCTTTTTCTTCCACGGCGCTGCGGCTTTGCCGGCAGGCGGCGGGCCGCTGATGGTCAGGCTGAGGGCGGAGCAGCGGCTGACCTGCTTGCTCATCCACGCAGCCTGTTTGGTGACGAATTCTTCCAGACTCATCTCGCCGCTCTGCACCATGTCCAGCGCCTGTTCCCAGATCGCCGTGGTGCCGGGGTCGGCGATCGCGCGCGGAACCGCATCGATCAGGCTGTACGCGGCAGGTGTCGCCGCCAGCGCCTTGCCGTTCTTCACTAGATAACCGCGATCCAGCAGCCCCTGGATGATCGACGCGCGGGTGGCTTCGGTGCCGATGCCGGTGGTGTCCTTGAGTTTCTGTTTGAGCAGCGGATCCTCGACCAGTTTGGCGACGTTCTTCATCGCCTTGATCAGATCACCTTCGGTGTAGGGTTTTGGCGGTTGCGTCCACAGATCCTTGAGATTCACTTTCGCCACAGCGCATTCGACGCCCTGGCTGAGGGTCGGCAAGGTTTGCGGTGCTGGTGCTTCGCGGCCCTTGGCCGGTGCCAGTGCTTCGGGCAATGCGCGCTTCCAGCCTGGTTCGATGATCTGCTTGCCGACCGCACGCAACGCCTGCCCATTGCAATCGAAATCAGCCTGAGTGCGATCGTATTCGTGATTGGGCAGGAACTGCGCCAGGTAGCGCGCGCGAATCAGCGTGTACACCGCGCGATGTTTGCCGGTCAGGCGTTCGAGGTTTTTCGCGGCGATGGTGGGAATGATGCCGTGGTGAGCGCTGACCTTGGCGTCATTCCAGGCCCGCGAGCGCCGCTGCGGTTCGAGATAACCCTGCAAGGCTTCAAGGCTCGGATCGGCCTGACGCAATGCTGTGATGATCGATGGCGCCTCACCGTGTTGACTCAACGGCAGAAAGCCGCAATCACTGCGCGGATAGGTGATGACTTTGTAGGTTTCGTAAAGGGCTTGGGCGATGTCGAGGGTCTCCTGCGCGCCAAGGCCAAGCTTTTTCGAGCAGACTTCCTGCAAGGTGCCGAGATCGAAGGGCAGGGGCGCCACTTCGCGCATGCGCTCGGTTTTCAGCTTGATCACCCGTGCGCTGTCTGCACTGCTGATCGCCGCCGCTGCTTGTTGCGCCAACGCCTGATTCAGGCAGCGATCCTGATCATCACAAGCGTCCGCTGGTGCGCGCCATTGCGCGCTAAACGCTGTGCCGTTGTGCAGCAGTTCCACATCGATTGCCCAGAACGGTACGGGGACGAAATCGGCGATGCTGCGGTCGCGGTCGACCACCAGTCGCAGGGTGGGCGTCTGCACTCGGCCCACAGGCAGCACGCCCTGATAACCCGACTGCCGGCCCAGCAAGGTGAACAGTCGACTCATGTTCATGCCGATCAGCCAGTCCGCCCGTGAACGGCCCAGCGCCGAGTGATACAGGCTGAATGTTTCGGCTCCCGGTTTCAGCGCGGCCAAGGCCTTGCGAATCGACGCCTCGTCCAGCGCCGACAGCCACAAGCGGCGGATCGGCCCGCGATAGCGGCAGTGCTCGACCAGTTCCCGGGCGATCATCTCGCCCTCACGGTCGGCGTCGGTGGCGATGATCAGTTCGCTGGCCTCGCCAAGCAGACGCTTCACCGCTTTGTACTGGCTGGCGGTGCGCGGCTTGACGGTCATTTTCCACTTGTCCGGAATGATCGGCAGGTCCGCCAGCACCCAGCGTTTGTAGCGTGCGTCATAGGCATCCGGTGGCGCGGTTTCAAGCAAGTGGCCGATGCACCAGGTCACTGTGACGTCCGTTCCCAGCCAGCAGCCATCGCCCCGGCGTCTCGCGCCGAGCACGGCCGCAATATCTTTGGCCTGGGAGGGTTTTTCACAGAGGTACAGCCGCATAGCCACCATCGTCCATCGTTGTCCGGAGAGGGCACAGAATGGCCGGACTTGGCGCTGGGGGCAACTTTTATCTGTATGGATATACAGCGGCGGACACGGTGAGCCGTTCGGCTGTAAACCCAACCAGACGCCGACGCATCAGCTATACCTGAATCGGTCTCTTCGCCGTATTCAGGAGAACCCCCGATGAAAAGCCCCGAACTCAGTCCCGTCATCAGCCTCGAACAACTCACCGGTTGCCTGTTGGTAAAATTCCACGGCATCCAGATTGCCGCATCCGCCCACGCGCTGATCCTCAACGAAGCCAATTACCCACCGGTTTATTACGTCCCCCGCGAAGACATCGAGGAAAAGTACTTCGCCCGCACGGATCACACCAGCTATTGCCCATACAAGGGCGACGCCAATTATTTCACGCTACAAGTGCCGGGACATGAAGCCGCGAATGCGGTGTGGACGTATGAGCATCCGAAAGTGTCAGTCGCCCCGATCCGCGACTACGTGGCGTTCTATCCGGATCAGGTAGAGTTTAAGGTGATCGTGCCTGAGGACTGAGTCCACGTCCCGCGAATTGACACTCGAGTGGGGCTGTGTCTGCTAGGGTAACAGCCCATATTCAGTCAAGCCGAAGAAGGTAATGCTGATAGATGGAATATTTCTTTTTCAGCAATGCACCAAAAAATACAGAAACGTCCCGGCCGTCCAGTTTCTGGAGATACTTCAACGCATGGGAAGTGTTCTGAAAGTTCGTGGTTCGGGACAGAAATGCCGAGCTGAGCGATTCCGAAACATCAGAGGCCTTTATGTTGAGGCCTTGCGTAGCAGGATCGAATGCTTCCTCTATCCAGCTCAATTGCGTGTCTTTGAGTCTTTCAAACGAGACAGGGCGGGTAATCCTGCTGAATACCTTGTCGGGGATTTGGCTTTGACTGCTCAGTGTTTCCACAAAAGAAGTGAACGAGCGGGCTTCACCAACGTTTTCCGGGTCCGAATGAAAAACAATACTCGGCGTAGCGCTGTTGTCGTAGCTGTAGCGGTGACGGTAAGTGGCCACGAGGCGATGAGGAATAATCGTTAACAGCCCATGAAAGTGTAAGGCTTGGAAACTCTGCGATTGGCTGTTGCCGGCCTCCGTATACACGTCATCACGGTAGTGCCATATTTCATGTCGCTTCAAATCCAGGGCTTTTTCGAGTCGGTTTTCCAGTTCGTGCTCGGACAGGAAAGTCGGGCATACGTAGGCGGCCGTGGATCGCAGCGAAAGCCAATACAAGGCATTGTGTTGCAGAGGTTCATCAGTACCCCTGTGTTTGCGAAGATCAAAGGCGAAGGCGCCTGGGTTGCTATTCACCGGGATGGCGTTGCGCGAAGAAATGATTTTGCTGGTGGATTTGCCGGAGTGAAAGCTTGAGGTTTTAGCCTGTATATAAAAGGGCTGAACGCTGGTTGCGACGGCATCGTAGCCACCGAGGTTACGTTCTTGTCTTTGCGTAACCTGCCGAATCTTGGCCCTGCCACCATTCCCGTCCGGTAGATCACGCAGCATTCGATCTATCAGGGTCAACAATTCGGCTTCAGCGAATTTGGCTTTTGAAATCACGGATTCTTCCTTGGACATTGAAACAGTTCTATGGATTGAAATGGCAAACGCGGGCTGCCTGCCTGGCTAGTCGGATTCACTGTTCCTTTGATGAGCCCAAAGCTTTCAATCACGAACTCAACAAGAGCAACGCCACCATCGGGTAGTACCTGCCGTCGTGGCTATGCGTCTTCTGCGCATGGCTCGGAGCGACCCAGGCAATCGCAGCACAGGAGATGTCCAGAAGCATTTTCCGGAACATCCGGATCTGCACTACATCTGCTGGCTTGCCTGCTGAGTACGGAGCAATGAATACGGCGCCCAGCCTCGGCTCGTCGTAATGGACCCGGTTGGCATCCCGGATGGCCCACGCGCATTTTTCGTTGATTTGCGTCCTGGCACGCTCCGGGTTATCGACGGGGACGTAGGAGACCTTTGCCTCGATGCTCCAACCGTGAGTTTCATTGGCAATATACAGATCGTTGCGCCCAATGGAGGAGTACGACTCTGTCCCCTCGTTTGCAATTTTACGAACCTGATATTCCTCGATGGCTGTCCAGTCAGCCTTCCAGGCAGCACCCGCAAGAATGCTGACGTTAGCCTGCTCGTTGTACCAGTAAGGCAAATCATCGGCGTCCCATACATCGATGTAGCGCTGGACGCACTTAATCCAGCTGAGGAGGACTGGCCTTAGACCTTCTAGCGGTGCGTAGGGAATCCCGACATGTCGGTCTTTTGCCGAAAGGTGATTTTCTGACGGAAATTGTTCGTTTTCTTGGGTAGGGCTGACAGTGGAACGTGGCGCATCGGTCATATCCGGTTCCTTAGGATTAGCGGCTAGCCACCCGGTGAATGCTTGCCCGGGATGCGATGGTATTGAAGTGCCATTAATCTGTCGATGGTAATAATGCAGGCAGCAGAAAGCCGCTCGGGTACCCCCGAGACGGCTCGGTTAATGTACTCAGTTCTTGTCCAGATCGATATTCTTCGTCTCACGCAAGCAGATCATCCCCACCACCAGGCTCACCCCTGTAATCAGCACCGGGTACCACAGCCCATAGAAGATATCGCCGGTGTAGACCACCAAGGCAAACGACACGGTCGGCAGGAACCCGCCGAACCAGCCATTGCCGATGTGATACGGCAGCGACATCGAGGTGTAGCGAATGCGTGTCGGGAACAGTTCGACCATCAGCGCCGCCAGCGGCCCGTAGCACATGGCGGAGATGATGATCAGCGCGACGATCAAGGCGACGATCATCGGTTTGTTGATCTGCTGCATGTCAGCTTGTTGCGGGTAGCCGGCGAGGGTGATCGCGCCGCGCAGTGCCGCCTCATCGAAACCATCCAGCTTCACGTCGCCGACACTCACTTGCACAGCGCTGCCCGCAGGTGCAGCGACGCTGGAGTAGGGCAGGCCTTGCTTGACCAAAAAGGTCTTGACCTTGTCGCACGGACTGTCGAATTTGGCCTTGCCCACCGGATCGAACTGGAAGGTGCAAGTGGCGGGGTCGGCGAGGACGGTGATCGGCGCCTGACGGCTGGCCAGGTCGATTGCCGGGTTGGCGTAGTGGGCGAGAGATTTGAAGATCGGAAAGTACAGCGCGGTCGCCAGCAACAAGCCCAGCATCAACACCGGTTTGCGCCCGACCTTGTCCGACAGCCAGCCGAAGAAAATGAAGAACGGCGCGCCGATGATCACGCTGACAATCAGCAGACTGTTGGCCACCGCCGGGTCCATTTTCAGGAACTGGGTGAGGAAGAACAGCACGTAGAACTGCGCCGCATAAAACGTCACCGCTTGCCCAGCGTTGATGCTGAACAGGGCGATCAGCACGACCTTGAGGTTTTCCCATTTGCCGAAGGATTCGCGGATCGGCGCTTTCGAGGTTTTGCCTTCTTCCTTCATTTTCAGGTAGGCCGGCGACTCGTGCAGGCTCAGGCGAATCCAGGTGGAAATGCCCAGCAGCACGATCGACAGCAGAAACGGAATACGCCAGCCCCAGACTTCAAACTGGTCACCGGTGAAATAGCGGCAACCGAGCACCACCAGCAGCGACAGCAACAGGCCAAGGGTCGCGGTGGACTGAATCCAGCTGGTGTGGAAACCGCGCTTGCCGATCGGCGCGTGCTCGGCCACGTAAGTCGCTGCGCCGCCGTATTCGCCGCCGAGCGCCAACCCCTGCAGCATCCGCAGCACCACCAGAATGATCGGCGCGGCAATACCGATGCTCGCATAGGTCGGCAGCAGGCCGACGCAGAACGTCGCCACGCCCATCAGAATGATCGTCGCCAGAAACGTGTATTTGCGCCCGATCATGTCGCCCAGTCGGCCGAACACCAGCGCGCCGAACGGCCGCACGATGAAGCCGGCGGCGAACGCCATCAGGGCAAAAATGAACGCGGTGGTGTCGTTGACCCCGGCGAAAAACTGCTTGCTGATCACCGCCGCGAGCGCGCCGTAGAGAAAGAAGTCATACCACTCGAATACCGTCCCGAGCGACGAGGCGAAGATGACTTTTTGCGTGGCATTGCTGGTCGCGGCGCTGCTCGCAGCGTCCAGCGGCTGAGCGTGTTCTGACATGTCGGTATCCCTCACAGTGATTGTTTTTGTTGTTCCACTGGTGTTGCGTGTCCCGGTGTTGCGCGATGCCTTGCAGGTGTTGCAAAACCCCGTGGGAGCGAGCCTGCTCGCGAAAGCGTTGTGTCAGTCAACTGCTAGGCCGAGTGAGCTACCGCATTCGCGAGCAGGCTCGCTCCCACAAGGGAGATATCTGTAGATTTGGACAGAATCAGTTGCGCAGCCTTCTCGCCAATCATCAGCGTAGGCGAACAGGTGTTGCCGGAGATGATTCGCGGCATGATCGACGCATCGGCCACGCGCAAACCGGGCACGCCGTGCACGCGCAGTTGCGCATCGACCACCGCATCGCCGTCGTTGCCCATGCGGCAGGTACCGACCGGATGGAAAATCGTCGTGCCGATTTTCGCCGCGGCTTCGTGCAGTTGTTCCTCGGTTTGCAGGCTGTCGCCCGGCAGATATTCGACCGGTTTGAACCCGCGCAAGGCAGGGGCGCTGACGATGCGTCGGGTTAACCGAATGGCATCGGCGGCCACCCGCAGATCTTCAGGATGGCTCAAATAATCGGGGTTGATCAGCGGCGCCTGCTGCGGGTCGGCTGAACGGATCTCGATGCGCCCGCGGCTTTGCGGACGCAGATCGCAGACCGAGGCAGTGAAGGCCGGGAAGCTGTGCAACGGCTCACCAAAACGCTCCAGCGACAGCGGCTGGACGTGATATTCGAGATTCGCCGAAGTCTGCTCCGGCCCCGAGCGCGCAAACGCGCCCAATTGACTAGGCGCCATCGACAGCGGCCCGCTGCGGTCGTACAGATAACGCAAGCCCATGCCCATCTTGCCCCAGACGCTGCCGGCGATCTGGTTCAGCGTGCGCGCGTTTTCCAGCTTGTAGATCAGGCGCAGTTGCAGGTGATCCTGCAGGTTTCCGCCAACGCCTGGCAGTTCATGAATCACGCCGATGCCCAACCGTTCCAGCAACGGTCGCGGGCCGATGCCCGAGCGCTGCAGAATGCTCGGCGAACCCACTGACCCGGCGCACAGTACGATCTCCTTGCGTGCCTTGAATTGTTTGACCTGGCCTTCATGCCGCGCACTGACTTTCGAGGCGCGGCCATCCTCCAGCAGCACGCGGTCGACCTCGACGCCGGTCAGCACGGTCAGATTCGCGCGGTTGCGCACGGGTTTCAAAAACGCCTTGGCGGCATTCCAGCGCACCCCGGCTTTCTGGTTGACCTGAAAGTAGCCGCAACCCTCGTTGTCGCCCTGATTGAAATCGCTGACGCTGGCAATGCCGCTCTGCTCGGCCGCGCTGCGAAAGGCGTCGAGAATCGGCCACGACAAGCGCTGCTGCTCGACCCGCCATTCGCCCTGGGCGCCATGAAAATCAGCGCTGCCGGCAAAGTGGTTTTCGCTCTGTTTGAACAACGGCAATACATCGTTCCACGCCCACCCGGGATTGCCCTCGGCGGCCCAGCCGTCGTAGTCGCTGGCCTGGCCGCGCATGTAGATCATGCCGTTGATCGAGGAACAGCCGCCCAGCACTTTGCCGCGCGGATAGCTCAGCGCGCGGCCGTTGAGGCCGGTCTGTTGTTCGGTTTTGAAACACCAGTCGGTGCGCGGGTTACCGATGCAGAACAGGTAGCCGACCGGGATGTGAATCCATGCATAGTTGTCGCGCCCGCCGGCCTCGAGCAATAGCACGCGGCGCTGCGGGTCGGCCGACAATCGATTGGCCAGCACACAGCCGGCCGGACCGGCGCCGACCACGATGTAGTCGTATTCATCGAGGGAAGTTTGCATTCCCTGACCTCGCTTGTTGTTTTTATTGTCGGACACTCTAGTTGTTAGCTTTCGTTAAAAGAATGTTAGTTTTTGCGCAGCCGCTGTTCGTTTTCAAACAGCCCGCATTGACCTTAGCTGACAAGGAAGCGCCATGTTCGACTGGAACGACCTGCGGTTTTTTCTTGAGCTGCAACGCAGCGGCCGCCTGCTCACCGCCGCCCGCCGGCTCAACACCACCCATGCCACCGTCGCCCGCCATATCGAAGCCATAGAAAAGAGCCTCGGCACCGCGCTGTTCGTCCAGCACGCTCAAGGGTACGAGATGACCCCGGCCGGGGAGGCGCTGCTCAAGCATGCCGAAGCGATGGAAAACGTCGCGCTGCTGGCCCAGGAAGAAATCACCCAGTCCAGCGCGCCGCTGGGCAAGATCCGCGTTGGCGTGACCGAAGGCCTCGGCGTCAGGTTTCTCGCCAGTCGTATGATCGGCCTGTTCGAACGCTATCCGGGGCTGGAGGTGGAGCTGGTTGCGGTGCCGCGCTTTGTCAGCATCCTCAACCGCGAGGCGGAAATCAGCATCCACCTCGAACGCCCGGCGGCCGACATGCTGGTCACCCGTAAACTCACCGACTACCGACTGGCGCTCTATGCCAGCCAGGCTTATCTGGACAAGGCGCCGCCCTTGCACAGCCGCGAAGATCTGGGGCGGCATGCATGGATCGGCTATGTCGATGATCTGCTGTTCAGTCAGGAACTGATGTTCCTCAACAGCTTTTGCCGCAGCCCTCGGGTGGTTTTCCACAGCACCAGCGTCATCGCCCAGCAGGAAGCCGCTCGCTCGGGCTTGGGCATTGCGGTTTTGCCTTGCTACATGGCAGCTGCCGATCCAGAGCTGGTGCCGTTGCTGGCGGATGAAAGCATTGAACGCAGCTACTGGATCAGTACGCGGCGTGAGTTGCACAAGTCAGTGCGCCTGCGTGTGGTCTGGGATTATGTGGTGGGATTGTGTGAGGCGGAGCAAGGGTTGCTGCTCGGTTAACCGCCTCACAGAAATCCCGTGTAGGCCTTCGCCTGCAAGGGGCAGTATTTCAGATTGCTAAATATATGGATATCCGTATATTCGATTTTCCGTATGTCTTGGGGTCATCCCATGCTCACTCCCACCGAAGTATTCAAAAGCCTCGCCGATGAAACCCGCGTCCGCGCCATGTTGCTGATCGCCGCGCAGGGTGAGTTGTGCGTCTGCGAACTGATGTGCGCGCTCAACGACAGCCAACCGAAGATCAGCCGCCACCTCGCGCAATTGCGCAGCAATGGCCTGCTGCTCGACCGGCGCCAAGGCCAGTGGGTCTATTACCGCCTCAACCCGGATCTGCCAGCGTGGATCGCGCAAATCCTGCAAATGACGTCCGAAGCCAACACCGCCTGGCTGCAGGACAACATCGCCCGCCTGCAGAACATGCACGGGCGTCCGGTTCGTGAAACAGCGTGCTGCTGATGGAGAAAAAAACCATGCAAGTCTTGTTCATGTGCACGGCCAACAGTTGCCGCAGCATCCTTTCTGAAGCGATGTTCAATCACTTGGCGCCAGCGGGATTCGAAGCGGTGAGTGCCGGCAGTTTCCCCAAAGGTCAGGTGTTGCCGCGCAGCCTGTCGACATTGCAACAGGCCGGCATCGCCATTGATGGCTTGCACAGCAAAGGCAACGACGCTTTTGCAAGCAACCCGCCGGACATCGTCATCACCGTGTGCGACAAAGCCGCCGGCGAGACTTGCCCGGTGTATTTCGGCCCGGCGCTGAAATCCCACTGGGGGCTGGAAGATCCCTCGGAAGTCAGCGGTGACGAGGCGACGATTGAGGCGGCTTTTCGCGCGACATTGGCGCGCATCGGACATCGCTGCCAGGCCTTTCTCGATCTGCCTTTTGAAACCCTCAGCCGCGATGAATTGAAAACCGCGCTCGACCGCATCGGTACGCTTTAAGGAGAACCCATGTTCGCCGATCTACCCAACCTTGATTCCAGCCTGTTCGATGACGGCAAACCTGTGAAACCGGGCGAACACAAGCCACGCATCCTGCTGCTCTACGGCTCGACCCGCGAACGCTCCTTCAGCCGTTTGCTGGTCGAGGAGGCCGCGCGCCTGCTTGAGCACTTCGGTGCCGAAACGCGCATTTTCAACCCGTCCGGTTTGCCACTGCCCGACGACGCTCCTGTCGACCATCCAAAAGTGCAGGAACTGCGCGAGCTGGTGCTGTGGTCGGAAGGCCAGGTCTGGTGCTCGCCGGAACGCCACGGAGCGATGTCCGGCGTGTTCAAGGCACAGATCGACTGGATCCCGCTGGAACTCGGTGCGGTGCGTCCGACGCAGGGCAAAACCCTCGCGGTGATGCAGGTGTGCGGCGGTTCGCAGTCGTTCAACGTGGTCAATCAATTGCGCGTGCTCGGTCGCTGGATGCGCATGTTCACCATCCCCAACCAATCCTCGGTGCCCAAGGCCTACATGGAATTCGACGACGCGGGGCGGATGAAACCGTCGCCGTTCTACGACCGCGTGGTGGATGTGATGGAGGAACTGGTGAAGTTCACCGTATTGCTGCGCGGGCACCAGGCGCATCTGGTTGACCGCTACTCCGAGCGCAAGGAAAGCGCTGAGCAGTTGATGGCCCGGGTCAATCAGCGCTCGATCTGAAAGAGCCGAGTTCACCAGGACTTCGTATGGGCGCGAGCCGCCTCGCGAAAGCGCCAGCCCTGTCACCGCAAGTGCCGGCCGCGTTTCTTCCTCAATGCGACGAGACAAACGGCGAAGGCGTGTTCGGCGCCGGCAACGCATACGCGCGCTTCATCCACGCCACTTCCGCCAGCGGGGTGCGGCCGAAGAATCGTTTGAAGTCGCGGCTGAATTGCGAGGCGCTTTCGTAACCGACCAGAAACGCTGAGCGGGCGGCGGTGAAGTCGTTACGCAGCATCAATAACCGCGCCTGATGCAAGCGCGTCGACTTGAGGTACTGCATCGGCGAGGTGTCGGTGACCTTGCGAAAGTGCAGGTGAAAGTTCGGCACGCTCATCTGCGCTTCCTCGGCGAGCGCTTCCACGTCGAGATGCTGGTGATAACAGCTGTGGATTTTATGGATCGCGCGGGTCACTTTGCCGAACTGACCTTGCTGGGCGATGGCCGCGCGCAACGTGCCGCCCTGGGCGCCGGTGAGAATGCGGTAGTAGAGCTCGCGCAACATCGCCGGGCCGAGGATCTGCGCGTCGTTGCGGTCGTTCATGATGTGCAGAAAGCGCAAGGTCGACTCGCGCAGCGCATCATCCATCGGCGAGGCGTACATGCCGCGTGGCACCGTGGCGTCGAAGCCGCGGACCTCATCGACTTGCTGAATCAGCTCGCCGGCAAGGGCGAAATCCAGACGCAGATACACCGCCAGCATCGGCTGATCTTCGCTGGCATCGGTTTCCATGGTGAACGGTACCGGCACGGACACCACCAGGTAATGCTGGGCGTCGTAGACGTAGATCTCGTCACCCAGATAGCCGCGTTTCTGCCCCTGACAGAGGATCACGATACCCGGCTCGTACAACACCGGCGTGCGCGTCAACGGGCGGTTGGAACGCAGAAACCGCACGTCGTCGAGCACGCTCAGGTTGTAGCCTTCCAGCGGCGCCAGTTCGCTCATCAGCTGCACCATGCGCGCCGTCGTCAGGTCTTCGGATTTCGCCATTCACTGCACCTTTTTTTCACGCGGCTGCTCAGCCATCGGTAGAGCAACTGAGCGCCTGCCATTGCTCAATACTCTCCGCCGTGCGCTGCAACTTGTCACGCACCAGCGCGACGGCGTCGCTGCCCAACAGCAGATGAGCCGGCGGGGCAGGGCTGGCGATCAGCGTCAGCATGGCCCGCGCGGCTTTCTGCGGATCGCCGAGTTGCTGGCCGCTTTTCTCTTCGCGCGCCTTGCGCACCGGGTCGAAGCTTGCATCGTAGTCGCTGATGCTGCGCGGCGTGCGCTGCATCGAACGCCCGGCCCAGTCGGTGCGAAAAGACCCCGGCGCGACTGCCGTGACGAAAATATTGAAGGGGGCGAGCTCTTTGCTCAAGGTGTCGGAAATGCCCTCCAGAGCGAATTTGCTGCCGCAGTAATAGGCGATGCCGGGCATGGTGATATAGCCGCCCATGGAGGTGATGTTGATGATATGCCCGGCGCGGCGCTGGCGGAAATACGGCACGAACGCCTTGGTTACCGCCACTGCGCCAAACACATTCACATCGAACTGACGGCGCATTTGCGCCAGCGGCGATTCCTCGAAAACCCCTTCGTGACCATAACCGGCGTTGTTCACCAGTACGTCCACTGGCCCATAACTTTTTTCGACGGCGGCGACCACGCTGTCGATGGCTTCGAAATCGGTCACGTCCAACACCACGCCATGGGCGCGTTCCGGCGCCAGCGCTTCGAACGTCGCCACGGCGGATTCGCTGCGCACGGTACCAATCACCCGGTGGCCCTCGGCGAGCGCCTGCTTCGCCAGCGCCTGGCCGAAGCCGCTGCTGACACCGGTGATGAACAGGGTTTTTGCAGTCTTCATGTCGCACACTCCAGAACAGACAAGGTGCGAGCATGCTAGGGCGAAGGAGGGCGGGGGACGATGCCGAATCGGATCTGAGTATTGCCTGTTCCTATCAGCAAGGTTTGGCGGCGGTGCCGGATTGATTCCGGCACATGTTCAGCCCACAGACGTAACACTGACCGTCTGCGCAGGATGCCGCGAAGTCAGCAAACCGATAAACGATATCGCCAGCGCCAGACCAATCGTCGTGCTCACTTCGGTGCGGTGTTCCGGGGTGATCATCATCACCGCCAGCGCGGCGCAGATGAACACGATCACCAGCCAGGTCAGCCACGGAAACAGCCACATGCGGAACGTCAGCTCGACGTTCTGCCGGCGCAACATCCGTCGCATGCGCAGTTGCGACACGGCGATCGCCAGGTACACCAGCAAGGCAATCGCGCCGGAGCTGGCCAGCAAAAACTCAAACAGCCCGGCCGGCATCACATAGCTCCACACGGTGATCGCCGCGCCAAGCACGGTGCTGGCGATGACCGCCGCACGCGGCACGCCTTCGGACGAGGTCACTTTCAACGCCTTCGGCGCATCGCCACGCCGGCCCAGCGAATAAAGCATGCGCGAGGCGATGTAGATCGACGAATTCATGCAACTCGCCACGGCGATCAACACCACCACATCGACCATGAATTTGGCGTGCGGAATGTTCATGATTTCCAGCGCCCGCTGATAGGAACCGACCGAGGCCAGCAGCGGGTCATTCCACGGCACTACCGAAATCACCACGAAGATCGACAGCAGATAAAACACGCCGATGCGCCAGATCACCGAGCGCGTGGCCTTGGCAATGTTCTGCGCCGGGTTATTCGATTCGGCTGCGGCGATGGTCACCGCTTCGGTGCCGATGAAACTGAACATGATGGTGATAAACGCACCGACCACCGCCGACAACCCGTTCGGCGCGAACCCGCCATGCGCCGCCATCAGGCCACTCAAACCGCTGACTTCACGATCGGGAATCCAGCCCATAAGCACCGCAAATCCAACGCCGATAAAGCCGATGATCGCCACCACCTTGGCCATGGCAAACCAGAACTCGAACTCGCCATATTTCGACACGCTGAACAGGTTGGTGACCACCAGCGCAATGATCGAGCCCAAGGCGAACAGCCAGGCATCCACCTGTGGAAACCACTGATGCAACACGTGCCCGGCTGCCAACGCTTCGATCGGAATCACCAGCACCCAGAACCACCAGTACAGCCAGCCGATGGTAAACCCGGCCCAACGCCCGATGGCCTGATCGGCATAGGTGGAAAACGACCCGGTGTCCGGGTTGGCCACCGCCATTTCGCCGAGCATGCGCATGACCAGCACCACCAGCAACCCGGAAAACAGATAGGCCAGCAACACCGCCGGCCCGGCCGCCGCAATGGCATGCCCCGAACCGACAAACAAACCGGCGCCGATGATCCCGGCGATAGACAGCATCGTCACATGACGAGGCTTGAAGCCCTGCGCCAAGTGGCCAGTCGAATCCTTGGAGGTGGGGCTGATCATTGTTTTCTTGTTCTCTGCTGATCGACGTTCAAGCGAATGAAAAGGGCCGAGCGATTACCGATGGTGCTTGCTGAACAGCTCTAAATCGGCCCTTTTGAACGTCGCAGTGCTTATTGGATCCGCCACGGCAGACGGGGGTTTTGCGCAAAAGCTGCGTCACCTTACCCGGCTTGTACGCTAAATCAGATGCCTGATCACGCCACGGTTGTGTCTGTTATCGACATTCGGGTGGGGGATTGTTTGAAGTGAGAACTGGTTGGTCATGGGGTGTGTGGGAGGACAGCGAACTGACGATATTTACAGATCAATCCGATTTTCCTGCGGGTGAAGGGAAGTCGACCGGACTGGTATCCGCTTTCGCAGACGTGAGCGATCGCGCCTCTTTTGAATTCAAAGCAGATCGTTCAGGACGACCAAGCTCTCCAATCTCCCCCAATCGGTCCCCTCGCCCTCCGGGAGAGGGCTAGGGTGAGGGCAGCCATATCAGCACCCGCCACAACTTCCGAATCCACACCGTCCCGATGTGCCCCAATGGGTAATACCCGATCACAAACAGACAAGGGCAAAACCATCCAGCAAGGCACTAAACGTAAAATCCAGCATTTGTTTAAAAGCGAAAAACGCACGCCACCCAAACCCTACAACGTCTTGCGCCGTTACCTACGACTACGCCAGAATCCGCCGGCTTGTGCGCTTGGCACTCCCTCCGTACCTTGATTCCCGTCACTGCTCATCAGTGATCGGGTCTGCAAGCCCGCCGGAAAAACCAGTCGCACAGCCAGCCAATGGACACTCGTTTGTGTTTGCTCAATGGCAGCTTTGTGCGGGAGACCTTCGGGTCTGCCGGGTGCCTGGTTTCCCGGTCTTGCAGACCCGCGCATAGCTGCCACCCATCATCTGCAAGTGATGCTGGTAGCTCCTAATCAGAACCAGGAGTTTCACCATGTTCAAAGTCACGCCCAACCCGCCAGAAACCGATCCCGCATCCCCCTACGAATCCCCCGATTCCAAGCGCTTCCACCCAGCCGCCGAACGCGCCCTCGACCACTACCTCAAACCCGCCAGCCAGATCATGGCCAGCGTCAACGAACCCGAACGCATGTACCTCGCCAACCCGAAATTCGACAGCGAATCGCTGCTCGCCAACGCCAGCGAAACCCTCGGCTCGGCCAGCGAAATGCTGGTCAACTTCGCCGCCATGCTCGACCCCCAACACCGCAAAACCGCACTGGGCATCGCCCAGGTCGTGATGCTCGGCGAACTCGCCGTCAACCAGGCGCTCGACAACGTTGAAGTCACCAGCTGACCGCAACAACGACGAGGGGAAACCCTCGTCGCAACATCGAACCAAACCGCGCTGGCACACCGCCACGCCTTGCGCCGCCCAGCCCCGACTGTCACGCTTCGCGCCGTTCTCAAGGATCAGGACCAAGGAAACAAGGATGAGTGGCTACGTACCCAATCCCCCGAAAAACTACCGCTACGAACAAGCCAAACCCGTCGACCTCCACGCCCAGCACTGGGCGGAATACGAAAAACACGGCAAAGAACCCGCGCCCGAGCCTGAGAAGGTTGGGATAGCGTTGCGGATCGGAGTGTTTTTTGATGGGACGGGGAATAATGCGAATAACGCCGCCGCGGGTTTGCTTTGTGGTGCGCATCATCCGATTGCGCCGGGGGATATTCCGGCGAGTTGCATGCCCTACATGAGTGATCCGGATAGCAGTTATGGCAACGATGTCAGCAATGTGAAAAGGCTGAGCGACTTGTATGATGCCGTACCTGATGCAGTGGGAGAGGGGACGCTGAAGCGAACTTCCCGCGTCGTCTATATCGAGGGCATTGGCACCCGTTCTGGAGAGGAAGATAGTAAATTCGGCTCAGGTACCGGGCGCGGTGAGACTGGCGTTGCCAGTCGAGTGGAGTCCTCATTTCCAGTCATTCAACAAGCGATCAGCCGAGTCTTGATCGATAATCCTGACAGCGAAATCACTTCACTGACGTTCGATACCTTCGGCTTCAGCCGCGGCGCCGCAGCAGCTCGATATTTTGCCAATGAGATCGTCCGAACCAGCCGTGGCCCACTGGGCACCGTCCTGAGGAACCTGCCGAGAGCCTTCAGCCCTAAATTCAACGACCAGTACAAAAGCGATATCAATATGGGTTTTATCGGCTTGTTCGATACAGTCCCATCAATTGCTGGTTGGTCAAATCTTGGCAACATCAAAAGCGCTGTCGCCCCAGGCGTCAAACTTTATCTTGATCGCCGTTTTTTTACTGATGTCGTGCAGTTGACCGCCCGTGATGAATGCCGCGCCAACTTCGCACTCAGTCGAGTAAAAGCAGATCATTTGGAGATAAGCTTGCCGGGTGTGCATTCAGATATCGGCGGAGGCTATCTGGAAGAAGCGCAGGAATGTGTGCTTGTAAGTCCTATGCAAACGCTGATCGTGCCTTTGAATATTGATGTCACGACGACCTCGATATACCGCGATGCCGTCGAAGCCAAGGCCCAATGGTTAGCCAAAGGCTGGCCTGCGGAAATGCTTGAAATCGTAACGCCCGACGCATTGCTGATGCCGAACAGCCCGCAAGATCGACTGAGTCCCAAAGTGAAGCGTGTGTACGCCGCTCTGCAGCTTAAACGCTCGGTAAGCGGCATGTTATCTAGGATCTATTTGCGAGTGATGCACCGCTTGGCAAAAGAAAAGGGCGCTCGCTTCAACGACATTCCAGATACGCCTGATCTTGCCATTCCTGAAGAGCTGCAGCCCCTGTGCGATAGATTCTTGGCGGGGGACTACAGCGTCACAGCGCAAGAAGATGAATTGTTGAAATTGAAGTACATTCACACCTCCGCCAATTGGAACCATCCGCTTGGCCGAAAAGATGGCAGCGGGATCAACGCGGTTTACATCAACGCCCCCACGGAAGATTCAATCCGCGTGCAACATCCTCATATACCTGACTGGACGCTTTGGTAATGAAAGTTCTCGTGACTTTGATGTGTGCACTATTCATGACAGCATGCCAATCTGCTAATCCGATGTCGGCGAAGAACGATCCCAAATCGGAATCATGGGAACTCGCCTTTACCGAACCTTATTACATGAAGGTATGGGTTGAAGACAGCGCGGTAGAGGACATCAACGGCAAGCTATTCAAGCGCACAGGATCAGGAACCGCAGCAGGTGGAGAGCCAGAAAATGGTAAGGAATCCGCTCGTGGCTGGCACGCGGTAGGTGGTGCTGCGAAAGCGGTAATTGGTGCTGATCTACCCAAGCGTATCTACGTGCGCTGGCAATCCATGGTTGAACCACAGACCTATAAGGTTTGGGTAGATGTACCCGAGGAGGCGAGAGACCTGATGTTGCAATCGGTTAATCAGCGTTGCCCGCAAACTCCAGAGCAGCAAGCTAGCTATAGCGCGTCTATCTATTTAGGGTTAGCTCCTGGGGAGTCGTGCAGGTTTTCGTCAGAGACTCTTGCCATCGTCCGGTCAAGGTGGCCAGAGCCCAAGCTGATATCGAACCGCTGGGGCCTAGTCAAGGGAAGAACGAAGGACGTTACGCTTATCCCGTGAGTGAAAAGGCAAAGCGCTACATCGAAAAATACGGCATCCCTTATGGAAGCTGGTAAGTCAAACGATGAAGAAGCTTGTTATTGCTTTGTGCGCGCTTTTTGTCTGCGGTTGCCAGTCCACTGATCCGCTTTCGGCCAAAAACGATCCCAAATCCGAATGGTGGGAGTTGGCCTTTACAGAACCTGATTACATGAAGGTCTGGGTGGAAGACAGCTCCGTACTCGACATCAAAGGTAGAGTCTTTTTCAGAACCGGAGCCGGCACCGCGGCCGGTGGAGAGCCTGAAGATGGAATAGAGTCTGCGCGTGGTTGGACAGGCGTGGGTGGCAGTGGAAGACAGGTAATAGGTGCCGATCTGCCGTTGCTTATCTATGTTCGCTGGCAATCGATCGTTGAACAGAAAATTTGGCAAGCGTGGGTGGATATTCCGGAAGAAGCCAGGCGAATAATGGTGGCGTCCACAAATCAACGTTGCGCGGAGAGGCCCGACAGAACCGCACGCTACATGGCTTCAGTTTATCTAGGTCTTGCTCCTGGCGGTGTGGTGCAAGTTTGGGTTAGAGATTCCTGCCACCATCCAGTCAAGGTCGCGAGAGGGAAAGGCGAAATCGATCCGTTGGGTCCGGAACGGGGCAAGAACGGCGGTCGTTATGCCTATCCAGTGAGTGACAAGGCAAAGCGGTATATCGAGAAGTACGGCATTCCATACGGAAGCTGGTAGACGTCAGCAATCTGCGGGCTTGCTGCGCTTTCATTGCCTGTACCTTGAGCCATCACTTTCGACTCCCGTGGCTTATCCGTTTGTTGGCGGCTGCTTATGGCCAGAAGCAGCCAGTGGACACAGACCTTCACAGGGAGTTAGCGTCGCCGTTTAACCAAGAGGCTGCTCCATGGATGTTATTGCCGATTACTCAAACGAACATCATCGGATTCCTGTCATGGCGCTATGGGAAACCGTTTTCGGTTACGAAACCGCGCACAACACACCGAGCCTTGCTATCGATAAGAAACTGGCCGTCAAGGACGGCCTCTTTTTGTCGCGCTGTCCGGAAATGACGTAGTCGGCACCGTCCTCGCGGGGTATGACGGTCATCGTGGCTGGTTATATTCAGTTGCCGTGCACCCTACACATCGCAGAAAGGGTTTGGGCGCACAACTCGTTAATCATGCTGAGCGCGCCTTAACCTTGCGCGGGTGCATGAAAATCAATCTGCAAATCGTCAGCACCAATGAAAGCGTCAAAGCCTTCTACGGGTCTCTTGGCTACACGACCGAACCGCGCATCAGCATGGGGAAAAAGGTGGATTCGAATATAGCAACGCGTGGGCGGTAGTTTTAGAAGCATCCGCTGGCTGATTGCTGACTATCACGAAGGGCGGCAGTTGGCCGGGAGTGGACGTTCTGACGTCTCATGGAGAACCGGCAAAGAGAGACGGTCAATGGACTTCATTATCGATTTGATAGCTCATCGAATTAGCGTGTTTGTGTTGGGCTTGCTGAGTGGCGGCCGTTTCGAGGGAGAAAGTGGTTTTGCCTGGGGCTGGGCAGTTGTCGTCGGCCGACGATGTCAAAACGGCTTTCCGCAGAGCGTTCAAGAGTTGTACTTCATGTTCCCGAAAGCGCAGTACCCGCTGACGGAAGAACAGATGCACAGCGCAATCAGCCAGCGCTTAGACTCTAAGGTGTTCTCGGCCAACGGCGAGTTCGTTGGCTTCGCCAATTTCTACCGGGCTGAGCACGATGGCATCTGCTGCATCGGCATCGGCAACGTCATCGTCGCGTCCTACGCCCGAGGCCAGGGTGTTGCGCGATACATCGTCGACCATGACCGCCGTCGGCTTCGAAAAATACCAGGCCAAGGAAGTGCAACTCTCCTGCTTCAACGAAAACACCGCCGACCTGCTGCTCTACCCAAAACTCGGCTTCGTGCCGTTCTCCATCGAAGAACGCCCGGCACCAAATGGTGGACGATCCGCCCTGATCAACATGACGCGCCACCGACCCTAACTATCCCCCAATCCCAGTGGGAGCGGGACTTGTCGAATGCTCCAATGCCTGGCCCGGCCACTGTCGGAGCGAGCCTGCTCGCGAAGACACCAGCCCGATCACCCCGAATCCCAACCCAACCACAATCCCTGTAGATACTCTGTTCACGGTCAAGCTTTTGCGAGGTGTTTCTCGCTAAAAAGCTTGGCCGTATTGAAATCTTCGCCGGCTCGCATACAGGCCCACAAGCCGGTCAGGTATTTGCGCATGACGGCGATGATGGCCTGCATCTTTCTTTTCCCTCGCCCGATCAAGGCTTCGTAAAAAGCTTTCACGTTACTGTCGCAACGTATGGCAGTCAGCGCTGGCATATACATCGCTGAGCGTAGGTAGGCGTTTCCGCCCTTACTTATCCGTCCAGGTTTATCGATGCTGGTACCTGATTGCGTAAGCCGCACATCGAGCCCTGCATGTCGGCTGACCTGGGCGGACTTAAGCGTCACTGGCAAGGTCGTCAATTCAGCCAATGCCGAAAATACTGAAATTTCGCCCATGCCTGGCGCTGCGATCATGTGCCCGAACTGGGCGCTTAGGGTTGGGCAATTGTCGATCAGCGCCCGACCTGCGAGCCTGAAACGCTCGATTCGCTTGTCAAAAGCTTCAATGGCTTCTTCTTCGTCTTCAATCAGCATTTTCACGGTTGTTTGAGTAGCTTTCAGCGCATGCAGCTCGTTCTTGGCTCGGGTGCGATGACACGTCAAACGATTGATATGCCTTCCGATAGCCCGCAGTTCCAGCTGTATGGTCGTGGGCGGCGTCCACAATTTTGGACTCATGCGTTCGCCGTATTCAGCTAGCAGCTGGGCATCGATCGCATCGGTTTTGCTGTTTTTCAACATCAGCTTGGCAAAGTTATGAAAGCTCTTCGGGTTGATAACCGAAACGGGCAAACCCGCCGCATTGAGTTCCATGGCCAAATCCAGGTAATAGATGCCGGTGGCCTCCATCACTACGGATAAAGGCTTGAGCTCGAGCAATCTGTTGACCGCTGCTTTGCGCCCGGCGGGCGTTTGGTCGATGTTGCAGGCACCTGCAAAACGGCCGTCGTTGCGCCAGCCCATGGCGGTCGTGCGAGACCCCACATCCAAACCGACATGCATGCTCATGCTTTCAACTCCGAGTGAACTGGGTTAGAAATGCATCCTGGTTCCCCTGACCTCGAACTTCATGCCACTGCAACCTTGTAATGCGAAGTCCGACTTGTCGGCTTCTCGATACTCTTCGTGGTGGGCAATGAGGCGGGGGACCTCTCTACAGACAAGGTCAGGAGCAAGTCCTGCCTTTAGGAGTGATCGGTCTCCCCAGAAACACATCTTCGTATGTCCGCACCAGCGAGCTTAGATCTCAATCGACTGGTGTGAGGGCAACATACAAGGAGTGAGCCTGCTCGCGATAACGCCAGCCCAGCCGCCACCTACCTAAAACCAGACACAAACCCCTGTGGAGCGAGCTTGCTCGCGAAAGCGTCAGCCCAAACAACACATCAATCACCGAATTGCCGACTATCTTTTGCTGCCACTGACCTTGACCTTCTCCAGTCTCTAAACAGAATAACCACAGCTGTTTAAGCGAAATCTCAAGTAACCACCGAAACCCTACAACGCCTTGCGCCATTACGTACGGTAGAATCCGCCGGCTTGTGTGGCTGGCACTCAATCCGTATTTCAGCGGACCGGCAAGTCTATCTCTAACTCAACATTATCTGATGGCTTTTATAGTATTAGTCTTGTGTTGCGATTTTTTGAGGGGCACTACTAAAAAGCTTGAATGCAAAGCCCAGTTCTTAGCTAATCAACACTTGTGCAGTGTTTGCTATATAAGTAAATACAAAATATTAAAGTATTTTTATGAAAAAAATATCTAAAGCACTGTCAGATCTGACAGTTCACAAAGAACAGGATTTCAATATATGGTTGGGCGTATTTTTTGGATATTCAAGGAGAAAAGTCATGTCGGAACAAGTTGAGTTACTCGTTTTTGAACTAGGTGAAAATGAATATGTCGTCGATGTTTCGAAAGTGAATGAGGTACGTGGCTTTGACGGCGTAAGCAGAGTCCCTGATCGTCCAAGCTTTATGCGGGGGTGATTAATTTACGTAACGTTGTCGTCCCAATCATAGATTTACGGATAAAATTCATCACGTCCAATCCGAATCCCGATCAGTTTGTGTCGGTTATAATATTAAGAACTGAAACTCGAGTAATGGGCTTGGTCGTGGATAGCGTTTCAGACGTTATTTCAGCGCTTGGTCCAATAGGGCCGCGTGGGGTAATAGGTGCTAGTGGCACCTACTCGGTAGAAGAACGCACATTGCATTTGCTGGATGTCGATGACCTAGAATCTTCAATCTAACTCCGGATAAAAGCAGGAAGGTTTTTCGGTTGTATATGATAAGAATTTTTGTTTGTGAAGTACCGTTGTAAAGACGCAAAAACGCCCATCGGGCGCAAGGTGGCGCGGCCATACCAATGGGAAAGTGATTGTCGTAATAAATCCATAATTAATAAACAGCGACCAATAAATGCGTTAAAAAATGATGCTGGCTAGGAGACAGACCCTACAACGCCTTGCGCCGTTACCTACGACTAAGCCAGAGTCCGCCGGCTTGTGCGTCTAGGTCGTGGGTTCTATCGTTTGTCGGTCGCTGAAAAACCGCGATTGGGTTTGGTAGCCCGGTATTAGATGTGCAGCTCCACCATCGCCGAAACTTCTTTGTTTGGAATTTATGGGGGTCATGTGCAGGGCGTCCTAGGGCGGCCATCCACGCCACCCTCAACCAACCAAATCAAAACCCCCACTACCCAAAACCTCCCCATTAACCATCACCCAAACCCCATGCCGCCCCACAAAATGCTTCCGCGTCGTAAAGTCTTTAATCACCTGCTTCCGCCGTACCATCTCACTCCCAAACCCCGCCAATTCCACCATCTTCAACTTGAAAACCTTCCGCGAAACCCCGCCATTCGCCTTCACATAGTCAATCGCATAATCAATCACCAA
Source organism: Pseudomonas sp. S11P7 (assembly GCF_023195435.1). Classification (NCBI taxonomy): domain Bacteria; kingdom Pseudomonadati; phylum Pseudomonadota; class Gammaproteobacteria; order Pseudomonadales; family Pseudomonadaceae; genus Pseudomonas; species Pseudomonas sp. S11P7. Next base: position 3,075,345 of record NZ_JALPKS020000002.1, on the reverse strand, counting down.
CCGCTGCCCAACCGGCACAGTGGATCTCACTGAAAACGACAACGTAATCGCATCCCCCAACCGCACCACCGCCGGTTCAACCCGCACATCCAGCAATTCCACCTCAGCCTTCGCCCCCGCACCAATCACTGTCAGCGCGCGCGTATCTCCCTGCTTGATCAAACTGCGCAACGCATGCTTCGCAATCCAGCCCGTGTGCTTGTTGTCCAGCGACCATCCTTCAATCGTGTCCAGCACCCACTCAGGATGCACTTTCGTCACATCATTCAAATGATTCGCCACGGACTTGCGCACGTACAAACTCTCATCGGCCTTCAATCGATCCAGTATTCCAGCGGTCAATTGCGGGTTGGCTTGAATCGGTTCCAGTCGAAACGACCACGGCAGGCGAGGGCGGCTGCCTTCGCTGGCGAGGCGGCGGATGTGGTGGTTTTCGTCGTGGGCCCAGTCGTGCATGTGTTCCAGGGTGCGTTCGAGGTCGCTGCGCAGGAAGTGGCGGATGGCGAATTCGGAGGAGCCGAAGGTGGTGAAGTATTTCAGCGCGTTCATTGATGTGTCGAACGCGTGGCCGCCGTAGCTCGCGACGTAGTGCGGCAGGCACATGCTGACGAATCCGCTGTTCAATCGCGGGGCGAGTTCGAACAGTCTTTCGAGGGAATCTTCGTAATCCAGTGGCAGCACGGCATGCAGGCTTTCGCTGACACGGGCCATGCGCTGCATCACCGATAATTCTGCGAGGCCGTGCTGGGCATGTTCAAGAAATGCCTTGGTCTTGAACGCCGGGTAAACGGCGCTCATCTCGCTGGCGATGTGTTGCAGGCGTTCGGCGTTGAAGATTTCCTTTAGCGCCGGAGCGGCGGTTTCGGGCGCACTCATGCTCAGGTCATCGGCGTGCTGACGAACGCTTCGAGGGTTTCGGCGTACGTGGTGTATTGGGCGATGTGCGGGTAACGGCTGGCGTCGATTTGATCGGGGACGACAAGGTCGGTGAAACTCCAGGCCACGGCGAGGCTGATGCCGGCTTGGGTGAGGGGGCCGTCGGTGGGCAAGGCGTGTTTTTCCAGTTCCTGTTCGAGAGCGGTGAAAGCGGCGGCGAGTTGGCTTTCGACGCGTTCGACCCACGGCTGGTATTGAATGTCGGCGGGGCGCAGGTTGCGTTCGTAATAGAGCTGCACGGCTTTTTCGCAGGCGGCGAGGCTGAGGCCGATCAGGCGCAGGGCGTGGGCGCGCAGGCTAAGGTCGGTCGGCAGCAGGCTCTTGCCGGAACTGGCTTCGAGGTAGTCGAGGATCAGCGTTGAGTCCATCAGCACGACGCCGTCGTCGAGGATCAGCGTCGGGGCTTTGACCACCGGGTTGATCTGCTGGAATTGCTCGAAGTGGCGGAACACCGAGACCGACTCGTGTTCGAGGTCGATGCCGAGGCGTTTGGCGGAGATTGCTACGCGGCGCACGTAAGGGGAGTCCAGCATGCCGATCAGTTTCATTCATGGCTCCTTGCATTTGATCGTTCGGTTTTTTGCCCCTAACGGCTTCAAGAAAACCGGTGCGGGGATTTGCAATGTTGACGTGCGTCGACTAATCCATGTGATGGCGCATTGCCAATGGAGCTCATCATGCAATGGACAATACTGGTTTATTTGCTGGCGTTGACGGTAGCCGTTCCTGCTTCTGCATTTCAACTGCGACCGGAGGTTAAAAACGGGGAAAAGCTGCTTAGGGCATCGGACGATGCCTACTGGCGAATGAAAATGAATGTCGTGGGGTACTGGGGTATAGAGCAGTTCACCAACCCGGTTCACGAAATTATTACCAACAGGATTTACGGTTGCGGGTCGGATGACGGCTGTGCGGTGACGGTGGGTAACCGTTTCATGCAGCCAGCGGCGCCCATGGCTGTGCTGGCTGGGGTTCGATGGAATGACAACCCACCTTTTCGTTTGAGCGATACATCACTTTCTGGCTGTAAGAACGTGTATGTGCTGTTGCCTATGCAAGGGAGTTGTTGGGCTTCGGTTTTCTCTGATGGGAAAAAGAAAGCCGAGATGGCCAAGGGTGCGGTTCTTTACAAATTCCAATCCAACAAACCCGAGCAGTACTCAATGTTGCTCAGATCACATTTTGGCGATCTGCAGTTTTTGCATGCGATGGCTTCGCGCCCGGGAGAGCGTGCGGGTGAGACCGCGGACAACATCATGATGTGGGCGGAGTTTGTCTGGCGAATCACTACCAGTGAATACAGTCGGGGTACCACCATCGCAGAAGCATCCGTTGACGTGCCTTTGTTGCTCGACTTCTTCGACCTCAGAGATACGGTCCAGAGCATTCTGTTCAAAGGCGAGGCGGGCTATAACAAAGACTATCGCGACTTTGCTTTCGGTACCTTGTTACACCTCGTTCAGGACAGCTATTCCGAAGCCCATATGGCTCGACAGGATCCCGACGGTCGTTTATGCGAGAAAACTAACTATGACCGTCCTGGCCGTGCTGTCCGGTATTACACCTATGTTGGTCAGAACTCACGAAATCATGGGCGAAAGGATGAATTGATAGCGGTGACGCGGCAATTATCAAACACACCTACGCCCAACCTCGTTGATGTTGGCCAAGCAATAAAAGAGATGAGGGATAAACACTTGAGCTGGAATGCGGTTGAACCTTACTTCGATTGTCTGTTTCGTACAGCGCAGCCGATGACTGAGGCTGATAAAGGACCCTTTTGATTGAGCCGATTAGGTGCTGGGTAACTCAGTCGTCGAAGCCCGGTTGTTCGTGAATCTCATCAACATTCAGTTCCAGCCGATACGCCACTGCGACAAACAACGCCTGGCACAAACACAGCGTCGCACTCAGCGAGCGAAAGGCCAGGGCGCTGCCTTCGTTGACCAGCAGCACGCTGTTGGCCTGTTTGACCAGCGGCGAGAGGTGGCTGTCGGTGAGGATCAGGGTGCTGGCATGTTGCTCGCGGGCGAAGCGCAGGCAGTGTTGGGTTTCCTTGGCGTAGGGAACGAAGCTGATGGCGATGACCAGATCACCGGTGCGCACGCTGCGCATTTGCTCGCGATAGCTGCCGCCAAGCCCTGACACCAGATGGATGCGTTTCTGCGTGTGTTGCAGGTTGTAGACGAGGTAGTCGGCGACGGCGAAGGAGCGGCGTACGCCGACGACATAAATGTTGTCAGCGTTAACGATGAGGTCGACGGCGATGGCGAACGCCGCGTCGTCGAGTTCGCGGCCCAGGCGTTCGATCCCCGAGCGCGTCGCATCAATGCATTCGCGGGCGAGGTCGCCGTCGCTGGCGTTGCGTGAGGGGCTGGCAATCAGGCTGCGGATGCGTTGCTGGTAGTTTTGCGCGGGCGAGGCTTTGTGCGTGTAGGCGCTGCGGAACAACGCCTGCATTTCGCTGAAGCCGCTGAAACCGAAGCGTTGCGAGAAGCGCACGATGGCGGAGGGCTGTACTTCGCATTCGCGGGCGATGTCGCTGATGCGGTCGACCATGATCCGCTCGCTCTGCTGGCTGATGTAGCTGGCAATGCGCTTGAGCTGGCGCGGCAGGCTGTCGTACTGCTCGGTAATCTGTTGCAGCAAACGCTCGGCATTGATCGGGGGGCTGGCCAGGGCAGTCTCGTCGGTGGCCGGCAGATCGGGGCGGGGCATACGTCATCCTTCAGGCTGTTTGAGCACAGGTTGCGCCTGATAGTAGTGGGGCTTGGGGAGCTTTGCTGTGCTGAAACGATGCACTGCGCGCGGAAAAATTCATTGAGCAAGCGCGGCGTAGTTAGCCGTTTGTCTTCTATATACAGCCGCTCGACTGAATTTCTTGCTATAAACGCACTCCGATGGCCGTGTGAAGCCTGTGTCAGAGCAGTTTCCGGGTGTTGTCGGACAAATTCCCAGTATTTACAGTTGCTGAGGCCTCGATCGGGCCTTAGACTGCCGCCCCTTCGTAAATTGAGTGCCGGGTGGCGTTTGCCATAAACGATGCCTTTTCGACGACCGGACACGGCTCGCCGAAACGCTCCCTAATTCGCCTTAATGCACGTTTTTTTATAGAGATATCAATGACAAAGGACAAGTTGCTGGCCATGCCGGCAGATGACTACATGAATGCAGAGCAACACGCTTTCTTCACTGAGCTGTTGCAGAACATGAAAGTCGAAACCCACGAGCGCATTGAGCAAAACCGTATCGCCATCGAAAGCCTGGACACCCCGGCTGACCCGGCAGACGCGGCTTCGGTTGAAGAAGAGCGCACCTGGCTGGTCAACGCAATCGATCGCGACCAGCGCATGCTGCCACAACTGGAACAAGCCCTTGAGCGCATCAAGGAAGACAGCTTCGGCTGGTGCGACGACAGCGGCGAGCCTATCGGCCTGAAACGCCTGCTGATCAGTCCGACCACCAAGTACTGCATCGAAGCTCAGGAACGTCACGAGCAAATCGACAAGCACCAGCGTCAGGCCTGATTTTTCCGGCGCTGTGATCGCGGGCAAGTCCGCCCCATCAGGTTCGAATCGAACCGGTGGGCGCCGGGCTTGCCCGCGAAGCTTTTTATCGCCTGCAACATTTCCTCCGCGTTTGCATTGACCTGCCACAGACCTCACGACTAACGGACCATGGATAATGGCGTTGTAGTGGCGTTTAATGCAGTCACAACAATGAGAACAGGCGTGGGGTGATGATATGACGAGAGATGGATCTCTGGTTGCGGCGCTGCCTGCACCAGTGCAATTAGCAAAAAACCGCTGGATCGCACCGACCCTGCAAAGCATCGCCCTGATGCTCTTGCTGACCGGCATGACTCTGGCCGAGTGGTCGCTGTACATCATTCTGCCGCTGGCGGTGCTGATTATCTGGCTGCCGCGCCTGCGCAGCCGCGCTGTCCCCGCTGCGTTGCCTGCCGACAACCGCAGCGCGATTTCCGAACTCACTCGCGATCTTTCCTACACCACCAGCCATAACGCGCTGTCCGCAGCTGGCGTGGCGTTTTCGGTCAAAGAGCTGGCGAGCAAACTCGAATCGCAACTGGACGCGGCCGCGCAGATCGTCAGCAATGCCGAAGTGATGATCGCCACCGAGCAGGCCACGTCGCAGCTCAGCCGAGCGGCTCTGGAAGCCGCCAGTCAAGCGCATCACAGCAGCGCGGCGGGGCGCACGGAGCTGGTGGATTCGATTGCGCGCATGCATCAACTCAGTGAGCGCGCCAATGCCAGTCGTGAACTGATCGAAGCCCTGAGTCTGCGCAGCGATGACATTCAGCGCGTCACGCTGGTGATCCAGTCGATAGCCAGCCAGACCAATCTGCTCGCATTGAACGCGGCGATCGAGGCGGCGCGGGCCGGTGAACACGGTCGCGGGTTTGCCGTGGTAGCCGATGAAGTGCGTGGACTGGCGGCGCGCACGGCGTCGGCGACCGGCGAAGTTGGCGAAATGGTCGCCGATATTCAGCAGCGCACTGCTCAGGTGGTTGAGCAGATTCGCCAGCTCTCCAGCGATCTGCAGACTGGCGTTGAGCAGGTCGAGCACACTGGCGAGCATCTGGAAAACATCGCCCGACTGGCGGCCGGGGTGGAGAATCAGGTCGGCGAAATCGCCCAGGGTGCGCAAACCAATCGCGAGCAGCTCGACAGCTTGTTCATAGCGATTGAGCAGATGCGCAGCGACCTGGCGATCAGCGATCAACAGACTCGGCGCCTCGCTGAAGCAGCAGTACAGATGGAAGGGCAGGCCGAAACCATCAGCGAGCGTCTGGCCGAAGTCGGTCTGGATGACTATCACCAGCGCGTCTACGATCTGGCCCGTGAAGGCGCGAGTCAGATTGCCGCGCGTTTCGAGGCGGATGTCGAACAGGGCAAGATCAGCCTGGAAGATCTGTTCGACCGCCAGTACCAGCCGATCCCGAATACCCAGCCGGCGAAATTTCACAGCCGTTTCGACCGCTACACCGATCAGGTGCTGCCGGCAATTCAGGAACCGTTGTTGCCGCGTCACGAAGGGCTGGTTTTCGCCATCGCCTGCACACAACAGGGTTATGTGCCGACGCACAACCAGCAGTTCAGTCAGCCGCTGACGGGTGATGCGCAGGTCGATGCAGTCAACAACCGCACCAAACGCAAGTTCGCCGACCGCACCGGGATTCGTTGCGGCAGCCACCAGCAACCGGTGCTGCTGCAGACCTATACGCGCGATACCGGCGAGCTGATGCATGACCTGTCAGTGCCGATCGTGGTCAAGGGCCGGCATTGGGGCGGGCTTCGTCTGGGGTATAAGCCAGAGAAGCCGCGCTGAGTGATTGTTACGCCTGGCGCAATGAATCTGTGCACATGTGTTGCTGTTTCCGCTTGACCGAAACCCTTAATCTGCACGCTTAGTTAGGTTGCTAATGATTTCGGGAGAGCTGCATGCAATGCAGAATTGATGTGGCGGTGATGATCGGCAGCGGTGTGCCGGCTGGCTTGCGCGCCTTGGGACGCAGTGTGTGCTGGGTGGTGTTGCTCAACGGCGAGCGGCGTGGGACGGCTTTTGTCAGTCGCGACGAGGCTGAGGCCTGCAAGGCTGCCTGGCTCGAACAACTGAACTTCGAGCCCGGCGACCGTCTGCACTGATTGGCTCATTTGCCGCGATGCAGGCGCACATTGAGCTCATCGACAATCGGCGCTTCTTCGCCGTCTGCACGTAGCCATTCCTTAAGCAATTGTGCTTGTTGCGGCGTCCAGAATTCAGCATCAATAAGCTTGGTGTCCTGATCCAACGGGTGCGCTTCGACGAAATCGTTGATCGACGCTTCGTCCGACGGCAAGCCCAGTTGGTCAAAAAGGGTGGTCAGGTTAAGTTCGGTTGGCAGTTCCATCATCTACTCCCAGATCGGTGCCGGTACGGCGTGTGCGTTCATTCCCCTTATCAGAGGTAACCGTTGGCGTGGAGTTCGATTTTTAATTCAAGGGAGCGGGCGAGGGCGCAGGCTTCGTTGTGATCGCCGCGGAAACCTCTGACAAGGCCGGTGGATGTTTCCTTTATATGGAAGAACGCGTTACCGGCAGGTACCACCTGGAATCGCGGGGGCGGATTGTTAGAAGTTGTCGGCGGATCATTCAGGTGCGCGACCTGCAGGATCAGCGGTGCGCTGCTGCGGGTGTCAGTCGATACGGCGAAATGCGTCAGAGTGCACATATGAAGTCCTTTTCATCAGTCGGCCGGGAATTACCGGCAGTTTCGGGTAGTCGGAATGAGCATCGCTGCTCTAGAATCGCCAGTGCCTGTTGACGACAGGGCTTATCTAAAGCAATTTTTCGCCAGCGATATGTCGGAAAAATGCTTTTTTCGTGAGAATTTTCCCTAATGTTCGTAGTCAGTCTGCTTGCGCCATCAGTAAGGATTTTTCCTTCGACCTGTGGCGACTTTGGGGCGAGTTTCGCGGGTGACAATCCATTAGTCTTACCAATCTCGCGTTGAACGAGCACTCCGCTCGATTCGGATTCAGTTGAGTCATTTGGCAGCTTCATCGGCCTCGACGTTTTTTGCCGTGCGCGTTTTCCGGGTGCGGTTTTTTTAAGTGTGGGGATGTTTCCTTGGCAGTCAGTAATCTCGATATGCATGCTTTGTTCGTGTTGGGTGATTTGCGCGCAAAGCTGGTCAAACTTTTTCAATCGCGTTTTGTTTACATCACCGAGCAAAACGCCGAAGGCATTTACGTTGCCGAAATCGACACCGAAAGTGCTTTGGTCGTCGACGATAAGCCCGGTCTCAAGCTCAAGGTCGGTGATCATTTCAGCGCATCGGTCTTGCCCAGCCGGGAAGGCGGGAAGATGGATATCCGCTTCCGTGAAATCAAACTGACGGTATATGGCCTGGGCGATTACGCCTTCGTCGAGACCGCTGACGGCCATGCGATCCTGTTCAAGGAAGGGCACAGCGTGGTGACGGTGTTCGCCGCTCATCAACAGTTGCAGGAAGGCCTGACCAAAACCCTCAAAGCCGTCACTGCCAAGGCGGCCAAATGGCGCAAGGGTGAACTCGTGACCTTCAAGGCGAGCGAGTGAGTCGCGCAGATTTCCATTCACAACACCTCGAAGCCGCGCGCAAAGAGGCCCAGCGTTTGTTTGCCGCAAAGACTGAGTTGCAGGGCGCATGGCTCAATTGGGTGGCGGCGCAACTTTATACCTTGCGGCCCGCGGAATACGCCGGGATGGTCAGACGCGAGCTGCAAAGCCTGCAGGAAAAATCTGAAACGTAACCTCGTCGTGGCGCAGGCCCGGAAAAAGCAGGAACCTCGGCTACAGTGAGTTGACTGAGTATTCAGCGGCTTGCGGTCTTCTCTCAGGCCAACTGCCATGGCTGTGAACAGCACGAGGTGCAATGCATGAACGGATTTCGACGGTTACTGGCCGCCAGCGTGGCCACCTTCGGTTTGCTGACGTCAGCGCAATCGGTCTCGGCCGCGCAGGCGCCGATCCATTTCGCCGACCTGAACTGGGAAAGTGGCAGCCTGATCACCGATGTCCTGCGGGTCATCGTCGAGAAAGGCTATGGATTGCCGACTGACACGTTGCCGGGAACCACCATCACCCTGGAAACCGCATTGGCCAACAATGATATTCAGGTGATTGGCGAGGAATGGGCCGGGCGCAGTCCGGTGTGGGTCAAGGCCGAGGCCGAGGGCAAAGTGGTCAGCCTGGGCGATACGGTGAAAGGCGCCACCGAGGGCTGGTGGGTGCCTGAATACGTGATCAAGGGCGACCCGGCCAAGGGCATCAAACCCATGGCCCCGGACTTGCGCAGCGTCAGCGACCTGAAGAAGTACAAAGACGTGTTCAAGGATCCGGAAAACCCCAGCAAGGGGCGTTTTCTGAACAGCCCGATCGGCTGGACTTCGGAAGTGGTCAACAAGCAGAAGTTGACGGCTTACGGCCTGCAGGACGATTTCACCAACTTCCGCAGCGGCTCGGGGGCAGCACTGGATGCCGAGATCAGCTCGTCTATCCGTCGCGGCAAGCCCGTACTGTTTTATTACTGGTCGCCAACCCCGCTGCTCGGCAAGTACAAACTGGTGCAACTGGAAGAGCCAGCGTTTGACGCCGAGGCCTGGAAGACCCTGACCGACGCCGACAACCCCAATCCGAAACCGACCCGCTCGCTGGCCTCAAAGCTGTCGATCGGCGTGTCGACGCCGTTCCAGAAGCAATATCCGCAGATCGCTGAATTCTTCAGCAAGGTGGACTTCCCGATCGAACCGCTGAACAAAGCGCTGGCGCAGATGAGCGAGAAGCACACCTCGCCACGGGAGGCGGCAGTGGCGTTCATGAAGGCGCATCCGGATGTCTGGCAGGCGTGGTTACCGAAGGATGTGGCGGATAAGGTTTCGGCTGATCTGAAATAGTCGTCTCGGCGACTGCATTCATCGCCAGCGGGCTGCCCCCAAAAGGGGATCCCATACCCAATGTGGGGGCCACCCTGCTGGCGATGCTTTGGAAATTCGGCTCATGCCCATGCATACCGCCGACCGGTCGTGCAGATGAGAAAAATCCGACTACGATGGTTTGTTCAAATCCCTTTCCAAGGATTTCAACCATGACCTTTGTGTTGGCTCAATGGCTGGTGAGTGTGTTTGCGTTGATCGGCCTGATGCATGTGTATTGGGCGCTGGGTGGGCAATGGGCGGCGGCGGTAGTGGTGCCGCAGGTTCCGGTGGCCGGGTTTGTCGAAACGCTGCGGCCGGCATTCAAGCCGTCTGGCTGGATTACCTTGCTGGTGGCAGGTGCCTTGTTGTTGATTGCCGTGCTGGTGTGCATGCGGGTCGGCTGGGGTATGCCGGCGGTGCAGCACAAGGCGTTGCAATGGGTAATCAGCGCGATTGCCTTGTTGTTGTTTGCCCGCGCGATTGGCGATTCCAATCTGGTGGGGTTTTTCAAGGAAGTGAAGGATTCACGGTTTGCACGGCTGGATACCTGGGTGTATTCGCCGTTGTGTGCGGTGCTGGGAGCGGGGTTGTTGGCGGTGGCCTGGATTTGAGGTGAAGGGGATATTGCTATCGCGAGCAGGCTCACTCCTACGTTTGAAATGCGTTCCCATGTAGGAATGAGCCTGCTCGCGATAGCTTTACTGCAGGCCATAAAAAACTTTCAGCTACCGCTTTCAGTCCGCCGGCTACTGACCTCTGCCGGCACATCATCACCGGCCATGCGCTTGCGAAACAGTGCCGCCCGCGCCAGCAGCAGTGTCGTCACCGGTACGGTAATCGCCAGCAGGATCGGAATCAGCCAGGCATGCACCACCGCCGTGGTTTTCAGCGCCGAAAAACAGATTATCGAGGCCAGCGCCACACACCAGGCGCCCAGTGTTGATGCCAGTGCCGGCGGGTGCATGCGCTGGAAGTAATCCTTCATGCGTAACAGACCCAAGGCGCCAATCAGGGCGAACACGCCGCTGAGCACCAGCAGAATCGCCACCGGAATTTCGACCCAGAGAGACAGTTCAGCGGTCATTCGATCACCTCGCCACGCAGCAGGAACTTCGCCAGTGCAAACGAGCCGACGAAGCCGAACAGCGCAATCAACAACGCCGCTTCGAAGTAAGTGTCACTGGCATAACGAATACCCAGAGTGAGCATCATCAGCATCGCGACGATGTACAGGTAGTCCAGCGCCAGGACGCGGTCCTGCGCCGAGGGGCCTTTGAACAGGCGAATCAGCGTCAGTACCATGGCCAGCGAGAACAGGAACAGCGTCAGCAGAATCGCATTCGACAGCAATGGGCTCATTCGAAAATCTCCATCAACGGTCGCTCGTAGGTGCTTTTGAAGTGCTCGATGAATTGCGTTTCGTCATGCAGATCCCAAACGTGCAGCAACAGAACGCTGCGATCCAGTGCCAGCTCTGACCACACCGTGCCGGGCACCACTGTGCAGATCATCGCCAGCGCCGCGAGCCCGTGAGCATCGCGCAGATCAAGTGGCACTTTGATAAAGCACGAGCGCGGCGCACGACGGCCGGCGTTGAGCACGCCCCAAGCGACAATCAGATTCGACATCACCACATCGCGCCCGACCAGAAAGAACAGGCGCATGATGCTGCCCGGGCGTCGAATGCGCGCGCGTTTGGGACGCAGTTTGCGCATCATCAACGGTGCCGCAAAGCCCAGTGCCGCACCCAATATCAGATTGCCCGGGCTGATCGATAGATTCAGCGTCAGCCACAAAATCCACAACGCTAAAGACAACCACGGTGCCGGAAACAGTCGCTTCATGGCTGCACCTCCAGCATTGCGGCTTTGCCTTCCGGGCTGGGAACGGCGCGTGTGCCAAGCACTGCCATCACGTATTGCTGGGGTTGTGCAGCGCATCGGCGGTGGCCTGGGTGTAGCGCAGCAGCGGCTCAGCCTTGAACGTCAGCACGATGCTCAGCCCCAGCAGCAGGAAGATTGGCGCGCATTCAAGTTTGCGCAGCAGCGGCGAAGGACGCTCTTCGGGCGTCCAGAAACGCTGGATGCCCAAGCGCGAAAACGCCATCAACGAAGCCAGCCCGGTAAGGATCAGCAAGGCCAGCAGCGCCCACGCGGCATTGGCGATCGGCCCGCCGTTGCCCAGCCCCAGCGGGTTAAGCAATGCACCGATCAGGCTGAGTTTGCCGATGAACCCTGACAGCGGCGGCATGCCGATGATCAACAGTGCGCAGGCAATGAAGCTCAGGCCGAGAAACGCCATGGTCCATGGAATCACCTGACCGACCACGGCTTTTTGCTCGTCGTCGAGGTTGATGCCTTTGGGCGGTTGCAGAGATTCCTGCGGTCGCGGCAGCAGTTCGCTCTCGTCTTCCAGCGGGATTTCATTGGCCGAGCGCGAACGCTCGATCAACTCCGCCAGCAGAAACAGCGCACTCAGTGCCAGAGTCGAGCTGACCAGATAGAACAGCGCGCCGCCGATCAGGTTGGGCTGAGCGAAACCTACCGCCGACAGCAGAATTCCCGCCGACACCAGAATGCTCAGGCTGGCCATGCGTTCGAGTCGTTGTGCCGCCAGAATCGCCAGTGCTGCGATGCCCATGGTCGCCATGCCGCCATAGATCAGCCAGTCGCCGCCAAAAAATGCCGATGCCCCCGCTTGCTCGGAGAACAGCAGCGTCCACAGGCGCAACAGGGTGTAAACGCCAACCTTGGTCATGATCGCGAACATCGCCGCCACCGGTGCGCTGGCCGAGGAATACGCTGGCACCAGCCAGAAATTCAGTGGCCACATACCAGCCTTGGCCAGGAATGCGACTGCAAGAATGCCGGCGCCCGCGTGCAGCAAGCCACGGTCGGCTTCTGACACCAGCGGAATCTTCAGCGCCAGATCAGCCATGTTCAGGGTGCCGGTAACGCCGTAGATCAGGGCTGCGCCAATCAGGAACAGCGACGAAGCGAGCAGATTGATCGAGATGTAATGCAACCCCGACGACACCCGCGCCCGACCCGAGCCATGCAGCAGCAAGCCGTAGGACGCCGCCAGCAGGACTTCAAAGAATACGAACAGGTTGAACAGGTCCGCCGTCAGGAAGGCGCCGTACAGTCCCATCAATTGAATCTGGAACAGCGCGTGGAAGCTTGAGCCTGCGCCATCCCAGCGTGCCATGGCGAACAACAGGGCGCTGACGCCGATGATCCCGGTCAGCACCAGCATCAGCGCCGACAGTCGATCAATCACCAGCACGATACCGAACGGCGCCTGCCAGTTGCCCGGCAAGTAAACGCCGATCGAGCCAGGCACACCGGTGGTCTGCGTCCATTGCAACAGCATCACTGAAATGAACAGGCCGAGAAGACTGGAGAACAGGTTTATTTTCGCTTTCAGCGGCCGGTGCCGTTCGCCGAGCATCAGCATGAGCGCGGCGGTGAGCAGCGGCAGCAGAATCGGTGCGGCGATCAGGTGCGTCATCGCCATCATTCCTTAGGCTCCCGGCCGTCAACGTGGTCAGTGCCGGTCAGGCCGCGCGAAGCGAGCAGCACGACGAGGAACAGCGCGGTCATGGCAAAACTAATGACTATCGCCGTGAGTACCAGCGCTTGTGGCAGTGGGTCGGTGTAGTGCAGCAAGTCCTGGGTGACACCGTCCTTGATCACTGGCTCCTTGCCGATGAACAGGCTGCCCATGCTGAAAATGAACAGGTTGACCCCATACGACAGCAGACACAAACCCATCACCACCTGAAACGTCCGCGGCCGCAATATCAGCCAGACCCCGGACGCGGCGAGAACGCCGATGGCGATTGCGATGACTTCTTCCATCAGACGGCTCCTTTGCTGGCGACGGACCTGGGTAGCGACGCGGTCTTGTGGCCCCGTACCGATTGGTGGGCGAGGGCGGTGAGGATCAACAACGTCGAACCGACCACCACGCCATACACCCCAATGTCGAAAAACAGTGCGCTGGCGATGTGAATATCGCCCAGCACCGGCAGCTCGAAGTGCCAGGTGTGCGTGGTCAGGAATGGATAACCGACCAGCATCGCCCCTAGACCTGTGGCAGTGGCGAACAGCAAACCGGTGCCCATCCAGCGCAGCGGTCGCAGGCTCATTTGCGCTTCGACCCACTGCGTACCGGCCACCATGTATTGCAGGATGAACGCCACCGACATCACCAGGCCGGCGACAAAACCGCCGCCCGGCTGGTTGTGCCCCCGCATGAACAGGTAGAACGACACCACCAGCGCAACCGGCAGCAGCAGACGCACAAGTACTGCCGGCACCATCATGAAGCCCAGCGCGGTGTCGCTGGCCGAGCGCGGGTTGACCAGATCGGTGACCACGTCCGGCGCCAGCAAGCGTTGCTGCGCTGGCAGTTGCAGGCTTTCTTTCGGTGGGCGGAAGCGGCGCAGCAGGGCGAACACGGTCAACGCTACGGCGACCAGCACGGTGATTTCGCCGAGGGTATCGAAGCCGCGGAAATCCACCAGCATCACGTTGACCACATTGCTGCCGCCGCCTTCGGGCAGGGCGCGACTGAGATAGAAGGAGGAAATGTCGTTGGGCGTCTGCCGGGTCAGCATCGCGTAGGACAGCAGCGCCATGCCACCGCCGACAGCGATCGACAGCAGCAAGTCGCGCAGGCGACGAATCCGCGCTTTGCGCAGGCTGCTCGGCAATGGCGAGACTTCTTCAATACGGCGTGGCAACCAGCGTAGACCGAGCAGGATCAGCACCGTGGTAACCACTTCGACGGCGAGCTGCGTGAGCGCCAGGTCCGGCGCGGAGAACCAGACGAAGGTTACACAGGTCATCAAGCCGCAGACGCTGACCATGGTCAGTGCCGCGAGGCGGTGATACTTGGCCTGCCAGGCTGCACCAAGGGCGCAGGCGATTGCCAGCAGCCACAGGGTGACGAAGACGATCGAGCCGGGGATCTTCGGCCGGTCGCCCCAGCTCAGGCTGCTGTGCAACATCGGGATGAGGCCAGCAAGCACTGCCGCCAATACCACCAGAAACAACTGCATCTGCAGGCGCTTGGTGCCGAGGCGGCGCTCGACGCGTCGGGCCAGGCGCATCATCACCACCAGACTGCGCTCGAACAGGCGCTTGCCATTGAAACGGCCCACCAGCGGCGGATATTTGAAGCGCCCCAGTCTGAATTGTCTGCGCAGCAGCAAATAAAGGACGATCCCGCCCGACATGGCGATCAGGCTCATGATCATCGGCGCGTTCAGGCCATGCCAGATCGCCAGGCTGTATTCGGGCAACTCGCCGCCGACCACCGGCAGCGCCGCAGCGGCGAGCAGCGGGCCGACGATCTGCGCGGGGAAAATCCCCACCAGGAGGCAGGTGAACACCAGCAATTCGACGGGTGCGCGCATCCAGCGCGGCGGTTCATGCGGGGAGTGCGGCAGGTCGGTGGCGGTCGGGCCGAAGAACACATCGACGGTAAACCGCAGCGAATAGGCGACGCTGAACATGCCGGCGATGGTGGCGACGATCGGCAGACTGGTTTCGACCCACGCCGTGGCATTGATGAACACGGTTTCGGCGAAGAACATTTCTTTCGAGAGGAAACCGTTGAGCAACGGCACGCCCGCCATCGAGGCGCTGGCGACCATGGCCAGTGTTGCGGTGAAGGGGATCAGCTTGAACAGGCCGCTGAGTTTGCGGATATCGCGGGTGCCGCTTTCATGGTCGATGATGCCGGCGGCCATGAACAGCGAGGCCTTGAAGGTGGCGTGGTTGAGAATGTGGAAGACGGCGGCCACGGCTGCCAGCGGACTGTTCAGACCGAGCAGCAGGGTGATCAGGCCAAGATGGCTGATGGTCGAATAGGCCAGCAAGCCTTTCAGGTCGTTCTGGAACATCGCGCAATACGCGCCGAGCAGCAGCGTGCAGGCGCCAGCGCCGCTGACGATGTAGAACCATTCTTCGCTGCCCGACAGTGAGGGCCAAAGGCGCGCCAGCAGGAAAACCCCGGCCTTGACCATGGTCGCCGAGTGCAGATAGGCAGAAACCGGGGTCGGTGCCGCCATCGCATGGGGTAGCCAGAAGTGGAAGGGGAACTGTGCGCTTTTGCTGAGAGCGCCGATGAGAATCAGCGGCAGGAGGATGGGGTAGAGGGCGTGTGCGCGAATCATGTCGCCGGCGGCCAGGACCTTGTCGAGGTCATAGCTGCCGACCACATGGCCGAGGATCATGACCCCCGCCAGCAGGCACAATCCGCCGGCCCCCGTGACCATCAACGCCATGTAGGCGCCGCGCCGGGCGTCGGCACGGTGATGCCAGTAGCCGATCAGCAGGAACGAGAACAGGCTGGTCAGCTCCCAGAAAAACACCATTTGAATCAGGTTGCCGGAAATCACCAGCCCGAGCATGGCGCCCATGAACGCCAGAAAAAATGCGAAGAAACGTGGCACCGGATCGTCCGGCGACATGTAATAACGGGCATATAAAGAAACGAGGGTGCCGATGCCCAGCACCAGCATCGAGAACAACCAGGCGAAGCCGTCCATGCGCAGAATGAAATTCAGCCCGAGGCTGGGCAGCCACATGAATTCTTCGCGGATCACCCCGCCATGGGCAATTTGCGGGTACAGCATTGCGACCTGGACGGTGCCGATCAGAGCGACCAGACCAGCCAGCAGGGATTCGGCGTTGCGCGCATTGTGTGGCAGCACGGCTGCCAGACAGCTGCCTATGAAGGGCAGAAGCAGTAGAACTATCAGGGACATAGGCTTCTAATCTGCGGAGGTTTGTGAAGCATCATACGTGCCAGCTCCCCGATCACCAAACGCCAGGATGTCTCAGAATCCTACAAAGTAGTCCGGATTTTTGTGTTTAGCCTTGTTTCAGTGGCAGGGATGTTGTGGCGGATGGCATTTTCGCGAACAGGCTCGCTCCCACCTTGAAATACATTCCATTGTGGGAGCGAGCCTGCTCGCGAAAGCGCCACGCCAGACGCTCGAGATGTTATCGATCAACCCTGAGTTTCCCGCTCCAACTCAGCTTCGGTCTCAGACCTCGCAGCCTTGGTCTTCAACTCACTGACAATCACCGCCGCAACGATCAACCCGGCACCTACCAGCGCAATCGCCGGCAACCGCTCGCCAGCAATCCGCCCGACAATCCCGGCCCACACCGGCTCACCGGCATAAATCAGCGTTGCCCGCGTCGGCGAAACGCTTTTCTGCGCCCAGTTCATCGCTACTTGAATCGCCGCGCTCGCTGCGCCCAGGCCCAGCGCGGTGATCAGCAGCGTCCAGGAAAAATCCGGAATCAGCTCACCGGTCGGCACCACCAACAGGAACGACAGCACTGATGTGGTTGCCAGTTGCACCACCGTTACCCGTCGCACATCGACCTGGCCGGCGTAGGTGCTGATCAGAATGATCTCGGCAGCAATGGCGATCGCGCTGATCAATGTCGCGATCTCGCCGGGACTGAAATTCAGCGCCGCGCCGGACGGGCCGGACAACAGCATCAACCCGGTAAACGCCAGCATGATGCCGATGCTTGGCATCAAACCTGGTCGCCGTCCCAGCACCAGCCATTGCAACAACGGCACGAACGGTACATACAAAGCCGTGATAAACGCTGACTGACTGCTCGGGATGGTTTGCAGGCCCACCGTCTGCAAGCCGTAACCCAGCATGATCGCCACGCCGATGAACGCGCCGGCCTTGAGTTCGAACAGGCTCAGTTCGCGCAGATGACGCCAGGAGAACAGCGCGACGATTAACGCCGCTGCCGCAAAACGCAGGCCGACAAAGAACATCGGGCCGCTGACGGTCATCGCATGCTGAACCAGCAGGAACGTTCCGCCCCAGATCATCGTAATCAGCACCAGCACGCACTCGGCTTTGCTGAAACGGGAGAGACGCACGGGAGCGGGAGAACTGTTCGATGACATGGTGACCTTGCGCACTATAAAAAGGAGGCTGCACAATGCGGCCAACGTTGCGCAGTATACTGCCCAACCCCACCGAGTGAGCAATATAGTGCACAAAGATTCCACGCAACGCGCTTCCGTCCTGCAACACGTCAGCCAGAATGTCCGGCGTTTGCGGCATGCCGCCGATCTGAGCCAGACGGCGCTGGCGGAAAAATCCGGGGTCAGTCGGCGCATGCTGGTGGCGATCGAGGCGGGCGAGAAGAATGTCAGCCTGACTACGCTGGATCGCGTCGCCGAAGCGCTCGATGTGGCGTTCAGTGATCTCATCCAGGCCCCGGATGCCCGCGATCCCAGCCGCATCAATGAAGTGGCGTGGGCCGGCAGCATTCCTGGTAGCAAAGCAGTGCTGCTGTCGAAAGCCATCGCTACACGCGAAGTCGAGCAGTGGGAATGGTGTCTGCAACCCGGTGAGGTCTATCCGTCGCAGGTCGACGCCGAGGGCTGGAGTGAGCAGATTTTTGTTTTCGAGGGATGTCTGACCCTGATGCTCGGCGATCAGCCGCAGCACATCAATGCCGGGGAGTTCTACATGTTTGCCAGCCATCAGCCGCATTCCTATCGCAATGACGGTGATGTGGCGGCGCGATTCATCCGTAATGTGGTGATTTGAATGAGCGTGAGTGCAGATGTTCTGATCATCGGCGGCGGCCTCAGTGGAACGATGCTCGCGGTGCAATTGCTGCGTCTTCCCGGGCAGCGCAAAATCCTGATCATCGAGCCGCGCGCCGAACTCGGCCGGGGCGAGGCCTACAGCGCAGTGGAGCTGGGCCATACGCTCAATGGCAACGCCGCGCGCATGAGCGTCGACCCGGATAATCCTGACGACCTGACTCAATGGCTCACCGAGCACATCGCTGCCGGCGGCTGGCCGGAGTCTGCCGAGCAGAACGTGCCGGTCAGCGAACTGTTTCCGCCGCGCGGATTGTTCGGTGTCTATGTCCAGCAGCGTCTGGCCGAAGCCCGCGCAATCGGCGCTCAATTCGGCTCGAGCGTCGAACACCTCTGCGCCGAAGTCACTGACCTGATATCCGCTACGGATTCGGTACAACTGAGCTTGAGCGACGGGCAAAACCTGCGCGGGGCCTATGCGGTGCTGGCGACCGGCATGTTCCCCGCCGCGCGAACCCCGCAGAAAACCTCCAGCGGCCTCAACGCCGCCGCGCTGGATCCCTGGGACGTCGCCGCCATGCGCCTGCTCGATCCGCAATCGGCCGTGCTGATCATCGGCTCCGGCCTGACCATGGTCGATGCGGTGGTGTCGCTGGAGCAGGCCGGGCATCGCGGGCCGATCAAAGTGTTTTCCCGGCATGGCTTGCTGCCGCATGTGCGCCGGCAGCCACCAGCGTGGGTGGATTTCCTCGCTGCCGATCACGACCTTCGCACGCCACGGCAGTTGGTGCGTGAACTGCGTCGACAATGCCAGATAGCCAGTGCGCAAGGTATCGACTGGCAGGCCCCGCTGGACACGGTTCGCGTGCACATCGCGCGTTTGTGGAGTCAAGCGACCGACGTACAGCGGCGACAATTCGTACGCCATGTGCGGCCATGGTGGGAAAGTCATCATCACCGCTCGCCGCCGTTGAGCGCGCAGTTGCTTGAGAGACTGCACGGGAAGGAAGGGCGGCTGACGATTGATGCGGCCTCGTTCAAGGGGCTCGAGCCGAGTTCGGAGGGCGGAGTCGGGATTCGCATTCGGCGTCGTGGAGAATCCGAAACGCGCGTGGTAACGGGCGCCGCGCTGATCAACTCCAGCGGTATCGAGTACGACTGGCGCCGTGTGGCGCGACCATTGCCGCAGCAGTTGCTGGCCCGCGGTCTGGCGCAACCCGGGCCGCTGGCGCTGGGGATTGCCGCAGCGGCGGACGGCGCGGTGCTGGATGCCGAAGGGCACGCCTCCAGGCGTTTGTACGCCATGGGACCACCTTTGCGCGGGATGTGGTGGGAGAGTACGGCGGTGACGGATGTGGCGATCCAGGCCAAGGCACTGGCTGCACGGTTGGCAGCTGAGCGGATCAAATAGCAGCGGCTTGACCTCCGCGATCAAGGCGCTGACAGAGTGTCATTTCCCTTGAAAATGTATGGGCAAATAATGCTTCGGTTCAAGCCAGTGAGGCTTGAGTTTATTGTTTTTTCAGCCATTCATAATAATTGTCGTGAATGGACTGTTGAAAATGAATGCTCTTCAAGAAGCGCCGAAGATCGCTGAAGTTGCGCTGGTTGCACTTGCGCTGCGCACGTTCGTAATGTTGCGTTAACAGCGCGTAACTGGCGTCCATGGTTGCCAATGCCTTGTCGAATACACCCGCGTTGCCCCATTCAAGAATGATTGCATCCTTTCTTTTTTTGCTTCTTGACTTCTTTAGCAGACAACGGTCTGCAAGTATCATCAAGAAAGACTTCGGTCCGCCCTCCAGATCGGTGGCGAATCCTTTCCTGTCAAAATGAGGTCTGTGGTTGATGTCACAATAATCATTGACCAGGCGATAATAAACGGCCAGCTCCAAAAGCATTTGCATGAGGGCGCTGTAGCTTCCTTGGGGCAGCGGCTTCAGTTGTTGGCAGGCCTGCAGGATGAAAGTAAAAAACAGCCGGTGTTGGATTGGGCAATAAACCGGTATTCCTCGAAGGTGGGAAGCGAACTGCCTTTGCTTATTTGCGTGTCGATGTGCTGACCAATGTGCAGTTCTTCAAGACTGCGTAGCGAGGCGCGAAGCAAGTTCACATCGTCCAGCTCTGCCAATAATTGCAAGCCTTTGATGTACCCGTACATCCCGGAAATCAGAGCAGTGTCTACACCGAATTTGACCCAGACTGCGGGGGCGCCCCGACGGATTCGGTCTTCGTCCACTATGTCGTCGTGGATCAGCGATGCTGTGTTTTTTCGCTCCACGCATCGACTAATGATATTCGACTGCTGCGAATCGATCTGAAAAACGGCTGCCAGTGCGCGAGTCAGAGCAGTCCTGACCTTCTTCCCGGCATGCTGTTCCTGATAATCGAAAGCGGCCGCCCAACTTCGTTTGGCGAGTGTGTATTGCGGCGACATCGAAGACATTTGACGGGGCTCCTCATCCTGTATTGCTGATTCCTTATATGGAAAGTTACGTCGTAAACAAGATGTCTTGATTTTTCTCAAAAGATAGACAGATTTTTGCCAGGTGCAAACAGGGATTTAGAATGGTTAGTTATAGATTTTGCCTGGTTGCGTTCTATGACAGGTGGTTTAAGTTCATGATGCAAGACTAATTGTTCTTAATGGCGGGCAAGGCGGACTGGTGCTTGGCGCGAATGTAAAAGGTTACTCTTGCAGGTTTTTAGTGAAATGATTTTTCTGGCCTATATATTCAATATGCTTCCAGGCTTGTCGATGGTCGATGTTGCCGGACAGTCGCTTGGGCAATGTTCTTGCGCTGTCGCCCCGTAAATAGAGACTCATATGGATATTCTCATGAACTATTCATTACCACCGCTTATGAATTTGTTGGATGTGAAAATGAGTCCTCATGTGCGGGATGCCGAGCGGCACGCACGCAAATGGCTCAAGAGTCTTGGCCTCGAGGACACCCGTTACGAGGTCTGCCAGCGCGATATGTATATGGCTGGTCTCTACGCGGCCTACATGTGGCCCAATTCGAGTCGTAACGATCTTCGCATCCTTGCGCTTCTGACGGCATGGTTCAGTTGTCAGGATGATTTGGCGGACGAGACGTTAGGCGACGACCCCGAGGCCTTGGAGGAGGTGTTGAGCCAAGTGTATGAGAAGGCTTGTGCGGGTAGCGTTACTTCCGGTAGTGGGCTCGCCGGTGGTTTGGCAGACGTCATTGGCCGTGCTGGGGCTTTCATGCCTGATCAGTGGAGGCGGCGGACGCTTGATCAATATCAAACGTACATTTACCCCTGTATGCGTGCAGCGGTTCATCGACTGGAACGGAGTCAGCCCGGTCGGGATGATTACAAATGCAACTGGCGCAGCGCCGGCGGATTTCAGGTATGTGTTGAATTTACCTACTTTGCAATGAGAGTGAATCTTCCATCGACCGTGTATTACTCCATGATTTGGCAGACAGTACGGCGGCTGACTTTGAACTTGCTCAAGGCAGTGAACGATCTGTTGTCGTTCAAGATCATGAAAAATCCCGATGAGGATATTTACAACCTGATCACCCATTGGCGCCACCAGAATGATTCAAGTCCGGACCAGGCGGCCGCGCAGCTTGGTCGGCAAATAGAAAATTGGGTTCGGCAGTTCTTCAGAACGCGGACTCGATTGCCCGTCGAGTTAGGTAGGCTGGGTTGTGAGGCCGTGGTTATTGAACAGGCAGTCCGGTGCGCAGAAGCCTTTGAATGGCTATGGCGTGGTAATGCCGCCTGGCATATGGCTGTCCCGCGTTATCGCGAGGTGCGCTTCCAGCCAGATTGAGCGGATCTTTGCATAGCGGCTGAGGGGCGTTGACGAGTTCGCTCTGCCCTTGAGAGTTGGCAGAGCGAACAAGCTTTGCATGTGGCTGGTGGAACTACGCCACCACGCGATAGCACGGCACATACGCCGCGCCACCCGGCAGTTTCATCCGATGCTGGGCGACAAAGGCTTTGAGCAGGGCGTCGAGCGGTTGCATGATCGCCGCGTCACCGCGGATCTGGTACGGCCCGTGTTCTTCGATTAAACGAATACCCTTGTCCTTGACGTTACCGGCGACGATCCCCGAGAACGCGCGCCGCAGATTGGCCGCCAGTTCGTGGGCAGGCTGGTCGAGGTGCAACTTCAGGTTGGCCATGTTTTCGTGGGTCGGATCGAACGGGCGCTGGAAGCCTTCGTCGATCTTCAACAGCCAGTTGAAATGGAAAGCGTCGTTGCGTTCGCGGCGGAACTGCTTCACGGCTTTCAAGCCTTGGGTCATCTGTCGCGCCACTTCGGCCGGGTCATCGATGATGATTTCGTAATGCTGACGGGCCGCTTCGCCGAGAGTTGCAGTGACGAACGCATCGAGCTGTTCCAGATACGGCGCGGCATTTTTCGGGCCGGTGAGGATCACCGGGAAGGGCAGGCCTTTGTTGTCCGGGTGCATCAGGATGCCCAGCAGGTAGAGGAACTCTTCGGCCGTACCGGCGCCGCCGGGGAAAATGATGATGCCGTGGCCGACCCGCACGAATGCTTCCAGACGTTTTTCGATATCCGGGAGGATCACCAGTTCGTTGACGATCGGGTTCGGCGCTTCAGCGGCGATGATGCCAGGCTCGGTCAGGCCGAGGTAGCGACCGCCGTGAATGCGCTGTTTAGCGTGGGCGATGGTCGCGCCTTTCATCGGGCCTTTCATCACGCCCGGGCCGCAGCCGGTGCAGATGTCGAGGCTGCGCAGGCCCAGCTCATGGCCGACCTTCTTGGTGTATTTGTATTCTTCGGTGTTGATCGAGTGACCGCCCCAGCACACGACAATCTTCGGTTCGACACCCGGACGCAAGGTGCGCGCGTTGCGCAGCAGGTGGAACACGTAGTCGCTGATGCCTTGGGAATTGCTCAGGTCGATGCGCTGGCTGTCCAGTTCGTTTTCGGTGTAGACGATGTCGCGCAGGGCGCTGAACAGCATTTCACGGGTGCTGGCGATCATTTCGCCGTCGACGAATGCGTCGGCCGGAGCGTTCAACAGCTCCAGGCGCACGCCGCGATCCTGTTGGTGAATGCGGATTTCGAAATCCTTGTAGGCTTCGAGAATGGTCTTGGCGTTATCGACGTGGGCGCCGGTGTTGAGAATGGCCAGGGCGCACTGGCGGAAGAGGGTGTAGGTGCTGCCGGAACCGGCTTCGCTCAGTTGTTGCACTTCACGTTGAGAAAGGGTTTCGAGGCTGCCTTTCGGACTGACCGAGGCATTGATTACGTGTCGTTGGGTCATGCAGTGATCCTTAAAACGATGTCATTCCCTGAACAGGCGAACGGCATCCGAATAATGTGTATCCATGAATGAAGATGGCACGATCTGCGCTATACCGCCATGTCCCCGTTGGACGCTGAAAAGATCAAAAGGAGCCCCAGCATAGCTAAATCCGCACCAGAGGCGATAATGCGCCGGGCGGTTTTTTCCGTTACCCCTCTTGTCGCTCAAGGAAGTCATTTGTGATGTTCGAGATTCAGCCGATGGACGCCGCCACTTTCCGCCAGCAGACCCGGCGCAGCACGATCATCATCGCCGTACTGTTTCTGGTATTGGCAATGCTGTTTTCCAGCGTGGCCGTGGCGCTGTTCGGCGAGCCTGACGGCGACAACCTGCGCTTCAATGTCGGCGGGGTGTTCCTGGCCTTTTTACTGACCGGCGCCTTGCTGCGAGGACGCTTCTGGCATCAGAGCTGGATGGCGCCGGCGGTGTACAGCTGGCGGCTCAAGCGCAGCCTGATGAGTGTCACCAATGTGATGCATCACCTGACCGCCGCCGTCGCGCAAAACGATCCGACCGCGTTTAAAGTGCTGCGGTTCTATCATCTGGGCCTGATGCAGATGCACGAGCTGGACGGCAACTCCAGCGATCAGGGGCAACTGTGGCGGGAAGTCGAAGAGCATAAACAGCGCATGCAGGCGCAGGGGCTCGATACCGAGCAGACGCGCCTGGATCCGGCATGGCTGGACGCGTTGAAGCAGACGCCGCGCTAAGGCGTCAGCGTATTCAGGCGAAAATCAGCGAGCGGTGTGTGCCTGCCCCGGCGCGGGCTCCATCGCCGACCGCCAGTGCGACGGAGCCGGCAGCCAGTGCGGCATCTCCGCAGGCGAAGACCCCAGGGACGCTGGTCTGTTGGGTTGCGTCAGTCTGGATAAAAGGCCCCATCGGCCCTTCTTCGAATACACAGCCCAACTGATCGGCCAGCGGACTTGCCATGCGTGTGCGCGGCATGGCGAACAGACCGGCGACCGCGACGATCTCGCCGTCGCTGAGGACCACGTCGGCACGCGCGCCATCGATGCGCCTGACGCGCCGGGTTTCCAGCCTCACTCCGCGTGCAGCCAATTGCGCCAGTTGCTCGGCATCGGGTTCGAAAACGCCATTGATGAAGAATGTGGTTGGGCCCCAGTCAGGCAGCATCAGGGCGTGATGAATTGACAGGGGCGAAGTCGCCAGTACGCCGATTGCGCCCTGATTCAGTTCATAGCCGTGACAGTAAGGACAGTGAAAAACGCTTTGGCCCCAGCGTGGTTGGAGTCCTTCGATGTCCGGCAATTCGTCGATCACGCCCGACGCGAGGATCAGGCGCCTGGCGCTGAGCTGTTTGCCGGCCAGGGTGCGCACGTCAAAACCCGCGGCAGCTTGCATCGCTTCTTCCGCCGTATCTGCCAGCCATTGCACGGTAGGGTAGGCCATCAATTGCGCTCGCGCCTCGGCAGCAATGTCGCCCGGCGTGCGTCCGTCCTGTCCGAGAAATCCGTGGGAAGTGCCGGCGAAGCGATTGCGTCGCAGGCCTGAATCGAGCACTAGCACGCTGCGCCGGGCGCGGGCCAGTTGCAGGCCGGCGGACAGCCCGGCGTAACTGCCGCCGACAATGATGACGTCGTACACCATGATCCAGATCTCCGCTGTGAGGTTTCAGGGTACAGCGTAAGTTACGTGAAAAAAGACTGTCAATAGTCTCGTAACTTCAGATCTTGCAAGCGATACTCGGAGACATTCTTTATCAGTCTGGAAATGCTCAAGTGAGAAATGACACGCGCCTGTCGCGCATGCTGCATGTGTTGATTCACATGGATCGCCATGAAAAACGCGCCACCTCGGAAACCATCGCCGGGATGCTTGGCACCAATCCGGTGGTGGTGCGGCGCACCATGGGCTTGCTCAAGGAGCAGGGTTTCGTGACGTCGGAGAAGGGCCATCAGGGCGGCTGGGCGCTGGCCAAACCGTTGAAGCAGATTACGTTGCTGGATATTCACCATGCATTGGGCACGCAGTCGATTTTTTCCATCGGTTTATCGACGGATCATCCGCAGTGCCTGGTCGAGCAGGCTGTGAATGCAGCGCTGACCCGCACCTTCGATGAGGCGCAGGCGCTATTGCTGTCGCGGCTGGGCAGTATCACGCTGGCGGATCTGGCGGCGGATTTCGATTCGCGTTTCAAAACCGTGTGCGAGGTCGATCAGGGCTGAGCGGCGGCGCGACGCAACTTCCACGAGCGGATCAAGCGCCCGTACACCAGCACGTTGATCGCCAGCACCACGCTGCCGAGCACCAGTTGAATCTGCGGGGTCAGTCCGGCCGGGTAGATGATCGGCCAGATGTAATGCTCGATGAAGCCACCGGCGTATTCGGTCTGCCCGGCGGCGTGACGCATGAGGTTTTCCCAGTAGGTCAGCGGGCAGGTCAAATGCAGCACCTCGACCGCCACGCCCCAGGCGGCAGCCGGCAAATGCAGCCACAGCAAGCGTGGCCATTTGAGCACCAGCAGACCGCCAAACAGCACGAACAGAATGAAAGACAAATGAAACAGCACCAGCCCGTCGGCTGCGATTCGGTACAGCATGTCGTCTCCCTGACGCGATCGTGAATGTCGCCATGTTACGCCGGCGCGGAGATTAAAGCTCAGGGCAGACGTCACGCATGAAGCCATTGGCTGAAACCTGATCTACGCTTCAAGAAAGACTGTTGACGATGGCAGGAGGTGCGCAGGGTGAGTGAGCAAAAACAGCCTGAAAACGAGAAAGACACGGATCAACCGAGCGAAGAAGAAATAGAACGCGAGAAGCGCAAGGAAAAAACCTGGAAGCATGACGATAGCCAGGAGCTTTCCGAACCTGACCGCAAGTTCTAGACAGTCGATACGAAGAGCCCCGCAAGTGCGGGGCTTTTTCACAGGCTCAAAGATCGTCCAGCTGGGTGAAGTCCGGGTGTGAAGCCCGATAGCCCAGTGTCCTGTCGATCCAGGCATTCAGCTCGTTGACCATCACTGGCGCATGGCCGGGATAGTTTTCGAGGGTACTGCGCAGGGTGCGTTCGATGTCGGGAACGGCACTCAGGTTTCGAGTCTTGATGTAGTGGCCGATAAAACAGTCGAGTTCAAAGCGTTCTGTCGTGGACAGATGAATACACTCCAGGCCACCGACCTGTTTGATTGCAAAATCGTCGCGCAACTTAGTTCTCTGCAAGGCTTGTAGATGTTATTGGGATCCTGGTTTGTTGACTCTTTGGTCAACTGGTATACCAAATGGAAATGCGGCGCGCATGCTAGCTGTAGTGCAGCGAAATGTATGTACGATGGTCGGGTTGTCTGACAAGCGGTTGGTCTATTTGCGTATCGGTTACATTCGCACTGTTTCAGCAGTGAAACAGCCGTTGTAATGACGCCGAGTCAATGATTTGCTCAAATCGCGTTCACCGCTCATTCAACCGGCTGAATCAATTCAGCATTTTGATTGCGGACGTTACCGACGGCTTTGCCGACTTTGTGCCATTCGAACGACTCGCTGCCTTCACCTTCGAACAACAACATCTGCTCGGCGCGCTCAATGGTGGTCGCCGGATCGAGCCACTCGCGTGCCAGTTCCGCGCCGAACACCACCGGGCGGCGATCATGGACATCGAGCAGGCCTCCGACCGCCTCGGCGGTAATGATCAAAAAACCGTCATCGTTTCGAGCCGCGCTTTGCGCTGTGGGAAACTGGCCGATGGCGGCGCAGAAAACCGCGCCCTGGTCCGCTCGACGAATCAGCCATGGCTGGCGGGTTTTTTCGCCGGTATCGACCCATTCAAACCAGTTGTCGACGGGGACAATCAGGCGATGGCGCCAGATCGCGCGGAAAAAAGCGCCATGGGCGACTTTTTCTACGCGGGCATTGATCGGCGCCGGGCGATCCGTGGCCCAGTGCGGCCGCCAGCCCCAGCGCAGGTTGTCGGCCTGAATGCTTTGCCCCTGTTGATGGAGAACCGCCAGCGCGGTGGTCGGCGCCGCGTTGTAGCGGGCCAGCGGCGCATCGCCGACGTGATTGATCAAGGCGTCGGGAATGCTCAGTGTGGCGACGAAGTCATGTATGCCGCGATATTGCGAGAGTCTTCCGCACATGGGCTGAAATCTCCGGTTGGCCATTTCAGGATAGTCGCTGAGGTCTCCAGCGGAAACTCTCTGCGTCAAAGCGCAATGACGTAGCGAGCGCCGGAACCAAAGCCTGTGTACCCTGTCCCATCTCGGCTCGCGAAGGGCGGTTCAGGGGCGGGAAGGGCGAGGGAAGTTGCCAATCGACAACATGACGGCAGCGCTCGCGCTCAAGGCGAACATGACATCTGGATTCAAGCTTTTTACTGCTGCGCTCATGGTGCTCGTCCTGGCCGGTTGCATCGCCGCACCGATAGAAATGACTGCGCAGACCCAAGCGCGCCTGCAGGCCCAGGCACCGGTGCGTTTCTTGTTGACCTTCGACGACGGTCCCAGCGCCTCGAGTTTGTGGAACCCGACGGCGATGGTGCTTGACGGCCTCAAGGACAATCCGCTGCAAGCCAATATCAAAGCGGTGTTTTTTGTGCAGACCCGTGCGCCGCGTGCGGGTAACAGCGAGACTGGTCGCAGTCTGATGCGGCGTGAACACGATGAGGGCCACATCCTCGCGTTTCACACGGCGACTCACTGGCACACCAATCATCGTTCACTCGACCCGCAACAACTGGAAGCGTCGCTGAGTAACGGCACGGCCGATATCGCTGCGATCACCGGGGCGCCGCCGAAATTGCTGCGTCCGCCATTCTGGAATTACGACAAACGCACCTTCGCCGCGTATCAGCAGCACGGTTTGCAGGTGTTGCTGACGGATCTAAGTGCCAACGACGGCAAGATCTGGGGCTTCAATGCCAGCCCACGTCGGCGCGCCAATTTGCTGCGGCAGTTATCCGAGGTGCGTGAACGTATCGCCGCGGGGGAATTGCCAACGGTGGACGGAGTGATACCGGTGGTGATGACCTTTCATGACCTCAATCGCTACACCGCGCGACATACCCGCGAATATCTGCAGATCCTGCTCGACAGCGCGGCCGCTACGGGCGTGAAGCTGGACCGCAAGCCTTTCTATGATGATCACGAAGCGCTGCAAAAAGCGGCGCTGGCGCGCACCGTTGAAAAAAGCTCGGAGCCGGTGAGTCTGCCGGGAATGTGGAACTGGATCTGGGATCATGACTCGCACTGATTTGTGAACCAATAGACATTCCAGCGTCAACGCATCTGCAGATGCTGATCTATGCTCTATCGATTAAACGGCCCCATCGCCCGCGAGGCGTGCCCCCATGCTTGCTCTTGACGACATCTGCTGCATCGTTGAATCAGGCTTTCCCGGGTTTGAATGCGAATGCAGATCCATGTCGCATGGTCTGTTACAGATCAAGGTCTATCGGCCGGAAAACGGCCGGGTCGAGTTGCTGCTCAACGGCGTATCGCCGGAACATCTCGTCACGATTCGCGCCATATCAAACTTCATCGGTGAACTGCGCACGGAGATGAGCGCCGGGCGCCGGGCGTTTGCCGGTTAAGGCGTCATAGACGCCGTTGAAACGCTTCAACAATGCGCAGCGTCGCTTCATTGGTCTTCAAATGACGCACCGCATCCAGCGGATGCCAGAGGCAATCGATGATTTCGTTCTGCGGGCGCACCTTCTCGAGGTCTGCAACCGACGCTTCATATACATGATGCCGGGTGCTGCCGCTCTGCATTTCCATCAAATACAACACATCGTCGGCATTCAGCCCGGTTTCTTCCTGCAATTCACGCACGGCCGCCTGCGCGCGGGTTTCCCAGGCTCGACCTTGCCGCCGGGCAATGTCCAGTGGCTGCGCGGTTTGCGGACCAGGAGGATGTGGCGATCCTGTTCGCATATAACGGTTGCACGTACTTTCATGTGTTACCTGTTTACGGCTTGTCACGATATTGTCATCAAACTGCAATATTTGAGCCGATGCCTCAAGTAAAGGTTTCAATAAGATTTTGAGCGCGCGTGGTGGCGTAAAGTGCAAGATTTCTGAGGGTCAGACCTGGCGACATCCGGTCGGCAAATTCTGTGAGTCAGGGTGTAAGGTAAGCCGGTGAAGCTTGAACTGACCGTAAGCAACTATGGAGGTGTCCATGAGCATGCCGATGTTGAACAAGATGCACATGAACGGCTATGACGTGCTTAGCGTGAACAATGGCCCGTGGCGGGTCTGCACCCAGGGTGACCGGCTGGCATCGTTTGCCAGCAAAGAGGAGGCGCTGGCTTACGCCGCAGCACTGCCTGGCTACAAAAAACGCTCGACGCGGGCGAAAAGTCACACAGCTCAGTGAATGGTTGTAACCGAGAGCCCCGGCAAATGCCGGGGCTCTTTGGTTGAAGGGGAAACCAGGTTGATACTCAGTGCACCTTGATTCGGCTGATGGCCCGCGCTTTCACTTCTTTGGCGTAGATTTGCAGCCGTTCCTCATCGCTTTGCAGCACCTGGCACGACCTCAGCACCGCTTGCGCGTCCGCTTCGTTGCCCGATTTGCGCAACTGCTCGGCGATGCGTTTCAGATCGACAGCTGACCAGCGCAAGTCCGATGCAACGCTTTGCAGGTCGCGCTGAAGTTCGTGTTCGTATTCATTGAGCCGCATGATCATCTCCTGAACATTCTCGGTAAAAGAGAGTAGTCGCATTTTTTCGCCGATGGGCAAAGCTCGTTCGTCTGTCTGTCCAGGTTGTGAAAAGTTGTGCAGATTGAACCACGGGCGGCGTGCCACGATGGATGTACGCCCGGTTACACGTTACATTCGCTTTTTTTTGGATCAGGAATACACCATGCGGATGTGGATCGGGGTTTTGGCGTTTGCCCTGTTGGCGGGTTGCTCGTTGCCGAGGTCACTCGTGCCGGGTGAACCGAATGTCAGCAAGACCAGCGACAAGGCACCCAAGGACTATGCCGCCTGTGTATTACCGTTGTGGCAGCGGGATGTAGCGAAGACCTCGCAAACCTCTATCTCCAACGGCTACCGCATCACCGCGCCAAGTGTCATCACTGCGGATGAGATCCTGGATATCGTCAAATACAAGGACGGCAGCCGGGTTTCGTTGTATCAGGGGCCGCCATGGGCCAAGTCGGGGGCGTTGCGCCAATCGGTGCGTGATTGCCTGTAGCCGTCTACGGCGTGAAACGCGCGGTGACAGTTGTAAGCAAACCGTTTGCCAGCGTGCGCTAGGCTTTCGAGTGTCGGTCGGCAAGACCTCGAAGGGAGCCTCGGATCATGGATGATCTGGTCAAAGAAGTCATACCGTTGTTGCAGTATCTGATTCCCGGGTTTCTATCCGCATGGATTTTCTATTCGCTCACAGCGTTCAAACGGCCTGATACATTCGGGCAGATTGTGCAGGCGTTGATTTTCACGTTTGTGGTTCAGGGAGCGGTCTGGGCGATAGGCTCTCTGTGTTTGTGGGTGGGTTCGAAAGGTTTTTCCATCGGCCGCTGGGACGCCAAAGCCGAAACCATGTGGGCATTCGTTGTGTCGCTGACGCTTGGACTGCTGTCCTGTTATCTGGCCACCAATGACAAATTGCATGGCTGGTTACGCGGTCGAAACGTGACGAAACAATCTTCCTACCCCAGTGAATGGTTCAGCATTTTTGCCCAGCACCATCGCCTCATCACGCTGCATCTGAACGATGAAAGGCGCGTTTTTGGCTGGCCTGTGGAGTGGCCACCAGAGGCCAGCAATGGCCAGTTCGTGATGCAAAATCCGTGTTGGCTGGATGCCGACGGGAAAGAAGTGCCTTTTGGCGCCGAGTTTTTGCTGATAGATTCCGGGAAAGTCAAATGGGTCGAATTCGGCCCGAAACAGGAGGTGTCGTCATGACAGCCAGAGCACCGCAACCAATGCCAGAATGGGTCGCACGTCGTTACACGCCAGATGGCAAGCCTGTGGCGAATGCGCAGCCCAAGGCACCTAGTGGTCCACCACCGCTTAAAAACCAGTAAGCTTTTTTACCCGCCCCAACCTTGCGCCACAGCCCGGCGAATCGCTTCCAGCAGCATCGCAAACGCCGGGTTGTCATTGTTCTCCCGCCAGATCAGGTGCAGTTCGCTCTGCACCCCCTCGCCCAGATCAATATCGCGAAACACCACGTTCTTGAACACCACGCTGGTCGCGCAACGCGGTACCAGCGCCAGGCCCATGCCGGCGTTGACCAACGCCAGAATCGTCAGTGATGAACCCAGCCACTGCACGTAGTCCGGTGCGACCCGCGCCGAGCGCAGCATGCCGGTCAGCAGTTCGTTGAACGGGGGATAGGCCGCGTGTGAATACATCAGAAACGGCTGTTGATCCAGATCGCTGACCAGCACTTGCGCGGCGGTCGCCAACGGATGTGCACTGGGCACCGCCAGCACAAACGGCTCACGGACCAGGCATTCGGTGGCGTAGCCCGGCTCCAGCAGCGGCGCGCGGGCGATGCCCAGATCGATGCGTCGTGCGCGCAGGGCTTCGTGTTGCTGATAGGTGTTCATCTCGCTCAGATCGATTTTCACCTGCGGCTGTTTCAAGCGTGCCTCGGCGATCACCTTGGGCAAAAACTCATACACCGCGCTGCCGACAAAACTGATGTTCACCGAGCCGATATCACCCTCGGCGAAACGCCGCGCGGTGATTGCTGCCTGCTGGGCGCGCTCAAGCAAATTCTGCGCTTCGATGAAAAATGCGCGCCCGGCGGCCGTCAGCGCAACGCTACGGGTGCTGCGGGTGAACAATTCGACGCCGAGGTGATGCTCCAGCAACTGGATCTGCCGGCTCAGCGGCGGCTGAGTCATGTTGAGCCGTTCGGCGGCGCGGCGAAAATTCAGTTCGGTGGCAACGGTGGTGAAGCAACGCAGTTGGGTCAGTTCGAACATTGATCTAATCCGGGTATCAATCGAATGCCAAGTTAGATTAGACGGGATCAATGCACGGCGTCCATGATCGACCCATCGCTTCACGCCATTCCTAAAAACAACAAGATCGGGAGTCGCCCCTTGAAAACCCTGCAGAGTCCAGCGGACGTCACGGTGCTCGCCCGTGCCGCCGCCAAGGTCAAGCGCCACGTGCTGCCGCTGTTCGTGGTGATGTTCATCGTCAACTACATCGATCGGGTCAACATCGGCTTTGTCCGCAGTCATCTGGAAACCGATCTGGGTATCGGGGCTGCGGCATATGGCCTTGGCGCCGGTCTGTTCTTTATCGGCTACGCGTTGTTCGAAGTGCCCTCCAACATGCTGTTGCAGCGTTACGGCGCACGGGTATGGCTGACGCGGATCATGTTCACCTGGGGTGCGGCCGCCATGGCCATGGCGTTCGTGCGCGGTGAAACCAGCTTCTATGTGTTGCGCTTCATTCTTGGCGCGGCCGAGGCGGGGTTCTTTCCGGGAATCATCTATTACTTCACGCAATGGCTGCCAGCCTCCGAACGCGGCAAGACCATGGCGGTGTTTCTCAGTGGCTCGGCGATTGCCTCGGTGATCTCCGGCCCGGTGTCCGGTGCGTTGCTGCACATCAGCGGCCTGGGCCTGCACGGCTGGCAGTGGATGTTTCTGATCGAGGGCGCGGCGTCGGTGGTGCTGTGCGCGTTCGTCTGGTTCTGGCTGCAATCGCATCCGCGTCAGGCGAAGTGGCTGAGCGAAGACGAGCGTGAAGCGCTGGTCGCGGCGATCGCTGAAGAGCAGCGTGCCCGCGAAGCAGTGCAGGTGAGCAAGCCGTCAATGTTCAAGTTGCTGGCGGATCGGCAAATCGCGTTGTTCTGCTTCATCTATTTTTCGATTGCCCTGACCATTTACGGCGCGACGTTCTGGCTGCCGAGCATGATCAAGAAGATGGGCAACCTTGGCGACTTCCAGGTCGGCCTGCTCAATTCGATTCCGTGGATCATTTCGATTGTTGCCATGTACGGGTTCGCCGCGATGGCCGGCAAGTGGAAGTTCCAGCAGGCGTGGGTCGCTCTGACCCTGGTGATCGCCGCTATTGGCATGTTCATGTCGACCACCGGCGGTCCGGTTTTCGCCTTCGTTGCCATCTGCTTCGCGGCGATTGGCTTCAAAGCGGCATCGGCGCTGTTCTGGCCGATCCCGCAGAGCTATCTCGATGCGCGCATCGCGGCGGCGGTGATCGCACTGATCAATTCCATCGGCAATCTCGGCGGCTTCGTCGCGCCGACGGCGTTCGGCATTCTCGAACAAACCACCGGCTCAATCGAGGGCGGACTGTATGGCCTGGCGGCGACTTCACTGATCGCCGCGGTGGTGATTTTCTTTGCCCGTACGGCGCCGGGCGCCAAAGGCAAAACCCCGGCAAAGCCCGCTGATGAAACCGCCGTCGTCGCGACGGCCAGCCCGGCCGCGAGCCACTGAATCGATTGTTGATCTGTCAGGAGCATCATCTTGAAAATCACCCGTGTCACGGTCACCCCGATTGCCTTTCGTGATCCGCCGCTGCTCAACGCCAGTGGCATCCACGAACCCTATGCCCTGCGCTCGATCATCGAGATCGAAAGCGATAACGGTTACATCGGCCTCGGTGAAAGTTATGGCGACGCGCCGGCGCTGGCGATCCAGCAACAAGTGCAGGCGCAACTGATCGGTCTCGACCCGTTCAACCTCAATCAGTTGCGTGCGATCGTGCAGGCGACGGTGGCGGCGCACAAACCGGCCAGTCTGGCCGGAGCCGAGCTGGCGCCGGGTTCACATGCCAGCAAAGCGGTGAGCAACGCCTATTCGGCGTTCGAAGTGGCGTTTCTCGATCTGCAGGCGCATTACCTGAACGTGCCGCTGGTGGACCTGCTCGGCGGCGCGATCCGCGAAGAAGTACCGTTCAGCGCCTACCTGTTTTTCAAATACGCGCAGCATGTCGATTCGCCGTACAAGCCGGATGATTGGGGCGAAGCGCTCAGCGAGCAGCAGATCGTTGCGCAAGCGACGCGGATGATCGAGGCGTACGGTTTCAAGAGTATCAAGCTCAAGGCCGGCACCTTGCCCCCGGAACACGAAGTGGCCTGCATCAAGGCGCTGAAGAAAGCCTTTCCCGGCTACCCGCTGCGCATCGATCCGAATGGCAACTGGTCGCTGCAAACCTCGATTCGCATGGCCGAGCTGCTCGGTGATGATCTGCAATATTACGAAGACCCGACGCCAGGCCTCGACGGTATGGCTGAACTGCACAAGCGCACCGGCCTGCCGCTGGCGACCAATATGGTGGTCACCGATTTCGAGGAGTTTCGCCGCAGCGTGGCGCAGAACAGCGTGCAGATCGTGCTCGCCGACCACCACTATTGGGGTGGCCTGCGCGACACCCAGACCCTGGCGAAAATGTGCGAGGTATTCGGCCTCGGTGTATCGATGCACTCCAACTCGCACCTGGGGATCAGCCTGATGGCCATGGCGCATGTCGCGGCCGCTGTGCCAAATCTGGATTACGCCTGCGACACCCATTACCCATGGCAGGAGCCGGACGAAGAGGTGATCAAGGGCGGCAAGCTGCCGATTGTCGATGGCTGCGTGAAGATCAGTCGCGCGCCCGGGCTCGGGCTGGAACTGGATCATGAGCAGTTGGGCAAACTGCATGATCAATACCTGACCTGCGGGATTCGCCAGCGCGATGATGTACGGCAGATGCAGCGGTACAAGCCGGATTGGAGGGCGGTCAAGCCGAGGTTTTGAGATCACCAGATCTGGCGCCTTCGCGAGCAGGCTCGCTCCCACAGAGGAAATGTATTCCAAATGTGGGAGCGAGCCTGCTCGCGAACGGAGCAACTGAATTCTTCAGAGTGTATGCATCAGCCAATCCCGAAACGCCGCCAGCGACGGCAGCTTTTCATTTCGCGGCGGATACACCAGATAGTAGCTGCGCCGACTGGTGATCGGCTCGCCCAGTTGCAGCAGCTCGCCATTCGCCAGCTCATCCTCGACCAGAATCCGCGGCACCAGCCCCACACCAATATTGGCCCGCACCGCTTGAATCAGGTGTGAGGTCATTTCAAAGCTTGGCCCGATGCGCATGCTGCGATGGGGCAAGCTGTGCTGACTGAACCATTCCGCCCACGCCTGGGCATTGCTGCTGACATTGAGCAGCAGTTGCCCGGCGATGTGTCGTTCGGCGTCGTCGCGCTCGGCGGCGGACAGTTGCGCGCTGGCAATGACCACCAGTTCCTCGGTGTGCAAGGGCAGGGCGGTCAGCCCCGGCCAATCGCCGCCACCGACGCAGATCGCCGCGTCGATTTCGCTGGTATCGAAGTCGATTGCTTCGATGCGCGAATGCAAATGCACGGTCATGCCCGGATGCGCGGTGTAGAAATCCTTGAGTCGCGGCAGCAGCCATTTCGAGCCGAAGGTTGGCAGCGTCGCCAGGCGCAGGCTGTGAATGCCGGAACCGAATGCCATCGCCTGCAGCGTCGCGCTGCGTATCTGCCCGAGCGCTTCGTTCAACTCCCGTTGATACAGGCGCCCGACGTCTGTCAGCACCACTTGCCGGCCTTCGCGAGTGAACAGGCGCATGCCGAGCATTTTTTCCAGAATCTGCACCTGACGGCTGACCGCACTTTGCGTCAGCGACAGTTCGTGGGCGGCGCGGGTGTAGCTTTCGTGGCGGGCAGCGGCCTCGAAAGCCAGCAATAACGACATGGACGGAGTAAGCGTGCGCGGATTCATTCGCAAAAGTCATCAATAGCGGGTCGAATTTACGGTTGTCCCAACGTTTGCCAGCAATGAACATGGACACCCTGAGATGGCGGAGCCTGACGCAATCATTCGTTGCGTACAACTGTTCACCGCCACACGGCCCGATTTTCACCGAGATACCCTGACCAATGATTGCCCAGCTGTCGCCCGCAAGCACCCTCACCGCCGATTACCAGGCGTTCCTCAAAGCCCTCAAGGCCAGCGGTTTTCGCGGTGAGATCAGCGCCGATTACGCCAGTCGCGTGGTACTGGCCACCGATAACTCGATTTATCAGCGCCTGCCCCAAGCGGCGGTGTTTCCCATGGATGCCGACGATGTCGCGCGAGTGGCGAAGCTGATCGCCGAGCCGGCGCATCAGCACGTGGTGATCACGCCACGCGGCGGCGGCACCGGCACCAACGGCCAGTCGCTGACGGACGGCATCGTCGTCGACTTGTCGCGCTACATGAACCGCATTCTCGAAATCAACGTCGAGCAACGCTGGGTGCGGGTGCAGGCCGGCGTGGTCAAGGATCAGCTCAATGCCGCGCTGAAATCCGCCGGGCTGTTTTTCGCCCCGGAACTGTCTACATCCAACCGCGCCACCGTCGGCGGCATGATCAACACCGATGCCAGCGGCCAGGGCAGTTGCACCTACGGCAAGACCCGCGACCATGTGCTGGAACTCGACATGATCCTGCGTGGCGGCGAGCGTTTGCACACTCAGGCGCTGGACGAGAGCGAGTTGCAAACGCTGTGCGCGCGTGATGACCGGGTCGGTGAAGTCTATCGCTGCGCGCGGCAGATCATTGATGAGCAGGGCGAACTGATCGAACAGCGCTTTCCCGACCTCAACCGCTGCCTGACCGGTTACGACCTCGCGCACCTGCGTGAGGCGGATGGCCGTTTCAACCTCAACAGCGTGTTGTGCGGCGCCGAAGGTTCGCTCGGTTTTGTCGTCGAGGCGCGGCTGAATGTGTTGCCGATACCCAAGCACACGATGCTGGTGAACATCCGCTACGCCGGTTTCATGGACGCGCTGCGCGATGCGCGGGCGTTGATGGCGCTCAAGCCGCTGTCGATCGAAACCGTCGATTCGAAAGTGTTGCTGCTGGCGATGCAGGACATTGTCTGGCATGGCGTCGCCGAGTATTTCCCGGCCAGCGCCGAGCGGCCGACATTGGGCATCAACCTGGTTGAATTCTGCGGCGACGATCCGGAAGAGCTGCAAGCTCGCGTCGCTGCGTTTGTCGAGCACCTGAGCAGTGATCAAACCGTCGAACGCCTGGGCCACACGCTGGCGGTCGGTCACGCGGCGGTGAACAAGGTCTACGGCATGCGCAAGCGCGCGGTCGGCCTGCTCGGCAACGTCGCTGGCGAAGCGCGGCCGCAACCGTTTGTCGAGGACACCGCAGTACCGCCGCAGCACCTGGCCGAGTACATCGCCGAGCTGCGCGATCTGCTCGACAGCCACGGCTTGCAGTACGGCATGTTCGGCCACGTCGATGCCGGCGTGCTGCACGTACGGCCGATTCTCGACATGAAAGATCCGCAGCAAGCGGCGTTGGTGCGCCCGGTATCGGACGGCGTTGCAGCGCTCACTCAGCGTTACGGCGGTCTGCTCTGGGGCGAGCACGGCAAAGGCTTGCGCTCGGAATACGCGCCGGCGTTTTTCGGCGAGCTGTACCCGGCACTGCAAGCGCTGAAAGCCGCGTTCGACCCGTTCAATCAGTTCAATCCCGGCAAGATCGCCACGCCGGCCAACGCCGGCGCGGCGCTGCTGAAAATCGATGAGGTGACCCTGCGCGGCGAACTCGATCGGCAGATCGACGAAAAGGTCTGGCAGGATTACGGCGCGGCGATGCATTGCAACGGCAATGGCGCCTGCTACAACTTCGATCCCGATGACGCCATGTGCCCGTCGTGGAAAGCCACCCGCGAGCGCGCGCAATCGCCCAAGGGCCGCGCCTCGTTGATCCGCGAGTGGTTGCGGTTGCAGGGCGAGGCGGGTGTCGACGTGTTGTCCGGAGCGATTCGCCGACCGGCGTTCTTTGCGACGTTATGGCAGCGCTGGCGCAACACGCGATCGCAATCGGCGGATTTTTCCCATGAGGTCTACGACGCCATGGCCGGTTGCCTGGCGTGCAAATCCTGCGCGGGACAGTGCCCGGTCAAGGTCAACGTGCCGGATTTTCGCTCGCGTTTTCTTGAGCTGTACCACACACGGTATCTGCGTCCGGCGCGGGATTATCTGATCGCTTCGCTGGAGTACAGCATTCCGTACATGGCGCGAATTCCGGCGCTCTACAACGGTTTGATGGGCGCGGCGTGGGTGCGCGGTCTGCTTGAGCGCGTCGGTGGCATGGTCGATGTGCCGTTGCTCAGCCGTTTCGATTTCCACGCGGCGATGCGCCGCTGGCAGGTGCAGCCGGCAACCGTTGCGACGCTGTCAGCGCTGACACCGGCGCAGCGTGAACGCAGCGTGGTGATCGTCCAGGACGCCTTCACCCGGTATTTCGAAGCGCCGCTGCTGGCGGATCTGGTCGAGTTGATTTCGCGCCTTGGTTATCAGGTTTACCTGGCGCCGTTCAGCGCCAACGGCAAGCCGTTGCATGTGCAAGGCTTCCTCGCGGCGTTCAATCGCGCGGCGCTGCGTAATGCCCGGCAGTTGCGTGAACTGGCGGACATCGGCGTGCCATTGCTGGGACTCGACCCGGCCATGACGCTGGTCTATCGCCAGGAATACCTCAAGGTTCCCGGTCTGCAGGCCTGCCCCGAGGTGCAACTGGTACAAGAGTGGTTGCTCAAGGCAATGCCCGAACAGGCGCCGCAACAGAGCGAGGCAAAATTCCGCCTGCTCGCCCACTGCACCGAGAAAACCAACGCGCCCGCCGCGACTCGGCAATGGGAGCAGGTGTTCGAACGT
This sequence comes from Pseudomonas sp. S11P7, assembly GCF_023195435.1. NCBI lineage: Bacteria > Pseudomonadati > Pseudomonadota > Gammaproteobacteria > Pseudomonadales > Pseudomonadaceae > Pseudomonas > Pseudomonas sp. S11P7. The sequence goes on along the minus strand of NZ_JALPKS020000002.1, from coordinate 3,036,398 downwards.
GCCGGGTTGAAACTGGCGACTCAGGCCACCGGTTGCTGCGGCATGTCCGGCACGTACGGTCACGAGGCGCGCAATCGCCAGACCTCGGCGCTGATCTACGAGCAGTCGTGGGCGCGTCAGGTCGACGCATCGGCGGAGCAGGGCGAAGCGCTGGCGACCGGTTATTCGTGCCGCAGTCAGGTCAAGCGCCAGTCGGATCAGGCGTTGCGTCATCCGTTACAGGTGCTGTTGGCGGCTCAGCGTCGCTGACGCTGTCGTCGCGGTCCTTGTCCCAGATCAGCCGCGGATCGAAGCTCATCGCCGCGAGCATGGTGAACACCACGACCAGGCCGAAAAACAGAATGCCCGGTCGTGGCTCGATATCGCCCAGCGTCTGGAATTTCACCAGCGCGGCGACCAGCGCCACCACCAGCACGTCGAGCATCGACCAATAGCCGATCAGCTCGACGAAGCGGTACAGCTTCGAGCGCTCCTTGCGCGCCCAGGCGCTGTCGCGCTGCACGGTGATCAGCAGCAAGGTCAGGGCGACGAACTTGATCCCTGGCACGGCGATACTGGCGATGAAAATGATCAGGGCGATGTCCCACGCTCCGGCTTCCCAGAATTCCAGCACGCCGCTCATGATCGTGCTGTCGGCGCCGCTGCCGAGCATCAGCGTGTTCATCACCGGCAGCAGATTGGCCGGTACGTAAAAGGCCAGTGCCGCGAGCATATAGGCCCAGGTGCGCGTCAGCGAATTGGTTTTGCGTCGGTGCAGTGGCGCATCGCAGCGCGGGCAATCATGCGGCTCGTCGCGCATGTCGCAGGCCAGGCCGCAACTGTGGCACAGGCACAGGTTGAGCTCGGCGGCGGTCGGTGGACGCTTCATAAAATGTCCCACAGTTCACGGATGTCGCGTCCGGCAATGCGGATCATCATCAGGCTCAGTGCCGCGAGGGCGAACAGGCCGATGCCCGGCAGCACATCAAGCAGTCCGGCGAGTTTGAACACCGCGACCATCGCCCCCAGCAGACAGACTTCGAGCATGCTCCACGGGCGCAGGGTTTCCAGCCAGCGCATTGACAGCTTGAAGCCCGGCGCCCGCCGCGACGTCAGGGCAAAACCCAGTACCCAGATCAGCAGCACCAGTTGAAAGGCCGGGGCGATGATGATTGCGATCGCTGCGACCATGGCGATGAAGGTGATCGGCCCCTGACTCAGGGCCAGCACCGAGTCCCACAGCGTGGCGCTGTTTTTCAGGCCCTGGAGGCTGATGCTCATCACCGGATAGAAATTGGCGAACAGCCAGAGCATCGCTGCTGTGAAGGTCAGGGCCAGACGCTGTTCGATGGTCAGGCCGTTGTAGCGCTGCAGCACGCCGCCGCAGCGTACGCAGAGGGTTTTCTGGTGTTTGGCGAGGGCGACTTTCTGGTAAACGCAGTCGCAGTGCTCGCAGATGATCAGGTGTTCGGTGTTGACCATGGACCACGCTCGGCAGCTCGCCGCAAGGGCAGGGGACTTGATCACTATAGAAGGCTGGGGGATTGGGCAAATGCTGGGTGGCTGCGGTACAGCGGATTTACTGTGTGGCTTGACCGCGGACAGTCAGCCAGTTTTCGCGAATGGATACAGTTTCCCTGTGGGAGCGAGCCTGCTCGCGAAGGCTTTTCCGGTCGGTGAGTTTCTGATTGTTGTGTACATATCCGTTGCTGCGGTAACGGCGGCTTAGGGTTTCGCCCTTACGGCGAGTCCCTTTTTCAGACGCCAAAAAGGAACCAAAGGCTTTGCTCCTGCGTTCGGCCCTCGCAGGCTCGGGTTCCTTCGCTCCGGGTTCGATCCGGGCGCAGCGGCTACGGTTTGCTTCGCTGCACCTACGTCCGCTGTGTCTGGCTGCGCCAGACGGTCGCTGCGCTCCCACGCCCGGATCGATCCCTCCACTCAGCCTTCCGATGTCGCTGGTTAGGCAAGATCAAGATCAAATGCACGCGAGCTAACGCTCATTGTTGAGTGGTTAGAAGCGTCGCATGGCTTGAGATATTCGGTGGATTCGCCCCTCACCCCAGCCCTCTCCCGAGGGAGAGGGAGCCGATCTTTGGGCTTTTCAAATTTTGTGTTCGATTCGGTATTTCAGGTCGGCGTCGCTCTCGCATCCACCGCGGTCAGTCCCCTCTCCCTCCGGGAGAGGGCTAGGGTGAGGGGCTTTTGATTTTGCCTGCAAGCGATAGCGGCGCTCAGATAATGCAACTGCAATTGACACTCCGCCATCGCCAGCGGGCTGGCTACTATTTACGGTCCAGCCACACAGTCTGCGCGTTGCAGAACTCGCGAACACCAAAGTGTGAAAGTTCGCGGCCGAAACCGCTTTTCTTCACGCCGCCGAAGGTCACGCGCGGGTCGCTGGCGGAGTAGCCGTTGATGAATACGCCGCCGGTGTCGAGTTCGCTGGTCAGTTGCTGGGCCAGTGGCACGTTGGCGGTGTAGATCGTCGCGGTCAGGCCGAATTCGCTGTCGTTGGCCAGCGCCACGGCGTGGGCGCAGTCGCGGGCGGTGATGATCGAGGCGACCGGGCCGAACAGTTCCTGTTTAAAGGAGGTCATGCGGTCGGTGACGTCAGCCAGCACGGTGGGTTCGTAGTAGTTGCCCGGGCCTGTCGTTTTGCTGCCGCCGAGCAGCAGCGTTGCGCCTTCTTCCAGGGTGTCACGTACTTGCTGGTCGAGTTCGTCGCGCAGATCGAAACGCGCCATCGGGCCGATGTAAGTGTCGGCTGCCAATGGGTCGCCGACCTTCAACTGACGTGTGGCTTCGACGAACTTACGCGTGAACTCCTCGACCACGCCTTCCTCGATGATCAGACGCTTGGCCGCTGCACAAACCTGACCGGAATTCTGATAGCGACCGATGACAGCAGCCTGCACGGCTTCATCGATGTCAGCGTCGTTGAGCACGATGAACGGGTCGGAGCCGCCCAGTTCCAGCACGCATTTTTTCAGGGCTGCACCGGCCTGAGCACCGATGGCCATACCGGCGCGGACGCTGCCGGTCAGGGTAACCGCGGCAATGCGCGGATCGGCGATGGCGGTCGACACACCTTCTGGCGTGACGTTGATCACTTCAAACACGCCGTCGGCGAATCCGGCGCGGGTGAACGCGTCGCGCAGCAGGTAAGCGCTGCCCATCACGTTCGGCGCATGCTTGAGCACATAGGTGTTGCCGGCGATCAGCGCCGGCACCGCGCCGCGCAGCACCTGCCAGATCGGGAAGTTCCACGGCATCACCGCCAGAATCGGCCCGAGCGGGCGGTATTCAATGCGCGCCTTGCCGCCTTCGACCTGAGTCGGTTCAGCGTCGAGCATGGCGGGGCCGTGTTCGGCGTACCACTCGCAGAGCTTGGCGCATTTTTCGATTTCACCGCGGGCCTGAGCAATCGGCTTGCCCATTTCCAGAGTGATCATGGTTGCCATGGCTTCAGCGGTGTCGCGCAGCGAGCCGGCGAGGGCGGTCAGCAAGCGAGAGCGGTCCTGCAGCGGCTTGCGTTTCCACTTGCCGAAGCCGTAGGCGGCGCGGGTCAGCGCAGCATCGAGGGCGGCAGCGGATTCGAATGCATAGTGGCCGATCTGCTCACCGGTCGCTGGGTTGATCGAGATGGCGTGGGTCTGGCTGGAAATCTGGCTCATGGCGTCGTCCTGCGTATGTTCAGTGGATGGGCCTAGAGTAGGGTGGCGTTTGTTTTCTGGAAACTGAATAATAAAGATCGTTTCTTTCACGATTGGAGAATGTCTGTGGATCTGGTGCAACTGGAAATCTTCAAGGCCGTTGCCGAGCATGGCAGCATCAGCGCCGCCGCCACGCAGATCCATCGCGTGCCGTCGAACCTGACCACGCGCATCAAGCAACTGGAGCAGGACCTGGGCGTTGATTTGTTTATCCGCGAGAAAAGCCGTTTGCGCCTGTCACCGGCCGGGTGGAGTTTTCTTGAGTACGCGCGGCGGATTCTCGATCTGGTGCAGGAGGCGCGGGCAACGGTCGCGGGTGAAGAACCGCAGGGTGCGTTTCCCCTGGGCTCGCTGGAAAGCACGGCAGCGGTGCGCATACCCGAACTGCTGGCGGCGTATAACCAGTTGCACCCGAAAGTCGATCTCGACCTGTCTACCGGGCCTTCCGGCACCATGATTGACGGCGTGCTGTCCGGGCGCCTCGCGGCGGCGTTCGTTGATGGCCCGGTGTTGCATCCGACCCTGGAAGGCGTGCCGGCCTTTGAGGAGGAAATGGTCATCATCGCGCCGCTCAACCACGCACCGGTGCAGCGTGCGGCGGATGTGAACGGCGAAAACATTTACGCCTTCCGTTCCAACTGCTCCTATCGGCATCACTTCGAAAAATGGTTCAGCACCGATGCCGCCGTGCCGGGCAAGATCTTCGAAATGGAGTCCTACCACGGCATGCTCGCCTGCGTCAGTGCCGGCGCCGGGCTGGCGCTGATGCCGCGCAGAATGCTGCAAAGCATGCCCGGTAGCGCAACCGTCAGCGTCTGGCCGCTGACCGCGGATTTTCGTTACCTGACGACCTGGCTGGTCTGGCGTCGGGGTACGGTGTCACGCAGCTTGAGCATGTTCGTGCGCTTGCTCGAAGAGCGCGGAGTGGTGCCGGCGGATGCCTGACCGAGGCCGCGGTCAGGCATGTGCTCATTGTGACTCGAGGCCGGTGATCAACGCCTCGGTGTCGGTAATGACATGAGCGAACGTCGGGCCGTTGAGCTCGTGGGCGGCGTGCATCATTTCCGCTTTGAACGCGGCGGTCGCATCGCGTACCAGGGTGACGTGGTAGCCGAGTTCCGCTGCATAGCGGGCGGTGGCTTCGATGCAGGTGTTGGCCAGCAGGCCGACGATGATGACGTGGGTGATGCCTTTCTGCTTCAGGCGAAAATCCAGGTCGGTGTTGGCAAATCCGCTTGAGCCCCAATGCTCCTGAACGACAATGTCGCCGTCCTGCGGGGCGAAATCCGGATGCCATTCGCCGCCCCATTCGCCACGGGCGAAATGGTGCATGTGCATGATCTTGCACTGCGTGGGTGTGGGGTGATCCCAGTTTTCGTAGTCGCCTTTTTCCCAACGGTGATGGGGTACGATCACCACCGGAATCCGCAGGCTGCGCACCGCGTGGTCGAGTTTGCGCAGGTTGTCGAGCAGGCCGTTCTGCTCCGCCATGGGTTTGAGCAAAGGGAAAACCTTGCCACCCTCGGAAAGAAAATCGTTGTACGGATCGACCAGCAGATAAGCGGTGCGGTCCAGCGGGTAAACAGGGTTCGACATGGCGGCTTGCTCCACGAAAAGGAAAGAGCGGTGCGCAGGGCTTGTCCCGGCATCGTGTTGATATGATAATCATAGTAACTGTGAAAGAGGCAAGCCCTGATGACAAACAACGATAGCGCGCCCGACACGCTGTGCCCGATTTCACGGGCCGAAAACATCGTCGGTGATCGCTGGACCGTGCTGGTTCTGCGCGAGTTGTTCATGGGCAATCATCGCTACGACGAGATCCAGGCCCAGACCGGCGGCACCCCGCAAATGGTTGCCACGCGTCTCAAATGCCTGGAGGCGGACGGTCTGGTCGAGCGGCGTTTGTATAACGAACGGCCGAAACGCTACGAGTATCACCTCACCGCGAAAGGTGAAGCGTTCTACCCGGTGATCCTGGCCTTGCGCGCGTGGGGCGAAACCTGGTGCAAAGTGCCCGAGGAAGGGTTGGCGGTGATCTTCACCCACAAACCCTGCAACCACCCCGCAGGTCTCGGGCCGCTGTGCGCACATTGCGGCGAACCGCTACGCCGGGAAGACCTGATCAGCCAGCCACAAGAGGCTTATGCAGCCGAACGCCAGGCGCGGCGCGAGGCGTTCAAGAGTAAATGACAAAACGCGGGATTAGCCCGGGTGTGGGAGCGCAGCGAGCGTCTGGTTCAGCCTGGATTGCCGGGGGATGCTGGAACTCAGTCCGAAAATCAAAAGCCCCTCACCTAGCCCTCTCCCGGAGGGAGAGGGGACTGACCTTGGTGGATGCGAAAGTTACGCCGACTTGAAATACCGAGTCGTACTCAATTTCCAAAGCCAACGCAGATCTGCTCCCTCTCCAGGGGGAGAGGGCTGGGGTGAGGGGCGAATCCACCGCAAATCCCAAGCCATGCGACGCTTCACACCACTCTACAATGAGCGCCAGCTCGAGTGCTTTTGATCTTGCCTAACCAGCGACATCGGAAGGCTGAGCGTAGGGATTGATCCGGGCGTGGGAGCGCAGCGACCGTACGACGAAGTCGTACACAGCGGAAGGAGGTGCAGCGAAGCAAACCGTAGCCGCTGCGCCGGGATCGATCCCGGAGCGAAGGGACCCGAGCTTGCGAGGGCCGTACGTAGGAGCAAAGCCTTTTGGTTCCTTTTTGGCGTTTGAAAAAGGGACTCGCCGTAAGGGCGAAACCGCCATAAGCAACACCCGAAGCAACGGATATGTACCCAAACCAAAAAAACTCACCGCCTGAAAGAAAGCCTTCGCGAGCAGGCTCGCTCCCACAGGTTTTGCAGCGTCAAAAAATCCCGGGCATTCCACCAGATTCAACCCCTCACGGCGTCCCATTGCGCCCATACAACCGATACCCCTCACGCAAACTCAACCGCTCGTAATAAGCGCTAACCGCCGGAAAATCAGGATGCGCCAGCGGCGTTTCGAACCAGCGATTGACCGACAGCCCGATCGGAATATCAGCCAGAGAAAACTCCTGCCCACTGACGTAAGCCCCGGTCTTCTGCAATTGCCGATCCAGAATCTCCATGTTCCGCGCCCAGTCCCGGCAACCTGCGGCCAGCGCAGCGCTGTCCTGGTACTCCGGGGATTTGCGCACCAGCGCCATCAGCGGATACGACCACGACCGGTTCATCTCCGAAGCCTGCCAGTCAATCCACTGATCGACCTGCGCCCGCGCCTGCGATTCAGCGGGATACAGAGCTGCGCCGCCATAGCGCGACACCAGATAACGAATGATCGTATTCGACTCCCACAGGGTGAAATCATCGTCCTGAATCACCGGCACCATCGCGCACGGATTGAGCGCGAGAAACTCTGGCGTGTGCGTTGACTGAAACCCTGAGCCCCAGTCTTCCCGCTCGAACGGGATGTTCAATTCAGCACAGGTCCACAGCACCTTGCGCACGTTGATCGACGAAGCTTTACCGAGTATTCGCAACATGGCTTGTCCTTCCACAGAGTCGACACAAACCCATAAATACCACAGCACAATGCAGAAGGCCCGCACACCGGCGGGCCTCCTTTTTCAGTCTGGTCAACTGCTCACAGACTGCTCGCCAGCTTCGCGCCCATCATCCGTCGACGATACGAGGTATCGCGACTGGCCAGCCAGAAGTACAGCGGCGAAGTCACCAGCAAACCCACCAGCCACGACAGATCCGCGCCGTTGATGTGCGCCGACACCGGGCCGACGTACAGCGGGGTGTTCATGAACGGAATCTGTACGGCAATGCCGATCACATAAGCGAGCAAGGCCTGCGGGTTGTAGCGTCCGTAAATGCCGCCATCGATCTGGAAAATCGACTGGATGTCGTACTGACCTTTGTGTATTGCGTAGAAGTCGATCAGGTTGATTGCCGTCCACGGCACCAACACCACCAGCAGCACCAGCACCATGTCGACGAAGTGGCCGATGAAATCTGCCGACGCACCGACAGCGGCAAAGCAGCACGCCAGCAGGACGATCAGCGAAATCACCGCTCGGCTTTTCGCGGTGGGAATCCAGCGATAGGCGAAGGTCTGCACCAAGGTGATCAGCGACAGCACCGCGCCGTACAGGTTGAGCGCGTTATGGCTGATCACGCTGAGCAGGAACAGCACCAGCATCAGCGGGCCGATCGAGCCGGTGGCGAGTTTGACCGCGTCCATGGTGTCCATGCCCACCGGCGTCGCCAGCACTGCCACGGCGCCGAACACGAACGACAGGCTCGAACCCAGTGCCGAACCCAGATAGGTCGTCCAGAAGGTCGACGACACTTTCACGTCAGCCGGCAAGTAACGCGAATAGTCCGACACGTAGGGCGCGAACGCGATCTGCCACAACGCCGCCAGCGACACCGTGGCGAGCCAGCCGGACAGGTTGAAGCTACCGCGCGTGAGAAAATCATCGGTCTGAATGTGCGTCAGGATATAGCCGAAACCGACCACGATGCCGATGCCCAGCACCCAGGTGCCGATGCGGTTGAGCACATGGATGAAACGGTAGCCGATGATGCCGATGATCCCCGAACCGAGCGCGCCGATGACGATGCCCACCGGCACCGGAACGCTGTCGACCACGCCGTGCAGCGACTTGCCGGCGAGGACGATGTTGGAGGCGAAAAAACCGATGTACATGACCCCGGCAATCAACACCACCAGCAAGGCGCCGAGCGAGCCGAACTGCGCACGGCTCTGGATCATCTGCGGAATGCCCATCTGTGGACCTTGCGCCGAATGCAGCGCCATCAGCACGCCGCCGACCAGATGGCCGACGAGAATTGCCACGATGCCCCAGAGCAGATTCAGCTGAAACAGCTGCACGCCCAGCGCTCCGGTGACGATGGGCAACGGTGCGATGTTGCCGCCGAACCAGAGCGTGAACAGATCCCTGACTTTGCCGTGGCGATCTTCAGGAGGCACGTAGCCTATCGTGTGTTTTTCAATGAGCGGAGCGGAAGAAGCGGTTGCGCTAGCCATGACGAACTCCAAGGCAAGGTTGAGTACGTGGACGTACTTCGGTAAGCGCCGGCACGGACGGCGCACTTGTTGTTGGAGTGATCATGTGCAAAGTGAGGCGGGAGATAAATTAGTAAGTTTGTTGCTTGAAACCCTAAAAAAACAGGCTTCGGCGAAGGGGTCAGAGGCTGATGAATGCGAGCATCCGCTGAAGCATTTCTTCGCAGGCGTGCAGTTGCCCACGGCTGACAAACTCATCGGGTTTATGCCCCTGATCCATGCTGCCGGGGCCGCACACCACGGTAGGAATGCCAACGGCATCGAACAGTCCGCCCTCGGTGCCGAACGCCACCGTGCCGAATTCTCGAGAACCGCTGAACGCTGCAATCAGCTCAGCGGCCTGACTCTGCGCATCGGTGACCAGCCCCGGATACGCCGACAATGCCCGGAAGCGAATATCGCTTTGCGCACTGACCGCACGCATGCGCGGCAACACTTCGCGCTCGGCAAAGTCTTTCAATGCTTCGGCAACCAGTGCCGGGTCCTGTGAGGGCAGGGCGCGGATCTCGAAATCGAAACGACAATCGGCCGGCACGATGTTCAATGCCTTGCCGCCGCCGATCACGCCGGTCTGCACCGTGCTGTAAGGCGGATCGAAGCGCGCGTCGTGATGCTGCGGCGCTTTCAGTTGCTGGCCGAGTCGGCCCAGTTCAGCGATCAGTTCGGCGGCATATTCGATGGCGTTGACCCCGAGCGGCGCATAGGCCGAATGACACGGATGACCTTGCACATCGCAGCGCATCGCCAGTTTGCCCTTGTGGCCGAGTACCGGTTTCAGCTCGGTCGGCTCGCCGATGATGCACAGCAATGGTTTGACCGGGCGCTGCTGCAATACCTCAAGCAACGAACGCACGCCGAGGCAGCCGACCTCTTCGTCATAGGACAGCGCAATGTGCACCGGCAGACGCAGCGGCGTCGTGATCAGCGCCGGCACCAGGGCCAGCACGCACGCGATATAACCCTTCATGTCCGCCGTGCCGCGGCCAAACAATTTACCGTCGCGCTCGCTGAGTTCGAACGGCGGCAGCGTCCACGGCTGACCGTCGACCGGCACAACATCGGTGTGCCCGGACAAGACAATGCCCGGTTGATCCACCGGGCCGATCGTGGCGAACAGGTTGGCCTTGCTGCGCTCATCGTTGTAGATCAGCGCGCACGGTACGTCGAACCCGGCGAGGTAATCGCGGACGAACTCGATCAGTTGCAGATTCGACTCACGGCTGGTGGTGTCGAATCCCACCAGCACCTTGAGCAGTTCGACGCTGTTCATCGATCGTCCCCGGCAACGCCATAGCCCGGTGCCCTGGCCGGATCGAGGGCGCGGTCGATGTAATCCTGCAACTGCGGTTCGTAGGCGTTCCAGAGCTTTTGCAATTGACCGATCGGGTCTTCATCGGCCCAGTCGACGCGCAGATTGACGATCGGCCAGGTCTGCTCGCCCACCACCACCACGGCGGCCGAATGCACCGGCCCGGCTTCGCCACCCAAGGCTTGAGCCGCGTGCAGAGCGGCGAGCAAGCGGTCGGCCAACTGGCCTTCGCCGGCGTCGAATGCGCTGACCATTGCCTCGATCACCTCACGCCCGGCGAGCATGTTGCCGGCGGCCACGCACTGTTCGCCGCTGACGGCATGGTGCACGCCGAGGGTCTGCGCACCGCTGAAATGCGCGGTCTCGCCGAGATGGTTGATCGCGGTGATCTGCCGATACTGGCTGTAACCGTTGCGCGTGAGCACTTGGTCGAGGGCAGCATCCGGATGCAAGCCTTGCTCCAGCAGCCCGAGCACTTCCGGGCCGAGTGAGGGCAGGGTGATGTTCTGGCTCGACACCGCGCCAACGCCCGGCAACAGCCAGGGGCAACGGGCGCCGACGGCGATGCTGGAGGAACTGATGGCGACACCGAACTGACCGGTTTCGGCGCAGCGGGCGGTGATGGAAAAAGTCATTCGGGTGATCCTTCTCAGAAATTTGTTTGTCCTTTCTGGCCCCTTCGCGAGCAGGCTCGCTCCCACATTGAAATGCATTCTCCTGTGGGAGCGAGCCTGCTCGCGAAGGCTGACGCGGTCTGATGCCTTACTCAGGAATCACCGCAATCACATCAATCTCCATCAACCACTGCGGTTGCCCCAACGCCGATACCACCAGCCCGGTGGAAATCGGGAACACGCCTTTGAGCCACTTGCCGACCTCCTGATAGACCGCCTCGCGGTAGCGCGGGTCGATCAGGTAGGTGGTGGTCTTGACGATGTGGCTCATGTCGCTGCCGGCTTCTTCGAGCAGTTGCTTGACGTTGCGCATGGCCTGTTCGGCCTGCGCACGCGGGTCGCCCAGACCGACCAGATTGCCGTCGAAATCAGTGCCGACCTGACCGCGCACATACACGGTGTTGCCGGCGCGCACCGCCTGGCACAAATCGTTGTCGAGCGTCTGGTTCGGGTAAGTGTCCTTGGTGTTGAACATGCGGATGCGCGTGTGTGTAGGCTGGCTCATGTGCCGCTCCTCAAAACAGGTTGGGCGGCGCCATTGGCGCCGCGAAAGAAATCAGGCGTCGACGGCGTCGGCGACCGGGCTGTGGACTGCTGAATGCAACGCGGCTTCACGCTGTTCGGCATCGCGGTATTCGAGGTATTTGCGCTGGGTCGCGATGTGATCGGCGACATGTTTGGCGTCATGCCAGACGCCCCAGATGAACGACGAACCGCGACGCGACTGCCAGGGCAGACCGAGGAAATACACCCCCGGCTCAGCCGACACGCCGCGCTGATGCACCGGTTTGCCCTTGTCATCGAAAGCCGCGACCTGTAGCCAGGAATAATCCACGGCAAACCCGGTGGCCCAGATGATCGACGTCACGCCAGCCTCGGCCAGATGCAGATTGCGCAGCGGATTTTTCACGCATTCAGGGTCGGCGAAGCGTTTACGCGCCTCTGGCTCTTGCGGCAGATCGAGGCCATTGCTCTCGATGTAAGCGTCAGCGGCATCAAGCAGGGCCAGATAATTTTCGTCGCCGCGATTGAGGTTTTCGAGCAGGTCCTGCTTGAAGCTCACCACGCCGTTTTCGAATGACTCGGTAACCCCGACCAGGGTCATGCCGCGATGGGCCAGGCCACGAAAATCGATGGTGCGCCCGCCATGAGCGCCGCTGACCGCGATGGTCACGTGCTCGCGGCCCGGTTTCATCGCCGCTTGATCCCACTCGCCCAGCACCCCCAGCCACCAGCAGAAATCACGATTGCGATAGGCACGCGGCGGCCGGTCATGGGCGCCGACCGACAGGTAGACCTGTTTGCCGGAGCGTTGCAGTTCATCGGCAATCTGCACCCCGGATGAGCCGGCGCCCACCACCAGCACCGCGCCTTCCGGCAGCTGCTGCGGGTTGCGGTAATCAGCGGAATGGATTTGCAGCAATCGTGGGTCCTGCGGTGCGATCGGCGGGATCACTGGCCGCTGGAACGGCCCGGTTGCCGCGACCACACGGCTGGCTTCGATCACGCCTTCCGAGGTCTCGACGGTGAAGCCGGGGCGACCGACATTGCGCACCACGCTTTTGACATCTACGCCGGTGCGGATCGGCGCGTTGAATTTCTTCGCATAGGCTTCGAAGTAATCGGCCACGCGTTCCTTCGGCGCAAAACCGTCGGGATCGACGTCATCGAATTCCAGACCGGGGAAGCGGTCGTGCCACGCCGGGCCGTTGGCGACCAGCGAGTCCCAGCGCCCGTTGCGCCAGCGTTCGGCAATGCGACTGCGCTCCAGCACCAGGTGTGGCACGCCGAGTTTGCTCAGGTGTTCGCTCATCGCGACGCCTGCCTGGCCAGCACCCACGATCAGCGTGTCGATTGTTGTTATGTCAGTGGTCATCTCTACATCCTTCCTAGCAAGGCAGTGGGATTCGGGCCGCTGTTGGCTTGTCCGTTTGGCTTGAGGTCAGACTAGGGAGAGGGGGGATATCGGTAAAATATTATTAAGCTGGGATGTGAAGATAAAATTCTGATGCAGCGCGGCGAAAGCCTGTGAATACGGGGGATGGGCGACGAGCCCGAGCAAAGCAAGGTGCCCGGGCGACGAAGAAATCTTCATCGCCCGGGCAGTTTTGTCAGCGCTGCAGGAACGCCAGCAAATCTTCGTTCAACGCCTGCGCATGAGTCACGGCAAAACCGTGCGGCGCACCGGCATAGACTTTCAGCTCGGCGCCTTTGATCTGCGCGGCGGCCTGTTTGCCGGTGGTTTCGAACGGTACGATCTGGTCACCGTCGCCATGGATCACCAGCGTCGGCACATCGACTTTGGCCATGTCCGGGCGGAAGTCGGTTTCCGAGAACGCGGTCACGCAATCCACCGTACCTTTCAAAGACGCCATGAGCGCGATGTTCAGGGTCTGCGTGAGCACGCCGTCGGAAACCGTCTGGCCTTGATTGGTGCCATAGAACGGCGCGGCAAAATCGGCGATGAACTGCGCGCGGTCTTTCAGCAGGCCGGCCTTGATTCCGTCGAACACCGATTTGTCGACGCCTTGGGCGAAGTCGGGCTTCTTGCCGAACAGCGGCGTCACCGCACCCAACAACACCAGACCTGCTACGCGCTCGTTGCCGTGCCGGGCGATGTAGCGGCTGACGTCACCGCCACCCATGGAGAAGCCGACCAAGGTCACGTCGCGCAGGTCCAGATGGTTGATCAGGCCGGCGATATCATCGGCAAACGTGTCGTAGTCATAACCGGTCCACGGCTGATCAGAGCGGCCAAACCCGCGACGGTCGAAAGCGATGGTGCGATAGCCGCGGCTGCTCAGGTATTCCATCTGGTATTCCCACATGTCGCCGTCCAGTGGCCAGCCATGGCTGAACAGCACGGGTTTGCCGCTGCCCCAGTCCTTGTAATAGATCTCGGTGCCGTCTTGGGTCTTGAAGGTGCTCATGAAAACTCCTTGTGATCGTGTGTGGGTACGACTGAATGCCTAATCGGCAGCGTTCACTATCTGCGCAAGCGCGGTTTCACACTTGTACGCAGGTGCTGGTTTACCCGCGCAACATCGCCTCGAGCCCGACCAATGGTAGAACATAAGTTTGACGTCAAAATGATGGCCATCTAATATCGCGCCACTATTTTGATGTCACTTTCGTCTCGAGGGATCGAACATGTCCTCACCCGCCCTCGTGGCGCGGTTGTGCGTAGCGTTGCTGTGCCTTTCTCCGCTTCAGATCGCCGTTGCTGCACCCACCCCCGGTGAAACCGACCTTATCCGCGACCGCCAGAATCGCCTGCTCGAAGAGCAGCAGCGCCGCCTCGAAGAACTCAAGGATCTGCCCGGTAAGGACATTAAGCCTGCGCAACCGGCAGCGCCCACCGATACCCGTTGTTTCCTGATCAAGGACATCGAACTCAAAGGCGCAGACAGCCTGAGCGAGGGCGAAAAGACTCACCTGCTCACGCCATATATCGGCGCATGCCTCGGTGTACCCCAGCTCAATGAGCTGCTCAAAGTCATCACCGATCACTACATCGAGAAGGGCCTGGTCACCAGCCGCGCCTATCTGCCGCAACAGGACCTGTCCAGCGGGCATCTGCAAGTGCTGGTGGTCGAAGGCCGGCTCGAAGGTATGAAGGGCGCCGAGAACAGTCGGCTCTCCGATCGCGAACTGGCCATGGCGTTTCCCGGCAAGACCGGTGAACTGGTCAACCTGCGCGAGATCGAGCAAATGGTCGATCAGCTCAATCGCCTGCCGTCCAATCAGGCAAAAATGGAGTTGGCCCCCGGGCAGAACGTCGGCGGCAGTGAAGTGCGTGTGACCAACAACCCGCAGAAGCCATGGCGCGCCGGTCTGTCGCGCAGCAACGACGGTCAGCGCAGCACCGGCGAACAGCAGTGGGGCACCACGTTCGACTGGGACAGCCCGCTTGGCCTGGCCGATCAGTTGAGCCTGCGCGGCGGCCACGATGCGATGAGTGACCATCAGCACACCTCCAATAACGCCATGCTCAATTACAACCTGCCGTGGGGCTGGTGGACGTTCAGCTACACCTACAGCCAGAGCGAATACCGTTCGCAGATCGCCGCCAACGGCTACAACTTCAAGCAGACCGGCGATAGCGAAAACCATCAGTTGCGCGCCGAGCGGGTGATCCATCGCGATTCAGTCAGCAAGACTTCCCTCAGCGCCGGCCTGTCGTACCTGCGCACCAACAACTTCATTGAAGACAGCAAGCTCAAGCTGAGCAGCAACCGCATCAGCGAAGCGCAGTTTGGTTTCAACCACGGTCGCCGCGTAGGCAGTGCCTTCGTCAATTTTGACGCCGGCATGCAGGAAGGCATTGGCGCCTTCGATGCGCAGGGCAGCCACGATCCCGGCCCCGGCGAACCCGAAGCGCGCTACCGCAAATACAGCGCAACCCTGAGCTACTTGCAGCCGTTCAAGCTCTGGGGCGAGTCGTTCAGCTTCAGCAGCCTGATGACCGGCCAACGCAGCGAAGACGTGCTGTTCAGTTCGCAGCGCACCAGCCTCGGCGGATCGTCATCGATCCGTGGCTACAAGGACCAGTCGCTGTCCGGCGACAGCGGTGGTTACTGGCGCAACGACCTGCGCTGGAGCCGACCGGTGAATGCCGACTGGCTGCAACCGGTGTTCGCCGAATACGGCGCCAGCCTCGGTTACGACCAGGGTGTGATTGCCAATGATCGCTATAACGGCGATCAGCATGGGCGCATGTCGAGCAACTCGCTGGAGCTGTTCGCCCGCGGCCAGCACGTCGCCGCCAGCGTGACCTTTGCCCATTCCCTGGAACGACCGGATGCGCTGCCCGAGCGCGAAGCACCGATCTATTTCCGCCTCGACTTTTTCATCTGATAACGACTTTCTAGAGAACCGCCCACATGGACGTTCGTCACCCCGTCTCGCTCGCCGATCAGCCCCGCGCAGCCGCAAACAACCAGGAAACGTTCCTTGGCATGCCCAAGCGCGGGCTGGCCTTTTTGCTGGCGAACGTCATGTTCTGGCAACCGATCTGGGCGCAGGCTGACGGCATCGTCGTCGCCAACCCGAACACCACGCTGGATCGCGCCGGCAACGGTGTGCCGATCATCAACATCGCCACACCCAATGCCAGCGGTCTGTCGCACAACCAGTTTCATGACTACAACGTCGGCGCGCAGGGCGTCATCCTCAACAACGGTTCTGCACAAACGTCGAACACGCAACTGGGCGGGCACGTCATTGGCAACCCGAACCTGAAGAACAGCGGTTCGGCGCAGGCGATTCTCAACGAAGTCATCAGCGGTAACCCGAGCCAGTTGCGCGGTTACACCGAGGTGGCGGGGCAGTCGGCGCGGGTGATTGTCGCCAACCCGTACGGCATCACCTGCAATGGCTGCGGTTTTATCAACGCACCACGGGTGACGCTGACCACTGGTAAACCGGTGCTGGAAAACGGCCGGCTGGACCGGTTCCAGGTCGATCAAGGCACGGTAGCGATTGAGGGCGCGGGCATTAACGCAAGCAACGTCGATCGCTTCGAAATCATCACCCGCAGCGCGAAAATCAATGCGCAGATTCAGGCGCAGAACCTAGCGATTGTTGCCGGTCGTAACGACGTTAACGCCGACAGCCTGAATGCCACCGCGCGCGCCGATGACGGCAGCGCCAAACCGCAGCTGGCGATCGACTCCTCGGCACTCGGTGGGATGTATGCCGGGGCGATCAAACTGGTCGGCACCGAAGCTGGGATCGGGGTGAAACTCGACGGCAAGCTGATCGCCAGCGGCGGTGATATCCAGCTCGATGCCAACGGCCAGTTAAGCCTGGCCGACACCTCAGCGGCCGGCGCGGTCAACGTCAAAGCCGCCAGCCTTGACGCAAAAAGTCCGATCTACGCCGGCACCGCGCTGAACGTGCAAACCCAAGGCAACCTGACCAACCGCCAGACCTTCGCCGCGCGCGACAGCATCAGCCTCAGCGCAGGCGGGCAACTGACGAATGCCGGCGCCATCGAGGCCGGCGTCAATGCTGACGGCAGCCGCAATGCCAGTGGCGATCTGAGCCTGAGCGCACGGATCGTTGATAACGCCGGCAAAAGCCTTGCCGCCAGCCGCAACCTGAGCGTCACCGCCACGCAAGCCCTGAACAACCAGAGCGGCATGCTCAGCGCGAAAAACATCACCGTCACGGGCGGGGTGCTGAACAATCTCAGCGGCCAGGTGCTCGGTGATCTGGGCCTGTCGATCGATCTGCGCGGTGCGCTGGACAACCGTGACGGCGTGCTCGGTTCGGGCGCTGCGGTGTTCGTCAAAGCCGCGAGTCTGGATAACCGCCAGGGCGGTGCGCTGGTCAGCGACGGCAGCCTGACGACACGCATCAGCGGCATGCTCGACAACCGCAACAAGGGCGATATCTCGGCCAAAGGCGCCATCGATGTGCAGGCCGGTACGCTGGATAACCGCGACGGCAAAATCATCGGCAAAAGCACGCTGGCGTTGCGCAGCGATGTGGCCGATAACCGGGCCGGGGTGATTCAGGCTGATCAGCAGTTGAGCGTGAATGTCGCGCAACTGGATAACCGTGACAAAGGCGTAATCAGCGCCAAGGCCGGCCTGACGTACGCAGGCACCCGACTGGACAACAGCGGCGGTCTGGTCAGCGCAGCGGGGCCTTTCAGTCTGACGGCCGCCGAGATTCAAAACGCTGCCGGGCGGATTTCCAGTCAGGGCGACCTGCTGGCGACCATCGGTCTGCTACAACAGCAGGGCGGTGAACTGGTTGCCCAAGGCAATCTGAACCTCAGCGGTAAAACCCTCGACAACCGGAACGGTGGTCTGGTCGGCACCACCAAAGCGCTGACACTGAGTGTTGACGACATCGATAACCGCAGCGGCGAGATCTCCAGCAGCCTGTTGCTGAACGTCAAAGGCCTGCGCCTGGACAATAGTGATGGCGGCAAAATCCTTGCCGGTACCGATCTCGGTCTGAGCGTCGCCAGACTGATCAACCAGAACAAGGGCTTGATCTCCGCCGTCAAAGGCGCGGCGACCGTTACTGGCACGACGCTGGACAACAGCGGCGGCACGCTGAGCAGCCTCAATGGCCTGGTGATCACCCTCGACGATGCGCTGATCAATGCCGGCATCATCAGCACCGAAGGCGCGCTGAGCGTCACCGCCGCGCGTATCGACAACCGCAGCGGCAGCCTCGGCAGTGCGGGCAATCTGCGCCTGACCAGCACCGGCACGTTGCTCAATTCGGGCGGTTCGATCAGCACTGACTCGGCGCTGACCCTCTACAGCGCCAGCCTGGATAACAGCCTCAAAGGCGTGATCTTCGGCCAGGGCATCAGCCGCGTCGAAACCGGCGCGTTCGACAACAGCGATGGCGGCAAACTCACCAGCGGTGCGGCACTGACGCTCAAGGCCGGGCAGGTCAACAACGCCAGCGGACGCATCGCCAGCCAGCAGACGCTCGACGTTTCGCTGACCGGGCTGGATCAGCAGGGCGGTGAACTGTTCAGCAAGTCCGATCTGACCCTCGACCTGCACAATGGCCAGTTGAACAACCAGAACGGCTTGATCAACGCGCCGGGCACGCTGTTGCTGAAAAACCTCAACGGCGTGAACAACCAGAATGGCGAAATCTCCAGCCAGCAGGCCTTTGCGCTCGCCGCGCAAAGTCTCGATAACAGCAACGGCAAACTGCTCAGCCAACAGGGCCTGACCCTGCGCATCGCAGCGGCCTTGAACAACGTAAAGGGTGTGATTTCCGCTGCCTCGCTGGACAGCCACAGCGCCAGCCTCGACAACGGGCAAGGCCTGATCAGCAGCCGTGGCGTGTTGCTTTTGACCGCCGACAACGCTCTGAACAACCAGCTCGGCACGGTCATCGCTGACGGCCAACTGACGGTTACCGCCGATGAGCTGATCAACGGCGAAGGCAGCATGGCCGGTAAAGCGGACGTCAGTGTCGAGTCGCGCAGCGTCAACAACCAGAAAGGTCAGTTGATCGCCACCGGTGTACTCAAACTGGACGCTGATCAACTCGACAACCGGCAGAACGGCCTGCTCGGTTCAAGCCAGAACATGACTTTGACCGTTGCTGATCTGGACAACCGTGGCGGTGAGATCAGCACCAACGGTGATCTGCACATCAGCGGCACAAAGCTCGACAACAGCGAGGGCGGCAAAATCTTCACCGGCAAGGCGCTGACCCTGATCGTCGACGAGGTGATCAATCGCAGCAAAGGCCTGATCGACGCCGGTACATCGCTCGATCTACGCGGGCGCACCCTGGTCAATGGCGGATCGTTGCTCAGTCAGCACGATCTGCAATTGACCCTCAGCGGCGCGTTCGATAACAGCGGCGGCAAAGTCAGTAGCGAACAGGCGCTGACCGTCAAAACGGCGCAACTGACCAACACCGGCGGCAGTCTGTCCAGCGCCGGCGATCTGACCGTGAACAGTGACGGTAGCGTCGTCAACCAGGGCGGCCAGATCGTCACCGACGGCGCGCTGGTGCTCAACAGCGCCAGCCTCGACAACCGCTCGCAGGGCACCCTCAGCGCTAAAGGCGCCGTCAGCATCGGCACGGGCGCCTTCGATAACAGCAACGGTCGGCTCAGTAGCGCCGACACGCTGAACCTGACGGCTGGCCAGGTCATCAACGGCGGTGACGGCAGCATTGGCAGCCAGAATGCTCTGACAGCCTCGGTCGCAAGCTTCGATCAACGCGGCGGCAAACTGTTCAGCAACTCAAGCCTGAGCCTCGATCTGAACCACGGTCAGTTGAACAACATCGGTGGTCTGATCAACGCACCGGGGACGCTGCTGCTGACGCAGCTCAACGGCGTCAACAACCAGGGCGGCACGATCTCCAGCGCTGAAGCCTTCACGCTTGCCGCGCAAAGCCTCGACAACAGCAACGGCAAGCTGCTGAGCAATCAGAGCCTGACCCTGCGTATCGCCACAGCCCTGAACAACGTGCAAGGCATGATCGGCGCCGCAGCCATCGATACGCATGCCGCAAGTCTGAACAACAGCGGTGGCAGCGTGGTCAGCCGTGGCGACCTCGCCCTGAGTATCGACGGCCTGCTGCGCAACGACGCCAAAGGGCTGATCAGTGCCGCGCAAACCCTCGAGCTCAGCAGTGGCGAGTTGAACAACCGCGACGATGGCCTGATCAACAGCCAGGGCCAGCTGACGCTGACCGCCACCGACCTGGACTCCAGCAATGGCGGCGAAGTCTCCGCCAGTAGCGACATTGATCTGCACCTGACCTCGCTGACCCAGAACGGCGGTCGCCTGCTCGGCGATAAAGCCGTCACCCTCGACCTGGCCAACGGCAACCTCGACAACCAGAACGGCTGGCTCACCGCCAAAGGTCCGCTGACCCTCAAGCGTCTGCGCGACCTGAACAACCAGAGTGGCGAGATCTCCAGCAACCTCGGTTTCGATCTGATCGCCCAAGCGGTCAACAACACCTCGGGCAAAATCATCAGCGGCGAAAAACTGCTGCTGCACGGCACTACTCTGATCAACCAGAAAGGCCTGCTGTCGGGCTGGCAAGGCCTCATCGTCAATGGCGACAGCCTGGACAACCGCAACGGCGGCACGCTCTCGAGCAAGTTCGCCGATGTATCGGTCGATCTCAAGGACGCGCTGCTCAACAGCAACGCCGGCGCCGTGGTCGCGCAGGGCGATCTGAACATCAAGGCCAGCTCACTCGACAACAGTGACAAAGGCAACCTCAGTAGCGCAGCCGGGCAGACCCTGACGCTCAGCGGCGGGCTGAACAACAACCTCGGTGGCCTGATTTCCAGTGGCGCGGCGCTGGACATCGTCAGCACGGCGTTCAGCAATGCCGGCGGGATCATCAATGCCGAGCAGGCATTCAACGCCACCGCTACCCGGCTCGACAACCAAGGCGGACAGGTCGCCAGCAATGCGGCGATCACCCTCAACCTGAGCGGTGAGCTGAACAACACCTCCGGCAAACTCGCCGCCGCAGGACCGATGCTGATCAAGGGCGTGACCGATCTGCGCAACCAGAACGGCCAGATCGCCAGCCAGAAAAACCTGGAGGTTCGCACCGGTTCGCTGGACAACAGCAACAAGGGCACGATCGCTGCCAATGACCGGTTGCAGCTCAGCGCGACTGGCGTCGTCAACAACAGTGGCGACGGTCTGATCTACAGCAAGAACGCCGATGTGCAGCTGACGGCGGCCAGCCTGGGCAACGCCAAAGGCTCGATCCAGAGTGAAAGCGCACTGACCCTCGACGTCAGCGGCGACTTCGACAACCAGAGCGGCAAGGTCATCGCCCAGAACGGCAATGTCCTGGTCAAAGCGGCCAACATCGATAACCGTGGCGGTACCCTGGCGAGCATCCAAGGCGCATTGGAAGCGCGCACCGTGGGCGTGCTACGCAACGGCTTCGACCTCAACAACAATCGTCAGGGCGGCGTCATTCAGGCGCAGAGCCTGACCCTCTCGGCACTGGCTGGCCTGAACAACAACGGCGGGCGGATTTCCGCGCAAGCGGCAGATCTGGGCATTTCCACGGCGGCGCTGGATAACAGCAGTGGCGTGCTCTATTCCAAAGGTCTGCTTAGCGTCAGCGGCACCAGCCTGGAAAACGCCGGTGGCCAGATCGCTGCCAACCGCATCGACTTCGGCCTCAGCGGCGCACTGCGCAATGGCGCGGGCGTCATCGAAAGCACCACTCAACTGACCGTCAAGGCCGCCAGCGTCGACAACCAGAACGGTCGTCTGCGTTCGCTGGGCAATACTGGCAAGACCCTGTTCCAGATCGGCGGTTTGCTCGACAACCGCAACGGCGTGCTGGAAACCGCCAACGTCGACATGACCCTTGCCCTCGGCGGCTTCCTCAATGGCGGCGGGCAACTCAACCACGTCGGGCGCGGCAAGTTCGACATCTCCACCGCCAATGTCATCGGCGCCGGCGGCAGCATCGTCACCGGTGGCCTGCTGGAACTCAACGCCGATACCTGGAGCAACTCCAACGTCATTCAGGCCGGGCGCCTCAACGTCAACGTGCGCGAGTTCAGCCAGACCGCCAGCGGCAAATTGCTGGCTTCGGATTCGTTGCAGATCCGCGGTAGCAACTGGACCAACGATGGCTTGATCGCCAGTGACGGTTCGATCGACATGCGCTTGTCCGGCCACTATGGCGGCAACGGGCGCTTGACCAGCCTGCGCGACACCTATCTGTCGGCGGCGTCGTTGAACCTTGGCGCGGCCGGCAGTTTTGCCGCAGGTGCGACGTCGACGATCCAGATTGACGGGCAACTGCTAAATGCTGGTCGCATCACGTCCGGCGAAGACCTGACTGTCAACGCTGGCAGCCTCGTCAACCATGGCACCCTCGGTGCGGCGCAAAACCTGATCGTCAAGGCGCCGGTCTTGCTGAACGACCGCGGACTGATTTTCAGCGGCAACGACATGACCCTCAACGTCGGCACGCTGACCAACCAGAGCGGTGATTTCTACGGTCTGGGCAACGTGGTGATCGCCGGCTATAGCGGCGGCACGCGCGCGGCGGGGGTGTACAACATTTCCGGTTCGATGGAGAGCGGCGGCGGGTTCACGCTGGATGCCGATGTGTTCGAGAACCGTACCGAAGGGCCAACGGCGTCGGCTGAACGCAAGTTGATTTCAGGCTTCATCGCGGCCAGTTGCGGTGACTGCGTCGGCGGCACGTTCAACAACTTTCTTGCGACTCGCGAGACGTACCAGTTCATCGACACCGATAACAGCGCATCTGCCGTCCTTAACGTCGGCAAGGACTTCGTCTTCCACGGCGGTACGTTCCTCAACAGCAAAAGCACCATAGCGGCGGGCGGCGGCATCGACATCACCGCGGTCAGTCTGAAGAACATCGGCACCCAAAGCGGGACCATCGAGGTCACCCGTCAGTACAACTTTGAAATGGGCACGGGCACCACGGCGCAGTTCATGGCCAACGTGATCATGCCGTACAACCAGCGCAACAACCCTGATTTCCCGTTTGTGTATTACGTGATTGCGCCGGAAGGCCTGATCCGTAAAGCCATCGCTAAAACCGTGGGCAACGGCATCGTCATTGTCGACGCCGAGACGGGCGAAAACATAGGTAGCCGCAAGTATGGCCGGGCCATGTCGGGTTACAGCGCCGGCTTCGAAACGTCGACGCCCTCGTTGTACGACCCGAATAACCTGATGGCCATACCGACCGAACTGACGCAGTACCAAAAGGGCGACGCGGTTGAAGTGAGCGTCGATGGCGCGGGTGCGCCCGGCACAACCACCGGACGCAACGCGGTGATTCAGGCCGGTGGCAAGGTCTCGATCAACGCCACCAAAGAAATCGAAAACAGCGTTATCCAGCAGGACTACAGCGCCAGCGGCGGCACCAACAAAGTCGCCGACACCAGCGTCGGCAACAGCAACACCACGGTGGTGCGCATCAACAGTCAATTGCCGCCGGACCTGGCTCAACAGCAAGTCAATCCGCTGAGTCTGCCAGGGTTCTCGTTGCCGACCGGCGAGAACGGTTTGTTCCGTTTGAGCGGGCAGGGCAGCAGCGACGCTGTCGCCGGCAACATCGGGCCAACGCCGACCTGGACGGTCGCTACTGAGTCAGTGAGCGCTCTGGATCATATGGTCGCTGGCACTGCTGGCGGTCCACGCAATCTGTTCGTCGACGGCCCGGCTCCGGTCTCCGACAGCACACGTGCCGTCGATACGTTCCACCGCACGCCAACCGTGGTGAAGGCCGTTGCCAGCGAGATTGACGTCAAGTTGCCGCAGAGTTCGGCGGGCCCCGGCATGAAAGACCGGGGCAACGACGCCAAGGAGTCCATCGACACCCGTCCGGTCACCCGCGTGACTGGCCTGCCCGACACCCAGGCACCGTCCAATCCGCACAAATACCTGATCGAAACCAACCCGGCACTCACCGACCTCAAGTCGTTCATGAGCTCCGATTACCTGCTCGACAAACTTGGCTACGACCCCGACCAGAGCGCCAAGCGCCTGGGCGATGGCCTCTATGAACAACGCCTGATCCAGCAAGCCGTCACCGCCCGCACCGGCCAGGCCTTCCTCGACGGCCAGACCTCCAACGAGGGCATGTTCAAGTACCTGATGAACAACGCCATCGCCAGCAAGGACGCGCTCAACCTGTCGGTCGGCGTCGGCCTGACGTCGCAGCAAGTCGCCGCGCTGACCCACGACATCGTCTGGCTCGAAGAGCACGAAGTAAACGGCGAAAAAGTGCTGGTGCCGGTGGTGTATCTGGCACAAGCCAATGGCCGCCTCGGCCCGACCGGGGCACTGATTGCCGGTAATGACGTGACGCTGATCGCCGGGGAAAACCTCGACAACGTCGGCACGCTGAAAGCTACCAATAATCTGTCCGCGACAGCCGGCAAGGACCTGATCAACAGCGGTTCGATCGAGGCGGGCAATCGTCTCGATCTGCTGGCGACCAACAACATCATCAACAAGGCCGGCGGCATCATCACCGGCAAGGACGTCAGCCTGACCACTCGCACCGGCGATGTGATCAACGAGCGAACCATCACCTCGATGGACGACCAGTACGGCTCCGTCACTCGTCATCAGGATTTTGCCGACAACGCAGCACGCATCGAAGCCGTGAATGACCTGACCATCAAAGCGGCGAAGGACATCAACGTCATCGGCGGCGTTCTGAAAAGCGGCCAGGACATGACGCTGGATGCCGGGCGTGATGTGAATGTGGCGTCGGTGCAGGTCAACGACAGCGCGTCGCTGGGCTCGCGGGCAAATGCCAGCGATATCACCCAACTGGGTGCCGAGATCGACGCCGGTCGAGATTTCAAGGCAGACGCCAAACGCGACATCAACGTCATCGCCAGCGAGATCGATGCCAAGCGTGATGTGTCGATGAAGGCGACCGAGAATCTGGTGATCACCTCGGCGGCGGACGAGGAACATTCGGACTCGAAAAACAAAAACGAGAAACGCCAGGAGGACCATGTCACTCAGGTGATGTCCGGCATCACGGCGGGCGGCGACGTCAAGCTGGATGCGGGCAAGGACCTGAGTGTGATTTCCAGTCGGGTGACGGCGGGGGATGAAGCGTATCTGGTGGCGGGCGATAACCTGCAGATTCTCGCTTTGCAGGACACCGATTACTCGCTGTACGACATGAAGAAAAAGGGTGGCTTCGGCAAGCTGAAAATGCAGCACGACGAGGTTACCGATAACAAGTATGTCGGCTCGGAGATCAAGTCTGGCGGCGATCTGACCCTCAAGAGTGGCGGCGATCAGCTTTATCAGGTTGCCAAGCTTGAAAGTGGCAACAACATCACCCTGGACAGCGGTGGCTCGATCACTTTTGAAGCGGTAAAAGACCTTCACAACGAAAGCCATACCAAGACCGACAACAACGCTGCTTGGGTGTCCTCCAAAGGCAAGGGCAACACTGACGAAACCCTGCGCCAGACCCAGATGATTGCCAAGGGCAACATCGTGATCAAAGCCGTCGATGGCTTGAAAATCGACATCAAGGATGTAAACCAGCAGTCCGTCAGCCAGACCATCGACAGCATGGTCAAGGCCGACCCGCAACTGGCGTGGTTGAAAGAAGCCGAGGCCCGTGGGGATGTCGATTGGCGGCTTGTTAAAGAGATTCACGAGTCGTTCAAGTACAACAATTCGGGGCTTGGCCCGGCGTCCCAAATGATCATTGCGATCGTGATGGCTGCGGTTGTTGGACCGGCAGCTTTGACGGCGATGAGTGGGATGGGCACGTTCTGGGCGGCATCTTATGCTGCTGTAGCTACCGGAGCAGCGACAAATGCCGCCACTAGTTTTATCAATAACGGTGGCAACCTTGGCGCTGTATTCAAAGACGTAACGTCTTCTGATGCGCTGGCTGGCTATATTATTTCAGGAGTAACTGCTGGCCTGACGGCGGGCTACTTCGACAGCATTCTCAAGACCACAACAAATCCGATAACCGGCCAAGTCATGACAGACTTGAGCAGTCTGGAAGGCATCGGCCGTTTCGCCGGTAACCAGCTGCTGCAGAACACGACTTCCACTGTTTTGGGCGCGGCTTTTGGTCAGCACGCGGATTTCGGTAATGCGTTGACGGGCGCTCTGTTGAGTACTCTGAACGCGGCGGCATTCAATGCTGTAGGCGATTTTGCTGCTAATCAGGGCTGGAAAGACGGCAGTCTCGAAAAAATCGCATTGCACGCGGTTGTTGGAGGGTTGCTGACTGAAGCTGCAGGCGGCGATTTCAAAACGGGTGCATTGGCAGCGGGTGCAAATGAGGCTCTGGTTACCCAGTTGGCCACGCTGGTCAAGAACGACAGCAACCTGTTGTCGATGTCCTCCCAACTAGTGGGTATCGCCGCGGCAGCCGTAAGCGACGGTAACCTTCAAGAGGGCGCGACTATTGCGAAGGACGCTACTAATTACAACTACCTTATGCACCACGAAATCGTGGAAATGCTGGATGAGCAGGCAAAATGCGCATCCGAGACGTGCAAAGCAGAAGTACGAGAGCGTTATGCCAATCTGGATGAGCAGCGAAATGCGGAGTTGGGTAGCGTCTGTCAGAAAAACTTGACTGCCTGCAAGCAGCTTTCGGATCAGCTCCTAGCCGATCAGCCAAAAATTCGCGAACTGGCAGAGCAGCTCAGGCTCAGTGGGGATATAGGTGCAGCTGCAAACGTAGGCTGGATCATTACGGAGAATAACCAAACTGCGCAAAACACGATCATCAGAGAGATTGTGGTTCAGCGTGATGGTGAAAGCGCCGCGTTTTGGGCAGATGCTGCAGGCGTAGCCGCAGATGTCGCGGGCGGTGGTAAACCGGGCGGTAGCAAAGGAACGACTAAGACTGGCATTGCTGATAACACGGAGTCTTCCCTCCCAAATTCAACGTCCACGAAAGGGCCGAGTGAAGATATACCTCCTGCCACGTCTGCCATTTCCCGCGTAGGTTTGAAAGAGGATCTCGCAGGACAGGCGGGCATTCCGCGGGATATGATTGGTAATCCATCCAGCGTTTGGGGACGATCGATTGACGATATTAAACAGTCACTTACAATGGACGGAGCAACCGCTACTTTGTCGACAAAGAGCAAAACGTCAGGTAATGCTCAAGTTTACGAGATCAGTGGGAGTGCAACAGGTATTAAGGAAATCCAATATAGTCCGTCTACCGTTGATAGCGTCAATAAATCAACGCACATAGGTGAGTACTATAGAATCACGTATAGTGATAATACTTCAGTTAAAGTGGTTGATCCTGATACGTATCGACCTCAGTTTAAAGGGCCGAACGAGCCGATTTATGACAAAGATACGCTTTTCATGAACCCTCAGGGGCAAGAAGTGCTATTTAACCCGGCTACCAACAAGTGGGTACCAAAATGAGTAATGTTTTCATATCTTGGGTCGCAACCATATTGCCTGGGAAATCACTTGCTGGAGTGCCGCTAGGGCTAGCGGTGCCTGATCTCGAAAAATGGCTGGCAATGTATGCTATTGACGAAGCAAAAACCTTATATAAATTTGAAGAAGGTCCGATCCTAAGGTTGACAAAGTGCGACAATCGAAAGGGCGTAGGTGGTTATGTATTTTATTTATATGATAATAGTGTTATCAATCCCAATAAATCTGGTGTTCCTGCTTTAAGTGTAATGCTGAAATGTAATAAGGTTTTCGCGCTTAAAGTTTATGATTTTAGTTTTCCCGGTGAGGCGGCTAGTGCTTTTGTCTACCAGGGATCGCTAACTTCGAATATAAGATTGGGGAGCAATATTGCTGATTTGAAAAAATTCACGTCATTGGACTTTGATAAGGGCGAAGGCTGGTTTATAACAGATGAAGAGTTTGGTTTGGTTGAGGTTTCTGGCTGGGGAGTACCGCTTGAAGAAGAACCTCAGCAGCTGATTACGGCCATTTGTGTAATTTGATGCGCTTGCACGAAAGCCGATCCGGATTCTTCTTTATGACTCGATAAGATAAATGGGGACAGACTACGTTTAGAAAGCACTCCAAAACGTGGTCTGTCCCCGTTTTCTCGCTCGCCCTGTACTAAATTGCTGGCCAGCAACCACGGTTCACGCTCACGTCTTGCGGACTGTCGACTGAGCTTACTCTTGGCAATTGACCCCGCAATGCGTTGGTGTTTGCGGCCCTTGGCACAGTGCCGTACGCAGTACAAGTCGATGAAGTGTGGGGCGCTTCGCGTCATCTCGACACGGCCAAACCGCTTTGACGCTGAAGACAACACTGAGTAGAATGGCCATCATATTGGCATCATCTTCGTGACTCGTCACAAAAGCCCGAGCGCCTTCACAGGCTCTACGCACCTCAACCTTGCCTCACAAATCTACGCCATCGTTCACTCAGTCATTTCAGGTACTCAGCTCCGTGTCTGTTCCAAGAATTTCCGTCGTCATCCCCACCTACAACGTTGAGTCCTACATCGCCGAAACCCTCGATTCGCTGATCAATCAACCCGTGCCGCTGCATGAAATCATCTTGATCAACGATGGTTCGACCGATGGCACGCTGGCGGTGATTGAAGCCGGTTTTGGCCATCGCCCGGAAGTCAAAGTGGTCACCCAGGACAATCAGGGTGTCGGTGCGGCTCGGCGTAATGGTCTGGCCTTGGCGAGTGGCGAGTACGTGTTTTTCTGTGACCCGGACGATGTGGTCAGCCCCGAGTTGTTCGCGACGCTGGTGGAGCAGGTCCTGGCCAACGCGGCGCTGGAGTTGTTTTATTTCTCCAAGCGTTCCTACACCGAAGTGGACGGCAAAAAACAGCTGTTGCGACGCAACACCGCTGCTAGCCGCGATGGCTGGTTCGATGTCGGGCGCGACTTGCTGGAAGATCTGATCTTGTCCGGCAAATATCACGCCGCGACGTGGCAGTACATTTTCAAGCGTTCGGTGTGCGAGCGATTCGCCGTGCGCCTGGAAGGGCGGGCTCATGAAGATCACGTGTTCAGCATGAACATTTATCTGCACAGCCAGGCCACTTTCGCGACGGCGGCTGACTATTACTTTCAGCGGGTCCGCAGCGGTTCGCTGACGCAAAGTCGTAAGGATGTCGAGTATGTACTGGGCAGTTATGCGGCGTATCGCGACACCTTGGCCGCGTTGAAAAAACACATCCGCTCGTTCAATGCCGGACGCGATGTTGCGCTGAAGTTCATGGAGCGCAATGTCGATGCACTGATCACCAAATGCATCAAATACAGTGTGCCTCTGCCAGCGCAAATATCCTCGATGACTCGCCAGGACAGCCGTGATTGCGGTGTGGCCTTGCACCCTCGCTGGACGTTGCTGTTTCCGCGCATTGCTCACGGGATGCGCAAGTTGCGTTTCAATCTGAAGCAGTTGCGCAGATCGCGGAAAGGCTCATTTCAGGGCTAGTTTCTGTACGATGACTTAAGCAAAAAAAGGGGCGAATTCATGTCGATGAATTCGCCCCTTTTTTATTGAGTGTCAGGCCAACATGCTGTCAGCGAAACGCCGGCACCACATGCTTGATAAACAGCTCCAGCGACTTCTTCTTCTCCGCATGCGGCAAGCTGTTGTCACACCAGAAACTGAACTCATCCACGCCCAGTTCCTGGTAGTACTTGATCCGCGGAATGATCTCTTCCGGTGTACCAATCATCGCGGTCTTGTGCAGGCTTTCCAGTTCGAACTCCGGACGTCCGGCAAACTTCTCTTCCGGGCTCGGGGCGAGGAAACCGTTGACCGGGGTTTGCTTGTTGCCGAACCACGCGTCGAAGGTGCGGTAGAAACGCGAGATCGCTTTCGCGCCGACTTTCCAGCCGTCCGGGTCGTCGGCGGTGTGCACGTGGGTATGGCGCAGCACCATCAGTTGCGGACGCGGTACGTCGGGGTTGTTGTCGAGTGCGCTCTGGAATTTGTTTTTCAGGTCGACGACTTCTTCGTCGCCTTTCATCAATGGCGTGACCATCACGTTGCAGCCGTTGGCCACGGCGAAGTTGTGCGAATCCGGGTCGCGGGCGGCGATCCACATCGGCGGGTTGGGCTTCTGGATCGGCTTCGGCACGCTGGTTGAAGTGGGGAATTTCCAGATATCGCCGTCGTGGGCGTAGTCGCCTTGCCACAGGGCGCGGACCACCGGGACCATTTCGCGCAGGGCCTGGCCACCGCTGGAGGCGGGCATGCCGCCGGCCATACGGTCAAATTCGACTTGATAGGCGCCACGGGCGAGGCCAACTTCCATGCGGCCGTTGCTGATCACGTCGAGCAGGGCACATTCGCCGGCGACGCGCAGTGGGTGCCAGAACGGCGCGATGATGGTGCCAGCGCCGAGGTGGATGGTCGTGGTTTTCGCTGCGAGGTAGGCCAGCAGCGGCATCGGGCTTGGCGAGATGGTGTATTCCATGGCGTGGTGTTCGCCGATCCACACGGTGCTGAAACCGCCGGCCTCGGCCATCAGGGTCAGTTCGGTGAGGTCTTCGAACAGTTGGCGGTGGCTGACGCTTTCGTCCCAGCGTTCCATGTGGATGAACAGGGAAAATTTCATGACGCTACCTCGAGTCTTTTGTCATTGGCCGGTCGTGTGCTGGCCTGTCGAACTGCCGTGAGCGCGGGACGCTCGCGAGTTTTATCACCATTCAGGCACGCCTTCGAGGACGGCTGGTCGGTTGATTGAATATTGGTATACCATAATACGGGATATCCGCAAAATATTTCTGACCGACACTTCGAACAAGGAAGGCGCAACAGATGAACATCAAACAAAAACTGACCATGGCATTCGCCGTGATCGCCAGTCTGCCTGTGTTGCTGGTGGCGGCGCTGATCATTCTCAATGTCCGCGATGGGGCGCGGGACAATTTCGTCGACAGCACCGGGCGCGAAGTGCGTCAGGTCGAAAATGCGATGCAATTGTTCTTTGAGGGGATCAGCCAGAACGTCGCTTATCTGGCCGAGCATCCGCAATTGCAGAGCATCGACGGCAGCCTCAAACGCTATCTGAGCAGCGATGCCGCGCAAGTGCCCATGGGGCCGCAGGATCAACAGTTGTTCAAGCTGTTTGCCGGGCTGGCCAAGGCGCATCCGGCGTACACCTATCTGTCGCTGGGCACCGAGCAGGGCGGTTACCTGTTCTGGCCGGGCGATGCGCAACTGGCCAATTACGACCCGCGCACGCGGCCCTGGTACAAAACCGCCATGGCCAATCCCGGCAAAACCTTGCGCACCGAAGCCTATTACTGGGCGGCCGATGATGTGGTGCTGGTCAGCACCGTGCGCAGCTTCAACAACCAGTTGGGCAGCAATGCCGGCGTGGTCAATATCGACGTTTCGCTCAAGCAACTGACCGATCTGGTCAAGCAGATCCGCCTCGGCGAGAGCGGTTATCTGATGCTGATGGAGGCCAATAACACCGTGTTGGTCAATCCGAGCGACCCGGCGCACAACTTCAAGAAACTCACCGATCTGGGCGATGGCTACCGGCAACTGGCCGAGGCGAGTAAAGGCTTGGTGGAAGTGGAACTGGCCGGTGAGCGCTACATGGCGCTGGTCTGGCCGTCCGAGGCGCTGGCCTGGCGGTTTGTCGGGTTGGTCAAGGCCAGTGAAGTGATGGCCGGGGCCACGCGGCTGACGTGGATCATCGGTGTCATCGCTGTCGTCTGCGCGCTGCTGTTTGCCATGGCCGGGGCGTGGTTTGCCGGGTTGATGGTCAAACCGATTCGCGGCGTCGCCAGTGGTCTGGAAGGCATTGCCCAGGGCGAGGGCGATCTGACCGCACGCCTGGAAGTGCGCGGGCAGGACGAAACGGCGCAACTGGCCGGCTGGTTCAACCAGTTTCTCGAAGCGATCCGCACCTTGATCCAGCGCATCGGCCAGGCGGCGGGGCAGATCCACAGCAGCTCCGGCAGCGCCACGGAAGTCTCGGCAGAGATGGCTGAAGTCGCGTCGCGTCAGCGCGAGGCGGTGGACATGGTCTCGACCGCGTTCCACGAAATGGTCGCCACTTCCAATGAAGTCGCACGCTCCTGCAGTCAGGCCGCAGACTCGGCAGACAACGGCCAGCGTCAGGCCCACACCGGGCAGCAGCAGATCGATGCGGCGGTGAGCAATGTCGGCCGTCTGAGCGAGGAAATCGGTCACAGCGCCGAGTCGATGCAGCAACTGGAGCAGGACAGCAACGATATCCAGTCGATCCTCGGCACCATTCGCTCGATCGCCGAGCAGACCAACCTGCTCGCGCTCAACGCCGCCATTGAAGCGGCGCGGGCGGGGGAGCAGGGGCGGGGTTTCGCGGTGGTGGCCGATGAGGTTCGTGCATTGGCCAAGCGCACTTCGGATTCAACCGGCGAGATCGATGCACTGCTGGGCAATCTGGCGCGGCGCACCCATCAGATGGGCAAGCAGATGCATGCCAGCCTCGAGGTGTCGCAGGAAACCGTGGTGTCGATCAACGAGGCGCGGGCGAGTTTTGAATTGATTCGTGAGTCGGTGGACGTGATCCGCGACATGAACACGCAGATCGCCACGGCGGCCGAGGAACAGCACCAGGTGGCCGAGGATATCAATCGGCACATCAGCCAGATTCATGGTGATGCGCAGTTGGTGGCGAGTCTGGCGGATTCGACCCGTGAGGATGCGCAGAATCTGACGGCGCTGTCGCAGACGTTGAATCAGTTGGTGAGCCGGTTTCGTACACACTAACTGAAGGTCGCGTACCTGTGGGAGCTGGCTTGCCAGCGATAGCGTCAGCCCGGCCAAAGCGTCATTGACTGAACTGGCCTCATCGCTGGCAAGCCAGCTCCCACAGGGATGAGTGTTGATCAGCGCTTGTGATCAAACCAGCACCGGCAACGCCCCCATCTTGCCGTGGCAATACACCAGCGGCCCGGCCACTTGCGCGGGCACGATCAGGTTTTTCACCGCGCCGACCATGATCGCGTGGTCGCCACCTTCGTATTCGCGCCACAGTTCGCACTCGATCACTGCCGTCGCATTGGCGAGGATCGGGTTGCCCAGTTCACTCAACGTCCACTCGATGCCTTGCGCCTTGTCCTTGCCTTTACGGGCGAAGGCGTAGGCTTCGCTTTGCTGGCCGCCAGACAGAACGTGAATGGCGAAGCGCTTGTTCTTGATCAGCACGGGGTAGGAGTCGGAGCTGTAGTTGGGGCAGAACAGCACCAGCGCCGGATCCATCGACAGCGAGCTGAAGGCGCTGGCGGTCAGGCCGACGATCTGGCCGTCATCGTCGAGCGTGGTGATCACAGTGACGCCGGACGGGAACGAGCCCATGACTTGTTTGTAAATGGCAGCATCGATCATTGGTCATTCCTCGAGTGTGTGCAGCGGGTTTTTATTTATTTGATGGTCTGATGGTATACCAGAATTTTGCGTTTGCAAGGCCTTTCAAGCTGAACCGATAAACGTGCCACGTTCGTCGGAAACTCAATATTTACGGGGCTTTCGGCTGGTTTGCCGGCGGCGCTTTGGGCGAGGATGGCGTATCAGATGGCGCGTTAAATCACGGATCAGTCTTGTGAAAAGTTTGGAATACCATAATATGGTCTGCATCTGAGGGGCGACCAAAGAGTCCCCCCGGTTTGGCTTCATACAAAGATAAGAACAGACAAACTCGAGTTCATGCATATGTCCCAGATGTCCCGGCAAGATCCGTTGATCGAGAATCACACGGTCGATTACGTCCCACTCGCGGAACGCCACGGGAAGGCCCGCGACCTGTTCACCCTTTGGTTCAGCACCAACATTGCGCCACTGCCCATCGTCACCGGCGCCATGGTGGTTCAGGTGTTCAATCTTGACTTGTTCTGGGGGCTGCTGGCGATTGCGCTGGGGCACATGATCGGCGGCTTGGTGATTGCGCTGGCGTCGGCCCAGGGCCCGCGCATGGGCATTCCGCAGATGGTCCAGAGTCGCGGCCAGTTCGGCCGGTATGGCGCGCTGTTGATCGTGTTTTTCGCCGCGCTGATCTACATCGGTTTCTTCATTTCCAACATTGTCCTGGCGGGCAAATCGATCGTCGGCATTGCGCCGTCGGTGCCGGCGCCGCTGAGCATTCTGATCGGCGCACTGGCGGCCACGGCGATCGGGGTGATCGGCTACAACTTCATCCACACGCTGAACCGCATCGGTACCTGGGTGATGGGCGGCGCGTTGCTTGCCGGCTTCATTTACATCTTCGCCAATGACTTGCCCGTCGACTTCTTCACCCGTGGCAGCTTCAATCTGTCCGGCTGGCTGGCGACGGTATCGCTGGGGATCATCTGGCAGATAAGCTTCTCGCCGTACGTGTCCGATTATTCGCGCTACCTGCCGGCCGATATCGGTATCGCCAAGCCGTTCTGGGCGACCTATCTGGGCGCGACGCTGGGCACCATTCTGTCGTTCTCCTTCGGCGCCGTTGCGGTGCTGGCCACCCCGGAAGGCACCGAAGCGATGGCGGCGGTCAAGCAGTCGACCGGTTGGTTGGGGCCAATCCTGATGGTGCTGTTTCTGCTCAACATCATCAGCCATAACGCGCTGAATCTGTACGGCGCGGTGCTGTCGATCATTACCTCGATCCAGACCTTCGCCAGCCAGTGGACGCCGAGCATCAAGGTGCGCGTGGTGTTGTCGAGCGTGGTGCTCGCCGGTTGCTGCGTGGTTGCTTTGGGGGCGTCGGCGGATTTCATTTCGCAGTTCATCGGGCTGATTCTGGCGCTGTTGCTGGTGCTGGTGCCGTGGGCCTCGATCAACCTGATCGACTTCTACCTGATCAAGCGCGGCTGCTATGACATCAGCTCAATCTTCCGCGCCGATGGCGGGATCTACGGTCGCTTCAACCTGCACGCAATCATTGCCTATTTCATCGGCATCATCGTGCAGTTGCCGTTCGCCAACACCTCGCTGTACGTCGGGCCTTACGCCAATCTGGTCGAGGGCGCTGACCTTTCGTGGCTGGTCGGCCTGGTAGTTACAGTGCCGCTGTATTACTGCCTGGCGACCCGTGGCCAAACGCAGCAGAGCAGGGCGGCGAAGTTGGGGTATACCGACTAAGGTGACTGATACGGCTTAAGTCGATCCGCTGTTCAATCAATGCCCGGCCTGTGCCGGGCATTGTCGTTTGCGCATCCCGGCG
Organism: Pseudomonas sp. S11P7; assembly: GCF_023195435.1. Classification (NCBI taxonomy): domain Bacteria; kingdom Pseudomonadati; phylum Pseudomonadota; class Gammaproteobacteria; order Pseudomonadales; family Pseudomonadaceae; genus Pseudomonas; species Pseudomonas sp. S11P7. The sequence goes on along the minus strand of NZ_JALPKS020000002.1, from coordinate 3,001,499 downwards.
GTCATCTAAATTGGCCATATCGATCCCCTTTTGGCCGATGCCCCACTGTGATCCCCTGGCGCTCTCGGCAAGAATCAAAGCCACAACGAAACGCTCGACCTTATTACCCTTGGCCGCCCTTTCGGTCACTGCCGTGTACAGAACATAAAAACCATCGAACTCACGCCGTTTTTGGGGAACAACCATGGTCACGATGAAACGTATTCTGGGTGCCACTGTGTGTGGGCTGACGCTGTTGGCCAGCGCCGTCCAGGCCGAGCAACGCGAACTGCGCGTCTACAACTGGGCTGATTACATCCTGCCCGCCGTGCCCAAGGATTTCGCCGCGCAAAACGGCATCAAAGTGACCTGGGACACCTTCGACACTAACGAATCGCTGGAAGCCAAGTTGCTCACCGGTAACTCCGGTTACGATCTGGTGGTGCCTTCGAACCAGTTCCTCGAAACACAGATCAAGGCCGGCGTGTTCCAGAAACTCGACAAGTCGAAATTGCCGAACTGGAGCCATCAAGACCCGGAACTGTTGAAGCTGTTGGGCAAGAATGACCCCGGCAACCAATACGGCGTGCCTTACATGGTTGGCACCGTGTTGATCGGTTTCAACCCGGCCAAGGTCAAAGCGGCGCTGGGCGACAACGCGCCGGTGGACAGCTGGGATCTGGTGTTCAAACCGGAAAACATGGAAAAGCTCAAATCCTGCGGCGTGGCGATGCTCGATTCGCCGACGGAAATCCTGCCGCTGGCGCTGCACTATCTCGGCCTCGACCCGAACAGCCAGAATCCCGCCGATTATGAGAAAGCCAAAGCGCTGATGCTCAAGGTTCGCCCGTACGTGACCTATTTCAACTCGGCCAAGTACATGACCGACATCGCCAACGGCGATATCTGCGTGGCCATCGGTTACTCGGGCAGCTTCTACCAGTTCGGCAACCGCGCCAAAGAGGCGGGCAATGGTGTGGTGGTCGACTGGCGCTTGCCGAAGGAAGGCGCGCCGATCTGGTTCGACACCTTCGCCATTCCGAAGAGCGCGAAGAACGTTACCGAGGCCCACGAATTCCTCAACCACTTGCTCGACCCGAAGGTGATTGCGCCAATCAGTGATTTCCTCGGCTACCCGAACGCGAACAAGGATTCGCTGGCGTTGATCAACAAGGAAATCACCGACAACCCGAACCTGACGCCGACCCCTGAGGCACTGAAAAAGCTCTACGTGGTTCAGCCGTTGCCGCAGAAACTCGAACGCGTGCGGACCCGTGTATGGACCAGCATCAAGTCCGATAAATAACAGCGTTCCCCTGTAGGAGTGAGCCTGCTCGCGATAGCGGTGTGTCAGCCAATATTCAGTTCAATGACCCACCGCCATCGCGAGCAGGCTCACTCCTACAAGGTTTTTGTGTTGTGTCATTCAGTCCTGCGTTCACCCTCGCGCGTCATCACCAGGCTCAGCAACACCGAGCCCAGAATCACCGCGCCCACCACCGCCAGCGACCACTCCACCGGCATGTGGAACCACGGCATCAGCACCATCTTGCCGCCGATGAACACCAGCACGATCGCCAGCCCGTACTTGAGCAGATGAAAGCGGTCCGCCATGTCCGCGAGCAGGAAGTACAGCGCGCGCAAGCCCATGATCGCGAAGATATTCGACGTGAAGACAATGAACGGGTCGGTGGTCACCGCGAAAATGGCCGGGATGCTGTCGACCGCGAACATCAGGTCACTGGCCTCGATCAGCACCAGCACCAGAAACATCGGCGTCGCCCAGCGCACACCGTTCTGCACGATAAAAAAACGTTCGCCGTGAAAGCCACTGGTGATGCGCATATGGCTACGGACCCAGCGCAGCAGCGGGTTTTTTTCCAGGTCCGGTTGCTGCTCGGCAAACACCAGCATCTTGATCCCGGTGATGATCAGGAACACCCCGAACGCATACAGCAGCCATTCGAACTGCGACACCAGCCACACCCCGGCGAAGATCATCACTGCGCGCATCACGATCGCCCCGAGGACACCGTACAACAGCACTCGTCGCTGCAATTCCGGTGGCACGGCGAAGTAGCTGAAGATCATCACGAAGACGAACATGTTATCGATCGACAGCGATTGCTCGATCAAATAACCGGTGAGAAATTCGAGGGTTTTCTGCCGGGCGATCTCGCCGCCGAATTCGCCGTGCAGATACCACCAGAGCAAACCGGCGAAGCTCAGCGCCAGCAGACACCAGGCAATCACCCAGGCCAGCGCTTCACGCACTGACACTCGATGCGCCTTGCGCCCGCCAAACACGAACAGGTCGAGTGCCAGCATCGCCAGCACAAAAACGATGAAGGCGCCCCACATCCACGGTTCGCCGATATTAAGGTTGGTCGCTGGCATGTCACGCTCCCTGTCGATGGGCTTGAGGTCAGACAGGGCCATGCTAACGACGGATTTATGCGCGGGAAAAATCGTTTATTTTTGGGGAATAGTTCGGAAAAATCGAAGTTATATAAAGGACGTAACCTAAACCGGGGCCAAAGCAACAAATTCACATGCAAGTTGACGGAGTTTATGAAGCGCTGAGTGTGCCAAACACTACGAAATATTCGTTTCAGTTTGGCCCCCAGATTTCGGTGTGGATTATAAGCCTCCAGTTTCAACTAAAGAAAATTTCCCGTTTTGTACCTCATATACAACACCGCCCCGATCTATTTCAAAATGGAAGCTTGCTCGTACTGTTTTCCCTTCTCGAGTAATATCTATCTTGCCATTTTTCCCGGCGGATATTGCACCATTTGCCACAACATTAGAGCTGACCTTGCCATCGCCCCAATCTTCAATATCGTAAATTTTTGTTTGGAAGTTGTAGGGTAGAACGAATCCGATCTGGTAAAAAACGTCGCCGACGTGGTACCGGCCAATGATGCTCATCGTCTCTTTTGTGAAGGATTGATAGAGAAACTGATTAGGTTGAAAGTTTTCAATATATGGAAAAGCAGGTGAAAACGTCGCCTTGTAATACTGCTCTTGCGTTACTGGTTTACCTTTAATTGGGACAGGTTTGAGGTTGGTATCAAGAGCAAGTTGAGATAATTTAATGTCATTCATGGCATGGATCTCATGGAGTATGGTTTATGCCGTTCGACCAAACGTTTATTCGCCAACGACAATAAAATACTACTCGTGCTCCGTGCTTGTGCAACTGTCAGGTCTGACAGTTGTTAACTTTCCTGAAATATGTATCCGGTACATAATGCGTGATAAAGAAACCCACCCGGCGCTAATCAACGAAAAAACTCCCCCGGCGTCTGCCCAAACTGCTGCCGAAACGCCGCAATGAACGCCGACGTTGAGTCATACCCGCACGCCAGCGCAACATCGGTCACCCGTCCGCCTTTTTCCAGTGGCGTCAGCGCGCCGAGCAGGCGCAGGCGTTGGCGCCAGGCGCGAAAGGTCAGGCCGGTGTCGCGCAGGAACAGGCGGGTGAGGGTTTTTTCGGTGATGCCGAACTGCGCGCTCCAGTGACTGAGCGTGGTTTGTTGTTCCGGGTGCTGTTCGAGGCTCTGGTAGATCTGCTTCAAGCGCGGGTCTTGTGGCAGCGGCAGCATCAGATCGATTGGCGCCGCCTCGGCCAGTTGATCGAGGATCACTTGCGCCAGACGCCCGTGGGCGCCGTTCTCGTCGTATTCGACCGGCACCTGGCTGAACGCACGGATCAGTTCGCGCAGCAGATCGCTGACGGCCAACACATGGCAGTGCCCGGCGGCCCAGGCCGAAACGCTGCAATCAATGTACAGGCTGCGCATTTCCGTGTGTGGCGTGCTGAAAACCCGATGCGGTACACCGGCGGGAATCCACACCGCGCGCTCGGGCGGCGCGACGAAACGCCCGGCGCTGGTCTGCACTTCGAGCACGCCTTGAATCGCGTAGGACAACTGCACCCACGGGTGACTGTGGCGGCGGGTCAGCGCGCGATTGGGCAGCGATTCGGTTCTGCCGTACAGCGGCCGCGGCAGGCTGGGCAACCCGGGAATACTGCGGCGAACGCTGTTGGTCTGTCCTTTAGGCGGCATCTTGCGGCTCTTCGGCGTTAGTCGGTAATTGCCAGTCACGTTAGAGTCGTCGGCAAGCACTGGCAACCCCCGGATGAATATCATGACGCGCCCCCGTTTTTTACCCGATAACTTCACCCTGACGTTGATCGGCGTGGTCCTGCTGGCGAGTTTTCTGCCGGCCAGCGGCCAGGTCGCGGTCGGTTTCGGCTGGCTGACCAATCTCGCCATCGCGCTGCTGTTTTTCCTGCACGGCGCCAAACTGTCCCGCGAGTCGATCATCGCCGGTGCCGGCCACTGGCGCCTGCATTTGCTGGTGTTCGGTCTGACCTTCGTGCTGTTTCCACTATTGGGGCTGGCGCTCAAGCCTGTGCTGTCACCGTTGATTGGCGACAAGCTGTACATGGGCATGCTGTATCTGTGCGCGTTGCCCGCGACGGTGCAATCGGCGATTGCCTTCACGTCGCTGGCGCGGGGCAATATTCCGGCGGCGATCTGCAGCGCGGCGGCGTCGAGTCTGTTCGGGATTTTCCTGACGCCGTTGCTGGTCACGCTGTTGCTCAACGTCCACGGTGATGGTGGTTCGACGCTCGATGCCATCATGAAAATCAGCGTGCAGTTGCTGCTGCCATTCATTGCCGGGCAGATCGCCCGGCGCTGGATCGGCGCCTGGGTCGGGCGCAACAAGAACTGGCTGAAGTTCGTCGATCAGGGTTCGATTCTGCTGGTGGTCTACGGCGCGTTCAGCGAGGCGGTCAACGAGGGCATCTGGCAGCAGATTCCGCTGTTCGAATTGCTCGGGCTGATCGTGGTCTGCTGCATCCTGCTGGCGCTGGTGCTGCTGGCGTCGATCCTGCTCGGCAAAGCATTTGGCTTCAATCAGGAGGACCGCATCACCATTCTGTTCTGCGGTTCGAAAAAGAGCCTGGCCACCGGCGTGCCGATGGCGCAGGTACTGTTCGCGGGCAGCACCATCGGCGTGCTGATCCTGCCGCTGATGCTGTTCCATCAGATCCAGCTGATGGTCTGCGCAGTGCTGGCCCAGCGTTACGCGCGCCGGCCGGAATCGGTGCCGGAGCTGATGGCCCAGGTCGATCCCTGAGCGCTGCGCCTCAGACGATATCGTCGATCAGAATATGGTGCAGCCCGCGGCTGCACTGTTCGATCCGTGCTTCGACCTTGTACACGCTGCGCAGCATCTGTTCGGTGATCACCTCACTGCTCGGGCCGCTGCCCTGGGTGGTGCCATCAGCGATGACCAGCACCTGATCGGCAAACCGCAACGCCTGATTCAGATCATGAATCGCGATGAACACGATCACCTCGCGTTGCCGCGCCAGGCTGCGCATGAAGTTCAGCACCTGCACTTGCCGATGCATGTCGAGGGCGCTGGTCGGTTCGTCCATCAGCATGATTTCCGGCTCGCGTACCAGCGTCTGCGCGATGGATACCAGTTGCTGCTGCCCGCCACTGAGTTCACCGAGGTTGCGAAATGACAGGGCGGTGATGCCCAGCGCCGCGAGAATGTCGTCGACCAGTTTCAGCTCGTCGTCATGCACAACCCAGCCCGGCGTCAGTTGCTTGCGCGCCAGCAGCACTGATTCGTACACGGTCAGACGGGCGCTGGCGTTCAGGCCCTGGGGCATGTAGCTGATTCCCGTCGGGCCTTTTTTCGAGTCCTGCAGGATCACTTGGCCGGGGCCGTCGATCAGTCCCGCCATGCGCTTGAACAGCGTCGATTTGCCGGCCGCGTTCGGCCCGACCACCGCCACCACCTGACCGCCCAGAAACGGCGCGGTGGAGACGCCGCGGATGATCTCGCGCTGGCCATAGCGGGCGCCCAGATTGTCCAGCTGCAGCTTCACCATGAGTTTTTCTTCCCGCCGAGAATCAGTGAAATGAAGAACGGCACGCCGATCAGCGAGGTGACCACGCCGATCGGGAAAATCGCGCCGGGAATCAGGGTCTTGCTGACCACCGAACTGGCCGACAGGATCAGCGCCCCCGTGAGCAGCGAGGCCGGCAGAAAGAAGCGCTGGTCCTCGCCGATCAGCATGCGGGCGATGTGCGGGCCGACCAGGCCGATAAAGCCGATGGTGCCGACGAACGCCACGGGAAACGAGGCGAGCAGACTGACCATGATCAATGTCTGAAAGCGCAGGCTGCGCACATTGATGCCGAAACTCGCCGCCTTGTCATCGCCCAGGCGCAGGGCGGTCAAGGCCCAGGCGCGGCGGGCGAAAATCGGCAGGGTGATGAGGATCACCAGGCAAATGATGCCAAGTTTTGGCCAGGTGGCTTTGGTCAGGCTGCCCATGGTCCAGAACACCACGGCGGCGACGGCTTGCTCGGTGGCAAAAAACTGCACCAGCGCCAGCAGCGCGTTGAAGGTGAAGACCAGGGCAATGCCGAGCAGAACAATGGTCTCGGCGGTAACCCCGCGGCGCATGCTCAGAAAGTGAATCAACAGCGCCGATAGCATGGCCATGATGAACGCATTGAGCGGCACCATGAATTGCGCGGCCAGCGGAAACAGCGCGACACCGAAGGCCAGGCCCAGCGCAGCGCCGAAACTGGCGGCGGCAGAAATGCCCAGGGTGAACGGGCTGGCCAGCGGATTGTTGAGGATCGTCTGCATCTGCGCGCCGGCCAGCGACAACGCCGCGCCGACGGCCACCGCCATCAACGCCACGGGCAGGCGAATGTCCCACATCACCACGCGCACTTGCGGCGAGGCGCTGTCCGGTGAAAACAGCGCACCGATCACTTCGCCGAGGCTGTAGCTGGCCGGCCCGAGCGCCAGATCGAGCAGGACGCTGCACAGCAGTAAAAACACCAGCCCGGCGAGGATCAGGCGCTTGCGCAGGACCAGGCGGCGATAGGTTTCGCGCTGGACTTCCACGGTGTCGGTCATTGAGCTCATGGCTTGACCTCGGTTTCGCCCAGGCTGATGAAGTAGCCCGATTCGTACGGCACCGGCAGGAAGCGTTCATGCAGTTCGCGGAACGCCGCATCCGGATCGAGATCGGCGAACAGGTCGGGGTGAAACCATTTGGCCAATTGCTGGATGGCCACGAACTGGTAGGGGCTGTTGTAGAACTGGTGCCAGATTGCGTGGAAGGCTTGGTGCTCCTGAGCCTTGATGCCGGCGTAGGCAGGGCGTTGGGTGTACCAGGCGAGTTTTTTTCGCGCCTGCGCCATGTCCGCGCCGGGGCCGACACCGACCCAGTGACCACCGGGGGCAAACGCTTCCCAGTTGGCGCTGGTGACCACTACGTGTGCCGGATTGGCGACGATGACTTGCTCGGGATTCAACTGGCCGAACGTAGTCGGAATGATGCCGCGCGCGACGTTGTTGCCGCCGGCCATGTCGACGAACAGGCCGAAGTTTTCGTTGCCGAAACTCAGGCAGCAATCATCGGTGTAGCCGCCGATGCGCTCGATGAACACGCTCGGGCGAGGCGGGTGCTGCTTTTCAATGACGTCGGTGACGCGATGAATCTGCTGGTTGCGAAAATCGATGAACGCTTCGGCCCGTTGCTCCTTGCCGAACAACTGACCGAACAGGCGCATGGTCGGCTCGGTGTTCTGCATCGGGTTGTTGCGAAAGTCGACGTACACCACCGGAATGCCGAGGGCGTCGAGCTTTTCGATGTAACGCGCATCCTCGGTGGCGTGCTGCGCCTCGATGTTGAGGATGATCACGTCCGGGCGTTGCGAGATGGCCTGCTCGATATCGAAGGTGCCGTCTTCAAAGCCGCCGAAAGTGGGAATTTTCGCGATGGCGGGGAATTTGCGCAGGTACGCGTTGTAGGTGTCCGGGTCAGACTGGATCAGGTCCTTGCGCCAGCCGACGATGCGTTCGATCGGGTTCTGTGTATCAAGTGCGGCGACCAGATACAGCTGCCGGCCTTCGCCGAGAATCACCCGTCTGACCGGCAGATGCACCTTGACCTTGCGCCCCAGCAGGTCAGTGACTTCGGTGCGTGCGGTGTCGCTGTCAGCGGCGTCAGCATTGCGCGGCGCCAGGGAAAACAGGCTCAACAGGCCTGCCAGTAACAGCGCAGCAACCGCCTGGTTGCGTCGATCAAAAATCGCCATGGTCCAACCTTTGCCAAAGTCAGCGCGGCCCACGGCGCCTGCCGCCGCCACGCTGAACGTTTCAGAAATCGACAGTCGCCGACAGTAATAAAGTGCGCGGTGAGCCCTGGGAGAACGCGCCGTAAGAGGCAACGCCCGACCAGTACTCCCGATCGAATACGTTCTGCACCGTGGCGCGGAACGTGGTCGGCCGCTCATCGATGCGCGTGGTGTAACGTGCACCGACATCGAAGCGGGTCCAGTCATCGAGTTTTTGCGTGTTGGCCTGATTCACGTACTGGCTGCCGGTGTGGATGGCGCCACCGGTCAGGGTCAGCCCTTCAAGCCACGAGGTGTCCCATTCGGCCCAGAGGTTGGCCTGCACCGACGGCACGCCGACCGGCTTGTTGCCGCGATTGCCGGCCACGGCAGTTTTCGTCAGTTCGGCGTCCAGCAGGGTCACGCCACCGAGCAACCGCGTGCCCGGCGTCACTTCGCCAAACACGTTCAGCTCGAGGCCGCGGTTGCGCTGCTCGCCTTGCACCGAAAACACCCCGGCGGCCAGTTCGCCGCTGGGCTTGGTGATCTGGAACAGGCTCAGGGTCGAGGTGAAGCTGCCGTAGTCGGCCTTGACCCCGACTTCATGCTGGCGCGAAACATACGGTGCGAAGATCTCCCCCGCATTGCTGGCGGTGGAGGGCGCGATGTCGCCCTTGCTCAGGCCTTCGATGTAGTTGTAGTAGAGCGCGACGTGATCCCAGGGCTTGATGACCGCACCGAACAGCGGCGTAGTGCGGCTTTCGTCGTAGGAGGTGGTGACCACGCCGCTGGCGTTGTAATTGTCCGATTTGATGTTCTGCTGGCGCACGCCGAGGGTCACCTGGGCGCGGTCGTCGAGGATCGACAGGGTGTCGGCGAGGGCCACGCCGGTCAGTTCGCTCTCGGAGACTTTCGGCGTGGCCGGTTCCGGAATGTAGGGTTCGGGTCGATCCACCGGGTGATAGATGTTCGACAGGATCGGCGCGGCAGAAATGATTCCTCGTGACAACACGTCACGATAACGGCTGACCTGCACCGCGGTGCGATGGCTGACCGGCCCGGTGTCGAAACGCAGCCGCGCACCGGTGTCGACGGTGTAGCGCTTGACCTCGAATTTGTAATAACCGGGCGTCGAAGACGTGTCGCCTGCCGGGTTGATGATGGTCGGGGTCTGGTCGGACATGCGCGCCACCGCCGATTTGCCGCCGCCGGCATGGGCGAACACCGTCAGCGCATCGCTGAGGTCGTATTCGCCGCTGAGCAGCGCCGAAGTGTCACGGGTTTTCGACCAGCCCCAGTCCTGGCTCACGCTGGTTCGGCCGTTGGCGGCGGAGGGAATGTCCACGCCCGGGGCAATCAGAAACGGCCGCGAGGCGGCATCGAAGCGTTCTTTCTGCTGCAACCAGTCGAAGCTGGTGCGCAGGCGCTCGCCTTGATAATCGAGGGCGATCGCGCCGATGTTGACCTGGCGCGACTGCTTGTCGATCGCCGTGTCGCCCAGTTGCGTGCTGCCATTGATGCGCACGCCAAAGCGCCGTTCTTCACCGAAACGCCGACTGACATCGACATGCCCGCCGAGCTGCGCATTCATCGCGTAACTGGCGGTGAAACGACTCAGGTCTTCGTCGAGCGAACGTTTCGGCACCACGTTGATCACGCCGCCCACCGCATTGTTAGGGGACATGCCGTAGAGCAGGGCGCCGGGCCCTTTGACCAGTTCGATGCGCTCGGCGTATTCGGTGAAGACCCGGTAGTTCGGCGCGACGCCGTAGACGCCATCGAACGCCAGTTCACCGAGATTGCCTTCGCCCACCGGAAAGCCACGAATGAAAAACGAGTCGACGATGCCGCCGGTCTGCCCGGTGGAGCGCACCGAGGAGTCGCGTTCCAGCACATCGCCAACGGTAACGGCCTGTTGATCCTTGATCAGCGCCGAGGTGTAGGTGCTGACACTGAACGGCGCGTCCATCACGTCGGTGTTGCCGAGCAGGCCCAGTCGTCCGCCACTGGCGACCTGGCCGCCGGCATACACCGCCGGTAGCGCGTCGCTGCGCCGGTCGGTGCCGATCACCGCCGTTTCATCCAGCGTGACCCGGCGCGCAACCAGCGTGTAACTGCCGTCGCTGCGCCGCACCATGTCCAGACCACTGCCGGCCAACAGGCGATTGACCGCTTCCTGGGTCGAGTAGCGGCCGCTCAGCGCCGGGCTGCTCAAGCCGTCGGTCAGCGCTGGCTGGAACGACAGGGCAATGCCGGCGTCCACGGCAAAGCTCGACAGGGTCGCACCGAGCGGCCCGGCCGGGATGTCGTAGACACGCAGGGCGAGCGTGTCCAGTTGCGCCGGCTCGCCGGCGATGGCCAGCGGGCAGGCGACAGCGATCAGGACCAGGCTCAGCAACGCACTGCGAATAGCGGGTTTGAACGGACGATCCGGGCGCAGGAGGCGTGCAGCGGGCATGGATGGATGAGCCTATGAACAGGACGAAAAAATGCATCTCCCCCATAGCCAGTCGAGCGCGGAAAAAGTATCAGCACGGCGGCAACTATTTTTCCGCTCAGGCGCGGGAGAGCATGACCCAGTAGCCATTCAAGTGGCCGCTGACCAGAATCGGGTAGGTTTGCGCGAGCATGTTCAAGGTGCGCTGGCTGTCGCCGATCGGGTACGCACCGGAAATGCGCAAGTCGGCAATCGCCGGATCGAGACGGATGAAACCGCGACGATAGCGCGTCAGTTCAGCGACGAAATCGGCGAGGCGCATCTTGTCGGCCATCAGCATGCCTTGGCTCCAGGCACCGGCGTAACGGTCGGTCGCACCGAGCGCGCCAAAGGTCGAAGAGGAGAAATCGGTGCGTTGCCCGGCGTTGACGATCAGTGGCGTGTGCTGGCGGTTCTCCGCGAGTTCGACTTTCACCGCGCCTTCCAGTACCGCGAGGTGCGTCTGTGGAGACAGCGCGCGCACGGTAAACCGCGTGCCCAGCGCCTGCATCCGGCCTTGGCGGGTGGTGACCACAAAGGGCCGCGCCATGGCTGCAATGTCCGCTGCGGTCTGCACCAGTATTTCACCTTCGCGCAGGTGGATCAGGCGCTGACTGGCATCAAACAGCACGTCGATGGCGGAATCGGTGTTGAGGATGATTTTTGAGCCGTCGGCCAGGGTCAATTCGCGTTGTTGGCCAACGGATGTGCGGTAATCGGCTGACCATTGCTGGGTCTGCGCCAGCTTCCAGCCACCCCAGCCCGCCGGGGCCAACGCCAGCAGCAGCGCCAGTTTGCCTATCGCTGCGCGGCGTTCCGGGCTGCTCGGCCGATCGAGGGCCGACATGGCCAAGGACGGCGGCAGGCCGCCGAGTTTGCCCTGCAACAATTGCGCACGGGCCCAGGCGCGCGCGTGCGCTCGGGGCTGCTGGCTTTCCACAACTCCCATTCGCCGCGTTCGCGGTCGCTGAGCTCGCGCTCGCTCATGCGCATCAGCCAATCCGCGGCTTCTTCCAATGCCTGAGGAGCGGGTTGCGCTTCACTGCGCCGGGCGAACATTCACTCCACCAGCAACAGGCATTGCACGAAGGCTTGCTTCATGTAGCGCTTGACCGTGATCAACGACACGCCCAGTTGCACGGCAATGTCGTCGTACTTCAAACCGCTGATCTGCGACAGCAGGAACGCACGTTTGACCAGCGGTGGCAGGGCGTCGAGCATCGCGTCGATCTCATGCAGGGTTTCCAGCACCATGAAACGCGATTCTGGCGACGGCACCTCGGGCGCAGGCAACTGCGCGAGCGCCTCCAGATAGGCACGTTCGAGCGCTTTGCGCTGATACCAGTTGACCAGAATGCCCTTGGCCACGCAGCTGAGGTAGGCGCGCGGCTGCTCGATCACCGTGACCTGGGAGGCGAGGATGCGCGTGAAGGTGTCCTGCGCCAGATCCGCCGCATCCATGGCGTTACCCAGTTTTTTTCTCAGCGTCGCATACAGCCAGCCGTGATGGCCGCTGTACAGGGCTTCGATCGCGCGCAGGTGCTGGTCGTTATTCGCGGGAAGGGTTTGGCTCATGGCTGCAGATTTTCATGCAATTGAGAAGTATTCCCAATGCTAGTTTACAACGCCTGTGCGACGCAAGCGCCGATTGGCCTGCGCTTTCAAAGCTTCGGCAAAGCGCGCAACGCGGCGATCATCGCGTCGATTTCCGCTTCGGTGTTGTAGGCATGCAGCGAGGCGCGGCTGACTTCCAGCAAGTCCCGGTGCTGCATGTCCAGCAGGGTCGAGCGAAACGTCGAAGTGCTGACATTGATGCGCTTGTCCCGCCCGGCCAGCCACTGTTGCACCTGCGCGGCGCTGTGGTGACGATGACTGAAGGTGACGATACCGGACCTGTTCATGCTCGGATCCTGCAGCGTGAAACCGGGGATCTGCGCCAGGTGCTGGCGCAGATGATCGGCCAGTTGCTGAATGCGCAGCCACATCGGCTCAATGCCTTGCGCCAGTGCGTACTCCACCGCCGCACCAAGGCCGAGTTTTGCCGCGACATTGCATTCCCAGTTTTCGAAACGCCGGGCATCGGCGCGGACCGTATAGCTGTCGGCGTTTTGCAACGACGCCGCGTGCAGATCGAGAAACACCGGTTCAAGGTTCTGGCACAGCGCTTTTTCGATGTACAAAAAACCCATACCCCGTGGCCCGCGCAAGTATTTGCGGCTGGTGGCGGTGAGCATGTGGCAGCCGATCTTCTGCACATCCAGCGGCATCTGCCCGGCGCCCTGGCAGGCATCGAGCAGATACAGCACGCCGGCCGCACGGGCCAGGGCGCCGATCTGTTCGATCGGCTGCACTGGCCCGCCGTTGGTGGCGATGACCGGCAGCGAGATCAGCGCCACGCGCTCGTCCTCGAGCATCGTCTGCAACGCCGGCAACGAGACCTGCCCGTGTTCATCGTTGGCAATGATGCGAATCTCGATGCCGCGCTGCTGTTTCAGTTGCAGATACGGAATGTAGTTGCCGGCGTATTCGGTGGCCGACGTCAGCAGCACATCGCCGCGTTGCAACGGCAAGGAATAGAAGGCCATGTCCCAGGCCCGGGTGGCGTTCTCGATCACCGCGATTTCATCCGGCGCGGCGTTGAGCAAGCGCCCGATCGATCCGTAGACCTGTTCGATCCCGGCCGCTTGCTGCCCGGCGGCTTCATAGCCGCCAAGGCTGGCTTCGAGCTGGATATGCCGGGTCACGGCCTCGATCACCGGCGTCGGCATCAGCGCCGCGCCGGCATTGTTGAAGTGGATCAGTTGCGCGACGGCGGGAGTGTCGGCGCGCAGTTGTTCAATATTCAAGACATCACTCCTTGATCAGTCCGCGGGCGGTGCGGCGCTCGGTTGCATCGCCGCCGGCCAGTAACGCAGGGCGACAATCGGGATCAGCGCGACCCCATAGGCCAGGCACACGAACAGGTAGGTGTACTGCAGACCGTAGACCTGACTGAGCAGGCCGCCAGCCGATATCCCGGCAATCGAGGCGAATTGCGCGGTGCCCTGCGCGATGCCCAGGACATGACCCTGCTGCGAGCTGTCGGCGGTTTTCGAGATCAGCGCCATCAGCACCGGCGTCGTCGCGCCCAGCAACACGCCCCAAATGAAATACGCCACGACAAACACCAGCGGATTACGCGTGACGCCCGCCACTGCGGTCAGTGCGATGCAGCCGATCACCACGTAGGTCATGCGCTGCAAAGTGTCCTGCTGACCACGGTGTTCGAAATAGCGTGACCACGCTGTGGCCGACAAAATGAAGCCCAGCGCGAGCAAGCCGTAACACAGGCCGACCACCGAATTGCTCACCTCGAACACCGAACTCACGTACAGCGAAAACGACGTCTGCGGCAGCATGCGCGCGAGCAGCAGAATGCCCATCACGCCGAGCAGCGAGAGCAACGGCGAGCCTTGCCAGAGACTGGCGCGGCTTGCGGGCGTGGCGGTTTCGCTGACCACGGCCTTTTTCACCGGTGGCACGTCCGGCAGCGTCACTGCGGCGATCACCGTACACACCGCGCACAGTGCCGAAGCGATGATGTTGATCCAGAAGAATGTCGCGTAATCGAGGATCAGCCCGCCGACCACGGCCCCCAGCAGCGAGCCGACGTTGGTCGAAATCTGCAGGATCGCGAAAAGGCGCGCCCGTCGCGACGGCGCTTCGATACTGACGCCATACGCCTGCGCCGGGGCGATGTAACCGGCGAAAGCGCCTTGCAGAAACCGCAGAATCAGAATGGCCCAGATATCACTGAACAGGGCCAGTCCCAACTGGGTCAATGACAACCCGGCGAGCGCACGGATCATCATCAGCTTGTGACCGTAGCGGTCACCGATGCGGCCCCAGAAGGCACTGGTCAGAATAATCCCCAGCATCGGCCCGACATACACGGCGATGCTGGCGAAGCTGAAAACCGTTTCGGAGTCGGTCAGCCCACGCAGGTGGACAGGCCAGAACGGCCCGCTCATTTCCATCGCGCCCATCGACACCAGCTGGATCGCGAACAGAAGATAAATCAGGATTCGTACACGTGAACCCTGGATGGCACCTGCATGGGACATGAGTCGGCCTCGGTTAAACGCTGGCGAGCGGGTTGGTCAGGGTGTGTTGCAAACGATAGTTGCTGTACTGCATCAGGTGCATGCGCAGCAACGAACGCGTCGGCCAGGGCTCTTCGACGAACGCGCGGTGCTCGGTTTCCCAGATTTGCGGCGCGACGCGCTCGCGCACTGCGTCGAAGGCGAGGTCGGTTTCTTCGCGCAGGATGTGCCAGAGGCGCGTGTCGTTCAAGCCATACTCCTTGGTCAGCCACAAAGCCAGTTCATGCAGGTGCGTGAGGAACGCCGCATCCAGGACAAACATGCGCACCGGCTCGATGTCACCGCTGAACACCGTTGGCAGGATACCCGGCTGGACGTGCGGTTGCAGGCTGTAGCCGCGACCTTCGAGCAGCGGCGCATAGGTGCGGCCATCGCCAAAATCGCGGATCAGCACACTGCGTGCTTTGCCGTCGGCAGAGAACAGCACCATGGTGTTTTGCTGATGCGCTTCCAGACCGATGCCATACAGCAGATAGATCGCCACCACCGGGTGAGTGACCACTTTCGCGTATTCGCGGTACCAGCTCTCAACCTGAGCGGCGGTCGCGCGGACGCCGTCACGTTCGATCAGATCGGTGAACAGCGGGCGACTGTTGCCGGGCAAACGGGTGAACAGCGACGCCACGGTAATCGGCAGGCAGGCATCGGCGCGTTCGAACGCGGGTGCACTGGCGCGATAGACCACGGACAAATGCCGGCCGGGATGATCGTCCTGAGTGACGGCGTTCTTGTAGCGCACGCCGATCTCTTCCGGAAAGATTTCCAAACGTTGGTCGAAGCCGTTTTCGGCCTGCAGAATCTGGCTGATCACCGTGCTGATGCGCGGGCCCATGTGAATCGATTTGGCTTGCAGGCTGCGCAGTTCGCTGGTCATCCACACGGCGATCGGCAGCTTGATCAGCGGCGCGCAAACGTCCAGAACCGGCATCATCGTGCGATAGGACATGGTCGGCAGCGTCGCCAGGTCCGGGCCGTCGGTGATCAAGATCCCTGCTTCGATTTCTGCAGCGAACGTCTTTAGCACGTAGGCCTGCAAATGCCAGCCGTGAATCGGCAGCGGCAGCCACTCGCGTTCATCCAGCCCCTTACGATTGAGCGCGGCTTTCCATTGTTCCCATTGCGCGGGGAAGTTGGCGGCGAACCAGTCGTGGTAGCTGCTCACGTGCGGCATGCTTTCGCTTTGCGCATGTTCGGCGCGCAACGCGGCGATGCGTAGCGGCACTTGCGCGTTGAACTCCGGCGACAGTTGCGCGACTTCCTCATCGCTCAAGCCCGGCCGGGCTTTCCAGGTCGGGTAATACGGATGGCCTTCCAGCGAGCCCCACTGGTCGAGCAGGATCGCCGCGTCTTTGGTGCTCGCGTGCTGGCGCAGGTAATCGGTGAAGCTGTCGAGCCCGTGAGCCTTAGCGGCCTCATGCAGCCGCGCGTTCCACTGCTGGCGGTGCTGGCGGGCGTGAGCATCATTGGTCAGGCTGTTTTCCATGTCGGCCTTGAGCCCGGCCACGCCTTCGTCGGTCGGCGCGAAATCGAAGCTGTCGCGCAGCACATCGAGCATGTCCTGATGGCTGGTGATGGTCTGGCGTACGCCTTCGTCGGTGACCAGCACCACGTCACCGTCGTTGACGATGGTGTCGGCCGGGCCTTTGGCAATGTCGGAAAACGCCAGGTGGGCGCGACCGCCCTTGAGCGGGTAAGTGGCCTGATTGCCGCCAGCGGAAAAGCTCAGGGCCGCACGGTCGAGAATGTTTTCCGCAAACAGGCAGCGCACCAGGCGGCGCATGGCGTTGCGGCGGGAATAGGCGATCAGTGTCTTGAAGTCATCCATATCAGCGGTCTGCTCGTCGAAAATTGAGTGGAAAGGTCATGCCGCAGCGCTTGCGGTGTATGGCCAGTGGCGCGGGAAATAGTCGAGGGCCGAATCGCGCAGACCGTGCATATACGCCACGCTCCACTGCAGGACTTCCTCGATGTGGGGCACCTTGAGTTCGAAGCGCCGGGCCATCTCTACCAACAGCACCAGGCCGTAAGCGACGTCTTCGTTGAAGGCACGGCTTTCGCGTTCGATCACGTAGCCTGCGCGGTTGTCGGCGGCCGGCACCATCGGCGCGAGAATGTCGTTGTAGGCCTGATTGGTGCGCAGGATCGAGAGCATGCTGCTGGTGTCGCGGATCTGCTCACCGTAGGCCTCGATGATTTCCTGCTTCAGCGATTTCACTGACGACAGATCAATGCCCAGACGCTGGCTGATCACCGCGCAGAGCGCCTGGCTTTCCTCGTCCATGCGCTCGAGAAAGTACGCGCCCAGCTCCGGGCATTCGGTCCACCAGCACATGCGCTGCGGGAAGATCTTGCGATGCCACTGGCCGTACGGGCCGATCAAACCGTAGATCACCGAGCTGTGCATGATCGGGTTGCCCGGCGTCAGGGTGATTTCCAGATAGTGTTCGAGCAGCGTTACGCAGGGGCCATACAGACGCGTGAGAATGGCCTGAAGCTGATGCTGCGACGCCTGCGATTCACGGGCGTGGGTTGCCACGTACAACTGGCTTTTGCCGCCGCCCATTTTGATCGAGCGTCCCGGAGCCAGCTCGAACGCGGTGTGCGGCACATCCTTCATGCCCCAGATCACCACATTCGGCCGCTCGGGCAGTGTCGCCTCGGCCAGCCAGTCGAAACCGCAGAAGCCCGGAATCGCGCCGACGTACACCGGTTTGCTTGCACTCAGATGCGGGGCGATGGCTTGCAGGGTTTGCTGGCGCACGTGAGCGGGCACGGTGATGATGACCAGGTCGGCATCTTCCACCGCGTTACGCGCATCCGCCGTGACCCGGTCGAGACGCGCGCTCAGGCACGAGCCATCCGGCAACAGCGCTTGCATCGGCATCTGCCGTGCGTGCTGTTCGATGACCTCGGGATTGTGGGTGAGCAGTGACACCTGCACATCGGCCAGTTGCTTGAACAGAATGGCGTTGAGGTGGCCGGTCCTGCCGCCACCACAAATGGCGACTTTCAACAGATTCATCGAGAGGCGTTCCTGTGTGAAGGGTGGGTCATGCGACGCTCAATTGCAGCGGCGTGGAAGCGGATTCCAGCCATTGGGTCTTGCCCAGCCAGATGTCCAGTTGTGCGCCGATGCCCGGATCGAGCAGGTCGCGCTCTTGCAGCCATTGATCGTCGAACACGGTGTGCAGGTATTTCTCACCGCCATCGGCAATCGGCACCACGACATTGCCGCGCAGCACACCTTTGTGAATCAGCTCCAGCGCCTTGAAAATCGCCCCGCCGGTGGAACCGCCGACCAGCAAGGCGAAGTTGCGCGCGATGTAGCGTGCGGTTTCGAAGGCTTGCGAGTCGGTGACCTGCACGCCCAGATCGATGCAGCTGTAATCGAGCACCAGACCGACGGTGTCGCCCGCCGGAGTGCCTGTGCCCGATTGGTAATAGGGATAGCCCGGATGACCGAACACGATCGAACCGGCCGGTTCGACGCCGACGGTCACGGTGTCGGGGTTGTGCACTTTCAGGCCGCGCGCAATGCCGGTCATCGAACCGCCCGTGCCGACACAACCGACGTACGCACCGATCAGGCCTTCAGCCTGAGCCACGGTTTCGCGGACGAAGTCGCTATAGCCGCCGGCGTTCGCGGCATTGTCGGACTGGTTCATGAACACCGCGCCGGGAATTTCTGCGGCGAGCTCGGCAGCCATTCGTTGCCGTTCGACCACAGCGACTTCGTCTTCGCGATAGGCGCCTTTGACGAAACGAACGTCGGCGCCGAGCGCCTTCATCACCGCGATCTTGTCCTGCGCGGCGTGGTGATCGACCACGGCGATGAAATGCAGACCGAACTCGACCGCCGCCATGGCCAGGCCGATCCCGGTGTTGCCGGACGATGACTCGACTACCACGCCGCCGGGTTTCAGCCGTCCGGACTTGAGCGCCGCCAGCACCATGTTGCGCGCCATGCGATCCTTGATGCTGCCGCCGGGATTGTTCTTTTCGACTTTCAACAACAACCGGGCGTTGGTGTCCGGTACTTCAATCGCCAGCATCGGTGTATTACCGATAAGATCGGAAACTTTATTCAAGATCATTTATATAGTCCCTTCAGTAGTCAGGTGTGAACGCATAGTTACCTTCCGTACAACAGGTCGCCGTCAACCGCCGGGGCAGGGGATGGCGATGAAACTGGTTTTCCAGCAAGTCCATCTGATAACCGGCGGTATTGATATAAACCAATAAGTCGCCGCTTTCGGGGCGGGTTGCGAAGTTGAC
The DNA here is from genome assembly GCF_023195435.1 of Pseudomonas sp. S11P7. NCBI lineage: Bacteria > Pseudomonadati > Pseudomonadota > Gammaproteobacteria > Pseudomonadales > Pseudomonadaceae > Pseudomonas > Pseudomonas sp. S11P7. The sequence continues at coordinate 2,982,456 of NZ_JALPKS020000002.1, read as the reverse complement.
CAAGCGATAACTGATGACGTCGTCGTCGAGACAACTATGTCCAGCGATATAGGCTTGGCTCGGGGCAGCGGGGCGTGGCTCTGCGCTGATCAACAGCGGATCAACCAGATATTCCGAAGCGAACCAGGTTTCACAAGCGCTGAAACTACTGCCTTCAACAAAGATGACAGTTTTGTTGTCGGCGAGCTTTTTCGTGCGGGTGATGCGGAAGATCGAAATCGCCGCTTGGTCCACCAGACTTCGTCCCGGTTCCAGTGCCAGTGTTATGGACTTCTGCTGCAAGTAAGCGGCAATTGACAGTCCTGGCGAATGTTCGGCTTCGAGGAATAATGTCAGCCATTGCGGTGCGGTCAAATCGCTGCCGTAGGGGTAATAATCAGCCGGAACTTTCTGGTTGTAATAGTGGCTCGGGTTATTGTCGTTCTGCAAAAAGCCGGCATACATCCGGGGCTCGACATAACGAATCGGCAACCCGCCACCGATATCGATCATCTGCGGATCGAGGCCCATTTCCCGTGCCGCTTCGACGAATCCGGTGACTTCCCGGAACGCTTGAACGCGGGATTCGAAGCTGTAGCCGCCGAGGTGAAAATGAAACCCCTCGAAGCGGAAAATTTCGGGGTGTGCGATCAGTCGTTGCAGGCATTCGAGCAGTTCTTCAGCACCCATTCCGAAACGGCTTGTGCCGCTGTTCTTCGGCCGATATCGCAGCAGAACCCTCGATTTTACGGGGCTTGGTTGCGCTTTCAGTACGCTGCGCAGGTGGTCGAATTCTTCCAGCGAGTCCAGGCAAATCAGCGAACCTGCACTGATCAGCGCCTGGTGGAACAGCGCCGTTTTCGCCGGTCCGGTGGCGCAGATCTTCTCGCCGGGGATGGCAGCGTGTAGCGCGTCCTGCAGTTCGTGAAGGCTCGACACATCGACACCGATGCCTGAATTGGCGGCGGCGCCGAGCAGGCTTTGCGACTTGTTGGCCTTGGCGCCATAGAAGATTGCGTGGGCAATGTTGAACCGTTTCAACACATTCACCAGCGCTTGTGTATTCGCTTCAAACGCATGCGGCCAGACCAGATTCAGAGGCGATCCATGTTGTTCCAGCAAATTACCAAGTGTATTCGGGAAGTGCTTGATAAACGTGGCAATAACCGGGTCGATCAACGGCTGTAACATGAGCGGATGATGGACTTTATGGTCCTGCTCGGAAGTTGCGGTATTTATTCCAGGCATAGTTAACCTCTGGCGCGGAAAAATAACTTCGCCATAGCAATGTCGACAACAAGCCGTTATCGAGTCATGAAGTGTCGCTGCTCGTCAGATACGAGTTTTTATTTCTATGGGTGGCGGATGCCAAATGAACGCAAGTGTTGGATCCGAAATACCCGGCATCATAAATAATTCATCAAGCGCTTGCATAAGAACCCCGATCCATAAGGTTTGCACGAATGTGCTAACTGGCCATTAGTTCTCGGCCAATACTCTTTGGAATACCAGCACTGATGTTCAAGTGACATCAGCTGATCGGTATTTTCCAGGTGTTACTGACTTGCTTTGAAACGCGGATAGTTTCTGTTGGCGGCGTGAACAATATTGCGAACAGGAACGATTATCAAGTAAGGTTTTCAAATATTTTTGAATAAAGCCCGGCGCAATGCGAACCCATGAACGTGTATTAACACGCTCAAGGACTCGTTCGCCCGCAAATAAAAACAACGGTTAATTGCTTGATAGAAAAGGCGTTAACGGTTGTCGCGACAAGCCCCGCAACGGCAGGCGAAAAGGCCCGTTCAAGGGCTGCGGGAATCTTCCCAAACCACGACTGGTTCACACCAAGGAGCAACGCCATGCAATCGGATCGACTCAACTGCAAAACCCGGCGCGCGATCAGCTACCTGTTCGTGCCGGGCAACCGTCCCGAGCGCTTTGCCAAAGCCGTCGAAGCAGGGCCGGACGCGATCATTCTCGACCTTGAAGACGCGGTGCATCCGGACAGCAAGGCCGCCGCCCGCGCGGCGATCTGGGCGTGGCAGCAGAGCACGCCGAGCGTTGGCTGCGAACGCTATATCCGCTTGAACAGCGTCAGCAGTGCGTTGTTTCGCCAGGACCTGACCTGGCTCAGCGACATGCCCTATCCCGAACGCTGCAATGGAATTTTCCTGCCCAAGGCCGAATGCCCGGAGGCGTTGGCGGCGGTGGTCGAGCGCCTGCTGGCGTGGCAGCCGCAGTTGCACATCGTCGCGATCATCGAGACCGCCAAGGGGTTGCAACAGGTCGAGGCGATTGCCGCGATTCCAGGGTTGGCGCGCCTGGCGTTCGGCTCGCTGGATTTCGCCCTGGACATCGATTGCAGCCAGATTCCCGAGGCGTTTCTGTTCGCGCGCAACCGCATCGTGCTGGCGTCGCGCACCGCGGATCTGCCGGCGCCGATCGATGGCGTGACACCGGCGATCAGCGATCTGGCGGTGGTTGCCAAAGACGCGCATTACGCCCGCTCGCTGGGGTTCGGCGCCAAACTGTGCATCCACCCCGGCCAACTGACCACGGTGCAACGCGCGTTCCTGCCGGATTCGCGGCAACTGGCCTGGGCCGATCGGGTGATGCGCGCCGTGGCCACGGGCAGCCATGCGGTGCAAGTCGATGGCGAGATGGTCGATCTGCCGCTGATCGAACACGCCCAGCGCCTGCTCGACGTCGCCCGCCAGCACGCGTCGGTTGTTCGTGCCGATGCCTGCTGAATCACGGCGCACAGGAGATCACCATGGCACACGGTTATCAGATTGCGCTGCGGCCGCTCTGCGAAGTGCTGCAGTCCGAACAGGTCGATCCGGCCAACGTGACGCTGCTGCGCGAGTCGATTGTCCGCGCCGGGCATTGGCTCGAGCCGATCATCGTCGAGCGCTCGCGCGGCATCGTGATGGATGGCAATCACCGCTTCACCGCAGCGCTGCAACTGGGCCTCAAGCGGGTGCCGTGCATCCAGCTCGATTACGGCGATCCGCGGGTCTGCGTGCGGCACTGGCAGACCGGGCAAGTGTTCGAGGTGGAGCGGATTTTCCGCACCATCGCCCGTGGCGAGATGTTCCCGTACAAGACCACCCGGCACGCCTTTGACCCGGCGTTGCCGGTGGTGGCGATACCGCTGGAGCGCCTGTACGCCTGACCCGCAGCGGGTGCAAAAAAATAAAACCGACTGCGGGTGATACTTTTTCGCAAATCGACTGGCAATAGGAGTGATTACCATTTTCCCTCGATGAAAAGGATCCTCACGTCATGCCTGTTGTCAGTCGTCCTTGCGGTGAGCGGGTGTTAACACTCGCTGTGCGTACCGCCATGCTGAATTTCGTTCTGGTCGCAGGAAGCGCCAACGCCTGGGCCGCCGGCTCCGGGCAGACAGACGTCGCCGCCCAGACATCGAACGCCGCGCCCACCGCGCCGGCCGATGACAGCAAGGATGCGCTGACCCTCGACACCACCAACATCAACGCTCGTTACAACAGCGCCTCGGCGTTGCCGGAAACCCTCGCCGGAGGGCAGGTGGCGCGTGGTGCGCGGCTGGGCATGCTGGGCAACAAGGACGTGATGGACACGCCGTTCAGCGTCACCAGTTACACCGCGAAAACCCTCGCCGATCTGCAGACCGTGACCGTCGCCGATGCGCTGGAACGCGACCCTTCGGTGCGCTCGACCGGCCAGACGGGCGGCATCGTCGACTCGTTTTTCATTCGCGGCTTCCCGATCGGCGAAGGCAACCTCGGCGAGCTGGCATTTGACGGCGTCTACGGCGTGGCGCCGAACTATCGGGTATTTACCGATTACGCCGAACGGGTGGAGGTGCTCAAGGGGCCCGGCGCGTTGATGTACGGCATTTCGCCGAACAGTGGCGTCGGCGGGGTGATCAACATCGTGCCCAAGCGTCCGCTGGACGAAGACCTGACCCGATTCACCGGCAGCTACGCCTCCGACTCGCAAGTGGGTGGGCATCTGGATCTGAGCCGGCGCTTCGGTTCGGAGAACCAGTTCGGCGTGCGTTTCAACGGCAACCTGCAAGGCGGCGACACGGCGGTGGATGATCAGCACCGCGACCTCGGCGTCGGCGCCATCGCCCTGGATTATCGCGGCGAGCGCCTGCGCTTGAACCTCGACTACATCAGTCAGAAAGAGAGCTGGGAAGGCGCCTCGCGGCCCTTCACCATCGCACCGGGTGTCGACGTGCCGTCGGCGCCGAATGGCCGCACCAATCTGCCGCAGGACTGGGGTTGGTCGGATACCAAGGAACAATCGGCGCTGCTCGGTGGCGAATATGACCTGACCGACAACGTCACCGTGTTCGCCCATGCCGGCGGTGGCCGATCCGACGTCAAGCGCCTGTCCGATCAGGTGCCGAGAATCCTCAATGACGCCGGCGACACCAGCAACATTCCGGGCTACTACAAATTCAACGTTGACCGCTCGACCGCCGATGTCGGCATGCGCGGCGTGTTCGCCACCGGCCCGGTCACCCATACCACGACGCTCATGGCCACCCGTTATCAGGATGAACTGTCACGCGGGATCACCAACGGCACCGCGATCCTGTCGAACATCTATCACCCGGTCGACGTGCCGCAGCAGTACCTCAGCTCGCCGAAGGTTCAGCGAGTGTCCGAGTCGGAGCTGTCCGGCGTGGCATTGACCGACACCTTGTCGATGCTCGACGACCGCTTCCAGCTGACCCTCGGCGTGCGCCGTCAGGACATCGAGTCGCGCAATTACAACGCGGCCGGTGCGGTCAGTTCCAAGTACAGCGACAACGCGACGACGCCGCTGGTTGGCGTGGTGGTCAAGCCGTGGCAGGACGTTTCGCTGTACTACAACTATGTCGAAGGGCTGTCCAAGGGCGACATCGCGCCGGGCACTGCGAGCAACGCGGGCGAGACCTTCGCCCCGTATGAGTCGAAGCAGCACGAAATCGGTGTGAAATACGAACACGGGACGTTCATGACCACCCTGGCGTTGTTCCAGATCGAAAAACCCAGCGGCGAGATTGGCGCGGGCAACGTGTTTTCGGTGCAGGCCGAACAACGCAACCGCGGTGTCGAGTTGAGCATGTACGGCGAAGTCGCCAAGGGCACACGTCTGATGGGCGGCGTCACCGTGCTTGACGGTGAGCTGACCGATTCGGCCACGGCAGCCAATCGCGGCAACAAACCGGTCGGCGTGCCGGACGTGCAGGCCAATCTCTGGGCCGAATGGGATACGCCGTGGCTGGAAGGCTTCACCCTGACCGGCGGGGCGATCTACACCGACCGCCAATACGTCAACCAGGCCAACACTCAGCAACTGGATGCCTGGACGCGTTTCGATGCCGGTGCGCGTTATGCGACCAAAATCGAAGGCCGGCCGACTACGTTCCGCGCCACGGTGCAGAACGTGTTCGATCGCGAGTATTGGTCGGGCGTGGCTTCCTACGGCGCGTTCTCGCCGGGCTATCCGCGCACGCTGCAATTGTCGGCGACCGTCGATTTCTGATGACGGCAGCGGGGCAGTTGTCCGGCTATCCGGCGACTGCCTCTTCTATATAGAGAGCGGTTTGAGGAACTCAGAAAAGGAGTCTTCGTCATGTTGAACAATCCCGGCGCTGCGGCGCTTGTCGTTCGGCCCGCAGCCCCTCGACTGCCGCGCGAGTTCGATCACAGTGCCAATCAACATATTCGCCAATTGCTGAGCCATTTCGGACTGCGCAGCAGCCTGATCCGCTTCAAGGTGCTCAATGCGCTTCTGCTTGCCAGCCGCGACGGACATTCGACGGGAGTCAACGGCGTGCATGCGTGGGTGGCCTCGTCGTCACCGCAGTTGTCGTTCATCAGTGTGCGTGAAGTGCTCAAGCGTCTGTGCCTTGAAGGTTTGATCACTTTGGAACATGACAAGAACTACCGCTTCACCCGGCAAGCCCGGGCCATCCTGCAGCAACACGAGCATTGCTTGTAGGCGCGCGACAAGCTGCGCCTACACCCGCCCGACATACTTCACCGCGGCGGCAGCCCGCGAAGGCACATCCAGCGCGCGTAATAAACACGACACGTGAATGCGCACCGTGAAGGGTGAAATGTCCAGCTCACGGGCGATTTCCTTGTTGGTCTTGCCTTGTGCGATCAGCCGCAAAACCTCCTGCTGCCGAGGGGTGAGGGCGCTGGCGGGTTCCAGCGGCAGCAAGCCTGACGGGGCAAACTTCACCAGTACCTCGCCCGCGCGGATTGCCAGAATCGCCTGACCGATTTCATCCGGGGCGATGTTCTTGCCGATAAAACCGTCAACGCCCGCGCTCATGACTTCGCTGATCAGCGCCTGGTCATCGACCATCGACACGATGATCAGCGTGGTGCGCGGCAAGCGTCGGCGCAGTTCGGCGAGTTGGGTAATGCAGGTTAACCCCGGAAAGCGCAGGTCGAGTATCAACGTATCCGGCTCGCTGTCCAGCAGCGCGGTGACCGCGTCAAGGTCGCCGGCCTCGTCGATAGTCGCCTCGGGCAGCAAGCGCTGCACAGTGCGTAACATCGCTTCGCGAAACAGTGGGTGATCGTCGGCTATGATGATCCGGCATGCCATGGCGCGACCCTCCCTGGGTCAAGCGTTAATCAAGGCTGGCACCTTAGCATCGGACGCGAAGGTTGCCTGTAGGCTGCTTCCGAAACTGACGAACGCTGCACAAGGACGTTTACATGAAATTCGAGAAAAACACCGAACTCGATCAGGCCAATCTGCGCATCATCATCGCGGCCATCGCCGTGGTTTACATGGTCGTATTGAGTTTTCTGCCCGGCCATCGCGTCGATACCTACCTGCCGGTCATTACCTACATCAGCCTGTTTTTGCTGGCTTCCATTGTGTTCCGTCAGGCCATTGCGCGATGGCCCGGGCATTATCCGGCGCGGCGGATTTTTGCCATGATCCACGATTACACCGGCACCTGTTTCGGTCTGGTAGTCGGCGGCGAAGCCGCGCTGCCGTTGTACGCGGTGATGGTTTGGGTCAACCTCGGCAATGGCATGCGCTATGGCTCGCGCTATCTGGCGGTGGCCACCGGTCTGGCATTGCTGGCGCTGCTGGCGGTCTATCGCCTGACGCCGTACTGGCAGGCGCAACCGTTCATGGTCCTGATGCTGATGATCACCAGCACGGTGATTCCGTTTTACGCCCACCTGCTGCTCGAGCGTACGCGCAAGGCGTCGGAGGAGGCCGAGGCGGCCAATCTGGAGAAGTCGCGTTTTCTTGCCCAGGCCAGTCATGACCTGCGTCAGCCGATTCATTCCATCGGCTTGTTCACCGCGTGTCTGCGCGAATCGCGCCTGGGCGATGACGAGCGGCGGCTGGTCGATAACATCGACCGTTCACTGCTCAACGTTTCGCAGTTGTTCCGTTCGATCCTCGACCTCTACACCCTCGATAACGGCCGGGTCGAAGCAAAAATGCAAACGCTCAACCTCGGTGAATGGCTCGCGGACATCGTCCGTCAGCATCAGGAAGCGGCGCGCTGGGCGGGTGTCGAGCTGCGTTTGCGTCCCTGTCACCACTGGGTCAGAACCGACCCGGCGCTGCTGGCGACCATGGTGCAGAACGTGCTCTCCAACTGCCTCAAATACGGCGCTCAGCGGCCGGTGCTGATCGGCGTGCGTAAACGCGGGGCAGGGTTGGCTATCGTCATCCACGACTGCGGCAATGGCATTGCCGAAGAGCATCTGCCCAAGGTTTTCGAAGAATTCTATCGAGTGCGGCAACTGCGCGATAAAGACGTCGAGGGCGTCGGGCTGGGCCTGTCGATTATCAAGCGCCTGGGTGAATTGATCGATGTGGACGTTGCTCTGCGCTCGCGGGTCGGGTGCGGCACGGCGGTGACTCTTGCCGGGTTGCCAATCGTAGCGGCGCCGCAGTCACGGGTTGTCCGCGGTGAAGCGCGGCAGGTGGGTTTGTTGACGGGGTTGAAGGTGTGCCTGGTGGAGGATGATCGCAACGTGTTGCTGGCGACGACGACGTTGCTCGAGCGCTGGGGCTGTGTCGTGCAAGCCGAGTGGTCGGCCGAAAACCTGGTCACCGACTGCGACATCCTTGTCGCCGATTATGACCTCGGCACCCACGCCACTGGCATCGAATGCATCGATGCAGTGCGCAGGCAACGCGGTTGGGCAGTGCCAGCGATGATCATCACCGGCCACGACGTCGAAAGGATTCAGGCGGCCTTGCACGATCGGCAGATTGCGATTCTGTCGAAACCGGTGCACCCGGCCGAGTTACGCACGACGCTGCGCGCCCTGCGTGACCGACTGATTCAGCGCGGAGATGACCAAGCTGTCATCGCTTGCAAAGGTAATCCTGAGTAATGGTGGTTTGCAGGCAATTGAACTTGCCCATGGTGCGGCAGATGTTTTTTTCCGAGCCGGTGACCTCGGCACTTTTGTAGCCCCATGTTTTGCAGCGCTGCGCGGCGATAGTCAGTCCCTGTTCGGCGTTGGTCTGGCCGCTTTCAAATTGGCCCAGTTCATAAGAGACCTGGACGATGCCATCGGTTTTGCTGCCGCCGGTGGCCTCCCATTGTTTCGGCGTGGCGCAACCCGTAAGGAACAGCGCGCTGAGGGTGAGCGTTGCGATCAGGGATTTCATGATGCTTCTTCCTTGTGTCGTTCTAAATTGCAGGCAAAACGATCCCGCACGCTGCGAAAGGGCAACGTCGGGAGCGTCTCGGGGGTGCAGGGAATATAACGCTGAGGGGGCGGAGGGTCGATTAGCACAAATGTGCTAGTGCAACATCGGGCGAATCGAATGGGTCGCCCGACGCCGAGGCTTTACATCAATGCATTGCTAGATTTTTGCCAGTGCCCTGGCCAGGTCGGCCCGCAGGTCTTCGACGTCCTCAACCCCGACCGACAGCCGCACCAGCCCATCGCCGATCCCCAGTTTCGCGCGGGTTTCGGGCGGAATGGTCGCGTGGGTCATGATCGCCGGATGTTCGATCAGACTTTCCACGCCGCCGAGACTTTCCGCCAAAGCGAAGATCTGCACGTTCTCGAGAAAGCGCCGCGCGCCGGCGAGATCGCTGTTGAGGTCCACGGAAATCATCCCGCCGAAACCGCGCATCTGCCGTTTCGCCAGTTCATGTTGCGGGTGAGACTCCAAGCCCGGGTAATGGACGCGTTTGACCTGCGGCTGTTGCTCAAGCCACTGCGCCAGATCCAGCGCATTGCTGCAGTGGCGCTCCATGCGCAGCGCCAGGGTTTTCACCCCACGCAAGGTCAGGAAGGCATCGAACGGCCCGGAGATCGCCCCGACGGCGTTCTGCAGAAAGCCAAGTTTCTCCGCCAGTTCGGCGTTCTGCCCGACCACTGCGATACCGCCGATCACATCGGAGTGGCCGTTGAGATACTTGGTGGTCGAGTGCAGCACGATGTCGAAGCTCAACTCCAGCGGGCGCTGAATGTACGGGCTGGCGAACGTATTGTCGGCCACGCAGATGATCCCGCGGGCGCGGCAGATACGGGCGATGGCGGCCAGGTCCGACAGGCTCAGCAGCGGGTTGGTCGGTGTCTCGACCATGACCATGCGCGTGTCGTCCTGCAACGACGCCTCGAATGCCGACAGATCAGTCAGATCGACAAAACTGAAACGGTGCCCGGCGCTGCGCTGGCGGACCTTGTCGAACAGGCGGAACGTGCCGCCGTACAAGTCATTGCCGGAGACGATGTGCGAACCGGCATCGAGCAATTCCAGCACGGTGGAAATCGCCGCCAGCCCCGAGGCGAACGCGAACGCGCGGGTGCCCCCTTCGAGGTCCGCCACACAGCGCTCGAGGGCAAAGCGCGTCGGATTGTGCGAGCGCCCGTAATCGAAACCCTTGTGCACGCCGGGGCTATCTTGCAGGTAGGTGGAGTTGGCGTAGATCGGCGGCATCAGCGCGCCGGTGGTCGGGTCCGGTTGTTGCCCGGCGTGGATCACCCGGGTCGCGAAGCCTTGGGATTTATCGTCGTGCTGACTCATGCAAGGGATCTCCGTAATTGGTTGAGCATGTCGGTGCGAGTGATCAGGCCGTGGAAGCCTGTGGCATCGGCGATGATCGCGACGAGACCGCGACTGAGCACCGCTTCCAGCTCGGCCAGGGTTGCGCCGGGGGCGAGGGTTTGCAGCTTGTCGGTCATCACGCTGGACACCGACTGGCTGAAGCGCGCGGCATCTTCGTGCACCGCCATGAGGATGTCCGATTCATCGATCACCCCCACCAGTTGTTTGCCTTCGACCAGCACCGGCAGTTGCGAAACATCGGCCAGGCGCATGCGCTGGAACGCGGTCAGCAGGGTGTCGTCGGGACCGACACTGATCACCCGACCGTCTTCGAAGCGCCGAGCGATCAGGTCGCGCAAGTCGCCGTAGCCTTTGCGTTGCAGCAGGCCTTGATCGGTCATCCACTGATCGTTGTAGACCTTCGACAGGTAACGCGTGCCGGTGTCACAGACGAAACTGACCACGCGCTTCGGCTCGGTCTGCTCGCGGCAATAGCGCAGCGCAGCGGCGAGGAGCGTGCCGGTTGACGAGCCGCCGAGAATGCCTTCGGCCTTGAGCAACTGGCGCGCGTGATCGAAGCTTTCGGCATCGCTGATCGAGTAGGCGTGGCGTACGCTGGAGAGGTCGGTGATCGACGGGATGAAGTCTTCGCCGATGCCTTCAACCGCCCATGAACCGGGTGTCGGCAGGCTGCCGTCGCGGCTGTATTGCGCCATCACCGAACCGACCGGATCGGCCAGCACCATCTCCAGATCCGGTTGCACACGCTTGAAGAAACGGCTCAGGCCGGTCAGCGTACCGGCCGAACCGACGCCCACCACAATTGCATCCAGATCATGTTCGGTCTGCGCCCAGATTTCCGGTGCGGTGCTGCATTCGTGGGCCAGCGGGTTGGCCGGGTTGTTGAACTGGTCGGCGAAAAATGCGCCGGGAATGTCTTTCGCCAGACGTGCGGCGACGTCCTGGTAATACTCGGGATGGCCCTTGCCGACGTCGGAGCGGGTGATATGCACCTCGGCGCCCATGGCCTTCAAGTGCAGGACTTTCTCGGTGGACATTTTGTCCGGCACTACCAGCACCACGCGGTAGCCCTTAGCGCGGCCGACCAGCGCCAGACCGAGACCGGTGTTTCCGGCTGTCGCCTCAACGATGGTGCCGCCGGCTTGCAGGCGGCCGTCGCGTTCAGCGGCATCGATCATCGCCAGACCGATGCGGTCCTTGATCGAGCCGCCGGGGTTTTGCGATTCGAGTTTGAGAAACAGCGTGCACGGGCCGGTATCGAAACGGGTGACCTGAACCAGCGGAGTATTGCCTATCAGCCCAAGCACGGCAGGGCGTGATTCCTTTGACATTTCTTCACCTCTTGATGGTGTTGATCGCGTTCCGGTCGCGAAGAAAGACTCGCGTGCAACATAGGCTCAGCGCCCATCCGTCGCAACCTTTAGTCCTGTTTTGGTGCAGCCAGTTTGATCTAACGATAGAACGAAATCCGCGTCGTGCCGCACGGGCCCTGATCGTCCCCACGCTCTGCGTGGGAATGCAGCCGGGACGCTCCGCGTCCCGGAACCTGAAGATCGCAGCCTGCGACAGCTCCAGCGCCACACGTCAGTCATGAACAAAACTTGTGATCATTAGGAATAGATTGAGTTTGTTTCATTAAGCACGGGTCCCGACAATAGCTGCTATCGAATAAGCACTGGAGTTGTTTGTCATGGCACTGGCCCATTCCCTTGGATTTCCGCGCATCGGCCGCGATCGCGAACTGAAGAAAGCGCAAGAGGCGTTCTGGAAAGGCGAGCTGAACGAAGCGGGCCTGCGTGACGTCGGTCGCGAGCTGCGCAAGGTACATTGGGAGTTACAGAAAAACGCCGGAATCGAATTGCTCCCGGTCGGCGATTTCGCCTGGTACGACCAGGTGCTGACGCACTCGCTGATGTTCGGCGTGATCCCGGAACGCTTTCGCGCGCACGACGGCAAGGCCACCCTGCAAACCCTGTTCGCCATGGCCCGTGGTGTCAGCGACAATTGCTGCGGCGGCGCCCATGCCCAGGAAATGACCAAGTGGTTCGACACCAACTATCACTACCTCGTCCCGGAATTCAGCGCTGAGCAACAGTTTCAACTGGGCTGGGAGCAGTTGTTCGAAGAAGTCCAAGAGGCACGCGAACTGGGGCACAACGTCAAACCGGTGATCATCGGCCCGCTGACGTACCTGTGGCTGGGCAAGGCCAAGGGCACCGGGTTCGACAAACTCGATTTGCTTGATCGCCTGCTGCCGCTGTACGGCCAGATCTTCGCCCGACTTGCGGCGCTCGGCGTGGAGTGGGTGCAGATCGATGAACCCATTCTGGTGCTCGACCTGCCGCAGGAATGGAAGAATGCCTTCGAGCGTGCCTACAACCAGATTCAGCGCGATCCGCTGAAGAAACTGCTCGCGACCTATTTTGGTGGTCTGGAAGAAAACCTCGGTCTGGCGGCGAACCTGCCGGTCGACGGTCTGCACATTGATCTGGTCCGCGCGCCAGAACAGTATCCGACCATTCTTGATCGTTTGCCGGCTTATAAAGTGTTGTCGCTGGGCATGGTCAATGGCCGCAACGTCTGGCGTTGCGACCTGGAAAATGCCCTCGCGACCTTGCAGCATGCCCATGAACGATTGGGTGAACGTCTGTGGGTCGCGCCGTCCTGCTCGCTGCTGCACACGCCGGTCGACCTGAGCCGTGAAGACCAGCTCGATGCCGAACTGAAAAGCTGGCTGGCGTTCGCTGTGCAGAAGTGCGAAGAGGTGGCGCTGCTGGCGCAAGCGGTGGAGCAGCCGCAAGCGCCGAAAGTGTTGCGCGCGTTGGCGCAAAGCCGCTCGGTGCAGACCAGCCGCGCCGCCTCGCCACGGATTCACAAACCGGCAGTACAGGCGCGTGTGGCGGCGATTACGACCAACGACAGCCAGCGCCAGTCACCGTTCGCCGAGCGCATCGCCAGGCAGCGTGCCGGTCTGAATCTGCCGTTGTTCCCGACTACGACGATTGGCTCGTTTCCGCAAACCGCAGCAATCCGCCTCGCTCGTCAATCGTTCAGACAAGGCAAACTCAGCGCCGCCGAATACACCGAAGCGATGCACAGCGAGATCCGCCACGCCGTACACATCCAGGAATGCCTGGGCCTCGACGTGCTGGTACACGGTGAAGCCGAGCGCAACGACATGGTCGAATACTTCGCCGAACAGCTCGACGGTTATGTGTTCACCCGCTTCGGCTGGGTGCAGAGCTACGGCTCACGCTGCGTCAAACCGGCAGTGATTTATGGCGACCTCAGCCGACCGCAAGCCATGACCGTCGAATGGATTCGCTACGCGCAAAGCCTGACCGATAAGGCCATGAAAGGCATGCTGACCGGTCCCGTGACGATGCTGATGTGGTCGTTCCCGCGTGAAGATGTCAGCCGGGAAACCCAGGCGCGGCAACTGGCGCTGGCGATCCGCGACGAGGTGGTCGATCTGGAAGCCGCCGGCATCCGCATCGTGCAGATCGACGAAGCGGCGTTTCGCGAAGGCCTGCCGCTGCGCCGCGCGCATTGGCAGGCGTATCTGCACTGGGCAACCGAAGCGTTCCGCTTGTGCGCCTCCGGCGTGCGTGACGAAACCCAGATCCACACGCACATGTGCTACAGCGAATTCAACGACGTGATCGAGGCCATCGCCGCGATGGACGCCGACGTCATCACCATCGAAACCTCGCGTTCCGACATGGAACTGCTCAATGCCTTTGAGGCTTTCGCCTACCCGAACGACATCGGCCCGGGCGTCTATGACATCCACTCGCCGCGGATACCGGAAGCGGCAGAAATGGCCCATCTGATCCGCAAAGCCGCCCAGCGGATACTCGCCGAACGGCTGTGGGTCAACCCCGACTGCGGCCTGAAAACCCGCGGCTGGGCCGAGACCGAAGCGGCGCTGGTGCACATGGTTACTGCCGCGCGGCAGCTGCGCAAAGAGCTGGCCGGATCGGCTTGCACACATTCCCCGGTGGGAGCGAGCCCGCTCGCGAAGGCTGTGGGTCAGACGATGAGTCTTTGATCAAATACGTATCGATCAAAAGCAACGTCAAAAGCCCCTCACCCTAGCCCTCCCGAAACGTCGGACCGCCCGTAGGGAGAGGGGACTGACCGAGGTGGATGCGAAAGCTACGCCGACCTGAAATACCGAGTCGAACGCAAATTCCAGACCCAACCAAAATCGGCTCCCTCTCCAGGGGGAGAGGGCTGGGGTGAGGGGTAAAGCCAACACAAATCTCAAGCCGAACAACCGCTTCTCACCACTCATTACAATGAGCGAAGCTCGAGTGCTTTTGCCTAACCAGCGACATCGGAAGGCTGAGTGGAGGGATTGATCCGGGCGTGGGAGCGCAGCGACCGTACGACGCAGTCGTACACAGCGGAAGGAGGTGCAGCGAAGCAAACCGTAGCCGCTGCGCCCGGATCGGTCCCGGAGCGAAGGGACCCGAGCCTGCGAGGGCCGAACGCAGGAGCAAGCCTTTTTGGGTACTTTTTCGGCGTCTGGAAAAAGTGCCTCGCCGTAAGGGCGAAACCGCCAGAAGCATCACCCGCAGCAACGGATATGCACCCAATCAAAAAAACGGGCCTGCCCCCAAAGCTACGAGTGAAACCGCAAAATCTGCTCACCATCAAACGGATCAACCAGATACCGCGCCCGAACCCCAAACGTCTCCAGCAAACGCTGCGGCGTCAGCACCTCCAGCGGCTTGCCCAACGCCACCAGCTCCCCACGCTCCAGCACCGCCAGACGATCACACTTGAGCGCCTGATTCAGATCATGCAGAGCAATCAAGGTAGTCACCGGCAACGCTTTCACAACACTCAAAATCGTCAGCTGATGCTGAATATCGAGATGATTGGCCGGCTCGTCGAGCAACAGAATCTGCGGCCGCTGTGCCAAGGCACGAGCGATATGCACCCGTTGCCGCTCACCCCCGACAGACTGCGCCAGATGCGCTGGCGCAAGTGCACCGCATCGACGTCTACCAGCGCTTGCTCAACAATGCCAGCGTCCGCCGCCGACCACGGTTGCAGCGCCGACAACCAAGGCGTACGCCCCAGCGCCACCGCATCGAACACACGAATGCCGTCATCGGTGTCGGCCTGTTGCTCGACCACCGCGAGTGTCTGCGCAACGCTGCGGCGCGCCATTTTTCCCAGCCGCTGACCGTCGAGCAGTACCTCGCCAGCGCTCGGTTCGCGCAAGCCGGCCAACAGCTTCAACAGGGTCGATTTGCCCGCGCCATTCGGCCCGACGATGCCCAACGTCTCGCCGCGTTGCACCTCAAGGCTGACAGCCTTCAGCAACTCGGCGCCACGCACCTTGAAGCTCAGTTGCGAACAACTCAAGACCGCCGTCATCGCGCCGATCTCCGGCCCACCAGAATCAGCGCGAACACCGGCGCGCCGACCAGCGCGGTGATGACCCCGACCGGAATCACCTGGCCCTTGATCAGGGTGCGTGACAGCACGTCGGCAGCGATCAAAAACACCGCGCCGCCCAAAGCACTCGCCGGCAGCAATCGAGCATGACCGGTGCCGAGCAACAACCGCGCTGCATGGGGAATCACCAGGCCGACAAAACCGATCGAACCGACAATCGAGACCATCACGGCCGTGACCAGCGCTGCGCAACCGATCAGCAGAATCTGCACGCGACGCACCGGTATGCCGAGCGACGCCGCCGAATCCGCGCCAAAGGTAAACGCATCCAGCGCCCGCCGATGCCACAGACACACGACCAGCCCGAGCACGGCCACCGGCACCGCCAGCCACACCGACGGCCAGCGCACCCCGCCGAGGTTGCCAAGCAGCCAGAACATGATCCCGCGGGCCTGTTCGGAACTCGCCGAGCGGGTAATCAAAAACGCTGTCAGCGCATTGAACAATTGCGAACCGGCAATCCCGGCCAGAATGATCTGCCCGGTACCGCTGGCCGAACCGCTGACCCGCGCCAGCAGAATGACCAGCACGAACGCCGTCACCGCACCGGCAAACGCGCCAGCCGACAGCGACACCAGCCCGGCACCCACGCCAAGCAAGGCGACCATCACCGCGCCAGTCGAAGCGCCGGCGGAGATGCCCAGCAGATACGGATCGGCCAGCGGATTGCGCAACAGCGACTGCAAGATCACCCCACACGTTGCCAGCCCGGCACCGCAGGCAGCGGCGACCAGCGCGCGGGTCAGGCGGTAATTCCAGACGATGCCTTCGTCGATCGGGTCGAGCACATAGCCGGCGCCCCAAAGCTTGTTGGCCAGCACCTGCAGCACCACGCTCGGCTCGATCGAAGTCTCACCTATCGCCACGCCGCCCATCAGCGCAAGCGCAAGCGTCAGCAGAACCAGCAGCGAACGGATCAGGCGTCTGCTCATGGCACCAGGTCGTAGGCATTGATGGCGGCGGCCAATTGTGCGAGGCCGTCGAAGGTACGCAGGCTGGCCTGCATGGCCATGGCGTCGAGGATGATGATGCGGTTGTGTTTCACCGCGTCCATGTTGCGCGTTACCGGGTCGCTGCGCAGGAACGCGAGTTTCTTCTGATAGTCATCAGCCGGGAAACGCCGACGATCCATGCGCGCAATGATCAGGAACGTCGGGTTGGCCTTGGCGATGGTTTCCCAGCCCACGGTCGGCCATTCTTCATCTGACTCAACCACATTGCGTACGCCCAGGGTACTCAGCATGAAATCCGGAACGCCTTTGTGCCCGGCCACAAACGGCTCGATGTCCATTTCGGCGCTGGAAAACCAGACCACTGCGCTGACGTCTTTGCGCTGCTGGGTTTTCGCCGTGGCGATCGATTGCGCGAGGCTGGCTTTGAGCTGTTCGTTGAGCTGTTCACCGCGTGCCTGCACATCGAAAATCGCCGCCAGTTGGCTCACGCCTTTGTAGATGCTGTCGATGCGAAACGGCGCCAGCCGCGTTCCGTCCGAGCCGACGAGGTTGTCCTTGGCTTCGCAATCGGAGGGCAGCAGGTAGGTCGGAATCTTCAACTCATGAAACTGCTCGCGAGTGCCGACCGCGCCTTGCGGGCCGACCATCCATTCCAGTTCTACCGCGACCAGTTCAGGGCGCTTGCCGATCACTGCTTCGAAGCTGGGTTCGTTATCGGCGAGGCGCTCGATCGTGTTGTTCTGCGCCTTGTATTGGGTCTGCACGTCGTTGAACCACAGCGAGGTGCCAATGACTTGGTCGCCCAGACCCAGGGCATAGAGCATTTCCGTGCCGGCCTGGCCGATCGTGACTGTGCGGGCGGGGGCGTGCTGGAAGGTCAGGCTGCTGCCGCAATTCTCGATCGTCAGCGGATAAACCGTGGGCGCCGCTTGCGCCAAGGCACAGAGGCTCAGACCGGTGAGCAGGGTGGCAATGCGGGTCAGCAGCATGAAAGCAGTCTCCAATGGAACCGTACGGGGAGGGCGGGTACGGTTTGGAAACACACCATCAAGCGCTGTCGGCAAACAGCGCAAGGCCGGTCATCACGCGAAAAACGCGCACGGCACGATGTCCTTCCCGGACACCCCGCCGGTTAGTAGTCATTGTGCCGGCAGGTCTCCTGACTGATGCGTCATCGCCTGGCTCCGGCCTTCCCGGGGTTACCCAGTGGCAGTCGTGGAGCAGGCTCGGCACCTACAGTTGCGGGGGCAGTTCCGATCGATGCTGAGCAAGCACCTCGGATTCCCTATTAATCCCGTGTGGAAACCGGCGGCGGCATGGTAGACGATTTGGCTGGTTGAGGGGGAGATGAATCTGTTGGCGAGCCGAGATTGAAGCCGATCATGGATGCAAATCAAAAGCCCCTCACCTAGCCCTCTCCCGGAGGGAGAGGGGACTGATCGCGGTGTTTGGGCGACATATGGCCACACCGAGTACCGAGCTGAACACAAATTCAGAAGCTAACGAAGATCGGCTCCCTCTCCCTCGGGAGAGGGCTGGGGTGAGGGGCGGGGCCACCACAGGTTCAAAGCCGACCGCATGCTTCTAACCACCCGCCTGCAGACCCTGAAAAAAACAAACGTCACAACCCGGATTTGCAATCCGCGAACCCCCGCAGCTAATATACGATCCATATACACTTCGTATCGGATAACACCCATGGGCATCGTAAAAATCTCCGAAGACATGCACGAAAACCTGCGCATCTCCAGCAACGCACTCAGCCGCTCGATCAACGCGCAGGCCGAGCACTGGATGCGCATCGGCATGCTCGCCGAACTGCATCCCAACCTCGACCACAGCGCCATCTGCCGCCTGCTGATCCGCGCCGAACAGAACGGCGGGCTCGACCTGCACCAACTGACACAGGAAGTCGCCCTCGCATGAGAAACCAGATCAAACTCAACACCCCGGCCGAGATCGAAAAATCCCGCGCTGCCGGCAAACTTGCTGCCGACGTGCTGGCGATGCTAGTGCCTCACGTCAAGGCTGGCGTGACCACCGATGAACTGGATCGGCTGTGCAACGACTACATCGTCAATGTGCAAAAAGCCGTGCCGGCCAACGTCGGTTATCACGGTTTCCCGAAGACCGTCTGCGCCTCGGTCAACGATGTGGTGTGCCACGGGATTCCATCGGGTACGCCGTTGAAGGACGGCGACATCGTCAATCTCGACATCGCCGTGATCAAGGATGGCTGGTTCGGTGATACCAGCCGTATGTACGTAGTGGGTGAGGCGACCCCCGAAGCTCAGCACCTGATCAAGACCACCTATGAGGCGATGTGCGCGGGCATTCGCGCGGTGAAACCGGGCGCAACACTGGGCGATATTGGCCACGCCATTCAGAGCCTGGCCGAAAAGGAGGGCTTCAGCGTGGTCCGCGAATATTGCGGCCACGGCATCGGCAAGGTCTATCACGATGAACCGCAGATTCTGCATTACGGCTTTCCCAATCAAGGGCTGAAGTTGAAGGCAGGGATGATTTTTACCGTCGAACCGATGCTCAACGCCGGCAAGCGCCATGTGAAGAACATGCCCGATGGCTGGACGGTGCTGACCAAGGACGGCTCCTTGTCAGCGCAGTGGGAACATATGGTCGCGGTGACGGAGACGGGATTTGAAGTGCTGACAGCGTGGCCGGATGAGGTTGAGGGCTTTACGCCCATCGTCTGAAAAGCGGTCTACCGCAACCCGACGCAGGGTGATCCGAGGGTGAAATGCGGTCCAATTGTAGGAGTGAGCCTGCTCGCGATAGCGGTCTATCAGTCAACATCGTTGGCGTCTGATACGTCGCTATCGCGAGCAGGCTCACTCCTACAGGGGGCTTGGAGTGTCAGGAAAAACTCAATGAGCACCGGCAGCCTTGTTCAAATCGCTCTCGGTCCATTCGGTATAAACGCAAGCATCCGTCGTGGCCCAGCGCACATGCACCGGGTCGCCGGCCTTGAGTGGCATGCCGGCGGCTGACAAGGCTTTCACCGTCATCGAGGTTCCGCCTGCGGTGACCACGCTGCAGGTCTGGCTTTCGCCGAGAAACAGCACTTCCACCACGGTCGCTGACACTTCGTTCCAGCCCGACGGCAGCGGTTCGCTGCTCGCCTGCTGCACGCTCAAGGCCAAGGCCTTTTCCGGCCTCACCATCAGCAACACATCCTGATCAGTCTGCAACCCGGCCGTCAGCCGGATCGACAACGGCTGGCCCTCGAAACTCGCCGCCGCATTGCCCTGGGCCTTGAGCTTGAGAAAGTTCGAGTTGCCAAGGAACGACGCGACAAAGGCATTCGGCGGATTTTGATAAAGGTCATAACCGCTGCCCAGGCCGACAATCTTGCCGTGGCTGAAGATCGCAATGCGCTGGGACAAACGCATGGCTTCTTCCTGATCGTGAGTCACGTAGACGATGGTGATGCCCAGGCGCCGGTGCAGTTGGCGCAGTTCGTCCTGAAGGTCTTCGCGCAGCTTCTTGTCCAGCGCACCGAGCGGTTCGTCCATCAGCAGAATGCGTGGTTCGTAAACCAGCGCGCGGGCGATGGCCACACGTTGTTGCTGGCCGCCGGACAGTTGCGAAGGGCGGCGATGGGCGAACTGTTCCAGTTGCACCAGTTTCAACATGGCGTCGACACGCTTGTCGCGCTCCGCCGCCGCCAGTTTGCGAATCGCCAAGGGGAAGGCGATGTTCTCGCGCACCGACAGATGCGGGAACAGCGAATAGCGCTGGAAGACCATGCCGATGTCGCGCTTGTGCGGCGGCACGTTGACCAGCGATTGGCCGTTGACGAGGATCTCGCCGCTGCTCGGTGTTTCGAACCCGGCGAGCATCGACAGCGTCGTACTTTTGCCCGAGCCGCTGGAGCCGAGGAAGGTCAGGAACTCACCGTCCTTGATGTCCAGCGAGATATTGTCCACGGCAGCAAAATCGCCGTAATGCTTGTTCAGGTTGCGCAGGCTGACCAGGGGTTTGTCGTGCTGCTGGGAGGCGTCTTTGATCACGGCACTCATGTCGTACTCCTCGGCGCTCAGGCGCTGATTTCGTTGCGCCGGCGCAGAGCGGCGGCGATCACCATGACCAGGACCGACAGGCCGATCAGCAGCGTCGAAGCGACGGCGATCACCGGGGTCAGGTCCTGGCGCAAAGTGGTCCACATTTTCACGGGAAGGGTTTGCAGAGTCGGGCTTGCCATCATCACGCTGAGCACCACTTCGTCCCACGAAACGAGGAAGGCGAAGAGGGCGCCGGCGACCATGCCCGGACGAATCGCCGGGAACGTCACCTTGAACACCGCTTGCAGGCGCGAGGCGCCGCAGATCACCGCCGCGTCTTCGATCGACTGATCGAACAGCTTCAGTGAGTTGATGATCGAGATGATGGTGAACGGCAGCGCGACGATCACATGGCTGACGACGAAGGCGAACATCGTCCCGGTGTAGCCGAGCTTGAGAAACAGCGCGTACACCGCCACGGCGATGATCACCAGCGGCACGATCATCGGCAGGGTGAACAGGCCGTAAAGCATCTCGCGACCGGGAAAGCGCCCACGTACCAGCGCAAACGCGGTTGGCAAGCCGAGGGCCACGGCGCAAATCGTCGTCAGCACGGCGACTTTAAGACTGGCCGCAGCGGCGCTCATCCAGTCCGGATTGGAGAAGAACTGGCCGTACCACTTCAGCGTCCAGCCCGGTGGCGGGAACACCAGCCACTGCGACGAGCCGAACGACAGCAGCACAATGAACACGATCGGCAACAGCAGGAACAGACCGATC
Source organism: Pseudomonas sp. S11P7 (assembly GCF_023195435.1). NCBI lineage: Bacteria > Pseudomonadati > Pseudomonadota > Gammaproteobacteria > Pseudomonadales > Pseudomonadaceae > Pseudomonas > Pseudomonas sp. S11P7. The sequence continues at coordinate 2,961,185 of NZ_JALPKS020000002.1, read as the reverse complement.
AGCCCGGTAGTGGCGTACAAGCCGAAACGCATGCGCCGGCTCATCGCGTTGGGTGTCAGGAGCATTTCCGCTTACCTCGCATTGCTGGCGCCAACCGGGGATTCCGGCTGAAGCTTCAGGTAGAAGTAGAACAGCACCAGCGTGATCGCGATCAGCAACGCGGCGCCGGCACTGGCCAGGCCCCAGTTGAGGAACGATTGCACCTGCTGAATGATGAACTCCGGCAGCATCATGTTCTGCGCGCCGCCGAGCAGCGCCGGGGTGACGTAGTAACCGAGCGACATCACGAACACCATCAAGCCACCGGAGGCCAGACCCGGCCGGCACAGCGGCAGGAACACCCGGAAGAAATTGGTCCACGGGCTCGCGCCGCAGATCGAGCCGGCCTGCAGGATCATCGGATCGATGGCCTGCATGGTCGCCTGCAACGGCAGGACGATGAACGGGATCATGATGTAGCTCATGCCGATCACCACGCCGGTGAGGTTGTGCACCATCTCCAGTGGCTGATCGATGATGCCCATAGCCATCAGCGCCTTGTTGATCACGCCCGAGGCTTGCAGCAACACCAACCACGAATAGGTGCGAGCGAGCAGGCTGGTCCACATCGACAGCAGCACGATATTGAGAATCCAGCGGCCCCAGCCGCGCGGCACCAGGGTGATCGCCCACGCCAGCGGAAAGCCCAGCAGCAGGCTGAACAAAGTCACCAGTCCGGCCACCGAGAAGGTGTTGAGCAGCACCCGTGCATACGCTGAGTTGGCGAACAGTTGTTCATAGTTGCCAAGGCCTGGCGTTGGTTCGAGCACGCCGCGCAACAGCAGGCCAATCAACGGCGCCAGAAAGAACAGGCCGAGGAACAACAGCGCCGGGGCGAGGTTGCCGGCGCCGCGCCAGCGTTGCTTGAGGGACGAACCGGCAGCGCCGGCGGCGCTCCCGGTGGCAGTGGACGGAACGGGCGCAGTGGCCGCGATTTTCATTTGACCAGCCATTCGTTCCACCGTGTCGCGATGGCCGGACCGTTCTTGGCCCAGTACGCGAAATCAAGAGTGATCTGATCCTTGGCGTAGGCAGTCGGCAGGTTGGGGGCCAGCGTCGAATCCAGACGCTCCACACTGTCGAGGTTGACCGGCGCATAGGCGGTCAGGTTGGAGAAGTCGGCCTGGCCTTTGGCGCTGCTCGCGTTGGCGAGGAATTTCATCGCCGCGTCCTTGTTTTTCGCACCTTTTGGAATGACCAGAATGTCGGCCATGACCAGGTTCTGTTTCCAGCTCACGCCGACCGGGGCGCCGTCTTCCTGCAGAGCGTGGACGCGCCCGTTCCAGAACTGGCCCATGCTCGCTTCACCGGAGGCCAGCAGTTGCTGCGACTGCGCGCCGCCGCCCCACCAGACGATGTCTTTCTTGATGGTGTCGAGTTTCTTGAAGGCACGATCCAGGTCGAGCGGGTAGAGCTTGTCGGCGGCGACGCCATCGGCCAGCAGGGCCAGTTCGAGCACGCCGGGGCTTGGCCATTTGTACAGGGCGCGTTTGCCGGGGTAAGTCTTGGTGTCGAACAGCGCGCTCCAGTCCTGCGGTTTGTTCGCGCCGAGCTTGCCTTCGTTGTAGCCGAGAACAAAGGAGAAGAAGAACGAGCCGACGCCGTGATCGTTGACAAAACGCGGGTCGATCTTGTCGCGCTGGATCACTTTGAAATCGAGGGGTTCGAGCAGGCCTTCAGCCGCGGCACGCAAGGCGAAATCGGCTTCGACGTCGACCACGTCCCATTGCACGTTGCCGCTTTCGACCATGGCCTTGAGTTTGCCGTAGTCGGTCGGGCCGTCCTGGACGACGGTGATGCCGCTGGCCTTGCTGAACGGATCGGCCCAGGCCTGTTTCTGCGCATCCTGGGTGCTACCGCCCCAGCTGACGAAGTTGACGCTTTCGGCAGCCATTGCAGCCTGGCCGGTGACGCTGAGCAGTCCCGCAAACAGAATTGCGGTTGCAGCTTTGTTCAACACCATTTTTACGCCCTCATTGTTGTGTTTATTGAGCGGGCTTGCGTTGTTGCCCGCCTGACGGGAGCAGTAGCTGGACGTTCGTTGGAGTGTCCGGTCTATGGAATATCATATTATGGTATTCCAAGCTTTGTGCAAGCACTTTGCCTTACCGGTTATCTGGCGAAACCGTTTTTTGTGACTCAGGGAAATCATTGCTTGAAATACAAAACCCCTGTGGGAGCGAGCCTGCTCGCGAAAGCGCCGGTTCATGCAACATTGATGTCGACTGACAGGGCGCCTTCGCGAGCAGGCTCGCTCCCACAGGGAAATGTGGTTGCTGTGGGCTATTCGGTGAACGGAATACTCTCGACCACCTCAAGGTCATACCCGGTCAACCCCGCATACTTCAGCGGCGGCCCCAGATGCCGCAGCTTGCCCACCCCAAGGTTCTGCAGAATCTGCGCCCCGGTGCCGACCTCCGAATAAATTCGCGACTGCGAGCGGCTGAACTGTCGCGGTGGCTGGGTCAGTTGCGGCACCCGCTCGAGCAAGGCCTGTGACGACTCATGGTTGGCCAGCACCACGACCACCCCGTGACCTTCGGCCGCCACCCGTTGCAGCGCCGCCCACAGCGTCCAGTTCTTCGGCCCGCTGTACTCGGCGCCGACCAGATCGCGCAGCGGATCGATCACATGTACGCGCACCAGGGTCGGTTCGTCGCGGCGCAGATCGCCCATGACCATCGCCATGTGCACGCCGCCCTCGATGCGGTCTTCAAAGGTGATCAAGCGGAAGGTGCCGTGTACCGTCGGCAATTCACGTTCACCGATCCGTTCGATGGTGTGCTCGGTGCTCAGGCGATAGTGGATCAGGTCGGCGATGGTGCCGATCTTGATCCCGTGCTTGCGTGCAAACAGTTCCAGATCCGGACGTCGGGCCATGGTGCCGTCGTCGTTCATCACTTCGACGATCACCGAGGCTGGAGTGAAACCGGCCAGCCGCGCCAGGTCGCAACCGGCTTCGGTGTGGCCGGCGCGGGTCAGCACGCCACCTTCCTTGGCGCGCAGCGGAAAGATGTGGCCGGGCTGCACCAGATCTTCGGCGCGAGCATTCGGTGCGACGGCGGCGGCAACGGTGCAGGCGCGATCGGCGGCCGAAATTCCGGTGGTCACGCCGATGGCGGCCTCAATGGAGACAGTAAACGCGGTGCTGAACACGCTGCCATTGCTCGGGACCATTTGCTCCAGGCCCAAACGCTGGCAATGTTCATCGGTCAGGGTCAGGCAGATCAGCCCGCGCGCTTCGCGGGCCATGAAGCTGATCGCCTCGGGCGTGCAGCGGTCGGCGGCCAGCAACAGGTCGCCTTCGTTTTCGCGGTCTTCGTCATCGACCAGCAAAACCATTTTGCCGAGGCGATAATCGTCGATGATTTCTTCGATGCTGTTGAAGGCCATGCTGGACTCTCAGGGTTCGTTGGAAATATATTGGTATACCATAATACAAAATCAACAAAGAGGTCACTATGAAGGCGTACTGGATTGCTCATGTGGATATAGCCGATGCCGAACACTACAGCCAATACACCCAGCGCACGCCGCAGGCGATTGCCGCGTTCGGCGGCGTATTTCTCGCCAGAGGCGGACGCAGCGAGGCGATGGAAGGGCGCGAAACGCCGCAACGCACGGTGATCATCGAGTTCGAAAGCTATGAGCAAGCCGTGGCGTGCTACCGCTCGGCGGCGTATCAGGAAGCGAAAAGTTATCGCGAGGACTGGGCGAGGGCGGAGATCATTATCGTTGAGGCCTTTGCCCCGATCTAAGCCGCATTGATCGTTCCCACGCGCAGCAAAGGAATGCAGCCCGGGACGCTCTGCGTCCCATCCAGAGGCGAACGCGGAGCGTCCGTAGAGGCATTCCCACGCGGAGCGTGGGAACGATCAGAACTCAGCGCATGAAGTGGATTTTGCCGCTGTCGTCATTGCCCATGTAAATCCCGTAAACCCCCGCCTGACGCTCTTCGATATAGCGCTCGAGAATCTGCCGGATCGCCGGGTAGTAGATCTGCTCCCAGGGGATGTCTTCAGGGGCGAAGAACTTGTAGTCCAGCGTCTCTGGCCCGTACTGCCCGGTAATCTCCAGGGCGATGGCGCGGAAGATGATGTACACCTCGCTGATCTTCGGCACGCTGAAAATCGAATACGGCGAGACGATCTCGGCGCGCACGCCGCTTTCTTCCCAGACTTCGCGCAACGCCGCCTGCTCAGTGGTCTCAAAGCTTTCCATGAAACCGGCCGGCAGCGTCCAGGTGCCCGGGCGCGGCGGGATCGCCCGTTGGCACAAGAGGTATTTGCCGTCCTGCTCGATGATGCAGCCGGCGATGATCTTCGGATTGACGTAATGGATGTAGCCGCAGCCGCGGCACATCAGGCGCTCGTGCGTATCGCCCACCGGTATCTGCTGACCGAGGTCAGGGCCACCGCATTTCGGGCAATAGCTCGGGCTGAACATATCAGTGACCTATACGCGGTTCTTTCAGCGCGATCGGCAGGGTGATCGCTGGCGTCGCGCCAGTTTCTTCCTGCTTGCGCTTGAGGTAGTCAAGGGCCACGGCCGCCGCCGCGCGGACGTGATCGACACAGGCCTGATGCGCCGCCAGCGGATCGCCGCTCTTGATCGCAGCGACCATTTTTTCCATTTCGTGATTACTCGCGCCGCGACGGTTTTCCTGCGACACCGAGGTCGCGCGCAAATAGCTGATACGCGCCTGCAACTGACGCAGTTGGGTGGCGGCGACATGGTTGCCCGAACCTTCGAGCAGCACGTCGTAGAAGCCCTGCACCGAGTCGATCACCTGTTGCAGCTCGCCGTCCTTCAACGCCTTGCGGTTGTCGTCGAGGGCTTTTTCCAGGGCTTTGATGTCCTTTGCCTTGGCACGCAGGGTAAACAGCTGAACGATCAGGCCTTCGAGCACGCAGCGCAGTTCGTAGATATCGACGGCATCGGCGAGGGTGATGATCGCCACGCGCGGGCCTTTGGCGTCGGCGAATTCGACCAGACCTTCGGATTCAAGATGACGCAGCGCTTCGCGCACCGAGGTACGGCTGACACCGAGGCGATCACACAGGTCGCGCTCGACCAGACGATCGCCTGGCATGAGCTGGAAATTCATGATCGCGCTACGCAGTTTGTCCAGCACGATTTCGCGCAGGGTAACGGGGTTGCGATTGACCTTGAAGCTGTCGTCGAGTGGCTGGCGTTTCATGGGGTCCGCTCTTGAGCTTGGCTGTCCATGCCAGACGGGCATCAAAACAGCCGAGGGGTTAACTGGAGGCCTCGGCGTCGGCTTCGGCAAAGGCTTCACGGGCCAGCCGGAAACTGTCCACGGCTGCCGGAACGCCGCAATAAATGCCGACCTGAAGCAGAATTTCGCGTATTTGCTCACGACTCAGGCCGTTACGCAAGGCGCCACGCACATGCAGCTTGAGTTCGTGCGGACGGTTGAGCGCCGAGATCATCGCCAGGTTGATCATGCTGCGCTCCTTGAGCGACAACCCCTCACGCCCCCAGACATGGCCCCAGCAGTACTCGGTGACCATTTCCTGCAGCGGACGGGTGAAGTCATCGGCGTTGTCGATCGAGCGCTGCACATAGGCTTCGCCCAATACCTGGGTGCGGATCTGCAGGCCTTTTTGGTACTTTTCGTTACTCATATTCTTTGCCTCACCTCGATCCCTGTGGGAGCTGGCTTGCCAGCGATGACGGCATCACAGTCGAGATCAATATTGACTGATCTGACGCCATCGCTGGCAAGCCAGCTCCCACAGGGTTTTGCGCTGTTAGCTCAAGTCAGGGTCGGCAACGCACCCAGCTTGCCCTTGTGGTAAATCATCGGCGTCACCGGTTGCTCGGGCAGGATCAGGTGCTTCACTGCGCCAACAATGATCGCGTGATCGCCGCCGTCGTATTCCCGCCACAACTCGCACTCGATGATCGCCGTGGCCTTGGCGAGGATCGGGTTGCCCAGATCGCTCAGGTGCCACTCGATGTCTTTGGCCTTGTCCTTGCCCTTGCCGGCGAACGCATAGGCTTCGGCGGTCTGTTCGGCAGAGAGCAAGTGAATGGCGAACTTCTTGCTGTCGCGCAGCACCGGATAGGTATCGGAAGCGTAGTTGGGGCAGAACAGCACCAGCGCCGGGTCGATCGACAGCGCGCTGAAGGCGCTGGCGGTGATGCCGACGATGCCGCCGTCCGGGTCCAGCGTCGTTACCACCGTGACGCCGGACGGGAACGAGCTCATGACGTCTTTGTAAATGCCGGGTTCGATCATTTCGCAGGACTCCTAGCGCATCACAAACGGATCAGGCATTGGCGCCTGGGAAAGGTTGATCCACACCGTTTTCAGTTCGGTGTAGGCCAGCACCGAATCGATGCCGCTTTCGCGTCCATAGCCACTGTTCTTGAAGCCGCCGATCGGCGCCATCGCCGACACCGCGCGGTAAGTGTTGACCCAGATAATCCCCGAGCGCACATCGCGCGCCAGCCGATGGGCGCGGCCCAGGTCGCGGGTCCAGATGCCGGCGGCGAGGCCGAACTGCGAGTCGTTGGCGATCGCCAGCGCTTCGGCTTCATCCTTGAAACGAATCACCGACGCCACCGGACCGAAGACTTCTTCCTGCATGATCTTCATCGAGTTGCGGTCGCACTCGAACAGCGTCGGCTCGTAGAACCAGCCTTCGCCGACATCCGTCGGCCGCTTGCCGCCGGTGCGCAGGCGCGCGCCTTCAGCGATGGCATCGGCGACCAGACCTTCGACCACTGCCAATTGCTGCGCGGTGGCCATCGGGCCCATCTCGCTGTGGTCTTCCTGCGGATTGCCGATGCGGATGCGCTGGGCGCGTTCGACCAGGCGGTTGACGAACTCGTCGTAGATTTCGTCCTGCACCAGCAAGCGCGAACCGGATACGCAACTCTGTCCGGACGCTGCGTAGATGCCGGCAATCGCGCCGTTGATCGCACTGTCCAGATCGGCGTCGGCGAAGATGATGTTCGGCGACTTGCCGCCCAGTTCCAGCGACAGCTTGGCGAAGTTCTCGGCGCTGCTGCGCACCACGTGCCGGGCCGTCGCCGCGCCGCCGGTGAAGGCGATCTTGCGGATCAGCGGATGGCGGGTGAGGGCGGCGCCGGTGCTCGGGCCGTAGCCGGTGACGACGTTGACCACGCCCGGCGGAATTCCGGCTTCGAGGGCCAGCCGCGCCAGTTCCAGAATCGTTGCCGAGGCGTGTTCGGACGGCTTGATCACAATGGTGTTGCCGGCGGCGAGCGCCGGGGCCAGTTTGATTGCGGTCAGGTACAGCGGGCTGTTCCACGGAATGATCGCCGCGACCACACCCATCGCTTCGTGCACGGTGTAGGCAAACAGGTCGGGCTTGTCCAGCGGCAGGGTGCCGCCTTCAAGCTTGTCGGCGAGGCCCGCGGTGTAGTGGAAGAACTCCGGCAGATAGCCAACCTGACCACGGGTTTCGCGGATCAGTTTGCCGTTGTCGCGGCTTTCCAGCTGCGCCAGTTGCTCCTTGTTTTCGGCGATCAGGTCGCCGAGACGGCGCAACAGCTTGCCCCGTGCGGTGGCGGTCAGGCCACGCCAGGCCGGGCTGTCGAACGCCGTTTGCGCGGCTTGCACGGCGCGTTCAACGTCGGCTTCATCGGCATCGGGCAGTTCGGCCCAGGCTTGCGCCGAGGCCGGGTTGAGGCTTTCGAAGGTCTTGCCGGAGAGGGCGTCGACCCATGCTCCGCCGATGCACATCTGGAAGCGTGCGAGTGTCATGCAACGATCCCCTTTATATGGTTTTGTCGGGAGTGTGCGAATTGCAGAAATTGCAGCAAGGTCTGGTTGACCAGACGCGGCGACTCTACCGGCATCATATGCCGTTGCTCGGGCAGCACGGCAACCTTCGCACCAGGAATGCGCCGGGCCAGTTGCTCGGCCATTTCCGGAGTCGAACCGGGGTCGAGTTCGCCAGTGGCGATCAAGGTCGGTGCGGTGATCGTGCCGAGGTCGTCGGCGCGGTACATGTCTTGGGTGGCGAACAGTTCGTAGGTGGTCAGGTAGCCCTGCGGATCGTTGTTGGCCAGGGTCTGGCGCAACGCGGCGATCTGCGCCGGGTTGGCCGCCTGATATTCACGGCTGAACCAGCGTGACAGCGCCGCTTCGGCGTTGGCGTCCGGGCCATGCTCGGCGGCCTGCGCGGTGCGTGCGATGACGCCGGCGCGCTGTTCTTCGCTGCGGTTGAACACGCTGTTGAGCACCACCAGGCTTTGCAGGCGCTCTGGGTAGTGCAGGGCGAACGCCCGCGCCACCAGCCCGCCCATGGAGAAGCCGATCACTGCGGCCTGCGGCAGGTTCAGGTGATCGAGCAGCTCGAGCAACTGATCGGCGTAACCGAGCAGGTCGGTGCCGCTGGCCGGCCGCGGACTGGCGCCGTGGCCGAGCATGTCGTAGGCGATCACCTGATAGTCGCTGGACAGGCCAACGATCTGGCCGCCCCACATTTCTTTGTTCAGGCCCACGCCGTGGATCAAAACCACGGGCTGGCCTTGGCCGGTCGCCAGGTAACTGGTGCCAGCCGGGGTGAGTTCAGCGGTGAGCCGAATCATGGAGCGCTCCTGCAATGCCTTTTTATTGTGATTACTGGGCTTTTTCGGCGGCCAGTTCTTCCAGATCGATGTAGCGGTTGCCGATGCGCGGGTGCAAACGGCCGCCGTCAGCGCAGCCCAGCACCACGACGATTTCGTCGGCACGCGGGGCGTCTTCGATCTGCATTTCCAGGGTGATGTAGTGCGAACGCTGACCTTCGTCGTCCTTGTGCATCATCGGGATCTGGATCGAGGTGCCCGGGCCGCCGCGCTTGTTGGTGAAGCTCAGGTAGCTCTTGGCGTTGACCGCTTCGCGGTAGTGGTTGCCGAAGCGCAGGGTGTGGATCACGGCGGAGGCGTGTTCGATCTCGCCGTCAGCGCCGACCACCGCGGCTTTGCCGTAGGCCTCGATCTTCTGCGCACCACCGATGATGCCGACCAGACGCTCGACCATCAGCGCGCCGAGGTCGGAGCAGTTGGCGCGGATCTGCGGCTTGAGGTCTTCGACAAAACCGTTGCCCACCCAAGGGTTCTTCATCACCACGGCGAGGCCAACCATGGTCACAGGCTTGTCGGTGGCTTTGCCGCCTTCGATAAAGGTTTCTTCGACATAGCTGACGATCTTGCGGATTTCGAAACTCATGAGCTGCTCCGTAGGGGGATTGAGAGTGTCTGTGCGTCTGATGGTATACCATAATACCAATCGCGCAAGTCCCCTTGGCAAGATTCGTTTCATCCATCCGGCGAATGGCGCTGCATTCACTGACAACCACAAATCTCAATACCACCTCTAAACCCTGTGGGAGCGAGCCTGCTCGCGAAAGCGGTGTGTCAGCCAATGGAAAGGGTGACTGTTACACCGCCTTCGCGAGCAGGCTCGCTCCCACAGGGAATTCGCTTCGTTACAGAGGGCCGCTTTCGGTTAACAAAAGATAACGTGGCGCCGATTGTCAGACGTTTCCAAAGCCCGATAGGATGAGCCAGCTTCCGAAGGGGCTCTGGATGGCGGGTTTCAGGACTATGCTTCTGATCAGCCATCATCGCAGCACCCTTGCGGCGCCCTTGAAGGCCTGATGGCCCAACAATAATAAATAGGGGAAGGTCTATGAGTCGTTGCCGCCCGCCGGCGTTGCGCAACACCGCGTTGCTGGTCACAGCACTCTCTCTGCTGGGTTTTGCCACCCTCTCGACGCCAGTGATTGCCGCCGAGGCACCTGCCGATGTGGTGTATGCCACTGAATCGGCGAAGGCCGCGAAAAGCCTGATTCTCGATGTGGTCCATGCCGGCACACGCCTGGTCGCGGTCGGTGACCGTGGGCACATTCTTTATTCCGATGACCAGGGCAAAACCTGGACCCAGGCCAAAGTGCCGACCCGGCAACTGCTCACTGCGGTGTATTTCGTCGACGACCAGCACGGCTGGGCGGTCGGCCATGATGCACAGATCCTCGCCAGCGCAGACGGCGGTCTGACCTGGACCAAGCAATTCGAAGACCTCAAACGTGAATCGCCGCTGCTCGACGTCTGGTTCAAGGACGCCAACAGCGGCTTTGCCGTGGGCGCCTACGGCACGCTGCTGGAAACCACCGACGGCGGCAAGGACTGGCAAGACGTCAGCGACCGCCTCGACAACGAAGACCAGTTCCACCTCAACGCCATCGCTGCCGTGAAAGACGCCGGGCTGTTCATCGTCGGCGAGTCGGGCAGCATGTTCCGCTCCGCAGATGACGGCCAGACCTGGGAAAAACTCGAAGGCCCGTACGAAGGTTCGCTGTTCGGCGTGATCGGCACGGCGCAAGCGCAGACCCTGCTGGCCTACGGCTTGCGCGGCAATCTCTACCGCTCCACCGATTTCGGCAGCAACTGGGAGCAGGTCGAATTGAAGGCCGGGCGCGGTGCGCTGGAGTTCGGTCTGTCCGGCGGCACGCTGCTCGCAGACGGCTCGATCGTCATCGTCGGCAACGGCGGTTCGGTGATCAGCAGCAGCGATAATGGCGAAACCTTCAGCGTGTTCAACCGCCCGGATCGCATCTCGCTGTCGTCAGTCGCTGCTGCCGGCGACGGCAATCTGATTCTGAGCGGGCAGGGCGGTGTACACCTCACTCAGCCAAACGGTGCCGAGACCAATAACAAGAAGGCGGGCCTATGACTTCCTTGATCACTCCCCAGCAGGAAAAGGCGACGGTTCTCGAACGCCTGATTTTCAATAACCGCCCGGCCGTGATTCTGATCTGTCTGGTGGTGAGCATTTTCCTGTTCTGGCAGGCCACGCTGATCCGGCCGTCGACCAGTTTCGAAAAAATGATCCCGCTGCAGCATCCCTTCATCGAAAAGATGATGGAGCACCGCAACGATCTGGCGAACCTCGGCAACACCGTGCGTATCTCGGTGGAAGCCACTGACGGCGACATCTTCTCCAAGGAGTACATGGAGACCCTGCGGCAGATCAACGACGAGGTGTTCTACATCTCCGGCGTTGACCGCTCCGGGCTGAAGTCGCTGTGGAGCCCGAGCGTACGCTGGACCGAAGTGACCGAAGAAGGCTTCGCCGGCGGTGAAGTGATCCCGCAGAGCTACAACGGCTCGCAGGACAGCCTCGATCTGCTGCGCAACAACGTGCTCAAGTCCGGCCAGGTCGGGCGCCTGGTGGCCAACGATTTCAAGTCGAGCATCGTCGACATACCGCTGCTCGAGTCGTATCCCGATCCGCAGGATCAGGGCAAGTTGCTGGCGCTGGACTATCGCAAGTTTTCCCATGAACTCGAAGACAAGATCCGCAACAAGTTCGAAGCGCAGAACCCCAACGTCAAGATCCACATCGTCGGTTTCGCCAAGAAGGTCGGCGACCTGATCGATGGTCTGGTGATGGTGGTGCTGTTCTTCGGCGTCGCGTTCGTCATCACCCTGATCCTGCTGCTGTGGTTCACCAACTGCGTGCGCAGCACCATCGCAGTGCTGAGTACGACGCTGGTCGCGGTGGTCTGGCAGCTCGGCTTGATGCACTTCTTCGGATTCGGCCTCGATCCGTATTCGATGCTGGTGCCGTTCCTGATCTTCGCCATCGGCATTTCCCACGGCGTGCAGAAAATCAACGGTATCGCCCTGCAATCCAGCGAGGCCGATAACGCGCTGACGGCTGCACGGCGCACCTTCCGGCAGTTGTTCCTGCCGGGGATGATCGCGATTCTCGCCGATGCGGTGGGCTTCATTACGCTGCTGATCATCGACATCGGCGTGATCCGTGAACTGGCGATCGGTGCGTCCATCGGCGTGGCGGTGATCGTCTTCACCAACCTGATCCTGCTGCCGGTGGCGATTTCCTATGTCGGCATCAGCAAGCGCGCAATCGCCAAGAGCAAGAAAGACGCGAACCGCGAACATCCGTTCTGGCGCCTGCTGTCGAACTTCGCCAATCCGAAAGTCGCACGCATCTCGGTGGTGCTGGCGCTGATCGCTTTCGGCGGCGGCCTCTGGTACAGCCAGAACCTGAAAATCGGCGACCTCGACCAGGGCGCGCCGGAACTGCGCCCGGACTCGCGCTATAACAAGGACAACAACTTCATCATCAGCAACTACTCAACCAGTTCCGACGTGCTGGTGGTGATGGTCAAGACCAAGGCCGAAGGCTGCTCGCGCTACGAAGCCATGGCGCCAATCGATCAGTTGATGTGGAAGATGCAGAACACCGAGGGCGTGCAGTCGGCGATCTCGCTGGTGACCGTGTCCAAGCAGATGATCAAGGGCATGAACGAGGGCAACCTGAAATGGGAAACCCTGTCGCGCAACCCGGACGTGCTGAACAACTCGATCGCCCGCGCCGATGGTTTGTACAACAACAGTTGCTCACTGGCGCCAGTGCTGGTGTTCCTCAACGATCACAAGGCGGAAACCCTTGATCGTGCAGTGAGCGCGGTGCAGGAATTCGCCAAGGAAAACAACAAGGACGGCCTGGAGTTCATCCTCGCCGCCGGTAACGCCGGGATCGAAGCGGCGACCAACGAAGTCATCAAACAGGCTGAACTGACCATCCTGATTCTGGTGTACATCTGCGTCGCGGTGATGTGCATGATCACCTTCCGCTCGTGGGCGGCAACCCTGTGCATCGTCCTGCCGCTGGTGCTGACCTCGGTCCTCGGCAACGCGCTGATGGCGTTCATGGGCATCGGCGTCAAAGTCGCGACGTTGCCGGTGGTGGCGCTGGGGGTGGGGATTGGCGTGGACTATGGCATCTACATCTACAGCCGTCTGGAAAGTTTCCTGCGTGCCGGGCTGCCGTTGCAGGAAGCCTATTACCAGACCCTGAAGTCGACCGGTAAAGCCGTGCTGTTCACCGGCTTGTGTCTGGCAATCGGCGTGTGCACCTGGATCTTCTCGGCGATCAAGTTCCAGGCTGACATGGGGCTGATGCTGACGTTCATGTTGTTGTGGAACATGTTTGGCGCACTGTGGCTGCTGCCGGCGCTGGCGAAGTTCCTGATCAAGCCGGAGAAACTGGCGGGGCAGAAGGGGAATTCGTTGTTCGCTCACTGATCTGGCTGAAATGACAAAGCCGCAACCTTTGGGGGTTGCGGCTTTTTTTGTGAATCAGGATCAAGATCAACAGCCCCTCACCCTAACCCTCTCCCGGAGGGAGAGGGGACTGATTGGGGGATATTGGAGATTTGCAGCGACCTGAGCGCTCTGCTGTGAATCCATAATCGACTCGGTTATTCAGGTCGACGTATGACGAAACACAACTCGGTCGGTCCTCTCTACCTCTGGGAGGGGAGAGGGGACTGATTGGGGATATTGGAGATTTGCAGCGACCTGAGCGCTTTGCTGTGAATCCATAATCGACTCGGTGATTCAGGTCGACGTATGACGAAACACGACTCGGTCGGTCCCCTCTACCTCTGGGAGAGGGCTAGGGTGAGGGCAGGCGGTCTGAAGCCTTAAGAAAGCTCAGCGCCAAGCACAACACTCAGCGCACTCCGCGCATCATCCAGCTGCACCAGCGTCGCATGCCTTGCACCCAGTGCATCGCGGTTTTCAATGGCAGTCAGAATCGCCTTGTGCCGAGGCAACGCCAATTCATGCAGATTCGGCCGTTGATTGGAATGCTTCAGCGCCTCGGCAATCGCCACCGCCAACATGTTGCACAGATTCGCCAGCAAATCATTGTGCGTCGCGTCGGCAATCCGGCTGTGGAAATCCAGGTCCGGCTGCAACAAGGCTTCCGGCGTCGGCGCCGCTTCCATGCGTTGATACGCTTCATTGATGGCGGCAATGTCGGCATCGGTGGCGTGCTGAGCGGCGAGGGCGGCGGCGGCGGGTTCGATGATGCTGCGCACGCTGGTCAGCACGTTGAAGAATTCATTCTGCGGGCTGCTCTGCATAAGCCAGTGCAGCACGTCCGGGTCGAGCATGTGCCATTCGCGGCGCGCCTTGACCACCGTGCCGACCCGCGGTTTGGAGTACACCAGCCCCTTGGCCACCAGCACCCGCGTGGCTTCGCGCAACACCGGCCGGCTGACCGCGTACTCCTCGCAGAGCAGGGCTTCGGCGGGCAGTTTGTCGTCGGGCAAAAAGCGTCCGGAGACGATCTGCATGCCCAGTTCCTGGACGATGCGCGAGTGCATGCTTTTACGGTCGGAGGGTTTGCGGTAATCCATGGGGAGTGGCGCGATCCTGAGCGATGGAGATGCCGCGCATCATAGCAGGCACGGCGCAATCTTGAGTCGGGCAATGATCGTTCCCACGCTCCGCGCGGAAATGCAGCCCGGGACGCTCTGCGTCCCATTTGCGAGCTGGAACGCGGAGCGTCCCTTGAGGCATTCCCACGCGGAGCGTGGGAACGATCGGTGGGGGCTGTTAGTGCGAGTGGCGCGGTACTTCAGCACCACGGCAGCCGACCAGGAAGTCAAAGTCGCAACCCTGATCCGCCTGTAGCACATGGTCGATGTACAGCTGACGATAACCACCCACCACCAATTGCTGTGGTGGCTGCAGGTCGGCCATGCGCGCGGCCAGTTCGGCATCGGAAATGTCCAGATGCAGACGCCCGCTGGCGCAGTCGAGTTCGATCCAGTCGCCTTCCTTCACCGTCGCCAAAGGCCCGCCGGCCGCCGCTTCCGGCGCGACGTGCAAGACCACCGTGCCGTAGGCGGTGCCGCTCATCCGCGCATCGGAAATGCGCACCATGTCGGTCACACCTTGCGCCAACAGCTTGGCCGGCAAGCCCATGTTGCCGACTTCGGCCATGCCCGGATAACCCTTCGGCCCGCAGTTCTTCATGACCAGAATCGAGTCTTTATCGACGTCCAGCTCCGGATCGTTGATCCGTGCCTTGTACATGTCGAAGTTCTCGAACACCACGGCGCGGCCGCGATGCTGCATCAGTTCAGCAGTGGCGGCGGACGGCTTGAGCACCGCACCCAGCGGCGCGAGGTTGCCGCGCAGTACGCAGATACCGCCGTCGGCGCGGATCGGATTGTCCAGCGTGCGGATCACTTCGTCCTCGCCGTAGATCGGCGCGTCCTTGGTGTTCTCGCCGATCGACTTGCCGTTGACGGTCAGCGCGTGCGGATTCGGGATCAGATTGGCTTCGCCGAGACGACGCAGCACCGCTGGCAAGCCACCGGCGTAATAGAACTCTTCCATCAGGAAGCGCCCGGACGGCTGCAGGTCGACGATGGTCGGCATGCCGCGACCGATGCGCGTCCAGTCGTCCAGATCGAGTTCGACGCCAATACGCCCGGCGATGGCTTTCAAGTGAATTACAGCGTTGGTCGAACCACCGATGGCGGCGTTGACGCGAATGGCGTTTTCGAAGGCTTCCTTGGTGAGGATCTTCGACAGTTTCAGGTCTTCACGCACCATTTCCACGGCACGCATGCCGGACATGTGCGCCAGCACGTAACGGCGCGCATCCACTGCCGGGATCGCTGCGTTATGGGGCAGGGAAGTGCCCAGTGCTTCGGCCATGCAGGCCATGGTCGACGCGGTGCCCATGGTGTTGCAGGTGCCTGCCGAGCGCGACATGCCGCCTTCGGCCGCGAGGAAATCGTCGATGGTAATGGTGCCGGCCTTGACCTGTTCGCTGAGCTGCCAGACCACCGTGCCCGAGCCAATGTCCTTGCCCTTGTGCTTGCCGTTGAGCATCGGCCCGCCGGTGACAACGATCGCCGGCACGTCGCAACTGGCCGCGCCCATCAGCAGCGCCGGGGTGGTCTTGTCGCAACCGGTCAGCAGCACCACGCCGTCGATCGGGTTGCCGCGAATCGCTTCTTCAACGTCCATGCTCGCCAGGTTGCGGGTGAGCATGGCGGTCGGGCGCAGGTTCGATTCGCCGTTAGAGAACACTGGAAATTCCACTGGAAAACCACCGGCCTCGATCACGCCGCGTTTGACGTGTTCGGCGATCTGGCGGAAGTGCGCGTTGCACGGCGTCAGCTCCGACCAGGTGTTGCAGATGCCGATGATTGGCTTGCCGTGAAACTGGTGGTCGGCGATGCCCTGATTCTTCATCCAGCTGCGGTACATGAAGCCGTTCTTGTCGGCCGTGCCAAACCATTGGGCGGAGCGCAGGGTGGGTTTCTTATCAGCCATGATCGATTCTCTTATTGTATGACTATAGTGTTCCAGCGATGGCCTAACATAAGCGCAAATTCGCCGCTTTGGAAGTGTTGTTGCGTAATTAGTATTACTATATAGTCGTTTTCGACGGAGTGATGGCCCTGGCGGCTTTACCGCGAGAGGCGTCCCCCGAGGTTCTATAAAAACAACAATCGGAGACCGATCTCATGAGCCAGGAATTGCGGCTTATCCGGCGCATCACACTGAAACTGATTCCCTTCCTGATCCTGCTGTACCTGATCGCCTATGTGGATCGCTCCGCCGTCGGCTTCGCCAAGCTGCACATGGGCGCCGACATCGGCATTGGCGACGCGGCTTATGGCCTGGGCGCCGGGCCGTTCTTCATTGGTTACTTCCTGCTTGAAATTCCCAGCAATCTGATGCTCGAACGCTTTGGCGCGCGGCGCTGGTTTGCGCGGATCATGATCACCTGGGGCGCGATCACCATCGGCATGGCTTTCGTTCAGGGGCCGCACAGCTTCTATGTGATGCGCTTTCTGCTCGGCGCGGCCGAGGCGGGCTTCTTTCCGGGCGTGCTGTACTACATCACCCAATGGTTCCCGGTGCGCCATCGCGGCAAGATCCTCGGCCTGTTCATCCTCTCGCAACCGATCGCGATGATGATCACCGGTCCCGTGTCCGGTGGCTTGCTCGGCATGGACGGCATCCTCGGCCTGCACGGCTGGCAGTGGCTGTTCATCGTCATCGGCACTCCGGCGATTCTGCTGACCTGGCCGGTGCTGCGCTGGCTGCCGGACGGCCCGCAGCAAGTGAAATGGATGGATCAGTCTGAGAAAGACTGGCTGACCGGCGAATTGAACAAGGATCTGCAGGAATACGGCCAGACCCGTCACGGCAATCCGCTGCATGCGCTCAAAGACAAGCGCGTGTTGCTGCTGGCGCTGTTCTACCTGCCAGTGACCCTGAGCATTTACGGCCTCGGCCTGTGGCTGCCGACGCTGATCAAGCAGTTTGGCGGCAGCGATCTGGTCACCGGCTTCGTGTCCTCGGTGCCGTACATCTTCGGCATCATTGGCCTGCTGATCATCCCGCGCAGTTCGGACCGTTTGAATGATCGCTACGGGCACCTCGCGGTTTTGTATGTGCTGGGCGCTATCGGTCTGTTCATGAGCGCGTGGCTGTCGATGCCGGTAGCACAACTGGCGGCGTTGTGTCTGGTCGCTTTTGCGTTGTTCTCGTGCACGGCGGTGTTCTGGACCTTGCCGGGGCGGTTCTTTGCCGGTGCAAGTGCCGCGGCGGGGATCGCGCTGATCAACTCGGTGGGCAATCTGGGCGGGTACATCGGTCCGTTCGTGATCGGCGCGTTGAAGGAATACACCGGCAATCTGGCTTCGGGGTTGTACTTCCTCTCGGGCGTAATGGTGTTCGGGCTGATTCTGACCGGCATCGTTTACCGCGTGCTGGAGCGCAAGCATGTGCTGCCGGTTGACCAGTTTGCTGCGAGTGCGCGCGGTGCGACCCGCACCTGACCCCGGACGATGATTCACCACCGACCCTGTGGGAGCTGGCTTGCCAGCGATGACGGCGGCCTATCCGACATTGATGTGTCTGACAGATCGCTATCGCTGGCAAGCCAGCTCCCACAGGGATTTGCAGTGTTGCGGCATTTTGACTAAAGGAGAGAACGTATGCATCTGGTTCAATTCGAATTAACCAACGGCGAGCGCCGCGTGGGCGTGGTCGACACGGCGCGGGTGCGTGAAGTGCAGGGCGCGCGCAGCGTGCGCGATCTGGCGCTGGCCGCCATCGAAGCCGGCCACTCGCTGGAACAGCACGTACAAACCCTCGGCTTCGGCGTCGATCACGATTACGCCGAACTGCTCGCCGAGCTGCGCATCCTGCCGCCACTCGATCACCCGGACCCGGCGCACATGCTGGTCAGCGGCACCGGCCTGACCCACTTGGGCAGCGCCTCGGCGCGGGACAAAATGCACCAGCAGGCCGGCGACGAAGCGGCCATGACCGACACCATGCGCATTTTCAAATGGGGTCTGGAGGGAGGCAAACCGGCAGCGGGGCAGGCCGGCGTACAACCGGAATGGTTCTACAAGGGTGACGGCAGCATCGTCGTGCGCCCGGGCCAGCCATTCCCGTTGCCACCGTTCGCCGAAGACGCTGGCGAGGAGCCGGAAATGGCCGGCCTCTACGTGATCGGTCACGACGGCAAGCCGTATCGCCTCGGCTTTGCGGTGGGCAACGAGTTCTCCGATCACGTCATGGAGCGCAAGAATTACCTGTACCTGGCGCATTCGAAATTGCGCAGTTGCAGTTACGGTCCGGAACTTCGCACCGGTGAATTGCCTCAACACCTAGCAGGCGCCAGTCGCATCCTGCGTGACGGTGAAGTGCTGTGGCAGAACGAGTTCCTCAGCGGCGAGGCCAACATGTGCCACAGCCTGGCGAACCTCGAGTATCACCACTTCAAATACCGGCAGTTCCTGCGTCCGGGCGACGTGCACATTCATTTCTTCGGCACCGCGACGCTGTCGTTCGCCGACGGCATTCGTACCCAACCGGGCGACGTGTTTGAAATCAGTCAGGCTGAGTTCGGCGCACCGCTGGTCAATGGTATCGTGCCGATCGACGCAGTGTTTGCCCCCGACAGCATTGGCACCCTTTAAGGAGATCCCATGACTCAGATTCTCGGTCACAACTACATTGGCGGTCAGCGCAGCGCCGCTGGCAGCGTCAAACTGCAATCGGTCGACGCCAGCACCGGCGAAGCACTGCCGCACAACTTCATCCAGGCCACTGCCGAAGAAGTCGACGCCGCCGCCAAGGCTGCCGCCGCCGCATACCCGGCCTATCGCAGCCTTAGCGCTGAACGCCGTGCACAGTTTCTCGACGCGATTGGCGATGAACTGGACGCCCTCGGCGATGACTTCGTCGCCGTGGTCTGCCGCGAAACCGCACTGCCGGCCGGGCGCATTCAGGGCGAACGCGGTCGCACCAGCGGGCAGATGCGTCTGTTTGCCAAGGTCCTGCGTCGCGGTGATTTCTATGGCGCACGCATCGATCAGGCATTGCCCGACCGTCAGCCATTGCCACGCCCGGACCTGCGTCAATATCGCATCGGCCTCGGCCCGGTCGCGGTGTTCGGCGCGAGCAACTTCCCGCTGGCATTCTCCACCGCCGGCGGCGACACCGCAGCGGCGCTGGCCGCCGGTTGCCCGGTAGTCTTCAAGGCCCACAGCGGCCACATGGCCACCGCGGAGCTGGTTGCTGACGCGATCATTCGCGCAGCGGAAAAAACCGGCATGCCTGCCGGCGTGTTCAACATGATCTACGGCGGTGGCGTCGGCGAGTGGCTGGTCAAGCACCCGGCGATTCAGGCCGTCGGTTTCACCGGTTCGCTCAAGGGCGGCCGTGCTCTGTGCGACATGGCTGCGGCGCGTCCGCAACCGATTCCAGTGTTCGCCGAAATGTCGAGCATCAACCCGGTGATCGTGCTGCCGCAAGCGCTGGCGACACGTTCGGAAACCGTCGCCCGCGATCTCACCGCGTCGGTGGTCCAGGGCTGCGGTCAGTTCTGCACCAACCCGGGCCTGGTCATCGGCATCCGCTCGCCGCAGTTCAGCGCGTTCGTGCAGCAGGTCGCTGCAGCGATCGGCGATCAGCCGGCGCAAACAATGCTCAACGCCGGCACCCTCGGCAGCTATGGCAAAGGCCTGGAAAAGCTCTTGGCACATAGCGGCATCGAACATCTGGCCGGTAATCCGCAGCAGGGCAATCAGGCGCAACCGCAGCTGTTCAAAGCGGATGTCAGCCTGTTGATCAACGGCGATGAAGTGCTGCAGGAAGAAGTGTTCGGCCCGACCACGGTGATCGTTGAAGTCGCCGATCAGGCGCAACTCAGCGCGGCGCTGCACGGCCTGCACGGGCAACTCACCGCGACGATCATCGGCGAGCCGGCCGACTTCGAACAGTTCGCCGAACTGACGCCGCTGCTCGAACAGAAAGTCGGGCGCATCCTGCTCAACGGTTATCCGACCGGTGTCGAGGTCTGCGATTCGATGGTTCACGGCGGGCCGTATCCGGCGACGTCCGATGCGCGCGGCACCTCGGTGGGCACGCTGGCGATCGACCGTTTCCTGCGCCCGGTGTGCTTCCAGAACTACCCGGACAGCTTGCTGCCCGAGCCGCTGAAGAACGCCAACCCGCTGCGCATTCAACGACTGGTGGATGGCAAGCCATCGCGTGAGGCGATCTAAAGCCCACCCCTGCAGGAGTGAGCCGGCCCGCGATAGCGGTGAGCTATTGATCGTTCCCACGCTCCGCGTGGGAATGCAGCCCGGGACGCTCTGCGTCCCAGTGGAACGCGGAGCGTCCCTAGAGGCATTCCCACGCAGAGCGTGGGAACGATCAACAGCCTTTCACGGCCTGACCACTGCAATCGCGAGCAGGCTCACTCCTACAAGGGGGCTCGGTGCGACATTAAGCTATCATTGGCCCTTTCCCCCAAAGAAAGACTGTTTGCCATGACTGCCCAAACCCTTCTCAACGCCCTCGAACACTGCGGTATGGTCGAAATCGACGGCCTGCACGCCTTCGAATTCGCTCTCGACGAGGACGACAACCTGCACATCGAATGCATCGATGGTCGTACGGCCAAACATTGGGAATTCACCCCGGCACAAGTCGAGGCTGCAACCTTCGATGACGAGCTGCAGAGCTGGCTGATCATCGGTTACGCCAGCGACACCAAGACCACGGGTGAACACCGCCTGGTCTGCCTCGGCGATGTAGTCAGCAGCAGCGACGATGAGGATGAACAATAATGAAGATGCGTAATTTCTGGCCGCTGCTGATGGCCGGCAGCGTCGGCGCGATGGGCTTTTCCAGCGCCTACGCGGAAAACTTCCAGTTACTGGTCGGCTCGTACACCGCCGGCAGCAGCGAAGGCATTTACCGGATGAATTTCGACAGCGCCACCGGGCAGATCGCCGCCAAGCCGCTGCAAGTGGTCAAAACGGAAAACCCGTCGTGGCTGACCCTGTCCAGGGATCAGAAGCGCCTGTTTGTGGTCAACGAAAACGGTCCGGGCCAGCAGGACCCGGTCGGCCGCGTCAGCAGCTTCGCCATCGATCCGAAAACCCACGCCTTGAGCCTGATCAATCAGGTGCAGAGCCTGGGCAACGAGCCAACCCATTCCAGCCTCAGCGCTGACGCCAGCCACTTGTTCGTCAGCAACTATTCAGTGGTGGAAGATCCGGGCGGCACCCTGGCGGTGCTGCCGGTCGGTGCCGACGGCAAGTTGCAGCCGGTGGTGCAGATGAGCGCGCACCCGGCCAGCGGGGTCAATCCTGAGCGTCAGGCGTCCAACCATGTGCATTCGACGGTGTCCTCGCCGGATGGCCGCTACGTGTTCTCCAACGATCTGGGCGCGGACAAGATCTTCATCTATCAATTCGACCCGAAAGCCAATCCGCACCTGCCGCTGACGCCTGCGAAGACGCCGTCGGTGGCGTTACCGGCCGGCAGCGGCCCGCGCCATCTGTTGTTCAGCGCCGATGGCAAGCACGCCTGGCTGACCATGGAAATGAGCGCGCAGGTCGCGGTGTTCGACTACAAGGATGGCGTCCTTACCCAGACGCAACTGGTCGATCTCGCCGCCGATCAGCCGACCTCGGACAAGGCCGGCGCCGCGTTGCATGCCTCGGCGGATGGCAAGTTTCTCTACGTCAGCAACCGTGGCACTGCCAATCAACTGGTGGTGTTTGCCATCGATGCGGCCAGCGGTCAGTTGAAAGAACTGCAAAAGCGCTCGGTGGAAGGCGACCATCCGCGTGAATTCGCCCTCGATCCGAGTGGGAAATTTGTGCTGATCGCCAACCAGAAGAGCAACGAGATTGTCGTCGTCGAGCGCGATGGCAAGACCGGCCTGCTCGGCAAAACCGTGCAGAAACTGCCGATCGACGCGCCCAGCGACTTGAAGTTTCTAGTGCGACAATAAGCCACAGGCCCCGTTCTACGGGGCCTGCGTCTTTGTATTAATTACGCTGATAACGGCTAATGCTACAAAAGATTTCAAGCGGCAACCCTGCAGCGTTACGTTTGTTTCACAGCCCGACCGGGCAAACCAAGCAAACGAACACGAGGGTTACCGCCATGAACTTCAATCTCTTCTCCGTTATTGCCGCCTCCGCCATTTCCGCCACCGTGGTACTGCCTGCCGGTGCCAACGTCGAAATCGCCGAGAAAAAATCCCATACCCAGAGCTACACCCAGAAATACCTGCAACAAAGCGCTAACTTCTACGCCGCGCTGGATCACAAAACCCAGGCCTGAAATTCCCGTCACCTGAAAAGGGCTGTCGAAGGCTGCGATTTACGTCAAAGATCGCAGCCTTCGACGGCCCTTTTTGCGCGCTCAACAAGTAGCCATGATCGATCGTTCCCACGCTCTGCGTGGGAATGCAGCCGGGGACGCTCCGCGTCCCATGGAACGCGGAGCGTCCCTAGAGGCATTCCCACGCAGAGCGTGGGAACGATCCGTAAAAAACGCAGAGCGTGGGAACGATCAGTACTCAGCTTTCTGCGCTCATAGCTTTGCTCTTGCTGACAAATAGAGCGGGTAAATAATCAACGAAGCTGATGTTTACTATGGCAAACCCTGAGTGGTTGCGACGGCTTTTTTGATTGATTCTGTGGGCATCGAAACCTGCCTACGGGAGAACACCATGGCCAGCGCAATCCTTCACTCCGCCAAACGCGGCGCCTACCTGGCCATTGGTGTGTACCTGGCCGTGGTGCTGTTCGTCAGCATCGCCTCGCAGATGGAACACAACTTCGACGCGCCCATCGACGTCGCCCATCCCGGTGTCCAGTTCGAAGTGCGCTCGCAGAGCGTGATGGTCGACCGGGCCGAACTCGCAGGAGTCGGCGGCGCATGAAAGGCTACAGACTCTGGGTGATCGCCGGTCTGGCGTTCTTCACCAACGGCACTTCGTTATTAGGCATCGGCCAAGGCTCCGTCGGCGCGCTGGCCCGGGCCATAGAGGTCAATCACAGCATCGCTCACAACATCGAACGCGCCAACACGCTGGGGCTGATGGCCGGCAATCCTCCGGCCAAGATCGCAGTGGACTTCCTCGGTCCGTTCGAAGTCGATTGCATGGCGCTGGGCATGTGCCAGGTGCTGGCCTGATCGAGCCGCGCTGAGCATGATGATCGTTCCTACGCGCAGCAAAGGAATGCAGCCCCGGACGCTCGGCGTCCGATCTAACTTCGAGCTACTTCTTCATGATCGACGTGAACAGTTCGGACTCGAGCAACCGCTGCAACCATCCCTGTAACGCCACATACGGCGTCTGCGCGAACCACTCGCGATCGACATGGGCGAACTGGCGAATGAACGGCAGCAGGGCGACGTCGGCGAGGCTGAGCTGATCACCCAGCAAGTAGTCCTGATCCGCCAGCATCAGGTCCAGCGAATGGACGATCATTTCGCATTCCATGCGATAGACCTCCATCGGTTTTTCCGGGTAGCGCTCGGCGTACTTGTAGTGATTCAGTGACGTCTTGAACTGCGTGTCGTTGGTCTCGATCAGCATATCGGCGACGAGCTGCGCGCCGGGATCGCTCTTCAGGCGCCAGTCGTCCGGATCATGCTGCTCCAGGGCCCAGCGCATGATCGCCAGGCTTTCATCGATCACCCGGCCGTTGGCATTGAGCACCGGCACCGTGCCTTTGGGCGAGAGCGCGAGCATCTCGGCCGGTTTGTCCTTGAGGCTGACCTCAACGATCTCCACCGGCACGCCTGAGTAATGCAAGGTCATCCGCGCACGCATCGCATACGGGCAGCGGCGGAAGGAATACAACGTGTTCATTTCACCTCCAGGGTGCTCAAACCATTGCCTTGGCGCTGCACCTGAATCTGCACCGGAATGCGCTCGTGCATTTCCTGCACATGGGAGATCACCGCGACCTTGCGGCCCTGCGCCTGCAAGCCGTCGAGGGCGTCCATCGCCAGTTGCAGGGATTCCGGATCGAGGCTGCCAAAGCCTTCGTCGATAAACAGCGATTCGATTTTCAGCGTGCTCGAGGCCATCGACGCCAGCCCCAATGCCAGCGCCAGCGACACCAGGAACGTCTCGCCGCCGGACAACGAATGCACCGAGCGCAGTTCATCGCCCATTTCCGTGTCCAGCACCAGCAGGCCGAGCATGCTGCCGCCGCGTTTGAGGCGATAGCGTTTGACCAGTTGACGCAACTGCACGTTGGCGTGATGCACCAGCAGATCAAGATTGTAGGCCTGGGCGATCTTGCGGAAAGTGTCGCCGGTGGCCGAGCCGATCAGCGCACTGAGGCGCGCCCAGCGCTGATATTCGGCGTAAGCGTCGGCGATCTGCTGCGCCAGTGCCTGATTGGCGTTCTGCCGGCGCTGGTCTTCGACTTGTTCGGCGCGCAGTTCGGCGCATTGCTGCTCACTGACGGCAAACTGGTTCTGCAGGTCGGCGAGGGCGCTGGCCAGTTGTTCGGCATCGAGATTGCCGTTGTGTTGTGCCTGATGATCGAGCAGACGCTGGTCGCGTTCCTGCAACAACACCTGAGCCTGTTCGATGGCCTTCTCGTTGTGCTGCAAACGCTGGCGCAGTTCGCTGAGTTGCGTGTCGTCGACCTGCAGCAGTGCTTCGAGACCCTGGTCATCCAGCTCCGGATGACGGCCCCGCCAGTCGGCAAGCTTGCCGCACAGGTCCTGATCTTCGCTGTGCAGCGCTTGCTGTCGTTCCTGCTGCGCCCTCAATTCAGCGGTGATCTGCACGAGTTGCGTACGCACACTTTGCAGTTCATGCGCGGTACTGGCTTCGCTGCCGCGCGCCTGTTCAACCGCCTGTTCGAGTTGCTGCTGCCATTGCTCGGCGCTGCGGTGTTCGCCAAGCAGTTGCGCGAGTTTTTGTTGGCAAGCCTGCTGCTGCTCGGTCAAACCGTTGAGTTGCGCTTCGGCGCTGTGTAACTGCTGCGCGCGGGTCTGCTGGCGGTCCTGTTCCTTCTCCAGCGTCTGCTGGCGCTGCAGTTGTTCGGCCTGTTCTTCCTTGTACTGATCGAGCTGAGCCAGACGCTCGGCGATCTGCCGGTCGAGCTGCATGAAGGTCGCGGCCGGTTCCTGACGCAGGGCTTGGAGGGTGTCGGCGGGAAGCAGGCTGGCGAACGCGGCGAGCTCTTCGTCGAGACGCTGACGGTCGCTGCTCAGTTCGCGCTGCTGATTGCTCAATTGTTGCGCGGCTTGCTGATGCGCGGTTTCGGCCTGGCGCAGTTGTTGAGTCAGGCGCGCGGCGTCCTGTTGCAGGGTGAGCAGGGCGCTCTGGCGCTGCTCGTCCTGGCTGATGCTCTGGTTCAGTTGCTCGTTTTGCCGGGTCAGCCAGGCGTCGCGTTTGGCCGCGTCCTGATTGAACAATTGTGCTGCCAGCGGATGCGCCTCGAGGCTTGGCGCCAAGGCTTGTTGCTGCGCTGCCAGCTGCTCCTGCTGCTGCAGCAGTTCTTTCTGTTGCGCGATAACGCCGCCGACTTCGGCGCGCAACTCGATGAGTTTTTCCTTGAGCTGATCGACCATCCGCTGGGCGTTGGCCTGTTCGCTTTCATCGTGACGACCAAGGCTTTGCAGCAACGCTTCGGGCTGATGATACGGATGCTCGTTGCTGCCACAGACCGGGCACGGCTGGTCGTCCTGCAGCTGTGCGCGCAACTCTTCGACACTGGCACTGCGCGCCAGACGCTGGCGCTCAAGCAGCTCGCGGGTGACGTTGAGGGTCTGCTCGGCGACGGTCAGCTCGGCTTTGCTTTTCACCCCGTCCTGAGTCAGTTGCTCGCGCTGCTGCTGGGCGCTGAGCAGGCGTTGTTGCAGTTCGCTGCTGCGCTGGTCGAGGTCCTGTTGGCTGGCCCACAGACGCGACAGATCTTCGAAGGCGCGCAACTGTTTGCGGTTGTCCTGCAGCAACGTGCCGAGCAGGCCGATCTGTTCGGCAACCGCATCGGGCTCGGCGCCAGCCTCCTTGAACAGCACTTCGAGTTGCTGCTTTTGCGCGGTCAGGGCATCTGCGCTGCGGGCGGCGTTGTCTTCGAGGCTGGCCAGTTCCGTCTGGCCCTTGTTCAAACGATTGCCGATCAGCATCAGCTGTTGCAGGCGATCGCGGTAGGCATTCCAGGCGTCGCTCAGCGGCGCCAGATGGGCGCTTTGCTCCAGCTCGCTGGCGATGCGCTGCAAACGTTCGGCGGCCTCGGCCTGCTTCTCCTGCAAAGTCTGAATGGCCTGCTGGCCGTCGGTGCAGGCCTGCTGCGCCGCGAGTCTGGCCTCGGAACTTTGCGCGACGTCCTTGACCAGACGGGCGAGGGTGCTTTGTTCTTCAAAGGCCTGACGCAACAGCGGCGCGTTCTCGCTTTGCCGTTGTTGCGCCTGGCTCAGGGTGGCTTTCGCCGTCTCAAGCGTTTGCTCCAGTTGCGTCTGGCGCTCGCTCAACTTGGCGTGTTGTTGCGTGTGCGCGGCGATCTGCACGGCCAACGGCGTGAGCAGTGCATCAAGTTCGGTCTTGCGGGCGAACTGGTGCCGTTGCGGGGCCAGTTGCTCGAGTTGGCTCAGCTTGACCCGCTCACCGGCCAGCGCTTGCCATTGCTGCTGCGCGCTGTGCAATTGCTCGGTGGCGGCTTGCTGCGAATCCTGCAACAGGCGCAGATCCTTGAGCCAGCCGTGCTGCTGCTCAAGTTGTTTGAGCTGCGCCTGTTGCAGCTTCATTTGTTGCTGCGCGGCGCTGCAACGCGCGTCCAGCTCGGCGCGGGCTTCAGGGGCGAGCGGAGTAACGCCGCTGGCCTGATCCTGCAACAACTTGTGCGCTTCGCGGGCCTCTTTGGTCTTGTCAAAGGCGCGGCGACCGAGGCGCGTATACAGCGCGGTGTCGGTGAGTTTTTCCAGCAATTCGCTGCGATCGTTGTCGTCCGCCTTGAGGAACGCGCTGAACTCACTCTGCGCCAGCAACACGGCGCGGGTGAACTGCTCGAAGTTCAGGCCCAGCGCGGCTTCGAGCTGGGTTTTGTACTCGCCTTTCTGGCTGGCGAGCAACTGATCCTGATCGATATCGCGCAGGCTTTGCCGACTGGCCTGCAACTTGCCGCCGGCCTTCTCGCGCGCACGATTGGCTTCCCAGCGCGCGCGATAGCGTCGACCGTCAACACCGACAAAATCCACCTCGGCATAGCCTTCGCCGGTGCCGCGACGCAACAGCGTACGCGGGTCGCCGGTGGCGATTTCGCCGTCGGCATCGGGGACTTTGGCGTCGCGGCCAGTGTTGTTGAGGCGCGGCACCGCACCGAACAGCGCCAGGCACAAGGCATCGAGCAGCGTGCTTTTGCCGGCGCCGGTCGGGCCGGTGATCGCAAACAAGCCAGCGCTGGCCAGCGGTTCGGCGGTGAAATCGATTTCGAACGGACCGGCCAGCGAGGCCAGGTTCTTCAAACGAATGGCGAGAATCTTCATGGCTGCTCGCCCTCCATTTGTACGTCCTGCAGCAGTTCGGCGAAGTCCTTGAGAGTCTGTTCGTCGACCTCGCTGCCATAGTTGTCGAGCCAGGCGCGGCTGAACAATTCCTGCGGGGTGAGCTGGTCGAGTTCGATCAGCGCGCTGCCGTCCTCGCCGCCGTCAGCGCCTCGGTTACCGGCGTATTCAGCGGCGATGCGCACCAAACGCACGGCTTTGCCTTGCAGCGCGGTTTCCACTTGATGACGCAAATCCGGCTGCGGCTCGTCAAGGCGCACACGCACTTCCAGCCACGGCTGACGCTGGGTTTCGGCGAGCAGGTCGATGTTCGGCAGATCCGCCAGTTGCAGGAGAATCTCGGCCAGCGGCGCCGGACCGATGCGCTGCAGATTGACCGAGCGCGGGATCAGTTTCGGCTCGACGCTGACCAAGGTTTCACCGTCGAGGATGACATCGAGAACCTGGTGCTGATAACCGATCTCCGAGAACGACAGCGGAATCGGCGAGCCGCTGTAGCGAATCCGCTCCTCGCCGTTGACCTTCTGCGGCTTGTGCAAATGGCCGAGGGCGACGTAGCTGATGCTCGCGCCGAACAGGCTGGCGGGCAGGGCTTCGGCGTTGCCGATGATCAGGCTGCGCTCGGAATCCTCCGACACCGAACCGCCGGCCATGTGCGCGTGGCTGATGGCGATCAGCGCCTGACCCGGCTGGCGCTTGGCGTTGGCCGCTTCGATCAGCCATTCATGCACCTGACCGATGCCGCGCAAATAGTTGTCGCCCAAATGCGCACCGGTGACTTCAGCGGGACGCAGGAACGGCAGCGCCAGGCACCATGCGGCGATTTCACCGGTTTTATCCGGCAACGGCAGCAGCAGCCGTTCGGCATCCAGTTGCCCGTCATCCAGCCACAGCACCCGACCCAGCGCATGGGTGCGCAAACGCCGCATCAACGGCGCCGGCAGCTCGATGCGCGAGCCGGAATCATGGTTGCCGGCGATCATCACGATGGTCAGCAACGGCTGCTGTTCGTGGGCGCTGACGATGAAATCGTAGAGGCGTTCCTGGGCTTTGACCGGCGGGTTGACCGTGTCGAAGATATCCCCGGCGATCAGCAGCACATCCGGCTGCGCCAGTTGCAATTGGCGCAGCAGCCATTCGAGAAAGCACGCATGCTCGAAGTCGCGCTCCTGGCCGTGCAGGTTTTGCCCAAGGTGCCAGTCGGAGGTGTGGAACAGACGCAAGGTGGACTCCGCTAAAAATCAGGTGAAGGCCGCTGGAAAATGACGGCGGCAAAAGAAAGAGAGTTTACAGATTAATGTCGGGGCAGGGCTTGTCGTGGCGATCAGCGCTACAGCGTTGGCGCGAGGCGGATCAACAAAGCCTCGCCACCATAGCCACGGAATACGCGGAGCGCAGTCACTTCGGATAAAGCGGCGGCAACCCACTGTCACCCACCGGATCCTGCACCCGCTCCGCCGGCGGTATCGTGCGGATCGCCCGCCACAAATCCTCTCCCTGCCAGTGCTGGCCGGTCTCGCTGTACAGCGCGCCATTCAACCCATCCAGCGCATCCGACAGCGGCACAAACCGCGCCGCCATGTCCGCCAGTGTCTCTGGCTGCTGACGCGCCCACGCATCCAGTGCCTGCCGCGTGGCTTGCGGATCGTTGGCCTCACTCGCCCGTTTGATGTCGTCCATCAAGGTGCGCGGGCTCGGGCCGGTCTGGGCGGCGCGGTGGATTGCCGGTTGCCAGCGGGCGCGCCACCACAGTCCGAAGCCGAGGAGGGTGGTGCAGGCGAGGATCAGGGTGCTGAGTTTCCACCACCACAACACGTCGTTGTCGACGCTGCTCGGTTGCAGGGTGCCGGCCGGGGTGTCGATTTGCAGGCTCGGGTTGTTCGCCACTTGCAAGGTACGCGCAGGCAGGCTGCTGTGTTCGAGGTGGTCTTCGAAGGTGTTCCACCAGACCACATCGACGGTCGGCAGGTCGATTGCGCCGCTGCGATTGGGCACCAGCGCTTCGCGTTCTTCGCGGCTGCCGATGAGGCCGCGTTCGCTGCTCTGGTTGTTCAGCACCGGTTGGTCGGGGTAGCGGCGCAGGCCGGCGACCTCGGTGGCGGGCAGGGGGGGTAATTGCGAGCTGGCGAGGCCTTCGACTTTCAGGGTCAGGCTGCGCGTCAGTGAGTCGCCGACCTGGGTGTGTTCGGGCTCGGGGTTCCAGCTTTCGCTCAGGCTCAGGCTACGGGCGGGCAGCCAGGGTGCGTCGACCGGGTAGGTCAGTGGTTTGGGTTTTACCGTCAGCGGAATTTCCGCGGAGCTGACGCGCATCAGTTTGCCCGGTTTCGGCCCCTGAGCATTTGTGTCCTGAGACGGCTGCGTGTCGACCAGCGTGGCGCTGAACGTTTGCGGGGCGATGGTCAGCAAACCGCTGTGCTGCGGATAAATCGCGTAGCGCATCTCGATCACCCCGTGGCGCACACCGTTGAGGTCTTTCTCGTAGGTGCGCGTGTCGCCCAGTTGTTCAATGCGCGCGTCGGCGATGTGCAGCGGGGTCAGGCTGCTGTCGTCGTACAGCGACACCGAATGATAGATGCGCAGCGTCAGAATCGCCTGGGCCTGCACATAGACGCTGGACTGATCGAGGCTGGCTTCGATGAACACCGGGTCGAGGCTGTTTTCGCTTTTGCGGGTGTCGCTTTCGATGACTTGCACGGTGATCGGCTGGCTCTGCGCCTCGCCCAGTTGCAGCGGCGGAATCACCACGCTGCCGTTCTCTTTCGGCAGCAGGGTGATGATCCAGCGGGTGGTCGCGCGGTTGGCACCGTTGAGGGTATTCAACTGGTTGACCTGGCGCGTGCCGCGCACCTCGAACAGCGGTTCCAGCGCAGTCAGATCGGGTTTACCGAACTGGGTGACGTCATCCGTTTCGAGGGTGAGCTCGACCGTCTCGCCGGAGTTCAGGCGACTGCGATCCACACTGGCGGTCAGCTCGGCCGCCTGGGCGGTGGCCGTGCAGAGCAGCAGGGGCAGCAAGAGAGCGGTGAAGCGGGTCATCGAATGTTTTCCTGATCCTGATGTTGCTGCTGTTCGTACCAGAACTTGCGCCGCAGCAGTTCCCCCGGATCGTCCGGGATCTTGCCCAGCCATTGTTCCAGTGCCTGCCGCTGCTCGCCTTCGAGATTGTTCTCGCTCGGGCGCAGCGTTGGCACGGTGTCGGTTTCTTCGGCCTCGTTACTGCCCGGCACTTCGTTGGGGCCGGGCTGCGGCGGCGTGGTCGGCGGCGGTTCGCTGGCCGACTCGCCTGCTTGCGCCTCGCTCGGGCTGTCATTGCTGGCTGCGGGAGGCGGAGCGCTGGCGGGCGGAGATTCGTCGCCGGGCAGGCTGGGCTGTTCGCTCGGCTTGCTCTCGGGTTCAACCGGCGGCGGGGCGTTTTTCTGCTTGAGCAGATTTTCCACCAGCGCCTTGTTGGTCTGTGCCGGACGCAGATCCGCTTGCAGTTCCAGCGCCTGTTCATAGGCGTCGATCGCCGCTTCCAGCTCGCCGCTTTTCGCCAAGGCATTGCCACGATTGTAGTGGGCGCGGGCATCGCTGCCTTCGGCGAAGCGCTGGGCGGCGCCACTGTAGTCGCCGGCCTCGTACAACGCCACCCCTTGCCACTGGTGATCTTCGAAATGTTGCGCGGCTTCGGCCGGGCGCTTCTGTTTGAGCAGGTGCAGGCCTTGTTGATCCGGGCGTAGCCACAAATCCTCAAAGTCAAAAGCGTAGCTCGGTTGTGGCAGGCATAGCATCAACGGCAGGCAGAACAGCCAGCCGCGACGCCCGGCGCACGCGGCGAGCAACAACAGCGGCAGCAGCAGCCAGTAGCCCTGATCGGCCCAGGTGTCGAGGCGCACGGTCTGGCCGTCGTCGCGCAGACTGCGCGGGCCGTTGAGCAGGCCGAGTGCGCCGAGGTCGCCTTCGTCCAGCCGTGCGGCGTGGTATTCGCCACCGACACTGTCGAGGAACGCCGCCAGACCGGGGCTGTCGAGTTGCGGAATGCGAATCGCGCCTTGTTCGTCCTTGAGGAAACTGCCGTCCTCTTGAGCGATCGGCGCACCTTCAGCGGTGCCGATGCCGAGCATCAGCAGTTGCGCCGATTGCCCGCGCAAGGCACGACGAATACCGTCGCGTTCTTGCTCATCAAGCGACGAGCCGATCAGCAGAATCCGTCCCTGGCCCAGTGCACCCTGTTCCAGCAAGGCCAAGGCTTTGCTGACAGCCAGATCAGCGCGATGGCCGCTTTGTGGCATCAACGACGGTTTCAGCGCATCGAGCAGGTTGCGGCTGGTCGCCAGATCATCCGACAGCGGCACCAGCGTGTGGGCGCTGCCGGCATAGACGACGATGGCGGTCTGCGCATCGCTGCGCGCCTGCAACAGGTCAAAGAGCTTGCGCCGGGCCTGCTCCAGACGCGTCGGAGGCGAGTCGGTGGCGAGCATTTCCGCGGTCAGTTCCAGCACCACAACCAGCGGGTCGGCCGGTTTCTGGCTGGTCTGTTCGACGCGCTCCCAGCTCGGCCCGAGCAACGCCAGGATCGTCAGCAACCACGCCACGCCGAGGGCTACCCACGGCAGCTTGCTGTCGCGGCCATTGCCGCCACTGAGCAGGGCGGCGTGGAAGGCTGGCGGCAGAATCATCTGCCAGCGCCCGGCGCGTTTCTGCCGGTGCCAGAGCTGCCAGATCATCCAGCCCAGCAGCGGCAACAACAGCAGCCACCACGGGCGGAACCAATGCGGCCAGAGCGCGATCATCGACGCCTCCGCAGACGCAAGCGCTTGAGCCGCTCGCGCCAGTCAGGCAACGGACTTTGCAGATTGAGTTCCTTGTTGAGCAGGCGTTGCAGCGGATTGTCAGGCCACAGTTCGCGCGCGACCAATAACAGGCTCAACCACAGCGCCAGTGCCAGCGGCCAGTGATACAAGGCCTGGGCCGGGCGCGCCTGGGTCGGTTGCTGGGTCACCGGCTCGAGCTGGTCGAGGGTGTCTTTGATGGTTTGCAGCTCGAGGCCATCGTGGGCGCGGAAGTATTGCCCGCCGGTGACGTCGGCGATGGCTTTGAGCGCCGGCTCGTCGAGGTCCAGGCTCGGATTGACGCCGAGCAGGCCGGTGGAACCGCTGTCTTCGGGGTTGGCGCCGATGCCGATCGGGTAGATCTTCACGCCTTCGCTGGCGGCGAGCCGGGCGGCCGTCAGCGGATCGATTTCGCCGCCGTTGTTGGCGCCGTCAGTCACCAGGATCAATACGCGGCTTTGTGCCGGGCGCAGGCGCAGGCGTTTCAGCGCCAGACCGATCGCATCGCCAATCGCGGTGTTCTTGCCGGCGATGCCGATCCGCGCCTCGTCGAGCCAGATGCGCACGGTGCGCCGGTCGAAGGTCAGCGGCGCTTGCAGATAGGCCTGGCTGCCGAACAGGATCAGACCGACCCGGTCGCCCTCACGGCTTTCCAGAAAGTCGCCAAGCAAGTGCTGGACCAGCGACAGGCGGCTGACTTCTTCGTCCTGCCACTGCATGTCGGGAAAGTCCATCGAACCGGACACGTCCACCGCCACCAGCAAATCGCGACCACTGGCAGCAATCGGCAGCGGCTCGCCGAGCCATTGCGGGCGCGCGGCGGCGACCAGCAGCAACAACCACAACAGCATGAACGGCGCCTGTTGCCGCCACGCCGGCAGGTTGGCCCGGGCGCGGCGGCGGGCGAGGCCTTCGAGGTCGGCGAGAAAACTGACTTTGAGCGCCGGCTCGCCGCTGTCGGCCACCGGCAGCAGCACCCGCATCAGCCACGGCAGCGGCAACAGTACGAAGATCCACGGCCAGGCGAATTCAAACATGTTTGCGAATCCACGTTTCTACCGCTTGGGTCAGGCCGGCGATGGCTTTGTCGTCGAGTTTGCATTCCGGCTTGTAGGCGCCTTCGACCAGCACCATCCAGCGTGTCAGGCCCGCCGCCGGGCAACGGTTGTCGAGGAACGCCAGCCATTTACGCCCGTTGAGGGTGTGGCTCTGGCTGTACGGATAGTGGTTGCGACACAGGCGTTTGAGCAGGCCATTGAGCTGCTGCAGCCAGGCACCGGCCGGCGCGCCGTCATAGGGCTTGGGCATTTGCGCGAGTTCCGCGAGGGCGGCGATGCGCACCGGGTCGAGCGGCTGTTCGGCGCGTACCACCGGGCGTTTTCTCACCGGAATGAAATGACGCACCTTCCACACGGCGAAACCGAGCAGCGGCAATAGCAGCAGTAACAGCCACCAGCCCGGCGCCGGTGGCCAGAAGCCGATTGGCGGCGGAGAGATCAGCGGTTGCAGTTGTTCGAGGCCGTTCATCGACCAGTCCCCGGCCGCTGCGGGTTGAGGAATTCGCGCATCTGCTCGACCATTTCGCTCTGCGTGCTCAGTGGCATCAATAGCACCCGCAGTTTCTGCGCGAGCAATTCCCAGCGCGCGATGCGCGCCTCGGCCTGGGCGCGATAGGTCTGGCGCAGCTCGAAATTCAAGGTGTCGAGTTCCAGTTGCGCGCCTTTCTGGGCGAAGCGCAAAAGCCCGGCGGCGGGCAGGGCGTGGTCGAGCGGGTCGGACAGCGGCAGCAGCAACAGGTCGCAATGCCGCGACAGCAGGCTCAGTTGCTGCTCGGCACTGTCGGACAACGCGCGCTCATCGCAGATCACGATCACCAGACTGCCCGGGCGCAGGACTTCGCGTGCACGGCGCAGGGCTACGCCCAAGGCGTCACGATCCGGCTCGCGCTCGCTGTGCAGCGACTGATTGACCTTGACCAGCCGATTGAGCAATTGCAGCAGGCTTTGCTTGCTGCGTCGCGGCTTGATTTCGTAATGCTCGTTATCGCCGAATACCAATCCGCCAACGCGGTCGTTGTGACCCAGCGCGGCCCAGCCAATCAGCGCGGCCACTTGTGCCGCCAGCACCGACTTGAACATCAGCCCGGAGCCGAAAAACAGCCGCGTGCTTTGCTCGACCATGATGAAGATCGGCCGTTCGCGCTCTTCGTGGAACAGCTTGGTGTGCGGTTCCTGGGTGCGCGCCGTCACGCGCCAGTCGATGGTGCGCACATCGTCGCCGGCCTGGTAGACCCGCACCTGATCGAAGTCGACGCCGCGCCCGCGGAATTTCGAGTGATGCAGGCCGATCAGCGGGCTGCGCTGACTCGGCGTGGAAAACAGCTGCACCTCGCGCACGCGGTGACGCATCTCGATCAACTCGGTGAGGTTGATGCGGATCGCGGATTCGTCGGGCAGGGCGGCGTTCATGGGGGTCAAGCGACGGCGACGACGTCGAGAATCCGCTGCACCACGCGGTCCTGATCGATGCCCGCGGCTTCAGCTTCAAACGACAGAATGATGCGATGGCGCAACACGTCGAACAGTACGGCCTGAATGTCTTCCGGGCTGACGAAATCACGACCGGCCAGCCAGGCGTGAGCGCGGGCGCAGCGGTCCAGCGCAATCGAACCGCGCGGGCTGGCGCCGTAGGCAATCCACTCGGCCATCTCCGGGTCGAACTTGGCCGGGTTGCGCGTGGCCATGACCAATTGCACCAGGTATTCCTCCACGGCGTCGGCCATGTACAAGCCAAGGATTTCCTTGCGCGCGGCGAAGATCGCCTGCTGGCTGACGCGACGTTCGGGTTTGGTTTCGCCATTCAGCGCTTCGCCACGGGCCTGTTGCAGAATGCGCCGCTCGACGGCGGCGTCCGGGAAACCGATCTTGACGTGCATGAGAAAACGGTCGAGCTGCGCTTCCGGCAGCGGATAGGTGCCTTCCTGCTCGATCGGGTTCTGCGTGGCCATCACCAGAAACAGCGGCGACAGCTCATAGGTGCTGCGCCCGACGCTGACCTGACGCTCGGCCATCGCTTCGAGCAGGGCCGATTGCACCTTGGCCGGGGCCCGGTTGATTTCGTCCGCCAGCACCAGGTTGTGGAAGATCGGCCCTTGCTGGAACACGAAGCTGCCGGTTTCCGGGCGATAGATCTCGGTGCCGGTGATGTCCGCTGGCAACAGGTCAGGGGTAAATTGAATGCGATGGAACTGGGCTTCGATGCCCTCGGCGAGTTCTTTGATCGCTTTGGTCTTGGCCAGCCCCGGCGCGCCCTCGACCAGCATGTGGCCGTCGGCGAGCAGGGCGATGAGCAAACGCTCGATGAGTTTTTCCTGGCCGAGAATCTGCGTTGAAAGAAAGGTTCGCAGCGCCAGCAGCGCTTCACGATGTTCCATCGGTGACGGTTCCTGCAAAGGGGTGGCCACGGGCGATCGATAACGCCGTGGCTGGGGGCGTTACTTTAATCCATCGCGGGGGGTGGGCGACTAACGGCATTTTGCGCAAAGTGCGGGAAATGATTGGGGGATTTGTAGGGATTTTGTAGCGGGGGAGTGCTGAGGGGACAGTTCCGGCCCCATCGCTGGCAAGCCAGCTCCCACAGGTTTCTGCGTTGTGCATGCGATTTGTGCAACACATCGATCACTGTGGGAGCTGGCTTGCCAGCGATGGGGCCAACCCAAGCGGTTCAAACTTCGTTGATGAACGTGCCAGTGCCATCAAGGATGTTCTTGAGGGTCTCGACCACCTCATCCATGTCCACCATATCCGGATTGAAGCTGATCTCCAGCACATCATCCCCGTTCAACGCATCGGCATCTGCCGCAGCAATCTCGATCTTCAACAGACTCGCACTCAAGGTGACCTTGACCCCGTCGAGAGTAGAAGGCTCGCCATCCAGCGTGATCTCCAGCTCATCCTCGTCCGGGTAGCGGCTCATCAGAAACATCTCGCCCTTGTCGCTGTGGCAGCAAAGCATGGCCATGTTGTCTTCTTCGTCATCGCACGGGTTGACGATGAGCAGGGCGGTGGTCATTTGCATGGGGAATTCCTGCCCGGCGAGGGCGCTTGGGTGATCAAAAAGGGATTTTGCCAGTCTCTGTGCATTTGCGCCGCCTGCTTATGTCGTAAGCGCTCAAAAAAGAGGATAAATCCTTCAGTCGACTGTGCTTTTCAGCGAGGAAGTTTCCGGCGGCCCTATAGGCGATTGGTTTTGTCGAGGAAAAGGCCGGTTTTTACGAGTTTTCGCTTGTTTTGCGCGCCAAATTGCCCTTAGTTTGCTGCCAGAACGCAATGGAGTGCGCATCCGGAACTCAAAAAAGGAGCTCTTTTCGTGACTCAATATTTCCAGCGCGCCGAAGAAATCGGCCACCTGTCTGATGAACAAATCGAGACGATGTACCAGCGTTATCTCGCCGGTGAAAAAACCGCCGTACTCATGGCCGAGTACAAAATTCCCGAGACGGTCCGCAGTCTGCTCAAGGTGCTGCCACCCATCGTCAGTCAGGATCTCGCCTGTCCCTACTGCGATCTGCCCATGTGGGTGCGTCGTCACGCCAGAGGCACGCCGATGTCGCTGCGCCATCCGTTCAGATGTGTACGTTGCGACCATCGATATTTTGCAGCGGATGCTCATGGGCGCCGTAGCCCTTGTACGTGCAAGGAATGCTTCAAGGTTAGACAGCAGCAATTGGCGGCTCAGGCTCAGCGTGATCGCCTCGAACTTGAGGCACGTCATGGTGCACCTTGTGCCGCAGTGCCTTACGCCGAGTTGGGTTTCACACAGAAGCTTGTGCTGTTGGCGTTGCTTGACGATGGCGAAGGGCGGCATGCCGAGTCGATTGCGCCCCTGGCGTCGCCGTGCAGAGGCGAAGCCCTGGCGTTCTCCGACGATGCCTGTGAAGACTGGTTGAAGAGTCTTCATGAGGCGGGCGTGCTGGCCGTCGCTACGGATTCGGATATCCGCGCTTTTGATCGCGCCAATGCGTTGGCCATCAGCGATTATCAGGCGGTGCGCTGGTTGGCCAATGTCACCCTGGACGGCGTCGGGCGCAGTTCGCGAGAGCATTTGTATCTGGCGCTGTATCAGGAGTTGTCCGGCGACGTTCAAACGGCCTGGAAGAGCGAGCTCTACGGCTTGATCTTCAAACTGGCCCGAGAGGAATCGATCCGCTACATCCATGTTCTGGCCAACGAAGTGAGTTTTGCGTTCACCGCTGAGGCGCGGGCCGAAGCCGTCGTCGACCAGTTGCTGCAGGATTTCTCGGTCAGCCAACTGTATTACTTCGCCCGGCTGGCGGTGCGTAACGCCGCGCACTTTTACGCCACTGGCAATTCCAAGGGGCGCAGCCACGCCTCCAACACGATTCCGCGCAACATGCTCGGTACGGCGCAGGATGCGCTGGCCCGCAACTGGCGCAAAAACGCTCACCGCGATTCTCGGGTAGCGCAGTCGGCGTTGCAGCGGTTGTTGTATGACGTCGTGCTCAAGGACAGCGGCGCAGGGTTTTCCAAGTCGCCGGGCATGTACTGGCGCGATGAGCTGGTGCCGCAGTTCTTCTCCGGCGCGGCGTTCGGCAGCGATCTGATCGGTCAGATTCAGTTGTTCTGCCGCGAGTGCGACTCCAGCAACATCGACGCCAGCATGGACAAAGTGACGTTGCAGGTGATGTGTTACGACTGCGCCACAGTGAGCCAATTCAAAGCGTTTGAAGCGCTGCCAGACTGATCCGCATCAAGCACCCGCGCTGAACCGCCTGCCACGCCCAGGGTCGATACCACGACCCTGGGCGTTTTCGTTTCCGGATATGTAGCAGCGGCGCGACGGTTTGTGGAACGAATGTGCCGTAAAGCCGGGCTTCGAGTGCGCGTTCTTTCGTAACGACTGCTAGTGTTTACCGGTGCCAACGCCTTGCTTTACGTGCCGATGACCGAATATGTCGCAGCACCGCAAGCAGACACATTGTCGCACCCTTTAAGCTGCGCATCGGATGGGCACCCGTAAAGGCATTGTCGGCAGTCAGGACAGTCGCTTTTGCAGCTGCCCATCCAATGGAAGGTGAATGTGACCTGAGGGTCTCGTCCAGCTTCACCCACCTGTCACCCTGTTTCCTCTGCCCGAGAATCAGGAACAGGGCGACACAGGCCCCGAAAGGGGTGTTGCACGCGACGCTTTCCATCAATAACAAGCTTAAGCGGAGTACCACAGATGGCGTTCTTCACCGCAGCCAGCAAAGCCGACTTCCAGCACCAACTGCAAGCGGCACTGGCGCAGCACATCAGTGAACAGGCACTGCCACAAGTGGCGCTGTTCGCTGAACAATTCTTCGGCATCATTTCTCTGGACGAGCTGACTCAACGTCGTCTCTCCGACCTCGCTGGCTGTACTCTTTCCGCATGGCGCCTGCTTGAGCGCTTCGATCACGCGCAACCGCAAGTGCGCGTCTACAACCCTGATTACGAACGCCACGGCTGGCAGTCGACCCACACCGCGGTCGAAGTCCTGCACCACGACCTGCCATTTCTGGTCGACTCGGTCCGCACCGAGCTGAACCGCCGCGGCTACAGCATCCACACCCTGCAAACCACCGTACTCAGCGTACGCCGTGGCAGCAAGGGCGAGCTGCTGGAAATCCTGCCAAAAGGCAGCACCGGCGAAGACGTGCTGCACGAATCGCTGATGTACCTGGAAATCGACCGCTGCGCCAACGCGGCCGAGCTGAACGTGCTGAGCAAAGAGCTGGAACAGGTTCTCGGTGAAGTCCGCGTCGCGGTCGCTGATTTCGAACCGATGAAAGCCAAGGTTCAGGAAATTCTCGGCAAGCTCGACGGCAGTGCATTCGCCATCGACGCCGATGAAAAGAACGAAATCAAAAGCTTCCTGGAATGGCTGGTGGGCAACCACTTCACCTTCCTCGGCTACGAAGAGTTCGTGGTTACCGATCAGGCCGACGGCGGCCACATCGAGTATGACCAGAATTCCTTCCTCGGCCTGACCAAACTGCTGCGCACCGGCCTGACCTACGAAGACCTGCGCATCGAAGACTACGCCGTAGCCTACCTGCGTGAACCGACGCCGCTGTCGTTCGCCAAGGCCGCGCACCCGAGCCGCGTGCACCGTCCGGCGTACCCTGACTATGTGTCGATCCGCGAAATCGACGCCGACGGCAAGGTCATCAAGGAACACCGCTTCATGGGCTTGTACACCTCCTCGGTGTATGGCGAGAGCGTGCGGGTCATCCCGTTCATTCGCCGCAAGGTCGAAGAAATCGAGCGTCGCTCCGGCTTCCAGTCCAAGGCTCACCTGGGCAAGGAACTGGCGCAGGTACTCGAAGTGCTGCCGCGTGATGATCTGTTCCAGACCCCGGTCGACGAACTCTTCACCACGGTGATGTCGATCGTGCAGATCCAGGAACGCAACAAGATCCGCGTGTTCCTGCGCAAAGACCCGTACGGTCGTTTCTGCTATTGCCTGGCCTACGTGCCGCGCGACATCTATTCCACCGAAGTTCGCCAGAAGATCCAGCAAGTGCTGATGGAGCGCCTGAAGGCTTCCGACTGCGAATTCTGGACGTTCTTCTCCGAGTCGGTACTGGCGCGCGTGCAGTTGATTCTGCGGGTCGACCCGAAAAACCGTCTCGACATCGATCCGGTGCTGCTGGAAAAAGAAGTGGTTCAGGCCTGCCGCAGCTGGCAGGACGATTACGCCGCACTGACCGTCGAAAGCTTCGGCGAAGCCCACGGCACCAACGTGCTGGCGGATTTCCCGAAAGGCTTCCCGGCCGGCTACCGCGAGCGTTTCGCTGCGCATTCGGCCGTGGTCGACATGCAGCACCTGCTGAGCCTCAACGAAAAAAATCCGCTGGTGATGAGCTTCTATCAGCCGCTGGGCCAGGTTTCCGGTCAGCGCGAGCTGCATTGCAAGCTGTATCACGCCGACACGCCGCTGGCGCTGTCCGACGTATTGCCGATCCTCGAAAACCTTGGCCTGCGCGTGCTCGGTGAATTCCCGTACCGTCTGCGTCACACCAATGGCCGCGAGTTCTGGATTCACGACTTTGCGTTCACCGCCGCTGAAGGCCTGGACCTCGACATCCAGCAACTCAACGACACCCTGCAGGATGCCTTTGTCCACATCGTCAGCGGCGACGCCGAAAACGATGCGTTCAACCGTCTGGTGCTGACTGCCGGCCTGCCATGGCGCGACGTTGCGCTGCTGCGTGCCTATGCGCGTTACCTGAAGCAGATTCGTCTGGGCTTCGATCTGGGCTACATCGCCAGCACCCTGAACAACCACACTGACATCGCTCGCGAACTGACCCGGTTGTTCAAAACCCGCTTCTATCTGGCGCGCAAGCTCAGCGACGATGATCTGGAAGACAAGCAACTGCGTCTGGAACAAGCGATTCTGACCGCACTGGACGACGTCCAGGTGCTCAATGAAGACCGCATCCTGCGCCGTTACCTGGACCTGATCAAAGCCACGCTGCGGACCAACTTCTATCAGACTGACGCCAACGGCCAGAACAAGTCGTACTTCAGCTTCAAGTTCAACCCGCACGCGATTCCTGAACTGCCGAAGCCGGTGCCGAAGTTCGAAATCTTCGTCTACTCGCCACGCGTTGAAGGCGTGCACTTGCGCTTCGGTAATGTCGCTCGTGGTGGCCTGCGCTGGTCCGACCGTGAAGAAGACTTCCGTACCGAAGTCCTTGGTCTGGTAAAAGCCCAGCAAGTGAAGAACTCGGTCATCGTACCGGTGGGCGCGAAGGGCGGCTTCCTGCCGCGTCGTCTGCCACTGGGCGGCAGCCGTGACGAGATCGCGGCCGAAGGCATCGCCTGCTACCGCATCTTCATTTCGGGCCTGTTGGACATCACCGACAACCTGAAGGACGGCGCGCTGGTACCGCCGGCCAACGTCGTACGTCATGACGACGATGACCCGTACCTGGTAGTGGCAGCGGACAAGGGCACTGCAACCTTCTCCGACATCGCCAACGGCATCGCCATCGATTACGGCTTCTGGCTGGGCGATGCGTTTGCGTCCGGTGGTTCGGCTGGTTACGACCACAAGAAAATGGGCATTACCGCCAAAGGCGCGTGGGTCGGCGTACAGCGCCACTTCCGCGAGCGCGGTATCAATGTTCAGGAAGACAGCATCACCGTGGTCGGCGTTGGCGACATGGCCGGTGACGTGTTCGGTAACGGCCTGTTGATGTCCGACAAGCTGCAACTGGTCGCGGCCTTCAACCACATGCACATCTTCATCGATCCGAATCCGAATCCGGCGACCAGCTTCGTCGAGCGTCAGCGTCTGTTCGACCTGCCGCGTTCGGCCTGGACCGACTACGACACCAGCATCATGTCTGAAGGTGGCGGGATCTTCTCGCGCAGCGCGAAGAGCATCGCGATCAGCCCGCAGATGCAAGAACGCTTCGACATCAAGGCCGACAAGCTGACCCCGACCGAACTGCTCAATGCCTTGCTCAAGGCCCCGGTGGATCTGTTGTGGAACGGCGGTATCGGCACGTACGTCAAGGCCAGCACCGAAAGCCATGCCGACGTCGGCGACAAGGCCAACGATGCACTGCGCGTCAACGGCAACGAACTGCGCTGCAAGGTCGTGGGCGAGGGCGGTAACCTCGGCATGACCCAACTGGGTCGTGTCGAATTCGGCCTCAATGGCGGCGGTTCCAACACCGACTTCATCGACAACGCCGGTGGCGTGGACTGCTCCGACCACGAAGTGAACATCAAGATCCTGCTGAACGAAGTGGTTCAGGCCGGTGACATGACCGACAAGCAACGCAACCAGTTGCTGGCGAGCATGACCGACGAAGTCGGCAATCTGGTGCTGGGCAACAACTACAAGCAGACTCAGGCCCTGTCCCTGGCGGCGCGTCGTGCGTATGCACGCATCGCTGAGTACAAGCGTCTGATGAGCGATCTGGAAGGCCGCGGCAAGCTGGACCGCGCCATCGAGTTCCTGCCGACCGAAGAGCAACTGGCCGAACGTATCGCTGAAGGCCACGGTCTGACCCGTCCAGAGCTGTCGGTGCTGATTTCCTACAGCAAGATCGACCTTAAGGAGCAACTGCTGGGCTCGCAGGTACCGGACGATGATTACCTGACCCGCGACATGGAAACGGCGTTCCCGCCGACCCTGGTCAGCAAGTTCTCCGAAGCCATGCGCCGTCACCGTCTGAAGCGCGAAATCGTCAGCACCCAGATCGCCAACGATCTGGTCAACCACATGGGCATCACCTTCGTTCAACGACTCAAAGAGTCGACCGGCATGAGCCCGGCGAACGTGGCCGGCGCTTATGTGATCGTGCGCGACATTTTCCACCTCCCGCACTGGTTCCGTCAGATCGAAGCGCTGGACTATCAGGTCTCCGCTGACGTGCAACTGGAGCTGATGGA
Organism: Pseudomonas sp. S11P7; assembly: GCF_023195435.1. NCBI lineage: Bacteria > Pseudomonadati > Pseudomonadota > Gammaproteobacteria > Pseudomonadales > Pseudomonadaceae > Pseudomonas > Pseudomonas sp. S11P7. Next base: position 2,918,194 of record NZ_JALPKS020000002.1, on the reverse strand, counting down.
CGAGTTGATGCGTCTGGGTCGCCGCGCCACGCGCTGGTTCCTGCGTGCCCGTCGCAACGAGCAGAACGCTGCCCGGGACGTCGCGCACTTCGGTCCGCATCTGAAAGAACTGGGTCTGAAACTCGACGAACTGCTGAGCGGCGAAATCCGCGAAAACTGGCAGGCGCGCTATCAGGCTTACGTCGCCGCCGGTGTACCGGAGTTGCTGGCACGTATGGTTGCGGGTACTTCGCACCTGTACACGCTGCTGCCGATCATCGAGGCGTCCGACGTCACCGGGCAGAACCCTGCTGAAGTAGCCAAGGCCTACTTCGCCGTGGGTTCGGCGCTGGACATCACCTGGTACCTGCAACAGATCAGCGCGCTGCCGGTTGAAAACAACTGGCAGGCCCTGGCCCGTGAAGCGTTCCGAGACGATGTCGACTGGCAGCAACGTGCGATCACCATCTCCGTCCTGCAACAGGGCGACGGCACCCAGGACGTGGATACACGCCTGGCGCTGTGGATGGAACAGCACGAAAGCATGATCTCGCGCTGGCGCGCCATGCTGGTGGAAATCCGCGCCGCGAGCGGCACGGACTACGCCATGTATGCCGTCGCCAACCGCGAACTGCTGGATCTGGCATTGAGCGGGCAGACGATCGTGCCTGTGGCTGCTGCGAATGCCGCGCTGGAACTGGCGTAAGTAGCGGTTGAATGAAAAAGCCCCGGTGTCGTGAGACGCCGGGGTTTTTTTTATCAAAACTATTTGTGATAACGCAAAAGTACTGCGACCCGATGACCATCCGGGGAGACAGAACCGCCAGCAAGGATGCTACCGTCCTGTTGCAGTGTTACCAGTCTGGCTTCACCCCCGCTAGGGAAAAACCTGAAGCCCTTTTCGCCAAAGGCAGCGTCGAGGCTTCCATCTGTGTTGTAACGCCCCAGCATGCCGCCACGCCCATGGTGTTGTGAGCCAGCCAAAACAATTTTTCCGTCGCTCTGTACCGCGCCCATTATCCACTCCTCATCGTCCACTTGGGTTAGCACTGGCATGCCCAGGTTAAACGTTGTGTCGATATGCCCCTCCTTGTTCAGTCTTGTCAGAAAACCACGAGTGGGCGGTAATCCTGAGCCGAAGGGGGCGCAGTAGTTCTTCCTATCGCCCATATGTGCTGGCCTTGCGCTTGTTGCAGATTCCATATTTCCGAGCCTTTATCAGCCGGTTCTTCTAGCAGCAGATAACCGCCCTTTGCAAAGGTATGGTCGAGTTGTCCACTGAAGTCGTACGCTGCCAGCAGTCCATGCTTTAAAGGGCGGATATTCGCAAAGCTGCCAGTAATAAGCCGCTCTCCTTCAAGAACCGTCATTGCGCTTGGGTACAGAACAAAGTCCTTATAGGAGACTTTCACATAACCACCATTATTGAAGGTCCGATCCAGCACTCCATCTTTTGTGAGTCGTATGAGATAAGTGACGCCGAAGTACTTCCAGAAGATAACGATGGATCCGTCGCTAAATACCGTCACCGCGTTTGATTGTGAACCCGCTTGCGCATTTTCGGACGGTTCTGGTGTGGGACTGTCGGAGGGGGGAGGAATGGCTGCTCTGCCTCTGTCAGCAAATGTCTCGTCCAGATTGCCATCTGGCATAAAGCGAGCCGCGCAGATCCTGTCGCCCCCGTACAAATCACCAGTGATCAACACCCGATTCTGTGAGTCAACGGACACCGTGAATGCCTGGGATTTATGGTCATCAAGAAACACGCCAATGACGTAGCCGACGCCGCCAAATCCGATATCCAGCTTCCCGTCGCGGGTAACACGCGCCACATAAAACTTATTGTCGTGGGTCCTTCCCGCGACATAGGTATTGTCATCGCGATCCGTCGTTATGCCAAAAAGATAGTCAGCTTCGGGAAATAAACGGCGCCGTTGTCGCCATATTTGAGATCAAGTTCTCCCGCTTTGTACTGTTCAGTTTTCATTGCACGCTCCAGAAGTTAGCGCTCTGGCATGGAAGACTTCGCAGAGCGGCGATTCATTAGGAGTCGGGCATGGGAGGCTGTCTACTGTAAGACCTGACAGTAGACAGGCAGCGAATTGCGTGGTTGAGCACGGTAATCAAAGTGGTTTGAGCTAACTACTTTGCGAGTCGATCAACGTGTCTGATAGAGATTTAAAACAAGATGCCGAGGCATTTTATGCCTGAGGATTTTCTGGTGTCTGGATCCAGCGCTATCGCGAGCAGGCTCACTCCTACAAAGGGTACGCATTCCAATTGTAGGAGTGAGCCTGCTCGCGATAGCGCCATTTGATTCAATGCACCTTCGGAACCTGTTTATTCTCGAGCATCGACACCGTCTCTGCCGGCCGAGCGACCAAATTGCTCAACGATTTATCAAATTCCTGCAACGCCCGAACCTGCACGTCCTGCTGCTGATTGATATCGGCAACAATCTCCTCCGAACGTTTGAAATCCGCCCACACCGGTGTCAGCTCTCTGGCCTCGGAGCCTTTCGCCGTGCCGATGTAATTCAGTTGCGCATCATAAAAATCGGCACTGACATTGGCCTTGATGTCGGAGCTGCGCGAGGTGATCAACTGGCTGTGGGTGTCGACGATCGCGACCACATCCGGCCTGGCAGCGCGCAGGCTTTGCATGTCCGGATAGACCGTTACTGTGCCGAACTGGCTTTGCAGGGAGGCGTTGACCCATTCCACCGCCATGTCCGGTTTCGAGCTGGCGACGTAGGCATCATGGATCGATTGCACCAGCAGGCTCTGGCCGAAACCGGTACCGGCGTTGGCTTGATAGTCGCGCAGGTATTGGCGGTTGGTCTGGGTGCTTGGGCTGTAGATCACGCCAAGGGACACGCCGGGGCCGCTTTTGACCCAAGTGGCACTGCTGCGCCCGGTCGGGTGGGGCAAAAGCGTGTCGAGGGATGAAACCGCTTGCGGCGCGGTGGGCACCGAGCAGGCGGACACGGCTAAAAGCGATAACACAAGGGCACTGACTAACGCACGGTTCATGGTGTTACTCCCGTGAGACAACAGCGGTCGGTAGGTTCTGAGTGTCGTCATTGACGACGGAACATTCAGACTAAACCCGCCAACCTGACAATTGCCTGAGGCAAATGCGCGTCGCTAGTTTCATTTGCTGTAACCGATGGCGGGTAATGACTGGCGGAAATTAAAAAGCGCCAATACACGGTTGGCGCCGGTTTATTTATGGCTGGTGGTGCAGCCATCAGTTTTTCAGCGGAATCAGCACCGGTTCATCCGGGGCCAGGACCATGAACACCAACAACTTTGCTGGTTTGCTCTGACTGGCGTTTTTCGACACCAGATGTTCGGAGCCGGCCGCTTCGTACCAGAATTGACCTTTCTTGTAAGTGACCGGTTGTTCACCTTTGACTTGCGAAATCACTTCGCCTTCCAGCACATAGGCCATTGCCGTGCCGTCGTGTTTGTGGGCGATGGACGACTGTCCCGGCTGGTAGTCGACCTCGATCATCATGGCTTTTTTGCCGGGGGCGTTTTTCAGCAGTTGCTCTTGCAGTACGGTGACTTTTTCCGAGGGATCATGGGCCAGGGCGGCGGTCGAAAGGCTGAAGGCGAGGGCGGCGGCGAGCAGGGGCAGGGCTTTCATGGCGGGTTACCTGTGAGGGTGGGGTGTGGCTTCACGGTAATCCGCGGGAGGTGGCGTGCAAACGGCCAATGTTCGGGAAGATGGGGTGACCAATTGCTGGTGTCAGACAGTTTTTCGGTGCGGCGCAAAACGCCTTCGCGAGCAGGCTCGCTCCCACAGGTCCAAGGTTGCTCAGATATTTTGTGAACAACACATAAGCTTGTGGGAGCGAGCCTGCTCGCGAAGGGGCCGGATCAGACGATCGGGAAACTGTTGAAATCCACACTATTGGCCAAGCGGCTATCGATCAGATCGATAAACCCCTGGGCCTCGGGCCGGTTGAAATGCGCCTGCATCGCCGCTTCCGACTGCCAGCGCGCACTGACGGTCCAGCGGTGGCTGTCCTCGGGGCAGCGGTCGACCAGATAGGAATCGCAGCCCGGGGTTTCGCGCAGAGTGTCGACGATTTTTTGCAACTGCTTGCCCAGTTCCTCCGAACGGCCGGCGGCAGCCTGCACCTGCACGGTGTTGATCACTTCGTTGGACATTGCTCACACTCCTGAATCAGGCCGGACGAATCCTGCTCATTGAGGGATAACGCCTGTGCAGAATAGGCCTGCAAACCTCGAAGACCAATAACCAATCGGCGGTTAAATCCTTAGGCCAATGGCTCAGGCGACCTGCTCGAGGATGTCGCGCAGGCGATCCAGCGCGGTGTCGATGTCCAGGGTTTCGATCGCGCCGAAGCCGAAATACAGGCCGTTTTTCGCCGGCTGCTGGTAGTAGAAACCGTTGATCGCGTACAGCCCGACCTCGACCTTTTTCGCCAGCTCGATCACCAGCGGCAAATCGATCGGCACCTTGCACCATACGGTCATGTGGAAACCGGCACTCGGTGGCACCGCTTCCAGCCACGGCGACAGATCGTCCGCCATGCGCGCCAGAATGCGCTCGCGACGCTGGGCGTAAATGGTGTGACAGCGGCGAATGTGCTTGAGCAGACAACCCTCAGCGATGAACTTGGCCAGCGCCCATTGCGGCAGGGTCGAGGCGTGCAGGTCGGTCAGCTGCTTGGCGCGGATCACCGCTTCGAGGATCGCCGGCGGCAGGATCGCATACCCCAGGCGCAGTTCCGGCAGCAGGGTTTTCGAGAAGGTGCCGACGTACGCGACGATGCCGCGCTGGTCGAGGCTGAACAGCGAATCGGTCGGCCGGCCTTCGTAGCGGAACTCGCTGTCGTAGTCGTCTTCGATGATGATTGCGCCCAGCTCATGGGCGCGGGCCAGCAGGGCTTCGCGGCGCGCATGGCTCATCGGCATGCCCAGCGGGAACTGGTGCGATGGCGTGACATAAATGAGGCGCGTGCCATCGGGAATGTGCTCGACCTGCATGCCTTCGGCATCCACCGGAACACCGACCACTTCGGCGCCATGGGTGCCGAACAGCAGGCGAGCCGGCGGGTAACCGGGATCTTCCATCGCCACGATGCTGCCGGGGCGAGTGAGCGCGCGGCTGATCAGGTCCAGCGCCTGTTGCGCGCCGTTGCACACGACGATGTCCTCGTCCTGACAATTGACCCCACGGGAAAACGCGATGTGTCGGGCAATCGCGTTGCGCAGCGCCGGCAGGCCTTCGGGCAGGCTGTAAAAACCCTTGGACTGGGCCATCTGGCGCATCGCGTGGGACACGCAGCGGCGCCAGTCATCGTGAGGGAACTGGCCCTTGCTGGTGGCGCCGCCGATGAAGTCGTAACGCAGCGAACCTTCCAGCGTTGGATGGCGCAAGAGCACCGGCAGATTGCACCAGCTCTCGATCACCTCGGCGCTGGCCAGTTCACTGTGGCTCTGTTTGCGCTGGACCTGCGCCGGGCGGGCGTTGACGTAGGTGCCTTTGCCGATCACCCCGGTGAGGAAGTTTTCGTAGGTCAGCTGCGCGTAGGTGTCGGAAATGGTCTTGCGCGAGATGCCCAGTTGCTCGGCGAGCAGGCGGCTGGGCGGCAGTTGCGTGCCCGCCGCCAGCCGCCCGGATTCGATCGCCCCGCGCAGTTGCTGATACAACTGACCGGCGAGGTCCTTGCGGCCGTTGATTACGACATGAAGTTCCATACGACGGGGCTCCGGGGGCGGTGAATGAAGTGTCGGCCAGATTACTGCTATTGGCGGACTGGCAATAGTTGCCTACCGCAAATATCCGGAATTGGTCTAAATCCCCTGTAGGAGTGAGCCTGCTCGCGAAAGCGTTTCACCTGATCGTTCCCACGCTCCGCGTGGTAACGCCTCCCGTGACGCTCTGCGTCACAGTGGACGCAGAGCGTCCATGGCTGCATTCCCACGCGGAGCGTGGGAACGATCATGACCAAAGCCGTGCCTCCCGGATCGTTCCCACGCTCTGCGTGGTAACGCAGCCCGGGACGCTCCGCGGCCCCTCCAGAGCCGAACGCAGAGCGTCCATGGCTGTATTCCCACGCGGAGCGTGGGAACGATCAGATGGCGTAGATTCGTCGTGATAAGTGGTGTAGCGATAAATCGAAATATTGGGGCTGTAACCCGCGCCCGTCAGCGCTTACGGTGCTCTCATCATTCCGTCCACCGAGACCTGCCCATGTCCCCGCGCCTGGATTACTACAACGCTTCGCCCAAGGCGATGAAAGCGATGATTGCCATGGAGGCGCTGACCGCCAACCTGAGCATTGAGCAGCCGCTGCTGCAATTGATCCGGATCCGCGCCTCGCAGCTCAACGGCTGTGCGTTCTGCACCGACATGCATTCGGTGGACGCGCGGCGGGCCGGGGAGAGTGATCGGCGTCTGTATGCGATTGCGGTGTGGCGCGACAGCAACTTCTTCAACCCACGCGAGCGCGCTGCGCTGGCTTGGGCAGAGGCGGTGACGCTGTTGGCGGACAGCCGCGTACCGGATGACGTTTATCAGCAGGCGCGCGAGCAGTTTACCGAAGGAGAACTGGTCGACCTGACCATGGCGGTGACCACCATCAACAGCTGGAATCGCCTCGCCGTCAGCTTCCGCCAAGTCCCTAGCGACTAGGGCACCGCTGATCGTTCCCACGCTCCCGCGTGGGAATGCCTCAACGGACGCTCTGCGTTCGGCTCTGGAGGGACGCGGAGCGTCCCGGGCTGCATTCCCACGCAGAGCGTGGGAACGATCCGGGAGGCACGGCTTTGGTCATGATCGTTCCCACGCTCCGGCGTGGGAATGCCGCCACGGACGCTCCGCGTTCGGCTCTGGAGGGGACGCAGAGCGTCCCGGGCTGCATTCCCACGCAGAGCGTGGGAACGATCCGGGAGGCACGGATTTGGTCATGATCGTTCCCACGCACCGGCGTGGGAATGCCTCAACGGACGCTCTGCGTTCGGCTCTGGAGGGACGCGGAGCGTCCCGGGCTGCATTCCCACGCAGAGCGTGGGAACGATCCGGGAGGCACGGCTTTGGTCATGATCGTTCCCACGCTCCGGCGTGGGAATGCCGCCACGGACGCTCCGCGTTCGGCTCTGGAGGGGACGCGGAGCGTCCCGGGTTGCGTTCCCACGCAGAGCGTGGGAACGATCAGTGGGGCACGGCTTTGGTCATGATCGTTCCCACGCTCCCGCGTGGGAATGCCTCAACGGACGCTCTGCGTTCGGCTCTGGAGGGGACGCGGAGCGTCCCGGGCTGCATTCCCACGTAGAGCGTGGGAACGATCAGTGGGGCACGGTTTTGGTCATGATCGTTCCCACGCTCCGGCGTGGGAATGCCGCCACGGACGCTCTGCGTTCGGCTCTGGAGGGACGCGGAGCGTCCCGGGCTGCATTCCCACGCAGAGCGTGGGAACGATCCGGGGGCACGGCTTTGGTCATGATCGTTCCCACGCACCGGCGTGGGAACGATCATTGGGTGAGGGTGGGTTTATTGTGGTGGGCGTTGCGGTTTGACCGAGGTGCCGAAGGTGTTGCCCATTCGCGTGCTGGTCGCGGCTGGTGTCGCCAGGCCAACCTGGTTCGGCGGTCGCTTGCTAACCGGTACATTCAGCGCTTCCAGATTCTTCTGCGCCGCCGCTGCGCCTTCGGGGTTGTTGCCCATTTGCTGGCTCAGGCAATCGAAATTCGGCGCCTTGTAACCGCCGACCGTCACTTCCACGCAACCCAACGGTTCCTCGGCATAAGCGCTAGATGCGGCGGTCAGCAACAGCCCGCCGAGGGTGATTCGCCACGATGTTTTCATGCTCGCCTCCTGGCCGGCCCCTGCGGCCGCGCGATGCCTTGAGTCTAGTGCAAGCCCGGCGTAAATCCCGTGATGGTTTTTTTGCACCGGCCGTCACACCAGATTCATAAACAGCCCTCAGGATGACGATTTTCAAGGATTCGTCAGCCGTGCAGCGAGGCACTTCCCGAGGCGGTTTTCAGCGTTCAACGATTCTTGTGCGCCGGATCTGTCTGGGGTGGTTGCTTGGCTGCGCGGCGAGCCCGGTCGGCGCGCAACCGCCGCCCGCGGACATGCGCATGACCCTGCACATTCCTGCACAGGATCTCGCGCATGCGCTGGACCAATACAGCCTCGCCACCGGTGTCGCGGTGCTGGTCGATAGTCAGTTGAGTCGCGGCCGCCGCTCGTTGGCGGTGGACGGTGAATTCACCGCCGCCGATGCCTTGCGTCGGCTGCTCGGCGGCAGTGGCTTGATGGCGCGGTATGCCCGCGCCGACGCGTTCACCCTGCAAGTGGCGCAGGTCGAAGACGTGCCGGCGCCGCCGCAAAAGCAGTCAGCGGAAAGCATCGCCGTCAGCCGCAGTTACGCCACGGCGGTGCAGGCAGCAGTCGAACGCAATCTGTGTCGCTCGCCGCTGACCCGGCCGGGCAGTTACCGCGCGCTGTTGCAGGTCTGGGTCGGGCGCGACGGCGTGGTGCAACACAACCGGTTGGTCACTTCGACCGGCGATGTACGGCGCGACAACGCGCTGGTGGAAAGCTTTCGCCAATTCAGGATCGACCGGCCGACGCCCAGTGCCTTGCGTCAGCCGGTCACGTTGCTGTTGTTACCGGAGTCGTCAGGGAAACGCATGGAATGCACCACATGGGAAGGAGTTTCCGGGGGATGAAAGACACCGGACAAGGGTCGCTGGCGCAACTGTTTCTGACGTCCTACGAGGATTTCCGCGGACGTCTGCGCCGCCGTCTCGGCTCGGAGGACCTGGCCAACGACGTGCTGCACGAAACCTGGCTGCGCGTCGACCGCATGGAGACGCCGCCGAACGTCCTGCGGCCCAATGCCTACCTCTATCGCATGGCCCTGAACATCGCCGCCGACCGACGTCAGGCCGACGCGCGCCTGCTCACCGGCGAGGAAGTCGAAGAGCTGCTGCAGATCGGCGACGAATCGCTCGATCCGTCGCGGGTGGTCGGCGGGCAAAAGGAAATCCAGTCACTGCTCAGCGCCCTGTATGAACTGCCCGCGCGGCGTCGGCGGATCTTCATCGCCGCACGCCTGGAAGAGGCGCCGCACCTGGAAATCTCCCAGCGTTTCGGCATCTCCACGCGCATGGTCGAGAAGGAAATCAAAGCCGCGTTGGGCTACTGCGCGGCGAAACTGGAAAGAAAAGTGTTTCAGCGGTTCGGTCGCGGGGCCGGAAAACCGTCTTCTGAATAGAGCCCGATCAATTCGTTGAGAATCTGCGCGTTTGAACATCTTTCGACTGACCCCTGCCGAACCCTCGGTGGCCGACAACCTGCACAGCGAAGCCCACGACTGGCTGATCCTGCTGACCTCCGGCCGCGCCACTGTCGCCGACGCCCGCGCCCTGCGCGAATGGTGCGCACAGAGCGCCGAACATGCGCAGGCGTTCGAGCAGGCCAAAGTGTTGTGGCACAACCTGCAACCCGCCGCGCAAGGCGTGCAGGCACCGCGCGGTTTCGGTCGACGCGCCTTCCTCGGCGGCGCCATCGCCGCGTCCGCCGCTTTCCTGCTGGTGCGCGGCACCATCCCCGGCGGCTTCGAAGGGCTCGGCGCCGATTACATCACCGAAGTCGGCCAGCAACGCCGCGTCGAACCGGCGCAAGGCGTGAGCCTGGAACTCAACACCCAGACCCGCATCAATCAGCGCACGGTTGCCGAAGGCGTGCAGGGTTTCGAACTGGTCAGCGGCGAAGTCGAAGTACAAACCGCACGTTTGCCGCTGGCGATGCAGGCCGGAGGCGGGTGGTTACGCGCCAGTCAGGCCCGCTTCAACCTGCGCAACACCGACCAGCAAGTCTGCGTAACCTGCCTCGACGGCGCGGTCGAAGTTGACGTAGACGGCCGCAGCCTGCGCCTCGAACCCGGCCAGCAAGTGACCTACGACGCGCGACAAGTCGGCAGCGTCCAAACCGTCGACACCGCCGCCGTGATGAACTGGCGCCAACAAGTCCTGGTCTTCAACGGCGCCACCCTCAGCCAGATGATCGACGAAATCAACCGCTACCGCCCCGGCATGCTCCTGCTGCTCAACCGCGACCTCGGCCAACGCCGCGTCCAGGCCCGCTTCAACCTCGACCAACTCGCCGGCGTCGCCCTACTGATCCGCGACGCCTACGGCATCAAATGCACCGAACTCCCGGGCGGCGTAGTCGTCCTCAGCTAGCCATCCCACCCACACCCCAATCCCACTGTAAGAGCGAGCCTGCTCGCGAAAGCTATCTACAGCCAACCCACGTCCCACTGCCCAACCCCAATCCCTGTGGGAGCTGGCTCGCCAGCGATAGCGCCCGCCCAGCCAACCAATCCCAAACTGACCCAACCCAATCCAATTGTAGGAGTGAGCCTGCTCGCGATAGCGATCCACCAGCCAACCCCACTCCCACTGCCCAAACCACAATCCCTGTGGGAGCTGGCTCGCCAGCGATAACGCCCTCAAACCCAACCAATCCCAAACTGACTCCACCCGATCCAATTGTAGGAGTGAGCCTGCTCGCGATAGCTATCCATCAGCCAACCCAACTCCCACTGCCCAAACCCAATCCCTGTGGGAGCTGGCTTGCCAGCGATAGCGCCCGCACAGCCAACCAGTCCCAAACTGACCCAACCCAATCCAATTGTAGGAGTGAGCCTGCTCGCGATAGCGCCACACCATCCAACCTCTCCATCAACTGACCCACCGCAATCGCGAGCAGGCTCACTCCTACAAAAAAGCATCACTGCAACGGCCCAATCACCTGCCGATAAACCTCCACCCCCTGCGGCGTCCCCGGACTCAACCGAATCTCCAACCCCAGCGGATCCTCCCGCCGATTCCCACTCAACTGCCGCCAGCCCTTGTCCACCTCCCAAACCCGCACCTGTAAATCCCGCACATCCACCAACACCGCCACCCCAGCCCCCGGCGCCGGCAGCGGATACCGACTGCGCGCCTCAGCCACCGCCCGATACAACGTGTCGCCCTTCAACCACCAGCGCACCCGCTGCAACGCCCCTGGCTGATCCGCCGCCGTGCGAATCACATCCAGCCGAAACCCCTTGCTATCGCTACTGCGCACCGTAATCGCAGGCGGCGCGGTCGGCGGCTCATCATCCACGCCAACCTTGCGCGGCTCAGTCAACTCAACCCCCGCACGCATATCCACATCGCGCTGCAACTGATTCAACACCCGCAACAACCCGTCGCTCTGCTCACTGCTGGCCTGCAAATGCCGATCCGCCCGCGTCACACTGTCCAGCCCACGCCAGGCAATCAGACTGACCACCGCCATCAACAAAATCGCGACCATCACCTCGATCAGCGTAAACCCCTGTTGAGCCCTCATTGCAGACTGATCCGACCCGAGCCATCGCGCAGCACACTCAACCGATTCAAGCCATCGGAGAGCGTCACCTGCAACGGCGGATTGATCCACTCAGCATTCAGCACAACCCGCTGCTTCGGCTCCACACGCACCTCGACCTTCGGACTCTGCCAGGCACGCGGGCGCAACTGCGCGTCATCCTTGAAATGCTCAAACCCGCGACCACTGTCATTACGCCGACTAAACCGAAACCCCTTCGCATCACTCACCCAGACAATCGGCCGCCCATCCGCACGCGCCTCCGCCTGCGCCACCTGCAGCAACTGCGCCACGCGCTCGGCATCCTTGCGCAGCAACTGCAAAGGATCAGGCTTGATACTCAAACTGATCGCCGCACTGGCAATGCCGATGATCACCAGCACCACCATCAACTCGATCAGCGTAAAACCCCGTTGCTTGCCCGCGTCCATCGATCGCACGCTCCTTCGCGTCCCGCCATGTCCCGAACAGCCAAGATGCACCGCCAACATGTAAGGCGTGTGAAATAAAACGGAGAGAATTGCCGCGTAGGCTGGCAACAGGGACAAAAAGGAGATTCACCCCATGAGACTCACCACACGCTTTTCCCCACCGCAAATCGCCCAGGCCCTCGCGCTGCTCGCCGCACTGGTCGGCGTCGCGACATGGTCGTCGCTGCTGCTGACCAGCGCCGAATCGCACACACCGGCAGCGGCGCCACAATTGTTGGCGGCAAGGAGTGATAGCCCGGCGTTGCAATGGTTCTCCAACCAGACCGCGCCGGTGGATATCAAGGTGAGCGGGGTAATGGCGGGGAGTCGCGGGGCGGTGGCGATATTGAGTTTGAATGATGGACCGCCCAGGAGCTTTTTGGCGGGGGAGAGGGTTGGGATAGGGGTGAAGTTGGTGGCGGTTGAGGGGGATGGGGTGGTGGTGGAGCAAGGGGGGAGAGGGTGCGGTTGGGGGTGGAGAGGTTGGGGAGGGGGTAGTTTTGCCTAGGTTGGTGAGGCCGTGATTTTAGACTGGAATGGATCTGTATCGAGTCTTATTAAGAAATCATGTTCTTGCTTAACGCGCTCTATTTGTCTTTATGTAGGCAACGCGGCCCTTGATCAGGGTTTAATATCGATGATAGACGTATCATTGAGCAGGATTTTCAATCCTTAAGAAGTGTAATGCCCGGGTTAGACGCTTACTAAGCCGCAAGCTCGCCTCTCCATTTGTACATTTTCGAATTTATGGTCGAGCTTATGGTTCATTGTGGATGGCATTCGGCCATAAAAGTGCTTGTAACAGTTTTGGCTCCCTGCTAGGTTCAAACCAGGCAGGGAATTGTCAGGCGGGAAGCCGGTGTTACGCCCTCTGATATGTGACCAGAAAAATACCTATGTCGGAAGAGGGAAGGTTGTATGGAGGGGGTTCATGATCCAATTAGGCATTTAAAATATCTTCGTCAGTCTTTGTCGCAAGATAATGAATCTATTGGCTTTTTTTTATCTGCGGGATGTCCTTTGTCGGTAACCATGCCAGAGGGCCAGTGGCCATTGATTCCTGATGTGGCGAATCTTACAAAATTCATCAATGCGCAGCTAACCACGGACGTGAAATACGGAACTCTTTTGTCTGAGTTGGTCAAGGCAGAGCGAAACCCAGAAAACATAGAAGATACTTTAAGCTTTTTGAGAAGTTTGTTGGCTGTGTCAAAAGGAGGGCAGGTTAGAGGGTTAAGTGAGGCTAGTCTTCTAGAGCTTGAAAAGATAATCTGCAAAATAATTGTCAAAAAAATTGATGTGCTACTTCCACCTCAAGAAACTCCATATCACCAACTTTGCAAATGGATTCGTTCGATAGATAGAAAAACTCCTATCGAAATTTTTACTACGAATTACGATTTGCTTATGGAACAATCGCTTGAGGACCTAGAGGTTGAGTATTTTGATGGGTTCGTGGGTGCTCGCAGGTCTTTTTTTGACTTGAGAGCTCTGGAAGATAATTTAATACCCGTTCACTGGACTAGGCTTTGGAAGATTCATGGGTCTATCAATTGGTACAAGGAAGAAATTCATGGTCAAAAGAAAGTATATCGGTCTTCTGAAATAAAGGAGGATGCTTCCCATCTTATCTATCCTTCGCATTTAAAGTATGAAGAAAGCAGGAAGATGCCTTATCTTGCCCTCATAGATCAGCTTAATAGATTTATTCGTAAAAAATCTTCATTGCTCATAATGTCAGGCTACTCCTTTAATGATGGACATCTAAATGATTCAATAATCAACGCTCTCAAAGCTAATCCTACTGCGATGGTGCTAGCGCTGATGTATGGGGATTTTGAAGATCAGCTTCCGGAAGGTGTCGTGAGAGAAAGGTATCCTGAGGCTTATCGATTAGCAAAAAATCAGCATAACCTCAATATTTGGACATTCAACAAAGCCATTATTGGCACTACTCCGGGGCGATGGTCTCTATCTCCTGAATACGACGATGCTGACACGGACCTCAGAGCATTCATTTCGTCTTCTAAGATTGATGACACGTCAGACAGGAAAGAGAACGTTATTAAGCTAGGCGACTTTGCTGTCTTTGCGAGCTTTTTGAAAAGGATAATTGGCTCAACGGTAGGAGGAGCTAATGGCTAGTAAAGAAACCTATTTGGGAGATGTCCAAGATGTAAACGGGACAGCCGTTAGTATCTCACTATCCAAAAAGTCATTGACAGGCTTTATTTATATCGATGGTCAAGGTTATAGGGTTGGACAGATCGGTAGTTTCGTGAGAATACCTATTGGGTTTTCTGATTTGTTTGGAATTGTCAGTCAAGTAGGCGCGAGCGCCGTACCGGAAAATAAAGCTAGCATTGACGATCAAGGTAATAGATGGATGAGAATCCAGCTCGTTGGTGAGGGCCAAAGGAATGGTACATTTCAGAGGGGGCTATCACAATATCCTACTGTTGGGGATGAAGTTCACTTAGTATCAGAAAAGGAGCTAAAAACAATTTATGGTCGTCCAGATCGGCCCTATTTCGTAAAATTAGGTCATATCTCAAACGCAGAGTCTATACCGGCTCTGATTGATATTAATAAGCTTGTCACTCGACATTCAGCAATCGTTGGTACAACAGGGTCTGGTAAGTCAACAACGGTGGCGAGCATTATGAACGCGTTATCCGACAATGAAAAATATCCGTCCTCAAGGATTATTATGCTTGACCTGCACGGGGAGTATGGTTCTGCCCTTACAGGGAAAGCTGATATTTTCAAAATCAACGCTTTTAAATCTTCCAAGCTTGCAGAAAACGAACTAAGAATTCCATTTTGGGCGCTAAATTTTGATGAGCTTTGCGAAGTTAGCTTTGGCGAGTTCAGCAATGAAAAAGAAAAGAACGTAGTTATGGAGCGAGTCCATAAGCTAAAGGCTGAGTCAATTGTTAAATATCCGAGAGCTGGTGCATCACTTGATTCGGTTAGCGTAGATTCTCCAATTCCTTTTAGTATCCACCACCTGTGGTATGACCTTTTATTGAAACATTTGCGACTTACTACAAAGGTCGTCCAGGAAAGCCTATGGACAATCTCGCCTTTGAACTTGACTCTAAGGGCAATGAACTGAGAGGGAATCCTTCTGCTGGGATACCTCCAATATTCAAAAATATCGTTACCGAAGCCAATGAAGAGAAAATTAATTATCTGCCGGGGTCGTTGAATATCGGAAAGAACGTCTTGTTACTAGGGACGAAGCTTCGGATACCTAGATATGACTTTATATTCCGCCCGGGTGATTGGATGCCGGAAGCCGATGGCGCCGTAGCAACCGACCTAGATAAATTGCTTGAGAGGTGGATTGGCGGCAAGTCTACTTCTATTCTGGACTTGTCTGGAGTTCCTCCCGATATATTGCAAACTACCATAGGTGCAGTGCTAAGGATTCTATATGAAGCTCTGTTTTGGGCAAGAAACTTGTCTCAAGGTGGCAGGCATCGTCCTTTATTAATTGTTATGGAAGAAGCTCACATATATCTTAATGATAGCTTCAAAGGTATGGCTTCTAAAATTGTGCAGCGGATAGTGAAGGAGGGACGAAAATATGGTATCGGGGCGATGATAGTGAGCCAGCGCCCGTCTGAAATAGACCCAACAATTCTATCTCAGTGCGGAACATTTTTTTCTCTTAGATTGACTAACTCGACAGATCGAGCTCACATTACCTCTGCACTTTCAGATAATTTGGACGGGCTAACTAGTATGCTTCCAATTTTAAGAACAGGTGAAGCAATTATCTTGGGTGAGGCGGTAAAACTTCCTATGAGAACGTCTATTTTACCTCCTCCGAAAAATAGACGACCGGATAGCCAAGATCCTATAGTTTATGATGAGCTTCCTATGAGTGAATCGCTTTCTCCCGGCGGGTGGGGAATAAAAATGGAGGATAATCCAAACTATGAAGAACTAGTTGAGACATGGCGAGCGCAGAATCCTCGAATTGATAAGGTTAAACCCTAGGAGTAATCATGGAGCGAAATCCGGTAACGTCATCCAACATAGAGTCAGTTGGCTTTGATGAAGATAGTGAAACTTTAGAGATAGAATTCAAAAATGGTACGCTTTACCAATACTTTGATGTGCCACAAAGCGTTTTTGATGGTTTGGTAAATGCCGATTCAGTTGGAGGTTATTTGGCTGAAAATATTAAAGGTGTGTATAGGTATTCTAGAGTTTGAGTGCGGCTACTATTGCGATATGGAGGGAGGTTTATTTAGCTATTCAGGGATGCGGGACGTAATGAAGCTTCGATAAACACCAACGTTTAAAAAGACATCTCAAAACACCCTCCCAGGCTACACCTCCTTGCGCCTTTGCCTACAGCTACGCCAGAATCCGCCGGCTTGTGCGCTTTGGGGGCGGGTTCTATCGTGGTCCGGTCGCTGACGAATCAGCGATCGGGTTTCGCAGCCCGGTTAATCAAGGCGCACAGCGCTCCAGATCGTTGCCATTAAAAATTTGGTAACGGTGCTTTATGGCGGCTGTGCGCGGGATACCTTCGGGTATGCCGGGTTCCTTGATTCCCGGTCTGCGAACCTGCGTACAGCTGCCACCTCCATTCGTTTCGCAGCGAAATGTGGCGGCTCCAATAATCAGGGAGCTTCACCATGATCAAACCAACACCCAACCCACCCGAATCCAACCCCACATCCCCCTACGAATCCACCCACTCCAAAAAACTCCACGAAGCCGCCGACCGTGCGCTCGACCATTACCTCTGTCCGCCCGGTTCCACGCCGCCGCCGCGTAAACACCGTGGGATGTATGCGGTAACTGCGGACAACAAAAACGAAGAGCTGCTGATCGATGCCAGTGAAACGCTCGCTTCGGCCCAGACTCTCGCGCAGAACGTTGCCAGTCTGTTGCCGGCGTCGCAGCGGCGGGCGTTGTTGGGGATTTCTCAGTTGATCATGCTCGGGGAGTTGGCGGTGAATCGGGCTTTGGATAATTTGCAGTTGCCGGAGTGATGGGGAGTAGGGCGGGCAGCAGTGGCACATGGGCTGTCTCTGTTGCCTGACCGGCCGCTATCGCCAGCAGGCTGGCTCCCACAGGGTTTTGTGTTGGTCGCGGATATTGTGTTCGGGGCTGGGACCTGTGGGAGTGGGGCGGTTACTTTTCTGCGCCAACTTTACTGGGTTATTGAGGCGCTTCAGGGCATTCGCGGGTCCAGCGCGTCACGTTCATGTCGTTGAGTTGTTCGCCAATGGTATCGACGCGCAGGCATGTGCCTTTCTTTGAGCTAATGCAGTAACCCGCGTACCCATAAGCGATGGACCTTGAGCGGCGAAGGCCGACCATAATTCGACAAACGCCAAAAGTCATCTCTAATCCAACCGGACTATCGAGGCGCGACAAACACTGCATCATCCAGCCATTCACCCCATTGCGAGGTCATCATGAACATTGATTTCACCGGACGTAAGGTTTTGGTTTCGGGCTCCACCAGCGGCATCGGTTTTGCGACGGCCAAGGGCTTTTTGCAAGCGGGGGCGCAGGTGGTGATCAACGGTCGCAGCCAGGAAAGCGTCGACGGCGCTTTGCAACGGCTGGGCGAACTGGCCGCCAAGGCCATCGGTTTTGCCGGTGATCTGGGCAGCGAGGCTGGCGTGGACAAACTGGTCGCGGAGCACAGTGCTTTCGACGTCGTCATCAACAATCTGGGCGTGTTCAATCCGCAGGATTTCTTCGAGATACCGGACAGCGAGTGGCAACGTTTTTTCGACGTCAACGTCATGTCCGGCGTGCGCCTGTCACGCGCTTATGCGCAGGGCATGGTGCAGCGCAAGTGGGGGCGGATCGTGTTTATCTCGTCGGAGTCGGCGGTGAATATTCCGGCTGACATGATCCATTACGGCTTCAGCAAAACCGCGCAACTCGCTGTGTCGCGCGGCCTTGCCAAGCGTCTGGCGGGCACCGGGGTGACGGTGAATGCCGTGCTGCCGGGGCCGACCCTGTCTGAAGGCGTGGCGCAAATGCTCAGTTCCACCGTCGAAAGCAGCGGCGAGAGCCTGGAGAAGGTCGCCGCCGATTTCGTCAACGCACACCGCAGCTCCTCGATCATCCAGCGTGCCGCCAGCGTTGAGGAAGTCGCCAACATGATCATCTACGTCAGCTCCGAACAGGCGTCCGCTACCACCGGGGCAGCGTTGCGCGTCGACGGCGGGGTGATCGACAGCATCGTCTGAGATTTATTCTGCTGACGGCGCGTCAATCGGCACGATGGCCGCCGTCAGCACCGAGGGAGGTTTTGGGCGGGAAGGGGTATTTGCCTAAGGCCCCATCCCGTGAGTAGAATGCGATTCATTATCAATCATGTATTCGCCGGGATTCCGATGCGCAGCGACGAAACACTAGGCACTGCTGATCTAGGGCTGCTCTATCGCACCCACCATTCGTGGTTACAGGGCTGGTTGATCCGGCGCACTGGATGTCGCGATAACGCTGCCGATCTGGCGCAGGACACCTTCGTCCGTCTGCTCAAATCCCGTCAATCCAGTCCCTTGCGCGAACCGCGCGCCTATTTGAGCAGCATCGCCCGTGGGCTGATGATTGATCAGTATCGTCGTCGCGAACTTGAACGCGCTTACCTCGAAAGCGTCATGTTGCTGCCGCCACACGAGGTGCCCTCGGAAGAGAGCCGGCTGGAGATTCTGGATGCGCTCGAACGCATAGACCGCATGCTCGGTACGCTTAAACCAAGAGTCCGACAGGCGTTCTTGTTTGCCCGACTCGACGGTCTGACCTGCGCACAAATAGCCGAAAAACTCGGTGTTTCCCGCGCCACGGTGGAGCGCGACCTGGCCACGGCCCTGCAACATTGCTATCGCTTGCGTTATGTCGAGGCCTGAGCCGCAGGCGCTCGATCCGGCCATTGTCGAGCAGGCGATCCAATGGCAGGTGCGCCTGCGTTTTAATCAAGCCGATGAACAGACACAGCGCAGTTTTGAGCACTGGCTGCAGCAGCGCCCGGAGCATGGCTTGGCGTGGCAGCGTGTGGAAACCCTTGGCGATGACTTCGCAGGCGTGCCCGCGCAACTGGCGCGACAAACCCTGGATGGCAGCCGGCAGGGAATGCGCCGGCGCGAAAGCCTGAAGCTGCTGGGCATTTTGGCGACTGTTGGCACGGCAGCCTGGCTCGGCCGGGACTACACGCCGGTCCCCGCCATGCTTGCGCAGCAACGCAGCAGCACCGGCGAGCGACGCCGCTTTCAGCTCGATGATGGCAGCCTGGTCCAGCTCAATAGCGATAGCGCCGTCGACAGCGAGTTCGATGCCCAGCGACGCCTGATCATTCTGCGACGCGGTGAAATCATTGTGAATGTCGGCGCGGACCCGCACTCGCATCAGGTGCGACCGTTCTGGGTGCAATCACGCGACGGCCTCATGCAGGCCCACAGTTCGCGCTTTCTGGTGCGCGAGCGTGACGATGGCACGCTGGTCGCGGCTCAGGAAGGGGCCGTCACGTTGTTCCCCGGCGCGAGTCAAACGCCGGCAAGCCGCAGCGTGCAGGCGGGCGATCAGTTGCTGTTCACAGCCAGTGGCGTGCGAACGTTCAGCGACCAGGGCCTTGATCCATGGAGCTGGGGTGACGGGGTGATCAGTGCGCGCAATATGCGCCTCGGTGATTTCATCGCGGAGTTGTCGCGTTATCGCCCGGGGGTGTTGCGCTGCGCCGACGAGGTCGCGGACCGTCGCGTTTCCGGGACCTTCCAGCTTGCCGACAACGATCAGGTCCTGGCGTTGATCGCGCAATCACTGCATTTGCACGTCGATTATCGAACCCGGTATTGGGTGACCGTGACCGCTGCCAGCTGAATTCTGCATAATTTCTTACTGCGTGAAAAATAATGAGGTGGTTTCTCATTCTCGTTCGACCTCTTTGGAAGGCCGGAATACAGGCCAGTCTGTCGATGTCCTTTCTTGGAGCGAGAAAATGAGTTCGTCCCCGGTTTCACAGCGCCATCCATTGAATCGCGCCTTGCACGCGGCGATTTTGGGTTTGATCGTCAGCAGCTACGCATTGCCGTCGCTGGCGCAAACCTCGAGCGCTGACCAAAGCAATCAAGTCAAACCGTGGAACATCGCTGCGGGCCCGCTGGCGCCGGCGCTTGATCGCTTTGCGCGCGAGGCCGGCATCAGCCTTTCATTCGATGCGTCGAGTGTCGCGAACCGCACCACGGCTGGCGTGAATGGCACGCTCGATACATCGGCAGCGCTGGCCTCGTTGCTGCAGGGCAGCGGATTGCAAACCGAACAGCAAGGCCCGAATGCCTACCAGTTGGTCCCTCAGGCAAAGCCCGCCGGCCCGCTGGAGCTCGACGCAACGGACGTCGAGGACTACCGCCTTGCACCTCTCATCATCAATGCCAAGGTTCGGGTCAGCGCCGACGACGACACCAACTCGGTGGTCGCCAAGGAACTCTGGGTGGGCGGCAAGGTGGCGACCAGCATTCTCAACACACCGGCGTCGGTGTCGGTGGTGACCAACAAGGAAATGCAGCAACGCAGCGTCAGCACCACCGAAGAGGCGCTGCAATACACGCCGGGTGTGGTCAGTGACTTCTATGGCACGGATGACCGCAACGACTACTTTCAGATCCGCGGCTTCCAGGCCACCACCTACCGTGACGGCTTAACCCTGAGTTCGATGCGCGGCGTACGCGAAGACCCATTCGCCTATGAGCGCATCGAGATTCTGCGTGGCGCCAACTCCACGCTGTTTGGCCCCGCAGACCCCGGCGGTTCGGTGAACTTCGTGACCAAACAACCGCGCTTCGAGAAGTTTGGTCAGGGCTATGTGACCTACGGCTCGTTCGACCATGTCGAGACCGGCATCGATGTGGGCGATGCGCTGAACGACGAGAAAACCCTGGCTGGGCGCTTTACTGCCAAAGGCCAGAACAGCGACCGCGAGTACGACCACTCGCAGGACGACAACCAGTTGTTTATGGGTGGCCTGACCTGGGCTCCGACGGATTACACGTCGGCGACGGTGATTCTGGATTACTTGAAAACCGAAAGTTCGCCCAACAGTGGCGGTTACCCGCTGGACAAGGAATACGACCGCAGCAAGTTCTATGGCGAGCCGAGCTACAACTTCCACGATGTCGAGCGCACCAGCCTCAGCGGTAACGTCACCCATGACTTCGACAACGGCTTCGTACTGCGCAGCAATCTGCGTTACAGCAAGTTGACCGATGATTTTGGCTACGTTTACTTAAGCGACAGCGCCGCACGTGTCGGTACGACCGTCGACCGCTATCTGTTTGGCACAGACACCGAGGCGGACCAGTTCAACGGCAATCTGATGCTGCAATACGATGCCCGCTTCGAGAACATCGACAGCAGCAGTCTGGTGGGCGTGGAATATCTGGATTCGACCACCAAGGAAAGCTCTGTCTACGCCCTGACGACCCCGATTGATATTGCCAATCCCGTGTTTACTGGCGTTTCACGCTCGATCGCGCCGTATGCCGTGAACAAGCGAGACGCGACCACCAAGGCGGTGTTCCTTCAGCAGAACCTGTCGTTCTACGAGCGTTTCATCGTCACCGGGGGTGTGCGCAACGATTCGATGGACCTGACCAGCAAAGGCTTGCAGTCGACTGAGAAAGACACCTTCTCCGAAACCTCTTACCGCGGTGCGTTGACTTACATCGTCAACGACGAAGTGTCCACTTATGTGAGCATGGTGGAATCCGTCTCGCCGCCGCAGGTTGGCGTCACACCGCAGACGGGCCGGCAGTACGAAGTGGGCGTGAAGTATGCGCCGATGGGGATGGACGCACTGTTTTCCGCCGCCGTTTATGACCTGACCCAGGAAAACGTCACCATCGCCGTGGTGCTGCCGAGCGGCATCATCGAGCAACAAACGGTGGGCGAGTCGCGGGCCCGTGGTCTCGACCTGGAGGCCAAGGCGCAGGTGACGCAGAACCTCAGCCTGATCGGTGGCTATTCCTATATGGAGTCGGAAGTACTGCGCGGTTCGTTGTACGACGGCAGTTCGCTGAAGGGTAACGAGTTCGCCACGGCACCCAAGCATTCCGCTTCGCTCTGGAGTTATTACGACTTGCCCGGCACGGATGTCAGCGTTGGTTTGGGTGCGCGCTACGTCGGTTCTTATTACTTCGATGCAGCCAACTCCGACAAAAGCGATGGCACCACGCTGTTCGACGCCGCCTTCAACTACAAGATCGCCAAGGGCACCGACCTGGCGGTGAACGTCAGCAACTTGCTGGATGAGCAGCACGTGGTCGGTTCCGGCACAGCGAACTTCTACAACCCGGGTCGCGAGATTACCGCCAAAGTGAGTTACAACTGGTAAGTGGGCGTTTAAGCCTTCTTTGATGTCAGGAAGCGGTGCCCGCTTTATCGCGGGTACCGCCAACCTGGTTACCAATCGGCAAGCGGTGAACGTAGCTTTACGGTCTCGCTACCCCAGGCACATCCATATTGATCTTTCGCCAGAACGCTTCAGAAAAGCTGTAAACCGAGAAAGCAATCAGCCCCAACGCCATCACGATCAAGATCAACCAGCCCGCTGGAAGATTCTGCAGCGCGTCCAGAGCCTCTTTCATACCCGGTGGATCCATCGCTTGATAAGTGGAACCGCTGACGGCCAGCAGCACCGCAATCTCGATAAAAACCACCCCACGGGCGATAAGGCCGAACCTGGAGACGGGACGGACATACCGCATGACATCCTCGTCAGCCTCAAAGTATTTCTCGAACGTCGCCTTCCAGCCCTTGATGATGTGCGCAATACCCACACCCAGCGGAACGAGTGCGATCAGGTACACCAAAAGATTCGAGTGATCCCAGGACAACAAATGCGCCAGCCAGTCCTTGGTCTGCCCACCGGAATCGCCCGAGCTTCTGATGCCGCTGACGAGCAAACCCAGTGCAAAGATCGCTAAAGCGCCGTTGACCATACCGCCCGCCAGCAGACCCGCACGAATGACCAGACCTTTGAGGTCCTTGCCATGATGATCGACATCACGCGTCGCTTGCAGGACGCGCCAAGCTGCAAAGGCAAGCAAGCCTGCTACCACAAGCCCAACCAGGAAATAGCCGAACGGTTGGCTGAGCAGTGCCTCCAGGCTTTTGTGGCTGTCCTTGGGTTTTGTCGAGTCTTGCGCCGCCAGCAGCGCGAAAATACCGATGATCAAATACAGCACGCCACGAGCGGCATAACCGCCTCGAGCAAGTATTACCAAGCTATGTTGCGCGGACATTCGAAGTATTCCAGAGAAGGTATACAAGAGCAGACCCCTCGTGCTGGCCGGGGTTCTACTTGCTGTCTATCAATCTGATTGGCGATGGCGCGCTGCCCTCACCCCAGCCCTCTCCCGGAGGGAGAGGGGGCCGACCGAGGTGTCTTTAGGGGTACATCGACCTGCAAGACCATAGTGATTATGGCTTTTGGTTAACTTCAGCGATTCCTGATTCAACGAACCACGTTCAGCTCGACGCAACCCACGAATATCCCCGAATCGGTTCCCTCTCCAGGGGGAGAGGGCTAGGGTGAGGGGCGGTCCGTCTGCGGCAACAATGTCTCCAGCCTCGCCCCATGACGCTTCAGTTCACCTGCTTCAAACTCAATTCAAATCGCGACCTGACCTCAAATAGGTTTCCGCCCACTCCCGGTAATGGTCCGAAAGTGTGTATCTGGCAAGCAGCTCAGAAAGCGAAAGCTCGCGTCCCTTTGCGCCGCTTTGTTCACACAACGCCCCGTACGTCGCTTCGATGGCGGCCAGATACGGCGCATGCCCATTGACCACAATCCGCACATTGGCAGCACTCAGTCGCTCAACATCGCTCAGCGCCGGATTTGCATAGTTGATCAACATGATCGGCACACTCAGATGGGCAGTGAGTGCGTGCAGATGTTCGAAGTCTTTGACCCCGACGAGGCAAATCGCGTCGGCGCCAGCCTTTTCATACGCCGTGGTGCGTGCGATGGAATCTCCCAGCGTGGTCACGGCCACGTTGGTTCGGGCGATGATGCTGAGGGCGTCATCTGACCGGGCAAACCGCGCGGCGTAAATCTTGCTCGCGGCTTCTTCCCTCTGGATAAGCACAGGCGATTGCTCGGCGTACCTGGCCGGCAGGTGAGTGTCTTCCAGCGTCAGGGCAGCGACACCGGCTTTCTGCAACTCGGTCACGGTGCGCATGACATTCAGCGCGTTTCCGAATCCATGGTCAGCATCCGCGATGATCGGGATCTGGCTGGCCCGGCCGACTCGGGAAACCTGCTCGACATATTCATCCAGTGTGAGCAACGCGATGTCCGGTGCCCCGAGTACCTGAAGCGAGGCGACCGAACCTCCTTGAATGGCCACCTCAAAGCCAAGATCGCCAGCCATGCGAACCGAGATAGGGTCGAATACCGAAGCAGCAAACTTGCAGACGTTTCCTTTGAGTAAATCACCGAACACGTTGCGTAGTTGATGATGTGATCGCTCAGTCATTCTCGGCTCCATCAGATTTCTACCAGTGATGTGCGAGGTCTCATTCGAGTTGAACGAGACCTGGAAGGCGCTACCGGTCATCACCGTTGAAGGCGAGATGACCGGATCCCTTTGCAGATTATTTCTGCGCCAGCAACGCCTTTCTGGTCGCTTTCTCGTGTTTCATGGCGGCGATTTCACGCTCGCACGCCTCGACATCAAACGAGTTGTCCCACTTGGCAATAGCGATGGTGCCGATGCCGTTACCGATCAGGTTGGTCACGGCCCGCGCTTCGTTGAGGAACCGGTCAATGCCCAGCAGCAAGACCAGGCCCACCAGAGGAATGGAGTGAATGGTGGTGAGCGTTGCGGCCAGCGTTACAAAACCTGCGCCTGCCACCCCGGCCGAGCCCTTTGAGGTCAGCAGGAATACGCCCAGCAAGATCATCTGATCCATGAAGGTCAGTGGCGTATTGGTCGCCTGGGCAATGAAGATGGCGGCCATGGTCAGATAGATGCAGGTGCCGTCGGCGTTGAAGGTGTAGCCCGTCGGCAGCACCATGCCGACGACCGATTTTTTGCAGCCAAGTTTTTCCAGTTTCACCATCATGCGTGGCAACACCGCTTCGGTTGAGCAGGTGCCAAGTGTGATGAGAATTTCATCCTTGAAGTAGCGCAGAAACTGCATCAGCGGCATACCCGACCATCTGGCCACCGTACCGAGTACCACGACGATGAAAATCAAGGTGGTGATGTAGAGGGCGACCAACAACTGCCCGAGCGATAGCAGCGTGCCAATCCCGTATTTGCCGATCGTGAATGCCATGCCGGCACCGGCACCCAGTGGCGCCAGACGCATGACCATCGCCACGATCCTGAACAGACCCTGCAGAAACAGATCGATGGTATTGATCAACGGCTTACTGGTTTCGCCCATTTGAACCAGCGCCACACCCATCAATACCGAAAGCAGAATGACCTGCAGCATGACGCCGTTGGAGAACGCGCCGAGGAAGGTGTGAGGGATGATGTTCAGAAAGAACTCAACGGTGCCGCCTTGCTCAGTCGCGGCCTGGCTGTACTTGCTGATCGCATTGGCATCCAGCGCGCTGACGTTGATGTTCATCCCGACGCCAGGCTTGACGATGTTGACCACGATCAGGCCGACGACAAGGGCGATGGTTGAAAGAATCTCGAAGTAGAGCAGCGCTTTCACGCCAATTCGCCCGACCTCTTTGATACTGCCCATCTTCGCGATACCGACCACGACCGTACCGAAAATGATGGGTGCCAAGAGCATTTTGATCAGCTTGATGAAGCCATCGGCAAAGGGTTGGAGCTTGGCGCCGATATCGGGTACGAAGTAACCGATCGCGGCACCGATCACGATGCCGATCAGCACTTGCACATACAGCTGGCTGTACCAGCGGGACTTGGACGTTTCCACGGAAGCACCTCATTTTATTGTTGTGATGGGCGTGTGGTTTGGCGTCTGCGAAAGACGCCTGAGTCTGCGGCCCCTCTTAAAAGAAACCGCAGATCGATCGGGATCAGCCTTCGCCCAGCTCGCGCATGACGGCGTACAAGGCGGATTTGGCTTCGAAGCCCACCCCTGGAATATCCGGCAGGCCGACATAGCCGTTTTCCACCTTGATGCCGTCGGCGAAGCCGCCGAAAGGCTGGAACACGTCGGGATAGGATTCGTTGCCGCCCAGGTGCAGGCCGGCGGCGATGTTCAAGGACATCTGGTGACCACCGTGCGGAACGACGCGGCGCGAAGACCAGCCCATTTCTTCCATCACTTTCAACGTGCGCATGTACTCCACGAGCCCATAGGACAGCGCGCAGTCGAACTGGAGGAAGTCGCGATCCGGGCGCATGCCGCCGTGACGCAGCAAGTTACGCGCGTCCTGATGGGAAAACAGGTTTTCCCCGGTGGCCATGGGCAGTTCATAGTGATTGGCAAGCTCGGCCTGCAGTGCGTAGTCGAGCGGGTCGCCGATCTCCTCGTACCAGAACAGGTTGTACTTCTTGATCGCTTCGGCGTAAGCGATACCGGTCTGCAGATCGAAACGACCGTTGGCATCGACTGCCAGGCGACGACCGTCGCCAACCACTTCGAGTACCGCTTCGATGCGACGGATATCTTCGTCCAGTGGCACCGCACCGATTTTCATTTTGACAACGTCGTAGCCACGATCCAGGTAGCTCTGCATTTCTGCTTTGAGTTTGGTCTGGTCTTTACCTGGGTAGTAGTAGCCACCTGCTGCGTAGACCCAAACTTTGTCATCGGCCACGCCGTTACGGTAACGATCGGCCAGCAGACGATAGAGCGGTTTGCCTTCGATCTTGGCGACGGCATCCCATACCGCCATGTCGATGGTGCCCACCGCGACCGAACGTTCGCCGTGACCGCCAGGCTTTTCGTTGGTCATCAGGGCCTTCCAGATGGCAAACGGATCGAGGTTATTGTTTTCATGGTCGACGAGCGTTTCTGGATCAGCTTCGGTGATGCGCGCCAGGAAGCGATCACGCATCAGAGCGCCTTGACCATACCGACCGTTGGAGTTGAAACCGTAGCCGATGACCGGTTTTCCATCGCGAATCACATCCGTGATAACCGCGACGACCGAGCAGGTCATTTTGGAAAAATCGATATACGCGTTGGCAATCGGGGAGGCAATGGAAACGGTTTTTTCACGGATGTCGACGATACGCATGACGGGTTCCTCTTGTTGTTTGTGGCCCCACGTTATGCTTTGCGATGACACCCGCCCAATGCTATTAATGCCGCGCCCTATGCACAGGAGGCATTGCCCTTGGAACTCGTTTGGCTAGAGGATTTTTCAGCGCTTGCGGAGTACGGCAGCTTTGTTCGTGCCGCTGAAGCGCGCCACGTGACGCAGCCTGCCTTCAGTCGCAGAGTCCGTTCGCTGGAGAACTGGATGGGCGTCGAACTGTTCGTGCGCACCCCGCAGGGCGCGACCTTGACCGAGGCGGGAAGACAGATTTTGCCTAGTGCTCAAGAGGCGGCCAGGCGCCTGTACCGGATGCGCTCCGAGGCGCAGGAAGTGGCCGGGATGGCTGCAAAAACACTGCAATTTGCCGCCACTCATTCTCTGTCATTCACTTTCTTCCCACGATGGTTGAGAAGTGCCGAAAACGGCGCACCGATAGAAGCGGTACGTCTGCATTCGGACAGCATGGCGGTGTGCGAGCAGATGCTGATCCAAGGCCAGGTTCAGTTTCTCCTGTGTCATCGCCACCCCGATGTACCGCCGTTACTAGCCCCTGATCAGTTCATTGGCAAGAAGATCGGCGAGGATGTGCTGGTGCCGCTGGCGAGTCCTTCTGCCCATTTCGGTACCTCCCCTGAAACACTGCCTTATCTGGCCTACACCCACGAATCGGGCCTCGGCCGAATCGTTGCTCATCGACTCCATGGCAAAGAAGATTATCTTCACCTCAAGCCGCTTTTCAGCAGTCATCTAGCGGCGGTTCTGATGTCGATGGCGTTGGAGAGCAAGGGGGTCGCCTGGTTACCCAAGAGTCTGACCGAACAGGAAATGACTGACGGACGGCTGGTGCGGGCGCTGGATGAAAGCTGGGATATCCCTCTGGAAATCCACCTCACGCGCCCGACGGCACCCATCAGCCCTTCAGCGGAAGAATTCTGGGCTCGCGTGGGCGGTTAGCGGGATGGCGCCTGAAGTCAGGCGCTATCCCGTTTCATATCCGCTGTGGAACGACCTAAGGGATCAAGCGCATCTCGCGCAGTTTGTCGAACACGTCGAAAAATGCCTGATCGCTCGCCTGGTAGGCCGTGAAACCCATTGCACGGCTTTTCGACATGTCCGTGACCACTTCGATGGGTCGACCAAGGTCTGCATCGGTATGCCATGGCGATATCAGTCGACCAATGTCAGATTCTTTCAAACCATGTTCGGCAACTATTTGCGTCCATACGGCCTGGTCGTTGGCCATCTGCTCCTCCAGAGGTGAGAGTGCAGCGGGATACTCGGCAGCGGGCACCTCGAAGTATTCGGCAATCCGCCCCCACATCCATTTCCAACGAAACACATCGCCATTGGTGACATTGAATGCCTGATTAGCCGCCGCCGGCGTGGTGGCCGCCCATAGTTGCTGTTTCGCCAACTGCCGGGCATCGGTCATGTCGGTGAGGCTGTCCCACTGCACCCGTGATCCGGGAAACACAAATGGGCGATTGTTTTTTTGCAAATCGAGGCGTAGACGGCGAGGGTGGTGGCCATGTTCATCGCGTTGCCAACGGCTACTCCGGTGACGGTATGCGGGCGGTGAACGCTCCAGGTGAAACCATCCTTTTCGGCGGCGGCGAAGAGCTCGTCTTCCTGGGCGTAATAGAAATTCTCGACATCCAGACGACCCTGCTCTTCGCGAAACGGTGTTTGCGGCAGGCTGCCTTTTCCATACGCTTCGAACGGGCCGAGGTAGTGTTTCAGGCCGGTAACCAGCGCTACGTGCTCAACGCTTTTGGCGGGACGAACGGCGGCGAGGACGTTGCGGACCATGGCGGCATTGACGCGAATATTCTCGGCTTCCGTGGCTTGCCGTGACCATGTGGTGATGAACACATGGGTGGGTTTCAACCCCGCGAGTGCACGTTCCAGCGAAGCCGGATCCTGAAGATCAGCCGCGACCGGGATCACGCCTGACGCTTGCGAGGGGTGGCGCGACAGCGCGGCGACCTGCCACTGGTTATCGATGAGTAACTGCGTGATGGCGCTGCCGACGATACCGCTGGCGCCCACGACCAAAGCTGTCTGAGTCATAGCTTTCTCCTGTATTCAGGTTTCGGAGTACGCCTGAGCAACAGAGGTTCAACCGGAAAATCCGTTAGAGTGTTCCCTCATCCCCGTTGAAGCCCGAGAAAAATGAATCGTCCGCTGTTTGTCGCGCTGGATGGCCCCAAAGGCGTTGGCAAGACCTCGCTGTTGGAGGCCATCACCGAAGTCCTGAGGGCCGACAACCAGAAAGTCATCCGGCTGTGCGAGAAAAAAAGCGACCCTTTCCGGGGCGAGACCATGCACTTGGTGAACCGGCTTGCCCGCCAACCTGACCGGGATCTGGAGCTGCAAGTTTGTGAGCGTCTGGCTGATAGCCGCCGCTGGATTTCCCGGCACGTGCTGACCAGACAGCCCACCGACAGCATTATCCTGATCGATCGCTGGTACCCGTCCGAGGCCGCGTTTCGCCGCACAGTTCCGTTCGCAGAAATCCTGAAACTGAACCTTGATCGCGACGTCCAGGTGCCAGACCTGCATGTCGGCGTGGTCACAGCGGCGGAGATCTCCTGGGCGAGGGCGGCTGCACGACGGCGCGGCTTGAGCAGTACCGTGCTTCGAGGACTGGAGGAACATGTCGCTTGTACTCAGGCGTTTGAACAAGCCGTTGCGGATCAGGGTTGGTTTTTATGCCGGAATGAGGGAACGATCGAGGAGGCGACGAGGCGGGTGGTTGGGGAGATTAATCGGGTGATGAGCGGTCTCTGCACATCGACCTGAATGACCGTGTCGATGATGGATTCAATGCGTCACGCTCGGGTCAGCGCAACTCTCGAATATGCCCGAATCAGTTCCCTCTCCTGAGGGAGAGGGCTAGGGTGAGGGGCTGTCCGTCCGCGACGCTAAAGTCTCCAGCCTGGCCAACGGCGGCGCATCCTGACTGCGATCAAACACCTGAATCCCGACCTTGAGGAGCCGTCCCTTTTCTGCGGTCGCGATCACCTGCTCGCAGCGCAACAACAACCGCCCCTGATCACACTCAACCGCTTTCATGCCTGTCGGCAACCGCCCCTCCAATCGCAACTCCGCCATGCGGCTCTGCGCCGCCACCAGCGCAATCGACCGATCCCGCAGCAGCCCGTTGCTCTGCGTCATCAACCCCGCCACACGCACGGCCGCGGACATCGCCACGGCGATGATCGCCAGCGCCACCAGCACTTCAATCAGGGTGAATCCGGCTTCTCGGGAGCGCGCAGGCATAAAAGGCCCAAAAGCAAAAAACAGCCCTCGACGCTAACCCGCGTCCTTGACGGCTTGACGACGAAAACTCCCGAGGATTTTCAACATCCCTGACATATCTTCTTGCAACACTGCGCGTCGAATCGAACCAAGCCAAGGACTGTCGAGATGGATATCGCACCTTTCACTTCGCGCAAACAACCGCTGCGCACGCCGCGTGGTCAGCAGGGTTTTACCCTGATCGAGATCATGGTGGTGGTGGTCATTCTGGGGATTCTCGCGGCGATGGTGGTGCCCAAGGTGCTCGACCGGCCGGATCAGGCGCGGGCGACGGCGGCGAAGCAGGACATTGGCGGCTTGATGCAGGCGTTGAAGTTGTATCGCCTCGATCACGGCACGTACCCGAGCATGAATCAGGGCTTGAAAGTGTTGGTGGAGCGGCCGGCGGATGCGAAGAACAGCAACTGGCGTTCGTACCTGGAGCGCTTGCCGAACGATCCGTGGGGGCGGCCTTATCAGTACCTCAACCCCGGCGCCAATGGCGAGATCGACATCTTTTCCCTCGGTGCCGACGGTCAGCCGGACGGCGACGGCGTGAATGCCGATATCGGTTCCTGGCAGTTGTAAGGCCGGCCATGAATCGCCGTTCGCCCAAAGGGGCGAAGCAGGGAGGCATGGCGATCATCAGCGCCTTGTTGATTGCTGCCGTGGTGGCGGTGATCGCGGCAGGGATGTTGACGCGCCAGAGCGTTTCGACCCGTGCGCTGGAAGCCGATCAGCAACGGATTCAGGGGCGTTGGCTGGCGCAGGGTGGGCTGGAGATCAGCCGCCAATTGCTCTGGGATGCGCGCCAGCGTGACCCCTTGACCCGGCTCGATCAGCCGTGGGCGCAACGCTTGAATGCGCAGGGTTTTGAGGGGCGGCTGGAGGATGAGCAGGGCAAGTTCAACCTGCGCAATCTGGTGGCCAACGAGCGCGTTGATGACGAGCAGGTGCAAGCGTTCGAGCGCTTGTGCGGGTTGCTCGGTGTCAATGCCGGGCTGAGCCAGCGGATCATCCAGCGGGTGATCGGCGCTTACCCGCGACTGCTCAATGCGCAGATCGCCGAGACGACGAAAAACACCTTTGACAGCGGCCGCTTGACCTCGCCAAACACTTCACGCAAACCACAAAACCCGACATTGCCGATGCTGCGCAGCCTTGAAGATTTGCGCAGCGTCGATGGGGTGAATGACGCGGTGATCGGCAAACTCGCGGCGTATCTGACGGTGATTCCGGCGACGACCTGGCTCAATGGCAACACGGCCACCGCGCCGGTGTTGGCGGCGTATGTGCCGGGGTTATCGCTGGAGCGCGCGCAGGCGCTGATCAATGAGCGCGATGCCGGGCGCTGGTTCATCAACCGGGGCGATTTCGTCAACCGCTTGCGCATGCCTGAGCTGGAGCTGACCACTGTGCGCGTTGGCATCACCAGCTACTGGTTTCGCCTGCGCGGCGAAGCGCGGCGCGATCAGCGGCGGGTCAGTCTCGAGGCGTTGCTGCATCGCAGTCAGGATCGTTTGCCGCAAGTGGTCTGGTCGCGGGTGGGCGCATGAGTCAGCTCAGAGTGGCACTGCCGCCATTGGCGGATCTTGATCTCGATAGCGAGCTGCACGTTGCCTGGCTGGACCGTGCCGGTCAGGTCAGCCGTGAACAATCCATGAGCTTTAGGCAGTTGAGCCAGGTGCCGAAACTGCCGCCGCTGCTGGGTTTTCTGCACCCGGCGGACAGCCTGTTGGCGAGTATCGATCTGCCGCCGCTGCCGGCCAATAAAACCGCAGCGGCGGTGCAATGCGCGGCGCAGGCCTTGGTGCTTGGCGACCTCAGCGAGATGCACGTTGCCCACGGGCCGCGCGACGAGGCCGGGCGGGTGCAGATCGCCTGGGCACCGCGGCAACCGTTGCTACAACTGGCGCAGTTGTTGAAACACGCGGGTCTGAATCTGCGCGGTCTCTACCCGGCGGCATACAGCTTGCCGGTGTTGCCGGGCACCGTCGCGTGTGTGCGGGACGGGCATCTGCTGCTGCGTGACAGCGTGCAAGCCGCGCGGGTGCAGCCATTGTTCGGCGAGGATGTCGACACCGCGATGTGGGAGCCGGGCACCACCCTGCACTGGATTGGCGATCAGGCGCCGGCGTCTGCCGAGGTGCCGATGGCCGAAGCCCAGCGTTGGACTGGACCGTTGCCGGGGTGGGGCTTGCACGGCGCGGTGCAGTCGCAGACTACCGAACATCGCGGCTGGGGCCGGGCCATCGGCTTAGCGGCACTGGCCGTTACGGTGTGGGTTGTTGGCCTGAATTTGTATGCCGCGCGCGAAGCCAGCCAGGGCCAGCAGCTCAAGGCGCAGATGAGCCAACGGGTCAAACAGGCTTTCCCGCAATTGCCGGTGATCCTCAACCCGCTGCAACAGGCGCGTCAGCAATTGGCCGAGCGGCAGAAAGGCGCAACCGATGATCCGGCACAAACCTTCAATCGCCTGGTGCTGCAGGCCGGCAGCGGCATGCCGTCCATGGCCGGTACGGTCGAGCGCCTGACCTTTGCCGACGGCACGTTGCAACTGGCGTTGCTCAGCGAGGCCCGGCGCAGCGCCAACAATCAAGAGTGGCAAAGCACGTTGGCGCAGGCCGGCATCAGCGTCACCGCCGACGAGGAGGGCTGGATTTTGCGCCCGTCCAGCGAAGCCACTGCAAGCGACAGCGACGACAGCAGCGGAGCAAATGAAGATGAATAAGCTCGCGCCTTACCGGGCGAAGTGGCAGCGCTTCAGCGCTCAGTTGCAGGCGCGCTGGCAGCCGTTGGCGCCGCGCGAGAAACGCATGGTCGGCGGCATGGCCGTGGCGCTGATTGGCCTTTTACTGTGGGTTGCGCTGATCCAGCCGCCGTTGAAAAAAATCAGCTATTGGCAAGCCGAAACGCCGAAGCTGCGCGCACAAACCGAAGCGCTGGAGGTGCTGCTGCGCGAAGTCAGCGTGCGTCCGGACGGGCAAAGCGTGGCCCAGGCGCTGGAGCAATCCCTGCAGGCCAGCAGCCTGGCCGGGCACTATCAATTGCAACCCGGTGAGGCCGGCGCCTGGCAACTGAGCTTCGATGGCGCGCCAGCGGACGCCGTAATCGACTGGCTGCTGAGCACGCCGTCGCAACTTTCTCTGCAAGTGGTCGAGGCGCGTTTGCAGCGCGCAGACAACCCCTCGACCGAAGTCACTGCCGGCACGTTGTCAGGCACCGTTCGCATGGATCAGGCGCTGGGCGCTAAGGAAGCTTCATGAAGGGGTCAGGATCCAAACCGGCACAACTGGCATTGCCGTTGTTGCTGATGGCGTTGAGTGCGTGCAGCAACACCGGAGCGCCGCAAAATCAGCCACCGCTGCTGGTCGACAGTGAACTGGGCCGACCGCTGGCGAATACCCAGCGCAGTGGCGACGCGGTGCTCGATCGCGAACGCGCGCAGGCGCAGGCGCGACCGGCGCCCAAACAGTTGCACAACATCAGCAAAAGCGCGCGGGCCGGCGCCACGTCCACGGGCAGCACCTTGCCGAGCAACCCGTTGGGCGATCAACCGGTGACATTGAATTTTGTCGACGCCGATATTCAAGCGGTGGTGCGCGCACTGTCGCGTTCGACCGGCCAGCAGTTTCTCGTCGATCCACGGGTCAAGGGCACGCTGACCCTGGTTTCGGAAGGACAGGTGCCGGCGCGGCAGGCCTACGACATGTTGCTGGCGGCATTGCGCATGCAGGGCTTCAGCGTGGTCGATGTCGGCGGTGTCGCCCAGGTGGTGCCGGAAGCCGATGCGAAACTGCTCGGCGGGCCGATCTACAGCGCCGACAAACCGGCCGGCAACGGCATGCTCACCCGCACCTTTCGCCTGCAATACGAGAACGCGGTGAATCTGATTCCGGTGCTGCGGCCGATCGTCTCGCCGAACAACCCGATCAATGCCTATCCCGGCAACAACACCATTGTCATCACTGACTACGCCGAGAACCTCACCCGCGTGGCGCAGTTGATCGCCAGCATCGATTCGCCAAGCGCGATCGACACCGACGTGGTGCAGATCCAGAACGGTATCGCCGCCGACATCGCACCGATGGTTGCCGACCTGCTCGATGCACCGGGCAATGATCCGACGCAGAAAATTGCCGTTATCGGCGATCCACGTTCCAACAGCATCATCATTCGCGCCGGCAGCCCCGAGCGCACCGAACTGGCGCGCAACCTGATCTACAAACTCGATAACGCGCAAAGCAATCCGAGCAATTTGCATGTCGTCTATCTGCGCAACGCGCAAGCGGCGAAACTGGCGCAAGCCCTGCGCGGCCTGCTGACCGGTGAGAGCGACAGCGGCAGCAGCGACAGTGCGCGCTCGGTGCTCAGCAGCATGGGCGGCAGCACCGGTGGCAACGCTGGGCAGAGTGGCCAGAGCGGTACTCAAACCAGCGGCACTGCAACGACGACCAACAGCGGCAGCAGCGGCGGCAGTTACGCCCAGGGCAGCGGCGCCAGCAGCAGTAGCGGCGGGGCGCAGAGCAGCGAGCAGAACGTCGCGTTCACCGCTGGCGGCGTGACCATTCAGGCCGACGCCACCACCAACACCTTGCTGATTTCCGCGCCGGAGCCGCTGTACCGCAACCTGCGCGAGGTCATTGACTTGCTCGACCAGCGCCGCGCGCAAGTGGTCATCGAAAGCCTGATCGTCGAAGTCGGCGAGGACGATGCCAGCGAATTCGGCGTGCAATGGCAGACCGGCGATCTCGGCGGCAAAGGCGTGATCGGCGGCGCCAACCTGGGCGGTTCGGGGATCAACCTCAACGGCAAGACCAGCCTTGATGTGCTGCCGCAGGGGCTGAACCTCGGCTACGTCAACGGCACCGTCGACATTCCCGGGATCGGCAAGATTCTCGACCTGAAAGTGCTGGCCCGCGCGCTGAAGAGCAAGGGCGGCACCAACGTGCTGTCGACGCCGAACCTGCTGACTCTGGACAACGAAGCGGCGAGCATTTTCGTCGGCCAGACCATCCCGTTTGTCAGCGGCAGTTACGTCACCGGCGGCGGTGGCACCAGCAACAACCCGTTTCAGACCGTGACCCGCGAAGAGGTCGGCCTCAAGCTCAACGTGCGCCCGCAGATTTCCGAGGGCGGCACGGTCAAGCTCGACATTTATCAGGAAGTCAGCAGCATCGACGAACGCGCTTCCGCCAGTGCGAACGCGGCCGGCATCGTCACCAACAAACGCGCGATCGACACCAGTATTTTGCTTGATGACGGGCAGATCATGGTCCTCGGCGGCCTGCTGCAGGACGGCTACAGCCAGAGCAACGACGCGGTGCCGTGGCTGTCGACGATTCCCGGGATCGGCGCGCTGTTTCGCAACGAGCGCCGGGCGATTACCAAGACCAACCTGATGGTGTTCCTGCGCCCGTACATCATTCGCGACAGCGAATCGGGGCGCAGCATCACGCTCAACCGCTACGACTTCATGCGCCGCGCGCAGGGTGGTCTGCAACCGGAGCGCAGCTGGGCGATGCCGGACATGCAGGCGCCGCAGTTGCCGACAGCGGCGCAAGGTGTGCCGGCGGTGGTGCCGACTTCTGGCCCGCGCGCAACGATCAAGGCAGTGCCAATTCAGGGAGGCCCGCGCCTGTGAGCCGCTTGCCCTACGCCTGGGCCAAGGCGCAGCGGATTCTGCTGCGTGATGACGTGCTGACGGTGTGCCCGTCGACGCCGGGCTGGTCGATCAGCGAAGCGCGGCGCCAGTTTGGCGTGGCGCGGCTGGAGCGGGTGCGCGATGACGAACTCGACGGCTTGCTCGCCGCCGCGTATTCCGACACCGGCAGCGCCGCCGCCGTGGTGGGTGCTGCGGAAAACGAAGTCGACCTCGACCGTTTGATGCAGGACATGCCGGAAATCACCGACCTGCTCGACACCCAGGACGGCGCGCCGGTGATCCGCATGATCAACGCCTTGCTGACCCAGGCGGCGCGCGATGAGGCCAGCGACATTCACATCGAGCCGTTCGAAACCCATTCGGTGGTGCGCTACCGCGTCGACGGCACCCTGCGCGATGTGGTTTCGCCGCGCAAGGCGCTGCACGGCGCGCTGGTGTCGCGGATCAAGATCATGGCCCAGCTCGATATTGCCGAAAAACGTCTGCCGCAGGACGGTCGGATCGCCTTGCGTGTGGCCGGGCGGCCGATCGATATTCGTGTGTCCACCGTGCCGACCGGCCATGGCGAGCGCGTGGTGATGCGCTTGCTCGACAAACAGGCCGGGCGCCTGCAACTGGAAACCCTCGGCATGGACGCGCAGGTGCTGGCCAAACTCGATCATCTGATCCGTCAGCCCCACGGCATTGTGCTGGTCACCGGGCCGACCGGCAGTGGCAAGACCACCAGCCTGTACGCGGCGCTGGCGCGACTGGACGCCAGCACCAGCAACATTCTCACCGTCGAAGACCCGGTCGAATATGACTTGCCCGGGATCAGCCAGATACAGGTCAACGCCAAGATCGACATGACTTTCGCCCTGGCATTGCGAGCGATTCTGCGGCAGGACCCGGACGTCATCATGATCGGCGAGATCCGCGATCTGGAAACCGCACAAATCGCCGTGCAGGCCTCGCTGACCGGTCACCTGGTACTGGCGACGCTGCACACCAACGACGCGGTGTCGGCGGTCAACCGCTTGATCGACATGGGTGTCGAGCCGTTTCTGCTGGCCTCATCGATGCTCGGCGTACTCGCGCAGCGACTGGTGCGGCGCCTGTGCAACCAATGCAAACAGGAAGATCCGGCAGCGCCCGGCACCTGGCGGCCGGTCGGTTGCGCCGCGTGCAACCAGACCGGTTACAGCGGCCGCACCGGCATCCACGAGTTGTTCTGCATCGACGACGACATTCGCACGCTGATCCACCAAGGGGCAGGCGAGCAGGCTTTGCGCGCTTCGGCCGCCAAGGCCGGGATGTTCAGTTTGCGTGAGGACGGTGAGCGCTGGATCCGCAGCGGCGCCACCGCGCCGGAAGAAATTCTGCGTGTGACCCGGGACACCTGATGAATCGCTATCGTTTTGAGGCTGCCGATGCCAGCGGCAAGATCGAGTCCGGGCATCTGGAGGCGGACAGTCAGGGCGCGGCATTCAGCGCCTTGCGTGGCCGCGGCTTGACCGCGTTGTCGGTGCACAAGGAAAGCAACGTTGCCCAGCATGGTGGCGGTGGACTGTTCAGCGCCAGGCTGTCGGACAACGATCTGGCCTGGGCCACGCGGCAACTGGCGAGCCTGCTCGGCGCGAGTCTGCCACTGGAAGCGGCGCTGAGTGCCACCGTCGAGCAGGCGGAGAAAAAGCACATCGCTCACACCCTCAGCGCCGTGCGCGCCGATGTGCGCAGCGGCATGCGCCTGGCGGAATCGCTGGCGGCGCGACCGCGGGACTTTCCCGAGATCTATCGGGCGCTGATTGCCGCAGGAGAAGAGTCCGGGGATCTGGCGCAAGTCATGGAACGTCTCGCGGATTACATCGAGGAGCGCAACAATTTGCGCGGCAAGATTCTCACCGCGTTCATCTACCCGGGCGTGGTCGGGTTGGTGTCGATCGGCATTGTGATTTTCCTGCTCAGTTACGTGGTGCCGCAGGTGGTCAGTGCGTTTTCCCAGGCGCGCCAGGATTTGCCGGGGCTGACTCTGGCGATGCTTACCGCGAGCGATTTCATTCGTGCCTGGGGCTGGTTGTGTGCGGCGCTCATGGCCGGGGCGTTCTGGTGTTGGCGGCTGTATCTGCGCAACCCGGCGGCGCGGTTGAGCTGGCATCACCGGGTGCTGAAGTTGCCGCTGTTCGGGCGGTTTATCTTGGGCTTGAACACGGCACGGTTCGCCTCGACCCTGGCGATTCTCGGCGGCGCCGGGGTGCCGCTGTTGCGCGCGCTGGAGGCGGCGCGGCAGACGTTGTCCAACGAGCGCTTGAGCCTGAGCGTCAGCGAGGCAACCGCGAAAGTGCGCGAGGGCGCGAATCTGGCCGCGGCGTTGCGCGTCGAAAACGTGTTTCCGCCGGTGCTGATTCACTTGATCGCCAGCGGCGAAAAAACCGGCTCGTTGCCGCCCATGCTCGAGCGCGCGGCGCAGACCCTGTCGCGCGACATCGAGCGCCGGGCGATGGGCATGACTGCACTGCTGGAGCCGCTGATGATTGTGGTGATGGGAGGAGTGGTGCTGGTGATTGTGATGGCGGTGTTGTTGCCGATCATTGAGATCAATCAGTTGGTCCAGTAGCGGTGTGCCTGAAATATTGATGGTGACTGGGCCGGCCTCATCGCTGGCAAGCCAGCTCCCACAGGGTTTTGTGTTGTGTCGCAGTTCGCATTGTCAACCTGGCTCCTTGTGGGAGCTGGCTTGCCAGCGATGAGGCCAGTCAGGCCAATGAACAATTCAAAGTTTTTGCAAAAGATTCTCCATCACCCGACCGTCAATTCCCCCATCCTCGGGTTCTCCTTTCTGTCATCTGCAACCACCCGCCAACGGCTCCAGCCCGATTGCGCCAAACCCGCGATCCAGAGACTCCGACAAACCCCACAAACACCCGAGAAAACCGCTCTGAAAACAGCGTTCAGCTCCCGAGGTTTTTTCCTTTATCTGTCACCGGAAACTGCGAATTTCTCAGTGCGACTTAACCCAGGCCAGCCAGCGAGGGCCCGGTGAGTCCTCAATAAAAGCGTCATGCAAGTCATCCGAAAACCTGTGTTCACAACCTAGTTGAAAAGGAGATTCTTCATGTTCAAGCGCACTCTGATCGCCGCGTCCCTGACCGTCGCCGCTCTGGCCTCCGCTCAAGCCATGGCCGTTACCGGTGGTGGTGCAACGCTGCCTGCCGCTCTGTACAAAGGTTCTGCCGACAGCATCCTGCCCGCCAACTTCAGCTACGCGGCTGTGGGTAGCGGCGCCGGCAAAACGGCTTTCCTGACCAACGTCGCCACTGGCTTTGGCGCCACCGGCACTGTGCACTTCGCCGGCAGCGACTCGGTGCTCAGCGCTTCGGAAATCAGCACCTACAACAGCGCGTTCGGCGGTTCATACGGTCCGCTGATCCAACTGCCTTCGGTTGCCACTTCGGTTGCCATCCCTTACAAAAAATCCGGCCAGACCGCTCTGAACCTGACCAGCGCTCAACTGTGCGACGCCTTCTCGGGCACCGTGACGACCTGGGGCGGCCTGCTGGGCACTGCTGACACCACGCCGATCCGCATCGTTTATCGCAACACTTCCAGCGGTACTTCGGAAATTCTCACCCGTCACCTGAATGCTGTCTGCCCAACCAAGTTCACCACCAACTCGACGTTCGTCAAAGCACGTCCAGCCGGTTCCACCTTGCCTTCGAACTGGGTCGGTGTCGCTGGCACTGCTGACGTTGCGCCTACCGTTGCAGCCGTTGATGGTTCGCTCGGTTATGTCGGTCCGGATGGTGTAGACGCCACCAGCAACGCCCTGGTTTCGCGCATCAACAACGTGCAGCCAACCTCGGCCAACGTTGCCCTGGCACTGGCTTCGGTGACTCCACCGGCGACCGCTGCTCTGGCCGCTGATCCGACTCGCTGGTCGCCAGTGGTGGCTAACCCGGCCATCGGTTACAAACTGGCTGCCTACACCAACCTCATCGTTGGTCAGTGCTACAAGGATGCAGCTGTGGCCAACGACGTGAAGGCTTTCCTGACCACTCACTACAACACCACCACCAACGACCTGGCCATCAAGAACCACGGTTTCGTGACTGTGCCATCGGCCTGGAAAACCAAGGTGTATGAGACCTTCGTTTCCAACGCTAACGGTTACAACCTGAACATCAACAACACCAGCGTCTGCAACACCATCGGTCGTCCTCAGTAAGGCGCTCGATTCACTCTGCAACACGAATGGCAGCCCTCGGGGCTGCCATTTTTTTGGCTCCCGTTCGCGGGGCATTCGATAAGGAGATTGAACATGTACAAACACATTGCAAAGGTTGCGTTGCTGTCGGGGGCGTTGATGTCGGGCCACGCGTTGGCGGTGACCGGTGGCGGGGCGACGTTGCCTGCGGCGCTTTACAAGGGCTCGGCCAACAGCATTTTGCCGGTCAGTTTCAGCTACGCCGGTGTTGGCAGCGGGGCAGGTAAAGCGGCGTTTTTAAGCAACAATGCTGCGCCGTTCGGCACTACAGGCACTGTGCATTTCACTGGCAGCGATTCGATCCTGACGGCAAGCGAAATCCGCCAATACCAGAGCGCTTTTAACGCCAGTTATGGTCCGCTGATTCAGCTGCCATCCGTTGGCACTGCAATCGCCGTGTCCTATAAGAAGAGCGGTATCAATAATCTCAACCTGACGAGCAGCCAGTTGTGCTGGGCGCTGTCGGGTGAGGCCCCAACGTGGGGCCATCTCATGGGCACTGCCGACACCACACCGATTCGCGTGGTCTACCGGAACAACGCCAGCGGCACCTCGGAAATCCTCACTCGCCACCTCAATTCCGTTTGCCCGACAAAGTTCTCGACCAGTTCGTTGTTCACGACGGCGCGCCAGCCGTCAGGTTCGACACTGCCGAGCAACTGGGTCGGGGTGTCGAGCGACAGAGATGTCTTGCCTACGATCAATCAGGTCGACGGCTCGATCGGTTACTCCGGCCCTGACGGTGTACTGGTGAGCGATAACACTGTCGTTGCGCGTCTTAATGGTGTGTTGCCAACCCTGATCAACATCGCGCTCGGACTGTCGTCCATTGCGCCACCGGCGTCAGAGTCTCAGGCAGCCAATCCCGCCAATTGGTCGCCCGTGGTGGCGAACCCTTTCAACGGCTACAAAATGGTCGCCTACAGCAACTTGATCATCGGGCAGTGCTACAGGGATGCCAACGTGGCCAACGAGATTCGCGCCTTCCTGACCACCCACTACAGCAATCCTGGCAACAATGCCGCGGTGGTGGCGCACAAATTACTGGTGATGCCACTGAGCTGGAAAAACGCCGTCACCGCCAACTTCATCACTAACACCACTGGCTACAACCTCGACATCAACAACCCTTCCGTTTGCAACGGGATTGGCCGTCCTCTTTGAAACAGCGGCGTGCCAATCAATGGCAGCCCCTGGGCTGCCATTTTATTGCCTGCAAAACAACCACAGACACCGCGGATACTCCGCAAACATGAAGTTTGTGTGACATCCGTTCGGTCGCGACCGCCGCCAACTGCCTATGACGTAACAGCAGGTTTTTGCACGCCTGCGGCCTGTGTGGCAACCAAAGTGTGGCAACCAAAGTGTGGCAACCCAAAAGGATCTCGTAGTGATGCTCGCTCGCCCATCCCGTCGTACCAACGTCCAGCCGTTCAAACGTGAAGCCGCGGAGCCGGCGCTGTGGTTGCTCAAGCCACTGGCCCAAGCGGTGGCGTTGTGTCTGGTGGCGGGTAATGCGCAGGCGGCAACGGCGTTCAGTTCGAACTGGTTCGCCGCCAAGGGGGCCGCGCAGCAAGGTGCAGCCGCGCGGCCGAGCAGCGGCGGCTTGCCCGGCATGACGCCGCCACTGGCACAGCAGCAAAAAGCCAACCAGCAATTGCAGCGCTCGATCCAGACCCTGAACAATACGGTCGCCGCGATTGCCGCGCAGCAGGCGGCTCAGGCGGCGGGTCGGGCCGCTGCGCTGGGGTCGGTGCAGTTTGTCCCGGACGGTCTGGGCGAGGGTGGCCTGAAAGTCGATAACAGCCTCACCCAAGGTTGGCAGAATGCCAAGGGCCCGCAGCAAACCCAGGCCGACGGCAAGACCACGGTGAAGATCGAACAGACCGCCGACAAGGCCATTCTCAATTGGGAAACCTTCAACGTCGGGCGCAACACCACGGTTGAATTTGACCAGCAAGCGAACTGGGCGGTGCTCAACCGGGTCAACGATCCGAATGCCCGGGCGAGCCAGATCCAGGGGCAGATCAAGGGCGACGGCACGGTGATGCTGATCAACCGCAACGGCATCGTCTTCAGCGGCAGCAGTCAGGTCAATGTGCGCAACCTGGTGGCAGCGGCGGCCAGCATCACCGATACCCAGTTCCGCGAGCGTGGTCTGTACTTTGACAGTAGCGCCACGCAGCCGACCTTTACCGATGCCGCGGGCAAGGTGCTGGTGGAACGCGGCGCGAGCATTGCCACGCACCCACCCGCGACGTCTACTGATGGCGGTGGTTATTCCTTGTTGCTCGGCAGCGAAGTGCAGAACGACGGCAGCATCAGCACCGCCAAGGGCCAGACCGTGCTCGGCGCCGGTGACCGCTTCTATATCCGCAAGGGCGCGGGCACCGAGGGCAATGCGCTGTCGACCACGTTCGGCAACGAAGTCACGCCGGGCTTCAAGGCCGGCGATGTCAGCGGCAAGGTCAGCAACAACGGTTTGATCCAGGCCGCCACAGGCGACATCACTCTGACCGGCCACGAAGTCGTGCAGAACGGCGTATTGCTCGCCAGCACCTCAGTGGCTGCTCGCGGCACCGTTCACCTGTCCAACCCCGCCAGCGACACCAACGGCAGCGTCACGCTGACGCAAGGCAGTGTCACGGCGATCATGCTCGACAGCAGCGACCTGACCGCGCTCGACAGTCAGCATCAGGCGGCCCTCAGCGCGGTCACTGCGAACAACCGGATTCGGGGCGATCAGTCGCGTATCGAGATTCAGAGCGGTGGCAGCGTCGAGTTCCAGAACGGCTCGATTACCCTCGCTACCGGCGGGCAAGTGGCAGTGACGGCGCAGCGCCGCAGCCTGGTGCGCGACGGGGCGATGATCGACGTGTCGGGCGCACTCGGCGTCAAGGTGGCGATGGAAAACAACAACATCAAGATCAATGTGCAAGGCAACGAGCAGCGCGATGCTTCGGTCAACCGCGAGAAGGGCGCGCTCAACAGCAATGACATCTGGATCGATGTACGCGAACTGGTCTACGTGCCGGCGGGCACCAACGGCTATGCCACGGATCGCTGGTACACCGCCGGCGGCTTGCTTGAAGTCGGCGGTTATCTCGGCACCCAGACGCACAGCGTCGGCGAATGGATGGCGCAGGGTGGGACGGTGAGTTTTGCCGGCAACGATGTGGTCACCGAAAAGGGCTCGTTGATCAAACTGTCCGGCGGCACCCTGGATGTGCAAAGCGGCGAGATTCGCCAGACCTGGCTGCGCGGTGCGGACGGCAAGTTGTATGAAGTGTCCCGTGCGCCGGGCGATCTGCTTTACACCGGGTTGTACAACGGTTTCGAGGACAGCAGTGAACGCTGGGGTCAGACCCGCTATTTTTACAACCCGCTGATTGCCCCGCGCTCGCGTATCGAGTCGGGTTACACCGTGGGGCGGGACGCCGGGCAACTGGTGATCGCCACGGCCAACGCCATGCTCGACGGGCAGATGCTCG
Organism: Pseudomonas sp. S11P7; assembly: GCF_023195435.1. Lineage (NCBI taxonomy): Bacteria > Pseudomonadati > Pseudomonadota > Gammaproteobacteria > Pseudomonadales > Pseudomonadaceae > Pseudomonas > Pseudomonas sp. S11P7. The sequence continues at coordinate 2,874,399 of NZ_JALPKS020000002.1, read as the reverse complement.
GCGAGGTGTATCAGGGCGAGCGGCAAAATCAGGCGCCCAAACCGGTGCTCGACGGGTATGAGCAGAGCCAGACCGCGCTGGCACGCCGCGCGCAATTGATCGTCGGCAGTTATGACCCGGCGTATGTCGCGGCGGCGGGCGGCGTATTGTATACGCTCAATCCGTTGCTGGATCAGGTGCAGATCGGTGGCGACAGGCCGCTGGCCGGCAATGACCTGGACCTCGCCAGTGCGGTGTCAGAGACGCGCCAGGGCAAGCTGTTTCTCGATAACGAGCAGCTCAACGGCTTGCGTCTCGGTGCGCTCAAGGTGGCGGCCCGGGATCAAGTCGTCGTTGACGGCGCGATCACCGTTGATACCGCTGGCGACATCACGCTGTATGCGCCGGATGTGCAGATCGGCGCAGACCTGACCGCGCGTAGCGGCAGCCTGCGTCTGGGCAACGTGCTCAATCAGTTCAACGGTACCCAGAGCAGCGACACCCGGCTCACGGCGACAACCGGCAAGCCGACGCAAGTGTCTGTGGCCGAAGACGTTCACCTCGATACCCGCGGCGTCTGGAGCAATCTGCGTACCCGGCCGGACGATGGCGCGAGCCTGGCCTCGCTCAACGGTGGGCGGGTGTCGATCCGCAGCAGCGGCGATATCAATATCGGTGCCGGCAGCGTGCTCGATGTGTCGTCCGGTGGCGCGATCCTCGCCAACGGCAAGACCCGCGGCGGCAAGGGCGGTGATTTGACGCTGGAATCCAGCGCGATATCTACGCCCGGCCAATCGCACCTGCGCCTCGATGGCCAGTTGCGTGGCTACGGTGTAACGGGTGGCGGCACCTTGACCGTGCAGGCCAACAAGATCCTGATCGGCCAGAGCGACAAACCGTTGGCCGACAACACCCTGCAACTGTCTACCGATCTGTTCAACAAAGGTTTCTCCGCTTACAACCTGATTGGCTTGAGCGGTCTGGACGTGGTTGAAGGCAGTGTCGTGGACGTCAGTCTGCCGCTGTACCGTTTTAGCGATGCCGCGCCGAATCAGCTCAGCGGCGCCGATCCACAAGCGGCGCTGGAGTTGTGGACGCCGGCGCTGTTCCAGCAAAACCCGACTGAGGGCGTGCTGACGCAACGCGCCGGTGCCAGCCTGACGCTGCAAGGCGGGGCCAGCCTGCTCAGCCTGATCGATGCGGCCAACAGCAGCCTGACCCTCGGCCGTGGCTCGCGCATCAGCGTCGACCCGGGGCAAAGCATCACATTGCGCGGCGCCGGGCAGATCACCGTGGACGGTGAACTCAATGCCTGGGGCGGCACCATTGATATCCGCCAGCAGCAGTTCGGCTCGATCAAACCGGCCACCTCCGATCAACTCGCGGAGCCGAACGCGCATGACCGTTCGATCTGGATCGGTGAACACGCGCGGCTGGATGTGGCAGGGCGCGTGAACACCGCAGTGGACGCTTTGGGTCGCACCTATGGGCAGGTCGGCAAGGCGGGCAGCATCATCCTCGGTGGCGAGATCGACGCGAAACTCGCCACGGCCACTGCCGCCGATGCTTACGTGGTGGTGCGCCAGGGCGCACAACTCGATGCTTCGGGCGCCGAGGCGCTGCTGGACATCGCCGGGCAGGGACCGACGCGCGTAGCCACGGATGGCGGACGCATCGCGATCGGCTCTTACAACGGCCTGTTCATTGACGGTGATCTGCGCGCACTGGCCGGCGGTGCCGGGGCAGCCGGTGGTCGTCTGGAAGTGGCGCTGGAGACACCGTTGTACGTCGATTCGGCGGACAACAGTGTACGCACGCCACGCGAGTTGATCATCGACCAGACATCGACCGGGCCGACGCTTGCCGCCGACCTGCGCCCAGGCGAGGCTGACGACGGTTTGCGCTACGGTCAGGCTCGTGTGCATGCCGACAGTCTGATGGCGGGCGGCTTCGACACCCTGAGCCTGCTGAGTAACGGACTGTTGTCGTTCGACGGTGACGTCAACCTGCACATGCAGCAAAGCCTTAGCCTGTACGCCGGGGCGTTGTCCCTGGCCGAGTCAGCCAAAGACACGGCACGGGTCGATCTGAGCGCGCCGTATCTGCGCCTGTCCGGCGTCGGCAGCTATTACAGCGTGGTCGGCAGCGTGCGCCCGCGCCTGACGAACAGCCCGACCGCCAGGCTGGCGGATGCCCGCTTCACGGCGTCGGCCAACCTGATGGATCTGGGCAATGGTCTGTCGTTCGGGGCACAGGGTTCGATCCTGCAACTGAAGGCAGCGGCCGCCGAATACAGTCGCCGTGGTTTTGCCCAGGTGAGTCTCGACAGCAGCGGTGATCTGCGCTTTCTGGCACCAACCGATGGCGCGGAGAAGAGCCGTTTGTGGACCCCGGGTGATTTGAACCTGCGTGCGGCACAGATCTATCCCGCCAGTGATGTTCAGGCAGAAGTGCGTGTCGGTTATCAGGGCGCGCAGTCGCCGGCCGAACATACCCTGCGCATCGGCGGCCACGGAGCGGCGCCGGCTGCTGCGCCTTTTTCGGCGTTCGGCAAGCTGACCTTCTCGGCGGCGTCTATCGAGCAGGGCGGTGTGTTGCGTGCACCGCTGGGCAAGATTGTCCTTGGCGACGACTTGTTGACCACCACCCGTGAAGTTCGTTTGTTGCCGGGCAGCGTGACGTCGGTCAGCGCTGCCGGGCTGGTCATGCCATACGGTGGAACCACTGATGGCATCGATTACCGCTACGGCGGCAGATCGGTGGTGTTGAACGGCGTCACCGGGGAAGCGACCGGTGTGTCGATGAGCACGCAGTACATCGATGTGCAGAGCGGCGCAATCATCGATTTGTCGGGCGGTGGCGACCTGCGCGGTGCCGGTTTCATTTCCGGGCGCGGCGGTTCAACAGATGCCCGTTTCAATCCGCTGGTGCGCAACGCTACCGACGGCACGTTCAGCTTGCCGGGTTTGGCGAGCAACCCTGTTTACGCAATCGTTCCGGGCAACCAGAGCACCTACGCACCGGTGTTGGCCGAGGCCGGCGCAGTCGATCCGCGTATCGGTCAGCAGGTCACTATTGGCGCTGGAGTGCCGGGTCTGGCGGCGGGTACATACACGTTGTTGCCGTCGACGTTTGCCTTGCTGCCCGGGGCATTCCGGGTCGAAGTCAACGGTCAGGCAACGCCGGGTGCAAGCCAGGGTGCGTTGCCGATGCGTAATGGTTCGTGGACTGGCAGCGGACAAATGTCGATTGCCAACACCCCCCTGCGCGACAGCCTCGCCCAACAGATCATCCTGACGCCGGCGGATGTGTTGCGCCGTTACTCGCAGTACAACGAAACCAGTCTCGGCCAATTCATTCAGAGCGATGCCGTGCGCCGTGGAGTCCCCGGGCGCTGGCCCCGCAGGACGGCAAGACGCTGGACCTGCGCCTGATTGACGGTGGCGAGCAGGACATCGCATTGCAGTTCAACGGACAGGCGCGCTTCGGCGCCGCCGCGGGTGGCCTGGTGGGCACGGCAGTGGTGCGCAGTGGCAATGCCCGCAGCAGCTTCGAAATCCTCGGCAGCGGGCAGGCGCCCACCGAGGGCTTCAACGGTATCTCGCTATACGCCGAAACGTTGAATAACCTCAACGCCGGACGTTTGACCCTCGGCGCGATGCCGACCGTCAGTTACAGCACGTCGGGCAACATCATCGGATTCATCGGGGACACCTCCAGCATCGTCCTGCGTGACGGGGCGTTGCTGGCGGCGCCGGAAGTATTGCTGCGCACCAACTCGATCAGTGGCGGCATCACCGTCGAAGCGGGCGCCGGGATCAACGCCCTGGGGCGTGGCAACGCCGCTTATGACTCGACGGCCGGGTACATTTACCAGCCGGGCGCGTCCAGTGTGGTGGTGGTCTCGAACGGCTGGACCAATGTGCTGGCGCCGGAGGCGGGCGGCGGTTTCACCGGTGCCGGCAGCATTCGGATCGGCACTTGCACCACGACGGTTTGTGCCAGCCCGGCGCTGCTGTATTCAAACGGCAGTATCACCGCCGCGACGGATAACCAGTTCGAGCTTGGTGAAGCCGTGCGTTTTGGCACGCGTCATCTGGCGCTGGCGGTGGGTGCGCTCAACGCTGGCAGTGCCCAGGCACTGGCGGCTGCTGGCGACCGCGTACCGGCCGGTCTGACCTTGAACCAGAATGTTCTGGATCGTTTGCTGCGCGGTGATACCCGGTTCGGCGCGCCGGCTCTGGAGACACTGAGCCTGACCACGCGTGATGCCTTCAATCTCTACGGCAGCGTGACCCTCGATACCTTCGATGCGCAGACAGGCCAGAGCAAGCTGCAAAACCTCGTGCTCGCCACCCCGGCGATTTATGGCGCAGGCGTTGCCGAGGATATCGCGACGATCCGCACCGCCAACCTGATCTGGAACGGGGCCACTCAGGACCCCGGTAGTGTGATCAGCGGCGGCGCCGGTACCGGCAGCGGTACCCTGGATATTCAGGCACAACGCATCGAGTTGGGTTACGGCCCTATGCCACAACCCAATGGCCTCGATCAGAACAATCGTCTGGCGCTGGGGTTTGCCAACGTTAACCTGAGCGCCAGCGAACGTATCACCGCCAATCACAAAGGCAGCCTGGCGGTGTATCAGCAGCAGGGCGCTTACGACCCGCTCAAGGGTTACGCCTACACGGGCGGCAACCTCACGCTGCGCACACCGTTGCTGACCGGTGAGGCAGCGTCGGTCAATCTGCTCAAAGCCGGCAATCGCTTGACGCTCGGCGGTGCGGCAGCTTCGGGTGTGGCCGATGCCCTCGGCGCTGAGCTCCATCTGCAAGCCCGCGATATCGTGCTCGACAGCCGCATTGCGCTGGCCAGCGGCAAACTCACGGCCAAAGCCGAACACGACTTGACGCTGGCCGACGGTGCGCAACTGGACATGTCCGGGCGCACCTTGCCGTTCAACGACGTCAGCAAATACAGCTGGGGCGGCGACGTATCCTTGTTGAGCAACAACGGCAATATCCGCCAGCTTGCCGGGTCGCGCATCGACCTGTCGGCAAAAAACAACCAGGCCGGCAACCTCAGCGCCGTGGCCTTGGCAGCGGATGCCGGCATCGTCGATCTGCAGGGCGAGATTCTCGGCGCCAGCAGTGGCTATTACGATGCCGGCGGCACGCTGGTGCCGTACAACGCCGCTGGCGTGGACATTCGCGCGCAGCAGTTGGGCGGTGATGCGAGCGTGCAGTGCGCGGCACTCAACCAGCGCCTGAACGCCGGGCAGGTGTTCGGCAGTCGCAGCTTGCAACTCAAACAAGGCGATCTGCGGATTGGCGACGGGCTCAAGGCTGGCGAGGTCAATGTCTCGGTGGACAATGGCAGCCTGACGGTCGACGGTTTGATCGATGCCAGCGGCGAGCGGGTCGGCAGCATTCGACTGTCGGCACAAAACGGCCTGACGCTGGCCGGCGACAGCGTGCTCGATGCCCATGGTCGGGTGTTGCGCGTCGACAGTTACGGCAAGATCATCGACGCGCCGAACCGTGCCATGGTCGAGCTGAATTCAGGCGCCGGGTTGTTGACCCTGGCGTCGGGTACGCGCATCGACTTGCGTCATGGTACCGATGCGGTGCCGGGTGTGCTCGCCGGTCAGCACGATCAGATGCTGCGCGGTACCCTGGAACTCAACGCACCGCGTCTGGGCGCCGGTGACATCGCCATCGACGCGACTGGCACCGTGAATATTCAAGGCGCGCGTTCCATCGGTCTCAATGGCACGCGGCGCTATACCGATGCGCGCGATGGCGTCGATCCAGCGGTCAGTGGCCGGCCGTATCAGGTGATCGATCAGGCGCTCTTTACCCGCATCGACGGCGACAACACGACTTTCATCGAAGCCGCGCTGAGTAACGCCGATCTGTTGCAACGCAAACTGGCCGGTCTGAACAACGCGGCTTACGCCGATGCTTTCCATCTGCGTCCCGGCGTCGAAATCGCCAGCAAGACAGCGGACGGTGACCTGGTGGTGGAAGGTGACATCGATCTGTCGCGCTACCGCTATGACAGCATCAATCCGCACTCTCGCAAGGTCGCTGGTGTTTATGGCTCTGGTGAGTCCGCCAGCCTGGTGATCCGCGCCGGCGGCAACCTGGATATCTACGGCAGCATCAACGACGGTTTCGCGCCGCCACCCGAAACCGTCGACGACGCTGGCTGGAAGCTGTTGCCGGGCGTGCAGCCGTTCGGCGGCGATCTGATTGTGCCGGGAGCCGGGGTGACGCTGGCCCCGGGTACGCAGTTTCCCTCGGGCGTGGCCCTCAACTACGATTTGCCCATTCAGGCGACGACACTGGTCAGCGGTACGCTGCTGCCGGTGCAGGTAGAACTGGCCGCACCTTATACCTTCAGCGCCGGCACGGTGCTGGCGGGGGCGGTGCATGACGCTTCGGGCAATCTGTTGTATGCCGCCGGGACGCTGCTCGGCGACGATGTCACGGTACCGGCCAATAGCCGTCTGGGCGCCGGTATTCGCTTGAATCGCAACACGGCATTGAATGCCATGACCTGGCCCAAAGGCGTGCCGTTGCCAGGCGCTTTCGATGCCGACACGGGCAGTAGCAAGAATTTGATGTTGAGCGGTTCACTGGCGCTGTTGCGCGGCTCGCTGATTCCGTCGATGACCAATGTGGTGCTCGCTGACGGTGTCGCGTTCATCGAGTTGCGCGCTTTGAATGGCGCCAGCCAGGGCGCCAACTGGGCACTCGCGCCGATGTTGCCGTCCGGCAGTGCGTCGTGGTCGATCCGCGCGGTGGCGGGGGCTGATCTTTCCGCAGCCGACAGTCGTGCGGTGCAACCGCTTACCGCCGAGGGCAATCTGCGCCTGGCGGACACCCATTACGGGGCGAAGATCACCGAAGGCAATCCACGCGCGGTGTGGTCGGAAACCAATCAGTATGGTTTCCCAGCCTTCGAACCGGTGCCCGAGGAATACCTGATTCTCTGCGACACCGATCCCGGTGCCTGTGCACCCATGGCGCGCTGGACCTGGGCGCCAGGCAACCAGTTCGGTTTCCAGGATTACGCGCCGATTCCCGAGGAATACCTGACGCTGTGCGACAGTTATCCCGAGGTGTGCGTCGAAAGCAATCCGGCGAAGAGCGCTGCCATCCACAGTCAGATGTTCAGCGTCTTGCGCACCGGCACCGGCGATCTGGATCTGATCGCCGCCGGTAATCTGAGCATGGCCTCGCCATTTGGCGTGTACACCGCGGGCACCCAGTCGGCCGATGTCGATCCGCGCTACAACCAGATGCGTGGGCGCTTGTCGGACAAGGACTCGGTATTGGGCAGCGCCGGCAGCGATGTCGAAAAATGGGTTAACGGCGGCGCCGACAGTCTTTATCAGGCCTGGTATCCACAGTTGGGGGGCAACCTGACGATCAGTGCCGGCGGTTCGGTTTCTGGCGATACCCTTGGGCGCAAGGCCGCCAATAGCGGCGGCTACCGTGAGCAGGTGCCGAGTGTGGCAGTGGGCAACTGGCTATGGCGTCAGGGCACCGGCAACACTGACGTGCCGACCGCCTGGTGGATCAACTTCGGCAGTTATGTGACTCAGCCATTACCGGATGCCGACATGGACGCTGCGCCCTATCTGGTGGGCTTCACCGGTTTCGGTACGCTGGGGGGCGGCAATATCCGCCTGCGCGCCGGCGAAGACGCCGGCATGCTCAGACCGATGGGGATTCGCGGACCCATCCGCGCAGTCAGGGGCTGATCGTGGCGGTGGGCAGCACCGGTCGCGTCGGCAGCGACGGCAGCCTGCAACTGACCGGTGGCGGTGACATGGATATCCGCATCGGTGGCTCGCTCAACCCGTCCCTTCAAGCGCGGGCCGGCAACGATGGGATCACGCCGCCCAAACATGATCTGCAAGGCGCACTGATCAACCTGCGCGGCGCGGCCCAGATGAGCGGCAGCGCGGTCGGCGGCATCAATCTGCAATATGGCGCCAACAACGTGCTGCATGACGCCCGCGAAACCCGTGCGCTTGACCCGTTCACCGCGACCACCAGCAACGCATCCGGCGGGTTGGTGCTGATTCCCGGCGACTCGGGCATGCGCATCAACACCCGTGGCGATCTGGTGCTCGGCGGCGCGGCAGACCCGGGCCGCGTGCGTCTGCAGAACGCCACGCCGTTGTTTGACGAGGCGGGGGACATCACCCAGGGCGGAATTTTGAGCGGCTTCTCGCTGTGGACCGAGCACACGGCGATCGATCTGTTCTCTGCTGGCGGCAATCTCACCCCGAGTACCCAATTGGCCGAGACCGACACCAACGGGCCACTCAAAGGGCAGAACACTTCGCCCACCGACAGCCGTTTCGTCTATCCATCGATTCTGCGCGCAGTGGCGGGGCAGGGTTCGATTTACGCAGGTTCGTCGGCGGCTTACAGCGTCGGCAACACCGCTCCCGCGACCGCTTGGTCGCTGTTGTTGGCGCCGTCGGCCTCAGGTCAACTGGAGCTGTTGGCCGGTGACTCGATTTATGCCGGCGGCTATGCGATCAACCAGTCCGGGGCCAGTCCATTGGCGATTGCCACGCCGTTTGCCCCGGCGTTCAACGGCTATGCCAGCAACTCGGCGCAAACCCCGTTCATCTCCAACAGCGGCAGCGATGGTGTCGCCGCAGAACCAAATCTGCGTTATCCCTTGTTCGCTTTCGGCAGCAACTCGTACTCCCGTCTCAGCGATGTAATGGGCCCGGCGCGAATCTACGCGTTGACCGGCGATCTGGTTGGCATCCGCAGCGGCGAATCGTTGCGGGCGAGCGATTCGCTGCGCACCTGGTACGAAGCCGCCGGGCCGGTCTGGATGATGGCCGGTCGCGACATCGTCGCCTCTGGCACCTATCTGGGCCAGCCGACGACTTCGCCGAAGGATGGCGTCGGCACCACCAAGGACACGATCTACTCCACCGGCAACCTGTTCGTGCATAACGATCCAAGGGACGTGTCGAAAGTATCGGCCGGTCGCGACATCCTCTACAGCAGCTTCGACATCGCCGGCCCTGGCACCCTGGAGGTGAATGCCGGGCGTAACATTCTCATGGAAGACCGGGCCAGCATCACCAGCCTCGGTTCGTTGCTGGCAGGTGATCAGCGGCCGGGCGCCAGCGTGGTCTTGCAGGCCGGTACCGGCGCGCAAGGGCCGGATTATTCACGGTTCATCGCGCATTACCTGAATCCGCAAAATCTGGCCAATCCGGATACCTCGTTGAGCGCGCAACCGGGCAAGGTGATCAAGACGTACCTCGACGAGCTGCAAAGCTGGCTGACCCTCGGTTACGGCTTCAGCGGTGATGCCGTGCAGGCCAAGGCATTCTTCGCCGCGCTGCCGACTGCCGAGCAAGCGATCTTCGCGCGGCAGGTGTACTTCGCCGAACTGCGTGCCGGTGGCCTGGAATACAACGATGCCGACGGTCCACGGCAGGGCAGTTACTTGCGCGGTCGCAATGCTATTGCGGCGTTGTTCCCGACCACCGATGTCGCCGGCAACGCGATCCGCTACGACGGCGATATCACGCTGTACGGCGGAGCAGGGGTCAAGACCCTGTTTGGCGGCGACATTCAGATGCTCACCCCGGGCGGTGGTCAGGTGTTCGGTATCGAAGGCGCAGCGCCGCCTTCGACAGCGGGGATCATCACCCAGGGCTCTGGCAATATTCAGCTGTATTCGCAGGGCAGCATTCTGCTCGGCCAGAGCCGCATCATGACCACGTTTGGCGGCTCGATTCTCGGCTGGTCGGCCGAGGGCGATATCAACGCTGGTCGCGGCTCGAAAACCACCGTGGTCTACACGCCGCCGAAACGGGTATACGACACCTGGGGCAACGTCACGCTGTCACCGTCGGTGCCGAGCACCGGCGCCGGTATCGCCACGCTCAATCCGATTGCCGAAGTGGCGCCGGGCGATATCGACCTGATCGCGCCGCTGGGTACCATCGATGCGGGCGAGGCGGGGATTCGCGTGTCGGGCAACGTCAACATCGCCGCGCTGACGGTGGTCAACGCCGCGAACATTTCGGTGCAAGGCAAGGCGAGCGGTGTGCCGGTGGTATCGGCGGTGAATACCGGCGCGATCACCTCGGCCAGCTCGGCGGCATCGTCTGCCACGCAAGCCGCTGAAGACGTGGCGCGCCAGCAACAAGCGGCGGCGCGGCAGAATCAGGCCTCGGTGTTTACCGTGCAGGTGCTGAGCTTCGGCAACGAACAACTCACACCGTCGCGCGATGGCGCCAGCCGCGCACAGGCCCCGGGTTACAACCCGAACAGCCCGGTGCAGGTGCTGGGCGCGGGGGCGTTGGATGAGCAGGCCAGGCAGCAGTTGACCGAGGAGGAGCGGGGGCAGCTGACGGTTGATCTGGCTTAATGATTCTGGACACCCCTAAAGGGCGGTAATCTACGCCCAGCGACGAGGTGTGATTTGACCAGACGATATTTTTCGACAGATTTTAAACGGGATGCGGCTTGCCTGGTTTTGGATAAAGACTATTCGGTGAGTGAAGCCTGCGAGGCAATGGGTGTGGGCCCTACAGCTCTGCGCCGCTGGGTTGAGCAACTGCGTGCGGAGCGCAGCGGCAAGACACCTGAGAAGTCCAAGGCCATGACTTCTGACCAACAACGCATCCAGGAACTGGAAGCAAAAATTCGACGGATTGAGCGCGAGAAGGAAATTTTAAAAAAGGCTACAGCTCTCTTGATGTCGGATTCCCTCGATCGGTAAGGCTGATCGAGGAGTTAAGCGAGCAATATCCAAGATCCGAGTTGTGTGGCGTATTTGGTATCAACCGCAGCAGTTATTACGAGCGTCTGAAACAGCGGACAAAAGTGGACGTCGAGCGCGATCGCCTCAAGATCAAGGCTGCTGAATTACATGAGCAAAGTCGTGGATCAATGGGCGCGCGCAGCCTGGCAAAGGCGCTGTGTAACGAAAAGGAGTCGGTAGGTCGTTACATGGCTCGTAGCCTGATGCGCGAGCTCGGGTTGAAGAGCCAGCAACGGCGCAGACATCGTTACAAACCAAGCGGTGCGGAAGCGCAATACGCCCCCAATCATTTGGAGCGTAAGTTCAACGTCGAGGCCCCCAATCAAGTGTGGTGTGGCGACGTAACTTACATTTGGGCCGGTACTTACTGGGTTTATCTGGCTGCTGTGCTCGATCTGCATGCCCGACGCATCGTCGGCTGGGCGATGTCCAGAAGTCCTGATTCGGCTCTGACTTGTAAAGCGTTGAAGTTGGCTTTCGAGTCGCGAGGACGCCCTGAAAACTTGATGTTCCATTCGGATCAGGGTTGCCATTACAGCAGCAAAATGTTCCGTGAAACGCTATCGGAGATGCGCATAAAACAGAGCATGAGTCGACGAGGAAACTGCTGGGATAACGCCCCGATGGAACGTTTCTTTGGCAGCTTGAAATCTGAATGGATACCCAAGGCTGGCTACCGAAACGAAGACGAGGCCAGTACCGATGTGTTGCGCTACCTGACCCATTATTACAATCGGATCAGGCTACACAGTTACAACGGCTATCGAACTCCGGTAGCCATGGAAGCGTTGGCAGCATGAGAAATGACCTAAACCCTATAACCGTGTCCAGTATCGTTTGACCAGATCAGTTGTAAGAGAACTCTCGAGCGGTATGTTTGGGCGACCGTTGGGTCGCCCTTATTTTTCTGATTCAGGGCATATCCGTTGCTGCGGTAACGGCCGCTTATGGTTTCGCCTGACGGCGACTCACTTTTTTACAAACGCCTAAAAAAGTAAGCAAAAAAACGCTTGCTCCTACGTTCGGCCCTCGCAAGCTCGGGTCCCTTCGCTCCGGGATCGATCCGGGCGCAGCGGCTACGGTTTGCTTCGCTGCACCTCCTTCCGCTGTGTACGACTGCGTCGTACGGTCGCTGCGCTCCCACGCCCGGATCAATCCCTCCACTCAGCCTTCCGACGTCGCCGGTGAGTCAAAAGCAAGATCAAAAGCACGCGAGCTAACGCTCATTGTTGAGCCGTTAGAAGCGGGTGGTTGGCTTTGGGTTTGTGGTGGAGCTGCCCCTCATCGGAAGACCGCCCGCCCAGCCCTCTCCCCCTGGAGAGGGTGCCGATTTGTGGGGGATCAAAGCTTGAGTACGACTCGGTAATTCACGTCGACGTACCTTTCCCGTTCACCTCGGTCAGCTCCCTCTCCCTCTGGGAGAGGGCTGGGGTGAGGGTTTGGGGCTCCTGCACTCACCAAACCCCCACAAACCCACCGCCCGCAGGTAAACTCCGCGCACTTTTTCAAGGAGTTCACATGAGTTACTACCAGCCGGGCATTCTCGCCACCCCAGTTCCTGCGCAGGCACGTCACCTGTTCTTCGCCCTTGAGTCGGTGGAAGCGCTGCCGCAGGCGCTCGATAACCTGCTCAATCAGGTGGATGGCGCGTCGGCGGTGGTCGGTTTCGGTGAACCGCTGGTGAAGGTACTCAACGTGCAGATCGACGGCCTGCGCAGCTTTCCGGCACTGGCCGGCGTTGGCGTCGAGAACCCTGCGACCCAGCACGCATTGTGGGTCTGGTTGCACGGCGTCGACCGTGGCGAACTGCTCAACCGTTCCAATGCCCTGGAAGCCGCACTCGCACCGGCATTGCGACTGGTTGATCGTCAGGAAGCCTTCCGCCACAAGGACGGCCACGACCTCACCGGTTACGAAGACGGCACGGAAAACCCGCACGATGACGCCGCCATCGCCGCAGCATTGCTCAGCCAGGGCGCTGACGGCCATGTCGGTGCCAGTTTCGCCGCGATCCAGCAGTGGCAGCACGACCTCAAGGGCTTTCACCAATTGTCTGCCGAGGACAAAGACAACATCATGGGCCGGCGCCTGAGCGATAACGAAGAAATCGACGACGCGCCGGTCTCGGCCCACGTCAAACGCACCGCGCAGGAAAGCTTCGCCCCGGAAGCCTTCGTCGTGCGCCGCTCGATGCCGTGGATCGAAGGTGATCGCGCCGGTTTGATGTTCCTCGCGTTCGGCTTCTCGCTGGATGCCTTCGAAGCGCAACTGCGGCGCATGAGCGGCCTGGAAGACGGCATCACTGACGGCCTGTATCGCATCAGCCGGCCGATCACCGGCGGCTACTACTGGTGCCCGCCACTTAAAGACGGCCATCTCGACCTGCGCGCCTTGCGCATCGGCTGATCACTTGCTGTACCGCGATCCCCTGTAGGAGTGAGCCTGCTCGCGATAGCGGTGTGTCAGACAACACATCAATGACTGACCCACCGCTATCGCGAGCAGGCTCACTCCTGCAAAAGCGACCGTGTGAAGCATCTAAGGTTATGTCCAAACAATATTTCTCAAGCTTGTTATAACAACCCTAAGATCACGCCATAACTCGTTATGACAAGTGATCCGAAGATGACCGATAACGTTCTCTCCCTTGGCAGCGTCCCGCTGCACACCCAGTTGCGCGATGTGCTGCGCGCACGGATTCTCGACGGTGAATACCCGCAAGACAGCCAGATGCCTTCCGAAAGCGAACTTGGCGCGTTGTTCAAAGTCAGCCGCATCACCGTGCGCCAGGCACTCGGCGATCTGCAGAAGGAAGGGCTGATCTTCAAGATCCACGGCAAGGGCACCTTTGTCGCCAAGCCAAAAACCTTCCAGAATGTCAGCAGCCTGCAAGGCCTCGCCGAGTCGATGACCGGCCGCGGTTACGAGGTGATCAACCGCTTGCGCAGTTTCAAGTTCATCGCAGCGGACAAACGCGTTGCTGAGCGGCTGCAGGTGGCGGAGGGCGAGACCGTCGCGCAGATCAAACGCGTGCGCCTGATCAATCGCGAGCCGATTTCGCTGGAGATCACCTACCTGCCCAAAGCCGTCGGCGAGCGGTTGGAGAAGGCCGATCTGGTCACCCGCGACATTTTTCTGATCCTCGAAAACGACTGCGGCATCGCTCTCGGCCACGCTGATCTGGCCATCGACGCGGTGCTGGCTGACAGCGACCTGACCCAGGCGCTCAACGTCGAGGCGGGCTCGCCGATCATGCGCATCGAGCGTCTGACCCACGATGCTCAAGGCCAGCCGCTGGACTTCGAACACCTTTACTACCGTGGCGATGCCTTCCAGTACCGCCTGCGGATCGACCGGCAAAAAGGGGAGCAGGCATGACCCGCAATGTGCTCGAACAGGAATACGACATCGTCGTGATTGGCGGCGGTACGGCCGGGCCGATGGCGGCGATCAAGGCGAAAGAGCAGAACCGTGACTTGCGCGTTCTGCTGGTCGACAAGGCCAACGTCAAACGCAGTGGCGCGATCAGTATGGGCATGGACGGCCTGAACAACGCGATCATTCCCGGGCACTCGACGCCGGAGCAGTACACCAAGGAAATCACCATCGCCAACGACGGCATCGTCAATCAGGCAGCGGTGTATGCGTACGCGACCCACAGTTTCGAAACGATCGAACAGCTCGACCGTTGGGGCGTGAAGTTCGAGAAGGACGAAACCGGCGATTACGCGGTGAAAAAGGTTCACCACATGGGCGCGTACGTGCTGCCGATGCCGGAAGGGCACGACATCAAAAAAGTGCTGTATCGGCAGTTGAAACGCGCGCGAGTGAGCATCACCAATCGCCTGGTCTGCACGCGTTTGCTGACCGACGAGGAGGGCGCCGTCAACGGCGTGATGGGCTTCGATTGCCGCACCGCCGATTTCCATGTGATCAAGGCCAAAGCGGTGATCCTGGCGTGCGGCGCGGCGGGGCGCCTCGGTCTGCCGTCGTCGGGCTACCTGATGGGCACCTATGAGAACCCGACCAATGCCGGCGACGGCTATGCGATGGCTTATCACGCTGGCGCCGAGCTGGCCAACCTCGAGTGCTTCCAGATCAACCCGCTGATCAAGGATTACAACGGCCCGGCCTGCGCCTACGTCACCGGCCCCTTGGGCGGCTACACCGCCAACAACAAGGGCGAGCGCTTCATCGAGTGCGACTACTGGAGCGGGCAGATGATGTGGGAGTTTCACCAGGAACTGGAAAGTGGCAACGGCCCGGTGTTCCTCAAACTCGATCACCTGGCCGAGGAAACCATCCAGAACATCGAAGAAATTCTGCACAGCAACGAACGCCCGAGCCGCGGCCAGTTTCACGCCAATCGCGGCACTGACTACCGCACGCAAATGGTCGAGATGCACATTTCCGAAATCGGCTTTTGCAGCGGCCACTCGGCGTCCGGCGTGTGGGTCAACGAACGCGCGGAGACCTCGGTGAAAGGCCTGTACTCGGCAGGTGATATGGCCGCCGTGCCGCACAACTACATGCTCGGCGCCTTCACTTACGGCTGGTTCGCCGGGCACAACGCCGCGGAATTCGTTGCCGGGCGCGCGTTCTCGGCACTGGATGCCGAGCAGATCGCCAAGGAAAAGGCCCGGGTCTACGCCCCTCTGGATCGCGAACACGGCCTGCCACCGGCGCAGGTCGAATACAAGCTGCGGCGCTTCGTCAACGACTACCTGCAACCGCCGAAAGTGACGAAGAAGATGCAGATCGGCCTGCAACGCTTCAGCGACATCGAGCGCGATCTCGAGCAGATGAAAGCCAACAACGCTCACGAGCTGATGCGCGCGATGGAAACCAGCGTGATCCGCGATTGTGCCGAAATGGCCGCGCGCGCCTCGTTGTTCCGCGCCGAAAGCCGCTGGGGCTTGTACCACTACCGCGTCGATCACCCGCAACGCAACGACAGTGAGTGGTTCTGCCATTGCCACCTGAAGAAGGGCGAGGACGGCCAGATGACCAGTTTCAAGAAAGCCGTCGAGCCTTACATCATCCCGCTCGACGCTGAAGAAATGCAGGCCTACGACCGCTTGCGCGTGGGCGCCTTCGCCGCTTGATGCACCCCTAAACAAGAGAGTCCGGACCATGGCCTATCAAGCTCAGGAAATCTTCTTCCGCTCCAACGCTCCCGTCACTGTGGACGAGGACAAATGCATCGCCGAAAAGGGCTGCACCGTGTGTGTCGATGTGTGCCCGATGGACTTGCTGGCGATCAACCCGGCCACGCAAAAGGCCTATATGGCGTTCGACGAATGCTGGTACTGCATGCCGTGCGAGAAGGATTGCCCGACCGGGGCCGTCAAGGTCGACATCCCCTATCTCCTGCGCTGATCGGGCGGACGCCATCGCTGGCAAGCCAGCTCCCACAGGGATTTGTGGTCGAACAACGATTGTATAAACACCGAAGTAACCTGTGGGAGCTGGCTTGCCAGCGATGAGGCCAGCCGAGACCCAAAGCCACCCGGAAACACCGGACGCCAGATTCACCAAAACCCCCTCGTTTCCCACCGCGCCCTGATCGTGGCGGAGACGAACATCCAATAAACGATTCGAGGGGAAACACCCATGTTGCGTGCAGCAATCGCCGGTCTGCTACTGGCTTCCTTCAGCGTGTCAGCGTCGGCGGAAACCATCCGCATCGCCATCGGCACCCAGGACACCACCATCAACTGCGCCGCTGGCGGCCTGTTGATTCGTGAGCTCGGTCTGCTCGACAAATACCTGCCCCACGACGGCGCCTACAAAGACGCCACGTACGACGTGCAGTGGAAGAACTTCACCAGCGGCGCGCCGCTGACCAACGAGATGGTTGCCGGCAAACTCGACTTCGGCGCCATGGCCGATTTCCCCGGTGCGTTCAACGGTGTGGCGTTCGAAACCGCCGGCAAACACAGCCTGTTCATCAGCGTGCTGTCGGGAAGCATCAAGGGCAGCGGCAACGGCATCGTCGTGCCGAGCGCGTCCACGGTGCAGTCATTGGCCGAGCTCAAGGGCAAGACCATTTCCGTGCCGTTCGCCTCCACAGCCCACGGCATGTTGTTGCGTGCGGTGGCGGCGCAGGGCTGGGACCCGCTCAAGGATGTGAACATCATCGCCCAGCCGCCAGAGGTGGCCGGCTCAGCCTTGCAGGCTGGCAAGATCGATGCCCACGCCGATTTCGTGCCGTTCGCCGAACTGTTCCCCAGTCGCGGTTTCGCTCGCAAGATCTACGACGGCTCCCAAGCCAACGCGCCGACATTCCATGGTGCATTGGTCGATCAGGCCTATGCGAAGAAATACCCGGAAGTCGTCGTCGCGTATCTGCGGGCGAGTATCGAGGCCAATCGACTGCTCGCCACTGAGCCTGAGAAATACAGCGAACTGATCGCCAAGGTCACCGGGGTCGATGCCGAGGTCGCCTACCTGTTCCACGGACCGCTCGGCGTGCAGACCCGCGACCTGAGCTGGAAACCTGAATATCGCCAGGCCGTCGGCACCGCCATCGACACCTTGAAGCTTTTGAAGAAGGCCGATCGCGGGCTCGATCTCAACAGCTTTATCGACGATCAGTACATTCGCGCGGCGTTCAAGGCATCGCATCTGGATTACACGGCGCAACTCGCCGATTACGCGCAGACGCCGTTGACGGGCGTGGATGCGGCAACGGGCAAAGCGATTACCGATGTCAGCCATGTCGCGGAAATCTGGGTGCGCGGTGAAGCCAAGGTGCGCCGTTATGCCTCGGCGGAGTCGGCATTCAGCGCATTGGCCGCGTTGAAGCTGGAAGGCAAAAACATTCGTGCGGTGTATGCGCAGGCGAGTGACAGCGGGATCAAGTTGTTGGCCGAGCAGGCGTGGTTTGCCAGTGATGCGAAGGGACGGTTGAGTGCGTTTTTGCTGAAGGGGCAGGCGCAGGAATTTGCGTCGGCGCAGGGGGGCAAGGTTTTCGATTTCAGCGATGCCACCACTCAGGCAGTCGCCGCCCGCTAACTCAAACGTAGATCGTTCCCACGCTCTGCGTGGGAATGCCTCGATGGACGCTCTGCGTCCGCTTTGGATGTGACGCGGAGCGTCACGGGATGCATTCCCACGCAGAGCGTGGGAACGATCAGAGGTGATATATGTTTTCACGCTGGCTATCAAGAGCCGCCTCACTGCTGCTCTGCCTGCTCTTCTGGCAACTCGCCGCCAGCCACCACTGGAATCTCGGCCTGGTGACCTTCGCCAACGTGCCGACACCACTGGCGGTGATCGAAGCCGCTTTGGGCCTCGGCGACTCCGGCAAACTCTGGCAGCACCTCACCGCCAGCCTCAGCCGCGTGTTCGCCGGTTACCTCGCTGCGCTGGTCATCGGCATCGCTTTGGGCCTGGCCATCGGCCGCTCGAAATGGGCTGAAGACGTGTTGCTGCCACCGCTGGAAGTCCTGCGCCCGATCCCCGCCGTGGCGTGGATTCCGCTGGCGATCCTGATGTTCCCGTCCTCGGAACTGTCGATGGTCTTCATCACCTTCACCGGCGCACTGTTCCCGATCCTGCTCAACACCGTGCACGGCGTCGAAGGCGTCGACCCAAGGCTGATCGCATCGGCGAAAAGCCTCGGCGCCGGGCGCCGGGCGATTCTGCTCGAAGTGATTCTGCCCGGTGCGGCGCCGAGCATCATCACCGGTCTGGCCATCGGTATGGGCACGTCGTGGTTCTGTCTGGTGACGGCGGAAATGATCTCAGGTCAGTTCGGCATCGGTTATTACACCTGGGAGTCCTACACCATTCAGAACTACGCCGACATTGTCGTCGGCATGTTGCTGATCGGCGTGCTGGGCATGGGCTGCAGCCTGCTGATCAAACGTCTGGGCGGTGTGTTCACGCCCTGGCATCGACCGCGAGGAAAAGCCTGATGAGCGTGATGCAAACCCCGGAAGGGCGGATCGACATTCGCCAATTGTCGATCGTGCTCGGTGAAGGTCGCGACGCCTTCGAAGCAGTGCAGCATCTCGATTGCCAGATCGAACCCGGCCAGTTCGTGTGCATCCTCGGCCCGTCCGGGTGCGGCAAATCGACGTTGCTCGGCGCCTTGGCCGGACACCTGAAGGCCAGCGTCGGCAGTCTGGCAGTCGACGGCGCGGCAGTATCCGGGCCGTCGCCGCAGCGTGGCATGGTCTTCCAGCATCACACGCTGTTTCCATGGCGTACGGTGCGCGACAACGTTGCCTTTGGCTTGAAGATGCGTGGGATCGGCAAGCCCGAGCGGCATCGCGCGGCCGATGACATTCTCCAACTGGTAGGCCTGGAAGGCTTTGCCGAGCGCTGGCCCGATCAACTCTCCGGCGGCATGCAGCAACGGGTGGAAATCGCTCGGGTGCTGGTCAATCGGCCGCGGCTGCTGCTGATGGACGAGCCGTTCGGTGCGCTGGATGCGCTGACCCGTCTGAACATGCAGGAGCTGCTGCTGGATATCTGGACGCGCATCCGTACCACTGTCGTGTTCGTCACCCATGACATTGACGAAGCGCTGTTTCTCGCCGACCGCTTGCTGGTGATGAGTGCGCGTCCGGGGCGGATCATCGAAGACCTGCGTCTGGATTTCCCGCGTCCGCGCACCAGCGAACTGGTCACCAGCACCGAGTTCGCCCGTCTCAAACGCCATTGCCTCGACCTGCTGCGCCACGACACCGACCGACCGCTGCCGCGCCTCAACCCGCTCGGCTTGCCTCCCGAAAACCCTTTGCCGCGATTTGCCCTATGACGAATATTTTTGCTGTGTCCGATATTGAAGAAATTCTCGCCTTGCAACCGCGCCTCACCGCTGAAGACGCTGGCGTGCGGCGCATCGCCCTGATCGAGCTGGCGGATCTGGAGGAGCCCGATGGCTTGCTCTGGCTGGTCGATCGTCTTGGCCACGATCCTGCCGAAGCCGTACGCGCTGAAGCCGCACGGCTGCTCGAAGCCTGGGAGGATGAGCCGGTCGTGCGCGCCTTGTGCGAGGCGCTGACCGATCCGTCGCCGACCGTGCAAGCGGCTGCTGCGCAAAGCCTGAGTCTGCTCAAGTCCGAAGGGGCAGGGCGAGTCATTCTGCCGTGGACTGATCATGCCGATGTCGGCGTGCGGGTCGCTGCGTTTCGTGCCTTGCGTGAGTTGCGATTTGCCGACGCGGCGCCTGCTGCCGTCGCGGCGCTGAACGATGCCGACGCCAATGTGCGCCGCGAAGCGGTCGGCGTGCTGGGCTGGCTCAAACAACTTGACGCGCTGCCTGCGTTGGCGCGGTTGGCCAGTGATGATCCGGACACCGAAGTGCGCCGTGCGGCGACTGGTGCGCTGGGCTTGGCGTCCAGCGCCGAGGTGTTGCCGGCGCTGCGTCAGGCCTTGCGCGACAGTGCCTGGCAGGTGCGTGAGGAAGCTGCGACGACCTTGGGCAAGGTCGGCCATGACGATGCCGGCCCGGCGCTGGTCGAGGCGTTGAGCGATGACTACTGGCAAGTGCGTCTGCGCGCCGCCCGCAGCCTGGGCCGGTTGCGTTTTGTGCCGGCGCTGGCGGGGTTGATCGAAACGCTGGGGCATCGCATCAGTAATTTGCGCAAAGAGGCCGCGCTGGCCTTGGGCGAGTTGAACGATCGCGGCGCTGTGGCGGCGTTGCAGGCGGCGCAGGATGATGGTGATCCTGAGGTGCGCAAGGCGGTGCGCATTGCCTTGAGTCAGTTGCAGTGAGTCCTTTGGCGGTGGTCAATTCGCAGCGTGAGCGGACGTTGACGCTGAGCTGGGCGGATGGGGGTGAGTCGGTGTTGGGTCATGCCGATTTGCGTCGTCAGTGTCCGTGTTCGCAATGCCGTGCGTTTCGGCTGCGCGGGGTTACGCCGTTGGTCGATGATCGGGTGCGGCTGGTTGAGGTGAATGGTCAGGGGTATGGGGTGCAGCTGGTGTTCAGTGACGGGCATCAGCGGGGGATTTATCCTTGGGATTATCTGCTGGGGCTGGATGGGTGTCGTCTTTGATTGAGGGCATATCCGTTGCTGCGGTAACGGCTACTTAGGGTTCCGCCCTTACGGCGGGTCACCTTTTTCAAACGCCAAAAAGGTAACCCAAAAGGCTTGCTCCTACGTCCGGCCCTCGCAGGCTCGGGTCCCTTCGCTCCGATGTCGCCGGTCAGGCAAGATCAAGATCAAGGGCACTCGAGCTAACGCTCATTATTGAGTGGTTAGAAGCGGGTGGTCGGCTTTGGGTTTGTGGTGTGGCTGCCCCTCACCCCCAGCCCTCTCCCCCGAGGAGAGGGAGCCGATCTTTGGGCTTTTCAGAATTTGTGTTCGACTCGGGATTTCAGGTCGGCATGGCTCTGGCATCCACCTCGGTCAGTTCCCTCTCCCTCCGGGAGAGGGCTAGGGTGAGGGGCTTTTGATTTCAAGACTGGTCTCAAGCCGACCCGGCAATCAGGGCGGCACTGCTCCTGTTGTCCAATACAGACCATTCACGCACCCCACGGACCATTCGCGCGGGCATTTGCTTGCTGATCGAAACTGTCATATTCCGGCCCACTCGCGTCCCCATAGTGACCAGCCCAACGCTTGTTCAATGAGGCTGCACTGTGTTCCAACGTCTTCTGTGTTCGCTGTCCGCTCTGAGCCTGTCCATCGCTGCCGCCCACGCTGCCGAGTCTGTTGTGCTCGATACGCCGCGCCTGCAAGGCATCGATAACTTTCGGGATGTCGCCGGTACCTCCACGGCTTACTCCACCGCCCACGATGGCACCATGCGCAGCGGCGTGTTTTACCGCTCCAATGCGCTGACGCCGTCAGCTGCGGATCTGGCGACGCTCAACGGGCTGGGTATCGGGGCGATTTATGATCTGCGCACACCCAGCGAAATCGCCGCCACGCCTGACACGATGATCGCGGGTGCCACCTGGCAGAACATCGACATCATTGGCAGCACCACATCCGGGGCAGATATCACCAACATCTCGTTCAACAGTGCCGCCGACGCCATTGCCATGATGGAGCAGACCAATCGTGCTTTCGTCAGCGATGCCGGCATGCGCAGTCAGTTCGGCCAGTTGTTCAATGCACTCGCCGGTGTCGATGCCGCGCAGCTGTTTCACTGCACCGCTGGCAAGGACCGCACCGGCTGGACCGCGGCTGTTTTGCAGAGCATCGCCGGGGTCGATGAGGCGACCATCATGGCCAACTATCTGGCGACCAACGATTACACCGCCGCCCGAGTCGCGGCGACGCTGAAAGCCTTGCCACCGAGCATGGCCGCGGTGTACGAGCCGTTACTGGGCGTGCAGGCCAGTTACTTGCAGGCCGGCCTCGACCAGGTCGCCGCCGAGTACGGCAGCATGGACAATTACCTCAAACAGGGTCTCGGTCTGTCGCAGGAAACCATTTACGTGCTGCGCGGCAAACTGGTCGAATACAACAGTTTGCCCGGGCAGGCCGGGCTGATCGGCAACGCGGCGGCCGGTGCCGAGTTGCTGCGGCAGTTGCAGAACACCGACTTGTCCGGCACCTACAGCGCCTACAACTACTATCTGCAATCAGCGATCGATGCCGGGACTCTCGGTGGGGTTGAAAGCCAGGTCGGCGGTCAGGTGCACGCCGACGCGGCGAGCTATCTGCTGCGCCAGAACGCAATGATTGAGCAAGCTGCCGCCCCCTTCGCCAGCGGCAGTGACCTCAAGGTCGGGCAGTACCGCCTCTGGAGCACCGCGCTCGCCGGTTACCTCGGCACCGATAGCTCGGCTCACGCTGCCAGCAGTAACGAACACAGCCAAGGCCTGATGGTCGGCCTCACTCAACGCTTCAGCGAGCAATTCCAGTGCGCGCGGCGGGTTCGGCTACAGCGATGGCAGCGTCGGCGGGGCAGGCGGTGAAGCGGACACGGACTTCACCTTCCTCAATGTCGGCGCGCGCTACGGTTTCAGCAGCCTGGAACGCGGCCTGTTCGTTGACGCCAACGCCAGCGCCGGTTACGTCGATTACACCAGCAAACGCGAACTCGGCGGTGGCCTCGGCACGGCGAAAGGCGACACTCACGGGAACCTCACCGGGGCTACCTTGGCGCTGGGTTATCGCGCCCCGGTTGACGGCATGATCTTCGAGCCGAGCCTCGGCTTGCGCATCAGTCACCTCGACCTCAACAGCTTTAAAGAGAAGGGCAGCGAACTGGCGCTGGACGTCGACGACAACAGCGCCACCCGCCGCAGCGCGATCGCCAATCTCAACGTCGCGTTCGCTCCGCTGGCCATGGGCGCCTGGCAACTGGTGCCGGGCGTGCAGGTTGGCTACGAACGCACCTTGGGTGACAACCGGGTTGACAGCCAAGGCCACTTGCTCGGCCTCGACGTTGAACAGCGCGCGGCTTTCGACAATCGCGATCAGTTCAGCGGCGGCGTCAACCTGATGGCTAATCTCGGCGCGCTGAGCCTGGGCGCTGAAGTCGGCGCGAGCGGTGGCGGTGACAGCCACGGCTTCAACGGCGGGCTCAAGGCCAGTTACGCGTTCTGAACGAACAACCGGCCGCCAGTGCTGCTGGCGGTCGGTTGTTCAAAGCGCTCAGGCGTGTTGCGTACGCGAGACCTGCTGCGCTCTCGGCGGCAATGCTGCCGCTTCGGGCAATGACGCGATGTGCACCGTCCGCGACGGGAAGGCAAACGCCGCATCCACCTCGGCCACCGCCTCCATGATCTGCAAATTGATCCGCTGCTGCACATCCATGTACACGTTGTAACTGGCATCAAGAACGATATACACCGTCTCGAACTCCAGTGCGCTTTCGCCAAAACTGCGGAAGTGGCAGCGATCGAAGCGCGCCTGTTTTTCATTCTTGATGATGCTTTCGACGCGGCGGGTGATCGCTTTGATCTGCTCGGTCGAGCATTCATAGGTCAGGCGAAACTCGAAAACGATCCGCCGCTCCTGCAGCCGTTTGTAGTTCTGAATGGTGCTGCCGATCATGTCGGCGTTGGCCATGACGATCTGCTCACCGCCGAGGCTGCGAATGCGCGTGGTCTTCAGGCCCACGTGTTCGACGGTACCGGCCAGCGTGCCGACGACGATGAAGTCGCCCACTTCAAACGGCTTGTCGACGGCAATCGACAGCGAGGCGAACACATCGCCAAGAATGTTCTGCACCGCCAGCGCCACAGCGATACCGCCGACGCCCAGGCTGGCGACGAACGCGGTGATGTTGACGCCGAGATTCGACAGCATGGCCAGCAGAATCACCGCCCACAACAACACCTTGACGCCCCACAGGCTCAGTGTCGCTAGAGCACTGCCCTGAAACGTGCCGGTGGTGCTGTGACGTGAAAAATAACGATGCAGCGCCAGTGCCAATGCGCGATTGACCCACAGACCGACCTGCAGCGCCGCCACGACAAACCACAGGCTGCTGACCCGATTGAGCCAGCGCTCGGGCAGATCGAGCAAACCGATCCCGATGAGAATCGACGCCAGCAGCAACAGCGTCGTGCTGGTCGCCGACAGCACTTCGCTGGCCATGTAACTCAAATGTCTGTTACCGGCGGCGGCTCGCGCCTGCACCTTGCGGAACACGAAGCGGATCGCCGTACGCGCCAGAAAATAGCTCAGCAACGTTGCGCAGAACGCCAGAATCCAGTTCCCCAGCGAAATGCCTAAAATAGCGTGATCAGTGAAAAATCCAGTGAAATCCTCAGTCATCGAAACCCCCTATCGAAACCTGCGCCGCCGCATCCGCAGCAGCCACCGCAGCCAGGTAGACGCCACGCGATCCGGTGCTGCAATCGGGTGGCCTGTCAGGGTTAGTCGTTATGAGGGTGTAGCTGTTCCATCAAATCACGCTGGGGGCGGATGACGTGCATGGGGAGGCTCGGTAATACGCAAGTTTCAGAGCCTGGATTTCAACTGCGCCGGGCTCACCCCGAACGCACTCTGGAAATACTGGCAAAACCGCCCGACATTGCTGAAACCAAAGCGCAGCGCCACTTGCGTGACCGACGCCGAATGCTGCTGCGCCAAGGCTTCATAAGCGCGCTGCAAACGCACCTGGCGCTGATACGCCACGATCGACATCCCGACAAAGCGACGAAAGCCTTCCTGCAAGGCGCGCTGGCTGACATGGCTCATTCGCGCCAGATCCACGCCGCTGACTGGTTGCTCCGGATACGTTTGAATAAACTCCACTGCCAATCTCACGTGCCTGGGCGCCACCAGCGGCGCCGGTCGCCGCAACGCCTCGGAGAAGTTATGCGGCCACGCCTCCAGCACCGCATCGATCAACATCTCGCGCAGGCGCGAGGGCATCAAGGTTCCGCTGTTGAGCAAGGTGTCGAATTCGCTTCCGGTCGCCAGATCAATCAGCGCCTTGAGGCCCTGAAAGGCTGGCGAATGCAAATCCACGCTGGGCTGAAACACGATCTTCTGCACGATCGGTTTATCCAGCAACGCCGATAAACGCTCGGTGAGCTGATGGCGATTGATCGACATGCCGTGATGCGCGTGATCGTCGCAGAAGCGCATCGAGCGGATGTCCGCCTTGTCGATCGCCAGCCCGGTATGGCAAGCGCCGATGGATTCGCTGGTGTGATTGAACAGGATCTTGCCGGCGGTGGGGATGACGAAGGTGATCTCGTCTTGTGGGTCAGGGAAGGTCACGCTGAAGTCGCCGCGATAATGCATGCGACGAAAGCTCACGCCTTCGTGCCGACCGTAGACGCCGCTGATGACGATGTTCGAGGGAATCGGCGGGGTGTCGGCGTAGCGGTTGCCGAAGAAGCGCGAGAAGAGGGCGCCGAAGTCATCGCAGTGGAGGTTTTCGGAGCGCAGGATGATGGGCTGGCGCAGTGTGGGCTCATTCCATTGCATTTGACGTTGCGGGCCTTTGGCGATTGAGACGTGCGGCAAGGCTATCAGGTCGCGGTGACTGCATTGTGACGAGCGTTGCGATCACGCCAGTTGCGCGGCACTGCAGTAGCGATCACGACCTTGCTGCTTCGCTGCATAGAGCATCTTGTCAGCGGCATTGATCAGCATGGCCGCGCTAACGTCCTGTTCGGCCGGCCTGGCCGCCGCGATGCCGGCGCTGGCAGTGACGTGGCCCAACGGGTGATTGGCGTGCTCTATTTTCAGTGCGCGAATGGTCTCGATGATGTGCCGGGCGACCCGTTGCGCGCCGTCGAGATCGGTATTGGGCAGCAGCACCGAAAACTCTTCCCCGCCATACCGGACGGCAAGATCCCCGGGGCGCTTCAGCGCTTGGGCAATCGCTTTCGCTACGTTTCCCAGGCACTCGTCACCGGCGGCATGCCCGTAGGTATCGTTGTAGCGTTTGAAGTAGTCGACGTCGATCATGATCAATGCCAGTGACGAGTTCTGCCGCTTGGCCAGCCGCATCTCGTCAGCCAGCGCAGTGTCCAGCCGACGCCGGTTGGCCAGGCCGGTGAGGCTGTCGGTCAAGGCCATATCGCGCATGGTCTGATGCGCAAGACGCAGCTCTTTTTCAATGGCCATGCGCTGGCGAAGCTGGTTAAGGACAACCAGACCGAACACGGTAAATGCGCAGATCACCGAGGACAGCACAAATCCGGTCTTGTACAGATCCCAGCGCCAGGGCGCGATGATCGATTCACGGGACAACCCGGTTTCGACAACCAAGGGGTAGGTGCTCAAGGCCCGATAACCATACAGGCGCTCGGTGCCGTCCACGACAGCTTTGACTTCTGCGATGCCGTCGCTGGAGACGGGCAGATAACGGGTGAAAATTTCACTGCTCGCCAGGCTCTGGCCGATAACGGATTTGATAAACGGGCGACGTACCAGAATTGTTCCATCGCGCAGTGCCAGAACCAATGCGCCTCGGTCATCGATTTTGAAATCACCGTAATAATCCACGAAATAACTGACTTTGATGGTCCCAAGAAGAACTCCTGCAAAGGAACCATCAGGGTTGTTCAAGCGACGCGAGATGGGAATGATGAGGTCGTCGGTGGATTTGCTTTTCACCACTTTGCCGATCCGCACATTGCGATCGGTGTGTGTGCGGTGATACTGAAAATAATCGCGGTCGGCGTTGTTCGCAGGCTCTGGAATGACTTCCTTGTCGGTGACAATCCATTGCCCGTCCGGGCCATAAATAAACAGACCGTGCAATTGCGGCATCAATCTGGCTTGCTGTACCAACAGTTTGTGGATGCGATTCACATCGATGTTTCGCAGCCCATCGCCTTCTACTCGCTCGCCCAGAGCCGCTGTGAGCACGTCCACTTGCCGAATGGCATCTTCTGCATGTTGCGCCGTGGCTCTGGCGAGGTTGGTGACGGAATTGCGCGCCGAATTGAACGCTGAGTGATAGTCACGCCAGGTCCGCCAGCCTTCCACGCCGAGAAACGCCAGAATCACCGTCAACATGAACGCCACTGTCAGACGGAACGCCGCGACAGCGCTGACGGCCTTGATCGGGGCACCGTCTGCGTTGTCTTGTATCTTCTCGTCAGGCCGGTTTCGGCCGGGCATGTGCGCATTCATAGGCTGCGAGGCTCATAGGTTCTTCCCGTGGCATTCGTCTGGTCGTCTCAACAAGCTGACCGCATGTGCTGGGTTGAGATTCAATTTAACGGCCGAAGCAGACATCGTTGAGTACATCTTGCGACATGTTCGAAGCGTGATGTTTTTTCGAACTTCACTTGCCTGGGCCTATCGGAACTGACAAGGCGAGGCTGAAATCCAGCTAATACCCGGCAGCCATGCCGGGGGCGAGTGTCATCATTGAGACCAGACCGGTGAGCAAAAACATCAGCGCAAGCGACTTGCACATCGACCTTCAAGGAGCCAACGAAGCGGGGCTGTTCAAATGGCTGGTTGCCAGTTTTCTGATGGGCAAAAGAATCCAGGGCGCAATTGCCGCGCAGGCGTACCAGATCATCGTCGTGGAGCATCGGAACGATACGCCGCAGAAACTCGCGCAGTGCAGCCACCGCCAGTTGGTCGGGCTACTCGGGCAAGCCCGTTATGTGCGTTACGACGAGAGCACTGCAGCGCGTTTGCTCGCATTGGCACACAAACTCAATAGCGAATACGCCGGCAAGGTCAGCAACATCGTGGCCGCGAGCACTGATCACAGGGCGTTTGAAAAACGCCTCTGCGAGTTCGATGGGATCGGACCAAAGACCGTTGAGATTTTCATGCGCGAAGCGGCGGCGGTGTTGTTCCTGCAATAGTGTTTTTTTGCGAAGCCGTTCACACGGATACCGGCTTGGCGAAATGGGGTGACTGTCCGAACGACTCGATCAGCAGTTCGGTGAGGGCCTGGATCTTGCGCGCCGGATGTGGCCCCGGGGGCGCACGACGACATAGGCGCCTGCCGGCGGCGGGGGTAGCGAGTCATGATCGGCACCAGTGCGCCTGACTTCACCTGTTCATAGGTAAGACAGTCCGGCAAATAGGCAACGCCCAATCCGGCCGTTGCAGCGGCAACCAACGCCGTGCCGTTGTCAGCCTTGAAGCGTCCTTGCGGACGAACCGTCACCACGTTGCCGCCGTCCATGAACTGCCAGGTTTCGGTGCCCTGCATCAACGCCTCATGAGCCAGCAGGTCGTGTGGACCTGCCGGTTCGCCATGGGCTTTGATGTAACCGGGGCTGGCGACGAGTTTGGTGAAGATCGGGCCGATGCCACGCGCAATCAGATTCGAGTCCGGTAGATAGCCTACGCGTATCGCACAGTCATACCCTTCACCGATCAGGTCAACGAAGCGATCGCTGTAGCAAGTCTGCATCTGCAGCAGTGGATGACGGCGCGCCATTTCTGCCAGCATCGGGGCGAAATGCGTCGGACCAAAAGACAGCGGCGCGGCAATCCGCAGTCGGCCGCGCAGCGGCCGGCAGGCAGCAGTGTTTCCTTCGCCATGTCCATTTCGGCGCAGGCCTTCGCGGCATGGTCGCGAAACGCAATACCCGCTTCGGTCAGCGCCGCACCGCGAGTCGTGCGCGCGAGCAGTTGAATGCCCAGATCCGCCTCAAGCCGCGCGAGCCGGCGGCTGACGATGGATTTGGACACGCCCAGCCGAGTCGCCGCCGATGAAATTCCGCCCGCATCAGCGACCGCTACAAAGGTCTGCAATTCTTCGATATCCAAAACCAGCGTTCCCCATTCTGCAACACAGCTAGTCTCGGGATGCTACTACTGCGTTGAGTCGAGCAACAGCACAATCCTGCTCTCTGGCAACAGGCCCAACCGGGTCTGTCGCCGGGAAATGCAGTCTCCCTCAATGCAGTGCAGGCTACGAAGCATTCGCCGCTTGTTCGAGCGAGCTATCGGGTCCGCGCTGGCGTACATCACAACTAAAAGCAGGAGCAGCAAATGGCAAGCGAGACAATCCGCAACCCTCTGACCGATCAACTGTTGTCGCCAGTGAATTCGGCGCTGATCGTTATTGATTACCAGCCGATTCAGGTGTCCTCGATCCGCTCGATGCCGCGCGACGAGCTGGTGTTCAACATCACCAGTGTGGCCAAAGCGGCCGTCAACTATAACCTCCCGATCATCCATTCAACGGTCAACGTCGCGACCGGTCGCAACAAACCTCCGATTCCGGAACTGCAAGCGGTACTCGGGCATTTGCCCACCTATGACCGTACCTCGATCAACAGCTGGGAAGACGCTGAGTTCAAGCAAGCCGTCAAGGCACTTGGCCGACCGAAGCTGATCATGACCGCGCTCTGGACCGAAGCCTGCCTGACTTTTCCGGTACTCGATGCGATTCAGGAGGGATATGAGGTCTACATACCGATTGATGCCGTAGGCGGTACGTCGGTTGTTGCTCACGAAGCGGCGTTACGGCGCATGGAACAGGCGGGTGCCCGGTTGATCAGCCGTGTGCAGTTGTACTGCGAGCTTCAGCGCGACTGGGCACGCGAGTCGACGGTCGCGGGGTTCATGGGGGTATTTGAAAATGCCGATGGCTACAATGCGGAAAAAGCGCTGTGAGACTGTAAACAGTAGCAATTCAGTCCGTTGACCAAGTGAGGCCTGTGTTTGCGGGCCTCACTTTTTAGCTCTGGGTGCGCGCCGCGGTTGTTCAGCCCAAGGAGGAAGAGCGGCAGGCCCGTTCTGGCCAGCCGTTCTGCTATTCAACGTTCCACTTTGGCGCTTGCCGCTTGCTTCAGGAAACCGCTGATCAGCGAAGTTACCTGCTGCTGAATCACCTCCCTTGGACGGGCGTTGTCGCCATCGCTGCAAATGATCCCGTCCCCGGTGCGTCATCCTCCAACAGTTCCACCGCCCCCGCTTTGCAGGTTGGCAGAAAGCTGAAATGACTGGCGTCACCGATCTCGACATATCGGCTGGTTGCCTCGGGCAAGCGTTTGGCGAGGTCGGCGGACTCCAGCTCGGCCGGCAGATCCTGCGAGGGTGCACCCGCTGCAATCACCAGCGCCGGCACGGGTAGAGCCGCGAGGCTCTGGTCGGTCATGCCGCGCGAAAGCCCAAGGTCCAAGGTCACGACAGCACTGACCCGAGGGTCGCGCAAATCGCTGGCCAATGCTGTTTTGAGTGGCGTAGTGCTTGCGGGGTTCATGGTCTGGTAAACCTTGCAACTGGACAGCTGCGGATGGGCTTTGCAATCGCCTGCGAACAGCTGTGGGTCAAAGCGTGCACCGGCGATTTCCAGCGCAGTCCAGCCACCGAGGGAATGCCCGACGACGGCGATCCGCCGCTTGGCGGTCGCACCGAATTTGTTCGGTTGTGTCATGACTGCATCAATCGCCCGGCTGACATCGACGGGTCGCTGCCACAACTGTTCTGCTGCTTGTGCGCGGCGATCATGGGTCGTGCTGCCAGGATGGTTGATGGCAGCAACGATGTACCCCTGATGAGCCAGCGCACTGGCCAACCAGATCTGATTGCTCCAGTTGCCGCGATAGCCGTGAGACAACACCACCAAGGGATGTTCCCCTGTAGCAGGAGGCGCGTTGCGAACGGCGCTGGCGCCGGCAAACACGACATCGTCGGCAATCAGCTCTGGCGCGTCGGTTGTCGGGCTCGGGTACCACACGACCAACTCCAGTGGGCGCTGATGGTGCGGGTCGGGCAAGGTGGTGGTCTGGAAGCCGATCTGCTCGACGTCAGCCAAAGCACTGGTTGAAACGCCAATCATAAGCAGGAGGCGCAGAGCTGTTTTCAATGTTGTTATCTTCCTTGATGGGTAGGGCGAAGCGGATCTCGTTGTCTGTGCGTTTCACAATCCCCCGAAACCGCTAAACCAGGGAAACACAATGCCAGCCTTGTGTCCCTGGTATTTTGACGGGTCTCTCAGCTGCCTGCGGCAACGCCATCCGCTGATCATCGCAGGGACGATCAGCAAGGCAAACATCCACGGCAGCACTGGGGATGACCCGACAAACACGGCCGTCAGCATGCCAGCGAGCGCCAGGCAAATAATTGCCCCGTTATAGCCGAGATGCCGACGCTTGATCGAAGCAAAGCTGACCCAATCATAAATCAGCCAGTCGTGGGAGAAACTTCCACACTCGGGGCACTTGTGGGTGGGAGGAATACTGTTCGCAATATAGCCACATTCGGGACATCGAGATTTCATCGGACGATCCATCATCGGAGGCGGGTGAAATCAAAGTCAGCTTGGCGAGAATGACTCTGAGCAACCCGCAGTACTTGCTTCCAAGGGCAATCGGTCAGAGCAAACTCCACGAAACCCCGACATACACCCCCATTCCTTCACCCGGCGTCGACCGTGCTGCATCCAGCCCCTTGTCGTCGTACCCCGGCGTGACCGTGGCCGCGTAGTGCTTGTTGGTCAGGTTGCGCATATCGACCCAGCCCTGCCAGCCACCCTTCGGTGCGTTGTAGCCCAGCGTTGCACCGAACAGCGCGTAGGGGTCAGCGTAGTAGCTGTTGGCGTAATCCACGGCTGCTTTCGAAACCAGTTGGGTGTTCACCGCGGAAAAGAACCCTTGCGGCCAGTCATAACGCAACTCGCCCTGGTAATAGTGCATCGGCAAGCCCGGCAGACGGTTGTCACCAAAACGCGGGTCATCACGATAGTGGAAATCGCTGAAGGTGTAGGCCTGACGCAGGCTCAACTGACGGCCATCCGCCGCCATCCACAGTTTGCTGTTGAGGCTGGCTTCGATCCCCTGGTGCACGGTCGGGCTGGCGTTGAGTTCGTATGGGGTGACCGCCGTGGCATCGGGCAGTACCGAAAGCAGCTCATGGCGCACCTGCGCGTAATACCAGGCCAGGCTCCATTCGCCGAAGGCGCTGTCGCCCCGGCCACCGAGTTCGAGGGTGGTGGCGGTCTGGTTTTGCAGGGTGGTCGGGTCTTTTTGCGTGCCGGTGGCCGCGCCACTGCCGGCCGGGAAACGCACGTTGGAGCTGTAGATCAGCGACCATGGGTGCGGCGCCTCGACCGAGCGGCTGAGGTTACCGAACACTTGTACATCCGGGGCGATCTGGTAGCGCAGGCCGACTCGCGGTGCATAGTCCCAGTCGTTGAGGCTGGTTTTGCCGCCGCTGTCCGGATAGGTCACCGCGCTTTCGCGGCGGGTGTAAATGGCGGCAAGGCCGGTGGTCAGCCACAGGTCATCGGCGATTTCCAGGTCATTGCCAACATGCAGGACGGTGTCCGAACCCTGATAAGTGAAGTTGCGCATGCGCGTGCCCGGCGCGTAGCTGACCGTGTTGCCACTGGGCACCCGCACGAATTCGCTCGCGCCATCATTGGGCAGGTGCTTGGTCACGCGCAGGCCGACGTTGCTGCGGCTTTCCATGCCGAACAGGGTGTCGCGGCGCTTGTAGTCGAAGGTGCCGCTGACGTCGGTGTAGGCGACTTTCAAGCGGTTCGGGCCTTCGCGCAGATCCATCGGATAGTCGTGATAGACGAGGCCGGTCTGGATGCTCGAATCGTCGTCGATGTAGAAGGTGGTCTTGTTGCCGATGAAGGTGCTGCCCGGTTGCTTGCGGCTGTCGTCCCGCGCCACGTAGGACGGGTTGGCGGCCCGTGGATGATGCTCGATGGAATGCTTGGTGACGCGGCCGGCGAGGTCGTTGTCGGTTTCGCGGTAGCGGATATAGAAGCGGGTTTCCAGGTTCGGGTTGAAGCGATAGCCGAAGTTGGCAATCACGCCTTTGCTTTCGCTGGCGGTGTGATCTTGATAGCCGTCGGCGTTGGCATCGGTCAGCGACACGTAGTAATCGAAGTCGCCGAGCACTTGCCCGGAACTGACCTGGCGCTGCTGATAGCCGTGGCTGCCGGTCGCATAACGCACTTGCAGCTTCGGCGCGGTGTAGCCGGTGTGGCTGACGTAATCGATGGCCCCACCCAGCGCCAGCGCGCCGCGATCGAAACCATTGGCGCCGCGCAGCACTTCGACGTGATCGACCCACAACGGCTCGAGCAATTCATACGGCGTGCCGCCGGGGCCGGTCAACGGCAAGCCATCGAGCATCGTGTACAACCCCGAGGCATGCGCCCCCGGCGCGCGGTTGATGCCCGAACCGCGTACCGAAATCTTCACCCCTTCATTGCCTGCCGACTGCGCATAGACGCCCGGTTGATAGGCCAGCACATCCTGATTGCTCGCCACGCGGCCCTGCAATGGCTGGCGCATGTCGACGACATTGGTGCCACCGGGCACCTGTTCCAGACGGGCCCTGGCTTCTTCGACGCTAGCGTCTGCGCCGCTGCGCTCATCCGCCGAAATCAGCACTTGCCCCAGTTCCAGACCTTGGGTCTCGGCCAGCGCCGGGCAGGCAAGGGCCAGGCCGAGCAGGGCGGCGGGCAGGGATTTGGGCGACGGCATCGAAAAACTCCAGCGAACAGGGATGAACAGTGCGACGCAGGAAACAAGCGGGGAAACACATGACAACCGAGCTTTCCCCGGCCAGCAGCAACCACTGGACGGGGAATAACTTCGCGGATCGACGCTGCAGGGTCAATAAACAAATCCCACCGCGCTGTTGACGATTTTCACACAGACCGTCCATCCGTCGTCTGCCCTGAACCTGGGCAGGGCGAAATCTTTCTACCGGATGAGTCTTTCAGGAGATACCCCCATGTTCGATCAGCAAAAAGAGGCATCACTGGCGGCTTGGCGCGAACTGGCGGCGCAAACACAGGACGATCCTGACCCGGAGCAGCGCTACGACGAACTGCTCAGGGCCGCCGATGCGATGGAGGAACAAGGCCTGATCACCGCTGCGGAATGGCGGCAACTGGTGCGCGACGCCGGCAATCTGTTCACCCATAACGAAGAACAAACCCACGGTTGAATGGCCAGCGGAGGAACATCCCCATGCTCAGTTATCTGTTTATTGGCGCCAATGACGTGGAACGTTCGGCGGCCTTTTATCACGCGATCCTCACGCCGCTGGGGTATCAGCATGATCGCGAAGAACACGATTGTTTCTATCTGCCCGGCGCGGCCGACAAGTCCAATGGACCCGGCAGCGTGCATATCGCCAAACCGTTCAACGGCGAGCCGGCGACCGCGGGTAACGGCATGATGCCGGCGTTTCGCGCCGAATCCCGGCAGCAGGTCGACCAGATTTACAAGGCCGGACTCGACAACGGCGGCAGCGACGAAGGCGCGCCGGGCACCCGTGAGGCCTACACGCCGGACTTCTATGTGGCGTACCTGCGCGATCCCGAGGGCAACAAGCTTGCGCTGTTTTTCAGCGGCTGATTGCCTGCATGGAGCCCGTTGATTCTGCCCTGATGGCGGCTCGCGCCCAATTTGCAATCACCATCAGCTTTCACATCGTGCTGGCGGCGTTCAGCATCGGTCTGGCCAACTTCCTGATGGTGCTGGAAGCGTTGTGGTTGAAAACCGGGCGCGCGGTTTATCTGGATGTTTATCGTTATTGGTTGAAAGTGTTCGCCCTCAACGTCGCGGTGGGCACCGCGTCGGGGTTGATTCTGGAATACCAGTTCGGGCTGAACTGGTCGCGGCTGGCGGTGCAGGCGGGCGATGTGATCGGGCCACTGATGTTCTATGAAGTGCTGGCGGCGTTTTTCATCGAAGCGGGTTTCCTCGGCATCATGCTGTTTGGCCTGAAAAAAGTCGGGCCGAAACTGCATTTTTTTGCCACCTGTGCAGTGGCGCTGGGTTCACTGATCAGTGCGTTCTGGATTCTCTCTGCCAATTCCTGGATGCAAACGCCGGCGGGCTATTCGATTGCCCCGGATGGCCGATTCATCGCCGAGGACTGGTGGGCGATCATATTCAACCCGTCGTTTGCGTATCGTCTGGCGCATATGATCCTCGCCGTGTTCATCGGCAGCGCCACGTTCATTGCCGGTGTCAGCGCCTGGCAACTGCGCAAGGCCGCGCACAATCCCCGTGCCCGCGTGCAGTTTTCCATGGCGCTGTGGCTGATTGTGATGTTGATGCCGCTGCAGATCGTGGTCGGCGATCTGCATGGCCGGCACAGTTTGCAGGTCCAGCCGCAGAAGGTCGCCGCGATCGAGGGTTCCTGGACCCGACCACCCGCAGGCGCCGGCGAACCGTTACGCCTGCTGGCCTGGCCGGACATGCGCGAGCGGCGCAATCTGTGGGAGGTATCGATTCCGCGCGTTGGCTCACTCTATTTGCACCATGATCTACACAGCACTATCGCCGCGCTGGATGAATTCCCGCCGCAAGACATCCCGCCCGTGGCGCCGGTGTTCTTTGCCTTTCGCCTGATGGTCGGGCTGGGCCTGTTGATGCTGGCGCAGGGCGTGATAAGCCTGATCCTGCGCCGGCGTCGACGTTTGTACTGCACGCGCTGGTTTTTGAGCGGCTGCGTGTGGCTGGCCCCGGCCGGATTTCTGGCGATGCTCAGCGGCTGGATCGTTACCGAGGTCGGCCGGCAACCGTTTACGGTGTACGGCTTGATGCGCACGGCGGAGAGTCTTTCGTCGGTATCGCGTGCGCAAGTGATCGGTTCGACCTGGTTGATCCTGCTGTTCTATCTATTGATTTTCGCGATTGGCCTGTGGGTGTTGCTGCGCTTGCTGCGTGAGCCGCCGCAAGCCGATGAGCCGGGGCCGCAACCGACCCTGGCCGACGAAACCGGGCATTCCTGAGGACGCCGCTGCATGGACACTGACTGGCTGACCCTGCTCAGCGCCGCCGCGCTGGCGTTCTCGGTGATGAACTACGTGATTCTTGACGGCACCGATCTGGGTGTCGGCATGCTTATGGGCGTGACGGCTTGCAGCCGCGAGCGCCGGGCCATGGCGGTGACGATCCTGCCGGTGTGGGACGCCAACGAGACCTGGCTGGTACTCGGTGGTGGCGGGTTGCTCGCGTTGTTTCCACTGGCTTACGCGATTTTGCTGCCAGCGCTGTACGTACCCTTCATTTTTATGTTTCTGGCGTTGATCGCGCGGGCGGTGGCGCTGGAATTTCGTGACCATGTGTCCAATGCGAGACGCAAAAGGGCGATCGACGGGGTGTTGATGGTCGCGTCGTTGCTGACCGGTTTCCTGCAAGGCGTAGTCCTCGGTACGCTGGTGCAGGGTGTCGCGCATCACAACGGCCAGTACAGCGGCGATGGCCGGGAATGGCTCAGTGCGTTTGCGCTGTTCTGCGGTGTGGTGCTGGTGCTCGGCTATCTGTGGCTCGGCGCCTGCTGGCTTTATTGGCGGACGATGGATCAATTGCAACAGCGCTCGGCGCGCCAGGCGCGGGTACTGGCCTTGATCGTGGTGCTGTCGCTGCTGACGCTGGTTGCGTGGACGGCCACGTTGTATCCGCAATACGCGCAACGCTTGCTGGATATTCGGCTGTGGTTGCCAGCGGGGTTGCTCCTCGGCATTACATTGCTAGTCTTTACCCGGGGTTTTCGCAGCCGCCGGGATTTCCTGCCGTTGTTCGCCGCGCTGGGTGTCTTCGTGCTGGCCTTCGCCGTGATGCTGGTCGCGCTGTTTCCCTACATCATCCCGCCGGACCTGACCTTGAGCGCCGCAGCGTCCGGCCCGAACAGCCAGATATTCATGCTGATCGGTTTTGCCGTGCTGATACCGCTGACGCTGGCTTATAACACCTTCGGCTTCAAGGTTTTCAGCGGCAAGGTGCGGGTAGCCGGGCAGGGCTGAACTCAGGTCACCCGGCCCTTTCTGTTGGTCGTGCTGCTCACTGGCGAGAGGCGCGAGGCCTGCAACAACTCGGCAAACGCGATTTTATCGATCGGTCGACTCATGAAATAGCCTTGGACCTCGTTGCATTGGTCGACGCCGAGAATATCCAGCTGTTCCTCGGTCTCGACGCCTTCGGCAGTCACCGTCAGGCCCATGGCCTTGCCCAGGCCGATGATTGCCTGCACCACGGCGCGATCATTGGTGCCGCTGCTGATCGAGGCGATGAAGCGTTTGTCGATCTTGATGCCATCAAAGGGATAGGCGCGCAGGTAACCGAGCGAAGAGTAACCCGTGCCGAAGTCGTCCATGTTCAGGCGCACGCCAAGTTCTTTCAGCGCGTTCATGGTGGTCAAGGCGCCGTCAGTGTCGTTGAGCATGACGTTCTCGGTAATTTCCAGTTCAAGGCGACTGGCCGGAAAGCGCGTGGCAACCAGCACTTCGCGCACATCCTCGACCACGTCGCTGACGGCGAATTGCGCCGGCGACAGATTCACCGACAACAGCACATCCTCCGGCCATGCCAGCGCGGTCTCGCAGGCTTCGCGCAACACCCAGCGCCCGAGGGGCACGATGAGATCGGTCTGCTCGGCCAGCGGGATGAACACGTCCGGGCCGAGCAAACCCTTGGTCGGATGCTGCCAGCGCACCAGCGCTTCCACCGAGACGATCTGCTTGCCATCGACCTTGTAGCGCGGCTGGTAATGCAGGATGAATTCGTTGTGCTTGAGCGCGTGGCGCATGTCGTCTTCCATCTGCCGACGCGTCTGAATCTGATCGCTCATGTGTGCTTCGAAGTAGCACCAGGTGTTCTTGCCGTCGGATTTGGCCTGATACAGCGCGATGTCGGCATAACGAATCAGATCACTCGGTACATAGCCGTGCCTCCGACTGAGAGCGATACCGACACTGGCGCCGATGTGCAGCGGATGTTCTTCGAACAGGACTGGCTGATGCAGGCTGCCGATCAGCCGTGTACAGAATTTGTCGATCTCGTGATGCGTGTCCATGCCGTTAAGCACGACGATGAACTCATCGCCCCCCAGGCGCGCGACGAGGTCATCTTCGCGCGTGCATTCACGCAGGCGCACGGCGACTTCCTGCAACACCGCATCGCCGGCCGGATGGCCGAGTGAGTCGTTGATAGGCTTGAAATTATCGAGGTCGATCATCAGCAGCGACAGCGGCGGCGCGTGTTCCTTGAGCAACAGGGCTTCATCCAGATAACGCGCGAGTTTGTTGCGGTTGGGCAGGCCGGTCAGGGCATCGTGCATCGACAAGTGCTGGATCTGCGCGTGGGCCGCCACTTCGTCGGTGATGTCGCTGGCGGTGCCGCGATAGCCGACGACATTTTGCTGATGGAAGATTGGCCGTGCGGACAGCCGACAGTGGCGCGGTTGTCCGGAGTGATCGCGATAGGTGCAGCGCAAATCGCTGCTGCTGGTTTCTTCGCTGAGCTTGCGCAGCCACAACTCCAGTGGTGTCGTGTCACAGGTCAGCAATTCGCCGATGTGCTGGCCCAGCCACAAGGTCTGCGGATAACCGGTGACCTCGCTGAAGCGTGCCGACAGGTAAGTCAGCAACAAATCGCGGTCGACTTCCCAGATCCAGTCCGAGGCCGCCTCGGCCACCGCGCGAAAGCGTTCTTCACTGGCTTCGAGGGCATGGTTGGCGCTCTCCAGCGCAAGGTTTGAGGCCTGCATCGCTTCAATGCTGTTATCGACGTACTGCGATGAGCGCAAGGCGTGGCGGAAAAAATACGCAGTCAACAGCATCAGCACCACCAGCGTCGCGCCAAGTGGCGGGACCAACGACCACAGCAACTGCTGGCCAGGACGTTCGAGGTCGGCAACCAGGCTGTAACCGGTGCTGTCGAGCGGCACTCTTGGCTGAGTGCTTTCGATGCTGTCGTCCGGGGCCAGTGTCAGGTTGGTCAGGCCGTAACCGCTGCCGATCTTGCGCAGCTTGGTCGGGGTCAGTTTGTCGACGAACACAAGGACCGAGTTGTTTCGCAGTTCGTCGAGCGGGCGTTCATCGTTGGGTATGATCGGGGCGGCCGTGATCAATGCAGGCCAGCCTTCGAACAGGGAATAGGTGGCGACCGGTTTGGTCAGATCGGGTTGGCTCAGCGCCTTTTCCAACAGCACGGCGGCCGGCACCTGCAACACCTCGGCAAGGTCTGTCTCGACCATTTGCCCGCGAATCACCGAGTATTTGGTGCGATTGCGATCGATCACGAAGACGCCGTCATAGCCGTCACTGGTGAACATGGTTTTGCCCATGTTCTGTTCGGCATAGGCCCACTCGGTGTCCACTGGCCCGCTCAAATGTTCATACGCCGTGGTCCAGTAGGCGTAGCTGGTGATGTAGTTCTTGGTGGCGGTAATACGGTTTTCCAGCGCTCGCGCCGAGTAGAACCGGTTCTGTTCGACGTCTTTCTCATCGAGCTGGCTGGCGATGCCGAGCAGGGCACTGATGGCGGCGATGACCCCGACAACAAACAATGCGCCGACCGCAATGGCCAAGCGGCGGGTGACCGCACGTTGCGGAATCGGCAGAGGTTGCGCAGAAGCAGAAACGGCCATGTGCTCGTCCTTGATCCGGTGTCTTCTGAATCTAGAACAACGGCGCGGGCACATTGTTCAGATTGTTGTCATGGATGACGACGCGTTGCCTGGAAGTGTAGCGAATTTGCCAAAATCGCCAGTGTCGCCGGCCGGCGGCGAATCCCGAAAGCACAAGACATCGCGCGCAAAAGCCGGATAATGGCGGCCATTCGTTTAGCCGTATTCTGGTAATCCCGCATGGAAATCAAGGTCAACTTTCTCGACAACCTTCGACTTGAAGCCAAGTTCGACGACTTCACGGTGATCGCCGATCAGCCCATCCGCTACAAGGGTGATGGCTCGGCACCGGGGCCGTTCGATTACTTTCTGGCCTCGTCGGCGTTGTGTGCGGCTTACTTCGTAAAGTTGTACTGCGACACGCGCAATATCCCCACGGAAAACATTCGCCTGTCGCAGAACAACATCGTCGACCCGGAAAACCGCTACAACCAGATCTTCAAGATCCAGGTCGAATTGCCGGCGGACATTTCCGACAAGGACCGCCAGGGCATCCTGCGTTCGATCGACCGTTGCACCGTAAAGAAGGTCGTGCAAACCGGCCCGGAATTCATCATCGAAGAAGTCGACAACCTCGACGCCGATGCTCAGGCCTTGCTGATGCCGCATGCGGGTTCTGAGGCGGGCACCTACATCGCCGGCAAAGACCTGCCGCTGGAGCAGACCATTGCCAACATGTCGGGCATCCTCGCCGATCTGGGCATGAAGATCGAAATCGCCTCGTGGCGCAATATCGTCCCCAATGTCTGGTCGCTGCACATCCGCGATGCGCATTCGCCGATGTGTTTCACCAACGGCAAGGGTGCCACGAAGGAGGGCGCGCTGGCCTCGGCGCTGGGCGAGTTCATCGAACGGCTGAACTGCAACTTCTTCTACAACGATCAGTTCTGGGGCGAAGAGATCGCCAACGCCGAGTTCGTGCATTACCCGGACGAAAAATGGTTCAAACCGGGCGCAAAAGACGAGTTGCCGAGCGAGATCCTCGACGACTACACCTTGAAGATCTACAACCGCGACGGCGAACTGCGCGGCTCGCACCTGTTCGATACCAACTCCGGCAACACCCAGCGTGGCATCTGTTCGCTGCCGTTCGTGCGTCAGTCCGATAACGAAGTGGTGTACTTCCCGTCGAACCTGATCGAAAACCTTTACCTGAGCAACGGCATGAGCGCCGGCAATACGCTGGCCGAAGCCCAGGTGCAGTGCCTGTCGGAGATTTTCGAGCGGGCGGTGAAGCGCGAAATCCTCGAAGGTGAAATGGCCCTGCCGGACGTGCCGCAACAAGTGCTGGAAAAATACCCGAGCATCCTCGCCGGTATCAAAGGTCTGGAAGAACAGGGCTTTCCGGTGCTGGTCAAGGATGCCTCGCTGGGCGGCGAATTTCCGGTGATGTGCGTGACCCTGATGAACCCGCGCACCGGTGGTGTGTTCGCCTCGTTTGGCGCGCACCCGAGCCTGGAAGTGGCGCTGGAACGCAGCCTGACCGAATTGCTTCAGGGCCGTAGTTTCGAGGGCTTGAACGACCTGCCGCAGCCAACGTTCTCCGGTCAGGCGGTCACCGAGCCGAACAATTTTGTCGAGCACTTCATCGATTCCAGCGGTGTGGTGTCGTGGCGGTTCTTCAGTGCCAGACCCGACTTCGAGTTCGTCGAGTGGGACTTCTCCGGCCAGGGTGAAAACTCCAACGCCGAAGAAGCCGCGACGCTGTTCGGCATCCTTGAAGACATGGGCAAGGAAGTCTACATGGCAGTCTACGAGCACATCGGCGCCAAGGCCTGCCGCATACTCGTGCCGGACTATTCGGAGATCTACCCGATCGAAGACCTGATCTGGGACAATACCAACAAAGCCCTGCAATTTCGCGCCGACATTCTCAACCTGCACAACCTGAGCAAAGTCGGCCTGCGCAACCTCGCCCAAGGTCTGGAAAACAGCGAACAGGACGACTACACCGACATCACCACGCTGATCGGCATCGAGTTCGACGACAACACGCCGTGGGGCAAACTGACGATTCTCGAACTGCGCCTGCTGATCTACCTCGCCCTGCAGAAGTACGAACAAGCCAAGGACCTGGTCGAAGCCTTTCTGCAATATAACGACAACACCGTTGAACGCGGCTTGTTCTACCAAGCGGTCAACGTCGTGCTGGAGATGGAGCTGGACGAAGATCTGCAGCTTGAAGACTATGAAGCCAACTTCCGCCGCATGTTCGGTGATGAGCGCATGGACGCAGCCATTGGCTCGGTCAACGGCAGTGTGCGTTTCTACGGTTTGACGCCGACCAGTATGAAACTGGAAGGGCTGGACCGGCATTTGCGTTTGATCGAGAGCTATAAAAAACTGCATTCGGCACGGGCGTCGTTCTCGCGCTGAATACTTGATGAAAAGGCACCTGCGGGTGCTTTTTCACGCCGGTGCAAACGCTCAGACAAAAGTGATGACTGCAAACGCCTTGTGGGCGCGAGCCCGTGGCATTCATTCCAGCGCCACATCCAGCGCCAACCGCGCCATGTTCTGTGCTTTCAGCGAACCGAAATACAGCCACTGGCCATATTCACGCACCGTGGTAATCGGCGAATAATTGCCGCTGCTTGCGTCCTGCAGGTTGGCGATCACCTTGCCCTGCAGATCCAGCCCTAACACAAAAGCGCGTTTTTCCACCGGTTGTGGCAGCACGGTCAGCGCTCGGACGATGATCTTGCGCAGGAACGGATATCCAGCGGTGCCATCAAGCAAGGCATTGCGCGGCGCGTACAACGCCACCCAGAAACGATTGCTGCCGTTAAACGAGAGGTTATCCGGCAGCCCCGGCAGATTGTCGATGAACACATCATGGGTGCCGGCTTGCGGTCCGCTCAGCCAGAAGCGGCTGATGCGATAAGCGCCGGTTTCATTGACCAGCACGTAGGCCTCATCCGGGCCGAGCGTGACGCCGTTGGCAAACTGCAACTGGTCCAGCAGCACACTGGTCTTGCCCGTCTGAAAGTCATAGCGCAGTAAACGCCCGTCGGCGCCGTGCTCGATGATCGCCTCGCCATCGTGGCCGTAGCCCCAGCGACTGGAAGCATCGCTGAAGTACGCATAGTGCCCGGACTTGTCGATCGCCACGTCATCGGTGAAACCAAAGGCCACGCCGTTGGCCTCAGTGCTCAAAGGAATCAGCCGGCCTTGCGCATCAAGCGAGAGCAAACCCTTGAGCGCATCGGCGATCACCAGCAATCCGTTGGGATGCCGCGCCAGGCCCAGCGGACGTCCGCCCGTGTCAGCCAGCACCTTGCGCTCCTGGCCGTCGAGGCTGGTGCGGATCAATCGACCGTCGTGCAGCCCGGTGATGAGGTAATCATCCTCCAGCAGCAACGCCTCCGGCCCTTCGATATCACTCGGCCCGACTTTTACCGCGCCTTTGAGGGTGTGGTTTTCGGCGTAGATACCTTCCGTCAGCGACGGTGCTCGCGGCGGGGTCCACGCTTGTGGTTCGACGCGGGTCGGCAGCAACAACAGAAAACCGATGACGATGACGATCAGCAATGACAATCCATGCCGTAGCTTCACGCGCGCGCCCTCACTGAGGTCAGGTACTGCGTGGCCATGTCGCGCAACGCCAGCAGCGACGCGGCGGACTCTCGCTCGATGCGCCGCTTGAGCAGCAGGCGATTGGCAACGCGCAAGGCGAAACCTGCAAAACGGTAATCCAGCGTGCGCACGAATCGCGTGGCACCCGCTTCGGCGCTGCATTCATAAGTCAGATTCAACGACAGTCCCTCGTCACTCTGCGCCCGCGCGCACCAGCGGCGGCCGGGCAGGTACTCAGTGACTTCCCAGCGCAAATGACCGCTGCGCCCGCCAGCGTTGATGTCTTCTTCAAATCGCGAACCGGCATGCAGCGGACCTTGAGCACCGTCGATTTTCAGCGAGGAGGGATGCCACTCCGGCCAGCGACTGACATTGGCGGCATAGGCGAGGACAGCAACGGGTTCGCCAGCGATATCGATCTGGTGCTGCATGCGGGTCATGGGCATTCTCGAGTGATTCGAAAGAGGGGCTTCAGGTTCTCGGTAAAGGGTGCCGAACCAGTAATCCATCAACGGCACGACGATGTTGAAATTACGCGCCTGCATGTGCTCGCGGCGGTGGTGCAGTTCATGCAGGCGGCGCATCTGGCGAATCCATGGCAGGCGCGTCAGAAGATTTTGCGGCGGTAGATGCTCGCACGCATGGAACACTTCATAGGTCAGGTAGCCGAGCACCATGCAGCCACCGAACAACCCGGCGATGTTGGCGTTGGCCAGTGCCAGCAGCCACCACAGCGGCAGGGTGATCAGCAGCGTATGGATCACGATCAGCCAGGCTGGAAACAGAATCACCCGCCAGTCGCGCGCGCTGTCGTAGCTCATGTGGCCCGGGGTAAAAAAACTGTGGTGATCACCGGCATGGCGGGCATAGAACATTTTCGCCAAGGACTTCTTGTGGTGACCCAGATGGCGATGAACCATGTACACGCCGAAGTTGAACAGCAGCAGGGTCAGCGGCACCGTCAGCCATTCCAGCGGGCTGACCTGTTGCACGCTACTCCAGAACCCGGCGATCGCCAGCATGCCAAACACCAGCACAAACCCGCCATGCAGCCACGGGTTGTAGCGTGGATGGACGGCCGCGCGATAGCGCTCGCGGAACATCTCGGTGGTCTGCCTCACTGCCTCACCTGCGGGTATTGTGGTTATACCCGGCAGCGTAGCCGATCCGGCCGTAAGTGCAGGACTGACGTCAACGGCAGTTGCGCCATCATCCGGTGTAAAGCGGTCGTGTCAGCTCAACGGGTTCCAGCGCTGCGACCAGTCGTCATCGGTGCGGATCACTTCACGCAGCAGATCGAAGGCGTGCTGCAGGGTTGCCGAATCCCGGTCGCGTGAATACACGAGGTAGGTCGGGTAGCCGAATTCCGGGGCCTTGGTCACCGCCTCGAGCGCGCCAGTCTCCAGATAGGTGCGCACCACGCGAGTGCGGAAGTAGCCGCTGCCGCCGTGTTCGAGAATGTATTGCAGGGCCAGCGGGCCGAGATTGAAGCTCAACGGCGCTTTGGCTTTTTCCGGCAGCGCGGCGTCGTGCTGACGGCGGAAATCCGGGCCCC
Source organism: Pseudomonas sp. S11P7 (assembly GCF_023195435.1). Lineage (NCBI taxonomy): Bacteria > Pseudomonadati > Pseudomonadota > Gammaproteobacteria > Pseudomonadales > Pseudomonadaceae > Pseudomonas > Pseudomonas sp. S11P7. Next base: position 2,829,714 of record NZ_JALPKS020000002.1, on the reverse strand, counting down.
AGTCGATGTACACATAGGGATCCGGGCGATCCGGGGCGCGCACCAGGATCAGTTTTTCCTCCAGCACTTGCTCGACCTGCAGGCCCGGCCAGTATTCCGGTTGATAGACCAGCGCTGCGTCGAGCACGCCGAGTTCGAGCTGGCGCAGCAGGTTTTCACCGTCGCGGATTTCCATGCGCAAGGCGTGACCGGGAATCTTCTCGCGCAGTTCCGCCGCCCAGCTCAACATCAACGGGTTGCACAAGCTGACTTCGCCGCCAATGTGCAGCACGTTGTGATAGCCCTCAGGCAGCGGCAGGTCGCGGCGTGCGGCCTCCCAGGTCTGCACCAGTTGGTTGGCATAAATCACGAAGGCCTCGCCATTGGGCGTCAGTTTCGCCCCGGCGCGATTGCGCACGAACAGCGTGCTGCCGAGCTGGCTTTCCAGTTTCTGTACCCGAGCGGTAATTGCCGTCTGCGTGACGAACAACTTCTGCGCCGCCGCGGCGAGGCTGCCATGGCGGACAATTTCCAGAAAGGTGCGGGCGAGGTCGATGTCCATGGGGGGGCCGGTATTTTGAGAAGGCGCATTGTAAGTGCCGACTTGATACCGCGTCATCGTTCTTCGCGAGCAGGCTCGCTCCCACAGGTGTCTCTGGCGACCATGAATTACCAGCTCACAACCGAACCCTGTGGGAGCGAGCCTGCTCGCGAAGAGGCCCGTGCGGTCAACCAGAAGTCATCCCGCCAGCTCAACCGAACGCACCCGCGCCCAACCCTCGACCAACCGCGCCGGCGTGCCGCAAACCTTGCGCTTGTAGACGAAGTTGCGGCACTTCTCGGCGAACTGATTGCGGTTGTGCAGCATGTCTTGCTGCATTTCCCGCAGCTCGTTCTCCCGGCATTCGCGGATCAATCCGCGATCAACCCGCGCCTTGCGTTCGCGCACCGGCGCATAAGCCTGGTCGCTCAACGCCGCGTTGGCCCGTTGCAGCAACCACAGGGCAAACTCGTCCGGGCAGCGCGGGCCGACTTCCTGCACCATGCCCAGTTGCCACGCCTGCATTGCGCTCAGCGGCAGACAAGCCTGAGTGAGTTGCTCGGCGATGGCTGGGCCGACGGCGCGGGGCAGGCTGTAGGTCCAGAACTCGGAACCGTACAACCCCATGCTTTTATAGTGCGGATTGAAGACGATATCGGCGCGAGCAAAAACGATATCGGCCGCCAGCGCGAGCATCACGCCGCCGGCGCCGGCATTGCCGGTGACACCACTGATCACCAGTTGCCGGGCTGTCAGCAGTTCTTCGCAGACATCGTCGATCGCCTGAATATTGGCCCAGGCTTCGGCACCGGGATCCTGCGCAGCCTGGATCACATTCAAATGCACGCCATTGGAAAAACTGCCGCGCCCGCCCTTGATCAGCAGCACTTGAGTATCGCGCGACTTGGCCCAGCGCAGCGCGGCAACCATGCGTTGGCATTGTTCGGTGCTCATCGCGCCGTTGTAGAACTCAAACGTCAGCTCGCCGACATTGCCGGACTCGCGATAGCGCAGCGGCTGATACGCCTCGTCGCAGAACGGCTGTGTCGCAATCGACCAGTCCAGCACCGGCACACCGATCAGTTGCCTGCTCAGCACATGCCGCGCCGGGCGCTTGAAGGTTTCCTCGCCTGGTTGCGGTTTGTGCCGCAGTGCGCCGATCCACAAGCTTTGATCGCCGGCGGCCACCAGCACAGCGTCGTCGTGCACGGCGAGAATTTCACCGGGCACGCCGCTGCGCGAGTCGAGGTGTGCGTCATAGACGTAGTACTGACCGCCGGCCAGGCTCGACAATACGCCGGGCTGGCCGTCGGCGGCATCGATACAGCGTTTGATGAAGCGTGCGCAATCGTGCCAGCTGAAACTGCGGTCGACCTGTCTCATGTTTGGCTGCAAGCGGCCGCGCACGCTGGCATCGGCGTAATCCAACGCTACCGGTACGAAGCCTTCGACGAATCTTTCCACCACCTCGCGTATGCAGCGAATCGCCGCATCACTCACCCGGCCGTTGTACAACTCGGATTTGCGCAGACCAGAGGGCAGGTTGAATTCGCAGGTGGCCCATACCGGCCCGGCGTCCATTTCCTCGACCGCTTGCAGCGCAGTCACGCCCCAGCTCGGCAGTTCATGGCTGATCGCCCAGTCCAGAGCGCTGGCGCCGCGGTCGCCGACGATGCCGGGGTGAATGATCACCACCGGACGTTTGGCATTGCTCCATAGCGTGCGTGGCACGCGGTCCTTGAGGAACGGGCAGATCACCAGATCCGCGCCGCTGTGCTCAATCTGCTCGCATACCGATGCTTCATCGGTAAACAGCACCACGCTTGGCGAGTGTCCGGCCTGGCGCAGCTCCAGCCAGGCGCGCTGGGTCAGACCGTTAAACGCGGACGACAGCAGAATGATCTTGAGTGAACGCATGGTGATTTCTTCCTTGAACGAGATCGGGCCGCAGGCTCCCGGTGAGCCTTCCCTGGCCTTCGATGGAGCCGCAAGAGTAATCAGTGCTAGCACGTGCACCAGTGACCCGGGTCAAGGTTCTGTCAGCCAGAGTTTTTTTGGGTGTTTCGTTCAGGTCCTACGGAAACGTGCCTGTTTCCAGCAGATGGGGGGATATTTCTGACGACTCTTTCAGGTTGGTCGTCGGACGCCTGACCTATAGCATCAGTCTCGACATTGAAGTCATTGAGCGCACCGATCGCGCTGCACCCAGACAAAGGACGGAATCATGCGAATCCCATTGATTGAAAACCATACGCCTGCTTACTCCCCTCGCCATTACTGGCGCGACGATCGCGCCAGATGCCCCTCGGAGGACGTCGCCATGCCCGCCGCCAAAGCGCCCCGGCTTACGGGTTTGAAGAAGCTCGAGGGCAAGCCCGTCGAATTGTTGCTGCGAGGGCAGGACACAGGCGACGACCCGATGCTGATCCTCCGTTGCACAACCGAAGGATTTGAATTGCACGACGTCATCAACATGCTCGCCACCAGCGAGCTCTACCAGCGTGGCGATCTGGTCAAACGTATCACTGGCAGGTCCGTGAGAACTGTGCGGCGCCTGATCAAAGAGAACAAACCGGTGCGCCTCGACACGCCGCAGAGCATCATCGCGTACCAATATGCCGCAGCGCTGGAACTGGCCACCGAAGTGTTCGCACGCCAGGCGAAGGCCGAGTCGTGGCTGCAACAATCGGCTACCTATTTCTATGGCCATGTACCCCTCGATCTGGTCGGTCACGCATTGGGCTTCAGTATGGTCGAGGAGTATCTGAACCAGATCAAATACGGGGTTTATCAATGAATCCCTTGCCCTGGGATGAACGCTGGTACGCCTGGCGACTGGATCTCGAGATGTACAGCGATACGTGGGATCGCGGCCTGGGTTCCAATCGCCGTGGCGGCCGCTGGAATACACCCGGGCGACGCGTGGTTTATGCGTCAGTCGACCCCTCCACGGCCATCCTCGAAGTGGCCGCCCATGGCGGGTTCGATGCGCTGGACGAGGAGCCTCATGTATTGACCTGCTTTGAGGTCATCCACGAAGCCAGCGTCAGAATCGTGCAACCGGAAGAAGTGCCCAATCCGCATTGGCTGCACCCGATGAAAACCTCGCCCAACCAGCGCCGATTCGCCGACGCCTTGTTGGCCGAGCACCCGTTCGTACTGGTGCCCTCGGTGGCAACCCGCCATTCCTGGAACTTGCTGGTGAGCTGCGAACTGGCGGAGGGGCAATTCAGGATGATTTCGCAGGAGCGGTTTGGTCTGGATACGCGGTTATTGAAGGATTTGGCGGCAAGCTGAGCAGACGCTCAACTGTCAGACTAAAGCTTGGCGCTGAAACGACAAATCCCGCCACAAGGACGGGATTTGCAGATAACCAAGCCGCTTCTTACGAAGGGAACAGCTCGGACAGTTTCATCGACAGCATCATGTCGCCTTCAACGCGCAGCTTGCCGCCCATGAAGGCTTGCATGCCGTCGGTTTCGCCGCTGACGATGTCTTTCAGGGTCTGGCTGTCGAGTACCAGCGTGCAGTTGGCATCCGGGTTTTCGCCTTCCTGGATGTCGCAAGTACCGTCCTTGACGATCAGTGCGTACTGCTTGTCTTCGTCGGTGATGTTGAAACCGAAGACCAGATCCAGACCGGCAGCGGCGGCTGGGTTGAACTTGGCTTGCATTGCTTTTACGGCATCAGCTACGGAGGTCATGGTTCGATCCTTTCTTGGGTAATGGTGCTGGTGTTACAGCAAGGGTCACAGTTGTCCGGTACTCAGCGAAACGTGATGAGTTCCGGAGCCTTCAGCAGTTGCAGATGCGCATGACTGTTGAAGGAAGCCAGAGCCACCTCGCGACCGCGGAACTTCAGCTGGTTGAGCGAGGTGTTGACGATTTGCCAGTTCAGTTCAAAGGCCTGTTTCGCAGGCATTTGCGTAATGAGGTGGAGCAGGGCGGTGATGGTGCCGCCGGAAGTGAACACGGCGATGGTCTGGTGTTTTTCCGCCAGATCAAGAATCCGATGCAGTCCGGCCTGGACACGTTCAACGAAACCCAGCCAGCTCTCCAGGCCCGGCGTGTCGTACGTACCGGCCAGCCAGCGCTCGATGATCAGGGCGAAGATGCGCTGGAATTCGCCACGGTTTTGCGCGGCGTTGCGCAGGATATCGAGCGCTTCCGGTTCTTGCGGCAGCATCGCCGGGAGCAGGGCGCGGATCACTGCGTCGGCATCAAATTCATTGAACGCGGAATCGGTTTCGAGAATCGGCACCGGCAGGCCTTGGGCGCTGAATTGCTCAAGGGCGCTGGTGGCCGTGTGTTGCTGACGGCGCAGGTCACCGGCGAGGCAGCGATCGAAGCGAATCCCCAGTTCAGCGAGGTGCTGACCGAGTATTTCCGCCTGGCGGACACCGGTCGGCGACAGCACGTCATAGTCGTCTGCACCGAAGGAGGCCTGGCCATGTCGAATCAAATAGATGCTGCCCACGTCCGCGTCTTCCCGGTACGTTGAAGGTTTGGCGAGGTTATGAGGATGGCGAGTAGCTGTCAATGAAAAAACATACGCTTGTTTGAAATGCCCGTTACAGGGGTGTTGCCGGAGGTTTCACGGCTGGTCGACAAGGCGGCGCATGGGTATGCTGGGGCCATTCCGCGTGTGCCGTATAACCACGCATTGTTCTAAGGAGTCTCTGTGGAGTTTTTCACCGAATACGCCAGCTTTCTGGCCAAGACTGTCACGCTGGTGATTGCCATTCTGGTGGTGCTGGCCAGCTTTGCTGCATTGCGCAGCAAGGGCCGGCGCAAGTCGGCGGGGCAATTGCAGGTCAGCAAGCTCAACGATTTCTACAAAGGTCTGCGTGAGCGTCTGGAGCAGACATTGCTCGACAACGATCAGCTCAAGGCGTTGCGCAAGAGCGAGGCGAAATCCGAGAAAGGCGAGAAGAAACAAAAGAACAAACCCGAGAAGAAATCGCGGGTGTTCGTGCTCGATTTCGATGGCGATATCAAGGCCTCTGCTACCGAAAGCCTGCGCCACGAGATCACCGCGTTGCTGACCCTCGCCACACCGAAGGACGAAGTGGTCCTGCGCCTGGAAAGCGGCGGCGGCATGGTGCACAGCTACGGCCTGGCTTCGTCGCAACTGGCGCGCATCCGTGAAGCAGGCGTGCCGTTGACCGTGTGCATCGATAAGGTTGCGGCGAGCGGCGGCTACATGATGGCCTGCATCGGCGAGAAGATCATCAGTGCACCGTTCGCGATTCTCGGCTCGATCGGTGTGGTCGCGCAGTTGCCCAACGTCAATCGCCTGCTCAAGAAGCACGATATCGACTTCGAAGTGCTGACTGCCGGTGAGTACAAGCGCACCTTGACCGTGTTTGGCGAAAACACCGAAAAGGGCCGGGAGAAATTCCAGGAAGACCTGGACATTACCCATCAGCTGTTCAAAAACTTCGTCGCACGCTATCGCCCGCAACTGGCGATTGATGATGTGGCAACCGGTGAAGTCTGGCTCGGCATCGCGGCGCTGGACAAACAACTGGTCGACGAACTGAAGACCAGCGACGAATACCTGGCAGATCGGGCGAAAAAGGCCGAGGTTTACCACCTGCACTACGCCGAGCGTAAAAGCCTGCAGGAACGTATCGGCATGGCCGCCAGCGGCTCAGTCGATCGCGTACTGCTGAGCTGGTGGAGCCGCCTCACGCAGCAACGCTTCTGGTAATTCAACAGGCATAAAAAAACGCCGGTCACATGACCGGCGTTTTTGTGTGCGCAGCAAAAGCCGTGAGGCTTAACGGCGACGGAACAACGGCAGCGGTTCGTCCGTCGCGGCCTGGTAGGTCACCGAGAAGTCCTTGAGACCTTCCAGTGCTTCGTACGGGTCTTTGTCGGCGCGGATGGCAAAGGCGTCGAAACCGCAGCGATGCATGTAGAACAGTTGATCGCGCAGCACGTCGCCAATCGCCCGCAGTTCGCCTTTGAAGCCATAGCGGTCACGCAACAGGCGTGCGTTGGAGTAACTGCGGCCGTCGGTGAAAGCCGGGAAGTTCAGGGCAATCACCTGAAACTCATTGACGTCCTCACCGATCTCTTCGGCTTCTTCGTCAGCGTCCAGCCAGACCCCCAGACCGCCGTCGCGGGCCTTGAGCATGCGGCTGTGCTCGCGCCACAGTTGCAGTGGAACGATCAGGTCGTCGCAGTTGCTGATCTCGTCGATGTTGAAATCCTTGGGCAGCAGGTGCCAGGTTTCGTCGACGACTTCGTTGTTCTTAATGATTCGCTGCATAGACGCGTTCCTTGAAGAGGTCGATGCCAATACGCTGATAGGTGTCGATGAAGCGCTCGTCTTCGGTACGTTGTTCAACGTACACGTCGATCAGCTTCGAAATCACGTCAGGCATGGCGTCCTGAGCGAAGGACGGGCCAAGGATCTTGCCCAGGCTCGCGTCACGGCTGGCGCTGCCGCCGAGGGACACCTGATAGAACTCTTCGCCTTTCTTGTCCACGCCGAGGATGCCGATGTGACCGACGTGGTGGTGACCACAGGCGTTCATGCAACCGGAGATGTTCAGGTCCAGTTCACCGATATCGAACAGGTAGTCCAGGTCGTCGAAACGGCGCTGGATCGATTCGGCAATCGGGATCGACTTGGCGTTGGCCAGCGAGCAGAAATCACCGCCAGGGCAGCAGATGATATCGGTCAGCAAGCCGATGTTCGGCGTAGCGAAACCTTGCTCGCGCAATTCACCCCACAGGGTGAACAACTGGCTCTGCTCGACGTCGGCGAGAATGATGTTCTGCTCGTGGGAGGTGCGCAGCTGACCGAAGCTGTAGCGCTCGGCCAGGTCGGCGACGGCATCGAGTTGCTTGTCGGTGATGTCGCCTGGCGCCACGCCGGTCGGCTTCAGCGACAAGGTCACGGCCACGTAACCCGGCTTCTTGTGGGCCAGGGTGTTGCGGCTGCGCCAGCGGGCGAAACCCGGATGCTCTTTGTCCAGATCGGCCAGTTGCGCGGTCTGGTTGTCCAGCGCCTTGTAGTCAGGATCGACAAAGTGCTTGGCGACGCGCTGCAGTTCAGCTTCGGTCAACGTGGTCTGGCCACCGCGCAGGTGCTCCATTTCCGCATCGACTTTCTGTGCGAACACTTCAGGCGTGAGCGCCTTGACGAGGATCTTGATCCGCGCCTTGTACTTGTTGTCACGACGGCCGTAGCGGTTGTAGACCCGCAGGATGGCGTCGAGATAGCTCAACAGGTCCTGCCACGGCAGGAACTCGTTGATGAAGGCGCCAACGACCGGCGTACGACCGAGGCCACCGCCGACCAGCACGCGGAAGCCCAGTTCGCCAGCGGCGCTGTACACCGGCTCAAGGCCGATGTCATGGACTTCAATGGCGGCACGGTCGGTGGTCGAACCGTTGACGGCGATCTTGAATTTGCGCGGCAGGTAAGCGAATTCCGGGTGGAACGTGGTCCACTGGCGAATGATTTCGCACCAGGGGCGCGGGTCGATCACTTCGTCAGCGGCGACACCGGCGAACTGATCGGTGGTGACGTTGCGCAGGCAGTTGCCGCTGGTCTGGATGGCGTGCATCTGCACGGTGGCCAGTTCAGCCAGAATGTCCGGAATGTCTTCGACCGCCGGCCAGTTGAACTGCACGTTCTGCCGCGTACTGATGTGGGCGTAGCCCTTGTCGTAGTCGCGGGCAATCTTGGCCATCATGCGCACCTGACGCGAGGTCAGTTGGCCGTACGGCACGGCCACGCGCAACATCGGCGCGAAACGCTGGATGTACAGGCCATTTTGCAGGCGCAGGGGGCGGAACTCTTCTTCGCTCAGCTCACCTGCCAGATAGCGTCGGGTCTGATCACGGAACTGCTTGACGCGGTCCTCGATGATCCGCTGATCGTACTCGTCGTATACGTACATATAAGTCCTGTTCTCAGGCTTTGGGCTACTCGGAAAACGCTGCGTTTTCGCTTGCTGGAGTCCGATTGTGCCTCTGCAATTCTGCGCGCACGGCCGCGCACTCCCTGACGGAGCCGGGGCAATATACCCGTTTGCAGTTATGCGCAAAAGTGATGTTTGAGTATATGTAAAGAACCAAATCGCCTAACGAGAATCGCCGTCAACTAATCCACATTTGTCGTGCGGACAATCTTCGTCTTAACTGTGGTCGAGTCTTTCTGCAATCACCGATAAAACCGACAAGAGGCGATGCAATGAGCAATCCGACCAAGGCAAGAAAGAGCGACAGCAGTGTCGATGCGTGGGCCATCCTGTTCCTGATCATTCTCGTCGTAGGGACAGCGGTATTCTGGGTCAGTCATCAGTAAGTGAAACGCCGGGCCTGACCGCAAGCCTGTAGCCGGTGGTTCGCCAGTTACAAGGCTCGATCGTTCAGTCATGGCCCGGAGTTTTTTCATGCAGGTCTCAAACCCCGGCCAGATACAGCACCAGTTTGACGATGGCAAACAGCGTCACGCCGAACAGGGCTGTGAACAAGACCCCCAGAATGACGAAATGGCTGGGCTTGCCGTGGGTGAAATCCCTTTCGCGGTTCTTGCCGCTCTGCACCCCGAACGCGGCTGCCATCACGCTGTGCAGCATCTGCCACAGGGTCGGCGGTTTGTTGTCGCCTGGATCGTCCATATATCCCTCTCCACGAAGTCGTTCCTGATCAGCATAGTCAAATAACCGCCCGTCACAGTCCCAGACGCGAGGTAACAACGCTCTCGCGATCCGATAACGATGTACCGCTGCACGGGTCGGCGCGGATGATGTGCTGCCGCTTCAACTACAGGAGCGATGTATGTCCCCCGATTTCCCGGGCCTTCGCCTCAGCTGTCGTAACCCAGATTCGGCGCCAGCCAGCGTTCGGTCACGCTCAGGTCCTGGCCCTTGCGCGCGGTGTAGCTTTGCACCTGGTCCTTGTCGATCTTGCCCACGGCAAAATACTGCGCCTGCGGATGGGCGAAGTACCAGCCGCTGACCGCCGCCGCCGGGAACATCGCGTAGTGTTCGGTCAGGAACACACCGCTGCGTCCGGCGCGCATTTCGGCCGCTTCGGGATCGAGCAGGGTAAACAGCGCAGCCTTCTCGGTGTGGTCCGGGCAGGCCGGGTAGCCGGGGGCCGGGCGGATGCCGCGGTATTGCTCTTTGATCAGCGCATCGTTGTCGAGCGTTTCATCCTTGGCGTACCCCCAGTGCTCCTTGCGCACCTGCTGGTGCAGCCACTCGGCGCACGCCTCGGCCAGACGGTCGGCCAGCGCCTTGACCATGATCGAGTTGTAGTCGTCGCCCGCGTCCTGATAGGCCTTGGCGACTTCTTCGGCGCCGATACCGGCCGTGGTGATGAAACCGCCGACGTAGTCGGTCACTTCGCTGTCCTTCGGTGCGACGAAGTCGGCGAGGCAGAAGTTCGGCTTGCCGTCGGTCTTGATGATCTGCTGACGCAAATGATGCAGCTTGGCCAGTGGCTTGCCGTTGTCGTCGTACAGCTCGATGTCGTCTTCATTCACCTGATTGGCCGGCCAGAAACCGAACACCGCGCGGGCACTGATCAGCTTCTCGTCGATCAGCTTGGCGAGCATTTCCTGCGCGTCCTTGTACAGCGCGGTGGCGGCTTCACCGACCACTTCGTCTTCGAGGATGCGCGGGAACTTGCCGGCCAGGTCCCAGGAAATGAAGAACGGCGTCCAGTCGATGTATTCGGCCAGCACCTTCAAATCAATATTGTCGAGCACTTTGCTGCCAGTGAAAGTCGGCTTCACCGGTTGGTAACTGGCCCAGTCGAATTGCGGCTTCTTGGCGATGGCGGCGGCGTAGCTCAAGCGCTCGGTGCGGGCGCTGCGGTTCGAGGTGCGCTCACGCACGTCGATATATTCCAGTCGGGTCTTCTCGACGAAACCGGCCTTCAGTTCCTTGGACAGCAACTGCGTCGCCACGCCCACCGCACGCGAAGCATCGGTCACGTAAACCACGGCATCGTTGCTGTACTTCGGCTCGATCTTCACCGCAGTGTGCGCTTTGGAAGTCGTTGCGCCACCGATCATCAGCGGCAGGTGGAAATCTTGACGCTGCATTTCGCGCGCGACATGGACCATTTCATCCAGCGACGGCGTGATCAAGCCGGAGAGGCCGATGATGTCGCATTTCTCCTCTTTGGCGACCTGGAGGATTTTCTCCGCCGGGACCATCACGCCGAGGTCGACGATGTCGTAGCCGTTGCAGCCGAGCACCACGCCGACGATGTTCTTGCCGATGTCGTGCACGTCGCCCTTGACCGTGGCCATGAGGATCTTGCCTTTGGCTTCCGGTTTGTCGCCTTTTTCCAGTTCGATGAACGGGATCAGGTGCGCCACGGCCTGCTTCATCACACGCGCGGATTTCACCACTTGCGGGAGGAACATTTTGCCGGCGCCGAACAGGTCGCCGACGATGTTCATGCCGGACATCAGCGGGCCTTCGATCACTTCGATCGGGCGCGCAAACGACTGGCGCGATTCTTCGGTGTCTTCGACGATGTGCGTGGTGATGCCCTTGACCAGCGCATGCTCCAGACGCTTGTTGACGTCCCAGTTGCGCCACTCTTCGGTCTCGGCTTCCTTGACGCTGCCGTCGCCCTTGTATTTGTCGGCGATGGCGAGGAGGGCGTCGGTACCTTCCGGCGTGCGGTTGAGGATCACGTCTTCAACGGCGTCGCGCAGCTCTTGCGGGATCTGGTCGTAGATCTCCAGCTGACCGGCGTTGACGATGCCCATGGTCAGGCCCGCGCGGATCGCATACAGCAGGAACACCGAGTGAATCGCCTCGCGCACCGGGTTGTTGCCACGGAACGAGAACGACACGTTGGACACGCCGCCAGAGCTCAGGGCGTACGGCAGCTCATCGCGGATGTAGGCGCAGGCATTGATGAAGTCGACCGCGTAGTTGTTGTGTTCTTCGATGCCGGTGGCCACGGCGAAGATGTTCGGGTCGAAGATGATGTCTTCCGGCGGGAAGCCGACTTCGTTGACCAGAATGTCGTAGGAGCGTTTGCAGATTTCCTTCTTGCGCGCTTCGGTGTCGGCCTGGCCGGCTTCGTCGAACGCCATCACCACCACCGCCGCGCCGTAGCGCTTGCACAGTTTGGCGTGGTGGATGAACTGCTCGACGCCTTCTTTCATGCTGATCGAGTTGACGATGCCCTTGCCCTGAATGCACTTGAGGCCGGCTTCGATCACTTCCCATTTCGACGAGTCGATCATGATCGGCACGCGCGAGATGTCCGGCTCGCCGGCAATCAGATTGAGGAAGGTCACCATGGCCTTCTTCGAATCGAGCATGCCCTCGTCCATGTTGATGTCGATCACCTGCGCGCCGGCCTCGACCTGCTGCAGGGCGACTTCCAGCGCTTCGGTGTAATTGTCTTCACGGATCAGACGGGCGAACTTGGCCGAACCGGTGATGTTGGTGCGCTCGCCGACGTTGACGAACAGCGAGCTGCGATCAATGGTGAACGGCTCCAGACCCGAGAGGCGGCACGCCTTGGGAATCTCCGGAATCTGCCGCGGCGCGTAACCGGCGACGGCCTTGGCGATGGCTTCGATGTGCCCCGGCGTGGTGCCACAGCAACCGCCGACGATGTTGAGGAAACCGCTCTGGGCGAATTCCTCGATGACTTTGGCCGTTTGCGACGGCAGCTCGTCGTATTCGCCGAACTCGTTCGGCAGGCCGGCGTTCGGGTGCGCGGACACATGGGTGCTGGCCTTGTTCGACAGCTCTTCCAGATACGGACGCAGCTCACTGGCGCCGAGCGCGCAGTTCAGGCCCACGGAAATCGGCTTGGCGTGCGCCACCGAGTTCCAGAACGCCTCGGTGGTCTGCCCCGACAGGGTCCGGCCGGACGCATCGGTGATGGTCCCGGAAATCATGATCGGCAATTCGATGTGCAGCTCTTCGAACACGCCCTGCACGGCGAAAATCGCCGCTTTGGCATTCAGGGTGTCGAAAATGGTTTCGATCAGGATCAGGTCGGCGCCGCCCTCGATCAGGCCTTTGGTGGCTTCGGTGTAGTTCTCCACCAGCTCATCGAAGGTGACGTTGCGGTAGCCGGGGTTGTTGACGTCGGGCGACAGCGAGCAGGTGCGGCTGGTCGGGCCGAGTACGCCGGCGACGAAGCGTGGCTTGGCCGGATTCTCGGCGGTCTTGGCGTCGGCCACCTTGCGGGCCAGGCGTGCGCCTTCTACGTTTAACTCGTAGGCCAGCTCTTCCATGCCGTAATCGGCCATGGAAATGCGTGTGGCGTTGAAGGTGTTGGTTTCGAGAATGTCCGCACCGGCGTCGAGATAGGCTTTCTCGATGCCGCCAATCACGTCCGGACGGGTGATCACCAGCAGGTCGTTGTTGCCCTTGACGTCACTCGGCCAGTCGGCAAAGCGCTTGCCGCGATAATCCTGCTCTTCGAGCTTGTAACTCTGGATCATCGTGCCCATCCCGCCGTCGAGAATCAGGATGCGCTCTTTGAGGGCTTGCTTGAGAGCTTGAAGGCGGACGCTGCGATCGGACATGTGGACTACTCGAAAAGACCATTACGAAGGAGCGGGATCATAACAAACCTGTGCGCTTTTAGAGCATGTCAGGCTTTTCCATGAATATCGCTCATGTTGGTACGGACGTCATAACGGTAGAATCGCAGCCTTTTTTACCATCGGGATCAGCAGCATGTCGTACCGCGTCATCAGTTTCATGTTGCTGTTCCTGAGCGGCGTTGCTGCAGCGCAGACGCCTGCGACTTCGTCCCCGATCAGTTACACGCGCGATATCCAGCCGATCTTCACCGAGAAATGTGTCGCCTGCCACGCCTGTTATGACTCGGCCTGCCAGTTGAACCTGGGCAGCGGCGAAGGTGCCGCGCGTGGGGCGAGCAAGATGCCGGTCTACGACGGCGAACGTACCCAGGCGGCGCCGACCACCCGATTGTTCTACGACGCCTTTGGCAAACGTGCCTGGCAGCAGAAGGATTTCTATTCGGTGCTCGATGCCCAGGGCAGCCAGGCGGCACTGATGGCGCGCATGCTGGAACTCGGCCACAACACCCCGCTGACGCCGAACGCCAAACTGCCGCAAGAGATTGTGCTGGGACTCAACCGCAGCAATCTGTGCGCGATGCCCGCTGAGTTTGACGCGTACGCCGGCGCGCATCCCAAAGAAGGCATGCCGCTGGCGGTCACCGGGCTGACCGACCAGCAATATCAGACCTTGCAGCGCTGGCTGGCGTCGGGCGCGCCGATCGATGAGCAGGGGCTGGCGCCGAGCGCCAAAGAGGCGTTGCAGATCGTCCAGTGGGAAAACCTGCTCAACGCCCCCGGCGCGCGGCAGAGTCTGGTCGGGCGCTGGCTGTTCGAGCACTGGTACCTGGCGCACATCTATTTCAAGGACGGTGAGCCGGGACATTTTTTCCAGTGGGTGCGTTCGCGCACACCGACCGGCCAGCCAATCGACCTGATCGCCACGCGTCGGCCCAACGACGATCCGGGCACGCAGGTGTATTACCGCTTGTGGCCGGTGCAAGGGGTGATCGTGCATAAAACCCACATCACCTATCCGCTGAGCGCGGCGAAGATGGCGCGGGTCAAAAGCCTGTTCTACAGCGGTAACTGGCAGGTCGATGCGTTGCCCGGTTATGGCCCGCAGAGTCGCGCCAACCCGTTTGCCACCTTCGAAGCGATTCCGGCGCAGGCGCGCTACCAGTTCATGCTCGACAACGCGGAATACTTTGTCCGCACCTTTATTCGCGGTCCGGTGTGCCGCGGGCAAATCGCGACTGACGTGATTCGCGACAACTTCTGGGCGCTGTTCCAGGCCCCGGAACATGACCTGTACATCACCGACCCGCTTTATCGCGGTCAGGCCACGCCGCTACTGGCCATGCCGGGGCAGAACGATGATGTCGGCAGTGTGCTGAGCCTGTGGCGCAACTACCGCAACAAACGTAATGAATACGAGGCACTGCGCCGCGATAACTACGCTGAAATCCCGGCGCCGAGCTGGTCGACCCTGTGGGCCGGCAACGACAACGCACTGCTGAGCATTTTTCGGCATTTCGACAGCGCGGCGGTGGTCAAGGGCTTGATCGGCGATGTACCGCAGACGATGTGGCTGTTCGACTATCCGTTGCTGGAGCGCACCTATTATCAGTTGGCGGTCAACTTCGATGTGTTTGGCAATGTCTCCCATCAGGCACAGACGCGTCTGTATTTCGACCTGATCCGCAACGGCGCCGAGCAGAACTTCCTGCGGCTGATGCCCGCCGATTCCCGTGAGGACTACCTCAACGATTGGTACCAGAGCAGCGGCCAGTTCAAGATGTGGCTTGATTACGAAGCCATCGATGACGACAAACCGACCGCGCTGAAGCTCGACGAAAAAGACCCCAAACGCGACTTCGCCCGGCAATTGCTGGCGCGTTACGGTGATCTCAATGCGCGGCCCGATCCGATCAATCGTTGTGATGGCGCTTACTGCTCGCGGCCGAACATCGATCCGGCGCTGCAAAATGCCGAGCAGGCCCTGAGCCGCCTGGCCTCGCGCCCGGCGGCCGGCATGAAGGTGATCGATCAGTTGCCGGAAGCGACGCTGCTACGCATCGAAACGGCTGGCGGTAAACGTGAGGTGTACAGCCTGCTGCGCAATCGTGCACACAGCAACGTGGCGTTTCTGCTTGGTGAATCGCTGCGCTATCAGCCGGGGCTCGACACATTGACGATCTATCCGGGCGTGCTGACCAGTTACCCGAACTTCATCTTCAACGTCCCGGCGGATCAGGTGCCAGCGTTTGCCGATGCCATGGAAAACGCCAGAGATGCCGAGCGTTTCGAAAAAATCGTCGAGCGCTGGGGTATTCGTCGTAGTCACCCGCAGTTCTGGTTCTATTTCCATGACCTGAGCCAATACCTGCACGAAACTGATCCGGTGGAAGAGGGCGTGCTGGACATGAATCGCTACGAGAATCTGTGAGCAGGCGATGACGCAGGCCGCGGGCCCGCGCCGTCGGTGCGTCAATGCAGGGCAGCGCTCATGTCGGATCGGGCGCTGACAGTGCGCCAGCAGGCTTGAAGGCTTTCCAGTAATCCGAGCCGTAATCGAGGAACAGTTCGGTGCCTGCCGGAATCTTCTCCCATGCGAGCAAAAACACCATGTATTTGCCAACATAGATCGAGCCAACGTTTTCGACACCGATGTTGGCCTGGCCGGGCACATTGACCGCGTTGATCAGGCTCAGCATGTTGCTGTTGCCATGACCGCTCAGAGTGGCGCCCTTCGTTGCCGTTGCGAAAAGGAAGGTGCTGACTTTCTCGGTGGATTTCTCCAGCATTTCCGCCCGTACGGATTTGGTCGTGCGGTGCAGTTTGCCGGTGTAGGGCCCCAGCACTTCGAATGGCTCGATATCGACTTTGGCAAATACCGACAACCCGCGTTCCGGACCGTCGAGCGGTCGTCTGACCTCGAGTCGACTGACCAGTCTGTCGTGATGGCGGCCTTCATCCCTGATCCAATCCTGGACGTCTTCGGTGATTCGGCGCGTCATTTCCTTGAGTCTGGGGCCCTCAAACCCCGCAAGAAAGCGATTGGTTTCGGTGATGGTTATGTTGTCGATATCACCTTCCAGTTTGCCCGTCAGGCTGATCCTGACATCCGTCGGGTCCTGAAGAATCGGGGCGTCGTTATTGATGTGATGCCCAAGCGAAGGGGTCAGGTCAGCAGCGCGGGCGTTGTCTGGCGCAGCACTGTCCAGTCGAGGTCGCTTGGAACTGCCAGCAGTCGGCGGCGAAAGTGGCCCTGTTTCGCGAGGCGATGGCGGCTGCGGCATCTGCCAGGAAGCGGATTTTATTCCCGAACCGGGGGAAGGGATTTTCGAGCGCGCATAAGCGCGGAGTCCGAGGCCGCGACCAATTGCAAACACTCTGGGACTGCACTTCTCAACTCGCCCCGATCATTGACAAACGTTGACCAGAGCACCGGGTCGAGATTGTTGTCATCGAGGAACGTACTCATGGTGCTGGCGGACCCGGTAGCGATGTAACGCACACGCCATTGCTCGATATGTTTTGCGGTCAAAGGCGTGAATGCCTGGTTATGGGCATATTTCTCCAGCACCTTGCCCGGAGCCCGGAACGACCCATCGCTGTTGACGTGGGAAACGAAGTCCTGCGGGTCAAGATTGTGCGTGGCGGCGAAGCCTTCGCGGCTGAGGGTGTTGCGGGCTTCCTGCGACAGGCTGCGCCAGTCCCGCAGATGTTCGTAGGTAACGACCGTACGCGCAGTGTCGGCCCGATCCAGTACTTGTTGGCCCAGCGGTTTCAATTGCCCTTGTGTGTGGACGAATTGCCTGAAAGCGGCCGGGTCCAGACGATGTTTCTTCGCGAATGCCTCAAGGGTGACCTCCAGCACATGCTCGCTGAACTGCGACCACTGCTGCAGATGCAAGGGTGTAATCACGTTCGGATCATCCGGCGCGCCGCCTCTGACCCGGATTTCCCGGCTGTACCAATGGCCGGGCTGCACCGATGAGAGGTTGATCGACAGGTCACGGTTGTTTTTCGGATTGACCAGTACCACGGAAAAGCTGTTTTCCCCGGTTTGCGCGGTTTCCTGAATGAATCCATAGGAGTTTTCACGTATCTGGTAAACCGCGACAGTCCCGTGTTCATCGATATTGCAAATGAACTTCTGGTTGTATCCAGGGCGGAAAAAGATCCCTCGCGCGTCGGCTTTGAGGCCGGCAATCCAATGCGGTTTGACCGCGTAGGGACGCAGCAACGGGCTGCTGTTGCTCATGACCGTCACTGGCTCGCGATAGCGCGGGCCGAAAGCCTGGTTCGTCAGCGCGTCGATGAGCCGATAGTCCGCCATGTCGACGCTGCCGACGTTGCGCATGGGAATATTGGCAATCCCCTCGACCGTACACAGCCGGTCACCGGGCAGGCGCGGTTTCCAGGTGGTCGGGTCAACCGCGATCAAGTGCTGAGCGGTCACCGTACCATCGCGCAGTTGGGCAATGCCAAGGCGTGCCTGACGCATGACCGCAGCGCCAACCTTGCGCAGCGTGAAGCGCCCGAGCCTGAGCACCGCCAACACTGACTCCAGCGGGTTGAGTTCGCGCAGCGTCGAGATCAACAGGGTTCGCGTAAGGCTGGCAAATTTTGGCAAGGCGAGACGCAGGCCAATCTTGCCTGCCAGGCTGACCACCCGCGTACAACCGGCGAGGTATCGGCCAATCGGCAGGCCAAACGACACAATATCGGTGAACAGGCCAAGCCCGCCGCTCTCGATGCGCTGAGGCTCGCCGGATGCCAGATCGTCGATGGCCGCCCAGAAGGGTACGAACATTTTTCCCCAGAAGTTCAGGTCTTCGAGAAAATCCCTGCCGATATCCGTGCTGCGCGTGGCCTTGCGGGTATCTTCGAGCAACGCCGACTCATCTCGATAAAACAGTTCGCGGGCAATCATCACGGCCAGTTTTTCTGCCCGGATAGAAGTCAGGTTATTGGCCGCGAAGGGCAGGGTACGGGTTGCTACATCCGGCGCGCGCTGTTCGATGGGAACTGCGGCAAACGTCTCGCCGACCTGCTCGGCAATCAGGTTGGCATGCTGATCTGCTCTGGGTTTGGCGCCGTCGCGGTAGGCTTCCCAGTCAAAGGGCAGGCGGGTGCCTTTTCTGAAGGAGCCGCGGCTGCTGCGACTGCTCGAGCCAACCGTCTCGACCTTGATCTCGCCGCCGACTTTCAGTGAATCAATATCCTTGCGCAGGCGCACGACACCCGCACGGGGGATGACTTCAATGTAGCGGGCCTTCCATGGATAAGCCGGGTTGACCATTCGCAGGATAAACCCGCAGCGGGCACGGACCGCGTCGGTGTTGGTCTTGTTCTCGTGTTCGACCTGCGTGTCGTTGAGCGGCAGGCGCAACGAGTAAACCCTCACTTCATCGCGCTCGAGGTCGCCCCGGCATGCGGGCAGATACTGGGCCAGCAATGTTTTGATCAGGCTCTTGTAGGCCGCTCGTGGCGTGGTCAGCCACGCATCAAATGCCTCGTCGTACGCCGCCTCAGAGGGATATCGAAAGCGACTCGGGGGCCGGAGCGTGAGGTTTGACAGAGCATTGGCCATTTCTCGCTCATGCTGTTCCAGCGTGCTCAACGCCTGTTCTATTTCGCGGGTTGGGTAAGCCGTCTGACGTATGGCGTACAACCCCATCGCCGCTCCCCACTCTACGGTCGGGCGGACTTTGGCGGCAGCGACCAGACGCTGATGTTCGATATCGTGGGCAAACGCCTGAAAGTGTTCTGCCGGCAGATTAAGCAACTGTTCAAAAGTCATGTGCCGCGAGGAGCCAGGCGCCACCGATTCGGCGAGAATGAAACCGCTCTTGAAGTTGACCCAGGCGCTGGATGTGGCGTACGGAAGGTCCTCGGGAATGTCTTCGACCCACGCTTCGCTGGCCACATTTCTTTTCATGATGGCCACCGCTAACAGCGCAATGGGCCGATTGACCGATAGCGATCGTTGAAAGTGTTCGATCAATGACTCGTATATGGCCGTGTAACGACAGCCGGGCTCGATCAGTATCTGCAACTCGTTCTGGTTGTTGCCATGCGGACCCGGCTTGATACTCAGCCAGAGCGCTCGCCATAACAGCTTTGTCAGTACGCTGGCTGGACCGTTTGGCTTGTCTGGCGCGGCGTACCAGTCCAGCTCCGTGGCGATACGTTGTGCCAGTTGCAGGTTGTGTGGCGATTGCAGGGCTGTCTGCAAAAGGGCTATCGGTGTGGAGCTGGCCAGCTTCTCGAATTTGCCGTTGCTTTTCACCGGTACGACGTTTGCCAGCAAGCACCGTGAGGTTTCGGCTTCGATCTTGCGTACCACCCGCATGATCGTGGCGTCGCCATTGGCGCTGAACAAATGCTCGAAATCGCTGACTGGCCCTTGATGCCCGAGCAGCCATAACGCGCGTTGCTCGACCAGATTGTTCAGGAGGCGCTGCCAATCGGCAGAAGTGGCAGGGCGTCGAGGCACCAGCGTGTACCAGGCGAGCACCAGGTCGAGCCGCACCGAACCATCACTTTTGAGTCCGTTGCCGACCTTGCGATGGATGTCCAGCAAGACATCCACGTCGATGGACCAATACAACGGAACTTCCCTCAGCGTGACCGAGTAACCGGCGATGGGGAAAACTTCCGGCGGGTCAGGCGTTGGCGTTCTGGTCGAACTCAGGTGGAAAGACAGCAGGTCATAGAGGAAATCTTTGCCCAACAACGAATGATCGACCGTGGCTGGCGTGGACAAGTGCTGGATGAAGTCTTCGTCTGTTTCGAGTTTCCTGAGGACACGGAATGCTTCCTTGCACTCGCGCCCCAACGCGGAGGCGGCGGGCGGGCAGTAATAGAGCTGACGGGCATCCGTGTTGAACTGATCGTTGATGAGCCCATGCAGGTAGCTGATCAGGTGGTTGAGATCCTGCAATCTGCGAGGCGGCGTCTTGTTGTAGAAACGGGATAACGAGGTAGACATTCAAGGCCTTTGAACCGTAGCGGCTGGTAAATAGTCGAAGGCCGTGAATATAGGGGCATGGAAAACTGGCTGAGGGATACATATATAGGGGCCCGAATGTGCTTGGGTTTCCATTTGTTAACAGCGCAGCAGCCGGCCAAACGCCCACTCGTCGCCACCGTCAGTGAGCGGGCGAGGGCAAACGCCCGGCTTTTTCCGACAAAAATACTGGGACTTTGTCCCGCGCGCCGATTGGCGTAAACTGCGCCCAAGCCTGCGAGGAGTTTCCATGACCGCTATTACCATTACCGACGCCGCCCACGATTACTTGGCTGATCTGCTGTCCAAGCAGAACACCCCGGGCATCGGCATCCGCGTCTTTATCACCCAGCCTGGCACCCAGTACGCCGAGACCTGCATTGCCTATTGCAAGCCGGGCGAAGAAAAACCTGAAGACACGGCGCTGGGGCTGAAAAGCTTCACCGCTTATATCGATTCGTTCAGCGAAGCGTTTCTTGACGACGCCGTGGTCGATTACGCCACCGACCGCATGGGCGGCCAGCTGACCATCAAGGCGCCAAACGCCAAAGTGCCGATGGTCAACGCCGACAGTCCGGTCAACGAACGCATCAACTACTACCTGCAAACCGAAATCAACCCGGGGCTGGCCAGCCACGGCGGTCAGGTCAGCCTGATCGATGTGGTTGAAGACGGCATTGCCGTGTTGCAGTTCGGTGGCGGTTGCCAGGGCTGCGGCCAGGCCGACGTGACCTTGAAGGAAGGCATCGAGCGCACGCTGCTCGAGCGCATCCCGGAACTCAAGGGCGTGCGCGACGTGACCGACCACACGCAGAAAGAAAACGCCTACTACTAAGGCGTTCGCTGCGAACAGAAAAAACGGCGCCCCGTGAGCGCCGTTTTTTTATGCCCCGCAGTTATGTTTGATCGTTCCCACGCTCTGCGTGGTAACGCCGCCCGGGACGCTCCGCGTTCCAGCTCACGGCCTGTATAAATGCGCATGCCCCGCCCGATACAACGACGACTCACTGAACACCTCGCTACCCAACACCCGCCCGACCAGAATCAACGCCGTACGCCGAAAGCCTTTCGCGGCAACTTTGTCGGCAATGTCCGCCAGCGTGCCCACCACCCAGTCCTGATCCGGCCACGTCGCCCGATGAATCACCGCAATCGGGCAATCCGCGCCGTAATGAGGTAATAACTCGAGAATGATCTTCTCCAGATGATTGACTCCGAGGTGAATCGCCATGGTCGCGCCATGCTGTGCCAAATTTCCCAGTTCTTCGCCCGCCGGCATCGCGGTTTTATCGGCATAGCGGGTCAGAATTACGCTTTGGGATACGTCCGGCAAAGTCAGTTCGGCACCGAGCAGCGCCGCGCAGGCGGCGGTGGCCGTGACCCCCGGAACGATCTCGAACGGGATATCAAGCTCGCGCAAACAGCGAATCTGTTCGCCGATTGCGCCATACAGGCTCGGATCGCCGGAATGTACCCGCGCGACGTCCTGGCCGTTGGCGTGCGCGGTCTTGATCAGCTCGATGATCTGTTCAAGGTGCAGCTCGGCACTGTTGACCACGGTTTGCGCCTGATGGCCTTCGAGCACCGCGGCGGGTACCAGTGAACCGGCGTAGATGATCACCGGGCATTGGCGGATCAGCCGCTGGCCTTTGACGGTGATCAATTCCGGATCACCGGGGCCGGCGCCGATGAAGTAAACGGTCATCGTTGAATCCTTGAAGAAGAGGCGCGACAACGCTTCAGATGAAGATTGCTCATGATGGATGGCGGCGATTATCAGGATTTACGCGGCGCCGGCCAATGCCAGCGTTGCCTGAGCGTATTTTTGTCGGCTGATCAGCAGTTTTGCCGGCGCTTGTAGCAATTGTTCTGCAAGCGCCAGCGCCGCGCTTTCCGCCACGCCGTAGCAGCCGGTGCGTTCATAAGCGATTTGCGACTGATGGCTGAGCATGGACTGGTAACCGGCCAGTTCCTCGCTGCTGAAGTACAGCAGGGGTAATGCCAGTTGCGCGGCCAGTTCCTGCAGGCTCGGTTCGTCGCGCTTCAAATCGATGCTGGCCAAGGCCTTGATCGACTTGAGCTCAATGCCATGCGCCTGCAAGGCCTGGTCGAGTAACGCGCGCAGCGTGCTGGTCGGACAGCCGCGCTGGCAGCCGAGGCCGACCACCAGCGTCGACGCTGCGCAGTCATCGCTCATGCGTGATAGTGGCCATCGCTGTTGCGGCGGAACAACCACGCACTGATCAGGCCCAGGGCCAGCCAGAACGCCACGTTGGTCAACTGCGAAGCGATTTTGAATTGGCTTTCCAGCGCTTCGGGCGCGAGCATTGAATGCACCAGCGGCTGCGGCGCGCCGATCACATGCGGCACGGCGAGAATCGCCACGCCCAGCAGCTTCATCAGCCAGTGTCGGCTGAAGGCGATCAGCGACAGGCCGACGGCGGTCGAGGCCGCAGTGCCGATCCACCACATCTGCCGCGACGCCAGATCAGCCGCAGCGGTGCCCGGCAATTCCGGCGGCAGGCCCAGGGTCGGCGCCAGCACGAACGTGGCATAACCGGCCAGCCCCCAAAGCAGGCCTTGCGCGGTGGAGCGCGGCGCACGCAGGGTGTACAGGCCCGCCAGCATCAGGGCGAAACCAACCGCCACCACCAGATTGCCACCTGTGGTCGAAACCACGCGCTGCCAGCCGTTCTCAGGCTCCCAGGCGTCGCCATCGTGGCTGTGCGCCGCAGTGCCGGCCGCGTGTTCGTGGACTTCGGCGACCGGCTCGGATTTTTCAAAGGTTTCGGCCTGAAGAATCAGCGGTGAGACCCAGAAGCTTTGCAGCAGTGTGAGCAGCAGGGCGGCCAGCAGGCCGCTGAAACCTGCGGTTTGCGCAATTCG
Source organism: Pseudomonas sp. S11P7 (assembly GCF_023195435.1). Classification (NCBI taxonomy): domain Bacteria; kingdom Pseudomonadati; phylum Pseudomonadota; class Gammaproteobacteria; order Pseudomonadales; family Pseudomonadaceae; genus Pseudomonas; species Pseudomonas sp. S11P7. Next base: position 2,806,747 of record NZ_JALPKS020000002.1, on the reverse strand, counting down.
CTTGATCATTCGGGAGGTCTCAGTGGCAAGGAAACGCAGCGCTGTGGCGGGTATCGTGAGCTGCGTTGTGCACCGCTTCGATATGCGAAAAACCGGCGAAATACACCAGGCCCGCGCCGAGAATCGAGGCGAAGGCTGCCGCGATCAGGCGTTGGCTCAGGGTGGTGGTGCTGGCGATTTTGTCCGTTTTGCTGGCGGTGCTGCTGATGATCGACATGGCGCTTCCCTATAGTGTCAGGGGCAGTCGAACGCATGCGGACCCTGCGTGACGGACACGCAGAGGTACGAACAGCGCCCGCCCACCGCGGGTTTGTTATGTCCAGTGACGCCGATTGCGCACTGTGTGTTGCGGGCCGGTCTCCGGGCTCACGAGGGGTTGGCGCCTGGCCGACCTGCAAGCGTCACCTTCCCATGCCGGGTTGGCACAGTGGCTTTGACGCTTCGCTCGCTTACCGTTGCGGGGGCAGCACCGGACTGACATGGCTCTGAGTAAAGCACATGATTCACCGGTTTCCCGTTTCACCCTGTGAAGGGCACCCGTAACAAGGCGCACAGGAGAGCATGTAGGTGGGTTTGAGTCAATTTCGGGCAGGAGTGAATATCCACGAAACCAAAGCATTGACCCATCATCAACCCATGCGTAGCCTTGCGCCTTCGAGGTTCTTCGACATCTGTCGAAGCTAAGAAGGGAACGCGGTCAAAGCCGCGGCTGCCCCCGCAACTGTGAACAGTGATGTTCGCTGCCACGCCACTGCCAGCTCAATCCACGAGCCCGCGGGAAGGCGCAGCGAACGCCAGGCCCGGCGCCTGAACACTGTCAGCCAGGAGACCTGCCTCGTCACAGATTCTCACTTTCAACCGGGCGGGGTGATCCGGTGGCGAATACTTCCGGCGCGCCTGCGCGTTTCCGGTTCTCGTCCCGTATGCCCGCCGCTTGCCAAAGGGCATACCGATGAAAACACTGGCCAAACTCCCTGTCACCATCGTCACCGGTTTCCTCGGTTCGGGCAAAACCACGTTGCTGCGGCACATGCTCGACAACGCCCAGGGCCGGCGTATCGCGGTGATCGTCAATGAGTTCGGCGAGCTGGGCATCGACGGCGAAATCCTCAAGCAATGCACCATCGGCTGCACCGAAGAAGAAGCCAGCGGCCGCGTTTACGAACTGGCCAACGGCTGCCTGTGCTGCACGGTGCAGGAAGAGTTCTTCCCGGTGATGCGCGAACTGGTCGCACGACGCGGCGATCTCGATCACATCCTCATCGAAACGTCGGGCCTGGCCCTGCCCAAGCCGTTGGTGCAAGCCTTCCAGTGGCCGGAAATCCGCAGCGCCTGCACCGTTGATGCGGTGATCACCGTGGTCGACAGCCCGGCCGTGGCCGCCGGCACCTTCGCCGCATTCCCGGATCAGGTCGATGCGCAGCGCAAGCTTGACCCGAACCTCGATCACGAATCGCCGCTGCACGAATTGTTCGCCGACCAACTGGCCAGCGCCGATCTGGTGATTCTCAACAAGGCCGACCAGACCAGTCCGGAAGATCTGGCGCGTGTACGTCTGGAAGTCGCCGAAGAGCTGCCACCTGCGGTGAAAATCGTTGAAGCCAGCAACGGCCGTCTGCCGCTGGACGTGCTGATCGGCCTCGGCGCCGGTTCCGAAGAGCACATCGACAGCCGGCACAGTCACCACGACCATCATCACGACGGTGATGACGATCACGATGACCACGACCATGACGCCTTCGACTCGATCTCCATCGAACTGCCGCAAGCCGACGAAAGCCTGCTGCTCGACGCGCTGACGCAACTGGTGGTGCAGCACGGCATCCTGCGCGTCAAAGGCTTCGCCGCGATTCCGAACAAGCCGATGCGCTTGCTGATTCAAGGCGTGGGTACGCGCTTTGACAAACATTTCGACCGTCAGTGGGGCGCCGACGAAGCGCGCGTAACGCGGCTGGTATTGATCGGTCAGGAACTCGATGCGACGCAACTCGAAGCGCAACTGCGCGCCGCGCTCAGCGTGTAAGCCATGCACCTGCTCAGGACCCAACCCGGCGGTTTCGTCTCGGATGACAACATTGCCGACCTTGGCCAGACGCCCGCCGAGCTGGTGATCCTGTGCAGCGGCGATTCCAGCCTCGCGCTGCTCGCCGAAGCGGCGCAGCAGTTGCCGCCGGACTACCCGAGCCTGCGTCTGGCCAACCCGATGCAGGTGCAGAATCACGCCTCGGTCGATCTGTATGTCGATGAAGTGTTGCGTCACGCCAAGGTGATTCTGATTTCGCTGCACGGCGGCATCGCCTATTGGCGCTATGGCGTCGAGCGTCTCGTGGAACTGTCTGAACGCGGCGTGCAAGTGATTCTGGTGCCGGGCGACGATCGTCCCGATCCTGAACTGAGTGACTTGAGCACCGTCAGCGCAGCAGATCGTGATCGTCTCTGGCAGTTCTTGCGTCAGGGCGGCCTGGGCAATGCGCTGGATTTCTTCCGTTGCCTGGGCAATCGCTGGTTCGCCCGCGAGTACCCGTGGGATGAGCCGCAAGCCCTGCCGCGCACGGCGATTTATCATCCGAACAAGACCACCGCGACGCTGAGTGACTGGCAGGCCGAATGGCTGCCCGCACAACCGGTCGCGGCGCTGCTGTTTTACCGCTCGCACCTGCAAGCGGCGAACACTGCGTTCATCGATGTGTTTTGCCAGCGCATGCAAGCTGCGGGGCTCAATCCTTTGCCCATCGCCGTGGCCAGTCTGAAAGAACCCGGCTGCCTGACGGTGGTCGAGGATTGGCTGGACCAAGTCGAGGCGGGGGTGATCCTCAATACCACCGGTTTTGCCCAGTCCAGCCCCGAAGCGCCGCACCTGCGACCGTTTCGCCGCAATATCCCGGTGATCCAGGCGATCTGCGCCCAGGACAACGAGCCCGGCTGGCGCGACAGCGAGCAAGGCCTTGGTCCGCGCGATCTGGCCATGCACATTGCCTTGCCGGAGCTCGACGGACGCATCATCAGCCGGCCGATCAGCTTCAAGGATCTGGCGTGGCGTAGCGAGCGCAGCCAGTCCGACGTGGTGTGTTATCGCGCACAACCCGAGCGCATGGATTTTGTCGCTGAACTGGCGCGGCGCTGGACTGATCTGGCGCGGGTGCCGAATGGGGAAAAGCGCATCGCGCTGATCCTCGCCAACTACCCGACCCGCGACGGGCGCATCGGCAACGGTGTCGGCCTCGACACGCCAGCGGCGGCGCTGAATATCCTGCGTGCGTTGCAGGCCGAGGGCTATCCGGTTTCGGCCGGGTTGCCAGGCAGCGGCACCGAGTTGATCCAGCAATTGCTCGGCGGTGTCAGCAATGACCTCGACACGATTGACCTGCGCCCGTGTCAGCAAAGCCTGGCGATGGACGCTTATCTGGCAATGTTCGACGCGCTGCCCGAAACCAATCGCGCCGCCGTGATCGCGCGTTGGGGCGCGCCGCACAACGACCCGATGTGCCGCGACGGACGCATGATGATTGCCGGTCTGCGTTTCGGTCTGACCTTCGTCGGCATTCAGCCGGCACGCGGTTATCAGGTCGACCCGAGCGCGGTGTATCACGACCCAGATCTGGTCCCGCCGCACGCTTATCTGGCGTTCTATTTCTGGCTGCGCAACACCTATGGCGCCCACGGCGTGATCCATGTCGGCAAACACGGCAACCTCGAATGGCTGCCGGGCAAAGGCGTCGGCCTGTCGGAGCATTGCTGGCCGGACGCATTGCTCGGGCCGTTGCCGAATATCTACCCGTTCATCGTCAATGACCCGGGCGAGGGCGCTCAGGCCAAACGGCGCACGCAAGCGGTGATCATCGATCACTTGATGCCGCCGCTGACCCGCGCCGAAACCTACGGGCCGTTGCGCAATCTCGAACTGCTCGCCGACGAGTATTACGAAGCGCAGTTGCTCGACCCGCGCCGCGCCCGGGAATTGCAGCGCGACATCCTGCAACTGGTGCGCGACACGCAGATCGACCGCGAGCTGCAACTCGACGCCGCGCTGGACAGTGACGCCGATGCGGCGATCTGGTTGCCGCGTCTGGATACGTATCTGTGTGATTTGAAGGAATCGCAGATTCGCGATGGCCTGCATATTTTCGGCGAATCGCCGAGCGGGCGTTTGCGCATCGATACCTTGCTGGCCTTGCTGCGGATTCCGCGCGGGGATGGCAAGGGCGCGCAGTCGAGCCTGTTGCGCGCGCTGGCCAAGGCGTTCGAGTTGGGGCTCGACCCGCTGGATTGCGCCCTGGCCGAGCCATGGACCGGCCCGCGCCCAGACGAACTGCAAATCCTCACCGATGAAGCCTGGCGCACCGCCGGCGACACCCGCGAACGCCTGGAATTGTTTGCCACACATCTGATCTTCGAATCCCTGAGGGATTCCTGTGGGAGCGAGCCCGCTCGCGAATGCGCCGGGTCTGATAAGTCATTGTTGAATGACACGCCGCTTTCGCGAGCAGGCTCGCTCCCACAGGGGTCCGGGTGGGCTGAGGTTGGGGCAATCATCGAGCATTTGCGTGAGGTCATCGCCCCACGCCTCGACGCCTGCGGCGTGGCAGAAATGCGCGGTCTGCTCGACGCCCTCAGCGGCCGTTTCGTCCCCGCCGGCCCGAGCGGCGCGCCCAGTCGCGGGCGTCTCGACGTGCTGCCGACCGGACGCAATTTCTATTCGGTGGACGTGCGCAATTTGCCGACCACCACGGCGTGGCGCATCGGTTTCCAGTCGGCGACCTTGATTCTCGAACGGCACTTGCAGGATCACGGCGATCACCTGCGTCAGCTCGGGCTGTCGGTCTGGGGCACTGCGACCATGCGCACCGGCGGTGACGACATTGCCCAGGCCATGGCATTGATGGGCGTGCGCCCGGTGTGGGCCACCGGCAGTCAGCGCGTCGATGATTTCGAGATTCTGCCGCTCAGCCTGCTGGATCGCCCTCGCGTCGATGTGACGTTGCGCGTCTCGGGATTTTTCCGCGATGCGTTTGCCAACCTGATTCGCTTGTTCGACGCCGCCGTGCAAGCGGTCGCAGCGCTGGACGAGCCGGATGACCTCAATCCGCTGGCGGCGAAAGTGCGCGCCGAGCGCGAAGCGCTGCGTCAGTCCGGCGTCGACGAAGACACCGCGCGGCGCCAGGCCGGCTGGCGCATTTTCGGCGCCAAACCGGGTGCTTACGGCGCTGGCGTGCAGGGTGCTATCGACGGTCGTCTGTGGCAGAGCCGCGAAGACCTCGCCGAGGTTTATCTGAACTGGGGCGCTTACGCCTATGGCGGCGCCGACGAGGGTACCGCCGCCCGCGAACAGTTCGTCCAGCGTCTGAGTCAGGTGCAGGCGGTGCTGCAGAATCAGGACAATCGCGAGCATGACTTGCTCGACTCCAACGATTACTACCAGTTCCAGGGCGGCATGCTCGCCGCCGTGGAAAGCCTGAGCGGGCAAGCGGCGGCGAGTTATCACGGCGATCATAGCCAACCCGATTTGCCGAAAATTCGCACCCTGAAAGAAGAGCTGAACCGGGTGATCCGTTCACGCGCGGCCAATCCGAAATGGATCGACGGGGTCAAGCGCCACGGCTATAAAGGCGCGTTCGAGATGGCCGCAACGGTCGACAATCTGTTTGCCTTCGACGCGACCACGCAATTGATCGATGATCATCAATATGCGCTGCTGGCCGACGCCTATCTGCTTGATCCGCAGACGCGGGAGTTCGTCCGCGAGCACAATCCGCATGCGCTGCGCGACATGACCGAGCGCATGCTCGGAGCGCAGCAGCGCGGCATGTGGCAGGAGCCGGGGGCTTATAAGGAAGCGCTGGAGAATTTGTTGCTGGATATCGAGGAAGATGGATAGCGCCTCTGAAGGCCAGCCCTCACCCCAGCCCTCTCCCGGAGGGAGAGGAAGCCGATCTGCGTCGTTTTCGGAATGGGTATTCGACTCGGAGTATCAGGTCGGCGAGATTCGAAAGATCACCTCAATCAGTTCCCTCTCCCTCTGGGAGAGGGCTAGGGTGAGGGGCTTTTAAATGACACCCCGCAAATTGCAGAACACCCGAATCAGTTCCCTCTCCCTTTGGGAGAGGGCTAGGGTGAGGGGCTTTAAAATGACACCCCAAAACATTAAAGAACACCCACGACCACGCCAGAGACCCCACCAATGACCGACACTCCACATTTTCCCCTCTCCGCCGTGGTCGGCGCCGATGACCTCAAGCTCGCCCTGTGCCTCACCGCCATCGACCCGAAAATCGGCGGCGTGCTGATCGAAGGCCCGCGCGGCATGGCCAAATCGACCCTGGCCCGCGGCCTTGCGGACTTGCTCGCCAGCGGCCAGTTCGTCACCTTGCCCCTGGGCGCGACCGAAGAACGTCTGGTCGGCACCCTCGATCTGGACGCTGCCCTCAGCGACGGGCGCGCGCAGTTTTCCCCCGGCGTGCTGGCCAAGGCTGACGGCGGCGTGCTCTATGTCGATGAAGTCAATCTGTTGCCCGATCACCTGGTCGACCTGCTCCTCGACGTCGCCGCCAGCGGCACCAACCTGATCGAACGTGACGGGATTTCCCATCGTCATTCAGCAAAATTTGTCCTGATCGGCACGATGAACCCGGAAGAGGGCGAGTTGCGCCCGCAGCTGCTTGATCGGTTCGGTCTGAACGTCGCCCTCAGTGGCCACACGCAACCGACCGAGCGCGGCCAGATCATCCGTCGGCGGCTGGATTTCGACAGCGATCCGCAAGCGTTCTGCGCGCATTGGGCCGCCGCACAGCAGAACCTGCGTGAGCGCTGCGAAAGCGCGCGGATTGCGCTGGCCGATATTGACCTGGACGATGCCGCGCTGGCGCAGATTACCGAGCGTTGTTTCGCCGCTGGCGTGGATGGTTTGCGCGCGGATCTGGTGTGGCTGCGCGCAGCCCGCGCTCACGCGGCATGGCGTGGGGCGACGCAGATTGGCGAGGAAGATATCGATGCCGTGGCCGAATTTGCCCTGCGCCATCGCCGTCGCGAACCGTCGGCGCCGAGCCCGCAACAGCCACAACAACCGCCGCAGGCGCCCAGTCATGCACAGAACACGGCGAACGAAGGGCAGGGGCAGTGGGGCGATATGCCAGCGCCCGCGCTCGCCACCGGCACTCGACGAGAAGTGCCCGTCTGGCCAAAAAGCCCTAGGCATTCGCCCCCGATCCGACGCGGGGGCGAATGCCAGACCCCGCGCCGGACGGCTCGACAATGGACGTCTAGGGAAACGCCAGAGCGCCAGCAGTGGCTCGGTGAACTGGCCGGGTACGTTGCTCAACGGACGGCCCCGGCTACGCGAAGATCTGCTGTTTCAACTGCGCACCCGCTCGCCCCATGAATTGTGGCTGGTGATCGTCGACGCCTCGGCTTCGACTCGACGTCATCAGGCGCTGAGCGATGCCAAAGGTCTGCTCGCGCAATTGTTCGACGATGCCTACCGCCAGCGCGCGCGGCTCGCTTTGTTGACCGCCAGTGGTTCTACGCCGAAATGGCAAGTGCAGGGACTCAAAGCCTCCAGCGGCTTGCAAGCGTGGCTGCAAGCATTGGGGGCCGGTGGTGGCACGCCGTTGCTCGCGGCGCTGCTGCAGGCGCAGCAATGGCTGGGGCAACGGCGCAAGCGTTTTCCGGCCGAACAGCAGCGATTGCTGGTGATAACGGACGGGCGTTTGAAGCATTGCTCCGGACTGCCAACGCTGGACTGCCCGGGATTGCTGGTGGATATCGAGCGCGGACCGATTCGCCTGGGCCGGGCGCAGGTACTTGCCGAAGCGCTGGGCGCCGACTATCGGCACATCGATGAGCTGGCTGCGCATTGACGGCCGCTTGGTGAGCCCGCTCGCGTACGGCCGTCAGCTCATTCGTACAGATCTTGAAATGATTTGCCACTGGGGGAAATGTGTCTCGAAGTTGTACGCTCCAAGGCCATTTTTCATTCAGGATTTGCATGAACACCCTGTCGGAGCCCCCCGGTTTTCCCGTCTCCTCGCGCCACGGCGCGGTCTTGATGCTCGCGCAGCATCCGGTTTTTCGACTACCAACTATCGTTGCCAATGCGGCTCTTGAGCCTTCGCGTTGCGCTTTGTCGTGTCTGGCAGCCTGAATTCACTGAGAGAGATCGAGACGTTTTATGGAATGGTTAGCGGATCCCACGGCCTGGTTGGGCTTGTTGACATTGATCGTGCTGGAGCTGGTGCTGGGCATCGACAACCTGGTGTTCATCGCGATTCTCGCGGATAAACTGCCGCCGCATCAGCGCGACCGCGCACGAATCATCGGCCTGTCGCTGGCGTTGATCATGCGTCTGGGGCTGCTGGCGAGCATTTCCTGGCTGGTCACGCTGACGCAGCCGCTGTTTGAGGTATTGGGCAAAAGCTTCTCCGGGCGTGACCTGATCATGCTGTTTGGCGGCGTGTTCCTGCTGTTCAAGGCCACCATGGAATTGCACGAACGGCTCGAAGGCCATGTCGGTGAACGCACCACCAACGCGGCGTACGCGCTGTTCTGGCCCATCGTTGCGCAGATCGTGGTGCTGGACGCGGTGTTCTCGCTCGATGCGGTGATTACGGCGGTGGGCATGGTCGATGAACTGGCGGTGATGATGATCGCGGTGATCATTTCCATCGGTCTGATGATCGTCGCCAGCAAGCCGCTGACCCGTTTCGTCAATGCGCACCCGACGGTGATCATGCTGTGCCTGGGCTTTCTGATGATGATCGGTTTCGCCCTGACCGCCGAAGGTCTGGGGTTCCATATTCCGAAGGGTTACCTGTATGCGGCCATCGGTTTCTCGATCCTGATCGAGGTGTTCAACCAGATTGCCCGGGCGCGCCGCAAACGCTCGATGCAGGGCCTGCGCCCGCTGCGTGAGCGCACGGCCCATGCGGTGTTGCGCTTGCTAGGCGGTCGCACTCTGGCCGCGGAAGAGGTCGGTGAAGAAATCTCCGACCTGCTCGACAACGGTGACGCGCCGAGTGCCGAGCTGTTCGACCGTCGCGAGCGGGTGATGATCAGCGGCGTGCTGCAACTGGCCGAGCGACCGATTCGCCAGTTGATGACGGTCCGCGCCGATGTCGACGCGATTGATCTGGCCGATGACGCGGAGACGATTCGCACGAAGTTGATGCATTCGTCCTACTCGCGCTTGCCGCTGATACGCAACGGCGCAGTGGATGAGCCGCTGGGCTTTGTGCACAAGAAGGAACTGCTCAAGGACTATCTGGCCGGCGCCGAGCCGAACCTGGAGCAACTGGCGCGCCAGACCGTCAACCTGCTCGACAGCTATTCGATCCTCAATGCACTGGAACAGATGCGCGCCGCTTCGACGCACATCGCGTTCGTGGTCAACGAATTCGGTGATTTTGTCGGCGTGCTGACCATGACCGATATTCTCGAATCGATTGCCGGTGAGCTGCCCGACGCCAGCGAGATCGAAGGCCCGGACGTGCTGGAGGAGCAGGGCGGTTTTCTGGTCAGCGGTGCGCTACCACTGGCCCGAGTGCGCCAACGTACCGGGTTCGCGGCCGAGCCGACCGAGGATTATCAAACCATGGCCGGGTTGGTGATGAGTCTGCTGGATCGCTTGCCGATGAAGGGCGACCGGCTGGCATACGAAGGTTGGCATTTGACGGTGAAGGCGGTGGAAGAGCGACGCGTCACGCGAGTGTTGCTGGAGCGCGCGGCTGCATGATTGCGATGGTCATTGCCTGACCCTCCGTCATCGCCAGCAGGCTGGCTCCCACAGGTCTTGTGTTTGCTTCAGATCGAATACCGTGCGCATGTGGGAGCTGGCTTGCCAGCGATGGCGATCGGCCAGGCGACGCAGCTGTCATGAATGAAAGGTGTACCGGTCCTTGCCGGTATGCTTTGACTCATACAACGCCGCATCAGCCTTGATCAAAGCCTGATTCAACGTGTCGCCTTCTTCAACCCGGGTAATGCCGATGCTGATCGTGACCGGATGCTCGGCAGGCTGTTCCCGAACCAATCGGCACAGCTCGGTGGCAAGCCCGGCAGCATCATCGCGCCGTACAGCCGGCAGATAAATCGCGAACTCTTCACCCCCCAGGCGCGCATAGTCGAATGCGGCCATCACGGTTTTGATATCAGCGGCGACGCGCTTGAGTACTTCGTCGCCAATGTCGTGGCCATAGGTGTCGTTGACCTTCTTGAAATTGTCGATGTCGATCATCATCAGGAAATGATCGTGTTCCCGCGGTGTTGCTTGCAGGCGTTGCTGCGCGTGCGTCATGAAGGCGCGGCGGTTGGGAATCTGCGTCAACGGATCGTTGTACGCCTGATCCAGCAACAACCTGGACATGATGTAGTTGCTGAACCGCGCCTCGCGAAATTTCAAAAACGCGTACAGGGTCAGCGCGCAGAGGAACACGCTGTAGCAGGCCGTCAATACCCCGCGCAGTTCATTCAGTTCGGTGCTGGTACTGAGGAATGGGTTAAGGACCAGCCAGATAACGACCTGCACGGCGAGAAACGCCCAGCGCCGCAACGGCAATACCGAAACGCTGTACAGCAGGCTCGCAGTGGCGAGCATCAGCCACGAACTGTGCTCCGCTGGGGGCAGACCGTCGACGATCATCCGCACACCCACTGTCAGGCCCAGCGCCAACAGCACGGTCAGTACATCGAAATGTGCAGCTTTGCGGGTAAACGCGAGGACCAGCGTCAAAACACCGAAGGCGCCAAGAAAAACCATCGAGCGCCAGGTGAAGCCTTGTCCCCCCAGGAAGCTGACAATCAGGTCGAACAGCAGCCACATGAAAATGTTGACGACGTAAATCAACAGACTGAAGGGTTTCAGCCGCTCGAACTCTCGCTGAAGAAACTCGTTCTTCAACGGCGCCGATGCGCTTTCCTTCAGAGCCTGCGCTTCCAGGGTTTCGAACATGCTTGTCCTGCTGCTCGTTTTGTTGGCAGCGGCCACACGCCCCTAAAGGCTGTAGCGCTGCGTGTTCGCTCAAGAGCAAAGCAGTCGGATGGGCAGTTGTCCAATCCCGGTTCGTGTGCACGTTTGTCAGTGCTGTACGGCGCGAGTGAGCTTCCCGCTTATCCGATCAGCCGGTGACGGGCACGATCAACCATACACAACGACCGCAGCGCCCGGCGCAACCAGACCAGATCATGCTCAGGCTTACGCGCCGCTGCGGCTGGCGCCTTGGTCTTGCCGACATGCCGGGCAAAGTCCTTTGCAAGCGTCTCTTCGGTTCCGATGCCCTTCAGCTTTTTCAGCAACTTGCCATCCTTGTAGAACAGCACCGTGGGTGTGCCGGTGACCAGCGGATGGCGCGGCGACTGACGGGTGTCGAGCATGTAAACGTTGGCACGGTGGCGGTAGGGTTCGGCAGTCTGGCGAAAAATCGGCCCGGCCCATTCGCACGCGGGGCAGTGCTCGTTGGCGAAATACAGAATGACTGGACGCCAGGTTTTCAGGGCTTTGCGGTAGGTGGCCGGCAAGACGGCGAAAGGGGTTGTCGAGTCCATTGGAAACTCCCTTTTTCGGAATGCAGTGGTGATGCGTTCACGGAGAAAGCGAGCCGTCACGAGATGAAAGCTCGCTTTCAAGAGTTTTGGCTTAGAGCAGCTTGGATAGCGTTACATCGCTGAAATAAGAGCCAAGTTCATCAAACGTACCGTCATCGCATTCTACCTTCACCGTGAACTTGAGTGTCGCGAGAGGGGCGTCGAACTCTTGGAACTTGATCGTCCAGGCTTGATTACCTGCGACGGTAAGTTGAACCGGGTTGCCTGTCGGAAGTGGTTGCACAGTGATGCGACCCGCATAGCCAGGCAGTGTTTTCATTCTTGCCGAGATCATGAATTTACCGCCGCCCTCACTGCCTAGGAGAACGTCCTGACTGATGGAGTCAGGAGGCGCGATGATGCAGAGACCATTTACGTAACTGACGTTATTCGGGGTTGTTGCTGTCCAGTGATCGCCTTGATTCGCAAAATCACCATTTTTAATCAGATTGGCCATTTCAAAAGTCCTTATTGAGATTGCAAGTTCGGTTCTTGACCCGTTTGGTCCAAACCAGTAGGCCTTTCAATTCACCGGTCGACAACTGTCAACTCTGACAGGTCGAGCGGCAAATCCGATGAGCGGTCACTTACGGTCAAGCCATTTTCCAACGCCGATTCACTGCTTTATCTGTGCATCAATCGGTCGCGCACATGCCCTTGAATGTGACGTTACTTCCCAATCGGTTGCCTTAAGTAGCGAAGCTCAAATCTCTACCGGCAATAGTCTCGCGCAGATCCGCGAGCTAACTTGTTGAACCGATTAATGTTTCTGAAGACCTGGGTTTTGTTGCCAAAGCTATGGCACACTTTCTGCTGTCTATTCCGTAGTAACAAACCGTGTTCCGGTATAGCGGAATAAACACCATTCTGGAGTGCTTGCCATGCATCGCCGTCCTTCGTTGTTCAAAGCGTGTGTTTTCGTTCTTGCAGCTTCATCCACCGTGATGGGCCTGGCCCAGGCTGCCGAGAGCAAGCTCGACAGTGTCCTGGCTCGCGGCAAATTGATTGTCGGCACGGGGAGCACCAATGCGCCGTGGCACTTTCAGGGTGCTGACGGCAAGTTGCAGGGCTTCGATATCGATATCGCCAGGATGGTGGCCAAAGGTCTGTTCAACGACCCGAGCAAGGTCGAGTTCGTCGTGCAGTCGTCGGATGCGCGGATCCCCAATCTGCTCACCGACAAGGTCGACATGAGCTGCCAGTTCATCACCGTTACCGCCAGCCGTGCGCAGCAAGTGGCGTTCACCTTGCCGTACTACCGCGAAGGTGTTGGCCTGTTGTTGCCGAACAACAGCAAGTACAAGGAAATCGAAGACCTGCAAGCGGCGGGCGACGACGTCACCGTTGCTGTGCTGCAAAACGTCTACGCCGAGGAACTGGTGCATCAGGCGTTGCCCAAAGCCAAGGTCGACCAGTACGACAGCGTCGATCTGATGTATCAGGCAGTGAACTCTGGCCGTGCCGACGCGGCGGCCACCGATCAGTCTTCGGTCAAATACCTGATGGTGCAGAACCCTGGCCGCTATCGCAGCCCGGCGTACGCCTGGAGCCCGCAGACCTACGCCTGCGCGGTGAAACGTGGCGATGAGGACTGGCTGAACTTCGTCAACACCGCGCTGCACGAAGCCATGACCGGGGTTGAATTCCCGACCTACGCCGCGTCTTTCAAGCAGTGGTTTGGCGTTGATCTGCCGTCGCCGGCCATCGGTTTCCCTGTCGAATTCAAATGATCCCGTGAGAGCGGGGCGATTGCCGTCGCCTCGCTCAAGGTACTGCTGACCATGAACTATCAGTTGAACTTTGCCGCCGTGTGGCGCGATTTCGACACCTTGCTGGCAGGTCTCGGTCTGGGCCTGCAACTGGCGCTGGTGTCGATCGCCATCGGTTGCGTGATCGGCCTGCTGATGGCGTTTGCCTTGCTGTCGAAGCATCGCGCGTTGCGGGTGCTGGCCTCGGTGTACGTCACGGTGGTGCGCAATACGCCGATTCTGGTGTTGATCCTGTTGATCTACTTTGCCCTGCCGAGCCTCGGCATCCGGCTGGACAAGATTCCCTCGTTCATCATCACGCTGTCGTTGTACGCCGGCGCGTATCTGACCGAAGTGTTTCGTGGCGGCTTGCTGAGCATTCCCAAAGGCCAGCGCGAAGCCGGGCTGGCGATCGGGCTGGGCGAGTGGCAGGTCAAGGCTTACGTCACCGTGCCGGTGATGCTGCGCAACGTCTTGCCGGCGCTGTCGAACAACTTTATCTCGCTGTTCAAGGACACCTCGCTGGCGGCTGCGATTGCGGTGCCGGAGCTGACCTATTACGCGCGCAAGATCAACGTCGAAAGCTACCGGGTGATCGAAACCTGGCTGGTGACCACGGCGTTGTATGTCGCGGCCTGTTACCTCATTGCCATGCTGCTGCGTTATCTCGAGCAGCGTCTGGCGATCCGCCGATAGGAGCTTGCGATGTACGAATCACCCAGTTGGCTGCATGAATTGTGGGTTGCCCGAGAGCCGCTTTTCCAAGGTTTTCTGACCAGCGTGCAAGTGTCGGCATTGGCGATTTTACTCGGCACCTTGCTCGGCGTTGTCGCCGGATTGGTGCTGACTTACGGGCGCTTCTGGATGCGTGCGCCATTTCGTTTTTACGTTGATCTGATTCGCGGTACGCCGGTGTTTGTATTGGTATTGGCCTGCTTCTACATGGCGCCGGCGCTGGGTTGGCAGATCAGCGCATTTCAGGCCGGTGCGTTGGGGCTGACGCTGTTTTGCGGCTCGCACGTCGCCGAGATTGTTCGCGGCGCGCTGCAGGCGTTGCCACGCGGGCAGATGGAAGCGGGCAAAGCCATCGGCCTGACGTTTTACCAATCCCTCGGTTACGTGCTGTTGCCTCAGGCATTGCGGCAGATCCTGCCGACCTGGGTCAACTCGTCCACCGAAATCGTCAAGGCCTCGACCTTGCTCTCGGTGATCGGCGTGGCCGAGTTGCTGCTCAGTACGCAGCAGGTGATTGCCCGGAATTTCATGACCCTGGAATTCTATCTGTTCGCCGGTTTTCTGTTCTTCGTCATCAACTTCGGCATCGAATTACTCGGCCGGCACATTGAAAAGCGGGTGGCCTTGCCATGACTCAAGCTCAAGTTTCCCCACAGGATCAGGCGCTGCTGGACATTCGCGGCCTGCACAAACAGTACGGCGCGGTCGAAGTGCTCAAAGGTGTCGACCTGAGCATGCAGCGCGGCAATGTCGTAACGCTGATCGGCTCCAGCGGTTCGGGCAAGACCACACTGCTGCGCTGCGTGAACATGCTCGAAGAATTTCAAGGCGGGCAGATTCTGCTCGACGGTGAATCGATCGGTTATGACGAGGTCAACGGCAAGCGCGTGCGTCACGCGGAAAAGGTCATCGCCCGGCATCGCGCGATGACCGGCATGGCGTTCCAGCAATTCAATCTGTTCCCGCATCTGACCGCGTTGCAGAACGTCACCCTGGGCTTGCTCAAGGTGAAAAAGATGCACAAGGACGAAGCCGTGGTACTCGCCGAGAAATGGCTGGAGCGCGTCGGCCTGCTGGAGCGGCGCAATCACTTTCCCGGCCAGTTGTCCGGCGGTCAGCAACAGCGCGTGGCGATTGCCCGGGCGATTGCGATGAACCCGAGCCTGATGCTGTTTGACGAAGTCACCTCGGCCCTCGACCCGGAACTGGTCGGCGAAGTGCTCAACGTGATCAAGGGCCTGGCCGAAGACGGCATGACCATGTTGCTGGTGACCCACGAGATGCGCTTCGCCTTCGAGGTCTCGGACAAGATCGTGTTCATGAATCAGGGGCGGATCGAAGAGCAGGGGCCTCCCAAGGAGCTGTTCGAGCGCCCGCAGTCACCGCGTCTGGCCGAGTTCTTGAAAAGCACGCGGTTCTAATTTTTGTTTTGTAATCAGGAGAAACACCCATGAGCATTACTCGTTATGGCACCGGCAGCACTGCCGCCGGCGGTCAGCCGCGTCCCTTCGCGCGCGCAGTCGAAGCGGATGGCTGGCTGCACGTCTCCGGTCAGGTGCCAGCGGTGGAGGGCGAGATCATCGTTGGCGGCATCGTCGAGCAGACTCACCAGACCATGAAAAACCTGATCGCGATTCTCACCAAGGCCGGTTATGGGCTGGAAGATGTGGTGCGGGTCGGGGTGTGGCTGGACGATCCGCGGGATTTCAGCAGCTTCAACAAGGTCTTCGGCGAATACTTCAAGCCCGAACACGCCCCGGCGCGGGCCTGTGTGCAGGCGAGCATGATGGTCGATTGCAAGGTTGAGATTGACTGTATCGCGTACAGGAAGAAGGCCTGAGTGATGGCTTCCCCTCACCCTAGCCCTCTCCCGGAGGGAGAGGGGACTGATCGCTGTCGATGCAGGTTTTGTCGGCTAACCACAACATGTGCATCGATACGATCAGGCTCCCTCTCCCTCCGGGAGAGGGCGGGGGGTGAGGGCAGCAATGCCGCTGACACGACACCAAGGGCCAGTTACCATCCGGCGACTTTGAATGGGAACCACTGATATGACCGAAGACACCATCAAGCGCCGGGCTCGCGGTCTGGACCGGGCGTTCGATATTCTCGATTTCCTCAAGGAAATCGGCCAGCCGCTGCGCCCGAACGACATCGCCAACGGCATCGGCAGCCCGAAATCCACGGTCTACGAACTGGTTGCCTCGTTACTCGAGCGCCGGATTCTCGAGCCGGTGGGCAAGGACGGTCATGTCTATTTGGGCCGGCAGCTGTACTTTCTCGGCCAGGCGCATCTGCGCCATTTCGACCTCAGCCGCGAGGCCGATCACGCCTTGCAGGAGATTGTCAGCCAGACCCGCGAAACCGCGCAGATGTGCCTGCTCAACGGGCGCAAATATACGGTGGCGCTAATGAAGGAGGGTGAGCGGCATTTCCGCATTTCTTCCGACATTGGCGAAAACGCGCCGATCCCGTGGACAGCCTCCGGGCGCCTGCTGCTGGGGCACCTGAGCGACCAGCAGATCATCGACCTGATCGACGAAGACGACTACATCCTGCCCGACGGCGAACGTCTGCCGCTGGAGCGCTTTCTGGCGGAGATCCGTCAGGCCGGCATCGACGGTTTCTTCTCCTTCGACAGTGTCGCCGACACCTTCACCCATTGCTTCGCCGCGCCGGTCAAAGACCCGCAAGGCGTGGCGATTTGTACCTTGTGTATCGTCGCGCCACGGGCCGACGCGAAAACCCATTACAACGACTATCGCCGGGTACTGATCGAGAGCGCCAACAGCCTCGCCCGGCGCATCAACGAATAAACGCGGCTGCCTGCGGCCGCGACAACGAGGAGTTCGACCATGACGACTGCCAATGATCATGCTGTGCAAAAGGGCGACGCGGCCATCGGCGCGCAGCTGGTGCGCGACGTCAGCCTGCCCGCGCTGGTGCTGCATCGCCAGGCGCTGGAGCACAACATCCGCTGGATGCAGAAGTTCGTCAGCGACAGCGGTGCCGAACTCGCGCCACACGGCAAAACCAGCATGACTCCGGCGCTGTTCAAGCGCCAGCTCGATGCCGGTGCGTGGGGCATCACCCTCGCCAGCGCGACCCAGACCCGTGCCGCCTACGCCCACGGCGTGCGCCGGGTATTGATGGCCAACCAATTGGTCGGCACGCCGAACATGGCGCTGATCGCCGACTTACTCGCCGATCCGGCATTCGAGTTTCACTGCATGGTCGATCACCCGGATAACGTCGCCAACCTGGGCGCGTACTTCGCCTCGCGCGGGCTCAAGCTCAACGTGATGATCGAGTACGGCGTCGTCGGCGGGCGCTGTGGTTGCCGCAGCGAACAGGAAGTCATCGAACTGGCCAAGGCGATCAACGCCCAGCCGGCGCTGGCACTGACCGGCATCGAAGGTTACGAAGGGGTGATCCACGGCGATCACGCCGTCAGTGGCATTCGCGAGTTCGCCGCCTCGTTGGTACGTCTGGCCGTGCAGTTGCAGGACAGCGGCGCGTTTGCCATCGCCAAACCGATCATCACCGCGTCCGGCTCGGCGTGGTACGACCTGATTGCCGAATCGTTCGAGACGCAAAACGCCGCCGGACGCTTTCTCAGCGTGCTGCGTCCGGGCAGTTACGTCGCCCACGATCACGGCATCTACAAGGATGCGCAATGCTGCGTCCTCGACCGGCGCAGCGATCTGCACGAAGGCTTGCGCCCGGCGCTGGAAGTCTGGGCGCATGTGCAGTCATTGCCGGAGCCGGGGTTTGCGGTAATTGCGCTGGGCAAGCGTGATGTGGCCTTCGACGCCGGTTTGCCGGTGCCATTGCTGCGCTACAAGGCCGGTGCCGTGCCCGCGGTTGGCGATGACGTGAGTGCCTGCAAAGTGACCGCGGTGATGGACCAGCACGCGTTCATGACGGTGGCGCCGGGTGTTGAATTGCGCGTCGGCGATATCATTTCCTTCGGCACCTCGCACCCGTGCCTGACGTTCGACAAGTGGCGGGTGGGGTTGCTGGTGGATGAGCAACTGACGGTGATCGAGAGCATGGAGACGTGTTTCTAAGGCTTCAGACCGCGTCGCGGTCGATCGCGAGCAGGCTCACTGCTACATTTGAAATGCATTCCAGTTGTAGGGAGTGAGCCTGCTCGCGATGACGGCGGCACAGCCACCACCGAACCATCAGAGACCCCTCAAATGAACACCCTCAGCCTCCTGGGCCCAAACACCCCGCGCATCGCCCTGATCGGCGAATGCATGATCGAACTGCAGCAGCGCGCCGATGGCAGCCTGCAGCAGAGCTTCGGTGGCGACACCCTGAACACCGCGGTGTACCTGTCCCGCGCCATGGGCGATCAGGCACAGGTCGACTACGTCACCGCATTGGGCGATGACAGTTTCAGTGACGCCATGTGCCAGATCTGGGCCAGCGAGGGCATCGGCCTGGATCTGGTCCAGCGTTTGCCGGGTCGTTTGCCCGGTTTGTATTGCATTCAGACCGACGCCAACGGTGAGCGACGTTTCCTTTATTGGCGCAACGAAGCCGCCGTCCGCGAGTGCTTCACCACGCCGGCCGCCGAGCCAGTGCTGGCGGCGTTGCCCGATTATGACGTGCTGTATTTCAGCGGTATCACTCTCGCTGTACTCGGTGCAAAGGGCCGGGAAAGACTGATCGAAACCCTGATCAACGCGCGGCAAAACGATGCGCGCGTCGTCTTCGACAACAACTACCGGCCGCGACTGTGGGCTTCTGTCGAAGAAGCGAGAGCGGCGTATCGCAGTATTTTGCCTTACGTTGATCTGGCGTTATTGACGGTGGATGACGAGCAGGCGCTGTTCGGCTTCCCGGACTGCGTTGAAGTTTTTGCGGCGTATGCGCAGATCGGCACGCCGGAAGTGGTGCTCAAGCGCGGCGCCGAGGCTTGTCTGATTCGCTGCGACGGTGAGGCGTATGAAGTGCCGGCGCAACGGGTCGAGAAGGTGGTGGATACCACCGCGGCGGGGATTCGTTCAGTGCGGCGTATCTCGCCAGTCGTCTGTCCGGTGGCAGTCCCGCTGAGGCAGCGCAAGCCGGTCATCTGTTGGCGAGCCGGGTAATTCAGGTGCCGGGGGCGTTGATTCCGAAATAGGTTTTGCATGGCCGCTTGCTGCGCAATCGGTTCGCGAGCAGGCTCGCTCCCACATTTGAAATACGATCCCCTGTGGGAGCGAGCCTGCTCGCGAAGAGGCCCGCAAGCCAACCCCTAATCCCGGTAAAACACCTGAACCAAGTGATAACCAAACTTGCTCTTGATCGGCCCGTGCACGGTGCGCAACGGTTTTTTGAAGATCACCGCATCAATCGCACCAACCATCTGCCCCGGGCGCACTTCACCCAGGTCGCCGCCGCGCTTGCCCGACGGGCAGGTGGAAAATTTCTTCGCCAGCACGTCGAACGCCTCACCCTTGGCGATACGTTGTTTGAGCTGTTCGGCCTCTTCGGCGGTTTTCACCAGAATGTGGCGGGCTTGGGCTTTCATCGGGCGGTCCTGATAACGGGGTGACGGCGGGGCGCGGATTATGCCTCAAGTCACAGGGTTTGGCTGGTCATCGTGCGGATCTTGCTGGCCAGCAGTTCGACCGCGAACGGCTTGGCGACCATGTCCATGCCGTCCTCAAGGAAGCCCTGGCGTTCGGCGGCTTTCTGCGCATAGCCGGTCATGAACAGCACCTTGAGCCCCGGCCGATGCTGGCGGGCAATCTCTGCCAGCTGCCGACCGTTCATGCCCGGCAAGCCGACATCGGTGACCAGTAGGTCCACGCGGCGGCTGGATTCGAGCAGGGGCAGGGCGGTTTTCGCGTCGACGGCTTCGTAGGTTTGATACCCCAGTTCCCGGAGCAGATCGAGCACCAGCATGCGCACCGCCGGGTCGTCCTCGACCACCATCACGGTTTCCCCGGTGGCGATGGTCGGCGTTTGCTCAAGGGCAGGTTGCGTGGCTTGTTGCGCTTCGACGCCGTGCAGGCGCGGCAGATACAAACGCACGCAAGTGCCTTGGCCCGGCAAGCTGTCGAGGCTGACATGCCCGCCGGATTGCTGGGCAAAACCATAAATCATCGACAACCCCAGGCCGGTGCCCTGGCCGATCGGCTTGGTGGTGAAAAACGGATCGAACGCTTTGGCGCGCACCGAGGGGGTCATGCCGGTGCCGTTGTCGCTGACCGCCAGCATCAGGTAATCGCCAGCCTTGACCGGTTCAAGCGTGGTGATGTCGCTGCCGTCGAGATAGACGTTGGCGGTCTCGATCAGCAACTCGCCGCCATCGGGCATGGCATCGCGGGCGTTGATCACCAGGTTGAGCAGGGCGTTTTCCAGTTGGCTGACGTCGGTGCTGACCGGCCACACCCCATCGGTCAGTTGCAGTTTGAGTTCGATCGGATCGCCCTTGGTCCGGCGGATCAGATCCTCCAGCGATAGCACCAGCACATTGACATCGAGGGTTTTGCGGTCCAGTGACTGGCGCCGCGAGAACGCGAGCAAGCGGTGGGTCAGCGCCGCCGCGCGGTTGGCCGAAGACACCGCCGCTTCGGTAAACCGGCCGATCTCGTCGGCCCGGCCGTTGGCAATGTAGCGCTGCATCAAGTCGAGACTGCCGATGATCCCGGTCAGCATGTTGTTGAAGTCGTGGGCGATGCCACCGGTGAGCTGACCGACCGCTTCCATTTTCTGCGCATGACGCAAGGCATCTTCTGCGCGCTCGCGTTCGAACATTTCGCTCTGCAAACGCTGATTGGCCAGAGCCAGTTGCTCGGTGCGGGCACTGACGCGTTCTTCGAGGGTTTCGTTGAGGTTGCGCAGGGCCTCTTCGGTTTTCTTGCGCTCGGTCTCGTCGATCACAAAGATATAAAAGCCGTTGACCGCCCCGTCGGCGCCATAACGCGGCAGATAATTCATCAGCGCGTGGCGGTTGCTGCCGTCGCGGTGCGGCGTATACAGGCTGAAGGAACACGGCCTGCCCGCCAGCGCTTCGGCGATGTAGGGCAGGCGCAGGAAATACGCCTCTTCACCGATCACTTCGCGAATCGTGCGCCCGAACAGTTCCTGCGGAGTAAGCCCGTACCAGTCCAGATAAGCCGCGTTGTTCAAGCGAAAGCGCTCTTCGCGATCAACGTAGCTGATCAGAATCGGCATGGCGTTGATGATCAGTTGCAGCTCGGTCTGACTCTGACGCAATGCCTGTTCAGTCTGCTTGCGTTCGGTCAGGTCCAGCGCCGCGCCGAGAAAGCGCGTCGGCCGGCCATGGTGATCCTTGTAACAGCGCCCCCGCGCAAACACCCAGCGCACCTCGCCGTCATGCTGCAGCAAGCGATATTCCTCGGCGTACTCGGTGCCGTGGGTAATGCAGTGTTTGATGCTGCGCGCGACCATGGCGCGGTCTTCCGGGTGTACGCCTTGCAGGTATTCGCTGATTGGCAGCTGCCGCGCCTGCGTCGGGTCGACGCCATGCAACTGGGCGAAATGCGCGTCGGCGATAAAGCGGTCTTCGCCGATGTTCCAGTCCCAGGTGCCGACCGCGTCGGTGGCGGCCAGAGCCAGTTGCAGACGTTCTTCGGTTTCCCGTTGTGCCTGCAGGCTCTCTTCGGAGCGGCGCTGCAACTCCAGCGCAACGCGTCGGCGTTCGTTGGTTTCAATGGCCGTAACCAGAATCCCGGCGACTTGCGCGGATTCGTCGCGAATCGGGCTGTAGGTCAGGTCAAGCCAGAAATCGCAGTCTTTGCCGTCACGCTGCAAGGTGAAGCGCCGTTCGCTGTAGGTGCGCACCTGGCCTTGCAGGACGGCAGAGTAGATCGGGTCGGTAAAGGCGCGAAGTTCCGGCCAGATTTCATGCGCTGGTTGCCCGAACGCCTGCGGATGCTTCTGCCCGGCAAGCATGGCAAAACCGTTGTTGTAGATCTGCGTGAGCTGCGGGCCCCACAGCAACACCATGGGCATGGGCGAGTGAATGACGATGTCGACCGCGGTGCGCAGGCTCTGCGGCCAGCTTTCGGCAGCGCCCAACGGGCCGCGACTCCAGTCGGTGCGGGTGAGCAGTGCCTGGGCATCATCGGGAATCGGTACAGCGTTCATTACATCGGTCCTGAGCATGGTTGGGTAAGGCGGCGTCTATCATTGTTGCAAACAGGCTTGCGTCAGGTGCAGGCCACTTTCTGTTCATTGAATGCTTCGCGGGTGCTTTTTGCCATGGAAATCGATGCGCTGTTGTCAATTTTGTCCAATAAAAACGGTTCGGACCTGTTCCTTTCCACGGGCGCACCACCCAGCGCGCGGATCGACGGCGTGCTCGTCGCGCTGGGCGATCAGCCGTTCAAACTCGGCGATACCGCCGCCATCGCTGCCTCATTGATGGACGCCGAGCAGCAACGGGAGTTCGACCGGGATCTGGAAATGAATCTGGCAATCTCCCGAACGGGCATCGGCCGCTTTCGGGTGAACATTTTCAAGCAGCGCAACGACGTATCGATCGTCATTCGTAACGTCAAACTGGATATCCCGCGGTTCGCCGATCTGAAGCTGCCGCCGGTCCTGCTCGACACCATCATGCTCAAGCATGGGCTGATTCTGTTCGTCGGCGCGACCAATTCAGGCAAATCGACCTCTCTGGCTGCACTCATCGATCATCGCAGCCGCCATAGTACCGGGCACATCATCACCATCGAAGACCCGATCGAGTACATCCATCGGCATCAGCGCTCGATCGTCAATCAACGAGAGGTCGGCGTCGATACTCGCAGTTTTCACGCGGCGTTGAAAAATACCCTGCGTCAGGCGCCGGATGTGGTGCTGATCGGTGAAATCCGTGACCGCGAAACCATGGAGCATGCCTTGGCGTTTGCCGATACCGGGCACCTGGTGTTGTCGACCCTGCATGCCACCAACGCCAATCAGGCGCTGGATCGAATTATCAATATGTTCCCGGAAGAGCGGCGGCCGCAGTTGCTGCAGACTTTGGGTAATAACTTGAAAGCATGTATTTCACAGCGGCTTGTACGCACGGTTGATGGACAGCGACGGGCGGTAGCAGAGGTGATGTTAGGGACGTCGACCATTAGCGATCTAATACGCCGCAATGAATTAGGCGAACTCAAAGGGATCATGGAAAAATCCGCTGCAGTGGGTATGCAGACGTTTGATCAATCATTGTTCGAATTGTTTGATGGGGGGTAATAAGCGAGGAAGAGGCGTTAAAATATGCTGACTCAGGCACTAATTTGAAGTTGAAAATGAAGTTGCAAGTTGAAGGTGTGAGCAAGACGAGAGATGCCGGTGACTGGGGGTTGCTGGAGTAGTTTTGGCTGCAACTGTTTTTGTGATTTACACATGAACTTATAAAAGCGTGGTGGCGTTTCTGGTGTGAGTGGGTTTAATTCTACTGGCGCAGTTGAAGCGCATTAATATTTATAAGGGAATTGTGATGTCGTCTGAAGTTTCAAGGAAGCTATTCAAGTCTTATGGTGTAGCTCAACAAGAACAAAGCCGTCGGGAAGCGTTTGATGCTGAAGAACGAGCTGCCGTACTTGCTCAGTTGCGAGATGGAATAAAAGAACAAGGGGTTGATCCATTTTATAGTTGGCAGGGCTACCCTGTTGACGTGTTGGCGGGTTCTTCGTTTTATGAGGTTTATAATCCCGGGCGTGCGCTCTGGAACAAGCTGCTCAACAACGCCAGGATCATGAGCGAGCTGCGTCGCCATCGCGCGTTCAGTAATGAGTTTGTTCGGGTAAATGAGAAAGGCACACTTGAGGTCTTTCGGCAAGCTAGCGCTATTTGGCAGGAAGTGGATATTGATAATGTCCCCAGTGTCACCAATCTCTATAAAAATGTTCTGTTGGTCGGTGACGTCGCTAAACAAGCGGGTGGCTATATCTACGACAATGATTACGTCGATATTGATCAGTGGCTCACGTTTCACAATCTGCCCGTTCCGCAAACTCTCGCACAAACGCAGAATCTGATCGGTTATTTTGAGTTCAACCCGGAAGTGGATGCGCTGGGCAATTTCTGGGGGCAGCTGGATGCGGAAGATCATGCACTGATTGAGCTGTCGGCCGAACAATGTCAAGCCATACGTTCGGTGACCAGGCAACTGATCGGGTCAGGCCAGAAACTATTGGAGTTCCTGCACCGCAATAGTGGGCAAACAGTTGTCACCGACGAAAATGCTGCTGGCTGGATTGGCCGTGTGCTCAGTCAGGCCTCTTCACGAGATCTGGCCACTGCTTACCTGAAGAAGTTGCAGTGGTTCGGCTCCCAACCGGAAGATGAGCCATCAGATCGGGGTCTCGACCAGCTATTGGTCACCGCAATTTTGCTCGACATCGATCCTTCGATTGGCGGTAATTCTGTGCGCAAATCCATCGCCGGCTTTGAGCTTTATGCTCCGGGCAATGTTGGACGAACATCCGCGATCGTTTACCAGGAGTTACAGGCGTTTCTGGTTGCAAAGAAAATGGCGGCAGCCAATCTGGCACCGGTGGCCGCGCACTTGTTGCTCGCCGGCCTTGCTCCGGAATTTCTGGTCAAGGGTACTCCACCTTCATTAGTGATGGGATCGGTGGAATGGATGAATTACTGCCGCGCCGTCGTGCTGGCCGAGGCGGTGCGAAAGGGCGCTTCGCGCGTGATGAGCCATGCACAGATGATTGCCTATGCCGAACTGCAGCCCTTGAACGAAGCACAAGTGCATCTGCGGGACATGGCAATGATCGGCCCGATGGTCGATTGGGCATTGATCAATGGAGTGGTGACATCGTCTGCATTGGCGAGCAGGGAAAAAGAAACAACAGAGCGCGCGCTGACCGCGTTTCAGGAATATGCAGACAACTTCGTACCGCGTTTCGGACCTCTGCCGGACAGGCGTCGTATCGCTAAAGAGGCGCTGGAAGACGCGGCACCGCTGTGTGATTTTCTGGAAGACAAAGTGCTGTACCAGCATCCGGGCTTGTACGCGTCTCCAACGGCCGCATGCATGATCGATTTGCATATGTCCGGCGATTTGTCCGGAGGGGAATGGGATCGGCGTGAAGTCTTCCCGGATAACGTCTATTCCACTGATCCTACGCTGCACGCTGGCGTGACCGATTACACGCGGCCAAAATATCACGACCCTTCGGTTGCGAGTATTTACGAAGAGTTTCCCCGACTTCGTCGCCTGCGCCCCAATGATCATGAGTACCGTCGGCAATTACGGGTGTATCTGGAAAAACTCAATCGCTCTTTGGTGGCTACGGTGAAGCTGGCGCTTTCCAATATGCCGCATGCGGATTTACGGGCTTTTCTGACGGGCGACGTGACCTTTTTTACCTTCCGCGATAACGCGATTGAAACGTCGTCAACTCGTTTTGGCGGACCGTTTACCTATGAAATGGGCTACGAAACGCGGCAAGGCAAGGATGCCGCTACCGCGCGCTTCGGGCTTGTAATGTGCGTGGCAAATGGCAATGAAGTTACGACCTATGAGCTGTTCACTTTGAGAGGGGAGTTGGTTAAAAACAATCAGTTGGGAAATACGCTGATCGCGCATGGCGTGTTACATCAGCCTGCCAGGCTTGATTTTAGCGGCGATCTCAAAGCGCGAAACAGTCCAGTCGCCAAATCGTTCTTTGATATTGATTTTTTCAAGTACGCACATGGCGAATCTTCGGAATTTGCTTTGGGTTCTGGTCAAGCAATTGCGGAAAAACTGGGCCAGTTGAAAGCTGATCCGAACCCCGTAATGCTGGAGCAGAGTGTTTACAAAAACTTCAGTAATCCGCAACTCGTGCGCCTTGCCGAGTTCATCATCACCCATCATCCTGTTATTAAATTTGATGATCTGGAGGCTGCTGCAACGGTGCCAACGGAGCTAGAGAGCGAGCGAGCCAAAGGCGAGAAAATCGCCACTTACTTTGTTGATCTTGCCGTACCTTTCAAAAAGTGCATCGAGGACATATCGAGTGGTGAGCATAATCGCGTCGTCGATGGCATATACGGTTGCGTGATGGATGCCATTGCCCTTGGAGGTGCATTCTATGGCGCCGGGGTCAAGGCTTTGAGCATTTCCGCCAAGGCGATATCAGCTGCTAGCAAAGCTGCGCGCGTGACTAAACTGGTGGTGGCGAGCTCGGTATCGGTTTTCAATCCGGTGGATGGGGTACCGACGGCAGTATTCGGCGTCGGCAAGCTCGTTCACAAGGGTGTCCTGCGATTCAGCAAGCCAACGCTTGAACTTCTGGGACTGGCCAAATCTCAGTTAACCACGTTGCATGGCAGTAGCAAGGCGAGGAATCTGATTCGCTCAGCCAATAATGTATCTGCGGTCCATGGTACCTGGCGACCCAACGCTTCGGCTTCCGACACGCTAGGGGTTCTAGCGTTGCGCAAGGACTTCAAGTGGTACGCAATGGATCGACTGGGCAAGCCTTGGGGCCCGGCTCTGGAACATTTCAACGCTACGGGTTCGATGTTGTTGCCGCAGTCCAATCGCACACTGCCTGTCAATTACACGCGTCTGTTCATCGAGCAAAGCTTGCCGCGAGTACGGGCAAAAATCGAAAGTGCGATCAGTGTGTTAACGAACCATGATTATCGGGCTGAGCGCGATGCTCTGATTAAAATATTCATGGGCCAGACGTCAAATGATGCGGTGAATCGCGTGCTGGATTATCTAAGGTTGGTCAGAGCGGATTTTGCCGGCGTTTCCATGAGCAACTTTGTTCTTGATCCGCTCAAGCATACGAACAACGTCGCTGAGTTTGATCCGGATGCTTACCAGAAATGGAAACGCGCCGGTGGGGCTGGCCCGATTCCGTTTATCCAGATCAATACACCCAATATCAACAGACAGTTCCTCGATAAAGGCATGAACCATGACGTGGTAGCGGATGACGTGATCCACGAGTTGTTTCATGGGGTCGCTCAGAACAACGATGTCAGCTATGCCATGGATGTTGATGCTGTAGGCGCCGGACAACAGTTGGACGTGACTGCACTGCTCAATCTTGCAAAGGGCCGACTGGCGGTTGCAGATTCCGGCAACGTTTTTCACCCTGTTACCAAGGCCTTTGAGAACGCTGATTCTTTGGCAGTGCTCACATCGCTCCTTAGCCAGATGAGCACTGATAAAGTGACCTTCGAAAGCAATCTGAGTGTACTTCGCGCAGCCATTGAAAAAGACAGTGGCACGGTTGTCGGCCCCGTCGTGATCAAGCTGAACGCCGCAGCAACACACGACTTGACTGATCCACCCCTGGTAGAAGGCTGGACCAGAGCGGTGTAGTTATCGGGCTCAAACCTCTTGTATCAGGTTTCCAGCTCCGGCCGATCCCGAAACTGCTCCAGCGCTTCGGGATTGGCCAGCGCATCGGTGTTTTTCACTGGCCGCCCGTGTACCACCTCGCGTACCGCCAGTTCGACAATCTTGCCACTGATGGTGCGCGGAATGTCCGTCACTGCAATGATCTTCGCCGGTACATGCCTTGGGGTGGTATTGGCGCGGATCACGTGGCGAATGCGCTGTTCGAGGTCTTCGTCCAGTCGCAGCCCTTCACTCAATCTCACGAACAACACGACCCGCACATCATCGTGCCACTGCTGGCCGATGGCGACGCTGTCCAGCACTTCACCGAGCTTTTCGACCTGACGGTAGATTTCCGCCGTGCCGATGCGCACGCCGCCGGGGTTAAGCACGGCATCCGAACGCCCATGGATCAACATCGCACCGTGCGGCAATTGTTCAGCGTAATCGCCCTGTGCCCAGACGCCGGGAAACAGGCTGAAATACGATTGGCGCAGCTTTGTTCCGTCCGGGTCATTCCACAAACCGATCGGCATGGCCGGAAAATGCCGGGTGCAGACCAGCTCACCTTTCTCGCCAATGACCGTTTGGCCAGCCTCGTTCCAGACCTCGACTGCCATGCCCAGGCTCTTGCCCATGATTTCACCGCGTCTTACCGGCGACAGCGGATTGCCGTTGACGAAGCACGAGACAATATCGGTGCCGCCGGACATCGAGGCCAGACACAGATCGCTTTTTATCTCGCGGTAGACATAGTCATAACTCTGCGGCGACAGCGCCGAGCCGGTGCACAGCAGGGTTTTCAGGCTACCCAGATCATGGCTGTCGCGGGGGCGGGCACCGCTGCTTTCCAGGGTAGCGAGGAACTTCGGGCTGGTGCCGAACACGCTGATGCGCTCATCGTCGATCAAGTCGAGCAAACGCTGGTGATCCGGTTGAAACGGCGAGCCGTCATACAGCACCACGGCACTGCCGACCGCCAGTGCAGAGACTAACCAGCTCCACATCATCCAGCCGCACGTCGTGTAATAAAACAGCCGGTCGCCGGGGCCGAGATCGCAATGCAGCCCGTGTTCCTTGACGTGTTGCAGCAGCACTCCGCCGGTGCTGTGGACGATGCACTTCGGCACGCCGGTGGTGCCGCTGGAATACAGCACATACAACGGATGATTGAACGGCACCGGCACGAAATGCGCTTCGCCGCCCGCTGCGTAGAAGTCTTCCCACGCGCTCACTGCAGCTTGTGTCTGGTACACCTCTATGCGCGCTTGTGGATCGGCGTAGGGGACGATGATCAATTGTTTGAGCGTCGGCAGCTGTTCGAGGATGCCGTTGATCTTGTCGGTCTGGTCGATGGTCTTGCCGGCGTAGCGGTAAGCGGCGCACGTCAGCAGCACTTTCGGTTCAATCTGGCCGAAACGGTCGATGACACCGTGCGTGCCGAAATCCGGCGACGAGCACGACCAGATCGCTCCGAGGCTGGTGGTTGCGAGCATCGCCACCAGCGTTTGCCAGGTATTGGGCATGCATGCCGCGACCCGATCACCGAGGCCCACGCCGGCCGCCTGCAAGCTGGCCTGGAAACCGGCGACATGCTCGGCCAGTTCGGCCCAGGTCAATTGCTCGCGCTGACCGTTCTCCGCCACGCTGACTACCGCCACGGCATCGTCACGACGGCGTAGCAGGTGTTCGGCGAAGTTCAGCGTTGCGCCGGGAAACCATTCGGCGCTGGGCATTTGTGTGCCTTCGCGCAGCACTGCATCGGGCTGGGCGTGAAAGCGGATCTCGAAAAAGTCGACAATCGCCTGCCAGAAATCCGCACGCTGCTCGACGCTCCAGTGGTGCAGGGCGGGGTAGTCGTCGATGTTCAGATCGTGGCGTTGGTTGATCGCATGGCGAAACGCATCCATGCGTGATAGGGCGATACGGTTGGCGTCGGGTTGCCAGAGGATATCGGACATTGCTTGCCTCTTTTTATCGAATTGATGGAGCTCCCCATGGGAGCGAGCCTGCTCGCTCCACAGAGGCGGCGTTATTGCGCGAGCCAGCCGCCATCAATATTCCACGCCGCGCCACGCACTTGACTGCCAGCCTCGCTGCACAGGAACAACACCAGTTCGCCCAGATGCTGCGGTGTAACGAACTCCAGCGACGGTTGCTTCTCGGCCAGCAGGTCATGCTGCGCCTGCTGCGGATCGACACCTTTGGCGGCCCGATCATCGATCTGCTTCTGCACCAGCGGCGTCAGTACCCAGCCCGGGCAAATGGCGTTGCAGGTGACATGGCTGGTCGCGGTTTCCAGGCCGACCACTTTGGTCAGGCCGATCACGCCGTGCTTGGCGGCCACGTACGCGGCTTTACCGGTCGAGCCGACCTGGCCGTGTACCGAGGCGATATTGATGATCCGTCCCCAGTTTTTGCGGCGCATGCCCGGCAGGCTCAGGCGGGTACTGTGGAAAACAGAGGACAGGTTGATGGCGATGATCGAGTCCCAACGCTCGACCGGAAACTCCTCGACCGCCGCGACATGCTGAATGCCGGCGTTATTGACCAGGATATCCACGCCGCCGAATTCGCGCTCGGCGTAGGCGATCATCTCGGCAATTTGCGCGGGGTCACTGACGTCCGCCGGATGGTGGCCGACCTTGCCACCAAACTGGCCGACTTCGGCAATCACTGCCGACGCATCGCCAAAACCGTTGAGAATCAGATTGGCGCCTGCCTTGGCCAGGCTCATTGCGATGCCTAGGCCAATGCCGCTGGTGGAGCCGGTAACCAGTGCGGTCTTGCCGGAAAGAGTCGTCATGAATACCTCACACAATGCCAGTGGCGTAGAAGGTGCCGATCACTACGAAAACCGCCAGGGTCTTGATCAGCGTAATACAGAAAATGTCTTTATAGGCTTCGCGGTGGGTCAGCCCGGTCACCGCCAACAGAGTAATCACCGCGCCGTTGTGCGGCAGGGTGTCCATGCCGCCGCTGGCCATGGCGGCCACGCGGTGCAGCACTTCCAGCGGAATGTTTGCAGCATTGGCGGCGCTGATGAACTGCTCGGACATCGCCGCCAGCGCAATGCTCATGCCGCCGGATGCCGAGCCGGTGATGCCGGCCAGCAGGGTGACGGTGATGGCTTCGTTGACCAGTGGATTGGGAATCTGTTTGAGCCAGTCCGCCAGCACCAGAAAACCCGGCAGCGACGCGATCACTGCGCCAAAACCGTATTCGGACGCGGTGTTCATCGCCGCCAGCAGTGCACCGCTAACCGCGCTCTTGCTGCCTTCGGCGAGCTTGCTGCGAATCGCCTGAAAGCCGAACGCCAGCACCATCAGAATGCCGACCAGCAACGCCGCCTGTACTGCCCAGATCGCCGTGAGCTTGGCGATCTCGGTGGTGACCGGCGTGGTCATGCCCGGCAGCGCGAGGCTGTGGGTCTTGCCGTACCACTGCGGAATCCAGTGGGTGAACAGCAGATTCATGATGCCTACCGCGAGCAGTGGCGATAGGGCAAGCCACGGATTGGGCAGTTTCAGGTCTTCAGCGGTTTCCGGTTCGTTGCGCAGTTCGGTGCGGTAGCCCTCACCAGCACGCTGCGCCTTGTTGCGCTGGCGTTGAAGAAACAGCATGCCGGCACAAAACACGAAAATCGTGCCGATCACACCCAGCCATGGCGCCGCCCACGCGGTGGTGTTGAAGAACGTGCTGGGAATAATGTTCTGAATCTGCGGGGTGCCGGGCAGGGCGTCCATGGTGAAGGAAAACGCGCCGAGGGCGATGGTCGCCGGGATCAGCCGTTTGGGGATGTTGCTCTGGCGGAACATCTCGGCAGCAAACGGATACACCGCAAACACCACCACGAACAACGACACGCCGCCATAGGTGAGCAACGCGCAAACCAGCACGATCACCAGCATGGCCTGGCGAGTGCCGAGCAGGCGAATCGCCGCAGCGACAATCGAGCGGGAGAAACCCGACAGCTCGATCAGCTTGCCGAACACTGCGCCGAGCAGGAACACCGGAAAATACAGTTTGATGAAGCCGACCATTTTTTCCATGAACACCCCGGTGAAGGCGGGCGCAACGGCGGAAGGGTCGGTGAGCAGGACCGCGCCGAGCGCGGCAATCGGGGCGAAGAGGATAACGCTGTAGCCACGGTAGGCGGCCAGCATCAGCAACGCGAGGGCTGCCAAGGCAATGATCACACTCATGGTGTGTCTCTCCAGAATTGTTATTTTTGTGGGTGGAACGGGTGTGGAGAGGTGTTAGCGAGATTTATGCCAATTGGTTAACTGGTTGAAATATAAGATGTTATTGAGTGAATGGCGGAAGTTTGAGAACAAGATGTCTCTATTGTGAGATAGCGGTGCATGATCCGGCGTCTTCGCGAGCAGGCTCGCTCCCACATTTGGCGCGCGTTTTATCCGTGGGAGCGAGCCTGCTCGCGAAGCTTTTGCAGTTGTCTCAATAAAGAGACCGGATCTCAAAAGATGGATCAGGCAATCCCCAACGCCACCATTTTCTTGTACAACGTCGACCGCCCGAGCCCCAGCCGGGCCGCTGCTTCCGGCACTTTGCCCGCGCTTTTTGCCAGTGCGGCCTGTATCAATTGCCGGTCGAAGCGCTCCCGCGCCTGCGCGTAGGTTTCTACCGTCGCCGTTTCGGGCACGTGCGCGGACGTACGTTCAACCGGTGTCAACGTGCCAATCGCTGCGCGCAGATCCTGCTCGGTCAGAATCAAGTCATCACTGAGTAGCGCCGCGCGCTCAAGCACGTTACGCAATTCGCGAATGTTGCCCGGCCACGCATGTTGGCCAAGCAACGTCAGCGCATCCCGGTGCAGCTCGTGCTGGCTGCGCAACTCCTCCAGAATCGCTTCGCTGAGTGCCGGTAAATCATCGAGGCGTTCGCGCAGGGGGGGTACCTGGATCGGCAGCACATTCAGGCGATAGTACAAATCGGCGCGGAATTCGCCACGCTTGATCGCCGCTTGCAGATCGGTCGACGTCGCCGCAATGACTCGTACGTCGCTTTGAATCACTTCGTTGGAGCCAACCGGTTCAAACTCTTTTTCCTGCAGAACGCGCAGCAACTTGCTCTGCAGTGGCAGCGGCATGTCGCCGATCTCGTCGAGAAACAGCGTACCGCCCTGAGCGATTTGCAGCTTGCCGGTGCGCCCCTTGCGATCAGCACCGGTAAACGCGCCGGGAGCCGTGCCGAAAAATTCAGCTTCGAGCAGCGCTTCCGGGATCGCCGCGCTGTTGATGCTGACAAAGGCTTTGTGCGCGCGGGGCGATGCGCTGTGGATCGCTTGAGCGAGCAGTTCCTTGCCGGTGCCGGTTTCTCCGAGCAGCAATACCGGCGATTCGGCACTGGCACTGCGCCGGGCGCGGCGTTTGACTTCAAGACTGGCGGCGCTGGTGCCGATGAAATGGGCAAAGTTGTATTTGGTCTGGCGGGCGCGCAATAGCGAACGGGTCGAGGCCAGTTCTTCCTGCATGCTCAGGTAGCGCTTGAGCATGGGCGACAGCGTGCGCAACTCATCGAACAGGGCAAACCCGATCGCGCCGATCACCGTGCCGGCATCGTCATGGATCGGCAGACGCATCACCACCAATGGCTCTTTGGGCGTGTCTTGCATGTCGAGCAGAATCGGCCGTCCGGTGCGAACCACTTCGCGCAACAGGCTGCTGGGAATTACGCTTTCGCAGGCCTTGCCGATCGCGCTGGCAGCCGATTCAAGGCCGAAGCGCCGGGCATAGCGCTCGTTCATCCAGACGATGTTGGCGTCCCGATCGACAATTACCGTGCCTTCGCTGGACTGCTCGATGATCTCGAACAGCGAGCGGATCGCCAGCGTGCGAACGCGTTGGTAGTCCTTGAGGCTTTCGGTGGTGTTCATCTGGCGGCTGATCCTGATTGTATGTGGCCTGTGCCGGCCCCTTTCGCGAGCAGGCTCGCTCCCACAGTGGAATGATCTTCACACGATGCGTGAGCAGCGGTGAACCCTGTGGGAGCGAGCCTGCTCGCGAAAGCCGCGACGCGGTATCGGGTCGAACACCGATTATGCCTACCCCGGATGCGCCGCCGCCAACAGCTCTTTGGTATACGGGTGCTGCGGCGCATCGAACACCTCATGGCTGGCACCACGCTCAACGACTTTACCGTCCTTGATCACAATCATGTCATGGGCCAGCGCGCGGACGACGGCCAGGTCATGGCTGATGAACAGGTACGTCAGACCGTGCTTTTCCTGCAACTGGCGGAGCAGGGCGACCACTTGTTTCTGCACTGTGCGATCCAGCGCCGACGTTGGCTCGTCGAGCAGGATCAGCGCCGGTTTCAACACCAGTGCCCGGGCGATGGCGATGCGCTGACGTTGCCCACCGGAAAACTCGTGGGGATAACGATGACGACTTTCCGGATCGAGACCGACCTCCTTGAGCACGCGGATCACTTGCTCATCGCACTCATCCGCGCTGGACTCACAATGCACTTCGAGGCCTTCGCTGATGATCTGCGCGACCGACATTCGCGGGCTGAGGCTGCCGAACGGGTCTTGAAAAACCACCTGCATCTGCCGCCGCCATGGGCGCATCTGTTTCTGATTGAGAGCGTCGAGCGCCTCGCCCTGGAAACGGATGCTGCCTTCGGAGTCGAGCAAGCGCAGGATCGCCTGTCCCAGCGTCGACTTGCCTGAGCCCGATTCGCCGACGATGCCCAGCGTCTTGCCGCGCTGAATATTCAGGCTGATGCCATCCACCGCGCGCAGGTACTGCTTGCGCTGAAACAGCCCGCCAGCGACGGCGAACTCGACCTTCAGGTCATCGACCTCCAGCACATTCTCACGCTCGTCCCGCGGCAACGCTTCGCCCTCGGGTTCGGCGTTGAGCAGCACACAGCTGTAAGGGTGCTTTGGCTCGGTGAACAAGGCTTCGCAGGGTGCCTGCTCGACGATTTCGCCTGCCTTCATTACGCACACACGCTGAGCGATGCTGCGCACCAGATTGAGGTCATGGCTGATCAGCAGCAGCGACATGCCCAGACGCTTCTGCAGGGATTTGAGCAGCAGCAGAATCTTGCGCTGCACCGTGACGTCGAGCGCGGTGGTCGGTTCGTCGGCGATCAACAATTCCGGTTCGCACGCCAGCGCCATGGCGATCATGACCCGTTGCCGCTGCCCGCCCGACAGCTGATGCGGGTAAGCCTTCAAGCGCTCTTTTGGCTTCTGAATGCCGACCAGGCCAAGCAATTCGAGAATGCGTTGCTGCGCTGCTTTGCCGCCGAGGCCGCGATGCAACAGAAGCGTCTCGCCAATTTGTTTTTCGATGGTGTGCAGCGGATTGAGCGAGGTCATCGGCTCCTGAAAGATCATCGCGATGCGGTTGCCGCGCAGTTCGCGCAAGACTTTGGGATCCGCGCCGAGCAGTTCCTGTCCACGGTAACGAATGCTGCCGCTGGTTTGCGCTTCGGATTCAGGCAATAACTGCAGGATGGAGTGCGCAGTGACCGACTTTCCCGAGCCGGATTCGCCGACCAGTGCCAGACATTCGCCGGGGCGGATATCCAGGCACAGGTCACGCACCACGGTCTGGCCATGGAACGCGACATTGAGGTTACGGATTTCAATCAGGTGATCAGTCATGTGCACACTTCAGGACCTTGGATCGAATGCGTCACGCAACGCTTCGCCGATGAATACCAATAGAGACAGAATCAGCGCCAGCGTGAAGAACGCCGTCAGGCCGAGCCAAGGGGCTTGCAGGTTCTGTTTGCCCTGGCCAATCAACTCGCCCAGCGAGGCACTGCCGGCGGGCATGCCGAACCCCAGAAAATCCAGCGCAGTCAGGGTCGAGATCGCTCCGGTCAGAATGAACGGCAGGTAGCTCAAGGTTGCGTTCATCGCGTTGGGCAGAATGTGCCGGAAAATCACCTTGCGGTCGCTGAGGCCCAGCGCACGGGCGGCTTTGACGTATTCCAGATTGCGCCCGCGCAGGAACTCGGCGCGCACTACGTCCACCAACGCCAACCACGAAAACAGTGCCATGATCCCCAGCAACCACCAGAAATTCGGCTCGACGAAACCGGAAAGAATGATCAGCAGGTACAACACCGGCAACCCCGACCAGACTTCCAGCAGCCGTTGCCCAAGCAAGTCGACCCAGCCGCCGTAGTAGCCCTGCAATGCACCGGCAGCAATGCCGATCAATGCGCTGACAAACGTCAGCATCAAGGCAAACAGGATCGACACCCGCGCGCCGAAAATCACCCGTGCCAGCACATCCCGCGACTGATCGTCAGTCCCTAGCCAGTTCACCGATGTAGGCGGGCTGGGCGCTGGTTTATTGAGATCATAGTTCGGCGTGTCATCACTGAACGGGATCGGCGGGAACAGCAGCCAACCGCCGTCCTTGCGAATCAGGTTCTGCACATAGTCGCTGCGATAATCGGCCTGGAACGGCAGCTGTCCGCCGAACTCCTGCTCGGTGTGGCGCTTGAACACCGGAAAGAACCACTGGCCCTGATAACTGACGATCAACGGCTTGTCGTTGGCGATCAATTCGCCGCCGAGTGTCAGCACAAACAGGCCGATAAACAGCCACAGTGACCACCAGCCGCGACGGTTTTTCTTGAAACGCTCGAAACGGCGGCGGCCCAACGGCGAGAGCTTGAACATCAGGCGTTCCTCGCGGCGAAGTCGATGCGCGGATCGACCAGGGTGTAACACAGGTCGCCAACCAGTTTTATCAGCAGGCCGAACAGGGTGAAAATGAACAGCGAGCCGAACACTACCGGATAATCCCGCGAAACCGCCGCTTCGTAGCTCATGCGTCCGAGTCCATCGAGCGAAAAGATCACTTCGATCAGCAGGGAGCCGGCGAAGAACACACTGATGAACGCTTGGGGGATTCCCGACACCACCAGCAGCATGGCGTTGCGGAACACATGGCCATACAGCACCCGGCGTTCGCTCAGGCCCTTCGCGCGTGCAGTCACCACATACTGGCGGGTGATCTCATTGAGAAAGGAGTTTTTCGTCAGGATCGTCAGCGTCGCAAAGCCGCCGATCACCAGCGCCGTCACGGGCAGCACCAGATGCCAGAAGTAGTCGGCGATCTTGCCCAGGGTCGACAGGGATTCGAAATTGTCCGAGACCAGGCCGCGCACCGGAAACCAGTTCAGTGAGGTTCCACCGGCAAATACCACGATCAGGAACATCGCAAACAGGAATGCCGGCATCGCGTAGCCGATGATGATCGCGGTGCTGCTCCAGACATCGAAATGACTGCCATGGTGTACCGCCTTGCGAATTCCTAGCGGAATCGACACCAGATAGGTAATCAATGTTGCCCATAAGCCGAGGGAAATGGTCACCGGCATCTTTTCCAGGATCAGATCGGTGACTGTGGCGCCGCGGAAAAAACTCTTGCCGAAGTCCAGCTGCGCATAATTTTTCAGCATCAGCCACAGGCGCTCATGAGCCGGTTTGTCGAAGCCGTATTGTTTCTCGATGTCCTTGATCAGTTGCGGATCGAGGCCACGGCTGGCGCGCGAGGCGCCGCTGGCAGTCTCGCTGGCACCGCCGCCGACGCTGGCACCACCGATCCCTTGCAGATGAGCGATGGCCTGTTCCACCGGGCCGCCGGGAGCGGCCTGAATGATCACGAAATTGACCAGTAGAATGATCACCAGCGTCGGGATGATCAGCAGCAGGCGCCGCAGTATGTAACCCCACATCAGTGCGGCCCTCCGGGTCTGCCACGAGCAATTTTCTCGGCGGTCATCTGTTGGTTGGTCAGCGGCGTGCGGCTGATTTCCCACCAGCTCTCGATCGCTTCGTCATTGCTGGCCTGAATCGTCGGTATGCCGAAACGATTCCACCACACGGTCGAAGTGCCGGGCGGATAGTAATTGGGGATCCAGTAGTAATTCCATTGCAGGACGCGGTCCAGCGCATGCGCATAGCGCAGCATATCGGCCTGGGTGGACGCGCGAACCAGGCCATTGATCAAGGTATCCACCGCCGGGTTTTTCAACACCATGTAGTTGTTGGCGCCGGGATCGTTGGCGGAGGCCGAGCCAAAGTAGTTCAACAGCTCACCGCCGGGGGATGTGGTGACCGGATAGCCCGTGACGATCATGTCGTAATCGCGACTCATCAGCCGGTTGACGTATTGCGACGAATCGATGCGGCGGATATTGAGCTCGATACCGATCTGTTTCAGCGTGCGTTTATACGGTAGCAGCAGACGATCCATGCCGTTCTGGCTGACCAGAAAAGTGAAGCTCAGCGGCTCGCCCTGGGCGTTGACCAATTGATCGCCATCAGGTTTCCAGCCGGCTTGTTCGAGCAGTTCAAGGGCTTGCAGCTGCTTGTCGCGGATCACGCCACTGCCATCGGTTTTCGGCGCTTCGAAGACTTTGCTGAACACCTCGTCGGGAATCTGCCCGCGCAACGGTTCAAGGATTTTCAGTTCTTGCGCATCGGGTAAATCGGTCGCAGCGAGCGACGTGTTGGAGAAGTAGCTCTGCTGGCGGATGTACAGGCTGCGCATCATTTGCCGGTTGCTCCACTCGAAATCCCAGAGCATCGCCAGTGCCTGGCGCACACGCCGGTCGGCGAACATCGGCTTTTGCAAATTGAACACGAAGCCCTGAGCTGATTGGGGCGCTTCGGTCGCCAGATGCGCTTTTTGCAGACGCCCGTCACTCAGCGCGGGGCTGTCATAGCCGATCGAATAGCCGGTGGCCGAGAACTCGCGGTTGTAGTCATAGGCGCCGCCGCGCAGCACTTGCCGGGCGACATCGGTGTCACCGAAGTATTCAATGCTGAAGTGATCGAAGTTGTACAAGCCGCGACTGACCGGCAAGTCTTTGCCCCACCAGTCGGGGTTGCGTTCAAAGGTAATGCTGCGCCCCGAGTCGACCTTGCCGACTCGATAGGGGCCGCTGCCCAAAGGCGCCTCGTAACCGCCGCCACTAGCGAAATCACGGGTTTTCCACCAATGCTCGGGGAACACTGGCAATGTCGCGATATCGAGGGGCAGGGTGCGGTTTTCGTTGCTCTTGAAATCGAAGCGCACGGTCAGCGGCGCTTCCACTTCGACGCCTTTGACGTCGGCAAACTGGGTCCGATAGCGCAGGCTGCCCTGGGTCATCAACAGATCATAGGTGTAACGCACGTCTTCGGCGGTAATTGCTTTGCCGTCGGCAAAGCGTGCCTTGGGATTGATGAAGAAACGCAGCGACAGGCCGTCGTCCGAACGCTCCATCTTTTGCGCGACCAGGCCATATACCGTGTAAGGCTCATCAAGCGAGCGCTGGGCCAGGGCGAGTACAGCAAGCCATCGATCTGGGTGACGCCGATGCCTTTGTCGATGTACGGAAGGACGTGGTCGAAGTGGCCGATTTCGATCGCCGAGCGGCGCATCGTGCCGCCCTTGGGCGCCTGCAGATTGGTGTAGTCGAAATGGCTGAAGCCGGCGGGGTACTTGGCAGGCTCGCCATAAACGGTCAGGGCATGTTGCGGTGCGGCGTTCGCGCTTGCGCCAGCCGTCAGCAGGGCGAGGGCGGCGAGCATCAATGTGGGGAAAAGCAGTCGCATTGTCAGCCTTGGGACTTGAATCGATAAGCGCAAGTTGTACGCGAGAGGCGCGTCGGTCGCCAGCCGTATGTGTAACTGAAACACAACGGCCCGCCATAGGGCGGGCCGTTGCGGGCAGTCAGACGACGAATCAGTCCTGACGGCTGGTGACTTCGAGCAAGTGGTAACCGAACTGGGTCTTCACCGGGCCTTGCACGACATTGATCGGCGCGCTGAACACGACGGTGTCGAATTCCTTGACCATCTGGCCAGGACCGAACGAGCCCAGGTCACCGCCCTGACGGCTCGACGGGCAGCTGGAGTTGGCCTTGGCCACTTCGGCGAAATCGGCGCCGGCTTCGATCTGGGCCTTGAGTTCGTTGCACTTGTCTTCGCTGGAAACCAGGATGTGGCGGGCAGTGGCTTTAGCCATGGGAAATTTCTCCAATGTAGTTCAGTAAAATGCGGAGCCTACCGGATTCAGTGATTGATTTCCCGGCAAAGTTCCGTTGCTTTTCCCGTGAAGCAAATCACAGCCTGGCTGCGCACAAACGTTCGACGTGTTCGACGTACAGTGCAATAGGGTCGGGCAGAGCTGTCACTGTGCCGGCCGGGCGACGCAGCGTGGCTAAATGATCGAACTGATAGTCCGAGCGAATCACTTGCCCCAAGTGTGAGCTGAAACGACCGACGAACCCGTCGTTCTGCTCTGTCTCGGTCATGAAGTATTGGGAAAGTGCCTGACAGACGCTTTGCGTCGGATCGAGTGGCGACGGGTTCTGCGTGGCGATCACGCCGCTCCAGGAGTAATAACGCACCCCATTGACCTGTTCCGCTCCCTGACCACCCCATGTTTTGGGCAGGCCCTGCGGAAAGCGATCATTGAAATCGCCGACCCCCTCCGTCGTCAGTGCGTTGAGCGCCGCCAATGCATTTTGCGGCAACGTCAGGTTGCCACTGATCAATGACAGAAAGTTCGAAAACAAGGTTGCCACGTTCTGCGCGACGGTTTCAGGCAATCTCCCCGGTATCAGTGCCTTGCGCAGAAAATCCGCCAGTTCGGATCCGTGATTAGGGCCACTGACCGAAGTCACCGATGCAACGGCGTGTGGTGCGAGCGCTGCAGCGTATCGAGCGGCCAATGCTCCCTGACTATGCCCAATGAGGTTGACTTTCTTCGCACCTGTGCCCCGCAGGACACGATCAATCTGTGCAAGCAGCTGCTCACCCCTTGTTTCATTTCTATGGGTAGCAGAAAGGTGTGGGACGAACACTTGGCTGCCGGCTGTTTTCAGAGCGTTCTTGACGTCATGGAACAGCTCGAAATGGCCGATGCGCTCGAATCCGAACAGGCCGTGTACCAACAGGATGGGATAACGAGTTGAAGCATTCCGTTGCATGTTCTTACCTTTTTCACAGAAGTTCATTGGGGAATACGGACGCCACTCTAAAACACTCATCCCGTTGAAGAAGTAAGAAGAGGCTTCTCTTGGCTGGTGAATCTGGACTAGGGGTTGTACGAATTTTCAGATACTTATGAACTCCGAATCGGAAGTTGCCGCCATCTTTCGCGTGTTCGATGTCGAATTCGCACTGTTTGCCTACTCCCCGCGCAGCTTTTAACGGATGCGTGCGGCGAACCGGGCTGACAGCGGAAATACGCCGGATCGCTTTCAATGGGTGCTGTCGATGCCGCTCACAAAGCGGCGTTTTTCCAAGGAATGGAGCCACTAATGAACACCCACGAAGTCGAGTTTTGCTATCGGATGCGCCGCCCCGTCGGTGCCGATGTGTCCAGTGAGCTGCTGCCAGCGGTCACCCTGGATTGCGTCGAAGGCGCGGTGCTTGATCCGGCGCTGGGCAGGGTCGTTGTCCGCATCGCGCCTTATCCTGGCATGGCCTGCGGCGACCGCTTGCTGCTTAGCTGGGAGGGGCTGGATGTAGAAGGTTTTGCTTACCAGCATGAAATGGTTCGGTATGTCACCGAAACCCAGGCTGGCAAGGACGTCGTTTTCGTCATCAAGGGTCTGCATGTCTCGGCGCTTGACGGTGGTTCGCTGGAAATCTACTGGACCCGGGTCAGTGCCGGCTGCCCCGAACCCTCATCGTCGGCGCGGCTGCAATTGTCGGTCGGTGATTCGCGGCCTCAGTTGCTTGCACCGATCGTCGAAGGCGTTATCGGCGGGACGCTCGATCCGGCACGGGTGCCTGAGGGGACGCTGGTGGTGATGCAACCCTATGCGCGCATGGCGGCTGGCGACAGGGTCACGTTGCTGTGGGGCACCGACGCGCTGCCTGTGTCCTTCAGGGACAGCCTGAAGGTCGAAGCCTTTGCCGTGGCTGACGTGCTGTCATTCTGGGTTGATGGAGCGCACATCGCCGGACATGACGGCGAGCAGTTAACGGTGCGTTACCGGGTCGAAGACGTCAGGGGCGCGGTGCGTGAGTCCGAAGTGACGAGAGTCGTTCTGGGGCCTTTTGTGCGTGGTGATCTGGACGCCCCCGATGTGCTGGAAGCGCCGGACGGCGTGCTGAACTGTGAGGATTCACTCGATGGCGTGACCATCGTGATCGGTAATGCCCGAACGCAGGAAGGGGAGTTGGTGTACCTCAAATGTGACGGAGAACTTTTCAATCATCGCGATGACCGTGAGATCACTCATGAGACAGCAGGGAAGCCGCTGATCTTTATCGTGCCGCATCGATTCTGGCGTGAGCATCATGGCACGACGGTACGCGTCGCCTACACGGTTGAGCGTCTGGACGACGTCAGTCAGGAGTCGGCAGAAACACAGGTACGGGTAGAGGCTTAGCGCTGCTGTGACCAGCCCCGGCTTCCAAGAAGCCCGGGCTGGGCTTGACTTTCAGACGCTCGCGTGTGCGGCAAGACGCGTTGCAGCGTCGAGCAGCAAGCGCTCCGTCGCACCGAAACCGAGGCAGCCATCGGTGATCGATACCCCATAGCGCAAGGATCCGCTCAGTGGCTGGCAGCCCTCGAACAGGTGGGATTCGAGCATCATGCCGATCATCGCGCGGTCACCCTGCAGGCGTTGCTCAAGCACTTCGTTGAAAACTTCTGGCTGACGCAAAGGATCTTTTCCGCTGTTGGCGTGGCTGCAGTCGACCATGATCCGGCTCGGGATGTTAAGCCTGCTCAAATCAGCGTGAATTTTCGCCACACTCTCGCGATCATGGTTCGGGCCCTTGTGGCCACCGCGCAGCACCAGATGGGTGTCAGGGTTGCCGGGCGTTTGAATGATGGCCGGGTGCCCTTGGCTGTCCACGCCGAAGTGCCGATGCGGGTGTGCTGCCGAACGCATGGCGTCTACCGCAATGGCGGCGCTGCCATCGGTGCCATTCTTGAAGCCTACCGGCATGCTCAAGCCGCTGGCCATCTCGCGGTGAATCTGCGACTCCGTGGTGCGCGCGCCAATCGCTACCCAGCTCAGCAGATCATCAAAGTAGCCGGCTGCCATCGGTTGTAGCAATTCTGTAGCCACAGGCAAGCCGAGCCGAATGATTTCCAGCATCAATTCGCGTGACAGTGCAAGACCGGCGGCCATGTCATCGCTGCCATCCAGATGCGGATCGTAGGCCAGGCCTTTCCAGCCAACCGTGGTACGTGGTTTTTCCACATAGGCGCGCATCACCAAAAGCATTTCACCGCTGACTTGTTCCGCCAGTCGGGCGAGTTTGCCAGCGTATTCAAGCGCGGATTGCGGATCGTGGATGGAGCAGGGGCCGACGATTACCAGCAGGCGCTGGTCCTGACCGTCGAGGATGGCGCGCACCGCCTGACGTTGGGCGGCGACTTGCTGGCTCAAGGCGTTGCTGAGCGGTAATTGCTGTTTGAGTTGCAACGAGCTGGGCAGACGCAACGTCAGCGTTTCGTTGGCAGGGTTCAGAGTGGACAGCGGTAAAGCGGAAACGGACGAGTTCATATTCGGTCTTCCTGGGCTGGCGGCGGTTTATTACCGCTCGCTCGACCCTACTGGGGTGTTCGACAATTGGCCGGACTGGCTACGTGTGTGTGCTTGCCACCTGTGGGTGACCGATCGGAGGCGGCAGGCTGTCCCGAGCGGAAGCTGGTAAATCGCCAGGCGCTGAAGCTGTCGTGACGGTAATAAGTGGCGTAGTTCATGGGGTGAATCCTCGAATGCTTGGTGGTGTGGCTGGAATGTGTGAGGCCTGAAAAAACAAAACCCCCGGTCGGGGAGCCGACCGGGGGTTGAGAAATCTCTGGTTGGCGACCCGTTTTTATGGGCGCCGTTTGGGTATCAGGCGCGCCAGTGGCTAAACCAATACCCAAAATAAAAGCTGACCGGAGCGCAAATGTCATTCACCCAGGCAGCCGCAACCGAGCGCTGGGCGCTGGCGGTATCGAGCTGTTGAAGGATGTTGAACATGGTTTGTCTCCGTTGAGTGAGCCGAGCTTACTCGACCCCGACACGCGGCAGCAATCAGAAAATGCTATCGCCGTGTCAACATAACGCCTATTGCTGAACGCCTTGATAGCCGTGAAACTTGTTATCTCGCTGTTATCAAGGATGGATCATGCCGACAGCTGTGCGCGTTGAAGCACTGATCGAGGTGCTGAACATTGCCAATTGCCCGAGTGAAGTGTTTTCGGAGAGGCCGGATGAGCTTTGAACTGCGTTTCGCCAGCATCGAGGATCTGGCATTTGCCCGCGAGCTGACCTGCCGGAACATGCTGCGTTACTACATCAAGCATGAGCTGCCATGGCAGGATCACGCATTCGATGAAGCTTGGTCGGATCGTCAGAACTGGCTGGTATTGAGCGAAAACGTGGCCGTCGGGTATCTCAGTCTAAGCCGGGACATGCGTGCAATTTATATCCGCGAGTTACAGGTGGCTGAAGCGTTTCATCGGCAGGGTGCAGGGTCATGGGCGGTCGATCAGGTTGTCAGCATGGCGCAGCGAGAGCGTCGTCAGGCTATACGGCTGACCGTCTTCGAAGATAATCCGGCAAGAAATCTGTATGAAAGAAAAGGCCTGCAGGTCCAGGGCAAGGACATGTGTTTTCTGCGCATGCAGCTCGATATCAGCACACATGTGCTCTGAAACCCGCAGCCGGCAAGCCCTCAATGATGTATTGAAACTTTTTAAATGCGCCTTTGCGCTAGGTCTGTGGGGCACTTTTTGCTAAGGTGTCCCGCATTCCAATATGACCATATCGCGAGGTGTCTGCTTGATTAGGGTGCTGGTGGTCGACGACCATGATCTTGTCCGTACAGGCATTACCCGCATGCTGGCCGATATCGACGGCTTGCAGGTGGTCGGCCAGGCCGAATCAGGTGAAGAATCCCTGATCAAGGCTCGAGAGTTGAAGCCCGATGTGGTCCTGATGGACGTGAAAATGCCCGGTATCGGTGGCCTTGAAGCCACGCGCAAACTGCTGCGCAGCCATCCGGACATCAAAGTGGTCGCGGTAACGGTCTGTGAAGAGGATCCTTTC
The DNA here is from genome assembly GCF_023195435.1 of Pseudomonas sp. S11P7. Lineage (NCBI taxonomy): Bacteria > Pseudomonadati > Pseudomonadota > Gammaproteobacteria > Pseudomonadales > Pseudomonadaceae > Pseudomonas > Pseudomonas sp. S11P7. Next base: position 2,762,320 of record NZ_JALPKS020000002.1, on the reverse strand, counting down.
CCGACACGTCTGTTACAGGCCGGCGCCGCGGGGTATCTGACCAAGGGCGCCGGATTGCCGGAAATGGTTCAGGCCATTCGCCTGGTATTTGCCGGACAGCGTTACATCAGTCCGCAAATTGCGCAGCAACTGGCGATCAAATCGTTTCAGCCGTCCAACGATTCGCCCTTCGATGCGCTGTCCGAGCGGGAAATCCAGATCGCGTTGATGATTGTCGGCTGTCAGAAGGTGCAGATCATTTCCGATAAGCTGTGCCTTTCGCCGAAAACCGTGAACACCTACCGCTACCGTATTTTCGAGAAGCTTTCGATCAGCAGCGACGTCGAGTTGACGCTGTTGGCGGTGCGTCACGGCATGGTTGATGCCAGCCTCTGATATGACTGAAACATTCGATCCCAGTGCTTTCCTGTCAACCGTCAGTGGACGCCCGGGCGTCTATCGGATGTTTGATAGTGAAGCGCGGCTTTTATACGTCGGCAAAGCCAAGAACCTGAAAAAACGTCTGGCCAGTTACTTTCGTAAAACTGGCCTGGCGCCTAAAACCGCGGCACTGGTCGGACGGATTGCGCAGGTCGAGACGACCATCACGGCGAATGAGACTGAAGCGCTGTTACTTGAACAGACGCTGATCAAGGAATGGCGTCCGCCGTACAACATTCTGTTGCGCGACGACAAATCCTATCCGTACGTTTTTCTATCCGACGGACAATTCCCGCGCCTGAGCATTCATCGCGGAGCAAAAAAGCCAAGGGCAAGTACTTCGGGCCCTATCCGAGCGCCGGCGCGATCCGCGAGAGCCTGAGCCTGCTGCAAAAAACCTTTTTCGTTCGCCAGTGCGAAGACAGCTACTACAAGAACCGTGCGCGGCCATGCCTGCAATATCAGATCAAACGCTGCAAGGCGCCTTGCGTTGGCCTGGTCGAGCCAGAGGTGTATGCCGAGGACGTGCGTCACTCGGTGATGTTTCTTGAAGGGCGTAGTCATGCGTTGACCAACGAGTTGTCCACGGCCATGGAAGAAGCGGCAATCAACCTGGAGTTCGAGCGAGCCGCCGAACTGCGTGATCAGATCGCACTGCTGAGGCGGGTCCAGGATCAGCAAAGCATGGAGGGTGGCACGGGCGACATTGATGTCATTGCGGCATTCGTCAACCCGGGCGGTGCCTGTGTGCATCTGATCAGCGTCCGCGGCGGACGCGTGCTGGGCAGCAAGAATTTCTTCCCGCAGGTCGGCATCGAAGAAGACGTGTCGGAAGTCATGGCAGCGTTTCTGGGTCAGTACTTCATCAGCAGTCCGGAGCGCGATTTACCGAGTGAGCTGATCGTCAACGTGGTGCACGAAGATTTCCCGGCACTGATCGAGGCCATTCAAGAATTGCGCGGTCGCGAGATGGCAATCAGTCATCGCGTGCGCGGTACCCGTGCGCGCTGGCAGCAACTAGCCGTGACCAATGCTGAACAGGCGTTGGCCGCGCGTCTGGCCAACCGTCAGCACACCGCGGCGCGTTTCGAGGCATTGGCTGAAGTGCTGAATCTGGATGAACCGCCGCAACGTCTGGAGTGCTACGACATCAGTCATTCCAGCGGTGAGGCGACGGTGGCTTCCTGCGTGGTGTTCGGCCCCGAAGGCGCGATCAAATCGGATTATCGACGCTACAACATCGAAGGTGTAACGGCGGGGGACGACTACGCCGCCATGCATCAGGCGCTGACGCGGCGCTTCAGTAAAATCAAGGAAGGCGAGGGCAAGTTGCCGGACATTCTTCTGGTGGACGGTGGCAAGGGCCAGCTTTCGATGGCTCGCGATGTGCTCAATGAGCTGGCCGTGCCGGATCTGATCCTGCTCGGCGTAGCCAAGGGTGCAACCCGCAAGGCCGGCTTCGAAACGTTGTATCTGAATGATGCGGCCCATGAGTTCACATTGCGTGGTGACTCCCCGGCGCTGCACCTGATCCAGCAGATTCGCGACGAGGCACACCGTTTTGCAATCACCGGGCACCGTGCGCGCCGTGGCAAAACCCGCCGTACGTCTACGCTTGAAGGTGTCGCCGGCGTTGGTCCGACCCGCCGTCGCGACTTGTTGAAACATTTTGGTGGATTGCAGGAGCTGTCTCGTGCAAGCATCGAAGAGATCGCCAAAGCCCCGGGGATCAGTAAAAAGCTCGCAGAGTCGATTTATGCGAACCTGCATAGCGAGTAGAATGCCCCCTCACCTCGTAGCCAGTTGTGCCGATGAATATCCCTAATCTGATTACCGTTCTACGCGTCCTGCTCATTCCGATCTTCATTTTGTTGTTCTACCTGCCTTATCAGTGGAGTTACATGGCCTCTGCCTCGGTTTTTGCTTTTGCGGCGGCGACCGACTGGCTGGACGGTTATCTGGCCCGTCGCCTTGAGCAGAGCACGCCGTTCGGCGCGTTTCTCGATCCGGTGGCCGACAAACTCATGGTCGCCGTTGCGCTGGTACTGCTGGTCCAGGAGCACGGCAATCTCTGGCTTACGTTGCCGGCGGCAGTCATCATCGGTCGCGAAATCGTCGTATCAGCATTGCGCGAATGGATGGCCGAACTCGGTGCCCGTGCCCATGTTGCAGTGTCCAACCTGGGTAAATGGAAAACCGCCGCACAGATGCTCGCATTGGTGATTCTGCTGGCCAATCCGAAGGACTTCAGCTTCTGGGTCATATTGGGTTACGCCTTGCTGATGGTATCGGCAGGCCTGACGTTATGGTCGATGGTTCAATACCTTCGCGCCGCCTGGCCGCATCTGAAGACCGATGTGGAAAAGAAATAAAAGTTTTTTGAATCAAGGGGTTGACGGACCTTCTTAATTCTATAGAATGCGCATCACCAAGCGGGAATAGCTCAGTTGGTAGAGCACGACCTTGCCAAGGTCGGGGTCGCGAGTTCGAGTCTCGTTTCCCGCTCCAAGTTTTACGTGTTTGTTGTTCTGCTACTGACAACAAATGCTTTGAGGCCGAGTAGCAAAATGGTTATGCAGTGGATTGCAAATCCACCTACGCCGGTTCGATTCCGACCTCGGCCTCCACTTTAATCAAGCTCCGTAGATCCATGATTTACGGAGCTTTTTTATTTGAGCTGCGCTGCAAGATTCAGTCTTGAAATCCAGCCATTGCAAACTTGCTTCAATGGGAAGTGATGTATATATTTCCCGCACTGCTTCAAGGGCTGCATCCTGTCAAGGTTGCGACGCTGATGCAGACTACAGCAATACCGCGCTACCGCCCGAATGGCGAAACTGGTAGACGCATGGGACTTAAAATCCCCCGCTCGTAAGGGCGTGCCGGTTCGATTCCGGCTTCGGGCACCATGAATATGAAGGGCCTGCATGAGATATCTCATGCAGGCCCTTTTTGTTTTCGGCATTTTTCGTCACCCGCAGGAAGACGCCAGCCGCTTTGGCTGTAGGGCGTGTCTATGCGTGCGGTGTGCTAACGAAATGTCGATGGGCGCTGGCAGATCCAGGCGTAACGTGCTGTTTGCATGAGAGCAGAAAGCGTTGATCGAGGCCGGAGGATAAGCGCAGCCCGCGCACAAGCACGCGGTGACTAAAGCGCCACCGCTGGTAAGGCAACCTTCACGTCCGCTTGTTCAGGCGCTGTCATCTGAACCGAGGCAACGGCCGATCGATCGGTTTCAGCGCCGATAGTGTGTTGCGAATCAGCGGAGCATCCTTTTCGATGTCGTTAAGCCGGTCGCGGATGCGCAGGGCGGTGGGATGGCCGCCTTGGTGATCGACCCAGTCGGCGATTTCCTTGCAGGCGGCGGCGAGCCGGGCCTGGCGAGCGTCGAGCAGGGTGAGGAGGGTGGTGATGGACTCTTTTTCGGACATGGAACACCTCCGTTCTATCTAGCTGAATGGCAGCAAAAAGCTCGCGCTTGCGAGCCTCCAGCCATGGGTGCTGCTCCCTCAGCAGGTTTGAGTATAGACCCGCTTTTGATCGATATCAGCCTCAGGGCTGGCGAGCAACTGACGGGGCGCTGACTGCATTGAGTCGGCTGCATTCGCGCTGTGCATCGTGCTCTTGGTCGTAGCCATCACCGATGAAGCCGCCAGTGCGTGTGTCGCGGATCCGAAACCAGCTTTGCGCTTGAGCGGGTGGTTGCTGGCTATCTCCGGCGCGGCGGCCGTGAATGATGATCTTGTTGCAACGCTGCACGACAAAAATGTCTTCCATGGCGCCACCGCAACGGGTTCGTATCCCAACAACTATAGAAGCCTGTTGCGATTGCGCAAAAAATAGACAATTTAGCGCGTCGCTTGCCACCTCAAACCACGCATCAACTGGCGTCCGCCACCTCAATCATTTGTTCGAGAAACATCGCCAGCGCCACTTCCTCAGCCCGCAGGCCCTTGCGTACGCGCGGTTTCGGCAGCTCGGCAAGGGCGCCAAGCATGAACTTTTCAACGACACCGGGGTGGATGTAGCACTTGCGGCATACCGCCGGGGTATTGCCCAACTGCTTGGCGACGCTTTTCACCATATCCACTACGTGCCGTTTTGCCTCGGCTTCGGACTCCCATTGCAGCTCGCGCAATGTCGACAGGGCCAGGGCGCTGCCGGCCCAGGTACGGTAATCCTTGGCGGTGAAATCGGCGCCAGTGAGGGTCTTCAGATAGGCGTTGACGTCCGAAGAACTGACGGAGTGGCGCTGGCCATTTTCGTCCAGATACTGAAACAGATTTTGCCCGGGAATCTCCAGGCAGCGCTTGATGATGCGCGCCAGCCGCCGATCCTTGACGGTGATCTGGTGTTCGATGCCGCTTTTGCCGCGAAACTGGAACAGGATTGCACTGCCGTTGACCTCGACGTGACGGCTGCGCAGGGTGGTCAAGCCGTAAGAGCGGTTGTCGCGGGCATACTGGGTATTGCCAACTCGTATCAGCGTGGCGTCGAGCAGGGTAATGACCGTGGCCATGACCTTGTCACGGCTGAAGCCGGGCGCCGCCAGCAGCGCTTCCAGTTGCTTGCGCAGTCTTGGCAGTGCCAGACCAAAATCGCGCAAACGCGAATACTTGTCGGCATCGCGCACCTCACGCCAGCGCGGATGATAACGATACTGCTTGCGACCGCGGGCATCGCGGCCTGTGGCTTGCAGATGACCGCAAGGGTCAGGGCAAATCCACACGTCAGTGTAGGCCGGCGGCACGGCGAGGGCGTTGATCCGTTTGATTTCATCCGCATCGGTGATGCGCTGGCCGGAGGGGTCGAAGTAGCAGAACTTGCCCCGCAGCTTCTTGCGAGTGATACCGGGCTGGGTGTCATCGACGTAATGCAGGTCGGATGGCAATGAAGCGGTCAGCTCGGTGTCGGGCATGGCAATTACCTTGAGGGCGTTGGTCTGTAAAACCATTGACCGCAGGCCGTTGCCGTCGTGCCGAATGATTTACGCCAGGACTGCGACTGCTTTGATCTGCGCCCACAACCGCTGGCCGGGATGTACGCCCAATTGGTCTTTGGAGTAGCGGGTGATGCGTGCCAGCAGCGGCGTGCCGCCCGCATCGAGACGAATCAGTACGTGCGCGGCGTTGTCGGCTGCTTGCTCGCCGACCACCGTGACGGGCAGCCGATTGAGGATGCTGCTGGCTTCGCTGTCATGCAGGGCCAGGCTGATGTCGCGTGCGTGGACTTTGCAGCGCAGCGTCTGGCCGATGTCCATAGGCGCATGTGTCACGCGCACGCTCATGTCAGTGGCAGGCAGTTGCAGGCTCAGCAACTGATACTGCGCATCGTAAGCGCAGACCTGTCCTTCAATGATCACTCCAGCGTCATCGCCCAGCGCCATCGGTAGGTCCAGCCGTGCGAGGGTTTCGCCGATCGGGCCACTGGCCAGCACCTTGCCTTCACTGAGCAGGACAAGATGGTCGGCCAGCCGCGCAACTTCATCCTGCGCATGGCTGACGTACAGCACGGGAATGTCCAGTTCATCGTGCAGGCGCTGCAGGTAAGGCACGATTTCGTTTTTGCGCTGGCTGTCGAGTGCGGCCAGCGGTTCGTCCATCAGCAACAGTTTTGGGCTGGTGAGCAAAGCGCGGGCGATACCGACGCGCTGTCGCTCGCCGCCGGACAAATGCTCTGGATGGCGTTCCAGCAAATGGCCGATGCCCAGCAATTCAGTGGCTTGCGCCATGTCGACCCGACGCTGTGCCTTGGCGATACGTTTGAACCCGAATTGCAAATTGGCCATGACTGACAGATGCGCGAACAGGCTCGCTTCCTGAAATACATAACCGAGCGCGCGCTTGTGCGGCGGGACGAAAATGCCGTTCTGGCTGTCCTGCCAGACTTCGCCATTGACCTGAACGAAGCCTTGCGCGGCCCGCTCAAGCCCGGCGATGCAGCGCAAACAGCTGGTCTTGCCTGAGCCGGAGGGTCCGTAGAGTGCGGTGACTCCGCGGCCCGGCAGATGCAAGTCGACATCGAGGCGGAAGCCCGGCCAGACGGTTTTCAAACGTGCTTCAAGCATGGCTCAGCTCCAGCCTGCGCGGGTCTTGCGGCTGGAGTACAGCGCCAGCAACACCACAAACGAAAATATCAGCATCGCACCGGCCAGCCAGTGGGCCTGCGCATATTCCAGTGCTTCGACGTGATCGTAGATCTGCACCGAAACCACGCGGGTCTTGTCCGGAATATTGCCGCCGATCATCAGCACCACACCGAACTCACCGACGGTATGCGCAAAGCCGAGAATCGCCGCAGTGATAAAACCGGGTCGAGCCAATGGCATCGTCACGCTGAAAAACGTATCCCATGGACCGGCGCGAAGGGTAGCGGCGACTTCGAGTGGACGTTGGCCAATGGCCGAAAAGGCGTTTTGCAGCGGTTGCACCACGAACGGCATGGAATAGATCACTGAACCGATCACCAGTCCCGTGAAGCTGAAAGTCAGCGTGCCCAGGCCCAGCCATTGGGTGAATTGGCCAAGAAAACCGTTCGGACCCATCATCAGCAACAGATAAAAACCAATCACGGTGGGCGGCAGGACCAGGGGCAGGGCGACGATCGCCCCGATCGGGCCGCGCAACCAGGAGCGGGTGCGCGACAACCACAGCGCAATCGGTGTGCCGATCACCAACAGGATCGCCGTGGTCACTGACGCCAGTTTCAGGGTCAGCCAGATCGCTGCGAAATCGGCACTGGTCAGCGCCATTTACAGCTGATAACCGTAGGACTTGATCACCGCAGCGGCTTTCGGGCCTTTGAGGTATTCGACCAGTGCCTTGGCGGCAGGATCGTCTTTGCCTTTGTTCAGAATCACCGCGTCCTGTTTGATCGGATCGTGCATGTCGGCAGGCACGACCCACGCCGAACCGCTGCTGACTTTACCGTCCTTGTAAATCTGCGACAGGGCCACAAAACCCAGTTCGGCATTGCCCGTCGAGACAAATTGATAAGCCTGGGTGATGTTTTGTCCCTCAACCAGTTTGGCTTGGGTGGCCTCGGTCAGTTTGAGTTTTGCCAGTACTTGCGTAGCCGCCAGTCCGTAGGGCGCCGCTTTCGGATTGGCGATGGACAGATGTTGGTACTGGTTTTTCAGGAGGACCTCGCCTTTTCCATCGACGTAACCTTCTTTTGCCGACCACAGCGCCAAAGTGCCTACTGCATAAGTGAAGCGGGAGCCCTTGACGGTGTCGCCTTCCTTTTCGAGTTTTTCTGGTGTGGTGTCGTCGGCGGCAAGGAACACTTCGAACGGCGCGCCGTTCTTGATTTGCGTATAGAACTGGCCGGTGGCGCCGTAGGCTGCAACCAGGTTATGGCCGGTGTCTTTTTCGAAGTCGGCGGCGATGGCCTGGATCGGCGCGGTGAAGTTCGCGGCTACGGCCACCTGGACCTCATCAGCCAAAGCACCACTGCTGGTGAACACTGCGATGAGAGACGCCAGGCAGGCGGTGGAAAAACGTGAGACACGAATGGTCATGTAACAGCTCCGTTGTTGGCCCGTACGCTCGCAGCTCTTATTGAGAACTGCCGCGCGGCGACTGTGGTTTCGCTATATACGGAAATATATAGCGAAATCGAGCCAAACAGGAAATGTTCTGTGTCTCGTCAACGACGCGTGAGTTTCGCCAGTGCGCCTTCCGCCAACTGCCGGGTCAGTTCAGCACTGCCCATGTCCTTGCCGAGCGTGAACGCCTGCCCGGCCCAGAGGTTGGCGAACTGTTCTTCTTTCGCCGCGCGCAAAGGCATCAGTGCTCCGCCAGCCAAGGGGAACGCCGGTGCTTGAGCCGACATCGGGCCGAGTTCGCGCATCACCCGGTTGAGAATGCCGCGCGCCGGCCGGCCGGTAAAAAGATTGGTGATCGCGGTTTCACTTTCCTTGGCGGTGCGCAATGCCTTGTGATGACTGGCGCTGATTTTCGCTTCGGGAGTAAACAGATAAGCGGTGCCGACCTGTACGGCCGAGGCGCCAAGCATGAGTGCCGCCGCCACGCCGCGCGCATCGGCAATCGCGCCTGCGGCGATCACCGGGACTGTCACCGCGTCAACTACCTGCGGCACCAAGGCAAACGTGCCGACCTGACTGCTCAAGTCATCGCTGAGAAACATGCCGCGATGGCCGCCAGCCTCATAGCCCATAGCGATGATCGCATCGCAACCGTGCTGCTCCAGCCAGACAGCTTCATCGACCGTAGTGGCCGAAGAGAGGATCTTTGCCCCGGTAGCCTTGACCCGCTCCAGCAGAGATTTTTCTGGCAGGCCGAAATGGAAACTCACCACCTCGGGCCGGAACTCTTCCAGCACTTCGCAGGCTGCCGCATCAAACGGGGCACGATTGGACACTGGCGTCGGTGCGTCAAAGTCTGCGCCCAGTTCACGGTAGTACGGCTCCAGCAGGTTTTTCCATTCGCGTGCGCGTTGCTCGTCGGCCGCCGGCGGCTGATGACAGAAAAAATTGACGTTGAATGGCTTGCTCGTGTGCTGGCGAATGGTTTTGAGCTCTCCGCGCAGTTGCTCGATGCTCAGCATTGCCGCCGGCATTGAGCCCAATCCGCCGGCGTTGCACACAGCGATCACCATCGACGAATTCGTCGCGCCGGCCATCGCCCCCTGGATGATGGGTAATTCAATGCCGAGCAAATCGATGATGCGAGTGTCTGGCCATTGGCTCATGGGGGCAGTTCTCCGAACGAGGAAGCGGGCAGGGACGGCAGAAGCGGTTTGTAACAGCAAAAGCGCGTTTCGAGCCAGTTCGAAATTGAGAACAACCCGTGCAGTTTTTCAGCGCCGATGGAGCCCGCCACCGCCACCGCCAAATGAGCGATTCATCACACGCGATGAGTTGTGAAAATTGTTGGTCCGCTGGTTGCCGAAGTTACGCGCAGCGGAATCCCGGTCAAGGTTCTGTAACTGTGCATTGTTGTGGGTCGCAGGACGTGTCGTGCCGCCCCGGTTCACCGGTTGCCAGCCACCGTCGGTCTTTTTGTAGACATTGCCGTCGCGCCCCGCATAGACGTTGTCGCCGACGTGCGCGGCCCCGCCATTGCGGCCGCGAACACCACCATATTGCGTTGTGTTGCCGGTGTTGGGGTTGTACACCGCACCGCGATTGGCGGTGACTTGCGTACCATTGCGCGCGTTGCCGGCAGTGACCCGTTGGCCAGCAATGGCACCGCCGTTCGGCCCGACCGCGACACCGCTGCGCCCGGCGGCGTAGTTGCCGGTATAGACGTTGTGTACGGCGCCTCTTTGTCCGGCGGCGGCAACCCCGGTGCGCGAGTTGTAGGAAGCGCCGACCTGACCCGCCCAGCGATTGCCCGTCCACGCGTTGTAGCCGGCGCCATACCGGCTGACCGTGGCCCGGTCGCCCCATTGATGGTAAATGTTGCCAGTGGTGCCGGCCCAGCCTCCCGGCCCCCACGCTATGGCGCCGCCGCGATAGCCATACGCCGCGCCGGCCCACGCCAGTGGTGCGGGATACAGATGGGGTCCCCAGGCGTAGCCCCAACCGTAATTGCCCCACCAAGGGTAGGCGCCCCAGCCCCAACCCATAGCGACGGTGCTGCCGCCCCAGCTCCAGCCGAAACCAAAGCCGAAGGTCCAGCCGGTCCACGGCGTATAACGGATCGCAACACCGAAACCGTAGGTCACCGGCGGGCCGTACCAGACGTTGCCGACCCACGGCGCATACGGATAACCGGTGCCATAAACCACCACGCCCGTGCCGGGATCGACATTCGAGCCCTGATAGCCTGGTGTGTAGCCAACCACCACCGTATCGCCACTGGATTCGTAGACTTTGACGTAGGTGAGGTAATGCATTGGTGAGCTCGGCGGTATCGAGTAGATCACCGCCGGAACCGAGCTGGTGACGACCCAAGGCCCGTTGACCGTGGCCGCTGTGAACCAGATGCCGTTCTCCACTGCATACCAGCTGTCGCTGTCGATGCGGATAATCGGCGTGGCGCTGTTGACCACGTATTGCAGCGCGGTGGTGTCGATGGCTTTAAGCTGCGGCTCGCCGTCAAACTGCGGCGCGGTCATCTTTACTGCGCTCTTCTTGATCGCCGAAGTCTGCGGGATGCTTGCAGCAATGGCTGCTTCCTGCGCTTGGGGCGTCCCTGCCACGGAGGCTTTGACGTTTTCTTTCGGGCTGTCATCGGGGATGTTGGCAAAGTCCGCTGGCAATTTGTCTGCCGGGGTAAATGTCCATGGGCCGTTCATGTCGGTCGCGCGAAACCAGCGCCCGGAGATCAGCACATAACTGTTCTGGTCGCCTATTTCCTTGAAGATGTGCCCGGTGGTATTGCTGACATACAACAGGCCGGTGCCTTGAATCGGCGCCCACTGTGCGGCGCCGTCAGTGACCAGCAATTCGGTGGGTGCTGTCGCGACGAAAATTTTCGGCTGCGGCGGTTTGGCCAGGCTCGGAATCTTGTCTTTGGGGTCGCTCTGCCCGGTCAGCAGATCCACTTGCCGGGTTTTGATCGCGGCTTTTTTGGCGGCTTCCAGTTCTGCCATTGGCTGGGCGAGGCGTGTATAGGCGCCGCCGATTTGCTCGGCCACCATCCAGCCATCGAAGACGTGCAGGTAATGTTTGCCCTGCGCGTCCTTCAATAGTAACGGGCGAGTGTTGATCACCCGTTGCAGCGAAGTACCTTCAACCGGTCGATAAGCCGGGTCGCCGTCGATATAGACGAGCAGGGCGGGAACATCGGATGTGATGATGTCCGGAGGCGAATTTTCCAGCGGTGCGCTGTCGACCTTCTGCTCGGCCGACAGCACGCCGACAGCCGCTTCGAGCTGATCCAGCGAGATGGTTTTCTTGCGGTTCGCGGCGTCTTTTTGCAGCGCAGCGATCCAGGTGTTGGCCTGGCTGGCGTCGGCGGGGAAATCGGCCTTGATGATTTTGTACTGGTCGAGCGCGACCCAGCGTGTGGCCTTGTCGACCAGCGTGTGCGCGCTGAACTGCACGATGCCGTAAGTCGATTTGCCATCGGCCGGCGTGGCCTCGACGGCTGCCCGAGCGTTCAGCGTGTAGCCGTCCCAGCTGTCGAGTTGCGGTTGATACACCGTCAGTTTCGCTTTGCCACTGCTGATCACCTGCGGCCAGGTCGGCTCGCTCGCGGCGTCGGTGGCGGGTGCCGCCCAAGCATTTCCGAGTGCGGACAGGCAAAGCAGCAACAACACGAAGAACCAGCGCGGATAAGGCATTGTCAGCTCCATCGACAGACCGCTTTCTTGAGAAACAGCAGCGAACGCACCACCGTCGAAAAAGCATAGCCGCCCGCCATGGAAACACCCGGCAGATTTGCCGTTTGGCCCATGGTCGAATGTGGCAATGTGTTTCGATGTGCTATTCCAGAGCACGAACTTCAAACAAACAGTCATGCGAGGCAGTCATGTTCAACGCCATTGTGATCGACAAAGACGACAGCGGTTACCACGCCAATCTGCAGCAGGTCGACGAAGCGCAATTGCCTGAAGGGGACGTTACGGTAGCTGTCGCCTACAGCACGCTGAACTTCAAGGATGGCCTGGCGATTACCGGCAGCAGCCCTGTCGTGCGCAAGTTTCCGATGGTGCCGGGGATCGATCTGGCCGGCACCGTGGAACACAGCTCCCACCCGGATTACAAGATTGGCGATCAGGTGCTGCTCAATGGCTGGGGTGTCGGTGAACATCACTGGGGCGGTCTGGCACAGAAGGCCAGGCTGAATGGCGACTGGCTGATTCCATTGCCCAAGGCTTTTACCGCGGCGCAGGCCATGGCCGTCGGCACCGCCGGTTACACCGCGATGCTGTGCATTCTGGCGCTCGAACGCAATGGTGTGACGCCAGCCCAGGGCGAGGTGCTGGTCACTGGCGCCAATGGCGGCGTCGGCAGCTTCGCCATCGCGCTGCTGAGCAAACTCGGTTATCGCGTTGTGGCGTCCACCGGGCGAGTGTCAGAGCATGAATACCTGCAGCAATTGGGCGCCAGCGAAATCATCGATCGCGCAACGCTGTCCGAACCGGGCAAGCCGTTGGCCAAGGAACGCTGGGCGGCAGTGATCGATTCAGTCGGCAGTCACACGTTGGCCAACGCTTGTGCCAGCACTCGCGCTGAAGGCACCGTGGCGGCCTGCGGTCTGGCACAAGGCATGGACTTCCCGGCATCGGTGGCGCCGTTCATTTTGCGCGGCGTGACCCTTGCCGGCATCAACAGCGTGACCCAGCCGAAAGCACGACGTTTACAAGCGTGGGAGCGGCTGGCCAAGGATCTGGATTTCTCGCTACTGACCTTGATCAGCCATGAAATGGGTCTGAGCGAAGCCATTGAGGCAGCGCCGCGGTTACTGGCCGGGCAACTGCGCGGACGTGTTGTGGTTGATGTCAATCGCTGACAGGGCCGAGAGCCAGGCGCTACGTCTGCGTTTCGCGCTCGAGCAGTTGTCGTTTGCGCTCAACACCCCAGCGATAGCCTGACAGGTTGCCATCGCTGCGCACCACGCGGTGGCACGGGATTGCCACTGCCAGGCGGTTGGCCCCGCAAGCCTGGGCCACCGCGCGCATCGACGTTGGCGCGCCGATGCGTTGAGCGATTTGTGCGTAACTGGCCGTTTGCCCCGGCGGGATTTCCCGCAGCGCTTGCCATACGCGCTCCTGAAAAGCCGTGCCGCGCACATCGAGCGGTAAGTCCAGGCCGATCGCTGGCGCCTCGACAAACCCCACGACCTGGGCGATCAGTTGCTCGAACCCGGCATCGGCGCCGATCAGGTTGGCCTGGCGGAACTGATCCTGCAAATCACAAACCAGACGATGCGGATCGTCGCCCAGCAGAATGGCGCAAACCCCGCGTTCGCTTTGCGCGACCAGAATCGCCCCAAGCGAACATTGCCCGACGGCGAAGCGAATATCGTTGTTCTTCCCCGCGGCACGATAATCGCCTGGTTTCATCCCGAGCAATTGGTCGGCTGACTCATAAAAGCGGCTATTGGAATTGAATCCCGCGTCATACAGCGCCTCGGTGACCGAGCCACCGTTTGCCAGGTGCTGACGCAGTTTGCGCGAGCGATGAGCGGCGGCGTAACCCTTGGGCGTCAATCCCGTCGCGGCTTTGAATATGCGGTGGAAATGAAATGGACTCAGGCCTGCGGTCTGCGCCAGTTCGCTGAGCGCCGGCAATGTCTCGGCAGCCTCGATATGCCGACAGGCGATGGCGACAGTCGCCGCGTGCTGTGCGGCAACATCGCTGTGATCCTTGCCGGCGCGTTTGCTGGCTCGGTAGCCGGCGGCCTCGGCCTGCTCAGCCGTATCGAAAAACTCGACGTTGTGCGGTTTCGGCAGACGCGAGAGGCTGCTTGGCCGGCAATAAACCCCCGTGGTTTTTACCGCATAGACGAATTGCCCGTCCGCTTTCGGGTCGCGGGCCACCACAGCGGCCCAGCGCGGATCGGCTTCGATGCTGACGGTGTTGCTTAGCGTGTCCATAGGGGGTAATCCGTTGACCTGTTTGATTCAGGTTAACTGGCGTCGATTGCCTCGACACTCCGGGCCTTGCGGTCAAACTTTCAGTCGCTGCCGGCGACGCGAAAGGTAAGGTTGATGCGTCGTTCGCCCAGGCGCGGGTGGTGGCCAGGCTTGATCGGCAACACACCATGGAAACGCAAGCGATCAACGCCGCCCCAGATCACCATGTCGCCATGCAGCAGCGGGATTCGCTGGCACTTGTCGCTGCGTTCAAAGCCGCCGAACAGGAACATTGCCGGCAAGCCCAGCGACAGGGAAACGATCGGCGCGGCGTAGGCTTTTTCGTCCTTGTCCTGATGCAATGACATTTTTGCACCTGGGACATATTGGTTGATCAGGCACGAGTCAGGCACAAAATCAGCGAACCCTGCTTGCTCTGCTGCAGTGCGCGCCAGATCGGCGAAAACCGTGGGCAATGCAGGCCAAAGCAATCCGCTGAGTGGATCGACGCTTGAATAGCGGTAACCCTTGCGATCGGTGATCCAGCCCAGGCCGCCGCAACTGCTGGTACCAACCGACATGCTGAACCCGCCGGGGGGTGACCATATGGCGGAGCGGGGCGGCTGCAAGAGCAGCTTCCAACTCCGACAGCAGCCGATCAACCTGTGACAAGGCAAACCCGCGCAACACCCACGCTTGCTCGCCGATCTGCTCGGCCCGGGCTTGCTGGACGGGTTCGTGGTCGGCGAACAGGTCAAATGTGGTCGGTTGCATGGCGTCGATTACAGCGCTTTGCTGACCTTGATGTCACTGACTGTTTCGTCTGTGTGCATTTTTTTCAGCGTCGCTTCTGCTTCCTCTTCAGTGCCGTTTTCGAGCTCTGCGAACTCGAAACGTTGCTCGCCGTCGAGCTTGTACTTGATGACGTATTTGGTCTTTTGCGCCACGGTGATGTTTCCTCTTCTGTGAGCGTTTGTCAGCTGAGTTTGGTGCTCGAGCGACGAATGATCTTGATCGAATGGGTTAACGTCGGCTTGCGCGTCACGCTGATGGCGCGGCGGTTCACTGTATCGATGGTGATGTTCCAGAAGCCGGTGCTCGGCGCGGTAATACGGGCCGGGAACGTATCGAAGGCGCCGCCGTGATAGGTGTGGCGACCACCATTTTTGAAGCTGCGGAAGTTGGCGTCGTTCATCAAACGAATGTTGCACATCTGCGAGCACTGGATGACGACGATGTCGTCTTCGTTGAGGTGTTCGCGCTGGTGAATGAATTTCATGGGCGCCTCCAGAAGGGCTTTTGCTACAAAATCAAAACGATAGCTTGTCGATGAGCGCAGTTTATCAGCCCGCACGGGTTATTATCTGGCCGTCGGGCATCGGTTTGACAATTTTGAACAGATATTCGCAATCGGATGCGGGTTAAATGCAGAAGGCCCCGGAGAAAAACAGCGTTTGTGCTGTCGGACGGTCTTTAACGGAGGTTTTGTATGAAGTGGGGTGTGGTGTGTCTGCCGTTGATATTGGCTGTCGGTGGTTGTGCGAACGTTTCCGAGATCAATGAAACGCTGCCGACCATGAGCGTAATCTCCGGCAAGAAGCCCCAGGAATATGCCGAATGCCTTGCCGAAAAACTGGCCGACAGCCGCGGCGCGCTGCAAGTGCAGCCGCACAAGGAAGGGGTGCGGGTGATCGTGCCGGGTAAACTTTCAACCGGTGCGGCGGCCGTCTTCGATATCGAAGACCGCTCTGGCGGCAGCAGCATCAAATTGCACGAGCGCATGTCGAATGTGCCAGTGCGTCCGCATGATGTGCAGAAAGCCGCCAACGCCTGTATTTCCGGCTGATAGACTGCTTGTCGTCAGCACCGATGCCGTCGCAGTGATGCTGTGACGGCATTGTCATTTCTGGAGTCGCGATGAAGCGAGAGCACGTTCGGGAGCGCCATGCAGAGGGCCTTATCTCTGCCACCCATGTCATCCAGAACCCGGCCAATCCGGGCGAGTGGATCGTGTTTTTCAAGAAAAGCGCCGGTCGCAGTTATTTTTTGGTGGACGAAAATGACGAAGTCGAATCGTTCAGCCGTCTCGACGATTTGATCGAGGTTGTCCGTGGGCTCGGAATCAAATTCGCCGAGATTCATATGTAGCGGTTATTTGCACACCACGATGACGCTGCGGTTTTTGTAATTGCCGACATCCACGCCAAGAGTCTTGTCGTCTTCCGTGGGCGCGGGCGTGCCGTCCGTGCCGACGATGCGATAACCGGTGCCGGCACATGAGGCATCGGCCTTTTCGTAACACATCGCCCAGGAATTGGCTTCGCCGGAGCAATCGATCGCCAGGCCTTGTTCGCCGTTGTTCAGATAGGCGGGGCGCGAGGTGGCGCAGCCGGCCAGGGTTAATACTGCGAGGAGAGACAGCAAGGATTTCAGGGTCATGTTCAGGTCTTCAGCAAGGGGGGGCTAGACGCTCTGACAGCGCCGCGTCGAAAAGGTTATAGCGATTGGCCACTTGTTTGTCCGCAGGCATGAAAAAGCCCTGCGCTATGGCAGGGCTTGGGGTTGTGGCGCGGCCGGTCAGTCCTGATCCTTGCCGCGTCGCTTGGCCGATGCCGGTGTGTCGGTAAACACTGCCGCCACATCGGTGGCCATTTGTTCGCTGTCGAAAGGCCCGGCGATGTGCTCACCATTGGTGGTGGTCAGCGTCCACTTGCCGTCTTTCTTGTCGATCACATACCCGTTGACGATTTTTACCGCAGCCATCTATCTGTCTCGTTCGCTGATTCAAAGTCGCCATGATACCGGCAAATGCGCACATTGGGGGGCGATCAGGGTATGGTGATCCGGCTCGTCCGGTTCTTGAGCTACGCTCAATACGCCGCTGAAAAACCGGATGGAACTATCGGCAAGATTATTTCTCTATCTTGGCATCGGTTAGCCAGTGCGGGGCATTGTAAGGTGCACGCCGCCTGATTAGACTGCGCCGAAACTCGTACACACAGCCTTTTCAAGGACTTATATGATCAAGAAATGCTTGTTCCCAGCAGCCGGTTACGGTACTCGCTTCCTGCCAGCGACTAAAGCCATGCCTAAAGAAATGCTGCCGGTGGTAAACAAGCCACTGATCCAGTACGGCGTTGAAGAAGCGCTGGACGCTGGCCTGACGGAAATCTCCATCGTGACCGGCCGTGGCAAACGTGCTCTGGAAGACCACTTCGACATCAGCTACGAGCTGGAGAACCAGATCAAAGGCACCGACAAAGAGAAGTACCTGGTCGGTATCCGCAAGCTGCTCGACGAATGCTCGTTCTCCTACACCCGCCAGACTGAAATGAAAGGCCTGGGTCACGCGATCCTCACCGGTCGCCCGCTGATCGGTGACGAACCGTTCGCCGTGGTACTGGCGGATGACCTTTGCGTGAACCTCGACGGCGACGGCGTGCTGACCCAGATGGTCAAGCTGTACAAGCAGTTCCGCTGCTCGATCATCGCCATCCAGGAAGTTGATCCGCAGGAAACCAGCAAGTACGGCGTGATCGCCGGCGAGATGATCCGCGACGACATCTACCGCGTACACAGCATGGTCGAGAAGCCAAAGCCGGAAGACGCGCCGTCGAACCTGGCGATCATCGGTCGTTACATCCTGACGCCGGACATCTTCGATCTGATCGAACAGACCGAACCGGGCAAGGGCGGTGAAATCCAGATCACCGACGCCCTGATGAAGCAGGCCCAGAACGGCTGCGTGATGGCCTACAAGTTCAAAGGCAAGCGTTTCGACTGCGGTGGAGCCGAAGGCTATATCGAAGCGACCAACTTCTGCTTTGAAAACTTCTACAAGACTGGCAAGGCTTACTAAGAGCGCTTGAATGGTCTGCAGGAAAAACCCGCTTCGGCGGGTTTTTTCGTTTTGCGCCCCCATATCATCCGTAACGCTTGCCCAATCAGCGCCTGCGGGTATGCTGAGCGCCTGCCTAGGAGATAGAAATGGCCTACGATTTTGATCTTTATGTGATTGGTGCTGGTTCCGGCGGTGTGCGCGCTGCACGGTTTGCGGCGGGTTTCGGCGCGAAAGTGGCGGTGGCCGAGAGCCGCTATCTGGGCGGCACCTGCGTCAACGTTGGCTGCGTGCCAAAAAAACTGTTGGTACACGGCGCACACTTTGCCGAAGACTTCGAACAGGCGTCGGGTTTCGGCTGGAACCTCGGTGAAGCGAATTTCGACTGGGCGACCTTGATTGCCAACAAGGATCGCGAGATCAATCGTCTCAACGGCATTTATCGCAATCTGCTGGTCAACAGCGGCGTAACGTTGCATGAAGCGCATGCAAAAATCGTCGGCCCGCATGAGGTCGAAGTGAACGGCGAGCGCTTCACTGCGAAAAACATTCTGATCGCGACCGGCGGCTGGCCGCAGATTCCGGAGATTCCCGGTAGCGAACACGCTATTGGCTCCAACGAGGCATTCTTCCTCAAAGAGCTGCCAAAGCGCGTGCTCGTGGTCGGCGGCGGTTACATCGCGGTCGAGTTCGCGGGGATTTTCCATGGCCTCGGCGCGCACACCACGCTGCTGTATCGCGGTGATCTGTTCCTGCGCGGTTTCGACGGCGCGGTGCGCAAGCATCTGCATGAAGAGCTGACCAAGCGCGGCATGGACCTGCAATTCAACGCTGACATCGCGCGTATCGACAAACAGGCTGACGGCAGCCTGAAGGCCACCCTCAAGGACGGTCGCGTGCTGGAAGCTGATTGTGTGTTCTACGCCACAGGTCGACGTCCGATGCTCGACAATCTGGGCCTTGAAAACACCGGCGTTCAGCTGGATGACAAAGGCTTCATCAAGGTCGACGACGAGTACCAAACCACTGAGCCATCGATTCTGGCGCTGGGTGATGTGATCGGTCGTGTGCAGCTGACGCCGGTGGCGCTGGCGGAAGGCATGGCCGTGGCGCGGCGTCTGTTCAAGCCGGAGCACTACCGTCCGGTGGACTACAAGATGATTCCGACGGCGGTGTTCAGCCTGCCGAATATCGGCACGGTCGGCTTGACCGAAGAGCAGGCGCGCGAAGCAGGCCATGAGGTGGTGATTTTCGAAAGCCGCTTCCGGCCGATGAAGCTGACGTTGACCGAGTGTCAGGAGAAGACCTTGATGAAGCTGGTCGTCGATGGCAAGACCGACAAAGTTCTCGGTTGCCACATGGTTGGTCCGGACGCCGGCGAAATCATCCAGGGGCTGGCCATCGCGCTAAAGGCTGGCGCGACCAAGCGTGACTTCGACGACACGATCGGGGTACACCCGACGGCCGCCGAAGAGTTTGTCACCATGCGTACGCCGGTCAGCGCTTAAGCGCCTTTCGGTTCTGGCGCTGCCGCAACGGCAGCCGCCAGACGCTGGCTTTCTTCCAGGCTGGCCTGAGCTTTGGTCAATTCCTTTTCCAGTGACTGGTTGAGCTGCGTTTGCTCATCGACGCTCTGCTTGAGTGCCTGGCTTTCCAGCGAAGCGACGCGCAGCCGTTCCTGGAGGAGGGTGCGTTCGCTGTCGACGCGCGTGGCTTGTTCGAGCAATTGATCCTGGCGCAGATTGCTTTGCTTGAGCTGATCCTGCAGCAGGCTCAGTTCGCGCTGAGTGCCACGGTTTTCAGTGAGTAGACGCTCGTTGTCGCGGTGCAGCTGAGTGATCTCGTCCTGACGCATCAGTGCGCTTTGTTGCGCCTGGCGCAGCTCGGCCTGAATCTGCTGCACCTGACCTTCGTGACGGCTCTGTTCCTGCTCACGCTGTTCTTTGCTGGCGGTGCGGTAGTGCTCCAACGCATCGCGCGCGTGCAAGTGCTTTTCTTCCAGCGAGCGGATCTGCTCGTCCTTGTCCTGCAAGCGCAATTCAAAATCGGCCAAAGCCTGATTGAGACCGGCGTTGCGCGTCTGCTCGGTTTGCAGCATCGAGCGTGTGCTGTTCAACGCTTCGGATTCGCGCGCCAGCGCCGCGCCTTGAATGTCGTATTCGTGCTCGAGCTTTTCCAGCGCCTGCCGGGTCTGCACAAGCCCTGCTTCCAGCGCTTCACGCTGCGCTTCGAACTGCTCGCGAGCCTGCTCTATTGGTTCTTGCGCCTGTTCTTTCAGTCTTTGCGCAAGGCGAGAGACGAGGGCGGTCAACTCGTCATCGATCGGTTCAGCGGATGCTTCAGCCGGTTGTGCGCCGTCATCCAGCTCTTTCAGATAGCGGTGGATGGTGGTTTTCGAGCCGGTGTTGCCCATTTCAATGCGTACTGCGTCGATGCTCGGGTGTTCGCCGCGCGCCAGGAATTGCGGTGCGCGCGATCTGCACCAGTGCCTTGGTAATGCCGCCACGGGCCATGTGAACTCCTACGGTTACGTACTGTGGTACATGCCACTATTATTTGCAGTGTACCATGGTGACATAAAAGTGAAATACGACGAAAATCACAGGCGGGATATTCTGGTAACCCAATGTCACACGGCAAAATGCACGCCTGTCTCTTCCAACCCGTACGCCAGCGAGAAAACAGCCCATGAGCGATCTGGATCGCTATCTGCAAGCCGCTACCCGCGACAACACGCGCCGCAGCTATCGCGCGGCCATCGAGCATTTCGAAGTCAAGTGGGGCGGGTTTCTGCCGGCGACCGCTGACAGCGTTGCGCGCTATCTGGTCGCTCACGCTTCTGAGCTATCGATCAATACCTTGAAGCTGCGCTTGTCGGCGCTGGCGCAGTGGCATAACAGTCAGGGCTTCGCCGACCCGACCAAGGCGCCGGTGGTGCGCAAGGTCTTCAAGGGCATCCGCGCGTTGCATCCGGCGCAGGAGAAACAAGCCGAGCCGTTGCAACTGCAGGACTTGCAGCGGGTCATCGACTGGCTTGAGCAGGAGGCGAAAACCGCGCGCGAGCAGCAGGATCGGCCGGCACTGCTCAAGGCTTACCGCGACCGCGCGTTGATCCTTCTCGGATTCTGGCGTGGCTTTCGCAGCGATGAATTGTGCCGCCTGCAGATCGAGCATGTGCAAGCGCACGCCGGCAAAGGCATCACCTTGTATCTGCCGCGCAGCAAGGGCGATCGGGAAAACCTCGGGCAGACCTATCAAGCCCCCGCACTGCTCAAGCTGTGTCCAGTGCAGGCGTATATCGACTGGATCACCGAAGCGGCGTTGGTGCGCGGGCCGGTGTTTCGCAGCATCGATCGTTGGGGCAATCTGAATGAGGCTGGGCTGCACGCCAACAGCATCATCCCGTTGCTGCGCCAGGCATTGCAGCGCGCCGGGATCGCCGCCGAGGGTTACACCAGTCATTCGTTGCGCCGCGGTTTTGCCACTTGGGCTCATCAAGCCGGTTGGGATCTGAAGTCGCTGATGAGTTACGTCGGCTGGAAGGACATGAAATCAGCGATGCGCTATGTTGAAGTCAGCCCATTTCAGGGAATGGCTCGGATTATGGATAAACCGGATCAACCATAGAGATCGTTTTCTTCTATTAATACAGTCAGCTAATAGCGAAAACAAATCAGCAGCATCAGGTTTGCCAATGAGCGTTCCGTCGAGTGAGTGGGTAGGATTCACCCATCAACTTCATAACCCCTGACGGAGAGTCATCGATGCCTATCATCAACAGCCAAGTAAAACCGTTCAAAGCTACCGCGTTCAAAAACGGCGACTTCGTTCAAGTCTCGGATGCTGACTTGAAAGGCAAGTGGTCCGTAGTGTTCTTCTACCCAGCTGACTTCACCTTCGTTTGCCCAACCGAGCTGGAAGACCTGGCCGACAACTACGCTGAGTTCAAGAAGCTGGGCGTGGAAATCTACAGCGTTTCGACCGATACCCACTTTGCCCACGCTGCCTGGCACAACACTTCGCCAGCCATCGGCAAAATCGAATACACCATGATCGGCGACCCGACCCACGTCATCTCGCGCAACTTCGACGTACTGATCGAAGAAGCCGGTCTGGCTGACCGTGGCACCTTCGTGATCAACCCTGAAGGCCAGATCAAGATCGTTGAACTGAACGATGGCGGCGTTGGCCGTGACGCTTCCGAGCTGCTGCGCAAGATCAAGGCTGCTCAGTACGTCGCTGCACACCCAGGCGAAGTTTGCCCAGCCAAGTGGAAAGAAGGCGAGGCCACTCTGGCTCCGTCCCTGGACCTGGTCGGCAAGATCTAAGTCTGTGACACGCAACGCAGGGCGGCACGCCGCACCTTTCTAAGTTAGCTGCACCGCCCAATAAAAATGCCCGGGCGAGATTCGCTCGGGCTTTTTTTCGCCTCAAATAAAGGAAATCGCCCGTATGTTGGACGCCAATCTTAAAGCCCAGTTGAAATCGTACCTGGAACGGGTCACCCAGCCGATCGAGATCGTTGCCTCCCTCGACGACGGTGCGAAATCCCGTGAAATGCATGACCTGCTCAAAGACGTTGCCAGTCTTTCCAGCCATATTACTTTGATCGACAGCGGTGATGACGCTCGCAAGCCATCGTTTTCGATCAATCGTCCGGGCGCTGACATCAGTCTGCGATTCGCCGGTATCCCGATGGGCCACGAATTCACCTCGCTGGTGCTGGCCCTGTTGCAAGTCGGCGGTCACCCGTCGAAAGCCAGTGTTGAAGTGATCGAGCAGATCCGCTCGCTCAAAGGCGAGTTCAGCTTCGAGACCTACTTCTCGCTGTCTTGCCAGAACTGCCCGGACGTGGTCCAGGCGTTGAACCTGATGGCCGTGCTCAACCCGAACATCCGCCACGTCGCCATCGACGGCGCGTTGTTCCAGGACGAGGTCAACGATCGCAAGATCATGGCCGTGCCGAGCATCTACCTCAACGGTGAGAACTTCGGTCAGGGCCGCATGGGCCTGGAAGAGATCCTCGCCAAACTCGACACCGGCGCCATCGAGCGTCAGGCCGAGAAAATCAGTGCCAAAGACGCCTTTGACGTACTGGTCGTTGGCGGTGGTCCGGCCGGTGCTTCGGCGGCGATCTATGCGGCGCGTAAAGGCATTCGCACCGGTGTTGCGGCTGAGCGTTTCGGCGGTCAGGTGCTCGATACCATGGCCATCGAGAACTTCATTTCCGTTCAGGAAACCGAAGGGCCGAAACTGGCGACTGCGCTGGAAGAACACGTCAAGCAATACGACGTCGACATCATGAACCTGCAACGCGCTGACAAGCTGATCGCCGGCAAAAACGGCGAGCTGCACGAAATCCACTTCGCCAGTGGCGCGACGCTGAAAGCCAAGAGCGTGATTCTCGCCACCGGTGCGCGCTGGCGCGAAATGAACGTGCCGGGCGAGCAGGAATATCGCAACAAAGGCGTGGCGTACTGCCCGCACTGCGACGGTCCGCTGTTCAAAGGCAAGCGTGTTGCTGTGATCGGCGGCGGTAACTCCGGCGTTGAAGCGGCCATCGACCTGGCGGGCATCGTTTCGCACGTCACGCTGCTGGAGTTCGACGTGCAACTGCGCGCCGACGCCGTGTTGCAGCGCAAACTGCACAGCCTGGCGAACGTCACCGTGATCACCAGTGCGCAAACCACTGAAGTCACCGGTAACGGCGAGAAGGTCAACGGTCTGCGCTACAAGGATCGTACGACTGACGAGTTGCGCACGGTCGAGCTGGAAGGCATCTTCGTGCAGATCGGTCTGCTGCCCAACACCGATTGGCTCAAAGGCACCATCGAGCTGTCGCCGCGTGGCGAGATCATTGTCGATAACCGTGGCGAGACGTCGATCCCGGGGATCTTTGCAGCGGGTGACGTGACCACCGTGCCGTACAAGCAGATCGTGATTGCGGTGGGCGAGGGCGCCAAGGCTTCTTTGAGCGCGTTCGATCACTTGATCCGCACGTCGGCTCCGGCTTAAGAGTTAAACCAGGAATGAAAAACCCGTGAGCGATCACGGGTTTTTTATTGCCTGCCACAAATTCAAGGTGGGAGCGAGCCTGCTCGCGAAAGCGGTGCGTCATTCAACGATGATATTGGCTGACCTGACGCCTTCGCGAGCAGGTGGATTTATGCAGTCTGTTACAGCGGTGCTGGCTGAATGATCTCAACCCAATAACCATCCGGGTCCTTGATAAACGCCAGGCTCTTCATCCGCCCATCAGTCAAACGCTTCTGGAAATCGCAGCCCAGTTCTTCAAAGCGCGCGCATGCCGCCACGATGTCCGGCACAGAAATGCAGATGTGACCGAAACCACGCGGGTCGGTATTGCCATTGTGATAGGCGAAATCGGCGTCGTTCTCGGTGCCGTGGTTATGGGTCAATTCGAGAATACCCGGAATCGACTTCATCCATTCGGTGCGAGCAGCGGCGTCAGCCGGGATCTGCGACTTGTCGACCAGCGCGAGGAAGTACAGGCTGAATTCAGCTTCCGGGAAGTCGCGCTTTTCGACCAGCGAGAAACCCAGCACGCGGGTGTAGAAGTCCAGGGACTTGGTGATGTCCTTGACGCGCAACATGGTGTGGTTGAAAACGAAGTTGCGGGTTGCGCTGTCTGGGGTGGCGGTGACGCCGGGGAATGTGTTGAGTTCGTGCAGGCTCATGGGCCCTCCAATATCTATGGGCGAGTGATGGGCGCAATGATACGCATGCCGGCCGGCATCGCCAAATGAAAGGGCAGCCTTGCCCTGCGCCCCGGCGAGCCTCAGACTTTACCGCTCAATTTGCGAGTGCTTGCGGCAATGATCCGACTGTTCAAATCCCTGTTTGTGTTTTCCGCCTTGTCGTTCGTTGCGGTGTGCGCGTCCGCGGACGAGCCGAACATCACCTGGCCGGCCGGTTGGCAGGTTGAAGCGCTGCCCGCAGCAACGGCGCAGGTGTCGCGACAGCGGGCAGTCAAAATTGACGCTGACGGCAATCAGGTCATGGTGATGGAGCTGACCATGACCGAGGTCGAGAAAGACCACCAAGTCAATTTGCCGGGTGTGCTGCTGGAAATGCGCAAGTCGATTCAGAAAGATTTCTTTCAAAGCGGCTACCAAAGTGTCTGCAACAAAGTGCATGCCGCGACGCTGGGTAGTTTGTCCGCGCTGGAAACCACTTGCACGATCACTGAAAACGGGCGGCATGTGTTGTCGCAAACGCTGGTCGCGGCAGTCGACGCGCACAAAGCCTATGTACTTTCCTACGCCGGGCAGGCCGAGGTTTATAAGGCAAGTGCCGACGAGATAGTGGCGGTGAGAAAC
Source organism: Pseudomonas sp. S11P7 (assembly GCF_023195435.1). Taxonomy (NCBI): domain Bacteria; kingdom Pseudomonadati; phylum Pseudomonadota; class Gammaproteobacteria; order Pseudomonadales; family Pseudomonadaceae; genus Pseudomonas; species Pseudomonas sp. S11P7. The sequence continues at coordinate 2,737,231 of NZ_JALPKS020000002.1, read as the reverse complement.
AGCTTGAAACTTTAAGCCGCTGTTCTGCGCGAGTCGTTTAGATACCGGAAGGGATTAAGACTAAAGTTTGATCGTGGCGCTGCGTGTCAACATCAAGCAGCAAAATGTTTAGCCGTTGGCTCATAAACGTTACACAAATGTCGCAACTTGTACGATGAAATTCATTTCATTTGTTAGATATTGTCAATAAAAAAGCCCCGCTTGATGCAGGGCTTTTAGTCGATTGGCGCGTTAACCGCGCAACCACGAATCAACGGTGCCGGCACCGTATTGTTCCTTCCAGGCTTTCAAACCACGGTGGTTGCCACCCTTGGTTTCAATCAGTTCACCGGTGTGCGGGTTCTGATAGACCTTCACCACGCGCGCGCGGCGGGTTTTAGGCGCTGCAGCGGTCTGTAGGCCGGATTTTGCCGGGTTTGGATCGAGGATGGCGATGATGTCCTTCAGGCCTTTGCCGTAAGTTTTCATCAGCCCCTGGAGCTTTTCTTCGAATTCGATTTCTTTCTTGAGCCCGGCGTCGTTCTTCAGCGATTCCAGCTGCTTGAGCTGTTCCTGAAGGGCCTTTTCAGCTGCACGAAATTCAGCGAGTCTGGACAATATCTTTACTCCAATAGTGTGTTTGGCTGATACCAACCGCAAACAAAGCTATAAGCCAAGAGCCGTGAAGCGACTCGGTGATAATGGCTCACCTGCGAATTTTGCTCAGGTTGAAAAAATTGTAGTAGTTAATGCGCCAAGAGTAAATCCTGATGTTGTCTTGATGTAACAGCAGCGGTCTTTTGTATCAATTTGGTGCGCCTCATCGGTACGCTCGTCTTAACTCACCTTAGTTAACGGTGAGTTAATGCGTCGATGAAATCCGCCGCCGGCATCGGTTTGGCAAACAGATACCCTTGCAGGAAATCGACATGATGCTCGGTGAGATAGTCGGCCTGTGCCTGAGTTTCGACACCTTCGGCAACAATACCCAGATCCAGCTTGGCGGACAGTTCGATAATCGTGTCGAGTATGTGCCGCGATAGCGCGTCGATGCCAATCATGGCGACAAAGCTCTGGTCGATTTTCAGAAAGTCCACATTGAATTTACGCAGGTAAGCCAGGCTCGAGTGTCCGGTGCCGAAGTCGTCAATGGCGATCTTCACCCCGAGTGAATGCAGTTGCTCGAACAGTTGGCGAGTGATCTCGGTGGGCTCGATCAATTCGCTCTCGGTCAACTCCAGCACCAGGCTGACGCTATCGGGGGCGAACGCGGCGAGAAACAGTCGACAGTCCTCCACCAGTTCCAGATCCCGGCAATGGCTGGCGGTAATATTGACGCCAATGTGAAAGGGCGCCGTGAAGGTCGCTGACAACGGTCCCAGCAGCGCGGCGGTTTGTTGCATCAGGGCGCGAGTCATCGGCACGATCAATCCTGAATGTTCGGCAAACGGAATGAACAGGTCCGGTCGCACCAGGCCTTCTTTGGGATGAGCCCAGCGCATCAGCACTTCGGCGCCGGACCAGGCCTTGCTGTCGCCATGCACCACAGGCTGGAAGTAGGGGATGAATTCGCCGGCTTCCAGCGCCCGAAGCATCTCATGACTTGGCGAAACCGAGCGCTTTTGCACGACGTGGCCGATTGCGCCGGAGACTGCACCGAAGAAGATCAGCAGGCTGAACAATGGAGGGTACTCAGCGGCCATGTAGCGCCAGGTTTCACCTTGGGCAAAACCGGCGCTGACGCTGAACCCATAACGCGATGAAACCAGCGTGGTCGGCGCAACGGGCAGTGCGGGGAGGGCGCCCGTTTGGACTTTGCCATCAGCCGCCAGCCAGTTATCCCCCACTTGCAAGACCAGCAGCGTCTGCCGACCGATCAGTCGCAGGATATTGCTCAGGTGATAACCGTCCAGCGTGGTCAACGCGCCACCGCGGCCTTCGCTGAGTCGATACACCAGCAGCGCGGTGTCTGGTGTTACCGGATTGCCGTTCATCAGCCACAACTTGCCTTGGTTGTAGTCGCCGGCATTTACGACTTCCTGGTAGTCGCCAAACAGCGAGCTGCAGTAAAGGTTGTTGTCCCACACCAGATTGGTCGAGCGCACGAACGGGCGGCGGGTCACTTGTTCGCGCAGAGCCAGCTTGACGCTTTCACACGTCTGGCCAGCCAATGGCAAGAGGTCGTGAGCCGCTTGCGCAGTGTTGTCGAGCATCAGCTCAAACTGACGCAAGGCCTGTTCGGCGGTCTCCCCGGAACTCTGTTCAAGGGTGCGTTCGGCCTGCATATGCAGAATCACACCGCCCAATATGATCGGCAGCAGCCCGCTCAGCAGCGTGATGACAATACGTGTGCTGCGTTTGCGGCGGGGTCTGACGGTCAACGGCATGGGCGCATCCTGTCGCGGTGGGTGGGGCGAAACTCGGCGCGCTTCGCAAAAGCAGTCAGCCAGGAGCGAGGATAGATCGAACACGCTGATTGCGCCGCTCAATCATGATTTATCCGCGTCGCCACCTCGATAAACGCCAGCGTGGCGGGTGATGCCTGGCGCCGATCAAGAACGGCGAGTCCAACCTGACGCTTGACCGCAGGCAACAATGGCTTCTTCACGAAACCTGCATTTTGCGCCTCCGGCAATGAGCCTTCGGCGACGATAGTGATGCCGTCGCCACGGCTGACCAGATCGAGCGTGCTGAGCAGTTGCGCGCAGCGGTAGCGGATATTCGGTTGCAGGCGCGCGGCCATGAACAGTCGCGATACCAGTTCAGATGAGCCAGCCTCCGTGAGTACGAATGGCACCTCGCACAAATCTTTCAGGCTTAACGCTGGATGCCTTGTCAACGGGTGCTCCGGCGGCAGCAGGGCGACCATTTGGTCTTCGATCAGGCTGAATGTGTCGAAACGCTCTTCTGGCAGCACGACGAAGCCGACGTCGATCCGGCGCTCCTCCAGCCATTGAATCACCTGACGATCCGGCCCTTCGTCAACGTGCACTTCGATGCCCGGATGAGCTTCTCGATAGCGCCGCAGAATGGCTGGGAGCAGTTTGATCGACGAAGTCGGCCCGAATGAGCCGATGCGCAAGGTACCGCTTTTCATGCCGCGCGCATCGGCGGCCTCCTGGCGCAAGGTATTGGCCAGGCCGAGCATGGCGCGGGCGCGCAATAACAATTGCTCACCAATGGTACTGAGCTCTACTTGCGCCTGATGCCGACGCAGCAGTTCAACGCCCAGTTCCTGCTCCAGTGATTTCATTGCGTGGGATACCGCCGACTGGGAAATCCCCAATCGATGGGCGGCGAGGGTAAAACCGCGCAGTTCGGCGACCAGCGAGAAGATCTCCAGTTGCGTAAGGGTCATGAGTATTTGCTCATTTTACGATGAGGGTGAATGAGCCTGATCATAAAGCATCCGCAACTTTTCGAGCCTCGACTACATGCACAATCTTGATAAAACATCATCCGACGTTCCGGTTTACCTGACCCTGGCAGGGGTAACGATGATATGGGGCGGCACCTTCGTTGCCGGGCGCTTCCTCGCCGGGGGACTAAGCCCGATCTTTGCCGCCAGCCTGCGTTTCCTGTTGGCGAGCGTGGCGTTGCTGGGTTTCATCTGGCTGGCGCGGGTCCCTCTCGTGCGGCCCACCACTGCGCAATGGCTACGCTTGACGCTGCTGGGGTTTTTCGGGATTTTCTTTTACAACCTGTGCTTCTTTTACGGTCTGCAATACATCAACGCGTCGCGCGCTTCGTTGATTGTCGCGCTGAACCCGGCGGTCATCGGCCTGGCTTCGTGGTGCTTGTTCAAGGAGCGCCTGGGCGTAATGAAAACGGCGGGTATCGCAATCTGTATCGCCGGCGCTGCGCTGGTGATCTTCAGCCGCAATCCACAATTACTGGCGGCGACGCCCGACGCATGGATGGGCGATCTGTTGATCCTGGGGTGCGTGCTGGGCTGGGCCGTTTATTCGTTGTTCTCCCGTGAACTTAACCAGTTGTTAGGCCCGGTGCAGACGGTGACGTACTCGATCCTGATCGGCACGCTGATGTTATGGCTGTTGGCGGCAGCGCGCGGCGAACTGAGCTGGCATGCTCTGGTTGATCTGGGCACGGCACAATGGCTGAGCCTCGCCTACCTCGGTGTACTCGGCTCGGCGCTGGCGTACATCGGTTATTACCACGGCATCCGCAAGATCGGCGCGACGCGCAGTGGCGTCTTCATCGCGCTCAACCCATTGACGGCGGTAATCTTCGGCGCGCTGCTGCTGGGCGAGCAGTTGACGTTGACCATGTGCCTGGGCGGTGCGCTGATCCTCGGCGGCATTTACCTGTGCAACAAACCCCTTGCGGCAAACGCAAGAAAGCGGATTTGATAGGGGCAGCAGACAAGCCGGTTTACGCTGTGTAGAATCGGGTTACGCATACAATAATAATCGTCTTCTGGCAGCAGAAGCCTCGCCCGCAAAAGCCTTGGGTCGACAATGAAGATATTCGGGTTTCAACTGATCTACGGTGACTTCCTCGCCCGCAGTGTGCGTGGCATTTCCTGCGCGCCGCCCAGCGCTCTCAGCATGACTCGCCAATAAACCCCGGTTGATTGATAAGAAATGATGAGGCGTCACCATGGCAGATTTATACGAAAACCCAATGGGCCTGATGGGCTTTGAGTTCATCGAGTTCGCATCGCCGACTCCCGGCACCCTGGAGCCGATCTTCGAGATCATGGGCTTCACCAAAGTCGCGACCCACCGTTCCAAGAACGTGCACCTGTACCGTCAGGGCGCGATCAATCTGATCCTCAACAACGAACCGAACAGCGTGGCCTCGTACTTTGCCGCCGAACATGGCCCGTCCGTTTGCGGCATGGCGTTCCGCGTCAAGGATTCGCAAAAGGCCTACAGCCGCGCACTGGAACTCGGTGCCCAGCCGATCCACATCGAAACCGGTCCGATGGAGCTGAACCTGCCGGCCATCAAAGGCATTGGCGGCGCGCCGCTGTACCTGATCGACCGTTTCGGCGAAGGCAGTTCGATCTATGACATCGACTTCGTGTTCATCGAAGGCGTGGACCGCAACCCGATCGGTGCCGGCCTGAAGATCATCGATCACCTGACCCACAACGTGTATCGCGGTCGCATGGCTTACTGGGCGAATTTCTATGAGAAGCTGTTCAACTTCCGTGAAATTCGCTACTTCGACATCAAGGGCGAATACACCGGCCTGACCTCCAAGGCGATGACCGCACCGGACGGTATGATCCGCATCCCGCTGAACGAAGAATCGTCCAAGGGCGCCGGGCAGATCGAAGAGTTCCTGATGCAGTTCAACGGTGAGGGCATTCAGCACGTCGCGTTCCTCACCGACGACCTGATCAAGACCTGGGACCAGTTGAAGAAGATCGGCATGCGCTTCATGACCGCGCCGCCGGACACCTATTACGAAATGCTCGAAGGGCGTCTGCCGAATCACGGTGAGCCGGTCGATCAACTGCAATCGCGCGGTATTCTGCTCGATGGCGCGTCGGAGCAGGGCGACAAGCGTCTGCTGCTGCAGATCTTCTCGGAAACCCTGATGGGCCCGGTGTTCTTCGAATTCATTCAGCGCAAAGGCGATGACGGTTTCGGTGAGGGCAACTTCAAGGCGCTGTTCGAGTCGATCGAACGCGACCAGGTGCGTCGTGGTGTGTTGACCACCGAGTAATCCGTTGCACCGATAAATTGTGGGAGCCAGCCTGCTGGCGATAGCGACTTCAGATTCAACATAAAAGTTGACTGACAGATCGCAATCGCCAGCAGGCTGGCTCCCACATTTGTTTTGTGTTTGGCTTAGGGGCGGCTCTGTCGCATCAAGTGTTTGAAGCCTTCGAAGACCAGTACCACCACCGCCATCCAGATCGGGATATAGGTCAGCCACTCCCCGGACTTGATGCTTTCGCCGAGCAACAGCGCCACGCCGAGCAGCAGCACCGGCTCAACATAACTCAACAAGCCGAACAGACTGAACGGCAGCAAGCGACTGGCAATGATGTACACCACCAACGCCGATGCACTGATCAGCCCGAGCAGCGGAATCAGCCAGAGCAACCCAGGATATTGGTCAAATACGCCGAAGCCCTGCTCGCCGCCTTGCACAAACCAGTACGCGACCGGGAGCATCAACGTCATGTCGACCCACAGGCCGCCGAGGTTGTCGGTCTGAAGATATTTGCGCAGCACGAAGTACAACGGATAACCGACCACGACCACCAGCGTCGCCCAGGAAAAACCGCCAACCTGATACAACTCGTTCAACACGCCAAGGCTGGCGAAAAACACCGCGATCTTTTGCAGATACGACAGGCTTTCGCCATAGGCGATGCGCCCGGTCAATACCATCGCCAGTGGCAGCAGGAAATAACCCAGCGAGACATCGAGGCTGTAATCGTTCAGGGGCGCCCACATGAACAGCCACAACTGCACGCCGAGCAGTGCCGCCGAGACGATCAAGCCGCCGATCAATTTCGGCCTCGCCGCCATCGAGCGCACCAGCTCGACAACCCGCCGCCATTCTCCGGAAACCAGCATGAACACGGTCATGCACGGGACCGTCAGAAGCATCCGCCAGCCGAAGATTTCCACACCGCTCAACGGCGTGAGCAACGAAGTGTAGTAATACATGACGGCAAACAGCACCGAAGCCGAAACCGATAGAGCGATACCTTTAGCCAAGCTGTCCTCGCGGGTTGAGGGGTGAACGGGGCGCGCAGGATACGTGGTTTTTGTGCTGAATATTGATCGAATGCTCAATATTCTCCACAGGCATCAACCGGATCGCCAAGCCATCAGCATAGCTGCCGGTTTCCCTGTGAGAGCGAGCTTGCTCGCGAAGCTCTTGAAATCACTGACCTGACTTCAACGGATTGCCAAAACGCTTGAGGTACATTTCACCGAACCGGTAAGACGCGTAATCGGTCATGTGACCGAGGTCACGATAAACCGGCAAGCCGTCGACCGTGGTCGTGCAAGCGCCGTCCTTGCATTGCAGGCTTTTCGGGTCGATGACGATCAGGCTTGGGTATTCGCCCTGCAATTGGCTGAACAACCTGGCCAATGTCGGATCTTCGTCATTTGACCAAGGCACCGATGCGCATTGAATGCTCTGTTCGGCACTGCCGAGCCAGCCACGCAGCTTTACCTGTTTCAACAGGCATTCATTGATACCCGTCGGCATCGGCAGGGTATTCATCAGGAACACCGGTGTCGCGCCGGACTTGACGATGATGTCCAGGGCTTGGCGGAGCGCGACGCCGAGGCGTTGTTGCGACAGTTCGACACTGCGCGGATCCTCCAGGCGGGTGACGATGGCATCGGTGAGATAAGCCTCCCAGAACTGCCCGATGATCACGTAGCGGAAATGCTGGTTGGCGATCATTTCGTAGTAGCGTTGCGCAGCGTTATGGCATTTCTGATACAGCGCGTTTTTCGCTTTGTACCAGTTGTAGAGGTAGATGTTCGGTAGCGCCAGGCAGGCCGGATAACCCTGCGCGAGCACGGCGAGATCCGCGTCCTTGGCCAGCGTTTCAACGAAACCCCAATAATGGTTCGAGTAGGAATCGCCCATCAGCAGAACCTGAGGCTTGGCCTGTGCCGCGCCCATGATGCAGCCAGGATCGGCACCGTCGCTCACGCCCAGGCATGCCTCGCGGTTGGCCGGTACCGATGCTTTCAAACCGTTGAACAGATTGTTCGAGCCCTGATTGAAGCGGTTCGGCCAGCCCTCGTTCCGGTCTCCCGCCGAATGCAACAATGACAAGGCAATCGCCGGCACGATCATCAGCCAGATCAGGGTTTTGCCGAAGCCTGCACGCGCCTTGCGGAAACGGTTTTCGATCAGCACGAAGGACAGGTAGCCGATGACGAAGGTCGCGGCGAAGTACACCACCTGCACCAGCGGGGTGAGGGCGATGCCCAGGTAGCTCGTCACGGCGAGAATCGGCCAGTGCCACACGTACAGCGAATACGAGAGCGTGCCTACGAACACCAGCGGCCGGAAGGCCAGCAATTTTGAAGTCACGCTGGCATCGCCGATGCCGCGAAACAGCAGCACGGCCGTGGCCAGGCACACCGCGATGGCGTGGTAGCCGGGGAAACCCGACAAAATATCTTCGCGCGTCGCGCAGTAGAACAGCGTCGCCAGCGCCAGCGCACAAATCAGCGAAGCGCTCAGGCGCTTGAGCCGGAAATTCTCGGTGCTGAAAATGACCGCGCAGGAACCGATCATCAGCTCGAAGATGCGGGCGGTGAAGAAGTAATAGTTTCGATCGGGATAGGCGTACGACAGATACAACGCCAGTGCCATTGCCGCGAGGGTCAGACCCAGCACGGTGGCTTTGAAAACTCTTTTCGCCACGTAACGGTTGAGCAGCCAGAGGCCCAGCGGCAAGGCCAGATACCATTGCCATTCGATGGCCAAAGACCAGGTGTGCAGCAACGGCAGACTTGCAGCATCCGGCGTCGCGTAACCGCTGGTCACTTTGGAAAAGTACTGATTGGAAATCAGCAGCGATGTGTATTTTTCGCTTTTGAGAAAATCGACGTAGTCGCTGGGCAGATAAAGCAGCGTGGTGATCAGTAAGGTGACGATGAGCAGCGCAATGATCGCCGGTTGCAGACGCCAGATGCGCCGCGTGTAAAAGCCGCTGAAGCTGAACGTGCCCTTGTCCAGCGAGGACATGATGATCGAGGTGGTCAGGTACCCGGATATCACAAAGAAGATGTCAACGCCGATGTATCCCGACGGAAACAACGCCAGGCCGCCGTGGAAAATCAACACCAGCAGCACGGCGATGGCGCGCAGGCCGTCGATGTCGGCGCGATACTCGATTGAGGTTTTTCGCTCGGCGGCAGTTGCCGCCGCTTCGGTGCGAGGCTGTGACTGCGCATCGTGTTTGTCGCCGGGAATTTTCAGCAGAGAAGGCTTTGTGGGTGCCTCGACGGAACGATCAAACATGCAGTAATCCCTGGCAATTTTGCGACGATCAATCCAGTTTCCGTTTGATCGCGCTGAATTCAATGAAAAACAGCCGATTGTATCGGCTGTTCTACATTAGGGAAGACTTGTTAGGCCTGATGCGGTTTGCGCCCTGGCACGAAATGGCTGACATCGTTGAAACCCGGTGTCGAAGCATGCCCCGGCGTGACCAGTGAATCGATAAACGCCTCATCTTCGGCGCTGATCTTCACCGCCTGCGCCTTGGTATAGGCATCCCACTGCGCCTCGGTCCTTGGCCCGACAATGGCCGAGGTCACGGCGCTGTTGTTCAACACCCAGGCAATCGCAAACTCGACCATGCCGACGCCGCGCTGCTCGGAGTACTGCTGAATCTGCTGGGCAATGCGCAACGACTCGACGCGCCACTCGGTTTCCAGAATGCGCTTGTCCTGGCGCCCGGCACGGCTGTTGGCGTCCGGTTGCACGTCCGGCGCGTACTTGCCGCTGAGCACACCACGGGCCAGCGGGCTGTAAGGCACCACGCCGAGGCCATAGGTTTGCGCAGCGGTGATCTGCTCGGTCTCGGCCTGACGGTTGACGATGTTGTACAGCGGCTGGCTGATCACCGGTCGGTCAACGCCGAGTTTGTCTGCAATGCTGATGACCTCGGCGATGCGCCAGCCGCGATAGTTCGATAGCCCCCAATAGCGAATCTTGCCTTGGCGAATCAGATCGCCAATCGCCGAAACGCTGACTTCAAGCGGCGTGTTGTGGTCTTCGCGGTGCAGGTAATAGATGTCGACGTAGTCAGTGCCGAGCCGAGTAAGGCTGGCTTCCAGACCATTGAAGATGTGCTTGCGGCTCAAACCGCTGCGGTTTGGCACGCCGTCCACCGGACCGAAGCCGACCTTGGTCGCCAGCACCCATTCGTGCCGATGCCGGGCGATCGCTTCACCGACGATTTCTTCGGAGCGGCCATTGGTGTAGACGTCGGCGGTGTCGATGAAATTGATGCCCTGATCCCAGGCCTTGTCGATGATACGCAGCGAGTCTTCGGCGCTGGTCTGCTCGCCGAACATCATTGTGCCGAGCGTCAGCGCCGAGACCTGCAGTCCGGAGTGGCCGAGTGTGCGGTAGCTCATGGCGAAATCCTTTTTGGCGGTGGGAGAGGGATCAAATACCAGATGCGGATGAAGGGGCAAAGTGAATTAACAAGATCGAGTGCCCCGTCACCAAGGGCAGGGCTTCTGATCGTTCCCACGCTCCGCGTGGTAACGCCGCCAAGGACGCTCTGCGTCTGCTTTGGGACGCGGAGCGTCCCGGGCTGCATTCCCACGCGGAGCGTGGGAACGATCAGTGGCGGCAAGCCTGCTAGCGATGATGGCGTCACATTCGATACTTGTGTAACTGAAAGACCGCTATCGCTAGCAGGGCTAGCTACCACAGGGGATGGTGCAGTGTTAGAGAACTCAGGCTAAGCCCGCAACGTCCGCGTCATCCGCAACGCCAACAAGCTCCCGCCGACAATCACCGCCGCCAGCAGATACAACGCGGCATCCGTCGACCCCGTGCTGTCCTTGACCCAACCCACCAGATACGGGCTCAAGAACCCTGCCATTTGCCCCATCGAGTTGATCAACGCCAGTCCACCGGCCGCAGCGCCCGCACTCAACATGGCGGTCGGCACCGGCCAGAACATCGGCAGCCCGGTCAGCGCGCCCATGGTGGCTATGGTCAAACCGAGAATCGCAATCGCCGGATTCGCCGCGAAGTTTACGGCGATGAGCAGACCAATTGCGCCCATGAGCATCGGCACTACCAGATGCCAGCGGCGTTCTTTGCGCAGGTCGGCCGAGCGACCGACAACCAGCATGAACACCGCCGCCAGCAGGTAGGGAATCGCGCTCAACCAACCGATCACCAGGTTATCGCTGAAACCCAGGTTCTTGATGATCGACGGCAGCCAGAAGTTGATCGCGTAGACGCCGCTCTGGATGCAGAAGTAAATCAGCCCGAACGCCCAGATCGCCGGGTTCTTGAACACCGCCAGCAGCGAGTCGGAAGTGGATTTCGGTTTGTTCGCCAGATCTTCGGCCTGATCGGCTTCAAGCACCGCGCGCTCGTGCGGGGTCAGCCACTTGGCATTGGCGAAGCTGTCGCTGAGCAGGAACCAGGCGAGGGCGCCGAGGATGACCGTCGGAATGCCCTGCAGCAGGAACATCCACTGCCAACCAGCGAGACCGCCCTGGCCGGCGGCGAAGTGATTGAGGATCCAGCCGGAGAACGGGCTGCCGAGCAAACCGGACACCGGAATCGCTGACATGAACAGCGCCATGATCCGCCCACGGCGGAACGTCGGGAACCACTGCGAGAGGTACAGCACCACACCCGGAAAGAACCCGGCTTCGGCCGCGCCGGTGAACAGTCGCAGGGTGTAGAACTCGGTCGGCGTGGTGACGAACAGCAGGCAGGTCGACAGCGTGCCCCAGGTAATCATCATCAGCGCAATCCAGCGCCGTGGACCGAATTTCGTCAGCGCGAGATTGCTCGGCACGCCGCACAGCACGTAGCCAATGAAGAAGATCCCGGCACCAAGGCCGTATACGGTTTCGCTGAACTTCAGCGCGTCGAGCATCTGCAGTTTGGCGAAACCAACGTTGACCCGGTCGAGGTAGTTGAACAGGTAGCAGATGAAAATGAAGGGGATCAAACGCAGGGTGATGCGTTTGTAGACGGCGTTTTTACCGTCGGTGTCGATGGTCTGGGTAGCTGCGGCGCTCTGCGACATAGCGGCTCTCTCTTTATTATGATTTTTTGCGATGCAAAGGGTAACGTTGATCGCCCCGAGAGTCTCGGCCACCTCTGGCCGGATTGTCTTTGTGCCTGAGCACAGGGTTTGCCGGCAGACCCTGTGCGGGTGAACAATCGCACGCGCCGAAAATCAAGGATTGCCGCTGTCATGTTCGAACTTGATCACGACCTCGCCCAGGACATCGTCGACCGGGCGATGGCCATTTTGCCCTACAACGTCAACGTCATGGACAGCCAGGGGCTGATCCTCGGCAGTGGCGAACCGGAGCGCATCAATACTCGCCACGAGGGTGCGCAACTGGTGCTGGCCAATGGTCGCGTGGTCGAAATCGATGCGCAGACGGCGGTGCATCTCAAAGGCGTGCAACCGGGCATCAACTTGCCGTTGCTGCTCGATCAGCGCTTGATCGGCGTGCTCGGCCTCACCGGCGAACCGGAGCAGTTGCGCACCTATGCCGAGCTGGTGCGCATGACCGCGGAAATGCTGGTTGGCCAGCGCAACCAGCAGGCCGAGCAGCAATGGCGGCGCCAGCGCTGTGATGATCTGCTGGCGCTGTTGCTGAGCGAGGCGGGTGATTCGCCGCGGCTGGTCGACGAGGCGCAGCAACTCGGGCTCAAGCCGCAATTGACGCGGGTGCCGTACCTGTTCGAATTAAGTCTGGAGCACGGTCCGGGGCAAACCGTCGAGGCGCTGAGTGCCTGGCTGCTGTCGCGTTACCCGGACAGCTGGTGCGTGAGTTCGGCGCAGTCATCGCTGCTGTGGTGTCGCCCGGCGAGTCAACACGTCGAGCACGAGCGCTTGCTGGAAAAACTCGACGGCCTCGGCTGGAAAATCCTGCGCATGGCCGTGGGCGGGCAAGCTGACGGGCTGGCCGGGTTGCGCCGCTGTTATCGACGGGTCGGCGATTTGCTCGCCTACGGGCGCGAAGTCCTGCCGCATTCGCGCGTGCTGACGCTTAACCGTTATCGATTGCCGGTGATGCTCTGGCGCCATCGCAACGATGACGCACTGGACGAACTGCTCAAACCGCTGCGCAAGGTCATCGCCAAGGACAGCAACGGCCAACTGCTGGCGACGCTGCGCAGCTGGTGTGAGCACGACGGCCAGAGTCAGGCCTGTGCCGATGCCTTGGGCATTCATCGCAACAGCTTGCGTTACCGGATGGAGCGGATCGCCGAGTTGAGCGGGGTCGATCCGCTGCGGCTGGACGGAATGCTGGCGTTGTATCTGGGGGTGCAGCTGTTGCCGCAGACGGATCCATCGACATGAGTTGTCCTTGAGGTCGCCATCGCTGGCAAGCCAGCTCCCACAGGTCAGAAGGCGTTCATAACTTCCACATCCGCCACAGAACCCTGTGGGAGCTGGCTTGCCAGCGATGAGGCCGGTACAACCAACATAGATCTTTTGTGAAAATGAACAACAATCCTCTCCAGCCCTTGTGCAACCGACCGGCGTCAACACGTGAACCGACTGGCAGCATGACGGACATTGCCACCGGAGAATTCCCATGAAAGTCGTCATCGCCCCCGATTCATTCAAGGACAGCCTCAGTGCTCAGGGCGTTGCCGAAGCCATCGCCCTTGGCCTGGCCCAGGTGTGGCCGCAGGCGACGCTGGTCAAATGCCCGATGGCTGATGGTGGCGAAGGCACGGTGGAATCGATTCTCGCCGCCTGTGCAGGCGAATTGCGCCGCAGCCGCGTGCGTGGCCCGCTCGGTGCGCCGGTGGAGGCCGCGTGGGGCTGGTTGCCACACACCCAGACCGCGATCATCGAAATGGCCGAGGCCAGCGGCTTGCAATTGGTGCCGCCGGGGCAGCGCGATGCCTGCATCAGCAGCACCTTTGGCACCGGCGAACTGATCCGCGCGGCGCTGGATGCCGGTGCGCAACGGGTGATTCTGGCAATTGGCGGCAGTGCCACCAACGATGGCGGTGCCGGCGCGATGCACGCCCTGGGGCTGAAACTGCTCGATGCGCAGGATCAGGCACTGGTCCCCGGCGGACTGGCATTGGCGCAACTGGCGCGGCTGGACCTCAGCGGACTTGATCCGCGTCTGGCGCAGGTGCGTTTCGATATTGCCGCTGACGTCAACAATCCACTCTGCGGTCCGCACGGTGCCTCAGCGATTTTCGGCCCGCAGAAAGGCGCTTCGCCGGCCCAGGTGCAACAACTCGACCAAGCCTTGGGACACTTTGCCGAACGGTGCGCGCAGGCGCTGGGCAAAAACGTCCGCGATGAACCCGGCAGCGGTGCGGCGGGCGGTCTCGGCTTTGCCGCCAAGGCATTCCTTGGTGCGCAGTTTCAGGCTGGCGTTGAGGTGGTCGCAGAGCTGGTGGGGCTCGCCGATGCGGTCAAAGATGCCGATCTGGTGATCACCGGGGAAGGGCGCTTCGACGCGCAGACCCTGCGCGGCAAGACGCCGTTCGGCGTTGCACGGATCGCCAAACAACACGGTGTGCCGGTGGTGGTGATTGCCGGCACCCTCGGCGACGGTTATCAGGAACTGTATGACCATGGCATCGACGCGGCATTCGCCGTGACCAGCGGGCCGATGACGCTGGAACAGGCCTGCGCCGAAGCGCCACGATTGTTGCGTGAACGCGCCACCGATATTGCTCGCGTCTGGCAGATGGCGCGACGCGTGTGAAACTCCCTGTCGGTGTTTCATCCCTGAAACACTGATAAAAATAGTTGCAACGCACCCGCAATCTTCCTCAAGCCTGGCCGATACAAAGGTCAGGCGCACACAAGACTCCCAAAACAGTGGCGCCGAACTGCAGCCCACCCCCACGGCTCAGTGATATGGCATGGACGCTCGTAGCTTCTATCTTGAGAGTTCAGCCATGTCCTTGCGTAACCTGAATATCGCGCCCCGTGCCTTCCTCGGTTTTGCCTTCATCGCCCTGTTAGTAGTCGTGCTTGGCATGTTTGCCGTCAATCGCATGTCGGTCATCCGCCAGGCGTCGATCGATATGAATTCGACGCAACTGCCCAGCGTGACCCATCTCAGCGTGATAACCGAAAACGTCCTGCGGATGCGCATCCTCTCGTTCCGCGTGCTGGTCAATCGCGAGCCTGCCGCGTTGCAGGAAGCCCAGACGCGTATCGCCGTGCTGGTTGAAAAGGCGCGCAAGGCACAAGCCGCTTATGCCGAACTGCATGCAGGCCCGGAAGAACGTGCGCTGTACCAGACGTTTTCGACCACGCTGGACAACTACGTGCAAGCACAGAACCAGATGCTCGAGCTCTCACGTCAGGACAAAATGGAGGAGTTGCGCGCCCTGATCAACACACGAATCAAGGAAGGCACCGACCAGATGGGCGAGCAGTTGAACAAACTGATCGCGATCAACGCGGCCGATGCCAAAACTGCGTCGACTCGCGCCGGCGACTATTACGACAGCGCCATCACCGGGATCATCATTGTCGCGGTGATTGCTGCGCTGGCCACCGTATTGCTCGCCTGGCTGCTGACCCGCAGCATCGTCACACCACTGAACCGTGCGGTGCTGGCTGCACAAACCATCGCCAGCGGCAACCTGAGCAAAGCCATCGAAGTCGACGGCAAGGACGAGCCGGCGCGCCTGCTCGAAGCCCTCGCGGCGATGCAAGTCAACCTGCGTCAAACCATCGAACAGATCGCCGGTTCCGCCACGCAACTGGGCGCGGCCGCCGAAGAACTCAGCGCCGTCACCGAAGAAGCCTCGCGCGGTTTGCAGCAGCAGAACAACGAAATCGAACAAGCCGCCACCGCCGTCAACGAGATGACTGCCGCCGTCGAAGAAGTCGCGCGCAACGCCGTGTCGACTTCCGAAGCCTCGAACCAGTCAACCCACGCCGCCCGTGAAGGTCGCGATCAGGTGGTGAAAACCGTCGACGCGATCCAGACCATGACCCACGACGTGCAGAACACCGCGCAGATGATCGAAGGTCTCGCCGCGCAGGGCCGCGATATCGGCAAAGTGCTCGACGTGATTCGCGCCATCGCCGAACAGACCAACTTGCTGGCACTCAACGCCGCGATCGAAGCCGCGCGTGCCGGTGAAGCCGGACGAGGATTTGCCGTGGTCGCGGACGAAGTACGGGCGCTGGCCCATCGCACCGCGCAATCGACCCAGGAAATCGAAAAAATGGTCGCCGGTATCCAGAACGGCACCGGCGAGGCCGTCTCCTCAATGCAGCAAAGCAACCAGCGTACCCAGATCACCCTGGAAATGGCCCGTGCCGCCGGCGTGGCGCTGGAGCAGATCACTCAGTCCATCCACCAGATCAACGAGCGCAACCTGGTCATCGCCAGCGCTTCGGAAGAGCAGGCGCAAGTCTCGCGCGAAGTCGATCGCAACCTCGTCAACATCCGCGATCTGGCGACGCAGTCGGCGGCCGGGGCCAACCAGACCAGCGCCGCAACCCATGAGCTGTCGCGTCTGGCAGTGGATTTGAATGCGATGGTGGCGCGTTTCGTGATTTGAGATACGGTGAAGGCTGGAAACCGCGCGATCAGGAGACGTACATGCGCTATTCAGCCTTGACCCAACGCATTGCCGGAGAGGGCGCCGCCGCCTGGCAAATTCACGACCGAGCGTTGGCGTTGCTCGCCGCGGGCGTCGATATTCTGCTGTTGAGCGTCGGCGATCCGGACTTCGATACGCCGCTGCCGATTGTCCATGGCGCCATCGACAGTCTGTTGGCCGGCGATACGCATTACGCCGACATCCGTGGCCGGCTCGAGCTGCGCAGGCTGATTGCCGAGCGCCATTGCCAGCGCAGTGGTCAGCGCGTTGATCCTGATCAGGTGATTGTGTTGCCCGGCGCGCAATGCGCGGTGTATTCGGTGGCGCAATGTCTGCTTGATCCCGGCGACGAGGTGATCGTCGCCGAACCCATGTACGTTACGTACGAAGGTGTGTTCGGCGCTTGCGGCGCAACGGTCATTCCAGTCCCGGTGCGCCCGGAAAATGGTTTTCGCGTCGACCCGGCCGATGTCGCGGCGCGTATTACTGCAAAGACTCGCGCGATGTTGCTCAACAGCCCGAACAACCCCAGCGGTGCGAGCTTGCCGCTGTTGATCTGGCAGGAACTGGCGGCGCTGTGCATCCGCCATGACCTGTGGCTGATCAGCGACGAGGTCTACAGTGATTTGCTTTACGAAGGCCGGCACATCAGCCCGGCGAGCCTGCCGGGCATGGCCGAACGCACGGCAACGATCAACAGTCTGTCGAAATCCCACGCCATGACCGGTTGGCGCATCGGCTGGATGATCGGGCCGCAACCGCTGGCCGAGCATCTGGTCAACCTGTCGCTGAGCATGCTCTTCGGATTGCCGGATTTCGTGCAGAAAGCCGCGCAGGTTGCGCTGCAAAGTGATCTGCCGGAAGTGACGCAGATGCGCGAGGAATATCGCCTGCGCCGCGATCTGGTTTGCGAGCGTTTGCACGGCTGCCCGGGCCTGCATCCGATCAGGCCGGATGGCGGCATGTTCGTGATGGTCGATGTGCGCCAGACCGGGCTCGGTGCTCAGGCGTTTGCCGAGCGATTGCTTGAAGGTTATGGCGTATCGGTACTGGCCGGTGAAGCATTCGGCCCGAGTGCGGCGGGGCATATCCGCATTGGCCTGGTGGTCGATCGGGTGAAACTGGCCGACGCCTGCGCGCGGATTGCATTGTGTGCGGCACAGCTTTTACAGGCGCGCAGTGCCTGATGGTCTTGCATTGCCTGTACCTGCCTCACCACCACACCGATCGTTCCCACGCTCCCGCGTGGGAATGCCTCAAGGGACGCTCCGCGTTCCAGCTTCCGAAGGGGCGCAGAGCGTCCCGGGCTGCATTCCCACGCAGAGCGTGGGAACGATCAGTGTAAAGGGTTCACCAGATTCGCCGGCTTCTTGCCAGCCAGCGCCGCCAGCAGATTCTCCACCGCACACCGCGCCATTGCCTCGCGCGTTTCATGCGTCGCCGAACCCATGTGCGGCGTCGCCACCACATTGTTGAGCTGCAACAACGGCGAATCATGATTGAGCGGTTCACGCTCGAACACATCCAGCCCCGCCGCACGAATGCGCTGATGACGCAGCGCGTCGATCATTGCCGCCTCATCGACGACCTTGCCGCGTGAGATGTTGATGAAAATGCTCTCGGGACGCATCAAGGCAAACTGCTCGGCGCCGATCAACTTTTCCGTCTGCGCGGTCAGCGGCAAGGTCAGGCAAATGAAATCCGCCTGGCTGAGCAAGTCTTCAAGGCTGCGATATTGCGCATCGAAGCGTTCCTCGACTGCCGGTTTGCGCGACTGGCTGTGGTAGATCACCGGCATGCCAAAACCGAAATGCCCGCGCTGGGCCAACGCCTCGCCGATGCGGCCCATGCCGATGATGCCGAGCGTCTTGCCATGCACATCAGTGCCGAAATGCGCCGGGCCGATGTTGCGGCTCCACTGGCCGCTGCGCACCATGTTGGCCAGTTCGACCACCCGCCGTGCGGCTGCGAGAATCAAGGCAAAACCGGTGTCAGCGGTGGTTTCGGTGAGCACGTCCGGGGTGTTGGTCAGCAGGATCTTGCGACGACCGAGGTAATCGATGTCGTAGTTATCGACGCCGACCGACACGCTGGCGATGGCTTGCAGTTGCGGCGCCAGATCAAGCAACGCGGCGTCCAGTTTCAGACTCGCACCGAGCAAGCCGTGAGCGCGGGGCAGGGCGTCACGCAGTTGCATCAGGCCGTCGGCGTCGAGGCTTTCGATCTGCGTCACTTCGAACTGTTCTTGCAGACGCGCCATCAACGCGGGGAGAGTTTCTTGTACAGCACGACGTGTTTTTTCATGACAAAGTCCTTTCAGGAATGCGCCGGCACGCGCGGCGTGGCAACGGTTTTGGCGACGACGCGGTCGCTGGCGCCGGGCTTGAGAAAAATCGTCAGCACCACCGACAACAGCAAGGCGCCGCTCATCAACAGATAGGACGCGCCGGGCGAGCCGGTGGAGCTGTTCAGATAACCGACCAGATACGAGCCGCCGAACGAACCGAGGGCGCCCATGCTGTTGATCAGCGCCATGGCGCCGCCGGCAACGTTGGCCGGCAGGATCTCCGGCACGATCGCGAAGAACGGCCCGTACGGCGCGTACATGCAGGCGCCGGCGATTACCAACAGCGTGTACGACCACCAGAAATGTTCCGCGCCGAGCGCGTAGGAACCATAAAACGCGATGGAGGCGATCAGTAGCGGGGGCCAGACGAAACGTTTGCGCTTCTGCAACTTGTCTGACCCCCACGACACCGCGAGCATGCCGATCACCGCCGCCAGATACGGCAGCGCCGACAGCCAGCCAGCCTCGATCATGTCCATTTTCGCCCCTGCCTTGAGAATCGATGGCAACCACAGCACGAAGCCGTAGACGCCGATGCTCCAGCAGAAAAACTGCAACGCGAGAATGATCACCTTCGGCGAACGGAACGCCTCGGCGTAGTTCTTCACCGCTTTGATGCCAACTTGTTCCGCCGCCAGTGCGCTTTCCAGATCGTGCTTTTCCTGATCGCTGAGCCATTTGGCCTGGGCCGGACGATCATCGGCCAGACGCCACCAGATGAACGCCCACAGCACCGCCGGCAAGCCTTCGATGATGAACATCCAGCGCCAGCTGAAGTGCTGCACCAGATAACCTGAAACCACCGACATCCACAGCATGGTTACCGGGTTGCCGAGGATCAGAAAGGTGTTGGCCCGCGAGCGTTCGGCACGGGTGAACCAGTGGCACAGATAGACCAGCATCGCCGGCATCACTGCCGCTTCGACCACACCGAGCATGAAGCGAATCACGATCAACCAATAAGCATTGGAGACCACGCCGGTCAGGGTAGCGAGGCCACCCCAGAGGATCAGGCTGACAAAAATCAGCTTCTTTACGCTGTGCTTTTGCGCGTAGACCGCACCAGGCACCTGGAAGAAGAAGTAACCGAGAAAGAACAGCGCGCCGAGCAGCGACGACAGGCCTGGGGTGATCATCAGGTCTTCGGCCATGCCGGAAGCGGCGGCGAAGCCATAATTGGCGCGATCGAGATACGCCAGGCTGTAGGTGATGAACACGATCGGCATGATGTACCACCAGCGGCGGGCGGCGAGAGTAGCGTTTTTCATGATCTTGCTCCTGAGCTTGTTGTTTTTGTCGCAGCAGGTTCGTTCAGTTTGTGGTGATCAGGCGGGTCCTTTCGCGAGCAGGCTCGCTCCCACAGGAGATTGCATTTCAAAGGTGGGAGCGAGCCTGCTCGCGAAGACGGCCTCAAATTCACTGGATAATTCCAGGCGGGTAGGAAGGCCTTCCATATCTCCTCGACTCTGCACCGCCCGACTGCCAATCCAGTTCGCGCGTTGCACCGCCTCGGGCACACTTTGATGCTCGAGCAGGGCGCTGATCAGCCCCACCGCAAAGCCGTCACCGGCACCCACGGTATCGACGACCTGGGCCACCGGCACACCAGCGACAAAGCCCTGATCCAGTTGCGTGCGGTAATAAGCGCCTTGCGGCCCGAGCTTGATCGCCACCGCTTCGGCGCCTTGGTCGAGATAGAACGCAGCGATGTCTGCCGGGTCATCGAAACCGGTCAGCAGACGGCCTTCGCTCAAGCCCGGCAAGACCCAATGGGCGAGGGCGGCAAGGCGGTTGATCTCGGCAATCATTTCGCGTTCGCTGGCCCACAGGCTTGGGCGCAGATTGGGGTCGAACGAAACGCTGCGCCCGGCATGGCGCATACGACTCATCAATTCAAAGGACAATTCGCGCGCCGTGGCAGAGAGCGCCGGCGGAATGCCGGTGGCGTGCAAATGGCGGGCGCTGAGCAAGTCCGCAGTGATTGACTGCGGCGCCAAGTGACTGGCCGCCGAACCGCGACGGAAATATTCGACCTGCGGATCGCTGCCATCGTCATTGCGCGACTTGAACTGGAAACCGGTCGGGTGCTGTGGGTCGACATCGACATGGCTGCAATCCAGACCCTCCTTGACCAAGGTCTCGACCACGAAGCGCCCGAGCGAATCATTACCGACCCGGCTCAGCCACGCGACGTTGAAACCCAATCGCGAAAGTCCGATGGCCACATTGCTGTCGGCACCGGCGATGCGTTTGTGAAAGTGTTCGACCGCCGCCAAATCGCCGGTCTGCTCGGCGACCAGCATCGCCATGGTTTCACCGAACGAGAGGATATCGATCTCAGACATGGGCAGGCTCCAGACGCGATTGGCCGAGGCGGGCGAGGGCGGCGACGTGCTCGGTGGTCAGTTGCAGCAGGTCTTCGCCCTGAAGCGGGTATTCGGCCGCGCGCATAACGCCTTGGGCCATGTGCCGCAACAGTTGTTCCCACAGATGCAAGTCGCTGACGGCGGGCGGCACCGCCACGAGTTTGCCGTCGGCGCGACGCGCTACGGCTTTGCAGTGCACATAGCCGACATGCCGGCCCAGCAAGCGCGCGGCGCTGGCGGCGGACTGGTCCTGCCACTGCCAGTTGCCGATGTCAAAAGTCATCTTGATCGGCAGGTCGTGTTGTTCGACCGCCGCGAAGAAGCGCTGAAACGGTTCGATGCGCCCGCCGTGCAGGGTTTGATCGTTCTCGACGAGCAACTGCACCGAGGTTCGTTGCAGACGTTCGGACAAAGCTTGCAGGTCGTTGGTGTCAGTGAAATAGCCGAGCGAGACTTTCAGCCATTTCGAACCGAACGCTTCGGCCTGTTGCAGTGCGGTAATCAATTCGGGATTGGGCTGTGCCTGCCCGGCAAGCCACAGTTCGGTGGGTGAGGAATAAATGCTTTGCAAGCCATGCGCCTCGGTGGCCGCAGCCAATTGCGCCGGCTCTTCACGGGTCAGCAGCTCTTCACGCCACTCGATGCGATTGGCCCCGGCTGCGGCCAGAACGTCGATGAAGGAATCTTGCCCGCGCTGGCGCACAAGCTCGGCACCGTAGCTGGACAAACTGATGGAAACGGCAGGTTTATTCATTGTTATTGACCTCTGAAACCGGTTTCATTTTTGTTCAAAAAAATATCAATGTTCTTTTGTACCCTTTCGCTGGCAGGTCAGCTCCCACATTGGAACGCGGTCACCTGTGGGAGCGAGCCTGCTCGCGAAAGCGTCAGCTCAAACACCGCCAACCCCACGGGTAGATCCTCGCTCAATCAGCACCGGCGCAAAATCCACCACCCGCGCCGCCTCATCATCCCCACGCAAACGCCTGAGCAGGCACTCGAACGCCCGCGCACCAATGTCCTGGGTCGGCTGCGCCAGCGCAGTAATCCCGCCGCCCACCAACGGATACCAATCCAGATCATCCAGTGCGATCAACCCGACATCTTCAAACAGCCGCGAGCCAATCGCCCGCAACGCGGTCGTGGCCGCCAGCGCCGCCACGCCATTCGCGCAAAACAACGCTTTCGGTCCGTTACCTTGAGTGCTTAAAAATGTTTGAAGTTGCGCTTGCAGATCGTCACCGGCTTCCAGAACCGCCCCGACCAAGTCTTCACATTGGGCAATTTGTGCCTGAAAACTGCTGACTCGCTCGATACGTGAACTGGTGCCGTCATACGGTTCGGTGATCAACAACAGATCGCGATAACCGCACTGTTGAAGATGGGTGAGCGCCATTTCAACAGCGCGCGAGTTGTTCAACCCGACCATATCGCTATCGAGGCCAGCGACCTTGCGATCCACCAGCACCAGCGGCATCTCGCGGTGCAGCTCGTGCAACTCGTCACGGTGATGGCCAAGGGTGTTCACGATCAGCCCTTCGATGTTGTACGAGCGCAACAGCGCCAGATGCTGGCGTTCCTGCTCGTCATCGCGGTCGGTGTTGCACACCACCAGGCTGTAGCCGTGCGCGCGGCAGGCGGTTTCCACCCCGTGCATCACGGCAATCGAATAAGGGTTGCGGATGTCGGCGACCAGCATGCCGATCAGGCGCGTGCGCCCGCGTTTGAGACCGCGTGCCATTTGGTTGGGGCGGTAGCCGAGTTCGTCGATGGCTCGCTCGATGCGCAGCGCGATAGCGTCGGAGAGGAGGGCGCGGTCATCGCCGATGAAGCGCGAGACGCTGGCCTTGGAGACGCCCGCGCGTTCGGCAACATCAAGCATGGTGACGCGGCTGCGCTGGGCGGCGGAGAAGTCGTTCATCGTTGGGCCTTGTTTTTATCGTGGTAACGCTGAAACCGGTTTCAGTAGGCAGTAAAAATCGAATACTCGTCAAGCTTGAGGTGCTTTGGCCTTCAGCGGAATCCGACAAGCGGTAGGAAAACCTGTCAGATATGACAGTAGACCGGTCTGGACAAGTCGAGCTTAATTATCTGGCATGGACTCGAATCTGCTTGGTCTTTCATTTTCGGAAGGAAATAGCATGGTTATCTACAAGGGAGAGTCGGGAAATTTTTCTGCTCCTGTACCTCCAATCGGTACTTATGAATACGACGCTCCGGAAGTGGAGGGAGTTGATGTCAATGACCCTGAAGGTAATGTTCCTGAAGAACTTCTACCCGAAGGTTTAAATGTGATCGTTGAGCGGTGGCCGAATTACCCGGATGTACCGCCAAGAGTCGATCGCCTTAAGGTTGCGTGGGAATTTGCCGGGGTAACCCATTGGATCTACGACGAGCTGATTTATCCTGTTCCGCCAGAGAAAATGGTTATAAAAATTGATCCGTCTCGGCTGACTGAAAGTGGAGTCGCTTATGTTTATTATGAAGTCTGGTTCGAGGATTTGAACCTCGACACGTCATTCAAGCGCAAGCTGACCATAGATGCATCTCCGGTAACTATAGCGGCGCCAAAATTTAAGGGAGTGAACGAAAGGGGATGGCTGAATTGTACTTCCGTCCCGCCATTGTGGGATGGAGTTTATATTTTGATCGCACCTGATCCGGAATTTGAGCTCGACGACGTACTCGTTGTGAAATGGAATGGTTATTACAGCCGGAATGGATACGGACCACCTATAGCGGGAACTTATAAAGAAATACGAAAAAAAAAGAAACCCAAGAGGAACTGCTCAACGGCGTGGAAGTTCGGGTGTGGCCATTCGTGCCTCACATTGAGCCTATGGTGGATAAGGCGTCTGCACTGTCTCGATGTTTTCTGGAACGTAACGGCGCAGTAATCCGAAAATCTCAAGTTGGATTAGTGAAAATTGACAGAGTTGTCGTAGGGGAAGAAGAACCCTGTGGCCCGCCGAAACGACTATGACAAAGCAGTGATTAGGCAGCGCCGTGATCGGTGATCAACTATTTGGAGAAGAAGATGAGCAATACATACAGTGGCAAATCGAAAGTTCGTCCGCTGGGCAAGCGCCCCGAAGGGGCTCTGACTGAACCGGCACCAACAATTGCGGGGATACTGGCTGATGGCACATTGCCGATCGAACTCATCCCGATAGGAACAGCGCTAAAGGTGCAGATCCCCTCGTGGAGCAACAGACTGGATTCAGACGAATACGATTTTCGAGTTTTAAAAGATGTTGCTCCGACTGACCCTCAAAACGAGGGCACCGTGCTAATTGATGACCCGGCCGGGCCAGCCGACGGTCAACCGGTAGATGTTGAGATACCCAGTGATCCTTGGCTGCTCGATGACCCAGCTGTACCAGGACCATCAACCTATTATGTCTGGGCAATAATTTACCTGGCCGGCATTAACCCTATTGAAACGTTTCCAACAAAGTATGTCGTCGATCGTTTTGCTCCGGGACAAAGTGAAACGACAGGGATAAAGGCACAGCTTAAAGTCATGAAATGGCCAACTGCCTGGGCTGGCCCCATCACTGATAAACTCATCGCCGATCATCCGGGTGGATTGATCATGGAAGTGGATCGTACCTATGATAATCCACTGGATCCTCCCAATGGCGACAGCTATGAAGTCTGGATGAGTTCAGCTTACTCTGCTGTCCCGACATTTGAACCTGTCATTAGGGGAATGTTGCCTGCGGATGGTTTAGTTACGATACCCATTGATAAGGTGGCCGAGCTAAAAGGCAATACCGTATATGTTTGGTGCAGATTGACTGACTTTGCGGGCAATGTAAGCAACATGTCCATTCCTGCCGGGAAAGCCGTTGCGTTGCTGCCGACACCTGTTTTGGCAGAAATTGAAGTTCCGAAAGCGGATCCTGTAATAACAATCCAAGATGCGGATGACGGTGTCACGGTCGACTTCGAAAGGGGGCTGATGTTCAGAATGATGATCACTACGTACTCTTCTATGATGACCAATCAATTTATGATGATGAAGCCGGTTCGGCAACTACGTACGCAATTCCGATTGACAAGGCGCTGTTAGCTACCAAGTACGTCGACGCTACCGGTGGAGATCAGCCAATCACTGTTACGTGCGCTCTGACTCGCGGTCCGGTACCCGTCGGAGAAAGAAAACAGGTGGATGTTCTCGTTAACTTTGAATACGCCGGTCCGACAAACCCGGACCATCCCGATCCCGTCAATACTGCAATGAAAAAATTGAAGGTGTTCGGTGAGTTGGATAAAGAAAATGAGTTGACGCCGGAGGACTTCGAGAAAGAATGTCGAATCGAAATTGAGTTGTGGGATGAGGCAGGCAGGCAGCCACAAGATGGTCAGGAAGTAAAAGTGTATGTTGACGGAAAGTTTGTCCCACCCGCGATTTTTTTGCAGGATGGTGATGAAGGCACTACCAAAGAACACGTTTTGCCTTGGGACGTTATCAAGGATTTCACGCCTGGTGTTCCATTCAGTGCTTATTGGACAGTTGAAACGATTGGCAGTGCAAACATTCCACAATCAGAACCGACTGACGTCGCCTTCAATGCAATAAAAATCGAACTGGCGGCGCCGGAGGTCGAGGGTACAAGAAACGGCAGGTTGGGTTGCCCCAGTACCAGTGGCGCGGACTATGGTATTACTGTTTTTGTAAAACCCGATGCAGTTTACCTGCCTAAGGATACGGAGGTCACAATTTACTTCAAGGGTTATTCGGATTTTCTAGGGGTTACGCCGAACCCTGCTGCAAATCCGTTCTCGGTGAAACATACAGTGCTGGATACAGAAGTTGCTACCGGGTTCAAAGTGCGCGTGGCGCCGTTCAATCCGATCCTCAAATACTCGACCGCCGAACCGGATGAAAGCGTTCCAGGTACATATTCCGGTGCAGCGGATGTGTGGTATGAAGTCACTATAGGTGGAGGACCAAATCCAACACCGTCACTTGTGAGCAAATATGAAGTCATTCTGATTAGATCGGGTTTTATATATTGCGATGGAAGCAAGTATGACGACGATAAGCCTACTTGACAGGGCAAGTCGGGGAGGGCTTCGACCCTCCCTCGTATTTCCTACGGAATTGGTAAGCCATTTCGCTTGCAGTTGCAGACTATTCCTACATACCGGCCGGGGATGGGATGGATATTCTCACTCGTTGTTTAAAGCTGGGCGATCACCAAGCGCTCTTGATTTGACTTTCCTAAGGAATTGCCATGTCACCCATATTCAGTCCCTCACTTTGCAGTTTTCCAGCGTCTTGTGTTTTCATCGTCGCCATGCCGATGCTGGTCGGCAACCAAGCGCAAGCGCGGCAGTTGCTGCCCGGTGAAACCGCTGTTATTTCGAACCCTTCGCCCGCGGAAACGTGGTCCGCTGGAAGTGCCAGCTCTCTTACCATAAACGGTGGAAGCACTCTCGGCATATCGGCGAGTGGCGCATCTTCTGTGGTACTTAACGGGGTATCGACAACCGGAAGCAGCGGCCCAAGCGCTGTGCAGATTACCAATAGTACCGCTGACATAAATTCCAGCATGATTGTGGGTAACAGAACAGGGCTGAATGTGGCACGAGTTTCAGGAACTGCGAGTGGCTCGGTGGTCAATGCGAATGGCAGTACGATTACAGGCGTTAATCGCGGGGCCGCTGTTTCTTCATACAGCACACTCAACCTGTCCAATACTAAGCTCACAGGCACAGGCACGAACAGTTCTGGCCTCACGTTAGCCGGGGGCAGTGCCACTGCTTCGGCGCAAAGCTTGATTGCAGGCGAGCAGAACGGCGTGGTCTTCACGGCTGACCCGACGGATACGCAATCCAGCGCACTCACTCTGAACCAGTCTCATGTTCAAAGTACAAGCGGTGCTGCCATTCTCATTGATGTTCCAAGCGTCTCCGGTTCAACCGTGCAAATTGATGTTCACGACGGCTCGACGATCGTTGGCGGCAACGGGGTGATCCTTGATGTAAGGGGGGCGCAAATACAACCATGAATGTTGAACGCAGCGCTTTGGCTGGTGACATTGTCAGTGACGCCGCCAGCAACACTGCCGTCGTCTTGGGCAGCCAGGCCATACTCAGCGGGCGTATGGAAAATGTCGCCAACGTAAGCATTAATGATGGTGGTCGATGGGATGTGACGGGAGCAAGCAGTATCGGCGCGATGCAACTGAATGGTGGGGCAGTCTCGCTGCAAACCGCGCCAGGTTTCTACCAGTTGAATGTTGCAAGCCTGAGCGGAAATAACGGCACCTTTGCATTGAAGACTGATTTCACAACCGGTCAGACCGACAGTGTCAATATTGTTGGCAATGCTTCTGGAGATCACAATCTGCAAGTTGCGAGCAGTGGATCCGATGCTCCCAGCGGGCAGCCGATTACATTGGTTCGCACTGGTGGAGGTGATGCGCAGTTCCGCCTGATTAACGGTTCAGTTGATCTGGGTGCATTTCGTTACGAACTGGCAAGCAGCGGTAACGATTGGTTCCTAAATCCCACAACGCGTACCATCAGCCCGGGCGCGCGCTCCGTTCTGGCGTTATTCAATACGGCGATACCCGTTTGGTACGGTGACATGTCCCCTGTTCACACCCGCTTGGGTGAACTGCGCAGCAGTGACCAAAATGCCGGGTCCTGGGGACGAGTCTATGGCAAGAAGAACAATGTCGCTGACGGTTCCGGTGTGGCATACCAGCAAACACAACGAGGTTTCTCGCTTGGTTGGGATGTTCCATTGCCTTCTTTTGCCGATGGTCAATGGCTGATAGGCATCATGGCGGGACACAGTGATTCTGACCTGAACCTTGATTACGGTACATCGGGCGAGATCGAAAGTAATTATCTCGGGGATATGTGACGTGGGTGGATAGAGCAAGCGGCTATTACTTTGATGGTTTGGTTAAGTACAACCATTATCGCAACGAAGCGAAGGTTTCCTTGAGTGATGGTGCGCGTACCAAAGGCAGCTACAATACTTCGGGTATCGGTTGGGAAAGCGAATTCGGGCGTCATATAATGCTCAACGAAAAATCCTTTATTGAACCGTTCGCAAGGCTGTCAGCAGTGGTTATTCAGGGCGATGATTTCCGTCTGGAAAATGGCATGGATGCCAAAGGTGACACAGCGCGATCCTTATTAGGCAGCATTGGGATGAAGGCGGGCCGTACTTTCAATTTTGGAAACGACGTATCCACACAACCATACTTGAAGGTCGGTCTGGAACACGAGTTTGCCGAAAATAACGAGGTCAAAGTCAATAATAATGTGTTCAATAACAACTTGTCGGGTAGTCGTATCGCTTGGGGCACAGGTTTAGCGGTGTCGATGAGTAAATCCTTGCAGGGTCATGCTGAGTTTGACTATATAAAAGGCAAAAACTTTGAGCAGCCTTATGGTTTCAGTCTGGGCATGCGGTATCTCTGGTAATGCTCGGAAAACGGAATTTTTAATAGGGCCGGGGCCGCAATGGTTGCAGACCCCGGTTCGTCCCTTATTAAGTTCCCAGAATCAAAAAGTTTTCAACTTCTATCTTGAATGTCTCGCCGCCATCGCCTCCATTGCTGTCCATGACCGCATCAATATTTCCGCTGAAAATTTTTGCGTCTTTGTCAAGCGTAAAATCAATGTTGCCTCCTACGCTTTTATGAGCGATTGGATTCTGCGTGTCAGAATAGTCAACATAACTGATGATTATTTTGGTGGCCGGATTCAACGGATGAGTTCAATCAATAGTATCTTTTGGGATATAAATGGAAATCTCCTTATAACTAAAGTCAACAGCTCTTTGATGAACACGTGCTTCCCAGTGAGGACCAATAGTTCCTGGAAGACTGTTTTCAGTTAGTCTGAAGCTGTTGGCTTTGTATGCGACACCATCAATTGTTCCTATAAAATTGTTTCCCTGATTATTACGGATTCGAGGCGTGAATACGCGCTGAGCTGATGTGGCCATGATTGAAGACTCCAATTTTGATAGAAGTTATCTTGCAATACGGATGCCTTGCTGCTGGCTACATCATATAATCCGAGGTCTTCAAGCTTGTAAACTGTCAGGTTTTACAGTTTACAAGTTTGAGAAATTATGATCTTTCTCATATTTACTCGCCGAACCACAAGAGGCATGCTCTGGACATTGGAGACAATGCTTGCTGGTTCAGCCAAAAAGACCAGCCGCAATATTAATGGAGAAGCCCAGAATCGCTGTATTGAACACAAAGCCGATCAATGATTGCGCCAGCACTATTTTACGGATCTCTCGAGTTGCAACGCCTACATCGGACGTCTGCACAGCTACCCCAATCGTGAACGAGAAATACAAAAAATCCCAATAATTGGGCGTTCTCAGCCCTTCGGCGAAGCGTAGCGCCGGTTCCTTACCGTCCCAGGTGTAATACAACCTCGCGTAATGCACGCAGAAAATCACCCCGATCAGAAGCCATGAACCGACCACCGTGATAGCGGTGAAGCCGTAGTGCATTAGTTTGTTTGCGGTGTGCAGGTCTTTGCTGCCTGCCAATTCGAAGGTAATGGTCACCAGGCTGGCCAGCGCGGCGATGCACACCACGAACAGTACCAACCCGGCATTTTCGTCTTCGACTTCAGCGATGCGTTTGACGTCTGGTGCCTTGGCACGCACGGTCAGCCAGAACATCAGGATCAGGTACGTCCAGACGCCAGCGTTCCAGCCGATGAGAATTTTACTGACGATGGAATCGACAGGTACCAACAAACCGGTGGCGAGACCGAGCAGAAAGCCGGCAGAGAGGCGAGGGTGGGTGCGGGCGAGGAAGCGCATGGGGACTCGATGGGCCAAAGTGGTTCAGACACATTAGCCCAGCGATGACGGACATGACCACAGCGCTGGATATTTGCAGAACCCCTGTGGGAGCGAGCCCGCTCCCACAATCGTGATCAGTGGGGCTTTGTGAAGCGTCGAACGAGCTTCATGACGACCACAAAGAACACAGGTACAAAGATGACTGCCAGCGTGGCAGTGATCATTCCCCGATCACCCCGGTACCGATCGCTTGCTGACTTGCCGAACTGGCGCCCGTGGCGATTGCCAATGGCACCACACCCAGAATGAACGCCAGCGAGGTCATCACGATTGGTCGCAGACGCAAGCGTGCAGCCTGCAATGTCGCATCGATCAGGTCGTGGCCTTCGTCATACAGGCTTTTGGCGAACTCGATGATCAGAATCGCGTTTTTCGCCGACAGACCGATAATCGTGATCAAGCCTACCTTGAAGAACACATCGTTCGGCATCCCACGCATCGTCACCGCCAGCACCGCGCCGAGCACACCCAGCGGCACGACCAGCAACACTGAGGTCGGAATCGACCAGCTCTCGTACAGCGCCGCCAGACACAGGAACACCACCAGCAGCGACAATCCGAGCAGGATCGGCGCCTGATTGCCGGACAAGCGTTCCTGCAACGACAGGCCGGTCCAT
Source organism: Pseudomonas sp. S11P7 (assembly GCF_023195435.1). Taxonomy (NCBI): domain Bacteria; kingdom Pseudomonadati; phylum Pseudomonadota; class Gammaproteobacteria; order Pseudomonadales; family Pseudomonadaceae; genus Pseudomonas; species Pseudomonas sp. S11P7. The sequence continues at coordinate 2,706,769 of NZ_JALPKS020000002.1, read as the reverse complement.
TCCTGGCCCAGGCCTTTCGGCCCCTGCGCCACCAGACGCTCGATTTCCGCCATGGCTTCACCGGTGCTGTGCCCCGGTGATGGTTCGCCGGAAATCGCAATCGCCGGATAGCCGTTGTAACGGGTCAACTGCGCCGGGCCCTGGATCCAGTTGGCCTGCACGAACGCCGACAGCGGCACCATATTCCCTGTGTTGTTGCGTACATGCATTTTCAGCAGGTCGGCGACCTGACTGCGTTGATCGCCTTCTGCCTGCACGACAACGCGCTGCATCCGGCCTTGATTGGGGAAGTCATTGATGTAACTCGAACCCACCGCAGTCGACAGGGCGTTACCTATGTCCGCGAAGGAAACGCCCAGCGCGTTCGCTTGCTTGCGATCAACGACGAGCTGTACCTGCGGCGCCTCGGCCAGAGCACTTTCACGCACATTCATCAATATCGGACTTTTCTCGGCGGCGGCGAGCAATTCGCTGCGCGCCTGCATCAAGGTCGCATGGCCGAGCCCGCCACGATCCTGCAAACGGAACTCGAAACCGCTCGATGTGCCGAGGCCGTCTACCGGCGGAGGCAGGACCGAAAACGCCATGGCGTCCTTGACTTCACTCAGGGCGATGTTGGCGCGATCAGCAATTGAACTGGCGGAGTCTTCGCTGCCGCGCTGCGACCAGTCCTTCAACGTCGAAAACGCCAAGGCTGCGTTCTGCCCGCTGCCGGAGAAACTGAAACCGAGAATCACCACACTGTCACTGATACCTGGTTCACCGGCGTTGTGCGCCTCAAGCTGTTCAGCCACGGCCACCGTACGATTCTTGGTCGCACCGGGCGGCAGTTGAATGTCGGTAATGGTGTATCCCTGATCTTCCACCGGTAGGAACGAGGAGGGCAGGCGTGCGAAGCAAAACCCCAGTCCGACTAGCAGCACGACGTAAATCAGCAGGTAGCGACCGCTGCGTTTCAGCGCAAGGCCGACCCAGCCCTGATAGCGGTCAGTCAGTCGCTCGAAGCGCCGGTTGAACCAGCCGAAAAATCCGGACTTTTCATGATGCTCGCCTTTGGCAATCGGCTTGAGCAACGTGGCGCACAGCGCCGGGGTCAGGGTCAGTGCGAGGAATGCCGAGAACAGAATCGACGTGGCCATCGACAGCGAGAATTGCTGGTAGATCACCCCGACCGATCCCTGCATGAAGGCCATCGGAATAAACACCGCCACCAGAACCAGCGTGATACCGATGATCGCGCCGGTGATCTGCGTCATCGCTTTACGAGTGGCTTCCTTGGGCGACAAGCCTTCGCTGGCCATGATCCGCTCGACGTTCTCCACCACGACAATGGCGTCGTCGACCAGAATGCCAATCGCCAGCACCATGCCGAACATGGTCAGCACGTTGATCGAGAAACCCAGAGCGAGCATGGTCGCGAAGGTGCCCATCAGTGCCACCGGCACCACCAGCGTCGGGATCAGCGTGTAGCGCACGTTCTGCAGGAACAGGAACATCACCGCAAACACCAGCAGCATCGCTTCGCCAAGGGTGTACACCACTTTGGTTATCGAGACCTTGACGAAAGGCGAGGTGTCGTACGGGATCTTGTATTTAACGCCCGCCGGGAAATAGCGCGAGAGTTCATCCATCTTCGCCCGCACCAGAGTCGCGGTGTTCAGCGCGTTGGCGCCCGGCGACAATTGCACGCCAACCGCTGTCGACGGCTTGCCGTTCAGGCGTGTGCCGAACTGGTATTCCTGACTGCCGATCTCAACCCGCGCCACGTCGCCGACGCGCACGGTGGAGCCGTCGCGATTGGCCTTGAGCACGATGTCGGCGAACTCTTGCGGCGTCGACAACTGACCTTTCACCAGAATCGTTGCGGTGATTTCCTGCGACGCCGGTGACGGCAGGTCACCGATGCTGCCGGCAGAAACTTGCGCGTTCTGCGCGACGATGGCGGCGTTGACGTCGGCGGGCGTCAGGTCGAAAGCGAGCAGTTTCTGCGGGTCGATCCAGATGCGCATGGCACGCTCGGCGCCATACAACTGCGCCTTGCCGACGCCATCCAGACGCTTGATCTCGTTCATCACGTTGCGCGCCAGATAATCGCTGAGCGCGACGTCGTCGAGCTTGCCGTCACTGGAGGTCAGGGTGATCAGCAACAGGAAACCGGAAGAGACTTTCTCCACCTGCAAGCCTTGCTGGTTGACCGCTTGCGGCAGACGTGACTCGACCACTTTCAGGCGGTTTTGCACGTCGACCTGGGCCAGTTCCGGGTTGGTACCGGGCTGGAACGTGGCTTTGATCGTGGCGCTGCCGAGGCTGCTCTGCGATTCGAAATACAGCAGGTGATCGGCGCCGTTGAGCTCTTCCTCGATCAGGCTGACCACGCTTTCATCGACGGTCTGTGCCGAGGCGCCAGGGTACACGGCGTAGATTTCGATCTGCGGCGGGGCGACGTCAGGGTACTGCGCCACCGGTAGTTGCGGAATGGCCAGCGCACCGGCCAGCAGGATGAAGAGCGCGACAACCCAGGCGAATACCGGGCGATCGATAAAGAACTGCGGCATGAAAAAGCGTCCTGCTTACTGACCCGAGGTCTGGGCAATGGGAAGAGGGCTGTCGTCGATCTGCACGGTTTCGCCGGGGCGGGCATGTTGCAGACCTTCGACGACAATGCGGTCGCCGGGCTTGAGACCACCGGTGACGATCCAGCGATTGTTCTGCACCGCGCCCAGTTGCACCGGTTGCTGGGCGACGCGCATCTGTTCGTCGACCGTCAGCACCTGGGCAATACCGGCGCTGTCACGCTGCACGGCGCGTTGCGGCACGGTGATGCCGTTGGCGATCGTTGCCTGTTCCAGACGTACGCGGATGAAACTGCCCGGCAGCAAATCCAGATCGGGGTTGGGAAATTCGCTGCGCAGGATGATCTGGCCGGTGCCCGGATCGACAGTGATATCGCTGAACAATAACTTGCCGGGCAGCGGGTACAGGCTGCCGTCGTCCTGGATCAGCGTGGCTTTGACCTGATCATGACCGACTTCCTGCAACTGCCCGGAACGGAACGCGCGGCGCAATTCATTGAGCTCGCGGGTCGACTGGGTGAGGTCGGCGTGGATCGGATTGAGTTGCTGAATCAGCGCCAGCGGCGTGGTTTCGTTCTGCCCGACCAAGGCACCTTCGGTCACCAGCGCACGACCGACGCGACCGGAAATCGGCGCAGTAACGGTGGCGTAACCCAGGTTCAGTTTCGCCCGTTCCACCGCGGCTTTATTCGCCGCTACGTCAGCAGCGGTCTGCCGCGCGTTGGCGCGGGCGTTATCGTAGTCCTGACCGCTGATGGCTTTGTCGTCGATCAACTGCGCATAGCGCTGCTCTTGCAGTTTCGCCTGGAACGCATTGGCTTCAGCCTTGCGCAGCGCGGCTTCGGCGCTGTCGAGGTCAGCTTTGAAGGGGGCCGGGTCGATGCGAAACAGCACGTCGCCTTTTTTCACGTCGCTGCCTTCGCGAAAGCTCCGTTGCAGGACCACGCCGGCGACTCGTGCGCGGACTTCGGCAATCCGTGGCGCGGCAATGCGCCCGCTGAGTTCGCTGCTGAGTGTCAGGGGATGCGCCTTGATCGTCTCGATGCGCACGGTGGCCGGCGGTGCCTGCACCTCGGTGTCCGACGATGAATCACAGGCGCTCAGCGTCAGCGCCAGCGCGATCAGGCCGAGCCCGGCCAGCAGTTTGTTCGACATGTACAACCCCCAATATTGAAGTCCGCATCCTACGGGCAGATGCCGAGATTAGCGGTGAAGCTTTGTAGGCGCTGTGTGAAATTGTGTAAGGGTTTTGCTCGGGGAGGGGTGAGGGCGTATATCCTGCAAGCCTTGAATTCTTTTGTGACCGTTAAACCGCTTTCGCGAGCAGGCTCGCTTCCACAATGGATCGCAGTCCAAGTGTGTGAGCGAGCCTGCTCGCGAAAGCGGTTCGACATCCACCACAGCAATATCTGGATCACCCATGCCCAACATCCTCTTGGTCGAAGACGACACCGCTCTCGCCGAACTGATTTCCAGCTACCTGGAGCGCAACGGTTATTCCGTCAGCGTAATCGGCCGTGGCGACCACGTGCGTGAGCGGGCACGGGCCAATCCGCCGGATCTGGTGATCCTCGACCTGATGCTGCCCGGCCTCGACGGCCTGCAGGTTTGCCGCTTGCTGCGCGCTGATTCGGCAATGCTGCCGATCCTCATGCTTACCGCCCGCGATGACAGCCACGATCAGGTGCTGGGCCTGGAAATGGGCGCCGACGATTACGTCACCAAACCGTGCGAGCCGCGTGTATTGCTGGCGCGAGTGCGCACACTGTTGCGCCGCAGCAGCCTGGGCGAGCCGCAGACGGTCAATGACCGTATCGTCATGGGCAATCTGTGCATCGACCTGTCCGAGCGCACGGTGACCTGGCGCGAGCAACCGGTGGAATTGTCCAGCGGCGAATACAACCTGCTGGTGGTGCTGGCCCGGCATGCCGGTGAAGTACTCAGCCGCGACCAGATTCTGCAACGCCTGCGCGGCATCGAATTCAACGGCACTGACCGTTCGGTAGACGTGGCGATCTCCAAGCTGCGGCGCAAGTTTGATGACCATGCCGGCGAGGCGCGCAAAATCAAGACTGTCTGGGGCAAGGGTTATTTGTTCAGCCGCTCCGAATGGGAATGCTGAACTGATGTTTCGCATCCTGTTTCGCCTGTATCTGGTGACCATCGTCTCCTACAGTGCGGCGATCTATCTGGTGCCGGATCTGGTGGTGATGGCGTTCCGAGATCGCTTCGTCACTTACAACCTCGATTTTTCACGTGGCCTGCAATCGCTGATTACCCGCCAGTTTCACGCGGTGCCGCACGATCAGTGGCCGGCCCTGGCAGCGTCGTTGGACAAGGATTTCCAGCCGCTGCACATCGTTCTCGCTCGAATCGATGACGCACAGTTCACTGACATCGAGCGGGAGCGCCTGCGCCGTAAGGAAAACGTTGTGCGCATCGGCGATTGGGGCTGGCGCACGCTGGCGGTAGCGGCGCTGGACGACACCACCGCGGTGAAGATGGTCGTGCCGCCCGATCCAGTTGATGTTGATCTGTTGTACTGGAGCATCAATGTGCTGATCGGCGCGACATTGCTGGCGTGCCTGTTGATGTGGTTGCGCCCGCACTGGCGTGATCTGGAGCGCCTGAAAGGCACTGCCGAACGTTTCGGTAAAGGGCATTTGAGCGAGCGCACGCACATCGCGCCAAGCTCGAACATCGGCAGCCTCGCGCATGTCTTCGACACCATGGCCGGCGACATCGAAAAACTGCTCAACCAGCAACGTGATCTGCTCAACGCCGTGTCCCATGAATTACGCACGCCACTGACGCGCCTGGATTTCGGCCTGGCGCTGGCGCTGTCCGACGAGTTGCCCACCGCCAGCCGTGAGCGTTTGCAGGGGCTGGTCGCGCACATTCGCGAGCTGGACGAATTGGTGCTGGAGTTGCTGTCGTACAGTCGCTTGCAGAATCCGGCGCAGCTGCCCGAACAGGTCGAGGTGTCGCTGGACGAATTCATCGACAGTATTCTTGGCAGTGTCGACGAAGAACTGGAGTCGCCGCAGATCGTTATCGACGTGTTGCTGCATGGTCAGCTCGAGCGCTTTTCGCTCGATCCACGCCTGACCGCGCGAGCAATCCAGAATCTGCTGCGCAACGCCATGCGCTATTGCGAGAAACGTATTCAGATTGGCGTGCAGGTCAATGCCGATGGCTGTGAAATCTGGGTTGACGACGACGGCATCGGTATACCCGATGACGAACGTGAGCGGATTTTCGAGCCGTTCTATCGGCTCGACCGCAGTCGTGACCGGGCGACCGGTGGATTTGGCCTGGGTCTGGCGATCAGCCGCCGGGCTCTGGAAGCGCAGGGCGGCACACTGACCGTCGAACCTTCACCGCTGGGTGGCGCGCGGTTCAGGTTGTGGTTGCCGACGAAAGCCTGAGGCTCCAGCACCTCGGAGATCGGTGTGGGAAATATCCCTGTGGGAGCGAGCCTGCTCGCGAAGGCGTCGGATCAGTCGACTTATGCTTCGCTCATAGACCGCCTTCGCGAGCAGGCTCGCTCCCACAGGGGGTGTGTTGTTCAGGCGAGCTCTGTCGATTGAATCAACTCAACGCCGGCGCTCTGCATTCTCTCCATCGCCGACTGCAGTGATCCATTCATATCAATTGCCCGACACGCATCCAGCACCACATAAGCATTGAAACCCGCCGCCCGCGCGTCCAGCGCGGAAAACATCACACAGAAATCCAGCGCCAGCCCGACCATATAAACCGTGTCGATTCCGCGCTCTTTCAGATAGCCCGACAAGCCAGTGGTGGTGCGGCGATCAGCTTCCAGAAAGGCTGAATAGCTGTCGATCTCAGGATTGCAGCCCTTGCGGATGATCAACTGGGCGTGCGGCAAGTCGAGGTCAGGGTGAAACCCGGCGCCGGCTGTGCCTTGCACACAATGCTCAGGCCACAGGGTTTGCTCGCCGTAGGGCAATTGAATGCTATCGAAGGGTTGCTTGCCGGGATGCCTTGAGGCAAACGAAGCGTGGCCCGGCGGGTGCCAGTCCTGGGCGATGATGACTTGGCTGAACTGGCGGGCGAGCCGGTTGATCAACGGCACGATCAGGTCACCTTCCGGCACTGGCAATTGCCCGCCGGGAATGAAATCGTTCTGCACGTCGATCACCAATAACGCAGCACGGGATGAATCAGGCATTGCGCGTCCTCCTTGAAAACAGTCGCTCAGCATAGTTCAGGACTGCTCATGCGCCGAGGCGGCTTTTGACAATTTCGCCTTGTGTTCCAGTTCTGGCGCAGCGTCGTGCCCGCTCGTGGGCCGGCGCTTGCTCGCCGCGTCCCGAGCGGGTGGCGAACAAGGGTTTGACCGTGTTGCCTGCCAGCCAAGGAACGCGCGATCGGCGAGGACGCCACCGGCAAACAACGCTGCCGCGGCGGCGCCGATAAACCAGCGACGGCTCAGCCTCGGTTTTTCAGGCGAGGGAATCGCGTCCAGCCGCGCCTGTAACCGTTCGAGCGGTGCCTGTTGCGCCAACTCGTCGTAGGCGTTTTGGAAGGGCATGTTACTGCGACTGAGCCACTGCACGCGCAGGTTGAGCAGGGCGTCGTCCGCGATGGCCTGTTCAAGCAGGCTGCGTTGCTCAGCGTCGAGTTCATGGTCGAGCCAGGCGACCAGTTGCTCATCTGATGGTGCCTTCATGAGTGATCAACCTCGTTAGAGGTCGGGACCGGGTACAGCGGTGGGTATTCAGCCAGTTTCAATCTGGCGGTGGCCAGACGCGTCATGACTGTCGCGACAGGAACGTGCAGAATTTCGGCGACTTCGCTGTAGGAAAAACCTTCGACATAAGCCAGATAAACCGTCTCGCGCTGAGTTTCCGGCAAGGCATCGACACGGCGAATGACCTGCGCAGCCATGACGTGTGGTTTCGCGGCAAAGGCATCGTGAGCCTCTGCGCCATTCCGGGCGGGTTCCTGACGCACCCGGCGCGAGCGAACTTCGTTGATCCAGATCGAATGCAGCAAGCCCAACAACCATCGCTCCATACGCATACCAGCCACGTACTGGCCTGTGCGTTCAAGGGCGCACACGCAAGTCGCGTGCACCAGATCCTCAGCCACATGCCGATTGCGCGACAACAGCAAACCGTAGCGCCACAGTCGCGCCAGATGTTGTCCGAGTTCTGCTCTGAAGGCCTGCTCGCTAATGGCGGCTTCCCTTATCAATGTTCAGGTTGTGATGAGTCGTGGACGGCACTGGTTTGCAACGCGCATTTCTGCGATTTGCTGTCCCAGACCTGACCTTTCGGGCATTCGGGTTTTTGCACCGGCTGGCCTTTTTCTTCAGCAGCCAGCGCCAACGGGCTAGAGATTACCGCGACCAACAGCCACGGGGCGGCGAACATAACGGAACGGATAGTCATGAGCAAGGCTCCCCAGAAGGTTCAGTCCGCGCGGGGACAAAACCGGGTGAAATTTTGTTTATTACATTGTCAGTGACTGTTCAGCGTGCGGATAAATTCAAGCGCTATGCTCGGGAGCATCTGCCGTCGATCCGATGTTTTTCCCGTAGGGAGCCTTGCCATGAACGATCAGGTCCATCGTTCAGTCGCGAGCGGTTACAAGACCGCCTTCGGCACCTACGTCAGAGGGGGTGATTGCAGCGGAGCCGCAATTGCGCGGCAGGGACGTGGTCAGGGTGCCCTGTGCAACGGCTGCGTTTGTGGTAGTCAAACGGGGCAGAGGCGGCCGGGCACCGTAAAGGAGAGTTGTGCGCGTCAGGGTTTGTCAAAGGGGGCAGACTTGTAAGGTGACAGGCCGCTGAAGTTGAACTCGCCTGACGTAACTTCGACAGTTGTACCATCGGTTGCGTGTTTAGCGGTGAATTCAATGCTGCCCTTCATTCGCGGATCTTCCACTGTAGGCACAACTTCCAGGTGTATTTTGCCGGTGGTTGACTGATACGATTTCAAATCGGCGTTAGTGCCTGAAGCATAGCTTGCCCTATAAGCCGGCTCCTCGATAAAGTCATGGTCACCCTCTGTGGCGTTCTCCGGTACATAGACACCTAGCCATACAAACTTATTATCTGGTGGGAAGCCTGATGGAATAATCTGTTTGCCCAGCCCCTGCCAATAAGTGTCTGGTGCTTGAAATCTTTCGGAGAGAAACACTTCTTCTGCCGCGAAAAGAGGGCGTTCACCCTTTTCCGTCTCCGCTGTAAATGTACCGGTAGTGCTTTTATTATCATCGCTCATTGCTTATTGCTCCCTGATGCATGAACCCAACGGGAGCGGACTCCCGGTGAAAGTCCAAGTTACCGCATCTGAATCTTTCCCATAACTGTCAGAGCTGACAGTTGACAGCCGCACTATTCGGGACTTTTCAATCGAAACCGCGGCCCCATGCTTGGCATCGTTACCGGAGAAAGCGAACCTGCTCGCAACGGAATTTTGCGCGACAACCGGTCATGCCGATCAGCTCGCGCGGGCCAGACCCGCAGCCTTCCGGTTGCGATCGCGAACCCCACGTACCAGCAGATACAACAACGGCCCAATCGAAACAAAAACCGCCGTCAGCAACAGATAAGGCACCACAGACCAAACCGACTGCCCGCGCGACCGGGAATCCTTGACCATCCAGATGCCCGCCAGCGTGGCCAGCAGGTACAGATCGATAACAACCTGAGCAGTGTCGGGGCGCGACATCAGGCTGATGCCAAAGTCGATCAATGACTGTTCGGCCTGGAGCATCACCGAAACGGTGTAACCGCCAAAAGCGAGCAAAGCCGTAAGCGGCAGGGCGATGGAGATCATGCGTGCCTTCCTTGGTGCGATGAGAGAGTCGCCACACTAACGCTTGCGGCTGAATTTGGCCATTGACTCGCCAGCAGCGCGCAGGCTACTTTCCGTTCCATGACTTCCACCGTATTGCGCTGCCAGCCAAGCATTATTACCGCCATTCCTCACTTGGCGGGCTAGCTCACGACTGCAGCACCCAACCCGCCCTCGAGGCGGGTTTTCACTTTCTGTCTCCGGGGTTCTGAAAAAACGTCAGGAGACGACCATGCCGCACAGCCCCGACCAGCAAGCCCTGCTTGAGCATTACGTGAAAAAGATCCTGGCCGCGCCGGTGTATGACATTGCCGTGCGCACGCCACTGCAAGCGGCGCCGGCGTTGTCGGATGCGCTGGGCAATCGGGTTCTGCTCAAGCGTGAAGACCTGCAGCCGACGTTCTCCTTCAAGATCCGTGGCGCCTACAACAAACTGGTGCAACTGAGCGAAGAGCAGAAAGCGCGCGGGGTCATCACCGCCTCGGCCGGCAACCATGCCCAGGGTGTGGCGCTGGCGGCACGCGAACTGGGTATCACAGCGACAATCGTGATGCCGTCCACCACGCCCGAGCTCAAGGTACAAGGCGTGCGCAGTCGGGGGCGGAAGCGCTGCTGCATGGCGAGAGCTTTCCCTTCGCGCTGGCTCATGCGCTGCAACTGGCCGAGCTCAGCGGACGCACCTTCGTGTCGCCATTCGATGATCCCGAGGTGATTGCCGGGCAGGGCACCGTGGCGATGGAAATCCTTCGCCAGCATCAGGGGAGCTGGACGCAATCTTTGTTCCGGTGGGCGGCGGCGGGCTGATTGCCGGCATCGCCGCTTACGTCAAATATCTGCGTCCGGAGGTGCGGATCATCGGCGTTGAATCCGAACATTCGGCTTGCCTGAAAGCTGCGCTGGATGCGGATCAACGTGTGGTGTTGCCCAGTGTCGGCACCTTCGCCGATGGCGTGGCAGTGGCGCAGATCGGCGCGTTTGGCTTCGAAGTCTGCCGATTTTGCGTGGACGAGGTGATCACCGTCAGCAATGACGATCTCTGTGCCGCGATCAAGAATATCTACGACGACACGCGCTCGATCACCGAGCCTTCCGGCGCCCTGGCAGTGGCAGGCATCAAGCAATACGTGGGACGAACGGGTGTGCAGGGGCGGACCTTCGTGGCGATTGATTCGGGCGCCAATATCAACTTCGACAGTCTGCGTCATGTCGCCGAGCGCGTCGCGGTGTGCGGCGTCCCGGCTTGATGAACGTTACGGCAGCATCGGGCGCAGGAAGCTGCGCTCGTAACTGACGATGAATTTCTTCTCTACAAGATTGGCAACCAGTGCGGTGCTTTCCGCGTCGGTCATCGCAACGTGCCGATAGCTTTCGTAGTCTGCCAGCGAGGGAAAGCTGAACAGACAATAAGCGATATTGCTGGCGCCTTCGGAGGGAAGGAAGTAACCGTGATGGGTGCCGCCCAAACGCTCAACAATGCCGAGCCAAGCCTTCGCATAATCTTCGAATTCGGCCAGTTGATAGGGATCGATGACGTATTTGACGTGGCAGGTAATCAAACCGTGCACTCCTTGCTGTGGTTATTCCGGCAGCGCCGTGCCGACTTTTTCAGATGCCGACCAGATCCGATATCTAACTTCTACGTCCGACGGTGCGTAGATGACAACCGGCAGTTTGCTGTTGTAACGCAGTTTGAAACCGTCACCGATAACCGGCACGAACACGCGTTTCTTTTGCGAACCCGGCGGGCAAGCCATCATTGTGCTCATCGGGCCGGTGACCGTTTCCAGGCGGTAGAACGGATAACCCCAGCCTTCGAGGTTCTTCTCGACGAGCGCACCGCCCAATCGCTGGCGATTGCAGTCGACCTCAAGGGTTTTGCCGGCGAGGATTTCGACTTGGTAGTTCTCTTCCTGCTCTTGTTTGGGCAGATGAATGACCTGGCGGGTGAAGCCGGTTTCAGCCTTTGGATACGGTGCGACGTCTTCGAGCTTGGCCGCGTGGGCGAGGGTGGACAGGCTGGCCACAAGCAGCCCGGTGATCGTATATACGCGTAAAGAACCCATGGAAGCCTCCGTGCGGGTGTCGGGGTAGTGGGGGGCATTCTTGCTGTCGTGAATGCTTAATGCAAATCGGGGCGTACTTGCAAAATGCAGTGCTCGGGGAGGTCTTTCTTGCATTTTGCAAATAGCAGAATGCTGGCCAGCGCGCCAAGTGACTGATTTCAAAGGAGTGAAAACAAGCCGATCAAAGGCACGTTTTATGCGTTCTTTCAGTGCGGCGCACCGGATTTGGGCGCCTACACTCCAATGGGCATTTCGCAGTACCGCCGCTTGACGCACCCAGGGAAACAGCGGGGACACACCCGCGCAGGGGCGCCACGGCCAGCGTGAATACTTGATTGGCATCTCACAGTAAGGAGAGGGTTCGCCATGTTTCTGTCTGCCTTGGAACTACGCAACATCATCGAAAGCAGTTTTCTGCCGAAACGCTGCCAATGCACGCTGTCGCCGGATTTGTCGATGACCGTCAAGGTCTTCGGCGATCATCGTACCGATCAGGTTGATCTGCAGGTCAACGGCATCGATGCCAGCCGGCTCAACAGCTGTCGCGAAATCAACAATCTGGTCGCGGGGCTGCGCTCCGATCTCGCTCAACAGACTGCGTTGCATCAGAGCACTGCTCGTTCGCGAGCCGTTTAACGCACCGTTTCACCCAGTTCGACCGTCACGCGCCGGGCCTGTACAAAACCAAGGCCCAGCGCGAACTCGACCAGCACCGCGAGCAAAATCCCGGGGCCGGCATGACCGTTGAGCCATTCCGCAAAACCCAGCACCGCCAACCCCAGACAACCAACGATAAACCCGTTGCTCAACGCATTGCGCCCCAGCGACGGCGGTGCATTGCGCACCAGATAAAACATCACTCCCAACGCCGCAAACAGCACCGCACTGCGCCGCGCGACAAAACCGGCCCCCTCGGAATATTCGACGCTCCAGATCGCCAGTAGCCGTTCGGGGAAAATGCCCCAGGCCAGCGCGAGCACAAAACACAGTGAACACGTGAGCCCGGACAACGTGCGAAACGACAACTGCATGGCGAATCCTTGCGGCAGTGAGGAAGGCTCCGAGCATAACCGCCGAAACCCCTCCCGCCTACCGCAAAGCCGCGAATCAGAAGTTTCTGTCAGTTTTGCAGCTGGCACGCGTCGGATAATTTCCGGTAGCTGATTTCCTCACGTTTGCCGTTGTTGTCGATGTACTTCATGTCAGCGGTGATGACCTTGCATTCCAGGGTGGCTGGCTCGGTCAGTGCGACTACCTTCGCTACTTGCAGCGGCATGCCGTACTTGTAGGGCACGGCGTTTGAGGGGGGGTTGTGTCATTGGCTTGGGCCAGCCCGGTGAATGCGGTGCAGGTGAGGGCGGCTGCGAGCAGTGAAAGACGAATGTTCATGAGAGGACTCCCGTGCGACGGTTCTGGAGTTCGGCGTGATTCCCGAATCTGCCGCACTGGGCAACAGCCAGAATGGTTGAGGGCGTGCGGTTCAGTGAAGTTTTTGACTACGGCGTTAAGGGACGGTTAACCAGGCTGAACGCGGGCTGTCTGGGGTGGCGTGGTTTTTCCGCGGGATGTTTGGCCAATTCCTACAAAGGCTGGTGCCTTGTCTGCTTCCGGCGGCTGGAGCGGGGCGGTTATTGTCGGTTGCCGCTGCAAAATCAGTGGTTCGGGTTTGGTCACCCGGGAATAATCGATTGCATATGTGCCATCATCTGCACTGCGGAGTTCTTTGACCGTAAAGTGCATAGCTGTGGCGGCCGTGTGCAGGACGCCTTCGGGCGAGCTGAGTTGATTGTTCTCGGTTGACCAAGCCTGTACACGGTCCGCCTCCCATCGTTTGGTCACGGTGTCGGCGGTTACTTTTGAAACAATCGAGTAATCAACATGCCAATAATCAAACTGATACAGAACCGCTATCTCCCCCTCAGCAGCAACGTCACCGAAATTCCGACACTGTTCATCGACACCCAAGCCAACCCGAAAGACATCCTCGAAGCCGCCGTCCAGCGCATCCGCGCCGCCGCCGATCTGCTCGAAACCTTACATTGCCTGTGCTTCAAGCACGCCGACGTGCAGGACGTTCCACACATCACCCATGCGCTTTACCTGCTGACGCAGGATGGCAATGACTTGCTGCAGGTGGCGCAGCAGCAGATGTTGAGTTGGAAGGCGCCGGTTTGATGAGAAACTGAAAGGACTCAGCCACGGGGCGGAGTGAGAAACGACCCGTGTTTCAGCGTGGTAAGGATTCCGTTGAGTGAGGACGCGGATCCAGCACCGTCGATGCCCACTCCAACCCGATACGATTGTTCGGCAGAAAATAGACATGCAACGTGTCATCGCCATGGTTGCGTGAAGGCAAGTGCACTTGCACTTCATGTCTTTCGATCTTCATCCCCAGTTCCTCTTGAGCTTTAGACATGCTCAGAACCCATGCAACTTTAGCGGTGTTGCCATCGATGCTCCAACAGCAGGTCACGCCTCCGTTACCGCCCCAGTGACCATTTACCCAATAGCTGCCGATGGGACGATCAATGTAGTTGTGGGATGTAAGGGCAGCACCGGGAGTACGAACACGGTCATGAATTAGAGATGTCACAAAAGCGGCCAGCAGCACTGCCGCGCAGATCAATATCTTCGAGCGACTGGACATGGGCGTCTGACTGAATCGCATATTCTTACTGCGCCTCACTGCTTTCCGAAACAGCTTTGGTTGGTCGGGGCTCAAATGGGCTAAACAAGTCAGGACTCCATCCGAGCCGTACTTTATTACCCGGATCAAAGCGCACATGCAGGTACTCATCGTGGGGGCCACGCTGGCGAAGCGAAAGCTGAGCTTCATGGTGCTCTTCTACCGCGCCCTGTATTTGCTGCTGTTTGGTCATGTCCAATATCCAGGTGATTTTGGCTGTGTCTCCCTCAAATTTGGAGCAGCACATTATTCCACCGCCGCCGTTGGCAAAAAGGTTCCCACCCCAAAATCCATTGACCCAGAAACTGAAAATCGGTCGCACCATGTGGTTTTCCGAAGTCATCATTGCACCTGGCGTGCGGAACAGTGCGAGGATTTTGGGGGTGGCGTAGCTAAGCAGCAATGCCAGTACAGCTAGGGCTATTCGTCTTCGTCGCCATGTGTGTTTCCGGCTGGCGTCCGCAGCAATATCTATCACGCGCATAAGGTCCAAAGCAGAGAGTTGTACTTATATTCTACGGCTGGATTCTGTTTTGAGAATGACAATGCCGATCAGTTAAGGACCGGTCGTACTCGGTTCAGAATCAAATGGGCTGATCAAGTTAGAACTCCATTTCAGCTCAACTGCGTTTCCGGGTAAAAAACGAACGTGCAGATAATCATCGCCTCGTGCTCGGTGAGGTAGAGGCACGTTTAACTCGTGATATTCTTTCTGCACACCTTTCCTTAGCTGATCGCCAGTTCGGCCGAGAGTCCAGGTAACCCGAACCGATTTCCCTACGATTTTCCTGCAACAAACAATCCCTCCGCCGCCCATTGCAGAAAGATTGCCACCCCCAAAATCATTTACTGAAAAAAAAGAAATTGGGCGATCCGTGTAATTCGATGACGTCAGCATGGCACCAGGGGTACGTAGTAGCTCCAGAATTTTCGGGGTGGCGTAGCAAAATAGTAAAGCCACCACACTAAGAACTATTTTTCGTCGTCGCCAGCTTTTTCTGAGGTGTGTATCTTTCAAAATATCGATCATGTAGCCTTCGGGTTCCTGGCTTGAGATCTAGAAACTTAGTATTTTAGATGACGCTTAATTATTTCTTGCTTGAATTTTTAATGTTTCAACCATTTTATCTGCCAAGTTTCTCTGGAAAGAAGGAGAGCGGTGAGTGAGTGGCTTTCCATTCTTCAGCGACAGCTTTTGAGCTCTCTATCTGTTCAGGCGTCATTTTGCTCCCAATTTCTTCGAGAGTATCTTGAACGAAATCTTGAATAGCGCCTCCACCATCCAGCTCTTTCAGCAGACTAATCAGTGCATAACCTTTAACAAGGTCTAGGGGATAGCCAACTTGGTCAGGCGCATGGGCAATGTAAGAGCCATAACTGCTAATAGCTTTTTGGTCGCCCGTTTCAGCTGCTGCCTGAAGCCAACGGCGCACCCCTTCAAGATCGCCTTTCTTATACAGGATCTCAATGTATTCCATCATTGCTTTTGGGTTGCCGCCTTCAGAGGCAGCTTTCAGCCATTTGCTGATGGCCTCATCACGTTTTCCAGGTAAAAGAAAAAATCCCTCCCCTTGTCGATCACCGACGGCCATCCAATATTGCGCGAGCGCATAACCTGCGCTTGCAGATTTTTCTAACCAAGTACGATCAAAATTTATTTCATACATTAAATATAGCGACTCAGGGTCACCTGTCCTCACTTCCTTCATTACTTGATTTTTTGCTTGGCTCAACCACTCGGAGCTTGATTTTTTGCTAGTGGGGCAATTATCCATTTTTTTGCAAAGGTCATCATTTTGACGGTCTAACTGAATCATTGCGAATATGGATCCGTTATTCGCGGCTGCTTCATACCAATGCTGCGCTTCGGGCGTCATATATCGATTGCGCTTCCGAAGAGCTTCGCCTAAATAATACTGTGCTTCAGGGTCGCCTGCCTCTGCTGCGATGGTCAAAAAGGAAATGGCTGAGGCTGTCTTGTATTGGTTGTAGAGGGTAATGCCGTTATCTCTGGCAGATTCCTGCTCGATATTCAGTTGGGCTTCCACGTATGAGGGAAGCAGTGTCATGAATAACAGGAGAACGGCGAAATACTTCATTGGGTTTATCAGTCTGACTCGTCAAAAAAGATCATGCTAATCAGTCTTCAGCGGCTTAGTTTGTCTGGGTAAAATGAAAGGGGGGGTGAGTTGCCTTCCATTCTTCTGCAAATCTTTTACCTTTGGTAATTTGCTCAGCTGTCATCTTCGCTTCAATTTTAGGTAGTTTGCTCTCCACTCTTGCTTGTAAACCTCCACCCCCATCTAGCTCCTTCAAGGTGTAAACCAGGGCATAACCTTTTACGACATCGAGCGGGAATCCATAGGTGTCTGGCTCATGAGCAAGATCAGAGCCGTAACCATAAACCGTGGTGGCATAGCTTGCTAAAGCGGCTTGCTCATTCCAATGACGGAATCCCTCAATATCACCTTTTTCATAAAGAAGTGCTCCGTATTCCATCATTGCAGGCGGGTAGCCGCCCTCAGCAGAGGCTTTGAATAATTGTTCAACAGCTTCAGAGCGTTTCCACGGTAGGAATACGCCATCTCCTTGATGGTAGCTTTTAGCTAACAAGTACTGTGAGAATCGGTGATTTTTTGCAGCCGCTTTTTCTAACCAAGTTGTATCGAGTGTTAGCTCATACATGATGTACATGGCTTCTGGGTTTCCATCCTCAGCCTCAGGCTGAGCGATGCTAGATGCTTGATTCAGCCAGTCTGATGGTTTTTTTCTGTAGGTGGACAGTCTTCTGATAATTTACATAGATCCTTTTGTACTCGCCCAAGCTGGATCATTGCGTAAAGATCCCCTTGAGCAGCTGCCATTTCATACCACTTTTTAGCTTCAGGATTCATATAGCTATTTTTTTGCCGCAACGACTCAGCTAGATAATATTGTGCCTCATGGTCTCCAGCCTCTGCCGCTATTTTTAGTAGCGGGTGTGCAGTACTTGCTTCAAGTTGATTATACAGAGTTATCCCGCGAGATTTAGCTGCAAGTTCTGAGTCGCTCAGCGCCAGTGCGTTGGAGGTCAGAGCGACAAGAAAAAAACTGCGGCAAGAAATTTCACAGTGGTTAACGGCTTAGTTTGTCAGGGAAGAAAGACAGGGGCGAGTGCGAAGAAGCCCATTCTTTGGAAAGCTTTTTAGCTGCTTCAATCTGTTCAGCAGACATTTTTGCCGCGATTCTAGGTAACGTGTATTCAACGTTTTCCTTCATGCCACCCCCTCCGTCTAGCTCGGACAACCAGGATATAAGCGCATAGCCTTTGATAAGGTCGAGGGGATATCCGAATGTATCGGGCTCATGAGCTAGGTCAGCACCGTATCCGAAAACAGTAGGCGCATACCCTGTTAACGCCGCCTGTTCATTCCAGTGGCGAAATCCCTCAATATCGCCACGTTTATACAGTATTTCACCATATTCCATCATCGACTTAGGGTAACCGCCTTCAGCCGAAAGCTTAAACCACCTTTCAACTGCTTCGCTTCGTTTCCAAGGCAGGAAAAAACCATCACCTTGCTTGAGGGAGACCGCCATCCAATATTGCGCAAATGCATCTCCCGCAGAGGCGGCCTTTTCCAACCAGGTATCATCTAGCGTTATTTCGTACATTATGCACATCGCCTCCGCATCTCCAGCCTCGGCTTTTTCTTGAGCGATTTTTTTTGCCTGATTTAACCATTCTATTGGTGGCTTCTGAGAAGAAGCGCAGTCGTTGGATATTTCACACATATCATGCTCAATGCGGCCCAATTGAATCATGGCATAAAGATTGTTCTGATTTGCTGAGGCTTCATACCACTTTCTGGCCTCTTTGTTCATGTAATGATTTTTCTTTCGAATTGCTTCGCCTAAATAATACTGTGCTTCAGGGTCGCCTGCCTCTGCTGCGATGGTCAAAAAGGAAATGGCTGAGGCTGTCTTGTATTGGTTGTATAGGGTAATGCCGTTATCTCTGGCAGATTCCTGCTCGATATTCAGTTGGGCTTCCACGTATAAGGGAAGCAGTGTCATGAATAACAGGAGAACGGCGAAATACTTCATTGGGTTTATCAGTCTGACTCGTCAAAAAAAGATCATGCTAATCAGTCTTCAGCGGCTTAGTTTGTCCGGGTAAAATGAAAGGGGGGGGTGAGTCGCCTTCCATTCTTCTGCAAATCTTTTACCTTTGGTAATTTGCTCAGTTGTCATCTTCGCTTCAATTTTAGTTAGTTTGCTCTCCACTCTTGCTTGTAAACCTCCACCCCCATCTAGCTCCTTCAAGGTGTAAACCAGGGCATAACCTTTTACGACATCGAGCGGGAATCCATAGGTATCTGGCTCATGAGCAAGATCAGAGCCGTAACCATAAACCGTGGTGGCATAGCTTGCTAAAGCTGCTTGCTCATTCCAATGACGGAATCCCTCAATATCACCTTTTTCATAAAGAAGTGCTCCGTATTCCATCATTGCAGGCGGGTAGCCGCCCTCAGCAGAGGCTTTGAATAATTGTTCAACAGCTTCAGAGCGTTTCCACGGTAGGAATACGCCATCTCCTTGATGGTAGCTTTTAGCTAACAAGTACTGTGAGAATCGGTGATTTTTTGCAGCCGCTTTTTCTAACCAAGTTGTATCGAGTGTTAGCTCATACATGATGTACATGGCTTCTGGGTTTCCATCCTCAGCCTCAGGCTGAGCGATGCTAGATGCTTGATTCAGCCAGTCTGATGGTTTTTTTTCTGTAGGTGGACAGTCTTCTGATAATTTACATAGATCCTTTTGTACTCGTCCAAGCTGGATCATTGCGTAAAGATCCCCTTGAGCAGCTGCCATTTCATACCACTTTTTAGCTTCAGGATTCATATAGCTATTTTTTTGCCGCAACGACTCAGCTAGATAATACTGCGCTTCATGGTCACCAGCCTCTGCCGCTATTCTTAGTAGAGGGGCCGCTGAGACGGCTTTAAGTTGATTGTAAAGGATTACTCCTTGATGTTTTGCTTGCGACTGGTTGGTGTCCAAGTCGGCATTTGCTTGGTTGGCAATGACAAGTATTGATGCGGCTAAAAGTAGTTCTATAAGGCGCATGTTCTTTTCTCAAATGTTACCGGTTGGGGCTATGTATTTGGCTGTGCCAGACGGTATGTAAGTTCGGCCGAAGAACTGGGATCTCTGACATTGTCCATCCTTTTTCGCGCCTAGCACTTTTACGTGGGACAAATAATCGGCGCGCATGTCATCACCGGCACGGTTCGTTAGGCGGAGAACCGGGTCTGCCATGAAGTTGTCAAGTAAAAGCCTGTTCTCGCAATAAAACTGTTCTGCGTTTGCTGGCTTTATTCCGAACTTATTCATAGACATGCATATGTCTTCAAACTGAGTTTGCGCTTTGTCAACGGTATTGTCTTTCTGCGCGCGCTTAAGGAGCCAAGACAAAATTTTCTCAATGGCTTGCTGTTGCAGTAAATGTGACTCTTCCTCACTATATTTAATCGTATCGTCTTTTTCTGCTATTTTCCCTGTGGGGCTGGTAATGGTCACAGAAAAATCACTTGGAGGACTGATCAGGGTCAGAAGTAGAGGGCCTAAAGCTCCGGGTATAGCGTTTATGCACCACTCCTCGAGTTCATGTTGGTTCTCATAAGACATAATGGTTTGCGCTATCGCACTGCCTTTGCCTGTTGCAGTTAAGGTCTCATAAAGCGTCATTACCGCATCAGCGCCCATAAGATAAATCATGCGAATATCAAAACCGCCAATGCCCAACGTATTTAACTTTGAAAGGTACGCATAGGTTTCGTCTTCAATGACAAAGTATGGGTTCTGGTTGTTTTTATAGAGTTCTCTACGAAACATGTTAAGCAACTCTGTGACGGCATCGTAGCCGACTTCGAACTTGAAGGAGCCTCCGACGCCTGGGCCTGCAATCAACGCTGCTTTGAGCACCAGAATCAGACGGCCCTCATGCAGGGAAATACTTGCTTCGGCCCTCGCTCCGAGACCGGCAGCGGCGTTGAGTTCCACGGTCAAACGCGCAAGGCTGAACCATTCGCTGGCTTTCATTCCGGCGGCTTTTCCGGAAACGGGCGCTTTGGTTAGCAAGGCTACTTCGGAGGGTGGAGCCCAGTTTAGTGCTCCGGTGACCATGATCCCGGTTTGAAGGCCAGCGAACAGATTGAATGCGGCTTTTGCGCCGTCCTGTATCTGTAGCGTTTCAGGAGCTTTTTTAATTTGGTCGCTTTTTTCAGTTCTCGCATAGCTGCGCTTGTCGGGGTTGCGCACCACCGGTTCCGGAGGCGCCAAATGGAAGCCAGCGTTACCGACATCCAATGCAATTTCCGAGGAAAGCAGCAACGATGCACCGGCGTAGCCCCAAGCCTTCGCGCCTAGATAGAGCGAAAACCGTCCGAGATTCATCTTTTGCTGTATATCTTCGGCATTTCGGTAGGTGATGACGATATCTTTCGCGCTAGCACGGTCTGGTAAGTCGACTTTAAAAAGTTCGACCTCACCTCTGGCAAGATCAACGGCAAAAGTGGCCTTGGCCGAGGCTTGGAACCCTTCTGCCAGAGTCCAGCCCGGCCCTTCTACTTTTGTCGACGAGTGGATGGTCTCCGTGGTGGAGGGCATCAGGCAACGAACCAGTTGGGCTTGCGGTGTGATGTCGAAAATCCGGAAGGTCTTGCGTACGTTGTCCTTGAACAACACTTGCTGCAATCGGTCCCCCCACTCTTTACGGGTACCAGCGTTCTCCAGCGCAGTGACCTTGTACTTTTTGTTTTCAAGGTAAGCGTTGAATTTTTCGATTTCGAACCACCCTTCGGCGGAGAACCAATCGCTTTCCTGGTCCTTGATTCTTAGCGCGCCTTCGCCTTTCAGCCACTGTCCGAACAAGCTCAGTTCAGTGTCCGTCGCTGCTTTTCCATCGCTGTTGCCCGGACGCTTCGCCAGATCTTTGACTTTGGCGCCAACTTTCTTCCAGTCATCCTTAACGGTCTGTTTGAGTCGTGGTAGCGAATACATGCTGAGGTAAGTCAGCGGTTTTTTCAGGCTGTCCGCCATGCTCATCTCGGCCAACGGAAAGCCGTTTTTGATCAAGCGCTCTTCAGGTCTTGCCTGAAATTGCTCTGGCTCCCACAACAGATGACGGCGAACAGTCGCCGTTGCCACATTGCTCTCAGCCCGAAGACGTAGTTTTTCTTTCGACGCCTGCAAACTGTCCCAGGCGGCACGTTCAATAGTGACCAGGTTGGTGGGCGCTTTTGCTTGCCGGCCACTTGCCTCGATCCAGCCTTTGTACTTGGCACTGAGGCGTTCATTGACGTCCTTTTGCTCTTTCTCGAGCGCCATATACTGCTTGAACAGGTCGACACCACTTTCGACTGCTCCGCCCTCAGGAATCAATGCGAACTCCGGCAGGGCAATTCCGTATTGCGCAACGTCGATGATGGCGTCCAGATAAGCGCTGTAGGTAGCTTTCCTTTCCTTGCGTTTGATTTCCTGGTCGCGCACATAGGTGCAGAGCATCAACTGATTGTTAGTGCCGCACATCGCGATGTCGTCGATTCGCTTTTTGTCTTGAACGAGCATCGGCGCGAGCTCTGCCGAGGTTAACGTGGTGAGATCCTTGTCCTCTAACAGCGCTTCTCGCGCTTTCAGGTACTTTTGAACAGCTTCACGAGCCGCAATGGCTTTGGGCGCATAAAGGTTGCCGCTTTCGTACGCGTAGCCTTTTTCCTTGGCGGCGGCAATGGCCATGCGCTTGAGCTTTTGCCATTCGCTATGCATGCCGCGTACGCGGGTTGCAGCATCCCGGGCGGCCATGAATTGGTTTCTTTTGAGTTGGTCTTGTTCAAGGGCGGTAAGCGGGGCGGTAGATTCTGCTGCTGGCGCTGTGGTTGTTAAGTTCTGCTGAGCCTCCAAGAGCGCTGCATCCAGATTGCTGATGTTCGGATGTTGAGCTTCGATTTCAAGCATCCGTGCCTTCTCTTCACCCTCAAGAAAGTTTGCCAGTTTAGGCTCAAGGAAATACTCAAGGAGCCCCGACTCGTATAGACCTTTTTTCCGTTCTTCGGGAGATTTGCTTGAGCTGACCTTCTGCTCCAAGTCACTGGAAGCTTCTTTCAAGGCGGAGTTTGTCCGCTCTGGCAGTAACCAGAAGGATTCATTTTCCGTATCGTAAATTGCACTGCCATAAATGGTGGAGCAGGGCGTTTTCACTTTGTCGTGATCGCTTGGTGTGTCTTCTGGCGCTTCGGGCTGTTCACCTATATCCCGAGGCGGTTTTGCACAAGTTTCATCTGCCACTACTTGTGTTGCAGGTGCCGACTCGGTGTTAGGTGCTGCGCTGGTATTTTGTTCCATTTCGCTTCCATTCATTCTGTACTGACGGGTCATCAAGCAGCGCTGACAGCTAGTTGCTGCAACTGCTGGACTTTGATGAACGACTCTTCCCTGGATTGCAGGATGGCCATCACTTCTGGCTGCGTTTCGAGCAGAGGACCGTTGGTGATTGCGCCCAGCTTAAGCAGATGGCGACCTTCATAAATGTTGTGGTCAACCAGCGTCTGGAGGTTCGCCACGAGGTGGGGTAGTTGTTCATCGGTAGGATCACCGTAAGCAGCGTATTGCTCGTCTGCCCAATAAACCCATCCAAGATGCGCCTGAACGCTCGGTGCTTCAGGCGGCAGATTGAAAGCTGAAACGTCGCCCAGCCATTCAAGTTCCGAAACGGCGCGCCAACTCAGCCATCGACCGCGATTCCGCCCGAAGTGGGCCGGCGCCGGGCTGTATATACGCTGCCAGGGCCCGAAGAGTTGGTGCAAACTTTCACCGGTGGTATAGGCCAGCGCAGCCCACAGACTAGGTTTGTGATAGCTCAACAAACTCTGGCCGCCAGAACCATCATTGGCTCGCAGGAGCCAACGTGCGTGCGCCAATGACTTGATCGGATCCGCGGTGGTAAGGGCGATGCCAGAGTAGTTCTCTTCGCACAGTTTTGCCGCCTCGGCGGCCAGACGACTGCCCCAAGGTGCGACCAGCCAGAGAGGCCCGTCGGCGGCGATTTCAGCAAAATCGGTATTGAGAAAAAGAGCTTGTGCCTCCACAGGTTCACCGACGCGGTAAAGGCGGCTCATGGCCTCTGGCTGGCGGACGCGGTCAATGATGAAACATAGCGTCACATCAGAGCTTTCTCTCGGCAGTTCCTCGAATGAGTAACGTGGAGCTTCAAGGAGGGTGCTCAGCGCTTTTACATGCATGTGCAATCCTTACGGCTGCAAGCGCCGTTACTTTGTTTTCCGCACAACGGCGTGATGCCGGACTCGCTCAGGCGCTTGGGTAGCGGAATAGGGACGGTACCAGCCTTATCCGCATCCACAACCTTCATCGGCCCCGGCAACAACGGCGCCGCCGGCGTGCCCACCCCAGGCGCACCACCGGTATTAACCTTCACCTCAGCGCCGCTGATGGTCACGCCACCGGCGTCGACTTTTACGAAGCTGCCGCCGGCCTTGGCGGTCAGTTCCATCGCGCCTTCGACCACCACTCGCTGGCCTGCGTAGTAATGGATTTCGTTGCCAGCCTCAACAAACTGCCCAGTCCCCACCTTCACATGCTGCGTCACACCCACCGTCAGGTGATCATCCGCGCGCATTTCGCTGATGCGGTCCAGATGGGTAATCCGGTGTTCTTCAACCTTGAATTCGCTTAGGGTGTTTGCTTCAACAGTGTCATGCCGTTCGTTGCCGACGCGGATTTTCTGGTCGTGTTCGATGTTTTCGTCCCAGTCGCGCTGGGCGTGGATGTAGATCTGTTCGGCGCCTTTCTTGTCTTCGATGCGGAATTCGTTGTAGCCCTTGCCGCCCGGGGAGCTGAGGGTTTTGAAGGTGCTGCGGGTCTTGTTCGCCGGCAGGTCGTAGGGGACGACGTTTTCCTTGTGGTACAGGCAGCCGCTAACCAGCGGCTGGTCGGGGTCGCCTTCGAGGAAGGTGACGAGGACTTCCATGCCGATGCGCGGGATGGCGATGCCGCCGTAGGCCGCGCCGGCCCAGCCGCTGGCGACGCGCAGCCAGCAGGTGGTTTTGTCGTCGGACTGGCCGTCGCGGTCCCAGTGGAACTGCACTTTGACGCGGCCGTACTGATCGCAATGGATCTCTTCGCCGGCAGGGCCGGTGACGATCGCGGTCTGGCTGCCGAGGACTTTCGGTTTCGGGTGTTCGAGGGCAGGGCGGTAGTGTGCGTCCCACGGCGTGGCGAGGAAGCTGTTGCGGTAGCCCTGGTGGAAATCGCTTTTGTTGTCGGTGACGTCGCTGGTGACGTTTTCGCCGAGCACTTGCGGTTGTTTGCCTTCGTGGAAGACTTCGAGCAGCAGCCACAGGTCGTTCCATTCGGCGCGCGGGTGTTCGGCGAGCGTGAGGAAATGGCCGCTGGTCAGCGTTGGTTCGTCACCTTTGCCTTCGGCGAGTTTGTAGTCGCTGCGATGGCGTTCCAGCGCACGCGACGAGAGGAACTTGCCGCGTTCGCGGGTGGTGAAGCGACCGGGGTAGTCGTAATCCTCGAGGTCCGGGGCGAATTCGGATTTGACCGCACCCTCGGGCAAAAGCTTGGGTTTCTCGAAATCGTAATCGCGGCGGCTGACGCGGGTGGTGCGGGTTTCCAGGCGCAGATTGAAGCGTTTGATCACCGGTTTGTCGGCGGCCATGCCGGAGTCCTGCTGGTAGCTCACCGGTTTGAGCTTGCGGAAGACCGTCTGATCGTCGCCGAACACCAGTTTGTGGCCGCTGCTGCTGTGCTGGAAGTGGAAGTGAATGCCTTCCTCTTCGCACAGGCGCTGGATGAAATGCAGGTCGGACTCGTCGTACTGCACGCAGTAATCGCGTTCCGGGTACTCGGCGCCGAGCTGGAAACTGTAGGCGTCGGCGAGGATGCCGCGGTCTTCCAGTACCTGAGCGATTATTTTCGGCACGGTCAGTTGCTGGAAAATCTGCTGATCGTGGTTGTGCCGCAGGTAGGCCAGTTGCGGGACCAGGCTGAGGCTGTAACGGGTCAGGGTCTTGCCGGAGTCGCCTTGCTCGATGCGATAGACCAGGCCGTGGATCTTGCCTTCGCCGGTGGCGCCGAAGGTCAGCACGCCGGGCTTGTGCAGCAGCTCTTCGAGATTGAGGTCGGGGCGGGCGCTGACCAGTTCGAGGTCGAAACGGAACGGCTCATTCAGGGCTTCGCGACCGGTGAAGCTGAGGACCTGCAGGTCGGCGTTGGCGCCTTCCAGGGTGAGGGTGATGTGGGTAGCGTTGGCGTCCAGCATGCCTTGAATTCCGTCCGTGAATAAGCAGGACACAGATGTTGCAGGATTCAGCCGTCTCGTTCAAGGCGCAAAAGGCGTAGGTGGGGTGGGGCTGGGGTATAGGGAAAACCCTTAGGGGTAGCGTTTCGGCCAATGAAATCGGGTGGTTGGCGGAATGTGGCCTTCGGTATTGGCGACTTTTCTTACGCGCTGGTGCTGAAGAAACAACCGTCAAAGTTGCCGGGGAGTACGGCAGGTGGCGATCTTTGGCGTCTGGTCGATGGCTTTCGCGAGCAGGCTCGCTCCCACAGGGGATTGGTGTCGTAGTGGGGGGCAGAGGCTGGTTTTCAGCATTTCAGTGACTGGACGTCAGCTATCGCGAGCAGGCTCACTCCTTGTATGTTGCCCTCACACCAGTCGATTGAGATCTAAGCTCGCTGGTGCGGACATACGAAGATGTGTTTCTGGGGAGACCGATCACTCCTAAAGGCAGGACTTGCTCCTGACCTTGTCTGTAGAGAGGTCCCCCGCCTCATTGCCCACCACGAAGAGTATCGAGAAGCCGACAAGTCGGACTTCGCATTACAAGGTTGCAGTGGCATGAAGTTCGAGGTCAGGGGAACCAGGATGCATTTCTAACCCAGTTCACTCGGAGTTGAAAGCATGAGCATGCATGTCGGTTTGGATGTGGGGTCTCGCACGACCGCCATGGGCTGGCGCAACGACGGCCGTTTTGCAGGTGCCTGCAACATCGACCAAACGCCCGCCGGGCGCAAAGCAGCGGTCAACAGATTGCTCGAGCTCAAGCCTTTATCCGTAGTGATGGAGGCCACCGGCATCTATTACCTGGATTTGGCCATGGAACTCAATGCGGCGGGTTTGCCCGTTTCGGTTATCAACCCGAAGAGCTTTCATAACTTTGCCAAGCTGATGTTGAAAAACAGCAAAACCGATGCGATCGATGCCCAGCTGCTAGCTGAATACGGCGAACGCATGAGTCCAAAATTGTGGACGCCGCCCACGACCATACAGCTGGAACTGCGGGCTATCGGAAGGCATATCAATCGTTTGACGTGTCATCGCACCCGAGCCAAGAACGAGCTGCATGCGCTGAAAGCTACTCAAACAACCGTGAAAATGCTGATTGAAGACGAAGAAGAAGCCATTGAAGCTTTTGACAAGCGAATCGAGCGTTTCAGGCTCGCAGGTCGGGCGCTGATCGACAATTGCCCAACCCTAAGCGCCCAGTTCGGGCACATGATCGCAGCGCCAGGCATGGGCGAAATTTCAGTATTTTCGGCATTGGCTGAATTGACGACCTTGCCAGTGACGCTTAAGTCCGCCCAGGTCAGCCGACATGCAGGGCTCGATGTGCGGCTTACGCAATCAGGTACCAGCATCGATAAACCTGGACGGATAAGTAAGGGCGGAAACGCCTACCTACGCTCAGCGATGTATATGCCAGCGCTGACTGCCATACGTTGCGACAGTAACGTGAAAGCTTTTTACGAAGCCTTGATCGGGCGAGGGAAAAGAAAGATGCAGGCCATCATCGCCGTCATGCGCAAATACCTGACCGGCTTGTGGGCCTGTATGCGAGCCGGCGAAGATTTCAATACGGCCAAGCTTTTTAGCGAGAAACACCTCGCAAAAGCTTGACCGTGAACAGAGTATCTACAGGGGAATGGGTTTCAGGCATGAGAGTTCAACTATGGAAGTTGGCCCTGCTAGCGACGGCGGTCGAACGTTCACCATTACAACCAATGCCAGAACCGGCTCCAGAATCCGCGGTTCAAGTCCTCTTTGCACCCGGCGTATTGCCGTGCGTAAGTGTCGGAGCGTACCTGCACCTTGCGCGCGGTCGGGGGCAGCCAGGCTTTGCTGGCGTAGGTCTTGTTGCGGAAGCCGCCCCAGCCTTCGTGGTAGTTGAGGTACTGGTTGTAGGCGTCGTATTTGTAGATGCCATTGATCGAGGTGGTCTTGTCCATGTACCAACCGATGAAATCGATGGCGTCATCGAAGTCTTCGCGGTCGGCCCAGTTGCGGCCGGTGCTTTTCTGGTAGTCGGCCCAGACTTCATCCTTGGCCTGGGCGTAGCCCGAGGCGGTCGACACCCGGCCCCACGGGATCACCCACAACAGATATTTGCGCGGGGTCTTGGCGTCGTAGCGGTAGCCGGATTCCTGATACATGATCGCGAAGGGCACCTGAATCGGCACGCCCCAGCGTTTTTGCGTGACTTGCGCGGCGTCGTACCAGTCGCTTTTTTCGCGAAAGATTTCGCAGATGTCTTCTGGCGAACGGGGCGGCGAGGTGCCGCACCCGGTCATCAGTGCTGCCAGTGTCAGTAGTCCAAGCGTCTGCCCGTATTTCAAAAGCGGTATCCCGTCGTGCGCAAAAAAGCCGACAGTCTACGCGCTCAGCTCAACTGCTGACGATAGGGCAGATCCGGACCGGTCTTGCTGCAGGTCAGCGCGGCGGCCTGGACGGCGAAACGCAGCATGGCGTCGATCTGTTCGCGCGCCAGTTGTTGCACGCCTTCGACCGAATCCAGACCGTGCTCGGTGAGCCAGGTAATCAGCGCCGCCTGGAAGGTATCGCCAGCGCCCACGGTGTCGGCGATTTTCACCGAGACTGCCGGCACCGACCAATGACCATGCTGACGGCTGAAGACGCTGGCGCCGTCGCCGCCACGGGTGAGGAAAACGATCTGGCAGCGATGCTCGAGCCAGCGTTCGATGACCTGCTGCGGATCCTGTTCGGGATAGAGCAGGCTCAGGTCCTCGTCGCTGACCTTGATCAGGTCCACCAGCGGCACCAGCGTGGCGATGCTTTCGCGCCACAACTCGATGTTCGGCTCGGGATTGAGGCGTACGTTCGGGTCGAGGGTGATCAGGCGCTGGCCGCTTTCGCGCTGCACCAGTTGCAGCAGGGCGTCGCCAATTGGCTGCACCACCAGCGAGAACGAGCCCACGTGCAGGCCGCGCACCTCGGTACCGAGGATCGGCAGGTGCGCCGCGCTCAACTGCCGGTCGGCGCAGCCTTCGCCACGAAAGCTGTAATGCGGCGAGCCGTTGGCACCGACCGCGACCATCGCCAGCGTGGTCGGCGCGGCGAACTCCACCAGATAATCCGGGCGCACGCCTTCGTCTTTCAAGACCTGCTGCAAGCGCCGACCGAGGTAGTCGGTGGACAAGCCGCCAAACAACGCCGAGTCCACACCCAAGCGGCGCAAACCGACGGCGACGTTGAACGGCGAACCGCCGGCGATCGCCTTAAAATTGACCTTCGAGGCCAGACCGCTGGCATCGTCTTCACTGAAAAAATCGAACAGGGCTTCGCCACACACCAGGTACATGATTGTTTGCTCTTTATAAGGTTGCGACATGCTGTTGATAACGTTCATAAGCCTGCTGGAACGCCGCGACATTGGCGGCTATCGGCAGGGTTTCGCTGCTGGCATCGAGTTTTACGCAGCGCTGGCACAAATCTTCAAGGCTGTCTTGCTCACCGTTAGCCGATGCAGTGCACCACGCTGCCTGAATCGCCGCGCCAAGCGCCGCGGCTTCGCTTTGCTCGGTGCAGATCACCGGGGTGTTCATGATATCGGCGACGATCTGCCGCCAGACTGCGCTTTTTGAACCACCGCCGATCAGGCAGATGCGCAGGCTTTGTAAACCATTGCGCCGCAGCAGATCCAGCCCGTAACGCAAACCGAAGGTCGTGCCTTCGACGGCGGCGCGGCACAGGTTGGCCTGGGTCAGGTTGTCCAGCGTCAGGCCGTGCAGGCTGCCGGTGGCGTGGGGCAGGGCGGGGACGCGTTCGCCGTTGAGGAATGGCAACATGCACACGCCATCAGCGCCGATCGGGGCTTGGGCGACCAGATCGTTGAAGCGCGGCAAATCGAGCGCGAACAGCTCGCGAATCGCACCGGTGGCGTTGGTCAGGTTCATCGTGCAGATCAGCGGTAACCAGCCTCCGCTGGAGGAGCAGAACGTCGCGACCGAGGCATCCGGGCTGACAGCCGCTGTGTCGGAATAGGCGTAAACCGTGCCGGAAGAGCCGAGGCTCATGGTGATCGCGCCTGGCTGAATGTTACCGGTGCCGATGGCGCCCATCATGTTGTCGCCGCCGCCACTGGCGACCCGCGCGTTGCGGTTCAGGCCAAGCTGGTCGGCAACCGTCGGCAGGATCGTGCCGACCGCTTCGTGGGCTTCGATCAGCTCGGGCAACGCCGCTTCGAGGCGCCCGCTGGCGTCGATGTCGCGCAGCAGTTGCAAGTCCCACTGGCGGGTGCGCACGTTGAAATAGCCGGTGCCGGAGGCATCGCCGTATTCACTGCAGGCGCGACCGGTCAGCCAGAAGTTCAGGTAGTCATGGGGCAGCAGAATGCGTGCGATGCTCGAAAAAACCTCGGGATGTTGCTCCTTGGTCCAGAGCAGTTTTGACACGGTGTAACCCGGCGCAATGACCACGCCGAGGCGCTCCAGCGAACCTTGCTCGCCACCCAGTTGATTAAGCAGACGGTCGTTTTCAGGGCTGCTTTCGGTGTCGCACCAAAGCTTGGCCGGGCGCAGCACTTCGCCTTGATCATCGAGCAGGACCAGACCGTGCTGCTGTCCGGAAACGCCGATGGCGAGGATGTCCTGACCATCGACATTCGCTGCCTGCAACGCCTGGCGAGTGGCGAGGGCGAAGGCTTCCAGCCATTGCTTCGGGTCCTGCTCGCGGCGACCGTTGGCGCCGCTGATCATCGTGTGTGGTGCGGCGCCCTGGCCGAGGACCTGACCGCTGACGGCTTCGAGGATGATCGCTTTGGTGCCTTGGGTGCCGCAGTCGATGCCGAGGAAGAGCTTTGTCGTTGTCATTTATGCACCGGTCGGATTGTGTCGATCGTTCCCACGCTCAGCGTGGGAATGCCTCAATGGACGCTCCGCGTCCGCTGTTCGCTCTTTGGTGGGACGCAGAGCGTCCCGGGCTGCATTCCCACGCAGAGCGTGGGAACGATCAGTCTGCGAGGATTATTTCCAGCGTTCGCGTCACGCCTTCGTCGCGCAAGCTGTTGTAGCACCACTCGAACGCCGCCACAAACTCCGCCGATTTCGGGATCGCCGCGCCAAAAATCTCCTCGACCCCCAGCAACCGCTCAGTGATCAACTTATCGTCCGCCACCAACGCCTGACAAAATGCCGCCCGTGGGTCAGGAATCGTGTAGGTATCGCCGTTCTCATCGACACCCTTCAAGTACAGCGCCCACGCCGCCGCCACCAACGCGGCGCGCCGGGTCTCGCGGCCATCGGCGATCAGCCGATTGATCGTCGGGATGGTGAACTTGGGAAACTTCGACGAGCCGTCCGAACACACCCGTTCCAGTTGATCGGCAATCGCCTGATTGGAAAACCGCGCGACCAGCGTGTCCTTGTAATCGCTCAGATCGATGCCCGGCACGGGCGCCAGTTGCGGGGTCACGTCCAGGTCCATGTAGGCGCGCATGTAACGCACGAACAGCGGGTCGTTCATGGTCTCGTGGACGAAGCGATAACCCTTGAGAAAACCCAGATACGTCAGCGCCAGATGGCTGCCGTTGAGCAGTTTGATCTTCATTTCCTCGTAGGGCGAAACGTCGTCGGTGAACTGCACGCCGACCTTTTCCCAGGCCGGACGGCCATTCACGAACTTGTCTTCGAGCACCCATTGCACAAACGGCTCGCAGACCACCGGCCAGGCATCGTCGACGCCGTGTTTGTCCGCCAGTTGCAGCCGATGCGCGGTGCTGGTCATCGGCGTGATCCGGTCGACCATCGCGTTGGGGAAGCTGACGTTGGCGTCGATCCAGCTGCACAGGTCGCGGTTGCGCAGGGTGGCGAACGCGAGCAGCGCCTTGCGGGTTACAGCGCCGTTGTGTGGCAGGTTATCGCAGGACATCACGGTGAACGCCGGAATACCCGCCGCCCGGCGTTTTTCCAGCGCTGCACAAAGAAAGCCGAACACGGTTTTCGGTGCCTCTGGATGCGCCAGGTCATGCTGGATCTGCGGCAGATGCGCCATGAATTCGCCGCTGCTGTCGTCGATGCAATAGCCGCCCTCGGTGATGGTCAGCGAGACGATGCGGATCTGCGGATCGGCGAGCTTGTCGATCAGTGCCTGAGCGCCTTCTTCGGCCAGCAACATGTCGCGGATCGCACCGATCACCCGTACTTCGGTGTTATCGCTGTCACCGAGTTCAAACAGGGTGAACAGGTAATCCTGCTCCTTGAGATCGTCACGGGCGCGGCGGTCTTCGGCGCGTAAACCGACGCCGCAGATCGCCCAGTCCAGCGCTTCGCCGCTGTTCATCAGCGCGTCGGTGTAGTACGCCTGATGCGCACGATGGAAGCCGCCGACGCCAATGTGCGCAATGCCCTGGCGGGTGTCGCTGAGGCGATAGGCCGGCAATTGCACTTCAGCGGCGAGCCGGTTGAGGTTCTGTTGGTTGAGTTTCATCGGATAGTCTCGAAATCAGGCCGCGGCACGCAGCGGGCGGGTCAACGCCACACCTTCGGCATCGAATAGATGGCAGTGGGCGGCGTCCAGGTGCAGGTTCAGTTGTTCGCCATAACGGCTGGCGAGATCCCCGCGCACGCGCATGGTCAGGGCTTCGCCGGCGTTGGTGGTGACGTGGCAGAACGTGTCGCTGCCCAAGCGTTCGCTGACGTCGGCGACCACCGCCAGGCTGCAATCGCCCGGTTGCGCCAGTTCCAGATGCTCAGGGCGGATGCCCAAAGTCACCGCGCTGCCGACGCTGAGGCTGGCGGCGTTGAACGGCAGGTTGATGCGCGTGCCGGCATCCAGTGCCACCTCGCAGCTCTGCGCATCGACGCGGGCAATCTTGCCCTTGAGGAAGCCCATCTTCGGCGTACCGAGAAAACCGGCGACGAACAGATTGGCCGGGTTGTGATAGAGGTCCAGCGGCGAGCCGACCTGTTCGATGCGGCCGCCATTGAGCACCACGACCTTGTCGGCCATGGTCATTGCTTCGACCTGATCGTGGGTGACGTAAATCATTGTCGCTTGCAGGTCTTTGTGCAGGCGCAGCAGTTCCAGGCGCATCTGCACGCGCAGCGCGGCGTCGAGGTTGGACAGTGGTTCGTCGAAGAGGAAAATCTTCGGGTTGCGCACGATGGCGCGGCCGATCGCCACGCGCTGACGCTGGCCACCGGAAAGTTGTTTCGGCTTGCGCTCAAGCATCGGGCCGAGCTCAAGAATCCGTGCCGCTTCGCCGACTTTCTTCTCAACTTCAGCTTTCGGCACGCCGGCCAGATCAAGGGCGAACGACATGTTTTTCTTCACGGTCATGTGCGGGTACAGCGCGTAGGTCTGGAACACCATCGCCAGATCGCGCTTGGCCGGGCTGACTTCGGTGATGTCGCGGCCATCCAGTTCAATGGTGCCGTCGCTGACTTCCTCCAGGCCCGCGATCAAACGCAGCAGGGTGGATTTGCCACAGCCCGACGGACCGACGAAGACCACAAATTCCTTGTCGTTCACTTCAAGGTCGATGCCCTTGATGATGGAAAAGCCTTCGAAGCCTTTTTGCAGATTCTTGATTTTCAGGTTGGCCATGAGATGGGCCTCCATGGTTTTTATTCTGTTAAGCCGGACGCGCTTTTCAATGTGGGAGCGAGCCTGCTCGCGAATGCGGTGTGTCATTCAACAGTGAAGTCGCTGACACGGCCCTTTCGCGAGCAGGCTCGCTCCCACAAGGGCGGGGTTGGGTTTGGGATGTTCATTTCACGGCACCGAACGAGAGGCCGCGCACCAGTTGCTTTTGGCTGATCCAGCCGAAGATCAAAATCGGCGCACAGGCCAGCGTCGACACCGCCGACAACTTGGCCCAGAACAAACCTTCGGGACTGGAATACGAGGCGATCAGTGCCGTCAGCGGCGCGGCTTTCGACGAGGTCAGGTTCAGCGACCAGAACGCCTCGTTCCAGCACAGGATCAGCGACAGCAACACGGTCGAGGCGAGGCCGCCCTTGGCGATCGGCAGCAGCACCCGGACCATTTCCTGCCACAGCGTGGCACCGTCGAGGCGGGCGGCTTCGAGGATGTCTTTGGGGATGTCCTTGAAGTAGGTGTAAACCATCCAGACCACGATCGGCAGGTTGATCAGCGTGTAGATCACGATCAGCGCAATGCGCGTGTCGAGCAGGCCGAAACTTTTGGCCAGCAAGTAGATCGGCATCAGTACGCCCACGGGCGGCAGCATCTTGGTCGAGAGCATCCACAGCAGCGTGCCTTTGGTGCGCTGGGTTTCGTAGAACGCCATCGAGTACGCCGCAGGCACCGCAATCAACAGGCACAGGGCCGTGGCGCTGAAGGAGATCACCACTGAGTTCCAGGCGAAACTGAAGTAGTCGCTGCGCTCGTTGATGTGCAGGTAGTTCTCCAGAGTCGGCATGAAGATGAACTGTGGCGGCGTAGCGAACGCATCGATTTCGGTTTTGAAGCTGGTCATCACCATCCACAGGATCGGGAAAAAGATCACGATCGCGATGGCCCAGGCCAAAGTGCCGAGCAACAGGCTTTGCAAGCGGCGGGATTGTTGGAGAGTCATGGCGGGCCTCACGCTTTGTCAGTCAGGTTTTTGCCGATCATTCGCACCAGAATGATCGCCGCGATGTTGGCAATGACCACGGCAATCAAGCCGCCCGCCGAGGCCATGCCGACGTCGAACTGCACCAGCGCCTGGTTGTAGATCAGGTAGGCGAGGTTGGTCGAGGCATAGCCAGGGCCACCGTTGGTGGTGGTGAAAATTTCGGCGAACACCGACAGCAGGAAGATCGTTTCGATCATCACCACCACGGCAATCGGCCGTGCCAGATGCGGCAGGGTCAGGTGCCAGAAAATCGCGATCGGACCGGCGCCATCCAGCCGCGCGGCTTCTTTTTGTTCCTGATCCAGCGACTGCATGGCGGTCATCAGAATCAGGATCGCGAAGGGCAGCCATTGCCAGGAGACAATGATGATGATCGACAGCAGCGGGTAGTGGGCGAGCCAGTCCACTGGTTGGGCGCCGAACAGCTTCCAGATGTACGCGAGGATTCCCGACACCGGATGAAAAATCAGGTTCTTCCAGATCAGCGCGCCGACCGTGGGCATGATGAAGAACGGCGAGATCAGCATGACCCGCACCAGCCCGCGCCCGAGAAACTCGCTCGCTTCCAGCAACGCACTGATCAACACGCCGAACACCACGCTGATCAGCAACACGCTGCCCACCAGCAGCAACGTATTGGTCGCGCCGGGCATGAAACCCGAGTCGGTCAGAAAATAGGTGAAGTTCTCCAGCCCGACGAATTCGTTCTCGCCGGGGTAGAGCAGGTTGTAGCGGATCATCGAGAAGTACAGCGTCATGCCCAGCGGCACGATCATCCACAGCAGCAACAGGGCCACCGATGGGCTGACCAGAAACCAGCCGGGATTGCGCACGCGCAGTTTGCGCTGAGGTGGCGCCAGTTCGATGTGGGCTTTGGCAGTTGAAGTATTCATGGCAGTAACCGATTCGACAGGCGAATGAAGATCCCTGTAGGAGTGAGCCTGCTCGCGATAGCGTTTTTCCATCCAACCAGATGGTGACTGACACACCGCAATCGCGAGCAGGCTCACTCCTACAAAAGCAAGAGAGAGCTGTGCTGGTTACTTGGGATAACCGGCGCGCTTCATCTCGCGTTCGGTGGTTTGCTGTGCCGCGGCCAGGGCTTGATCCACTGTGGTCTGGCCGATCAGCGCCGCCGAGAACAACTTGCCGACCTGAGTGCCCACCGCCTGGAATTCAGGAATGGTCACCAACTGAATGCCGATATAAGGCACCGGTTTGAGTGTCGGTTTGCTCGGGTCTGCGGCCTTCAGCGATTCCAGGGTGACCTTGGCGAACGGCGCGGCGCTCATGTAAGCGTCGCTGTAGGTCGAGGCGCGAGTGCCGGGCGGCACGTTGGCAATGCCATCGGTTTTCGCCACCAGCTCACCGTATTCTTTGGAAGTGGCCCAGGCGCTGAATTGCTTGGCGGCGTCCTTGGCTTTGGAGCTGGTTGGAATCGCCAGCGCCCACGAATACAGCCAGGCCGAACCTTTATCGGTGACCTGATGCGGAGCGAAGGTGAAGCCGACGTGCTCGGCGACTTTGCTTTGGGTTTTATCCGTCACGAAAGAGCCGGCGACGCTGGCATCCACCCAGATCGCGCACTTGCCGCTGTTGAACAGCGCGAGGTTTTCGTTGAAGCCGTTGCTGGAAGCGCCCGGCGGGCCGGATTTCTTCATGGTGTTGACGTAGAAGTTCAGCGCGTTTTTCCATTCCGGACCGCTGAATTCCGGTTTCCACTGCTCATCGAACCAGCGCGCGCCATAGGCATTGGCGACGGTGGTGATCAGCGCCATGTTCTCACCCCAGCCAGCCTTGCCGCGCAGGCAGATACCGTACTGTTCCTTGTCCTTGTTGGTGAGTTTTTCGGCGAACCCGGCGATCTCTTCCCAGGTCGGCCGCTCGGGCATCGTCAGCCCGGCGTCCTTGAACAGGTCGGTGCGGTAATAGGTGATCGAGCTTTCGGCGTAGAACGGCAGGGCATACAGCGAACCTTTCACTGACAAGCCTTCGCGGACCGAAGGAAATACATCGTCGAGGGCGTAACTGGCCGGCAGGTCCTTCATCGGTTCCAGCCAACCCTTGGCGCCCCACAGTGCGGCTTCGTACATACCGATGGTCAACACATCGAACTGGCCGCCCTGAGTGGCGATGTCGGTGGTCAGGCGCTGGCGCAGAACGTTTTCTTCGAGCACGACCCAATTGAGCTTGATGTCCGGGTGCTCGCTCTCGAACGTCTTCGAAAGTTTCTGCATGCGGATCATGTCGCTGTTGTTGACGGTGGCGATGGTCAGGGTCTGGGCGCCAAGGCTGACGCTGCTCAGGGTCATGCAGGTGAGGGCAAGCAGAGCTTTTGCAGTGGGTTGCATCGTGCACTCCTTTTCTGCACCCGGCGGGTAACAGAAGGACGGTTATTGTTTTTGTGTCTTCCGACGACAGGAAGAATCTGCGCTGATTACAGCCTTCAATCGGCGCAGAGACAAATCATCCCTAGCACTTTTATCGATACTTTTTTGCACTAGGGTTTGCAGGGGTTAACGCAGGGAAGGGGTTTGCAGCGGGGGAGGAGTATTGAATCTGTATAGGTTTTCGACCGCAACGGTGTCCTCTGTGGGAGCGAGCCTGCTCGCGAAGACGGTGTGTCATCCCCAGATTTTTCACTGACCCACCGCCTTCGCGAGCAGGCTCGCTCCCACAGGGAATTGCGGTGTTGTCAGAGGTGATTTTGCTCGGTCAGGCGCTGCACCGCGAGCCGTCGGTAATGCGACGGCGTCATGCCCTTGAGCTGCTGAAAACGCCGGTTGAAATTGGAAATATTGTTGAAGCCCGATTCAAAGCACACCTCGGTCACCGGTTTATCGCCATCGGCCAGTAACTCGCAGGACTTGCTGATGCGCAGGCGGTTGACGAACTCGATGAAGTTACGCCCGGTGGCCTGCTTGAACACCCGGCTGAAGTAAGTCGGGGTCATGCCCAGGTGCTCGGCAACTTCCTCCAGCGAGATATCCCGGGCGTAGTGGCTGAAGATGTAATCGACCGCGCGGTTGGTGCGGTCGATGTTGTGCTCGTCGGCCAATTGCGGCGTCGTTGCACCGGACAACAACAGGAAATCATCACTGGCCGCGAGCAGTTCCATCAGGATGAAGAAATGCCCGAGGCGGGTAATGCCGCTGGAGTCAGCGATGCGCTGCATTAGCGTCATGGCCTGGCGAATGGTGCGCTTGCAGCGAAACTCGATGCCGTACTGCGCACGTTCAAGTAGCGGCGCGAGAGTTTTCAACTCGGCAAATACCTGATGGCCACTTTCGAACAATTCATCAGTGAAGTTGACCAGCATGTCGCGCTTTTCCACCACTTCGTCTTCGGCGACCTGGCTGATCCAGTTGTGCGGCAGATTGGGGCCGGTCAGGAACAGCGTTTCTGGGTAAAAGTTGCCGATGTAGTCGCCGATGAACACCTTGCCGGAACTGGCGACGATCAGGTGCAGTTCGTATTCCTTGTGAAAGTGCCAACGCACCAGCGGGCACGGGAAGCCGTGCTGGCGGTAGATGATGGACAAGCCGTTATGGTCGTCCATCAACTCATAGGAAGGGTCGGTCACGCGAGCGGTTCGGGTCATGGCGCGCTTCTTGTTGTTGATCGCTTGCCGATGATGCCTCGTTTATCCCGCGTTGTGCCAGTTCTGCTGGACCTTGTTGTCCTCGTGTTTACGCAGACTTATCGAGGGCTTTTTGCAGATTGGCCGTGAGGCAATAGCGCACGATATTGGACTTCTTGATGAAGTCGAAATTGATGATGTGACATTTTTTCGCCCAGTCCGATCTGGCCGGATCAAACCAGTCATCCAGCGACGCCAGAATCCGTTGCGGACCGCCGAGGGAGTAACAGGTCGCCGACAAGGACCAGGGGCGCAGCCTGCCGGTCGGTCTGCTTAACACGTCTGCTATGTAAGCGTGCAGATCGGTCGTGCCGACCAGCGATTTACCGATCCACTTGTGATCGATCTGGCGGTGGATGCGAGGATCGTCGGTTTCCCAGGTCATGGGCGCCGCTACCATGATGCGTTGCAGCGGGTCGACCGCCTTGAGTTGCCCCAGCGTCAAATGCAGGTTCTGCGCCGGAATCATTCGCTCCCCGAGATGCTCGAGCAGTAACATCTTGAACTGCACATGATCGAATGCGTCCACACCGTTCGCAAGTTCATGAAAGTCCAAAATGATGAATTCATCACGACTTCTTTCATAAAACCCCTTTATGTCCCGCACCAGGTCTTCGAGTGTGCGCGAAGAACGGCTGCCGTTATGATGGAAACGAAATCGAGCGAGGCCTTGGGCTTGCGCGTCGAGCAACAGGCGCATGTCCAGTGCGCGAGCACCGCGATTCAACTGCGAATAGAAAGAAACGTCCTGGCAGGCCAGCCAGTTCTGGCTCAACGGAATTGCATAATCGGCTTCCAGGTCGCAGCCCGCATTATGCGTGCCGGGCAGGGTCAGTTCAAAAAGCGTAAGTTTGTCCAGCTGCGGCGCGTCAGCCATCCATTGATAAGGTAGAAAGTTTTCAAGGTTGTTCATGTAATACATCCTGCGTAGATTAGTTGATCAAAGTGCGCGCGCAGGATGTTTATAACGGTTCAATGTTGATTGGCCAATACGGCTATTAATGCAAGTCGTGTAGATATTGCTGTTTACATGTCTTTAGTCTGCTGAGGCAGACGGTTTTTTGCTTCAATCCACTGCGACATATATTGAGTACTCTTGTGCGAATGATGACGCAACATGCTACCGGTGAAATTTGTAACTCTTAGCTGCTGGAGATTTTCCTGGCAATAACGCAGTTTTTCGATCAGCGCCGGACCATGCGCCGACTGTGAATAACGCTCGGTCAGCAACTTATAACCGGCCGCGCGCGCTTGCTGCCATTGCCCCTCGTCGTTATAAAGCGCGACTGCACTGTTGGCAAAATCGATGGCGCATTCAGTGATTGCACCGGGCCAACAATGCTCGCCGTGCATACCCTCGGCGCCCACTGGTGTGGTGACGCTGGGCGTTCCGCAGAGCATGGCGTCGACCAGTTTGCCCTTGATGCCGGCGCCAAAGCGCAATGGCGCCAGGCAAATCCGCGCCGCGGACATGGCCTGCAACGCGTCTTCGGCCCAATTCATGATGTGAAAGCCATCCTTGGCGTTGTGCAGCGCCGTAGCCTTCGGTGGTGTGTAGGCGCCATAGATGTGCAGTTGTGCCTGCGGCAATTGCTGGCGAATCAGCGGCCAGATCGTGGTTTTCAGCCATAGCACTGCATCCCAGTTGGGTGCGTGGCGAAAGTTGCCGATGCTGAGAAAGTTGGCCCGTGCGGCCATGGCGGCAGGCTCGACCATGGGCGGATCGATCATCAACGGGCACCAGTGCAGCAACTGCGCAGGCACTCCAAACTGTTCGATCAGCAACTGGATCTCGACCTCGGAGATCATCAGGTTCAGATCACAACGATACAGCGCGGCAATTTCGCGTTTGGCCAGATCGGTTTCGGCCATCAGCGCGAACTCATCGCTCAGGGCTGGAGCAAACACGTCACTGAAATCGTTCTGCTCAGGATTGCGCTTGAGGCGATCCTTGAGCCGTTGATGGCGCGCGTGCCGCAGGCTCTGCAAATCAGAAGTTTCCAGCACGCGCAGCGCCTGTGGGCAGTGCTTTTCGACGCGCCAGCCAAACTGCTCCTCCATCATGAACTGGTCGAACAGGACAATGTCCGGCGCCAGTTCGCTGATGAACTCATCGAAGCTGGTGTTATTGAGTTCGATCGGCACCTCGCGAATGCCGAGCGCAGCCAGGTCGGCCTTGTGCTCGCCGGGCCCGGCCGGGCTACTGAAGGTGATGTCCCAGCCTTGCTGCAGGAACGTTTCGAGGATCTGCATGACATGCCCGCTGGCCGCCGAAGAACGCGGCTCTGGCCAGACGTAGCCGATGACAAGCACTTTGTTAGTTGAGGGCAGGGTCATGAGGAGCGTCAGCCGGGTTGGAAAAAAAGGGCGCAATTAAACCACAGTGATGGTTGTCTGCGCCCCCTTGTCAGCCGTGCACCGGTGCTTGCGCTTTAAAAGGCCGGCTTGGCCAGATTGAGCAGTAGCGGCCCCGGAAGGAATTTTCCGGGAGCGGTGTTATTGATCGTATTGGTGATCACCGAAAGGTTGAACTGGAACGTGGCGTGGCTGGTTCGATATTGATCTATCAAAGAAACTGCCAATGCATAGGAATCGGCATTCAATAACGCCGGGTACTTTTTGATGATTTCCGGCCAGTCCGTAATAGACTCAAACTCTTTAAAGTCCTCTGGCTTTGCATAGCGGTAATGAGGGTTGCTCAGATTATTGGGATGCGCCTTGCGCGGATCTCTGGCGAACTCCAGCAATCCGACGGCGTCGTACTCTGCCGGGCTTGCACCTCTGATTGCATCTCCGTAATAGAAGTCAAGCGTGCCTGGAGCGCCATGCGACATTTCATGCACCAGAACGTCGCCGATCTTGGCGTCGTCAAATTTCGCCACTTCATACAATTCATCCAGATTGTCTGGGTAAATGGACAGGAAAGTCCTCGTGTTGACGTCCAGTTTGGTATTCGAGTACACCGCGGCTTGCCAGCGTTTATAGGCTTGTGGCTGTAACGCAGCATAAGCTTTGCTACCGGGTGGCCGAAAGATCATGTTTTCAATGCGCAGATAGTCAAGATCGCTGCGCATGCTCCGCAGATTGTTTGTGATGTGCTCGACGGCCGCACTCGAGTCGGTACCAAATACATGCACAAGGACGGTTCTGATGTCCTCGTTCCGGGCATCGGAGATCAACGCAATAGTGTTGTCGATCTTACTTTTGGCGTGAGGAATGCCTTTTTTAAGATAGCCACGGGTGTAACTGAACGGTTTCGCTCGCTTGAAAGGATTGCGCAAGATATTGACAATTTTCAGCTCTCTCAATTGAGGCCCCCACGGTTCGCCCAGACGGTTTACGGCATACCATTCATCCGTGTGGCGTATGCCCCATACCTGGAAAAGGTCGGTGGAGCTCTGCGCATATTGTCGCGTGCCCAGCCGTAGAGTATCGGTATCGACCGCCGTGGAAAGGGCGCGGTAGGGCGGTTTTGCAGTCCATTTCCGAGCATCGTGTATGGCGCCTTCAAGCGCGGCGACCCCGCTGTGCCAACCCTTGCGGAGAACTTTTGCCCCTTTGACCAGCACATCGGTGGCCCCGTCCAGCGGGTTGAGCAGGCTGCTTACCAGTCCAAGGCCTGTCGAAGCGATTTTCCCGGCCTTGGTCGCAACACTCACGCTCGCAGCAACCACCG
Organism: Pseudomonas sp. S11P7; assembly: GCF_023195435.1. Lineage (NCBI taxonomy): Bacteria > Pseudomonadati > Pseudomonadota > Gammaproteobacteria > Pseudomonadales > Pseudomonadaceae > Pseudomonas > Pseudomonas sp. S11P7. Next base: position 2,665,358 of record NZ_JALPKS020000002.1, on the reverse strand, counting down.
TGGCAATTTTTGCGATGGCAGCCACTACTAACAGAACGGTCATTGCCGCTTCCAGAGTGCACGCTGCGGCTCCTTGAAGTTGTCGTTCTATATCGTCGGAATTCAAATCTTCAATACAGGCCTTGAACGGCACGACCACGTTAAGAAACGTATCCAGATCCTTGTCCCGTTTGAGTCGCAACGCCTCCAGCCTGGTTTGTCCCCAACACTCTTTGACCAGTTCATCATAGGTCGCTACAGGTCTGTGCTTGAGCACAAAGTTCACCAGGCGATCGAACTCTCTGGAGTAGAAACTCTGGTAGTAACCGTTGATCTGCGCCGGTGGCTCGGCAGGCAACTCATCAATCCTGTCGATGATGCCCGAGCTGAAAGCGACGAGGCCGGGCGTCACGCCATGGGTATAACATTCGATATCCGTAGGCAATCGATACACCGTGGCAGGTGCAGAGTAATTTACTCCGGCAGGGCGACCCTTTGAATCCAGCAGGTTTTGTTGCTGGATCAACGCTGCCATTTGCGGGTTTTCACGGCAGACGCCGTGCAACGTAAGTAATTCGTAGCACGAGCCTTGGCCTTCGTATTCGCAATAGATCAAAACCCCGTAGCGGCCTTTTGCTTCGTCTATTTCTTTATGACTTTCAGTGGGTTTACGCTCAGTCGTCTTCACGATCGTGTCAATGACCGAGGCAATGGGATTGACCGGCAAATTCGTGAGGGTCTGAAGTTTCGCGACCGAGGGTCTTACGGTGAACATCGTGACCTTGCCTTTGAGCAAACGAGTCCGTTCAGACAGTGGCAAGAACGAGAAGGCCTGTTTCAAATGCGTATGCATGGCTTGCATGTGCGTGACATAGGCCCGATTGAACTGGCGGTGGAATTCGCCGTCGGGCGAAACCAGGTTGCGCAGCAGGCCGGGAAACGCTTTATAGATACTTTCGCCTTTTTTCAGATCCCAGTCGCCGGTCGCAAGATCGTTGGACATGTGCAGTTCAACCGGAGAAAAGCGCAGCGAGTCATAAGCGTCTTCCAACGGTACATTGCGTACTTGCTCAAGCACGTCATTTTCAAGGTAAGTGCAACCCTTGGCGACGTGCTCGAGAATGTCCAGTGCAACGCTTTTGCGCGTTGGCAGCGGACGTTTCAATGTTTCAGCATTTGCGGCGAGTGTACTGGCATGCTGCACATAAGCATCTGTAGCGACTTTAAGGGCGTCGGGCACTGATTTCTCGACGTCCTCAGGCGCGACGACCTTGTTGAGCAGTGCCCAATCGATGACCGGATCTATCGCTGCCAGAGCGTCGAGTTTCTTGCGCGATTCGGTCGCAGGTTCCAATGTCGAGAGTTGTTGCAGCTGCGCGTAGGTCATCGAGCGGGTTGAGCCGGGCGCTATGATTTCATGCACCGCCACAATTCGGCAGTATTCGACGCATTGCGGTGTACCCAGTAATAGCGTCGCAGGCAGTTGTTTGACGAGAAACTCTGGCGCGGGCTCCGCCAGTAATAAATGCGCGGCCAGTGCGACATTGCGCGGGCTCACTCGATGATGCGCGATCAAGTGATTTTCGAATCGGGTCTGTATGTCTGCGAAAGACTGTTCCAGATGTTCGGCAGCGTACAGATCAAAGCCGGCTACATGATTGCGCGGCTCTTGCTCACCGACTTGCGGATGAAGATCCAGCAACAGTGAGGTCAGGATTATTTGTTTGCGCGACGCTGCTGACTGTGGCTGATCCGGCTGCGCGCCATACCAGCCCAGATCGCGTACGCAAGCGTTCGCCCAATGCACTGCGATTGGGCTGGAGATCAGTTGATCAATGATGTTTTCGGCTTCGGAGCGTGTGAACGGTGCCGATCGCCCACCCAGAACACGTTCTGACAGATGCTCCAGTAATGACTGGCCTTTTGTATAACTGGCAATGAGTTTACGAAGCTCGCGGCGTTGAGCCGCCGACAGCGTGGCCGTGTTGCCTTCGCTGGCCTTGATCATTTCCCGATAGTGACCAAACACTGGACCTGGCGTGGGCACAGCATTCATGAATGCCACCAGGCGGGAAACTTCGTAAGCGTTGCGCGGGATCAGAAAACCATGGAATGTCAGCCATTGCGCTAAATCAATCTGATCGGCGTTGGAAATCTTGCCACCGGTCAACGCTGCCATTTCAACCAAAGTTTGCAGGTCTTCTTTCAAATCCGGCGCGAGTACGAAAGCGTTTTCCAGCCCCGTGGTGTTGTTCCCGCTGATTGCATTCATTTTGCCTTCAGCCGTTACCTCAAAAATGAAGCGATCGGAAAGTTGTAACTTGGCCAGGAGTTTTTTGAAGGAGGCGTGTTCGGACAATGTTTGCAATAGCTGCCGACCCGCAAGCAGTGCATCTTCCAGGGATGATTCCGATTCCAGAGAAATGGTTGCGCCGGCCAGGGTAATGGTTTGCGAGGGGGCAAGATCCGAAGCGCGTTGTCTGAGCTTATAAATGACTTCTTCGCGCTCACGATTATCACTTGGAGAGTGATCGCGCTGGGGGTCTATGGAATATGTCGCCCGAGATAAATTGCGTTGATTGTAAAAGTTCGTATGCTTGGTGTTCATAAGTCTGCTTGTTGTTGGTTTGTAAGTTCGGCGTATCCTCTTTTTTAAATGGGTGGTAATCAACAGGGTTTGTGTGAGAGCGTTTTTCAGTTACTCGAATATTATTGTATTTATGTCGAGTTTATTAAAGGCGGCAGTAGTATTGATTTCTGTGCTTAATCAATTATCTGTTTTACTTTGTCGCGCAACTGGTCAATGGAAAACGGTTTGCCAATCATGTGCATATCTTCAGGGACAGCAATGGATTCCGCATAACCGCTGGCGAACAGAATCTTGAGGGCGGGGCGCAGTTTGCGCGCTTCGGTCGCCAGTTCGATACCGTTCATACCCGGCAGCCCGACGTCCGTCATCATCAGATTGATTTGCTCGGACGGCGTTCCGAGAACAGTCAGGGCCTGCTCGCTGCCGTCAGCCTCAAGCACCTTGTATTCCAGCTCCTCCAGCACATCCACAATAAGCATGCGCACGATAGCGTCGTCTTCTACGACAAGGATGGTGGGTGGAGTGGCAGACATGGCAGGGCTCTCAAGAAAACGGGGGGACACCGGTCGATCGAAATGACCGGACTCTTGCATGAGTAAGTGGCGCATAGCCACAAGTTCCCGGCCTGATACAAAAAAAGCAGGGGCCTCGGGGCTGCGACAGGATAACGGTTGGCGTCGTCCGAGTGCAGGGGGGTGTAGGAAATTGCCATCAAAAGTGTCAGAAAAATGGATCCAGACCGGGGTTTTCGGGCAAACTCCACGTTTTTCAACAGTTCGACAAGGCTGCCTCATGTCCTCTCCGTCTTCGGTTGATGAACAACGGTTTCGCAAACTCCTGACTCGCAACATCAGCCTGCCTTTGGGCGTTGGCGCACTGAGCGCCGTGTTCTTCGTGTCGCTGATCACCTATTTGCTGTCGGTCATCCAATGGGTGGAGCACACCGACCGGGTGATCAATAACGCCAACGAAGCGGTGAAACTCACCGTGGACCTGGAAACCGGCATGCGCGGCTATTTGCTCAGCGGTGACGAGCATTTCCTCGACCCGTACGAGACCGCCAAGCCGCGCATCGCCGTGGCGCTCAATACCCTGCTTGAGCTGACCGCCGACAACCCGGTGCAGACGGATCGTTTGCGCCGCCTGCAGGCGTTGCAGGTCGAGTGGGCCAATTACGCGCAATCGATGATCGATCTGCAACGCAGCAGCGGCGATTATCGTGGCGCGGTCAAGGCCGGGCGCGGCAAGCGCCTGACCGACGAAATCCGCAAGCAGTTCGAAGACGTCATCGAGACCGAACAAGTGTTACGCGCCACGCGCAATGAAGAAGTGCGCCGTACCACGATCTGGAGCATCAGCCTTTATCTGCTGTTCATCGGGGTAATCAGCGGTTTGCTGGCGTATGTCGGTCGCCGCGATCTGGTCAATCTTTCGCAGAGCTATAGCGCGACTTTGGCGGCGCAAGAAGCCAGTGCCGAGCGTCTGGAAAAACAGGCGTGGTTGCGCAACGGCCAGACACAACTGGCCGAGCAAGTGTTGGGGCAACTGACGCTGAATCTGTTGGGGCGCAATATCCTGCAGTTCTGCGCGCAGTATCTGGGCAGCGCCGTGGCCGCATTGTATGTGCGCGAAGAGCACGGCGGACTAAAACGCGTAGCCACTTACGGATTCTCCCGTGAACAGGAAGAGCAGGACCAGGCAATATTCAGTGGCGAAGGCATCGTTGGCCAGGTCGCGCAGCAGGCGCGGCTGATTCGTCTGGATTCGGTGCCGAGCGATTATTTCAAAGTCAGTTCCGGCCTGGGCGAGGGCTTGCCGCACAGCGTGCTGGTGGTGCCGACCAGCGACGACGATCGGGTCAACGGCGTGATCGAACTGGGTTTCCTGCGTCCGCTGACCCAGCGCGACATCGAATTGCTGGAACTGATTGCCGGCAACATCGGCACATCGATCGAAGCGGCGCGTTACCGTCAGCGCCTGCAAGAAGTGCTCGCTGAAACCCAGCAGCTCAATGAAGAGTTGCAAGTTCAGCAGGAAGAATTGAAAACCGCCAACGAAGAGCTGGAAGAACAGTCGCGAATTCTCAAGGAATCCCAGGCGCACCTGGAAACCCAGCAGGTCGAACTGGAACAAACCAACGAGCAACTTGCCGAACAGGCGCAGACCCTGGCCGAGCAGCGCGATGCCATGGACCAGAAGAACACCGAGCTCAATCAGGCCCAGGTGCAACTGGAAGAACGCGCCGAAGAGTTACAGCGTTCGAGCAAATACAAATCCGAATTCCTCGCCAACATGTCCCACGAACTGCGCACGCCGTTGAACAGCTCGTTGATTCTGGCCAAGTTGCTGGCAGAGAACCCGCAGGAAAACCTCAGCGCCGAGCAGGTCAAGTTTGCCGAGTCGATCTATTCGGCCGGCAACGACTTGCTCAACCTGATCAACGACATTCTGGATATTTCCAAGGTCGAGGCGGGCAAGCTTGAAGTACTGCCGGAAAACACCAGCGTCGGGCGCCTGGCTGAAGGCCTGCGCAATATGTTCGAGCCGTTGGCCGCAGACAAACAGTTGGCTTTTACTGTCGACCTGCAGCCGGGTGCGCCGGCCATGTTGTACACCGACCGCCAGCGTCTGGAGCAAGTGATCAAGAACCTGCTGTCGAACGCATTGAAGTTCACCGAAAAGGGTTCGGTCAGCTTGACCATCGCCGGCCAACCCGACGACCGTATTGCATTCATCGTTCGCGATTCGGGCATCGGTATTGCGCCCGACCAGCAGGAAAGCATTTTCGAAGCGTTCCGCCAGGCTGATGGCACCACTAACCGCAAATACGGCGGCACCGGTCTGGGCTTGTCGATTTCTCGTGATCTAGCGACCTTGCTCGGCGGCTCGATCAGCGTCAGCAGCACGCCGGGGCAGGGCAGTGTGTTCACGCTGCTGCTGCCGACTCAATACAGCGAGTCTGCCGAGGTGGCCTCGGCGCCGTTGACTTTCACGCCGCCTGCGCCAGCAGCGCCCGCAGCGCCGGCGCTCAATGTGTCACCGCTGGCACCGGTACATATCCCGCGTTTCGCCGATGACCGTGACAAGGCACCGTTCAACACACGCTGCATTCTGGTGGTAGAAGACGAACCGAATTTCGCTCACATCCTTTACGACCTCGCGCACGAACTGGGTTATCAGTGCCTGGTCGCCCACGGTGCGGACGAAGGTTACGATCTGGCCAAAGAGTTCGTTCCGGATGCCATCCTGCTCGACATGCGCCTGCCGGACCACTCGGGTCTGACCGTGCTGCAACGTCTCAAGGAACACGCCGGCACCCGGCACATCCCGGTGCACGTGATTTCCGTCGAAGACCGCGTCGAAGCAGCGATGCACATGGGCGCCATCGGCTATGCGGTCAAACCGACCACCCGCGAAGAGCTCAAAGACGTGTTCGCCCGCCTCGAAGCCAAGCTGACGCAGAAGGTCAAACGCGTGCTGCTGGTCGAGGATGACGATCTGCAACGCGAAAGCATCGCGCGGCTGATTGGCGATGAAGACATTGAAATCACCGCGGTGGGCCTGGCCCAGGATGCGCTGGAGCTGCTGCGCACGACGATCTACGACTGCATGGTCATCGATCTGAAGTTGCCGGACATGCTCGGCAATGACCTGCTCAAGCGCATGTCCACCGAGGACATCTGCTCGTTCCCGCCGGTGATTGTCTACACCGGGCGCAACCTGACCCGCGACGAAGAATCCGAGCTGCGCAAGTATTCGCGCTCGATCATCATCAAGGGCGCACGCTCGCCGGAGCGCTTGCTCGATGAGGTCACACTCTTTCTGCACAAAGTCGAATCGCAGTTGTCCCATGAACGGCAGAAGATGCTCAAGACCGCACGCAGCCGCGACAAAGTCTTCGAGGGCCGCAAGGTGCTGTTGGTGGACGATGATGTGCGCAACATTTTCGCCCTGACCAGTGCCCTGGAGACCAAAGGCGCAGTCGTGGTGATCGGCCGTAACGGTCGTGAAGCGATTGATAAACTCAACGAAGTCGAGGACATCGATCTGGTGTTGATGGACGTGATGATGCCGGAAATGGACGGTTTCGAAGCCACCATTGAAATCCGCAAGGATCCGCGCTGGCGCAAGCTGCCGATCATTGCGGTCACGGCCAAGGCCATGAAGGACGATCAGGAGCGCTGCCTGCAGGCGGGCGCCAATGATTACCTGGCCAAGCCCATCGATCTGGATCGTCTGTTCTCGCTGATACGTGTGTGGTTACCGAAAATGGAACGCATTTAGTGGAACGCAGTACACCCGCCGAACGAAACAGCGAAATCGAGCTGCGCCTGTTGATCGAGGCGATTTATCTCAAGTACAGCTACGATTTTCGCGATTACTCCGGCGCTTCGATTAAGCGCCGGGTGCAACACGCGTTGAGCCAGTTCGAGTGCGCGACGATTTCGGCGCTACAGGAAAAAGTGCTGCATGACCCGACGGCGTTCATGCAACTGCTGCAGCTGCTGACGATTCCGGTCAGCGAGATGTTTCGCGACCCTTCGCACTTTCTCGCCATTCGCAACGAAGTGGTGCCGCTGCTGCGCACCTATCCTTCGTTGAAAATCTGGATTGCCGGCTGCAGCACGGGCGAGGAGGTCTATTCGATGGCGATTCTGCTGCGCGAAGAAGGCCTGCTCGACCGCACGATCATCTACGCCACCGACATCAACCCGCGCTCGCTGGACAAGGCCAAGCAGGGCATTCTCTCGATGGAAAATGTCCGCGCTTATACCGCCAATTACCAGCAGGCCGGTGGCCAGCGCTCGTTCGCCGATTACTACACGGCTGCCTATGGCTATGCAATTTTCGACAAGACCTTGTGCGAAAACGTGACCTTTGCCGACCACAGTCTGGCCACTGACAGCGTGTTCTCCGAAACCCATTTGATTTCCTGCCGAAACGTTCTTATCTACTTCAACAAGAAACTCCAGGACCGGGCCTTCGGGCTGTTTCATGAATCGCTGTGTCACCGCGGCTTTCTGGTGCTGGGCAGCAAAGAGACGCTGGACTTTTCCAACTATGCCAACCGGTTCGAAGCGCTGGTGAAGCAAGAACGGATTTACCGCAAAACATGAACGAAGCGGCGGTTTTGCCTCGTGTCGAGGCCGTTGTGGTCGGAGCTTCCGCCGGTGGCGTCGAGGCGCTGCTGACCTTGCTCGGACCGCTGCGCCGTGGCTTCAGATTGCCGATCGTTGTTGTGTTGCACCTGCCTGAAGAGCGCCGCAGCCAATTGGCTGAGGTCTTCGCCCGACGTCTGCAAATGCCCGTGATCGAAGCCGCCGACAAGCAGGATATCGAAGCCGGTACGGTGTATTTCGCCACGCCCGGTTATCACCTGTCGATCGAAATGGACCGCAGCTTTTCCTTGAGTCAGGAAGACCGTTTGCACCATTCGCGGCCCTCGATCGATTTTCTGTTCGAGTCCGCGGCCGACGCCTACGGGCCCACGCTGGTCGCTGTTTTACTGACCGGTGCCAATCACGATGGCGCGCGCGGGCTGGCCTACGTCAAGCGCTGCGGCGGTTTGACCATTGTCCAGGACCCCAACGAAGCACAGGTCGCCACCATGCCTCAGGCTGCAATGAACATTCGGCAGCCGGATCATGTCCTACCCATTCACGACATCAGCGGTCTGCTTGTCGAGCTGGAACGAATCGCATGCTAAGTAACATCCAAGCCAAACTGCTGATCGTCGATGATCTGCCGGAGAATCTGCTGGCACTCGAAGCGCTGATCAAGCGCGAAGACCGCACGGTCTACAAAGCCCTGTCAGCGGATGAGGCGTTGTCGTTGCTGCTGCAACACGAGTTCGCCATGGCCATTCTCGATGTGCAGATGCCGGGGATGAACGGCTTCGAACTCGCCGAATTGATGCGCGGTACCGAGAAAACCAAGAACATCCCGATCATTTTCGTCAGCGCCGCCGGCCGTGAACTGAACTACGCGTTCAAAGGCTACGAGAGTGGGGCGGTGGACTTTCTGCACAAACCGCTGGATATCCATGCGGTGAAAAGCAAGGTCAACGTGTTCGTCGATCTGTATCGCCAAAGCAAAGCGTTGAAGCAACAGCTCGAAGCGCTCGAGCAGGCCCGTCGCGAACAGGAAGCGTTGCTGCAACAACTGCAAAGCACTCAGGCCGACCTCGAGCAGGCCGTGCGCATGCGCGATGACTTCATGTCGATCGTCGCCCACGAAGTGCGCACGCCGCTGAACGGTCTGATCCTCGAAACCCAGCTGCGCAAAATGCACCTGGCCCGCGACAACGCTTCGGCGTTCACCCTCGACAAGATGCACGCCATGGTCGACCGCGATGAGCGGCAGATCAAAAGCCTGATTCGCCTGATCGAAGACATGCTCGACGTGTCGCGTATTCGTACCGGCAAGTTGTCGATCCGCCCGAGCCGTTTCGATCTGGTGCAACTGGTGAGCAATCTGCTGCAGAACTTCGCTCAACAGATCGAAGCCGCAGAGACAGAAGTGTCGTTGACCGTATTCGGCCCCGTGGAAGGTCACTGGGACGAGTTCCGTATCGAGCAAGTGGTCTCGAACCTGCTGACCAATGCCTTGCGTTACGGCGGCCGCAGCCCGATTCAGGTGCGCGTCTACCGTGAAGGTGATGAAGCGCGAATCGAGGTCCAGGACCACGGCATCGGCATCAGCAAAGAGAACCAGAAGCGCATTTTCCAACAGTTCGAACGGGTTTCCGCCAAGACGGTAGTGGCCGGGCTCGGGCTGGGTCTGTTCATTTCCGAGCAGATCGTCGCCGCCCATGGCGGCTCCATCGTCGTCGAAAGTGAAATCAACGAAGGCGCCCTGTTTCGCGTTTGTCTGCCAATCCAGGAAAACGGCATATCCGACGCAACCTCTGATTGACCGTACGGTCGTATCAGCAGCTATTGACCGAACAAAGGCTTCCCATGAGCGTAGATGCACAAGATGTAGTACTCGTCGTCGAAGACGAACCGGTTATCTTGATGGTTCTGACGGATTATCTGTCGGGGCAGGGCTATCGCGTGTTGCAGGCGGAAAACGGTGAGCAGGCGTTCGAGATTCTGGCGAGCAAGCCGCACCTGGACATGCTGATCACTGATTTTCGTTTGCCGGGCGGAATCTCCGGCGTGCAGATCGCCGAACCTGCCGTCAAACTGCGCCCGGATCTGAAAGTGATCTTCATCAGTGGTTATCCGCAGGAAATCCGCGAGACCGGTAGCCCGATCACCAACAAGGCTCCCATTCTGGAGAAACCCTTCGATCTGGACGTGCTGCAGGAAAAGATTCAGGAATTGCTGGCCTGACTGCCTGGCCCGCTTGCGCGGGCCGTGGATTGCCAGTCAGTTCTTGATCATCTCGCGCACCTTGGCGGTGAGCAGATCGAAGGTGAACGGTTTGGTAATCATCTGCATGCCAGAGTCCAGAAACCCGCCACGCACTGCGGCGTGCTCGGCGTAACCGGTGATGAACAGCACCTTCAGACCGGGCCGGTATTGGCGGCCGACTTCCGCCAGTTGGCGGCCATTCATGCCCGGCAAACCGACGTCGCTGATCAGCAGATCGATGCGCTGCGTCGAATTGAGGAACGGCAGCGCTGTGTCGGCGTCGCCTGCCTCAACGTAGGCATAACCCAGCTCGCTGAGCACAGCACAGACCAGAACGCGCACCGCTGGATCATCCTCGACGATCAGTACGGTTTCGCCATCCAGCGCATCCGGCGATTGCTCAACGTCTTTATCGTCGCTGACCATCTCTTCACCGCGAAAGCGCGGCAGGTAGAGTTTTACCGTGGTGCCTTGATCGATTTCGCTTTCGATCGAAACATGGCCGCGCGACTGCTTGCTGAACCCGTAAATCATCGACAGGCCCAAACCCGTGCCCTGGCCGATCGGTTTGGTGGTGAAGAAGGGATCGAACGCGCGGCTCATGACACTTTGCGGCATGCCGCAGCCGTTATCGGTGACGCTGAGCATCACGTAATCGCCAGGCTCTAGATTGCTGTAAGCCTCGGTGAAATCGCGATGCAGCACCTGATTGCTGGTCTCGACCACCAGTTTGCCGCCGTCGGGCATGGCGTCACGGGCGTTGATCACCAGGTTGAGCAGGGCGCTTTCCAGTTGATTGGGATCGGCTTCGGCGATCCAGAGGTTTTCATTCAGACGCATCTCCAGATGAATGCTTTCATTGAGGCTGCGCTGCAACAACTCGCCCATCGACAGCACCAGGGTGTTCATCTGTACGGCTTTCGAATCCAGCGACTGGCGACGCGAAAAAGCCAGCAGACGATGGGTCAGGCCGGCAGCGCGGTTGGCTGAGGTCACGCCCAGATCGATCAGGCTGTCGAGATCTTCGGTTCGCCCACGGGCCAAGCGCCGACGGATCAATTCGAGGCTGCCGATGATCCCGGTGAGCATGTTGTTGAAGTCGTGCGCGATGCCGCCGGTGAGCTGGCCGACGGCCTCCATTTTTGCGACTGGCGCAACGCTTCTTCGTTGTGGCGCAGTTGCGCGGTGCGCTCTTCGACCTGTTGCTCGAGGGTTTCGAGGGTCGATTGCAGGCGTCGTTCGCTTTCGCTCAGGTCAATCAGGCGATCGCGCGCTTCGTATTGTCGTCGTCGCCCGCGCAATGCGGCGGAGACCATACTGACCAGCGTCACCGGATGAAAAGGGCGTTCAAGGAAACTCACGTTACCGAGCAGATCGCTCAGGCGCGACGAGGGGCCTTGCTCCTGTCCGCCGTGGTGGGTCAGCAGAATGATCGGCAGATCCGACCACGCCGGTTGCTGCTCCAGCCAGGCGAACAGCGTTTCCATTTCCGGCCCGCGCAGTGCCTCGGCGGCAACCAGCAGCAAACCTGCACCCAGGTCCAGTTGCGTACACAACTCACCGAGAGCGGGGGTGACGACGCCGCCGTAACCGGCCTCATTGAGTATCTTCAGCGCAATCTGACTGTCGCGACCCAGGGGCGCCAGAATCAGCGCCCGTTCGGCCAGTGGCACCTCGAGATTCACAAGCTGTCTTCCTGAAGCAGCGGATTGTTCGCGCCGAGGTAAGTTGGGACGCCACGCAGCACGCCTTGAAACGCTTCCAGCGGTTCACCGATGGTCATGCCGACTTTCGAGATCCGGAATTCACGAATGGTCGATTCGTGACTGCCGGTGCGTTTCTTGATGATGGAAATCGCGCGGCGGACTTTGCCCAACGCTTCGAAGTAGCGCAGCAGCACTACGGTGTCAGCCAGGTAGGTAATGTCGACTGGCGCTTGCATGTCACCGACCAGGCCATGTTGGGCGACGGTCATGAACGTCGCCGCGCCTTTACGGTTCAGGTACAGCAACAGTTCGTGCATGTGCAGAACGAGCGCGTTTTCCTCCGGCATTGCAGCCTGATAGCCGTTGATGCTGTCGATCACCACCGTCTTGATTTCGCGTTCGTCGACACAACGCCGCACACGATGGGAGAACTCGCCCGGCGACAGTTCGGCAGCGTCCACCTGTTCGATCAGCAGATTGCCAGTGGCTTGCAGCGCCTTGAGATCGATACCGATGTTTTTCATCCGTTCATGCAGCAGGCCGAGTTCTTCGTCGAAGATAAACAGCGCAGCCTTTTCACCACGACCGACAGCGGCTGCGGCGAAGATCATCGAGATCAGCGACTTGCCGGTACCGGCAGGACCAAGGATCAACGTGCTGGAGCCGGTCTCGATGCCGCCGCCGAGCAGCGCGTCCATTTCCTTGATGCCGCTGGACAGCTGCAACCGCGCGTACTCGCCACGGTGTTCGGCTGCCACGAGCCGGGGAACACATGCACGCCGTCACCCATGATGGTGAAGTCATGGAAGCCGCCGCGATACTTCTGTCCGCGGTATTTGACCACCCGCACGCGTCGCCGCTCGGCGCCGTAGGTCGGCGTCAGTTCCTCGAGGCGGATCACCCCGTGAGCCACACTGTGCACGGTTTTATCGAGGGATTCGGTTGTCAGGTCGTCAAGCAGCACCACGGTTGCGTTATAGCGCACGAAATAATGCTTGATGGCCAGGATCTGCCGGCGATAACGCAAGGAGCTTTGCGCCAGCAAGCGGATCTCGGAGAGGCTGTCGAGCACCACGCGGGTCGGCTTGAAACGCTCGACCGCTTCGAAAATCTGCTTGGTCGCCTCGCCCAGTTCCAGGTCGGAGGAGTACAGCAGGCTTTGCTGATGCTCGGCGTTGAGCAGGCTTTCCGGCGGCGTCAGCTCGAAGATTTCGATGTTTTCGTCCAGCGTCCAGCCGTGGGACAGCGCGCCTTGGCGCAGTTCGTGCTCGGTTTCCGAGAGCGTGATGTACAACGAGCGCTCGCCGGCTTTCGCGCCAGCCAGGAGAAAATGCAAAGCGACCGTGGTTTTGCCGGTTCCGGGTTCACCCTCCAGCAGAAACACATGACCGCGAGACAAGCCACCGGCCAGGATGTCATCCAGACCCGCAATGCCGGTAGCGGCTTTCGCACTGATCAACTCGTTAGAAGTAGACAAATAATGTCCTCTCATGACTAAGGGAAGCGCGACCATTGATGCATTGGGTCGGCCTGAATAACTTGACCTTAAGCCGTGATGGCAGTTCCGCTTATTGTTTGCGGATGTTGCGGGTTCTTAGGCTCAGAGACCCTGTTGCAACGCCGGATCATCAGGGTTCAGCTGTTCGAGTTGCGCGAGCAGAATCTGCACATTTTGCAGCTGGCCGCTTTCTTTCCAGTAATTGATCAGCAAAACCCGGGCCTTGCGGTCGGCGGGATGGCGCTGAACGATTTCCTGCAATTGTTTTTGGGCCGCCTCCAGTTCTTCTGCGCTGTGCAGCGTGGTCGCGAGGTCGTAGCGGTAATCCTTGTTGTCCGGTTCCAGCTCGACGGCTTTGGACAAACCCAGCAGGGCGTATTCACGCTGGCCGTGGTGCAGCAACCACAAGCCCAAGGCATGTTGCAGATAGGCCGAATCAGGCTGGGCCTTGAGTTGCCGGGCCAGTAATTGCCGGGCCGCGTCGCTCTGGCCCTGACGATCCAGGACATCGATCTGCATGACCAGCGCCGGCAGATTGCCCGGCTCCAGGCGCAGCGAGTTTTCCAGGGCGACTTGCGCTTGCTTGAGTTCGGCGTTGTGAATGTGCAGCCGCGCCAATTGCGCGTAGTTGGCGGCACTTTCTGGTTGTGCCTTGAGTGTTTGCTGCCAACCGTCGATGGCTTGCTGAAGCGGCGCGAAATACAGCCCCAGCTCGTCCGGCGTCAGGCCGAGGAGGGCGTTGATAGCGGCAAAACGCACATTCTGATCGGCATCGTCGAGGATCGGCCCCAACAGCAGGCTGCGTTGTCCGCCCGGGACCAGCCCGACCACACTCTTGATGGCGGCCAATCGTACTTCGGGGGCCTCGTTCTGCAGGTCGGTATCCGCCAGTTTCAGCGCCTGTGGGCTCGGGTAGTTGGGCAGCTCGCCGTGCAGCCATACGCGGCGTTTGACCGAAATGTCCGGGCGGCCCAGTTGCTGATACAACTGGCGTGCCGCGCCCGGTTCACCGGTGCGCGCGGCGTTCAGTGCTTCGCTGTAACCGTGCTTGATCGCATCGGGGATCACCGGGGCGGTGCTACGTAGCGAAACCCAGGCCACGATAACGATAAGCACCAGGCCGAGGCTGATATACAGATAGCGGCGAGACTGAGGCATGCAGGTTTCCGAAACAGGCGTTGTTGAGCAGAGCGGCAAGCTTCGGTCAGCGCGGGCGATCAGTCAAACCCTCTACATGCGAATCGTCCTACGAGCTGCGTCGACTCAGTTGAGCACCAAGCCGACGATGCAGTGTCTACGCTTGCAGGAGTCGTTTCGTTGAGTGTGCCCATGCAAGCCCTGTTCAATTACTTCAAGGCCATAATCCATCCCGGCCAGGCCGTCCTGCTGTTTGCCCTGCGTACCATTGCGGCGGGCTTACTGACGTTGTATCTGGCGTTCGTCTTCGACCTCGACCAGCCCAAATGGTCGATCATGGCGGTGGTCATCGTCAGTCAGCCCTTGGCCGGGATGGCGCTGGCGCGCAGCTTCGGCCAGGTGATCGGCACGACCCTCGGTGCGGCTGTCGCCGTGTTGATCATGGCCATTTTTCCCCAGGCGCCATTGCCTTTTATCACCACGCTCGCGCTGTGGCTGGCACTGTGCACCGCCGGTGGCACGTTGCTGCGCTATACCAGTTCACAAGCGTTCGTGCTCAGTGGTTACACCGCGGTGGTCGTGGCGCTGCTGGCGATTCCGGATCCGGACGGGACATTTTTACTGGCGGTAACTCGCGTGACTGAAACCCTGCTGGCCGTGGCGTGCGTGTGCGTAGTCAGCTTGTTGACGGCGCGACCGCAAGCCGTGGCCAAGGGTTATTTCGCCAAGGTCGATCAGGTGATCAAACTGGCGGCCAGGCATGCCGCGGCAGTGCTGCGCACCGAAGAAAGCGAAGAAGATTTTCAGCGACGCCAGCAGCAATTGCTTGGGGAAATCAGCGCGCTGGAGGGTTTGCGTCGGCATCTTTACTTCGATGCGCCGCGTTTGCGCAGTGCCAATAATCTGGTGCTGCTGCTGGGCAATCAACTGACGCTGCTGACCTCGCGACTCACCGCATTACGCCACCAGCGAGAACTGCTCACCGAGCGCTGGGAGGGTGATCTGCCGCTGGAGGTGCAACGCTTGCGCAGTGAAGAACTGGCACTTTTCGACGAATTGGCCGAGCAGGGGCGCTCGTTGTCCGGCGAGCGCCGTCAGCATTTCTTCACCCTGCAGCAGCAATTCGAAGGGCTGGCGTACGAGGCTGAGCAACTGACCGAAAACATGAGCGCGACCCTGCGTTCGCTGGCCTGGGCGTTACGCTGGGAACAGGCGCGGCTGCTGCAGCAACTGGAACAGATCCTTGAGCTGAGCGATGCGATCCAGGAGGGGCGTGAGGCCAGCGTGCTCTATCGCGCTCAGGTCAGCCCCCTGCATCTGGATTTCACCCTGGCTTCGATGAATGCGGTTCGCGCCTTTACGGCATTGCTGGTGGCCGGATTGATCTGGATCGAAACCGCCTGGGACGGCGCACGCGGCGGAATGATTCTGGTGGGGATTCTGTGTTCGCTCATGGCAACGTTTCCGCGACCGCTGATGGCTGCGCAGAGTTACGCCCGCGGCCTCGGTCTGGCGCTGGTGGTCTCGGCGCTCTATCAGTTCATGCTGGTGCCGGCGATCAGCGATTTCGAGCCGTTGGCCTTGATGCTCGCGCCGCTGCTGTATGTCATCGCGATCGGGCTGGCAAACCCGGCGACGACGGGCATTGCCATGGGCCTGGGGTTGTCGAGCTTTTTGATGATCGGTCCGCAGAACGTCGGCACCGGCCAGAATACCGCGATTCAGTGGTTCGAATTTGCGGGTGCTTACGTCAGTGCGGCAATGCTGGCGCTGCTGGTCTATGCGTTGATTTTTCCATTCCGCCCGGCATTGCGCTTGCGCCGCTTGTATAACGAAGCGCGTGAGCAGGTATATGCGCTGAGCAAAACTGCGCCGACCGGCGAGGAGCAGTTCGCCTTCGAAAGCCGCATGGTCGATCGCCTGACCAGCATGCTCGGTCTGCTGCCTGCGGCGAACACCCGGGCCATGCAACAACTGTATGAGGTCAGCCTGGCGTGCGTGGCGCTGGGTGTGGCGATGCATCAGTTGCGCCAGCAAGCGCAAAACAATGCGTTGCTCAGTGTTGCATTCAGTCAGCATCTGGCGTCTGCCCTGCGCAAGACCGGGCGTTTTGTCGCCGGGCGCGAGGATGTGCAACTGGCCTCATTGCTGACGACGTTACGTGCATTGGGCGATGAACTGGATGATCTGCATGTCGCCAGCCATGAACATCTGTGGTCGGTATTTCGTATGCGCGTAGCCCTTTTGATCATCGTGTCATTCCTGCAGCGTCACGGTGAGTTCATCGAACGCTCGATTCCGGAAGGAGAGCCGGCCCTTGCCCATTGATTTCGAGATTGGCGGTGTCTATCTGCCGCCCATTGCCCAGGCGTTGTTGTTGGCCATACCGATATTCGTGGTACTGGACTGGGGTCTGCGCCGCCTCGGCGTGCTGCGTCTGGTCTGGCACGAAGCGCTGTTTGAAGGCGCCTTGTATGCGTGCGTTTGTGCGACGCTGATTCTGTTGATGGGAGCCTGATGCCTTGAAAGTGTTATTTGCGCGGTTGGTCACATTGGCGGTGGTGGTGTTGGCCATCGTGCTGGGCTGGTTTGCCTGGGAGTATTACACCCGTGCGCCATGGACACGGGATGCGCGGGTGAGGGCGGATGTGGTGACGCTGTCGGCGGATGTTTCAGGGCGCATTGTCAGCCTGGCGGTGCAGGACAACCAGCATGTCGACAAGGGGCAGCTGCTGATGGAGATCGATCCGGCCCGTTATCGTCTGGCAGTGGAGCATGCGCGGCGCTCGGTCGAAGTCGCCCGGGCATCGTTGGGGCAGTCCCAAGCGGCAATCGTCGCCAGTGAAGCCCTGCTCAAGCAACGCCAAAGCGAGGAGCGTCGACGGCGTACGCTCAAGCAGGGCTTTGCGATTTCCGGTGAGGAGTGGGAGAAATCCAGAACCGATGTCGCGGTTGCCCAGGCAGACCTGTTACGCAATCAAGCCAATCTCGGGCTGGCCGAGGCCAATGTGCAGTTGGCGGTTGCGGCATTGGCCCAGGCCGAACTTGATCTGCAGCGCACCGCGCGTCGAATCGCCGGTCAGCGGCTATGTCACCAACCTGTTGACCCGTCAGGGCGATTACGCGACAGCGGGTGGCGCACTGATGGCGCTGGTCGACAGTGATTCGTTCTATATCAGCGGTTACTTCGAGGAGACCAAACTGCCGCGCATCGCCGAGGGTGATCGGGTACGCGTGCAGTTGATGAGCGGGGAAACCTTTGGCGGTTCGGTGCAGAGCATCGCCTTTGCCATCGCCGACCGGGAAAACGCACCGGGTAGTCGGCTGCTGGCCAACATCAACCCGAGTTACACCTGGGTAAAACTGGCGCAGCGGGTGCCGGTACGTATTGGTATTGATAGTGATTTTGCCGGCAAGAATCGGCTGCGCGCCGGTACAACCGCCACCGTCACCGTCCTTGAAGACCACCGCTGATTGATCGTTCCCACGCTCTGCGTGGGAATGTAGCCCGTGACGCTCCGCGTCACTGGACGCGGAGCGTCCCTTGAGGCGTTACCACGCGAAGCGTGGGAACGATCAATACAAGGGCTGCACAAAACCATAAAAAAACCCCGCGACCGAATGATACGCGGGGCAAAAGAATTGGTTGGTTGCGGCCAACCAAAGGAGCTCTTTAAAATCGGTTATTTGCTGGCGACGGTCTCCGGCTGCCAGCCGCCGCCGAGGGCTTTGTAGATTGCGACGATGCCGCGATAAAGGTCGACTTCGGCCTGGGCCTGGCTGTCTTCGGCGTTCAGCCGTTCACGCTGCGCGTCGAGCAACACGAGGAAGTCGGTGGTGCCTTCGCGGTAGCGGATTTCAGCGAGGTCGGCAGCCTTGCGGCTTGATTCACTCTGGCGGATCAACGAGATCAACCGTTGCTGGCGCTTGCCGTAATCGCTGAAGGCGTTTTCCGATTCTTCCAGCGCCAGCAGCACTTGCTGCTCATAGGTCGCCAGTGCGCCTTCGGCTTCGGCGTCGGCGCCGCGCAAACGGGCTCGCACGCTACCCAGGTCAAACGCAGCCCAAGTGATGCTCGGGCCGAGGGCCCAGGCATTGGCGGCCGACGAACCGATCTGCGAACCGCGCCCGGCCGTCCAGCCGAGGAAGCCGCTGAGGCTGACGCGCGGGAACAGGTCGGCTTTCGCTACACCGATACGCGCCGTGGCCGAGGCCAATTGGCGCTCCGCGCTGAGGATGTCCGGGCGACGTTGCAGCAATTCACCCGGATCGCCGATCGGCAAAGCCTTGGCAATCGCTGGCAGGTCTTTCGGGCTCAGGTCAACGGTCAGCTTGTCCGGACGCTCACCGAGCAGGGTGGCGATGCGGTTTTTCTGCCGCACCTGTTCCGCCTGCAACTGCGGCACGGTCGCTTCGACGTTGGCCAGGCGCGCATCGGCGCGTTCCACGTCGAGCTGATCACCGACACCGGCATCACGCAGGCTGACGGTGATCTTGCGTGATTCCACCTGGTTGTTCAGGTTGGCCACGGCGATCTTCTCGCGCAGTTGCGCACCGCGCAGTTGCCCGTAAGCGTCGACCAGTTCGGCAATCATCGTGACTTGCAGTTGATACAGGTCGGCTTCGGCAGCCTGCTGGTCGGCGTCGCTGGCTTCCAGATTGCGCTGGATGCGCCCGAACAGATCCAGTTCCCAGGCCATGTCCAGGCCCAGATCGTAGCGTTCGCTGTTGACCCGGTCGGTGGTCTGGCCGGGAATCTGGCCTTTACCCAAATCACTGCTGGCACGGCTGGTGATGGTCGGCATCGCGTCGTTGCTGGCATCGTCGCGGATCGCCCGAGCGGCTTTCAAACGGGCGAACGCTACGCGCAGTTCACGGTTGCCTTGCAGCGATTGCGTGACCAACTGGTTGAGGGTCGGGTCATCGAATTGCTGCCACCAGATGCCTTCGAATTTCGACCGGTCGAAGTTCTTTTGCCCGGCGGCGCCGTCGGTGGCGGCCGTGATGTTGGCCGCCTCCGTGGCTGGGGTCTTGTAGTCGGGGCCGACGGCGCAGGCGCTGAGGGCCAGCACCAACAGGCTCGGCAGGAAGACTTTCAGACTCATTGATGCGCCTCCAGTGGTTTTGGAAGGTTGTGCGCTTTGGCGGCCTTGCGGGCCTCACTGCGTTCAACGAAGTTACGGATCAGCACGTAGAACACTGGCGTCAGCAACAGACCGAAGAAGGTCACCCCGAGCATCCCGGAGAACACCGCCACACCCATGGCATGACGCATTTCGGCACCGGCACCGCTGGAGAACACCAGTGGCACCACACCCATGATGAACGCGAAGGAGGTCATCAGGATCGGCCGCAGACGCAGACGGCAGGCTTCCAGTACCGCGGCGAGCGGGTCGAGGCCTTCTTGCTGTTTGTCCTTGGCGAACTCGACGATCAGAATCGCGTTCTTACAGGCCAGTCCCACCAGTACGATCAAGCCGATCTGGGTGAAGATGTTGTTGTCACCGCCCGAGATGATCACGCCGGTGATGGCCGACAGCAGGGTCATCGGTACGATCAGGATCACCGCCAGTGGCAGGCTCCAGCTTTCGTACTGAGCAGCGAGCACCAGGAACGCCAGCAATACGCAGAGCGGGAACACGAACAGCGCGGTGTTGCCGGACAGAATCTGCTGGTAGGTCAGGTCGGTCCACTCGTAGGTCATGCCGTTCGGCAATTCATCCTTGAGCAGTTTCTCGATGGCTTTTTCGGCCTGGCCGGAGCTGTAGCCGGGGGCGGCGGCACCGTTGATTTCTGCGGTGATGAAGCCGTTGTAGTGCATCACGCGATCCGGCCCCGAGGTGTCGCTGACCTTGATGAAGGTCGCCAGCGGGATCATCTCGCCTTTGTTGTTGCGTACTTTCAGCTGGCCGATCTGATCGGATTCAAGGCGGAACTGCTGCTCAGCCTGAACGTTGACCTGATAGGTGCGCCCGAAGCGGTTGAAGTCGTTGGCATACAGCGAACCCAGGTAGATCTGCAGGGTGTCGAAGATATCGCTGACCGCCACGCCGTGGGTTTTGGCTTTTTCGCGGTCGATAGCAGCATCGACCTGCGGCACGTTCACGGTGTAACTGGTGAACAGGCCGGCCAGTTCCGGCACGTTGTGGCTCTTGTTGATGATGTTCATGGTTTCTTTGTACAGCTCGTCGTAACCGAGGTTGCCACGGTCTTCGATTTGCAGACGGAAACCACCAATGGTGCCCAGACCCTGTACCGGCGGTGGCGGGAAGATCGCCATGTACGCCTCTTGAATGTTCGCGTACTGACCGTTCAAGGCCCCGGCGATTGCACCGGCGGACATGCTCGGGTCTTTACGTTCGTCGAACGGTTTCAGGGTGACGAAGACGATGCCGGCGTTCGGGCTGTTGGTGAAGCCGTTGATCGACAGGCCCGGGAACGCTACGGCGCTTTCCACGCCTGGCTGTTTCAGCGCCAGGTCAGACATGCGCTTGATCACGTCTTCGGTGCGGTCCAGGCTCGAGGCGTCGGGCAGTTGCGCGAAGGCCACCAGGTATTGCTTGTCCTGGCCAGGTACGAAACCGGTCGGCGTGCTGGAGAAACCGAAGAACGTCAGCACCATCAGGCCTGCGTACAGCAGCAGGGCGATGCCGCTGCCACGGATGATCCGGCGCACGGTGCCGACGTAACCATGGCTGGCACGATCGAAGAAGCGGTTGAACGGGCGGAACAGCCAGCCACCGAAGATCTTGTCGAGCACTTTCGAGAAGCGGTCTTTCGGCGCGTCGTGGCTTTTCAGCAAGACAGCGGCCAGCGCTGGCGACAGGGTCAGCGAGTTGAAGGCCGAGATCACCGTCGAGATGGCGATGGTCAGGGCGAACTGCTTGTAGAACTGCCCGGTGAGGCCGGAGATGAACGCGGCCGGTACGAACACCGCACACAGCACCAGCGCCGTGGCAATGATCGGGCCGGTCACTTCACGCATCGCCCGTTTGGTCGCTTCGACCGGTGTCAGGCCGAGTTCGATATTTCGCTCGACGTTCTCCACCACCACGATGGCGTCGTCCACCACGATACCGATCGCCAGTACCAGGCCGAACAGTGACAGGGCGTTGAGCGAGAAGCCGAACAGGTGCATCACCGCAAACGTACCGATCAACGATACCGGCACCGCCACCAACGGAATGATCGAGGCGCGCCAGGTCTGCAGGAACAGGATCACCACCAGAACTACGAGGATCAGCGCTTCGAACAGGGTGTGAACCACCGCCTCGATCGAGCCGCGCACGAAAATCGTCGGGTCATAGACGATGCTGTAGTCCATGCCCTGCGGGAAGCCTTTCTTCAACTCTTCCATCTTCCCGCGAACTTCGTTCGAGATATCGATGGCGTTGGAGCCCGGGCGCTGGAAGATCGGGATCGCCACGGCCGGCTGGTTGTTCAGCAGCGAACGCAAAGCGTATTGGCTGGAACCGAGTTCGACGCGAGCGATATCTTTGAGGCGGGTGATTTCACCGTCGTCGCCAGCACGAATCACGATGTTTTCGAACTCTTCCTCAGTGACCAGACGGCCCTGGGTGTTGATCGACAATTGGAAGCTTTGCGCGGTCGGGGCAGGGGGCGCACCGAGCTGGCCGGCAGCCACCTGACGGTTCTGCTCGCGGATCGCAGTGACCACGTCGGTTGCGGTCAGATTGCGCGAAGCGGTCTTGTTCGGATCGAGCCAGACACGCAGCGAGTAATCGCCCATGCCGAACAGCTGCACGTCACCGACTCCACCGAGACGCGCCAGCTCATCCTTGATGTTGAGGATCGCGTAGTTGGACAGGTAGAGCATGTCGTAGCGCTTGTCCGGCGAGGTCAAGTGCACAACCATGGTCAGGTCGGGCGAAGCCTTGTCGACGGTGATACCGATGCGCGTCACTTCTTCTGGAAGTTTCGGCTCGGTCCGGGTTACGCGGTTCTGCACCTGTACCTGCGCGTTGTCCAGGTCAGTGCCCAGGGCGAAGGTGATGGTCAGGGTGATCTTGCCGTCAGCGGTCGATTGCGAGGACATGTACAGCATGTTCTCGACGCCGGTGATGGCTTGCTCCAGCGGCGCAGCCACGGTTTCACCGATGACTTTGGGGTTGGCGCCCGGGAAGTTGGCGCGTACCACCACGGTGGGCGGTACGACTTCCGGGTATTCGCTGATCGGCAACTGGAACAGCGAGATCGCACCGGCGATCAGGATCAACAGCGACAGCACCGCTGCGAAGATCGGCCGGGAAATGAAGAATTGGGAAAAATTCATCGGAGTTGTCGTCCCTTAACCGCGTGGGGTCGTAGCAGCCAGCTTCGCAGCCGAACCCGACGCACCCTTGGCAGGGGCGACTTTGGGCAGGTTGCTGGCTTCCAGCGCTTGACGTTGTTGGGCGAGGGCGGCGAGGGTCTGCTCGCTGGCCATCGGGATCACTTCAGGGGTGACTGGCGAGCCGGGACGCACCCGCTGCAGGCCCTTGACGATGATCGTGTCGTCTTTTTGCAGACCGGTGCGGACGATGCGCAGGCCTTCGATTTTCGGCCCGAGCTCGACAGGGCGGTAGGCGGTTTTGTTGTCCGCATCCATCACCAGCACGAACTTCTTGCCCAGGTCGGTGCCGACGGCTTCGTCGTTGATCAGCATGGCGTTGTAGGTGCCGCTGCCGACCAGTTTCAGCCGTGCGTACAAGCCAGGGGTGTAGGTGCCGTCAGTGTTGTCGAACACCGCGCGGCCACGGATGGTGCCGGTTTTCGGGTTGACCTGGTTGTCGACGAAGTTCATCTGACCCTGGTGCGGGTTGCCGTCTTCGTTGGACAGGCCCATGTACACCGGAGTCGTCGCACCGCGTTGGCCGTTGCGGGCCAGTTGGGTGTACTTGAGGAACACGCGCTCGTCGGCGTCGAAGTAGGCGTAGACCTTGTCGGTCGAAACGACGCTGGTCAGCGCAGTGGTGTCGGCGGTGACCAGGTTGCCGGCGGTGATCTCGGCACGGCTGACGCGACCGCTGATTGGCGCGGTGACGCGGGTGAAGCTCAGGTTCAGTTTGGCCAGATCCAGTTGCGCTTGCAGGGCACCAACGGCGGCGCGGGCTTCCTGGGCGGCGCTGGTGCGCGAATCAGCCAGTTCGGCGGAGATCGCGTTGCTGCTGCGCAGGCGTTCGCCGCGAGCGGCTTCGTTTTCACTGCGGGTGGCGGTGGCGCGGGCCTGGGCGACCAGGGCTTCGAGGCGGCGGACCTCGGCCTGGAACGGACGCGGGTCGATCTGGAACAGCAGGTCGCCTTTCTTGACCAGTGCGCCTTCGGTGAAGGCTACCTGATCGATCTGGCCGGAGACCCGCGGACGGATTTCAACGGTTTCCGGCGCTTCGAGGCGCCCGGTGAATTCGTCCCACTCATTGACCGGTTGTTCCAGCACCTTGGCCACGCTGACTTTTGCAGGTGGCATGGCAGCGGTGGTCTCCGGGGTTTTGCCGCAGGCGCTCATCACCAGTACGGCCAAAAGGGCCAACGGGAAGCGCAAATGTTTGAGTGAATGTTCCATGGATGCATCCGCCAAAGTATTGAAGATGGGCGGATGATGCTCGGCAGGGTGTGATGGCACGAATCGAATGAAGCAAAGGTAACTATCATTCGGAATGATATAAGACCGTGATCAGCCCTCTAGCGTGCACCTTTCGTTAGGGGGCTATCAATAGGTTTGTGGGCAATGATCTGTTGCGTGGCGTGCAATGATTACAATTTGTGGGTAGCGCTGGATTTTGTGGGAGCTTGCCTGCAAGGGATGGCTTTGTTTCAGGCGCTGAGTTTTTTGGTTTGAGTACATATCCGTTGCTGCGGTAACGGCGGCTTAGGGTTTCGCCCTTACGGCGAGGCACTTTTTCCAGACGCCGAAAAAGTACCCAAAAGGCTTGCTCCTGCGTTCGGCCCTCGCAAGCTCGGGTCCCTTCGCTCCGGGATCGATTCGGGCGCAGCGGCTACGGTTTGCTTCGCTGCACCTACTTCCGCTGTGTACGACTTCGTCGTACGGTCGCTGCGCTCCCACGCCCGGATCAATCCCTCCACTCAGCCTTCCGATGTCGCTGGTTAGGCAAGATCAAGGGCACTCGAGCTAACGCTCATTGTTGAGTGGTTAGAAGCGTCGCATGGCTTGAGATTTTCGGTGGATTCGCCCCTCACCCCAGCCCTCTCCCGAGGGAGAGGGGGCCGATTTGGGTTGGCTTTGAAGTTTGTGTTCGACGCGTTATTTCAGGTTGGCGCAGCTCGCACATTCACCACGGTTGTTCCCTCTCCCTCCGGGAGAGGGCTAGGGTGAGGGGCTTTTGATTTTCGGTTGCTGGTTTGGTGGTGCACGCGATCTCTGTGGGAGCTTGCCTGCAAGCGATGGCGGTCGCACAGGCGACACTTTCATTGCCAGACCCACCGCCATCGCCAGCAGGCTGGCTCCCACAGGTTACGCGGCAATCAAACGCCGAACCCACCATTGCAGCGGGCCCGGCGAGCCAATCAGAGTTTCGGCAACTGGCCGATGCGGCCGATCATTTCGGTGACGATTTGCAGGTCCAGCTGGAATTGCTCGACGGTCTTGAATTCGCCGTCGGTGTGGCCGGTGTATTTCACGTCAGGCATGGCCAGACCGAACTGCACGCCGTTGGGCAATTCATGCACCGAGGTCGCGCCGGCGGAGGTGCCGAACTCGTGTTTCATGCCGAGGTTTTCCGTGGCGACCGCCAGCAACGCTTTGACCCATTCACCTTCGGGGTTGCGGTACATCGGTGCTGCGACCGAATAATCGAACGCCACTGCGACGTGGGTTTTCTTGCTCCAGGCGGCAAGTTTGTCGGCGATTTCGGCTTTCAGTTTTTCGGGCGATTTGCCTTTCGGCACACGCAGATTGACCGCGAGCTTGAAGGTCTTGTCGTCCATACCGACGAAGGTCGGCGAGGTGGTCAGCGGCCCCATGAAGGCGTCGGAGAAACCCACACCGAGCTTGTTACCGAGGTAGTCCAGGCCCCAGTTGTCGGCGAGGTAACGGGCGGCGTCGGTGATGTGGTTGTGCTTGAGCGCGACCTTGCCATCAACGCTATTGATGAAATCGAGCATGCGCGCCACTGGATTGACCCCGGACTCGGGTTCGGAGGAGTGCGCGGACACACCGGTCACCGTCAGTTTGACGTCCTTGCCATCGACTTTGGCGCTGACCTCGAAATCGCCGCCATTGCGCTTGGCGTATTCGTTACCGGCCTTTTGCAGGCTCGCGGCCAGTTCCGCGGGCTTGTCGGTGAGCAAGGTCGCTACCGAGGCAGATGGAATCTGATTGGTCGCCATGCCGCCGGTCAACGCGACGATTTCTGCACCGTTGCCTTCACCTTTACGCTTGGCGAAGTTGGCCATGACCGTGCCGTAACCTTTTTCGGCGATCACCACCGGGTAGCCGCCGTCCAGCGCGAGGTTGTAGTTAGGCGTCGGATTGCGCTCGAAATAGTAAGGAATCGCGTCACCGGTGGTTTCTTCGGTGGTGTCGACCAGCAGCTTGAAGTTGCGCACCAGCGGCAGCTTTTCTTCCTTGATCACCTTCATTGCGTAGAGGGTGACGACGATGCCGTTCTTGTCATCTTCAGTGCCGCGACCGTACATGCGATCGCCGATCAGAGTGATCTTGAACGGGTCGAGGCGGGTGCCGTCCTTGAGCACCCAGTTTTCCGGAGTCACCGGCACCACGTCGGCGTGCGCATGAATGCCCACGACTTCATCACCGCTGCCGTCGAGGGAAATCTCGTAGACGCGGTTGTCGATGTTGCGAAATTTCAGACCGAACGACTCGGCCAGACTCTTGATCTTCGCAGCGATCTTGATGAATTCCGGGTTGTCGTGCTGCTCAACGCCGTCCTTGCGATAGGTCGGGATTTCGACCAGCTCACGCAGGGTTTCGGTGGCCGCAGCGCTGTATTTCACTCGCGTGTACAGACCGAGCAGGCGATAGATCTCGTTCTGCTGCTCAGCGGTCAGAGTCTTCTTGCCGAGATAGGCGCCGATGGCCGGGCTGATCTCGGCTTTTTTCGCCAGATCACTTTTGCCCAGCTCAGTGAGGAACTGATGGAAATCAGTCACTGACGCGGCGTTGTAGGTTTTCAGTATTTCGGCGCTTTGCTGCGCGGTGATGTTGGCTTGTGCAGGCGCGGTGAAGACGGCGAGGCCGGCCAGCATCAGTGTGGTGGCCGCGAGTTTTTTGAAAGGGACATTCATTGCGAAAGGCATTCCTTTGCAGAGTGATAAATAAGTCGTGCCTGAATCTCAGGACACATGCACTTACAAACTACCACCGCTGCGCAGGAATGCGGGAGCCCCGAAACGGGACGTGTCGCACAGAACGGCAAAAGCGACGCATCAATGAAAACGTCCTCCTGCGCAAAAACACGTCATGGCTTGATCATGAGCGCTTATTCATGCTCAGCTCGTTGCCGACAATTCGATTGGATGACAGGCCCATGAAAGATCTCCCGCCGACCGCGACCTTGCGTGCCTTTGAAGTCGCCACCCGGCACCCGACTTTTACCGCTGCCGCCGAAGAACTGCATGTGACCCAGAGCGCGGTCAGCCATCAGCTCAAACACCTCGAAGCGCTGTGGGGGCTGCCATTGTTCGAGCGTGGCAAAGCGTTACGACTCACCGCAGCGGGAGCGACGCTGGCGCCGATCGTGCGGGAGTTTTTCATCAGTCTGGAGGCGACACTGGCTGATTTGCGCGAGCAAAAGGGCAGGGTGCGGCTGAGCGTCAGCACGACGTATTCCTTTGCGCTGAAATGGCTGCTGCCGCGTTTGCCGAGTCTGTCGCGGCAGCACCCCGAGCTGCTGGTGGCGCTGGACACCACAGACAAAATCATCCATTTCGCCGCGGGCCAGGCTGACGTGGCGATCCGCCTGGGCAAGGGCAATTACCCCGGTCTGTATGCGGAATTTCTGTTCGGCGAGCAGGTATTCCCGGTCGCCAGTCCCGAATTGCTGCGGCGCATCGGCATGCCGCACAGCCCGGCCGAACTGCTGCACTTTCCGCTGCTGACCCGCGATGGCGCCGAGTTGGTGCCGAAATGGGAAGCCTGGTTCGAAGCCATTGGGCTGGGGTTTTCGCCCGTTCGTGAAAGCGTCCGGTTTGGCGACACCAACATGACGGTCGAAGCGGCTTTGCTCGGTCAGGGTGTGGCGTTGGTGCGCAGCGGCCACGTCGAGAACGAGATTGCCGATGGCCGACTGGTGCGCCTGTTCGACGTGCCATTCGCGTCGCCGCTGGCCTACTATTTTGTCTGTCCGAAGGGTATCGAAGCGCAGCCGCACATTGTCAGCTTTCGCCAGTGGTTGATGAGCGAGGCGATGAAAGTCCGTTGAGTGAGTTCATGAGGATTTGCTCATGACACATTGAGAAGACTTCGCTGTCGTCTGCTGACTGCGTTACCTAATATGGTGCCCATGCCTACTCATATCGTGATCCTGGTTCTTTTCGCCGCACTCCTGCATGCCAGTTGGAACGCGCTGCTACGCGGCGGTGCCGATCGGCTGTGGTCGATGACGGTGATGTGCATTGCCATTGCGATCACCTGTGCCATCGCCGCCGCGTTCATGCCGATGCCCGCCGCCGCCAGTTCGGGTTACGCGGTGCTCTCGGCGCTGCTGCATGTCGGCTACAACCTGTTTCTGGTGCGCAGTTACCGCGTCGCCGAACTGGGCCAGGTCTATCCGATTTCCCGTGGATCGTCGCCCGCGCTGATCACCCTCGGTGCTGCCGTTTTCGCCGGTGAGCGCATCGCGCCCGGCCAACTGCTTGGCGTTGCACTGGTGTCCGGCGGGATTATTTCGCTGGCCTTTAGCGGGCGCAGGCTGTCGGTGCCGAGCCTGCCTTACGCATTGGGCACCGGTTGTTTTATCGCCGCCTACAGCGTTGTCGACGGTATCGGCGCCCGGCTGTCAGGCGCGCCGCTCGCTTATACAGTGTGGATGTGCGCGTTGTGGGGTGTGCTGATGCCCGCGGTATACATCGCCCTGCGCGACGCCCGCAGCCTGTTCACTCTGCGGCCGGGAACGTCAGCCGCCGTCATCGGCGGGCTGGTCTCGTTGCTGGCCTACGCCATCGTCATCTACGCAATGAACGAAGCGCCGCTGGGCGCGGTGTCGGCATTGCGCGAAACCAGCGTGCTGTTCGCAGCGTTGATCGGCTATCTGTTTCTCGGCGAAGCACTCAGCGTCCGGCGGATATTGGCGTGCGTGGTGATCGTCAGCGGCATTTTCATCATCGGCTGACACGGCCGACTGTTCAGGAGCCAGGTTCATGAATGAAGTCTCGCAGGCACCGTTGATTCTGATCACCGGTGGCAGCCGCGGAGTCGGTGCCGCTACGGCCCGCCTCGCCGCCGCCCAGGGCTATGACGTCGCCATCAGCTATGTGGCCAACGAGTCTGCGGCGCGAACGGTGATCGA
Source organism: Pseudomonas sp. S11P7 (assembly GCF_023195435.1). Taxonomy (NCBI): domain Bacteria; kingdom Pseudomonadati; phylum Pseudomonadota; class Gammaproteobacteria; order Pseudomonadales; family Pseudomonadaceae; genus Pseudomonas; species Pseudomonas sp. S11P7. Next base: position 2,636,604 of record NZ_JALPKS020000002.1, on the reverse strand, counting down.
AGATGTGAAAGCCGCGGGGCGCAGGGGGTTGGCGGTGCGCGCTGACAGCGCCGATCCCGGACAGGTCGCCGAATTGTTCGCGGCCATCGACCGCACCTTCGGACGCATCGACGTGCTCGTCAACAATGCCGGGATGCTGGCCAGGCAATCGCGTCTTGAAGACCTCGACTTCACGCGGATGCAGCGCATCTTTGCGGTCAACGCCATCGGGCCGATCCTGTGCGCCCAACAGGCCATCAAGCGCATGTCGCACCGGCATAACGGCCCGGGCGGCGTGGTCATCAATGTGTCTTCGGCGTCGGCGCGTCTCGGCAGCCCCAATGAATACGTCGATTACGCCGCGTCGAAAGGCGCACTGGAAACCTTCACCATCGGCCTGGCCAAGGAAGTCGCCCGAGAAGGCATACGCGTCAACTGCATCCGCCCCGGCCACATCTACACCGACATGCACGCCAGTGGCGGCGAACCCGGACGCGTCGATCGCGTCAAGGACTCGATCCCCATGGGCCGAGGCGGGCAACCGGAGGAGGTTGCGCGGGCCATTCTTTGGCTGGCGAGTGCGGAGGCATCGTTTGTCACTGGTACGTTTCTGGATGTGACCGGCGGGAAGTGATTCAGACGGCGGAAGCTGTATCGGCTCTGTAACTCAGCTGGTCTGACGGACTGAAGGCGCAGCCGAACTTTCACGTATCGTCAGTTCAAAAGGCAGAATCACATGCTGCTCAGGATTGATCTTTTTCTCGATCAGGTTGATCAACATCTGCACGGCCGTGCGTCCAAAACCTTCGGCGGGTTGGGCGATGGTGGTCAGGGGCGGATCGCAGTAATGCGCCAACGGAATATCATCGAAGCCCACCACCGAGATATCTTCGGGCACCCGCAGGCCGGCTTCCTTGATGCGCTTGAGCGCGCCAATGGCCATCTCATCGTTTTCACAAAACAGCGCAGTCGGGCGATCGCTTAGCGTCAGCAGGGTGGCGGTGCCGTCGTAGCCGGCGCGCAGGCTGAAATCGCCGTGGCAAATAATTGCCGGGTCGCTGGGGATGCCTGCCTTCGCCAGCGCCGCCTGATAACCCGCTACACGCGCTTGGGTAAGGGGGCTGTGTTGAGGGCCTTTGATCAGGCCAATCCGGTGATGGCCCAAACCGATCAAGTGTTCAGTCATGGCCTTGGCAGCCGCATGGTTGTCGAGGCTGATGGTGGGATGGCGTCCGCCCTGGATGACTTCACAGGCGTTGACCATCGGCGGCGGCTCAGCGCTGTCGGTCGGGAAGGGGTCATAGGCGCGCAACTGAATCACGCCATCGGCCTGATGCGCATAGACCAGCTCGGCAAATTCGCGCTCGATCTCTTCGCGCCCCTGGGTATCGCATAGCAGCAGTCGGTAACCGGCGGCCTGGGCAGCCGATTGCGCGCCGCTGATCACCCGGGCAAAAAAGCTGTTGGCAATCTTTGGAACCAGAATCACCAGATTGCCGGTGCGCCGTGAGCGGAACTGCACGGCCATCAGGTTGGGGCGATAACCGGCTTGCTCGACTGCAGCAGTGACTTTGTCTCGGGTGGCCTGGCGCACACGCTCGGGCGATTTCAGGGTGCGCGATACGGTGGCGACCGAAACGCCGGCGAGCCGGGCGACTTCACGGATATTGGACAAAACCACCTCATGTCTGAACTGAACGTCGGGCGAGCTTACAGCAGGTCTGCCTGCGCTTGAATCCTGTGAGCGTCATGATCGATTTGACAGCTCACGCCCGAGCGCCTAAATTCCTGCTCAAATGTAACCGGTTACATCTGGCTGGAAACAGCTTCCATTCGCGCCGGACAGAGAAGGTCAGCGATGAACACAGTGATACCTAAAATAAGAATGGGCTTTGTCGGTGGCGGGGAGGGCTCGTTTATCGCTCAAGCGCACCACCAGGCCGCAGGGCTCGATGGCCGCTTTGAGCTGGTGTGCGGAGCCTTCAGTCGCGATGCGCAGAACAACCTGCGAACTGGCATCCGCTTGGGCCTGCCTCAGTCGCGCTGTTACAGCACATGGCAATTGATGCTCGAAGCCGAGCGTGCGCTACCCGCCGAAGAGCGCGTGGAGTTGCTGGTGATCGTGACGCCTAACCATCTGCATGCACCGGTCGCCAGCGAAGCACTGGCCGCAGGTTTTCATGTGTTCAGCGAGAAACCCGCGGCATTGAGCCTCGCGGAACTGCAGGATCTCAAAGCTCGATTGAACAGCAGCGCCGGACTGTACGGCCTGGCGCATACCTATCTGGGTTACCCGATGGTCTGGCAAGCCCGGGACATGGTGCGCAACGGCGTCATAGGAAACGTGCGCAAGGTGCTGGTGGAATATCCTCAGGGCTGGCTCAGCCAGGATGTGGCCGGGCAGGGCAACAAGCAGGCCGAGTGGCGCGGCCGGCGGGAGTTGTCCGGGGCGGGCGGCTGCATCGCCGATATCGGCACTCACGCGTTTTCCCTGGCGGAGTTTGTCGCTGATCAAGCCATCACTCACCTGTGTGCCAACCTCGGTGTGCACGTCGAGGGTCGTCAGCTGGATGACGACGCCGCGATGCTGTTCAAGATGGCACAGGGCGCCAGCGGGATGTTGATTGCCAGTCAGGTCTGCGCCGGCGAGGAGAACCCGCTAAGCATTCGGGTCTACGGTGACAAGGGCGGCCTCGAATGGCGCCAGGAACAGCCCGCCAGCCTGATTCATCGCTCACTCGACCAACCGATGCGCATCCTGCGTTCCGGCACCGGGCAGCCGTGGTTGTGCGAGGCCGCGACCCAACGTATGCGCCTGCCCGCCGGGCATCCCGAAGGTTATCTGGAAGCGATGGCCAATCTGTACGGCGACTTTGCCAAGGCCATCCGCGCAGGCGGCGTACACCATGCCGCTCCTGGCGTGCCGGGGATCGAAGTGGGCCTGCGCGGCATGGCGTTTATTGAAACAGCCATTGCCAGTCACCACAGCGATGCCAAATGGACGCCTTTGGAGTGCAACGTATGAAACTGCAACCGTCCGCTGTGTCCGCAACTGCTGCGGTTGCCCAAGGCCTGCGCGGCCCGGGGATCTTTCTGGCGCAGTTCATCGGTGATGACGCGCCATTCGACACCCTGGCCAATATCGCGCAATGGGCGGCGTCCCAAGGCTACAGCGCCATTCAACTGCCGACGCTGGGCACACGCTTTATCGATCTGCAACGCGCGGCTGAAAGCCAAAGCTATTGCGACGAGTTGAAAGCCGTGTGCGCCAGCGCCGGCGTGGAAATCAGTGAGCTGTCGACGCACCTGCAAGGGCAATTGGTGGCGGTTCATCCTGCGTTCGATGCGCTGTTCGATGACTTTGCTCCGGCTCATTTGCGCGGCCAGCCTCGGGCGCGTACTGAGTGGGCCATTGAGCAGTTGAAGCTGGCGGCGCGGGCCAGCCAGCGTCTGGGCCTGACGGCACACGCCACGTTTTCCGGGGCTCTGCTCTGGCCCTACATGTACCCTTGGCCGCAACGCCCCAGCGGTCTGGTCGAGCAAGGGTTTGCCGAACTGGCCCAGCGCTGGCTGCCGATCCTCGACTGTTTCGACGAGGCCGGTGTCGACCTGTGCTACGAAATTCACCCCGGTGAAGACCTGCACGACGGCGCCTCGTTCGAGCGTTTCCTTGAAGCCGTCAATCATCATCCCCGCGCCGCCATCCTCTACGACCCCAGCCATTTGTTGCTGCAGCAGATGGATTACCTGGGCTTCATCGACCGTTATCACTCACGTATCCGCATGTTCCACGTCAAGGACGCGGAGTTCCGTCCCGATGCGCGCTCCGGTGTCTATGGCGGTTATCAGGGCTGGGTGGAGCGTCCGGGACGGTTCCGTTCGTTGGGTGACGGCCAGATCGACTTCAAGTCGATTTTCAGCAAGCTGACCCAATACGGGTTCAGCGGCTGGGCCGTGCTGGAGTGGGAGTGCTGCCTGAAAGACTCCGCCCAAGGCGCTGCCGAGGGCGCTGCATTTATCCGCGAGCACATGATTACCCGAAGCCAGAAGGCCTTTGACGATTTCGTCAGCGTGGCCAGCGACGTGGCTTCCAACAGGCGCTTGCTCGGCTTGCCCGACGCCTGAGTTTCATCCGCTTCTTCCAATAAAAACAAGACGGTGACTGTGATGACCTGGATGACCGCGCGCCTGAGCGCCATGATGTTTTTGCAATTTTTTATCTGGGGTGGCTGGTTCGTCACCCTGGGCACTTTCCTTTCCAGCCAACTGGGCGCGAGCGGCAGCCAGATCGGCATGGCGTTCTCGACCCAATCCTGGGGCGCGATCATTGCCCCCTTCGTGATCGGCCTGATCGCTGACCGTCTCTTTAACGCTGAACGCATTCTGGCGGTGCTGCATCTGTTGGGCGCGGTATTGCTTTATCAGCTTTACCGAGCGGCGGATTTTGCCGCGTTCTATCCCTACGTGCTCGCCTACATGATGATCTACATGCCGACGCTGGCATTGGTCAATTCGGTGGCCTTCCGGCAGATGCGCGACCCGGCGCTGGAGTTCTCGCGCATTCGTGTGTGGGGCACGGTGGGCTGGATTGTTGCCGGAGTGGTGATCAGTTTCGTCTTCGCCTGGGACTCGAAAGCCGCGATCGCGTCGGGCGGCCTGCGCAACACCTTCCTGATGGCGGCGCTGGCCTCGCTGGTGCTGGGCGTCTACAGCTTCACACTGCCGCGTACCGCACCGCTGAAAACCGAGAACACCCGAACCGGTGTCAAACAGCTCCTCGGCCTCGACGCCTTGGGCCTGCTGAAAGACCGCAGCTATCTGGTGTTTTTCATCGCCTCGATCCTGATCTGCATCCCGCTGGCGTTCTATTACCAGAATGCCAATCCGTTTCTGGCGGACATCGGCATGACCAACCCCACGGCGAAGATGGCCATCGGGCAGGTGTCCGAAGTGCTGTTCATGCTCCTGCTGCCGCTGTTCATTCACCGCTTCGGCATCAAGATCGCCTTATTAATGGGCATGCTGGCGTGGGCCTTGCGCTACGTGTTGTTCGCCTACGGCAACAACGCCGACCTGGCCTTCATGCTGTTCACCGGCATCGCCCTGCACGGGATCTGCTACGACTTTTTCTTCGTCTCCGGGCAGATCTACACCGACGCCAAAACCCCTGAACGCTACAGAAGCTCGGCCCAGGGCCTGATCACCCTGGCGACCTACGGCGTTGGCATGTTGATCGGCTTCTGGGTCGCGGGGCACGTTTCCGATTATTACGCCACGCCTGAAGGGCATCAGTGGCAGAGTATCTGGCTGTTTCCGGCGTTCTTTTCGCTGGGGGTGGTGCTGGTGTTCTTGTTTGCTTTTCGTGATGTGTCGCGGTCAGCGGTGGCGTCTGCCAAGGCTTGAGGGTACCCGCGCCTGTTCGCGCTTGCCATCGACTACCTGCGTTCGGCTTGCCTGACCTTGCGACTCAATCCAGGCGTCTTGCCTGTAATGCGTTTGAATGCACGACTGAACGCGGCCTGCGAGGTATAGCCCAAACGCTGCGCTACCTCTTCAATCGGTAGCCTTTCGAGAGTCAGCCACTGGCTTGCAAGCCGCATTCGCAGCTCGGTGACATAGCGCAGCGGGGCCATGCCAATGGTCGTCTGGAAGCGGTCCGCGAAGACCGAGCGTGAGGTATTGCAGTGCTCTGCCAACTGCGCAACAGTCCAGTCGCGGCCCGGTTGCTGATGGAGCGCAAGCAGTGCGCCAGCCAAGCGGGGGTCGCGCAAGGCGGCGACCAGGCCAGAAGCATTCCCGCAGGCGCACTCCACCCAGCCGCGAACGACCATGGCAGCCACCACGTCGGCCAAACGCGCGAGGATACCGGCGTAGCCAACGCGTGCGGCGCTGACCTCGCGTTCCATGGTGGTCAGGATCGGCACCAGCCCGGGATAGCGCTGGCCGCCGGCGTCAATCAGCATCAAGCCCGGCATCAGCCTGCCAAGGCCATGGATACTGCCCAGTTCAAACTCCATACAAGCACTGAACAAAATAATGCTCGGGGCAGGGCTGGCATCGGTTCCGGTGTCCACCGCGCTGACGGCGTCACCCAAGGGCGCACCGTCCAGACGATCGATGTCCTGGACAGGCGCATCCGGATGGGACAACAGTTGATGGGCTACGCCATGGGAGATGAACACCGCATTGCCGGCAGACAGCGCATAGGTGCTGCCGTCCTCCATTCGCAGCACCGCATTGCCGACGGCCATGAAGTGGAACCAAGCGTGCCCGGGTTTTTCCGCAAAGCCCAAACCGAAGGTCGAGCCCGCCTGGATACGCCGGTAGTCAACGCCACGCAGGCGCATGCTGCGCAACAGCTCGTTGATGAGGTCCGAGGAAAGGGCAAATTGATCGGCAGTCATCGTTCAGGTGTTTTAGTCAAAAAGTAGAGACTTTGGATCATAGATCATCCGGTTTTCGGCGCCTAGACTGCGGCTCGAAATGAAGAACGGGAGATCCGAGCAATGACTGACTGTGTATGTAACACCGTGTCCGACCGCCATTGCGGCGTCAGCGCCGACGTAGAGCCTGCGGCACCTGCGTGGATGGCCGTCTTCTCGTTGGCAATGGGGGTGTTCGGATTACTGACCGCTGAGTACCTTCCGGCCAGCTTGTTGACGCTGATGGCTACCGAGCTGGGCGTGTCCGAAGCGCTGGCTGGCCAGGCGGTAACGGTGACGGCCGTGGTGGCGCTGTTCGCTGGCTTGTTGGTGCCAGGTCTGACCCGCGGCATCGACCGACGTTGGGTGTTGTTGGGTTTTTCCATGTTGATGGTCGCTTCCAACCTTTTGGTCGCCGTGTCCTCCAGCTTCGCGGTGCTGTTAGTGATGCGCATCTTGCTGGGCATTGCGCTTGGGGGATTCTGGAGCATGGCGGCGGCGGTAGCGATGCGCTTGGTGCCGAGTGCCTTGTTGCCGCGGGCGCTGTCGATCATTTTCAGCGGCATCGCCATCGGCACAGTAGTGGCAGTGCCGCTGGGCAGCTATCTGGGCGGGCTGTATGGCTGGCGCAGCGCGTTCTTCGCAGCGGCGGCGGTAGGCATGGTGACCCTGGCTTTCCAGTCGCTCACTCTGCCGAAACTCGCGCCGCGGCGGCCCGCAAGACTTCGCACCGTTTTCGAGGTGTTGCTGCGCCCAGGCATCGCCATGGGGATGTTCGGTTGTGTGCTGGTGCACAGCGCGCACTTCGCGATGTTTACCTATGTTCGGCCATTCCTTGAAGGGACTACCGGCATCGGTTCGCAAGGGCTGTCACTGATGCTGCTGGGGTTCGGTGTAGCGAATTTCGTCGGCACGCTGTTGGCCGGCCGGCTGCTGGAGCGCCACCCGTTGGCCACTCTGGTGCTGATGCCCGCGCTGGTCGGTGTTGCTGCACTGGCGTTGGTGCTGTTGCCGGCCTCGGTGCCGGGGCAGGCGGTGCTGCTGGCAGTCTGGGGCATGGCCTTTGGTGGTGTGCCGGTGGCGTGGTCGAACTGGGTCGCCAGCGCGGTACCGGATCAGGCGGAAAGCGCCGGAGGCATGGTAGTGGCCTCCGTGCAGTCAGCCATCGCCACGGGCGCCGCCGCGGGTGGGGCGATGTTCAGCCTCGGTGGCAGCGCAGGCGTATTCGTAGCGGCAGCGGTGCTGATGCTGCTGGCCGCGTTGCTGATTGCCCTGCGTGTTCGCGTTCCCTCTAGCCATGGCGTTCACCAGCCCAAACCGGCGTTGCACCTTTGATCCGGTTTTTCCGACCGCCTCGATCCGCCTCAAATCGTTGCGCGCAGCAGGTATCGGTAATGCGCTGGGATTGTTTAAAAAATGGTCAGATGAACAGGCTGTCCGAGGGCGCCTAAAGACTGTCAGGGTCGCCAAAAAACATCTGAATCCGCGACCTCAACCAGCGCTCTCCCGGATCATTATCCTGCGATCCGCGCCAGGCCATGTGCAGTTCAAACGTACGTGTCGGCAGCGGCGGGTCTTCGGCGCGCAGGCCACCGGCGGCGGTCAGCGCATCAGCGGTGTAATCCGGCACGGTCGCGACGATGTCAGTGCCCGCCAGCAGTGTCCCCAATCCGTTGAACTGCGGCACGGCCAGCACCACATGGCGCTTGCGATCGAGTTTTTCCAGCTCCTCGTCGACAAAGCCGCTGAGGTCGCCGGCAAACGACACCAGCGCATGCGGACGCGCGCAGTAATCGTCCAGGCTCAGCGGGCCTGGCACGGTGTCGGCGCGCAGCAGTTTGGGGGCGCTGCGGCGCAGGACTTTGCGCTTGGCGTTGGCCGGAAGGTCGGTGGTGTAGCTGACGCCGATGGAGATTTCGCCGGAGGCCAGCAGGCCGGGCATCAGGATGTAATTGACCCGACGCACCACCAGCACGATGCCCGGTGCTTCTGCGCGCAGGCGCTTGAGCAACATCGGCAGCAGGGCGAATTCGACGTCGTCGGACAAACCGATGCGAAACACCGAGGTGCTGGTGGCCGGGTCGAACTCCGCCGCGCGGCTGACAGCGGTGGAAATCGAGTCGAGGGCCGGCGAGAGCAGGGCGAAGATTTCCACCGCCCGGGCAGACGGTTCCATGCTGCGCCCGGTGCGCACGAACAGCGGGTCGTCGAACAGGCTGCGCAGGCGCGACAGCGCCGCACTGATTGCCGGTTGTCCGAGAAAGAGCTTTTCTGCCGCCCGGGTCACACTGCGTTCGTGCATCAATGTTTCGAATACGATCAACAGGTTCAGGTCGACACGACGCAGGTCATTACGATTCATCTGGAGTCCTGGCAGAGTCATCAAGCTTGACGAGAGCGGCCATATGAGAACAATGGCCGGCATGAATCTTACGGGGAAAGGCTGGTACTCTGCACCGGAAAATTCAGCTTTTACCAGACGGCAGCAGCGCTTTTTTTATGGATTTTGCCAATGCCGCTTCTGTTGCGGAATCAATGACAGGCATGTCGACTATTAATAGCCACTGATGGTCTTGGGTCCAAAGCCCAGATAGAGTTCATGGCATTAGAGGTTACTTTGACGAGGTTTGCGATGTCCCGCACGATCCGTTTTCACAAGTTTGGTCCGGCCGAGGTGCTCAAATGCGAAGAGCATGCGGCCGCTCAGCCAGGTCCTGGCGAAGTGCAGGTGCGTGTCGAAGCCATCGGCATCAGCTGGTATGACACCCTTTGGCGGCAGAACCTGGCTTCGTCCCAGGCGCGTCTGCCATCGGGCCTTGGCCATGAGATGGCCGGTGTGGTCACCGCTGTCGGTGCCGACGTCGAAGACCTGTCCGTGGGCGACAAGGTCGCCAGTTTCCCGGCTGAAAGCCCCAACGACTATCCGGTCTACGGTGAGTCGATTGTGCTGCCGCGTACCGCGCTGACCCGTTATCCGGATGTCCTCAGCCCGATCGAAGCCAGCGTGCATTACACGCCGCTGCTGATCGCCTATTTTGCCTACGCCGATCTGGCACGGGTCAAGCCGGGGCAATTTGCCCTGGTCACCGACGCCAGTCATTGCGCCGGTCCGTCCTTTGTCCAGCTGGGCAAGGCGCTGGGTGTGCGGGTGATTGCCGCGACCAAAAATGCCGAGGAACGCGAGTATCTGCTGTCGCTTGGCGCAGAGAAAGTCATCGTTACGGAAGAGGAAGATCTGTTGATGCGAGTCAACAAGATCACCGACAACCGTGGCGTCGATGTCGTGTTCGACGGTCTGGGTGGCCCGCAGATGTCGCTGCTCGGCGATGTGCTGGCACCGCGTGGCAGCCTGGTGCTGTATGGCTTGCAGGGCGGCAATCAGACGCCGTTCCCGGCCTGTGCGGCATTTCAGAAGAACATCCAGTTCTTCGTCCATTGCATCGGCAATTTCACTGGCAAGCCCGAGCTGGGCATCACCCAGGACCACGTCGCCCTGCAACGTGCACTGCGTGACATCAACCAGCTCACCGCTGATCGCGTACTGCTGCCGCTGAAAACCCGTGTATTCGCATTCAACGAGTTCGTCGAAGCACATCGCTACATGGACGAATGCCCTTGCCGCGAGCGAGTCGCACTGCAAGTCGAACCTGCGTAAACCTTGGCCTTCGGAGTCCGTGGCCCCACGGACTCCTTCTGCGTTTACTCACGCGCCTCAAAAAACAGCGCGTGTTGATCCCCACCTGGAATCGGTTCAGCAACTGAGCTGGTTTTTACCCTCGATCTGTATCTTCTAATCCTTATGTAAGCCCTGATAATTGAATGATTATTTTCATCTCAAGGAATGAGCCATGCCTGTGCATTCAATTTGTCCTGCGCGCTATCAAATGTATAAAACCGTTGCTTGCGGAAGATTCTGTTTAATTGCTGTAAGACCATTCGGAAACTACTTCTCTTTTTCTTGTACTCACTTGCCTTCGGACCCTGTGGGAAATTTCCTAGGATGCTCAGCGGAAAAATATCAACCAATAAATACAGGGGGTTGACGCCGAAAAATGGCAATTCTCGGGGTTTTGCCAGCTCAAGTGTTTCAAATAACTTCAAAGTTGTAAGTGTTAGCATTTGAACGTCTATTACTTATTGATGAATTGTGGCGTCACGGATTTTTCCGTTAGCGCTGCATGAAACTTTCGATTCCGGGTAAATACCGATGAGCACGATCCATGATCAAGCAATGAACTATGTCTATCAGCAAGTGTTGCAACGTTTGCTGAGTTTTTTCTCACGTGCCGAACGCACTGCCCTGCAGTTGCTGATCCAGCGGCTGGCGGTGGCTGCCGGCGGCATGGAGAACATCGGTCATTTCAAGGTGCTGGTGAACCAGTCCGGGTCGCGGGACAGCTGTTACACCCTGGCCTTGTTGCGTGCTGCACAGTTGAGCATTGCCGGCCGCTCGCCGGCGACGTTTCAGCTGCGGGTGGCCAATCTGCGCTGGAACGGCAACAGCCAGGCGTCACTGCAGAACCTGCACCGCAGCTATAGCGCCTTGTTTCTGTATGACGATCCGCGTGTGGAGCTGGTGATGGTGGATAACCGCGAGGTGATTCCGTTTGATCATCAGACGCCCATCAGCGATTCGGGACGCGAGGCCAACCGTCTCAACCTGCTGCTGCTCGGGCACCGCCGGACATGGAATGAACCGCTGCAATTGTGGGACGACGTCTATCTGGCCACCGCCGAGTTTTATGGTCAGGTGGCGCGCTGGAACCACGGCGTAGATGCCATGATCGGCAGCGAACCGGAGCGCCGTCAGCAACACTTTCTGAAGGGGCTCGACCGCGCCGTGCAGAAGGCCGGGATTGCGGGGCCGCAGGTGAGCACGGTCGGCTTCGAGAGGCTGTTTGCGCTGCTCGATGCGCTGGGCGGTGATTATTACCGTGAGTTTTATCCCGAGGACGAGCGAGTGATGTGGCGCCCGGAAGGTCAGTTCGAAGCCTGTCGGCGCACCGGTTTCATCAATATCCACGACATGATCGTCGGCAAGCTTGAGGAACGCTGGCCGTTGCTCAGCGATTTTCTCGGCTTCCAGGTTGATGAAATGACGCTTTACCAAAGCGACGACGAACATGTCGAGTCTGTGGTGGCGGCGCATTTGTGCGGTTTGCACGCGCAGCTCATCGAGGACCGGACCTATCAGGAGGGTGTCAGCGACTACCTGGCAAGCAGCCTGCTGACGATGCGGCAGAAGCAGGTTCCTGAATCCGTTTGTGAGCAGCTGCTGGCCGTCTTCGGCGACCTGCGTGAACTGGATCAGTTGCGTGCACAGGCGGAGTGCGCCTTGCAGTCCAGTTTCGAGTTGAACCAGATACAACTGACATGCTTGCTGTTCGCTCCGTTCATCGATGGCGGTGCCGGCCTTGAGCGCTTTTTGCGCCATTGCCACCCGGGCATGCTGGTAGCTATCCCGGATCTGCATCGGGCGATGCAAGGCCTGCACGCCCCGGAACAGGTCGTGAAATGGATGACCGATGTCAGTGGGCTGCCGCTCAGGTTGATAGTGCGTTTGTATGCAATGGGCCCGCTTTGCATGTCTGTGGCGAACCACGTCGAGTCGCATGCAGACGAACAGTGCGCGCATGCACGACCAGCAGCCGATCGCACGGCAGAAGGCTGATCATGAGCCCCTTGCCTGGAATTGAATGGGTGCCCACGGATACGGGATTGTGAAAGCGTCGAGGGAAAACGACTTCGTTTATCAGGCGGTTTATCGATATTTGACATTGTTGATAGACGAGGCCGGAAAGGGGCCAGCCGTACGTTTGCCTTCGCTGCGACAACTGGCGGACCGGCTCAGCGTCTCGATCTCGACAGTGCAGTACGCCTATTCGCTTCTCGAAAAAGAAGGGCGGGTCTACTCGATCGCCAAATCCGGATACTACGCACAAGTGCTACACGATGTGGATTCGCTTCATAGCAGTCAGGATTTGCTCGAAACGGTCTACGTCAACGCCCGACGCCCGGGCATGTGCGTGCTGAGCGCTGACGACCCGGCGTCATTGCAGCCACTGGACAGTCCGTTGCTGATGCTGGAACGCGAATTGTTGCGCCAGTATCCGCGCCATCCGTCTTCGTTGGTGCAACCTTGCGGCGAGCTGGAGCTGCGTACGGTGTTGGCCGCGCGTTACACCACCTCCACGTCCAATTATTGGGGCGCGGAGGACGTCTACATTGGTGCCGACTTGCGCGGGGTGCTGGAAATACTGATTTCCGTGCTGCAATTGCGCGGCGCCACCGTGGTGGTTGAATCGCCATGTGATTGGGTGATCCTGCGTCTTCTCGACGCAGCCCAGGTGCATGTCATCGAGTTGCCGCTGCTTGCGGACGGACAGGTGGATTCGCAACGGCTTGAGTCGCTGCTCACACACGAGTCGGTGCGCTTGATGCTGGTGTCTTCTGCTCTGAGCATGCCGCGCGGTAGTCTGCGACCGTTGAACAACCAGCAGGCCATTGCGCATTTGCTGGCGCTGCATGGCACCTGGGTGCTGGAAAACGATTGCTATAGCGAATTGCACGACGGGGAGGGTGCCCAGTCCTTGCGCGACTGGCTCGATCCTGAACGGTTACTGGTGTTTTCAACGTTCGAAAAATTCATCGGCGCCGAGGCACCGTTCGGCTATCTGTTATCGCGGCACTGGCGCCACGAGTTACAGCGGCATTTTCTATTGCGCGCGTTTCGCCTGTCGCCCATTCGTCAAAAAGCCATTGCCAGGCTGCTGGGAGGCGGTCGGCTGGACCAGCATCTGTCGATCTTGCGAAGAATGCTCAAGGAGCGACGCACGCCTTTGATTGCATTGCTGCGTGATCGCTTGGGTGATGCGCTGCAGGTTGTCGAGCCGGATGGCGGCGCGACGGTATGGGTGCGCTCGTTGCGGCCGGTCAACATGGCCCAGGTGTTCCAGCGCCTGCTCCGGCAACAGATCGTCATTGCGCCGGGCGAGCTGTTCAGCCTGCAGGGTTTGCATAAGCAGAACCTGCGCTTGAGTCCGCTGAGTCATGGTGAGCGTGAGCTGGCCGATGTGGTCGGGTTGCTAGGCGATGCGTTACGCCTGGCGCCCAGGGAGTGACGTTAAAAAACATCGGAAGAGTCCCGGATAGATCCCGTCGCACTACGGTCAAACTGCCAGTAAACTGCGCTCTATTCCTGAATCACTCCATTTCAGAGGTTTTGCATGACACTCAGTCCTTTTGCGGGCAAACCGGCACCGGCAGAACTGTTGGTCGATATCCCGCGACTGGTGACGGCTTACTACACCGGACAGCCCGACGCGTCGATTTCCACTCAGCGTGTGGCGTTCGGTACTTCCGGACACCGGGGCAGCTCGTTCGACTTGAGTTTCAACGAATGGCACGTTCTGGCAATCAGCCAGGCGATCTGCCTGTACCGCGAAGCGCAAGGTATTACCGGGCCATTGTTCGTCGGCATCGACACGCATGCACTGTCGACCCCGGCCGGTGCCAGCGCGCTGGAAGTTCTGGCAGCCAACGGTGTTACGGTGATGATCGCCGAAGGCGATGAATACACACCGACACCGGCCATTTCCCACGCCATTCTTTGCTACAACCGTGGCCGCACCTCGGGCCTGGCAGACGGCATCGTTATCACGCCGTCGCACAACCCGCCTCAAAGCGGTGGTTACAAGTACAACCCTACCAATGGCGGGCCGGCTGATACCCACATCACCAAGTGGATCGAAGCCAAGGCCAACGAATTGTTGGTCAACAAACTGGCAGGTGTGAAACGCATCAGCTACGAGCAGGCGCTCAAGGCCAGCACCACCCATCGTCACGACTACGTCAACACCTACGTTGCCGACCTGATCAATGTGATCGATTTCGACGCCATTCGTGACGCCAGTCTACGTCTGGGCGTTGATCCGCTGGGTGGAGCAGGGGTGCGCTATTGGTCGGCGATTGCCGAGCATTACCGTCTGGATCTGCAAGTGGTGAACAAGGAGGTCGATGCAACGTTCCGCTTCATGACCGTCGACTGGGATGGCCAGATTCGCATGGACCCATCCTCCAGCCACGCGATGCAAGGCCTGATCGGCCTGAAAGAGCGCTTCGACGTGGCGTTTGCCTGCGACCCGGATCACGACCGCCACGGCATCGTCACGCCCTCCGGAGGTTTGCTGGCACCGAACAACTATCTGGCGGTCTCCATCGACTACCTGTTCCAGAATCGCCCGCAATGGCGCGCCGATGCCGCCGTGGGTAAAACCGTGGTCAGCAGCGGTCTGATCGACCGCGTCGCCCAGCGTCTGGGTCGTCGCCTGTATGAAGTGCCGGTCGGTTTCAAATGGTTTGCCGAAGGGCTGTTCGACGGTTCGCTGGGTTTCGGCGGCGAAGAAAGTGCCGGTGCGTCGTTCCTGCGCAAGGACGGCGGTGTGTGGAGCACCGATAAGGATGGTTTGATTCCGGCGCTGCTCGCCGCTGAAATGACCGCGCGCACCGGGCGCGATCCGAGCCAGGCGTACAAGGCGCTGACCGATGAGCTGGGCGAACCGTTCTCGGTGCGCGTCGATGCCAAGGCCAACCCTGAGCAGAAGGCGCTGCTGAGCAAGTTGTCGCCGGCGCAAGTCACCTCGACTGAACTGGCTGGCGAGAAGATCCAGAGTATCCTCAGCCACGCACCGGGCAACGATCAGGCGATTGGAGGTCTGAAGGTGATGACCGAGAACGGCTGGTTCGCCGCGCGCCCGTCCGGCACCGAAGACATTTACAAGATTTACGCCGAGAGCTTTATCGGTGATGACCACCTTAAACAACTGGTGGTTGAAGCGCAGGCATTGGTGGATGGGGCTATTTCCAGCCGTTGATGTTCGCCAAGATGTGGAAAAGGGGCAGCCGTGATGGTTGCCCCTTTTTTTGTCCGCTATTCAAGGCTGAGGCTGAAGCGGCCTCACCCTGGCCCTCTCCCAAAGGGAGAGGGGACTGAATGTGGGTGGCTTCAGGCATTCTTCGACCTGGTAATGCGGCGCTGAACGAGCGAGGACTGTTAAGCCAGATCCACCAGAACGATTTCACTGTCTTCAACCGCAGTCACCGTCAGCACTTGCTCCTGCGCAACAGCAACGCCGTCTCGAGCTTGTGCACGCAAGCCATTGACTTCAATCACCCCGGTTGCCGGGACGAGATACGCGCGGCGCCCTTCATCCAGACGGTATTCCGCGGTTTCGCCGGCTTTGAGATTCGCTGCAACCAGACGCGCATCGGCGCGGATTCGCAGGCTCTGATCATCGCCGTCCTTGCCGCTGGCCAAGATTACAAAACCTTCACGCTGGCCTTTCGGAAAGGGTTTGGCACCCCAGGACGGCGGCGCACCGGTTTCAGTCGGCAGAATCCAGATCTGGAAGATCCGCGTGTCTTTGGCTTCGAGGTTGTATTCACTGTGCGCAATGCCGGTGCCTGCGCTCATGACTTGCACGTCACCCGCTTCGGTGCGGCCCTTGTTACCCAGGTTGTCCTGGTGGGTGATCGCACCTTCACGCACATACGTGATGATTTCCATGTCGCGGTGCGGATGCTGCGGGAAACCGCTGCCAGCGGCGATCACGTCGTCATTCCAGACGCGCAGATTGCCCCAGTTCATGCGTTGCGGGTCGTAATACTCGGCGAACGAGAAATGGTGGTGGGCATCGAGCCAGCCATGATTGGCTGCGCCCAGCGATTTGAAAGGTCTGAGTTCAAGCATGATCGTCTCCGCAATAGGTTCGTCACAGGGGCAAACCGGTGGTTTATGACGGCGATCATCTACCCGTTAACTATCGATAAAAAGCGTAAAAAATGCGGCATTACTATCGAATAGGTTGATGAAAGGGGAGAAGAAAACATCTCACCCGACTTTCATTTCATCGCCTAAACCGATGACCCATAAGCATTTCGCTAGAAACGAACGGCGAATCCAGACACCATAGCCGCCTCAGCCTCACACACTGGAGCCGTCTGCGTGGCGCAACACACCCCCGATCTCCCTCCCGAACTTCGTCCACTGGCCGAGATGCCCTGGTTCAAACGCCTGGCGGCGCGGTTCTTCGGCCATGGCTTGACCCGTTTGCGCGCGCAGCATCGTGCGTCCTGGTTGCATGGGCAAGCGGATGGCTTTCGCAGCGGGCACACCGCCGGTGTTGATTACGGTTTTAAACAAGGCAAGCTCGAAGGGCTGGAGGAAGGGCGGCAGGTGCTGCTGATTCGTGACAGTCGCAACACTGAGCATCGCCCGCCCAGCGTCGACAACCATTTGTTCGATGATTGGCGCCTGCCACTGACGGCCGAACTGAAAAAGCGCATGAAAGCCGATGTTGCGCGTCTGTTGCCTGCTCACGCGCAGCCGAGTACCGCGCAATGGAAAATGATTTTCAGCGAAACGCCGTCGACTTCAGTGGTCGCCGGGGCTGGCGCGGGTAAATCCACCACGCTGGTGCTGCGTATTTTGCTGCTCACGCATTATCTGGGTTTCGAGCTGGATTCGATGACTGTGGTGACGTTCACCCGCGAGTCGCGCAAGGATTTCATCAAAAAACTGATTGAATTGTTCGCACTCTGGGGTCAGGCAGTGAGCCTGCACCAGGCGCGAGAACTGGTCCGTACCTTCCATTCGCGCATTTTGCCGATGGTGCGCAGCCTGCCGGGTTTCGAGCGTCTGCAGGCTTTCGAGAATCTCAGTGAAAGAGCGCAGGGCGCTGCCGAAGAAGTCGACAGCAACCCGTTTGACCTGCGGATCAATGACGCGCAGCGCCAGCAGCTCAATGCCTGCTATTACCGCTTGTTTAACGAAGACGAGCGTTTTCGTCAGTTGATTCAGCCGTTGTCCCGCGCCGGCTTGCAGTTGAAGGAGCTGGAGCGCGATCACCCGGACGTGCAGAAGCGCGTCGCGGTAACGGAGCTGGCATCGCGGCGTGATGAAGAATTGTGCGATGTGATCGAGGACCTGTGGTTCCGCGCCGGTGCGTGGCCGATCAAGGGCATCGAGCCGAATCGGCAAACGTTCGAGATCAATGGTGCGAAATTCCACAGTCACGGCTACATCCCGAGCCTGGACGCGTGGGTGGTGCTGGGTTTCGATCAGCGTGAGAACCCGCAGCTTTCCCGGCCAAACGCCAAGCTCAGCGTGCGCGCAGAGTGGGCAGTCAAGCGCACCCTGTTTCAAGCTTTCTGTCGTAAGCCATTGATATGGCTGGATAGTTACGAATCATCGAAGCGCGTTCTGGCAACCTTGGCCGGGGACGCCAGCGCCGGGCCGGGCTTTGATTACAAGGTCAAGGGTGAGCTGGCTTCGGCGCCGTTGCTCGATTGCTTTGTTGGCGCGGCCGGGTTTATCGAAAACCTGGGGCTGGATGTGCCTGACGCCGTCGGCCGCATGAGTTTCGCCAAGGACGACCCGGACCGGTTTTTCTTCGAGGCGCTGAGTCTGTTCTGGCGCGCCTTCGAAGATCATTTGCTCGATCAGAAACCGCCGATCATGACCTACAACCGAATGTTCGCGCTGTTCAGCGAGCACTCACCAGAAAATCTCAAGTTATTGAGCGATGAGCTGCTTAGGCCGCTGTCGCACCTGATGATTGACGAATTTCAGGACGTTTCGCCGCAAATTGTCTCGTGGATACGCGCAAGCCTCGCCGAAATCCGCAGCCGAGGCCCGGCCATGCACGTTGGGCGCGGCGCGCAGCGTTCGTCGTTGCTGTGCGTTGGCGATGACTGGCAGTCGATCTACGGCTGGCGCGGCAGTTCGCCGAGTTACTTCATGGCGTTCGACAAGGAATTCCCGTCGCCGAGCACGACACGGGTGATGCTGAGCGACAATTACCGCAGCCACCAACACATCATCGACGCCGCTGAGCATATCGTTCGCGCGGCGCCGGCCATTCCCGGCAAGAAGGCCAAGGCCAGCGGTTCCCCCAAGCCGTTACAAGCGGTCAACGTTCTCGAGCGTGACGATCAGGCACTGGCTGAACGCTTGTCCGAGCACTATCGCCAAGGTCATTCGATCTTGATGCTTTATCGAAAAAGCAGCGATAAGTCATTGATAGCAGAGCATATTCAGCCTGTAGTTAATGTAGATTCGAGCTTGCCATACGAAGCTCGACGACTGAAACAACTGACCTTCCACAGCGCCAAAGGCCTGCAGGCCGATGCGGTGTTCTTGCTGGGCGATTGCCAGCACCTGACCAGTTCGCCCTACAAGAATCAGGTTTACCGCATGGCCGGGCTGGGCAAGTCTGGGGACAGCGAGCCGTACGACAGCGCGCAAAAAGACGAAATCCTGCGCTTGGCCTACGTCGGTATTACCCGTGCCGTCAGCCATTGCTACTGGTACGTTGAGCCCCAGGAAGGGCAAGCGGCGAACATGCCACGGGCGTCAGACAGGGTGCCGGGCAACAAACCGTTCTTCGCCGATCATCGCAAAACGAGACAAACCACCTGAGCACAAAAAAGCCCGCACACTGCGGGCTTTTTTCGTTATATATCAACAGGCTAGGCGTAATTCCTGAGAGACTCTGGAGGAATGAAAGCTTCCAGCTCATCCTCCACAGCCTCGATGATTCGTTCCACATCTGCCGCATTCATGACCGTCGCGCAGGGAATACCGGCGATGGCAATCATGGTTTCCCCATTGGCGCGATCGAACAAACGGGCGACCATGCTGCCTGGCGCGTCCATCGTTGCTTCGAAACCCATGGGGTGAAAATGCCAGCGCATCAGTTGGCATGCATTGGGGAACGTGACTTTGCTAGACCCTTTATTCATATGTTGCCCGCCTTCTTCATCGAGCGCTTCCGTTTGCTCATGTTAGGTGGGAAGAGCCTTCATTGGCTCAACCGGTGACAGGTATTAAAAGTAGCATCCAGTTGTGAAATTCTCGTGAGAATTTTCAGTCCGTTTAGCGATTGCAGCGATTTTTTTGATGTAGATCACGTGAGGTCAGGTAATCGCCAAATGGCCATCACTGATTTTTCGTTGCCGCCAATGCCGATCTTGGGCAAGCTCGGTTCTTTTTTTCGAGCCTTCTATGCACGCTGATGACGACGGCCCCGAACAGACGCAGGCCACGGCTGCCACGGTCATGCGCTACCACCTGAGCTGGAAACATCGCGACCTGGACAGCGTCATGGCGTTGTATCACGCCGATATCCAATACAACGATTTTTTCCAGAACCGCGTGCTCGGCCGCAATGAGTTACGTGAATACGTGCGCGTCAGCATGCCGCGAGAATCCGACGAGCTGCTTGAGCATTGCGACCGCATTCGCGTCGATGGCAACACTGCGTTCATTCAATACGAAGTGACCTTGCGCGGTGGTGATGGCTTGGTGTCGTTCCGCTCGAGCGAAGCGATTACCGTCAGGGACGGGCTGATCTGGCGCGTCAATGAATATGCCTCGCTGTTGCGCACGCAAACGGATGGCACTGCCTCGGCGAGTCAGCGCCCGGCAGCGAGTCGCCTGGGCCTGTCGCCACGCCAGTTGAGCTTCATGGCCGAAGACCTGCAGCAGTACTTCGAAAAGCAGCAGCCGTACCTTGATCCCGAACTCGATTTGCAGCGGGTGGCGAAGGAGTGCGGCTACAGTCGCAACCAGATTTCCTATCTGCTCAATCAAGTGCTCGGGCAAAGCTTCTACCGCTACGTCAATCAGGCGCGCCTGCAGCATTTGTTGCGTTCGCTCGACAGCGCGGTGCCGCCGCTGCGCATCGATGAACTGGCGTTTGCCGCCGGTTTCAATTCGTTGTCGGCGTTTTACAGCTGTTTCCGCCAGCACACCGGCCAATCGCCCAAGGCCTACGTCAAACAAATTTCTTTGCGGGCACGCGCGCAAGACATTGGCTAAGGACTGCCACTAGGATCGACGCCATCGAAGGTTTTCAGTGGCGGAGTCTGGCATGCCG
The DNA here is from genome assembly GCF_023195435.1 of Pseudomonas sp. S11P7. Classification (NCBI taxonomy): domain Bacteria; kingdom Pseudomonadati; phylum Pseudomonadota; class Gammaproteobacteria; order Pseudomonadales; family Pseudomonadaceae; genus Pseudomonas; species Pseudomonas sp. S11P7. The sequence goes on along the minus strand of NZ_JALPKS020000002.1, from coordinate 2,616,266 downwards.
GCGTGGCGCACGATCAGTTTATGGATGGACCAGCTCGACGAGCCGCTGACCGCGCGGCCTGAGCTGGAGCAGGACCTGGACGTCGATGTGGCGATCATCGGCGCTGGCTACACCGGGCTGTGGACGGCCTATTACCTGAAAAAACACGCACCGGGCCTCGATATTGCGATTGTCGAAGCGCAAACCGCCGGTTTTGGCGCATCCGGGCGCAACGGCGGCTGGCTGATGGGCAACCTGCTCGGCGAGGATCGCTTGCTCGCCGGACTGTCGCCACAGCAGCGCCGGGCGTCATTCGATCTGCTGCACAGTATCCCCGATGAGGTCGAAATCGTCCTCGAACAAGAGGGTATCGACTGTGATTATCGCAAGGGCGGGGTGCTGTACTGCGCGGCACGTTATCCGGAGCAAGAAGCGAACCTGCGCGATTATCTGGCAAAACTGCACGCCCAAGGCCTGACTGACGACGATTACCGTTGGCTCAGCCCGGAACAACTGGCGCAGCAGATCCGCATCGCCAAGCCATACGGCGGCATTTACGCGCCTCATGTAGCGACCATTCACCCGGCGAAACTGGTGCGGGGGCTGGCGCGCACCGTGCAGGACATGGGCGTGAAGATTTATGAAAACAGCCCGGTTACGCAATGGCAGTCCGGCAGTTTGCGCACGGCCAAGGCCAGTGTGCGCAGCCGCTGGATCGTGCCGGCCGTCGAGGGCTATTCGGTTACGTTGCCACCGCTGGGCCGCTATCAGTTACCGGTGCAAAGCCTGATCGTTGCCACCGAGCCGCTGTCGCAAGCGACCTGGGACGAGATCGGCCTCAATCGCGGTCAGGCCTTCAGCGAATTCAGCCGCCAAGTCACTTACGGCCAGCGCAGCGCCGACAACCGTTTGATCTTCGGCGCGCGCGGCGGCTATCAGTTCGCCGGCAAGTTGCGCCACAACTTCGATCTGAGCCGTGATGAAGTCGAACTGCGCCGTTATCTGTTCGGTGAACTGTTTCCGCAGCTGAAAAACGTGCAGATCACCCACGCCTGGGGCGGCAATCTCGGTATGTCGCGACATTTCAAACCGCACATGCTGTGCGACCGCGCCAACGGCATCGCGCTGTCCGGCGGTTATGGCGGGGAGGGCGTCGGCGCCAGCAATCTCGGTGGCCGGACCCTGGCCGATCTGATTCTCGAGCGCGACAGCGACCTCGTCCATCAGCCTTGGGTGCTGGCGGACGGCGGCATTCACGCCTTGCGCGCCTGGGAGCCGGAGCCCTGCCGCTGGCTCGGCTACAACGCGATCATCAAAAGCTTCGTCCACGAAGACCAGACTCTGGCCAATCCTGCCACTGCGCCGTGGCGGCGCAAACTCGCCAGCCGGGTCGCCGGTTTCATGGAAGGGTTCATGCATTGAATGTCGTTCATTTCCACAAGCAGGTAAGCCCATGAGCATCACCCAGTTCAAGAACACCGCCACGTTGCAACTCGACGAATCCAGCCCGGTGGCCGTGCCCCTCGGCGAGCCCGTCGCGATCGCCTCGACCACCAGCGTCGAGCGCGACGATGGCGTCGAAACCGGGGTCTGGGAATGCACGCCTGGGCGCTGGCGCCGGCAGATCACCGCGCAGGAGTTCTGCCATTTCATTTCCGGACGCTGCACGTTCACCCCCGACGGCGGTGGCGAAACCCTGCACATACAAGGTGGCGACGCACTGATGTTGCCGGCCAACACGCTCGGTATCTGGGATATCCAGGAAACCGTGCGCAAGAGCTACGTGCTGATTTTCTGATTATTTGATCCTTTGATTGCCTGCCAACAAGAAAGACAACCCACACAGGAATCGATCCATGATCCGCAAGACCCTCGCTCTGGCACCGCTGATGCTCGCCGTTTCCCTTGCTCAGGCCGCGGAAACGGTCAAGGTTTACAACTGGTCTGACTACATCGCGCCGGACACCACCAAGAACTTTGAAAAAGCCACCGGCATCGGCGTGACGTACGACGTCTACGACAGCAACGAAACCCTCGACGGCAAGTTGATGACCGGGAAATCCGGTTACGACGTGGTGTTTCCGTCCAACCACTTCCTGGCCCGGCAGATTCAGGGCGGGGCGCTGAAGAAGCTCGACAAGAGCCAGTTGCCGAACTGGAAGAATCTCAACCCGGTGCTGCTCAAGGCGCTGCAGACCAATGACCCGGGCAACGAACACGGTTTTCCGTATCTGTGGGGCAGCACGGGCATCGGCTATAACATCGCCAAGGTCAAAGCGGTGCTGGGCGACAATGCACCGGTGGACTCCTGGGATCTGATCTTCAAGCCCGAGAACATGGAGAAACTGCAGAAGTGTGGGGTGGCGATTCTCGACAACGGTCCGGAATTGCTGCCGGCGGCGCTCAATTATCTGGGGCTGCCGCACCACAGCAAGAATCCCGAGGACTATAAAAAAGCCGAAGCGTTGCTGATGAAGGTCCGGCCGTATGTGAGCTATTTCCATTCGTCGAAATACACCAGTGATCTGGCCAATAGCGATATCTGCGTGGCGGTGGGGTTCTCCGGGGACATTTTGCAGGCGGAGAACCGCGCGAAAGAGGCGAAGAACGGCGTCGAGATTGGTTATGCGATTCCCAAGGAGGGCGCGGCGATCTGGTTTGACATGGTCGCCATGCCGGCTGATGCGCCGGATGAGAAGGCCGGGTATGCGTTCATGAATTATCTGTTGCGGCCGGAGGTGATGGCCGGGATCAGCAATTACGTGCATTACGCCAATGGCAATGAGCAGGCGGATGGGTTGATTGATCCGGCGATCAGGAACGATACCAAGGTTTATCCGAGTCCGGAGATGATGGGCAAGCTGTTTGCGCTGGAGGCGATGCCGTTGAATATTGACCGGATTCGTACGCGGGTTTGGAACAAGATTCGTACCGGGAGTTGATCAGCTGGCCGGGCACGCAGCCCGGCCAGCTTGCTTTTGGAGGTATTGGAATAACGTAATCTGTTTTTATACCTGTCATATCTGACAGGTTTCAGCTGGATCATTTTCCTTTCTAATGAAAAAACGAAGATCGCACCGGTCTTCGAAAAGAAAAGGAAAAGGAAAATGTCTAAGCTCGAAATTTTTTCTGAATCACCCGTTAGCCATGAAGGCCAAAAAGGAGAGGTTTCAGGCACGATCAAGGGGAAGGTGAAAAACCTGAAGACGGGAAACGTTCACGACTTCAAGGATCCTTGGATTTGGCGTGATACACAGCAAGGTACATTGCGCTTTCATGGCGTCGTGGGCGATCCAGAAGCGCCAGGCGAACAGGTCGCGATCGGGTTACAGCTTTCGAGCGCTTCGCAACCGGGTGGTGATTTCAAGGTGGGCGATCCGGAAATCCTCCATCTCAGCTATACCAAATATGGTAATCCGGACGTTTATTTTCGCGCTGAGTCAGGTTTGGTGAAGCTCCAGAGACAAGCAAATGATCGTATCAATGGCTCGCTCAAGTTCGAAACGATCACCATTGGCGCAAACCAATATGCTGTTGATGTGATCTACGACATCGGCGCGCCTTGATCGATTTGTCCGAACGAAAAAACCGTGGGAGTGAGCTGCTCGCGCAGTCGGTCTGTGATTCAGCATCAATGTTGTTTGATCTGACGCCTTCGCGAGCGAGATCACTCCCACAATGCTTTTAAGCGTTTAACTGGTTGATATCAATACACTGGCATCGCACAAGTCAAATGCAGGAAAGTGAGACGCGCCTAACAAAAAACAACTTACCCTTATTTAATATTCAAATAGAAAATCGTCAGACAATTAGGCAGAAGCTCCGCAACTAAAACATTCTTTTGACCCCGCACGCTTTGTTTACGGCAGTTTTGCGAAACAGCCCGATTTGATCTCAAAAAAATCCTTTACGGCAGATTTCAAATTGTGTCAGGTTTCTTACGCCTTCATTGGGCGAGTGATAGGACGATCTCGCCAGGGATCGTCCTATCGGACAAAAACTGTTCCATTGCTTAACAAGGAAGTGTGTTTATGTCGAAAGTCAAAACCAATGCTGTTGATGCCGCCGAGCAGGCATTTCAGTTGGCCGCCTTCAGTTCGGCGTACAACCAGATCAACAGCTTCAGCCATCAATACGATCGTGGCGGTAATCTCACGGTCAATGGCAAACCCTCCTTTTCCGTCGACCAGGCCGCTACGCAGTTACTGCGTGACGGTGCGGCCTATCAGGACAAGGACGGCAGCGGCAAGATCGAGCTGACCTATACGTTCCTGACCTCGGCCTCGTTCAGTACGATGAACAAGCACGGGATCAGCGGTTTCAGTCAGTTCAGTGCGCAGCAGCAGGCTCAGGCCAAGCTGGCCATGCAGTCCTGGGCCGATGTCGCCAACGTCACCTTCACCGAGAAAGCCTCGGGCGGTGACGGGCACATGACCTTTGGCAATTACAGCGGTGGTCAGGATGGCGCTGCGGCGTTCGCTTATTTGCCGGGGACCGGTGCCGGTTATGACGGTACTTCGTGGTACTTGATCAACAGCGGCTATACGCAGAACAAAAACCCGGACCTGAACAACTACGGCCGTCAGACCCTGACCCACGAGATCGGTCACACCCTCGGTCTTGCGCACCCCGGTGACTACAACGCCGGCAACGGCAACCCGACCTACAACGATGCGACCTACGGGCAAGACACCCGCGGTTACAGCGTCATGAGTTACTGGAGCGAAAGCAATACCAGTCAGAACTTCAGCAAGGGCGGGGTGGAAGCGTATTCTTCCGGGCCGCTGATGGACGATATCGCCGCCATCCAGAAGCTCTACGGCGCCAACATGAACACCCGTACCGGTGACAGCACTTACGGGTTCAACTCCAACACCGGGCGCGATTTCCTCAGCGCTTCGTCGTCCAGCGACAAAGTGGTGTTCTCCGTCTGGGATGCGGGCGGTAAAGACACGCTGGATTTCTCCGGCTTCACGCAGAACCAGAAAATCAACCTCAATGACGCCTCGTTCTCCGACGTTGGCGGTCTGGTCGGCAACGTGTCGATTGCCAAAGGCGCGATCATCGAGAATGCCATTGGCGGTTCCGGCAGTGATTTGCTGATCGGCAACAGTGTGGCCAACGAGCTCAAGGGCGGTGCCGGTAACGACATCCTCTATGGCGCGGGCGGTGCCGACAAACTGTGGGGCGGTTCGGGTTCCGACACGTTTGTGTTCGCGGCCAGTTCCGATTCCAAGCCGGGGGCGATCGATCAGATCCTCGATTTCGTCAGCGGTCTGGACAAGATCGACCTGACCGGCATCACCAACGGCGCAGGCCTGCACTTCGTCAACAGCTTCACCGGTGCGGCCGGCGATGCGGTGCTGACCTCGTCGGGCGGCAACAGCCTGTTGTCGGTGGACTTTTCCGGGCACGGCGTGGCTGACTTCATCGTCAGCACCGTTGGCCAGGCAGCCACCAGCGACATCGTGGCGTGATGTAAAAGGGCAAAGCGGCGCGTCATGCGCCGCTTTGTCCGCTTGCATCGTGCCGGACTGTAAGCAAGGCTACACGCCGGAGCGATTATTCCCATGATCAGTAAAGCTTTTACCTACAAGGCAGGGGGCGTGGCTAACGGCGGCGTTCATCATGGTTTCAGGAGAAACGAGCATGGCAAGCAGCCTCAGACTGGAAGAGCCGGCGGTATTTGCCGGGCAGTGGCAAGCGACATTGTCCGCGGCAGGCGATGATCGGCAAGCGCAAAAGCAACAGGACAAACCTTCGAACACCTGCACGGTGGAGTTGCGCACGAACCAGACGTTGGGTGAAGGCGCCGACTGTCTCGGCGCGTGGCTGGAACAAACGCCGATCGGCTGGTTTACGGACCCTGACGGCCTGTCGATTACCGGCAAAGAAGGCTCAAGAATCCAGTTCTTCAGCCGACAACGTGAAGGGCTTTATCTGAGTACTTTGAAATCAGGCCTGATCATTACCCTTGAGCGCACAGCGCCTTGAGCGAAATGATCCAGCCAAAAGCGAAGTTTGAATATAAAGCGCTGCATCGGCGTTATAAGCGACCTTCAATTGGCAACTGCACCGTAGTTCAAGGCGCTAGTTGTTATGAAAGTGTAAGCGCCAGGCAAAAAGGCAAGTTCCGCCAGGGTGCGGATTATCAATTCGAATTTCGCCAATGAATGGCGAGAGATAGTTTTCAGGAATACTCAATGAAGATGGCGAAGGCCCCAGCCACCGCTCCCTTGTTCAAGGCTTTGGCTGACTATAAAAGCATTCTGATCAGTGTCGGTTGCTTCACGGCGCTGATTAACGTGCTGATGCTGGTGCCCTCCATCTACATGCTGCAGGTCTATGACCGGGTGCTGTCGTCGCAGAACGAAACGACCCTGGCGATGCTGTCGCTGATGGTGGTCGGGTTCTTCGCCTTTATCGGCCTGCTGGAAGTGGTGCGCAGTTTTATCGTCATCCGCATCGGCAGTCAGCTGGAACGCCGTTTCAACCTGCGGGTTTATCAGGCCGCGTTCGAACGCAACCTGTTCAAGGGCGAGGGCAATGCCGGGCAATCGCTGGGCGACCTGACCCATATTCGCCAGTTCGTCACCGGCCCGGCGTTATTCGCGTTTTTCGATGCGCCGTGGTTCCCGGTCTATCTGTTCGTGATCTATCTGTTTAACGTCTGGCTGGGCGTGCTCGCAACCGCCGGTGCGCTGTTGCTGATCGCACTGGCATGCCTGAACGAGTACATGACCAAAAAGCCGTTGGGCGAAGCCGCCGGTTTTTCGCAGAAATCCAGCCAGTTGGCCACCAGCCATTTGCACAACGCCGAAACCATTCAGGCGATGGGCATGCTCGGTTCGCTGCGCAAGCGCTGGTTCCAGGTGCACTCGCGCTTTCTCGGTTTACAGAATCAGGCCAGTGACACCGGCGCGGTGATCAGCTCGCTGAGCAAAACCCTGCGTCTGTGCCTGCAATCGCTGGTGCTGGGCCTCGGCGCCTTGCTGGTGATCAAGGGCGACATGACCGCCGGGATGATGATCGCAGGTTCGATTCTGATGGGTCGTGTGCTCAGCCCTATCGACCAGTTAATTGCGGTGTGGAAACAGTGGAGCGGGGCGAAGCTGGCTTACCGTCGTCTTGACGCGCTGCTGCAAGCGTTCCCGCCGAGTGACGACGCCATGGCGCTGCCGGCGCCGAAAGGCCAGATCACCTTCGAACAGGTCAGCGCCGGCCCGCCGGGCCAGCGTAACGCGACCTTGCACATGGTCAATTTCAACCTTGCCGCTGGCGAAGTGCTTGGTGTGCTCGGCGCTTCCGGCTCGGGTAAATCGACCTTGGCGCGGGTACTGGTCGGCGTGTGGCCGACGCTGGGCGGCACCGTGCGCCTGGATGGCGCGGATATTCATCGCTGGAACCGCGATCAGCTCGGCCCGTACATCGGCTATCTGCCGCAGGACATCGAACTGTTCAGCGGCAGCATCGCCGAGAACATCGCGCGTTTCAGCCAGGCCGACCCGCAGCAAGTGGTGGCGGCGGCGCAGCAGGCCGGCGTCCACGAGATGATCCTGCGTCTGCCGCAAGGCTACGACACGCAACTGGGCGAGGACGGCAGTGGCTTGTCCGGCGGCCAGAAACAGCGCGTTGCTCTGGCACGCGCAATGTACGGCTCGCCGACGCTGGTGGTGCTCGATGAACCCAATTCCAACCTCGACACCGTCGGCGAAGCAGCGCTGGCCAGTGCGATTGCCGCGCTCAAGGCGCAGGGCACCACGGTGGTGCTGGTGACGCATCGGTCTTCGGTGCTGGCCCAGGCCGACAAGTTGCTGGTGCTCAACGATGGTCGGCTGCAAGCCTTCGGCCCAAGCCAGGACGTGCTCAAGGCGCTCTCCGGCAACCCTGAACAGCAACGTGAAAAAGCCGCACAGGCACCGGGCGGGCTCAGCATGAGCCGACAGTATCAGCCCTCGACGAGGAATTCGGGTGTATGAGCAGCGCAAGCATGAACACTGAAAACGAAGCGAACATGGAACACGCCTACCTCAGCGAGCGCCCGGAGCGCGACGCAAAATTCTTTGCGCGCATGGGCTGGATTCTGGCAATCGTCGGCGCTGGCAGTTTCTTCACCTGGGCGGCACTGGCGCCGCTCGATCAAGGCATTCCGGTGCAGGGCACCGTTGTGGTGTCCGGCAAGCGCAAAGCCGTGCAGTCGATGAGCAGCGGCGTGGTCAGCCGGATTCTGGTGCGCGAAGGCGAAATCGTGAAGCAGGGCCAGCCACTGTTCCGTCTCGACCAGACCCAGGTCGCCGCCGACGTGCAGTCGCTGCAAGCGCAATACCGGATGGCCTGGGCCAGCCTCGCACGCTGGCAGGCCGAGCGTGACAACCTCAAGCAAGTGGCTTTCCCGGCGGAGCTGAGCAGCGACCCGGACCCACGCCTGGCGCTGGTCCTGGAAGGTCAGCGGCAACTGTTCAGCAGCCGTCGCGAGGCGTTTTATCGCGAGCAGGCCGGATTGCGCGCGAGCATCGAAGGCGCCACCGCGCAACTGGCCGGCATGCGCCGCGCCCGCACTGACCTGAACGCGCAAGCCGATTCGCTGCAACAGCAACTGAGCAACCTGCAGCCACTGGCCGACAACGGTTACATCCCGCGCAACCGCTTGATGGAATATCAGCGGCAACTGTCGCAAGTGCAGCAGCAACTGGCCGAGAACACCGGCGAGAGCGGCCGGGTCGAGCAGGGCATCCTCGAAACGCGCCTGAAGCTGCAACAGCACAGCGAGGAGTACCAGAAGGAAGTGCGCACACAACTGGCCGATGCGCAGTTGAAAAGCGTAACGCTGTCGGAGCAACTGACCTCGGCCGGTTTCGACCTGCAACACAGCGAGATTGTCGCCACCGCCGACGGCGTCGCGGTCAACCTCGGCGTGCACACCGAAGGCGCGGTAGTGCGCCAGGGCGAAACCTTGCTGGAGATTGTGCCGCAGGGCACTTCGCTGGAAGTCGAAGGCCACTTGCCGATCAGCCTGATCGACAAGGTTGGCACGCATTTGCCGGTGGATATTCTGTTCACCGCGTTCAACCAAAGCAAAACCCCGCGCGTACCCGGCGAAGTCAGCCTGATTTCCGCCGACCAGATGGTCGATGAGAAAACCGGCGTGCCGTACTACGTGCTGCGCAGCAGTGTCAGCGATCAGGCCATGGACAAACTCAACGGTCTGGTGATCAAACCCGGCATGCCGGCGGAAATGTTCGTGCGCACCGGTGAACGTTCACTCCTCAATTACCTGTTCAAACCGCTGCTCGATCGGGCCGGTTCCGCGTTGACCGAGGAATAAGGATGTTCGGCTGTATGACCAAGTTTTCAATGCTGGCGGCGCTGACGTTGCTCGCGAGCCAATCCGCAGTGGCGGCCATGGGGCCGTTTGAGATCTACGAACAGGCGTTGCGCAATGACCCGGTGTTCCTCGGCGCGATCAAGGAACGCGATGCGGGCCTGGAAAATCGCGCCATCGGCCGCGCCGGGCTGTTGCCACGCATCGGTTACACCTACAACAAGGGCCGCAACTCGTCGAAAGCCACCTCCCTCGACGCGCGCGCTCGCAATAACACCGACGAGCGCAACTACAGCAGTTACGGCTCGGCACTGACTCTGCAACAACCATTGCTTGATTACGAGGCGTACGCGGCGTATCGCAAAGGCGTGGCGCAGTCGCTGTTCGCCGATGAAGCCTTCCGTGGCAAGAGCCAGGAATTACTGGTGCGTGTGCTCGACAACTACACCAAGGCGCTGTTTGCCCAGGACCAGATCGACATCGCACTGGCGAAGAAAAAGGCCTACGAGCAGCAGTTCCAGCAGAACGAACACATGTTCAAGCAGGGCGAGGGCACCCGCACCGACATCCTCGAAGCCGAGTCGCGCTACGAACTGGCGACGGCCGAGGAAATCGAAGCGCGCAACGAGCAGGACGCCGCGCTGCGTGAGCTGGGCGCACTGGTCGGCGCGCCGGCGGTGGATATCGGTGATCTGGCGCCGCTCAATCAGAACTTTCAGACCTTTGCCTTGCAACCGGCCAATTACGACACCTGGCACGAGCTGGCAGTGAGCAACAACCCCAACCTCGCGTCGCAACGCCAAGCCGTGGAAGTCGCGCGTTACGAAGTGGAGCGCAACCGCGCCGGGCACTTGCCGAAAGTCAGCGCCTACGCCTCGATGCGCCAGAACGAATCGGAAAGCGGCAACACTTACAACCAGCGTTATGAAACCAACACCATTGGTTTTGAAGTCAGCGTGCCGTTGTATGCCGGCGGCGGCGTATCCGCCTCGACCCGTCAGGCCAGCCGCACGATGGAGCAGGCCGAATACGAACTCGACGGCAAGACCCGCGAGACGCTGATTGAACTGCGTCGTCAGTTCAGCGCTTGCCTGTCCGGGGTGAGCAAACTGCGCGCCTATCAGAAAGCCCTGAGTTCGGCCGAAGCGCTGGTGGTGTCGACCAAGCAAAGCATTCTCGGCGGTGAGCGGACCAACCTCGATGCGTTGAACGCCGAACAGCAACTGTTCACCACCCGCCGCGATCTGGCGCAGGCGCGGTATGACTACTTGATGGCCTGGACCAAGTTGCATTTTTACGCCGGGACCTTGAACGAGCAGGATCTGGCGCGGGTGGATGAGGCGTTTGTGGTCGCCGGGCAGCCCTCACCCTAACCCTCTCCCAGAGGGAGAGGGGACCGACCGAGGCGCTTGCGATATATGCATCGACCTGAACGACCGCGTCGCACGCGATATTTGAATCAATGAAGATCGGCTCCCTCTCCTGGGGGAGAGGGCTGGGGTGAGGGGAAGCAGGCGACACCGTAAAAAAGCCTGCACAAAAAACAATAAAAGCGAGAACTGAACATGGACGTACGCATCAAGCCGGTTTCGGTCGGCACCCTGCTGTTTGCAATCTCGACAACAGCGGCCCACGCCGCTTACCTCGAAGCCGGCCAACCCGGTGATCCAGCCAGTTGGCGCAGCGCCGAATTCGTTCGCGATTGGGGCCTGAGTCGCCTGCAAGCCGAGTACGCCTATGCCGCCGGCATCACCGGCCAAGGCGTGAAAATCGGCGCCCTCGATTCCGGCTTCGATGCCGCCCACCCCGAATTCAGCCGCGACCGCTACCACCCGGTACTGGCCAGCGGCACTTACCTCGACGGTTCAGCGTTCAACGTCGACGGCACGCTCAACCCCAACAACGATTCCCACGGCACCCACGTGGTCGGCACCATGGGCGCCGCGCGCGATGGTAGCGGCATGCACGGCGTGGCGTACAACGCGCAGATCTACGTCGGCAACACCAACCAGAACGACAGTTTCCTGTTCGGCCCGAGCCCCGATCCACGCTATTTCAAAGCGGTGTATGACGCGTTGGCCGATGCCGGCGTGCGCGCGATCAACAACAGTTGGGGCAGCCAGCCGCCGGATGTCAGCTATCGCACACTGGCCGACCTGCACGCCGCTTATGCCCAGCACTGGAACCAAGGCACCTGGCTGGACGCGGCGGCGGACGTTTCGCGCCGTGGCGTGATCAACGTGTTCAGCGCCGGCAACAGCGGTTACCCGAACGCCAGCGTGCGCTCGGCGTTGCCGTACTTTCAGCCGGATCTGGAAGGCCACTGGCTGGCGGTGTCCGGGCTGGATCAAAGCAATCAGCAAAAGTACAACCAGTGCGGCATCGCCAAATACTGGTGCATCACCACCCCCGGCGCGAAGATCGACAGCACCATTCCTGGCGGCGGTTATGCGATCAAGTCCGGCACCTCGATGGCCGCGCCACACGCCACCGCCGCACTGGCGCTGGTGATGGAACGCTATCCGTACATGAACAACCAGCAGGCGCTGCAAGTGCTGCTGACCACCGCGACGCAACTGGATGGTTCGGTCACCGATGCGCCAAGCGAACGAGTCGGTTGGGGCGTGGCCAATCTGAACCGGGCGATGCACGGACCGGGGCAGTTGCTCGGCGCGTTTGACGCCAGTCTTGGGGCTGGGCAGAGCGATGTCTGGAGCAATGACATCTCCGACAAGGCGCTGATCCAACGGCAAAACGAAGACCTCGCCGAGCACAGCGCCTGGCAGCAGACCCTGCAAGACAAGGGCTGGCAGAACGGCGTTCCAGTCGGTGCCAGTCAGCAGGATCAGACCGATTACGCTGTGGGCACGGCACGCGATGCGGCGGCAGCGGGGCGCGTGTATCAGGGCAGCCTGAGCAAATCCGGCGCCGGGCATCTAATCCTCAGTGGCGACAACACCTATCGCGGGCCGACCACGGTCAACGGCGGACTGCTGACGGTCAACGGCTCGCTGACGTCAGCGGTCACGGTCAACGACAGCGGCAGCCTCGGCGGCTCTGGACGCATTGCCGCGCTGTCGGTGAAGAACGGCGGGAGGGTGGCGCCGGGCAATTCCATCGGCACCTTGAACGTCGCCGGTGACGTGACGCTGGCCCCCGGCTCGACTTATGCGGTGGAGCTGTCGCCCACCGGCAGCGATCGCATCGTCGCCGGCGGTACGGCGACTGTCAGTGGTGCCACCGTCAGCCTTTCACTGGAAAACAGCCCGACGCTGCTCAGCACTGCCGAAGCGCAAAGCCTGCTCGGCCGCCAGTACAACATTCTGCAAGCAGCTGGCGGCATTCAGGGCCAGTTCGGCGCAGTAGTGCCGAATTACCTGTTCATCGGCGGCAGCCTCGATTACGCGGCCAATGGCATTCAACTGAACATCGAACGCAACGCGACGTCGTTCGCCAGCGTTGGCCAGACGCCAAACCAACGCTCGGTGGCCGCTGCCGTCGAAGGGCTGGGCGCCGGTAACGCGGTGTTCGAAAGCCTGCTGCGTGCGCCAGACGCGCCCACTGCGCAACAAGCGTTCCAGCAGTTGAGCGGCGAAATCTACCCCGCGCTCGGCACGATGCTGATCAATGACAGCCGCCAGATTCGCGACACGGTGGGCGAGCGCCTGCGTGACAGTAATGCGGGGCAAAGCAACGGCTGGATCAAAGCCCTCGGCGCGTGGGGCTCGACGGATTCGAGCCACGATACGGCGGGCTACAACACCTCGATCGGTGGCCTGCTGGCGGGTGTCGATGGCGCACTGGATGAGCAGACCCGCATCGGTCTGGTGACGGGCTACAGCGACAGTTCGCTGAGCATGGGAGCGGGCACGCACTCTTCGGCCAAGGTCGACAGCTATCACCTCGGCGCCTACGCCGGGCACGAAATCGGCGCTTGGCGCTTGAGCACTGGCGCGGCCTACAGCTGGCATCGCGCCGATGTGCAGCGCGATCTGCATTACGGCGACGTCAGCGGTAAACAGAAAGCCAAGGTCGACGCGGCAACCACACAAATGTTCGGCGAGGCGGCCTACCGAGTCGACCTGCAACCGTTGGCGCTGGAGCCGTTTGCCAACCTGGCCTATGTGCATCTGGACACTGAAGGTTTTACCGAGAAGGGCGATGCGGCAGCGTTGAAAAGCTCGGGCGATCAGCGCGACGCGCTGCTCAGCACCCTCGGTGTACGGGCGCGCAAGACCTTCAATATCTCGAGCGGGCAAGCACTGGACGTGAGCGGCAGCCTCGGCTGGCAGCACAGCCTCAGCGACATCGATTCCGAGCAGCGCCTGCGCTTTGCCAGCGGCGGCACGCCATACGCGGTGGAGAGTTCAGCGCTGGTTCGCGACGCCGCGCTGCTCGGCGTACAGGCCAGCCTGGCATTGAGCAAGGACGTGCGGGTCAACCTCGATTACCACGGACAACTGGCCAGTCGCGAAAAACTGCACGGCGTCGGCCTGAGCCTGAACTGGCAGTTCTAATCGCTACGGGCGTTGATCGTTCCCACGCTCCTGCGTGGGAATGCAGCCCGTGACGCTCCGCGTCACTGGACGCGGAGCGTCCCTTGAGGCATTCCCACGCGGAGCGTGGGAACGATCAACACGTGCGGATTGACACGGATTTTTCGCAACAACACTAAGGAAGGTCGCTGGATGAACAACAACAATACCCCCGCGCAAACGGGTGGCCGCTTTGCCCTGAAAACCCTGACGCTCGCCGTGCTTTGCGCCCTCGGCACCGCCCACGCTGCGCCTTACGTGGAGAACGGACGCGCGGGCGATCCGTCGAGCTGGCGCAGTAGCGAATTCCAGGCCGACTGGGGCCTGCGCGCGATCGGGGCCGATTACGCCTACGCCGCCGGCTACACCGGCAAAGGCGTGAAACTGGGTATCTTCGACCAGCCGGTTTACGCCGCGCACCCGGAGTTCTCCGGCAGCAACAAAGTCGTCACCCTGGTCACCCGTGGGATCCGCGAATACACCGACCCGTACATCCCGGTCAAAGCCGGGGACGCGTTCCTCTATGACGGCTCGCCCACGGTCGGCTCCAACGGCAAACTCGGCGCTCACGGCACGCACGTCGGCGGTATCGCCGCTGGCAGCCGCGACGGTGGCGTGATGCACGGCGTGGCGTTCGGCGCGCAGATCATCAGCGCCGACAACGGCGACCCCGGCCCTGAAGACGGCATCGTGCGCGGCAACGACGGCGCGGTGTACAAGGCCGGTTGGGATGCGCTGATCGCCAGCGGCGCGCGAATCATCAATAACAGCTGGGGCATCGGCATCACCGACCGCTTCGATCTGGGTGGCCGCGATCCGGCGTATCCGCACTTCACCGTCAACGACGCGCAGTTGCAGTTCAACGAGATCCGCACGCTGCTCGGCACCAAACCCGGCGGCGCCTATGACGGCGCCATCGCCGCCGCGCGCAGCGGCATCGTCACGATTTTTGCCGCAGGCAACGACTACAACCTGAACAACCCCGACGCGATCGCCGGCCTCGGCTATTTCGTTCCGGACATCGCGCCGAACTGGATCACCGTCGCCGCCCTGCAACAGAACCCGGATCTGGCCAGCAGTAATCCGTACATCATGAGCACGTTCTCCTCGCGCTGCGGCTACACCGCGAGTTTCTGCGTGGCCGCGCCGGGCACGAAAATCTACAGCTCGATCATCGAAGGCACCAGCCTCGACAACCTGACCACCAGCTACGCCAACTACAACGGCACCTCGATGGCCGCGCCGCATGTGGCCGGTTCGGTGGCGGTGTTGATGGAGCGCTTTCCATACATGACCGGCGATCAGGTCGCTACCGTTCTGCGTACCACCGCGACCGACCTTGGCGCACCGGGCATCGACGCCTTGTACGGCTGGGGCATGATCAACCTGCGCAAGGCCATCGACGGGCCGTCGATGTTCGTCACGGAGCAGGACATTCCCGCTGAGTTCCGTATCGACGGCGCTTACGGTTCCGGCCAGTTTGTCGCCGATCTGCCGGGCATCGGCGCAATCATCGATAAGGGCAAACCGACCGAGCGCGTGTGCACCGACATCACCTGCGGCCTCGACACCTGGCGCAACGATATTTCCGGTCACGGTGGTTTGACCAAACAGGGCATCGGCACCCTGGTGCTGACCGGCAATAACACCTACAGCGGCCCGACCCTGGTCAATCAGGGCCGGCTGGCCATCAACGGTTCTCTGCAATCGGCTGTCACCGTGAATGATGGCGGTATCCTCGGTGGCAACGGTCGCATCGGCGCACTGGCGGTCAACAGCGGCGGTACGGTGGCGCCGGGCAACTCCATCGGCACGCTGAATGTCGCCGGCGATGTGACCTTCGCTCCGGGCTCGACCTACGCCGTCGAGCTGTCGCCGACCAGCAGCGACCAGATCGTTGCCGGCGGCAAAGCCGTCATCGAAGGCGCCACCGTGAGCATGTCGCTGGAAAACAGCCCGACCTTGCTGTCCACCAGTGAAGTGCAAAGTCTGCTCGGTACGCGCTACAACATCCTGCAAGCGGCCGGCGGCATTGAAGGACGCTTCGGCCAGGTGTTGCCGGATTACGCCTTCCTCGGCGGCACGCTGGCGTACTCGGCGGATGGCATTCAACTGGCGGTGGGGCGCAACGACGCTTCGTTTGCCAGCGTCGGCCTGACGCCGAATCAGCGCGCGGTGGGTGCGGCGGCTGAGCGTCTGGGCGCCGGCAATGCCTTGTTCGAAACCCTGTTGCTGTCGCCAAACGCGGCGTCGGCGCAGCAAGCGTTCCAGCAACTCTCCGGCGAGATCCATCCGGCGATCGGCACGCTGCTGATCAACGACAGCCGCTACCTGCGCGAAGCCGTGGGCGAGCGTCTGCGTGAGCGCGATCTGTTCAACGCTGACGCGCCGACTGACGATCGCAGCAATGCCTGGGTCAAGGTGCTGGGGTCGTGGGGCAAGAGCGATGGCGGCCACGAGAATGCCGATTCCACCAGCTCGATCGGTGGCTTGCTGGCCGGTGTCGACGGCTTGATTGCTGAAGATACGCGCCTGGGTTTCGTCACCGGTTATAGCGACAGCTCGTTGAGCATGGGCAGCGGCACGCATTCCTCGGCGTCGGTCGACAGCTACCACTTGGGTGCATATCTGGGGCATGAAATCGATGCGCTGCGCCTGACTGTTGGCGGGGCTTATAGCTGGCACCGCATCGACGCCAAACGTGATCTGCAATTTGCCGGTGTCAGCGGCCAGCAGAAAACCAAGCGCGATGCGACCACGGCGCAGCTGTTCACCGAAGCCGCTTACGACCTGCGCCTGCAGCCGATGAATCTGGAGCCGTTCGCCAACCTGTCCTACGTGCACCTCAACACCGACAGCTTCACCGAAAAGGGTGACGCGGCGGCGCTCAAGGGCGGCGAGGACAACCGTGACGTGGTGCTGTCGACCCTCGGCGTGCGCGCCAAGCGCAGCTTCGCCTTGTCCGATCAGCATCAGCTGGAACTGGGCGCGAGCCTCGGCTGGCAGCACAACCTGAGCAGTGTCGACGCCGACAGCCACCTCGCATTCGCCAACGGCAACAGCGCCTTCACCGTGCAGAGCGTGTCGATGGATCGCGACGCGGCGGTGGTCGGCGTGCGCGCCGGTCTGGCGCTCAACCGTGACGTGCGGGTCAATCTGGATTACAACGGTCTGGTCGGTTCGAACGAAAAAGACCACGGTGTGGGGCTGACGCTGGATTGGCAGTTCTAAGCCGAAGTTTCTGAGGGTACCGGCAGCGCTCAAGGGCGCTGCCGTTTTGAAGGAAGAGAGGGCACGACATGGGATTGTTCGATTACAGAGATGCCGATGGCAAAGCGTTGTACAGCGACGCCATCGCACTGACGCTGTATGCCTATGCACCGACTGGCAAGCCTTTGCCAGCGACGGCCTGGGCGCCCGTCGCGGCGACGGCGCTGGGTTATCAGGGCAAGGTCGGCGCGCAGGGCACGTTCTTCGGTGAGCAGGAGGGCTACACCAGCGCCGAGGCCGAAGTGCTCGGCAAATACGATGCCGCCGGCAAGCTGATCGGCATCGGCATCGCCTTTCGTGGCACCGGCGGGCTCGGTTACAGCGACACCTACGGCGACATGAAAAACAACCTGCTGGCCGCCTTCGGGCCGTCGGATTACGCCAGCAACTACGCGAAGAATGCCTTCGATAATCTGCTCAAGGCTGTCGCCGCCTTCGCCATTACCAACGGCATCGCCGCCAAGGACGTGTTGATCAGCGGCCACAGCCTCGGCGGGCTCGGGGTCAACAGTGTGGCCGAGCTGAGCGCCAGCCACTGGGGCGGGTTCTTCAAGGATGCCAGTTACATCGCCTTTGCCTCACCGACCCAGAGCAGCACCGGCAGCAACGTGCTGAACATCGGTTATGAAAATGACCCGGTGTTCCGCGTACTCGACGGCACGACCTTCAGCAGCGGTTCGCTCGGCAAACACGACGGCGCGCACGATTCGACCACTGACAACATCGTCAACTTCACCGACAACTACGCGTCTACCGCGCAGAACCTGGTGCCGTTCAGTATCGTCAATCCGCTCAACTGGTCGGCCCACAGTTCGCTGGGTTATGCCGATGGCTTGAATAGAGTGATCGACTCGCAGTTCTACCCGCTGACCCATAAGGACTCGACGATCATCGTTTCCAATCTGGAGGAGGGCTCGCGCGGCAAGACCTGGGTTGAAGACCTGGGCCGCAGCGGCGAGCCGCATGTGGGCAGCACGTTCATCATCGGCACGCACAGCAGCGACTGGCTCAAGGGCGGTAGCGGTAATGATTTTCTGGAAGGCCTGGGCGGTGACGATCGTTTCCGCGATGACGGCGGTTTCAATATTTTGCTCGGCGGTCAGGGGCACAACACCTTCGAGCTGCAAAAGCCGCTGCAGAACTTCAGCTTCGCCAACGACGGCGACGGCACCCTGTACGTGCGCGACGCTTACGGCGGCATCAGCCTGACCCGTGATATCGGTGCGCTGGTCAGCCAAGAGGCGGGGTCGTGGTGGGGCAGCAAGGAGATCACCTGGGGTGTCACGGCCAACGGTTTGAGCAATGGCAGTGAGCTGACCCAGTACAACCACTCACTCAGCGGCGACGGTTACGGCAATGCGCTGCACGCCAGCGCGGACGGTGACTGGCTATTCGGCCTCGGTGGCGACGACCGCCTGATCAGCGATAAGGCGCATGTGACCTTCGTCGGTGGCGCTGGCAACGACGTGATGACCGCGGTGGGCGGCAACAACACTTTCCTGTTCAGTGGTGCCTTCGGTTTAGATGCCATCAACGGTTACCAGGGCAGTGACAAACTGGTGTTCATGGGCGTTGAGGGCGCGGGGCAGGGCTACGACTACAAACAGCATGCCTCGCAGTCCGGTGGCGATACCGTGCTGAAGATTGGCGACTATGCCGTGACCCTGATCGGGGTCGGAGTGGCTAACCTGTCGGACTCGGCGTTCGTTTTCACCTGATGGCACCAGTGCAGGAGATCCAAATGTGGGAGCGAGCCTGCTCGCGAAAGCGCTGTGTCAGCAGACCCGATATTGACTGACAGATCCCATTCGCGAGCAGGCTCGCTCCCACAATGAAAAATCAAAAGCAGTAGTGACAATGCTCCGGTGCGCTTCGCGAGGAGCGCTCTGGCTGTGAGCTATCTCTGAACAATTCCAACAACAAGAGAGGCAATGGCAATGGGTGTGTATGACTACAAGAACCTCGGTACGGCCGATTCCAAAGCGTTGTTCAGCGACGCCATGGCGATCACGCTGTATTCCTACCACAACCTCGATAACGGCTTCGCCAGCGGTTATCAGCACAACGGTTTCGGCCTCGGCCTGCCGGCCACGCTGGTCACTGCATTGATTGGCGGCACCGATTCGCAAGGCGTAATCCCTGGCATTCCGTGGAACCCCGACTCGGAAAAGCTCGCCCTTGAAGCGGTGCAAAAGGCCGGATGGACGCCGATCAGCGCCACGCAATTGGGCTATGACGGCAAGACCGATGCACGCGGGACGTTCTTCGGCGAGAAACCCGGCTACACCAGCGCGCAAGTGGAAATCCTCGGCAAATACGACGCCCAGGGCCATCTCACCGAGCTGGGCATTGCCTTTCGTGGCACCAGCGGTCCACGGGAAATCCTCATCGGCGATTCGATTGGCGACGTGATCAGCGATCTGCTCGCCGCGTTCGGCCCGGCCGATTATGCGAAAAACTACGTCGGCGAAGCGTTCGGCAATCTGCTCGACGATGTCATGGCGTTCGCCAGGGCCAACGGCCTCACCGGCAAGGACATTCTGGTCAGCGGCCACAGCCTTGGCGGGCTGGCGGTCAACAGCATGGCGGATTTGAGCAGCGGCAAGTGGGGCGGGTTCTTCGCTGATGCCAACTACATCGCCTACGCCTCGCCGACCCAAAGCAGCACCGACAAGGTGCTCAACATCGGCTATGAAAACGACCCGGTGTTCCGCGCCCTCGACGGCTCGACCTTCACCGGCGCTTCGGTCGGCGTGCACGATGCACCGCACACCTCGACCACCGACAACATCGTCAGCTTCAACGACCATTACGCCTCCAGCGCCTGGAACGTGCTGCCGTTCTCGATCCTCAACATTCCCACCTGGATCTCGCACCTGCCCACCGGTTACGGCGACGGCATGACGCGGGTGCTGGATTCGCAGTTTTACGACCTGACCAGCCGCGATTCGACGATCATCGTCGCCAACCTCTCAGACCCGGCGCGAGCCAACACCTGGGTGCAAGACCTCAACCGTAACGCCGAGACCCACAAGGGCAGCACGTTCATCATCGGCAGTGATGCCAACGACCTGATTCAGGGCGGCAGCGGCAATGATTATCTGGAGGGTCGCGCCGGCAACGACAGCTTCCGCGACAGCGGCGGCTACAACATCATTCTTGGCGGGCAGGGCAGCAACAGCCTCGACCTGCAAGGCTCAGTGAAAAACTTCGATTTCGCCAACGACGGCGCCGGCAACCTGTACGTGCGCGATGCCAACGGCGGGATCAGCATCACCCGCGACATCGGCAGCATCGTCACCAGGGAGCCGGGCTTTCTCTGGGGGCTGTTCAAGGACGACGTGGTGCACAGCGTCACGGCCAGCGGCTTGAAGGCTGGCAGCAACGTCAGCGCTTACGAGTCCAGCGTAAAGGGCAGCAGCGGCGCCGATACCCTCAAGGCCCATGCCGGCGGCGACTGGTTGTTCGGGCTCGACGGCAACGACCATCTGATTGGCGGCATTGGTAACGATGTGTTTGTCGGCGGGGCGGGCAATGATCTGCTGGAGTCGGGCGGTGGTGCCGATACGTTCCTGTTCAGCGGCGCGTTCGGCCAGGACCGGGTGACCGGTTACACGGCCAACGACAAGCTGGTTTTTCTCGGCGTGCAGGGCGTTTTGCCTGCGGATGATTTCCGTGCGCATGCCAGCAGCGTCGGACAGGACACCGTGCTGACGTTTGGCAATGACTCGGTGACGTTGGTGGGGGTCTCGCTCAATAGCCTGAGTGCGGAGGGTATCGTGATCGCCTGACGTTGATGGGGCGCCGGCAAGCGCCCCATCGCAGGCAGGCGGGTTCCCCTTCAGTCTTCTTCGCGAACGGTGGCAACCTCATCCGCGCGAACCTTCACCTTGGCCCCGGAAATGTCGTCGAACTCATAGAAACCATCTTCGGTTTTGGTCTTCGGCATATCCTTGGTCAGATACTGGGTGCCGTTCTGCAAAGTCACCACGGTTGCGGTCGAGCAACCGCCCAGAGCCAGGGCTGCAGCGATGGCCAAAGGAATGCCCAGTGTCTTGATTTTCATACCCACCTCATGTGCCTCATTCATATGCTGCCGAGCATTGTCGGCTTCTAACGCGGTTGGTGCCACCCGTGCGGGAAAAGTTCGATGGCCCGCTAAAAAAATGCCATTGATCATTTTCCGTTTGCGCCGGGCGGGGCAGAGCTGATATCTGTACGCATAACCAGTATCCGCTTTGCCATGGCCCCGAATCCCGTGACTGCCAACCCCCTCGACGACCCGTTCTATTACCTTAACAACTTCCGCCAAGTGCTTGATTGGCTTGAACTTCGTTATGCCGACGTGATGAGTGAAAGCGAGCATGCCTTCATTCGTGACTTCCAGGCCTTGCCGCGGCCGTCGCAGGGCTTGCTGGTGCGGATGGTCATGCGCAAGGGGGTGCATTTTCGCGCCGGCAAACTCAATTACCTGGAAATCGGCGACATCGTTGAGGCGGCGCAACCGTTACTGAACCATGGCTGGCTCGCAGAACACACGCCGCTGACGCTCGCCGAGTTGTTCGATGTGCTGCTCAAGGCCGAGCTGCTGCAAGCATTCGGCGCCGTCATCCAGCAGCCCAAGGGGCGCAAGGATGACTGGCTGACGCTGCTCGCCGAGCCGTTCAGCGAACCGCGCAGCCTGCGCGACTGGGCGCCGCAGCTGCAAGACCGCCTGTTCAGTC
This sequence comes from Pseudomonas sp. S11P7, assembly GCF_023195435.1. Classification (NCBI taxonomy): domain Bacteria; kingdom Pseudomonadati; phylum Pseudomonadota; class Gammaproteobacteria; order Pseudomonadales; family Pseudomonadaceae; genus Pseudomonas; species Pseudomonas sp. S11P7. The sequence goes on along the minus strand of NZ_JALPKS020000002.1, from coordinate 2,594,436 downwards.
TGACCCTGATGGACCTGTGCGACCGCTTGCGCCTGATGTTCTTCGGCAATCTGTACCAGGACTGGTCGGAATTCGTCCTCGCCGACCTCGGCATCTTTACCTACGAAAAAGTCGAGTTCTGCGCCGATTCGCGCGGCCTGCGCAGTCGTGACGACGTCGACGCCTGCCTCTTCCTGCACCAATGCCAATTGCGCTTTGAAGCCGGTGAGCCGCTTGAGGCCATCGTCGCGCAGGTCAGTGCCTTGCACTTCGACAACCCGTGGCTGCAACGGCGGCGCGGCAAGGTGTTGTTCCAGATCGGCCAGTATTGCGAGCGCATCAGCGAATTCGCCCTGGCCCTGAGCATTTACCGCGACTGCGGCTATCCGGGCGCACGCTTGCGCATGCTCCGTGTGCTGGAGCGCAGTGGCGAATACCCACTGGCGCTGGAACTGGCGAGCCTCGCGCAGCAGGCCCCGGAAAGCGCCGCCGAGCAACAGGGGTTGCAGCGTATCGTGCCGCGCTTGCGGCGCAAGCTCGGTGGGCCGCCGCTCAAACGCGCAGCCGCGAGAGCGGTCGAGCGTCTGGATCTGCATTTACCCAGAGTCGATCCGACGTTGTCCGTCGAGTATTACGTACAGGCGCACCTGCACGACGACGAAGGCCCGGTGCATTACGTGGAAAACAGCCTGATCAATTCGCTGTTCGGCCTGCTGTGCTGGCCAGCGATTTTCGCGCCACTGCCCGGTGCGTTCTTTCACCCGTTCCAGCGCGGCCCGGTGGATTTGCTCAATGAAGACTTCCAGCAGCGCCGCGCCGAGCTGTTTCAGGCCTGCCTGAGCGAACTCGACGATGGCCGTTACATCGCGACCATCCGCGAACGCTTCGTTGCCAAGTGGGGCATTCAGTCGCCGTTCGTGTTCTGGGGCGCATTGAACGAGCAACTGCTGGAGCAGGCGCTGGCCTGTCTGCCCGCCGAACATCTGAAGCACTGGTTCAACCGCTTGCTGCTCGACATCAAGGCCAACCGTGCCGGCATGCCCGATCTGATCCAGTTCTGGCCGCAGCGCAAGACCTATCGAATGATCGAAGTCAAAGGCCCCGGCGATCGCTTGCAGGACAACCAGCTGCGTTGGCTGGAGTTCTGCCACGAACACCAGATGCCAGTGGCGGTGTGTTACGTGCAATGGGCGGAGCAGAGCGCTTGAGCTACAGCATTGCCGTGCGCGCACTGTGCGAATTCACTGCCAAGAGCGGTGACCTCGACTTGCGTTTCACCCCGTCACCCACGGCGCTGGAAGGCATCGCCGGGCATCGCACCGTCGCGTCGCGGCGCAGCGAGAAGTACCAGAGCGAGGTGGCGCTCGAAGGCGAGTTTCGCCAGTTGAAGGTCAAGGGCAGGGCGGACGGCTACGACCCGGCGGCCAACTGCCTGGAAGAAGTCAAAACCTACCGCGGCGACCTGAGCAAACAGCCCGCCAACCACCGCCAGTTGCATTGGGCGCAGGCGAAGATCTATGGCTGGTTGATGTGCTGCAAGCTCGAGCTCCAGCAAATCAATCTGGCGCTGGTGTATTTCGACATCGTCAGCGAGAAGGAAACCTGCCTGGTCGAGTCGTTCGACGCCGAGTCGCTTGAAAACTTCTTCGAGCAGCAGTGCGGCGTGTTCCTGCTCTGGGCCGAGCAGGAAATGGCCCATCGCGAAGCGCGCAATCAAGCGGCGCAGCAATTGGCGTTTCCCCATACGGATTTTCGCCCCGGCCAACGGCATCTGGCCGAATCGGTGTTCAAAGCGGTCAGCACCGGTCGCTGCCTGATGGCGCAGGCGCCAACCGGCATCGGCAAGACCCTCGGCACGCTGTTCCCGATGCTCAAGGCGCTGGCGCCGCAGCAACTGGACAAGGTGTTCTTCCTCACCGCGAAAACCCCGGGGCGCAAACTGGCGCTGGATGCCAGCCAGGTGTTGTTCAAACAGTCGCCGGCCTTGCCCTTGCGGGTGCTGGAAATGGTCGCGCGGGACAAGGCCTGCGAGCACCCGGACAAAGCCTGTCACGGCGACTCCTGCCCGCTGGCACAGGGCTTTTACGATCGCCTGCCAGCGGCGCGCGAGGCGGCCAGTCGTCTGCGCTTGCTTGATCAAGCGGCGATGCGCGAGGTCGCCGCGCAACATGCGGTGTGTCCGTATTACCTGAGCCAGGAAATGGCGCGCTGGGCCGACGTGGTGGTGGCCGACTACAACTATTACTTCGACTTCAGCGCGCTGCTGTTCGGCCTTGCTCAGCTCAATCAATGGAAGGTCGCGGTGCTCGCCGACGAGGCGCACAACCTCGTCGAGCGCGGCCGGCAGATGTACAGCGCCAGCCTTGATCAGTTCGTGCTGGGCAGCGTGCGCAAAACCGCCCCCGCACCGCTGAAGAACAGCCTGCAACGCCTCAACCGCGAATGGAACGCCCTGCACGCGCCGCAAACCCTGGCGTATCAGGCCTACGACAAGGCGCCGGAAAAACTTCTGCAGGCGATCTCGCTGTGTTGTGCCGCCATTGGCGACTACCTCAATGAACACCCGCAAGGCCTCGACAGCGGCTTGCAGAACTTCTATTTCGACCTGCTGCAGTTTGCCCGCGTGGCGGAGCTGTACGACGCGCATTACCTGTTCGATATCAGCAAACGCGACCTCGATCGCAAAAAGCCGCTGTCGCAGCTGTGCCTGCGCAACGTGGTGCCGGCGGCGTTCATTGGTCCACGGCTGACGGCGGCGCGCAGCAGTGTGCTGTTTTCCGCCACGCTCAGCCCGCGCAACTATTACGCCGACTTGCTCGGCACACCCGCCGACACCGTGTGGATTGACGTGGAATCACCGTTCCACGCCGAACAGCTGAACGTGCAGATCATCAGCCGCATCTCCACCCGGTTCAACCATCGTCAGGCGTCGCTGGAGCCGATCGTCGAGCTGATCGCGCGCCAGTTCAGCGAGCGCCCCGGCAACTATCTGGCGTTCTTCAGCAGTTTCGACTATCTGCAACAGGTGGCGGCGCTGATGGCCGAGCGTTATCCGCAGATCACCCTCTGGCAGCAATCACGGGGCATGGTCGAAGGCGCGCGGCAGGCGTTTCTCGATCAATTCACCGCGCACAGTCAGGGCATCGGCTTTGCTGTGCTCGGCGGTGCGTTCGGCGAGGGCATCGATCTGCCCGGCGCGCGCTTGATCGGCGCGTTCATCGCCACACTGGGGCTGGCCCAGCTCAACCCGGTCAATGAACAGCTGAAACGGCGCATGGCGGCGATTTTCGGTGCCGGTTATGACTACACCTATTTGTACCCCGGCCTGCAGAAAGTCGTGCAGGCCGCTGGCCGGGTCATCCGCACCCGTGAGGATCGCGGCGTGGTCATGCTGATCGATGACCGCTTCGCCGAACGCCGGATCAAGCAGCTGCTGCCGCGCTGGTGGGCGATCAAACATGAAACCACGGCTTCCCAAATCGACGGATTGCCGCATAATTTCGCTCATGACAACGGCCGGTGAGCAAGATGAGCGAAAACCCTAAAAGCGCTGAGATCGAGAACATGCGTTTTCGCCTGCTGATCGATTCGGTGATCGATTACGCGATCTACATGATCGATCCGGACGGCATCATCACCAGTTGGAACTCCGGGGCCAAACGCTTCAAGGGCTACGAAGAGGCGGAAATCCTCGGCGAACACTTTTCACGCTTCTACACCGCTGAAGACCGCGCCGCCGGTTTGCCGCAACGCGCGCTGAACACGGCGATCAACGAAGGGCGCTTTGAAGGCGAGGGCTGGCGAGTACGCAAGGACGGCACCAACTTCTGGTCGCACGTGGTGATCGACCCGATCATCGACCCGGATGGCCGTTTGCTCGGTTTCGCCAAGATCACCCGTGACCTCACCGACCGCAAAATGGCCGAGGAAACCCTCAAGCAAAGCGAACAGCAGTTCCGCCTGCTGGTACAGGGCGTTACCGATTACGCCATCTACATGCTCAGCCCCGAAGGCCGGGTCAGTAACTGGAACCAGGGCGCACAGCGGATCAAAGGCTATCTGCCAGAAGAAATCATCGGTCAGCATTTCTCGATCTTCTACACCCCCGAAGACCGCGAACTCGGCGAGCCGCAACGCTCGCTGGAAATCGCCACCCGCGAGGGCCGCTTCGAGAACAAGAGCTGGCGCATGCGCAAGGACGGCACACGCTTTCTGGCGCATGTGGTGGTCGATGCGATTCGCGGCGATACCGGCATTCTGCTCGGTTTTGCCAAGATCACCCGCGATATCACCGAAGCCCATCAATCCCGCCAGGCGCTGGAAAAAACCCGTGAAGCGCTGTTTCAGGCGCAGAAGATGCAGGCCATCGGTCAACTCAGCGGCGGCATTGCCCATGACTTCAATAACCTGTTGACGGTGATCCTCGGTAATCTGGAGATCGTGCAAAAGCGCATGGGCGCCGACCCGAAAATCAGCCGTCTGCTGGAAAACGCCACCCAGGGCGCCCTGCGTGGCGTGTCGTTGACCCAGCGCATGCTGGCATTCGCGCGCCGCCAGGAACTCAAGACCGAATCGGTCGACATTGCCCAGTTGGTGCAGGGCATCACCGGTTTGCTGCGCAGCTCGCTGGGGCCGGGCATCCGCATCGAAACGCGCTTTCCCGACGATCTGCAGCCAGTGCTGGCCGACAGCAATCAACTCGAACTGGCCTTGCTCAATCTGGCGACCAACGCCCGCGATGCCATGCCCGACGGCGGCACGGTGATCATCACCGCACAGCCGCAAGTGGCGCTGGAGCTGGGTGATTCGCAGTTGCCGGCCGGACACTACGTGTGCCTGAGTCTGATCGACACCGGGGAGGGCATGGATGCCAACACGCTGGCGTCGGCGCGCGACCCGTTTTTCACCACCAAGGGGCTGGGCAAGGGCACCGGGCTGGGCCTGTCGATGGTCCATGGTTTTATTGAACAGCTCGGTGGCCGCTTCATCCTTAAAAGCGAAAAGGGCCAGGGCACCACGGCAGAGCTGTGGATTCCGGTGGCGCTTGAGGGCGTCGCGAGCAAGCCGCAGGTTTCCTCGGCGCCGCCGGTTTCGGTGCCACGCCTCAGCGTGCTGGTGGTCGATGACGACTCGCTGGTATTGACCAGCACTAGCCTGCTGCTGGAAGACCTCGGCCACCGCGTCCTCGGCGCAACGTCCGGTGAGCAAGCGTTGCGCCTGTTTGATCAATGCGAAGTCATCGACCTGATGATCACCGACATGGCCATGCCGAAAATGAGCGGTGCGCAACTGGCCCACGCTGTGCGTATGCTCAAACCGGACCTACCGATCATCCTCGCCACCGGTTATGCCGAGCGCCTGGAGGGTTTCGCCGCCGAGCTGCCGCGTCTGCCCAAGCCGTTCACGCAGATGGGGCTGGTGGCGATCATTGCGCAATCGATGAAGTGAGGCACTGGTCAATTCGCCTGAACTTGTCCGTCACCGAGGCTTTCGAAAGGTTTTTAACCACCTCGGAGCGCGTTTGTTTTGTCTCGCATATTGACCCATCCCACTGCTGAAGAAGAGGCGCTGACCGAACACAACGCCAAGATGTTCGGCTCGCCCAAGGAACGTCTGGATTTCTATCGGCGCGAAATCCAGTACGAAACCAGCATCCTTGCCAACCGCACCGACGCCTATCTGGCGGCGCAGTCGTTTCTGGTAATCGCTTTTGCTTCGTGCATGGCCAACCTCAACCCTGAGTGGGGCAAGTTGTTCACTTTGGTTGTGCCGCCATTTCTGGCCTTGCTCGGCGTCCTCAGCTCCTTGAATGCCTGGCCAGGCATTCGTGCGGCGTACGAAATCATCGATCACTGGCATTTCAAGCAGAGCCAGTTATTGCAGGCTGAACCGGTGATGGGGCTGGCGTATGACGAATCGCCGCTGTTCAGCGAAGTCGAGTCGAGCCACAAGGGCTATCGCAAGTCGCTGTTGTTTTCGCTGCGCACACCGTGGATCTTCGCGACGTTCTGGATATTGCTGGGGGGTATGCGGTGTTTATCCAGGTGACGAATCCGGGGGATGATGGCTGGATTGAAAAAAGCCCGATTTTATGGTTTCGGGCTTTTTTGTTCGCTTGGATTTTGTAGTTCACTTCAGATCGTACCCCCTCACCCCAGCCCTCTCCCCAAGGGGGCGAGGGAAAGGGAGCAGATCTTCGCAGGATTCAAATTTGGCGTTCACTCGGTATTTCAGGTCGACGCAATTCAAATAGTCACTGCGGTCGGTTCCCTCTCCTTCTGGGAGAGGGCTAGGGTGAGGGGCTTTTCAGGCTCAACTCGCCACTTCAAGCTCACGCTCAACCGCCTGGGAGCGCTGCGACGCCTGTGGAATCGGCGGAAAATCCTCATTCAACACGCATAAATGATCAATCGCATCCTCAAACAGCAAATCGGCCTTCTTGCGTAACGCCCGGTAATGCTCGAACTGCTCCATATCCAGGTTCTCCACCTCCAGCATCGCGTTGGCCGCGCGGTTGAGGGTGTGGGCGTTATCGAACAATTGGCGGTTGCGTTCCAGAGCCAATGCTCTGCAAGCCTTGATTTGCGCAGGAGTCGAACGTTCTTTCATGACCGTAACCTTTTTCTTCGGGATTCCGTTTCATAGGCGTCGCGCCGCAGGGGAATCGAACCTGCCGGGCCGCCGCTTGATGCACTCAGCGACGGTTATGGTTGTGACCGCTGGCAGCGAAGCGGGGATCCATTTTTTTGCAGAAAAAACTTCGATCAATTAACCGTTAAAGCGCCGGATAAAAAATCAGCTTTTTTGTTTTTTGTACTGCTCGTAGCGGGCCAGGATTGGCTGAGTGCTGATGCCGTGCACGAGGATACTCAGCGCCACCACCGATAACGTCAGGTCGGTACACAGGGTGGCGACATTGCTGGTCAGCCCATGATTCAAGGCGAAGAACAGGTAGAACAGACTGCCGATCCCGCGAATGCCGAACCAGCCGATCAACAGCCGCTGGCGGCCTTCGAGCAGCGAACCCCAAGGCATCAGCGCGACGCAGGCCGGGCGAATCAGGCAGAACAGCACAGCGCCCACCAGCAGCGCCCGCCAGTCCCAGTGCGCCAACAGCACCACGCCGAGCAGGGTTACTAGAAACACCTCCATGGCGCGTTCGACCAGCCCGCCGAACGCGAGCATGTCGCCCATCATGATGCCGGCCGCCAACTGGCTGCTTTCAAGCTCATGGGGATCGCCGCGTACGGCGTGTTGCGGTTCGACGTTCTGGTGGCCGACTACCGGTTGCACCAGATGCTCGGCCGGCGGTTGGCTGACGCCGGTGGACTTCACTTCGACCTGACGCAAGCCGAGGCCGGCGGCGAATACCGACAGAAAGCCGTAGCCGCCGATGGCTTCGGCGACCACGTAAGCCAGAGCGATCAGCGCCAAAGCGAGGTAATCATTGGGGCTCAAGGTGCTGTCTTCATTGTGGATACGCAGCAACACCGTGACGCGACCGATACCGCGACCCATCCAGTAACCGGTCAACAGCCCCGCCGGCACTGCCCACAACACGCTTTGCAGCAGCCAGCCTTGCAGCTCGCCGCTGACGTTGTCGCTGTGAATCAGCAGCAACCCGAGAATCACGAACGGGAAGGCGATGCCGTCATTCAAACCGGCCTCGCCGGACAGGCCAAAGCGCACGCTGTCGACATCCCGCGCATCGTTGACCTGCACCAGCGCTGCGAGCACCGGGTCGGTCGGCGCCAGAATCGCGCCGATCAGCAGCGACGGTCCCCACGGCAACTGCAGGCCCCAGTGCAGCAGCAGGCAGACCCCGGCAATCGTCAGCACCATAACCGGGCCAGCCAGGCCGAAGGCGATGCGCCAGGGTTTGTCGGTCAGCGGCAGACGCAGCTTCAGGCCGCACACGAACAGGGAAAACAGCACCGCCACCTCGGTCAGGTGCTCCATCCACAGCGAGGCGTTTTCCAGCGACAGTTTCAGCAGATTGAGGCCGCTCGGGCCGATGGCAATGCCCAGCAACAGGCACACGGCCGAGGTAGTCACTGGCATCCAGCGCAAGTACGACGAAGTCAGCGCCAGTGTCAGCAGAACCGCGCCAAGCACGGCAACCCACACCGTGAAACTCACGAACGGCCGCCATCGAACAGCAAGGTATAGACATTCATGGACTCAACCCGTGGTCGTGCGCAGGTACTCAGGGATGAGCACGTTGAACCACAGCAGAATCATCGATACCAGCAGCGTCACCAGCACCAGCAGGCCGACGCCCCACACCGAGGCGGAGTAGAGCAGGCCTTGCTCCTTGCGCTCGTGCATGAACGTCGGCAGCCCGACAAACAACAGAAACGTCGAATAAATTGACGCCGCGCCGAGCACCAGAATCGCCAGCCAGCGGCTCGGGTACAGCCCGGCAATCCCGGCGACGAAGAAAGGCGTCACGGTGTAAGCGGCAAAACCGATGCATTGGTTGAGCGTCGGCCGCGCGTCAAAGGTGCGCGACATCCAGCGAATGAAACCGCCCATGATCACCACGCCGACGACGATGGTCAGGTACAGCAGAATGCACAGTTGCAAGGCGCTGGCGGTGCTCAATCGCACGTTCTCACCGACCGCCAGACTCCAGCCGACATAGGTGGTGCCAATGAACAGGCACACCGCCGGAATCAGCGCCAGTATCAGCAGGTGCGCGAGGTAGTGTCGGGGGTGGGCTTCTTCTTCGCGGCGGATATCGGTCCAGGCGAAGTTGGGGCGGGTGAACAGCTTGACGATAGGTGCGGACATGACGACCTCCTGATCCTGTTAGCCCGTCGGGCTCTACAGTTATGGAGAGGGCGCCATGCCGCTGGGTTCAGTTTTTCTCGCGGGCGGTCAGAGCATCGGTTTGCCGCCGGTCACGCCGTAGCGCTGGCCGGTGATGTAACTGGCTTTGTCCGAGGCCAGCAGCACATAGATCGGCGCCACTTCCACCGGTTGACCGGGGCGACCAAGCGGCGTGCTGCCACCGAAGTTCTGCACTTCTTCGTCAGGCATGGTCGAGACGATCAATGGCGTCCAGATCGGCCCCGGCGCGACGCTGTTGACGCGGATTTCTTTCGGGCCAAGCATCTGCGCCAGGCCACCAGTGAAGTTGGCAATCGCCCCTTTGGTGGTCGCGTAGGCGAGCAGGGTCGGTTTAGGCATGTCCGAATTGACCGAACTGGTGTTGATGATCGATGAACCAGGGCGCATGTGTTTGATCGCCGCCTGACAGATGCGGAACATGGCGGTGATGTTCACATCGAAGGTCATCAGCCATTCTTCGTCGGGAATTTCTTCGAAGTTTTCGTGGGTCATCTGGAACGCAGCGTTATTGACCAGCACATCGATACGGCCAAAGCGTTCGACGGTCTTGTCGACCAGTGCCTGACACTGGGCTTTTTCGGCGATATCGCCCGGCAACAACAGACACTGACGCCCGGCCTGTTCAACCCAGCGCGCGGTTTCCTTGGCGTCTTCGTGCTCATCCAGATACGCCACGGCCACGTCGGCACCTTCACGCGCAAAGGCAATCGCCACGGCGCGACCGATGCCACTGTCAGCACCAGTGATCAAGGCAATCTTGCCCGCCAGCCGGCCCGAACCGACATAGCTTTGCTCGCCGCAATCGGGATACGGCTCCATCTTGCGCTGCGAGCCAGGCACGGGCTGGGCTTGTTTGGGGAAGGGTGGTTTTGGATAGTTGCTCATCGCAGGGTCTCCTTCGTTTTCAAGGCAAGTGTCTCGGGTTGACCCGGGGCATTTGCCGTGAGTTCGATCGGATTTGCGCTGGCGTCTCTCGAACAAGATGCAAAACCAATGTGGGAGCTTGCGGGCAAGCTGCCACAGGGATCGCGTGCACCACCAGGCCAGCAACCGAAAATCAAAAGCCCCTCACCTAGCCCTCTCCCGGAGGGAGAGGGGACTGACCGGGGTGGATGTGAGAGATACGCCGACTGACATACCGAGTCGAACTCAGATTCTGAAAAGCCCAAAGATCGGCTCCCTCTCCAGGGGGAGAGGGCTGGGGTGAGGGGCAGCCACACCACCAATCCCAAGCCAACCACCTGCTTCTAACCACTCTTTACAATGAGCGAAGCTCGAGTGCTTTTGCCTAACCGGCGACATCGGAAGGCTGAGCGCAGGGATTGATCCGGGCGTGGGAGCGCAGCGACCGTCTGGCGCAGCCAGACACAGCGGAAGGAGGTGCAGCGCAGCAAACCGTAGCCGCTGCGCCCGGATCAGTCCCGGAGCGAAGGGACCCGAGCCTGCGAGGGCCGTACGTAGGAGCAAGCCTTTTTGGGTACTTTTTCGGCGTTTGGAAAAAGTGCCTCGCCGTAAGGGCGAAACCGCCAGCAGCCGTGACCGCAGCAACGGATGTGTACCCAAAACTCAGCGTCTGAAAGCAAGCCATCGCTTGCAGGCAAGCTCCCACAGGGAATCACTTAAAAAGGGAAATCAAGCACTGCGCTGCGCCAGCGCACGCTCCATCCGGCTGATGCCTTCTTCGAGCAACGACCGCGGGCAGCCAAAATTCAAGCGCACAAACTGCCGATGTTGATCACCAAAATCCAGCCCCGCACTCAGCCCGACCTTACCCTGCTCGAGGAAGAACCGCTGCGGATCCGGCAGACCCAGCGCCGAACAATCCAGCCACGCCAGATAAGTCCCCTGCGGCACATTGATCGTCACCCCCGGCAAACGACTGCGCACGGCGTCAACCAGCCAGTCGCGATTGCCCTGCAGATAAACCTTCAACTCGGCCAACCAGGGCGCGCCTTCGCTGTACGCCACGCGAGTGGCCTCCATGCCCAGCGGATTGACGCTGTCGACCATACCGCAACGAGCATGATTGACGCGCTCACGCAGCGCAGCGTTCTGAATGATCATGAACGACGTCTTCAGGCCGGCAATGTTGTAAGCCTTGCTCGCCGACATCAGCGTAATGGTGCGCTGGGCGATCTCGGGGCTCAGCGATGCCGTCGGAACATGCACGCGACCGTCGAAGCACAGCTCGGCGTGGATTTCATCAGAAATGATCCAGGCATCCTGAGCCATGCAGATATCAGCCACATCACGCAGCTCCTGAGCAGCGAACACCTTGCCGAGCGGATTGTGCGGATTGCTCAACAGCAGTGCGCCGCCGCCCACCAGCGCATCACGCAGCCCCGCCAGTGGCGTTGCATAGCTGCCATCCGCCTGAGCGACGAATTCCAGCTCGACCTTGTTCAACCCCCAATGGCCCGGCGCATGACGCAACGGCGGGTAGTTCGGCACCTGCACCACAACGTTCTGCTGCGGCTGCACCAATGCCTTGAGCGCCATGTTGAAACCGGACTCGACACCCGGCAGGAAGATCAGCTCCTGCGGCTTGACCTGCCAGGCGTACTTGGCCCAGAGGTCGGCAATGATCGCCTCACGCAAATTGTCCTGCGCGACGCTGTAGCCCACCAGCGGGTGCAGCAAACGCTGCTGCAAGGCCTCGATCACCACCGGCGGCGCGGCGAAATCCATGTCCGCGACCCACATCGGCAGGACATCCGCCGGGTAACGGCTCCACTTGGTGCTGCCGGTGTGGTGGCGGTCGAATACCTGATCAAAATCGAAAGTCATGCGCGGTCTCGTGAAGGCGGGTTGTTCAGGGGCGTCATGATAAGCCGCATACCCTGCGTGAGCACACAAATCCTCGCGGCCACCTGCAACCTTTGTGGGAGCTGGCTTGCCAGCGATTGCGGTGGATCAGGCACCATCAATATTGAATGCGCCGACGCCATCGCTGGCAAGCCAGCTCCCACAGAGTTTGTACAAAGCCATCAAATCGCGCAGCAAAACACCCGACGGTCGGTTTTCACCCAGGCGCTGCGCTGATTGTCTACAGTGAAAAAGTCGACGCCAAGGCGTCGCAACCGTGATTGTCCAGATAAAACCCGGCACCAGTACCGGGTTCCACCTGATCAGGAGTGCACGATGGATCTCAGCCGTCGTCAGTTCTTCAAGGTCGCCGGTATCGGCCTTGCAGGCTCAAGCCTGGGCGCGTTGGGCATGGCCCCGACGCCAGCCTTCGCCGAGCAGGTGCGCCACTTCAAGCTCGCCCACACCCATGAAACCCGCAACACCTGCCCGTATTGCTCGGTCGGCTGCGGTTTGATCATGTACAGCCAGGGCGATGCCGGGAAAAACGTGGCGCAGAACATCATTCACATCGAGGGCGACGCCGACCACCCGGTCAATCGCGGCACCCTCTGCCCGAAAGGCGCCGGCCTGCTCGACTTCATTCACAGCCCCGGCCGCTTGCAATACCCGCAAGTGCGCAAGCCCGGCAGCAGCGAATGGACGCGAATCAGCTGGGACGAGGCGCTCGATCGCATCGCCGACCTGATGAAAGCCGACCGCGATGCCAATTTCATCGAAAAGAATGCCAACGGGCAAACGGTGAATCGTTGGCTGAGCACCGGGTTCCTCGCGGCCTCGGCGGCGTCCAACGAAGCCGGCTACATCACCCAAAAGGTGATTCGCAGCCTCGGCATGCTGGGGTTCGATAACCAGGCGCGTGTCTGACACGGCCCGACGGTGGCAAGTCTTGCCCCGACGTACGGCCGTGGTGCCATGACCAATACCTGGACCGATATCGCCAACGCGAATCTGATCCTGGTGATGGGTGGCAACGCAGCAGAAGCGCATCCGTGCGGCTTCAAATGGGTGACCGAGGCCAAGGCGCATAACGCTGCGCGGCTGATTGTGGTCGATCCGCGTTTTACCCGGACCGCTTCGGTGGCCGACTATTACGCGCCGATCCGCACCGGTACCGACATCGCCTTCATGGGCGGGCTGATCAATTACCTGCTGACCACTGACAAGATTCAGCACGAATACGTGCGCAACTACACCGACGTGTCGTTCATCGTCAAAGCCGGTTATGGTTTCGAGGACGGCATTTTCAGTGGCTATGACGCGGAAAAGCGCAGCTACACCGACAAGTCCGGCTGGGGCTACGAGTTCGCCGAGGACGGCTTCGTCCGCGTCGACCCGACCCTGCAGGACCCACGCTGCGTCTATCAACTGATGAAGCAGCATTACAGCCGCTACAACATCGAGTTGGCGAGCCAGATCTGCGGCATGCCGGTCGACGCCATGCAGAAGATCTGGGACGAGATTGCCACCTGCTCGACGCCGGGCAAGACCATGACGATTCTCTACGCCCTCGGCTGGACCCAGCACTCGATCGGCGCGCAGATCATCCGCAGCGCGGCGATGGTGCAATTGCTGCTGGGCAACGTCGGCATGCCTGGTGGCGGGGTGAATGCCTTGCGCGGGCACTCGAACATTCAGGGCCTGACCGACCTCGGTCTGCTGTCCAACGCGCTGCCCGGTTACCTGACGCTGGCCAGCGACAGCGAGCAGGATTACGCCCAGTTCATTCACAAACGCACGCAAGTGCCGCTGCGGCCGGGGCAGCTCTCGTACTGGCAGAACTACAGCAAATTCCACGTCAGCCTGATGAAATCCTGGTACGGCGCCAACGCCACCGCCGAGAACAATTGGCTGTTCGATCATTTGCCGAAACTGGACATTCCCAACTACGACGTCCTGAAAATGTTTGACCTGATGAGTCAGGGCAAAGTGAACGGCTACATGTGCCAGGGCTTCAACCCGATCGCCGCACTGCCGGACAAGAACCGCGTGATGGCCGCACTGGCCAAGCTGAAATGGCTGGTGGTGATGGACCCGCTGGCCACCGAAACCTCGGAGTTCTGGAATAACGTCGGGCCGTACAACGACGTGAAAACCGCCGAGATCCAGACCGAAGTCATCCGCCTGCCGACCACCTGTTTCGCCGAGGAAGACGGCTCGCTGGTCAACAGCAGCCGCTGGCTGCAATGGCACTGGAAGGGCGCCGATGGCCCCGGCGAAGCGCAGACCGACATTCGCATCATGAGCGAACTGTTCCTGCGCCTGCGCAAGCGCTATCAGACCGAGGGCGGCAAATTCCCCGATCCGCTGCTGAAACTGTCCTGGCCGTACAAGATCGCCGACGAACCATCGCCGGAAGAACTGGCCAAGGAAATCAACGGCAGCGCGGTGACCGACTTCACCGATGCCACTGGCGCCATGGTCAAGGCCGGTACGCAACTGGCCGGGTTCGGCTTGCTCAAGGACGACGGCAGCACCGCGTCGGGTTGCTGGATCTTCGCCGGCAGCTGGACCGAGGCCGGCAACCAAATGGCCCGCCGCGACAATGCCGACCCGTACGGCATGCACCAGCATCAAGGCTGGGCCTGGGCGTGGCCGGCCAACCGGCGGATTCTTTACAACCGCGCGTCGGCCGACCTTGCGGGCAAACCGTGGGACCCGAAAAAACGTCTGGTCTGGTGGAACGGCAAAACCTGGGGCGGCACCGACGTACCGGATTACAAGGCCGACGTACCGCCGGAAGCCGGGATGAACCCGTTCATCATGAACCCCGAAGGCGTGGCGCGCTTCTTCGCCGTCGACAAGATGAACGAAGGGCCATTCCCCGAGCACTACGAGCCGTTCGAAACGCCGATCGGCATCAACCCGCTGCACCCGCAAAACAAGAAAGCCACCAGTAACCCGGCAGCGCGGATCTTCGATTCGGTGTGGGAAAGCCTCGGCGAGGCCAAGGACTTCCCCTACGCCGGCACCAGTTACCGGCTGACCGAGCATTTCCACTTCTGGAGCAAGCACTGCAAGTTGAACGCGATCGCGCAACCCGAGCAATTCGTCGAAATCGGCGAAGTGCTGGCGAAAGAGAAGGGCATCGCCGCCGGTGATCGCGTGCGGGTCAGTTGCAAGCGCGGCTTTATCGAAGCGGTGGCGGTGGTGACCAAGCGGATTCGGCCGTTGCAGGTCAACGGCCAGGTCGTGCATCAGATCGGCATTCCGCTGCACTGGGGCTTCACCGGCCTGACGCGCCACGGTTACCTGACCAACACGCTGGTGCCGTTCCTCGGCGATGGCAACACCCAGACCCCGGAATCCAAGTCATTCCTGGTCAACGTGGAGAAGCTCTAGTGGAGACCTTATAAATGGCCAGCCAAGACATCATTGCCCGCTCGGCCACCACCACGGTGCCGCCGTCGGTGCGCAATCAGGACGCCGTCGCCAAGCTGATCGACACCACCAAATGCATCGGGTGCAAGGCCTGCCAGGTCGCCTGCTCGGAATGGAACGAGTTGCGCGACGAGGTCGGCCACAACCACGGCACCTACGACAACCCGCAGGACCTGACCGCGGACACATGGACGCTGATGCGCTTCACCGAGCATGAAACCGACGCCGGCAACCTGGAATGGTTGATCCGCAAGGACGGCTGCATGCATTGCGCCGAGCCCGGTTGCCTGGCCGCGTGCCCGAGCCCCGGCGCGATCATCCAGCACGCCAACGGCATCGTCGATTTCAATCAGGATCACTGCATCGGCTGCGGCTACTGCATCACCGGTTGCCCGTTCAACATTCCACGCATCTCGCAAAAGGACCACAAGGCCTACAAGTGCACCTTGTGCTCCGATCGCGTGGCGGTGGGTCTGGAACCGGCCTGCGTGAAAACCTGCCCGACCGGCGCCATCGTCTTCGGCACCAAGGAAGACATGAAGGAGCACGCCGCGGAACGCATCGTCGACCTGAAAAGCCGCGGCTTCGACAACGCCGGTCTGTACGACCCTCAAGGCGTCGGCGGCACCCACGTCATGTATGTGTTGCACCACGCCGACACGCCGAAACTCTACGCCGGTTTGCCCGATCATCCGGCGATCAGTCCGCTGGTGGAGTTGTGGAAAGGTGTCAGCAAACCCTTGGCGCTGCTGGCGATGGGCGCGGCGGTGATTGCCGGGTTCTTCCACTATGTACGCGTCGGTCCCAATCGCGTCGAAGAGGATGAACAGCCGACGCCGCCCGACACCTCGGTGCACGTCGTCGACCCGGCGGTGCACACCTACGATCCACGCGGGGAGGAGCGGCCATGAGCCACAAGACGATCCTGCGTTACAGCGCCAACCAGCGCACCAATCACTGGCTGGTGGCGATCCTGTTTTTCATGGCCGGGCTGTCCGGGCTGGCGCTGTTTCACCCGGCGCTGTTCTGGCTGAGCAACCTGTTCGGCGGCGGCACCTGGACGCGGATTCTGCACCCGTACATGGGCATCGCCATGTTCGTGTTGTTTCTCGGCCTGGTGTTCAGCTTTTGGCGCACGAACTTTTTCATCGCCAACGATCGGCAATGGCTGCGGCGGATCAACCGGGTCATGGTCAACGACGAAGACAGCGTGCCGCCGGTGGGCAAATACAACGCCGGGCAGAAACTGCTGTTCTGGACTTTACTGCTGTGCATGTTGGCTTTGCTGTTCACCGGACTGGTGATCTGGCGCGCGTGGTTCAGCGTGTATTTCGGCATCAGCGTGATCCGCTGGGCGATGCTGTTGCATGCGCTGGCCGGGTTCATTCTGGTGCTGAGCATCATCGTGCACATTTACGCCGGGCTGTGGATCAAGGGCTCGGTCGACGCCATGTTGCACGGCTGGGTCAGCCGCGCCTGGGCGAAAAAACATCACGCGCTGTGGTACCGCGACATGACCCGCGATGAACGTCCTGTGGACGTGCCGGAGCGACCCATCAGTAAAAAGGGCTGACGTTTGCCGACTATTCTGGAACCCGGGGAAATCGAAGCGGCGGCCAGTTCGCCGCCGTTCTTGTATATGCCGCCGCGCAACCTGTTTGCCTTGCGCGCGCAACGGCTCGAGCATCTGGCCGAGGGGCATGCGCTGGCCGAGTATCTGCGTTTGATCGCCGGGTTGTGCCGGGTTCAGCAGCAGGTGTTTGATGATCCGCCGCTGACGGCGCCATTTGATCAGCAGCGCATCGAGGCGTGCCAGCAGCATGGCTTGCCGCCGTTCGCTGCTGACACGCTGGTGCGCGAGGAGGGCTGGCAGGCTTACCTTTCGGCGCTGTTGCAGCGTTATACGCCGTCTGAGCAACCTGCCGTTATCGAGGCAGTGACGACGTTGCGGGTCGCCAGCGCCGGTCAATGGCGTTCCTGGGCTGTCGCTCTGGTCAGCGGCCAGTATTCGCTGGTGCCGGCGCAACTGGTGCCGTTCCTCGGCGCGGCGCTGCAAGTGGCGTGGAGTCACTGGTTGCTCAGCGCCGCCCATCTGCAACTGAAACCCGGCGACAGCCTCAGCCAATGCCCGGCGTGCGGTTCACCAGCGATGGCCGGGGTCATTCGCCATCGCGGCAAACACAACGGCTTGCGCTATCTGGCGTGCTCGCTGTGCGCCTGCGAATGGCATGTGGTGCGGGTCAAGTGCGTGTATTGCGAATCGAGCAAAGGCCTCGACTATCTGAGCCTTGAGGACGATCGCCACGCCGCCAATCAGGCACCGCTGCGCGCGGAGGTGTGCCCCGGCTGCAACAGCTATCTGAAACTGATCTATCTGGAAAACGATGCCGACGCTGAGGCGTTGTCGGCGGATCTCGGCAGTTTGCTGCTCGACATGCGCCTGGCGCAGGACGGCTTTCAGCGCCTGGCGCCGAATCTGTTGCTGGCGCCGGGAGACGAATGACCGGCAGCGTCTACACTCTTGGGCGATAGCGATTGACTCCAGGAGTGGCGGATGTCCCTGCGGTTACCTTCCATTGATGGGCTTTTGCGCCATCCGGCGTGTGGGCCTTTGCTTGAGCGTCACGGCCGCGAGTCGTTGCTGGCGAGCCTTCGGCAATTGCTCGATGAATTGCGAAGCGACGTGTTGAACGGGCAAGTCTCGGCGATTGAAATCAGCCCCGAAGTGCTCGCCGGCAGGGTTGGCGAACGCCTGACCCAGCAGCAGCGCAGTCAGGTGCGCCGCGTGTTCAACCTGACCGGCACGGTGCTGCACACCAATCTTGGACGCGCCTTGTTGCCGGACGAAGCCATCGCTGCGGTGGAGAACGCCGCACGTTATCCGCTGAATCTGGAATTCGATCTGGCCAGCGGCAAACGCGGCGATCGCGACGATTTGATCGAAGGGCTGATCCGCGAACTGACCGGCGCCGAAGCCGTCACCGTGGTCAACAACAATGCCGCGGCCGTGCTGCTGACCCTCAACAGCCTCGGCGCACGCAAGGAAGGCATCATCTCGCGCGGCGAGCTGATCGAAATCGGCGGCGCCTTTCGCATTCCCGACATCATGGCCCGCGCCGGCGTGCGTCTGCACGAAGTCGGCACCACCAACCGCACCCACGCCCGTGACTACGAAGCAGCGATCAGCCCGCGCAGCGGTTTGATCATGCGCGTGCACGCGAGCAACTACAGCATTGAAGGTTTTACCGCTCGCGTGCCGACCGCTGAACTCGCGGCGTTGGCTCACCGGCATGGCTTGCCGTTGCTGGAGGACCTGGGCAGTGGCAGCCTGTTGGATTTGACGCGTTGGGGTTTGCCGGCGGAGCCGACGGTGCGCCAGGCGCTGCTCGATGGCGCCGATATCGTCACCTTCAGCGGCGACAAATTGCTCGGCGGGCCCCAGGCCGGGTTGATCGTCGGCCGTAAAGAACTGATCGCCAAAATCAAAAAGAACCCGCTGAAACGTGCGTTGCGCGTCGACAAGTTGACCCTGGCCGCGCTGGAGGCAGTGCTCGGGTTGTATCGCGATCCTGATCGGCTGGCCGAGCGCTTGCCGAGTTTGCGTCTGTTGACTCGCCCGCAATCGGAAATCTTCGCCCAGGCCTCGCGTTTGCAGCCATTAATGGCGCAGGTATTGGACGAAGTCTGGGCCGTCAGTGCGGTCGAAGCGCTGGGCATGATCGGCAGCGGCAGCCAACCGGTGGCGCGTTTGCCGAGTGCGGCGCTGTGCATGCGCCCGCAGGTGTCCAGCGCCTGCGCGGGCGCTATCTGCTGAATCTTGAAGCCGCGTTGCGCGCCTTGCCGATCCCGGTGCTCGGGCGCCTCGACGACGATGCACTGTGGCTCGACCTGCGTCAGCTCGACGATGAACCGGCGTGGCGTGCGCAACTGCCGCAGTTGCAGGCCGCGCCGTGATCGTCGGCACGGCGGGGCACATCGACCACGGCAAGACGTCGCTGCTGCAAGCGCTGACCGGGCAAACCGGCGACCGGCGCCCGCAGGAACGCGAGCGCGGCATGACCATCGACCTCGGTTATCTCTACGCCGAACTGCAGCCCGGCGCTGGCCTGAGCGGGTTTATCGACGTGCCCGGCCACGAGAAATTCACCCACAACATGCTCGCCGGCGCGCAAGGCATCGATCTGGTGTTGCTGGTGGTTGCCGCCGATGACGGCGTGATGCCGCAAACCCGCGAGCATCTGGCGATTGTCGAACTGCTCGGCATTCCCCGCGCCGTGGTGGCGATCACCAAGTGCGACCGGGTCGAGGCGGGCAGGGTGGAAGAGGTGCAGCGCCAGGTGCTGGATCTGCTCGCACCGGGGCCGTTTGCCGACGCGCCGGTCTTTACCGTGTCGAGCGTCAGCGGGCGGGGCGTGGATGAATTGCGCGCGGCGTTGTTGCAGGCGCAAAACGAGGTGCAGGCGCGTAGTAGCGCAGGTGGATTTCGTCTGGCGATTGATCGAGCGTTCAGCGTGGCCGGCGCCGGGATCGTCGTCACCGGCACGGCGCTGTCGGGCACCGTGTCGGTCGGCGACAAACTCACCCTCGCGCCGTCCGGCAAAACCGTCCGCGTGCGCGGCCTGCATGCGCAGAACCAACCGGCCGAACAGGCGTTCGCCGGGCAACGGGTGGCGCTGAACCTGAGCGGCGAGCGTCTGGAACTGGCGCAGCTCCATCGCGGCCAATGGCTGCTGAGCGAGTGGCTGCACGCGCCGACGCAACGGGTCGATATCGACTTTCAACTGCTGCCCGGCGAACGCACCTTTGAACACTTTCACCCGGTGCATGTACACCTCGGCACCCAAGACGTCATCGCCCGTGTCGCCTTGCTCGAAGGCCCACGGTTGAGCCCCGGCGAACGCATGTTCGCGCAGCTGCTGATCAACGCGCCGGTGCACGCGGTCAAGGGCGACCGGCTGATCCTGCGTGACGCCAGTGCGCAACGCACCTTGGGCGGCGGCACGGTACTCGATCCGTTCGCCCCGGCCCGGCAACGCCGCAGCCCGGAGCGTCTGGCGCAACTGCAAACCCTGGCCAGCAGCGACAGCCTCGAACAGGTCTTGCCGGTGCTGCTCAACCACAGCGCCGGCGGCCTCGATCCGCAACGCCTCGAACGCCAGTTCAATCGCCCGCGCGCATCCTGGTCGTTAGCGCAAAACATCCGCCTGATCGACACCCGCCAAGGCCCGCTGCTGTTCAACGTGCAGCGCTGGGCGCAACTGAAATTCAACCTGCTGCAACGCCTCACGCAATTCCATGAACAAGAACCCGACCAGATGGGCCCCGACCGCGACCGCCTGCGGCGTTTCAGCGGTCTGGCGCTGGAGCGTTCAACATTCATCAGCCTGCTCGACGAGCTGCTCAGCGCCGGCGCGATCCACACCAGCGGCCCCTGGCTGCACCTGCCCGAACATCAGGTGCGCCTGAATGCCGAGGACGAAGCCCTGTGGCAACAACTGCAACCGCTGTTCGACAACGCCGAATACGACCCACCGTGGGTCCGCGACGTCGCCAAAATGCTCGGCCACGACGATGCCGCGGTACGCCTGCTGCTGCGCAAACGAGCGCGGCTCGGATTGATGCATCAAGTGGTGCGCGATCTGTTCTTGAGCGACGAACACCTGCGCCGCATGGCCGGGGTGTTGCTAACACTGGCCGCGGAAAATCCACAGATCCAGGTGACAACCTTCCGCGATGCGCTAGGCTTGGGACGCAAACGCTGTATTCAGTATCTGGAGTATTTCGACCGACTGGGCCTGACCCGGCGCATCGGCGAATCACGGCAGATCCGTTACGACAACGCGCTGGCCAATGCCAACGCGCAATGAGTCAAAGGAAGGCAATCGCGCCCGGTGGCGCGGCCGGGCTTCAAACCCGGTTGGGGACGGCATCCGTTCCCGGGCAGGTTCGACTCCGGCTGCCTTCCGCCAGTTTTCTCAAGGCAGTGGCGGTTTAATGTGGGAGCGAGCCTGCTCGCTCCCACAGGTTTTGAGTGTAGACACACAGTTTGTGATCGACACCAATCCCTGTGGGAGCGGGCTTGCCCGCGAAGACGTCAGCAGCCACAGCGCTTACTCAGGGCTTGTTACTGCGGCAACTCCAGATTATCCAGCACCCGACTCACTGCCAGCTCGCCGAGCATGATCAGTTGGGCAATCCCCAGCAGCGTTCTGCGCTGCGACGCGGGTATGAGGTGGGCGAAGTCATGGGCGATGGTTCTGGCGGAGGCGAGGGTTTCGCTGGCATCGGCCAGCAGTTCCTCGTTTTTGAAGTCTGCGGTGACGGCATACATCCGGCGGGTTTTACGCGGTGGTGGCGTGGAGCCGGGTGCGCAGAGGTAGTGATCGAGGGCGCGGTCGGCGGCTTCGTGGAGTTTGGTGGAGTCGAGGGATTCGTAGGGGGAGGTGGCGTCGGTTTCCGGCGGGTTTGGCGTTAGTTTGGTCATGATGGAGCTCCTTGAGATGTGGAGCCGTTAACCTTCGCTGCTAAACGAAGAGGGTGGCGGCTGTACGCGGGTTAGCAGACCAGGCTCAAGGATCCCGGCGCACCGAAGTGCCCCACGCAAAGCCGCCATAACGTACTGGCGGGACCGCGTGCCTTGAAATTGCCGAGCTGCTAAACCCGATCGCTGATTCGTCAGCGACCGGACCACAATAGAACCCGACCCCAAAGCGCACAAGCCGGCGGATTCTGGCTAGGCTGTAGGCAATGGCGCAAGGATTTGTAGCCTTGGAGGTGTGTCTGGAGGTGTATTTTAAACGGCTTCGTTTAAATGGCGATTTGCCCTGACTCACTGACCCCTTCGCGAGCAGGCTCGCTCCCACATTACGCGTTTCCCTGTGGCAGCGAGCTTGCTCGCGAAAGGGCCACCCCGGTCAGCAGAAACTTCGATGAAGTCCCGCTGCCCATATCGCTGGTTGAATAAATCCGTCCCTTTTCTCCATTGGCTGACTCGTCGCGGTCGCGAACACGCTCCCCCAAGCAGATAGTTTACTTACTGCTGTTATTTAACAATAAGCAGCTTGGCTGTTTTCACGGGATGAATTGAAAATTATCCAGGTGTACCTCTTGCGCGCTTAATACTCCTTCGATTCGTAATCTGAATATTCGTGGAGTCGAAAATCGTACAAAAACACTCTTTCCAAACTCCACTTGAAAGAATTGCGTATCTAAGGCGCTCCCGGATTTGTCATACGTTGTCAAATTAAAATCTGCAGCTGAAATCCCCACAATATAGAAGTTGATGCTGGAGTAGGGTGATCTGAACTGGTAATCCACTATACTGTTGTCGCGTATGATTAATCTTGATCCTTGCAATGTGCCGCCTGGACCGCCTACAGAATGTCGGTCAACCTTTACGCTACCTGTCCCGCTGACCCATGTTAGTTGTCCGCTACGAATCTCATGATATGGCACGCCTTTAGGCTTTACTTCGAAATTATCCGAACGAAAATCCTCGCTTATTGAAAGCTCTATTGGACGCACACCCTTTTCATCAGATATCAATCCATTATGTAAATCCTTGGCCCGAAAATAAAATACAGCATGCCCGTAAAGGTCCGTGACCGATTTTTCCCAGTAACCGGTTGTCGCATTGGTAGGAACTTCACCTAAGGACGAACCAACGCCATTGAGTACTTCGACGATCGACCCTTTTGTGGCGTAGCCGCTTAGTTTGACCGCTCTTTCTAATGTGAAGCGATTTAGTCCCGGGATTTCGATACCGCTCGGTAGGCCTTTTATTGAGGTGATCGTTGGACGGATTTGCTCCGCAATCTTAACGGTGTAAGTGCGTAGCGGAAAGTTCACCGCCTGATCAATATCTGACAATTTTTCAAAGTTAACCTTAAATGTAATCTTCAGAGAGCTTCCATCTTTTAGCTCTCGTAACCACGCGATCTGCGCTTCCGTCACTAACCCTGCCGCCTGCTGATGCGCTGCGCCCGCCCAAAATACTTTTTCGACGGCGTTACCGTTCTTGTCGGTCCCGTTGAAACGGAGCCAGATGCACTGGCCCTGAGTCTGCAACAACCATTTTTCGATTCGCAGTTTTGCGCCTTCAGCCAGTTGACTCACGTCCAGACCATTACCCACCGCACCATCTATGGTTGGCGTCGGCAATCTGCTGTCTCCATCAGCTATCGCCAGCACGTTCAGAGACAGTTCTTTGGAGTCCTGCGGCACTCCGTTGCGGATGACCGTGTAACTCACCTTCACCGTTTTGCCCAAATTAAACGCCACCACTGTATTGGGCAGGGTTATTTCCTTATCCATCTGAGCGGTCACGCTAACCGGCCCTACCGTGACGCTGCCTTCGCCCGGCGTACCCGACCAGGTGACGCTAACTTGGGTGCCGATCATGTCGTTGTAAGCTGGTACTTTCGCGGTCAACGTGTCTTTGGCCGCGAACGGATCAAGGCTGGTGCCCGAAGCTTGTTTAATCGTCGGCGGGGCCAGATCGGGCGCCGCCTCACCAATGATGTCAGCCGTGGCCGTCCTGGATGTGCCGATGACGTTGCCCTTCGGGCGTTCAACCTCAAAACGCACCTGCAAGTTTTTGCCGGAAACGAGCTGATCATTGGGTATATGAACAATGCACGGATCCAGTCCGCCAAAATCACCAGCCGGGAACGCACCCCCTTCTGTCGCCTTTTCTACTGAATCGCCCAACTGGTAATACGCCGTCACCCAGTCGCCTAGCTGGTACAGCGAATGGTTTGGTAGCACCACCACTAACAGTGGGCCGCCATCCAGTTTCTTGAGATCCACTATGTTTGGATCATCCGTGTTATCGGCGGCTTTTTCGCGCAGCAACGGCATAGGCAAGAACACCCGCTCAAGATCAATGTTCGCAAAAATTAACGTTGACCAGCGGCGGTTGTGGGTGGCATTGAGCAGTTGATCGACCACGGTGTAGGAAAACGGGCAATTTTCCAGGCTGCCAATCATTTCGAACTTGGCGCGGTCGATCAGCACCGAGACAGGCTTGTCGACTTCATCGGGTTTGACCGTGTAGGTGAAACGTTCGCGGTTGATCTCGTAGGTGATGGTGTCGTGAGCTTTGCGGTACGGGTAATCGAAGGTGAGCAGGACGCCCTTGTCGACTTCGTCCTTGTCGATGCTCGGCGGGTTGCCCAGTTCGGCGGGCAGGCTGATCGCCAGTGCCGGGTGGTCCCCGGTTCCCGGGACGTTGTTGCCACCGGGCAGGGTGGCGCTGTACAGCGCCCAGAGTTCCGTGGATTCGCTGATATTGCCGGCGTGGTTTTTAAGTTTGTACTGAATGACGTTGATAGCACCGTCGCCCAGGTCAGATTGAAACAGGTCGAAGGTCATGATCTCGTCGACGACGCTCTGCGCCGGACCGTACTGGACACCGTTGAGCCACAGCGTGATTTCTACGTACTGACCGGTGTCCAGAGGCGGGTCGACGAGCACCTTGACGGCGGCGGCGAATGGGTCGTTTGCCCGAGTCACCTCCTTGAAAATCCCCAGTGGCACCCCTTGCACCGGCACGCCGGCCGGCGGCGCAGGGTCGCTGATGACACCGTTGGTGGCCAACGCGATCGTGGCGGGATAAAGGACGAGCGCTTCGTCGTTTCGAGCAATTGCCATGGGACACCTTCCTGGGTGAATGGCCAGAATGAGCGCTGGCCTCGTACAGCGATCAAACACCGGGCGGGGAAGGTTGGCTACTGTCAACTCTGACAGGTGGCGACGAATGGTAAGGGGTGAAATCGCAGTCTTGGGCTGTTCCTGCGCGGCAGCCGAAGACTGCGATCTGCCACTTAGCGCATCAAACCCGCAAACGAATCTGCCGCCCCAACACATCCATCACATCACACCCGTCACGCAGCAACATCGCTGCCGCGTGCGCCAATTGCTGCACGTCGGCGCCTTTGGCCGAGGCGATATCCAGACTGGCCAGGCTTTCCATCATTTGCGTGACTGCGAGAAAACGGCTGGCGGCGCTGCTGTGCAGGACGTCGAGCGGGGCTTGGGTGGAAACCAGCAGAACGGGGATGCTGTGTTCGTTGTGGGTCATCGACAGGTGCGAATTCATGCGTCACCCCTGGCCTGAGCGGCTTGCTGACCGTTGATGGAGGCCACGATCAAAGCGCGCGCGTTGGCGAGCATTTGCTGGCTGGCCCAGCGCAAGGAGCTGCTGTGGTCCGGGCGAGCGACGTTGGGGGCTTGATGGGCGAGGACTTCGGCGCAGTTGAGGTAGACTGATCTGGCTTAATGATTCTGGACACCCCTAAAGGGCGGTAATCTACGCCCAGCGACGAGGTGTGATTTGACCAGACGATATTTTTCGACAGATTTTAAACGGGATGCGGCTTGCCTGGTTTTGGATAAAGACTATTCGGTGAGTGAAGCCTGCGAGGCAATGGGTGTGGGCCCTACAGCTCTGCGCCGCTGGGTTGAGCAACTGCGTGCGGAGCGCAGCGGCAAGACACCTGAGAAGTCCAAGGCCATGACTTCTGACCAACAACGCATCCAGGAACTGGAAGCAAAAATTCGACGGATTGAGCGCGAGAAGGAAATTTTAAAAAAGGCTACAGCTCTCTTGATGTCGGATTCCCTCGATCGGTAAGGCTGATCGAGGAGTTAAGCGAGCAATATCCAAGATCCGAGTTGTGTGGCGTATTTGGTATCAACCGCAGCAGTTATTACGAGCGTCTGAAACAGCGGACAAAAGTGGACGTCGAGCGCGATCGCCTCAAGATCAAGGCTGCTGAATTACATGAGCAAAGTCGTGGATCAATGGGCGCGCGCAGCCTGGCAAAGGCGCTGTGTAACGAAAAGGAGTCGGTAGGTCGTTACATGGCTCGTAGCCTGATGCGCGAGCTCGGGTTGAAGAGCCAGCAACGGCGCAGACATCGTTACAAACCAAGCGGTGCGGAAGCGCAATACGCCCCCAATCATTTGGAGCGTAAGTTCAACGTCGAGGCCCCCAATCAAGTGTGGTGTGGCGACGTAACTTACATTTGGGCCGGTACTTACTGGGTTTATCTGGCTGCTGTGCTCGATCTGCATGCCCGACGCATCGTCGGCTGGGCGATGTCCAGAAGTCCTGATTCGGCTCTGACTTGTAAAGCGTTGAAGTTGGCTTTCGAGTCGCGAGGACGCCCTGAAAACTTGATGTTCCATTCGGATCAGGGTTGCCATTACAGCAGCAAAATGTTCCGTGAAACGCTATCGGAGATGCGCATAAAACAGAGCATGAGTCGACGAGGAAACTGCTGGGATAACGCCCCGATGGAACGTTTCTTTGGCAGCTTGAAATCTGAATGGATACCCAAGGCTGGCTACCGAAACGAAGACGAGGCCAGTACCGATGTGTTGCGCTACCTGACCCATTATTACAATCGGATCAGGCTACACAGTTACAACGGCTATCGAACTCCGGTAGCCATGGAAGCGTTGGCAGCATGAGAAATGACCTAAACCCTATAACCGTGTCCAGTATCGTTTGACCAGATCAGTAGACGGCTGCGTGTTCGAGGGCGTCGAGGAGGGGGAGGTCGGGGCGGACGGTGAAAGGGTGGTGTGTGAATTGGTCGCAAGGAGTCGAGGTTGTGGTTGCTTGCTTCATAAGTGAGGTATCTCTTTCAAAATTGAAGAGAGCTGCCACTTGATCGCCGTCAAACGAATGGGTGGCAACTGTGCGCAGGTTGACGGACCGGTCCTCACAAACCCGGCGCATCCGAGGATGCCCCACACAAGTCACCATATGCAATGAGCGGGCACAAAAGTGCACGAGCAGAGAAAGGCTATGCGCGTAGTGAGAAGTCCAGGCCGTCAAACCCGGTCACGAATGAGTCGTGACAGGGCGCGAGGATAGGGAGTGAGGCCAACCCCGTCAACCGCCGCCAACCTTGCGAACTTGCCTCATCCTTTTGTAGGAGTGAGCCTGCTCGCGATAGCGGTTGTTCAGTCACAAATATCGTGTCTGACCTGCCGCCATCGCCAGCAGGCTGGCCCACAGGTTGATTGCATTTCAAGTCGGTTTGAGCGCGCGCCGCCAACCTCCCGCGATGCGCCAGGCTTGCGGCGCAGACGCTGTATTGAGTTTCTGGAGTATTTTTTACCGACTGGGCCTGACCAGGCGCATCGGCGAATCACGGCAGATTCGTTACGACAACGCGCTGGCCACTGCCAACGCGCAATGAGTCAAAGGAAGGCAATCGCGCCCGGTGGCGCGGCCGGGCTTCAAACCCGGTTGGGGATGGCATCCGTTCCCGGGCAGGTTCGACTCCAGCTGCATTCCGCCAGATTTGGCGAAGTAAAAAAGCGGCCTGTTTTTACGCTCTTTTTAGTTAGGATTTGTCTTGAAGGTGATCGTTCGTTTGTTCCTATAGCGCTTCATCCGTTGATTATGAGACGAATATTTTGGATTTCCTTTGAGTGTGGGCCGCTCATGTGGCGGGAACCCAAGAGATCTTAATTAAACTAAAGCCGAGATCGTTTGGAGTTGGCTCGGCGCCAGGTGTAACTTCCAGCGTGGTAAAGGGCTCTCCCTTTGAAATGTATCTGAAAACTCCTTGACCATCGCCATAGGAGGGAGGCTACCCGATTCGATAACAGAGCCATTGGGCCGTAAGACACGGAATGTATTGTTCACACCATTTACATATCTATAGTGGAAAGTGAAGTTTTTTGTGTTGCCACCAAATGTAAAGTGCAGGAGGGAATTGCGTACGACGAAGAGAACCATCTCGGGCGATTGTATGTCTACGGATGTATAAGCAGTATAACCATTATAAGAAGCTCCGTCGTTGCGCACGGCTGTCAGGGTCATTCCGCTAGTGTATCTTTGAGGTACTTGCGTTGGTATCCTGCCAATCGGAATTCCAGTCCAGGTATGTGAAAATTCGAGACTAAGTGTGCGTGGGGCCGAAACTGGGTTGTTTCCATAAAGTCCTTTGACAGTAAAGCTGTGTGCCCCAGTCAGATTCACATTGGTAAGCGACCATGAACCTGTGTTTGCATCGGCAACGATGCAACTTAATGAATTTTCATAATCCAAGACTTCAACCTTTTGACCGAGTGCAGCAAATCCGCTCAGATTCGCCATTTTTTCGTTGGTTACATCTTTGTCTGGAATTTCGTTGCCACTCGGGGAGCCTTTGACTGACGTCAACGTTGGTGCTGTGGCGGCTGTAACGGTCAATGTTCTGGCCGTGGAGGATTCCTCCTCGCCGTACAACGCCTTGGCGGTAAAACTGTGCGGAGCGACAGTCAGGCCGGTGACGGTCAATGTCCAGATCCCGGTTACCGGATCGGCGGTGGGTTCGCCTTTGGATGTCGTGCCGTCAAGCACCCTGACTTTCTGGCCCTCGGCAGCGATGCCGGTCAGGGTTACGGCTGTTTCGACAATGATTGCACCCTCGGGAATATCATCACCGCTAGGCGAGCC
This sequence comes from Pseudomonas sp. S11P7, assembly GCF_023195435.1. NCBI lineage: Bacteria > Pseudomonadati > Pseudomonadota > Gammaproteobacteria > Pseudomonadales > Pseudomonadaceae > Pseudomonas > Pseudomonas sp. S11P7. The sequence goes on along the minus strand of NZ_JALPKS020000002.1, from coordinate 2,565,899 downwards.
TTTTGCCGAAGTTATCGTCGGTGCAACATCTTCTGTCACCGTCAAATTCCTAACATTCGAATACAACGGATTGCTCGGATAACAAGCCTCGGCGTACAAGCGCCGGGCGCCGAGTGGCACGGTGATCGAGAGCTCCCAGATACCTGTCGTTCTGTCGGCGGTCGCCGTTCCCTTTGTTGCAGCCCCTGAACCAGTGCCGTCAAAGATCTCGACTTGCTGACCCAGGCTTGCGGTGCCTTTGAGTTTCAGTTCGGTGCTGACCGTCGTGGCGCCTTCTGGCACTTCCATATTGCTGGCATCCAATACATTGCTCAGCGTCGGTACAACGATTGCTGTAACGATCAATGTTCTGGCCGTGGAGGATCCCTCGGAGCCGTACAACGCCTTGGCGGTAAAACTGTGCGGGGCGACGGTCAGACCGGTGACGGTCAATGTCCAGATTCCGGTTCCCGGATCGGCGGTGGGTTCGCCTTTGGAAGTCGTGCCGTCAAGCACCCTGACTTTCTGGCCCTTGGCAGCGATGCCGGTCAGGGTTACGGCTGTTTCGACGATAATCGCGCCCTCGGGAATATCGTTACCGCTGGGCGACCCGCTCATCGAAGTGATGGTCGGCACCACATCCTCAACAGCCTTGATCGTATAAGTACGTACCGGAAACGTCTGCGCAGTGGCTTCAGTCGTATCTTTATCGAACGTAACCTTGAACTCGATCTTCAACTCCGAGCCATCCTTTAATCCCCGTAAATCAACGACTGGCGCATAGGGGTACATGCCATTGGGTAGGCCGGCGGAGGGTACGGGCGTCGCGTTATAGGTCTGCGAACTGTACGGCGAGTTATCGGCTTTGGTGCCGACATAACGCATCCAGAGTTTCTGCCCGAGCGCGATAAGCGGCCATTTAGCGATCCGCGTACTGGCGGTATCGACCAATGCGTGGACATCCACCACCTCACCCGGCATACCGTCGATTTCAGGGCGGGGTAAATCCTTCTGTTGCAGTGTCTGCACCGTCAGCGTTAATGACAGCGACGGCACCGGCTCATCGCTGCCACGGCTCACGGTGTAACTCACCGTCACCGGTTTGCCAAGGTTGAAGGCCACCACTGATTGCAGCAGTGGGATCTCCTGCGGCCCGACCGTCGCCACCGGCCACGGCTCAGTAGTATGCGAGCCATCCGCGGGGGTGCCTGCAGCTGCGGCCCAGGTCACCGTGATTTTGTCGTCGACGAGCATGCCAACATAATCGATCACGGCTGTCAGCGCGTTCTGCGCATTCAGCGGATCAAGGCTCGCGCCCGAAGCTTGTTTAATCGTCGGCGGGGCCAGATCGGGCGCCGCCTCACCAATGATGTCAGCCGTGGCCGTCCTGGATGTGCCGATGACGTTGCCCTTCGGTCGTTCAACCTCAAAACGCACCTGCAAGCTTTTGCCGGAAACGAGCTGATCATTGGGTATATAAACAACGCACGGATCCAGGCCGCCGAAATCAGCAGCCGGAAAAGCACCAGCTTCGGTGGCCTTTTCTACTGAATCGCCCAACTGGTAATACGCTGTCACCCAGTCGCCTAGCTGATACAACGAATGGTTTGGGAGAACCACCACTAACAGTGGGCCGCCATCCAGCTTCTTGAGATCCACTATGTTTGGATCATCCGTGTTATCGGCGGCTTTTTCGCGCAGCAGCGGCATCGGCAAGAACACCCGCTCAAGATCAACGTTGGCAAAGATGAACGTTGACCAGCGGCGGTTGTGGGTGGCATTGAGCAGTTGATCGACCACGGTGTAGGAAAACGGGCAGTTTTCCAGGCTGCCAATCATTTCGAACTTGGCGCGATCAATCAGCACCGAAACAGGTTTGTCGAGTTCATCGGGTTTGACCGTGTAGGTGAAACGTTCGCGGTTGATCTCGTAGGTGATCGTGTCGTGAGCTTTGCGGTAAGGGTAATCGAAGGTGAGCAGGACGCCCTTGTCGACTTCGTCCTTGCCGATGCTCGCCGGGTTGCCGAGTTCGGCAGGCAGGCTGATCGCCAGCGCTGGATGTTCGCCGGTTCCCGGTACATTGTTGCCACCGGGCAACGTGGCGCTGTACAGCGCCCAGAGTTCTGTGGATTCGCTGATGTTGCCGGCGTGGTTTTTTAGTTTGTACTGAATGACGTTGATGACATTGTCACGCAGATCAGATTGAAACAGGTCGAAGGTCATGATCTCGTCGACGACGCTCTGCGCCGGACCGTTCTGTACACCGTTGAGCCACAGCGTGATTTCTACGTACTGACCGGTGTCCAGAGGCGGGTCGACGAGCACTTTGACGGCGGAGGCGAGTGTGCCGTTGGCCCGTGTCACCTCCTTGAAAATCCCCAGTGGCGCCCCTTGCACCGGCACGCCCGCCGGTGGCGCGGGATCGCTGATCACACCGTTGGTGGCCAATGCGATCGTGGCGGGATATAGGACTAGCGCTTCGTCGTCTGCACGAGCAATTGCCATGGGACACCTTCCTGGGTGAATGGCCAGAATGAGCGCTGGCCTCGTACAGCGATCAAACACCGGGTGGGGAAGGTTGGCTACTGTCAACTCTGACAGGTGGCGACGAATGGTAAAGGGGGAACGACGAAAATCGCAGCTTTGGGCTATTCCAGCGTCATGCGAACTTGCCTCGTTCTTTTGTAGGAGTGAGCCTGCTCGCGATGGCGGTTGGTCAGCCACAAATGTTTGACTGATCTGCCGCCATCGCCAGCAGGCTGGCTCCCACAGGTCGATGGCATTTCAAGTCAAGCCGCCGTCAGAAACCCAACGGATACTCAATCACCACATAAACCCGGTCAATATCATCCCCGGCCTGCGCCTCATTCGCCCGGTGGGTGACGTGCGACAGCTGCACCGACAGATCCTTTGCCGCGCCGGACTGGACGACGTATTTCAAGTCGATATCGCGTTCCCAGTGTTTGCCGCCATCGCCTTGCTGTGGCTGGTATTGGCCGCTGTCGGCGTCGAACGGGTTGTAGGCGCCGCCTCTGGGCGCGTGGGTGCCGTCGATGTGGCTGCCGGTGACGTAGCGGGTCATGAATTTCAGGCCGGGGATGCCGAAGGCGCCGAGGTCGAGGTCGTAGCGGGCTTGCCAGGAGCGTTCGTTGGCGCCGTTGAAGTCGGCGTATTTGATCGAGTTGGCGAGGTAGATCGAGTCGCCGCCGACGAAATCGAACGGGGTGTCGCCGTTGATGCGTTGCCAGCCGAGCATGACGGCATGTGGGCCGAAGCTGTATTTGCCGGACAGGCTGAACGCGGTGTTGTCGATCTCGCCGGCCAGCGCGCGGCCGGTGTCGCGGGTGTGGTAGAGGTTGGCGTCGAGCAGCAGCCCGGATTGTTTGAAGTGCAAGTTGCCGTAGTACTGGTGCCAGGTGTCGCTGAGCTCCGAGGCGTACAGCGCGCCGCCCAGCGGATTGTCGCTGAACAGGTCGGCGCCGATAAAGCTGATGCCGCCGGCTTCGGTGTTGGCGCCGTAACCGTAGAAATCGCCGTGGCCGGAGGAGCTGTCCTGATTCTTGAACGCCGTGAAGTGGCCCGCGACCAGGTTGAGGTTGTCGAACTCGGCGCTGTTGAGCAGAAAACCTGTGGCGTATTCCGGTTGCAGGCGTTTGTCGGAGGTGTCGAACACCGGAGTCTCGACGGTCATTTCACCGAAGGCGAGGGTGGTGCGGGAAGCCTTCAGTTTCAGCGCGCCGCCGGCGCTGGAGTAGTCGTTTTCGCTGCGGCCGTTGCTGTCGACGGGCAGCAGACCGGTGCCGGAATGGCCTCTGCCGCCGTCCAGTTTCAGACCGGCGAAGGCGTGGGCATCGATGCCGAAGCCGACGCTGCCTTCGGTGAAACCGGATGAGAAGGTGCCGATAAAGCCCTGAGCCCATTCCTGTTTGTAGTTTTTGCCGGAGGGCGTGGGCGAGCGGTAGTCGTTGCTCAGGTAGAAGTTGCGGCTCAGTACCTGGCTTTTGGCATCGTCGAAGAAACCGCTGGCATGGGCGGTGGCATTCAGACCACAGAGCAGCGCAAGCAGGGTGAGGCGCGATGGGGCGCGGTCGATCATGGTCAGTGTGCCAGCGGTAGTGGAGATGGCTGGGATGATCGGGGAAATGGGTGCGAAGGGATTGCGCGGATGTGCTCAGTTTTCGCCGTGACACAGAACCTTGTAGGAGTGAGCCTGCTCGCGATGGCGGTGTGTCAGTCAATTTCATCCAAGCTGACACACCGCCATCGCGAGCAGGCTCACTCCTACAGTTGATCGGGTGTCGGCTTGAGGACAGTGGTGAATTGGCTGGCGTCATCGCTGGCGAGCCAGCTCCCACAGGGATGTTGGGGATGCTTGATTATTGAGCCGTTACACAAAACCTGTGGGAGCTGGCTCGCCAGCGATAGCGGTTGAACATTCAACCTTTCACTGACTGAAAGTCAGCTATCGCCAGCAGTCTCGCTCCCACAAGGATTGCATTTCAGACAAAGGTCTTCACTGCCCCTTGGCCGACAACGGCGGTGTGCGCGGGGGATCTGGCGTTTGTTGCCGGTGGATTCGAAGGCGGCGGCCAGGCGCAGCAGGCTGGAGTCGTCGTAGGCGCGGCCGGCGAAGGTCAGGCCGACCGGCATGCCGATGTCGGCCATGATGCCCATGGGCACGGTGACGGTCGGGACGCCGAGGTGGCGGATCGCGAGGTTGCCGTTGGCCACCCAGATGCCATTGCTCCAGGCGATGTCGGCCGAGGCCGGGTTAACGTCCGCGTCCGCCGGGCCGACGTCGGCGACGGTGGGAAACAGCACGGCGTCGAGGCCGAGGTTGTCCATCCAGTCTTCGAGGTCCAGGCGGCGGGTCTGTTCGAGGCCGCGCAGGCCATCGGCCACCGTAGGAATTTCATTCCACGGCGTAATGCCGCGCTCAGCCATGCGTACGTATTCGTCCATGCCGGCGGCCAGATCGCCTTCACGGTTGGGCAGGGTGCCTGGATCGTGCGGGAAGATCTTCGGCCCGTCGACGTCAACCAGACGATTGAGTTTCGGGTCACCGTTGGCCTGCAGGAAGTCGTCAAAGGCCCAGGCGGTCAGGTCCCACAGTTCATGATGCAGAAACTCTTTCGACACCAGCCCACGGTTGAATACGGTCGGCGCGCCGGGGCGATCACCTTCGCAATTGGAGACGAGCGGGAAATCGGTTTCGATCACTTCAGCGCCGGCCGCTTCCAGCGCCTGACGCGCCTGCTGCCACAGCTCGATCACCGAGGCGCGGGTGTTGATGCGCTGACCGGTCGGGCCACCGATGCCCGGGGCTTCGCTGGTGCCGGCTTCGGGATCGGCATTGATATACATGCGTGGGATGGCGAACCGTTTGCCGGCCAGCGCGGCACGGTCAGCCGCCAGTTCGGCGTAAGACGCCGGGCGCACTTCGTCGACGCGCGGGATCGGCACCCACGGTTGCAGGCGCCAGAGGTCGCCACGGGTGTCCGGGTCTTCGGCGACCACCACGTCGAGCACTTCGAGCAAGTCGGCCATGGTCCGCGCGAACGGTACGACCACGTCCATGGTCGGGGTCAGCGGCCAGTTGCCGCGTACCGAGATCACCCCGCGCGACGGCGTGTAGGCGCACAAACCGTTGTTGGACGCCGGGCCGCGACCGCTCGACCAGGTTTCTTCAGCCAGACCGAACGCGGCGAAACTGGCGGCGGTGGCGGTGCCGGCACCGTTCGACGAGCCGGAAGCGAACGGCGCGGTCAGGTAGGCCGCGTTATACGGGCTTTCAGCACGCCCATACACGCCGCGTTGCATGCCACCATTGGCCATCGGCGGCATGTTGGTCTTGCCCAGGCAAATCGCCCCGGCGGCGCGCAGGCGTTCGATGGTGAAGGCGTCGCGATGGGCGACCAGATCGGCGAAGGCCGGGCTGCCCGACGCAGCCGTCAGGCCTTTGACCAGATAACTGTCCTTGGCGGTGTAAGGGATGCCGTCGAGCGGGCCGAGTGTTTCGCCTTTGGCCCGGCGAGCATCAGACGCTCGGGCCTCGTTCAAGGCTTCAGGGTTGCGCACCACCACAGCGTTCAGCGCGGTCGGCGTATCGGCGCCGTCGTAGGCGTCGATGCGCGCCAGATAGGCCTCGACCAGCGCTACCGCTGTGGTCTGGCCGGATTCAAGCGCGGCGCGCAATTGCGCAATGGAGACTTCGGTGACTTCAATCATGCGCTCACCGCCGTTTGCGGTTGGGCGTTATAGCAATAGCTGTTCATGGCAGTTCTCGTTGCACGGCTTTACGCGACAAGGTTAAGACTGGCGCCTATTTAACACCAAGCGGCGCGCGGAGTAATCGACGGGATTGATCTCCCACCTGTTTCAACCTGACTGACGCCATCGCGAGCAGGCTCACCCCTACAGGAGAACGCATTCCAAATGCAGGCGTGAGCCTGCTCGCGATAGCGGTAGTCCGACCGCCATATTCCTTCAGTCGATCACAGAACGCCGTACTCCTGCGCAGTACGATCCACCGCAATCCGCGTCTTGTCGATCAACTCATCCAGCTCCGTACGGGTGGCAATCAACGCCGGCGCCATGATCATCCGCCCGAGTGTCGAGCGAATGATCACACCTTCCTCGAAGCCGATCGTGCGGCAACGCCAGGCGATGTCATTTTCGTTGGCAAAGCGCTTGCGACTGGCCTTGTCTTCAGCGAACTGCAGCGCCGCCACCAGGCCCACCCCTGAATCTCACCGACCAGTGGGTGATTGCCAAACACCTCGCGCAGGCAGTTTTGCAAGTACGGGCCGGTATCGCTTTTCACCCGACTCACCACACCTTCATCGCGCAATGCCTTGAGGTTGGCAATCGCCACTGCCGCTGCAACCGGGTGCCCGGAATACGTCAGGCCGTGGGCAAACACGCCACCTTTTTCCACCAGCGCCTCGGCCATGCGCCGCGACAGGATCAAGCCACCCATGGGGATGTAACCCGAAGTCAGGCCTTTGGCGATCGACAGCGTGTCCGGCTGAAAACCGAAGGCTTCATGAGCAAACCATTCACCGGTGCGACCGAAGCCGCCAATCACTTCATCGGCGCACAGCAGCACATCGTATTGCCGGCAGATACGCTGAATCTCCGGCCAGTAAGTGGCCGGCGGGATGATCATGCCGCCCGCGCCCTGGAAGGGTTCAGCGACGAATGCCGCGACCTTGTCGGCGCCCAGCTCAAGGATTTTCTCTTCCAGTTGCCGCGCTGCACGCAGGCCGAATTCCTCGGGGGTCAAGTGACCTTCGTGAGCGAACCAGTACGGCTCATCAATGTGCGCGACGTCGGGAATGCTGCCGCCCATCTCGTGCATGAATTTCATCCCGCCCAACGCCGTCGCCGCCAGGGTCGAGCCGTGGTAACCGTTCCAGCGGCCGATCATGATTTTCTTCTCGGGCTGGCCCATCACCTGCCAGAACTTGCGCACGGTGCGGATCAGCACTTCATTGGCCTCTGAGCCGGAGTTGGTGTAGATCGCGTGGCTGTAGTGTGTGGGCAGCAGGCTGAACAACAGCTCCGAGAGTTCAATTACCGCCGGGTGGGTGGTGTGGAAAAACATGTTGTAGTAGGGCAGTTGCTCAAGCTGCTTCGCCGCCGCCGCGGCCAGATCCTTGCGCCCGTAACCGAGGTTGGTGCACCACAGGCCGGACATGCCGTCCAGATAACGCTTGCCATCGTTGTCCCACAGGGCCAGCCGATCGCCGCTGACCATCACGCGCGGGCCTTCTTCGTTGAGCGCTTTCTGGTCGACGAAGGCGTGAATGTGGTGCGCGGCGTCGGCAGCCTGATAGTCGCGGGTCGAACGGTCGGATTCAGCGGACATGGCGGATCTCCAGAGGAATGGGCGAGGGCGGGCGCTCGCATCAGCGCTGCCTGGCTAAAGTTTTGTCACCTTAAAATATTTTTGTAAAGAAAATATTTGTCGGTGAAAAACTATCGCCGTAGGCTGGGCGCCATTGGCACGGATCATCAGAGGCAACATGAGCGGACTCAGAGAACGGCAAAAGGAACAGCGCAGGGAAGTCATCGCCGCAGCGGCACTTGAATTGTTCATCAGCAACGGTTTCGCCTCGACGACGCTGGACCAGATCGCCGTGCAGGCAGGCGTTTCCGCCCCGACCGTGGTGAATTACTTCGGTGGCAAACAGGAGATTCTGCTGGCCTTGCTCAAGCAGCCCGACGAGCAGGCCATGCGCGAGTCGCGGGCGAATCTGGACGATGACAGCGATCCGCTGGAGGCGTTGTGCGAGTTCGAAGGTTTGATGACCGATTACCAGTTGCAAGCGATGCCGGCGTCGCTGTGGCGTGAGTTGGCGCCGTTTCTGCTGACCGGCGAACTGGCCGAGGCGATGAGCCCCTGGAACGCGGCCGTGATCGAAGAAACCAAAGCGCTGCTGCTGCACTTTCAGAAGCGGGGAAAGTGCGCGAATCGATCGATCTCGACGTGGTCGCGACCCTGTTCAACCAATACGCGAACATGGCCTTCATCCGCCTCGCCACCCAGCAAACGCCGGACCGCACCGCGCACGCTTCGCACATGCGCGCCGTGCTCAGCCTGTTATGTCACGGCATGCTCGCGAACTGAGCAACGTCCATGGTTCGTTAAGTTGATGAGCGACACTCAAGTTACCGTTTGTGGACCCGGCTCACGGCGAATCTGACAACCGTTCATCGCTCGACTACGCTGGCTTACGTATCCCTCACTGACACTTGGGCGTAAGGAAACAGGCGCATGCGAAGCAGGCTGCTGGCGGTTGGGATGGTGCTGTTGGCAATGGTCTGGAGCAGTGTCGGCTGGGCGCTGGATGTCGCGCCGAAAACGACCGACGAAGCGGTCGAATTGAAGGTCGCCAACCGCAGCATCATGCTGTTTCGCGCGACCATTCTCGGCGAGGCGCCGGCATCGCGGGTCAAGCGCGCAAAAATGGTTATCAACGAAGCGCTTAACGAAGACGCCGAACTGAGGGTCAGCACGGATTCGATCCAGAACAGCTACATCGTGCTGATCGGTGATAAACGCGCCTTTATCGTTGCCCCCAAGGACATCGACAGCCTCGAATATTCCTCGGTACAGGACGCCGCCGAAGGCGCGGCCGAGCGCCTGCGCCAGGTAGTGACGGAAACCCGCGAGGCGCGCAACCTGCAGATGATCGTGCGCTCGCTGGGGCTGGCGGCAGTGGCCACGCTGATTTATCTGGGGCTGCTCTGGTGCCTGGCGTGGTTGCGGCGCAAGTTGCTCAGCAAACTACCGGCGCTGATGGATCGCCACACCCGCGCATTGAAGGTCGGGCGCGTGCAACTGATCGATGCGAATTTTCTCTATCCGCTGGTCAGCCGCTTTCTGTTGCTGCTGCGCTGGTTGCTGATTCTGTTGCTCACCTACGAGTGGCTGGGTTTTATCCTCTCGCGGTTTCCCTATACCCGGCCGTGGGGCGAGAGCCTCAACAATTACCTGTTCGAACTGGCCGGTTATCTGCTGCAAGGGATTGTCGATGCGATCCCGGGCCTCGGCGTGGCCCTGGCGATTTTCTTTATCGCCCGTGGCGTCGTGGCTTTCACCCGGCGGGTCCTGCGCCGCATGGCCACGCCGGGCACGTTCAGCTGGCTCAACCACGAAACCCTGCAACCGACGCAGCGCCTGACCGCGCTGGCGGTGTGGCTGTTTGCGTTGGCCATGGCGTATCCGTACTTGCCCGGCGCCGGCACCGATGCGTTCAAGGGTTTGTCGGTGTTGATCGGTCTGATGATTTCGCTTGGCGCGACCAGCGTGGTCGGGCAGGCAGCGGCGGGGTTGATCCTGACCTACACGCGCACGCTGCGCCCCGGCGAGTTCGTGCGCATTGGCGAGTATGAAGGCACGGTGACTGAACTGGGCATGTTCACCACGCGGATTCGCACCGGTCTGGGCGAGGTGCTGACGCTGCCCAATTCAATGATCACCGGCACCGTCACCAAGAACTATTCACGCACCGTGCAAGGCCCCGGTTATGTGGTCGACACCGTGGTGACCATCGGTTACGACACACCTTGGCGACAAGTGGAGGCGATGTTGCTGGAAGCGGCAAAACGCACGCCGGGTGTGCTGGAAGATCCACCGGCGCAGGTGTTCCAGACGGCACTCTCGGACTTTTATCCCGAGTACCGACTGGTCGCCCAGGCTATTCCAAGCCAGCCACGCCCGCGCGCCGTGCTGCTGAGCATGCTGCACGCCAATATTCAGGATGTGTTCAACGAATACGGCGTGCAGATCATGTCGCCGCATTATCTGGGCGATCCGCCGGATGAGAAGCGCGTGCCGCCGGAGAAATGGTTCACCGCGCCTGCGCAAGCACCGCGGGACCAATGACCGACGCATAAAAAAGTCCGCCACAACGGGCGGACTTATGTGCTGGGTTTTCGCCTCAATCGATACGCGGATGCTGTTGCGCCAGTTCATTACGCTTGGCTTGCAATGTAGCGATTTCGGCATCGATGTCTTCGATTTTCTGTTCGATGTTGTCGTGGTGCTCTTGCAGCAGTTCCTTGGCTTCTTCAAGGTCGGAGGCCGCAGGGGCTGCTCCGCGCAGGGGTTTGTTGGCGGTTTCCTTCATGGTCACGCCCGTGACCAGACCGACCACAGCGATGACCATCAGGTAATACGCCGGCATGTACAGGTCGTTGGTGCTTTCCACCAGCCAGGCCACAGCGGTCGGGGTCAGACCGGCTATCAGCACCGAGACGTTGAAGGCACTGGCCAGTGCGCTGTAGCGGATGTGTGTGGGGAACATCGCCGGCAGGGTCGAAGCCATCACGCCGATGAAGAAGTTCAGCAACACGGCGAGAATCAGCAGGCCGGAAAAGATCAGGCCGATGCTGCCGCTGTTGATCAGCATGAACGCCGGAATGGCAAAGATGAACAGGCCGATACTGCCGACCACGATAAATGGCTTACGGCCGATCTTGTCACTGATGAAGCCAATCAACGGCTGCACGAACAGCATGCCGACCATGATCGCGATGATGATCAGCACGCCGTGGTTTTCGCTGTAATGCAGATTGTGCGTCAGGTAGCTCGGCATGTAGGTCAGCAGCATGTAATAGGTGACGTTGGTCGCCGCCACCACACCAATGCAGGTCATCAGGCTGCGCCAGTGCTTGGTCGCGACTTCCTTGAACGAGACTTTCGGGCCGCCGGCCAGACCTTCGCGGTCGCCTTGTTCGAGTTTTTCAACGTGCTGCTGGAACGCTGGGGTTTCTTCCAGGGCATGGCGCAAATACAGGCCGATCATGCCCAGCGGCAAGGCGAGGAAGAAGGGCAGGCGCCAGCCCCATTCCTCGAAGCGCTGCTCGCCAAGAATCGTCGAGATCAACACCACGACACCGGCGCCGAACACGAACCCGGCGATCGAGCCGAAGTCCAGCCAGCTGCCGAGAAAGCCGCGCTTGCGGTCCGGTGCGTATTCGGCGACGAAGATTGAGGCGCCGGTGTACTCGCCACCGACCGAGAAACCCTGAGCCATTTTTGCCAGCAACAGCAGAATCGGCGCCCAGATGCCGATCGAGGCGTAGGACGGGATCAGGCCGATGGCAAAGGTGCTCAGCGACATGATCACAATGGTCGCGGCGAGGACTTTCTGCCGCCCGTATTTATCGCCCAGCGCACCGAAAAACAGGCCGCCCAACGGCCGGATCAGGAACGGTACGGAGAAGGTGGCGAGTGCGGCGATCATCTGTACGCCGGGATCGGCACCTGGAAAGAACACTTTGCCGAGCACATAGGCGACGAAGCCATATACACCGAAGTCGAACCATTCCATGGCGTTGCCCAGCGCGGCGGCGGTGATCGCCTTGCGCATCTTGGCATCGTCGACAATGGTGATGTCTTTCAAACCGATGGGTTTGACGGTTTTCTTGCGTGGTTTCATCCGGGTCTTCTCTTTGCTGATCCATCGTGCCGCGTAGATGCCATCTCTTTGATGGCGCGTGCTCTTTGGCTCAGATACATGAGGACACGAAATAATTCACCAATGGCGGGAATTAATTTCGGCAGGCGGGTGGTGCAGCTCCGAGCCTTGTTGGAGCTGTATTGCCTGACCCACCGCTATCGCTGGCAAGCCAGCTCCCACAAGGGTTTTGGGTGTTGCCGGAATTTATGTCCGCCGCCAAATTCTGTGGGAGCTGGCTTGCCAGCGATGGGGCCGGATCAGACAAACTTGTATTGCCTGACCCACCGCTATCGCTGGCAAGCCAGCTCCCACAAGGATTTTGGGTGTTGCCGGGATTTTGTGTCCGCCGCCAAATTCTGTGGGAGCTGGCTTGCCAGCGATGGGGCCGGATCAGACAAACTTGTATTGCCTGACCCACCGCTATCGCTGGCAAGCCAGCTCCCACAAGGATTTTGGGTGCTGCCGGAATTTATGTCCGCCGCCAAATTCTGTGGGAGCTGGCTTGCCAGCGATGAGGCCGGATCAGGCAAACTTGTATTGCCTGACCCACTGCTATCGCTGGCAAGCCAGCTACCACAAGGGTTTTGGGTGTTGCCGGGATTTTTTGTCCGCCGGCAAATTCTGTGGGAGCTGGCTTGCCAGCGATGAGGCCGGATCAGACAAACTTGTATTGCCTGACCCACCGCTATCGCTGGCAAGCCAGCTCCCACAAGGTTTTTGGGTGTTGCCGGGATTCGGTGTCCGCCGCCAAATTCTGTGGGAGCTGGCTTGCCAGCGATGAGGCCGGATCAGGCAAACTTGTATTGCCTGACCCACTGCTATCGCTGGCAAGCCAGCTCCCACAAGGATTTTGGGTGTTGCCGGGATTTTGTGTCCGCCGCCAAATTCTGTGGGGGCTGGCTTGCCAGCGATGGGGCCGGATCAGACAAACTTGTATTGCCTGACCCACCGCTATCGCTGGCAAGCCAGCTCCCACAAGGTTTTTGGGTGTTGCCGGGATTCTGTGTCCGCCGGCAAATTCTGTGGGAGCTGGCTTGCCAGCGATGACGGCATGACAGCCACTAGAAGACTTACAGCGCAGCCTTCACCTGCAACCCAAACACCAACGCATTGTCGATGTCCTGCCCGGAAAACGCCCCCGGGTTCGATGATGTATTGCAGGTTCGGCCGCAGCGTCAGCCACGGTGTGGCCTGGTAACCGTAGCCGAGTTCGATCAGTTGCTCGGCGCTGTCCAGGTTGGGAAACGTGGTGCCATTGGCCAGCGCGGCGTCTTGCTGCACGTCGCGGCTGCGCGGGTTGGGCACGGCGCGGCCGTAGCCGAGTGCGAGGGTGTCACGCGGGCGACCTTCGAACGGTTTGTACAAAACCACGCCAGTGCCGTACCACTTGCTGAACGGCGATGCCGCTTGGCTGGCCGCCGAATACTGGCCGAAAGCATGCAGGCTGCGACCTTCGGAGGATGGCGAACGCCACACCGCTTGATCGATCAGCAGGTAATGCCCGCCACGACCGGAAACGTCGTCATCGCTGCCGATGCGTTTGACGTCGGAGCTGTCGTAGTAATAGCCGACCTTGTACTCGCCCGGCAGCGCGCCGGCGTGTTTGTACACCAGCTCGATCGGCACCACGGTGCCAGTGGTGTGTTTCGGCCCCAGGTGCCACGCGCGGCTGGAGTTGCCGTTGCTCGACGGGTCGACATTGAACGCGGCGACGCGCAGTTGCCAGGCTGGCGACAGGTCGTATTTGACCCGCACGCCCAAGTGCGCGTTGGGGTAATTGGCCCAGCCGCTGCCGCCGGACATGTTCAGCGGATGGCCGCAGAAACCGGCGTTCATGAAGTTGCACAGAATGCCGCTGTCGAGACCGCCGAGGTCGTTGCCCATGGCCATGTACCCGAGTTTGACGTTCAGCGCCGGGGTGAACAGGCTGCGCTCGTAACTCAGTTCGGTCAGGCGCGTGTACAGGCCGCCGTAGTTTTCCTGGATCGGCAAGCGGTTGCCGACCAGATCTTCGGAGGCGCTGTTGCCGCGTCGGTCGTTGATGTTCAGCTGGACCTTGCCGGCATTGTCGACGCCGTAGAGTTTGCTCAGGTCGAACTGCACACCGAGCTTGATGTTCTGCGAGTAACGCGCCGAGCGATGCAGACCACCGTCGGCGTTGTAAGCGGTTTCGCCGCTGTAGTCGCCGGTGAATTTGATGCCGTCTTCGTCGAGTTGATGACGCAGGCCACCCCAGTCACCGGTAAGGGTGCTGCGGCTCAACAGATCGGAATCGTCAGCGGCGAACGCGGGGAGGGTGGCGGTGCAGGTGAGGCCCAGCAACAGGCCCTGGAACAGTGTGGAACGGGAAAAGCCAACAGCCAAAAACATCAGAAACTTCCTGCTGAAAACTTGAGCGATAGGGGAAAAGCAGCGCGGCACCCGAAGGTGCCGCGCTTGACGTGGTCGCCGTGGGTTACGGCAGGGCGTAGGCCATCACGTAGTCGCCACGATCGGTCGACTGACGTGCGCCGCCGGCGGTGACGACGATGTACTGCTTGCCGGTTTTCGGCGAAACGTAGGTCATCGGGCCGCCCTGGCTGCCGACTGGCAGACGCGCTTTCCAGACTTCTTCACCGTTGCCGCTGTTGAAGGCGCGCAGGTAGAAGTCCTGAGTGCCAGCGATGAAGATCAGGCCGCCCTGAGTCGACAGCGTGCCGCCGAGGGTTGGCAGACCGATCTTGATCGGCAAGTGCATGCGGATGCCCAGCGGACCGGTGTCTTCAACGGTGCCGACTGGAACCTGCCAGGCGACTTTCTGGGTCTTCATGTCGATTGCGGTCAGGGTGCCGAATGGCGGCGCCTGGCACGGAATGCCGGCCACCGACAGGAAGCGGTTCTTGTTCACCGCATACGGCGTGCCCTTGAGCGGCACCGCGCCCATACCGGTGTTCAGTGCTTCACCACCGCCAGCGGCCTGGCCTTTGTTCTGCGACGGGATCATCTGAATCCACAGGCCCAGACGCATGTCGTTGACGAAAATGAAACCGTGCACCGGGTCAGTGGAAATGCTGCCCCAGTTCATGCCACCCAGCGAACCCGGGAAGCTCAGCGATTTGTCGGTACCCGGCGCGGTGTACAGGCCGTCGTAGCGCATGCTCTTGAAGTCGATGCGGCAGAGCAGTTGATCGTAAGGCGTGGCGCCCCACATGTCCGACTCGGTCAGGTGCTGCGCACCGATCTGCGGCATGCCCACCGATTTTGGCTGGGTTGGCGAGTACGGCTCGTTCGGGATGTTCGCTGCTTTGACCGGCACGTCCTTGACCTCGGTCAGCGGTTTGCCGGTGGCGCGGTCGAGCACGTAGATCTGCCCGGCCTTGGTGCCGATGACCAGCGCCGGAATGCTTTTGCCGTCCTTGTCGAAGTCGATCAGGCTCGGCTGCATCGGCAAGTCGAAGTCCCAGAGATCGTTGTGCACGGTCTGGTACACCCAACGCTCTTCACCGGTGCTGGCGTCCAGCGCGAGGATCGAGGCGCCGTACTTGTGGTCCAGTTGACTGCGCTCGACCCCGTAGATGTCGGTGGACGAACTGCCCATCGGCAGGAACACGGTGTTGGTTGCCGCGTCGTAGGACATTGGCGCCCAGCTGTTCGGCGTGCTGCGCACGTAGGTGCTGCCGTCGGCCGGAGCCTTGCGGTCCTGCGGGTTGCCCGGGTCGAACGCCCAGCGCATGGCGCCGGTGATCACGTCAAAACCACGAATCACGCCGCCCGGCATGTCGCTTTGCACGTTGTCGGCGACGCGACCGCCAACCACGACGGTGGTGCCGGCCATCAATGGCGCGGACGACAACTGATAATAGCTGTCCGGCACGTCACCCAGACCGGCCTTCAGATCGACCTGACCGTTGTTACCGAACCCCTGGCAGAACTCGCCGGTGTCGGCATCGACTGCGATCAGACGAGCATCGATGGTGTTGGTCAGCAGACGGCGCTGGCAATTGGCAGCCGGCGCCGGTTTGGCTTCGATAATCGGTGAATTGGCCGGCTGCGCGATGGCCGCAGTGCTATCGAAATACGCCATGCCACGGCAACGCTGCCAGACTTTCGACTGGGCGTTGATCTGGTTTTTCCAGATTTCCTTACCAGTGTCGGCGTCCAGCGCGATCAGGTTGTTGTGCGGGGTGCAGATGAACACCTTGTTGCCGACCTGCAGCGGGGTGAGCTGATCCTCGGCGCCATTGCCATCGCTTTCGGCGATGTCGCCGGTGTGGTAGGTCCACGCGACTTTGAGCTTGTCGACGTTGTTGCGGTTGATCTGATCAAGCGCGGCAAAGCGGCTACCACCTTCGGTATTGCCGTAGTGCGCCCAGTCTTTCTGCGCCTTGGCCGGCTCGACCGGGGTCAGGCCCGGGCCGGCGCCAGTGTCGGCAACGGTCGGGTGGGCGACGAACATGTTGCCGCCTGCCACCGCCACGCCCACCGCCAACACCGCAGCCACGGCATAGGCGCCGCGACCGGCAACCTCACCGTTGGCACGCTTGAGCAGGGGATAGACCAGCGCCACGACCAGACCGATCACGCTGAACATGAACAACCGCGAGAACACTGGCCAGAACACCAGCCCGGCATCGCTCACCGCCCAAATCGCGGTACCGACGAGAAAGGCTGCAAATAGCCAGGCGCCGGCAGTCTTGCAACGAGCGATCAGCAGGCCGGAAACCGTCATGACCAAACCACCGACCAGGAAGTACCACGACCCTCCCAGGCTGACCAACTTCACGCCGCCTGCGGCGAGCGCCAGGCCGAGCAGGGCGATGACCACACCGAGCCCGACCAGAATGAACTTTGATATGCCTGAGAGGCGTTGACTCTGGTTCACGTTGAATGTCCCCGTTGAAATGAGGTGCGCAGTATATCGTTAGGTAACTACCTAGTTAAAACACAAATTTTCACGATAAAGCGTAGCCCCGCGATTCAGGCGCGGGTTCGCTGGTGTGTTGCTGAATGAGTTTGCGCCGAGGCAGCGGAGGAAAAGCCCGGTTGTGTCAGCGTCGGTGGGATTAATGACAGCTATAAGTGATAAAGCTGTTCATCCGCGACGAGGATGAACAGCTTTTGACTGGCCGACGCACGGCGGTCGATGGGAGAGATCAGGCGTTTTCTTCAATCCGGCGCACATCGCCAAGCGAATCGCGCTGCATCGACTGCAGGTTTTTCTCGATGGTTTCGCACAGCGCTTCCATTTGAATCTGGTGTTCGCTGTGGCGAAACGGACTCTGCAGGTCGGTGCCGATGCGTTCGATGGCCAACAGCATGAAGCCGACCACGGTCGAGGCCAGCGGCGTGAACCAGCCCAGCGATTCGACCAGCCCGACCGGCACGATCAGGCAGAACAGCGAAATGAACAGCCGCGGAAAATACACATAGGGGTAGGGCAGCGGCGTATTGGCAATCCGCTCCATGCCGCCCTGGCTGTTGGACAGATCCACCAGCGTCGACTCCAGCCGCGCCAGACGAATGCTGTCCAGACGCCCGGCCTTGTATTCGCGCGCCAGCAATGCCGCTGAGCCGGTAAGAATGTCGTTGGCGAAATTGTTGGTGGTGCCGCTGCGGGCGAATTCATCAGCCGGAATGAATGCGCGGACTTCATCGGGGCAGGGCAGCCCTTGCAGATGCGCGGCGAGGCAATTGACGTAGGCGACGTGACGACGCAGCAACGTCGACTTGACCGGATTGACCTCACGGCCGCCATCATCGATCAGCGTCAGCACCTGACGGGCGAAGCTGCGCGAATTGTTGATCATCGAGCCCCACAGCGTGCGCGCCTCCCACCAACGGTTGTACGCGCTGCTGTTGCGGAAACTGATCAACACCACCAGCGCCGAACCGAGCAACGTCAGCGGCATCAATGGCAGGTTCAGCTTGGCATTGAGAAACAGCATGAAATCCACGGTGACGGCGATGTCCCAGAGCAACAGCCAGAACAGCGACCAGCCCACGTAGCCGAGGGTCTTGATGATCAGACGGTACTTTTTGGCGATGGCAGCTTTCAAACCGGAACCTCATGAGCGTTGGCGATCAGGAGTGACGCCTTAACTCCGACGCTGTTTTTGCGCTAAAGGTCCGCAGCCTGCTAAATCGATTAACCCAACGCGGTATCGAGGAACATCATCACCCCGAAGCCAAGCATCAGCCCCAGCGTTGCCGGGGTTTCGTGACCGTTGCGGTGGGTTTCCGGAATCACTTCATGGGAAACGACAAAGATCATTGCGCCGGCGGCCAGCCCCAGCGCGATCGGATAGCCCAGCGCAAAGCCGCTGGAAACCCCCAACCCGATCACAGAGCCCAACGGCTCCATCAGCCCCGAGCCAATGGCGATCAGCGCCGCGCGCCAGGCCGAAATACCGGTCACGCGCAGCGCCAGGGCGATGGCCAGACCTTCGGGGATGTCCTGAATGGCGATGGCGGTGGTCAGCGGCAGGCCGACTTTCATGTCGCCGTCGGCGAAACTCACACCGATCGCCATGCCTTCGGGCAGGTTGTGCAAGGTAATGGCGAGGACGAACAGCCAGACCCGGTTGATGCGCTGCGACTCCGGCCCACGGCGGCCGCTTTTCTGGTGCTCGTGAGGCACGAAGCGATCGAGCCCGATCATCAACGCCACGCCCAGCGCCAGACCGAATACCACCACACCGGCAGCCAGCAATGAATTGCCAGTCATTTTTTCCGCGGCGTCGATGCCCGGCAGAATCAGCGAAAACGAACTGGCGGCGAGCATCATGCCGGCAGCGAAGCCGAGCATGGTGTCTTGGGTACGTGAGGCAATGTCGCGCAGGACCATGGCTGCCACTGCGCCCAATGCCGTCGCGCCGAAACCCGACAAGCCGCCCAGCACGGCCAGCCGCAGGTTGTTTTCGTCCGCGCCGACCAATGCCGCGTAGCCGCTGATGAGCAGCAATCCGGTGACGACAATCAGCGTCGCCCAGAACAACAGCCCCGGCCAGCCGCCACTCGACGCCATGCTCCACCAGCTGCGCATGGTCGTGCTTGCGGAAGACGAGGGAAGTGACATGGGGCCTCCTGTGGTTTTGGGTCGAGAATGCGGGTGTGCTCACAGATATCAGAAGCGATCGTGTGGGGAGGAATTGCAAATTTTTTGCGGAGTCGGCGACGGACGGCTAAGCCAAAGATCAAAAGCCCCTCACCTAGCCCTCTCCCGGAGGGAGAGGGGAGTGACCGTGGTGGATGAAGGAGATACGCCGACCTGGGAAACCGAGTCGAACTGAAGTCCCGAGACGGGCCGAGATCTGGTCAACGACGAAGATCGGCTCCCTTTCCCCTCGCCCCCATGGGGGAGAGGGCTGGGGTGAGGGGATCGATACCGGCCACCACACAAAACCAGCGCCGCCCCCCCACAAGCATCGGCGCCCCACAACTCAATCAGCGCGATGATCCGCGCCATCCCCATAAACACTGACATCCAGCCCTTCAAGCCGCGCCTTCAACTGCAACGCCAGATACAACGAATAATGCCGCGACTGATGCAGATTACCGCCGTGAAACCACAGATTGTCCTGCCGCGTCGGCTTCCACATATTGCGCAATTCCCCCTCGTACGGGCCCGGGTCGTTGGTCGTGCCAGACCCCAGCCCCCAGCAGCGCCCGACCTTGTCAGCCACCTCCTGGGAAATCAGCTTCGCCGCCCAGCCATTCATCGAGCCATACCCGGTGGCATAGACGATCAGGTCCGCCGCCAGCCGGCTGCCGTCATTGAGCACTACGGCGTCCGCTTCGATGCGTTCGACGCCCAGCCCCGGGGCACTCTTGAGCTTGATCGTGCCATTGGCGATGAGCTCGGAGGCACCGACATCAATGTAATACCCGGAGCCACGGCGTACGTACTTGAGGAACAGACCGGATTCGTCATCACCGAAATCGAGCATGAAACCGGCCTTTGCCAAGCGCTCGTAAAAGTCTTTGTCGCGGGTTTTGATCGCGTCGAAGATCGGTTTGTGAAAGCTCGGCATGACTTTGTACGGAATCGAAGCGAACAGCATGTCGGCCTTGTCGGTGGTCAAGCCTGCCTCCAGCGCATCTTCGGAATAGAGACCGCCAAACACCAGTTCCATCAAGCTGTCGGAGCGCACGATGTGCGTGCTCGAGCGTTGCACCATGGTCACTTCGGCGCCGTTCTCCACGAGGTCGGCGCAGATATCGTGGGCCGAGTTGTTCGCCCCGATGACCACCGCACGCTTGCCGCGCCAGGCATCGCCGCCGGGGTGACGACTGGAATGATGCTGCTGGCCCTGGAATTCGTCGGCGCCGGAAAAACGCGGCACGTTGGGCACGCCGGACATGCCGGTGGCGAGAATCAGCTGCGTCGGTTTCAACGTCAGACGCTCGCCGTCGCGCAGCACTTCTACCGTCCAGGTCTGAGTCTGCTCGTCGAACCCGGCGCTCAAACATTCGGTGCGCGACCAGTAATCGAGTTCCATGACCTTGCTGTACATCTCCAGCCAGTCGCCAATCTGGTCCTTGGGCGTGAACACCGGCCAATGATCGGGGAAGGGCAGGTACGGCATGTGGTCGTACCAGACCGGGTCGTGCAGGCACAGCGATTTGTAGCGCCCGCGCCACTGGTCGCCGGGCCGTTCGGCCTTGTCGACAATCAATGTCGGCACGCCCAAACGCTTGAGCCGCGCGGCGAGGCCCAACCCGCCCTGACCGCCGCCGACAATCAAGCAATACGGTTGGGTGGTGATGCCCAGCGCCGCTTGTTCATCGCGGCGCCGCTCCAGCCAGTTGCGTTTGTCGGCATGAGCGTGGCCATGGTTGGCGCCCATTGGCCGGCGGCGACCACTGGGTTCTTCGAAGCCCTTGAGTTCGCGCATGGTCGTCAGCAGCGTCCAGCACAAACCGTCCTTGAGTCGCACGTAACCCTTGCCGCGCGCGGCCTCGGTTTCCAGGCTCATCCAGCCTTCGAGTACGCCGTCGGTCAGTGTGGCTTCACCATCGAGTTTCCATTGTTGTGGACGGGTCTGTTCAAGGCGAGTTTCGAGCAGGTCGCGAATCGCCGGTTTGCCTTCGAGCGTCACCAGGTTCCAGCTGAACAGCAGCAGGTCACGCCAGTAGCATTCATCGGCAAACAGCTCCAGCGTTGCCTCCACGTCACGTTGAGCGAGACGCTCGCCGAGGGTCTCGATCCAGGCAGCGAGTTGCGCGGTCGGCGTTTGCAGGGGCGCATCGATAGCGATGTTCATAGGGCTTCTCCGATCTTGTTGTTGTAGGAACAACAGCCCCGGAGCAAGGCTCGGGCCAGCTTCGGCAAAGCGCCGTGGCAGAGCGGTTGGCGCTGAAGATCGCGAATCATGTATCGGCGCTGTGTCACGAATTCGGGAATGGGCGATGACACTGTGTCACGCCGGGCAAAAACCGCCGGTTTCGGACTTTTCATATAAGCTGCAAACAGTCCCGTGTCCGACCGTAGCGGAGAACAACAACAATGAAACCGGCCTTGATCAACGCCCATGCACAGCAAGTGCTGCAAGCCGTACAGGGCAGCGTCGCCAGTCCTGGTCCCGTTGCCGATCTGGCAATCACTCGCTCGTGGCGCCGCTGCCTCGATCAATACCGTCTCGATCCCGCCAGCCGCCGCGCGCCGGATGTGGTCGAGCAAGCGCGGTTGCAGGATCACCGCGCGCCGCTGGAACACATCATCGCTGTGGCGCACTGGCAGATGAACAGCCTGCACCAACAGCTCGGGCGTGACGGCCATGTGGTGTTGCTCACCGATGCGCGCGGTGTGGCGATCGACAGTGTGTTCAACGATGCCGAGCGCGCCGGGTTTCAGCGGGCCGGGCTGTGGCTGGGTTCGGTGTGGAGCGAGGAGCACGAAGGCACCAACGGCGTCGGCACCTGCCTGGTCGAGCGTCAGCACGTGACCATCCGCCGCGACGAGCATTTTCGCGGCAAGCACGTCGGCCTGACGTGCTCGGCCAGTCCGATCTTCGACCCGAGCGGCGAATTGCTCGCCGTGCTCAATCTGTCCTCTGTGCGCGAAGAACAGAGCCTCGAACAGCGTTTCAAAGCCATGGCCCTGACCAACCTGTCCGCCAAGCTGATCGAGAGCTGCTTCTTTCTTGGACATGACCCGCAGCGCTATTTGCTGCGTTTTCATGCGGACGCCGGGTTCGTCGGGCTGCTGGGCGAAGGGCTGCTCAGCTTCGATGAGAATGCGCGGATCTGCTCGATCAACGACGCGGGCCTGGAACTGCTTGGCCTCAGTCGTGAGCCGATCATCGGCCAGTCGCTGACGCTGCTACTGGAGACACCGATTGATCAACTGATCAGTCACGCCGGCGCGCAACCCAGCGTTTGCTGGCCGCTGCGCATGGCTGACGGTCGGCAGTTGTTTGCCCAGCTGCGCGAACCGCTGCGTCGGCCACAGCCCGCCATTCCCGCGATCGCGCCCATCAACGACGCGCGCGTCTGCCTCGAAGACCCGCGCCTGCAACGCGGGTTTGCCCGTGCGCTACGGGTGCTGGAACGCGACGTGCCGGTGTTTCTCCAGGGCGAAACCGGCACCGGCAAGGAAGCCTTTGCGGCGGCGCTGCACCGCGCCAGTTCCCGAGCCAGTCAGCCATTTGTGGCGATCAATTGCGCGGCGATCCCGGAGACGCTGATTGAGAGCGAGCTGTTCGGCTATCGCGGCGGCAGCTTCACCGGCGCGCGCAAGGAGGGCATGCTCGGCAAGCTCGAACAGGCTCATGGCGGCATTCTGTTTCTCGATGAAATCGCCGACATGCCGCTGGCGTTGCAGACGCGCCTGTTGCGGGTGCTGGAGGAGCGCCAGGTGGTGCCGCTGGGCGCCACAACCGCACGGCCTCTGGATATACGCCTGATCAGCGCCAGCCACCAGAATCTGCAGACTTGCGTCGCCGAAGGGCGTTTACGCGAAGACCTGTTCTACCGCATCGGCGGTTTTGCCGTGCAACTGCCGGCGCTGCGCGAGCGCTCGGACAAGGGGCAGCTGTTTGATCTGCTGCTGCGTGAAGAAGCGGCCGGCATGCGCGTCCGACTGGACGCCGGGGTCAAGGAGCGCCTGCTGAAACAGCCTTGGCCCGGCAACGTCCGGCAATTGCGCACCTGCCTGCGGACCTTGGTCGCGCTGGCCATCGATGGGCGCATCGGCCTCGATGACCTGCACGAATTGCTGCCGGACAACGCCGAGGCAGTGGAAAACCCGCTGAACGTGTCTGAACGACAAACCCTGCTGACCTTGATCAACACCGAGCATTGGCACATCGCCCGGGTCGCCGCGCGGCTGGGCATCAGCCGCAACACGCTGTATCGCAAGTTGCGCCAGCACGGGATAACCCGGCCCGGCTGATTTCCGGCTTCCCCGTTTTTCACCGAATAAAGAGGCCATTCGTCAGTCGCGCGCCTCACTGCACCTTGACAGTCACCTCTGCCAGCGAAATACTCGCCGACAGATTCATATAGATGACTAGATAACAAGGTGAATAAAGTCAATGAACCCTCTTTCCAGCGATGCTCGCCTACCGCTCTACCAACGCCTGCGTGACCAGTTGGTTGAGCAGATTGCCAACAACCGCTGGCGTCCGGGCGAGGCGATCCCCACCGAGGCCGCATTGTCGGCTGAATATCAATTGTCCACGGGCACTGTGCGCAAAGCCGTGGATGCGTTGGTCAGCGAGGGCATTCTGGAGCGGCAACAAGGCCGGGGCACGTTCATCCGCAGGCCGCAGTTTCAGTCATCACTGTTTCGTTTTTTCCGTTTCCAGACCGCTGCCGGTGAACGCCAGGTACCGGAAAGCCGCATCCTGTCGATAGAGCCCGTAGGTGCTCCTTCGGCAGTTTCGCAGGCGTTGGGGTTGCCGACAGAGGCGCCGGTGATTCGCATTAACCGCGTGCGTCTGCTCGATGTGCAGCCGGTACTTGCCGAAGAAATCTGGCTGCCTCGCGAGCGTTTTCGGGCGCTGCTGGACATCGATCTGAGTCGCGAAGGGCCGCTGCTTTATCCCATCTACGAAGCCGTTTGCGGTCAGGTTGTCGCGTCGGCACAAGAAGCACTGACTGCCGAATCGGTAAACGAGGTGCACGCCCGATTATTGCAAGTGCCAGTCAACAGTCCGGTGGTGGTGATCGAACGGCTGGCGCGCGATTACGCCGGTACGCCCCTGGAATGGCGTCGTTCGCGCGGGCATGCCGAGCATTTCCGCTACAGCGTGGATATTCGCTGACGCGCCCTGATTAGCGTTTGACCGAGCGGCGATGCAGTCGCCGCTCACTTCATTTTGTATGTCAAAACTGGCCCTGTGGCGGCGCGGTTCGCTCTCGGCTGCCTTGCGTTTCACTTATAAGGATAAGAGTCATGTTCAGTTGGTATCGCCAAGTCACTCCTCGGGAGCGCAAAACGTTTTGGGCCTGCTTCGGCGGCTGGTCGCTGGATGCACTGGAAGTACAGATGTTCGGCCTGGCGATTCCGGCGTTGATTGCCGCCTTCGCACTGACCAAGGGCGATGCCGGACTGATCAGCGCAGTCACCCTGATAACGTCGGCCATCGGTGGCTGGGTCGGGGGCACGTTGTCCGATCGCTACGGCCGGGTGCGTACGCTGCAATGGATGATCCTGTGGTTTTCGTTTTTTACGTTTCTGTCTGCCTTCGTCAGCGGTTTTCATCAGTTGCTGATCGTCAAAGCCTTGCAAGGCTTTGGCATTGGCGGTGAATGGGCGGCGGGCGCAGTGTTGATGGCCGAGACCATCAACCCCAAATACCGCGGCAAAGTAATGGGCACGGTACAAAGCGCCTGGGCGGTGGGTTGGGGCATTGCGGTGGGCGTGTTTGCCTTGATCTACACACTGGTGCCGCAGGACATGGCCTGGCGAGTAATGTTCATTGTCGGTTTGCTGCCGTCGTTCCTGATCATCTGGGTACGGCGCAACGTCGAGGAACCAGACAGCTTCAAGCGTCTGCAAAAAGAGAACGTCATTGCGCAAAGCTTCTTCAAATCCCTGGGGGGAATCTTCCGCCCCGAATTGATTCGCGTGACCCTGTTTGGCGGATTGCTGGGCCTGGCGCGCGCACGGCGGTTATCACGCAGTGATGACCTGGCTGCCAACGTTCCTCAAAACCGAACGCAATCTGTCGGTACTCAATTCCGGCGGTTACCTGGCGGTGATCATCTTCGCGTTCTGGTGTGGCTGCGTGGTCAGCGGCCTGCTGATCGACCGCATTGGCCGGCGCAAGAACATCGTGCTGTTTGCCTTGTGCTGTGTGGTCACGGTGCAATGTTACGTGTTCATGCCGCTGACCAACACCCAGATGCTGTTCCTCGGCTTCCCGTTGGGGTTTTTCGCGGCCGGCATTCCGGCCAGCCTGGGCGCGCTGTTCAATGAACTTTACCCAGCGGACGTGCGTGGGGCAGGCGTGGGTTTTTGCTACAACTTCGGTCGTGTGCTGTCTGCGGTGTTCCCGTTCCTGGTCGGACACATGAGCGACTCGATGTCGCTGGGGTCGGCAATCGGCATCGACGCCGGAATCGCCTATGGCGTGGCGGTCATCGCTGCACTGTGCCTGCCGGAAACCCGTGGCCGCAATCTCGAAGCGTGCGACGCTGCAGCTGGCACCGCCCGTGTCAAAAGCGATGAACACGCACGCGCTTCATAACCTTGATTCTGAAAGTGAACGTCATGTCTGATATCTGTTCCATGCCAGTCACTGGCATCGATTCTCATGCCCATGTGTTCAGCCGAGCGCTGAACCTGGCCGCCGCGAGGCGCTACACCCCCGACTACGATGCTAAGGTTGAGCAGTACCTGACGCAGCTGCACGCTCACGGTCTGAGCCATGGTGTGTTGGTACAACCCAGCTTTCTCGGTACCGACAACAGCTATTTGCTGGCAGCCTTGCGTCAGGCCCCGCAGCAATTACGCGGGGTAGTGGTACTGGAGCGAGATGTCAGACGCGAGACGTTGAACGAGATGGCCGCGCTGGGTGTAACAGGCGTGCGCTTGAACCTGATGGGGACGCCTTTGCCGGACTTCTCCGACGGCTCCTGGACAGACTTTTTCAGCCATATCAGCGCGCTGGGCTGGCACGTCGAGCTGCACCGTCTGGTGGCGGATTTGCCGAAGCTGATTCAGCAGTTACTGCCTTTCGGCGTCACGATTGTTGTGGATCACTTCGGCCGTCCAGATGCGAACCTTGACCTTGCCCAACCTGGCTTTTGCGAACTGTTGGAGCTGGGCGCGAGCGGTCAGGTGTGGATGAAGATTTCCGGAATCTATCGCTTGGCGAGTACGCCTCGGCAGAATCTGCAGTTCGCGCGACGTGCGTTACCGGTGTTGGAACAACATTTCCAGCGGCGGTTGGTCTGGGGCAGCGACTGGCCGCATACCCAGCATGAGCACAGCATCGCTTTCGCTACGGTCATCGAGCAGCTTCAGGCACTGGAATGCTCGAGTGAGTGCGTGCGGTCAATGTTGGTGCAAGCGCCAGCAACACTGTTCGGGTTCGCCGGACGCTGAGCTGCGATCGGACTATGCTTGAACCGATGTCGCCAGTCGGCTCCGTCGCCCGATCCTGAACCGCAGAGGCAAGCGCTCATGTTGAAAGTCTGCACCCTCCTGTTATGCCTCGCCCTGGCCAGTTGCAGCGGCGTCGACGTGCGCAGCTACAGCCAGGAAAAACCCACGCTGGGGTTGCGCGAATTCTTCGAGGGTCGGGTCGAGGCCTGGGGGATTTTTCAGAAGCGTTCGGGTGAGGTCGCCAAGCGCTTTCATGTGCTGATCAATGGTCATTCCGAAGGCGACAAGTTGATTCTCGACGAGTCGTTCACCTACAGCGATGGTACGAAACAGAAACGCGTCTGGACCCTGACCCCGGACGGCCCCGGCCAATGGCGTGGCACTGCCGGCGATGTGGTCGGCGAGGCGCGTGGCGAGACGGCCGGCAACGCCTTGCGCTGGCGGTATGTGCTGCGTTTGCCGGTGGACGGCGAGGAATACGATGTCGAGCTCGATGACTGGATGTACCTCATGGATGACAAGACCCTGATCAATCGCTCGTACATGAGCAAGTTTGGCGTTGAGGTCGGTCAGATCACGTTGTTTTTCCGTAAATGACCGCTGACGAAAGGCGCCAATCCGCAAGCCGAAACACGCGAAGCTTTGGACTACACTCGTAGCTCCAACCGGCGGGCGTGCTCGCCTGTCTCGTCGCGGCGCATGCGGAGAATGGCGATGAATCAAGTGCCTGATGCAGCGGAACCCTCTCCCTGGCATGACGGAGAGCTGGCGTTACAGCGTTCCGTGGGCGCGGTGGAGATCATGGCGGGGCCGGGGCGACGGCAAATGGCCCGCACCTGGATGCCCGATCAACACCGGGATTTTTACGCGCAATTGCCGTTTATCGTCGTCGGCGCGGTCGATCCGCAAGGCGAGCCATGGGCGACGATTCGCTGCGGTCAGCCCGGTTTTCTGAGTTCGCCAAACCCCGAAACCCTGCACATGGCCATTGCGCGCGAGCCCACCGATCCGGCGGAAAGCGGCATCAACGAGGGCGATGCAATTGGCCTGTTAGGCATCGAACTGCACACACGGCGACGCAATCGCATGAATGGCATCGTCCGGCGCCAAGGCGACGACAGCTTTGCCGTCACCGTCAGCCAGGCGTACGGCAACTGCCCGCGCTACATCAACCTGCGCCAGTTCAGCTTTGCCGATGAGCCGGCCGGCGATGTCAGCGAAACCACCACGCTGGACGCGCGCGCCCGTGAACTGATCAGCACGGCCGATTGCTTCTACGTCGCCAGCTACATCGTGCGCGACGGCGCGCGGCAGGTCGATGTTTCACACCGCGGCGGCAAACCCGGATTCGTGCGCATTGACGAGGAGGGCGTGCTGACCATTCCGGATTTCTCCGGCAACCTTTTCTTCAATACGCTGGGCAATATGCTCGTCAATCCGCGAGCGGGGCTGACGTTCATCGACTTCGACAGCGGCGATCTGCTGCAAATGAACGGTCAGGCGCAGATCATTCTCGACAGCCCGGAAATCGCCGCGTTTCAAGGCGTCGAGCGCTTGTGGCGCTTCACGCCGCAACGGATTGTCCGCCGACAGAAAGCGATCCCGCTGCGCTGGGCGAGCGTGGCCGAGGGCGACTCGCCCAACTCGTTGATGACCGGCAGTTGGGCGCAAGCCGCCGAGCGCTTGAAGGCCGAAGCGTTGCGCGATACCTGGCGCTGGTTACGGCTGGTAAGGGTCGTCGACGAGAGTCAGAGCATCCGCTCGTTCTATTTCGAATCCACCGATGGCGCGGCATTGCCTCGCTTCTCCGCCGGGCAACACCTGCCCTTGCGCTTGCAACTGGACGGCCAGAAGGCGCCGGCCATTCGCACCTACAGCCTTTCGAGCGCGCCTTCGGATGATTTTGTGCGCATCAGCGTCAAGCGCGATGGCAGTGTGTCTTCACACCTGCATGCGCATTTCAAACCCGGTGACACCATCGAAGCGCGCGCGCCGCAAGGGCATTTCACCGTTGATCCGACGCAACGGCGTCCGCTGGTGCTGATTGCCGCCGGCGTGGGCGTTACGCCGCTGTTGTCGATGCTGCGTGAAGTGATTTATGAAGGTCGGCGCATCAACCGCATACGCCCGACGTGGTTTGTCCAGAGTGCGCGATCCGTGGCCGATCTGGCCTTTGGCGAAGAAATCAGCGAACTCGCACGCCTGGGCGGCGACAAGGTGCGCGTGCTGCGCCTGATCAGTCAGCCGGAGACCGATGCGCGCGA
The DNA here is from genome assembly GCF_023195435.1 of Pseudomonas sp. S11P7. Taxonomy (NCBI): domain Bacteria; kingdom Pseudomonadati; phylum Pseudomonadota; class Gammaproteobacteria; order Pseudomonadales; family Pseudomonadaceae; genus Pseudomonas; species Pseudomonas sp. S11P7. The sequence goes on along the minus strand of NZ_JALPKS020000002.1, from coordinate 2,537,151 downwards.
AGGCGAGGGCTTCGAACTGGCCGGGCGGATCGACCTGCAGGTGCTGAAAAATCTGCTGCCGCTCGACGATTACGACTTTTACCTGTGCGGCCCCGGCGCCTTCACGCAAGCGCTGTATGACGGCCTGCGCTCGCTGCGCATCCATGACGAGCGCATTCACGCAGAAACCTTCGGCCCGTCGACGCTGGTGCGGGATCTGGAAACGCTGGTCCCGGCGCAGCAGCAAGTGGCGAAATCCAGCGAACCGGTGAAGGTGCTGTTCTCCAGTAGCGGCAAGGAAGCACGCTGGATGCCCGACAGCGGCACCCTGTTGCAGCTCGCCGAAAGCCGCGGGCTGAGTCCGGAATTCAGTTGTCGCGGCGGCTCATGTGGCACCTGCAAAACACGGCTGGTCAGCGGCCAGGTGCATTACCTGAACATGCCGGCGGAAACGCTGGCGGAGGGTGAGGTGCTGATCTGCTGTTCGGTGCCGGCGCAGGGCAGCGAGACGCTGGTACTGGAGATCTGACGCGAGGTCCTGGCGCGCTACTTGATCGCGTCAGGATCTCCCGCCATCGGCGTCGGAATCTGCCACGCCGGTTTTTGCCCGTCCTGACGGTCGAAAGCGCGACGCGCGGTGCGAAAGTCTTCGACGTTTTCGACCACCCACGTCCACACCGGCGACATGCGCACCAATAACCCCCGGCCCAGCGCCGTCAGTTCGTACTCGACACGCGGCGGCACCTCACCGAACTCACGACGCACCAGGAGACCGTCGCGCTCCAGCGCGCGCAGGGTCTTGGTCAACATGCGCTGGGTCACGCCGGTCATCTGGCGTTTTATCTCGGCGTGACGCATCGCGCCATACACCCCCAAGGCATGCAGGATGCCCAGTGACCAGCGGCTGCCGGCGTGTGCAAGCACTTCGCGGCGCACGCCGTCATCGTCTTTTCTGAGCGTCTGGCAGATCGCTTCGGCGTGCCTCAGCGCGTCCTGGTCCGTCATGTCTTCCCCCGGTATCACGCGTGTGCCTTCTTACGAGCGCTGACGGTTGCTGCCAGCATTGGCGCATCTTACAGGCAACGGTTTTAAGGAGACATCATGACTCACGCAGCACAATCCATTCTGGTGCTGGGCGCCGGAGAACTCGGCTTTGCGGTGTTGCGCAATCTTGCGCGAGTGGCAAAGCGCGCGCCCGGCTCGACCATCAGCGTCCTGCTCAGGGACTCGACCATCAATTCCCGAGTGGCGGAAAAAAGGCCGAAATCGATGAGCTGCGCAGCCTCGGCATCCACATGGTGGCCGCCGACCTGGTCAACGATTCGATCGAGCAACTGGCAGAAGTGTTTGCCCGGTTCGACACGGTTATCGGCTGCGCCGGCATGGTTGCCGGTCGCGAAACGCCAATGAAACTGGCGAAAGCGGCGCTCCAGTCTGGCGTGAAGCGCTATTTCCCGTGGCAGTTCGGCGTGGACTTTGAGGTGATCGGCCGTGGCAGTCCGCAGGATCTGTTCGATGCGCAGCTCGACGTGCGTGAATTGCTGCGCGCTCAAAACCAGACCGAATGGGTGATCGTCTCGACCGGCATGTTCACCAGTTTTCTGTTCGAACCGGTGTTCGAGGTGGTTGATTTCGCCAACGACACCGTCAATGCGCTGGGCAGTCTGGAAAACAGCGTGACGCTCACCACGCCCGAGGACATTGGTACGCTGACGGCGGAGATCGTGTTCTTTGAGCCTCGCTTGCGTAATGAAATTGTCTACCTGTCCGGTGACACGCTGAGCTACGGACAGGTCGCGGGCATCCTCGAACATGCGCTGGGGCGACCATTCAAGACCAACGTGTGGACCGTTCAACACCTGATGGACGAACTGCGAAAAGACCCCACCCATCACATCAAGAAATACCGCGCGGTGTTCGCCCAAGGTCGTGGCGTGGCATGGCCCAAGGCGGGGACGTTCAATGAACGGCAGGGGATCGCGGTGACCACTGCGCAGCAATGGGTTCAGCAGAATCTGGCGGGCAAGTAACGCATGAAAGGCATCCGGCAACCAGGCCGGATGCGATCAGAAGCTTTGCCATCATTGCGCGTTGGCAGCCTTTTCGATCAGGCTGGCGACGACTTTCGGGTTGGACACCATCACCACGTGCGACGCGCCTTTGACCACGACGGTCTGTTTCGCGTGCGCACGTTCGGCCATGAATGCCTGGGCTTGCGCCGGGATGTTGTGATCCTGGTCGCCGTAGACGAACCACGACGGGATGGTTTTCCACGCCGGTTGCGTTGCGGCTTCGTTGAGCGCCGCGACGGTGACCGGACGTTGCGTCGCCGCCATTACCTTCGCGTCAGCGCTGGAAACATCGGCCGCGAACTGGGCGTGGAATTTGTCCTGCTGGATATACAGATCCTTGCCGCCGTCAGCCAATGGCACAGGCGGGGCGAGGGTAGGGCCCAGCGTGCCGCCGGGGAAGCGCCCGGACAGTGCCGCGGTTGACTCGCCGGCGTCGGGCGCAATGGCTGCGACGAACACCAGCGCTTTGACATGGGCGTTGCCGTAAGCCGCTTCGCTGATCACCGGTCCGCCGTAGGAATGCCCGACCAGCACGATTGGCGTTTTGATAGTGGCAAGGATATCGGCGACCGATTGCGCATCGCCTTTGAGCGAGCGCAGCGGGTTCGACGCGGCGATGACCGGGTAGCCATCCTTTTCCAGAAGGTTGACGACGCCGTTCCAGCTGCTCGAGTCGGCAAAAGCGCCGTGGACGAGCACGACGGTCGGTTTGACCGGTGCGGCCAATGCAGCGCTGGCGGCGGCCATCGCGGCGACTAGGGCCAGGCCTGAAAATAACTTGTTCATCGGTTGTTACCTGTGGGTGAAAGGGGATGAGGCAGCGCGACCTGTTGATGCACTGCGGGACGCATGGTCTGTTGTGAATACAGAGGAAGAGAACAACCACGAACGGCAAACCACTGTTGCAGTTTTTGCAATGGCAGCGTTTGCTTTCGAACCGTCCGCCAGCGCGCTGATTGTTTCATCCAGCGCAATCAAGCCATGACATCGCTGCGCATTCTCTAAACCGCCCGCGCTGGAGAGACTGCAGCCCGGAGCGAACGACCGTCACGGTCATCGCGAATGTCACATAACCGGGAGATAACCAATGGCTGACGTCACTCCACACCGCTTTTGCCCAGCCGCCTCGCAAACGTCGCATCCGCTTGAGCGTGAGCACGAAGCCAGTTTCCTGCTGCCGCAATTCATGGGCGCGCTGGCGGGCGAGTTCAGCGCATTCGGCGTAAGCGAGCACTATCAACCGTGCGCAGATAAAAGCCTGTTGGCGAAATTCTGTGCCTTACTCAAGCGGCTGCGCTGAAGATCGGCGCCGATCATTCCATCCAGTGAAATGCTCGATTGCTGTCGGCGGTTATTCCGCTGTTTCACCACCGGGAGCAAGATCAGCCCATCGACGCGATCACCGGGTCGAACCCAATAACAACCGGAGTACGCCACCATGTCCCAGCAACCGATCAAACTGTATCGCCACCCCTTGTCCGGCCACGCCCATCGCGTCGAACTGATGCTGTCACTGCTTGGCCAGCCGACCGAGCTGGTGTTTGTCGACCTGATAAAAGGCGCGCACAAAACCCCTGAGTTTCTTGCCCTGAACCGGTTCGGCCAGGTGCCGGTGATCGACGATAACGGCACCGTGCTGGCGGACTCGAATGCGATTCTGGTGTACCTCGCCGCGAAATACGGCAACGGCGAGTGGCTGCCCAGCGATCCAGACGCCCTGGCCAAGGTTCAGCGCTGGTTGTCGGTGGCTGCCGGGCAGATCAGTTCAGGCCCGGCGACGGCGCGTTTGATTACGGTGTTCGGTGCCGGGTACAACGCCGAAGAGGCGATCAGCAAATCGCACAACCTGCTCAAGGTCATGGAAGACGAGTTGGCCAACAGCCGATTCCTTGCCGGCGACCAGCCAACTGTTGCCGATGTGGCCGCCTACACCTATGTGTCACACGCCCCGGAAGGCAATGTCGCACTGACGGATTATCCGCATGTTCGTGCCTGGCTGAGCAGTATTGAAGCGTTGCCCAACTATGTCGGCATGCAGCGCACTGCCGTTGGCTTGCAGCACGCCTGAGCCAAACAGCGAAGCCGCCCGGCCTCTGCGCCGGGCGCGCCTTTGTTCTTACTTCCCCGCAGGTGTCACAACCTCACGCACAAGGTCAATGAACGCGCGCAACCCTGCCGGCATATGCCGATTAGCCGGGTAATACAGGCGCAGGCCGGGGTACTCCGGGGTCCAGTCTTCCAGTACGCGAACCAGTTTGCCCGAGGCGATATGGGCAGCTGCGGCGAACTCATTGCTCCAGGCAATTCCCGCGCCTTGCAGGGCCGCCTCCAGCATCAGGTGATGACTGTCGAGGGTCAGCGCTCCGCTGACATCCACCGCATGCTCGATGCCTCGCTTGTGAAACTCCCACTTGTAGATCGCCCCGCTGGGAAAGCGCACGCGGATGCACTCATGCGCGAGCAGATCCGCCGGGACCTTCGGTTTAGTACGGTTGGCGAAGTACGCCGGCGCCGCGACCACGGCAAAACGCAACGGCGGGGTGATCGCCACGGCAATCATGTCCTGCGGCACGCTTTCGGCCAGACGAATGCCGGCATCGAAACCACCGGCGACGATATCCACCAGGCTGCGGTCGGTAACGATGTCGACGCGCATGTCCGGGTAGCGCTTGAGGAACTGCAGAATGATCGGCGTCAGCACCATTTCTGCGGCGCCTTCGGAGGTGTTCAGGCGCAGGGTGCCGGCCGGCGCATCGCGAAATTCGCTGACCGCGTCCATGGCGGCAGAAATATCGCGCAGGGCAGGCTGCACGCGGGCGAGAAATTGCTCACCCGCTTCGGACAGCGAAACGCTGCGCGTGGTGCGGTGGAACAGTTTCACCCCGAGGCGCTGCTCCAGCGTGGCGATCGCATGACTCAGCGCCGAAGGTGACATACCCAATTCCACGGCAGCGCGCCGGAAGCTGCGATGGGTCGACACGGCGACCATGGCATTGAGTTCGACCAGACCCGGTTTGCTCATTGTGCGAATTCCTGCATCAGTTCATCCGATATTAGCCCGATTGTTTGCCACAGTGCCGGGGCTTATTTTGCTTGCAGCAGTCGCCACCGCACTGCAGCGAGAGGAATCAGGCATGACACGCATCAGCACACCGTTCGGTTTTCATTCAACCGCGCAAGCAGTCATCGAAGGCGTCGACCTCAGCGGCAAGCGCGCGATCGTTACCGGCGGCGCGGCCGGCATCGGCGTGGAAACCGCCCGTGCCCTGATCAACGCCGGCGCACAGGTGACGCTGGCAGTGCGGCGCCCGGAAGCGGCGCAATCGATCGCCGCTGAACTCGGCGCGCAGGGCAGGGGAACGGTCGACGTCCGGGCACTGGATCTGGCGGATCTGGATTCGGTTCGCGCGTTTACCCAGGACTGGTCAGAACCGCTGCATATTCTGGTCAACAACGCCGGAATCATGGCCGTGCCGGAGCGCACGCTGAGTGCACAGGGCTGGGAAATCCAGTTCGCCACCAATTTTCTCGGCCATTTTGCGTTGGTGCTCGGGCTGCAGAGTGCGTTGATCAACGCCAACGGTGCCCGAGTCGTCTCGCTGAGCTCCAGCGCCAATCTGCTGGGCCCGGTGGTGTTCGACGACATCAACTTCGACTTTCGCGCCTACGAGGCTTTCGCCGCCTATGCCCAGGCCAAGTCAGCCTGCGCGCTGCTCGCGGTAGAAATCAGCCGACGCTGGGCACATCAGGGCGTGCTCGCCAACGCGGTGAATCCGGGCGCGATCGCCACCAATCTGCAGCAACATACCGGTGGACTGAAAACGCCGGTCGAACGGCAGAAGACCGTGCAGCAGGGCGCGGCGACCTCGGTGTTGCTGGCGGCTTCGCCATTGTTGGAAGGCGTGGGTGGCCGCTATTTCGAGGATTGCAACGAGGCGCCGGTGGTCGACCGACGTTCGGCCGATTACACCGGCGTGGCAGCTTATGCGCTCGACCCGGATAACGCGCAGCGCCTGTGGGAAACCGCCCTGCGCATGATCGGGCAAGGCGAGCGTTAGTACTTCCAGAACACCGGCGTGATCAGCACCAGCACCGTAAGGATTTCCAGTCGCCCCAATAGCATGCCGATGGTCAGCAACCACTTCGCAGCATCCGGCAGGGAAGAGAAGTTACCCGCCGGGCCGATGATCGTGCCCAGCCCCGGCCCAACGTTACACACCGCCGTGGCGGCGCTGCTCAATGCGGTTGTCCAGTCGAGGCCGATCAAGGCCAGCCCGAGAGCGATCACCGCAATGGTGATGGTGAAGAAAAACGAGAAAGTCAGCAGCGAACGCACGATCTCCTCGTCGATCGGGTGGCCGTTGTACTTTTTCTGGATCACTGCGCGCGGGTGGATCAGTTGCTTCAAGCTGCTGACCAGCAGCGCGGCGGCCACCTGAAAGCGGAAGATTTTCAGGCCGCCGGCGGTGGAGCCGGAGCATCCGCCGACGAAGGTCAGATAAAAGAACAACAGGATGGAGAAACTGCCCCACAGCGTGTAATCGCCGACGGCAATCCCGGTTGTGGTGACCACCGAGGTGACGTTGACCGCGACGATGCGAAACGCATCCCACCACGAGTAGTCGCTGTGCAGACACAGCCAGGTGCCCACCACCAGCCAGGTAATCACCAGAAATCCGATGAAGCCGCGCACCTGATGGTCCTTGAACAGGGCGCGGCGGTGGCCACGCAAGGTCGCGACATACAGGGTGAACGGCAGGCTGCCGGCAATCATGATCACCACCGCGACCCAGTGAATCGACGCCTGCGTCCAGTGCCCGAGCGAGGAATCGGAAGTCGAGAAGCCGCCCGTGGAGATCAGCGACATCGCATGATTGATTGCTTCAAACGGCGTCATGCCGCATAGCCACAGGGCCAGCGCGCCGGCAGAGGTCAGGCCGAGATACAGAAACAGAATGTATTTGGCGGCGACATGGGAGCGCGGCGTGACTTTCTCAGACCAGTCCGAGGATTCGGTCTGGAACAGCCGCATGCCACCGACCCGCAGCAGCGGCAGGATCGCCACCGCCATGCCGATGAAGCCGATGCCGCCCAGCCAGTGCAGCATCGAGCGCCACATCAGCAAGCCTGGCGAAGCGTGGTCCAGGCCACTGAGCACCGTGGAACCGGTGGTGGTAATGCCGGACATGGTTTCGAAAAAGGCGTCGGTGTAACTGATATGACTGATCAACACCATCGGCAAGGCGGCGAAGGCACACACCACCACCCAACTGGCGGTGGTCAGCAGGTACATGTCACGCGGGCGAAGCTGAGCTGTCTCGGGGCGCCCGCGCGCCACCAGCAACAGGCCACAGACGACGGTAATCACGCTCGACCAGAGAAACGCCGAAAGGTCGTCGCTGCGCTCGAACGCCACCAGCGTGAGCATGGGAATCGCCATGCTCACAGCGAGGGTGATCAGGAAGATGCCGAGGATGAAACCGATAAGCCGCAGTGCTGCAAAAGACATGGACGTTCGTCTGTTGAAATAACGGCGCGTAGTATCGGATGTCGGCATGGCGGGTGCGTAAAATTTGCGTAATTTTTTTCAGCCTTGCGCAGCCTCATTGCCGTGGCGGGTACTGACGACCCGTCACGGCAGTGCCACGATCAGCCGACCAGATGCAGAAACTGCATGTGTCGCTCGTACTGATCAAGGATGTCGCCGATCACTTCCTCGCGGGACCAGCCCATGATGTCCTGATCCTGGCCGCCTTCGCGCAAGTGCACTTCGGCGCGGAAGTATTTGCGCTCCTCATCCTGGGTATCGGCCATCACAAAGCTCGGCATGGTGTAAGGATGCGGCCGCACTTCGTAGATGAACTGTGGATTGTCAGCGCCGCCGACGCTGAGCCGCACGCTGTTGTCTTCGAGATCCTCGACGGTGCAGACATAGCCTTGCTTGCGCCATTCCTCGGCGACCGACAGGCACGCCGGTTTCGCCGTCTCCGCAATGAAGCGAAGCACATGCGCGCGGCGCGGGAACATCGCCATGGTGCGCAAGCGTCGTTGCCAGCCGCCCGGGTGGCGACTGACGCCCGGCGACATCGATTGATAGCGCAGGCCGCGCTTGGTCGCGTCCAGTTTCAAGGCCTTGAGCAAGCCGCGCATGCTGAAGAGCAGGGTGATGGTGAAGGGCAGTGCGCTGGCAATCGTTGCGGTCTGCAAGGCCTTGAGCCCGTCAGCCAACAGCAGGGCAATCGCCACCAGGCCCATGCTCGATGCCCAGAACACCCGCTGCCAGACCGGTGTGTTCGACGATCCGCCCGAGGCGAGCATGTCGACCACCATGGCGCCGGAATCCGCCGAGGTGACGAAGAACACCACAACCATGACCACCGCGACCAGCGAGATCACCCCGGAAAACGGGAAGTGCTGCAGGAACGCAAACAAGGCCAACGAGGTGTCTTTGTCGATCGCCGCGCCGAGGTCGGTGATGCCCTCGGTGAGGATCATGTGAATCGCGGTGTTGCCGAACACGGTCATCCACAGCAGCGTGAAAGCGGCGGGCACCAACAGCACGCCCATCACAAACTCGCGAATGGTGCGGCCACGGGAAATGCGCGCAATGAACAGCCCGACGAAGGGCGACCACGCCAGCCACCAGCCCCAGTAGAAAAGCGTCCAGCCGCCAATCCAGTCGGTCGGTTGGTAGGCGTACAGGTTCAAGGTGCGGCTGACGATTTCGGTCAGGTAACCGCCGGTGTTCTGCACGAACGTCTGCAGGATCAGCACGGTCGGCCCGAGCACGATCACCATCAACAGCAACAACACCGCCAGACCAAGATTGAGCTCGGAGAGCCGGCGCACGCCCTTGTCCAATCCGGTCACCACGGAAATGGTCGCAAGGCCGGTGGTGGCGACAATCAGAATGATCTGCACGGTGGTGTTGATCGGCACGCCGAACAGCGCGTTGAGCCCGGTATTGATCTGCGCCACGCCGAAACCCAGCGAGGTCGCCACGCCGAGCACGGTGCCGATGATGGCGAAAATGTCGACCGCGTGGCCGATCGGCCCATGAATGCGGTCACCGATCAACGGATACAACGCAGACCTGAGGGTCAGCGGCAGGCCGTGGCGGTAGCTGAAGTAGGCGAGGATCATCGCCACGATCGCGTAGATCGCCCAGGCATGCAGGCCCCAATGGAAAAACGTGATTTTCATCGCTTCCCGCGCGGCTTCAACGGTGCTGCCATCGCCCACCGGCGGGTTGAGAAAGTGCATGACCGGTTCAGCCACGCCGAAAAACATCAGGCCGATGCCCATGCCGGCCGAAAACAGCATGGCGAACCAGGTGGTGCTGCTGTAATCGGGGCTGCTGTGGTCGGGCCCGAGTTTGATGTCGCCGTAGCGACTGATGCCAAGAAACACCACGGTGCCGAGGATGATCGCCACGGCCAGAATGTAGAACCAGCTGACATTGGTGATGATCCAGTTCTGCACATTGGCGAATACCACTTGCGCGTGGGCCGGGAACACACTGGCGTAAATGACCAGTAAAAGCAGGAGCACGCCCGAAGTGTAGAACACCGGAGGGTTGAGTGTCGGAGCGGCGCCCGTGTCGGCCTTGTTGGTCATATAAGTCTCCTGAGGTCGGTCACAGCGCGGTATGCGACTGAAGGGAAAATCGCGCGGCGTTTCAGATGACCATAGGGGACGGGCGTCGTTCCGCAACGCCTTGGCGGCGTTTTTTTGCAGGCACGGGCAGATTATTTACGCGTTGGCGATCATCCGTTGCAGTGCACGGGCAATATCGCCGGCGGACTGCTCGGTGATCGCCCCCGGATATTGATCGAACATATGCGGGGCGCCGGGGTAGACATGCAGCTCGACGGCCACCCCGGCGCGCGACAATCTCATTGCGTAGGCGACGTCTTCTTCGAGAAACAGATCCAGCGCTCCGACCGAGATAAACGTCGGTGGCAAGTCGCTGAGGTCTGGCTGCATGGCCGGTGAAAACCAGCCTGCCTGGTGTTGATCAAGCGTCTGCTTCCCGCGCAGGCAGTTCCAGCAGAACCGGTTCGCCTGCGGCGGCCAGCCAATCACCCCCGTGGTGACGTTGCGGTGCGGCGAGTCGGCGGTGCCGGTGCGGTGGTCGAGCATCGGGTAGATCAGCACCTGACCTGTAATCGGGTAAGCGCCGCGATCCCGCGCGAGAATTGCCAGCGCGGCGGCCAGTCCGCCACCGGCACTGTGGCCCATGATCACCGACCGGCCCGTGTCGACGTTGAGCTCTTGCTGATGGGCAAATATCCAGCCGAGTGCCGTGTAGCAATCTTCAAGCGGAGTGGGGAAGGGATGTTCAGGAGCGAGTCGATAATCGACCGCGACGATCAGCACCGCCAACTGCGTGGCGAGATCGGCCAGATAATCGTCGGCCATTTCCGGTTGCCCGAGGACGAAACCGCCGCCGTGAATATAGAGGATGACCGGACAGGGTGTGCTTTGTGGGGCGCCGTCAGGCCTGTAGAGACAAAGCCGTAACCGCTCGCCGTCGTGCGCCGTGGTCCATACGCTTTTACCGCGAGCCTGTTCCGGGGTTTTGAATGTTGCATGCACGCGCGCTCTGATCGCCGGCAAGGTTTGCAGTGACCAGATGTCTTTGCCAGACGCCAAAGACTCGCGAAAGGCCGGATCCAGCAGTTCATGGGGTTGCAATGTTCTGCCTCCTTCGCTCGGTGACGGGGCGCTTTCGAGCAACGCGCCCCGTGCCCGTCAAACTACAGCCAGGCCTTGATCTGCGCACACACCGCCGGCGTCGAAATGCCGTAGCGATCATGCAGGGTCGGCAAGGCACCGGCGTCGAGGAACGCGTCGGGCAGGGCGATCTGGCGGAACGTCGGCGTCACGCCATTGCGCAACAACAACCCGGCAACCGCCTCACCCAAACCGCCGATGATCGAGCTGTTTTCTGCGGTGACCACCAGTCGCCCGGACTTGCGCGCCTCGGCAAGAATGGTCTGTTCGTCCAGCGGCTTGATGGTCGGTACGTGCAGCACGGCAACGTCGATGCCGTCGGCCTGAAGCTGCTGAGCCGCCTCGAGTGAGCGCATGGTCATCAAACCGGTGGAGATGATCAGCACATCGTTGCCGGTGCGCAGGGTCTTGGCCTTGCCGATCTCGAACTGATAGCCGTACTCGTCCAGCACCAACGGCACATTGCCGCGCAGCAAACGCATGTACACCGGGCCTTGGTGCGCAGCGATGGCCGGCACTGCCTGTTCGATTTCCAGCGCATCGCAGGGGTCGACGATCATCAGGTTGGGCATGGCGCGGAAAATCGCCAGGTCATCGGTGGCCTGATGGCTGGGGCCGTAACCGGTGGTGAGGCCAGGCAGGCCGCAGACGATTTTGACGTTGAGGTTTTCTTCGGCGATGGCCATGCAGATGAAGTCATAGGCGCGACGCGACGCGAACACCGCATAAGTCGTGGCGAACGGCACAAAACCCTCACGGGCCATCCCGGCGGCCGCGCTCATCAGCAATTGCTCGGCCATGCCCATCTGGTAGAAACGCTCCGGGTGCGCCTTGGCGAAAATGTGCAGGTCGGTGTATTTGGACAGGTCGGCGGAGAGCCCGACGATATCCGCACGCTGATCAGCGAGGGCCGCTAACGCGTGGCCGAACGGCGCCGAGCGGGTCGCCTGGCCCTCGGAGGCAATCGAAGCAATCATCGCCGACGTGGTCAGGCGCTTTTTGACCGGCTCGCCGGTTGCGGACGGAGTGTTGGCGGCGTTGCTCATTGGTCTTTTCCTTCTTCGAGGTTGCGCAGGGCCAGGTCCCATTCGTGTTCTTCGACGCGAATGAAGTGGGTTTTTTCCCGGGTTTCCAGAAACGGCACGCCTTTGCCCATTTTCGTGTCGCAGATGATCACGCGCGGCTGGCTACCGGGGTGTTTGCGCGCGGCATCGAACGCTGCGACCAGTGCGTCGAGATCGTTGCCATCGACGCGCTGCGTGAACCAGCCGAAGGCTTGCCAGCGATCGACGATGGGCTCGAACGACAGGATCTCGCTGGAGTAACCGTCGGCCTGCTGGTTGTTGACGTCGACAATCGCAATCAGGTTGTCGAGCTTCCAGTGCGACGCCGACATGACCGCTTCCCACGTCGAGCCTTCGTTCAGCTCACCGTCCGACAGCAGGTTGTAAACGAAGGAGGACGAGCCTTTGCGCTTCAGGCCCAGACAGGCACCCACCGCGATGCCCAAACCCTGACCCAGCGAACCGCCGGTGATTTCCATGCCGGGGGTGTAGGCGGCCATGCCCGACATCGGCAGGCGGCTGTCATCCGAACCGTAGGTTTCCAGTTCGTCGAGCGGAATGATCTCGGCTTCGATCAGCGCTGCGTACAACGCAATCGCGTAATGGCCGATGGAGAGATAGAAACGATCGCGCTTTTCCCATTCCGGGTCTGCCGGACGGTGGTTCATCGCATGGAAATACGAGACGGCCAGCAGGTCGGCGGCGCCCAGGGCCTGACCGACGTAACCCTGGCCCTGAACCTGACCCATGCGCAGCGCATGGCGACGAATGTTGTGCGCACGCTCCGCCAGACTCAGGGATGCAGCGTTTGAAGACTCAATAGTCATGATGAAACTCCGTTGATTCAGCGATTGACCAGGGCGGCAGGGATGCGCAGCACCAGTGCGGCGCCGGCGAACAACACGCCCGTGATCAGGTACATGCCGATGGCGCTGGAACCGGTCAGGGTGGTGACCCAGCCAATCAGATACGGCGAGCAGAAGCCGGCGAGGTTGGCAAAACTGTTGACCGCAGCGATGCCGGCAGCGGCGGAGACACCGCCGAGCAGCGTGGTGGGCAGCATCCAGAACAGCGAAGTCGCCGAGAGAATTCCCGAAGCGGCCAGGCACAGGCTGAGGATCGACAGGGTCGAGTTGCCGCCCATCATCGCCGCCAGACTCAAACCGATCGCCCCGGCAATCATCGGCACGATCAGGTGCCAGCGGCGTTCGCGGTGTTTGTCGCCACTGCGGCCGACCAGCAGCATCGCGGCAATCGCGCAGAGGTACGGCAGACTGGTGAGGAAACCGATGTGCAGCGGATCAGAGACACCCGAATTGCGCACCAGCGTCGGCAGCCAGAAGGTGATTGCGTACTGACCCATCACCACACAGAAGTAGATGCCGGCGAGCAGCCACAAACGCCGGTCGCGAATGAACTCGCCGACCGAGGCGTGGCTGACTTTTTGCTGGTCGTCCTCCGCCAGTTCGCGGCTGATCAGCGCTTTTTCGTCGTCGTTGAGCCAGGTCGCCTGATGCACGCCATCCTTCAGATAGCTCAGCACCAGCAGGCCGACGAGCACCGTAGGCACCGCTTCAAGGACGAACATCCATTGCCAGCCGGCCCAGCCGTGCACACCGGCAAAATGGTTCATGATCCAGCCGGACAGCGGGCCGCCGACCATGCCGGACAACGGAATGGCGATGAACCACAGCACGGTCATGCGTGCACGCCGGTAGGACGGGAACCAGTACGTCAGATAGAGCAACAGGCCCGGCGCCAGACCGGCCTCGGCGATCCCCAGCAGAAAGCGCAGGGCGTAGAACTGCCACGCGGTTTCGACGAAAGCGAACAGCGCCGAGACAATGCCCCAGGTGATCATGATCCGCGCGATCCAGACGCGCGCACCGACCTTGTGCAGGATGATGTTGCTGGGCACTTCGCAGAGAAAATAGCCGATGAAGAACACGCCGGCACCCAACCCGTAGACGGTTTCGCTGAGGGCCAGATCGTTCATCATCTGCAGCTTGGCAAAGCCGACGTTGACCCGATCCAGATAGGCGCACAGGTAGCACAGCATCAGGAACGGCATCAGCCGCCAGGCCGTTTTGCGATAGGCGGAAGAGCGCACGGTCGAAACCGCTTCGAGCGACAGGGTAGTCATGGTCTGATCTCTTGTTTTTATTGACCGTCAAGCCTTCAGGCCCGGCTGCGTCATCGATCCAGAACCGCACGGGCCACGCAGGCCCGCCCAGGTGTTGTCAGTGAATCAGCATGCCGCCATTCACGTCGAGGGTGACGCCGGTCAGATAAGAGGACAGGTCGCTGGCCAGAAACAGCGCCGCGTTGGCGACGTCCTGAGCCTCACCAAGACGGCCGAGCGGAATGCCGTCGATGATCGCGTGGCGGCGGTCATCCTGCATCAGGCCGCCGGTGATATCGGTGTGAATCAAACCGGGGGCGATGGAGTTGACGCGAATATTGTCCGGACCCAGTTCGCGGGCCATGGCTTTGCCCAGCCCCAGCACACCGGCCTTGGCCGCGCTGTAATGCGGGCCGCCAAAAATCCCGCCGCCACGTTGCGCCGACACCGAAGACATGCAGACGATGCTGCCTGAGGCCTGCTGGCGCATCAGCGGAATCACCGCTTGCGACATCAGCAGGGTGCCGCGCAGGCTGACATCCAGCACCTTGTCGTAATCCGAATGGCCAATCTCGAGGGTTTTCAGCGGCTGGGTGATGCCGGCGTTGTTGACCAGAATATCGATGCGCCCGAAGTGTTCGATAACGGCCGCGACGGCCTGTTGCACCTGTGCCTGATCGGCGACGTTGGCGGCGAGGCCCAGATGACCTTCGCCCAGGGACGCCGCGGCATCGCGGGCGGCGGAGGCGTCCAGATCGAGGATCACCACTCGTGCGCCGTGTTGCGCAAAGGTGGTCGCGGTAGCGCGGCCGATGCCACGGGCAGATGCGGCACCGGTGATGATTGCGACTTTGCCTTGAAGAAGCATGGAGGAGTCCCTCAAATTGTTTTTATTGGGTCGGTCCGTGAAGAACCGATGACTCAGCTTGTCTTCCGGGGCGGGGGTGAGCAATAACGCGAAAGTCATTCAATGCTGAAAAAAATTCAGCACTCGTCAATCCGGCTGGCGAGTGATTGAATGCGAACAGACCAAAAACCCTAAGAAATCTAACGGAGCCGCCATGCGCACCGATTCCGATGCCCCTGTGATCCTGCCACCGCTGAGAGCAATTCAGGCCTTCGAGCAAACCGCGCGCTTCGGCAATGTCGCTCGCGCCGCCGAAGTTCTGGACCTGACGCCGTCAGCGGTCAGCCATCAATTGGCCAAACTGGAAGGCATGATCGGCCGCCAATTGTTCGTGCGCGCCGCGCGCGGTGTGTCGCTGACGCCGGTGGGCGAGCAGTATTTGAAAGAGGTTTCCGGGATTCTCCACAGTCTGGCGGTGGCCACCGAACGCGCGGCCAGCGATGTCAGCCTCGATTGCCTGCGGCTGCATTCATCGCCGAGCTTTGGCCTGCTCTGGTTGATGCCACGCCTGGAAGCGTTTCGCGCCAGTCATCCGGACATTCAGATCAACCTGTCCTGTTCCTACGAGTCGCTGCATTTCAGCCGCGACAAGATCGACGTCGATATCCGCCATGGCACGCCGAACTGGCCGAGCTATGAAGTGCGTACGGTGCGCAATGAAAAATTCGCCGTGCTGACCTCGCCGAAGCTGCTCGCGCAGAGACCGGTCCGCGCGGCGGCGGACCTGCTCGATCATGATCTGATTCTGTCGGAAGCAACCCTGCTGAAGTGGCCGCAATGGTTTGCCCAGCACGGCCTGGCGCGACCGGAGCGGCCTTACGCGCTGAGCTTCGACCGCTCCTATATGTCACTGGAAGCCGCCAGCCACGGGCTCGGCTTTGCCCTGGAAAGCACCTTGCTGGCGCAAAAGTATCTGGCGGCCGGCACTCTCGTTGAAGTGGCACCCGAAGCACTGAGTGCTGCGGTGGCCGCCCATCATCTGGTGTTTCCCAAGGCGCATTCGACGTTTCCCCGGGTTCGGCGCTTTCTCGAGTGGATCGAAAGCGAGCTGGGCCATGGCTTCGTCTATTGAGCCGGATCGAACTCAGGTCGGGATCGCGCCGCTGAGCACGGCAAACGCCAGCATCACCAGACTCACGCCCCAGGCCCAGAAAAACGTGTACATGATGTGCTTGCGCAACTCGACCCCGGCCAGCGCCAGGGCGAGGTAGACGCTGGGCACCACCGGGCTGATGGCGAAACCGGTGTTTTCGCCGATCAACATGGCCCGTGCGACCGCTTCCAGAGGCACGCCGGCAGCGACGGCCACATCGCGGATCACTGGCAGTAACGCAAAGTAGTAGGCGTCGGGCGAAAAAATCATCCCCAGCGGCACGCCGAACGCGCCGATGATCAGGTGCAGGTATTGCGCAGAGCCGTGGGGCAGGGCGTCGATCAGCGCCAGGGCCATGCCATCGGACATTTTCGCCCCGGACAACACGCCGAGCAGTACACCGGCGGCCATCATCACCAGGACCATCTGCAACGCATCGGCCGCATGTGCCTTGATGCGCTCGGTCTGCGCTTCCAGTGAGGCAAAGTTGAGCGGCAGGGCGATGCCCAGACCGACCATGAAACAGGCGTACAACGGGAAAATCCCGCTGAACAGACAGGCGAGGATGGCGACGGTCAGGGCGACGTTGAGCCAGTAACGCCACTGGCGCGGTGACAGCGCGTGCTCACGTTCTTCTGGCTGGGCCAGTGCGACGTCAAAACTCGACGCAGCGCCCAAGGATTTCGGCAGCCGACGCTGCGCCCGCAAACCGAGCCAGCCGGCAATCAGCAGCAGGCAGGCGAAGCCCACCAGTTGCACCGGAATCAGCCCCATCCACAGCGCAGTCGCATCCAGCCCGGTGGTGGCGGCCGCGCGAGCGGTGGTGCCACCCCACGGCACCATGTTGCCGACGCCCGCCGTCGTGCCGACCAACAACAAGAGCATGTTCGGGCTCATGTTCAGGCGTTTGTACAACGGCAGCAGCGCCGGAATCGTCAGCAGAAAAGTAGCGGCGCCGACACCGTCAAGGTGCACCACAGCCGTCACCAGAACCGTGACTAACGCCACCGCCAGCGGCTTGCCGCCGGTACGGCGGATCAGGAAATTCACCAGCGGATCGAACAGGCCGCGATCGCGCATGATGCCGAAATACAGAATGGCGAACAGAAACAGCGCAGCGGTTGGCGCGACAGTGATCAAGCCGTTCTTGATGAAGTCGCCGATTTGCGGCGGTGCGAAACCGGCCACCAAGCAGACGGCGACGGGGATTGTGGTAAAGCCCACCACCGGGCTGATTCTGCGAAGCAAAATCAGCGCGATGATGCTGAACATCATGAGAAAACCCAGTGCAGTGATCATGGATATGGCATCTCGGTATCGTTTTTATTATGCGATTCGGCCTGATACGACGGCCCGGTAAACCTGTCGGAGGAGGGCGGTCAACCCGGCGCCGGCAAGCGTAACGACAGCAGCAGGTAGCTGAGGCTTTTGCCATGGCGGTCGAGCCCCGGGCTGCGATTCACCCCGCCTTCTAGCGCATCGTCGAGAACGAAATTCAGGGCCTGCAGTGTATCGATCTCGTAGCGCTGAACGTTCGAAGGTCGGCGGCTGGCGAACTGCTCGGCAACGCGCTCGACGGTCAGCTCGCGCTTGAGCCAGTCGTAGTGTGCGGCGTCCAGCGGCAGGACCACCACGCTGAGGATATTGCCTTTATCACCAGCGCGGGCATGGGCGAAATCAGCAAGCGTGACAAATGCAGTCATCAGTACCACTCCAGGCGCGTCTCGATTTGATCGCGCGCAATCAGAAAACCGTGGGTGGCAATCGACTCGCTCAAGTGCCGGCGAACGCCGCCACCGCCAGCCGGGCCGTTGGTGTAGAGGGACTCGACCTCGGCCAGCAGCAGATCGACCTGGGCGCGGTCCTTGTGTACCAGACCGACCCTGACCGTCACGTCCGCCACCTGCGGCGCTTGTGCCAGACACTGGTTGAGGTAGTCGCCACGGGCATCGTTGAACAGGCTGGCCACGCCGGCAATGTCGATCCACGGCTGCACTTGCGGGGCCAGTTGATCGAAACGTTGCAGGAGGATTTCGCGGGCAAGCTTCGCCCGATCGACCGCGCCGGGGCCGGCATAGGAGATTTCAGCCTCGCCAAACCACATGCCACGCACGCCCGCCAAACCTTTGAGCTGTGCGGGGCGCGGGTGGCCTTGTATACCGCTGATGGCCACGCGGTTGGGCGAGAGGGTGGTCACGCTGGCTTCGCCAAGGTCGAGCACCACATCCGGTGTGAGGTAACGGCGCGGGTCGTGGACTTCATACAGCAGCTGCTCTTTGACGGTGCGCTCGGTCACGCAGCCGCCGGAGCCAGCCGCTTTCGTAATGACCAGCGTGCCGTCCGCGCTGATCTCGGCGATCGGGCAGCCCAAATGCGCCGGATCGGGCACGTCCTTGATGCCGGGATGGCCAAAATAGCCGCCGGTGACTTGCGTGCAGCATTCCAGCAGATGCCCGGCCGCCGTGGCGATGGCCATTTTCTGCCAGTCATCCGCCGCCCAGCCGAGGCCATGACGGATCGGCCCCACCGCCAGCGAAGGGTCAGCAACCCGACCGCAGAGGACGATGCCGGCGCCGTCATTCAAAGCCTGAGTGATGCCGTCGGCACCGGTGTAGACGTTCACCGAAACCACATCGCGTTGCGCAACATCGAGGTCCAGCCACTGCTGAAGACGCTGCTGTTCGACGTGCAACAAGTCATCGCCGAGCACGCAGGCGATCTTCAGATCAGCGTGGCGTCCGCCCAGTTCAGCGCGCAGCCGTTGGGCGGCGGCGCGTGGATTCGCCGCGCCGCCATTGGTGATGATCGGGATGCCAGCCTCGATGCAGGTATCGAGCACCGGGCGCAGAAAGTCGAATAACCGCGCGGCATAACCGCTTTGCGGGTCAGCCTGTTTACGCAGTTGCGCCTCGGCGAGTGTGCGCTCGGCGAGCAGTTCATACATCAGATAGCGTTTGCCGCTGCGGCTGGCCAGATCCTGCGCCAGGCGCAAACCCGCGTCGGGGCGATCGTTGGCGAAACCTGCGCCACAACCGATATGAATTGTTGTTGTCATTGCGTCGGACTCGGCATGTGTTCGCGGCCATCATGCGAGCGTTGGATTGTTCTGTGAATTTTAAATATTCTAAGAATTAATCCATTAATTTTATCGGTCGAGCATGGACATCAACTTTCGCCAACTGCGCGCGTTCATCCTGATCGCCGAGACCTCAAGCTTCACCCGCACCTCAGAGAAACTGCACGTTTCACAACCGGCGCTGAGCTACATCATCCGCAAGCTCGAAGACACCATCGGCCTGCAGCTGCTGGCGCGCAACACCCGCAGCGTCGAGTTGACCCCGGCCGGCGAACACTTCCTGCCTCAGGCCCAGGCCATGCTGCGCGACATGGAAAACGCCGTGCGCGATGCCCGCGAAACGCTGAATCTCAATCGCGGCAGCATTCGTTTGGCCGCGTTACCGACTGCGGCGGCGTCGTTTCTGCCGGAAATCATTGCAGAGTTCATGCGCGAATTTCCCGGCGTGCAGGTATCGCTGCGCGATGGGCGCGCGGGGGAGGTGAGCCATTGGGTGCAAAGTGGCGAAGTTGATATCGGTATTACGTCGCGCCCGGAGGATCTGTCCGGTCTGGAATTCAAGGCGCTGATGGACGACAACCTGGTGCTGTTGGTGCGCCGGGATGCTCTGGCGGGTAGCTCTGACGAGCGTTGGCAGTCGCGGCCTTATATAGCGCTGACCCCGGACACCAGCATTCGCCCGCTGGCGGATGCGGCATTGGCGTTGTTGGGTGTGAAGGCTGAATGTTCGTGGGAAGTTGCGCACATGAGTACCGCAGCGGCGTTGGTGCGTGCAGGGTTGGGGTTTACCTTGTTGCCGGCGAGTTCTACGACGTTTTTCGCGGATTGATGCGGAGGTCGCGGTTTTGCCGATTGAACAGCCACAGCAGCGGTCGTTGGGTTTGTTGCAGAGGAAACCGTTGAAGCAAACGCCGTCGATGCAGGCGTTTGTGCGCAGGTTGAGTGGCCAGTTTTTTGAGGGTGCAGAGGAAACGGGTTTTAGGGGCCGCTGCCGGGCCGTGCAGCAGATAAGACCTATCGCGCTGGACTCTTTGGCGTGGCGGCAGATTCCGCACTCTGAAGAAAACCTCGCGCCAATTGTTGATACAACTCAGGCCCCATTCTTGAACTGACAGCCTTGGCAATCAAAGCGACCGCCATGAGACTGATCACCATACTGTGACTATCAATCATCTCCATCACAATGATTGCGGAGGTGACTGGCGACTGAGTCACGGCAGCCAGAAAACCGACCATGCACAGTGCAATAGTGGGCTGTGCGGCCAGGTGAAACAGTTCTGCGCTATTGGCACCGACGGCGGCCCCTACAGCGAGCGAGGGCGCAAAAATACCTCCGGGAATACCCGAGAAGTAGGTCACAACGGTCGCCAGGAAGCGAGTAATGGGCGCATGCCATGGCAGAACTACATCGGAGGCGATGACCTGAGAGGTAATGCCGTAACCACTACCGAACGACATTCCGCCACTCAGCCAACCCAATATAGCGACGAGCAATCCACAAATGCCGGCAAACCACACGGGATGCAGCCGCCGCCATTGCCAGATGATGAAGTGGGGATGGCGCTGCGGCCATAACAACATCCGGGGTTGCCGCGATCCACAACGTGACCCTAATGCGCCAGCGCATGGAGGCGAAGCCTCGGCGGAACAGCAATATCGGTTTGATCACCCGAAGAACTCCCCTTGAAATCGCCAATTGTTCGCAAGACTAACCAAATAAGCAGCTCCTTCCAAACAGCTTTGGCGCCGTCGCAATTCCTCGCAGTACACCGTGTAAAAGGGGATATGATCGCGCTCAACGACTCAGATCCCAAATGACTTATGGCCATCAATTTACAAACGCTCTATCCCAAACTGATCCATCTGATGCTGGATACGGTGTTTGTGGTCGATGAAAGCGACCACATTGTTTTTGTGAGTGATGCCTGTAAGACCCTGTTGGGTTACCTGCCTGATGAGCTGATTGGCACCAATATCACCCGTTACATGCATCCCGAAGACCTGGATGCAACGCGGGCTTCGATTACTCGGGTCATGAGTGGTCAACCTCATTTTGATTTCCGCAACCGTTACATCCGCAAGGATGGGGCAGTCGTGTACATCCTCTGGGCTGCATTCTGGTCGGAGGAAGTGGGTGCCAGGATTGGGGTCGCACGAAACGTTACAGCTCTAGCCAAAGCCGAAGAGGAATTACGCTTCCTCGCTCACCACGATCCGCTGACGAAATTAACCAACAGGTCGCTCTTTAATGATCGACTGATATCTGCACTGCGGACTGCACAGCGCCAAGGTAATGAGCTGGCTTTGCTGTTTCTGGATATCAATGACTTCAAGAGTATCAATGATCTTCATGGCCACGCAGCGGGGGACCGGGTTCTGTGTATTGTTGCCCAGCGTCTGAAGAGCTGTGTGCGTGAGATAGACACCGTGGCTCGCATTGGTGGCGATGAATTCACGGTGCTGCTGACAGACGTTACGTCGAGGGACGCGATTTCCCAACGGCTGGATCAGATTCACCAAGTAATGTCTGAGCCACTGCCCCCCGAATTTGCCGCACTCACGATGCCATTGTGCAGTATCGGCGTTGCCTATTATCCGGAGCACGGAAAGGATGCCGATACACTGCTCACTCATTCTGATAGTGAAATGTATCGTATGAAGAGGTATCGCAACGTGGGAAGTTTGAGGCAGATCAAGGTCGACTAAGACGTTTCAGATTATCAGTGCCTGTCAATGTCATCCGCATTCAACCACTGGGGAGCTAACCATGACTGCGATCGGTGAGGCATGGAAGGCAGGGTTGTTGGGACGAGGACATTGGATTCGCAATCTGGTGTCTGGCGTGATCGTCGGCATCGTGGCACTCCCGCTGGCCATGGCGTTTGCCATTGCATCTGGCGTCAAACCCGAGCAAGGCATCTACACCGCAATCATCGGTGGCCTGCTGGTTTCGCTCTTTGGTGGAAGCCGCTTGCAGATTGCCGGGCCGACAGGTGCGTTCATCGTAATTCTGGCGGGTGTCACGGCCGAGCATGGCGTTGACGGTCTGCAAGTCGCCACGATGATGGCCGGGGCGATATTGTTATTACTGGGGATGGCCCGGCTCGGTGCGATCATCAAGTTCATACCCGACCCGGTCATCGTCGGATTCACGGCGGGCATCGGCGTGATCATTTGGGTCGGGCAGTGGAAAGACTTTTTCGGCTTGCCGCAGGTCGGGGGAGAGCACTTCCATCAAAAGCTCTGGCATCTACTACAGGCCCTGCCGAATCTTCATCTGGCCACGACCCTGCTGGCGGTACTCAGCCTTTTTCTGGTCATCAGCGCGCCCAGAATCCCCGGTCTCAAACGAGTACCTGGTCCACTGATCGCCATGGCGGTCGCGACAGCGATACAGTCCATCTTTCATTTCGAGGGGGTCGCCACGATTGGCAGTGCCTTTGGTGGCATACCGCAAGGTTTGCCAACGGTGGGCCTGCCGGAAATCACACTGTCGCGTGTTATCGATCTGATTGGTCCGGCATTCACTATCGCCATGCTTGGGGCAATCGAATCGCTGTTGTCTGCGACGGTGGCCGATGGCATGGCAGGTACCAAACACGACTCCAATCAGGAGCTGATCGGGCAGGGCGTTGCCAACCTGGTCACGCCGTTGTTCGGCGGTTTCGCCGCTACCGGTGCGATTGCCCGCACGGCAACCAATATCCGTAACGGCGCCACCAGCCCACTGGCGGGCATTACGCATGCGCTCACCCTGGTGCTGATTATTCTGTTTCTCGCGCCTCTGGCTTCAAACATCCCGCTGTGCGCGCTGGCCGCAATTCTTTTTGTGGTGGCGTACAACATGAGCGAGCTGAAGCACTTCAAGCGCATGGTCCAGCGTGCCCCGCGAGCAGACGTTTCGATCCTGCTCATCACCTTCGTTCTTACGGTGTTCAGTGACCTGGTGATCGCCGTGAATATCGGCGTCATTCTCGCCATGCTGCATTTCATGCGCCGCATGGCCTCATCGGTGGAAGTGCAGCAGGTCGTCGAGCAAGATCTGGGGGAAGAACTGAGGGCCAACGGACAGGCTCGACTGCCAGCAGACACTTTGATTTACACGATTGAAGGGCCCTTGTTTTTCGGCGCGGCAGAGACCTTCGAACGCGTCCTGGCTCAGACGCATACCGATCCACGCCTGCTGATTATCCGTTTGAAGCGCGTACCGTTCATGGATATCACGGGCCTGCAGGTGCTGGAGGAAGTCATCGAGCAACTGCATGAACGGCATATCGTGGTGAAACTCTGCGAGGCGAATTCGACGGTGTTCAACAAGCTCGACAGGGTGGGGATCCTGCAAGCGATCGGCGCGGAGCATTACCACGCCGACTTCAAAACCGCGCTGGTTGAAGCGGCCAATTTCGCAGAGGAAGCACTGGCGCTCCGAAAACCAACTCCGTGATGACCTTCAGTCCCCGCCTGCTCGCGGAGCCGGGTCGCCGTTAGTTGCTAAACGCAGAGGCCCGAACGCTTGGTATGAATCGATCAAAGAGTCGAAAAGCGCAATATCCGAGCGACTTCTAGCAAAGAGCTGGGCACCGACAACAGCAGCGAAAATTGCACGGGCTCTGGATTCACTCTCACTTGAGTCGCACACGTTCGCAGCCAATAGAAGCTTGCTTAACCATGCAATGTTGACATCAGCAAAGGTCTGAATTTCTTTTGTCATCTCAATGGGCAAGGTATCGGTTTCAGCGCCCATGAAACTACCCAGACAAAGGCGATTGTCGGCCTCAAGCGATCTACGGAAGATTTCAGGAAAGCGATGCAGAGCGTCTATCGGAGATGGGCTTTCTGATTCGATGACTTCTAGCGCGAGCGCACCGTCCTCCCAATAACGTTTGGCAACCGCAACACCCAGATCGGCTTTGCTTGGAAAATGGTAGTAAATACTCGCCGCTTTAATACCAACATCTTGTGCAAGGTCGCGGAAATTCAAACCATTGTAGCCCTGCGATTGGGCAATCTTTTTGGCCGCCAGCAGAATGGCTTCTTTGGAGTTGACGCTCATGTTGGTGCCTTTCGTCTAGGGACGATCTCTCAAAATTGGGAAAGCTAATTTACAGCAAAGACCTACCGTGTGACAGGTAGAGTGTAGGCGGCGAGCCGTGAGCGCGACGTGACTTGGGTGCTCAAGTAGAGGCGGTTCACTACGGTCACCGAGAAGGCCAAGGCTGTGGCGATCTCGGCGCACGTAGTTTCCATTGAGATGTTACTGGGCTGGCGAATCCAGCTCGGGAATGCCGCTGTTCCGATCAGCATAGGCCGCCTGGAAGCTCGGACGTTTTGTCCAACGCTGCCAGTACGCATCCAGGAACTCAAAGCGCTCGTCCAGTGGAGTTGCATTGACCGGGAATTTCGAAAAGGCGATCGCGGTTGCCAGGGTAATGTCCGAGAAGGTCGGGGCATCGCCGCCGAGCAGCCATTCGCGGCCGTCTGACAGATGACGATTGACCAGTGCAGCGTGAGCCAAAGCTTCCTTGCGGCAGTGTTCGCCCCAAGCCTCATTCTTGGTCAGTTCCAGCTTGAAGCCCAGCCCGGTATGCAATACGTGGAACGCTGTAACGATGCGGTACAGGATGTGCACCCACACCCGATTGTCCCACATGTTATCCAGCCCCTGTTCCAGTGCTGTCGCTCCCATTATTTTCCGACCGGGATACTCCTGATCAAGATAACGAACGATGGCGGCCGTTTCGGAAATGTAGCTGCCGTCTGCCAGTTGCAGGGTGGGCGTTTCGCCCCACGGATTCATATTCAAATGACGCCAGCCACGCTGTTCGCCTACAGGGGACATGTCATAGATGGTCTCGGCAAATTGGTCGGCGATGCCTTTTTCGTGCATGAACAGACGCAGACGCTGCGGGTTTGGAAAGGCCGAAGGCGAAGTGAAAAGCTGAAGTTTATTAGTCATGGTCGATCCTGCAGAGTGGTGGCTGGGTTATCTATCTACCGTTTGGTAGGCGAACCTTAGCGAGCAATTCCGGGTGCGTCAACACCTATCTAACATTCGTTAGGTAAATTGTTTGTCGGGATTTGCTTGCTGCATCGGTCGATTGAGGTGAGTCATTGGGGGAGCCGGGGAAGGGCGCACAATCCAACATCGGTCGCGAGATAGAATTGCGTCATCCCGGCTGCGTGATTGCATCGATTTGAGCAGCCACCGTACTCGCTGCAGACCGCAGCGATTTCAGGCGGGGGATCCAGCAGGTAAATCAGGCGCGGCTCGATGTTATCGGGGTGTATCTCGAGAATTGCCAACGTGACCGGCAATTTGAAACGCCGAGGGCCGGCGCTACCAGGGTTCACGTATAGGCGATCGCCGCGCCATTCGATGCGCGGTTTGTGGGAATGGCCGGTGATGATGAGCTTTATGTCTGAATCTAAATCGGCGGGGACGTCGGCGATGTCGTGGATAAGCAGGGTGCGCCAGCCATTGACAGTGCAGGTCAGAAGGTCGGGAACGTCTTTGGCCCATGGGCTGCTCAGATCATTGTTACCGCGCACGGCGTGGACTGGAGCAATTTCGGACAATTGGGCGAGGATGTCCGGGTTGCCGATGTCGCCGGCGTGGATGATCAGGTCACAGCCTTGGAGCGCGTCGATGGCTTCGGGGCGGAGGAGATTGTGAGTGTCGGATATTACGGCGGTTTTCATGGGCCAATTCTCCGTGGACGTCTCAGGCAGGAGTGACTGTTTTCGACCCAAAGCTGCCCTTCATGAAGGGTAGGGCCTATAGCAGCCTTGTGGAAACGGCTGAAATCGACCCTAAGCATGGTAATCCATAATTTGCTGACTCTCGGCAGTGCCAGCAAGCGACTATCAATCCTTGCAGACTCCACTACACCGTAAATGGTTGCTCAAGGCAGCTTGCATAGTGCTGTATCGCCATTCGATACCCGTCGGTGCCGAATCCCGCGAGCACGCCTTTAGCAACGCGTGACACATATGAAAAGTGCCTAAAATCTTCACGCCTGTGGACATTTGAGATGTGAACCTCAATCACCGGCACCTCGGCTGCGATCAACGCATCGTGGATGGCGGCCGATGTATGAGTCCATGCTCCTGGATTGATCACAATCCCCGCTATCCTCCTGCGGGACTGGTGAATCCATTCAATCATTTGCCCTTCGTGATTGGTTTGCTGAAACTCAATCACAAGCCCATGTCTTTCGCCGTACTGACGACACGCCTGCTCAACGTCCGCCAATGTCTCCCGCCCATACACCTCGGGCTCTCTCAGTCCCAACATGTTCAGGTTAGGGCCGTTCAAAACTAGAATGATGTTCATCATGTGATCCTCGTGAGTCGCTTCAATTCTTTGCGGGACTCATGGCTGCCAGCCGTGCCTTATGATATTCACCGGCTTCTGTAGATTTGGCATCGCGGTTACCGAGGTCGGCTGTAGGGATTCGAGATGTCTCAGGTGCGCACCAGGCCGCGATACCAGCTAGCAACGTGCACACACAGGCGATCCCACCGACAATCAACGGTATGTTTTCAGTACCAGGGCCTGCGATCAGGGCAAACAGAGCAGGTAACATTGCGGTGATGAACAGTCCGAGGTTTTGCGAAATTGCCATCCCCGACACTCGGTAGCGCGTTTCAAATTGCTCTGGAAAGAAAGATGGGAACACTGCGTTGTAGCCTTGGTAGATCATTCCCCACATCAGCAGTGATGCGCCGAAAGCGAGCGGGAGGTTGTGAATGCTGATTGCGTATAGATAGGCAAAGGACATCAGCCCGCAACCAAAGGCGCTTGCGATAATCAGAGGCCGGCGCCCCACCTTGTCAGAGAGATTGCCTACGAGAGGGATGCACAGCACGGCCACGATATTGCCAACGACCGGAATCCACAGGAACACGCTTTTATCGAAGCCGATGCCATAGGCAGGTTGTACGGCATAGGCCGCTCCGAACACGGTCGTAATGACTGGAATAACATTCATCAACGAAACCCCAACTACGACCAGCATGCCTCTCCAGCTGTGTTTGAAGGCTCCGATGATCGGCGATTCAGACTTCTCATCCTTGTTTGTCTGCTCTACGAATGCTGGCGGTTCCTCAACTTCCCGGCGAATGATGAAGCCAGCAATCAGCACTACAGCGCTCAGAAGAAAGGGAATACGCCAGCCCCAGCTATTGAAGGCTTCATCGGACATGAAATAGGCGAGAGGCAAGAAAATGGCGGCTGCGAGAACCTGACCTGCCTGTACTCCTTGAAGCGTGTAGCTGCCGAAATATCCTCTTCGTCCTTGGGGTGCATGCTCCAGAATCATTGAGCTGGCTCCCGAGATCTCTCCCGCTACAGCAAACCCCTGCACGAGTCGCAGAACTACTAGCAGGACAGGTGCCCATATACCAATCTGGTGGTAGGTTGGCAGCAGGCCTACCGCCATGGTGGCGAATCCCATCAGGAACATGCACAGCAGCAGTACGTTCTTGCGGCCTCGCGTATCACCCCAGTGACCCAAGAAGAATGCGCCGATCGGGCGAGCAATGTACCCAACCCCGTAGGTCGCCATAGCCGCCACGATGGCAATCTTTGGATCGGTTGAGGGGAAGAAGAGTTGTGGAAAGATCAGGGCTGCCGCTTGGGCATAGATGAAAAAGTCGTAATACTCCAACGCGGAGCCAATCCAACCACTCGCGCTGGCTTTCTTCGCTTGCTTGGAGCGGTGCTGCTCTGTCGCTGTTGCTGTGTTCATCTGACTACTCCAGATATTGTTTTTATAAATCTGGCAGAGCAGCAAAAACCGCCCTGGTACACGTAAAGCAGGGCATGACTGGAAGTCATGCCGGGCTTAAATACGGTCGATTTCTATGATCGAGCCGCTTTTTGCGGCCAGTGATATAGCCTCAGTGATGATCAGATTCCGCAGTCCGTCGCGCACGGAGACGAGAGGCGTTTCCGTGCCTCGTATAACGTTGCAGAAGTGCTCAAGCTGGATCTCAAGTGGGTCTTTGCGGTCTACAGCGCAGTGGCCCGTTTGGAAGGGCTTCCACCATGATCTGTCTTCGGCCTTCACGTAGTATTTGAGACGCATTGTGGGCACTGACAGTGAGCCGTTTTTCCCACTGATGACGTAGCAATCCTCATCCTCGTAGGACGGGTAGCTCGCGTTCTCTTGTGATGTTTGTTCCCAACTGCGGGCACAGCCGGTGCTGTCGGAGAGCAAGAAGGAACCGAGTGCTCCATTCTCAAAGCGCAGGCCGATACACACGGTATCTTCGACAGGAAATCCACGTGCGACACTGGACTGCATTGCTTGAACGGCAACAATTTCACCGCACAACGAACGCAGGTTGCCAATCTCATGGATCATATTGATCAGAATAGGGCCACCGCCTTCCTGGCGTCGCCAGATGGCAGCGTCGAAATAGTCATCTGGTTTGTAAAACAGAGCGCTGCCTTGCACTGCAACGATGTCTCCAAGAATGTCGTCACGGATGATCTCTCGCGCCTTGGCAAGAATTGGGCTATGCGCCCGATGATGTCCTACGAGCAGCTTGGCGTCAGTTTCATCGGCGACAGCGAGTAACCGCTTGCCCTCCTCAACGCTGTGCGCCACCGGTTTCTCGATCAGCGCGGCAACACCAGCCTCAATGCACTGCAATGTCTGTGCGACATGAAGGTCGTTTGGAGTGGCGAGAATCACTCCATCAGGCTTGTCCTCGGCGAAACAAGCTAGAAGGTTTTGATACTGCGAGGCGCCCAGCGAGTCCAGGTAGCAGCCATCAAGTTCGAACGGATCGATAACGGCTGCCAGTTCGCAAGAAGAACTCGCCTGGATGAGTTCAATATGGCGTCGACCGATGAGGCCGGCGCCCGCTACTGCAATTCTGATTTTGGACATGCTTTGATCTTCGCGAGCGTTATTGTTTTGAATCTCGACGTATTGAGGTCGTGATTCGATCTGCTAGGATCAAGGTTACTATCAACCTGTAGGGCTATAATTGAGCCATATGGAAAATCAGAATTCTCCCATAGTGAATAATGATCCCTTCCTTAGGGATCTGCTTCTGTTCTCAGTCATTGCGAAACGCGGGAGTTTTAGCGCGGCCGGGACAGAGCTTGGAATTTCTCCGGCCCATGTCAGCAAACGTGTTTTGGCGTTGGAGGCAACACTTGGCTGCAAGCTCTTTAACCGGACAACCAGGCGGGTTTCAATCACCAAAGATGGCGAGACGATGCTCGTTTGGGCGCAGACGATCATGGACAACGTCAATCGGATGCTTGAGACGTCACTGGGCGACCGGGTCGAGCCCAGAGGCACGCTGCGTATCAGCACAAGCCAGCGAATGGGACGATTTCACATCGCTCCAGTTCTGGCCTTGCTTCGTAAACGCTACCCCAAGTTAGAGGTCTGGCTTGAGCTGGTTGACCGTCGAACTGATCTCATTGGTGAGCAGTTCGACATCGACATCCGAGTTGGAGAAGTCAACGAGCAGAATCTGATTATTCACAAAATCGCGGATAGCCAGAGGATTCTCTGTGCTGCTCCAAGCTACCTGGAGGAGCGTGGTAATCCAAACTCTCTGAGCGAGCTTCAGCGCCACGATTGTCTGTTGTTTCGTGGGAGGGATCAAAGCTTTGGTGTATGGCGACTTGAGGGGCCGAATGGTCTTGAGTCGGTGAAAGTCACAGGGCCAATGGCGTCCAACCACAGTGATGTAGTTCGAGAGTGGGCACATGATGGTTTCGGCATCATCATGGCATCAACCTGGGATGTGGCCCCGAGCATCAGGAATGGGACGCTCATTCGCATTCTGCCTGAGCATTTCCAGCCGGCGGATGTGTCCGCAGTCACTACGATTCGGGCTTCTGGATCGATGAAGATCAGGGTATGCCTGGAGTTTCTGAGTGCACACTTGAGTTCTGGGCCTTACGCACTACGAAATGGTTAGTCCCAGAAGGCGTTGCTACGACAGCCAACCATAGGCCGTAAGCAGCCGTTCAAGGCTGCTCATTTCTGCGGCAGTAAATGCCCATCTCGTGGTCGCTAATTTGCTCTCACCGTCCCCAACTGATCTAACTTTGTCGTATAGCTCTGAGTCATCCTCCTCGACGCATCGCCCAACCAAGTGCCGCCGGCACGCTGGCCAATCGAAGAACTCCCTTTCCCCAGCAGCCATTGATCTCATCCAGAACGCTCATCACGTTGTCCGCCATCACGGGTTGCGAATGGCCAAACAGGTCATCAGTGAATTCGCGGGGCTGTCGCAAATCTATAAGCTGCACTTCCGCCTTGCTGTATTTGTAGCCGGGACGGAAGAGACGGTTTACCGCTTCCGTAGCAGCCTTCGTTATCAACCGCACGTCGTTGGTCGGGTACGGCAACTCCACCAAGGCGCCATTCGCATATTTCGCTTCGTCAGGGTTGAACATGCCAGTTCGAATACTCACGCGGATTTTCCTGGATGCAATGGAGTCAGCGCACATTTATCACGACAGTCTCCAGTGGAAGGGCATCAAGCCTGACGTTTCATTGCTGCTGATACCTCGGGCAGACAAAGTTATGTCGCTTGTCAGCCCGACCTATCATGCGGTCTATGGGGTCGGAGCTTGGCAAATCGGGGCTGAATCAGAAGGGGAGGCGCTGGGGATTGAGCTCAAACGTATTTTGAGTGCAGTCTCAATCGCGGCCGCTCCGGCGCGTACAATTGCTACTGGAACGGCGAAGTAATCGATTTCGCACAGTAGCGCTAAACTCGCTGACAATCCCACCTCCCGAAATAAAGTCTTCGGCTTCCGGAGTATTGGTTCGCGACGCCGGTGCGACCGTTCAGGTTCACAAGCGGCAACGTTTTCGATCTTCACAATAGTTCAACGCTCGTGGACAATCCCCGCTCTGTTCCGGGGTAGTTCAGCGGTAGAACACTCGGCTCTTAACCGGGTGGGCGCTGGTTCGAATCCAGCCCCCGGACCCACAACATCGCAGGCTCGGAAGGACTCATGCTCAGGGACGGTAGGGAATCGAATGCGAACGCCGGCATAGGTGCCGGCTATGCAGCCTTTCAACTGTCTCGAGCACTCACCGCACCGGGCCTCGACAATGACGGACAGACGAGCAAGCGCATCGAGCGCTGGCGCAATGTAATCGAGCACATATTGCAGGGATCGGCGTCGTATGGCTCACGAACTCCATTCGCGGATGTGCCTGAGTGGGTCACGCTGGAAGTCGTCACTGGAGGTTTCGCCACTGGGCAGTTCTTGGCCGGCGGTGCACTGACCGAGTACGAGCGACAGTTGGCTGCTTCGATTCCTGGTATCCGTCCTGGCTTTGAGCGACTCGATCTCAACACTTGGCACCTTACGGAGGAGGGGATCGAGGTACTGCAAACGAAGCTGGCGAGCGGGGATTATCGAATCGAGGTGCCCGAAGAAGCTGCACTGCTGACCGTGGCCTGGTTGCTGGTGCAGCAACGTACAGACAGTGCATGGGACCTGGTTGAAGCGATAGCGCCTTTCTTTGAACAGCTGCGATTCTTTCCGATGGCTTCTGACGGTTTGCCGCTTTCTTCAGGGCAAGTGCAGGCTTTTACTGTCGGTGATGTCAGGGCCATGCTTTCAGATCGCCCGGCACAGGTGCGCGTGGCAGTGCAGAAGCATGTCGTTGAAACTCGTTTACCGCTTTACGATTCGGCGGTGTCGCTGTTCCTTTTAACGTATCAGGATAATTGGCCATGTCGCCGGTACCCCGAGGGCTGGTTTGAGCAGGCGAATATTCTGAAGCGGCAGTTCGATGCTTCTTGCCCCAGCGCTTCAGGTGAAGCTGAAAGCTCAAGGGATCGGGCAGGGGAGTTGTTTGCACTGCTGGGGAGTAGCGCAAGCGATGTGGCGTCGCTTACGGGACGGCAAGTCGGACGAATTCGCAAGATCGTCGACGATTTCGTACGCAAGCATGGTCATCCCGAATCCGAATCTCATCAAAAGCACAGAGACTCTCAACGCAGTCACGTGTCCGCACCCGGTCACCATCTATTTGCTAAAGCGGTTGCCGCACGTCTGAGCAGGTATCCCGGTTCGGACGGAGTTTCCGACTTTTCATCTCTGCTGCAACCCGTTACCTGCGAAGAAGCGACCGCATATTCGCTGTTAACAGGTATCGGCATCCCTCCTGATATTGGTCGACGCGTCGAGCGGTGTCGAAAGGGCACAATTGCCGAGTTGATCGAGAAGGGATTGATTACATCCGGGGATACCGTGGCGCGGCTGCTGCCAGCGATAACGGCTGAGATCTGCAGTGCAGGATTTCGCGATATGTCGCTGCGGATGCTCTCCGTAGCAACCTATCGCGCCTTTCGACAACGCCGATCATTGTTGCTGTTGGATCTGCAAAGTCAGGTCAGGATGAATGAATTGCCGTGGGTGGCGGCTGTTGAAGTCGAGCGTAAAACGGACGCGGTGCTCGCTGACGCAGCCAGACAGGTCCTGATCGAATCCGCAGCAATGACCCTTTGTGCTTTTCCTCAAGCGATCCTGCACAACAAACTGATTCAGGAATTTGCCGCGCTTGCGGCGATGGCCAAGCTGGATCTGCCTTTTGTGGAAGAGGTCGCCTCGGACATTTTCATGGGCGCTTTCTCGAACAAGTACATAAGAGCTGCCAGGCAGGCGGCATCTTTGACAGGTGGCACGCTATACGCCAATTACTACGACATTGATGCAAGCCAATTGGCGATGCTTCCTGATCAACCGAAATCCAGGCGCAAAAGGTTCTCCAGGCCTGACGCTAGTACCAGGGACGCATTGGCCAGATTGTGCTCCCAGCGCGCTAATGAGGGCCTGGGGACATGGCGACCGGCGACTAACGGGAAAATCATTGAGCAACAACAGATCCTGACGACACAAAACCTCTCGCTCTTGTTTGGTGAGCTTGGGTTGAAAACGCTATTGCAGGATCGCCTGGCTTCGATGGCCGAGGAATGCTTCAGATGGATATGCATACGCCAGCAGATGAAGTTGAGGTTTTATCACTCCAGCCTGGTGATGATCAAAAATACAGCGTACGCGTGGCGGCAGATGGTGTTTTATCTAGCGATGCTCGATGAGGCAGAAATGCAATTCGCGATTGAACGTATCGAAGCTCATTTCGCGACTCAGCCTATTGCATTTCGTGAAAGGTTCCTGCCGGCGATTAGAGGATTGCGAGTAGCTGCTTCTGGCACACCGTTGACCGAGGCTCGCCAAGCAAGCGAAGGTGCTCAGGTTTTTATCGGATGGACTACCGAGAGACATTGGTTGTTGAAGCTGCAAACGAATGGCGTTGCTTAGACTGAGAGGTTGGGAGTGGTGGATGTGATATCTGAAGCCTGAGGCTATTCGCATCCATGATTTAACATAATATACATTACACGTAACAAAGTGTTACGGGATCAGCCTCGATGTACGTGGCATTTCAATCTGCTGCGAAGCCTCAGTACGCGTTGTTGATCCACTGCCTATGCGCAATCTGCGCCGTTCAGCCTTCGTCCCGCGTCAGCATTTCAATCAGCGCACGATGCTGCGGAAACTGCGCAGTGAGTTTTCCTCGATCAGCCATCTCCATGTCAGCAAAATCAAATCCAGGCGAAACCGCCTCGCTGATCAATCCGAATCCGTGTGGGCCATTGAGCAAGCGCGAAGCTTTCCAGATGCCACCCGGTACGTGTAATTGCAGATGTTGCCCGGCAAGAATCTCGCTGCCCATCACCAGAGTCTGCAATGAACCGTCTGCATGGATCAGGCTGTATTCGATGGGATCGCCCAGATGGAAATAATGCAGGATGTCGGACCGGTTGAAATGAAACTGTCCCACCGGTGATTGCTCAGTCAACAGGTAGTAGATCGACGTCAGCAGATAGCGCGGCCCTGCGCTTGTTTCCAGCTTGGCGCGGTGATCGGATTGATAGGTTCGGCGGAAATAGCCACCTTCGGCGTGAGCTACGAGATCCAGTGCATTGATGACGTCTTGTGCATCGGGTTTAGCTTCAATCATCGCCTGCTCCCACGTTGTTGATAGGTTTTTTGTTAGCTCAACTAAAAGGTCATTTAGTGTAGCTATCAATAATCTCGCTTTATCTACCCTGCATCAGCCTTTCAGCTCATTCAATGTCAGGACAAAATTTGATAATAATCGCAATACCACCTGACAAATCGGGACACGCCATCTGCAACATCCACCTGTGGAGAAAAGCCTGTCCATTGTGCAAGTGCCGACACATCGGCCCATGTACTGACAACATCACCCGCTTGCAGCGGTAGAAAATTGTACTGTGCTTTAACGCCCAATGCTTTTTCCAGGCATTCGACAAAATCCAGTAAAGCTATCGGTTGGCCGCGGCCTATGTTGAACAGTTTGTTAACGCCCTCGCCCTCCTTCTCCGCTACCGGCGGTTTGCAACGCAACAATGCGATACCTTCGACAATGTCATCTATATAAGTGAAATCCCGCGCCATCTGGCCGTTGTTATAAATATCGATCGGCTCGCCCTGCAGCATCGCTTGAGTGAACTTGAACAGCGCCATGTCCGGTCGGCCCCAGGGCCCATAAACGGTAAAAAAGCGCAGCCCACTGGCTTTCAATCCGTAGAGATGGCAATAGCTGCTGGCTAATAATTCGTTGGCGCGTTTGGTCGCTGCGTACAGCGAAACCGGGCGTTCGACCGGGTTGTCGACACTATAAGGCAGCTCGCTGTTAGCGCCGTACACCGAACTGCTTGATGCGTAGATGAAATGCGCCGGCTGGTGAAAACGACAGGCTTCCAGTACGTTCAAAAAACCCACCAGATTCGACTGCGCATAAGCATCCGGATTGTCCAGCGAATAACGAACACCGGCCTGCGCGGCCAGATGGATAACTTCGGTGAAACGATATTGATCGAACAATGCCATAAGTGCCGGTTTATCAACTATGTCCATCCATTGAAATTCGAAATTCGGCAGTTCACTTAGTTGTTTCAATCGCGCGCGTTTAAGTTCGACGCTGTAATAGTTATTGAGGTTGTCGATACCGATTACTTGCTGACATTGTTGAGCCAATCGTTTGGCCGTGTGATACCCGATAAAGCCCGCGGCGCCAGTCACAAGAACGGTCATAGTGCCTGCTCCTCTCAATCGAATGGGCGGTGATTTATAACGTCACGCGACAGAAGCAGTCCGTAGCTTAGAAGAATTTTGCAGCAGCACAATGCTGGAGGATCTTAGCAATCTGCCTTGCCGATCAGTGTAAAAAAACCGGACACATTCGAACGTCAAAATAAAAACATCGTATAAACAATGACATAGGCAAAACAGGAGCCACTAGTCGACAAATGGCGTGGTTTTTTGACTTGGATCGTTTGACAGACTGCAAAGACTGGCCGATAACTACCAACGTCTAGCTGAACGTGGCGCGAGTCCCTTCTCGTTCGCTCCAGAAAGTTTCAGAGCTAACCACTTGGCAACCTGATATAGACACTGCAAACATGCAGACTGTGCGGTAGCTTTGTCTTTGAAAAAGTTTAGCAAGCATCGAGTAGAACAAGTGATTCATTACTGAAACACTCCAACGTTACATCATAATAAAAACATCCCCTGCCAATTGTCTTTGCACGGCCCTGAATAGAGCTTCTGCCTGCCCTAAACTTCTCGAACATCAAAGAGTTTACTCGCATGTCAGCAATCAGCTCGGATCAACCCAATTGGTATCTGTTGCAATGCAAACCACGCCAGGATGAGCGCGCACACCTCAACCTGCTCCAGCAACATTACGTGGTCTTTCACCCTCAACTCTTCACTGAGCGCGTCATTCGCGGGAAACGACAGCGCGTGATGGAGTCGTTATTCCCCGGTTATCTGTTTATCCAGCTCAGCCGTACGGACAACTGGGCACCGTTGCGCTCAACCCGCGGCGTCAGCCGGATTGTCGAGTTCAATCATGGTCCCGTGGCAGTAGCAGAGCATGTCATAGAGCACTTGCGCGAACGCTGTCTGGAATCAGATTCGGATATGCAAGGCCGCCTCGAACCCGGTGAACCTCTGCGGATCATCAGCGGCCCGCTCTCGCCACTCGAAGGTGTATTCCAGGCATTACAAGGCAACGATCGGGTGTTACTGCTTCTGCAGTTTCTCAACCGCGAACAGCCTGTGTGCCTGCCGCTTAGCGTCATCCAGCGACAACAACACAGCTTCCAGTCGTATAAATAACTGCTCGCCCCCGTGCCTTTTCTCAGGAGCCATGTCATGGCCTTGAAATCACGCTGCCCTGTTGCACTGATCATGGCCTCCTTCTACCCCGCGATGGCCTGGAGCACCGATCCGCAAGCGATAAACGTTTATGGATTCGACTTCACGCCAACGTTCATTTTTTCAGAAAGTTACGACGACAACTTCCGCGAAGTCGAAGACAACAAGCAGTCGTCGATGATCACCAAACTGGCGCCCTCCTTCGAGCTCAAGGCTGAAGACCGCAACAGCGCCACGCGAGTGATCTGGCAACCGACGCGGTACATCTATCACGACGATTCCGACGCCTCGAACACTGCGCAACGTGTGCGTGCCGAGAGCGTAATGGAGTTCACCGATCGCCATCGTTTGAAGCTGGACGCCGAATATCGCAAATGGGAGCGCACCGAGTCGACGGCGGTCGAGGGTGTGAATGACAAGCTCAACAACAAACGGGTTGGCGGGCTTTATACCTTCGGCGCGAAAAGCGCGGACAACCAGATCGATCTCGGGGTCAATTACGCGCAACTGCGCTACGACAATGGCGACGGCATCAATGCCGACAAGGAGCGCGACACCACCGCAGTGACGAGCACCTGGTACCACCGCATCGGCAGCAACACCCGAGGCTTGCTCGAATATGACCACACCGACTTCGACTACAAGCAGGCGAACAGTCCGCGCAGCAGCGTATCGGACGCCGTGCTCGCCGGTGCTGTCTGGGATTTCACGGCACGCACGACGGGCAAAGTGCGCGTCGGTTATGAAAAAAAGAACTTCGACAGCAACGAGTCCAACGACCTCGACAACCCCACCTGGCAAGTCGATCTGCAATGGAAACCGCGCACATATTCGACGTTTACCTTTGTCGCGCGTCAGGCGCTGGCCGAGGGCGACGATGGCGCGGAGGCCGTGAAGTCGACCTTCACCCAGGTCGGCTGGCGGCACGGCTGGACGGAGCGAATTACCACCGTGGCCCAAGCGGGTCTGGGCCGTTACGTCTACGAAGGACAAAGCCGCACCGACGACTTTCAGGATTACAACCTGGCGGTGATCTATGCGATGCGCCGCTGGCTGGACATCGAAGTTGGCTACCGCTTCCGCGACAACGACTCCGATGCCGACAATGAAAGTTTCACCCGCAACGTGTTTCAGATCAGTTTCAACGTCAGCCTTTAAGAGGGTTTCGACATGAACACATCCGCACTTGTCCTGTCGTTCTCGTTGCTCGCGGCATCGACTGCCTACGCGGCAGATCCCGGCACGCAATACAAACTGGCCGCTGGCGATGTGTTGCGCATCATCGTGTTTGGTGAGCCGGAGTTGAGCCTGAAAAAGATCCGGCTCAGCGACGCCGGCACCTTTTCCTACCCCTTTCTCGGCGAAATCTCCGCCAAGGGGCTGACCCCCAGCCAGGTCGAAAAAATCATTGTCGACGGGCTCAAACAAGGCTACCTGATCGACCCGAAAGTCAGTCTCAGCCAGATCGAATACCGCTCCTTCTACATCAATGGCGAGGTGAAAAAGCCCGGCAGCTATCCGTTCGTGCCGGGCCTGACACTGGAGAAAGCCATTGCCTTGGGTGGTGGCCTGACCGAGCGGGCCTCGATCAAGCGCGTCACCATCTTGCGTGGCGACAGTGGCGCGACCGACACCGATAACGTGACGCGCAGTACCACGATTGCCCCCGGCGACACCATTTCCATTGCACAAGGGTTCTTCTGATCATGGACAACAGCCTTGGCACTTACGTCGAACGTCCTTTGCAAGCGCACGTGCAGCCGCATCAACAGCACAGCGAAGACAAGGACACCCTGGACCTGCTGAAACTCTGGCGGGTGATCTGGCGCGCGAAATGGAGTATCGGCTGGCTGATTCTGGTCAGCGGTTTGCTGGCGACCATTGTGGTCTCGAACATCACCCCGCAATACATCGGCAGCACCACCCTGCTGTTCAACGACAAGAGCCCGCCGCTGATGTCCTTCCAGCAGGTCAAGGACTCCAACAGCAACACTACCGACTATCTGCAGACGCAACAGGCGCTCCTGCAATCGCGGGATCTGGCCGAGCGCGCGGTGAAAAAACTTGGCCTGACCACGCACCCGGTCACCGACCCGCGCCAGCAACCGAAGTCGTGGTTCGCCCCACGCGAATGGCTGGCCGCTGTTGATCTGGACAAATGGTTACCGGGGCTCGGTCTGGAGCGCTGGCTGCCGGAAAAACAGCCGGTCACCGAAGACGAGGTGTTCAACCAGGTCACGCAGAACCTGATGCTGCACACCAGCGTCAAATTCGTCGGCAAGAGCCAGTTGCTCGAAATCGAGGTCGAACTGCCCGACCCGGTTCTCGCCGCAGCTGCGGCCAATGCACTGGCCCGCGGTTTCACCGACAGCCAGCTCGACACCAGTGAAAAGTCCACGCAAACCACCACGGCGTGGATGAACACCCGGCTGGTGAAGCTGCGTGACAACTTGCGTGCCGCCGAGAAAAAGCTCCAGGGCTACCGCGAAGAACA
Organism: Pseudomonas sp. S11P7; assembly: GCF_023195435.1. Taxonomy (NCBI): domain Bacteria; kingdom Pseudomonadati; phylum Pseudomonadota; class Gammaproteobacteria; order Pseudomonadales; family Pseudomonadaceae; genus Pseudomonas; species Pseudomonas sp. S11P7. Next base: position 2,498,357 of record NZ_JALPKS020000002.1, on the reverse strand, counting down.
AGGTCTGGTAGACGTTGGCGGTGTCGCCACGATCAGCGCCAACGAGCTGGAGATGACCGGTAATCGCATGGTCGACGCGCGGCGCAACCGCGCAGAAGCCGAAAGTGAATATCGGCAAGCCAAGGCCTTGGGCAACGGTGATCTGAGCAAACTGTCCAGCGTGCCCGCCGTCCTGAGTAACCCGCTGGTGCAGAAATTTCAGGCGGACCGCGCTCTGGCCCAGGCCAAGGTCGATGAACTGTCGGGCCGCTATGGGCCGAAACACCCGAGCCTGCTGTCCGCGCAGTCGGAATTGCGCACCGCCACCACCAGTCTGCAATTGCAGGTGCAACAGGTGGTCGCCGGGATCGAGCGGCAGTACCAGCTCGCCACGGCCAGTGAGGCTTCGCTGCGCCAGTCCTTCAACAGCAATAAGGCGCAGATTCAGGACATTGCCCGCAAGGAATTCCAGTTGCGTGAGTTCCAGCGTGAGGTCGACAGCTCGCGGGCGCTCTACGAAACCTTCGTCACCCGCCTGAAGGAAACCACCGCCACCGCCGACATGGACTCGACCAAAGTGCGCATCGTCGACCCGGCAATTGTCCCGGTCGATCCGAGCAAACCGCGCAAAACCTTGATCGTGGCGATCGTCGCGTTGATCGCAGCGGTAATCGGTGTCGCGTTGGCCCTGCTGTTCGACAGCCTGAGCAACACCTTCAAAACCGACGAGTCGATCGAAAGCGCGCTGAACATTCCGCTGCTCAGCGTGGTGCCCTTGGTCATGAAGAAAAATCGTCGGCAACTGGCGCGTTTGTTCGAAGACAACGACAACCCGCGCTTCTCCGAGACGATCCGCAACCTGCGCACCTGGCTGATGCTGCAAAGCAGCGAAAAGCCCTCGCAGGTCGTGTTGATCACCTCGACGGTGGCCGGTGAAGGCAAAAGCACCATCGCCAACAACCTCGCCAGCTCGCTGACGCCGCTGGAGCGCGTGCTGCTGATCGATGCCGACATGCGCCAGCCGACGCTGTCGCAGAATTTCGACTTCCCGCCCGACAGCCCCGGCCTGGCGAATGTGATTGCCGGTACCGCCAGGCTTGAAGACTGCATCGTTTCGGTGGGCAATCTGGACATGTTGCTGGCGGGCAAAGTCATGCCGTCGACGCGCGATTCCCTCGCCGCGCCGCGTCTGCCCTCGCCTGCCGATCCGCCCAATGCGCTGCAACCGCCGCCGCAGGATCTGCTCAGTTCACCGCGCATGGCGCGCATGCTCGAAGCGCTGCGCTCGCGTTACCGGCACATCATCATCGATTCGCCGCCGGCGGAAATGATCAGCGACGCGCTGTTGCTGGCCAAGCATTCGGACGCAGTGATTTACGTGGTCAAGGCTGACAGCACCCCGATCAGTCAGGTCCAGCGCGGCCTCGCCATGTTGCAACAGAGCCATGTGCCGGTGTTTGGCACCGTGCTCAACCAGGTCGACCTGCGCAAGGCGCGCAAGTACGGCCAGCATCACTCCCGGGCGTTCTATAACTACGATTTCGCGCCCAGGTAACACCGGGCGCCCGCGCCTGCCGCTGCACCCCTTTCTGCCCAAACACAACTCGCTTCACCTCTGCCGAGCCACGGAAAAGCCAGCGGGAAGACACCTCGTGTCTGCTCGCTCAGCGCTGACGCATCACTGCTGCCTTGAGGTCAAGCCCATGACTCCGCTCTATACCGCTCATATGACGCAACGCCGCGGCCTGACCTTCTGGGGTCAGTGGTCGTGCGCAATGCTGTTGGCCACCTCGTTGCTGGTGCTGCTGGTGTATTGGCGCGTCGGCTACCTGACCAGCGAATATCGCATCCTGATCATCCTGGCCGTGCTCGGCTCAGTGCCGATCTACAGCGTGATGCGCGTGTATCACAAACGCTATGGCCTGGTGGTCGGGCTCGGCAGACTGCTGGCCGGCTGGTTGATTCTACTGGCGGTGCTGGCGGCGATTGCCTTCGTCACGCAGACCAGCGCGATCTATTCACGTCAGGTGATCATCCTCTGGGCGGTGTTGGGTTTCGTGGTCCAGGCGGCGAGTTTTCTGCCCCTGCACTACTTGGCCCGGATGTACTCACGCAAGATCTGCAACGAGCGCCGGTCGGTGATCATCGGCACCTGCCCGACCGCGCATGAGCTGGCGAAAAAGCTCTCCACGCCCAACCGTGCGCTGGTCCTTGGCTTTGTCGCCGCCGCCGATGACAGCGGCCCCGCGCCAAGCATCCTGCCGCTGCTCGGCCGCGTCGACTCGATCCGCGAGATCATCGCGCGCCTTGAAGTGCGCCGCGTGTACATCGTGCTGAACATGGCGCATGCCGCGACCATCGAGGCGCTGTACATCGACCTGCTCGACGTCAATGTCGACGTGGTGTGGATTCCGGATTTCGGCAGCATGGTGTTGCTCAACCATTCGATCTCGGAAATCGAGCGAATGCCGGCCATCTACCTCAACGAAAGCCTGATCAGTTCGCATCCGGCCAGCCTGTTGTGCAAGGACCTGTTCGAGCGCAGCCTCGCCGCGCTGGCGATCGTGCTGCTCAGCCCGTTGCTGTTGGCGGTGGCGACCGCGATCAAGCTGACCTCCGCAGGCCCCGTGCTGTTCAAGCAGAACCGCCACGGCTGCAACGGCGAAGTGATCAAGGTGTGGAAGTTTCGTTCGATGCACGTTCACGACGACCGTGAAGTGCGCCAGGCCACCCGCAACGACAACCGCCTTACGCCGATCGGCCACTTCCTGCGGCGCAGTTCCATCGATGAATTGCCGCAGCTGTTCAATGTCGTGTTCGGCCAGATGGCCCTGGTTGGCCCACGTCCCCACGCCGTTACCCACAACATTTATTACACCGGCAAGGTGCGCGCCTACATGGCTCGCCATCGGCTCAAGCCGGGCATCACCGGGCTGGCGCAGATCACCGGCCATCGCGGCGAAACCGAAACGCTGGAAAAGATGCAGCTGCGCGTCGCCCAGGACCTCAATTACATCAATCAATGGTCGCTGTGGCTCGACCTGAAAATCCTCCTCAAGACCCCCTTCACGCTGTTCTCGAAAAACATCTACTGACCCCTGCCCTACCGCTGCCTGCCCCTGCCCGTCCGTTGATAACCGGTCATGACGACCTGAGGTTTGACCATGAATGTGAGCGTATTCGGTATTGGTTATGTTGGCCTTGTCCAAGGCGCCGCACTGGCGGAGGTCGGGCACAGTGTGCTCTGCGTCGATGTCGACGTCGCCCGGGTCGAAGCCCTGAAAGAAGGCACCCTGCCGATCTACGAACCGGGCCTGAAAAGCCTGGTGCGTGACAACTACCAGAGCGGTCGGCTGCGCTTCGGCACCGACCTGGCGGACGCCGTGCACCATGGCGACGTGTTGTTGATCGCCGTCGGTACTCCGCCGGACGAAGACGGTTCGGCGGACCTGCAATATGTGTTGAGCGTGGCGCACACCATCGCGCTGAACATGGATCGCCACCAGATCATCGTCGACAAGTCCACGGTGCCGGTCGGCACTGGCGACCGGGTGCGCGCCCACATCGAGCAAGTGCTGGCCGACAACGACCGCAGCGATCTGACCTTCGATGTGGTTTCCAATCCGGAATTCCTCAAGGAAGGCTGTGCCGTTGAAGACTGCATGCGCCCGGACCGGATCATCATCGGCACCGACAGTGCGCGTGCCGAAGAAGTCATGCGCGAACTGTATGAGCCGTTCAATCGCAACCGCGAAAAAATCCTCGTCATGGACGTGCGCAGTGCCGAGCTGACCAAGTACGCCGCCAACTGCATGCTGGCGACCAAGATCAGTTTCATGAACGAAATGGCTTGCCTGGCCGAAAGCCTTGGCGCCGACATTGAGAAGGTCCGCCACGGCATCGGCTCGGACCCGCGCATCGGCTACCAATTCATCTACCCCGGTCCGGGCTATGGCGGTTCGTGTTTCCCGAAAGACGTGAAGGCGCTGATCCACGCCGCCACCGGCGTCGACTTCGACGCCCGCGTGCTCAAGGCCGTGGAGGCGCGCAACCAGGAACAGAAAACCACGCTTTACAGCAAGATTTTCAATCACTTCGACGGCCACCTCAGCGGCAAGACCTTTGCCCTCTGGGGGCTGAGCTTCAAGCCCAACACCGACGACATGCGCGAAGCGCCCAGCCGCGTGCTGATGGAAGCCCTGTGGCGCGCCGGCGCCAACGTGCAGGCCTTCGACCCGAAAGCCATGGAAGAGGCGCAGCGCATTTATGGTTCGCGCGATGACCTGACTCTGACCGGGACCAAGGAAGCGGCACTGAAAAATGCCGACGCGCTGATCATCGTCACCGAGTGGCAGGCGTTTCGCGCGCCGGACTTTGACGTCCTCAGCGCGCGGCTCAAGCAACCGCTGATTTTCGACGGGCGCAACCTGTTCGATCCGCAACGCTTGAGCAAACGCGGCTTCACCTACGTCTCGGTGGGTCGTCAGACCCTCTCTGTGATCTGACGGGAGCCGCGCCATGTTGAAACTTGAACTGGTCGGGCAGTACTCGCCGAAATTACTCGAGGCCAACCAGGCCTATTCGTTCATCAACTTTGCTTCGATCAGCAGTGTTTTCGCGCAGCGCTCGTGCGCCATCACCTATTTTTGCGACGGCATGCTGATGTCCTCGTTCATGTCGCGGGTGACCGGCAGAACCATCGGCCGGGTCAGCTTCGACTTCACCTCGATCGCCGACCATGTCCTGGGCGGTGCCGAGCGCCTGGGCAAACGGGTTTACTTCGTCGGTGCCCGGCAAGGCGAACTCGAGCTGTTCATGCGCAAGATCCAGGCCCTTTATCCACGGTTGAATATCGCCGGATACCACAACGGCTATTTCAACGCCGCCGAGGCCGAGGCGCTGCACGCCGACATCTGCCGCAGCGAAGCGAACATTCTGATTGTCGGCCTCGGCGCCGGCCTGCAGGAACAGTTCGAACAGGATGTGCTGCGCGCAGGTTTTCAAGGCGTTGCCTTCACCTGTGGCGGCTTCATTCGCCAGGAAGCCCTGGCGTCGCGGCAATACTACCCGGCGTTGATCAACCGCCTGCATTTGCGCGCGTTTTATCGCATGTACCGCGAGCCGCACACGATCAAACGCTACCTCATCGATTACCCGAGCAACTTCTTGCACCTGCTGGCCCTGCTCGCACGGCGCAAAGTTGCCATCAGTGTCGGGGAGTGACCATGCACATTCTGTTCATTCTCAAGGATTTCAAATCCGGTGGCGGCGTCGAGCGCGTGCAGCAGCGCCTGTCCGAGCAGTTTCTCAAGGATGGTCGGCGCGTGAGTTTCTTCGTCATGAACGGCGAAACCCCGGACACCGAAGGCAATCAACGTCACCACAGCGGTGGCGGCAACGGCATCGCCGGCCTGCTCCGCTCGATCGTGCTGTTGCGCCGGGTAATTCGTGATGAGCAGGTGACCCACCTGATTTCCGCCAAGGAGCAGGCCAACGTCTGCACCTGGTTCGCCACGCTGGGCAGTGCCTGCAAAGTCATCTACAGCCGCCACATTGCCCTCGATTGCAAAGAACAGAAAACCAATCCTTCGAGCCTGCGCCTGCTGTACGCCTTGTACCTGTGCGGCAGCGGCAAAGTGGTCACGGTTTCCACCGCGTTGCGCCAGTCGCTGGTCAGCCTGTTGCCGTGGGGCCGCAAGCGCATCAGCTTTTGCCCGAACGCGGTGATCACTGAACAACTGTTCCAGGCCTCACGGGCGCCACTCCTTGCCGGGTTGCCCGAAGCTTACTGGTTGGGGTTGGGACGCCTGACCCAGCAGAAAGGTTTTGACCTGTTGCTCGATGCCTACGCCCTGGCCTTGCAACAGCGCACGCTGCCGGACCTGGTGATCGCCGGCGACGGACCCATGCGCGACGCACTCAAAGCGCAGGCGCAACGCCTGGGTATCGCACGACGGGTGCATTTCACCGGTTACCTGAGCAATCCCTATCCGCTGCTGAGAAACGCGCGGTTGTTCATTCTCAGCTCCACCCACGAAGGCATGCCGACCGTGCTGATCGAAGCGCTGGCACTGGGCACGCCGGTGCTGGCCAGCGACTGCGAAACCGGGCCCCGAGAACTGTTGGACAACGGCCAGCTCGGCCTGCTGGTCAAGGTCAACGACGTGCCGGCACTGGCTGACGGAATGCTGCAAAGCCTGACTTCGCGCGATGACGCGATGCCCCACGAACACACCCTCACCGAAGCCTTGCGCCCCTACACCAGCCAGCACGCGGCCCAGGCGTATTACCAGGTATGGAATCAATGAAAAAATTCCTCATCATCCTCCACGACCTCAGCGCCGGCGGTGCCGAGAAAATGATGACGCGCCTGGCCGGTGCGCTGGTCGACGCGGGTAACGACGTGACCTTGCTCCTGCTCACCGGCGGCGGCATCAACGCCAAATACCTTGATCCACGCGTCAAGACTGTCGAACTGCACAGCCCGCGCAGCGTTCGCGCGATTCCGGCACTCGCGCGGTTTCTGCGGGCCAATCGTTTCGATGCGCAACTGGCGGCGCTGACCCATGTCAACGTCGTGGCGATCGCCGCCGCACTGCTGTCCGGCACGCTGGCGCGCCTGCACGTCAGCGAACGCAACGCGTTTTCCCACGACAAACACGTCAATCCAGCCTTCATGGTGCGGCTGGCCTACAGCGCGGCACCGCTGCTGTATCGGCTGATTCCCAACCCGGTGATTTGCGTGTCGAAAGGCGTCGCCCAGGATCTGGTCGATACCACTATCGCGCGCCACCAGGACGTGACCACTGCCGACAATCCGGTGCTCGACGACGACTTCTACAAAAAGCGCCCGTGCCGCCCCAGTCATCGCTGGCTGCTGGAAAAATCCGGCGCGGTGATCGTTGCGGTGGGCCGTCTGGCCCGGCAAAAAGGTTTCGATACCCTGATCAGCGCGTTGGCCGCGCTACCGGATACCAGCGTGCGCTTGATCATCTTTGGCGAAGGTGCGCTGCGGCCGCAATTGCTGGAACAGGCCCGCGAGCTGGGCGTAGCCGAGCGTGTCGATCTGCCGGGTTACACCGCTGATCCGCTGGCAGAAGTGGCCGCCGCCGATTGTTTTGTCCTGTCGTCACGCTTCGAGGGTAGCCCGAATGCGCTGGTCGAGGCCTTGGCCACGGGCACGCCGGTGGTCGCGACTCGCTGCCCCCACGGCCCGGCAGAAATTCTTATCAATGGTCTGGTGGCACCGCTGGTCGAGGTTGATGACGCGCTCGCGCTGGCGCAGGCGATCGGCCTGCAGCTCAACACGCCGCGCCATTTCAAGCGCGACACCCGGCTTGAAGCGGCGGCGCGCTTCGCCAATACCCGCGCCTTGCAGACCTACCTCACGGCGATGCTTGGGAGCGCCGCATCATGAGCACCCTGACGATCCGATATTCGACCTTGCGCGACGGCTTCGCCCTGTTCGGCGTGCTGTTTTACATCCAGGTGATTACCTTTGCCCTCGGGCTGGGCAGCGGGTTCAGCTTCGGCGACGTCGACAAAGACCTCGAAGGCAGCGTCGCCAACCAGGTTTGCGGACTGGTGACGTTATTGGTGCCGTTGTTTTTCTTCATCCGCAACAAGGTGTTCCTGAGCAAAACCTTCTACCGCAGCAACTTTTTCCTGCTGTTGTTCCTGCTCAGTGTGATCGCCTCGATCGGCTGGTCCCATGACCCGACGCTCAGCCTGAAACGGGTAATCGCACTGCTCGGCGTAGTGTTTTTCGCCGGCTTCATTGCCTGGAACTACCCGCTGGAAAAGATCGTGTACATGCTCGGCTGTGCGATCGGCGCTGCGGCGTTCATCGGGCTGATACTGGCGGTGATCATGCCTGACGTCGCGTTCCTCTCCGGGGAATTCGCGACGGCGCCTTCAAGGGCATCTTTGCCGAAAAGAATGCCGGGGCACGCCTCAATGCCGTGGCCATCCTGTTATTGCTGCCGATGATCCGTCAGGGCAACCGCCGGGCGCTGTTCTGCGCGTTGTGTTCGCTGGTGGCGATTCTGCTCGCGCAGTCGGCGACCGGCGTCGCCCTGGTGGTGTTCGGCTCGGTGAGCTACTGGTATTTCCTCACCCTGATCCGCCTGCGCATCCACCGCTCGCAGGGGCTGTTTTTCGCCAGCACGGTGCTGTTTCTGCTGGCGGGCCTGTTGCTCTACAACCACGTCGCCTGGCTGCTGGAGATCGCTGGCCGCGACCCCTCGCTGACCGACCGCACGCTGATCTGGGAACTGCTCTCACCCTTCGTCGAGCAGGAATGGCTCAAGGGTTATGGCTTCGGCGCTTTCTGGGCCAGCCCCGATGCCGATGCGTTCATTACACGCTGGGGCTACATCGGCAACGCCCACAGCGGCTACATGGAAACCCTGCTCAACGGCGGTGTGATCCAGTTGAGCGCGCTGGTTCTACTGTTCGGCGAAGCGCTGCTCAAACAGTACCGCGCCGTGACCGCCAACCACACGGCGCAACTGCGCGCCAGTGCGCTGGTGATCATCGGCCTGTTCGCCGTGACCAACTACGTGGCGTACGTGATTCCCAACTACCGCTCCGCCGAATTCCTGGTGTTTTGCACCCTCGCCCTGTCCTTCCGGCATCAACTGGTGATGCTCCCCGCGTTCAAACCGGCAAACCCGCGCCAGCGTCAGGCTGGTCGGGCATTTGCGCCTGATTCCGCCAAGGCGTAACCCAAGGAGAAGCTGCCGTGACAAACCAAACCCCGCAGACCGTGTGCGTTCTGATCCCGATGTACAACGGCGCCGACAGCATCGAGCAGACGCTGACCTCGCTGGCCGAGCAGACGCGCCTGCCCGATCACGTCATCGTCATCGACGATGGCTCCACCGATGACGGGCCGCAACGGGTCCGGGATTTCGCCGCGCCGTTTCGCCTCACCCTGTTGCAGCAGGCCAATGCCGGCCAGGCCAGTGCGCGCAATACCGGTTTGCACCACAGTCAGGAAACCTTCGTGGCGATGCTCGATGCCGATGACCAGTGGCGCCCGCAAAAGCTTGAGCTGCAACTGGCGCTGTACGACGAACTTGAACAGCAGGGCCGCCCGGTCGGGCTGATCGATTGCTACACCCAGGTCAATTACAGCAACGGCAAGCGGCAACTGGACGCCGTGCGCAAGAGCGGCATGCACTTCTACGACTTCGTTCACGCCAACGTGCTCAATGGCGTGTCGGCCGCGCTGGTCAAACGCGACGTGATGCTGCAACTCGGCGGCTTCGATGCAGGCCTGCGTTACTGCGAGGACCGCTTCATGTGGACGCGCATCGCCGAACACTGGGAAATCCACACGGTCCCGCAGGTGCTGCTCGAACGCACGGTCAACGACGGCAACATGACCGCGCAACCGAAAAAGCACTACCAGAACAAGATGAAATTCATCGACGTGTACCTCGAGCGCTATGGCGCGCAGCTGAGCAAGCAGCAACACATCGATTTCGTGCTGGGCAATCACACCGATTTTCTCAATACCTTTTCCCGGCGTGGCGATCATGCCGAGGTGCTCGATGTGTACCGGCGGATGTTCGAATACTCCTGGCAGACGCTGATCTTCGATCACGGCAAACCGACCTTGCGCTGTCTCTACGCCCTCGCCCGCACCGGGTTCAAGGCACCGGCATCAACCGCCGCTCAATGATCCGGTAACCGCCATGGCCAATCACCGCCTCGTCACCCTCGGCTGGATCTTCACCGAAAAGTTCGGCCTGATCCTGCTGTCGATGATCACCTTCGTCGCCTACGCGCGCCTGCTGTCACCGGCCGAGCTGGGTGTGGGCACGATCATCATCGCCATCGTCGAGCTGGTCGGGCTGATCTACTCCTCGGTGCTGGAGGACCCGCTCGTCCGCCTGGAGCGTCTGGAGGACAAACACATCTCGACGGGGTTCTGGGCGGCGGTGTTGGTCAGCCTCGCATCGATTGTGCTGATCTCAGTGGCGGTGCTGTTTTATACGACTGACCCCGTGCTGCGCTGGATGACCGCGCTGGCCTCGGTGAAGATCCTGTTCACCATGATGGCGCGGGTCTACGTGGCGCAAATGCGCCGCAGCGGCAACTTCAAGGCGCTGGCCTCGCGCACCTTGCTGGGCAAGATTGCCGGCGGTTTCGCCGGTATCGCGGTGGCGCTCTGGGGCCTCGGCGCCTGGGCGGTGATTGCCCAGGCACTGATCATGGAATTCGTCTCGATCATCGTGCTGATGCGCGCAGACCCGCGGCGCATCGCCTTTTACATCGACGGTGCGTTCTTGCGTGAGCTGATCAAGGCCGGCACTCCGGTGGCGATCAATGCACTCAGTTCACAAACCCTGCAACGCGGCGTCAACGTGGTGCTGGGGATGACCGCCGGGGCGAATGCGGTCGGCATGTTCAACATGGCCATGCGCATCATCGACCTGCCGCGCACGGCCATTTACAACGGCCTGCTGAGTTATGCGCTGCCAGCGTTTTCCCGGCGCAGCGCCGAACCGCTGCGCCTGCTCGGGATCATCGGCGATTCGACTGTGGTCAGCAGCTTTCTGTTGACGCCGCTGTTCCTCGGTATCGCTCTGACGGCCAGCGATCTGATTCTGCTGATCTTCGGCGCCAAGTGGGCCGAGGCGATTCCTCTGCTGCAAGTGCTGGCGTGTACGGCGGCCGTCGGCAACATGGCGATGTACGCCACCACCGCGCTGGTCGCGGTCAACCGCAGCCATCTGACGATCAAGGCTGAAGTGCTGACCACGCTGCTGGCGCTGTTGTTGGTGTACGTCTTCGGCAGTGTCTATGGCGGCATGGCCGCTGCGGTGGCGCTGCTGGTGCGCATGCTGCTGATCACGCCGCTGCAGATCCGCGGACTCAACGCCGCCGTCGGTTATGACTGGCGCCGCTTCTTCGACTCCAATTACCGCAGTGTGCTGGCCTCGCTGGTGATGGTCACGACCGTGTTGTCGGTGTCGCCGCACCTGGCCGTTCAAGGCTACCTGCACCTGCTGTGCGACATCTCGCTTGGCGCGCTGAGCTATGCCGTGGCGTATAGCGTCCTGCACCCGCGCTGGCCGCAGGAATTCAAATCGGTGTTCACCGCTCGCTGAATTCAGTCCCCGAAAACAGGAAGGCCCATCCATGCGTAAAACTACGTTGATTACTGGCGGCGCCGGTTATATCGGCTCGCACACCGCTTTGGCCCTGATCAATGCCGGACGCCACGTGCTGGTGCTCGACAACCTGTGCAACAGCAGTCGCGAGTGCATCAAGCGTCTGGAGCAGTTGACCCTGAGCCGGGTGGATTTCATCAGGGGCGACATTCGCGACGCGCACTTGCTCGACAATATCTTCGGCCGCTACGACATCGACGCCGTGGTGCATTTCGCCAGCCTCAAATCCGTGGCCGAAAGCGTGAGCAACCCGTTGGACTACTACACCAACAATGTCGCCGGCACGCTGGAACTGTGCCGGGCGATGGCGCGCAACGAAGTGTTCAAACTGGTCTTCAGCTCTTCGGCGACGGTGTACGGCGATCCGGCGAGCACGCCGATCTCAGAAGATTTCGGCACCGGCAAACCGGTCAATCCCTACGGCCGCAGCAAACTGATGATCGAGGAGCTGCTGACCGACCTGTGTCACTCTGATCCACGCTGGAGCATCGCCTTGCTGCGCTATTTCAACCCGATCGGCGCCCACGAAAGCGGGATGATCGGTGAAGATCCCAGCGGCCGGCCGAACAATCTGTTGCCGTGCCTGACCCAGGTCGCGATTGGCCGGATACCTGAGTTGACGGTGTTCGGCAGCGATTACCCGACCGTCGATGGCACCTGCGTGCGCGACTACATCCATGTCGTCGATCTCGCCATCGGCCATCTCAAGGCGTTGTTGAAGTTGCAGCAAACCAGCGGCGTCGATGTGTGGAACCTCGGCACCGGCGTCGGCTACAGCGTGCTGCAGATCATTCAAAGTTTCGAAGACATTACCGGCATCGCCATTCCCTATCGCTTTGCCCCGCGCCGCGCAGGTGACGTTGCCAAAATGTTTGCCGACCCGGGCAAGGCCGGGCGGGAACTGGGCTGGACCGCGCAACGCGACCTGCAACAGATGATTGTCGATGCGTGGCGCTGGCAGTCGTGCAATCCGCAGGGCTACCAGTCTTCGTTCAAGATCCCGGCATTGAGTGTGGCGCGATGAAACTTGATGGCGTGCTGTTTCTCTGGCTGCTGGGGTTTGCCCTGGCCGGTAACGCCGCGCCAGCGCCGCCCGGTGTTCCCGCCGCCGGGCTGGTGCTGTGGCTGGACGCGGCGGATGCGCAAAGCGTGCAGCTTGATGAGCAGAACCGCGTGCTGCGCTGGAAGGACAAATCCGCCAGCGGCCATGATGCCAGCGCCGACAATCCCGGCACGGCGCCACAGTGGCTGCCGGACGCGGTGAACGGACGTGCGGTGGTGCGCTTCAACGGCGTGTCGGGTTTGCTCGGCAAAGCCATCCGTAGCGCCAAAGGCCCGGTGACGGTATTGGTCGTGTCCCGCCGTACGGCAGAAAGCGCCGGGGCGGATGCCTGGCAACGCTTGTTCAGCTCGCGGCCGCAAACCGCCGACAACGATAACGTCCTGCCGAATTTCGCCATCAGCCTGCGCGACGCCGCCGCGTATGCGATCAACGTTTCGGTGCTGGAACTGTACGACGTACCGATCGGCCCGTTTGGCATCGGCCGCAACGCCGTTGGCACCGCGGACAACTTTCGCGGCGACATTGCCGAAGTGCTGGTCTATGACCGTGCGTTTGCCTCGCTCGCCGACCGCCAGCAAGCCTTTCAGTACCTCGCTGACCGCTGGACCGTGGCGGTCCCGCCGGTCGCCGATACCTGGACCCGGGTCGGCCCGCTCGGCGCTGTACCGAACCGGACCAACAGCAACCTGCCGCTGTCCGATCAGGCCAACAGCGGGCAGTGGGTGCTCAACGACAAGCTGTCCGACGAATTCAACGGCAGCACCCTCGACCGCACACGCTGGCACGTTAATCACGGCGTCGGCAACGAATCGCTCGGCCGCAAACCGGCGCTATACACCGAGAAAAACGCCAGCGTCAGCAACGGCAACCTGAACATCGTCTTTCGCAAGGAAACCTTGCCGGAAAAGTACGTCAAGCTCGGTTTCAAGGACTACACCTCCGCCATGGTTCGCACCCTCGAGAAGGGCTTGTTCGGCTATTACGAAGCGCGGGCGAAACCGATGAATTCCGCCGGCTCCAGTGCCTTCTGGCTGGCGTGGACCGGCATGGCCGACAACGCCACCGAAATCGACATTTTCGAAATCGCCGGCAAGACCAAGGACGGCAAGCTGGACCGCTCGTACCACATGAACGCCCACCTCTGGGCCACGCCACAAAGCACCGAGCACATCGCCGATGGCAGCATCTGGGTCAGCCCATGGCGGCTGGCCGATGACTTCCATGTTTACGGCTTCGACTGGCAGCCCGATACGCTGCGCTGGTATGTCGATGGCGTGCTGGTGCGCGAATCGCGCAATAAATATTTCTTCTTCCCGATGGAAATCGTCTTCGACAGCGAAGCCATGTGGTCATGGTTTGGCGTGGTCGACGATGCCGACCTTCCTTCAACGTTCGAAGTCGACTACATCAAGATGTGGCAACGCCGTGCGTCGCTGTCCCAGGCCGGGAGCACGCCATGAGCCGCCACTGCTGTTTCAGCTTGCGCCTTGGGTCGAATCCTGTTCGGCAGAGTCGTCAGTTTTTGATCAGCGCTGATCAGTCCGGAGCGCATCTACATGAACAATCGACGGCTCAAGGAACTGGATTTACTGCGTTTTCTGGCGGCCCTGGCCGTGGTGTTCTTTCACTATGCGTTTCGCGGTTATGCCAAAGGCGACATGTCGGCGATGCCCTACCCGCTGCTGGCTGAGCCGGCCAAGTACGGCTATCTGGGGGTCGAGCTGTTTTTCATGATCAGCGGCTTCGTGATTCTGATGACCGCCTCCAGCAACAACCTCAAGGTGTTTTTCATCTCCCGCGTGGTGCGCCTTTGCCCGGCCTTCTGGGTGTGCTGCACGATCACCTTTCTGGTCACGCTCGCCGTTGGCCAACCCAGGTTCAGCGCTGATTTTTATCAATACGTGGTCAACATGGCGTTCCTCAGCGAGATGCTGAATGTCGAGCCCATCGACGGCGTGTACTGGTCGCTGTTCGTCGAGATCAAGTTCTACCTGATGATTTCCGTGTTGCTGGCCTTGAAGAAAATCGACCGGATCGAGCCGTGCATGGCAGTCTGGCTGCTGATCTCTGCAGTCGCTGAGGTGCTGCAATTCGAAAAGCTGCGCTCGATGCTGATTACCGATTACGCCGCGTGGTTTATCGCCGGGGCAACGTTTTATCTGGCCTGGGCCAAGGGCTTCACACCGCTGCGGATTGTGCTGTTGGCGGGCGCCTTGGCGCTGGCGATTTTCACTTCGGTGGTGTGGGCCGCATCGATCGAGAGCAAATATGCCACCGACTACGACCCGCTGATCATCTGCGCCGTGGTGGTGCTGTTCTTCGTGATTTTCCTGATGATCGCGACCAACCGCATGTCCGCTCTGCAACGCTGGAACTGGACAGCGCTGGGCGTGCTGACCTATCCGCTGTACCTGCTGCATCAGATGATCGGTTTCATGATTTTCAACATCGCCTACCCGGCGATTGATCCGCACCTGCTGCTCTGGGGCACGCTGGCGTTCATGATCGGTGTGTCGTGGCTGATTCACGATCAGATCGAGAAACCCATGGCGCAATCGATAAAAAAGTCTTTGTCGATTTCCTTCAAACTGGTCAGGGCCGATTAGTCCGCCCAGGCGTCAGCCGCGCTTGAGCGTCTCGCTCGGCAGCTCTTTGAAAAGGGCGCGATAGCTGCTGGAAAACCGCCCCAGATGCCAGAACGACCAGTGCATCGCCACTTCGGCCACGGTGGTTTCCGTCGGCCGACGCCTGAGCAGTTCGCGGTGCGCACTGTTCAACCGACGCAAGCGCAACCAGTGGCTTGGCGTCATCCCCGTGTAGGCCTTGAAGGCCTGTTGCAATTGCCGCAGCGACACCCCCGCCACCTGCGCCAGCTCGAGTAGATTGAGCGCATCTTCCGGCGAATCCGCCGCCCACTCCCCCACGCGTTTCATGATCATCCGTTCTTCGCCGCGCCGCTGCAGGCCGCTGCGATCGAGGCGCGCCTGCGCGTTGTCGAGGATGAACAGACAGTCTTCCAATAGCTGTTGAGTCAGCGCCTCTTTGCTTTTTATATCAATGGTTTGCGACAACTTCGTGAGCGTCGAGCTTAACCAGCGACTGAACAAGGCGTTCTGCCCGCAAGTCAGCGGCGCCATGAACAGCCCGTCGAATTTCGCCACGTCCAGCCCATGCTCACGGACGAATGCCGGACCGAACACCACGGCGATTTCCTGGTAATTCTCCGGGGTGATCCAGATGTTGCGGCTCTCTTCGTTGAGCAGGTACAGCGCGTTGTCGCTGCGATCGAAACAGAACGCCAGAGCCCCGGACGGCGCGCTGAAATTCTGCTCGACGCGGGTATTCATCTGCTCTTCGTAGACCTCGACACCCTGCAGATCGAGATAGCGGATCTGCCCGGCGAAATGCCCCGGCGACATCTGCTGATAATGCTGAACCCAGCCCGGTGTGGCGCGCACTTGCTCGGCCACATCGGCGGTGTTGAAGGCTTGAACCTGAAGCGGATTGCACGTTGTCATGAGGTGACCTTGCGCACTCTTTTGGTGCGCTTGGGTGCTGCTTAAAGTGGATAGATGGATTCACTGGCCGCGCCCAAGATAGACGCCAACGCGCCACAGGGGAAGGGGCGGAAGATGAAACCCGCCCTCCCCGGCGTCTACAAAACCAATAACGAGGTCTTTATGAATGCCCCCTTCGATCAGCTGTTCACGTGGCTGAAAGATCACAAGATTACCGAAGTCGAATGCGTGGTCAGCGACCTGACCGGCATCGCCCGCGGCAAGATCGCACCGACCAACAAGTTCCTGCATGAGCGCGGCATGCGCCTGCCGGAAAGTGTGCTGCTGCAAACGGTAACCGGGGATTTTGTCGACGACGATATCTATTACGACCTGCTAGATCCGGCCGATATCGACATGGTCTGCAAGCCGGTGTCCGATGCGGTGTATGTGATTCCGTGGGCAATCGAGCCGACTGCCATTGTCATTCACGACACCTTCGACAAGTTCGGCAACCCGATCGAGCTGTCACCGCGCAACGTGTTGAAGAAAGTCCTGCAGCTGTACACCGACAAAGGCTGGAAGCCGATTGTCGCGCCGGAAATGGAGTTCTACCTGACCCAGCGCTGCGAAGACCCGGACCTGCCACTCAAGGCACCGCTGGGCCGCTCCGGTCGTGCGGAAAGTGGCCGGCAGTCGTTTTCCATCGATGCCGCCAACGAATTCGATCCGCTGTTCGAAGACGTCTACGACTGGTGCGAACTGCAAGGTCTGGACCTCGACACGCTGATCCACGAAGACGGCCCGGCGCAAATGGAAATCAACTTCCGCCACGGCGACGCGCTGGACCTGGCCGACCAGATCACCGTGTTCAAACGCACCCTGCGCGAAGCGGCGCTCAAGCACAACGTCACGGCGACGTTCATGGCCAAGCCGATTGGCGACGAGCCCGGCAGCGCCATGCACTTGCACCAGAGCGTGGTCGACATCGCCACCGGCCAGCCGATTTTCGCCAACGCCGACGGCAGCATGAGCGAGCTGTTCCGCCAGCACATCGGTGGTTTGCAGAAGTACATCCCGAAAGTGCTGCCAATGTTCGCGCCCAACGTGAACTCGTTTCGCCGCTTCCTGCCCGACACCTCGGCGCCGGTCAACGTTGAATGGGGTGAAGAGAACCGCACCGTCGGCTTGCGTGTGCCGACCTCGGGACCGGAATCGATGCGCGTGGAAAACCGCCTGCCCGGCGCCGATGCCAACCCGTATCTGGCGATTGCCGCGAGCCTGCTTTGCGGATACCTGGGCATGGTCGAGAAAGTCGAACCGAGCGCCGCCGTTGAAGGCCGGGCTTACGAGCGCCGCAACCTGCGCCTGCCGATCACCATCGAAGAAGCGCTGACGCAGATGGAAGAATGCACCACCGTGGCCGAATACCTGGGCGCCAAATTCGTGCGCGGCTACGTCGCGGTGAAACGCGCCGAACACGAAAACTTCAAGCGCGTGATCAGCTCGTGGGAGCGCGAGTTCCTCCTGCTGAGCGTCTAACCCAAACCTGCCCAATCCCTGTAGGAGTGAGCCTGCTCGCGATGGCGTCGGCACATCCAACATCAATGTCGCCTGAAACACCGCTATCGCCAGCAGGCTGGCTCCCACAGGGTGAACGAGGCTAGCAACGATCGTTCCCACGCTCCTGCGTGGGAATGCATCCCGGGACGCTCTGCGTCCCATCCAGAGCCGAACGCGGAGCGTCCATTGAGCCATTGCTTTGCGGCGCGTGGGAACGATCACTAACGATCACTAAAACAAGAGGTGTCGACATGCGTCTGTTGAAATCCGTACTCCCGGTTGCACTGAGCATTGTGTTCAGCGCTGTGGCGCAAGCCCAACCGCAGGTCAGCGTCTACAACTGGACCGACTACATCGGCGAAACCACCCTTGCCGACTTCCAGAGCCAAACCGGGATCAAAGTCATCTACGACGTGTTCGATTCCAACGAAACCCTCGAAGGCAAGCTGCTTGCCGGGCGTACCGGCTATGACGTGGTGGTGCCGTCCAACCACTTCCTCGCACGCCAGGTGAAGGCCGGCGCTTTCCTCAAGCTCGATCGCTCGCAACTGCCAAACTGGAAGAATCTCGACCCGAAACTGCTCGAGCTGCTGGAGAAA
The DNA here is from genome assembly GCF_023195435.1 of Pseudomonas sp. S11P7. NCBI lineage: Bacteria > Pseudomonadati > Pseudomonadota > Gammaproteobacteria > Pseudomonadales > Pseudomonadaceae > Pseudomonas > Pseudomonas sp. S11P7. The sequence goes on along the minus strand of NZ_JALPKS020000002.1, from coordinate 2,480,473 downwards.
AACGATCCGGGCAACGCCCATTCGGTGCCGTACCTTTGGGGCACCAACGGCATCGGCTACAACGTCGACAAGGTCAAGCAAGTGCTGGGCATCGACCACATCGACTCGTGGGCCGTGCTGTTCGAGCCGGAAAACCTGAAGAAACTTAGTGCCTGCGGCGTGTCGATGATGGACTCCGCCGACGAGGTGTTCCCCGCCGTGCTCAACTACATGGGCATGGACCCGCGCAGCGAGAACCCCGAGGACTATAAAAAGGCCGAAGCCAAGCTACTGAGCATCCGCCCGTACATCACCTATTTCCATTCCTCGAAATACGTTTCCGACCTGGCCAACGGTGATATCTGCGTGGCGTTCGGTTATTCCGGCGATGTGTTCCAGGCGGCCAATCGCGCCAAGGAAGCCAAGAACGGCGTGAACATCGCTTACGCCATCCCCAAGGAAGGCTCGAACCTGTGGTTCGACCTGCTCGCGATCCCGGCCGACGCCAGCAACGCCAATGAAGCTCACGCCTTCATCAATTACCTGCTTGATCCGCAAGTGATCGCCAAGGTCAGCGCCGCCGTCGGTTACGCCAACCCGAACCCGGCTGCCAAGCCGTTCATGGACCAGGAACTGGTCAACAACCCCGAGGTTTATCCGCCGCAAGCGGTGCTCGACAAACTCTACATTTCCTCGACGCCACCGCAGGCGATCATGCGGCTGATGACCCGTTCGTGGAGCAAAGTGAAGTCGAACAAATGAATCAGTACAGCCAGGAACACGCGCGCTCCTATTACGCCGCCTCGGCGCGAGCGAGCACTGCCTACCCGGTTCTAGATGAAGACCTGAGCGCTGATGTCTGCGTAATCGGCGGCGGCTTTACCGGCGTCAACACCGCGCTCGAACTGGCGCAGCGTGGGCTTTCGGTGATCCTGCTCGAGGCCCGGCGAATCGGCTGGGGCGCCAGCGGGCGCAATGGCGGTCAGTTGATTCGCGGCATCGGCCATGACGTTTCGGGCTTCGCCAAGTACGTCGGCGAGAAAGGCGTGACGTATTTGCAGCGCGCGGGCATCGATTCGGTGGAGCTGGTGCGCCAGCGCATCGCGGATCATCAGATCGACTGCGATTTGCGCTGGGGCTTCTGTGAACTGGCCAATACCCGCGCGCAGTTTGCTGCGTTCCAGACGGAACAGGCTGAACTCGGCAAACTCGGCTATGCCCATGAAACCCGTTTGGTCGGCCCTGAGCAGATCCGTCAGCAAGTGGTCAACGCCGACGGTTATGCCGGCGGACTGGTCGACATGGGTTCCGGTCATCTGCATCCGCTCGATCTGGTGCAAGGCGAGGCACGTCTGGGGGCAGCACTCGGTGTGCGGGTGTTCGAGCAGAGCCCTGTGCTGGAAATCGTCCATGGCCCCACCGTGCAGGTGCGCTGCGCGGGCGGCACGGTGCGCGCCGGCAGTCTGGTGCTCGGCTGCAATGCGCATCTCGATGAGCTGGAACAGCAACTCAGCGGCAAGGTGCTGCCGGCGGGCAGTTACATCATCGCCACCGAGCCGTTGTCCGCCGCACGCGCCGCGCAGCTGATCCCGCAGAACCTGGCGCTGTGCGACCAGAAAGTCGGCCTCGATTACTACCGGCTCTCGGCCGACCGGCGCTTGCTGTTTGGCGGTGCTTGTCACTATTCCGGGCGCGATCCGCTGGATATCGCCGCGTATATGCGGCCGAAAATGCTCAAGCTGTTCCCGCAACTGGCTGATGTGCGCATCGATTATCAGTGGGGCGGCAAGATCGGCATCACCGCCAATCGCTTCCCCAGGTGGGCCGCCTCAAGCATCAGCCCAACGTGTTTTATGCGCAGGGGTATTCCGGGCATGGCCTCAATGTCACGCATTGGTGCGCGAAACTGCTCGGCGAGGCGATCCACGCCGGACACAGCCAAGGCCTCGACGTGTTCAGCCGCGTGCCGCACATGACCTTCCCCGGCGGCCCGGCGCTGCGCTCGCCGCTGCTGGCATTGGGGATGTTCTGGTATCGGCTGCGCGAATTGGTGGGCTGAAACCCTGTGGAGCGAGCCTGCTGGCGATGGGTGGGTCAGTTGAAATATTTGTGGCTGACAGACCGCTATCGCTGGCAAGCCAGCTCCCACAGGGAATGGGGGTGCTGCCTGGGTTGCGAGTCCATCACGGGGGCAATCAGAATTGGCTATTTCGGTTTGCTCTATCGCAAGGCACTTCTATATTGATGAAGTGCTTTTGCGTTCCTGACGCTCAGTGCCCAATGAATTGAGGAGGACATGGATGAAGTCGTCAGCCAGCGACGAGCCGCGCACACCCGGTCAGGCCCCGATCAAGACCCGCCGTTTCGGCGTCTCACTGGTATGGATCGTGCCGATCGTGGCCGTCCTGGTGGGCATCTCGCTGGTGGTGCACAACATCCTTCAGGAAGGCCCGACGATCACCGTCACCTTCAAGACCGGTGACGGCCTCACCGCCAACAAGACCGAAGTGCGCTACCGCAACGTGGTCATCGGCCACGTCTCGGATGTTGAACTGGCCGATGATCACAAAAACGTCAACGCCACGATCAAACTCGCCAAACAGGCCGAAAGCTTCACCCGCGAAGACTCGCAATTCTGGGTGGTGCGTCCACGTATCGGCGCCGGCGGTGTGTCCGGCATCGATACCCTGCTCTCCGGCGACTACATCGGCGCCGACATTGGTCAGGCGAACAACCGCGCCAAGCATTTCACCGGTCTGGAAAACCCGCCGCCGATCACCTACGGCGAGCCGGGCAAACGCTTTACCCTGCACGCGCCGGACCTCGGGTCGCTGGACATCGGCTCGCCGGTCTACTACCGCAAGATTCCGGTCGGCCAGGTGGTGTCGTATTCGCTGGATGCCGATGGCAAAGGCGTCAACATCGAAGTGTTCATCAACTCACCCAACGACGCCTACGTCACCGAGAACACGCGGTTCTGGAACGCCAGCGGCATTGATGTGAATGTCGGCGCAAACGGCTTTGCAGTGAAAACCGAATCGCTGTCGACCCTGCTGGTCGGCGGCATCGCCTTCCGCGCGCCCGACTACAGCCCCAACGATACAACCGCCGCCGAAGACCGCGACTACGAGCTGTTCGCCGACCAGACCACCGCCCTCGCCCCGCCCAATGGCAAGGCGCAATACCTGACCTTGCGTTTCGATCAGGCCCTGCGCGGGCTCAAGGTCGACGCGCCGGTGGAATTCCTCGGCGTCGAGATTGGTCGAGTGGTCGCGGTGAATCTGGACTTTGACGAAGTCAAACGGACCTTTCCGGTGAACGTCGGCATCGTCATCTACCCGCAACGACTGGGTCGCGCCCACGCGAAAATCCTCAAGACCTACAAGGGCGACGAAAACGACGAAGCCACGGGCGCGCGCCTGATCGCCACATTCGTTGAAAATGGCCTGCGCGCGCAGGCGCGCAACGGCAACCTGCTCACCGGGCAGTTGTACATCTCGCTGGATTTCTACCCGAAAGCGCCGAAAGTCGCGTTCGATGCCACAGCCCGGCCGATCAGCATCCCGACGGTCCCTGGCAGCCTCGAGCAGCTGCAGGAAAAACTCGAGGCGATGGTCAACAAGATCAACGCACTGCCGGTGGAACGCATCGCCAGCAACCTCGACAGCAATCTGGTCGAGCTGCGCAAAGGCCTGAGCCAGTTCAACGCCAAGACCTTGCCGAGCGTGCAAAGCACCCTTGCCGATGTCAGCAAGACCTTGCAGTCGGCCAATTCGACCCTCGCCGAAGATTCGCCGCAACGCGAGCAACTGGGGCAGACCCTCGACGAACTCGGACGCATGTCGCGCTCCCTGCGTGAGCTGTCGGATTACCTCGGCCGGCATCCGGAATCGCTGATTCGCGGGCGGCCCGACAACGCCGCACCGCTGGACCTCAAAGGACCGCCACGCAATTGAGCACAGGAGCGAAACCCATGGCATCACCGCTGAAACTCAGCGTGCTCGCGGCGATCATGTTGCTGGGCGCGTGCCGCAGCGACCCGATCAGCTTTCACACCCTGACCCCGGTGCATCAAGGCGCCGCGCGCAGTGGTGCGGACATTGCCATCGAGAGCATCAGCGTGCCGCCGCAGGTCGATCGGCCGCAAATCGTCATCCGCGAAGGCAATAGCGGCCTGGCGATTCTCGAAACCGATTGGTGGGGCGCGAGCCTGATCGACGAACTGCGCAGCGCCTTGCTCGACCAGTTGAGCAATGGCGCGGGCCAGCAACGCTCATCAGTGCGCGTGGAAGTACAGCGCTTCGATTCGATTCCCGGCCAATACGCATTGATGGATGTGAAATGGCGCCTGCGTACGCTCGGTGCGCCAGACGCCGACTTGCTGACCTGTCGCTCGATCCTGCAGACGCCGTCGGGGCCGAGCATCGAGGAACTGGTGACCGCGCAGCAGAACAACGTCAAACGACTGGCCGCACAGATCACTCAGGCCGCCAGTCGTTCACGGGGTTGCCCGGCCTCGAACTGACTCGGCTCACAGATCGAAACGATCCACCGCCCGCCGCCGCTCGTTGTCATCGCGCACATCGTAGTTGGCGGTGGTCTGGATGTTGCTGTGGTGCGCCAGTTTCTGCGCGATCGACAGGTCGTGCTCTTCAATCACCCGCGTAATGAATGAACGACGGAAGTCGTGCGGCATGATTTTCACCCCGACCTGCGTGCCACGCTGACGGGCGATGTAGTAGATCGCGTGTTTGGTGATGCGCTCGCGGGTGATGTGGTTGCCCCGCCGAATGCGGTTGAACAGAAAGGCATCATCGCTCTCGCCTTCCTTGAGCTGCGAACGGCGAAGTTCCAGCCAGGCATTGAGTTTGGCGAACGCCCAGGTCGGCGCGTACTTGATCAGTTGTTTATTGCCTTTGCCGGTGACGGTCAGGCTGCGCTCGCTGAAGTCGACCTGATTCAGGTCCAGATCCACTGACTCCGATTTGCGCATGCCGGTGCCGTAAAGCAGCGCGATCACCGCGGCGTCGCGCAGCCCTTGCGGACGTGGATCAGCGGCGCAGACTTCCATCAATTCGTGAATCAGCGTGCGCTTGAGGTTGCGCCCCTGAGACAGGCGCGTGCCGGCGATGGCCTTGACCGAGCGCATCTTCAACAGATGATCCTGACTGATCAGGCTCATGCGCCAGGCTTCGTTCATCACGCCGCGCACGGCGTTCACGTACAGCGAAGAAGTGTTCGGCGCGTAGCCGTCTTCGCGCAAAGCGGCGACCAGCGCCACGACGTTTTCCGGTTGCAGGCCGTGCCAGGGGATGTCTTCGATGTCCACGTCCTCGAAGCCGAGGCGATCGGCCGCGTCCTGCAAGACGTAGCGCATGGTCAGCTGGCTGGAGGGCGCCAGGCGCGTCAGGTAAAGCGTCAATGGATTAGTGGTGGACGCGGTGGATTCAGTACTCGACAAGTCAATCAAACGAAACGGCCTTGGTAAAAAAACAGTTCAACAAAACGACACGATGACAAAAACGGGCAAGTGCCGGGCTGCCCCAAAAAAGGCCTACAACCTGCCGTCCGGCCGCTTGAAAGTCAATCGGGCATTCCCCGGTCGGTGGCCCAACCCTTTGAATTTCATTGGTTTTCAGACAATCGGGTGCTGGCATTGAGCCTGCCCCCAGTGAACGGCCGTCAGCGTCACCTGCCTATCCGCAACGCCGCGAAGACGCGCCGCGCAAAACAGTAGGCAAATTGAAACATGCCCTTGCCTATCCTGACCTTACGTCATGAACACCCGTCCGGCTCAGGAGTGTCCTATGAAAATCACGGTCTTTGGCAGCGGTTACGTGGGTCTGGTGCAAGCGGCGGTATTGGCCGAGGTGGGCCATGATGTCGTGTGCATGGACGTTGATCAGCACAAGGTCGACCAGTTGCGCCAGGGTCACGTCAGCATTTTCGAACCGGGGCTGGCGAACCTGGTGCGCGAGGGCCTGGACGCCAAACGGCTGCACTTCTCCAGCGATGAAAAACTCGCCGTGCAGCACGGTCGGGTGGCGTTTATCGCCGTGGGCACGCCATCGCGTGAGGATGGCTCGGCGGATCTGCGTTACGTGCTCTCAGTGGGCGACGCGATTGCCCGGCACCGTGAGCAACCGTTGATCGTGGTGGAGAAATCCACGGTGCCGGTGGGCACCGGCGACACCTTGCGCGCGCACATCGAAAAAGCCCTGATCAAGGTCGGCCGGCTGCTGCAGTTCGATATCGTCTCCAACCCGGAATTTCTCAAGGAGGGCTCGGCCGTCGCCGATTGCCGCCGCCCGGACCGGATCATCATCGGCTGCGAAGGCAATGAGGTGCGCGACGTGATGCGCGATCTATATGCGCCGTTCAACCGCAACCATGACCGCATCCTGTTCATGGACCTGCGCAGCGCCGAACTGACCAAATACGCCGCCAACTGCATGCTCGCGACCAAGATCAGCTTCATCAACCAGATCGCCGAACTCGCCGAACACCTGGGCGCCGACATCGAAGCGGTGCGCCAGGGCATCGGCGCCGACACGCGCATCGGTTATCACTTCATCTATCCGGGCTGCGGCTATGGCGGCTCGTGCTTTCCCAAGGACATGCGCGCGCTGATCCACAGCGCCGAACAAGCGCACTGCTCCAGCGACTTGCTGCAAGCGGTCGAGGCGATCAACCAGCGCCAGAAGCACAAGCTGTTTGAGCGCATCAACGCGTTCTACCAAGGCGACCTGCGCGGCAAAACCTTCGCCCTGTGGGGTTTGGCGTTCAAACCCAACACCGATGACATGCGCGACGCGCCGAGCCGGGTCCTGCTCGAAGCGTTGTGGGCGGCCGGCGCCAGCGTCCGCGCCTTCGACCCCGAAGCCATGCAGCAAACCCAGAACCTTTACCCGGATGAATCGAAGCTGATGCTCATGGGCACCCCGGAATCGGTTCTGCCCGGCGCTGACGCCCTGATAATCTGCACCGAATGGCAACAGTTCAAGGCTCCGGATTTCGAACTGATCAAACAGCGCCTCAACACCCCAGTGATCTTCGACGGCCGCAACCTGTACGACGCAGAGCGTCTGGCGCGCAACGGCTTCCAGTACTTCGCCATGGGCCGCGGCGCGTCGCGGCAACTGCCGATCCCGCTGCAACAATGGCCGCGCGCTTCGGATGTGGCGTGAGTCGTCTTGTTTATGCGCCGTCTTTTCAAATTCATTTCAGACAGAAAAAGCCAACCCTCACCCTAGCCCTCCCGAAACGTCGGACCGCCCGTAGGGAGAGGGAACTGACCGCGGTGGATGCGAGAGCTAAACCGACCTGCGATACCGAGTCGAACACAAAATTTGAAAAGCCCAAAGATCGGCCCCCTCTCCCTCGGGAGAGGGCTGGGGTGAGGGGCGAATCCAAAACAAATCCCAAGCCATACGGCGCTTCTAACCACTCAACAATGAGCGTTAGCTCGCGTGCTCTTGATCTTGCGTCACCGGCGACGTCGGAAGGCTGAGCGCAGGGATTGATCCGGGCGTGGGAGCGCAGCGACCGTACGACGCAGTCGTACACAGCGGAAGGAGGTGCAGCGAAGCAAACCGTAGCCGCTGCGCCCGGATCGATCCTGGAGCGAAGGAACCCGAGCCTGCGAGGGCCGTACGTAGGAGCAAAGCGTTTTGGGTTACCTTTTTGGCGTTTGAAAAGGTGACCCGCCGTAAGGGCGGAACCCTAAGTAGCCGTGACCGCAGCAACGGATATGTACACAAAAAAACCAGCGCCAGAAAGAAAAACCCTAACTCCCACAAGGAATATGCGGTATCGCGGCTAGACCGCCAGCCAATGCACAAGATCGCTCAATCGCGAAGATGCCGAGCTGATTAAATTCAAAATTAATGCACTAAATCTGCATTAATATGAATTTGTCAGCATCCACTTAGCCCGGCACACTGTGCGCGTTCCTCCCCCAATGTTGGAACGCTTCGAGGGCTTTCCGGATATGCCGGACAAGTCCTTTTTTTGTCCCGAATTTGCTGCAAAGGATCGGATTCACATGCTCGCTCGCTGGTTGCCCGCCGCCATCAACACCCGCCCCACCGAATGGAGTCGCGCCGCCATCGGCATGGCGCTGGGGACGTTGTTCAGTGTCTGGATGTGCGCACAAGTCTTCGGCCATGACGTTGCCTATCACCTGATCGGCCCGCTCGGCGCATCGGCGGTGCTGCTGTTCGCCGTGTCCTCGGGCGCCCTCGCCCAGCCATGGTCGATCCTCGGCGGTTACCTGTGCGCCGGCGTCGTGGCGCTGCTGGTCGCTCACGTCCTGGGCCGCACCCTGGGCAGTGCCTGCCTGGCGGCGGGCATGGCGCTGATTCTGATGTGCTGGCTGCGCTGCCTGCATCCACCGGCCGGTGCGTTGGCATTGACGCTGGTGCTGGCAGACCCCGCCACCATCGCCATGGACTGGAAAGCCATGGAGCCAGTGATGCTCGGCGCGGTGTGCATGCTCGGCAGCGCCCTCGCCTACAACAACCTGACCCGCATTCGCTACCCGAAACGCCCGGCCGAACCGGCGCCGCTGGTGACGCCGGTCGATAGCCTCGCCATCACCGCCGAAGACCTGAAACTGGCCTTGGCGGAGATGGAGGCGTTTATCGACGTCACCCCGGAAGACCTTGAGCGTCTGGTGCATGTCAGTGAGTTGTACGCCAAGCGTCGCAGCATCGGAGAAGTTTTTTCCAAGTAATTTTCCGCGGTTCGACTAAGGTAAAAACGCAAACAGCGCCTGCACATATCCGGGTTGTACACGACAATTTTGCACTGTTACGATCGGCTACTGCCCGTGCGCGGGCTTTTCGAATAAAGACAATAAAAGCAGGGAGTTACAGATGACAGCTCAGGCTTCATCCCAGCGGACCGCGTCCATGGATGCCACACAAAACGAAGTGCTGGCCGAGGTGCGCAACCACATCGGTCACCTGACCCTGAACCGCCCCGCTGGCCTCAACGCCATCACCCTCGACATGGTCCGTCAGCTGCAACAGCAGCTCGATGCCTGGGCCACCGACGCCAATGTGCACGCCATAGTTCTGCGTGGCGCCGGCGAAAAAGCCTTCTGCGCCGGCGGCGACATTCGCTCGCTGTACGACAGTTTCAAAAGCGGCGACACCCTGCACGAAGACTTCTTCGTCGAGGAATATGCCCTCGACCTGACCCTTCATCACTACCGCAAGCCGGTGCTGGCGCTGATGGACGGTTTCGTCCTCGGCGGTGGCATGGGCCTGGTGCAAGGCGCCGATTTGCGCGTGGTCACCGAGAAGAGCCGTCTGGCGATGCCGGAAGTGGCCATCGGTTATTTCCCGGATGTTGGCGGCAGTTATTTCCTCTCGCGCATCCCCGGCGAATTGGGCGTTTATCTGGGCGTCAGCGGCGTGCAGATTCGCGCGGCCGATGCGCTGTATTGCGGCCTGGCCGACTGGTATCTGGACAGCAGCAAACTGGCGCTGCTCGACGAAAAACTCGATCAGATGGAATGGCAGGACACGCCACTCAAATCCCTGCAGAACCTGCTCGCCAAACACGCCGTACAAACCTTGCCCAACGCGCCGCTGCAAACCCTGCGCCCGGCCATCGACCACTTTTTCGCCTTGCCGGATGTGCCGAGCATGGTCGAACAAATGCGCGAGGTCACCGTCGCCAATAGTCATGAGTGGGCGTTGACCACCGCTGATTTGCTGGAGACTCGCTCGCCACTGGCGATGGCAGTGACTTTGGAAATGCTCCGCCGTGGCCGTCAACTGAGCCTTGAGCGGTGCTTTGACCTGGAACTGCATCTGGACCGCCAATGGTTTGCCCGTGGCGATTTGATCGAAGGCGTACGCGCCCTGCTGATCGATAAAGACAAGACACCACGCTGGAACCCGCCGACCCTCGCCGAGCTGGACGCTGCGCACGTCGCGAGTTTTTTCCACGGTTTTGATGAGAGCGGGAGCTGAGCCATGCACGATCTCGAACTGACTGAAGAACAAGTGATGATCCGCGACATGGCCCGGGATTTTGCCCGTGGCGAAATCGCGCCCCATGCGCAAGCGTGGGAAAAGGCTGGCTGGATCGACGACGCCCTGGTGGCGAAAATGGGCGAACTCGGCCTGCTCGGCATGGTGGTGCCCGAAGAATGGGGCGGCACTTACGTCGATTACGTCGCCTATGCGCTGGCCGTGGAGGAGATCTCGGCCGGTGACGGCGCGGCCGGTGCGTTCATGAGCATTCACAACTCGGTCGGCTGCGGCCCGGTGCTCAATTACGGCAGCGACGAGCAAAAACAGACCTGGCTGGCCGATCTGGCCAGCGGCCAGACCATCGGCTGCTTTTGCCTGACCGAGCCGCAGGCCGGCTCCGAAGCGCACAACCTGCGCACCCGTGCCGAGCTGCGTGACGGCCAATGGGTGATCAACGGCGCCAAGCAATTTGTCAGCAATGGCAAACGGGCAAAACTGGCGATTGTGTTTGCGGTGACCGATCCGGAATTGGGCAAGAAAGGCCTTTCGGCGTTTCTGGTGCCGACCGATACCGCGGGCTTTATCGTTGATCGTACCGAACACAAAATGGGCATCCGCGCCTCGGACACCTGCGCGGTGACGCTGAACAATTGCAGTATTCCCGAAGCCAACCTGCTCGGTGAACGCGGCAAAGGCCTGGCGATCGCCTTGTCCAACCTCGAAGGCGGACGCATCGGCATCGCCGCGCAAGCACTGGGCATCGCCCGGGCGGCGTTCGAGGCGGCGCTGGCTTACTCCAAAGACCGGGTGCAGTTCGATAAACCGATCATCGAGCACCAGAGCATCGCCAACCTGCTGGCCGACATGCACATGCAGATCAACGCGGCACGCCTGATGATCCTGCACGCGGCGCGGCTGCGCACGGCGGGCAAACCGTGTTTGTCTGAGGCGTCGCAGGCCAAGCTGTTTGCTTCGGAAATGGCCGAGAAAGTCTGCTCGTCAGCGATTCAGATTCATGGCGGTTATGGTTATCTGGAGGATTACCCGGTCGAGAAGTACTACCGCGATGCGCGGATTACCCAGATCTACGAAGGCTCGAGCGAGATTCAGCGGATGGTGATTGCGCGGGATTTGAAGAACTATCAGTTGTAATGTATCGGCCCCCTTTCCCTCACCCCAGCCCTCTCCCAGAGGGAGAGGGAGCCGACCGAGGTGTCTGGCGCTATGCATCGACCTGAAAGACCGGGTTGATTATGGATTCAATAAAGCACTTCCAGACCGGCGTAAATCTGAAATATCCCCAATCAGTCCCCTCTCCCTTTGGGAGAGGGTTAGGGTGAGGGGCTTTTGCTTTTGGCTTTGCTTCTGCCGCCTACTTACCCTGAAACTCAGCAGCCCGCTTGCCAATAAACGCCGCCATCCCTTCCTTCTGATCCTGCGTGGCAAACGCGGCATGGAACACCCGACGCTCAAACCGCACGCCTTCGCTCAGGTTCACCTCAAAGGCGCGATTGACGCTCTCCTTGATCATCATCGCAATCGGCAATGACTTGTCGGCAATCACCGCCGCCACTTTCAGCGCGTCATCAAGCAACTCATCGCTTGGCACGATTCGCGCGACGATACCGCAACGCTCGGCTTCCACCGCATCGATCATGCGCCCGCTCAGGCACATTTCCATGGCTTTGGCCTTGCCCACGGCGCGGGTCAGGCGTTGGGTGCCGCCCATGCCCGGCAGCACGCCAAGGTTGATTTCCGGCTGGCCGAATTTAGCGTTGTCGCCGGCCAGGATGAAGTCGCACATCAGCGCCAGTTCGCAACCGCCGCCAAGGGCGAAACCATTGACCGCGGCGATGATCGGCTTGCGCCGGTTGGCGACGCGGTCGCTGTCGCTGAACAGATCGTCCATGTAGATCTGCGGGTAGGTCAGCTCGGCCATTTCCTTGATGTCGGCCCCGGCGGCAAAGGCCTTTTTCGACCCGGTGAGGACGATGCAGCCAATGTTCGCGTCTGCTTCCAGCGCATCAAGGGCCTGGTTTACTTCGCTGACCAGTTGCGCATTCAGCGCGTTCAGCGCCTGCGGCCGGTTAAGGGTGATCAGGCCAACGCGGCCGTGGATTTCGAGCAGGATGGTGTCGAAAGTCATGAAGAAGATTCCTTGTCAGAGATTGCGCGAAATGACCATGCGCTGAATGTCGCTGGTGCCTTCGTAGATCTGGCAGACGCGCACGTCGCGGTAGATGCGTTCCAGCGGAAAGTCGTTGAGGTAACCGTAACCGCCGAGGGTTTGCAAGGCCATCGAGCAGACCTTCTCGGCCATCTCCGAGGCGAAGAGCTTGGCCATCGACGCCTCGACCAGAGCCGGTTGGCCGCTGTCACGCAGGGCCGCCGCGTAATGGACCATTTGCCGGGCAACGGCGATTTGCGTGGCCATGTCAGCCAGACGGAACGCCACCGCCTGATGCTCGATGATCGGCTTGCCGAACGTATCGCGTTCACGGGCATAGTCACGTGCCGCTTCGAAGGCCGCGCGGGCCATGCCCACCGACTGCGCGGCGATGCCGACGCGGCCGCCCTCAAGGTTGGCCAGGGCGATTTTGTAGCCTTCGCCCTCCTCGCCCAAACGATTAGCCAGCGGAACCTTGAGTTCTTCGAAAAGAATCTGGCAGGTGTCCGAGGCATGCTGGCCGAGCTTGTCTTCGACCCGCGCGACGCTATAACCCGGCGAATCGGTCGGCACGATAAACGCGCTGATGCCGCGCTTGCCAGCACTCGGATCGGTCACCGCAAACACAATCACCACCCCGGCGTTTTGCCCGGAAGTGATGAACTGCTTGCAGCCATTGAGCACGTAATGATCGCCCTCGCGCCGGGCGCGGGTTTTCAGGCTGCTGGCATCGGAGCCGGCCTGCGGCTCGGTCAGGGCGAAGGCGCCGAGCATCGCGCCGCTGGCCAGCGGTTTGAGGAAGCGCTCGCGTTGCTCGTCATTGCCGAACTTGAGGATCGGCACGCAACCCACCGAGTTGTGCACGCTCATGATCGTCGAGCAAGCGCCGTCGCCGGCAGCAATTTCCTCCAGCGCCATGGCGTAGGCCAGGTAACCGGTCTCGCAACCGCCCCACTGCTCCGGCACGAGCATGCCGAAAAAACCGAGTTCGGCCATCTCGGCGATGGCTTCCCTGGGGAAACGGTGCTCACGGTCCCACTCGGCGGCGAACGGCTTGAGGCGTTCCTCGGCGAACTGCCGGGCCATGTCGCGGATCTGGGTTTGGTCTTCGTTGGGAATCATGGTGAATCCTTAATTCTTGTAACACCACAGAACCCTGTGGGAGCTGGCTTGCCAGCGATGAGGCCGTCACATCCAGCATTTATGGTGACTGTTCCATTGCCATCGCGGGCAAGCCCGCTCCCACAAGGTCAACTGTCAACCTCAATAGAGGCATTCCACCGCCATGGCCGTGGCTTCACCGCCGCCAATGCAGATCGCCGCAATACCGCGCTTGAGCTGTTTCTGCCGCAGCGCCGCCAGCAGCGTCACGAGAATCCGCGCGCCTGACGCCCCGATCGGATGGCCCAGCGCACAGGCGCCGCCGTGCACGTTGAGCTTGTCGTGGGGGATTTCCAGGTGGGTCATCGCCGCCATCCCAACCACGGCGAAAGCTTCGTTGACTTCGAACAGATCGACCTGATCCAGCGCCCAGCCGGTTTTCTTGATCAGTTTCTTGATCGCCCCGATCGGCGCGGTCGGAAACAGCCCCGGCGTGTCGGCGAACGCCGCGTGACCATGGATCACCGCCAGCGGTTTCAGTCCGAGCTTCTGCGCCTGCGACTGGCGCATCAGCACCAGTGCCGCGGCGCCATCGGAAATCGAGCTGGAGTTGGCCGCCGTCACCGTGCCGCCTTCGCGGAACGCCGGTTTCAGCGAGGCAACCTTGTCCAGCTTGGCTTTTGGTGGCTGTTCATCGTGACTGATAAGCACCTGCTCTTTGCCCACGGTCACGGTCAGCGGGACGATTTCGTCCTTGAAGCTGCCGTCCTTGATCGCCTGCTGCGCGCGGGTGGTCGAGGCGATGGCGAAAGCGTCCTGAGCCTCGCGGCTGAAGCCGTTGGTTTCGGCGCAGTCTTCGGCGAAGGTGCCCATCAGGCGGCCCTTGTCGTAGGCGTCTTCGAGGCCGTCGAGGAACATCGAGTCGAGCACGCGGCCGTGGCCCATACGGTAACCGGCGCGGGCGCGATCGAGCAGATACGGCGAGTTGGACATGCTTTCCATGCCCCCGGCGATGACTACATCGGCGCTGCCGGCGATGAGCATGTCGTGGGCCAGAATGGTGGTTTCCATGCCCGAACCGCACATCTTGTTGACCGTGGTGCAGCGCGTCGATTTATCCAGCCCGGCGCCCAGCGCCGCCTGTCGTGCCGGCGCCTGGCCGAGGCCGGCGGGCAGTACGCAACCGAACAACACCTCGTCGACCGCATCGCTGGCGACACCCGCGCGCTCGACTGCTGCCTTGATCGCGGCAGCACCGAGTTGCGGCGCGGTGAGACTCTTCAATTCGCCCTGAAAACCACCCATCGGCGTGCGCACCGCGCTGACGATGACAATCGGATCATTGGAAATAGTCATGACAAATCCTCCTTACCTGGCTGCCATGCGCAAGGCGCCGTCGAGACGGATCACCTCGCCGTTGAGCATGCTGTTTTCGATGATGTGCCGGACCAGCGCGGCGTATTCGGCAGGCTTGCCCAGGCGTGGCGGAAACGGGACGCCGGCGGCCAGCGAATCACGCACTTCCGGGGTCATGCCGGCCATCATCGGCGTTTCGAAAATGCCCGGGGCGATGGTCATCACGCGGATGCCGAAGCGCGCCAGTTCGCGGGCGGCCGGCAGGGTCAGGCTGGCGATCGCCCCTTTGGAGGCCGAGTAGGCCGCCTGACCGATTTGCCCGTCGAACACCGCCACCGAGGCAGTGTTGATGATCACCCCGCGCTCGCCGTCGGCGTTGGCGTCAGACTCGGCAATCGCCGCCGCGGCCAGACGCAGCATGTTGAAACTGCCGATCAGGTTGACGTTGATCACTTGGGCGAAACTGCTCAGCGCATGCGGGCCGGTCTTGCCGAGGATCTTCTCGCCACGGACGATGCCGGCGCAGTTGACCAGGCCGTTGAGACTGCCAAATGCATCGAGGGTCGCCTGCACTGCGGCTTCGGCGGCGGCTTCGTTGCTGATGTCGGCCACCACGCTTTGCGCGCCGAGACGCTGCGCCTGAGCGGCCACGGCCTCGGCGTTCATGTCCACCAGCATCACTTTCGCGCCGGCGCTGACCAGCAGCTCAGCGCTGGCAGCACCAAGGCCAGACGCGCCGCCGGTGACGATAAAAACCTTGTTCTCGATCTGCATGACTGTTTCCTTCGATTCAAGCTGAAACGTTGTGCGCCGCGGCCTCTTGAGCCTTGGCGATTTCCTGGTTGCGCAAGATAAAGCGCTGCAATTTGCCACTCGGGGTCTTGGGCAATTCGCTGACAAATTCGATTTCTCGCGGATATGAATGCGCGGCCAGCCGCTTGCGCACATGTTGGCGCAGTTCTTCAGCCAGCTCGGGGGCTGCGCGGTATTGCGCACTGAGCACGACGAAGGCTTTGACCAGTTCGGTGCGTTCCGGGTCGGGTTTGCCGACCACCGCTGCTTCGACCACCGCCGGGTGCTCGATCAAAGCGCTTTCGACATCGAAGGGGCCGACGCGATAGCCTGAGGTGGTGATCACATCGTCGCTGCGGCCGACAAAGCTGATGCTGCCGTCCGGGTTCCATTCGACGGTGTCACCGCTGAGGTAATAGTTGCCGACAAACGCCTTGGTCGGCGCGCCTTCGTAGCCGCCAAACCAGCACATCGGCGATTGTGGGCGGTCGATGGCGAGAATGCCGGGCTGGCCGACGCCGAGTTCGTTGTACTGTTCGTCGAGCACCACGATGCGATGGCCCGGCGAAGCGAAACCGGCAGCACCAACGTGTACCGGGTGGTCTAGGCCGTGGTGGTTACAGAGGACCATGCCCAGTTCGGTCTGGCCGTAATGGTCGTGAATGACCACGTCGAGATGGTCGGCAAACCAGCGGATGACTTCCGGGTTCAACGGCTCGCCGGCACTGCTGACGATGCGCAGTTTGCCCTTGATCGACTTGGCGAACTCCTCACCCCCGGCAATCAGCAGGCGATAGGCCGTCGGCGACCCGGTGAGGTTGCTGATGCCGTATTTGTTGATCACCCGGCAGGTGCTTTCGAGGGTGAATGGGCCATCGTAGAAAGTGATCGGATGGCCCAGCGCCAACGGCCCGGTGACGCCGAAATAGATGCCGTAGGCCCAGCCCGGATCGGCGACGTTCCAGAACGCATCCTCCGGGCGTAGATCCACGGCGTCACGGGTGTAACTTTTGAAAGCGACGATGGCCTTGAGCGGCACTGACAGCGCTTTCGCCGGGCCGGTGGTGCCAGAGGTGAACATCAGCAGGAACGGATCTTCGCCGGTCAGCAGCACCGGTTCGCATACGCTGGAATAGTTGGCCAGTTCGGCCCAGAAGCTGTAATCGCCGCGCACGATGCCCTGGCCCTTGGCACCGCCCACCGTGACCAGCGTCGGGCAATCGGCGACTTCAGTGAGTTTCGGGCGGTTGACCGCATCGGTCACCACGACTTTGGCGCCGGAACTGTTCAGGCGATGCTCGAGGGCTTTGGGGCCGAAGGCGGTGAACAGCGGCTGATACACCGCGCCGATGCGCCAGGTGGCGAGTACGGTAATCAGCAGCTCGACATTGCGCGGCAACAGCCCGGCGACCCTGTCGCCCTTCTGCACGCCCTGGGCGAGAAGGAAATTGGCGAAACACGCGGCCTTGTCTTGCAGGTCAGTGAAGGTGTACGTCGCACTGCTGCCGTCGCGCCCCTCCCAGAACAACGCAATGCGCCCCGGCAAGGCGTGGCGGTCGCAACATTCGACACAAGCGTTGAGCGCTGCAAGCGAACCGCTGAGCGCGGCCTCGACGGTGTGCTGATAGTTGAACTGTGCGGTAGCAGACAAGTAATCGCGCATTGCCAGAATCCCTCGGTGTTTTTATTAGGCTGGGAACCGTAAACAACAGAGGAATAGTCGCGCTGAGCCGGGGCTGGGGCAATGGTCAAAGCCATCAAGCTGGTTGACTGGTTTGGCCAAAATCCCTGGCGAAGATGATCGTTCCCACGCTCTGCGTGGGAATGCAGCCCCGGACGCTCTGCGTCCTTTCCCGGGTTGGGACGCGGAGCGTCCCTCGAGGCATTCCCACGCGGAGCGTGGGAACGATCAGTCATGCGGCGTCGGCTCAGACCGCGTCGTTGAGGATCAACGTGCGATAGTGGCCGGGGTTTGACCCTGACCACTTGCGAAACGCCTTGTAGAACGAACTGACATCGGCAAACCCCAGCCTTGCGGCGATCTCGGCGAAGCTGATCGAAGGCTCGGCCAGCCAGGTGATCGCCAGCTCCTTGCGCACACTGTCCTTAAGGCCCTGCCAGGTCTGCCCTTCCAACGCCAGGCGGCGGCGCAGGGTCGAGGCGGACATGCACAATTGCTGGGCCAGCGCTTCGGTTTCCGGCCATTGTTCGGCGGGCAATTGTCGCAGGTCGTGCTTGATCCGGCTGGCGAGGCTTTGCGGATCGCGATACTTCACCAGAATGTTCGCCGGTGCATGGGCGAGAAAGCGCTGCAGCTCTTCCGGGCTGCGCTTGATCGGCAGGTCGAGGCAGTCGGCGGCGAAGATCATCCGCGTGCGCGGGCGCTCGAAACGCAGGTTCGGTGAAAACATCACTTGATAGTCGTCGGTAAAGTCCGGCGCCGCGCAGCGCAGTTCGATCGCCAGAATCGGAATGCGCCGCCCGGCCAGCCAGCAGGCGACGCCGTGGACGATCATCCAGTAGGTGAAATAGGTAAAAGCGCGGCGCGGTTCGGGGTCGTCTTCGAGCAGGACGATTTCCGCCAGACTCTGCTGGTGCACCAGTTGTGCCGGCAGGCGCTCAAGCATCAGCGACAGAAAGCTCAGCCCGGTGTTCAGCCCAGCCGCCAGCGTCGGTTGCGCCATCGCAGCGCGGCACATGAACGCCAGGCTGCCGGACTTGAGCTTGCGCGGGTCCATACCGAAAAATTCGTCGTCGGCGCGTCGCGCCAGCAGGCGCCAGAGTTTCGCGTATTGCGACGCGGGCACCCGTGCGTGCTCGGCCTCAAGCATTGCCGGGGCAATCCCGACCTTGTGCAGAACCTCCTGCGTGGCCGCACCGGGGGCACAACTTTGCAACAGCGCTTCGCGCACCAGTTGAACGGCGATGGTGTCTTTTTCCGACATGGAATGCGGCGAGCCTTGTTGTTATTTCGATGCCCGGCATCTTACCCCTGTGGGAGCGAGCCTGCTCGCGAAGGCGTTGGGTCAGGCGACTGCGATGTTGAAAGTGCCGCCGTCATCGCGAGCAAGCTCGCTCCCACAGGATTGGTGGCGTACGCAGAATCGTGGCCATCCACGCCCCCCTGTAGGCCTTCGCCTGCTCGCGATAGCGATGTGTCATTCACTCATGAGTCAACAGGCACACCGCTTTCGCGAGCAGGCTCGCTCCTACAAGGGATATGGGTGAGGCAAAGATCGGCTTTGTTCAGGTTAGGTTCAGCTAAATGTCAATCAGTGCCATTTGGGAATGAGTGTCATTATGTTACAACTTAGCCACCTATCTAAATCACCGTTGGTTGTGCCGAATGCTCGTTCCCTTTCTGATCATGCTGCGCGAGGGCATTGAAGCCGCGCTGATCGTTGGCATCATTGCCAGTTACCTGCAGCAAACCGGTCGCGGTCAGTGGATGCCCGCCGTGTGGATCGGGGTTTTCCTCGCCGCCGCTCTCGCCCTGCTGGTGGGCGGCGGCCTGGAACTGGTCAGTGCCGAATTCCCGCAGAAGCAGCAAGAGCTGTTCGAAGGCGTGGTCGGGCTGGTGGCCGTGGGCATTCTCAGTTCGATGGTGTTCTGGATGCGCAAGGTTGCCCGCTCGATCAAGCATTCGCTGCAGGCCTCGCTGGATCAGGCGCTGACCGCGTCGAAGCATCAGGTGATCGCGTTGATCGCCATGGTGTTTTTTGCTGTCGCCCGCGAAGGCCTGGAAACGGTGTTCTTCCTGCTCGCGGTGTTTCAGCAAAGCGAGGGTCCGGGCGCGCCGATCGGCGCATTGCTCGGGCTGGTACTGGCCGTCATCGTCGGCTTGCTGATCTACAGCGGCAGCATGCGCCTCAATCTCTCGGCGTTCTTCAAGTGGACCGGGCTGTTCATCCTGGTGGTGGCCGCCGGGATTCTCGCCAACTCGGTGCAGGCGCTGCATGAGGCCGGGCTGTGGAATCACCTGCAGACCGTGCTGTTCGACTTCAGCGCAACCCTGCCGATGGATGGCCCATTGGGCTCGGTGCTGGCCGGCATGTTCGGTTATCAGGACGCGCCGACTATCAGCACCCTCGGTGCCTATGTGATCTACCTGCTGGTGGCGCTGGTGATGTTTTTCCTGCCTGCGCCCGCGCCATTGCTGTCATCGACTTCCGTTTCCAGCCAATAAGGGCCTCCATGTCCAAGCCTAAAACTCCTCAGGCCTCGCCTCCCCGCGCCTTGCGCTGGGCGCTGGCCGGCTCGGTGGTGGTGATGATCGCCGCCGGCGGGCTGTTCTACTACGCGTCGCAACTAGCCGCTGCCAAGCGTCAGCACAACCGCGACGAAGTGGTGGTCAACATTCATCCGGGCCAGTGCGAACCGAATGCGCTGAGCGTGCCGGCCGGGCGCGCCAGTTTCCGCATCGTCAACCGTTCGGACCGCGCCGTGGAATGGGAAATTCTCGACGGCGTGCTGGTGGTCGAAGAGCGCGAAAACATTGCGCCGGGCCTGAGCCAGGTGATCAACGCCAACCTGCAGCCGGGCGATTATGCAATCACCTGCGGCTTGCTGAGCAACCCGCGCGGCACCTTGCACGTGACCCCGACCGCAGCGTCCGAGGCTGCGGCCAAAGCCAAGCCGTCGATGGTGGCTTTTGTCGGACCGCTGTCGGAATTTCGCGTGTACCTCGCTGGCCAGAGCAGCGCACTGATCAAAGCCGTGAGCGCACTGAATCAGGCGATCGCCAGCGGCGATCTGAGTCAGGCGCAGGCGCTGTATGTCCCGGCGCGTGCTGCTTATCAACGGCTGGCCCCGGCGGCGCAACGCCTCGCCGAACTGGATAACCGCATCAATGCCCGCGCCGATTACTTCGAAAAACGCGAAGCGGATCCGGGCTTCGTCGGCTTCCATCGCCTCGAGTACGCGCTGTTCCAGCAACACAAACTCGACGGACTGGCGCCGGTGGCGCAACAACTGCTCAGCGACGTCAGCGAATTGAAACAGCAACTGCTCGCCCAATCACTGCCGCCGGAGCAACTGGTCAGCATCGTCGTGCGCAACCTCAACACCCTGGCTGAGGTGCGCGCGGCCAACGGCGAAGAGGAACGCTACAGCCACATCGACCTCAACGGTTTCGCCGCCAACGCGCAAACCGCGCACAAGGTGGTTGATCTGCTGCGGCCGATGTTGAGCAAATCCGCGGCCGACCTGTTGCCGAAAATCGACGCGGCGCTGGCTGATTTCGATGCCGCGCTGAGCAGCCACATAGTTGCTCAAGGCTACGCCAGCTACGACAGCGTCAGCGGCGAACAACGCCAGCAACTCGCCCATAAAGCCCAAGCCCTGGCCGACGCGCTGGATGGCATCGATCCCGCCCTTGGCCTTTCCGGCCTGTAAGCAGAAGACCCGACCCCGATGAAAGAACTCGAAACGCTCAACCTGCAACGTCGCCGTGTGCTCATGGGAATGGGCGCCGCCGGTGTCGCCCTCGCCGGCTCGGCCCTGAGCTGCCCGGCCATGGCCGCCGCGCCAGCGCAAGTCACCGAAGCGCCAAGCAGCGACAAGACCGAAGACCGCCACGATTTCCACGGTGTCCACCAGACCGGTATCGTCACGCCGCGCCCGGCCTCGGGCATGCTGGTCGCATTCGATGTGCTGGCCAGTGATCGCGACGATCTGGAGCGGCTGTTCCGCACCCTCAACGAGCGCATCGCGTTTCTGATGAAGGGTGGCCCGGTAGCGCAGATCGATCCGAAGCTGCCGCCAGTGGATTCCGGCATCCTTGGCCCGAACGTAACGCCGGACAACCTGACCATCACCGTTTCTGTCGGTGATTCGCTGTTCGACGAGCGCTTTGGTCTGGCCTCCGCCAAGCCGAAACGGCTGCAACGCATGGTCGGCTTCCCCAACGACGCGCTGGATGCCGATTGCTGCCACGGCGATCTGAGCCTGCAGTTCTGCTCGAACACCGCCGACACCAACATTCATGCGCTGCGCGACATCGTCAAAAACCTTCCGGACCTGCTGCTGGTGCGCTGGAAACAGGAAGGCAGCGTGCCGCCGCAAGCCCCGGCAAAACCGGGCGTGCCAGCGCAGTCGGCGCGCAACTTTCTCGGTTTTCGCGACGGCTCGGCCAACCCCGATTCCAACGACGACAAAGCCATGGATCGACTGGTCTGGGTGCAGCCCGGCAGCGACGAGCCAACCTGGGCGGCCCACGGCAGTTATCAGGCGGTGCGGATCATCCGCAACTTCGTCGAACGCTGGGACCGCACGCCGTTGCAGGAACAGGAAAGCATCATTGGCCGGGTCAAAACCACCGGCGCGCCGATGGGCGCCGCGCATGAAAGCCAGGTCCCGGATTACAGCAAGGACCCGGCCGGCAAGCTGACCAGACTCGACGCGCACATCCGACTGGCCAACCCGCGCACCGCCGCGAGCCAGGCCAACCTGATCCTGCGCCGGCCGTTCAACTATTCCAACGGCGTGAACAAGAACGGTCAACTCGACATGGGCCTGCTGTTCATCTGCTACCAAGCCGATCTGGAAAAAGGTTTCATCACCGTGCAAACCCGGCTCAACGGCGAACCGCTTGAGGAATACCTCAAACCGGTCGGCGGCGGCTACTTCTTCACCCTGCCCGGTGTCACCAGCGACAAGGACTTCATCGGTCGCTCGCTGCTCAACGCCACCCAACCAAAAACTGCCGCCTGACAACACACTGGAGCCGCCCCGATGAAAAAGACCCCACTCGCATTACTGCTGACCCTTGGTTTGCTCAACACCCCGCTGTCGGCCTTCGCCGCGACGGCACCGCTGGATCTGGTGGGGCCGGTGTCGGACTACAAGATCTACGTGACCGAAAAGCTCGATGAGCTGGCCAGCCACACTGAGCAATTCACCGATGCGGTGAAAAAAGGCGACCTCGCTACCGCACAAAAACTCTACGCACCGACCCGCGTGTATTACGAGTCGATCGAGCCGATTGCCGAACTGTTCAGCGACCTCGACGCGTCGATCGACTCGCGCGTCGACGATCACGAAAAAGGCGTCAAGGCCGAGGACTTCACCGGTTTCCACCGCCTCGAATATTCACTGTTTTCGGAGAAATCGACCCAGGGGCTCGACGCATTGGCCGACGGTTTGAACAAGGATGTCAAAGACCTGCAGACCCGCGTCGCCGGCCTGACCTTCCCGCCGGAAAAAGTCGTCGGTGGCGCGGCGGCGCTGCTTGAAGAAGTCGCCGCCACGAAGATTTCCGGCGAAGAAGATCGCTACAGCCACACCGACCTGTATGACTTCCAGGGCAACATCGACGGCGCGAAAAAAATCGTCGACCTGTTCCGCCCGCAGATCGAGCAGCAGGACAAGGCGTTTGCCGCGAAGGTCGACAAGAACTTCGCCACCGTGGACAAAATCCTCGCCAAGTACAAAACCGCTGATGGCGGGTTCGAGACCTACGACAAGGTCAAGGACAACGACCGCAAGGCGCTGGTCGGCCCGGTGAATACCTTGGCTGAGGATTTGTCGACGTTGCGCGGTAAGTTGGGCCTGAACTAGGGTTTGTAGCGCCTGAACAGGCCTCTTCGCGAGCAGGCTCGCTCCCACAGGGGAATGCATTGCAACTGTGGGAGCGAGCCTGCTCGCGAAGGCATGTTCCGCCGCACTACATCAATCGGGTTTTACAAAATGCGGTAGAGCAACCGCTCAATCCGCACCCGACTCACGCGCTTGAGAAACCTGGCCACCCCGGCCGGGTAATCCGGCAGCGTTTCGAGGTTCTGAAAACTGTCGATGCGCGTGGTGTGGCGAAAGATCTCTTCCAGCTCCTGCGCTCGCGGTGCCAGCCACTCGCCTTTCGGATCATCGATCAGCAGTGCGTTTTCCAGGTCGAGGCGGAACGCTCGCGGATTGAGATTGTTGCCGGTCAGCAGCGTGTAACGTTGATCGACCCACATGCCTTTGAGGTGGTAGGTGTTGTCGCCGTCGCGCCACAGGTGCAGGTTCAACTGACCGCTGTCGATGTTGCGCTGATGGCGTTTGGCAAAGCGGCGCAGGCTGATCTCGTAGAGATACGGCAGCGCGGCGATCACCTTGAACGGCTCACTCGGCGGAATGTAAAAGTCGTTGGCGGTCTTGTCGCCGACCACGATATCGATCCGCACTCCGCGCGCCAGGGCCCGGTTGACCTCGCGGATCACCCCCAGCGGCAGGTTGAAGTACGGCGTGCAGATGGTCAGCTGGGTTTGCGCGCTGGCAATGAGCTCGAGAATCGCCCGGTTCAATGGGTTGTTCTTGCCTACGCCGAGTAGCGGGCTGACCGACAGCCCTTCCCTGCCGCTGCTGCCTTTGGCCGTGTCGTACGTCGCGTATTTCAAACGGCTGCGCAGATCGCCGATGTCGTTGCGCAGGCTGCGCGTGGTCGGCAGGTTCGGCAGGTCGAGGCGATGCACCGCTTTCGACTCGATCAGGCCGTGCTTGACCAGGTGGTGCATTGAGTCCGCCAGATCGTGGCTGTGCAGGACGTGATAGCGGTCGAAGCGGTACTTGTCGAACTTGTGCAGATAAACGTTGTTCAGGCTCGCGCCGCTGTAGACCACACAATCGTCGATGACGAAGCCCTTCAGGTGCAGCACGCCAAACAGCTCGCGGGTCTGCACCGGCACGCCGTACACCGGCACTTCACTTTCGTGAGTGCGGGTCATTTCCTGATACCACGCCGAATTGCCCGGCTGCTTGCCGGCACCGATCAAGCCACGCTGCGCGCGCAACCAGTCGACCACCACGGCAATTTCCAGCTCGGGGCGCTTGAGCCTGGCGGCGTGCAAGGCATCGAGTATTTCCTGACCGGCTTCGTCCTGCTGCAGATACAGCGCGACGATGTAGATGCGCTGCGTCGCGCTGGCGATTTTCTCCAGCAGGCAACGACGGAACTCGGCGGCGCCGGCCAGAATGGTCACGGCCTCGGCGGTCAGCGGGAAGCTGCGCAGTTTGGGCAGCAGAGAACGTTTGAAAAGCAACGGCATAGGGCTCGCAATGGGTCGAATCCGAAGAGGTTGAGAGCTTACACCATCGTTCCCCTCGGGTCTTGTGAGTGTCTGTGATGGCCCCTTCGCGAGCAGGCTCGCTCCCGCAGGGGAATGCATTTCAAATGTGGGAGCGAGCCTGCTCGCGAAGGCGTTTTAAGGCTAGGAAAGAAGTTTCTTGACCAAGGAGAACATCCGTTCTACTGTTCGCAGCATGAACGAACTTACTAGCAGTGAGACCCGCGACATCATTCTGGATGTCACCGAAAAGCTGATCTATAAAAGTGGCATCGCCGCCACCAGCATGGATCTCCTGGTGAAGACCGCCGGCGTCTCCAGAAAAAGCATCTATCGTTATTTTGCCGACAAGGACGCGCTGGTCGTCGCCGCGTTACAGCGCCGTGACATGCGCTGGATGGACTGGTACACAAACGCTGTCGGTGAGGCCGAAACCCCGGCCGATCGCCTGCTCAACCTGTTCAGCGTGCTCACAGACTGGTTCGCCTCCGAGGGCTTTCGCGGCTGCGCATTCATCAATACCAGCGGCGAGACCGGCGATGCGCAGGACCCGGTGCGGCTGGTCGCCAAAGAACACAAACAGAAGCTGCTCGACTACGTGTGCGAGCTGTGTACCGAATATGGCGCCGAAGATCCGTTGTTGCTGGCCAGGCAATTGCTGATCCTGATCGACGGTGCCATTACCGTAGCGCTTGTGATGGGTGATCACAGTGCCGCCGATAATGCGCAATGCATGGCGCGAAAGTTATTGGGGCTGTAACGCATTTATAAGCCGGACAAGTTGTTAGATTGCTCACTCATTCGGGAGACTGATATGTCGACTGCACCCCAGATACGTCCGCCATTGCCACCGTTCAACCACCAATCGGCCATCGAAAAAGTGCGTCTGGCCGAGGATGGCTGGAATAGCCGCGATCCGGAAAAGGTCTCGCTGGCCTATACCCTCGACACAAAATGGCGCAACCGCGCCGAGTTCGCCAACAACCGCGAAGAAGCCAAAGCCTTTCTCACCCGCAAGTGGGCCAAAGAGCTGGATTACCGTTTGATCAAAGAGCTCTGGGCCTACTCCGACACGCGTATTGCGGTGCGTTATGCCTATGAATGGCACGATGATTCGGGCAACTGGTTCCGCTCCTACGGCAACGAGAACTGGGAATTCGATGACAACGGTTTGATGTTCCAGCGTTACGCCTGCATCAACGACATGCCGATCAAGGAAAGCGAGCGCAAGTTCCACTGGCCGCTGGGCCGGCGTCCGGATGATCATCCGGGGCTGTCCGAACTCGGCCTTTGATAGCAGCGATTTGCTTTGGAGCGAGCCTGCTCGCGAAGGTGTTTTTGCAGTCGACATG
This sequence comes from Pseudomonas sp. S11P7, assembly GCF_023195435.1. Classification (NCBI taxonomy): domain Bacteria; kingdom Pseudomonadati; phylum Pseudomonadota; class Gammaproteobacteria; order Pseudomonadales; family Pseudomonadaceae; genus Pseudomonas; species Pseudomonas sp. S11P7. The sequence continues at coordinate 2,454,699 of NZ_JALPKS020000002.1, read as the reverse complement.
AATGTCACTGTGAGGCCCCTTTCGTGAGCAGGCTCGCTCCCATGGTTTTTGCGCTGCCTGCCGGTCATGCTCGCGCGACGTTGGACGGCTCGCCGCAACACCTGGAAATGAGTAACATGATCGCCCTCCCCGCAGCTCACGTTCTGCGCCCTGCCGAATAAGCCGATTCCATGCCTTTCGAACTCAGCGTTGACCTCACCACCCTGGCCATTCTGGCTGCTGTCGCTTTCCTCGCCGGTTTCATCGATGCCATCGCTGGCGGTGGCGGTTTGCTCACCACGCCCGCCCTGCTCACCGCTGGCCTGCCGCCACATCTGGTGCTGGGCACCAACAAGCTCAGTTCGACCTTCGGCTCCGCGACCGCCAGTTTCACTTTCTATAAACGCAAACTGTTCCATCCACGCCAGTGGACGCACGCGATCGTCGGCACGCTGGTCGGCGCGCTGACCGGTGCGGTGGTTGCGCATTACCTGCCCGCCGAATGGCTGAACAAGATGCTGCCGGTGATTGTCTTTGCCTGCGGGCTCTATCTGTTGTTTGGTGGCACGCCGAAAGCGCCGCTGGACAGCAACGCGCCGATCAAAAAGAAATGGCAATCGACTCAAGGCTTCAGCCTCGGTTTCTACGATGGCGTGGCCGGCCCTGGCACCGGTGCGTTCTGGACCGTGAGCAGCCTGCTGCTGTACCCGATCGATCTGGTCAAGGCCAGCGGCGTGGCGCGCAGCATGAACTTCGTCAGCAACATTGCGGCGCTCTCGGTGTTCATCTTTTCTGGTCAGGTCGACTGGATCATCGGCCTGTGCATGGGCCTGTCGGTGATGGTAGGCGCGTTTTTTGGCGCGCGCACCGCGATCAGCGGCGGCGCCAAATTCATTCGCCCGGTGTTCATTACCGTGGTGCTGGGCTTGACCGTACGCCTAGCCTGGCAGCACTGGTTCAGCGTGGCCTAAGCGCCGCGCGACGTAGACGTCGATCAGGTAGCGGGCAATCGATTTCGACGCCGGCAGCGGCGGCAAATCGTGCACGTTGAACCACTGGGCGTCTTCGATCTCGTCTTCCTGGCAGACAATCTCGCCCGCGGCGTATTCGGCATGGAAGCCGAGCATCATCGAATGCGGGAACGGCCAGCACTGGCTGCCCATGTACTGAATGTTCTTCACTTCGATCTGCACTTCTTCGCGCACTTCGCGAATCAGGCATTCCTCTGCCGATTCGCCCGGCTCGGCGAACCCGGCCAGCGTGCTGTAGACGCCAGTGACGAAACGCGGTGAACGTGCCAGCAAAACTTCGTCGCCGCGTGTGATCAGCACGATCATGCTCGGCGAGATCCGCGGGTAACTGCGCAGGTCGCAGGGCTGGCAGTACATCGCCCGTTCGCGCGGCACTTGTGTCATGGGCTGGCCGCAATTGCCGCAGAAACGATGCTCGCGGGCCCAGGTGCCGATCTGCGCAGCGTAACCAAGCACTTTATAGATCGTGTGCTCGCCTTCGAGCATGAACGCGCGCAGGCCTTTCCAGCTGCACCCCTGCACCTCACTGGCGCTGCGCAACTCGAACAGATACACCGGCTCGCCATCGAGATGGCCGATGCCATGTTCGGCGAGGATCGACAGGTCCTGACGCTTGAGCCATTCGCGCGGGAACAGCGCGCCGTTGTCATCGAACAGAAAGCCTTCCGGGCTGCGCGCCACGGCCATGCCGCCGGGTTGATCGGTGTCGAGTACTGCAGTGGTCCAGCGAGCTGTCATGGTTTCTCAATCCAGAAATTCGGGTTTCTGTTTGCTCATATGGGCGGCCATGGCCACGCGCAAGTCGGTGGATTGCAGCATGGCGGCGTTCCAGGTGGCAACGTATTCGAGGCCGTCATCAATGCGATGGTCGCGCATGTAGCTGATCATTTCCTTGGTGCCAGTGACCGCAATCGGCGATTTCGAGGCAATCTCGCGGGCGATGTCGAACACGCCTTCGAGCAATGCGTCCTTGTCGCTGTAGACGCGATTGACCAGGCCGATGCTGCGCGCTTCGTCAGCGCCAAAGGTGCGACCGGTGTAAGCCAGTTCACGCAGCATGCCGTCACCGATGATCCGTGGCAACCGTTGCAAAGTGCCAACATCGGCAGCCATGCCGATATCGATTTCCTTGATCGAGAATTGCGCGTCCTCGGCGGCGTAACGCATGTCGCAGGCAGAAATCAGGTCGATCGCACCGCCCAGGCAGTAACCCTGAACCGCAGCCAGCACCGGTTTGCGGCAATTGTCGACGGCGTTGAACGAGGCTTGCAGGGTGAGAATCTTGCGCCGCAGCAGCCGCGCATTGCGCCCGACGTCCTTGCCCAGTTCATTGGCGACCCCGGCCAGCATCATCAGGTCGATGCCCGAGGAAAAGTGCTTGCCATTGCCACTGAGCACCACCACGCGCACTTCGTCGGTGTCGTCGATCCACTGAAAGATCTCAATGATCTCGCTCCAGAACGCAGCGTTCATTGAATTGATCTTTTCCGGGCGATTGATCTGCACATGGGCAATGTTATCGGCCAGTTCGACGCTGAACGCGGAGTATTGAGACATGGCAGTGATCCTTTACCGGGCTGGAAATGAGCCCCGAACTATACCAAGGCATCACGGCGGCGGTTCGGCCAAATGCGGGACTGGGCGGGGTTTTGCTGCGCCTGGACCGGCCTCTTCGCGAGCAGGCTCGCTCCCACAGGGGCATTGCATTGTGAATGTGGGAGCGAGCCTGCTCGCGAAAGCGTCCGGTCAATCAATGAAAATTATCTGGGCTTTATGGTCATACTTGAAAATCACTTCAGGCCAATCCTGTACAGCGAGCCCTTATCCTCATCGGTCAGCACATACAAATAACCATCCGGCCCTTGCCGCACGTCACGGATGCGCTGATTCAGTTCGCCCAGCAGACGTTCCTCGTGCACGACCTTGTCGCCGTCGAACTGCAAACGGATCAGCTCTTGCGTGACCAGCGCACCGATAAACGCATTGTGCTGCCACGCTTTGAAGCGGTCGCCATCGTAGAACGTCATGCCGGTGACGCCCGGCGATTTTTCCCAGACATGGTGCGGTGCCACCGTGCCTTCGGCAGTTTTGCCCTGAGCTTCAGGAATAGGTTGCATCGAGTAATTGATGCCATGGGTTGCCAGCGGCCAGCCGTAATTCTTGCCGCGCTCGATGATGTTCACCTCGTCGCCACCGCGCGGGCCATGTTCGTTTTCCCATAGTGTGCCGGTCCAAGGGTTGAGCGCGGCGCCCTGCGGATTGCGCAGGCCATAGGCCCAGATTTCCGGGCGTACGCCAGACTGGCCGACGAAGGGATTGTCGTCTGGCACCTTGCCGTCCGGGTACAGACGCACGACCTTGCCTTGCAGCTTGTCGAGGTCCTGCGCGGTGGGCCGGTCGTTGTTCTCGCCCAGCGTGATAAATAGATAACCGTCGCGGTCGAACACCAGCCGCGAACCGAAATGATTGCCGACCGAGAGCTTCGGCTCCTGACGGAAGATCACTTTGAAATCCTTAAGCGTCTTCAAGTCATCGGAAAGCCGCCCGCGCCCCACCGCCGTCCCGGCCTTGTTGCCGGCACCGCCGCCTTCGGCGTAGGACAGGTAAACCAGCCGGTCCTGCTTGAAGTCCGGCGACAGCACCACGTCCAGCAAACCGCCCTGCCCCTTGGCCCAGACCTGCGGCACGCCGGAGATCGACGCTGACAGTTTGCCGTCGTTGCCGACCACACGCAGATTGCCCGGCCGCTCGGTCACCAGCATGCCCTGGCGATCCGGCAGAAAGGCCAACGCCCACGGATGTTCCAGACCTGCGGCAATAGTGGTGACTTCGAGAGTGCCCTGCTCGCTTTGCAGCTCTTTGGGCGCAGCAGCGAAGGCCGGCGCGCTGATCATCGCGCCGGCGCACAGTGTGGCTAAAAGGGTTTTACGCAACATGCACGATTCCTTTTGTTCGTTTCAGAGGTCGGCAGAGACCGGTTCTGCCATTCAACGGTTGCTGTCTCCGCTGCGCGAAGGCGGGTTGGGAATGAAAGTCGGCGGTTTACTCGGCGCCGAGCGAATCGGCTGACCGTTGCCAATGCCACGATTCTCGACGGTGGGCTGACGCGGCGTCGGGACGGTGTTGGGACCGCGTATCGGCGCAGTGCTCGGCTGGGTGCCTTGCATGCTGTTGGGATTGGCCCGGCGAATCGGGCTGTTGTACGGGTTGTTGCTGTTGCCGGTCGGACTCTGCGCCAGTATCAGGTCAGCATGGACCAGACCGCCGCTGAGCAGCAGGGCGAAGATGCCAAGCATGATTCGCTTCATGACGCAGCCTCTCGATGAGCAAGGAATAGAGCCTTCGAGTGCACGCTACGCTGCGGGTTCGGATTTGTTAACCCACACGCTTTAAACAACATGTAACACGACTTGACCAAGTGACCATCGGCCTACGCATTCCGGGGAAACTTTCCGACCGCCGCGCGGGTCATCCGATCATCACTCGGAGAACTGGCTATGGCTCGAGCAATCTGGAAAGGCGCGATCAGTTTCGGCCTGGTGCACATCCCTGTCGCGCTGGTCTCGGCAACCTCGTCGCAGGGCGTGGACTTCGATTGGCTCGACAGCCGCAGCATGGAACCGGTGGGCTATAAACGGGTAAACAAGGTCACCGGCAAAGAAGTCACCAAAGAACACATCGTCAAAGGTGTGGCCTATGAAAAAGGCCGCTATGTGGTGCTCAGCGAGGAGGAAATTCGCTCCGCGCACCCGGTGTCGACGCAAACCATCGATATCTTTTCCTTCGTCGACGCCGAACAGATTCCCCTGCAAAACATCGACACGCCGTATTACCTGGCGCCCGACAAGCGCGGCGGTAAGGTCTATGCGTTGTTGCGCGAGACCCTGAGCAAAACCAACAAAGTCGCCCTCTCCCGCGTGGTCTTGCATACGCGACAGTACCTGGCCGCGCTGATGCCGGTCGAGGATGCCCTGGTGCTGGTGAAACTGCGCTGGCCGCAGGAAGTGCGCAGTCTCGATGAACTGGCACTGGGCAGCGAAGTGACCAAACCACAGCTGGCCAAGGGCGAACTGGACATGGCCAAACGCCTGGTGGAAGACATGAGCGGCGACTGGAGCCCCGACGACTACAAGGACGAGTTCGAAGACAAGATCATGGCGCTGGTCGAGAAGAAAGCCCATGAAGGCAAGATCGAAGATGTTGAAACAGTGGGCGGCGAGGAAGAACGCAAAACCGCAGATGTTATCGATTTGACCGAACTGCTCAAACGCAGCCTGGGCGGCAAGGCCCCGGCCAAGTCAAGGCAAAACCGCCGGCCAAAGCGCCGGCGAAGCGGACGAAGAAGGCGTCTGGGTGATCGACATTCAGCCGGTCGGAAACAGTGTTGTCAGGGCTGGCCTCTTCGCGAGCAGGCTCGCTCCCACAGGGAAGCGGTGACATCTGTCAGAGAATGGACGGCTGTCAGGCCGCCATCGCTTGCAGGCAAGCTCCCACAGGGATCGCGTGCAAAGCTTGAAATAGTCGAAATCAAAAGCCCCTCACCCTAGCCCTCTCCCGGAGGGAGAGGGGACTGACCGCAGTGATTGGAAGACGTACGCCACCTGAGATACCGAGTCGAATGCGAATTTTGAATGGCACGCAGATCGGCTCCCTCTCCAAGGGGAGAGGGCTGGGGTGAGGGGCGAATCCACCGCAAATCCCAAGCCAACCACCCGCTTCTAACCACTCAACAATGAGCGTTAGCTCGCGTGCTTTTGATCTTGACCCACCGGCGACGTCGGAAGGCTGAGCGGAGGGATTGATCCGGGCGTGGGAGCGCAGCGACCGTCTGGCGCAGCCAGACACAGCGGACGTAGGTGCAGCGCAGCAAACCGTAGCCGCTGCGCCCGGATCGATCCCACAGCGAAGGAACCCGAGCCTGCGAGGGCCGTACGTAGGAGCAAGCGTTTTTTGCTTACTTTTTTGGCGTTTGAAAAAAGTGAGTCGCCGTCAGGCGAAACCGCCAGCCGCAGCACCCGAAGCAACGGATATGTACCCAGCAAAAACCAGCGCCTGATCAGATCAGAATGAAAAGCCCCAACAACCCGGCAAAAATCGCCCACTTCTCCAGGTAATAACGCGTACGGTTACGCTTCTTCAGCTCCTTGCCCCGCAACCGAATCTTGTAGATCCGCGCAAACAAACGGTTGATCCCGCCAGTCCGATCCCCAGCATCGTTCGGCGCACCCGCCGCCGACATCACCGTACGACTGAACCAGCTGTTAAACGCCGCCGCCCAGCGATACTTCATCGGCCGCTCAATGTCACAAAACAGAATGATGCGATTCTTGTCGGTCGTGTTTTCAGCGTAATGAATAAACGTCTCGTCGAACATCACCGCTTCGCCATCGCGCCAGTGATAGCTCTCACCGTCAACGTTGATATAGCAACCGGCATCGTTCGGCGTATCCAGCCCCAAGTGATAACGATAGGAACCGGCGTACGGATCGCGATGGCGGACCAGTTTCGAACCCGGTGGCAATTCGGCAAACATCGCAGCCTTGATCGAACCGATGCTCTGCACCAGTTCAGTGGTGCGCGGGCAGAGCTTCATCGCCGAAGGATGGCTTTCGCCGTACCACTTCAGATAGAAACGCTTCCAGCCGCTCTTGAAGAACGAGTTGAAACCGACATCGTCATACTGGTTCGAGCGCTTGATCTCACCGGCACGCAACAGATTCTGGCCTTCTTCGCGGATCTCCTCCCAGTGCGCCTGCAACGGACTCAGATCGGGAAACTCGCTCGGGTCGAGGTAAGGCTGGTTCGGCTTTTTCGAAAACAGATAAAGGAAGCAGTTGATCGGCGCGAGAAACGTCGAATGGTCGCTCAGCTGTCGACCAAGCTTGTGCCGCACACGCCCGCGCAAATGAACGTAGGCAATCGAAATGACATAAACAGCAGCAATGATGAGTTTCACGGAAATCGTCACACGTCAGAAGTGAACAAACTGCGCGCCGGGTGGCCGAAGGCCCTGCGTCTTGTGCAGCGGTCTGAATACAAAGTGGCACGTCCTTGAGCCTGCGCCGTCATTCGGCGTCGGTAAAAGGTGGCATTTTAGCCACAGTTTGTAACCGACTGTGAACCTTCATCTGTGAAAAACTGTCATGCGCGTGCACCAATCAGCGATCTTGGCGTCATCGCCCTATCGTTTAAAGAGCCAGACCAGTACAATCGCCGCCAAACTTTACGCGCCCCCTTGGTTGATGCCGGTACTTCTCCGCTTCAGCGCACTTTGGCTTGGGCCAAGGCTCCAGCCGCGCCTCGCTTTTAAGAATGCTTTGCAGGAATAACTCTTGATTTCTACAGCTAACATCACGATGCAGTTCGGCGCCAAGCCGCTCTTCGAAAACGTTTCGGTCAAATTCGGCGCGGGCAATCGCTACGGTCTGATTGGCGCCAACGGTTGCGGCAAGTCGACCTTTATGAAAATCCTCGGCGGCGACCTCGACCCGTCCGGCGGTCAGGTCATGCTCGAGCCGAACGTGCGTCTGGGCAAGCTGCGCCAGGATCAGTTCGCGTACGAAGAATTCACTGTGATCGACACCGTGATCATGGGTCACGAAGAGCTGTGGAAGGTCAAGGCCGAGCGCGACCGCATCTATTCGATGGCGGAAATGACCGAAGAAGACGGCATGGCCGTCGCCGAGCTGGAAACCGAGTTCGCCGAGATGGACGGCTACACCGCCGAATCCCGTGCCGGTGAACTGCTGCTGGGTCTGGGCATTCCGCTGGAACAGCATTTCGGCCCGATGAGCGAAGTTTCGCCAGGCTGGAAACTGCGCGTATTGCTGGCGCAGGCGCTGTTTTCCGATCCGGAAGTGCTGTTGCTCGACGAACCGACCAACCACCTGGACATCAACACCATTCGCTGGCTGGAAAACATCCTGACCCAGCGCAACAGCCTGATGATCATCATCTCCCACGACCGGCACTTCCTGAATAGCGTGTGCACGCATATGGCTGACCTGGATTACGGCGAGCTGCGTCTGTTCCCGGGCAACTACGACGAGTACATGACCGTGGCGACCCAGTCCCGCGAACAACTGCTGTCGGACAACGCCAAGAAGAAAGCGCAGATTTCCGAGCTGCAATCGTTCGTCAGCCGCTTCTCGGCCAACGCCTCGAAAGCCAAGCAGGCCACTTCCCGCGCCAAGGCGATCGACAAGATCCAGCTGGCCGAAGTCAAGCCTTCGAGCCGTGTCAGCCCGTTCATTCGTTTCGAACAGAACAAGAAGCTGCACCGTCAGGCGGTCATGGTCGAGAAGATGGCCAAGGGTTTCGACGGCAAGCCGCTGTTCAAGGATTTCAGCTTCCAGGTTGAAGCCGGCGAGCGCGTGGCGATCATCGGCCCGAACGGTATCGGTAAAACCACCCTGCTGCGCACCCTGGTCAACGAACTGACCCCGGATGCCGGTACCGTCAAGTGGACCGACGCTGCGGAACTGGGCTACTACGCTCAGGACCACGCGCACGATTTCGAAGACGACGTCACCCTGTTCGACTGGATGGGCCAGTGGACTCAAGGCGAGCAGATGATCCGTGGCACGCTGGGCCGGATGCTGTTCTCCAACGACGAGATCCTCAAGTCGGTCAAGGTCATCTCCGGTGGTGAGCAAGGCCGCATGCTGTTCGGCAAGCTGATCCTGCAAAAGCCGAACGTGCTGATCATGGACGAACCGACCAACCACCTCGATATGGAATCGATCGAAGCGCTGAACCTGGCGCTGGAAAACTACCCGGGCACGCTGATCTTCGTCAGCCATGACCGCGAGTTCGTCTCGTCGCTGGCCACGCGCATCATCGAGCTGAGCCCGGATGGCGTGACCGACTTCAGCGGCACTTACGATGATTACCTGCGTAGCCAGGGCGTCGTTTTCTAAAAGCAGCTGCAAGTTTTTAGCTGCAAGCTTCAAGCTAAAGCCCTGTCCGTGTGACGGGGCTTTTTTTGCATTCAGGGCCGAGTGATTGGTTGGTGCGGTGACCTTCGCGAGCAGGCTCGCTCCCACATTTGAAATGCGCTCTACCTGCCATGATCGTTTCCACGCTCCGCGTGGGAATGCAGCCCGGGATGCTCCGCGTCCCAAAGCAGACGCAGAGCGTCCATGGCGGCGTTACCACGCGGAGCGTGGGAACGATCAGAACGTAGCTGCAAGTTTTTAGCTGCAAGCTTCAAGCTAAAAGCCCTGTCCGTGTGACGGGGCTTTTTGCGTTCAGGGCCGAGTGATTGGTTGGTGCGGTGACCTTCGCGAGCAGGCTCGCTCCCACCTTTGGAATGCGCCCTACCCGCCACTGATCGTTACCACGCGGAGCGTGGGAACGATCATCGCACTTTAAATGTGGGAGCGAGCCTGCTCGCGAACGCGGCCTCAGCAGCACCGCACTCATCGGCGAAGTCGTTAGCCTGCTTTCCTTTCATCCATGCCCGCGCCATGATGACGGCAACGCTCCCACCGCCGCCCGCGATCGAGTTCTCATGTCTGCACAGCCTCAAGCCCCGCAAAGCTCTCTGGCGATCACGCTGAAGATCGTCTCCATCGTCTTCTATACCTTTATTGCCTTCCTCTGCATCGGCCTGCCGATCGCGGTGTTGCCCGGTTACGTGCATGAGCAACTGGGTTTCAGTGCGGTGGTTGCCGGGCTGGTGATTGGTTCGCAGTACCTGGCCACCCTGCTCAGCCGGCCGATGGCCGGACGCATGTCGGATACCCTCGGGACCAAGCGGGCGATCATTTACGGTTTATGGGGGATTGTGCTCAGTGGTGTGCTGACGCTGCTTTCGACGTTGCTGCACGACTTTGCCCTGACCAGCTTGATCATTCTGATCATCGGCCGCTTGCTGCTGGGCGTGGCGCAAGGGTTGATCGGCGTGGGCACGATCAGTTGGTGCATGGGCGCGGTCGGTGTCGAACACACGGCCAAATCCATCGGCTGGAACGGCATCGCATCGTACGGTGCCATCGCCATTGGGGCGCCGCTCGGGGTGGTGATGGTCGCCGATTACGGCTTCACCAGCCTCGGCATTGCTTTGGCTGCACTGGCGGCCGGTGCGCTGCTGCTGATTCGCAACAAACCTTCGGTGCCGGTGATTCGCGGCGAACGCCTGCCGTTCTGGGCGGTGTTCGGGCGGATCGCCCCGTACGGCACCAGCCTGACTCTGGCCTCGATCGGCTACGGCACGCTGACCACCTTCATCACGCTGTATTACCTGGATCGTGGCTGGACCGGCGCAGCGTACTGCCTGACGGTGTTCGGCGTGTGTTTCATTCTGTCGCGGCTGCTGTTCATTTCGACGATTGCGCGTTTTGGCGGGTTCACTTCGGCCATCGCCTGCATGAGCGTGGAAACTCTCGGCCTGGTGTTGTTGTGGCTGGCGCCCTCCACCGCGTTCGCCTTGATCGGCGCCGGGCTGGCCGGGTTTGGCCTGTCGCTGGTGTACCCGGCGCTGGGCGTCGAGGCGATCAAGCAAGTACCGAGTTCCAGCCGCGGATCAGGGCTGGGCGCATATGCGGTGTTCTTCGATCTGGCGCTGGCGATTGCCGGGCCATTGATGGGCGCGGTGGCGCTGAATCTGGGCTATGGGTGGATATTCTTCAGTGCGGCGATGTTGTCGGTGATCGGGTTGGGGCTGACGTTGCTGCTCCAGCGCCGGTCGATTTCCTGAAGCAGCACACCGCCCATGTGGGAGCGAGCCTGCTCGCGAATGCGTAATGTCAGCCGACATTCCCTTTACTGATACACCGCCTTCGCGAGCAGGCTCGCTCCCACATGAGATCCATATCGTCTGTTGGGTCGGGCTTATTGATCGGCAGTCTGCATTCCCGCCCGTGTCGGCTTGCCCAGCGCATGGGAGAAGAACCGGCCGGCCTCGGAGATCAGGTTGCGATGAATGTCCTCGCGGTCGACGCCATCGGCATCGGTGCACAGTGCCGGCATCGCGCGGATCTGCTCTTCGTTGCACGGCGCCAGGAACACGAAGTGCCCTGCCCCGGCGAGTAATTTGAAATCCGGCGCGGTCGGCAGTTTGCGCGCCAGTGCGGCGGCGTTCTTATCGAAGGCCACCAGTTTGTCGCCATCGCCGCTGTAGAGCAGCACCGGCACGTGCACATCGGCCAGGGTGTGCCGGCCGAACTTCAGGCTCAGCGGCGCCATCAGCAATAACGCGTGAACACGCGGATCCGGCACCGGTTGCAGATCATCGCGGTCGACGATCAATTCGCCCTGGGTATTGCAGGCATCGTGATCGTCCGGGCGTTCCTGGCAATAGCGGCGCAGGCGATCCAGATCCGGCTGCGCGCCGGAGAGAATCAACGCGGTCTCGCCACCCGCCGAATAACCGATCACACCGACCTGCTCGGCATTCACGAAAGGCGCGAGCATGCCGTCGCCAAGGGTCGCGGTGATCGCTTGAGAAATCTGGATCGGCCGCCCGTAGAGATTGCTCAGGGTGCCGAGTCGGCTGTGGTCTTTGGAGTTGTCGCCGGGATGAATCACCGCGACCACCACAAAGCCTTTGCGCGCCAGCGAAGTCGCGAGATCGTGCAAAGCCAGCGGCGTGCCAGTGTTGCCGTGAGAAAGCATCAGCATGGGAAAACGGCCGATGGCGACTTTGGTGTCCTCGCCGGCCTCGACCGAATAGCCCTCAAGCAGGCTCTGGTGTTCGCGCTCGCTGGAGGGATAGAACGCGATCGCGCGCATCGGTTGCAGATCGAGCGGGTCAAGAAAGGTCATTTCGTGGTAGCCGACGCTCCACACAGGGTGTCGTCCGGGCGCCGCTTGCACTGAATCGAGGCTGACCAGCAGGCCTATCAGTAACATTGCACAAAGACGCACCATGGATGCCCCACCCTGTTTTGACTGAATCCAATGATTCGCATGCCTGTGTAGAGCGGCGCGCGAACGCTGAACGATGAACTGCATAACCCGGGCCAGATTATGTAATAGCCAGAAACAAAAAACTCCGTATTCGCCCCTTGCGGAACCAGAATACAGAGTTTTTCGAGTAGTGCCTGAACCTCAGCTGTTCTTTACGCAAGCCTTACGCGGCGGCGAACAGCTGCTCGCTGATCTTCGCTTGGGCAGCGGTCATCGCGTTGTTGCGCACTTCTTCACCGTAAGCCAGACCTTCAGCGCGAACGATTTCAATGTCGGTAATGCCCAGGAAGCCCAACACCAGCTTCAGATATTCTTCGTGAGCGATGCCGCTGGCCTGACCGGCATGAATGCCGCCGGAGGTGGACACGATCACTACTTTCTTGCCGCCGCACAGGCCTTCAGGGCCGGCTTCGGTGTAACGGAAGGTCTGGCCGGCGACGGCAACGCGGTCGATCCACGCCTTGAGTTGGGTTGGCACGGTGAAGTTGTACATCGGCGCGGCGATTACCACGGCGTCTGCAGCGATGAACTCGGCCAGGGTGCTGGCGCTCAGTTCAGCTTCGTGCTGTTGCGCGGCGTCGCGCAGTTCAGCTGTGGTGCCGGCGGCAACCAGAGTTGTCGCCGAGAAGTGGCTGATCGCGTCAGCCGCCAGATCACGGTAAGTCACCACGGCGCTCGGCTCAGCGGCCTGCCAGGCTTTGACGACCTGACTGCTCAGCTGACGGGATGCCGAGTTGTCGCCCAGAATGCTCGAATCGATGTGCAGCAGTTTCATGTGGATGCTCCTTAAGTGATCGCCGGTTGCGACGCAATGGAGACAATCCTACGCAAGAAACCAATGGATGATTAGCCGCCTGCAATGCGATAGTTTGTCCTATTGATAGAACAGTCGGATGATTTGCATGCAAGACCTCAACGATCTCTACTATTTCGCCAAAGTCGTCGAGGCCGGTGGATTCGCCGCCGCCGGGCGTTTGTTGGGTATTCCCAAGTCGCGGCTGTCGCGGCGCATCGCCGAACTGGAAGAACGCCTCGGCGCGCGGCTGCTACAACGCACCACCCGCCAGCTCAACCTGACGGCGGTCGGCGAGCGTTATTTGCGCCACTGTCAGGCAATGTTGCTCGAAGCGGAAATGGCCGATGAGGCGGTGGCGAGCATGTCCAGTGAGCCGCGCGGTCGGTTGCGCGTTTCTTGCCCGACCGGACTGGCGCGGGAAATGCTGCCGTGGGTCATCAGCGAATTCCTCGGCAAATTTCCCCAGGTGCAACTGGAAGTCGTCCTGCTCAATCGCCGCGTCGATCTGGTTGGCGAAGGTTTCGATGTGGCATTGCGCGTGCGCGAGCACGGTGATGAAGATCCGTTGCTGGTTACCCGGCGTCTGCGGCAGGCGCAAATGGTCGTGGTCGGCAGCCCGGCATTCATCGCGGGCCACTCGGTCAATCATCCAGAGGACCTGAAAAACCTGCCGGTGCTCGGCGCGCTTGAGGCTGATCGGCTGGTCCATGTGCGCTTGCTCGATGCTCAGGGCAAGAGTTTCGAACTGAACATGGAGGCGCGTCTGGGCATCGATGACTTTATTGTGCGCAAGGCCTGTGTGCTGGCGGGCCAGGGTTTCACCTTGCTGCCGATGATGTATTGCGACGAAGAACTGCGTAACGGCACGCTGGTGCAGATGCTGCCGGAGTGGTCGCTGCCCGGCGGCTGGCTGCAAGCGGTGTATCCGCATCGACGCGGGGTGATGCCCGCAGTGCGCGCATGGATCGATCATCTGGTCGAATCGTTCAATGCCTGTGGGGAGCGACCGTTATGAGCAAGGGAAGAATGACTGAGGCTGAGGTGGCCGCGTTTTGCCTGGCATTGCCGGGCGCTCGGGAAGATTACAAGTGGGGCGGCGTGCGGGTGTTTTCGATTGCCGGCAACAAGATGTTCGCCTTGCAGGGACTGCGCGGCGACTCACTGGCCTTCAAGGTCGACAAGGACCTGTTTCTCGGCCATTGCGACCGCCCGGGCATCCACCCGGCGCCGTATCTGGCGCGGGCGCAGTGGATCATCATGCACCCGCCCTACCCGCTGGGCACCGAGGAACTGCAGGGGCTGTTGCAGCGTTCGCATCAGTTGGTGGTGGGCAAGTTGCCGAAGAAAACCCAAATCGGTCTTCTGCTGTAAACCTGATCCCTTGTAGGCCTTCGCCTGCTCGCGATAGCGGTCTGTCTGTTGAAGATGTAGCGGCTGACACACCGCTATCGCGAGCAGGCGAAGGCCTACAAGGGGCGGAGGTGGTTCTTAAGACAGGGTCAGCAGATTCGAGCCGAGGAACAGCTGGTCAATCCAGAACACCTGATGCAGCACGACAATCACCCAGAACAGAACCTGAAACGACACCTTGCGCGTCTTGTGCCGGAACACCTGCTGGGCGATCAGTGCGCCCGGCCAGCCGCCGGCGAGTTCCACGGCGTGGAGGATGTTTTCCGGGGTGCGCCAGGCATTGGTGCGCGCCTTGCGCTTGTCGGCCCAGTACATAAAGAACGCCAGCACGCTGACAATGCCGTACGCCGCCAGCGGCACCAGGGAGATCCCGTGCAGCCACATCGACAAGGAACCGAACAGCGGCAGCGCGCATACCACCAGCAGCACCAGCAGTTTGAATTTCAGATGCTGAATCGCGCCGCCCGAAGGCCGCGCTTCGGTGCGGCGCGCGCGGGAATCGTTCATGGCTTGGCCGCCGCCCAATCGACCCAGCCGAACTGCCAGGTCGCCAGAATCACCAGGCCGAACACGATCCGGTACCAGGCAAACGCTGCGTAGCTGTGGCTGGCGATGAACTTGAGCAGGCCGCGCACGGCAATCATGGCGAAAATGAATGCGGTGACGAAACCGATGGCAAACACCGGAAAATCCGCTGGCACAAACAAATGGCGATATTTATAGCCTGAGTAGACCGCCGCGCCGACCATGGTTGGCATCGCCAGGAAGAACGAGAACTCGGTGGCGGTTTTACGCGACAAGCCGAACAACAGGCCGCCGATGATCGTCGAGCCGGAGCGCGAGGTGCCGGGGATCATCGCCAGGCATTGGGCGAAGCCGACTTTCAGCGCGTCCTTCCAGGTGATTTCGTCGACCGTTTCAGCGTGCACTTCGTGCTGACGCTTCTCCGCCCAGAGCATGATCACACCGCCCACCACCAACGCTGCCGCGACCGTGATCGGGTTGAACAGGTATTCGTGGATCAGGTCGGCAAAAATCACCCCCAACACCACCGCCGGCAAGAACGCGATCAACAGGTTGGCGGTGAAACGCCGCGCAGTCGGCTGAGTCGGCAAGCCGATGACCACATCGAGGATCTTGCGGCGAAACTCCCAGACCACCGCGAGAATCGCGCCGAGCTGAATAATGATATTGAACGCCATGGCCCGTTCGCCGCCAAAATCGAGCAAGTCGGCAACAATGATCTGGTGTCCGGTACTGGAAATGGGCAAAAACTCCGTCAGCCCCTCTACAACTCCTAGTATCAGTGCCTGCAAGGCCGTCCAAAGATCCATCAAACCCCCAAAGAGCGATGCGCAGCGGCATGCCCCGATAGTATTTTTTTACGTTCACTGCGATCAGCGTAGCTGTTTATGGCTGTACCGATTCCGCGCGCACAGAATCCACACGAAACGGTAAAAATTCCGTGAAATTTCAAAATGGATTCAGGTTTTCACGCGCGGGGCCGAAATCCTAACAGACAAGCCCCAATAGCGCTGCCGCGTTATACGACTTGGGTCGCGTATGCCTGTCCACGCAATCGTGGTTGGATGCTGGCGATCGATCATTACAAGAACAAGAATCCGGAGTGACAGCGTTATGAACAGCTTGCGCAGTGTGTCGATCAGCCGACGCTTGTGGCTCATCTTGATTGTGGCGGTGGTCATGTTGCTGACCTTGGGCATGCTGATGCTCAAGCAGATCCATGACGACCTCTATCACGCCAAGGCCCAGAAAACCCAGCATGTGGTGCAGACCGCCAGCGGCCTGCTGACCTATTACCACGGCCTGCAGACCGCCGGCACCTTGACCAGGGAAGCGGCGCAGCAACAGGCACTGACGGCGATTCGCGGCTTGCGCTACGACCAGAGCGATTACTTCTGGATCAACGACCTCACGCCCGTGATGGTCATGCACCCGACCAATCCCAAGCTCGAAGGCCAGAATCTCTCGGCGATCCGCGACCCGGACGGGTTTGCGGTGTTCAACGAGATGGTCGCCATTGCCAAGGCCAAAGGCGCTGGCATGGTCAACTATCGCTGGCCGAAACCCGGCGCCACCGACCCGGTGGCGAAGACCTCTTACGTCAAGCTGTTCGAGCCGTGGGGCTGGGTGATCGGTTCCGGCGTCTATGTCGATGACGTGCAGGCCGAATTCCAGGGGCAGATGCTGAAAGCCTCGGCGATCGGCCTGGCCATCGCCCTGATCATGGCACTGCTGGTGATTCTGATCGCGCGCAGCATCGTCCGGCCGTTGCAGGAAACCGTGAATGCCATGGCCAACATCGCCAGCGGCGAAAGCGACCTGACCCGCAGCCTCGATACCCACGGCAAAGACGAAGTCACCGAACTGGCCCACCACTTCAACGCGTTTACCGCGAAATTGCGCCGGGTGATCGGCGACTTGCAGGTCTCGGCCAGTGCCCTGGGTCAATCCTCCAGCGAGCTGGGCAACGACGCGTCGCAGGCGCAGCAACGCAGTCAGCAGCAGTCGCAGCAGATGGAACTGGTGGCCACGGCGATCAACGAAGTGACCTATGGCGTGCAGGATGTGGCGAAAAACGCCGAGCACGCCGCCGCCGAAATGCGTGATGCCGAAGCGCAGGCGCAACAGGGCCAGATCAATATTGACGGCAGCCTGCAACAGATCGACAAGCTGTCCGGCACCATTGATCAAGCGGTGGAAGTGATTCGCACGCTGGCCGCGGAAAGCACGCAGATTGGCAGCGTGCTGGAAGTGATTCGCTCGATTGCCGAGCAAACCAATCTGCTCGCGCTCAACGCCGCCATCGAAGCGGCGCGCGCCGGCGAGCAAGGTCGCGGGTTTGCTGTTGTGGCCGATGAGGTGCGCTTGCTGGCGCAGCGTACGCAGAAGTCCACCGCAGAAATCCAGTCGATGATCGAGCGTCTGCAGAATCATTCCGAGGCCGCCGTAAAAGTGATCGGCGACAGCAGCAAGGCCTCGCAACTGACCATCGAACAGGCGGGGCTTGCCGGCGCCAGCCTCAATGCGATCGGCCAGGCACTGCGCAATCTAAATGGTCTGAACGCCTCGATTGCCAGCGCGACGTTGCAGCAGGCGCATGTGGTTGAAGACATCAATCAGAACGTGACGCAGGCGGCGGGGCTTTCGCACAGCACGGCGTTGGCGGCGGAGCAGTCGAGCGCGGCGAGTTTGCGGCTTGGGCAACTGAGCGAACAGCTCAACGGGTTGCTGCGGCAGTTTCGCGTCTAGTCACCTTCCTTTGTAGGAGTGAGCCTGCTCGCGATAGCGGTGTGTCAGACAATGTGAGTTTCGCTGACACACCGCTATCGCGAGCAGGCTCACTCCTACATGTTTTTGTGTAAAATCCGCCCCTTTCTTCATTCCCCCCAAGGATCCTCAATGTCCGGGCTCGAACTGTTTGCCGCCGCCCTCGGTGTGATCGCCGTCTGGCTCACGGTCAAACAGAATCCATGGTGCTGGCCGATCGGGCTGGTCATGGTGTTGCTCTACAGCTGGATCTTCTTTGAAGTGAAGCTGTATTCGGACATGTTGCTGCAGGTGATCTACGCCGCGCTGCAACTCTACGGCTGGTGGCAATGGACCCGCGCCGGGACGATGCACGACGGGCGTGCGGTGACGCGGCTGGACGCTCGCGCCGTCGCCCTTGGCCTTGGCGTCGGCGCGCTCGGCAGTCTGCTGCTTGGCGCGGCCATGGCGCACTGGACTGACGCTGCACAACCTTGGCTCGATGCCGCGCTCACCGGTTTCAGCCTGGTCGCGCAGTTATGGATGGCGCAGAAGCGCCTGCAATGCTGGGCGCTGTGGTTTGTGCTGGATGTGATCTTCGTCGGGTTGTTCCTCTATAAAGGGCTTTACCTCACCGCTGCGTTGTATGGGCTGTTTACCTTGCTGGCCGTGCAAGGCTATCGCGAATGGCGCGCCGACCCGGCGCTGCGCACATGAAGGTGGTGGTGCTGACCGGCCCGGAATCCAGCGGCAAGAGCTGGCTGGCGGCCGGCCTGCAACAGCGTTTTGGCGGTGTACGCGTGGATGAATACGTGCGCCGCTTCATCGAGCTCAATCCTCGCGACACCTGCCTGGCGGACATTCCCGAGATCGCTCACGGTCAGTTGCAATGGGAAGATCAAGCGCGGGCACAGCGGCCTGCGCTGCTGATTCTCGACACGCACCTGCTGAGCAACATGCTCTGGAGCCAGACGCTGTTCGGCGCGTGCCCGGCGTGGCTGGAGCGCGAACTGCTGGTGCGGCATTACGACCTGCATCTGCTGCTGTCACCGGAACAGGTCGACTGGACCGACGATGGCCTGCGCTGCCAGCCGGATCTTGCCGAGCGGCAGGCGTTTTATCAGGCGACTCGCCAATGGCTCGAGGACCATCAACAAACCGTGCAAGTCATTGCCGGCAACTGGGCCGAACGCCGGGCGCAGGCTTTCGCCGCCGTTGCGCGTTTGCTGGCTGAATGACCCGAACACGGGCCAAGTGTCCATTCCTGAAACACCCTCTCTGACGTAGAAGCCCGACCTCAACGCGGTTCACAGCTTTGTCATGCCGGTTGTTTCAACGTTGAAACACCATTGCACCAAGCCTTGTTCCAGAGCGTCGCTCAGCCAGTCGACAGCTCGGCGCCAACGCGCCTGTATCAGGGATGAAACAGATCCCGCACAACGCAGGCGAAAATTTCACTAACACTCTGAAATAAAAGCACATTTCAAAAGCGGCACAGCTTTCGCTCTCTCCTTCACAACGCTGACCAAGGGCAGCCCGTTGAAGAAGGAATTGCAGCCGTGGGGACTTTCAAAACCGGATTGACCTGTCTTGTGCTGATCGGATCGGCAGCCAGCGCGGTGATCAGCCTCAGCGTGCAGGCCCAAGGCAATGGCGTGATCGTCCTTCAACGCGACGTTCAGCCCATCCCGATCGGGCGCAATGGCGGCAAAGACCCCTACCCGACCACGGTCAACGCCAACCCTTCGGCACGCATCAATCAGACCGTCGGCAGCACTGAACTGAGCGACGGCGATTTCGCCAGCGTGGCCAGCGGCTCTTCGATTCGCGGCAACATCACCACGCCCAATTCGAACCTGCCCGGCATGAACACCCTGACCAAACAGAACGGTCTGCCCGGCATGCGTGTCGGCAGCGGCGGCGGTGCCGGTAGCTCGATCTCCAACACGGTCAACCGTGCCATGAGCACCGGTCTGGCGCCTCTGACCCGCATGGCCGGAGGCCAATGAAATGAATCGCACCCTGCTGCTTCTCGCCCTGCTCGGCTGCACCAGCGCCATGGCTGATCCGAACACGGTCAACCGCGCCAACCTTCAGGATTCCGGCACGCAATACCGCGGCAATTTCAACGTCAACCAGGCCGCCGGTGACCAGATGCAGCAAGCCAACACCAAGGCGATCGCCATTGGCACCGAGTCCCACGCGACCACCCAGGTCATGCAGAAAATCGACACGCCTGCCAGCCGCGCCATCGACGCGAGCGCCAACATCGGCGGCAACGCTTTCAGCAATGGCAACGGCATCCTCGGTGTGAACCAGGGCGCCGGCGCCAACAACCAAATGGCCAACGTCACGCGGATCAGCATCAGTGCTGCCCCGCAGAGCGTTGACGACAGCGCCCTTTCGCAACAGAACGTGGCGTTTTTACCCAGCTCAGGAGCAACTGGTACCTCACCCGGCAGTCGCCAGGTCACCACAAGTGATCAGGCCTTCACCGGCAGCCGCGGGGTTATCCAGGTGAACCAGAGTGCCGGGGTGGGGAACCGAATGGCCAACACCCTGAGCATCCGGGTCGCAGACTGACCCATACAAAGTGCAAGTGGAAAAGTAACAACACTTAACCCAACTAATAAGCACGATGGAGAAACACCATGAAACCTACAATGGCTCTCAAACCACTGGTTTTCGCACTCGCAGCAGTGATGGCAATCGCAGCACAGGCTGGCGGCCGTGATGACAACAACGGTCATGGTAACGGGCATGGCAATGGCCACGGCAACGGTCACGGCCAGCAAGGTCCAAATCTTGAACAACTGCTGCAGATCACCGCCGGCGCCGGCGCCGCTGTACTCGACGCGCAAGACAGCGACGGCAACGTGGTGAAAAACCAGGGCACGCTGAACAACGCCAACGCCAGCGACTCGCTCAACGGCTCCAACGGCAACATGGGCGCCAACGTTGCCGCCGGCGACGGCAATCAGCAGGACAACGCTGCTGCGCTGGCCACTGCTGACGAAAGCTTCATCTTCGGCAATGCTGTTGCGGCCTCGAGCGCGACTCAGGTCAACAACAACAACTACGTGAAAAACTCCTCCACGTTCAACAACGCCACGCTCAACAATGCCGGCAACAACGGCTCCGGCAACATCGGCATCAACGTGAGCGCCGGCAACTTCAACCAGCAGAAAAACAACCTGGCAATCGCTGTATCGGGTGGCCGTGTCGCCACTGCCGCCGCTGCTGCCAACCAGTCCTCCACTGGCCTGGTCGTAGAAAACAAAGGCGTGCAGGCTTACAAAACCGACACCCTTACCGGTACTTATGCAGCGGCTGGCACGTTCAAAGCCAAAGGCACTGCGACCATCGAAGACGACAACCCATGGCGGTTGGGGTAACCGTGGCGGCGGCCACGGCGGCAACGATGATCAGAAAGCCAAGTTCGAAGCCGTGGGCAGTTTTGGCCTCGCTGGCGTCACCACCCAACAGGTGTTGACCAAAGATGGCTGGAAAACCCCAGTCGTCAACAACGCCAACATGACCAACTCGATGAACAACTTCTCCGGCAACGGCGGAGCCAACGTCTCGGCCGGTGTCGGCAACCAGCAAAGCAACTCGCTGTCCATCGCCGCAGGTTGCAAAGCCTGCATGTAAGCGCGATCGAAACGAAAGCCCCGGCAACGGGGCTTTTTCCCAGGTTCCACAAGGCGTATTCGATCATGCGGACTCCTGCCCTCCTCGCTTTGCTTTGTCTGTGTGGCCTGACTCAGGCGGCGCAGATGCCCGTCGCTGCCCTGCCTGGCGGCGTACTGGTCTACAAGGACGTGCAAAGCATTCGTGAGCGCAAGTTTGCCGACATCGTCGAACAGAAAACCGATTTCAGCTGCGGCGCTGCTGCACTGGCAACGGTATTGCGCCAGGCCTATTGGCTCGACGTCGATGAGGAGCACATCATCAAAGGCATGCTGGTCAACGCTGACCAGGACCTTGTGCGTACGCAAGGTTTCTCCATGCTCGATATGAAGCGCTACGTGGAAAGCATCGGCATGCGCGCCCGTGGTTACCGGATCCCGCCCGAAAAACTCGAAGCGGTGACCATTCCGGTGGTGGTTCTGATGGATATTCGCGGCTACAAGCATTTCGTCGTGCTGCAGCGTTCGGACAAGGATTGGGTCTACATCGGTGACCCGGTTCTCGGCCACAAACGCTACAAGCATGATGACTTTGTCAAAGGTTGGAACGGCATAGTCTTTGCCATCGTCGGCCCCGGTTACGACAAGGCCAACGCCTTGCGCAGCCCTCCCGTGCCGCTGACGGCGAAGAATTCGCTGGACGGTTTCAACCCGGTCAAAGATGCGGAATTGATGGACTTCGGGTTCATTCAGAGCGACTTCTTTTAATCGCCGAGTTAGAGAATGGGACTGGATGTCCCGGGAGCAGCAGATGAAAACCTCATACTGGCTGGCCGCCGCCTGCCTGGCAGCGGGAGCGTCAGGCTTTGCCCATGCCGGATTCAAACCCATCGAAATCAAGGACCAGGAGCTTGCCGAGCTTCGCGGTCGGTACGTCATGCCGGGGCGGATCATCAGCTTCGGCATTGTCATGAGCAGCACCTGGCGCAACGCCAGCGGCGACCTGATCGGCGCGGCCACCTCGATGCAGGTCCAGGCCGCCACCGTCAAACCGGAATTCTATGTCTCGACCATCAAGGAGTCGGGCAATGGCAGCACGCCAACACTGGGAACAGGCACCGTGATCGGTGGCGCCGGCCTCAACAGCACGCAAGGCGTGACGCAAAGCGTGCGCGCCGCCGGCGATGGCAACACCGCCCACAACAACGTCGCAATCAACGTCAGCGAAGCCAGTCAGGCGCCGGCATTGGTGCCATCGCAGGGCCAGGCGCTCGTCGCCGGGCAGACCATCACTGGCAGCAACGGCGCTGGCAGCGTCGCGGTGTCGGCCAATGGCGGCGGCGTGCAAATGGCCATTCAGGCCAGCGGTAATCAGGGCACTGCATTGCAACAAGTCGCCCAGGGTGGCCTGCTGCAAAACACCCGCCTGCTGGGCAGTGCCAACGTGGTCAACAACCTCACGCAACTCAACGTCGTACTCAACAATAACGGCAGAAGCGCCGGTGCACTGGACTGCAACCTGACCCAACTCGGGGCCCTACGCAGTATCGGATATTGAACTACGCTGAGTCTCGATCATTGGGCTTAAAGGGACGGCTTATTCATGTATCGATCAGTATCACTGCGTGCCGCAGTGTGTTTGAGTACCCTTCTCCCGGCGGCGGTGCTGCAAGCAGCGCCCGACGCCGATGTAGAAGCCCTGAAACGGGAACTTCTGGAACTGAAACAACGATACGAAGTACAACAACAAGCCCTGGCAGTCCTTGAACAACGGGTCCGTCAGGTCGAAGAACAACCCGCCGCCCCACCACCAAAACGCCTGGCCAAATCGCCGTCGGACATGAAAGGCAATCGCGTCGCCACCGGAGCCGCCACCGGCACCGGTGCGGCCGCTGCATCGGGAGGCGCTGCCGGGGGCAGTGGCGCATCCTACGGGCAATCGCTGGCCGATGATTCGCAACCGGCGCAAAGCGTTTCCAACCTGTACGACGAAGCCAGCGGCTTTTTCGGGGGCGGCAAATTCAGTTTCGAAACCGGGGTCACCTATTCGCGCTATGACACTCGCCAGTTGATCCTCAACGGCTTCCTGGCACTGGACTCGATCTTTCTCGGCAACATCAACCTCGACCGGATCAAGGCTGACACCTGGACCCTCGATCTCACCGGCCGCTACAACTTCGACAACCGCTGGCAGTTCGACCTGAACGTGCCGGTGGTGTACCGCGAATCGACTTACCAGTCCGGCGGTGGCAATCAGGGCGCAGCCGGGGTGACCACCGAAGAAACCGTGACCAAAGACCCAACCATTGGCGACGTCAACTTCGGCATCGCCTACAAATTCCTCGACGAGTCGGTCAACACCCCGGACGCCGTCGTGACCCTGCGCGTCAAGGCGCCGACAGGCAAGGACCCGTTCGGTATCAAACTGCGCCAGACCGACGCCAACTCGAACCTGTTCGTGCCCGACACCCTGCCCACCGGCAACGGCGTCTGGTCGATCACGCCGGGCATCTCGCTGGTCAAGACCTTCGACCCGGCGGTGCTGTTCGGCAGCCTGTCGTACACCCACAACCTGGAGGAATCGTTCGACGACATCAGTTCCACCGTCAACCAGAAAACCCCGGGCAAGGTGCGCATCGGCGACAGCTTCCAGATCGGCGCCGGTATCGCTTTTGCCTTGAACGAGAAGATGAGCATGTCGTTCTCGGTGTCCGACCTGGTGCAGCGCAAAAGCAAGCTGAAACAGGACGGCGGCGATTGGGAATCGGTGATCTCCAGCGACGCCAACGCCGGTTATTTCAATATCGGCATGACCATCGCCGCCACCGACAACCTGACCATCGTGCCCAACCTGTCGCTGGGCATGACCGACGACGCACCGGATTTTTCTTTCAGCCTGAAATTTCCGTATTACTTCTAAGGGTGCGTCAAACAACAAAGGCCCGTTGCGATCACCTCGCAACGGGCCTTTGTTGTTTGCCCGCCCTAGCGGATCTGATGCTTGTGCAACAACCGATAAAACGTCGGCCGCGACACGCCGAGCACTTTCGCCGCAACGCTGAGGTTATCGCTGTGCCGGTTCAATACGTCGCACAGCGCCTGGCGTTCGGCGCGGGTCTTGTAATCTTCGAGGGTACCCATCGGCGTGGCGATCGAGTGTTGACTGATCAGCCCCAGATCGCGGGCTTCGATCTGTCGCCCTTCAGCCAACACCAGTCCACGGCGCACGCGGTTGGCCAGTTCGCGGACATTGCCCGGCCAGTCGTGCTTGCCCATGGCGATCAGCGCGTCTTCGCTGAAGCTGCGCGGACGCCGTCCGGTTTCGTGGCTGTAAAAGTGCGAAAAGTGATTGGCCAGCATCGACAGATCGCCGTGTCGCTCACGCAATGGTGCGGTCACCACTTGCAGGACGTTGAGGCGGTAATACAGATCCTCACGAAAAAGTTTTTTCTCGATCGCCGCTTCAAGGTCGACGTGGGTCGCCGCCAGCACCCGCACATCCACTGGAATCGGCTGACTGCCGCCGACGCGCTCGATGTGTTTTTCCTGGAGAAAGCGCAACAGATTGGCTTGCAGCTCCAAAGGCAGATCGCCGATCTCGTCGAGAAACAGCGTGCCGCCATTGGCCGCTTCAATGCGCCCGACCTTGCGCTGATGCGCGCCGGTAAACGCGCCTTTTTCGTGGCCGAACAATTCCGATTGAATCAGATGCTCAGGGATGGCGCCGCAATTGATCGCCACGAAGGGCTTGCTGTGGCGCTGGGACTGACGGTGCAATGTGCGTGCGACCAGTTCTTTACCAGTACCGCTTTCGCCGCGAATCAGAACCGGCGATTCAGTGGGCGCCAGTTTGCTGAGCAACTTGCGCAGTTCGCGAATCGGTTTGCTGTCGCCCAGCAGCTCGTGCTCGGGCTGGTCGACATGAATCGTGCCCTGCCCGCGCAATCGCGCCATCCCGAACGCACGGCCGAGGGTAACCTGGACCCGCGAGACGTCGAACGGCAAGGTGTGAAAGTCGAAAAACCATTCACAGACGAAGTCACCGACATTTTGCAAACGCAGGACTTCCTGATTGAGCACGGCGATCCATTCGGTGCCGCTGCGGCTGATCAGCTCTTTGACCGCTTCGGGGCGTTCGAGGTGAAACGGCTGTAATCGCAGCAAGCCGATGTCACAACTGCGCTCGGCGGCATTCTCCAATGAACAACTGTCGACATCCCAGCCAACCGCGCGTAATCCGGGCAATAAGCGGTGGCAGTCGTCGCACGGATCGACCACCAGTAAACGTCGTAACGCAGGCGCTTCGCTCATGACTGTTCCTTGGCGCCAAATAAAGGAAATGATTGAAAAAACAGTCATTTGGCAGTCCCGACTGTAACACTAGCAAGATTTTGACAGCCTCTTGTATCGATTGCTTATAGGCGTCCAGTTAAACCGGTTATAAGAAAGCGAGTTGTTAGTAAGCTATCGACTTAGTTGGTTATCAGAAGCTTTCACCGAGCTTTCAAAAGACCGCTTCAAAGCAGGATTTGAAAGAAACTTTGAAATTTCTTTGTTTCAGGTGTGACCCGTTCAAGGGTTGCGTGCATCAGTACAAGTAACCAGCCGAACGGTAAGCCCAACCGACGGCACATCATTTGATTGGGCACGACAGAGAGAAGACCCCATGACCGCCCCGCTCCGTATCAACGAAGCTCTTCTGATTGCCAACCACGCCTTCAAACCTTTCCACTGCGTGGCCTGGGCGCCGCAAGACGGCAATGGCGAACTGAGCCTGACCGTCGTCGACCGGACCAACTCGCACATCGGCCGCAAACAGATTCCAAGCAGCGCCTACTCCGACCCGGCGCAACTCGAGCAACTGCTGCAGCAGGCTCGCGCAGAACTCAGCGAAGAAGGTTACAGCCTGCAATCGTGGTCGATGCCACACTGAGAGGCAGTTCGTGCGGGTGACTTCGAAGTCATTCGCTTCTGCGCTTAGTTGCAACCTTGTAAACTTCCACCTGCCTGTATAATTCTTTTCATGCCGACCAGGCTTAATTGCTTGGTCGGCTTTCTTTTGGTTCAAAAAGACACTGTTCTGGCACAGTGTGACCGTCCATCCGTTAGTTCTTACAGTTGTACTTCTCCCGGTTCAGGGATTGAATGTTCCCCTCGTGCAGTTAGCCATCCGGTTCGCGGTCATGGTCAACTCGCAAGGAGATGCGTGCATGTCCACCCTGAACACTTTTGCGTTGCCGGCCGTACCGACGACGGTATCGCCGTCGTTTACGCCTCGATCCGGGCAGCTCGATAAAACCTTTGGCACTCAGGGCATCGCTCAGGTGTACTTTGCGGGCAGCGTGTCCAGCCTGAGTGAAGACATCACCCTCGATGCCCAAGGGCGAATTCTGATTGCGGCGAAAGTCTGCGACGCTGGCGGCAGCCGATTTGGTTTGGCGCGCATGCTGCCCGATGGCTCGGCAGACCTGACCTTTGGCGTGCACGGCAGCGTCATCGATACCTTTGCCCACGGTTTCGAGGCCACCGGTGGCAAAGTCAAAGTACTGCCGGACGGGCGCATTCTGCTGGCTGGCCTGCATTACGAAAACGCCCATCGCACTCTCCCCGCGCTGGCCTTGTTCGCTGCCAACGGCCAACCGGACGTGTCCTTTGGCGACAACGGCCGTCAGGTAGTACGCCTACCGGGCGATTTGTCCATGGGCAGCCGCGATGCCTGGCTGCCACCGGGCGTGCCGGGGGCCGAAGCCTGCGACGTCGCCGTGCAGGACGACGGGCGAATTCTGTTGATCGCCAACCATCATTTTGAACTGGCCGACCATGCCGGCATGCTGATTCGCCTCATGCCCGACGGCGGTCTGGACGACACCTTCAATGGGCGCGGCTTTGTGATGATCCGTCATTTATTGCTCAACACCTGGCTGAGCAGCCTGTTGTTGCAAAAGGACGGCCGAATCGTGGTCGCCGGCTCCATCGATCTTCCCAGGAAGGCTTGCTCGCGCGTTACCTGCCCGACGGCCGTCTCGATGAGTGTTTCGCCGTGGACGGCTTTATGGCGTTCAAGGCTGAGAACAAAAGTGTTCAAGTCAGTCGCGTTCTCGATACGCACGATGCACTGCACTGTTTCGGCAGCAGCCGCGATCCCATCCGTTGCCTGTCCTTCACCCTGCACTCGAACGGCCGACCGGACATCCACAGTCATGGTGGTCAACCACAGCTTCTGCACATCGGCCACAGCGGTTGCCAGTGGAGCACCGCTCAGCATTTGCCGGACGGTCGGATGATCGCAGTCGGTGCAACCATCGGCGGCGTAGAAGCGGACTTCATCGTTGCGCGCTATTTAAGCGACGGCAGCCTCGATCCCGCGTTCGGCGATGGCAATGGCTGGCTGCGCACACGTCTGGGACGGAGTCTGGATTCGGCCAATTCAGTCGCCGTGCAGGCGGATGGCGCGATTCTGGTGGGCGGGTTTTCGCTGGATGGGAATTATCGGGCGGTGGTTGTGCGGTATCTCGATCAGTAGGCGGAGGAGCCTTACCGTTGGTCGGGAATACCCATGGACCTGTAATTTCTGACAGTAGACGGCGAGTTTGATCGGGCATCAGATAGCCGGACGCACAAATCGCTGCGCGCTATCCAGAAAAAGGAATTTTGCTATGAACGATTTAGTAACCCCGTCCAAACATCGGACAAACATTCAACTTGCGCCGGAGAAAATGGAGCTTGATGCTCCCCGTATCCATTCCGTTACTAACGGCGACGGGGAATTCATTCCATCAGAGGGCACTACCACTAACGGTGATTTGTCTTTCATTGGTTCGGCGCAGCCGGATCAATTCGCGGAGATACTGGATGATGGGATTCCGGTGCACCCTCCCGTAAATGTAGATGTAAATGGTCATTTCAGCGCACTGCTAGTTAACCAGAGACGAGGTCTTCATGTTTATCGCGTTAAAACGACCGATGGCCAGCAGTCAGCGATGTGGATCATCAATGTGGATGTGAAAGAAACGCTTTCAATCGAATCGGTGTACGGCCCTGATGGCAAGATCATTGGTAACGGTGAAACCACATTTCATACTGAACTGAATTTCACCGGCGTCGCCACGCCAGGAAAAGTCGTGGAGCTGGTAAATAACGGTACAGTTGTGAAACTCCTTAACGTCGATCCAAACGGACATTGGAGTGCCAATCTCAAAGACCTCGACACAGGCACCCAGAACTTCATCGCACGGGAGCCAAACGGGCAGCAATCATCCCCTTGGCAAGTGCACATAAAGCAACGCGCGTTGCTTAGCATCCAGTTCATCCTGGGCAATGAAAACTTTCGATTGATCGGGAATCACGAGTCTACAACCGACAGAACGCTAACATTGGTCGGCACAGCGAACCCAGGCGAAACCGGCTGGGTTGTCGATTATCACAATGACCTCGTGCCGTTCGCCGCTAACCATAACGGTGTCTACTTCGCCACGATCGAGGGTCTGGAGGAAAACCTTGTTCATACTTTCCGGCTGCGATCCGACCTAGGCAGACTCTCCTCGCCTTGGGCAATCAGGGTAATTTCCTCGAAACTGGGATAAACGCATAAAGGCCGGCCGGATCATGACCCGGTCGGCCTCCGTTGTTCCCGCTTTTCCCGGCGCGGCCACACAAACCAGGGACAGAGGTAAAAACCAGTTACACCTTGAACTTCCTCGACACATCCGGCAACTTGCGCGCTTCTATAAAAAAGGAGCAACCGATGTCCGGTTCGATGACCCAGGCGTTCGCGCAAAACTTTCTCGGGCATTCGCCACGCTGGTACAAGGCGACCATCGTTGGCTTCCTGATCCTCAATGCCGTGGTGCTGTTCAGCATCGGCCCCGTGGCGGCTGGCTGGTTGTTGGTGATCGAGTTCATCTTCACCCTTGCCATGGCGCTCAAGTGTTACCCGTTGATGCCCGGCGGCTTGCTGCTGGTTGAAGCGCTGCTGCTGAAGATGACCACGCCGCAGGCGCTCTACGATGAACTGGTGCACAACTTCCCGGTGATCCTGCTGCTGATGTTCATGGTGGCCGGCATCTATTTCATGAAGGACTTGCTGCTGTTTCTGTTTTCGCGGCTGCTGCTGGGTGTGCGTTCAAAAGCGGTGCTGGCGTTGATGTTCTGCTTTCTTTCGGCCTTTCTCTCGGCGTTCCTTGATGCGCTGACGGTAACGGCGGTCATCATCAGCGCCGGTGTAGGCTTCTATTCGGTCTATCACCGCGTCGCGTCGGGCAACGATCCGCGCAAGGACAGTGAAATCGCTGACGACGAGAATCTGCCGAAACTGCACCACGACGATCTTGAGCAATTCCGCGCGTTCCTGCGCAGCCTGTTGATGCACGGCGCAGTCGGTACTGCGCTGGGCGGTGTCTGCACGCTGGTTGGCGAACCGCAGAACCTGTTGATCGGTCATGAGATGGGCTGGCACTTCGGCGAGTTCTTCACCAAGGTTGCGCCGGTTTCGCTGCCGGTGCTGGCTGCGGGTCTGATCACCTGCGTATTGCTGGAGAAGCTGCGCTGGTTTGGCTACGGCACATTGCTGCCGGACAACGTGCGCAACGTATTGGCCGATTACGCCGCCGAAGACAACGCCGAACGCACCCCGCGCCAACGCGCGGCACTGCTGGTGCAAGGCGCTGCGGCGTTGATCCTGATCGCCTGCCTGGCCATGCATGTCGCTGAGGTCGGTCTGATCGGTTTGATGGTGATTGTATTGATCACCGCGTTTACCGGCATCACCGACGAACATCGTCTGGGTAGCGCGTTCAAGGATGCCATGCCGTTCACCGCGTTGCTGGTGGTGTTCTTTGCGGTGGTGGCGGTGATCCACGATCAGCAGCTGTTCGCACCATTGATTCAGTGGGTACTGGCGCTGCCGGTCGAGCAGCAGCCGGGCATGCTGTTCATTGCCAACGGCTTGCTGTCGGCAATCAGCGACAACGTGTTCGTCGCGACGATTTACATCACCGAAGTGAAGCAGGCATTCCTGGCCGGGCACATGAGCCGTGAGCATTTCGAAACGCTGGCCATCGCGATCAACACCGGCACCAACCTGCCGAGCGTGGCGACACCGAACGGTCAGGCGGCGTTTCTGTTCCTGTTGACCTCGGCGATTGCACCGCTGGTGCGTTTGTCGTACGGACGGATGGTGTGGATGGCGGTGCCGTATACCGTGGTGATGGGTGGGCTGGGCTGGTATGCGGTGAGCTACTGGCTCTGACCGATTTTGTGGGGGCCAGACTGCTGGCTCCCCTATCTGATTTCAGACGCAGATCCCTGTAGGAGTGAGCCTGCTCGCGATAGCGGTGTGTCAGACCCGCAAAGGGGGCAGATACTCCGCTATCGCGAGCAGGCTCACTCCTGCATTTGTTTTTGGGTAGGCTCAGCGAGGGAGGATGTACTTCTCAATCGCCTGTGCTACGCCGTCTTCGGTGTTGGCCGCGGTCACCACATCCGCCTGGCGCTTCACCGCCTCCTCCGCCTGGCCCATGGCAATCGACAGGCCTGCACACTTGAACATTGCCGGGTCATTGCCGCCATCGCCGATTGCCGCCGTTTGCTCCAGCGGCACGCCAAGGTATTCGGCAATCGTCGTCAGCGCCGTGCCTTTGTTGGCTTCGAGCGCGGTGACGTCCAGGTATACCGGTTGCGAACGCGACACCTGGGCCATGCCATTGACCTTGGGCAGCAGCTGCGCCTCGAGTTCGATCAACAACTCAGTGTTGTGGCTGGTGGCGACGATCTTGTCGATCCTTTCCAGATACGGCTCAAAACTCTCTACAACCACCGGCGGATAGCCGAGGCCGTGCTGCTCGCGCGGGACCATCGGCCCGTGCGGATCCTTGAGCAACCAGTCGCCGCCACTGAACACCCAGACTTCGACGTCCGGCTGATCGGCGAACAACGCCAGCGCGATCAGCGCCGTGGTGGCCGGCAGGTAATGCGCGGCCAACAGAGTGCCATCCGGCTTGACGATGGTGCCGCCATTGAACGCGGCAGTAGGCAAATCGACGCCAAGGGCTTCGATCTGCTGCAACATGGCTTTCGGCGGCCGGCCGGTGGCAAGGCTGAACAGCACGCCCGCCTCACGCAGCGACCGCACCGCGTCGATGGTGCGCTGGCTCAAAGTGTGATCGGGCAACAACAGCGTGCCGTCCATATCGCTGAGCAGAAAACGGATGGGTTGTTTCGGCACGTCACTCATCCGAGGCCATGCCAGACGCGACCATCGCGAGTCAGCAGATCTTCGGCGGCCTGCGGGCCGTCTTCGCCGGCCGCGTATTGCTGCACGCTGGCATCCTGCTGCCAGGCATCAAGGAACGGTTGCACGGCACGCCAGCCGTTCTCGATGTTGTCAGCGCGCTGGAACAGCGTCTGGTCGCCGGTCAGGCAGTCATAGATGAGGGTTTCGTAGCCGGTCGAGGCCTGCATTTCGAAAAAGTCCTTGTAGGCAAATCCCAGCTCGATGTTGGCCATGTTCAGCGCCGGCCCCGGCCGCTTGGCCAGCAGGTCGAACCACATGCCTTCGTTGGGCTGGATCTGGATGCGCAGGTAGGTCGGCTGCAACTCGTCGACTTCGGTGTCGCGGAACTGCGCATACGGCGCCGGTTTGAAGCAGATGACGATCTCGGTGTCGCGCACGCTCATGCGCTTGCCGGTGCGCAGATAGAACGGCACGCCGACCCAGCGCCAGTTGTCGATCATCACCTTAAGCGCCACGTAGGTTTCCGTGGTGCTGTCCGGCGAGACATTGGCTTCTTCGCGATAGCCGTTCAACGGCTTGCCGTCGATCTCGCCGGCGCTGTACTGGCCGCGCACCGAGTTGGCCCGCGCTTCTTCGATCGACCAGGGACGAATCGCCCCCACCACTTTGGCTTTCTCACCGCGCACGGCATCGGCGCCAAAGGCGGCCGGCGGCTCCATGGCGACCATCGCCAGCAGCTGGAACAGGTGATTGGGCACCATGTCGCGCAGTGCGCCGGTGTGTTCGTAAAAACTGCCACGGGTCTCGACACCGACGGTTTCGGCGGCGGTGATCTGCACGTGGTCGATGTAGTGATTGTTCCAGAACGCTTCGAACAGGCTGTTGGAGAACCGGCTGACCAGAATGTTCTGCACGGTTTCCTTGCCCAGATAGTGGTCGATCCGATAGATCTGCTTCTCGGACATCACCTTGAGCAAACAGGCGTTCAGCGCTTCGGCAGTTTGCAGGTCGGAGCCGAACGGCTTCTCGATCACCACCCTTCTGAATGATTCGGGAGTTTCTTCGAGCAGTTTCGCAGCGCCGAGGCGGCGCACGACTTCGCTGAAGAAACGCGGCGCGGTGGCCAGGTAGAACACCGCATTGCCGGTGCCGCTGTCGGCGATTTTCGCCGCCAGTGCTGAATAGGTGCTGTCGTCCAGAAAGTCGCCCTGGACGTAGCTGATACCTTTGGCGAGCTTGGCCCACAAAGCCGGGTCAAGCATCTGACCGCCCTTGCCGACCTTGGCCGCCGCTTCACTGCGAATGAAGTCTTCGAGCTTTTGCGCGAAGGCTTCATCGGTAATTGCGTTGTGGTCAACGCCGACGATCCGCAGATTGTCGTCAAGCAAGCCGTCGCGACTGAGGTTGTACAGCGCCGGCATCAGCAAGCGCTTGACCAGGTCGCCGTGGGCACCGAACAGAAACAGCGTGGTCGGTGGTGCGGGTTCTGCCTTGGACTTTCTGCGGATCGTTCGGGTCATTTCTTCGCTGTCTCCACATGGCCGCCGAAGCCGAAGCGCTGCGCGGAGAGAATCTTGTCGCCGAAGGTGCCCTGCCCGCGCGAACGGTAACGCGAGAACAGCGAGTTCGACAGCACCGGCACCGGCACCGCTTGCTCCATGGCCGCCTCGATGGTCCATTGGCCTTCGCCGCTGTCGGCCACGGAACCGGAGAAACCGTCGAGTTTCGGGTCGCTGGCCAGCGCATCGGCGGTCAGGTCGAGCAACCAGGACGAGACCACGCTGCCGCGACGCCAGACTTCGGCAATGTCGGCCACGTTCAGATCGAAACGCTGATCTTCCGGCAGGCGTTCGCTGGATTTGGTCTTGAGAATGTCGAAGCCTTCGGCGAACGCGGCCATCATGCCGTACTCGATACCGTTGTGAATCATCTTCACAAAGTGCCCGGCACCGGCAGGGCCGGCATGGATGTAACCGTGCTCGGCGCGGTGGTCATCGGACTTGCGGTCCTTGGTGCGCGGGATGTCCCCCATGCCCGGCGCCAGTGCGGCGAACAACGGGTCGAGGCGCTGCACGGTGTCGGCATCGCCACCGATCATCATGCAATAACCACGCTCCAGGCCCCAGACGCCGCCGGAGGTGCCGACGTCAATGTAATGCAGGCCCTTCTCGGCCAGGGTTTTGGCCCGGCGGATATCATCCTTATAGTTGGTGTTGCCGCCGTCGATGATGGTATCGCCAGCTTCGAGCAGATCGCTCAGGGTGTTGATGGTGTCTTCGGTCGGTGCGCCGGCCGGCAGCATGACCCAGACCGCGCGCGGCTTGGCCAGCCCGGCAACCAGTGCCGGCAGATCGGCGACGCCAGTGGAGCCCTCGGCGACCAGGTTATCGATGAAAGCGGTATTGCGGTCGTAAACAACGGTGGTGTGACCGTTGAGCATCAGACGTCGCGCAATATTGCCGCCCATGCGGCCCAGTCCAATAATCCCGAGTTGCATGTGCTGATGCTCCTTACTACAAATAAATATGTGTCATTGGTTATAGCCCAACGCGACTGATGGAGGTTAGTCCAGAGCGTTGCGATGAAGTTTCCGGGCATTGTGCCCGATCCAGACTGATAACGCCGCAAATCGTGCCGAAGACACACCGACCATGAAAAATAAAAAAGTTCCATAAATGGGCAAAAGAAATCAAAATTGGCGCCGATAGTAAGTCACCACCTCAGATCAGGGGTGGCTTACAGTTGATGCACGCCATTTGCGAGGTGAGCAATGGGCACAGTACACACAGCAATGCCGCCACAAACCCTGTACGTCACAATCCGTCGTGACGAGTTGCGTCAGTTGAAAGACGAACGCGACCAGTTGAAGCAAGAGCTGGCGCAGTTGCGCCTGTTGACCCAGGGCTCGCAGCCGCAACCCTTGCCGGTTGTTCAGCGTCACCCCCACGCCTGATCCCCGCCTGTATCGGGAACAGCAGCCGCTGTTCCCGGCATGATGCCCCTGCCCCTTAGCGGGCTGAACGTGCGTCGAATAACAAACTTTTCACATCGGCTTGGTGATACTGCGCCGCATTCTGGCCGTACCTGCGTGTACGGCCTCCGTTCGTCGGTATCACGGATGTTCCGGCGGTGGTTGTAACCAGAGCTGGAGCGCCGAATGGCATTGTTCAAACGCAGCACAACGACTGCGACAGGTTTTGATTGGGCCGGACTTCTCTGGCTGTTCGTATTCTTCTGGTACTTCTCGGGTATCACCCAACTGCTGATTCAACTGACCGGCACCTCGGGCTTCACCGGGTTCCGTCAGGCCTTCGTCATGAGCGCAATCTGGCTGGCGCCGATGCTGCTGTTCCCCAAGCGCACCAAGTTGCTCGCGGCGATCATCGGTGTGGTGCTGTGGGCCTGCTCGATGGCCAGCCTTGGCTATTTCTTCATCTATGAGCAGGAATTCTCGCAAAGCGTCATCTTCATCATGTTCGAGTCGAACGTGTCCGAAGCCGGCGAATACATGACGCAGTATTTCGCCTGGTGGATGGTCCCGGCGTTCCTTGCGCATACCGCGTTCGCGTACTTCCTGTGGACCCGTCTGCGCCCGGTATACATGCCGCGTGGCCGCGCCTTCGTCGCAGCGATGGCGATCCTGATTGCCGTGATCGGCTACCCGCTGGTCAAGCAGACCTTGCGCATGGGTACCTTTGAACAAGGTTTTGAAAAATTCGAAACCCGCATCGAGCCGGCCGTGCCGTGGCAGATGGTGGTGGCCTATCACCGCTATCAGGAAACCCTCGCCGACATGCAGGGCATGCTGCACAACGTCAGCAAGATCCCACCGTTGAAAAACCTGAAGGATGCCTCGGGCGATCAGCCGCAGACCCTGGTGCTGGTGATCGGCGAATCGACCAACCGCCAGCGCATGAGCCTCTACGGCTATCCGCGCAACACCACGCCGGAACTGGACAAGCTCAAGGATCAATTGGCGGTGTTCGACAACGTCGTCACCCCGCGCCCGTACACGATCGAAGCGCTGCAGCAGGTGCTGACCTTCGCTGACGAACTGCACCCGGATCTGTACCTGTCGACGCCATCGCTGGTCAGCGTGATGAAACAGGCCGGCTACAAGACGTTCTGGATCACCAACCAACAGACCATGACCAAGCGCAACACCATGCTCACGACCTTCTCCGAACAGGCCGACGAGCAGGTGTACCTCAACAACAACCGCAACCAGAACGCCGCGCAATACGACGGCGACGTCATCGAGCCGTTCAACAAGGCCCTGGCCGACGCCGCACCGCGCAAGCTGATCGTCGTACATCTGCTCGGTACGCACATGAGCTACCAGTATCGTTATCCGCCCACCTTCGACAAGTTCAAGGGCCGCGACGGCGTGCCGGCCGGGGTGCGTGACGATCAGGTGCCGACCTACAACAGTTACGACAATGCGGTGCTGTACAACGACTTCGTCGTGTCGAGCCTGATCAAGGATTACGCCAAATCCGATCCGAACGGCTTTCTGCTGTACCTTTCGGACCACGGTGAAGACGTGTTCGACTCGGTTGGTCACAAGACGCTCGGCCGTAACGAAAACAAACCGACCGCGCCGATGTACACCATACCGTTCATGGCCTGGGCCTCGCCAAAGTGGAAGGAAAACCACGACTGGAATTTTGCCGGCGACCTCGACCGCCCTTACAGCAGCTCGCACCTGATCCACACCTGGGCCGACATGGCCGGGTTGAGCTTCGACGAACTCGACCGCAGCAAGAGCCTGGTCAGCGACAGCTTCAAGGAACGGCCGTTGTTGATCGGCGACCCGTACCAGACCGCACAACGGGCGTTGATCGACTTCAGCCTGATGAAGCCGAAAAAGCCCGCAGCGAATGTTGCGCAAGCGACAGAGCAGTAAACCGAAGGGGCCACAGCGGCCCCTTTTTTTAGCCCCCGACACATTTACAAATAACAATATTTCTCGTTTAAGCCTAAATCCCCGCCCCACCCTTCGTCTTTGAACCAACGGAATTTTCCCTTCGAAGACAAGGAGTCGGCTGCGATGCTCGCGCCCATTACCCGTTCTATGACCCTAACGCTCGGCCTCTGCGGCGCGGCGATCAGCCCTGATCTGCTGGCGCAAAACCAGACTGAAGAGCAACCTTCACCGACTGGTTCGGCGCTTGAACTGGCGGCGACCAGCGTCACCGCCCAAGGCCTGGGCACCACCACCGAAAATACCGAGTCCTACACCACCGGTGCGATGAACACCGCGACGCGGTTGAATCTGTCGATCAAGGAAACTCCGCAATCGGTCTCGGTGATCACACGCCAACAAATGGATGATTTCAAACTCGGTACGTTGTCCGAGGCCATGCGCCAGACCACCGGCGTGGTGGTGCAGCACCTGGATTCGGATCGGGTCAGTTATTCGTCGCGCGGCTATGCGATCAATAACTTCCAGATTGACGGGATGCTCAATACCTTCGATCGCATGAAATCTGATTCGGACACGATTATCTACGACCGCATCGAAGTGGTTCGTGGGGCGACGGGGCTGACCACCGGGGCCGGCGATCCATCGGCGACGATCAACATGGTACGCAAGCGTCCGACCGCGCAATGGCAGGCGCTGGCCGGGGTCAGTGGCGGCAGCTACGACAATTACTACAGCTACGTGGATGTCGGCGGGCCGCTGGCGTTCGATGGCCGCTTGCGTGGGCGCAGCGTGCTGGCTTATCGCGACAGCCAGTCGATCAAGGACAAATACGCGCTGCAGCGCGAGGTCGGTTATGGCGTGCTCGAAGCGGACCTGACCGACTCAACCGTGCTCGCGGTGGGTTACGACTATCAGAACAAGCACGTACAGGGTTCGTCCTGGGGCACCGTGCCCTATTGGAATGCCGATGGCAGCAAGGCCGGGCTTGGGCGTTCGACCAACATGGCGACGTCGTGGAGTTCCTGGCCGCTGCAAGACAAAACCGCCTTCGCCACCCTTGATCAGCAACTCGCGGGCGGCTGGCACTTGAAAGCGGCTTACACCCACCGGCAAAGCGATACCGACGGCAAGGTGTACTTCGGCGGTGCGGGTTTTCCTGCGGCCGACCGCAGCGGCATGCTCGCGTATACCTCGCACATGATTGGCACCCAGAAGATGCAGGCTTATGACTTCAACGTGTCAGGCCCCTACTCCTTGTTCGGCCGCGAGCACGAAATGATGTTCGGCTACGGTGAGGCCGAACGGCGTTCGAATTCCCCGTACACCCTCGCTGGCGCACAACCCGGCGACTACGGGACCATTCGTGACTGGAAGTACATGGGCAACATCGGCAAATTCAGCGACACGGTCACAGATCTCACCGGCTCCAAAGACGACACCCGGCAAAAAGCTGGCTACATCGCCACGCGCCTGAGCCTCACCGATGAACTGCATGCCGTGCTGGGCAGCCGCTACGGCAGTTGGCAAGCGTCCAGCACCAGTAACAGCTTTGATGCCAACCGCCAACTGTCCGGGGTCGATTACACAAGCCAGAAACAGAACGATATCTGGACGCCGTACGCCGGACTGCTCTACGACCTGACGCCGCACTACACGGCCTACGTGAGTTACACCGACATCTTCAAACCCCAAGGCAACCGCGATAAGACTCGCCAGTACATCGACCCGGTGGTTGGCAAGAACTACGAGCTGGGTCTCAAGGGCAGTTTGCTCCAGGAGCGCTTGAACGTTTCCACGGCGCTGTTCTGGAGCAAGCAGGACAACGTCGCTGAAGTCGACAACACCGCACCGCCAGATCCGGTCACGCGTGAGCAGTTCTTCAAATCCGGCGGCAAGGGCAACAAGGTCAACGGATTTGAAGCCGAAATCTCCGGCGAAGTGCTGCGCGGCTGGAACATGACCGCCGGTTACACCTATACCCATTCGGTCAACGGCGAGAGTGAGCGCAGCAACACCAATGAGCCGATGAATCTGCTGCGCGTGTCGACGGCGTATCGCCTGCCAGGTGAGTGGCAGGCGCTGACGGTCGGTGGTGCGGTGAATTGGCAGAGCGATGTGTACGGCACCTCGACCCGGCCGGTCGGGAATGGCGAGGAAACAGCTCGGATCAAGCAGAGCGCCTACACGCTGGTCAATTTGATGTCGCGTTACGAGTTTGATCGGCAGCTGTCGGCGTCGCTGAACGTCAACAACCTGTTCGACAAGAAGTATTACGACAACGTCGGTTTCTACAACGGTGTTTATTGGGGAGACCCGCGCACACTGACCGTGAGTCTCGACTGGAAGCTCTGACCCGCTCCCACTGATCGTTCCCACGCTCTGCGTGGGAATGCAGCCCGGGACGCTCCGCGTTCCTTCGGGGAGCTGGAACGCGGAGCATCCCTTGAGGCATTCCCACGCCGGAGCGTGGGAACGATCATGCTCTGGCGCGGTGTGCATCCAGCGCTCTGCAACATGCTGCAAAACTCACCCTGCGCGGGCGTTAACCCCGCGTTAATTCGCACGGCAGAGACTCCTTTCGAGTTTTGCTTCATGGATGAAACGGCTCCCACTTGTTCAGTAGGAGGCACCATGAAAATCTCTACCCTCATCCTTGCCGGGCTGTTTGCCCTGGGTTCTGCCAGCGTCTTCGCCGAAGGCGGCGCTGAGCGCATGCGCTATTACTACGACAATTTCCCGGTTCACCAGAGCCAGAGCGCGCAACAGAGCGACGCCAATGCGAAAGAACTTCGCGTTCCCGCCGACCAGACCGCGCAAGTGACCGAGTCGTACCGCGACCGGGATTGACCGAGCAACCGATGGACCTTCCGTGGCTCCGCTCTGGCCCGGGAGATGACAGTTGAGGCGCCCTTTTGGGGCGCCTTTTTTTTGGTTGGGTGGTTGCTTGTTCGGCTTGGGATTTGTGGTGAATTCGCCCCTCACCCCAGCCCTCTCCCGAGGGAGAGGGAGCCGATCTTCACGATCTTAAGAACCTGAGTTCGGCTCGGTACTTGATGTCGACGTAGCTCTTGCGATCAACTCGATCAGTCCCCTCTCCCTCCGGGAGAGGGTTAGGGTGAGGGGCTTTTCAGGCCTGCAAATTCTTGATCCAGAACAGCATCCGCCCGTGATCCGGATCAAACATGCCCGGCGCGAAGCCGAACTTGCGGTACGACTGCTGCGCAATGGCATTGCCTTCCAGCACTTCCAGAGTGATTTTGCAGCAGCCGCGCTGGCGGGAAATTTCTTCGACTTTCTGCAACATTTTCTGGCTCAGGCCCAAGCCGCGAAACTGGCTCATGACCGCCACGTCGTGAACATTGACCAGTGGCTTGCAGGTGAAGGTCGAGA
Organism: Pseudomonas sp. S11P7; assembly: GCF_023195435.1. Taxonomy (NCBI): domain Bacteria; kingdom Pseudomonadati; phylum Pseudomonadota; class Gammaproteobacteria; order Pseudomonadales; family Pseudomonadaceae; genus Pseudomonas; species Pseudomonas sp. S11P7. Next base: position 2,415,125 of record NZ_JALPKS020000002.1, on the reverse strand, counting down.
AGCCTTCGAAGCAGTTGACCAGCCCCGCCGGTTCGCCGCCGACGAAGGCCAGTACGCTGAACGCGTGCGGGCGGCGGGCGAGTTCTTCGGGCAATCGGCGCAGCAGGTCCGGATCGAGCGAGTGGCCACCGCCCATCGGGTCTTCTGCATAGTGATTGAGCACAATGCCGATGGCTTCGGCGTGCGTTGGGTTGGTGTAGCTGGCCTGAAGTACCAGAATTTCTGCGGAATCCATTTCCATCCCCGAACAGACAAAAGCCCCGGTGCGCAAGGTACGCACTGATAGGCTGCCTGACCTTAACGCGGCCACATACCGCTGAGCAACCGGCAAATCGGCAAGATCAGGTGTGGCCCCAGATCAATTCCTCGGTCCAGCCAAGCTCGGCAAAATCTGCGGCGCGCAAAGCGCTTTCGCCGACGCAGAAAAACTCGTCCAGTTGCGGCGGTTTCACCACGGTATCACTGAGCATCGCGTGCACCTGACCGCGGTGATGGATTTGATGTTCGAACAGGTGCGACAGCATGCGCAGGCGACTGTCGTGCTGGGGTGTGTCGCGGGCAATGGTGACGATTCGGTTTAGATCGCCATCGCGCAGCTGCTCGCAGTAGGCGATCAATCGACGGTCGACGTGAGCCTGTTCTTCACGCAGTTGAACGGCGTCAGTAAACGGCTCGTCTGCATTGAAAAATACATAGCAGTCAGGATGCGGTTCAGCCCCGCGCAGTTCGCGCTCCAGCGCATCGACGTAAAACCAGTCGCACGTCAAGATGTGGTTCAGCGTCAAGCGAATGCTCGGGAAAAAGCTTACTCGCGGCGCCGCAAGATCCGCCGCGCTGAGCTGGCCCCAGGCCTTGGCCAGTCGATGATTGGCCCAGGCATTCTGATAAGCCAGGGTCAGCAAATGATGGGATAACGGTTGACTCATCTCGGCACCCTTTTCGCTCAAGCGTTGGCAAAGCGCTGCAATTGCATCTCCTGCAAGCGACTGAGGGTGCGGCGGAACGGGAATTCCAGATAACCCTCGGTATACAGCGCGGCCATCGGCACTTCGGCCTCAACGTACAACGGCACCTTGCGGTCGTAGCACTCATCGACCAGCGCGATGAACCGCCGCACACCATCGTCATGTACCGACAACTGCGGCAGTTCGCGATCGCCCGCGACCACGCGTTCGGCGCCATCCTCGGTGCCACGGGCAATGCGCCCTTCGCGTTTGCTTGCACTGAGATTTGGCACCTCGCTCAACAGAATAGCCCGATAGCGGTCGCACAATGCGATGAAGTCCATGGCGGCGAACGGTTGCTCGCACAGATCGGCGTAACGGCACCACAGCACGTGTTCGGATGCCTGTACGACAGTGAGCTGGCGGTGTCCGACCGGGACCGGTTCGACACTGACCGGTTGCCCCTCGGCCAATCCATTGAACACATCCGCCAATGGACCTGGCGAATGACGGCTGGCAACAAAATACCGCTGCTCCACAGTACCCGGATGCAATCGGTGATCTTCAGCGCCATTCACCGCAATCACCTGCATATGCGCCTTGATCGCGGCAATCGCCGGGACGAAACGGTCGCGATTGAAGCCGTCGGCGTACAACTCGTCCGGCGGCAGGTTGGAGGTGCAGACGATCACCACACCTTCGTCGAACATCACCTGAAACAACCGCCCGAGAATGATCGCGTCGCCGATGTCGTTGACGAACAACTCATCGAAGCACAGCACTTTCACCTCAGCCGCCAGCTCTTTGGCCAGCGCGCGCAACGGATCGGCAATCCCGGTCAACTGAAACGAGCGCTGATGCACCCAGCTCATGAAATGATGGAAATGCTGCCGGCGCGCCGGCACTCGCAGGCTCTGGTGGAACTGGTCCATGAGCCAGGTCTTGCCGCGCCCGACCGGCCCCCAGAGGTAAACGCCGGTGACCGAACGAGCGCCGGCGTGCAGCGCTTCGTGGCATTTTTGCAAAGCCCAGACCGCGTGTTCCTGGGCTTCATCCTGAACGAAGCCGTTGTGCTGAACGGCGTGTTGCCAGGCGCTTGAGGGGGAGTCGAAAGTCATGCGCGGCAGTATGCCACGATGGCTACAGGGAAATATCCAGCCGGGCAATTTTCCCCTGTTCATTCAACCGAAACGTATAGCGCAACTGGGCCGGACTGCCGGGGAATGTCCCGGAAATCAGTCCGTGGACCAGCACCTTGCCGGTGCGCTGTTGCACGTCCAGCACTTCAACGCGCGGCTGATAGCGTTGCCCGGTGTCGTGCATCCATTGCGCGATGGCTTGAGAACCGACCTGATGCTGGCCTTCGTCGAACACGTTGGCATCCTCGGCGAAAAAACTGGTCACCCGCGACGTGTCGCGGGCGTTTGCCGCATCGATATACGCAGCGATCGCCGGGGCCAGTGCAGAGACGGGATGGGACATGGTTGCAGCTCCTTGTTGTCTGATTCTGCGACCATTTTAAAACAGCGTCATGTCAGTTTTTGTCAGGAGTGAAACGGCCGTCTTCGTCCAGTTGCATCTGCTTGCGCCAAGTGCGCAACAGGTCGCTGCGCCGCCCCGGGTAAGCCTCGCCCTGCAGATTCGCAGCGCTGATGCGGTCGGTTCGAAACGTCCGATAGGCACTGCGTAATTCACACCAGGCGACGATGATCCGCACTTCATTGAGAAAACCCAGTGCCAAGGGCCAGATCAGCCGCTGACTCGGCACCTGTTGCGCGTCGGCGTAATCGATGTGAAGTTTGGCCTGGTCACGAATGGCATGACGAAACACGTTCAGCGGCACGGCGTTCTGCGGGAAACCGTAGCCCGGCGGCCCCGGCAGCACGGTGGGATTGCGCAATGCTTCCTGAGCTTGCGGATCGAGCACCGCGGCAATCTTGGCCAAGGCATCCGCCGCCGCTTTGCTCAATATTTCATCGCCGCGCTGATCCACGTAGCGCAAACCGAGAACGATGGCTTCGGTTTCTTCGGCGTTAAGCATCAGCGGTGGCAAAAACAGACCGTTGCGCAGCACATAGCCGATACCCGCCTCGCCCTGAATCGGCGCGCCCAGGGCGCTCAGCTCGGCGATGTCGCGATACAGCGTGCGCTCGGAGACTTGCAACTCGGCGGCCAGGGTGGCGGCAGTCACCGGGCGTTTCTTGCCGCGCAGCACTTGCAGCAGGGTCAACAGTCGGGTGGTACGCGACACGATGGGCGGGCTCTGGTCGGAAAGACGTGGGAGATTAGCAGAGGTTGATGTCAGAAATGGCAGGAGCTTGAGGAGGCAACTGGCGTTTCCATGCTCCGGCGTGGGAATGACGCTCCGTGTTCGGCTTTGGATGGGACGCGGAGCGTCCCGGGCTGCATTCCCACGCAGGAGCGTGGGAGCGATCAGTGAGGGCCGCGCGTTCGCATGAATCGATTTAGCCGGCAGCGCCCTTAAAAGCTGACCTTTCGGGCAGTTATTGCTCGTTGCCCTCGCCGCCCGCTTGCGGCATCCTGCGCCTCCATTTTCTGACCCGGCCCCGCCTCGCAGCGCGCAAAACACCATGACCGCCTCTGAAAACGCCCCGCGCAACAATGACCTGATCTACGGCCTCAACGACCGCCCACACCTGACTGCCACCGTGTTCGCCGCGCTGCAACACGTACTGGCCAGCTTCGTCGGGATCATCACACCGACCCTGATCATGGGCGGCGCCCTCGGCCTGCAAAGTGAAATCCCTTACCTGATCAGCATGGCGCTGTTCGTCTCAGGTCTCGGTACGTTCGTGCAGGCCAAGCGCTTCGGCCCGGTCGGTTCTGGTTTGCTGTGCCTGCAAGGCACCAGTTTTTCCTTTATCAGCGTGATTCTCAGCGCCGGGTTCATGGTCAAGGCGCGCGGCGGCGGCACCGATGAAATCCTCTCGACGATCTTCGGTGTGTGCTTTTTCGCCGCGTTCATTGAGGTGGTGCTGAGCCAGTTCATCGGCAAATTGCGCATGCTGATCACCCCGGTGGTCACCGGCACGATCATCACGCTGATGGGCCTGTCGCTGATCAAAGTGGCAATGACCGACATTGCCGGCGGCTTTGGCGCGGCGGACCTTGGCGCGGCCAGCCATGTATTCCTGGCGGCGCTGGTGATCGGCACCATCGTCGTGCTGAACCGGGTCGACGTGCCGTTCCTGCGCCTGGGCGCGATCGTCATCGGCCTGACTCTCGGCTATGTCGTTGCGTGGCTGATGGGCACGGTGGATTTCGCCATGATGCCCGCCGTGCCGCTGGTCAGCGTGCCGGTGCCGTTCAAATATGGCTTCAATTTCGACTGGGTGGCGTTCGTGCCGGTGGCGGTGATTTTCCTCGTTTCGCCACTGGAAGCGGCCGGCGACCTGACCGCCAACTCGATGATTTCGCGGCAGCCGGTCAAAGGTCCGCTGTACATTCGCCGGATCAAATCCGGCCTGCTCGCTGACGGTCTCAATTCGGCGATGGCTGCGGTGTTCAACAGCATGCCGATGGTCACGTTCGCGCAGAACAACGGGGTGATTCAGCTCACCGGCGTGGCCAGCCGCTATGTCGCTTTCTTCATTGCCGGGTTGCTGGTGATCCTCGGGCTGTTCCCGATGATCGGCGCGGTGCTGCAATTGATGCCGAAACCGGTGCTCGGCGGCGCCGAACTGGTGATGTTCGGCACCGTCGCCGTTGCCGGGATCAAGATCCTCGCGGAAGCCGGCCTGCATCGACGCAATATGCTGATCGTGGCAATCTCGCTGGGCATGGGCCTGGGCATTGCGGCGGTGCCGGAAGTGCTGCGCGAACTGCCGCAGGCATTGCGCAACATCTTCGAATCGCCAATCACCGTCGGCGCCCTGTGCGCGATTGCGCTGAATATCTTCCTGCCGGAAGAATTCATCGAGCTGGAAGAAGACGACTTCGATCCGGAAGCTTCTATTCTTCAGGTCATGGAAAACCCGGACATGCCGGCCAAGGCTGAACCTGGCCCAGCGGTGGCTGTCGCACAAGAGAACCGCTGACGTCCAGCCTTTGAAAAAAGGCTGAACCGACACGCCGGTCCAGCCCTTTTTTCGAGAGACCGTTTATGCGCCGCCTCCATGCCCTGATTCTGTCGCTGCTGCTGTTATCCCTGAGCGCCTGTGCGCTGTTCCCCAATCGAGATCCGGTCAACATTAATGTGGTCGGCCTCGAACCGTTGCCGAGTCAGGATCTGGAAGTACGCTTCGCGATCAAACTGCGCGTGCAAAATCCCAACGAAACCGCGATCGACTACAACGGCATCGCCCTCGACCTGGAGGTCAACGGCCATTCACTGGCCTCCGGCGTGAGCGATCAAAGCGGCTCGATCCCGCGCTTTTCCGAAACCATCGTAAGCGTACCGGTGAGCATTTCCGCGTTCTCGGTCCTGCGCCAGACCCTGGGGCTGAGCCAGACACAAACCCTCGACAACCTGCCCTATGTCCTGCGCGGCAAACTCGCGGGAGGGCTGTTCGGCACTATGCGTTTCGTGGACAGCGGCACGTTGAGTTTGCCCAAGGCGAGTGCCGCAACGTGGTAACGAACGCTCCCACAGGTTTGCAAGACAGGGCTATGCAGTGAAACGCACTCCGGGCTTGGCGCGTTCGTCGACGGATAACTCGAATACGTCCGGCCGCGCGTAGTGGCCGACCACGTCGTAGTCGTAACGTGCGCGCGCCAGTTCGTCGGTGTTGATTTCTGCAGTGAGCAGCCCGGCTTCGCCGCGTAACGGACCTGCCAGCACGTCACCCATTGGGCCGACAATCACGCTACCTCCGGCAATCAGCGGCCGGTCCGCCGGCCAGTTGGCGATGTCCACGCCCAGTTCGTTCGGCGAGGCCTGAACCTGGCAGGCGCTGATCACAAAGCAACGGCCTTCATGGGCGATGTGGCGCATGCTCACTTGCCACATGTCGCGCTCGTCGACCGTCGGCGCGCACCAGACCTCGACACCTTTGGCGTACATGGCCGTGCGCAGCAGCGGCATCATGTTTTCCCAGCACACTACCGCGCCAAGCTTGCCGACCTGGGTGTCGAACACCGGCAAGGTCGAGCCGTCGCCCTTGCCCCAGATCAACCGTTCGGTGCCGGTCGGCATCAGTTTGCGGTGCTTGCCGACCAGTCCGGCCTGCGGGTCGAAGTACAGCGCGGTGCAATACAGGGTGCTGCCGGCGCGCTCGATCACGCCGATTACCAGATTGGCCCCGGTGCGCGCGGACAGCCCGGCGAGCGCATCGGTTTCTGCGCCCGGTACGTCAATCGCATTGGCGAAGTAGCGGGCATAGGCTTCACGGCCTTCGGGCAGGCGATAGCCCAGTTGCGTGCCGAAGCCTTCGCCTTTCGGATATCCGCCGAGCAACGCTTCGGGCATGACCACCAGCGCCGCGCCGGATTCGCTGATCGTGGTTTCCCAGCTCAGAAGCTGCTCAAGGGTGGCTTGTTTGCCGGCGGGCAACGCGCCGATTTGCAGCGCAGCGACAATGGATTTGGGCATCGCAGTAACTCCGTCAGGTTCAGTGGTTGCCGATTCTGCGGCGCCACGCGATCATGAATAAAGCCCCGATCACTGCTGATTGATATGAACACAATGAATATCGCTAATGTCGACCTCAACCTGCTGAAAGTCTTCGAAGCACTGCACGAAGAATCCAGCGCCAGCCGCGCCGCCCTGCGTCTGGGCGTCACCCAATCGGCGGTCAGCGCAGCACTGCGCCGCTTACGTGAGGTGTACGGCGATCAACTGTTCGTGCGCACCGGGCGCGGCCTCGCCCCGACGCTCAAGGCCAATCAATTGAAACCTGTGGTCAGCGACGCCCTGAATAAATGCCGACAAAGCCTGGCGATGGTCGATCCGGCGGCCAATCAATACGATGGCCGTTCGGTGACTATCGGGCTTTCTGATGATTTCGAGATTGCCTACGGTCGCCGCCTGATCGAAGAGATTGCCCGCAGCCTGCCGCAGTTACGCGTGATTTTCCGCCAGACCCACAGCCAGATCGTCGCTCGTGCGCTGATGGAGCGCAGCATCGATCTGGCGATCACTGCGGGTGGCTTCGCCGAGCGTTTGCTCAGCCGACAGGTCTTGGGCGAAGGCGGTTATGCGTGTCTGGTCGACCCATCAAGCCTCGCGCCCGGTCAGGCGCAGATCGGGCTGGAAGAGTTTGTCGCCCGCGAACACATTCTGGTGTCGTCCGGCGGTTTTATCGGCATTACCGATGAGGGTTTGGCGGCGCTGGGCTTGAGTCGTCGGGTCTGCGCGTCAACCACGCATTTCGCCGCGCTGCCCTGGTTGCTCAAGGGCAGCCGTGCGGTGGCGACGATTCCGGCGCATGCCGCTGAAAGTATCGCAGCGCTTAGCGGCCTGGCGTTACTGCCCTGCCCGCTGCCATTGCCGCGTTACCCGATCGAACTAGGCTGGCGTACCAGCACGCAGATCGATCCGCTGGTGGTCAAGGTTCGCGAGGTGATTGCCGCAACCTTCGACTGACGTTACTTGTTCGCGGCCATCAGGCGATTGACTTCACTGCGCACCATGTTGGCGAATTCGGGCGGCGACATGCCGTCCAGTTCCGCGCGGACCCACTCGGCCCATTTGCCCTTGCGCTTGGCGCGCTCGCCGAACAACCGCGCGGCTTCGCCTTTGGCTTTGCCCAGATTGTTCTGCCAGAGTTCGAACAGACGGGATTTCTCATCTTCCAGCGCAGCGCGCTCTGCGAGTGATTTGTCGGCCAGATTGAAACTCATGGGGATTTATCCTGCTGCGTAAAATGGCAACATCTTACACGCTCGGCCGAAATCTCTGGCGCAGGTTTTTCTTTTGGCGAGCGTAGCGTGCAACTTTTTACGTTGCGCCATACTCCATTGCTCACTGTCCATTCATCTGCAAGGAGTCACCCATGGCCCGCAAATCTGCTGCGCAAGCCGCTGAAGAGCAAATCAAGGATCAGGCGTTCAGCGAACTTCAGGCGCTGATTGAAGAATCGGACAAGCTGCTCAAGAGCAGTGCATCGCTGGTGGGCGAGGAAGCGGAGACGCTGCGTGGTCAAATCGCTCTTAAATTGCAGCAGGCGCTGGATTCGGTGTCGAGTGTGCGGGATCGGACCAAGCCGGCGGTCGAGGCGACCGAGACTTATATTGGTGGTCATCCCTGGCAGACGGTGGCGATTTCGGCGGGGTTCGGGTTGGTGGTCGGGTTGTTGCTGGGTCGACGTTGAGGTTTTTTGATTTGGGAAAAAGCGGACCTTTGGGTTCGCTTTTTTTTGGGTTTGGTTTTTGACTTGGCGGCCTCTGGGCCGACCAGGCTCTTGGGGTTTTTGGGTGTATATCCGTTTTTTTGGGTGTGGCGGCTGGCGGTTCCGCTCTTACAGCGGGTCACTTTTGCAGACGCCCAAAAGTAACCAAAACGCTGGGCCCCTGCGTTCGGCCCTCGCAGGCTCGGGTTCCTTCGCTCCGGGACCGATCCGGGCGCAGCGGCTACGGTTTGCTTCGCTGCACCTCCTTCCGCTGTGTACGACTGCGTCGTACGGTCGCTGCGCTCCCACGCCCGGATCGATCCCTCCACTCAGCCTGCCGATGGGGCCGGTTAGGCAAGATCAAGGGCACTCGAGCTGCGCTCATTGTAAGGAGTGGTTGGAAGCGGGGCGTTTGGCTTTGGATTTGTGGTGTGGCTGCCCCTCACCCCAGCCCTCTCCCCTTGGAGAGGGAGCCGATCTTTGGGCTTTTCAAATTGTGTGTACAACTCGGTATTGCATGTTGGCGTACGTCTTCCAATCACCGCGGTCAGTCCCCTCTCCCTCCGGGAGAGGGCTAGGGTGAGGGGCTTTTGATCCTGGCTTACTCTCCGGCCAATTCCCGCAATTGCTCCAGCGTCTGGGCATCCAGCGCAATACCTTCGGCGAGGGAGCGGCTGCGCTGCCAGTGGCGGCGGTCGCCCGGCAGGCGTTTGAGGCCGACGCTGTGCATCTGGCGGACCAGTTCGCCGCTGCGTTCGGCGAAGCTTTGGCCGGCGGCTTTGCTGGGGTCGATGACGATGAGCAACTGGCCGGTCCACGGGGTTTTCGCGCCGGGGTGGTTGGACCAGTCGAATTCGAAGGAGAAGTTGCCGCCAGTCAGTGCCGCTGCCAGCAGTTCGACCATCATCGACAGTGCCGAGCCTTTGTGGCCGCCGAATGGCAGGAGCGCGCCGCCTTCGAGGATGGCCTTGGGGTCCTGGGTCGGTTGGCCGAGGCTGTCGACGCCCGTGCCGGCCGGCAGGCGTTCGCCTTTGCGGGCGGCGATTTGCACGTCGCCGTGGGCGATGGCGCTGGTGGCCAGGTCGAAGACGATGGGGGCGGCGCCGGCGCGTGGGGCGGCGAAGGCGATCGGGTTGGTGCCGAACAGTGGACGGTCGGCGCCGTGGGGCACGACGCAAGTCATGCTGTTGACCACGCTGAGCGACACCAGCCCTTCATCGGCGAAGGGCTCGACATCCGGCCACAACGCGGCGAAGTGGTGCGAGTTACGGATTGCCAATACGGCGATCCCGGCGTGGCGGGCCTTTTCCACCAGCAACGGGCGCGCCGCTGCCAATGCGGGCTGGGCGAAACCGTTGCCGGCGTCAACGCGAACGAACCCGGCGGCGACGTCTTCAACTTCGGGCACGGCGTGGCCATTGACCCAGCCGCTTTTCAGCGTCGACACGTATCCGGGAATCCTGAACACGCCATGACTGTGCGCGCCGTCGCGCTCGGCCGCTGCACAGTTGGCGGCGAGCACCCGGGCGACGTCAACGGAGGTGCCGTGGCGCAAAAAAATCGTTTCAAGCAATTGCGTCAGCGCTTCGAGCGACAACGACGACGAGACAGCGGAAGACACATGATCGTGTGGCGCAGACATCTGAAGCTCCAGAATGATTATTGGAGGGAACAACAGCGTACGGACGACTTGCCCAGCGATTAACCATGGCGCAGCGGTCGGCTGTCAACCCTTGGCTGATTCAGCGATGACGCGCGCACGTGCGTGGCAGGTTTCAACGCGGTGGGTGCGGTAACCCTGTACCGCCAATGCGTCGAGTGGCGGACTTATCGTGAGGTCCCTGCCCACGGCTTCCGCTTGGAGCTCTGACGATGTCCAGCACCACCGCCCCCTGCTTTTTCCCGACATTCTGCAATCCACCGGTCTGCATGCCGAGCTTGGCAAAACGCACGGCTTGAACAGCAAAGACTTCGATTGGCTTGCCCATGTGCAGTTGGCGACACACGCCCTGCGCAAGGAACAGACGCCCCCGATGCTCGCTGAACGCATTCTGCTCAACGCCGACAAGCAATTGGCCGTCCCCCTGGCCGGGAGCTTTATCCTGAGCGCCGGTCCGGATGACGGCGGCGTGTTTCTCTATACGCCTTATGACGGCCTGAAAAAATACAGCGATGAAGACGCGCTGTCCGAGGCCTTGCAAACGCGGCTCGACGAGGCAGATGAACACGATGATCTGCTGGCCTTCATCAGCGTGTCTCTGCGCAAGGAGTTGGTGGAGAAACGCGATATCACCTTTACTCGCGAAACCATCGACGGCGACATTTTCATCGACCAGCAATCCGCAATCGACGACGCCCGCAATACTTGCATTCGCGATGTGCTCGATGAACTCAAACGCCTGCCATCCCTGACGACGCTGCTGGACAAGATTCTCGCCGAGCTGCTGGCCTCGCATTTTGCCGGGCTGCAACAGGCGCAGACCCGCGTCAGCCTGTTTTCCTCAAGCGTCGCCACTGCCGGCAATCGCCGCCAGCGGACACATTCACTGTCGTTGAGTGAAGCGCTGCTGGTGCATTTTCGCCGTCAGGGCTGGCCGCGTGGTCAGTCAGCCGAATTCTCGCACCCCGCCCGCGCCAGTGACGAGAACGACCAGAAAGCCTGGGCAGACGCGCTCAAATCCGCGTCGGGAAAGCTGACCATGCTGCTGTTTCGACACCTGGAGGCTTACTGGAATGCGCCCTCCTTCGAAGGCTCGCCAAGACGCGCATTCTTGCGCCAGACGCTCAAAGACCTCGCACGAGCTGACCTGATCATCAAGCGCGAAACAAACATCCTCGAACCCAAAGAGTTCGATGCCTTGCACAGTGTGATCCGTGAGTCGGACACCGCTGTGCGTCGACCCACTTTCGAAACGGTGTGTTTGCGCAGGGAAACGGCCTCGGTCGAATTGGCCGGTTCATTGATGATCAACCACGACAAGGCCTACCTCTATACGCCCACCCAAGGCCTGCAAGTGCTTGGCGATTACGCCGACCTCAAACAAACGTTGACCGCCAAGCTCGACGCCAGCGGTCATGAAGACGAGCTATACGGCCTCATGAGTCTTGAAGAACGTGACCGCTATCTGGGTTTCGTCGACCCTCAGGTATCTGGCGAACACATCGGCGGCGATATCATCGCGACGCTGTTCGAAGCGATCCTGACCAAGCAACGCCAGAACGTCGAATTCGCCCTGCTGTGTTTTCGCCAGAGCGAATCCTCCACCGACATTCATGCGCTGTTCGACAAAGCGCTGGATATCCGCTCGATGCTTCATGAGCGCCTGCTCAAGCTGGACGTGAATGAGCGCTGGAGCACCCGCCCGCTGTTTTCCAGCACACCGCCTGCTTCGGTGGTGCAGGCTGACAAGGCGGCGCAACTGGCATTGAAACTCGAACGCGAGAAGGAAAACCTCAGCAGCAATTTCCGCGATCAGCCAAGCGACACCACCGAACAAGGGCGCTTTCTGCGAGGCATTCTGTGGAAACTGGCGAAGGCGTTCGAAGACGGTGTTCGCGCCGAGGCTCATATCAACCAGCTCAGCGGCATGTGGCTGGCATCTGAGCGCGCCATCGTCGACACGGTGTTCGACGCCCGACACCCGAACCGAACGGAGCGCCAATCGCTCAACGGTTTCCGTCCCGATGCCTGGTCGCTCACCCTTACCGGGTCCGACCAGACCACCATGGCACTCGCCCACTGCGTATTGTTGACCGAACGCGGCGGTCTGGATATTGCGCATTCCGGGCGCGCGATCCTATGGACGCCGGCGATCGGCCTGGAGACATTCGACGATATCGCCCTGGCGCAAAAAAACCTGCAGGACCGCCTCGACGACAAAAACCAGTGCCAGTCGCTGCTGGAAAACCTGCCAATCGCCCAGCAGAAGCTGGACGAAACCTGCACGCTCGGCAGCTTCCAGTTGATTGACGGCAGTGTGGCAAGCGATCGCATGCGCTCGGCCATTGAGCACTTCCTTGACCATTGCCAGACATTGCGCCGGTGCATCACCGACAAGGACACGCTCGAACGTTTCCTCGATCAGATGAAACATACGCTGATCAATACCAACCTCGATCGAGCCATCGAATTGGCCGAGGCTCTGGCCCGTCAACTGGACTATCCCGATTGGTTACAGATGGCTCCGGTCGCAGAGCAGCGCATGCACATTGCTTTGCTCGATCAGCTGCGTTGCAGTTTTATCGATGGCAAGGACTTTCTTGACGAGGTGCCGGCCTTGTCCACGCACATCGAACAAACGCTCAAGACCTTGCTTGACGCCAGATTTCCCGACAACGGGCTCAAGCCCGAGGATATTCAGATCACGCCAAACCTCAGCCTGGCCGGCCCCGCCTGCCATCTGCTCGATTTCGCCTTGCGCCATTACAACGTCGGCCAAGGGACCGGGTTCAAGGTCGCTTCGCTCAGCGCCACACCGTTACCGGCGAAGTTCGATCAGTCGGCCGTCGAGCAACTGCTGCAATCGCTGGACATCACCACCACCTACACACGCAAGGTCAGCGACGCACTGACCGCTGACACAGCGTCGGCGCGCGCCAGTAAAGAACGCTTTCTGCGCCAGTTACCCTGGCAGTTGATGCAGCACGCACATTCGCTAAAACTGCAGCAACAATTGTCCGAGGCGGGCTACGACTTGATCTGTCAGGTTCTGGACATGCCCGACGCAATCGCACGTGCCACCGTGGCGCAGGCGCACGCCATCGTCGGCCCGTTGTCCTTGATCAAGACCCCAGGGGCTGACGCCATTGACACACTCGGCCTGTATGTCATCGGACCCGGTGCCGGACAGACAGGCCCACAGGTGCTCTACGCGCCCTACTCACGCTTCGTCTTTCGTGAGTTTGAAGATCAGGCGCAGTTGATCGAAGCGCTGAACTCGCCTGGGTATTTTCAGGATCTGCTGATCCGCCGCTTGCCGTCCGGACAACAAGCGGTGTTCACCCACCTGCTGCAGACCACTCTCGGCACAACCAGCGAGATCACCCTGCAGAGCAAGCCCATCGGCGGCAATCTGCTGGAGCGGCTGCACAAGGACACCCTCAGCCTGCTGTCACGATTGCTCGGTTGCCAGGCGAAAATCGATGCGCAATCCGATTGGGAAACCGCGAAATTCCTGTTCAGCCACGGTGTGCAACTGGTCCCTCATTTGTTGCCGGGCAAGCTCGCCTCATTGTTTTTTCTGTGGCAAAGCTACATTGACTTCAAGGACTCCGCCGAAGACTTGCAGCAGCACCATTGGTCAAACGCGTTAAAGAGTTTTATCAGCGGGGCGATTTCCCTGTTCAGTCTCGGCCAGCTGTCATGGGAAACCGAGGCGGAGGAATCTACCGCAGAGTTTGCCGCCGCGTCCGTGACACCGACGCCGCAGACCTCCAGTAAAACGACGGTCACCGCCGCGCCCCGCTGGAATAAAGTCCCTGCCGTGACACCTTCCCGGATTCATTTGCAGTCGTTTGAAACCAGCACCGCGCTGGAAGACCTCTCCCTTGAAGCCAACAAACTGGTGTACCGGAACGCTGCCGGCACGCAGAAATACGCGGCGATCGCCGGCAAGGTCTACCCGGTCAATCAATCCGGAACAACCTGGTACTTGCACCACAAGGAAGACGGGCAAGGACCGGAGCTCGAGCAAAAGAACGACAGACTGGTCTTTGCTCCTGCCGGCAAGCCCGTCCATCGCTGCCGATCGATACAACGCAACCGCGAGCAAGCCGAAGTCGAACGCAGCCGCGCCTATATGATGTATATCCAGGCCAAGGGAATGGCGAAAATCAGCAAGCGCTATCCCGCTCGCGCGTTCGTCATACAGCAAGCGGTCGTGCGCGCACGCACCTACGCGCTCAATTGCCTGCATAACTACGTGATTCATCGCAACCATCTGCATGGCACACGGCTGGAGCGCGTGTTCAAGGATGTTTTTCAGGTCTCGCAGGTGACGCCAGCCCTGCTGAAAAAAATCGAAGGGGTGATTATTCCGGTTTGCCAGGAGTTGACCGATCCCAAAGATGACCTGCTCTACACCGAGCGTTTTTTTGCCGGCCTGAATGCACGGTTCGGCGACAACACGGTTGCCTTCGTTTTCAACGAGGATAAACGCAAGATCATTCACCTGACCGAACTGTTCTTCAATCCGGACATGGATGCTTACACGGCTTTCCTGCCTGCGCGGTTCAACGTAGATTCGCACGCTCGCGCGGTCACATTGATCCATGAGCTGTCGCACTTGCTGTTCAAAGCCGAGGACTTCGGTTCGGTGGAAGCAATTGCGCCATTTCCAGATTTGATCAATACAAGCACGGCGGCAGGACAGCTGCGCAAAGACAGCGTGGAGCGCTACCGAAACAGCTTTTCCCGTTCCACGGCGTCCGCACAGCTGTTTCTGGATATGGACGCCAATGGCAATTGGGTCGACCTCGACAAGATACCCAAGCAAGTCAAGACCCTGGACAGACTCCTTGCACTGACCAAGACCAAAAACCTCGCTGATGCGCGCAAAGCCTTTCGCAGTAGAGTTTCTGAGGATGCAAGAGTTGAGGTCATGTTGGCCAACGCCGACTCGATCGCCTTGCTGATCAGCGAAATGGGACGACAACTGGACCCGTTACCGACGCCGATCCCGTTACCCGCACCAACGTCAAGCCAGTCCGGCGTGCTGCCGCTGGCGCCAGAGGCGTAAAAAAGCGCAGGCTTCAAGGCCTGCGCTGTTTTTCAAGCATCGAGTCGCATCGACGAAGGTCAGTCTTTCTGATCGCGCAACACATTGCCCGACGCGCCGTCGATGCGGAACTCGTAGACAACTCCATCGGCCTTGCGCCCTTCACCTTCCCAGTACCCGTCATTGTCGGCGCCGATCTCGTAGACTTCGACGTAGCCTGCTTTGGTCTTGGCGATCTCGAGGGCCTTTTCAATGGTAATCCACCCCGCACCCGGTTTATCAGCCAGTGCTGCACCCGTGCTGAGCAAGGCGGCCGAGGCAATCAATGCGGCAAATGTCTGTTTGATCATTTTTTCACTCCATTTATGGATAGTGGTCATTGGCGTCCTGTTTTTTGGGTGCCTGAGCGAAAAATAAGTTCCACTTTGATGGGTAAATGCCATGACGGCAGTTCTCGGCCACTTCCCCACAAGGTTAGAATGTGCGAAATCAGGACGAGTCCATGACCCAAGACACCCTCTCGGAAGCCGAATACGATGCGATCACCGATGCCGCCGCGCATTGGTGCATGCGCGTGCACGCCGCCGATTGCACGGCCGACGAGCGGCGCGCCTTCCAGCAATGGCACGACGCGCACCCGCTGCATGCGTTCGAGTACGAAGCCATGCTGGAAATCTGGGACGTGGCCGCAGACCTGCCGCGCACGGCACCGGCGCCGGTCATGCCTGCGGCACACTCTTCACGCCCCTGGCGCCAATGGGCGATAGCCGCAGGTGTCTGTGCCCTCGCGTTGCCGCTGGCGGCGTATTCGGGCTGGAATCTGGGCTGGCTGCCCAACAGCTATCAGCATTTTTCCGCTACTGGGGAGATCCGCCAGGTCACACTAAGTGATGGCAGCCAGTTGGAACTGAACCTGAACACCGACCTGACCTTCAGTAACTACAAAAATGAGCGGCGCGTTACCCTCAAACAGGGCGAGGCGTTCTTTTCGGTCAGCCACGATGCATCGCACCCGTTTGTAGTGCGCGCAGGCGAAGGCGAGATTCGCGTCACCGGTACGCGCTTCAATGTCTGGATGTATCAGGATCAGGTGCGCGTGAACCTCGTCGAAGGTTCGGTGCTGGTGACCAGCAATCGCGCATTGCCGGGTGACGGCTTGCGCCTCGGCCCATCGATGCAGGCGCGTTACCAGCACGGCGACTACATGCCGCAGATCAGCCAGACCTACGCCAGCGACACTTCGCTGACCTGGCGCGACGGCAAACTGGTACTGGATAACCTCGCATTGAGCGAAGCATTGCCCCTGATCAACCGCTATCTGAGCAAACCCCTGGAGCTGGCGGACACGCGAACCGGCTCGATGCGCGTGGGTGGCATCTACAACATCAAAGCGCTGAACAACCTGCCCGACAGCCTGCCCAAAGTGCTGCCCGTCTACCTGACGCGCAACAAGCAAGGCAACCCGGTGATCAACTCGATTCCACAACAACCGCCCAAAAGCTGAAAAGGCCGTATCCCTTGCGGAATACGGCCTCCATTTGCCGCGCTGTTACGCTCGGGTTTACTGGGCCGCCACCTTCCCCGTCTGGTCCAGCGCCTCGCGAACAGTCTGCACCTGATAGTGTGGGTCAGCCTGAATCTGCTGTTCAGTGAACGGCAATGCACTCCATTGTTTCTTCGAAAACGCCTCAGTCTGATCCCGCGAGTACTTCGAGGCCGGATCGCTCGACAACGAGAACGCCAACAGCCCTTGAGCGTGCGGCCCCTTGTCATCGAAGCTCACCACTTGCAGATAGCTGGTGCCGCTGACCACTTCGAGTTTGCCGTCTTCACGGGGCACGCTCTGAATCGCGTTGTAGATGCCCAGCGTACCCGGCCCGCCATGTATCGGCGTCTGCCACCCACCGCTGCTGACCACCTGGATGTCCCCCCAGCGCGTGTGCGACGTCAGGCCCATTTTCCGGCTCGACTCCAGCGACGCCAGCATCGCCTCGCGCAGTGCCTTGGCCACCGCCGGCTGCTCGACCGCCAGACCGCGCGGCGTATGTTGCGCATCCTGCGGATCGAAGCCGATACGCCACACACCCGGCTCAGACTGCAAGGCCTGCATGATGTTCTGGAAATGGACCAGACCCACACCTGCCTCCAGGTTCGCCCGGCCGTCCCAGGCCTTGAGGCTGGCACACACCGGTTTCAGCGCCTTTGCATCGGCGCCGAGGTCAGCGCCACAGAACTTCAGCAGATCCGGCATCACCTGTGTTGCCAGATACACCTGATCATCCATCACCATCTGCTGCAGATCCTTGACCGCCAGCGGGCCTTTTTTGCTCAGCGTGCCCAGGCGATCGAGGGCGAAACGCGAACGCAAGCCCAACGGTTGACCGTCCTGACTGATCAGCGGCGAAAAACCGCTGAGCGGTTGTGCCGGGTTGGCCAGCCACGCCGAGTCGTTGGAATGCTGAACGAAGTCCTTGCGCAGCAGTTGCGGCAACTGGCTCGCTGCATAAATCCCCTTCTGCGCAGCGTTCGGATCGATGTCCCAGGCGCAGGCGCTGTTCGAGCCGTCGAGCACGATCATTTGCGTGCCGACTCGGGGATCGCTGCACCTGGCCAGTTTCTCGGCGTTGACGTTGGGCACCACCGACAGATTCATGTACAGCGTCTGGCCCTTGTCATCGACAGCCAGGGTATTGACCCACGGGATGCCCTGAATCGTGTGCACCGAATCCTGCAACTGTTGCAGCGTGGTCGCCTGATTCATGGCGTACCATTGTTTCAGCACGCGATCGTTATCGAGGTTGGCGTCGCGCAGGCTATAGGCGTACTGATGGTCCCAATCGAGCTTGCCCGGCCACTGCACAATCGGCCCGAACTGCGAGCTGTACACGTCCTTGCTGACGGGCACTACCTGACCGTCAGCCTGCCTGACCTGCACGGTCACGGTCTGCTTGTCCATCGGCACTGACCGGCCGTCGAGCAGGTAACGCGTCGAATCTTTCGGGTCGAGTTGCAGGCGGTACAGCGTGAAATGTTTCGACGAATCGACCGTGTGCGTCCAGGCCAGATGCTGGTTGAAACCAATATTGATGATCGGCAGCCCCGGCAGCGCCGCGCCCATGACGTCGAGTTTGCCGGGAATGGTCAGGTGCATCTGATAAAACCGCATGCCGCCGACCCACGGAAAATGCGGGTTGGCCAACAGCATGCCGCGCCCGTTGAACGAGCGTTCACTGCCCACGGCCACGGCGTTGCTGCCGCGGTCAAGGGCAAAACGTTGCTGACGGGCATCGGCCAGACGGTAAGCCTGCGCATCTTGACGGATCGCCGCTGTCGCTTGCGGCGCCGTGGCGCCGGCCAACGCTTCGGCAAACTGCCCGACCCCGCCCTCGACCAGCAACCGCCGGGTGAGCTTGACCAGATCCTGCGCCGCGATATCCCGCACCCACTCACCCTGACATTGCTGCGGCAAACCCTGCTGGCGGCGTTCGGCCAGGTAGCGGTTGTAGCCTGCGGCATAACCTTCAACCAGATCTCGCACCGGCAGCGGTTGCGCCTGCCAGAACCTGTCAACCGCCTGCGGCGTATTCAACCAGGTGAAAAACACGTCGCTGACACGGTTCTCGCGCTGCTCGACCGTGAACTGATCCGGCCCGAAAAACCGCGAACGCTGGCCATTGACCGTAACGATCTCATTGGCCAGCAGACACAGATTGTCCTGCGCATACGCATAACCAATGCCGAACCCGAGCCCACGCTCGTCCTGCGCACGAATATGCGGCACACCAAAAGCGGTCCGGCGAATATCGGCACTGGCCCCGCCGGCCGGACTCAACGCATGGGCTGAACAGCTCAAGCCCAGCCACACGCCAGCCAAAGCCAGCCCGGTCAACTGTCTGGAAATAATCACGCTCGCTCCTGATCGACATGCCAAAGAGCGGATCGAGCATCAACACACTCAAAAGACCCACCCTGCAAATACCCACGCGTCCACGCGCAATGAGCCTGTCGAAGAAACGAAACAGGAGGAGAAAATTTACCGATAAAAATCAAAAGCCCCTCACCCTAGCCCTCTCCCAAAGGGAGAGGGGACTGACCGCAGTGGTTGGGCGAGGTACGTCACCGGAGATACCGAGTCGAATGCAAATTTTGAACGGCCCAAAAATCGGCTCCCTCTCCCTCGGGAGAGGGCTGGGGTGAGGGGCAGCCACACCACCAATCCCCAGCCACCCCCGCTTCTAACCACTCAACAATGAGCGTTAGCTCGAGTGCCCTTGATCTTGATCTTGCCTAACCAGCGACATCGGAAGGCTGAGCGCAGGGACCGATCCGGGCGTGGGAGCGCAGCGACCGTACGACGCAGTCGTACACAGCGGAAGGAGGTGCAGCGCAGCAAACCGTAGCCGCTGCGCCCGGATCAATCCCGGAGCGAAGGAACCCGAGCCTGCGAGGGCCGAACGCAGGAGCAAAGCCTTTTGGTTCCTTTTTGGCGTCTGAAAAAGGGACTCGCCGTAAGGGCGAAACCGCCAGCAGCAGCACCCGAAGCAACGGATATTCACCCAAAACAACCAAAGCACGGTCGGCCCAGAAGCCGCCACGCCCCCCAAAAATCACAAGAAAAAAACATCGGGCCAACAAATTTTCCACATCTTTTCTTTCATGATTCGCCAAGCTCATACGTCTAGTTCTGAGAGAGCAAAAAAACCCATTCCCGATCAGGCCCTGAAAAGGAGTAAGCGCATGTACAACTCGCAACTACCAACGGACGGTAGCCAGGCCCCCCAAGGAATTTCCATGAGCCCACACGCGAGCGATCTCGGCCAACGCGGCGAGCGACACGGCAACGAACGCATCCGCTTGTTGCTCAAGAGTTTCGGTCTGCGCACCAGCCTGATCCGCCTGAAAGTCATCGACGCCCTGCTGGTCGCAGCCCAAAGCGAGCGACGTCTGGGTGTGCGCGGTGTCCATAGCCACTTGCTGGATCTGGATATTCCGCTGTCCTTTCTCAGTGTGCGCGAAGTGCTCAAACGCTTGTGTGCCGAAGGCGTGATCACCTTCAATGAAGACAAAGCTACAGCCTGCATCCACAGGCTGCGGCCGTTCTCAATCACTCTTGAAGCCGGCGACCATCGCCGTCAAGGCTTGACCTTGCGGCGCATCACGCCATTGATCACCACGACGATCACCGCCACGCCAATGGCGACGAACTGAAAGGTTTTCTCGGTGATCATCCCGGCGTTTTGCAGCCACGACAGGCCCAGCATGATCGCCAGGACCGACAAGGCGATCAGAATCGAATAAATCAAGCGTTGTTTCTGGGTCATTGCGGCTTCCTGTAACTCTGATATGTATCCGGTTTGTATCCAATTGCATGCCATGCACCTACCGTGTTTGCGGAATGCGCCGCAGCAAACGGAGTCCCATGTTACAGCCGCGCAGGAGTTTTGGCTTGCTGGCGGCGTAACCCTGAGGATTTTTCAAATGCTGCGTCGCATCACCTGGTTGATTCCCGTTCTGGCCCTGCTAACGCTCAGTGGCTGCATCATTTTTCCCCACGGGCATGGCAATCATCACCGTTATTACCAAGGAGGCCCTGGTTATTACCAACATCGTTAGAACAGGATTGCTGCCCCCTCCACACTCTCGAAAAACTGACCGAGGCTGAACCTCACTGGCCCGCCTCATTCTCAACAAAGCCCGCCCATTGCGGGCTTTGCTGTTTCTGTTAAGCAAAATCAACAGCGCATTAAACAAGTTGCAAGCATTTGAAATTTCATGTGGCAGCAAAGCAATAGGTTGCGCGAGTCCCCGCAACTTAGTCTTTGGCAACTTCTTCGATTAACCAACAGGGACGTTTATGCAGCGAACGCTTATATCCATAAGGCCGCGACAGGTGCTTGGCTTCTGCCTGGCAATCAGTGCCTTTGAACTACTGACGTACATGGCCAGCGATCTGATCATGCCGGCGATGCTCAGCGTGACAACAGATTTGCAGGCGGATGCGCGCCATGTTCCCCATGCGTTCAACCTCTATCTGCTCGGCGGTGTCTGCTTGCAATGGCTGATCGGGCCGCTATCGGATCAATGGGGGCGACGACGCCTTCTGCTGATCGGCTGCGCCCTGTTCGCGGCAGCCTGCGCGGCGGCATTTCTCAGCCAGAGCATTGCCGCGTTCAATCTGCTGCGGCTATTGCAAGGCATGGGCATCGGGTTTGTTGTCGCGGTCAGTTACCCAGCGCTTCAGGAAGTCTTCTGCGAGGCCGATGCGGTGCGATTGATGGCTCTGCTGGGCAATATCGCCCTGCTGTCACCGTTGCTCGGGCCGCTGCTGGGCGTCGTGCTACTGCAATGGCTGTCATGGCGCGAACTGTTTCTGGTTCTGGGTTTAGCTGCATCACTGGTCTGGCTGGGGTTGTTCCTCTGGATGCCCGAAACAATCGGTGTCACCCGTCGCGACGGCCATCGACAAGTGCCGATTCGCTTTTCCTGGCGGCAGACCTGCCAGCGCTATTGCGCACTGCTGGGTAATCGGCATTTTCTCGCCGCAAGCCTGGCGCTGGGACTGATGAGTCTGCCGTTGATTGCCTGGATCGGCTTGGCCCCGCTGCTGCTGATACACCTGCTGGGACTGACGCCTGTGCAATATGCCCTGTGGCAGATCCCGATCTTCAGTGCGGTGATCGTCGGCAACCTGATTCTTGATCGTCTACTGCCCACCTGCTCACTGCCACGGCTCGTCTGCCTGGCGCTCTGGCCGTTTTGCGGCGGCCTTCTGGCGTTGATTGGCTGGGCCCTGTCCGGCGCCGGACTCGCGACCGTGGTCGCCAGTCTGTCGGTGTACGCAGTGGGGCTGGGCATGAGCAATGCGGCGCTGTATCGGCTGGCGTTGTTTGCCAGCGATGACAGCAAAGGCCTGGTGTCGGCGTCAGTCGGCATGTTGTCCATTGCGGTGATGGGCCTCGGCGGCGGGCGGATTGCAACTGTCGGCGGTGGCGCACGCCTTGAACTCTTTGCGCTCTGCGCCGCCTTCAGCGGATTGATGTGCCTGCCTCTGTTGCAAGTCTTGTTGACAAGCCGCGCCCCCGCCTCAGCTACTGATCAATAAAGGAATATTGAAATGATTACGTTACCCGCCTGCGATGCGCTTTGCGCGTTGCCACAGCCCTATCGCCAGGATTGCGTGCCTGCCGGTCTGTTCGATCGCGCCATGAGCGAACTCAGTCGTTTTCACTGCCAGCACACACCGGGCTACGAAAACTGGCTGAAAGCCAACCACCTTGATGTCAAGGACCTCGACGATCTCGATGACTGGTCGCGACTGCCGCCCATTCTCGCCAACTTCTTCAAGCAACAGTTGCTGCTAAGCCCATCCGCAGAAAACGCCCTGGAGCTGACTTCGTCCGGCACCAGCGGGCAAAAAAGCCGTATGCGCTACGACCCGCGCAGCCTGTCACGCGCGCAATGGATGGTCGAGCGGATTTTCAACCACTACGGTTGGCATTCCGCCGATACGCCCTGCAATTATCTGCTGCTCAGTTACGAGCCGCATGGCGTCATCACGCTGGGAACATCGTTCACCGACCAGTTCCTCTGCCGCTTCGCGCCCGTCAATCGGCTGACCTATGCGTTACGCAGCAACGGCCAAGGCCATCAGTTCGACCTGTTCGGGGTCATCGCGGCTCTGCAGGCGTTCGCTGAAGAAGGTCTGCCCGTGCGGATTTTCGGTTTTCCGGCGTTTCTCTGGCAGGTTCTGCAACACATGCAGACGACCGGGATGCCCGCACTGAAATTGCCGGAGCAGTCACTGGTGTTTTTCGGCGGTGGCTGGAAAACCCGCGCCAGTGAGGAAATCCCGAAACTGCAACTGTACACGCGCATCAGCGAACAGCTGGGTATCGAAACGTCACGCTGTCGAGACGGTTACGGCGCGGTCGAGCACGCGGTGCCTTACATCGAGTGCGCACATCACCATTTCCATGTTCCGGTTTACGCCAAAGCCATCGTGCGCAAACCGGAGGATTTTTCCGTTCAGCCTTACGGTCAGCAAGGACTGCTGGGATTCGTGTCGCCCTACATTTCCTCAAGTCCGGCGCACGCGGTGGTGATGAGTGATCTGGCGACCTTGCACCCCGGGTCGAGCTGCAGCTGTGGCCTGACCAGCGACTGGTTCGAACTGCATGGCCGCGCAAGTACTACCGCCGGCAGAAGTTGCGCCATGGCGGCATCCGAACTGTTGGGGAGGCACTGACATGTACCTGATCAACGGACAACTCACAGCCGACTGCGATCTGAACGATGCCCTCGAGCGTTTGCACCAGCGCTTGCCGCAACAGCTGCGCACCCCGCTGGAGAGCACAACCGTGCTCGCCGCGGTCGCACAGTTCGCACGGCAATTACATAGCGCTACGCCAGCGCTGCCACTCGATGATGAACAGCGCTTGGCACTGATTGATTTCTGTCGGCCTGAAGCACTGCAACACAAGCTTGGCCGCGAACTGGGCGAACAGCCCGAGTCGCTGCGACGCATTGACTATCGGCAAGCGCATTTCGAACGCTGGTGCCCTTTGGGCCTGGTGGTTCACGTCACGCCGGCCAATGCACCACTGCTGGCCTGTTGCGCGATCATCGAAAGCCTGCTGGCCGGCAACATCAACTGGCTGCGGCCGAGCAGCAGCGATCAAGGTCTGACGGCAACCGTGCTGCACGCCCTTGTGCACAGCGACGCGAGCGGGCAGTTGCGAGATTATGTGGCGGTGCTGCCGGTCGCAACGGCGCAGATCGGTCAGTTGTGCCAATGGGCCAATGGCGTATCGGCCTGGGGCGGCGAAACTGCGCTGCGGGCCATCCGCGAGCAACTGCCGCCCGGTTGTCGCTGGATCGACTGGGGCCATCGCATCAGTTTCGCCTACCTGACGCCGGACGCCGCTTCACCACAGACCCTCGATGCGCTGGTCGATGAGGTGTGTCGACTGGACCAGCAGGCTTGCTCCAGTCCGCAATGGCTGCTGGTCGACAGCGATGACCCGGCCGTGCTCGAAGCAATCGGCACAGACCTTGCCGAGGCGTTCGAGCGCCGCGCCGAACGCTGGCCGGCGCTATTGCCGACGATTCAGGAAGCCAGTGAAATCAGCACCCAGGCAATGATGGCGCGGCTGAGCCAAAGCTTTTCTGCAGCGATCGGTCGCGTTTGGAGCGCGCCGGGATGGCGAGTGATCTGGACTCATGATCAGGCGCTTGCGCCCTCCCCGCTGTTTCGCACCTTGCGCCTCAACCCCCTGCCGCGTCAGCAGTTGAGCGAGCATCTGTTGCCATGGCGCAACGTCTTGCAGAGCTGCGCACTGATCTGCGATGAAACGCAGCTCGGCGAGCTGGCGCGCGAGCTGATTGCCGCAGGGGTCAGTCGAATTGCGCCGATCGATGCGATTCATGACGGTTATGCAGGCGAGCCCCACGACGGTGTCTACGCACTGCAACGCCTCAGTCGGCGTGTGTCGGTCAGCGTCATGCCGACGCATCTCCCCCGCCAGATGAATCTCGATCCGGCCCCGCACACCCTCGCCCTGGCGGGTTTGCCAATCACTGATAAAAACACCTTCCTCGCAACGCCGCCGGGCGCTGCTGCGCAACTGTTTTTCCGCTCCGGCGGCAGCAGCGGCACCCCGGCGCTGTCGGGCTTCAGTTACCGCGACTTTCATCAGCAGATGCGCGCGACGGCCGACGGTCTGTTTGCGGCAGGTCTCGATCCGCGCCACGACAAGGTCATGAACCTGTTCTTCAGTGGCGGTCTGTACGGTGGTTTCTTCAGTTTCGCCAAGGTGCTCGAATTGCTGGGCGCCAGCCACCTGCCCATGGGGGCGCCAGCGGACGATGACTACAGCGACATTGCGCAGGTGATCATCGAACAGAACGTCACTGTGCTGATCGGCATGCCCAGCACGGTGCATCGACTGTTTCTCAACGAAGAACAGCGCCTGCGCGGGTATGGCGCGATCGAAAAAGTCTTCCTCGGCGGTGAGCACGTCAGTGAGCAATGCCGTGAACTGTTGCAGGCTTGTGGCGTGACCTGCATTCGCTCGGCGGTCTACGGCAGCGTCGATGCCGGCCCCTTCGGGCATGCCTGCGCGGCGACCGGCGACGGCGTGTTCCATCTGATGGAGGCGATCCAGCAACTGGAAATCGTTGCGCTGGACGCCGACGTGCCGGTGATCGGCGATGAGGTCGGCCGTTTGCTGTTTACCTCCAAAGCACGCGAGGGACAGCGCGTGCAGCGTTATGAGGTCGGAGATACCGGTCGCTGGCTGCCCGGCAACTGCGCGTGCGGCCTGGGCTCGCCGCGCTTCGAACTGCTGCAACGGCACGGCCGCCTGCTGCGCATCGGCACGGATTTCATTTGCCTGGAAGAGCTCGCCCGGCACTTGCAGGCGCCGTTTCAATTGCACCTCGATCAAGCCGCTGACGGCCTGGAACGCTTGCTGATACGCAGCCCGCGCGAACCGGCTGACGTCCACGAGCGACTGCAACACTACGCCACGCTGCACACCCTGCAGCGTACCGGGCTGCTCACGGTGACGGCGCAACGCTGCGCCCCAGAGCAGTTTCGCCGAAATAACCACAGCGGAAAGACCCCGCTGCTGATCGACGCGCGCCGCTAGCGGTCGCGATCATCATGGCCTGAATAATAAAGAGACCTGAATGAACACAACACCTGAACTCGACCCGTTGCTGGCGTTTGCCCGCGAACGGTCAGCGTATTACGCCGCGCACTGGCAACACGTTACAGAGCAAAACACCCGGTTCGATCAATTGCCCGTCGTCGATCCTCAACAATATTGGCACGCCAGCCAGTCTCTTGAAGACTGGCCGGTGCTGACCTCGGCGGTCGAACGCGCCCTGGTATTCAAAACGGGAGGCAGCACCGGCGCCGGTAAGCTTTCCGTTTATACCCGCGAAGAATGGCAGGCGCTGGTCCGCGATTTCGGCAGCCAGCTCGGCCAACAGCTCAATCGGGGCGATCGGCTGGCCAACCTGTTCTTCGTCGGCGATCTGTATGCCAGTTTCGTTTTTATCCACGACGCGTTGGCGCATGAAAGCGCGGGCGTCATCGAGTACCCCTTCACCGGCGATGTCGATCCTGCGGTCCTCGTTGGTGCGATCCGTCAGTATCGAATCAACGTACTGGCCGGTGTCCCTGCGCAATTGTTGACGTTCGCCAGTGAACTTGAGCGCCAGGCGCAACAGCTCGCTGAGGTAGAGACCGTACTTTACGGCGGCGAAAGCCTGTTCGCCGGGCAAGTGCAACGGCTGCAAGGGGTATTCCCCAACGCGCGGATTGCATCCATCGGCTACGCCAGTGTCGACGCCGGATTCATCGGCGCCTCGACCCGCGACTGCGCCCTGGGCGAACACCGCATGCTGCCAGGCCACAGCCTGCTGGAAATTGTCGATGAGCACACCGGTGAAGTCATCGATGAGTGTGAGCGCATCGGGCGGCTGGTCGTGACCAACCTCACCCGTCGGCTGATGCCGCTGATTCGTTACCCGGTCGGCGACCTTGCCTGCTGGCGCGAACCGGCCACGGCCGCAATGCGCAAGTTTGCCTTGATGGGCCGCAGTGGCAGCAGCCAGCGTGTCCGTGTCGGCAGTCTGACCTTGTTGATTGACGACATTGAGCGGATGGTCCAGCGCACCACCGGCAGCGAAGACTGGCAACTGAGTATCAGCCAATCGGCGAGTGTCGATGTTGTGAGCCTCAAGTGGCTGGCGGATGTGCGAATGTCAGCAACCGCACAAGCCAGCGCAGCATTGCACAGCGAACTCATCGACCAGTATCCGCTGATCACGCAACTGGGCGCAGAGGGATTGTTTGAAGTGCAGGTCATCTGCTGCACCGCCGAGCAACTCGCGCGCCATCCGCGTTCCGGCAAGCATCAACGGGTCGTTGATCTGCGTGTTTATGACCAAACCCGACCGGAGCAACGCCCATGGACAACGTGACGTTACGCAGCTATCGCCGCAGCGACGCGGGTGCCGTCAGCCGGCTGTTTCGCGAAATCTATGGTGACCACTACGTTCAGCCGCACGTGTATCTGCCGTTGATGATCAACCAGAACCACGGCGACGGTCGCTGGCACTCGCTGCTGGCGCACTCGGACAAAAAACTGCTCGGGCATGCCAGTTTGTGTCGAAACACCGGTTCGCCCACGGCGGAACTGGCGTTAAGCGTGGTACACCCGTCCGGACGCGGGCAGAACATCGCCACGCAGTTGGGCGGACGTCTGTTGATCCATGCACAGGCACTGGGTTGCCAGGGCGTGACCATCAAACAGGTGACACAACATCCCTACACGCAACGGATGGCCGAGCGCCTCGGTTTTTGCAGTACCGGACTATTACTGGATTACGTGCCTTCACCGTTCGGCGAGCCCCTGCCGGAGTCGGTCGTGGTCGGCTTTGCCGCCATCGATGGCTATTGTCGTCCGCTGCCGGTTCTACCGTGGCCACACAGCTGTCGCGACTTCATGGAGCGCTTGTGCGCAATTTACGGGACGCAGGACAAAGAGCCGCCGTGGGTTGGCCCCCCATGCATATCGAGCATTATTCCGGGCGTTACGACGTGATTCTGAAAAAGCTTGATGGCAGCCTGCTGAAACAACTGCGTCAGCTGCCCCGGCAATGGATGATTTCGATCAGGCTCAGGCTCGCCAGCGGTTTTGCCGGCGCCACCGAAAGCCTCGCGGCGCTGGGTTTCATTTTCACCGGGATTGCCCCTAATGAACGCTGTGCAGGATGGCTGGCACTGTTTCACCGGGGCTACCGCGCGCGAACGCTTGAGCTGCATTGCCCGCACATCCAGCGTTTGCATGACCACGCTCAACAGCACATCGCTCCGCGCGCTACGCAGGCGACGTCAGCGCTTTAAGCACACTGCCCGCTCGAACATGAGCGGGCGACCACTGCCGGCTTTCACGCCTTGGCCTTGACACCCTGGTCGACCGGTTTGGCAACGTTGCCTTCGCCGTAGGTCTTGAGGTTCTGCAAGACGTAAATGGCTTTCTTGAACTCAGGAATCAGGTTTTTGCCGTAGGCGTTGCCATTCAGGCCATTGGTCTGGATGGCATCGAGCTGGGTGGCAAAATATTCCAGCGCGTTGAATTTGGCATCGACATCTTTGGTCACGCCGAAACGATCAAACTTGTCGCCTGCGTTCATCAGGGTGAAGGAAGTGATTTCCGAGATCAGCCCGCGGCTACGCAGCATTTCACTCAGATTGCCCATTTGTTTGACCGAAACATTCGCTGGATCGAAGCCTTTGATCGCCTTGCGCAATCCTTGCTTGTCCATTTCGGCGGTATTGATCGCGTTGGGATCGTTGCCGACCAGCGTGAGCATCTGCTGCACTTTGACGCTCTGGGCCACCTGTTTCTTGGCGCCAGTGTCGCGCACCATCACCCCCGCCTTGCTTTCCCAGCCGCCGACAATACCGATTGTCATGAAATGTCTCCCTGCGAAATGACCATGAAATGTCCGTTTTGAATACTTTCAGTGGGCGCGAGTATCGGCGGGCGAACTGATGGCACCAACCTCTTTCTGCACTTTTTTACAATTCTCGTACATTCACGATACAAAAGCCAAACAACCCGCAGGGCGCGTGCCAGAGCTGTCATCGCATTGTCACGTCCAGACGATTTTCGAACTGAGGCGGGTACTGGTTCGGCGCAATGTATCCCGCCTGATACCGACCGGACATCGGCGTTGCGATTATTAGCACGCAAGTACCTCAAGCTTCGCCGGAGAACGACGATACGCTTTCAATACCCTCACTGTCGCAACCCTGCCCCCTAACAAGAATCGCTGCTCAAGGACCGGTCTCCATGCCCGCATTCCGCACCATTCAGGCTCGCTATACGCTGTTTCTGGTTCTGTTCATCCTGCTGCTATCGGTATTGACGGTGGTCGGCATCAGCCAACTGGTCGCTCCCAAACTGCGGGAAACCGAAGAACAGGTCGTGCTCAACCGCATCGCTGAAGTCGCCGAGCAGATTCAGGGCGAGTTGAACAAGGTGCAGGCGCAACAGCGCAGCATCACCCAGACCATTCCATTGCTCGACAGCGCCGCCATCGATGCCGTGCTGCCGGGGCTGGTCGATCAGTACGGCGAGTTGAAGGTGTTTGGCGGCGGGATCTGGCCACTGCCGGGCCAGCGTGAAGCCGGGCGCAACAAGTTCAGCACATTCTGGCACCGCGATGCCTCGGGCAAACTTGCCGTCAACACGTTCTGGAACAGCGACGCCGCCCCCAACTACTACGACCAGAGCTGGCACAAGGGCGGCATGGCCACACCCCGCGGCCAGTGCGCCTGGGCGGCAGCCTATAAAGACGATGCCAGCGCCGAGCCACGCACCAACTGCGCCATGGCGATTCAGAAAAACGGCAGCGCCTGGGGCGTGTCGACCATTGACGTGACCCTGGGTTTCTTCAACGATCTGGTGGCGCGCAAGGAAAAAGACCTCAACGCCGAAATGCTGATTGTTGAAGCCGACGGCAAGATCATCAGCAACAGTTCGCGCATCAGCGGTCCGATCGTGCTGAAGAACATCAGTGAATTGGCTGCGACCTCGACCTTCGCCGCTCAGGTTAAAGCGGGTCTGCAGAACCGCGACCAGGCGCAGCGCAGCGAATTCGATAACAACGGTGAAGACAGCACGTTCTTCATGCGCCCGATTGAGGGCACGCCGTGGTTCCTCGCCACCGCCCTGCCGACGAAAATGCTCACCGCCCAGCGTGACGACGTCCTCAGCACCTTGAGCATGCTGCAGATTCCGCTGGTCATCCTGCTGGTGTTGTTGCAGGTCTACGCGATTCGCCAGTTGGTGCAGCGCATGAAAGCCTTGAAAGCCAACATCGACTTGCTCTCCAGCGGCGATGCCGACCTGACTCGCCGCATCACCATTCGCGCCGAGGACGAACTCGGTGCCATTGGCCATTCGGTCAACACGTTTATCGCCTACCTGCAAAACATGATCAGCGAAGTGACCCAGGCCACCGGCGCCATGGCTTCCAGCCTCGACGACTTGCAGCGTACTTCGGCGCACACCGGCCAAATCCTGCTGCGCCACGCCTCGGAAACCGATCAGACCGTCACCGCCATTACCGAAATGAGTTCCACCGCCGAAAGCGTGGCACAGAATGCTGCCGAAACGGCCGCCTTCACTCAACGCGCCAACGAGAACGCCGATCGCTCGCGTGTGGTGGTCGGCGAAGCCACCAACAGCGTCGTTGCGCTGATCGACGAAGTGGCGAGTGCCACGCACAAGGTTGAAAACATGCAGCAGGACGCCCAGCGCATCACCGAAATTCTCGGCGTGATCGGCGCGATTGCCGGGCAGACCAACCTGCTCGCACTCAACGCCGCCATCGAAGCCGCACGCGCCGGTGAACAGGGTCGCGGTTTTGCCGTAGTAGCCGACGAGGTCCGCGCCCTCGCCGCCCGCACCCAGGCCAGCACCTCGGAAATCAATGAGATGCTTACCCGCCTGACTCAAGGCGTGAGCTCGTCGGTCAGTGCCATGGAAAACACTCAGGCCAGCTGTCAGTCCGCCGCTGACGCCACGGCACGGGTCAACTCGGGGCTGGACGAAATGGCCAGTTCGGTCAGCCATATCAACAGCCTCAGCACCCAGATCGCCACCGCGGCCGAGCAGCAAAGTGCCGTCACCGAAGAGATCAACCGCAGCATGGTGCAGATCCGCCACATGGTCGATGAACTGGTGCAGAGCGGCCAGACCAGCGAACTCAACACTCGCCAGTTGCTGGAAGCCAACAGCCGGGTCAGCGCGATCATGGGGCGGTTCAAGGTGCGCTGAATCATGCACCCACGGGGATTCAGAGATTGCACGAATCCCTGTGGGAGCGAGCCTGCTCGCGAAAGCGATCTGTCAGTCACTCCATCATTGTCTGGATAATTGCATTCGCGAGCAGGCTCGCTCCCACAAGGGCCTGCCTGTGTGTTTTGCAACAACCAGAAACACTGCGTTGATGCTGAACAGCGAAAACCGGGCAAAATGCGTTCTCTTCTGACCGCCACCCGAGCCGAGAATCCGTCATGCGAACCCACCTGCGTCTACTCGCCCTCAGCGCCCTGTTCCTGTCCTCTCTCGCCCAGGCCGCCGACCTGATCCCGATTGAAGTCCATCGCGACGCCAACTGCGGTTGCTGCAAAAAGTGGATCAGCCACCTCGAAGCCAACGGTTTCAAGGTCGACGATCACGTCGAAAGCGACATGAGCAGCTTCAAGCAACAGCACGGCGTGCCACCCCGTCTGGCCTCGTGCCACACGGCAATCATCAATGGCAAGTTCGTCGAAGGCCACGTCCCGGCCGAACAGGTACTGGCCTTGAGCAAGCGCGACGACCTGCTTGGCGTGGCCGCACCGGGCATGCCGATGGGCTCGCCGGGCATGGAAATGGACGGCATGAGCGACGCCTGGCAAGTGATCGGCCTGAAAAAGAACGGCGCTGATGTCGTCGTGGCGGATTACCCGGCGCATTGATCGGGGCTGCTTACGCCGGACTGTTCCTGGCGGCGTTCGGTGCCGCGACCTTGCTGCCACTGCAGTCGGAAGCGCTGCTGGTCGGTCTTATCGTCAGCGAGCGTTACTGGTTGTGGGGGTTGTTGGCCGTGGCGACGCTGGGCAACGTCCTTGGTTCGCTGGTCAACTGGTGGCTGGGCCGCGGGCTTGAACGTTTTCAGGACCGGCGCTGGTTTCCGGTCAGTCCGCAGCACATGGCCAAAGCTCAACAGCACTACCAGCGCTTCGGTCACTGGTCTCTGCTGTTCAGTTGGCTACCGGTCATTGGGGATCCGTTGACGCTTATCGCCGGGGTCATGCGAGAACCGCTCGGGCGCTTTCTGCTGATCGTAACCCTGGCCAAAGGCGCCCGTTACGGCGTGCTGGCCATGCTGACTCTGGGCTGGCTTGGTTGAACCATCGGCCACGATCATTGCCTGTTTTTAACGTCGCCATAATCCGGCCGTTCGAGCATCGGCCCATTTCAAACGGAGTTTGACCCTATGCCTGTCTCGTTTCCTCGCTGGCTTCCCGGCCTGCTTCTGTGCACTGCTCTGCCCATGTCCGTGCAGGCTGCCACGCCAGCCGCCGCCGAAGGCCCGGCTTACGGCCCCGAGCTGCAAGGCTTCGATTACCCTTACACACTTAAACACTTCGCCTTTGAATCCCAGGGCAAATCGCTGCAGATGGGCTACATGGACGTCGCCGCCAACGGCAAGGCCAATGGCCGCACCGTGGTGCTGATGCATGGCAAGAATTTCTGTGCGGCGACCTGGGACAGTTCGATCAAGGCGTTGAGCGAAGCCGGTTACCGAGTGATTGCGCCGGATCAGATCGGCTTCTGCACCTCCAGCAAACCCGATAACTACCAATACACCTTCCAGCAACTGGCGACCAACACGCAGCAGTTGCTCAAAGCGCTGGGTATCCAGAAAGCCACGCTGCTGGGCCACTCCACCGGCGGCATGCTCGCCACCCGTTATGCCTTGCAGTATCCCGAGCAGGTTGAACAACTGGCCATGGTCAACCCGATCGGCCTGGAAGACTGGAAAGCCCTCGGTGTGCCGTATCGCACTGTCGATCAGTGGTATCAGCGCGAACTGAAAGTCAGCGCCCAGGGCATTCGCGAATATGAACGCACCACCTATTACGACGGCCGCTGGAAGCCGGAATTCGACCGTTGGGTCGACATGCTCGCCGGGTTGAGCAAAGGCCCGGGCAAGACTCAGGTCGCGTGGAACTCGGCGCTGATCTACGACATGATCTTCACCCAGCCGGTGTATTACGAGTTCAAGGACCTGAAGATGCCGACGCTGTTGCTGATCGGCACCTCCGACACCACCGCGATCGGCAAGGACATCGCCCCGCCGGAAGTCAAAGCGAAGATCGGCCACTACGACGTGCTCGGCAAGCAAGTCGCCAAACTGATCCCGCAATCGACGCTGGTCGAATTTCCCGGCATGGGCCATGCCCCGCAAATGGAAGAACCGGCGCAGTTCCACAAGGCCCTGCTCAGCTGGCTGAATACATCCAATCCCGTTCGTTGATGAGGTAAGGCTGATGGCGGTGCAGATTGCAGTGATTGATGACTGGCAGGACGTGGCCCGCGACGTGGTCGACTGGTCAGTCCTCGAGAACATCGGTGAATTGACCTTCGTGCATGACTACCCGGCAGACAACGCCACCCTGGCCGAACGTCTGGGCCGCTATCAGGTGATCTGCGTGATGCGCGAGCGCACGCGTTTCGACGAGGACCTGCTCAAGCGCTTGCCGGCGCTCAAGCTGCTGGTCACCGGCGGCATGCGCAATGCGGCGCTGGACATGCAGGCGGCGGCGAAACTCGGAATCAAGGTGTGCGGCACCGACAGTTACAAGCACGCCGCGCCCGAGTTGACCTGGGCGCTGATCATGGCTGCCACGCGCAATCTGCTCAACGAAGCCAACGCCTTGCGCAACGGCCAGTGGCAGCAAGGGCTGGGCGGCGATCTGCATGGCAAGACTTTGGCCATTCTCGGTCTGGGCAGCATCGGCCAGCGCGTGGCGCAGTTCGGCCAGGTGTTCGGCATGCGCGTGATTGCCTGGAGCGAAAACCTCACTGCCGAACGCGCCCAACAGGTCGGCGTGACCTACGTCAGCAAGCAGGAGCTGTTCGAGCAGGCCGATGTGCTGTCGGTGCACCTGGTGCTCAGCGAACGCAGCCGCGGGCTGGTCGACGCGCAGGCGTTGGGCTGGATGAAGCCGACTGCGTTGCTGGTCAACACCGCGCGCGGACCGATCGTCGACGAAGGCGCTTTGATCAAGGCTCTGCAGAAACAGCACATTGCCGGGGCAGCGCTGGATGTCTTCGACGCGGAACCACTACCGGCCCTGCACCCGTTTCGCACACTCGACAATGTGCTGGCGACGCCGCATGTGGGGTATGTCAGTCGGCAGAACTATGCGCAGTTCTTTGCGCAGATGATCGAGGATATTCAGGCATGGGCTGCGGGGGAGCCGATTCGCCTGCTCAATTGAAGGCATCGCAAATCAAGCGGTGTAGCGCAAATCGCTATCGCGAGCAGGCTCACTCCTACATTTTGGAATGCGTCCCCCTGTAGGAATGAGCCTGCTCGCGATAGCGCCCGGATAGCCACCACCACCCCTTGCACCACAACAGTGCAACCGCCCTCCCCGCTAGCACAAAATCGTGACCGCCCAGTCACCGTTTTGGCCCTCCGTCGCAAAAAAAACCTGCCCTTCGTCGGTGCGTTTGCTCCGATTCAGCAAAAATTTCTTACGAACAAACCGATTGTCGAACAATTTACCCATTTGCTCTGGCCCGCTCTAGGATCTGGCCTAGACTGATTTTCACCGGGTGAAACCGCCCGGTCACATCGTCGAAAAAAACTCGAAACTTTTGCATCGCGCGTCGGGTCATCAAGAAGACAGAGCCAAAACGACTGGTGCAATCCTTGCAATGGCTTCACCACCCATTCTGCTTGCGCGTGTTGGGTAGCGTTTGCTCACCGATGCGTGGCGCGTTTGCGCCCGGTCACAGGACGTGGCTCTGAACTTCGTTTGTACGAGACAAGAACAGATCAACACAACGGGAGATACATATGATCAGTGCGGCATTGGATATTCAGGGAGAGCGTGCTCACCAGGTGATTGGCGACTCGAGCACTGTCAGCGTTCCCGGCAGCCGATCGATCAACGTTCCCGGCACCCGGACGCTGGCTCCGGTCGCGAGCCAGAATCCCAACAAGAAAAAGGTTTTGTTTGTCACGTCGGAGATCGCCGATCTGGTGAAAACCGGCGGCCTGGGCGACGTATCCGCCGCTCTGCCCCGCGCCATGGCGCATCTGCATGATGTGCGCGTGCTGATTCCTGGTTACCCGCAAGTGATGCACAGCGAAAACCCGATTCACATCATCGGCGAACTCGGTGGCCACGCCGCGCTGCCACCATGCAAGATCGGGCGCATGGACATGCCCGACGGTCTGGTGATCTACGTGTTGATCTGCCCCGAACTCTACGAGCGTGAAGGTGGCCCTTACGGCGCCAACAACGGCCGCGACTGGCCGGACAACCATATTCGTTTCGCCCGCCTCGGCCTGGCCGCTGCCGATATCGCCGCCAACCTTGCGCAGATTCACTGGTGCCCGGACCTCGTCCACGCCCACGACTGGCCAGCGGGTCTCGCCCCGGCCTACATGCACTGGCGCGGTCAGCGCACGCCGACGCTGTTCACCATTCACAACCTCGCGTACCAGGGCGTGACCAGCCTCGGTTCCTGCCCGGAACTGGGTATTCCCGCCCACGCCCTGCAGCAGGAAGGCATGGAATTCTACGGCAAGATGTCGTTCCTCAAGGCCGGCATGGCCTATTCCAGCCACATCACCACGGTCAGCGCCACCTACGCGCAGGAAATCACCACCCCGGATTTCGGCTGCGGCCTCGACGGTTTCCTCGCCGCCAAGACCCAGCAAGGCTTGCTCAGCGGCATCCCCAACGGCATTGACGAGAGCTGGGATTCGGCCACCGATCCGCACCTCTTCGCGCCTTTCGCCATTGGCGACTGGGAAGGCAAAGCGGTCAACGCCGCCCATGTTCGCGAGCTGTTCGGCCTCAACGACTCGACCGGCCCGCTGTTCGCCGTGGTCTCGCGCCTGGTCTATCAGAAAGGTCTGGACCTGACTGAAGCGGTGTCCGAGTTCATCGTGCAGAACGGTGGCCAGATCGCAATCATCGGCCGTGGCGAGCCGGAGGAAGAACAGGCCATGCGTGAGCTGGCACTGCGCTTCCCTGGGCAGATCGGCGTACGCATCGGCTTCAACGAGACTGACGCGCGGCGCATGTTCGCTGGCAGCGATTTCCTCTTGATGCCGTCGCGTTACGAGCCTTGCGGCCTGAGCCAGATGTACGCCCAACGTTTCGGCTCATTGCCGGTGGCACGTAATACCGGCGGCCTGGCCGACACCATTGAAAACGGCGTGACCGGTTTCCTCTTCGATGAATCCACCGTCGACAGCTACAAGGAGGCCCTGAGCCGCGCATTCAAGGTGTTTGCCTTCCCCGAGCTGCTCAACGCCATGCGGTGCCGGGCAATGGCGGCGCCATTCAACTGGAGCAAAGCGGTGGAACCGTACGCTGAACTGTACGAACAACTGGTGGCCAAGGCATTGGGTAAAGCCAGCCACAAATAATCAGGGAGGTTTCAAAGATGCCGTCAAGGACCCAAGAAACCTGGCCCCACGGCGCAATCGTGCTGGACGCCGAACACACGCAATTTGCTCTGTGGGCTCCCGATGCGTTTTACGTCAGTGTTGAACTGGCCGATGGTCAATCGTTGCCCATGCTGCCGCAGGGTGACGGATGGTTTGTGATCAAGGCCCGCTGTCCGGCGGGCAGTCGCTACCGCTACTGTATCGATGGCGAACTGGAGGTGCCGGACCCGGCCTCCAGAGCGCAGGACGGCGACCTCGACCGCCACAGCGTGGTGGTTGACCCGCACGCTTACACCTGGCGACACAGCACCTGGACCGGGCGGCCGTGGAACGAAGCGGTGATCTACGAGCTGCATGTCGGTGCGCTCGGTGGCTTCGCCGAAGTCGAGCAACATCTGGCCCGGCTCACCGCACTGGGCATCACCGCCATTGAACTGATGCCGCTGGCGCAATTCCCCGGCGACCGCAACTGGGGTTACGACGGCGTCCTGCCCTACGCCCCGCAAGCCTCATATGGCACCCCCGAACAACTCAAGCATCTGATCGACACCGCCCATGGTCATGGTCTGGCGGTGATCCTCGACGTGGTCTACAACCACTTCGGCCCGGACGGCAACTACCTGCACCGCTACGCCAAAAGCTTCTTCCGTGAGGACCAGCACACGCCATGGGGCGCGGCGATCGATTTCCGCCGCCCGGAAGTGCGCGAATTTTTCATCGAGAACGCACTGATGTGGGTGCTCGAATATCGCTTCGACGGCCTGCGTCTGGATGCCGTGCACGCCATTGGCGACTCTGACTTCCTGCGCGAAATGGCCCAACGCGTGCGTCAACAGGTCGATCCGGCCCGTCACGTCTGGCTGACCGTTGAAAACGAGCTGAATCAGGCCAGCTTGCTGGAGCACGATTACGACGCGCAATGGAACGATGACGGGCATAACGCGCTGCACGTGCTGCTGACCGGCGAAACCGACGCCTATTACGCTGATTATGCCGAGCAACCGACTGAGCAACTGGTGCGCTGCCTGAGTCAGGGTTTTGTTTTCCAGGGTCACGTTAACCGTCATGGCGAACGGCGCGGCGAACCGAGCGAGCATTTGCCGTCCACGGCATTTGTGCTGTTTCTGCAGAATCATGACCAGATCGGCAACCGCGCGTTTGGCGAGCGCTTGCATCAACTCGCCGACCCGCGCGCATTGCAGGCAGCCACGGTATTGCTGTTGCTCTCGCCGATGGTTCCACTGATGTTCATGGGGGACGAGTTCGCCGCCGAGCAGCCGTTTCTGTTTTTCACCAGTCATCACGGTGAACTGGCCGAACTGGTGCGTGAAGGCAGGCGCAACGAATTCGCCGCATTCAGCGCCTTCGCCGATCCGCACAAACGCGAGACGATCCCCGACCCGAATGCCGAAGCAACCTTCCACGCTTCCCAACCACGGCAAGAAAACGGCAATCAACGCCAGCAGCAAACCCTCGAGCTTTACCGCGAACTGTTGCACCTGCGTCATCAGCACATCACGCCCCACCTGCCCGGCACGCAAACGCTGGGCGCGCAGAAACTCGGTCACGCCGCCGTGAGCGCACGCTGGCGGCTGGGCGATGGCAGTGAGCTGCGAATTGACCTGAACCTCAGCGACACGCCAGTGGTCAACCCTCCACACACCGATGCCGTGTGGCTGTTTCAGCAGCCGGGCGGCGTCCCCCGGATTCGGGCGAACTGCCCGCGTATTGCGCGCTTGTCAGCCTCACGGCCGCAACCCCTTTGCTACCTCTGGATGGAGAGCGCCTATGAGCGATGCGCAACTGGAAATACTCGCCAGCCGAGCCGGCCTCGCCGTCGACTGGATCGACGCCAATGGGCGTCAGCAGAAAGTCGCTCCTGCGGTATTACGCAATGTCTTGATCGGCCTCGGCCACCCCGCCAGCACGGCACAGGAAATCGACGCCAGCCTGCTGGAATTGCAAGCGGCGCAACAGGATCATCACTTACCGCCCCTGCTCACGTGCGATGTCGGCGCACCGTTGGACTTGACGCGCTATTTCGCCCCGGAAACCCCTTGCGAGATTCACCTTGAAGACGGCTCGCGCCTGGACCTGAAGCTTGATTCGCAGGCGATGTTGCCCGGCATTGTTCCCGTCGGTTATCAGCAAGTGCATATCGGCGATCAATATTTCACCCTGGCAGTGGCGCCGGAACGCTGCTTCAGCGTCGCCGACGCCGTGGACAATCCGATCCCGCGCGCCTGGGGCCTGAGCGCGCAGTTGTATGCCTTGCGCCGCCCCGGCGATGGCGGTTTCGGCGACACCCTTGCCTTGGAAGAACTGGTGCGCGTGGCCGGTGAGCGCGGCGCCGACGCCGTGGCGATCAGCCCGATGCACGCGATGTTCAGCGCGGACACCAGCCGCTACAGCCCGTATTCGCCATCGAGTCGTCTGTTTTTGAATTCCCTGTATGCCGCGCCCGGCACGATTCTCGGCGAACGAGCATTACGCGACGCCATCGAGGCGTCCGGCCTGGGCAACCAGTTCGCGCAGCTTGAAGACCTGACGCTGATCGACTGGCCGGCCGCGGCCGAGGCCAAGCAGAAACTGCTGCAAGCCTTGTACGACGGCTTTGTCGCTGGCGATCACCCGTTGCACCCGGACTTCGCCAGTTTCCGCCACAGCGGCGGCGAAGCGCTGGAGAACCATTGCCGTTTCGAAGCGATTCAGGAAATGCGCGCCGCCCGTGGCGAAAGCCTCGACTGGCGCGAATGGCCGGAGCACTGGCGTGATCCGCGTGGCGCCGCGCTGGCGGCCTTCGCCGAGGAATACGCCGAGCGCATTGGCTACTTCGCCTTTTGCCAATGGCTGATCCAGCGCTGCCTGGAACGCGCACAGACTGCCGCGCGCAGTGCCGGCATGAGCATTGGCCTGATCGCCGATCTGGCAGTGGGTGCCGATGGCGCCGGCAGCCAGGCCTGGAGCTTTCAGGATGAGTTACTGGCCTCGCTGACCGTGGGCGCACCGCCGGACATCCTCAATCGTTCCGGTCAGGGCTGGGGCATCTCCGCGTTCTCGCCCGAAGGTCTGGTGCGCAACGGCTTTCGCGCCTTCATCGACATGCTGCGGGCCAATTTCGCCCACGCCGGTGGCCTGCGCATCGACCACGTCATGGGCCTGCAACGGCTGTGGGTGATCCCCAATGGGGCCGATCCCGCTGACGGCGCGTACCTGTATTACCCGTTCGACGACATGCTGCGTTTGCTCACGCTGGAATCCCATCGTCACCAAGCCATCGTGCTTGGCGAGGACTTGGGCACGGTGCCCGAAGGCTTGCGTGAAAAACTCGCCGCGCGCTCGATGCTGGGCATGCGCGTGCTGCTGTTCGAGCAGGACAACACGCATTTCAAGCCTATTCTCGACTGGCCGGATAACGCCCTGGCGACCACCAGCACCCACGACCTGCCGACGCTCAATGGCTGGTGGCACGGTCGTGATATCGACTGGAACGCGCGCCTCGGGCTGGTCGACGCCAACGGCGAGATCGACTGGCGCCATCACCGCCAGCGCGAACGCGAAGGCCTGCGCAATGCGTTGAGCCAGGACCCGCAAAACTTCCGCGAGGAATCCCACGAGGCCGACCAAGTGGTCGATGCCAGCGTGCGGTTCCTCGGCCACACCCGTGCGCCACTGGTCCTTTTGCCGCTGGAGGATGCCCTCGGCATCAACGAGCAGGCGAATCTGCCGGGGACCACCGACACCCACCCGAACTGGTCGCGGCGCTTGCCGGGCACCAGCGAAACGCTGCTCGACACCGACGATGCCGCGCGACGCCTGGAACTGCTCGCCTGCGCCCGACTCCAGGCTGCCGAGCGTGACCAATGAACCAAACGCTTATCCAGCCGCTGCGCGCGACCCTGCGGCTGCAATTTCATAAAGGCTTTACCCTCGAACAAGCGGTGCCACTGGTGCCGTACTTCGCCCGCCTCGGCATCAGCCATGTCTACGCCTCGCCACTGCTGGCGGCGCGCGCCGGCTCCATGCACGGTTACGACGTGGTCGACCCGACCCAGGTCAACCCGGAACTGGGCGGCGAACCGGCGCTGCGGCGTCTGGTCAGTACCCTGCGCGAACACAACATGGGGCTGATTCTCGACATCGTCTCCAACCACATGGCGGTGGGCGGCAGCGACAACCCATGGTGGCTCGACCTGCTCGAATGGGGCCGACTGAGCCCTTACGGCGAATTCTTTGATATTCAGTGGCATTCCCCGGACCCGTTGATGGAAGGCCAGTTGTTGCTGCCGTTCCTTGGCAGCGATTACGGTGTGGCGTTGCAGGAAGGCACGCTGAGGATGCAATTCAACGCGCAGACCGGCGGCTTCTACGTCGAGCATTACGACCATCACTTCCCGATCTGCCCGAACGATTACGGCGAATTGCTCAAGGGCGATGAAGCGCTGAAATCCCTGGCCGATCGTTTCAGTGCGCTGAGTTATCAGACCGATGCGCATTCGCTGTCGATTCCGTTGAAACAGGAACTGCAGCAACTGGCCAGCGACCCGCAGATCCTCGAAGCGATCCAGCGCAATCTGCAGCACTACGATTCGACCACGACGGAAGGCTTCGACAAGCTGCATCAGTTACTAGAACGTCAGAGCTATCGCCTCGCCAGTTGGCGCACCGCCGCAGATGACATCAACTGGCGGCGCTTTTTCGACATCAACGAACTCGGCGGTTTGCGCGTCGAACGTCCGGCAGTGTTCGAAGCCACCCACGGCAAGATTTTCCAGTTGATCGAAGAAGGTCTGGTCGACGGTCTGCGCATCGACCATATCGATGGCCTCGCCGATCCGCGGGGATACTGCCGCAAACTGCGTCGGCGTCTCGACAGCCTCGCGCCGGGGCGGCACTTGCCGATCTACGTCGAGAAAATTCTCGGCGCTGGCGAAACCCTGCGCCGCGACTGGGCGGTGGACGGCACCACCGGTTATGAATTCATGAATCAGCTGTCGCTGTTGCAGCACGATCCGGACGGTGAACATGTCCTCGGTGAACTGTGGCAGCGGCGCACCGAACGCCCCGCCGCGTTTATCGAAGAAGCGCAATTGGCACGTCAGCAGATTCTCAACGGCTCGCTGGCCAGCGACTGCGAAAGTGTCGCCCAGGCTTTGCTGCAAGTGGCCCGCGATGACCTGATGACCCGCGACCTGACGCTCGGCGCGATCCGCCGGGTGTTGCAGGCGTTAATCGTGCATTTCCCGGTGTACCGCACCTATGTCAGCGCCATGGGCCGCTCGGAACAGGACGAAGTGTTCTTCCAGAAAGCCATGGACGGTGCCCGGCAAACCCTCAGCGAAGCCGACTGGCCGGTGCTCGATTGCGTCGCTGGCTGGCTCGGTGGCACGCCGTGGCGACGCAAGCCGCGCGGGCGGTCGCGCAAGATTCTCAAGCACGCCTGCGTACGTTTCCAGCAACTGACCTCACCCGCCGCCGCCAAAGCCGTCGAAGACACCGCGTTGTATCGCTCGGCAGTCCTGCTGTCGCGCAACGATGTCGGCTACGACACCGAGCAGTTCAGCGCACCGCTGAGTGACTTCCATGCCGTCAACCAACAGCGTCTGAGCGAATTTCCGGACAACTTGCTCGCCACTGCAACCCACGACCACAAACGTGGCGAGGACACCCGCGCGCGGCTGGCCGTGCTCAGTGAGCGCAGCCATTGGTATGCCGAACAGGTCGAATTGTGGCGCGCCCTCGCCCGCCCGGTGCGCAGTGACGAGCAGATGCCGTCGAATGGCGATGAACTGATCCTCTATCAGGCCTTGCTCGGCAGTTGGCCGCTGGACCTGCGCGATGACGATCAGGCCGGTTTCGCCGACTACGCCAAGCGCATCTGGCAGTGGCAACAAAAGGCCCTGCGCGAAGCCAAGCTGCAAAGCAGCTGGAGCGCGCCGAACGAAGCCTATGAAAACGCTGCGCAGGCCTTCACCGAAAAACTCCTGACCAGCGCTGAAGGCGAACTGTTGCGTGCGGCGCTGAGCAAGACCGTCAACAGCATCGCCGCCGCCGGCGCCCTCAATGGCCTGGCGCAAACCTTGCTGCGCATGACCGTGCCGGGGGTGCCGGATGTGTATCAGGGCAACGAGTTCTGGGACTTCAGCCTGGTCGATCCGGACAATCGCCGGCCGGTGGATTACACCGCACGCGCGCAGGCCTTGGAAGCGGAATCGGCACCCGCCGAACTGCTGGCGAACTGGCGCGACGGGCGCATCAAGCAAGCGTTGATCGCCGAGGTGCTGAACCGGCGCGCCGAGCATGCGGAACTGTTCCGCCGTGGCAGCTATCAGCCCCTCGAGGTGCTGGGCAGTCAGGCGCACAACGTGCTCGCCTTCGCCCGCGAACACGAAGGCAAACGGGCCGTTGTGATCGTGCCGGTGCGGTGCGCGACCCTGCTGGAAAACAGTGCCCTGCCACAGGTGGATGCGCTGCGCTGGGGCGATACGCGGGTGGTTTTACCGTTCGCCGCCTCCGAGACAAACCTGAAGGGACTTTTTGCCAGCGCCGCAGTCACAAAAAACAGGGAGCTGAATGTCAGCGAAGCGCTGGGGGATGTCCCGGTCAATCTCTTTATCCAACACTTAACGTAAGCATGAGTTCAGTTCAGGAGTATTGCGATGAGCACCGACGATAAACGCATTCGCGAATTCGCTTATCAGATATGGGAATCGGAAGGTAAACCCGAAGGCCATGAGGAGCGCCACTGGGAGATGGCGCGCAAGCTGGCCGAGGCCGAAGCACTGGCGCCGAAGAAGCCGCCAAAGGCCACGGGCAGCAAAACCGCCGGCAAGACCGCGACCAGCAAGGCGACTGAGGGTAAAGCGGTAAACGGCAAGACCACGCCGGCGGCGAAAGCCAAACCGGCAGCGAAGGCCAAGCCGGCCAGCACCCCGAAAGTGGTGCCGCCAGGCGAAAAAGCCGTCGAGAAAAAACCGCGCGCGCCGAGAAAGCCTCCGGCGATCTGACGCTACTCGAGTATTGAACTGAACGAACGTGTGGCGGGCTTGCTCGCCATCGAGGGCCAACTCGCCCTCAAGAAACACACATCCCTTTGTAGGAGTGAGCCTGCTCGCGATAGCGGTGTACCCATTGACACTTTGGTTGGCTGACACACCGCTATCGCGAGCAGGCTCACTCCTACAGGGTTTTGCATCAGCCCAGAATTTGTTTTTTGCAGGAGCAATCATGACCCGTCCAAAAAAGCCGAGCCCGCCGCGCATGCCGAGCCGTCCAGAATCCGTGAAGGCCTGCCCTTCCCGCTCGGTGCGACCTGGGATGGTCTGGGGGTAAACTTTGCTCTGTTTTCCGCCAATGCCACCAAAGTCGAACTGTGCATCTTCGACGATGCCGGTGAAGTCGAACTCGAGCGCATCGAACTGCCCGAGTACACCGACGAGATCTACCACGGCTATTTGCCCGATGCGCATCCCGGCCTGATCTACGGCTACCGCGTTTACGGCCCTTATGATCCGGCCAACGGCCATCGCTTCAACCACAACAAATTGCTCATCGACCCGTATGCCAAGCAACTGGTCGGCGAATTGAAGTGGTCGGAAGCGCTGTTCGGCTACACCATCGGCCATCCGGACGCCGACCTCAGTTTCGATGAACGCGACAGCGCGCCGTTCGTGCCCAAGTGCAAGGTCATCGACCCGGCGCACACCTGGGGCAACGACCACCGCGTCAGCGTGCCATGGGACAAGACGATCATTTATGAAACCCACGTGCGCGGCATCAGCATGCGTCACCCTTCCGTGCCGGAAAACGTACGCGGGACCTTTGCCGGGCTGATGGTCGACGACGTGCTTGAACACGTCCGCAAGCTCGGCGTGTCGACCGTCGAATTGCTGCCGATCCATGCCTTCGTCAATGACCAGCATCTGCTGCAAAAAGGCATGACCAACTACTGGGGCTACAACAGCATCGCCTTCTTCGCCCCGGACCCGCGCTACCTGGCCAGCGGCAAGATCGCCGAGTTCAAGGAGATGGTCGCGCACCTGCACGATGCCAATCTCGAAGTGATCCTCGATGT
Organism: Pseudomonas sp. S11P7; assembly: GCF_023195435.1. Classification (NCBI taxonomy): domain Bacteria; kingdom Pseudomonadati; phylum Pseudomonadota; class Gammaproteobacteria; order Pseudomonadales; family Pseudomonadaceae; genus Pseudomonas; species Pseudomonas sp. S11P7. The sequence continues at coordinate 2,370,832 of NZ_JALPKS020000002.1, read as the reverse complement.
GGTCTACAACCACACGGCCGAGGGCAACGAGCAAGGCCCGACCCTGTCGATGCGCGGGATCGACAACGCCTCGTACTACCGCTTGATGCCCGACGACAAGCGCTACTACATCAACGATTCCGGGACCGGCAACACCCTCGACCTGAGCCATCCATGCGTGCTGCAAATGGTCACCGACTCGCTGCGCTACTGGGCCAGCGAGATGCACGTTGACGGTTTCCGCTTCGATCTGGCGACCATTCTTGGGCGTTATCACGACGGTTTCGACGAGCGTCACAGCTTCCTCGTCGCCTGCCGTCAGGACCCGGTGCTGCGTCAGGTGAAAATGATCGCCGAGCCGTGGGACTGCGGTCCCGGCGGTTATCAGGTGGGCAATTTCCCGCCGGGCTGGGTCGAGTGGAACGACAAGTTCCGCGACACCGTGCGCGCGTTCTGGAAAGGTGATGACGGCCAGCTCGCCGACTTCGCCAGCCGCATGACCGCTTCGGGCGAGATGTTCAATCAACGCGGGCGCCGGCCGTATGCCTCGGTGAACTTCGTCACCGCGCACGACGGTTTCACCCTCAACGATCTGGTCTCGTACAACGACAAACACAACGAGGCCAACGACGAAAACAATCAGGACGGCAGCAACAACAACCTGTCGTGGAACCACGGCGTCGAAGGCCCGACCGACAATGCGGAAATCAACGCCCTGCGCCACCGGCAGATGCGCAACTTCTTCGCCACGTTGCTGCTGGCCCAAGGCACGCCAATGATCGTCGCCGGCGATGAGTTCGCCCGCACCCAGGACGGCAATAACAATGCCTATTGCCAGGACAGCGAAATCGGCTGGGTCAACTGGGACCTGAGCGAAGACGGCAAGGCCCTGCTGAAGTTCGTCAAGCGCCTGATCAAGCTGCGTCTGGCCTACCCGATCCTGCGTCGTGGGCGTTTCCTGGTCGGCGAGTACAACGAGGACATCGGCGTCAAGGACGTCACCTGGCTGGCGCCGGACGCCACCGAGATGACCACCGAGCACTGGCACGATGCGCACAACCGCTGCCTGGGCATGCTGCTCGACGGTCGCGCGCAGGAAACCGGGATCCGCCGCAAGGGGGCCGACGCGACGCTGTTGCTGGTGGTCAACGCGCACCACGACATTGTCAATTTCGTCCTGCCGGAAGTGCCCGACGGCGGCTTCTGGACGTGCATGGTCGATACCAATCAACCGGCGATTCGCGGCCAGGAACGCTTCGAATTCGGCCACGAATACTCGGTGACCGGGCGCTCGTTGCTGTTGTTCGAACTGCAACGCGACGAAGAAGAGTGATATGGACCTGCAAAGTTATCTGGCCCGACGCGCGCCGGATTACCCCGCCACTGCCGCCCTCGGCCAATGCCTGCGGGCCATGGTCGAGGCCGGACTGGATCGCTTGCCACTGCCCGGCAGCGGTCACACCCTGGAACGTTTTCAGCGTCTGGCGGCGGTCGGCGGGCATGATCTGGGTCTGTGCAAACTCTACGAGGGGCACACCGACGCGCTGGCCATCATCGAACAATTGGGCGGCACCCCGACGCCGGGCAGCACCTGGGGCATGTGGGCGGCAGAACCGCCGCAGGCGCGGGTAAAGGTCAGCCCGGCCGGGCACATGGTCAATCTCAACGGGCGCAAGGCCTGGTGTTCCGGCGCCGCGGTGCTCAGCCATGCCCTGCTCACGGCGTGGGACGCTGACGATCAGCAGCAACTGGTTGCGGTGGCCCTCGACCAACCCGGCGTAACCATCACCGAGCACGGCTGGCAAGCCGTGGGCATGAGCGCCACCGGCAGCGTCGAGGTCGTATTCGAGAATGCCGAAGCTCAAGCCATCGGCGATCCCGGCGACTACCTGCGACGGCCGGGCTTCTGGCAAGGCGGGATCGGCATTGCCGCGTGCTGGTACGGTGCGGCGCGGCAGATCGGCGAACGTTTACGCCAACACTGTGCCGAACGCGATGAGCCGCACGCGCTGGCGCACCTCGGTGCGGTCGACGCTGCCTTGCAGGCGGCCGCCGACGTGCTGCGCTTCAGCGCTTTGCAAATCGACGCCCAGCCCGAAGCCGACGCCGAACTGCTGGCGCGGCGTGCGCGGGCGGTGGTCGAGCAATCCGCAGAACAGGTTTTGCGTGACACCGGCCGCGCACTGGGCGCGGGGCCGTTTTGTCAGGACCGGCGCTTCGCGCATCTGGTGGCGGACCTGCCGGTGTTCCTGCGCCAGAGTCATGCCGAGCGTGATCTCGCCGCCCTCGGGCAAAGGGTCGCGCAGCAACCCGGCGAGGTCTGGGCGCTATGAAAGCCAACCCGATTGTCGGCCAGGGCACCTCGCTGCATCAGTGGCAGAACTCGCGGCGCCTGGCGGAACTACCGGTAATCGATGTACTCAGCCTGGTACCGCCCGGCGCGCGGGCCGTGATCGTCGCGCCGCACCCGGATGACGAAGTGCTCGGTTGCGGCGGGCTGATGCAACTGCTCGCCGCGGCCGGACGGCCGATGCAACTGATCTCGGTCACCGACGGCAGCGCCAGCCATCCCGGCTCGACCCGCTGGCCGGTCGAACGCCTGAGCATCGTGCGCCCGCAGGAATCTGCCGAAGCCTTGCGCCGTCTCGGTTTGCCGATGCACAGCCTGAAATGGCTGCGCGGTGGCTTCACCGACACACAGGTGGCGGTGCAGGAACAGGCGCTGAGCGAGTTCATTCAAAGCTATTTGCATCCGCATGACGTGCTGTTTACCACGTGGCGTGAGGACGGCCACAGCGATCATGAAGCGGTCGGTCGCGCCAGTGTTGAAGCAGCGCGTCGGGCCGGCGCGGTGTGCCACGAATTACCCGTCTGGACCTGGCACTGGGCAACGCCGGAAGACGCGGCGGTGCCGTGGCAGCGCGCGCGCAAGATTTTGTTGTCGCCAACGCACGTCGCACGCAAACGCCACGCCGCCCATGCGTTCGCCAGCCAACTGGAAGGCGATCGCGATGCCGGACTTGCGCCGGTATTGGCACCGTATGTCCTTGAACGCCTGTTGCAGCCGTTCGAAGTGGTGTTCCTGTGAGTGTCGAGGATCGTTACTTCGACGGTTTGTTTGCCGGTAACGACGACCCGTGGGCGTTCCGTCAACGCTGGTACGAACAGCGTAAACGCGCGATCACCCTCGCCACACTGCCGCGTCCGCACTATCGGGCGATCTTCGAACCGGGATGCGCCAACGGTGAATTGAGCGCCGAGCTGGCCAACCGTTGCAGTCGTCTGCTGTGCTGCGACACTGCCGCCGCGGCGGTGAAGCTGGCGCAAACGCGCTTGAGCCTGTTCGACCATGTCGAAGTGCGGCAGAACCGCCTCCCCGGTCACTGGCCCGAGGAAAAATTCGACCTGATTGTATTTAGCGAAATCGGCTACTACCTCGACCGTCAGGATCTGACGGAAGTGATCCGCCACATCAGCAACTCCCTGACCGCCGACGGCCAATTACTGGCCTGCCACTGGCGCCCGCCGATCGAGGGCTGCCCGTTGAATGCACGCCAGGTCCACGATCAGATCCATGAACAGCTGGCATTGCCGCGTCTGGCGCTGCATCAGGAAGCGGATTTTATTCTTGAGGTGTGGAGTCGCGAGCCACGTTCGGTGGCGGCGCTGGAGGGCTTGCGTTGATTGGGATCGTGATTCCGGCACACAACGAAGAGGCCTTGCTCGATGAGTGCCTGCGCGCCGCATTGCGCGCCAGTGAACATGCGCAACTGGGCGGCGAGGAAGTGCAAGTGCTGGTGGTGCTCGACAGCTGCACCGATCGCTCGGCGCAGATCGTCAGTCGCTACCCGGTGCTCAGCTTGCCGATTGACGCGAGCAATGTCGGCGAAGCGCGCGCAGTCGGCGCCTGGTGGCTACTCGAGCGCGGCGCACGCTGGATCGCCTGCACCGACGCCGACAGCCGCGTCGCCGACGATTGGCTGGTCGCCCAGCTCGGCCTGCAGGCGGACGCGGTGTGCGGCACGGTGACCGTCGAGCACTGGCCCGACTCGGTCGATGAAGCCGCGCAAATCCGCTACCACCGCCACTATCAAGCGCGTGAGGGGCATCGACATATCCACGGCGCCAATCTGGGCTTCAGCGCCGCAGCCTACATAAGCGCCGGCGGCTTCAAACCGTTGGCCTGCGATGAGGACGTGCACCTGGTGCGCGCCCTGGAACGCGCGGGTGCGCACATCGCCTGGAGCCATCGTCCACGGGTGCACACCAGCGCCCGCCTCGACAGCCGCGCCCGTGGCGGATTCGGCGACTTTTTGCGCAACCTGGCACAGTCAGGCGAAAAAAATGCGGATCAGATCGATCTGTGACGCGACGAATCCCGCGTCTTGAGCAATACTCTGCATCGCGGTAACCCAAGGGTCGGAGCACCGCAGCATTGCAATCCATTTTGCCATCAGCGTTCGCGGCCAGCGTTTGTGACCGATGACGCCGGGCATGCCACACAAGGACGTCGCACTCATGAAACCGCTCATCCTCAATGACAGCAACCTGCCGGCGCAAATCTGGAACTCGGCCGCGCAGCTCGACAGCATTCCCGTCATCAACACCCTCAGCCTGGTGCCCGCCGGCGCCCGCGCCGTATTGATCGCTCCGCATCCCGGCGATGAGGTGGTGACCTGCGGCGGCCTCCTGCAGTTGCTTTCCAACCTTGGCCACCCGCTGCAATTGCTGTCGATCACCGATGGCAGCGCCAGCCACCCCGGCTCGCGGCAATGGTCGGAAAAACGCCTCAGCGTGTTCCGCCCACAGGAAAGCGTCGAAGCGTTGCGCCGCCTCGGCCTGCCGATGCACAGCCTGAAATGGGTGCGCGGCGGTTTCACCGACAACGCGTTGCGCGAGCAGGAAGCGCAGATCTGCGAGTTCATCGGCCGTTACCTGCGCCCCGGCGACGTGGTATTCAGCACCTGGTGCAACGACGGCAATGATGACCATGAAGCGGTCGGTCGAGCCAGCGCCAAAGCCGCCGAGCAGGCAGGCGCCCGCTACCATGACGTGCCGGTCTGGGCCTGGCACTGGCCGGAGCGCGAGCAGTCATCGATCCCTTGGGAACGGGCGCGCAAACTGCGCCTCGACACCTGGACCGTCGCGCGCAAAAGCCACGCCACCCACGCCTACGCCAGCCAGCTCAACGGTGAGCCGGCCATCGGCATCGCGCCGTTGCTGCCGCCGGCAATTCTGGAGCGGATGCGCCTGCCGTATGAAATTGTCTTCGTCTGACAATGATCGCCCCCCTGTAGGAGTGAGCCCTGTGGGAGCGAGCCTGCTCGCGAATCGGCCGTCACATTCAACATTTCATTCGGCTGACCCAGCGCTTTCGCGAGCAGGCTCGCTCCCACACGGGGTCGGTGGTATTCAATGACCATAAGACGGAACTGCCACCCCTCCCCATCAGTCGCATGAACAAGCGTGCGCAATTTCGAGGAGTGAACGTGTCCAGCGAACCCGAGCGTCAGCGTGTCGACGCACCCGTCATTCATCGCCTGCGCGTGTTGACGGTCAACACCCACAAGGGCTTCACCGCACTCAATCGCCGATTCATCCTGCCCGAGCTGCGCGAAGCGGTGCGCAGTACGGCGGCCGATCTGGTGTTTTTGCAGGAAGTGGTGGGTGAACATGAACGGCATTCGAGCCGCTACAACGAATGGCCGCAAACCTCGCAGTACGAATTTCTCGCCGACAGCATGTGGAGCGATTTTGCCTACGGGCGCAACGCCGTGTATCCCGACGGCCATCACGGCAATGCCCTGCTGTCGAAGTACCCGATCCGCGAATACCGCAACCTCGACGTGTCGATCACCGGCCCGGAACGGCGGGGCTTGTTGCATTGCATACTCGATGTGCCGGGGCACGCCGAGGTGCATGCCATCTGCGTGCACTTGAGCTTGTTGGAAAGTCACCGGCAATTGCAGCTGAAGCTGCTGTGCCAGCTACTGGAATCACTGCCCGACGATGCCCCGGTGATCATTGCCGGCGACTTCAACGACTGGCAGTTGCAAGGCAACGCCGCGCTCGCGCGGCGCGACTATCTGCATGAGGCATTCGAGCGCCATCACGGGCGTCCGGCCAAGACGTATCCGGCGCGCTTCCCATTGCTGCGCCTGGACCGGATCTACCTGCGCAATGCCAGCAGCCATGACCCGCAGATCCTCGGCAACAAACCGTGGACGCATCTTTCCGATCATTTGCCGCTGGCGGTGGAAGTGCATCTGTAGACGCAATTTTGACAGTGCTTCGATTGACGCACCCGTTAAACGCAGCGCTGCCCACCCGCGTCGGCGACCTTCTGTCGGCGATCCGATGCCTCTGCCTCGCGGCTTGCAAGCCGATTCCCTACACAAACAAACGCTTAGCTATGCACGGCAAATCAATTAGTTGACGACGCTGCTTTTCAATTACCACTCATCGTTCAATTTCTTGACGGACGTCCGCTGCTCTTCTTATCTCTACCTTACTACCCCGGAATTACTACCGGGACGAACCTCCGGCCACTCGCAAAAGCGAGCGGTCACGGCTCGCCCCGCTCCATTCGGTCGCCCCTCGTTCGGGGTAGGAGAGGCGCCACATCGAGATGCCGCATGCGCCCGCAAGGTAGACCGCCATGAAAACTTCACTCACCCCCCAAGAGATCAAAATCACTTTCTGCACCCTGTCGAGCTCGATCCTGTTGTGCTCGTCCATGGAGGCCCGGGCAGGGTCCGCCGAGGATGACAGCAGCAACTGGTATCGTGCGGACGTACCGGTGATGACGCTTCCCGCCACGGTGATTACCCCTGACCCGCAGCACCAGGGCCCACGGCAGGATCTGCACGGCTCACGACTGATCAGCGAAAATCTCGCACCATCGGCTTGGGACGAGTTGTACGGGCGCAATGCGCGGCAGGCGCAAACCGATGTCTTGTCGTCCGGCTACGCAATGCCCGGCAGCGGCGAGAGCAAAGGGCCGGCGTTGCTGACCCTGCAAAGCAACAACGGTTTTACCCAAACCGTCGGTGTGATCGGTGGCGACAATCAGATCCACGCCAATCGCAACGGCCCGCTGACCAGCCGCGCCCTCGCCGACCCCGGCACTGACATACTGAATCTGCAGGGCCAAAGCCTCGGCGCCTATTACAGCCTGACCAGCGCTCAGGGCTGGCACGTCGACCTGTCCGCCAGCGCCGGCCGGGTCAGTGGTTTCAGCCGCAATGCGCAAGGCGTTCGCCAGGCCAGTGAAGGCAGCGCGATGACCTTCTCGGTCGAGGGTGGTTTCCCCATCGGGCTGAGCGAAAACTGGGTAGTGGAACCGCAGGCGCAGCTGATCAATCAACGCATCAGCCTCGACACGCCTTACGCCGGTTCCGGCAATGCCTCGTCGAGTGACCTGACAGCGTGGAGCGGTCGCGTCGGTGCGCGCTTGAAAGGCAGCTACGATTTGAACGGCCTGCCGGTCGAACCGTACGTGCGCACCAACCTCTGGCACACGGTCTATACCGGCAGCACGGTAACCCTGGATCAGGTCGACAAGATCAGCAGCAGCCGCAAGTCATCGACCGTGGATTTAGGCCTCGGACTGGTGGCACGCATGAGTCCCACGGTGAGCCTGTATGTCAGCGCCGATTACAGCAGCGACGTCGATGACAATGATTTGAACGGGTTGATTGGTAGCCTGGGAGTGCGGATGCGTTGGTGATTTCAGCTTCACCCATAGCCCCCTGTGGGAGCTGGCTTGCCAGCGATGGCGGCGTGTCAGTCACTGTCAATGCTGAAAGTGCCCGCGTCATCGCGGGCAAGCCCGCTCCCACAGGATCTGGGTGGTTTACTGACGCTCCGGCTTGAGAATCAACACCGCCAGCGGCGGCAGGTTCAATTCCAGCGACAACGCCTGCCCATGGCTTGGCACCTCTTCAGTCTGCGCCCCGCCGCCGTTGCCATAATTGGAACCGGCGTAGGTCTCGGCATCGCTGTTGAGCAGTTCCTTCCAGCGCCCGGCGAACGGCACGCCAACCCGATAGGCTTGACGTGGTACCGGCGTAAAGTTGGCCACCACCAGCACCGGCTCGCCCTCCTTGCTCCAGCGCAACCATGCGTAAACACTGTTGATCGCATCGTCACCGATCAACCACTGGAAGCCCTGCGGCGCGTCGTCCTGATCGTGCAGCGCCGGTTCCTCGCGATACAGTCGATTGAGATCGCCGACCAGCTTCTGCACGCCCTTGTGCTCGGAATATTGCAGCAGATACCAGTCCAGTTGCTGATCGTGGTTCCACTCGCGCCACTGGCCGAATTCGCAGCCCATGAACAGCAGCTTTTTGCCCGGGTGAGTCCACATGAAGCTCAGATAGGCGCGCAGGTTGGCGAATTTCTGCCAGCGATCGCCGGGCATTTTGTCGATCAGCGAGTGCTTGCCGTGCACCACTTCGTCGTGGGAGATCGGCAGGATGAAACGTTCGGACCAGGCGTAAACCAGACCGAAACTCAGCTCGTTGTGATGGTGCGCGCGGTACACCGGGTCCTGCTGGATGTAATGCAGCGAATCGTGCATCCAGCCCATGTTCCATTTGTAGGAAAAGCCGAGGCCGCCCTGCTGGGTGCTCTGGCTGACACCGGGCCATGCAGTGGATTCTTCAGCGATCACCAGCGCGCCCGGCGCTTCCAGTTCGACCACGTCGTTCAAGTGGCGCAGAAAGTCGATCGCCTCAAGGTTCTCGCGGCCACCATGACGGTTCGGCACCCATTCGCCGGCCTTGCGCGAATAGTCGCGATAGAGCATCGAAGCCACCGCGTCGACGCGCAAACCGTCGATATGGAAATGCTTCAACCAGTGCAACGCCGAAGCGAGCATGTAGCCGTGCACTTCGGTGCGGCCAAGGTTGTAGATCAGCGTGTCCCAGTCCTGATGGAAGCCTTCCAGCGGGTTGGCATATTCGTACAGCGCGGTGCCGTCGAATTGCGCCAGGCCGTGGGTATCGGTCGGGAAATGCGCCGGCACCCAGTCGAGGATCACGCCGATGTCGGCCTGATGGCAGGCGTTGACGAAGGCAGCAAACTGGTCTGGCGTGCCATAGCGCGCGCTCGGCGCGAACTGCGAGAGCAACTGATAACCCCATGAACCACCGAACGGGTGTTCCATGATCGGCATCAGTTCGATATGGGTGAAACCCAGCTCTTTCACGTACGGAATCAGTCGATCAGCCAGCTCCGGCCAGGTGTACTGACGCGCCACTTCGCCAAGGTCGTCCAGTTCGCACTGCCACGAACCGGCGTGCAATTCATAGATCGACAGCGGCTTGGCGCGTTGCTGACGCTCGCGGCGGCCGCTCATCCAGTCTTGATCCTGCCAGTCGATCTGCAACGGCGAGGCGACTTTCGAGGCGGTGTCCGGCGGCAGGCTGGTGGCCAGCGCCATCGGGTCGGCCTTGAGCGGCAGAATGCCGTGCGAGCCAAGAATTTCGTATTTGTACAACTCACCCGCTTGCATACGCGGAATGAACAGCTCCCACACCCCTGATGGATGACGCAGGCGCATCGGATGGCGGCGCCCGTCCCAGACGTTGAAATCACCAACCACCGAGACCCGGCGGGCATTCGGCGCCCACACGGCGAAGCGTACGCCATCGACGCCATCGACGGTTTTCAGCTGCGCACCGAGGCAAGCACTGAGGTCACGGTGATTGCCTTCGGCGAACAGGTACAAGTCCATCTCGCCGAGCAACTGGCCGAAGCTGTAAGGATCCTCCGCCACTTGCTCGCCACCCGCCCAGCGGGTGCGCAGCAAGTACGAACGCGCCTGGGCAAAGTGGCCGACGAACAGGCCCGGCGTTTCGGTCATTTCCAGCGGACCGAGTTCTTCGCCGCTGTCCTTGTCCAGCACTGCCACGCTCAGTGCGCCGGGCAGATAGGCGCGAATGAATTGCCCGCCAGCGCCATCGCCGTGCGGACCGAGAATGGAAAAAGGATCGTGATGTTCAGCACGCACCAGGGCATCGATATCTTTTGCCGAGGGCAGCAAGGCCTCTTTGACCTGACCCTGTTCCTTGTTCGAGAAACTCATGACTACTCTCCACCAAGATCGGAAAAGGGTTTAAGCCCCGTCAATAACCCATACAAACCGTGCAATGGCACGGGCAACCACGTGGGGCGATTCAAGGCTTCATAGGCCACTTCATAGGCCGCCTTCTCCAGGCCGAACAGCGCCAGCGCGGCGTCGGCACCTGCAGGATCCTGCCAGGCATGATCAAGGTTAGCCGCTGCCTGGCGATAGGCCTGAACAAAAGCCTCGCGGGCTTCACGCAGATAGCGTTCGGCGACGCGTTTACGCGCAGCTTCGGCTTCGGCGCTGTTATCGACGTTGTGCACGTTGATGGTCATCGCCGCTGCGTAATCAAACGAGCGCAGCACCCCGCTGACGTCCTTGTACGGACTGTGTTTGCCACGGCGCTCACTCAATGGCCGGGCCGGTTCGCCCTCGAAGTCGATCAGGTAAGCATCGCCCTTGATCACCAACACCTGCCCCAGATGCAAGTCGCCGTGGACGCGAATGCGCAGCCCGCCGGTGGCTTTTTTCGCCAGATCCTGCACATGGGCGAGGATGGTTTTCTTGTCGTCGATCAAGCGCTTGACCAGTTTCTGGTCGGCGGCATTGAGTTCGCCCTGATGCTGCTTGAGCAGGGTCAGCGCGCGCTCGACTTGCGCGGCCACGTCCTTGCCGGTCGCCTGCATGTCCTTGGCCGACGCCACTTGCGGTGCAAAATCGGCATTGTCAGTGGGCGCGGCGAGCACCTGATGCATCTCGCCCAGACGCTGGCCGAGCATGCCGGCAAAATCCTTCAGCTCGCCGAGGGCGTTGTAGTGTTGCTCCTGCTCGGAGACGGCATCGGCCAACTCGTCGCGCAGCGCCCGTTCCAGATTGTTCTGTGTCCATTCCCACGCATCGCCCTGATTACTCAGATAGCCCTGGGCGATCATCAGCAGGTTGTCTTCGCCTGCGCCATCGCGGCGAATCACCGAACCCAGCAGTGGAGAGATATTGGCAAATCCGGCCTCGGTCAGGTAAGCGCTCATCTCCAGTTCCGGGTGTACGCCAGAAGCGACTTTACGTATCAGCTTAAGCACCAGGCTGTTGCCGAGCACCACCGAGCTGTTCGACTGTTCGGCCGACAGATAACGCACTTCCGACTCCGCGCCGAGGCCGAGTTTTTCCAGATGCGGTGTAGAGGCAAAGCGAATTTCCCCCTCGGCCGACTCCAGCACCGTGTCGTTCTGCATGCCTTGCAGCACTGCGCGCACAAAGGCTTCGAGGCTGAACGCATCGGTGATCAGGCCAACCTGTCGCACACGTCTTACACGCGACAGCGCCAATTGCTGCGGCAACGCCGGGCCGACCTGATCCTCTGCGATGAAGCCGAACGGCAATTGATAGCGATGGGTCTGGCCGCCAGCAGTGACTTCGATTTCGCTGAGCAGCACCGGATGCTGGGCATCGCCGAAACGCACGCCGTAAGCCATGTGGACCTTCTCGATCGCCGCGTCCTTGCCGGCGAACCAGCGTCGATTCTGTAACCAGTTCGGCAGAATGCTTTGTTCCAGCGTTGTACGCGACGGCGCTTCGAGCAGTTCTTCCATGCGTTTTTTCAGCACCAGCGTGGTGAAATCCGGCAGGCTCTGCGCCGGCTCGACGTGCCAGCTCGGCATCTGGTTTTCTGCGGCCAGACCGAACCAGTAGAAGCCATACGGCGCCAGGGTCAGGAGGAAATTCAACTGGCCGATCGGTGGAAAGGCGTTACCGCCGAGCATTTCCACCGGGACCATGCCGGCATAGGCCGAGAGGTCCAGCTCCACCGCTTGCGCACTGCGCGACACGTTGGCCACGCAGAGAATGATCTCGTGCTTGCCGTCGACATCGGTGTATTCGCGGATATACGCCAGCACCCGCCGGTTGTTCGGCGAGAGCATCTTCAACGTGCCACGACCGAACGCCTTGGACTGCTTGCGCACGGCGAGCAGGCGACGCGTCCAGTTCAGCAACGAATGCGGGTCGCCGGACTGGGTTTCGACGTTGACCGACTGATACCCATAGAGCGGGTCCATGATCGGTGGCAGCACCAGACTCGCCGGGTCGGCGCGGGAGAAACCGCCGTTGCGGTCGATCGACCACTGCATCGGTGTGCGCACGCCGTCGCGGTCGCCCAGATAGATGTTGTCGCCCATGCCGATCTCATCGCCGTAATACAGGGTCGGCGTGCCAGGCATCGACAACAACAGGCTATTGAGCAATTCGATGCGGCGGCGATCGCGCTCCATCAACGGCGCCAGACGGCGGCGGATGCCGAGGTTGATCCGCGCGCGACGGTCAGCGGCGTAGTAATTCCACAGGTAATCGCGCTCCTTGTCGGTGACCATTTCCAGGGTCAGCTCATCGTGGTTGCGCAGGAAAATCGCCCACTGGCAGTTGGCGGGAATTTCCGGGGTCTGACGCAGAATATCGGTGATCGGGAAGCGATCCTCCTGCGCCAACGCCATGTACATGCGTGGCATCAACGGGAAGTGAAAGGCCATGTGGCATTCATCGCCGTTGACGCCGGCGGCATCGGTATCACCGAAGTACAACTGCGTGTCTTCCGGCCATTGATTGGCCTCGGCGAGCAGCATGCGGTCGGGGTAGTTGGCGTCGATCTCAGCGCGGATCTGCTTGAGGACGTCGTGGGTCTCCGGCAGGTTTTCGTTGTTGGTGCCGTCGCGCTCGATCAGGTACGGGATGGCATCCAGACGCAGGCCGTCGATACCCATGTCCAGCCAGTAACGCATCACCGACAGCACGGCTTTCATGACTTGTGGATTGTCGAAGTTCAGGTCCGGCTGGTGCGAGTAGAAGCGGTGCCAGAAGTATTGACCGGCGACCGGGTCCCAGGTCCAGTTGGACTTCTCAGTGTCGAGGAAGATGATCCGCGTGCCGTCGTATTTCTGATCGTCATCCGACCAGACGTAGAAATCCCGCGCCGCCGAGCCGGGCTTGGCCTTGCGCGCGCGTTGAAACCACGGGTGCTGGTCCGAGGTGTGGTTGATGACCAGCTCGGTAATCACTCGCAAGCCGCGCTTGTGCGCCTCGGCAATAAAACGCCGCGCATCGGCCATGGTCCCGTAATCGCTATGCACGCCGCGGTATTCGGCGATGTCGTAGCCATCATCGCGACGTGGCGATGGATAGAACGGCAAAAGCCAGATGGTGTTGACGCCGAGGTCGGCGATGTAATCGAGTTTGGCGATCAAGCCGGGAAAGTCGCCGATTCCGTCATTGTTGGAGTCGTAAAACGATTTGACGTGAACCTGATAGATCACCGCGTCCTTGTACCAGAGCGGGTCTTTGATGAAGGCGGCTGCCTTGGGTTTCTTCGCCATGTGAAACTCCTGTTGAATACTTGAAGACAACCTGCTTTACAAAGCAATGAGGTCATTGTGGGAGCTGGCTTGCCAGCGATTGCGGTGGAACAGCACCGAAAATGCTGGCTGACCCAACGTCATCGCTGGCAAGCCAGCTCCCACAGGAAAATCGCCAGCCTTACGTAGCGCTGATCCGCCAGATCCCGAACGGCTGATACGCCGGGTCGATGCGCATGAACTGGTATTTGCCATGCCAGTCCCAGCGGTGGCCGTTCATCAAGTCCTCGCCGTGGGTGGTCGCATCGTCTGGCAGACCCATTTCCCACAATGGCAGTTCAAAATTCGCTTCCTGGACGTTATGCGGATCAAGGCTGACCGCCACCAGAATGAAATTGCTGCCATCCGCGCTGCGCTTGCCGAAGTACAGAATGTTGTCGTTCCAGGCGTTGTAGATCTTCAGGCCCAGGTGCGTGTGCAGCGCCGGGTTCTGTCGACGGATGCGGTTGAGCTGGGCGATCTCGGCAATGATGTTGCCCGGCGCGGTGAAGTCGCGGACGCGGATCTCGTATTTCTCCGAATCCAGGTATTCCTCCTTGCCCGGCACCGGCGCCGACTCACACAGTTCAAAACCCGAATACATGCCCCACAGACCAGAGCCCATGGTTGCCAGCGCCGCGCGGATGAGGAACCCGGGGCGCCCGGAGTCATGCAGGAACGCCGGGTTGATGTCCGGCGTGTTGACGAAGAAATTCGGCCGGTAGCATTCACGCCACGGCGACTGGTTCAGCTCAGTGAAGTACTCAGCCAGCTCGGCCTTGGTGTTGCGCCAGGTGAAATAGGTGTAGCTCTGCGTGTAACCGACCTTGCCCAGACGCGCCATCATCGCCGGGGTGGTGAAGGCTTCAGCGAGGAAGATCACTTCAGGGTACAGCGCGCGCACGTCGGCGATCAGCCATTGCCAGAACGGCAGCGGTTTGGTGTGCGGGTTGTCGACGCGGAAGATCTTCACACCCTCCTTCACCCAACCGATGACGATGTCACGCAACTCGACCCACAAGCTCGGAATCGCATCCGGCGCATAAAAGTCGACGTTGACGATGTCCTGATATTTCTTCGGCGGGTTCTCGGCGTATTTGATCGTGCCGTCCGGGCGCCAGTTGAACCAGCCCGGATGCTCTTTGAGCCACGGGTGATCCTGCGAGCACTGGATGGCGAAATCGAGGGCGATCTCCAGCCCATGATCGGCGGCCGCTGCGACCAGCCGGCGAAAATCTTCGCGCGTGCCGAGTTGCGAGTGGATCGCTTCGTGGCCACCCTCCTCGCTGCCGATCGCATACGGACTGCCGGGATCATCCGGGCCGGCGGTCAGCGAATTGTTACGACCCTTGCGATGGGCGCGACCAATCGGGTGGATCGGCGTGAAGTACAGCACGTCGAAGCCCATGTCCTGAATCATCGGCAAACGTGAATGCACATCGTTGAACGTGCCGTGGCGCTTGGGATCGTCGGTGATCGAGCGCGGAAACAGTTCATACCAACTGGCGAACTCAGCCAGTTCACGTTCAACGTCTACGGCGAATTCAGGGCTGATGCTCAAATAGGCGCGGTGATCGGCCTGGGCCATCAACTCTGCACTGCGCGAGTGCAGGAACAATGCAACCTGCTCGGTTTCGAGCAGACCGGACAATTCGTGGTGCAGCGCTGCGAGGTCTTCGCTGAGCTGACCTTCGCTGCGTTCGGCGGCCTGCTGCACCATGCTGCGGCCTTCCTGCAGTTCCAGCGACACCGGCACGGCGGCGCTGTGCTTTTTCTCCAGTTCATACTGGAAGCTGGCGAAGTGATCGATCCATGCCTCAATGCAGTAAACGTAGCGGCCCTGCTCCTCTGGGCGGAACTGGCCTCGCCAGCCGTTATTGCCCTGATCGGCCATCACTTCGGTCTGCCATACCTCGGCGCCGGCTTCGCGCCAACGGATGCGCACCGCCAGTTTGTCGTGGCCATCGGCGAAGACTTTGCTGGTCACGACCACATCGCGCCCGGCGATCGATTTGACCGCGAACTGCCCGCCGTCGAGAGTCGGCATGGTGTTTTCGATGACGATACGCGGCAGCAGCAAGGCCTGCGACAGCGGCATGTGCGGGTTGTAGCTGTGCTCGGAAGGTTTATCAGCAGTCATTGAGCATCTCTCCTTCTACGCCCCAAGGACGCTCTTGTGCCTGATCACTGTTCGCGACAAGGCAGCCGCCCCGTGTTGAACTCACTTAGGTTCCGAGCGACCAGCGCGGAAAAAGTTCAGATGAAATTGCTGTGTCACGACCGCGGATCGAAATCACCGCAAGGTGGTCAACCCACTTAAGCACGTCCCACGCCATGTGCCACACGGAGGTTACCAATGACTATCCCGATCCCGGCGGAAACGCCGGACCCGAACATCGACAAACCGACCTTGCCGGAAACCGAACCGCCGCCGGTGCCCGAGCAGGAACCGCCCGGCACCACACCACCGCCGAAAGAAGAACCACCGAGCACGATGCCCCCGGTTATCGTCTGATTTCTGTACCCGATCGTTCCCACGCTCCGCGTGGGAATGCAGCCCACTCTTGCACCTGATCGTTCCCCGCTCTGCGTGGGAATGCAGCCCGGGACGCTCTGCGTCCCTTCTGAAGCTGGAACGCGGAGCGTCCCTTGAGGCATTCCCACGCAGAGCGTGGGAACGATCACCGTGGCAGCGAATCACCGTGGCGGTGCTCGATCAGAGGTGGTCATTCTTGTCGACGTCCTTTTCGAATACTCGTACCACGTAAGGCATCACGCTGAAGATCGCCAGGGCCAGAATCGTACTCAGCAGTGCCGTCGCCTCCTTGCCCAACCCCACCGCCACGCCGATTGCCGCCGTCATCCATAACCCGGCCGCGGTGGTCAGGCCTTTGACGTGAGCCTCGTCACCCTGCTGATTCTTCAGAATGGTCCCGGCGCCAAGAAAGCCGATCCCGGCGATCACGCCTTGCAACACTCGACTCATGGCATCGGATTCCGCGCCCGACGTTTGCGGCACCAGCACGAACAACGCGGCGCCCAGCGCCACCAGCATGTGCGTGCGCACGCCCGCGGCCTTGCCCTTGTGTTCGCGCTCGAAGCCGAGAATGCCGCCGAGCACCGCCGCCATCACCAGGCGTACGGTGATGCGGGTGATTTGCGATGCATCGGCGACGTCGGCAAATTCCGCTTGCAGGGTTTGCCACACTTCTTCCCTCCAGTCTCCCATCGTGCAGTCTCTTGTTATTGGCTTGATAAACGATGGACAACGGCGACCATTAATCGGTTGCGCAGAACCAACCGCAACGCTTGCGCCCTAATCCACAAGACCCTCATGGAAAAAGGACAGCGCTCATGCCCGTTCGAATCGAGAAACAGACGTGCTTCTTCACCACCGAAAACGGCGAGGAAATCCGCCTATGCAGCGACCTTACGGTGATCACCGACACCGATAAAGCCATGTCGGCGGTCGATATCGATGGTCAACGTATCTACCTGACCGAGGCCGAAGTCGACGCACTGACCGTGGCCGGCGCCACGGACGGTCGCGAACACGTAAAAGCAGATACAGGTGATTCGGTGATTTGACTGACCTTGATCAACACCTGGCGCGAACACCTGCGATAGGTGTTTGCGCCTTTATCGGCACGCTGCTTCAAGTTGCCGCAGGCTCTTCACCAAACCTCATCTGATCCGCTTTTTATTCAAATACCTGAGTCTGTTCTGCAAACAGATCGACGCTCATAGTGCTCCGGCCTGATGGAGGCTGATGAGCGAACGACCATGAGCGAACAAATCCCCGTCCGAACCGTTGAAGCTTCGCCGACCCAAGCACCTCATATAAAGAAGGTGCCCGCACGCCCGCTGAAGGCAACGTTCAAGTCCAGCGACAACCAGATTCACACCCGCAGTTTCACCGGTCTGTTCCGTACCCTGCGCCTGAGTGGCGCTGGGGTTCTCTTCGCGTTGTTCTTCGGCACCGTGTGGCTGAACTGGGGCGATCGCCAGGCAGTGCTGTGGGACTTGGCCGAGAGCAAATTCCACATCTTCGGCGCAACCTTCTGGCCACAGGATTTCATTCTGCTGTCGGCGCTGCTGATCATTGCCGCGTTCGGCCTGTTCGCCATCACCGTGTTCGCCGGTCGCGTCTGGTGCGGCTACACCTGTCCGCAAAGTTCGTGGACGTGGATTTTCATGTGGTGCGAGAAAATCACCGAAGGCGAACGCAACCAGCGGATCAAACTGCAAGCCGCGCCGTGGACCTTGAACAAACTGGCACGCCGCGCAGCCAAGCACACCTTGTGGCTGGCGATCAGTGTGCTGACCGGGCTGACCTTCGTTGGTTACTTCACGCCGATCCGCCCACTTGCCGAGGAGCTGCTGACCTTGCAGATCGGCGGGGTCAGCCTGTTCTGGGTGTTGTTCTTCACCGCCGCCACCTACATCAACGCCGGTTGGCTGCGCGAGGCGGTGTGCATGCACATGTGTCCGTATGCGCGGTTCCAGAGCGTGATGTTCGACAAGGACACCCTGACCATCGCCTACGACGCCGCCCGTGGCGAAAACCGTGGCCCGCGCAAACGCGAAATCAAACCTGTAGAAGCCGGACTTGGCGATTGCATCGATTGCCAACTGTGCGTGCAGGTCTGCCCGACCGGTATCGACATCCGCGACGGCTTGCAGATGGAGTGCATCGGTTGCGCCGCGTGCATCGACGCCTGCGACTCGATCATGGACAAGATGAACTACCCGCGCGGCCTGATCCGCTACAGTTCCGAGCGCCAATTGCAGGGTGGCAAGACGCATTTGCTGCGTCCTCGTCTGATCGGATACACGCTGGTGCTGTTGGTGATGATCGGCGCGTTGGCGTGGGCGTTGGTGCAGCGGCCGATGGTCTCGCTGGACGTGACCAAGGACCGCGGACTGTTTCGCGAGAATGCGTCGGGGCAGATCGAGAACATCTACAGCCTCAAAGTCATCAACAAGACCCAACAACGGCAGAGCTACAACCTGAGCCTGGTCGACGCGGATGGCTTCCAGTTGCAAGGCCGGACCGAGCTGAGCCTGGCGCCCGGCGAGATTGTCGATGTGCCGGTGTCCGTAGCGATGACCAGCGAACGCCCGAGCAGCAGCTCGCAGACGTTGAGTTTCAAGATTGCCGACAGCGACGAGCCACAGGTATACAGCGTGGCGACGAGCAGGTTTGTCGCGCCGATGAATCGTTGAGCCGTTAGAATCGGGCCCCTCACCCCAGCCCTCTCCCGAGGGAGAGGGAGCCGACCGAGGTGTATGACTTTCTGCATCAACCTGCAAAACCGAGTCGATTATGGATTCAACACAGCCAGCTCAGGTCGGCATGTTTCTTGAGCATCCCCAATCAGTCCCCCTCTCCCTCTGGGAGAGGGCCAGGGTGAGGGGCCTTTCCCTGACACACCACAACAATCAAGAGCACCAAGGCCCCCAATGAAACGCTACGAAAAATTCGCCGACGACATCGCTGAACTGATCCGCTCCGGCGTCCTCGGCCCCGGCCAGCGCGTGCCGTCGGTGCGTTACGCCAGTCAGACCTACGGCGTCAGCCCGTCGACGGTGTTTCAGGCCTACTACCTGCTAGAGCGTCGCGGCCTGATCCGCGCACGCCCGCGTTCCGGCTATTTCGTCAACACCCATGCGCCGAGCCCGTTTTCCGAGCCGGTGATCAGCCATCAGGTCAGCGAGTCCACCGAAGTCGACGTCAGCGAACTGGTGTTCTCGGTGCTGGATTCGATCAAGGACCCGAACACCGTACCCTTCGGCTCGGCATTTCCCAGCCCGACTTTGTTCCCGCTGCAGCGGCTGTCGCGCTCGCTGGCCAGCGCCGCGCGCGAGATGGACCCGCGCATGGTGGTCACCGACATGTCGCCGGGCAACCCGCAATTGCGCCGGCAAATCGCCCTGCGCTACATGGTCGGCGGGCTGATGCTGCCGATGGAAGAATTGCTGATCACCAACGGCGCCCTCGAAGCGCTGAACCTGTGTCTGCAAGCGGTGACCGAACCCGGCGATCTGGTGGCCATCGAGGCCCCAGCGTTCTATGCCAGCCTGCAAGTGCTCGAACGGCTCAAGCTCAAAGCCGTGGAAATCCCGGTGCATCCGCGCGACGGCATCGACCTCGGCGTCCTCGCGCAGACGCTGGACCGCCATCCGATCAAGGCCTGCTGGTGCATGACCAGTTTTCAGAACCCGATGGGCGCGACCATGCCCGAGGCGAAGAAACAGGAACTGGTCCAATTGCTCCGCGAGCACCAGGTCCCGCTGATCGAAGACGATGTCTACGCCGAACTGTATTACGGCCAGCACGCACCGAAGCCGGCCAAGGCGTTCGATACCGAGGGGCTGGTCATGCATTGCGGCTCGTTCGCCAAAAGCCTCGCCCCCGGCTACCGCATCGGCTGGGTCGCTGCCGGGCGCTATGCGCAGAAAATCGAACGACTGAAACTGATGACCTCGCTGTGCGCCTCGATGCCGGCGCAAGCGGCGATTGCCGATTACCTGCAACACGGCGGCTACGACCGCCACCTGCGCAAATTGCGCTATGCGCTGGAGGAACAGCAAAGCGCCATGCTCGCGGCCATTGCCCGCTACTTCCCGGCACAGACGCGAGTCAGCCAGCCGGCAGGCGGGTACTTCTTGTGGCTGGAATTGCCACCGCAGATGGATTCGCTGAAGTTGTTTCAAATGGCGCTGGCCCAGGGCATCAGCATCGCGCCGGGGCCGATTTTCTCACCGACGCAGCGGTTTCGAAATTGCATACGCCTGAACTATGGCAGCCCGTGGACCGAGGATTCGGAAAAGGCCATGGAGACGTTGGGGCGGATTGTGCGGTCGTTCTGAAGATTGATGGCGCGTTCGATATAGCTATCGCGAACAGGCTCACTCCTACAGGGGAACGCATTTCAAATGTAGGAGTGAGCCTGCTCGCGCCAGGGCCGAACCAGAAGACGCAGAACTAGCGCCCGCCTCCCAGATCCACAAACGTCCCCGTCGCATACGACGCCTTGTCCGACAACAACCAGACAATCGCCTCTGCCACTTCATCCGGCCGGCCACCACGGGCCATCGGGATCGCCGATTCCAGTTTGCTGACCCGGTCGGGGTCGCCGCTCAACGCGTGGAAATCGGTATAGATGTAACCCGGACGCACCGCATTGACCCGGATGCCCTCGCCCGCCACTTCCTTGGAAAGCCCGATAGTGAAGGTATCGAGCGCGCCTTTGGAGGCGGCGTAATCGACGTATTCGTTGGGCGAGCCGAGGCGCGCAGCCACTGACGAGACGTTGACGATGCTGCCACCCTGACCGCCATGCTTGGGCGACATGCGCAGGATCGCGTGCTTGGCGCAGAGGATCGGCGCCAGCACGTTGGTTTTCATGATTTTCAGAATACGGAATTCGGACATCTCATCGACCCGCGACTTTTGCCCGACGGTGCCAGCGTTGTTCACCAGTGCGGTGACCCGGCCCAGCTCGATGTCGACGCGATGGAACAGCGCAATCACTTCGTCTTCGATACTGACGTCGGCGCGCACTGCAATGGCTTGGGCGCCGAGCGCACGGACTTGCTCCAGCACGCTTTGCGCGGCCTGTTCATCCGACTGATAGTTGATGCAGATCCGATAGCCCTGCGCGGCAGCCAACAGCGCCGTAGCGGCGCCGATGCCGCGCCCGCCGCCGGTGATCACGATGACTTTATCCATGCTGGCCTTTCCCCCAAATGCACACGTGACAGTCGGGGCCAAGAATAACCGTCATTGCCGGGTTTTGCATGCGCTCCCCTGTGGCAGCGAGCCTGCTCGCGAAGAACGATGACGCGGTCGATCAGGCCAGCGCCAACGCCAACGCCTCGCCACGCACTATGTCCTGCATGAATCGCTCGGCTGGCATCGGATGCCCGAGCAGATAGCCCTGCAAGGAATCACAGCCCAACTGCGTCAGAAACTTCTGCTGCACCCCGGTTTCGACCCCTTCGGCAACAATCCGCAGACCCAACGCCTGCCCCAGCGCCACGATCGCCGAGACAATCGCCGCGTCATCACTGTCGTGTTCCAGATCGCGGACAAAACCGCGATCGATCTTCAGCTCGTTGGCTGGCAGGCGCTTGAGGTACATCAGGCTGGAATAACCGGTGCCGAAATCGTCGATCGACAGGTCGACGCCCATGTCCGACAGCTCCTGCAATACGGTCATGCTCGCATCGGCATCGCTCATCGCCGTGGTTTCGGTGATTTCCAGCGTCAGGCTGTTCGCTGGCAAATGATGGGTGGCCAAGGCTTTGGCGACGCTGCGCACCAGTCCGGTGTGGCAGAACTGCAAGGCCGAGAGGTTCACGGCGATACGCCAGTCGGTGTAACCGAGCACGAACCATTCGCGCATCTGCCGGCAGGCCTCGTTGAGCACCCATTCGCCAATCGGAATGATCAGGCCGCTTTTCTCCGCCAGTTCGATGAATTTGTCCGGCATCAGCATGCCGTGCACCGGATGCTGCCAGCGCAACAACGCCTCCGCCCCGACCGCGCGGCCATTGCCGGCGTCGAACTTGGGCTGGTAATGCAGGCTGAACTGGCTGTGCTCCAGCGCCGCGCGCAGGTCTTGGAGCAACTGCAACTGCTTGCGCGCGTTGTTGTTCATCGAAGCATCGAAAAAGCTGTAGCCGTTCTTCCCGCCGCCCTTGGCGTGGTACATCGCCGCGTCTGCGTTCATTAGCAGTTCCTGGGCGTTCTGGCCGTTGCCCGGATACAGGGCGATGCCGACGCTGGCGGAGATTTGCAGGTCATGGTCGGCGACGCGGAACGCCTGGGCAATCAAGCCAACCTGACGCGCGGCCAGGCCCAGCGCATCATTGGGTTCGCTCAGACGCACCAGCAGGACGAATTCATCGCCGCCGATCCGCGCCAGCGTGTCCTGGCCGCGCAAGTCTTCACGCAGGCGCACACCGACTTCGCGCAGCAACTGATCACCCATGTGATGGCCGAACGCATCGTTGACCGGTTTGAAGCCGTCCAGATCGATGAACATCAAGGCGAAGCAGCCGCCGTGCTCGTCGACCTTTTTCATCGCCTGATTGATGCGGTCGTCGAGCAGCATGCGATTCGGCAGGCCGGTCAGCGGGTCGTGCAGCGCCAGCTGGGTGAGTTCGCGGTTGGCCACGGTCAACGAGTGTGCGAGGTCGGCGGTACGCGCTTCAAGGCGCGCATCGAGGATTGAGGTGAGCAAGGCAATCGACAGCACCGCCAGCGTGGTGATCAAGACCAGCCCGTCGAGGCCGTTGCCTTTCAGACCGTCAAGGGTGGCGCCGCAGAAACTGCCCGCCGGAAATTGCGCAGCGGCCATGCCGGTGTAATGCATGCCGACGATGGCGACCCCCATGATCACCGCCGCACCCGCGCGAATCAGCCGCACGTACGGCGAATGCTGGCGCAGTCGGAAAGCGATCCACAGCGCTGCGGCCGAAGCGCCGACGGCGATCAGCAACGAGGCGCCGAATAGCGCTGGATCGTAATCGATGCCGGGCATCATGCGCATCGCCGCCATGCCGGTGTAATGCATGGCACTGATGCCGGCCCCCATGATCAGCGCGCCGAAGCCCAGCTGCAGGATCGGCAGCTTCGGCTGGCTGACCAGCCACAGGGCAAAGCCGCAGGACAGCACGGCGATCAGCAGCGACAGCGCGGTGAGGACAATGTCGTAACCCAGATCGATCGGCAGCTTGAAGGCGAGCATGCCGATGAAGTGCATCGACCAGACCCCAATGCCCATGGCGAACGCGCCGCCGGCCGTCCAGAAATGCACAGCGCGGCCCTTGGCGGTGGCGATGCGGCCGGTGAGATCAAGTGCGGTATAGGAAGCGAGGATCGCCACGCACAACGAAATGAAAACCAGAGTGGAGGAATAACTACCGATGAGCATGGGGATTCTCGTGGACACCCAACGCACAATCGCGTCCATTCTCGGTCGGGTAAATGCGGCGATTGTACTGATTGCGCGGAAGAACGCACTGACAAAGTTATCAAATGGCCATCAAGCCGATGAAGCGGTGTCAGATCGTCTTACAATCGGCCGGTTCGCAGATTTCTGAAGCGCTGATCGTTCCCACGCTCCGCGTGGGAATGCAGCCCGGGACGCTCCGCGTCCCATCCAAAGCCGAACGCAGAGCGTCCGTAGAGGCATTCCCACGCAGGAGCGTAGGAACGATCCATCCGGGCAGTGACTGTGCGGACGCTTTCGCGACCAGGCTCGCTTGATCGTTCCCACGCTCCGCGTGGGAATGCATCCCGGACGCTCCGCGTCCCATCCAAAGCCGAACGCAGAGCGTCCGTAGAGGCATTCCCACGCAGGAGCGTAGGAACGATCCATCCGGGCAGTGACTGTGCGGACGCTTTCGCGACCAGGCTCGCTTGATCGTTCCCACGCTCCGCGTGGGAATGCAGCCCGGGACGCTCCGCGTCCCATCCAAAGCCGAACGCAGAGCGTCCGTTGAGGCATTCCCACGCAGGAGCGTGGGAACGATCCATACAGGCGGCGACCGCGCGGACGCTTTCGCGAGCGGGCTCGCTCCCACAAGTGTTCGGCCAGTTATTGCGTGTCGCTGACTTCCAGCTGGCCATCCCAACCACCGCCCAGTGCCGCGATCAACTGCACGCTGGCGATCAAACGGCTTTGCAGGATATTCAGCACGCTGCGCTCGTTGCTCAGCGCCGTGGCTTGCACCACGACCACGTCGATATAAGCGATCAGTCCCGCCTTGTACTGGTTCTCCGTCAGGCGCAAGGAATCGCGCGCCGCGTCGAGCGCTTCCTGACGCACCGCGGCTTCTTCTTCATACACCTTGAGCTGCACCAGATAGTTTTCCACTTCGCGGAAACCGTCGAGCACGGTCTGCCGGTACTGGGCCACGGTCTGGTCGTATACCGCCTCGGTGCGGTCGACTTCCGCCGAGCGCTGGCCGCCGTCGAACAACGGCAGCGCCAGTTTCGGCCCCACCGACCAGAAACGGTTCGGCAGGCTGATCAGGTTCTGCGAGGTACTGCTGCTGTAGCCGCCACTCAAACTCAGGGTCAGATCCGGGTAATACGCGGCTTTCGCCACGCCGATATTGGCGTTGGCAGCAATGACCGAGCGCTCGGCCGAAGCAATGTCCGGACGGCGTTCCAGCAATTGCGACGGCAGACTCACCGGCACCTGCGGCAGTTTCGGGATGGTCTGCACTTCGGCAATGCTGAAGTCGGCCGGCGCTTGCCCGGTGAGCACGGCGATGGCGTTCTCGAATTGCGCGCGTTGCCAGATCAGGTCGACCAGATCGGCTTGGGTACTTTTCAGCTGGGTCTGCGCCTGCGCGACCGCGTCACGCCCGGAAACCCCGGCGCGGTACTGGTTCTGGGTCATCTGCAACGACCGCTGATAAGCCGCAACGGTCGCTTCGAGCAAACGTTTCTGCTGATCGATCACGCGCAATTGCAGGTAGTTCTGCACCAGTTCCGACTGCTGGCTCAGGCGCATCGCCGCCAGATCGGCAAAACTGGCCTGGGCGCTGGCCTCGTCGGCTTCGAGGCCTCGGCGCAGTTTGCCCCAGACGTCGGCTTCCCAACTGACACCCAGCTCGGCGTTGTAGGTATCGCGGATACCACTGGAAGAACTGCTCAGGCTCGAACTGCTGCTGCCGGTGCCCTGGCTGGAGCGAGTCTTGCCCACGCTCAGGTCGACGCTGGGGTAAAACGCCCCGCGCGCGCTGCGCACCAAGGCCTGGGCCTGGCGATACTGGGCTTCCGACTGGGCGACGGTCTGGTTGGAGCTGTTGAGTTTCTCGATCAGCCCGTTGAGCTGTTGATCGCCATACAACTCCCACCAGGCGCCGCGGGCCAGCGCAT
This sequence comes from Pseudomonas sp. S11P7, assembly GCF_023195435.1. Taxonomy (NCBI): domain Bacteria; kingdom Pseudomonadati; phylum Pseudomonadota; class Gammaproteobacteria; order Pseudomonadales; family Pseudomonadaceae; genus Pseudomonas; species Pseudomonas sp. S11P7. The sequence goes on along the minus strand of NZ_JALPKS020000002.1, from coordinate 2,345,499 downwards.
CGCTCGGGTTAGCCTGGGTCCAGCCTGCGGCTTCCTTGTACTGAGCGATTTCAGCCGTCTGCGGGCGTTGATAATCCGGGCCGACAGCGCAGGCACTGAGCATCGCCACGCACAGCGACAGACTCAGCAAACGCGAGCCCCGTGCAGTGGCCAGATTGAAGAGCGAACGGTCAGTCATAGCGGAGTTTCCAGAGCGGCGTCAGTACGCACGCCACGCCATTTGTTGAAACGATGGCGCAGCTTGTCGAGATAGAGGTAAACCACCGGGGTGGTGTAAAGCGTGAGGATCTGGCTGAAGACCAGCCCGCCAATGATGGTCAGACCCAGCGGCTGGCGCATTTCCGCACCTTCGGCACGGCCAAGCAGCAGCGGCAAGGCACCGAGAATCGCCGCCAGCGTGGTCATCAGAATCGGTCGCAGCCGTTGCAGGCAGGCGCTGCGGATCGATTCCAGCGGCGACAGGCCCTGATGGCGTTCAAGTTGCAACGCAAGGTCGATCATCAGAATGGCGTTTTTCTTCACCACGCCGATCAGCAGGAACAGGCCAAGCAGGGAAATCAGGCTGAACTCGCTACCCAGCAAGTAGATTGACAGCAACGCCCCGACACCCGCCGACGGCAGCGTGGAAAGAATGGTCAGCGGATGAATATAGCTTTCATACAACACGCCGAGGACCAGATACACCGCCAGCAGTGCGCCGAGAATCATGAACGGCTGGCTCTTTTGCGTCGCGGCAAAGGCGTCGGCGGTGCCGGCCATTTTCGCGATCACGTCTTCCGGCAAGCCGACTTTGGCGATCGCCCGCTCGATGGCCGCGCTGCCCTGCTCCACCGTCACGCCTTCAGCCATGTCGAACGCGATGCTCTCGGAGGCGAACTGGCCTTCATGGCTGACGCGGTCGTCCTCCAGGCTGTTTTCGTAATGAGCGAAAGTCGAAAGTGGCACGCGCGCGCCATCGGCAGTGATCACCTGCACTTGCTTGAGGGTCACCGGGTCCTGGGCGTATTTCGGATTGACCTCCATCACCACCTGATACTGGTTGAGGCTGTCGTAGATCGTCGAAATCTGCCGCTGGCTGTAGGCGTTGTTGAGCACGGCGGTGACCATGTCCATGTCGACGCCCAGGCGCTTGGCCTGATCGCGATCAACGATCAGCGTGACTTGCTGAGCCCCCGCGCCTTCTCGGGCATCAATCGCGGTCAGCTCGGGCAAGGCACGCAACGCGGTGACCACTTTCGGGTACCACTTGCGCAGCTCGCCCAGATCACCGCTTTGCAGAATGTAGCTGTACTGCGAAGTGGTCTGCTCGCGGCCGCCGCCAAATTGCAGGTCCTGGTCGGCCATCAGCATCAGTTGTGCACCGGGCACCTTGGGCATTTCCTTGCGCAGGCGTTCGATGACTTTCTGTGCGTTGAGCTGGCGGTCCTTGATCGGCTTCAGGCGCACCAGCATGAACGCATTATTGGTGCCGTTGCCGCCACCGATGAACCCGGCGACACTTTCCACCGCTGCGTCCTTGAGCACGGCACGGCGGAAAATTTCCATTTTCGGCTGCATCACGCTGAACGACAGGCCGTCGTCGCCGCGTACAAAACCGATCAACTGGCCGGTGTCCTGCTGGGGCATGAAGGTTTTCGGCACCACCACGTACAGGGCGACGTTGACCGCGACGGTGATCAACAGGCTGAGCAGCGTCAGACGGCGGTGGCGCAGCACCCAGTCGAGACTGCTGGCGTACTTGTCGACCATCCAGTCGTTGCTTCGCTGGCTCCAGCGTTGCAGGCGATTTTCCTGACCCGGCGTGTGCGGCTTGAGCCAGCGCGCGCAGAGCATCGGCGTCAAAGTCAGCGATACCACCAGCGACACGATGATCGCCGCCGCGAGGGTGATGGAAAACTCGCGGAACAGGCTTTCGACAATCCCGCCCATGAACAGAATCGACAGGAACACCGCCACCAGCGAGACGTTCATCGACAGCAAGGTGAAACCGACTTCCTTGGCGCCGAGGTACGCGGCCTGCATCGGTTTGACGCCTTCGTCGATGTGCCGGGAAATGTTTTCCAGCACCACGATCGCATCGTCCACCACCAGACCGGTGGCGAGAATCAGCGCCATCAGCGACAGATTGTTCAGTGAGAAGCCGTACAGGTACATCACCGCAAAAGTGCCGACCAGCGACACCGGCACCGCCAGGGTCGGGATCAGCGAAGCTCGGAAATTCCCGAGAAACAGGAATACCACCAGAATCACAAGGGCGATGGCTATCAACAGGGTCATTTCCGCTTCGTGCAGGGTGGCCTTGATCACCGGCGAGCGGTCCATCGCCAGGTTCAGCTTGACGCTGGCCGGCAATACCGCTTGCAAGGCCGGCAGCTGCGCCTTGATCTCGTTGACGGTCTCGATGATGTTGGCGCCGGCCTGGCGGTTGATCACCAACAGCACCGCCGCGTCATTGTTAAAGAAACCACTGTTGTAACGGTCTTCGACGCCGTCGCTGACCTTGGCCACGTCCTTGAGACGCAGCGCCGCGCCGTCTGCGTAGTGGATGATCAGCGACTCGTAATCCTTGGCCTTCTCCAACTGGTCATTGGCCTGGATCTGCCACAGGCGCTGACCGTCCTCGACCGAACCTTTCGGCCGGCGCACGTTGGCTTCGGCGATGGTCTTGCGGACATCGTCAAGCGCCACGCCGTACTGGTTCAGCGCCTGCGGCTCAAGCTCAATGCGCACCGCCGGCAGCGAACTGCCGCCGATCTGCACTTCGCCGACACCCTGCACCTGCGAAAGACTTTGCGAAAGGATGGTCGACGCGAGGTCGTAGAGCTGGCCTTTTTCCAGCACGTCCGAGGTCAGCGAAAGCACCATGATCGGCGCCTGCGACGGGTTGACCTTTTTATAGGTCGGCATGCTGCGCATCCCGCTCGGCAGCAGATTGCGCGAAGCGTTGATCGCTGCCTGCACTTCCCGCGCCGCGCCATTGATGTCGCGGTCGAGGTCAAACTGCAGAATGACCCGGGTCGAGCCTTGGCTGGAGCGACTGCTCATGGTGTTGACGCCAGCGATTGCACCGAACGAACGTTCCAGCGGCGTCGCCACGGTCGACGCCATCACCTCCGGGCTGGCACCAGGCAGGCTGGCCTGCACGACGATCACCGGGAAATCCATCTGCGGCAGCGGCGAAACCGGCAACAGACCGAAACTCACGCCACCGAGCAGCATGATGGCCAATGAAAGCAGCATGGTCGCCACGGGGCGTTTGATGAACGGACCGGAGAGATTCATAAGTGGTAACCACCAGCTGCAAGCGGCAAGCCACAAGCCACAAGCTTGCAGTGAACCCGCTTCTCTCTTGCAGCTTGAAGCTTGGAGCCTGTAGCTGTTTTCATACCGAGACCTCTTCAGCGTCAGCCTTGCGCTTGCCAAAGCGTCGGCCGAGGCGGTCGAAGTACAGGTAGATCACCGGTGTGGTGAACAGCGTCAGCACCTGGCTCACCAGCAAGCCGCCGACCATGACCAGACCCAGCGGCTGACGCAGCTCGGCGCCAGAACCGGTCGCGAGCATCAACGGCACTGCGCCAAACAATGCCGCCAGCGTAGTCATCAGAATCGGCCGGAAGCGCAGCAGCGCCGCCTGATAGATCGCCTGTTCCGGGGCCATGCCCTGAGTGCGTTCTGCATCAAGGGCGAAGTCGATCATCATGATCGCGTTCTTTTTCACGATGCCGATCAGCAAAATGATGCCGATGATCGCGATCATGCCCAGATCGTTGCCGCTGAGCAGCAATGCCAGCAACGCACCGACCGCCGCCGAAGGCAGCGTCGAGAGAATCGTGATCGGGTGGATATAGCTCTCGTACAGCACGCCTAAAACGATGTACATGGTCACCACCGCCGCCAGAATCAGCAGCAAGGTGCTCGACAGCGACGCCTGGAAGGCTTCGGCCGCGCCCTGGAACTGGGTCTGCACGCCGACCGGCATGCCAATGTCCTGCTGCACCTGTTCGATCACGTCCACCGCATGCCCCAGCGCCACGCCGGGGGCCAGGTTGAAGGACATCATCACCGCCGGGAACTGGCCGATATGGGTGATCGCCAGTTGTGCCTGTCGCTCTTCGACGTGGGCCAGGCTCGACAGGCGCACCTGCGCATCGTCGGTGGTCTTGACGTGGATCTGGTCCAGCGCCTGCGGGCCGATGCGTTCGCCGGCCTGCGCCTGCAGCACCACGCGGTACTGGCTGGCCTGGGTGTAAATGGTCGAGATCTGCCGCTGGCCAAAGGCGTCGTACAGCGCATCGGTGATGTTCGACACCGAAACGCCCAGGCGTGAAGCGGCATCGCGGTCGATCACCAGATAGACCTGCAAACCCTTGTCCTGCAGGTCACTGGCAACGTCGGTCAGTTCCGGACGCTGGGCCAGTGCTTCGACCAGTCGCCCGCTCCATTGGCTCAGCAGTTCGGCGTCCGGCGAGGACATGCTGAACTGGTACTGAGTGCGGCTGACGCGGTCTTCGATGGTCAGGTCCTGCACCGGCTGCATGAACAGGCGGATACCCACCAGTTTGTCGAGCTTGGGTTGCAGACGCGCGATCACTTCACTGGCGCTCAGATCGCGCTCGCTGTGGGGCTTGAGATTGATCAGCAAGCGGCCACTGTTGAGGGTGGCGTTATCGCCATCGACACCGATATACGACGACAGGCTTTGCACCGCCGGGTCTTCGAGGATGACCCGGGCCAGCTCCTGCTGGCGCTCGCCCATGGCGGCAAAGGAGATCGACTGCGGCGCTTCGGAAATCCCCTGGATCACGCCGGTGTCCTGTACCGGGAAGAAGCCCTTCGGCACCACCATGTAGAGGAACACCGTCAGCGCCAGCGTGCCGATGGCCACCAGCAAGGTCAGCGGCTGATGCTTGAGCACCCACTGCAACATGCGCCCGTAGCCGGCGATCATCCAGTCGATGAAAGCGCCACTGGCCCGATAAAAACGGCCTTGCTCGTGTTCTTGCGGTTCACGTTTAAGCAAGCGTGCGCACATCATTGGCGTCAGGGTCAGCGACACCACCAGCGAAATCAGGATCGCCACCGCCAGGGTAATTGCGAATTCGCGGAACAAGCGCCCGACCACATCGGCCATGAACAGCAGCGGAATCAATACGGCGATCAGCGACAGGGTCAGGGAAATCAGGGTGAAGCCGATCTGTCTGGCGCCCTTGAGCGCGGCCTGCATCGGGCTGTCACCCTCCTCGATGAAGCGCGAAATGTTTTCGAGCATGACGATCGCGTCGTCGACCACGAAACCGGTGGCGATGGTCAACGCCATCAGGGTCAGGTTGTTGACCGAGAAACCGGCCAGGTACATCACGCCGAACGTGCCGATCAGCGACAGCGGTACGGCCACCGAAGGAATGATCGTCGCGCTGAAACGGCGCAGGAACAGGAACGTCACCATCACCACCAGAGCAATGGCGATGAGCAGTTCATGCTGCACATCGGTGACCGAAGCACGGATGGTCTGGGTGCGGTCGGTAAGCACCGTCACGTCGAGGCCGGCCGGCAGGTTGTCGGTGATGCTCGGCAGCAATGCCTTGATGCGGTCGACCACCTCGATCACGTTGGCACCGGGCTGGCGTTGAATGTTCAGCAACACCGCCTGATTCTGGTTGGCCCATGCCGCCAGACGCTCGTTCTCGGCACCATCGACAATCTCGGCGACGTCCTTGAGCCGCAGCGGCGCGCCATTCTTGTAGGCGAGGATCAGGTTGGCGTAGTCCTCGGGCGAAGTCAGCTGGTCATTGGCATCGAGCATCGACACCCGCGTCGGGCCGTCGAAGTTGCCCTTCGGCTGGTTGACGTTGGAGGCGCTGATCAACGTGCGCACGTCCGACAGGTTCAGGCTGTTCGCCGCCAGAGCCTCCGGGTTGACCTTGATCCGCACCGCCTGACGCTGACCGCCGGCAATGCTGACCATGCCGACCCCGCTGATCTGGGCGATCTTCTGCGCCATGCGCGTATCGACCAGATCGTTGAGCTTGGGCAGCAGCATGGTTTTCGAAGTGATCGCCAGTGTCAGCACCGGGGTGTCCGCCGGGTTGACCTTGTTGTACACCGGTGGTGCCGGCAAGTCGGTCGGCAGCAGATTGGTCGCCGCGTTGATCGCCGCCTGCACCTGCTGCTCGGCGACATCCATATTGATGTCGAGGCTGAAGCGCAGGGTCAGCACCGAAGCGCCGCCGGAACTGGTCGAAGCCATTTGCGTCAGGCCGGGCATCTGCCCGAACTGGCGCTCGAGCGGCGCCGTGACTGCGCTGGTCATTACATCCGGGCTGGCGCCGGGATACAGGGTCATGACGCGGATGGTCGGGTAATCGACCTGGGGCAGCGCCGACACCGGCAACAGGCGATAAGCGATCAGACCGGCGAGAACAATGGCCAGCATGCTCAGGGTGGTGGCTACCGGTCGGAGGATGAACAGCCGCGAAATGTTCATGCGCCCTTCTTGGCCTTGTCAGTCACGGCGGCGTCCGGCGCGTTGGCGGCGGATTTGCCTTGCAGGTGTTCGGTCGGCGTGGTCGGCACCTGATTGCTGTCGTTGACCACTTCCACTTCACTGCCCTCTTTCAGGCGGTCGGTGCCTTCCAGCACCACGCGGTCGCCTGCCGCCAACCCTTCGGTGACGACGGTGTTCTCGCCATCACTGGCGCCGATCTTCAGCTGGCGAATGGTGACTTTCTTGTCGCCGTCCAGCGCATAGACGAAGGTGCCGTTGGTGCCGAACTGAATCGCCGCCGACGGTGCCAGCACCACGCCCTTCAGCGTGTCCGCAAGCAAGTGGACGTTGACGAACTGATTGGGGAACAGCGCCTGATCGCGGTTATCGTAACGGGCCTTGAATTTCAGGGTGCCGGTGGCGACGTCGATCTGGTTGTCGAGGCTTTGCAGTACACCGGTGGCCTGCAGTTTGCTGTCGCCGCGATCCCACGCTTCGGCCTGCAGTTTGGCGCCGCTGCGATAGCGTGCGAGTACGGTGTCGAGGCTGTTTTCCGGCAAGGTGAAGGCCACGCTGATCGGCTGCGTCTGGGTAATCACTGCCAGCGCGGTGGTGTCGTTGGCGGTAACGAGGTTACCGACGTCGACCTGACGCAAGCCGACGCGCCCGGCAATCGGTGCGCGGATCCTGGTGAATTCGAGGTTGAGCCTGGCGTCGTTAACCGCCGCCTGATTGGTCTTGACCGTGCCCAGATACTGGCCGACCAGTGCTTCGGCGGTGTCCAGAGTCTGCTTGGCGATGCTGTCTTCTTTATACAGGCCGCGATAACGCTCGACGTCGACCTGAGCATTCTTCAGCTGCGCCTGATTCTGCAGCAAGGTGCCTTCGGCCTGCAGCAAGGCGTTCTGGTAGGGACGCGGATCGATCTCGGCCAAAACATCGCCGGCCTTGACCATTTGCCCTTCTTCGAAATTGATCTTCATCAGCTCGCCGCCGACCCGGCTGCGTACGTTGATGGTATTGAGCGCCGTCACGGTGCCCAGCGCCTTGTAATACAGCGGGAAGTCCCCGGTCACCGCTGGGGCCACGCGTACCGGAATCGGCCCGGTGCCGCCACCGAAGCCCGGCCGCATCATCCCCGAACGCCCGGTGTGCCCGGCCGCGGCCTTGTCACCGCCCTCCTTGTGGGCGGAACCGGCGGGCCAGAATTTCCAGCACAGGACGGCGATCACCAACAGGACAAGCAGGCTGATCAGCCAGCGACGGGATTTGCGGGAAGACGATTGCATGGAGTTATTGACCATTGGGCGCGTGGGCTTCTATTACGGGAGGCTGAACGATAAGCACTGACTGGATTTAAGCAAAGCAGCTTTACCGGCAATTTACCTTGCACTTACGTTTCAAGGTGTGAGGCAAAACCCTGATACACAAATGAAAACGGCCTGGACAGGGCCAGGCCGTTAACAATTGTAAAAGCCTTACTTGAGAACGGACAGTGCCGCTTCGTAGTTTGGCTCTTCAGCGATTTCCTTGACCAGTTCGCTGTGCAGGACGTTGTCGTTTTCGTCCAGCACGACTACTGCGCGGGCGGTCAGGCCTTTCAGCGGGCCGTCAGCGATGGCGACGCCGTAGTTTTCGATGAACTCGGCACCGCGCAGGGTCGACAGGTTCTTGACGTTTTCCAGACCTTCGGCACCGCAGAAACGCGCCTGGGCAAACGGCAGGTCAGCGGAAATGCACAGCACCACGGTGTTGCCGATGTCATTGGCCTGAGCGTTGAACTTGCGCACAGAGGTGGCACAGGTCGGGGTGTCGACGCTCGGGAAGATGTTCAGCACTTTGCGCTTGCCGGCGAAGTCTTTCAGGGTGACGTCAGACAGATCGCCGGCAACCAGAGAAAAGGCTGGCGCCTTGGAACCGGCTTGTGGCAACTGGCCGTTGACTTGAACCGGGTTGCCTTTGAGGGTGACTTGAGCCATGACTTGAGTCCTTCTGGTGTTTTTGATTGGAAAGCATGCAAGAGGCGGAAGTTAACCATGAAATGGCCTGGCGAGCTAAACCCTTCGGTGAATTGTTGGGGGCGAGCACGAGGAATTGTATACAACCCTGTAGGAGTAAGCCTGCTCGCGATAGCGGTGTGTCAGAGATTCATACGTTGGCTGACACACCGCTATCGCGAGCAGGCTCACTCCTACATTTTTTTGCGGTGTTGCGTGTAAGGGTGTCGATTCAGCGCTGCGCCATTCGACCAGCTAGCGAAACCTCCCTTTTTTTCAGGAGCACCCGTCATGCGTTTCATGATTCTTGTCAAAGCCAGCGCCGATTCGGAAACCGGTGTCATGCCCAGCGAAGAACTGCTCACCGCCATGGGCAATTTCAACGAAGCACTGGCCCAGGCCGGGATTCTGGTCAGCGCCGATGGCCTGCATCCGAGCAGCAAAGGCGCACGGGTCCGATTCTCCGGTGACCAGCGCAGCGTGATCGATGGCCCGTTCATCGAAACCAAAGAGCTGATCGCCGGCTATTGGGTCTGGGAAGTCAAATCGAAGGAAGAAGCCATCGAATGGGTCAAGCGTTGCCCCAACCCGATGCCCGGTACCGAGGCTGAGATCGAGATCAGGCAGATTTTCTCTGCTGACGACTTCGGCGAACAGCTGTCGCCGTCATTGTGTGAGCAAGAACAGCGTATTCGCGAACAGTTGAAAAAGACCTGACAAGCTCGCTACGTGCGTTGTCCCCCCTACTCCAGGGAATTGACTCCTTCGACTGGCTAACCCCCGATTTGCTGCTAGTTTCAGAAGGACCTGTCCTACAGGCTTGATAAAGAACGGGAATACGCAGGGGCGGTGAAACAGCACCCTGTTGTCCTGAAACACACCATGGAATCGGGAAATGATCTGCAGTCGAGCCGGGATTACTGATTTTCAGCGCGGGCGGGACGGCGCAGCGTGGCCGATGTTCAATCCGTTGGTGATGCGCCCGTTGCTGGCGCTGTGCATGTGCAGCAGTCCTACGCTGTACGCCGCCGAAGGTGGCGTCGGTCGGCCGATCACTGGCCAGCAGGTGTTCACCAACGCCGGCATCGTGCCGCCGAAGCCCGGTTGGGTCATGTCGTTGACCAGCATCTGGTACGACGGTTCGCTCAAGGGCAGCGATGGCGCGCCGATTTCCGGCGCGGTCAGTGGCGGTATCGACATGAAAGTGTCCTACACCATCGCCAACCTGACCCATGTCTGGAACACCGGCACCGGGCGCTGGAACTTCGCTTCGGCGTTGGGCCTGCCGGTGCAGTACACCGACATCCAGGCAAGCATCACCGGCCCGCGCGGCCGCACGCTGGGAGACAGCGACTCCGGCACGCAGATCGCCGATGCACTGATCACACCGCTCGCCGCCGGTTATCACTTCGACGAACTCAATCACCTCGCGCTGTCATTGCCGATCTACGTACCGACCGGCGCCTATAACAAGGACCGTCTGGCCAACCCCGGTCAGAACAATTACACCTTCATGCCAACCGTGGCCTTTACCCACCTCGATGGCAAGGGCGGCGAGTTCACCCTGTCCAGCGGACTGGAGTTCTACACCGAGAACGACGCCACCGACTATCGCAACGGCAACCTCTTTACCCTTGATGCGCTGTGGACCCATGGTCTAGGCAACGGCTGGAACGCGGGAGTCGCCGCCGGTTATATCCAGCAACTGACCGACGACAAAGGCCAGACCGCCAATACGTTCAACGGCTATCGCGGCCGCTCGGTCGGCGCCGGCCCGGTAGTCGGCTGGTCCGGCAAATTCGCCGATGCCCAGGCCAACATCAGCGCGCGCTGGGTGCCTGAGTTCGACACCAAAAACCGCCCCGAAGGCAACGGCTTCAGCGTCAACCTGACCTTGGCATTTTTCTAGACCCGGCCACAAAGGACTGTCTCATGACCGCGCTCAGCGACCTCAACGCCCTGCAAGCCAGCATCGCCGAAGCGGTGCTCGGTCAGGATCAAGTCATCCGGCAGATCCTGCTCGGCCTCCTGGCCAACGGCCATTTGCTGCTGGAAAGCCTGCCGGGGCTGGCCAAGACCCGCACCGTCAAAGCGCTGGCCAGACACCTTGATGCGAAGATGAGCCGCATCCAGTTCACCCCGGATTTGCTGCCTTCGGACATCACCGGTGCCGAAGTGCTGCATCAGGTCGAGGGCAAAAACGAAATCCGTTTTCAGCCCGGCCCGCTGTTCGGCAACCTGATTCTCGCCGACGAAATCAACCGTGCCCCGGCCAAGGTCCAGGCGGCCTTGCTCGAAGCCATGGAGGAACGCCAGATCACCGTGGCCGGCAACAGCCATGCGCTGCCGGAACTGTTCATCGTCGTGGCGACGCAAAACCCGATCGAGCAGGAAGGCACCTACCCGCTGCCGGAAGCGCAGATGGACCGTTTCCTGATGAAGGTGCTGCTCGATTATCCGAGCGCCGAAAACGAAAGTCAGGTGCTGCGATTGCTGCGTAACGAAGAGTTCGCCCAAGGCGCGAACACCGCGCCAGCCAGGGGTTTCAATCTCGCTCAGGAAGTGATTTTCGCGGCGCGCAAGGAAGTCAGCGCCGTGCACGTCTCACCGGCCATCGACAGCTACCTGATCGACCTGATCAACGCGACCCGCTACCCCGCCGATTACGACGAAGACCTCGCGCGCTGGATCGCCATCGGCGCCAGCCCGCGCGGCGGGATCGGTCTGGACCGTTGCGCACGCGCCGATGCGTGGTTGCAGGGGCAGGACTTCGTTTCACCGGACAACGTGCGCGCCGTGGTGCATCCGGTGCTGCGCCATCGCCTGCAACTGAGTTACGACGCAGTCGCCGACGGCGTCAGTGCCGACCAGGTGCTGGACCGCATTCTCGATAAAGTCGCGATTCCGGCATGAACACTGACGGGCTGGTCTATGTCTCTCTGGCGCAACTGATGGCGCTGGAGTTCAAGGCCCGTGACCTGAGTTTTCTCGCCCGTCAGCCACGCGGCAGCATTCTTTCCGGGAACCATGCTTCGCGATTGCGCGGGCGTGGCTTGAATTTTGATGAGTTGCGCCGCTATCAGCCCGGCGATGACTTGCGCCACCTCGACTGGCGCGCCTCCTTGCGCACCGGCAAACCGGTGGTGCGTACCTTCACCGAGGAGCGCGACCGCCCGGCGCTGATCGTGGTCGACCAGCGCATGTCGATGTTCTTCGGCTCGCAGCGCAGCTTCAAATCTACCCTTGCCGCCGAGCTTGCAGCGTTGGCGGCGTGGATGGTGTTCAACGCCGGGGATCGCGTTGGCGGGCTGGTATTCAACGACCAGCGCATCGACAGCATCGCGCCGTTGCGCAGCCGCAAACGCGTGGAGGCGTTGCTCAGCCGCGTCGCCGAGCATAATCAGGTGCTGAGCGCGAGCAACCCTGACGCCGAAGATGAAGCGCAACTGGACACCGCCCTGCAACGCTGCCTGGCGCTGGCCGGGCACGATCATCTGATCTGCATCGTCAGCGACTTCGCCGGGGCTGGCCCGCGCACCCTGCAACTGCTGCGGCAACTGGCGGCGCACAACGATGTGATCGCCTTGCAGGTCTACGATCCGCTGGCGCTGAAACTGCCGAGCAATGGCCGATTGCTGGTGACTCAGGGTGAGTTGCAGGTCGAACTGGCGGTCGACAGGCGCAACGTTCGCCAGCCGTTGGGGGATTTTCTCAGCGGTCGCCTGCAAGACGTCGCCAGCCTGCTGCGCCGTAGTCAGGTGCCGCTGATGATGTTCAGCAGCGCCGAAACCGCCCACGAACAGTTGCGTGCGGAACTGGGCAAAAGCGCCGGAGCACGGCGGTGAACCCGAACATCCCCAGTATCGACCAGCTCAAGGAACTGGGCTTGCCAGCGCCGGTCAGCTACGCGCCGCAGACGTGGGGCTGGTGGGTGCTGCTCGGGATGTTGCTGCTCGCCGCATTGCTGCTCGGTTTGCGCCGATATTGGCAATGGCGCAGAGACGCTTATCGACGCGAAGGCCTGGCGCGACTGGCGCAACTGCGTGAGCGCAGTGATGACTTGAATGCCTTGCGCGAACTGCCGGAACTGCTCAAACGCGTGGCGCTGTCGATGCCCACACAATCGCAAAAGTGGAACCCGATCCCTGTGGGAGCTGGCTTGCCAGCGATGAGGCCATCAAATTCAGCATCGGCGTTGACTGACAGCACGCCATCGCTGGCAAGCCAGCTCCCACAGGGTGTGGCGGCGCTCACACAGAAAGATTGGCAAGCCTTCCTGCAACGTCACAGCAAAAAACCGCTCCCCGGCGACTTCAGCACTCAACTCGCGCAACTCGCCTACGCCCCCGACGACACCCTGCGCGCTCTGCCCGCACCGCAACGTCAGGCGCTGTTCGACACCTGCCAATACTGGGTGGAGCATCACCATGTGGCAGCTTGATTACCCTTGGCTGTTGCTGCTGATGCCGCTGCCCTGGCTGGCTTACCGCTATCTGCCCGCCTACAACGAAGCGCGCAGCGCCGTGCGCGTGCCGTTCTTTGCCGCGATGAGCCGCGCGGCCGGCGAAGCGCCGGGCGTTGTCGGCAGCCGCCGCAATCACTGGCAACTGCTGCTCAACCTGCTGGTCTGGGCGCTGATCCTGCTCGCCGCCGCGCGCCCGGTATTTGTCGAAAAGCCCCTCGAACGGCAACAACCGGTGCGCGACCTGATGCTCGCCATCGACCTCTCGCAGTCGATGGAAACCGAAGATTTCACCAATGCCAACGGCGAGAAAATCAATCGCCTCGCAGCGGTCAAAGACGTCGTGCAAGGTTTCATCGACAAGCGCAAGGATGATCGCCTCGGCCTGATCGTGTTCGGCAGCGGCGCCTATCCGCAGGCGCCGCTGACCCTCGACCACGCCAGCCTGTCGCTGCTGCTCGCTGACACTGGCATCGGCATGGCCGGCCCCAATACGGCAATAGGCGATGCCATCGGCTTGAGTCTCAAGTTGCTGGATCAGGCCCACGAGCAGGAAAAGGTGCTGATCCTGCTCACCGACGGCAATGACACCAGCAGCGCGATCACCCCGGACCACGCGGCGCAAATGGCCGCCAGCAAAGGCGTGATCATCCATACCATCGGCATCGGCGACCCGAGCGCGTCGGGCGAGGCCAAGGTCAATCTGCCAGCGCTGGAGCAAATCGCCCAGAGCACCGGTGGTCAGTTCTTTCGCGCCGAAGACCGCAACGCGCTGAATCAGGTCTACGACACCCTCGATCGCCTCACGCCGCATCAGGTGAAAACCCTCAGCCATCAGCCGCAGCGCGAACTGTTTTACTGGCCGTTGGCGGCCGCGCTGCTAATCCTGGCGATGTATCACCTCGGCGCCCTGCTACGCGTGCGGCTGGCCTTCGCTCGTCAGCGCGAGGAGGCCTGAAATGGAGATCAACCTCAGCGACCTGCACTTTCTACGCCCGGCATGGCTGATCCTCGCGCTGTTCGCGGCGTTTTTGCCGCTGCTCTGGCGCCGCGGTCGCGACTTGCAACGACGCCTGCGCGGGCAGATCGCCGAACATCTGCTGCCGCATTTGTTGGTCACGCCTGAAGATCACCAGCGCCTGCGCCCGGTGCATGGGCTCTGCGCCTTGTTGATCCTCGGCGCGGTCGCCGCCGCCGGTCCGACCTGGGAACAGGACCGCCCCGACTTTCTGGAAAACCGCGCACCACTGATCCTCGCGGTGGATCTGTCGTCGTCAATGGATGCCAGCGATGTGCAGCCAACCCGGCTGGATGCCGTTAAGCACAAGCTGCACGATCTGATCCAGCGCCGCGCCGGTGCGCGTACCGCACTGATTGCCTATGCCGGCAGTGCGCATCTGGTGTTGCCAGCGACTGATGATCCGGCGTTGCTCGACACGTTTATCCAGGCCTTGAACACAGGGCTGATCGATAAACCCGGCAAGAACGTTGGCGCCGTAATCGATCAGGCGAAACGCTTGCTCGACGCGGAAAAAACACCCGGCACCCTCCTGCTGCTCACTGATGGCGCCGACACCGCGCAACTCGACGCGCTCGATCAGCGTTCGTACGGTAGCGCCTTGCAGGTGCTGGTGCTGGCGGTGGGCAACGTCGACGGCGGCGTCATTCAGGGCGCCAACGGCCAACCACGCAGCGATGCCAACGGGCGCCCGGTGCTGGGCAGCTTCGATCAGGCCGCGCTCAAGCAACTGGCGTCTGCGGTTGATGCACCGCTGGGCAGCCTGACCCTCAACAGCGACGATCTGGACTGGATCGAGTTGCACGCGCAACGGCACTTTCAGACCAGCAGCGCCGAACAGCGTGAATTGCACTGGAAGGACGCTGGCTACTGGTTGTGCTGGCCGCTGTTGCTGCTCGCACTGTTCAACGTGCGCAGAGGCTGGAGCGTCAACTGGTTGCCCGGGCTTGTGGTAGCCGTGGGCCTGGGCTGGCCAGCGGCGCCAGCGCAGGCCAACGCACTGACCGACGCCTTTTTCACCCGCGACCAGCAGGGCCGCTGGGCCTTCGAACACGATCACTTGCCGCAGGCGGCGGCGCTGTTCGTCGACCCGTACTGGAAAGGCGTTGCGGCCTACCACGCAGCCGATTATGACCTTGCCTTGGCGACCTTCGCCCGACTGGACACACCGCAGGCTTATTTCTATCTGGGCAATATCTACGTGCGCCGCTTCAAGTTCGATCAGGCCATCGCCGCGTACACCCAGGCGTTGAAACTGCAACCGCAGTTCCCCGAAGCCACGGCCAATCTGGCCCTGGCACAAGCGCTGCTGAAAGACACCGAAAGCGCCGAGCAGAACGCGCCGCAAACCAAACCCGACGAGGTGAAGTTCGACAAGGCGCCGGGCAAGGGCCAGAGCAAAGCGATCAAGACGGAACAAGCGGCTTCCGACGCGCTGTGGCTGCAGAACCTGACCACCTCGCCGGCGAAGTTCTTGCGGCAGAAGTTCAGGTTGCAGGATCAGCAGGAGGCAGCCAGTCGATGAATTTTTTCAGACCTGCTGCCGCCATCGCTGGCAAGCCAGCGCCCACAGGGTATTGCAGAGTAGACACATCTCGCCTTAACACAGCGAGCCCCTGTGGGAGCTGGCTTGCCAGCGATGGGGCCCGATCATTCATCACAAAAATCAGCTTGCTCATGAGTTGCCTGTTCATCCTCCAGGCCTTCGCCGCCGAGCCCCAGCTCAAAGTCCAGGCCCATCTGCAACCCGCCGAAGGCGCGATGGTCGGTGGTCTGGTCGAGCTGCAACTCGACGTTCTCACCGACACCTGGTTCACCAGCGCCGCCACCCTGCCCGATCTCAAGCTCGACGGTGCCTTGGTCACGCCGCCGGACGGTCAGGCGCAACACCTCAATCAGACCTTTGACGGCGTGGCCTTCAGTGGCTTGCGCTACCGCTACCTGATCACCCCGAACGTCGCGCAAACCTTCGAAATTCCGGCGCTGACGGTGCGCGCCACACCCGGCCAGGCCAATGCAGAACTCAGCGCACAAAGCCAACCGTTGCAGTTCGACGCGGCGCGACCGCCCGGTTTTGCCGAGGGTGAAACGCCGCTGGTGGCGACGGCGCTGCGCTTTACGCAAACAGTCGTCAACTCGGCCACACCGCTGAAAGTCGGCGACAGCGTCAGCCGGCAGTTGACCCTGCAAGCGGACGGCGCGTTGGCGATGAGCCTGCCGATTGCTCAATTTGCCAATGTCGGAGGCCTGAGTCGCTATGTGCAAACCCCGCAAGTCAGCACCCTGGACGACGGTCGCGGCAATATCCTCGGGGGTCAACGCATCGACAGCGTCAGCTACCGTGTCGATCAGGCCGGTTCGTACACATTGCCGGCGATCGAGATGAAATGGTGGGACGCACCGGCGAAACAACTGCGTAGCGCACAAGTCCCGGCGGTGTCCTTCGAGGCAGTGGCGAACAGCGCTTATCAGCCGGTGTTTTCGATCACTGAAGACCTCAAGCAACTGGGTCGCGATCAACTGCGTTTTTCCACCCGCTGGTTGCTTTGGCTGACCGTGTTTGTTGCCGTAATCAGTGCCGTTTATCTGCTGCGCCCTGCGTTCATCCGGTTCCGGCAACGCTGGCAGGCACGGCGTGAGGCCAAACGCGCGGCATGGCTGCAATCCGCCGAGTTCGCCAGGCAACAAATCGACGCCCAATTGCAAGCGCGCCCGGCGCAATTGAGCGCCCTGTATCTGTGGCTGCGGCGCAGCCGACAGGGGCTGACACTGGTGGACGCCGGGCCGCGTTTGCAAGGACTGTTACGCGGGCTTTACGGGCGTCAACCGACCACTGAGCAAACACTTGTTCAACTGCGCCAATCCTTGACTACGCTTCAAAGTCAGGCCGAACAGCAGCAGGTAAAAACGGCCCCGGCGCTGCGTCCGCTCAACCCCGTTCACGAGAAGGATTTCCCATGACGAACCCGATGCTGTACCGCCAACGTTTCGGACTCGCCTTGCTGTTTACTCTGGCCCTGCCGTTGCTCGCCCAGGCCAGCGAGCCGCTACCGTCGTGGCAGGAAGGCCCGGCGAAAAAAAGCATCATCGAATTTGTCCAGGCCGTGACCGACCAGAGCAGCAAGGACTTCGTCAAACCAGCCGACCGGATCGCCGTGTTCGACAACGACGGCACGTTGTGGAGTGAGCAACCCGCCTACTTCGAATTGCTCTTCGCCTTTGACGAGATCAAGCGCACCGCGGCGCAGCATCCGGAATGGAAAACCACCCAACCGTTCAAAGCGGTCCTCGAGAGCGACCACAAAGCCCTGGCCGCAACCGGCATGGAAGGCGTGCTGAAGATCGTCGGCGCCACCCACACCGGCATGACCACCGAAGCCTTCGATGACTACGCGAAAACCTGGCTGAGCCAGGCGCGCCATCCTAAAACCGGCAAGCCGTACACCGAAATGATCTTCCAGCCGATGCTGGAAATGCTCGATTACCTGCGCAAGCAGGACTTCAAGACCTACATCGTTTCCGGTGGCGATACCGGCTTCATGCGCGCCTTTGCCGAGAAGGTCTATGGCATCCCGCCCGAGCAAGTGATCGGCACCACGTTCATTACTTCGTTCCAGTACAAGGACGGCAAGGCCTCGATCCTGCGCACGCCGAAACTGGCGCACAACGACGACGGCCCCGGTAAACCGGAGAGCATCGACGCGGTCATCGGCAAACGCCCGATCCTCGCCTTTGGCAATTCCGACGGCGACCTGCAGATGTTGCAGTGGACGGCCGCCGGGCCGGGCAAACGATTCATGGGGCTGGTGCATCACACCGACGCCAAACGCGAATGGGCCTATGACCGCCAATCCAGCATTGGCCGGCTCGACCTGGCTCTCGACGAAGCGAAATCCCGCGGCTGGACCGTGGTCGACATGGCTGCCGAATGGCGGCGTGTCTACCCGTTCGAACCGCTGGCCACCGAGCAGGTGCAATAAAAGAAAGCGTGCTGCAGGACTGCAATAAACGTTTGTCGCAAAAACAACCACCCCCGCGAAAGGAGCAAGTCATATGACTCGCATACGCAAGTGGCTACCGAAGCTCGCCCTGGTGGCGACTTCGGTGATGGCGTTGTCGGCAACCGCCACAGCGGCTGAAAAACCCAACATTCTGGTGATCTTCGGCGATGACATCGGCCAGACCAACATCAGCGCCTATTCCATGGGCGTGGTCGGCTACAAGACCCCCAACATCGATCGTATCGCCAAAGAAGGCATGATCTTCACCGACTACTATGCGGAAAACAGCTGTACGGCCGGACGATCCTCGTTCATTACCGGCCAGACGCCGCTGCGCACCGGCCTGTCGAAAGTCGGCATGCCCGGCGTGCCGGTCGGCTTGCAGGCCCGCGATGTCACCATCGCCCAAGCGCTCAAAGCCCAAGGCTATGCCACCGGCCAGTTCGGCAAGAACCACTTGGGCGACAAAGACGAATACCTGCCCACCAATCACGGTTTCGACGAGTTCTTCGGCAACCTGTATCACCTCAACGCCGAAGAGGAACCGGAGCGCCCGTACTGGCCCAAGGACGACGCGGAGTTCATCAAGGCAGCGTCGCCACGCGGTGTGATCCACAGTTTTGCCGACGGCAAGATCGAAGACACCGGCGCGCTGAACAAAAAACGCATGGAGACCATCGACGACGAAACCACCGCAGCCGCGCAGGCGTTCATCGAGAAACAGGCGAAGGCGGACAAGCCGTTCTTTGTCTGGATGAACACTACACGGATGCACGCGTTCACCCACGTACGCGAATCCATGCAGGGGCAAAGCGGCATGGTCGGCAACGAATACGCCGACGGCATGCTTGAGCATGACGGCGACGTCGGCAAGTTGCTCAAGACCCTTGATGATTTGAAGCTCACCGACAATACAATCGTGGTCTACACCACCGACAACGGCCCTAACCAGTGGTCGTGGCCGGATGCGGCAACGACGCCGTTCCGCAACGAGAAAAACTCCAACTGGGAAGGCGCCTACCGGGTTCCGGCGATGATTCGCTGGCCGGGTAAAGTCAAAGCGGGCGAAGTCTCCACGCAGATGTTCTCCGGTCTCGACTGGTTCCCGACACTGCTGGCAGCCGTGGGCGACACCGACATCAAGGACCGCTTGCTCAAGGGGGCCGACGTGGGGGGCAAGAACTTCAAGGTGCATCTGGACGGCTACAACCAGTTGGACTATCTGACTGGCAAAACCGACAAGAGCGCGCGTAAGGAGTTTTACTATTTCAACGATGACGGCGCGCTGGTCAGCATGCGCTTTAACGATTGGAAGCTGGTGTTCTGTGAGCAGCGCGCCCCAGGTGGCCTGCAAGTCTGGAGCGAGCCGTTCACCTGCCTGCGGGTGCCAAAAATGTTCAACCTGCGCATGGACCCGTACGAACGCGCCGATGTCGTGTCTGACCAGTACTATGATTGGCTGACGAAAAACGACTATCTGATTTTCGACGGTACCCGCCGCGCTGCGAAGTTCCTGCAGACCTTCGTCGACTATCCACCGAGCCAACGTCCGGCGAGCTTCAGCATCGACCAGATCCGCGAAGACGTGGACCGGCGTATCGAGGAGAAAATGAAAAAAGCTCAGTAAACCCGCTGTATCGCCGCCCGCCCGCATCGGTGGGCGGCCCTTTTGACGTCAAACCGTGTCGCCTCCATCGCGGGCAAGCCCGCTCCCACAGGTATCTCTGTGGTTCACAAAACCGGTCATCACCGGAGTTCCTTGTGGGAGCGGGCTTGCCCGCGATGAGGCCGGCATTGTCATGATGATTTTCGAATCGAACCAAGGCCTCGCAATGTCCACACGTATCGCCAGCAAGCCCTCGGCCCTATCCGCCTCGCCCAGCGCCTCTGTGACCTTGCTCATCCCTGCTCTTTTGCTATGCATCTCCGGCGCCGCCGCGCTGGTCTATCAGGTGCTGTGGATCAAGCAACTGTCGCTGGTGGTCGGGGTCGAGGTGTATGCGATCACCACCGGTATCAGCGCTTTTTTCGCCGGGCTGGCCATCGGCGGCTGGCTGTTCGGACGCTGGGCCGACCGTGTGGCGCAACCGCTGTTGCTGTATGCCGCGCTGGAAGTGCTGGTGGCGATCCTGGCAGTGGGCACGACTGTCGCCATGAGTGTTGCAGCGAGTGCGTTTGCCTGGCTGCAAACGCATGTCGGGCTGTTCGCCTGGCTGCTGCCGTTCACCCTGGTCGGCATTCCCGCCGTGTTGATGGGCGGCACCCTGCCAGTGCTGGTGCGCGCATTGGCCAACGATCCGGGCAAGGCTGGCGGGCAATTGTATGCAGCCAATACGCTGGGGGCGATTGTCGGTACCCTGCTCGCCGCGTTCGTGCTGATCGCCAGTCTCGGCGTGCGCGGCAGTGCCTTGTTCGCAGCGATGCTCAACCTGCTCGCGGCAGCCGGCGCATTGTGGTTCGCCTCCGTCAGCATTCAGCGCCTGTAGCAGTCGCTGTCAGCCATCACGCGGAAAAAGCCCCGGATCGCACCGCGCTGTGGCTGTACGCCGTCGCCGGTGGCGTGGCGCTTGGTTATGAAGTGGTGTGGTCGCAATCGATCGTGCAGTTCATGAGCACCCGTACCTATGCTTTCGCCGTGGTGCTGGCGACCTATCTGGCCGGCTTGTTCATCGGCAGCGCCCTGCTCGCCCGCCGCGTCGAGCGCATCCGCGATCCGTGGGGCGTGTTCGGTCTGCTGATTGCTGGCGCCGGCTTGATCGCACTACTGGAAATCGCCCTGCTCGGACGCTGGCTGGTGCTTGCACAAAGTCATGCGGAAACCTGGCTGCTGAGCCTGAGTGCCAGTGAGCTGGCCGGTATGAGTGCGCGCTTTGCGGTGGCGGCGCTGAGCATCGTGTTTGTGCCCACCCTGTTGCTGGGTGCAGCGTTTCCACTGGCGTTGCGTTTGAGCGTCGGCCAGCAACGCGTCGGCCGGGATGTCGGCGCGGTGGTCGCGTTCAACACAGTGGGCGGGATCGTCGGGGTGATGCTGTGTGGCTTTGTGCTGATCCCCTTGCTCGGGTTGGTGCGCACCCTTGGACTGCTGGCGGTTATCGCTGCGGGCATCGGTTACTTTGCCGTACGCAAAGGTCACCACGTCAAAAAGGACGGCGTCAGGCCGTGGTGGCGCTGGGACTGGTCTCGGTAGCCGTGGCGCTGCTGACACCGGTCGACAAAATCGCCGGTCTGCTGCCCGGTGCGCGTAACGGCACCCTGGCGTTCTACGAAGAAGGCCGCGGCGGCACCGTGGCGGTCGTCGCTCAGGGCCGCGGCGCGAATACCTTTCATCGTTTGTACATTCAAGGCGTATCCAACACCGGCGATGCCATGCCGTCGCTGCGCTACATGCGCATTCAGGCGTTGCTGCCGCTACTGATCCACAACGGCGAACCGCGCTCGACCCTGGTGATCGGTTTCGGCACCGGCATTACCGCTGGCGCCCTGCTGCGCTATCCCGGACTGCAGCAGCGTGTGGTTGCCGAACTGCTGCCGTCAGTGGTCAAAGCCGCGCCACTGTTCAAAGGCAATTTCAACGCCGCCAGCGATCCGGGGGTGGATGTGCGCCTGCGCGATGGTCGCCAGGAACTGCTGCGCAGCGCGCAGACCTACGACCTGATCACCCTCGAACCCCCACCGCCGTCGGCAGCCGGCGTGGTCAATCTGTATTCGCGCGACTTCTACCAATTGGCCGCCAGCCGTCTGCAAAACCAGGGCATCGTCGCGCAATGGCTGCCCCTGCCGACACAGAACATCGAAGACTCGCGCTCGCTGGTGCGCAGCTTCCTCGACGTCTTCCCCTACGCCTCGCTATGGACCAGCGAATTCCATGAGATGTTGCTGGTCGGCTCGCTGCAACCCATGACCCTGGACGCGACGAAAATCACCGAACGTTTCCAGCAGGACAGCGTGCGCAGCACCCTGCAGGATGTTGGCATCGGCTCAGCCGCCGCGCTGCTGGCGACCTGGGTCACCGATCGCGCCGGCCTGGAACGCTTTGCCGCCGACGCCCCGGCCGTGACGGACGATCAACCACGCATCGAATACGCGCCCTGGGTGCGCAGTCAGGAGATTACCCGGGTGCTCCCGGCGTTGCTCGATCTGTACCAGCCGCCGCCACTGGTGAATGCCGACGCCGGATTCACTGAACGCATGCAAACGCACCGCCAGCGCCTGATGCAATTTTATCGGGCGAGCCTGCATGCCTATGACGGCGATCGGGATGCGTGGGCGTGGGACATTCGCGAGGTGATGCAAGGGGATGGTGGGAATCCTTATTTTCGCTGGTTTGTCGGGCAGTGATGCGGCGCCTGTAGAATCGCAATCGCCAGCAGGCTGGCCCACGGGTGCAACAAGTACATCAGTGAGAGGATGGTCGGCTGAATGGCCGTCATCGCTGGCAAGCCAGCTCCCACAGGGACCGAGTGCAACCACCCAGGCCGAGTGTCAGCTCGCCTGCTTTGGATCTTGATCACCGGCGAGGTTGAACTCAGAAAAATCAAAAGCCCCTCACCCTAGCCCTCTCCCAAAGGGAGAGGGGACTGACCGCGGTGGATGCGAAAGCTACGCTGACTCGAAATACCGGGTCGTACGCAAACTTCGAAGCCACCCCAAATCGGCTCCCTCTCCCTCGGGAGAGGGCTGGGCGGGCGGCGTTCCGATGAGGGGCGAATCCACCACAAATCCAAAGCCGAACAACCGCTTCTCACCACTCAACAATGAGCTTTAGCTCGCGTGCTCTTGATCTTGATCTTGCCTGACCAGCGACATCGGAAGGCTGAGTGGAGGGATTGATCCGGGCGTGGGAGCGCAGCGACCGTACGACGAAGTCGTACACAGCGGAAGGATGTGCAGCGCAGCAAACCGTAGCCGCTGCGCCCGGATCAGTCCCGGAGCGAAGGGACCCGAGCTTGCGAGGGCCGTACGTAGGAGCAAGCGTTTTTTTGCTTACTTTTTTTAGGCGTTTGTAAAAAAGTGAGTCGCCGTCAGGCGAAACCATACGCAGCCGTTACCGCAGCAACGGATATGTACCCAAAAAAACTCATCGATCAATCGGACGCCATCGCCGGCAGGCTGGCTCCCACACTCAAATCCTGAGTGTTCACAAAACGGGAACCAGCCTGCCGGCAATAACACCTCAAACCTCAGAGCATCACTTGGCCTCAGCCTTGAGCTTCAGATAAGTCTGATGCATATCCACCGCCCAACCATCGATAACCTTCTTGACGTCATCAGCCTTCATCACCTGCGAAGAATTCTCCAACGGCGTCCCGGTACCCTTGCGCACTACCTGCGCGACCACCTTGTTGCTACTGCCATCAAGAAAAACCGCTTCGGTGGCCAACGTCGTTTCCTGGTCACGAATACCACTGGCAGTGCTGACAGCAGCAGCAACCAGTGCAATCGGAATCACTTCATAAGCATGCAAACCTTCGGTCTTGCTGCTCACCGCGGTGATCGCCGGACGCACCACAATCACCCCAGGGCCAGGCCCGGTCGCCAATGGCAACGACTTGCCGATCTCACGCTTGAGCGCCTGATCGTAATAACTGGTGATGCCATTGAGGGTCTGCTGCGGAATCTTCGCGGTCGGCTGCGGCTTGGGATAGAGCTGGCTCGGTTCGATGTAGACGCTGGTGAACTTGTTGATATCGAGTTTCGGGTCCATCCAGCGCATCACTTCGGCACCGGATGGCGATTTGGCCTCCTTGAGCTGGCTGTAGTCCTTGAGAAACCCGGAATACTCATCGGGAGCGACGGTCTTGCTGGAACAACCCACCACACCGAGGGTGGCAATGCACAGCGTGCCCATCATCACTGCTAGCTTCATGCTGTAACTCCTGTCAGAAGGCCAAAAACTTCGCCTGGGGAGTTACAGGTATAGCTAAATCCTCGGTGATTGCGCTGGCAAAGCACAAAATTCACACAAGGCTGCGCATCGGCTCACACCCCTTATTTGACAGACGTCGATCATCCGGCAAAGCTGCAACGAGCTGGAACGCGCGCCCGACGGCAAATGCCCCTGGACTACGGAAGTCGCAATGCCCAAGCATAAAAACAACGCCGCACGACCTGACCCTGATTCGTCCCGTTCTTCGACCTCACGCTATCTGTTTCCCATCGCCATCGGCGTACTGCTGACTGCCGTGGCGGGAATCGGCTGGTTTCTGTTCAAACCCGCTCCCGCGCCGGTGAAACCCATGCCGGTGAGCACGCCTATTGCCGCGCCCGCCAAGCCACAACCGGTCGTGGCGAGCAGCCCGGCGACGATTGTCGATGAACAACAATGCCAGGGCTGCCACAGCGAACAGGTCAAGGACTGGCAGGGTTCGCATCACCAGTTGGCCATGCAGGTGGCAAATGGCGAGACCGTGCTCGGCGACTTCAACAACGTCACGTTCAAGGCGGACAAAGAGACCACGCGCTTCTCCCGCAACGCCAGCGGATTCTGGGTCAACACGCCCGGCATCGACGGCAAGAACGCGGACTTCAAAGTCGCCTACACCTTTGGCATTGCGCCTTTGCAGCAGTACCTGATCGAGGTAGGCGATGGGCGCTTGCAGGCACTTGGCGTGGCTTGGGATAGCGAAAAGCATCGCTGGTTTCATCTGTATCCCGGCCAGGGCGTCAACTTCAAGAACCCGCTGCACTGGAGCAAGCCCAGCCAGAACGCCAACTTCATGTGCGTGGAGTGCCACACCACCGGTTTCAAGCGCAACTTCGAGGCGGCCAGCAACACCTTCAACAGTCAGTGGAACAGCCTCGGCGTCGGTTGTCAGGCGTGCCATGGTCCGGCGTCGAATCATGTGCAATGGGCCGGGCAAAAAAACGATCTGATTCATCACGGCTTTGACGTCGACCTGAAAGACAAGAACGCCACCGTCGAAATCGAAACCTGCGCGCGCTGCCATGCCCGTCGGGCGCCGCTGGGCGATGGTTTTACGGTCGGCAAGCGCTTGATGGACGATTATCTGCCCAGCGTCCTCACCCGCGAACTGTACGAGCTGGACGGCAAGATCAAGGATGAAGTGTTCGAACACGGCTCGTTCCTGCAAAGCAAGATGTTCGACAAGGGTGTGCGTTGCAGCAATTGCCACAACCCGCACAGCACCGAACTCAAGGCACCGGGCAACGCGGTGTGCCTGCAATGCCACAACAGCGCCGGCAAGACCTCGGTCGAAGGCGTCGACGGCAAAGGCCTGCAAGCAAAGAACTACGACTCCAGCGAACACACCCGCCACACCATGGGCCAGCCCGGTTCGCAGTGCGTGGATTGTCACATGCCCGGCAAATTCTACATGGGCAACGACTTGCGTCATGACCACAGTTTCAGCATTCCCGACCCGGAACGCGCGCAGAAGCTCGGTACGCCGGACGCTTGCCTGACCTGCCACCAGGGCAAGGCCGGCGACAAGGTCACTGCGCAGTTCAAACTGTGGAGCGCCACCAGCGCAGCGCAAGCGCCGCGTTATGACGAGAGTCTGTGGCTGATCCGCAACGGCCAGCCCGGTGCCGCAGATGCGCTGTACACGCAGTTGCAGCGCAGCAACCTGCCGGCGATCCAGCGCGCGACGTTGCTGGCGGAACTGCCGCTGTATCCGAGTGAACAGGCGTTGAAACTGGCGACTCAGGATCTGCGCCATGCCGACCCGCAAGTGCGTGAAAGCGCGGTACGCGCGATCAGCGCTTTCCTGCCGCCGGCAGAGCGCGCGCCCTTGCTTGCACCGTTGCTCGGCGATCCGGTGAAAGCTGTGCGCATCGTCGCGGCGCGGGACCTGCTCGGCGTGTCGCGCAACAACGCTCTGGGCGCAGCGCAAGCCAACTGGAACGCGGCGATTGCCGAATATGAAGCGGTGCAGAAGAGCCTGCTGGAACGTGCCGAAGCCAATCTGAATCTGGCGATGCTGTACCAGGCCAGTGGCCGCACCGCCGAAGTCGAAGGCTTGTTGCGCTCGGCGCTGCAACGCGACCCGGACTTCTATCCGGCACTGGTCACGCTGGTGCAATGGCTGGAGGCCAATGGTCGGGCCAGCGAGGCGCAGAAACTGCTCGGCGACAGCCTCAAGCAACACCCGGATGCTGCGTTGCTGCAACACACCCAGGGCTTGTCACTGATCCGCGCCGGCAAGACGGCCGAAGCCATGGCACCGCTGAAAAAAGCCGCGCAACTGGAGCCGCAGAACGCGCAATACGGCTATGTGCTGGCGGTGGCGCTGCATGAAAGCGGCAAAGTCGACGAGGCGTGTGCGCTGCTGGAGGGGTTGCTCAAGGTGCAGCCGGCGAATCGCAATGCGCGGTTGTCGCTGATTCAGTGGTACCTCGACAGCGGACAGGAGCCGAAGGCGCAGGTACTGTTGCAGGGGTGGAAGAAGATGAATATGGGGGATCCGGCGCTTAAGTGATCGGCTCGGGACTGTCCAGCCCTCACCCCAGCCCTCTCCCAAAGGGAGAGGGGGCCGACTCGAGGTGTCTGGCGATCTCGCCGACCTGCAACAACCAGTCGATTATGGATTCACAGTCATCCGCTCAAGTCGGTGAAGCTCTGAAATATTCCCCAACCAGTCCCCTCTCCCTCCGGGAGAGGGCTAGGGTGAGGGTGCTTTTGATCTTCAACCCGATTATCACCAGGACGTCTCTCCACTGCGCATCGCAATCTCCCGCCGGCTATTGATCCGCATCGCCTTGATCAGCGACACCGTCCCCACCAGCAGAATCACCGCACCAAACAGAAAGTCAATGTTGTACAGGCGGAAGTCCTGCACCGGCCCGAGCAGCAGCCCGCGTACCAGCGCCACGCCCACCAGCGTCGCGAGAAAGTCGATCCCCGGCAGGTCGCGATAAAACACCAGCATCAGTGGCAGACACAGCACCAGCAACAGCATCAGTACCACGACCTTGAACGAATCCTTGCGCTCGACACTGAAGGCGCACTCGTGTGGTCCGTACGGTTTGTAATCCTCGTCGCGAATCATCGAGGTGCTCTCGTTGATGTAGTCGACGCGGTTGTATTTCTGGATCGGTGTGAAGGTGTTGGACATCTCCATCAGCGTGGTGATGTTCTTGAACCGCAGGTCGATGCGCTCGCTGCCCTTGAGGTAATACAGCACCGGTTTGTAGCCGTAGCGATAGGTGTCGAAAGGGAACGCGGTGGCCTGGCCCTGCACGCCGATCGGGCGCGGTTCGAGTTCGGCGTAGGCGCTTTTGTTGCTCGCCGACAGGTTGCGGCTCAGCGGCTGCACCTTGACCTGCTCGAGGAAAATCGGCGTGGCGCCGTAGGTCCACTGCAACGGCTCGAGGCGCAAGCGCAGTTCATTGCGGCTGAGGTCATAGCGATTGAAAGTGCGCTCGGAGACCACCAGCGCACCGCTGAGCATGAACTCGCCGCGCAGGTTGTTGGTGATGCGCAGGGTCAGTTGATCCTTGCCCAGCGCCGCCGCTTCGGTGGACGGTGGCGCGCCGCACCACGCGGTGCTTTCGCCGACACCGCCGAGCTGGCCGTCGCGGTTTTCGTTAAACAGATAAACGTAACTGGCCCACAGCGTCAGCAGCAAAAGCAACGCTGTGAGACCGAGGATTTTTTTGCCCGGACTCACTGATCAGACTCCCTTCTTCGGTTCCATCGTCCAGCCGAAAACCCGCTGGCGAGCGCGACTCTACCAAAAGGCCATCAGTGACCCAAGGGAAAATGCCCAATCGCTGAGGATACTAAGGGTTTCCCCGGTCCCGGCGTTTCGATTTGTAGGAGTGAGCCTGCTCGCGATAGCGGTGTGTCAGCCTCCTCATTTGAACCTGACACACCGCTATCGCGAGCAGGCTCACTCCTGCAATGGACCGTGGCAAGGAATAGAAACCACACAAAAACCATATCAGCCCGCGTCAAACCGCCACAGCCAAGACCCGAATCTGATCCGCACAAACCAGTCATTCCTGAGCCTGTTTTGTTTTCAGCGCAGTTCCTACAGTGCAGCCCATGCCAGACCAGGAGGCCTGGCAAGACTTGGCAACCGTGGATGAACTGACCATGAGCACAGCAACAATCGGGCCGGCCTATAACTACAAGGTCGTGCGCCAATTCGTCATCGCGACGGTTTTCTGGGGTGTGGTGGGCATGGCGATGGGCGTGTGGATCGCCTCGCAACTGGTCTGGCCCGAGATGAATCTGGACGTGCCGTGGACCACTTTCGGCCGCTTGCGCCCGCTGCACACCAGCCTGGTGATTTTCGGTTTCGCCGGCAGCGCGCAGTTTGCCGCCAGTTATTACGCAGTGCAGCGCACCTGCCAAGTGAGGCTTTACTCGGACGCTCTTGCCGCTTTCACTTTCTGGGGCTGGCAATCGGTGATCGTGATCATGCTGGTCACCCTGCCGCTGGGCTACACCACCACCAAGGAATACGCCGAAATCGAATTCTCCGGCGCGGTGTGGATGGCCGTGGTCTGGGTGGCGTACGCCGTGGTGTTTTTCACCACTGTGGTGCAGCGCAAGACCCGACATATCTATGTCGGCAACTGGTTTTTCGGTGCGTTCATTCTGGTGATCGCCATGCTGCATGTGGTCAATCACCTGTCGATTCCGGTGGACTGGTTCAAGTCCTATCCAGTGTATTCCGGCGCCACCGATGCCATGGTGCAGTGGTGGTACGGGCACAACGCCGTGGGCTTTTTTCTCACCACGGGCTTCCTCGGCATGATGTATTACTTTGTGCCGAAACAGGTCAACCGGCCGGTGTATTCGTATCGTTTGTCGATCGTGCATTTCTGGGCGCTGATTACCCTGTACATCTGGGCCGGCCCGCACCATTTGCACTACACCGCGCTGCCGGACTGGGCGCAGTCGCTGGGCATGGCCATGTCGCTGATCCTGCTGGCGCCAAGCTGGGGCGGGATGATCAACGGCATGATGACCCTGTCCGGCGCCTGGCATAAATTGCGCACCGATCCGATTTTGCGCTTTCTGGTGCTGTCGCTGGCGTTCTACGGCATGTCGACGTTTGAAGGACCGATGATGGCGATCAAAACCGTCAACGCCCTCTCCCACTACACCGACTGGACCATCGGCCATGTCCACGCCGGCGCGCTCGGCTGGGTGGCGATGATCACCTTCGGCGCGACCTATCACATGGTGCCGAAAGTGTTTGGCCGCGAGCAGATGCACAGCACCGCGCTGATCAACCTGCACTTCTGGCTGGCCACGATCGGCACGGTGTTGTACATCGCCTCGATGTGGGTCAACGGCATCACCCAGGGTCTGATGTGGCGAGCGATCAACGAGGATGGCACGCTGACCTATTCGTTCGTCGAAGCGCTGCAGGCCAGTCATCCGGGGTTCATCGTGCGCTTCGCCGGTGGAGTATTTTTCCTGACCGGGATGTTGCTGATGGCTTACAACGTCTGGCGCACCGTGCGGGTCGCGGATGTCGCACTGGCGCAGCGTGACGCGCAGATCGCCTGAGGTGCCAGTGATGGAAATGTTCTTCGATGGGTTGGGCGTAGTGTTCCTGTGGCTGGCGGTGGAGTACTGCTTGCGCCGTGAGACGGCGGACACTCTGGATGAGGCGAGCATGGTGCCGTTTGCTGACGATCCGGAAGTGGCGCGGCGGGTGGAGCTGGCGACTGGTAAAACCGTGAACGCGGTGGCGCCTGAAGAGGTCAAGCCGGGGTGGGTCAACCTCGAAGTGTGAGGTGTGCCAATGGAGCTGCCCTCTGGTGGTTGATTGATCGTTCCCACGCTCTGCGTGGGAATGCAGCCCGGGACGCTCTGCGTCCCATGGAACGCGGAGCGTCCCTTGAGGCATTCCCACGCGGAGCGTGGGAATGATCAACGGTGAATACAATCTCGGAAACCATGAAGATTGGCTCCCTTTCCCCTCGCCCCCTTGGGGAGAGGGTTAGGGTGAGGGGGTAAGCTCTTGATCTTACCCACGATCCCGAGGAATCAAACTCTGCAACTGCTGCGCAAGAAAATTCGCATCAAACACAAACGTATCCGGATCCTTCAGCCCATTGGTCTTGCGCCACTGCCATTCGCCATTGGGCAACCCCACCAGCGAAATACTCCCATACCGCGCCGCTGTCAGCCCCATCACCGCCAATGAAATCTGCCCACCGCTGCCCATCACATCCGGCACGAATTCCACCGGTTTGCCGGCAATCACAATGCTCAACTTTTCCGTCTTGAACGTCGACGTCTCCACCGGCACGCTCGGCCCGGACGCGACGTAAGCCTCGCGATTCACCTCCAGCAGACTCGGCGCCTGCACCGGTTCCAGCCATTGCTGAATATCACCGAACAGCGCGGTAATCCGTGTGGCCCATGCCGCCGATTGCGTCTCGAACAGTTGTTTCTTGTGCGCTTCACTCTCGGCGTAGTGACGAAGCATTTCGCCCAGTTGCTGTATGTCGTTCATGAGCAAGCTCCTCGATTGGCCTATGAGAACGGATAGTGGCAGATCGACCGGCCTACGTACGTTTAAGTAATCACCCCGTCCTCCTTTATCGAGCCCTTTAACCGACAGACGGTTAAAATAAGCGAAAATACCTGTCAGTTCTGACAGTGCGCCAGCCTGCAAAGTTAGCGTTTAATTCATCAGCGAGGTGAAGTGCAGCTGAATAAACCAGCGACGGACGTACTTTATTGTCAACACGGAGATATTTGAAGTGAACAAGACCTGCACGTTATTGCTAATGCTGTTGCTGTCCTTCGCGGGGTGCCGCAGTTATGAGCAGGTATCACCAATACCACCGGAACAGGCAGCGGGTTCCGTCAGCAGCGTATCAAGCGCTGCACTGAGCGGTGCCGAAGTTGCGAACAACCTGACCGCTCATTACAACGATGTCAGAACCAACTGCGGTTCAGCTTCCATGCCGGCATTTCTGTGTCGCGGCATTGTATTGCGCTCGACTGTTCCGTCAACGGCGTACAAGGCCTGGAATCCAAGCCCGCACTCGCAAAAAAGCGGTGGTGTATCTTTTTCGTACTTGAGCAAGGACGCCAAATTTACCGGCCTCGTGTTTGGCCAGAAGAATGGCTACATCTTCTACCCGGTACTGTCACGGCCGATCGGTACCCGTCAAATCGAAGTGCTCTGCTCTTATCCCCTCGACGGCGCTACACAGCTCAGAGACGCCCCCGGTTGCGGCGCCCATCCGTATTCGCCTGACCGCAGTCGACGTTGCCAGACGATCGGCATCACCACTGCCGAGGGCTGGATAGAGAATCGCCGAAGCAACCAATGGAATCTCTGTAGCTTCGATGTACGCGATGCAATGAACAATCAAGGCGCAGATTCTTTCTACCAGACCATCCGCGCGCACCAGTTGGGCGGATTCTTTGCCGGCCAACATGACTATATCGAGCTGATCCTGGCGACATGGCCGCAGAACATTCCGAAAGAGTTGCCCATCCAGGCATTCTTTTATCTTCAAGGAGGCTTGGCCGGCGCCCAGTTCGATCAGAAGGACTTCTTCGATTCAACGGGCGGCAAGGTGGTGCCGATCATAAAGATCGTCCTGCCAACCAGCGCAACCGCCGACGCGCAGTTCATCTACAACGCGGCCGACCAGGTCAAATAACTCAGGCAGCAGGTTTTAGATAGAAACGTCTGTTGCAAGCCATGGGACGTACATAATGCACACTCGAACCGATATTGCTCACACGCAGGGTATTGACCCGGTACAGATTCCGGGCTGGGTTTCCCCCGTGGACCACGCAGGAAGTCCCCACGGTGGAATACCACTCTCCCTGGTCAGCAATGGACACATCCAGTTGCTCATAGACCCATGGTTGAATCAGAGTCCCTTTGACGCTGCCCATGTATTGCTTAACGACTCGGAAACCTCGGTCGTTCACAAGATCATTCAGCCAGGCGAGGAGAACGAACGGTTCACACTGGATTTGCCCGCAGCATATCTTGCCAACGACATCAACTTGCTGCGCCTAAAAGTAATCCGGATCAGTCAACCCCTTCCCGTAACATCGCTGCCGCTGAAAGTCCTCTACAACACTCCACGCCCCGGTGGAGAGGTCGTGGGCAATGGGGACAATCCAAATCTGATGATGACGCTGCCGGCCGACGTCATTGCCGACGGCGTAAATGCCACACGTGCAGCCGAAGGTGTATTGGTCACGCTGAACTACGTTTTCATGCGGGAAAAGACGTCGTCACACTCTCTTGTGACGGACGGGATAAACCACATACGGTAACCGCCGCACAAGCATCTGCGGGCCGTGTGGTGATGACATTGTTCGCCAGCGATTTCTGGCAAGACAACCCGAGATTTGCCCTGCGTTTCAGAGTTACCGACCAACTTGGCAACGCAGCAGGTCCACAGGCCTTCTGGTCAACAGCCATCCCGGTTGATGTGCATATACGCGAAGAACCGGAGCCGGAACTGGATCTGCTCAAACCCAAAGTACTGGAGGCCAAGGAAGCCGGCGGCACAGTGATTAACTTCGTCAAGGATTTTTATAATGCGGAGTTTGCCACGGTTGAAGTCAACTACATCGGTTCACAACCGCGTCAGACGGTCAGAGTTAAATGGTTGGGCCGTAACTTCACTTATTTCCCTGACACCCAGACCGTCACAACAGCCGGGCAAACATTGCGCTTCCGGGTTCCCCGCCTGGAGGTCATCGACATTATCGGCGGCAGTCGTGCCGAGGTGACCTATACAGTCAGAAAACCCGACACAACTGTAGACATTCCCTCTCGTGATCTGGATCTGACGGTCACTCCGCAAAAATACTTGCTAGGCGAGCCCACCATCAATTCGGACAGGACCAATCTGAGGGTTTACTACCCGGACCAGGTACTTGGTGAGGGCTACACGGTACGCATGGCGTTGCATGGCGTCGTTGTTCGCTATGGCGACGAGATCAATATCGTCGAACCGTCATATACCAATATCCCCATCCCATCCGCCTGGATCACCGAAAACCGCGGACGCTCCGTAATCTTCAATTACACGTTGAACCGCACCGGAGCCGATGAGCCACTGATCTTTTCATGGTGTTTGAGGCTGCCGCTGTAAGCGATCTCGAAGTCAACGCAAGCCTCACTTTCAAAAGCAGCTCCACCAAGTTGTCCTTAACAAAGACACGGAGAAAGTCATGCATAAAATAATCGGATTACTGCTTATTGCACTTTTGTTCGGCTGTTCACACATCCCGTCGCCACCGCCCGATGCCATAAACATCAACGGCACTCTGGCGTTAGACGGTCCCACAACGGCTTCTTATCTCACTGAGCTTTACGCTCGCAAGTTTCCTAATTGCAACAAAGTGGAGTCCCAACCCTCATTTCTGTGTTCGGGAGTGATGATCCGAGTCACGGTCAAAGACCCGAACAATACTTACAAAGTCTGGGAACCCAGTCCCATTTCCGTAACAAGTGGCGGTATTTCGTTTTCCTATCTCCGGGCCGATACCAACTTCGGCCGACTGGCTTGGGGTTACGGTAATGGCTACATCCTTTACCCCGTCCTGGAACGACCCGCCAATACCGATCAACTGCAAATATTGTGCTCCTACCCAATGGACTCATGGGGCTGGCATCGCGGTAAAGATGGCGTGTGCATTCCGACCCCTGCACACCCTGAAAGCGGCTACTGCCACAACGCGAATGTACTTACTGCGGAGCAATTCAAAGCAGCCTGGGACAGGGCAACCGTGAACAAAAACCTCCAGCAATGCGGCTTTGACGTACGAGACGAACGCAATACCCTGGCCGCGCCCGCGTTCTATCAGTCGTTGCGCGCCAAAGCGATGTTGGGAACTACAGGTTTCAGCGAACACAACGAAGTCATCATCAAAACCTGGCCTGCAGGCAAGGCCAACACTTTTCCGATTCTGGCGTTTTTCTACGTTTCCGGAGGAACTGACCCCAAGCCACTGGCCGATGCAAGGTACAACCAGCGAGACTTTTACAATTCGACCAACCCGAAAAGAGTGGTGCCAATCATTAGAATGGTGCCGGCCAACAGTGCGACAGGAACGGCGACGTTCACCTACGTGGCCGCTGACCAGGAGGTTACTCGATGAAACTGCTAAGGACCGCCTCTCTGTTACAGGCATTGGCGCTGACCGGGTGGGGACTCGCAACGCCTGTCGTTCAGGCTGTCGATGCACCCACTGCGGTTGACGGTGAAAGCGTCATCGTGATTGTCGAACGCTGTAACAAATACATAGAAAGCGCGTACTGGTTCTATCGGGACTATCAATGGGTACTCGCCATTACCCCGACGACGTGTGCGAGAAGAACTCAGGAGTCAGGCACACCGTTCATCTGGGATGAACTTTCGCGCGACTACTCCAACAGTCGCTACTGGGGAAACACCCACGGCATGCGCCATCAGTTGATTTGCCATATGGCAATTGCACGGGACAAACCGCAGTGGAACCTCGAACCCTGGCGTCCGGACGTGGGGTATGCCAAGACACTGGAAGCTGGCTGCAATCACGTCGTACCGTTGCCTGAAAAGGCACCGTGACACTTGCGTGAAAGATGAGCGATACAGTTCATCGGGCGCTGGCATCTGGCCGAGAACCACAGGAAACTTCGGGCATGTCAGGATCTGTTGATCCGTCCCCTGCCCGAGGAACTTCAATGCGCACCATCGGCCTGATCGGCGGCATGAGCTGGGAATCCAGCGCCGAATACTATCGACTCATCAATCAACAAGTCCGTGATCGTCTCGGCCCATTGCGCTCGGCGCAATTGCTGATATTCAGCGTCGACTTCGGCCCTGTCGAACAGGCCCAGCACGCCGGGCGCTGGGACGATGCGGCAGCGATTCTGGTGGATGCCGCGCGCAGGCTCGAAGCCGGTGGCGCGGAATGCGTGGTGTTGTGTACCAACACCATGCACAAGGTTGCGGAGCAGATTCAGGCGGCAATCAGCATTCCGTTTTTGCACATTGCCGAACCGGCCGCACAGGCGGCTCTGGATATTGATGCACGCACGGTCGGTTTGCTCGGCACGGCATTCACGATGGAACAGGACTTTCTCAAGCAACGCCTGGTCGCCAAGGGTATGACCGTGTTGGTGCCGGACGAAGCCCAGCGCAAGGACGTACACCGGATCATCTACGACGAACTCTGCGTCGGCGTGATCAGCGTTCAGTCTCGGCAAATCTACCAACGAGTGATCGAATCCCTCACCGCACGCGGCGCGCAGGCAATCATCCTCGGCTGCACGGAAATCGGCCTGCTGATCAAACCCGAACACAGCGCCCTGCCCCTGCTCGACACCACCGAACTGCATGCACAGTCGGCGGTGGCGTTCGCGCTGGGCGATTGAGTCAGGTTTTCGGCCGATTGCGCAGGCGGGCCATGCTCAGGGTGTCGACCCACTGCCCGTCGCGCACCGCATAATCGCGAAACAGGCCTTCGTCCTCAAAACCGAATTTGCGGTAGAGGCCGATGGCCGCTTCGTTATCGGCATAGACCGTGAGTTCGATACGGTGCAGATTCATCCAGTTGTCGGCGACGTCCAGCGCCGCCGCCAACAGTTGCGAACCCACCCCTTTGCCCTGCCACGCAACCGCAACGCCCATGCCGAAACTGCCGGCGTGTGCCCGACGCATTCGCGAATACGCCTCCAGCCCGAGGTTGCCGATCACCACGCCCTGATGCAGTGCCACCAGTTTTACCGCGCGTTCGTTGTCCGCCAGCAGGCGTTGGCGCCAGACTTCTACGGACTGGAACGGCATCTGCAACACCTGCCGCGCCACGGCCGGGTCGTTGTACAGCGCGGTAATGCCTTCGAGGTGGGATTCGTTGGAACGTATGAGGTGGATGGCGGGGTTTGGGGCTGACATGGGATCGGTCCGTGATCGAGGAGTGATCGCTCACTGTAAACCGCTCGGAATCTGTCTGGCGAGCGCTCCCACAGGAACTTTGCTCTGACGGCGGGCCAGAAGATCAAAAGCAAGGTCAAAAGCCCCTCACCTAGCCCTCTCCCGGAGGGAGAGGGGACTGACCGTGGTGAATGCGGGAGTTACGCCGACCTGAAATACCGAGTCGTACGCAAACTTCGAAGCCAACCAAAATCGGCTCCCTCTCCCTCGGGAGAGGGCTGGGGTGAGGGGCAAATTCACCACAAATCCAAAGCCACCCGCGCCGCTCTTCACCACTCAACAATGAGCGTTAGCTCGAGTGCCCTTGATCTTGATCTTGCGTCACCGGCGACGTCGGAAGGCTGAGTGGAGGGATTGATCCGGGCGTGGGAGCGCAGCGACCGTACGACGAAGTCGTACACAGCGGAAGGAGGTGCAGCGAAGCAAACCGTAGCCGCTGCGCCCGGATCGATCCCGGAGCGAAGGGACCCGAGCTTGCGAGGGCCGAACGCAGGAGCAAGCGTTTTGGGTTACCTTTTTGGCGTTTGAAAAAGGTGACCCGCTGTAAGAGCGGAACCGTAAGTAGCCGTTACCGCAGCAACGGATATGTACCCAAAAAAACCAGCGCCTGAAAGAAAGCCTTCGCGAGCAGGCTCGCTCCCACAATGGAACTGAGAACATCAGCCAGAAATGGGTCGGCTCAGAGGCCGCCATCGCTGGCAAGCCAGCTCCCACAGGGTTCGCGGGGTGTCCCCCCCTCAGCGAGATAGCCATCACCAGCAGACTGGCTCCCACAAGAAAACCGCGCTCAAGGCTGAAACCATTCGCGCCGCTCAGCAAACGTATGTTGAATAAGATCGGTAAGCGCCTGCACCTCAGGCAACTCCTCAGACTCAGCATTGACCCCGAGCCAAGCCTGCAACTGCATGGGCTCAACAAACAACCGAGGCAACGCAATCAACCCCCGATCAAACCGGCTCATATACGCCGGCAACAACCCGATGCACGCGCTGCAGCGAATCATCTCCAGCATCAATTCATACGACTGCATCTGCACCACCCCGGCCAGGCGCTGCTCAACCAGCTCATTCCACGGACGAAAGCTGTCGATCTGCCGATCGTGCTGCCATTGCACCAGCATGAAATCAACAAGATCGTCCGGCGTTTCCGGGCGCGCGGTCACGCGGGAATAGCGCTTGGCGATGTGCGGCAGGTAATCCAGACAGGCCAGCCGCTGCGGTTCGCTGATGGCAAAGGCCGGGCCCGGGTGCGGGGTTTCGCCGGGGGCAAGCCAGAGGACAATGTCGGCACTGACCGCGCGCAACGACAGTTCGCTGTCCAGCGCAATGATCTCCAGACGCACACTGGCGTTGCGCCGCAGCAGTGCGATCAGGTCGCGGCCGAGGATGTCGTGGAGGATCGATTCGGCCACCGCGAGGCGAATCAGCGGCTGTTCGATCACCGGCAGTTTGCGCTCATGGGCCAGGGTGATCAGTCGTGCCTGAAGTTGCTGGCCCTCGCGGGTCAGGCTGAGGGCGCTGCCCTGAAAGCTAAACAGGCTGTACTGCAATTGCTGTTCGAGTTGCGCCAGTTGTTTGCGCAGCAGTGTCGAGCGCACATTCAGGCTGCGCGCCGCTTGCATGAAGCAACCGCAACGGGCGCTGACGAGGAAGTATTGCGCGACGTCGCTGTCGATGGCGGCGGCCTGGCTGAGCCAGGTTTCGGGTTTGTTGTCGGGCGAGCGGTAATCGCTGGTGCCGGCGCGTCCTGCGGGTTCGGTGAATGACATTGATGACTCCCTGTCGATCTTTGTATTTTGGTGGCTTCCAGCACTTATAACTATTTCTGAACCCAGTGGAGATCCTGTGGGAGCTGGCTTGCCAGCGATGAGGCCAGCAGATCCAACATCATGGGTGACTGATAAGCCGCCATCGCTGGCAAGCCAGCTCCCACAGGTTACTCAGTGAAGGTGAGATTAGTGTTTTTCCTCCAGGACTTTGTTGAGTTCGGCGCCGTCGATGCTCAGCGTGGCGGTGTTGAGCATGCCGTCCAGGTAGGCTTGGGCGATCTGCTCCTGGCGCTGCGCACGCAGGGCCTGGGTCAGTTGATCGCGCAATTCGTCCAGCGTCGCGGTGCGGGCCGGTTGTTGTTCGGTGAGCTTGATCACATGGAAACCGGCGGCGCTTTGCACGGGATCGGAAACGGCGCCGACTTTCAGCCGGGCGACGGCGCCACGCACCTCCGGCACCAGTTGCTGCAACGGTTGCAATCCGCTATCACCGCCCCGCTGCGCCGTGACGCGATCCTGCGAATACTGCGTCGCCAGGGCGGCAAAATCACCCGGCGCGGACTGCGCTTTCTTGCTCAGTTCAAATGCTTGTTTGCGCACCGTCTCCAGCGTCGCAGCATCACTGACGCCAAGGAAAATCTGACTGACCCGATACAGCGCCGGCGTCTGCCAATTGGCCTTGCCCGCCTCGTACGCCTGCTGGATTTCAGCCGCACTCGGATAGTCCGCCGGCACCTGACTCACCGAGCGCAGGTAATCGCGAAAGACAATCTGCTCGGTCGCCGCACGGGTCTGGCGCACGATCTCCGGGCGCTGCGCCCAGCCTTGGGCGTCGGCCTGTTCCAGTACCGCTTTTTCGGCCAGCCGCGCACGAATCCAGCGCTCCAGCGCCTCGCGATTGCCGCGCAGCTGTTCCCGAGCTTCAGGCGCAACAGTCGCCAGCAACGCCTGAAGCTCCTCTGGGGTGACCTGCTGATTACCCAACCGGGCCACCGCAGGCCCCGCAGCAATCGCGGTGACAGGCGACGGTTGCTGGGCGGCAACCGGGTCAGAACCCGGCCGCACAACCAGCGCCACGGCCACCACCAACAGCGCCACCGCGGCGGCGCTGACCACCATGGCAGGCTTTTTCACAGCGCGACTTCCTCTTGCTCGGCGACTGCCGCTTTGGCGGTCGAGGTTTGTGCGGCCTGACTGAAGTCACGCAGGTAGACGATGAATTCCTGCAACAGCCGATCCCACAATTCGAGGTTGCCGCGCAGGTGATCGTTGCTCACGCCGGCGGCCAGCACCACGTCCATTTCCATCACCAGAAACTCGCCCTGCAACGACAACCGCGCAAAGCGCCGGGTGGCGTTCCACTGCTCGGCCACACCCGGCGGCAACTCGCCTTGCACGCGCAGCGCACAGCTGAAGGTGAAGTCGACGTAGCTGCCCTGCTCCGCCGCCGGGTTGCCGAACCGCACGGCGTAGCCGATGCCCTGGCTTGCGCTGAGCAACTGCACGATGTCGTTCTGCTCGGTCTGGTTGACGCGGTAACCGGCGGCTTGCAGCACCTCGGTCAGGGACTTTGGCGATACGTGGCTGATCAATTGAGTCATGGTTTCTTCCTTGTTCATCAGTGAGCGATCGCGGCTTGCGGCGCGTCGAATTGAGTCTTGTAGAGCTCGTCGCCAAAGCCTTGGGCCAATTCATCGAACTTGACCCGCGCGCTGCCGGCGAAGGGCTGGCGGATTTTCATCACCTCGGCCACGTCGATGTTTTCGTAGGCGGTGAGGATCTGCTTGGCGACGCCGTACATCTGCTGATTCTTGGCTGAACATTGCTGCACTTGTGTGTCACGTTCAGTCAGTTGCGCCTCGAGCTTCGCGCGTTCCGCCTCTTTGCCACGGGCCATGACCAACAAATCGTCGTAGGCCTTCTTGAACTTGCCGGTCTGCTCGACGCTGGCGGCCACTTGCGCCTGGGCCTGGCTGTGCAGGCTCTGTTGCTGACCGGCGAGCTGTTCGGCAAGGCCCTGGGCCTTGGCCAGTTCCGCCGTTAGCTGCTTGATCTGCGCCTGGGCAGCCTTGGCTTCGTTCTGCGCCGCCAGTTGCGCGGCGCTGGCCTGGGCCTGCTGACTTTGCAGGGCCTGAAGCTGCTGAGTGGTGCTGCGCAATTGCGTGCGCAGGCGTTCCTCCATGCCTTCGGCATTCGCGCCAGTGGCGATCAACAGGCCGAGCCCGAGCAACACGAATCGCGATTTCATAAGCCTCTCCCGGCGCCTTAGAAGCGCGTATTGATCTCAAGCTGCAAGACGTCGATGTCGTACGGCGCGCCGTACACCGCCTCGGTGCTCATCCAGCGACCGGTGGCGTAAACGTTCTTCGCCAGACCGTAGTTGCCGCCGAGGAAATAGCCCTTGGCGTTGGTCCCGCCGAGGTGGAACGACGAGTCGTTGAAGCCGTCCGGCAAGGCGTCCGGCTGGATGTATTTGTAGCCAGCGAACATGTTCCAGTCGCCCTGCTTTTTCAGATCCAGCGCGCTGCCGAGGGTGAACTGCACCATCCATGCATTGGCGCCGCTGTCGATGTCGCCGTTGCTGTCGAGGTTGTTGACGATCTGCCCCGCCGAGCGCCTGCGCATGTCGCCTTCGTTGTAGGCGAGGTTGTGAATGTAGTTGCCCTGGCTGCGCAGTTTGAAATCTTCCGGCAGGTCGGCATCCCAGACCACGTTGAGGTCGAGCAGATTGAATTCCGAGGCGAGGCCGACGAATTGCGGCTGCGGCGTGGTCGTCGGATTAAGCGGGTTGGGCGTAATGTCGCGCAGCAGGAACACGCTGTTGCCCTTCTGCATGAACGCCGCACGGCTGCCATCGCTATCACAGCCGGGCGCGCCGGCCCACGGTTCGCAAGGCGCCGAGCGCTGGCCTTCGATATCGTCGAAGCGGTAATAGGCCAATGCGCCCTTCAAGCGGTTGTTGCTGTTGATCGCCCATTTGGCGCCGATCTGCGCACCGTACAGCCACTTGTTGTCGCTCTCTTCCTTGTCGAAACCGTT
The DNA here is from genome assembly GCF_023195435.1 of Pseudomonas sp. S11P7. Classification (NCBI taxonomy): domain Bacteria; kingdom Pseudomonadati; phylum Pseudomonadota; class Gammaproteobacteria; order Pseudomonadales; family Pseudomonadaceae; genus Pseudomonas; species Pseudomonas sp. S11P7. The sequence continues at coordinate 2,304,841 of NZ_JALPKS020000002.1, read as the reverse complement.
GCTGCTGGCCGTGTCGTTGGTGTAGTCGACCGGGAACGCGCCGACGGTGCCGAACACGCCCCAGTCGCGATTGAGCTTGTGATCGAACAGCGCTGCGACGCCGTCGAAATTCAAGTCGTTGGAATAGAGCATGTCGGTGGACATGAACGGGTTGGCGAAGCGCCCGCCGGTCAGGGTCAGCTCATCGCTCGGTTTCCAGTTCAGGTAACCCTGATCGAGCCAGATGTCTTTCTTGGCGAACCCGCCGCCGAGATTTTGTGTGGTCGAGACCGGGTTGTTGTCGGAGCCGGTGCCGATGCGAATGCCGGCGGTCCATTGCGGCGAGATCTCGGCTTTCATGCCCAGCCGTGCGCGAATGCGGAACTGGTTGGTGCGGTCTTCGCGGGTATTGAGCAGCGGCGGCAGGCTGGTGCTGCTGTTGGGATTGACGTCGTACGGGCCGTTGTTGTTGAGCTTGGCGAAGTCGACGATCTCGTTGCTGTTGCTGTCCGAGTAGTAGCGCGATTCGTTGCGCAGGCGAATATCACCGTCAAAGCTGATGCGCGCAGCCCATTCCGGGAAGCTGTTGGGCGCGGCCCAGTTTTCCTGTTTGGCGGTGGCCATGACCTCGGCTTTGACCTGATCGCGGATCTGATCACGCACCGCCGCCGGCACGTATTGCACACGGACATCGCCCGGTGCGGCGACTGGTCCGGCAGCCACTGCCGTGGTCGCGGCGGCTTGCTTGGCCTGGGCGGCTTCGTTCTGCGCCTGAGCGATCAAAGCATCAGCCTTGTCCTGTTTGAGAATGCCCTGCTCGACCAGCAAGCGGATCAGATTGATCGTGGCGTTCTCCGAGGGTGCCGGCGCGGCCACGGCCTGACCGACCAGGGTCGCGACGACCATGCCGACCGCCAGGGACAATCGATTCACATTGGAAATCATCTGCACACAACTCCTTTTGGCCAAGCTCGATGGCTTGGCAATAAACAGGCTGGGTTAACCCGGACGCCGTCCTTGCAGGGACAGGCGTACGGGCAAAGTGATCGAGGCCGGAGGCCGTTCGCTAAGGGCCGGCGCGCCACGCAGCGCGGCCAGTACCTGGGTATCGATTTGCGGGTTGCCGCTGGACTTGATCAGCTCGACGCGGGTGATCTCACCGACGCTGCTCAGCCACACATCCGCCTGCAGCGAGAACGCGAGGTTGCGCAGCTCGGGGTTCTCTCGCAGCAAGCGCTGGAAGGTGAACGCGAGGAACTGGCTGTACGTGCCGGTGCCCAAACGCCCGCCGCCGGCCCCGGCCATGCCGCCGCCCTTGCCCGCACCGATGTTGAAGGCGTCATTGCCAGACTGCGCATCGCCGTCCATTTGCATCGGATTGGCCAGATCGTCCGCCGGGGATGGCGGTGCCTCTTCTTCAGGCTTGACCTCTTCGGGTTCCGGCGTCGGTTCCGGCTCGACGACTTTTTCTTCCACCGGGGTCTCCGGCTCCGGCGGTTTTTCCGGCGGCGGTGGTGGCGGTGGCGGTGGCGGCAATGGAATGATCGTCGGCACCTTCGGCGCTTCGCGGCGCACACCGGCCATGTCGTTGGCCCACTGCCAGAGGAACCACGCCGCCAGTGCAGCGATGAGCAGACCAGCGCCCCACTTGGCATAACGCAGCGGCGACTTCTTCACCGGCAAGGGCTCGATCGGAAGTTGTGCAGTCATGACTCAGCCCTGACTCGGTTTGCCGGTGACGAGACCGACCTGGGACAGTTCGAGCCGGCGCAACAGATCCAGCACCTCGATGACTTTCTGGTACTGCACCGTCGCATCGCCGCGCACGATCACCGGGAAATCCGGGCTCTGCGCTTTCTCGATACGCAGGCGCTCTTCCAGCTCGGCGAGGGTCACCGGGTAGGCATCGAGGAACACCTGACCGCCGTCATTCACCGAAATCGCCTTGGTCTTGGCCTCCGACAGCGACACCGAGGCGCTGGCCTTGGGCAGGTTGATCTGGATCCCGGAGACCTGCGCGGTGGCGGTGAGGATGAACATCACCAGCACCACCATCAGCACGTCGACCAGCGGCGTGATGTTGATGCTGTCCACTGCGGCATCTTCGTCATCGTCGTGGGAGGCATTTACGGACGCCATGTCAGTGCTCCTCAGGCCGGTACGGAATGGTTGGCGTGATGGCCGCGCTGATGCGTGGATTCACTGAACTGGCTCTCGCCGTGCATCTCCGCCAGACGGGTGATGAACTCGTCGACGAACACGCGCATGTCGGCGCTGACTTCCTTGTTGCGGGTGATCAGGCGGTTGTAGCCAAACAGCGCCGGGATCGCGACGAACAGGCCCATCGCCGTCGCCAGCAAGGCTGCGGCCATACCCGGCGCAATGGCGTTGATGTTGACGTCACCGGCCATCGCGGTGCCGAGGAACACCACCATGATCCCCAACACCGTGCCGAGCAGGCCGATGTACGGGCCGCCGGCGATGGCGTTGGACAGGGTCGAGAGTTTCGAACTCAGTTGCTGGTTTTCGCGGGTGCGCACGCCGTCCATCGAGCAGCGGATGGCTTCGATGGTCGCGGCAGACACCGACGAGGTATCGGCGCCCTGCTCACGGCGGGTGCGGATTTCTTTGACCGCCACCAGGTACAGGCGCCACAGCGACGAATGCTGCAGACGCTGAGCCAGTTGCGCGTCGTCGGCGAACATTTCCAGACGCGTGCCGACCTTGGCGAACTGCGTGCGGAAGTCTTCGTTGGCGGCGGTAACGCGGCTGAGGGTGCGGTTCTTGCGCAGCATGATGATCCACGACTGGAACATCATCAGCACCAGCACGGCGATGATCACCCAGGCGTCCACCGGCACCGCGTTGAGCAGGAAACCGAGGCTGCCGAAACCGAACCCGGACTGTTCTTCATCGACACCGTACGCCACCAGTTTCGACTCGGCGCCCTGCGAAGTGGCATCGGCCAACAGCAGCGCGGCCGGACGGGCGACTTTCGACAGGCGCAGCTCATCGATAGCGCCCACGAACGGCTGGAACGGACCTTCGTGCAGATCAGCACCGATGGCCATGACCGAATTGAACGCCGGCATCGCCTGGGCCAACACGGCGCTTTCGCGACCGTTGATGTACAGGGTGACTTTCGAACCTTCGGCAGTCAGCGCGACGTGTTGCCATTGCGCCGGCGTCAGCGCCTGGGTGGCAGCGGCGCGCTGGCCATCGATTTCCACGAACGGCAAACCTTGGCTCACACCGATCAGCAAACTTTGCGTGCCTTCGCGGCGAGCCAGAATCAGTTGCTCGCCACTGGCCTGATCCAGACGCAGCCAGGCGCTGAAAGTGAACGCACTGCCAGCGTTGTGTTGCAGCGACGGACTGGCCGGCAGCAGCAACGGCTGGCCGCTGAACTGCAAGGCACGCCCGACTACGCCGTCAATCGCCGCGCCGGTCGCGCTTTGTGCGGTGTTGCCGTAAGCGGTGGTGTCCTTGGCCGGGGTGCCGGTGGCGCCGTCGAAATGGTAAAGCGCGGTGTAATTCGGGTCGAAGGTCAGTTGGCCGTTGCCGGTCGCCGGGGCCTTCTGATTGCCGTAATACATCCAGATGTCCTGACGTTGCCCGCCCTCGACATTCGGCACGTCGACCCAGATCAGCGCCATGCCCATCAGCGCGTCGAAGCTTTCGATCTGATGGTTGAGCACGGTTTTGTCATCGGCGGCGACGAAGCGCAGGTCCGAGCCGTCCTCCTTCACGCCGTCGAAGGTGAAGTTTCCGGTGTGCAAACGCACCAGCAGCGCCGTGCGACCGAGCGCCTGATTGATCGCCGCGCCCTGCGGCGTGGTGTCGACGGCGATCTGTTTGCGGTAATGCCAGTCGTCCTGCCACCAGGCCTGAGCCGTGGCCGGGAGCACGAAGCCCAGGCAGATCAACAGGGAAAGAATGAGGCGCTGCATGAAAAGTGCTCCTGGTTAGAAAGTGGCCTGAAGGTTGAAGTGCAGGCGCGATTCCTGTTTCGAGGTGTTCGGCCCTTCGAGTAGCGGGTAGCCCCAGTCGAGGCTGCCGGACAGCCATTTACTCAGGCTGGCGCGGGTGCCGAGGCCGACACTGGCCAGGGCGTAATTGGCGTCCTGATCCGGCAGTTCGTCGCGCAGATAGAGTTGGGCGCCTTCGGCAAAGGCGTAGAAGCGCCAGTCCTGCATCCAGGTGCCGGCGAACTTCGCCAGCGACGGCGTGCGCAGTTCCTGACTGAGCAGGTAACCGTCATCAGCAGTGCGTTCGGCAGCCAGATAGCCGCGCACCGAAGTCGCGCCGCCGGCGGAGAATTGTTCGTTGGAAACCAGTGGGCCTGAGGCCAGTTGGAACGCTGCTTTGGTCGCGCTCTGCCAATCGCTGTCGAAGGTCCAGGTGTAACTGGTGTCGCCCTTGAGCACGGCGAAGCTCGGTTTGGCGCGGTAGCGTTTGTAGTCGAAATCCTCGTCGGAACTGCCGTAACCGAAAATGCTGCGCGTGGCCGCGACCAGACTCAAACCGAGGCCGAGCTGGCTTTTTTCGCTGTAGCGATAGCCGTTGTAGGCGAAGGTAAATGGCGCGTATTGCAGCGGGACTTTGTCGCTCTCGCCGGACAAGGTCAGGCGCTCGTCGAAGTCCTTGAAGTCGATACCGGCCGACAGCGAGTTCGACCAGTTGCCACTCGACGGCAGCGTATAGATCGCCGCGACGCCATAGCTATGGCCCTTGCCGAGCACGTTGCTGCCACCGATGGTGGCGACGTTGCTGTCGGACTGATAACCGGAGAACTGCACACTCCAGCGCTCGGTCAGCGGCGCGGTGTAAGAGCCCGACCAGACCTTGGCGTTGTCGGTTTCCTGCGGCGCGGTGAAGAAGGTCAGGTTGACGCTGTGGCCGAGTTGCCAGAGGTTGTTGTAGCCGAGGCTGGTGACGGTGCGCAGCTTTTCGGTGTCGGCGCTGTAATCGTTGTTGAGGCCGACGCTGGCGGTCCACGGGTTCTGGTCCTCGACCTGCAGATCGACGTCCATGGTGCCGGGGCGCTGACCTTCGCGCACCAGCGGCATGACCTGCCGGCCCGGTGTTTTGTTGAGCTGCGCCAGTTCGCCCTGAACCTTGGCGAAGTCCGGCACCTCGCCTTCCTTCAATGCCGGTACGTTGTCGCGAATGTCCAGCGGCGAATAGTGCTTGGCGCCGACCACGCGTACCCGGCCGACTTTGGTTTCGCTGACTTGCAGATAGACGATGCCGTCAGCCACGGCTTGCTCCGGCAGCTCGACGAACACCGACTGATAACCGCGCTCCTGATAAGCCTTCTGCAACGCGTCGCGGGCGCCTTCAATATCGCTGAGGGCCTTTTGCGGGCCGAGAAACGGATACACCGCTTCCTCGATCGCCCGCGCATCGAGCACGGTATTGCCCCGTACGAAGTATTCGTTGACGTCGACCAGACGCGGCGCTGCGGCGTTTGCTGCGCCCTCTTCGGCCAGCGCCGGATGCACGCCCGCCGTCACCAGCAGCCAGCCGCACAGCGCCAGCCGTGACTTGAAAATCGGTTCCACACTACCCCCTGAATTCGCGATGACCCGTTGGCGCTTCAGCGCCCGGTGTGTTGCCGCTGTTAGTTGCCGACGTGCGGGGCGCAGGCGTGTTTGCCCAGCCAGGTGTGCAACAGCGCGAAGTTCAAGGAGAACTCGGGCATTTGCAGCAAGGCACCGCAGAACACTTCGCCGATGATTTTCTGAATGAGCAGCACCGCACGCGGCTCGTTGAGCAGCGTGGCGATGTCGCGACTGAGGGCGTTGAAGCTCCAGACCTTCTGGTTCAAGCCAAGGCCCACGAACCAGCGGAACAGCAGGTTGTAATTGAGCTGTTCGTAGAGCTGCTGTTCGCTGGGCACCGAATACAGCAGTTGCAGAAGCAGGATGTGCATCACCGTTTGCGCCGGAATCAACATGCCCGGCTCGGCATTCAGGTCGTGCAGGAGCTCGCGATGGGCATCGAGCAAATCGTCGATCTGCGGACGCAGCAAGACCAGCGAATGCCCCGGTGGAATGTAACTCGACACTTCTTTCAAAGCGCCCTGCCAGTCATCCTGCGAAACGATCCAGACCCACGGCGCGCCGTAGCGATACACCGACACCGGCTTCTTGCGCGCCGCCTCGACGATCTTCGACAAGCGCTGATCGAGTTCCTGCATGCCCACTTTCGAGTAGCGTTCCATAGTCCCCATTGCCTCACTCCCGGCGTCCCGCCTCGGCTTGCAAAGTGCACCCAAAAGGGCCCCTCAAGCGCGTTACATAGGCATGACCGGACTGGCGATGTGCTACCGAACTTTTGTCATGAAAGCTTCATTAAGGGGGATAGGTTGGCGGGGGATTACAGTTGGATATAAAACGAATGCGGGAGCCAGCCTGCTGGCGATAGGGAGGTGTCAGTCTGAAAAACTCGGCTGACACACCGCCACGGGAGGCTCCCACAGCTTCAATGTTTTAAGTGTGATCGGCTTTGCTCTGGCTCGGATTGGGTAGATCAAACCAACCATGCACTACGATTTCTGGACGCCCCCACCGGGATCGTCTCCTGTTAATTCCATTTTCATATTGAACGCCCCACGCACTTTTATCCCCTCATTATCTATCATGGTATCAGCGCCGCCCGAGATAGGCTTATATTCATACTTATAATGATTCCAACGATCATCATCAATATAAGATGCGTTAAACTGCTGATAATTCAGATGAGCGCTTCTGTCTGGAAAAACGAAGTAAAATGTTCGAACCAGTCGAGGTGGTCCATCAAGCTCGATTGATAATGCAACGCTAGTTCCTTCAAAATGAGCATTTACCTTGCTGGCCAAAAATATTCCTTGTCCATCAATCTGCACAACGGCTGTGCCGACAATCTGCTCCTGAATATTCATCCTGAGTTTCTCCATGAAAAAATATAAACAGAAGGATCAAGTGATCCCTTCCATCGCGTTTAAACAGAGCCATGGAACACCGACCCTGTACATAGTTGAATAGACTAAAACAATGAAGACATCCACTGTCATTCCTTACAGTAGACAACGCACTTTTTATATGCTTAAGCATATACAGGCGATTGCGACGGTTTAATTTGTTTTTGAAGTCATATGGCGCTCAAAGAAAACAACGGAATTGGAATAACGGAGAAGCGCTGGAGAATGCTTACACAGCCATCAGGCCGAGTGTCAGCTTGTCTGCTTTTGGTCTTGATCCACCGGCGACCTCAGAAAACAGGCTGGAGGGGATCAATCCGGATCTGGGATAGCAGCAGATATCTGGCGCAGTTAGGCACAGCGAGAACAGGCGCCGTCTGGATTGCTGGGTGAGGCTTGAAATCAGCTTAAAATCAAAAGCCCCTCACCCTAGCCCTCTCCCGGAGGGAGAGGGAACTGACCGAGGTGGATGCGAAAGTTACGCCGACGCGCAACACCGAATCGAATGCATATATCAAAGCCAACCAAAATCAGCTCCCTCTCCTTGGGGAGAGGGCTGGGGTGAGGGACGAATCTAAAACAAATCCCAAGCCAAGCACCGCTTCTCACCACTCAACAATGAGCGTTAGCTCGCGTGCCCTTGATCTTGATCTTGCGTCACCGGCGACATCGGAAGGCTGAGCGCAGGGATTGATCCGGGCGTGGGAGCGCAGCGACCGTACGACGAAGTCGTACACAGCGGAAGCAGGTGCAGCGCAGCAAACCGTAGCCGCTGCGCCCGGATCAGTCCCGGAGCGAAGGGACCCGAGCCTGCGAGGGCCGAACGTAGGAGCAAGCGTTTTGGGTTACCTTTTTGGCGTTTGAAAAAGGTGACCCGCTGTAAGAGCGGAACCCTAAGTAGCCGTTGCCGCAGCAACGGATATGTCCTCGATCAACAAACCAATCGCCTGAAAGAAAGCCTTGGCCCTCTCGTGACATTCGCGTGACATTCGCGGGTTTAAATCCCGGCGCATTCAGGCGTATAACCAGTACAGACTTTTCGGATCTGCATGCAGACATCAACACGGGGTAGCGACATGACCACAGCAAACATCCTCGGCAACCTGTTCCCTTCTGTCAGCGACATCCCGGAAAAATACCGTCTCGACGCTCAGGTCGAGCAACGCGAATACCTCGTCGACGGTGAACTGCGCCGCTGGGACGGCCCGCTCGCGCAAGTGCGCAGCCCGGTCTATCTGCAGGGTGCCAACGGCGATGAACAAGTGATTCTCGGCAGCACACCGCTGCTCGACGCTGAAACCGCCCTCACCGCCCTCGATGCTGCCGTCCGCGCCTACGACCGCGGTCAGGGCCTGTGGCCAACCATGCGCGTGGCCGAGCGCATCCAGCATGTCGAAGCATTCCTGCGGCGCATGCGTGAGCAACGCGAAGCCGTGGTGAAACTGCTGATGTGGGAAATCGGCAAGAACCTCAAGGACTCGGAAAAAGAGTTCGACCGCACCTGCGATTACATCGTCGACACCATCAATGCGCTCAAGGAACTCGATCGCCGCTCCAGCCGTTTCGAACTGGAGCAGGACACCCTCGGTCAGATCCGCCGCGTACCGCTCGGTGTTGCGCTGTGCATGGGCCCTTACAACTATCCGCTGAACGAGACGTTCACCACGTTGATACCGGCGCTGATCATGGGCAACACCGTGGTGTTCAAACCGGCCAAGCTCGGCGTGCTGCTGATCCGCCCGTTGCTCGAAGCCTTCCGCGACAGTTTCCCCACTGGCGTGATCAACGTGATCTACGGCAGCGGCCGCGAAACCGTCAGTGCGCTGATGGCCAGCGGCAAGATCGACATCTTCGCCTTCATCGGTACCAACAAAGCCGCCAGCGACCTGAAAAAACTCCACCCAAAACCGCACCGCTTGCGTGCCGCGCTGGGCCTGGACGCGAAGAACCCGGGCATCGTCCTGCCGGAAGTCGATCTGGATAATGCGGTCAGCGAAGCACTCACCGGCTCGCTGTCGTTCAACGGCCAACGCTGCACCGCGCTGAAAATCCTCTTCGTCCACGAAGACGTGGTCGACAGCTTCATCGAAAAATTCAACGCCAAATTGGCCACGCTGAAACCGGGCATGCCCTGGGACAGCGGCGTGGCGCTGACGCCGCTGCCGGAGTCGGGCAAGGTCGATTATCTGCATGGGCTGGTCGCCGATGCGCGCAGCAAGGGTGCCGAAGTGGTCAACCCCAATGGTGGCGAGGCCCGCGCGTCATTCTTCTACCCGGCGGTGCTGTACCCGGTGAACCCGCAGATGCGCGTCTACCAGGAAGAACAGTTCGGCGCGGTGGTGCCGATCGTGCCGTATCGTCACCTCGATACCGTGATCGACTATGTACTGGAGTCGGATTTCGGCCAGCAGTTGAGTATCTTCGGCACCAACCCGGTGGCGGTCGGTCGGCTGGTCGACACGTTTGCCAACCAGGTCGGGCGGATCAACCTCAACGCCCAGTGTCAGCGCGGCCCGGATACCTACCCGTTCAACGGCCGCAAGAATTCCGCCGAAGGCACGCTGTCGGTCCACGATGCGTTGCGGGTGTTTTCGATCCGTACGCTGGTGGCGACCAAGTTCCAGGAGAGCAACAAGGATCTGATCAGCGAGATCATTCGCGGGCGTGATTCGAGCTTCCTGACCACCGACTACATCTTCTGAGCCGCGTCATCGGCGCCTGATTCAAAGTCGTCAAGCGCCCGGCTCATCAGTGTCTACACTGATGCCAGCACTGTGCTGGATGCCGGGAGCTCGACCATGCTCGATTACTTCGCGTTAGGCGTGTTGGTGTTCGTTGGGCTCGTGCTGTTCTACGGGATCATCGTGCTGCACGACATTCCCTATGAAATTGCCGTGCACCGCAACCACCCGCATCAGGATGCGATCCATGCCACGGGCTGGGTCAGTCTGTTCACCCTGCATGCGCTCTGGCCGTTTTTGTGGATCTGGGCAATGGCCTATCGCGAAGATCGCGGCTGGGGTTTTGGTGACGGCCAATCCGTGCAAAACCATGTGGTTCGCCTGGAACAACAGGTGATCGAACTGCAAAGTCGCCTTGAACGACTCGAAGCGCTGACGGCCACTGCCCCGCCCGCCCCGCATAACCGGGAGGGCTGAGCCTCATGGACCTGTTGCTGATCCTCACGTACGCCGCATTCTGCGTCGCCCTGTTCAAGATCTTTCGTATCCCGTTGAACAAATGGACGGTGCCCACCGCCGTGCTGGGCGGCATCCTGCTGATCGGCGCATTGATCTTCACCATGAACTACAACCACCCGTACTCTGAGGTAGCGCGCACTTACTTCGTGTCCGTGCCGGTAATCCCCGTCGTTAGCGGCCAGGTGATCGATGTACCGGTGAAGGGTAACGAGCCGCTGGAAAAAGGCGATGTGTTGTTTCGCATCGACCCCACGCCGTTTGCAAACCGGGTGAAATCGCTGAAAGCACAGTTGGTCGCGGCCAAAGGTGATCGCTACCGCATCACCGAACTGATCCGGCGCAACTTCGGCACCCAGCGTGAACTGGATGCCGCCATTGCTCGCACCGATGACTTGCAGGCGCAACTGGATAACGCGCAGTTCGAACTGGACAACACCACCGTCCGCGCGCCGAGCAAAGGTTTTGTCACCCATGTTTCGTTACGCCCGGGGATGATGGCGAGCAAGTTGCCGTTGCGTCCGTCGATGGTGTTCATACCCGAGGAGGGCCAATATTTTGCCGCTTGGATGCGCCAGAACAGTCTGCTGCGCCTGACCGTCGGCGACGAAGCGGAAGTGGCGTTCGACGGCATTCCCGGCAAGGTTTTCGCAGGGCGAGTGAAAAATGTCATCGGCGTGATTGCCGAGGGTCAGGTGCAACCGTCCGGCACGTTGATCGGCTATACCGGTTCACCGCCGGCCGGACGGGTGCCGGTGATTATTGAAATCACCGATCCGGCCTTCGCTCAGTACAGCAAACAGATGCCAGGCGGTGCTTACGGGCAAGCCGCGTTGTACAGTCAGCACTTCCACCATATCGGTGCGATGCGCAAAATCCTCCTGCGTATGGCAGCATGGATGAATTACATTTTCCCGTTCCACTGATCTGAACCGAGATGACGAGAGGCTTGCACTGAGTACTTACAGCACCCATCGACTTCCGCCCCTGCTGCGCCGGATCTTGCGCCCTTTATTGGCCCCGTATCGCCGTTACCGCCACGCCCGACTGATCCACGCAGTGCGCGTGGCCCTTGGATTGCTGGCGACGATCCTGCTGACCACCGGCATCAACCTGCCCCACGGCGAATGGGCCTCGGTGACCATGCTGGTGGTAATCGGCGGCCTGCAACACCACGGCAATATCGGCAAAAAAGCCGCCGAGCGCGCCACCGGCACGCTGATCGGCGCCGCAGTCGGCTTGGCCCTGGTGGCGCAACACGCGTGGCTGGGCATGCCGTGGCTGACCTATTTTGCGATGGCCGTGGTCTGCGGATTTTTCTCCTATCACGCCATCGGCAAGGGGGTTACACCGCCCTGCTCTCGGCGATCACCGTGTTCATCGTCGCCGGGCATGGCGACAACCCGATCACCGATGGTTTGTGGCGCGGCGTCGATATCCTCATCGGCATTGCCCTCGCCCTGGCCTTCTCATTCGCCCTGCCGCTGTACGCGGTGTATTCGTGGCGCTACAACCTCGCTGATGCGCTGCGCGACTGCGCCACGGTGTATGGACGCATCATCAGCGGCCAGCCCGTCAGCGCCGACGAGCATTTGCGTTTGATGAGCCGTCTCGGCGCGGTGATGGTGCAGTTACGCTCGCTGATGCCTTCGGTGTCCAAGGAAGTGAAGATTTCCATGACCGAACTCGACGCGATCCAGCGCAACCTGCGCATGTGCATCAGCACGCTGGAAATCCTCGGCAATACCCGACCGGATGCCAGCGATCCAGAGGCCATGGCACATTTGCAATCAGCGCTCAAGGCCGAGCACCGGCAGATTCGCGTGCAACTGATCGGCATGGCCCGCGCCTTGAAAAGCGGCGCCACCAGTCGCCTCGACAGGCCACTGGACTTGCCGGAAGCCAACCTCGAGGCGCCGGTCTACAGCGCTCTGGACGGTTATCGCTTGTTGACCCGGCAACTGGCGGCCAACATCGCTGAGATGCGCCAGCGCCTGGCCAAATCCGCCCCGCGCTGGAACATCTGAGTTTTACTGCGCGGCCAGTCGCCGCGCTTTGAACCCCCAGCCTTGCTGCATGCCGGCGGCGGCCAGCAGAATCGCCGCCATGCCGACCCATTGCAGGATTTCCAGGCGATGGCCGAAGGCGAACCAGTCAACGAAGATCGCCGCAATCGGGTAGATAAACGACAGTGCGCCAGTCAATGCGGTCGGCAACTTCTGAATAGCGCCGTACAGCAGCACATACATCAAACCGGTATGAACAATGCCCAACGTCACCAGACTGGCCCAGGCACTGGGTGCTTGCGGCAACGCACTGAAATGCGCGAACGGCGCCAGCAGCAGAACGCCGGTGCAGACCTGAATCAACGCAATCAGGTGCGGCGGTGTGCCGGTCAGGCGCTTGATGATCAGCGCAGCAATCGCATACAGCAACGCCGCGCCCAAGGCCAACGCGATGCCCAGCAGGTAATCGTTGCCGCTCTCGCCTTGCGTGCCGTGGGCACTGACGATGGCCAACATGCCCATGAACGAAACCGCCAGCCAGAACAGCTTTTGCACGGTGATCCTTTCGCCCAGAAACAACGCCGCCAAGCCCACCAGCATGAACGGCTGCACGTTATAAACCGCAGTGCCGATGGCAATCGACGCACGAGAATACGAGGCGAACAACAGCACCCAGTTGCCGACGATCGCCATGCCACTGAGTACCGCGAGCAAAAACGTAGCGCGGGTCAGAATACCCGGACGCAGAAAACCGAACGCTGCGCAGATCAACAGCAAAGTGCCGGCGCCGAACACGCAACGCCAGAACACCACGTCGAGCACCGGTTGCCCGGAGACCAATACAAACCAGCCGATGGTCCCGGATATCAGCATGGCGGCGGTCATTTCCAGCGAGCCGCGACGCAAGGTTTTGTCCATGTTCAATCTCCCGAAGGGTTAGCGAAAGCATGGCAAAAGTATGCCAAGCACGCCGGGCGCTGCTCCAGCGCAAAAGACAGGCTAAACTGCGAATCTGCCTTTTTTATCGAGGGTCATTCATTGAAATGGCCTAATAGCGGAGTTAGCCCATGACTGACGATATCGATCAGATGCTTATCAGCGCCTTGATGGAAGACTCGCGCCGCTCGCTCAAGGCGTTGGCGCAGATCAGCGGATTGTCCTCGCCCAGCGTCGCCGAGCGCTTGCGCCGTCTGGAAGAACGCGGCGTGCTCAAGGGCTACACCGTCGAGATTGACCCGAAGCACTTTGGCTACCAGTTGCAGGCGATCGTCCGGGTGCGGCCTCTGCCTGGGCAATTGCAGGAGGTGGAGCGACAAATTCTGTCGATCCCTGAATTCACCGAGTGCGACAAGGTGACCGGCGAAGACTGCTTCATCGCGCGCCTGCACGTGCGCTCGATGGAACAGCTGGACACCCTGCTCGACCGGCTCAATACCCTGGCGGAAACCAACACGGCGATCGTCAAGAAAACCCCGGTCAAGCGCCGGTTGCCGCCGATGGCCTAGATGTTTTTTGTGATCATTCGGCGTAGATTCTGATTTTTCGCGGCTAAGGACTGGCGCTATGAAAATTCAGGCAATGCTGCTGGCAGCCATGCTGCTCGGCGGTTGTGGCACGATCCAGACGGTGGCACGTAACGATCAGGCCGCCGTAGACGGGCTGAAGGAACAAAAAAGCTATTGCGGCGCGGTGCCGAGAATCTACAGCGGCCTCGCCTACGACTTCTGCACGCTGAACGCTCCCTTGGCTTCAGGCATTGACCCTGATGACCATCGCAACGCGGCCATTCCGGTGGTACTGGTAGACGCCGTCGTCTCCGGCGCGCTCGATACCCTGCTGCTGCCCTACACGATTTACCGCCAGCAAGTGGATGGCAGCATCGTCATCAACTGAGCCGGCACTTTCCTGCAGACAATAAAAAACCCGCCGAAGCGGGTTTTTTATTGCAGCCATTACGATCAGTCGTCGCGGCTCATGATGCCGAAGATCTGCAGCAGGCTGACGAACAGGTTGTAGATCGATACATACAGGCTGATGGTCGCCATGATGTAGTTGCGCTCGCCGCCGTGGATGATCGCGCTGGTCTGGAACAGGATGCACACCGACGAGAACAGCACGAAACCTGCGCTGATCGCCAGTTGCAGGCCGCTGATCTGGAAGAAGAGGCTCGCCAGCGTGGCACCCAGCAACACGAAGAAACCGGCAGTGATGAAGCCACCGAGAAAGCTCATGTCCTTGCGGGTGATCAGCACATACGCCGACAGACCACCGAACACCAGCGCGGTCATCGCGAACGCCGAGCTGACCACTTCAGCGCCGCCTTGCATGCCCAGGTAACGGTTGAGGATCGGGCCGAGCAGGAAACCCATGAAACCGGTCAACGCGAAGGCCGATACCAGGCCCCACGCGGAGTCACGGAGTTTGTTGGTGAGGAAGAACAGCCCGTAGAAGCCGATCAGCACCACGAAGATATTCGGGTAGCCGACCCGCATCTGCTGCGCGACGAAAGCCATCACGCCGCTGAATGCGAGGGTGAGCGCCAGTAGGCCGTAAGTGTTGCGCAGGACGCGGCTAACCTCTAGCTGCTCAGCCTGCACGCTGTTATTAACTGCGTAATCCTGTTCGCGCATGGCGACACTCCTGTTGGTTTGAAACGTTCAGTCGCAAAGATCATAACAGACGCTCTGTAACAAGCCATGCAGAGAGTTTGACAGTGTGTTTCATTCAGGTATTATGGCGCCCGCAACGCAACGGAGGTGTGGCCGAGTGGTTTAAGGCAACGGTCTTGAAAACCGTCGACTGTAACAGGTCCATGAGTTCGAATCCCATCGCCTCCGCCATCTTATGTACGACAAAGCCCTGATTATTCAGGGCTTTGTCGTTTCTGGGATCTGAGATTTGTGCGGCTTTTTCCGAAGCGTTACAAAACTTTTTGCAACGCGTTACAAAACTCGCCATCTCCGGCGTCCTGCCGATCGTTAAAAAACTCTTCATGTAACACGTTGCTACGCTGGTTCTTTGGCTACCAAGGAAACCAAAATGCCCAACTCAGACCTGCTCCCTTCCCTGCTCTTCAAGATCAACGAAAACCAACTCGCCCTCGAAGCCGCCATCATGGAGCTATCGAATTGGGTTGAGCAGCGAGGGTCGGCCGATGTCGCCGAGAACGTCCGGGGCGCCCTCTGGGCAATAGACAAGAACGAGGAATTCATCAAGATGACGCTTGCGGTTTTGATGACACCCGAGTGACCGTTATCAGCCATCAGCAGCCATTCAAACGTGTCTACGAAACCCGCTGTGCTCAATGTTCCCGTCGCCCTCGCAGCCTGTCTGCTGCTATTGGCAAATGCTGAACGGCCGATGCACCAGCCCGCAGTTTTGACGTGGTGGCGGGTATAGCTCTTGCTTCCGATGACAACTGACAGCTACCAAAATCCCTTTGGAAGCTTGACTCATTGTTTTCCGCAAATCGGATACCAGGACAGCGAATTTTTTTCATAAAGTACAAGAGCGTCTGTCCCGGTAATCCGTGAAGAACCAATTTAAAGCGACTGGAAATTCCGGAATATGCTAGGTCTGATCGGACTTGGCCGGAGGATGAAGATTCTGGAAAGCCTCACTCACTTGCGCGAGCTCTTTCATAGCTTCCCCACTGGTCGGCCATGGCCCCCGCATTTCCGGGCCCAAGCATTCTTTACCGCCAGGAATTGAGTGATAACACTGTAACCCTGCCAGTTGGCCAAGCTCCCTCGGTTTGGTCCACCTCCAACTAACATCGATCTCATCCCGCGTCATTGCGCAAGGGCAATCTTGTAGTGGCTCCATCTTTCACCTTTCGCATTTGAGACAATTTTCTCTGCCGAGCATATATAGCGCATAGGCGCTCTTGGAGCGAGCCTCGCGAACAGGGGATCCAGTACCATCGGTAGTCGGCAAGACTGTCGGAATCAGTGGCTTCCGGCATTGCTCCAGACGTGCTGGGTTTCAGTACTGATCTCTACGTCGCGAATCTCCCCGTGTCGGAATGTGCGTCTTTACGTAGGGGTTGACCGGCTACATTGGGTCGAAAAGGGCCGCTCGCTAGTGGCCGCTATTGGCCGAAAGCGGCCGATAATGTAAAGCAGATAGCAATGGAGCGAGCTGGGCGTTCACTTGGAGGTGGGCTACAGGCCCTTAAAGGTAGCGAGTTCGAGTCTCTCCTTGACCGCCAAATTCTAAAAACGCAATCCCCTTATTTTTCTAGAGAAAGTCGGGGGTTTGTGGTTTTTGACGTTTGTAGAATGGCAACATGGGACAGATGCGGCATTTTAGGGCGGAAATAGCCCTCAATAAATGATTGCTTGGGCTAATCTGTCCTGGCGGGACGAATGAGGCTTTACGAACCTTTCGCTCAAGGATGATCCACATGCCAAGTAATTCAGACGGCAACATCGCCACTGCTGATGCGTTGACGTTGCTCTTGCACAACCAGCATGCTCTCGGTGCGGCGATTGAAGAGATTACCAACTGGATTTCAGGGGCTGGTGCAGACAATATTGCTGATAACGCAATTGCAGCTCTGGAAACCCTGGACACGAATGCAAAAGCGATTACGGATGCGATTATGCGGTTACGGAGTTGTTAGCGAGTCGCGTCAAGGCACCAACCGTGCCGACTTTAATTGTCCGACAATAATCTAGATTTAAAAACGAACACGGGAAACTAAGAAGAGCCGCGACCTGCGCGACTCTTCTCTTCGTCTGCTATAGATTATAGGGATTGTAATGAAATGCTGGCGCTCGTTGAGTCTTGCTGGCTATCTGCATCCATCCAGACCCATTGAGTACCGTCGCCCTGCAAGTTATTACTGATGTTTTGAATCTGAGTGGCAACAATGGTCACTGCCCCTTTTTCCGAAGCAGTAGGTCCAATGTTAGTGACTTGCCCGACCAGTAAGCCATTTGACGTTTCATTCACAACAAATACGGTTGCAGCGGCTTCGCGGAACTGGCACGAAATGAACTGTGTGATTTTGCTAACAATTGTCAGATTCATCCATTTCGAAGGCGGCACGGAATAGTAGCGATTATATTTGTTAAACGGGTACTGCTCCCCGTTAGCCTGCAACGAGTTGTTGTTTAGTCCGCTCGTATTCGTTGGCATGCTGGTACTGCCCAACCACACCTCAACCTGTGCAATGCCGCTGTTACTAGGCAACGAAACTGAGATTGTCTGAGTGTCAGTGCCGGAAACGAATCCCAGCGATGCCAAGCCGGCATTGGCGGTGGTGCCGGGGACAGTGATGGTTGCAGGAGGCTGGCTATTGCTCCATACAACATTTACGGCTGCATTGTTATCGCTGCCGGCGGAATTATAAATGAAAATTCCGTAAATCTGCCCCGGACGCAACGTCGTGCAAGTGGCCGTATCACCTGCATTTAAAGTGATCCGTTGACCGCCGTTCCAGTTAATTTGTGATGCCGCAATAGCGAAGCTTTCCATGGAATAGTCCTTTAATAGTTTATGGCATGAGTTGGTGCGCAAGATATCCATACTTCCATTGCGCGTTACGAGAATAGATCCGATATAGGAAAGTGCTTCCAATTTTTTAGAGTTATTGGCTATTAAAGGGTGATGGCTAAAAGCCATTTTCTTTTTCGGCCGTAAGTTATTGGTCTTCCGTTATTTAGCGCCCGAGAATGCGGCTTGTTTCGCTCTTAATCGTCAAGCGCTTAGAAATAAGCTAACTATGGTCACAGCAGGATGGGTGTAGACATAAAAAGCAAGATTTTTACTGTGCGGATAAACAGGTTCTAGGCTCGCCTCGCTTTGTGCACGGAGCAAGAGCCTTGGCTTGACTTGCAGGGACTATCTGCAGGGAACGCGGTCGATCCGGAAGTTGACGCATCTGGACCGGCCACTCTTTTTTTACTTCGGTGTTGAGACTTCTTTCGCGTATGCCTGACAGGCGGCGAGTGCAATCAGTCCTCGGTCGCCGTAATCGGTGATGCCGACAATTCGTTGAGCATGCGCTGGGTCAAGTTCGGCTCTTGTGGAGCCATGAACCACGCTGCTGGTGGCGGTGGTGGCTGACACCGATCCGTGGCCGGCGCCGGTGGTGGCGTCGAGTAGGACTGACAGGCGCAGATCAGCAGTGGCAAGGCGGTCGCGCAGGCGACCTTGATCACGTTGGGCATCACTCAAGGCTCGGTAATGGGTTTGTTCGCTGGTAGCCAGGCGCTGCTCGAGCGCGAGGCGTTTATCCTGTTCGGCACGCTGCTGCGCAACCGTGGCCAGGGCCAACTGGTTGAAGGTTTCGTTGTGGAGTCGGGCCTGCTCTGCGAGCTGTTTGCCGTAGCGCCAACCCTGGACTTGCCAAGTAATGGCCGCGGAACCACCGACTAAGACGACCAGCAGCACGCCTTTTGCCAGCAGCCGATACGGCGCCGGTATCAGTTCGCCGAGACGCATAGCACCGCCCTCGCCCGGCCCCACAATTCCAGCCGATCCTGCAGGCCATTGAGGCCGCCGTTGATCCTGCGGGTGATCGTGTTGAATTCGTTTTGATCGGCCAGCGCGTTCAGCCCATTCACTGACCAGAACCATGCGGCCGACTCGGCGGCCCACTGCGGCAGCTCCAGCAGTTCAGGCGTGCGCAGCAATCGCTCGTCACCGAACAGCGCCAAGCTGCAGCGCAGGTAGTTGTCGTGGCCAGTGACCTGGATCAAGCCGCGACCGCGATAGCGCTGGCCATCACCATCCGCTGCCGGCGTATTGCCCAGTTTTTCAGCCAGGTTGCCAGTGTCGTATTTGCTCAGGTACTGGTCGCCGCCCAGTTCCCGGACGTACTGCAACTGTCCCGACTCGTGACCGACTTGCGCCAGAAAAGCGGCTTGGCGTTTCGGCGTGTTGATCTGCCTATGGGCCATGGCTGTGTTGAGGGCGGATACAAAAACGCCCGCTTGGCGGCGGGCGTTGGGCATGATGCTTTGCAGCTGTTGTTCAGTGATAGACATACAGACTCCAGACATAAAAAAACCGCACTCAGGCGGCGATGGGATGCGGTTACTGTTTCTCGATGTTCACCACCTTGAGTGGTGGTTTCGGCCCTTTCTTTTTCTTGCCCTTGGATTTACCTGCTTTGCCGGCATTGCATTCGACCGTGGTCGACCAGCCGGACTGGGTGAACACCTGCTCAACCGAATCCGCCAGGTATTCGCCATCAAGCCCGACCTTGAAACCCTGCGCGATGATGGGACGCTCGGCGAAGATGTCCGTCCGGCCGGGCATTTCAAGCCGCACATCGGCGGTCGAACGGTTGAACGCTGATAGACGGGCCTTGGCGGCCGCTTCAGCAGCCGTCTTGTTTGGGTAGATATGGCGGTCGGTATGCACTGCCGGCAGCCCGTCCGGAGCATCATCGTTGTCAACGGTGACCACCGCCAGCTTTCCGTCCTTCTTGTTCTGGTGCTTGGTGGCGACTGCCTTGTGTGAGTGGCGATCACCGAGACTGAATTGCCATCGGCTGAGGTCGCGTCGAGTCAGGGTGATGGCACCAAACGTTTTGCCGCTTGCTGTCTGGCCACCCTGGCGCGGCATCACCAACAGCTTGCCGTCGGCGACTTTGGCTGTGCAGTCGTATTGCTTGGCCAGACGCGTGATGAAATTAAAATCGGACTCGTTGAGCTGGTCGACCCGGGCGACCTTGGTCGACACCGGACACACCGGCGTCCAGCCATTGCGCGCGGCGACGTCAGCTACGATCTTCGACAGCGGCACGCCTTCCCAGCTTCCGCTACGGATGGTTTTGCCACTGCCACGCACGTCGCTGGCCTTGCCCTTGATCACGATCGTGTCCGGCGGGCCTGACACCTCGACCGTGTCGACGGTGTAACTGCCCATACGCGTCAAGGTCGTTTCGGCATAGCCCAAGTAGATCTCAATTGAGCTGCCACGCCGTGGCAATTGCACTTGCCCATCACGGTCGTCGATACGCAACTCAAACTCGTCGGACTCCATGCCCGGCTTGTCAGAGGTGCGCAGCAGCAACAGGCAATCATTGATCTTGGCCGTGACGTCGGCCCCATCGGCGACAATTCGAAACATCGGGGTCATGGTTTTTTCCAATAAAAAACCCGCACAAGGCGGGCCAGAAAAACAAGGTGTCGTTACGCATAACGCGACGCGGTGCCGGCGAAGGTATCGCCCCGGCTCAATCCCACAAACTGACGCCCTCACTGGTCGGACTCGGCAGATCCGGCAGGACGATAATCACGCCCGACCGGAACGGCTGAGGCTCATCGGCCAGCCCTTGATTGGCATCGAGCACAGCCTCGACGCTGCCATTCAGATGGCCGTACACATTGTTGCAAATGACATCGAGCATGTCGCCGTCAGACGTCCTGCATGTCGTCGCCATAGCGCTCAAACTCCAAAGTGAAGCCCTGTTTGCGAGCAATCCCGCCGTGCAGCAGTGCGGACTGTTCCTCGTTGATGTTTTTCAGGCACCACGTCCCGATCACCTCGCCATAGCCCGTGGTCAGCGTCAGCGGCTGCAGCCTGGCCCCGATGGAACGCAGGGTGTCGAGCTGCTTTAAACCGCCTTTGAAGCCCGGATAGATCGTGCCCTTGAGCGTCAACTTTTCATCGCCCATACCGATGGCCTGCTTCGCCGGCCGGCGCGTCAGCCGCTCCTGCGAAGCCCAGCGGAATTCGGTCGAACGACTCAGCTCGTCGAACGCTGCTGTGTCCAGGTTGAAGTAATACGGCTCAATCTTCGGATCGCGCGGTTGAATGATCATCAGATGCGGGAACGGCTTCACCGCCTCCGGCGCCGGCGTGGCCTCCACGGCAAAGGAACTGGTGGGCACGATGTTGGCCAGCGACGGACTGACCTTGCCGGCGACGTTGTTGATTGCCGTGGCCGCTTTGCCCGCCTGTTCCTTCAACGTGCCCAGCCGATCCTGCACTTCGGCCGCCGCCCGGGTGGCGCGGCCGTACACCGCCACCACCTGACCGACCTTGGCCTGAGCCGCGTCGACGCCGCGCATCACCCGCTGAAGTTTGGCGCCGATGGCCGGACCAACGAACGGGATGTTCTCCAGCTCGGACGCGGCGCCGGTCAGTTCGCGGATCGCGCCATTGACCGGGGACAGCATGCCATCCGCGCTACGCCGCCCGGTTTCCGCCGCATCCATCAGATACTTCAGACTTGATTGCATCTGCTCCATGTAAGCCATGAAACCTCCTTAAACATGGGGTTCGTCGTACAGCTTGGCGGCATTACTCCTCGCCGCGTCCGCCATCATTCGCTGCATGTGCGGCATCAGATCCTGCGCCAAGGTTTGCGGGTCTTTGACATCGCCCTGCACGGTCACCGGCATACTCAGCGAATACTCAAACTTTTGATCCACCTTGGCCGGCTCCGCCTTCGCCGCCTCCTTGGGCTGAATGGCCAGCGCCGCCGACTTGAGCGGCGCCGTCACTGCCATCGAGCGCGCGACATCCCCCAGCACCGGGCCTTTCTGCGCCGCTGACGCCATCATGAGCGGCGTGGTCGGCACGGGCGTCTTTGGTTTTTCCTCAGGTTTGTCATCCTCGCCACCGAACAGCGATTTACCCAAGGATCCGCCCAGCGCCGCACCGCCCTGACTGCCCAGATAAGCACCGATCATGCCGCCGATCGCGGTGCCGATGATCGGCACAACCGAACCGATAGCGGCGCCTGCTGCTGCGCCGGCCATGGTGCCGGCCAGATTGCCCGCGGCCGAACCGTAACCTTCGGCTTTTTCGTCCTTGGTCTTGGCGTTTTGAAAGGTTTCAAGCGCCATCGCGCCGGACTCCAGCAGCGTGCCGCCAGGAATGACCTTGGCCGCCTTGCTGACCTTACCGACGGTTTCTGCGACGACGCCAAGCTTGGACAATGCCCCACTTGGAACGGAAGGGACTGATGGCGACGGGATCGCAACAGGTGGCCGCGAAGGCGGAACGGGTGGCCGTGAAACCGGAACAGATGGACGTGAAACCGGTACAGGCGGACGAGGCACAGACGGGCGAGGACCTCTCGAACTCGGCAACGTCCGGCGACGAGCGCTACGGCTTGATCCACGTCCGCGCCGGCGCGATTCGCCCGGCGCATCCACGCCGCCACCCATAGCGCCGGCATTAACGACGAAAACCTTTTGGACGCCGTCGTTACCTGCATCATTTGCAGCACCAAGACCACCGCCTGTAGCCGCTTCCTTCACCCGCGAAACAACATCCAGGCCAGTCGCTACCAGATCAAGCTCCCCGGAATTTTTATTGCGTGTTTCGCCCCCACCCCGGCCACCGCGCGCCCCACGCGCAAGGTTTAACACCCCCTTGCCGATCTTGACCGTGCTGATGATACCTTTTAAGGCGATCAGCCCTGCTCCGACCGTGGCGATACCGGCAACTACCCCGGGCGCACTATCCGTAAGCGACGTAATGCCTTTAGTAACCTTGGTCAACGACTCGGCCACGGTGTCCGTCACCGGGCGCAGCGCATCGCCGATGCTGCGCATGGCGTCATCCATCGACTGGGCCATTTCCGCCCATTTTTGCGATGACGACTCGCGCCGCTCGGCGAGGTTCTTGTCGAGGATCCCGGTCGCGTCACGCGAATCGTTTTTGAGCTGGCTGTACAGCGCCTTGTTCTGCATGTAGGCCGACAGCGCGGCCTTGACCTGCATGTCGGCGAACAGGTCGCCGGTGCGCAGGGATTCTTCCAGCGAGGCCATCATGGCCTTGGCCTTTTCAGGATCGGCTTGCTCGCTGATTTTTGCCGTGGCCTCGGCCATTTTCGCCGCACGCGCCGGATCGGTCGCCTGAATGTATTTCTGAGCCAGCGCCATGCTGGTCTCAAGCGTGGACATACCGTTTTGCAAACCGGTCTGCATCGACCCCTTGTAATCGATACCGGCTTTTTCGTAGGCCTTGACCGTGTCGGTCGAGCCGATTTTGCCCATCCAGTTTTTCAGGTTGTTGGCCGCTTCGTCCGAACTGCCGGCCTGCTTCATTTGCACCTGCAGCATGGCACCCAGTTGCGTCACCGCATCCAAGCCGGTGATACCGTTGCTGGCCATGTTGGCCAGCAGTTCCGGGAACCACTTGGCCATGTCGGCCGCTTCAAAGCTGCCCGCCTGACCTTGGTAGGCGATCGCTTCCAGCGCTTGCTGCATCTGCTTGGGATCGGTGATCTTGGCGTTCTGCCCCAGGGCGTTGATCATCTTCGCCGTATCGACGCCGCTGGATCCCTGCCCCACGACAAACTTGGCCGCGACAGGCGCGTATTCCAGCGCCTTGCTCAGGTCCATACCGGCGCCGACCAACTGATTGACCACGTCGGCCACATCGTTGCGCGCCATGCCGGTGTCGCGTGAGGTGTCGATGATCTTGCGCGACATCTCCTGCTCTTGCGGCTTGTTGGCAATGCCGGCCTTGATCGCGATGTCACGCACAATCGCGCCAAAATCAGCGCTGACCTTGGTCGGTACCGCCATGGCACCGACACCGACCACCGCTGCACCCACGGCGCCCTTCATGCCCTTTACGCCAGAATCGATCTGCTCATGACCCTTGGCTTTCAGCTCGGCTTTGTTGGCCGTCTGCCCCATCGAGCGATAGGCTTTTTCCAGCTTGCCGACCTCGATCCCCTGCTTTTTCAAACTGTCCAGGTTCGAGTTCAAACGGTTGAGTAATTTGGACGCACCGGCCGCGCCGGTGTCGTGAGCCTTTTTCCATTCTTCGCGCAGGCGGATGGTGTCGCCAATCGTGCGCTGCAGCACGCGCGCTTTGTTGCCTTCAGCCTCAAGGCGCTTGATGCGCCCGGTCACATCCTTGAACGCAGAGCCGACCGTGGAACTGACGGCGCCGCCGATCACCAGCCCGAGGGCGATTTTGTTTGCCATGTGATGGCCCCCATGTGCCCAGCACTACCCAAGGCGGCTCAATCCGTGAGCCACCACACCATTTCCGCAAACGGCATCGAATGGATCTCGGCGGCGGAAAATCCGGTTTCCGCCGCCAGACGTTTCGCCGCCGCCTTGATCACGCTGGGGTTAAAGCCCGTCGTCGTTGTCCATGCGAAAATAGCCGGCCTGCAAGCGGTTAAAATCCACCAGCTTCAGCCCCTCCAGATCCGCGACAGGCGCACCGGACAATGCAGCAAACAACACCAGCTCGCGCTGCTCATCATCACCACCGACTTCACGGTTGGCCGCCCGCACGTCGCCCACGGTCGGCGAACGCAAGGCCAGCTTGTCGACGGTCACGCCGTTGATTTCACTCGGACACGACAGCGTTACCAGCACCTGATCGGTGGTCAGCGACAACCACGCCGGCATGGAGTCCGAATAATCGGTTTTCGGTACCAGGTGCGAATACGCCGTTTGCACGCGGCGATAATCCGTCAGCTTGAGGCCTTCCAGATCCTTCAGTCCGACTTCGGCGAGACCGGCGAACAGCATCAGTTCGCGCTGTTCATCATCGCCGTTGGCAGCACGATCAGCCGCACGCACTTCACGCACGGTCGGGTTACGCAGGTTCAAGGTCTCGACGTCGACACTGTTGGCCTTGCTTGGACGGGTCAGCGTTACAACGGCACCGATTGCACTGAGCGACAGCCAGGCCGGCAGGTTTTTAGCGATTGCTTGAGTCATCTGGATCTATTCCTTACAGGCCGAGTGCGTTGCGCACTTCGAGCAGTTGGTCTTTGCCGTCGATCACCTGAATGCCGGCGACCATGTCGATTTCGTACATCAGGCGCCCGTCGATTTCGAGCTTGTAGTAGGTGACCGCTACGGCGTGTTTGATCTCGGCCGCATCACCGGCTTTCCAGTCACCCAGATCGACCTCTTTGAGCCGACCGCGCAGAGTGGCAACGACCGCTGTCACCGCGCCCTTTTGGCCCTTGAAGGCACCACGGAACGTGGCGTTGAACGCCGTGCCGTCCGCAAGGCCGAAGTACTTCAGCGACTCGCGACGCACGCCCTTGGTGACAAACGAGGCTTCCATTTTTTCCAGCCCCTGATCCATCTCGATGGGGCCGGCCATGCCGCCCCCACGATATTCGTCAGTCTTGGTGGTCAGCTTGGGCAGCGTCAGGCTGGGCACGTCGCCGGAGAAGTTCACGCCGTCGACGAACAGGTTGGTGTTGTACAAAGTCTGAGGAATCATTGGTTACGCCCCCTTAGGCTGCTTCAAGCACTTCGGTCATCCATTGATCGGTGACTTCGAAAAGGAAATTCGGGTTTTCTGCCGGCGGCACGTCGGTGAAACGGATGCGCCAATACACCTTGCCCTGGGCGATCTGGCTGGCCGTGTTCAGTTCGGTGTCGGGGAACACTTCAAAGTTGATGATCGCGCCTTGGGCTTTCAGGTCGGCCATGAACGCGTTGAGACCGTTGGTGACATCGGTCACGTAGGTCTTGGTGATCGAGCGGTCAACCGCCCACTTGTGCCCGGCCTGCACCGCGTCCATGAGGATGAACAGCGTGCGAACGCGGGTAACGAATGCCCACTTTGGATCGCTCGACAGCGTGCGGTTACCCCACAGGCGGTAACCGTCATCGCGAATGATCGTGGTGATATTGGAGTTGTTGAGCAGGTTGGCCCGGCAGGTCTCGTCGCCGTCCAGGTACTCGACCGCGCGACCGGTTCCGGTGATGCCGGTCAACTCCTTGTTCGAAGGCGAGGCCCAGAAACCGTATTCAGCATCCGTCCAGGCAAACAGGCCCGCCGCCCAAGCCGAACCGGGCGCGTCGACGGTCTTGCTGGTAATGGTGTCCCAGTACTTGACGCCCGGGTCGACCATAAACAGGTTGCGACTGCCGAAGTTCTCGGCGTAGGCAATAGCAGCCTCGTCGGTCGTACCCGGGCCGTCGATGATGCCGATCGCGCGCAGCTTCTGCGCCACGCTGTCGAGCGCCGTGGCCACCGCCTGAGTCGCCGTATGGCCCGGTGCGATCAACAGCCGCGGCTGGGCGTTGAACAGGCTTTTGCCATCGAGCAGCGCCTGTAAGCCAGTACGCTGCCCCGACTCCAGCACGCCGCCGATGATTGCCGAGGTTTGCAGCGCAGGGTCTTCCAGCTTGGCCACGCCGATGGCGACGATCACCGCCTTGGCTTTGACGTAGATCGCCTGACAGGCCTTGGTGATTGCCGAATCGGCGCCGAAGGCGGCAATGGCTTCGCGCTCGGTGGTGATCAATTTCAGTTCGCCGGCCTTGGCCGTGCCGCCGCCGAGAACGCCCGGGGTGAAGGTGGCACACAGACCGATGATCGACGACGACGGCAGCGAGATGGTGCGCGCGCCAGTGTCGACCGACGTGGTCGTGACGCCGTGGAAAAAACTCATAAGGGTCAGTCTCCAGAAACGAAAAAGCCCCGCATAAGCGAGGCTGTAAGGGGTGTTCGTGTTACGAGTAACGGAAAATAAAAACGCCCCGTCAGTGCGGGGCGTTTATTGGGTTTGATTGGCGATCCACTCCGGCAGAAGTGGCCGGCCAGCCACATCGGGAAAAACATCAGATTGCGGCCAGTCCCGCAACGCCTGCAAGTACACCAGCAATTCGGCGAACTGCTCAGCACTGAGGGTAGTGGCCGCCCCCACTTCGACCTGATCCCGATGCCGATCGCGCAGCCAAGAAACCCGCATTACTTCAGCATCACGCCAAGCGCGCTCTGCCGCCGCCAGATCCTGAGAACTCGGCGGCAACATATCGACCAGAATCGGCAGCCCGCCTTCATCGTGACCTCGTCGCTTGCCCAAGGGCGGATTCGCCAAGACTTCTAGAAAACGCGCCTCGCTGATCGCCACCGCATCGCTGGGAATCTCACTATGAAAGCCCTTGAAATAAGTGCAGCCCGTTGACTGCGCATAAAGCCTTTGCATACCCATGTTTAACTCCCTACTGATATCCAGAAGACGTTGCCACCGATAGCGCCAAGCGAGGAACGCAGCATAAATCCAGTTTTCAACAGCGTGTCAGGCGCAGCGCCATATGGGACGACGTCCGAGGCCGCCGCAGTGGCAACCGTCCCGTCCGTGGCCAGCACGACAAAACAAGCATTTGCGTATGCAAGCGTGAAACTTATCGGCGTTTTATCGACGTAGCTCCCAAGCCCCCACTGAATGGTAAAACCGCCAAGCCAGCTAGGGAAAACCACATAGCCGTTTGGCGTAAGGCTCGACAAAAAACCTAGCCTGAGTTTTTTCGGGGTCACAATCGTGGCGTCATCGGTGCCGGCAACGGTCTGCGCCTGCGTGGCGATCTTGGCCGTACCCAGTTTGATTTCCGTGGCTTGCGTCGCCAAAGCCGCGAGCGCAGCAATGTCGATATTCCCCTGATTAATCGGCGCGTTCCACGCCTTAATGCACCATACGACCGCGATGTTTCGAGGCCGGGAACGCATGAAGTCGACGCCGCCATAAGCCGTTCCAGGCGTTTGCACGCCTTCCATGCTTAGCGAGACTGTAGCCGTTGCTGTTGCCAACACTGTGACCGGTTCGGAAACAGCCGGAGCGGTGTCATATTCCAACCCGAGAACTCGCACATGCGCCGCGTTGTTCATGTTCGGCACAGGCAGGTTTTGCCCATCACCATCACCATACGTCGCCGTACCTACTTGCCAGCTACCGACCGCACGGCCCGCATCCACTTCGCGCCCATGGTCCCAACCACGCAGGAACTCGCCGCGCGAGTCCGGCAAGCGGAAATTGCCGGCACCCTCATCGCCCTTGTTGAAGGCCGTGCCGAGGAAAGCGGCCAGATCGGGATAAACCGCGATGCTCTTAACACTGCCGTCCAGCTCCAGAAACCCGGGCGCCACCTTGTCGAGCGGAAACGCCACCGTCGCACCAACTGGCAGCGCCGAGGCCTGCGCGATCATCGCCTCAATTTCCGGCTTCGTGTAGGTGTCCTTAATGCCCATCCCAGCCAGCGTTTCCGGGTTATCACCCGACACGAACACGCCGCGATCATTGACCTTGACGCGGGTGTATTGGCCTGCCGCCTTGTTCTTCGGCAGCACTTCCAGAATGGCCGCGTCGACGTAGGCCCGCGAGGCCAGCACAATCGCCGGATCGATCTTGAGCTGAATGTTGCCCGTGCTGCTGACAATGAAGTTCATGCGCACGATTTGCGTGCGGCCCGAGCCTTGCGACAGCAGCGGTTTGAAGCTTGGCGCGCAGTTGGCCACCGCCACCAGATCGCCGTCCGCGTCGTAAAGGCCGATTTCGCGAATCCACTTACCGCCCTCGTCGGCCGGAATGATTTGCTCGGCGATGATTACTGCCGGGTTGATCGGGTCGATCTTCAGTTGGTTCAGCGGCTTGCAGCGCCACTCGTTGAGCAGCTTGGTTTGACTGGCCGACGGCACCGGGTTGGGCGGGTCCGCCAGTCCGTTCGGATTGGCATCCCCGACGCCCATTTGCGTGATCAGCCAGGGAATGCCGAGCGCGTCGGCATTCGCCTGCTTGGCCATCCCCACGTCTGTGAGGATCGCGAAAAACTGCGAATTCGCATCAATCATAATAAACGTCCAGGGTGTCTATGGTGTGTTCGCGACCGACTACGCCAAAGCGGCCAGTGACCTCAATGTCACGCATGACGGGCGGGTACACGTCGATTTCGTCGCCTTCGTAGAGGGACACGGCGATATTCAAATTGCCTTGAGTTTCAAGGCTGATCGCCAGCCCGGTCAGTTGACGGGTGACGGGCTTGGCATCGTCAATCAGGCGATCAAGCTCCTGATACATTTCTTCGGTGATGCCGGTATCGAGAACCCCGACCTTCAGCGCGAAGGTGCCCGG
Organism: Pseudomonas sp. S11P7; assembly: GCF_023195435.1. NCBI lineage: Bacteria > Pseudomonadati > Pseudomonadota > Gammaproteobacteria > Pseudomonadales > Pseudomonadaceae > Pseudomonas > Pseudomonas sp. S11P7. The sequence goes on along the minus strand of NZ_JALPKS020000002.1, from coordinate 2,275,882 downwards.
CACGCCTTCCGGCACGGTCTGGAACCACTCGACGATCTCGATCAGATAGCCCAGCGGCTCGACCACACGGCGCAAAGCGCCGATGGTGCCCTTGTGTTTGTGGATGTAGTAAGACGCCTTGATGGCCGCGCGCTTGGTTGCCTCAGACCATCGGTAGTCCCAGCGATCGACAGACCACGCCCACGCCAGATGCGGCAGAAAATGCGCCGGACAGGTGTCGGGGTTGTAGAGGTCGCGCAGTGGGACAATCGTCTTTTCAAAAAAGGCGGCCTCCATGGCCCGTTCCAGTTGCGTGCTGTTGAGCGGCAGTAAACTTTTCATATCAGCCCGCCAGCCTCACGTTGTACTGCGTACAGAACGCCGCTTGCGCCTTGGTCGGGGCCAGATCCTGCCACCCGACCAACTCGACTCGGGCAACGCCGGCAACGTGCAACTGGGCGTCGACAGCGGAGCGGGCGACCTCGACGCCCAGCCGCTTGCGTGGGTTGATCCAGGCTGCCAAGCGGCTTTTCGCCTCGGCCAAACTGGCATCCGCTTCAGGGCCAGCGCTGGCCATGTGCAAGATGGCGTCAATTTCGTAACGGATCACCTGCGCACTCTGCACGGTCACCCGATCACCGACCGGTCGAACGTCATCGTCATTCAACGCAGCAGCCACCGTCGCCAGCAGCTCCGGCGGCGCTTCGCCCTCCCCTCTAACCCCAGCACCGTTACCGTAACGTAACAAGGCTTCGGGCTTTCAGCCGTGGCATCCGCCACCAACCCCGAGGCGTTACGCGCGTGCAGGATGTAGCTGTTACGCGGGCCGGCCGTGGTCAAACCCTCATAGGCCAACTGGATGCGCTCGCGAAACGGTTCGTCGTCTTCCATGACCTTGGGCACTGGTGGCACCGCCAGCAGATCTTCGGCCTGAATGACCAGGCGCTGCAGATTGACGTTTGCACCCAAGTGATCGAGGTCGCCGCGAATGGCATGGGCCAGCAGCAGCGCTTTGCCGGCGTCATTGACTCGGGCGCGGTTGCCGACCTTGTTGTAAGCCCCGACCTCAAGCACTTTGACCACTGGATCGCTTTCCAGCGCAGCCGTCCAGTTACCACCCATGTACCCGCGAAACACGCTCAGCCCGTCCTGATAAACCTCCTCGAAGTCCAGAGGCTCCAGCACGGTCGGCGCCGGCAGCGACGACAGATCAACGGTACTCATGCAGCCACCTCCAACGTGACGCCGTCGCCCAGGTATTTCCCGACGATTTGCAGATTGATTCGCCCGCCAATGACGGAAATGACGCGAACCTGGTCGAGTTTCAAGCTCGGCTCCCAGCGCCCAAGGGCGCGGGCAACCTCGGCCTGTACGGCGCTTTTCCAGCCCTCATTAACGGGCAAATCGACAAACCGCCGCAGCTTGCTGCCGTACTCCATGCGGTGCCGGCGACTGCCCAGCGGCGTGCTCAAAATGTCGCCAATGGCTTGCCGCAGACGCTCGATGCCGGATATGGGTTGGCCGGTGTGGCGATCCACTCCGATCATTTGATTACTCCAGCAGTTGTTCCAGATCTGGATGCGCCTTCAAAAACGCATATTGATCATCACCACATGCGGTAACACGACCAGCAACAACAGCAAGCGCGCCGCCGCTGGGCATAATCAAGGTGCGCGAGGTGAAAACCTTGTCGCGGAAAACGCGTGGCGGCCCGATTGGTTCCACCGCGTTAGCAGTCGCAGGAAAACCCAGCGGCGCCGGTTTCAATCCCGGAACAGCAATGGCTTCGGATACGCCGTCGGAATCGCCATCAGTTCTAGACTTACTCATAAGGCACACTCCAGATGTTAAAAAGCCCGCGCTAGGCGGGCTGTGGTGAGTTGAAAATTAATGCGTGTGGTGATTGCTGTTGCCGGTGGCATCAATGATCGCGCCGGCGCTGGTGATGCCCTTGGTAACGTGCAGCGCGCCGTGGATCATCACCGCCGCTTTCAGATTGATGTTGCCGGTGGTCACGTTCACCGCGCTATCAGTCACCACCGCTTCCGTGCTGGCCACTTTGATGGTGACCGTGCCGCTGGGCAGGGTGATGCTGTAGTTCTTGGCCTGCCAGTCGTAGATCAGCGAGCCGCCATCATCGAAGCGCCAGACCTCAACATGGTCGCGGTTGTCTGGCGGCGGTCCGGCATTGCCATACAAGCCCGGGACAAACGTGCCTTGTGACACGTCACCGCTGGGACTGATCAAACTGCCCTGCTCGCCCAAAGACGGCGCCCGCCAATGCCTGGCCTTGCCGGCGGCGATGCTGTGCCAGCGCACCCAAGCGCTGACCCATTCACTACCGTCTGACACGCGACACACCGGCGGCGATGCGGACAGATCCACCGCGACCACGTAGCAAGCCTTTACCGCCCCCGCGATCATGCGGTCATGCTGGGCGCTTGCGTAGCTCACGGCAGATCCTCGGGCTGGAATGGCCCATCACCCGGATCAATGTCCAAGACCAAGGTCCCTGGCGGTTCGTCCAACCACGGCCATTCCTCAACGCCGAGATAAACCTGCTGAGTCCACTCCACCAGCCACACTGTGTAACCATCCAGGTGCGGCTGGGTAAAGTCCTGCAGCGATTGCACAAACTCGGCGGGTTCAACTGCCAATCCCCACGTCTGCGCACGCAGCAGCACCGCCAACTGCGTCGCCAATTGCACGACCTGTTGATGATGGTGCGGCTTGATCGGGTCAACAATGATCCGAGCCTCGAACTTGCAGACCAGCGAGGTTTCGCCGGTACCGATATCGGTACCCGGCTCGATCTCGGCCACCTCCAGAAATACCGCTGGCAGCAACACGCGATCCTTAATGTCTGGCCAGGCTGTGACGGCCTGCACGCCAGGCAAGTGGGTACGCAGATGTTGTTCTACCGCCCGATAAAGCTGGTCCAGGCTGAACGGTTCTTCAGACATTGCCGATCCTCTTGAGGTATTTCTGCAGCTCAAAGTTGAGTTCTTGTTTGAGAATCGCCAACAGGATCTCATCTGCCTTTTTGACCCAGCTGTCGAAATGCGGCCGGGCTTGCTCCAGCGACACCTTGGCCTTGGCCAGCGGGAAACGACTACCGTTTTCGGCGACCCAGCCCGAACTCGGCCCGCGACTGGGGGAGACCGTGCTGTCCGGGTAGTCGTCCGCGTTAAAATGCTTGCTGGCCGTACGGATCCAGATGTCGGGCTTGTTGCCGTAGACCTTCTTGAGAAAGGCACCTTGGTAACGCCGCCCCGCCACCGACACACCGCTACCGGTCTGCCGCGCCCGGCCGATCCGGCTGGATTCGATGGTGTTCAACCCAAACCATAATTTGCCGCTCGCGGCCGCGCCGGAAACTGAATAGCTGCGCAACCGCTGACGCACCGCTGCTACGGCAATGCGCTCTGACCGGCTGACGGCTCGGGCAATGTGCGTGCGCAACCTTCCCAACGTTTTGTTGATCGCGCGCCGATGCGCCGCAGCAGCCGCTTTCGGCACCACCTTGGCAAAGTCCTGGAACGCTTGAGAATGTGCGGCCGAGGACTGGATGGAGATCATCCCGCCCCCGGCCGAGGGTTTGAAATAGCTGCCGACGCTCATGGCCGTAACCTCAGAATCAGGGCGACCAGCCCGTCACCGCTCGGTTCGAGCTGGATCAGGTCGTAGTCACCGCCGCCATCCAAGGCAGGCAGGTCAACGCTGACCAACATGCCCTGTTCTAGACCTTGCGAATCGCTGACGCGGATCTCGAAGCGAGGCTCGCGCAACCCGGTGTTGAGCTTGCCGAACTTAGGTTGCAGCCAGGGCGCGGCAAACATGCCGAACACTGGCTCGTCGCGACCTTCGATCCGTGCAGTGTCGCCCAGCGTTTCGAACACCACCGCGTCGACCTCGGCGACCAGATCGCGAAAGCCCACGGTCAGAGTTCCAGCAGGATCTGGGCGCGCGGTCGAGTGCACAGGTGCAACGGGTTCGACTGCGCCTCACCGGCCATGCCTTTGTTGAAGGGCAGCGGCTCGATCATGCTGTAGTACGGAATACCTTGGGTGTTGACCGTTTCCATGTAATCAGCCGGCGCGAACACCGAGATGTACAGATCCGGCACGCCTTCAGGCACCAGCAGTGCCTTGTCGTCGTGGACGAAAGACACGCCGGCGACCTTGCCACGATAGCGCTCCCAAATGATGCCGCCGAACTCGAAGCTTTCGCGCGCATCACCACGTAAGGCAGCCGCTTGCTGACTGTTAAGGTAGGTTTCCTTGACCGACTTATGAACGATCAACTTGTTCCAGAAGTTCTTGCCGCAGAAGGCGCGCGAGCCGGTGCTGGTCACGCTGCCCAGCGCATCCTCCTGGATGTCCAGCGCCTCACCGCACTTGACCCGCAGCTCGGTACCGGCTTCAGTCAGCCCCATGGACAACTTCTGACGCTGAACACCGAAGCGTTCATACAAGTCCAGCAGCACCGTCGAACCATCAGCGTCGAGGATCTGGCCGTTGAGTGCGCCCATGCGCTGGAACTCATGCGTCGCATCCAACTGACGACGCGCCTTTGCCAGACGTGCATTGACCACGTCCTGCACCGCCTGCAGCTCGGTGCGAGTGCCGAAGGCGCGAATGCCTTGGATCTCATCCGCCTTGATGGTGAAGCGCTCAGGCAGGTGTACGGTGTTGAACGGGATCAGGTTGCGCTTGCTCGCAGCAACCACCAGGCCAGAACCACCGCGCTCACCGGCCGGCACCAGTGCCAGGGTGTCACCGTCCTTTTCAATCTGCACGGTCAGGGTGGTAATGCCTTCCTCGCGGAACAGACCCAAGGCGCTGATGCGGCCCGGCAGGTAGGGCTGATCATTGAGTGCAGCGGTCAGCGAGGTAACGGTAAACGCTTCGTCTTCAAAAATGGCGATATCGGCCATGGGTACTCTCCAGAAACGAAAAATCCCGCACGCGGCGGGATGCATACAAAAAAAGGATCGACTTAGCGGACGATCACGAAATGCGCGGCGAGTGCTTTCTCGGCGGCCAGATCGAGGCCGGTCAAATGCGCTTCACTGACCTCGGCCAACCGCACCACGGCGCGACCGCGACGCACCACATCGGATTCACCCAGCGGGCCGTAAAGAATGGCGACAGCGTTTTCGGTGCCGTCCTCAGCCGTTGGGTTGTACGGTGCGAATTCGCCGGAAGCGGTCACAAGTCCGAGGATTTGTCCCGGCCACAACGCTGGACCGGCCGCGATTTTGATCGCTTCACGCGAAATGGTGCCGGCGCCTTCGGACAGCAGGAATTCACCTGCGTGCATCGGTTCCTGTTTGATGGTCATGCTCATGCTCCTTTCGCGCCGCGCGCGGTTCCAGTTTGGGCCGCTTGGCGAGCAGCCCAAATCGAGTTGGGGTCAGGTTGTTTGGCCAGCACCTTGGGCGCCAGGTCGTCCGCCAGTGGCAGACTGTTGTCGATTTCAAAGCCCTTGCCGCTGGTGACAATTTTGTCGAACAGACGCGCCCGCACCGCCGGCGCATCCAGACCGGCCGCGACATACTCGGCGCTGAATTCAGGCAGCCGCGCAGCCACGCAAAGGTCGTTAATCGCCTTGGCGCGTGCCAGCCCCGCCAAAACGATGTCTTCACTTTCAAGCTGGGTGGACTTGAGCAGCGGCTCGATCAGGTTGCTGATTCCCGCCGCCATGCAGCGCTGAGTGACCATCAATGCCAACTTGGCCGAGTCTACGACGGGCGGCACCGGCGGCGGATCGACAGGCTCAAGATCCGGATCCGGTTCGGGTGCCTCGTCGAGCTGGGCCAGCAAATCAGCCGGTGCGTGCTGGAACCGTTGCAGCACCGCGCCTTGACCCAGACAGGCTTTGACTTTGATGCCGTCGCCCACTTCATCGGCCAGCCCCAATGCCACTGCTTCGTTGGCAGTCAGCCAGGTTTCGGCATCAACCATTCGTCGCAGCTCGGCCTCATCGATGTCGGGCGCCTTGGCCTTATAGGCCGCGATGATCGCCTCCAAGGTTTGATCCAATACGTCAGCGACCCGGCGGAAGTCCTCGGCGCCCCCGCCTGCATAGGTGTATGGGTTGTGAATCATCAACATGGCGTTCGCCGCGATGACTAGGCGGTGGGCACCGCACACAGCCACACTGGCGGCACTCGCCGCCAGTGCATCGATCCGGCCGGTGCAGCGCTCGCCCAGCCGCGACAGCGCGTTGTGCATGGCCAGCCCGTCGAACAGGTCACCGCCGATACTGTTGAACGCGGCGACCACCGGCGACACACCGTCGTCCATGGCGCGCAGATCCTGCACGAACTGATTGGCAGTGATGCCCCACGCGCCGATCTCGCCATAGACAAAGACTTCGATCACTCGCTCGGTGGACTCGCCGCTGGCATGAACGGCGTACCAAGTCTTGTCCTTGACCTCGACGCGTTTGCCGGCGCGGTTGTAAATACGCGGTTTCGCGCGCTTGCTCATGGTTGCTCCTTGTCGTCGGTGTCTTCGACGGCATCAAGGGTGTTGTAGTTGAGGCCCAATAAGGTGGCGCGTGCCAGATCGGCAGCGTTTTCCAGATCGACCGTTTCGGCGTCGTAGCCAGTGCGCAAAACCATCTCGCTGCGCGACGAAAAACCGGCTCTCACCTCCATCGCTCGCGCCTGCACGTCCTGCACCGGCTGGATGTAAGCCCAGCCTTGCGGTACCCAGCGAGTGCGAAGGTACTGGCGGCGCTTCAGTGCGTAATCGTCCAGCACCAGAACACCCGACAGCACCGCCATGTCCATCCACGCGGCCCGGACCGGGCGGCAGAGCTGATGCACGTACACGCTGAATTGCAGTTGTTCCAGGCGGCGCCGAAACTCGTTGAGCACCACCCGTAATGCTCGGTCGTTGATTCCGCGCATGTCGCCGGTGAGGATCTCGTAAGGCGTACCACTACCCGCCGCTGCAGCCATCAACTGCTGACGCATGAAGTCCGGGTAGTTGTTGCCCGCGTCCGGCGGTTTGGAAAATTCCACCTCCTCACCCGGACCGAGTTCCTGCATGGTGCCGGGTTCAAGCGCGACCATGGGGGTGAACCCGTCGCGATCAAGATCCAGCGGAGCGCCGGTGACCGGATCGCGTGGAACCGGTCCCGCGTCCGGCGCCGGGCGTGTGATGAAACCGGCGAACAGGTTGGCCACCTCCTGACGGAACAGCACCGCGTCGTCGTAGTTGTCCAGACTGCGCAGCCGTTTGAGTACCGGCGACAATCGCGGCACACCGCGCAACTGGCCAGGTTCGACCGGTTCGAAAATGTGCAGCACCTGCGCGGCCGGGACGCGCACTAGCTGGTTATAGCCGGCGTTCAACGAGGCCGCATCACGCGGGTGCGACAGGTACATCCAATACGCTACCCGCTTGCCGCCGGGCGTGAACTCGATGCCGGCGCGGATGACGTTGCCGTTCTTGGTGCTCTCGAATTTGTCGTGCGGCACGAACTCCGGCGCCAGAATCTGCAACTGCAGCGGAACCGCCAAGCCTTCGTCCCGACTGCGAGGACGCAAGCGAACAAAGCATTCACCCGATGTTTCCACCGTGCGCGCAACTAGCGCCTGCTGGCCGTAAAAGTCGGTGCGGTCATCCGCATCAGATTCATCAACCCAATCGCTCCACAGTTCCTGAAGCAGCTTGCGCAGGGCATCATCATCGGTCGCTGGCCGAGGGGTGATGCCGGTGCCGATCAGGTTGCTGACGCGCTTGTCGATGACGTTGAAGGCATACGGGTCATTGCGAACCGCTGCCCGGGAGCGCGACCGCAAATTGCGCAGTGCCGGGGTGTTGATGCTGTTGATCCCGTTGTCGGGAGCGTCCCAGTTAGCGGATCGGCGGCCTTCACCAGCGCCTTCGTAACTGGCCTTGATGTTTGACGGCAGCACAAAGCCGTTACGGGTCAACGTCGGAAAATGTCGGGCCATTAAAGTCCCTTGCCCCCGTGATAAAGGCGGACCACGCGCGAACGTGGCCCGGCGGCGCTGGCCAGCGACGAGCGTATTTCTTCGCGCGCCTTGAGCAGCTCATCGACCGTGCGGTATTCCACGGTACGGTCGGTGTAGCGCACAGTTTTTTCACCGCGAGCAATGGCCGCCTCAACCGCGTCGAGGTGCTTTTTCGTAAATGACATATCAGCGTCTCTTCAGGTAGCCACTGGTGGAGCTGCGGCGTTGTGGGGGAGCCGTTGTCGGACGTGGTTTCACGGCTGGTTGCGGCGCCTGTGGTGCTGCCGGTGTTTCGACTGGCCGGCTGAGCCGCTCGCTCTGAACGGGTTGGCCACTATCGCCCGAAGCGGACTGGATGACCGCCTGGCGAATCCGCGCCCAATCGTGATCTTGGTAGCGATTGATGCCGAGGTAATGCGCCATGGCCAGGTTGTAAACCAACAGGTCGAGCGCTTCGTTGCGCTCGGACTTGCCCTTGGTCCATTCAATGCGTTTATGCCCCCTGACGTAACGGGTAACTTTGCGCTCAGCCACACACTGGGCGAAAAAGTCATCCGGCAGGTCGTTGGCAAAGTGCAGCGCTCCCGGGCCGGTGTCGAATGCATAGCGGTTGTAGATCCAGTCCTTCGCCGTGTCGGTACCGACAATCCATAGCTCGGCGCCATGCCGTTCAGTCAGTCCCTTCCATGTCACGTCGACCATCGAAGGTCGCTGCGCGATCACCGGCCGGCCCCGCTTGCTCGCCCCTTTGATGGCGAACACGCTGCGCCAGCGGCGCATACGACAGAACTGATAGACCTCATCCGTATGGTTACCACCGGAGTCGACCGCAGTAGCCATGATCATCAGCTCAGCACCACAAGGGTGTCGGTAACGGGCCTTGAGTAACTCATCCAGCGCCACCCAGGTGCGCTCATCGGCAGGGTCGCCGGAGATCACTTGAAAGTCGACCACCCAGCGCTCCATACCAGCGCCCCAACCCATCACCATCAGTTCCAGGCGGTTGGCTTGGGTGTCAACGGAAGCGGTCAGCATCAATACGCCGTCGGGCATTGAGCCAAGCCCGTAGCTTTCCAGTCGCGCCCGTTCCATCAGCACACCGGCTGAGGTTTGCTCCTGAGCGCTATCCCAGACCTTGGCCAGACGGGTGTTGTAAAACACCTGCATCGGCTCCAGATCGCCTTTGGCCTGAGCCTTTTTAGCCTTCTCGAATTGCTTGGCCAACGAGGCCCAACCGGTCCAGCCGGGCGGCGAGTACAACGCATTCAAGTTAAAACCAATGGTTTCGCCATCGCCTTGGGTGTGTGCTCGCCACTCCCCTTTCGCCAGCATCTCGCCCTTATAGCGTTCCTCGATCAGTACGTCGCAGTCGGGGCCGGCACACTGGTAATGCACAACCTGAAAATCCGCCGAGTAATGCAAACGCTCCCACTCCAGAACCTGCATGTGTTCACAGGTTGGGCACGGCACGTAGTAGTAACGCTGATCGCTGACCTCAAACAGATCAGCGATCCGGGACGCCCCCCTGACCGTCGGCGAACTGGAAAAGTAAAACTTTGCGTTACGGCCGAAAGTACTGCCGCGAGTCTCGGCCAGTTCGACCGGGTCGCCCTCTTCGCCCACGTCCACGCCCCAGCGATCAACCTCGTCGCCGTAGATGTAGCGTGCGGAAAGCTCCGCCAGGTTAGCCGCAGAACCGGCCGTGGTGATGTACAGCGAACCACCCTCGAACTCCTTGGTGTCCATGGTGTTGCGCGCATCTCGCGAGCGGTTGGACGCCACGCGCTCACGCAGAACCGGCGTGGCCTTGATGGTTTTACCAATTCGCGACGATACCCGCTTAGCCAACCCCAGGCTGGGCAACAACGTCAGGATATTGGACGGGGCCATATGGATCAGCCCGCCGATCCAGTTCAAGGCGATCTGCGTTTTCATCAACTGCGAGGCCACCATGGTCACCACGCGCTTGCACGGGTGGGCAGGTGATAGACAGCGCATCGGCTCACGCGCATAAGGGGTGCGCGAAGTGTGGTATTGACCAGGTTCGGCTGCACCCGTATCGCGCGGGATGCGCATGTACTCGTCAGCCCACTGATCAATCCAGACATCTGGCTCTGGACGCTGCCCACGGAAATACGCTTCGCGGTACACCGTCGCACCGTTCGGAATTTCTAAGGACATAGGTTTAGCTCGGGGTAATGGCTTGTTCTAGATCTGCTGCAGACAGCCGCTCAGCATCTTCCAATGTTTGTCGCAAAGCCGACGCCAGACGCTTTTCGATTTGCCATGGATCAGACAGCGAGGCCAGTTCAGGCGCGAGCTGTGGAGCCATTCCAAGCAAAAGATCACGCAGTAAGCGACCGGCGTTATAGGCGGCATCTTCGACCGCTTTGCGCTCTACCAAAGTGCCCTGGGCTTTAAGGAAGTTGTTTTTTTCCTGAAGCGACAGGTAGTGCTCACGAAGCGCGCGTGACTTTTGAAAGTCGGGCACCTCACCAGAGGGGTCATCTACAAAGTCTGCAATGACTATTTCCAGCGGTGGCTGATCATCCCGTTTCGGACGATTGCGCTCATGTCGAGCGGCGACGCCGGCCTTACTCGGGTCGCTCGTCATGGTCAGAAGCCGCTCGCTGGCCTCCACATCAATCTGCCCGGCAGCATTCAGAACCAGTCGCTGACTCTTGACCAGCTTGCCAACGTACTGCCGAGACCACCCCTTAAGCTCGCAGTACTCCTTGCGAGTTACAAAAGCCATGCGGCCTCCATCGTCGTGGCTTGTTAAGCCTGTCAACTAACCCGGCTTAGTTGACAAGCGTTCTGACCATTGCGCCGGGGCTGCTGTTTAAGAAAATGAACAGGCATGAAAAGGCCTACAGCCCAATGGAACCGGGGGGACTTCAATAAAAAACGCTATTTGGATCATGCGAACTCTGTCGCTGGAAACACAGAATTTCTTGTCAACCTGTCAACCGCTGTCAACTAACTTTCCAGCCCTGTGGCTAACGCTTTCCCGCGGGTTTCCGACCCCGTACCCTTCGGATAACCCTAGGGTCCCCGGCGATGTCAGCTCCGGGTCGGGTCGGATCTCACCTTTGGCCGAAAACTCCTTCCCGTCATCCCCTATCACGCGGACCTGCATTGGCCGATCTCCTTGGAGTATTCGATTCTCAGCGACCTACTCGTCGACTTGAATACCTGCTTTCTTTGCCAAAAACCGAGTGTACAAACCACCGGCTACATCAGCACCAATCACCGCAATGACGATGCCCAATCCAGCAGCCAGGTAGAGGTTGTTCCAGAGCGCCATCGCTAACAGCAACGTCGCCATACCCAGCAGACCAGATGCGAGAAATCGCAAAGCCACTCGTTGCAGGATTTGCCGAAGACCGAGGTCGCTTCCTGACGCCCTCAGCATTTCCCCCGACAGGCCCGCCATGCTCAGCAAGATCAAAAGCCAAAGGGGCACATCCGCGAGAGCTTGTTGCTCCGTGCTCATCTGTAGTCCTCAAATAGGTTCGGCCTCCATGTCACTGTCATCCGCGCAGAGCAAAGAGGCAGGCATGGGGCCGAAAACGAAAAAGCCCCGCTCAATGGCGGGGCTTGTAAGTAGGTACAAAAAACCCGACTCATTGGCCGGGTTTCGAAAGCGTCTCGCTGCGTTCACAGCAGTTCACGCTCCCATGAAAACACATGTATTCCGCGCGGAAAAGTGTTTATTCCTCAGCACACAAATGCGAACATCTTAAGAATGGCCTATTGCCATGAATCCTCATCCACAGTACGAAACTCGATACCAAGGGCCATAAAATGAGCAAGCTTAATGAAAGGGACTTCCATGATTTTATATTTAAGAAAAAGAACATGGAGCTGCTCGTTGCTGATGCCCCTCAATTAGAATCTGAAATAGCGAGTACCCATTATCATTTTGATTCTATCTCCGAGGAGGTGTACAGCGCCGACGAGCTAGAGTTTGATCTATGGAAGATAATCAAAAGACGTAGCCTTGATAAAATCAGCTCAATCCACCAGAAAATCAGATACGGACAGCTTATAGCCAGTGACATAAAGTTGCCCACGGACTCAAGTAGACCTATGGAAATGGATCTACTCGGATTACATGAAGACGGGGTATTCATTATCGAACTGAAAACCAATAGCTCCGCAGAGCGCAATTCCTTTACTGAACTTCTGGCCTATAGCAACTATATTTCTGAAACTTTTCCTGCTTCTGGGAAGAAGGACACAATAAACGTTCTGATAGCCAACCTGAAGCCTAAAATCACTCGAAACGCCTACCTCTATGACTTAATCATTGCAGATCGAGAAACAATTGTTTATAGCCCGACCTTAATCGATGATCGTTTGGACAGCTTACAATTACACCTCCACATCCCTTCAGATGATGACTTTAAACACTTTACAAATAAGCTGATTTCACATGACGCTTTTTCTGCGGTAGTGCTTTCATTCAACGACATGCCTGGCTGGTTTGATAGTATAGAAACTGAAAACAGGCTAAGCACCACCACCGAGAAAAACTTATCAATTATCAGCTCGCACGCAGCTCAACTAATGGAAGCAGAACAACTACACGGATTCTGCTTTATAAGAAAGCGCTGGGAAGAACTTAACAAGAACTACCAATTTGAAAACAGTATAATTATTTGCGCAATCAATCCTTTTAAGAATCCAGAAGAAGAACAACTTTGCCATCTACTTGAGCAAGTTCCAGAAGAAAGCATTGCTGACTTCTTGGAATTCCCAGAAAAAGGTTTCAACTCTCGACTAATAAAGCTTGCAATGAGAACACAAGAGGAATGCTTGGGCACACCAGCCTGCACCGAAATAAACAATCGAGACTGGAATACTTTAGTTCATGAATTTGAGGAGGTAGTCCAAACCCACAATATCGCATTTCACGCTACAGGAATATTGCGTGAAGCCTATACTGGATACCTTGAGCAAATTTATAGATTTGATAAAGAAAGCGAATACAAGGAGGACATTAGTAAATTCAAGGCAGTCGAAATCTCAAATTGGCTTCGCGCTTGGCTATTCATGGAAAACGTGTCAATCATTGAAGAAACATCAACGAGAGATGACTCGCATGATGATCCCGACGACCATCCTGAATTCGTTCAATACTGTGTCAAATGCGAAAGATTTGCTACTGACACAAGTATGGCAGGACTCCCCAGCTGTGGGCTCCACATAGATCCATGGCAAGAAGTAGAACCGCCACCATTTAAGGGGACTATTCCTGACTGGGCCACATGTTTTGATCGTAGCTGCTCAGAGCCTCCAGTCGGAATTACTGGTGGGCAGTGCTTCTGCGAAGAACACTTTCGAGAAGCTAAAAGCGGAAGGCGGACAAATAGACTAATGTTTGGGGATTGAATTTAGATGAAGGCTGGCAAGCTAACTGCCAGCCTTCACTCATAATCAAGCCGCCGCTCTCATGTCACTAATTGCACAGTCTACCCACGCCGCTGCTGCCCTGACTAATTCCCTTGCCTTACCCTCACTGATCCCAAAATATTTTCCCACTCTCACCATGGCCCACTTTTCACCAAAGTACAGCCAGAGGACATCGCCCATTTGCTGATCGCGATGTGTGAGCCGGGCCACAGCGTTGTCGATAGCAATAGCCCAGTCGTCCGTAATGCAATAATTTTTGCTTGCAGACGGATTCGCTACGGCTTTCTGCATCAGCGCGAAAGTTGGGGACGTGTAACCCGGAATCCCCACCCCATCCATTCGCCACCACCCCCACTGTTCAAGTAGGTATTCGGTGTCCCCTAGTGGACGCCCTGCCGGCTTACGAATCATCATATTTTCAATCCCCTGTGTAGTTAGTGCCGCCCGCCCCCAGGCGGTTCACTCGTTCATACTGGCTCTGTGGCTCGCTCGTCAGCGGCAAGCCTTTCAGTTCAGAAATTTCACGCTGTGCCCGTTGCAATCTGAAGCTCAATTGAGTGACCAACTCGTCGGAAGAAAGCACCAACCTGCTGCCACTAACAACCCAACCTGAACCGTTGCAATCGGTGCAAACCAGCTCATAAAACAGACCTTTTACTACCGCTTTTCCCACGCAGATCGAGCAAGGCTGCAGCTCAATCCGTTCGCGCTTAAAGCCAGGCGCTCGCCTCTTCTGCATGATTTAAAACCTCGCCTATGGTTGTTTCTTCAATGGCCTTGCGGGCCTTATGTTCTGTGGCTTGCAGCGAATTACCAGAATCTTCAAATCTAAAGCCGGTCAATCCATGAATCGCTGCGAAGCCTTTCTGATCTAGATGTGCATGCCACTGTTCAAGGGCATCCCGCTTGCGGCTCATCACGTCCGACTGGATGTACACCTTCACGTTGTGCCCCATCGCGTGGTTGATTAGTAGCTCGCCAATCAGGTGGTCGATGCCGAGATCTGCCCAGCCAGTGCGCGCCACCTTGCGCAGGTCGTGACTGGTCCACTCGCCCTTTCCCAACCGACGGAACACGGCGCAGCCTTGCGCCTCGCCCAGCGCCTTGCCATTACGTGCCGGGAACAGGCACTGGCCCTCATAGCCTCGAGCGTATTGGCCTTCTCGATACCGGGTCAGCAGCGTGCATACTTGCTCGGTCAGAGGCAGGTGATGCTCGACACCGGTTTTCGTGTTCTCCGCCGGGATGAACCATTCGCGTTCGGCCAGGCTGATGTGCGACCAGCGCGCCATCCGGGTTTCACCGATCCGCGTGCCATGGCAGAGCATCATCAGTGCGAGCATCGAATCCAGCGGCGCGGTGCTCATGACTTCGGCCAGTTGCCCGAGCAGGCCTTCCAACTGAACGCCGCGCAGACGGGACGGCTTGATGCCGACCTTTGCCTTAGAGAAGTCGTTGAACCGGATCGCTGCCATCGGGTTGGGCGTGATCAACCCCAGCTTGGCCGCCTGCCGGAATGACAAGGCCAACAGCTGGAACGCGGAACGCACGTAGTCGATAGAAACCGTCTCCTGCAGCGGCCACATCAGCAGTGTGTCGAGAGCAGCCTTGTCGATACCGATCAGGGGCAGCTCGCCGAGGCGCGGTTTCAGGTGGCACTTGATGATCGAGGCGCCGGTGTTCTTGCGTTTGGTCGACAGATTACGATCGCGCGACATGCGATCAGCGAACCAGTCCAGCAGTTCGCCAACAGCGTTCCACTTCGACAGGCTCGCGCCCTCCCCGGCGGCCAGACGCAGCCGAAGCGACGGCAGCGCCGCTACGACCTGTTTGTGAGTCAGCTCGGGGAACGTGCCGATGGGATTCCACTTGCCCTTCAACACCAGGTACCACGAGCCACCGGTTCGAGCCTTGTTGAAGCGCAGGTACAGGCCCTTATTCTCAATGTCGCGTACGTCCTGTACGGTGCCGGCCACTTGGCGCTTGATTTCAGCTTCGGTGATCTTCACCGCGGCGGTACTCATGCGGCCCCCTTCACGGTGAGAATTCCAGCCCTGATCAGCGCTTCGTGGGTTTCGGCGATGGCGCGCGGCACGTCCTGCCAGTCGATCTCGCCGGCGGCGCGGCCGTCGATCACGTCGTGGCAAGCGCTGCACGCGTACACCGCCACGGTGTCAAAGCCTTTCATGCCCATGCCCTTCTGCCCGCAAGGCAGATGCGCGAGGACGGTGGTTTCTGGATTGTGGTTGCAGATCTTCGGAATCCGGACGGTGCATTCTTGGCCGTTGGCGGAGGCGCGAAGCTTCTTCGAGGTCACGCGCATGGCGGTCCCACCGTCGTGACGTCCACGACTTCGTAGGTGCCCGGCCACATCCATGCGCCGTAACGCTTGGCCATGGCCTCATCCGCGAACAATGCCAGCGCGTGATCCGGCGGAGAGCTCAGATCAACCTTGAACGAGCAGCAGAACACCGCGAAACGGTAGGTGGACGGGTCGGGAACAGCGAGTCGCCTTGTATTCATCAAAACGAATCCTTTTTGCGGTAACGGCTGGCTAGGCTGGTGACTTTTTCCGGCTGCTCGACAGGCTCTGGCTTCCAACCGGCAGCAAGGTTTTCGAAGCGGTTGAATTGACCAAGAAACGCCGTCCGGACAGTGCCCATCTCGATGTCGCGCCCCTTGCCGATGATTATTTCGGCAATGCCTTTGGCTTCGGTGTTTTCGTGATAGACCTCATCGCGATACACGAACAGGATCACATCAGCGTCCTGCTCAATGGCTCCGGACTCCCTCAAATCAGAAGGAATTGGGCGCTTGTTCGGACGCTCCTCGCATTTACGGGACAGCTGGCTGAGCAACACAACGGGGATGCCCAGTTCCTTGGCGAGCAACTTGCAGCCGCGGCTTATGCTGCTGACCTCTTCGGTTCGGTTGCCGCCCTCGCCTTCCACCAATTGCAGGTAATCGATCATCAGCAGGTCTAAGCCGTAACGCATTTTGTGGCGGCGAGCGAGCGAACGGATGCGTCCAATTGACGAGCCAGCGCGGTCAGCGATGTACAGCGAAGCGCGGCGAAGTAACCCGGCAGCGGCCTGTAGTTCAGTGCCGTGTGTCTCGCAGGCGGTTCCGTTTTTCACCAGCGTTAGTGGGATGCGCCCCTCGGAAGCCGTAGCCCTGTCCACCAGCTGACCTTTATTCATCTCAAGGCTGATGACGAGCGCTGATTTGTTTTGGCGGACCGCCGCATCGATTGAGAACCCCATGGCGAGCGTGGTCTTCCCCATGGCAGGACGGCCGGCAACGATGTACAGGTGATCTGGTTGTAAGCCACCCAGTTTTTCATCCAGATCTTTCAGGCCGGTCGATAAACCGATCAGCGTTTCACCGCGAGAATGGCGATCATGGCGTTCCTGCCAGACCTCGATCTGGTCGACCAACACGTCACCCACCTTAACGATGTCGTCATCACCCGAACCGCAATCAATCGCCATGGCCGCAGCCTGAACAGCGGCAATCTTCGCCTGCGTATCCTCGGTGCCCTGCGATATTTCCATCGCTTGGCTGCCAAGGTCGTAGAGCGCCCGGTCAATAGCCCGCTCACGAACTATCTGGGCGTATGTTCTGGCGTTAGCAATGCTAGGAGTGTTTTTGACGATTTCGGCGCAATAGGCGAATGCCGGGCTGCCGTCGTCCATCGAACCGACGTGATTACCCACAGTCAGGAAGTCGATCGCCTGACCAGCCGAACGGAGAGCCATGATGCTGCGGTACACGTCGGCGTTTGCCGGGAAGTAAAACGCCTCTGCCGACAAGTCTTCGGAAAGCGTATCGATCAGGTCTGGGCGCTGCATCATGGCGCCCAGCAGGCCGTGTTCAGCCTCGACGCTGTGAGGGTCACGCATGATAGTTACCCTCAACGACCTTGACGAAGTTGCTCGGTGCAATCAGCCAGTCGAAGTTGCAGCGGAAAGGAGTGCCCCCGGAAGCGGATACCTCCCCATCAGGAACTTGCTCGAACGCACCAAAGCGAAGTACTCAGCCCAGAACTGGAGATCCTGATGGACTTCGCTTTCGCTCCAGCGAGCACCGATCTTGGCGATCCGGTCCTTAGTCAACATCACGACTCGAGGAAACTCTGGAATCGTCTTGTTGAACAAATCGACGATTGCCTGAGTTGGGCATTTCGCCTTCGAAATTTTCGGGGTTGCTCACCACCACCAAGAGGTGATGGTTGACTTGATGGTTCTATTACGGTTCTGGGTGCGGCTGCTGCGGGGGTTTCTGTCGTGAGCTGCGGGGGTGATGGTGCAGCTGCTGCGGGGTGCGACTCTTGCGGGGGTGCATATGCCGCAGGGGTCAGGGTGTACATTGTCGAACGCCCCATTCGCTCACGAACTGACAGCAACCCAACCTGCCCCAGCCACTTGATCGCAGTTTGAACTGTCCGTTCAGCAAGGCAGGTTCGCTCCGAAATACGGGCAACCGAAGGCCAGCAGACGCCCTCGTCGTTAGCATTATCTGCCAGCGATATGAGCACAGCCTTTTGCGGGCCGCTCATGCCCTGCAACGGCCAGCACAAACTCATAATGATGGTGCTCATGCAGAAACATCCTGGACAGTTGCCAGTGATGCCTTGAGGTGATTCAGGCATTGCCGGCGGAAGTGAGATTTGGATTCGTGCGAGTACTGCAAACCAACCATGAGGGCGGCATCAATCGCTGCAGACTGATTTACATCATGGTGTCGAGACACTTTTGCAGACTGGTCATAATGTGTCGCAACATCGCTAGTACTGTTGACTCTGGTGGTCTTATTGGTCACTATTCACCTCTAAATGAAGTTGTACTAAGCCGCCCTGCCAGGCGGTTTTTTTATGCCTGCGATTCAAGCGACCTTTACCGACTCTTCCATCACGCATAGTTCGTGACGCACGTGATCGATTTCCTTCCGGATGGCCTGCTTCTCGATCTGAGTGACGCGCCCATCAGCAAGCGCGCTGTGCACTGCCAAGGTCAGGTCTGCGATTTCTTTTCCGACATTCATCATCGAAGCCGTGAGTGCCTTCGGCGTTGGGGCTTCCTTATTCACCAGATCGAAACCGAACTGATCAGCCAAAGCGGCGAGCGGGCGCATGTCTCGGGTATGCAGCAATATCCCGAACAGATGTTCGATAGTCAGATGATGGGCATCGTTGTCAGGGTTGGCACGCTGCAGCAGGCTCACGTGAGGAACGCCCATCTGACCGGCCAGTACCTTCGCTTCGTTGTCGAGGACCGCGCTCTGGCAAGCCCGCAGAAATTCATCCATTCGTAAAACCTCTTCTTTGTTTCCGTGGATGCCAATCGGGGCCTAGGCGATCATTGCCCTACAGATCGACAACCAGGGATGACCTATGCAGCTGATTTTTTTTTGTCGGCCTTCAACTGACCGTTTGTTACCAGCTCAAGCTGGTATTGACGGAGTTCAGGAATTTCATCGCCCCATTGCCGCACCGCCTCGTAAGTAATTCCGAGCGCTTTGGCCAAGGGGGCAATCCCTTTGAAATGATTGATAGCGTCGGCACGGTTCATGGCTGACTCCTTGTGGTGTCCGGCAATTCAAGCATGCTTGTGTTTACTAAGCAAGCATGCTTGGCAAGCTAACTTGTAGATTGCTCGCATGAAAATTACTGATCGGATTACGAAGCTTGTACTTTCGCGAAAACCGGAGGTTGGAGCTCGCGGCTTCAAAAGGGATATAGCTAGCACCTGCGGTGTGAGCTATGAGGCTGTTCGTCAGTGGTTTGCAGGCGACACAGGCAACATCAAGAACGAAAATCTGATCGCTATTGCTGAGGGTTATGACACAACGGTGGACTGGCTTCTGTCCGGCAAGGGAGAGCCACCAAGACGGAAAGATTTGGCGCCACCCAAAGTCGGTAGCAAATCATCTGCCGACCTGGTCAAGCAGATGCTTGTAAAGCATGGCAAGGGCTTATCTGAAGACGCCCGTCAGCGCATAGCTGATGCCGTGGAAGAGACTGCGCTCGAGGCGAAGTCAACTAATGTGATCACTGGAGACTTTTCCCGTCCGGGTCTAGTCGGTGACGAAGTGTGGATCGCGCACTACGACATCCGCGCGGCAATGGGTGGCGGACAGATCGCGCACGATTTCCCGGAAACGTTCCAAGACATCCGCGTCAGCCCCAAGCACCTTCGCGAGTTGGGCGTCGAATTCGCAGAGCATTTTCACCTAAAAATGGTTACCGGCTGGGGCCAGTCGATGGAGCCGACGATCAAGCATCGCGACCCTCTGATAGTCGACGTGAGCATCCGCAATTTTGTAGGCGATGGGATCTATCTGTTTTCGTGGGACGACCACATCTACATCAAGCGGCTGCAGGTTGCCGATGAGGATCACTTCGAGATGATCTCCGACAACACCAAGCACAAAGACCGGATGATCAGGCGAGACATGACGTTTATCCAAGCTCGGGTTTTGCTCGTTTGGAATGCTCATCTCGTTTGACCCATACTTGAATGCCAAATCAATGAGGAAGTCATGTCAATCGAAGATGTGAAGCGCCACAAGTTTTCTGTCACTGTGGAAGACTTTATTCGTTTTTTGGAAACAAAGACCTTTGAGTCTGAATGTCCCGCGTGCCACACGGCGAATTGGACAGTGATTGGATCCAGCGAAAACGAAATGACGTACCGGTTGGTTACTCCAATGCGCGACGGCCCACATCCGACTTTCGTGAATTTTCTGGGTATTCACTGCAATGAGTGTGGATTTGTTCGTCAACATCTTGCAAGAGTGGTCAGGCGATGGGTCGACGACAACCCTGAGCCAGAACAGCTTGAGCTGGACGAGATGACCAACGATGACAATGAGTAAGTATGAAACTCCACATGACGTGAGGGACTCCTTTGAAAAGGTCACGCCTATGTTTCGGCCGCCGTCACACCGCGACACGAACTCTACGGGTGACATCCCCCGACTGCGGGAGATACTCAACTCATGAATGACATTACGCGCGAAGAATTAAGCCAAACACTATCCGCTATTGAAGGCAGGATGGACAAGCGCATCGACAGGATGGAGTCGACCGAGGAAAAAAGATCGGAATCGTACCGCCGGGAGCAAGAAGCAAGGGATAAGCTGTATACCGAACGATTTGAGGCTATGCACAAACGGCTTGAAGACCGTGATGCGATCATTGATTCCAAGCTCGATGCGATGAGCTCATCTGTCAAATTGATGACCCAAACCGTCGACGGGTTTGAGGTGCGGCTCGATAAAAAACTGGATGAGGTGAAAAGTTCGAATAGAAGTGCCCGCTGGGCGACGCTCGCTATCGCAGCGGCTACAGTTGTTGGGATTTGGGGGTAAACTCCACAATTGTGGGCTCTGTCACTGGTTTTTTTGATGCTGGTCAATCCACCCTACAGCGGCAGCAAGCAACAGAAAAACTGATCCTCGAGACACAAAAGCAGAGTGATGCGACATATAAATTGTTGCTTGAAATGCAAAGTCGTGATCAGGCAAAGAACTCACAGTCTAAGAACCAGCATTAATCGAAAACCCGGCAACTGCCGGGTTTTTTGTGTCCATCAGAAAGGCGCAGGCTCGCCTTCTGGCTCCATTGTCTCCACCGGCCCATCCTCATCGGCACTCGCCTCCCACCTCAGCGTCACGGAATCATCGTCATTAAATGTCATGTCGATGCCGTCGGTTTCAGAGATTAGCCCCATCACCTCCTCCCATTCCTGGTCACCATCCGTGTCAAGGCGGTGGATAGTCACCCAGCGCTTAAGCTGAGCTATGGGGTGGTTAATCATTTCTGAAACCCGGATCCCGAGTTTCTCTAAACCTGTCGCCTCATGGCGAACTGCCTGGTCCGAACGTCCTTTCCCTTTCTCCATATCCACCTTCACACCAACACTGTATGGACATACAGTACAAAAAATAAACACAAGCGTGCTTGCATTCAAATAGCAAGCATGCTTTTATTAATGCAAGCCGACTTGCACTTTGAACTGCACGCAGCCGGCGGGGCTTCCAAGCCCTCCGCTCTTTAACAGTCAGCGCGACAAACAACAGACCGCATTGCCTCTACCGGCGACCGGCGAGCAGACAGGCCCGAAAGCCTGCCAACGACAGGGAAAACCTTGTACGGCTGCCCGATGGTGAAACGCCAGAACCGAGTGAATGACCCGGCAAGCAATGCGCCCCGCCCCTTCCGGCGGCAATTGGACGGAACGCATCACTGAGCAGCCTTCTCGCGAGGGCTGCTTGGGATGACAACCGATAGGTAATCAACCATGAAGCACGCAACAGAAATTGCTCAGGTCGAAATGCACCCACTGATGCAACAGCGCGTCGATGTTCTGCGCGTCCTGATGATTCGTACCCAGGCAGCACGCGAGACGTTTGCGCGACTCGCAGGCCTAGTGATGCCGGAGAAGCAGCTGCGCTTCCAGGTGAGGACGGTCGGCAAGGCCTTCCATGTCGTCAATCTGTCCACCGGCAAGACCGCGGCGTTTCGCTGGACCTACAAGGCGGCGCTCGACATGGCGATTCAGTTCGAAACAAAAGCCAACCGGCCAGCAGGAGATCAGCAGTGATCGGCGTACCGCAACCTAACCCCCGAGACTGCATCGTCGCGAGCCTGAACGAGCAGCTGGATCAGTTCTTTGGCGCCGGCGGCAAGGCCCAGCAAATCCCCAGTGGCGTAACTGGCGATCCAAAGCTGGCATCCACACCGCATCACGACCGTCTGCGAGTCGAGCGCAACAAGATCGCCCCGAAGGTTCGCGAACTGGCCGAAGCCGGCAAGACCATCAGCGAGACGGCCAAGACACTGCACATGCACGTCAAGCGGGTTGCGCTGATCGCCAGCGAGAACAAGTTCAAGTTTGTCGATTCATGAGGCGTATCACCCGGCAGGTGCAACATCGCAAACGACAGACCTGGCTGGACTTGCCGGCCAGCGGAATTGAAGAGGTAGGCCATGGCGAAGACTGTTCAGGAACGATCGGCCAAGGCTGCGCAGAAGCGGCTGGCGGTCGCCGAGAAGGAATTGCGGCACAAGGTCAGGCCAGGCATCGAGCAGGCCATGGAGCGTATTCGGCTGCGCGGCCAGGTGCCGATCATCAGCGAAGTCTTGCAGATCGCCATCATGAAGATGGACTTGATGGGCGACGACGAGCTGATCGAGTTCTTGCGTTATCCGCGCCACGAAATCGTCATTGACGAAAACGTGGCGCATCAACTCTACAGCCATGGCCAGCGCCAAGCATTACGGCTCGACGCCGAAGAGAGTTAGTCAGTTCGAATGTCTCTCTATTCGGAAAAAGAAGTTAACAATTCTTGATCGCCCCTCCTCTTTTGCGAACTATATAGTCAATTGTCATCTGCGCTTCGTTTGCAACACTTTCGACGAATTGCGTTTTGCTCGCCCTCCATCCAGGCAGAGAACGCTCAAGTATCCTGAGTGTCACGGAGTGATATTTCTTCATGAATCTGAGCTCAAAAATCACCGCAATTTGAGCGTCGATATATGGTTTTCGATCCTCGTCGGGACCTCTAACTAGGCTCTGAACCATGCGGTGGTAATTTTCGAACTCCCGGGCTTCAAATTCATCCTTCTTTATAGAGAAATATCTGTAAACACTAAACCCCGCAAGGCTGGCAGCCAAAACAATACTAGTCCAATCCGCGTTCGCAAAAAACGCTGTGATAAATTCATCAAGCTTCACTTCCATGCCCATTCCGCTCCCAAAGAAATCATAGATACCCTATTCAATTTCATATTGCCACCACCGGTAACCGGAGGGCGGCGCCTGACTGGAGATAATCCATGAGCCACAACTGCGCATACGTCCGGCAGCACTATCAGGTGCCCGCCGAAATCGGCCGCCGCGTCATCGCCTACGGCAAGCCCGGCGTCATCCTGGCAGATCGCGGTCATTACATCGGCGTGGTGCTGGACGAAGATCCGAAGAAGCGGATCAGAAACCACCATCCCACCCACGAAATGCAGTACGGCGAAATGGCCGAGACGCTGCCGCTGAAAGAATGGCTGGTCCTGCCTTTCAAGCATGACTGGGACGATCTCGACTGGAACCGAGAAGCCCGCGAAGATCTGGTCAAGGTGTGGGCAGCAACTCGAAGTCAGGCCAAATATAAGGCCTACGAGCGGCTTCAGGATTACTGCCACAGCATCAAGGCGATGTTGCACTTCAAGGTTCGGCGCGCCTGATCGACTGCATGCCCACTCGCCTCAGACGAAGCTAGGCGGCTCAACGATTCGATGCGCCGAATCCATGTAGCTGGCCAGGTCGATCACCTCGCGAAGGAACACGACCACCTCCAGCTTCACAGCGTCATCCGGCAGCCCTATCCGTTTAAGCATCGCTTTAGCGTCCTCTTCGATAGCCGCTAGCGCATCTACATCGCTCTGCAACCTCATCTCGGCCTCCTGCCAGTGTGAGTTTAGGTATAGATACACCACTTGGTGACGAGCCGGCCAACGGAATTGAAGAGGTAGGCCATAGCCACGAGCAATGCAGGTCGCTAAACGAAAGCCGCGGCGAAGAGGAAATCAGGCTGCACTGCCTGCCCGGCACACGCCAAGCGCTTGCTGATCTGATGGTCTGAAGCGGCGTCGAGGAACAGGGCCAGACGATCACGCTGATGATTCACCATCTTCACGGCTTTGGCCCGGGCGGCGCCCTTCCCCTTCTGACGCCACCGCGACACGAATACGTGATACCCGAAAGCGTGTCGCGTTTGCTTGAGCGCTGCAAAAGGCGTCAGGCCTCAATGCTCTGCAATGATCAGTAAAGGCCTTTAATTTTGGCGTAAGCCAGACTCAGCTCCAGTTCGACATGCTCTACGTCCCGCTCAGGAATAAACCGTGTGCTGCCGTTTGCGTCGTTCAAAAGCTCGCTTGCACGATCGACAATTTTCGCTGGGTCCAGTCCCTGTTCTTTTGCAGCCGCCAACACGGCCACTAACGCTTGTTGATGAACTTCCGGGTTTACATCAGACATTTAAAACTCCTTGGCCCGGCCCCATGCCGGTCACCCGTAATACCCCAACCCAAACCAAATTGCCAACCACCAGTACGAAGGGTAGATAGTCGCGGCAGCTTGAAAAGCTCGCTAAACCGGTCGTTGGGCATTAAGGCATTCTTTTAGAAGATCTTCAGCCCCACAATCAAATGCCTTACTCAGGTCGCCCGAAAAATTCCATACTTTGCTTTTGTTTTACCTGAGAAAGCAAACCAAAGTAAAAGGGCTCAGACTCCTTCCCCAAGACCGCGTGACACGCTGTATACGCAACAAAATCTGCTAGTTCCAAAAGTTCTGGGTAACCACCGTCGCCTATTTCTGGCTTCACTCTAACGACCAATCCCGAAGAAGCACCGACATCTATCATTCCATGCGCCCAATGGTGAGCCTGCCGCTTAGCATGACCGAGAAATTTAACCTTGGTTTGATCTGATGCAAGATAAATTTCGATGTCATCTACACCAACACCTAACACGGCCTTGGCATCGACGAAACATATTTGGGCTAACAACCCAAGCATCCCCTTCGGATCATACTGAACAGGGAACGGGGCCCCATTTTGCGAAAAATTTTCGAAAGGGCCATCGAAGTTTTGCTTCACGTCATTTTCAACGCCGTGCGCATATTTGACCCGGACAGAATTGTAATTGAGTATGTATACCAAGCTTGAGTATATAGATTGAATATCGCTTTCAGTTAAATGACCCAAGCCCGACTTCAAGCGTTGCTGCCCACTATTTAGAACTCGACAATGTAGCGCAGTAGACAGCGGAATTTTAAATCTTACTTTAAGTTCCCTTATCTGTCGTTGGATTCTCTTCAACTTAGTCCGCACGAATATTATATATGCAAAACACAGAACACCTTTGTAGGCACTATCGTCGCCAAACGCCATCAAGTACGACCCTTTCTCGCCACCGACGTACTTCACCTGTTCCTTCATGAAATCGAATCCCCTAAATTTTCCGAGAGGATGCCTCATGACAATCAGTTACGGAAGCGTTTGCTCCGGAATCGAGGCGGCAACCCTTGCATGGAAGCCGCTCGGAATGCACGCGACTTGGTTCGCCGAGATCGAAGCCTTCCCCAGCGCGGTGCTGGCCCACCACTACCCGAACACGCCGAACCTCGGCGACATGACCAAAGTCGGCGCTCAGGTGCTAGCCGGCAAGATCGCCGCCCCGGACGTCCTCGTCGGCGGAACACCGTGCCAGGCCTTCAGCGTGGCCGGCATGCGCGAAGGCCTCACCGACCCGCGTGGCGCCCTCACCATCAAATACGTGGAGCTTGCAGATGCAGTTGACTATGTTCGCGCCCGCCAGCGAAAGCCCGCCTGCGTTGTCGTCTGGGAAAACGTCCCCGGTGTCCTCAGCGACAGAGGCAACGCCTTCGGATGCTTTCTTGGCGCGCTTGCTGGGGAAGACTGCGAACTGCAGCCTTCAGGGAAGAAATGGCCGGACGCTGGTTGTGTGTATGGACCCAAAAGAACAATCGCGTGGCGGGTCCTGGACGCCCAATATTTCGGCTTGGCCCAACGACGCCGTCGCGTGTTCGTTGTCGCAAGTGCTCGAGACAGATTCGATCCCACCGAGGTACTTTTTGAGCGCGAAGGCCCTCGCAGGGATCGGCCGCCGGGATGGCCGGAGAAGCTCGCAGTTCATCCTACTCTCACGGCACAAGGGGGTGGCTCTCTCGATGACAGAGAGGCATATGTATTGGAGTCCGAAGGTATTCGAAGAACCAGTGTGATTGAGTGGGAGCGGTGCCAAGGGTTTTTCGATAATTACACGCAAATTCCATGGCAGGGAAAACCATCCGAGGAATGTCCGGACGGCCCGCGCTACAAGGCAATCGGGAACAGTAAAGCTGTTGCCATAGTGCACTGGGTTGGACGCAGGATACTCTGTTACTTATGAGCCAGCCGCTTAACAATAACCTCTTTGATGTCCATATACACTTCCAAACCCGCACGCATATGGGCATGCACTGCAGAGTGACAATTAGAACAAAGTAATGCGAAATCTTCTAACACCACTGCCCTTTTCGCTGGGACTGCAGAAACTGGAATTTTATGATGCGCCTCGATATATTCAACCCCGTATCGAATACTAAAATCTTCTTTGCAGATTTCACAGATGTAAGACTTTGTCGATTTCAGCAGCGTAACTATTTGAGTGTTACGCTCCGATAACAAATGGGTAACATATCTTTTACCACCTTCCATAAAGCCTTGGCCGACCTTTTTAAAAGTGCAGAGGCTGCGGCACGGCGACCTAGAACGACATATTCGTCGGCGCACTCGACCAAGCTGAATACACCTTCCAAAACCCAATTGCTTTTTCGCTCGCTGTAAAGAACCACTGGATAACCAAACTCGGGCTGATTCAGCAAAGCAAGATTTGCCTTTTCTTTTAGCGACACTACACCTTTTCGAGCCTTAAACGAATAGCGATAAAGATCTTTTTCAGTGTCCTGCCAACCATCATGGCTATAACTACCGGACCGAACCTTAACCAAAACTCCCGCAAGGAAAGGAAGCGTTCCAACCCAATTTATACCTTGCTGAGGAGTATTATTAATAACCAGGTCTTCACCACTCCAATACTCAGAACCCGGCACCTTCGAATATTGAATGAGATCATATAACTCCCTCTTCGAAACAATTGAACCAATTTGAGCATTAAGCAGATCGTGAAAACTCATCTTCGCCATAGTCATCCTTTGCATGTATCACCGCTTTCCAATCCTTGAGTATGGCACTGACAGTCCACAGCGCAAGGCCAAGGTCAAACCCTCATCTCAGCAAAACCCACCCTCCAACGCCCGGGTGTGCCCCGGCACAAGCTACAGTCAACAACGAGACCGTACCATCCTCGCGCTGCACAGGCACACTTACAAAAATCGCCCCCACGTATAGCTTGACTTAACCTCGCTCGTAAACCATAAAGCCATAGATAAGCCATCAGAGTTACAGCAAATGGATCTAAAACAAGTAAATCATGCAAATAGAAACATTGAAGACAGCATTGTCTCGGCTAGTATATTTTGCGCCAATACATGGATGACATTAATTGCGCCACTGGTAATCGGTTTATTTGCCAGCAAGCTATTTGCTAGTCAGAACTTCACCTCAACAGAAATAACTCTTTACTCCATCTCCATCACAGTTCACATTATTTTTGCGATCATAATTTTTTATGCTGGAAACAGAAGATCGACAACTCTTGCCGTTGAAGAAGCAATAGCGGAGACTGAAAAGTACAAATCAGAGATAATACCCAAAGCCAAAACGGTTTATGAAATATCTAAAACGCAGCAGGGCGTCACATACTTAATGACACTGGAACTAGAGTCTTTAATAGATGAGGTTCGATCACGTCCAGCCGATTATCCCTTTGCACAAGGCCTTAAAGACTGGGAAACAGGGCTCAATCGAATCTTATGGCACTTGGTTGATCACCGCACACAATTATTTGGATATAAAGGCGACTCCCTATACAACTTCGCACTATATATGTATGACGATAAAAGCGAAGAACTTTTTATAAAATGGCGCAGCCACGACAATCGACTTCCTACATCCAATAGACGCTGGAAGCCTGGGTTCGGACACGTAGGGCTTGCGTACATTCAAGGCGAAGCGAAAATTTGTCAGGATATAGCGATAAGTTCAGAGCTTTCTGATAGCGCCACCATTGAATCTGATAAAAAGAACTACAGATCATTCATTTCCGTACCAATAAAGGATTCTTACAATGTATTGGGTGGAAACAAACCATTAGGTGTGCTAGTATTCACAAGCAATCATGTTTCCCAATTTTCGTGGGAGCGTGATAAAGTATTTACCCTGACAGTTGCAAAGATATTGTCTATGTATATCGAGCGTCACATGATTTCACTAATGGAGGGTACAAAGTGAAAAAGAAGGAAGATAGGTTTTCCGGATTGGCCGGCCTAGTGGTGCAGCCCCCTCCATTAATATGGGCATAATTTCCGAAAGCTTGAGCTTTGAAGACTGCATTATTCAGAGCTCAAAGCAGAGCGGATCTTTTCCCCGCGAGTGGGTTGAATCTGAAGTTGAAAAAAGCTCTGATTATTTCACTAAAGAAATTTACAGTAACGCTTAGTTTTTAACTCCAGCCCACTAAATCAAATAAGCTCGCTCTGGCGGGCTTATTTTTTGCCCACGATTTAATAGCATCCTTCCCCTACTCGATGTAACTCCCTCCCCTTCAAAGTCAGCCGCTTTAGCGGCAAGGACGAAGTCATGCCTGAAGAAAAATTGATTGGCCCCGTCGATGTCGTGCGCGATGAAGACGGGTACTGGTATCACCCAAACATTCCGGACTTCGACGAAGACGCCGAAGCGTGGCGATCATGGCTCGAAGCCCAAGGGCTGAAGGTAACTGGCTCGCACATGGACTCCGCCTTGGAATCCCATCCCTACTGGGAAGACGATGCGGCTCATTGCTTAGGGTGGGAGCCAAAGACGCCGTCAGCCGATGACTGGTTCCTGCTTGGCATCTTCGACACGGACGATGGCCCCTACGTGCAGTGGGCGCGCCGCGAGGTGACGCCATGATCTTCGCCCCGCTCTACATGGCCTCCCTGATCTGCAGGGGGCCGTGGCGATGAAGGTTGTCCCACACACCGGCTGGCTTCGGCGTCGGCTCGAATCCGCAATCATCCTCTTAGCAGCCTGGATCATCGACGGTCGCAACGTTGGGCGATCGGGCGTCGTCTCCCGCCGCGATAACAACGACATGCGGTACATGGCGGAAAAGCTTGAAGGCATCGCCGATCGCATTAAACGCCAGTACCTGTAATACATCACCCAACTCAACAACCTGCCCGTGTGCGGCCGTACTGCGGGGAATCACTCTCTCATAACCAGTTCAGCACTCGCAGCATTCTCTCGAATCCTCGCTCACTCGCCACCCACGCCAGCATGACAAGGCAGCCTCCCGCGACTACGAAAATAAACCCACCAACCGCATCGATGACGACCAGAAATAATCCCAGCGTCAGGAGTGCGGCACCGAGCGCCCCCAGTACCGTCCGGCTTTGCTTTTGCTCGGGATACTTGTTGAACATCCGAATGCTCCGCATCAGTTGCGCATCGATCAACTGTAGCCCAAGCGCAACCACCCAATATCAACCATCTTCTGCCGCCTCGCGCCGCAATGGAGCATCACAATGGAAACAGAAATCCTCTCCGACGAGGAGCTGGCCGAACTCACCGGCTACAAGGCCAGGGCCTACCAGCGCCGCTGGCTGATTAATCGCCAGTGGGTGTTCGTCGAAAGCCGCGGCAAGCGCCCGCTGGTGGGCCGCATGTATGCCCGCATGAAGCTGGGCATGATCAGCACTACGATCGCCGATACGAACCCACCGCCGGCTACACCGGTATGGACACCAGACTACTCGCGAGTGAACTGATATGCGCCCCCGCAAGGCCGACACACGCTGCTTGCCGCCTCGAATGTACAAGTGGACACGAACACGAAAAAGCGGAAAGGTTTGGATCGCCTATTACTATCTGGATATGGCAGGTAAGGCGATCCCGCTGGGCAAGGATCTGGACTTGGCCAGGGTCAAATGGGCGGAGCTGGAGGCGAAGGAAAAGCCGCTTGATCTGCGCACTATGAAAGGCATCTTCGACCGCTATATCCGCGACATCGTATCGAAGAAAGCGGCACGGACGCAGAAGGACAATCTGGCGGAGATCAAGCAACTTCGGCCGATGTTCGACAGCGCTCCTATCGACTCAATCACTCCTGCAACTATCGCCGGGTACCGCGACGCGCGGACCGCCAAGGTTCGCGCGAATCGCGAGATTGCCACCCTCTCCCACGTGTTCAATATTGCTCGGGAATGGGGACTGACGACCAAAGAAAATCCCTGCCAGGGCGTACGCAAAAACAAGGAAACGCCGAGGGACTATTACGCAAATGATGTGGTTTGGGATGCTGTTTACATGAAGGCAGCTCAAGAACTGAAGGACGCGATGGACTTGGCTTATCTGACCGGGCAAAGACCGGCAGATGTCCTGGTCATGAGGAAGGACGATGTCGAGGGAAATTACTTGGGTGTGCAGCAGAACAAGACACACAAAAAGCTGCGTATTCAGATAACTGACGGTGATGAGCCAAACAGTCTGGGCCTGTTGATCGGGAAAATGGCCGAGCGCAATGCTCAGCACATTTGCAGCTATTTGATCGTGAGCGCACGCGGCAAGCGGATGACAGCGAAGATGCTTCGCGATCGATGGGACGACGCCAGAGAAAGGGCCAAGAAAGAAGCTGAAGAAAAAGGCGATGTTCAGCTGGCTGAGAAAATCGGAGGCTTCCAGTTCAGAGACATCAGGCCGAAAGCGGCGTCGGAGATCCTCGACGTCGGCGATGCGAGCCTACTCTTGGGGCACACCAAAGGAGACATTACCGAGCGCGTCTATCGACGAATTGGCGCCATTGCCAAGCCATCGAAATAGCCTCAAAAACCGTTACAAAACTCAAAATCCGGCCCTTGGAGAATGCGGGCTGTAGAGATGTCAAAAAATAAACGTATCGTAACGAAAAGCGGCTACAGGCCCCGGTTTCACTGGCTTTGCATATCGGTCTTGAAAACCGTCGACTGTAACAGGTCCATGAGTTCGAATCCCATCGCCTCCGCCATATTTGGTACCGACAAAGCCCTGATTATTCAGGGCTTTGTCGTTTCTGGCAGGCTCAAAGATTTTCTCCTTGAAAGAAGCGTTCCATAACTTTTAGGGACGCGCTCCACAATCATAATGATTGGCGCCCTTCTCCGGCGTCCTGCCCAACGAAATTCGCGTCCACCTCAAAACCTACTACCGTTACCCGGCAACCCTCCCTCGCGTAACCAAGGAGATGGCGATGTCGAAATCAGGCGGCGGTAAAAGTGGTTCAGTACCAGCAAGTAAATCGGGTGGCTCGAAAGCGCCATTGGTAGCTAATCTGCCAAGCAAAACAGGGAAGCCCTCGGGAGACGGCCGCGGTAACGCACCACCTAAAGGCAAGTAAATTCTTACGATGGGGTTGGCTGCTCTCCTAATTCCTTGCTTCAGTGCTATCTAAAAAAGCTAAGGTTTTTTGAATATCTGCTCTCGCAGTTTCGTGGTAGGAATGATCAATGACTTCGTGTAATAGGTTTTATAGCCATACGCGGTAATGCGTACCTTGCAGGGTATGAGAGCTTTATTGACTAGAAGCGGCCGGACGGCTTCGTAATCATTCAGATCGAGTTGCGTCCCATCGGGTCTTGTATTGTAAAAAACAAGTTCTGACGTGAAAGTGTAATTTGGTCTGGTTTGGCTGATCGCATTCACCAGACCTTCAGCCTTTATATTGATTGAATGCTCGGACGAAAAATCCATATCGCCGTCTAACGAGCAGATCAGCGTTGGTGTGAGCTGATTAGAGTTTTCGAAATCATTGAATGCGTTAACCAAATCTATTGTTGAAGTGAATTTCACAGTAAAAAGATTATTCGGCCCTAATTCAAAAGACGACAAAGTGAGGTCTGCGGGAGGGATGTTGGCTGTTTTCACACAGCCAGCGCAGAGAAGTAATGTCAGGCAAACAAAGCCGCGATATTTATTCATTGGCCGAAAATACCATTGATGGAATCAAAAACCAGATCGAGTGCTGACTTTGTTTCCTGAACAGGTTGAATGAACATCCAGTCTGCAGAGGCGTGGTGGATGTCGATGGTCTTGTTCATGGTCGGACCGGACTTTATATTCCAGCGCTCGCCGAAATCGGCGACGCTGTCAGAAGAGTCGGGTTTGCTTGAGTTGGCTCGAATGTTAATCCAGGACTCTGCGACAGGTTGCGGCTCTGACATGTAAATATCCGAGCCCAGCCATACCCAAAAGCCTTCGCCGACAGGGTCGAGTGTCACCAGAAAT
This sequence comes from Pseudomonas sp. S11P7, assembly GCF_023195435.1. Classification (NCBI taxonomy): domain Bacteria; kingdom Pseudomonadati; phylum Pseudomonadota; class Gammaproteobacteria; order Pseudomonadales; family Pseudomonadaceae; genus Pseudomonas; species Pseudomonas sp. S11P7. The sequence continues at coordinate 2,243,505 of NZ_JALPKS020000002.1, read as the reverse complement.
TTAATGGTGTAACCCGCTTCAGATAAAATTTTTGAAAGATGTGCTCCGTTCCATCCCCCCAAACTGTGACCCACGATATATACCGGGCTTGATTTGCTGGGTATTTTATCGATGAAATTGGTCTTGATGTCGCCGGAGCCTTTGGCGTCGTTGTAGCCTCTGGCCCAGCTTGTGTATTTGGGCTTCAGTTTTGCGTGCGGGCTTATTCTGTTGTCGAGCAGATTTTTTGCGGCATCGATGTTGTGATAGGCACCTTGAAAGTAATACTTTTCCTGGTCTGCGGCGCCACCGATAAAGAAAACGATGGCTTTCTTTTCCGGAACTGGTACTGCTTTTACGGTTGAATCATTTGCAGCGGTCAATGTTTTCGTTGCTGCCAGGCTTGCGGTGTTGCCGTTTGGAAGAACAATCTGCTCTGCGGCCATTACTTAGTCTTCCAGAAAGATTTTGATGGTTTCTGCCAAGTGCGAACTCACCATATGGGTGAAGCCCATTAAGTCGCTAACGCCATGTTCCAGGCTTCCATCCTCACGTTGGATGGCATAACCGTGATTAGGCATTGGCTCGCCAGTCGTGCCGTCGACCAGTTTGATCTTGTCGCTGAAGTGCACCGGCATTGGCAGTAAACCGCTGAAGGGCGCTGATACAACGGTGTCGCCGATGATGACGGTGCCGGAACCGCCAATGACAATGTTGCCATGGCCCCCGGTGCTGTCTATTGTCGCGGCGTTCAGGCCGTTGATGAATACAGTCGAACTGACGCCCCCGGTAATCGGGCTACCACATGCGGATTTGTCGGTCATGCGAGCAGCTGCGAGGCCGTCGAAGAATACGTTCGGCGAGCCGCTGGCAATAGGATTGGTACCGTGTCCTGGAAGTGGGCAACTGGTGGGATCTGAGACGCGAGCAGCTGGTTTTCCACTCATGGAAGGTTCCGTTTCGAAATGTCAGTGGCGGGCTCGTGATTGTCACGCGAGCATGGGGACGCAATTTGCGTTAGACGATAGGTGTTTTTACGAGCAGCACCTCGACGTAGCCGTCGCCCAAGCAGGGATGGCTTACAGTTCTGAAATGCGGGGGCGTATATGAGAAGTGCCGGCGCGGAAGCGCTTCCGTACGTGGGGCAGGCATAGAAGTGAATCGTCCTTGAAAAATCGCGGTGAAGGATGCCCGAGGTGAGGATTTCGTTCAACGAGATTTTTCGAGTGCTCTTGTACTTTTGGTCTCATTTCCGAAACTTTTTTGCAGCGCGTATAGGCCGCTGTAGTCATTACTGAATCCAAGCCGAGAGAAACTCCAGGCTGACGAGGTTGATTTCGGCTTTTTTTAGATGGTGCTTTTCGGACAAAAGCGCCTTTAATTGACAGGCCACACCTGGCCGTTTTCTGCCCTCCACGAATGGCACAGACCGGCCAGAGCCAGACGTCCGTCAATAAGCGCTTGCGCCCCATTGCGGTCTATTCTGTACCGACAAAGCCCCGATTATTCAGGGCTTTGTCGTTTCTGGCATACGAAGCTCCCCAGAAGTGTGTATGGATCGTTTTCTCCTCTGTTCGGGCATTTCCGCCCCTCCTCCTCACTTCAAATCCAAACTCCGCACCACCAATCCGCCAACTCGCATTCAACAGGCGGCCGCACCCGATCGTGCTCAAACAAGAAACCGCCCCACCCCTAAAAAACTGGACGGCCATCAGCGTTTGACGGCGTAATACGCGCGCTGTAAATCCGCGACCTCCCTTGTTGCCGTTGGCGCCTCGCCGGACTGTTGCCGTCCGCGTACGGGCCTCTTCAAACGGGCAATCGGACATCGCCAGGCCGCGCAACAGTTGCGCTCATGTTGGAGAGCAGGGAATGGAACATGTCGATCATGTATTGATCGTGGATGATGATCGCGAGATCAGGGAACTGGTTGGCAATTACCTCAACAAGAACGGCCTGCGCACCACCGTGGTTGCGGATGGCCGTCAGATGCGGGCGTTTCTGGAAACCAACAAGGTGGATCTGATCGTACTCGACATCATGATGCCGGGCGATGACGGGCTGCTGCTGTGCCGTGAACTTCGCGTCGGCAAGCACAAGGCAACGCCGGTGCTGATGTTGACCGCGCGCAGCGACGAGACCGATCGCATCATTGGTCTGGAAATGGGCGCCGACGATTACCTGGCCAAACCTTTCGCTGCGCGCGAACTGCTCGCACGGATCAATGCCGTTCTGCGCCGTACGCGCATGCTGCCGCCTAACTTTGTGGTCAGTGAAAGCGGCCGGAAGCTCAAGTTCGGGCGCTGGCGCCTCGACACCACCGCTCGCCATCTGCTCGATGAAGACGACACGCTGGTCTCGTTGAGCGGCGCCGAGTACAGGCTGCTGCGGGTGTTTCTTGATCATCCGCAGCGGGTACTGAGTCGTGACCAATTGCTCAATCTGACCCAGGGCCGTGACGCGGACATCTTCGACCGGTCGATCGATTTGCTGGTCAGCCGCGTGCGTCAGCGTTTGCTCGATGACGCGCGCGAACCGCTGTACTTGAAGACCGTGCGCAATGAAGGCTACGTCTTTACGTATGCGGTCGAAGTGCTCGAGGAGCAAGCATGAAACTCGCCTTGCAGTGGCCTCAAACGCTGGCATCGCGGCTGTGGCTGGTGTTTCTTGTCGGCCTGATACTCGCCCAGTCGCTGATGTTCGCAGCCCAGTATTACGAACGCTACGAAAGCACCAAGACGGCCATGCTGGGCAATTTCGAACACGACACCGCGACCTCCATCGCCATCCTCGACCGCTTGCCTGCGGCTGAGCGTCCGGCCTGGACCCAGCGCCTGCAGCGGCGCAACTACGACTATTTGCTGCGCGAGCATGATGCCGGAAGTCCGCTGACCTCGAATGATCTGGCCGGGACTGCAGCGCAATCACTGCAAGTCGCCCTGGGCCGCGACTATGCGCTGAGCTTTGTCGAAATCCCCGGCCCACGTCCGCACTTTCAGGCGCAGCTGCGACTGTCCGACGGTAGCCCGGTCACCATCGACGTGCGCCCTTCTGTCAGGCCTTTGTCGCCCTGGTTGCCGTTCGCCCTGTTGGCTCAATTGGTGTTGATGATCGGCTGCACCTGGCTTGCCGTGCGCATCGCGATACGCCCGCTCAGCCGTCTGGCCGAGGCGGTGGAGAATCTTGATCCGAACGCGCATCCGATGCATCTGGATGAAAGCGGCCCGCGCGAAGTGGCCTACGCTGCCCGCGCCTTCAACAGCATGCAGGCGCGGATCGCCGCTTACCTCAAAGAGCGCATGCAATTGCTGGCGGCCATTTCCCATGACCTGCAGACGCCCATCACCCGCATGAAACTGCGCGCTGAGTTCATGGAGGATTCGGCAGAGAAAGACAAACTGGGCAATGACCTCAACGAAATCGAGCATCTGGTGCGCGAGGGTGTCGCCTATGCTCGCAGCGTTCATGGCGCGACCGAGGCCAGTTGCCGCATCAGTCTGGACGCCTTTCTCGACAGTCTGGTCTGCGACTACCAGGACACCGGTCGAGAGGTCAGCCTGAGCGGCAAGAACGGCGCGGTCATCGAAACCAGACCGCATGCCCTGCGCCGTATTCTGGTGAATCTGGTGGACAACGCGCTGAAGTACGCTGGCACCGCCGAAGTGCAAGTCAGTACAAACGCAGGCAGCGGCGTTTCGATCAGTGTGCTGGATCGGGGACAAGGCATTCCCGAAGAGGTTCTGGCAGACGTGGTCAAGCCGTTCTATCGAGTGGAAAACTCCCGCAGCCGCAGCACAGGCGGTACCGGTTTAGGCCTGGCCATCGCTCAGCAACTGGCCATCGCAATTGGTGGTTCACTGACGTTGCGCAACCGCGACGGTGGCGGTCTCTGCGTCACCCTCGACATCGGCGTCCATCCCTAGCCCGCGCGGGCTACACGTCGACGGCGGCCACTATCGGCCGGATACAGTGGCTCGCGTTTGTAAGCCACTGTATCCAGCGCCTTTACAGACTCAAAACAACGCATAACTGCCGGTTATCGAACATAGCCGGTATACATGCCCCTGCAAGAATTCTCCCCATCGACTCGCCACCGGATCCCCGAACAGCGAGCCCTGACAATGCATTTTTCAGCGGCAGTCATTCCGATTGCCAGAAAAACCATGTGTTTTCCAGCTGTCTCCAACCAATGAAAAAAGGAATGATCATGCGCAATATCAAATCGCTTTTGGCTGTCACCATCACCGCGGCATTGGCACTGACCTCTTTGCACAGCACTGCGGCCATCGAACCCGGCGCCGCCAAGCCGACAGTCGTGCTGGTTCATGGTGCATTCGCCGAATCGTCCAGCTGGAATGGGGTTGCCGCGCAGTTGCTGAAACAGGGATATCCCGTCGTTGCCGCGGCCAACCCGTTGCGTGGCGTCAAGCAGGACTCGGATTATGTCGCCGATATTGTCGAGCACACCGCCGGTCCGGTAGTCCTCGTTGGCCATTCGTACGGCGGCTCGGTGATCACCAACGCAGTCCACGACAACCCTAAAGTCAAAGCGCTTGTGTATGTCGCAGCCTTTGCGCCGGACAAGGGCGAAACCGCCATCGAGCTGTCCGGTCGCTATCCGGGAGGCACCCTTGGCCCGACCCTCGCCGCCCCGGTGCTGTTGAAGGACGGCAATAAGGATCTCTACATTCAGCAGGACAAATTCGGTCAGCAATTTGCCGCCGATGTACCCGCCGCCGAGTCGGCATTGATGGCCGCTACACAACGGCCGATCAGCGAGGCTGCGTTGAAGGAAGGGTCTGGCGAACCGGCGTGGAAAAAACTGCCGTCGTGGTTCATCTACGGTTCGGCGGATAAAAACATTCCTGAGGCGGCGCTGAAGTTCATGGCCGATCGCGCGGGTTCGAAAAAGACCGTTACCGTCCAGGGTGCGTCCCATGTGGTGATGACGTCCAACCCGCAGAAAGTCACCGCGCTGATCATTGAAGCGGCCCAGGCCAGCGCCACCGGTTCATCGCACTAAACGATACGGTCGCCCGAAAGCAGGGCTTGCTCAAAAGGTTGTTGCTTCGACAAATAACAGATCCGGCGCCGCGCGTCGGGTCTGTTTCTGCTTGATCGCGCAGCGGAACTTCCAGCGCTACTTTTCCCTCAACCGCAATGGTCTCCGGATGGAAATGACGTTAGCATTTCATCCATCCGGCTTAAGAAGCCTGTTTTTTCAGATCAGGGTCGCATTGTGGAAAAGCTAAAACGCCTTCAGAGCGGAATCGAAGGGCTCGACGCGCTGCTTCAGGGAGGCCTGGTCGCGGGTGCTTCATACATCATTCAAGGGCGTCCGGGCTCGGGCAAAACCATCCTCGCCAATCAGCTGGGGTTCCATCATGCCCGCAACGGCGGTCGCGTTCTGGTCGCCACGTTGCTGGCCGAGTCGCACGACCGGCTGTTCCAGTTTCTGTCGACGATGAGTTTTTTCGACGCTTCTCGAGTGGGTGCAGAAATACAATTCGTCAGCGCATTCGATACGCTGGAGAACGAAGGCCTCGACGAGGTGGTGAAACTGCTCAGGCGCGAAATCAGCCGGCAGAAAGCCACGGTCATGGTCGTCGACGGTTTGCTCAATGCGCGCTCCAAAGCCGACTCGCCTATCGACACGAAAAAATTCATTTCCGAGCTGCAAGGCCACGCGGCGTTCGCCGGTTGCACCGTGCTGTTTCTCACCAGCTCGCGCCTTGACGACGGCAGCCCCGAACACACGATGGTCGACGGCGTCATCGAAATGGGCGAAGAACTGTTCGGCACGCGCTCGGTGCGCCGCATTCACTTGCGCAAGACCCGCGGCAGCGGCGCGTTGACCGGTTTGCACGAGTGTGAAATCACCGACGACGGCCTCGTCGTCTATCCACGCCTTGAAAGTCTGTACAAACGCCCTTCCGCCCCGGACAGCGCCGACATGACGCGCATTCCCAGCGGCATTGCGTCACTGGATGAGATCCTCGGCGGCGGACTATATAGCTCCAGCGTGTCGCTGGTCATGGGGCCTTCAGGGATCGGAAAAACCACCCTGGGGCTGAAATTTCTGGCGCAGTCGACGCCCGAAGCGCCGGGCCTGCATTTCGGCTTCTATGAAAGCCCGCAGCGCCTGCGCCTGAAAGGCCAATCGCTCGGCATCAACATTGAAGACATGGAACACAGCGGTGCGCTGAGCATTGCCTGGCAACCGACCACCGAGGGTTTGCTGGATGGCCTCGGCGCGCGACTGCTGAGCATCGTCGATGAAAAAGGCATCAAGCGCTTGTTCATCGATAGCCTGAGCGGCATGACCAGGGTTTCCACCACCCCGGAACGCATCACCGACTTCTACAGTGCGCTGATGAACGAGCTGCGATCCAGAGGCGTTACGGTGTTCGCCTCGTGGGAAATGCGCGATTTGTTCGGTTCCGAGGTGAGCTCACCGAACTCTGACCTGTCCAGTATTGTCGACAACCTGATCCTCATGCGTTTCTTTGAGCATCACGCTGAACTTCGCAGGACGCTTTCCATTCTTAAGGTACGCGATAGCGCCTATAACCCATCGCGGTTCGAGGTGGTTATCCGTGATCAAGATGTGTTCCTGGAAAAGGCTTTGAGAAATGAACCTTCAGCCTCAGCTGAGTCATTGCCTGGTTCAATATCGTAAGTCTTCGAGCGGGTTGAAATAACATGACCACCATCCTGGTAGTCGACGACGAGTATCTGATTGCTGACATCCTTGGCTTTGCGCTTGAGGATGAAGGCTTCATGACGGTGACCGCCAGCAATGGCAAGAAAGCACTCGACGTGCTGGAGCGAGAACGGCCAGCGCTGGTCATCACTGATTTCATGATGCCGGTCATGGACGGCCTCGAGTTCGCCGAAGCCGTGCGCGCTCAGCCCTCCGTCAAACATTTGCCGATCATTCTGATGAGTGGCGCGCAGGCGCATATCGGCATGGAGCGCTCGGATCTGTTTGATGTGGTAGTTGCCAAGCCTTTTGACATTGCCGAGATTGTGGCGCAGGTAAAGAAGCTGTTGGCGACGGACTAGCCGAGCGCGGATGGCGAGCGGCTGATCATCCCGCCGCAAGCACCACATCAAAAAACGACGTGATCAGTCGACTTGAGCGACGGTCGGCCAGGCAATAAAGGTAGGTTTCGGTAAAGAGTTGTTCCCCTTCGATGCGGATCGTGCGGATTCGCGGATCAGCGATGAACTCCGCCTCAGAGACAACCCCAAGCCCGATTCCGCGTACGACGGCTTCACGCAACGCCTCGCGACTGCCGATTTCCATGGCGATGCGAGGCGTAACGTGCGCCGCCTTCAAGGCCTGCTCCAGCACCAGACGCGTCGTGGAGCCAGGCTCCCGCTGCAACAGCCGCTGCCCCTCCAATTCCTCCAGACGCACTGAATCGCGGTTGGCGAAAGGATGCTCGTGGTGGGCAAACAGGATGATTGCGTGGCGCGCGTAATGCACAGCGCAGAGTGCCGGGTCATCATGCCGGCCGGCGAGTACCGCGATATCCGTCACATAATTCTCCAGGTCGGCCAGCACCTGCGCCGAATTACCCACCCGTATCGAAACATCAATGCGCGGGTGTACCTGAAGGTAATTGTCGACCATCTCGATCACGTGAAAAGGCCCCACCGCGCCGAGCTTGAGCTGCCCACTGTCGAGCCGGCCAGAGTCGCGCAACAGGTTGTGCGCGTCCAGATCCAGTGCCGCCATCGCCTGCGCAATGGGCAATAGCTGGCGACCTACATCGGACAACTCGATACGCCGCCCGCGGCGGTGAAACAGCTCGAGATCATATTCGCGCTCCATCCCCTGCACTTGCGTTGTGAGCGTGGGTTGGCTGAGCCCGAGCGCCCGCGCCCCAGCACTGAAACTTCCGTGACGCGCCACGGCTAGGAAGGCACGCATTCTGGCGGTCGACATCCATAGACTCCATCAATACTTGGCTGTGAAAACTCATATTGAATTGATCCTATGACTGTCACGTGACATTTCTAGCCTGTGGCGACTCCAAACAACTTCTGGAATGCCATGAATAACTTCAGCAGATTTTTGCGTCTGGCCGCGGTTGCCTGCCTTTCTATCAGCGCTGCCTGCCAAGCGGTGGCGGGCGAAAAATTGAGAATTGGCCTGATCCCGTCGGAAGACTCTCAAGCCATGATCGAATCGAGCAAACAAGTGCTCAGCAGTCTTGAAGACAAACTGGGCATGCCTGTCGAACCCTTCGTCGCCACGGATTACAACGGCATTATCGAAGCACTGCGCGCGGGCAAACTGGACGTAGCTTATCTCGGCCCTTTCTCGTACGTGCTGGCGGCGTCGGTCGCAGATGTCGATGCGTTCGCGGTCGCCGTCACCAAAAAAACCGGTCAAAGCGCCTACAAGAGTTTGATCCTCGCTCGCAAGGGCAGCGGCATCACTCAACTGTCGGACCTGCAGAATCACACCTTCGCGTTTGTTGACCCCAGCTCTGCCTCGGGCCATCTGTTTCCGAAAGCCGGACTGGAGCAGGCAGGTTTTGATCCCGCAACCCTGTTTTCTCGTGTGATTTTCTCCGGCTCCCACGACGCAAGCATCCTCGCTGTGGCCAACGGCAAGGTGGATGCCGCCGCTGTCGCCGACCGCATTCTGGCCAATGCCATTGCCCGAGGACTGGTGAAGCAGGACGACTTCCAGGTGGTGTGGAGTTCTCGTCCGATCCCGGAATCGCCGATGGTCTGGCGCAGGAGCCTCGACCCGGCACTCAAGCAGAAAGTCGCTGCGGCACTGGCATCGATCAAGAACGTGCCTTGGGGTGATCAGGGCGAGCTGGACGGCTTTCAGCCCACCACCGACGCGGCTTATGACGTTGTGCGCGAAACCGCCAAAGTGCTCGATCTCGATCTGCGGAGACTTAAATGATCAGTATCCGCCAACTGACCAAGCACTACGGAACGAACCCGGTTCTGCGTGGGATTGACCTTGATGTCGCGGCAGGAGAATTCGTCGTGGTGCTGGGTCAGTCCGGTGCGGGCAAATCCACGTTGCTGCGTTGTATCAACCGCCTGGTCCAGGCCGACACCGGAACGCTCTGCGTAGCGGGTATTGACGCACTGGCCTGCCGCGACACCATCGGACTGCGACGTCATGTGGCGATGATTTTTCAACACCACAACGTAGTGCCGCGTCTCAGCGTGCTGAAGAACGTGCTCACCGGATGCCTGGGCGCGGCATCGACGTTGACCTCGATCCTGCAACTGTTTCGGCGTGAGGACGTGGCGCTCGCGATGCAGTGTCTTGAGCGTGTAGAGCTTGCGCACAAAGCCCATCAACGGACCGATGCGCTGTCCGGCGGGCAGATGCAACGCGTAGGAATCGCACGTGCCTTGGCGCAACGGCCAAAAGTGATTCTGGCGGATGAACCGGTGGCCAGTCTCGACCCAAAGACTGCGCGTCTGGTGCTGCAGTATTTGCGCGATGCTACTCGGGAACTGGGAATCACGGTGTTGTGCAACCTGCATCAGATTGAGTACGCCCGAGAGTTTGGTGACCGGATCGTCGGCCTGGCCCACGGCAAACTGGTGTTTGACGGTAGCGCTTGCAGCATGAACGAAGACGACATTCAGCGCATTTATCCCGGCCAGACAACCCAATCGCCGGACCTCGGCGCAAAAGCGCAGGCGCTGACAGTCCCTCGCGCTCAGGTGAGGGTTTGAACATGAAACAGCAACGTTATCTGTGGACCGTGGACCTGCCTCACGGACCGCGTGGGTGGCTATCCACCGCATTGATCGTACTGGCGGTGATTCTCACGCTGCACTGGAGCGCAACCGGCGCGCAATTAAGCGTGGGCGAACTCGCCGCAGGGTTGCCGCAAATCGGTGATTTCCTTGCCCGCACGGTCCCACCCGACCTGAGCATTCTCCCTCGACTGCTGGCGCCCGCCGTGGAGACATTGCAAATCGCTATTTGGGGCACGTTGCTCGGCGTGTTGATGGCCATGCCGCTGTCGATTCTCGCGGCGCGCAACCTGAGCCGCAACCGCCTGGTCTTTCACGCAACCCGGCAATTTCTGAACATCACTCGCAGCATCAATGAGCTGATTCTGGCTCTGGCATTTGTCTCGGCGGTAGGTCTTGGGCCCTTCCCTGGCGTGCTCGCGCTGGCTTTGCACGGCATGGGCATGCTTGGAAAATTCTTCGCCGAGAGCATAGAAGAAATCGACCAAGGCCCGATCGAAGCGCTTCAGGCCACCGGTGCGCGCCCCCTACAAGTCATCGTGTTCGGCGTGTTGCCGCAGGTCATCACTGCATGGATCGCAGTGGTGCTGTACCGCTTCGAAGTCAATTTACGCTCGGCGACCGTCCTCGGCATGGTCGGTGCAGGCGGGCTTGGGTTCGAGCTGGTAAGCAGTCTGAAGCTTTTCAAATATCAGGAAACGGCCACCTGCATCATCGTTATCACGCTCATGGTAATCATCGCTGACGCACTGTCGGGTCGATTGCGCAACGCGATCCAACGTGGCGCTCACACCTGAACAATCGCAGGCAAGCCGTCCAGGTCATTATCGGTTCAACCAATTGATGCCTGCGAATTATCGATTTGAGCTGTTGTTGAAGCCGCCCGAGTATGGAGGCACTTCCAACAACAAAAACAAGGGACACACCATGATTGCCCGATTTCACAATCCCGTTGATACACGATTCGGTTGGGGCAGCCTGCATCAACTGGCCGACATCACTGAACACCAGACAGTCGCCCTGGTGACCTTTCCCGAGGCGCGAGGGCTGGGACTGGTCGATCGCATCCAGGACCTGCTGGGCGACCGCCTGGTGTACGTGATCGAGGATGTTCAGCCTAATCCTGACGTGGCCCAGCTGCGTGATACCTATGAACGTTTCTGGCAGGAAGCCGGCGAATGTCACGCGGTCATCGCCGTCGGTGGTGGCAGTGCAATCGATACCGCCAAAGCGTTGATCGTCGGTACTGAGTCGGGCCGCTTTGATGAGTTGCTCGCGTTACTGGCCACCGGCAAGCCCTTCGTCCCTGCGCGCAGCAAGGCATTGATCGCGGCGCCCACCACCGCGGGCACCGGCAGCGAGGTGACGCCTTGGGCAACCATCTGGGATTCGGCCAGCCACAAAAAGTACTCGCTGCACCTTGAGTGCACCTGGCCCAAGGTCGCGATCATCGACCCGCAACTGATGCTGACCGTGCCTGGTGGCGTCACCGTCTCTACCGGCCTGGATGCCTTGTCTCATGCGCTGGAATCGGTCTGGAACGTCAATGCCAATCCGGTCTCGGACACGTTCGCCATCTCCGCCATCGCGGACATTCTGGAATGCCTGCCGCTGCTGCGTCGCGATCTTGCCAACAGCGAACTGCGTTCGCGCATGGCGCTGGCGGCACTAAAGGCCGGATTGGCGTTTTCCAACACCAAAACCGCCCTCGCCCACTCCATCTCCTACGAAATGACGCTGCGTTACGGTTTGCCGCACGGGATTGCCTGCTCCTTTACGTTGCCGCTGGTGCTGGGCATGGCCTGGGGGCACGACGCCGCGCGTGACCGTACCCTGCAACGAATTTTCGGCAACGATCTGCACAAGGCCCAGAATCAGTTGCGTGAATTCCTGCACAGCCTCGGCGTGAAAACCGAATTTGCCGACTATGGCGTCACGGCGGAGCAAGCCGAGCAAATGATTGATTTCGCCATGCAGGGCGCCAGGGGCAAGAACTTTATCGGCGCTAAAGCTGCGTAGCGCCAACCCGGCATCCAACAACCGACAAGCACTGTCAGCGGCGTGACCCGTCGCGACGATTTCCTGCACCGCTCAGAAAAGAGTGCACCCGCCGACACCCTCCGGTGAGAGCGAACAATAATAAGGAAAAGATCATGAATCGTGCTCAAACCATGCCTGCTCTCGCTGGACACGCCGCATCATTTCGAGTCGCTCAATGGCGCATGTTGCTGGCAGCGATGTTCTGCTATCTGTTTTTCTACACCGGCAGGCAAACCTTCGGTTTCGCCATACCCGGAATCCAGGCCGAATTCGGTTTTACCAAGGAACACCTGGGATGGGCATCGGCCGTCATGCTGTGGGCGTATGCCATCGGTCAGGCCATCAACGGCAACCTGGCCGATAAATACGGCGGGCGCCGCATCATGACCGCCGGGGCCGTGCTGTCCTGCATGGCTAACTGGGTGACCAGTTTCGCAAGCAATTTTGCCGCGCTGATCCTGCCCTGGGGCATCAATGGTTATTTCCAGGCATTGGGATGGGCGCCGGGCAGTCGGCTTATCTCCAACTGGTGGAGTGCCGGCGAGCGCGGCAAGGTGTATGGCTTGTATGTGTTCGCCGCCGGGTGCGCCTCGGTACTGTCCTACGTCACCTCGATCGTGGTGCTTGAGGTGATGCATCTGGAGTGGCGCTGGATCTTTCGCTTACCGGTGCTGTTGATGCTGGCGGGCGGGATCATTTTCTATCTGGTTGCGCGCGAGCGTCCGCAGGATCTGGGCTTCGAACCGCCTGTGGACACCGGGGTCGCCAATGCCGATGACAAGGGTCACGAAGTGGCACAGGGCGAAATCGAAACCTCTGCACAACGCTACAAGGCTGTGCTGAAAAACGTTCGTCTGATCATTGCTGCAGTCTCCCTGGGTTTTCAGAACGCCGCACGCTATGGCCTGATCGTCTGGGTACCGGTGCACTTTCTGGGCGCGAACTGGAAGACCGGCGACAGCCTGGTCGATCCGAAGTGGATCACCGTCGCCCTACCGGTCGGGATGGCCGTCGGCGCGCTGAGCAATGGCTGGATCTCGGACAAACTGTTCGGCTCAAAGCGCTACCTGGCGATCATGCTCTACATGGTGCTCGGCGCCGCCACCAGTCTGTGGATGTGGACGTTGGCACCGCACAGCGCCACCGGCCTTGTCGCTCTGTTCCTCTGCGGGTTCTTTGTGTACGGCCCTGCGTCGAGTTTCTGGGCGCTCTGTCCCGATCTGGTCGGAGCTAAGCGTGCAGGCACGGCAACCGGTGTGATGAATTTTTCGTCCTATCTGTTCGCTGGCCTGGCGGAACCGCTGATCGGCAGTATGCTCGACAGTACCGGTAACACGTCGTTGATCTTCATCGTGGTCACAACCGCCTGCCTGTGCAGCGCAGTGGTCGCGCTGTTCATTCGGCGATAAGCATCGATTCGCGGTTCGGCAACGGGAACTCTTATGTACCAGTACCACAAGTGGCTACGTTCTTTTCACGCGGTAGCGAAGACCGGCAGCTTCACGCTCGCCGCCGAATACCTGAGCGTCGGCCAGCCGACAGTCAGTGAGCAGGTCAACGCACTGGAAAAGAAGTTTTCCGTGGAACTGTTTCATCGTCGCGGCCGCTTTATCGAAATGAGTTCGGCGGGACACAAGCTTTATGCAATCACCCAGGGCCTGTTCGGCCAAGAGGATGAAGCCGTGCAACTCTTACAGAGCTTCAAGCAACGCAAGACAGGCATGCTGCGTTTGGGTGCGGTGTCCCCGCCCATCGCGATGAACCTGACGTACGAATTGATGCAGCGTCACCCTGACATTGAAATCGAGACCTCGTTTTCGCCGGAAAAGGAGACGCTGAACCGGCTGTTCAACTTCGACATCGATGTAGCGATTCTGGCGCTGTCCGAATTCGATGAGCGTTTTGATACGCAACTGTACCGGCGCTATCCGATCATTGCCGTCGTGCGCGAAGACCACCCCTGGGCAAGCCAGAAAGAGGTCCATGTCGAGCAGATCAGCAGTGAGAAATGGGTGCTCCGGGAAAAGAACTCACGCACGCGTCAGCTGGTGGAAGAAAGCTGCAAGCGCCTCGGCGTCTCGCTGAACTGCGTGATGCAGTTGAACAGCCGTGAAGCGATCGTGCATGCCATCGCCAAGGGCATCGGCATCGGGTTTGTCTCTGCCGTCGAATACGCCGAAACCCCCAATACCAAACCCATCACATTTGTGAATCACCCGTTTTCCATCGACTACCACTTGTGCTGCCTGGGTATTCGTAGAAACCGGCCAATGATTGCGGAGTTGTTCGACGCCCGTTCAACGCCGGTTATCTGATTCTGTAACGCACTTCAACAAACGATAAGCCTACTTCTCATGAATGAGAGGGACGGCCTTCCCTTACCTGAAAGTGGAGATTGACCATGCATTACCAACAACCTGCTCAACTGCAAGCCGTGGTTCTGGACTGGGCCGGCACCGTCGTGGATTTCGGCTCGTTCGCCCCTACGCAGATTTTCGTCGAAGCCTTCGCTGAGTTTGGCGTAGCGGTTTCGCTGGAGGAAGCACGCGGTCCCATGGGCATGGGAAAGTGGGACCACATCCGGACTTTATGCAACCAGCCACAGATTGCCGAACGTTACCGCGCGGTGTTCGATCGCTTTCCGACTGACGAGGACGTCACCGCGCTTTATGAGCGTTTCATGCCGCTGCAAATCGAGAAGATCGCATTGCACTCGGCGCTGATTTCCGGCGCCCTGGATACCATCGATGCGCTGCGCGAGCAGGGTTTGAAAATCGGCTCCTGTTCGGGTTATCCGGCCGTGGTCATGGCCAAAGTAGTGGAGCTGGCGCGCCACAATGGCTACGTTGCTGACCATGTGGTAGCGACCGACGAAGTGCCCAATGGCCGCCCACATCCCGCTCAGGCGCTGGCTAACGTGATTGCCCTGGGGGTCAGCGACGTCGCCGCTTGCGTCAAGGTCGACGACACCTGGCCCGGCATCCTTGAGGGCCGCAGTGCCGGCATGTGGACGGTCGCGCTGACCTGTTCCGGCAATGCCCTGGGTTTGACTTACGAGCAGTACAAGGCGTTGCGCCCCGAAAAGCTGGCAGAAGAACGCGCCCGTATCACAAAAATGTTCGAAGGCTCTCGTCCGCATTACCTGATCGACACGATCGTCGAGTTACCGGCAGTCATCGAAGACATCAACGCTCGTCTGGCGCGCGGTGAAACCCCGCAAGGTTGCTGACCCGAACGGAAAAATGAGATGACCGTGGCCGCCTCCGGGCGGCTACGTTTGAGCAACATCTCGGCCATTAGCCAGATGAATCATGCTGCAGATCCGGCGAGACCCGATGAGAGGGCTGATGACCCTCTATACCGGGTGCTGCTGTGCCGGGCCGACTCTCCAGGTAATGCTTTTTGAACGCTGCGCAATCCATGGCTTTTGCAAACAGCCATCCTTGCGCATACCGCACCTGATTTGCGCGCAAATAGCCCAGTTGCGCCGGTGCCTCGACGCCTTCAGCGACAAGGGTCAGCGCCAACGCGTGGCCCAGCTGAATGACGTGCGTGATCAACAGGCTGCTCTGCTCGGCCTCGCCAATCTGCTCGACAAAGGAGCGGTCGATCTTGAGGACGTCCAGCGGTAGTTGCTGCAGGTACTGCAAACTCGAATAGCCAGTGCCGAAGTCATCCAGCGCGACAACAAACCCGGCGCTTCGCGCGCGCTCAAGGGTCATCTTCGCTGGCGCCAGATCGATAAGGCTGCGCTCTGTCACTTCGAGCCATATCTGGGAAGGCAGCACGTCGACGCGAGCGGCCTGGTTCAACAATGCCGGTATCAACCTTCCAGAGCACACGTCGGCGGCAGCAAGGTTCAACGCCACATGCAGCGAACGGTCACGCGCCAGCATCTCGCCAAGATCCTCGAATACGCTGTTGACCACTTGGTCGGTGATCGCTTCAATCAAACCGCTGGACTCTGCCAGAGGAATGAACACGTCCGGATAGATCAGCGTGCCGTTGGGTTTTCGCCAGCGGACCAAAGCTTCAGCGCCGATGCAGTGCTGAGTTTCGATCTCAATGATCGGCTGATAGTGAACGATGAATTCGTGCCGCTGCACGGCACGCTCCAGTGCGGCCAGAGGAGACAGCTTGCGACGCCACCAACGCAGGGTCATGAACACCAGGCCCACAGCAATTGCCAGACCGATCGGCAGCAGATACAAGACCTGCTGCACCAGGCTGCGCAACAGCTCCTCTCGCGGGATCGCCGCGATGACGGTGAAGTTGCCCTGAGCTACAAGCGTGTAGAGAAAGCCGTCCTTGAGGCCATGTGTCGGACCTTGATGCACCAAGGCGAGGAAGCTTGCCATATTCGAATCTGCCGGCCCCAGCAAGCGACCCTGCCGCGTACCGACAGCCAGCCTGACGCCTTCATCCAGCACGACCTCGCGAAACTGTTCAGGGTCCACCAGCACATTGAACGCGGCGAATTGCAGTGCCAGCATCGGCTTGATCAGCGCGTTGTCGTCGTGCGCATCAAGGGAGACCTTGACCCCATCGTCGGTAACGAAGTCTTCTGCCCATGCCTTTGACCGAGGCGGCGCAGCGCCCCACGACGTGCAGGCGAATACATCTTCTTCGTAGCCCACTGACTCGACCGAAAAAGTGTTCATGGCGATCATGCGCATCTGCTCAACGCCCTGTGGCGAGCAGGGCTCCAGATCGGTGATGGCGATGCTTTTGAGGGCCTGGGTGGCCTGCGCAAACGTCTGGCTGGCGCGATCGTTTGCGATCGCAGCCAGCGTTTGCAGCCGTTCCTGTGCGGCATGGATCGACAGCATCCACCCAGCCGCGAACGTCATGCCTAACGGAATGACCACCGCGAGGATGGTCAGCAGTACTCCCCGCCGCATGATTTTTGAACGCTTCATTTCACCGTCCGAATGATGGGGCCGTGACACGTCTTGCTGTTTGCCGGCCCGGACGTTTGCTCGGCACCTGATGCTGCTTTTAGCGTGGAATCGACAGAGAATCAACAAACCAGTCGATAAGTGCAGGGATTGCTGATTTGCATCAGTGGTCGAGGCTCATGTGGGCGTGCTTGACGGCATGGGTGAGCAGAATTCCACCCGGTTGCGTCCGCCCTGTTTGGCCCGGTACAGGCATTCGTCAGCTTTCTTGAGGACGACCTCTGCCGTGGTTGGCAGATGTTCACAGGTTGCCACACCGATCGAAGCGGTAATGCGCCCCACGGTCGGAATATCGCAGGTAGCAATGGCCTGACGAATTCGCTCAGCGATGATGCTTGCCGATTCAACGTCGGTTTCCGGCAGGATCAGCAAGAACTCCTCTCCCCCTGCCCGGCATGCAAGATCGCCGGCACGGGAATGGGTTTGCAAGGTTTGTGCGACCTGTTTTATCGCCAGGTCGCCCTTGTCGTGACCAAAGGTGTCGTTGACCCGCTTGAAATGGTCGATGTCCAGCGACAGCACCGAATACGTCCGACCGGCGCGCTCCAGGGCGCGCAGTTCCTCATCCATGGCCCTGCGATTGGCCAGACCGGTCATGGGATCGGCAAATGCTTGCTGGCTCAGGCGGCCCAGCTTCGCTTGCAACAACTGCACGCCGGCAAGCATCGCCTGGCGAATGGAAAACGCCTCGCGGTACCAGGCTTTTACGTGGTGAAGCTGTTCTGTCGCCTGCGGCGCCGACAACTGTCGGGCGATAAGCGAGAGCTGGTTCAACGGGCGACAGATCAGCAAGGTGCCAAGCCAGATCAGCACAAAGCCGATCACTGCGGCAGGCACCATTCCCCGCAGAACATCGCGCATCAATGTCTCCAGCGGCGCCAGACTGATCTCCCGTGGCTGCTGCGCGACCACAGCCCAGCCGGCGCCCGGTACCTGCGCGTATCCGGCCAGCATGGGCACGCCTTTGTAATTACGTACGGTCATTGAGCCGCTTTCGCCCCGTAACGCTGCATCCACGGTTTTGCTCCATCCCAGTGTGTCGCCAATGCGCGACGCGTCAGGGTGAAAGAGCAACTGGCGATCCTGATCGGCGACAAAGGCAAACGTACCTTCGTGATGAAAGTGACGACTGATCAAGGTGTGCAGTGCGTTGTCCTCGCGCAGATAAACCGAGCCGCCGATGATGCCCACGTAACGCTGGGCAGCGTCATAAACGGGTTCGGAAATGAACACGACGAGATTGCCCGCCGACGACGTGTAAGCCGAGCTTATAAAGGAGCGCTTCGCCTCGATGGCGTTGCGAATGGCATCCGAGTGCAAGGTAGAGCCATTGATTTGCAGGGCGTCCGGGTACGCCTCCAGCACCTTGGCATTGCTATCGACAATGGCGATCGAGTTGAAATCGGCGTCCTGTTTTTGCAGACGAAGCGCTTCGCCGCGCATGACGCTGGGATCACCCCAGGCTTTGCCCAATTCATCGGCGCCAAACCGCAGATGGTTCTGCGCCGAATGAATAAATTCGGACAGGCTCGAAGCGACCTTCGCGGCATAGGCGCTGTTCGATTGCAGCGCGTGGTCCAGCAAAGCATCACGCTGCACGCGGTAGGCGGTGATCAGACTGTTGGCCAACGTCGCCAGAACAGACAGCAACACGAGGGCGAGTATCAGCCAGCGCAAGTTCAGCACGGCCACGGGTTGCCGGGCGCCCAGCGTCTCGTCGCTGACTGGCTGATTCGGAGTGTCCGTTCTGTCGCTCATGGTCTGCCCTGACACGTCTGTTTTTCGAATTGGTTTTGCAAGCGGCCCAGCGAGTATAAGCGCTCGGGCAGCGGACATGATTTTTTCATGGGTTCAACCGAACGCTCAAGGGCGCCCCCACAAAACTGAACAACCAACGTGCATTTCTGGCAGTCCCGCCCGCCCCTGACTCCTCTCACAATGGCCGCCACTGTGGTTACACGCATCCACACCCAGGACCGAGGAGTCAGCTATGTCAGGTAAATTCGCCAATCAGGTTGCAGTCGTTACCGGCGCTTCCACCGGGATCGGCTTTGCGATTGCGCAGGGGTTGATTGCAGAGGGTGCGAAACGGGTTTACATCACTGGCCGTTCTGCAGCCACGCTGGAGGCGGCGGTCGTCAGGCTCGGCGATAAGGCCGTTGCGGTCATTTCCGATGTCGCGCGGCAGACGGATCTGGACACGCTGAAAGCGACGATTGAAGCCCACGATGATCAGTTGGACGCGGTGTTTGCCAACGCGGGTATTTGTGAAAAGAACCCGCTGGGCGAAACCACCGAAGCGGCTTACTTCAAGCTGTTCGACATTAATGTGAAGGGTGTCTTCTTTACGGTTCAGACGTTACTGCCATTGATGAAAAATGGCGCGTCGATCGTATTGACGGCTTCTATCTGTTCCAGCAACGGCATGGAAGGGCTGAGCCTCTATAACGCTTCCAAGGCAGCCGTGCGCTCCTTCGCCCGGACCTGGGCCAACGAACTCAAAGGTCGCAAGATCCGCGCAAATGTCCTGAGCCCTGGGTTCACCCGCACGCCACTGATGAATAACGGTTTGAACATGAGCGAGAGCGACATTGCCGCACTGCGCCAGCATGTCGAGCAGATCACGCCGCTGGGGTATATGGCCCAGCCGGAAGAAATCGCCTCGTCGGCGCTGTTCCTGGCCTCGGCCGATGCGAAATATGTCAACGGCGTGGAACTGATGGTCGACGGCGGCCTGTCGCAGATCTGAACACGCCTTTCCATAAATCCGAGCGGTTTCACACAGGAGATTCCTATGCCTGCGAAAAAGGTATCGTCGCCGGAGCCGCGGCGCTGGTTGATGTTCGCCATCCTGTTGGTCGGTGCGTTTTTGCCGCCTCTGGATTTTTTTATCGTCAATGTGGCGCTGCCCTCGATTCAGCAATCGCTGGGCACCGCCTCCTCCGCCGAACAGTTGATCATCTCCTCGTACGCGGCGTTGTATGCGGTGACGCTGATTACCGGCGGACGCCTGGGTGACCTCTACGGCCGCATGAGGATGTTCTTCGTCGGCCTGGTGGGATTTGCAGTCGCCTCTCTGATCTGCGGCTTCGCCGAGTCGCCGTGGATGCTGATCGCCGGGCGTTCGCTGCAAGGCGTGACGGCAGCGATCATGGCGCCCCAGGCGCTCGCTTCGGTGCAGGCCATATTCCCCGAGTCGGAGAAGCCGTTGGCGCTGAGCCTGTATGGCGCGGTCTTTGGCCTGGCGTCGGTCATCGGCCAGGCCTTGGGCGGGATCTTGATATCGCTCAACCTGATGGGCCTGGGCTGGCGGGCGATATTTCTGGTCAATTTGCCGATTGCGTTGCTGGTGATCCTGATCGCTATTCCAGTGGTCAGGGAAACCCGTGCACGACAGACCACCCGGCTGGATCTGGGCGGAACGGCACTTTCTGTTCTGACCCTTGGGGCGCTGATCGTGCCGCTGATCGAAGGACGTGAGGCGGGCTGGCCGTTGTGGGCCTGGCTGTCGCTTGCAGCGGTGCCACTGCTGGCCTGGTGGTTCTGGCGCTACGAAGCCCGGCTACGCCAGTCAGGCGGCGCACCGTTGCTTGATCCTGCGGCATTACGTGCGCCTGGCCTTGGGCGGGCGTTGCTCGTCGCGCTGAGCTTCTACTCGATCGGCGTGTTTTTCCTGCTGTTTTCCATTTACCTACAGGGCGCCCTGCGCACGAGCCCACTCGATGCGGGTCTGGTGTTCCTGCCTTTCGGCGCCGGATTTTTGCTGGGGCCGCTCTCGACAAGGCAGTTCGGGCGTGTTCTGGGCGCCTATGTGAATCCCGTCGGCATGGCACTGGAAGTGCTGGGGCTTGTGCTGCTGGCCGCGCTGGTGACACAGACGCCAATGACCGCCAGCCCCGCTGCGCTGCCACTTGCCGTGAGTCTCTTCTTGATCGGTTTCGGCCAAGGGCTGGCACTGCCAACCTTGATGCGCATGATCACCGGGCGTGTGGCGCCCGCGTACTCGGGCATGATTGCGGGCATTACCAGTTCCACCCTGCAAATCAGCACATCCCTGAGCGTGGCGATCATCGGCGGGATTTTTTACACCCTGCTGGGAACGAATACGGCCGCAGCTGCCATCACTCACGCCTTCACCGTCTCGCTAATGTGCATGGCGGCCTGCCTGACAGTCGGTACGGGACTGAGCATTACCCTGGCGCGCCAGCCGGCTGGCGGATTGCAGACCGCTGCGATGCAGCCGACCGAATGAGTCAACGGCCTGCTTATGAGCCGATCATGCTGGCAGCAAGGTCGGCAAGGGCGCGCAAGCTGTCCATCTGGCGCATGTCCTGGTGATAACCCATCCATATATCGCGACCCGGTGGCGGCGCATGCGGATCAATCAGGCGCAGCGCTGTCAGCCGATCGCCCAACGCGCGCGGGAGTACCGCAACGCCCTGCCCTTGCGCGCACATTTGCGCCTGGACGGTGCGGCTGCTGCTGGTAAACACGGTACGAGCCAGCGGGTAACGCTGCTGCAGCCACTGCACATCCGGGTAATGAGACTGAGCGACGCTCATGGTGATCAAGCCAAGCCCCTCGCCCTCGGGTTTTGGCTCAGGAGCATCGACGGCCGCGTATAAGCCGTAGCTCAGGGTCGTCAGTTTGCGGTGAACGATATCCGGTTCGGTGAACGGCACGATTCGAAACGCGATGTCGGCGTCGCGACGCGCCAGGTCGAACAGTCGATGCCCGGCGATGACCTCGGGCACGATCAATGGATAACGTTGACCCAGCTCACGCAGGACCGGGGCCAACACATAGCAGGCGAACCAGTCAGCGCAAGAGATGCGCAACACACCTTCAGGCTGGGCGCTTTCCCCGGCGAGGCGCCTTTCGATGGCCAAGGCACTTTGCTCCATGTCCTGCGCCAGGCTGAGGACCTTCTCGCCGCTGTCGGTCAGCACCAGTCCTTGGGCGGTGCGAAGGAAAATCGGCTGGCCGCTGGACTGCTCAAGCACCTGCAAGCGCCGCCCCACCGTCGGGTGGCTGACCCCGAGCAGCTTGGCGGCAGCACCCAGTGACCCGGTGCGGGCAACCGCGAGAAACACTCGCATATCACTCCAGTCCATGCTTTACCCCGTACAAAGTTGAACAGTGAGAGTGCTGCAATGGCAGTGCCGTAGCAATCCCGCGCGCTCCCTACTTGTTCGCATGAATGTTTGTCGACGCATCATGAGGAAGGTGGAGATGAAGACAGGTTTTATTTACAACATCATGGAGCCGATGACTCGAATGGACGCCGCTCTGGCATCTGGGTTAATTTTTTTTCCGTTTATTCATAAGGCGCCACGACCATGACTGATCGTCAGATCATTATTCCAGACAGCATGACATTGCTCTGTGAGCAGGCCGGTTATGCACCCGCAGTAAAGGTTGGAAAAACCCTTTACTGCGCGGGTCAGGTGGGCCGCACGCCGGAACTAGCCGTGATCGAAGACCCTGAGCAGCAGTTTCTGGCAGCCTGGGAAAATCTCCGGCTCGTCTTGCAAGCCGGTGGCTGCGCATTTGCAGACGTTGTGGAAATGACCACTTATCATGTCGATATTCACCGGCACATGCCGACATTCAGACGCGTGAAGGATGCAGTCTTTCCCAGAGGCACTTGTGCATGGACCTGCATAGGCGTCGCGGAGCTGGCTCGACCGGGTCTTCTTGTGGAGATCAAGTGCGTGGCCGTAGCACGATGAAGTTCTTACAGGCACTGAATATGGAAGTTCAATGATCCCTTACAGCTGGACTTGATTCGTCAGCTCGAAGTCGCCTGATCCGGCTAATACGCCGCCAGCCAAGACTGAGTGCTGTGCCGGAGCGCTGACAATTTCGGCACCACCTGCAACTCGACGGGCGTACTGAGGCAGGCCTGACAACGCGAACGCAACCAGCGCTGGCCGACATCGTTGTGCGCCGCGCCGCGCCAGGCCATGGAGAGGTTTCGCGTCGGCAGCGACAATGGGACCGCCTCGGCCCGGATACCTTGGGCCAACGCCATCGCGCGGGCGACATAGTCGGGAACAATGGCGAGCATTTCGCTCTGCGCCAGCAACCTCGGCAATGCGCTGAATTGCGGCACCGTCAACACCACCTTGCGCTGGCGCCCAGACAGGCTCAACGCCTGATCGGTATCGTCAGCCGCGTTGCCCACCGATGACACGACGATGTGCGGGCGTTGGCAGAACTCCTGCAGCGTCACTGCCTCGGCGCGGTTGTCGGCACGCAATAGCATCGGCCGGACGGTACGCAGGCTTTTGCGCCGCGCACTCGCCGGCAGATCGAGCGTATGGCTGATACCCAGGGAAATTTCACCATTGAACAGCCGTTGCGACATTTGCTGCTGGTCAACGCGCAGCACGATCAAAGTGATGTTCGGTGCCTCCATGCGCAGTTGCCGAAGCAAACGCGGCAACAGCGCGTACTCGACATCATCGGATAGCCCCACATGAAACGTCGCCTCACTGGTGCCCGGCTCAAATGACTGGCAACGGCTCACCGCCGCAGCAATGCCATCCAGCGCCGGTGTCAGGTTGGCGAATATTTCCTCCGCTCGCGCCGTCGGCTCCATCACCCTGCCCACGCGAATGAACAACGGATCATCGAACAACTGACGCAAACGCCCAAGGGCGGCGCTGATCGTCGGTTGGCCGAGGAACAGCTTCTCGCCAACGCGGGTAACACTGCGCTCATGCATCATCGTTTCAAACACCACCAACAGATTCATGTCGACGCGACGCAGATCATTTCTGTTCATGGACTTCACCACCCGGCACGCAGCCATTGAGTATTACCGACAGCGATCAGGTTACGACCCGGGTTGCCAGGCGTCTGTGCTACATCAGGTCAGGATGTTCATGCGTTGGGTGCGCTCTCTGATACTTGAGTATGAAACTGCAGAGAGGGCTGAGGTGAACGGTTGTGTGCGCAGCTGATCCCTGTCTCGCATCACCTGCGACTGGCAGTTTTTCCGGGTTTTTTGTCCTAGCCGGTCACGCCGTCGGGCATCTAGCATGCTGAACCGATTTATTCGCTCCTGAAACGAACGACTATCGACGCGTGCGCATGTCTGCGTCTGGAGCATCGACAGCCATCCCGCGCCCGTTACGCTGGCGACCAAAGGGAGAAAAGCGCATTGAATGCCTTTTGTCAGGCATCGATTCGCTTTGCAGGATCAGCGCTAAAATCGAGCTGGCGATTTTAGCTCTCGAGTCGGTGTCGCGCAGGCCCGGTCAGTCAAAACCCTGGGAACACAAGCAATGAACAATCATCCCGCCCACAACAGTAATCCTGGCGAGCCGGTGGTCTACATCGTCGACGACGATGCCGGGTTGCGCGAATCGCTCGGGAGCCTGTTGCGCTCGATCGGCCTGCAGGTCGAGCTGTTTGCCTCGGTCGCTGAATTCATGAATCACCCGCGTCCGGACACCGTCAGTTGCCTGGTGCTCGATGTCCGACTGCAGGGCAGCAGCGGCCTGGATTTCCAGAACGAGCTGGCGGCTGCCGGCATCAGCGTACCGATTGTGTTCATCACCGGGCATGGCGATATCGCCATGACCGTGCGCGCGATGAAGGCCGGTGCCGTGGACTTTCTGACCAAACCCTTTCGCGAGCAGGACCTGATCGATGCTGTCTGCGCCGCGCATGCCCGCGACAAGCAGCGTCGCGAGTCCGGACGGCACGCGCAGGAGCTACGTACGCGCCACGCCACGTTGACGCCCCGGGAGCAGACGGTCATGGCGCTGGCGGCTTCCGGTCTGATGAACAAGCAGATCGCGGGAGAGATCGGGCTAAGTGAAATCACCGTGAAGATCCATCGTGGTCAGGCCATGCGCAAGATGGGCGCGCGCTCGTTTGCCGATCTGGTGCGCATGGCCGAGGCCATCGCCGCGCAGTCGGCCAATCGCTGACAGCGCCTGCCCGCGCGGTGCGGCCATGCAACTCAGCGCGGCTAATACCTCGGTATAGCCGCGCCATACCTGGACATGCCTGCATTGACCCAATGTAGCGGTGCCCGACTCCATACCCTTGCCCTACCATCATTTCCCATAACAAGAACGGCCCGGGTGCGGCTCACGCTCGATTCTTGAATGCGTGATACAGCCGCCGCGCAAGAGCAACTCGACACGTTTATTTCTGCGTCATTCTGCCCGTCACTCAGTTTGTCCGGCATCAGCCCCAGGTTGCGTTGCCGTCCGACCGCAAAAACCGGAATAACAAATGTCTATCTACAAACGTCGCGCACAGCTTTTTTGTTCAGACGGCGTTGCCTGGCTGGCAGCCGTTGCCGTGGGCAGCACGATTTTCATTACCCATTCATACCTGGACTTTGATGTAGCACCCACGCTGTTCTATTTCACCCTGCTCTTCATGTCTGCCAACATCTTCCCCGTACCGCTGTTCATCGCTGTGGCCGCAGGATGCATCATCCATCTGACCGTCAGTTTCATCCTCGACGCAGGCTATCGCGACCACGGTTTGATCGGCGCTTTTGTTCGCTGCCTGATCGCTTTGATCACCACCAGCCTGCTTGCGCTGCACAGCAAGCGGGCGAACGAGACGCTGCGACGCAACGCAGCGTTTTTTATCGGTGCGCAGAAACTCAGTCACACCGGCAGCGTTGGTTTCACCCTCGGCGCAGAAAACAACGTCAGCGTGTCGTGGTCAGAGGAATCGTCGCGCATTTTCGAATACCCACCCCTCGTTACGCCCACACTGAAGATGGTCAAGGCCCGGACTCATCCCGATGACCTGCCGCTCATTGACGGTGTTCTGGAACAGGCAGCACGCCATCAGGATCTGATTGAAGTGGAGCATCGGCTGGTCATGCCCGACGGCCGGGTCAAGTTCGTGCAAATGATCGCCAGCCCATTGTTCAAGCACGGTAGCCGTTGCGAATACGTCGGCGCATTGATGGATGTCACGGCCGCCAGGCAAGCGGAAGAGGCGCTGTTTCACTCCCAGGCCACTCTTGCCCATGTGACGCGGTTGAGTTCCATGGGCGAGTTGGCCGCCTCGATCGCTCACGAGATCAATCAACCGCTCGCCGCCGTGATCACCAGCGGCGAATCCTGCAAACGCTGGATCAACCGGCCCGAGCCGAACCTTGAAGAAGCCCGGCGTTCGCTGGATCGGGTCATACAGAACTCTGCACGAGTGTCCGACGTGATCACTTGCATCCGGGCGCTCTCACGGCAGAGCGAAGTACAGCGCAACACCGAGCGCTTCGACGATATCGTCAAGGACTCGCTGACGCTGATGCAGCATGACATCGCTCTGCACGAGGTCCGACCGCATGCACAGCTTGGCGCCCCCGAAGCGTTGATCAAGGGCGACCGGGTGCAACTGCAGCAAGTGATCATCAACCTGATCATCAATGCATGCCAGGCCATGGCCAATGTCCACGACCGGCCCCGCACGCTGCGCATCAGCACCTCGCTGCAGCAAAACGAAGCGGTGCTGCAAATCACCGATTCCGGCGCCGGCATCGCCGAGGACATTCTTCCTTCGTTGTTTGACCCCTTCTTCACCACCAAGCCGACAGGCCTGGGCATGGGCTTGTCGATCTGCCGTTCAATCATCGAATTCCACGGTGGGCACATCTGCGTGGACAGCACCGAAGGGGTCGGCACGCAGTTCCGCTTCACCCTGCCGCTGCATGACGTCAGACACGAACCCTGCGCGTTTCCAACCCCGTCAACCGTATACAAAGGCCTGGAACAGTGACTACTTCGCACGACACACCACAGGCAACACCGGGTAAACCGCGCAGCGTCATTTTCGTCGCGTATCCGCAAATGGGTCTGCTTGACATGAGCGGCGCCCAGACGGTGTTCTGGGTCGCGACCCGACGTCTGGCTGACCTCGGCCTGCCCGGCTACACGCTGCATACCGCGAGCCTGCGAGGGGGGCCGATACGCACCGCCGAAGGCCTTACGGTGCAAACGATTCGTCTGGGAGACCTGACACTGGAGCCGATGCACACGTTGATCGTCCCAGGCTCGCCGTATATTCGCCAGGCCTTGGTTGACAGTTCGCCGCTGGTGGAATGGTTGCACAAGGCGTATTCCAGAGTCGAACGGAGCACCTCCGTATGCAGCGGTGCGTTTTTTCTCGCACGGGCCGGGTTGCTCGACGGCCTGCGGGTGGCGACTCACTGGGCCATGGCGGATCAGTTCGAGCGCCTGTTCCCACAGGTCGAACTGGATCGTGAAGCGATCTTTGTCGAGCAGGGCCCGGTATGGACCTCGGCGGGCGTCAGCGCGGGGATAGACCTGTCTCTGGCACTGGTCGAGGCGGACCACGGCCGCGAAGTAGCCATGCAGGTGGCCAGGCGCCTGGTGGTGTACTACCGGCGCCCGGACAATCAGGCGCAATGGAACCCGTTACTGCAGTCGCAATATTCAACGCAGTAACCGCATGCCCATACTCGGGTATGACGGTCATGCCCCCAGGTACTAGCACACCGTCTCCACGTAGGAGTGTTATCGAGCGTGGCGGGACTTAAGCTGGCCTTCCCTTACCGCGCCGCAGCGCCAGCCTGAGACGGTTGTCATGAATGCACCTCAAACGCTTTACCAGCTCCGCCACTCGTTTCGCATCAGTCGATACGGTGCTCACACATCCTTATCCACTGCCGAGCGCATCGACGTCCTCGAAGTACTGGCGCAAATGTCTGGCACGACGCAGAGCCTTCAGGCGCAGTTCGATTACCTCAAGCAGATGCTGCGCAATGTCAGTTTTCTGCCTGTGCGGCAGCTGTTTCAACAACTGGCCGGCACCACCTCTGACCATGCCCGGTTCCTCGCCATCAGTATCGTTGACTTGGGTGGCTACGTAGAACCTGCAGGGCTGTACCGCTTCAACGAAATTGCACACAGCCATTTTGCCGATTACCTGACGGAGATAAAGCGGAGTACGAGCCGGCTGCAGGCTGAAGTTAACGGTTTACGTGCCCATCAACAAAGTGCCGCAGCCAACAACGATCTGGCGAGCAAGAGACTTTTTCAAGAGTGCGTGCGCCGTCATGCGCGACTTCTGCATTTGATCAGCAGTCGCTTGCTCCATGAATAATCGGGACAACGACATCAGGTTCGCCATGCTTGACTCCGCTGTTATTGCCGTCGTTGATGACGATGAACTTATTCTCGTATCACTGGGAAGTCTGTTGCGATCTTGCGGTTATACCGTGAACACGTATAACAGCGGGCTTGCGTTTCTGCAGTCCGGCGGCGCGGCGCATACCGACTGCCTGATATCGGATATTCAAATGCCTGGCATGTGCGGAGTGGAGTTGTACGAGGCGCTGGCAGCAAAGAGCGTGCATATCCCTACCCTGTTCATCACAGGAAGGCCGGGGCCGCCGCCGCAGTTCAGTGCCCGGGTCAGAAGGCCGGAAGGCTATTTTTCCAAGCCGTTCGATACCCAGGCGCTGTTAGCCTGTATCGATCGAGCATTGCAGCGCCGGCGCTGAACGCGCCAATCCGTTTCCGTACGACAATTGCGCACGCAGCGTGCGTTTGATCCACCTTCAGGCAGGGTCAAACGCACGCCGCGTATCGGCGTCGCTACAGGTTGCGTATGGGCGACTCAGTAATCCCAGAACGCGGCGATCCAGCGAAACGCATCCCCATCAACGGCCACGCGTCCCACCGATGGGAACGGCAAATGAGTCGCAACAAACCATTCGCCGCTGGCTGCGGCTTCACGCATCAGGCGCACCCGCACACGCACCGATTCCTCGGGGTCGTGCTCGAAGCCGTTGTGCCAATCGGGGTGTTCAAAGGCTACGGGAAACAGCGCATCGCCAGCGAAGGTCAGACGTTCGCCGCCGGAGTTCACGTAGACCACGCTATGCCCGGGCGTGTGGCCACCGGTGAGTTTCACCACTACACCCGGTGCCACCTGGTATTCATCATCAAAGGTTCGCACTTTGCTGCGATAGGTATCGATGAATTGTCTGGCGGTTGCGCGCAACACGTCAGGCACTGGCGACGGCATGACGGTCTGGGTGAAATCCGGCGTTTCCCAGAACGCCACTTCAGTGGCCGAAACATGGATGCGCACGTCTGGACGCAAGCGGTTTTTCACCTCATCGACGAGCAAGCCGCCGACGTGATCCATGTGCATGTGAGTGACCACCACGTCCGTCACCGAGCCAAGATCGATGCCGGCCGCCTCCAGTCGCTTGGGCAGTTGACCGGCACGGGGAAAGCCCGGGAACTGCCCGCCCAGCCCGGCATCGACCAGGATGATCTGCTCGCCGCTGCGCACCACCAGAACATTCAGCGCCCAGTCGAATGCGTGCGGGCCCAGGTACATCTCTTTGAACCAGGCCGCGCGAGCAGCCGGATCGGCATTGGTCGACATGGTTGACGTGGGTAGCGGCAGCACACCGTCGCTGATCACCACCACATCAATATCGCCGACCCGCAATGCATAGCGTGAAGGCACCAGTTCCTGCACGCCGCCGAAGGTCGACCCTACCGGCTGACGAGAAGCCGCCTGTTGGTCGCTGCCGGGTTGATGGGCAAGGGAATGGTTCAGATACGTTGACATGATCGCGCTCCTGTTTGAGTGATACGGCAAAACACCGGGCCAATGCCCATGTTTGAAGAGAGCGCCTGCAAGCGCTCCTTGCCCAGGAGTGTGCACCGCGACCACACCCGCAAGAACCATACGCGGGTATAGGAGAAACGCCTGTTCAGTTCATTCAACCAGTATCGAGGCGGTGGCGAGCCATACCAATGTATAAGCGCCAGCCCTGCGCCAACCCCAACAGTTGCGCTCTACCCGTCCGGCTCGCTGCACCGGGAACTTCAGTTGCGAGTGACAGCGTTCCTGCGAATCCATACCTGAGCATAAGTGCCTCATACCCATAGACGTACCGCAGCAACCCATTGCATGAGTGTGGATTTTTCCTGTCGCCTTAAAATCCATGGTGCCGTTGAACTTCCACATTCGATAAATGGGTGAACTCAATGAAACTTGCAAATCTGCTGTTCAGCTTTACCTTGATGACCGCCATCGGCTCTCAGTCATCGACCATCTACGCCGCCGAAGTGCGCAATGGCGGTCGCACCGAGGGCGATCGAAATGCACCGGCGCCGCTGCTCCAGTACACGCTCCAAAAGGCTCCAGAACAGAGCATCGCCGAGGGCGGTGCCGATCGTTTGCATGAACGAGGACTGGCCGCCGATGGTTCCGATCATCTCAAGCAAAACCGCATGGCTGAAGGAGGGTCGGATCGCTTGCTGGAAAACCGCGTAGCGGACAATGGCAACGTCAATACCTATCGGGCCGTGCCTGGTTTCTGCATGGCCTGTCGCTGAGTGCTCGCCCTCTTCCTCACGCTTGCAGATTGTTCGCGTCGTCAGGAGGAGGTTTTACCCAAGCTGCGGCGGCTGGCGCGCTCGGAATTTATGCCTTATAACCTTCAAGCCGCGCCCTTGCCTGCCTTGGCCACACCAGAACTTCAACGACTCATGAACTCGATTCTTGCCGACACACACTCACTTGACCCTCTAAATGCGCATCCGCGCGCTGTGGTGTTCGTGGCGTATCCGCAAATGGGTCTGCTGGATCTGACCGGCGCACAGACCGTGTTCTGGTCCGCCTCGAAAATCATGACGCTACGCGGTCTGTCGGGCTACAGCCTGCACACGGCGAGCCTGGCGGGCGGGTTGATCGCCACCGCCGAAGGCCTTCCGGTTCAGACCAGCACATTGAGTCAGTTCGACGACGCCTGCATCGATTCGCTGATCGTGCCCGGCGCGCCGAATATTCGTCAGGCACTGTCCGATAACGCCGCGTTGATCGACTGGGTGCGCCTGACATCGGTCAAGGCCAGGCGTGTCGCCTCGGTGTGCAGCGGCACGTTTATGCTGGCTGCCGCCGGCTTGCTTGACGGTCTGCGAGCGACCACGCACTGGGCGATGTGCGACATGCTGAAAAACGGCTTCCCGACCATCAATGTCGACCTTGATGCCATCTTTATCCAGCAAGGCACGCTGTGGACCTCGGCGGGCGTGACTACCGGCATCGACATGGCACTGGCGCTGGTCGAAGCCGATTGCGGGCGCGACGTAGCCCTGGAGGTCGCGCGGGAACTGGTGGTGTTTCTCAAGCGGCCCGGCGGTCAGGCGCAATTGAGCCAGGTGCTGCAATCGCAGACCAACGATCGCGGCGACTTCGATGGCCTGCACGCGTGGCTGAGCGAGCACCTCGGCGACCCCCGCCTGACGGTCGAAGCCATGGCCCGCCAGGCGCAAATGAGCCCGCGCAACTTCGCCCGCGTCTACAAGCACAAGGTCGGCCGGACCCCTGCAAAGGCTTTGGAACTGCTGCGCCTTGAAGCGGCGCGACGCTTGCTCGAGGACTCTGAGCGCAACATTGATCAAATCGCCGGATTGTGCGGCTTCGGTGATGAAGAGCGCATGCGCGCGGCCTTTCTCCGTCACCTGACGATCACGCCGCGTAACTATCGCAGTCGATTCTCGCGCTGACGACTCGCTGGCGGCCACCGCCAGCGAATGAAAGTTCACGCGGATTTCTATACACACGTATAAGTACACGGCCCTTGAGAGCGGCGTATCTTGCCGACATGGCGGGCGTCCTTGCTGGGCTACCCGAGAGAGCCCAGGGAAAGAAATGGCCCACACTGCTGTTGTTTCGGTTGTCGATGATGACGAGTCCGTGCGCATGGCGCTGGACAGTATGCTGCGGTCCAACGGCTACACCGTGCAACTGTTCGCCACGGCTGAGGCATTTCTGGCGTCTGCGGCCGCGCCAGACACCCGCTGCCTGATCTCGGATATCCAGATGCCCGGCCTGTCCGGGATTCAAATGTATGACCAGCTCTGCGCCCGAGGGCTGCATATTCCGGTCATTTTCATTACTGGCTTTCAAGGATCGCCGCCCCAGGTCAGTGCGCAATCGGCGCCACCGGTGGCCTGGTTTCCCAAGCCGTTTCCCTGTGGCGAACTCCTCAGCTGCATCGACGCCATCGTCAATCGCCCCGACTGACCGCCGCAACGGCCTCCTATACCCCGGTATACCCGGCTCACACTCAGGCATAGCGCCGCTGACCCTAGGTAGAAGTGTCACGCGCCTCCTGCGCCGATAGCATCATCGTCAGCGAATCGAACCGCCACGCGTACCGCGATGATTGATCGCAGCCAGGGCATTCCCAGGGCCAGACGATGGTCCGACTCGAAGCGACAGCCCCATGAACGATTCATTCTTTCTTCAGGAGTCATCCGATGAAACAGCACATTCTGGTTATTGGCGCAGGATTTGGTGGAGTCTGGAGCGCCTTGAGCGCCGCCCGCCTGTTGGACCAGCATGATCGTAACGACGTGCTGATCAGCGTGCTCGCTCCTCAGGCGGAACTGCGCATCCGTCCGCGTTTCTACGAACCGGACGTGCACACCATGGCGGCGCCGCTGGGCGAGTTGTTCGACGCCGTCGGGGTGAAATTCGTCAAAGGCGTCGCGGACACAATCGACACCGAAAACAAGCAAGTCACCTACAGCGATGCCAGCGGTACGCAGGGGACCTTGAGCTATGACCGTCTGGTGCTGGCGGCTGGCAGTCGGGTCATCCGTCCGGCACTGGAGGGCATGATCGAGCACGCTTTCGATGTCGATCAGATTGAAGAAGCCACGCGTCTGGAAGCCCACATCAAGTCATTGAGCAACCTGCCGCCGAGTGCGGCGCGCAACACCGTAGTGGTAGCTGGCGGTGGCTTTACGGGGATCGAAACAGCCACCGAGATGCCGGCTCGCTTGCGCGCCGCATTGGGTGACGACGCGAAAATCCGCGTGGTCGTGGTAGACCGCGCGCCGCAGATCGCTGCGTCACTGGGCGACGGCATTCGCCCTGCGATTGTCGAAGCTTCGAAAGAACTGGGCGTGGAATGGATCGTCAACGCCTCGGTCGTGTCGGTCGACGCAGGCGGCGTGACCCTCGCCGATGGTCAGCGCATTGAAGCCAGCACGGTGGTCTGGACCGTCGGTTTCCGAGCCAGCCCGCTCACCGAACAGGTTGCCGGCACACGTGACCTGCAAGGCCGGTTGCATGTTGACGGCCACCTGAAAGTGTTGGGCCACAAGGATGTCTTCGCCGCCGGTGACACCGCGTACGCCGCCACCGACACGGTTGGCAATTTTGCCGCGATGTCCTGCCAGCACGCGATCAGCCTGGGCCGTTATGCCGGCAACAACGTCGCAGCAGACTTGCTGGGCGTCGAACCGATGACCTACAGCCAGCCCAAGTATGTCACCTGTCTGGACCTGGGGGCCTGGGGCGCTGTGTACACCGAGGGTTGGGATCGTCAGCTGAAACTGGTGGGGCAAGAAGCGAAGGAGCTCAAGACCCAGATCAACACAGTGTGGATCTACCCGCCGGCCGCTGATCGTGCGGCTGCGCTGGCCGCCGCCGACCCATCGATTCCTGTGGCGTGAGTGGTTGGCATGATCAGCCTGTATGGCTTTTTCGACAGTGCGCAGCGTGTGTTGAAGTTGTCGCATGTATTGCTGTTCGGCGGCTTGATCATGCTTGTCGTCGGGATTGTCCTCGCCTATTGGCTCGATGCGTATCTACGCCTCGGGCAACTGGTGGCCGCGCATGCTCTGACGATCCTTGGACCGACCGCGATCAAACTCGGCTACGTCATGCGCTTGTTGAGTTGCAATCGTCTGCGCCTGGCATCGAGCTCCGTTGCCAGCGCCTGACTTGAGGTTTCGTCCCTGACCGGCACGGCGCTCTCCTTGTTGTGCCGGCACTTCCCGAACGCCCGCCATTGATGTTTTGGCCGGGCGTTTTTTTCGTCAAAGCGATCTTTCAGCAGGCAGCACGAACTGGACTACAGCGCCACACGGCTGGTTGGCGCAAGCCCAGAGCTGCCCCCCATGCACCTCGATGGTCGAACGACAAATCGCCAGGCCCATGCCCAAACCACTGGGTTTGGTGGTGTAGAACGGCGTGAACAAGCGCTCGTTCGACTGTGAACCGAACCCCGGTCCAGAGTCGCTGACACTCACCCTGACCTGCCCCGCTTCGTCGTACTGAGTGCAAATGCGCAACTCGCGACGGCCCGCGCCCATGCCGCTCATGGCTTCCAGTGCGTTCATCATGAGGTTGAGTACGACTTGCTGCAGCTCGACCCGATCACCATTGACGGCGGGCAAATCGTCACGCATGTCGACATGGATCGCAACGGCACTTTTGTCGGCCTGACCGCGAGTAATTTCAATGACTTCGCCGATCACGTCATTGAGATTCACCGGTTCCCTGGGCTGCGGCGCTTTGCGTATGAGACCACGGATGCGCGCCAGCACTTCACTGCCGCGATTGGCATCCTTGACGATACGCTCCAGACACAGGCGCACTTCCTCGACATTCGCCGGCTGCGCCGCCAGCCAGCGCACCGCCGCTTGTGCACTGGCCAGTGTCGAGGCCAGTGGCTGGCTGACTTCATGCGCAATCGATGCGGCGAGCTGGCCCATCGTGGCCACACGACAGGCGTGCGCCAGTTCCGTTTGAATCTCGCGATAGCGCTGTTCGCCTTCACGGTGTTGTGCTTCGGCCTGCTTGCGTTCGGTCAGGTCCAGAACGAACGCCACACCATTGGCTGGTGTGCTTTCGAGCAGAGCCAGACCGACAAGCACTGGCAGGCGGCTGCCATCTTTGCGCAAGTACTGCTTCTCGAAGGGGGCTGCGCGTCCCGTTGCGAGTGCTTGCGCAAGCGCGTTTTCACTCATGTGCAAAAATTCCGGCGGGGTCATATCCCGCCAGCGTACCCGGCCGCATAACAAATCTTCACGCTCGTAGCCAACCATGCGCAGAAACGCGTCGTTGGCCTCCATCACCTTCCCTTGGGCCGTCCAGAACAGAATGCCGATAATATCGGCATCGACCAATCTACGGATTTTCGCTTCGCGCATTTCGATATCGCGGTACAGACGCGCATTGACCAGCGAAATCGCGGCCTGCGAGGCCACAAGTTTCAGCGCGGCGATCCGTGTGGGGCTGAATACCCGTGGTGCCAGATTGTTTTCCAGGTACAGGGCGCCTATCAGTTGCGCCTGATGCAACAGCGGCAGGCACAGCACCGACCGGGCGTGATGCTCACGAACGTACGGGTCGGCGGCAAACGGCGGTTCGTGCAAGGCGTCATCAAGGAACAGGTTCTCCTCGGTTCGCAGGACATGTAACAGGATCGACTGAGGAATCAGCGTGGCACTGACCGGCTCATCGCGCAGGGACAACTGCGTCACGTCATCACGGGTCGTTGCCTGGGCCGCGATGCGTTGCTCGCCGGCCTCAAGCAGAATCAACACACCGCGCTCGGCGCCCGCCTGTTCGATCGCCGTGCGCATGACCATTTCGATCAGCTTCTCCAGAACGATTTCACTGGAGGCCGCTTGAGACACCTTCAGCACCGTGGCCATATCGAGCTGTTCCACGGGGGTAGCGATCGTACTGGTCGGGCCGGGCAACGGCGTTTCCGCCTGCAAAAATACATGGCTGGCTTCCAGTTGCCGGACCTTGCCGTCGGCGCCCCAGCGCTGATAGGCATAACGCGCGTCCTGAAGGTACATCCTCGCAATCTTCATCAGGCAACGTTCGGCATAAAAGTGCGCCGCCAGTTCGTTGGCCAGCGCCTCGATGTGCACAAACCCGCTGTCCTGGGCCAAATGAATCGCCGTTTCGTAGTATTGCTCGGCTTGCAGCGCTCGCCCTTCGATGCGGGCTATTTCGGCCCCCAAAAGCATCGCGTGGCTGGCGTAATTCTGCTTACACAGGTCGGCCCACGCTTGCAGTTGCTGATGGTGAGCCGCGATCAGCTCCAGTTCAGCTTGCCGATGGGCCGTTGGCGCGGTGCTGCACCGGGCAGCCGTGGTCAAAGCGCTGTAGAACACGTACTCGGCTTCTTCAATAAACCCGTGTGAGGCGCGCAACAGCTGCCGCGCGGCGTTCCCGGCCCGAGTCGCCGCTGCGTAGTCGCCGGCAAAGTAACGCGCTTGCAACGTGCGAATCGAGCGCCAGCAGGCCGAGACCAACGATGTTCCGTTGCGCAGATTGTGCACATCGCCAGGGGCTGATCGCTCGGATTCGAGACTTCCGAAGAGTTGCGTCTGGCCTCGGAGCATCTGGATGAACGCCAACTGCGTTTCGATAAAGTCGATGCCAACGGCGAAGCCGATTTTGCGGGCATAGGCCAAACCGCTTTCAGCTTCTGCCTGCACCTCGGCCAAGGGCTCGCCAGCGGCCAGCATGTTCGACACCAGACTGTTACCGGCAAAAGCGCCTACCGGCAGATCACCGGTCCGGTTGGCAACTTCGAATACCTGACGCAACGGCCCGTGACAACTGCGCACCGGCTGCACCCAGCGTTGGGCAAACAGCAAAAAAGCCAGTTGCGTACGCGCCTGATAACGCTCCAGGCCGCGCAGCTCCACCAATCGACAACCCAACTCAGCAAACGCCAGGCCGGCCGGGTAATCGGCAAAACGCCGACCGGCAATCCGCGACACGTTGGCATAGGCCACACATGACGCATCGCTGTTGCCGAACTCGATGCTCAGGTTGATGGCCCTGCCTATCGCCAGCCCCGGCAGGTTTCCATCCATGTGCAACGCTGCGACTATCAGCTTGGTCAGCGCTTCGAGCGCCGCCAGGGCAGTGGCGTCCTGCATGGGTGCCAGATCGATCAACGATCCGATACCGCGACTGCCGAGCTGCCGGCCGATACGCAGGTATTCGTCACGCACCTCATCGTCCGAAGGATGAGGCGTCCACTCGATGCCCAGATGGCGCAGAAATCCCAGACACACCGCCACCGCGTTCTCGCTTTGGTCCAGAATCAGGTAAAGATCGACTTGTAGACATGCCACCTGCGTACGCTCCTCTACGGTGACGGCGCACTCGGACAACCGCTGCAGACGTGCTTCGGCGGCGCGCAGTTGCCGGGTGAGGAATTCACACAAGGCCTTGCCGTACTCAAGGGCGAAGATCAACTTTGCATGCGGGTCCCGACAGCCCGGAGCGAGCAGCTCCGCGCCAAGGGAGTAATACTTCAGCGCCGAGGCATACGCGGTAGATGCCCTGGCGCGCTCGCCGGCCAGCCAATTGAGCTGCGCCAGTTGTACGCGCTCCGACTGCTGATCCATTAACGGCGCACCGCGATTGAGCTGACCAACGATTTCGAAAATCGCCTCGGCGCGTTTGTGCTCCGGTGTCTGTTCCAGCAGCAAACGGCCAATCCGTAAATGCTTTTGCGCCCGCACGTTCGGTGCAATCAATCTATAAGCCGCTTCCTGGATCCGGTCATGAGCAAATCCGTAGGCGTCGTCTCGATGAATGATCAATTCACCCTGGATAGCGGCCCACAGCGCCGAATGGACCTGCGGCACAGGCATGGCAAGCAGAGAAGACAGGCTGTCAACGCCTGCGGTATCCCCAAGACATGCCAATGCCTGCAGCGCCTGCTGTGTGGCCGGCGGCAACTGCACGAGTTTACCGACCATCAGGTCAACAACATTGTCGGTATAGCCTTGAGCATGAATGAGCTGGGCGTCCCAGTGCCAGCGTCTGTCCTCATGGCGGAAAACAAGCAGGCCTTTCTCGACGAGGGTTTGCAAGAACCGAATGACGAAGAACGGATTACCCAGGGTTCGCTCAAGCACCAGCCGCGCGAGTGTCGCAATGGACGTTTGTTCTGTGTGCATCGCGTCGACCAGCAACGCTTCGACATGTGCAGTGGCGAGCGGCGCGAGGACTATCTCCTGCACTTTGCCGCCTGCCGCTCTGATTGATTGCAGCCTGGCGGTCAACGGGTGCGCGGCGTCGACTTCATTGCTGCGATAGGCCCCGACCAATAACAAATGAGCCATCCGCGAGCGCGTCAACAGTTCCTCGAGCAAATTCAGCGTCGCGCCATCCAGCCATTGCAGATCATCCAGAAAGAGCACGAGCGGATGTTCGCGTTGCGCAAACACACCGATAAATCTGCGCATAACCTTCAAAAACCGTCGTTGCGCCAGAACAGGCTCCAGGTCAGCCAGCGTCGGGGGCTCACCCATGATCAACTTCAGTTCAGGGATCAGGTCCGTCATCAATCGCGCATCGGCACCGAGCGCGGCCTGCAAAGCGTCGCGCCAGGTGCCGACCTGCGCATCGCTCTCGCTCAATAATGTGCGCACCAGCCCTTGAAAGGCTTGCACCAATGTTGCGTAGGGCACTTCGCGTTTGTATTGATCGAACTTACCGCCGGCAAACAGCCCGTTTGCCGGGACCAGGGCGCGATGCAATTCGTTGACGACAGAGGATTTACCGATTCCCGAATACCCACAGACCAATACCAGCTCAGGCTGCCCGTTGTCGGCGATGCGCGTGAACGCATTGACCAGCGTCTTGACTTCGGCGTCGCGCCCATAGAGCTTCTCGGGTATCGACAAGCGGCCGAATGTACCTCGTTCGTCCAGGGTAAACGGGTTGATGTGCCGTTGCCGTTGCCACTGCGTCATGCAACGTCGAAGGTCCTCTTCGAGACCTGTGGCGGACTGGTAACGCTCCTCGGCAGTTTTCGCCAGCAACTTCATGACGATGCACGAAAGCACTGGCGGCACGGTGGCGACCCGCGCGCTCGGCGCCATGGGCGTACGCGCGATATGGCAGTGCAGCCACTCCATTGGCTCGGTAGCGTTGAACGGCAGCGATCCGGTGAGCATCTGGTAGAGCGTGACGCCGAAGGCATAAAGGTCGCTGCGTGAATCGACCGACCGGTTCATTCGCCCGGTCTGCTCGGGCGCCATATAGGCCAGGGTCCCGGCAAGGACTTGCGGCGATTGCACGCTCTGCCGTTCACGTGGCAGACGCGAAGCCAGGCCGAAGCCAGTAAGCCGCGCCCGCCCATCATGGCAGTCGACGAGAATATGCGCAGGTTTGATGTCTTTGTGAATCAGGCCGCAGCCGTGCATTTCGCCCAGCGCTTGCGCAATGCTGATCGATATCTGCAGGAACGTTTCGATAGCCATCGGCGCACTGAGCAACTCAGCCAGTACCACACCGCCGGGATCCTCATAGATCAGGTGCGCTCGACCATTGTCGTGCAGCAGCTCTGTCGGTCGTATCGCCCACCGTTTGTCGAGTTGATCTTTCAGTGAGTACTCGTGAGCCAACCGATCCAGACTGGAGCGACCCGGCTGCTCAGCCGAGGTTGACGCTACGAGAACTGCAACAGCGCCAGCATCCGACGCTCGTCTACCGCGACAGAACACGCGTTCCGCGTCACTCCAGAGAACCTGCATGCCTTGATTCATAGCGTTCGCAGCCGTTGGTAAACGTTTGATCATCGAGCCCCCTGCCACTTCCGCCACAGCGCAACGTAGCCAGCAGCGGCCGGGAGAAGAAAAACGACTGAAAATCTTCGCAGTAAAACCGAAACCCGACAATCAACCATAGGTGTTAATGCAGGCACTTACCGGGATGGGCGGGATAGGATTTCCTCCTTGAACCGTCTTCTTTCAGCGACGCCGGGCAGCACTCGATCACTTCGACGTTCGATAGCAAGCGCACGAAATTGCATGCAATCAAAAAACCGCACTTTGACGCGTCATACGCGGCTGACCAGGTTTTCCTGTACAGCTTCTGACTCGACGCTTGATCCAAGGCATTAATTCTTTCGAATAGAGTCAGGCGTCGCACTGATCGATGATGGGCGAAAGTTAATGTCGCGTAGCCATCACTTACTTCCCCATGCCGGTTTCGGGTCACCGCCAGTCTTTTGTGATTCGACACATTTTGTTTCAACGGAAAATCACTTGGATCCAACGTTCCGACCAACGGCATTATCTTTTAAAACCATGTTTTTCAATGCCTTAACTTGTGCATTTGTAATTATCTGAATCCCTTGTCAGATAACAGGCGACCTATACTTACACTCCCAATCTATGGTTCTCCCTATAGCCGTGGCCATACGCCGATGCACTAACAGGGAGTAGTAATGGACAACATCGTTATTGCCGACAAAGCCAGTTCGCAACTCACCGCGCAGAACTGGGGTAACGTTCAGCTCAATCAGCCTTCAGTTGTACAAATTCCGGCCCGGCCCGAACAACTGGCTTCAACCAGTCGCAGCGGTCAGGATTTGATCCTGAATCTGAAGTCTGGCGAGCAGATCAAAATCACCAATTTCTTTGTCACCAGCCCTGACGGTGTGGCCAACGACATCGTGTTCCAGGGTGATGACGCCACCCTGTGGCAGGCGCGCTACAACGCAGAACCCTTCAATGGCTTTACCTTCGACGAAATAGGCTCGCTCGACGAGTTGATCGCCGGTGTCGGCGTGGTTGACGGCGCCACCCCCGCATGGGCGATTGCCGGGCTCGGCCTGTTGGGCGCGGGCGGCGCGGCGGCGGCTGCGGGCGGTGGCGGAGGTGGCGGAGGCGGTGGTGGCGGCAACGGCGATGCGACGCCACCCGCCCCGGCCACCGGTCTGAGCTTGTCGGCTGGTGGCCGCTCATTGACTGGATTCGGCGAGCCCGGCAGCGTCGTGCAGGTGCGCGATGCGGCCGGCAATCTGCTGGGCTCCGGTACCGTCGGTGCCGACGGGCAATTCCAGATCGATCTGAACACTCCGCAAAACAACGGCCAACCCCTCGACGTGACGCTGACCGACGGTGCAGGCAATGTGTCCACACCGGGCACGGTGACCGCGCCGGACACCACTGCGCCTGCCGCTCCGGCCAATCTCAGCGTGAGCGCCGATGGCACGCGACTCGGTGGCAGCGGTGAAGCCGGCGCGACCATTCAAGTGCGCGCAGCCGATGGCAGCCTCTTGGCCAGCGCCGTGGTAGGGGCGGATGGCACCTTCAGCGTGACACTCAGCCCTGCACAAACCGGCGGTCAATCGCTGACCGTCAATGCCGTCGATGCGGCCGGAAATATCTCCACGGGCGCGACAATCAGCGCACCGGAGATCGTCGAACCGCAAACACCCGCCAATCTCGGTCTGAGCAGTGACGGAAGCCAGCTCAGCGGTACCGCCAGGGCCGGCACCACGGTCGAAGTACGGGCCGCCAATGGCGACGTGCTCGGGCGTGCCACGGTCGGCGCTGACGGTACCTTTACGGTGACGCTCAGCCCGGCGCAAGCCAACGGTGAAGTGATCAGCGTCGTCGCGCTCAATAGCGTCGGCGCGCAATCGCCTGCGGTGACATTCAACGCAGCGGACATCACCGGCCCCGCTGCCGCCACGGATGTATCCGTCAGCAGCGACGGCCTGTCTGTCAGCGGCCGTGGTGAACCCGGCAGCACGGTCAGTGTGACCAATGCCCAAGGCACTGTGCTCGGTACGGCACTGGTCGCGGCGGACGGTTCATTCACGGTGCCCCTCAACGCCGCGCAAATCGACGGTGAAGCACTCAGAGTGCAGCTCACTGACGCCGCGGCCAATCCTTCGCCGGCGGTGACCGTCACTGCGGGCGACCTCGACGGCCTGACGCAGCCCAGCAACATCAATTTGAGCGTGAATGGCGCGCAAATGAGAGGTCGCGGTCAGGTCGGTTCCACCGTGACTGTGCGCGATGCCAACGGTAATGTGCTCGGCTCAGCGGTGGTCGACGCCGACGGTACCTTCACCGTGCAATTGAGCCCGCCACAGAACAATGGCGAAACCCTGCAGATCAGCGCCAGCGACAGCGCGGGCAACACCTCCGCGCCGCTGACCTATGTAACCCCTGACACTCAAGGCCCGGCGCCACTGACGGGCGTCACCCTCGATGGCCAGGGACAGACGCTGACCGGTCAGGGTGAGGCCGGCGCGGCCATCACCGTGCGCGATCCGGCGGGCAATATCATCGGCACCGGCACGGTCGGCAGCGACGGCAATTTCACCGTCAACCTCTCGACGCCGCAGACCGATGCGCAACAACTGCAAGTGATTCAGACTGACGCGGACGGCAACCCGTCGGCACCGGTCAACGTCACGGCACCCGACCTGAGCACACCGGTGGCGGTCTCCGATGTCGACATTTCGGCGAACGGTGCCGTGGTCACCGGCGCGGGCCAGCCAGGCGCCACCGTGACTGTCACTGACGCAGGCGGCGTGGTCCTCGGATCCGCTGTCGTCGGCAACGACGGTCGTTTTGAAATCAATCTTTCCTCGCCCCAGACCAACGGCCAGAATTTGAACGTCGTGCAGACCGACGCCTCGGCGTCGGCATCGCCGGGGGTGCCGGTTCAGGCTCCCGATATCCAAGCCCCCAGCGCACCGGCGAATCTGGCGCTGGATCCGACGGGCAGCACACTCACCGGTACCGGCGAGCCCGGCGCTACGGTGTCGGTCAAGGACCTGGCCGGCAACACTCTGGGCACCGCAATTGTCGACGGCGACGGTGGATTTTCGGTCTCGCTGAACAGCCCGCAAACCAACGGTCAGCCGCTGCAAGTCAGCCAATCGGATGGTGTCAACGTTTCTCCCAGCACTCCGCTAACGGCGGCAGACACTACCGCTCCGCTGGCACCCGCTAATCTGCTCTTGAACAGCAACGGCGTGACACTGACCGGTACGGGCCAGGCTGGGAGCACCGTTACGGTGACCGCGCCGGATGGTTCGGTGCTCGGCACAGCGCTGGTGGCCAGCGACGGCAGCTTCACCCTCAACCTCAGCCCGGCGCAACTTGATGGCCAGGTGTTGAGCGTGATTCAGACCGATGCGAGCACCCTGCCCTCGCCGGCCACCCCGGTCAGCGCGCCGGACATCACCGCACCGCCAGTGCCCAGCGGGTTGATCATCGACCCGGCGGGTGCCACGGTCACCGGCACCACGCAGCCGAACAATACCGTCGAAGTGCTGGACGCCAACGGCAACGTCATCGGCACCGCAACCGCTGACGGCACGGGCGCTTTC
Source organism: Pseudomonas sp. S11P7 (assembly GCF_023195435.1). Taxonomy (NCBI): domain Bacteria; kingdom Pseudomonadati; phylum Pseudomonadota; class Gammaproteobacteria; order Pseudomonadales; family Pseudomonadaceae; genus Pseudomonas; species Pseudomonas sp. S11P7. The sequence goes on along the minus strand of NZ_JALPKS020000002.1, from coordinate 2,200,830 downwards.
ACGGTCAACCTCGATACCGCGCAGACCAACGGCGAAGCCCTGCAAGTGGTGGTGTCGGACGGCACCCATGCTTCACTGCCGGGGACAGTCACCGCGCCGGACGACACCCCGCCAGCCGCCGTCAGCGATCTGGCGCTCAACCCGGCAGGCAATCAGGTTTCCGGCCTCGCCGAACCCGGCACGCTGGTCACCGTCAGCATTGCCGGCGGTGGCACGGTGTTGGGCACCGCGACGGCGGGTGCGGATGGCCGCTTCGTGGTGACCCTGAATCCACCGGCCGAGCCTGGCGGTAATCTGGAAGTGATCAGCACTGACGGCGGCGGCAACGATTCGCCGGCCGTACCACTGACCGGTCTTGACGGTAGCCAGGTCGCGACCCCGGACAATCTGGTCCTGAGCGCCGACGGATTCACCCTGACCGGCACGGGAACGCCCGGTTGCACGGTGACCGTGACCAACAGCAACGGCGATGTACTCGGGTCAGGCCTGATCAATGAATTCGGTAGCTTCACCTTGGTGCTCAATGCCAAGCAGATCAACGCGCAAGTGCTGCAAGTCACCGCGACCAGCCCCGACGGTGACGTGTCGGTGCCGGGCACGGTAACGGCGGCCGATGGCACGCCACCCGAGGCGGTGAGCAATCTGGTATTGAACGCCACCGGCAGTGCGCTGACCGGCCGTGGCGAAGCCGGCGCGACCGTCACCGTCACCGACAGCAACGGCACGGTGTTGGGCACCGCACTGGTTGCCAGCAATGGCAGCTTCAGCCTGACGCTGACGCCGGCGCAACTCAATGGCCAGTTGCTCACCGTGATCCAGAGCGACGCCGCTGGCAATCCGTCGCAGCCTGCGAGCCTCATCGCCACCGATCTGCAGCCGCCCGCCGCCGCAACCGGCGTCACCATCAACGATGTCGGCACCGTGGTCAAAGGCCAGGGCGAAGCCGGTAGCACCGTGACCGTGCGCGATGCCGCCGGCAATGTATTGGCCACCGGCGTGGTCGATCAGAGCGGCAACTTTCAGGTCACCCTGCCCAACGCACAGACCACCGGCGAGACCCTGCAAGTCACCCTGACCGATGCCAACGGCAACACTTCCACCGCTGCCGGCGTGCTCACCATTGACGGCACCCCGCCCTCCGCCGTGCAGAATCCGCTGATCAGCGCCGACGGCACTACGCTCAGCGGCACTGGCGAAGTCGGTGCGACGGTCAACGTCAGCAACGCCAGCGGCACGGTGTTGGGCAGCGCTGTGGTCGGCGCTGACGGTTCGTTCAGCGTGACGCTGGCGCCTGCGCCCACCAACGGTGAAGCGTTGGCGGTCAGCCAGACCGATGCTGCTGGCAATGTCTCGCCATCAACCAGCCTCAACGCGCCCGACATCAGCCCTCCGGCTGCACTGACACAGGTCGTGGTGAATGCCGACGGCGTGACCGTGACCGGTCATGGCGAGCCTGGCGCCACCGTCTCTGTACGCAGCGCCGACGGCACTGTGCTGGGTACCGCGCAGGTCGGCAGCGGCGGCGCATTCAGCGTCACGCTGAGCACGCCACAGCTGAATGCCGAGGTGTTGACGGTGACTCAGGAAGACCCGCCGGGCAACGTCTCCACGGCGGTCGACGTGATCGCGGTCGATCTGACCCCGCCAGCCATTCCGAGCGGCCTGACCTTGAACGCCGCCGGCGTGCAACTGGCCGGTAACGCCGAAGCTGGCAGCACGGTGACCGTGCGCGACAGTCAAGGCAACGTGCTCGGCACCACCACCGCCGCCGCCAATGGCACGTTCCAGGTGACACTCAATTCCGCGCAGGCCAACGGCCAGTCGCTGAACGTGACGGCGACGGACGCGGCAGGCAACCCGTCCGCCCCGGCCATTCTCAATGCCGCTGACACCACTGCGCCGGTGGTGGCGAACGATCTGGCGGTCAGCGCCAACGGTGCGACGTTGACCGGTATCGGAGAAGTCGGTGCCAGCGTCGAAGTGCGTGACGCAGGCGGCGCTCTGTTGGGTACCGCCACTGTCGGCAACAACGGCAATTTCAGCATCACTTTGTCGCCGGCGGCAGTCGCCGGTTCGACGCTTTCGGTGGTGCAGATTGATGCCGCCGGCAATTCCGGCCCGGCGACTCCAGTGACGGCGCCGGGCAATCTGGCGGAAAGCGCGCCAACCAATCTGGCCCTCAGCGCCGACGGCCTGACCCTGACCGGCTCCGCCACCGCTGGCAGCACCGTGAGCATTCGCAATGCCTCGGGCGTGTTGCTCGGCACTGCACTGGTCGCAGCGAATGGCACCTTCAGCGTGACTCTTAATGCGGCGCAACTCAACGGCGAGCAATTGTCTGCGGTGGCAACGTCGACTACGGGGATCAACTCGTCGCCTACCGACTACACCGCTGCCGACATCGCCGCCCCAACGCCACTCAGTGAACTCAGCCTCGCGCCGAACGGCATCGCCCTCACCGGACGCGGTGAAGCCGGCGCTACGGTGACCGTGCTTGGCACCGGCGGAGCGATCCTCGGCAGCGCAGTGGTGGCGGCCAACGGCACCTTCAGCGTGACCCTCAACCCGGCGCAAACCTCGGGCCAGACCCTGAGCCTGAGTCAGGCCGATGCCGCTGGCAACGAATCCAACAGCGTTAACCTGACCGCCCCGGATCTGCTCGCCCCCACCCCACCCACCGCCCTGGCGGTCAGCAATGACGGCAGTGTATTGACCGGCACTGGCGAGGCCGGGACCACAGTCAATGTGTTCAACGCCGCAGGAGCGCTGATCGGCACCGGCACCGTGAGCATCGACGGCAGCTTTGCGATCACCCTGACCACGCCGCAAGCCAACGGCCAGGCGCTGACCGTGTCGCTGACCGACGCAGCCGGCAATACCTCGGCGGCCACACCGTTCACTTCGGTCGACAGCACACCACCAGCGGCGGTGTCGCAACTGGGCATCAGCGGCGACGGCGCGACTTTGACCGGGCGCGGCGAACCGGGCGCGCAAGTGCGGGTCATCGACAGTGACGGCAACGTCCTCGGCACCGCACTGGTCAGCCCGACCGGTACCTTCACCCTGACGCTGGCCCCGGCGCTGAGCAATGCCGAAGTGATCAGCGTGGTGCAAGCCGACGCCACAGGCAACGACTCCCCTGCGGTGAGCCTGACCACCCCCGACTTCACGCCGCCCGACCCGCTGGCCAATGTCGACATCAACAGCTCGGGCGCGCTGGTCACCGGCACCGGCGAACCCGGCGCGACCGTGACTGTGCGTGATGCCAACGGCACCCTGCTCGGCACCAGCGTGGTGCTGGCTGACGGCTCGTTCAGCGTGACGTTGAACCCGCCGCAGATCAACGAACAGATCCTCAACGTGCAGCAGGCCGATCCCCCGGCAATGTCAGCGCCCCGGTGCCGGTCACCGCACCGGACCTGACCCCGCCCGCCACGCCTGTGAATTTGCAGATCAATGTGGCCGGCGACGTGCTCACCGGCCGTGGCGAAGTCGGCACCGAGGTCAGCGTAACGTTGACCGACGGCACAGTGCTGGGCACCGGCACGGTCGGCAGTGACGGGCTGTTCCAGATCACACTGCAACCCGCGCAAACCAACGGCGAAGCGATCTTCGTCGAGCTCGCGGATGCCGCCGGCAACACCTCGCCTGCCGGCACGCTGGTGGCTGCCGACAGCACGCCGCCAGCGGCGCTGACCGATGTGGCGATCGATGCCAGTGGCAGCCTGATCACCGGCTCCGGCGCGCCGGGCTCGCAAGTGGTGATTACCAACGTGGTCGGCACCATCGTCGGCACTGGCACCGTCGCAACTGATGGCAGTTTCAGCGTGACCCTGAATCAGCCGCTGCTCAACGGCGAAACCCTGTCGGTGATCCAGCGCGATGCCGCGGGCAACCCTTCGCCCGCAGCGCCGGTTACTGCGCCGGACGTGACAGCGCCGGCGGCGCCTACCGGGCTGCAACTCACGGCTGATGGATTGACGCTGACCGGCAACGGTGAAGCCGGCGCCACCGTGCGCGTGCTCAGCGCGACCGGCACGGTGCTGGGCTCCGCAACCGTCGCCGCCAATGGCTCGTTCAGCGTGACCCTCAACCCCGCGCAGGTGGACGGTGAGCAGCTGAGCGTCAATCAGACGGATCTGGCCTCCAACACCTCACCAACTGCGCCGGTGCAAGCAGGCGATACCACCGCTCCACTGGAAGTCGCCGACCTCAATGTCAGTCAGGACGGCCTGACCGTGACCGGCACCGGCGAGCCCGGAGCGCTCGTCACCGTGCGCGACGGTGCGGTGGTACTGGGCACCGCGACGGTAGCGGCAGACGGCAATTTCAGCGTCACGTTGTCCGCGGCGCAGCTCGATGGCCGCACGCTGTCGGTGGTTCAGGCCGACGCGAAAAACAACCTGTCCGAACCCGCTCTGATCGATGCGCCGGACAGCACCGCGCCGCTGGCGCCGACCGTCACGTCGTTGACTGCGGACGGCATTTTGCTCACGGGGACTGCCGAAGCAGGCAGCACCGTGACGGTGTTGTCGGCCAGCGGCACTGTGCTCGGCACTGCTGTGGCGTTGGTCAACGGCACCTACACCATCGAGCTTGATCCGCCGCAGACCAACGGCCAGGTGTTGTCGGTGATCGCCACGGATGAGGCGCTGAACACATCGCCAGCGCTGCCCTTCCCGGTACCCGACATCAGCGCTCCGGATGCCGTCACCGCTCTGACCATCAGCGGCGATCTGACCCAGCTCGCCGGGCGTGGTGAAGCCGGGGCCAGCGTCGAGGTGACCGACGCGCTCGGCACTGTCGTCGGCACTGCCACGGTCGCGGCCAACGGTACGTTCCTGGTCGACCTGGCGCCGGGCATCGCGGCCGGCCAGGTGTTGACCATCATTCAGACGGACGCGGCCAATAACGTTTCCGCTGATGCCATCCTGAACGTACCGGCTGTCCCGGCGCCGGACGCACCGGCCAATCTGCTCCTGTCGGACGATGGCGTGACGCTGACCGGCACCGCAGCAATAGGCACCACCATCAACGTTTTCGGCGCTGACAACAGCCTGATCGGCACCGGCATCACCGGTCCGGACGGCACGTTCAGTGTCATGCTGACGCCGGCGCAAACCAATGGCCAGAGCCTTGAGGTCACCGCCAACACGCCGCTGGGCGGCGCCTCGCTGCCCACCGAGATCACCGCCGACGACACCTCAGCACCTGCGCCACTCAGTGATCTGGCAGTGAATGCCAGCGGCACGCTGGTCAGCGGTCGCGGCGAAGTCGGCGCAACGGTGCGGATCACTGGCGCGGGCGGGGTGTTGCTGGGTGAAACGGTGGTGGCGGCGAATGGTACGTTCAGCGCGCAACTGAATGCGCCGCAGGTCAACGGCCAGCTACTCAATGCCACGCAGACCGATGTGGCCAATAACACCTCGCCGACGCTTCCGGTCACGGCGCCCGACTCTACCGCCCCGGCGGCACCGACCGCGCTGCTGCTCAGCGGCGCCGGGCTGGTGCTGGGCGGGCTCGGTGAAGCCGGCGCCCTCGTCACTGTGCGTGGCGCGGGAGGCACGGTGCTGGGCACGGCAACCGTGGCGGGCAACGGCACGTTCTCGGTGACTTTGTCCTCGGCGCAACTCAACGGTCAGCCATTGAGCGTCAGTCAGAGCGATGCGGCGGGCAATGTGTCGCCGTCGACCAACCTCAACGTCGCCGACACAACGCCACCGGCAGGATTGAGCAATGTGACCCTGAACGGCACCGGGCTGGCGGTCAGCGGTACGGGTGAAGCCGGCGCCACGGTCAGCGTGACCAACGCCGCCGGCACCGTGCTGGGCACTGCGGTGGTCAACGCCGGCGGTACCTTCACCGTGCAACTGTCCAGCGCCCAGCTCAACGGTCAACAGCTCAACGTCCAGCAGGCAGACCCGGCGGGCAATCTGTCGCCAGTGTTCAACCTGACCGCCAATGACACCCAGGCACCGGTCGCGGCGACCGGTCTGGCGCTGGCCGCCAATGGCCTGACCGTGAGCGGCACTGGCGAAGCGGGCGCGACGGTCAATGTCTATGGGCCGGGCGGCGCGCTGCTCGGCACCAGCACAGTGGGCAGCGGCGGCACCTTCAGTTTTAATTTGAACACCGCGCAACTGGATGGCCAGCTGTTGACCGTGCGCCTGGTCGATCCGGCCGGCAACCTGTCGCCGAACGCCAGCCTGACGGCGCCGGACGTTACCGCTCCGGGCGCTCCCACCGGAGTCAGCGTCAATGGCAGCGGTACCTTGCTCACCGGCATCGGTGTGCCCGGCTCGACCATCAGTGTGCGTGGCGTCGGCGGTGTGGTGCTCGGCACCGCGACCGTCGCGGCCAATGGCAGCTTCTCGGTGGTGCTGGCCTCGGCGCAGATCAACAGCCAGGTGCTCAGCGTCACTCAGGCCGACCCGAGCGGCAACGTCTCGGCAGCGGCGAGCACCACCGCGCCCGACCTGACGCCACCCGCTGCGGCGACGGCGCTGCTGGTCGGCGCCGACGGTCTGAGCGTCACCGGCACCGGTGAGGCCGGCGCGACCGTCACCATCAAATCGGCCAGCGGCACCGTGCTCGGCACCGGCACGGTCAACAACCTCGGGGTGTTCAGCATTGCCCTGAACAGCGCGCAGATCAACGGCGAAAAACTCACCGTCAACCTCAGCGATGCGCGCGGCAACGTCTCGGTTGCCGCGAATGTCACGGCGCCGGATATCGACGTCAACGCACCGGTGGTGGCCAGCGACAACCTTGCCGTCGGCACCGTTACCCTCGCCCCGGTCACCGCGTCGCAGACCTTCAACGACTCGTTCACTACACTGCTGGCCGGCTTCTCGAAAACCTTCACCTTCACCGTGGCCGGCGGCACGCAGCTTGATCCAACCCTGACGCTGACCACCAACAGCCTGATTTCGCTGCTCGACGGCGTGGTCTACACCTTGCAGGTGAAGAACGCCAGCGGCACCTGGGTCACCCTCGATGTCAACGGCAGCGGCGGTCTGCTCGACCTGATTGCCCTGACCGGGCAAGGCGTGCGGGTCGATATCGGTAATCTGCTCTCTGGGGACTACCGGTTGACTGTGTCGAGCACCGGCATCGGCGTGCTGACCACGGTCAACACCCAGCTGCAACTGGACGTCAACAGCCTGACCCAGTTCAACGGTATCGCCGGGCCGGCGGTGACCGGCAACGTCATCACCAACGTCGGCGTCGATGGCACCGCCGACCAGACGGGCCCGGACAACGGCGCGCAATTGCAGATCTTCAAGAACGGCGCCTGGGTCAGCGCCGGGGCCGGCACTACCGTGCAAGGGCTGTACGGCACGCTGACCATCGACGCCAACGGCAACTACAGTTACAAGCCCAACGGCAGCGTCAGCAGCGTCGGCAAGGTCGACGTGTTCAATTATCAACTGGTGCACCCGAACGGCTTGAGCGACACCGCCAATCTGTACGTGCGCATCGACAGCCCGCAAGCCACCGAAGTGTGGAACGACGCCAACCTTGGCAGCCCCGCGCTGGTGGTCGATGCCACGGCGGACATCGCGTCGACCGATGTCACACTGGTCAACCGCGAAGTCACCAGCAACTCCGCTCTCGGCACGTTCAACGTGTTGCTGGGCGGTGGCAGCGGCAACTACAACACCGTGGTCGCGGCAGACACCGTCAGCGACCTGACCGTGGTGGTCAATTCGAGCAACCTGCTGGCGCTGCTCGGTTCGATGACGGTGGGCCTGTACAAACTCAACACCGCGACCAACCAGTACGTGCTGGTCAAGAGCTACGGCGGCAACGCGCTGCTCAATCTCGGCGGTGGCAACTACGGGATCAAGTTCGACGACCAGACCGCCGGCACTTATCAGGTGCGGGTGGCGGTCGGCGGCCTCGGCCTGCTCACCAGCGTCAACACCAGCCTGATCAACGTCGCGACCTACACCAACCAGTTCGTGGTCGGCAGCTACACGCCGGTGTCGGGCAACCTGCTGACCGACACCGCAGGCGGCGGCGCCGATGTGCTGGGCTCGGTCTACACCCTGCTCAGTGTGCTGGTCGCCGGCAGTTACGTGGCGCCGGGTTACAACGGCGTCTCGCTGGTCGGCAACTACGGCACGCTGCTGGTGCAGGCCAACGGCAATTACACCTACACGCTCAAGGCCGGGCTGACCGATGCAGTGATCGGTCAGGAAGACACCTTCACCTATCAGCTCACTCACCCCAACGGCACGGTCGATACCGCCACATTGACCATCGACCTGAACAAGGCCGGCGCCTTCGCCAGCACCGCGTTCTCGGCGCTGGCCAGCGATGACCTCGGTCTGGCTCACGCTGCCGCCAGCGAGTTGATCCAGGGCACCGACGGCAACGACACCCTCGACGGCTCGCACGGCGGCGCCATTACCCTGCAAGGCGGGGCCGGCAACGACACGCTGATCATCGCCGACCAGCAGTTCACCTCGGTCGATGGTGGCAGCGGCACCGACACCCTGCTCTGGGCCGGTGGCGACGTGGCGATCAACCTCGGCGATCTGCAGAGCAAGATCCACAATGTGGAAATCCTCGACCTCAATCACTCCAGTGCGGTGTCACTGACGTTGAACCTCAGCGACCTGCTGGCGATCACTTCCTCTGACAACAACACCCTGTTGATCAAGGGTGATGACAAGGACAGCGTGCACATGACCGATGGCTGGGTCGCCGATGGCGCGCAGCAGGCCGACGGCATCGACTATGTTCAATACACGGCACAGGAGGATCCGAGCCACCACTTGTGGGTGCAAAACGGCATTCAAGTGGTTTGAAAAAAGGCATCGGCAACGTCCGTCTCTCAACAGTAAGGGAAGTCTGTGGAGTCAGTTTTTCGCCAGAAATGGCCGGTGGTCTTGCTGACCATCGGCCTCTACCCCGCGTTCACCGTCGACGTTCGCGCCGACGACAATCTCGACAGCCGCTTGCGCAGCATCAGCCCGGCGCAACTGCAACAACCGGCAGGCAATGACCGCCGTCAGCGCCCTGCCCCCGCTTCGAAGGCGTCCGCCGCTACGGACGCTTTGGGCCTGGAACAAGCCGTGCGCCTGGCCGTGGACTGGCATCCACGCATCGGCGAGGCCATCGGCACGCTGTTCCAGCAAGGCGAAGGCGTCAATGTCGCTGAATCCGGTTATTACCCGCAGGTCACCGGCGGCATCAAGGGCGGTTACACCAGCGGTTACGGTAGCGATGCCGGCAGCCAGTCGGTGAACATTTCCCTCAAGCAGATGCTCTACGATTTCGGCAAAGTGTCCAGCTCGGTCGACGCGGCCCGCGCTCGCGTGGCGCGTAGTCAGGCCGGAATTTTGTTGGCGATCGACGACGTGGCCCGCGACACCGCCAAGGCCTACATCGAAGTGCAGCGTTATCAGCGTCTGCTTGAGGTTGCCCGCGAACAGATTCAAGGCATCGGCGGCATCGTTGATCTGGCCAAACAGCGCAGCGACATGGGCGCCAGCACCCGTTCCGATAGGGTCCAGGCGCAATCTCGCGCCGAGGGCGCGACCGCGACGTTGCAGGAATTCAAGGCGCAGTACGCGCGTTGGCAAGCCACTTTGACCAGCCTGCTCGGACGGCGTACGCCGCCAGCGGTCAGCGAAGCAGCCGCGCCGACGCTGAGCCAGGCCTGTGATGCCTCGCAGATCTCCGACACTCTGCCCGCCGTTCTGCAAGCCGCCGCGCAACGCACCCAGGCCCAGGCCGAACTGGCACAGGCCAAAGCCGAAGCCTACCCGACCCTGTCGCTGCAACCGTCGGTCAATCAATACCTCGACGACCACTACGACGATCAGAACTCGCGCGCCGATCGCACCCAGGTCGGGATCTTCCTCAACCTCGAAGTGCCGATCTATCAGGGCGGCGCCATCAGCGCCCGCAGCCGCGCCGCCGGACATGCCTTGACCGCCGCGGACTCAGCCGAAGACTTCGCCCGCCTGCAAGCCCGCCAGGGTCTGGCGGAAGCCCAGGCGCAAACATCAGGCCTGAACCGGCGGCTGCGCTCGCTGGAATTCCGCCAGACCAGCATCACCGAGGCGCGCATGTTGTATGGCCGCCAGTACCTGGAACTGGGCACGCGGCCGCTGCTGGACTTGCTCAACGCCGAGCAGGAAATCCACCAGTCGCGCTTCGATCTGGTCAACACCCAGGCCGATCTGCAACGCCTGCAGATCGATTGTTTCTACAACAGCGGGGCGATTCGCCGGGTCTTCGGCATCGACCACAGCGCCATCCAGAATGTCGAGATCCTGCCATGACCGACGCCAGCATCACTATTCCCGAACCCGTGGCTGCCGAGGCGCGGGAAGATTATTCGCCGTGGCTGGAAGCGGTGCTCAAGGTCGCCCGCCACTATCGCCTCGATGTTTCCCCGGAAAGCGTGCGCCTGGCTTCGGTACACAGCGAAGGCCGTGTCGAAGAAGTCGTCCGGCACATGGCACGGCAGGCTGGACTCAGCGTCAAGTTCGCGGTGTTCGACAACAAGAGTCTGAGCCGTTGGCGCACGCCGCTGGTGGTGCAACTGCGCGACGGCCAAATCGGCGTATTGGAAAGCATCGGCGAGACCGGCGAACTGGGCATCGGCTTCAGTGGCGATCAAGGCCTGCAAAGCCGGATGGACACGGCGGTGCTCGCCGAACAGGCATTGCGCACGGTGATTCTGCGCCCGACCCAACCCGTCTCCGACGTGCGCACCAACGATTACATCAAGCCCTACGACGAACACTGGTTCCGCCGCATTGTCCTCACCGACTTGCGGCCGTACAGCCAGGTGATGATCGCCTCGCTGGTAGCCAATTTGCTGGGCATGGCCGGGGTGCTGTTTTCCATGCAGGTGTACGACCGGGTGATTCCGGCCGAGTCCCTGCCAACCCTGTACGTGTTGTTCGGCGGGGTGATGCTGGCGCTGCTGTTCGATTTCATCATGCGCATTCTGCGGCTGCGCATCACCGATGTGCTCGGCAAGCGCGCTGACTTGCGGGTGTCCGATCTGGTCTTCGGTCATGCGCTGCGCCTGCGTAATTCCGCCCGGCCAAAGTCCACCGGCTCGTTCATTTCGCAACTGCGCGAGCTGGAGCAGATTCGCGACCTGATCACCTCCAGCACCGCCACGGCGCTGGCCGACATGCCGTTTTTCCTGCTGTTCCTGCTGGTGTTCTATTTGATCGGCGGGCCGCTGGTGCTGATTCCGCTGGTAGCGCTGGTGTTCATGCTGCTGCCGGGGATCGTCGCGCAACCGCGTCTGGCCAAACTGGCCAATGCCTCGATGCGCGAAGCCGCGCTGCGCAACGCCATGTTGGTGGAAAGCATTCAAGGCCTCGACGACATCAAGGCGCTGCAGGCCGAGCAGCGCTTCCAGCAACAATGGAATCAGTACAACGCCGCCTCAGCGGACAGCAATCTGCGTTTGCGCACGCTGACCAACAGCCTGGTGGCCTGGACGCAGAATGTGCAGGGTGGCGTGTTTGCGCTGGTGATCGTGTTCGGCGCGCCGATGGTGATTGCCGGCGACCTGACCACCGGCAGCCTCGTTGCGGCGTCGATTCTGTCGTCACGGATGATGGGGCCGATGGCGCAACTGACCCACGTGCTCACCCGTTGGCAGCAAGCCAAGGTCGCCCTCGAAGGCTTGAACCGGATCATGCAGATGCCGGTCGATCATCCCGAAGGCAGTCAGCGCGTGCACCTGCCGGCGATTCGCGGCGACTACCGGATGCGCCAGGCGAGTTTCCGCTACAGCGAAGAATCGGCCCAAGCGCTCAACGCCATCGACCTGACCATCCGCCCCGGCGAGCGCATCGCCCTGCTCGGCCGCAACGGCGCCGGCAAGTCGACGTTGCTCCAGGCGCTGGGCGGTGCGATGGACCTGAGCAGCGGCGAAACCACGCTGGACGGCATCGCCATGGCGCATCTCGATCCGGCCGACCTGCGCCGTGACGTCGGCTTGCTGTCGCAACAGGCGCGGCTGTTTCACGGCACCCTGCGCGACAACATCACCCTTGGTGCCGGTCAGGCCAGCGATCAGGAAATCATCGCGGCGTTGAACGTTACCGGCGCGCTTGAGTTCGTCCGTCAGTTGCCCAAAGGCATGGACCACCTGGTGCTTGAGGGCGGCCTCGGTCTGTCCGGCGGTCAGCGTCAGAGCCTGCTGCTGTCGCGCTTGTTGCTGCGTCAGCCGCAAGTGCTGTTGCTGGACGAACCGACGGCGGCGCTGGATGACGTCACCGAGCGCCTGCTGCTGGAAAAACTCGCGACCTGGACCCAGGGCCGCACGCTGGTGGTCGCCACGCACCGGGTCAGCGTTTTGCAACTGGTCGAGCGGATCATCGTCCTCGACAACGGGCGCATCGTCATCGATGACCATCGCGATGCAGCGCTGGCGCGGTTGCGCGCCCCCGGCAAAGGAGTGGCGGTATGAAAACCATGATGACTGACGTGCCGGGCCCGATGTCCTACCTCGACGGTCGCGACGAGCGCGCCATTGCCGGAGGGGCCAAAGTGATTTGGGGCTGCGCATTGATGCTCGCCTGCTTCATCGGCTGGGCGGCGTGGTTTGAAGTGGTCGAAGTCTCGACCGGCACCGGCAAGGTCGTGCCGAGTTCTCGCGAACAGGTGATTCAGTCGATGGAGGGCGGCATTCTCGAGCAACTGCATGTCAGCGAAGGCGCCTTGGTCGAGCGCGGGCAGATTCTCGCCCAACTGGACCCGGTGAAGAACCAGTCCAACGTCGGCGAAAGTGCGGCCAAGTACCGCGCGGCGCTGGCCAGCGTCAATCGCTTGCAGGCCGAAGTCAGCGAAAAACCGCTGACCTTCGATCCCTCGCTGCAGGACTTTCACGAGCTGATCCGCGCCGAAACCGAGCTCTATCAGACCCGCCGCAAAGGCCTGGCAGAAACCCTCGACGGCATTCAGAGCTCGTTGAAACTGGTGCGCAGCGAACTGGCAATCACCGAAAACCTGGCGAAGATCGGCGCCTCGAGCCGGGTCGAAGTCTTGCGTCTGACCCGCCAGCGCTCCGAGCTGGAACTGAAGGCCACCGAAGCGCGCTCCGACTACATGGTGCGCGCCCGCGAAGATCTGGCCAAAGCCAACGCCGAGGCGCAGATGCTCGAAGCAGTAATCCGTGGACGCACCGACTCGCTGTCACGCCTGACCCTGCGTTCGCCGGTGCGAGGGATCGTCAAGGACATCGAAGTCAGCACCATCGGCGGCGTGATCGCGCCCAACGGCCAAGTCATGCAGATCGTGCCGCTCGATGAACAACTGCTGATCGAAACGCGCATCTCGCCGCGCGACATTGCCTTCATTCATCCGGGCCAGGCGGCCAAGGTCAAGATCACCGCTTACGACTATTCAATCTACGGCAGCCTCGACGGCGAAGTGGTGACGATCTCCCCGGACACGATTCAGGACGAAGCCAAACCGGAGATTTTTTATTACCGCGTGTTCATCCGTACTGCCTCGGATGAACTGCGCAACAAGGCCGGCAAACGCTTCGCCATCGTCCCCGGGATGATCGCCACGGTGGACATTCGCACCGGCGAAAAAACCGTGCTCGACTACCTGATCAAACCGCTCAACCGCGCCCGCGAAGCGTTGCGCGAACGCTGATCAGCGGCTGGCCAGCTTGGTCGCCGGCGGCACGCTCGGCGCGAGGCTGGCCTGATAGCGCGTCCACTCGCGATTGATTTCCGCGTAGGGCAGGAAAATGCTCACGCGCGGTTGATCCAGCAAGTCTTTGCGCTTGAGGCGGCTGACGTCATCACGGGTGAGAAACGCCACGTTGATGCCGACCACCTTGCCATCGGCAGAAAACACCGGCCCGCCGGACATGCCCTTGGCCAGCGCGCCATTGTGGGTACCGTAAAGCACGTTGCCCTCTTTGACATCGAGGCGAACCATCGCCGGCAACGCCTGGCCGGTGCCCTTGACCGACATGTACAACGAGTTGAAGCCCACCGACGTCAGCTCCTCACCCGGCTTGTAGCCGCGCCACGTCGGCACGCTGCCAGCCTTGTGCCGGAAGAACTGCACATCGGCCTGGCCCTTGAACACCGCACCCGGCAGATACGGAATGTGCTTCACCGTCACGGCGTAATCTTCATTCCATTGCACAGCCGAACCCATCAGCACGTAAGGCAAAGGCGCGCCGGAGTGAACGACAAAGGCTTGGTCTAAAACAGGATCCTGAACAAAAGCGACTGGCATTCCATTGCACCCGCTGAGCAGCATCGACGCTGCAACAAGTGACTTGAGGGGGCGCATTTTCGGCACATCATGAAGTGAGGGAAGGTGCTGCAATATGTCATTGCGCCATTACTTCTAGCAATAGCCTGAGACTACCGCTTGTCTACTAGCGATATAGTGAGTAAATGATTGGATCCAAGGATTAACAGCGAAACGGCTAACTGCGTCGAACTTCTTCGAAAATCGCAAATACGGGTGCGCCACAGATGGGCACGCCCGCATTCTCGAATTCCCTACGCCGTATTCGACCTCTTCGCTTGGCCCTCCTTCTCCGCCCGAATCCTGAACCAGATCGCATACATCGCCGGCAAGAACACCAACGTAATAATCGTCCCGACAAACGTGCCGCCAATCAGCGTATACGCCAGCGTGCCCCAGAACACCGAGTGCGTCAGCGGGATGAACGCCAGAATGGCCGCCAGTGCGGTCAACAGCACTGGCCTGGCCCGTTGCACGGTGGCTTCGACCACGGCGTCGAAAGGCGCGAGGCCTTCTTGCTCGTTGTGATGAATCTGCCCGATCAGGATCAGCGTGTTGCGCATCAGAATCCCCGACAGCGCAATCAACCCGACCAGTGCGTTGATGCCGAATGGCTGGTTGAAGATCAGCAGCGTCGGCACCACGCCGATCAAGCCTAATGGCGAGGTGAGGAAGACCATGATCATCGCCGAGATCGAGCGCACCTGGACGATGATGATCAGCAGCGTCACGGCGATCATGATCGGCAGCAGCGGCAAGATCGCTTTGCCGGCCTTGCCGGATTCCTCGATGGCGCCGGCCTGTTCGATCCGGTAACCGGAAGGCAGTTGTGCAATGATCGGCTGCAACTGCTGAATGATCACCCCGGAGACATCCGGTGGCTGCAAGCCTTCGGCGATGTCGCCGCGCACGGTGATGGTCGGGGTGCGATCGCGGCGCCGCAGGATCGGATCTTCCATGCGCACTTCGACCTTGCCGATCTGCGACAGCGGAATGCGTTGCCCCGCTGCGCCGACCAGGGTGAAGCCTTCGATCTGCGCCGGGTCCAGGCGGATGTTGCCCGCCGCACGGCCAACCACCTGCACCGAACGGATATCCTCACGAACGGCGGTAATCGGCACGCCGCTGAGCAAGAATTGCAACTGCTGGGCCACGGCGCTGGAGGTCAGCCCGACCGCCTGCAAGCGATCCTGATTGAGGTGGAAATGCAGGGTCGGCGTCAGCGGCCCCCAGTCGGTGTTGACGGTGCGCATCATCGGGCTGTCCTGCATCACGCTGCGGACCTGCTCAGCGATGTCGCGCAACTTTACCGGATCGGGACCCATCACCCGGTAGGCTACCGGGAACGGCGAATACGGGCCGAAGACGATTTGCGTGGCACGCACGCGCGCTTCCGGGGCGAGGCCTTGAGCAACGGCTTCGCGCAAACGCAACTTGAGGGTTTCGCGGGCGTCCTGGTTGTCCGTCAGCACGACGATTTTGGCGAATGACGGGTCCGGCAACTCGGGCGCCATGGCGAGGAAAAACCGTGGCGCACCCTGGCCGATATAGGCCGTGACGATTTTCGCCTCTGGCTGTTTTTGCAGCCACGCCTCGACTTTGGCCGTGACGGCGCTGGTCTGCTCGATCGCGGTGCCGTAGGGCATTTGCACTTCGATCATCACCTCAGGACGGTCAGAGGTCGGAAAGAACTGTTTTTTCACCAGCCCCATGCCCGGGATCGCGACGACAAACAACGCGACAACCGTACCCGCCACCAGCCATTTACGGGTGATCACCCACGCCAGAATTTTGCGGAAGCGGTTATAGCGCGGCGTGTCGTAAATCGCCGCGTGTCCGCCTTCGACTTGCTTGATCTCCGGCAACAGCTTCACCCCCAGATACGGCGTGAAAGCCACCGCAACGACCCACGAAGCGATCAACGCGATGCCGACAATCCAGAACATGTTGCTGGTGTATTCGCCCGCCGTGGACTGGGCGAAACCGTTCGGCAAAAAGCCTATCGCCGTCACCAGCGTACCGGCCAGCATCGGCGCCGCCGTATGGCTCCAGGCATAGGCCGAGGCCTTGATGCGGTCGTAGCCCTCCTCCATTTTCACCACCATCATTTCAATGGCGATGATCGCGTCGTCGACCAGCAAGCCCAGCGCGAGAATCAACGAGCCGAGGGTAATCCGGTCAAAGTTTTTGCCAGTGGCGGCCATCACCACAAAGACGATCGCCAGGGTCAACGGCACCGCCGCGGCGACCACCACGCCGACGCGCCAGCCCATGCTGAGAAAGCACACGAGCATCACCACCAGCAGCGCGACGAAGAACTTGACCATGAACTCGCCGACCGCCGAGTCGATATTCACCGCCTGATCGGTGACTTTCGACAGGGTCATGCCCAGCGGCATTTCTGCGTTGATGTTGAGCGTTTCGGCATCCAGCGCCTTGCCCAGATCCAGACCGTTCCAGCCCTCGCGCATGATCACGCCGAGCAGTAGCGCTTCTTCGCCGTTGTTGCGCACCAGAAAGGTCGCCGGGTCTTCGTAGCCGCGCTCGACCGTGGCCACATCGGAGAGCATCAAGGTTCGCCCCTGCGCGACAACCGGCGTATCACGGATTTTCTGCAAGGTGTCGAACGCGCCATCGACCCGGACAAAGATTTCCGGCCCCTTGGTTTCGACCGATCCGGCGGGGGTCAGCACGTTCTGATTGTTCAGTGCAGCGAAGATGTCCTGCGGCGACAGGCCTAGCGTCGCCAGGCGATCATGGGAAAACGAGACGAAGATGCGTTCGGCCTGCTCGCCGATGATGTTGACCTTTTTCACCCCCGGCACATGCAACAGGCGCTGGCGCAAAGACTCCGCATCGCGCACCAGCAAGCGCTGCGGCTCGCCCTTGGCCTTCAGGGCGAACAGCGCGAACGTCACGTCGGAAAACTCGTCGTTGACCATCGGCCCGATGACACCGGCCGGCAGTTTGATCGCTTCGTCGTCGAGTTTCTTGCGTGCCTGATAAAACTCTTCCTGCACCTGCGACGGTGGCGTGCTGTCGAGCAGCGACACCATGGTGAACGCCAGCCCTGGTCGGGTGTAGGTTTCCGTGCGGTCGTACCACTTCAGTTCCTGCAAACGCTTTTCCAGCGGTTCGGCGACCTGGTCTTGCATCTCCCGCGCGGTCGCGCCCGGCCATGCGGTGATGACGGTCAGTTGCTTGACCGTGAACGGTGGATCTTCGGCCCGGCCCAATTTGAAGAACGCCAGGGTGCCGGCGACGGCGATCAGAAAAATCAGGAACACCGTGATAGCGCGTTGGTGCACGGCAATGGCGGAAAGGTTGAATCGACCCTCGCTCATGGACGACTCCCGGCAACCTGGGCGTCATCGCCGGCCAATAATCGAACGTCCTCGCCTTCGTGCAGCAGATGCGCGCCGAGCGCAACGATCGGCTCACCGACACTGAGTTCGCCAGCGATGCGTGCCGAATCGTCACTCAACCCCAACACCTCGACAGCGCGCCAGGTCACTTTCGCTGGTGTACCGGCAATAGCCCACACGCCGGGGCCTTTGCCTGGGTTGTACAGCGCCGCGATCGGAACCTTCAGCGCCTGTTTTTGTGCGGAACCTTGGGCGATATCAACGGTGACGGTCGAACCGATCGGCGCATTGGCGAGTTTGCCTTCGAGCACATAGCGCGCCTCGAACGTGCGCGTGGCGGGGTCGGCGGAATCGGACAGCAGTCGGAGTCTGGCGCCGACGGCCGTCGCCGAATCACCATACAGTTTTGCCTGGGCGGCGGAGCCTGCTGCGGGGCGC
Organism: Pseudomonas sp. S11P7; assembly: GCF_023195435.1. NCBI lineage: Bacteria > Pseudomonadati > Pseudomonadota > Gammaproteobacteria > Pseudomonadales > Pseudomonadaceae > Pseudomonas > Pseudomonas sp. S11P7. The sequence continues at coordinate 2,182,762 of NZ_JALPKS020000002.1, read as the reverse complement.
AAGGTCTCCGGCAGATGAACAATGGCTTCACGCTGACCCGCGCGCGCCAGTCGCACCACTGGTTGTCCAGGGCTGACAACTTGCCCTGGCTCGACGAGAGTCTCCACCACCACACCGTCGGCGTCCGCTACCAGCACCGCATAACCCGAGGCGTTGCGCGCGACGTCCGCTTGGGCGACGGCGGCGCTGAGTTGCGCCTTGGCGCTGTCGGCAGCGGCTTTGATCTGGTCGTAGGCCGAGGCCGAGATCGCCCCGGCGGCGACGAGTTCGCGGTTGCGCATTTCGTCATCGGCGGTCTGTTTGGCCCGGGCGCGGGCGGCGGTGACCGCTTCTTGCTGCGCTCGCGCCTGCAGGCCGAGGTCGATCGGGTCGAGGCGCATCAGCGGCTGCCCACGCTTGACCGTCTGACCGGTGTCGACCAGTCGCTCAAGCACCTTGCCCGAAACGCGAAAGCCCAGGTCGCCCTGCACCCGCGCCGCCACGACACCGGTGAATGACCGCGAACCATCCTCGGCAAGTTGCACGACCGCCGACCTTACCAGTGGCGCAAGGGTGCGCGGGTCTTTTGTCGTGGCAGCATCACCGCACGCCGTCAGGACGAGGGGCAGCACACAGGCTGCGAAGGGAAAGGGTCTGAGCCGGCGCATGGAATTCCTTTACTAAAATAGGATGACCATCATATTCTCAGTCTTGTGACCAATATCGTCAACAGTCACTAACCGCTAGATTTTGCTTCGCTCGGTTGAGCGTTGCCAAGCCCACACAGGAATTCCCATGCACCTCCTCCGCCCCCTCACTCTTTTGCTCAGCGTCGGTTTGGTCGCGGGTTGCGCGGTCGGCCCTGACTACCAGCGCCCCGCCGCCCCACTGCCGGAGCATTACCAGCGCCAGCCTGCCATGGCCGGGTCTGCAGCCAGCCTTGTCACTTGGTGGGAAAGCTTCAATGACCCGCTGCTGAACGGCTTGATCAATCAGGCACGGGCGCAGAACCTCGACCTGGCGCAGGCCACCGCGCGAGTCACACAGGCACGCGCCGGGCTGGGCGCCGCGAACGCCGCGCTGCTGCCCTCGGCAAGTGTCAACGGCCAGGCCGCACGCGCTTACCAATCGGTGGAGACGCCACTCGGCCAGGTGCTGAATTCATCGCCCGGCTATGACCGCTACGGCAGCTCCTATGAGGTCAATCTCGAGGCTGGCTGGGAGCTGGATGTGTTTGGCGGACTGCGCCGAGACCGCGAGGCTGCGCTCGCCGAGTACCAGGCGTCCGCCGCAGGACTCAGCGCGACACGCCTGGCGATCGCGGCGCAAACGGCGGACACCTACGTCACCCTGCGCGGCTTGCAGACGCGCCTGGACATTGCCCATCAACAGGCCAAAACCCAGCGCGAGATGTTGGAAAAAGTCCGTTTGCTCTACAGCAAGGGCCTGGCGGCGAGCTATCAGGTGCGGCAGATCGAAGGCGAGCTGGCGCAAGTCGAAGCAAGCGTGCCGGTACTGCAAACCGGCGTGGACGCGGCAATCAATGCCATGGACGTGCTGCTTGGCACACCTGTCGGCACCCATCGAAGCCAATTGGCGCGCGCCGCAAGCATCCCTGCCGCGCCGCCGCTGACAGCATTGGGCACGCCTGCCGACTTGTTGCAGCGCCGGCCGGACCTGATCGTCGCCGAGCGGCGACTGGCGGCTGCCAACGCGCGCATCGGCGCCGCCATGGCCGAGTACTACCCGAAATTTTCCCTCGGTGCCTTGCTCGGCAGCGCAACGGCGGTGTCCGGCGGCAACCTGTTTTCCAGCGGCGCGAGCCAGTCCGCCGCCCTGCTCGGCCTGCGCTGGCGGCTCTTTGACTTTGCGCGCATCGACGCGCAGATCGATCAGGCCAAAGGCCAGGAAGCCGAAGCGTTGGCCGCGTACCGCCAATCGATACTGCGCGCCACGGAAGATGTGGAGAACGCGCTGTCGGCACAGGTCAATCGGCAGGCCCAGGCCAGCACCCTTGGCGCCGGCGAAGCGGCGTTGACCGAGGCTCGGCAATCGTCGTTCAGTGCTTATGAGAAAGGCGCCGCCAGCCTGATCGATGTGCTGCGCGCGGACCAGACCTTGCTGCAAACCGCCGATGCCCGAGCGCAAGCGCAAACCGAATCAACCCGTGCGGCGGTGGCGTTGTTCAAATCGTTGGGCGGTGGCTGGCAACCCGCCGAGCCCTCGCCCGTCGCGGCGCGCTGAGTCGCTGCGACAGGCGAAATCGAGCGGGCCGTAAATCAGGCCCGCCCTGCACCGCACTGCTGGATCAGAAGCGGTAGCCGACAGACGTGCCGAGTCCGCTGGCGCTGTTGCGGTATCGGGCGCTGTATGCACCTTTGCCGGCTGCGGTGCGGTTGATATCGACGCTCTCCTCCTGCAGGTAGGAATAGGCCACATCGATGGTGACATTCTCCGCTGGCGTCCAACCGGCACCGAGGCTGAACACCTTGCGATCACCGGTGGGAATGCGCGGCCCACGGTCGGTGTTGTTGGCCGGCGACTGATCCACCGAGAACCCGGCACGCAGCACCCATTGGTTGTTCAGTTGATACGCGGCGCCGATCGCATGCGCCCAGGTGTCGTGCCAGTTCTGTTCTTCGCTGATGGTGCCCAACTGGCCGCTGAGCAACGGCGGCAAGCCGCTGTTTTCGATGGTCAGTTCCTTGAAGCGGCTCCAGCGCGTCCAGGTGCTGCCGGCATACAGCGTCCAGTCGTGATTGAGCTGATGGGTCACCGAAAAGTCCACCGACTCGGGGGTGTCGACGTCCAGCGAGGCGTCGTAGCTGCGGCCACTGACGCCAAGCAGATTGAAGATGCCATCGCTGACTTTGGTTTTTGCATCGAGGTGATAACTGACCTTGGAATGATAGGTCAGGCCCAGACGTGTTTGCTCGGTCGCCTGGACCATCACGCCTGCGTTAAAGCCAAGCGCGGTGTCGTCGCCAGTGCTTTTGACTTTGCCGTCATTGCGCCCGGGGCTCAGCGGGTTGGCGACCATCCCCGACAACTCGCCACTGATGCGGTTGATGGTCGGGCCGAAGCCGATCGACACCTTGTCGTTGAACGCATAGCTGATGGTGGGCTGAAACGTCAGCGTGGTGACTTCGCTTTTATTGGCGTAATAGCGCCCGGCAAAACCGCTGTCGTAGTCGGTGATCAAGCCAAACGGCACATAAAACCCGACACCGAAGGCCCAGTGCTCGTCGATCGGTTTGACGTAATAGCCCATCGGCACCGTGGTGGTCGGCACCATATCGCCGTCTTCCTTGCCGCCGAAGGTACTGCGGGTGTGGCTGATATCGGATTTGGCGAACAGCGTCGCCTGCCCCACGCTCACCTGCTCTCTTTTCAGCCGCGCCATGCCCGCCGGATTGCCGAACACCGTGCTGGCGTCTTCGGCGGACGACGAGCGACCGGCAAACCCCGAGCCCATGCCGCTGACGCTTTGCTCGTTGAGTGCGAACCCCCCGCCAGCCCATTGGAAGACGCGAGCACGACCGCCAGCCCGAGGGGATGCTTGAGTATTGTTTTTTTCATTATCAGGACTCTATGGGTGTTTCTGAATGGAACATGAAGAACTGCAGCGGCCCATATTATCCATGTGACCATATCCGTCAAAAGTCACTTTTTGAATGTGCTGGATATGTTCTCGATGCGAGTTCGCGTCGAGAACATGAATTGCGTTGGAAGAGGATCAGCGCAGCATCAAGGCATCAGGCTGCGCAGAATCAGGTTCGAGGTCAGCGTCGGCGCCACCTCAATGAAATCCAGGTTGTGTTGCAGCATCAGCGGATTGACGAAGGGCCGCAGCGCCAAGTGGATCGATTCGACGGTTTCGTCCAGCGGTGTCTTGCGTTCGAACTCACCGGCCGTGCGCCCGTCACGCACTATATCAGTGATAAAGCCTTTGATCCGGGCGTCGTAACGCTGGGCGCTGGGCCAGTTTTCGCCGGCGGCGAAGGCCGCGATGTCGTAGAGCTTGCGGTCGGTGAAGAACAGCTCGACACCCGTGGCAATCACGGTTTTGACCAACTGGCGGAAACGCTCGGTCGATGACAGCCCGTCTGCGTTGATTGCCAGTTCCACCGCCGCCACGATCTGCCCCAGGCAGTTGCCGCAGATGGCCTCGCCGATCGCCTGCTTGGAATCGAAGAACTTGTAGATGTACGCCTTGGAAAAACCGATGGCCTTGGCCAAGTCCGATACGGTGGTTTTGCCGTAGCCATACTGGCTGAAATGCTCGTTGGCCGCCGCGACGATCTGGTCACGAATGTCGTGATCGACCGGGCCACGCGGGCCGGGGAAGGATGAGGAAGCTGAGGTCTGGTTCATCCCGGCAGCTTACTCACCTGCTAGTGGGCTGACAACTGAGCCTCCACGATCACCTCACCCGTCACCACGCCGCCTGATAAATCGCCAGCGCGTCGGCTTCGCTGACTGCTCGCGGGTTATTCACCAGCAAGCGTTGCTGCTGCATCGCGTCACGCGCCAGTTGCCCGAGGCAATCTTCCGGCACGTCGACATCGCGCAGACGATGGGGCAAGCCGCAGCGCGGCGCCAACTCGGCTAGCTCCACAATCAACTGTTGCGCCTGGCGGTGACGATCGCCGATACGCAGTCGCTCGCCGAGCAACGGCACGGCCAGCTCGGCGTAATCCGCCTCGGCCACTGGCAGGTTGAAGCGCAGCACATGCGGCAGCACCAGCGAGTTGGATAAGCCGTGAGGAATGTGAAAATGCCCGCCCAATGGATAAGCCAAAGCATGCACCGCCGCCACCGGTGCATTGGCAAACGCCTGCCCGGCAAGACACGCACCCAGCAGCATGGCCTGCCGTGCGTCGAGGTTGCCACCGTTGTGCACCGCTTGGTCCAGATGGGTCGCCAGCAGGCGCAACGCCTCGCGGGCGAGCAGACTGGACAGCGGGTTGCGCTTGAGCTTGCTGGTGTAGGCCTCGATTGCGTGAACCATCGCGTCGATCCCGGTGGCTGCCGTGACCTGCGGCGGCAGGCCGAGGGTGCACACCGCGTCGAGCACGGCGAGATCCGGCAGCAACAATGGCGAGACGATGCCCATTTTGCTGGTTTCGCCGGTGGTGACGATGGCGATTGGCGTGACCTCCGAACCGGTGCCCGCAGTGGTCGGCACCTGAATCAGCGCCAGCCGTGGGCCCTTGGCCTGATCGACACCGTACAACTGATTGAGCGTTTGGCTGTTGCCGGGATGGGCGAGTAATGCGACCAGTTTGGCCACGTCCATCGAACTGCCACCGCCAAACCCGACGATCAGGTCAGCGCCGATATGCCGGGCGCGATCGACTGCCGCGAGTACGCAGTGTTCATGAGGGTCGGCACTCACGTCACTGAAAATCGCCACCGCCACTTTTGCTGCGCTGAACCCCGGCAGCACGTCATCGAGCAAGCCGAGCCGGGCGATCCCCGGATCGGTGACAATCAACACCCGACGGGCACCACGCTCACGGCACAGACTGGCGAGTCGCTGGGCGGCGCCGGCTTCGCAGAGAATTTGCGCGGTGGTGGCAAAGCTGAAGGATTGCATCGGCACGACTCCTTAGGGTTATCCGGTCTGGGGTTCAGAAACTGAAGTCACTGGCCGCCATTGCCATCAGGCAGTTCGCCCCGCCGAGCAACGCGTCGCGATGGGCGCCGGCGCGCGGCAACAGGCGCCGCCAGTAGAAGTCGGCGGTGTGCAGCTTGGCCTGGTAAAAGTCACTGTCAGCGCTGCCTTGCGCCAATGCCTGTTGCGCACGCGTCGCCGCTTGCAGCCAGAAACCGGCGAGCAGGACGTAGGCTGAATAGGCGAGGAAATCCACCGACACCGCACCGATTTCCTGCGGATCGCGCTGACACGCTGCGATGACCGAACGGCCAAGCTCGCGCCATTCGCTCAAGCGCTGGCTGACCGCGTGGGCCATTTCCCGCAGCGGTTCATGCGCCTGGGCGGCTTCGGCCAGTTGCGCGAATTCGTCGATCAGCGCATTGAGTTCAGTGCCGCCGTCACCGAGCAGCTTGCGCCGGATCAAGTCCAGCGCCTGAATGCCGTTGGTGCCCTCGTAGAGCTGAGTGATGCGGCTGTCGCGCATCAACTGTTCCATGCCCCACTCGCGGATATAGCCGTGGCCGCCGTACAGCGCCACGCCGAGGCTGGCGACCTCCTGGCCGACATCGGTGAAGAACGCCTTGACGATTGGAATCAGCAGCGCCGCCCGACGCTTCGCCGCTTGATGTTCCTCGCCCATGGCTTGTTCAAGATCGAGTTGCTGCGCGGTGTACGTGGCGAGCATCCGGCAACCTTCGGTCAGTGCTTTCTGAGTCAGCAGCATGCGCCGCACATCGGGATGGACGATGATCGGGTCCGCGGCCTGCTCCGGCGCAACAGCACCGGCCAGCGAACGCGACTGCAAGCGTTCCCGCGCATAGCGCAGGCCACCCTGGAACGCGGCTTCGGCAATGCCCAGGCCCTGCAGACCAACCTGAAAACGGGCGTCGTTCATCATGGTGAACATGCACGCCAAACCCTGATTCGCTTCGCCTATCAGCCAGCCTTGCGCGCCGTCGAAATTCATCACGCAGGTCGAGGTGCCCTTGATGCCCATCTTGTGTTCCAGCGCGCCGCAGCTCAGCGTGTTGCGCCGGCCATCGGGCAGGACTTTCGGCACCAGAAACAGGCTGATGCCCTTCACCCCCGGCGGTGCGTCCGGCAGGCGCGCGAGCACCAGATGAATGATGTTATCGGTGAGATCCTGCTCGCCGCCGCTGATGAAAATCTTGTTGCCGGTCACGCGGTAACTGCCGTCGGCCTCAGGCTGGGCGCGGGTGCGCAGCAGGGCCAGATCGGTGCCCGCCTGCGGCTCGGTGAGGCACATGGTGCCGGTCCATTCGCCGCTGATCAGGTTCGCCAGATACGCTTGCTTCAGTTCAGCGCTGCCGTGGCGGTACAGCGCCAGCACAGCGCTTTCGGTGAGCCCGGAATAAACCCGAAAGGCCAGCGACGCCGACATCAGCATTTCGTGAAAGCACGCGGAGACCATCTGTGGCACGCCCTGACCGCCGAACGCCTGTGGCCCGGTCATGCTTGCCCAGCCGTTGTCGACGTATTGTCGATAGGCCTGGCGAAAACCGTCCGGTGTGGTCACCTCGCTGCCGTGCAACTGACAGCCCTGCTCGTCACTGTTGCGATTGAGCGGTGCGATGACTTCGCCGGTGAACCGCGCGCCTTCCTCGAGAATGCCGTCGAGGACGTCGCGGTCGAGTTCGACCTGCAATTGTCGGCAATGTGCGCCGACGTCGAACAACTCGTGCAAGACGAAACGCATGTCGCGCAGAGGCGCCTGGTAATTCGAAGACGTAGTCACGCGCAGCGCTCCAATCAATAAAGGACAAGCGCCACCCTAAGCAGCGTTCAGATATTTTTGAAATTTAGAATTCCCATGGCATATATTCCGCCCATGAATATTTCCAACTTCGATCTGAATCTGCTGCGCGTGCTCGATATGCTTCTGCGTGAGCAGAACGTTTCGCGCGCGGCCGAACGGCTGGCATTGACGCAACCGACGGTGAGCAACGCCCTGGCGCGGTTGCGCGACCTGCTCGACGATCCACTGCTGGTGCGGGTCGGCCGGCGCATGTGCCCGACCCCGCGCGCCCTGGCGCTGGAAGGGCCGATTCGCGCGGCGCTGCGGCAGATCGAGCAAACCCTGGGCAGTGGCGAGGCTTTCGAGCCGCAACACAGCCACCGGCAACTGCGCATCGCACTGACCGACTTCGTAGAACAACTGTGCATGCCGGCCTTGCTCGCGCGGCTGCAAAACGTGGCGCCGCAGCTGCGCATCGACGTCGCCCACCTGACGCCGAACCTGCCGGTCGAGGCGCTGGACCGCGGCGATCTCGACATGGTGCTCGGCCGTTTTAACGAGGTACCGGCCCGTTTCACCCGGCAACTGTGGCGCCGGGAAACCTTGCGCATCGCGGTGCGCCGCGATCACCCGCAGATCAACGGCACGCTCGACCTGCAAACCTTCCTGCAACTGCGCCACCTCTGGGTCCACGGTGGGCAGACACGCGGCATGGTCGATCAATGGCTGGCCGAACAGAACCTCGAACGACAAATCGTCTACACCACACCCAACTACCTGCAAGCCGCGCACCTGGTTGCCGCCACCGACCTGTGCGTGGTGCTGCCGACGCAACTGGCGCAGCAGTTCGCCGAATTGCTGCCACTGGAGCTGTATGACTTACCGTTCGCGCTGGAACCGTTCGAGCTCGATCTGGTGTATCTGAGCCATCGCCAGCACGACCCGGCGCTGGCGTGGCTTGCGGAGCAGATTCTGGCGATTGCGGCGCCCTGACCGCTCAAGTCATACGATGTCCAAGGCGTGACCCAACCATCCTGAAATCGCCAGAACGGCCAAACAACAAGCTTCTTTGGTCTAAGGCACCCTTGCCCGCCCCTTCCCGATACGGTACAAACAGCGCAGTTGTACGACAACATAATAAAAAACCCACGCCATCCTGAATGGCCATTTTTCGAGAACTGCCATGTCCCGCTCTACCATCGCACCCACCGTACCGCCGCCCTTCCCTCGCCACCTCGCCGTACTCATTCTGCTGTGCATGGGCTGTGCCTTCGCCGGCAACCACGTCGCCGCGCGGGTCGCGTTTGACGATGGTGCCGGAGTGTTGCTGGCGATTCTGATGCGTTCCGGCGGGACGTTGCTGGTGCTGGCGATGCTGGTGCTGTGGCAAAAACAGAGCCTGCGTCTGCCGCCCGGTGCCTGGCGTTGGCAATTGCTGTTGGGGCTGCTGATTACCGCGCAGAGTTTGTGTCTGTATTCCGCCGTGGCGCGGGTGCCGGTGGCGCTGGCGCTGCTGGTGGCCAACGTGTTTCCGATTCTGCTGGCACTGCTCACCTGGGCGATGGGCGGGCCGAGACCGAGCGCACGCACCGCGATGTTGATGGGTTTGATTCTGGTGGGGCTGGTGTTTGTGCTGGACGTGCCCGGGCGCCTGGCGAACGCCGGCAGCGTCGGCCCGGATTGGTGGCTGGGCGTGACGCTCGCCTTTTGCGCGGCCAGCGTGTTCGCCTGTGCGCTGTGGATCACCGACCACAAACTGTCTCAGGTGCGCGGTTCGGCGCGCAGTCTGTTGACCATTTTCATTGTGTTCAGCAGCGTCAATCTGGCGGGCCTCACCGGCGCCCTGCCCGGCGGTCTGAACCTGCCGGCGACCTCGACCGGCTGGCTGGCTCTGGCCACGCTGGTGGTGTTGTATGGTACCGGCTTCATTGTGCTGTTCATTTCCGTGCCACGGCTGGACATGCCGCGCAACGCCCCAGTCATGAACATCGAGCCACTGGCGACGTTGCTGATGGGCTGGATCGTGCTCGACCAGATGCTCAGCAAGGGCCAGGTGCTCGGCGGAGTGATTGTGGTCACCGGCATCGTGTTGCTGACCTATCGCAAAACCGCGATCAAGGCAGAGGCGAAAGCGTCGGCCTAGTCGCTAACGCGCGCCCTGCTGATACTCACGCGGCGTACAACCCAGCTCACGGCGAAACACCGTGTGCAGGTATTGCGCCGATTTGAAGCCACAGGCCCGTGCCACGTCGACGATGGCGGCATCACTGTTTTCCAGGCCACTGGTGGCCGCCGCCAGTTTGAAACGCAGGATTTCGTCGTGGACGCTGCAGCCGCGTTCATGACGGAAATGCGCCTCCAGCGAGGAGCGCGAGATGCCGACGTAAGCCGCGACTTGCGCGGTCTTGATGCCCTGGCAGGCATATTGGCGGATGAACAGCAGCGCTTGCATCACGTAGGGATTGCCCAACGGCTGGTGCAGGCTCGACACCTGCACATTGACCGCGTCCGGCGGCACCAGAATCTGCGTGCCGCTGGCGGGCATGCCGTGAAGCATCTGGTGCAGCAGTTGCGCGGCGGTGCGGCCCATGGTCTCGGTGCCCTGGATCACCGAGCTCAACGGCACGCGCGTCAGGCTGCGCGTGAGCGGGTCATTGTCGATGCCGATCAACGCCACTTGCTCGGGCACGGCGATGCCGGCGGTCAGGCAGGCTTGCAGCAACTGGCGGGCACGGGCATCGCTGACGGCGATGATGCCAATCGGTTTGGGCAAGGCTTGCAGCCAGGCAATCAGTTGTTCGACGGCGCTGTCCCACAGCGGTGCGCTGGTGCCCATGCCGCGATAGATCTCGGCGCGCAGGCCGTCACGCTGCATCAGCCGGCGAAAGGCTTTTTCCCGCTCCTGCGCCCAGCGATTGGCCTGCGCCTCGGGCAGGCTGAAACAGGCAAAGCGTTGCAGCCCCGCTTCGATCAGGTGGTGGTAAGCCAGAGTGATCAGCGCGTTGTTGTCGGTGGCGACATAGGGAATCGCTTTCGGATAGGCACGCGCATCTTCATAGGAGCCGCCCACCGCCACCACCGGCAACTGGATGTCGGCCAGAGCCTCGCCGATCAGCGGGTCGTCGAAGTCGGCAATGATCCCGTCGCCCTGCCAGCGTTCGATGCCTTTCAAGCGGCAGAGAAAGTCCTCTTCCAGGAACAGGTCCCACGAGGCGCGGGTGCTGCTCAGGTAGTTGCCGATGCCGCTGATGATGCCGCGGTCGTAGATCTTGCTGCCGTTGAACAACAGGGCGATGCGGTGAACAGGCGGTAATGTTTTCATTGTTGTCGGCGCGTTCAGGGCCTCGTTTCAAAGAGGCGGTCGGCACAGACTAGGCGCGCACGCGGCGAATCTCAATACGCAAAATCGCACTGTGTGTTGGTGATTTTCATAATCTTCGTAGCCGGGGCCGTTGCTAGTATCGAGACACCGCCAAGAACAACAAGGACACCGTCCATGCCGTACTTCCCCGATGTCGCCCCGATTCGCTACGAAGGTCCAGACAGCGATTCGCCCCTCGCCTTCCGCCACTACGACGCCGACAAACTGATCCTCGGCAAACCCATGCGCGAGCACCTGCGCATGGCCGCCTGTTACTGGCACACCTTTGTCTGGCCGGGCTCCGACGTGTTCGGCGCGGGGACGTTCAAACGCCCCTGGCACCACGCCGGTGACCCGATGGAAGTGGCCATCGGCAAAGCCTCGGCGGCCTTCGAGTTTTTCAGCAAACTGGGTATCGATTACTACTGCTTTCATGACACGGATGTCGCCCCCGAAGGCCAGTCGCTGAAGGAATACCGCAACCACTTCGCGCAAATGGTCGATCACCTTGAGCAACACCAGGAACAAAGCGGCATCAAGCTGCTGTGGGGCACCGCCAACTGCTTCAGCAATCCGCGTTTTGCCGCCGGTGCCGCGAGCAATCCGGACCCGGAAATCTTCGCCTGCGCAGCGGCTCAGGTGTTCAGCGCGATGAACGCGACCCAGCGCCTGAAAGGCGCCAACTATGTGTTGTGGGGCGGTCGTGAAGGCTACGAAACCCTGCTCAACACCGACCTCAAGCGTGAGCGCGAACAACTCGGGCGCTTCATGCGCATGGTGGTCGAGCACAAGCACAAGATCGGTTTTACGGGCGATCTGCTGATCGAACCCAAACCGCAGGAGCCGACCAAGCACCAATACGATTACGACAGTGCCACGGTGTTTGGCTTCCTGCAGCAGTTCGGTCTGGAAAAGGAAATCAAGGTCAACATCGAGGCCAACCACGCAACCCTCGCCGGGCACAGTTTCCACCACGAAATCGCCACCGCCGCCTCGCTGGGGATTTTCGGCAGCATCGACGCCAACCGCGGAGATCCGCAAAACGGCTGGGACACCGATCAGTTCCCCAACAGCGTCGAGGAAATGACCCTCGCCACCTATGAAATCCTCAAGGCCGGCGGCTTCAAGAACGGCGGTTTCAACTTCGATTCCAAGGTGCGTCGCCAGAGCCTCGACGAGGTTGATCTGTTTCATGGCCACGTTGGCGCCATGGACGTGCTCGCCCAGTCGCTGGAGCGCGCCGCAGCGATGATCGAGAACGATCAGCTGCAAGCGTTCAAGGACCAGCGCTACGCCGGCTGGCAGCAGCCATTCGGCCGCGCAGTGATGGCGGGCGACTTCAATCTCGAGTCACTGGCCGAGCACGCTTTCACCAACGAACTCAACCCGCAGGCCGTCAGCGGCCGTCAGGAAATGCTCGAAAACATCGTCAACCGCTTTATCTATCGCTGATCCCGAGGGGGTCTGCCGGCGCCACCGCGCTGTGACAATTGCACGACAATTCTGTGCGTGCGGCGCCGGCAAATTCTCTACAGTTCTACCAGCCCGATATTCATCGTCAGGCCGTGTCTTTCAAACAAAAATAAAAGGACGCACCACCATGAAGAACCTCAAACGTACGCTGTTGGCCAGTGCTTTGGCACTGCTGTCTCTGCCGGTGCTGGCTGATTCTGCTCACCCGAAAATCGGTTTCTCCATTGATGACCTGCGGCTGGAACGCTGGTCCCGCGATCGCGATTACTTCGTTGCGGCGGCGGAAAAAATGGACGCCAAGGTGTTCGTGCAATCGGCTGATGCCAACGAGCAGAAGCAGATTTCGCAGATCGAAAACCTGATTTCCCGTGGCGTCGATGTGATTGTCATCGTGCCGTTCAACGCCACCGTGCTGACCAATGCCGTGGCCGAAGCGAAGAAGGCCGGGATCAAGGTCGTGTCCTATGACCGGTTGATTCTCAACGCCGATGTCGATGCCTACATTTCCTTCGATAACGAAAAGGTCGGCGAGATGCAGGCCGGTGGCGTGCTCAAAGCCGCGCCGAAGGGCAACTACTTCCTGCTCGGCGGCGCGCCCACCGACAACAACGCCAAGATCCTCCGTGAAGGCCAGATGAAAGTGCTGCAACCGGCCATCGACAAGGGTGATATCAAGATCGTTGGCCAGCAGTGGGTCAAGGAGTGGAACCCGACCGAAGCGCTGAGCATTGTGGAAAACGCCCTGACCCGCAACGACAACAAAATCGACGGCATCGTCGCCTCCAACGACGCCACCGCCGGCGGTGCGATCCAGGCGCTGGCCGCGCAACAACTGGCAGGCAAGGTGCCGATTTCCGGACAGGACGCCGACCTCGCCGCCGTCAAACGGGTGATCGCCGGCACGCAAACCATGACCGTGTACAAGCCGCTCAAACTGATCGCCTCGGAAGCGGCCAAGCTCTCGGTGCAACTGGCGCGCAACGAAAAACCCGCCTACACCTCGCAGTACGACAACGGCAGCAAAAAAGTCGACACCATCCTGCTCACGCCGACCCCGCTGACCAAGGACAACATCGACTTGCTCGAACAGGACGGGTTCTACACCAAGGCACAGATTGCCGGGCAGTGATCCTTTGGTTATGAGGAACCTTGTGGGAGACCCCTTGTGGGAGCGAGCCTGCTCGCGAAGGCGGACGTTCAGCTTGCATCGATATCGAATCGGCTGACGCCTTCGCGAGCAGGCTCGCTCCCACACCGGTTCAGTGGTGTTTGAGTCCTTGGTATACGAGCCTTTTCCATGTCCGACTACCTGCTGCAAATGAACGGCATCGTCAAATCCTTCAACGGTGTCAAAGCGCTCAACGGCATCGACATCAAGGTCCGCCCCGGTGAATGCGTCGGCCTGTGCGGTGAAAACGGTGCCGGCAAATCGACGCTGATGAAAATCCTCTCAGCGGTCTATCCGCATGGCACCTGGGACGGTGAAATCCTCTGGGACGGGCAACCGCTTCGGGCGCAATCGATCAGCGAAACCGAAGCCGCGGGTATCGTCATCATTCATCAGGAATTGACCCTGGTGCCGGACCTCTCGGTCGCCGAAAACATCTTCATGGGCCACGAACTGACGCTACCCGGCGGGCGGATGAATTACCCGGCGATGATCCACCGCGCCGAAGCGCTGATGCGCGAACTGAAAGTGCCGGACATGAACGTCTCGCTGCCGGTTTCCCAGTACGGCGGCGGTTATCAGCAACTGGTGGAAATCGCCAAGGCGCTGAACAAACAGGCGCGCCTGCTGATCCTCGACGAGCCCTCGTCGGCCCTCAGCCGTTCGGAAATCGAGGTGTTGCTGGACATCATCCGCGACCTCAAGGCCAAGGGCGTCGCTTGCGTGTACATCTCGCACAAGCTCGATGAAGTGGCCGCCGTGTGCGACACCATTGCGGTGATCCGCGACGGCAAACACATCGCCACCACCGCCATGGCCGACATGGACATTGCGCAGATCATCACGCAAATGGTCGGCCGCGAAATGAGCAACCTCTACCCGTCCGAACCGCACGAGATTGGCGAAGTGATTTTCGAAGCGCGGCATATCACCTGCTATGACGTCGACAACCCCAAGCGCAAACGGGTTGACGATGTGTCGTTCGTGCTCAAGCGCGGCGAGATCCTCGGTATCGCCGGGCTGGTCGGTGCCGGCCGCACCGAACTGGTCACGGCACTCTACGGCGCTTACCCCGGCCGCCATGAAGGCGAAGTCTGGCTCGACGGCCAGCCGATCGACACCGCGACACCGTTGAAATCGATCCGTGCCGGCCTGTGCCTGGTGCCCGAGGACCGCAAGCGCCAGGGCATCATTCCTGACCTCGGCGTCGGCCAGAACATCACCCTCGCCGTGCTCGACAGTTATTCGAAACTCAGCCGCATCGATGCCGAGGCCGAGCTGGGCAGCATCGACCGGGAAATCTCGCGCCTGCACCTGAAGACCGCTAGCCCGTTTCTGCCGATTACCAGCCTGTCCGGCGGCAACCAGCAAAAAGCCGTGCTGGCGAAAATGCTCCTGGCCAAGCCGCGGGTGCTGATTCTCGATGAGCCGACCCGCGGCGTTGACGTCGGCGCCAAGTACGAGATCTACAAATTGATGGGCGCGCTGGCGGCCGCCGGCGTGTCGATCATCATGGTTTCGTCGGAACTGGCCGAAGTGCTCGGCGTGTCCGACCGCGTACTGGTGATCGGCGAAGGCCAGCTGCGCGGCGACTTCGTCAATCGGGATCTGACCCAGGAACAGCTGCTCGCCGCCGCGCTCAGCCAGCCCGGCAGCCATAACAATAACGATCGGAAATCCGCGTAAATGAATCAGGTCAAACAGCTGTTCACCCGCTACAAAATGCTCGCGCTGGTGTTCGCCGTGGTGCTGATCTGGCTGTTCTTCAGCTGGCAGACCGAGGGCGGTTTTCTCACCCCGCGCAACCTCTCCAACCTGCTGCGGCAAATGTCGATCACCGGGATTCTCGCCTGCGGCATGGTGCTGGTGATCATCAGTGGCGAAATCGATCTGTCGGTCGGCTCATTGCTCGGCCTGCTCGGCGGCCTCGCGGCGATTCTCGACGTGGTCTATCACATCCCGCTGCTGGCCAACCTGAGTCTGGTCGCGCTGTGCGGGCTGATGATCGGCCTCGGCAACGGCTACATGACTGCGTATTTGCGCATTCCGTCATTCATCGTCGGGCTGGGCGGCATGCTGGCGTTTCGCGGGATCTTGCTGGGGATTACCGGCGGCACCACCATCGCGCCGGTGTCGCCGGAACTGGTCTACATCGGTCAGGGTTATCTGCCCCACGCCATGGGCACCGGGCTGGGTATTGTGCTGTTCGCGCTGACCGTATTCCTCACCTGGAGACAACGGCGCAATCGCGCCCTGCACGGCCTCGCTGCGCACTCGCTGGTGCGCGACGTGATCCGCGTGCTGGTGATCGGCGCGGTGCTCGCTGGCTTCGTGCAGACGCTCAACAGCTACGATGGCATTCCTGTGCCAGTCCTGCTCCTGCTGACCCTGCTCGGTGTGTTCAGCTACGTCACCAGCCAGACCGTGTTCGGCCGCCGCGTGTATGCGGTCGGCAGCAACATGGAAGCGACGCGCCTGTCGGGTATCAACGTGCAAGCGGTCAAGCTGTGGATTTTCGGGATCATGGGCGTGATGTGCGCCCTCGCCGGCCTGGTCAACACCGCGCGCCTCGCTGCCGGTTCACCCTCGGCCGGCAGCATGGGCGAACTCGACGCCATCGCCGCCTGCTTTATCGGTGGCACCTCCATGCGCGGCGGCTCCGGCACGGTGTACGGCGCCCTGCTCGGCGCGCTGGTGATCACCAGCCTCGACAATGGCATGTCGATGCTCGACGTCGACAGTTACTGGCAGATGATCGTCAAGGGCAGCATTCTGGTGCTGGCGGTGTGGGTGGATGTGAGTACGCGCACGGGGCGGCGGTGAGGTTCGGATCTCGTTGAGATTGGCAGGGAAGCCCCTCACCCTGGCCCTCTTCCGAGGGACAGGGAACTGATTCGGCGCACACGACGCTCACAAATGCCGCAACCGATCCCCCTGCCCCGGCAATCTCGCCGCCGCGTCAGCCCCGGCGTGCATCGCCTGTTCCAACTCACGCGCATCATGGCTGCAATAAATCTTCACCGCCGCCCGCGCATCGGCGGCCAGTTCGCGCAGGCGTTGCTGGTTGTGCAAACGTGCGTGGCGGTCGCTGTCCATCATGCATTGATACAGGCGCATGCCCGGTGGGCAGCGGCGTTTCGGCTGGTGGATTTCATCGTGGTGGAAATACGCATCGCCGGCGTGCAGCTGCCAACCGTCGGCGGTGCGCAGGGCAATACCGGCGTGGCCAAGGGTGTGGCCGCTGAGCGGCACCAGCAGGATGTCTTCTTCCTCGGCGCCGAGCACGGCGCGCACCGAGTCGAATCCGAACCAGGTGTCGCCCTGCGGCGCGTACAGCTCCCAGCCGTCGACGTCGCGCCATTGTGCCGGGACAAAGCGCCGCCGTTCGATCCAGTCACTGGCCGAACGGGCATGTTGCAGTTCCTGCTGCATGACGTGCACCCGTGCCCGCGGGAAATCCTGCTAGGCGCCGGCGTGATCGAAATCCAGGTGGGTCAGGAGGATATGGCGTACGTCATTGGCGTCGAAGCCCAGCCGGCGGATCTGCTCAAGCGCGGTGAAGCGGTGCTCGAGACGGATGTTGTTCAGCGTGCGAAAAAAGCGGCTCAGGCGTTGCGGATGCTGGACGTCCTGCTGGCCGAAACCGGTGTCGACCAGAATCAGGCCATTAGTCGCGGTTTCGATCAGCAGGCAGTGGCACACCACCGACGCCGTCAGGCCGCGACTGTAGCCGTCGAACAACGCGCCGCCCAACGGGCACATACAGCCGCAATTCAAATGATGCACACGCATGTTTTACCTCCCTCGCGCCGGGCGCGCTGCCAAACCGTTATGCGAGGTTGACCCGGCGTGAGCGGCCGCTGCTCGCATGAAGCGACGTATGGCACGGCGAGCGCTGCGCTTGGGCAGTTGGAGGGAACAACCGCCCGTCTTCAGCGTCATCACTGAAAGCACCGGGCGTTTATCCGCCGCGTCAGCAAAACTCAAACAGTCACCCAGCCCCGCATCAAAAGGACGGCCACCATGTTCGATAAGCCCCGCTACATCGTCAGCTTCATCCTCGACAACCAGCCGCAGAGCCGCACCCTGGAAAAGGACCTGGACGGCCTCGATCCGCAGCAGGCGGAAGCCGTGCTCAGGCAGACATTCCCCGAACTCAAGGACGCACGTCTGAGTGATGTGCAGGTGCAGAAAAGGACCAAGCCTGATGAAGGTGACAATGTCCCGGGGCACTACCAGCAGCCGTGAACCAACGCGTGTCAAAGCAAATTCAAGGAGAGGACCATGTCCGCTACGCAGAATTTGACATGGTGGAAAAACGTCGCGATTTATCAGGTCTACCCGCGCTCGTTTGCCGACGGCAACGGTGACGGCATCGGCGATCTGCCGGGGCTGATCGCGCGGCTCGATTACCTCAAGGCGCTGGGGGTTGGCGCGTTGTGGTTGTCGCCGGTGTACCCGTCGCCGATGTGCGACGCCGGTTACGACATTTGCGACTACACCGACATCGACCCGCTGTTCGGGCGCCTGGCCGATCTCGATCAGCTGATTGCCGAGGCGCACAAGCGTGGCCTCAAACTGCTGATGGATTTTGTGCCCAACCACACCTCGGACCAGCATCCATGGTTCATCGAATCGCGCGCCAGCCGCGACAACCCCAAGCGCGACTGGTACCTCTGGCGCGACCAGCCGAACAACTGGCGCGCATCGATCGATGGCGGCAGCGCCTGGACCTGGGATGAAGGCAGTCAGCAATACTATCTGCACTTCTTCCTGCCGCAGCAGCCCGACCTCAACTGGCACAACCCGCAAGTCGTCGAGGCCATGCACAACGTACTGAAGTTCTGGCTGGACCGTGGCGTCGATGGCTTTCGCATCGATGTGGTGCATTGTGTCGGCAAGGACCCGACCTTCGCCGATGACCCGCGCTGCATGGCTGGCGAGACCATGGTGCAGATCAACGATCAGCCCTACAGCCATGAAGTCCTGCGTGGCTTGCGTCGGTTGGTGGACCATTACCCCGGCGACCGCGTGTTGATCGGTGAAGTGAATATCCGCTCGACCGCACGGGTGGCGGCGTATTACGGCGCCAGTGATGAATTGCACATGTCGTTCAACTTCCCGCCACTGGATGCGCCGTGGGACCCGGTGGTGTTTCGGATGTGCATCCGTGAAGTCGAACGTTGCCTGGGCGAGCAGTCGGCGTGGCCGACCTGGGCCTTGTCCAACCACGACAACAGCCGCATTCGCAGCCGTTACGGCGGCTCGCTGGCACGCACAAACGCAGCGGCGGTAATGCTGCTGAGTCTGCGCGGCACGCCGTTCATTTTTCAGGGCGACGAACTGGCGTTGGAGGACACCCAGGTCAACGCACAAACCCGCGTCGACCCCGGCGGACGCGACGGCAGCCGGGCGCCGCTACCGTGGCTGGCGCAGGCGCCGCACGGCTGGTCGGGTAAAGCGCCATGGCTGCCCTTCCCGCCAGAAGCCGAAGCGCTGGCGGTGGAGACTCAGGAGGCGGCCAGCGACTCCACGCTCAATCTGTACCGGCGTCTGCTGCATTGCCGCCGCGAGAGCGCAGCCTTGCGCCTCGGCGACTGGCAAGAGTTGCCCTCGCACCCACAACTATTGGCTTATCGGCGCCATTGCGAGGATGACGAGCGGATTGTCTGCGTCAACTTCGACGAGGCCGAGCATGCCTTTGTGTTGACCGGCGAGTGGGTCGTCGAAGTGGCCAGTGATCGCCACGGCGAGGACCAGCCGTTCGCCGGCCTCGTCGCCGCGCAGCAAGCGCTGATTCTGCGTCGAAAAGGAACTGCCCATGAGCGCTGAATGGCCGCATACCACGGTGATTTATCAAGTTGACCCGTCGCAGTTTTTCGACCGCAACGACGATGGCTGTGGTGATCTTGCCGGCATTGTTGAACGTCTCGATCACCTGTGCTCGTTAGGCGTCGGCGCGCTGTGGTTGCTGCCGATTTTCGGCTCGCCGTTTCGCGATTGCGGCTATGACGTCAGCGATCATCAGGCCGTAGAACCGCGCTTCGGCAGCGAAGCGGATTTTCGCCGGCTGATCGACGCGGCCAACCAGCGCGGCATACGGGTGATCATGGAACTGGTGCTGCAACACACCAGCGACCAACACCCGTGGTTTCAGCAGGCGCGGCGGGATCGCCACAGCCGCTATCGCGACTATTACATCTGGTCGGACCAACCGGTGGACGATGGCAACCAGCCGATCTTTCCCGGCGTGGAGGACAGCATCTGGCACTGGGACGAACAGGCCGGGCAGTTCTACCGGCATCTGTTTTACCGGCACGAGCCGGACCTGAATTTGCAGAACCCGGCAGTGATTGCCGAAATCGAACAGATCATCAGCCACTGGCTGCGCCTGGGCGTTGCCGGGTTTCGTCTGGACGCCGCGTCCCACGCGGTGGAACAGGCCGGTGGCGGCGAGGAAGAACGCGGTGTGTGGCTGCTCGAACAGTTGGCGGCGCATGCACGGTCGATCAACCCGGAATGCCTGCTGATGGGTGAAGTCGATGTCGAGCCGCAGCGCTTTCAGCACTATTTCGGCAGTGGCAATCGCCTGCAACTGGCGCTGGATTTCTGGATGAACAATCACTTGTTTTTAGCCTTGGCCCGCGAGCGCGCCGAACCGCTGCTGCGCGCGCTGCGTCAGCGCCCGCAAGCCCCGGACGGCGCCGGTTATGCGGTGTGGCTGCGCAACCATGACGAGCTGGATCTGGAACGCCTGAGCCCGGCCGAGCGCGAGGAAGTCATGCAGGTGTTTGCCCCGCAAGAGGACATGCGTGTCTATGGCCGTGGCATCCGTCGACGCTTGGCACCTATGCTCAATGGCGACGTGCGACATCAGGCTTTGGCGCAGGCGCTGCTGGCGTCATTGCCGGGCACGCCAATCATTCGTTTTGGCGAGGAAATCGGCATGGGCGATGACCTGCGCCGGCGCGAACGCCTTGCCGTACGCACGCCGATGCAATGGAGCGCTGAGATCAACGGTGGCTTTTCCCGGGCGGATCAAGCGAAGCTGCCGGCGCCGCTGATCAACGACGGACCGTTCAGCTATCAGCGGGTGAACGTTGCGGCGCAGCAAGACGATCCCGAGTCTTTGCTCGCGCGCTGTCAGGCGATCTTTCAGCTGCGGGCGCAGCTCGGCGAAATCGGCTGGGGCGCCTCTGAGCCCCTTGCGCAGGCGCACCCGGCGGTGTTTGCCATGCGCCATGTCGGCGCAGCGACCACCGTTGTGCTGGCTAACCTCAGTCGGCAAGCGGTCACGCTCGATCGCGCGTTGAACAAAGAATTGAAAGGTTTCGAGCAGGTCCTCGCGGACGGCATCTATCCCTCGCCCGTCAGCGCAACCGAGGCGCTGACACTGAACGGCTTCGGCTACCGCTGGTTTCGCCGCAGCGTTTCAAAACCATAACAACACCAGCGCGCCGACCACTGCCAGCGCCGCTGCCAATGCCGACACCTGGGTCGAGGTCAGCGCCAGCGCGCTGTCGCGAGATCGCCCGACAAAGCGTCCGCGCGCGCGGTGCAGGTCGCCACTCAGCGGTTGATGGAGGTTGTCGCCGTGCTCGCCGCTATCCTCCTCCTGGCTCATCTGCCCCGAATAGCATTGGCGCGCGAGCAGGCGGTCGAGCAGCCCCGGAATCAGGCAACTGCCGACAATTGCCTTGATGCTCGCCATGCCCAGCCACAACTCGCGCGGCGGGCGCTGGATGACGCTGAAGATCGCCCGCGCGGCGACGTCCGGGTCGTGAATCGGCGGCACCGGTTGCGGGCGTTTTTCCAGTTTGTTGCGCGCCCAATCAAACTGCGGCGTGTTGATCGCTGGCAACTGCACCATGCACACGCGAATGCGGCTGCGCTCGTGCAGCAGTTCGCAACGCAACGCATCGGTGAAACCGCGCACGGCGAACTTGGCCGCGCAATAGGCCGACTGCAGCGGAATTGCCCGATAGGCCAGCGCCGAGCCGACCTGAATGATCAAGCCTTTGTCGCGCGGCCGCATCAAGCGCAACGCCGCCAACGTGCCGTGGACAGTGCCGAGATAAGTCACTTCGGTGACACGACGGATTTCCTCTGCAGTAAGCTTCTCGATCGGTGAAAACACCGTGACCATGGCTGAATTGACCCAGATCTGCAGCGGCCCCAGTTCCGCTTCCAGCGCAATGGCCGCCGCTTCCAGCGCTTGCGCATCAGCGACATCGACGCTGATCGCCTTCACTGCCTGACCGTATTGCGCCAGCTCTTCACGCGTCGACTCCAGCCCGGCCTCATCGCGTGCGAGCAAGCCGATGCGGTAACCGGCGGCGGCGAAACGATGGGCCGTCGCGCGCCCCACGCCAGCGCTGGCGCCGCAGATCACCACCAGCCCCTTGCTTTGCTGATCCATGCTTGCTCCTCCCGGCAGACTAGAACTTCGGCACATCGCCGGTGGCTTCGGCCAGCGTTGCCAGGGCCTCTTCCATACTGGCGATGTTGTCTTGCAGTTTTTCGAACACCAGATCGAACGCGCCGTCGACGTCCATCGTCTGCTGCCCACGCAGCGTGGCGCTGCCCTCCTCGATTTCGCGCAACGTATTTACGCTCTCGCGCAGGCTGAGTAATTGCTCGAAGATGCTTGCGACCTGGGCCTTGCTGTCAGCGCTCATGATTGCCATCCGGACCTCGTTATCATTCAACCGAACGCAAGTTCGTCAGTAGGCTGCGCAACGTGTCCTTGTGGCTTTCCAGACCTTCGCTGGTCATTTCGTATTCCTTCAATGCGCTGGTACGGCCGTGGTCCTTGCTGCTCTGAATCAGCCGCCCCAACAGCAACTGCTTCTCGTGCAAGGCGCGAATCGCCACCCACAGTGCTTCTTCGACGGTTTCATTCTGCGCCTCGAACAAGGCGCGACTGGTGTAGGCGTGGCCGGTGTGGCAGCGATAACGCGGCGGCGTCTCGCCGACTTGCCACAGCGCGCCGCCACATTCCGGGCAGGACATTCCGGCGACCTTGCCGACCGCATCCAGCGCATAGGCGCCGCCGCGACTGAGGTTTTCGGTGAGGTCGTTCTCCGTTGCGAAAGGCTCGATGCGTGGCGGCAGCTCAGACGAATGAGCGCCGTCAGCCCGTTGCCGGACCGCCTGGACCAACGCCGTGCCCAGCGTGTTCAGCGGCAGGCACACATCCACTTGCACATGCCGCAGCGCATTACGCGGCATCGACGGCGCTTCGGCGGTGTCCGGGTCCTGCACGAATACCTGACCACCATAAGCTTTGATCGCTTGCAGCCCGACCACGCCGTCATCCAGCTCGCCGGTCAGCAGCACGCCAATGGCTCTGTCACCGTAACTGGTCGCCGCCGAGCGAAACATCGGGTCGATGGCCGGGCGCGCATGGTTTTCCTTGGCGCTGCGCACCAGTTGCAGCGTGTCGCGCTTGATCAGCAAGTGCTTGTCCGGCGGTGCGATGTACACGCAGCCATTGGCTGGCCTGGCGCCGCTTGCGGCGAAACCAATATCGAGCGACAAGGTGTGCGTCAGCAGGCTCGGCAGCAGGCTCGGCTGATCGCCGATGTGCATGGTGATGAACACCGCCGCTGGCAAATCCCGTGGAAACTGCTCCAGCAGCACGCGCAATGCGGCCAGTCCACCGCTGGAAACGCCAATGACGATGATCTGTTCGACCGGCTTGTGTTGATTCATGGTTTACGTCCTTACTGCCGGATCGAAAGCGCCGATTTGCCCTCTGACCGCGCTGGCAGGCTGTTGCGGCGCACTGCGCGCCTGATAAAAAATGATCGTTGTGTCTGTTGTGATCGGTCGAAACGAACGAAGGTTCGAAGAAATCTTCAAGCGCCGGCCGAGGCGCTTGCGATTGAATTTTTAACGCCCATGCCTTCCTAAACGTTGAGTGGCCCGCAACGGGGCGCACGTCAAAGAGGACTGAAAGCGATGCCAAAAACCCGCGAACAGGCCGCCGATGGCGAGACCACGGCCAACACCGAAGCACTGCTCAAGCGCCTGCTGATGGCGCGCGGTCCCGGTGGTCAGGAAGACGAGGTGCGGAGCATTTGTCAGGAGCATTTGCAGCGCCATTGCGATGAGACCTGGACCGACCCGGCGGGCAATGTCATCGGCTTGATCAAGGGCCGGGATACCGCTGCCGGTGCTGTACGCGTCATGGGCCACATGGATGAAATCGCCATGGTGGTCAAACGCGTCGAACCGGACGGCACCCTGCGCGTGGTGGCGCTGGGCGGTGCCAACCCGGTGAACTTCGGCGTCTGCCCGGTGGATATTCTCGGCGACGAGCAGGTGCTGCCCGGCGTGCTGTCGTTCGGCTCGATGCACGCGACCACCGGCTCGCCGCAAGGCCAGGACGTACTCAGCGGCGCCGTGCAATGGAAAGACGTGCACGTCATCACCCGCCAGGATCCGCAGGCCTTGCAACGCCTGGGCGTGCGTCCCGGCACGCGGGTGGTGCTCAGTCAGCACTGGCGCACGCCGTTTAGCGTCAACGATGCGATTGCCGCGCACTTTCTCGATGACCGCGCGCCAGTCGTGGCCATGTTGCAAGCCGTCGAGCAATTGAGCCAGTGGCGCGGCGAGTTGCCCTGTGACACTTACTTCGTCTTCACCACCCTCGAAGAAGAAAGCAACGCCGGCGCGATGTACGCCGCCGCGCATTTGCCAGGGGAGACGACCATTGCCGTCGAGGTCGGTCCGGTGATGAGCGAATACGCGACCCAGTTGAAGGTCGATCCGATCGTCAATACCGGCGACCAGAAGGGTTATTACTCAAGACATGTGGTGACCGCGCTGGCCACTGCCGCCAAGGATTGCGGCTTTGATCCGCAGTTTGCCTTGCTAGTGGATTTCGCTTCCGATGCCAGTGCGGTGATGAGTTCAGGCATCAGCGCCCACGCGGGATGCCTGGCGATACCGACCGAAAACACGCATGGCTACGAGCTGGTGGTGGATGGCGCAATCGAAGCGTGCGCCGCCACGCTGGTGCAATACCTGAAAAACCTGGCGAGCGACGACGTGGGGTGAACCGGCGCATCTGTGAGTCGCCGGTTCGGCGATTCACCTGAACCGCAGGGTGCGCTGAGACGTGAGCACGTGCTCCAACTGCGGCTCGACAATCGCGCGGTGCACGGCCAGCACCCGCGCCTGCTCCCATTCAAGGTCGGGACTTAACCATGCCAGCGCATCCTGCGCGGCGAACGCCAGCAACCGCTGGCGTTTCATCTCGACATCTTCATGAGTCACCAATGCCAGCCCTTCACACCCGTTGGAGGCGCCGCCCTGTGCAAGCGCCGCAAGGAACATGGGGGCCGGCTGGCGCGACGTGGTGTAGGCCAGATTGCGTGAATGCACGGTCATGCCCGTATCCAGAGGCTCGTACCAGCCCTCTACGGCGACGAGCATGCGCCCGTCCCGCTTGACCCGGTTGAAGACTTTCGAACGCATCACCAGGTGCAGCGGCAAATGCGTCAGCGGCGCCAACGTGCCGCTCGACCAGAACGGTGACCAGCCCCAGCGCACCGGCAGACATTCCAGCGTGGTGCCGCGATGACGAATGCCGGTGAGTTGCATGCCGGGTTTGATCAGTTCGCCTTTCGCGCTCGTCCCGTTGTCGCTCGCGTCGGTGCTTTTTACCGAAACGCCCAACACTTCAATTCGTGAAATCTCCCCTTCGAGAAAGCACGACGCCAGTTTCTGCGGGGCGGCGTGCTGAACAATGTACTCACACATGCTGAAACTCCTGACAATCGCTCCGATTGCGCAAGCAGGGCCACGCGGTCATATCGCCATGTCCTCATCCCAGGTCACGGGTTTCGAGGCCCGCCATTGCACGTCGGTTACGCCGAACCGCTCCGCCATCGGTTTGGAAAAACGCTTCAAGGGAGGCCTTCCGGGCTTGGGGATCGGGGTCAACCCCGCGTCACAACTGGCCCACTGCCAGGCTTCCGCGTTGTTCATCAGTTTCGTCCTGATAATGAACGACTTGGGCTTGCCGTGGAGTCGGTAGTTGATCACATACAATTCTGCTTGGCTCATGAGGCTCTCCTGTTGTTACTAAACAGGGATGTTTCACGCGCCGAGAAATTCATAGAATTTTTGCGGATTGCGATATACGTTTCGCGGCCTTAAAAAATACCTATACAAGAAGCAAGCTGTACAAGACAACCGTATTATTTTTTTAACAGCATGCGTACGACAACTAACTCTGAAGATTAGCTGGAACTTCCCGAGATAACGTGCGTACACAAACGCGACACCACGCACGCGCCGTCGAATTAACTTGCCCATTTCAATTTGAGCCCCGCCTGAAGCGGATAACACTGGATTAATGGTACGTCAGTGCAATAACAACTTCGACAAACGAAGCGTTTTTCAGCCGTTTTGCTGTACAAAAATAACCACGCCTGTGCCAAGGTTGAATGGACCTATCGGGTCGGAACAGGAGTGACGGTGATGGATAACGACGACCAGCAGCAGACTTGTACAAGATGCAACAGGCCGTACAAAGCCGCATCACAAACGGAACGCTACAAGGCAAGCGTCGGCCATGCCGGGCTTTGCAAGCGCTGCATCAAGGATCAGCAAGAACAAGCCATCGATGAAGGCCTGGCGCTTTGCGCGGCGAAAATGATGTTGATTGACCAGCAGTTCAAGCATCCGCCGAAGCGGTGATTCATTCCTGGCCACAGCCTCTGTCTGTTAAGCGCATTTAACTTGCGTCGACTTTTAGCGAAACGCTATACAGCTCAGAAAAGTGGCGAATTGATATTAATTTTCCGGCCAGACGAATACCGATTTGAAAGTGATGACCGTTAATCGGAAGTCCCTGAAGAAAAACCGAAACATCTTCAGCCCTGGAAATCTCAATAGCAGACCTGCCAAAGCGGGTCGCTCACGAGTACCCTCCTGATTGCCCGTACGATGTACGGGCTTTTTTCTCTTTAAACGTTACGTTTTTTATCTGAAGTTTGAGCTCGTCCTATTCCGACGATTATTAACATTCGCTCCGTGATAACGCCGTGGCTCGTTGTTCGGCATATAAACGGCAGGCATCGCCAAACGCCCGGAAGATCTTCAGATAATCCGGATGCGACAGCACCTGCCACTCAGGATGCCACTGCACGCCCAAAGCAAATCCCCTGCTGCCCTCAACCGACAGCGCCTCGATCAAACCGTCCTCCGCCACCGCCTCAATGCGCAACCCCTCAGCCACCCGCGCAATGCCCTGAGCGTGCACCGAATTGACCTTGATCACCCCCTCAAGCCCAAGCCCCGCCAGAACCCCGCCGGGTTGCACGGTCACGTCATGGGTCTTGGCGTACTGCTCTTCGATAGATTCATCACTGGGCGGTTCATGCTCCGGGCCAGGCTCATTAAGCTGCTGATGCAACGTTCCCCGAAAGCCACATTGAGCTCCTGCACCCCACGACACAAACCGAGCACCGGCAACCCGGCAGCGATCGCCGCCCGCAACAACGGCAGCGTCAGGTGATCACGCGCCGGATCATGCTCAGTCCCCGGCGGACTCGGCGGCCCACCGTAATGAAACGGCTCGATATTCGACGGCGCACCGGTGAACAGCAAACCATCGACACTGGCGACAATCTGCTCAGGATCAAGCAGATCAGGAAACATCGGCAAAATCAGCGGCAGCCCGCCCGCCGCGCTGGCCACCGCACGCGAATTCTTATCGTCATTCATCTGCACCGCATGCGGACCGATCTTCCAGCAACTGGCCGTGACCGCAATGACAGGTAATCGAGACATACACTCCCCCGGAATTGGTTGTTGGCGTTTCGCCTGGAATTTTGAGTTCGGGGTTGGTGAGGGCGTTCAGTTGGTTTTATGGGCGCGGTCAATCTGGGTTGCCTGCCTGAACATCAAAAAATCAAGATCAAAAGCCCCTCACCCTAGCCCTCTCCCGGAGGGAGAGGGAACTGACGGGGGTGGATGCGAGAGCAACACCGACCCGAAATACCGAGTCGAACACAAACTCTGAAAAGCCCAAAGATCGGCTCCCTCTCCCTCGGGAGAGGGCTGGGGTGAGGGGAAAATCCACCACGAACCCCAAGCCAACCACCCGCTTCTAACCACTCAACAATGAGCGTTAGCTCGCGTGCCCTTGATCTTGATCTTGCCTAACCAGCGACATCAGAAGGCTGAGCGCAGGGATTGATCGGGGCGTCGGAGCGCAGCGACCGTACGACGAAGTCGTACACAGCGGAAGGAGGTGCAGCGAAGCAAACCGTAGCCGCTGCGCCCGGATTGATCCCGGAGCGAAGGGACCCGAGCCTGCGAGGGCCGTACGTAGGAGCAAGCCTTTTTGGGTACTTTTTCGGCGTCTGGAAAAAGTGCCTCGCCGTAAGGGCGAAACCGCCAGCCGCAGCCCCCGAAGCAACGGATATGCACTCAAAAATACCTTTCATCCCACCCGCGACAAACCCAGTGGAACCGCAAACGTCAGCATTTCTTCTATCGCAAACACACCGATGGAGAACCACAACATGACCGACCATCCACTAATAGCCACCCACACACGAAACGACACCGGCCAGAGCGGCACAATGAGCAGCGCCGAGCGCGCCCTGTCCCTCACCGCCGGCGGCGCCCTGCTCTTGCACGGCTGGCGCACCGGAGGCCTCGCGGGCGCACTGGAAATCGTCGCCGGCGCCTACGGCGTGTGGCGCGGCGCCGCCGGCCACTGCCGCTTGAAACAGGCCCTCACCCCTACCCCGTTCGAACAACAATTCAGCCGCGAACACCACTGGCCGATCAGCGAAGCGATCACCCGCAGCGTGACGATCAACCGCCCGCTTGAAGAAGTCCGCGACTTCATCACCCGCGTCGAAAACATCGGGCCGCTGCTGCGCTGGGTCGACAGCGTCGAACAACTCAGCCCCGACACCACCTGCTGGACCCTCCGCGCCCCAGCCGGGCGCAAGCTGCAAACCACGCTGATTCGCCAGCCCGCCGAAGACCCGAACACCCTGCACTGGCAGACCCCGGATCAATCCAGTTGGCAACACGATATTTCCCTGTCCTTGACCTCCGCCCCCGCCAACCGCGGCACCCAGGTCAAAGCGGTAGTTGTGTGCAAACCGGCGATGGGCAAACTCGGTTACGCCTTCGCCCGCGCAATCAGCCTGTTCAGCGACAAGGCTTTGCTCAACGGCCTGCAAGCCGTGAAGCAGCAGATGGAAACCGGCGAAGTCAGCAACAACCGCATGCGCCCTGAAGGCGACGATGATTTCTTTTATGTCCACGGCGACAGCGGCCATGCCGCGGCCAGCCAGCCACCGGTGAAAACCGGTGTGGCGATTGAAGGGGGGATTCACTGATGCGCGCACTCACCTGGCAAGCACCCAACCATCTGCAAGTCGACAACGTCCCCGATCCGTCGATCCTCAACCCGCGCGATGCAATCATCCGCGTCACGATGTCGTCGGTCTGCGGCTCCGATCTGCACCTGCTCGGCGGTTATGTCCCGGCGATGAAACCGGGCGATATCATCGGCCACGAGTTCATGGGCGAGATCGTTGAGGTCGGCCCCGGCGTCAATGGCCTGCGCAAGGGCGACAAGGTCATCACCATTTCGATCATCGGCTGCGGCAATTGCGAGCCGTGCCAGCGCAGCGATTTTTCCTGCTGCGACAACTCCAACCCCAATCCGTCGGTGACCGACCTCGCCTACGGTCAACCGTGCTGCGGGATCATCGGCTACAGCCACGCGTTCGGCGGCTACCCCGGCAGCCACGCCACCTACGTGCGCGTGCCCTACGCCGACGTCAACCTGTTCAAGGTGCCCGAAGGCGTGCGCGACGAGCAGGCGTTGTTCGTCTCCGATGCCGCGCCCACCGGTTACTTCGCCGCAGACAACGCCGACATACAGCCGGGCGAAACCGTGGCGGTCTGGGGCTGTGGCGGCGTCGGGCTCATGGCGATCTGCAGTGCTTATCTGCTCGGCGCCGAACGGGTCATTGCGATCGATCGTTACCCCGAGCGACTGCGCCTGGCCGAAGAACGCTGCAACGCCATTCCGATCAATTACGAGCAGACCAACGTTCACGAAGCGCTGCTGGAACTGACCGGCGGACGCGGGCCGGACCGCTGCATCGACTGCGTCGGCATGGAAGCCCACGGCACGGAAATCGACTACGCCTACGACAAGACCAAACAGATGCTGCGCCTGCACACCGAACGCGGCACCGTGCTGCGTCAGGCCATTCGCGCCTGTCGCAAGGGCGGCACGGTGTCGGTGGTCGGGGTGTATGGCGGCTTGCTGGACAAATTCCCGATGGGCGCGATCGTCAACAAGGCACTGACGGTGCGCTCCGGGCAACAACCGGGGCAACGCTACGCACCGACGTTATTCGAGCACATCCAGAAAGGCGAACTCGACCCGTCATGGCTGCTGACGCATCCGATGAGCCTGGAGGACGGCGCCGAAGGTTATCGAATGTTCAAGGAGAAAACCGATCAGTGCATCCGCGCCGTGTTCAAGCCGTGAAGCTTGCAACGCCGCTGACGCCGGTTGCCGGCGTCAGCGGCGCTGTCATTCATTCTCATGGCCGTGCGCGTCGGCACAGGACAATCGCCCCGACTCGCCGCCGGCGATGCGTTCTGCCTGATCGATACCGCGCTTGAGCGCGTCCTCGACTTCCCATTCGATACCGGGCAGTTTTCTGATTCGCTCGTAGGCGCATTCGCCGGTCGCCGTGTAGACGCTGATGAACATTTCCACGTCGCCGTCATCCGCCTCGCGTGCCCGTACCTCGATGTGACAGCCGTTTTCAACTTCTTCCGTATGGCACTTTTCCGCCCTCTGCGTGGCCTTCCATTTGTTGTAGGTTTCGCCGCGTTTGAACATGTCGTACTCCTGATCTGAATCCGCTCATTCAAAGACCCAAGCTGTCGCTGGACGATTCCCGAATTTGCCAAAGGTCATTTCCAGCATAGTCCGCCAGTTCCTCTCCGCCGTTTCGCTAGTTCAACCGTTCGTCAGGTTCAGTAACATTTTGTCAAACCAATGCCCAAGGGCTTATTCAAAAAATCGTGGCTCACATGAACCACCGCAAACAACCGCCTGCACATTTAACCAGGCAACTTCGCTGCGCGTTTAAACAAGCACAGCGGTATTACCTCAACCGATTGTTTACATCAGGTGCGTCGCAGTTCCGCCACAGGACGAGGGTCGGCGTTTATACAGGAGCATGTATGAAGCGAATCATTGGGTATGGCCTGACCTATCTCGCTACCAGCGTTGTTCTCGCCGGTTGCAACTTGATCGTGTTCAACCCCAAGGGCCAGGTGGCCAAGGATGAACGCGACCTGATCATTCTCGCGACCGGCCTGATGCTGTTGGTGGTCATTCCGGTCATCGTCATGATGTTTCTGTTTGCTTGGCGCTATCGGGCCACCAATAAAAAGCCCGGTACTCGCCGCGCTGGGCCAGCTCGCACAAGATCGAAGCCGTGGTCTGGGGCGTGCCGTTCCTGATCATCTGCGTGCTCGGCTGGGTCACCTGGAAAACCACGCACGCGCTGGACCCTTATCGACCACTCGACTCCGATGTCCCGCCGGTGAACGTGCAGGTCGTCGCGACGGACTGGAAATGGCTGTTCATCTATCCCGATCTGGGGATCGCCTCGGTGAACGAACTTGCCGTTCCAGTGAATACGCCGGTCAACTTCACCATCACTTCCGACGCCGCGATGACTTCCTTCTTTATTCCCGCCCTCGGCGGGCAGATATATGCCATGGCGGGCATGCAAACCAAGTTGCATTTGATCGCCAATGAAGCCGGCCAATATCGCGGCATTGCCGCCAACTATAACGGCCGCGGCTTCTCCGACATGCACTTCAGCACCCTTGCGTTGAATGGCGCTGACTATGACGCGTGGTTGAACAAGGTCAGGAACACCCCTCAGCAACTTGATCAGAACAGTTATGCCGAACTGGCGAAGCCTACGGTTGCGCACCCGATTACTTATTACTCGAAAGTTCAGGAGCGACTGTTCCTGGATATCGTCGACAAGTACGAAGGCATGAACAAGGCACCACGCCCAAAGGGTAGCCAGGTGCAACGCAACAGCGACGACAAGCGCGTCGATCAACAACCGAGTCTGCTGTCCGAGGAGCGTTAACAATGTTCGGGAAACTTTCATGGGACGCGGTTCCATTGCACGAGCCGATCGTCATGTACACCCTGGCCATCGTTGGCCTGATGGGCTTTGCCCTGGTCGGCACCGTCACCTGGAAGCGCAAGTGGGGTTACCTCTGGCGCGAGTGGTTCACCTCGGTCGATCACAAGAAAATCGGCTGCATGTACATCATCGTTGCCCTGGTCATGCTGCTGCGCGGCTTTTCCGACGCGATCATGATGCGCACCCAGCAGGCCATGGCCTCGAGTGGCGGACCGGGTTATCTACCGCCCGAACATTACGACCAGATCTTCACCGCCCACGGCGTGATCATGATTTTCTTCATGGCCATGCCGTTCGTGGTCGGCCTGATGAACATCGTCGTGCCGTTGCAGATCGGCGCGCGCGATGTGGCGTATCCGTTTCTCAATGCGCTGAGTTTCTGGCTGTTCGTGGTCGGTGCGGCGCTGGTCAATATCTCGCTGGGGGTCGGTGAATTCGCCCGCACCGGCTGGGTCGCCTACCCGCCCCTGTCCGAACTCGGCTACAGCCCCGGGGTGGGGGTCGATTACTACATCTGGTCATTACAGATATCCGGGATAGGCACGTTACTCACCGGGGTCAATTTCTTCGTGACCATTCTGAAGATGCGCACCGAAGGCATGACCCTGTTCAAGATGCCGGTGTTCACCTGGAACGCCCTGTGCACCTCGGTGCTGATCCTTGCCGCGTTCCCGATCCTCACCGCGACCCTGTTGATGCTCACCCTCGACCGCTATCTGGGCATGCACTTCTTCACCAACGAGGCCGGCGGCAACCCGATGATGTACGTCAACCTGATCTGGGCGTGGGGTCACCCGGAGGTGTACATCCTGATTCTGCCAGCCTTCGGGATCTTTTCCGAAATTGCCGCGACCTTCAGCAGCAAGCGCCTGTTCGGTTACGTGTCGCTGGTGTGGGCGACGATCTCGATCACCATCCTCTCGTTCATCGTCTGGCTGCACCACTTCTTCACCATGGGCGCCGGGGCCAACGTCAATGCATTCTTCGGCATCATGACGATGATTATTGCGGTGCCGACCGGGGTGAAAATCTTCACCTGGCTGTTCACCATGTATCGCGGGCGGGTGCGCTTCGAAACACCGATGCTGTGGACGCTGGGTTTTATCGTCACGTTCAGCATCGGCGGGATGACCGGTGTGTTGCTGGCGGTGCCCGGCGCGGACTTCCTGTTGCACAACAGCCTGTTCCTGATTGCGCATTTCCATAACGTGATCATCGGCGGCGCGGTGTTCGGCTACATGGCCGGGCTGACCTACTGGTTCCCGAAAGCCTTTGGCTTCCGCCTCAACGACCGGCTCGGACGCATCGCCTTCTGGTGCTGGCTGATCGGCTTCTACTTCGCCTTCATGCCGTCCTACGTGCTCGGTTTCATGGGCATGACCCGGCGCCTCAACCACTTCGACAACCCGGCCTGGCAACCGTGGCTGCTGCTGGAACTGGTCGGCGTCGGCATCATTCTTTGCGGCGTGTCCGCGCAGGCGCTGCAACTGTATGTGAGCATCCGCCACCGCGCCAAATACCGCGACCTGACCGGTGACCCGTGGGATGGCCGCACGCTGGAATGGGCCACGGCTTCACCGCCGCCGTTCTACAACTTTGCCGAGCAGCCGAAAGTCAACGATCTGGACGCTTACTGGGGCATGAAAGAGCGCGGCGTCAGCACCCTGAGCCACACCGATTACCGCGCCATCCACATGCCACGCAACACCTCGGCCGGTCTGGTGATCAGCATTTTCGCGCTGATCTGCAGCTTCGCCCTGGTCTGGCATATCTGGTGGCTGGCGATCTTCGGCCTGGTGGCTTCGGTGGTTGCCATGGTGGTGCGCAGTTATGACGAAGACATCGACTATTTCGTCCCCGCGCAGGAAGTCGCGCGGATCGAAAAAGCGCGGCTCAAAGACCTGGCGGAGGCTTGATCATGTCCAACATCGTTCTGGAAAAAGACATTGCTCACAGCCACGAGCAGGGCCACGAAGACGCCGGGTCCATGCGGGTGTTCGGTTTCTGGATCTACCTGATGACCGACTGCATCCTCTTCGCGACGCTGTTCGCCGGCTACGCCGTGTTGCGAGACAGCGTCGCCGGAGGGCCGTCGACTGTCGACATTTTCGAGCTGCCCTACGTCCTCGCCGAAACCGCGCTGCTGCTGCTCAGCAGCATCACCTACGGCTACGCGATGCTGGCGATGAACCACAACGACAAGGCCCATGTGCTGCGCTGGCTGGCGGTGACGTTCGTGCTGGGCTGCGGCTTCATCGCGATGGAAATCAATGAATTCCATCATCTCATCGCAGAAGGCTACGGCCCGGATCGCAGCGGTTTCCTCACCGCGTTTTTTACCCTGGTCGGCACCCACGGCGCGCACGTGCTCAGCGGCCTGGTGTGGATGGCGATTCTGATGGCGCAGGTCAGCAGCCGCGGCCTGACCAACACCAACACCACGCGCCTGAGTTGCCTGAGCCTGTTCTGGCACTTCCTCGATGTCGTGTGGATTTGCGTGTTTACCGTGGTTTATCTGTTGGGGGTGGTGTGACATGTATAACCAAAGTCAGGTTCACAGCAGTGCCGGGACCAGCCACGGCAGCAGCCGTTCGTACATGGTCGGCTTCATCATATCGGTGGTCCTCACCGTGATTCCGTTCGGTCTGGTGATGTTTCCAACCTTGCCGCGCAACATCACCGCGTGGGTGGTGGTGGCGCTCGGCGTGGTGCAGGTTTTCGCTCACCTCAAATACTTCCTCCATCTGGACACCGCCTCGGAACAGCGCTGGAACCTGATTGCGCTGATCTTTTCGGTAGTCATCATTCTCCTGCTGGTTGGGCTTTCGCTATGGATCATGGACAGCATTCACCACAACATGCTGGCGCACTGAGGCAATGGAGGGTACCGCTCAACGTCGGCATTGAACTGACCAAACCGGGGATCATCTTCGGCAATCTGGCGTCGGTGCTCGGTGGTTACCTGCTCGCGGTGGCCGGCCGGCCTTTGTCGCTCGCGCATCTGGCGGCCACCGTGTTCGGTACCGCGTTGATCATTGCTTGCGGTTGCGTGATCAATAACTGCGTCGATCGCGATATCGACCGGCGCATGGTCCGCACCTGTCATCGGGCGCTGGCGATCCGGGCGGTGTCAGTGCCGGCAGCCCTGACTTACGCGGGTGTACTGGGATTGCTCGGTTTTGCTTTGCTCTGGCGCGGCACCACGCCGCTGGCCTGCGCACTGGCGGCGATCGGCTTGATCATTTATGCAGGCGTTTATACCTGTCTGATGAAGCGCAGCTCGCATTGGGGCACGCTGGTCGGCAGCCTGTCCGGCGCCATGCCACCGGTGATCGGCTATGGCGCGGTGACCGGCAATTTCGACGCCACTGCGCTGCTGCTGGTCATCGTATTTTGCTGCTGGCAAATGCCGCATTCCCATGCGATTACCGTCATGCGCCACGAAGATTTCCGCGCTGCCGGCCTGCCAACCCTGACGCTGAGTCAGGCGCGGCGCGAGATCGTTTTGTACATGCTGGCGTTCCTCATCAGCGCGGCTGTGCTGGGCTGGGTGGCGAATCTCAACGTGTCGTATCCGCTGGTCATTATCGGTCTGGGTGGCTACTGGTTTTATGTCGCTCTGCGACGAATCAGCCGGCGCACATCGAAAGCCTGGGCACGACGGCTTTTTGTGGTGTCGATCCTGCTGATTCTGGCGCTGAATCTGTCGTTGGCGCTGAACGCGGTGCTGCCATCGTTCAACGTTTAGCCAGATTTTCTCGACCGCTCATCGGCCCTGAGGAAATCCGTTCAAACCCTGCCGCGCTGCCGGTTATCAGATTTTATGCACGCAACAACCATCAGCAACCGGGAGGACACCATGGCTAACGACACCTCAACATCGCAGTGTGCCTGCTCTGGATGCACCTGCAGCTGCAGTGCTGACAACGCCGTTGAACGCGACGGCAAACGCTATTGCAGCCAGGCTTGCGCCGATCTTCACCCCAATGGCCAGCCCTGCCCGTCGAGCAGTTGCCACTGCGAGCAGAATCAGGGGCACAGTGAGCGCAACGTCAGTGATTCAAAACTGGACGAAGCGGTGGAAGAAACCTTCCCCGCCAGCGATCCGATTTCACCGTAACGTGCAGGCCCCGATTTTTACCCCGCTGGAGAGATTGATATGGACGAGGACACCATCCGCAAAACCGCCTATCGCCTTTGGGAAGAGCAAGGCCGGCCGCACGGGCAGGATTTCGATCACTGGTTCCAGGCCCGCGCCGAACTCGATGCGTTCGACTCCGACGGCTTGCCCGGCTCGGTCGCCAGCAGCGTAGCGCCGCCGGCACCTCGAAAAAAAAGCAAAGACGCGCCCGCCACCACGGCGAGCAAAACCCGCAAGAAAACCTCAACCGCAGCGAAATGACCCTCACGATGCCGTCGCCAATCATGCTCGGGCGCTGAAACAATGCAGCGCAGCGCTAACCTGGTGGCGGCAGCTTTCGCCCTCACCGCGTTGTCCTATGGCCTGGCACGGTTTGCCTACGGCCTGCTGCTGCCGCAGATCCGTCAGGAGCTGGCGCTCAGCGTCTCGGCGGCCGGATGGATCGGCGGCAGCGCCTTCGCGGCCTATTGCGTGGGCATCGTGGCGACATTCATCAGTAACGGCAAACTCAGCCCAAGGGCGCTCACGGTGCTTGCCGGTGCGGCCGCTGCGCTCGGCATGGGCTTGATCGTCTTCGCCCAATCGGGCCTGGCGCTGGGCTGTGGCGTGGCCCTCGCTGGGTTGAGCACCGGCCTGACTTCACCACCGCTGGCCAGCGCGGTGGCGGCACGCATTGCCGAGGCGCAGCGCGCGCGGGCCAACGGCTTCATCAACGCCGGTACCGCCGCCGGCATCGTTTTTTCCGGGCTGGCCGTGGTTGTCGCCGCAGGGCAGTGGCGGCAGTTGTATGCACTGTTCGCGATGATGGGGGTCGGCATTACTGCGTGGCTCTGGTTCGCCGTACCGCGCCAAGTCGAGGACACCAGCGCCGGGGACTTCTCATTGACCCTGCTGCGCCGCCCCGGTGTGTTGCCGCTGTGTTGCAGCGCCTTTCTGATGGGACTGGCGAGCACCGCCATCTGGACGTTCGGCGCCGACATTCTGCGCGCTGAAGCCGGTTTCTCCGATCGGTCGATTGCCTGGGCGTGGATATTGCTCGGCGCGGCGGGCATCAGTGGCTGCACCACCGGCGTGCTGACCGATCGTTTTGGTGTTGCGCGCATGCACCGATTGGCCCTTGCAGGGATCGCGGCCGGCACGCTGGGCTTGGCAGCGGCGTCGGTTTCAGCGGTTTATGGACTCGCGACGATGTGCCTGTTTGGCGCCGCTTATATCGTCTCGTCCGGCGTGTATCTGATTCAGGGCATCAACCTGTTTCCGGATCGTCCCGATCTGGGTTTGGGCATTCCGTTTCTGGTCCTGGCGCTGGGACAAACCGCCGGCACGCCGCTGTTTGGCGCGGTGCTGGAAGATGCCGGGGTGATCGTCGCCCTGTGCACGTTTGCCCTGGCTGCCGGCGTGGCGATGCTGCCGAAAGCAAGCGCCGCCGAGCAGTCGATCAAGCCGCCGGTTGGAGAATCTCCAGCAGAAAATCAATAAACACGTTGATCCGGCTTGATCCTCGATGATTCGGCAGGTACAGCGCGTTGATGCAGCTGCTGGCAGTGCCGGGATTGACCTGATACTGCTCGAGCACGCGCACCAGGCGCCCGGCGGCAACATCGTCGCGCACCAGCCAGTCAGCCAGCAGCGTCACCCCGCCTCCATCGATCGCGGCTTCGCGAAGGATGTCGGCATTGTTGCTTTGCAGGCGCCCGTGCACGTTGAGCTGGATGGTTTCGTCGTCGCCTTGAAAGGTCCAGTGCTG
Organism: Pseudomonas sp. S11P7; assembly: GCF_023195435.1. NCBI lineage: Bacteria > Pseudomonadati > Pseudomonadota > Gammaproteobacteria > Pseudomonadales > Pseudomonadaceae > Pseudomonas > Pseudomonas sp. S11P7. The sequence continues at coordinate 2,145,236 of NZ_JALPKS020000002.1, read as the reverse complement.
GTGCGTGCCGGCGTAATCGAAGCGCAGGCATTGATGGTCGAGCAGGTCGCGCGGATGGCACAGCTCGGCACTGCGCGCCAGATACTCCGGGCTGGCGACGACCCAACGCTGGAACTGCCCGACGCGTTTACTGACGATGTCCTCGCTGACCACTGACGAGCCGAGGCGCACCGAAACGTCGATCTGTTCGCTGAGCAGGTCGCTGACCTGATCACTCAGCGACAGGCTGATTTCCAGGCCCGGATGGCGCGCCAGCAAGCGGCTCAGGTGCGGCGCGATGAGGCGCCGGCCGAACTCCACCGGCACGCTGATGCGCAGCCGCCCTTGCGCCTCGCTGCCACGGTCGGCAACCACCGCGTCGGCTTCGTCGATCGCGTCGAGAATCGCCACGGCCTTGTCGAAGTAAGTCTGCCCGGCCACCGTCACGCTGGTGTTGCGCGTGGTGCGATTGAGCAGGCTCGCGCCCAGTTCGTGTTCCAGCCCCGCCACCTGCCGGGTCACCGAAGACGTCGAGATCCCGAGTTTGCGCGCCGCCGAAGAATAGCCCCCGCAGCGCACGGTTTCGACAAACATCTTCAAGGCCAGCAACTTGTCCATCAGCGGAGTCCGGTCGGAAAGCAACGGCGCTGATTGTGCATCACCGTGCGCTCGCCGTCTTGTATCGCCGTGCTTGCGTGCAGCGGCCAAGTGCTCAGTCATCGGCGTTGTGGCTCAGGAACAGCCCCAGCGCCAGGGCCGGCAACAGCGCTACCGCGACCGCCGAAAGGTTCCAGCCGAAGTGCTCATAGAGCGGGCTGGCGACCAGCGAACCGAGGGCGCCGCCAACGAAAATGCTGGTCATGTACACCGCATTCAGGCGCGCGCGGCTGTGCGGGTCGATGGCGTAAACCTCACGCTGGCCGAGGACCAGGTTCAACTGCACGGCGAAATCCAGCAGCACCGCACACACCACCAGCCACAAGTAACTGCTGCTCGGCAGCGCAGCGATCAGCAGCGAAACCGGGGCCAACAGCAACGCCACCAGCGTACCGCGCCGCGCATGCCCGGCATCGGCCAGGCGCCCGGCAATCGGTGCAGCAATCGCCCCGACCGCGCCGACCAAGGCGAAAATCGCCACTTGCGCCTGACTGAAGCCGTGATGGCGCATCAGTTCAATCGGCGCCAGGGTCCAGAACAGGCTGAAGCTGGCAAACAGCAGCCCTTGATACAGCGACCGCTGACGCAACAGCGCATGCTTGCGCGCCAGGGCAAAGACCGAACCGATCAACGCCGTGTACGTCGCTTTATGGCTCGGCACACGGCGTGGCAGCGCAACGGCGGTGATCAGCGCAATGACCGCCATCAACCCGGCAGCGCTGAAAAACACCCCGCGCCAGCCGAACACTTCGACCAGCAGGCTCGACAGTGGCCGCGACAACAGAATCCCCAGCAGCAGGCCGCTCATGATGTTGCCCACCACTCGGCCGCGCGTGGCTTCAGGCGCCAGATGCGCGGCCAGCGGCACGAGGATCTGCACCGCCACCGAAGTCAGGCCGATCAGCAGGGAAAACACCAGGAACATCGACGGCGAATGGGTCAGGCCGGCGCACAACAGCGTGACACTCGCAGCGAGCGTGAAACCGACCACCAGACGGCGGTTTTCCATCAGGTCGGCCAGCGGCACCAGCAACAGCAAGCCCAGGGCATAACCGAACTGGGTCAGCGAGACGATCAGGCTGGCATTCGCGCTGGAAAGGCCGATCTGCGGCGCGATCAACTCGACAATGGGCTGCGCGTAATAAAGGTTGGCCACGACCGCGCCGCAGCAGAACGCCAGGAACGCGACCATCAGGCCGGAAAGTGAAGCGGGTTGCTCGGCCTTGGCCGTAGCGGCGGGATTGCCGGTGAGCATGGTGACACCTCATTGCGTCTGGAAAAGGTGAGCCAAGGCTACGGCCAGCACCGGGCCGCGAGAATCACTGCGCCGGGCAACGCAGTGATGCGTTTTGCGCAACGGCACACGGCGTTGCTTGTGACGCAACGCGCTGTTGCGCCAAGCGCGGATTCTCCACCGCGCGAGTGTTCTCTAGGCTTTGTCCGAGGCGCAAACGTCGGCGCCCTTCCCCGGTCGCCACAAGGAGCTTCGCATGACTCGCCACGCCCTCCCCCGCTGTTGTGCCCTTTGCCCGGGCCACGCAAATGAACCTGCCCTGGCTGAAATCCCGCACCTTCTGGATTGCCGTTGCGCTGCTGGCTGCGGTGGCTCTGATTGCGGCCGTGCTGTTGATGTGGCGCCCGGCGATTGCGCCGATCGAGCGCCCGACAACCTTCGATAGGGCGCAAATCCAACGCGGTGCGCGGGTCGTCGAAGCCGGTGATTGCGCGGTCTGCCATACCCGCCCCGGCGGTGAATATCTGGCCGGCGGGCTGCCGCTGGTAACGCCGTTCGGCACCCTGTACAGCACCAACATCACCCCGGACGCGCAGACCGGCATTGGCCAGTGGTCGCTGCCTGCCTTCGAACGGGCGATGCGCCAGGGCATCGCCCGTGACGGGCATTTTCTCTATCCGGCATTTCCCTACGTGCACTACCGGCGCATGAGCGCCGACGACATCGCCGATGCCTACGCCTACCTGATGAGCGGCCCTGCCGTGCAGGCACCGGCGCGGCAGAACCAGATGAATTTCCCGATGAACATTCGTCCGTTGGTGTCGTTCTGGAACCTGCTGTTTCTGCACGGCGAACCGCTGACGCCATTGGCCGAACAAAGCGCGGCGTGGAATCGCGGGCGCTATCTGGTCGACGGACCGGGACATTGCGCCGGCTGCCATTCGCCGCTGAACCTGATCGGCGCGGAAAAATCCTCCAAGTACCTGCACGGCGGCAGCGTCGACGGCTGGGACGCCCCGGCGCTGGTCGGTCTGGGGCAACGGGCGAATCCGTGGAACCGCGAGCAACTGGTCGATTATCTGCGTGCCGATGTAGTCGCCGGGCACGGTACTGCGGCTGGTCCGATGCGCCCGGTCAGCCTGAGTCTGGCGCGTCTGCCGGCCAGCGAAGCCGATGCGATTGCCGAGTATCTGCTGAGCCTGGAGCAGCCGCCGACGGTTACCGAAACCACGGCGCCAACGCCGGTCGACCCCGCCTCCACTGCCCAAGGCGCGCTGCTGTTTACCAGTGCCTGCGCCGGCTGCCATGGTCGCGCCGCGCCGATGCGCGAGATCGACGGGCGGCCGCCGCTGGACAGCACCTCGGCGCTGCACGCGGCCAGTTCGCGCAATTTCCTCAAGACCGTACTCGAAGGGCTGCCGGCAGCGCCCGGCGCTCCCGGACCGCAAATGCCGGGGTTCGCCGCCAGCCTCGACAACCGCCAACTCGCCGCGCTGGCTGCGTATCTGCGCCAGCAGGCGCGCCCCGACCAGCCCTGGGCAGACCTCTCTTCCACTATTGAAGCATTACGTCAGGAGACCAAATGAGCCAGATCACCCTCAACGTCAACGGCGCCGCCCAGGCATTGGAGCTGGAGCCGGACATGCCGCTGCTGTATGCGCTGCGCAATCATCTGAACCTCAATGGCGCCAAGTACGGCTGTGGTCTCGGTCAGTGCGGTGCCTGCACGGTGATCGTCGATGATCAACCAGTGTTTGCCTGCCTGACGCCCTGCGCGGGTCTGCAAGGCAAGCAGATCCGCACCGTGGAGAGCCTCGGCAGCGCAGAACAACCCGGCCCGTTGCAAGCGGCCTTCATCGAAAAACAAGCGGCGCAATGCGGCTACTGCATCGCCGGCATGCTGATGCGTGCGCAGGCGCTGCTCGAACAAAATCCTCACCCGGATGAGCAAACCATTCGCGAATACATGGCCGGCAATCTGTGCCGCTGTGGCACGCACCTGCGCATCATCGAAGCGATCAGTCTGGTCGCCGGTCAACACGGGAGCCGGCCATGAGCGAATCCACCGGTCTGAATCCCAGCCGCCGGGCATTCTTGCGCGGCGGCGCGTTGCTGATGGCTTTCACCCTGATGCCGATGGCGCGGCGGGCGCTGGCCGACACTGAAGTCGACACACTCGGCACCGTGGTGCTGGCGCCGGATCTGCCGGGCAGCCTGCGCACCAATCCGTACCTCGACGCGTGGATTCGCATCGGCGCCGACGGCATCACCGTGTACACCGGCAAGGTCGAGCTGGGCACCGGGGTGAAAACCGCGTTGCTGCAAATTGCCGCCGAGCGCCTGCAAGTGCCGGCCAGTGCGATCAACCTGCTGACCGCCGACACCGCGCTGACACCCAACGAAGGCTACACCGCCGGCAGTCACAGCATTTTCGACAGCGGCACCGCGCTGTTCCATGCCGCTGCGCAAGTGCGCGAGATGCTGGTGGACTCCGCCGCGCGCAACTGGAAGGTAGACCCGGCGCAGCTGACTACCGCTGATGCAATGATCGAAGGACCGACCGGGCGTCGCATGAGTTACGCCGAAGCGGTCAGCAACGTCGATGTGCACCAATACGCCAAGGCGCAATCGCCGAGCCTGCCAGCGGCGGATTTCAAGCTGATCGGGCATTCGCTGCCGCGTCTGGACATCCCGGCAAAAGTCAGCGGCGGCGCCGCGTTCGTCCAGGACATGCGCTTGCCCGGCATGCTCCACGCGCGGGTGATTCGCCCGCCGCGTCCGGGTTGCACGCTGGAGGCGTTCGATGCGCCGGCCATTGAGGCGTTGGCCGGGGTGGTCAAGGTAATCCGCGACGGCAATTATCTCGCCGTGCTTGCCCGTGATGAATGGCAAGCGATCAAGGCCATGCGCAGCGCCAGCGAGGTCGCGCGCTGGCGTGGTGGCGACGCAATTCCCGAGGCCGCCGATATCCATGCCTTGCTCAAGCGCCTGCCTTCGCGGCGCTATCCGATCAGCAACAATGGCGACGTGAATAACGCCGGTGAAACGCGTTTCAAGGCGCGGGTGACCAAGCAGTATCTGATGCACGGCTCGATCGGTCCGTCCTGCGCCGTGGCCTGGTTCAAGGACGGCGTGCTGACGGTGTGGACGCATACCCAAGGCGTCTATCCGCTGCGCGCCGGCATCGCCGAAATGCTGCGCCTGCCGCCGGAGCGGGTGCGCTGCATCCACACCGAGGGCTCGGGCTGTTACGGCCACAACGGTGCCGACGATGCCGCCGCCGACGCCGCGTTGATCGCCATGCGCGTACCCGGCACGCCGGTGCGTGTGCAGTGGATGCGTGAGCAGGAAAATCTCTGGGAACCCTACAGCTCGGCGATGGTGGCCGAGGTCGACGTCGGCCTGTCCAACAGTCGCCTGCAGGACTGGAACTACGAACTGTGGACCACGCCGCACAACGAGCGCATCGTCAATGCCGGGCGCTTGTTGCCGGCGCGCTTGCTCGCGCAGCCATTCGTGTCAGCGCCCTCGGTGCCGATCGCCCAGCCCGAAGGCGACGGCGACCGCAACGCCGTGCCGCTGTATGACCTCGGCGCGACGCGGATCAACATGAATTTCGTCACCACCATGCCGTTTCGTACTTCGGCGATGCGCTCGCTCGGCGCGCACATCAATATCTTCGCCATCGAAGCGAGCATTGATGAACTGGCAAACAAAGCCGGCCTCGATCCAGTGGCCCTGCGCCTGGCGCATCTGAGCGACCCGCGTGCGCGTGCGGTGATCGAGCGCGTCCGCGATGCCATCGACTGGCCGCGAAAAAGTCCCGAGCCCGGCGCCGGTATCGGTTTTGCCTTCGCCCGCTACAAGAACATCATGGGTTATTGCGCCCTCGCTGTGCGCCTGCGCGTGCATCCGCAAACCGGCGAGGTGCGCATCGAGCATGTGGTGACGGCGGTGGATGTCGGCCAGATCGTCAGCCCCGACGGCCTGCGCAATCAGGTCGAGGGCGGCATCGTGCAGTCGACGAGCTGGACGCTGTACGAAAAAGTCGCCTACGACGCGGGCGGCATTCGCAGTTACGACTGGAGCGGTTATCCGATCCTGCGCTTCACGCAACTGCCGAAAAAGGTCGACGTGCATTTGCTTGATCAGCCCGGCGAACCGTTTCTGGGCGCCGCCGAAATTGTCCAGGGGCCGATGGCCGCTGCCCTCGGCAATGCCATCGCCAATGCCACCGGCCGGCGCTGGCTGAACCTGCCGCTGAGTCGTTCCGCCCAACCTTCCTGAGCCCATCCCGCGTTCATCGCCAATGAACGCGGACGCCATTGCGCCAGGCGCAAAACAGCGTAGCGCCGCCCACCGATTATCACCCCCGCCCGGCGCGGTTAACGTAGCTCTACCGCGTGCGCAGCCCGGCTGTCGCGCTTCAAGTCATTCGTTAATTATCTGGAGTTGCCCATGACCCGCCGCCTGTTCCAACCCGTCACCCTCGGCCCTTACACCCTCGCCCATCGCGTCGCCATGGCGCCGCTGACCCGCTCACGCGCCGGCCAGCCGGGCGATGTGCCGAGCGCGATGAACGCCGAGTACTACCGCCAACGCGCCAGCGCTGCGCTGATCATCACCGAAGCCACGCAGATCTCCCGTCAGGGCCAGGGCTACGCATGGACACCGGGCATTTACAGCGATGAGCAGGTCGAGGCCTGGCGTGCAGTCAGCGGCGCGGTGCATGGCGCTGGCGGGCTGATCTTCATGCAGCTGTGGCATGTCGGCCGCGTCTCGCACCCGAGCTTTCAACCGGACGCCGGCCTGCCCGTCGCACCGAGCGCACTGCCGGTACCCGGCAAGACTTTCATCGTTGACGAAAACGGCCAAGGCGTCTGGGGCGATGTGCCGGTACCGCGCGCCCTCGAAACCGCCGAAATCGCCGCCATCGTCGAGGACTATCGCCTCGCGGCGCGCAATGCCATGCGTGCCGGGATGGACGGTGTCGAGATCCACGCGGGCAACGGCTACCTGCTCGATCAGTTCCTCAACAGCAACAGCAACCAGCGCGACGATGCCTACGGCGGCAGCGTCGAGAATCGCGCACGTCTGTTGCTCGAAGTGGTTGCGGCCGTGGCCGACGAAGTGGGGGCCGAACGCGTCGGCGTACGCCTGACGCCAATGGGGCGTTTCATGGGCATGGGCGATGACACCCCAGAAGACACGTTTGGCTATCTGGTCAATGCGCTCAATCGCTGGGATCTGGCGTATCTGCACCTGGTTGAGCCGGCGATGGTCGGCACGGTAAAGGACGAACATTTCGACCCGCGCTGGGACGCGATCATTGCCCAACTGCGCGCAACCTGGAAAGGCGTGCTGATCCTCGCGGGCGGCTATGACGCCGAGTCTGCCGAGCAGGCACTGCGCTCGGGACGCGCCGACATCATTGCGTTTGGCCGGCCGTTTCTGGCCAACCCGGACCTGCCGCGACGGATCCGCGAGCACCTGTCGCTGAACACGCCGGACCCGAGCAGTTTCTTTGGTGGCGATGAGCGCGGGTACGTCGATTATCCGTTTCATGCCTGAGCAGGAAATGCGGCGCGGCTTCAGAACTTTTCAGGTTTGCTTAAGGACTTTAAATGTCGGTGGCGCCCAGACTTTGCCTAACGATCAGGAGAGCCGCCATGACCCCGCAATCGCTGAATTCAGACTTCCCCTGCACTCAGGCGCGCCCATTGGGCGCGCTGTCCGGCTGGCAGGAACGCCGCGCCAAGGCGTTCATTCTCGGCGACTTGAGCCGCAGCTTGCGGGTCAGTGAGATTGCCGAGCATTGCAACCTGTCGCGCAGTCATTTTTCCCGTGCGTTCAAGCTGGTCACGGGCTGCTCGCCGCAGGAGTGGATGTTGCGGGTGAAGATCGACAAGGCGAAGGGGTTGTTGCTGACGTCAATGCCGATTACCGAGATCGTCTATGAGTGTGGGTTTTCGGATCATTCGCACTTTACCCGTACGTTCGGGCGCTTGGTGGGGATGCCGCCGAAGGCCTGGCGTCAGGCGATGAGGCTGGATGTTGCGCGTGTTGCGGTGGTGGGCGAGCGGGTGGCGGTTTGGGAAGGTGCGGCGGGTTTTGGGGTTGCGGTGCGGGGGTGGAATTGCGTACTTGATTCTGGTTTGTTTGCTCCCTCTTTGGGCCGCTTTGTTGCGGTCTTTTTTTTGGCCGTGGCGGCCTTTGGGCCGACCAGGCTTTGGGGGTTTTGGGTGAATATCCGTTGCCGCGGTAACGGCTTCTTATGGTTTCGCCCTTACGGCGAGGCACTTTTTCCAGACGCCGAAAAAGTACCCAAAAGGCTTGCTCCTACGTACGGCCCTCGCAGGCTCGGGTCCCTTCGCTGCGGGATCGATCCGGGCGCAGCGGCTACGGTTTGCTGCGCTGCACCTCCTTCCGCTGTGTACGACTTCGTCGTACGGTCGCTGCGCTCCCACGCCCGGATCAATCCCTCCACTCAGCCTTCCGATGTCGCTGGTTAGGCAAGATCAAGATCAAGGGCACTCGAGCTAACGCTCATTGTTGAGTGGTTAGAAGCGGGTGGTTGGTTTGGGATTTATGGTGTGGCTGCCCCTCACCCCAGCCCTCTCCCCCTGGAGAGGGAGCCGATCTGCGTTGGCTTTAAAAATTGAGTACGACTCGGTATTTCAGGTCGGCGTAACTTTCGCATCCACCACAGTCAGTCCCCTCTCCCTCCGGGAGAGGGCTAGGGTGAGGGGCTTTTGATCTTCAGCACCGATTCAAGCATCACCCGGCAATCCGATCGGCAACGTAAATCCAATCCGTGCCCCCTCTTCGCTGTCTTCCACTTGCAGTGTGCCGCCGTGAGCATTGATGACGGTTCGGCAGATGGCGAGGCCCATGCCCATGCCGCTGCCTTTGGTGGTGTAGAACGCGTCGAAGATGTGTTCGCGCTGGGCTTCGGCGATACCGGGGCCGTTGTCCTGGAGGGTGATGTGGATGTGCTGATCGCGGCGTATGGACTCGATGGTCAGTTGGCCGGGGCGGTCGTGGCTGGCGATGGCTTCGAGGGCGTTGGTGATCAGGTTGTAGATGACTTGCTGGATCTGTACCCGGTCGACGGCGACGTTGCAGCCGGCGTTGAGGCGGGTTTGCAGGGTGGCATTGCGGTTGTGCAAGTCGGTAGCGGTCAGGTGGATGACTTCGCTGATCAGGTCATCGATCGCGATGGGCAGACGTTTGAGTGGGGCCTGTTTGGCCAGCGCGCGCAGGGCCTGGACGATTTCGCTGGCGCGGGCGCTGTCGGCGCGGATGTCTTCCAGGCCTTGAATGGCTTCGTTCAGGTCTGGCGTGGCGCGTTTGAGCCAGCGCAGGCTGGCCGAGGCGTTGGAGGTGATGCCGAGCAGCGGCTGGCTGATTTCGTGGGCGATCGAGGCGGACAGTTCGCCCATCATTTTCAGGTGCGAGTTGCGCGCCAGTTCGGCGCGGGAGCTGCGCAGGTCGGCTTCCATTTGTGCGCGCAGGCGGTTGTCTTCGACCAGTTGCGCGTAGAGCCGGGCGGTCTGCAGCGACACCGCGGCTTGTGAGGCGAGGATTTCCAGCATGGTCAGGCGTTCGGCGTTGAACAGTTTCGGCACCAGGCTGTTTTCCAGATACACCAGCCCGATCAGCGCGCCCTGTTTGAGCAACGGCAGGCACATCATCGAGCGTGTCTGCCGTGGTTGCAGGTCGCTGCTGTAGGCCTCGGGGCATTGGAGGCTGGCGTCGTCGAGCACCAGTGGCGTGCGTGTGCGCATGGTTGCGTTGAGAACCGAGACCGGGGCCATGTGTTCGAGGGGCTGGTCGTTGGCCTGGGTCACACGCACGTTGCCAGACTCGATAAACGCCGCCGCGGCCGGTTGCAGTGCGCCGTCGGTCACCAGCATCAGCACACCCTGATCGGCACCGGCATGGATCATCAGGTGGTTCATCAGGGTTTCAACCAAGCGGTCGAGCAGCACTTCCTGCGACACCGCGCGGGCGGCCTCGATGCCCACTTGCAGATCGAGGCGTGCGCGGGTGACCGGGGTTACCGTTTCCAATGAATGTTCAGTGACCAGAAAAGGATGCAACGCCTGCAACTGCTGCGCCTTGGCTTGCGCGCCCCACAACGCATAACAATCGCGGGCCACGCGCAGGTGGTGATGGGCACCGGACACCAGACCGCTGTTCAGGCAGATCTGCGCCAGTTGCTCGTGGGCCAGCGCCTGTTCGTGAATGAATCCGGCAGCTGCGGCGGCGATCTGCGACTGGTCGAAGCAGCGGATGGCAACCAGGCCTTCGCCGCGCACGCGGGCAATCGCGCCTTCGATCAGCAGTAACTTGTTGGCGAAGGTCGACGGGTTGAGTTCGACCCAGCGCAGGAATCGCTGACGGTGCTGTTCCAGCGTGTGCAGTTTTTCGATGACCTCGCCCGGCGCCTCGTCACTGGCCAGCGCCAGACTGTAAAACAGGTAGTAATCGGCCAGGTTGATATGCGCCGGCAGCGACCAGGCCAAGGCGCCCGCCTCTTCGAAGCGCCGCAAGGCATACGCGATGTCGCCAAAATAAAACGCAGACATGCCCGAATACAGCCAGCGCCAGAACAGCGTCGGCTGCGACACGCGTTCGCGGTCCAACGGGCCGAAGCAATCATGTTCAAGCCGCGCAAGATCAGCAACGGCACGCGGCGCCGGGCCGTTGCGCAACTCCGTGGCGAATGTCTGCTGCGCCAGCAAAATACGTTCGATATCGATGTAATGAAACTGGCGGACCCAGGCCAGACCGTGCTCCAGTTCGCTCAGCACACTGGGCAGCGGCTCGCCCATGAACAGCAGATCAGAGGCGATGTGGTTGCAGGCGTAACACGACATGCCGAGGTCACCGCCCGCCTGCCCGCATTCGAACGCGGCGAAAGCTTTTTGCCGGGCGTACGCCAGTGGCCGCGTCCATGGACTGACCTGATCGAGCGCCACCAGCGTGCCCGTGCGCCCGGCTTCATAGCCATGCAGATCGGTGAGCTGCAGCGCCAGCTCGGCATAGGCCTGACCATCGACGTACTCGCCGTAGCGATCGGCGATCATCACCCCGAACCAGGCGAATCCGTAGCCACTGCTCGGCGTAGTGCCATGCAGCAGCGTGAGCTCGACCATTTTCGCCAAGTGCACAAAGGAGATGTCGTCCTTGACGAAGAACGAAGCAATCAGCGTGCTGAGCAGTTCCATGGCTGCTTCGATACGCGGATCATCCGTCGGCGGCAGTGCGGCCAGGTCGGCGATCCGACGCGTACCGCGCAACTCGCGAACGCGCTCGAAAGCCTCGGTCATCTGCGCCCGTGAAGGCTTGCGTTGCAACGAGATGTCCAGCAGTGCCAAGCCGCTCAGCGCTTCACTGATCGCGCCCTGATAATCGGAATGCAGCGTGCGCAAACTGGCGCGTAACCGATAGGTTTTCGCCTGGTCCAGCGGCGTGGCGGCGTGTTGCAGGCAATCGTCGAGACGTTGCTGGGCGCCAGGCAGGTCCGCCAACAGCATCACGCACTCGGCGGCCAGCCAACGGCTGGCGAAGGCCTGCGGGTACAGCTGCGTCCAGCCATTGGCACCGAGCAGGCGCTCGGCAATCAGCAGATAATCCAGGGCTTGATCGACAGCGGCAGTGTCGCGCGCGCGCTCGGCGGCCAGGACCAGCACTTTGATGAAATCGGCGCGGCGATGGCTTTCAGGTATGTCGGTGTCGATACGTTGAATCTGGCTGGCGATTTCGAAGACGTGTTGATCGACCTCCTCGCTCCACTCATCGAGCATCACCGCTGCGATGCGTGCGTGCTCGGCGGCACGACCGATCGACGCGGGCAGTTGCGCCGCGGCCTCGAACACGCGGTCGTGCGGGAACAGCAGTTGGTGGTTTTCGCCCAGCAGAAATCCGCCGTTGACCAGAAACTCGACGTCGCGGGCCAGTTGCGGCGGATCGTCCGGCAGCAAACGCTGCAACAGCGCTTCGTCACAGCGACCACCGACATAGCCGGCACAGCGCAACACCTCTCGCGCCGACGCGGGCAGGCGCTGCAAGCGCTGCACCATCAGATCGGCGACGTTATCGGCGTAGCGATAGCCGGCCAGCGCGCCGGGCGCCCACGTCCAGCGATGCTGCATGGCATCGAAATGCAGCAGCCGCTCATCCATCAACGCCCGCGACACCTGACTGACAAACAACGGATTGCCGGCAGTCTTGAAATGCACGACTTCGGCCAGCGCTTCAATGTTGTCGACCTCCGCGTCCAGCTCGGCCGCAATCAATTGCGCGACCGCCTGCACCGACATCGGCCCCACCTCGATACGCGACACCGGCAACGCCGACTCACGGCACAACTCGTCGAGCAATCCGCCCTCACCGCCCAGCACGGCAGTTTCATCGTCACGATAGGCCAGAATCAGCAGCAGATGCCGCGGCGGGCGCGCAATGAAGGCCTTCAGAAAGGCTTGGGTCGAGTCGTCGGCCCATTGCACATCGTCGATAAACAGCACCAGCGGCCGCCCCGGCTGGGCGAACACCTGCAGCACATCGAGCAGAGTGCGACTGGCGCGATCGAGTGCATGACGGGCTGGCATGTTGGGCAGCTCTGCGGTGACGCCGATGAGCAATTCGGCCTCGGGCACCAGCTCCACCAGCAGGCGGCCACGCCCTTTGAGCACTTCGGTCAACTGCGCGCTGAGCGCCTGCATTTCCAGCGCCGGTTTGCCCAGCAACTGCGTGACCAGCGAGCGGAACACCTGCACCAGCGGCGCAAAAGGAATGTCGTTGTGCAACAGGTTGAGCTTGCCGCTGGCCCAGTAACCCGGCGCCTGCCCACGGATACTCTGATGAATCAGCGTCGACTTGCCCGCCCCAGGCGCGCCAGCGACCAGCAAAACCCGGGCGATGCCGTCGCTGCGCACGCGCTGAATCTGTTCGAGCAATTGCGCACTCTCCGCCTCGCGACCGAACAGCAACTCGCCACGGGTGGTTTTCGTCAGCGCATCGAAGGCGCCCAGGCGAAACGCGTCGATCCGCCCGTGCTCACGCCACTGGCGCAGGCACCAGGCCAGATCTGCGGCCAGCGACTCAAGGCTCTGATAGCGTGCGTCCGGTTCTTTTGCCAAGCCTTTGAGCAAGACCTGGCAAAGCCCTTGCGGCAAATCGTTTACATACACGTCAGGCGATGGCGGCTGGACGGCGGCGTGCACATGCCGCCACTGCGCCGGGTCGCGGGCCATCAGCGGCGTGCGACCGGTGAGCACTTGATAGAGGATGGCCGACAAGGCGTACACGTCGCTGCGTTCATCGTTCGCCGCAACGTCGTGCTGCACCTGCTCCGGCGCCAGATAAGGCCAGTGTTCGATAACCGGCAGTTCGCTGTTCGACAGATCGGGCGCGGCGGTGTGCACGCCCATCAACCTGACCGAGTCGTCGGCACCGACCATCAGGTGCCATGGCAGCAGACCGACGCGGCGAACGCCAGCCTGGCCAGTCAGCGCCAGTGCGTTGGCCGCCGCCACGGCAATGTGCAGAAACCGATCCAGCGCCAGGCCGGCGTCGCTGATCAACTCCGCCAGCGACTCACCCCACGCGGGATACACCAACAGCGGGCCGGCGGCCGAGCGGATCTGTGCAACCGGGGCAACCACCCACTCGGCAGGCAGGTGCAGGTGGAAATCGCGCTCCAGGCGTTTGCACACAGTCGGGCGCTGAATCGGTGCGCGCACGGCAAACCAGCGCTTGAGCGTGCGGCCATCTTCGAGGCTGTACCAGGTCAGTTCGTTATCGCGGCGCCACAGGCTGAACCGGCAACTGTCCAGCCACGCTTCGTCATGCAGCAGGGCTGGGGACGGACAGGACATGGGGCTGGCAGAAGGCGTGCCGGGCATTGGAATCACCGCTGGAGACTGGTTTCAGGGCCGATCCGCGAGTATACGCAACGGTTCTGGTCAAGGGGCCAGGCGTCGCGCGGCTGTCCGCCTGCAGCCCCAGAATGGCCGTCCAGAGCCTGCCGTTGCGGATAAACAGGCTGGAAACCGCGGCTGTTATCCCTCGGGATAATTGCTTTATGCCGGGCGCTCACCTAGCGTACCGGTCTCATGAACCGGCGCCCCGCCATTCATTTTCACCGCAGCGCAGAGGCAAGCATGATCCGACTCGGCCAGGCCACGATCTCACTGGAGCGGCGCGAAGCCTTTCTCGATGGCCGGCCGTTGCGTGTCGGCGGCCGCGCGTTCGAAGTGCTCTCGATATTGATGCAGGCCGACGGCCGGATTGTCAGCAAGGACGAGCTGATCAATCAGGTCTGGCCCGATATCGTCGTCGAGGAAAACAACCTGCAGGTGCAGATTTCCGCGCTGCGCAAGCTGCTCGGGGCCAAAGAAATCATTCAGACGGTCGCCCGTCGAGGTTACCGATTATTGAAAGACCGCGAACCCAAACCGCCCGCCTTCACGGCCATGGCCGCGCCTGTGCCGAGGGCGCCACAACAGCCGCCGATCGAGGCGCAATCGGTGCCGGTGTTGATCGTCGATGACGAGGCGCGGGTACGCACGGCCCTGAGCCGATTGCTGCGGGCCGAAGGCATCGAACACCGCCTGTTCGCCAGCGCCGAAGAACTGCTCGACGCGCCTCTGGAAAACGGGCCGGCGTGCCTGCTGCTCGATGTCAGCCTGCCTGACGCAAGCGGATTACAACTGCAGGCGACGCTCACCGAGCGCGGCCACCCGTGGCCGGTGATCTTCATGACCGGCCATGGCACCATTCCGATGTCGGTGCAGGCGATGAAAGCCGGGGCGGTGGAGTTTCTGACCAAACCGTTCAATGACGATGAACTGCTCGATACTCTGCGCACCACCCGCGAACGTGCGGCGACTGCGTACGAGCAATGGCAGCGCGTGCAACAAGCCTTGCAACTGGCCGCGCTGCTGACCCCGCGCGAGCGTGAAGTATTGCCGCTGATTGTCGCCGGTCTTGCCAACAAGCAGATTGCCAACCAGCTGGGCACCAGCGAAGTCACGGCCAAGGTCCATCGCAAACACATCATGGCGAAAATGCAGACGCGCTCGCTGGTCAACCTCGTCGAACTCTACGGGCTGATCAGCAGCGCGCGGCCACCCGGCCCATCGAGCCTGTCGTGAACAGTGTGACTGACCGTCCCGCGACGGCCGATAACAGTCACGCGACCATTGTCTGCATCGTCGATGACGACGCCTCGGTGCGCAAAAGCCTGCGCAATCTGCTGCGTTCGGTGGGTTACCACGCGCAGGTCTATGACAGCGGCGAAGCCTTTCTCGCCGAACAGCCTTTCGACGAAATCGCCTGTCTTCTCCTGGATTTGCGCATGCCCGGCCTGTCCGGCATCGACGTCATGCGCGAACTGCAACGCCGCTCCCAGCGCTTCCCGGTGATCTGCATGTCGGCCCATTGGGATGAGGCGACTCTGGCCGAATCCGGCCGCTATCAGGCGGTACACTGCCTGAGCAAACCGTTCGAAGAAGACGCTTTGTTGCAGGCGATCGAGTCGGTGGTGCATCGCCAGCACTGAACATCAGGGTATTTTTTGCCTCCGGCGCCCCGCGCAGCAGCGTCGGCAGGAGCAATCAATTGGCACTGCGGCTGCGTTTCAAGGTCAGTTCAGGTGACCTGACATTGACCGGCAACCCCTCAAGGCTGCCGTTAAATGGCAGAATCCCCCGACCTTGATCCTTTTCGGAGAGCGTAATGCTTCGCGTGTTTGAACGAAGACTCGACCCCTTCCCGCCTGACGAACTGCCACCGCCGCCGGTGGGCCTGACGCGTTTTCTGTGGGCCTGCACCCGCGGCGCGCGCGGTTACATCCTCGCGCTGGCCCTGCTCAGTGCCGGCGTGTCGATCTACGAAGCGTGGCTGTTTTCCTTCCTCGGTCAGGTCGTTGACCTGCTCTCGACCTGGCAGACCGGTGGCGGCGTCAGTGCCGAGGAAAGCCGCGTGCTGTGGGGGATCGGCATCGTCCTGCTGGTGAGCATCGTGCTGGTCGCGTTGCGCACGATGGTTCAGCACCAGATCCTGGCGATCAACCTGCCGCTGCGCCTGCGCTGGGATTTTCACCGCTTGATGCTGCGGCAAAGCCTGTCGTTCTTCTCCGATGAATTCTCCGGACGGGTCACCACCAAGGTCATGCAAACGGCGCTGGCGGTGCGCGAAGTGCTGTTCACCCTGATCGAAATCGCCCCCGGCATCGGCGTGTATTTCATCGCCATCATCGCCCTCGCTGGCGGCTTCGCCCTGAAGCTGATGCTACCGTTCATTGCCTGGGTCGCGCTGTTCGCACTGGCGATGGTGTACTTCGTGCCACGCCTGGGCAAAGTCGGCCAGGAACAGGCCGATGCGCGCTCATCGATGACCGGGCGCATCGCCGACGCGTACACCAACATCACCACGGTGAAACTGTTTTCGCACTCCAAACGCGAAGCGCACTTCGCCCGCGCGGCAATGGAAGATTTCAAGCTCACCGGGTTTCGCCAGATGCGTCTGGTCAGCCAGTTTGAAATCGTTAATCAGGCACTGGTAGTCGCGCTGATCATCGGCGCCGGCGGCTACGCCCTGTGGCTCTGGCACCAGGGCCAGGTCGGCGCCGGCGCGGTCGCGGCGATCACCGCCATGGCCTTGCGCATCAATGGCATGTCGCACTGGATCATGTGGCAGATGACCTCGCTGTTCGAAAACATCGGCACCGTGCAGGACGGCATGGCCACCCTCACCCGTGGCCCGAAAGTCCAGGACGCGCCGAACGCCGGCGTGCTGGTACCCGCCGGCGGCGCGGTGACGTTCGATAACGTCAGCTTCAACTACAACGGCGAACGCCAGGTCCTCGACGGCTTGAGCCTGCACATCCGTGCCGGCGAAAAAATCGGCCTGGTCGGCCGCTCAGGCGCCGGCAAATCGACGCTGATCAACCTGCTGCTGCGCTTCTACGACGTCGACAGCGGGCAGATCCGCATCGACGGCCAGAACATCGCCGACGTGACCCAGGACAGCCTGCGCAGCGCCATCGGCATGGTCACTCAAGACACCTCGCTGCTGCACCGCTCGATCCGCGACAACATCGCCTACGGCCGCCCCGACGCCAGCGACGAAGACATCCACCGCGCCGCCGCCAACGCCCAGGCCGACGGCTTCATCAGCCAACTGAGCGACCGCCAGGGCCACAGCGGCTACGACACCCTGGTCGGCGAGCGCGGCATCAAACTCTCCGGCGGCCAGCGCCAACGCATCGCCATCGCCCGCGTCATGCTGAAAAACGCCCCGATCCTGCTGCTCGACGAAGCCACCAGCGCCCTCGACTCCGAAGTCGAAGTCGCCATCCAGGAAAGCCTCGACGAAATGATGCAAGGCAAAACCGTCATCGCCATCGCCCACCGCCTCTCCACCATTGCCGCCATGGACCGGCTTATCGTCATGGACGAAGGCCGGATCATCGAACAAGGCACCCATGCCGAATTGCTGGCCAGGAACGGGATTTATGCGCGGTTGTGGCAGCATCAGAGCGGCGGGTTTCTGGGCGAAGATCAGGGGTTTGCCGCGACGGTGGATCAGGCTTGATCCGGCGATTTTAAAAGCAAAGTCAAAAGCCCCTCACCCTAGCCCTCTCCCGGAGGGAGAGGGGACTGACCGAGTTGGATACAAGAGGTACGGCAACGTGAAATACCGAGTTGAATGCAAATTTCAACTCCAACCAAAATCGGCTCCCTCTCCCTCGGGAGAGGGCTGGGCGGGCGGCGTTCCGATGAGGGGCAAATCCACCACAAATCCCAAGCCAACCACCCGCTTTTAACCACTCAACAATGAGCGTTAGCTCGCGTGCCCTTGATCTTGATCTTGCCTAACCGGCCCCATCGGCAGGCTGAGCGCAGGGATCGATCCGGGCGTGGGAGCGCAGCGACCGTACGACGAAGTCGTACACAGCGGAAGGAGGTGCAGCGCAGCAAACCGTAGCCGCTGCGCCCGGATCGGTCCCGGAGCGAAGGGACCCGAGCTTGCGAGGGCCGAACGCAGGGGCCAAGCCTTTGGTTACTTTTTGGCGTTTGAAAAAGTGACCCGCTGTAAGAGCGGAACCGCCAGAAACACCACCCGCAGCAACGGATATTCACCCAAAACCCGACGTCACCGCCCCCAAAAAATCAGCAAAACCAACCGTACGTCGTCCCCACGGAACACCCCGCCAAGCCCCCTCCTCTACCCAACAAAGGGCCGAGGAAAACCACCATGTACAACGAAACCAAAATGCTCGCCTACACCCAATGGCACGACCTGCTGACCAACACCAGCACCTTCAGCGCACCCGAAGACCGCTACGACGAACTGCTCCGACTCGCCGACGACTATCGCAGCCGCGGCATCATCAACGCCCCGGAACGCAACACTCTGATCGAAATCGCCACCGCGGCCTACACCCGCTCAGTGACCGCCGTCACACCCGAATCAAACCATTCAGGAATCCACCCATGACCGATGAAAAACCCACCCAGGGCTCCAACACGCCAGGCACCGAAGCCGACGGCCTGACCGACGATCAACGCGTACGCCGCGAAAACACCGACCACCAACAAGGCTCACGCGTAACCCCCGGCCCTGCGGATAAAGAACGTGACCCGGAGGTGGGCCAGACATGAATAAGCTCGCGGTAAAAGCCCTCGCCACGCTGGTCCTGAGCCTGCAGACCATCGCCCTGTGTTACGCCGTCACACTCAATGCCTTCGTCGAAGAAGCGGCGCAACAGAGCCTGTTCCAGAACAACGCCTCTCGGATAGCCATGGAAAACAGCGCACTGCCTGAAGTCAGGGACTTCGCCAAAAGCATGATCGCTGACCACGACCGCTTCTATCCGAAACTGCAGCAGCTCGGGCAAACCTTGAAGATGGACGTGCCAGCCGAACCTTCGACAGCCGGAAAAGCCAGGCAACTGCGCCTCGAATCGCGCGATGAATCGTTCGACCGCACCTACATCGACAGCCAGGCCGAGACACTTGAGCAGAAGGTCATGCTGTTCAAGAAAGAGGCGATGTCTTCGGAAAACCCGCAGCTCAAAGCCTTCGCTCAATCGGCGCTGCCAGGCATCGAAAAGCAGGCGCAGACGGCGAAGGCTCTGCAGGAAAAGCTCAAGCCTTCAGCCGGGAAATTGACTGCGCCCGCCAAGCCTTGAGCGGCGGCGCTGTCAGTCGATGGGGCCAACGTTGATGGTCATGTCGTCGCCCAGCCCCTGGACTTTGGCGAGCACATCGACCGGGGTCTCATCGGAGAAGTGCACGACATAGCCCATGCCGCTGCCGTCTTCCTCGATAGCGCTGACCCAGAGCTCGACCTCGTCGGCGTCCAGCCCCAGCGCCTGGCCGAGCTGGCGGTTGCGGTGGTCTGAATCGGTTTCGTCCATTGGGTAACTGGTCATTGGGTTCTCCGGTTTTTTGGGGGCTTATGGCGATGGACGTTGTGGTTGGGTTAGCGTTCGATTTTTTTGGTCGGGTTGTTTGTTTATGGCGGCGGGTTTTGGCGTAAGGCCTCGGTTGGGTGGTGTGGCTTGCCCTCACCCCAGCCCTCTCCCCAGGAGAGGGGGCCGATTTGTGGGCAGTTTCGAACTGGAGTTCGACTCGATATCGCAACGTGGCAAACCTCGTCCATTCAACTCGGTCAGTCCCCTCTCCCTCCGGGAGAGGGCTAGGGTGAGGGGCTTCTGATTTTGGCGTTGGAGCATGCGCATCCCGCCACTGGTCACCGCATCGACAGCGGAACTCCCGAATGCAAGCGCCGGTCGATGACGACGACCCATGTCATTTGCGTTTCACCTGATGATTGCGAGAGAACACTATCGTGGACTTGTTGTTTCTGGGCACCTCTGCCGGCGTGCCGACCCGTGAGCGTAATGTCAGCGCCACGGCATTGATCGAGGCGTCGGGCCGAGGCTGGTATCTGATCGATTGTGGCGAGGGCACGCAGCATCAGGTGTTGCGCACGCCATTGTCGCTGAGCGAACTGCGGGGCATTTTCATCACCCACGTGCACGCTGACCATTGCCTTGGCTTGCCCGGGTTGCTGGCGAGCACCGGGATGTCCGGACGTACGCGGCCGCTGGATATCATCCTGCCCGCAGCCCTGCATCCGTGGCTGACCTTGAGTCTCGCGGTGACGCAATCGCACCTGCCGTTCGAAATCCATCTGCACGCCGTCGAGTCGCTGGATCACTGGTGCAACGGCAACGTTGAAGTCAGCACGGTCGAGCTGTCGCACCGCGTGCCGTGTCACGGTTATGTCTTCACCGAAGCCGATCCGGCGCCGCGTCTGGATGTGCAACGCCTCGACGCTGAAGGCATCGAACGCGGTCCGCTGTGGGGTGAACTTGCCCATGGCCAGGATGTGCTGCACGACGGGCGCTGGCTGCGCGCGCAGGACTATTTGCTCCGGGCGCGCCCGCCGCAGCGCATCATCGTCTGCGGCGACAACGACCGCCCGGAGCTGCTGGCGGAGGTTGCCGCTTCAGCCGATGTTCTGGTGCATGAGGCGACGTTCATCCAGGCGGCCATCGATAAAACCCGCGCCAGCTACGGCCATAGCAGCGCTGCAGCGGTTGCCGGTTTTGCCGAAGCGGTGGGCGTGCGCAATCTGGTACTGACGCACTTCAGCGCACGCTACCAGGCCAACCCGGCGCAACACCCGTCAATCGAAGACGTACGCAGTGAAGCGGCCGCGCTCTATGGCGGGCAATTGATTCTGGCGCGCGACCTGCAGCGCTATCACTTCGATCAACAGGGCCATTTGCAGCCAGTGATCCGAAATCCTGTGCCCCGATCGCGCAACAAATGAAAAACAAAAACGTCCGCTCGCCTGGCGAACGGACGTTGCAGTTCCACGGTCGGGTTACTTCTTGGCTTCCTTGTCTGGGTCAGCCGAGCGCGCAAGAAACGCTTCGGTCAGCTGCGGCAAGTGCTTGAGCAGCCAGTCGGCCATGGCCACCTCTTGCGGCAGAATCGACTCACAGGCCTTTTTCGTCTGCGTATCGCCAGCCGCTTCGGCGGCTGCAATCAGCACGGTGTAGCTGGCGATTTCCATGTTCTCGAACACGTAGCCGGCCATTGCGCCCTTGATCACCTCATCGCTCATCAACGAGCCACCCACGGCCTGACCGAAGGCCATCAACTTGCCGCCCAGATCCTTGATCGTTGACGAATCGCCCCCAACCGTTGCAGGCATTCATCAATGAGTTTCTGCTGACCGAGGGTTTCTTCAATGTGCTGGTCGATCCGCGCTTTCAGTTGCGGGTAGTGCTCCAGACGCTTGGATTGCGCCTTGAGCATTTGCTCGGCCTGTTGCTCCATGGCGTGGGCATCGCGCAGCCAGTCGAGCAGATTTTCCTGTGGAGTGGCCATGGTGGAATCCTCTTCAGATGGTTTCACAGTGGTCCCGCTCAAGCGCGCCACACTGTTGCGTGGCGCGCTTGAGCGGGGTTCGGCGGGCAGTGTTGCGCGGTCACAACGACGGCGGAACTTGCGTACCGGCGCCCAGATCCGCACCGGTCACCGGTTCGCTATTGGGATCGGACATGGTCCGGGTTTTCATGTTCTCCAGCAGCGCTTCGTCGGCACTGTCCAGCTGGACGGTCGCCAGACCATCGCCGCCATCCACCGCTGGCGTTGGGCTTTCGACAAACTCCCAATCGTCACCCTGATTCCATGGCCCGCGCATGCTCTCGGTGCCGTGGGACATGTTGAAGTAGACGTTGGTGAACTCCGGCATGCCGGGTTGCTTGCCTTGCGGGAAGTTTGGCTGAATCGCATGCAAGGCTTTCTCGAATGACAACTGGTGTGCGATTTCCCGAGTCATCAAGAAGCCCAGCGCTTCTTTCACGCCCGGATCGTCCGTCACGTTCATCAACCGCTCATAAACAATCTTCGCCCGCGCCTCAGCCGCGATGTTCGAACGCATATCGGCGGTCGGCTCACCAATGGTGTCGACATATGCTGCGGACCATGGGACACCCGCCGAATTGGTCAACGGCGAACCCCCGCCATACAACAGGCTGGTGATGTGCGAGTCGTTACCGGCACCGTTCAACGAACGATACAACTCACCCTCTTCCTCCACGCCCTCGGCCATCTTGCCCTTGGCGCCCTTGTTGAGCATGACGATGATCGAACCGATCACCTCCAGGTGGCTCAACTCCTCGGTAGCAATATCCAACAGCAAATCCTTGCGCCCCGGATCTTCCTCAGCCAACGCTTGAGTGAAATAGCGCGTAGCCGCCGCCAACTCCCCTGCGCCCCCCGAACTGCTCCAGCAGCAAATTCGCAAGCCCGGGATTGGGTTGCGCAACACGAACGGTGTATTGAAGTCGCTTGTTATGTAAAAACATGACAAATCTCCTCAGTCTGAATGAGTGTGGCGGTCTCGACGGTCAAGTCACTGCCCACTCCTTTGTGAAGCGTTGGCTGCGGAGAAAATTTCAAAAAATATTCGGGTTCAGGACAAATGGTTACGTGGCTGGAACAAGCGAAACGGGAAGCGCGGGCTCGCTTGTTTGCGCGATTTGCTTGATTGAAAGCATCGGTTTTACCAGTGCAAATCGGACAAAAGACACAGCAAAATCAAGAGCCCCTCACCTAGCCCTCTCCCGGAGGGAGAGGGAACAACCGTGGTGAATGCGCGAGCTGCGCCAACCTGAAATAACGCGTCGAACACAAACTTCAAAGCCAACCCAAATCGGCTCCCTCTCCCTCGGGAGAGGGCTGGGGTGAGGGGCAGCCACACCACAAATCCAAAGCCAAACGCCCCGCTTCTAACCACTCCTTACAATGAGCGAAGCTCGAGTGCCCTTGCTCTCGCCTAACCGGCCCCATCGGCAGGCTGAGTGCAGGGATCGATCCGGGCGTGGGAGCGTAGCGACCGTCTGGCGCAGCCAGACACAGCGGAAGGAGGTGCAGCGCAGCAAACCTTAGCCGCTGCGCCCGGATCGGTCCCGGAGCGAAGGAACCCGAGCCTGCGAGGGCCGAACGCAGGGGCCCAGCGTTTTGGTTACTTTTGGGCGTCTGCAAAAGTGACCCGCTGTAAGAGCGGAACCGCCAGCCGCCACACCCAAAAAAACGGATATACACCCAAAAACCCCAAAAGCCTGGTCGGCCCGGAGGCCGCCAAGGCACCAGCCCGTCACTTCCCTTGAACCACCACGAACCCCAAGCGCTCACAAAGAAAACCACCCGCGAGCCAGCCCCCCATGAACGCCTACAAAAACCTGCTGACAGCCGAACAACAAACCCGCCTGCAAGCCCTCGATACCTGGCATCGAACACTGCAAGACCGCACCCTGCGCATGGACTGCCCCGATCGCTACCACGAAGAACTCCTGCGCCAATGCGACGAAATGGACCGCCTCGGCATCATCACCTGGCAAGAATGGCAAGAACTGCGCCGCGAAGCCGACCAGGCCTACGTGCAGGCCATCGCCGGCCACGACTACCACTGACCCTGTAATGCCCAGCGAGCCCAGCCATGACCGAACCGCGCTTTGGAATCGAAGAAGAATATTTCGTCACCGACCTGCACACCCGCCGAATGGCCGGCGCCCCTTCGCCCGAAGCTCGCGAGGCCTGCAAGAAAGCCATCGGCGCCTCGTTCGCCACCGAGATGTTTCAGGGCCAGTTCGAAATCGCTTCACCGGTATTCACTGACTTCGTCGAAGCCAGCGATTATCTGACCGGCGCACGTCAGACCCTGAACAAAACCCTCGAACCTTTCGGCCTCGGCCTGCTCTGCGCCGGCAGCCATCCGCTGGCCGACTGGCGCGAACAGATCCCCACCAATGAACCGCATTTTCACGACCTGTTCGATACCTACGGCCACGTCGCCCGGCGCAGCGTGCTGTCGGGCCTGCATGTGCATGTAGAAGTGCCTGAGCATCTGGACCGCATCAGGGTGATGAACGAAGTGTTGCCGTGGACGCCGCTGTTACTGGCCCTGAGTTGCTCATCACCGCTGTGGGACGGGGCCGACAGCGGCTACAAAAGTTATCGCCAGGCCGCGTGCGACGAGTGGCCGCGCATGGGCGTGCCGCCGCTGTTTGCCGATCAACAGGCGTATGACGAGCACATCGGTTTTCTGACCCGCGCCGGCGTAATCAGCCAGCCCAGCCAATGCTGGTGGGGCATTCGCCCGGCCGTGCGCTACCCGACACTGGAACTGCGCATGACCGACGCCTGCCCTCGTGTGGAAGACGCGTTGACCCTCGCCGCGTTTTTTCGCGTACTGGTCACGCATGCGTGCCGGCAGCCGCAACCAGGCGCGACCTATGACGCGTCAGCACGCTGGATACTTGAGGAAAATCGCTGGCGCGCCAAGCGCTGGGGGCTCGACGGCAAGTTCATCGTCGCAGGCCAGGGCAGCCCTTGTTCGATCAGCCAATGGTTAGCGCTGGCAAAAGCGCGCTTCGCCGAAACCGCCGATGACTTGCGCATCCCGGCCTTGTTCGAACGCGCCAACAGGATCATCAATGGCGGCACCAGCGCCGACCGACAACTGGCGGTATTCAACCAGGCCCTGCAGCAACAGCCCGGTCCGCGTTCGGCGCTGTCGCAAGTGGTCGATCATCTGCTGGAGGAAACCTCGCGCAGCTGATCGACCTTCAACAGTTCGCCTCAGTCCCCCTTGCCGGTGCGCGTTCCACCATGGCTGTGTTGCCCGCCCGTGCGCGCCTTTTCCGCCCGGTCGAGTTTGACGTCGACCGCAGTGTCGCCCTTCTTGCCGGCCTCCTTGATTTTCTGTGGGTCGTCGGCGAATGAATGTCCGCTTTGATGTTTGCTGGTCATGACACTGTCCTCGCGATGAAATCTTGGTTGTCAGTTTCGTACTCCGCTCTCGCACCCTATCAACCGAACTTTGCGCTCGCCACCGGTGTATTCGTCATACTGACGAAAGGCATTTAAACGAAACGAAGCGAAGCATTAACCTGCTTGCAAACAGTCACTTTAATATCAGCAAACTTATACGAAGCGGCGCCTGAAACTCCACCCTGTATAAGTTTCATTTCAAGCACTACCGTTCATCGGGCACCGAAAAAAATCTTCAAACGATTTTCCCCAGCGCGTTATCCGAGTAAGTGTCCGTTGCAAAAATGGGCAACTTAAGAAATCCTTAATTGATATTGGAGAGCTATCATGACTACAGGTAATAAAAACCCGGGTAACTTCGCCAACGATCGTGAGAAGGCATCCGAGGCGGGTAAAAAAGGCGGCCAGGCTTCCGGCGGCAACTTCGCCAATGACCGCGAAAAAGCTTCCGAAGCAGGCCGTAAAGGCGGCCAGAACAGCCACGGTGGCGGCCGTAAGTCGTCTTGACCGGTGGCATAAGGGCAGCCTCGCTGCCCTTCGAAATCAAACAGCTGGAACGCTCATCAGCGTGAAAGTCAGTTATATACGGCTGACGAGCGTTCCAGTTGATTGACAGTCGAACCCAAGCCAACCGGCAAGTAACGAGCATTGCAACAACCAACATCAGGCAGTATCCACGGCATTTGTCCGAACAACTTCAGCGCGCAACTAAGCGCAGCCTGAATTCGAATCAATGCTTATATATGCAAGAGGTGTTTTGAAATGGCTCAAGATAAACAAGGCAGCATGTCCGTCAACGAAGCAGGTAAAAAAGGTGGGGAAGCAACATCGGCTTCGCATGATAAAGAGTTCTACCAGGAAATTGGCAGCAAAGGCGGCCAAAACAGTGGGGGCAACTTCAAGAATGATCCGGAGCGTGCAGCCGAGGCCGGTAGCAAAGGTGGCCAGAACAGCGGCGGCAACTTCAAGAACGACCCGCAGCGCGCGTCAGAGGCCGGCAGCAAAGGCGGTCAGAACAGCGGTGGCAACTTTGCCAACGACCGCGAAAAAGCCTCCGAAGCCGGGCGCAAAGGTGGCGAAAACAGTCATGGTGGTGGGCGCAACAGCTAATGCGCCATTTGCAGGGGAGCATCGCTCCCCTGCCGTTTATTCAACGCAAGACAACTTCCTCGCAATCTCCCGCCGCTTTCTTCATTGCCGCACCTTGGAATTGGCCAACTCGCCCTCATAACCATGGCAATCCCCAACGTTGTCAGAGGAACCCTTGCCATGACCAATCAAACCGAAACCGCGATTCTTGCCGGCGGCTGCTTCTGGGGCATGCAGGACCTGCTGCGCCGTTACCCGGGCGTACTGAACACCCGCGTCGGTTACACCGGCGGCGACGTGCCGAACGCGACCTATCGCAATCACGGCAACCACGCCGAAGCCATTGAAATCACCTTCGATCCCAAAGTGATCAGCTACCGCCAGATTCTCGAATTCTTCTTCCAGATCCACGACCCGAGCACGCCCAACCGCCAGGGCAACGACCTTGGCCCAAGCTATCGTTCGGCGATCTATTACCTCAACGACGAACAACGCGCCGTGGCTGAAGACACCGCCGCTGATGTCGACGCCTCGAAATTGTGGCCAGGCCGAGTGGTGACTGAAATCGAACCGGCGGGACCCTTCTGGGAAGCGGAACCTGAGCATCAGGATTATCTGGAGCGGATTCCGAATGGCTACACCTGCCACTTCATTCGGCCGAACTGGAAACTACCCAAGCGCGGCTGATCAGTTGGCGTCGCGTCAGTAGCGCGACGCGATTGAGCCATTTTTTTGCAGGATGTCATGAATGCCGAAAAATCCACCCCCCTGAAAAGCCGGCTAGCGCCGCCGACATCGAGCGCTCGATCCAGGCCCTCAACCGGCTGGCCGAGCGTCTCTGGGGCGAGGATCGTGTCGCCGAAGCCAAGGCCCTGCTTGATGCGCTTGATGCGCTTGATGCGTTGAACCGTGCGCTCGATCGCATCCGCATCGGCGAAAGTCGCCGGGCGGCGACTCTGCATTGAGGCAACGGCTTACGGCTTGAGAATCAGCACCGGCTCGCCCTTCTTCAGGATGTAGGTCGCCAGCTCCGAGGCCTTGTCGCTGCCGACGTTTTTCGCGACGTGCGCCACGCCTTCCGGAATGAACAGCGACTCCCCCGCCTTCAGCGTCACCGGCGCCCTGCCCTCCAGTTGATATTCGAACGTGCCGCTGATCACGTAAGCGACTTCAACGCCCGGATGTGCATGGCGCGGCGAGGTTACGCCCGGCTCGAAATCGACGCGTGCCTGAATCACTTCGCGGTCGGCGGCACCAAGATCCTGCTTGACCAGATCGGTGCGGCTCAAGCCTTGCTGCCAGCTCTTGGCCGGGGCGTCTGCCGCGTGGGCGATACCGATCATCGAAGCAAAAATGGCGCTGGCGAGTAACAGTGAACGTTTCATATGTAGCCCTCTCAATCAGTGATGTGGTGAGGGCTACTCTGCGGGTTGCATGTAGGGTGGATGTGTCGTGAACCCTGAGTTTGTTGTTCAGCTGTGTACCGCGAGTGATCTGATACACGCTCATACAAACTGCCTCGTCACTGTGTCGACCGAGCAGACGGGCCTTGTTGACGAGGAAGCTGTAAACTGCCGCGATCTTCACTCGCTCAGACAAGGGATTCCCATGGCCAACCAAGACATCACCTTCACCCCCGATCCGGACGCCGACTCGATTTCTTCCGACGTAGCGACGTTCGGCGGGATCATGGTTTCCACCCAGATCCCGACCCGCGCCGACGGCAGCCTGGAGCTGGGCGATATCACCACCCAGAGCGAATGCACCCTGCAAGCGCTGAAAGTTGCGCTGGAACGTGCCGGCAGTTCGATGGATCGGGTCATGCACCTGACCATCTACCTCACCGACATGGCTGATCGTGCGGCATTCAACGAGGTGTACCAGCGTTTCTTCGCCAAGCCGTGGCCGGTACGTGCGGCGGTGGGCGTGGCGGCGCTGGCGGTTGAAGGGATGCGCGTGGAAGTCACGGCGATGGCGGCCAAGGCCTGACCTGATTCCTGTAACACTCCACAACCCTGTGGGAGCCAGCAGGCTGCCTCTATATCTGATCGTTCTCACGCTCCGCGTGGGAATGATCGCAACGCCTGCGGCGCGTTCGCCGACTCCGAGCTGACCTCAGTCTGATCGTTCCCACGCTCTGCGTGGGAATGCAGCCCGGACGCTCCGCGTCCCTTTCAAAGCCGAACGCGGAGCGTCAGTTGAGGCATTCCTTGGCTGCGCGTGGGAACGAGCGCAATTCCTGCGTCGCGTTCGCCGATTCCGCGCTGACATCAGGCCCCTTGTGGGAGCCAGCCTGCTGGCGATAGCGGTCTTGCATTCAACATAGGTGGTGGCTGGACCGGCGCTTTCGCGAGCAGGCTCACTCCTACGGGGTTTGGGTGATCCTTAAGATCTGTGCCATCGGGCAGCACAGGCGTGCCGGCCGCGCGTTTCGCGGGTAGAATGCGCGCCTAACCGTGACAGCCTGACTAAAAAAACTATGTCCTTGCCCAAGCATCATCTGGAATTGCTCAGCCCTGCCCGCGACGTGGCTATCGCCCGAGAGGCGATCCTGCACGGCGCTGATGCCGTGTACATCGGCGGCCCGAGCTTCGGCGCGCGCCACAACGCCTGCAACGAAGTCAGCGAAATCGCCGAGCTGGTGGAATTCGCCCGCCGTTACCATGCACGCATTTTCACCACCATCAACACCATCCTGCATGACAACGAACTGGAGCCGGCGCGCAAGCTGATCCATCAGTTGTACGACGCCGGCGTCGACGCGCTGATCGTTCAGGACCTGGGCGTGATGGAGCTGGACATTCCACCGATCGAACTGCACGCCTCGACCCAGACCGACATCCGCACCCTGGAGCGGGCGAAGTTTCTCGATCAGGCCGGTTTCTCGCAGCTGGTACTGGCGCGCGAGCTGAACCTGCAGGAAATCCGCGCCATCGCCGATGAAACCGACGCTGCCATCGAGTTCTTCATCCACGGCGCGTTGTGCGTGGCCTTCTCCGGCCAGTGCAACATTTCCCACGCGCAGACCGGGCGCAGTGCCAACCGTGGCGACTGCTCGCAGGCCTGCCGTCTGCCGTACACCCTCAAAGATGAAAAGGGTGGCGTGATCGCCTACGAAAAACACCTGCTGTCGATGAAAGACAACAACCAGAGCGCCAACATCCGCGCGCTGGTCGAAGCCGGTGTGCGCTCGTTCAAGATCGAAGGCCGCTACAAGGACATGGGCTATGTGAAGAACATCACCGCCTATTACCGCCAGCGCCTCGACGACGTACTGGAAGACCGCCCGGACCTGGCCCGCGCGTCCAGCGGCCGCACCGCGCACTTCTTCCTGCCCGATCCGGAAAAAACCTTCCACCGTGGCAGCACCGACTATTTCGTCACCGATCGCAAGATCGACATCGGCGCCTTCGACTCGCCGACCTTCACCGGTCTGCCGGTCGGTACGGTCGAAAAAGTCGGCAAGCGTGACATGCAGGTGGTGACCCACGAGCCACTGTCCAACGGTGACGGCCTCAACGTACTGGTCAAACGCGAAGTGGTCGGTTTCCGCGCCAACATCGCCGAAGCCAAGGGCGAGTTCGAAGAAGACGGCGAAAAGCGCTACCGCTACCGCGTCGAGCCGAACGAAATGCCCGAAGGCCTGTTCAAGCTGCGCCCGAACCACCCGCTGAACCGCAACCTTGACCACAACTGGCAACAGGCGCTGCAAAAGACCTCTTCGGAACGTCGCGTGGCCCTGAGCTGGCTGGCGCGTCTGCGTGAAGAGCAGCTGGAAATCACCGCAACCAGCGAAGAAGGCATCAGCGCCAGCGTCACCCTGCCCGGTCCGTTCGGCGTGGCCAACAAGCCTGAGCAAGCCCTGGAACAGTTGCGCGATCTGCTCGGCCAGCTCGGTACCACCCAGTACCATGCCACCGACGTCAAGCTTGATGCGCCGCAGGCGTTCTTCATCCCCAACTCGCAGCTCAAAGCGCTGCGCCGGGAAGTGATCGAAGCCCTGACCGCCGCCCGCGTCGCTGCGCACCCGCGTGGCAGCCGCAAGGCCGAAACCAGCCCGCCGCCGGTGTACCCGGATTCGCACCTGACCTTCCTCGCCAACGTCTACAACCAGAAGGCGCGCGACTTCTACCACCGTCACGGCGTCAAGCTGATCGACGCGGCGTACGAAGCCCACGAAGAGCCGGGCGAAGTGCCGGTGATGATCACCAAACACTGCCTGCGCTTCTCCTTCAACCTGTGCCCGAAACAGGCCAAAGGCGTGACCGGCGTGCGCACCAAAGTCGCGCCGATGCAGTTGATCCACGGCGATGAAGTGCTGACGCTGAAGTTCGACTGCAAACCGTGCGAGATGCACATCATCGGCAAGATGAAGGGCCACATCCTCAACCTGCCGCAACCGGGCAGCGTGGTCGGCCACATCAGCCCTGAAGACCTGCTGAAAACCATCCCGCGCGCACCGCACTGAGTGCCTGGCCCGCGCGGTGCTTCGGCGCTGCGCAGGCCGGCCTTGCTGTGCCTTGCCAAATCGCAGGCATAAAAAAACGCCAACTTCTCGCGAAGTTGGCGTTTTTTCGAATATGGCAGGGGCGGCTGGATTCGAACCAACGCATGGCAGGATCAAAACCTGCTGCCTTACCGCTTGGCGACGCCCCTACTGCTCTTTCCAGCGGCCCGTTGGGTTCG
Source organism: Pseudomonas sp. S11P7 (assembly GCF_023195435.1). Lineage (NCBI taxonomy): Bacteria > Pseudomonadati > Pseudomonadota > Gammaproteobacteria > Pseudomonadales > Pseudomonadaceae > Pseudomonas > Pseudomonas sp. S11P7. The sequence continues at coordinate 2,114,720 of NZ_JALPKS020000002.1, read as the reverse complement.
CTGTGAGAACGGGGCGCAATTTACCAACATTGTTTGGCTTTGGGAAGCCCGGCGTGAAATATTTTTTGTTTTAAAACAGCGACTTAATTTTTTGATCGGTAAACAGCCCGGCGCCGGGCACGTTCAGCCTCTGTGTATCACACTGTATACGTGTCCAACGACGATACATCGCCTTGCAACAAGGCCCCGTTCCGACACAGCCCAGATACGTCCATCCGTTCAAATTCACTCACGGTTTCAAGGACTCACCCAGCGCCTTGACCCCACCCTGCACAGGAGACGTTCCCATGAAAAAGGCACTGCACCTCGGTAAAACCGCATTTGGCTTGTCGATCCTGGCGCTGTCGCTGCTCGGCACCGTTGCCAGCGTTCAGGCACAAACTGCCGAACCGGCTGCGGTCAGCTATTCCGCGCCCTCGCCCTTCGGCCCGCTGAAACATGTGAAGGCCGGCGTGCTCGACGTCGCCTATGCGGAAACCGGCCCGGCCAACGGCCCGGTGGTGATCCTGTTGCACGGCTGGCCTTACGACATTCACAGCTACGACGAAGTCGCGCCGCTGCTGGCCGCCAAGGGTTACCGGGTGCTGATGCCCTATGCACGCGGTTACGGCGACACCCGGTTCCTGTCCAAAGACACCCTGCGCAACGGCCAACCGGCGGCGCTGGCCAGTGACGTCATCGATTTCATGGACGCGCTGAAGATCAAGCAAGCCGTGCTCGGCGGTTACGACTGGGGCGCGCGTTCGGCAGACATTGTCGCTGCGCTCTGGCCGGAACGCGTCAAGGCGCTGGTGGCGGTCAGCGGTTACCTGATCGGCAATCAGGCCGCCGGGCAAAACCCTTTGCCGCCGAAAGCCGAACTGCAGTGGTGGTACCAGTTCTACTTTGCTACGGAGCGTGGTCGCGCCGGGTATGCGAAAAACACCCATGACTTCGCCAAGCTGATCTGGCAAACCGCCTCGCCACAATGGAAATTCGACGACGCGACCTTCGATCGGAGCGCCAAGGCCTTGCAGAACCCCGATCACGTCGAGATCACCGTATTCAATTACCGCTGGCGCCTGGGCCTGGTGCAGGGCGAAGCGCAATACGCGGCGCTGGAACAGAAGCTCGCCACCGCGCCGTCGATCAGCGTGCCGACCATCACCCTGGAAGGCGACGCCAACGGCGCACCGCACCCGGCACCGGAGGATTACGCCAAGCGCTTCACCGGCAAATATCAATTCCGCTTGATCAGCGGCGGCATCGGGCACAACTTGCCGCAGGAAGATCCGAAGGCGTTTGCGCAGGCTGTCATCGATGCCGATCATCTGTAGCAATAAAAAAGCAGTCAGCCGCAACGGCTGACTGCTTGATTGTTTAAATGGTGCGATCGAGGCTCGAGAGATTGCGGATTCTTCGCCTGAACTAACGTCATCGCGAGCAGGCTCACTCCTACATTTGAAATGCGTTCCCCTGTAGGAGTGAGCCTGCTCGCGATGACGCCTGCCCAGACACCCTCAAGCCCGACTAACGGGCGCGATCACTCGGTTGGCACCACAAGATCCAACGCCTTGTTCACCGCCAGCTCACCCAACATCACCACTTGCGCAATGCCCAGCAAGGTCTGACGGTGCGAGCCCTCCAATACCCCCGCAAAATTGCCCAGCATGACCGTGGCGGACGCCAGGGAACCGCTGGCATTGGTCAGCAACGTCTCGGCGTCCGATTGCGGGTTGACCATGAACAGCGGGCTGGGCGTATAAGGCGTGGCCATGATCGCGGCGGGCAACAGGTAATGGTCAAGCGCACGCTCCGCCGCTTCGTGGAGCTTCCGCGAGTTGGGGGATGCATACGGCGAGGCCGGGTCAGTGAGCGGTGCTTCGGGTGGCTTGGACATCAGCTGCGACTCCAGACAGGAACCCCTTGAGGCTCGTTGACAGATGATCGTCACTGCGACGAGTTCGGCAAGCGCTGATTATCCAGCACGCGGTTTACCGTCAGCTCACTGAGCATGATCACCTGTCGCAGGATGAGCATTTTTTTGCGCAGGGAACTGTCAATCGAATCGGCGAGTTCCCCGGCCATGTCACTGGCCGAAGACAAGGTTTCAGTCGCCTCGACGAGCAGCGTTTCGTTATCCACGGTGGGGTCAATGAGATAGATCTTGCCGGTATTGCGCGTGGGTATCGAAAGCTTGTGCGCCCCGGGACTGAGGTAGAAGTTGATGGCGCGATCGGCGGCGTCTTTGATGTTCTGAGGTTCGAGCGCGGCGTCGTAGGGGATTGGATCGGTGTCTGGTGGGTTGGGCGTAACTTTGAACATGGCTAATTCCTAAATCAGGGCTGCGACCGATCTCTACTAAAAGAAGGGTGGCAGCTGTGCGCAGGTTAGTAGACCGGTGGAATTAGCAAAACCGGCGCGCCCGAGAGCGCCCTGCGCACAACCGCCATCAAGTGCAGGTATGGACCTACCTGACTGATGGGCTTATGCGCCGCTAATACCAAACGGGCTACTAAACCCGACCACTGATGGGCAGTGGCAGGTAAACGATAGAGTCCGGGGCTAAAGCGCACAAGCCGGCGGATTCTGGCGTACGCGTAGGCAACGACGCAAGGAGTTGTAGCCGTAATGGCGTTACAACAGGTGTAACTTAAACGGGCGTACGCAGGGATGTTTAAGCACGGCAAAAGCCCTGAATTGCTCACGATTGGCTGGAGTGACGGTGCGTCTACCTTTACCGCCTCAACTTACCGTTCCGTCTGTCGCAGGTTTTGAACCAGATCGGGCCGATGGCGTCTGAGTACATGCGGTATTACCCGCCCCTTACGGACACTATCATGCTGTTAAAAAACAAGAGTCTCGTTGCTGTCATGTCCTGCGCCATGATGCTCGCAGCCGCCCCGCTCCTCCCTGCTGATCTGTCGATCATGAACGCTGCCTACGCGAAGGGTGGTGGTGGTGGCGGCGGCGGCGGCGGCGGAAATGGTGGTGGCAACGGCGGTGGCCACGGCGGCGGTATCGGCGGTGGTCGCAGTGGCTCGGACCATGGCGGCGCCAATAGCAATGGCCGCGGCAATGGACTCAGCAGCGATCATGCCGGCAAGGCTGTTCGCGATCGCGGCGAAAGCGGTAACCACTATGGCAGCGATCGCAATGGTGATAGCGGGCATGGCTCAACCACTTCAGGCATCGCCAGCTCCAGAGATACCCGCGGCGTGACCAAAGCCACTGCCATCTCGGCCTCGACGCCTGGGGATCACAATGCGAAGGGCTTGAGCAACGGTGCAACGCCGAATGCGAAGAAATCGCGCTGATCGGTTAGAAATCCAGCATGGATAAATAAGGGCGCCTGATGAGGCGCCCTTTTTGCGTTTGGTTTTCGCGTTGAAGGCGTTATTGGATGTCTTCGCTGGGGTAGCTGTTGCCAGGCGCTTTGCGGAGTATCAGTGAGAGCGCCCTCACCTAGCCCTCTCCCAGAGGGAGAGGAGACTGATCGAGGTGTTTGGGAGAGATACGCCGACTTGGAATACCAAGGTGAACTCAGGTTGGTGGAGGCTTGGGTTATTTGACCAAGCGCTTCTCTTTGGAAGGCCGATATCCGAAATAAGCGCTGTAGCACTTGCTGAAATGACTCGGTGAGACAAACCCGCAGGCCACCAGCACTTCCACTTGTGAAAGCTCGGTGTGTTGCAGCAGGCGGCGGGCTTCGGTGATGCGCAGTTCCAGGTAGTAGCGCTGCGGCGTGGTGCCCAGTTGTTCCTTGAACAGGCGCTCCAGCTGCCGGCGAGAACGTCCGGCGTACACCGCCAGTTGCTCCAGCTCCAGCGGCTCTTCCAGGTTGGCGTCCATCAGCTTGACCACTTCACGCAACGGCGCGCTGACGCAGAGGTTTTCGTCCGGTTTGATCCGCCGGTAGCGTGACTCTTCGAAAGCCAGGATGTCCTCGACACCTTCGACCAGTGCCTTGCCGTGCAGGCTCTTGATCCAGTCCAGCGCCATGTGGAAAGCCCCCGACGGGCTCGACGCGGTGAGGCGGTCGCGGTCGATCACATAAGGCTCGCTGCTGACGTGAGTAGCCTTGGCGATTTCGGTCAGCGCCGGGCGATGTTCCGGGTGGATAGCGCAGCGATAGCCGTCGAGCAGTCCGGCGCGACCGAGGAACCACGAACCGTTCCACAACCCGGCCAGACTGATGCCCCGCTCCGCTGCCAGTTTGAGTAAATGCACGAACCCATCGCTAGCCCGCAGCTCGGTGCGATAACCACCGCACACCACCAGCAGATCCAGCTCCTCGAGCGCGGCTGCGTCGAAGCGCGCATCAGGGCGAATGACCAGCCCCAGGTCGCTGATGACTTCGCCCTCGCCCAGCCCGAAGGTGCGCGAAGAAAACAGCCCCGGGCGCAACAGATTGGTGGTCACCACGGCGTCCAGCGTCTGCGTGAAGGCCGGCAGTGAGAAGTGTTCGAGCAGCAGAAAACCGGTGCGCGTCAGCGGCGCGCTATCGCTTTGCTCATTCAGGTAGCGGAGGTTTTTGCCCTTCATGCCTCCGCTGAATTGGCGTCGTTCGGTCAAGTTGCAATCCATCGGTCATGTTGTTGTGCGCCGATAGTTGGCCGGAACCAGTGAAGAGTCAATCGTGCGTGTGACCGGATGATCAGCCGCGCCTCAAACGAACGAGAACATCCCCGCACCTGCTCGCCCCTCGAGTCGGCCACACAGCACGTAATGTTGGTAACCGCTGCTGAAAGCCCCGTTGGAAACCGCAACCCGGACATCGTCGTTCAGGCGCAGGTATTGCGCCTCGTCGAAGTTTTCCGCACTGACTTCGCCGGCACGCCCCAGCCGTTCGCTGTCCACGGGAAACCCGAGGTTTTCGAGGCGTTCGAAATCAATGATTCGATTGACGGCGTGTTGTTCGAGTGCGCCCTGGTTGGGAAACGTCGAATAAATGTGCAAGCCTTTTTTCGCGCAGCGGTTGCACATGTCCACGCAATTTTGCTGGGTCGATTTACGCTGCGTCAGTTCGGCCAACGGCATGTCGAGATACTTGCCGACCTGATACTCGGACTGATTGAAGATCGTGCAGCACAGTACGGTATTGCCATTGCAGTCGATCACCAGCCAGTTATCCTTGAGCTGGCACGCCTGCTTGGGATATTGCTGCATAACGTTGACCAGGTCATCGTACGGCGGCAATGCAAGGCGTTTCAGGGTTTCGTAATCGGTAGCCGTAACAGAGGGGTCGCGCTCGACGATTGCCAGCGTCTTTTCCAAAGGCATCATCACCGAATAGCCAGTGGTAAACACAAAGCCGAGACGCTCACTGAACTCGCGCATCAAGGCTTCTTCGTCGATGTTGTCCAGGTAGCGGTGATAGTAGACATCGACACGGGTGCTCAAGCCCAGGCGTTGCTTGATCTCATGGAGGGCGATCATGTTCTGTTTGACCACTTCGATATCACCGCCCACATGGCCCTTTTTGTAGGTTTGCTGATAGAAACCCGACAGCGATATGCGGAAGTAGCTCGGCTCGGCCAGCAAGGCCTTTTCCATGTTCTTGGCCAGGTTGAGATTGGTGCTGATCCCGCTCGCCATGCCAGCGGCGTTGATGATCTCGATAAACTCGCCGATTTTCGGATGAACCAAAGGCTCGGTCCAGTTATAGAGAAAGATCGTCCGCACGCCCTCCGACCGGGCCTTCTCGACAATTTGCCTGAACATGTCCAGTTGCATGGCTTTTTTGAAATTCAGATTTTCGGAATTACCCATCGGGCATGACGGGCAGCTCAGATTGCAGGCGCCGACGATATCGATGTACATATTCATTATGTGTATTGCTCCTTGAGTCGAACGTGCGCATCTCATCATTGCTCGCGTTCGGGTCGCCGGGATCGTTGTTTTTTTGACAACATTGATTCGCCTAAAGCAATAAGCGCACCAGACCCGTCACGCCATTAACGCCACGATCCAGTCGATAAACACCCGTAACTTCAAACTGACATGCCGGTTCGGCGGATACGCCAGGTAAAGCGGCATGCGTTCCAGCTGCCAGCCTTCGAACAATGGCACCAGTTCCCCGCGCGCGACGTGCGCATCGGACATGTACGTCGGCAGCCAAAGCACCCCCATCCCGGCCAAGCCCGCGGCGAGATAGGCGTTGCCATCGTCGACCGCCAGAACATGGCGTCCTCTGATTTGCAGATGTTCCTGAGCGTTGTGCAAGGCATACGGCACCGGTTTACCGGTGCGTGCCCAGAGAAACCCGACCACGCGATGATGCGAATCTTCCAGTTCTCGAGGATGCACTGGCGTGCCTTCACGGGCCAGATAGGCCGGTGCGGCAAATACACCCAGCTGCAAGTCGGCCAACTTGCGTGCCATCAACGACAGGTCCAGCAGTTCGCCCCCGCGCACCACGCAATCGACGTTCTCATCGATGATGTCAACGATGCGGTCGCTGACCCCCATATCGATCTGAACGTCCGGATACCGCGCATGGAACTCGGGCAATGCCGGCACCAGAATATGCCGCGCGAACGGGCTCGGCACATCGATACGCAGTCGCCCTGACGGCACCGCCGCAACGCCTGGCAGGCTGGTTTCGGCATCATCGAGGTCGGCCAAGAGCTTGACCACTCGCTGGTAATAAGCCGCACCGTCAGCGGTGACGTTGACCTTGCGCGTGGTGCGGTTGAGCAGTTTGACCCGCAAACGTGCCTCCAGCTGTTGTACCAACTGGGTCACGGTGGTTTTGCTCATGTGCAGGGTTTCTGCCGCTTTGGTGAAGCTCCCCGCCTCGACCACCCGGGCGAAGGCCTGCATTGCGTCAAAACGGTCCAAGGTGCACGCCTCGATTGTTTGGGATTTGCAAACAGTGAACGCCAAGCTTGCGCGTTTATCGGCTCGCTGCAAATACCTAAAGTGGCGTCATCAACTCACTGATGGAGACACCCCCATGACTCAGCGCGACGTTGTTTTCCCACCGACCCGCCGCACGCTTTACGAGCGCCACCGCTATTCGCCGGCGATTCGCTCGAACGGTTTCCTGTTTGTGTCCGGGCAAGTCGGCAGCACCGAGGACGGCACGCCCGAGCCGGACCTGAAGAATCAGGTGCGTCAGGCGTTCCATAACCTCAACGCGATCCTGGATGAGGCCGGTGCCAGCTTCGAGAATGTCGTCGACGTGACGATTTTCATCGTTGATCCACAGTCGAAATTCGAAACGATCTGGAACGTCGTGCTGACCGAATTCTGGGGTGATGCACCGCACCCAACGGTGACTGCCGTGGGCGTGACCTGGCTGTACGGGTTCGATTTCGAGATCAAGGTGATCGCCCGGTTGCCGGAAACTGCCTGATCGTCAGGTCGATTTGCTGCAGGGGCCGCTAGTCTTCAGACTGTCGGCCCCTGCTCCTTTCTGACCATCGCCATGCCTGAAGTCTTGCTCAAACCTGCCCTGCCGGGCATCGCCCTGCGCCGCTGGCGCCGGCTGCATCGGATCAAGCAGGACCATGCTGCGCAACTGTTCAACGTCACGCAATCGACGATCTCGCGTTGGGAAAGCGGCGTTCTGGCGATCGATCCGGCGGCGCATCTGCAGCTGGAGCAACTGCTAGCCGCGCGCCTCGACACGGCTGCCGATCAAGCCCTTGCCCGGCTGGTCTGCGACAGCACGCGGCCAGTGCATCTGGTTTGCGACCTGACACACCGTTTGCTCGCCTGTTCCCCTGCGCGTGCCGCGCAATTCGCCCGTCCGCTCAGCGAATTGCTCGGCCAGTCGCTCTGGCGTTTTGTCACGCCTGAAATTGCCCGCCATGAACAAGCACTCGATGCCTTGGGCTGGCGGGAGGTCCAGGCCCCGCCGGCGCTGGAGTTCGCCACCGGCAGCAACGATTCCGAGCTGGTGCCGATTCGCCAGAGCCTGTGTCGCTGGACGCGCATCGCCTTGTCCGACGGCACTGCGGCACGGCTGGTGGAGACGCTCTGAACGCATATTTTATGCGTGGACGCACCCGCCTCGCGGCCCTAGGCTTGCCTTTCGGTCAGCAAAGGGCAGGTTTATGGATCTGGAAAAAATCAGCGGGCGTCTGGAATTTCTCCGCGAGGCTGAAAGGCTCAAGGACGTGCTCAGAAGCGCACACACCTCCAGCGGTCGCCCCGAAAGCACCGCCGAACACAGCTGGCGCCTGTGTCTGATGGCGATGGTCTTCGCTGACGAATTGCCCGGGCTTGATCTGCTGAAAATGCTGAAGATGTGCGTCATTCATGACTTGGGCGAAGCGCTTAATGGCGACATTCCGGCTGTCGATCAGGCGGCACTCCCGGACAAGGGCGCGCAGGAGCGAAACGATCTGCTCCTGCTGATGCACTCACTCGACGAGCCGCTGAGAAACGAGATCCTGGCGCTGTGGGATGACTACGAAAACGCTGCATCCGCCGAGGCAAAAGCGGTCAAGGCGCTGGATAAGCTGGAAACCTTGCTGCAACACACTCAGGGGCTCAATCCTGCGGATTTCGATTACCGCTTCAATCTCACCTACGGCCAGAAACACACCAGCACTGCACCGGTTTTCGCCGCGTTGCGCACGCTTATCGACCGCGACACCGAAGGCAGAATCAGCGAGCGCATGCCGCGCCGCGACGAAGACTAAATATCCGGACATAGCCGACCAGTTGCCAAGGCCAGCCGCGTCTGGTTGCATAGCCATCCTCAATCACAGGCTCACCTGAGGCATCCGATCGTTCCCACGCTCTGCGTGGGAATGCAGCCCGTGACGCTCCGCGTCACTGGACGCAGAGCGTCCCTTTAGGCATTCCCACGCGGAGCATGGGAACGATCACAAAAAAGGCCCCGGAGCTTTCACTCCGGGGCCGAGCGCCTGACCAAGGCGCTGGCCTTTGTGCGTGTGAATACGTATAACCTCGCCGACTCGTCTACCCTGAGTGTGCGCCACACGCCGCGACTTCAGCCTTTTGGACGCTTACGAAACGGAGAATTTCATGCTCAAACGAACCCTGGCACTGACCGCGGGCCTGGCCCTGTCTGTTTCTGCGCTGCTGGCGCAGGCCGCTGATGTATTGCGCGTCAGCGCCATTCCCGACGAAGCGCCGACCGAACTGCTGCGCAAGTTCGAACCGCTGGGCGCTTACCTGGAACAGCAACTGGGCATGAAAGTACAGTTCGTGCCGGTAGCCGACTATCCGGCCGTGGTTGAAGCCTTGGCTACCGATCGCCTCGACATGGCCTGGCTGGGCGGTTTCACCTTTGTTCAGGCACGTCTGAAGACCGACGCGACCACGCCGGTGATTCCGCTGGTACAGCGTGAGCAGGATGCGCAGTTCACCAGTAAATTCATCACCGCCGACCCGAACGTCAAAAGCCTCGCTGATCTCAAGGGCAAGACCTTTGCCTTCGGTTCGGTGTCGTCGACCTCCGGCAGCCTGATGCCGCGTTATTTCATGCTGAAAAACGACGGCATCAAGCCTGAAGCGTATTTCAGCCGTGTCGCCTATTCCGGCGCCCACGACGCCACCGTCGCCTGGGTGCAAGCCGGCAAGGTCGACGCCGGTGTGCTGAACGCCAGCGTCTGGCAGAAACTGGTGGATGCCGGCAAGGTCGACACCAACAAGGTCAAGGTCTTCGCCACCACGCCGACTTACTTCGATTACAACTGGACCGTGCGCGGCACCCTCGATCCGGCCCTCGCGGCGAAAATCAAGAAAGCCTTCCTTGATCTCGACCCGGCCAAGCCTGAGCAGAAGAAGATCCTCGATCTGCAGGCTGCCAGCCGCTTTATCGATACCAAGCCTGAAAACTACAAGGGCATCGAGGAAGCCGCCCGCGCCGCCGAATTGTTGAAATGACCCTACGCCTCAACCAGGGCAGCCTGCGCCATGCCAATGGCGTCGATGCCCTTCGTTCTATCGATGTACAGATTGCCGCCGGCGAGCAGGTCGCGATCATCGGCCCGTCCGGCGCCGGTAAATCGAGCCTGCTCAACCTGCTGGCCACCGCACTGCGGCCCAGCAGCGGCGACATCGAAGTGCTCGGCGAACGCGCCTGGCACTTGTCTGCGCGTCAGCGCCAACGCCTGCGTGCGCGGATCGGCCTGGTGCATCAGGCGCCGCCGCTGCCGCCGCGTCAGCGTGTGGTCACGGCGGTACTGGCCGGCAAGCTAGGCCAATGGAGTCTGGGCAAAAGCCTGTTGAACCTGTTGCATCCACTGGATGTGGCCGGTGCGCGCGCGGCATTGGCGCGGCTGGATCTGGGCGACAAGCTGTTCGCCCATTGCCAGCAATTGTCCGGCGGCCAATTGCAGCGCGTCGGCATCGCCCGCGTGCTGTATCAGGCGCCAGAAGTGCTACTGGCCGACGAACCGGTGTCGGCGATGGACCCAGTGATGGCCGGGCATACCTTGTCGGTGCTGTCACGGCATGCTCGCGAACATAACGTCACGCTGGTGGCGAGCCTGCACGCGGTGGACCTGGCGCTGTCGCACTTCCCGCGCATCATCGGTCTGCGTGACGGACAGATCCTGTTCGACAGCCCGTCCGGGCAAGTTAGCCACGACATGCTCGACGCGCTGTACGCCAACGAAAAGCTGCAATCGCCGACTGCGGCGGTGGCGCCGCTGACGGTGCAGATTCCGCGATGCTGAAGACCGATTCACGCGACCCGGCGGCGTGGCCGCGATTGCTGCTGACGCTGTTGGCGATTGCCGTGCTGTGGCCGGGCATTCATTTGAGCGAGCTGAATCTCGGCGTGTTGCTGCCCGACAGCCAGAACGAGATGGGCCGCTTCGTCGCGCAGTTCTGGCCGCCGGCGCATGACGCCGCGTTCGTGCAGATCCTCCTTACCGCAACCTTGCAAACCCTGGCAATCGCCACGGCCGGTATGGCCCTGGCGTTGCTGCTGGCGGTGCCGGCCAGCCTGATCGCCAGCCGCGCGTTGTCGCTGTCGGCGGCATCACGGGGCGGCGTGCCGAGCCGCTTTGGTCGATTACTGCGCTGGCCGGTGCGCGGCTTGCTGATTTTTCTGCGCAGCGTGCCGGAAATCGTCTGGGCGCTGCTGTTCGTGCGTGCGGTCGGCCTCGGCCCGGCGGCGGGTGTGTTGGCGATTGCCATCACTTACAGCGGCATGCTCGGCAAGGTCTACGCGGAGATTTTCGAGTCCACCGACCAGCGCCCGGCCCACGCTTTAATGCAAGCCGGCAGCGGTCGATTGGCAGCGTTCGCCTACGGCACATTGCCCAATGTCGCGGCGGAACTGCTGTCTTACAGCGTGTATCGCTGGGAATGCGCAATCCGCGCTTCCGTGGTGATGGGTTTTGTCGGTGCCGGGGGCCTGGGTCAGCAGATTGATCTGTCGATCCGCATGTTCGCCGGCGGCGAAGTGGCGAGCATGCTGCTGATGTTTCTGCTGCTGGTGCTACTGGCCGATCAGTTCAGCCGCCTGCTGCGCTGGAGGCTGACATGAATCGTCTGATCAACCTGCTGCTGATCACCGCGATCGGCATCGCGGTCATTGCTTCGTTCAGCTATCTGGGGCTCAACCTCGGCGAACTGGGCAGCGCTGCCAGTCTCAAGCAGATGGGCGCTTATGTGCAGCGCTTTCTCAGCCCGGACCTGAGCGCGGACTATCTCAAAGCGATCCTCCACGGCTCACTGGAAACCCTGGCCATGTCGGCGCTCGGCACGTTGCTCGCCGCGGTGTTCGGCATCGTCCTGGCACTGCCCGCCGCCGGGCGTTTCGGCTGGCCGCTGCAAAGCCTTTCGCGTCTGCTGCTCAATGGTTTGCGGGCGATTCCGGAACTGGTCTGGGCGGCGCTGATGGTGTTGGCGGCTGGCCTGGGGCCCAACGCCGGCACTCTCGCCCTCGCCTTGCACACCACCGGCGTGCTCGGTCGGCTGTTCGCCGAAGCGCTGGAAAACACCCCGCCGCAACCGGCCGAAGCCATCCGTTTACAGGGCGGCAATCCGCTGCTCGCGTTCTGCTATGGCACCCTGCCGAACCTTGCGCCGCAACTGCTCGCGTACATGCTGTATCGCTGGGAAAACAACATCCGCATGGCCAGCGTGCTGGGGTTTGTCGGCGCCGGCGGGCTGGGGCAGATGCTTTACGTCAGCCTCAGTCTGTTTCAGGAAGCCCAGGCCAGTACGGTGATTCTGGCGATGCTGGTGCTGGTGTTTCTGGTCGACTGGTTGAGTGCCTGGAGCCGCCAGCGTTGGGTCAAGGCCTAGGGTTTACAGGCAGCTCAGTGGATATCTGGCAAAAGCTGATTATGCTTGAGGAAACCTCGCCGCCCGGCGAGGCGGTCAGACTGTGCACGCGACACGCGACAGCAAGGGCGATATTTGCCAAAAGGCCAGAGTGAACAAGCAGTAACGGGGGACTCCGGCCTACAACAATAAGCACAACGGAGAACACCCATGGCCTCAATCGACACAGCATCCACCGGCAGTCCACCGCGCAGCGGCGGCATCACCAAGGAAGAGCGCAAGGTTATCTTCGCATCCTCGTTGGGCACGGTTTTCGAGTGGTACGACTTTTACCTCTACGGCTCACTGGCGGCGATCATCGCCAAGCACTTCTTTGCCGGCGTCAACGAAACCACCGCGTTCATCTTTGCCCTGCTCGCCTTTGCGGCGGGCTTTGCGGTGCGGCCGTTCGGCGCGATCGTATTCGGCCGGCTCGGCGACATGATCGGGCGCAAACACACCTTTCTGATCACCATCGTGATCATGGGCGTGTCCACCGCCATCGTCGGCTTGCTGCCCAGTTACGCGACCATCGGCGTCGCCGCACCGATCATCCTGATCATCCTGCGTTTGCTGCAGGGGCTGGCGCTGGGCGGCGAATATGGCGGCGCCGCGACTTATGTGGCCGAGCACGCGCCACGCAACCGGCGCGGCTTTTTCACCTCGTGGATTCAAACCACCGCCACGCTCGGGCTGTTTCTGTCGTTGCTGGTGATCCTGGCCTGTCGCACCGCGCTGGGCACGGAAGCGTTCGAAGCATGGGGCTGGCGGATTCCGTTTCTGCTGTCGATCCTGCTGCTGATCGTCTCGGTGTACATCCGCCTGCAACTGAGCGAGTCTCCGGTGTTCCAGAAAATGAAGGCTGAAGGCAAGGCGTCGAAAGCGCCACTGACCGAATCCTTCGCCCGCTGGGACAACCTCAAAGTGGTGATCATGTCGCTGCTCGGCGGCACGGCCGGACAAGCGGTGGTCTGGTACACCGGGCAGTTCTACGCGTTGTTCTTCCTGTTGCAGACGCTGAAGATCGACGCGCAGACCGCCAACCTGCTGATCGCCGGCTCACTGATCATCGGCACGCCGTTCTTCGTGATCTTCGGCAGCCTTTCCGACCGCATCGGGCGCAAGCCGATCATCATGGTCGGTTGCATTCTGGCGGCGCTGACTTACTTTCCGATCTTTAACGCGCTGACCCAGTACGGCAATCCCGATGTGTTCGTTGCGCAGGATAAAAACCCGGTCAAGGTAATCGCCAATCCCGACCAGTGCTCGTTCCAGTTCGACCCGGTGGGCAAGGCCCGCTTCACCAGTTCCTGCGACCTGGCGAAGACCTTGCTGGCGAAACGCGCGATCCCTTATGAAAACGTCGACGCCGAACCGGGCACCGTGGCGCAAGTGCGCATCGGCGACAAGGTCATCGAAAGCTTCGAAGGCAGCGCCCTGCCCGCCGCCGACTTCAAGGTGCGCAACGACGCCTTCACCGCCAACCTCGCCGCCGCCCTGAAGGAAGCCGGCTACCCGGAAAAAGCCGATCCGGCGAAGATCAACTATCCGATGGTGTTGCTGTTGCTGACCATCCTGGTGATCTACGTGACCATGGTTTACGGGCCGATTGCGGCGTGGCTGGTCGAACTGTTCCCGACGCGCATCCGCTACACCTCGATGTCGCTGCCCTATCACATCGGCAACGGTTGGTTCGGCGGCTTCCTGCCGACAGTGGCCTTCGCCATGGTCGCGGCCACCGGGGATATCTATTACGGCCTGTGGTACCCGATCGTCATCGCCGTGATGACCGCGGTGCTCGGCACGTTCTTCCTGCCGGAAACCAAGGACCGCGACATCCTCAAGGACTGACCGGCGACACGGCGCCCGCTTGCAACGAGCGGGCGCCCTTCGCGATCAACCGGCCAAAAAATATCGAACCCGCCGCTTTGTGATGCCTCCAATGGTTACACCAATGGAGGTCATCACCATGAACAGCAACCACAACGACAAAACCCCGAACGGCCCACCTACCGACACTTCCGGTAAACCGGTGAATGTGGTCGAGCGGGCGCTTGAGGATCGCGATGAACATACCGAGGGCGTGGACAAGGTCATCACCCCGTCGTCGACCCGGGTGAAGGAGCAGGATGCCGAGGAATTGCAGCGCAAGGTGGATGAGATCGAGCGCAAGGTGGCGGATGGCAACTGAGGGGGTTTGCTCAGTGTGAATTGGAATGTGTTCGGCGCTGGATGTTCTTCGTGTTCGAGACCGTCGGCCCTCACCTAGCCCTCTCCCGGAGGGAGAGGGAACTGATTGGGGAATATTGGAGAGCTGCGCCGATCTGAACGATTTGCTTTGAATCCATAATCGACTCGGTTTTTCAGGTCGACGTATTGCAAAAGACACTGCGGTCAGTCCCCTCTCCCCTTGGGAGAGGGCTAGGGTGAGGGCTGTTGCAGGCTCAACGCATTTCCCAGAGCAGCCCCACCCGCCGTGTTATCAAAAATGCACCAGGTCGCCACGCCTTGCGCCGCCTCGGCGAGCAACCTGCGCTGAATCATCTGAAGGAAATCCGCCGAATAATCGCTGAAATAAATCCGCGGCGATCCATGCAAGCGCCAATAGCGCACCCCCGCCCAGCCTCGCGGTTCGCTGTCCGTGCTGATGCGCGAAGGATCCACCGCAGCCTGAGCGATTCGATAGCTGACCAACATCGGCTCAGCCGAAACCCAGGTTTCATGACGCGGCTCCAGCACCACCGCACCGTCAAAGCGTTCACGTAACGCACGGAAAAATCCGTCTGCCACAACCGCATCGAACGTCAACGACGGCGGCAACTGCACCAGCAGACACCCCAAGCGATCGCCCAACCCACCGCACTGCGCAAGGAATTCATCAAGCAGCACCTCACAATCGATCAAGCGTCGCTCATGGGTAATCTGTTTGGGGATTTTCACCGAAAAGCGAAAACCGTCCGCCACCGAATCAGCCCAGCGCTCATAGGTCTGGCGTCGATGCGGACGGTAGAACGAGCTGTTGATCTCCACCGCATTGAGCCGCGCCGCGTAGCGCTGCAAATGCGTGCCGACCGAAGGAAACTGCGGCCAATACTCACGGCCCAGGCTCCAGCCGGCACAACCCATCAACAGCTTTGCTTCACGCTCTTCGCTGCTCATTTCTTGCCTGGCAACACCGCACCGAGGACTTGCTTGGCGGTTTGCACAATCACTCCGGCCTCGTCCGGGTCACCTTTGAGCAGCGTGGTGGCGAACTTTTTCGCTTGCTCCAGCTTGATGTGCGGCGGCAGCGGCGGCACGTTCGGGTCGGTCTTGAATTCAATCAGCACCGGCACATCCGAGGCCAGCGCCTGCTCCCAGGCGGCGGCAACATCCTCTTCACGCTCGACATAAATGCCCTTGAGACCAATTGAAATGGCGAACAGGTGATACGGCACGTCGGGAATGCTTTGCGAGGCTTCGAACTTCGGATCGCCCTCCATCACCCGCTGCTCCCAGGTCACCTGATTGAGGTCTTCGTTGTTGAACACCGCGCAGATCCATTTCGGGCTCGCCCACTGCCGCCAGTATTTAGCGACCGTGATCAGCTCGGCCATGTTGTTCATCTGCATCGCGCCATCGCCGACCAGCGCGATGACCGAACGCTCGGGGTAAGCGAACTTGGCGGCAATTGCGTAGGGCACAGCGGCGCCCATCGACGCGAGGCCACCGGACAGCGAGCATTTCATGCCGCGGCGGGTTTTCAGGTCGCGTGCGTACCAGTTGGCGCACGAACCGGAATCGCTGGTGATGATCGCCTGCTCGGGCAAGCGCGGTGATAGCTCATAGACCACGCGTTGCGGGTTGATCGGATTGGCTTTGGCCATGGCGCGTTTTTCCAGGGTTTTCTCCCAGGTGCCGCGCCAGCCTTCGATTTTTTTGCGCCATTTGCTCGCGTCTTTTTTCTCCAGCAGCGGCAACAGCGCGGCGAGGGTTTCCGCTGCGTCGCCGACCAGGTTGACCTCCATTGGGTAGCGCAGGCTGAGCATGTCGGGTTGCAGATCGATCTGCACGCCACGGGCCTGGCCTTCTTTGGGCAGGAATTCCGAATAGGGGAAACCCGAACCAATCATCAGCAACGTGTCGCATTCGCTCATCAGCTTGTAGCTCGGCTCGGTGCCGAGCAGGCCGATGCTGCCGGTGACCCACGGCAACTCGTCGGGCAACACGGCTTTGCCAAGCAACGCCTTGGCCACCCCGGCGCCGAGTTTTTCCGCCACGGCAATCACCTCATCGGTCGCCTGCAAAGCCCCGGCACCGACCAGAATGGCAACTTTCTCGCCTGCATTCAGCACGTCGGCAGCGCGCTGCAGATCCGCCTCGTAAGGCAGCACTTTCGGTTTGCTGTAGCCGACGCCTGAATGCGCCGTGCCGTGGGCTCTGGGCGGTGCTTCGTAAGGCAGATCCTGCAAATCATTGGGCAGGATGATCGCCGTCACCCGCCGCTCCCCGACAGCCGTACGCACCGCGCGATCAAGCAGATGGCGCACCTGCGCCGGTGCCGAGGCCTGTTGCACGAACGCGCCGGCGACGTCCTTGAACATCGACACCAGATCAAGCTCCTGCTGATAGTGACTGCCCAGCGCCGTGCGCGCCTGCTGGCCGACGATGGCCAGCACCGGCATGTGGTCCATGCGCGCATCGTACAGACCGGTGATCAGGTGCGAAGCGCCGGGGCCGGACGTGGCGATGCACACGCCCAGCTCACCGGTGAATTTGGCATGGGCCGAAGCCATGAACGCGGCCATTTCCTCATGCCGCGCCTGAACGAATTCGATCTTGCCCTGCGCCCGGCTCAGTGCGCCGAACACGCCGTTGATGCCGTCGCCCGGGTAGCCAAAAATGCGCGTCACGCCCCATTCACTGAGCCGCTCGACCAGAAAATCTCCCACTGTCATCGTCATCTTGATCCTCGCCTTTCACCGTTTACAGGGTGCATTTGCGACGCGGCACGCGCCGGCAGGTGTATGGGTCTGGACCATCGGCCGGACGGCGAAGTTTCGATGAATTTACGTTGGTGAGCGCTTTGCCAGCGACATGCCATGACGCGTCGAAAAGCCTTTGGTCAGCCACTCGACGAGTTTTTCTGAGGCGTTTGCCCTCGCCCGCGGTCGACTGCACAACGACCGCCGGAGGACGAATGATGACTGACGTAATGAGTTTTTTGCTGGAGCGTAACGACTGGGTACCGAACAATCCGCAATTGCCGGTGCTGGTGTATTCCAGCGCAATTGCCCTCGAAGGCGACGACCCGGCCGCGCTGTTCGAACAGACCTTTCGCGCCAATGGCTGGCCGCCGCAGTTTCGCTACCACGTTTACGATTTCCACCATTACCACACCCAGGGCCACGAAGTGCTGGGCGTCGCCCAGGGGCATGCGCGGTTGATGCTCGGCGGGCCCGGTGGGCGCGAGGTGCAAGTCAGTGCCGGTGATGTCTTGCTGCTGCCGGTCGGCACCGGCCATTGCAGCCTGGAATCCAGCCCTGACTTTCTCGTGGTCGGCGCGTATCCGCCAGGGCAGCAGGGCGATATCTGCACGGATGCGCCAAGTCCCGCGCAACTGCAAGCAATGGATGAACTTGACTATCCGCGCAGCGATCCGGTCTCGGGCGCGCATGGCCCGCTGTCGGCGCATTGGCGCACGTAGCGCAGCGATGCCGCTCGGTCGCTCGGTCGCTCCGTGTCGGGATCATCCACCAGCAACTAACGCTGGCATGCGCCGGAAATTTTCCTTACGGTGATGACCTACTTTCAGCCTGCCCACGATGAGGTCCGATTCATGAGCAATGCGCCTTACGTTCCGCCCAAAGTCTGGAAACACGAAGCCCCGTCCGGCGGCCACTTCGCCAGTATCAACCGCCCGATTGCCGGGCCGACTCACGACAAGACCCTGCCGGTCGGCAAGCACCCCTTGCAGCTGTATTCGCTGGCCACGCCCAACGGTGTGAAAGTGACCATCCTGCTTGAGGAACTGCTGGCGCTGGGGCACGCCGGCGCCGAGTACGACGCTTGGCTGATCCGCATCGGCGAGGGCGATCAGTTCTCCAGCGGATTTGTCGAGGTCAACCCGAATTCGAAGATTCCAGCGCTGCTGGACCGTAGCGTCGAACCGCCGATCCGCGTGTTCGAATCTGGCTCGATCCTGTTGTACCTGGCAGAAAAATTCGGCGCATTCCTGCCCAAAGACCCGGCCGGGCGCACCGAAACGCTCAACTGGCTGTTCTGGCAGATGGGCTCGGCGCCTTATCTGGGCGGTGGCTTCGGGCATTTCTACGCGTATGCACCGGAAAAGCTGGAATACCCGATCAACCGCTTCACCATGGAAGCCAAACGGCAACTGGACGTGCTCAACCAGCGTCTTGCCGAAAACGCCTACTTGGCCGGCGACGAGTACAGCATCGCCGACATCGCGGTGTGGCCGTGGTATGGGCAACTGGTGCGCAACAACGTCTACTCCGCCGCCGAATTCCTCGCCGCGCACGAATACACCCATGTGCAGCGCTGGGCCGAAGACATCGCCCAACGCCCGGCAGTCATGCGCGGCCAGCGGGTCAATCGCACCTGGGGCGATGAAGCCAGCCAAGTGCCGGAACGCCACAGTGCAGATGATTTGAACTGAAATCGCAACGGGTAGCTCCCACAGGTGGACCGAGTACATCAAAAGCCCCTCATCGGAACGCCGCCCGCCTACCCCTCTCCCAGAGGGAGAAGGAACTGACCGTGGTGGATGCGAAAGCTACGCCGACCTGAAATACCGAGTCGAATGCAAACTCCAAAACCAACCAGAATCGGCTCCCTCTCCCTCGGGAGAGGGCTGGGCGGGCGGCGTTCCGATGAGGGGCGAATCCACCGCAAACCCCAAGCCAACCACCTGCCTCTAACCACTCAACAATGAGCGTTAGCTCGCGTGCTTTTGATCTTGCTTTTGACTCACCGGCGACGTCGGAAGGCTGAGCGCAGGGATTGATCCGGGCGTGGGAGCACCCTGTTTTCGCTACCGGCTATTAGTCATCAACCGCAATCCACGATAGTCTCCCAGCAAATTCCTCAAGAAGCACCGCACCATGACCAACCCGGCATTTGCCCCCGACATCGAAGCCATCAACCGCATTGACGCGGTGCCGGTGATCCTGAGCATGGTCAAACACCTCACCGGCATGCGCTTTGCCGCAGTGGCCCGGGTGACCGAACGTAACTGGGTGGCCTGCGCTGTAGACGATTCAATCGACTTCGGCCTGCTGCCGGGCGGTGAACTGATACTCGAATCGACCATTTGCCATGAAATCCGCCAACACCAGCAACCGGTGATCTTCGGCCACGCCAGTGCGCACCCGATTTTCTCCGTGCACCACACGCCGAAGACCTACGGGCTGGAAAGCTATATTTCCATCCCGATCATCCAGGCCAACGGCGACTTTTTCGGCACCCTTTGCGCGATCGACTCGGTACCGGCGAACCTCGACGAACCGGCAATCGCCAAGACCCTCACCCTCTTCGCTCAATTGATCGCCATGAGCCTGGACACCCAAAGCCGTCTGGAAGCGACCACCGTCGAACTGAGCAACGCCAACGAACTCGGGCGCCTGCGCGAGCAATTCATCGCCGTGCTGGGCCACGACCTGCGCACCCCGCTGAGCGCCGTGCGCATGAGCGCCGACCTGCTGCACAGCAAAACCGAGGACAAGCGCTCGCTGAACCTGATCGCGGCGATTCGCAACAGCTCAGTGCGCATGGGTGTGCTGATCGAAAACATCCTCGACTTCGCCCGCGGTCGCCTCGGCAGCGGCATTCCCGTGCAGCGCAAGTTCGTGCACGACCTGGAGCAAGTCCTGCAACTGAGCATTGCCGAAGCGCAGGCGGCCTATCCGCAGGCAACCTTTGTTCACGATCTGAATGTACCAACGGGGGTCTACTGCGACGCGCTGCGCATCAGTCAATTGCTCTCCAACCTGCTGAGCAACGCCGCCACCCATGGCTCGAACAGCACACCGATCGTCCTCAAGGCCTGCGCCGAACACGACGAGATCGTCATCACCCTGACCAACCACGGCACCCCGATCCCGGCGCAACTGCTGCCGCGGCTGTTCGAACCGTTCACCCGCGCCGAAGCCGAGCAGAGCCGCGAAGGTCTGGGCCTGGGCCTGTACATCGCCGCACAGATAGCCAAAGCGCACAACGGCACATTGCACGTGACGTCAGACGCCCAGGCGGGAACCTGCTTCACCGCAAGATTCCCGGCCCAGCCCTCTCCCAAAGGAAGAGGGAACTGACTGCGGTGGCTGGACGAGGTACACCGACGTGAAATACCGGGTCGAATGCAGACTTGAAAGCAAAATCAAAAGCCCCTCACCTAACCCTCTCCCCGAGGGAGAGGGGACTGATCGAGGTGGATGCGAGAGCTAAACCGACCTGCGATACCGAGTCGAACGCAAGTCTCGAAATCAACCAAAATCGGCTCCCTCTCCAGGGGGAGAGGGCTGGGGTGAGGGGCAGCCACACCACAAATCCCAAGCCAACCACCCGCTTCTAACCACTCATTACAATGAGCGAAGCTCGAGTGCCCTTGATCTTGCCTAACCAGCGACATCGGAAGGCTGAGTGGAGGGATCGATCCGGGCGTGGGAGCGCAGCGACCGTCTGGCGCAGCCAGACACAGCGGACGTAGGTGCAGCGCAGCAAACCGTAGCCGCTGCGCCCGGATCGATCCCGGAGCGAAGGAACCCGAGCCTGCGAGGGCCGAACGCAGGAGCAAGCCTTTTGGGTACTTTTTCGGCGTCTGGAAAAAGTGCCTCGCCGTAAGGGCGAAACCGCCATCAGCATCACCCGAAGAAACGGATATACACCCAAAACAACCCGAGCATGGTCGGCCCGAAGGCCGCCAAGACACAAAAAAACCCCACAACCAAAAAGGCGTGGGGCAAAGGAATTGGTTGGTTGCGGCCAACCAAAGGAGCTCAGCCAAATCAAAAAATCAGATGCAATCCTGCGCCGCCCGCTCAAAACTCGACGGCAGCAAATTCGACGCCAGCAAATGCCGCTCATAAATGAACACCTTGCCGCCATTCCCCGCCTTGTAAGCCTCAAGCACGTTGTCCGCGGAAATCTTGCTCGGCACCACAATCCGATAACTGCGCTGGGTCTGCGAAACCATCGGGTTCAGCGCACTGCCCTGCAACTTCGGCACCACACACTCGGCGTACTGCGCCGGAGTCTTGCTGGTCTGTAAAGTCAGGCTCGGGTTATTCGGCGCCGAAGCACAGCCTGCAAGAAACAAGGAAGCGACAGCCATGGCGGGAACGAATAAAAGACGCATCGGGGTAATCCTGAAAATAAAAGTCCGGTTCAACCAGCAACGGTCCAGCCTCACGGAGCCGCCGTCGCCATTCATGTTTTGGGAGATCAGCTCGACGCCACCAGCGCCTTGAGCGATACATCGAATTGTCTCAAGGCGTCGAATTGCAGGTCGCGCTGTTTATCGATCTGCGCCGCAATTGCCTGGGCTGCCTGGTCATGCACCCAGACCGAAGGCAACTGTTTTTCCACCGCACCTTCAGCCTTGCCGATGTACTGCAGATCAGCGTCGTAGAAGCGTGCGGTAAACCGCGCTTCGACCAGGCTGTTACGCTGGGTCAACAAACGGTTGAAGGTGTCGAGCTTGACCACCACGTCCGGATGCGCCTGCACCAGCGCATCGAGATTGTCGTAGACCGTCACCGAGAGAAACTGCTGTTGCAGCGAACTCACCAGCCAGTCGATGGCCAGCTCCGGATCGGAACTGCCGACAAAGGCCTCGCGAATCCGCGAATCCAGCGCATCTTTCGCGCCGTTGGCCGCCATGTCGTGGTAACGCTCGAGGTATTGCAGGTTGTCCAGCGTGTTGGCGCTGAGCAACACACCGACCGTTTGCGAAGGCTGCAAGGTCGCGCTGCTGCCACCCAGGCTCTGGAAGTGGCACGCCCCGGCGTCGGCTGCGTAGGTCGGTGCGGTAAACATCGCGCCAGCGGTCAGCAGGGCGAGCAAAGCCAGTCGGGGCAGAATGTTCATCGCGCAATTTCCTTGAGCGGCGTGGTCGATGGAGGCGATTTTCCGCCGATTGCCGTCAAAGCAGAACTTGCGTTTCTTGATGGTCACTATTACTTCTAGCAATAGTTGCGTGCGCGCAGACTGCGAGACACTCCAATACAACGACAAAGACCCGTGAGGTTTGCCTTGAGAACGTTTGACCTGATCCGTGACGCCGTTTTGGCCGAATACCGCGACCGCGTGGCCGAGTATCTGGTGCAGTACGAGAGTGTGTTGCTGGACAAAAACCGTCGTGATCCAGAACTGATCAAAGACACCGCCAACCAATTGCGCGGTTACCTGCGCGGGCTCAACACCACGCGCGTGCTGGGTATGGCGTATTGGGAAGAGCTGGACCGCCGCGTGGTCGACACCTGGCTCGCGCCCGCGTCATGACCGTCTAGACTTGCCGGGCGTTGTCCCGTCAGTCGAACCGGAGGTGCGTCATGAGCAACAGTGAACCCACAACTTTCAATGGCTGGGCTGCGACCGCCGCCGGCGCCCCGCTCGAGCCTTACAGCTATGACCCCGGCCCCCTCGGCGAGGAAGACGTCGAAGTGGCGGTGGAATATTGCGGCGTCTGTCACTCCGACCAGTCGCTGATCGATAACGATTGGGGCATCAGCCGTTACCCGTTCGTGCCCGGCCATGAAGCCGTCGGCAAAATCGTGCGCATGGGAGCGCAAGTACGCGGCCTGCAGCTCGGTCAGCGTGTCGGTATCGGCTGGTACAAAGGCAGCTGCATGCATTGCTCATCGTGCATGTCCGGCTCGCAGCAACTGTGCGGCAGCGCGCAACCGACCATCATCGGCAGCAACGGCGGCTTCGCCGATCGCCTGCGTGCGCACTGGGCCTGGGCGGTTGCAGTCCCGGACAGCCTTGATCCGGCGTTGGTCGGGCCACTGTTCTGCGCCGGTTCCACGGTGTTCAACCCGTTGCTGCAGTTCGGCGTGAAACCGACCGACCGGGTTGGCGTGGTCGGCATTGGCGGGCTGGGGCATCTGGCGCTGCGCTTTCTCAACGCGTGGGGCTGCGAAGTCACCGCATTCACCTCGTCGTTGAACAAGCAGGACGAGGCCAAGCGGCTCGGCGCGCACAAGGTGGTTGCCTCGACCGACAGCAACGCGTTGAAGGCGATTGCCGGCAGCCTGGACTTTCTGCTGATCAGCGCCAACGCCGACCTCGACTGGCCGGCGATGCTGGCGACGCTACGCGCCAATGGCCGCCTGCACTTCGTCGGCATCGTACCCAGCGCGATTCCGGTGCATGTGTTCGATCTGATCCCGCAGCAGAAGTCCCTGTCCGCCTCCCCCGTCGGTTCGCCGGGCACCATGGCGACCATGCTTGAGTTTTGCGCGCGGCACCAGATTCTGCCGCAGGTCGAGATGTTCCCGATGAGCAAGGTCAACGAGGCTGTCGATCACCTGCGCAGTGGCAAGGCGCGGTACCGCGTGGTACTCGACGCCAGCCAATAAGCCAAGGCGCGGCGGTGCACGCCGACCGCGCCCTCTGCGAAAAATCCGTCCGAACGCTTACAATCGCCGGCCCAACCGCCCAACCAGACAGGCCCGCCCGGAAATGCTGCTCGACCCGCCAACGATGCTCACCATCACCATCGCGCTTGCAGCCGCTGCCGCGCTGTACCTGGCGATCGAATGGCGCAGCATTCGTGAATCCTCGCTACTGTTCTGGAGCGCCGGTTTCGCCACGATCAGCGTCGGCTCGACCCTCGCCCTGATGCGCAGCAGCGGCTTCCTGTGGCTAGGCATCTGGTTCGCCAACGGCTTGCTGGTGACCGCGCACTTCTTTTTCCTGCTGGGCGTTGCGCGTTTTACCCAGACACGGCTGTCGCCGGCCTGGTACCTGATTTTCCTGACCTGGCTGGTGATGCTGCTGTTGCCGGACGGGCCGTTGTGGTCGAAAGCCATGCTGGTCGCCAATTCGCTACTGGTGGCGATCCCGACGCTCAAGGCCAGTTCGCTGTTGCGCCCGCACGGCAAGTCGCTGAGTGTCGGCGCGGTGCAATTGCGGTTTGTGCTGCTCGGCCATGGCCTGTTCTACGTGGCCAAAGCGTTGACCGTGGTGATTCCTGGCACGTTGATCGACTTGGCAGCGTTTCGCGGCGAGATCATTCAGATTTCTCTGGTCGAAGGCGCAATGGCGATCATGTTGATTGCGCTGTCGATGACCGGTACTGAGCGTTACCGCCGCGAAAAGCAGATCGCCCGCCTCGCCGAGCGCGACCCGCTGACCGCCCTGTACAACCGCCGCGCCCTGGAAAAACGTGCGCCGCGCCTGCTGCAACAGGTTTCGCCGCAACAGCCCGGCGCCCTGCTGTTGATCGACATCGACAATTTCAAACTGGTCAACGACCAGTACGGCCACACCGCCGGCGACCGTTTGCTGATCGCCTTGAGCGAAATGATCCTCGCGGTCCTGCCGCGCAATGCATTAACGGCGCGACTCGGCGGTGACGAGTTCGTCATTCTGCTGAACAACGCCGCCAGTGAACGCATCGTCGAACTGGGCAACACCCTGCGCGATCAGTTTCAGACGATGGCGTCACAGGCCTTTGCCACGCCGGCCGCCGTCACCCTGAGCATCGGCGCTACCGCGTTCGACACGGCGCCGGCCAGCCTCGCCGCGCTGATCGAACAAGGCGACCTCGCCCTCTACGAATCCAAACGCGGCGGACGCAATCGCCTGCGTCTGACCGGGCTCACCACTCCAGGATAAAAAAACCATGTCCAGCCTCGACACGCCCCTGCAAGACCTCGCCGCGCCCGAAGGCGTCTGCTATGGCTGCGGCGGCCGCAACCCGCACGGCCTGCACGTGAAAAGCCGCTGGCACGACGACGGCATCCACGTCATCGCCGAGCATTTGCCGGACGGCCAATATTGCGGCTGGCCAGACCTGGTCTACGGCGGCCTGATCGCCATGCTGGTCGACTGCCACTCCAACTGGACGGCGATGGCCTACCACTACCGCGCAGAGAACCGCGAAGCCGGCAGCTTGCCACGCATCGACTGTGTCACCGGCAATCTGGGCATCAAATTCATCAAACCGACACCGATGGACGTGCCGCTGATCTTGCGGGCCAGGGTTGACGGTGATGTCGGGCGCAAGACGCGGGTGATTTGCGAGGTGTATGCAGGGCAAGTGCTGACTGCGGTGGGCGACTCGGTGTTTGTGCGGGTCGATACCGGGCAGTTGGCAGACGCGGCGCATGGGCGCTGAGCGCAGTCTATAGCCAAGCGTCACCCGTTGGCGGGCTGAGCTCCACAGCATGCTGCGTAAGTCGCCTCGCCAACGACACGCTCGTCAGTTGCTGGACCTGTCGAACTTGTCCGGATCTTCATCCTCGGGCAAGTCTTCCACAGGCTTTTGCGGATTCGCGGTGGTATGCGCCGGGCTGTTCGGTTCGGGGCGGGTGGGGATCGGATCGAATCCGCCCTGCTCTTCACTGGGGAATTTGGGGTCGTTCATAAGGCACCTCGCCAAGAGTCAGTTTTGGGGGACTCTGAATATTCGAGGTGCCATTGGCAATGGTCGTTCCGGTCAGTCAGTGACCGCCGGTCGGCCGCTTATTGGCCCGTCAGCGGTTGCCCGGCCAGTTGGGCGACGATCTGCTCCTTGACGATCACACGCTTCTCTTTGAGCTTTTTCAGCTCGTCGTCAGTGGGGGCGTCTGACTGGGCGTTCTCGGCCTCGACTACTGCCTTGTCGACGTCGAAGTATTTATTCACCAACGAATCCAGCTTTGGATCCTCGGAGCGTTTTTGCTCGATCTCTTCCTTCTTGCAACCCAGGTCCTGATACAGATCATGTGAAACCGGCATGAAACACCTCCATCAATTGATCGACAATCAACGCGACCGATGCGCTGACTCGTTATCAGCATGGCCTCACCCGCAGGCGTCTGTCGACACTCTGTCAGACCAGCGGTTGCCGTTCGTCGCCCTGTCGTAAATGCGATAAAACCTTTGCCGTCTGCGCTCGCTCCATTGGATAACGCTCACAAAAACCTGCGTGGAGATACCCAATGGACGGATTCAACCTGCGTCATCTCGCTCTGGCTGTTGCCCTGTCTACCGGCATGGGCAGCGCCTTTGCCGCGACCGACAATGACTTTGTCGATAACGCCGCCGCCGGTGGCATCGCTGAAATCGAAACCAGTCGCCTGGCTCTGGAAAAAAGCCAGTCCGCCGACATCAAAGCCTTCGCCAACCAGATGATCACTGATCACAGCAAGGCCAACGATGAGCTGGCGAAGATTGCCAAAGCCAACGACATCGAAGTTCCGGACACCACCACCCTGGTCAAACAGGCCAAGGAGAAGATTCTCGACATGCGCGATGAATCCTTCGATGCGGCCTACGCCAACAACCAGGTCAAGGCTCACGAAGAAACCATCGAACTGTTCAAGAAACAGGCGAACACCGTGACCGATGACAAGGCCAAGGGTGCGACTGAACTCAAAGCCTTTGCGCAGAAAATGCTCCCTGCGCTGGAAAAACACCTGGCCCACGCCAAAGAGCTGCAAGCCAAGCACCCGAGCAAATAAACGCCCGGGCAATAAAAAGCCGCATCCATGGATGCGGCTTTTTTGTGTTTGTGGAGCAATCAACCACCGTCGGTATCGATATCGGCATCGGTGCTCTCGCCTGGCGCAGGTCTGTCCGGATCGGGCTTGAAGCCGGGGCTGAAGTCGTTGCTGTTATCGTTGTGATGCTGCTTCTGATCGACGTCACCGCGAGCACTGTCCGCCTGCCCTTCCTCACTTGGCGCGGGCGTGGGTTGCCCCGGCGTCTGCGGGTCGATCGCAGGGTCGTTGCGGTTGATCGAATCAGGCGATTGATGTTGCTGTTGCGACGCTTGATCGTTCATGGGCACCTCATTCATAGTCCAGCATTGTTGTTCCAGCACGACTGGAAAAAACGTCGGCTTGTAACGTTCGAAGCCGCACGCTATGGATTCGTTCAATACATCGCAGCCTGATGCCAAGCGACTACAGTCAACTTGACGCAACAGGCAAAAAATCCCCGTTCAAAGCACAACTATTTTCAGCGGCGAATGTCAGTCAATTCGCGCCGGCCATTTCGCCAGCCCGGCCCCCTTACGTAACGGAGCGACACGCACATGGCAGCACTGCAGAACAGCACAGTCGAAGCAATCAAGAACAACCAGACTCAACTGTTGAACGAATGGACCAAACGCCTCGAAGCCAGCGGCGCGACGCGCAATCTCAAAGAGCATGACATCACTCAGCAAACCCGCGACTTGCTGAGCCTGCTGCTGGCCGGCCTGGAAAATGGCAACGGCAGTAAAGTCGCCGCCGCCGGCTGGGAAGACACCCGTCAGTTCCTTGAAAAGCTCTCGCAGAGCCGCGCCCTGCTCGGCCAGGATTCCCAGCAGACCGCCAACTTCATCTTTGCCCTGAAGGGTCCGTTGTTCGCTTTGCTGCAAAACCATTATCAGGATCAGCCGGCACTGCTGGCCGAGCAATTGCTGGAAATTTCCGAACTGATGGACACGGTCGGCATGCACACCATCGGCACCTTCCAGAAATCCCGTGAGGCGGTAATCAAGCGTCAGCAGGAAGAGCTGCTGGAACTGTCGACTCCGGTGGTGAAACTGTGGGACGGCGTGCTCGCCCTGCCAATGATCGGCACCCTCGACTCGCAGCGCACGCAAGTGGTGATGGAATCGCTGCTGCAACGCATCGTCGACACCGGTTCGGAAATCGCCATCATCGACATCACCGGCGTGCCGACTGTCGACACCCTGGTCGCCCAGCACTTGCTGAAAACCGTCACCGCGATTCGCCTGATGGGTGCCGATTGCATCATCAGTGGCGTGCGCCCACAGATCGCGCAAACCATCGTGCACCTGGGCCTGGACCTGCAAGGCGTGGTCACCAAAGCCAATCTGGCCGATGCGTTGAAGCTGGCCCTGACACGCCTGGGCATCACCCTCGGCAAAGCGGTCTGAGCGATGGAACGTATTCCGATTCTTCAAATGGGCGATCTGCTGCTGGTGACCATTCAGGTCGACATGCATGACCAGCTCGCCCTGACCCTGCAGGACGATCTGTCCGAACGCATCAGTCGCACCTCGGCGCGCGGCGTGTTGATCGACATTTCCGCGCTGGACATGGTCGACTCGTTCATCGGGCGCATGATCGGCACGATTTCCGGCCTGTCGAAAATCATGGACGCCGAAACCGTACTGGTCGGCATGCAGCCGGCGGTGGCGATCACCCTCGTTGAGCTGGGCATGACCTTGCCGGGCGTCAGCACCGCGCTGAACGTCGAGCGTGGAATGAAACTGCTGCAGGATCGAGTACGCCTGCAATGATCGTACGCAGCAGCGGTACTCAACCCATTCTCATCGAACAGGACGTGGTGCTGGCCCGCCAGACCACGCGCAAGCTCGCCACCGAATGCGGCATGCGCCTGATCGACCTGACCAAACTGGTGACCGCCGTCAGCGAGCTGGCGCGCAACACCATGGTCTACGGCGGTGGCGGCGACATGGACTGGCAGATCCTCGAGGAAAACGGCAGGGTCGGCTTGCGTCTGACGTTTCGCGACGAAGGCCCGGGCATCCCCGACATCAAGCTGGCGATGACCGACGGCTGGACCTCCGGCAGCGGCTTGGGCCTTGGGCTGACCGGTGCCAAGCGTCTGGTCAACGAATTTGAACTCGATACCGAGCCCGGCAAAGGCACACGCATAACGATCACCCGATGGACATGAATATCGCTGGGTCGATGACCCAGGTTTTGCTGATCGAGGACAGCAGCCAGATCGGTCACGCGCGGCGCACCGCGCAGAAACTCGCCGAGCAGCATGGTTTCGATGAAAACGATGCCGGCCGTGTCGCACTGGTAGCGACAGAACTGGCCAGCAATGTGCTCAAGCACGCGCAGCGCGGTGAGTTTCACCTGCGGGTACTGGTGCGGCCGGGCAACGGCTTCGGCATTGAAATGCAGACGATAGACCGGGCTCAGGGCTTTGATTTCGATGCGTGTCTGGCCGATGGTTTTTCCACCGGCGGCACGCAAGGCATTGGCCTGGGCGCGGTTTCACGGCAGACCGACGCGTTTGATGTCTATGCTGACCACCGTGGCGCCGTGCTGTTGGCGCGGATCTTTCCACGCAGCGATCGTCAGGCCGATATCCGTTATGGCGTCAGCCAGCATTCGCTGCATGCCGATCCTGCGTGCGGTGATGTCTGGCACCTGGCGTATCAAGGCTCGCGGATCAGCGCGCTGGTGATTGATGGCCTGGGTCACGGCGAAGATGCCGAACGTGCAGCCTTGGCCGGGGCCCGGGCGTTCGCCCGAGCGCCGTTTGCCGATCCGGTGAGGTTGATGGAAGATCTGCATCAGGACATGCTCGGCACCCGTGGCGGCGCCGTGGCATTCGCCCAGTTTGATAGCCAGCGCGATGGCCTGACGTTCGCCGGTGTCGGGAATATCGGCGCCAGTCTGCTTGACCCGGAAAAATCGCGCGGCCTGGCCTCGCACCCCGGCATCGTCGGTGCTCAATACCGAAAAGCCAAACCTTTTGACTATGCTCACGTGAACGGACATTTATTGATCATGTACAGCGACGGCCTACAGTCCCGTTGGAACCTCAAAGACTACCCCGGCCTGGTCCATCGCCATCCCGCGGTGATCGCCAGCGTCCTGCACCGCGACTTCTGCCGCGGCCGCGATGACGTCACGGTGCTGGTCGTTGCGCTGGAGGCCGGCCATGGTTGAATCGACTGACTTGAGCCCTGCCGAACAGCTAGCGCTGATCGAGCAGTTGCAGCGCGAAACCACCGCGCTGCGCGAAGAACTCGATGAAACCAATCAGGGTGTGCTGGCGCTGTACGCCGAACTCGACACCCAGGCCGAAGAGCTGCGTCAGGCCTCGGATCTGAAGAGCCGTTTCCTGTCGTACATGAGCCACGAGTTCCGCACGCCACTGGGTTCGATCCTGAGCATCAACAGCTTGCTGGCCGACGAACTCGACGGGCCGCTCAGCCCGGAACAGCACAAGCAGGTGGCCTTCGTCAGCACCGCCGCCCGCGAACTGAGCGACATGGTCGATGACCTGCTCGATCTGGCGAAGATCGAGGCCGGGCGCATCAGCATTTCTCCCGCCTGGTTCGACATGTTCGACCTGTTCTCGGCCCTGCGCGGGATGTTCCGGCCGATCGTCGATGCCTCGGCAGTCGATCTGATTTTCGAAGAACCGCGTGGTCTGCCGCGCCTGTACACCGATGACAAGAAGCTTGGGCAGATTCTGCGCAACTTCATCTCCAACTCGCTGAAGTTCACCACCCGAGGTGAAGTGCGGGTGTCGGCGCGCATGGAAGGCGAAGACCGGATTCGTTTTGCCGTCAGCGATACCGGCATTGGCATTGCGGCGGAGCTGCATGACACTCTGTTCGAAGATTTCTCTCAGGTTGATTCGCCGTTGCAGAAACGCCTGCGGGGCACCGGTCTGGGCCTGTCACTGTGCAAGCGTTTCGCCGCGTTGCTGGGCGGCGAAGTCGGGGTAGAAAGTACGCCCGGCGTCGGCTCGACGTTCTTTGTCATCATCCCGCTGGCGATCGCTCTGGAGAACGTCGATGAATCGTGACATCCGCCTGTTGATCGTCGATGACAACGCGGCCACTCGTTATGCCTTGCGCCGGCGCCTCGAGCGCCACGCTTATACCGTGCTGGAAGCCGGCACCGGCAGCGATGGGCTGGCCCTGATCGAGAGCGAAGCGCTCGATGCGTTGATCCTCGACGTCAACCTGCCGGACATGAGCGGTTTCGATATCGTCCGCCTGCTGCGTGCCGACCCGCGAACGGCGCTGCTGCCGGTGATCCATGTCTCGGCGGCATCGATCCAGACCGGCGATATCATCACCGGCCTCGACGCGGGCGCCGATGCCTATCTGATTCACCCGGTCGACCCCGATGTGCTGCTGGCCACGCTGCGCACTCTGCTACGGGTACGCGACACGGAAAACGCTTTGCGTGAGAGCGAGGCGCGTTTTCGCGAAATCTTCGCCAACGTCTCGGCACCGATCGCGGTGCTCGATGCCAGCCTTAAAGTGCATGAGTGCAACCAGGCGTTCGCCCAACTGATCGTCGACAACCGTAACCCGCTGGCCCTGCAGGAATGCTTCGCCGAGAATCAATCGACGATTCTCGACGAATTGCGTCTGCGTCTGGTGGACGGCGAGCGCTGGAAAGGCACGCTGAACATGAGCGTGCAGGGTGAGATCCGCGAAACGCAGTGGCAGATCTCGCCCTATCGCACGCCGGAACTGAGCCTGGTGTTCGTCGAGGACGTCACCGAACACCGCCACCGTGAGCGCTCGCATCTGGCGCAGCTGGACGACACCACTACGCAACTGGCCAAGGAAGTCGCCGAGCGCGTGCGTGCCGAAGCACAATTGCTGCAAGTGCAGAAAATGGATGCCCTGGGCAAGCTCACCGGCGGCATTGCCCACGACTTCAACAACCTGTTGACCGGGATCATCACCAGCCTGGAACTGATTCAGAAGCGCATCGCCGATGAGCGCCTGGACAAAGTGCAGTTCTATACCGAAGCGGCGCTGAATTCGGCGATGAGCGCGGCTTCGCTGACCCATCGCCTGCTCGCGTTTGCCCGTCAGCAACCGCTCGACACACGACCGGTGGACATCAACGAGCACGTTCGCTCGCTGGAAGAGCTGCTGGTGCGCACCATCGGCGAGCGCATCACGCTCAAGCTGGAACTGACCAATAAACCGGCGATTGCCCTGGTCGACCCGGTGCAGCTGGAAAGCGCGGTGCTGAATCTGGTGATCAACGCCCGCGATGCCCTCCCCTCGGGCGGCAACATCTGGGTCAACACGTACGCCGCCTATTCCCATGGCGATCCGAATCTGGCCGATGGCGCGTACGTGGCCCTGTCGGTGCGGGACGATGGCACCGGCATCGAACACAACGTGATCGACAAGGTGTTTGAGCCGTTCTTCACCACCAAACCGCTGGGCCAGGGCACCGGGCTGGGCCTGTCGACAATCTACGGTTTCGCCCGTCAGTCGGGCGGTGATGCGCACATCCGGAGCGTCGCCCGGCGTGGCACCGAAGTGACCATCATGCTCCCCGGCACCAACGACCCGACCGGTGCCGACGCCCCGGCGCCGTTGCCCGATGCCAAGGGCAGCGGCGAGCATGTGCTGATCGTCGAGGACATGGCCACGGTGCGCTTGTTCGTCACCGAAGTGCTCGAAGATGCCGGTTATCGTTGCACCCAGGCAGTCGATGTCGAATCGGCGCTGGAGCGTTTGCAGAATGATCCGTCGATCCAGTTGCTGTTGACCGACGTCGGCCTGCCGCGCATGAGCGGCCGCGAACTGGCTGATGTCGCCCGTGGCTGGCGCGAAGGCCTGCCGATCCTGTTCATGACCGGCTACGCCGAAACCGCGCTCAACCGCCAGGTGTTCCTTGGCACGGGTATGGACATGCTGGTCAAACCGTTCCAGATCAACGAGCTGCTCGACAAGGTTCGCCGCACGCTGGATGGCGCCTGATCTGCCGCTATCGCTGGCAAGCCAGCTCCCACACAGATACCGGACAGGCCGCGATCCTGTGTAGGAGTGAGCCTGCTCGCGATCGCGGCTGATCAGTCAGATCATTTTCACCTGGCACACCGCTATCGCGAGCAGGCTCACTCCTACAGGAGATGCGTCGTCTGCGCGGTAGCGCATGGAACCGCCAGCGATGGCGTCATCATCGGTTCAGGGCACGCGCGAGAAACGGCGCCGTCTTGCTTTTCTTGCTGGCGGCAACTTTTTGCGGTGTGCCGGCGGCGACGATTCTGCCGCCCTGATCCCCGCACCCGGGCCGATGTCGATCACCCAGTCACTCTGCGCGACCACGCGCATTTCATGCTCGACCACAATCACCGTGTGCCCCGCCGTCACCAGCGTATCCAGTTGCTCCAGCAGCCGATCGACATCGCGCGGGTGCAATCCGGTGGTCGGTTCGTCGAGTACATACAAGGTCGCGCCGCGCTGATTGCGCTGCAATTCTGTGGCGAGTTTGATGCGCTGCGCCTCACCGCCGGACAACTCGGTGGCCGGCTGCCCGAGGCGCAGGTAACCGAGGCCAATGTCGCGCAGCACTTCCAGGGAGCGGCGGATCGCCGGTTGCTCGGCAAACGCCGTCACCGCCTCATCGACGGTCAGTTGCAGCACCTGAGCGATGCTCAAGCCTTGCCAGAGGATCGCCAGCGTCTGCGGGTTGTAGCGCGCGCCATGACAGGTCGGGCACGGCGCATAAACGCTGGGCATGAACAGCAATTCGACACTGACAAACCCCTCGCCTTCGCAAGTGGCGCAGCGGCCCTTGGCGACGTTGAAAGAAAACTGCCCGGCGTCGTACCCCTCGGCGCGCGCCGCGTCGGTGGCGGCAAACAGTTTGCGCACGTTGTCGAACAGCCCGGTATACGTCGCCAGATTGGAGCGTGGCGTGCGGCCGATAGGCTTCTGATCGACTTGCACCAGACGCTTGATCGATTCCAGCCCCGCCGTGACCTGGCCGCCGCTGACCTGCGGCGCATCGTCTTCAAGGCTGAGTTCTTCCGGCTCGGCCTCCACCGTCGGCCGGCCCAGTTGCGCACCGACCAGTTCGAGCAAGGCCTGGCTGACCAGACTCGATTTGCCGGAGCCGGATACGCCGGTCACCGAGGTGAAGCAGCCCAAGGGAAATTCGGCACTGAGGTTGTTCAGGTTATTGCGGGTGATGCCCTCAAGCTTCAGCCACGCCGAGGGCTTACGTGCCGCCCGTGGCGGACGCTGCGCTTCGCCGAACAGATAAGGTCGGGTCTGCGACGACTCGACCTCGGCCAGACCGGCTGGCGGTCCGCTGTATAACACCTGACCACCCTTCTCGCCCGCCGCCGGCCCGACATCGATCAGCCAGTCGGCGCGGCGCATGGTCTCCACATCATGCTCGACCACGAACAGCGTGTTGCCGTCCGCCTTCAATCGTTGAAGCGCTTCGAACAACGCCTCGCCATCGGCTGGATGCAAACCGGCAGAGGGCTCGTCGAGTACGTAAATCACGCCGAACAACTGCGAGCCCAACTGCGTGGCCAGGCGCAAGCGCTGCAACTCGCCGGATGACAGCGTCGGCGTGCTGCGCTCGAGCGCCAGATAACCCAGGCCCAGATCGGTCAGGGTGCTGACTCGTTCGAGCAAATCCTCGGCGATGCGCTGCGCCGCAATCCGTTTTTCCAGCGACAGGTTCGGCGTGTGCCGCACATCCGGCGCGCTGGCGTGACCACTGCCGCCGTGGGCCACGCGCTGCTGGCGGGCCTCGCGGGTTTGCGCATGACTGAGGGTGGCGCTGCTTTCTTCAGCCTGTTCGAGATATTCCGCCGCCGCGACCGGGCGCAACACCTCTGCCAGTTGCAGCAACGGCATCTGCGACAGCGCACCGATGTCATGCCCGGCAAACGTCACCGACAACGCCTCGCGCTTCAGGCGTTTGCCTTCACACAACGGGCACGGGCTGCCGAGCATGAACTGCGAAACGCGCTTTTTCATCAGCGCACTTTGTGAGTGGGTGAAGGTGTGCAGGATGTAGCGACGGGCGCCGGTGAAGGTGCCTTGATAACTCGGTTCCATCTTGCGCTTGAGGGCGACGCGGGTTTCTTCCGGGGTCAGCCCGGCGTACACCGGAACCGTCGGGGTTTCTTCGGTGAAGAGAATCCAGTCACGCTGCTTTTTCGGCAGTTTCTTCCATGGAATGTCGACATCGATACCCATCGTTACGAGAATGTCGCGCAGGTTCTGCCCCTGCCACGCCAGCGGCCACGACGCCACCGCGCGCTGGCGGATGGTCAGGTTCGGGTCCGGCACCATCAGCGCCTCGGTGACTTCGTAGACGCGACCGAGTCCGTGACATTCCGGGCAGGCGCCCTGCGGGGTATTCGGCGAAAAGTCCTCGGCGTACAACATCGGTTGCCCCGGCGGATAACTGCCGGCGCGCGAATAAAGCATGCGGATCAGGCTGGACAACGTGGTCACGCTGCCCACCGAAGAACGTGTACTCGGCGTACCGCGCTGTTGTTGCAAAGCGACAGCGGGCGGCAGGCCTTCGATGGAATCGACATCCGGCACGCCGACCTGATCGATCAAACGCCGCGCATAAGGCGCCACAGACTCGAAATAGCGCCGCTGCGCCTCGGCGTACAGCGTCGAAAACGCCAGCGATGATTTGCCCGAACCGGACACCCCGGTGAACACCACCAAGGCGTCGCGCGGAATGTCGACATCGACGTTTTTCAGGTTGTGTTCGCGGGCGCCGCGAACCCGGACCATGCCGGCGGGCGCTTTCGAGCTGCGTTTGGAAATCATCGACCTGCCTTGCTGAAGGAGTGTGCAACGCTCAACTGCTGAGGACCGCGCGGATTGTCTGCAGCAGGGCCTGCGGACTGTACGGTTTGCCGAGCAAATGGGTGTCGGGGCTGAGCTGGTGATTGCGCGAAATGATGTCGCGGGTGTGCCCGGACGTGAACAGTACCGCCAGCGGCGGCGTCTGCACCTTGGCCCAGGCGAACAGATCGGAACTCTTGATCAGCCCGGGCATGACCACGTCGGTAAAAATCAGATCGACGTCGGTGCCTTCGAGCAATATCTGCATCGCCACATCGCCATTGCCGGCCGTGACCACGCGATAACCTTCCTCGCGCAACAACTCGACCACCGAGGTGCGCACGGCATCGTTGTCCTCGACCACCAGAATCGTCTCGTTGCCGCCGCTCTGCTGGCGTTGCAGATTGGGCGATTCGTCGAGGATCGGGCGCAGACTGCGCGGGAAATACAACTGCACCCGCGTACCCTCGCCGATCCGGCTGTCGATCTCGACGTGGCCGCCGCTCTGCTTGACGAAACCAAAGACCATGCTCAGCCCCAAACCAGTGCCCTGGCCATCGGCCTTGGTAGTGAAAAACGGCTCGAACACTTGCTCGAGAATATCCGGCGGGATACCGGCGCCGCTGTCGCTGACCGCGACTCGCACGAAGTCGCCGGGATTGATGCCTTTACCGGCACAAAACGCGCTGTCGAGCTGGACATTGGAGGCACTGAGGCCGATCACGCCCTCGCCTTTCATGGCATCGCGGGCATTGATCGCCAGGTTGAGAATGGCGTTTTCCAACTGATTGCGGTCGACGTAGACATGCCACGGTGCCGGCGGCAGCTGCACATCGATCTGGATGGTTTCGCCCAGCGCGCGCTGCAGCAATTCACCGACGCCTTCGAAGATCTGCTGCGGGTTGCATACTGCCGGTGACAGCGGCTGGCGCCGTGCAAACGCC
The DNA here is from genome assembly GCF_023195435.1 of Pseudomonas sp. S11P7. Classification (NCBI taxonomy): domain Bacteria; kingdom Pseudomonadati; phylum Pseudomonadota; class Gammaproteobacteria; order Pseudomonadales; family Pseudomonadaceae; genus Pseudomonas; species Pseudomonas sp. S11P7. The sequence continues at coordinate 2,078,015 of NZ_JALPKS020000002.1, read as the reverse complement.
AGCAGTTGCGAAGACAGCTTGGCGCCGCGCTCGACCGCTGCCAGCGAAGCACCGACCCGGCGCTGCACATTGGCGTTGTCCGGCTCATGCCGTGCGAGCAGATGCAGATTGCCGGCGATCACTTGCAGCAGATTATTGAAATCGTGTGCGACGCCGCCGGTCAATCCACCGATCGATTCAAGTTTCTGCGACTGGCGCAACTGCTCTTCAGCCGCGAGCCGCGCCTCAACCTCTTCGGCTACGCGTTGCTCGAGGTTGCGAGTGAATTTGAGCAAGGATTCTTCGGCGTTCTTGCGCTCATGAATATCGATCAACACGCCGGGGAAGCGCAGCGGCGCGCCGTCGTCGTCGAATTCACAAGCGCCGCTGGCCAACACCCAGAGGTAACTGCCATCGCTGCGCAACACCCGATATTCGGCGTTATACGGCTCACCGGTTTGCACCGAATGGGCGACGCGCTCCTGGACCCAGGCGAGGTCATCGGGATGAATGCGTGAGTCGGCAATGTCCTGGGCCAGGTTGCTCAGGTCCTGGTCGGGCGGATAGGAAAAGGTCCGGGCGAAGCGCTCATCAGCCGAGAGTCGGTTGTTTTTGATGTCCCAGACAAACGAGCCGAGCAACGCCCCGGCATTCAGTGCTAGCCGCACCCGCTCGTTATCGGCGCGGTAAGCGTTTTCCGCTTCCTGACGCAAGCGTTCGGAAATCACCAGCTCGGTGGTTTCCACCACCATCGCCATCACGCCGGCGGGCGCCCCTTCATCATTGGCCACTGGGCTGTAATAGAGATCGAGCCAGACGTCCTCCGGGACGCGATCACGCAACAGCACCAGAAGTTTATTGCGATAGGACAGCGTGCCGCCCGCCAGGCAGGTGTCGACCACATTGCGATTGAATTCGGCGACTTCCGGCCAGCCCAGCTCGACGGGCGCGCCGAGCAGATAAGGGTGACGACCGCCAGCGAACTGAGAATAGGCGTCGTTGTAGATCATGTAACCGGCACGGCCCCATAGCATCACCATTGGCAGTGGCGAGGCCAGCATCAGTTGTACCGCGCTGCACAGGCTGGCCGGCCAACTGTGCAACGGGCCCAGCTCGGTGTGGCTCCAGTCGAACGCGCGGATGCGCTCGGCCATTTCGCCTTTCCAGCCGTCACAACCGTAGCTATCGGATAAAAACTGCATCGATTGACTCGGTGTCCTGTGGTGAATGCCCGATCTGTCGCGACGCCGGAACGACGCGACGCTCGTGTGTTTCGAGCGTCTTCGGTCGTATTGGTTTCATCAGAGATTAGCCGATTTGTTCTCCGCAGCCGACTAGACGCCGATCAAGTGCTTGAGCGGGTGGTAGCCGGTTTTCATTTTCGCGGCGACGTCGAGAATGGCTTTCTCGATACCGTTCAGATGGGTACAGGTCAGTTCGATGGCTGCGTTCTGGTTGCCGGCCTCGATGTGCTCGATCAGACGCAAGTGCTCGTCGTCGCGGCAGACTTCGTGGCTGTCATCATCCAGTGCCGCGGCATACAGCGAGGCGCGAGAAATCAGCTTCTGGAACCAGTCGAGCAACACCGGGTTGTTCAGGCTGCGCGCCAGTTTGAGATGGAATTCACCCAGCAGGTAAATCAGCCGTTCGTGATCGCCCGCCGCGTGGGCTTCGTCTTCGAGCAGCAGGTGCGCGCGCAGGTCCTGCATCGCCGCCGGATCTTTGCGCCGGCACAGTTCGGTGACGATGCCGATCTCGATCAGACGGCGGGTTTCGAACAGCGAACGCAGCTCTTCGTTGCTCGGTAATGACACCGACGCGCCCTTGTTGGGCTCGGTGGTGACCAGCCCTTCGGCTTCCAGTTGCTTGAGCGCCGCGCGCACCGAGGTGCGGCTGACGTTGAACAGCTCGGCCAGCGAGGCCTCGCCCAGTTTCATCCCCGGACGCAGCGAACGCTTGCTGATCGCTTGGTAAACCCCTTGATAGACGCGGTCGACCGTGGTCTCCGGTTTCTTGTCGGTCATACGAACACTCCTTTGGCGTCGGTTGGCCCGAGGCGCAGAATATCGACTTTGGCGTCAGGATACAGGGGTTTCGGTGGGGAGATTGCGCAGGGACTGACCACTATGTTGATCGTTCCCACGCTCTGCGTGGGAATGCCGCCATGGACGCTCTGCGTCCACTGTGACGCGGAGCGTCACGGGATGCATTCCCACGCAGAGCGTAGGAACGATCACCGGTAGAGGGTCAGTCGGTGCCGTATTTCGGCGAACGCGGGCCGTACAGCAGGCCTGCCGGGTGGCCGGCGGAGAGCAGACGATTGCTCGCCACACCGGCAATCGGGTAGCCGGCGTCGGTGGAGCTGTTGATGATCTGCTTCACGGCGGCAGTGATCAGCATGCCGATCAGGCCGCCGCCACCGTTGTTGCCACCCTCTTCGCTCGATGCGCGCGCCGTACCGGTCCACAGCGTCGTGCCGCTTTTCAGGTCGACCAGTTTCGCCGTCGCGGTCACTGCGGTTTCGCTGCTGATCACCATGTAGCGAGTGCCGTATTCGGTCACAGTGATGTACAGCGCAGCGTCCGCACCGAAGATTTCCTTCAGTTTGTTCGGCGGTGCCTGATGAATGTCATCGGGTGTGGTCATGCCGTTCTGGCGGAAGGTTTCATCAACCAGGGTGATCGGCAGGACGTAGTAACCGGCCTCGGCCAGCGGGAACGTCACTTGCGACAACAAGCTGTAGGAAGCTTTCACGTCCGGCGAAGTATTGAGCGGCGGCAGGACCAGAATGGTCTTCGGGCGTGCCTGTTTATACGCCGAGTAATCCACGGTTTTCGGCGCGACGCAGCCACCCAGTACGGTCAGGGCCAGACCGGCGATCAGCCATTTGCAGCTACGCGAGATCATTGGCTGACTCCGGCCTTGGCGTTTTTAAGCAAAAAGTCCATGTACGTGCCGGACTCGGGAAACAGCGTTTTTTCGGTATTGAACTGCTGCACCATCTGATCGTCCTTGCCCATGCTCAGATAGAGCAAGCCCAGGTGCGCGTGGTAGCCCGGCGGTACGGCTTTGCCGGTCGAGCGGATTTTCTGCAGATCACGTTCCAGCGCTTCGGCCTGGGCTTCTTTCGGCTCTTCGCCTTTGAAGTACTCGTAGACCTGCGGCTCGTAGCCTTCCCACTGGTACAGGGTTTTCGGCCCGGCACAACCGGCGAGCAGCATAGTGGCGGCCAGGGTCAGCGCCAGCAGCGGGCGCGACAGATTCGGTTTCATGGGTGTTGCTCCTTGCAATGGGCGTCGATCAGTTGCCCGGTTTCCAGGCACCGGCGTTCATGCCATCGACCAGGCGATTGATCGCCTCGCGCATGGCCAGATCCAGGACTTTGCCGTTGAGGGTGGAGTCGTAGGCAGCGGTGCCACCGAAACCGATGATTTCGCGGTTGGACAAGGCGTACTCGCCGGCGCCCTGGGTCGAATAGACCACTTCAGAGGTGCTGATATTGACGATGTTCAGGTTGACCTTGGCGTAGGCGACCTGGGTCTTGCCGCGACCGAGAATGCCGAACAACTGGTGGTCGCCGGTTTCCTTGCGACCGAATTCGGTGACGTCACCGGTGACCACGTAATCAGCGCCTTTCAAGCGCTGAGCCTGGCCTTTGATGGCGGCTTCCTGCTGAATTTCGCCCATGTTGTCGCGGTCCAGCACGCTGAAGCGGTTGGTCTGCTGCAAGTGAGTGATGAGGATGGTCTTGGCCTGGCCGCCGAGACGGTCGACGCCGTCGGAGAAGATGCCGCGCATGTAGCTGGAGCGGTTGTCGAATTTGCCCACAGCCATTGGCACGCGAACACCGGTCCAGACCTGAGTGGCGCTTTCGACCTTGGCCACCGGCAGCGCGCGGGAGCTTTCCGTGGCGCAGCCGGACAGCGTGGTGGCCAGCGTGCCGAGCACGGCAATCGCCACGCCAGAGACCAACATCCGGGAGATCATTCTCACTGAGTATTTCCTTCTTGAAAAACGGGGTGTCCCGGCACGGCAAAGCGCTGGCCAGCAGAAAAGGGCCGGCATTATGACAAAGTGCCATCATTCATGACAGATTTTTTTGACGTCAATTAACAGGCTGGGAATTCAGGCTCGCTCTCACCGCTTTGTGGTGATCGTTCCCACGCTCTGCGTGGGAAATGCAGCCATGGACGCTCCGCGTCCACTGTGACGCAGAGCGTCACGGGAGGCGTTACCACGCGGAGCGTGGGAACGAGCGGCCTGGGGCCGGTTGATCAGTGAAAATCCCGGCTCTGCACGCGAATGCCGTTGAGCAGCGGGCTCAGGTCACTCAGGCGTCCAGCGATCAAATGCCGCACTTCGCCCTCGCGTTCCCAGCGGCCATCGACCCTGAGCAATTGCGAACCAACCAGAACTTGCCGTTGACGCTCGGCCAGATCGCGCCAGACCACCACATTGACGTTGCCGAATTCGTCTTCCAACGTGACGAACGTCACCCCGCTGGCAGTACCGGGACGCTGGCGCCCGGTCACCAGCCCGGCCATGCTCACTGGCCGGCCATGTTCGACATCGAGCAATTCCCGCGAGCTGCGACAGCGCAGCGAGCGCAATTCGCCGCGCAACAGTGCCAGCGGATGCGGGCCCAAGGTGGTGCCGACGGTGGCGTAGTCAGCGTGCAGATCCTCGCCGACGCTGGGTTTGGGCAGCAGCACTTCCGGCTCCTCCTGGCTGGGCAGGCCGGCAAATAGCCCCAACTGTTTCTGCACCCCGGCCACTTCCCAGCGCGCGCGATGCCGATGCCCGGCCAGGCCCCGCAAGGCCCCGGCATCGGCGAGCAAGGCTTGCGCGCGGCTGTCGAGCGCTGCACGTTCGCCCAGATCGGCAACATCGGCGAACGCTCCACGCGCCCGCGCCGCTTCGATGCGCCGGGCGTCGTCCTCGCGAAAGCCCTTGATCATGCGCAAGCCCATGCGAATCGCCGGTTGTGGCCCGGTGGTGGTTTCCAGGCTGCAATCCCAGTCGCTGGCACGTACGTCGACCGGGCGAATCTGCAATTGATGACGGCGCGCATCCTGCAGAATCTGGTCCGGGCTGTAAAAGCCCATCGGCCAGCTGTTGATCAGCGCGCAGGCAAACGCTGCTGGTTCGTGACACTTGAGCCAGCAACTGGCATAGGTCAGCAAAGCGAAACTGGCCGCGTGGGACTCGGGAAAACCGTAGCTGCCGAAACCTTTGATCTGTTCAAATATCTGCGCAGCGAATTCAGCTGTATAGCCGTTCTTCTTCATGCCGGCGGCCAGGCGTTCCTTGTGCGGTTCCAGGCCACCGTGACGTTTCCACGCGGCCATGGAGCGGCGCAACTGGTCGGCCTCGCCGGGGCTGTAGTCAGCGGCCACAATGGCGATCTGCATCACCTGTTCCTGAAACAGCGGCACGCCAAGGGTGCGTTCAAGCACCACTTTCAACTCCGGCGACGGATAACTTTCCGCTTCTTCTTTATTACGCCGGCGCAGGTACGGATGAACCATCCCGCCCTGAATCGGCCCCGGCCGGACAATCGCCACCTGGATCACCAGATCGTAGAATTTTTGCGGACGCAGGCGCGGCAGCATCGACATCTGCGCCCGCGATTCGATCTGGAATACGCCGATGGTGTCGGCGCGGCTGATCATCGCGTAGGTCGGTTTGTCTTCGGCTGGAATCGTCGCCAGACTCAAATCGCGCTGGCGATGACGGCGCAGCAGATCGAAACAGCGGCGGATCGCGCTGAGCATGCCGAGCGCCAGGATATCCACCTTGAGCAGGCCAACCGCGTCGAGGTCGTCCTTGTCCCACTGAATGATCGTGCGCTCGGCCATGGCCGCGTTTTCGACCGGTACCAGGGTGTCCAGCGGTTGCTCGGAAATCACGAAGCCGCCGGGGTGTTGCGACAGGTGCCGGGGGAAGCCGATCAATTGCCCGGTCAGGCTCAAGACCCGGCGCAGCAGCGGGCTCTCGGGGTCGAAACCGTTTTCGCGCAAACGCTCCAGCGGCGGGGTTTCGTCGCTCCAGTGGCCGCAGCAATCGGCCAGTGCATTGATCTGGTCCTGCGGCAATCCCAGGGCCTTGGCCACATCCCGCACGGCACCGGCAGCGTGGTAGCTGCTGACCACTGCGGTCAACGCTGCGCGACCGCGGCCATATCGACGGAAGACATATTGCAGGACTTCTTCGCGGCGTTCGTGCTCGAAATCGACGTCGATGTCCGGCGGCTCGTTGCGCTCTTTCGACATGAAGCGTTCGAACAGCAACGTGGTGCGTTCCGGGTCGATTTCGGTGATGCCCAAGGCAAAACATACCGCCGAGTTGGCTGCCGAACCACGGCCCTGACAGAGGATGTGCTGCTCGCGGGCGAACCGCACCACGTCGTGTACGGTGAGGAAATAGCTTTCGTAGCCGAGCTCGGCAATCAGTTGCAGCTCCTTGTTGATCTGCCGTAGCACCTTGAAGGGTGCGCCTTTCTTCCAGCGCCAGGCGATGCCCTCCTTGGTCAATTGGCGCAACCAGGAAGTGGCGCTGTGGCCCTGGGGCACCAGTTCTTTCGGATATTGATAACGCAATTCGCTCAGATCGAAGGTGCAACGCCGAGCGAGGGCGACCGTTTCGTCGAGCAAGGCCTGCGGATACAGCTCCCGCAGCACCTCGACACTGCGCAAATGCCGCTCGCCATTGGGGTGCAAGCGCAAGCCCGCTTCGGCCACCGGCAGGTGATGGCGGATCGCAGTCATGGTGTCCTGCAGGGCGCGGCGGCCACGGGCGTGCATGTGCACGTCGCCACTGGCCACGGCGCGAATCTGCAATTGGGCAGCCATACTCAGCAACGCCGCCAATCGCTGGTGATCATCCTGACCGCGGTGCAACTGCACGGACAGCCACAGCCTGTCGCCGAAGGTCTGTTTAAGCCAGTCGCCCTCCCGCTGTTCATCGATCGAGTCCGGCACCCACAACACCAGCAGCCCCGACAGCGGCTCGTCGAAGTCCTCGCGCAGGATTTGATACTGGCCTTTCTGCGTACGCCGCCGCGCCCGGGTGATCAAGCCGCACAGCGTCTGATAACCGGCCAGGTTCTCCACCAGCAGCACCAGCTTCGGGCCGTTTTCAATGCGTATTTCGCTGCCGATGATCAGTGGCAGCTCAACCGACTTTGCCGCTTGCCAGGCGCGCACAATCCCGGCGAGGGTGCATTCATCGGTGATCGCCAGGGCCTGATACCCGTGCTTTTTTGCCCGCTGAAACAACTCGAGCGCACTGGACGCACCACGCTGGAAACTGAAATTCGACAGGCAGTGCAGTTCGGCATAACCATGGCTCATGCAAACCAGCCCTGCAGCCACAACGGACCGCCCTCACCCACCGCACGATAGGCCCAGCCCTGTTGGCCGGCGCGGTTCTGGATCAGGTAATAATCGCGGCGCACGTCATCGCCGTCCCACCAGCCGGACTCGATGCGCTCCGGGCCCATGAGAATCCGCGCCGAACCTTCCGGCACGCTTTGCGGCTCAGTGAGTAGCCAGCCCGGCCGCTGCACGCTCGGCAGGCCTGCGCAAGGCTGCTTGTCGACGCCGAACTGCCAGGCGCACTCAGGGCGATGATCGGCTTGAAAACGCAACCCCTGCACCGCATCGTCGCCCAGCCGTGCGCGCAGACGTTCGCGCAACTGCTCCCACGGCAGGGTCTGCTGCGGGCGGTCGTCAAACAGCTCCTGAAACTGCGGCACGAAACTCGGCAGATCCTCGGCGCGCAGGCGAAAGCCGCGCACCGGCGCCGCGACTTGCACCTGTTCCAGCCGGCCACGCGCCAGTTCGAAGAGCATCGCCGGATCACGCTCGGCGCTGAGCAGGCCAACCTTGATCAGCGTGTCCGGCAAACCAGCGTGCTCCAGATGCAGATCGAATCGCTGCACGCCGCTGTCGCGCCCACAAAGAAATGCCGACAGATCGCCGGTCAGACGCCGCAACGGGAACAGCAGCGCCTGATGCGACTGCACATCGAAGTTGAGTTCGATACGCACATCGAAACGATCGGGGGCAAGTAGAATTGCAGTGCCAGTGGCCGCGCGCCGAACAGGGTGTCGAGGTGTTTGAGCATCGACGCTTCGAAGCGCCGCGCCAGGGTCTGACGCGGCAGGCTCTGCACTTGATTGAGGTGGCGCAGCCCCATCCGTGAAAGTGCCGTGGCCACGCTCGGTTCGAGGCCAACACGGTCGACAGGCAATTGCCCGAGATGATGTTGCAAGGCCTCGCCGTCCGGCACCACCAGCCCATCGTAGGCATTGGCCAGTATCCTGGCAGCCACCGGATTGGGTGCGGCAACGATGCGATGGCGAAAGCCCAGATCAGTCAGCTCCTGACGTAACCGCGCTTCCAATTGCGCCCAGGTGCCGAACAGCCCCAGGCTCGATTCGATTTCAAATACCACGGTACGCGGGTAATGCACGCTGACCTGCGCACTGAAACGATACGCCCACGCCGCGAGAAACTGCTGCCAGCGCTCGACTTCGGCAGCCTGGTAATCAACGGTGGCAAAACCTTTGCTCATGGCCTGCGCCGCGGTCATCGATTGCCCCGCACGCAAACCCAGTTTGCGCGCCGCCGGGTTGACCGCCTGCAATACCCGGCGCTGGGCCGGCCCGTTGAGCAGCACCAACGGCTCATCGGCATCGGGGCGCTGACGCAGCACAGCGTCCAAAGCCAATTGCGGGAACAGAATGCACACCCAACGCATGACGGTCTCAGTGCCCCACGGCAAAAGCAATCGGTGCCGTACGCGCCAAACCACCTCGGCATTTGAGGATGCGCAATTGCGCTGGTCTGGCGTCGATGGCAATCCGTAGCGCCGCCGGCGACGGGTTGACCGCTTCGCTCAACGATCGCCAGGCAAAGGCCAGGGTCTGGCCTGACTCGGCGGCCACCTGCAGACGTCGCAAGGCGCGATCATCCGCCTTGTGCGGCCAGCACAGCACCGCGCCACAACTGCCCGAACGCAGGCATTGTTCCGCCGCCCACAAGGCATCACGTTCGCTGGCCTGAATCACCGACAACTGGCGCAGGTCGACCCCGGCGCTGGCCCAAGCCTGCGGGTAAGGCACAAACGGTGGCGCGACCAGCACGATGCGCTCCCCCGCCGCCGCCAGACGCGCCAGCGTCGGCCAGACCAGTTGCAGCTCACCGACACCGGGGCCGGCCAGCAGAATTTCGCTCAACGCACCTTCCGGCCAGCCACCGCTGGGCAGTGCTGCGTCGAGTGCGGCATGCCCGGTCGGCTGTGGACTGGCCGCCGGCGGCGCAGGCCGGCCCTTCCAGACCTGGCCGCCATTGAACAGCGTATCCAGCGCAACGACGGCGCCCATCAGCCTTGCCTCACCAGACCGCAGAACACCCCTTCGATGGCCAGATCCTGATCGTCACGCACGACAATCGGCTGATACGCCGGATTGCGCGGCAACAGCCGCACCTCGGTGCCCAGCCGCTCGAAGCGTTTGATGGTCACTTCACCGTCGAGCCGCGCCACCACGATCTGCCCATTCAGCGCCTCGGGATTGCGCCGCACGCCGACCAGATCGCCGTCAAGAATGCCATCCTCGATCATCGAATCGCCCTGCACCCGCAGCAGGTAATCGGGGCTGCGCGAGAACAGCCCAGGGTCGAGCATCAAGCGCCCATGCACCTCGGCATCAGCGCCAATCGGCGCACCGGCGGCCACCCGGCCAAGCACAGGAACATCGAGCAGTTCCGGCCGCGGCGGCTGCCCGAGCAAACGGATACCCCGGGCCTGATGCGGGTTGACCTCGATAAACCCGGCGTCAGTGAGCGCCAGCACATGCTTGCGCGCCACGCTGCGGGAGGCAAAACCAAAAGCCTCGCTGATTTCAGCGAGGCTTGGAGATTGACCGTGCTCGGCGATACGCTCGCGGATGAAGGTCAGGATGGCGGTACGGCGGGGAGTCAGATTGGTCATGGAGTACATTTGTACTCTTGTGGGAATTTCCTGACAAGCACCGTCAGTCAGGTGGGAGTAATCCAACCTGTGCAGCAAAAATCGCAGCCGTGACGCGGAGCGTGGAAACGTTCAATAAAGCCAGATCAAGATCAAGACGAAGATCAAAAGCCCCTCACCCTAGCCCTCCCGAAACGTCGGACCGCCCGTAGGGAGAGGGGACTGACCGAGGTGAATGCGAGAGTTACGCCAACACGCGATACCGAGTCGAATGCATATATCAAAACCAACCAAAATCGGCTCCCTCTCCCTCGGGAGAGGGCTGGGGTGAGGGGCAGCCACACCACCAATCCCCAGCCAACCACCCGCTTCTAACCACTCAACAATGAGCGTTAGCTCGCGTGCTCTTGATCTTGCGCCACCGGCGACATCGGAGCGAAGGAACCCGAGCCTGCGAGGGCCGTACGTAGGAGCAAGCCTTTTTGGGTACTTTTTCGGCGTCTGGAAAAAGTGCCTCGCCGTAAGGGCGAAACCGCCAGCCGCATCCCCCACAGCAACGGATATGTACCCAATCACGCACCCTTCCACCACGAAATCAGCCGTTCCGATCACCCACCCGAATATCCGTCACCCCCACCCGCTCAGCCTGCTCCATCACCTCCTCCGGCGTCGAATCCGCCGAAGGCATGAGCAGACTGTTCTCCGCATCCCCAGATGTAACTGCAACAAATGCATGGCCGCCTCATGCTCAGCCAGCTGCGCCTGCTTCAGCTCAAGCTCATAACTGCGCGGCTCACCATTGAAGCGATAGTGCAAAACAAAAACAGCCATCGTCTGATCCTCGAAGAAAGTCAAAACAACTGCATACCCTGACCGACCGGTCAGCTTATTGGTTCAACCGCATCGCTGGCCGGGCAAACTTTTCGCGGCGCCGGGCGTCCCTTGCATACACTTCCCGAAAAGCTGATCACAGCTAAGGACTGGCAATGACCTTCTTCATCTTCCTTCTGGCCTGCGCAGCAGCCGCCACCACCGGTGTAATGTTCAAACCGGGCCCGTGGTACGAAGGCCTGAACAAACCCGGCTTCACGCCACCCAACTGGGCGTTTCCGGTAGCCTGGACGATCATTTATCTGTTGCTGGCCTGGGCCGGTTACCGCTTGAGCCTGATCCCCGGCAGCCAGACCGTGCTGGCCCTGTGGGCCGCGCAAATCGCCCTGAACACCCTGTGGACGCCAGTGTTCTTCGGCGCGCATCAGGTGTTGGCGGCGATGGTCATCCTCGCGCTGCTGTGGCTGGTCGTCGCGGCGATGGTAGTGCTGGCGTTGCAACTGGACCTGATCACCGGGCTGATCCTGTTCCCGTACCTGGCGTGGCTGTGTGTCGCGGCGGCATTGAACTTCTCCATTCTGCTGAAGAACCGCGTATGACGGCCCCTGCGCCTTGGCCGCAAGGTGAGCGCGAACTGGCGCAAGTGCGCGCGTTCAACCGCAAGCTCGCCTGGCTGCCGCGCTTCAAGATTCGCAACCGCCTGACGCCGCGCCTGATCCAGGCGCTGCTGCGCGTCAGTCAGGTGGTCGGGGCGAAAAAACTGCGCGAGCATGGCCTGACGGCCGAGCGAAAAATCTTCGATACAGTGCCCGTGCGGATCATTCGCCCCAAAGGCCGGCCGCGCGGCGTGGTCCTGGATTTCCATGGCGGCGGCTGGGTGATCGGCAACGCGCAGATGAACGACAACTTCAACATCGCCATCGTCAATCAGTGCGAGGTGGCGGTGGTCTCGGTCGATTACCGCTTGGCCGTTTCAACCCCGGTCGAAGATCTGCTGGACGATTGCCTTCGCGCCGCGCGCGGGGTACTGAATGACGCCGAGTTCGCCGGATTGCCCGTGGTGGTGGTCGGCGAATCGGCCGGCGCCCATCTGGCCGTTGCGACGTTATTGGCACTGAAAACCCGGTCCGAATTGCTGCAACGCATCCACGGTGCGCTGTTGTATTACGGCGTTTACGACCTGACCGGTACACCCAGCGTACGCAACGCGCCGGCCGATACACTGGTGCTGGACGGCCCCGGCATGGTCGACGCGTTGCGCCTGCTGACCCCTGATCTGAGCGACGCACAACGCCGAGAGCCACCGCTGTCGCCGCTGTATGGCGACTTCACCGGCCTGCCCCCGACGCTGCTGTTTGCCGGCGAACTCGACCCGCTGCTTGACGATACCCTGCTGATCGCCGAGCGCTGGCAACCCTCGGCGCCGGTTGAGCTGCATGTATTGCCGGCGTCGCCCCACGGGTTCATTCATTTTCCGACGGCCATCGCTCAGAGCGTGCTGGCTTACAGTCGGCAGTGGATTTCGACGCGTGTCGAGGGCGCTAAGGCGTGATGACGAGGTTTCAGTGAAGGATGGGTGCTCGGACATTACCTGTACCCTCTTGAAACAGCCTGCAATACCCGTTTTCCTCAATTTGCCGGTGTTCGCCCGCCAACCGCTGATTTTCTGCCTAGACTTGCTGTTGTTCCGGCACCCGATTGCGCTCAACGCATCGAGCCATCCGATAACAACAACAAGAGGAAGTCCGTAGATGCTCAGATCCCTGTATACCGCGCTGGCCTGCGCGTTGGCGTTAGGCACAATGAGCCCGGCCATGGCGGCCGACCCGGTCATCATCAAGTTCTCCCACGTCGTTGCCGACCAGACGCCCAAAGGCCAGGGTGCCTTGCTGTTCAAGAAACTGGTGGAGGAACGCCTGCCGGGCAAGGTCAAGGTCGAGGTCTATCCCAACTCCTCGCTGTTTGGCGATGGCAAGGAAATGGAAGCGCTGTTGCTGGGCGATGTGCAGATGATTGCGCCGTCGCTGGCCAAGTTCGAGCAATACACCAAAAGCCTGCAGCTGTTCGACCTGCCGTTTCTGTTCAACGACATCAACGCCGTCGACCGCTTCCAGTTGAGCCCGGAAGGTCAGGGGCTGCTCAAGTCGATGGAAAGCAAGAACATCACCGGCCTGGCCTATTGGCACAACGGGATGAAGCAACTGTCGGCCAACAAGCCGCTGCGGGTGCCGGCCGATGCCCGTGGCCTGAAGTTCCGCGTGCAGGCTTCTGCCGTACTTGAGGAACAGTTCAAGGCCGTGCGCGCCAACCCGCGCAAGATGAGTTTCGCCGAGGTGTACCAGGGCTTGCAGACCGGCGTGGTCAACGGTGCGGAAAACCCTTACTCGAACATCTACAGCCAGAAAATGCATGAGGTGCAGAAATTCATCACCGAATCCAACCACGGCGTGCTGGATTACATGTTGATCACCAACACCAAGTTCTGGAACGGCTTGCCACCTGACGTACGCAGCGAACTCGACAAGATCGTTGTCGAGGTCACCGCCCATGTGAACAAGGAAGCGCAGCAACTGAACGAGAGCGACAAACAGCGCATCCTCGCGGCCAAAACCACGGAAATCATTACCCTCACGCCTGAAGAACGCGAGCAGTGGCGCGAAGCGATGAAACCGGTGTGGAAGAAGTTCGAAGCCGATATCGGCCCTGAGCTGATCTCCGCCGCCGAAGCCGTCAACAAGGCCCAGTAATCGCATGGCAGGTGCTGCCGGGGCGGCGCCTGCCAGTCTTGACTCGACGTGAGATGCCCGCCATGAAAGCGCTTCGGCGAATCTGGGAACACTTCGAGGAAGGCTTTATCGTCTTCCTCCTGGCTGCGATGACACTGGTCACGTTCGTTTACGTGATCCTCAACAATTTCTACAGCCTGTTTTACTGGCTCGCCGATCACTGGCCGGCGGCAAGCTCGCCGCTGTTTGCTATCGGCGACGGCATCATGGGCATGGCCCAGGCGATGACCTGGAGCACTGCCCTGACCAAGGCCTTGTTTGGCTGGCTGATCTTTTTCGGCCTGGCCTATGGCGTCCGCACGGCCGGGCACATCGGCGTCGACGCACTGGTCAAACTGGCCCGCCGCTCGGTGCAGAAATACATCGGCATCCTCGCCTGCCTGTGCTGCCTGGCCTATGCCGGGGTGCTGTGCATTGCCAGCCTGGAATGGATCGCGACCCTGATGAACGCCGGCATCGGTGCCGAAGATCTCGGCCACTTCGGCATCATGCAATGGCATATCGGGTTGATCGTGCCCTTGGGGTTCGCGCTGATTTTCATCCGTTTTGCCGAAATCCTCGTGCGCATACTGCGCAACCGTCAGACCGGGCTCGGCCTGGCCGATGAAGCCGCCGACGCCCTGAAACTCGCCGAGCACGAGGATGACAAGCCATGACCATCGCCTTCCTGTTCGTCGCGCTTTTCGCTTTGATGTTCATTGGCGTGCCCATCGCCATTTCCCTCGGCCTGGCCGGGTCGCTGACGATTATTTTCTTCAGTCCCGATTCCGTGCGTTCGCTGGCGATCAAGCTGTTCGAGACCTCGGAGCATTACACGCTGCTGGCGATTCCGTTTTTCCTCCTCGCCGGGGCATTCATGACCACCGGCGGGGTTGCCCGTCGCCTGATCGACTTTGCCAACGCCTGCGTCGGGCATATTCGTGGCGGCCTGGCCATCGCGGCGGTGCTGGCGTGCATGCTGTTTGCCGCCCTCTCCGGCTCCAGCCCGGCGACCGTGGCAGCGGTGGGTTCGATCGCCATCGCCGGTATGGTCCGTTCCGGGTATCCGCAGGCCTTCGGCGCAGGGATCATCTGCAACGCCGGGACCCTGGGCATTCTGATTCCGCCGTCGATCGTGATGGTGGTGTATGCCGCCGCCACCGAGACCTCGGTCGGCAAGCTGTTCATGGCCGGGGTGATACCGGGCCTGCTGCTGGGCACGGCGTTGATGGTGGCGATCTACATTGTCGCGGTGAAAAAGAACCTGCCCGCCCTGCCCCGCGCCACCCTGCGTGAATTTCTCGCGACCGCACGCCAGGCCATCTGGGGCCTGTTGCTGATGGTGATCATCCTCGGCGGCATCTATTCGGGAATGTTCACCCCCACCGAAGCGGCGGCCGTGGCAGCGGTCTACTCGGCGTTCATCGCGCTGTTCGTCTACAAGGACCTGACGTTTCGCGAGACGCCGAAAGTCCTGCTCGAGTCGGCCAAGCTGAGCATCATGCTGATGTTCATCATCGCCAACGCCATGCTCTTCGCTCATGTGCTGACCACCGAACAACTGCCGCAGCAGATCACCGCCTGGGTGATCGACGCCGGCCTGACCCCGGTCACGTTCCTCCTGGTGGTCAACATCGTGCTGCTGATTGCCGGCGCGTTCATGGAGCCGTCAGCGATCATCCTGATTCTGGCGCCGATTCTGTTCCCCATCGCGATGAAGCTGGGCATCGACCCGATTCACCTGGGCATCATCATGGTGGTCAACCTGGAGATCGGCCTGATCACGCCACCGGTGGGCCTGAACCTGTTTGTCACTTCGGCGGTGACCGGCATGTCCCTGCCCGCGACCATCCGGGCGGCGATGCCCTGGCTGATGATTCTGCTGCTGTTCCTCGTGCTGATTACCTATGTGCCGTGGATTTCGCTGGTACTGCCGACCTGGCTGGGGATGAGCTGATGCCCGCACCCGTGCCGTGCAGCGCTAACACACTCTGCTGACAACCATAACAAGACGGAGAGATTGCCCATGCGAGTCAAAACACGCTTTGCCCTGTTGGCCGCCGCCACCCTGGCATTGAGCAGCGCGGCACAGGCCGCGCCGGTGTTCATCAATATCCTGACCGGAGGCACCAGCGGGGTGTATTACCCGATCGGTGTGGGCTTGTCGCAGATCTACAGCGACGGCATCCCCGGTTCGAAGACTTCGGTGCAGGCCACCAAAGCCTCGGTGGAAAATCTCAATCTGTTACAGGCCGGTCGTGGCGAGTTGGCGCTGGCCTTGGGCGATTCGGTGGCGGACGCGAAAAACGGCGTAGAAGACGCCGGTTTCAAAGCGCCCCTGACCAAACTGCGTGCCCTCGGCGGCGCCTACCCCAATTACATTCAGATCGTCGCCAGCCAGGAATCGGGGATCAAGTCCCTCGCCGACCTCAAAGGCAAGACCATCTCGGTCGGCGCACCCAAGTCCGGGACCGAACTCAACGCCCGGGCCATTTTCAAAGCCGCCGGCCTGACCTACGAGGACATGGGCAAGGTGCAATACCTGCCCTTCGCCGAATCGGTAGAGCTGATCAAGAACCGCCAACTGGACGCCACACTGCAATCCTCCGGACTGGGCATGGCGGCGATTCGCGACCTGTCTTCGGTGATGCCGCTGAACTACGTTGCCATCCCGCCTGATGTGGTGAGCAAAATCGGCAACCCGGCCTATCAGAGCGCGATGATTCCGGCCAACACCTATGACGGTCAGGCCGAAGCCGTGCCGACCGTGGCAATCACCAACATCCTGGTGACCCGCGCCGACCTGCCCGATGACGTCGTCTACCAGATGACCCGCCTGCTGTTCGAGAACCTGACGCGGCTGGGCAATTCGCATTCGGCCGCCAAGGACATCAAACTGGAAACGGCGGCGAAAAACCTGCCGATCGACCTGCATCCCGGCGCCGCACGCTACTACCAGGAAAAAGGCGCGTTGTAATCGCCCCACAGCGCAGTGGCGACCCGAGCGTCGCCACTGCGCCCGTGATTCCTTCCAGCGTAGTCATGAGGCAGGCCGCCAATGAGCGATGAGCATCACGGCATTTCCGCGAACCCGCGGGACTGGCCAAAAGCGCTGTTTTACGTAGCGCTGCTGTTTTCGGTATTCCAGATCATCACCGCAGCCTTTGCCCCGATCTCCAGTCAGGTGCTGCGCGCGGTGCACGTCGGTTTCCTGTTGTGGGTGGTCTTTCTCAGCTACCCCGCTTACGGCCAGAGCCGCCCCTGGCAACCACTGGCCTGGCTGCTCAGCCTGGCAGGCATCGGCGCCGCGCTGTATCAGTGGGTGTTCGAAGCGGATCTGATCCAGCGTTCCGGCGACCTGACGCCGACCGACATGCTCGTTGGCGTGGTGCTGATTGCACTGGTCTTCGAAGCCGCGCGGCGGGTAATGGGCATTGCGCTGCCGATCATCTGCGGCTTGTTCCTCGCCTACGGTCTGTTCGGTGAATACCTGCCCGGCGAACTGGCCCACCGTGGCTACGGCGTTGACCAGATCATCAATCAGTTGTCCTTTGGCACCGAAGGTCTGTACGGCACGCCGACCTACGTTTCAGCCACCTACATCTTCCTGTTCATCCTGTTTGGCGCGTTCCTCGAACAGGCCGGGATGATCAAGCTGTTCACCGATTTCGCCATGGGCCTGTTCGGTCACAAGCTCGGTGGGCCGGCCAAGGTCGCCGTGGCTTCGTCAGCGTTGATGGGGACCATCACCGGCTCGGGCATCGCCAACGTGGTGACCACCGGGCAATTCACCATTCCACTGATGAAACGCTTCGGCTACCGGGCGGCTTTTGCCGGCGGCGTCGAGGCCACTTCGAGCATGGGCAGCCAGATCATGCCGCCGGTGATGGGTGCAGTGGCGTTCATCATGGCGGAAACCATCAATGTGCCGTTCGTGGAAATCGCCAAGGCCGCGTTGATCCCGGCCATTCTGTATTTCGGTTCGGTGTTCTGGATGGTCCATCTGGAAGCCAAACGCTCCAACCTGCAGGGCTTGCCCAAAGACCAATGCCCCAGCGCATTCGGCGCGGTCAAGGAGCGCTGGTATCTGCTGATCCCGCTGCTGGTGCTGGTTTACCTGTTGTTTTCCGGGCGCACGCCGCTGTTTTCCGGGATGGTCGGCCTGGCCTTGACGGCGATTGTGATTCTCGGTTCGGCGATCATTTTCCGGGTGCACAGCTTCGGTCTGCGCTGTGCGTTCTGGATTGCCCTGGGTGTGCTGTGCACAGGCTTTTTCCAGCTGGGGATCGCGGTGATTTTCGCCGTCGTTGCGGTGCTGGTGCTGGTTTGCGCATTGATCAAGGGCGGTCGCGAGACCCTGCTGATCTGCCTGCACGCCTTGGTCGAAGGTGCACGCCATGCGGTGCCGGTGGGCATTGCCTGTGCGCTGGTGGGGGTGATCATCGGCATCGTTTCGCTCACTGGCGTGGCGTCGACGTTTGCTGGCTACATTCTGGCCATCGGCCGCGACAACCTGCTGCTGTCGCTGATCCTGACGATGATTACCTGCCTGGTCCTGGGCATGGGCATTCCGACCATTCCCAACTACATCATCACCAGTTCGATTGCCGCGCCGGCGCTGCTGGAGCTGGGCGTGCCGCTGATTGTGTCGCACATGTTCGTGTTCTATTTCGGCATCCTCGCCGACCTCACACCACCCGTCGCCCTCGCCTGCTTTGCCGCTGCGCCGATCGCCAAGGAAAGCGGCTTCAAGATCAGCCTGTGGGCGGTGCGCATTGCGCTGGCCGGTTTCATTATTCCGTTCATGGCGGTCTATAACCCGGCATTGATGCTGCAAGGCGACAATCTGTGGATGAGCGCTTACATGCTGCTGAAAACCGTTCTGGCGGTCGGCTTGTGGGGCGTCGCGTCCACCGGTTTTCTGCAACGCAAAATGGCGGTCTGGGAGCGCTTGCTCAGTCTCGTCGCGGGGGCACTGCTGATCGTCGCGCTGCCGCTGACCGACGAACTCGGCTTCGCCCTCGGTATTCTGGTTTTGTTCCAGCACGTCTGGCGCTCACGCCGCGCCGGGCTGGCACCGGCATGATTGGTTTGTGTCTGGGGCTGGCCGGCAGCCTCTGGGCACAACTACCGGTCAGCCATTTCACCCTGGCGTGGAATCACAGCATCGAGAAAATTCGCTGGGAAGAAGATTACCGCGTCAGCGCCGAAGGTCTGGTGCTGCACGAAGCACGAGTACGCGGCAATGGCGCCGGCATGGACATCCCCGATGACGCGCGACTGGACAACGGCAGCTGGCACTTCCAGCGCCGCTTGCCGCCCCAACAACCGCTGAAACTGGGGCGCACACCCGAGGCGGGCGATTATCAGTTGTGCATCGAGGGCGACTGTCAGTCGATGAGCCGCTGGGTCGGCGCCCCGACCAGCGCGCAACCGTTCATTGAGCTATGGAGCTGCGAGATCGCCGGATAGTCGTCGTTCAGCGCCCGCTCCTCTTTTGCATGGAACCCTGCGTTCACCGCCGTTCTCTATCGCAGAACCAACGGAGGAGGAATTCCCTATGATCGCCCCTGAAACCGGTATGAGGCCGGGTGAGCGCTACCGCATTGACAGTGTCGAGCGCGCGCCGCAGTTTCCTGGCTTTTTCCTTGACGGCAAGTATTACCTCGGCCCCGAACTGCAGACCGCGGTCGGTTGGCTCGAAGGCCTGACGTTTGTCTACGACATGCTCGATCCCAACGGCGAGCCGATCTACCCCGACCGGGTTGTCGGCCGGATCGAAGCGCTGACGCTGGTGATGGCCGACGGCTTGCGACTGGCCGTCGAGCTAGTGCCCTACGAAGCGGAAACCGTGCAGCCGGCCGCGGCGCCTGAAGCCCTCGCGCCGAAACGCGCAATGGCCAGCCCGCGCCTGGCGGGCAAACTGGTGGTCATCACCGGCGCCTCCAGCGGCATCGGCCGGGCGACCGCGCATGCGTTTGCCGACGAACATGCACGGCTGGTGCTGGCCGCGCGGGACGGCGAGGCGCTGGCCGAGGTGGTCGATGAGTGCGCGGCGCGGGGTGCACAAGCGTTGGCGGTGCGCACCGATGTCACTTCCAATGAGCAAATGCTGCAACTGGCCGAGCAGGCAGCGGAATTCGGCAATGGCCGCATCGACGTCTGGATCAACAATGCCGGTGTTGGCGCAGTGGGCGATTTCGAGCAGACGCCGCTGAAGGTGCATGAACAGGTTCTACAGACCGACCTGCTCGGTTATCTGCGCGGCGCGTATGTGGTGTGGCCATATTTCAAACAGCAACAACAGGGGATTCTGATCAACACGCTGTCGCTCGGCAGTTGGGTGGCGCAGCCTTATGCGGCGGCGTATTCGGCGAGCAAATATGGCTTGATCGGTCTCACCGAAGCCCTGCGCGGCGAACTGGTCGGCCAGCCGGATATTCACGTATGCAACATCTATCCGGCGGTCATCGATACACCGGGTTTTCGCGACGGTGCCAACTACACCGGCCATGCGCTGAAGCCGCCACCGCCGATTTACGATCCGCAGCGAGTGGCGAGCGCGATGGTCGATTGCGCGCTCAAACCAAAACCGCAGGTGACTGTCGGCAGTGCGGCAACCCTCGCTCGCGTGGCGCATTTTCTCCTGCCGGGTTTTTCGCAATTGTCGGGCTGGCTGACCCGCCGGGGCATCCAGCGCAGCCCCGCCATGGAAACCTCGTCGGGTAATCTGTTCTCGCCGCCCAGTGGCGAGCGGCGCGTGGATGGAGGCTGGCGCCAGCCGACAAAACCGTCACCGCTGCTTGTGGCTGGCGCGGCCATGCTGGTCGGTGGCTGCCTGCTGGCGATCAATCGATCACGCGGGCGCCGCCGCTAGCCAGCCTCCGGCGAGCGGCGGCGCGATAAAGCGTCACTGCTCGCGGGTCACCGTCAGCGCCACCACGGCGATGCGCTCGGCCAGAGCATATTCAGGCTTGACCAGTTCTTCGCCGAACACGTCCGGGTCCAGTTCTTCATAAGTCCACGCATACCTGCCGCCGGCCACCAGCGGTTTGATCGCTTCGAGGAACGGATCCTGCCCGGCCTGAATCGCCACCCCGGTGTAAACCAGCAACGTCCCGCCGAGCGCCAGACGCGGCAGCGCTTCACGCACGATACGCACCGACAGCCCCTCGCCCAACGCCCCGCCACCGTGGCGATAGGCGCGCTGATGCTGGTCGTTCATGTACGGCGGGTTGGCGATGATCAGGTCAAACTCGCCTTCGACGCTGGCCAGCAGATCGCTGTGGTAGGCCGATACGTTGTCAGCCCCGGCCAGCTCTGCGTTGACCGCGGTCATGCGCAACGCCTGCGGGTTGATGTCGACCGCCAGCACCTCGGCCTCTCGGCGTGCCCGGGCGATGATCACCGCCCCTGCCCCGCTACCGCAGCCAATGTCCACCGCACGTTTGATCGGGGCGAAGCGGTGCTGCAATTGCGCTTCGATGGCGCGGGCGAACCGATAGGTATCGGGGCCGAAAAACACCGCGTCGTTGGCGGTGGTGGGAAACGCTGAGTGCACGAACAAGCGGTCATTGAGCGTCGACCAGCGCACATGGCTGCGCCACAGCGAACCCTGCTGCTCGATGATCCCCGCCTGTTCCAGATGCCCCAACTCATCGGCGGAAAACAGCTCACCGGCAAACGGCATCGACCAGCCGAACACGTCACGAAAATCCTTGGCCAACGGGCTGGCAAAACGCTGATAAACCCGTTCGTGGGTCAGCGGCGTCGGGGTGATGAAACGATAACCGCTGTCCTGCAAGCGTTTACCCAATTCGAAAAGCGTTCGATCCGAAGTTTCCTGTAGCGACATGCAGCCTCCTGTGGTCAACGCAAACGGTCGCGCAATTGAATAAAGCGTCGGGTCGCAAACAGCCCGGCCGGACGCCAGTGCCGCTGCGGTTGCAGCCAGGGTTGCAGCTTGCGCATCTGTTCGACAGGCGGCAGGTTTTCCAGGCTCTTCTCCAGCGTGCGCTGCTCGGCATCAGCGATCTCTATTTGTTCATCCGCTGCCGCGCCTCGGCGCGCGACGTAAGGCCGGTGCGCGTTATCCGGGCAGTCACCGGTGATCCAGTCGCTGAGCAATTGTTTTTCGTAACCGTTGAACACCCCGAACATCACCGCTTCGCTGCCCTCGATCAGGCGCCAGAAACGGCTTTGCTCAACCGGCTGGCCACGTTTGATCCAGCTCTTGCGCTCCAGCGCCGCGAGGAAATCGGCCATCTGCCCCGGCGCCGCCAGCCACTGATTGATGGTGCGGTCTTCGATCCGGCAATAGTCGGAATGCATGTGCTGGCCGAAGATCGCTTTGCGTTCGAGCATCGTCACTACGGCACGCTGCAGATCGAACTCCTCAATGACGGCCGTCGAGCCTTTGCCCAGATCGTTGAGGCGATAGCCGACGGTCATGCGCCGGTAAAAATCCTCGCGCTCCGGGCCTGCCGGGATCAGCCGCAACAGCGCTTGCACAGCCTTGCGTGCATGGCCGGTGCTGGCGTTATCGATGGTCACGTGCAGACGGAAATATTGCGGGTCGATGCCCAGTTCGGCCAGTTCGTACGAGCTGATCAACAAGTGCAGTGGTGGCTGCTCGTAGCCCAGGTTGTAGCCGATGACTTCCGGCAGAAACTCATCGCCGAAACGTCCCAGCGCCAGTTGCAAGGCGCCTTGTAGGAAGCATTCATCGGCCAGCCCCTGCAGGTCGGCGCAATCGTGTTCGGCGAGCAACTTGCGATAGATCACCACATGGTTCTGCCGTGGGATGCCGTCGCCCAGCTCCTCGAGATAGGTATCGAGCAGGTAGTCGAAACGCTGGTCCTGCCAGTGCGTAGGAATGCCCGCTAGCCAGGCGCCGTCGACTTCCTTGGTCGGCGCCACATGCTGGAGAAAATACAGCGCGTGGGACTTGTTGCGGAAATAGCGCCGGTCCGCGCCTTGCTGGCGCGCCGACAGGTATTCGGCGTATTGCGCCGCGACATCGGCACAGTGCGCCTCCGACCATTGCGCCAAAGCCTCAGGCTGTGACGGCAGATCCAGCGGCAGCTCGGCGGCCAGTTTCAGTTGTTGGCGAAGCAGATCGTAGGCAGTCCGGTCAACCGCAGAATCTTCTGCCAACAGCCGATCATAAAGATCGTGATAAGAGACCGGATGCGACACGGCCCTGTGTGAAGACTTCTTGATCGGGATGTCGATCAGCGTCATGGCAGCTCCCTCATCAAATGCATGCTCATAAACGAGAGAGTCGCCGCCGGTTAAAATAATTCCTTTTTTCAGCGCAGCGACGGAGCCAACGGTGCATCCCCGATTGGCGATGTCATCACCCCAGGAAAAAACGCCCGGACAGCACTGGCCGCCCAGGCTAAATCCTGATCTGTTCGGCGAATCGCGTAAGCAAAAGCGCGATTACTTTTTCTCTTCGGCCGACTCGCCTTGCTGTATCTGCAACGAAGCCTTGCTCTTGTCGCCTTCCTTGTTGGGCGCATCGTTCGAGCCTTCGAAGCAGCCTTGCAGCAGCAACATCGAGCAGAAACCGAGGCATACGCAGAGGGTTTTCATGGGTGTCTCCTGACGGGGATTGGGGAACATTCGGTGTTGATTACGCCGTCGCTGGTTTAGCAGTGCTGGCGCCATCGGCACCGGGCTCCAGCTTGACCTTGATCCAGCCGTGCTGATGTTTGTCGAACGCTTTGAATGCCGATATCGCATCGGTCAGCGGTTCGTCCTGGGTGATGACTTTTGCCGGATCGACGCGGCCGGCCAAGGTCATTTCGATCAGCTTGGGGATGTACTTGCGGTGGTGGCAGTTGCCCATGTTCAGGCGCAGGTTCTTGTTCATCGCCGCGCCGATCGGGAAGCTGTCGAACCCGGCCGGGTACACGCCGATGATCGACACGGTGCCGGCCTTGGCCACCGCCTGCACCGCCCATTGCAGGGCTTGCGAGGGCTCATCGCCCGGCTGCCATTGCGCCGGTTCGTGGGCGCCGTGGTGGGCGTGATTGGCGTCAATGCCGACCGCATCGATGGCGCGATCGACGCCGATGTCGCCGGTCAGGCGGGCGATGGTTTCGAGCGGGTCTTCCTGTTCGAAATTGATGCACTCGGCACCCAACGCCTGCGCGCGTGCCAGCCGATCTTCGAGGCCATCGATGGCGAACACACGGCCTGCGCCCATCAGTTTGGCACTGACGATCGCAAACAACCCGACCGGGCCGCACCTGAACACGGCGACGGTATCGCCGTCCTTGATCTCAGCCATTTCCGCGCCAAACCACGCAGTGGGCCAGATGTCCGACATGGCGATGGCCTGGTCGTCGCTGATCTCATCGGGGAGTTTGATCAGGCCGATGTTGGCGAACGGAATGCGGGCTTTTTCGGCTTGCAGGCCGTGGAACGGGCCGGTGGTTTTCGGCCCGCCAAAGAACGATGTGCCGGCAGTTTTGCCGTTGGGGTTGGCGACGTCGCACTGGGCGAAATAACCGGCGCGGCAGTAGGCGCAATTGCCGCAGGCAATGGTCGACGGGATCAGTACGCGATCGCCGACCTTGAGGTTGCGCACGTCACTGCCCAGCGCTTCGACGATGCCCACGCCTT
The DNA here is from genome assembly GCF_023195435.1 of Pseudomonas sp. S11P7. Lineage (NCBI taxonomy): Bacteria > Pseudomonadati > Pseudomonadota > Gammaproteobacteria > Pseudomonadales > Pseudomonadaceae > Pseudomonas > Pseudomonas sp. S11P7. The sequence continues at coordinate 2,053,833 of NZ_JALPKS020000002.1, read as the reverse complement.
CGTGGCCGAGGATGGTCCCGGGTTGCATGTCCGGGGCGCTGCCGCGGATGAAATGCAGGTCGGTGCCGCAGATGGCTGAGGCGGTCAGTTTGACGATGGCGTCGGTCGGGGCCTGGATTGTCGGGTCCGGGACGTCGTCCAGGCGTATATCACCGATGCCGTGAAAGACGATGGCTTTCATTGTCTTCTCCCGTTGGGTGGTGGGTTTATGGGTTGAGGTGCGGTTGGGCGGCAAGGTTTCATCGGGGTTTTGGGTGGGCTGATTAGTGGTCGGATTTTCCATGTGGGATTTGTGTTGGAGCCGCCCCTCACCCCAGCCCTCTCCCCCGGAGGAGGGAGCCGATTTTGGTTGGTTTCAAAATTTGCATTCGACTCGATAATGCACGTTGCCGTAGCCCTCGCATTCCCCGCGATCAGTCCCCTCTCCCTCCGGGAGAGGGCTAGGGTGAGGGGCTTTTGATCTTTGGGCACCGACCATCGGTAAACTCATTGGAATTTTTTCCGTACCCCCTGACTCCTTTGGCTATGAGCCTAAGGAGGAACTCATGAGTCGTACGGATATTTTCACCATTGAATACTTGCTTCACGGTCAGCCCCGGTCATTTGTCATCCGCGCTAAACACATGAGCAACGCGGATGCGTGGCATTGGGCGAGTTGTGATGCGGGTATTGCGCCGATCCCGAAACCGGGAAAACCGCCGCTGAAGGCTATTTCGAAACCGCAGGCAGAACGGTTTGGCATCACCGAGGTGAAATGGCGCGAGACCACCGCTTTGGTGTGGACGGAGGCTTCATCATGACTTCAACGACGTCATCGGCTGGCTTTTCGAGTGAGAATGAGGACGACGAACCGGCGCGGATAAACGCTTTGTTTTATGAAGCGGACCGCCTTGAGGAAATCGCCTACCGACTGTTCGACGAGAGCAGTCGCAACGCGGCGATGTGGGAGCATTTCAATCAGGCCAAGGCTGTAGCGGACGCCAAGCGCACCGAGGCGTATCAGGCCTTCATGCAGCTGCGCAGACGCTCGCGAAGCTGACAATTTCGAGTGCTGAAACAACAACACCCGCCATTCGACGGGTGTTGCACAGGCGCCGATCAGCCCTTGCTGTGTTCCGGCGACGAAGGCCCTTCCTTGACGCCGCGCGGGCCGGCGATGCCCCAGACGATCAGGCCCAACACCGGGAACACGATCAGGCCAATGGCCCATGCGGCTTTGGTGCCGACGCTTTTCTCGCTGCGAAATACACTGACAATCGCCCACAGGTCGACCAGCAGAATGATCACCGCGACCGCTATCGAAAAGTAACTCGTTGCCTCGTTCATGGCGCACTCCTCCAATGACTGGTATGCATTGGGTTGTGCGATCAGATCAGCGTTCAAAAAATCCGCCGCCGGCCTGATCGCCGTGCACCGTTACTGGCAAATCGCGTTCATGACCCGGTAACCGTCAACCAGCGGCGCCTTGCTGACGTCCAGTTCGATACGGCAACCCTGCCCCGCTTTCTCGCCCCATTTCATGCTGTAGACCTTGCCCTCACCCACCGACAACAGCACCTGACCGGCCTGGCCGACCACGCCGGCGCTGGCGCCTTTGTCGTCGGTGACGGTGGTGCCGAACGGCGGCAGCTTGCCGTTTTGCAGGCGCACGTTGAGCAAGACTTTTTCCGAGCGGCTGGCGGCGAAGCTGGCCTTGACCACGGCACCGCGGCGCGGCACGACATTGGTCACGCCTTCGGCGATGTCGACGTCGTTGTCCAGTTCACTGGTGTCCAGCGAAACGCGGTTTTTGCGGTACGGCGTGACGTACGGCACCAGCGCGTAACCCTTGGCGTTGGTCTTGGTCCCCGGGGCGTTGAGGATGCCGACGTCCTTGGTGTCCTTGACCTCGACCAGCGCCACGGTTTCGCCCAGGGTCTGACCGAATTCCACGCCGTCGCTGTGGCCGAGCACCGAGCCAGCGGCGCTGACCGAGGTCTGGCGGTAACCGCTGCCGACGCTGACCCCGGCGCCAAGCTGGGCGAACGGTGCGCGGTAGCCGACCAGGGCCGAGCCGTTGTTGCCGGCATTGTCGGAGCGGTTGGCGTTGACGTTGTAGTTGAGGTTGCCGTCGCGACCGCTCAGCCCGGCGCGCTGATCGAGGCTGCCGTCGTTGTTGCGGGTCACGGTGTAGGTGCCGGTGCTGCGGGTCTGGCCGATCGGCATCGACACGGTGAACACCACCTGATTGTTCTGGCCGAAATTGTCGGTCAGGGTCTTGCTGGCGTAGACGCCGTAGGTCACGCCCCTGTGCTGGGTGTTGAAGCCCAGCTGCATCTGTTTGTCTTCACGCGACGTGCCCCAGTAGTTCTGCTTGCTCACGTTCAGATAGAACGAGCCGTAGCTGTCGAGCGCCTGATTGACGCTGGCCTCGACCTTGCTGCGCTTGGAGAAATTGTTGAAGTCATTCGGCTCTTGCAGGGCCACGGCTTCATCGAAGTCGCGATAGCCTTCGGTGGAATAGCGATAGCCAGCGAAGCGCACCGAGGTGCCGGTTTCGAACGCCTTGCCGTACTGCACGCCAAAACTCTGGCCTTTTTCCTTGCCGGCCTTGCTTGCGACGGTTGTCGTGCCTTGCGGTACGTCGGTCTGCGCCTGGGTGACGTCAAACGACACTGCGCCGAGGCTGCCCAGGCTTTTGCCGACACCGATCACGCCAGCACGATAGAAATCGGCACCGAGCAAACCGCCGTACAGCGTCAGGTCGAACGGCAAACCGTAGGCCAGCGATGCCTGGGCAAACGCCGGGCGCTGGCCGCCATCGACGGCGTTGTACTCACCGGCAGTGACGCTGTAGCGCCAGGTCTTCTCGCGCAGCATGTTCGCCAGCGTGGCGTACGGCTGGGTGAAGCGACGCTCGCGGCCGTCGGCTTCGGTGATGATCACTTCCAGGTCGCCACTGCCCGACGCGGCGTTGAGGTCGTCGATTTCAAAGGCGCCCGGTGCCACGTAAGTGGTGTACAGCGAGTAGCCGTTCTGGCGCACTTCGACTTTCGCCTGGGTCTCGGCGATGCCGCGAATGATCGGCGCGTAACCCTGCATCGAGTCCGGCAGCATGCCCATGTCGGAGGCAATCTGCGCACCGCGAAACGGAATGCTGTCGAACACATCGCCCGGTGTGAAGCTTTCACCCAGGGTCAGGGTGCCCTTAATCGCGGTCAGGTCGCGCTGTGCATAGGTGTTGCTGCGCTGCCAGTCCTGCTGCCCGTCTTCGTCCTGACGAAACGAGGAGCTGGAGCGAAAGCGCCAGTCGCCGAGGTTGAAGCCACCGTTGGCGTAGAGGTTGTACTGCGTGCCGTTGCCACGCGCATCGCTCTGGGTGTTGGCGGCGGAAAACTGATAGTTGAGCATCGCCGCGTTGATGCCACGATCCCATTCCTGCGGTGCCACGTAACCGGCGGCATCACGACGCAAGGCGATCTGCGGCACGCTGATGTCCAGCGCTAGGCGGCCGGCATCAAAGCTCACCGAGGCGCCTTCGATCAGCTCGGCGAGGTTGATGCACGCCGGGAAGGTTTCGCCCGGCGTCAGAAACGCATCGACCTTGACCCCCATCTCCTTGAGAAACGCTTCGGACAGGCAGACGCGCACTTCGCCGTCCTTTTCGTCCTTGGCGAAGGTCATGTCGCGGCGATCGAAAAAGCTCTGGTTGAGGCGGATCACTACCGGGTAGGTGCCGGGGCCGATCGAGCCGCTGTTGGCGATCGCGTCCAGATCGAGATTGGGCCCGGCGCTGGCGCCGCCAAATGACTGCATGAAACTGGCGTCAAACTTCGCTGGTTCAGCAGCGCTTGCCACACTGCTCATCAGGGCTGCGATGATCGCAACGGACAAGCGCAATGGGGTGAAAGGCACGGTGACGCAGTGAAGGTTCGAGGCATCGGTTCGCATGACAAATACTCAATACGCTGCCGCCACGCTGCGCAGGCAGCGCGTGGACTCGTTCGCAAGGAAAGGAATGAAGACGTTAAGGCGCGCTGCTTGCGGCGACTTTTTTCGGCGTGGTGTAGCCGCCGTAATCGTTGATGGCGGAGAACTCCACCTCAGCGGAACTGGCTTTGAAGCCCGGCAGCGGATAACGCTGACTGCTCATCGGCGCGACCATTTTCGGCTCGTTGACTTCGAGGTTCTGGCCACCCGCGGCGACTTTCACGCCGATGAATGAAACGTGAAACACCGACGGGTTGTTGACCACCAGCACGGTCTTGCCCTGCTCTTGCGCCAGGCTCCAGCGCAGTTGATCCGGGGCTTCCATGGCACTGCCTTTGAGGCCGGCCGGGCGATAGAACAGCTTGATTCGCGTGCGCATGGCGATCTTCAGGGTGTTGGCGTCCGCCTTGCCGGCCAGGGGATTTCCTGGGCGTTGAAGTAGAAAACCGATTCGCGGTCCTGCGGCAGATCGCCGGGGACTTTCTGGATGCGCACCATCTGCTCTTTGCGCGGGTCCAGGCGGAACAGTGGCGGCGTCGCGACAAACGGCGTGGCGGTGTTGCTGTCGTCGGCCTCGGTGTTGACCCAGGCCTGCACAGCGTAGGCCTCGGGCGTGGTGTTGCTGACCGTGATCGAAGCATCACGCTTGCTGCCGTCGTACACGATTCGCGTGCCGCCGAGCATCACCCCGGCCTGGCTGAAGCTGCTGAGCAAGGTGCTGCCGAGCAACATCGCGGCGATCGCGGTGGTCTTGAAGGGGGTGGTAAACATCGTCATTGCATTTTCCTCAAGTCAGCACGGCATCAGCGCCGTGGCGAGGGGAAGGACAGCCGGGACCCTATGGTCCCGGCCGTTGACCGGACTTATTGGTAGTCGACGGTAAACGCAGCCTTGGCATTGGCCGGACCGGACGTCGCCGCACCGGTAGCGATGTAGTTGGCGGTAAAGCGCAGCGGCTGGGTCAGGTCCAGGTATGGCGAGGAATCGAGGCCGATCTGCACGTCTTTGCCGGTGGCGTCCTTGATCTGCACCGCGACGTTGGTAGCGACGCCAGCTTCCGGCAGCAGGCCGATCCACTGACCGCTCGAACCGGCGTTGCCGCTCAGCGAAAGGAACTTGACCACGGCTTTCTTGCCGGTGACGTTGCAGCCTGGTGCAGTGGTGTCGATGGTCAGGGTGAACGCACCGCCACCGGCGATCTGCCCGGCCGAGGCCAGGGAGGTAGCCGGCACGCTGCCGAGGGTGACATCACCGGCACCGGCCGAACCGTTCAGGTCGGAAACAACCACCGGGCAGGTGTTATCGGTCACGCTGCCGACGAAGTTGATTTCACCGTCAGCCGCCAGAGCAGCCTGCGAAGCAGCGGCCATGACCAGCGCCAGAGACAAACCTTTGAGAGCAAAATTTTTCATGATCACATCCAGAATGATGATGGTATGTCCTTCGCCTCAAGCAGGCTTCGGGACGGATAAACGACGCGCTCTCGACTGTTTAGGTGTAAGTCACAACGCGTTTCGTCTGGGTCCATTATCGAGATCGGACAGGGTTGGCTATGTAGGCAAATTCCGTGCGTTTGTAGGACTTTTCCTACTGAAGAGGTAATGACAGGCAGCCATTTCCGACCTTCGGCAAGTGGGCTGCTACAGGTGTTGTGAGGGTTTGGGAAAGTGTGGCGAGGGCAGACTGCTTTTGATCTTTATCACCGGAGAGATAGACGGCTGAGGCTTGGAATCAGCCTGAAAATCAAAAGCCCCTCACCTAGCCCTCTCCCGGAGGGAGAGGGAACTGACCGTGGTGGATGCGAGAGATACGCCAACCTGCGATACCGAGTCGAACGCAAGTTTTGAACGGCCCACAAATCGGCTCCCTCTCCAGGGGGAGAGGGCTGGGGTGAGGGGCGAATCCACCGCAAATCCCAAGCCATGCGAGGCTTCTAACCACTCAACAATGAGCGTTAGCTCGCGTGCCCTTGATCTTGATCTTGCCTAACCAGCGACATCGGAAGGCTGAGTGGAGGGATTGATCCGGGCGTGGGAGCGCAGCGACCGTCTGGCGCAGCCAGACACAGCGGAAGGAGGTGCAGCGAAGCAAACCGTAGCCGCTGCGCCCGGATCGGTCCCGGAGCGAAGGAACCCGAGCCTGCGAGGGCCGAACGCAGGAGCAAGCGTTTTGGGTTACCTTTTTGGCGTCTGAAAAGGTGACCCGCCGTAAGGGCGGAACCCTAAGCCGCCGTTACCGCAGCAACGGATATGTCCCCAGTCTGTTCAATACAGAATCAACGATAAGTCACAGTAAAACTGGCATAACCATTAGCCGTCCCCGGTTGCGGCGTCGGCCCCTCACCCGTCTGAATATAACGAGCCTTCAGCGGCACAGAGGTCACCCCATTGACGATCCGCGTCAGCCGCACCGGCTGCCCGAGATTCATCGGCGTACCGTTATCCTGCAGAACCTGAATCGCCACACCCTGCGCCGTCGAATCGCTCGACAGACTCAACACCCCGTTGGCCGCGTCGATGATGGTCGAAGTCTTGTTGCCATCGATCTGAATATTGGCGTAGTTACCGGAAAAATAACCGTTGGTGTTCCCTGGGTAGTTACTGCCAGCAATGCACGAGTTCAGCGTAATCGCGAACGACTGCGCCTGGGTCGTGGAATTCTTGCCGTTGAACACACGTTTCTCCCAGTTACCCATCGGCACGTTGATCTGGTTGCCCGGCGAGGCAGGCATGGAACAGCCGGCCAGGGTCACGGTGGCGGTAAACGTCAAATCGAACATCGGCCCCATGTTAGAGGTGCCGGTGGCGACGAGCTGATTGATGGTATGGGTGCCAGGGGCGATTTCGCCGGTCTTGATCAGCGCGTATCGCATCATCGCCTGGTTCATGGTTGCCGTGCTGGCAGCTGTGCGACTCATGTTGAATGGAATGAAACGACTCGGGTTCCCCGGCGGTGGATTCCAGGCTGCGGCGAAACCGGTCATGTAAATGGCCAGGCCAATGCCGGGAACGTTGGTCTGCAACAAGGCATTGGCCGGGACCCTAAAAACGTCTACCGGAATGTTGGTTGCCACCGGACCGATCAACGTGGTGTTGTAAATCGCCGAGCCGTAACACTCCAGCGTGTCACCGAAATTGAGCTGGCGCATGGTGCTGTTGGTGTTCAACGTCGTGCCGATCGGCACGTCACGCGGCGCAAACACCGTGCCGCCGGTCAGCGTCAACTGCTTCACGGAATTGTTACCCGAGGCCCACGTGCACTCCGCCATTGCGGGTGCCGCCACCAACATCAACGCCGCGGCGCCAACACCGCCCAGCATCTGTAAACCGATCTTCATTGGACTTGCCCTGCTGAGAAGAAAACGGCCGCTGAATGCAGGCTGACTGCACCCGGACGTTGTTGGCGTTTGCCAACGATGGGCGTGATTATGGGTAGCAGAAAGCGCTCATCGAAGAGTCGGCTTCCCGTTGAGTTGTAGGAATTTTCTCAGGGATCGCAGCGTATTCGCCTGCCCTTCCCTAGCGTCCAGTAGGCCCTCGGCCAAGTGTCAGCTCGCTTGCTGTTGATCTTGATCACCGGCGCGTTGGAGGATTGGAGGCTGAAAATCAAAAGCCCCTCACCTAGCCCTCTCCCAAAGGGAGAGGGGACTGACCGTGGTGAATTGGAGTGATACGCCGACATGAAATACCGAGTCGAATGCAGATTTTGAACGGCCCACAAATCGGCTCCCTCTCCAGGGGGAGAGGGCTGGGGTGAGGGGCGAATCCACCGAAAATCTCAAGCCATGCGACGCTTCTAACCACTCAACAATGAGCGTTAGCTCGCGTGCCCTTGATCTTGATCTTGCCTAACCAGCGACATCGGAAGGCTGAGCGCAGGGATCGATCCGGGCGTGGGAGCGCAGCGACCGTACGACGCAGTCGTACACAGCGGAAGGAGGTGCAGCGAAGCAAACCGTAGCCGTTGCGCCCGGATCGATCCCGGAGCGAAGGAACCCGAGCCTGCGAGGGCCGAACGCAGGAGCAAGCCTTTTGGGTACTTTTTCGGCGTCTGGAAAAAGTGCCTCGCCGTAAGGGCGAAACCCTAAGCCGCCGTTACCGCAGCAATGGATATGTACCCGGTCTGTTCAATACAGAATCAACGATAAGTCACCGTAAAACTGGCATAACCATTAGCCGTCCCCGGCTGCGGCGTCGGCCCCTCACCCGTCTGAATGTAGCGGGCCTTCAGCGGCACCGAAGTCACCCCATTGACGACACGAGTAAGGCGCACCGGCAGCCCCAGATTCATCGGCGTACCGTTATCGCGCAAAATCTGAATCGCCACACCCTGCGCCGTCGAATCGCTCGACAGACTCAACACCCCGTTGGCCGCGTCGATGATCGTCGAGGTCTTGTTGCCATCGATCTGGATGTTGGCATAGTTGCCGTTGAAATAACCGTTGGTGTTCGACGGGTAGTTGCTACCGGCAATGCACGAGTTGAGCGTGATCGCAAACGGCTGCGCCTGGGTGGTCGAGTTCTTGCCATTGAATACGCGCTTTTCCCAGGTCCCCATTGGTACGTCGATCTGATTGCCGGGGGCAGCCGGCATCGAACAGCCTGCCACGGTCACGGTGGCGGTAAAGTTCAGATCGAAAATATGCCCACGATCTGTGGTGCCGGTCGCGGCCAGTTGATTGATGGTGTGCGTGCCGGGCGGAATGTCACCGGTCTTGATCAACGCATAACGCACCAATACCGACGCCATGCCGCTGACCGCTGTGGGGATATTGAGCGTCAGTGTAAACGGCACGAACCGCGCCGGATTGCCCACCGGCATTTGCCATTGCGAGGCAAACCCGGTCATGTACATCGCCAGGCCCACCCCCGGCACGTTGGTCTGCAATATCGAGCCGGCCGGCACGTTGATGGTATCGACCGGAATGTTGGTGACGACCGGGCCGACCAGCGCGGTGCTGTACGTCGCTCGCAAGCCACAGACCAGCCGATCGCCAAACGGCAGATCGCGGATGCCTCCCGTCGTATTCAAAGTCGTGCCGACCGGGACGTCACGCGGGGCAAACACCGTTCCGGCATTGAGGGTCAGTTGCTTGGGCGTCCAGTCGCTGGAGTTCCAGGTACAGGCGGCCATCGCCGGTGCGGTCGCCGTTACCAGTAAAGATGCGCCGAGCCAGCCCAGCAGTCGTGATCCGATGTTCATGCGTGCATGCCCTCGTAGATGAAACGATGGGCGTTCGCTGCCCAGCGTTTCCGCACGTGGAGATTTGACTGGCAGCGTTGCCAGCAGAGGGCGGATTATCGGCAAACGGAGGGAATGAACCTGTAGCTTGCGTCCCACCGACATGTAGGAAAATTCCTAGTGACCAGCGTTCTGAATACCGGCCTTTCTCAGCTGAATGAAACTTCCCTCTTCGCAAGACGATCTCCTGAACATCACAAAACCGGGAGAACAACCATGAAATGCTACCTGTGCGGACTCGAAGCCCAGAAGACCGACGAGGCCCATGGCGGCCAACTCGTCGACTGTGCCGATTGCGGCGTTTACCGGGTTTCAGGCTTGGTACTAAAAGAGTTGGGCGCTAAAGGATTCAACTTCGCAAAGATGCGCGATGACTTGCATCGGCAGCGCCAGTTCAACGCCACGCTGGTCGCTGAGATCAATACCGAGACCGCGATCTGGGCGTAAAAAGCCCGGTTTCCCGGGCTTGCCGTCAGCCATGCTTGACCAGATTCAGCGCCGGTAGCGGGCCGCCGGGAAACTGTGCCAACAGGCCCTGTTGAACACCGCCCAGATCGATGCCGTAAAAGCCAAGGTCGGCGATCAGCGCCGCAACGCGCTCTTTGCTGGCAGCGTGTTCACCGGAGTAAAACAGCACCCGTTTGCCACCCTCGGCGGCGGGGTCGCTCAGTAAAGCCGCCAACAGATGATTGAAGGCCTTGACCACGTGCGCGCCGGGCAGCAGCTGCGCAATCACTTGCGAGGACGGTACGCCGTGCAGATCGACCGGCTGAAACAGCGGCGCTTCGATCGGGTTGTTGGTGTCGATCACGATGCGCCCGTCCCAAGGCCCCAGGTCGCGAACCGCGTCGGGGATTTTCGACCAGTTCACCGCGAGGAAAACCATATCCGCCCGGCTGGCTTCCTGCGCCGTCACCGGTCGCGCCAGCGGCCCCAACTCGTTGGCCAGGTCGGTAAGGCTCTGCGGGCCGCGGCTGTTGGCGATGCTGACCGGCAGACCGGCGTGGACGAGCAATCGTGCGATGGCCGAGCCGATGGCGCCGGTGCCAATAATGCTGATCGTGTTCATGTTCAGGCCTCGTATTTGTGTGTGAAGTTGATGAAGCTATGAGACGCTTTTTGATCTTCCACAAGTAGTAGGAGCTGACTAGAATCACTTTCAATCAATGCTTGAAGGTGTGGGTATGGAAACGCTGGGCAATCTGCTGTCGTTCGTTCGCAGCGCCGAGTCGGGCAGCTTTTCCGCCGCTGCCCGACGCCTGAGCCTAAGCCCTGCCGCAGTCAGCCGCAACGTCGCGCAGCTGGAAAGCAATCTGGGGGTGCGCCTGTTTCAGCGCAGCACCCGCAAACTCACCCTCACGGAAGCGGGCGAGCGTTTTCTGGCGAATGTCGGTTCAGGGCTGGACAGCGTGCAAGCCGCGATTGCCGATGTCGCCGGCAATGCCGGAGCGCCTTCCGGCATTTTGCGTCTGAGCGCGGCGCCGGGGTTCGCCAAAGATTTTCTGCTGCCGCTGATGCCCGATTTTCTCCAGCAATATCCCGCAGTGATCCCCGAATGGCAGGTCGACAACCGTCAGGTCGATCTCATCGCCGAAGGTTTCGATGCGGCCATCGGTGGTGGCATCGAGCTGGCCCAGGGTGTGGTCGCCAGAGCCATCGCTCCGGCCCATTTGATGCTCGTGGCGTCGCGCCAATATCTGGCCGATCACGGGCGTATCGAGCGTCTGGAGCAACTAGCGACGCTTGATCACCTGGCCATGCGCTCGGTGCAGACCGGCAAGGTTCGCAGCTGGATGCTGCAGAGTTCCGACGGGCAACGCGCGCCGCTGGAGATCACCCCACGCCTGCTGGTCAATGATCCGCAGGCGTTGTGTCAGTGCACGCGTCTGGGCCTGGGCGTCGCGCTGCTGGCGGTGCCGGATGTGTTGCCGTACCTGCAGGACGGCACGCTGGAACGGGTTTTGCCGGACTGGCATGTCGACGCCGGGCAGATCTACCTGTACTTCTCCAGTCAGAAATTACTGCCGGCCAAGACCCGGGCATTCGTCGATTTTCTGGTCAAACGCGCCCGCGCAGATCGCTGGCAAACCCGACTGGATGCCCGGTCATCGTCCGCACACGCCAGTGCTCACATCCGGTAATGCTCCAGCAGAAAGTCGACGAACAAACGCACCCGCGCCGGCATCGCCGGACCGCCGACGAACACCGCATGGATCGGCTCGTCATCGCCCGGATTCCAGCTTTCCAAGAGTGAAATCAACTCGCCACGCTGCAGATCCTCTTTCACGCTGAACTCGCCGATCCGCGCGATGCCGGCGCCGCCCCGCGCGAGTTGCGCCAGCGCTTCACCGCTGTTGCATTCGATGCTGCCGCTGACCTTCAAGGAGAACACCTGGCCGTCGCGGATGAACGGCCAGTTGGGTTCGGCGCGGCGAAAATTGAAACGCAGGCAGTTGTGTCGCAACAAGTCTTCCGGTTCCTGCGGGGTGCCGTGGCGCTCAAGATACTCGGGCGAAGCCACCACCACCTGACCAGTGAGGCCGAGTCTGCGCGCGGTCAACGGGCTGTCCGGCAAATGCCCGAAGCGCACGGCGACGTCGGCCTGGCCACCGAGAATGTCGACGACCTCATCGCCCAGGGTGAGGTCGACCACGATGTTCGGGTACCGCGCGCTGAAGGCGGCAACCAACGGCACGATCGCCAGCCGCCCATGAACGAGGGCGGCGCTGACCCGCAAGCGGCCTCGCGGCACGCCTTGATCGGCGATGGCCTCTTCGACCTCGGCCATGTCGGCCAGAATGCGCCGCGCGCCACGCAAAAACGCTTCGCCTTCGGCGGTAAACGTGAGCGCCCGAGTGGTGCGCAATAGCAGGCGCGTGCCCAGACGCTGCTCGGTGCGCGCGATGATCCGGCTCACCGCCGAAGGTGTCAGCCCCAAAGCGCGTGCGGCAGCCGACAAGCTGCCCTCGCGCGCCACTGTGACGAACACGTCCATTTCACCTGATCGACCACCGACGTCCATTTGTGATTCCTGCGCAAAGGTGATTGCCAAAAACGCGGTCTACCGCCGTAAACGCACGCATCGTAGCATTGGCGGCATAGATGAGGAGACTTTCCATGCGTATCAATCCACCCCTTGTTGCACTCGCCATTGGTGCCTTTGGCATCGGCGTTACCGAGTTCGCGCCCATGGGCATGTTGCCGGGTATTGCTGCCGATCTCGGCGTTTCCATTCCGGCCGCCGGGCTGCTGGTCAGTGCTTATGCGCTGGGCGTGCTACTAGGCGCACCGCTGATGACCCTGACCACTGGCAGAATCCCGCGACGCTATTTGCTGATCGGGCTTATGGCGATTTTCACCTTGGGTAATCTGATGTCGGCGCTGGCCACCGACTACTACAGCCTGATGGTCGCGCGGGTGGTGACCTCACTCAATCACGGCGCATTTTTTGGAGTCGGCTCGGTCGTCGCCGCCAGCGTGGTCGCTCCGCAGAAACGCGCGGGCGCCGTGGCGGCGATGTTCATGGGCCTGACCCTGGCGACCATCGGCGGCGTGCCGCTGGCCGCGTGGTTTGGCGAAATGTTCGGCTGGCGCACCGCGTTCTGGGGCATCACCGGCCTCGGCGTGATCACCATGGCCGCGCTGTGGTTCGCCCTGCCCAACCTGCCGGCCCCGAAAGGCGCCGGAGCACTGGCGGAAATTCGCGTGTTGGGCCGTGGCCCGGTCCTCGGCGCGCTGGCCCTGACCGTGGTCGGCTCGAGCGCCATGTTCACCGTGTTCACCTACATCGCGCCGATCCTCAGCAGCGAAACCCACGCCTCCACCGCTTACATCACCGCGATGCTGGTGCTGTTCGGTGTCGGGCTGACGCTGGGCAACATGTGGGGCGGCAAGGCTGCCGACCGCTCGATTGATCGCACCCTGATCGTTTCGCTGAGTGCGCTGATTGTGGTCCTGCTGGCGTTCACCATCCTGATGCGCTGGCCGCTGCCGGCCGCCGTCGCCATCCTGATCTGGGGCATCGCCAGCTTCGCTCTGGTGCCACCGCTGCAAATGCGCGTCATGGAAGCCGCCAAAGACGCACCCAACCTCGCCTCGGCGGTCAACATCGGCGCGTTCAACTTCGGCAACGCGATCGGCGCAGCGCTGGGCGGCGCGGTGATCAATGCCGGGCTGGGTTATCCGGCGATTTCCCTGGCCGGCGCGGCAATGGCGGGGCTGGGGTTGTTGATGGTGTTGGGGTTTGTCTGGCGCTCCAGAGCGGCTGTCGGCTTGATCACGGGACGCTGACAGAAAGGAGAGCGACCGATAATTGCGCTCCGCGCTAAGTCCGGCGCAATGCACAATCGCTGACCGCGGCTATTCTATCGGCTCGCTCCACCTCAAAATGGTCAGTCGACGTGATTGGCAATGCTGAAGCTGGTGTGACAGTTCTTTGTACTTCCAACCCAGCGGTTATTCATGCAACGGAGTGCAGGATGAAGATCATCGCCTTCTTGATCATTTATCTCGCGGGCGGCTTGGCCCTCTATCCATTTAGCGAATATGCGCGTCCCGTCGCTGTCTTTCTACAAGGCCTGTATTCATCATTTTCAATCACTTTCAGTGTTGACCTCGGACTACAGCTTAGTCTGAGCTATATCTATTCGAGCCTGTTCCATCTGGTCTGGTACGCATGCTTTTCCGAATCGTCAAAAAGCTGGATGTCCACGATAAGATTCAAGTCCGTCGTGCATCTTGCTCTGCGCTTGCTGAGCAATCTCTTGTTCAGCCTGCTGGGTCTCGGGCTGGTCGGAATGAGCGAGCAAGCGGTTCCCTCGTCGGACTTTCATCAGTACTTCAAGTTTTTGGTAATTTGCATGCTTTTGGGTACATGGACCCGGTCGTTTAAGGATTTCCTGATGGGTGTTGTGGGTTACAGCAGGCGGGAAGCCAAATGCCGGCTACCGGGCGAATGAAACCGTCATGTTCCTACTGCCCCCATTCAGGTACGCAAAGTTCAGCCATTCGCTCACCACTCTGGTTTATGCATGCAATGGGTAGTAGCCTAGTGCCACTTGTCAACCCTCTCCGGCATTTGGAATGCATCATGGCCCTGCACGACGCAATCGCTCTTGAAATTTACGCCGGCGCACTCCCGCTACGCTTTCGCGCTACTGATCTGAAAACCACCGCGCGCAGAATTTATTTAAGCCCCACAGACGCCAGCGAACGTTATCGCGTCGGTCTGGACTTCTTCGCTGCCAATACGATCAGCACGCAGTTGGCAAACCTTTGCGAGCTGACAGGTAATTCGACACGCAACGGACAAGTGGCTCGTTATCGGCGGGTAGCCGAGGGGTTATATGAGTTGCTTGGTATTGAGGAAACGCAAGAGATATCAGCAGAAATAGAACAGGATTGCGAAATCGCACCGCTTTCCAACTGCGACACACTGATGCCTTTTGAAGCACGCTTTGCCTGCTACCTTCAGAATGAGCCGTTCCAGATTTATGATCGCCGCCGGCGGAAGGTCTATCCAGCCGAAGCGGTGCGAGGGCTGGATGGACGTCTGAGCAGTTATTTCTGGCCTTCGCCGAAGGTGGATTTTTCAGCCACCGAAATGGTTCTGCAGGGTTTCATGGCGCGGGCGCAGGCGCTCAGCGTTAATCTCGCCGTGAATGCCGGCGCGGTGCTGGCGCTGTTCGAGACCATTTGCCAGTGGGGCGGAGTGCGCGTTCCCACGCAAGATGCGAAAGAAGTAATCAGTAACCTGCAGCTCGCGGCTAAGCGTAGCGCTCAGCATCCCGCGGCAATGAACAGTGCGTGGACGAAGCTGTACGCCATGTTTTACCCGGATGACTTTGTGATCTACGACTCGCGCGTAGCTACCGCGTTGGTGGCAATTGCCGAGGCAGTTTTCAACGACTCCGAGTTGGTCAGCTTCAAGGCGCAGTATCCAAACCTGGGCGTAATCAATGGTCGGGGTGGAAGCCGACCGCGAACGCCTCGTACCGTTTGGCGCAATGCCTACCTCTCCTGGCCAGCACAGCTGGATGCAAACCGCCTGTTGGCGGCCATCATCCTGACGCTGAATGCGCGTTCAGGCTTGACCTGGAACGTCCGCCAACTGGAAGCGATGTTGTTTATGGAAGGTTACTGAGTCCAGCGATACAAGCGGGACAGAACCATCTCGGTCTGTCCCGACAGTTTTGAAGCGACGTCGCAGTCGCTTCATCCAATAATTCAGTCATCCCAGCCTCAACGCGGAAACAACAACGTCACCGCAAACCTCACCCCCCACCCTTGCGGCCCGTCATCCGGGCTGTCGAGCCAGTAGCGCGGCCCCGCTTGCACCGTCAGCGGTTGCCCGCCGATCTTCAACAGTTGCGTCACAGTGAGGTTGACCGGTACCGACCACTCCCGCGATTGCCAGTTGTACGTCGATTCGGTGTTCACCCCCAAGTGGTCAAGGTGCTGGTGGTGTAGGAAAGGAACGGTTGCAGGAAGGTCTGGTTGACCTTGTCCTTGTCGTCCGGCGGGCTGCCCTCCAGTCCCCAGATGTGGTTGGCGAGGATGCCGTGGGTCCAGCCGTTTTCCTGTTTCAGGGCGACGGCGGTCGGGCCGACTCCCCATTGTTCGCTGCTCAGCAGCTCATCGCTGCCGGTGGGAATCAGAATTGCCGGGCCGGCGCCGAGTATCCAGCCACTTTCGGTGGGTTGTCTGGGCGAAAAGAAAAAGCTCTGGGTGATATCGCCAACGCCGGACTTGTCCGCCGCGCCGTTCGGTGCAAGGCCGTGCTGATCGATGACCGGCAGGATCGTGCGGGAGATCAGGTTCCAGTCATCGTTGAGGGTAAATGGCAGCACCGGCTGAATGTTGGTGGTGCTGCGCATGCCATCACCGGTCGGGCCCATCTTATGGTCCCAGTTGTACTGCACCGGCAGGCTGTACATGGCCGCGACCGGGTTGAGCGCCTTTTTGGCCAGCTCTGCCGAGTCTTCAGCCTGAACGCCCGGCACCATCCCTAGCGCAAACAAAGACGCAGCACCTATGGCTCTCTTCATGAGAACTCCCGTTACGCTTGATGGAATGAAAGTGTAGTCAGGAATCTCAAAAGGTCTGTTTGCGGTTTCGAACCGCTGCCAGGCTCGGAAAATCCGCCTTAGTTCTGACTCAGCTCAAGCAACTCACCGCCCTCTTCACCCAGACGCTGCAGATACCCAGCGGCATCCAGCAACTGATAAGGAAAGTACAGACCTGGCGCAGTGGGCGCTGAACCGTCGAGCCCGATCAGT
The DNA here is from genome assembly GCF_023195435.1 of Pseudomonas sp. S11P7. Lineage (NCBI taxonomy): Bacteria > Pseudomonadati > Pseudomonadota > Gammaproteobacteria > Pseudomonadales > Pseudomonadaceae > Pseudomonas > Pseudomonas sp. S11P7. The sequence continues at coordinate 2,037,346 of NZ_JALPKS020000002.1, read as the reverse complement.
CGCTCCAGCAGCATGGCGACGCTCAGTCCCGTCAGCGCTGCGGCGCCGGCCGGATGCACGAGGGCATGACGGGTATGCAGCGCTTGCCCGTTGCGACCTTCCCCGGCCATTTCGATGAGAATTTCCGTCGACATAGGCTTGCCCGCGCGCCGGGAGGAACTGACGCCGCTGGCGAGGTTGAACTGAACACTGGGTGCGTCAGTAGCAGCTGCCAGACCTGCGACGTCGATCGACGAAAAGCCGCTGGCCTGCATCGATGTTCCGTCCAGCGCGCGGAAGCTGACGTTCGCCTCCTCGCCCTCACGCCATACATACGCACCCTCGCGTCGGGTCAGTGCGGCGGGAAGCATTTTGTTCAGGTGTTCGAAGTCAGTTGCCACGGTCGGCCCGCCACCGTCCTGTTCGTCGACCAAGGCGTCGATGCGGATATCGCGCACCCGTGCAAAGGCTTTGGCAAGGTGCAGCGTCGCAACCGTTGTGGCACCGACCATCCATTCATAACCGAGCACGATCGGCGCCGCATCCGGGGCATGAATATAGCGGGCGATTTGCGGTGCCATTTCGAATACGCCAGAGGAAATGCTCAGGTGCGGCACTTTGCGCGTCTGCGCGAAACGCAGCCCGGCCAGCGAGTGATCCATATAGAAAACCGCCACGGCGCTGACCGGGCGATCGCCCAATCCGAGATCATCCGCGGCCGCGTCAATGACCACACCTTCAGCCCCGCCCATTTCTTCAGCAGCTTGCTGAACCTTGGCCAGATCACGACCGCCGATCAGCAACGGCACGTCGGGATGGGCCGCGCGCAAGGCTTTGGCGGAACGATGACCGATGGCGCCGGAACCGCCCATGAACAGAATTGGATGCGTTGACATCTGGAATCCCTCCTCGTTTTTGTCGGGTTGCAGCTTAGGGTTGGTGCGCCCCCAAAGGCGGCGGTTCCACCTCGTTGGGTTTGTCAGGGGCCGGACCGACGAAGTGTTGTTTGAGCAGACGTTGTTGGTCGATTGTTGCCAGTGGAATGATTGGCTATCGACCTTGCAGGCAATGATGGCAATATGCGCCTTCACGCAAAGGGAGTATTCGGCGCGGATGCCGAATGTCATGCACATAGGGATATGGAAGATGGCTTCGATTCACGTTAATGGTCAGGACAAGACCGCTTCGATCAGCGACTGGGCGATTCGCTGGAGCGACCAGTCTCAGGCGCTGGAACTGACTTGTCGTTCCCCCTCAAAGGAAAAATCCAGCCACCCGCTCAGCGATTGCCAGGTTTCTCCCACTCGGGAGTTGACCAATGTGATGCTGCACAAGGCCGGTAGCCGGATTCTCAAGCCCATCGCCAAAGCCACGATTTATGGCGAGCGATACGCCGTCGTGCACTACCAGGGCGGCAAAAAGCCTTATGTCTTCAAAATGGACGGCATCAGCTTTGCCGCCCCTGCATCAATGAAGGACTCGCTGGTATTTCGCTACTTCACCACCGTGGCGAATGCCCGACAGGATCAGGCGCAATCGAAGACCGATCGTGAGATTGCGGGCAATGTGCTGCGCCAGCTCGAATCACTGCCGTCCATCGCTGGCACTGCCTTGCAAGCCTATTGTTCGGGGCGCGTCGGCACGCTGGCACCGGGTCAGGGGCTCATCTATCCGTTCGGGCTTAACGAGAGCCAACTTCAGGCGGTCGAGCGCGCGTTCAGCGCGCAAATCAGCGTGATCGAGGGCCCGCCGGGGACCGGCAAGACCCAGACGATCCTCAATATTCTGGCCAATATCGTGTTACGTGGACAGACCGTAGCCGTGCTGTCCAACAACAATGCTGCCGTGGAAAACGTCTACGAAAAGCTGGAAAAACACGGCTTGGGCCACCTCGTCGCCAAGCTTGGCAACCAAGACAAACGCAAGGCTTTTTTCGCCGATCTGCCTGCGTGGCCATCAAGCGCGCCCGAACCGGCACCATCCCTGGATGAGATTCAGACGTTGCTGACTCGCTTGAAGCAGCATCTGCACGATCACAACAGGGCGGCACAACTGCAGATCGAGCTGGACGAACTGCTTATCGAGCGCCGTTACCTGCAGCAGTGGCAGGCAGAAAGCGATGTGAAGGTCACAGGCTCGCTCGACAAGTACGGCCTGACACCGCGCAAGACTGCCGACCTCATGGCCTACCTGGCTTACCTCGGCGAGCAGCGCATTCACTTCAAGGATCGCATCGAGCTGCTGTTCAAATTCAGAATCCTGCGCACCAGGCCATTCGCCGAGGGCGAGACGCGCATGGCCGTTTTCCACGCATTGCAGATGCACTATTACGACCAATCCTTGCGGGACAAGGAAGCGCAGTTGCGGGCGTGCCGTGAATCGTTGGCACGGGCGAATTTCACCACTCTGCTGAACGAATTGACTACAGCGTCCATGCATCATTTGAAGCAACATCTGCAACGTCAGGAACCGCCGTCTGACAGCTTCGATGTCAAAACCTACTGCAAGCATTTCGATGCCTTCGTGCAGCGCTTCCCTATCCTTGGCAGCGGGACGCACTCCATCGTCAACTCAATCGCGCCGGGAGCGGTGCTCGACTACGTGATCATCGACGAAGCCTCGTTGCAGGACATCGTCCCGGGCATCCTGCCACTGGGCTGCGCGAAGAACCTGATTGTCGTCGGAGACAACCGCCAGTTGCCGCATATTCCGGTGGTTTTGGGGCTTGAGGCGCCCGCTGCGGGCTACGATTGCGAGCGATACAGCCTGCTGGAATCGTGCATTGCGGTGTTCCAGGACGCGCTACCCCGAACGTTGCTGAAAGAACATTACCGCTGCCATCCGAGAATCATCCAGTTCTGCAACCAGCAGTTCTACGACAATGCGCTGGTGCCGATGACCGAGGACAAGGGCGAAGCGCCCCTGCGTCTGGTGGTGACAGCCAAGGGCAACCACGCCAGGCAGAACACCAACCTGCGCGAACTCGACTCGTTGCTGAAGGTGCTTGAGGACCAGGAGCACGCGGTGGGAATAGATGGCGAAGGTCGCGGTTACATCGCCCCGTTCCGCGCGCAAGTCAACCTGTCCGACACGCACTTGCCGACGGACTTCGTCAAGGACACCGTGCACAAGTTTCAGGGCCGCGAATGCGACGAGATCGTCTTCTCCACTGTGCTGGACAAAAAACGCTACAACCAGGCGCGAAGACGCCTGGATTTCGTCGACGACCCACGCATGATCAATGTGGCCGTTTCACGGGCTAAAAATCGCTTCACGCTGGTGACTGGCGATGAGGTATTCACTGACAACAATGGCCACATTGCCGCGCTGATCCGTTACATCAGTTACTACGCGCAGGACGAGCACATCGTCCGCGCCCCGGTGGTGTCGGCATTCGACTTGCTGTACCGCGAATATGACCAGTCGCTGGCACGCCTGAACGCCCGCTTGCGCCCGGAGGATTCACGCTATAAGTCCGAACAGATCGCCACACAGCTACTGCGCGAAGCGCTGTCAGCCCCGGCGTGTCGGGCATTGAAGTACCACACGCAAATCCGCCTGGAGAAACTTGCATCGCCGGTCGGCCTCTATTGGACGCAAGCCCAGCGCGCATTCATGAGGCGCGCCAGTTGCGATCTGGTGATTTATTTCAAAGTGGGCAAGCAACCGGTAGGCGTGATCGAGGTCGACGGTGGCTACCATGATCACCCCGTGCAGGCAGCTCGGGACGCCATGAAAAACGAGATCCTGGCCAAAAGTGGCATTCCTGTTCTGCGGCTGCGGACGGTTGAGAGTGACATTGCGCGCAAGGTTGCCGATTTTGTCGGGCAGTGGGCGAGTCCTGCGAATGGCGCGTGAGCACTTGAGCACATGCGCGTGTGTGCACTGCCACCTCGAAGTCTTGTCTTTTTGCGTCATAACCGCGTGGCAAAACGAGACTTCTGGAATGGAAATCAGATGATTCGAATTCAAAAACCCCCGCCGCTCGCGTAATGGGCAACTTGTACGATGTCCTACCAGAGGGTATTAATGCATCTCCCGAAAAACAATAAAACCACGGAGATCGCTACATGGACTCATCCCTGTCCGCCCTGCCTGACAGCCTTGATCAAGCGCAAGGCAACACCCGCCGCAGCTTCCTGAAACAGTCCCTGGCGGTTTCCGCCACGCTCGCCGCCGTCGGCAGCGGCGCCCTGAGCCGACTCGCCGATGCCGCCGAACCGTTGAGTCAACGCTACCCCGACCCGCTGATTCACATCCTCGACGACAGCTTCATGGAGCTGCGGATTTTCAACGCCAGCGTCGAAAAACTCGCCACCGGTATGCGCTGGGCCGAAGGGCCGGTGTGGGTCGGTGATGGCCGCTATTTGCTGGTCAGCGACATCCCCAACAACCGCATCATGCGCTGGGACGAAATCACCGACACCTTCAGCGTGTACCGCGACCACTCGAACTTCTCCAACGGCATGTGCCGTGATCGCCAGGGCCGGCTGATCGTCTGCGAAGGCTCGACCACCACCAGCGAAGGCCGGCGCATCACCCGCACCGAAGCCAATGGCACGATCACCGTGCTGGCCGACAGCTTCGACGGCAAGCCCTTCAACTCGCCCAACGACGTCGTCTGCAAACGTGACGGATCGATCTGGTTCACCGACCCGCCCTTCCAGACCGGCAACAACTACGAAGGCCACAAAATCACCCCGACCCAGCCGCACGCCGTGTACCGCATCGACGGCGAGAGCAAAAAGGTCACCCGCGTGATCGACGACCTCAGCGGCCCCAACGGCCTGTGCTTTTCCCCCGATGAAAAAAACCTCTACGTCGTCGAAGGCCGCGCCAAACCCAATCGCCTGATCTGGGCGATTGCCGTGAAAGACGACGGCACCTTGGGCGAACGCCGCAAACACATCGAAGGCCTGGACTACGCCGCCATCGACGGCATCAAGTGCGACGAAGCCGGCAACCTGTGGTGCGGCTGGGGCGGCAACGGCGACCCGAAAGCCGACCTGGAAAAACTCGACGGCGTGCGCGTGTTCAATCCGCAAGGCAAGGCCATCGGGCACATCTCGCTACCCGAACGCTGCCCGAACCTGTGCTTCGGCGGGCGCGAAGGCAATCGGTTGTTCATGGCCAGCAGTCACTCGATTTATTCGTTGTTTGTGAATACGCGGGGGGCTACGTTTGGGGCGTAAGAACGCGGTTCATCTCGCATTGCCTGGGTGAATGCCGAAACACTCCCGCCGCGCACCCGAAGAGGCGCGGCAGGAGGTTGCATATCCACCAGGCCAAGCACGATGCGTTGAAATCTTAGAACAACGACACCGGTATTTTCACGATGACTCGAAGCTCGTCGAAGTTGCCCTCGACCTGATGACTGCTTGCGCGATGCCAGGCGTAACCGGCAAGGACATTGGCCCCCTTCAGCTCTGTTCCCTGGAACGTATAACTGGCGAAAACCCCGGTTTCGTAATGGTGCTCGTTATCCTGCAGCGGTGAAGCCGTATAAACACCTTTGCGGCCTGCGTTGTAACCGGTGCCGTCAATCCCCCAGCCGCGTGTATGCCAAAGTATGCTTTTGAAGCCCGGCACGCCGTAAGCCGCCCAGTCATTGATATATTTCACCTGAAACGAGGTTTCGTTCGGCCCGTTGAAATAGGAAACCATGGTGTTGGGCAACGAAATGGCATTCGACTCTTTGACGTAATCGAAGAATTCATCACCGACAATTTTCTGCAGGCCGAACTCGACTGTATGGTTCTTGTAGCTGGGTGTAACCGCCAGGCCATAGGCCTGTTGATCGATATAACCAGCCTCTTGTTTTCCGCTGGATTGCGTGTTGTAAGCCGACAACTTCACGGACGTTTTCATATCCCCTGTTTTGAAGTCCCGGCTCAGGCCTAAATATTCTCGATCCCAGATATCCTTGATACGTGAAACGTAGATACTGCTCTGCAACCCGCCCGCACTGGTGTAATCACCCCCCACGTAGGCGGTCCAGTCACTGCTGACCGGGCGCATTGCATATTGAAGCCCGATAGGCTCTGTACCGGCCGCATACCGGGGCGCCATTTTCGAGAAATAACCCGACTTCAACACCAGCCCCTTGATGGATGAGTTTTCAAATGACCATCCATCAAAAGACGCCGGCACGGTACGTGTATCGGAAAAGTTCATCACGGGGTTGGCCACTTGATGACGGCCGATTTTCAGTTCCGACTCAGCCATTCGCAACTTCAGCGCGGCAACACCCAGGCGGCTCCAGCTCGGCTGAACATCACCGTCGCTGTTGACCAGCATGCGGTTGCTGCCACCCGCTGCATCAGCAAGGTTGCGCTCCAGTGCAACGACCGAATACCCAGCGAGTTCGAGCCCGACGCCCACTGTCCCGGGTGTGTACCCGGAGATAAAGCCCAGCTTGAAGCCCTGTTGCCAGGCGACTCGGTCATGCGAAACCCGAGGCCCGTCATCGGTACGATAACGGTAGACCGTGTCACGCCTGCCGATCTCTTTGGAATACCAGTGCCGGGTATCCAGTGTCAGAGAACTTCCCTTTAAAAAACCGCTGTCGGAACTGTCCGCCAGCGCTTCAACACTCAGTAGCATGCCTGGCAAGACACACGCCAGCACAGCTCCACTCTTTACAGGAAGCCACATAGGGATAACCCTCAACTTTTATTATTTTTATATGCCGACAGCGGATTGTTACGAAGCGACCGATAGTCAGTTAACCAAGACCTTACCGGGACAGTTCGGACACATACTTGACCAGCTTCTCCGCCATCTCCGCGTTGGCCGTGTTCACGGGCGCAAAGTGATTGGAATCACACAGCGCGTCATACCGCGATTGCACGCCGGCAGCCGTTGCGCGCTTCACGTAATCGCGAACGGAGGGAAAACGGTCACTCTGATTGGTGATGAATACTTGCGGGACTTTTACCAGCGGCATTTGCGCCGGGGAGACTTCCTGTAAACGCTTCTGTAGCGCCTCACCTTGAATATTGCCTAATACCTTGGCCTGAACATCGCCGCGTGGCAGGGTCGAATACCAGGCCAGATCGACCACACCATCAAGCACGACCACGCCGGAGACTTTCAACGGGTTTGCGGCATACAGTTCAGACTCCGGCTTCAACAGGCTTCTACCGGCCAGCCAAAGCGCGTAATGCCCCCCGATGAATGACCGATGGTGACCGTTTTCTTCAAATCCAACGGATAAGTCTTTGCCAGCTCCTGCAACTTGTCCGCCGCGCTAGCGACCGTTTTGAAAGAATTCGGCCATTCGCCATAACTGCCCACACGGCTGTATTCGATGTTCCACGTCGCGAAGCCAGCCTTGGTCAGCAGATCCGCGACCGGCGCCATGTAATCGAGACTGACATCAGCGCTCCAGCGCCCACCGTGAACGACCACTACAACCGGAAACGGCCCTTTGCCTTTGGGTAAACGCAGGTCGCCAAAGTTATCCAGGCCTTTGCCATAATATTCACGGTGCACATCGCTCATGACCGCGGGCGCGCGTTTTACCGTTTCCTGAAACAGTGACCATTCATCTTGAGGCGCCGACAGCGGCAGTGGTTTTTGGCAGACAACGTTGTTCTCTGCGGCCTGCAGACCGAAGGCCACAGAGGCCAGCAATACCGACACTGCAATTTTGTTTTTCATTGGGAACCTTACCTTGTGTTGAAAGTTGACAGCCAGGTTGTTCTGAGTCGGTTTCGCAGAGCATCGTTGGAACAGGCCAAAGCGCTCAGCGAGCAAAAAAGAACAGACACAACCAGACAAAAATCGCTCGCGGATTCAGTCTCGAGCGGCGTCCAGCCTCAGCCATCGCGTGATCCACTGCACCATGGGTCCGCTGCCTGCCGCCAGGTCGTCGAGGATGTTGAAATGGTCTGAGTCCAGCGCGAGCAGCTCGGCCGGTGCACCGTGCTCAATGCAAGCGCAGGCATAGTCAGTCGTCTGGCGGCGGAATTCGTCTGTCTCGCGCAGCCCGTAGGCCAGCATCAGGGGCGGCAGCCGCGCCGGAATGTGCAATATCGGGCTCAGCGACTCGACCGATTGCCAGGTGAAATCAATCGTCGAGGCCAGGAAGGTATGCGGCAGCGGACGCAAGTCAAACACCCCGCTGACAGCGATGGCGCTTCGGTAGGGTTGGGCCGGCAGGCCATAGTCACCCACCCAATCGGTCGCCAGCAGCTCCGCCACTCCGTGGGCACCTGCCGAATGCCCGACCACCACGATGCGCTCAAGATCAATCCCGAACCGTTCGGCGTTGCGCCACAGGAAGCTGAAGGCCGAGCGATGCTGGCGCACGATCTCGGCAATGGTGACTTTCGGCGCCAGGGTGTAGTTCTCGACCACCGTCACCACACCCAGTGCGGCCAAGCCCCTCGCCACGAAGCTCCACTCCTTGCTGGTGGTCGCCCGCCAGTAACCGCCATGGACGAAGAACACTGCCGGACGCAAGGTTTCGGGGGTTGCCTGTTGGGGAAAAAACACGTCGAAGGTTTCGTCCAGAGTCGGGCCATAAGGCACATCCAGCCTGTTGGGCAGTTGGGCGCGTGCGATCTGGCTTTGCTCGATAAACTGTTGAACATAACCATCGAAGTCTTTCACCGAGGCCTCGATGTCGTACTGCTCGTCAAGCTGCGCCGTCGTGGTAAAACGTTGATAGATCGGGGTTTTCATACAGGCATGCTCCGGGGATTCTTGGGGGACAGCGCCATGGGCAATCGTTCGGCAAGAGGTCAGAACGGAAAAACCAGCTTCAGCCAATAGGCGTCGCCTTCGGCACGATTGCGCACCGCGCGCTCCTGCTGCCACTTTGCGGTCACGAACCAACCCTGCTGACTGCTGTATTTGATCGATGGGCCGATTGCGAATGCGCGGCCTTTATTGTCTTCGACCCGCTCACCGCGGACATCGTCGTCGGTGGTCTGCCGGTACACGTAGCCGCCCACACCGAGCACCCAGCCATTGCGCAAGCCCCAGCCGATGGCATAGTCGGCATGCAACTCCTGGCCGGAGCGGTAATCCGTGTCGTGGTTGCGCAGGTTGAAGTCGTACATCGTCTTGATGTCGATGTTCAGCCCGTTCGGATCGACGTAGCTGAAGGCCGCCACCGGTTGCACGGTCCAGTAATTACGGCCGATATTAACCAGATCGTCGCGATCAAAACGTCCCGTGGGGGCGAAGAAATCGATGCCATAGGCGGCATGCATTTTTTCACTGTAGTGGTAGCCCAGGCCGGGACCGAATGTGATGTCGCCCAGCTCGCGCTTGCGCTGACTCGCGCCATCGAGCGAGACCTTCAGCTGGACCAGTGGCGCGATGGCATGGAACGCGAGACTGCCGCCCAACACCTTCTGCTCGGTGACCCACACGACGCGCGGTGCGATGACATCGGCCCGCAGGCGGAAGTCCACTGGCAGCTGCCGCCCGTCATTGCCGCGCAAACGATCGGCGCGGTAGTGCTGGGCATAGACGGTGCCATAAAGACCCGGTGGCGGCATGGCGCCGGACAAGTAGTTCTCGGCACCCATAGGGTACATGGAGCCGCCACCTTCGGTGGCGAGGGTCAGCGCGGCCGGCGCGGTCAGCGAGCAGCCCAACAACAGCCGCGCGGTGACGAGAGATGGGCTTACCGCACTCTTGTTATTGTTCATCGTGTCTACCCATTGATTGGCGGAAAGAACCAGGCAGGCGCTGACCTTTCACAAGCGCAGCCGCCCCCGGTCAGGCCCGAATCACCTGCGGGCCCTGGTCCAACAACTTGCTGATAAGCCCCTCAGGTCTTCTTGAGCATGTCGAGGGCGACGTCGACGATCATGTCTTCCTGGCCGCCGATCATCCGGCGTTTGCCCAGCTCGACGAGGATGTCGAAAGCCGACAAGCCGTATTTGCTGGCGGCCGCTTCGGCGTGGCGCAGGAAGCTTGAATAAACCCCGGCATAACCCAGCGCGAGCGTTTCGCGGTCGACCCGCACCACTCGCTCCTGCAACGGGCGGACGATGTCTTCGGCGGCATCGATCAGCTTTTTCACGTCACAGCCGTGGTTCAGGTCCATGCGCTCGGCCGCGGCGATGAATACTTCCAGCGGGGCGTTACCGGCCCCGGCGCCCATACCGGTGAGGCTGGCATCGATGCGATCACAGCCGTTTTCCAGGGCAATCAAGCTGTTGGCCACGCCGAGGCTGAGGTTGTGATGGGCATGCATGCCGGTCTCGGTAGCCGGGTCGAGCACGTCCTTGAGGGCTTTGAAGCGCTCGGCAATGTCCCACATGTTCATCGCCCCGCCCGAGTCCACCACGTAGATGCACTGCGCGCCGTAGCTTTCCATCAGCTTGCCTTGCGCGGCAAGCCCGGCGGGGGTTTGCATGTGGCTCATCATCAGGAAACCGACGGTGTCCATACCCAACGAACGGGCGTATTCGATGTGCTGGCGGGACACGTCGGCTTCGGTACAGTGGGTGGCCACGCGCACGATGCGCGCGCCAGCGTCGTAGGCAGCCTTGAGATCGTGCACGGTGCCGATCCCCGGCAGCAACAGGGTGGCAATGCGGGCACGCTTGACCACCGCCGCCGCCGACTCGATCCACTCAAGATCGGTGTGTGCGCCAAAGCCGTAGTTGAAGCTCGAACCCTGCAAGCCATCGCCGTGCGCAACTTCAATGCTGTCGACGCCGGCGTCGTCCAGCGCCTGGGCAATCGTTGCTACCTGTTCGAGGCTGTAGCGGTGACGCACGGCATGCATACCGTCGCGCAGGGTGACATCGGAAACGTGGACTCTTCGGTTCTTGTCGATCATTTTTCCACCCCTTCAGCGACGAGTTGCGCTTGGGCAATACGTTCGGCGACGGTCAACGCCGCGCTGGTCATGATGTCGAGGTTGCCAGCGAACGCCGGCAGGTAATGCCCCGCCCCTTCCACTTCGAGGAACACCGCGACCTTGATGCCGGTGCTCCAGCCCAGGCCGGGGATGTTTTGCCGGTTGTCATCGCCGAAGTGCTCGAACTGCACCTGTTGTTTGAGTCGATAACCCGGCACATAACGACGCACTTCAGCGACGCGCGCCTCGACGGCGGCGGCGATTGCCTGGGTGTCGGCATCCGGCGGCACGAAGCAGTAAATGGTGTCGCGCATGATCAGCGGCGGTTCGGCCGGGTTGAGGACGATGATCGCTTTGCCACGGGCGGCTCCGCCCACTTCGACGATGGCGCGAGAGGTGGTCTCGGTGAACTCGTCGATATTGGCGCGGGTGCCGGGGCCGGCGGATTTGCTGGAAATCGCCGCGACGATTTCGGCGTAATACACCGGGGCCACGCTCGCCACTGCATGCACGATCGGAATGGTCGCCTGACCGCCGCAGGTGACCATGTTCAGGTTCGGCGCCTCGGCATGCTCGGCGAAGTTCACCACCGGAATCACGAAAGGCCCAAGCGCGGCCGGGGTCAGGTCGATGACGCGCACACCATGGTCGCGCAGTCTGGCGTCATGCACCTTGTGCGCACCTGCCGAAGTGGCGTCAAAAGCGATACGGATTTTCTTGAAATCGGGCAGCGCGAGCAGTCCGTCGATACCCTCTGCGGTAGTGGGTACGCCAAGACGTTCGGCTCGCGCCAGACCGTCGGAGCTCGGGTCGATGCCGACCATCGCAGCCACTTCGAGCAAGTCGGAATTGCGCAGGATCTTGATCATCAGATCGGTGCCGATGTTGCCCGAGCCAATGATTGCCACGGGAATGCGAGCAGATGACATCTGTTCTTCTCCTGTCGAGTGAAGGCCACCGCCTCGGCTGCGGCCCGCATTCGATGAGTGGGTTTAGCGCAATGGCTTATAGGCCACGGCCTTGATTTCGATGACCAGATGCGGGTGGGGCAACTGGTGCACGGCTACGGTGGTGCGCGTCGGGCCGTCGGCGTCGAAGAACTGCGCGTAGACCTGGTTGTACTGAGCAAAATCGTTCATGTTGACCAGATAGCTGCAGACCTCGACCACGTCTTCGAGGTCGGCATCGACACTGCGCAGAATGTCGCGAATGTTGTTCAGCACCTCGCGGGTCTGCACCTCAATGCACGGACGCACGCGCCCAGTGGCATCCGGCTCGGCACCGGCGATGCTGTTATCGGGACGCCGCGAGCTGGTGCCGGAAACGAACAGAAAGTCACCGGCGCGTTTGACGTGCGGAAAGGCGCCCAACGGGGTGGCTTTGCCCTCGACCACGCGGGCACGGGTTTGCGCTTTGTCGCTCATGGCATTACTCCTCGCGCAGCGTCTGGAACGCCACGCTGCCCAGATGCTGGAATTCACAACGCACCGCGACGCCCGGACGCAACGCCACGGCGGCCGTCGCTGCCCCGGCCAGTACCAGACTGCCGGGCTCCAGCGCTTCGCCGTGCTGCGCAGCCAGGCGCGCCGCCGCCACCAACGCACGCACCGGAGCGCCGAGGATCGCCGCCGTGCTGCCCATCTCCACCTCGCGGCCGTCGAAGCTCATCACCAGCCCGAGGTTGTCGAGATCAATGTCGGGCCGCTGCCAGCCACCGACCACGAAGCCGGAAGAAGAAGCGTTGTCGGCGACCACGTCAGGCAGCGAAAACTTGAAATCGCGGTAGCGCGAGTCGATCACCTCCAGCGCCGGCGCGACGGCTTCGACTGCTGCCAATGCCTGCAACGGTGTCACCTGCCCTTGCAAGCGCTTGCCGAGCAGAAAGCACACCTCCGGCTCGACACGCGGGTGCACATACCGCGACAAATCGATGCTGCCGCCCTCCTCGATCCACATGTCCGAGGTCAAGCGCCCCCAGATCAGATCGGAAACACCCATCTGAGCCATTTTCGCGCGGCTGGTGAAGCCCATTTTCATGCCGACCTGACGCGCGCCACGGGCAAGGCGTTGTTCGATCAACTGGCGTTGCACCTGATAGGCCTCGTCCAGCGTGACGGTGTCTTCACCGCTGAGTTGCAGGGTCGCCTGAGCGAGCCGGGCCGCCTCATCGAGGCGCTGGGCAATACGTTGGATTTTCATGCGGATCACCTCAATTGGCGGGTTCGAAACAGGCCCGGACGCTGCCCAGACCCTGAATGCGTGCCTCGAAAACATCACCGGGCCCGACACTGACCATCGGTCCCAGGGCACCGCTGAGCACCACGTCGCCGGCACGCAGTGGCGTGCCCATGTCGACCAGCGTGCGCGCCAGCCACAACGCGGCATTCAAGGGGTGACCCAGGCATGCCGCACCGACGCCAAAAGATACGGGCTCACCCTGGCGCTCCATGACCATGCCGGCCAGACGCAAATCCAGATCGGCAAGTTTCACCGGCCGCTGGCCGAGCACGTACAGGCCGGCCGAGGCGTTGTCGGCGATGGTGTCGAGAATGCTGATGTTCCAGTTGGCGATGCGGCTACCGACCACTTCAATGGCTGGCAATGCATACGCGGTGGCCGCGAGCAAATCGCTCAGCACGATATTTTCGCGGTCCAGATCGCGCTCCAGCACCAGCGCCACTTCCGCCTCGCACTTGGCCTGCATCAGGCGCGGCCAGGCGATCGACTCGCCGTCGGTAACCTCCATGCTGTCGTACAAGGTGCCGAAGTCCGGTTGATCCACGCCCAACTGCTGCTGCACCGCATGCGAGGTGAGGCCGATCTTGCGCCCGGTGATACGCCGCCCGGCGTGCACCTGGCGCTGGGTGTTGAGTTGCTGCACCCGGTAAGCGTCGGCAATCGAGGCCAACTGGTCACGCACCGGCTGCACTGGTTCGCCGCTTGTGGCCGCTTGGTCGAGCAGATCGGCGACCCGTTGAAGTTGTTCGCTCATTGCTCACTCTCCTGGTCAATACGTACGCAGACGTTGGTCAGTTCCGAATAAAAGTTCAGCGAGTGCATGCCGCCCTCACGGCCAATGCCCGACAATCCAGCGCCACCGAACGGCGTACGCAGATCGCGCAAAAACCAGGTATTGACCCAACTGATGCCCACGCGCATGGCCTCGCTGACGCGGTGCGCGCGGCTCAGGTTGGTGGTCCAGATGGTGGCGGCGAGGCCGTAGCGGGTGTCGTTGGCGCGGGCGATGACTTCACGCTCGCTGTCGAACGGCGACACGTGGCAGATCGGCCCGAAGATTTCTTCGCGCACCGATCGCGCATCGTCGGACAGCCCGGCAATGACGGTCGGCTCGACCCAGGCGCCGTTATCGCGTGGGTCACCAAAGCGCGGCACGCCACCACCAGCGATGAAGGTCGCCCCCTCCTGACGCGCCAGTTCGAAATAACTCAGCACTTTGTCGCGATGCTTGGCCGAAATCAGTGGCCCCATCTGGGTGGCGGGATCGTGCGGCCAGTCGATTTTCATCGCCTTGATGCGCTCGGCAATCGCCGTGCAGAAACGCTCGAAAATCGGCCGTTCGACATAGACCCGCTCAGAGCACAGGCACACCTGACCGCTGTTGAGAAACAGCGCGCGCATCATGCCGTCGATCATTTTCTCGAACTCGCAGTCGGCGAAAATGATCGCCGCGTTCTTGCCGCCCAGCTCGAACGACACCGGCTTAACCCCTTCCGCGGCAGCACGCATGATGGTGGTGCCCGTGCGTGATTCGCCGGTGAAGGTGATGGCGCTGATATCCGGATGCCGGGAAATGAACTCGCCGGCCGAGTCCGGGCCGAAGCCGTGCACCAGGTTGAACACGCCATCCGGCACACCGGCGGCTTGCATCACTTCGGCGAGCAGTGTCGCGGTGCCGGGGGTGTCTTCGGAGGGTTTGACCACCACCGCGTTGCCGCATGCCAGGGCCGGCGCGACCTTCCAGGTCAGCAACAGCAACGGCAGGTTCCATGGGGAAATCACCCCGACCACGCCGAGTGGCTTACGGGCGGCATAGTTGAGCGCGTAGGCACCGTCTGGCAGGTCCAGGCGGTGGCTGTCCAGCGGCGCGGTGGCGAGGATATCAGCGAAGGTACGGAAATTGGCGATGCCGCGTGGTACGTCGATCACCGAGGCCATCGCCAGCGGCTTGCCGGTGTCGGCCATTTCAGCGGCGAGAAAATCGGCCTGGCGACGCTCCATTTCGTCGGCGATCCGGCGCAGGACGTCGACACGTTCAGCGGCGCTGGTGCGGCCCCAGGCGCCAGCAACGGCGCGATGACCAGCCTTGACCGCCTCGTCCACCAGCTCGCGGCCAGCCTCATGGACCACGGCGACGACGGAGCCGTCGACCGGACTGATGTCCTCGAAGGTGCGCGGGCTCTCTACCCAGCGACCATTGACAAAATTTCGATAGTTTTTCATGACTGACCTCAATGACACGGCTGACGGCGAGCCTGCAGCCGGCTCGCGAATTCGCAAAGGCCCGGCCCGACAAATCGCGGGCACAGGCATGCACGGCTTGCGCTGCACCGGCAACGCAAACGGTCTACGGAAAAAGATTGATGCGGCGCGCTTCAGCAGCGGTTTCGAGCGAGATCGCGCACCTGCTCGTTCAACCCCTCAGGGGATGAGCTCCACGACAGCGGCGCCGCTGCCATACAACGCGCCGTAGTGATGCACTGTGGCGCCCCGGAAACGCCCGCCGAGCGCGCCGAGCAACCAGTGGAAATGCTTGAAACCCATGTCCACCCGCGCCTCGGCGGCGTAGGCCGGCAGCACTTCGCGCAGCGCATCGACATCGCCCGCCTCGATCAGCGCCAGGACCTTGCGGTTCCAGGCATCTTCTTCGGCGTGGACGATGCGGTCGTCCTGCGTTTCGATGGGTTTGGTAAACAGGCTCCCGGACAAACCACCGATACCCACCACCGCCACGCGCTTGCCTTGTTCGGCAGCGCAGGCCACAGCAATTGCGGCCAGCTTCTCGGTCGCTTCGGCGTTGTCGTAGAGGTTGTTCGACGCCACCACCAGCGGCAGCTCTTGGCTGCCGACACCGAGCGCGGTGCTGGCGACGATGGTCCCGGTGTCGATCGGAAAGCCTTGATAATCGGCACCACGGGCATTCACGCCTTGGGCCCGGCAGGCCTCGATGCAGGCGTTGGCCAGGTTCACATCGCTATACAAGTCATAGGCCAGCTCACCGAATTCGTGCCAGTTTTCGTCGACATGAATGTCTTCGCTGCGCCGCCGCGTCAGCCAGATCTCATCGAGCACGGCAAACCATTGCGTGGAATAGACAAGCACCACGTCGGGCCGAGAGGCACGCAAGGCGGCGCCGGCCTGTCGCATGGCCTGCTGGAAGCGCTGCCAATTGGGCACATCGGGGCAAAGTTGCGGCAGCGGGCTACCGTGGACCAGAAAAGCCGATACAAGCGTCATGGTTGTTCACCTTGAAAAGAGGTCTGCGAGTCGCGAGGTTCAGGCGGCTTCCGCTACGGCACGGGCGAGGCCGGCCTTGAGCAGATTCCATTCCATCACCGCGTTGCCGGTGCCGATCACCGTGCCGTAGCCGTGCAGTTCCGCCGCCAGTTGCGGGTACTGCATGGCCGCGTGCATCCAGGTGAACGCACCGGACTTCACTTCGGCGAACGCCTCGTCGATGAACTGCGGCAGCAGACGAAAGACTTCATGCATTTCCCCGCGCCGCATCAGCTCGATCATGCGCATGTCCCACTGATAGCCCAGTTGGCTCTGCGGATGCTCCTGAGTCATGTCTTCAGGCGGCTCCGGTTCTTGATGAAAGTGCCAATGCGACAGGGTGTTGGAAGCCAGCAGCACCGCGCGCTTGCCCGATTTGGCGATCGCTTCGCGGGTGGCCTTGCCCAACAGATCCATCTCCACCTGGCCCTCTTCCATGCTCAGGTAATAAGGCGTGTTGTTGGCCGAGATCGACACCACCGGTATGTCCCACTGCGGACGGATCATATGCAGTGCGGTGATGGTGCCGTAGTCGACACGAAAACGCGGATTGCGCATCATCTTGGTCTGCAGCCCTGCCCTGCGGCCTTCTTCACAGCAGGCCTCGGCCAGTTCTACGTCGAATTTTATCGAGTAGTCGAAGCGAAACAGGTTGGGAAAGATCGGGTCGACCGAGCGCCCGGCCAGGTGCTCGACACCGATGAAGTGATGCCCCACGGAGGTGATCCAGTGCGGCGAGTGCACCAGCAATACATCCGGCTTCAACGCCTCGACACTGGCGCGCGCCCGCTCATAGGCCCAGCGCAATTGTTCCCAGCCGCCCTGGGAGCGCGGTTCGTTCTGGGGTGGGTTTTCCGCATACAAAATGTGAGGAGGATGAGGGGCCAGAAACCCGCTGATAATTTCACCGTTTGCCATGTCGCTTCTCCTGTTCTTTTTGTGTTGCATCAAGGCAGTGAAGAATCAATCGCGAACTGGAATTCCATTTCAACCAACGCCCCCAGCGGCAACGCCGCAACCCCTAGCGAAGTCCGCGCCGGTGGGGTGCGCCCTTCGAAGAAGGCTTGCCAATGCTGATTGAGCACGCCGAACTGGCTGAAGTCAGCGCAATAGATCCGCACCAACATCAATTGCTCCAGTCCGATCGTCAGCTCCTTGCACATTTCGCTGAGGTTGATCAGGATCTGCTGCACCTCTGCGGCCATACCGCCGTCTACCAGGCCGCCGTGCGCCGGGTCGAGACCGATTAGTCCCGAGACGTAAACGAAGCCGCCGGCCCGCACCACAGGGCTATAGGCAAAATGCGGCGCAGGCAAGGCGCGGCTGACCAGAGGAGTCCATGTAACAGCCGTTGTCGGGGTCGCTGACCAAGTCATTTTTTATTCTCATTAAGTACGTATACGTCCTTTACGAGACCGATGCTATGACTGGCCATCGGAGCTGTCAACGACTTTTTAAAACGGTTTTCATAAAAAATCAGCACGTGCACGGCTCTTATTTTCAGGCTTGTATCGTCATAACGGAACGCCAATACTTAACTGGCTGATTTGCCTGACAAATAGTACGTGCACGTACTTATTACCGATCCCCAAGGATCGCCACCGCAAGGAATGACCGGACGTCCAATGCCATCCACACGCACGCCAGAGCCCGCAAAGCTTTCTTCCCATAGCCAGACACTTGTCGACCAGTTTCACCTGGAAGACATCGTTTCCCACCTGCTGCGGCGGGCGCACTTCGTCGCGGAAGAACTGTTCAATGCGGAGTTTTCCGGCGAATCGATCACCCCGCGACAGAAAGCAGCGCTGATCGTGGTATCGCAACACCCCGGCCTGACCCAGAACGCACTCGCCGCTCACCTGTTCATGGATCGCAACACGGTCGCCGAAATGGTCAAACGCCTGTGTGCCACCGGCATGCTGATCCGCACCAGCGCCAAAACCGACCAACGCGCCTATCAGCTGTACCTCGGCACTGAAGGCGCAGAGCTACTGGATCGCGTGCTGCCGCGTGATGCAGATGTGGAAAGGAAACTGCTGGAACGCCTGCCGGAGGAGTACCGGCCGCTGTTTTTGAAGTGCCTGAAGATGATGGTTGCGCCGGTGGATGAGGGGTAGCCGGGACTGCGGTGGTCGCTTTCGGTGATCTACCGACTCGGAAAAACGAGCCATATGAAATGGAAGTCATCTGATGTTTGAACGTAACAAACTGGTCCCGGAACTGATGGTCACCCACTTGAATAGCAGCTTGGCGTTCTGGGTTGACTGCCTTGGTTTCAACATCGCCTATCAACGCCGCGAAGATGGGTTTGCCTACCTCGATTTAAACGGTGCCCAAGTCATGCTTGAGCAAGTCGACCCGGACGCCGGGCAGTGGCTGACTGCACCGCTGAGCAAGCCGTTCGGGAGAGGGATCAACCTGCAGATAGATGTCGACGCTGTCACGCTCGTCATGGAACGTCTTGCTCGGGCTGGATTTCCGCTCTTTCGAGAATGCCAAGACACTTGGTACAGGGCGGCAAATATGGAAGCCGGCCAGCGCGAATTTATCGTTCAGGATCCCGACGGTTATCTCGTCAGGCTGGTGGAACGGCTGGGTGAGCGGCCGGTTGGGGAATTTTGATTGGGCAAATTTTTGCGCTCTATTTACAATCCTGGAAGGCCAATATAGAGAGATGGATCTGTAGGGCCCAGTTTGGCCTCATCGTCCACACTCATCTCAATGTGAATGAAGGGTTGTCCCTGGATTCTTCTCTTCGCGAAACAGGATTGATCATGCAACAAAGCACAAAGGCGATTTGCTGACCCAGACGAAAAAGGCGCCAGATCGGCGCCTTAACACTATCAAGCGATTTTGATCACGACCTTTCCAAATGCTCCCCTCGCAAGATGCTCATAAGCCTTCCGTGCGTCCTCGAACGGATATACCTGATCAATAACGGGACGGATCTTGTGCTCGTTGAGAAACGCGTTCATCCGGTCAAAGGATGAACGCGGCGCCACGGCGATTCCGCGAATGGTCGTCTGGCGGAAAATCAGTGGCATCAGATTGAGTTCAACGGTTTGCCCTGTCAAAAAGCCGATCTGCGCAATACGCCCCGATGCCTTGGTTGCTGCGACCGATTGATTGATGCCGCTGCCACCGGCCACATCCAGTAGCAGATCCACGCCCTTGCCGTCGGTTAGCTTCAGCACCTCGTCCGCCCAATTCGGAGTCGTTCTGTAGTTGATTCCTGCCACAGCCCCGAGCGCCTTCACGGCTTGCAGGTTTTGGTCGCTACTAGACGTTGCGATTACCTTCGCGCCAAGCGCAGTAGCGATCTGCAAGGCAAATATTGATACACCCCCGGTGCCTTGAACCAATACGGTCTGGCCCGACTGGATTTGTCCGAAGTCGACCAGCGAATACCAGGCCGTGAGCGCAGCAATCGGAAGTGTTGCCGCCTCTATGTCACTCATGTTGCCCGGGGCACCGACGCCGCTATCCTCATGAATGATCATGTATTCGGCCATACCGCCAGGCAACGGCGAACCGAAGCAGTAATCGGGTTCGTTCGGCCCTGGCTCGCCATCCAGCCAACGCGAGTAAAGATGCGAGTTGACGCGATCACCGACCTTGAAGCGCGTGACGTTGTCGCCAATGGCTACCACCGTGCCGGCTGCATCGCTCACGGGAATCAGCGGTTTGGGCACCAAGTGCGGTTCATAAATGCCGTCGACGATAGCCTTGTCGCGAAAGTTGAGCGAAACAGCACCGACCTTCACCAATAATTCGCCAGCCTTGGGTTACGGGGTCGTCACCTCCTCCAACTGCAGATTGTCGAGTCCGAAATCTTTCAATAACCACGCTTTCATTGCGAATCTCCCAATACATATCAATGGTGATGAGCCAAGCCGGTTCAGCCTTGGGTGGATTCTTCGCCTTTGACGATCCGCAATAAATGCATGGATAAAGACATGATTGTTCCATTCTTGTGTGCAGCGCCTGAGTATCTGCACGAGCATGGCGAACCCAAGACGCTCGACGAACTGCCCTCCCATCGAGGCGTCAACTTCTTATCCGGTCAGAGCAACAGGACATTGCCCTGGCATTTCTCGATAAAGGGTCAGGATCGAACATTTGTCAGTAGCGCCGGTATCACCGTCACCGAATCGAATGCGTACGTTCAGTGCGGCGTTTCGGGCCTTGGAATCATTCAGGCGCCAAGCTTCGCCGTGGCCGAGCATCTGGACAGTGGCGCCCTGGTGGAAATCCTGAAGCCTTATCGACCAGCGCCTCGCTCTGTGTCGTTGCTGTATCCAAGCCGGACCCATCTGCCGCCCCAGGTTCAAGTCTTTATCGAGTGGCTGCAACAGCGTTTTCCGCATCTTTCTGGCTGGCTGGAATCCTAGGAATTTTTGAAACGGGTCCATCGTGCAAACTCACCGCGTCGTCGCCAGTGCTACCCGTGTGTCTCGTAGGCATGGCCTTTTGCGACTGTTTTGCACGGGATTGCCTCTGTCAGAAAAATTACCGCTCGTCGCCTCAATACAGCGAACAAGCGAAACGCTCGGGAATGCAGTTTTCGATTGGCCTGAATGTTTTACAAATTCACGAGCGCTGTACAGAAATGTTTCAACCTGTTGATCTTTCGAAGATTCACTCGGTCTTTTCGGCATCCGATCCGAAGCCTTGGCACCCGTTCAAAACCTGAGCTTGTCATTACTCACGATTAAATTTGTTTCATTTGATTTCTGAAAAAGGCCGAGTTTTTTACTGGCCAATTGCGAATTCCTACTACCTTCAAATGGGCTTGATCGTGCGCTTTAGGCTTAGCGCATTCCTACTATGAAGGAGCGTAGAAGATGGGCTTGGAAATTCAGTCGACAGTGAAACGTCAATCACGAGGGGAATGGCGGTCGTTGAAACTGGCTGGCGCCGCGTTTTCTCTGGTGGCGGCCATAGGATTGGCTTCGCAAACCTTCGCGGCTGACGGCGAAAAGCCCAAGCCGGCTGCGCAAGCCACCAAGGCGGCGAACAATGCGTTGCTCAATGAGCTGCCGTTCAATGACAAGACCTCGTTCGAACTGGCACACAAAGGCTTTATTGCTCCACTGCCGTCGACCGTCATAAAAGGCAGTTCGGGCAATGTCATTTGGGACCCGGCCAAGTATGCCTTTATCAAGGAAGATGAGGCGGCACCGGACACGACCAACCCCAGCCTGTGGCGTCAGTCGCAACTGATCAATATCTCAGGCTTGTTCGAAGTCACCGATGGCATCTATCAGGTGCGTAACTACGATCTTTCGAACATGACAATCGTTGAGGGAAAGGACGGTATCACCATCTTTGACCCGTTGATTTCCACCGAAACCGCGAAAGCCGCCCTCGATCTTTACTATCAGCACCGGCCGAAAAAACCCGTAGTAGCGGTGATCTACACCCACAGCCATGTCGATCACTACGGTGGCGTGCGTGGGGTGATCAACGAGGATGACGTCAAGGCTGGAAAGGTCAAGGTGTACGCCCCTCTGGGCTTTGTCGAACACGCCGTGGCCGAAAACGTCATGGCCGGCACCGCCATGAGTCGTCGGGCCAGCTACATGTACGGCAACCTTTTACCCCCTTCGGCGACCGGCCAGTTGGGCGCAGGTCTGGGCACCACCACCTCGGCCGGTACCGTGACGCTGATCCCGCCGACCGACATCATCAAGACTACCGGTGAAACCCACGTCATCGACGGGCTGACCTATCAGTTCCTGTATGCGCCCGGCAGTGAAGCACCGGCGGAAATGCTCTATTACATCAAGGAGAAAAAGGCGCTCAACACCGCCGAAGACTCCACCCATACCCTGCACAACACCTACTCGCTGCGCGGCGCGAAGATCCGCGAACCGCTGCCATGGTCCAAGTACCTCAACGAAGCACTGAAACTGTGGGGTGACGATGTTCAGGTTATGTACGCCATGCACCACTGGCCAGTCTGGGGCAACAAGGAAGTGCGTGAGCAATTGTCTTCCCAGCGCGACATGTACCGCTACATCAACGATGAAACCCTGCGCATGATCAACAAGGGTTACACGATGGTGGAGATTGCCGAGCAGTTCAAACTGCCCAAGGAGATTGCCAACAAGTTCTCCAACCGAGGGTATTACGGTTCGGTGAACCACAACGTCAAAGCCACCTATGTGCTGTACCTGGGCTGGTTTACCGGCAACCCGGCCACGTTGAATGAATTGCCGCCGGAGGAAGGCGCCAAACATTACGTGGAAATGATGGGCGGCGAAGATGAGGTACTCAAAAAGGCCAAGGCGTACATGGATAAAGGCGAATTCCGCTGGGTCGCCGAAGTGGTCAACCATGTGGTGTTTGCCAACCCGAGCAACCAGGCAGCGAAAAATCTGCAGGCCGATGCGCTTGAGCAACTGGGTTACCAGGCCGAAAGCGGCCCATGGCGCAATTTCTACCTCACCGGTGCACAGGAACTTCGCGATGGCGTGAGGAAACTGCCTACTCCGGACACGGCCAGTCCCGACACTGTTCGCGCGATGGATCTCGATCTGTTCTTCGATTTCCTGGCCATGCGCCTCAATGGTCCGAAAGCCGATGGCAAGCGTTTGTCGCTCAACTTCGATTTCACGGATCTGAAGCAAAAATACTCGGTGGAAATGGAGAACGGCGTGCTTAACCACACTGAAGGCGTTGAAGGCAAAGACGCTGACGCCAAAGTGACCCTGACCCGCGACACCCTGAACAAAATAGTGCTCAAAGAAACCACGTTGAAGGACGCTTTGGCCAAGGGTGATATCAAGGTCGACGGCACCCAAGGCAAGCTCGAGGAGTTGGTGTCGTACATGGATGACTTCGATTTCTGGTTCAACATCGTCACACCGTAACGACCGAGTCAGTTGATGTCGGTCTGCGGTAACGATTCAAAACGCTGCCGCAGACCCGCGTCACCCGTATTTCGACAATGGAGCGTTCTCATGCGATTCAAGGCACTCGCTTTACCGTTGTGTGCGCTGTCTCTGGCCCTTGCCGGCTGTGCCAGCAAGTACGTGGACCCCGAGCAGTACTCCGGATTTCTCGGCGACTACAGCATCCTGAAAGAGGAGAAATCTCCTTCGGGTGCAGCCGTCATGCGCTGGATTGATCCGAAAGTCGATGTCAGCCAATTCACCAGCGTTTACGTCGAACCCAGTCAGCTCTTTCCCAAGCCGCAGCCTACCGCGAAGATTCCGCAAAAGACCCTCAATGGCATCACCCAGTATTACGATCAAACGTTGAAAAATGCGTTTTCCAGTGCGCTTCCGCTCGCCAGCGGCCCAGGGCCGGGCGTGCTGGTGGTCCGTCCGGCGATCACCGCGGCCAGTGCCAAGACCAAGGGGCTGCGTGCGTATGAAGTGATTCCGATTGCCCTGGTGGCCGCGGGCGTCAGCGCCGCCACCGGCATTCGTGATCAGGACACCAGCCTGGCGACCGAAGCCGCGTTTCTCGATGGAAGTGACAACCGACTGGTCGCCGAAGTAGTGCGCAAGGGCGCCGGCGCTGACCTCGACAACTCCGCGCAGGTGCTGCAGGCCAATGACTTCAAAGCGGTGCTCGATGTCTGGGCGCGAGACATGGTCAAGTCTTATGAACAGTTGAAAAAATAGCGCTGATCACGGCCACCTGACCTTCGCTCGCCGAGACGGGTGGCCGTTCTAACGAAAGGCGTTTGGGTCAAGGTTTCGCAGAGGACGCGTCATGCACACAAGCCGCTACGCTCGCCGGTTTCATGGTTCTTGCCTGGCATTCAGCCTGGGCTTGTTCAGCGGCCATACCTGGGCCGGGGGCATTCTGATTTACGAGGCTGGCCAGGAAGGTAACGGTCTTGCCAATGCGGGGGCGGCGGCATTGGCCACCGATCCCAGCGTGCTCATGAGCAACCCCGCCGGCCTCACGGAGCTGAGTGGCACGCAGATCAGCGCCAATGGGCAGTTGATCCTCGGTGACATGCGGTTCTCCCGGGACAGCAACAACCAGTTCGATGGCAACGAAGGCGGCAACGCCTTGCAGTACTTGCCGGGCGCCAGTTTCTTCGTCAGCCACCAGATCGATGATCGCTCGGCCATCGGCTTTGGCATGTACGGCAACTTCGGCCTGGCGCTGGATTACGATGACGATTGGGCCGGCCGCTACTTCAACCAGGAAGCGGCGATCATTGGTGTGTCGTTCCAGCCGACATTGGCGCACAAGTTCACCGATGATCTGTCCGTTGGCATCGGTCCGCGCATCATGTACGCCTATTACCGCAACGAAACGGCGATCAACAATAACCTGCTCGGACTGCGCGACAGTCCAGATGGTCAGCTTGAATACAAGGACACCGACGTCGGTGCCGGCATCAATCTTGGCCTGCTCTATCGCTTGAGCGAACGCACGCAGATTGGCCTGGCCTACACCAGCAAGATCGATCTGGAATTCAAGGACAGCCCGAGCGTGCGCAAAGTCGATAATCCGATCATCAATGCCGCACTGCGACGTCTGGATGTCGACTCACTGGAACTTGACATGTCGGTGCCGCAAACCGTGCTGCTCAGTGTTGCCCACGACCTTGATCCACAATGGAAACTTCTCGCCAGCCTCGGCTGGCAGGACTGGAGTGAGTTCGGCGAAATCGGCGTGGAGGTCGACGCCAGTGCCACCGACGTCAGTCGAACCGCCAACCGCCAATACAAAGACACCTGGCACGCCTCGATCGGTAGTCAATATCAGGCCACGCCGCGCCTGCGCTGGAGCGTGGGTCTGGGCTATGACAGCTCCGCCGTGGATGACAAGGACCGGACCGTCGATAACCCGATGGGCGAAGCTTGGCGGGTGGCGACCGGGATCAATTACCAGGTCGACGAAGGGCTGGACTTACACGCGGCTTACACACTTGTGTGGCTAGGCGACATGGACGTGGATCAGACCAAGTCGCGTTCGGGCACAACCTTATCAGGCACTTACAAAAACGCCGCGTTGCACATCATCGGTGGGGGTGCGACGTGGCGGTTCTGAGCGCGATTGAAAAATTACGCCTTGAGTGCTTGAACACTGCTTGTCTTGGCAAACCGGATGTCTGATTTGTAAAGGAACGCCGTAATGAACGCGATGATGAGCAAGGTCAAACATGAATTCATGAAGGTGCTTCCGCCCACCGTTTTCTTCTTCGTTATCTTGCATATAGTCGCGTTGATCCGCTCACTCATGATCAAGGGCTCGGGGGTCGATCTTCCGGTTTCAGCCTCGGTGCTGATCGCATCCCTCATACTCGGAAAGTCGGTACTGGTCGCGGATATGCTGCCGTTCATCAACCGTTTCCCCAATAAACCGCTGATCTGGAACGTCATCTGGAAAACGCTCATGTATGCATTAGTGGCGTTGATCGTCCACTATCTGGAACGGCTTTACGACTTCTGGAAAGAAGCGCCAAACCTCATGGAAGCGAACTCGCTGCTCTGGGCCTCGATGAACTGGCCGCGTTTTTGGGCGGTGCAGATATTGCTCATCACGCTGATATTCATGTATTGCGTTATCGCCGAGTTGGCTCGCGTCATCGGAAAGGATCGGCTAAAGGTGATGTTCGTGGGGCCGCTTGCGCCTATACAGCGCTAAATCTCGAACGGCTTACGGCGCATCACTGCTCGACTCCCTCGGCGATGGGTGGACGATTGGGAAGTTACAAGTCGGGATCGAACGAAGAAATCAGGCAAGCTGTCAGGTGGCGAAAAGTTGTCAGCATTGCGAGCGCTTTATGGCATCGGCGAGCTGCGCAGCATCACTGCGTAATTTATCGAATCTTTGGTTCAACTCAACGTGGCCGGGCCTCCAGGAAAACACGCCACCGTCATAGCTCTGCCCGAGAACGAGATCATTGAATGAACCCATGCCTCCATAGGCTGACAACAAGTAGGTAATCCCGGAATAATCAGAGCCGAGCAGACGTGCCTGTGCCTTTCGCATCCACAGACTCCAATGAGTATCTCCATCGTTTTCAAGCAGAGTTGCGAGCTGCTCAAGAACGCTGATCAGTTCCTCGGTTTTCGGTCCCATTCTATTTATCAACCCCGTCCAATAACTTTATGAATTATCTACGAGCCCCGGATCCAGCCGCCGGAACGCTCTGACGCAAATAATAATTATCGAATTCACTGCTTTCGACGAACTGGAAGCCATGGCGGATATAAAAGCGATTCGAAGCGCTTTCTTTGAGAGCACCAACTTTGATGGGGAGCGCAGCCGCATCCGCCACTTTGAAAATCTGAGTGAGAACGACAGAGCCTATACCCGATCCTTGCGCCTACCCCCTCAAAACCAACGCCCCATCCACATACCGCCCACACAAAAAGTCCACAAACGCCCTCACCTTCGGCGCCGCCAATCGCCTCGACGTGTGCAGCACCCACAATTCAGGCTCTACCCCCGATACCACGCCCCACTGCACCAACTCCCCCGCGCCAGTTGCGCCCCGGCAATCGACTGCGGAATCAGCGCCACGCCCGCGCCGGCAATGGCTGCATCGCGAACCATCAATAACGAGGAAAAGCGCATCTTCGCGACCGGCTCCAACTCCAGCACGCCATCATCGAGGCGCCAGCGTGTCGGCTGGAAAGTCGTCGTGACAACGGCTGGCACGGGGCTGATGGTGCCCCGCAACGGTTTCGCCAGATCGGGCGCGGCGACTACCACCAGGCGGTCTTTGACGAAGCAGCGGCCGACCAGGCTGCTGTCGGGTTTGGGGTTGACGCGGATGGCGATGTCGAAGCGTTCTTCGATGAGATCGACCTGGCGATCGTCCGCGATCACTTCGATTTCCACTTCAGGATAGAGCGCGCAGAACTCGGCGCTGAGGCGGCCCATCGCCAGTTGCGAGAACAGCATGGGGGCGGCGATGCGCAGGCGGCCGCGCGGTGTCGCGACGCCTTCGCGGACTGCGGACAGGGCTTCGCTTAGCTCGCTCAGCGGGCCTTCGGCCCGGCCCATCAGCAGCGCGCCGGCCTCGGTGAGTTTGAGGCCGCGGGCGCTGCGTTCGATGAGCCTGACGCCGAGCTGTTCCTCTAGGTCGGCGATGCGTCGCGACAGGGTCGCCTTGGACGTGCCGCTCGCGCGGCTCGCCTTGCCGAGCCCTTCATTGGTGGCGATGAGCATGAAATCGATCAAAGCGTTGAGGTTCATGGTGTTCCACTTTTGAAACGAAGTGTCCGGATATTGGTATCTGCGCTTTATCAGCGCAACACCTTATCTTCTGGTCATCGACAGATTCTTAACGCAGGAGATTGAACATGAGCATTCTGATTATCGGTGCCACGGGCACCATTGGTTCATTGGTTACCGCTGGCCTTGTTGAGGCGGGCGCCGAGGTCCACGCCCTGGTGCGCCAGGCGGGCAAGCGCGAGTTCCCGGCGGGCGTGACGGAAGTGGTTGCCGACCTCACCGACGTGCCGTCGATGCGGGCTGCATTGGCACCGGTGCGTACCCTGTTCCTGCTGAATGCGGTGACGCCCGATGAGGTCACGCAAGCGCTGATCACGCTGAACCTCGCTCGGGAAGCGGGGATCGAGCGCATCGTTTATCTCTCGGTGATTCATGCCGACCGCTTCACCAATGTGCCGCACTTCACCGGCAAATGGGCCGTTGATCGGATGATCGAAAGCCTCGACCTGCCGGCGACCATTCTGCGCCCGGCCTACTTCATGCAGAACGATCTGATGGTGCAGCAAACCATCGAGAACTACGCCCTCTACCCGATGCCCATCGGTTCGGCTGGCGTCGCGATGATCGACGCCCGGGACATCGCCGACGTCGCTGTCGCCGAGTTGCTGCGCCGCGATCAGGCACCTGCGGCGCTGGAGCGTATTGCGCTGGAATTGGTCGGACCACGCCCGCTCACCGGCGAATCGGTAGCGCAGGTGTGGAGTTTGGCACTGGGTCGCCAAATCACTTATGGCGGCGACGATGTCGCCGCGTTCGAGGCGCAACTGGCTACCTACGGCCCCGCGTGGCTGGCGTATGACATGCGCTTGATGATGTCGGGGATTCAGGCATTCGGCATGCGGGCGAGCGAAGGCGCTGAACGCCGACTGGAGTCGATCATCGGCCGCCCGTTGCGCACGTATGAAGATTTCGTGCGGGAGACGGTTGCCGGGGCTTAACCATTAACGACGGGGCAGGTTTGGCACCAGCCTTGCCCCGACGTGAAGCGTCTGTTCACTCGGTGACAAGAGCGATCAACCCCGCCTCGACATAACTGCCGATCAACTCGTCAAACAACCCAATATCTCCCCGACTGCGTGCAATCAATTGCGCACCGGCCACCGCCGCGTAAATCGCCCGGGCACGCGCCTTACAGCGTTCTTCATCCGCCGAACCAGCGCTGACCAACACCTCGGTCAGCCACTCGATATTCGCCTCGGCAAATCGCTTGATCTGCGCTTTGACTTCGTCCGGCAGGTCCTGATATTCGGCGGCCATGAAGCTCGCCAGGCATAACCTGTTGCCGCTTTCCAGCGAGGTGCGAAAGATTGATGGATACAACGTAAGGCAGCGCTGCGCATCGGGATTGGCCTGGCGAATGCCTTCGAGCACTTGCGCCGCGTCCTGCCAATAGCGCTCGGCGACGGCTGCGCCCAGATCGGCCTTGCTCGGGAAGTGGTAGTAGATGCTGGCGTTCTTGATGCCCACCACTTCGCCGATGCTGCGGAAATTGATGCCGCTGTAGCCATGCAGCTGTGCGGCGGTTTTAGCCGCCTCAAGTATCGCTTCGCGCGCGTTCACACTCACTTTAATGTCCTCAATGCGTTCGATCATGGCGTGGAGTGTACGCTCAGAACGATTACCTGCCAATTGGAAGGTAGGGTTGACACCCAGCAAAACTGGCCGCAATCTAAAACCTACCAAATGACAGGCAGGTAACCCGAAATGACTTATTCCAGTGCTGTGATCGACCCTTCTTCGCTGCCGATGATGAAAATTCACGACTGGTACAACGGCCCCTACCCGGCCCGTGTGCGCATTGCGCTGGCAGAAAAATCGCTGCTGTCGCGCATCGAGTTCGTGTCGGTCAACCTGTGGACCGGCGAGCACAAGCAAGCTGAATTCCTGCACCTCAACTACTCCGGCACGCTGCCGTTGCTGGAGCTGCAGGACGGCACACTGATCGCCGAGTGCACGGCGATCACTCAGTACCTCGACAGCCTCGATGACAACCCGACGCTGACCGGTCGCACGCCGGTGGAAAAAGGCCTGATCCACATGATGACCAAACGCGCCGAGATCGAATTTCTCGATGCGGTCAGCGTGTACTTCCACCACGCCACACCAGGCCTTGGGCCTGAGGTCGAGCTGTATCAGAACGCCGAGTGGGGCCTGCGCATGCGCGACAAGGCCGTGCGCGGCATGCACTACTTCGATAACGTTCTGCGCGATCAGCCTTATGTCGCCGGCGAGGATTTTTCCATGGCCGACATTGCCGTGCTGGGCGGGATGATTTTCGCAGCGCTGGTTGAGCTGCCGGTGCCTGACGAATGTGTGGCGTTGAAGGCGTGGCATGCGCGGGTGCAGGAGCGGCCAAGCGTGCAGCAATGGCGGGCAATGGTTGCGCAGGGTGATACGCAACGCTGATAAACCGGGAGTTGCCGCCCCGGTATCGGGGCGGCATCGATCAATCCACGGCTTGCAAAGTGACGCTGAACTCCCCTTCCATTGCCGCAAGCTGCTCAAGCCCTGAGACAAAGCGGCCCAAGTGCACCAGCTCGCTGGAGCTCTCGAATTCGCGGTAGTACGCCACCAGATTGCCCCATGGCGCATACAGCGCGAAATCGCCGACGGCGGGTTTCAATCCGAACGGCGCGGCGGTCGTCTTGAGCTTGCGCGGGGGTAGGCGATCTTCTCGACCCGGTTGTGATCGCTGAACTGCAACGTCAGCGGCAACATCGACATGAGGTCGCGCGTAACCGTGTTGTCGTTCAATTCCACCACGGCCTCCCCCGGCAAATCCGAGCTTGAGTCTGGGCAATACATGAGCGTGACCGGGCATGGAAGACTCCTTTGTGCTTGCAACGGGTTGCACCGCAGGCGGGTCAAGCGCTGCGCCTTGCGCCATGAGCGAGAGAGTCAGCGCAGCACAGGCCAGCATGGCCGCAAGATTACGCCACCCGATGATCCGGGCCCTGCGTTCAATCATCTCGAAATTCCTCTCACTGATCGCTCTTCACTTTTGCCAGTTCCGCCGTAACAGTTCGACACATTCTCACGACCCATTGCCCTCCTCTCTAGCGCAATCCTCTTGAATGCTTGCCTGATCCTCTGGACTTGCTCCGCCATGGATACCCAATGCACGCGCGAGGCCATAGAGTCCGATCAACAAGCGCAACCGCGCCAGGACGCATGCGAGGCGGATTTCACAGCTCGCCAGCCTCAGCGAAAAACACGCTCACGCGGCGCGGCGCCCGATGCTTATAAAAACTGCACGTCAACCGATGATCAGGCGGGTGAACCCATGGAACTACGAATCAATCAGAAGACCGTTCAGGTCGATGCCGACGCCGATACGCCCTTGCTCTGGGTACTGCGCGATGACCTCGGCATGACCGGCACCAAATATGGCTGCGGCCTGGCCCAGTGCGGCGCCTGCTCGGTGCTGGTCGACGGTAATGTGGTGCGCTCGTGCGTCACGCCGGTGGCCGGTGTGGTTGGCCGCGACATCACCACCATTGAAGCCATCGAGTCTGATGAGGTGGGCAAGCGTGTGGTCGCGACCTGGGTCGAATTACAAGTGGCGCAGTGCGGTTATTGCCAGTCCGGCCAGGTCATGGCCGCGACCGCGCTGCTCAAGCACAACCCCGCGCCCAGCGATGCGCAGATCGAAGCGGCGATGGTCAATCTGTGTCGCTGCGGCACTTACAACGCCATTCATGCCGCGGTGCATGAGCTGGCTGGCAAGAGGGACGCCTGATGAAAGTTTCCAGCGAAACCACTGCACAATCCTCGTTGCCTGACCTGACGACGCCGATCAACCTTTCCCGCCGCCGCTTTCTCACCGGCACCGCCGTCGGTGCGCTGGTGCTGGGCTTCGGTCTGCCACTCGGCGCGCCCCGGGCGTTCGCTGCTGCAGCGGCTGCCACGACCAGCGAACGCGGTACGCAGGTGCCGGCGTTTCTGGAAATTCGCCCGGACAACCGCGTGCGCCTGATGTGCCCGTTCATGGAAGGTGGCCAAGGCACCTTCACGGCGATGGCGCAGATTGTCGGCGAAGAACTCGACGCCGATCCGGCGACGTTCCTGGTCGAAGCCGCGCCGCCCGGCGAAGCGTATGTGGTGATGGACAATGGCATGCGCATTACCGGTGGCAGCATGTCGGTGCGCATGAGCTATCCGGTGATGCGCCGGCTCGGCGCCCTCGCCCGCGCCATGCTCTTGCAAGCGGGCGCCGAACGGCTCGGCGTGTCGGTGAGCGAACTGAGCACCGAACCGGGCAAAGTGCTGCACGCCGCATCCGGCCGCTCGCTGACTTACGGTGAGTTGGCCGAACGCGCCATGGACCTGCCAGTGCCCGATCCGGTCAGCGTCAAGCTGCGCGATCCAAGCCAGTTCCGCTGGATCGGCAAGCCGGTCAAGCGCATCGACGCTTACGACAAGTCCACCGGCAAGGCGCTCTACTGCATCGATCTGAAGGTCGACGACATGCTCCACGCCGCCGTTCAGCACGCGCCGCGTCTGGGCATGACCGTGGGCAGTCTGCGCAACGAAGAGCAGGTCAAGGCGATGAAAGGGGTGCATTCGGTACACCGCCTGCCCGGCGCCGTGGCGGTGCTCGCCGAGCGTTGGTGGCACGCCAAACGCGCGGTCGAGGCGATCCAGGTCGACTGGCAGGAACCGGGTGCCGACAGCCCGGTCCGCGTCATGCCGGCGGACTTTTCCAGCGATGCGTATTTAAAGCGTCTGGCGGCGGAAAAAGGCCCGGCCCGTGACGATGAAAACGAGGGTGACGTGGCCGCGAGTCTGGCCAACGCGAAAACCCGCATCGATGCGACGTATCACAACCAGTACCTCAATCACGCGCAACTCGAACCGCCGTCGGCGCTGGCGCGTTTCAATGCCGATGGCTCGCTGGAAGTCTGGTTGCCGAATCAGGCACCTGACTTGTATCGCGCCGACATCGCCAAACGCACCGGTCTCGAACCTGGAAAAATCACCTTGCACTCGCCGCTGTTGGGTGGGTTCTTCGGTCGGCATTTTCTCTACGACTCGGCCAGTCCGTACCCGCAGGCCATCGCGCTGGCGAAGGCGGTCGGACGGCCGGTCAAACTGATCTGGAGCCGCGAAGAGGAATTCCTGCGTGACGTGCTGCGTCCGGTGGCGGCGGTCAATTTCCGTGGTGCGTTGGATAACGACGGCTGGCCGCTGGCAATCGAAGCCGTTAGCGCCACCGAAGGCCCCACCGAAGCGATCGCCGGCAAGCAAGGCGAAAAGCTTGACCCGACGGCGCTGGAAGGCTTGTCCGGGAAGTCCTATGCGATCGCCAACAAGCGCATCGCGCAGATCTACGTCAAAGGCCCGGCCATGCTCGGTTACTGGCGTTCGGTGGGCAATTCGCTCAACGACTTTTTCTATGAATCGTTCCTCGACGAACTGGCTGACAAGGGCGGCAAGGACCCGTTCGATTTGCGCCTGCATCTGCTGCGCGACAACGCTCGGCTGACCACTCTGTTGCAAGCGGTGGCCGAGTTGTCGGGCGGCTGGAAACGCGGACCGTTTACTGCCGAGGATGGCAGTCGGCGTGCGCGCGGTGTGGCGATGGCATCGCCGTTCGGCACCGAGACGGCGGTGATTGCCGAGGTGTCGATCGAAAATGGCCAGGTCAAGGTGCACGACATCTGGCAGGCGATCGACCCCGGCAGCATTGTCAATCCGGCGATTGTCGAGGCGCAGGTCAACGGCGCCGTGGCGTTGGGGCTGTCGCAGACGCTGGTCGAGGAAGCCGTGTGGCTCGATGGCAAACCGCGTGCGCGCAATTACGACCTGTATCCGATCCTGGCGCCTGCGCGCATGGCCAGGGTGCATGTGCGTGTCGTTGAAAGCGGGGAAAAAATGGGCGGCATCGGTGAACCGCCACTGCCGGCCGTCGCGCCCGCCGTGGCCAACGCGGTGGCCGCACTGACCGGGCAGCGAATTCGCAGCCTGCCCATGAGCCGCCACACTTTCGCCTGATCAGCGCCGGAGCGTTTATGAACAACAGCCGATTCGCAAGAACCGCTGGCTGGCTGGCCGTGCCGTGTCTGATCGCGGCAGGTCTGCTGGCCTGGTATGTCACCCGTGAGCCCGTCTCGCCCCTGGAAAAACCACCGTTCAGCGTCGCCGACATCGACCCGGCGCTGGTCACTCGCGGCGAATACGTCGCCCGCCTCAGCGACTGCGTGGCCTGTCACAGCGTGCCGGGCGGCGCGCCGTTCGCCGGTGGCCTGGAAATGGCCACACCGCTGGGCGTAATCCATGCGACCAACATCACCCCGGACGCAGACACCGGGATTGGCCGCTACAGCCTCGCCGATTTTGACCGCGCCGTACGCCATGGCGTAGCGCCGGGTGGTCGGCGTCTGTACCCGGCGATGCCGTATCCCTCGTATGCCAAGCTCAGTGATGACGACGTGCGCGCGCTGTATGGGTTTTTCATGAAAGGCGTACCGCCGGTCAAGCAGGCCAACCAGCCGAGTTCGATTCCCTGGCCGCTGAACCTGCGCTGGCCGATTGCAATGTGGAACGGCGTGTTTGTCGACGCCGAACCTTACGCCAGCAAACCCTCGCAGGATGCACAGTGGAACCGTGGCGCCTATCTGGTCCAGGGCGCCGGGCATTGCGGCAGCTGCCACACGCCACGCGGCTTGGCGTTCAACGAGAAAGCGCTCGATGAATCCGGTCAACCGTACCTCGCCGGCGCATTGCTCGATGGCTGGTACGCGCCAAGTTTGCGCGACGATCACAACACCGGGCTCGGGCGCTGGAACGAGGCGGAAATCGTCCAGTTCCTCAAGACCGGGCGCAACCGCCATGCGGTGGTCTACGGCTCGATGACCGAAGCGTTCAACAACTCCACGCAGTTCATGAGCGACGAAGATCTGAGCGCCATCGCCCATTACCTGAAATCGCTACCCGGCGATCCGCAACGTGACGGCCCACCCTGGCAATATCAGCAGGCCTCTGCCGCGCCAAGCCTGGACACCCCCGGCGCGCACACTTACGTCACCCGCTGCGCGTCTTGCCACGGTGTCGACGGCAAGGGCCAGGCCGAATGGATGCCGCCGCTGGCCGGCGCCACTTCCGCGCTGGCGAAGGAACAGGCATCCGCGATCAACATCACCCTCAACGGCTCGCAGCGTGTCGTCGCCGCCGGCGTACCGGACGCCTATCGCATGCCAGCCTTCCGCGAACAACTGTCGGATCAGCAGATCGCTGAGGTGCTGACGTACATGCGCAGTACCTGGGGCAATCAGGCCAGCGCGGTCGATGCCGCGGCGGTCGGCAAACTGCGCGAACACACGGATCCGGCGAGCAGCAGTCCGATTATTTTGCAGATGCGTTAGCAGCGCTGAGACAGCAATTGCCGGTCCCGCGTGGGACCGGCATTTTACTTTCAATGAGAACGTCGCACGCTTTGTAAACCGGCGACTTGTCTCAACCGATCAATGCGGACTGGCCACCGGCCGCACGACAATCTCACTGACATCGACATCGTCAGGCTGGTCAATCGCGTAAACCAACGCTCGCGCAATCGCATCGGCCTCCAGCGCTACGCTGCGGAACGCGCGCATTTCCTCACGCGCCACCTCATCGGAAATCGAATCCGCCAGTTCGGACTCGACCACACCCGGGCAAACCACAGTCACGCGGATCTTGTCCGTTTCCTGGCGCAGGCCATCGGAGATGGCTCTGACTGCGAATTTGGTCGCGCAATACACGGCGGCGGTCGGTGACACCGCGAGGCCGCCAATCGAGGAAATGTTGATGACCTGACCGAAGCCTTGCGCTTCCATTCCCGGCAACACCGCGGCAATACCGTGCAGCACGCCACGCACATTGACGTCGAGCATCTGGTTCCATTCATCGACCTTCAGCGCAGCCAGGGGCGACAGCGGCATGACCCCGGCGTTGTTGATGATCACGTCGACCTTGCCGTGCTGCGCCTTGGCGAATTCAACGAAGGCCTGCATCGAGTTCATGTCGGTCACGTCGAGCGCACGGGCGCTGGCCGAGCCGCCTTCGTTGCGGATCTCGCCGACCAGTTTTTCCAGGCGTTCGGTGCGGCGGGCACCGAGTACGACGTGGGCACCTTTGGCTGCGATCAGTCGCGCGGCGGCTTCGCCGATACCGCTGCTGGCGCCGGTGATCAATACGACTTTGTTTTGAATGTTCGACATATCCGTTTCTCCTGCTCAGAGCATGGGAAGTCAGCCGGGCCGCGGGGTGCGGGGTGTTGGCTGGGTACGTCGAAAAGGTTAAGCGCGCAGGCCTGGTGAGCGCGTGCCGAAAGCTGCGTGAGGTTTGCCTATTCGTGTCTGAGTGCGCGGTGATGATTTACCGACGCCACCTCTTCAAGTACCGCGAAATTCGCTGGGCGTGACCCCCACTTCACGACGAAACACCTGCGAAAAGTGACTGGCACTGGAATAGCCGACCTCCAGACCGATGTCGATTACGCTGCGCTGCGACTCGAGCAACAGTTGCCGCGCGCGGGCCATGCGCAAACGGATGAAATACTGCGAAGGCGCCAGACCAGTGGCGCGTTTGAACAGGCGGCTGAAGTGGTATTCGCTGAGCTCGGCGAGCGCCGCCAATGTTGCCAGGCTGAATTCGTCGTCCAGATGCGCGGCCATCGCGTCGGTGACTTTGCGCAGTTTGTAAGCCTGCAGCGCGTTGACCCGACGCCCCGCCTGGGACTCGGCCGGATAGGTGCGCAGCAGGTGCACGGCGAGCGCCTGGGCCAGCGACTGGGCGAACAGTGCGCTGGGCGTGCGTTGCTCGATCAGTTCGCTGCGCAATTGCTGCAGGACAAACGTGATGTGCGAATCACGAGCGCCCGAAACATCGCGCAAACGCAACAGCGCACTGGCCTGCCCGGACAGCTCGCGCGACGCCCGTTCGATCAGCGGCAAGCCCAGATAAAGGTGCATGACTTCAAAGGTTTCGCCACCGTGGGTCTGCCAGCGCATTTCATAGGGCTCATCCGACTGGGTGAGAAAAAGTCTCCCGCGCTGACCTCAGTCGCCTCCCATTCACCACCCAGCGCCCGTTCCTCCACCCTCGCCGCGCCTGCCAGAACCAACACCATCAACGGTTCTACCACCGCCGGCACCGTGATCGGCTCATCGATACTGCGATGGCTGAACAGCTGAATCACGACATCGTCAATTTGCGGCCGCGAAGTCAGCGCGAGGGGTTCGCCCGGCAGGTAATCAGCCATGGACTCGCCTGTTATGCGCATCTGAGTAGTATTCGCCATGAAACGGCCCTTTCATTTCCGTGGTTGCGAAACCTGACAATAGCCCAGCTGTGAGCATATTGGGCGCAAAACTCCGACAGCCTCGGCAAGCCTGCGAAAGTCGACACCCACGCATTGCGAGACAGTTGAGTCGTCGCCGACACCAGCGCCAAACGTGGCTGGCAAGGCAGGCCTGACTGGATCAACGTGGAGAAAGATCATGAGCGAGATCAACAACAGCACACCAAACGAAGTGATGGGCAAAGTGGCCCTGGTCACCGGCGCAGCCAGCGGCATCGGCAAGGCGATTGCCTTGTTGCTGCACGCCCGTGGCGCCAAAGTCATTGCCGAGGACCTCAACCCCGCCGTGCAGGAACTGGCCCGCCCCGGCCTGGTGCCGTTGGTGGCGGACATCACCGAAGACGGCGCCGCAGAACGTGCGGTAGCCCTGGCCGTTGAGCAGTTCGGCCGCCTGGATATTCTGGTCAACAACGCCGGGATCATTATCAACAAACTGGTGGTCGACATGACCCGCGAGGACTGGGAGCGCATTCAGGCGGTCAACGCCACCGCCGCTTTCCTGCACAGTCGCGAAGCGGTCAAAGCGATGATGCCGAACAAGTCCGGTGCGATCGTCAACATCGCGTCCTATGCGTCGTATTTCGCCTTTCCGACCATTGCCGCCTACACGGCCTCGAAAGGCGCACTGGCACAACTGACCCGCACCCTGGCCCTGGAAGTAATCGGTCATGGCATTCGCGTCAATGCCGTCGGCGTCGGTGATGTGGTGACCAACATTCTCAACGACGTGGTCGACGATGGCCCCGCTTTCCTGGCGCAACACGGTGAAAACGCGCCCATCGGCCGCGCTGCGCAGCCCGAAGAAATCGCTGAAGTGGTCGCGTTCATCGCTTCGGACCGTGCCAGCTTCATGGTCGGCGCGGTGGTCATGGCCGATGGCGGTATGACCGTCACCGCTGGCTGAGCCAGCGCCAGGCGCAGGCAAAGCAGGATCAGGCAGATCTGCGGCAGTATCGGCCTAACGCCGCGCCCTCCCCGCTACGTAACCTGAACATCAGCAACGGACGCACCGACGGGCCACGGACGGCCACAGGCGAAATGAGGAGAAACCCTTATGAAACGCGCTAAACACATCACTGAAGAAAACCGCTATGTCGGTATGTGGGTGACGGCCGATGGCTTCATCCGTCATCAGCTTCTGGGCACTGGTCGCTATGACGAAGCCCGTGGTAAAAAAAGCAGTGCCTATCAGGGCCGCTATGTGTTGTCGGGCGACTATATCCAGTATTGGGACGACACCGGGTTCACCGCTGACGGGCATTTTCGTGACGATGCGCTCTATCACGCCGGCATGATTCTCTACCGGCAATGAGCGAACGGATGAAGCCGGGACCTGACCGTCTGCCTGAACATTTCCGGGCAGACGTTCCTCAATCTTTACGAGTGTTTGACATGCAACCGAGCGATGCTTCCCTTTTGCAAAACACCGCGCTCTATCGCACTGAGTTGATCCGTGCGCTGACCCAGCGCTTTGCCGAGCCGGGGATCTACGAGACCGCTATCGCGCCACTGCACGTGATTCGCATGGACCAGCCCACCGAGCTGATTCACACCGTGCACAAACCGGCGCTGTGCCTGATTTTGCAGGGGCGAAAGGAAGTCGGCCTCGGCGAGGATTGCTACCGGTACGACCCGCTGAATTACCTGGTGGTCTCGGTCACATTGCCGGTGTCCGGTCGTGTCTTGCAGGCGAGCCCGGAGGCGCCTTATCTGTGTATCCGCCTGGATTTCGAAGCCACCGATCTTGCGCAGGTGATCGCCGATGCGCCGCCGACGGGCGTGCCGGACGAGCCCGAGCGTGGGATGTTTCTGGAAACCATCGACGTGCCGCTGCTGGAAACCATGCTGCGTCTGGTGCGCCTGCTGGAAACTCCACGGGACATCGGCATGCTCGCACCGCTGGCCTTGCGCGAGATGTACTACCGCCTGCTGCGCGGCGTCCACGGGCGTCGCCTGTATGAACTGGCCATGGGTGATTCGCAAGCGCGCCGCGTTTCGCGGGCGATCGACTGGCTGAACAGCCATTACACCCAGCCGCTGCGCATCGAGGAACTGGCGCGCATCGCCAACCTCGGCAGCTCAACCTTGCATCACCGCTTCAAGGCCATGACGGCGATGAGCCCGCTGCAATACCAGAAGCAACTGCGCCTGCAGGAGGCCCGCCGGCTGATGCTCGGTGAGGGGCTGGACGTGGCGAGCGCCTGTTATCGCGTCGGCTATGAAAGCCCCTCGCAATTCAGCCGTGAGTACAGCCGCCAGTTCGGCTCGCCGCCCTCGAAAGATATCAGCAGTGCGCGGAGCCTGGCGTGAGCGACTAGCAGCTCGCTTTATTCGCCCAGTGCGAGCTTCGCGGCGCGAGGTTTACGCGTAAGCATTATGCGGAATATCACAAAACCGGCGATGGCAAACGCGGCATTCAGCGCGACCATCGCGAAGGCAGTGTCGTCCTGCAGACGGCTGAGCAGCAAACCGGCAACGGTCGCACCGGCCATTTGCGCAAAGCCGATGAAACCTGCCGCCAGCCCTGCCCGGGTCGGATTGGGAATCACCGCGCCAGCAACCGAACCGGGCAGCACCATGCCCGCTCCCAGCGTCAGCAATACCTGTGGCAGCATCAAACCGGTGACCGATGGGCCAGCGAATTGGTGAATGATGAACGAAAGACTGGCGCCTACCGCAACCAGGCCGGTGCCTAGGGCAACGATCTTTTCCGGACCAGACTTGATGATGGTGCGGTTGGTGTACACCGCACCGGCAATCAAACCGGAAACGATGCTGCCAAACAGCAGACCGTATTGCGTCGGGCTCAAGCCAAGCTGGCCCACGAACACCCGCGATGAGCCGGCGATGAAGCTGAACATCGCGCCGTAAGTGCAGGCGATGGCAACCGAAAAACTGCGCACAGACGAGCCCTTGAGCAGCGCCGCATAATTGCCCATCAGTGTTTTCAAGCGCCCGGCCTGCGGGTCACGCTGCAGATGGGTTTCCTTGAAAAACAGCGAGGCGATCAGCGCCAGTGCGCCGAACAATACCGTCGCCATGACCACCGCGCGCCAGCCGCCGGCGTGAGTGGCGATCAACCCGCCGATTACAGGTGAGAGCATGATGGTACTGAGCATGCCGATCACCGTGATGGCCATGATCGGTCCGGCGCGCTCTTTCCACACATCGCGCACAATGCTGCGCGCCACCACCAGCGCCGCGCAGGCGCCAACCCCTGCAGAGCACGGCCGACGATGAATTCGTCCATGCTCTGCGCATACGCCATCCACAGCGAAGCCAGCACGTAAGTCGCAACGCCAGCGAGCAATAGCGGGCGCCGGCCGAGGCGATCCGAAAGCGGGCCGAAGAACAACTGACCCAGACCAAAAGCGGCGACAAACATCGACAACGCTGCCAGCGAGGCACCCGGCGCCGCGCCAAGGCCTGACTCGAGTTCGCGCAGGCTGGGAATCAGCAACTGCGTGGAAATTTCCCCGAGGCCGCAAAGCCCGATCAGGAGTGCGAGCAATACGCTGGAACGAGTGGATGTGTGCATGGCTGTATCCGAAGTGGATGGGGAGAACAATGCCCCGATCCATTTGGGGTCCCGGTTGTATCAAATACCCTCGCGCGCAATCCAGGACAGCAGCCAACGACTGCACCGAGGGCGCAGCATTATGGTCATAATAATTTTCGCCTGTAAATATGACGGCCGTAATTTCAGTAACCGTGCAGCGTAGACTCGCGTTCAGCTCACAGGCACAGCAAACACCGCACTGGCGCGCGCCACCGTGCGCTCACCGACATGCAGGCTGACAGCGGCGAACGCCAGTTGCCGACCTCTTTTCGAATGCTCGAGGCGCACCTCCAGCCATTCATTGATCTGCACGGCACCGAGATAATCCAGAGTCATGCTCGCGGTAATCAACGGCTGCGGAGGGTCGCTGGAAAACGCCATGGCGTACCCCATCCCGACATCGGCCAACGTCGCCAACACACCGCCATGCAACGTGCCACGGCCGTTGGCGTGCCTGGCGTCGGTCAACAATCCGAGTTCCAGTTGCAGACCACTGCCGCGTGCGTAGATCGGGCCCAGCAGATCGAGTAATGGACTGCTGCGGCTGAACAGCGTGAAACCTTCGGGGATTACAGTGGCGTTCATGTTTGCTCCGAGTGCCGTCATTCACCGGCGATGTAGACCTGCCTACACTGCTCCTACTCGGTTCTATGTGTGATTGCCTGATCGGGCCACAACAATCTGTATGTGGAATGTGCAGGCATAAACTGCGAGCCAGAAATGAGAGGCACTGACAGATAAAGCGCGACGGCTATAATCGCAACACATCAGCCCCCGTTCGAACTCACCCTATGCCAAGCCCAAGCACCCGCCCTACCCCCGCGCCATTCCTCAAACCCGGCGAAACCGTGGTTCTGTTCGACGGTGTCTGCAAGCTCTGCAACGGCTGGGCGCGTTTCCTGATTCGCCATGATCACCAGCGCCGCGTGCGCCTGGCCGCCGTGCAATCCCCAGAAGGCCAGGCACTGCTGGCGTGGGCCGGGTTGCCGGTGGATCAGTTCGACACCATGGCGGTAATTCGCGATCGACATTATTGGGAACGTTCGGATGCGTTCCTTGAAGTGATCCGCCAATTGCCAGCCCCTTGGCAGCCGCTGCGCCTGCTGCGCGTCTTGCCTCGACGCCTGCGCGACTGGGCGTATGACCGCATCGCGCTGAACCGCTATCGGCTGTTCGGCCAGTACGACACCTGCCTGCTGCCCAATGCGGACCATGAGTTGCGTTTTCTGAAGATGCCCCCGCTGCCATTCAGCGAAAAATAGCAGTCACAGGCCTTGAAACTCTTCCTTCAAAAGATCGGCAAACCTGTCTCTTGCACGATGCAAGTCAACGTTCTTGTTCGATATAAAATAATTAGTGACTGGCAGCAAATCATCAAAAGTAAAAGCGCTTATGCTGCCGATCCTTTTGAACTGCTCAAAAATACCTCTAGGGACTAACGACACACCGGCACCAGAACTGACGCAACCGAGGATGGTGCCATAACTGGCTATACTGGTTACGGCACTTTCTACGCCATGCTTTTTCAGCCAACCAAGCAGTGCACCTCGATAAGG
The DNA here is from genome assembly GCF_023195435.1 of Pseudomonas sp. S11P7. Taxonomy (NCBI): domain Bacteria; kingdom Pseudomonadati; phylum Pseudomonadota; class Gammaproteobacteria; order Pseudomonadales; family Pseudomonadaceae; genus Pseudomonas; species Pseudomonas sp. S11P7. The sequence continues at coordinate 1,995,353 of NZ_JALPKS020000002.1, read as the reverse complement.
GCAACCTTCAGGCCACATGAATATATCGACCGCAGCCAGATCCTGCGGTTTGTTTATCCGCCCGGCAGCCGGAGAGGCAATCAGCACCAACTCTTCCTCGTATATTTCAATAACATGCAGATCCGGGTGATCGGGCCTTACCGCAACGATAGCGCCATCCAGTTCATGCTTGACTACATCGTTTGATAACTGCGACCAGTCTGCTGTGCGAAATTGCATTTGCACGGCTGGATAAAGTTGATGAAATTTCGATAACAGCCTCGGCAATCTACCCGTGGCGGAAGACTCTATAGCGCCGATTTTCAATACCCCTGAAGGCGCAGCTGATGGGTCCAGGACTCGTTGTGATTCCGCGCACAACGACAGGATCTTGTTAACGTAACCGAGAAACAAACTCCCGGATGGGCTGATAACCAGCCCCCTGCCTTGCCTGATGAACAACGAAACCCCTAGCTCCCGCTCCAGTGCCTTGATCCGGTTGGTGATGTTGGAAGGGACACAGTGCAACAACTCAGCAGCGCGCACGATGCTTCCTTGATCAGCCACTGTCTTGAACATCGTCAGCTGAGACAACTCCATGTCATTACTCATCAAAAGTGAATGATACGCACACTATAAGTCACTTGTTGCAAGCCCTCAAACACGTTATTCATTGCCTCTATTACATGGACAAGCGCACGTTGGCCCATTGCGGACAACAAGGAATCGCCCGTAAGGAGCGTCGGCTATTGAAACTGAAAACAGTTATTCCTTATGTCCATTGAGCAAGCTCTGATCGCGCTGGGCTTTTTTGCTTTTTGCGGGGGCTTGATTGATGCTGCGGTGGGTGGCGGTGGGCTCGTTCAGTTGCCGGCACTGTTACATGCGCTGCCCCAACAAAGTCTGGCCACGGTTTTCGGCACTAATAAACTGGCTGTTCTGGCAGGAAACTTATCTTCCATATTCAGCTATGTGAAACGCATAAAAATCCTTTGGCGCTTGATGCTGCCGACCATGTGTTCGGCTTTTATATTTGCCTTTATTGGCGCCTTCTCCGTTTCAATCGTGCCGAAAAGACTCATGGAGTTTGTTGTCTTTTTTATCCTCATAGCCATGGCCATTTATACGTTCAGCGAAAAAAAGTTAGGGCTGACGAGTTCAAATATTGAATGTGGTCCGAGGGAAATCGCATTAGGCGTTTTCTTTGGCGGCCTTATTGGTTTTTACGACGGCGTCTTTGGCCCTGGTAGCGGTAGCCTGCTTCTTTTCGTATTCGTCAAAGTGTTTGGATTCGATTTTCTCAACGCCTCGGCCTCGGCAAAACTGGTCAACCTGGGGACATTCGGCGCAGCACTGTTATTTTTTGTTCCGTCCGGCAATGTGTTGTGGACCGTCGGCGCTGTCGTCGCCCTGTGCAACATGTTGGGTTCAGTGACCGGAGTGGTCCTTGCCCTACGCTACGGAAGCGGGTTCATTCGGGTGTTTTTTTGATTCTGCTGGTTTTTTTGATCGGCAGAATGGGCTTGTCACTATTCTCTTAGGAACCGACGCTGGCGTTTGCCAGCCCCGTATCACCAACGGCGTTTTCGAAAACATGGATTCAACCGCTACAGCCAATAACCCAGCAACTGACCCGGCGTCATCTTCGTCACCATCATCAGCACGATGACAAACATCCCGGCGAATCCCAGCACGCCCATCCAGAACCACGCGCGGTACACGTTCGCATAGCGCACATCGAGGACGGCGCCCGCCTCACTGGCCTGCACGGCCATCTGCCAGAGTCGTTTCTGCAGCAGCAGAACCGGCAGCCACAACGCGCCGACGCAGACGAAGATGATCAGCGACGTCAGTATCCAGTCGGTGCTGATGGGCAACCCGGAAAGACGCAGCAGCCCATAGCCAGTGATGATCTGCACAAAGCCTGCCGGCGTGGTGATCCAGGTGTCGAAGCGCACCACCATGCGTGCGACGTGGGCGATGACTTGCGGGTTGGCCGTGCGGCTGGCGGCGATCAGGTAGAGGTAGGAACCCATGCCGAACCCGAAGAGGAAAATCGCTGCGATCACATGCAGGTATTTCAGGCATAGATACAGCATCAGCGCTGCCCGTCCGAGAACTGCACCGACAGGCTCAGGTTATGCGGATCGTTGATCGCAGTCAGGTATTCGTCAACGCTGATTTCGCCCACGCAAGGGCGTGCGCCCGCGGACGGTACGTAGCCTTGGGCCATTTTGCTCGCCAGTGCGACAGCAGCGCAGCTGGGGATTTCCGGGCCTTTGTCGTTAAGCGCGGTGAGCTGCGCGGTCATCGTCAACGGTCGGCCATCAAGACCCAACCCCTGCACATCGATGTACATCGCACTTTTGCCGTCGCCGAATCGCTCGAAACGCGTGCCCAGACGATGCAGCCGCGCGGCCCATAGCGCATGGTCGTGCACCAGGCCGAGTTTCAATGCCTGCGCCAACAGACCATTGGCGAGGCCACCGAGCTTGAGCCCGGCGCCGGCCTTGAAGCGCAAGGTCTGCGCGCCGTAGCGAGCGGCGAAGATGTCCATGTCCGGGACGTCGACATTGGCCAGCAGGCGTGTGCCCAGTTGTGGCATCTTGCGCAAGGTCAGATCGAGCCAGCCGGAGACTTCATGGACCTTGCCGTTCTTCAGTTGCCTGATCGGTTTGCCGGCGTAGGCCAGCACGCCCTCGATGGTCGACAGCCCCGGCATTTTCGCCGACGAGGAAATCCCGTGCTCGATCGCGTCGATCCGCGAAAAGCGCTGGTGCTGCTCGTCGATGATCGCTGACGACAGCGTCGGCACCGAGCTGCAGCCGCTGAGGATCGCCACGCCCGCCTGTTTCGCCCGTGCATCGAGCACGCCGATGCCATTGACGAAGGTGCGGCAGTCAGCAAGATCGCAATAATTCACGCCGGCCGCGATGCAGCTTTCCGCCACCGCGTAGGACTGCCCCTGAAACGGCCCGCCGGTGTGCACCACCAACTGGATATTCAGCGCGCGCAATGCGTCGCTGAACGCCGTACCCATCGCATCACCGCACCAGCCCTCGCAGACCGCGCCGGACTGCGCCTGCAATTGGTCGACCTTGTCCTGCAACTTGCGCGGATCACGTCCCGACAGCACCAGACCGATAAACGGCATCGAGATCAGATGCTGGCAAACGATACTGCCAAAATTTCCGTAACCACCGACCACCATCACCCTGAACGGCATGCAATTCTTCCCTAATTTCCACAGGCATGCAGGATATAGCGCTGAAGGTCGGCCGACCATGGGTGAAGCCGTTACAAAAAACTTTGGCAGCTAGCGTGTAATCGGTTAAGTGCAAACATCGCAAAACGTGAAATTAAATGAACCCAACGAACCCCACACCACCTAACGCATAGACCATCAGGAGGTAGCCTATGCAAATCGAAACCGTGTGGATCGTACTGGCGGCAGTGCTGGTGCTGATCGAGCTGTGGGCCATCAATCGGGTGCGCAAGAGCGAGGGCAAATCGAGCAACAAAGGCGTGTGGATCGTGCTGATCGTGTTTGTGCCGCTGTTCGGCCTGATCGCCTGGGCACTGGCCGGGCCTAAACATATTCGTCACGACACGGCGTCTAATCCAGGCCGCTGATATTTGCCACGCTGGCCGCAATTCTCTTGGATTGGCGGCCAGCGTTTTCAGGAATCCTGACGGATCACCGATATCTTGCCGTTGCGCTCGATGATCGCGAACTTGATCTGATCGATCGTTTCAATGCCTTGGCTCGAGCGCGCCGCTTCCATCACATCCGCCTCAATCAGCCGCGCATGACGCAGTCGGCGGTGCAGCAGCTTGCCATTCTCGACGATGATTGTCGGTTCGCCGTCGATCAGGCGTGACACCCAGCCTGACCGCTGTTTGAGCAACGAAAAACCGACGTCGATCGCGATCAACGAGACGATCACCAGCAACGAATTGGTCAGCGAAAAATCGTCGCCGAGCAGCGCTTGCTGGGTGGCTTCACCAATGATCATCAGCAGGACGAAATCGAACGTGGTCAGCTCGGCCAGTGAACGGCGTCCGGCGATTTTGAACAGCACCATCAGGGCCAGATACATCGCGACTGCGCGCAATACGGAATCCATGGTGTCACCTACGGAAAGATGAATTGAACCAGCTCAACACCCGTTGAACCGGGCGATTCGATGCGACTGCGAAACAGCCCGAGGCCGTCGCCGCGCAGCGTCAGGTACAGGGTTGCCTGGCCCTGCCCGTCCGCCTGCAACCACAGGCGCATGCCCTGCGCCGAATTGCGCGAGCGCAGCGGTTGCGGCTGCAGGGTTTCGACACTGAAGCCCTCCAGCAGCTCGCCACCGATATCCAGTTCCAGCGTCGCATCGGGCTTGCCGCTCAGGTTGATTTTCATCGCGTTGGTCGAGCCACTGCGGTGAAACATTTCATACTCTGCGTGCAGGTGGCCGTCGTCACTGCTGACTTCCCGCGTGCTGATGACCCCGCGCGAAAACAGCCCCAGCAGCCCGAGCACCACCAACAACACCAGCACGTACCAGCCGCATCTTTCGAAACGCCAGACCTTCGCTTGATAAGCCATGTCTTCGCGCACCGGGTAATCCCTGCTTTGCAGGTCCGGATGATCGCGGTCGGTTTTCATCGGTTCAGCCTCGCTCGCCACGCAGGGCTCGCTGATGGAAGTGCGGTAGCTGCTGCAAGGCGAATTCCGAGGCGGTTTGCTGCACCTCAACACGCGAACCGGGGAACCATTGCTGGCGCGTGAACACGGCGTGTTGACCGTCCAGTTGGAAGGCCCAGGCAAAGCACACGGTGCCGGCGGCAATGCCGTCGACGTCGTCAGGACCAAGAATGCCGGTGGTCGCAACGGCGACGTTGGCGGTGCTGTCGCGCAACGCGCCGACCGCCATTTCAGCGGCGACTTCAACGCTGGTCAGGTTGAAGGTTTCGATAGTGTCCGGGCTGACATGCAGCAGCCGTTGCTTGGCTTGCGGTGAATACACCACATAACCGCTCTCGATCAGTTGGCCGCTGCCCGGCACCTCGGACAGCAGCATGACAATGTTGCCGGCGGTGCACGATTCCGCCGTGGTGATGGTCAGCGAATGGTCGCGCAGATAGTCGACCGTTTCCTTGGCGATGGACATGACGTTCACTCTTGGAGTTATTGCCGGTTGACCGCATGCCGCGGTGATCATTCCCACGTTCGGCGAGCCCGGTTCCTGCCGGGCTCGCCGCCCCACCTCAAGTGGCGGGCACCAACGGCGGCGTCTCTGCGTTTTCCGTCAGCGGCACATCGCTGCTGCCGGGCGTGAGGATCACCTTGCGGCAGTTTTCCTGTTTCTTGTCGAAAAGCTTGTAGCCCTCGGCTGCCTGTTCCAGCGAGAGCCGGTGAGTGATGATCGCGTCGGGTTGCAGCGCGCCGGTTTCGATATGCCCGAGCAGTTCCGGCAGGTAGCGCTGGACATGGGTCTGACCCATTTTGAACGTCAGGCCCTTGTCGAACGCATCGCCAAACAGGAAGCCATGAATGAACCCGGCATACACACCGGGCACGCTGACCACCCCGCCCCGCCGTACGGCGGCGATGCACTGGCGCAAGGCCTTGCCGCTACTGCCTTCGAGCTTGAGCGTGGCCAGCACCGTTTCGGTGGTGCTGCCCTTGGCTTCGAACCCCACCGCATCGATCACCCCGTCGACGCCGCGATGGCCGGCCGTCTGCCGAATGATGGTGTCGGCCGGATCGTCGTCCTCATCGAAGTTGATCGGAATCACCCCATAGGTGCGCTGCGCGTATTCCAGTCGATACGGGTGATGATCGACCATGAAGATCTGCTCGGCACCGAGCATTTTCGCGCAGGCCGCACTGAGCAGGCCGACCGGGCCGGCGCCGTAGATCGCGACAGTTGAGCCTTGGCCGATCTGCGCGTTGTTCACCGCTTGCCAGGCAGTCGGGAGGATGTCCGAGAGGAACAACACCTTTTCGTCCGCCAGGGTGCCCGGCACCTTGAACGGCCCGGTGTTGGCCTTGGGCACACGCACCAGCTCGGCCTGCCCGCCGGGAATGCCGCCGTACAAGCGGCTGAAGCCGAACAACGCCGCCGGCGGTGTGATGGACTTTTTGTTGAGGATTGCGCCGCGACCGGGATTGGTGGTTTCACACGCGGCATAGAGCTCCATCTGGCAGAAGAAGCAGCCACCGCAGGCGATCACGAACGGAATCACCACACGATCACCGCGTTGCACCGCGGTCACCTCTGGCCCGGTTTCCTCGACGATGCCCATGAATTCGTGGCCGAAGATATCGCCGTGCTCGACGGTGGGAATCTTGCCTCGGTACAAGTGCAAGTCAGAGCCGCAAATGGCGGTCGCGGTCACACGCAGGATGATGTCGTCGGCGGCTTCGAGCTTCGGGTCCGGCACGGTCTCGACTCTCACATCGTGAGCGCCGTGGTAGGTCATTGCACGCATGGCAAGGTCCTCTTCCTGTTCAATGAAAGGGTCTGGGTCTCTTCATTTCGGAAGCGCAGCGTTCTGTATGAGTTCAGTGAAATTTTGCCCCGGCGGATCAATGGCTGCGTTAGCAAAAGGCTCGGCTTTTTCTCAGATTGGAATCTGCAAGGCGTGCACGATGCGCTTCATGCAGAGTGCACGAAGCGGTTTTATCGCGGCTCCGGCAAAGCCTCGATCCAGCGCGGTTTGGCCGATCGGTGCAAGTTGGCACAGCTCATGCGTTGGAGATAGGGAATACACCCGCACGGCCCATAGAGGCCTGTGTTCATACCGTGATAGCAGAGGCCAAAATAATGAACGCCATCGACCTACTCAAAGCCGATCATGAAAAAGTAAAAGACATCCTTAGCCAACTGAGCGAGTCGACTGAACGGGCGTTGAAAAAACGCGCCGAGCTGTTGACCAGGCTGGAGATGGAAGTCTCGATTCACACGCGCCTCGAAGAGGAAATCCTTTATCCCGCGTTCAAGGAAGCCGGGAGCAAGGAAGAGGACGTCATGTATTACGAAGCCAAGGAAGAACACCGCACCGTGGATTCGCTGGTGCTGCCGGATTTGAAAGAGACCGACCCGGGCACGCCTGAGTTTGCTGGCCGGGTGAAGGTGGTCAAGGAGTTGCTTGAGCACCATATCGAAGAAGAGGAATCGGAGATGTTTCCCAAGGCCAAACAGTTGTTGGGCAAGGCGAAGCTCGATGAGCTGGGCGCGCAGATGGAGGCCATGAAGGCCAGCTACAAGAAGGAACTGGCTGCTTAAGGATTACGCGTGGTTTGGCCCGGCTTTGGCTGGGCTTTTTTTGGTGCTCAGGGTGAAGGCGAAATATGTTCGGTTTGGGTACTGCGGTGCGTTCTCCCCTCACCCCAGCCCTCTCCCGAGAGAGAGGGAGCCGATCTCGGTTGGTTTCAGGACTGGCATTCAACTCGGTATTCCGTGTCGACATCTCAGGGCTAAACAACGCGGTCAGTCCCCTCTCCCTCCGGGAGAGGGCCAGGGTGAGGGGCTTTTGACTTTGTCTTTTCGCTTGTAGCGCGCCCCGACAACCCCTTATAACGACTGCTTTCATTTCAAGAACAAGAGACGTCAACCATGAGCAACGCCTGGAACGAAGGCTATTTCACCGACGAAGGCTACACCTACAGCTACAGCCGGGAGATCAACCCGGTGTTCCAGCGCTACTGCCTGTTGTTGCGCGGCTTTGCCAGTCTGGACACTACCGACGGCTATCACTGCGAACTCGGCTTCGGTCAGGGCGTGTCGATCAATATCCACGCCACCGCCAATCCGGGGACGTTCGTCGGTACGGATTTTCATCCGGGTCAGGCGGCTTATGCCGTTGAGCTGGCAGCGGCAGCCAACAATGGCGCCCGTCTCTACGACGACAGCTTCGAACAGTTGCTGGCGCGCTCTGACCTGCCGCAATTCGACAGCATCAGCCTGCACGGTATCTGGACCTGGGTCAGCCGTGACAATCAGAAGCTGATCCTCGAGTTCACCCGTCGTCACCTCAAACCCGGCGGCCATCTGTACGTCAGCTACAACAGTTTTCCGGGCTGGTCGCCGTCGGCGCCGTTGCGCCAGTTGTTCAGTCTGCATGATCGGTTTGCCAATGCCACGACGCGCCCGGATCAGCGCATCGACGCCGCGTTGCAGTTTTCCGAGGCGTTGCTGGCGGCCAATCCAAAATACGCTGCGGCCGCGCCGAGTCTGGGTGCGCGACTGCAGAGCATCAAGGGCCAGGATCGTCAGTACGTCGCCCATGAATATTTCAATCGCGACTGGAATTGCATGTATTTCGCCGACATGGTCGATGCCCTCGCACCCGCCAAGCTCGACTACGCGACGACAGCAGTGCCACTGGATTCGGTCGACCCGCTGAACCTGAGCGCGGAGGCCATGGATTTCCTTGAAACCATTGAGCACCCGGTCATGCGCGAGCAGGCGCGCGACTACTTCGTCAATCAGCATTTCCGCCGCGATCTGTACGTGCGCGGCGCCAACCGTCTGTCTGCGCCCGAGCGCCGCGCGCAGATGCTGCATACGCGCTTCGTGCTGCTGCAACCGGCAACGAGCGTACCCACCGCCGTCACTGGTCCGGCTGGCGAAGCCTCGTTGCAAGTGGAGATCTACGGCCCGGTGCTGGACGCACTGGCGGACCAGGCGTATGCCGCAAAATCAATGCGCCAGTTGCTTGCGGCGGCAGCACCGCTGACCTTCGACGATCTCGAACAAGCGCTTGCCGTACTGGTCGGCATGGGTGTCGTGGCGCCGTGCCAGAGCGAGGCGGCCGAGTTGCAAGTGCAAGACCGCTGCGCGGCGCTCAATCTGCAATTGTGCAAACGCTCCCTGTTCACCGCCAGGGTTCAGGTGCTGTCCAGCCCGGTCACCGGCGGTGGCGTGACGGTCAGCCGCTTCCAGCAACTGTTCCTGATTTCCATCAAACAAGGCAGAAAGCACCCGGCCGAATGGGCGCAACTGGCGTGGAGTGTGCTCAGCGAACAAAGCGAAGTGCTGGTCAAGGGCGACCAGCCGTTGCTCACTGCTGAAGAAAACCTGGCTGAATTGACCGAACAGGCGCAGGCGTTCGCCGACCAATCGCTGGTGGTACTCAAGGCGTTGAAAATCGCTTGATGTACAGAACGCGCGGAAGCAGTAGCAGGTTAAACCTGCCGCTGCCAACGCGCGGTTTTATTGGCTGCGCTGCTTAATCGAAAGCGCCATTGACGATTTCGTAAATCAAACCGGTCGCTAGCGCGACAAGAATCAGATCCGTCCCCACCTGCTGCCATTCGTAGCCGTCGTAATGCGGCAAGTGCCCCAGCAGGCGATTGTCCAGTCTCTTCGCAATACCCGGTGGAAGCGGCTTGCCCCGCGCCAGATTTTTCTGAATGCCCGGCGGCAGCGCCGGCCCGGGGCTCCAGTAATCGCGATAACCGCCCACGATCCCGAGAATGTTGCCGCGATCAATACTCGGACCGCCCCCGTGGCCTTGATTGCCCTGGCCTCCCTGCTTGCCTTGCCCACCCTGATTGCCCTGGCCTTTCTGTTTACCGTGATCCTGCGTGTTCTGCGGATTGCCTTTGCCGTTCCCCTGGCCTTTGCCGTTTCCGGGGTCGGCTGAAGCCACCGCAGAAGCGAAAACCAGTGCAAGGGAAGACGCCGTGGCAATCCATTTACGAGAGCTGATCATGGGTACTCCTTCATGGCGGGATGCATCAATGTGATCTGAGCATTGAGCTTCAGCTTAGTTTATTTCGCCGCGCTGACCATCGGTAAACCAGGCGGCTACGCTACAGACTGTGCGAGGCTTCACTGTTCCTTCAACAAATTGGCATTGCCTTGGCCCGGCGCTTGGGTCAGGATTCGCGCCTTTTCGACCGCCAACCGCGCATCTGTCCAACGCGATGCCCAGTCGACACCCAACTTGACCGCCGAGTAAGCCCCATGAATCGCCAAAAGAAACTCAAGCAACTGTTCAAGGAAAAGGCCAGGAAGGCCAGTGCCAAACTGGCGCCGAAAAAACCCAAGTACATCAGCAAGGCTGATCGCTTGAAACTGGCCGCTGAAGGCGCTGAGCCGGTGGAAAGCGGCGAGAGCGTTGCCTGACGCTCAGGACGCTTTACTCGCAAGCCACGCCCCCCAGAACAGGCTGCTGAAAAACCGCGTCGCCGTGCCAAACCCGGCCTCGCTCAGCAACGCCTGGACGGCGGCTTCGGAATGCGGCGGATCAGCGCCTTGGAGAATCTTGCCCAGTTTGGCCTGCACCTCGTCAGCACTGGCGCCCTGCTGCCGCCAGTGTTGCGCCCAGGCCTGGAGCAATAACGGCTGGCTGGCGTAAGCGTAGTGATTGCCGGCGACGATCAGCGGCGCACCTGGCTTCAGCCGGGTCTGGATCGCGCGCAGAATGTCGCGCTTGGGTTGATCACCGTTGAGATGATGAAGCACGCCGATCAGGGTTGCCGCGTCGAATGAGGCATCGGCAGGCAGATCTGCAACATGGCCCAAGTGTATTTGCGTTCTATCCAGCAAATCATGGGCCTGCAAATGCTGCACCGCGGTATCGAGCATCGGCTCGGACGGATCTACCGCGATAAAACGCCACTCCGGCTCCAGCGCCGCCATCGCAATGATCTCCTGCGCCGTCCCGCCAGCGCCCACCACCAGCACAGTTGCCGCACTGTCTGCACCAAGGCTGGCCGCCAGCATGCAGGCCGAGAGGTCATGGCAGGCATCGTACCCGGCCAGGGCAATGCGCGATTGTCTTGCGTATTCATTGGCACGAGAGGTGTCGAATTTTCCGGCGGGACTGGCCGAGAATTGGCTCATGGCGTTGCTCCTTGGTTTGGAGCAACGGTACGCCGGCGTTTCGGATAAGAAAAATTCATTGTGTTCATGCCCTGCATTCCTCTCGGGAATGCAGGGATGTGGATTTTTCGTTATTCGACCCTGCTCGATCAAGCGCCTGAATGGGTGTGGTAGATCTTGCTGACAATCGTCCACTGCCCTTCCACTTTCAGCAGATTGAAAAAGTCGGTGAAACGGAAACCCGAGACGTTGTCGGTATCGACGCGCGCGCTGGCGGCAGTACCGACGATATCGATCCGCACGATCGCCGCCTGAGCTTCGGGCGATGGGCGAAAGGACGTGTCGATCACGTCGTAGAGATTCTGTATCGCGCCGCCGACCAGGCGCTCGCCGTCGACACCAAACATCGTTGCTTGCGGATTAAATGCCGGTTTCATCAGCGTGCTGTCAGCCTTCGCGCCGCCTTCGTTGTACTGGTTGAGGACGGCGACGATCGCGTTGTATTCCTGCACGTAAGTTGGAGTTGTCATGGTGGGGTTCCTGTTTTGAGTGAAAAGCTGCCGCAAGCCAACGTTGGCGCGGCAACGGCTGGTGATCAGGCGCTGGCGGTGGGCCAGTCGATGTAACCTTTGGCGCCGCCGCCGTAATAGCTTTCACGGGGCGCGATGGTCAGTTGGGTACCGCGACGCAGGCGCTCGACCAGGTCGGGGTTGGCGATGAACAAGCGGCCGAACGCCACCGCATCGATGCGGCCTTGCGCGCGTCGTTCGAGAGCCATTGGCAGGTCGTAGTTGTTGTTACCAATGAACGGGCCGTCGAATTGCGCACTCAGCGCATCCAGATCAACGCCTTCCGGCACGCTGCGCGACGTGGCTGTCGCTCCTTCGACGAAATGCAGGTAGGCCAGATTCAACGGATTGAGCTGCTGGATGAGATAGCCGTAAGTCGCCATGACATGGCTGTCGGGCGGCGTGTTACCGGCATCAGGGGTAACCGGCGACAGGCGGATGCCGACGCGGTCGCTGCCCCAGACATCAATCACCGCGCGGGTGACTTCCAGGGTCAGGCGCGTACGGTTTTCGATGCTGCCGCCGTACTGATCGCTGCGCTGATTGGTCGAATCTCGCAGAAACTGGTCGAGCAGATAGCTGTTGGCCGAATGCACTTCCACGCCATCGAAACCGGCCTGTTTGGCGTTCTGCGCGGCACGTTGGTATTGCTCGATGATCCCGGCAATCTCCGCTGTTTCAAGTGCACGCGGCATCGACACGTCGACGAAGCCTTTTTCTGTGTAGGTGCTGCCCTCAGCCTTGATCGCCGAAGGTGCCACAGGTGCCTGGCCGTCCGGCTGCAACTCGATACTGGAAAACCGCCCGACGTGCCACAACTGGCAGACGATCTTGCCGCCGGCGGCGTGCACCGCATCGGTGACCTTTCTCCAGCCAACTACCTGCTCCTGATTCCAGATACCCGGTGTCATTGCATAACCGCGGCCCTGCGCAGAAATATTCGTCGCCTCGGCAATGATCAATCCGGCCGTGGCGCGCTGGGCGTAATAGGTTGCATGCAGGTCGTTGGGCACGCCGTCGTCGGCCATTCGGCTGCGCGTCAGTGGGGCCATGACGATGCGATTGGCCAAGTGCAGCGCGCCCAGGGTTACGGGTGAAAAAAGGTCGGTGTCAGCGGCGTGATCAATCATTTGACCTCCAAACATTAGACTGGTCGTCTAGCAACCAGTGTTAAAAAAACGCCCCTGAGCCAGCGGGCGGTTGCTTGTTACAAGCGTCCGTTGAGTGGACTTTCAGTGGCAGTGCAGCGGCGCCTCGTGTTTCACACTTGCCTCGACGGCCCCCGGTTGCAGCGCGATTTTTTCCCACTTGGCAATCACCAGCGGCGCGATGGCATTGCCGAGTACGTTCAGCGTCGTGGTACCGCTGTCGATGATCCGGAAAATCCCCGCGATCAGCGCCACGCCTTCCAATGGGAGGCCGGCCGACGCCAGCGTCGCGGAAAGAATGATGATGGCGAACCCCGGTACGCCCGCCGCGCCCTTGGACGTCAGCACCATCGTCACCACCAGCAATATCTGCTGCGACAGCGACAGGTCGATGGCATACAACTGCGCGACAAAAATCGTCGCGACACCAAGGAAAATCGATGCGCCATCGAGGTTGAACGCATAACCCACCGGCACCACGAAACTGACGATCCGCCGCGGTACACCGTACTGCTCAAGTCGACTCATCAACTGCGGCATGACCGCCGCCGACGCGGCACTGGAAAATGCCAGGATCAGTTCATTGCGGAAGTAACCAATCAACTTGAAAATGTTTTCGCCGATCAAGTAGCAGATCCCGCCGAGTATCAACAGGGCAAAGACAATCAACGCCACATAGACCACACCGATCAACTTGAGCAACGGCAACAGAGAGGCAAAACCAAACGTTGCGACGGTCGCGCCGATCATGCCGAACACACCAATCGGCGCGTAGGCCATGACAATGGAAACCACCTTGAACATCGCATCGGAAATGCTCTGCACCAAAGCGATGGCGGGTGCACTCTTGTCTTTGGGCAGTGCATTCAACGCCAGGCCGAACAACACCGCGAAGAACAACACCGAGAGCAACTTCGCTTCCGACATGGCCACCAGCACATTGTCCGGAACGATGTTCTGCACGATCACCAGAGCACCTTTGGACGGCTCCAGTTTGATCGCGGCGGCGTTGTGCGAAATGCCGGAAATATCGGTGCCTGCACCCGGTTCGAACAGGTTGGCGAAACACAGTCCGATGACGATCGCCAGCGCGGTGATCGCGAAAAAATAGCCCAGCGACTTGGCGCCCATGCGACCGAACGATTTGTTATCGCCACCGCCGGCAATCCCCAGAATCATGCAACAGAACACAATCGGCACGACCACCATCTTCATCATCTTGATAAAGATGTCGCCGAGGGGCTTGAGGATCTCCGCGCTGACCCAGGTTTGATACTGCGGATGGGTATTGAAATACCAACCGACGAGCACGCCAAGCAACAGCCCGGCAACGATTTGCCACACCAGGGGAATACGTTTCATGTCTAGCCTTCTTGTTGGAATGAACGCTCTGCGCGAAGGGCAGTTGCTAGAGTCATGAGCATCCAGCTCACTTTGAGAAATGGCACAACGCTGTTGTGCCATGGCGGTTGTTACTTGGCGAAGAGCTGGCTCATGTCCTTGAACGCCTTGAATTCCAGCGCGTTGCCGCAAGGATCGAAGAGAAACATGGTGGCTTGTTCACCGACCTGGCCCTGAAAGCGGATGTACGGTTCGATCACGAACTGCGTGCCGAACGACTTCAGACGTTCTGCCAGTGCCTCCCATTGTTGCCAGCCGAGAATGATGCCGAAGTGCGGCACCGGCACGTCATGGCCGTCAACCGGGTTGCTGTGTACGCTCTCCTGAGAGGCGGTTTTCGGATGTTCGTGAATCACCAGTTGATGGCCGTAAAAGTTGAAGTCGACCCATTGAGTGCTCGAGCGTCCTTCTTCAAGGCCAAAGACTTCACCGTAAAAAGTGCGCGCCGCAGCCAGGTCATAAACAGGGATAGCGAGGTGAAAAGGCGAGAGATTCATCAGGACTCCAATATCGTTCTTGTTGGTGGGCGAACAGGTCTTATCGATATCGGCGCTTTCGGTGCAGCCGACGTCGGGATGAAAAACATCCTAGGACGAAAAACCCAACATAAAAATCAATATATATTTCTCAGATTCACAACTAATATTTGTGAATGATCAAAGAACTGAAAACACTCATTGCCGTTGCCCGTGAAGGCACTTTCGCCGCCGCCGGGAATCGCATCGGCCTTACCCAGGCCGCCGTCAGCGCGCAGATGCAGCGTCTTGAAGCCGAACTCGGCTTCGAAATCTTCGACCGAAAAGGACGCACGGCGCACCTGAACAAGATGGGCCAGCAGATCCTGCTGCAAGCGCAGGACTTGCTCAGGCTCTACGACAACCTGGGTTCGACGGCCGTGGGTCTGCCGCCCAGCGTGCTGGTCAACATCGGCGCGATTGCTTCGGTGCAGCGTTCCTATCTGCCGGATGCGCTGGCGCGTTTTCACCAACGATGCCCGTATTGCCGAACCCGGGTGATTCCGGGCCTGTCGATGGAACTGGTCAATCTGGTGGACACCGGCGAGATCGACATGGCCGTGGTCATTCGCCCGCCCTTCTCGCTGCAGAGCGATTTGCGCTGGACCACCCTGGCCCTTGAGCCGTATCGGCTGATCGTGCCCCGCGACGTTGCGGGCGATGACTGGACGCAATTGCTGAACAGCCAGCCGTTCATCCGCTATGACCGCTCCTCTTTTGGCGGCAGACAGGTCGACCGCTTTTTGCGCCAGATGCATTTCAACCCGCGCGAAGTCTGTGAGCTGGACGAACTGGAGGCGATCATCAAACTGGTCGAAAACGGCGTCGGCGTAGCGCTGGTGCCGCAGACCTCGCCCGACTTCGAATGGCCTGCCGGCGTCCGTGCTTTCGACCTAGGGCCGCACAGTTTTCACCGCGATATCGGCCTCGTCCACCGAGCACGCGAGACCTTCACCGAGCCTGTGCGTGTCCTCGCCGAGTTGATCAGCACTCAGCTCAAACCCGGCGGCGCGCAGGCTTGATCGGCCGCATCATTAACTGCATCAATAACAACCATTAATTCAATGAAGTTCTCTTATCAGTGCTGCGGCGTAAGATCGGCTCCAGACCCAACCACTACCCAATGGAGCACACCATCATGAAACGCCAGGCCCTTCTCAGCATCGCTTTCTCGCTCTTCGCACTGAACGCTTTCGCCGCTCCCCCTGCGCAGCCGCTGGTTGCCGAAGGTGGTTCCGACCGTTTGCTGGAACAACGCACCGCTGCCGCGACGCAAACCGATCCACTGTTCAGCGATGCCGTCGCCGCCACTGAAACCGACCCGCTGTTCAGCGACGCCGTAGCCGAAGGCGGTTCTGACCGTCTGATCGAACGCCGCGCCGTCTGAATGCCGCGTTTCACTGCGGTCACTGAAGAAAAGCCCGACCTCGCCGTCGGGCTTTTTGCGTCCTGGCTTACTGAATACTGAGCGCAACCGCCTGCGCTCAACTAACCTTGAGTGACCTCATGCGGGAGCAAACAAACCATGTCCCTCGCTATCCGATGTCTGCTCGCCCCGACGGCTTCGTTACTGCTCGCGATGAGCGCCCACGCGCAAACCGGGGTCGACCCGCAGCAGCCACCCGCCCTGCTCCCGCTGGCTTCCGAAGCCGCGCCAATGCTGATTGCCTACCCGCCGCTCGCCGAGCCGCTGGCCCGTGGCGTGGTGATCATTCAATACCGCACCGAGCACACACGGATCATGCCGGTGTTCGGCAAAGCGGCGGTACCGGTGTCGCCGCGACTGGGGCATCTGCACGTCACCGTGGATGACTGGCAAGGCACCTGGGCCCACACCAGTGAAGACCCGATCATTCTGGTCGGCCTGACGCCGGGATCGCACAAAGTATTGCTGGAAATCGCCGATCCGACGCACACCGTGCTGACCAGCACGACGGTGAATTTCGTCGTGCCCGCCAAACAGCCCTGAGCGACGTCTACGGCCGGCGCGCAAACTTTTTCTCCGCGCTCGGGTTGATCACCTACCCTCATAGACTGTCCGGTCGATGCGAGCCGTCCCGCCATGCGCGACACCTTGAAATGGATGTTGTTGGTCACCCTCACCCTGCTCGGTAGCAGCAGCCTTGCGCTGTGGGCAGAAGATTTGCCAGCGCCGGCGCCGAGTGCCACGGCGCCGTTGCCAGTGATCGCGCAAAGTGATCTGCAAGCTCTGCAGCAACGCCTCGACGGGCTCAAGCAGCAGATCTCTGCGGCGAACAACTACAACCAGCTCGAAGGTCCGCAGGATCGGGTGCAGGCGTTCATTCTGGATATCGATCGATTGTCAGCTGCGCTGTTGCCGCAGCAGGCGCAACTGGCGGTGCAACTGAGCGTGCTCGGCGCCGCGCCGGATACCGACGTCGCCGCCGAACAAGCCGACATCATTGCCCAGCGAGCGACGCTGACGACGCAGAAAGCCAGGCTCGACAGCACCTTGAAAAGCCTCGCCGCGCTGAAGCAGAACGCCGCGGACCTGATCACCCAGATTGCCGGCATCCGCCGTTCGCTACTGGAAAGCGAACTGACGCTGGGTACTCACAGCGTGCTGAATCCAGGCTTTTGGTCGCCGCTGCTCAATCCCGGTGCGGATGATCGTCAGCGTTGGCATTTTTTCGTCGATCAAGTGCGTATTTCCTGGAACAGCGTGTGGGTGCCCGGCGAGCGCTTTTACACCAGCATGCTGGTGGTGTTGGCGTTCATTGTCTGGACGTTGGGACGCCGGCTCGCCGAACGCGGCCTGACCTGGCTGTGCATTCATCGCGTCCCCGAGGGCCGGTTGCGGCGCAGCGCACTGGCCTTCGCTTCGGCGCTGGCGACCATCGCCACCACCGCCATCGCCCTGCAAATTCTGTTTTATGCCTGCACCCGGCATCAGCCGTTATCGCCAGTGCTGCAAACCTTCTCCGAAGAGTTTGAAAAGGTTGTGTATGCCTGCGTGCTGATTACCGGTCTGAGCCGCGCGCTACTGTCGACCGAACATCCTTCATGGCGCCTGCCAGCAATTGCCGATCCGGTGGCGCAGGCACTCAAGCCCTACCCGCGGGTTCTGTCCTGCACATTGCTGGTGCTGGTCACGCTGGTACAGGTCAGCAACGCCACCGGCATGAGCAGCCAGATCGTGATCACCGGGCGCGGGATCATTGCCATGGTGGTGCTGGCGATCGTGCTGACCTTGCTGGTGCGCGTCGGCAAGGTGCGCAAGGCGCTGGTCGCAGCCAATGACGCGGCGGCGGCCAACAGCACGTTCGCCGGGATCATCTACACGGTCGCCAGCGTTTCGATGGTGGTCTCGGCGCTGGCCTTGCTCGCGGGTTACGTGTCGCTGGCGCGGTTCATCAGTTATCAGCTGGTCTGGGCCTTCATTGTCTTGTCCGGTTTCTACCTGCTGATTCAACTGGTCAAGGACGTGTGCGAGCATGTGTTTTCCGCCAGGCATGCCAGCGGCAAGGCGCTCAAGCAGTTACTCGGCATCGGCGATCGGCGCCTCGATCAGATATCGACCCTGCTGTCGGGCTTCAGCCGTGCCGCGCTGATGCTGCTGGCAGTGATCAGCCTGTTCGTCGGCGGCATCGGCACCACGCTCGGGCAGTTGCTGAGCAACATCATGGTCATCCTCGGCGGCGCCGGGTTGCGCAAGTTGAACATCGTCCCCGCGCACCTGCTCAATGCCGTACTGGCCTTGATCATCGGGATCTGGCTGATTCGCACCCTCAGCCGCTGGCTGGACCACGAGTTCCTGCCCAAGACCGAGATGGACCCCGGCATGTGCGCCTCGCTGAGTACGTTGTTTTCCAATATTGGTTACGCGCTGGTGATTCTGCTGACCCTGTCGTCGCTGGGCGTGCAGTGGACCAATCTGGCGTGGATCGTCAGCGCCTTGTCGGTGGGCATCGGTTTCGGTTTGCAGGAGATCGTGAAGAACTTCGTTTCCGGGCTGATTCTGCTGACGGAGCGGCCGGTGAAGGTCGGCGACCTGATCAGCATCAGCGGCGTCGAAGGCGACATCCGCCGGATCAACGTGCGCGCCACGGAAATCCAGCTCAGCGACCGCTCGATCGTCATCGTGCCCAACTCGCAATTGATTTCGCAGAACCTGCGCAACGTCACCCTGGGCGGCAGCGCGCAAGGCGTGGCGTCGCTGGAGCTGATGTTCCCGCTGGACATCGACCCTGAGCAAGTCAAAGAGCTGCTGCTGGATACCTACCGCGAAAACGAAACCCTGCTGGATAAACCGGCGCCGTTCGTGCGCTTCAGCAAGCTGTCGCCGGACGGGATTACCCTGACGGTGACCGGGTATGTGGCCAGCCCAAGGATTGTCGGGGTGACCAAGAGTGATTTGCTATTCGAAATCTTGAAGCGACTGGGCGCGGCGGGCATTGCGCTGGCGAAACCGCCAGCGACCAGCTAGCCGCTGCTCACCCCGGCGCTGCGCAGGACGCAGGGCCAGCGTGAGTATTACGCACGCGCGATCATTCGGCCGTCTGTAACGCCCGCGGTCGCTGACTGCGTTGTTCAGCGCTGACGTCCGGCGCCTGCTGCAGCTGGAAATCAAAGGTCAGCTCGGCATAACGCCCCGATGCTGCGTCTTCATGGAACACCACCTCGCCCACCAGGCCTTCACGGGTCGCATAGGCGAAGTCATCCCACAAATATTTGTCCCCGGACAGGTTGATCTGCGTGGTCAGGTGCCGATGCCCCGGCGCGCTGATGAAAAAGTGCACATGGGCTGGACGCTGGCCGTGACGGCCGAGCTGGTTCAGGCATTCCTGAGTCGGTCCTTGCGGATCGCAACCGTAACCCGACGGCACGATACTGCGCGCGCGGTAGCGGCCCTGGCTGTCGGTGATGATGCGCCGGCGCAGGTTGTAGTCGGACTGGCTCGGGTCGAAAAACGAATAAGTGCCTTTGGTGTTGGCGTGCCACAGGTCAACCGTGGCGCCAGCGAGTGGCTGGCCGTGGGGATCGAACACCTGACCCTGCAACAGCATCACCGTGGCGACGCCCTCCTCGCTGCCATCGTCCATGCGGCATTCGCCTTCGCACAACGGCGCGCCGGCCACATACAGTGGACCTTCGATGGTGCGGGGCGTACCGCCGGTCAAACCGGCCTGGGCATCCCTGGCGTCCTGCAACAGGTCGAGAAAATGTTCCAGGCCGAGACCGGCGACCAGCAGTCCGGCCTCCGAACGCCCACCGAGACGATTGAGGTAGTCGACGGCCTTCCAGAATTCGTTATCGCTGATGGCGAGGTCTTCGATGATTTTCGCGCTGTCCTGGAGAATGCGCAGGACGATGCTTTTCAGGCGCGAATCCCCCTCGTCGCTGGCAAAACCGGCAGCTTCTCTGAAGAACGCTTGCAGCTCGGCGGTGTGGGCAATTTTCACGGTCATGGTGGGTTACCTCATCTTGTTGTTTGGCGCAGTTCTATCAGTCATCCCGCTTTTCCTGTGGGAGCGAGCCTGCTCGCGAATGCGGTGGATCAGTCGATATTGATGCTGGATGACCGATCGCTTTCGCGAACAGGCTCGCTCCCACAATGGAAATGCGGCGAGCTCAGAATTAGCGGTCGTCGCTGTGGACCGACGACGGATGCCGGCACAGGCCATCGATCTCGATGTCCATGTAGGGAAACAGCGGCAGGCGCATCAGCGTGTCGTGCAGGGCCTCGACGCTGGGCACGTCGAATACGCTGTAGTTGGCGTAATGCCCGGCGATGCGCCACAGGTGTCGCCACAGGCCGTCGCGTTGCAGCCGTTGGGCGAGTTCCTTCTCGTCGGACTTGAGGCGGGTGGCCAGGGCCGGGTCCATGTCGCGGGGCAAGTTCACGGTCATTTTTACGTGGAACAGCATGCTGAAACTCCTGATCAGTGGCGGCGAAAATGCGCCAGACGCTCTTCATCCAGCGTCAGGCCAAGGCCTGGCGTGCGCGGGATGTGCAGGTGAAAGTCGCGGTACTGCGGCGCTTCGCTGACGATGTCTTCGGTCAGCAGCAACGGCCCGAACAGTTCGGTGTCCCAGGTCAATTGCCGGAGCGTGAGGAAAGCGTGCGCTGAGGCCAGCGTGCCGATCGAGCCCTCGAGCATGGTGCCGCCATACAGCGCGATGCCGGCGGCTTCGGCGATCTGCGCGGTTCTGAGCACGGCGCGCGGGCCGCCGTTCTTGGCGATTTTCAGGGCAAAAACACTGGTAGCCCCTTCGGCGGCGAGGCTGAACGCATCCTCGACGCTTTCGATCGACTCATCGGCCATGATCGGTACCGGGCTGCGCTGGTTGAGGCGAATCTGCCCGGAGCGGTTAACGCGCGAAACAGGCTGTTCGATCAGGTCGATACCATTGTCACCGAGTACCTGACAGCCGCGAATCGCTTGGGATTCATCCCAGTACTGATTAACGTCGACGCGCACACTGGCGCGCTCGCCCAAGGCTTTCTTGATCGCAACGACGTGTTTGAGATCCTGCTCCAGCGGGTTGGCACCGATCTTCAGTTTGAAGATGCGGTGGCGCCGCGCTTCGAGCATCTGCTCGGCTTCGGCAATGTCGCGGGCGGTGTCGCCACTTGCCAGCGTCCAGGCCACTTCGAGGCTGTCACGCACGCGCCCGCCGAGCAGTTCGCTGACCGGTAGACCGAGGCGCTTGCCCTGGGCATCGAGCAGTGCGCTTTCGATACCGGACTTGGCGAACGTGTTGCCCTTGGCGAGCTTGTCCAGTCGCTGCATCGCCGCATTGATATTGCTCGCGTCCATGCCCACCAGCGCCGGCGCCAGATGTGCGTCGATGTTGGCCTTTATGCTTTCCGGGCTTTCGTAGCCATAGGCGAGGCCGCCGATCGTGGTGGCCTCGCCGAGGCCGTCGATGCCGTCGCTGCAACGCAAGCGCAGGATCACCAGGGTCTGTTTCTGCAGGGTGTGCATCGCCAGTTTGTGCGGGCGAATGGTCGGCAGATCGACGATGATCGTCTGCAGGCTTTCAATCAGGATTCGCTGCATGTTCGGATTCCTTGCAAGAGTGCTCAACCGAGGTCGCCGCCACCCACCGGCAGGGTCACGCCGGTGATGTATGAGGCTTCGTCGGAGGCGAGAAAGAGGATCGCGCCGACCTGTTCGTCGAGCGTGCCATAACGTTTCATCAGGCTGCTGTCGAGGGTCTGCGCGACGATTTCCTGGTACCAGGCCTGCTCCTGCGCCGACTGTTCGTCGCTGTTGCGCGGGATTCGCCGGGGCGGTGCTTCGGTACCGCCCGGTGCGGTGGCGTTGACGCGAATGCCGCGCTCGGCATTTTCGAACGCGAGGCACGCGGTGAGGGCGTTGATGCCGCCCTTGGCCGCGCCATACGGCACGCGATTGACGCTGCGGGTGGCAATCGATGAGACGTTGACGATCGCGCCGCGTCCTTGCTTGAGCATGTACGGCAGCGCGGCGTGGCAGCACCACAGCGTCGGGAACAGCGAGCGACGTACTTCGGCTTCGATCTGTTGGACTTCGTAGTGCTCGAACGGCTTGGCCCAGATCGTGCCGCCGACGTTGTTGATCAGCACGTCGAGACGGCCGAACGTCTTGACCGCTTCAGCCATGACCCGAGCGCAATCGGCGTATTGCTCAAGGTCTGCGGTGAGCGCGAGTACGCCCTCGCCTTGCAGCTCGAACACCAGTTCGGAGCGATCCACCGCGACCACTTGCGCACCTTCGCGTAACAGCCGTTCGCACACACGCCGACCGATACCCTGCGCCGCGCCGGTGACCAGCGCGACCTTGTTGAAAAATCTGTTCATGACAACTCCAGAGCAGCGCGTCAGGCCACCGCAGCGGCAAACTTTTCGTAGTAGAAATTCGCTGGCGTGATGCCCTGTTCACGAATGTATTGGCTGACCGCTTCGACCATCGGCGGCGGGCCGCACAGGTACACGTCGACATTGCCGTCATTGAGGTGGCGCGGCTCGATATGCTGGGTGACGTAGCCCTTGAGCGGATGCGCGCTCTGCGGGTTGGCGACGCAGGCGCTGTAGCTGAAATGGGCGATGCGCGCGGCGAAGGCTTCGAGCCGATCGAGTTCGACCAGATCCAGATCATTGGTGACGCCGTAAATCAGATGCAGTGGATGCGCACTGCCCTGCTCGGCAATTTTTTCCAGCATGGCGGTGAACGGCGCCAGACCGGTGCCGCCGGCGAGCAACAGCAGGGGCCGCTGGATTTCACGCAGGTAAAAACTGCCCAGCGGACCCGCCAGCCTCAGGTTGTCGCCGGCCTTCGCCAGCCCGGTGAGGAAACTGCTCATCAGGCCGCCCGGCACGTTGCGAATGAGGAAACTGACCTCGCCGTCCTTCTGCAGTGAGCTGAACGAATAGGCGCGCGACTGCTCGCTGCCGGGCACTTGCAGATTGACGTACTGCCCTGGCAGAAATGCCAGTTTGTTCAGGGCCTCGCCTTTGACCGACAAGGCGATGGTGCTTTCGGACAACTGCCGGACCGCGCTGATCGAGGCCTGGAAACTGGCCTGTTCGGTCTTGCACACCTGGGAGCCGACCGGCACGCGGACGACGCAATCGCTCGCGGCGCGCATCTGACACGTCAGCACATAACCCTGGGCCAGTTCGTCGTCACTCAAGGCGTCTTCAATGAAGTTGTCGCCCATGTCGTAACGCCCGGCCTCGGCGAAACACTTGCAGGTGCCGCAGGCGCCGTCGCGGCAATCCAGCGGGATGTTGATGCCTTGGCGATAGGCAGCATCGGCCACGGTTTCATGGCTGCCGGCCTCGATGAAACGGGTGACGCCGTCATCAAAATTAAGCGCAATCTGGAAATTCATGGTGCACCTCGTCGTGTCGACTAGATGTGGTAAATGTCGATGACCTGACGGACGTAATCGTTTTTCAGCACGACTTTCTTGGCCCTGATCAGCGGCTGTTCGCCGCGCAGGTCGAGGGTGTAGAAACTGCTGCCGAAATAGCTGTCGGTGACCTGATAGCGAAAGCTCAGGGTGTGCCAGTTGAAGCGCACCTGGCATTGGTCTGCGCTGTGCTTGAGGATCTCGATGTTGCTCAGGTTGTGCGAGGTACGGGTGTCCGGCAGGGTCGCGCTGGAGCGCTCGGTCTTGATCCGGAACACGCGGTCTTCGAGGCCGCCGCGGTTGCCGTACCAGATCAGCGAGATCTCGCTTTGCGGGTCCTCGGTCAAGCTGTCGTTGTCGTCCCAGGCCGGCATCCAGAAGCTCGCGTCGGCGGCGTACAGCTCAAGCCATTGATCCCACTGACCATCATCCAGATAGCGCGCTTCGCGGTAGAGAAAATCGCGTACGGTGTCGTAAAGACTGCTCATCACACAGCCTCCACGGGAATTCGCTGTGGCTCGGCGGCGGCTGCCTTGAGCAGCGTTTCCTGCCAGTACTTGTGTTGCAGCACGAACAGGCCTTCGTCCTCGGTGCGCATGCCGGAGAGCAACGGTTTGAGGTCGATTTCCTTGGCGGCGGCGTCGGCGCCTTCGACCCAGTGCATCGCGCCCCGGGACATGTCGTTCCAGCCGCGCCCGGCGCCATAACCAGTCTGGCATGAGCGGAATTCTTCAAGGTCATCCGGCGTGGCCATGCCGCTGACGTTGAAGAAATCTTCGTACTGGCGAATGCGTTTGGCCCGCGCTTCGGCGCTCTCGCCTTTAGGGGCGATGCAATAGATGGTGATTTCGGTCTTGTCGACCGAGATCGGCCGGGCGATGCGGATCTGGGAGCTGAACTGATCCATCAGGTACACGTTGGGGTACAGGCACAGGTTGCGCGAGTTTTCGATCATCCAGTCGGCGCGAGCCTGGCCGAAATCCCGCGCAAGTTCGTCGCGGCGTTCATAAGCCGGACGGTCTTCGGGATTGGCCCAACGTGTCCAGAGCAGCAGGTGGCCGTGATCGAAGGCGTAGAAGCCACCGCCCTTCTTCGCCCAGTTGCCCGCGCTCATGGTCTTGATCGCCTCCCCGGCTTCACGCTGCTGGCGCTGACTCTGGGTGGCGGCGTAGTTCCAGTGCACGGAGCTGACGTGATATCCGTCGGCACCGTTTTCGGCGGTGAGTTTCCAGTTGCCTTCGTAGATATAGGAGCTGGAGCCGCGCAGCACTTCCAGGCCTTGCGGCGACTGGTCGACGATCATGTCGATGATCTTTGCCGACTCGCCCAGATGCTCGGCAAGGGTCTTCACCTCGGCATTCAGGCTGCCGAACAGAAAGCCACGATAGGACTCGAATCGCGCGACCCGGGTCAGGTCATGGGAGCCTTCGCAATTGAAGCTCTGCGGATAGCCGGCCTCGCTCGGGTCTTTGACCTTGAGCAGCTTGCCGCTGTTGTTGAAGGTCCAGCCGTGGAACGGGCAGGTATAGCTGGAACGGTTGCCGGACTTGTGCCGGCACAACATCGCACCGCGATGGCTGCAGGCATTGAGAAAAGCATTGAGCACACCGTCCTTGTTGCGCGCGATGAAAATCGGCTGGCGCCCCATGGTGGTGGTCAGGTAGTCGTTGTTGTTGGGGATCTGGCTTTCGTGGGCGAGGTAGATCCAGTTGCCTTCGAAGACGTGCGCCATTTCCAGTTCGAACAGGCGCGGGTCGGTGAACATCTCCCGCTTGCAGCGGTAGACACCTTTGTCTTTGTCTTCTTCAAGCATGGCATTGAGGTAATCGAATCCCAGGGACATGGCCGCGGCCTCCATTGTTATTGTTCAGGCCAGGTCAGATTAGGGAGGCGATGCGCGGGGTAATAGCCGAATCCTGCACAGCGCTATCCGTTTTGTGCAGGACCGCGCGGCAGATGATTCGAAGTATTGCGAGGAGGTTTCAGCGACGGCGTTTGAAGGTTTGCGACGGCAGTTCGCCGAACTGTTGACGATAGCTTTCGGCGAAGCGCCCCAGGTGCAGGAAGCCGTAATCCAGCGCCAGTTCGGTGAGGTTGCGCACCGGGCAGCTCGGGTCGCTGAGGCAGGCGTGAATGCGCGCAAGCTTGCGCTGGCGGATGTATTGCATCGGCGTCACGCCGAGTTGGCGCTCGAACAGACTGTAAAGCGATCGCGGGCTCATGCTCGACTGGGCGGCGAGATGTTCGGCGGGCAAATCCAGTTTCAGATTGCGTTCAATGTAATCGACGATGCGCTCGAAACTGACGCTCGGCGCACTCAGGCATTCACGGCTGACGTTGGTGTTCATCAGCGAGATCAGCTTGCTGCCGACAATCTGCGCGTAATGCTCCTGGACCCGCAGCAACGGATCGCTGGCCTCGGCCTCCTGACAGAGCATGGCCAGCAGGCTGGTGAAGCCTTCCAGTTCATCGAGCCGATAATGATTGCGCAAAAACCGGATCCCGCCCGACGGCCGCAGCCAGCGCTGCGCGTCGCACACCGATTCGAGCACGCTGACCGGCACCTTGAGAATGAACTTCTCGCAGTCGTGCGAGTAGGTCAGGTCAACCGGGTCGTCGGGGTTGATCAACAGCAACTCGCCCGGCACCAGATGCTGCTCGCGCTGGTGAGCGCGCCACAGGCAATTGCCTTGCAGCAGCACTTGCAGGTGATAAACGGTCTCGAGCGCCAGCGAGGTAACGCGCACGCTGCCGCCATAGCTGATGCGCGCCAGATCGAGATCGGCGAGTTTGCGATGGTTGAGGCTGGCTTGCGGATGAGCGGTTCTGGACAGGCCGATCAGATGCTGGCCGACATGCTGATTGACGTAGTCGGAGACGGCATAAGGGTCAGCGTGACGGAACACGCTACTGCGATCACTCAGCAGATGGCTGTCCACGGGGCGGTGCTCGTGCTTGTCGTTATTGTGCTTCACGGCCTGAGGCATTATTCGCCACAGTACGCTGGCGATGCGAAACCGGCAATTGGACCAAGGTCGGGCGGACCGTTAATCGAACACTATTTGATCTTGCAGATCAGCCTTTACGCGTGACCACCCGACGATGGCAGTCGGCGGGTGTCAGCACCTTGCCCGACGTAGAGCGCACAGCGATGGTCTCCACCGGTTGGTCTGAATCGTTGTCGAGCAGCACCGAATGGCTCTCGCCTTCGCTGAACAGAAAGCGCTCGCCCCACTGCCGCAGGCTGACCACGATCGGAAACACTGCGCGGCCCATGTCGGTCAGGACATATTCCTTGTAGGCGCTGCCATCGGCGGCTGGCTGCATCTGCAGCACGCCCAGTTCGACGAGCATTTTCAGTTTCACCGTAAGGATGTTTTTCGCCAGCCCCAGGCGTTTCTGGAATTCGCTGAAGCGGCGCACGTCGTCGAACGCGTCGCGGATGATCATCAGCACCCAGCGATCGCCAATGGCCTCCAGTGTCCGGGCGACCGGGCATTCGCTTTGTGCCAATAACGTCTGTCTGGCCATGAATCTCCAAGGGAAGGCAACAAGCTGAAAAAGGTTCTGACGGCAGACGAAAACGCTCTGCACAAGGTGGTTGCATTTAACAACCGACATCGCTAAAAATCAACGCATCGGTTTTCTTTTGAAACCAAATCCCCAAGGAAGGACTGATGCCTTACGAAGCCCATGCCCCGGTAAACATTGGCGTCGAAGCTGAAAAACTGGCCGCTGCGCGTTCGCAGACTTCGCCGTCTGGTGGCACCTCGACCCTCAGCCGCTATCAAACCCTGCTCTTCGCAATCACCTGCGCCATGGCCGTGGCCAACGTGTATTTCGCCCAGCCATTGCTGGAGTCGATGGCGTCGAGCCTGGCCGTTGCGCCGGGCACGATCGGCAGCGTTGTCACCGCGACTCAGGCGGGCTATGCCGTCGGCTTGTTGTGCATCGTGCCACTGGGTGACCTGCTCAATCGCAAAAAACTCATCGTTACGCAAATGCTGATATCGGCCCTGGCCTTGTGTGCGGTGGGACTCGCCGGAAACTGGGGCATGTTGCTCGGTGCCATGGTGCTGGTGGGCCTGATGGCGGTGGTGGTGCAGGTGGTCGTGGCTTACGCGGCCGCGCTGGCCAGCCCGCAACAGCGCGGCGAAGTGGTCGGCACGGTGACGAGTGGCGTGGTGCTGGGCATTCTGCTGGCGCGCTTCGTTTCGGGTGTGGTCGCCGATCTGGCCGGTTGGCGCGGCGTGTATTTTGTCTCGGCAACGCTGATGATCGGCATGGCGCTGGTGCTGTGGCGCACCCTGCCCGCCTCCGCAGCCTCGCCGGCCAAAGGCAGTTACGGGCAGTTGCTGCGGTCGATGTTCCAGCTGTACCTGACCGAGCGCACGCTGCGGGTCAGAGGCACCTTCGCCCTGCTGATCTTCGCCGCCTTCAGCGTGCTGTGGACGTCGATGGTACTGCCATTGAGCGCGCCGCCGCTGTCGCTGACGCACACGCAGATCGGCCTGTTCGGCCTCGCCGGTGTGGCCGGTGCGCTGGCAGCGGCGCGGGCGGGCCGCCTGGCGGACCGGGGACGCGGCAATCGCACCACCGGCATCGCTCTGGCGTTGTTGACCCTGTCATGGCTGCCCACGGCATTTGTCGAAAGCTCATTGCTGGCCATGGTCGTCGGTGTGGTGCTGCTCGACTTCGCCGTACAAGCGGTGCATGTCACCAACCAAAGCCTGGTTTTCGCGGCTCGCCCGGATGCGCAGAGCCGTCTGGTGGGCGCCTATATGTGTTTCTACTCGGTCGGCAGTGGCCTCGGTGCGATTGCCGCCACTTACACGTATGCGCACTTTGGATGGGTTGGCGTCTGCCTGTTGGGGGCGGCGATCAGCGCCGCGGCGTTGGTGTACTGGCTAGTGCTGATGGTCGTCCGCGATTGACACGCGTTGTTCCTCAATCAACAGCGTCTTGAAGGCTGCGCGGCCCTTTTGTGCACAAATCTTCTAAACGCCCGCGCCCATTGCGCGGTATTTTATCCGGCCGCATGTTGCCCAATCGAACCCTGGAGGCCTCGTGGAAAAACGCAACTGGATCGAGCTGTCCCAAGATGTCGAAACTGGCATCGAGTCGATTCGCGCGCACTTTGAAGGGCATGCCTACGACCCGCACTGGCACGACAGTTTTCTGGTCGGCGTCACCGAGCAAGGCGTGCAGCAATTCAATTGCCGGCGAATGCGCCATCGCAGTACGCCTGGCCAGGTGTTTTTGCTGGAACCGGGGAAATTCATGACGGGCATGCGCCGACCGAGGACGGTTTCACCTATTCGATGCTGTACCTCGACCCGCACTGGCTCGAGCGCGAAGTGCATGCCCTTTATGAAGACGCACCGTCGAACAGTCAGCCGGGATTCGCCGATACGCTGAGCCATGACCCGCGCTTGGCCACTGCGATTGTTCAGGCCTTTCATGCCCTGCACGACGGCGATTTGCGCATCGTCCGCCAGACCGCCATCGACGGGCTGCTCGGCTCGCTGACCCGCCACCTCGACTGGCGCAAGCGTCAGCCGATTGATCCGCGCCTGCCGCTGGTGGCGCAGGTCGCGCGGGATTATCTGCACGCGCATGCCTATGAAGACATCGGCCTGGATGATCTGGCGAAGATTTGCGGGGTCGACCGGTTTCGCCTGAGCCGCGCGTTCAAGGCTGCTTTCGGCCTGGCCCCGCATGCCTATCTGATCCAGTTGCGCCTGGCCAAGGCGCGGCAGTTGCTGGCGCGCGGCGAGACGCCGGCCGAGGTCGCCTGTGTGCTGGGGTTTGCCGATCAGAGTCATCTGGGCCGCTGGTTCCGCCGCGCCTACCAATTGACCCCGGCGGACTACCGCAAGCGCTGCTCAAACCTTCCAGACTGAGGCGCGCCGACTGGCGATCATGCAGGCCTGTTTTGATTTTCAGGACCCGCACATCATGGCTTCAATACTGCCCTTTCTGCTGTTCGCTTTCGTGGCATCGATCACGCCCGGCCCGACCAATATTCTGGTGCTCAGCCACAGTTCTCGACAGGGACTGCTCGCCACGCTGCCGATCATCTTCGGCGCCTGCAGCGAGCGGCGCTGATTGTGCTGGTGGTAGGGCTCGGCGCCGGCGAAACACTGTTGCGTTATCCGCTGGTGCAGCACGCCATGGCCTGGGGCGGCGTGCTCTGGCTGAGCTGGCTGGCCTGGCAGATTTTCCGCAGCCCGCCGCCGTCACTGGACCCTGCTCAGCAACAAGACTCCGGCATCAGCGTCTACGGCGCGGCGCTGCTGCAACTGGTCAATCCCAAGGTATGGATGATGGCCGTGGCGGTGGTCAGCGTGTTCGTCGGCGGCGGCGACAAGACCTTGCGCCTGCTGATGCTGTCGCTGGCCTTTCTGCTGGTGTCCCTGCCGTGCATGACCTTCTGGGCGCTGCTCGGCGTGGGCAGCGCGCGGTTGTTCGGCTCGGCGCAGGCGTACAAGCGCATGAATGCCGCGCTGGCGCTTTTGCTGCTGATTTCGGCGTGGCTGGCGGTGTTGCTGTGAGGTCGGATGATCGTTCCCACGCTCTGCGTGGCAATTACTCCGCGCGTTTGATGATCGTTCCCACGCTCTGCGTGGGAATGACTCCGGGGACGCTCCGCGTCCAGTGACGCAGAGCGTCACGGGCTGCATTCCCACGCGGGAGCGTGGGAACGATCAGCAAGATCGGGGCGCAATGCTAATTGCCTGTCGCCTGCCGATACTCGCGCGGGGTGAACCCGGTCGAGGCCTTGAACTGGCGGGTGAAGGCGCTGTGGTCGGTGTAGCCGCATTGCAGCGCCACCTCGGTGATCGGCAGGTCGCTGTGGAGCAAACGGTGTGCATGTTCCAGGCGTACTTTCTGGATCATCTGCCGGGGCGTCAGATGGAATACGCGTTTGCAATAGCGTTCCAGTTGCGCGACTGAAATGCCGGCGATTCGGGTCAGCTCACTGAGAGTGACCCGACGATTGAAATGCGCGCGGATGTGTTCGTCGACCGCCGCCAATCGCTCGAACGCCGGGTGGGTTTCGCTCGCCGATTGCAGGTCCACGGAAATCCCGACCAGGCCGATGATCTCTGCGTCACGGTTGTACAGCGGCTGTTTGTGCGTCAGGCACCAGCCGGGTTCGCGACTGCCGTACAGATGCAGTTCGAGCTGATCTTCCAGCACCCCCCTTGCTCCAGCACTTTGCGATCCTGCTCGGTATAGCCCGGCCCCAGTTGCGCCGGAAACACCTGCGCGCTGGTCTTGCCGAGCAACGGGCGCAAATCCTTCAAGCCGCAGCGCTGCACCAGCGTGCGGTTGGCGAGGACATATCGCGCTTGCAGATCCTTGATGAAAATCGCCGCGTTGGGGATCACGTCGAGCATCGGTAGCAGCAGCGCGGCGCTCGCCACCAGTTCTTCGAGGGTCTGCGGGCGCTGGCGGTTGCCGCCCTGGGCGAGGATCGAAAGCGCGCTGTGCATCAAAGAGAGTCCTCGGTTCGGGGATCGGCCAGGCACCCGATCTGCGGCGATCGCGTGCAGATTGCAACATCATCCGAAGCCTGTCGAGCATGGCGTTCCAGCAGCGCCATTGTGCTGAATTCGTCATCGCTGCCGCGTTAAAACATCAATCGCTGCTGCGTCGATGAGAGCAGAGTCAGGCCGGAAAGCGAAGTCGCTGCCTCCAGCGCCAGCGTGAGTCCTCGGCGCCTACTGAAATCACTTACGGGAAATGCCCATGAAACGATTGCACGTGATCGACTCGCACACTGGCGGCGAACCCACCCGGCTGGTGATGGATGGCTTCCCCGCCCTGCCCGGCGCGACCATCGCCGAACAACGCGATGCCCTGCGCAGCCAGCATGATCAGTGGCGCCGCGCCTGTCTGCTGGAACCGCGCGGCAACGACGTACTGGTCGGCGCGCTGTATTGCCCGCCGGTCTCGGCGGATGCCACCTGCGGGGTGATCTTCTTCAACAATGCCGGTTATCTGGGCATGTGCGGCCACGGCACCATCGGCCTGATCAACTCGCTGCAGTATCTGGGCAAGATTCGCCCCGGCGAACATAAGATCGACACGCCGGTAGGCCCGGTCAGCGCCACCCTGCACGAGGATGGCAGCGTGACCCTGGGCAACGTGCCCGCCTATCGCTACCGCAAGCAGGTGGCGGTGGACGTGCCGGGTTTCGGCCAGGTACGCGGCGACATCGCTTACGGCGGCAACTGGTTTTTCCTGGTCTCCGAGCACGGCCAGACCTTGACCATGGACAACGTCGAACACCTCACCGCGTACACCTGGGCCATGCTCAAGGCCCTTGAAGATCAGAGCATTTACGGTGAGGACGGCGCGGTCATCGATCACATCGAACTGTTCGCCGATGACGCCAACGCCGACAGCCGCAACTTCGTCATGTGCCCCGGCAAAGCCTACGACCGCTCGCCGTGCGGCACCGGCACCAGCGCCAAACTTGCCTGCCTCGCTGCCGACGACAAACTGCAGCCCGGCGCACTCTGGGTGCAGGCAAGCATCACCGGCAGCCAGTTCGAAGGCCGCTTCGAATGGGCCGGCGAGCGTATTCGCCCGTTCATCACCGGCCGCGCCTACATGACCGCCGACAGCACGCTGCTGATCGACGAACAGGATCCGTTCGCGTGGGGCATCTGAGCCGCCCCGCTGGTTTTTCCTCTCACTTTGAATGCTGTGCCAAGGAGTCAACATAATGAGCGACAACATCTTCACCGGTTGCATGCCGGCCCTGATGACCCCGTGCACCGCCCAGCGCACCCCGGACTTCGACGCGCTGGTGGCCAAGGGTCGCGAACTGGTCGATATCGGCATGAGCGCGGTGGTTTATTGCGGTTCGATGGGCGACTGGCCGTTGCTCACCGAAGCCCAGCGTCAGGAAGGCGTGGCGCGGCTGGTCGCGGCCGGCGTGCCGACGATTGTCGGCACCGGCGCGGTGAATTCCCGTGAGGCGATATCCCATGCCGCGCATGCCGCCAAAGTCGGTGCTCAAGGCTTGATGGTGATTCCGCGAGTGCTGTCCCGTGGGGCTTCTGCAGCCGCGCAAAAGGCGCATTTCTCGGCAATTCTGCAAGCCGCGCCGAACCTGCCGGCGGTGATTTACAACAGCCCCTACTACGGCTTCGCCACCCGCGCCGAGCTGTTCTTTGAACTGCGTCGCGAGCACCCGAACCTGATCGGCTTCAAGGAATTCGGCGGCGGTGCCGACCTGCGTTACGCGGCGGAAAACATCACCTCCAGGGACGATGACGTGACCTTGATGGTTGGCGTCGACACCCAGGTGGTGCACGGTTTCGTCAACTGCAACGCCACCGGCGCCATCACCGGCATCGGCAACGCCCTGCCGCGTGAAGTATTGCAACTGGTGGCGCTGAGCAAGCAAGCGGCCAACGGCGACGCCAAGGCACGGCGACAGGCGCGGGAGCTGGAGTCGGCGCTGGCGGTGCTGTCGTCGTTCGATGAAGGCTGTGATCTGGTGCTGTATTACAAGCATTTGATGGTGCTCAACGGCGACAAGGAATACACCCTGCACTTCAACGAAACCGACGCCTTGAGCGACTCGCAACGGCGTTACGCCGAACAGCAATATGCGCTGTTCCGTCACTGGTACGAAAACTGGTCGGCGCAGCCGGACTTCGCCTGACCTGCGCCATTGCACCTGCCGCGCAGCCTTAGGGCGGGCGGCAGTTCCTCCTCTTTTTTCAGGAACACACCATGGCAAATAACCCCGCGCACGACATCGCCGTGGTCGGCGCCGGCATCATCGGTGTTGCCTGCGCGCTGCGTCTGGCCCGCCAGGGTTTGCGCGTAGTGGTCATCGATCAGCAGCCCCCGGCCATGGCGCTTCGTTCGGCAATGCCGGGCATCTGGCGACCGAGCAGGTTTTCCCGATCGCCGACGTGTCGATCCTCAAACGCCTGCCGGGCATGCTGCTCGACCCGATGGGGCCGCTGCGCCTGGACTGGCGCTACCTGCCGCGCGCGCTGCCGTGGTTCACCCGGTTGTTGCTGAATCTGCGTGCGCAGCCGTTCGAGAATACGGTCGCCGGTTTGCGCGCATTGAACGAAAGCAGCCTCGGGGCGTGGCACCGTTTGCTCGGTGATATCCAGCGCAGCGATTTGCTCAAAGTAGACGGTTCGTTGCTGGTGTATGAGCGCGGCGAATCGCGTCAGGCAATCGAGGCGTTGCAACAACGCTTGCATCAGCAGCAAGTGCCGGTGGACTTCTGGCAGGCCGACGCCATTCGCGACACCGCGCCTCAGCTGAGCGAACGGCTTCAGGGCGGCTTGTTCTTTCCGTGCACCGGGCATTTCATCGATCCCTACCGCGTCGTAACCGCGCTGGTTGAAGCGGCCAAAAATGCCGGCGTAAGCTTTTGCAGCAGCGCGTTGTGGGCGGTCAGGTGCAGGACGACGGCGTTAGCCTGCACACCGACGACGGGCCAATCAGCGCCCGCCGCGTGCTGATCGCCTGCGGCGCACACTCGGCGCCACTCACCGCCGCCCTCACCGGCAAACGAGTCCCACTAGACACCGAGCGTGGTTATCACCTGATGCTGCCCCACGAAACCGGGCGACTGCCCTTCCCTGTCACCTCGCTGGAACGCAAGTTCATCATGACGCCGATGACCGAAGGCCTGCGCCTGGCCGGCACGGTGGAATTCGCCGGCCTGCACAAGCCGGCCAATATGCAACGCGCCTGGCAATTGCACCGTTTGAGTCAGGGCCTGTTTCGCGAAGACCTGAACGCCGAAGCGGCAACGCCGTGGATGGGTTTTCGCCCCTCGCTGCCGGACTCGCTGCCAGTAATCGATCAGGTCCGCGAGGGCAAAGTGTTGCTCGCGTTCGGTCATCAGCACCTGGGCCTGACCCAGGCGGCAGTCACCGCCGAAATGCTGGTGCAGATGGCCTGTCCGGCTTCGAATCCCGCTCCTGATTTACCGCGCCGCGATCGTTATCGGCTGGCGCGTTTCTAATCAAGCGCATCAGTTCAGGCGTTTGAGCGCCTCGCCGTGATGCATGGCCAAGTGACCGGTCTTGTCGCTCTTGACCTCGTACTGCGGCGAGTCCTTCGAAGCCGGCCGATGACGCCCCATGAACTCGGTATCGCGGGTGTGCACCTTGACCACCGTGCCATGAATCTCCCCGGCCTCGGAGTTCCAGCGCACCGCATCGCCGACCTTGAATGAAGCGCTCATGTCGATTTCCTCGTGTGTCTTTGTTGTGTTGTTGATCAACCAGCGTCGGAAAAAATTCAACAAAGCGTGCTTCAACGGCTCAGCCGACCACCGGCACACGGAAAAATCGAACGGCATGATTTCCCTGCACCTCCAACTTGTACGCCGATAAAACAGCGCACAACGAGAGGTGTGAGATGAACAACGACCCGAACCTGCAAGGCGGTAGTGGTGAGCATGATCCGCTGCCGACAACTCCCGATCCGTTGAGCCCGGGCCGCACCGAAGTCGATCCGATGAAGGATCGCGGCATCGACGAACTGCCTGACAACGAAGGCGAAATCCCGCTGGACGATGACAGCACCGGTCTCGACCCGGAACGGGTGCGCAGGGAAACCGACAACGCGGAGATGGATGATCAACCTAACCCGCGTTGAACCGGCGTGGCAGCGCTGTGGTTATGCAGCGCTGCCACGAAGCGTGCGATTCTGACGACTAGTCGTAAAACGCCTCAACCGCCACCCGGCTACCGACAAAGAAACTGTCCGCCACCAGGCGCAGCGGCTGCACGTCCAGATCACTGGCCTTGGCGCCGATCAACTGCTGGAAGTGTCGATACACCGCGGCGTACTCGCCCTCTTCCGACACCGTCTGGCGCACGCCGTCGATGCTCAGCAGCGCGCCGCCGTTGTCGAGGCGCAGCACGCCCTCGGCGCAGCGCACTTCGATGCTCCACAGTTCATCATGCCCATGATCGAAGTCGAATTCGGCGCGCACGTCGAGGTGGCGTGCGTCGGACATTTTGATCGAGGCGGCAATCGGCGACTGGCAGTTGCTCGGCACGCGCAACTCGGCGGCTTCGACAAACAGTGGCAGCGCCAGCAGGTGGGTGACGATCGACAAGGCGTTGATGCCCGGATCGAATACGCCGAGGCCGCCGGGTTGCCAGATCCACGTTTGGCCGGGGTGCCATTTGCGCACGTCTTCCTTCCAGTCGATCTGCACGCTTTGCAGGGTGCGCGAGGCGAGCCAGTCGCGGGCGGCTTCGATGCCAGGGGCGTAGCGCGAGTGCCAGGCGAACAACGCGCTGACGCCTTGCGCCTGCGCCTGATCGACCAACGCCAAAGCCTCGCCCAAGGTGGCGCAGGGCGGCTTTTCGACCAGCACGTGTTTGCCTGCAGCCAGGGCTTCCTGAACCAGCGCAAAGCGACCTTGCGGCGGCGTGCAGAAGGCGATCGCATCCACCGCCGGGCCGTTGGCGAGCAACTCGGTCAACGATTGGAAGTTTTCGACGCCGGCACAGGGCTTGCCCTGGGTGGCGACCGCTACCAGCTGGAATCCGGGATTGGCGTTGATTGCCGGTACGTGTTGATCCTGGGCGATTTTGCCGTAGCCCACCAGACCGAGACGGATTGGTTGCATCAATGACTCCGCTTTTGTTTTGTTTTAGTCAGCTGACGCGTTTCAGTCAGCGCCTCGGCAGATTACCTGCAAATCGCTTGAGCGTCTGTCGGCGCAACGTCACAAGCGCATAAGGTCATCGGCGCCTCGCAGGATCAGGCAAGCATCGCACAGGATTGCACCATGACCGGACACGCCAGCGCCGCAAGAATAACTTCACGATAAACCAACGGAGGATGTTCCCATGCTTGTCCACGCTTACGGTGCCCACGCCGGCGACAAACCCCTTGAGCCGTTGCAGATCAAGCGCCGCGCGCCGGCTGCCCACGACGTACAGATCGACATCGCCTTCTGCGGCATCTGCCACTCCGACCTGCATCAGGTGCGCGCCGAATGGGCCGGCACGCAATTCCCTTGCGTACCGGGCCATGAAATTGTCGGCCGGGTTGCGGCGGTGGGTGCGCATGTTGCGGACTTCAAGGTCGGCGATCTGGTCGGCGTCGGCTGCATCGTCGACAGCTGCAAACACTGCGACGACTGTGAAAGCGGTCTGGAAAACTACTGCGACGGCATGATCGGCACCTATAACTTCCCGACCCCGGACGAACCCGGCTGGACCCTCGGCGGCTATTCGCAAAACATCGTCGTGCACGAGCGCTATGTCCTGCGTATTCGTCACCCCGAAGCGCAACTGGCGGCCGTCGCGCCACTGCTGTGCGCGGGCATCACCACCTACTCGCCGCTGCGCCACTGGAACGCCGGCCCGGGCAAGAAAGTCGGTGTGGTCGGCATCGGCGGGCTGGGGCACATGGGTATCAAACTGGCGCACGCGATGGGCGCGCATGTCGTCGCCTTCACCACTTCCGAATCCAAGCGCGAAGCGGCCAAAGCCCTCGGCGCCGATGAAGTGGTGGTGTCGCGCAACGCCGAAGAAATGGCTGCGCATGCCAAGAGCTTCGATTTCATCCTCAACACCGTCGCCGCGCCGCATGATCTCGATGCGTTTCTGGTTCTGCTCAAGCGTGACGGCGCCCTGACGCTGGTCGGCGCGCCCGCCTCGCCGCACCCCTCGCCCAATGTGTTCAATATGATCACCAAGCGCCGCACCATCGCCGGTTCGATGATCGGCGGGATTGCCGAGACCCAGGAAATGCTCGATTTCTGCGCCGAGCGCGGCATCGTCTCGGACATCGAACTGATCGGCGCCGAGCAGATCAACGACGCCTACGAGCGCATGCTCAAGGGCGACGTGAAGTATCGCTTCGTGATCGACAACGCAACCCTGGCCGGCTAACCCCGCGCGCCCATCTCCAGCCTGGCGCTGGCGATGGGCGCAACGATTCTGTCGGCGCGATTTGACAGCTCAAGCGCGGCTCGCCAGAGTCGCACCCCTTTGCCTGCCGTCGAGCCGCAGGTTGTTGTTGAAAGGGGTTACCGTTGAACGAACAGACATTGTCCCTGCGCCTTGAGCGCGTGGCTGCACACGTGCCAGTCGGTGCGCGGCTGGCCGATATCGGCTCGGATCACGCTTATCTGCCGGTCGCCTTGCTGCGCCGGGGGCTGATCAGCGCAGCGGTGGCGGGCGAAGTCGCGTTGACGCCGTTCCACGCGGCGCAACGCACGGTGCGTGAAAACCACCTGCAGGCGCAGATCAGTGTGCGTCGCGCCAACGGACTTGCGGCAATCAGCGCTGACGACGGCATCACCGCTGTCAGCGTCTGCGGCATGGGCGGCGAGACCATCCGCGACATTCTCGAATCCGGCAAGGCCCACCTCAGCGGCAACGAACGCCTGATCCTGCAACCCAACGGCGGCGAACAACCCTTGCGTCAATGGCTGATGGGCCACGGCTATCGCATCCTTAGCGAAGAAGTGCTGCAGGAAAACCGTTTCGACTACGAAATCATCGTGGCCGAGCGCGACGGCCCGGTGAGCTACACCGACCAGCAACTGTACTTCGGCCCGCTGCAGATGCAGACGCGCAGCCCGGCCTTCATCCGCAAGTGGCAGCACAGGCTGCATCTCAAGCAGAAAACCCTGACCCGCCTCGCCCAGGCGCGGCAGACCGTACCGCAGGAAAAGCTGGAAGCCCTCGCGCAACAAACGCGCTGGATCGAGGAACTGCTCGCCTGAAATCCTTCCCCCTCGAACCGTGTTCAGCTCGTTTCGATTAGATACACCGCATCACAAATGAAGTACCGCAAGCCCCATTTATCAATTCAACCCCGCCCCCTAAAGTTCACTCCAACAGCGGCCCTTCACTCCGACGGGCCAGCGACTGGAGATAGCTCACATGCCTTTCATCAGCGTTCGTATCACCCGCGACGGCGTCACCCGCGAGCAGAAAGCCCAGGTCATCCAGGAAATCACCGAGACCATGACCCGCGTGCTGCACAAGGACCCGCACCTGACCCACATCGTCATCGAAGAAGTCGACACCGATAACTGGGGCTACGCCGGCATCAGCACCACCGAGTACCGCAAGCAACTGGCGGATTCGCAGTCATGAGCCGCACGGTAAAAATCGACTTCGTCTCGGATGTTGTCTGCCCCTGGTGCGCCCTCGGCGCCACCGCGCTGGAACAGGCGATCAGCAATCTGGCCGGTGAAGTCCAGGTGCAGCTGACCTACAAACCGTTCGAGCTGAACCCGGACATGCCCGCCGAAGGCGAGCACGCCATCGCCCACATGATGCGCAAATACGGGCGCAGCGCCGAACAAGTGGCAGATCGCAACGCGATGATCATCGAGCGCGGCGCGCAGATCGGTTTTCACTTCGACCTGGAAAAACGCAGCCACTTTCACAACACCTTCGATGCCCATCGCCTGCTGTTCTGGGCCGCAACACAGGGGCTGCAACGCCAACTGAAGCAAGCGCTGCTCAAGGCTTATTTCAGCGACGGCCAGAACCCCAATGACCACGCCACGCTGGTCATTCTGGCGGGCGCCGTCGGCCTCGACAGCCAACGAGCGCAGGCCGTGCTGGCGAACGGGGAATTCGCCACGGAGGTGCGTGAACTCGAACGGTTTTACCAGCAGCGCGGCATCGACTCGGTTCCGGCCATGGTCATCGACGACCAACAACTGATCGCCGGTTCGCAGTCCGTCGCTTATTACGAGCAAGCGTTACGCCAGGCCGCGCAGATTCCGGCGCACGCCTGAGATTTTGCCAGTCGTTATCCAACCCATTCAGATTGCATAGAGGAAACATCATGAGCACGTCCAACAAAGTTGTAGTGATTACTGGCGCCTCGCAAGGCATTGGCGCAGGTCTGGTCAAAAGCTTCCGTGAGCGCGGTTACAAAGTGGTCGCGACCTCACGTTCGATCCAGCCTTCGACAGACCCGGACATTCTCGCCGTCGCCGGCGACATCGCCGACCCGCAAACCGCCGAGCGGGTAATCCGCGAAGGCGTCGCCCGCTTCGGCCGGATCGACACGCTGGTCAACAACGCCGGGATCTTCGTCGCCAAACCGTTCACCGAATACAGCCACGCCGACTATGCGCAGGTCGTGGCGACCAACATGAGCGGCTTCTTCTACATCTCACAATTGGCAATCGCCGAAATGGAGAAGAACGCCAGCGGCCACATCGTCAGCGTCACCACCAGCCTGGTTGATCATGCGATTGACGGCGTGCCGTCGGTCCTCGCTTCGCTGACCAAGGGTGGCATCAACGCGGCGACCAAATCCCTGGCCATCGAGTACGCCAAGCGTGGCATTCGGGTCAATGCGGTGTCGCCTGGCATCATCAAAACGCCGATGCACGGCGAAGAGACCCACGCCGCCCTCGGCAGCCTGCACCCGATGGGCCACATGGGCGAGATCGATGACATCGTCCAGGCGATCCAGTACCTCGACACGGCGAACTTCGTCACCGGCGAAATCCTCCACGTCGACGGCGGCCAAAGCGCTGGCCACTGATAGCGCCCCGCTGCACCGCCGGTGTGTACCGGCGGTGCCGCTTCGTGAGATAACACCGAGGACCACATGTCAGGCAAACCTCGGTGTCCCCACATGAAGCGCCATTTTGATGACCTGCAACTGGGCAGTATCGAACTGTTCTGCCTCGCCGCCGAGGCCGGCAGTTTCACCGCTGCTGCGCAACTGGCCGGGGTCACCCCCGCCGCTGTCAGCCGGTCGATTCTGCGTCTGGAACAACGCCTGGGCTCACGCCTGTTTGCCCGCACCACACGGAGCATTCGCCTGACCGAGGCCGGGCGCAATTTCTTCCTTCAGTGCAGCCAGGCCTTGACCCAACTGGTCGAGGCCCAGCAGGAAGTGATGGGCGCGCAGACCACGCCGTCGGGTTTGCTGCGCATCAGCCTGCCGACCACCTACGGCCACCACCGCATCCTGCCGCTGCTGCCGAAATTTCGCGCGCTGTATCCGCAGGTCAGCGTCGATATCCACTTGGGCAACCGCAACATCGACTTCGTCGCCGAAGGCTACGACCTCGCTATCCGCGTTCGCGCCCAGCCCGATTCGAGCATGATCGCGCGCCTGCTCGAAGACGCGAAACTGGTGGCGGTGGCCTCCCCTGACTACCTGCAGAAGGCCGGCACACCGCAAACACTTGAAGACCTGGTGCAACACGACTGCATTCAGTTCGAGCTGCCAAGCAGCGGTCGGCGCATCTCCTGGCTGTTCCAGGAAAACGGTGAGGACCGCGAAGTCATGTCCGATGGCGGCTATTCTTGTTCCGACGACGTACTCGGCGGCGTGACCCTGGCCAAGCACGGCGCCGGGGTGTTTCAGACGTATAAATTCATCGTCGAAAAAGAGCTGGCCGACGGCAGCCTGATCGAGGTGTTGCAGCCTTACGCCGGACGCTCACGGCCTTACACCCTGCTCTACCCGCACGGCCGTTATGTGCCGCAGCGGGTGCGCGCGTTTGTGGATTTTCTGTTGCAGTATCGGGAAGAGTGGGCGAGCGCCTAGGTTGGCGAAGTGAATTCGACTGTGGATTCGCGCCCGCAAATCAGCCCGCACCGGGTCCGATCAACATGCTTTCGATCTCGGCGCCCGGCATCATTTGTTGCAGGCCTTCGATGAGTTTGTCGCCGGCTTCGGTCAGTGCTTCCAGCGGCATCTCGGGCAGGCTTTCGAGGATGAACCACATCTGCTGCGCGTGTGCGTCGAGGCGGGTTCTGACGCCCTGGCGCCAGTTCCAGCGGCGGCAGGTCACGCCTAGGTCGTCGCGCCAGACCACTTCGCCGGCGTCGGGAAATTCATGGGCCGGGGCGCCCTCCTTCATGGTGTCGAACGGCTCGCTGCCGTCGGCCACCACCAGACGCGGCGCGCCGACGTAGGCCTGGGCGTTTTCGCCGCCGACCGGGATCGCGTAGGCCAGGCTGATGGCGTTGTACAGATCAACCACCGGATCGATGCTCGGCAGGCTGCCGTCGCGCAGCACGCGTTTGCGCAGGGCTTCGGCCGAGCACGGCGTACGTTGCGGCTTGGCGCCGAAACGGCGGAACACCTCGGCCCACGCCTGCAAATGCGCCGCCGCCCACTCCGGACCGCCCGCAATCACCGTCTGACAGGCGTTGGCCAGCGCTTCGCCGGCAATCAACGGGCGGGTAATCGGCGCCGCTTGCACCACGATACTCAACGCTCTGAAGCCCGGCGCCAGTTGCGCAACAGCCGGATCGATTGACGGCGTGACAGACAGCATCCCAGAATCCCCTTAAATCTGAATTTCAACCGATGCTAGCGACCAATGACCAAAAAAGTCAATATATCGACCGAGGCCGGCGCCGACGTGCAGAGCGTGAGCGAAGCGGTAGCACGCACCCTCAAGCATGCCCGCAAACAACAGAACATGACCCTCGACGAACTGTCGCGCCGCGCCGGCGTAAGCAAGGGCATGGTAGTCGAAATCGAGAAATGCGCGGCCAACCCGAGCATCGCCATTCTGTGCAAGATCGCCGCCGCGCTGGGGCTTTCCGTGGCGGACTTCGTCAACGTCGCCGACACACCCGCGGCGCACTTGATCGACAGTCAGGACATTCCCACGCTGTGGCACGGTGAGCTGGGCGGTTCGGCGCGCTTGCTGGCCGGCACCAGCGGGCCGAACATGCTTGAATTGTGGCGCTGGGAAGTTTTTCCGGGTGAAAGCTACAGCTCCCCGGCCACCCGCAAGGCACCACCGAACTGTTTCACGTCGAGAAAGGCACCCTGCGGCTCAAGGTTGGTGAGATTGAACTGATCATCGGCTCAGGCTGCTCGGCGGTGGCCAGGACCGATGTGCCGCATGAGTATGCCAATCAGGGGAAATCGAAGCTGGTGTTCACCATGTCGGTAACGGAGATTCATCAGCCTGTTCGACTGTGAGCTATCTATCTGACGCTGATCGTTCCCATGCTCCTGCGTGGGAATGCCTCTTGTGACGCTCTGCGTCACGCTTTGAACGCGGAGCGTCCGGGGCTGCATTCCCACGCGGAGCGTGGGAACGATCATCAATCGGGGGAAATCGAAGCTGGTGTTCACCCTGTCGGTGACGGAGATTCATCAGCCTGTTTGACTGTGAGTTATCTATCTGACGCTGATCGTTCCCATGCTCCAGCGTGGGAATGCCTCTTGTGACGCTCTGCGTCACGCTTTGAACGCGGAGCGTCCGGGGCTGCATTCCCACGCGGAACGTGGGAACGATCATCAATCTGTTATTGCGGCTTTGGATGCTCCTGCGAAACCGAGTTCGTCGCGTCAACGTCCGCCATGTCTTCATCAACCGGCGCTTCGTCATCGGCCGGCAACGGCACCTCGGGATTTTTGCGCGGGGAATCTTGCCCGGCCTCGTTGTCTGTCGGGCGTGTTGCGCCTTGCTGCGACTGGTTGCCCGGTGCGTTTTCGTCAATGTCCATGTCTGCTCTCCGTAGTGATTCACAGTGGTTAAAACTGAGAAAAGCCCGGGCCGGGCAAGTGCCCGATGCTGGACGAACGGTGCGTTGCCTGGCCGGTAGCCGTCCGCTCAGTTTGATGGAACCACAACAAGTGACGGCTGGCTTGCCAGAGATCCTTTCGTACGACTTTTTACCAATTTTGTCTTATCCCTAGATAAATGCCGAAAGCTCTCGCCGCAACCTCCGTTTCGTCCTACAGCCAGCGTGAATGGACAGTTCTAAGCTGGTTCAAGACCTGCGAACGACAAAAGCCCGCTTTCAAAGCGGGCCTTGTTGTACAGCGATACCGATTACTTCTGCTGCGCCGTCAGCGCCGAGTAGCTGTTCATCAGGTTGCGATAGTTGGGGATGCGCTGCGACAGCAGGTTGCCGAGGCCTTCGATGTCGTTGCGCCAGTCGCGGTGTAGCTCACAGGCCACCGAGAACCAGTTCATCATTTGTGCGCCAGCCTGGGTCATGCGGCTCCATGCGGCTTGTTGCACGGTGGTGTTGAAGGTGCCCGAAGCATCGGTGACCACGAACACATCAAAACCTTCCGCCAGTGCCGACAAGGTCGGGAACGCTACGCAGACATCAGTGACCACGCCGGCAATGATGATCTGCTTGCGGCCGGTGGCCTTGATCGCTTTGACGAAGTCTTCGTTGTCCCAAGCGTTGATCTGGCCTGGGCGAGCGATGTAGGGCGCGTCCGGGAACATCTCTTTCAGTTCCGGGACCAGCGGGCCGTTCGGGCCTTGTTCGAAGCTGGTGGTGAGGATGGTCGGCAGGTCGAAGAATTTTGCCAGGTCGGCCAGGGCCAGTACGTTGTTCTTGAACTCGTTCGGCGAGAAGTCCTGCACCAGGGAAATCAGACCGGTCTGGTGGTCAACCAGCAGCACGATGGCGTCGTCTTTGTTCAGGCGGTTGTAGGTTGGCGTGGTCATGGTGGGCGTCCCTTTTCAAGTTTGAAGTTTGTTGTTGCGTTCAAGTTGGGTACAGATTACTGACCCAGCGAAAAGGGATAAATCGGCTGAAACGCGTTTCACTGTCCACTCAGAGTGGACAATATTTATTCATCCTCATCCTCCGAAGCCAGCGGCAACGACGCCAGCATCTGCGCGTGACACACCGCAAGAATTTCATCGGCCAGCGCCGAATCATCCGGGCAGGCCCGAGACA
Organism: Pseudomonas sp. S11P7; assembly: GCF_023195435.1. Classification (NCBI taxonomy): domain Bacteria; kingdom Pseudomonadati; phylum Pseudomonadota; class Gammaproteobacteria; order Pseudomonadales; family Pseudomonadaceae; genus Pseudomonas; species Pseudomonas sp. S11P7. The sequence continues at coordinate 1,951,372 of NZ_JALPKS020000002.1, read as the reverse complement.
GCATGACCGCGCCCACCGCTTGCGCCAGCAGTCCGATCATCTTCAAACGCGCCGCGTCCGGCGCTGCTGCGGCGTCAGTCGGGTACTTGGCGCCCAGCGTCTGCAAGGTGCGCTCGATACCGTCGGCGAACGTGGCCTTCAACTCGTCCGGCTGGCGGGCGGCGTCACCGCAAAGCGCGGCCATGGTGCAGCCGTCACCGCGCCCGTCGCGGTGCTCACGCGACACGTAAAGGTCGATGAAGCCTTTGACGTCGAGAGTTTCGGCGACGGCCAGTGACCGCCCCAGGCTGTTCGCCGAGGCTTCGGCCATCAAATCGGCCTTCGAACCGAAGTGCTTGTAGAAGCCGCCGTGGGTGAAACCGGCCGCCGCCATCAGATCAGCCACACCGACGCCGTCAAACCCTCGCTCACGAAACAGCTCGGAGGCCGTCTCGACGATGTGTTCACGGTTGGCCTGTGCCTGGGCTTTGCTGACTCGCATGAGCGGTACCTCTTTACGCTAAAAATCATCCGCTGATGATACATAGATGTTGGCCATAATCAAAACCGTTGACAGCTTAGATTTAGATCATCATCCTAAATCCACTTTCTGCCATCCGGCGTTAATACCAACCGATGCATTCGCAAAGAGATGAATCCATGACCACTCGCCCTGCTGTCCTGATCACTGGCGCTTCCACCGGTATCGGCGCGGTCTACGCCGAACGTTTCGCCCAACGCGGGCATGATCTGGTGCTGGTCGCTCGCGATGCTGCACGCCTCGACACACTGGCGGCCAAACTGCGTAGCGAGCACAGCGTTGCCGTCGATGTGATCCCGGCCGACCTGACCCGACTCAGCGATCTTTCCACCGTCGAAGCGCGCCTGCGTGATGACGCGCGCATTGGCATCCTCGTCAACAATGCCGGGGCCGCGCAGTCCGGCAGCTTTATCGAGCAGAGCACCGACAGCGTGGCCAATCTGGTCGCCCTCAACACCACCGCCCTGGTGCGCCTCGCCAGCGCGATTGCGCCGCGTCTGGCCAAGACCGGTGACGGTGCGATCATCAATATCGGTTCGGTGGTCGGGCTGGCGCCGGAGTTCGGCATGTCGGTTTACGGCGCGACCAAGGCGTTTGTGCTGTTCCTCTCGCAAGGCCTGAGCCTGGAACTGACGCCGCTGGGCGTGTATGTGCAAGCCGTGCTGCCCGCCGCGACCCGCACGGAGATCTGGGACCGCGCCGGCATCGACATCAACACCTTGAGCGAAATCATGGAAGTCAGCGATCTGGTCGACGCCGCACTGGTCGGTTTCGATCGCCGCGAGCCGGTGACCATTCCGCCGCTGCACGAAGGCCAGCGCTGGGATGACCTGCAAACCGCGCGTCAGGGCCTGCTCGGGCAGATTCGCCAGTCCGCGGTTGCCCAGCGTTATCTGCCATGAAAGCTTTCCTCATCGACCGCTACGGCCAACACAGCGGGCGCATCGGCGAGGTCGCCGAGCCCGCGCTCGGGCCGCACGATGTATTGATCGAAGTGCACGCGGCGAGCGTCAATCTCCTCGATTCGAAGATCCGCCGCGGCGAATTCAAGTTGATTTTGCCGTACGCAATGCCGTTGATACTCGGCAACGATGTCGCCGGTGTGGTGATCTCGACCGGCGCCGCGGTCATGGCTTTCAAGCCGGGTGACGAGGTCTATGCGCGGGTGCCGGAACAGCGCATCGGCACGTTCGCCGAGCGCATCGCCGTGGATCAGCACGCAGTCGCGCACAAGCCTGCCAACCTCAACATGGAACAAGCCGCGGCGATTCCGTTGGTGACGCTGACTGCGTGGCAAGCGCTAGTCGACATTGCACAGTTGCGCGCCGGGCAGAAAGTGCTGATCCATGCCGGTTCCGGCGGCGTCGGCACGGTCGCGATTCAACTGGCCAAACACCTCGGCGCGTTCGTCGCGACCACCACCAGCACGGCGAATGTCGAGTGGGTCAAGGCACTCGGTGCAGACGTGGTGATCGACTACAAACAACAACGTTTCGAGGACGAGCTGCGCGGTTACGATGTGGTGCTCAACAGCCTCGGTGCCGATGTGCTGGAGAACTCACTGAAAGTGCTCAAGCCCGGTGGCCAGCTGATTTCCATCTCCGGCCCACCCACCGCCGACTTCGCCAAGGCGCAAGGTCTGGCCTGGCCGCTGCGGCAAGTCATGCGCCTGTTGAGCCTGAAGATCCGCCGCAAGGCTCGCCGGCACAAGGTCAGTTACCGCTTTCTGTTCATGCGGGCCAACGGCGCACAGCTGCGCGACATCAGCGCGTTGATCGAGGCCGGCAAGCTGGCGCCGGTGCTGGATCGCAGCTTTGCGTTTGAATCGACGGCTGAGGCCTTGGCTTATGTCGAACAGGGCCGCGCCAAGGGCAAAGTCGTTGTGCGGATGAAATAGTCGCATGCCTGTCGATGACGTTGCAGGCACCGCCGAAGATTCGCCTGCCAGCACACAACAGTTCGGTACAACTGAGCCCGAGGAGGCGCAAACGCCCGCGACCGAGCCGCCAGCCACCCTGCTCGACCCGGCCGCCATCGTCTGGCGGCCCTTGTTGCTTGAGCCCTGACACGCTGCCCGTCAGGTATTCAACGGCGTTTGCGGCGTATCCGGGTTGAGCTGGCGGCGGCGGAACTGCCCCGGCGGCTGGCCGTGAATCTGCCGGAAGCGCCGGGAGAAATACGCCTCGTCGGCAAAGCCGCACAAGCGCGCCACCTCGCCCACGGAGCGGGTGCTGTTGAGGAGGAAATTGCGCGCTGCGTGCATCCGCCGTTCGAGCACCAGTTCGGTGAAGGTCTTGCCGATTTCCTTGCGCAGCCAGTGGGTCAGATAGGTCGGTGACAGGTAGGTCGCCGCCGCCACTTTGATCAGGTTGAGGTCGGGGTCGGCGATGTTCTTGCGCAGGTATTCGAACATGCGGCTCAGCGCATCGCGGCGGCTGACCTCGGCGGCGTTTTCTTCGGCCAGACGCTTGAGCGGCTCGGCGTACAGAAAACACACGCTGCCTATCAACTGCAGCAACAAGCCCTTGAGCATCTCCCGCGTGCCGAACTGGCGATTTTCGTCGAGGCGGCGCATCTGCTCGATCAAAGCACAGACCCCGGCAAAATCCGTGTCCTCGAGAATGAAATCCAGATGCTCCTGAAAGCGGAACGGTGACAGCTCCGGCGCCAGCAGGATCGACACCTCTTCAAGGTCCATCGGGTCGCACTGCAAGTGCGGCAACAGGAAGGTCTGGGAGAAATTGATGACGATGAAATTGCTCTCCGCCGGATGCGGAATCACATGCACACGGTGCGGCAGGATGAACGCCAGGGTGTTGCGCGGGAACGGACGTTCGACGTTGCCGATGTGCTGCACGGTGTCGCCGCCGAGGTTGATCTGGATCTGAAAGTATTCGTGGCGATGCGGCGCGGTTTCGGCGCGGCGGCCCTTTTTGTCGCGAATGTAGAAGTCGGTCAATTCGCTGCGTTGCTGCATGACGTAGGTGGGAATCCGGTGCGGTGACAACATCGGCGGAGGGTCCTCGGCAGGTACGTGGGCGCGAATCATCTTGCAGGCAAGCCAGCGGCGCAGCAAGCAGTCATACGATGACCTGAGCACCAGCGATTTTTTCCGCGCCGGAGTGGCGATTCGCCTGTCCAAAAAACCTGAAGCCATAACAAACCGTATTTCTGTTTAATTTCAATACGTTAATGTGCATATCCAGTTGATTGTGGAACGTCGCACGCAGATTTTTTTCTTGGACAGGTTTAACCAGCCCCCGCGTCATAAGAAAAAACGTTCTAACCCTTGGCTTGATCTGACGAAGTTGTACGACCACTGTAATAACCAACGCAGCCCAGCCTCCTCCAAAAACAATCAAAGGTGTGCACGTCATGAACCAGCCATTACCCCTCGCCGCCCCTCCCGATCCCGCCGAACCGGCCTGCCGTGAGACGTACCTGAACGTCTGACGCCAGGCCTTCGTGCCGTCGCTTTTCAGTGCCGATCTGTCTGCCCCCACGCGTGTGGGCAAGGCCTTCGGCTGCGCGAAAACCCCTCGACCCTTCTAACAATAACGAGGTCTGACCATGTCCAATTCCCATGCTTCTCAAGCGACTGTGCCGCCGGTGATTGCCGGCGCACGCGACGCCGTGGTGCCGCAACGCCTGCCCTCGCGGCGGCGCTGGTTCATGCTGTCGCTGCTGCTGATCGCGACCATCATCAACTACATCGACCGGGTCAATATCTCGATCGCCGCACCGTTCATGGCCAAGGACCTGGGCTTGGACAAGATCGAGATGGGCCTGATCTTCTCCGCGTTCGCCTGGACCTATGCGCTGGCGCTGGTGCCGGCCGGGTTCATCGCCGACCGCTTTGGTTCGCGCTTCACTTATGGGGTGTCGCTGATCAGTTGGTCGACGGTCACCGTGTGCCAGGGCTTCGCCACCGGTTTCGCGTCGCTGTTCGGCTTGCGCCTGGCGGTCGGTGCCATGGAAGCGCCGGCGTTTCCGGCCAACAGCCGCGCGGTGACGGTGTGGTTTCCGGCGCGCGAACGCGGCCTGGCGAGCAGCATTTATGTCTGCGGCCAATACCTCGGCACGGCGCTGTTCACCGGCGCGCTGCTGTGGCTGGCAACCACCTTCGACTGGCGCCACGTGTTTTACAGCACCGGCGCACTGGGGATCATTTTCGGTGTGCTGTGGCTGTACCTGTATCGCGATCCGCTCAATTGCAAAAAGGTCAGCAAGGCCGAATTGCAGTACATCGAAGCGGGCGGCGGCCTGGTCAAAAGCAGTCAGGAACGCACCCGTTTCAACTGGCGGCAGATTGCCGAGCTATTCAGCTACCGTCAGGTCTGGGCGATCTGCATCGGCAAGTTCGCCAGTACTTCGGCGCTGTATTTCTTCCTGACCTGGTTCCCCACCTACCTGATCGAAGAACGCCAACTGACGATGATCAAGGCCGGGATTTTCGCTGTGTTGCCCTTCGTCGGCGCCACCGTGGGCATTCTGCTCGCCGGGATCGTCTCCGACGGATTGATCCGCCGGGGCTACTCGATGTCGTTCGCCCGCAAGTTGCCGCTGGTGGTCGGGTCGATACTGGGCATGTCGATCGTGCTGGTGAATTTCACCGACTCGAACACGATCTGCATCGCCGTGCTGACCATCGCCTTTTTCGCTCAAGGCATCGCCTCGTCTTCGTGGGCGGCGGTCTCGGAAGTCGCGCCCAAGGAACTGATCGGCCTCACCGGCGGCATCACCAGCCTGGCGGCGAACATCGGCGGCATCGTCACGCCGATCGTGATTGGCGCCATCGTCCATGCCACCGGCTCGTTCGCCTGGGCGTTCTGGTTCATCGGCGGCGTGGCGCTGATCGGCACCCTCTCCTACTCGCTGTTGCTCGGCCGCCTGTATCGCATCGAACTGAAGCCGCGCTGAGCGCAACAGCACCGTTTTCTCCAAGCCGAGGCGGCATTCGTCCAACTTCAGCGACGCGCGCCGCCTTAGGCTGATCTCACACACAGGACCTCACAGGATGAACATGACTGAATACGTTTTCACTCCGGATCTGCCCGCGACCTTGCCGGTGGTGGGCAGCGCGCAACGCTTTCCTGTCGGTCGGGTGTTTTGTGTCGGCCGCAACTACCCGTGGCCGGACAGCCAGCGCCAGTCGCGCCAGCCGCCGGTATTTTTCATGAAGCCGGCAAGCAACGTCATCGATGCCGTCGGTGAAGTGGCCTACCCGCCGCTGACCGAAGAGTTCGTTCATGAAATCGAACTGGTGGTGGCGATTGGCGAAGGCGGCGCGAACATCCCCGAAGACCAGGCGCTGGCCTATGTCTGGGGCTACGCCGTCGGCCTCGACCTGACCCGCCGCGATGTGCAACTGGCGGCCAAGAGCAAGGGCCTGCCGTGGGAAGGCGCCAAGGTCTTTGATGGCGCCGCGCCAATGACCGCGATTGTGCCGGTCAGCCGCGGCGGCCATCCCGAGGGCGAGTTGTGGCTCAACGTCAACGGCGAGGAACGCCAGCGTGACAGCCTCGACAACCAGATCTGGTCGGTCAGCGAAGTGATCAGCCGCATCTCCCGTTCGGTGGCGTTGCGCGCCGGCGATCTGATCATGACCGGCAGCCCGGCCGGCGTCGACGCGCTGCAGCCCGGCGACCTGATCAGTGCTGGCATCGACGGCATCGGTCAATTGGAAATGCGCGTCGGCGCTCGCCCTCAACCATTTGCATAAGGAGAACCTCAGCATGTCCATTTCATCTCCGCTAAAAGTCGCGCTGGTCACCGGCGCCGGCAGCGGTATCGGCCGCGCCGTGGCGCTGGGCCTGATGGCCGACGGGTTCACCGTGGTCGCCGCCGGACGGCGTGCAGAACCTTTGCAAGCGCTGGTTGAACTGGCGGCAAGCGAAGGCCACCAAGCGCTGGCAGTGCCTACCGATGTGCGTGATCCGGCCAGTGTCGACGCGTTGTTTGCGAGCATTGCCGAGGTCTACGGACGCCTCGACGTGGTGTTCAACAATGCCGGGGTCAATGCCCCTGCCGTGCCGCTGGACGAGCTGTCGTTCGAGCAATGGCGCAACGTCATCGACACCAATCTCAACGGGGTTTTCCTCTGTGCCCGCGGCGCCTTCGGCCTGATGCGCCGCCAGCAGCCACAGGGTGGACGCATCATCAATAACGGTTCGATTTCCGCGCACACGCCGCGCCCGTTCAGCAGCGCCTATACCGCCAGCAAACACGCAGTGCTGGGCCTGAGCAAATCGCTGGCGCTGGACGGTCGCGAATTCAACATCGCCTGCAGCCAGATCGACATCGGCAATGCCTTGACCGAGATGTCCGAACGCATGACCCGCGGCGTGCGCCAGGCCAACGGCAGCATCGCCGTCGAGCCGATGGTCGACGTCAAACACGTCGCCGAGGCTGTGCGCTACATCGCTGGCCTGCCGCTGTCGGCCAACGTTCTGAACATGACCGTCATGGCCACTGCCATGCCGTTTGCCGGCCGCGGTTGAGCCGGCCTTTTTATTCGGTAAGTGAGGTTTACATGAAGCCAGAAGTCTTGCAGTTGAGCCCGATTCTGATTCCTGAAATCAACGCCCGTCTCGATGAACTGTTCACCGTCAGACGCTATTTCCAGCAGGCCGACAAACCCGCTTATCTGCGTGAGTACGGCGCCAACATTCGCGGGGTGATCACCGGCGGGCACACCGGCATCAGCCAGGCCTTGATGGCGCAACTGCCGCGGCTGGAAGTGGTGGCGGTCAATGGTGTTGGCACCGATGCGGTCGATCTGGCATACGCCCGCGATCACGGCATCCGCGTGACGGCCACCATTGGCGCGCTGACCGAAGACGTCGCCGACCTCGCCATCGGTTTGCTGATCGCGGTGTGTCGCGGGTTGTGCACCAGCGATCGCTACGTGCGCTCGGGTGAATGGCCGCACAGCCCGACGCCGCTGGCGCCGCTGCCATTGGCACGACAGGTGTCGGGCATGCGCATCGGCATCGTCGGCATGGGCCGGGTCGGTCGTGCGGTGGCCAGTCGCGCCGCCACGTTTGGCTGCCCGATCAGTTACACCGATCTGCAGCCAATGAGCGATGTCAGCCACACCTTCGTCGCCGATCTCAAGCAGTTGGCGCGCGACAGCGACGCGCTGATACTCGCCGCCGCGGCCGACAAGGCTGAAGCGATTATCAACGCTGAAGTCCTGCAAGCCTTGGGCAAGGGTGGTTATCTGATCAACGTGGCGCGCGGCAAACTGGTCAACGAAGCGGACCTGTTGGCGGCGCTGACGGCCGGCGAGATCGCCGGGGCCGGGCTGGATGTGTTTGTCGATGAGCCGAATGTGCCAGAAGCCTTGTTCAACAACGAACAGGTGGTGCTACAACCGCACCGCGCCAGTGCCACTCTGCAGACGCGTACGCGCATGGGCGAAATGGTGGTTGCCAGCCTGCTCGACAGCTTTGCCGGCAAGGTGCCGCAAGGGTGTGTCACCGGGTAAGCGCCTGGGCTGAAATGGCAGCCCCCAGCAAGCCCGAGCCCCAAACTGATCGTTCCCACGCTCTGCGTGGGAATGCCTCTTGTGACGCTCTGCGTCACGCTTCTGGACGCAGAGCGTCCGGGGCTGCATTCCCACGCAGAGCGTGGGAACGATCAGGTTGCTCCGCGTGGGAACGATCAGGATCGACTCGGTTGGCTCCCTCTCCCCGGGAGAGGGCTGGTGTGAGGGGCTGCGGTTCACGCAGATCGCAAACGCCTCACAAGGTATACGAAATCCCCACCTGCACCGTCCGCGGTGCGCCCGGATAGGCGTAGACGTTGCCGAACGCCCCTTCCTCATAATCACGATCGAACAGATTCTTCAGATCAAGGTTGAGCCGCACCTTGTCGTTGACCTTATAAAAGCCCAGCAAATCGACCACCGTGTAGCTGCCCATCGAAAACGCGGTATTGGCGGTTTGCCCGGCGCGTTCGTCGACATACTTGAGCCCGGTGCCGAGGCCCAGGCCTTTGAGAGCGCCGTCCTGGAATTCGTAGACGTTGAGCAGGCTGAAGCTGTTTTGCGGGATGTTCAGCAGGCGGGTGCCGGAGCGGATCGTGTTGTCCTTGGTCACTTCGGCATCGACATAGGCATAGCCGCCGATGACCCGCCATTCCGGGGTCAGGTTGCCCGCGACGTTCAGGTCGAAGCCACGGCTGCGCACCTCGCCTGCGGCAACGCTGAAGGTTGAATCGACCGGGTCGGTGGTCAGCACGTTGCGTTTTTCGATCTGGTAGATCGCCGCATCGACGCTTAGCTGATGGTCCAGCGCCTCCCACTTGAGGCCCATTTCATAGGACTTGCCTTTCTCCGGAGCAAAGCCGCCACCGGTGCGGCTGGCGCCGGTGTTGGGTTTGAACGAGCGCGCGGTGTTGGCGTAGACCGCGAGGGTTTCGGTCAGATCGTAGGTCACGCCCAGACGCGGGGTGACCGCGTTATCCGCCGCCTGCCAGCTCTTGCCGCCCGGCACGTAGGTTTCATAGTCGTGTTCGAAACGCTCGAAACGCGCTCCGGCCAGCACTTTCAGGCGCTCGGTCAGGGCCACCTGATCCTGCACGAAGCCGGCGTAGGTCTTGAGGTTTTCCTTGTCGTGGGTCGGTGTGCGGGTCAGGGCCGGGCGCGGCTGGCCGTAGACCGGATCGAAGATGTCGATCGGGTAGGCACCGACCGCACCGCTGGAGCGCTGGATGATCGACTTGTAGTCGTAGTCTTCGTATTCGATGCCGGTGAGCAAGGTGTGCTGCAGACCGCCGGTGCTGAAGTGCCCGGTCAGATTCAGCTGGGTGTCCTTGTCGGTCCATTCCAGCTTGCGGTAGTTGAAGTTGCGGCCCAGGGTGCGACCGTCTGCGGCGATGCCGTTGGCTTCGATCGCGTTGCCTTTAAGCGAACCGTCGAGCCACTGGAAACCGCCGCCGAGGGTCCAGTCGTCGTTGAGCAGGTGCTCGAAGCGCAACTGGGCCATGTTGTTGTCGTTGTGCAGCTTGCCGACGTCCTTCTCACCGAAGAAGGTGTCGCGCGAGGCGGTGCCGATCTGCTTTGGATAGCGCGTCACGCCACGGTCGAGCGGCGCGTTGTTGCGCATGAAATCGCCTTCGAAAATCACCTTGGTCGCATCGGTCGCCTGCCAGCTCAGCACCGGCGTGATGCCGTAGCGTTCGGTCTCGACGTGGTCGCGAAAGGTATCGCCGCCCTCGCCCACCACGTTGAGTCGATAGGCCAGGCGGCCTTCTTCATCGAGCGGCCCGGAGGCGTCGAGGGTGCCGCGCTTCATGCCTTGGTCGTTGAGCTGGCTGCCCAAAGTGACGGTGCGTTCGGCCAGCGGCTGCTTGGACACGACATTGAAGGTGCCGCCGGGATCGCCGCGACCGTAGAGCGTGGTGGCCGGGCCGCGCAGCACTTCCAGACGCTCGATGGTGTTGGCGTCGGGCATGTTCGGGTAGCCGCGATTGATCGGAAAACCGTTGCGATAGAACTCGCCGGTGGTGAAGCCACGCACGGTGAACGTAGTCAGGCCTTGCCCGCCAAAGTTGTTCGCGCGGCCGACACCGCCGGCGTAATCCAAGGCGTCCTGCAGGCGAGTCGCGCCGATGTCCTCGACCGCATCCTTGGTCACCACGCTGATCGATTGCGCGGTTTCATGAATCGCCGTGTCGGTGCGCGTGGCACTGGCCGAACGCGTCGCGCGATAGCCCTGCACCGGGCCGTCGGCCCTTTCGTAATTTGCCGTGCCGACCACATCGGTGGCGTCCAGCTCAAGCACTGAGGAGGTGGAATCGGCCGGTTCGGCCCACGCAGAAGAAGACAACGCCTGCAGCACGCAAATGGAAAGCAGAGTACGACGCATGAAAAGGAAACCTTTACGAATAGGCCAGAACGGATGGCAGAACTGCCAGCGAAGCGGCGCGCATGGTATACCAGTGCAATGCGTAATTGAAACGTATTCTTATTTGTCATGTTGCAATCGTGGGCCCATCGACCCCGAAGGCGATGGGCATTTGCATCACCAGGGTCAGCCTGCAGTGCGCTGGCTGAACACCTCCTTGAACACTGGCACAGCGGAAAACGCGTTGGGCCAGCCGGCGTAGAACGCCAGTTGGGTGATCATTTCCGCCGCCTCGGTCTGGCTCAGACCGTTGTCCATCGCGCGATTGAGGTGATAACCGACCTGGCCCACCTGCCCGTTCGCCACCAGCGAACTGACGGTGATCAGGCTGCGATCTCGCGGCGCCAGGCCCGGGCGCAACCAGAGATCGCGAAACAGCGCCCTGGTGGTGAATTCGACCAGTCCCGGCGCAGCAGAGCCAACTGCCGCGTTTACCCGCTCGACGCGATCCGCCTCGCGCGCCTCATCGAGCGGCAGCAGCGGCGGCGACACCGGCGCCAGTTGCTCCGGGCCGATGTGGCGCGCGGCGAATATCTGCTGAGCGATCGGCAGCGCCGCCGTCGCGTTGCCCCAACCGGAATAAAACGCCAGATGATTGAGGGCTTCCGACAATTCCAGCGGCGTCACGCCGTGGTCCAGCGCCAGATTGAACTGAATTGGCATCTCGGCGGTTTGCCCGCGTGCGATCAGCACGGCCACCGTGACCAGACTGCGATCGCGTGGCGACAGACCCGGGCGTTGCCACAGGTCGCCAAGCAGCATTGTTTCGGTGTTGTGCGCCAGCGCCGGCGAAACCGCGGCGGCACTGGCGAGCGTTGTTACAGGAGGATGGTTCATCAAGGGCGTTCCTTTTTCAGCGGAGGCACAGGCAGACAGCACCAGTGCCAGGGCCGTCAGCAGGAGACTGCCGGGCTGGAACGCGTTTTGAATCGACGGTACGGGCATGGCCACACTCCTGCTGACGGAATCATCAGCGGCCACGTTAAGGCGCTTATGCCCCAGCGACTAGCCAGCCTGCGTCTCATGGAGTCATGAGTGTGATTCATCAATCGGAGGTCGCGCGGCGCTTTTGGCGATCAGTGGCCCAGCAGCCGCGTAGTCATCGCCATCGCGGTGTGCAGCGACTGCCCGGTGCGCTGCAACTTGTTCAACAGGCTGGCGCCCAGCCACAGCTGGTACAGGGTTTCTGCCAGGTGCCGGGCGTCACCCTTGGGCAGGCTGCCGTCCGCCTGGCCCTGTTCGAGGCATTCGGTGATGCGCGCTACCACCCGCTCGGCGCCATCGCGCAAGGTCAGGCGCATCGACTCGGAGAGGTCGGCGACCTCGGCGCTGAGTTTCACCACCAGGCACTCATCGCCATGGCCTTCGAGGGTGCAGCGGTTCTGCCAGCCCTGCCAGTAGTCCATCAGCCGCTCATAGGCGTTGAGCCCCGGCAGCGTCAGGCGTCGCTCCATGTCGGCGAGGTAGCCGACGAAGTAATCCTCAAGCAGCGCCTGGCCATAAAGTTCTTTGGATTTGAAGTAGTGATAGAACGAGCCCTTGGGCACACCGGCGGTCTGCAGGATCTCGTTGAGGCCAACGCTGGTGAAGCCCTTCTCGGCCATCATCCGGTGGCCGGTGTCGAGCAAGTGTTGGCGGGTGTCGTCGTAGGTTGGTTTCATGGGGCGCGAATTAGCTGGCAATAGACCAGTCGTATGCTGAGAAGGAAGGCGAGTTTGCCATACCTGAACCTAAAAAAACCAAAGATAAAAAATTACTAGACGACTGGTCTAATTGAGATCTATGCTGCGCCCCGACAAACGATTTCTGCCGGGTGCCAGCGATGGGCGAATCCCTCTCCCACGAAACACCTGACCTACACAAAGGTGCGTTTATGAAAATCCTGATGGTGCTGACCTCTCACGATCAACTCGGCAACACCGGCAAGAAAACCGGTTTCTGGCTGGAAGAATTCGCCGCCCCCTACTACGCCTTCAAGGACGCTGGCGTTGACGTCACGCTGGTCTCGCCGGCCGGTGGTCAGCCACCGCTGGACCCGAAAAGCGACGAGCCCGGCGCGCAGACCGCTGAAACCGATCGCTTCCGCCAGGACCCGGCCGCGCAGCAGGCACTGGCAAACACCGGACGCCTGGCCGAGGTCAGCGCAGAAGATTTCGATGCGGTGTTCTACCCGGGAGGCCACGGCCCGCTGTGGGATCTGGCAGAGGACAAGCATTCGATCGCCCTGATCGAAGCCTTCGACCGCGCCAACAAGCCGCACGGTTTTGTCTGCCACGCACCGGGCGTGCTGCTGCACGTGGTACGGGCGGACGGCCAGCCAATCGTCAAGGGCCGCAACGTCACCGGTTTTACCAACGCTGAAGAAGCAGCGGTCGGCCTCACCGACGTGGTGCCGTTCTTGATCGAAGACGAGTTCCAGCGTCTGGGCGGTCAATACTCGAAAGTCGCTGACTGGCAGGTACACGTGGTCGCCGACGGGCAACTGGTCACCGGCCAGAACCCGGCCAGCTCCGCCGCCGTCGCCGAGAAACTGCTGAAACTGCTCGGCTAGGTTCACGCCCAACCCCAAGAACGCCGTGCGCGGTTTGCCCGGCGTTTTTTTTCATTCGACCAATAGTCGACTGGTCTAATTAAATCCAAGGTCACCCATGAAGCACAACCCGTTTTTTACCCCCGTCACCCTCGGCGGCCACACCCTGAAAAACCGCATCGTCCTGCCGCCCCTGACTCGCCAGCGCAGCACGCAACCGGGCAATGTCGCCAACGCGCTGATGGCCGAGTATTACCAGCAACGTGCCGGCGCCGGCCTGCTGATCACCGAGGGCACGCAGATCGAACCGCGCGGCCAGGGTTACGCGTGGACACCGGGCATCCATACCCCGGAGCAAATTGCCGGTTGGCGTGAAGTCACCGAGGCCGTGCATGGCGCAGGCGGGGTGATTTTCGCCCAGCTGTGGCACGTTGGCCGGGTTTCGCACAACGCGTTGCAACCCGGCGGCGCGGCCCCTGTGTCGGCTTCGGCGGTGGCGACCGATCGGGTCAGCGTGTTCATCGAAACCGCGCCCGGTGCCGGTGAACTGGTCAGCCCTTCGGCGCCGCGTGCTCTCAGCACATTGGAAGTCGAAGAACTGGTGCAGCTGTATATCCAGGCCGCACGCAATGCGATGGACGCCGGTTTCGACGGCATCGAGTTGCACTGCGCCAATGGTTATCTGGTCAATCAGTTCATCTCGGCGCACAGCAATCTGCGCGACGATCAATACGGTGGCTCGCTGACCAATCGCCTGCGTTTTCTGCGTGACGTAGTTGCCGGCGTCGCCGAATGCATTGGCAAGGACAAAGTCGGCGTGCGCTTTGCGCCACTGTTCACCACCACCGATGAAGCGCGCACGTATCTGGGCCTGGTCGAGGACGATCCGCACACCACCTATATCGAAGCGATCAAGATCCTCGAGGACGTCGGCATCGCCTATCTGTCCATCGCCGAAGCCGACTGGGACAACGCCCCCGAAATGCCACTGACATTCCGTCAGGCCGTGCGCGACACCTTCAGTGGCGCGATCATTTATGCCGGGCGCTACACCGCCGAATCCGGCGCGCGCTTGCTGGAGTCGGGCCTGGCGGATCTGATCGCATTCGGCCGTCCATTCATGGCCAACCCCGACCTGCCGGCGCGCATCGCCAACGGCTGGCCACTGAATGCGTTGAACCCGGCGACCGTCTATGGCGGTGGGGCTGAAGGCTATACCGACTACCCCTCATACGGCGGCTAACCCGGCGATCTGTGCACGGTTCAGGCACCGCAGGTTTTCGTTCATCAGCGCGCAAATATCTATACACAAACTACAATCTGTATAAGTATTCGCAGCCAAACCACGAATCCCTGGCCGAGCACCCGTTGCTGCTCCTCACCTGAAACCGTGCACATGAACACCACCCATCGGCTCTGTCTGGTGCTGGGCGACCAGTTGTCGTTCGACCTCGCGTGCCTCGCCGATCTCGACCGCGCGCACGACGCTGTGCTGCTGGTCGAGGTCATGGAAGAGGCCACCCATGTCGCCCACCATCCGCAAAAGATCGCGCTGATCTTCAGCGCCATGCGCCACTTCGCCAAGGCCCTGCAGGACCAGGGCATCCGCGTGCATTACGTCACTCTCGACGACCCTCACAACAGCGGCTCGGTGCCCGGCGAACTCAAGCGCTGGCAGGTGCTGTTGCAAGCGCGCGAAGTGCACCTGACCGAATGCGGTGATTGGCGTCTGGAACAATCGCTGAAAGACTGCGAACTATCGCTGCACTGGCATGCCGACCGGCGTTTTCTCTGTTCGCGTGATGAGTTTCGCGCCTGGGCCGCCGGGAAAAAACAGCTGCGCATGGAGTACTTCTACCGCGACATGCGCCGCAAAAGCCGCCTGCTGCTCAACGGTGACGGCACGCCGGTCGGCGGCGCCTGGAACTTTGACAGCGACAACCGCAAAGCCCTGCCCAAAAGCGCCAAGCCGCCCTACCCCGCGCGATTTGCCAGCGATGCGATCACTCGCGAGGTGCTGGCGCTGGTCGCCGAGCGCTTCGCCAGTCACTACGGCAGCCTCGAAAATTTCAATTACCCGGTGACTCACGCCGACGCGCAGGCACTCTGGACTTATTTTCTTGACTATGGCCTGGCCGGTTTCGGTGACTATCAGGATGCGATGGCCAGCGACGAACCATTCCTGTTCCACGCACGGATCAGCGCTGCGTTGAATATCGGTCTGCTTGATCTGCGCCAGCTGTGCAGCGATGTCGAGGCGGCGTACTGGTCCGGGGCGATTGCCCTGAATGCCGCCGAAGGCTTTATCCGCCAATTGATCGGCTGGCGCGAATACGTGCGTGGCGTGTACTGGCTGAAAATGCCCGAGTACGCCGACGGCAATGTCTTCGCCAATCAACGCGCATTGCCGGAGTTCTACTGGACCGGCGCCACGCAAATGAACTGCATGCGCCAGGCCATCGGCCAAAGTCTCCGGCACGCCTACGCCCACCATATTCAGCGGCTGATGGTGACCGGCAATTTCGCCCTGCTTGCAGGCATCGCGCCGAGCCAGATCTGTGACTGGTACCTGGCGATTTACATGGACGCGTTCGACTGGGTCGAATTGCCCAACACCCTCGGCATGGTCATGCACGCCGACGGCGGCTACCTCGGTTCCAAGCCGTACTGCGCCAGCGGCCAGTACATCAACCGGATGTCCGACTACTGCCGCGACTGCGCCTATTCGGTTCGCGAAACCACGGCCGACAACGCCTGCCCCTTCAACGCTTTGTACTGGCATTTCCTCATGCGCCACGGCGATCGGCTGCGCGGCAATCAGCGGATGAGCATGATGTACAAGAACCTCGACCGCATGCCGCTGGCCAAACAGCAGGCGCTGTGGCAACGCGGGCAGAGCCTGCTCGAGCGCCTGGATAACGGCGACGCGTTATAACTGCGCGGGCGTGCAACTTAAACGTGGCGCGCCGGGTCAATGCTGACACAGTGTCCAGCTCATGAAGGTTCGTTGCGGCGTGCCGTTCGAAAGCAGAGCCGACCATCACTAAGGCATGAGGAGTGGATGTCCTGAAACAGCTTACTCGCGAGCAGCTCGAGTCCGAGGTCACGCGCCTGCGCCTGGCCGTCGAGGCCACCTGCGACGCCGTCTGGGACTGGGATCTGAAGACCAACCGGATCGTCTGGAACGACTCCCTGCAACAGGCCTACGGCTATGTCGCCGAGGCCATCGAGCCGACCTGCGACTGGCGCTTTGCGCAGATCCATACCCAAGACCGTGGCCGGGTAACCAACTCGATTCGCTCGGCGATCGACGGCAAGGGCACCATCTGGAGCGCCGAATACCGCTTTCGCTGCCACGACGGTTCCTACGCTGAAGTCCTCGATCGCGGTCATCTGATCCGCGATGCCGCCGGCCAGCCGGAGCGAATGATCGGCGCGATGCTCGACCTGACTCGCTCGCGCAGCGCGGAAAATGCATTGCGCCTGAGCGAAGAACGCTTCAGCACAATCCTCGAAACCATCGAAGCGGCGTTTGCCATCGTCAAGGTCAAATTCGATGCCGACGATCAGCCGGTCGACTATTTTTTCGTCGAAGCCAACCCGGCATTCGAGCGTCAGGCCGGGGTCAACCTGCGCGGCAAATGGGTCACTGAGTTTGCGCCGAATCTGGAACGGTTCTGGTTCGAGACCTACGGCCATGTGGCGAAAACCGGCGAGCCGGCGAATTTCGAAAACTATGCCAATACCTTCGAACGCTGGTTCGACGTGCGCGCCGTGCGCGTTGGCGAGCCGGCCGATCGGCAGATCGCGATTCTGTTCAATGATGTCACCGAACGCCGCAATGCCCAGGAACGCCTGCGCGTCAGCGAGGCCGTGGCCCGCGAGAACATCGAGCGTGTGCAACTGGCCCTCGCCGCTGGCGCGATCATCGGCACCTGGCATTGGCACCTGCCCTCCGATGGTTTTTCCGTCGATGACGCCTTCGCCCGGGTGTTCAACCTCGACCCGGCGCTGGGCCGCGATGGCCTGAGCCTTGAGCAGATAGTCATCAGCGTCCACCCCGACGACCGTGACGGACTGATCGCCGCGATCAACGAAGTGATCGCCCGTGGCGGTGCCTATTCGCATCAGTACCGCGTGTGCGGCGCCGACGGCAAATACACCTGGATCGAAGCCAACGGCCGCGTCGAATGCGCCGAGGACGGCACGCCGCTGCGTTTTCCCGGGGTGCTCATCGATGTCGAGGAACGGCGCAACGTCGAGGCCGAGCGCGACCGCGCCACCGCCGCCCTGCGCGCATTGAATGACACGCTGGAACAGCGGGTTTCGGCACGCACCGCCGAACTGATGCAGGCCGAAGAAAAGCTGCGCCAGTCGCAGAAAATGGAAGCGGTCGGGCAGCTCACCGGCGGCCTCGCCCATGACTTCAATAACCTGCTCGCGGGGATTTGCGCCTCGCTTGAGCTGGTCGACAAACGCATCAGTCAGGGGCGTCTGCACGACGTCGGCAAGTACATGGAAATCGCCCAGGACGCGGCCAAGCGTGCCACCGCCCTGACCCATCGTCTGCTGGCGTTCTCCAGGCGCCAGACCCTCGATCCACGGCCCACTGAAGTCAACGGATTGATCGCCGGCATGAGCGAATTGATCCAGCGCACCGTCGGCCCGAGCATTCGTCTGAAAACCGTGATCGCTGCTGATCTGTGGCCGGCGCTGGTCGATGCCAGCCAACTGGAAAACGCCCTGCTCAACCTGTGCATCAACGCCCGCGATGCGATGCCCGATGGCGGGCGCATCACCGTCGAAACCGCCAATCGTTCGCTGGATGCCGAAGCCGCGCGGGCGCTGGACATGCCCGCCGGTCAATACCTGTGCCTGTGCGTGACCGACACTGGCACCGGGATGAGCGCCGAAGTCATGGCCAAGGCCTTCGATCCGTTTTTCACCACCAAACCTCTGGGCCAGGGTACCGGACTCGGGCTGTCGATGATTTACGGTTTTACCAAGCAATCCGGCGGTCAGGTGCGGGTGCAGTCGCAAGTCGGCCAAGGCACCGAAATGTGCATTTACCTGCCGCGCTATCGCGGCGCGACGCAGCACAATAACGACGACGCGCAGAGCGCCAGCACACCGTTTGCCAAGGCCAGCGAGACCATTCTGATCGTTGATGACGAACCCTCGGTGCGCCTGCTGCTCAAGGACATTCTCAACGATCTCGGCTACAGCCTGCTCGAAGCGGCGGACAGCCTCGAAGGGCTTGAAGTGCTGCGTTCCGACGCGAAGATCGATCTGTTGATCACCGACGTCGGCCTGCCGGGCGGCATGAACGGTCGGCAGATGGCCGATGCTGGGCGGGAAATCCGCCCGCAACTGAAAACCTTGTTCATCACCGGCTACGCGGAAAACTCGGTGATCGGCAATGGCCAGCTCGGGCCGGGCATGCAGGTACTGACCAAACCCTTTGCGGTCGACACCCTGGTGTCACGGGTCAGTGGGCTAATGGCCGCGCCCTTCGAGTGACGGTTCACCGCGGTACGCAACGAAGCCGTTGCGCCCGGCGGCTTTCGCTTGATACAGCGCCTGATCGGCGGATTCGATCAGGCTTTGCACGGCATCCAGTTGCGCCCCCTGCCCCGCGGCAACGCCGATGCTCACGCTGACCCGGGCCAGTGGACTGGAGGGATGCGGCAGGCTTTCCTGCCTGAGGCGATCAACGAGCAGTTGCGCCACCACCGCTGCGCCTTCTGCGTCGGTGTCGGGCATGATCACCGCGAACTCTTCGCCGCCGTATCGCGCGACCAGATCCGACGGGCGCCGCACCGAGTCTTCCAGCAGTTTGCCGACCACCCGCAGGCACGCGTCACCGGCGACATGCCCGAGCGCATCGTTATACAACTTGAAGTAATCCAGATCGATCATCAGCAAGGCCAGTGAGCCGCCGTCGCGCTGGGCCCGACGCGCTTCGGTGGCGAGGGTCTGATCGAAGCAGCGACGGTTGGCCAGCGCGGTCAGCGCATCCTTCATCGCCAGCAATTCCAGTTGTCGATTGGAACCGAGCAACTGCTGCTGGGCGATCCGCAACTCCTCTTCGACTTGGGTACGCCGACGAATATCGCGATAGAGAAACCAGCCGATGATACCGGTCAGCCCCAACAGGCTGGCGACCACCACCGCAGACAGCAAGGCCTCGGTGCGCCACGCCGCGAGGGCTTCGTGCTTGCCCAGGGCGACGGTGGTGATCAGTGGCAGTTTCTGGCTTTTGCGAAACGCATAGAGGCGTTCGACGCCGTCCAGGCTGGAGGTAAACGACGCGGTGCCAACCGAGCGTTCCATCAGGTATTTGGCGTAGATCGGCGATTGGGAAAAGTTGCGGCCCATGTCCTGCTCGCGGAACGGGTAGCGCACCAGCAGCGTGCCGTCGGTGTACGACAGGCCGATCGCGCCGTCCTGACCGACGTCGAGTTTGCCGAACAGGCGCAGAAAGTTCTGCACGCCCAGCGTCACCGCAACCACCCCGGCGAACGCGCCCTGATCGTCATTGAAGCGGCGGCTGACGGTGATCACCCACTCGTCATTGCTGCGGCTGCGGATCGGCGGGCCGATGAACGTCTCGCGGCTCGGATCGTCGCGGTGATGAATGAAATAGGCGCGGTCGCTGCTGTCGGCGCCTTGGGGAATCGGCCGGTTCGATGACATCAGCCAATGGCCGTGGCGGTCGTAAATGGTGATGCCGCTCAGTTGCGGCATCAGCGGTTGCTGATGGTTGATCAACGTGCGCAAGCGCTCGATCTGCGCCGGGCCACTGCCTTCGGTTTCCAGGCGCTCGACCAGGCCGAGCAACAACAGCGAACTCTGGCGGACGATGCCTTCGGAATAGGTCGCCAGTGCTTGCGTCAGGTTCAGGCTGTGAACGTTGACTTCCTCGAGCGCGCGCTCGCGCGAGGCGAGGACTTTCCAGATGGTCAGGGACGCCAGGGAACAGCCGATCACCAGTAACAGGAGGATGACGAGGTGGGTATCACGCTTCACGAAAGTACCTTATGGAAAGTCCGGTTTCCCGTTCCTGCCGTCAGCGGATCGAGGCCCTGACAGCGGCCGTATGTCCTCGGCTGGGGCAAGGATACAAGCAGTCCGTGTGGCGTGCAGCATCATCCTGCGCAATATTTCAGGCGGTGAGTTTGGGTGCATATCCGTTGCTTCGGGTGCTGCGGCTGGCGGTTTCGCCCTTACGGCGAGGCACTTTTTCCAGACGCCGAAAAAGTACCCAAAAAGGCTTGCTCCTACGTACGGCCCTCGCAGGCTCGGGTCCCTTCGCTGCGGGATCGCTCCACTCAGCCTTCCGATGTCGCTGGTTGATCTGGCTTAATGATTCTGGACACCCCTAAAGGGCGGTAATCTACGCCCAGCGACGAGGTGTGATTTGACCAGACGATATTTTTCGACAGATTTTAAACGGGATGCGGCTTGCCTGGTTTTGGATAAAGACTATTCGGTGAGTGAAGCCTGCGAGGCAATGGGTGTGGGCCCTACAGCTCTGCGCCGCTGGGTTGAGCAACTGCGTGCGGAGCGCAGCGGCAAGACACCTGAGAAGTCCAAGGCCATGACTTCTGACCAACAACGCATCCAGGAACTGGAAGCAAAAATTCGACGGATTGAGCGCGAGAAGGAAATTTTAAAAAAGGCTACAGCTCTCTTGATGTCGGATTCCCTCGATCGGTAAGGCTGATCGAGGAGTTAAGCGAGCAATATCCAAGATCCGAGTTGTGTGGCGTATTTGGTATCAACCGCAGCAGTTATTACGAGCGTCTGAAACAGCGGACAAAAGTGGACGTCGAGCGCGATCGCCTCAAGATCAAGGCTGCTGAATTACATGAGCAAAGTCGTGGATCAATGGGCGCGCGCAGCCTGGCAAAGGCGCTGTGTAACGAAAAGGAGTCGGTAGGTCGTTACATGGCTCGTAGCCTGATGCGCGAGCTCGGGTTGAAGAGCCAGCAACGGCGCAGACATCGTTACAAACCAAGCGGTGCGGAAGCGCAATACGCCCCCAATCATTTGGAGCGTAAGTTCAACGTCGAGGCCCCCAATCAAGTGTGGTGTGGCGACGTAACTTACATTTGGGCCGGTACTTACTGGGTTTATCTGGCTGCTGTGCTCGATCTGCATGCCCGACGCATCGTCGGCTGGGCGATGTCCAGAAGTCCTGATTCGGCTCTGACTTGTAAAGCGTTGAAGTTGGCTTTCGAGTCGCGAGGACGCCCTGAAAACTTGATGTTCCATTCGGATCAGGGTTGCCATTACAGCAGCAAAATGTTCCGTGAAACGCTATCGGAGATGCGCATAAAACAGAGCATGAGTCGACGAGGAAACTGCTGGGATAACGCCCCGATGGAACGTTTCTTTGGCAGCTTGAAATCTGAATGGATACCCAAGGCTGGCTACCGAAACGAAGACGAGGCCAGTACCGATGTGTTGCGCTACCTGACCCATTATTACAATCGGATCAGGCTACACAGTTACAACGGCTATCGAACTCCGGTAGCCATGGAAGCGTTGGCAGCATGAGAAATGACCTAAACCCTATAACCGTGTCCAGTATCGTTTGACCAGATCAGGTTAGGCAAGATCAAGATCAAGGGCACGCGAGCTAACGCTCATTGTTGAGTGGTTAGAAGCGCCGCATGGCTTGAGATATTCGGTGGATTCGCCCCTCACCCCAGCCCTCTCCCCCTGGAGAGGGAGCCGATTTGTGTTGGCTTTGAAGGTCGCGTACGACTCGGTATTTCAGGTCGACGTGGCTTTCGCATCCCGCACGGTCAGTCCCCTCTCCCTCCGGGAGAGGGTTAGGGTGAGGGGCTTTTGATTTTCGCGGTTTGATGCTCATCCCCCGACCGTCGCTGCCCTCGCAATGCGACGATGTCGCGCTTGGGCGCGGCGCCGAACAGTCGGCTGTATTCGCGGCTGAACTGCGACGGGCTTTCGTAGCCGACCTTGAAGGCGGCGCTGGAGGCGTCCTGCTGTTCATTGAGCATCAGCCGCCGCGCTTCGGTCAGGCGTAGCCACTTCTGATATTGCAGCGGGCTCATCGTCGTCAGTTGGCGGAAATGATGGTGGAAGGTCGGCGCGCTCATTTGCACCCGCGCGGCCAGTTCCTCGACCCGCAACGGCGAGGTGTAGTTGATTTTCAGCCAGTCGATGGCTTTGGCGATGCGGTAGCCCTGGCCGTCGACCGCGGTGATCTTGCGCAACCGCGGCGCCTGATCACTTTGCAACAGGCGGAAGTGAATTTCGCGCTGGATCAACGGCGCCAGCACCGCGATTGCATCCGGCTCATCGAGCAGAGCGAGCAAGCGCTGGAACGCCAGCAGCATCGGCTGGGTGACCGAGCCGATGCCGACGCCTTTGCGCTCGGCAACGTCGCGGTACGGCGGTGGATCACTTTGCGCGGCCAGCTCGGCGAGCATCTGCACATCGAGCTTGAACGACAGGCCCAGACAAGGCTGCTCGGGGCTGGCCTGCAACACTTCGGAGTTGGCTGGCAGGTCCAGTGAGGTCAGCAGGAAGCGCGAGGTGTCGTACAGGAAACCTTCGCCGCCCACCCACAGTTTTTTCTCGCCCTGCGCTACCAGAATCACGCTGGGTTCGACCATGCACACCAGCGGTGACGAGGGTTGCTCGCGGCGGAAAAAACTGAGCCCGGCAATCGCGGTGGGGAAATCGCCCGGCACCTGGGCATGGGCGCCGATGGTCTGCGCCAGCTCGGCTTGCAGCGATAAATATTGGGGAAGTGTCATGGTCATAGGGTTCCGTTACCTCTGCGCTGAACTGTAGCGTGCCGGCGCGCAAGCGTCCCGCGCAAATGCCACGACTCAGCGGATCAGGCAAGAAATCCAGCGAATCGCGCTACAGCCCTGCGCGCCTGACCGGGACAATGGGCATTTCGCGCAACACAGGATTTCGACAATGACCGTGACCACACCCACCTCGCCACAACCGCCCGCCTCGTGGGGCGCGGTTTTCGCCATGTCGCTCGCGGCCTTCGTGCTGGTCGCCTCGGAGTTCATGCCGGTCAGCCTGCTGACGCCGATCGCCAGCGACCTGCATATCAGCGAAGGCCAGGCCGGTCAGGGCATTTCCGTGTCCGGACTGTTTGCCTTGCTCACCAGTCTGCTGATTCCGTTGCTGGCGGCGCGGGTTGATCGCAAGCCGCTGCTGCTGTCGCTGACCGGGCTGATGATCGTCTCCGGGACTGTGGTCGCGTTCGCACCGAACTACACGGTGTTCATGCTCGGCCGCGCGCTGATCGGCGTGGCGATTGGTGGCTTCTGGTCGCTGTCGGCGGCGACCGCGATGCGGCTGGTGCCGGATGAACAGGTCACGCGGGCGATGGCGATCGTCAACGGCGGGAATGCGCTGGCAACCGTGATTGCCGCGCCGCTGGGCAGTTTTCTCGGCGCGCTGATCGGCTGGCGCGGGGCGTTTTTCTGCGTGGTGCCCGTTGCGCTGCTGGCCGGGGCCTGGCTGATGTTCAGTCTGCCGTCGATGAAAGCCGCCGGTGGCGCCGCTTCGGGCAATGTCTTGCGCTTGCTCAAACGCCCGCCGGTGGCGTTGGGCATGCTCGCGGTCAGTGTGTTTTTCATGGGCCAGTTCATGCTGTTTACCTATCTGCGGCCGTTCCTTGAAACGGTCACTCAGGTGAACGTCTCGGTGCTCTCGCTGATGTTGCTCGGCCTCGGCGCGGCCGGGCTGGCCGGGACTTTCCTGATCGAAGGGTTTGTGAAAAAAAGCCTGCATCGCACGCTGATCGTCATTCCGCTGCTGATGGCGGTGATCGCCATGGCACTGATTGCCTTCGGTAGTTCTCCGGTCATTACAGCGGTGCTGCTCGGATTGTGGGGTCTGGTGGCGACGGCGGCGCCGGTGGGCTGGTGGACGTGGCTGGCGCGAACCCTGCCGGATGCCGCCGAAGCGGGCGGCGGTCTGATGGTCGCCGTGGTGCAGTTCGCGATCGCCTCGGGGGCGATTGTCGGCGGCGTGCTGTTTGATATGAGCGGCTATCGCGCGACGTTCGAATCCAGCGCCGGGCTGCTCATCGTTGCGGCGGTGCTGGCGTTACTGGCCGCGCGTTCGGCTTCGCGGGTGCCGCAGCCATCGATGAGCATGACCTGACTCGTCGTCCCGAATCCTCGAACGAAAAAAGCCCGCTTTCAAAGCGGGCTTTTTGTTCTGTATCGATACCGATTACTTCTGCTGCGCGGTCAACGCCGAGTAGCTATTCATCAGGTTGCGGTAGTTAGGGATACGCTGCGACAGCAGGTTGCCCAGGCCTTCGATGTCGTTGCGCCAGTCGCGGTGCAGCTCACAGGCCACCGAGAACCAGTTCATCAGTTGTGCGCCAGCCTGGGTCATGCGGCTCCATGCGGCTTGTTGCACGGTGGTGTTGAAGGTGCCCGAAGCATCGGTGACCACGAACACATCAAAACCTTCCGCCAGTGCCGACAAGGTCGGGAACGCTACGCAAACATCAGTGACCACGCCGGCAATGATGATCTGTTTGCGGCCGGTCGCCTTGATCGCCTTGACGAAGTCTTCGTTGTCCCAGGCGTTGATCTGGCCTGGGCGGGCGATGTACGGCGCGTCCGGGAACATTTCTTTCAGTTCCGGGACCAGCGGGCCGTTCGGGCCTTGTTCGAAACTGGTGGTGAGGATGGTCGGCAGGTCGAAGAACTTGGCCAGGTCGGCCAGGGCCAGCACGTTGTTCTTGAACTCGTTCGGCGAGAAGTCCTGCACCAGGGAAATCAGACCGGTCTGGTGGTCAACCAGCAGCACGATAGCGTCGTCTTTGTTCAGGCGGTTGTAAGTTGGAGTAGTCATGGTGTCAGTCCCTTTTCAAGTTTGAAGTTTGTTGTTGCGTTCAAGTTGGGTACAGATTACTGACCCATCGAAAAGGGATAAATCGGCTGAAACGCGTTTCACCGTCCACTCAAACGAGACAATCCACACCGCTGATCAATGCCATTAGTCCACGCACTGTTAAGTTCATGGAACACATCGACGCACCCGGCATCACTCGTCTTGCAACTTACCCACTTCATCTGTCCGAGATTGTGGAGGTATTTATGCCTGTCGATATCAGCCGTTTGCGCATCACCACACCCGTCGCCACTTCGCCCACCAACCCGGTCGCACTGGAATTGATGGGCGATGAGGCCTTGCTTCGATTGCCGGAGGTCATCAGCCGCCAACCTGATGGCAGCATCCGTTTCAGCGCGCCAACCCTGGGCGCTTCAAGCAAAAGCACCCACCGCACGCGCTGCGAATGGAAAGAGCCGGTCTACTGGACGCTGGAAAGCGCGGCGCTACACGTCAATCGCCAACGCATGACGCTCACGCAAGTGAACTCCGCGCAAAAAGTGGTGATTGCGCAAATGCACGTCAAGGACGACGACGGCCCGGTGATCAAGGTGTTCTGGAACAAGAACCGCATCACTTGGGGTTTTCGCCAGAGCTTCAATCAGCCCGACCCGGTCAACAGCACCATCGCCAGCAACATTGGCCTCAACGTGCCCTTCACGGTCGAGATCAACGTCAGCGCAGCGGGGCTGGTCAACGTGCTGGTGATCTGCAATGGCGTGACCACCTCGGCGCCGCCGCAGCAAATGGACAGCAGTTGGGCCAGCCAACGCTTCAACTTCCATGGCGGCGTCTATAACCAGATCGATTACAGCGCCACTACGGCGGCCACCGATGGCTCGGTGTGTCTGATCCACGACTTGCTGCTGAGCCATTAAGCGTTCGACCGCTTATCGGGCAACTGTAAAACAATCAAAACGATTCACACTTTGGCGTTATCGGAATTAATGTCCGTTGCGTTAACGGACAGAAAGAACCCTCACTGTTGTCGGAGAACCATCATGACTACCGGTAATAAGAATCAGGGCAATAACAAGACCTCCACCAGCGATAAAAAAGGCTCGTCGGGCGGCGGCAATGGCGGCAACTTCGCCAACGATCGCGAAAAAGCCTCGGAAGCCGGCCGTAAAGGCGGGCAACAGAGCCATGGCGGCGGACGCAAGTCTTAAACGCCAGATCGGGGGCAGCATTGCTGCCCCTTTTTAACTCGAGGTCTGCCATGAAAGCGCCCATCGAAAGCCACCACTGCGCCATGCAAATGGAAAAGGCTGAAGAACCTGCCCATGAAATGGAGCTAAGCTCTCCTCCAGGCCTGACTTTGGCAGAGGATCAGCCTCAACAACCTGTCAGTGCGCCAGAGCCGCCACGCCCTGTTCCCGCCGTGGCGTCGCGCAGTTGCTACGAGCGCCTGCAAGGCGCCGCTCAGGCCGAGCGCCAATGCGCAGCCACGCATACCCGGCCGGTTTGCGAGCGCGGTCATTAAGCACGTTCGCTAAAAACAGCAGCCGGTTATCGCGCATCGTCAAAACGCCATTCAACAGCGAGGTGACTCATGCCCGTTCACGTCATCAATTTCACGGGGCCGATCAACGCGTCCACCTGCGGCCAATTGATCGACAAAGCCTCCATAGCCGTACAGCAAAAAGCCTCGAAGCTGATCGTCAACATCGCCACGATGGGTGGCGAATGCAGTTACGGTTTCACCATGTACAACTTTCTGTTGTCCCTGCCCATTCCGGTGCATACGCATAACCTGGGCACGGTCGAGTCGATGGGCAATATCGTCTTTCTCGCTGGAGAGCGCCGCTCGGCGTGTACCCACAGCAAGTTTCTCTTCCATCCGTTTCACTGGCATTTGCAGGGCGCGGTCGATCATTCGCGCATGTCGGAATACGCCATGAGCCTGGATTACGATTTGTACCTGTACGCACGAATCGTCGCCGAGCGTACGGAGGGTGCGCAGGAAACACTGGAGACCGAGAAATACCTGACCGCGGCTCCGCGGATCATCGACCCGTCGCAAGCCATGCGGTGCGGCTTGATCGATGCGATCGAGGCGCCGGTGATCACGGCTGAATCGGTGAATTCGATCATTCACGGTTGATGGCGCTGAGGGTCGTTCGTGAGTCGGCGGGTCATCTTTTCTTACACCTTTTATGGCGCTATCCCACACCACCCGGCGATCCGTGGCCGGCGCCTGCCTGCAGTTTGGTATCATGCGCCGCTTTTACGGTTAACCCCCCGCCAGTCCTCTCGACTGACGGGCTGCAAAAGGCGGTATTAGATGACGGCTTTGTTGACTCGCCGCAAGGTACTTGCGGGAATGGGCGTGCTCGGGCTGGGCCTGCTCGCCGGCTGCGACACCCGCGGCCAACTGTCGTACAAGTACGGCAAGGATCTGAGTAACAAGATCATGGGGCGCACCTTCAAACTGAAGAACACCGACGGCGAAACCATGACGCTGTCGAGCTTTCGCGGCATGATGCCGATGGTGTTTTTCGGGTTCACCCAGTGCCCGGCCGTGTGCCCGACCACCC
Source organism: Pseudomonas sp. S11P7 (assembly GCF_023195435.1). Classification (NCBI taxonomy): domain Bacteria; kingdom Pseudomonadati; phylum Pseudomonadota; class Gammaproteobacteria; order Pseudomonadales; family Pseudomonadaceae; genus Pseudomonas; species Pseudomonas sp. S11P7. The sequence continues at coordinate 1,923,964 of NZ_JALPKS020000002.1, read as the reverse complement.
TCGCCCGTGCGGCGAAGATCAAGAAGCTGATGGGCGCCGACGGCGATCGCTTGCAGGTGATCTTCATCAGCCTCGATCCCGAGCGCGACACCCCTGAAATACTCGACGCCTACATGAAAGCCTTCGACCCGACCTTCGTCGCGCTGTACGGCACGCTTGAGGAAACCCAGGCCACCGCCAAGGAATTCGACGTGTTCTACGAGAAAGTTCCGGCCGGCGACACCTACACCATCTCGCACACCGCGACCAGTTACGTCTACGACTCCAACGGCGGCTTGCGCCTGGGGCTGTCCACATCGCTTTCGGCAGAACAATGCACGGAAGATTTGCTTACTGTTATGGAGGTCTGCTGATGCGTTCTGTCTTGAACCACATCAAACGTGCTGTACTGGGTCTGTCGTTGCTGGGCCTGGCTTTTCAGGCAGCGGCGCAAACCACGGTCGACGATGCCTGGGTTCGCGCCACCGTGCCGACCCAGACCGCCAGCGGCGCGTTCATGACCCTCACCGCTGACAGTGACAGCAAGTTGCTCAGCGTCGCTTCGCCGGTCGCCAAAGACGTGCAGATCCACGAAATGACCATGAAAAATGACGTCATGAGCATGGGCCCGGTGAAGTCGGTCGACTTGCCGGCGGGCAAAGCGGTGGCGTTTGATCCCAATGGTTATCACGTAATGCTGATGGGGCTGACCGGGCAGCTCAAGGAAGGCGACAGCGTGCCGCTGACCCTGACCGTGGAAAACGCCAAGGGCGAGAAAGAAACCCTCGAAGTGAAGGCGCCGGTGCGTGCGCTGACCAATATGCAAGGGCATGATCACAGCAAGATGCATTGATTGCTGGGGGGCGATGCAGGAGCCTGGGTTCTGTGTTGAAGCTCCCCCTCTCCCCAGCCCTCTCCCCCAGGAGAGGGAGCCGATTTGTGGGCCGTTCAAACCTGTCGTTCGACTTGGTCAGTCCCCTCTCCCTCTGGGAGAGGGTTAGGGTGAGGGGCTTTTGATCATGGCGCGGAACATCAGCTCCCCGCCCCACCATGCGCCTCTTCAAAAAAATAATCCTTCCAGCTCCCCGCCTTGTTTTTCAGCACGCCCAACTCCTGCAATTTCTCGGCATAGATAAACGTACGTTGCGGTACCACCGTGAAGTCGATCTCCGGATCGTTGACGATCTGCTCCACCAGCGCCAACGGCAATTTCGACTGTTCGACCCGAATATAGGCCTTGGCCGCTGCCGGTTTGTCAGCCTTGATGATTTTCTCGGCCTCGGCCAAGGCGTCGTAGAACGCCTTGTAGGTCTTGGGGTTTTCGTCGTGGAATTTTTCCGTGGTGTACAGCACGTTGAACGTCGCCTGGCCGCCGAGTACGTCGTAGGAACTCAGGACTTTGTGCACGTTGGGGTTTTGCAACGCCTGATACTGGAACGGCGGGCTGGAGAAATGCGAGTTGATTTCCGAGCCGCCGGCAATCAGCGCGGCGGTCGCATCGGGGTGCGGCAGGCTGACGGAAATGTCGTCGAATTTCTTGTACTGGGCATCACCGAACAGCCTGGCGGTTTCGATCTGCAGGGTGCGTGACTGGAAGCCCACCCCGGCAGCAGGCACGGCGATGCGGTCTTTGTCGCTGAAGTCCTTGAGGGTTTTGATATTCGGATTGTTTGTCAGCAGGTAATTGGGCATCGAGCCGAGTGCGGCGATGGCCTTGACGTTCTGTTTGCCTCTGGTGCGATCCCACACGGTGAGCATCGGCGGCACGCCGGCCGAGACCACGTCGAGCGAACCGGTCAGCAACGCTTCGTTCATCGCGGTGGCGCCGGAGATGCTGTTCCAGTCGACCTCAATGTTCAGGCCCTGGGCTTTGCCGTGTTTTTCGATCAATTGCTGGTCGCGGACCACGTCGAGAATCAGGTAACCGATGCCGAACTGCTGGGCGATGCTGATCTTGCCTTCAGCCTGAGCGACGGAACTGAACAATGCGCTGCCCGCCAGGGCGGCGGCCAACAGGGTCAATGCGGAACGTTTCAACGGTGTGGCCATGACAACCTCGCAGCAGGGGGTGGATTGCTGAAAGGCCTGACTTTATCGCTATAAAAAATTGAAATTAAATACCTTTATTGCATATCGATAGCATCGGAGGTGAGCGTATGCCGCGAGAGGCTCCGGCGCCGACCGTTAACAGCCTGACACAATAATTCCCCGGGTGAATCCGCACAGGCGAACAGCCACTTCGCTGCGCCATCCACTAGCCACTGGGGCTTAACCGGTTTTTTCATTCCCGCCAGCACTTGTCTTTGCGCATTACTCGCGGGTTTTTAAAGAGCAATCAGATGGCCGGGCCTTGTTATCATCGCCCACACTTTTATGACGATTTGATGGCTGGAAGGTCTTTTTGTGAGCGCTCTTTTCAACCCCTTGCGGCAGCCGCATGCCCGCCTGTTTTCTCTGACACTGCTGGTATTGATCGTACCGATGAGCCTGCGCGCGGCGTTGGGCTGGTCGAGCCCGCTGGGTTATCTGTCGGATCTGGCCGTGGGCAGCCTGTTGCTGGTGATGCTGCATCGCCGCGCGTGGTGGCTGGCCCTGCCGGTGCTGCTGTTGTGGGGCTTGCTGGCGGTGGCGACGGCGGAATTGGTCAGCGCGGTCGGTCGATTGCCGACACCTTCTGATATCCATTACCTGATCGATCCGCAGTTCGTGGAAAACTCCAGCGGCGGCGGCCTGGCGCATCCCGCGTTGGGCGTGACCCTGCTGCTGGCATTGGTCGTGTGGCTGCTGAGCCGCTTCGCCGGCCGCCATCGGCCGCTCACGCCCCTGCCCCGTGCAGCCTGGGGCGCGCCGCTGGTGTTGTTCGCCGCGCATTGGGGCGCGCAGAACCTGTGGCCGAACGAAGCCGACCCGTGGCGCCTGTACAACTTGCCGCATCACCTGCTCGCCAGCGAAGTGGCCGACCTGCAGATTCGTACCGAGGAATGGCTGGACGGCGACGTCGAAGAACCCGCACCGGCCATGGCCGGGCTGACCGACGTCGACCTCAACGGGGAAAAACTGCTCGCTGCACCGGGACAAGCGCGCAACGTGCTGATCATCGCACTGGAGGGCATTCCCGGCGCGTATATCCGCGCCAACCGCGAGGCCATCGGCAGTCATTATCAGGAAGACCTGATGCCCAACCTCAGCCGCTGGGCCGAGCGCGGCATGAACACCCCGGACTACGTGCTGCACACGCACCAGACCATTCGCGGTCTGTACGCCATGCTCTGCGGCGACTACGACAAACTCGACAACGGCACGCCCAAAGGCGTGGAAATGCTCACCCTCACTGAGCGCAATCAGGCCTGCCTGCCGGCGCAACTGCGTGACCACGGTTTCAGCACGCATTACCTGCAAGGCGCCGGGCTGCGCTTCATGGCCAAAGACAAGATCATGCCGCACATCGGTTTCGATGCCACCCACGGCCTGGAATGGTTCAGCAACAACAACTACCTGGAATTCCCGTGGGGCAAGGATGACAAGGCGTTTTTCGAAGGTGCGCTGAATTACGTCGGCCAACTGAAGAAAAACAAACAGCCGTGGATGCTCACCCTGCTCACCGTCGGCACTCATCAGCCCTACTCCGCACCAGACGACTATCTGCAGCGCTATGAAACGCCGAAGCAGGCCGCCGTCGGTTATCTCGACGATGCGCTGGATCAGTTTCTTAATGGCCTGGAACGCAAAGGCGTGCTCAACGACACACTGGTGGTGATCACCTCCGATGAGTCCCACGGCATCGACGGCGTGCGTCTGGCCTCGTCGTGGGGGTTCAACCTGACCCTGGCACCGGAGCAGGCGCAACTGCCGCGCCTGAACAAAGGCGTCTATGGTCACGTCGATCTGAGCACGTCGATCCTCGACTACTTCGACTTGCCAGTGCCTTCTGCGCTGAGCGGTCGCTCGCTGTTCCGTGACTATGACTCCGGCCGCGAAATCATGTCATTCACCAATGGCAAGCTGCGCTATCACGATGGCCGCGGCATCTTCTCCGAATGCGACATGCCGCGCCGCTGCCGCTATTACGAAAGTGCCGGTTTCATCGCCGACAGCGCCGTTTACAAGGGTCGCTACAGCGGCCATCCGGCCCGGCAGATCGCCGCCCGCGCCCATGCGCTGGACCTGTCGCTGCTGCGCACGTCGCTCAATCATCGTTATCAGTTCGGCAGCAACAACATCATCCCGCTGCAAGCGCAGATCAAGGATGACTGGGCCGACAACCTGATCGGTGCGCAGTATCTGGAAATGCCCAAGGGCTCGCACACTCGCGTACGCCTGACCGTGCGCGCGGTCGACCCGCAGCAAGCGGCGTACATTCAGCTCAAGGCCAAGGAGTTCGAGCAGGACGTGCAGCTGGGCTTACCTGCGGAAATGGTCGCAACGGCGGATCAGCCGCTGGAAATGGACTTCAGCTTTGAAAACCCGCAACAGCGCAAGGCGTTTTCGTTTCATTTGCTCGGTTATGGGCAAGGCGCGGTGGAGGTCAGTGACTTCAGCGTAATCACTGAGCTGCCGGGACAAGAGGATATTCTCGACGACGTGCCCGATGACGACACGGCGCAGTCGAGCTGATTCACAAGCCTGCGCAGCGCTGAGAGAGTTTGCCTATCAACACGCAATAGTTGCGCTATTAGCTGGTTTGCCAAGTCGGGTCTAGCCTTACAAGTCCGAAGTCGGCACCAGCCGGCCGCAGCAGACCTGATAGGGACTCGAACATGGCAAGCGAATCGAAATGCCCGTTCAACCACGCCGCCGGTGGCGGCACGACCAACCGTGACTGGTGGCCGAATCAACTGAACCTGAAAATCCTCAGTCAGCACTCGCCCAAGTCCGATCCGCTGGGCCAGGACTTCGACTATGCCAAGGCGTTCAAAAGCCTGGATTTTCAGGCGCTGAAGCAAGATATCAACGCCTTGATGACTGATTCTCAGGACTGGTGGCCAGCGGACTTCGGTCACTATGGCCCGCTCTTCGTGCGCATGGCCTGGCACAGCGCCGGTACTTATCGCACCGCCGATGGTCGCGGGGGTGCCGGTTCCGGTCAGCAACGGTTCGCCCCGCTGAACAGTTGGCCGGACAACGTCAGCCTCGACAAGGCGCGCCGCCTGCTCTGGCCGATCAAGCAGAAATACGGCCGCAATATTTCCTGGGCCGACCTGATCGTGCTCACCGGTAACGTCGCGCTGGAATCCATGGGCTTCAAGACCTTCGGTTTTTCCGGCGGCCGCGCCGATGTCTGGGAACCGGATGAAGACGTGTACTGGGGTTCGGAAACCGAATGGCTGGGCGGCGACAATCGTTACGGCAAAAGCAACGGCCCGGTGCAGGAGCCCGGTGACGGAACGCTGGTGGCCGAACCGGATCTGCACGGCAAGGAAGAAAGCCGCACTGATCAGGGCGAACGCAATCTGGAAAATCCGCTCGCTGCCGTACAGATGGGCCTGATCTATGTGAACCCGGAAGGTCCCGAGGGCAACCCGGACCCGGTCGCCTCGGCCAAGGACATTCGCGAGACCTTCGGCCGCATGGCCATGAACGATGAAGAAACCGTGGCGCTGATTGCCGGCGGCCATGCGTTTGGCAAAACCCACGGTGCCGGCCCGGCTGACAACGTCGGCCCTGAACCGGAAGCGGCCGGCCTTGAGCTGCAAGGCCTGGGCTGGAAAAACGCCTTCGGCACCGGCAAAGGTGCAGACACCATTACCAGCGGCCTGGAAGTGACCTGGACCACCACGCCAACCCGCTGGAGCAACAATTACCTGGAAAACCTGTTCGGCTTCGAGTGGGAACTGACCAAAAGCCCGGCCGGTGCGCATCAATGGAAACCGAAAAACGGCGCCGGTGCAGGCACCGTTCCCCACGCCCATGACCCGAGCAAAAAGCTCTCGCCGACCATGCTCACCTCTGACCTGGCGCTACGGTTCGACCCGGCTTACGAGCAGATCTCGCGACGCTTCCTGGCTAATCCTGATCAACTCGCCGACGCGTTCGCCCGCGCCTGGTACAAGCTGATCCATCGCGACATGGGTCCGCTCTCTCGCTACCTCGGCCCGGAACTGCCGCAAGAGGAATTGCTCTGGCAAGACCCGCTGCCTGACGTGACGCACGCGCTGATTGATGACAGCGACGCCACGGCGCTGAAAAACAAGGTGCTGGCTTCGGGACTGTCGGTGTCACAACTGGTCTCGACGGCGTGGGCGGCAGCGTCGACCTTTCGCGGCTCGGACAAGCGCGGCGGCGCCAACGGCGGTCGCTTGCGTCTGGCCCCGCAGAAGTTCTGGCAGGCCAACCAGCCCGAGCAATTGGACAAGGTGCTGAGCACGCTGGAAGGCATCCAGAACGATTTCAACGGTTCTGCTGCCAATGGCAAGAAGATCTCGCTGGCAGACCTGATCGTCCTGGCCGGCAATGCGGGGGTGGAAAAAGCCGCGCAGAACGCTGGGCATTCGGTGTCGGTGCCGTTCTCACCGGGCCGCGTCGATGCTTCGCAGGAGCAGACCGATGTCGAATCGTTCGGCTTCCTCGAACCGATCGCCGATGGCTTCCGCAATTACAGCAAAGGCAAATACACGGTCGCGGCGGAAACTCTGCTGATCGACAAGGCGCAATTGCTGACTCTCACGGCACCGGAAATGACCGTGCTGTTGGGTGGTCTGCGGGTGTTGAACACCAATGTCGGGCAGACGCGGCATGGCGTGTTCACCGATAAAACCGATACGCTGAGCAATGACTTCTTCACCCACCTGCTGGACATGGGCGTGGAATGGACGCCGACGTCACGGGATGCCGATGAGTTCGAGGGCCGTGACCGCAAGACCGGGGCGGCGAAATGGACGGCGACGCGGGTAGATCTGGTGTTCGGCTCCAATGCGCAATTGCGCGCATTGGCCGAGGTGTATGCCAGTTCTGACGCGAAGACGCAGTTCGTCAACGATTTCGTCAAGGCATGGACGAAGGTGATGAATCTGGATCGGTTTGATCTGCGCCAATAGCGGTTCGTTGTGCCAATGAAAATGCCGCTCGTTGAGCGGCATTCATCGTTCCCACCCAGAGCATTTTGATCGTGCCCACGCGGAGCATCCTGATCGTTCCCACGCTCCGCGTGGGAATGCAGCAAGGGACGCTCTGCGTCCCAAAGTCGACGCAGAGCGTCGGAAGAGGCCTTCCCACGCAGAGCATGGGAACGATCAATTAAACGCCCAAGATGTGATCGGCGTTACGCCAGGCTCTTGCTCACCACCTCATACACGTCGCTGGACAGCGACCCCGACGCCAGAATCCGCTCCAGCTCAGCCTTCATCAAGGCCTGACGCGCGGTATCGTATTTGCGCCAGCGGGTCAGCGGCGCCAGTTGGCGCGAGGCGATCTGCGGGTTGAAGCCGTTCAACTCGATCACCAGATCGGCGAGGAAGCGATAGCCGCTGCCGTCCGCCGCGTGAAAGTTGATCAGGTTCTGCCCGGCGAACGCACCGATCAGCGCGCGGACCTTGTTCGGGTTCTTGATGTTGAACGCCGGGTGCTGCATCAACGCCTTCACCCGCTCCAGACCGCCCGGCAAGGTGCTGCCGGCCTGTACGCTGAACCACTGGTCCATGACCAGCGGATTGTCCTTGAAGTGCTCGGCGAAACTGGCCAGGGCCAGCGCCTTCTGCTCTTCGAACGGCGAGTTGACCAGCACGGCCAGCGCAGTCAGGCGCTCGGTCATGTTGTCGGCGTTCTCGAACTGCTCCAGCGCCGCCGCCAGTACTTCCGGCTTGCCGCTGAGCATCAGGTACGACAGCGCGATGTTCTGCAAGGCGCGACGGGCGAAATGCTCGGCTTCGGCCACGTACGGCGTTTGCTTCGACAGATCGCGGTTGGCCTGATAACGCAGCCACAGCGCTTCCAACAAACCTTCGGCCAGTTGCTTGCGGGCGAACTCGCGGGCGTTGTGGATCGCCTCGACGTCGGCCACTTCGCTGATTTCGGTGAGGTACGCCTCGCCCGGCAGCGAGAGCATCTCGGCGACCATCGCCTGATCCAGCGACTCGTCGGACAGCACCGTGCGCAGCGCCGAGGTCAGGCGCGGGTCGAGGACCATGGCCTCGCCCTTCTGCTGCTGGCCGATCAGCTCCTGCAACACCTGCACCGCCAGTTGCTGGCCGGCATCCCAGCGGTTGAAACCGTCGCTGTCGTGCTGCATGAGGAACATCAGTTGATCGCGGTCGTACGGGAAGCTCAGTTTCACCGGCGCCGAGAAGCCGCGCAGCAGCGATGGCAGCGGTTGTTCGGCGATGTCGACGAAGGTGAAAGTCTGCTCGGCCTCGGTCACCGAGATCACCCGTGTGCTGCCTTGCGCCGAGGCTTCACCGGCCAGCCGCAGCGCCAGTTCGTTGCCCTGGCGATCGAGCAGACCGAGTTCGACCGGGATCACGAACGGCAGTTTTTCAACTTTATCCGGCGTTTCCGGGCAGCTCTGGCGGAAGGTCAGGCTGTAGGTTTTCGCCGCCGCATCGTAGGACTCGCTGACCGCCAGACGCGGCGTGCCGGCCTGGCTGTACCAGCGCTTGAACTGCGTCAGGTCGACACCGTTGGCATCTTCCATGGCCTTGACGAAGTCATCGCAGGTCACGGCTTGCCCGTCGTGACGCTCGAAATACAGATCGCTGCCCTTGCGGAAGCCTTCGGCGCCCAGCAGGGTGTGGAGCATGCCGACCACTTCCGAGCCCTTTTCATACACGGTCAGGGTGTAGAAGTTGGAAATCTCGATGAAGCTGTCCGGGCGCACGGCGTGGGCCATCGGGCCGGCATCTTCGGCGAACTGGTGGGTGCGCAGGTAGGCCACGTCCTGAATGCGCTTGACCGTGGCCGAGTTCATGTCCGAGGAGAAACCGGCGTCACGGAACACTGTAAAGCCTTCCTTGAGCGACAGCTGGAACCAGTCGCGGCAGGTCACGCGGTTGCCCGACCAGTTATGGAAATATTCGTGGGCGACGATCGCCTCGACCCGCTGGTGCGCGGCGTCGGTTGCGGTTTCAGCGCGGGCCAGCACGGCGCTGGAATTGAAGATGTTGAGGCCCTTGTTCTCCATCGCGCCCATGTTGAAATCGTTAACCGCGACGATCATGAAGATGTCCAGATCGTACTCGCGACCGTAGACCTCTTCGTCCCAGCGCATCGACTTCTTCAGGCTGTTCATCGCGTGCTGACACTTGTCGATGTTTTCCGGCTCGACATAGATGCGCAGCGCGACGTTGCGCTGACTCATGGTGGTGAACGTGTCTTCAACGCACCACAAATCACCGGCTACCAGCGCGAACAGGTAGGCCGGTTTCTTGAACGGGTCTTCCCAGGTCGCCCAGTGCCGGCCGTCTTCGCCCGGGCCCGAGGCGATCGGGTTACCGTTGGAGAGCAGCACCGGGTAGCTGTGCTGTTCGGCGACCACGGTGGTGGTGAACTTGCTCATCACGTCCGGGCGGTCGAGGTAATAGGTGATCTTGCGAAAGCCCTCGGCCTCGCACTGGGTGCAGAACATCGTGCCGGACTTGTACAGGCCTTCCAGCGCAGTGTTGGTTTCCGGATGAATCCTGACGCTGGTGTCGACCGTGAAGGTTTCGCTGGTCGGCTGCAGAGTCAGGTGGCTGTCGGAGACTTGATAGTCCGCGGCGCTCAGTTCCTGGTCGGCCAGGGTCACCGAGAGCAATTCAAGCTGCTGGCCGTCCAGCACCAGCGGCGGCAGGCCCGGGCCACGCTCGGGGTTGCGGCGCATCACCAGTTGCGCGTGGACCAGACTGTGGTCCTCGAACAACTCGAAGGTCAGGTGCGTTTCGTCGATCAGGTATTCGGGCGCCTGATAGTCCTTGAGGTAAATCATCTTCGGTTGTTCGGTGCGCATGCTGGAATCCTTATTGATGCACGGCGAGCTGGTAAGCCGTGTATTTACGAATGTTGATCACGCCGGTGTCGAAGATCAGGTACTGACCCTTGATTCCCAGCAGCGTGCCTTCGGCAATCGGGTTCTTGTCCAGGTTGAAGCTGACGATCTTCGCCGGGTATTGCTCGACCGGATAGCGGATTTCCAGCGGTTCGACATCGGCAATCGTCTGAATCGCCTGTAGGCCGAATCGCTGCTGTAAGCCCTGCAAGCCCTCGGCGCAGCTTTCGAACAGCTGATCGCGGACCTGCGCCAGATCCACCGCCGCCGCGTCGCCCTTGAGCAACGCGCGCCAGTTGGTCTTGTCCGCCACCTGGCTGCGGAACAGGTCTTCAACGAATCCCGACTGCTGGCGTGTCGACACGCGCATGATCGGCAACGCCTGACTGGCGCCCTGATCGAGCCAGCGGGTCGGCAGCTGCGTTGCACGGGTGATGCCCACCTTGATGCCTGACGAATTGGCCAGATACACCACATGGTCGGTCATGCAGAACTGCTCGCCCCACGCCGGATCGCGGCAGGTGCCCGCGTCAAAGTGGCAGCGCTCCGGGCTCATGATGCACAGGTCGCATTGCGCCAGTTTGGTCATGCACGGGTAGCAATAACCTTGACTGAAACTGGTCTTGGTCCTGCGCCCGCAATGGGTGCAGTGGATCGCCCCAAGATATTCCAGACGCACCGTACTGCCGATCAACGGGTTGACCGGCACCTCGACGTCGTCCAGACGAAACGCGTATTGCACGTTCGGCCCGTCCAGGCGCGCCGACATTTTGCTGATAGCACCGCGGCCAATCTCGATCAATGGATGGCATCCGACTTGAACAGGATGTTCGGCACTTCGATCGATTTCGATGCACACTCCTGCGGGCCCATGTAACCGGTGCGCTGGTCCTCAGGCAGGTTCTGGATTTCCCAGGCGATCATCGCCTGCAGCGACAGCTCGCGCTGTTCGGCGGTGAGTTTGTTACCGTCGGACCACTTGCCGATTTCCACGGCCAGTTTCAGGCTCTCGTAGATGTCCGGGGTGATGTTGCTGATCATGTCGTTAAAAGAGGACATCAGGGGTCTCCGTGCTCTTCAATTCGCTAAAAATTCAGACGGCCAGTTTACGGCGGTTATACGAACCGCCCAACAAACCGGTAAAGCATCCGATGAGTAACCCGCTCAGGTGTGCGGCATTGGCGATCTGGCCGAAACCGATCAGCGAGATCAGCCCGGACATGCACACCAGCAGCCATACCAGCATCATCACCAGCACGCCGCGCGGCAGGCGATAGGCCGGATTCGGCGCCAGCAACTGGAAAATCCAGCAGTGCCCAAGCAAACCGTAAAGCACGCCGGACAGGCCGCCGAACAAGGTCGGGCCGCTCCAGACGAACTGCGCGTAGTTGGACACCAGACTGAACAGCAGCGTCAGGCCGATCAGGTTGATGCTGCCCTGACGCGATTCGATGCGCCGGCCGAGCTCCCAATACCACATGCCGTTCATGGCCAGGTGCAGGATGCCGAAATGGATCAGCATCGGCGTGATCAGTCGCCACCACTGCCCTGCCGCCAGACTGTCGGCCAACGGCGTGAAATGGATGTACTCGCCGATCACCCGAAAATCGAGAAAGGTCAGCCAGCGCAACGTTTCGAGGTTTTCGCCAAGGAAGGTCAGACCGCCGACGATCAGGCTCAACAGCAGGATCACCCCGGTGGCCTTGGCGTGTTTCAATTGTTCGGCGAAGCTCGGGCGCTTGAAGGTCTGGCCCACTGGAATGTCCAGTTGCTGGTCGGGGTCGCCCGCCGGGAAGCGCTCGTACAGCGAGCGCACGTCGTCGCTGATTTCCTCGGGCGCCCACAGCACCTGCTCTCCCGCCTCTTCGCTGACCCGATGCGGCACCTGCATGCGTTGCAACAGTTTGACGAAACCGCTCAGGTCCACCGCCAACGGCAGGCGCAATACCGCTACCGCATTCATTGCAGCACCTCCGGCCGCTCGACATCGACCCAGACGAATTTATGCGGATCCAGGTGTGTTTCCTGATCCAGACGATAGGCGACGAGCTTGCCGTAAAGCACAGCGCTGTAATCCAGGCACGCGAGGTTCGGGCGGATCGGCGCCGGTTTGCCGCTGCGCCAGTAATGCCCTACGAACAGCAAGGGTTCGTCAACGCCGTAGCGCAGCAGGGAATTCTTTTCCGTAGAACTCAGCGGCGTCTGCGCCACCGGCTCCGGCAAGGCGTCGGGCTGGAAGACGATGTCGCCGTAGGTTTTCGGGTCGTCTTCCCAGAACTTGGTGCGGAAGAACGACCGCACCAGACCGTCGCCGCTGGTCATGGTCAGGCCGCCCGGCAGACGCATGTCGGTGCCGCGCAGCAAGCGGTCGAACACCGTGCAGGCGAAGCTGCCGGGCACGGCCGAGGCCTGCAGGAAGTGCTCATCAATGCAGCCATCGGCAAACAGGCCGCGCAACGGCTCGATCAGGCCGGCATCCCAACAGGCGTGCACCACGCGAAAACGCCCGGCGTCGACGAACAATGGCAGCTCGTAGAACCACTGCTGAAAATCATGCCAGTCGCCCGGGTGGTCTTCGAATTGCGTCAGCGTCTCATGCAGCAGGCGTGCGTGGCGCTTGGTATGTTCACGCACGAACTGCTTGCCGCTGCCCGGTGGCGCCGGGGTGCTCCAGCCGAGGGCGTTGAATTCGTGGTTGCCCATGATGCACAAGGCCTGCCCGGCTTCGACCATGTCATGCACGATGTGCAGCGCTTCGCGAATCCGCGGGCCACGGTCGATGATGTCGCCGACGAACACGGCCATGCGCGACGGGTGCCGCCAGACCCCGCCCTGCTTGTGGTAACCGAGACGGTCAAGCAAGTGTTCGAGGGTCAAGGCGCATCCGTGCACGTCACCGATCAGGTCGTAACTGCGCGCGGGATCGAGCATCAGTCGCCTCCACCGCCCAGCTTGCTGCCCCAGCCGAGCTTGGTGCGGCAGACTTCGTAGTAGTTGTGATCGAGCGGATGGATCAGCCGCAATTTCTGCGCTTTCTTGCTGACGGTGATGGTGTCGCCCGGCGCACAGGTGAAATGGTTCTGGCCGTCGCAGGAGACTTGCGGGTAGATCTGCATATCTTTGGACACGACGATTTTCAGCTCACTGTTGCCATCGACCACGATTGGCCGTCCCGACAAGGTATGGGGGTACATCGGCACAATCACAATAGCGTCGAGCTTGGGATGCATGATCGGCCCGCCGGCGGACAAGGCGTAAGCGGTGGAGCCGGTCGGCGTCGCGACGATCAGGCCGTCGGCCTTCTGGCTGCAGACGAACTGGCCGTCGATGTACAGCTCGAACTCGATCATCCGCGTCGATTTGCCCGGGTGCAGCACCACGTCGTTGAGCGCATCGCCCTGGCCGATGGCCTCGGCGTGGCGACGCACTTCGGCTTGCAACAGGAAGCGGTTTTCCACCAGATAATGGCCATCGAGCACTTCGGCGACCTTGATTTCCAGCTCGTCCGGGCGAATATCGGTGAGAAAGCCGAGGCTGCCGCGGTTGATGCCCAGCACTGGAATATTGTGCCTGGCCAGCGCCCGCGCGGCGCCGAGCAGGCTGCCGTCGCCGCCGACGACGATGACCATGTCACAGACTTCGCCGAGCATCTTGCGCGACGACGTTTGCAGGCCATGGCCGGGCAGGACTTCGGCGATGGTGTCTTCGAGGATCACATGCAGATGCCGATCGAGCAGAAAGCGTTTCAGTCGGCGGACGGTATCCAGCACCTGGGAACTGCCCAGGCGACCGATGATGCCGATATTACGAAATTGCTCCATGGGACCTCTGCGGACAATCGAAAACGCGAAAACCCGATTATGGGCGAAAGCCTGCGATAGACAAAATCCTTTCAGCCTCAAGGGCACTCATGATTCAGGCTATGCTCGCAAGATGATCCTGTTTCCCGATTTGCTCCAGTTACCTCACCAGTTGCGCCATCCTGAAGTGCGGGATCTGGCGTGGGTGATCCTCGCCCCGCCGATGCTCGCCATCACGCCGTGGCCGCAGCGCCATCCGCTGGCAGGCAGCGACTGGGTGCGGGACCCGCAGCGCCTCGAAGACTGGCTGCGTCAGCTCGACCGTGACAGTTACGGCTTGCTGCAGTGGCTGGCGCAGGCACGCACGCGGCGGCTGGGCCTGTATTACGAGCGGTTGTGGCAGTTTGCGGTGGAGCATGCGCCGGGCATCGACTTGATCGCCGCCAATCTGCCGATTCGCCGCGAGGGCCATACCCTTGGCGAGCTGGACATGCTGCTGCGTGACCGCGATGGCGTGCATCATCTGGAACTGGCGATCAAGCTTTACCTCGGCCCGCAGACTGGTAACGGCAGCGATCCGGCGCACTGGCTGGGCCCCGGTTGCCATGATCGGCTGGACCGCAAACTGGCGCATCTGGCCGAGCATCAATTGCCGATCTCGGCGCGCCCGGAAAGCCGCGAAGTGCTGGCCGCGCTGGATATCGAAACGTTCGACGCCCATTTGTGGCTGGGCGGGTATCTGCTCTATCCGTGGCCCGGCCAGGCCGAGTCGCCGCACGGCGCGCATCCGCAGCATTTGCGCGGCAGCTGGTTGCATCAGAAGGATTGGCAGGCGTTCGTCGCGCAGCGCCCGCCGGGCCGCTGGCAACCCCTGCCCCGCCATGCCTGGCTCGCGCCGGCGCATTACCCGGCGGATCAGGTCTGGAGTGACGAGGCTTTGCGCCTGTGGCTGTTGGAACTGCCGCCATTGGCGCCGGCGCAGTTGATGGTGCGCCTGAGTGAAAACGCGCAAGGCGAATGGGAAGAGGCGGAGCGGTTGTTTCTGGTGTCGGATCTTTGGCCGAATGTGCCGGGGCAAGCCTGAGATTTGTGGTGCCTGAACTGGCCCCTTCGCTGGCAAGCCAGCTCCCACAGGTTTCGCGGTGAATACAAATCCTGTGGGAGCTGGCTTGCCAGCGATCGGGGCGACTCGGTCTACAGCGAAAGCCGCAGAGCCAAAGCCGCCAACGTCACCAGCAACACCGGCACCGTCAACACGATCCCGACCCGGAAGTAATAACCCCACCCAATGTGAATGCCCTTACGCTCCAGTACATGCAGCCACAACAGCGTCGCCAGGCTGCCGATCGGGGTGATCTTCGGTCCCAGGTCGCTGCCGATCACGTTGGCGTAGATCATCGCTTCCTTGATCACGCCGCTGGCCTGACTGGCGTCGATCGACAGCAAGCCGATCAACACCGTCGGCAGATTATTCATGATCGACGACAGCAGCGCCGTCAGCACGCCTGTACCGAGCGCTGCGCCCCACACGCCATGGCCGGCGAACGCATCCAGCCAGCCGGCCAGATAGCTGGTCAGCCCGGCGTTGCGCAGGCCGTACACCACCAGATACATGCCCAGCGAGAAAATCACGATCTGCCACGGCGCTTCCTTCATCACCTTGCGCGTGGAAATCTTGTGCCCGCGCGCAGCAATGCCGAGCAACAGCGCGGCGCACACCGCCGAAATCGCGCTGATCGGAATCCCCAGCGGCTCCAGGGCAAAGCAGCCGATCAGCAGAATCGCCAATACTGCCCAGCCTGCGTAAAACGTGGCTTTATCGTGGATAGCGGTCGCCGGGTCTTCGAGCTGCGCAGGGTCATAAGCGGCCGGGATGTCACGGCGGAAAAACCACAGCAGCATGCCCAGCGTCGCCGCCACGCTGACGAAGTTGACCGGCACCATCACCGCCGCGTAGCGGTTGAAGCTGATGTGAAAGAAGTCCGCCGAGACAATGTTGACCAGGTTCGACACCACCAGCGGCAGGCTCGCGGTGTCGGCGATAAACCCTGCGCCCATGACGAAGGCCAGGGTCGCCGCCGGGGAAAAGCGCAGCGCCAGCAGCATCGAAATCACAATGGGCGTAAGGATCAGCGCCGCGCCGTCATTGGCGAACAACGCCGAAACCAGCGCGCCGAGCAGCACCATAAAAGCGAACAGCTTGCGCCCACTGCCTCGCCCCCAGCGCGCCACATGCAGCGCGGCCCAGGCGAAAAACCCGGCCTCGTCGAGCAGCAGACTGATGATGATCAACGCCACGAAGGTGCCGGTGGCGTTCCAGATGATTTGCCAGACCAGCGGAATGTCGCTCAGGTGGACCACACCGAAAATCAACGCCAGCACCGCGCCGAGGGTTGCACTCCAGCCGACGCCGAGGCCTTTGGGTTGCCAGATCACGAGGGTAATGGTCAGGAGGAAAATCAGTGTCGCAGCGAGCATTCGCAGAAGCCTTAATGGAAAGTCAGACAGATAAAAACTGCAGGAGTGAGCCTGCTCGCGATAGCGGTCTGTCAGTTAACAATATGCTGACTGATACACCGCTATCGCGGGCAGGCTCACTCCTGCAAGGGACCGCGTGCGGTTTATTTCTTGTGTTGCTCTACGAACTGGCCGTAAGCGTCGATGAATTTCTGCAGGAACGGTTTGACCGTTTCACTCAGCTTGCCCGCCTCGTCAAACGCGTTACCCGCGCCGCCCAGGTAGGCTTCCGGCTGTTGCAGGCAATGGATATCGAGAAACACGAAGGTCTGGCGCAGATGCTGATTGGCACCGAAACCGCCGATCGCGCCCGGCGAAACACTCATGACCGCACCCGGCTTGCCGCTCCAGCAGCTCTTGCCATACGGCCGCGAACCGACGTCGATGGCGTTCTTCATCGGTGCCGGGATCGAACGGTTGTATTCAGGCGTGACAAACAGCACCGCGTCGGATGACGCCACTTTCTGACGGAAAGTGCTGTAGGCTGCGGGCGGTGAATCGCCATCAATGTCTTCGTTGTAGAGAGGCAGATCGCCGATTTCGACAATTTCCAGTTTCAGGTTCGCCGGAGCCAGCTCAGCCAGTGCCAGGGCGATCTTGCGATTGATCGAAGCTTTGCGCAGGCTACCGACCACTACGGCGACGTTGTAGACATTGCTCATGGAAGACTCTCGATGGTCTGTGGGAAGAGTCGCTAGTTATAGATGATCTGTTGGCGATTTCACCAGCGATCATTGGTTTTTCCTGCGCGAAGAATATTTTTTTGCTGCAGGAAAACTTACCGAGCTTGATGACGGTCTACCAAGCCGCAAATCAAGCGTTTTATCTCCAGAGGTTTTAAGCAGATGGCAGCAGTACTCGTCGGTCAGTTTCATGCAAGAGATGCGGAAGGCCGCGTTTATTCCGTGCATGAATTCCAGGAATCGAACCCGTCTGCAGACGGCTTCACCGGCTCGGAGCCCGTCACCACCTACAAACTGGCCATTGGTGATCGCATCAACAAGGTCAGCGAAAACGAATACCTGCTCGTGCAATCGGGTATTACGCTGATTCGCGAACCTGAGCCGATCGCCGCCCAATAAGCCGGCGTGATGAGCAGAGTCATGTGCGCAGAGTTGGGGTAGGATTCAGCACCGCCCTCACCTGCTGAACATGGACTTCACGCATGCGTTTACGCCACATCGAAGTGATTCAGGCGCTCTTGCAGACCGGTCACCTGGGCACCGCCGCCGAATGGTTGCAGTTGCCGGTGACCGAGGTCGAAGAGCGTTTGCGCGAAGCCGAAAGTCAGCTGGGGTTCATGCTCTTCGCCAGTGTTCGCGGGCGCCTGCAACCGACCGCCGAAGCACGGGCGTTGCAGGTCGAAATCGCCCACGTCTATGCCGCGCTGGAACCGGTGCAACGCCTGGCCGGCAGCCTCAAGCAATACCTCGCCCCACCCTTGCGCATCATCGGCACACCGCCGCTGGCGCAACAGTTATTGCCACAAAGCCTCGCAGCCCTGCGTCGGCGCCTGCCAGACGCACCCTGCAGCCTGCTCAGCGCCTCCACTCGCGATATCGTTCGTAGCCTGTTGCTGCGTGAAAGCGATCTCGGCCTGAGCCTCCACGACCCGAAACATGCCGATATCGATTGCCGACCACTGGCGCAGGGCAAATTGCAGTTGCTTGCGCCGCACGGCTGGCTGCAACCGAAGCAGAAATACATTTCTCTACAGGATCTGGCCGGTCAGGCGATGGTCGGCCTCGAAGGCCAGGACCCGCTGAGCCCGGCACTGGAAAACAAGTTACAGGCCTTGCGCCCCGCGCCAAGCATCCAGACCCGTGTGCAAACTCAGCAGATGATGCGCTGCATGGTCGAGGCCGGTGAAGGTCTGGCCATCGTCGACCCGTTCACCGCACTGGGCGCCCGCGCAGGTGGGCTGGATGTTTGCCCGTTGTCACCGGCGGTGCCGATCAGTCTGTATGCGCTGACCTTTAAACACGCCGCGCCGTCCTCGGCGATTCAGACACTGCTGACGATCGTCACGGAACAAGCCGAGGCGATGTTGTCGAGCTGAGCGGGTTTTCCAGCGGATTATCGAACAATCGATACCAGAACAACGCCACTTCAGCGGTGTTCGGGTCGATACCGCGATAGCGCAACTGATCGATACCGCCAATCACATAACCGCAACGCTCATACAGGCGACAGGCGCCGAGGTTGTTGTTCTGGGTTTCGAGCATGATTCCCGGCAGTTTTTTCTTGCGGCTCCAGAACTGCGCCACGTCGAGTAACGCCTTGGCCACGCCATGACGCCGGGCCGGTGCATGCACCGCCAGTTCGTCGATGTGGGCAAAACCGTTCCAGTTGGTGCTGATCACCAGATGGCCGACCGGCTCGTCATCCAGATGAGCCATGAAAATCGCGCTGTCAGGCGCGTTGTGAAAAGCGCTGAACTCCTCAGGATCGATGCCGTAGCACTTGCGGTACGGCACGATCGGCGTCACCTGCCATTGCTCGACAGGCTTGCCGATCACCGCAGCGCCATACGCCGCGACTTCAAAACTGAAATCGCTACCCCAGATATACGGCGCAAAGCCGTCGTCGGCGACACGCACCGACAGCCCTGGGTATTTCGGATTCATGACCGGACGCATACTGGGAAAAGTCCTCATTCCTTGATTTTCATCTGCCAATGCACTCAGGGTAGAGGGTTACAGCGGATGTGGCGACGGTGGCCACTTGTCAGTACTGACAGCACCTTACGCCTGTGCGTCGGCTTCAGCGATCTGCGTCCACAACGCCGGAGCGCCGGCCGACTTGGCGATGATTTCCAGTCGTGCCAGGTGCGCCGCCAGTTCTTCCTCGGTAGCGCGGATAATGCGCGCCGGTTGACGATCGGCTGGCAGGCGGCGGATTTCGGTGGCCGAGTTGTCGGCGCCCTCGCCAGTGCCATTGCCGTCGGAGGCATTGCCGGCCAGCGACAGACTGGTCTGGCCACCGGTCATGGTCAGGTAGACGTCGGCGAGAATTTCCGAGTCGAGCAAAGCGCCGTGCAGTTCACGGCCGGAGTTGTCGACACCGTAACGCTTGCACAATGCATCGAGGCTGTTGCGCTGTCCCGGGTGACGTTCCCGGGCCATCATCAGGGTGTCGAGGATCGTGCAGTGCTGGGTGATGTCGGCGCGATCGTGCTGGCCCATCAGGGCGAATTCGTTGTTGATGAAACCAACGTCGAACGCCGCGTTATGGATGATCAGCTGTGCGCCTTTGATGAACTCGAAGAACTCGTCAGCGACTTCAGCAAAACGCGGCTTGCCGACCAGAAATTCGTTGGTGATGCCATGGACGCCGATGGCGCCTTCATCACTTTCACGATCCGGTTGCAGGTAAACGTGAAAGTGCCGGCCCGTCAGGCGCCGACCAATCAGTTCGACACAGCCGATTTCGATGATCCGGTGACCATCGGTCACCGGCATGCCGGTGGTTTCGGTATCGAGTACAACGGATCTGGTGGCCATCAGTGTTCAGCTCTCAACGGGTCAATCGTGCAAAGGCGCGGATGTTAGCACGCCCGGCGGGGTGTTTCAGGTGGACCGTGTCGCACCCTTCGCGAGCAGGCTCGCTCCCACATTGGAATGCATTCCAATTCAGTGAAGTGGCATCAGATCTGGAATGCATTTCCCTGTGGGAGCGAGCCTGCTCGCGAAGGCCGCGCCACGGTGTAACGACAAATTCAGTTCTGCTTGTAACCGCGAACCTCATCCACGCCGCGGTTGGCCAGTTGGTCGGCCCGCTCGTTACCGTGGTGGCCGATATGCCCGCGCACCCATTTCCATTTCACGGTGTGACGGTTGACCTGCTCGTCCAGCTCTTTCCACAGGTCGGCGTTCTTCACCGGCTCCTTGGCCGCGGTCTTCCAGCCGCGCTTTTTCCAGTTGGCCATCCACTCGTTGATGCCCTTCATCACGTACTGCGAGTCGGTCACCAGCAGCACCTCGCACGGGCGCTTGAGCGCTTCGAGGCCACGGATCGCACCGAGCAGTTCCATGCGGTTGTTGGTGGTGTTGGCTTCGCCGCCCCACAGCTCTTTTTCGACGCCTTTGCACACCAGCAACGCGCCCCAGCCGCCCGGGCCGGGATTGCCTTTGCAGGCACCGTCGGTGAACAGTTCTACGGTGTCGACGCTTTCCACGCTTTCGCTCATGCCAGTCTTTCCAGAAAAATGCTGTCTTGCCGATTGCGGATCGACAATGACCGCGGCCGGGAAAACCCGACCACGAATACAAGAAGGTTTACGGTTCGATGCGGCGGCGATTGACCTTGGCCATCGGCAGCGGAATCAGCTTGCCCATCGGCTCGCGACGTTCCTGACGCAATGGCCGCAGGCCGACCACGATCTTGCGCGCGACCAGTAGATAGAAGCCGCCGCCAGACAATTGCCAGTCGCCGGCCTTGCGCTCCCAGCCGGCCAGACGGGCCTGCCACTTGGGTGACGCGAGCGGCGGACGATAGCACCCGAAGCGGCGTTTCTCCAGCGCAAACCCGAGCAGGTTGAGCCAGTCGCCGAGCCGCGACGGCGAGATGCAGCGCGCCTGGCGCAAGGCATCGTGGGCGAAGACATGACGCAGCCCCCAGGTGCTCCACGGATTGATGCCGATGATCAGCAGGTGTCCGCCGGGCCGCACGGCGCTCGCCGCTTCGCGAAGCAAACCGTGGGGCGACAGGCAGAAATCCAGACCGTGTTGCATCACCACGACATCGGCAGCGTGTTCACTCAACGGCCAGGCCTGCTCTTCGCAGACAATCTCGACGCCGGGCAGCGGCGCGCCAAGGCGCACGTTGCGCTGCACTTGCGGCGCGGCCGGCGGGGTCTCGGCCGATGGCCCGTAATGCACCAGATAACCGCCGAAGAACCGCCCCAGTTCGTCTTCGAGCATGCGCCGCTCTTCATCGAGCAACAATTGCCCGAGCGGGCCGGACAGCCATTCACGGGCTGCGCCGATCAGGGCCAGCCAGTCAGGATCAGCCTGTGCGAACGCTTTATCACTCATCGCATTCTCCAAAGCGCCAGGAACTACTAAGATGCGCCAATGTTTTCCGCTTGGCGATTCCGACGATGATACAGATCAGTGCCCTGCCCGCGTTCACCGACAACTACATCTGGTTGTTACAGGATCACCGCTCCCAACGTTGCGCGGTGGTCGATCCGGGCGATGCCGCGCCCGTGCAGGCCTGGCTAGACGGCCATCCGGGCTGGGTGTTGAGCGATATCCTGATCACCCATCATCATCACGATCACGTCGGCGGCGTCGAGCGCCTGAAAGCGGCGACCGGCGCGAAAGTCTACGGCCCGGCCAGCGAAAGCATTCCGGGGCGCGACGTGGCGCTCAAGGACGACGACAGCGTCAGCGTGCTCGGCTGGGATTTCGCCGTCTACGCAGTGCCCGGTCACACCTTGGGACACATTGCCTATTACCACCACGGTCTGCTGTTCTGCGGCGACACCCTGTTCGCCGCCGGTTGCGGGCGCCTGTTCGAAGGCACGCCGGAGCAAATGCACCAGTCGCTCAGCCGTCTCGCTGCCTTGCCTGAAGATACGCTGGTTTACTGCACCCATGAATACACCCTGAGCAACCTCAAGTTTGCAGCCGCCGTTGAACCGGGCAACGCGGACATTGCCGCCCGTCTGGAAAAAGTCATGCAGCAACGGCAAAACGGCGTCATGACCCTGCCCTCGACGCTGGCCCTGGAAAAGCTCACCAACCCGTTTTTGCGCACTTCTGAAACATTGGTTACACAAAAAGTGGACGAACGGGCAGGCGCTCAAAACCGGGCGCCGAGCGAGGTATTTGCGGCTTTGCGGGCCTGGAAAGATACGTTCTAAGTCACCCGCTGGTTGGCACAAATATTCTGAATGGTTGACCGCGGGGGGTGCGCTTTCTAGAATCGCCCGACATTTTTGCCCGGAACTTACTTCCAGCCAATGTCGTCATCCATACGTAAGTCCGTCAATTCAGACGCATTGACCCGCCTGGCGCAAGCCATCGCGGTGGCTGTGTCCGCCACGCTGGCGGGCTGTTCCAGCCATGCTCCGCAGACTGAAGCGACCCATACGCCGAACATTGCTGCGCGAGCCAAGCAGAAGCCGATCTGGCTGACCGAAAAGCCCAGCCCGCAAGTGCCTCAGGACGTCTGGGAACGCATGCGCGCAGGTTTCCAGTTGCAGGAAAGCCTGGGCGTCAACCCGCGCATCGAGCAACAGCGCCTGTGGTTCGCCAGCAATCCTTCTTTCCTCGAGAACGCCGGCGAACGCGGCAGTCTCTATATTCACTACATCGTCGAGCGCCTCGAAGAGCGCAACATGCCGCTGGAACTGGCCCTGCTGCCAGTGATCGAGAGCGCCTACAACCCGATGGCCTATTCCCGGGCCGACGCTTCGGGCCTGTGGCAGTTCATCCCGTCCACCGGGCGTTACTTCAACCTGCGTCAAACCCGTTTCTACGATGGCCGTCGCGACATCACCGCTTCGACCACTGCCGCAATGGATTACCTGACCCGCCTGCATGACATGTTCAACGGCGACTGGCTGCTGGCCCTGGCGGCTTATAACGCCGGCGAAGGCACGGTCAGCCGCGCCATCGAGCGTAACGAGAAGCTCGGCCTGCCGACCGACTACTGGAACCTGTCGTCGTTGCCGGCGGAAACCCAGGCCTACGTGCCGAAACTGCTGGCGTTGTCGCAAGTGGTGCTGGCGCCGGAAGCCTATGGCGTCAACCTCAATCCGATTGCCAACGAACCGTACTTCCAGGTCGTCGAAATCAACCAGCGCATGGACCTGTCCAAGGTCGCCGCGGTGGCCAACATCGACGAAGACGAGCTGTTCCAGCTCAACCCGGCGTTCAAGCAGCGCACTACCATCGACGGCCCGCAGCATTTGCTGGTACCGACTTCCAAGGCGCAATTGCTGACGGCCAGTCTGCAGACCATGCGACCGGAAGAGCTGATCAGCCCGCGCTCGCTGAAACCGGTGTTCGAAGGCGCCGATCCGTCGGAAGTGGCGCAGCTCAAGCGCGCTTACCGGGTCAAGCGTGGCGACAATCTCGGTTCCATTGCCAAGGCCAACAAGGTTGAGGTGAAGGACCTGCAGCGCTGGAACAAGCTGACCGGCAAGAATCTCAAGGTCGGTCAGACGCTGGTGATGCAGGACACCAGCAAACGCGCGCCTGCCCGCAAGTCTGGCCGGGTCAACACGGTGGTGGCGGCCAACAGCAAGTCGAAAAGCAAAGACGACAATCAGCAGCAGACCCAGTACAAGGTCAAGCGTGGCGACACCTTGTATGTGGTGGCCAAGCGTTTCAACGTGCAGATGCAGCACCTCAAACGCTGGAATCCGGGCGCCGGCAAGGCCTTGAAGCCTGGGCAGATGCTCACGGTTTATCAGCCGCATTGATTGCAAGAGCCCCTGAGTGTTCGGGGGCTTTTTTTTGCATCGGATTTTTTTGGTGCAGGAAAGATCCCTCCCCCTCACCCCAGCCCTCTCCCCAGGGGGCGAGGGGAAAGGGAGCCGATCTCCATGCTTTTCAGATCCTGAGTTCAACTCGACATTCACGTCGATGCACATCAAACAAACACCACAGTCAGTCCCCTCTCCCTCCGGGAGAGGGTTAGGGTGAGGGGCTTTTGACTTTCGGGCACCCAGCCACTCCAAAAGGCCAAGGTGAGGGCGCTTCGCCCCGACGATTAACCCCGCATTAACCCATGATCTTTTTCCTGTCCAGACAAGCTGTTACTGTACGGCCCACAAAGCCCAAGCCGCTGGATCGGATCTGACTTGAAGCGTGCCCTCCCCCTGCTCCTGATCAGCCTGGCCTTGAGCTCAACCGCAAGCGCGACGATTACCGAAAGTCACGGTTATGCGCAGTTCGGCACGCTCAAGTACCCGGCCAGATTTACCCATTTCGATTGGGTCAACCCGCAAGCGCCCAAGGGCGGTACGTTGCGGGTGATGGCGTTCGGCACGTTCGATACGGTCAATCCGTACACCTTCAAGGGCACCAGCCCGGTCACCACCGCGAATTTCCTCCAGTACGGCATCAACGAGCTGAACGAGCCGTTGATGGTCGGCACTGGGCAGTATTCGCCGTCCGGTGACGAGCCGGCGTCGAGTTATGGTTTGATCGCGCAATCGGTGGAATACAGCGAAGATCGCAGCTGGGTGGTGTTTAATCTGCGCCCGGAAGCGCGGTTTCACGACGGCGCGCCGATTACCGCGTATGACGTTGCGTTCTCCTATCGCCTGTTATTGAAGGAAGGCCATCCGCTGTACCGCACAGCCCTGCAAGAGGTGCTGCGCGTCGACATTCTGAACAAGCAGCGCATTCGATTCGTGCTCAAGCGCTCGGGCAATCCGCTGTTGATCCTGCGCCTCGGCGAATTGCCGGTGCTGCCGCAGCATTACTGGAAGGACCGCGACTTCAAGGCCACCACGTTCGAACCGCCGCTGGGCAGCGGCCCGTACCGCATCACCGCGGTGACGCCGGGGCGGCAGCTGATTTTCGAGCGGGTCAAGGATTACTGGGGCAAGGACCTGGCGGTCAATCGCGGCAAGTACAACTTCGATCGCATGGAAGTCGAGTTCTACCGCGACAGCGATGTGGCGTTCGAAGCGTTCAAGGCGGGTGAATTCGACATCTACATCGAGCATCAGGCGAAGAACTGGGTCAACGGCTACAACTTTCCGGCCATACGCCGGGGCGAGGTGATCAAGGCGCAGATTCCGCATCAGATCCCGACCCAGACTCAGGGCCTGTTCATGAACACCCGCCGCGCGACGTTTGCCGATGTGAAGACCCGTGAAGCGCTGGGCCTGATGTTCGACTTCGAGTGGACTAACCGCACGTTGTTCAGCGACGCCTACCAGCGCACCACCAGTTATTACCCCAACAGCGAATTCACCGCCAGCGGCCTGCCGGTCGGGCATGAATGGCTGATGCTCAAGCCGTACAAGGACCAGTTGCCGGCGAGGCTGTTTACCGAGCCGTTCACCCTGCCAACCACCGATGGTCGCGGCATTCCGCGCGAAACCATGCGTAAAGCCCTGGCGCTACTCGCCGAGGCTGGCTGGAAACTTCACGGCCAGCGTCTGCAGAACGCCGCCGGCCAGCCGCTGCGCTTCGAGCTACTACTGGTCAATCCGAATCTGGAGCGTCTTTACCAGCCGTACATCGTCAATCTCAACAGCATCGGCATCGACGCACGCCTGCGCACCGTTGATCGGGCTCAGTACAAACAGCGCCTCGATCAATTCGATTTCGACATGATCTCGATGACGCTGGGTCAGACTCTCAGCCCGGGCCTGGAGCAGTGGCAGTACTTCCACTCCAGCCAGGTGAACGTCAAGGGCAGCAAGAATTACGCGGGCATCGCCAACCCAGTGGTCGATCACCTGCTCGAACAATTGCTCGCCGCGCGCACTCGCGACGAGCAGGTCGCCGCCGGCAAGGCGCTCGACCGCGTGCTGCTGTGGCAGCACTACAGCATTCCCAACTGGTACCTCAATTATCACCGTCTGGCCTACCGCAACCGGTTGGCCTTTGTCACTACGCCGCCCTATACCCTGGGCCTGAGCGCGTGGTGGCTGAAGTCCTCGGAGAAAGATCGATGAACGCTGTTCGCGCCCTGCTCGTGCAGGCCAGCGGCTTGCTGTTTGCCGGGCTGGCCTGCGCCGCCCCGCAACACGCCGTGACCCTGTACAACGAGCCGCCGAAATACCCGGCCGATTTCAAGCATTTCGATTACGTGAACCCCGATGCACCCAAGGGCGGCGTGTTCCGCCAGGCCGGCTTTGGCGGCTTCGACAGCCTCAACCCGTTCATCAGCAAAGGTGTGCCCGCCGATGACATCGGACAGATCTACGACACCCTGACCAAACACAGCCTCGACGAGCCATTCACCGAATACGGACTGATCGCCGGCAAGATCGAAAAAGCCCCTGACAACAGCTGGGTGCGTTTCTACCTGCGCCCCGAAGCGCGTTTCCATGATGGTCACCCGGTGCGTGCCGAAGATGTGGTGTTCAGCTTCAACACCCTGACCAAGGAAGGCTCGCCGATGTTTCGCGGCTATTACAGCGACGTCGCCGAAGTGGTCGCCGAAGACCCGCTGAAAGTGCTGTTCAAGTTCAAGCACAGCAACAACCGCGAACTGCCGCTGATTCTCGGCCAGTTACCGGTACTGCCGAAACACTGGTGGGCCGAGCGCGACTTCAACAAGGGCAATCTGGAGATTCCGCTGGGCAGCGGCCCGTACAAGGTCACCGAGGTCAAGGCCGGTCGTTCGGTGCGTTACGAGCGGGTCAAGGATTACTGGGGCAAGGACCTGCCGGTCAACCGTGGGTTCTACAACTTCGACACGATGACCACCGATTACTATCGCGACAACACCGTTGCTCTCGAAGCCTTGAAGGCCGGGCAGTTCGATTACTGGCTGGAAATGACCGCGAAGAACTGGGCCAATGCCTATAACGTTCCGGCGGTCACCGAGGGCCGTCTGATCAAGGAACTGATCGCCAACAGCAACCCGACCGGCATGCAGGGTTTTGTCTTCAACCTGCGCCGCCCGATGTTTCAGGATGTGCGCGTGCGTCAGGCGCTCGGCCTGCTGTTCGATTTTGAATGGACCAACAAGCAATTGTTCAACGGCGCCTACGTGCGCACCCGCAGTTATTTCGAAAACTCGGAAATGGCCGCCACCGGCCTGCCCGACGCCGAGCAACGGGCGATTCTCGAACCGTTCCGCAACAAGCTGCCGGCGCAGGTATTCAGCGAGGCCTATGAAAACCCCAGGACCGACGCCAGCGGCATGATCCGCAGCCAGCAACGCGAGGCTTACCAACTGCTGCAGGAGGCCGGCTGGAAAATCGTCGACGACAAAATGGTCGATGCCACGGGCAAACCGGTGGTGATCGAATTCCTGCTCGCGCAGACCGAATTCGAACGCGTGCTGCTGCCGTTCAAGCGCAACCTCAGCGACCTGGGCATCGACCTGGTGATCCGCCGCGTCGACGTCTCGCAGTACATCAACCGCGTGCGTTCGCGGGACTTCGACATGATGGTCGGCAGCTTCCCGCAATCCAACTCGCCGGGCAACGAACAGCGCGAATACTGGATGAGCGCCGCCGCCGACAAACCGAGCAGCCGCAACAGCATGGGTCTGAAGGATCCGATCGTCGATCAACTGGTGGAAAGCCTGATCAACGCCGATTCGCGCAACAGCCTGGTGGCCCACGCACGGGCCCTCGACCGCGTGCTGCAATGGGGCTATTACGTGGTGCCGAACTGGCACATCAAGAGCTGGCGTGTGGCGTACTGGAACCACATCGGCCACCCGAAAACCTCGCCCAAGTACGACATCGGCATCAATACCTGGTGGGTCAAGCCTGACGCCAAACCTGCGGTAGAAGTCCAAACCCAACTGCAAGCCGACCCTGCGGGCACGGAGTAATCAGATGCTGGCGTATATCTTTCGGCGACTGTTGCTGATCATCCCGACCCTGTTCGGCATTCTGCTGATCAACTTCGTGATCATTCAGGCCGCGCCCGGCGGGCCGGTGGAACAGATGATCGCCAAGCTCGAAGGCTTTGAAGGCGCCACCAGCCGGATTGCCGGCGGCGGTGCCGAGGTGGCAGTGGCCGGCTCGTCGTATCGCGGCGCGCAGGGCCTCGATCCGGCGCTGATCAAGGAAATCGAGCACATGTACGGGTTCGACAAATCGGCCCCGGAACGCCTGTGGATCATGGTCAAGAACTACGCCCGGCTGGATTTCGGCGACAGCTTCTTCCGCGACGCCAAGGTCATCGACCTGATCAAGGAAAAGATGCCGGTGTCGATTTCGCTGGGGCTATGGAGCACGCTGATCATGTACCTGGTGTCGATCCCGCTGGGGATCGCCAAGGCCACGCGGCATGGCAGCCATTTCGACGTCTGGACCAGTTCGGCAATCATCGTCGGTTATGCGATCCCGGCGTTTCTGTTTGCGATCCTGCTGATCGTGGTGTTCGCCGGCGGCAGTTATCTGGACTGGTTCCCGTTGCGCGGGCTGACCTCGAACAACTTCGATGAATTGAGCCTGGGCGGCAAGATCCTTGATTACTTCTGGCACCTGGCACTACCGGTCACGGCGCTGGTGATCGGCAACTTCGCGACCATGACCCTGCTGACCAAAAACAGCTTCCTCGACGAGATCAACAAACAGTACGTGGTCACCGCCAAGGCCAAAGGCCTGACGCGCAATCGTGTGTTGTACGGGCACGTGTTCCGCAACGCGATGCTGCTGGTGATTGCCGGATTCCCGTCGGCGTTCATCGGGATTTTCTTCACCGGCTCGTTGCTGGTGGAAGTGATCTTCTCCCTCGACGGCCTCGGCCTGATGAGTTTCGAAGCGGCGATCAACCGCGATTATCCGGTGGTGTTCGGCACGCTGTTCATCTTCACCCTGCTCGGGCTGGTAGTGAAACTGATCGGCGACCTCACTTACACCTTCGTCGATCCGCGCATCGACTTCGAAAGCCGGGAGCATTGAGATGAACCTGTCCCCTCTCAACCGCCGCCGCTTCGAACTGTTCAAGGCCAACAAGCGTGGCTGGTGGTCGCTGTGGCTGTTTCTGATCCTGTTCGGGCTAAGCCTCGGTGCCGAGCTGATCGCCAATGACAAGCCGCTGGTGGTGCATTACGACAACCACTGGTATTTCCCGGCAATCAAGCGCTACCCGGAGACCACCTTCGGCGGCGAATTCCCGCTGGAAGCCAACTACAAGAGCCCGTACATCCGCGAACTGCTCAAGGCCAAGGACGCCTGGGTGTTGTGGGCGCCGATCCCCTACAGCTACCAGAGCATCAATTACGACCTGAAAGTCCCGGCCCCGGCGCCGCCCTCGGTGGACAACCTGCTGGGCACCGACGACCAGGGTCGCGATGTGCTGGCGCGGGTGATCTACGGCTTCCGCATTTCCGTGTTGTTTGCGCTGACCTTGACCGTGCTGAGTTCGATCATCGGCGTGATTGCCGGTGCCCTTCAGGGGTTTTATGGCGGCTGGGTCGATCTGGCCGGGCAGCGCTTTCTGGAGATCTGGTCGGGGTTGCCAGTGCTGTATCTGCTGATCATCCTCGCCAGTTTCGTCCAGCCGAATTTCTGGTGGCTGCTGGGGATCATGCTGCTGTTCTCGTGGATGAGCCTGGTCGACGTGGTGCGCGCGGAGTTTCTGCGTGGACGCAACCTTGAATACGTGCGTGCCGCCAGAGCGCTGGGCATGCAGAACGGCGCAATCATGTTCCGTCACATTCTGCCCAACGCCATGGTTTCGACCATGACCTTCATGCCGTTCATCCTCACCGGCGCCATCGGCACCCTGACCGCGCTGGACTTTCTCGGCTTCGGCTTGCCGGCCGGCAGCCCGTCGCTGGGTGAACTGGTCGCGCAGGGCAAATCCAACCTGCAGGCACCGTGGCTGGGCATGAGCGCGTTTGCCGTGCTGGCGCTGATGTTGAGCCTGCTGGTGTTTATCGGCGAGTCCGCTCGCGATGCCTTCGACCCGAGGAAGTGAAATGAATCAGGACAATCTGATCGAAGTGCGCGACCTCGCCGTCGAGTTCGGTTTCGGCGAGCGCATCCATCGCGTGGTCGAGGGCGTGAGTTTCGACATCAAGCGCGGCGAAACCCTGGCGCTGGTCGGTGAATCGGGCTCGGGCAAATCGGTGACCGCGCATTCGATCCTGCGCTTGCTGCCCTACCCCATGGCGCGCCATCCGGCCGGCAGCATCAATTACGCCGGGCAAAACCTGCTGGGCCTGAGTGAAAAGACCATCCGCCACATTCGCGGCAATCGCATCGCGATGATCTTTCAAGAGCCGATGACGTCGCTCAATCCGCTGCACTCGATCGAGAAGCAGATCAACGAAGTGCTCGGCATCCACAAGGGCCTGTCCGGTAAGGTCGCGACCAAGCGCACCCTGGAGCTGCTGGAGATGGTCGGCATTCCCGAGCCGCACAAACGCCTCAAGGCCCTGCCCCACGAACTCTCCGGCGGCCAGCGCCAGCGCGTGATGATCGCCATGGCCCTGGCCAACGAACCGGAACTGCTGATCGCCGACGAGCCGACCACCGCACTGGACGTGACCGTTCAGCTGAAAATCCTCGATTTGCTCAAGGAACTTCAGGCGCGATTGGGCATGTCGCTGTTACTGATCAGTCACGATTTGAACCTGGTGCGAAGAATTGCGCATCGCGTATGTGTCATGCAGCGCGGTTGCATCGTCGAACAGGCATCGTGCGCAGAGCTGTTCCGTTCGCCGCAGCATCCGTACACTCGGGAATTGCTCGGCGCGGAGCCCAGCGGCGGCCCGGCGAGCAATAAAGTCGGCGCGCCGCTGCTCGAAGTCGCGGACCTGAAAGTCTGGTTCCCGATCAAGAAAGGCCTGCTCAAGCGCACGGTGGATCACGTCAAGGCAGTGGACGGCATCAAT
Source organism: Pseudomonas sp. S11P7 (assembly GCF_023195435.1). NCBI lineage: Bacteria > Pseudomonadati > Pseudomonadota > Gammaproteobacteria > Pseudomonadales > Pseudomonadaceae > Pseudomonas > Pseudomonas sp. S11P7. The sequence goes on along the minus strand of NZ_JALPKS020000002.1, from coordinate 1,893,208 downwards.
TTCAGCCTGCCTCAGGGTCAGACGCTGGGGATCGTGGGGGAAAGCGGTTCCGGCAAATCGACGCTCGGTCTGGCGATTTTGCGCCTGATCGGCAGCCAGGGCGGCATCCGTTTTGAAGGCAAGCAGCTAGACTGCCTGACGCAGAACGAGGTTCGCCCGTTGCGGCGCGAGATGCAGGTGGTGTTTCAGGACCCGTTCGGCAGCCTGAGCCCGCGCATGTGCGTCAATGACATCGTCGGCGAAGGCCTGCGGATACACAAGATGGGCACCGCGGCCGAACAGGAAGCGGCAATCATTGCGGCATTGAAGGAGGTAGGTCTGGATCCGGAAACCCGGCACCGCTACCCCCACGAATTTTCCGGTGGGCAACGGCAGCGAATCGCCATTGCCCGGGCTTTGGTGCTGAAACCGGCGCTGATCCTGCTGGACGAGCCGACGTCGGCGCTCGACCGGACGGTGCAGCGGCAAGTGGTGGAGCTGTTGCGTTCACTGCAAGCCAAGTACAACCTGACGTATTTGTTCATCAGCCATGACCTGGCTGTCGTCAAAGCGCTGAGCCACCAGCTGATGGTGGTCAAGCATGGCCAAGTGGTCGAACAGGGAGACGCGCAAAGTATCTTTGCCGCCCCCCAACATCCGTATACACAGCAGTTGCTGGAAGCCGCTTTTCTGGCACCAGCCACTGCGCAATAACCTGAAAGAGGAGCAACACATGGGTTTTCTCGCCGGTAAGCGCGTACTGATCGTCGGTGTCGCCAGCAAGCTGTCCATCGCATCCGGCATCGCTGCCGCCATGCATCGCGAGGGCGCTGAGCTTGCCTTCACTTATCAGAACGACAAACTCAAGGGTCGCGTCGAAGAATTCGCACAAGGCTGGGGCTCGAGCCCTGAGCTGTGCTTCCCGTGCGACGTGGCCAGCGATGAAGAAATCGCCAAGGTCTTCGAACAACTGAGCAAGAAGTGGGACGGCCTGGACTGCATCGTTCACTCCGTCGGCTTCGCCCCGGGCGACCAACTGGACGGCGACTTCACCGAAGCCACCACCCGTGAAGGTTTCCGCATTGCTCACGACATCAGCGCCTACAGCTTCGTGGCCCTGGCCAAAGCCGGCCGCGAAATGATGAAAGGCCGCAATGGCAGCCTGCTGACCCTGTCGTACCTGGGCGCCGAGCGCACCATGCCGAACTACAACGTCATGGGCATGGCCAAGGCTTCGCTGGAAGCTGGCGTGCGTTACCTGGCCGGTTCCCTGGGCCCGGACGGCACCCGCGTCAACTGCGTATCGGCCGGCCCGATCCGCACCCTGGCAGCCTCGGGCATCAAGAACTTCCGCAAGATGCTCGCCGCCAACGAAGCGCAAACCCCACTGCGCCGCAACGTCACCATCGAAGAAGTCGGCAACGCCGGCGCCTTCCTGTGCTCCGACCTGGCGTCGGGCATCAGCGGTGAAATCATGTACGTGGACGGCGGCTTCAACACCACCGCCATGGGCAACATCGAAGAGTAATCTTCGCTGGCATAAAAAAACCCGTCGAATGACGGGTTTTTTTATGCCTTGGCGAAAGTCCCCGCCCATACACATGTACCACCTGCCCCGCCCGCCATCGCTCGACAATCGGCGCTTGATGCCTGTCAGCCGCCATGGAGAGCGCAAATGAACGACACCGTGCAAGCCGCGTCACCGCAAAAGACCTTTCTTCAAAATCTGATCGATGAGTTGACGGCCGTCCCTGTCGTCAATCCCGGGGAACCGCAACGCACACTGGAAATCCCTCGCGCTTGCCTGCTGCGCGAATGGATGGAGCTGTACTGGGCCGCCCTGGAGCAGCCCGAATTTCTTGACTGGGCCAGTCGCTTCCATATTGATCTGGATACGCTGCGGATCAAAGGCGCGACGCTGGAGGCGCAAACCCAGGCGAACGGCGCCGTTAAACTGCGCACGTTCACGCTGGACGATGATTCGGGCTGGTGGCAGATCGCACCGCTGTTGGTGTGGATCGCCCAGCGCATCGATCCGGGCGAATGGGGCTTACCGTATATCGGCGGCAAATCGGCCAATCCGCTGTATCGCTTTCCACGCCAGGTCGTGCTGGCGTTTTACGGTTATCCCGAGCCGCAAAACCTCGCCCAGGCGAAAGTGATGGTCGCTGAACTGAAAGCAGGCGGCTTCGCGGCGATTGACGAAAATGGCCACACCACGTCGGCCGTGGTCAAAGAGCGCGCTGCGCAACTGGAGGATTTCCAGGCCATTGCCTGCACCCTCGAAACAGTTTTGCAGACCCTCGAGCCGTTTGAACAACGCGGCCTCGAGGACACACCCGTGTCACTGACTTCCTCGTCGGTTTCAGCCAGTCGTGGCGGTCCGCGTTTCAAGCTTGGCCCGCTGCTGGAACGCTACGCCTTGCCCATCCCGGAGGATGCCGAACAAGCCAAAGCGCTGGCGCAACGCCTGCGCGACCATCGCTGGCCGGCGTTGCCGTATGTCAGCGATTACGTGCAGACCGGCAACTCGATCATTAGCTACCGGCATGGCTTTGCCGATATCGAAGACGGGCGTTATATCCTGCGCCGACTGCAAGCGCTGAGCTGGAACAAGTCGCCTGCGGCGAAAATCGACCTGGAAGAGTTCAGCGTGCCCGATCCCGACTCAGCGCTGACGGGATGGATGGAGTTGGGCCAAAGTGGTCTGAAGATATTGGGTTCGCATCCGGCTTTTCAGGCCATTTTGTCGAAGCACAAGCTACCTGCCGATAGCGCACTGCTGGTAACTGAGTCCGGTCATGTCGGCACGGCCAGCGAACAGGGCTGGATCACCCTGACTGCAGAGGTGGAAAAACACGCCGACCTGAAAGTCTATCGCGATCGCCTCAAGGCCAAGGCACGCAAGGCCGGCGGTGCCTTTCGCACCAGCGGCAAGGTGACGCTGGGGCAAATGCTGCGCTTTTATGAACTGCCTTTGCCGAAAACCGTCGAGCAAGCCCTCACGTTTGTCAAATGGGACAAGATCAACCTGCACATGCGTCCCGGCCACATGAATCACTGGTATCTGCTCGGTCGCCCCGGCACACAGACCGAGCGCTTCACCACTGAGCAGCGCCAGCAGATCATCGACACGACTCAGGCGTTCCTGCCAAAGGACGCAGCGCCACTGATTGATTACCTCAGCGAAGGCGTCGATACCGATCTGCCTGCAACGAGCCTGAACACCAACGCCGATTACCTGATCAGCCGCATCCTGATCAGCGAACGGGCGCGCTTGCTGGGCAATCAATTACTGAAAAAGCTCGCCCCCGCGGCTCAACCCAAGGATCTGCTGGCCACCAATCGCGACCGTTTGTTGCTTGCTGCGCTGATCCTCAGTCTCGACCCGACGGCGGGCGAGCAATCGGACCGGATCATCGGGCAGGCACTCAATGACGGCTTCTACTGGGGCGAACCGTACACTGAGGTCCGGCGTTTCATCGATCAACAGTTCGATCTGGCGCAGGTGAAGAACAAATCCCTGGCGACGCATCTGCTCCTGTCCGGCAACGCTCCGGAGTTTTTGATCCGTGATATCCCGGTCTCACTGCATTACATGAGTGATTTGCGCTGGGTCCGGCTCAAGCAGATCGTGCTGTACATCGAAGACCGCAGGCCGGGTGTGACGCGCCTGATGACCTACGCGCAATTGACGAATCTGACCCATGGACCCGTCCCGGCGGATTACTACCAATTCCTGCGCAGTGATACCTGCGCTTCTGTCGTTCTGGACTGGGCCGTCGCTCGGGGTGTGGTTCAGCGTGATCAGGAAAATCCGCTCAATCAACCCGCCACGCTCAAACGTGCCGGGCGCCTTTTTCGCGACCATCAGCGCAGGATGCGTGCGTTCTACCACCGGGCGTTCCTGGCAAAATGTCCTGTACCAATAACGGTGGCGCTGAACGACCTGCGCAAGGTCTTCAGCGATAACCCGCATCTGGCAGAACCAGCGCTGTCCAGCCCGGCATCCGCGGCGAACCATTATTCGCTGAGCGAACTGCATGTGGCGGGCAAGTTGTCCGGCGATCTGCAGGGCTGGAAATCGAACACCGAGCAGCTTCAGTTGAGCACATTGAAAGCCTCGTTTGCCCGGCTCAACACGGTATCGCGCTCGTTCCGCTCCGCACTGAGCGCACGCCTGCAGCAGATGAAGGAAGCCCATATCGCCTTCATCAAAGATGCATTTTGCCGACTACCGCTGGCGCAACGACAGGACATCGAAGACAACACGCTGCAATTGTTTGCCTTGCAGTTGCCCACCCCGACAGGTCCCGCCGAGGCTGCAAACACCAACGCCGAGGCGGCGCCGTTTGCCATCATCGCGCTGCTGCGCGGTTCGACGCCGAGGGTGTACGAGATTTTTACCCGCCGGTCGGCGGTTGTATTGCGTCGCGATATTGATGTCGCGCTGCTCAAGCCCTCTGTGGCGAACAACAAGGCCAAATCGCTGCCCTTCGACGCCGAGGCGTATCGCCACGGGACTCTGCCCATCGCCAACGCCACATGCGATGCGCTGATCACCAGCCTCGACATCGAAGGCGCGCCGCTGGCGGCACAAGCGTACAGCGACGTTCCCGATACGTTTTCTTCCAACAAGGTCAACGCCATCGCCCGTACGGCTGTGCGGCACCTGTTTGAGGCATATGAAAGCAAAGCGCTGCAAGCAGCGCTGACCGCCCCTGCGCTCGAGGAAATACAAGCCAATCAGGAGAAATGGCTGAAGTTTTACGCGACGTTGAGCCCGCCGAAATCGTGACGAGCCGTGCATTATCTACCTACTGATCGCGAGCTCCTGGCCCAAGCGAAGTGATCCGCCATCAAAAAACCCGTCGATTGCGGCGGGTTCTCCTATGGCAACGGCTCGACGCGTCAGGCGTTCAACAGTCCGATCAAGGTGGGCTTGTTGATTCCGTCGAACTGCGCCAGATCCGCGGCTATGACAAGCCGCTCATTATCAGATTGAATGGCGCCCGCCCAAACACTTCCGCTGCCAATATGCGCAACGCCTGCTTCACCAAAATCCAGATCAAGCGAGCCGTCCTCGCGAATGCCCAGCAGATAGAGTTGTCCACGTACATCATTACCTGTCATCAGCACGTTGAGTCTCGCCCCGGCCTGCAATAAACCGGTTGGAAAAGAGGGCGCGTGCGGTAGGCGAATAGTGAGAGGGACGGCGTTATTGAATTCGGGATCGACCTCACCTCGCGCCGTTAATCGGGTCAGCCACAGGGCCCGGCCAAAGTCCGGTACTTGAGCAGTACCCAAACACACAACCCTGTCATTATCGATCAGCATTTTTGCCAACGTGGTACCGGGCGGCGCTTCCCAATACCCGCGCACAGCAAAACCTTGATCCAACTGGCCTGTCGATTTGAAACAGGCCACGCCTATTGTCTTAGTCACATAGTTACCTTGAGGCCGATCGACCTGAGCGCTGACAGCAATGGATTCGCCGGATTCGCCACTCAACAAACCGATGCTTTCAATCCTGGTGTTCTGCCCATTGATGCGCACCTCGATTTGGCCTTGTATGCCAAAGCTCGGATCGCTAACTCCCGTTGATTGCAGGCGGAATATTCTTCCCGCTTCAAAAATGCGTGAGCCTTGTGCGTCGACCGAGTAGCCGGTGGTTATCAATAACTTCCCGTCAGCCTGCAGCGCAACAAAGGGCAAGTGCGTCGTTATCGAGACGCTGCCCGGCTCGTACGGGTAAGGAAAAATTCGGGTACCAAAGTCCTCGTCCAGACTGCCATCGGGATGGAACCTGGACACCGCCGTACGCCAGATGAACTCGTCGACTTTATCGATAGTCCGTCCGAGCAACAGGATCTTGCCATCGGGTTGACTGATCAACTGCTCCGGAGCCGCTCGACGCTCTGGTTCGAAAGTCCACTGGAAGGCGCCCTCCTGGCCAAAATCGGTATCAACCGAGCCATCGGCATGCAAGCGGCACACTCGTATGTCGTCGCCGCCCCACTCAGCGTAAACGATGGCGCCACGATGCTCGGTGATCGCTCGGACCGAATAGCCTGATGTGCCGTCGACAAAACCTCCTTCACCAAACGACGGGTCAATATTTCCGGCAGCATGTGGAGCGTTGCGTTGAGTCGATTGATTCATGAAAACACCCTCAGAAAGATTCTGGATTTCCATTCAGGCCGTCGAGCGACAGCAATCTGACTACACGGAATGGGGCTCGCTCGCCGATATTCAGCGCGATGCCGGCTGGGCACAACTGTCAAGAGTGACAGTTGACTTTTCTGCGAGATTGAGTGGGCGGCTTTGCGCGCAAGTTATGGACCACAAAGCACCCATGCGCGAGCCAGCCTGCCAACGATGGTGGTGGGTCAGTCGATGACTGTGGTGAATGAGGCGGATGCTTTCGCGAGCAAGCTCGCTCCCACAGGGTTTTGCGGTGCAAGCTTGCTGGCGATGGTTGGCTCAGCAGCGCTTCAAGGCTTGCTTGTGTGCGTACATCGCGCCGTCCGCGTCGGCCAGCAGGCGGTCGACGCTGTCGTGGCGCTTGGGGTCGTATTCGATCTGGCCGACGCTGAACCGGATGGCATAACCGCGGTGCAGCGTGGCGTTGCGTTCTTCGAGGATTTCTTTCATGCGCGCCATGATCGCCGTGGTTTCGACGTGGCTGGAGCCGGTCAGCAGCGCGACGAATTCATCGCCGCCCAGGCGCCCGACCACGTCGCTTTCGCGAAAGGCGATACGCAGCACATCGGCAAAGGTTTTCAGCGCACCGTCGCCCTCGGCATGTCCGTAGAGGTCGTTGATCTGCTTGAAGTCGTTGAGGTCGAAAAACAGCAAGGTCGCCGGCCGGTTCAGCCGCGAACAGGCATCGAGTGCATGCTGGGCCAACTGCTTGAAGCCGCGCCGGTTGGACAGCAACGTCAGCTCGTCCATGCTCGCCATCTGTACCGCGGTGAGTTCCTGCTCGGCCATTTCCGCCAGATCGCGCAGCAGTGCGCGCTCTTCATCGTCGAGTTCACGGGGCTTGGTGTCGATCAGGCACAGCGTGCCCATTTTGTTGCCGTGGGGAACGGTCAGCGGGTATCCGGCATAGAAGCGAATGTTCGGCGCGCCGCTCACCAGCGGGTTGTCATGAAAGCGCACGTCTTCACGGGCGTCCGGCACCAGCAGCAACTCGTTCTGCAAGATCGCGTGCCCACAGAACGAGACGTCTCGCGGCGTTTCGGTGGCGTCGAGGCCGACGCAGGATTTGAACCACTGGCGGTCCTTGTCCACCAGCGTGACCAACGCAATCGGCACGTTGAACAAACGCTTGGCCAGACGCGTCAGGCGATCGAAGCGTTCTTCGGGGGCCGAATCGAGTAGATTGAGATTTTGCAGCGCTTGCATTCGCGCCGCTTCATTCTCGGGTTTTCCGGGCACCAGCATCACACACTCCACAGGCTGTAATGCTCTTGAGCTTAGCCCTGAATTGAGAAGAGCTCACATCATAATTCCGCCACCGGGCAAGGCCCACCCGCATCGGCCCACAGTTTGAACTGCTCGACAAAAATATCGTGGGGCACCGGCACCGGCGCGCGCCCTGCTCCCGGGTTCCAGCCCCAGAGCACCAGTTTGTCTTCGCTGACGTGCTTGATCAGCGCGGCAAAATCGCGATCGCCGTTGCTCGCACGGTCCTTGATCATGGCGCACAGCTTGTCCGCAGGCAGGCCGATCCAGGCCATCTTGTGCGCCGCCGGTGGCAGGCTCCAGTGCGGTGCACCGGGTGGCGCATGCGGGCCATAACTGGCCGGCGGGTTGTTTTCGGCGTGGCAGGTGGCGCAGGGCAAACCGGCAGCGCCCTTGCCGTCCATGCCGCGCACCACGTTCATCGCGTGGGGAATGCCGGCGTCGAACTGCAAGGGCGCATCACCGGGGATGTGGCAATTCTGGCAACGCGGGCTCTGAAAGACCTTTTGCACCGTGCCGAAAGCCTGCAGCGCTGGCTGATCATCAGCGAACAGATCCGAGGCGTAACCGCCCAACCCCAACAGCACCACGGTGCCCAACAGCAGATGTCGTTTCATTTCACACTCCCGACAGTTGCAGCGGCAATTCACGCAGTCGTTGCCCGGTCAAAGCGAACACCGCGTTGGCCACCGCCGGCGCGGTCGGCGGCACCCCGGGCTCGCCGATGCCACCGGGTTTTTCGCTGCTGGGCACGATATGCACCTCCACGACCGGCATTTCGTTGAGCCGCAGGACCTGATAATCGTGATAGTTGGACTGCACCACCCCACCATTCCTGAGCGTCAGCTTGCTATGCAGCGCCATGCCCAGGCCGAAGGTGATGCACGACTCCATCTGCGCGGCGATGCTCTGCGGGTTCACCGCAATGCCGCAATCCACCGCGCAGACTACGCGATGTACGCGAATCGCCAGATTGTCCTGGGACACCTCAGCGACTTGCGCCACGTAACTGCCGAATGATTCGTGCACCGCCACGCCGAGGGCGTGCCCCTCGGGCAACGGCGCTTTCCAGTTGGCCTTTTCCACCGCCAGATTCAACACACCGAGGTGGCGCGGGTGATTTTTCAGCAGGGTACGCCGGTATTCCACCGGGTCCTGGCCAGCCGCCGTGGCGAGTTCATCAACCAGCGACTCCATGACAAAACCACTGTGAGTGTGCCCCACCGAGCGCAGCCACAACACGTTGATGCCGGTCTGCGGCGAATGCAGATCGACTTGATGATGGGCCAGATCCTTGATGTAGGGGCTGTCGGCGACGCCCTCGACCGAAGTCGCATCGATGCCGTCCTTGACCATGGTTTTTTCCAGCAGCGTACCGGCCATGATCGACTGCCCCACCAGCACATGCTCCCAGCTTGACGGCAGGCCATCCGCGCCCAGACCGACCCGCGCCTGATGCAGGAACATCGATCGATAGTAGCCGCCGCGAATGTCATCCTCACGGGCCCACACGGTTTTTACCGGCATCCCCGCCGCCTTCGCCACCTGCACCGCTTCGGCGACGAAGTCCGAGGTCGGGTTGGCCCGGCGCCCGAAACCGCCACCCAGAAACTCGGTGTGAATCTCGACCTGCTCCGGTTTCAGCCCGGTGATCTTGCCAGCGACCATCTGGTCGAGGGTCTGAAACTGCGTGCCGGTCCAGATTTCGCATTTGCCGGTGCTGATCTTCACCGTGCAATTGAGCGGTTCCATCGGCGCATGAGCGAGGTACGGCACGCTGTACTCAACCTCGATTTTCTTCGCCGCTTTGCCGAAGCTGCCTTGTGCATCGCCCGCTTTGCCGGCCGAAGTGCCCGGCGTCGCCGCCAGTTTGCGGAAGCTGTCGAGCAGCGATTCACTGCTCATGTCGGCGTGCGGCCCCAGGTCCCAATTGACCTTCAGCGCATCGCGGCCGAGCTTTGCCGCCCAGTAATGATCAGCGATCACCGCGACGCCGCTGGGCACCTGCAGCACTTTGTGCACGCCGGGGATGGCCAGCGCTGCGGCGCCCTCAAAGGACTTGACCGTGGCGCCGAATGCCGGCGCGCGGGCAACCATTGCGGTCATCAGGCCTTCGAACTGCACATCCATGCCGAATTTGGCGCGGCCGGTGATTTTTTCGGGGGTGTCGAGACGCCTCGTCGGTTTGCCGATGATCTTCCAGTCCCTGGCCTGCTTGAGCGTGATCGTCTGCGGGTCCGGCACCGGCAGTTGCCCGGCAGCATCGGCCAGCTCGCCATAGGTCGCGCGTTGATCGCCAGCGATCACCACGCCCGATTCGGTGCGGATGGCTGAAGGCGCCACATCGAAGCGTTTTGCCGCCGCTTGCACCAACATCTGCCGCGCCGTCGCGCCGGCCAGTCGATAACGGTCGAACTCCATCCACGTCGTGGTCGAGCCACCGGTAATCTGCATGCCGCCAAACGCCGGCATGCCGTAATCGGCCGCCGATGCCGGTGAATGCTCGACGCGGATCTTCGACCAGTCGGCGTCCAGCTCTTCGGCAATCAACATGGTCAGGCCCGTCCAGATGCCCTGGCCCATTTCCGAATGGCCGAGCAGCACGGTGACGCTGTTGTCCGCAGCGATGCGCAAGAACGCATTGGGCGCGAAGACCTTGCCTTCGTTCTCCGCCGCCCGCGCGAACCGATGCCCACCGGGCACGACGAACGCCACCACCAGACCGCCAGCCACGATGGCGCTGCCCTTGAGAAAACCGCGACGCGAAACAGGACTGTTCATCCGTCAACTCCCAGGCAATCAGCCGATTTGCGATGCGCGCTTTACCGCTGCCCGGATGCGTGGATAGGTGCCGCAGCGGCAGATATTGCCGGAGAGGGCCTGATCGATATCGCTGTCGGTGGGTTGGGGAATTTTTGCCAGCAGCGCCGCCGCCGACATGATCTGCCCGGACTGACAGTAGCCACACTGCACCACGTCGAGCTCGGCCCAGGCTTGTTGCACGGGGTGCGAACCGTCCGCCGAGAGGCCTTCGATAGTGAGGATTTTCTGCCCGTGGGCCACCGCAGTGGCAGGTGTGATGCAGGCACGTAACGGCGCGCCGTCGACGTGCACGGTGCAGGCCCCGCACTGGGCCATGCCGCAGCCGAATTTGGTACCGGTCAAGTGCGCAACATCGCGCAGAACCCAGAGCAGCGGCATGTCCGCAGGGACATCGAGCTCCTGGTCCTTGCCATTGATATTCAAGGTCAGCATCGAAGAAATTCCTCAGGTTCACGGTGTGCCGAAAGAGCGTCACCGTGACCTTCAATCGCCACGAGCGCCTCGGCTTATCCCTTTCAGCAAAGCCTAATTTGCGCTCGAAGCCAGACGTTGCGACCACCGGTCATGCACAGATCGACAACGCTCCTACAGTTGATAACGGCTCGCACTTTGCACGCGCATCGCGTGTATCAGCCAAATCGGTCCGCGCGTATTGCGCAGGTTTCCCTCCACATCGGTCAGGAGTCGCGAACATGGGATTTGTCACCACCACAGACGGCGTTGAAATCTTCTACAAGGACTGGGGCCCGCGCGACGCGCCGGTGATCCACTTCCACCACGGCTGGCCGCTCAGTTCCGACGATTGGGATGCACAAATGCTGTTCTTCCTCGGTCAGGGCTTTCGCGTTATCGCCCATGATCGGCGCGGGCATGGCCGTTCTGCTCAGGTCTGGGACGGTCACGACATGGACCATTACGCCGACGATGCGCTGGCGGTGGTCAAGCATCTGGGCACGAAGAATGTCGTGCATGTCGGCCACTCCACTGGCGGCGGCGAGGTGATCCACTACATCGCTCGCCACGGTCAGGACAATGTCGCCAAAGCGGTGCTGATCGCTGCGGTGCCACCGCTGATGGTGCAGACCGCAAGCAATCCCGGCGGCTTGCCGAAGTCGGTGTTCGACGGCTTTCAGGTGCAGGTGGCGGCCAATCGCGCGCAGTTTTATCGGGACGTGCCGAGCGGGCCTTTCTATGGATACAACCGCCCGGGCGCCGAGGCGGCGGAAGGCGTCATCGCCAACTGGTGGCGTCAGGGCATGATGGGCTCGGCCAAGGCGCATTACGACGGCATCGTCGCGTTCTCGCAGACCGACTTCACCGAAGACCTGAAGAAAGTCAGCGTGCCGGTGCTGGTGATGCATGGCGAGGACGATCAGATTGTGCCGTATGCCAATTCGGGGCCGCTGTCGGCGAAGCTGCTGCCCAATGGCACGCTGAAGTCGTATCCCGGTTTCCCGCACGGCATGCCAACGACCGAAGCAGAGACGATCAATGCCGATCTGCTGGCATTTATTCGCGGTTGATCGAGCCGCAGCGAGTCTGGGCTCTGGCTAATCTTCCGAGCGGCCTGGGCCCTCACGATCACGCGGGTAATGGTGCGCCAGCGGGAACGCCGGCAGCCAGGACTCGCGGCGCAGGGTCCAGCTTTCATAGGTCGGTTGCAGTTGATCGGGGGCATCGAGGGCGCCGAGGTTGACTTCGATTTCGTCGTCGCTGCGGTTGAACACTGAGGATCCGCAACGCGGGCAGAAATGGCGGCCGCCGTAGTCGTGGGTTTCGCCGCTTATCGAGACGGCACTGGCAGAGAAAATGGCTGAAGCGTGGAACAGCGCGCCGTGGACTTTGCGGCAGTCGAGGCAGTGGCAGAGGCCGACGCGGTAGGGTTGGCCTGAGGCTACGAGGCGGACTTTGCCGCAGAGGCAGCTGCCGGTGAAGGTTGGCATCGGGAAACTCCTTTTTGGTTGGTCTCTTGATGGCCGGTTTCGTCAGGGACAGCCCTCACCTAGCCCTCTCCCAGAGGGAGAGGGGACTGATTGGGGGATATTGAGGAAACAGGCCGACCTGAACGTGCGGCTGGGAATCCGGAATCGGCTCGATCTGTTGCATGTCGTTGAATCCACAATCGACTCGATTTTTTTTACGCTGTCGAATTCACAATCGACTCGATCTTTTTACGCTGTCGAATTCACAATCGACTCGCTCGCTCAGGTCGATGCATCCCGCAAGACACCTCGGTCGGCCCCCTCTCCCTTTGGGAGAGGGCTGGGGTGAGGGAAAACTGACACACCCCAATCGTTCGATCGCCGAATTTCCGTCCACACGTCGATAATCGGAAATAAAAAAGGAGGCCATACCAAGGCCTCCCTTACCCACCATCATCAAGACGTCCCCAATCCCTTGGACAGGTCCGCCGATTCATCAGACGTCGTCGCTTGCGCAGGCTGAGCACCCTGCCCCGCCGCCTGCTCGGTGGTCTTCGTCACCGTATCGCGGACTGTCTCATAGCCCTCCCGGGCCTGTTTTTTCACCTTGTCGACCATGCCCGCGCTGGTCCGGCCCAGATAGCGCTGCTCAGTGGCGGTCTTCGGCAACGCGGCACCGAGCATGGCGCCAATCGCGATACCCGCGGCAGCAACCATCAGCGGCTGTTCCTTGAGCAACTGGCTGAATTGCTGCCCCATGGCCTGGCCGCTCTGGCTCAATCGGTCGCTGGCATCGTGCATGGAGTGGCGCAAATTCTCCTTGGCGGCACCGACGTTTTCGCCCATGTGGGCAGCCTTGTCCTTGAGCGATTGATAGCCGTGCTTCAACGAATCGCTGGTCTGATGCATATGCTCGCGCGCACTGCCGAGGCTATCGGCCAGACCATCAGCCCACTCCCCGGCCCGGTCCTGATCCGGGCCGCTGCGATAGGTCGGCTGCGGCACCGGCGGACGGTTCTGGCCCATCATCAGCCAGAGCAGGCCGACCGAGGTCAGCACCGCTGGCACCGGGTTGTTGCGCACGCTGGTGCCCAGGTTGGTGACGAACTGCGAGCCGTTGTTCTGCAGCATGCCCCACGCCTGATCGATCATCTGCCCGGGGGTGAACTTGCTTTCCAGCTGGTCGACGATATTGCCGATGCTGGCGCGTTGCGCGTCGATTTCGCGCTCGATCTGCTCAGGGCTTTTTTGCGATTCGATATCCAATTCAGTCTTCATGAGGCTTTCCTCCGCAGCGCTTCCTGGTCTTTGTTCAAGGCGTCCAGCGTCCGGTCAGGTTTGAAATGGGACGGTTCGAACTGTTTTTTGCCCGACTGCAACATGACAAAACCGATGATCATCACCACCACGCCGACGATCAGCGCCGCCAGCCATGGCGCCATGAACATGCTCAAGCCGTACACCGCCGACATCAGCAAGATGATCAGCCCCGCCAGCAACACGATCGCCCCGCCGGCCACTGCCGCAATCCCGGCCTTGAGCGTATTGAGGCTGGACTGAAATTCGGCCTTGGCCAGCGCCAGTTCCTTGGTGAACAGCGCCGGCACTTCGCGCGATAACTGCCGCAGCAGCCCGGTCACCGAAGCGTCGTCGTGGTTCGCTGTGGGTCGGGCGCCCTGCAGATCTGCATCGTCTCGGTTCATGACAGGTCTCCTTTGGTTGGCGAGGTAGGAATCGAGGTTCCGGCAAAATCAGTCGGGTGATCGTGCTCATCGGCCGACGTCGGGGTAATGCCGGTCGCCAGGCCTGGACTGGGATCAGTGCGGGTTGCAGTGGAAGTTTCATAGGGCCGCTGCGCGCCAAAACCGCCGGCCGGTGGCGTTGAGTTGCCAGAGGCAGACTCATGATCGGCAGTGACTTCGGCTGCCGCCGAGGTGCCCGCTTTGAGGAACCGCGACAGGCCGAAACCGATCGCCACGCTGCCGGCAATGAACAACGCCGGATTGCTGCGCGCCAGTTCGGCGGCATCGTGCAACAGCTGTTCGGCGCTCTTGCCACGCAGATTCTTTGCCAGTCCGCCCATCGACTCGGCCATGTCCGAGAGATAGTCGGACATGCCCAGCGTGTCTTTGTCCTCCAGCTCCGAGACGAAGCTTTTCGCGCCTTGCGCCAGCGCTTCGATCTGCTCGGCAGCGCTGTCGCGATACTGGCCGAACTGTGCATCAGCTTGCTGCCGCGCACCGCCGAGCGTTTCGCTGACGTCGTCTTTCAACCGTTCGAAGGCCTGCCCGGCCTGATCCTTTGAAGGTTCGTCTGCAGTGGTTCCTGCCCTGTTATCTGAAGTGTTCATGTGGTCCCTCGCCTTCTGAGTGAAAACGTTATGTGGGGCGACCTGACAACATTGCCCTGAGTCCCCTCATAGGAAGTGACGGAAGAGTCTGGCGTGGAGTTCAACCGTTTTGATGAGCGCACCCTTTACCGATTTGCAGGTGCCGTTGGGCTAGAAAAAGCCAGTCCTGTCGAACTCGAACGAGCCTTTGGCGTCCGCAGCCCCTACACTGGCGCACTGGCCTGCCGGGATAACCACCATGAAACACGCTGCCGCCAAAAACCCAGAAAAAGCCCCGCGCTTCTGGCGCGACGACGCCCTGCCCTTCATCGAGGCGCGGGCCATCGCCGATGGTCGTGAGGTCTGTTATGCACGGCATTCCCACGCGCACTTTTCCATCGGCGCGATCACCGCCGGGCGCAGCACCTATGTGCACGAGCAATCAGAGTTCGAGGTGGGCGCAGGCACGGTGGTGCTGATGAACCCTGGCGATGTGCACGCGTGCAACCCGATCGATGATCAGCCGTGGTCGTACGTGATGCTGTACGTCGAGACGCCGTGGCTGAGCGATCTGCAGCAGCAGTTGGGGTTCTGTGCGCAGGGTTTTTGTCGCTTTGCGCTGACTCATCTCGATGACTCGGCGCTGTTTCACGGTTTGTGTGAGCTGTACGAAATCCTCGTCGACGACCGGCACGACCTGCTGCGCAAACACAGTGCAGCGGTGGAGTTTTTCAGCGATCTGCACTTGCGTCTGAACCCCGCCAGCGCGCCGTTGCGCGAGCCGAACGACAAGCTCGAACTCGCCGCTGGTTTCATTCGCGAGCATTGCACCGATGCGCTGAGCCTCGACGACATTTGCACGGCGGCGCAGTTATCGCCGTCGTACCTGATCCGCGCGTTCAAACAACATTACGGCATGACGCCCCATGCGTTCTTGATCAACCAGCGCATCCAGTTCGCCCGCGAACGCTTGCGCAGCGGCCAGTTGATTGCCGACGTCGCGCTGGCGGCCGGGTTTGCCGATCAGGCGCATTTTCAGCGCGCCTTCAAACAGCATCTGGCGGCCACGCCGGGGCAGTATCGCGGTTGACGACCTCCGAAATCAGTCGTTGACATATCGGTAAAATCCGATATCTTCGCGGCATGGACCTACTCGACATCTTCAAAGCACTCTCCAACCGTACTCGCCTCGAGATTCTCAAAGGCTTGAAGGACCCGGCCAACAGCTTTCCTCCTCAGGATGAAGGCGACGTGCACACGGTGGGTGTTTGCGTCAGCAGTATTCAGGAAGGCGTCGGGCTGTCGCAGTCGACGGTGTCCGATTATCTGGCGACGCTGCAACGGGCAGGTCTGGTCGAAGTCAGACGCATCGGCCAATGGACGTACTACAAGCGCAATGAAGCGGCGATCCGTGAGCTGGCCGAGATCATCGGCAGCGAGCTGTAATTTTTTGCCCCATGATATCGAGAATTCCCGATATCCCTTTTTACCGAAACGAGGAAACGCAATGAAAGCGATGATGCTTGAATCATTTGGCGGCCCGGAATCGTTCGAACTGCGCGACGTGCCCAAGCCTGTTCCCAACGCTGGCGAAGTACTGGTGCGAGTCCACGCCACCTCCATCAACCCTCTGGATTATCAGGTTCGGCGCGGCGACTATCCCGACTTTGTGCCGCTTCCGGCCATCAGCGGTCACGACGTCTCCGGCGTGGTCGAAGCGGTCGGCCCGGGCGTCACGGCTTTCGTGCCAGGCGACGAGGTCTGGTACACCCCGCAGATCTTTGCCGGGCCTGGCAGTTACGCCGAGTACCACGTTGCCGCACAAACTATCGTGGCCAGGAAGCCGAAAGCGCTGAACCATCTCGAAGCGGCCAGTCTCAGCCTGGTCGGCGGCACGGCGTGGGAAGCGCTGGTGGTGCGGGCGGCGCTCAGGGTCGGTGAAAGCGTGCTGATTCATGGCGGCGCGGGTGGCGTCGGGCATGTTGCGATCCAACTGGCCAAAGCCATGGGCGCAAAGGTTTTCACCACCGTACGCGAAGCCAACTTCGAGTTCGCGCGGCGCATGGGGGCCGATGTGCTGATCGATTACGAGAAGGAGGACTACATCGAAGCCATCCTGCGCGAAACCGGCGGGCATGGCGTCGATGTGGTGTTCGACACCATCGGCGGCGACACCCTGGCACGCAGCCCCGACGCACTCGCGCAACTGGGCCGGGTGGTGACCATCGTCGATATCGCCCAGCCGCAGAACGTGATCCAGGCCTGGGGCAAAAACGCCAGTTTCCACTTCGTGTTCACCCGCCAGAACCGCGGCAAGCTCGATGAATTGAGCGCACTGGTCGAACGCGGTCAATTGCGCCCGCACGTCGGCGCGGTCTATTCGCTGGCGGACCTGGGACTCGCCCACGCCCGGCTGGAAAGCCGCAACAACGGACTGCTGGGCAAGATCGCGATTGCCGTCGAGCCATCCGCACTCGCCGATGCGCCATCCACCCCACAGCACTCACTTTAAGGGGAACGTCATGGTTTACGAGATCGCTGTGCTACCGGTTCATAAGCAACACGTCGAGCACTTCCGACAGGCCTTCGCCGAGGTCGCGCCCCTGCTCCGCCGCGCCAGGGGTTATGGCGGGCACGTGCTCGCGCAAGGAATTGAAACGCCCGAGCGCTTCAATCTGATCGTGCGCTGGCAATCGCTCGAGGATCACACACCGGGCTTTGAAGCCAGTGAGGATCATCGATTGTTCATGCTGGGTCTGGAGCAATATTTTTCCGAAGAGCCGACGGTGTATCACATGGAAGGGGCGGCGTTTGAGTTGCCGTTCATGTGAGATTGAACACCGATCCCTGTAGGAGCGAGCCTGCTCGCGATGGCGGTCTTTCAGTCGCAAGCATAATTGACTGGAAGTACGCTTTCGCGAGCAGGCTCGCTCCTACAATGGGGTTACGGTAGCAGCAGATAGATTGCGCTCAATGCCAACAACCCGGCCATGGTCCGATTGAACCAGCGCATCCCCTTGGCGTTGTTCAAATACCCGCGCAAAAACGTCCCCGCATACGCCCAGCAGCCGACCGACAGATAACAGACCACCAGATACACCGCCGCAAACTGCCAGACCAACCGCGCCTCGCCATCGGCAACAAACGCCCCCATGCCCGCCACACAGGCCAGCCAGGCTTTGGGGTTGAGCCATTGCATGACCGCCCCGTAGAGCATCGACGGCGCCCGCCCTGTATCGGCGGCGTTGAGCCGTCCGTCATCGCTGGCCAGTTTCCAGGCCATGAACAGCAAAAACCCAACACCGGCCCATTGCACCACGCGGGTCATGAACGGCCAGCGCTGCAAAACCTCATGCAAACCCAGCCCCATCAACACCAGCAACAACACAAACCCCAACGTCGCCCCGGCGACATGCCGCTGACTGGCACGAAACCCATACTGCGCCCCCGAACTCAACGCCACGATATTCACCGGCCCCGGCGTGATGGAAGCGGCCAGCGCAAACGCCGCCATCGAAACAATCAGACTCATCGCACACCTGCTTCAAAACGAGGAACAAGGGGCTCACCTTAGTCAGCGCCGATCGGCGGGTATTGAAGAAAATTACCTTTTTGGCTGCAAATCTGTCATCAGGTGTTCGCTACATTCCGCGCCGGGCACGAACATTGTGGGAGCGAGCCTGCTCGCGAAAGCGGTGGGTCAGGCAATAAATGTATTGCTGTGAAAACGCCTTCGCGAGCAGGCTCGCTCCCACATTTTCGATTTGCGTGAATTAGGCAGAGATGGATTGGCTGTTAGTCCGTCATCGCCTGCAGGCAAGCTCCCACAGGGGCCGAGCGCAACCATGAGGCCGAGTGTCAGCTCGCCTGCTTTTGATCTTGATGGCGACGCTGAAGATCAAAAGCCCCTCACCCTAGCCCTCTCCCGGAGGGAGAGGGGACTGACCGTGGTGGATGTGAGAGATACGCCAACATGGGGTACCGAGTTGAACGCAAGTTTTGAACAGCCCACAAATCGGCTCCCTCTCCCTCGGGAGAGGGCTGGGGTGAGGGGCAGCCACACCACAAATCCAAAGCCAACCACCCGCTTCTAACCACTCAACAATGAGCGTTAGCTCGAGTGCCCTTGATCTTGATCTTGCCTAACCAGCGACATCGGAAGGCTGAGCGCAGGGATTGATCCGGGCGTGGGAGCGCAGCGACCGTCTGGCGCAGCCAGACACAGCGGAAGGAGGTGCAGCGCAGCAAACCGTAGCCGCTGCGCCCGGATCGATCCCGGAGCGAAGGAACCCGAGCCTGCGAGGGCCGAACGCAGGAGCAAGCCTTTTGGGTACTTTTTCGGCGTCTGGAAAAAGTGCCTCGCCGTAAGGGCGAAACCGCCAGCCGCCGTTACCGCAGCAACGGATATGCACCCAAAACCCAAACCCCAAACCCCAAACCCCAAAGATCAAGCCACCCGCGGCACCGTAAACCGAAACTCACTCCCCCGCCCCGGCTCACTCTCGGCAACGATCCGCCCACCATGGGCCTCAACGATCCCCTGAGTGATATACAACCCCAGCCCCGTCCCCGTCGGATTGCCCTCTTTCACCGTCCAGTACCGATCAAACACATGCGGCAAATGCTCCTTCGGAATCCCCTCACCGCTATCACGCACCGTAAAGACAATCTCGTCGCCCACCGTCGTCGCATGCACACCCACAGTCCCCAGCCGCGGCGTGAACTTGATCGCATTGCCGACCAGATTCGATAACACCTGAAACAACCGCTCGGGGTCGGCATGAATCCGCAGATCCGGATCAGCCTCAAAGGAAATGCTGATGTCCTTGTCCTGCGCCAGCGGCGTCAGCAGCGACTGCGCTTCTTCAAAGATATGCACGACTTCCAGCGGCTGCGGGCTGATGGTGTAGCGCCCGGCATCGATTTTCGAGGTATCGAGCAAATCTTCCAGCAACGTATTCATCCGCGCCGTGGCCTGCTGCATCGTGTCGATGGCGGTAGAAATGCGCCGCGAAGTATGCGCGCCGTCCGAGCTGAAGGCTTTCTGCATCATCCCGCAGAGCATCGAGATCACCGTCATCGGGTTGCGCAGGTCGTGGGACACCACCGCTACCAGTTCCTCGCGGGCGCGCACCGCTTCCTGTTCGCGGCGCACTTGCCGTGCGAGGTCGTTCTCCAGTGCGGAGCGGCGCAGGTCGTTGGCGGCGAACAGGTCGCCGTGGCTCCACTTCACCGAAATCCCGGCCATCTCGACTTTCCAGATCTCGAACGAGGTGCGCGGACGCAAGCGCAGGCCGGCGTCGGAGTTTTCCAGGTCCAGCGGTTTGCGCGGGTCCCCGCTCCAACTGATGTTTTCCTTGGCCTCCGGGCGGAACCACAGCACGCCGTTCTCTACCGGTTTGGGCAGGCTCAACGCCAGCACCCCGCTGGCCACCTGCTGATACTGCGCAGCGGGTGGGTAGACGCTGGACAGATGATGGCTGGCGAACACCGGCTCGCCGCGTTCCTGCAGCCATTTGTGCAGCGCGCGAATGTCTTCCGGTTCCGGGCAGTTACCGTAACGGTGCAACTGCTTGTCTTCGATGATCGCGATGCCGCCGGCGCCGGTCAGCGCCATCAACCTTTCAGGCTGTTGCGCCAGGCCATCGAAAACGTTTTGCGGCGAATCGATCATCGCCTGATTGAGCTGCGCCAGTGCTTCGAGCTTTTCGTCGCGCTGACGGCTGAGCTCCAGCGCTTCCATCGCGCTGATCTGCAGCGACAGCACCTGGCCGATGGTCTGGCAAGCCATGCGCAATTCGTGAGGCACGTGCAGCGGCTGGCGATTGCCGCAGCTGATCAGGCCCCAGAGTTTGTCGCCCTTGAGCAGGGAAATGCTCATCGACGACAGCACGCCCATGTTCTTCATGTACTGGCAATGAATCGGCGAGACGCTGCGCAGCGTGGCGAAACTCAGGTCCAGCGGTTGCTGGGTGTCCGGGCGCAACTTTGGCACCAGCGGCACCGGCTGGTAATCGGCATTGGGGATGATCCGCAGCCAATTGGTGCGGTACAGCTCGCGGGCCTGCTCGGGAATGTCCGAGGCCGGGAAAAACAGGCCGTTGAACACTTCCATCGATGGATCGGAGGCCTCGGCGATGACCTGACCGTGGCCCTCCTCCTCGAACCGGTAGATCAGCACCCGGTCGTAACCGGTCATCGCCTGGATTTCCTTGACGCTGATGTCGTACAGCGCCTGCAACGACGTGGCCGCTTGCAGGCGTTGCAGCATGCGCCCCAGATGGGTTTTGACCCCGGCGACGTTGCGCGGCTGGAAGTTCTCGACGTGGATTTCCAGCTCCAGAATCAGCACGCCTTGGTGGCGGTGCAGCAAACCCTCGAACGCGGTGCCGTTGAGGCGAAAGTACAACGGAGGCGCATCGGCCTGCACATCGCGTTGCAGCGCCTCAAGCACCTGTGCGCTGTGCTCGAGACCAATCAGCTCGTGCAGCGGCTGGCCGATCAATGGCTCTGGCGCGCGGCCGAGCAAGGTTTCGACGTTGGCGCTGACCTGAATGATCTGCAGCGCGGGCTCGCTCAGGGTCAGCAGCAGGCCGTGGGGCTGAATCGCCCCGGGAAACCGGATCGGCTCGTCGGCACAGTTGGCCAGGAGTTCTTCAAAGGCTTGTTTGTCTTGCGGGGTCATGCCAGCACCTCCCGGCGCTCGAGCCACTGCTCGAAACAGCTGAATGTAGTTTGCGCAGCGCGGACGACGGCTGCACGTTCGGCAGCGTCCATGGGCCGGCTGCCGAGGTATTCGATGAAATCGCGCCAGCGGCGCCCTGTGGCCGCGCCGTAGACATCGAGAAAGGCCGCGCCGTTATCGGCTTCCAGGCCCAACCGGGCAGCGATTTCGCGGCGCAGAATCTGCCCGCCGAGGGTCGCGCCTTCCAGTACATACAACACGCCGAGGCAGGCGGCGCTGGAATCGATGCGCGGCAATTCAGCGCATAGCGGCAGATTTGCCAGCGAATCATCCGTGGCGCTTAGCGCTTGCAGGTCGGCGCGCAGGGTTGCGGTCTTGAGGCGTGGCGTCAGATCGAAGTCGTCCGGAATAGCGTTGCTGGCTTGCAGGGCCTGTTCCACCGGCAGATAAAAGCCGTAATAGGCCTGCATCAGGCGCTCGAAAGCCGGGGTATCAAGGGTGTCGGAGAAAAAAGGAAGGCGTTTTTCCAGTGCGATGTGCAGTTCGGCAGTGCCGGCCCGCAAATCCTGCAGCACCGGTGGCACATAAACCTCACGGGCCTTTGCTTGCATGTAGATCGCTCTTGGTGGGGCCGCCTGGGGCCATTCGGGGTCGGCGTAACGTGCGACGAATTTATCACGGCGCGCGCCAAAACTGCCTGCCGGGCCAGTTTTTTCTGCCGCCCGGTTACCCTCTGACGGGTTCAGAGTGGCGCCGAACGGGAAAAGTTCGCCCGGCGCCACAGGTTCCATCGATCCCACCGATCACGGTGCGATAGCGCAATCGCTGCCCAAATCGCTTGCACCGCATCGAATCGGCGTTGCCACCGCTCAATCGGCGCTGTCGTTGGTTTGCAGGCTGGGGTCGCCGTTGGCCGGAATGCTGCTGTCGACACTTTGCGTGTCCTTGCTGGCCTTCTCTGCCCCCGGATAGCCGGGTAAACCGCGGGTGTCGGCGGGCGTCATCACCTCGTCGGTGTCACGCGCATGGTCCCAGTCAGTCGTCGCATTCGGATCCTCATCGCGCCCGGCGGTGCCGAGCACGAAGCCATCGTCGTTCGGGTTGAGGGTTTCTTCGAGCGGCTTGTCGGTGCTGGATGGGTGGTTCATGGCTGCCTCCAGAAAAGTCGTGAGCGGACTTGTTTCGAATGCCCAAGGCTGCTGGAGTGCGATGGAAAAGACCAACGGTGCCTGCTCTCGACGACCTGCGCTGAATCAGGCTTCGCTCGGCCCCTTGAGCTCAACCTGATTGCCGTCCGGGTCAAAGCAATACAGCGACAGGCCGTAACCCTCGGCGCCGAAGCGTCGGGCGGCTTTCTCCACGATCAGGCCGCAGGCTTGCAAGTGAACGGTCAGTGCCGTTTCGTCGAACGGTTCGATGCGCAGGCAGAAATGATCGACGTTGCGCCGCTCCGCCCCTGCTGCGCCGCCACCCTTGCGACCCAGCTCGCCTTGCAGGTCGACCAGATCGATCATCGAGCTGCCGGCGCGCAGGTGCACCAGGCCCAGCGGTGGGTTATGACGGACCACTTCGGCGCCGAATACCCGGGCGTAGAAGTCGATGCTGCGTTGCAGATCGGCGACGCGCAGCACAATGTGATCGATGCGCTGGATGGTGAACGGCGGCATGGCGTTGATTCCTCACAAGCGGCGATGGGGTCATTGTGGTGCAGATCGAAAAAAATTCACTGTCGATTTTTCGGTGGAGTCATCGACAAAGCAGTTTTACTCTCAGCCCATGAACATACAGACCACTGCCCTGCCGCCCCACGCCGAAATGGTTCGCGCCATGCTTGAACGCGACACTGCCTACGAAGGCGTGTTCTTCACGGCGGTGAAAACCACCAGGATCTTCTGCCGCCCCAGTTGCACGGCGCGCAAACCGAAACCGGAGAACGTCGAGTTTTTCGCCCATGCCGACGATTGCCTGTCGGCCGGCTATCGCGCCTGCCTGCGCTGCAAACCGCTGGACGCAGCCGCCATCGCCCCGGACTGGGTGCAGCGCCTGCTCAGTGCTGTGGACGCCGACCCCGAGGTGCGCTGGAGCGATGCGCAATTGCTCGCCGAAGGCATCGAACCGCTGAAACTGCGCCGCTGGTTCAAGCAGCACTTCGGCATGACCTTCCATGCCTGGCTGCGCACACGCCGGTTGGGCATGGCGCTGGGCGGGATCAAGCAAGGCACATCGATCGACCATGCCGCGTTCGATTCCGGCTATGAATCGCTTAGCGGTTTTCGTGATGCCTTTCAGAAGTCCTTCAACATCACGCCGGGCCGCGTCGCCCAGAGCGAGCCGCTGCTGTTCACCCGCCTGACCACGCCGCTGGGGCCGATGATCGCCATGGCCGAACGCCGTGGGCTGGTGCTGCTGGAATTTCTCGACCGGCCGGCGCTGACCCGCGAAGTCGAGCAATTGCAGGCGCGCTACGGTTACGCCGTCGCGCCGGGACATAACGCGCATTTGCAGCAGATCGAAACGCAACTGGCGGAGTATTTTGCCGGCAACCTGAACGCGTTCAGCGTCGCCCTGCACATGCCCGGCAGCGCATTCGATCGCCAGGTCTGGGCGGCGCTGCTGCAAATCCCCTACGGCCACACCAGCACTTATGGCGCCATCGCCGCCGGGCTGGGCAAACCCGGCGCCAGCCGCGCCGTCGGCCTGGCCAACGGGCATAATCGCCTGTCGATCGTGGTGCCGTGTCACCGGGTGATTGGCGCGGATGGCGCGTTGACCGGCTATGGTGGTGGGCAGCCGCGCAAGGCGTTTCTGTTGCGCCTGGAAAACGCCGCCACGCAGCTCACGCAACAACTCGCGTTCTGACTTGAAGAAATTAATCAAAAAGGGATTTCGATGAGCATGCTCGACACACAATTTCATCAGATGCACCAACAAGGCCTGTTGATTCTGACCAACGTCGCCGACGCCACCGGCGCGCGACTGGTCGAACATCTGGGCGGCAAAGCCGTGGCCACCAGCAGCGCCGCCGTGGCCTGGGCCCATGGTTATCCGGACGGCAATGCGCTGCCCCTCGAACGCTTGGTGGCGACGGTGGAGTCCATTGCCCGGGTGATCAGCGTGCCATTGAGTGTCGACGTCGAGGCCGGCTATTCCGATGACCTCGGGCGCGTGGCCGAAGTCCTGGATGCAGTGATCGGCGCGGGTGCCGTGGGCATCAATATCGAGGATGGCGCCGGAGCGCCGCAGTTGCTCGCGCGCAAGATCGAACTGGCGCGCCAGATCGCCGCCCGGCGCGACGTGAAACTGTTCATCAATGCGCGGACCGATGTTTACCTGAAAAGTCTGGTCCCGGCCGAAGCGCGCATCGCCGAAACCGTGCGTCGCGCAGCGCTGTATCAAGCCGCCGGTGCTGATGGCTTGTTTGCCGCCGGGGTCAGTGCCGCCGTTGAAATCGAGGCGATCTGCCAAGGCACCGTACTGCCGGTCAACGTCCTGGGCGTCGCCGGCCTGCCTTCGCCCGACCAGTTGCAGGCGTTGGGTGTGCGGCGATTGAGCGCTGGCTCCGGAATCGCCGAGTTTCTATACGGCGCGATGGGCGGGCTGGTGAAGAGCTTTCTTGCCAATGGCCAGCTCGATACGCAGGCGCTCAAGGCGTTCACCTATAGCGAAGTCAACGGCCTGCTGAAATAACGTGGCGGATACTTACCAAGCGGCGAGCGATTTTCTCGCCGCACTCGACGCCGACTGGCAGCGCCATATCGCCGCTATTGGCCCGTGCCTGCATCGCCCGCATCCGGCGCGTGATCCGTATGAATCGCTGGTGCGGGCGATCGCTTATCAGCAACTGCACGCCAAGGCTGGCGACGCGATTCTTGGGCGCTTGCTGGGGTTGTTTGCCGGGCAGACATTTCCACGGCCGGAGCAGCTTGTCACGACCGACGTCGAACGCCTGCGCGGCTGCGGGTTTTCCGCGAGCAAGATTGCGACGATTCAGGGCATCGCCCAAGCGACGCTGGATGGCGTCGTGCCGGATTACGCCACGGCGCTGGCGATGGACGATGAAGCGCTGATCGAGCGACTGGTCAGCCTGCGCGGAGTCGGGCGCTGGACAGTGGAGATGTTGTTGATCTACAGCCTGGAACGTATGGACATTCTGCCGGCCGATGATTTCGGGGTGCGTGAGGGTTATCGGCGGTTGAAGGGGCTGGAGGTGCAGCCGACGCGCAAGCAGATGATCGAGATCGGGTTGGCGTGGCGGCCTTATCGGACGGTGGCGGCGTGGTATTTGTGGCGGGTGCCGAAATTGTTGCCCTCACCCTAGCCCTCTCCCGGAGCTAGAGGGGACCGATTGGGGGATATTGGCGAAGTTTGCCAATCTGAACGAATAGCGCTGAATCCGTAATCGCCAAGCCATTCGAAGTCGAATCCATCATCGCCATATATCGGCAAGGCCATAGTCGACTCGGGCATACAGGTCGACGTTTAGCTCAACACACCACGGTCGGCCCCTCTCCCTCTGGGAGAGGGCTGGGGTGAGGGGCCGGGCCAACTCGGTTTCACTGCGTGTACCCCACTGTATCCCGCCCCACCCCAGACACACCCAATCAACAATTCCCCACCCCAACGACACACAGCCGATACACCCCGCCCTTCAAATGCACCGGTCGATTTCACTCTGATAAACCACCGGAGCCCACCATGAACAACCCCTCTCCAACACCATCCAGCACCTGCACTTGAACCTCGATCGCGCCGGCGCGTGGCTGGCGCCGTTGACCTTGCGCCTGTTCATCGCCTGGGAATTCTTCGAATCCGGGCTGGAGAAATTCAACGGGCAGAACTGGTTCGAAGACATTCAGGAGCGCTTCCCCTTCCCCTTCGACCGACTGCCGGCCACGCTGAACTGGGAACTGTCAATGTGGGCCGAGCTGATCTGCGCCGTGGCGATCCTGATCGGTTTCGGCACGCGCTTTTCGGCGCTGGTCTTGATGGTGGTGACGGTGGTCGCCACAGCCGCTGTGCATTGGCCCGCCGACTGGTCGTCGCTCAGCGAACTGGCGCAGGGGTATGCGATCACCAATAAAGGCTTCGGCAACTTCAAGCTGCCGGCGATCTACCTGGCCGCGTTGGCGCCGCTGCTGTTCGCCGGGGCCGGCAAGTTGAGTGTCGATGCCTGGCTGGCGCGCCTGTTGTGGGGGCGCGGCCAGCGCTGAGCCTCAATGCCCGCGGTCCAGCCCGGCCAGTAACGCGCTGTCGCGGCTGTAGATGTCCGGCGCGTAACGGACCTGGCCGTTGCCGTCGACCTGGGCGGTCCAGTAGGTCATCAGGATCGGCACCGGCGCCGACAAGCGAAATTCGTGGGTGGTGCCGGTCGCCAGCAGCGTTTCGGTGCGGGCCTTCTCCGCCGGGGTGAGCAGCAGGTCGCGCAGTTGCATCGGATGCTCGACGCGTACGCAACCGGAGCTGAACGCGCGCGGGCCCTTGTCGAACAGCGCCTTGCTCGGCGTGTCGTGCAGGTACACCGAAAACGGGTTAGGGAAACGGATGACCATTTGTCCCAACGGATTGCGCGGTCCGGCGTCCTGGCGCAGAAGGATGTTGCCGGGGTTGTCCCAGTCGATGTCCGCTGCCGCCAAAGGCAGACCGTTGGCGTCGAGCACTTGCAGGTTGTGGCGGCTGAGGAAAGTCTGGTCCTTGCGGATTTCCGGCAGTTTGTCTTCCTTCCAGATGGTCGGCGGCACGGTCCAGGTCGGGTTCAAAGTCAAGCGGGTCACCCGCGATTTCAGCAGCGGCGTCTGGCGGTCGGCGCGGCCGACCTGGGTGCGCGTCTGCCAGACGGGCGCGCCGCCCTGATACAGCGTCAGTTCGGCGGCGGCGACGTTGATCAGCAGCGCATTGGGCTCCATGTCCTGAGACATCCAGCGGAAGCGCTCGAGATTGACCCGCAACTGTTCGCGGCGCGTCAATGGGCTGATGTTCAGTTCGGCAATCGTCCCCGGCCCGACCACGCCATCGGCCTGTAACGAATGGCTGGCCTGAAAACTTTTCACCGCATCAACCAGTGCGCCTTCATAAGCATCACCGGACATGCCGACGGCGTGGCTCAGATAGCCTTCGCTGTAGAGCCGCTGAGCCAGCTCCGGCACGCGCTTGTCTTCCATCGCCGGGCGCAACAAAGGCCCGCTGCCGACCGGTTGCCATTGTGGCAAGGCCTGCGAGCGTTGCGCGGCGTAGAGCTGCCGCAGATCCTGATATTGCGCCAGACGCGGCCGTGCCAGATCGAACGCTGCGGGGATGTCGTGCAGGCCGGGAACGGCGATTGCCAATAATTCCGCCTGACGGTCACGCGGGGTGTCGTCGGCATGCCACAGCGGTTCGAAGTGCGATTGCAGCAGGCGGCCGAAATGCAGATCCTGCAGCGCTTGCAGGTAATAGCGGCTGATCTCGATATCGGCACATAACTCGCCGTCTTGCGGTGCTGTAGCTGCAACCGGGTAGCGCGCCGGGTTGAGGCCATCGTCGGCCAACAAGCGCAGCTGCGCCTGCAACGCCGGCAAACGTGCGGATTCGCTGGCCCACACCGGCAGCCAGTCCTGCTGTTGGTAGAAGGCTTGCAACTGGCTCAGCGCCGCGCCATCCAGTCGCGTCGCGATCGCCGGGCAGGACTGGCGCAGATTGATCAATACCGCCTGTAGCGGGCTTTGCGGTTCGACCGGCATTTCGGCCGCTGGCGTCGGCAGAGTCTGCAACGGCGGCAGCCCGTCCTCGGCACAAGCGACAAACGGCGCAGCGAGCAAACAAATGCTC
The DNA here is from genome assembly GCF_023195435.1 of Pseudomonas sp. S11P7. NCBI lineage: Bacteria > Pseudomonadati > Pseudomonadota > Gammaproteobacteria > Pseudomonadales > Pseudomonadaceae > Pseudomonas > Pseudomonas sp. S11P7. Next base: position 1,865,196 of record NZ_JALPKS020000002.1, on the reverse strand, counting down.
AAGTAGCATGCGTACTTTTTGAACAACTGCTTTACTCCAATCCATGGCCGTCTCGATGACGGTCAACCTTACATCAGGTGCGCTGAACAGTCAGGCTTGATCATCGAGCCTGCAGGTATCGACTGGACGTCAGGAACCAAAGTGCCCGATAAGTAGCAAGTGAGGACACTTCATCAATGTTGACGTTTCTGCGCCGACTTTTGCTGAGCACTGCGACCCTTGTCGCCGTGACCAGCCCCGCTTTCGCCGCCGGCAAGCCATCGCCGGTTCTGTTTACCAGCCTCGCGCACGCCGCGCCAGAACTCAATCCCCAGGCGCTGAAAGGTGCGCTGAGCGCCATGCAGTGCGCGGTCAGCAACGGCGCGAAACCCTCGCGGCATCTGGCGATCATCGACTACTCGCAACCGTCCACCGAACGCCGGTTGTGGATCTTCGACCTGAGCAAAAAGAAGCTGGTGCTGCGCGACCTCGTCGCCCACGGTTCCAACTCCGGAGAAAACTTCGCCACGCAGTTCTCCAATCGCGAAGGCAGTTTCCAGTCCAGTCTCGGCCTGTTTCGCACCCAGGAAAGCTACAGCGGCACCCACGGCTACTCGTTGCGCATGGACGGCCTGGAGCCGGGCTTCAATGACATGGCACGCGACCGGGCGATCGTCATTCACGCCGCCGATTACGTGAATCCGCTGTGGAGCAAGCGTCAGGGCCGCATCGGCCGCAGCCAGGGCTGCCCGGCCGTGCGCCCGCAGATTGCGAAACAGGTGATCGATCGCCTGAAGAACGGCCAGTTCATGTTTTCCTGGTACCCCGATCAGCGCTGGCTGAAATCCTCGCCCTACCTCAACTGCCAGCCGCAGCAGATCGCGAGTGTTCTCAGTACCCACGCGAGCTGACGGCACAATCTGTAACCCTGTGGGAGCTGGCTTGCCAGCGATAGCGGTGGATCAGTCAATAGAAATTTTGACTGTGCCGGCCTCATCGCTGGCAAGCCGGCTCCCACAAGGATTTGAGTTGAGTCTGGAAAATCTTCTTACACCGTTTCATTACAACTTTGTCATTCAGTTGTCGGTTTGCCGTGCGGATCGCTCGGTAGCCTGAAGTTGTTCCGGCGCCACTGCCGATCCACTTCACCCACTGAGTGACTGACCATGAAAACCCTCCTGATCGCTTTCACCGCCCTCCTCGCCACCGGCAGCGTGTTTGCCGCCAACATGCCCGACAGCGGCGTGATCCATGACAAGACCGGTTTCTACGTACACCTGGATATCGACAAAGTGCTGTCCAGCACCGATATTTCACAGGCGTGCGGGGTGATCCCGGCGCGCTTGAACTACCTCGACCATCAGGGCCGCGAACATGTGCTGGACTATCAGGTTCAAGGCAGCGGCTGCACCAACGACCATTGAGACTGACCGATGAATATTCTGGTTGTCGAAGACGAACCCAAGGCTGGCAATTACCTGCTCAACGGTTTGCAGGAATTGGGTTACAGCGTCAGCCTGGCCCGCGACGGAGCCGATGGCCTGCACCTGGCGCTGGAGCACAGCTTCGACGTGATCGTGCTGGACGTGATGATGCCGAAAATGGATGGCTGGGAAGTGCTGCGCCGGCTGCGCAAGGAAGCCGACACGCCGGTGTTGTTCCTCACCGCCCGCGATGACATCGCCGACCGCGTCAAAGGCCTGGAACTCGGCGCTGACGATTACCTGATCAAGCCGTTTTCCTTCGCCGAACTGGTGGCGCGACTGCGCACCCTGACCCGGCGCGGGCCGATTCATGAAGACGAGCAGTTGCAAGTCGCCGACCTGCAGATCGACGTGCTCAAACGCCGCGTGACCCGTGCCGGTGTGCGCATCACCCTGACCAACAAGGAGTTCGCCCTGCTGCAATTGTTCGCCAGCCACACCGGGCAAGTGCTCGCGCGGTCACTGATTGCCTCGCGGGTCTGGGACATGAATTTCGACAGCGACACCAACGTCGTCGACGTCGCCGTGCGGCGCTTGCGGGCGAAAATCGATGACCCGTTCCAGCTCAAGCTGATTCACAGCGTGCGCGGGATCGGCTATCGCTTCGACACCCAGCCATGAGCCGTCCTCGCGCGTATTCGCTGACCCTGCGCCTGGCGCTGTTGTTCGCCCTGCTCGCCTTCGCTTCGCTGGCCGGCCTCGGCGCCGCGCTGTACAACGAGCTGGAGCAGCAACTGATTCGCCGCGATGACACGGCGCTGGTCAGTCGCGTCGATCAATTGCGCAGTTTCCTCAACGACAGCAACACCCTGGAATTGATCAAGCACAAACCGGCGCTGTTCCAGAACATGCTCGGCAATCGCGAAGCGTTGTTGACCATCGGCGCGCCCGGCGAGCCGCCGCTGCTGGTGGTCAATCCGGGCAACCTCACCGCGCCGGATTTGCCTGCCGTGCCGATCGACCACCCAATGACCCTGAACGATGTGCAGCATTTGCCGAGCGTCAACGGCGTGCCGTTTTCGGCGGTGGCGGCGACCATTGATTCCGGCGATCTGGGCAATCTGCAAGTCACCACCGGGCGCCTGATGAGCGAGCGCACCGCGATGCTCGAAAGCTACCGCTTGAGCGTTTACGGCCTGGCCTCGCTGGCGGCGTTGCTGCTGGCACTGGTCGGTTGCCTGCTGGTGTATCGCGGCCTGCTGCCGGTGCGGCGCCTGGCCCGGCATGCCCACGGCATCGGCGTCGGCAACCTCAACGAACGCCTCGACGGCCACGGCGCACCGCGCGAAATGCTGCCGATGATCGAAGCCTTCAATGCGATGCTCGACCGGCTCGCTAAAGGCTTTGCGCAATTGAGCCAGGTGTCCACCGACATGGCTCACGAGTTGCGCACGCCGATCAACAATCTGCTCGGTGAAACCCAGGTCGCCCTGCACCAGAACCGCAGTGTCGAGGCCTATCAGCAATTACTCGCCTCCAATGTCGAAGAGCTGGAACGCCTGACCCGGATGCTCGACAACATGCTGTTTCTGGCCCGCACCGACCCGGCCAGTGCCTTGAGCCAACGCCAGGAGCTGGACGCGGCGGAGGAAATGCAGCGCATCGCCGATTACTTCGAGGGGCTGGCGGCGGATGTCGGCATGACCATCGAGGCCCGCGGCAACGGCGTGATCTGGGCCGAACCGATGCTGTTGCGCCGCGCCCTGGCCAACCTCTGCGCGAACGCGATCAAGTACGGCGCGGCGGATTCGACGCTGCAGGTCGAGGCCAGTGCCGAGGCGGATGGCAGTTATCTGCGCGTGCGCAACCACGGTGCGACCATTGCACCGGAGCATCTGGCGCGACTGTTCGAGCGTTTCTATCGGGTTGACCAGTCACGCGAACGTTCGGCGCAATCCAACGGCTTGGGCCTGTCGATTGTGGCGACGATCATGCAGCTGCATCAGGGACGCTACAGCGTCAGCAGCGAGAATGGCGTGACCTGTTTCGAGCTGTTTTTTCCTGCGCGCCAACCCGCGGAATAACAATCACCCGCAAATCCCATGTGGGAGCGAGCCTGCTCGCGAAAGCGGTGTGTCAGTCATATATCCGTCTGCTGATACATCGCTTTCGCGAGCAGGCTCGCTCCCACAGAGAGCTCCATAAGACCGGAAAATGGCGGTGGGCCTACCGCGCATCCCCTCCCGCTGGCTTATAAAACTGAAACTTGCCGATCGCGGCCGTGCGGCGGTACTCATTGGCCCAGCCCGGATGCACCCTGCGATCATGGAAATACATCGCGCCGTGGGTGCGGTCCTTGAGCTGGCGGTTCAGCGCCTTGCCGGCGATTTCCTTGGCCAGCGCATATTCGGCGTCTTCCTTGACCTGATCGGGTTTGCCGTCGCACCACCAGGAAAACTGGCAGCTTTTGCTTTCCGAGCCCTGTTTGACCACCGCGCACACCGTATCGGGAAAGCCCTCGTGGCCGAGACGGTTCATTACCACGCTGGCCACGGCTTCCATTTCCGGGGTGTCCTTGCCCTTGGCTTCCCAATAGATGCTGCGCGCCAGGCAGGTCAGCGGATCGTCCAGCGGCGCCGCGCCGGCCGGGTCAACCGCTTGTGCCTCGGTCGGGGTGATCGCTTCGGATTTTGGCGCCGGGGCGCTACTGACCTTGTCCGCCGCTTTCTCCTCCAGCACCTGCGCTTTCTCTTCGGCCCTGGCCTCGACCGGCGCCTGTCCGGTGGCCCATGCCGCGCCTGCCCAAAGAGTGAATACCAGACAACCCGCCAAGCCTTGCAATCCCATGTCAGTCCTTCCGGCAGCGCCCGTTCCGGGCTGGATGTTTCGTCGGTGAGACGCCCGGTTTCCGGGGTCTGCGCAGAGTGTAGCCGGCCAAGCCGGGAGAAACATCCTGGATAAAAAAACCGCTGTATGCGGAAAAAAGACATTGCACCCACCGGGGGCCTTTCGCGCATCATGGGCGCATTCAGCACCAGGGAGATTTCCATGCGCTTCATGCCATCCGTTTTGCGTCTTGCCGGGTTATCGCTGGGCATTGTCTTCGCCGCCTCGGCAGTCGCTGCCGATGAGTTGCAATTGATCGAGTCGATCAACAGCTATCGCAGCCAGCCGCAGCGTTGCGAGAAGCAGGCCTCCAATGAACTGCCGCCGCTCTCCGCCGACCCACGCCTGCGCCTGCCGGCCAGCGGCGCGGTTGATTTGCAGCAAGCCATGGCCAGTGCCCGCTACCCGATGGTCAACGTCCAGGCGATCACCCTTAACGGCCCGCGCGACGCGGCGTCGGCGATGCAAGCGATCAAGGAAAGTTTCTGTCAGGTGGTGCTCGATCCGCAGTTCGTCGATATCGGGGTGAACCGTGTCGATCGTGATTGGCGCATCGTCCTTGCACGGCCACTGCTTTCGGCGAAGCTCGGCGACGGACAAAGCGAAGGGCAGAAACTGCTCACCCAACTCAACGCCGCCCGCAGCCAGCCGCGCCAATGCGGCGACCAGGCCTTCGCCGCTGCCGCACCGCTGGCGTGGAACGCGACGCTGGGCACGGTGGCGCAGGATCACAGCCGCGACATGGCCAACAACAATTACTTCGATCACAAGGACCGCGATGGCCGTACCCCCGGCGACCGCGCCGAACTCGCCGGGTACAGCGGGCAACTGGTCGGCGAAAACATCGCCGCCGGGCAAGACACCGTCGGCAAAGTCGTCGACGGCTGGCTCGCCAGCCCCGGCCACTGCGCCAACCTGATGAATCCGCAGTACAAGGAACTTGGCGCGGCGTACGCGACCGATCCGAAAAGCGCCGCCGGCATCTACTGGACGGCGATGTTCGGTGCGCAATGACGGCATCATCGAGCGCATCAATCAGCCGGTCAGCCAGAGTGATTGGACGGTAGTCCGTGCGGACCTTACCCTGCGCAACTGCGCCATTTGGCCGCACCTGACATCCCCGAGGCGAATCCATGACAGAGCGTGAATTGATCGATGGTCACAACCGCCGCGTGGATTATCTGCGCCTGTCGGTGACTGACCGCTGCGACTTCCGCTGCGTCTATTGCATGGCCGAAGACATGCAGTTCCTGCCGCGCCAGCAGATCCTCACGCTCGAAGAGTTGTTTCAGGTCGCGCAAAGCTTCGTCGCCCTCGGCACACGCAAGATCCGTCTCACCGGTGGCGAGCCGCTGATCCGTCCCGGCGTGGTCAAGCTCTGCGAGCAGATCGCCGCCCTGCCCGGCCTGCGCGAACTGTGCCTGACCACCAACGGCTCGCAACTGGGCAAACTCGCCGCGCCGCTGTTCGACGCCGGGGTCAAGCGCCTGAACATCAGCCTCGACAGCCTCGACCCGCAGCGCTTCAAGGAACTGACCCGCACCGGTGATCTGGCCCAGGTGATCGACGGCATCGACGCTGCTCGCAAGGCCGGTTTTACCCGCACCAAACTCAATTGCGTGGTGATGCAGGGGCGCAACGATCATGAGATCAACGATCTGGTGAGCTTCGCCATCGATCGGCAGCTCGACATTTCCTTCATCGAAGAAATGCCGCTGGGCACCATCAGCGAACACAGCCGCGCCGAGTCGTTTTTCTCCAGCGCCCAGGTGCGCGAGAAAATCGCCGAGCGCTACACCCTGATCGACTCCGCCGAATCGACCCAAGGCCCGTCGCGCTACTGGCGCCTGGCCGAAGCCCCGGAAATACGCCTGGGCTTCATCTCCCCGCACAGCCACAACTTCTGCGCCACCTGCAACCGCGTGCGGCTGACTGTCGAAGGCCGACTGTTGTTGTGTTTGGGTAACGAGCACTCGATGGACCTGAAAGCGGTGCTACGCGCGCACCCGGGGCAACCGCAACGCCTGGAAAAAGCCATCATCGAGGCGATGAAACTGAAACCGTACCGGCACAATTTCGAAGTCAACGATGATGTGCAGGTGGTGCGGTTCATGAACATGACCGGGGGCTGACGGGCCACCCCCAGCGCGCAAACGGGACCGTTCAATGATCGTCAGACCGACACCCGATCAGTTCGGCGCGGGGGTTTGGGGTGGGTCAGACATCGTAGCCCCTCACCTAGCCCTCTCCCGAGGGAGAGGGAACCGATTGGGGGATGCTTGCGAGCTCTGCCGACGCGATGGTGCTGTAGTGAATCCATAAGCGACACGTTTCGGCACTGGCCCGGGATGCTTGTTCTCATAATCAACACGGTCATCCAGGTCGATGCATAACGCCAGACGCCTCGGTCAGCTCCCTCTCCCTCGGGAGAGGGCTGGGGTGAGGGGCCGCGGTTTGACCACCACAGATGAACCAAAACCTGCTTAGATACCCGCTCCGCCGATCCCATCGCAGGACCCGAACTTGAACCCATGCCCCGAAGCTTCGCCGCGCCCCGCCCCCATCACCCTGCAACACGCCTGGCGCTTCTGGCTAAAACTCGGCTGCATCGGCTTCGGCGGGCCGGCCGGGCAGATCGCGATCATGCATCAGGAGCTGGTCGAGCGACGCCGCTGGATTTCGGAGAAGCGTTTCCTCCACGCACTCAATTACTGCATGTTGCTGCCCGGCCCCGAGGCCCAGCAACTGGCGACCTATATCGGCTGGCTGCTGCATCGTTCGTGGGGCGGAGTGGTTGCCGGTGTGCTGTTTGTGCTGCCGTCGCTGTTCATCCTGATTGCACTGTCGTGGGTCTACATCGCCTTCGGCGACATGCCCGCCGTGGCTGGTGTGTTTTACGGAATCAAACCAGCGGTGACGGCAATCGTCCTGCATGCGGCCCATCGCATCGGCTCGCGTGCGCTGAAGAACGCCTGGCTGTGGGCAATCGCCGGAGCGTCGTTCGTAGCGATTTTCGCGTTCAATGCGCCGTTCCCGCTGATCGTGCTCGGCGCGGCGCTGATCGGCTATCTCGGCGGACGCTTCGCCCCGCAGCGTTTCAACGCTGCCAGCCCGCGCAACAGCGGCAAATCCTTCGGCCCGGCGCTGATCGATGACGACACGCCAACACCGGAGCACGCCCGTTTCAAACCGGCGAAACTGTGGAAACTGGCGCTGATCGGCGCGGCGTTGTGGTGCTTGCCGATGGCGCTGCTGACGGCATGGTTCGGCTGGAACGGCACCTTCACGCAAATGGGCTGGTTTTTCACCAAAGCTGCGTTGCTGACCTTCGGCGGCGCGTACGCGGTGCTGCCGTACGTTTATCAGGGTGCGGTCGGCCACTACGGCTGGCTGACCCCGACGCAGATGATCGACGGCCTCGCCCTCGGTGAAACCACGCCCGGGCCGCTGATCATGGTGGTGGCATTTGTCGGTTTCGTCGGCGCTTATGTGCAACCGACGTTCGGCCCCGAGCATGCCTTTGCCGCTGGCGCCCTGGCGGCAACATTGGTGACGTGGTTCACCTTCCTGCCCTCGTTCCTGTTCATCCTCGCCGGTGGGCCGCTGGTGGAATCGACGCACAACGAACTGAAGTTCACCGCACCGCTGACCGCCATCACCGCCGCCGTGGTTGGGGTGATCGTCAATCTGGCGTGCTTCTTTGCCTACCACGTGTTCTGGCCGAACGGTTTTGCCGGCGCCGTCGATGTGTTTTCGATCGTTCTGGCGATGGCGGCGGCGGTGGCGCTGTTCGTGTTCAAGCGAGGGGTGATCAGCGTGCTGATCGTTTGCGCCCTCGCCGGGCTGGGCTTTCACCTGATGCGCTGAAGCGCAGCCCGATAATCTCCCGTTTACACGCCCGCGGATTCCCCATTACTATCCGGGCACACAGGTCGGCGGGTCAGCCCCGCCACCGACGTTTTCCGCCAACGGAAACACGCGTTATGAGTACGTCACCTCAACAACCACATTTGTTGTCCGTCTCACCCTCGCGCGCCCTCGTCAGGAGCGCCGTATGAACCGTATTGTCAATCTGCCCATGGCCCTGCGCCGCTCCAAGCTGCGTCACTCCGCACGCCCGCCGGATATCGCCCTGCCCGTCTGATCGCGCCGGTTAAAAACCCGCGACAGTCTTCTACTTCCTGATATCTCTGCCTGGACACCTACGCCTTTTGCCGCGTCGTGTCCGGCCCGATTCTGCGCGCCTGTGCGGCGCCCCCGTGAGTGATTGCCATGAAATTCGCAGCCCTTGAAGACGCACGTCTGTTCCTTGCGCAAAACCCCGATATCGACATGATCGAGCTGTTCATCCTCGACGCCAACGGCGTGCCGCGCGGCAAGCTGTTGCACCGCGAAGAACTGCTCGCCGTGTACGAAAGCGGCCGGCCGTTGCCGAGCACTATCCTCGGCCTGACCGTGCAGGGTGAAGACGTGGAAAACTCCGGTCTGGTCTGGGACGTCGGCGACATCGACTGCCGCGCCTATCCGCTGGAAGGTAGCCTGGTGCGCCTGCCGTGGCGGCAGATTCCGACCGCTGCGGTGCAAGTGAGCATGCACCCGACTGAAGGCCTGCCAGCGAGCATTGCCGACCCGCGACACTTGCTGATCAAAGTCATCGACGGCCTGAAAGCCGAGGGTTTGCACCCGATCATGGCTTGCGAGCTGGAGTTCTATCTGCTCGACGCCAAACGCGATCACAACGGCCGACCGCAACCGGCGCTGGACGCTGACGGTGGCCGACCGCGACACACTCAGGTCTACGGTTTGCGCGAACTCGAACAGATCGAACCGTTCCTCGCCGACCTCTACAGCGCCTGCAAACTGCACGGCATTCCGGCGCGCACGGCGATCTCCGAGTACGCACCGGGACAGGTGGAAATCACCCTCGAGCACGGCGATGCACTGGCGGCGATGGATCAGGCGGTGCGCTACAAACGGCTGGTCAAAGCGGTGGCGCACAAGCACGGCATGCAGGCGACGTTCATGGCCAAGCCGTTCGATGATCTGGCCGGCACCGGCATGCACATGCATGTCAGCCTCGCCGATGAAGAAGGCCGCAATCTGTTCGCCTCGGAAGATCCGGCCGGCACGCCGCTGCTGCGCACGGCGATTGGCGGCATGCTCGCTTCGTTGCTCGATTCGCTGTTGCTGTTCTGCCCGAACGCCAATTCCTATCGGCGTTTCCAGGCCAACAGCTATGCGCCGCTGGCGCCGACCTGGGGCGTCGACAACCGCACCGTCAGCTTGCGCGTGCCCGGCGGCCCGGCACACACCCGGCACATCGAACACCGCATCTGCGGCGCCGACGCCAACCCGTATCTGGCGGCGGCGGCAATTCTTGCCGGGATTCATCGCGGCATTCGTGAAGACCTCGATCCGGGTGCGCCGGTCGAGGGCAATGGCTATGCGCAGGCCAAGGAGTTATTGCCGACCGACTGGCTGACTTCGTTGCAGGCGCTGGAGAATTCGGTGTGGGCGCGGGATGCCCTGGGGCAGGAGTTTCTGGGTGTGTATCTGGCGGTGAAACGTGCCGAGTACCGGCAGTTCATGGCCGAGGTGGGTGAGCAGGATTGGCGCTGGTACCTCACCGAGGCGTGAAGCCCCACCACTCAACCCTGTGGGAGCTGGCTTGCCAGCGATGGGGCCGGCACATCTGGCATAAGCGTTGACTGACACTCCGCTATCGCTGGCAAGCCAGCTCCCACAGGGGATCGCACTCCGACTCCTTAATTTGTGTGGACCGAGACATGACTCAACGCTGCAATTCCTACTACACCGCCACCCTCAATCGCGACACCGATTACCCGACCCTGCAAGGCCGACACTCGGTGGACGTGGTGATCATCGGCGGCGGTTTCACTGGCGTCGCCACCGCTGTCGAACTCGCGGAAAAAGGCCTGAAAGTCGCCATCGTCGAAAGCCACAAGATCGGCTGGGGCGCCACCGGGCGCAACGGCGGTCAGGTCACCGGCAGCCTGTCCGGCGATGGTGCGATGCGCAAACAGATGCGCGCAAAACTCGGTGATGACGTCGATGATTTCATCTGGCACCTGCGCTGGCGCGGGCACGAAATCATCCAACAGCGCGTCGAAAAATATGCCATTGAATGCGACCTCAAACACGGCCATTTGCACGCGGCGTACAAGCCCGGCCACATGACCGGCCTGCGCAGTGACTATGAAGAAGCCGTGCGTCGCGGGCTGGGCGATGAGGTCAGCCTGCTCGACCGCAATCAGGTCCGCGAGCTGCTGCAAAGCGAGCTTTATCACGGCGCCATCAAGAACACCCGCAACATGCACCTGCACCCGCTCAACCTGTGCATCGGCGAAGCGCGGGCGGCGGAAAGTCTTGGTGCGCTGATCTTCGAGAACAGCGAAGTGCTGGAGATCATTCACGGTGACAGGCCCGGCGTGCGCACCGCTCACGGGCAGATCGACGCCAATCAGGTGATGCTCGCCGGCGACGTTTATCACAAGCTCGAACCGGGCCAGCTCAAGGGCAAGATTTTCCCGGCCATGGGCGGCATCGTCACCACCGCACCGCTGGGCGAACTGGCGCGGCAGATCAACCCGCAGGACCTTGCCGTGTATGACTGCCGTTTCGTCCTTGATTACTACCGCCTGACCGCCGACGGCCGCTTGCTGTTCGGTGGTGGCGCCAACTACAGCGGCAAGGATTCACGCGACATTGCCGCGGAATTGCGCCCGTGCATCGAGCAGACGTTCCCGGCGCTCAAAGGCGTGCAGATCGACTATCAGTGGAGCTGCGCGATGGGCATCGTCATCAACCGCATTCCGCAACTGGGCAAGCTTTCGGACAACGTCTGGTATTGCCAGGGCTATTCCGGCCACGGCATCGCCACCACCCACATCATGGGCGAGATCATGAGCAAGGCGATCACCGGGCAGCTGGACCAGTTCGACACCTTCGCCGCCTGCCAGCACATCCGCGTGCCGATGGGCGATTTGCTCGGCAACCCGTTGCTGGCGGCGGGGATGTGGTATTACCAGATGCTTGAAAAGTTGCGCTGAAAGATGTGTTGATCATGCTGACCCCATCGCTGGCAAGCCAGCTCCCACAGTGATCGTGGCGTATCAAGTTTATGTACACCATCAAAACCTCTGGGAGCTGGCTTGCCAGCGATAGGGCCATCAGCCACACCCGATAAACTCAATCGGAAAGCTGCTGAACTACAATCCCCAACCGCCGATAATCCTCGACACTCCCCGACGCCACATGCCGCTCGGTGATCAACATGTGTAACCGCGTACACGGCGCCACCACAAACGGTTCGACCGCGCCAAGCTTGTCCGCCGAGCTCACCGCAATCACCCGCGCCGCGCCATCGAGCATCGCTTGCTTGACCGGCACTTCATCGAAATGCAGCGAGGTGATCCCCACCTCCGGGTGAATCGCACACACACCGGTTATCGCCAGATCGGCCTTGATCCCGCCCAACAGACGCAGCGCCTCATGCCCACCCGCCGCCATCGTCCGCGGGTTCAGCTGCCCGCCGGCAAGAATCACTTTCACCCCTTCAAATTCGGACAAGGCGATCGCCGTCATCGGCGAAGCGGTGACCGCTGTAATGCTGATATCGGCACGCAGCGAGCGCGCCACCTGCAACGTGGTCGAGCCGGAGTCGAACAGCACAATCTGCCCATCCTCAATCTGCCGCGCCGCCAGTTGCGCCAGGCGTACTTTGACTTCATCGGTTTCATCGAGTCGGGTGAAGTAATCCTTGCCCGAGTCCTTCGGCCGCGGCAACGCCCCGCCGTGCACGCGCTGCACCAGCCCGGCGTTGTCCAGTTCGGCGAGGTCGCGGCGGATGGTGTCTTCGGATACCGCAAAATGCTGGCTCAGCTCGGACGCCATGACTTTACCGTCGCGCTCAAGCAGCAGGAGGATTTTCTGCCGGCGCAGCGAGGGCAATTCGGCGATGGAATGATCGTGCATGGTTATGCCTGTTTGTGCTTGTAGTTGCAGGTTTGTTGAAGGCTAGCGAAAGCTTCGGGCAAATACAAACGCAGCGGCCATCAATTGTTTCGATCATTGGAATCAACAAGGCGAATTTTTTTTTTGCCGGGCGCCTGTTCACAATGGCCCCACTCTCAAACGGCTCAGGATGAACACCCCATGAATCTCAATTTCGCCTTCGCGTGCATGATCGTCGTGTCGTTTGCAGTGGCGCTGGTCCACGCCTGATCACGGTTCAGACTGACTTCAGCAGATGCTCGCGCAGCCATTTGTGCGCCGGATCGCGGTGCGAGCGTTCGCCCCAGAACATCGCCATTTCATAGCCCGGCACTGCCAGCGGCGCGTCGACCACCTGCAAGGCCGGATTGCCGCGCACCAGCCGTGACGGCAGCATCGCCACCAGGTCGGTGCTGACCAACACCGACATCGCCATCAGAAAATGCGGCACCGATAACACCACGTTGCGCCTCAGGCCGACATCGGCCAACGCCCGGTCGGTCACCCCGAAAAAGCCCCCACCCTCCCTCGATACCAATACGTGTTCCAGCGCGCAGAACCGTTCACGCGTGGGCGCCGATTGCAGGTGCGGATGGCCGATGCGCCCGGCGAGCACGTAGCGCTCCTGAAACAGCGGTCGTCGATGCAGTTCCGGCGGCGCGTCCTCGCTGATGTGCAGCGCCAGATCGAACACGCCCTGCTCGGCCTCTTTCACCAGTTGTTGCGGGTGCAGGTCGATCACCGCCAGCCGCGTGCCCGGTGCCTGTTCGCGCAAGCCGCTCAACGCTGGCAGCACCACGGTCGATTCGCCGTAATCGGTCGCGGCGATTTTCCAGCTGTGCGTCGCCTGCGCCGGGTCGAACGCACTGGCCGGCGCCACCGCCCGCTCCAACGCCTCCAGCGCTTCACGCAACGGCTCGCGCAACTCGTCGGCCCGCGCGGTCGGGCGCATGCCTCGCGGGCCGGGCAGTAACAACGGATCACCGAAAATGTCGCGCAACTTGGCCAGATGCACGCTCACCGACGGCTGCGACAGGTTCAGCCGCCGCGCCGCGCGGGTGACGTTGTGCTCGGCGAGCAGCACATCCAGGGTCAGCAACAGATTGATATCCAGCCGTCTCAAATTATTCATGGCTATACCAGACATATCAGACATTCATTTCCAATATACCGGGCAAGCGCCGATCCTGCAGCCATCAACCAACGGAGCTTCTCACCATGAATGTATTACTGGTTTACGCCCACCCCGAATCGACTTCCCTCAACGGCTCGCTCAAGGACTTCACCGTCCAGCGCCTGCAAGCCGCCGGCCACAGCGTGCAAGTCTCCGACCTCTACGCGATGAACTGGAAAACCACCCTCGACGCTGACGACGCACCGCAGCGTGACCCGTCGCAACCGTTCCACGCCTCCCTCGATTCAAAACGCGCCTACGCCGACGGCACCCAGGCCGCCGACATCGCCCGCGAACAGGAGAAACTGCAGTGGGCCGACGCGCTGATCCTGCAATTCCCGCTGTGGTGGTTCACCATGCCAGCGATCCTCAAAGGCTGGGTCGACCGTGTCTACGCCTACGGCTTTGCCTACGGCGTCGGCGAACATTCCGACAGCCGCTGGGGCGAGCGTTACGGCGAAGGCAAAATGAAAGGCAAACGCGCGATGCTGATGGTCACCACCGGCGGCTGGGAATCCCACTACAGCCCACGCGGGATCAACGGGCCGATGGATGATCTGCTGTTTCCGATCCAGCACGGGATCTTGTACTACCCCGGTTTTGAGGTGGTACCGCCGTTTGTGGTGTATCGGACTAGTCGTATGGATGAAGCGCGGTATGCCGAGACCACCGAGGAACTGGGGCGGCGGCTGGATGAGTTGTGGAGTGCAAGGCCGATCGGGTTTCGGCAGCAGAATGGCGGGGAGTATGAGATTCCGGCGCTGACGTTGAAGGAAGATATTGCTCCGAATAGCGAAGGCTTCGCCGCACACATCCGCTAGCGCCGCATCGCCCTCACCCCAGCCCTCTCCCGGAGGGAGAGGGAGCCGACCGCGTTGAATGTTCGAATCACACCGACCTGAGATATCGAGCCGAACTCAAATTTCGAACAGCACCGAGATCGGCTCCCTTCCCCCCTCGCCCCCTTGGGGAGAGGGAGCCGACCGCGTTGGATGTTTGAGTTACACCGACCCGAGATATCGAGCCGAACTCAAATTTCGAACAGCACCGAGATCGGCTCCCTTTCCCCTCGCCCCGCTTGGGGAGAGGGCTGGGGTGAGGGGATGGCTCTGACTGACACGCCGCAATAGCCCGACATCACTGGCCTGGTTCAAATTTCCTGGCGGACCCGCCTTAATTGCACCCACAACGCCGGCGCAAAGTGCAGCAACACCATCCGGCTCAAATGATGCGTCAGGATAAACACCACATTCAGCCCGCCACCAAACGCAACAATCGCGATCGTCTCGATCGCTCCGGGCATGTAAGCGAGCCATAACGACAGCGGATCGTTGCCCAGCCACCGCGCCGCGACTTCGGCAAACACCGCCGCGACCACGATCATCACGCCAACCGAGACCAGCGCCGTGCGCCCGTGCCGGGCCAGTTCGGCGAAGCCGAGACCCTGGAACCGTGAGCCGATGCGCACGCCAAGAATCAGCGCGGCCAGGTTGAGGCTCCAGTCCGGCATATGAAAACCGTGCAGCCATCCTGATTTTACAAACACCGCCGTGATGATGATCGCCGTAAGCATGAACGGTGCCGGGACGCCGATCATCAGCAGCAGGCGGCCGAGCAGTACGCTCAGCGCGATGACAGCACACGCGGTCAGCGCCATGCCTGTCGTCAACGGATCGCCAGCGGCAACCGCGATGACGGCCTGGCCGGGAATCAGCAAACTCACCAGCACGGTGATCAGCAGCAAGCGCATCAGGTGGACGATGATGACCTTGCTTGAGGCCTTTTCCGACTCGAGCAGATCGAACACCGCCGCGAGTGCGCCGGGGTAAACCGCCAGCAGCGCATCGGTGCGATTCCAGCCGGCGCCGCGCGTCAGCCACCATCCGGCCAATGCGATCTGCACAGTGAGGCAGATCAGCAATACACCGAGGCTGGGCAATAGAGCGGAAGCCGTCGCGCTGTCCCAGGCTTCGAACATCAGCCCGGTGGCGATACCCAACGTGACCTGGATGTAGCCCAGTCCATAAGGCGTCGCCGGTGCGATACCGGTTTTACTGGCGAACACTGCGGTGACGATAATCGAGCCCAGCAGCAAGCCATGGGGCACGCCTTCGAACTGCAACAGCGCGCCGAAACCGGCAGAGATCAACAAACACACAATAGATTTCATAGTCGCCTTCCTGGCTATCAAAAGGTAGTCGTCCAATATTGGTCGAGCGGTAACTTACTGGAATACTGTATAACGGCTGACTCAAACTAAATCAGCCAGTCACCTGCGAAGCAGACTGCCCAACTGTTTCGATCGACAATTTGAAAGCATCCAGCTTATTCAACAACTTAATCAAACTTGGATGGAGCCCATGCCCGTCAAGACGGGAAAATTTTTTGTACATCCCGTCTCCATGGTTTTGAGCCATTCCAACCTTCACCATCACCTGAATTTCAGTCGCTGTATAACCAAAATAAAACTCTCGCAGGAAAACTTCACTACCATAGTAGTTCTGCATTTCTCTGTAAAAATCGCAAAAATCGAAATTGACAGGCTTGACTTGAACGCTGGAACTTGGGTATAGAGCCGGGGAGAAATAAATATCTGCGCCCTCACTTCCCACGTGCATTCTCGCAGGTGCACTACCCGTAAACCGCATTCCGTTCTTTATTTTTCGCTTAAAAGAAAAACTCCAATCTTCATCAAATTTCCCTCTACGCTCCAGTGTAAAACTGAAGGTACTTGGAAGAGTCACCGAACCTTTTGCTTTCTCTCTTACGGGCATATCAATGGAGTAATAAGCATAGCGCTTCTCCCATTTATCCCATACACAATTTTTGCAAGGGTCTGTAATCGCAGAAATATTGATTCCTTCGGTAGTTAGAATCTTATTGGAGCATCCATCGCAGTGCTTAAAGCCTCTGCCTTCGACAGCATATTCATTAATTAATTTATAAAAACTTACTATCCTATCAGGCGTAATCGTCAATTCCCGCGCCCAAACATCTTTTCTAATATCAACAGTAACATTGGTTGTTCTGTCAGGCTTGTGCCAACGTATAATGTCAACCGGGATGAGATAAGAATTATAATAACTACCAAGCTCTCGGTGAAACCGATGCATTATCAAAAAATGAGCTTGTCGATATTGCACATTGCTCAGCTTCACGCGAGATCCAACTGTGCTTTTCACCTCAATGTAATTACCGTTATAGCTGACATCATACCCCGGATTATTTACAGGCACCTCTTCACCTGGTAACAACAACTCTGTTAATGCCTCTCCGACAGAGCCCATTACAGTCTTTGGATCGAATCGCTGAGCTAACAAATCTGGCTGCTTACCGGCAGCATAAATACTTTTCGCAACTTCTTTCCTCGCGGCCACTTTCGGAATATCCGCCAAATCCGGATGACCTTTTATGATATCGTCAAAATTCCCGGTTAGCTTTAACTGCTCTGCGACATAACTGTCCCATGGTTTTTCCCATTTATTCGACCGAAGCAATTCAAAGGGTAATTTTTCAATTGTTATTTTCACAAATGCACCAAAGAAATCAGCGTTAACTTTTCTTTATCGGCGTAACCGTCCGATTGCTCGCCGATACTTTTCGATCCGTTCCAGATCCTCCCAACCCGGTGAGGTGATCCGCGAGAGATCGCTGTTCTCCTCCAGATCCGCCAGTTTCACCGCCCGACCGATCGGGTTCTGCGCGGCGCGGTCGACGAAATCCTCGTAGGATTCGCCGGGCACCTTGGTCACGGATTCGATAGCGCTCAATACCTCTTCGCTGAAGCCTTCCTTGCGCAAATCATCCAGGCTGACGCCGCAGTCCTCGACCACATCGTGCAGCACAGCGACGATGCGTTCCTCCAGCGTGGTCATGCGCAACATGACTTTCAGTGGATGCAGAATGTACGGCGCGCCGCCCTTGTCGACTTGCCCGGCGTGGGCCGTGGCGGCGATGGCGATAGCGCGTTCGAGGGTTTGCGTCATAAGAATCTCCGAAGGTCAGATGCCGTAACGGCCGCCGACGTGGATATTGCGTTTGAGCCAGTGGCCGAGGGCTTTCCAGCGCCCGACCGGCCGCGCGGTTTCTGCGTGACGCTGAAGAATCAGCCCCACCAGCGTCGCTTGATCGGCGTGCGGGTTGGTATCGATCAACTCGGCCACCCAGGCGCAATCGGCTTTGCTCAAGTGATCGCGCCAGTCGCCGGACCATGCGTCGAGTTCATCCAGCGCAAGAAATCGCGCCCCGCCATGTTCCATGTGCCCGCCGCCCATCGACTGCTCGAAGCAGAACGGCGTCTCGGGTTTTGCGGGGTCGATGTGAAAAAGATAGATATCGTGAAACGGATGCTGCGAAGCGGGGGCGATGTTGCGGCGGCCGATTTCAATCATGGCGACGGTCCAATCCTTGGGCGCTGAATGTTTCTGATTGTTGCGCAGTGTACGCGAAGATCACCCGTCGTGAAGCCGATGGAACCCTGCACGCCTTCGCCACCTCGAAAGCAGACAAGCGCCCAATCACCGGTCAGACGCGGCGCCATTGGAGAGGAACTGCCGATGAAAACCCGACTGCTGTTGCTGATCGCCACGTTCGCCATCATCCCCACCTGCGTCATGGCCGAAGGCTGCGACGTGCAGACCCGCTCTTCGAGCGCCGCAGTGCCCGCCGTGGAAACCCACAGCTGCTACGAATACGAAGGCGTGCCGGTGGACTCGATCAACTGGTCATGCAGCAACGAGAGCAAAGACACCCTCAACGCCACCAAGAAAAAAGTCCAGCGCTGCGAAGACCACTACCAGGCCACCTGCACCGCCCGCCTCACCCAGGAATCCCTGGCCAACCCGCATTCCACCAGCAAAGACAAAAGCGCCCAACCGCTCAATCTGCCAGACAACGCGCAAGTAACTACGTATTACTACGGCGGTGAGCATCTGGAGCAGGCGAAGATCGACTGTGAAAACAGCGGGGGCAACTGGAAGGCGAAATAGCGTTCAGTCATCCAGGATTTGCCCATAAAAAAGCCCGGCTACATGCCGGGCTTGCTGCATTCGAAACGCGCCTAACCTTCGCCGGCGCCGCTGCTGGTGCCGCTGTCGTTCGATTGTTTCGAACCGCTGGGCTTACCGCCCGAGGGTGTCGAGCCATCGTTATTGGTGGTATTGCCCTGCGTGCCCTTCGGCACGGTGGCGCCGTTGGAATGAATGTCTTCCGGCGCGCTCGGGTTGGTCTGGCTGTTGCCGTCGTTGGCGGTCGGCGCCGGGGTTTCGTTGGCGGCCGTTGCGTAGAGGGAGGTGGCGGATAACAGAGTGGCGAGGGTCAGTGCTGCGAAGTTGACTGGGCGCATGTTGGCTGTTTCCTTTGCGGGGGTGAGTTACGCATTGGAAGCAGGCGCGGGGTGAAAATGCGGTGCGGCTGACGAATGGCAGCAAAAAAACGGCCTGAGTCAGTCGAAACGGGCCGTTCAGTCAGCGATCGGGATCAGAAATTCGCCGGCGTATTCGCACTGATGATCTCAGCCTCATCCGCACCGATATTGCGGAACTTGTGCGGCAACGTGGTCGGAAAGTAATAGCCGTCCCCCGCGCTCAGCACACTCACCTGCCCGTCCACTGTCAGTTCAACGGTGCCACGCGTCACCAGCCCGCACTCCTCGCCTTCAGCGTGCACGATCGGCTCGTCGCCGGAGCTGGCGCCGGGGGCGTATTGTTCGCGCAGCAGGCGCATCTGGCGGCTGGGGACGGAGGCGCCGATGAGGAGCAGGCGCAGGCCGTGGCGGCCGAGGTCGGGTTGTTCGTTGGCGCGGAAGACGTATTGATGTTCGCGCGGCGGCTGGTCGAAGGTGAAGAAGTCGGCCAGGGACATCGGTATGCCTTCGAGCAGCTTTTTCAGTGAGCTGACGGAAGGACTGACACGATTCTGTTCGATCAGCGAGATGGTGGCATTGGTCACGCCGCTACGCCGGGCCAGCTCGCGCTGGGAGAGTTTGTAGCTTTCGCGTACTAGTTTGAGTCGAGAACCCGTATCCATGACAGCCTTATGTGAGAGCGACTTAAGGGCGATGGGGGTGGGTGGCGGGTGACGCGCAAGTCGCGCGGATCACGTTGCTCCCTTGTCCCGGAACCGTGAAAGGCGGCTATTAAATCACGTTTGCTGGTGTTGCTCAGCAGGTTCGATGGATGGTGGCTGAAATGAGCCTGCTGGTGATTATTCCGGGTATACAGAAATTCTGTGGGAGCTGGCTTGCCAGCGATTGGATGGCATATCCAACATCCCTTTTGCCGAAAGACCGCTATCGCTGGCAAGCCAGCTCCCACAGGGACATCAGTGCTTTTGCATAAGTGAAACCGGCGGGGTTTGGGGCCGCCGCCGGTGAGGTCAATCAAACGCCGAAGCGGTCACGCAGCGAGTAGTAGACGGCGCCGAGGGCGGTCAGCGGTGCGGAGAAGGTGCGGCCGCCGAGCATCGGCATGTGCGGCAGCGAGGCGAAGGCGTCGAAGCGTTCGGCGTCGCCGCGGATCATTTCCGAGATCAGTTTGCCCGCCAGGTGCGAGCAGGTGACGCCGTGGCCGCTGTAGCCTTGCATGTAATAGGCGTTTTTCTCGATGCGGCCGAATTGCGGCATGCGCGACATGGTCAGCAGGAAATTGCCGGTCCAGCGGTAGTCGATCTTCACGTCCTTGAGCTGCGGGAAGGTCTTGAGGATCTTCGGGCGGATCAGTTGTTCTATGTCGTCCGGCTCGCGCGCGCCGTAGACCACGCCGCCGCCGTAAAGCAGACGGTTGTCGGCGGTGAGGCGGTAGTAATCAAGCAGATAATTGCAGTCCTCGACGCAGTAGTTGTTGGTGATCAGACTGCGCGCCTGCTGCTCGGTCAACGGTTCGGTGACGACGATCTGCGAGCCGCACGGCATGCTTTTCGCGGTCACGCGGTTGTCGAGGCCTTGTGGCAGGTAGGCGTTGCCGGCGATCAGCAGGTACTTGGCGCGGACCTGGCCTTTGGCGGTGCGCACGATGTTTGGCTCGCCGTACTTGATTTCCACCGCAGCCGATTGCTCGTAGATCTTGCCGCCCAAGCGCACGATCGCTGCCGCTTCTCCGAGCGCCAGGTTCAGCGGGTGAATGTGCCCGCCCTGCATGTCCAGCAGCCCGCCGACATAGGCGTCGGAGCCAACTTCGCGACGAATGTCAGCGGCGTCGAGCATCTTCAGATGTTGGTTGCCGTAACGCTCCCAGCTGCGCTTTTGCTCGGCCAGGCCATTGAGTTGTTTCTTGTTCAGCGCCGCGAAAATACCGCCCGGGCGGTAGTCGCACTGGATGTCGTAATCCTTGATGCGCGAACGGATGATATCCGCGCCTTCGAAGATCATGCTGCCGAGAATTTCCGCAGTCTTGTCACCGTAGCGCGCTTCGATCACATCGACGTCGCGGCTGTAGGAGTTGACCAGTTGTCCGCCGTTGCGACCGCTGGCGCCGTAGCCGACTTTCGCCGCTTCGAGCACGGTCACTTTGTAGCCCGCTTCAGTCAGGAACAGTGCCGAGGACAAGCCGGTATAACCGGCGCCGATGATGCAGACGTCGCACTCGACCGACTCTTCGAGGGTCGGGAAGTCGATGACTTCGTTGCGGGTGGCGGCGTAGTAGCTGTTGACGTGTTGCTGTTTCATAAATTTCTCCGATGGCCGCCAGACGCTGGCGACCGCCGCTGTAAAAGAATTAGAGCTTGATCCAGGTTGCTTTCAGCTCGGTGTACTTGTCGAACGCGTGCAGCGATTTGTCGCGACCGTTGCCCGACTGCTTGAAGCCACCGAACGGTGCAGTCATGTCGCCGCCGTCGTACTGGTTGACCCAGACGCTGCCGGCACGCAAGCCACGGGCGAAGGTGTGCGCCTTGCTGAGGTTGCTGGTCCAGACGCCGGCGGCGAGGCCGAAGATGCTGTCGTTGGCGATCTGCAGCGCCTCTTCGGCGCTGTCGAAGGTGATCAGCGACAGCACCGGGCCGAAGATTTCTTCCTGGGCGATGGTCATCGCGTTGGTCACGCCGTCGAAGATCGCCGGTTGCACATAGAGGCCGCCGGTTTCTTCGAGGGTGCGCTGGCCGCCGGCGATCAGCTCGGCGCCCTGCTCGCGACCGATGCTGATGTAGCGCAGCACGTTGTCGAGTTGACGCTGATCGACCACGGCGCCGACGGTGGTCGCCGGATCGAGGGCATGCCCCGGTTTCCACGCTTGCAACGCTTCCACCAGCAGCGGAATGAACTGCTCGCGGATCGAACGCTCGACCAGCAGGCGCGAACCGGCCGTGCACACTTCGCCCTGGTTGAAGGCGATGGCGCTGGCCGCCGCTTCGGCTGCCGCGCGCAAGTCCGGGGCGTCGGCAAACACCACGTTCGGGCTCTTGCCGCCGGCTTCGAGCCAGACGCGTTTCATGTTGCTTTGCCCGGCGTAAATCATCAGCTGCTTGGCGATCGCCGTGGAGCCGGTGAAGGCCAGCACGTCGACGTCCATGTGCAGCGCCAGCGCCTTGCCGACGGTGTGGCCAAAGCCTGGCAGCACGTTGAACACGCCTTTCGGAATGCCGGCATCCAGCGCCAACTGGGCGATGCGAATCGCCGTCAGCGGGGATTTTTCCGACGGTTTGAGAATGAACGAGTTGCCCGCCGCGAGCGCCGGGGCGAATTTCCAGCTGGCCATGATCAGCGGGAAATTCCACGGCACGATGGCCGCGACCACACCGGATGGCTCGCGGGTGACCAGGCCGAGCTGGTCGTGCGGGGTGGCGGCGACTTCGTCGTAGATCTTGTCGATCGCCTCGGCACTCCAGCGGATCGCGTTGGCGGCCGCGGGGATGTCGATGCTCATCGAGTCGCTGATCGGCTTGCCCATGTCGAGGGTTTCCAGCAGCGCCAGTTCTTCCTGGTTCTGCAGGATCAGATCGGCGAAGCGGATCAGGATGCGCTTGCGCTCGGCCGGGGCTTTTTTCGCCCACACGCCGGAATTGAAAGACTGACGCGCGGCCTCGACGGCGAGGTTGGCGTCGGCTTCATCGGTGCTGGCGACGGCGGCGAGAAAACGGCCGTCGACCGGGCTCAGGCATTCGAATGTTTCGCCGCTGATGGCCGGGCGGTATTCACCGTTGATGAAGGCGCGGGCTTCGAGGGTCAGGGACTGGAAGCGTTGTTCCCAGTCGTTGCGGGTTTTGGTCATTGTTTTGGCTCGACGAGGGGGATTAGGGGGTGGTCTGGTTTCTGTGTCTGGCTTGAGAGGGCTGCCCTCACCCTAGCCCTCTCCCGGGGGGAGAGGGGACCGATTGGGGGATGCTCAAAATCTGCGCCGACCTGAACGACCGAGTCGAATATGGATTCGGCAAAAATCGTTCAGGTTGGCGGATGGTCCGAGCATCCCCCGATCAGTCCCCTCCCTCCCTGGGAGAGGGTTAGGGTGAGGGGCTTTTGATCTTCAGACCGTATGCAGATACCAGTTGTACTCAAGGTCAGAAATCGAGTTCTCGAACTCCGCCAGTTCGCTTTCCTTGCACGCGACAAACACATCGATGTACATCGGGTCGATATAGCGCGCCATGACCTCGCTGTCGTCCAGCTCACGCAGGGCATCACGCAAGTTGTTCGGCAGGCTCTGTTCGTTCTGCTCGTAGCTGTTGCCTTCGACCGGGGCGCCCGGTTCGATCTGGTTGGTCAGGCCGTGGTGAATACCCGCGAGCACCGAGGCCATCAGCAGGTACGGGTTGGCATCGGCGCCGGCGACGCGGTGCTCGATGCGCACGGCGTCGGCGGAACCGGTCGGCACGCGCACGGCGACGGTGCGGTTGTCGATGCCCCAGCTCGGCGAGTTCGGCACATAGAACTGTGCGCCGAAGCGGCGGTACGAGTTGACGTTCGGGCAAAGGAAAGCCATTTGCGCCGGCAGGGTCTCGAGCACACCGCCGATCGCGTGACGCAGTGCGGCGTTCTGCTCGGGATCCTCGCTGGCGAAGATGTTGTTGCCTTCTTTGTCCAGAATCGAAATGTGCACGTGCAGACCGTTGCCGGCCTGACCCGGATACGGCTTGGCCATGAAGGTGGTGTCCATCTCATGGTCGTAGGCGATGTTCTTCACCAGACGCTTGAGCAGCACCGCGTAGTCGCAGGCCTTGATCGGGTCGGAGACGTGATGCAGGTTGACTTCGAATTGCGCCGGGGCGCTTTCCTTGACGATGGCGTCAGCCGGGATGCCCTGCTCTTTCGCGCCTTCGAGGATGTCTTGCAGGCAATCGACGTATTCGTCGAGATCGTCGATCAGGTAGACCTGGGTCGACACCGGACGCTTGCCGGACACCGGCGAACGTGGCGACTGCGGACGGCCGTTCACGTTGTCCTGGTCGATCAGATAGAACTCCAGTTCAAACGCCGCGCAAATGGTCAGGCCCATGTCGTCGAACTTGCGCACGACATTGGCCAGCACTTCACGCGGGTCGGCGAAAAACGGTTGGCCTTCGATCTCGTGCATGGTCATCAGCAGTTGTGCAGTCGGGCGCTTTTGCCAAGGCTCGATGCTCAGGGTGCCGGGAATCGGGTAGCAGATGCGGTCAGCATCACCGATGTCCAGACCCAGCCCGGTGCTTTCCACCGTGGAGCCGTTGATGTCCAGCGCGAAAAGCGAGGCCGGCAGGTTGATGCCTTTTTCGTACACCTTATGAAGACTGGTGCGTTCGATGCGCTTGCCGCGCACCACACCGTTCATATCCGCAATCAGAAGGTCGACGTACAAAACCTCAGGATATTTCTTAAGGAATGCGTTGGCTTCGTTGAGTTGAACGGTACGCAGAGGGACCGACATGATGCACCTATTTAGCTGTTAATTATTATGTTCACTACCTTGTCACGCAGCCAGTCAATCCGAAAGGCAAAGTGAAGTCAATAGCGAACACAGCGCCCCGCAGCCTTTATTTTTCGGGCTTTTTTTAACACTCTCGTGGCAAAGCAGGCCCCAGAGCAGCGAAAACGTTACCGATTGGATGAGCGGCGTTTAGAATTTTTTACATGGCAGTTGTTAATTAAAATCAACGAGGCTAAGCTCCGGAAAAGCTCGTTCAAGTGTCAGACTTCGAGGTGAATAAAAATGGCATTCAAGCCATTGATCGGCGTTACTGCGTGCGTCAAACAGATTGGCCTGCACCCCTATCACATCAGCGGCGACAAATATGTTCGCGCTGTCAGCGTTGGCGCTGAAGGGTTGCCGGTGGTCATTCCTTCCCTTGGCAGCCTGACCGAAATCGACGACCTGCTCGGTCAGCTCGACGGTCTGCTGCTGACCGGCTCGCCGTCGAACGTGGAACCTTTCCACTATCAAGGCCCGGCCAGCGCCCCCGGTACGGATCACGATCCGGCGCGGGACGCCACCACCCTTCCTCTATTACGTGCAGCCATCGCCGCGGGCGTTCCAGTGCTGGGCATTTGCCGTGGCTTTCAGGAAATGAACGTGGCGTTTGGCGGCAGCCTGCATCAGAAGGTGCATGAGCTGCCGGGCATGCTCGACCACCGCGAAGCCGACAGCCCGGATGCGGCCGTGCAATACGCACCGGCCCACGCGGTGACCGTGCTCGCGGGCGGCGTGTTCGAAGCGCTCGAGCTGCCGGGTGAGTTTCAGGTCAACTCGATTCACAGCCAGGGCATCGACCGCCTCGCGCCCGGCCTGCGCGCCGAAGCCGTGGCGCCGGATGGCTTGATCGAGGCGATCTCGGTCGAGCACAGCCCGACCTTCGCCCTCGGCGTGCAGTGGCACCCGGAATGGCAAGTACTGGACAACCCGAACTACCTGAAGATTTTCCAGGCGTTCGGCGCGGCCTGCCGACAACGGGCGGCGCGACGCAACCAGCGCTGACACCCCCCAGATACACCTAACGATTTACTGCCCCCATGGCGGTCGGGAGCGCTTGCGCGCATCCGGCAGCCGTGTACAGCAACACCCGTGATAACAACAAGTACGACCCAGGCAGCCAGGACGGCGGCGCCGAACAAGCCGGACCGGTTTGAGCAATACCCGTCAGATCAACGCGAAACCTTGTGGGAGCTGGCTTGCCAGCGATGAGGCCGTCACCTGCAACATCTGTGGTGACTGACCCACCGCCATCGCTGGCAAGCCAGCTCCCACAGGGGAAGGTGATTCGACAAGTGATGCTCATGCAGCTCCGCAATCCACTTAAGCCCGGCCACATTGGCCAGGCAAACGAAACCTGTTGGGAGTTTCACATGGCAAACGCCTCCAGCACTTACAGGAAGGCACTTGAAGGTCATCAGCAACCGAAAAAGGTGTTGGTGAAAGTCGATCGTGTCACCAAGAAGTTCGATGAAACCGTGGCCGTGGACGATGTGTCCCTGGAGATCCATCAGGGCGAAATCTTCGCGCTGCTGGGGGGCTCGGGTTCGGGCAAATCGACCCTGTTGCGCATGCTCGCCGGTTTCGAGCGCCCGACTGAAGGGCGGATTCTGCTCGATGGCGTGGACATCACCGACATGCCGCCGTACGAGCGGCCGATCAACATGATGTTCCAGTCCTACGCGCTGTTCCCGCACATGACCGTCGCGCAGAACATCGCCTTCGGCCTCAAGCAGGACCGTTTGCCCGCCAGCGAAATCGATGCCCGCGTCGAAGAAATGCTGCGCCTTGTACACATGACCCAATACGCCAAGCGCCGCCCGCACCAGTTGTCCGGCGGCCAGCGCCAACGCGTCGCCCTCGCCCGCTCGCTGGCCAAGCGCCCGAAGCTGTTGCTGCTCGACGAGCCGATGGGTGCGCTGGATAAAAAGCTGCGCTCGCAGATGCAACTGGAGCTGGTCGAGATCATCGAACGCGTCGGCGTGACCTGCGTGATGGTGACTCACGATCAGGAAGAAGCCATGACCATGGCCGAGCGCATCGCGATCATGCACCTGGGCTGGATCGCCCAGATCGGCAGCCCGGTCGACATCTATGAAGCGCCGGTCAGCCGCATGGTCTGTGAATTCATCGGCAACGTGAACGCCTTCGATGGCACCGTGGTGGAAGATCTGGAAGGCCACGCGATCATTCACAGCCCGGATCTGCAGCAGAAGATCTACGTCGGTCACGGCGTCAGCACCTCGGTGCAGGACAAGTCGATCACCTACGCGATTCGCCCGGAAAAAATGCTCGTCAGCACCACCCAACCGGAGGGCCGCTACAACTGGTCCGAAGGCAAGGTGCATGACATCGCCTACCTCGGCGGCCACTCGGTGTTCTACGTCGAATTGCCCGGCGGCAAGATCGTCCAGTCGTTCATGGCCAACGCCGAACGCCGTGGCGCACGGCCGACCTGGGACGACAAGGTCTACGTCTGGTGGGAAGACGACAGCGGCGTGGTGCTGCGCTCATGAGAACCTTCAATCAGCAATTCCTGCGCCTGGTGCCCAGCGGGCGAAAACTGGTGATCGGCATTCCGTTCATCTGGCTGTTCCTGTTCTTCATGCTGCCGTTTTTTCTGGTGATGAAGATCAGCTTCTCCGAAGCCGCGCTGGCGATCCCGCCGTACTCGGAGATCTACACCTACGCCGAACAGAAATTCCAGCTGCTGCTGAACATCGGCAACTACACCCTGCTCGGCGAAGACGATCTGTACCTGTCGGCCTACCTCGGTTCGCTGAAGGTCGCCGCGCTGAGCACCGTGATGTGTCTGCTGATCGGTTTCCCGATGGCTTACGCGATCACCAAAACCGGCAAGGAAACGCAAAACGTCCTGCTGCTGTTGATCATGATGCCGACCTGGACGGCGATCCTGATCCGCGTATACGCGTGGATGGGCATTCTCAGCAACAACGGTTTGCTCAACGCGTTTCTGATGTGGACCGGGCTGACCGATCAGCCGATCGAGATCCTCAACACCAACACCGCGGTGTATATCGGTGTGGTCTACGCGTATCTGCCGTTCATGGTATTGCCGCTGTACGCCAACCTGGTCAAGCACGACAACAGCCTGCTCGAAGCCGCGCAGGATCTGGGTTCGAGCAACTTCAACAACTTCTGGAAAATCACCGTGCCGCTGGCCAAGAACGGGATCATTGCCGGCTGCATGCTGGTGTTCATTCCAGTGGTCGGTGAGTTCGTGATTCCGGAGCTGTTGGGCGGCCCGGAGACGCTGATGATCGGCCGCGTGCTGTGGCAAGAGTTCTTCAATAACCGCGACTGGCCGGTGGCGTCTGCGCTG
Source organism: Pseudomonas sp. S11P7 (assembly GCF_023195435.1). Taxonomy (NCBI): domain Bacteria; kingdom Pseudomonadati; phylum Pseudomonadota; class Gammaproteobacteria; order Pseudomonadales; family Pseudomonadaceae; genus Pseudomonas; species Pseudomonas sp. S11P7. The sequence goes on along the minus strand of NZ_JALPKS020000002.1, from coordinate 1,837,506 downwards.
GCGGTGGTAATGCTGTTGATCCTGATTGTGCCGATTCTGCTGTTCAACCGCAGCCAGGCCAAAGAGATGGAGGCACGGGGATGAAACGCTTCAATTTTTCCAAGTTCATGCTGATCTTCGGCCTGATGTTCATTTATCTGCCGATGCTGATTCTGGTGATCTACTCGTTCAACGCCTCCAAATTGGTGACGGTGTGGGGTGGCTGGTCGGTGAAGTGGTACGTCGGCCTGCTCGACAACACGCAATTGATGGGCTCGGTGCTGCGCTCGCTGGAAATCGCCTGCTACACCGCGATTGCTGCGGTCGCACTGGGCACCCTCGCCGCCTTCGTTCTGACGCGGGTGACGCGCTTCAAGGGCCGCACGCTGTTTGGCGGTCTGGTCACCGCGCCGTTGGTGATGCCGGAAGTGATCACCGGTCTGTCGCTGTTGCTGCTGTTCGTGGCGATGGCGCAACTGATCGGCTGGCCGCAGGAGCGTGGCATCGTGACGATCTGGATCGCCCACACCACGTTTTGTGCAGCCTATGTGGCGGTGGTAGTCTCCGCGCGCCTTCGCGAGCTGGACCTGTCGATCGAAGAAGCGGCGATGGATCTCGGTGCGAAGCCGTTCAAGGTGTTTTTCCTGATCACCATCCCGATGATCGCGCCGTCGCTGGCGGCGGGCGGGATGATGTCGTTTGCCTTGTCGCTGGATGACCTGGTATTGGCGAGCTTTGTGTCTGGGCCCGGCTCCACGACGCTGCCGATGGAAGTGTTCTCGGCGGTGCGTCTGGGTGTGAAGCCTGAGATCAACGCCGTGGCCAGCCTGATTCTACTGGCGGTGTCGCTGGTGACCTTCCTTGTCTGGTACTTCGGTCGCAAGGCAGAAGCCAACCGCAAGCGGGCGATTCAGGAAGCGATGGATCAGACCGCCAACGAAGCATGGCAGCCGCAACGTGCGGCGACTGCCTGATCCGCATCACTCGCGAGTTTGCGCAAATGTTGTCCGGCCCCTCGGTCAGTCCCCTCTCCGCCGGGAGAGGGTCAGGGTGAGGGGCCTTTGCTTGAAGTGAATAAAAAGAAGGGAGTTGTACCGATGAAAATGTTTGGCAGGACTCTGCTGACACTGTCCTTGATGGGCGCAATGATCATGGGCGCCCAGGCCAACGATAAGGTGCTGCGGGTTTACAACTGGTCCGATTACATTGCCCCGGACACCGTGAAGAAGTTCGAAGACGAAACCGGTATCCGCGTGACCTACGACGTCTTCGACAGCAACGAAACCCTTGAGGCACGTTTGCTGGCGGGCAAATCCGGTTACGACCTGGTGGTGCCGTCGAACAGTTTTCTGGCCAAGCAGATCAAGGCCGGCGTCTATCAACCGCTGGACAAAACCAAGCTGCCGAACTGGAAGAACCTCAACCCGGTGCTGCTGAAAAACGCCTCCGCCAGCGATCCGGACAACGCCCACGCGTTCCCGTACATGTGGGGCTCGATCGGCATCGGTTTTAATCCGGCCAAGGTCAAGGAAGTGCTCGGTGCCGACGCGCCGACCAACTCGTGGGACTTGCTGTTCAAACCCGAGAACGCGGAAAAGCTCAAGGCTTGCGGCATCAGTTTCCTCGATTCGCCGACCGAGATGATCCCGGCTGCCCTGCACTATCTGGGCTACCCGGTGAACGACAGGGACACCGCGCACATCAAGGAAGCCGAGGCGCTGTTCATGAAAATCCGCCCGAACGTGGCGTATTTCCATTCCTCGAAATACATCTCCGACCTGGCCAACGGCAACATCTGCGTGGCGGTCGGTTACTCCGGTGACGTCCTCCAGGCCAAGGCCCGCGCGGTGGAATCAGGTAACAACGTGGTGATCGACTACAGCATCCCCAAGGAAGGTGCCGGCAGCTTCTACGACATGGTCGCCATCCCGCGTGATGCGGCGAACGTCGAGAATGCTTACCGGTTCATGGACTTCTTGATGCGCCCGGAGATCATCGCCGAAATCACCAACAGCAACGGCTACAGCAATGCCAACGCCGCCGCAACGCCACTGGTGGACGAAGCGATCCGCAACGACCCCGGCTCCTACCCGTCGCAAGCGGTGATGGCCACGCTGTACGCGGTGCCGGATCAACCGATCGCCACCCAGCGGATCATGACGCGCGGCTGGACCCGAGTAAAACTCGGTAGATAACCACGCCAGTCAACACTGATAAACCCTGTGGGAGCTGGCTTGCCAGCGATGGCGGTGGGTCAGACAACGATGACGCTAGATGTGCTGGCCCTATCGCTGGCAAGCCAGCTCCCACAGGTTTTGCGATCGAATTCGGTAATTGATCGTTCCCACGCACAGCAAAGGAATGCAGCCCGGGACGCTCCGCGTCCCATTCCACGGCGCACACAAAGCGTCCATTGAGGCATTCCCCGCACAGGGTGGGAACGATTTGCGCAACCCTTTCCGTTCACGCAGCGCCTTACCACCGCTGCCCCTGCTCTGAACGGCCTCACCTAGCTTCCTCGGTTCAGGTGAATTTCAGGCGCCCTCGGGCGCCTTTTTTTGCCATCAGATCAGCGGCCAGTCCTGAATAATCCGATAGCGGCCCTTGTGCGATTCGAACAGGGCGAAGCGTTCGGCGCGCAGGAAGAATTCCGGCGGTGTGCCGGCCTCAGGCTCAGGTGCGCGAAATTCCCGGGCCAGGGTCAGGTGCGGGCGAAATTCGCGCGGCGCCTCTTCAAAACCGAACGGCAACATGGCTTGTTCCAGTGCGTAGACCAGACGCAACAATGCCGGCGGCGCTTGTTCCGGCGCCAGCGACAAGACCCCGGCACGGTGCCACACCTGCAGGCGATCCAGAGCAATCCTTAACGCAGCGCCCGGCGTGCGCACCTGGGCCGCGGCTTCGCAGACAGGCTGAATCTGCGCCAACGGCACGGCGCCGAGGAACAGCAGGGTCAGATGAAAATTATCCGCCGGCACCGGTTTGCCGGTGCGCAGGCGCAATTCACTGCGCCATTGCGCGATTGCCTTGCGCTGCGCCGGCGGGCAGTCCAAGGCGAAAAACAGCCGCTTGAACGGCTCATCCCTGCGCACTTCATCGATCATGGTCCCTGCCCCCTTGGCTCACTGTCAGCGGTCGATTTTACACAGCCTGTTCTGACGACCGGTGACAGGCGGCTATAGTTCAAGGATCGCTATCAACCGGAGGCAGCCATGCGCGAGATCCTCAGCAAAGAACCGTGGTGGGCCCGGCCACCGCAACCCGGGCAAGATGAAAGCCAGCTGGAATGGGGCTGGCTGGTGATTTACTCCGACGGTGAGGCACGCTTTGAATTCGTCCGCGAACGCCCGACCGATGAACAGATCCGCCAGCGCAAAGGCTGCCGCATCGCCCCGTCACCCGAGTGAACACAGCCAGTCAACACTAACCCTGTGGGAGCGAGCCTGCTCGCGAATGCGGTGGGTCAATCAACAAGGATTTTTCTGATCGGGCGCCTTCGCGAGCAGGCTCGCTCCCACAATGGTCCTGCAGGCACTCAGGATTCGAGGAGGTTCTTGAAACCGCCAAAAATCATCCGCTGCCCATCGAAACCCATCGGGTTGACGTCCGGCTGCATGCGCGGGTCTTCCATCATTTTCGCCATGCCGGCGTCGCGAGTAGCCTTGTCCGGCCAGATCAGCCAGCCGGACGATACGGTCTCGCCGTCCTTGAGTTTGACCGCCATGGGGAACGAGGTGAGCTTGCCTTCCGGGACGTCGTCGCCCCAACACTGCATCACCTCCGTGGCGCCGTATTCCTTGAACAGCCGCGCGGCGATTTCACAATGTTTTTTGTACTGCTCGTGATTGGCGTTCGGCACCGGCGCCACGAAAATATCGATGTAAGCCATGATCATTCTCCTTGCAGATTGGGTTCGAGCTGCTGACTGGTCGCTTGCGGCGGTTGCCATTCGACACGATTCACGCCCAGCCCGACCGGCGGCTCATCGCCGCCACCCAGATAACGCTCGACCTGCCCGGCCATGTGCAGTGTGCCGGCCATCACCCCGGTGGTCGGGTTTTGCACCAGCGTCAGCCAGGCCTTGTCGAAGGTCCCGCCCAGACTGCTGCGGATCAGCGCTTCGCTGTCGGGACGGTCATTGGCCTGGATGATCGCGCGAATTCCCGCCACGCCCACCGAGATCAATCCACCCGCGAGTTTCCCGGCCGCCGCGGCAACCGCACTGGCAGCACCGCGCGGGGCCATTTCCGCCTCCATGCGCTGACTCGCGCGTTTGGCCACCGGCGCCATCGCCGCCTCGGTCGAGGCGATGCCTTTGGCGCCGCCGTCGGTGTGGATCTTGTCGATCAGCGCGGCATACGCCGGCAAAGTATTCAGCGACTCAGTGCTGATGACCTGAAACAACGAGGCATCGCGCGCCGGCGGCGGGCCGAGGGCGATGGCCGGAACTTTCTGCAAGCGCCCGTTGAGCTGCGCGACCGGCACCCCGTGGCGCTGGGCGATCAACGGCATCTGCTGCGCCATCAATTGCGCATAGAACGCGGTGGCCTGGGCGAGAATCGTGTCCGGGTCGATCTCCACCGCCACCGGCGCCAGCACCCGTTCCTGATATTGCTCAAGCAGATACGCCGCCAGACGCTTGGCCGAGGCGTCCTGCTCGCCGCCGGCATTGATCGTGTACCAGCTGACTTTCATCGACAGCCATTCCTGGGTCCAGTAGCTGCTGAACCACGGAATGAAATTTTCTTCAGTTTGCTGATAGACCCGAGTGCGCCAATGTTCCATCGAGCCACGGGCGAACAGCTTGACCTGCGCGGTGGCCTGTTGCGACGCGCTGACGATTTCCCGGTCGATCTGCTGCCAGGTGGCCGGTGACACCACCACGGCGCGCGGCGCAATCACCGGCGCCCGCACCGAGCTGGCGCAGCCGGTCAGGATGAGCAGTGCGGCGATCAGCAGCGCACGCGGGTTCACGGTGCTGGTTCCTTGGATGAACGGGGGCGGATTTGAGTATAGGTGGGTCAGTGAATATTGAGGGTGGCTGCACCGGCCTCATCGCTGGCAAGCCAGCTCCCACAGGTTTGTGGTCTGCATACAAAACCTGCGGTCGCTGGAACCTCTGTTGGGAGTTGGCTTGCCAGCCCCCACAGGTTTGTGGTCTGCATACAAAACCTGCGGTCACTGAAAACCTCTGTGGGAGCTGGCTTGTCAGCTCCCCACAAGTTTGTGGTCTGCATACAAAACCTGCGGTCGCTGAAACCTCTGTGGGAGCTGGCTTGCCAGCGATGAGGGCATCAGCAACACCGCAGAACCCAACCATCACCGCCATCGATATTCACCATCGCCACGATTGCCTTCCGCCAACCGCCGATGAAAGGCACGATTAAGCCATCCGAAACACAACGAGGAGTTCACAACATGATTCACACCCAAGTCACCCTCTGCGTGAGTTTCCCAGTGTTCGGCAGCAACTATTACGCTCAGCACGTCGTGTCGCACAAGGCCCGCGCGCTGGTGTTCAACGAAGCGTTCGAGGACCTGCTGATGCCCGCTGCCAGCAATCACTTCAGCAATGAAGTGGTCGGCTTCAACGATCAATTCCGTTTTCTGAGCGACATTCTCGCCACCCATTTGCTGGACATCGAGGCCGCCGTGCCTGCGCGATCCAGCGTCCGGGCGAGCGCTCGTTTTTCTTGAGTATCGAAGGCTAAACAAAAAGGGCGTCCCATCGCGGGACGCCCTTTTGCGTTCAATCAATCATCATCCCGATCACGGTAGTAGCGACGCCCGTCGCGACGATCGTCATCGCGGTCATCCCAGCGCCGGTCGTGGTCGTAATAGCGACCGTGATCGCGGTCGTAGTGCCGGCCATGGCGGTGGTCATCATCAAAATCCGCGACACAGCCACCGAGCAGAATGGCGGCGGTCACAGTCAACAGGATCGTTGTCGCTTGCTTCATTCAGAACTTCCCTAAAACCAAGGTCTTGACGACGGAATCGGCCACGCTGCCCACGCTTTCGGCACGCGGTGCGCGCAGCCGCAGATACGACCGGGCAAAATGCGGTTGATTCAGTGGCCAGCATCGACCGTTGGTCGCCTCGTTCGTCATCGCCGAACAGCGGCGAAACGCCACCTATACTGCTTGCAACCAACCCCCACGCAATGGATCTGCGCCCTCAATAACAACAAGCAGAGGTGGACCATGGTCTGGCAGCAAGTGTATGACCCGTTTGGCAATCCAGTGATTTCCACACTGATGGCCGCCGTGCCGGTGGTGGTGATGCTCGCCGCGCTGGCATTTTTCCACGTCAAGGCGCATCTGGCCGCGCTGTTGGCGCTGGCCTCGGCCTTGCTGATTTCGATTTTCGCCTTCGACATGCCGGCGGGCATGGCCGGCTCGGCGGCGTTGTTTGGCGCGGCGAATGGCCTGCTGCCGATCGGCTGGATCGTGCTCAACATCATCTTTCTGCATCGCCTGACCACCGAAAACGGCTCGTTCAAAGTGCTGCAGGATTCCCTCGCACGCATCACCGACGACCGCCGTTTGCAGTTGCTGCTGATCGCCTTTTGCTTCGGTGCCTTTTTCGAAGGCGCGGCCGGTTTCGGCACACCGGTGGCCGTGACCGGGGCGATTCTGATCGGCCTGGGGTTTTCGCCGCTGGCGGCGTCGGGGCTGGCGCTGATCGCCAACACCGCGCCGGTGGCGTTCGGCGCGCTGGGCACGCCGATCATCACCTTGGCGAAAGTCACCGGGCTGGATGAAATGGAGCTGTCGATGATGGTCGGTCGGCAGCTGCCATTCTTCTCGGTGCTGGTACCGTTCTGGCTGATCTGGGCTTTCGCCGGCTGGCGCAAGATGCTCGAAGTGTGGCCGGCGATTCTGGTGGCTGGCGTCAGCTTCGCCATCCCGCAATTTCTCGTGTCGAACTACCACGGGCCGATGCTGGTGGACGTCATCGCTGCGCTGATTTCCATGGCCTGCCTGACGCTGTTTCTGAAGGTGTGGAAACCGGCGACCATTCACACCTCGGCGGCGCTCTCGGGGCGCGTCGACAACTCCAAAGTCGATGAAGAAAAAGTCACCGCCAGCGCCGCGTTCAGCGATCAGGCGCGGCCGGCGGTGATGCGTGCGTGGATGCCATGGATCATCCTCACGGTGTTCGTGTTTGCCTGGGGCACCCAAGGCTTCAAAAACATGTTCGACACCCGCCCGGCGATTGATCCGGTGACGCAGTCGGCCAGGCTCGATGCGCAAGGCAAACCGCTGCGCGAGGCCAACCCGATTTTCGCCCCGGCCGTAACCTTCACCAGCTTGCACTTGCAGATCGAAAAAGTGCCGCCGGTGGTGGCTGCGCCGAAAGCCGAAGAGGCGGTGTACAAATTCACCTGGCTCACCGCGACCGGCAGCGGGATTCTGCTGGCGGCGATTGTCGGCGGGCTGTTGATGGGCTATTCGATCCCGCAGTTGGTCAGGCAATACCTGCGCACGCTGTGGGTGGTGCGGTTTTCGTTGATCACCATTGCGGCGATGCTGGCGCTGGGGTTCCTCACGCGGTATTCGGGGCTCGACGCGACCATGGGCCTGGCGTTTGCGGCGACGGGGATTTTCTATCCGATGTTCGGCACCCTGCTCGGCTGGCTCGGCGTAGCGCTGACCGGTTCGGACACGGCGTCGAACGTGCTGTTCGGCGGCTTGCAACGGGTCACCTCGGAACAGCTTGGCATCAGCCCGGTGCTGATGGCGGCGGCGAACAGCTCCGGTGGGGTGATGGGCAAAATGGTCGACGCGCAATCGATCGTGGTCGCCTCCACCGCCACCCGCTGGTACGGGCATGAGGGCGAGATTCTGCGCTACGTGTTCTTCCACTCGATCGTACTGGCGATCCTGGTCGGCGGACTGGTGACGTTGCAGGCGTATGTGGCGCCGTTTACCTCGATGGTGGTGGGCGCACATTAACCCGCTACATCATTTTTCCCTGTGGGAGCGAGCCTGCTCGCGATAGCGTCCGGTCAGCCAATGAAGATATTGGCTTTGCCGGCCCCTTCGCGAGCAGGCTCGCTCCCACAGGGATTTGCGTTGGCCTGATATTGATGAACGGCGCGCATAACGCTTAGCGCGAAATCCGACAAAACCTTTACCCCTCCCCTGCGGTCACTCCTTTTACGAGACTGGCATGCATGCCGGCGCGCCCGACAGGGCCATCTGTGATCCCTGCCGCCTGATGAGAGACAAGGAATCGAACCATGACGATTTCCCGACGCAGTTTTTTGATCCTCGGCGCTGTGACTGCGACCGCGTTTGCGATGCCCCCGTTTATCAGCCTCAAGGCCTATGCGGCCAATCTGGAGCAACCCGCCATGAGCAAAGTGACCCTCAACGTCAACGGCCAACCGCGCGAGTTGACCGTCGATACACGCACCACCCTGCTCGACGCCCTGCGCGAGCACCTGCAGCTGACCGGCACCAAGAAAGGCTGCGACCACGGCCAGTGCGGCGCCTGCACGGTGATCGCCGATGGCCGGCGGATCAATTCCTGCCTGAGGCTGGCGGTGATGCATGACGGCAGCGAGGTCACCACCATCGAAGGCCTCGGCATGCCCGACACGCTGCACCCGATGCAAGCGGCGTTCATCAAACATGACGGTTATCAGTGCGGCTACTGCACGCCGGGGCAGATCTGCTCAGCGGTGGCGGTGCTCAAGGAAATCCGCGACGGCATTCCCAGCCACGTCAGCCCGAGCCTGACCGAACCGCCGCAGCTGATCGCCGCAGAATTGCAGGAACGCATGAGCGGCAACATCTGCCGTTGCGGCGCCTACTCCAACATCATCGAAGCCATCACTGAAGTCGCGGAGGAATCGGCATGAGAGCGTTCAATTACAGCCGCGCCGACTCGCCCGCCGCAGCCGCCGCACAAGCCGCTCAGGTCGAAGGCGCACGGTTCATTGCCGGCGGCACCAACCTGCTGGATCTGATGAAGCTCGACATCGAAACACCGCCGCATCTGATCGATATCAATCATTTGGGCCTGGATCAGATCGAAGCCACGCCCGAGGGCGGTTTGCGCATCGGCGCGCTGGTGCGCAACACCGATCTGGCCGCCGATGCGCGCGTGCGCAAGGATTACGCCCTGCTCTCCCGCGCCCTGCTCGCCGGGGCTTCGGGGCAACTGCGCAACATGGCCACCACCGCCGGCAACCTGCTGCAACGCACCCGCTGCCCGTACTTCTACGACACCCATCAGGCCTGCAACAAACGCAACCCCGGCAGCGGCTGCGCAGCCCTCGGCGGAGTCACGCGGCAGCTGGGCATCATCGGTGTCAGCAAGGCGTGCATTGCCACCCATCCAAGTGACATGGCCATCGCGATGCGCGCCCTCGATGCGCAGATCGAGACGGTGAAACCCGACGGCAGCACACGCAGCATCGCCATGGCCGATTTCCATCAGTTGCCTGGTGACACGCCGCACATCGAAACCAGCCTCACGCCCGGCGAGTTCATCACCGCCGTAACCCTGCCGCCGCCGGTGGGCGGCACGCACATCTACCACAAGGTGCGTGATCGCTCGTCCTATGCGTTTGCGCTGGTCTCGGTCGGCTTGATCTTGCAGAAGGACGGCAGCGGCCGCGTGGCGGTCGGTGGCATCGCGCCGAAACCGTGGCGCGTCGAAGCCGCCGAAGCGCTCCTGCCGCAAGGCGCCAAAGCCGTCAGCCAGCGCCTGCTCGAAGGCGCGACACCGACCGACGACAACCAATTCAAACTGACCCTGGTCGAGCGCACGCTCGGCGCGGTGTTGGCGCAAGCGAGGGAAACGGCATGAAATTCGACACGCCCGCCACCACTAACCCGATCGACCAGTTGAAAGTGGTCGGCCAACCCACCCCACGCGTCGAAGGCCGGTTGAAAACCTGCGGTCAGGCCACCTACGCCTACGAGCAACATGAAGCGGCAGCCAATCAGGCGTACGGTTTCATGGTCGATGCCGGCATTGCCAAGGGCCGGATCAAAGCCATCCACCTCGACGAGGCAAAAGCCGCGCCCGGTGTGCTGGCGATCGTCACCGGCGCCAATGCCGGCAAGCTCGACAAGGGCCAATACAACGCCGCGCACCTGCTCGCCCATCCCGAGGTGCAGCATTATCAGCAAGCGGTTGCGCTGGTGGTGGCCGAGACCTTCGAACAGGCGCGCGCGGCGGCGCAGCTGGTCAAGGTCGATTACGAAACCAGCGAGGGCAAGTTCGATCTGGCCAGCGTGCGCGATTTGGGCGTCGAGCCGAAAGACGAATTGCCCGACGTCAATCACGGCGATTTCGACAAGGCGTTTGCCGCGGCGCCGGTGCAGTTTGACCGCACCTACACCACGCCGGACCAGTCCCACGCGATGATGGAACCGCACTCGACTCTGGCGGCATGGGACGACGATCAACTGACCTTGTGGACCTCCAATCAGATGGTCGCCTGGAGCGTCGGCGATGTAGCGAAGACCCTCGGCTTGCCGAAGGAAAAAGTGCGCATCGTTTCGCCTTACATTGGTGGCGGTTTCGGCGGCAAACTGTTCGTACGCGCTGACGCGATTCTCGCCGCCCTCGGGGCACGCATGGCTGGCCGCCCGGTAAAAGTCGCCCTCGCCCGCCCACAAATGGCCAACAACACCACCCATCGCCCGGCGACGATTCAGCGCATCCGCATGGGTGCAACGGCAGACGGCAAACTCACTGCCATCGCTCACGAAGGCTGGTCGGGCAACCTCGCCGACGGCAAGGTCGAACTCGCCGCGCAGCCGAGCCAATTACTCTATGCCGCAGACAACCGCCGCGTCAGCATGCGCCTCGCGCCACTGGACCTGCCCGAGGGCAACGCGATGCGCGCACCGGGTGAAGCGCCGGGGCTGATGGTGCTGGAAATCGCCATGGATGAGATGGCCGAGCAGCTGAACATGGACCCGATCCAGTTCCGCATTCTCAACGACACCCAGGTCGACCCGGTCAAAACCGAGCGGCCGTTTTCCCAACGTCAACTGGTCAAGTGCCTGGAGCTTGGGGCGCAGAAATTCGGCTGGGATCAGCGCCACGCCAAACCTGGCACGCGCCGCGAAGGCCGCTGGCTGATCGGCATGGGCGTGGCGGCGGCGTTTCGCAACAACCTGCTGGTCAAGTCTGGTGCGCGGGTGCGGCTGGAACGCGACGGCAAGGTCACGGTAGAAACCGACATGACCGACATCGGCACCGGTAGCTACACGATCATCGCGCAGACTGCCGCCGAAATGATGGGTGTCAGCCTTGATGATGTGACGGTGCATCTGGGTGACTCGAACTTCCCGGTATCGGCAGGCTCGGGCGGTCAGTTCGGCGGCAACTGCTCGACCGCCGGCGTATATGCCGCGTGCGTGAAACTGCGTGAGGCGGTGGCCGGCAAACTCGGTATGGCGGCAGACCAGGCCGAATTCGTCGACGGCCAGGTGCGCGCTGGCGGTAAAACCCTGCCGTTGCGCAATGCCGCAGAAGGCGGCGCCCTGGTTGGCGAGGACAGCATCGAATTCGGCGATCTGGCCGAGAAGTATCAGCAGTCGACTTTCGGCGCGCATTTCGTCGAAGTCGCCGTCGATGCCGCCACCGGCGAAGTCCGCGTGCGGCGCATGCTCGCGGTGTGCGCGGCGGGTCGGATTCTCAACCCGACCTCGGCGCGCAGCCAGGTGATCGGTGCGATGACCATGGGCGTCGGTGCGGCGTTGATGGAAGAACTGGCGGTGGATACCCGACTGGGCTTTTTCGTCAACCATGACCTGGCCGGATACGAAGTGCCGGTGCATGCCGACATTCCCCATCAGGAGGTGATTTTCCTCGATGAGACCGACCCGATTTCCTCGCCGATGAAGGCCAAGGGTGTCGGTGAATTGGGGATTTGCGGCGTGAGTGCGGCGGTGGCCAATGCGATCTATAACGCCACTGGCGCGCGGGTGCGGGAGTATCCGATAACTCTGGACAAGGTGCTTTCTTCGTTGCCGGAGATGATCTGAGGCCCTGAAAAGCCCCTCACCCTAGCCCTCTCCCGAAGGGAGAGGGAACTGATTGGGGATGTTCGAGGGTTGCGCCGACCTGGACGTGCTGTGGTGAATCCATAATCGATGCGGTTTTACAGGTCGACGTATGACGCCAAACACCTCGGTCGGCTCCCTCTCCCTCCGGGCGGTCCGACGTTTCGAGAGGGCTGGGGTGAGGGTAACGCCTGGCGCACTAGCATGGGGTGCCAGGGGTCGGTTGGTGAAATAAAGTCATTCTTCGGGATATTGCTCAGCCCCCACCTGCTCCATCCATTCCACCACTTTCCCATCCAGCACTTCGGCAATGGCGATATGCGTCATCGCCGTGGTCGGTGCAGCGCCGTGCCAATGCTTGGCCCCCGGTGCGATCCAGACGGTATCGCCCGGGCCGATCCGCCGAACCGGCTGCCCCCATTCCTGCACCAGCCCCGCGCCCGCCGTGACGATCAACGTCTGCCCTAACGGATGCGTATGCCATGCAGTGCGCGCGCCCGGTTCAAAGGTCACCGTCGCGCCGCTGACCCGCGCCTGCCCGGTGCCCTTGAACGGCGCATCCACTCGCACGGTGCCGGTAAACCAGTCCGCCGGGCCTTGGGCCGAGGGCTGCGAGCCATTCGGGGTTACGCTGACGCGTGGGGGTTCATTGGCCTGTACCTCGCCCGCCAACAGGGAAAGGGTCAACGCCGAAGCGGCAATCGGGTTCATGGCGATTCCTCCTGATAGTCAATGCCACCACTGTACCCAGCCCTACTCTGCGAATAATCGCCTAGAATGCGAAAAAACTTATGCGGATGACTCATCAATGCTTCGAGAAAACGCCACCGACCTGCTCGCCTTTCTCGCCGTGGCCCGCGAGCGCAGTTTCACTAAAGCGGCAGCGAAGCTCGGCGTTTCGCAGTCGGCGCTGAGCCACACCATTCGCGGCCTCGAAGCACGCCTGGGCTTGCGCCTGTTGACCCGCACCACCCGCAGCGTTTCGCCTACCGAGGCCGGCGAGCACCTGTTGCGCACCATCGGCCCGCGCTTCGAAGAAATCGAAGTGGAGCTGGCAGCCCTGAGCACCCTGCGCGACACCCCGGCCGGCAAGATTCGTCTCAGCGCCACCGACCATTCGCTGGACTGGATCCTGCGCCCGGTGCTGCAGGATTTCCTCTTGCGCTACCCGGACATCGCCGTTGAAGTGTGCTGCGATTACGGCTTCGTCGACATCGCCGGCCAAGGCTTCGACGCCGGCGTGCGTCTGGGCGAGGACGTCGCGCAAGGCATGATCGCCACCCGCATCGGCCCGGACATGCGCATGGCCGTGGTCGGCTCCCCTGCCTATTTCGCCCACCGCAGCGCGCCGCAAACCCCACGCGACCTGACCGACCACGCCTGCAACAACCTGCGCCTGCCAACCAACGGCGGGTTGTATGCCTGGGAATTCGAAAAGGACGGCGAAAGCCTGAAAGTGCGGGTATCCGGGCAGATCACCTTGAATGGCGTCTACCCATTACTGAATGCCGCACTCGACGGCTTCGGCCTGAGCTACATACCGGAAAACGTCGCCGCACCGTACCTGGCCGACGGTCATTTGCAGCGGGTCCTGACCGATTGGTGCCCGAGCTTCGCCGGTTATCACCTGTACTACCCGAGCCGGCGCCAGGCAGCGCCGGCGTTTGCGTTGTTGCTGGAGGCGCTGCGCTATCGCGAGTGAGCGCTGGATTTTTATAACAACCAACGCTTCGCCAGTGAATCCTGACCAACCTGACGGCTTGCGCCTCGGACGCTGCAAGCACCGTCGCTTGCTGCCCGCGCTCCAGTCCCAGACAGGTGTACTGCGCCCATTCTGCCGACGCGTTCAGAGATATCGCCAACAGACCGGCAACGAGACTGCCGGTCAACGTCTGGCGGACGCTGTTCATGGCAGCCCTTCCTTGTCAGAACCGAAGGCCACCATGATTGATCACAGCGACAGCCCTTTCCACTGTCAGACCTGACAGTCCTTTGGACGCTTTGGCAATAACCCGCCGCTGCGACTACCCCAACAGCGCCACCAATTGATGCCGCTGCGCATCGGTGAGCATCGGCCCGAACCCGGCCTTCACGTTGTCCGCCATGTAACGCGGATTGCTGGTGCCCGGAATCACACACGTTACCGCTGAGTGTGAAAGCAGAAACTTCAGTGCCAGTTGCGGCCAGCTATTGACCTGCACATCGGAAACCCAGCCGGGCAGCGGCTTGCCCTTGAGCCGCGCGAGCAAGCCACCGCCACCGAATGGCCGATTGCAGATCACCGCGACCCCGCGTTCGCGGCACAGCGGCAGGATGCGTTTCTCGACGCCGCGATCGTCGAGGGCGTAATTGATTTGCAGAAAATCCACAGGTTCAGTCTTCAGCACCGCTTCAACTTCATCGTAGGCCGACGGCGTGTAGTGGGTGATGCCGATGTAGCGGATGCGCCCCTGTTCCTTCCACTCACGTAAGGTCGGCAAGTGGGTCTGCCAGTCGAGCAGGTTGTGGATCTGCATCAGGTCGATACGTTCGGTTTGCAGCAGGCTGAATGACTGCTCCATTTGCGCGATGCCTTCCTCGCGTCCGCGCGTCCAGACTTTGGTGGCCAGAAATGCCGGCGAACGTGGCTGATGGATCGACAGCAGTTCACCGGTGGTCTGTTCGGCGCGGCCGTACATTGGCGAACTGTCGATGAGGGTGCCGCCCTTTTCGAACAATCGATCGAGTACCGCCGGCAACTGCCGATAAACCGCATCGCCGGGGGCCACGTCGAAACCGCGATAGGTGCCCAGGCCGACGATCGGCAGCGCCTCGGAGCTGGAGGGGATGGCGCGGGTCTGCATGGTCTGGCCTCCGGTCGTCGCGGACGTCGTGCGGCTGGCCAAGGCCCGATCAAGGCTGAAGACCGCCGAAACCCCGGCCGCCAGCGTGAGCAGGCGGCGGCGGGAATAACCCTCAGTGTGGCTCATGCTGGCTCCCCTGCTGCATGGATCTGTTGCCGGTTATGTGGCGAGCGGCCGAGTATTGCAGTGAACTACACTGCGAGGCCCACCTTCACCCACGGTTAAAAATAGCCGAATGTCCCGAACCTTGATGTCACTCGTCGCATTGCTCGTCGCTGTGTACCTGGTGCTGTGTGCGGCGCTGGTCGTGTTTCAGCGTTCGCTGATTTACTTCCCGCAGCCCAACTCCATAGCCAGCCCTGACTCGCAGATGACCTTGTCGATGCCCGACGCCAAGGTATCGGTGCTTACCCGCGCTCGTAACGGTCCGCGGGCGCTGCTGTACTTTGGCGGCAATGCCGAAGACGTCTCGCTTAATCTGCCGGAGTTTGCCGAGGCTTTTCCTGACTACGCGCTGTACCTGCTCAATTATCGTGGTTTCGGTGAGAGCGACGGCTCGCCGTCCGAAGCGGCGATTGCCGAGGATGCGCTGGCGCTGTTCGATCAGGTTTACGCCAGTCATCCGCAGATCGTCGTGATCGGGCGCAGTCTCGGCTCGGGTGTCGCCGTGCGCCTGGCCAGCCAGCGACCGGTGCAGCAGCTGATACTGGTGACGCCTTACAACAGCCTCGGAGAAATCGCCGCACGCCAATACCCGTGGGTGCCGGTGAAGTGGCTGCTTAAGGATCGCTTCGCGTCGGGCAAATATGCCGCGCATATCCGCGTGCCGACGTTGCTGCTGGCGGCCAGTGATGATGAGGTGATTCCGCGTGCCAGCACCCAGCGCCTGCTCGAAAATTTCCCTGCGGGCATGGCGGTGCTTCGGGTGGTGCCGGAGTCGGGGCATAACTCGATTGCCGCGCGGGAGGAGTATTTGCGGTGGATGGGCGACGTGTTGAATCGCTGAAAGTCGAGTTGTCCGAAAGGGCCCCTTCGCGAGCAGGCTCACTCCTACAGGGAATTGCATTTCAAATGTAGGAGTGAGCCTGCTCGCGATGGCGTCATCCAGCGCAACATTGCATCTTGTCTGATCACGCCCTTTGTCGCCCCGCTCCAAAACCGCCACCCATCGCTTGAACCAAGTCGCGAATCGCCAGTCCTACCCGCGCCGCATTCCGCGGTTCACTCGATTTTTTGCGCTGTCCCCTTCAGAGCCGCCCGCCCCATGCGCCACGCCGTTCGTTCGTCTCGCTTCGTTTCGCTGTGCCTGCTGATCCTTTCTGCGCTATTTGTCGAAACCGCCCAGGCCGGCGCGGAGCGGCAACTGGTGGCCGCGATCAATGACTATCGTGCCCATCCACAACGCTGCGAGCGGCGCCCGGCGCAACGTCTGGCACCGTTGCGGCTGAACGCGAACCTGGCCCTGCCGCTCGGTTATGGCTATGGCGGCGGCCTGCGCGAGGCGCTGAAGTCCTCGGGCTACGCGGCCACCGCGGTGCGCAGTATTCGCGTGGTCGGTGCCGAAGACGCCGAAGAAGCCTTCGACCAGTTGCTCGACGAGCACTGCGCCGCGCTGCTCGATGCGACGTATGCCGACATCGGCGTCAGCCGCTCGCACAATCAATGGCAAGTGGTGCTGGCGCGACCGGTGCTCGACAACCGCGTCGGTGACAACCGCAGCGTCGGCAAGGCATTGCTCGCTGAAGTCAACGCCGCCCGCGCCCGTCCACGGATGTGCGGCCGCCAACGCTTCGCCGCCGCACGGCCCCTGAGCTGGAACGCGGCATTGGGCGCCGCCGCGCAGGGCCATAGCAAAGCCATGGCCTACGGCAACTACTTCGCCCACCGCGACCCGGACGGCGAACAGCCAGCCGACCGTGCCCGCGCCGCCGGTTATCGCGGGCGGCAAATCGGCGAAAACATCGCCGCCGGCCAGAGCTCACCGGGCAAGGCCATGGCCGGATGGCTGGCCAGCCCCGGGCATTGCGCCAACCTGATGAACCCGATGTTCACCCAGGTCGGCGCCGGCTTTGCCAGTGAAGCGCGCAGCGCTGAAGGGTGTACTGGACGATGATGTTTGGTGCGCCTTGAGGGGTGCTCCGCCCGGAATTTCTTCGCCAGGCGGCAGTTTGCTGAAAATTGGCCGCGCCATTAATGCTGGATGGCACGCTTATAAAGAGACCGAAAGACCCAGTTTCAACAGCTCTTTGCGCTGCATGGACGGCTCTAGCACAGCCATTCCAGCGTGCCAGTGGAGCGACAACAAAGCACTCAGCTTGTACTGACTGACGAGTGATTCGGCCAGCAAACAGCTTTTTCGGTCGCGGATACTGATGAGGTTCAGCACCCAGTCATCGCCCTGTTCTGCCATCCAGCGGTGGATTATTGAGCGATGCTTTTGCAACAACGTGTCGGCATCCCACACAGTCATTTGCGCGAATACCTGCGGCAGCTGGGTTTCAGGCTTCATTTGTTTCAAATCAGCAGCCAATGCGCCGCCAAGGTCAGATTCAACGGCAGCCTGGCACTCGATGAAATACTGTTCCGGCCAGCCCGCCGATAAATTCGCCAGCCGCGCGAGCACCGCATACGCCTGAACATCCCGCGCCGTGGTCATTTGTCCGGTGAAGTTCAGGGTATTGTCCAGTATCGCCGTGGCCAATAGCGCAGCGCTGTGCTGACTGATATTCGGCAACAAATCGGCGCTCTCCCAACGCTGAAAGACTTGTGTGGCGCAAGCACCGATGGGACGGATATTGGCCGCAGAGAAGAGTCTTTGCTCCCAGTAATGTTCGTAACCGGGATGATGATCGATGACCTCCACAACCTGATCAAGCACCACCAAGGGGTCGAAATGGTGATAGTCCGAAACATCCACCAGGACGAACTCATCCGTTGCTTTAGGCAGGTAATCGTCGAGCGAATCACCATTGATCTTCAGATGCAGAGGAATGCTGGCATTGAGCGGCGCACTGCTGACAGCTCGGGCCGCCACGCCCAGGCAGTTCAGCAGTTCGGCGTAGGCAATGCAGCAGGCGTATGCATCAATGTCCAAGTATGCCGAACCGGACGTCACCACTCTCACAAGGCGTGCTCCTCAAACCGTGCTGCCGATGCGTTCAGTGGCAAATTCAAAGCCTGAGCGATGCCGGCGAGAATTCTCTCGTAGGTGACCTGTCATCAGAAACAGTACTGGCCGCTGAGGTTTCCGACAGGATTTTGCTTAATACGCTGGATGGGATCTTGCACCCGCACCCGCCACTCTCAGACTTGTCCATAATCTGGCAAAACGTCGACATCACACTTCCTTAGAATCCATTTTCCTTTGCGAAAGCAGAGCGTAAGTCTGCTCACCACCTGTTACCTCATGTCTCAGGCAGCGGAAAAATCGCACACTCTCATGACGGAAATGTGACAGAAGCATTGGATGCTCGAAGTCTGCATGGCACGGCGGCGTCTACTCAGGCCATCGATCTTTGCTGGTTTTATCGATGGCCTGTTTTTTTGCTTTTTCAAGCCGCCGCTTTGCCATCGGCCACCATCGCCGATGCCGCCAGCATCGCCCGCAGCAGCACTGCACACCCCGCCGCCAGATCGTCCGGGGCGGCGTTTTCGATTTCGTTGTGGCTGATGCCGCCTTCGCACGGGACGAAGATCATCCCGGCCGGGCCGAGTTCGGCGAGGAAAATCGCGTCGTGGCCGGCGCCGCTGACGATGTCCATGTGTGACAGGCCCAGCCCTTGCGCCGCGCCGCGCACTGCTTCGACGCAGCCTTTTTCGAAGTACAGCGGCGGGAAGTCGGCAGTCGGTGTCAGTTCATAAGTGAGGCCGTGAGCCTGGCAAGTGGCTTCGATGACTTGCTTCACCTCAGCAATCATCGAATCCAGACGCGCCGGTTGCAGATGACGGAAATCCAGGGTCATGCGCACTTCGCCGGGAATCACGTTGCGCGAACCGGGATAGGCTTGCAGGCACCCGACCGTGCCGCAGGCGTGCGGCTGGTGGCCGAGGGCGGCGCGGTTGACGGCGCCGACGATCACTGCAGCGCCGACCAGTGCATCTTTACGCAGGTGCATCGGGGTCGGGCCGGCGTGGGCTTCGACGCCGCGCAATTTGAGGTCGAACCACTTCTGCCCCAGCGCGCCGAGGACCACGCCGATGGTTTTCTTTTCATCCTCAAGAATCGGGCCTTGCTCGATGTGCGCTTCGAAATAGGCGCCGACCGGGTGTCCGCTGACTTTGCGCGAACCTGCATAGCCGATGGCGTTGAGCGCTTCGCCGACCGTGACCCCGTCGGCGTCGACCTTGGCCAGGGTTTCGGCGAGGGTGAATTTTTCCGCGAACACGCCCGAGCCCATCATGCACGGGGCGAAGCGCGAGCCTTCTTCGTTGGTCCAGACCACCACTTCCAGCGGCGCTTCGGTTTCCACACCGAGGTCGTTGAGAGTACGCAGGACTTCGACACCGGCCAGTACGCCGAAGCAGCCGTCGAACTTGCCGCCGGTGGGCTGGGTGTCGATGTGACTGCCGGTCATCACCGGTGGCAGGTCGGGATTACGGCCCGGGCGGCGAGCGAAAATGTTGCCTACGGCATCCACCGTGACGCTGCATCCGGCCTCCTTGCACCATTGCACGAACAGGTCACGGGCCTGGCGGTCGAGGTCAGTCAGGGCCAGGCGACAGACGCCGCCCTTGACCGTCGCGCCGAGTCTGGCCAGCTCCATGAGCGAGGCCCACAGGCGATCGCGGTTGATGTGCTGATGGTTCGATTGCAGAACGTCGACGGCTGCGTTCATGGGGATCTCCTCAGTGTTGATACCGATAGGGACGCAGAGCGTCCCGGGCTGCATTCCCACGCAGAGCGTGGGAACGATCAAGGATACTGCTGTGGTGTCTGTCAGGCCGCCATCGCTGGCAAGCCAGCTCCCACAGGTTCTGGGTTGAAGACACAATATGTGTACGACTCAATCCTTGTGGGAGCTGGCTTGCCAGCGATGGGGCCCTCACTTACACCGCTGATTTAACGACCGAAGGCTGTGCGCGCATCACGCACAACCCGTAATAGATCAAACCGCCCAGCGCCGAGCCGGTGAACCAGCCGTAGCTGTAAAACCAGCTGAACGCATCGCTGCCCAGCGACAGCAAGGTCAGCAGCACCGGCACGCCGAAGGCGATGAACCCGGCGCCGTTCCATGCCGGGTACACGTCGTCGCGGTACAGGCCGGCCAGGTCCAGTTGCTGTTTCTTGATCAGGAAATAGTCCACCACCATGATCCCGGCAATCGGCCCGAGCAGGCTCGAATAGCCCAGCAGCCAGTTGGAATACACGCTTTCCAGGCTGACATCGGACACGATCAAACCGAGCTTCTTCAGCAACTCATGGGCCATCAGCGCCAGCCCGACCAGGCCGGTCAGCAATACTGCTTTGGTGCGGTTGATGACCTTTGGCGCGATGTTCTGAAAGTCGTTGGTGGGCGAGACGATGTTGGCTGCGGTGTTGGTCGACAGCGTCGCGATGATGATCAGCGCCATGGCCACCGCCACCCACACCGGGCTCTGGATATGACCGATCAGCGTGACCGGATCCGACACGGTGACGCCGACCAGTTTCACCGACGCCGCGGTCATCACCACGCCGAGCGCGGCGAACAGAAACATGGTCAATGGCAGGCCGATGATCTGCCCAAGGATCTGGTCCTTTTGGCTTTTGGCGTAGCGACTGAAGTCAGGAATGTTCAGTGACAGCGTGGCCCAGAAACCGACCATCGCCGTCAGCCCCGCCGCGAAGTAACCGACCACGCTGGCGCCCTCCGGACGCTTGGCCGGGATCGCCATCAGCTCGCTCATCGACACATTGGGCATCGCCCACACCAGCAGGCCAATACCGACCGCCACCAGCAGCGGCGCGGACAGGGTTTCCAGCCACTTGATCGACTCGGCGCCGCGAATCACCACCCACAGGTTCAGCGCCCAGAACACCATGAAACCGATCACCTCACCGGTGCCGCCCAAGGATTTCCAACCCTCGAACACCGAGCCCAGAAACAGGTGGATCGCCAGCCCGCCGAACATCGTCTGAATGCCGAACCAGCCACACGCGACCAGCGCGCGAATCAGACACGGTACATTGGAGCCGAGAATGCCGAACGACGAGCGCAGCAGCACCGGAAACGGGATGCCGTACTTGGTCCCGGGGAATGCGTTCAGCGTCAGGGGAATCAGCACGATGATGTTGGCGAACAAAATCGCCAGCAGCGCTTCACCGACCGTCAGGCCGAAATAGGCGGTGAGTACGCCGCCCAGCGTATAGGTCGGCACGCAGATCGACATGCCGACCCACAGCGCGGTGATGTGCCATTTGTTCCAGCTGCGTTCGTGCACCTTGGTCGGTGCCATGTCGTGGTTATAACGGGGACTGTCGAGGACGTCGCTGCCGGCTTCGAGCTCGAACAAGCCGTCGCGCTCGCTCACTTGCGATCTGATCTGTTGCATGGCCGCTCCACTGTTCTTCTGATTATTTTTGCTCATCAGGCGGCTGGCACACGCAGGTGCGAGCCGGACGATGGCCGGAGGAACTGACAACTTTCATGCACCGGCCATGGTGTCAGCGGCGGCATCAATAAACGTGCCGGGTGTCCCGCATAGCGACAGGGCCGAGCTTTAAACGCTTTGCAACTTTCTGATATTCATCAGTTTTAATTATTTATCCAGTCGGCCCGCGGAAACTTGTCTGAACGCTCAGGCTAAACGTCGGGCAAGTTGTCCGAACTGTCAGGACTCAATCTGGTGCACTGTGATTTTTTTCCTTGTGAGCGAACCGCTGCAGCTCAACTTCAAGCGGCTGATTTCACATAGGAAATCTTGCTCATATTTCCATCCTGTCAAGTGCGTCAAAATGGTGAACGGCCTCACCATTTTGGTGAATCATATTTTTTATCGTTATTATTCAGGCACTTAAAACAATTCCAAGCTTATAAAAAATATTCTTGCTCAATTATAAAATCGCGACTAGTTTCTATTCCTGACAGCCATGACAGGAATAAACCCTGCTGTGCTGAAGACCTATAAAACATCTAGAGCCGACACCAGTCGGTCATGCCTGCGAGGAACTCGGAATGTCTCTGTTGATCCGTGGCGCCACCGTTGTTACCCATGATGAAAGTTATCGCGCCGACGTCTATTGCGCTGACGGCGTGATCAAAGCCATCGGTGCAAACCTGGATATTCCGGCCGGCGCTGAAGTGCTCGACGGCAGCGGCCAATACCTGATGCCCGGCGGCATCGATCCGCACACGCACATGCAACTGCCGTTCATGGGCACCGTGGCCAGTGAAGACTTCTACAGCGGCACGGCGGCAGGTCTGGCCGGCGGCACCACGTCGATCATCGACTTCGTGATTCCCAACCCGCAGCAGTCATTGATGGAAGCGTTTCATCAGTGGCGCGGCTGGGCGCAGAAGTCCGCCTCCGATTACGGCTTCCATGTGGCGATCACCTGGTGGAGCGAGCAGGTCCGCGAGGAAATGGCCGAGCTGGTCAGCCACCACGGCATCAACAGCTTCAAGCATTTCATGGCCTACAAGAACGCGATCATGGCCGCCGACGACACGCTGGTGGCGAGCTTCGAGCGCTGCCTGGAACTCGGCGCGGTGCCGACCGTGCATGCGGAAAACGGCGAGCTGGTCTATCACCTGCAACGCAAGCTGATGGCCCAAGGCATCACCGGGCCGGAAGCGCATCCGTTGTCGCGGCCGTCACAAGTCGAAGGCGAAGCGGCGAGCCGGGCGATTCGTATCGCAGAAACCATCGGTACGCCGCTGTACCTGGTGCACGTCTCGACCAAGGAAGCCCTCGACGAAATCACCTATGCGCGCAGCAAGGGCCAGCCGGTTTACGGTGAAGTGCTGGCCGGGCATCTGCTGCTTGATGACAGCGTCTATCAACACCCCGACTGGCAGACCGCCGCCGGTTACGTGATGAGCCCGCCGTTCCGCCCGCGCGGGCATCAAGAGGCGCTGTGGCATGGCTTGCAGGCCGGCAACCTGCACACCACCGCCACCGACCACTGCTGTTTCTGCGCCGAGCAGAAAGCCGCCGGGCGCGACGACTTCAGCAAGATTCCCAACGGCACGGCCGGCATCGAAGACCGCATGGCGGTGCTCTGGGATGAAGGCGTCAACAGTGGCCGTTTGTCGATGCAGGACTTCGTCGCTCTCACCTCCACCAACACCGCGAAAATCTTCAATCTCTATCCGCGCAAAGGCGCGATCCGCGTCGGCGCTGATGCCGATCTGGTGCTGTGGGACCCGAACGGTACGCGGACGATTTCCGCCAAGACCCACCATCAGCAGGTGGACTTCAATATCTTCGAAGGCAAGACCGTGCGCGGCGTGCCCAGCCACACGGTCAGCCAGGGCCGGCTGGTCTGGGCCGACGGCGACCTGCGCGCCGAACGCGGCGCCGGGCGCTATATCGAACGGCCGGCGTATCCGGCGGTGTTTGATTTGTTGAGCAAGCGGGCAGAGATGCACAAGCCCACAACTGTGAAACGCTGAAGGCGGCCTTCGGCCTATCGCTGGCAAGCCAGCTCCCACAAGGTTTTGTGAACGCCATAGATCCCTGTGGGAGCTGGCTTGCCAGCGATGAGGCCATCACAAGCACCACAAAACCCACTGCCCGACAGAGGCAGAGAACCTCAAATAACCGTGAGGCAAAAAACCGTGATCGACTCCCTGAACCACCTCCCCCACCCGCACGAAAGCGCGGCCGCCCTCGCCGGGCATTTCACCGATCTGGCGCCGCCGCTCAATGCCCGGCAGGCGCATCTGGAAGCGTCGCGCTGCCTGTATTGCTACGACGCACCGTGCGTCAATGCGTGCCCGAGCGAGATCGATATCCCCTCGTTCATTCGCAATATCCATCAGGACAACGTACCCGGCGCGGCGCAGAAAATCCTTTCGGCGAACATTCTTGGCGGCAGTTGCGCGCGGGTCTGTCCGACCGAGATTCTTTGCCAGCAAGCCTGCGTGCGCAACAACGCTCAGGAATGCGCGCCAGTGCTGATCGGCCTGCTGCAACGCTACGCCGTCGACAACGCACACTTCACCGAACACCCGTTCCAGCGCGCGGCCAGCAGCGGTAAACGCATCGCCGTGGTCGGCGCCGGGCCGGCCGGTCTGTCGTGTGCGCATCGCAGCGCCATGCACGGGCATGACGTGGTGATTTTCGAAGCGCGGGACAAGGCTGGTGGCCTTAACGAATACGGAATCGCCAAATACAAACTGGTCGACGATTACGCGCAGAAGGAACTGGATTTTCTCCTGCAGATCGGCGGCATCGAAATCCGCCACGGGCAGAAACTCGGCGAAAACCTGACCCTCAGCGAACTGCATCAACAGTTCGATGCGGTGTTCCTCGGCCTCGGCCTCAACGCCAGCAAGCAGCTCGGCCTGGCCCACGAAGATGCACCCGGCGTGCTCGCCGCCACCGATTACATTCGCGAACTGCGCCAGGCCGATGACCTCACGCAACTGCCATTGGCCGAGCGCTGCATCGTCCTCGGCGCCGGCAACACGGCAATCGACATGGCCGTGCAAATGGCCCGCCTCGGTGCGCGGGATGTGAATCTGGTGTATCGCCGCGGCGCCGCTGACATGGGCGCGACCCTGCACGAACAGGATATCGCCAAGGCCAATCAGGTGCGTTTGCTGACTTGGGCGCAACCAGAAGAAGTGCTGCTCGACGCTCAGGGCCATGTGCGCGGCATGCGTTTTGCCCGCACCGATCTGGTCGACGGTCGCCTGCAAGCCACTGGCGAAACCTTCGAGCTGGCCGCCGACGCGATCTTCAAAGCCATCGGCCAGAGCTTCGACGGCGGCGCCCTCGCCGACCCGCTGGCGCGTGAACTCAAGCGTCAGGGCGAGCGCATTCAAGTGGATGAAAACCTGCGCACCAGCATCCCCGGTGTGTATGCCGGCGGTGACTGCACCAGCCTCGATCAGGACCTCACCGTGCAAGCCGTGCAGCACGGCAAACTCGCCGCCGAGGCGATCAACGCGCAATTGATGCTCAACGTGGAGGCTGCGTAAATGGCCGATCTCTCGATAGTCTTCGCCGGTATCAAAGCCCCGAATCCGTTCTGGCTGGCCTCCGCGCCACCCACCGACAAGGCCTATAACGTGGTCCGCGCCTTCGAAGCCGGCTGGGGTGGCGTGGTCTGGAAAACCCTTGGCGAAGACCCCGCAGCGGTCAACGTTTCCTCACGTTATTCGGCGCATTACGGCAATAACCGGGAAGTGCTGGGCATCAACAACATCGAGCTGATCACCGACCGCTCGCTGGAAATCAACCTGCGCGAAATCACCCAAGTGAAAAAGGACTGGCCCGACCGTGCGCTGATCGTCTCGCTGATGGTGCCGTGCGTGGAAGAATCGTGGAAACACATCCTGCCGCTGGTCGAGGCAACCGGCGCTGACGGCATCGAGCTGAACTTCGGCTGCCCCCATGGCATGCCCGAGCGCGGCATGGGCGCGGCGGTCGGTCAGGTGCCGGAGTACGTCGAGCAGGTGACGCGCTGGTGCAAGACCTATTGTTCGCTGCCGGTGATCGTCAAACTGACGCCGAACATCACCGACATCCGCGTCGCCGCTCGCGCCGCACATCGCGGTGGCGCCGATGCGGTGTCGCTCATCAACACGATCAACTCGATCACCAGCGTCGATCTGGAGCACATGGTCGCCCTGCCCACCGTCGGCAGCAAAAGCACCCACGGCGGCTATTGCGGCTCGGCGGTCAAACCGATCGCACTGAACATGGTCGCCGAAATCGCCCGCGATCCGCAGACTCAAGGCTTGCCGATCTGCGGGATCGGCGGCATCGGCAGCTGGCGCGATGCGGCGGAATTCATCGCACTGGGCAGCGGCGCGGTGCAGGTGTGCACGGCGGCGATGCTCCACGGTTTCCGCATTGTCGAGGAGATGAAGGACGGCTTGTCGCGCTGGATGGACAGTCAGGGTTACGCCAACATCAGTGAGTTTTCCGGGCGCGCGGTGGGCAATACCACCGACTGGAAATACCTCGATATCAACTACCAGGTGATTGCGAAGATTGATCAGGCGGCGTGCATTGGTTGCGGGCGCTGTCACATCGCTTGCGAAGACACCTCACACCAGGCGATCGGCAGTTTGAAACAGGCGGACGGCACGCATAAATACGAGGTGATCGACGACGAATGTGTGGGCTGCAACCTGTGCCAGATCACCTGCCCGGTGGCGGACTGCATCGAGATGGTGCCGATGGAAACGGGCAAGCCGTTTCTCGACTGGAATCATGATCCGCGCAATCCGTATCACGTAAGTGCCTGAACCACCGCCACTGATCGTTCCCACGCTCTGCGTGGGAATGCCTCTAGGGACGCTCCGCGTTCCAATGGGACGCAGAGCGTCCCGGGCTGCATTCCCGCGCAGAGCGTGGGAACGATCATGTAGGAGCTGCCGCAGGCTGCGATCTTTTGACTTAGGGCTCCAACCCGATCCCGCGCAAGATCACACTCGTCACCGTCTGCACCGCCCGCTCGAACTGCATGTCCGACAACGGCTGATGCTCGTTCAGGATATTCACCTGATGATCGAAGTCGGCATAGTGCTGGGTCGAGGCCCAGATCATGTACAGCAGGCTCGACGGCTCCACCGGCAGAATCCGCTTGTCCTCGACCCACTGGCGAATCTTCGCTTCCTTCATTTTCGCCCAGTCATACAGGCTGGCATCCAGCGCCTCGCCGAGGGTCGGCGCGCCATGGATGATTTCGTTGGCCCAGACTTTCGAGCCGTACGGGCGGCTGCGCGAGTGGTTCATCTTGGCGCGGATGTAACTGCTGAGCACAACGCGCGGATCGTCGAACATCTCAAAGCACAGCGCGTCCTGCTTCCACACTTCGAGCAGGTCGAACAGCACCGCGCTGTACAGCTCGCTCTTGGTTGAAAAGTAGTAATGTAGATTGGAGCGTGGCAGTTGCACCTCGGCGGCGATGTCGGCCATGGCGGTACTGCCGAAGCCTTTTTCGGCGAAGACTTTTTCCGCCGCCAGCAGAATTTTTTCGACGTTGCTGCGGCGAATTTCGATCTTGTGATTGCCCATGTGGGCTCCCTGACGACAGCGTTGACCAAGACTAGCATTCGCTTGCAACGGATGGAAAACCCAGGCTCCCACAGGCTCAATGCGGTTGTGTGTCACCCGCCGCGGTGTCAATGCTGACCACCACCGACATCCCCGGCCGCAACCGCTCCTCTTCCTGCTGATCCGGATCTATGGTGATCCGCACCGGCACGCGCTGGGCGATCTTGACGAAGTTGCCGGTGGCGTTGTCGGCCTGCAGCAAGGCGAATTCAGAACCGGTGCCCGGGGAAATATGCTGCACGTGCCCGGTGAATTTGCGGTGGTTCAAGGCATCGACAGTGAAGCGCACCGGTTGCCCGACGCGGACGTTGTCCATCTGGGTTTCCTTCATGTTGGCGATCACCCATTTCTGATCCGGCACCAGCGCCATCAACTGTGCACCGGAGTTGACGTAAGCGCCGAGGCGCACGCCAATCTGCCCGAGCTGGCCGTCGCGCGGGGCGACGATGCGCGTATTCGACAGGTCGATCCGCGCCAGTTTTACCGCCGCTTCGGCGCTGGCCACGGCGGCTTCCAGCGAGCCACGATTGACGATCACGGTTTGCAGGTCCTGGCGGGCGATTTCCAGGTTGGCCTTGGCTTGCGCTACGGCAGCGGTGCTCTGCGCATTGGCGGCAAGGGTCACGTCGAATTCGCGCTTGGACACCGAGCCGTCGCTGACCAGATCCTTGTTGCGGCGCAGATCCGCCTCGCTCTTGCGCAACTGCGCTTCACTGTCGGCCAGTACCGCCTGGCGCAACTTGATCGTCGCTTCGGCGCTGTTGCGTTGCTGTACCACGTTGGCCAGCGCCGCGCGCTGCACTGCCAGTTGCGCCAGCGCCTGATCGAGGCGCTGCTGGTAGATCCGGTCATCCAGACGCACCAGCAGATCGCCGGCCTTCACGTATTGAAAATCCTGCACCGGCACTTCAAACACATAGCCGCTGAGCTGCGGCCCGATGATCGTCACCTGCCCGCGAATCAAGGCGTTTTCGGTGGTTTCGACGGCGCTGCTGAACGGCGGCAATTGCCAGGCGTACAGCACGATCAGCACGCCGACGATGGCAATCGCGGCAAAGCCCAGTGACGAGATGATGCGCACGCGCAGCGAGCGTGGCGCGGTGTTTGGCGATGACGGCGGCGTCTGCCCTTCAGGCGTGGCGGCAATTGCGTTGGTGGTTGTGGTGGTCGGTTCGGTCATGAAGAAGTGGCACCGCTTGATGGTACGGAAGGCGTCGGCTCGATGGCTTTGGTGGTGCTCATCAGCCACAACGCGCGAATCGAAAGCCAGATCATGGTCAGTACGGCAATGACCGCGATCAGCATGAAGACATCGTTATAGGCCAGCACGTTCGCTTCGCGGGTTGCCGCATTGGCGAGGCTGCGGATGCCGACCAGATTGCGCAGGCCGGGGTCGGCGAAAAACCCGCTATAGGCCGCACCACCACTTTGCACGCGCGCCGCCACGAGCGGATCGGACATCACCAGTTGCTCGACGATGTGGCTGGAATGGTATTTCTCGCGCACGATCTGAAAGGTCCCGAGCAGTGCCGCGCCGAGCAGCCCGCCGAGGTTGTTGCAGATCCCGAACAGCACGGAAAAGCTCACCAGATTGCGCGGATTGGTCAGCACGTTGCGCGTGCCGAAGACCATGGTCGGGCCGAGAAAAAACGTACTGCCGAACGCCAGCAAAAACTGGCTGACATACATGTTTTGCGGGCGCGTGATGTTGCTGGAAAAACTGTCCATCACCGACCCCGTGGCCATCAGCGCCAGGGAGATGATCAGTGGCATCAGCAAGTGTTTCGGGTCGATGGTCAACGCGCTGGTCGCCAGCCCGGCGATGCTGCCGATCAGCATCACCACGTACAGGCTGTGCAACTGCTCATAGCCCATGTTGAGGTTCTGCAGGAAACCCACCGCGCCGGTGGATTGCTCCGAAGTGACCATGCGAATCAGGGTCACCGCCAGCGCCAGGCGGATCATCGTTCCGCTGCCCAGCCAGCGCGTCATCAGCAGCGGGTTGCTACGGTTGTGCTCAATGGCCAGGCCCATGATGATCAGCGCGATCGACGCCGCCAGTGCGACGCCGATCCAGTCGGCTTCCAGCCACCAGTCGATACGCCCCAGTGACAGCACCGCACAGAGCAGGCCGACGCCGGTGGCGAGAATGGCGAAGGTCAGGAAGTCGAGTTTTTCAAAGGTCTTGAAGCGGTCGCCCGGCGGCAACTTGAGCAGCAATACGCAGCCCAGCGACAGCAGCGCCATGCCCAGTTCGAACAGGTACAAACCGCGCCACTCGGCAATCTGCAACAGGTCTTCGGAGAACAGCCGCGCCAGGGGCAGCGCCAGTTGCGAGGTGCCGAGGCCAAGCACCAGTGCCTTTAGCCGCCACTTCGCCGGGAACGCCTGAACCATGTAATACAGGCCCAGCGAACTCAGCGCCGCGCCGACCATGCCATGCGCCGCCCGCACCGCTATCGCCGAATTCAGGTCGTTGACGAACAGATGCCCAAAGGTCACCAGCGCATACAGCACCAGAAACACCTCGGTGAAAGCACGCAAGCCGAACTGCTGCCGAAACTTCACCAAAAGCAGGTTCATCGACACGTTGGTCATCACGAAGGCTGCCGGCAACCAGGCCATTTCTGCAGTGGTCGCGCCGAGCGAGCCTTGCAGATAAATCAGGTTGGCGACCACCAGCGAGTTACCCAAACCGCCGGTCACCGCCACCAGCACACCGACCAGCGCATAGGCCAGGCGCTTGCGGTTGGAGTGCAACGGCGTCGAAGGCGAACCGGGCAGGCTGGGCTTCTCGTGCGGCTGCCATTGGCGCGGAGCGTATTTATCCATCGAAAGGCCTTGTGCGGAGGATGGGCCAAGTTTGCCGCAATTCGCCCGGCAACACACATTCCCTGGACAACACAAAACCCTGTAGGAGTGAGCCTGCTCGCGATAGCGGCGTGTCAGTCATCGATTTCGTCACTGACAAACCGCTATCGCGAGCAGGCTCACTCCTACAGGGGACAATGCGCCCCGCTGGAGTCATCGTATAACTTGCTGTTGACAATCCCCGAAAATATGGGAAATATCCGCATCGATGTTGTACGACGACGTATGACAAATAATAAAAACAACAAGCGAATCTGGGAGCGTCACAGTGAGCACACTCGCCCGCAATTCCGTCCGCCCTTCACCTGTTTCCAATTTCAAACCCCGTTCGACCCTGAGCCTGATCGGCTGCAGCAGTCTGGTCCTCGCCCTGCCGATGAGCGCCCAGGCCGAAGGTTTCCTCGAGGACAGCAAAGCCACGCTGAACCTGCGCAACGCCTACTTCAACCGCAACTTCGTCAACCCGGCCAACCCGCAGGGCAAGGCTGAAGAGTGGACGCAGAGCTTCATCCTCGACGCCAAATCCGGTTTCACCCAGGGCACCGTCGGCTTCGGCCTCGATGTGCTCGGGCTGTACTCGCAAAAGCTCGATGGCGGCAAAGGCACCGGCGGCACGCAACTGCTGCCGATCCACGATGACGGTCGCCCGGCGGACAACTTCGGTCGCCTCGGTGTCGCGCTGAAAGCCAAGGTGTCGAAGACCGAATTGAAAGTCGGTGAGTGGATGCCAGTGTTGCCGATCCTGCGCTCCGACGACGGACGTTCGCTGCCGCAAACCTTCCGCGGTGGCCAGATCACCTCCACCGAAATCAACGGTCTGACCGTCTACGGCGGCCAGTTCCGTGGCAACAGCCCGCGCAACGATGCAAGCATGGAAGACATGTCGATGAACGGCCGCGGCGCGTTCACTTCGGACCGCTTCAACTTCGGCGGCGGCGAGTACACGTTCAACGACAAGCGCACCATGGTCGGCGTGTGGTACGCCGAGCTGACCGATATCTATCAGCAGCAATATTTCAACCTCAGCCACAGCCAGCCGCTCGGCGACTGGACCCTGGGCGCCAACCTCGGTTTCTTCACCGGCAAGGAAGACGGCAGCGCTCAGGCCGGCGACCTCGATAACAAGACCGCGTTTGCCATGCTTTCGGCCAAATACGGCGGCAACACCTTCTACGTCGGCCTGCAGAAACTCACCGGTGACGATGCCTGGATGCGGGTCAACGGCACCAGCGGCGGGACCCTGGCCAACGACAGTTACAACGCCAGTTATGACAACGCCAAGGAACGCTCCTGGCAGTTGCGTCATGACTACAACTTCGTCGCCCTCGGCATTCCTGGTCTGACGTTGATGAACCGCTACATCAGCGGTGATAACGTGCACACCGCCAGCACCAACGACGGCAAGGAATGGGGCCGCGAATCGGAACTGGCCTACACCGTGCAGAGCGGCCCGCTGAAAAGCCTCAACGTGAAATGGCGCAACGCGACCATCCGCCGCGACTTCAGCACCAACGAGTTCGACGAGAACCGGATTTTCATCAGCTATCCGATTTCGTTGTTGTAACGGTTGGTGGTTTGCTCTGTGGGAGCGAGCTTGCTCGCGAAAGCTTGAAGTAAGCGGGAGCCTTTTTTATTGCTCGAGCGGGCCCCATCGCTGGCAAGCCAGCTCCCACAGGGTTTTGTGGCGGAAAGAAGGATTGGAGCCGACTCAGATTATTGTGGGAGCTGGCTTGCCAGCGATGGCGGCGGCAGATTCGGCAGTAATGGACTCTGACACACCGCCCTCGCGAGCAGGCTCGCTCCCACAAGGGATTGCATTGCAAGGCGGGAATCAGGGGTTCAGAAAAATGATTCGGCCCTTCCGTCATCTACACCAAAAGTCGCGTTGACAAGTTCCGGGAACCCTACCGATACTTCAGCGCAGTCATACGACAACCTACAACAAACCTAATAACAATGTGTTCAGGGATTGCCATGACTTCTACCTCTACTCCGCGCGCTCCATTCAATCGCCTGCTGCTGACCGGCGCTGCCGGTGGCCTGGGCAAAGTTCTGCGCGAACGCCTGCGTCCTTACGCCAATGTGCTGCGTTTGTCCGATATCGCCGCCCTCGCCCCGGCCGTCGATGATCACGAAGAAGTCGTACTCTGCGATCTGGCCGACAAACAGGCCGTGCATCAACTGGTCGATGGGGTCGACGCGATCCTGCATTTCGGCGGTGTCTCGGTCGAGCGCCCGTTCGAAGAAATCCTCGGCGCCAACATCAGCGGCGTGTTTCACATCTACGAAGCCGCACGCAAGCATGGTGTGAAGCGGGTGATCTTTGCCAGCTCCAACCACGTCATCGGCTTCTACAAGCAAGACGAAAAACTCGACGCCAGTTCCCCGCGCCGCCCTGACGGTTACTACGGTCTGTCCAAGTCCTACGGCGAAGACATGGCCAGCTTCTATTTCGATCGCTACGGCATCGAAACCGTCAGTATCCGCATCGGCTCCTCGTTCCCGGAACCGCAGAACCGCCGGATGATGCACACCTGGCTGAGCTTCGACGACCTCACGCAACTGCTCGAGCGTTCGCTGTACACGCCGAACGTCGGTCACACCGTGGTCTACGGCATGTCCGACAACAAAGACGTGTGGTGGGACAACCGCTACGCCAGCCACCTCGGTTATGAAGCCAGGGACAGCTCGGAAGTGTTCCGCGACAAGGTCGAAGCACAACCGATGCCGGCCGCCGATGATCCGGCGCGAATCTATCAGGGCGGCGCCTTTGTAGCGGCCGGCCCGTTCGGCGACTGATCCCCGCGACCACGACACGAGGTAATCAGTATGCAAGCCGAATTGATCGTCGATGCGCGCAACGCTGTGGGCGAAAGCCCGGTCTGGGTCGCCGAGGAAAACGCCCTGTACTGGGTGGACATTCCCAACGGCGGGCTGCAACGCTGGAGCGCCGACAGCGGGCACGTGGCGTCGTGGAAAGCGCCAGAAATGCTCGCCTGCATCAGCCGCCACCGCAGCGGTGGCTGGGTGGCCGGCATGGAAAGCGGTTTCTTTCGCCTGCACCCGCACAGCGACGGCAGCCTCGACAGCGAATTGCTCGCCAGCGTCGAACACAGCCGCGCCGACATGCGCCTCAACGATGGTCGCTGCGACCGTCAAGGGCGTTTCTGGGCCGGCAGCATGGTGCTGAACATGGGCCTGAATGCGCCTGAAGGTCGACTCTATCGCTACGGTGCCGGGCAGTCCGGTGTGGTCGAAGCGCAACTCGACGGTTTCATCGTGCCCAACGGCCTCGGCTTCAGCCCGGACGGCAAGACCATGTACCTGTCGGATTCGCATCCCGAGGTGCAACTGATCTGGGCGTTCGACTACGACACCGAGACCGGCACGCCGTCGAACCGCCGGGTGTTTGTCGACATGAACCACTTCCCCGGCCGCCCCGATGGCGCCGCCGTGGATGCCGAAGGTTGCTACTGGATCTGCGCCAACGACGCCGGCCTGATTCACCGTTTCGCCCCGGACGGTCGTCTGGATTTTTCACTGGAAGTGCCGGTGAAGAAACCGACCATGTGTGCCTTCGGCGGCAGCGACATGAGCACCCTGTTTGTCGCCTCGATTCGCCCCGGCGACGACCACGATCCGCAATCCCTGGCCGGTGGCGTGTTTGCCCTGAAGCCCGGCGTCAAAGGACTCGCCGAACCACTGTTCAACGATTTGCTTTAAACCCTCTGCTGCACCGCTGCGCCTTGAACACAAAAATAACAAGACTGGAGACTCACCCCCATGAACTTCAAACGCACCTTGCTCGCCGCTGCACTCCCGCTGATCTTCACCTTTGCCGGTGCCGCTCAGGCGGAGATGAAACTGAAATTCGCCGACATTCACCCCGCCGGTTACCCAACCGTGGTGGCAGAAAAATCCATGGGCGATACCCTGACCAAGGAAACCAACGGCGAGCTGACTTTCCAGTATTTCCCGGGCGGTGTGCTGGGTTCGGAAAAGGAAGTCATCGAGCAGATGCAGGTCGGCGCGGTCCAGCTGTCGCGCGTCAGCCTGGGGATCGTCGGCCCGGTGGTGCCGGACGTGAACGTGTTCAATATGCCGTTCATCTTTCGCGATCAACAGCACATGCGTAACGTCATCGACGGTCCGGTGGGCGACGAGATCCTCGACAAGATCACCAACTCCGAATTCGGCCTGGTGGCCCTGGCCTGGATGGACGGCGGCACGCGCAACATCTACACCAAGAAACCGGTGCGCAATCTCGAAGACCTCAAAGGCATGAAAATCCGCGTGCAGGGCAACCCGATGTTCATCGACATGATGAACGCAATGGGCGGCAACGGTATCGCCATGGACACCGGCGAGATCTTCAGCGCCCTGCAGACCGGGGTGATCGACGGCGCGGAAAACAACCCGCCGACCCTGCTCGAACACAACCACTTCCAGAACGCCAAGTTCTACAGCCTGACCGGTCACCTGATCCTGCCAGAGCCGATCGTGATGTCGAAAATCACCTGGGAAAAACTCACTCCGGATCAGCAGACCCTGGTCAAGAAAGCTGCCAAGGCTGCCCAGGCTGAAGAACGCGTACTGTGGGACAAGAAGTCCGCTGCCAGCGAAGAAAAACTCAAGGCCGCCGGCGTCGAGTTCATCACCGTCGACAAGAAACCCTTCTACGACGCCACCGCTCCGGTACGCGAGAAGTACGGCGCGAAATACGCTGACCTGATCAAGAAAATCGAAGCCGTTCAGTAACGCCCTCCCGCTCCGTACTCATGAAAAAGGCCCGGCGCGCCTGCTGTTCGAGGCGCGCCCGGTTACGGTGGAACCCGATGAAGAATCTGCTGCTGCGTATCAACGACAAGATCTACATGACGTGCATCTGGGTCGCCGGCCTGTCTGTCCTGGCAATCTCCCTGATGATCCCCTGGGGCGTATTCGCCCGCTACGTGCTCGGCACCGGCTCCAGTTGGCCGGAGCCCACGGCGATCCTTTTGATGATGGTGTTCACCTTCATCGGCGCCGCCGCCAGTTACCGCGCCGGTGCGCACATGGCCGTGGCCATGCTCACCGACCGCATGCCGCCGCAGCTGAAATCCGCCGCGGCGATTTTCTCCCAACTGCTGATGGCCGCGATCTGCATCTTCATGACCATTTGGGGCGCCAAGCTGTGCATGTCGACCTGGAACCAGTTCATGGCCGCCCTGCCCGATTTGCGCGTTGGCGTGACCTACCTGCCGATTCCCGTGGGCGGCTTGCTGACGCTGATTTTCGTGCTGGAAAAACTCTTGCTCGGTGACCAGAGCAAACGTCGGGTCGTGCAGTTCGACCTGGTTGAAGAAAGTGAAGGTACCGCTTAATGGACGCTCTGATTCTGCTGGGCAGTTTTATCGTATTGATCCTGATCGGCATGCCGGTCGCCTACGCGCTGGGCGCTGCGGCGCTGATCGGTGCGTGGTGGATCGACATTCCGTTCCAGGCGGTGATGATTCAGGTCGCCTCGGGGGTGAACAAGTTCTCCCTGCTTGCGATTCCGTTCTTCGTCCTGGCCGGGGCGATCATGGCCGAGGGCGGCATGTCGCGGCGCCTGGTGGCGTGTGCCGGCGTACTGGTGGGTTTCGTGCGCGGCGGCCTGTCACTGGTCAACATCGTCGCTTCGACGTTCTTCGGCGCGATCTCCGGCTCCTCGGTAGCGGATACCGCTTCGGTGGGTTCGGTGTTGATTCCGGAAATGGAACGCAAGGGCTATCCGCGGGACTTCTCCACTGCCGTGACCGTCAGCGGCTCGGTGCAAGCCCTGCTCACCCCGCCAAGCCATAACTCGGTGCTCTACTCGCTGGCTGCCGGCGGTACGGTGTCGATTGCCTCGCTGTTCATGGCCGGCATCGTCCCGGGCCTGATGATGAGCGCGTGCCTGATGGTGCTGTGCCTGATCTTCGCGAAAAAGCGCAACTACCCCAAGGGTGAAGTGATCCCGATGCGCCAGGCGTTGAAAATCGTCGGCGAAGCGCTGTGGGGCATGATGGCCATGGTGATCATTCTCGGCGGTATCCTCTCGGGTATTTTCACCGCCACCGAATCGGCGGCCATCGCTGTGCTGTGGTCGTTCTTCGTGACCATGTTCATCTACCGCGACTACAAGTGGAGCGAACTGCCGAAACTGATGCACCGCACCGTGCGGACGATTTCCATCGTAATGATCCTGATCGGTTTCGCCGCCAGCTTCGGCTACGTCATGACCCTGATGCAGATTCCGGCGAAGATCACCACGCTGTTCCTGACCCTGTCGGACAACCGTTACGTGATCCTGATGTGCATCAACGTCATGCTGCTGTTGCTCGGCACGGTGATGGACATGGCGCCGCTGATCCTGATCCTTACGCCGATCCTGATGCCGGTGATTCTCGGGATCGGGGTCGACCCGGTGCAGTTCGGCATGATCATGCTGGTCAACCTGGGGATCGGATTGATAACACCGCCGGTGGGAGCCGTGCTGTTCGTCGGTTCGGCGATAGGCAAAGTCAGCATCGAAAGCACCGTGAAAGCGCTGCTGCCGTTCTACGGCGTGCTGTTCCTGGTACTGCTGCTGGTGACCTACGTGCCGGCCATTTCCCTGTGGCTGCCGCACCTGGTGTTGTAAACCGCTGACCCATCGCAGCCCAGGCCGGGCTGCGATGGTTTTACCTCAGGCCCGCAGCAACATGTACCCCGCCACCACCACGCAGACACTTGCAAACCCGAGCTGCAAGGCCCGCGCCGGCACCCGCGCACAGAGTTTGCGGCCGATGATCATGCCGACCACGCTGGCGATAATGAACGCCGCGCCCTGGCTGTCGATCCGCACGCCGGCGTGAAACGCGCCGATCACACCCATCGCAGAAATCAGACTGATCACCATCAACGAGGTGGCGACAATGCCGCGCATCTGCACATCGGTGAGTTGCTTGAACGCCGGCACGATCAGAAAACCGCCACCGACCCCGAGCAAACCCGAAACCACCCCCGTAACCGCGCCCAACGCCGCCAGGGTCGCGGTGCATTTGGCGGTCCAGTCGAAGCGCCCGGTCTGCTCGTTGAGCATGCAGTTTTTCTGGCCCCAGCTGGCGTGACCGTGATCGCTCGGCCCCGCTTGCTGGCGCTCTTTTCTGAACATGCGCCAGGCGACCATGACCATCAGCAGGCTAAACAGGATCATCAGCACCTTTTCCGGCAACTGATGCGCGAAATAGATCCCCAATGGCGAAAACACCGCCCCTAATGCTGCGATCAGCAGCGCCGCGCGATACCGCACCAGGCCGTGGCGCAAGCCATCGATAGCGCCGACTGCCGCCGCGCTGCCCACCGCAAACAACGCCACCGGCGCCGCTTGCGTCATGCTCCAGCCAAGCCCGAGCACCAGCGCCGGCACCGCAAGAATCCCGCCGCCAGCGCCGGTCAAACCCAGCACCAGGCCCATCACCACGCCAAACACACTTGCCAGCCACATAAGGTTTTCTCAGTCGACTCTGGACAGGCCGGTCAGCCATTCGCGGCCTTTGAGCATGCCGTTCCAGTAGAACCATGGCAGCAGCGTCGCCTTGAGCCACCACGCCGAGCGGCGCGCAAGGGTCGGGTCCAGGGCAAAGGTCGGCAGCAGTTTTCCGCCATAGCCAAACTCGGCCAGAATCACCTTGCCCTTCTCCACCGTCAGCGGGCAGGAACCGTAGCCGTCGTACTTCAGCGGCAGCGCTTGTTGCTGACGCGCGGCCAACAGATTTTGCGCAACCACCACGACTTGCTTGCGCACCGCCGCGGCGGTTTTCGCATTTGTCGTGCCGCAGATATCTCCCAAGGCAAACACCTCGGCAAAGCGCGGATGTTGCAGGCTGTGCGGGTCGACCTCGCACCAGCCAGCGGCGTCGGCCAGCGCACTGTGCGCGATGAAATCCGGCGAAACCTGCGGCGGTACGACATGCAGCAAGTCGAAGGTTTTCGCCACGCGGCTGACGTTGCCCTCGGCATCCTTGACCTCGAACCAGGCGGTTTGCGCCGGGCCGTCGACTTTCACCAGATTTGAGTTAAAGGCCAGTTGCGCGTTGTATTTTTCGATGTATTTCATCAACGGCGGCACGAAGGTCGCCACGCCAAACAGCGCGGCACCGGCCAGATTGAATTCGACCTCGATATTGTTCAGCGCCGCGCTTTTGCGCCAGTGATCGCAGGACAGGTACAAGGCTTTTTGTGGCGCGCCCGCGCACTTGATCGGCATCGCCGGTTGGGTGAACAGCGCACGGCCACCGCGCAGCTTTTGCACCTGATCCCAGGTGTATTGCGCATGCTGATAGCTGTAGTTGGAGGTCACGCCGTGCTGGCCGAGACTGTCCTGCAGGCCTTCGATTTTCTCCCAGGCCAGGCGCAGGCCGGGGCAGACGATCAGGTTCTGATAGCTGACCGTGCGCTGATCGTTGAGCTTGAGTTGACGTAGCTCAGGGTCGATTGCTGTGACTGCCGCCTGCACCCAGTTGGCTTGCCGGGGCATGACGTTGCTCATCGGGCGGACGCTGTCCTTGACGTCGAAAGCGCCGCCGCCGACCAGTGTCCACGCCGGCTGGTAATAGTGATGGCTGCTCGGTTCGATCACGGTGATGTTCAGCGCCGGATCGCGCTTGAGCAGGCTGGCGACCAGCGCAATCCCGGCCGAACCGCCACCGATGACCACGATATCGGCACTGATGGATGGGCCCCAGTGTTGATCGTTCATTGCTTGTTCCTTTTGCTGCACGCAAGGATTTGTTCGGGTCAAACCAAAGAACCTGTGGGAGCTGGCTTGCCAGCGATAGCGGTGTGTCAGTCACATAAATGTTGGCTGATAAGCCCTCATCGCTGGCAAGCCAGCTCCCACAGGGTAAGTTGTGTTCCGGCTGGCATTTATTGATGGCCCAGAGTTTTGAGCACCGCCCCGCAATAAAGCCCGGACAGGGTCTTCATCACCTGGATCACTTCGTGACTGGCGAGGCCGTAAAAGATGTACTTGCCTTCTCGGCGGGTCGCGACAAGCCCTTCGTCACGCAGGATGCCCAATTGCTGGGACAGCGTCGGCTGGCGCACGCCGGTCATGGTTTCCAGCTCGCCGACGTTGCGTTCGCCCTGGGTCAGTTGACAGAGGATCAGCAGGCGATCCTCATTGGCCAAAGCCTTGAGCAGCGCGCAGGCCTTGGAGGCCGAGGCGCGCAGTTGGGCGACTTCACATTCGGTCAGACTGGATTGCATTTGCACGAGGCCTTGAAGGTCACTTAAGCTGCGAACATTATGTTTTTAGATAAAGTGTTGCAACCCATTTTCCTCGTTCAGGTTGGTGTCCATGCCCGCGCAGATTGAAGCTTTCCTCGACCCCGCCTCTTCGACCTACAGCTACGTGGTCTATGAAGTCGACGGCGGCCAATGCGCAATCGTCGATCCGGTGCTCGATTACGACGGTGCCGCCGGGCGTACCGGCACCGTGCAGGCGGACAGGATCATTGCGTTTGTCGAGGCGCATCATTTGCAAGTGCAATGGCTGCTGGAGACCCACGCCCACGCCGATCACCTCTCCGCTGCGCCGTATCTGCGGCAGAAGGTGGGTGGGAAAATCGCCATCGGTGCCTCGATCAGCCAAGTGCAGAACGTGTTCAAGACGCTGTTCAATCTGGAGCCGGAGTTCTCGGTCGACGGTTCGCAGTTCGATCATCTGTTCGCGCCGAACGAGTCATTCCACATCGGCAATCTCAAAGCCACCGCCCTGCATGTGCCCGGCCACACCCCGGCCGACATGGCCTATCTGATCGACGGCGAGCAGATTCTGGTCGGCGACACGCTGTTCATGCCGGATGTCGGCACGGCGCGCTGCGACTTCCCCGGTGGCAATGCTCATCAGCTGTTCGCTTCGATCCAGAAACTGCTGGCCTTTCCCGCCAGCGTCAAGCTGTACGTTTGTCACGACTACCCGCCCGAAGGCCGCCAATCACATTGCCAAACCACGGTCGGCGAGCAGCGTAAAAGCAATATCCATGTGCATGACGGCATCGACGAAGCGACGTTTGTCGAAATGCGCACCCGGCGCGATGCCGGCCTGGGTATGCCGACGCTGTTGTTGCCGGCCATTCAGGTGAACGTGCGCGCGGGGAATTTGCCGGCGGCGGAAGACAATGGCGTGGTGTACCTGAAGATTCCGCTCAACAAACTCTGACCCTTGGTCAGGCCCCAAAGCTGATCGTTCCCACGCTCTGCGTGGAAATGCCGCCAGGGACGCTCCGCGTTCCGCTTCAGGAAGTGACGCAGAGCGTCACGGGATGCATTCCC
This sequence comes from Pseudomonas sp. S11P7, assembly GCF_023195435.1. NCBI lineage: Bacteria > Pseudomonadati > Pseudomonadota > Gammaproteobacteria > Pseudomonadales > Pseudomonadaceae > Pseudomonas > Pseudomonas sp. S11P7. The sequence continues at coordinate 1,797,245 of NZ_JALPKS020000002.1, read as the reverse complement.
ACGCGGAGCGTGGGAACGATCGGCCTCGGCAGGTCGGGTCGGGTCGGGTCGGGGGATCAGATCAGATCACGTTATGCGCCCAGGGTCAGGCCGTTGGCGGGTAGTGGCAACGCGGTTTTATAGCGCACCTGCTTCAGGGCGAAACTCGAGCGGATATTCGCCACCCCCGGCACCTTGGTCAGAAAATCCATCATGAAGCGCTCCAGCGACTGAATCGTCGGCACTAGCACCCGGATCAGATAGTCCGGGTCGCCGGCCATCAGGTAGCACTCCATCACTTCCGGACGATCGGAGATGGCTTCCTCGAAATGCTGCAGCGCTTCTTCGACCTGTTTTTCCAGGCTGACGTGGATGAATACGTTCACGTGCAGCCCCAGCAGGTCGGCATCCAGCAGCGTCACCTGCTCGCGGATCAGCCCCAGTTCTTCCATGGCCTTGACCCGATTGAAGCACGGCGTCGGCGATAGATTGACCGAGCGGGCGAGGTCGGCGTTGGTGATCCGCGCATTCTCCTGAAGGCTGTTGAGAATGCCGATGTCGGTACGGTCCAGTTTGCGCATGAGACAAAACCACCTGCTTTTTATGTTTATGCAGAATTTCTATCTGCAAATCACCTTCAGCGCAACGAAACACAGATAAATATTCTTCTTGGCCGCGCCTATGATTGTTGTAGGACAAGATTTCTTCTACCGAGGAATGATTGCCAGCTCACTACAAGAAATTCACAAGATCGAGCGTAGAAGCCATGACCCAAGCGTATGAACCGCTGCGTCTGCACGTCCCTGAACCCTCGGGCCGCCCAGGCTGCAAAACCGATTTTTCCTACCTGCATCTGACCGACGCAGGCACGGTGCGCAAACCTCCCATTGATGTAGAACCTGCCGACACCGCTGACCTGGCGCGAGGCCTGATTCGCGTGCTCGACGATCAGGGCAACGCCCTCGGTCCGTGGGCGGAAAACGTGCCGGTCGAGATCCTGCGCAAAGGCATGCGCGCGATGCTCAAGACGCGCATCTACGACAACCGCATGGTCGTCGCCCAGCGCCAGAAAAAAATGTCGTTCTACATGCAGAGCCTTGGCGAAGAAGCCATCGGCAGCGCCCAGGCGTTGGCGCTGAACATCGATGACATGTGCTTCCCGACCTATCGCCAGCAAAGCATTCTGATGGCCCGCGATGTGCCGTTGGTCGATCTGATCTGCCAATTGCTGTCCAACGAGCGCGATCCGCTCAAGGGCCGTCAGTTGCCGATCATGTACTCGGTCAAGGATGCTGGTTTCTTCACGATCTCCGGCAACCTCGCCACCCAGTTCATTCAGGGCGTGGGCTGGGGCATGGCCTCGGCGATCAAGGGCGACACCAAGATTGCCTCGGCATGGATCGGTGACGGCGCCACCGCCGAATCAGACTTCCACACCGCCCTCACCTTCGCCCACGTTTATCGTGCGCCGGTGATCCTCAACGTGGTCAACAATCAGTGGGCGATTTCGACCTTCCAGGCCATCGCCGGTGGTGAAGCGACCACCTTCGCCGGACGCGGCGTCGGTTGCGGCATCGCCTCGCTGCGGGTCGATGGCAATGACTTCTACGCGGTCTACGCCGCTTCTGCCTGGGCCGCTGAACGTGCGCGACGCAACCTCGGCCCAACCATGATCGAATGGGTCACCTACCGCGCCGGCCCGCACTCGACCTCTGATGATCCATCCAAATACCGCCCGGCCGATGACTGGAGCCACTTCCCGCTCGGCGATCCGATTGCGCGTCTGAAACAGCATCTGATCAAGGTCGGTCACTGGTCGGACGAAGAACACGCCGCCGTCAGCGCCGAACTAGAAGCCGAAGTGATCGCCGCGCAGAAACAGGCCGAACAGTACGGCACTCTTGCCGGCGGCCAGATCCCAAGCGCCGCGACCATGTTCGAAGACGTCTACAAAGAGATGCCGGAGCACTTGAAGCGCCAGCGTCAGCAGTTGGGGATCTGAGATGAACGATCACAACAACAATATTCAGCTGGAAACTGCCATGACCACGACCACCATGACCATGATCCAGGCCCTGCGCTCGGCCATGGATGTGATGCTTGAACGTGATGACAACGTGGTCGTGTTCGGTCAGGACGTCGGCTACTTCGGCGGCGTGTTCCGCTGCACCGAAGGCCTGCAGACCAAGTACGGCACCTCGCGTGTGTTCGACGCGCCGATCTCGGAAAGCGGCATTGTCGGCGTGGCCGTGGGCATGGGTGCCTACGGTCTGCGTCCGGTCGCTGAAATCCAGTTCGCCGACTACGTCTATCCGGCTTCCGACCAGATCATTTCCGAAGCGGCGCGCCTGCGTTATCGCTCGGCCGGCGAGTTCACCGCGCCGATGACCCTGCGCATGCCCTGCGGCGGCGGCATTTATGGCGGCCAGACCCACAGCCAGAGCATCGAAGCGATGTTCACTCAGGTCTGCGGTCTGCGCACGGTGATGCCGTCCAATCCGTATGACGCCAAAGGCCTGCTGATCGCCTCCATCGAAAACGATGACCCGGTGATCTTTCTTGAGCCAAAACGCCTGTACAACGGCCCGTTCGATGGCCACCACGACCGCCCGGTAACCCCTTGGTCGAAACACCCGCAGGCCCAGGTGCCGGACGGTTATTACACCGTGCCGCTGGACGTCGCCGCGATCACCCGTCCAGGCAAGGACGTGACCGTGCTGACCTACGGCACCACCGTCTACGTGTCACAAGTGGCGGCCGAAGAATCCGGCGTCGATGCCGAAGTCATCGACCTGCGCAGCCTGTGGCCGCTGGACCTGGACACCATCGTCAAATCGGTGAAGAAAACCGGCCGCTGCGTGGTGGTTCACGAAGCCACCCGCACCTGCGGTTTCGGCGCCGAACTGGTGTCGCTGGTGCAAGAGCATTGCTTCCATCACCTGGAAGCGCCGATCGAACGCGTCACCGGTTGGGACACCCCCTACCCGCACGCGCAGGAGTGGGCGTATTTCCCAGGGCCGTCCCGAGTGGGCGCGGCGTTGAAACGGGTCATGGAGGTCTGAATGGGCACGCACGTTATCAAGATGCCGGACATTGGCGAAGGCATCGCAGAAGTGGAACTGTCGCAATGGCACGTCAAGGTCGGCGATCTGGTCGTTGAAGATCAGGTACTGGCGGACGTGATGACCGACAAGGCGATGGTCGATATTCCGTCGCCAGTGCATGGCAAGGTGATTGCGCTCGGTGGTCAGCCGGGTGAAGTGATGGCGGTCGGCAGTGTGCTGATCAGCATTGAAGTGGAAGGCGCCGGCAACCTTAAAGAGTCCGCCGCGCCTGTGGTGACCAAAGAGCCTGCGGCGCCGACAGTTGAAACCGTCGTTGAGAGCAAACCTGCTGCAGCCGCAGCACCGCGCCCTGCTCCTGTTTGCCAAGGCCCGATGGTGGCTCGCGAAGCAGACGAGCGCCCGCTCGCCTCGCCAGCCGTACGTAAACATGCGCTGGATCTGGGTATTCAACTGCGTCTGGTACGCGGCAGCGGCCCGGCCGGTCGCGTGCTGCACGAAGACCTTGAAGCCTATCTCGCGCAAGGTCAGTCGAACGCTTCGGCACCCGCTGCCGCTGCTTATGCCCAGCGCAACGACGAAGAACAGATTCAAGTGATCGGCATGCGCCGCAAAATCGCCCAGCGCATGCAGGACGCCACGCAGCGTGCTGCGCATTTCAGTTATGTCGAGGAAATCGACGTCACCGCCATCGAAGAACTGCGCGCGCACCTCAACGAAAAGCACGGTGCCAGCCGTGGCTGGTTGACCTTGTTGCCGTTCCTGGTGCGTGCACTGGTCGTGGCCTTGCGCGACTTTCCGCAGATGAACGCCCGTTACGACGACGAAGCGCAAGTCATCACCCGCCTCGGCGCGGTGCATGTCGGCGTCGCCACGCAAAGCGATGTTGGCCTGATGGTGCCAGTGGTGCGTCATGCCGAGGCGCGCAGCCTGTGGGATAGCGCTGCGGAAATCTCGCGCCTGGCCAACGCCGCGCGCAATGGCAAGGCCAGTCGCGACGAGTTGTCCGGTTCGACCATCACCTTGACCAGCCTCGGTGCGCTGGGCGGCATCGTCAGCACGCCGGTGCTGAACCTGCCGGAAGTGGCAATCGTCGGCGTGAACAAGATCGTTGAACGGCCGATGGTCGTCAAAGGCCAGGTGGTGATCCGCAAGATGATGAACCTGTCCAGCTCGTTCGATCACCGTGTGGTCGACGGCATGGACGCGGCGCTCTTCATCCAGGCCATTCGCGGCCTGATCGAACAACCTGCCACTTTGTTTGTGGAGTAAGGCGCCCATGCAATCTTTGAACACCACGCTGCTGATCATCGGCGGCGGCCCCGGCGGTTACGTCACGGCAATTCGCGCCGGGCAACTGGGCATCCCCACGATTCTGGTCGAAGGCCAGGCGCTGGGCGGCACTTGCCTGAACATCGGCTGCATTCCGTCGAAGGCGCTGATTCACGTCGCCGAACAGTTTCACCAGACGCAACATCACAGTCAGCATTCGGCGCTGGGCATCAGCGTTTCGACGCCGATCCTCGACATCAGCAAGAGCGTCGAATGGAAGGACGGCATCGTTGATCGCCTGACCACCGGCGTTGCCGCGCTGCTGAAGAAGCACAAGGTTCAAGTCATTAACGGCTGGGCGAAAATCATCGACGGCAAAACCGTCGAGGTGGGCGATACGCGCATCCATTGCGAACATCTGGTACTGGCCACCGGGTCGACCAGCGTCAACCTGCCGATCCTGCCGATTGGCGGGCCGATCATCTCCTCCACCGAAGCGCTGACGCCGAAGTCGGTGCCCAAACGCTTGATCGTGGTCGGCGGCGGTTATATCGGTCTGGAACTGGGCATCGCCTATCGCAAACTCGGTGCCGAGGTCAGCGTGGTCGAGGCGCAGGATCGCATCTTGCCGGCTTACGACGCGGAACTGACGCAACCCGTGCATGACGCGTTGAAGCAACTGGGCGTTAAGTTGTATTTGAAGCACAGCGTGCTGGGTTTCGATGGCACTTTGCAGGTGCGCGACCCTGAGGGCGAAACCCTGAATCTGGAAACCGATCAGGTGCTGGTCGCCGTCGGCCGCAAACCGAGCACCCAGGGCTTCAACCTCGAAGCGCTGAATCTGGACATGAACGGTTCGGCGATCAAGATCGACAGCCGCTGCCAGACCAGCATGCGCAACGTCTACGCCATTGGCGACCTCAGCGGCGAACCGATGCTGGCGCACCGCGCGATGGCGCAGGGCGAAATGGTCGCCGAGCTGATCAGCGGCAAGACCCGCGAATTCAACCCGACCGCCATCGCTGCAGTGTGCTTTACCGACCCGGAACTGGTGGTGGTCGGCAAGACCCCGGACGAAGCCAAGGCTGCGGGACTGGACTGCATCGTTTCCAGCTTCCCGTTCGCCGCCAACGGCCGGGCGATGACCCTGGAATCGAAAAGCGGTTTTGTCCGCGTGGTCGCGCGTCGCGACAATCATCTGATTGTCGGCTGGCAAGCGGTGGGCGTTGGCGTGTCGGAGTTGTCGACGGCGTTCGCGCAAAGCCTGGAAATGGGCGCGCGCCTGGAAGACATCGGCGGCACCATCCACGCCCACCCGACGCTGGGTGAAGCGGTGCAGGAAGCGGCGTTGCGTGCTCTTGGGCATGCGCTGCATCTGTGACACTTGATCGTTCCCACGCTCCGCGTGGGAATGCAGCCGGGGACGCTCTGCGTCCCGACAGCCGAACGCGGAGCGTCCGATGAGGCATTCCCACGCAGAGCGTGGGAACGATCAGGCGTAGGAACGATCGGCGGAGCGAATTCCGGCTGCGAAACCGCTCAAGAATGAAGTATTGTTGTGCCCATCCAAAAAACGTCAGAAGCCTTGAACCGTTTCGGCGGTTGTTCAGTGATAGAGGGTGTCATGGGTAACGAGAGCATCAATTGGGACAAGCTGGGTTTTGATTACATCAAGACCGACAAACGCTATCTGTCGTACTTTCGCGATGGCGAGTGGGACAAAGGCACCCTGACCGAAGACAACGTGCTGCACATCAGCGAAGGCTCGACGGCTCTTCACTATGGCCAGCAATGCTTCGAAGGCATGAAGGCCTATCGTTGCAAGGACGGCTCGATCAACCTGTTCCGCCCGGACCAGAACGCCCTGCGCATGCAGCGCAGCTGCGCGCGGCTGCTGATGCCGACTGTGGACACCGAGCAATTCATCGAAGCCTGTAAAGCCGTGGTTCGCGCCAACGAGCGTTTCATCCCGCCTTACGGCACCGGCGGCGCGCTGTACCTGCGTCCGTTCGTGATCGGCGTCGGTGACAACATCGGCGTGCGTACCGCACCCGAGTTCATCTTCTCGATCTTCTGCATCCCGGTCGGCGCCTACTTCAAGGGCGGCCTGACCCCGCACAACTTCCAGATCTCCAGCTACGACCGCGCCGCCCCGCAAGGCACCGGCGCCGCCAAGGTCGGTGGCAACTACGCGGCCAGCCTGATGCCGGGCTCGAAAGCCAAGAAAGCCAACTTCGCCGACGCGATCTATCTCGACCCGATGACCCACACCAAGATCGAAGAAGTCGGCTCGGCCAACTTCTTCGGGATCACCCACGACAACAAGTTCGTCACCCCGAACTCGCCATCGGTGCTGCCAGGCATCACCCGCCTGTCGCTGATCGAACTGGCAAAATCGCGTCTGGGCCTGGAAGTGGTTGAAGGCGACGTGCTGATCGACAAACTGGCGGACTTCAAGGAAGCCGGCGCTTGCGGCACCGCTGCCGTGATCACCCCGATCGGCGGCATCAGCTACAACGACCATCTGCATGTGTTCCACAGCGAAACCGAAGTTGGCCCGGTGACGCAGCAGCTCTACAAAGAGCTGACCGGCGTGCAGACCGGCGACATCGAAGCGCCAGCGGGCTGGATCGTCAAGGTTTGATTTGACGGTTCTGGCTAAAGAAAGCCCTCCACCAAGTGATTGGTGGAGGGCTTTTTTGATTGTGGTTGTTGGTTTTTTTGGGTAAGGCTGGAGATCTTTTCCCCTCACCCCAGCCCTCTCCCCCAAGGGGGCGAGGGGAAAGGGAGCAGATCGTTGGGCTTTTCAAAACCTGAGTTCGACTCGAGTTCTCAGGTCGATGTAGTACGGGCGGGCTCCTCGGTCGGCTCCCTCTCCCTCCGGGAGAGGGCTGGGGTGAGGGTAGGCTTTTCGCTCTTCAAGGCAATCCGCTTACCCGACCGCGCCGCAATCCCGCTTGCCTGCCCATCCCCCTGCTTGCCCATCCGCGCCTGCGTAATCAACCCGGGAATCAATTCCCCCTCCGGCAGGTTCTTCCAGAACCGCACCGGCAAATGCCCTTGCATGACCTTGGGGTTCAACCGCGCCGGGTTGAAGATGTGGCTGTAATAGGTCAGCCACAGATCACCATGGGGATCGTCAACGTTCTGCGCCAGTTGCTGCCATTCCACCGGGCATTGGCGCTGATGGATCAGTTGCTCGCCATCGTAATAAACCCCGTCCCGGGGCGTGGCGATCAGCCAGCGATGGCGGCCCATGCGTCCGATAAAATGCGCGCTGGCGCTGTGCAGGATGTCGTGCGCCGGTTCATGCCACGCGACGTATTCGGGCCCGGCGCTGTCTTTCGGTCGTTCGATGAAGCGCACGAACGCATGCAGATGATGAGCTTCACGATTCACCTGTTTGATCCGCCGCTGCAACTCGCTGCCGAGTTTGTCGCCGGCCATCATCGCGGTACGGTCGCCGTGGCTGACGCGCCACAACACTTCGTACAGCAAACTCCAGCGCTGATCACCGCGATAGCGCGAGGCCTGTTCCAGGGTGTCGAGCAACGTTCGCGGAATGCGCGCCTGAAACGGCCCCTGCCCTTCAGGCACCGGGTCGTCATTGGCGAACAGATCGCCGACGCCCTGCGTGGCCCAACTGACCAGACTCGGGTCGATTTCGTGGCTGAGCAGCCAGCGCGCCTGCTGGCGCCAGGTATCGAACAGGTCGTCGCAATCGAGATTGATCATCCCCACAACCCCATCTGCTGCGGCATCGGCCGGTCGCGCAATTGCTGATAGAGCATGTGGCTGGTGACTTCGGCCTGCTGCGGATGGTAATCGCTGGTGATGATGAACGGCTTGGCCTTGGCCAGTACGCAACGCATGCGCGCGACGTCTTCGTAGCGGATGCGTCGCTGTCGGCGCAACTCGACCAAACGTTCAGTGGTGCGCAGACCGATGCCGGGAATGCGTGCGATCAACGAGGCCTCGGCACGATTCAGATCCAGCGGAAACACTTCACGATTCTGCAACGCCCAGGCCAGTTTCGGGTCGATGTCGAGCGCCAGATTGCCCGGTCCCTTGAGCAATTCGTCAGCGCTGTAGCCATAACTGCGCAAGAGGAAATCGGCCTGATACAAACGGTGCTCGCGCATCAGCGGCGGCGCGGCCAGTGGCACGCTTTTCGGGCTGTCGGGGATCGGGCTGAACGCCGAGTAATAAACCCGGCGCAGACGGAAGTTGCCGTACAGGGATTGAGCGCTATGCAGGATGGTGCTGTCGTCGGTGTCATCGGCGCCGACAATCAATTGCGTGCTCTGCCCGGCCGGGGCGAACTTCGGCGCGCGCGGCTCGTTAAGCACGGTCTGCACGCCGGTGTAGATGGTGTTCATCGCTTGCTTGATCGAGCCAATGTCCTTCTCCGGCGCCAGGGTTTGCAGGCTGGCATCGGTGGGCAGTTCGATGTTGACGCTCAGGCGATCGGCGTAACGCCCGGCCTCCTCGATCAGCGCCGGATCGGCCTCGGGGATGGTCTTGAGATGGATGTATCCGCGAAACTCATGCTCCTCGCGCAACAGCTTCGCCACCCGCACCAGTTGCTCCATGGTGTAGTCCGCCGAGCGAATGATGCCGGAGCTGAGAAACAGCCCGCTGACACAGTTGCGCCGGTAGAAATCCATGGTCAGCGCCACGACTTCCTCGGGGGTGAAACGCGCGCGCGGCACATCGCTGGAACGGCGATTGACGCAGTATTGGCAATCGTAAAGACAGAAATTGGTCAGCAGGATTTTCAGCAGCGACACGCAACGCCCGTCCGGCGTGTAGCTGTGGCAAATGCCCATGCCATCAGTCGAGCCCAACCCGCTCTTGCCCTCGGAGCTGCGCTTGGGCGCGCCACTGCTCGCACAGGACGCGTCGTACTTGGCGGCGTCGGCGAGAATGCTCAGCTTGTCGATGATTTGCATGGCGCGGGCTCTTTACTGTGTGCATATACAGTATAGGCTCGACCGCTTTGACACAAGGTGACGGATAACCCCCTCGTCGGGTGGTGTTGCCTAGGCTCGCTTGTATTGCGGGACCTGATCGTTCCCACGCTCCGCGTGGGAATGCAGCCACGGACGCTCCGCGTCCGCTGTGACGCAGAGCGTCACGGGAGGCGTGACCACGCAGAGCGTGGGAACGATCAGTCTGTCAAAGATCAAACCACCCACTGCGAAATCAGCCAGCCATTCGCCCCGCTGATCACCACAAACACCCCCCACGCCAGCACCCGCGTCGGCCAGCGATTCACAAACGGCCCCATCAGTTGCTTGTCATTGGTCATGCGAATCAACGGATACAGGGCAAACGGCAATTGCAGACTCAACACCACCTGGCTCAACACCAGCAACTTGCCGATGGCGTTGTCGCCCATCAGCCACACGCCAATGAACGCCGGAATCAGCGCCAGCCCTCGGGTGATCAACCGCCGCTGCCAGCACGGTATCCGCAGGTTCAGATAACCCTCCATGATCACCTGCCCGGCGATGGTGCCGGTGAAGGTTGAACTCTGCCCCGACGCCAGCAACGCGACGCCGAACAACACGCTGGCCAGTGCCCCGCCCACCAGCGGATCGAGCAAGTGATAGGCATCCTGAATGTCCACCACATCGGTGTGCCCGGACTGGTGAAACGCGGCAGCGGCGAGGATCAGGATCGCCGCGTTGACCAGCAGCGCCAGCGCCAGTGAACCGATGGTGTCGATGCGCGCCAGTTTTACCGCATCCTGCTTGCTCGCCAGGTCCTTGCCGATCATCCGCGTCTGCACGATCGAGGTGTGCAGATACAGGTTATGCGGCATCACCGTGGCGCCGAGAATACCGATGGCCAGGTACAGCGGTGCGGCATCGCTGATCGCCGCCAGTGAGGGTTTGAAGCCTTGGGCGACGTCCGGCCAGTAGGGTTTGATCAACAGCAATTCAACGAAAAAACACACGCCGATGGTCGCCACCAGCACCAGCATGATCGCTTCCAGCCGCCGGAAGCCGCGATTCTGCAGGGCCAGCACCAATAGCGTGTCGAACGCGGTCAGGGCGATGCCGAAGGTCAGTGAACAACCGAGTAGCAAGTGAAACGCCAGGGCGCAACCGAGCACTTCGGCAAGGTCGGTGGCGATGATCGAGATTTCCGCCAACACCCACTGCAAGCGCGCGGTCGGGGTGCTGTAGCGCTCGCGCGACAGCTGTGCCAGATCGCGTCCGGTGGCAATGCCCAGCCGCGAACACAGGCACTGCACGACCATCCCCGCGAGGCTCGCCAGCAACACCACGAACAACAGGCTGTAGCCAAACCGCGAGCCGGCCTCGATCGCCGTCGCCCAGTTGCCGGGGTCCATGTAGCCGATCGACACCAGCAAACCGGGCCCGGCAAAACGCAGTACACGTTTGAAGAACGCGGCAGAAGGGTCGACCGCAACGCTGCCGGCCACTTCCGGCGGGCAAAACGGCGCGGTGGCGAGTTTGGGCAAGCTGAATTTCACGCACACATCCAGAAACAAGTCGAAAGGACGCAGCTTAGACGGTTCGCCCGGTGCGGTGGAAGGTCAAGGTTGGCGGGTGCCCAACAATTGCTCGCGCAGATCGGGATTGCGCGTGCGCGGGTCGAGCCAGATATCGAAAAACGCCCGGGCGAACTGCGGATCGTCGATCTCGTGCTGCAAGCGCTGGCCGACAAAAAACCGCGCGCCCTGCCCCGGCAGATAGACCCCGGTGATCCGCGTGCCGGCCTGCACATCAACGAACGATTGCTCCATCTGCGCTTGCCACCCGGCCAGTTGCGCTGGACTTACACGATTACCCGACAGCCGTTTGATCTCGTCGACGCTGGCCTGCACCAGGTCGTCGCGGGAAATCTTGCGGCGGTAGATCAGCTCCAGCGCAAACGGCTGTTCATCAGCCAGCGGGTGTGCGGCACTCCACAGCCGTGCATCGTAAACGTCGAAACCGAACACGCTGAATTCGCCGCTGCCAATGATCTGCGCCCCCGGCACCGCGTCCTGCCAATTGGCCCAGGTCGGCGTCAGCAACAGCGCCCACAGGCCGATGCCGCAACAGCCGCGAAGCATTTTTGAAGTTCTGTTCATCGCGCATCGCTTCCGGCCGACCTTGATAGTCAGAGCATAGCCGTAATTGCTTTCGAGTTTTTGTATACAAAAATTGCAAACATAGGCAGCAATCACTTTTCCACGGTGCTAACGTGGCCTCCCTGCATCCCGATGGAGACACCTGCGTGCTGATCCTTAAACTGCTGCTGATTCCGGCCTTCCTCTTGCTCATCTCGCTGGCGGGCAAACGCTGGGGGCCGAGTGTGGCCGGATGGCTGTCGGGGTTGCCGGTGGTGGTCGGGCCGATTCTGTTTTTCCTCGCCATCGAACAGGGGCCGGAGTTTGCCGCGCAATCGGCGGTCGCAGCCCTATCGGCGATGTTTGCGATGATTGCTTTCTGCATCACTTACGCGCAGGTGGCGCAACGGGCGAACTGGCCGTGGGCACTCGCGGCCTCGCTGGCCGTCTGGACGGTACTGGCGCTGCTGCTGTCGCTGGTGCCGCCGTCGCTGCCGTTTTCGTTGGCGGCAGCGACGATTGCGCTGCTGGCCTCGCCTTATCTGTTTCCGCTGGTGCAGCCCGTGCTGAACGCTCCTGCGCCAAAGTCCGACCGACTGGTCTGGCGCATGCTCGCCGGTGCCGCGCTGACGTTGGCGGTGACGATGCTGGCCAGCACCGTCGGCGAGCGCTGGAGCGGTTTGCTCGCGGTGTTCCCGGTGCTCGGCAGCGTGATGGCGGTGTTCTCGCAGCAGACCCGCGGCCCGGCCTTCACCGCCGCGCTGTTGCGGGCGACGGCGACCGGCATGTATTCATTTTCCGCGTTCTGTCTGGTGTCGGCGCTGACCCTGCCGAGCCTTGGCCTGAACGGTTTCATCGTCGGTGTGGCGGTGTCGGTGGCCATGCTCGGGGTGACCAGAAAACTGCTGGCCCGGCCAGTGGCCAACGCGCCGGCGCAGTAACCGCTCGGGCGAATCGTGCTGGAACGTGCGCCCCGCTCCGTGGGATCATCGCCCGCCTCGCGCGACCATCCCACGGAGATTCACATGTCATTGTTGAGCAAAAAAGCTGCCGTCCTGCTGCTGTCGGCGGTTGCCGCTCTCGGCGCGATCAACGCGCAAGCGGCCAAGGAAAAATCCACCAGCGAAAAAGTCTCGCTGCTCGATGGCAAGTTCAGCTTCGTCCTGCCCAAAGGTTTCGTCGCCGACCCGCTGCCGCCAAGCCCGAGCGGCGCCAAGGGCACGATGTACACCAACCAGGCGACGAAAACCGTGGTCATCGCCGCTGAAAACCAGATTCCGCAAGGGCAGAACGTCAAGGACAACGACGGACCGTTCCTCGACGGTGCGGTGTCCAGCTTCATTGAAGACCAGCGCAAAGCCCTGCCGGATTTCAACAAGCTCAGCGAAAAAAGCCTGACCCGCAAAGGCACCGGCCTCGGCTTGCGCCAGGTCGACAGCACCGCCACTCAGGGCGGCGGCCAGACCCTCAACACCACGTTGATGGCCGGCTCCGGGACGAAAATGGCGCTGGTGCAGGTGATCTCCCGCGCCAGCGACAAGAAAGGTCACGACGCGCTGATCAAGACCCTGCTCAAGGATTGAGCTGCTGTAGCCAGCCGCTCAGGTCGCGCAATTCCGCCGCTGTGATGCTGTGACCGATGCCGGGGTAAGCGTGAAACTGCGGCTTGTAGCCGAACTTTTGCAGTTGCGCGTTGGCTTCGGTGCCGAGTCGGTAAGGCACCGGATCATCGGCGGTGCCGTGGCCGATGAAGATGTGCAGCGGCAGCGGCGCCTGCCCGGCCTGCAACTGGCTTTTCAGTACCGGCAGCAAACGTCCGCTCAACGCGGCAAACCCGCCGATGACCAGCGGCGGCCGCAGCCCTACCTCGTAACTCATCATCGCGCCCTGGCTGAAACCGATCAGGTACACCTTCTCCGGGGTCGTGTGATATTTGCCCGTGGCTTGAGTGATGAACTCACGCAGCTTCTGGCCGCTGACTTTCAGATCATCGGTCTCGCCGTTGTAGGCTCCTTCGCCCTTTTTGCGAAACCACTGGTAACGTCCTTCACCGAGCTCCATCGGCGCCCGCACCGACAGGTAGTTGTACTGCGCCGGAAGCTGAAATTTCATCCCGATCAGATCGGCTTCGTTACTGCCGTACCCGTGCAGGAAAATCACCAGCGGCCGCGGCTCGGCATCGGGGTGGACCTGTTCGAGGTATTTGAGCGGCAGATCGGATTGCAGGGTAGTTTGCGCGTGGACAGCGGTGGATGCGAGCAGGGTCAGCAGAGCGAATATCTTCAACATTGCAGCGTTCCTTCACAGAGTGTCGGGTTCGGGGGGAGCCTAACATTCTGAAAGATAGCGGTGTTGCCGCTCACGCCATCGCTGGCAAGCCAGCTCCCACAGAGAGCGAGGGAGATTGCAAAAAATGTGTTCACCGCAAAACCTGTGGGAGCTGGCTTGCCAGCGATGAGGCCATCCGCCTCAACGAAAATCTGTCAGTCGTTGGTCAGCTTGCCAGTGCGAAACGGCACCCGCCCCGCCACTTTCGCCTGCCAGATCCCCGGTTCGGTATAGCGCCCGCGATCCAGCGCAAACAACACGCCGCTGGTACCGGCGCGCACGGTGCTGACGCGGTCTTGCAACGGGTCGACCACTTCAAACAATGCGTCGCCCTTCTCCACCCATTCGCCGGCATTACGCAGGAAACTCACCACGCCATGGTGCGGTGCAAACAGGTACTCGGTGCCTTCGAACGGTAGGCCTTCGCAGCATTCGCTCGGCACCGCCGGCCATTCGCCGCTGATGAAACCCTGCTCGGCGAGAAAGCCGAGGATCGCCTCGCAATTGGCCTGCGCCTGATCGACCCGCGTGTCGCCCATGCTGCCCAGTTCCAGCGTGGTCGCCAGATTCGCTGCCGGAATCGCCGCCTGCGGAAACGCCCGCGCCAGGCGCAACCATGGTGTCGAGCAGGATTCATCGAACGAGCTGCCGCCAGAATCCTCACACAACAACGCCACACCGGCCCTCAAGCGCGCCGCCAACGATTGCCATTGCGGCCAGTGTTGCGGCAGTGCGTAGAGGTGAATCGCCGCATCGAAATCGCAATGCAGATCAAGGGTGATATCGGCGTCGCAGGCGTGGCGCAGCAACAGCCGATGCAGCGCTTCCAGTTGCGAAGCCGGCGCCGGCAGCGCCTCGAATACCTCGCCCATGGCCTTGCGGATCAGCGCGACGTTAGCCTCGGCATCCGCGCCCAACCGCTCGCCGACCAGCGCCGCAACCGGCGCGCTGAGTTCGACAAACGCGCGGTTGAAATTCTTGCCGCTGCCCAGTTCGAAACGGCCCATGTGCGCGCCTTGCACGTGCTGATCGAGGCCGATCGGGTTGGCCACCGGCACCAGTTCGATCATGCCTTGCAAACGGCCTTGTTGTTCAAGTTGGTTAAGACGTTGCTTGAGTTCCCACGCCGTGCGCATGCCCGGCAATTCATCGGCGTGCAGGCTGGCCTGGATGTACACCTTGCGAGTGCCTGCGCCATAGCGAAACACGCTCAGAGAACGCTCGCTGCCCAAGTGGCTCCAGGGCAGGATGTGGTCGATGCGTTGCATGGGGAAACTCCTGAAATATGAGCGCGACACAAATCCCCTGTAGGAGTGAGCCTGCTCGCGATAGCGGTCTGTCAGTCAATCATGATGTTGAATGATAAACCGCTATCGCGAGCAGGCTCACTCCTACAGGTTCTTCGTCGGTAGGAAGAAAGCATAAAAAAAGTGGCCACCGCGCAAGCGGGGCCACTTTTTTCTAACGCGTATTAATGGCCGTACACGTCAAAATCGAAGTACTTGTCCTGGACTTTCTTGTATTCGCCGTTAGCGCGGATTTCGGTGATGGCTTTGTTGAACTGCTCGGCCAGCGCGGTATCGCCCTTGCGCACTGCAATGCCGGCGCCGCCGCCGAAATACTTGGCGTCTTCGTAGGTCGGGCCGACGAATTCGAAGCCTTTGCCGGCGTCGGTTTTCAGGAAACCGTCGCTGAGGTTGACCGAGTCGGCCAGCATCGCGTCGATACGACCGGACACCATGTCGAGGTTGGCTTCCTGTTGCGAGCCGTAGCGCACCAGTTCGATCCCGGCCGGGACCAACACTTCGGTGGCGTAGCGATCGTGGGTACTGGCACGCAGCACGCCGACTTTCTTGCCCTTGAGTTCGGTCAGCGGGTCTTTCACGCCCGAGCCTGCCTTCATCACGAAGCGCGCCGGGGTGTGGTAGTACTTGATGGTGAAATCGACGTTCTTCTTGCGATCGTCGGTGATGGTCATCGACGACAGGATCGCGTCGATCTTCTTCACTTTCAGCGCCGGGATCAGGCCGTCGAATTCCTGCTCGACCCAGGTGCATTTGACCTGCATCTGCGCGCACAGGGCATCGCCGATGTCCACGTCGAAACCGGTGAGTTTGCCGTCAGGGGTTTTCATCGAGAATGGCGGGTAACCGGCTTCGATACCGATGCGGATCGGCTTGGCGTCGGCGGCCACGGCGGTCAGGGACAACATCGACAGTGCCAGGGCACCGAACATCACTAGCTTGTTCATTTATAACTCCTGTGTGCGGAGGCTTTTATTGGCAGCTTCGAGTCAGCGTTCGGTCCGGCCTTGGAACGGCAAAAACCGACGTGGCCGGCAGTCTATGGCGGCGCGCACAGGGCAAATTGTGTTTAAGCGACAAATACTTATGTAAGTTCGGCGCAGCGCTTGACCGGGGTCAAAGGCTGCGCCGTCGTGGTGCAAAGGCTGTAGGACAAGCGTCGTTTTGGCCCGGATTTTTCTATTAACGGGTCAGCATTCGCAGGCCATCGGTGCCTTGGCGGATTGCGCAAGACTCAGTTTGAAACCCTCATCGAGCCAACCGGTGACACCACCGATCATCTCCTTGACCGGGTAGCCGAGCGCCGCCAGTTTCACCGCAGCCTTGTTCGCACCGTTGCAATGCGGGCCGGCGCAATAGACCACAAACAGCGTGCTTTTTGGGTAGCTCGCCAGCTCGGTCGCGGTGAGCAAGCGCGTCGGGATATTGATCGCGCCCGGCACATGCCCGCGTTCGAACGCCAACGGCCCGCGCACGTCCACCAGGACAAAGTCGACGTCGCCGGCCTCGTAGCTGCTGAAGACGTCGGAACAATCGGTTTCGAAGGTCAGACGATTGCTGAAGTGCATCAGGGCAATCGCCGAGGGGGCAGCAGGAATGTCGCGAACCAGGCTGGTCATGGGTGTGGCTCCTTGCTTCTGTTCAGGTGTGAACAGACTTTATCGCCGGCTCGCTTGCCGCTACAGTGGCGGACAAGACACCTACCGGGAATTTTCCGCCAAATGCCCACATCCTCCAATCTGGTCGCGATTCTGGCCTACGACGGCCTCTGCACATTCGAGTTCGGCATCGCCGTGGAGATCTTCGGCCTCGCCCGGCCGGAGTTCGACTTCCCGTGGTATGCACACGCGATTGCCGCAGTCGATCAGGGGCCAATGCGCGCCATGGGCGGCATTCAGGTGCTGGCCGACGGTGGTCTGGAAATATTGGCCGAGGCACGCACCGTCATCATTCCCGGCTGGCGCGACCGTAACGCGGCGGTACCCGAAGAATTGCTCGACGCCCTGCGCCTGGCCCACGCCCGCGGCGCGCGATTGCTGTCGATCTGCTCCGGCGTCTTCGTGCTGGCAGCCACTGGTTTACTCGACGGCCACCGCGCCACCACGCACTGGCGCTACACCGACGAACTGGCACAACGCTTCCCGGCCATCGCAGTCGACCCGGACGTGCTCTATGTCGACGCCGGCCAACTGATCACCTCAGCCGGCAGCGCCGCCGGCATCGACGCCTGCCTGCACCTGGTCGCCCGCGACTTCGGCACGCAAGTCGCCAACAGCGTCGCGCGGCGACTGGTAATGTCGCCACAACGCACCGGCGGCCAGGCGCAATTCATCCCGACCCCGGTCAGCGCCACGCCGCGTAACGACCTGTCGCGAGTCATGCAATGGGCCCGCGAGCGTTTGCATCAACCGCTGGAAGTGCGCGACCTGGCCAGCGAAGCGGCGATGAGCGAACGTACGTTTTTGCGGCGCTTTACCGAGGCCAGCGGGCAGTCGCCCAAGGCATGGTTGCAGCACGAGCGACTGGCCCGGGCGCGGGAGCTGCTGGAGAGCACGGATCAGCAGACCGAGCAGATTGCCGAGCGCTGCGGGTATCGCTCGGTGGAGAGCTTTCGAGTGGCGTTTCGTGGGGTGGTGGGGGTACCGCCCTCGGTTTATCGGGAGCGGTTTGGGCGCGGGGTCGACGCCTGAACTGATTTCGATGAGCCATTCACCAGCAGGCTCACTCCTGCCGTGAAACTGCGGCGTACTCAATTGTGGTGGCTAAGGCCGGAAATCCGCCAAGACAAACGGCGTACGGCTGCGCAAATAAACGTCGACATCGTCCAGCGAGTGCAACGCCTCGCTGGAGGATTCCGCGCTCCCCTCATCGTCCTGACGAACGACCGTGACGAAGAAGATTTCTTCCTCGCGGACCAGCGTTGCAGTGCGTTTGACTGGCCTGCCCGCCTCCTGCGCAAAAGAAACCGCTCGTAAAGTCTGGGTCTGCAGCGTCTCGACCACCTTTGTTTTGAGCGCTTTGCGCTTGGCGATCAATTCTCTGGAGACCAGCCAGCTGCCCAATGTCGCGGCAGCGGACACCAACAACATGTAGTTATAGGTGGCGCCCCTGCGCGTCGCATGTTTTTCGACCAGCCAGTCGGCAACCTGTGAAACCACCTGCCACGCATCCATTGCATCGATTCCTCAGCAAAACAAACCTATCCGGTTTCAATCCTCCCGCGTCAAAACCTCCAACAACTCAATCTCAAACACCAGATTCGAATTCGGCGGGATCTTGCCCATCGTCCGCTCGCCATAACCCAGATGCGCCGGCACCAACAATTTGCGTTTGCCGCCCACCTGCATGCCCATCAGGCCCTGATCCCAGCCTTTGATCACACGACCCGTGCCGATCACGCACTGAAAGGGTTTGCCGCGGCTCCTGGACGAATCGAATTCGCTGCCGTCTTCCAGCCAGCCGGTGTAGTGGGTGGTAATCAGCGCACCTTTGACGGCGGCTTTGCCGTCGCCCGGTTGCAGGTCGATGATTTGCAGTTCGTCTGACATGTGGTTGACTCAATCAGGATGGCCCGGTTGGGCGCGGGCGGGTTTTTTCGCAGAATTACGCGCCGATGGCAATCGATGGAACCGAAATTCACGCCGCGGCTCACATGGATATCGACATCGTATGACGACAAGGAAGCTTTGATGACCGACTCTCGTTTGCTGCGCAGTTTTATCCCGCCTTACATCCTCAACCGGATCATTGCCCACGGTTCGGAACCGCAACGCAACGCCGCGATGCAGACGCTCAACCATGTACGCAGCCTCTTGCCCAACCCCGGCCGCCCTTCACAGCCGCCAGCGCGGGCGGTGTTGCCGCAGGCGACCAAACCGGGTCTGGCCCGGCGCAGCGTGCATGATGCGCATAACAAAATGCTCCTGCCGGGCATGCCGGTACGCCTCGAAGGCCAGCCGCCGTCGGGAGATCCGGCGGTCGACGAAGCCTACGACGCATTGGGCGCCAGCTATGATTTCTTCTGGAAAGTGCTCGGGCGCGACTCGATCGACAATCAGGGCTTTGCGCTGATCGGCAGCGTGCATTACGGTCAGGGTTACGAAAACGCATTCTGGAACGGCGCGCAAATGGTCTTCGGTGATGGCGACGGCGAAATCTTCCAGCGCTTCACCCGCTCGCTCGACGTGATCGCCCATGAACTGGCGCACGGGGTCACCGAAAGCGAGGCTGGCTTGATTTACGCCAATCAATCAGGGGCACTCAACGAATCGCTGTCGGACGTGTTCGGCGTGCTCACCAAGCAATACACCCTCGGCCACACAGTCGAGCAGGCCGACTGGTTGATCGGCGCCGATCTGCTGATGCCGAAAATCCAGGGCAAGGGCTTGCGGTCAATGTCGCACCCCGGCACCGCGTACGACGACCCCTTGCTGGGCAAGGACCCGCAACCGGAGCACATGCGCAAATTCGTCATCACCAGCGAAGACAATGGCGGCGTACACATCAACTCCGGAATCCCCAACCGCGCATTCTATCTGGCGGCTCGGGCACTGGGCGGCTTCGCCTGGGAGAAGGCCGGACGGATCTGGTACGACACGCTGTGCGATGATCGCTTGAGCCAGGACGCCACATTCGACGCGTTCGCAAAACTGACGATCGACCACGCCGGCCAGCGCTTCGGCACCAAGGAAGTTGAAGCGGTACAGCACGCCTGGGCGCAGGTCGGCGTTGAGTAAGCTGAGGAGACTGTATGAAAACGCTACCCGATTTAGGTGACGATTCCGTTTTGCGTGTATCCCGCCAGGGTGGCGTCGCCGCGATTCACAGCCTGAGCCGCCCGCGTGAAATTGAATTCGCGCAATGCGACATCAGCCAACGCTCACGCATCTGCTCAGTCCTCGAAGGCTGCCTGCCGCTGGACAGCAGCGACTCCGGACGCGGGGACCAGCGCTTCTATCAGATTGAAGTGCGTTACAAGTCGGGGGAAATGTTGCTGAAGGTGCCTGAGGACCGGGCGCCGGGTGAACTGGTGCATCTGTGGGACAAGGGAGAGGTTTTGTAAACGCTCTCCCGGCATTCGGTGTTTAACGCTCGACCGGCTGCATCTCGACAATCGTGCCGTTGGTGATCATCACCATCACGTACTTATCGTTGATCTGCACCCACTGCGCCTGCTCGATTGGCGCCTTCAGACCTTTGGCCTTCCAGTTCTGCAGGGCCTTGTCCTTGCGTTGATACATCTCCGGCGCACGGTCGTTGACCTTCAACTGACGATCGCTGGTCGGCGATTGAACGGAAGGATCGCTTGAGGTTTGCGCCGCTTGAACAAGGGGGTGATCCCGGCAACGCCGGCAACCAGAGCCAGACTGGCGATAAGGGTCTTGCTGTTCATCGGTGAACCTCCTGAATTGGGTAGTACCTGAACTCCGACTGCGTGGGGCGCGAATCATTCCTTTTTTTGCCCGGGGGTGGCTGTCGACGGGTTTGTGGAAAACAAAAGCAAGATCAAGAGCCCCTCACCTAGCCCTCTCCCGGAGGGAGAGGGAACTGATCGTGGTGTCTGGGCGAGATGCGCCGGCCTGCAATACCGAGTTGTACTTAATTTCCAAAGCCAACGCAGATCGGCTCCCTCTCCAGGGGGAGAGGGCTGGGGTGAGGGGCGAATCCAAAACAAATCCCAAGCCTAGCGCCGCTTCTAACCACTCAACAATGAGCGTTAGCTCGAGTGCCCTTGATCTTGATCTTGCCTAACCAGCGACATCGGAAGGCTGAGCGCAGGGATTGATCCGGGCGTGGGAGCGCAGCGACCGTACGACGAAGTCGTACACAGCGGAAGTAGGTGCAGCGAAGCAAACCGTAGCCGCTGCGCCCGGATCAATCCCGGAGCGAAGGGACCCGAGCTTGCGAGGGCCGAACGTAGGAGCAAGCCTTTGGGTTACCTTTTTGGCGTTTGAAAAAGGTGACCCGCCGTAAGGGCGGACCCCTAAGCCGCCGTTACCGCAGCAATGGATATGTACTCGATTGATCCGCCCTGAACATCAATCCATGCCAACAATGCAATTAACAGATTGTTACATCTGCGCCACCATCCACCTCAATAAAAACCGTGCGCCGCCCTCCCGTAGCGCACGTCATAAAAGCGGTGGAGTCCTTTACCATGACAACCTCAATCCCACACGGCGGCTCACGCGCCGGTGCCATTTTCCGGGTCACCTCGGGCAACTTCCTCGAACAGTTCGACTTCTTCCTGTTCGGTTTCTACGCCACACAAATCGCCGCGGTGTTCTTCCCGGCAAGCAGTGAATTCGCCTCCCTGATGATGACCTTCGCCGTATTCGGCGCAGGCTTCCTCATGCGCCCGCTCGGCGCCATCGTGCTCGGTGCCTACATCGACGACGTCGGCCGGCGCAAAGGCCTGATCGTCACCCTGTCGATCATGGCCAGCGGCACGATATTGATCGTGCTGGTGCCCGGATACGAAACCATCGGCCTGTTCGCCCCGGCGCTGGTGCTGATCGGACGCCTGCTGCAAGGCTTCTCGGCCGGCGCCGAACTGGGCGGAGTGTCGGTGTACCTGTCGGAAATCGCCACGCCCGGTCGCAAGGGTTTCTTCACCGCATGGCAATCGGCGAGCCAGCAAGTGGCGATCATCGTCGCTGCCGCACTCGGCTATGGCCTGAACCTGTGGATGGCGCCGCAGGCGATCGCCGACTGGGGCTGGCGGATTCCGTTTTTCGTCGGTTGCATGATCGTCCCGTTCATCTTTTTCCTGCGCCGCAACCTGGCGGAAACCGAAGAGTTCGCTGCGCGCAAGCACCGTCCAAGCATGGCCGAAGTGTTCCGCACCCTCGGCCAGAACTGGGGTGTGGTGCTGGGCGGCATGTTGATGGTCGCGCTGACCACCACGGCGTTCTACCTGATCACCGTATACGCGCCGACCTTCGGTAAAACCGTGCTGCACCTGAGCACTTCCGATGCGCTGCTGGTGACGCTGCTGGTCGGCGTTTCGAACTTCTTCTGGCTGCCGATTGGCGGCGCGCTGTCCGATCGCATCGGCCGTCGCCCGGTACTGATCGCCATGGCGTTGCTGGCGCTGGCCACAACCTATCCGGCGCTGTCGTTCCTGGTGCAGTCGCCAAGCTTCAGCCACATGTTGCTGTCGCTGTTGTGGCTGTCGTTCATCTATGGCCTGTACAACGGCGCGATGATTCCGGCGCTCACCGAGATCATGCCGGTGGAAGTGCGCGTGGCCGGTTTCTCCTTGGCCTACAGCCTGGCCACGGCGATTTTCGGCGGATTCACCCCGGCGATGTCGACCTTCCTGATTCAGTACACCGGCGACAAAGCCGCGCCGGGTTACTGGATGAGCATCGGTGCGCTGTGTGCGTTGTGCGCCACTCTTTATCTGTACCGCCGTGCCGGTGGTCGTCTGCAACCTGTCGCGGCCTGAGGAAAACCTGCCATGAAAAAACTCTTTACTGTCACCGCCCTCCTCGCCGGTCTGGCGTTCAACCTGAGCGCCCACGCCGCAGAACTCAGCGTGATGACTTCCGGTGGTTTCACCGCCGCCTACAAAATCCTCGGGCCGAAATTCGCCGCTGCCAGCGGTAACACGCTGACCACCAGCCTCGGCCCGTCGATGGGCAAAGCCCCGGAGGCGATCCCTAATCGTCTGGCGCGCGGCGAGCATGCCGATGTGGTCATCATGGTCGGCTATGCCCTCGACGAGTTGATCAAGCAAGGCAAGGTCGACCCGGCTTCGCGGGTGGAACTGGCGGATTCGCGGATCGGCATGGTGGTGCGCGAAGGCGCGGCGAAACCGGACATCAGCAGCGTCGACGGCTTGAAGAAAACCCTGCTCGGTGCGCAATCCGTGGCGTACTCCGACAGCGCCAGCGGCGTGTACATCGAGCAGCAGCTGTTCAAGAAACTCGGCATCGAAGATCAGTTGAAGCCGAAGGCCAAGATGATCGCGAAAATCCCGGTGGGCTCGGTGGTCGCCAGCGGTGACTATCAACTGGGCTTCCAGCAGGTCAGCGAATTGCTGCCGGTGCCAGGGGTGAGCTTCGTCGCAAAGATTCCGGAATCGGTGCAGTCGGTGACCCGTTTTGCTGCCGGCATTCCGGTCAAGGCCGAGCATCCAGAAGAAGCCAAAGCCCTGCTCGCCTACCTCGCCGCGCCTGCTGCCCAGGCTGACGTCAAGGCCACCGGGCTGGATTCGGTCAAGCGCTGATCGTTGGCGGCTGGACCTTCATTTCCACCACCAGCCGCTCCAGTTCCAAAGCCGCCGGGGTCAGCGTACGACCCCGGCGCTTGAGGATGCCGACACTGCGCATCACTTGCGGATCGGTCAGCGGCACCCGTGTCAAAATCGGATGATCCGGCCCGGGCAACGCCATCAATGGCACCGCCGCTACGCCCAACCCCGCCTCGACCAAGCCGATCATCGTCGTCACATGCCGCGTCTCGCAGATGCTCTGACGCTGCGGCACCACCCCGCCCAACGCCTGGTCCAGCAGAAAACGATTGCCGGAAGTCTTGTCCAGGCCGATGTAATCCTGCTGATAGAACTCGTCCCACGTCACGCTGCTGCGCTGCGCCAACGGATGATCGCGGCGACAGGCGACCACGTAGCACTCCTGCACAAGCGGTTCGAAGTCGACTTTGGCATCCTGCGTGCCGAGAAAACTCAAACCGAAATCCGCCTCGCCATTGACCACTGCACTCAACACATCATGCGCGCTGGAGTCGAGCACCTTGACCTTGATCCGCGGGAACTGCTGGTGATAACGCGCGATGACCCGCGGCATGAAGTAGTACGCCGCCGACGGCACGCAGGCGACGGTGACATGGCCCAGCCGCGTCGAGGCCACTTCGCTGATACCCAGCAATGCGACGTCGAGATCATCCAGCAAACGTTCGACGCTGGGCATGAAACCGCGCCCGGCCTGGGTCAGGCTGACCTTGCGCGTGGTGCGCTCGAAGAGCTTGACGCCGAGCGCGTCTTCGAGCTTTTCGATGCGCCGGCTCAGCGCCGGTTGCGACAGGCGTACGGTATCGGCGGCCTTGCGAAAACTGCCCTGCTCGACCACCGCGCGAAAGGCTTGCAGGTCGTTGAGGTCGAAGTTGATGGCCATGGCGGTTCCGGAAATTGATGCGCAGGGATTATAAATGTAACCATTTGATGCAAAACATTACAGCCACGACGCAAATCCCTTGTAGGAGTGAGCCTGCTCGCGATAGCGGTGAGCCAGTCAACGATGATGTCGAATGACCCACCGCTATCGCGAGCAGGCTCACTCCTACAAGGGATCTTGGGTGGATGCAAAGCCGCTGCAACCCTTATCCTTGTCGCCCCCCGCCGTACCGTTGTCAGGAGTAGACCCATGCCCCATGAAGGCAATCTGTTGCAAGCCGCTGTCGTGTTTCTGTTCGCGGCGGTGCTCACCGTGCCTTTGGCCAAACGTCTGCAACTGGGCGCGGTGCTCGGTTATCTGTTCGCCGGGGTGATCATCGGCCCGTCGGTGCTCGGCCTGATCGGCAACCCACAGAGCGTGGCGCATATTTCCGAACTGGGCGTGGTGTTGCTGCTGTTCATCATTGGCCTTGAGCTGTCGCCGCGACGCTTGTGGGTGATGCGCAAATCAGTGTTTGGCGTCGGCCTGGCGCAGGTGTTGCTGACCGCGTCGGTGATCGGCGTGCTGGCGTTGTCGGTGTTTGGCCAACCGCTGAACAGCGCGATTGTGCTGGGTCTGGGCCTGGCACTTTCCTCGACCGCGTTCGGCCTGCAGAGTCTGGCCGAACGCAAGGAACTGACCAGCCCTCACGGGCGGCTGGCGTTTGCGATTCTGTTGTTCCAAGACATCGCCGCGATCCCCTTGATTGCCCTGGTGCCGATGCTCGCCGGCGTCGATCACCACACCAGTACCGCCGACGATATCCGTCACAGTCTGCAGGTGCTCGGCGGCATCGCCGTGGTGGTGATTGGCGGACGCTATCTGCTGCGCCCGGTGTTTCGCGTGGTGGCGAAGACCGGTTTGCCTGAGGTGTCCACCGCCACCGCATTGCTGGTGGTCATCGGCACCGCGTGGCTGATGGATCTGGTCGGTGTGTCGATGGCGCTGGGGGCGTTTCTGGCCGGTCTGCTGCTGGCGGACTCGGAATATCGGCATGAGCTGGAAGCGCAGATCGAACCGTTCAAAGGCCTGCTGCTTGGGCTGTTTTTCATCAGCGTCGGCATGGGCGCGAATCTGAGTCTGCTGCTCAGTGCGCCGATCACCGTGCTGGGGCTGACGCTGCTGCTGATCGGCCTGAAATTGCCGCTGCTGTTTGTGGTTGGACGGCTGGCGGGCGGCCTGAACAAGATCAGTGCGATTCGCCTCGGCATCGTGTTGGCGGCTGGCGGTGAGTTCGCTTTCGTGGTGTTCAAGATCGGTCGCGATCAGGGCCTGTTCGAGCCGCGTCTCTACGACCTGCTGGTGCTGACCATCACCCTGTCGATGGCGGTGACGCCGTTGCTGCTGTTGCTTTGCGCGCGGCTGGTCAGCCCGAAAGTGCAGCCCGTGGAAGTGCCGGAGAAATTCCGCGAAATCGATACCGAAGCACCGCGCGTGGTGATCGCCGGCATGGGCCGGATGGGCCAGATCGTCGCGCGGATTCTGCGCGCGCAAAATATCAATTTCGTCGCGCTGGACACGTCGGTGGAAACCATCGAACTGTCGCGCAGTTTCGGCGGTGTACCGGTGTTCTATGGCGACCCGATGCGCCCGGAAATCCTCCATGCGGCGAAAGTCGGCGAGGCGGAATATTTTGTCATCGCCACCGATGATCCAGACACCAACATCAAGACCGCCGAGGTGGTGCGCAAGCTCTATCCGCACATGAAAATCATCGCCCGCGCCCGTAACCGTCAACACGTGCATCGTTTGATCGATGTCGGCGCCGAGGCGATTCGGGAAACCTATTATTCGAGCCTGGAAATGAGTCGACGTACGCTGGTCGGGCTCGGTCTGACCCAGGAACAGGCCGATGCACGGATCAAGCGCTTCAAGCATCACGACGAACAGGTGCTGGAGGCGCAGCACGCGGTCTACGACGACGAGGCCAAAGTCCTGCAGACCGCTCAGGAAGCCCGAGCAGAACTGGCCAAACTGTTCGAGTCGGATCAGCTGGAAGAAGAAGCCCGAAAATCCTGAAAATGTGGCGCAGCTCACGCCGCCATCGCGGGCAAGCCCGCTCCCACAGTGGCCGAGTCGAACCGACATTTCGTGTACGCCATCTAACCCTGTGGGAGCGGGCTTGCCCGCGAAGAGGCCGGCACCGTCAACACTAATATCCTGATTGTTCCCACGCTCCGCGTGGTAACACAGCCCGGGACGCTCCGCGTTCCATTCGCGAGCTGGAACGCGGAGCGTCCCTTGAGGCATTCCCACGCAGAGCGTGGGAACAATCATGTCGTTCAGGTCAGGCCAGTTCGGCCGTGCGTTGCTCCTTGACCGGCGCCACCGAAAACCGGTCCGCCAGAAACGGTGCGATATCCAGTGGCAACGGCTCGTCATTCACCAACTTGTCGAGCAATACGCCGGTAATCGCCGAAGTCAGGATGCCCGTGCGAAAGTGCCCGCAAGCATTCAGGTAACCCTCCACCCCTCGCATCGGCCCGAGGATCGGCAGTTCGTCCGGCGAACCCGGACGCAGCCCGGCCCAGGTGCGCTTCAGATTCACATCGGCCAGTTCCGGCAGGCAGCGCACCGCGCCCTGCACCAGCCCGGCGATTTCCGGGAAGGTGGTGGTGACGTCGAAGCCCTTGTCTTCGGTGGTGCTGCCGATGAGGATCTCGCCGTTGTCCTTTTGCGCCACGTAGCAGTCGCTGGTGGTCAGGCAGCCGTTGAGGATCTTCGGCATGCGTTCGGTCAGCAGAATCTGGCCCTTGACCGGTTTCACCGGAATGCGAATCCCGGTGGCCCACTCGCTCAGATCCGCCGCCCAGGCGCCCGCGGCGTTGATCAGCGTCTTGCAGTGGAACACGCCCTCCTCGCTCGTTTGCACCCCGGTCACCCGCGTGCCGTGATGCAGTACCCCGGTGACATTGGTGTTGACGAAAATGTCCACGCCATTCTGCCGCGCACCTTCCAGGTAGGCATCGGCGAGGCGGAACGGGCTGACCTGATGATCGCAAAGGAACTCCAGCGCGCCGCGTGCCTCGTGGCTGACGCTCGGTTCGGCTTCGCGCAACGCCGCTTGATCGAGCCAGCGCACCTGATCGGCCAGATGCGGAATGCAGCCAACGATGTGCTCAGCGTAGAGCCGGTCTTCTTCATCATAAATGACGAATTTCAGCCCGGTCCGCTCGAACTTGAAATCCATCCCGTGATGGTCTTTCAGCTCGCGGTGCAAGGCCGGGTACAGCGCGTTGGACTGCAAGGCGAAATCGAAAAACGACGTCGGCAGAATGTGCGGCGTGCTCGCATCCACCGCCACCGCCGCGCCCTGGGTTTCGCGCTTGCGATTGGCCGACATCATGCGAAAGAAAATCACCCCGCAGCCCAGCCCGACTGACTCGCCGATCGCCCACAAACCACCGGCCGACGCACGGGTGGCGTTGCCGGGGCGCTTCGCGTCGATCAGCGCAATCCTCAGGTTTTTGCGTTTGGACAATTGATAGGCGCAGGACGCCCCGATCACGCCGCCACCGGCAATGACCACGTCGTAGAACTTACTCATGGGCAGCGGCCTCCGTGCCGACGGACTGGAACGCGGAAAAAGGAATCGGATCAATCGGGAAGCGCGGACGCAGCCAGCCGACATCCTTGCGACCGGTGGCCTGGCGCAGACGATCACTGCAATAGCCGACGCACATGCGCCCCTGGCAATCGCCCATGCTCACACGGGTGCGCATTTTCAGGCTGGCGATGTCTTGCACGCCTTGCTCCAGCGCCCGATCAATGTCGGCGCGGGTGGCGTTTTCACAACGGCAGATGACCGTTTCGGCCGTCGGCAACGCGGTCTGGCCAACGCCGCGCTCGGTGTAGCGATCCACCGCCGCACGAAAACGCACGATGGCTTTGAGTTTGCTCAAGTAGCGGTCGCGGCGCACCCGCGCCAGTTCTTCTTCGAGCACGCCGCGTTGCAGCAGGATTGACGTCGCCGCAATCTTGCCAGCGAGCATCGCCGCTTCACCGCCACGAATCCCGCCCATGTCGCCGGCCAGATGCACGTGCGGCTCGTTGCTTTGCTGCCAGATATTGGCATTGGCGCGCAGGTAACCGTCGTCACTGAAGCCGTGATCGAGGCCCATCTGCTGGCTCAACTGCGTGCGCGGGATAAAGCCGTAACCGACTGCCAGGGTCTGCGCTTCGAAGCGCTCGACGCGGCTCAGGTCCGGTTCCCAGGTCGCCGAATACGGCGCGACGCTGACACTTTTCAGTTCGCCCTCGCCATGCGCTTCGACCACGCCCCAGCCGTATTGCAGGGGGATGCCGTGCAGTTTCAGGTACGCGAGCATGCTCAAGCCATCGAGGAACAGCTGCGGCTTGTTCAACAACGCCAGACTTTCCCGGGCGATCTTGCCAAATGCACAAGCCTCATACACGCCCGCAACACGGACGCCGGAGGCATGCAGTTGCGTCGCCACAAGCGGCAACAGCGGCCCGGTGCCGGCAATGATCACCGGCCCTCGTGGCTTGACCACGCCACTTTTGATCTGCAACTGCAGGCCGCCCAGCATGATCACGCCAGGCAACGTCCAGCCGGGAAACGGCACGCTGCGCTCGTGACAACCGGCGGATAACAGCAACTGTGCGTATTCGATTTCATGCAGTTGCTCGTTGTCGTCGAGCACCACCAGCGCGCGAGTGCCTTCAGCGCCGACCACGCGGTGGTTGAGGCGCACGTCAATCAGCCCGGCCTGCTGCTGAAATTCACCGTGCAGCTTGCCCAGCACCTCGGCGTAACGCGGGCCGAGATAGTCCAGTTGCACGCCGTCACGCAGCGGCCCGCGATAGACCACGCCGCCGAGGCGCGACGCTTCTTCGAGCAAGGTGCAGCGCACGCCGTGACGGGCCAGTTCGATGGCGGCCGCCATGCCGGCAGGACCGCCGCCGACAATCACTGGTTGCAGGCTCATACCACCTCCTGCGCAGTGATGCGATTGACCTGGGTTTGAATCTGCATGCCGTCGCGTACCACGGTCTGACAGGCGCGGCGTTTATGCCGACCGTTGATCCGCACCAGACAGCACTGGCACACACCCATGCCGCAGTAGGCACCGCTGATTTGGTTGTGATCGTTGCGCGCGATCTGGCGCAGGCCGAGGGATTGAATAACGCTGAGAACGGTTTCGCCGATGGCAGCGGTGACAGGCTGGCCGTTGATGTGCACGGTCATGTCCGCCTGCACCAACGGCTGGATATCGAAGGATCTTTCTAGGCAGTTCATTGCGGTGTTCGTCCGTGAAGGTTCGGTTGAGGTGGTGTCAGCTCCTTGCTGCACTACACCGTGTCGACGCGTTTATTGTTGCTGTGTTGGGCCGTCGACGCGGGTACTCCGTCAGCGCAACAAGGTGCGCGTGAAGCACTGTAGTTCATACCTCAGCAAAGGCCTGGATCATTTACGTTAAGCGATATCACCAGAGGAAATATTGATCCAGGCCAGTAAAGACGGTGGGATTGTCCAGCGATCAGTTGGAGAAAACGAACTGCCCTTTGATCTTCTTCGCACCAATAAAGCCCAGGTCCGGAAACAACAGGGATTTGATCCAGGCGGCGTAGAACACAATGGCCAGCGTGATGCCGACGGCGATCACAGTCGACAACGGATCTTCCTCATAGCCTTTGAACATGGGCGACACCTGACTGATGGTGAGGAGAACGTAAACGGTGTAAGCGGCTGCAACGTTCTTGTAGAAACCCCACGCAAACAACAACGGGATGCCACCGGCGATCAGCAACATGATGAGTGCCAGAACCGGGGTTGCGTCATAGAACAGAAAGAAACCGAAGACTGCGCCGATCAATGCCTGGATGCAGGTCAACACAACCAGCAAGGTGACTTTAAGTGAATGTTTTTCTCTGAGGACCGGATCCGCACGCCCCCGATCCAGGCTGCTAACACGCGATCTTTGACCGCTCCACCCGACAACGCTTTGAACGTTTCGGTTTTCGAGCGCCCGGCTTCGAGCATTTCCACCAACTGGCGTTTGATTTCCTTCTTGTTCAACGTGTTCATCCTTAAAGAGATAAAGCGGCCAATCCACTTCCGGCGGCGATTCTCGCCGTTGGCCCCGCAGAAAGCAAAGAGCCGCTTCCAATTCAAAGTGAAAGCGGCTGCAATCTGATTGCTTTAACCCAGAAGACGTGTGGCCCACCCACCGACTACCACCCATTCCCATGTATCAAGCAAGTAATAGCCACAGGCAACGATTCGCCCGTCGTCCAGCACGTTCATATCCTTGTAATAACAAAACATCGTTTCATCATCAAAAACGTAGAAACCTTTTCCGTTAAACGCCGGATCCAATGAGCCGTCAGCACGATAGCGGGCTGCAATATACGTATCCCCACCGTTGATATATCGAATGCTGCCATTACCGGCTACGACGATTACCCCATCCTTCTGCGATACGCATTTTTTCCAGTGAACGCCAGCCTCTTGCAGGGGCGCAAACAAAGGTTGGCCTCCATTGAATACAAGGTTGTAACTACCATTGGAATTAAGCACAACAATGGCGCCTTGTAATGTGCCCATTGGAGCACCTGCACCTACGACTACAATTCTCCCATCGCCTTCTCTCACCGCTATGTCGTTGAACTCGACCCAGCGGTGCTTTAGCGTGAAAGCCCGGCCATCATTGAAGGAATTATCGATATGGCCGGAACCATCAAAACGAATCAGGTAACCACCCTGTAGCCCCGGGGTATCGTCAGTATATTTTCCACAGACCAATACCTTGCCATCTGGCTGAGTAGCGACTCCCAAGGCCGTATTGGATGTATTGTCAAAGTCAACCAGCGCAAACCCATGATCATTGAACGTCTTGTCTTTCGACCCGTCCGGGTTGAGCCGAAGAATGATGCCGTTCGAGTTCACGAATTCGTCGAAGACATTGGAAACCACGATTATCTTGCCATCCGCTTGTTCTGTGACTGAACTGCCCGATCCCGCAGTTGCCCGCGAAGACCGTACTCTCTTCCAATGTCGCGGACCTGAACTGACATTGCCGGGCGGAATCAGCTCAGGCTTATCCATTTCATCGAAACGAAGGTAACAAACACCTTCTTCACCGAAGGACGGATCTTGCTGTCCATCAGGGAGACAACGCACGAGCGCTATTCCCTCTACAGAGCCTGCTTGTTGATAGGTACCCCGCAACAGCCACGCGCCATCTTGCAAGAGACTGAGCCCGACAACATGCGCCATGATTGCGTTTTCCAAAGCAATTACTACAAACCCCTTTCCCCGCCGAATCCAGTGTCCAGTGTTCCGTCTTCGTGAAACCGGGCAACCGTGGCCGACCCGAATAAATCAAACGGGTAAAATCCAACCAGAGTCTTTTTGTCAGGCAATGCCAATACGGCTGCTGATTCGATATCAGGCAATCCGTCTAACGGAAACTTTAGCTTCCCCGCATCGGCGAAGGCCGGATCAAGAGTACCTGCGTTTTCAGGTTTCAATCGCGTGTTCATGTCAGTCACTCGAGGCAAACTTGAATAAACGTCTTGTCTATTCCCGCTCCGATTCCAGCACTTTCATCACGCGGCGCCACCTGTCAGAAATACTAGTTCCACTTGCCGTGCAGGCCAAATACATGACCCTATAAGCCAGAAATGAAAAAGCCGCTTTCACCCGAAGATGAAAGCGGCAGAGGCATCCTGCCTCAGAGGGATCAGTGCACGAACAGGGCGATCAGGATGATGATCGGGATAGGCACGCCGAGGAAGAACAGCAGTAATGAGCGCATGGTTTTGCTCCTTGTTTAACGGACTGGAGTGGTCGTGGTGTAGGTGTCGACTTCGACGTATTCCACCGCGTCGCGACGACGACCGCCGAAGGTGGCGGCGAGGCTGGCAAAGAACGCACCGGCCAGCAGTGCGACGAACATCCACAGCGAGGTGTAGGCAGCGACTTTGGCGGCGGTGTCGGCGGCTTGCTGAGCTTTCAGTTTGGCGTCGGCGATGGCTTTCTGCGTGCTGGCGTAGATCTCGTCGACACGACGTTCAGCATCGGCCTGGCTCAGATTGGTTCGCTGGGCGACCAGTTGGGCCAGGTAGGTACGGTCTTCGGCACTGAGCTGACCGTTGGCCAGGCTCTGGGCGAAGATGCGGGTCACGGTGCCGCGTGCGGCGTCATCGCTGACAGCAACAGGACGGTCGTCGCGAAACAGGCTGTCGACGAAATAGCCGTACTGATCGCTGTCAGTGTTGGCAGCCGCCGAACCGGCCGCCTGACTCATCGCACCGGCAGCACCGCCGACAACGTTGGCACCGGCCTGCACACCGCCGCTGACGACGCTGCTGACCGAGCCGACCACCAGCATCGCGGTGACCAGTGTGGCCACGCACCAAGCGAGGAAACCGTGGGCGGTGTCGCGGAAATACACCTCGTCACCGTGCATGTTCGCCCACTTCACCCGCAGGCGACCGGCAATATAGCCACCCATGCCGGAAGCGATGATCTGCGTCACTGCCAGCCAGACAATCGTCGAAATACCCAGGCCCTTGGCGCTGACGCCCTCTCCGGCCCACGGCGAAACAGCGGAGAAACCCAGACCGAAGCCGAGCAACACCAGAATCATCGACAACGCCGCAGCCGCCGCAGCGCCCGCGAAAATCGCGCCCCAGGACACACCCGAAACGCTGCTTGACTCTTCAACGGCAGAATAAAATCCATCAGAAGATCTGTTCATTGTTGTTCTGCTCCACGCATGAAAAATGATGTTACAAGTACTCAACGGAGCAATTGCAGCGACCGTGCCAGTCGTCAGAACAAAATAAATTCATGATTTTCAATCATTTAGAAAAGATGAACTTCCTCAGACCATGCAATTTGCAACAACTGCGGGTTATCAGCGGGTTTTCTGCATTGGCTGGCGCGCTGAAATCTGCATTTGTGACAGCCTGAAGATGAAAGTTAATTTAAAGCGTCAGCGGAATTTCTTGGCAAAATGCTGCCATTCCGTTTGAACCGATCAGCAGGCCTGCCTATGACTCGTATCTTGACCATCGAAGACGACGCCGTGACCGCTCGGGAAATCGTCGCCGAACTCAGCAGCCACGGGCTCGATGTCGACTGGGTCGACAATGGCCGCGAAGGCCTCGACCGCGCCGTGAGCGGCAATTACGACCTGATCACCCTTGACCGCATGCTGCCCGAGCTGGATGGCCTGGCCATTGTCACCACTCTGCGCACCATGGGCGTGGCGACGCCGATTCTGATGATCAGCGCCCTTTCCGACGTCGACGAGCGCGTGCGTGGCTTGCGCGCTGGCGGTGACGATTACCTGACCAAGCCGTTCGCCACCGACGAAATGGCCGCGCGGGTCGAAGTGCTGTTGCGCCGCCAGACCAGCGTCGCCACGCAAGCGACGACGCTGCAGGTCGCTGACCTCGAACTCGACTTGATCAGCCACGAAGCGCGCCGTGCCGACCAGGTGCTGACGCTGCTGCCGACCGAGTACAAACTGCTCGAATTTCTCATGCGCAACAGTGGCCAGATCCTTTCGCGGATGATGATTTTCGAAGAGGTCTGGGGTTATCACTTCGACCCGGGCACCAACCTGATCGACGTGCACATCGGCCGCCTGCGCAAGAAGATCGACGCCGCCGGCAACGTTCCGCTGATCCGCACGGTACGGGGCTCCGGCTATGTCATTGCCGAACCCGTCTGACGGCTGGCGCTCTTCCAGCAGTCGTTTGCTGGCGCTGTACAGCTCGCTGTTCGTGGCCTGGAGCGCGATCCTCATGGGGGTCATGTATTACGAGGTATCGGGCTACCTCGACAACCTCGCCAAGCATTCGCTGATGCAACGCCAGCACCTGTTTTCGCACTTTCGTGGCGAGCAACTGGAAGACGCCCTCGCCGCCAGCATGACTTTCGATATTCGTGGCATCGACGCCTACGGCCTGTTCAGTGCCGACGGCGTTTACCTCGGCGGTGCGCTGCAACAGATTCCCGAAGGCTTGCCGCTGGACGGCAAGATCCACATGCTCGCCGACTGCGCCGATTCCGACGATCCGACCCTGCCGAACGACAGCTGCGATGCCGTGGCCACGCAAACCCGCGATGGCCGCTGGCTGGTGCTGCTGCGCGACAACGGTTCGCTGTTCGCGGTGACGCGGATCATTTTGCATGCGTTGTTCTGGGGCGTGTCGCTGACCATTTTGCCAGGTGTCGCCGGATGGCATCTGCTGCGGCGCCGGCCGCTACGACGGATTCGGGCGATTCAGGACAGCGCCCAGGCGATCGTTGCCGGTGATCTGACCCATCGTTTGCCGCTGTCCAATCGCCGCGATGAGCTGGACATGCTCGCCGCCATCGTCAACGCGATGCTGGAGCGCATCGAGCGGCTGATGAACGAAGTCAAAGGCGTCTGCGACAACATCGCCCACGACCTGCGCACGCCACTGACGCGCCTGCGCGCGCAGTTGTATCGCATGCAGCAACAGGCCGGCGAAGGCTCGCAGGAAGCGGCGCAACTGGATCTGGTGCTGGCCGAAGCGGATACGCTGATGGCACGGTTTCGCGGCTTGCTGCGGATTTCCGAGCTGGAAGATCGTCAGCGTCGCTCGGGTTTCGTGCAGCTCGACCCGGTGCAACTGCTCGAAGAACTGCATGAGTTTTACTTGCCACTCGCCGAAGAAGGCGAGCTGCGTTTCGAGCTGAACATGCCGGAAACCCTGCCGCCGCTCAATGGCGATCGGGCGTTGCTGTTCGAGGCACTGGCGAATCTGTTGAGCAATTCGATCAAGTTCACCCCGCCCGGCGGCACGGTCTTGTTGCGCGGGGTCAATGTCGGTGGGCAGACGCAGATCGAAGTGCACGACTCGGGGCCGGGAATTCCCGAGGCGGAGCGTGAGGCAGTATTCCAGCGTTTCTACCGCGCCGACGGCGGGCAACCGAAGAGCGGTTTTGGCCTTGGGTTATCGATCGTCGCGGCGATTGTCAGCCTGCACGGCTTCAGCCTGCAGGTGAGCAATAGCGATCTGGGCGGGGCGAAACTGCTGCTCGATTGCCAGCAAAGCCTGATCGGCAGTTCCTGATCAGCGCTTGAAATGCAGCACCTGCGATGATCGTTCCCACGCTCTGCGTGGGAATGCAGCCCGGGACGCTCCGCGTCCCTGTTCGAGAGGCGGAACGCGGAGCGTCCCTTGAGGCATT
The DNA here is from genome assembly GCF_023195435.1 of Pseudomonas sp. S11P7. NCBI lineage: Bacteria > Pseudomonadati > Pseudomonadota > Gammaproteobacteria > Pseudomonadales > Pseudomonadaceae > Pseudomonas > Pseudomonas sp. S11P7. The sequence goes on along the minus strand of NZ_JALPKS020000002.1, from coordinate 1,761,840 downwards.
CCCACGCAGAGCGTGGGAACGATCGGTCCGGGGTGACCTAGACCGGGGAGAGGGGCCTTTCAGTTTTCCAACAACCGCAGTAACCCCTGACCATCAACCTCAACCCTGATCGCGTCATAACTGGCAATCGTCGCGTGCGTGGTCTCCAGCGGATGCTGATGAGTCGTGGTAATGATCATCACCGGCGCACCCGCCGCTTCCGCCGCTTGAATGCCCACCGTCGCGTCTTCGAATATCAGGCAATCGCGCGGTTCAACCCCGAGGCGTTGCGCCGCCAGGCGATACCCCGCCGGATCAGGCTTGCCGGCCTTGACGTCTTGCGCCGTGATCAACACTGCAGGCGCGGCAATCCCGGCGGCCGCCATGCGCCGCAACGCCAGATCCCGCGGTGCCGAGGTGACCATGGCCCAGCGCTCGGCCGGCAGGCTATTGAGAAACGCCGCGGCGCCGGGAATCTCGACAATGCCTTCGACGTCGTCGATTTCCGCAGCGGTAATGAACGCCGCTTGGGCTTCGGCGTCCACCCCCGGCAGGTTCAGACGCGTGATGGTGTCGATAGCACGTGCACCGTGGATGGTCGGCAGAAACGCCTCGACATCGACGCCATGGCGTACCGCCCAGGCCGACCAGATACGCTCCGCAGCGGCGATCGAATTGAGCACGGTGCCGTCCATGTCGAACAGGAAGGCACCGAACGCGCGGTCGAAAACAGAAATTTCAGCAGACAAAAGGGCAAATCCTCTGACAAGGGCGGGCAAATTCGCCCGCCAATGTAGCACCCGTCAGTGCAATTGCGGGGCCTTGGACTTGAATGCCTCTTCCACGCAATCGAGCAACTGACCGATCGCCCAGGGCTTTTTGATGAACGCCACCGAATGCTTGACTCCCGAGGTTTCCGGGGTCTCGTAACCGGACATGACCATCACCGGTTTTTCCGGCCAGCGATCACCGAACAAATTGGCCAGGTCGGCGCCATTGAGTGTGCCGGGCATGGTGATGTCGGTCAGCAACAGCGCAACGTCCGCCGCGTGTTTTTCCAGATACAGTGACGCTGCGTCAGCGCTGGTTTGCGGTTCGACCTTGAACCCTTCCTCCTGAAGAATTTCGCAAAGAAACTCCAGAATCAACGGATCGTCCTCGACTACCAGAATCAACCCGCCAGGAAGGTGCGCGCTCGACGTAGGTGTAGGGCACATGAACAGCACTCCCCGAATTACATTTTTCGATTAGCGGTTTGGATCCGCTGCTTATCTGGTATGAGCCACGCGCTCTGCAGAAATTCACTTTTGATACAGGACTTTTCGACAACGAGGTTTCCAGCGGTATGGGTCGGGGTTCGCAACGCAGCAATTGTGGTTAAAATGCCGGCCCCTTCTGCTTGCCGATCCTGACCGATGACCCCTGACGCTCTCGCCACCCTCCGCGCCCATTTGCTGCCGGCGCTCGCCGCCGCTCCCAGCGAAACCCGTCGCCTGTTTCACGGTCGCGGGCGCTGCTGGCCGGGGCTGGAGCAGTTGACGGTGGACTGGCTGCAGGGCGTGGTGCTGGTGTCGCTGTTCAAAGAACCGGCGCCTGAGCAACTGGCAGATCTGAAACGCTTGCTGCTGGACATCACTGCCAGCGAAGAATGGCGGCAGTGCGGTGCGCATACTTTGTTGATCCAGCATCGCTACTTGCCACAAAGCACCGCCGAATGGCTGCTCGGCGACGAAATTGAGGAAATGACCATCGTCGAGGGCGGCTTGCAGTACCGCGTCGATCTGGGGCGCAAGCAGAACGCCGGGCTGTTTCTTGACATGCGTTACGGGCGCGACTGGGTGCGTGAACAGGCCAGCGGCAAACGCATTCTCAACCTGTTTGCCTACACCTGCGGTTTCTCGGTCGCGGCCATCGCCGGCGGCGCCAGCCATGTAGTCAACCTCGACATGTCCCGCGCGGCGCTGAGCCGCGGTCGCGACAATCATCGCCTGAACGGCCACGACCTGAGCAAAGTCAGTTTCCTCGGCCACGATCTGTTCAAGTCCTGGGGCAAGGTGATCAACGGCGGCCCGTACGATCTGGTGATCATCGATCCGCCGTCGTTCCAGAAAGGCAGCTTTCTGCTGACCAAGGATTACCAGCGCGTGCTGCGGCGCCTGCCGGAATTGCTCACAGCACAGGGCAGCGTACTGGCGTGCATGAACGACCCGGCGTTCGGCTCGGACTTTCTGATCGATGGTGTGACGCGGGAAGCGCCGGGGTTGCGTTTTGAGCAGCGGCTGGATAATCCGCCTGAGTTTCCGGACATCGATCCGGAGAGCGGCTTGAAGGCGCTGGTTTTCCAGCGCAACGCCTGACTTGACGAAAACTTTCTGAACAACACCCATCTCGCTCCCACAGGGTTAGCGTTCTGCTTGAGAAACATGGCGGGCCAGCGCAAACAACTTGGGCTGCCCATTGACTGCCATCCCCCTGCGCAAAATCAGTCTGGCAACGCCGAGTCGGCGCGAATCGAGCGCCATGCGGCTTGCGCCAGTACTTCGCGATATTTCATCGGGCTGCCTTTCACTCGCCCCGCCAGCCACGCCCGGCAGTAGCTATCGGCCTGGCCGATGATCAGTGATGGCAACAATTCGAACGGCAACTCGCGCAGTTCGCTAATGCGCCCGGACTCGCCGAGCCATTCGCGCAGGCGCCGATTGCGCGCCTTGTTGCGTTCCGCCAACTCGTCCTTGAACGGTCCCTTGGTCACGGCAAACCGCGCGTGATACTGAAAGCGCGCCCATTGCGGCTGGCGCTCGACCCAGTCGAGGTAGCTGAACACCAGCGCCTGCACGCCTTGTTCGGTGGTTTGTGCGGCATCCAGATATTCATCACGAAGCCGCGTCTGATCCTCCAGCGCCGTAAAAAACAGCGCCGCGACCAAGCCTTCCTTGTTGCCGAAATGGTGATAGATCGCGCCGACGCTGGTATCGCACTCGGCGCGAATCATCTCGATGGTGGTGGCCTCGATGCCCTGTTCATTGAACAGGTCCAGTGCTTTGCGAAAGATATCGCGCTTGAGCTCGGCGCGCCGGCCGGGGTAACTGCGTTCAAGTAGATCTGCGGTGTCCATGCTGCTCACAGCCTGAAAAATGAAAAAGTCGAAGACACGCTCGTGCCCAATAAAAAAGCCTGCACAGGTTGACAGATTTGGCGCAGACAGAATACCGTTCCGTTACAGAATATTATTCTGTAACGGAACATAGTTCTGCAAATTACTTAGCGCGAGGCGTTTTCCATGAGTCAGTCTCTCAGCATGTTCAACAGCGTCGGCTCCGACGCTTTCAGCAAAATGGCCTGCCAGTTCGCCCCCTACTTCAGCACGATCAACCCGTTGATCACCGAACTGCGCCCGAATGCAGCCACCGTGCAAGTGCCGTTTCGCAAGGAAATCACCAACCACCTCGGCACGGTCCATGCGATTGCCATGTGCAACGCGGCAGAACTCGCCGGCGGCATGATGACCGACGTTTCGATCCCCGACGGCGCACGCTGGATTCCCAAAGGCATGAGCGTGGAATACCTGGCCAAGGCCAAAACCGACGTGACGGCGGTGGCCAGCGCGGAAGGCGTGGATTGGCAAAGCGCGGGCGACAAGGTGGTGACCGTCGATATTCACGATACCGAGGGCAAAAAGGTCTTCACGGCGCGGATTATCATGAATGTGAAGCTTGGCTGAATGGACGGGTGTTGCGTGAGCCTGACCTCACCCCAGCCCCTCACCCGGCGGTAAGGGCGCCGATCCCGGTTGCCTGCCGACCTGATCGTTCCCACGCTCCGCGTGGGAATGCAGCCCCGGACGCTCCGCGTCCATGACGCAAAGCGTGATGAGAAAACTCCGGTCAACTCAGTGCAGCGTCAGCCGCTGCCGGACAAACTCCTCGGTATGCCGGGTCGTCTGATCCAGATGCCGGTCGCGCTGTTTCTCGGCGTCGAGCATCGCGCGCTTGCCGTTTTTCTGCAGCAGATAGGTATGAATCTGCTGCACCTCGAGTGAGCGATAGATCGGGGTGGTATCGATGAAACCGCGCAAGCCGTTGCTGCGATAGTGCCGGGTACTCATCAGCACCTGGGTTTCGCGCGAGCCGATCACCTCAAAGCCCAGCGCCTCGAAATACGCGACCTTGCCAACGCTACACGTCAGTTCGGCATGCGGGTATCGCCCGACCATCTCGCCGAGCATCGCCCGTGCCACACCCTGGCGCCGATGCCCTTCGCGCACCGCCATGTAGGCGACGCTGCACGCTTCCCAGTCGCCCTGCACCGGCAGGTACAGAACAAAGCCGATGACCTGCTCCGGGTCGTCCTCAGCGGTCGCGACCAGCAATTCCACTTCGGTGCCCTTCTCGCCGTTCAACGCTTCCAGATACAGATGCACCTCATAACCCACCGCGTACTGATAGACGTTGTACAGCAGGTTGCTCGGCCCCAAGCCGACGGCGCTGATGTCGGTCAGGTAGTCGACGACCATTTGCAGGATCTGGCTGTTGACGCTTTCAGGGCATGGGGTTTTGTAGTGGGTGATGCGTGGCATGACAGGCAAACTCCGGCGGAAAACGGCGACATCATACCTTGTGGATCAACAGAGTCTGCCGATGTCAGCTCAGCGTCACTGCTGCGGCGCCACGACCTTGAACTTGATCGCGATCTCTGTGGACACCACAGAGTCCGCCCACTCCCCGCGCCGAGGCCGAACTCGTCGCGCTTGAGGATCATCTCGCCGTCGAACACACCGATGCCTTTGCCCGGTTTCAGTTCTACTGGCACCTGAACAGCGCGAGTCATGCCTTTAAGGGTGAGCTGGCCGTCGACCAGATAGCGATGCTGTGCGACTTCAGTGAAACGCGTCGACTGAAACACCGCCACCGGAAAGTTCTCGATGTCGAACCACGCCGGTTTCAACAGTTCGGTGTTGGCGTCTTCACTGCCGGCATCGATGCTGCTGAGGTCGATGTGTAAAGTGGTCCGGGCGTTGCCGAGGTCATTGCTGTCGAAATCCAGCGTTGCCTCGAACTTGCCGAAGATGCCATACATCGGCGCGCCCATCTGTTTGTAAGTGAAGCTGATCTGGCTGGCGGTGGTGTTGACCCGGTTGTACTCGACGGCCTGCGCCGCAGCCGAGACGCATAAGGAAAACGCGGCAGCCAGCAGCAATCGGATCAACATGACTTTCTCCAGGCTGGGCTCGCTATAGGGACACCCCGATTGACTTAAGCAAACAACTGACCGTTACGCCAACGCTAATCGGGCTAAACCAACCGTTCGATCTTCTGATGCCGCCAGACCAGTTTGTAATACAGCGTCTGCAGCACCAGCATGCCCAGATACGCGACCGGAAATGCCATCCACACACCTTGCAAACCAAACTGCCCGTCGAGCCAATACGCTGCCGGCAGTTGCACGCCGACCACGCAGATGATCGCAATGGCCACCGGCACCAGCACCGTACCGCTGGCGCGCATGATGCCGCCGATGATCGCCTGGAAGCCGAACACCAGCAGGCTCCATAACATGATGTGCAACAGGTGCTCAGCCATCGCCCGGGTCGAGTCATCGGTGAGGAACAGCCCGAGCAACCAGTGCGATAGCAGGTAACCGAGAACGATCAAACCACCGGTCAGGCACACGTTGATCAAAAGGCCCGTACGCAGGATCGGGCCCATGCGTTCCAGCCGCCCGGCACCGATGGCCTGTGCACCAAGAATCGATGCGGTGATCGCAATCGACAGCGCCGGAAACTGCACGTAGTTGACGATCTGCGTCACTGCGCCGTAAGCCGCGGTTGCTTGCGAACCGTGCTGGTTGACCAGTGCCAGAATCACCAGCTCCGACAGCGACAGCACAATCATTTGCACGCCGGTCGGCAGGCCGATGCGCAGCACTTTGCCGAGAATCGCACCGTCGAGTCGCAGTGCGGCAAAAAATTCCCGGTCCGGCGCCAGTGGATGCCCCTTGCGAATCAAGCGCCACGCCAGCCACGCCATCGCCGACAGGTTACCGGCCAGTCCGGCATAGGCCGCGCTCTGAATACCCAGTTGCGGCAAGCCGAACCAGCCACGAATAAGCGCCGGCGTCAGCGCCAGCCCGACGCAGGTCGAGACCATCAGTGCCAGCAGCGGTGACAGCGTATCGCTGACCCCGCGCAGCAATTGCGTGAACAGCACGAATACCAATAGCGACGGCAGAATCCACAGCATCACATGGGCGTACGCCACTGCATCGTCCAGCACATCCGCCGGCGTTCCCAGCCCGGTCAGCGCCTGTCGCGCAAATACACTGCCGAGCACCGCCGCCAGCAACCCGATCAACACCCCCAACAGCAGCGTCGCGCCGGCGATCGCCTTGACCATGTGCGTTTCGCGCGCGCCCCAGGCCTGGCCGATCAGCACACCCGCCCCCGCACCGAGGCCGATCACCAATGCGATAAAGAAGAACACGACGGGAAACATCCCCGACACCGCCGCCAGCGCCTGGGTGCCGAGCATCTGGCCGATGTAGATGCTGTTGACCGTGCCCGACATGGATTGCAGAAAGTTTGACAGCACCATTGGCGCAAGGAACAGCAGATAGGTTTGCCAGAGCGGGCGGTGGTCGGCGACTTGCATTGAGGGGTGGTCCATCTCTACGGCGGGAGGGTTGATGGAGGATAGCTTCGATGACATGCGGGCGGTGTGCAATTAACATTTCCGTTCGCTGTTTATCAGCGGTCCAAACATTGTCTAAACGATCGCTGAGGGCAGTAGGTAGCGTGTCACGGGCTGTGGTAAATACAACGCACGCCAATTTCTCTGCTTGAGGTTCTGTACATGCCGCACCTTGCCAATCTGCTGACCGGTACCTTTCTCGCCCTCCTCGTCACCGGCGCTCAAGCCGCTACGCCCGCCGAAACCCTGAAGCCGTTGGTGCAGACGCTGAACGAACGCCTGAACATCGGCGACCTCGTGGCGCTGACCAAATGGAACAGCGGCAAGCCGATCCAGGACAGCCCGCGTGAAGCGCAAGTCATCGCCAATGCACGAACGCTGGCCACAGAACACCAACTCGATCCGGAAGATGTCGCGCAATTGCTCGCTGCGCAAATGGAGGCGAACAAGCTGGTGCAGTACGGTCTGCTGGCCCGGTGGCAAGCCGCCGGAGCCGCGCCAGACACGCCGCGTCCTGATCTGGGCAAGCAGATCCGCCCACGCCTGGATCAATTGCAAACGCGGCTGCTGCAGCAGTACGCCGACTTCGCGCCGTATCGCCATGATGCCGACTGCCCAAAGTGGCTGGTCAACGCGCGCAATGGCCTGACCGAGGATGCGCTGCATGAGCTGGCGCTGACCCGTGCGACCGGTGAACTGTGCATTCGGCCGGTAGCGCCGTAGGCAACAGCGTACGCACCTCTTCCAGAATCACAGGCAAGCCAACCTGAAACGGCCGCGGGGTATCCACACTTGACTGGCCCCCGCCGCCCATTGCGCATACCATTCGCCGACAAAATCAGAACAGACCCCGCCTGCCATGCTCAAAGCCAGTCTGCGTAGCCACCTCACCCTCTGGTTCGCCGGACTGTCCTTGCTGACGCTGTTGAGCGTGGGTTTCTATGTCGGCCATATCGCCACCGAGCAGATGAAGCAGGCCAGCGGCAACGCGCTGCTCAATACCGCGCGCGCGGCGGCGTCCTCGTTGGGCGAGCAACTGCGCGAACGCCAGCTGGAGGTTTATCTGCTCAGCCGCGCTCCGCACCTGGAGCGCGGCGATCTCGACAACCCGGCGATCCTCAAATCCATGCAATTGCGCACCGATGCCCGCGCCGAGTATGCGTGGATGGGCGTTACCGATGCCGAGGGCAAGGTGCGTCAAGCGGTGGGCGGTTTGCTGGTCGGCCAGTCGGTGCAGCAACGGCCGTGGTTCCGCGCCGGGCTGGATGGCGAGTACACCGGCGACCCGCACGAGGCCGTGCTGCTGGCGAAAATGTTGCCCGGCCTGCCCAACGGCGAACCGTTGCGTTTCATCGATTTTGCCGCACCGATCCATAACGCCGATGGTCAGGTGATCGGCGTGCTGGGCGCGCATGCGCACTGGAGCTGGGTGACCCGCATGATCGAGTCGGCGGCATTCGCGCATAAACATTCTGCGCCGGACATCCAAGCGTTGATCATCGATCACGATGGCAAGGTTCTCTATCCGGAAGCACTGGCGGGCCAGCAAGTGGCGACGGCAGACGAAGAGCTGCAAGGCTGGACGGCGAGCAATGGTTTTCTGACCAGTACGGTCAGCGTGCCGACGCCCTCCAGCACGGCACTGACCTGGTCGATTGCCGTGCGCCAGCCACTGGAAACCGCACTGCAACCGGCACGCCTGCTGTTCTACAAACTGCTGATTCTCGGCGTGTTCGCGGCGCTGATTTTCGGCCTGGTGGCTTACTATCTGGCGCTGTATTTGAGCCGGCCGATCGAGCAGCTCGCGCACTCGGCCCGGCAGGTGCAGAACAAACAGACCGGCGCGCAATTTGCCCTGCAACACCCGGTGCAGGAAATTGCCCAGCTCGGTCAGTCGATCGAGGCCATGACCCAGTCGCTGCTCGCCAAGGAACGTGAGCTGCAACAAGCCAATGCGTCGCTGGAGGCCACCGTCGCGCAACGCACCGCAGCGCTGACCAAGGCCAATGCCGAACTGCTCAATCTGGCGACTCACGACGCCTTGACCGGCGTTTATAACCGCCGTCGCTTCGACGAAAAACTCACCGAGTACACGCTGCTGTTTCGCCGCACCGGCCGCCCGTTCTCGCTGCTGCTGATCGACGCTGACCACTTCAAACGCATCAACGACACCCACGGTCACGCAGTGGGCGATGCCGTCCTGCAACAATTGGCGCAACTGATTCAGGCCAGCGTGCGCAGCACCGACTTCGTCGCGCGTTACGGCGGCGAAGAGTTCGCCGTACTGCTGCCGGAAATCGCCACCCCCGACACACCGGACGTGGTCGCCGAAAAGATCCGCGCGGCCATCGCCAGCGCGGATTTCCCCGGCATCGAACAGGTCACGGTGAGCATCGGTATCGGTCTGGCTGACCCGGCCGACAACAGCCATGCCGCGCTGCTCAAACGTGCTGACCAGCAGCTCTATCAAGCCAAGGCAAACGGTCGAAATCGGGTGGCGTGATCAGGCGATGTTCAGATATCGCTTCGGCGTCGCAGTTGGAAATCGCCGCAGGATTTACTGAGAAAACGTCTGCAGATACGCCAGCAGATTATTCAGCTTCTCCTCGTCGCTCAGCCCCCAGAAAATCATCCGTGTGCCGGGCACCACGCCTTTAGGGTCTTTCAGGTAGGCAATCAGCGTTTGGCGATCCCAGGTCAGCCCGGAGTTTTTCATCGCGTCGGAATATACATAGTTCGCTGAAGTCCCCGCCGCCCGGCCAATGATGCCATTGAGTTGCGGGCCGAATCCGGGGCGCGCGGATTCGCCGACCTGGTGGCAGCCGCCGCACAGGCGCGGGAAGATTTTTGCGCCGGCTTCGGGGTCGCCTGCGGCCTGCGTGAGAGGACTGAGCAGGCCGGTGCCGAGCAGCAGCGAGAGGGTCAATGCAGCAGAGTTTTTCATCATCACGGATTCCGGTTCGATTGCAACGGGCGGCGCAAGGTTAGCATCTTGTCTTCATAGATAAGCACCGAGGATCTGGCGGATTTTCTTCAGCGCCTGGCGTAGCACATCGATGTCGACCGAGCCCAATGCCAGACGAATCGCGTGCGGCACATGGCTTGCCACGGCGAACGGTTCGGCGCTAGTGACCGAAATCTGCTCACGCATCAATTCGACGACGATTTGGTCCGCACGGACATCCTCCGGCAGCGGTAACCAGAGGAAATACGAGGCCGGATGGCCAATACAATGCAGGCCTTTGAGCACCTCGGCGGCCAACGCTTGTCGCGTCTTGGCGTCGTTGCGTTTCTGCTCTTCAAGCAGCGTCACGGTGCCGTCGTCGAGCCAGCCGCAGGCGATGGCGGTCATGACGCCGGGGGTGTTCCAGGTCGTGGCCCGGATCACCCGTTCCAGCGCTGGCACCTGCTCGATGGGTGCGGCGATGAAGCCCACGCGCAGGCCCGTGGCGATATTTTTCGACAGGCCCGAGACGTACACCGTGCGTTCCGGCGCCAGATCGATCAATGCGCGCGGCGGGTTGTCCACCAGAAACGCGTAGGCCGCATCCTCGATCAATGTCAGATCGTGCCGCCGGGCAATCGCCACCAATTGCTCGCGCTGCACCAATGGCGTCACCCAGCCCAGCGGATTGTGCAGCGTCGGCATGCAGTACACGGCACGCACTGCGCGATGGCGGCAGAGTTTTGCCAGGGCGTCGAGGTCCGGGCCCTGGGCGCCGGACGGGATCGCGACAATTTCCAGATGCAGTGCTTCGGCCAGGACCTTGAAGCCGGAATAGGTCAACGCGTCAGCGGCGATCACATCGCCGGGCTTGAGCAGCGCCATCAACGTCACCGCCAGCCCCTGCTGGGCGCCGTTGACGATCAGCACTTGCTCGGCCGAGACCTCAACACCGCGGCTCAGCAAATGCCGGGCGACTGATGCGCGCTCGTGGCCTCGACCGGCGTGGGGTTGATAGCGCAGCAGCGCTTCGAGGTCGCCCGACAAGGCCAATTGGCGCAGCGCTGTGCGCAATAGCTCGGCCTGCCCAGGCAATGACGGGTAGTTGAAATTGAGGTCGATCATGCCGACCGCCACGTCTTTCTGATCGATGCCCTGCCCCGGCGCCAGCAACGTTTCACGGACAAAGGTGCCGCGCCCGGTTTCACCGCTGACCAGCCCCATGGCCTCAAGCTCGGCGTAAACGCGCGAGGCGGTGACCAGCGCCAGCCCTTCCTGCGTCGCCAATTGCCGATGGGTCGGCAAGCGTGTGCCCGGTGCCAGACGCCCCGAACGAATGTCCGCAGCATAAGCGTCGACCAAGGTTTTATAACGGGAGCGTGGCATGTCGAAGTGTATCCATGACAATTTTTTGATTGTGCTGATTCTCGGCCCTAGCATCGGCGCAACGCCACTCACTTGTCGAGCGTGACTTCGTATGGAACAGACCTCGCACCTGCCCGCCCCGGCAATGGAAAAAACCAGTGGCTGGATCAACGGTTTCATCGGCGTGCTGATTTTCAGCGGCTCGCTGCCCGCCACACGCCTGGCGGTGCTGGAGTTCGATCCGGTGTTTCTGACGGTGCTGCGCGCTGCTACCGCCGGGGTGCTGGCCGTGGTTCTGCTGGGGTTGTTCCGCCAACCACGGCCGGCGCGCAATCAATGGCTGTCGCTGCTGATTGTCGCGCTCGGCGTGGTGCTGGGTTTTCCACTGCTGACCGCGTTGGCACTGCAACACGTAACGTCGGCGCATTCGATTGTGTTTGTAGGATTGCTGCCACTGGCCACGGCGATTTTCGGCGTGCTGCGCGGCGGTGAGCGGCCACGTCCAGTGTTCTGGCTGTTTTCGATTATTGGCAGTGCGCTGGTGGTCGGTTTCGCCCTGTCGCAAGGTTTGACCGCCTCGCCCATTGGCGACCTGTTGATGCTCGCAGCGATTCTAGCGTGCGGCCTCGGTTATGCCGAAGGCGCGAAGCTGTCACGTAGCCTCGGTGGCTGGCAGGTGATTTGCTGGGCGCTGGTGCTGTCGTTGCCGCTGATGACGATAACCAGTGTGTGGCTGGCGCCCGCCTCGTTCGCCACCATCAGTGCATCGGCTTGGCTGAGTCTGGGCTACGTGTCGCTGTTCAGCATGCTGATCGGTTTTGTGTTCTGGTATCGCGGCCTGGCTCAGGGCGGGATCGCAGCGGTCGGGCAATTGCAATTGCTGCAGCCGTTTTTCGGCCTGGCACTGGCGGCGACCTTGCTGCACGAACAGGTCAGCCTCGGCATGCTGGCAGTGACGTTAGGGGTGATTCTCTGTGTCGCCGGGGCGAAAAAATTCGCGCGATGATTATTCCAAAGCGGCCTTCCATTCGCGCGGACTGAGCCCGGTCTTGCGGCGAAACGCCCGGGCCAATGCCGACGGGCTTTCGTAACCGACTTCCTCGGCGATCAGCGCGATGGGCCGGCCCTCGCGCAGGCGTTTCTGCGCCAGACTGACCCGCCAGCTCAGCAGATAATCGGCCGGCGTCTGCCCAACCACCCGACGAAACTGCTCGGCAAAACCGGCACGGGACAGGTTGGCGACTGACGCCAGCTCGGCCACGCTCCAGGGTTTTTGGGGTTGTTCATGCATCAGGTTCAAGGCCCGGGACAAGCGCGGATCGGCGAGCCCGGCAATCATTCCGGGCTGTTGCTCGCGGCTGCTGATCAAGTGCCGTAACAGCAGAATCACCAACAATTCGAACAGCCGATCCATCACCGCCACACGGCCGCAATGGCCTTCGAAGGCTTCCTTGAACAACCATTCGAGAGTGCTGCCCAGTTCGGGAATATCGGTCAGCTTCAGCACCAGATAATCCGGTAGCGCCGCCGCAAGGGCATTGCCGGAGCCGCCGTCGAATGTCAGCGAGGCACAGACCAGCCGGGTGTCCATGGCTTCGTCGGCAAACATGCGATGAGTGAAGGGCCGGGGAAAAAGATCAGCGACGGTTCAGTCAGCCGCATCTCACGCTCACGGCCCGGCTGCAACAGCAGCTCGCCCGCCTGCAATAGATGAACATGGCCGACCGGTTCGTCCTCATGCACGCTGACGCCACAAAACGCGCCGCTGTGAAAGGTCCCGGCATTTACGCCGAAATGGCTGAGCAAGGTTGACAGGCGATCCATGGACGACTCCGGCTTTGTTGGCTGCTTGGGGTGTTGCAACGCTGGCTCCGCGTCGACACTTTCGCGAGCAGGCGGCCGTCCAGTCAATGAACTCTCTAAGCGCTTATTTGGACGATCTGCAGCATATCCTCGACGATTTGCCGCCAAAGCACCAGTCGCTCTCAATAACATGGCCTCCATCCCCGGCGCACTTCGCACCGGTCCTTCGGAGAATCACCATGAGCCGCATCAACGCTATCAGCCTCGACACCGCCACCGACGCCACCCGCCCAGTGCTGGAAGGCGTGAAAAAGAAAATCGGTTTTCTGCCGAATCTGTTCTCCACACTGGCCAAGGCGCCGGTCGCCCTCGACACTTATGTGCAGGCTTCGGCGATCCTCGGCAAGACCTCGCTGAGCGCCCAGCAAAAAGAAGCGGTGTACCTCGCCACTTCGCAAGTCAACGGTTGCGACTACTGCCTGGCAGCGCACACCCTGTTCGCCGGCAAGGCCGGACTGTCGGCCGAGGACATCGTCGCCGCCCGTCACGGCGAACTCAACGCTTACGCCGCCCTCGCCCGCCAATTGGTCGAAACCCGCGGCCACTTGAACGATGAACAGATTGCTGCCGCACGCGCCGCTGGTATCGACGACGTGAAAATCATTGAAGTGATCGCATTGGTAGCGGTGCAGACGTTGACCAACTACCTGAACAACACCGCGCTGACGGACATCGATTTCCCCACCATCGACGCGTGATAAAAAGTCAGCAACAACGCCGTGGCGAGGGAGCGATACCCTCGCCACAAATCGTTTCGTGCGCTGCATCGTGGCATGATGCGCACAGGTCCGGATCCACCGCTGGCCAACACCACGCCGGCACTCTGAAACCAAACACCGGCACGAGGGTCTTCTTCACATGCTGACGTCAGGATAAGACAAGTTCCCCATGAAAGACTGGTTGCAGGACAACGGCGCAATGGCCGAGCAGATTCGACGTCACGATTGGGCGAACAGCCCGCTCGGTCCGTTGGAGCACTGGCCCGATGTGCTCAAGACCACTGTCTCGCTCTGCCTCGCCTCGCACTTCCCCCAAGCGATCATTTGGGGACCGGAACTGATCACCCTGTACAACGACGCGTTTGTGCCGATTCTCGGCGACAAGCCCGACGCATTGGGTCGCCCCTTCAGCGATATCTGGAAAGAAGCCTGGAGCGAGATCAGCCCCATTGCCGATGCGGCCTACGCCGGACGCGCCACCTATATCGAAAACTTCGCGCTGATGATCGAGCGTGGCCGCGGCCCCGAGCAGGCCTATTTCACCTTCTGTTACAGCCCGATTCGCGACTCTCTTGGCAATGTCGTCGGAATGATCGACACCGTCACCGAAACCACGCAGACCGTCCACCTCAACCAGCGCCTGGTGGTCCTCGATGCGATCGGCAAGGCGGTGACCAACGCCACTGACGCCCAGGACATTCTGGCGACGAGCACGCGGCTGATGGTCGAGCAGTTGCAACTGTCCAATTGCGCCTACGCCGACATGGATGCCGACGAAGACGGCTTCACCATTCGCGGCGACTACGCGGCGCCGGGCTCGCCGAGCATCGTCGGCCATTATCAGTTACGCGATTTCGGCAAAAAAGCCGTGACCCTGCTGCGTGCCGGCAAGCCGTTGATCATCCATGACAATCGCAGCGAACTGCCGCCGGAAGAATCGGCGACATTCCAGGCCATCGGCATCACGGCGACCATCTGCATGCCGCTGATCAAGCAAGGTCGCTTGACCGCATTGATGGCCATTCACGACAAGGCGCCGCGAGTCTGGTCGGACTTCGAGCAAGCGCTGCTGAGCGAAGTGACCGAACGTTGCTGGGCGCACATTGAGCGGGTCCGCGCCGACGCCAGCGTGCGCGAAGGCCTCAACGCGCTGGCCGAACTCAACGCCACGCTGGAACAGCGAGTCGAAGAGCGCAGCCTGCGCCTGGCCCATGCCGAATCAGCGTTGCGCCAGTCGCAAAAACTCGAAGCCATCGGCCAGCTCACCGGCGGCGTCGCGCATGACTTCAACAACCTGCTGACGATCATCCGCTCGTCGGTGGATTTTCTGCGCCAGCCCAATCTTTCCGAAGAGCGCCGCCAGCGTTATATGCGTGCGGTGTCCGATACGGTTGAACGCGCTTCCAAGCTGACCAGCCAGTTGCTCGCCTTTGCCCGTCGCCAGCCGCTCAATCCGCAGGTGGTCGATGCCGGCGAGCGTCTGGAAAACATCGGCGAAATGCTCGAATCGGTCACCGGTGCGCAAATCCATGTGTGCGTTGAACGGCCCGATCATCCCTGTTATATCCGCGTCGACCTGAGTCAGTTCGAGACGGCGCTGATCAACATTGCACTCAACGCCCGTGATGCCATGAACGGTCAGGGGCTGCTGAAATTGCGCCTGGAGTGCAACAAGGCACTGCCAGCGATTCGCGGCCACGCCAGCTCCGGCGGGCAGTTTGCGTCGATTGCTCTGGCGGACAGTGGCCCCGGCATTGATGCGAAGACGCTCGAGCATATCTTCGAACCGTTTTTCACCACCAAAGATGTCGGCAAAGGCACCGGGCTGGGCTTGTCGCAAGTGTTCGGCTTTGCCAAGCAATCGGGCGGCAACGTCGACGTGTCCAGCGTGCTCGGTGAAGGTTCGGAGTTCACCCTGTACCTGCCGCAGGTGCCTGCCAGCGAAGTGGAATGCAACGATGCGGCGGACGATGCCGATGCAGAGCCGCTGCACGAAAAGCGTCGGGTGCTGGTGGTCGAGGACAATCTTGAGGTGGGCCGCTTTGCCAATCAGATTCTGCAGGACCTGGGCTACGAGACGGTCTGGGCGACCAACGCCGAGGAAGCGCTGCAACTGGCCGGTGCCGACGCCATGGGCTTCGATGCGGTGTTTTCCGACGTGGTGATGCCGGGCATCACCGGCGTCGCACTCGCCAAGGAGCTGCGCCGACGCCGCCCGGATCTGCCGGTGATTCTGACTTCTGGCTACAGCGAAGAACTGGCGCGCAGCGGTTACGAGGGGTTCGAGTTCATCGCCAAGCCCTACTCCGCCGATCAGGTCTCGCGCATTCTCGGCAAGACCTGGCTCAAGGACACGAACTGTGAAGGTTCAGTCGTGGTCGACGCCGGCACGCTTGAGTAACTTCTTGCAGCGCTCCGACAGATGAAACACCTGCAAATGCTTGCCGGCCTTGGCGTAGCGTTCGCGCAGGGTTTTCAACGCGGCGATTGCTGAATAATCGACGAAGCTCAGATGCCGGCAATCCAGCGTCACCCGGGCCGGGTCATTGGCTGGGTCGAACTGGTTCAGGAACGGCGTGGTCGAGGCGAAGAACAACGTGCCGTGCAAGCGATAGAGCTTGCTGCCGTCGGCTTCCAGATGCTCGTCGGCGTACAGTTCGCGCGCCTGCTGCCAGGCGAAGTTGAGCGCAGCAATAACGATGCCGCAGAGCACGGCAGTGGCCAGATCGGTGAACACGGTGATGGTGGTCACAGCGATGATCACCAGCACATCGTTGAACGGCACTTTGTTGATTACTCGCAACGATGCCCAGGCAAAGGTCTGCTGCGACACCACGAACATCACGCCGACCAGCGCCGCCAGCGGAATCCGCTCGATCAGCGGCGACAGGAACAGAATGAACAACAGAATCAGCACGCCGGCGACCACCCCGGACAACCGCCCGCGCCCGCCGGAACTGAGGTTGATCACCGTCTGGCCGATCATCGCGCAACCGCCCATGCCGCCGAACGCACCCGAGACCATGTTCGCCGCGCCAAGCGCCACGCACTCGCGATCCGGGTAGCCGCGGGTTTCGGTGATTTCGTCAGTGAGGTTGAGGGTCAGCAGGGTTTCCAGCAGGCCAACCAGCGCCATCAGGATTGCGTAAGGCGCGATGATGCGCAGGGTTTCGAGATTCCACGGGATGTCCGGCAGCGCGAAAGTCGGCAAGCCACCGGCAATATGCGCCATGTCGCCGAGGGTGCGGGTCGGCAAACCGAACACATAGACCAGCAGACCGACGCCGAGAATCGCCACCAGCGCCGGCGGCACCGCACGGGTCAGGCGCGGCAGGACGTAGACGATGGCCATGGTCAGCAGCACCAGACCGGTCATCAGATACAACGGCGTGCCGCTGAGCCAGTCTTCACCGCTCTTGAAATGCTCCAGTTGCGCCAGGGCAATGATGATCGCCAGGCCGTTGACGAACCCCAGCATCACCGGGTGCGGCACCATGCGCACCAGTTTGCCCAGGCGCAGCAGCCCGAACGCCATCATGATCAGACCGCCGAGCAGCACCGTCGCCAGCAGATACTGCACGCCATGCTGCACCACCAGCGCCACGATCACCACGGCCATCGAGCCTGCGGCGCCGGACACCATGCCCGGCCGCCCACCGAACAACGCCGTCAGCGTACAAATGATGAACGCGCCATACAGGCCCATCAGCGGATTGAGGTGCGCCACCAGCGCGAATGCAATGCATTCGGGCAACAGGGCAAACGAGGTAGTGAGTCCGGCCAGGACATCGGCGCGCAGACGAATCGGTTTCATGGCTTACCTGACTGAGCGGCCGACGCGGCGACCGCAGGTGTTCGGGAAAAGAGGGGGCGAATGTTACGGAATTGTTCCGTGTCGGGCCAGTGATCGCTGACAGGTGTCGACCCGGACCTTATGCTGGGGCTTCCTTTTTTCAATCGAGTTCAACATGTCGTCATCTTTGACCGCCCGCGAAGTTTGTCAGCGTCTTCGCGAAGCGGCGCTGGGCGTATTGACGCTCAAGGTCTGCGAAGGGCCTGACGCGATGGGGCTGATGAGCGTCGATATCGACGGCTGGCGCCTGCTGCTGGATTTTGCCGATCAACGATTGCATCACTGTGAATACGCCTGCAGTCCTGAAGGTAATGAGGGCGCGCTCGAGACGTGGCAGCGTTATGGCATGGATCCGGTAAGCCTGCTCAGTACCCGGGAACTGGCACAGGTTGAGTGTTTGTTGCAGAACAAATGAACAAGATTGCCCAATGGTGGCACAGTGCCCATAATTCGCCCCCCTTTAGATACATACGCAAGGAATTGCCGTGAAGAAGTCTCTGTTGCTGCTCCCGATGCTGGCGCTGTTGCTGCAAGGGTGTGGCATGACCATGACCCGCTACGAGCCGAGCTACGAAAACGTGCAGAAGCTCAAGCAAACCCCACCATTGAATGCGATCAGCAACCCGCAAGTCAGCGCCGAATCCGGTGAAGGTTCGCTGGTGGTTCGCGCCAATCCGGTTCGCTCCCCTCCCTCCGGCAGCATCCCGGCGCATATCCAGGACGCAATCACTGAAGAACTGCGCAAGGCCGGCTTGCTCGACCCTCAGGCTCAGCGTCACTTGAACGTTCTGGTGGTGAAAAATGAACTGTCCGCCGGCATGGGCACGGGCGATGGCAAGCTGGCTGCCCGCTTCACCCTGCTCAAAGGCAATGACGTGGTGTACGACGCAACCAAGACCGTCAGCAGCCAATGGAGCAGCAGCTTCTTCGGTTTCATTGCGATTCCGAACGCAGTCAATGCTTACAACCCGATGTTGCGTGACCTGCTGAAAGATTTGTACAGCGATCCACAATTCATTCAGGCGTTGAAATAACCGTTGAAAAAAGAGCCGCAATTGCGGCTCTTTTTTTGGCGTTACGCTCGTGGGATTCGGGTTTCGAGTGCCGAATACTTGAGATTTTTGTTATCTACCATTTGCTTCAGCAACGCGTTGACCTGACGGGTGAACGTGTCATTCACCGCCTCAGCCGGAGTGTTGCCCATCAACGGAATGAACCAGATGCCGATCCACGTGCCGACCGCATCGTGGTTGCTGGCGGTGGTCAGGGGCTGACCCGTTCCATCCTGTGCTTCAAGGCTCATGGTGTACTGATCGGTGCCGTACGCCGGAATCACGCCCAGGCTGAGACCACCGATGAAGGCCAGCACCATCGAACCGGCATTCGGCGGATGGTTGTACATCTTCAGACGCAGGCTGTAATCGCCTGGCTGTTTCTGAAATTCGTCCAGAGTGACGCGACCGAACAGGCCGGAGTCAGTGAGGATTTTCTGCAACTGCGGTTTAAGTTGCTCACGCGCTTGTGGCACTTCCACGGCGGAGGCACTTTTCGGCTCGCCCTGATAGAAGTCGAAATCCACGTAGACGTTTGGCTTGTTGGCGTAGCTGTCCATCGACGGCATGGTCACCGGTGCCACTTCGTCTTTAGTGAAACTGGCACAACCGCCCAGCGCAAGTACCAGCCCCAGCGCGAGTATTTTCCCGAATTGCATGATATCCGTCCCTATGTGTACACAAACAAATGATGGCATTACGCCTCCAGCGTGAAGGCCGGGCGGATTCTAGAGAGTGCTGTGGCTGCGGGAAAGCCTGAAAGCAGAAATTTGACGAAAAATATTTGGCGCATTGCAGATGGGATGCCCGTCAGGGCATGAAATCCACGGGCAATTGCAGATGATCTTTCATGCGGTCGTACCAGGCTTGCAGCGCGTCGGGCAGATGGGTCTTCCAATGCGTGACGTTGGTGTAATAACGCAGCCGTGATTGACCGTTATCGTTGGTCACCAATAAAACCCAGTAGCGCGCATCGGGTGCCCTCATCACGACGCCGGTAGCCCCAAGGCCGCGCATCGACATCTCTGTCACCTCATTGCCCGGGATATCCTTTGAGGCGTCAGCGCTCATCAAGCTGCCAGACTTTTCGACGAGCCTTTGATAATCCTCGCCAAGCAGCGAACGCAGCGCCTGATCCTCCATTAGCGTGCGCGCCAGACCCAGGCTGAGCAGGTCATAATCGAGCGTCAGAGGCTGCTGCGCAGCAACGAAGCGCCCGGTGTAAAACACCCCCAATCCGGCACTGCAATATCCGCCCGCTGCGGGTTGAGAAATGTCCAGCACACCGTTCACCGGCGTGAAAACCAGGATGCACTCGTCTTGGGCGAAAACGGCCTTGCCGTCCTTGAACTCGGCAATGCCGGTCAGATCCCCGGAATTGCCACCCTCCGCTGCCGTGATGTCGAAACTGATGTGTGTGGCGTCATCGCGCTGCGTGACGACGGTTGCCGAAGTCGAAGCACTTGGCGGGATCAATTGCCAGGTGGCGTGCCAACTGAAGGGCTGACCGGCGTGCTCCAATTCGGCCAGACGCATCAAGTACGCACGACGCAGACAGGCCGTCGAATCGCCACAGGCGTTGCGGCTCTTCAGCCACTGGCGCTGATCGGCCTTGAGCATTTTGGCGTTGGCGACCTTGGCCAGCGTGGAGCGCCAAAGCGTCGCCAGCTTGTCATCGAGCGCCGAAATTTGTGCGTCGCTACAAACGGCTTTTTCGGTTTTGCTGACAGCGCTGGCGCAATCGAAACTGCTGGCGTGGATGGCGCCGGTAAACACAAGGCAAGTCAGGGCAACCATGTGACGCAGGTTGGAAATGAACATCGGCAGATTCCATTCTTCGGATGGCGCACAGTATGCCAGCGCTGGAGCTGGAAATCTGTGGCTGGGCCTGCTCGAAAGCGCCGGAGCCGCTATTGATGATCTGGCTGGACTGACGCCTCCCGAAGGTTTTGCGATGGGCTCGAGTTTGGAGTCAGCGCAGGCCCCTTGTGGGAGCCAGCCTGCTGGCGATGGCGGTGGGTCAGGTGCTGATGCTTTGGCTGGGCTGATGCTTTCGCGAGCAGGCTCGCTCCCACAGTTTTTTGCAGTGCATGCAAAATCCTGGGTAAATCACGAGTCCACTGTGGGAGCGAGCCTGTTCGCGAAAGCGGTGTGTCAGTTGCTGATGATTTGGCTGGACTGACGCCATCGCGAGCAGGCTCGCTCCTACAGTTGTCGGGTGTTATTTGAACTGGATGGTCGCCGCGGGCTTGACGTCGGTCCGCGCCACGGAGCTGGTCAAGGCGGCAAAGCCCTTGTTGTGTTCGGCAATGATGTCTTCGGCGCTCATCGTGCCGTTGTCGACGGTCGAATGCGCGTCTTGCGCGACGACTACGTCATAGCACAGTTCATGGGCTCGGCGCACGGTGGCGTTGACGCAGTAATCGGTCTGCAGACCGCAGATCACCAGACGTTCGAAGTCTTCGTTGGGTAGCAGCTTGCCCAGGTCGGTCTGGTAAAAGGAGTCGCCAGTGGTTTTATTCACACGCAGATCTTTGGTGGATATCAGCAAACCATCGGCGAGTTGCCATCCGTCAGCATCGCGAACGAACGGCCCGTCCTTTTCTTCATGTTGAATCAGCACCACCGGAACGCCGGCCTCTCGAGCGCGGCGGCTCAGATCATTGATCGTAGAGATCACGCGGTCGATTTCGAAACACTGATATTCACCAGCACACAGAGCCTGCTGGACATCGATGATCAGTAATGCGGTGGACATGGCGAGCCTTCCTTGATCAGTCCTTGAAAATCGGGCGGACCTGAGCCCGCCCCTTTTTACCCCGCTCAGTAGCCCAATGACAACCCGGTATTGCGCCGTGGATCGTTGGCACCGTAGAAGCGGTTCTTGCCGACCGGTTTGCCGCCGAGTGATGGCGCGCCGACCAGAATCGCGGCGATATGGTTAGGGTCTTGCGGACCGGCAAATTTGTGGCCCCAGCTTTCGAGTAGCTTTTTCGTGTCGGGGCTGGCGGCAAAGTCTTCGAGGTTGGTTTCTTCCGGCATCCACTGTTGGTGGAAACGCGGAGCGTCGACGGCTTCCTGCAGGCCCATGCCGTAATCGATGACGTTGAGCATGGTCAGCAGCGTTGCGGTAATGATCCGGCTGCCGCCCGGCGTGCCGACCACCATCACCACCTTGCCATCCTTGGTGACAATGGTCGGGCTCATCGACGACAACGGCGCCTTGCCCGGCGCGATGGCGTTGGCTTCGCCCTGCACCAGGCCGTACATGTTCGGCACGCCGACCTTGGAGGTAAAGTCGTCCATTTCGTCGTTGAGAATAACGCCGGTCTTGCTCGCCATCACGCCCGCACCGAACCAGTCGTTGAGGGTGTAGGTGACCGACACCGCATTGCCCCACTTGTCGACAATCGAATAATGCGTGGTGTTGCTGCCCTCATGTGGCGCCACGCCGGGTTTCAGTTCAGCCGATACACCGGCCTTCTGCGGCTGGATCGCGTCGCGCAGTTTGGTCGCGTAATTCTTGTCCAGCAGATGCTCGATCGGGTTTTTGACGAAATCCGGATCGCCGAGATAGCTGTTGCGGTCCACATAAGCGTGGCGCATCGCCTCGATCTGGTAATGCATGCCCTGGGCGGAATGGAAGCCCAGATCCTTCATCGGATAGCCTTCGAGAATGTTCATGATCTGGCAGATCACCACGCCACCGGAGCTTGGCGGCGGTGCCGAGACCACGTGGTAACCGCGGTAATCGCATTCCACTGGAGCCAGTTCGCGGGTCTTGTACTTGTCGAGGTCGGCCTGAGTGATGATGCCTTTGTTGGCCTGGCTGGAGGTCACGATCGCATCCGCGACCCAGCCTTTGTAGAAGCCGTCGACGCCTTTTTCGGAAATGCTGCGCAAGGTCTTGCCAAGGTCCTTCTGCACCAGTTTTTGCCCGACCTGCATCGGTTCGCCGTTGTGCAGGAAAATCGAACCGGAATCGCGCATGTCCTTTTTGAATACGTCGGTGGCGTACTCCAGCAACTCGACATCGCCCTGCTCCAGCGCAAATCCGTCTTCGGCCAGTTTGATTGCCGGCGCGATCATTTCCTTGCGCGATTTGGTCCCGTACTTGCTCAGTGCCAGTTCCATGCCGGACACGGTCCCCGGCACGCCAACCGCCAGGTGCCCGCGGGTACTCAATTCAGGAATGACATTGCCGTCCTTGTCCAGGTACATGTTCGCCGTTGCCGCCAGCGGTGCTTTCTCGCGAAAATCAAGAAAGGTCTTGCGTCCGTCCGCCAACTGAATGGTCATGAAACCGCCGCCGCCGAGGTTGCCTGCCGCGGGATACACCACCGCCAGCGCATAGCCCACCGCGACCGCCGCATCGACAGCATTGCCGCCGCTTTTAAGCACATCGACGCCGACATGCGTGGCCAGATGTTGTGCGGTGACTACCATGCCGTTTTCGGCAGCGACCGGCGCCACCGATGCGGCGTGAGCCATCAGACAGCTGAGTGCCAGGGACGTCGCAATCAGCGACCTGGTCAAAGGTTCGTACTTCATGAGTCGATCTCTTTTTTGTTTTAGGGGACGGCGCAAAACCCTGTGCAGCGTTTCAAGCGCAATCAGCAGTATGGTCGGCTTTAAGTATTGCGCCTCCCTGTGTCGCCGGTATGCTGGACGCGGTTCACACTTTCCAGCGGGGTTGCACTGATGCCTTACACATTCATCACCCTGCCCTCGCCGGTCGGCGAGCTGAAGCTCGTCGCGAACGGATCGCGACTGGCGGCCATCCTCTGGGAAAACGAAGCCGAACCGGGTACGCCTCGGGCCGATGAGCGAAGCGCCGGACAATCCGCTCCTGCAAAACGCTGCGCGGCAACTGGAAGAATATTTCTCCGGGAGCCGCATTCACTTCGATCTGGAACTCGACTTCACTGGCACGACTTTTCAGAAACAAGTCTGGGCTGCGCTACTGACCATTCCATTCGGCGAAACCCGCACCTACCGCCAGATCGCCGAGCAGATCGGCAACCCCACTGCCGTGCGGGCCGTGGGCGCGGCGAACGGGCGCAATCCGATCTCCATCATCGCGCCGTGTCACCGAGTGATCGGCGCGTCGGGAAAACTCACCGGTTTCGCCGGCGGGCTTGAAGCTAAAGAGCGACTGCTGACCCTTGAGGGTGGCCAATGGTCGCCCATTGGCAAAACCGGCGAGCTGTTCTGACTCAAGCACCAAACAGATTATTCATCGCCGCGTACTGCAACAGCATGATGGTCTTGGCATCGCAGATCTCACCGCGCTGAAACGCCGCCAGCGCCTCGTCGAACGCCCATTCCAGCACCTCCAGCTCCTCGGTTTCCTCCTCCAGCCCGCCACCGTCGCTGACCTTTGAGGCCGCGTCGTATTCGGCGATGAAAAAGTGCAGCTTTTCGGTCACCGAACCCGGGCTCATGTAAGCCTCGAACACCTTCTTCACATCGTGCACGCGATAACCGGTTTCCTCCTCGGCTTCATCGCGAATACGTTGCTCCGGCGCGGCACCTTCAAGCAGCCCGGCCGCCACTTCGATCAGCAAACCGTCATGCCCGTTGACGAACACCGGCAAGCGGAACTGCCGGGTCAGCACCACCGTGCGTTTGTCGCGATTGAACAACAGAATTGCCGCGCCATTACCACGATCGTAGACCTCACGGGTCTGACGCTGCCATTGGCCATTGTTGCGGTGATAGTCAAAGGTGATCTTTTTCAGCAGGTACCAGTCGTGGGACAACACCTGAGTGTCGATGATATTGACCCGCTCGGCTGTGTTGGACATGACGCCTGATCCTTTAGTCATTGTTGGCCTCCGGGCCTGCAAATGCCCGGTTATTTGAACGAAAAAACCAACCATATATCGCCCTATAAAGCATGTCGAACCGTCCTACGGACACTGCCTATTTCCTCGCCCTCCTCGCTGATCTGCAGCCCAACAGCGAAAACTTCTCGAGTATCTGAGCGACCTCGAGCTGGAGGCGCTGCCTGCTCTGTTTTCCAATGACGCATAGCCCTTTGAACAAAAGCCCGGCAGCGCTACCGGGCTCGTTCATGTACCGTTAAATAGCCATGAAGTCTCCACTGATAAAGTCGTCATGGAGCACTGCTTGATCCTTTCAAGCAATTATTCTCGAGGCCATCACCCCCTCATTTAAAATCAACATCAAACGCCTGATAAAACGCATTACCAGTATTGGCAACGATCCACATCAGCACGATGACGTGACGACCCTTTTTGCTTGTCGGCAGTACCACCTCGTGGTCGACCTTGGCCTTCAATTCGCCCGCATGGCTGTAATACGGCACTTGCGGGTAGAAATCCTCAAAAAACGGTTGAGCTTCGAGTTGCGCCCGGGTGATACGTTGCTGCGGATCCCAGCCATCCCGGGTAATCAACCAGCGATAACCACGGGTGGTGTGCGGCGCGGTGTATTCCCATTTGACCTGCAGGGTTTGACCGGCGGTGACATTGAGCAGCGGCCACGCAAACGGACGACCGAGCTTTTTGCTCATCTCGGCATCGGTGAAGTTCACACAGTCGCGTGCATCGTCCTTCCCGCCGCTGAGGATGTAACCGTCGGCAGGTGGCGCAACGCTGGCCGAGTCGGTTTCATACGGTGGCGGAAACGGCCCTGCCACCAGCGCCGGAAAGTTCTTGCCACCCTCCATCTCGTTGACCTGCCAGCCACCCAGCAAGCCGAGATCGATGGCCACCCCACCGCGACTGGCTGGAGACGTCACGCGACCGTGTTTCAATTGGTTTTCTGGTATTGCCTGATTCATGATTTTCACTCCATTGATTGATGACTCTCCTTCCCGAGGAGAGGACTTCAAGCTAACGGAGGTGAATTTTTTGTCCATTGGCGAATTTGTCGCGGTCAGCGAATTGCTGCCAACCAAACGCCGTAAATACTGGATAGATATACAGTCACAGACGTCAACGCCCACGCGCGATAACGGCAAAGGATTACATGCCAACACTACAAGGGCTGCCATCCGGTATTCAGGTGAGCTGCGCCTGGAACTCCTTCTCATACTCCCCAGCCAATTGCTCTTTCTGCTTCTCATCAAGCAGTTTCCCGGCCATCTGAAAGAACTTATGTTCCTCCTCCTCAAGATGATGATGAACCTTGTCCGACAGCTTCTTCGCCGTCGCCAGCCACGCCGGGCTGGACATCTCGGTCTCGTCGAGTTCTTCCATCATTTCGTCCATTTCATGGTGCTCGGCGATGGCGTGACGGCTCAGGTCGACGCCTTCATCCATTGCCATCAACGGAATATAGAAGTGACGCTCTTCTGCGGTTTCGTGGGCTTGCAATTCTGCTTTGAGCTGTTTGTAGGCCTCGACCCGCTCCGGACTGTCGCCGCTGGTTTCGATCAGGGCTTTGGCGTAAGTGCGCTGGCGTTCGTGGCTTTCGCGCAGGGCTTGAAAAATATTCACGAAATGTCCTCGTTAATCGCGCTCAGGGGAAGGCGCGATAGAGCCTAGACCGCATCGCGTGATTGACGGTTCCGCTTGTTTGATCGACGTGCTTGGAAGTGCTTGCCCGGACGCGTTAGGCTGAGCGTTCAATACACAAGGAAGTCATCCATGAATGTGCGAATCGAGCTGACGCAGAGCCCTACCGAGGAACAACGCCAGGCCATTCTCCAACCATTGATTGAATACAACGATGCGAGGGCCGGCATATCGAAAACGGAGCCGTTCGCCTTGATGGTCAAAGATGAACGTGGCGCAATACTGGGCGGTTTGTACGGGCGAGTGACGTTGCGCTGGATGTTCATCGATTTGCTGTCTGTGCCGGAGCAGGTTCGCGGACAGGGAATTGGCTCGAAATTAATGGCCCAGGCACAAGCATTAGCCACAGAAAAGAATTGCCTGGGCATCTGGCTCGATACTTTCGACTTTCAGGCGCCGGGGTTTTACCAGAAGATGGGTTTCAGCCAATTCGGTGAGATCGTTGATTATCCACCGGGACACAAACGACACTTCTTCCAGAAGCGGCTGATCGATTGAACGTGCCGCCCCCATTCGCGAGCAGGCTCGCTCCCACCTTTGATTTGTGATCGACACAGAACAAAGTTGGCGTGAGCCATGGCAGCCCAGGGCTCAACGCTATTGCTTACAGACAGGTCGCCAACGCCGCCAACCGGCGCTTGGCAACAAAATCGTCTTGCTGCGCGTAGTAATTCAGCGTCGTGCCCGAAGCGTCAGTGATCACGTCGACAAACGACTCGGCCGAACGCGTATACACCGTCGTGCCGCCGGAATTGCGCGGTTCCATGTAGGCCGCCGCGTCCACACCAAATACCGCTTCGTCCTGCCAGCCGAATTGCACGCACTGCGCGACGACTTTTTCGGCCTTGTCCGAGGACAGCACCTTATAAGGGGTTTTGGTCCGCGCATCGTTCATTACCGAACCCGCGCAACCGGCAAGCATCGTGGCCGCCAGCGCTACCATCAGAATTCGCATCGCATTCGCTCATTGGCAAAAAAGCGGACTGTATCACCGCAGCCGCTGAAATCGTTCTGCTTTACTGCATTTATAACGCGACAGGTGCAAGCCGCTGCGGCACCCTAAGGTCATCAGCCTCACAAGGAAAACTAATGGCGCCTACCGATCAGCGACATGAGCATGCTCTGAAATTGTTTCTCGACGCACGTCCCGAACTGCGCGAAACCCTCGACCACCTCAACCCGTTGCTGGCGCAGGCCAAGGGTGAAACCCAGGCGCAGTACCGCGAAGAGCGGCTGCACGAAGCGTTTGAAGCCGAGGCGGAAAGTCAGGGGTTGTTTGCCTGGGAGCTGACGTTGCAACTGACCGCTGATACGCCTGAGGAATATCAGGCGCAGCGTCTGGAAGTGCACCGTGAAGTCGCGGAAATGGCCGGGATGGACTGGCTGGAATATTGCGATCTGTATGGCATCGAACCGTAACCAATTGCAGGCCTTCGACTGCTCGCAATAGCGGTGTGTCAGGAATATGAGTTGATTGGCATACCACTATCGCGAGCAGGCTCGCTCCTACAGGGGCGTGCATCAACTTGGGTTTCGCGGCAGCCTGCATAAAGCTTTATCATGGCCGCAGTTTTGCTGATCGAGTCCGTCATGAAATTCGCCATTGCGCTGTTTTCCGCCGCCCATGCGCCCTCCTCGCGCCGCGCCCTGCTGTTTGCCCAGGCAGCGCTGGCCGGCGGGCATGAGATTGTCCGGCTGTTTTTCTATCAGGACGGCGTCTATAACGCCTCCGACGCGCTGGTCACGCCGCAGGACGAACTGGACCTGCCCAAGCAATGGCGCACATTCATCGACGAGCAGAAACTCGACGGCGTAGTGTGCATCGCCGCCGCGCTGCGCCGTGGTGTATTGAACGCGGAAGAAGCCAAGCGCTACCAGCGCGAGGCGGTTTCCATCAGCGCACCGTGGGAATTGTCCGGCCTCGGTCAGTTGCATGATGCGGTGCAGGATGCCGATCGCCTGATTTGCTTCGGAGGTGCGTGACATGGCCAAATCACTGTTGATCGTCAGCCGCCAGTCACCCTGGTCTGGCCCCGGCGCTCGCGAAGCGTTGGACATCGTGCTCGCCGGTGGCGCGTTCGATCTGCCGATCGGTCTGCTGTTTCTCGATGATGGCGTGCTGCAACTGGCGGCTGGGCAGAACGCCAAAGCGCTGCAGCAAAAAGACCTCAGTGCCAATCTGCAAGCGCTGCCGATGTTCGGTGTCGAGGAGCTGTTTTATTGCCTGGAAAGCGCCAACGCGCGCGGGCTCGAAAAACCCTCGCTGGACGAAGCGCAGCCGCTCTCTGCCGAACACATCACCGCCCTTATTGACCGCTACGATCAGGTGATCACCCTCTGATGTCGACTTTGCATGTGTTGTCTCACTCCCCTTTTGGCGATGATCGCCTGAACAGTTGCCTGCGCTTGCTCGGCAGTGCTGATGCGCTGTTGTTGTGTGGCGATGCGGTGTACGCCCTGCAACCGGGTGGTGCACCGTTTTCCGCCCTGCAAGACAAAAAAATCAGCCTGTTTGTGTTGCTTGAAGATGCTCAGGCGCGCGCGATCGAGATTCCGGACTGGGCCAAAGTCATCGACTACCCGGCCTTCGTCGAGCTGTCGATCGACCATGACAAGGTCAACAGCTGGTTATGAATGCACTGACCGTCGGCGCCCGCGCCATCGAACTGGACAAGGACGGTTTTCTTGTCGATCTGAGCGACTGGTCGGCCGACGTCGCCAGCGCCCTGGCCGCCGCAGAAGATATCGAGTTGACTGGCGAACACTGGGAAATCCTCGAA
This sequence comes from Pseudomonas sp. S11P7, assembly GCF_023195435.1. Lineage (NCBI taxonomy): Bacteria > Pseudomonadati > Pseudomonadota > Gammaproteobacteria > Pseudomonadales > Pseudomonadaceae > Pseudomonas > Pseudomonas sp. S11P7. Next base: position 1,733,055 of record NZ_JALPKS020000002.1, on the reverse strand, counting down.
CTGCTGCGCAGCTTCTATGCCGAATTCCAGCTGTCCCCGGCCACGCGCCCGCTGATCAAGTACACCGCGTTGAAACTCGGCGCGGACAAAGGGAACAGCCTGCACCTCAACCGACTGTTCAAAGGCACCCCTGCCAAACTCGCCGCAAAACTGGCGGGCCTGCCCAAACCGACGAATTGCCTATGACCGACTTTCCAGCATTGACCCTCGAAACGCCCGCCGAGCATCCGTTTGCGCAGTTCGTGCGCATTCTCGGCAAAGGCAAGCGCGGCGCGCGTGATCTGACGCGCGAGGAGGCCCGCGAAGCCATGGGCATGGTGCTCGATGACACGGTCGAAGACACCCAGCTCGGCGCCTTCCTGATGTTGCTGCGGCACAAGGAAGAAAGCGCCGAGGAAATGGCCGGTTTCACCGAAGCCCTGCGCGAACGCTTGCAAGCGCCAGCCCTGAACGTTGACCTCGACTGGCCGACCTATGCCGGAAAAAAACGTCACTTGCCGTGGTATCTGCTGGCCGCCAAGTGCCTGGCGCAGAACGGCGTGCGCATCTTCATGCATGGCGGCGGCGCGCATACCGCCGGGCGTCTTTACAGCGAACAGCTGTTGGGCGAACTGAATATCCCGCTGTGCCGCACCTGGCCGCAGGTCGGCGACGCGCTGGATAACGGCGGACTGGCGTTCATGCCGCTGGTGGACTGGGCGCCGCAACTGCAAAAGATGATCGACCTGCGCAATACGCTGGGTCTGCGTTCGCCGATTCATTCGCTGGCACGGATTCTCAACCCGCTGGGCGCGCGATGCGGCCTCCAAAGCATTTTCCATCCCGGCTATCAGGCAGTGCATCGCGATGCCAGCGGTTTGCTCGGCGATACGGCGATCGTGGTCAAGGGTGATGGCGGCGAAATCGAGATCAACCCGGACGCCACCAGCCACCTCTACGGCACCACGGGCGGGCAGAGCTGGGACGAGGAATGGCCGCAGCTGTCGGCGCAACGCCATGTCAAACCGGCGACGCTGGATATCGAGCAGCTGAAAGCGGTATGGCGTGGCGACGTGGTCGACAGTTATCCGCAAATGGCATTGATCGCGACCATGGCACTGGCCCTGCGCGGCCTCGGTGACAGCCGTGAGCAAGCCTTCGCCACGGCCGAGCAATACTGGGCCGTGCGAGACAAATCGATTTAACCGATCATTCACGCCCGATCTTTGCGCTTTTTGTTCGAACTCATCGGAATAGACTCGGCTCCAATGAATATTGGTATACGGAGTCTGGATCATGGGTTTACTCGTCGATGGCCACTGGCAGGACAAGTGGTACGAAAGCAGCAAGGACGGCGCGTTTCAGCGCGAACAGGCTCAACGCCGCAACTGGGTCACCGCCGACGGCCAGCCGGGTCCGAGCGGTGAAGGCGGCTTTGCTGCCGAAGCCGGGCGCTATCACCTCTACGTTTCGCTCGCCTGCCCGTGGGCGCATCGCACCCTGATCCTGCGCAAGCTCAAGGGCCTGGAGAGTCTGATCGACGTCTCGGTGGTCAGTTGGCTGATGCTGGAAAACGGCTGGACCTTCGACAAGGCCCTCGGCTCGACCGGCGACAAGCTCGACGGCTTCGATTACATGCACCAACGCTACACCGCCGACACGCCTGATTACACAGGGCGCGTCACGGTCCCCGTGCTGTGGGACAAGAAGCTCAAGCGCATCGTCAGCAACGAATCCGCGGAAATCATTCGCATGTTCAACAGCGCATTCGACGCGCTGACCGGCAACGATCTCGACTTCTACCCGGCGCCGTTACGCAGCGAAATCGATGCGCTGAACGAGCGCATCTATCCGGCAGTGAACAACGGCGTGTATCGCGCCGGTTTCGCCACGTCGCAGCAGGCTTATGAGCAAGCATTCGATGAGGTGTTCGCCGAACTTGATCATCTGGAACAGCTGTTGGGCGCCAATCGTTATCTGGCGGGCGAGTACCTGACCGAAGCCGATGTGCGTCTGTTCACCACAATGATCCGCTTTGACGCGGTGTATCACGGCCACTTCAAGTGCAACCTGCGGCGGATTGCCGATTACCCGAATCTGTCGAACTGGTTGCTTGAGATGTATCAGGTCGACGGTGTTGCCGAGACGGTGGATTTTCAGCACATCAAACATCACTACTACGGCAGTCACAAGACGATCAACCCGACGGGCGTTGTGCCGAAGGGGCCGGAGCAGGACTTTACTGTGGCCCATGACAGGGCGCGGTTGGCGAGCAAAGGGGTTTGGCGCCGGGGTTGAAATTCGAGCAGCTCTTGAGGGCGCCATCGCTGGCAAGCCAGCTCCCACAAAGTCTTGTGTAATGCTGAAGATTGCAGCTTTGACACAATACCTGTGGGAGCTGGCTTGCCAGCGATTGGGGCGACGCGGTGTTTAGACCTGCGCCTGAGCCCCTTCAAACCACGCAAGCTTCTCGCGCAATTGCACCACTTCACCGACGATTACCAGTGTCGGAGCATGCACTTCATGCTCCGCCACCAGTCGCGGCAAGTCGGCCAGCGTGCCAGTAAAGACCCGCTGATTGACTGTGGTGCCCTGCTGAATCAATGCTGCCGGGGTATCCGCCGAACGACCATGCTTGATCAACTGCTCGCAGATGATCGGCAGCCCCACCAAGCCCATGTAGAACACCAGCGTCTGCGCCGGCGCGACCAGGTCGGACCATGGCAGATCGGTGGAACCGTCCTTCAAGTGGCCGGTGACAAAGCGTACCGACTGCGCGTGATCGCGATGGGTCAACGGTATTCCTGCATACGCCGCGCAACCACTGGCCGCGGTGATGCCTGGGACGACCTGGAACGGAATGCCGTGGGCCGCGAGTTCTTCGATCTCTTCGCCGCCACGCCCGAAAATGAACGGATCGCCGCCCTTCAACCGCACGACACGCTTGCCGGCCTTGGCCAGATCGACCAGTTGCTGATTGATCTGCTCCTGCGGCACCGCATGCTCCGAACGGCGCTTGCCGACGTACACCCGCTCGGCATCGCGCCGGCACAGTTCGAGGATTGCCGGTGCAACCAGGCGGTCGTAAAGCACCACATCAGCCTGCTGCATCAGACGCAAGGCCTTGAACGTCAGCAGATCCGGATCGCCCGGCCCGGCACCCACCAGATAGACCTCACCGGTGGTGACCATCGCTTCGCCATCGATCTTCGCTTGCAGCAGGCGCTCGGCTTCGGCGCCCTGCCCGGCCAGTTGCCGATCGGCAATCGGCCCCTGAAACACGTCTTCCCAAAAACCGCGACGCTGCTGCACATCCGGAAACAGGTTTTTCACCTGATTGCGAAACCGCGCAGCGAGCCCGGCCAGATGGCCATAGGTCGATGGAATCCAGGTTTCAATCTTGGCGCGAATCAAGCGCGCCAGCACCGGCGCGTCGCCGCCGCTGGACACGGCAATGATCAGCGGCGAGCGATCGACGATCGCCGGGAAGATCACACTGCACAGGGCCGGCGCGTCGACCACATTGACCGGTACGCAACGTCGATGCGCATCCGCCGAGACTTGCGCATTGAGCGTCTCGTCGTCGGTGGCGGCAATGATCAGCCCGCAGCCGTCGAGATCCGTCTCAACATAGCCACGCAGCACACATTCGCCGCCACTGGCAGCGACGAGTTCGGCCAGTTGCGGTTCGATTTCAGGTGCGACCACCCGCAGCAGCGCACCGGCATCGGCCAGCAGGCGGGATTTGCGCAAGGCAATTTCCCCTCCACCGACCACCAACACACGACTGCCGCGCAGGTTGTGAAACAGCGGCAGATATTTCATTTAGCCGATGACCTCAAGGCCACCCATGTACGGTTTCAGTACGTCCGGCACGCGGATCGAACCGTCAGCCTGCTGGTAGTTTTCCAGCACCGCAACCAGCGTACGACCGACTGCCAGACCGGAACCGTTCAGGGTGTGCACCAGTTCCGGCTTGCCGGTTTCCGGGTTGCGGAAGCGCGCTTGCATGCGGCGGGCCTGGAAATCACCGCAGTTGGAGCACGAGGAAATTTCGCGGTATTTGTCCTGGCTCGGGATCCACACTTCCAGATCGTAGGTCTTGACCGCGCTGAAACCCATGTCGCCGGTGCACAGTGCCAGGGTGCGGTATGGCAGACCCAGCAGTTGCAGGACTTTTTCGGCGTTGGCGGTCAGGCCTTCCAGCGCTTCCATCGACTGCGACGGCTCAACGATCTGGACCATTTCGACTTTGTCGAACTGGTGTTGACGGATCATGCCACGGGTATCGCGACCTGACGCGCCGGCTTCGCTACGGAAGCACGGAGTGTGGGCAACGAATTTGATCGGCAGCAGCTTCGAGTCGACGATTTCACCGGCAACGATGTTGGTCAGCGACACTTCGGCGGTCGGGATCAGGTACAGATCGGCTTCGCCTTCGCGAGCGATCTTGAACAGGTCTTCCTCGAACTTCGGCAATTGACCGGTGCCTTGCAGCGCCGGCGCCTGAACCAGATAAGGCGTATAAGCCTCTTCATAGCCATGCTCGTTGACGTGCAGGTTGATCATGAACTGCGCCAGCGCACGGTGCAGACGAGCGATCGGGCCACGCAACAGGGCGAACCGCGCGCCGGACAACTTGGCCGCGGTTTCAAAATCCAGCCAGCCGAACTTCTCGCCCAGGGCAACGTGGTCTTTCACTTCAAAATCAAACTGCGTCGGGGTGCCCCAGCGACGCACTTCGACGTTGTCGTCTTCGTCCTTGCCGACCGGCACGGATTCGTGCGGCAGGTTGGGAATGCCCAGCAGGATGGAGTCCAGTTCGGTCTGGATCGCGTCCAGCTCGACTTTACCGGCGCTCAACTCGCCCGCCATACGCTCGACGTCCGCCATCAGCGGCGCGATGTCTTCGCCGCGCTGCTTGGCCTGACCGATGGATTTTGAGCGCGCGTTACGTTCAGCCTGCAGTGCTTCGGTGCGGGTCTGGACGGTCTTGCGCTGTTCTTCCAGCGCTTCGATGCGCGCGGTGTCCAGGGCAAAGCCACGGGAAGCCAGGCGGTCCGCTACGTCCTGAAGGTTGCTACGTAACAGTTTGGAATCGAGCATGTCGGTTTCTCGTTATCAAAGTTTGGTCAGAGACAGGCCAGCCCACGTCGCAAGCAGCCCGCCGAATACGCTGAGTGCCGCATAGCCCAGGGCCAGCGGCACCTGCCCGCTTTCCAGCAGGCGCACCGTATCCAGTGAAAAGGATGAAAAAGTCGTCAGCCCCCCGAGGAAGCCGACCATCAACCCGGCACGCACCTCGATGGGTACTTCCGGGCGTATCAAAAACAGGCCGTACAACACGCCAATCAGCAGACAGCCCACGATATTAACGGCCAGCGTCGCGGTATAGAAGTGCCGCGGCCAATTGGCGCTGATCCAGTTGCCGGTGGCGAAGCGCAGCAAGGTACCGGCCATCCCGCCGACAGACACCGCAACAATTAATGGGACCACTATTTTCTCCGCTGCCGAGGGCTCAGACGATCGAGTTGAGCGAGGTGATTGAGCTTCTCGCCGATCTTCAATTCCAGACCGCGCGGCACTGGCTGATAGAACGGAATCGGTTCAAGTTCTTCCGGGAAATAGTCTTCACCGGCCGCGTACGCATCCGGCTCGTCGTGGGCATAGCGGTATTCGTCGCCATAGCCGAGTTGCTTCATCAGTTTGGTCGGCGCATTGCGCAGGTGCAGCGGGACTTCAAGCGAGCCGTTTTCGGCCGCCGCGCGCAAAGCGGTCTTGAAGCCCATGTACACCGCGTTGCTTTTCGGCGCACAGGCCAGATAAGTGATGGCCTGCGCCACCGCCAGTTCGCCTTCCGGACTGCCGAGACGCTCCTGCACTTCCCACGCTGCCAGGCACAGGCTCAGCGCGCGCGGGTCGGCGTTGCCGATGTCTTCGCTGGCCATGCGCACTACGCGCCGGGCCAGATAAAGCGGATCGCAACCGCCATCGATCATCCGCGCGAACCAGTACAGCGCGCCGTCAGGATTGGAACCGCGCACTGACTTGTGCAGCGCGGAGATCTGGTCGTAGAACGCTTCACCACCCTTGTCGAACCGGCGACGGGTATCGCCGAGCAGGCTTTGCAGCAAATCAGTGCCTATCTCACTGTTGTCTTCGGCCAGGTCCGAGGCGTTTTCCAGCAGGTTGAGCAGGCGCCGGCCATCGCCATCGGCGGCAGACAGCAGCATCTGGAAACCTTCATCGCTGAGGGTCAGGTTGCGCTTGCCGAGGCCGCGCTCTTCGCTCAGTGCGCGGCCGACCAGTTTGCGCAGCGCCGCTTCGTCGAGGCTTTTCAGCACGTAGACGCGAGCGCGGGACAACAAGGCGTTGTTGAGTTCGAACGAGGGGTTTTCCGTGGTCGCACCGATGAAAATCAGCGTGCCGTCTTCGACGTAAGGCAGGAAGGCGTCCTGCTGGGACTTGTTGAAACGGTGGACTTCATCGACGAACAGAATCGTGCGCTTGCCGTACTGGCCGGCCTGCTGCTTGGCGATTTCGACGGCCTGACGGATCTCTTTGACCCCGGCGAGCACCGCCGAGACCGTTTCGAAGTGCGCATCGGAGACTTCCGCGAGCAATCGCGCCAGAGTGGTCTTGCCCACACCTGGCGGTCCCCAGAAGATCATCGAATGCAGGGCACCCTGCTCCAGCGCTTCACGCAGCGGCTTGCCACGCGCGAGCACGTGTTCCTGACCGACGTACTCGTCCAGATTGGTCGCACGCAAACGCGCGGCCAGTGGCTGGGCAATCGGTGCACTGCGAAACAGATCCATCACGTAGCGTTGAAACCTCTATTTGAACCGGTTGCCATTCATGCTTTTGATTTTGCAGGAGTGAGCCTGCTCGCGATAGCGGTGGATCAGACAACGAAGTGGTGCTGACAGATCGAATCGCGAGCAGGCTCACTCCTGCAAGGGGTTTTGTGTTTATTCCTGGATAACGTCGGCACCCTTGGGAATGTCGAACTTGAACTTGGAGGCCGGCACCGCTTCGTTGGCCTTGACCCCGGTAAACAGGATATTGGTGCGCTGGCCGACGCTGTCGATCAATTGCATGTCGTTAAGCAGACCGTTGCGGAACGACAGGCGCAGATTGTCGAACAGGGTGTCTTTGGTTTTCGGCTTGAGGGTGAAGTCGATCACACCGCCCGCCTCTTTCGCGCTGATATCAAAGCTCTGGCTGATCTTCGACACGTCACCGGACAGCAGCAGCGCCGGGGTCTGGGTCAGGCGCTCGTCGAGCTTCTTGATCGTTGCCTGTTCGAGATCCGGGTCCCACAGGGTGACCTTCTTGCCATCGGAGACCATGGTCTGCTCGGCCGGAGCATTGGTGTGCCAGTAGAACAGGCCCGGACGCTGCAGGGTCATGTTGCCGGTGGTTTCCTGCAACTGGGTGCCGCTGCCGTCAAGGGTCAGCTGCGAGAAGTTCGCGCTCAGGGTCTTGGATGTTTCCAGCAATTGGGTCAGACGCGCCACGTCCTTTTCATCGGCGTGGGCCGTGAAGGTGGTCAGCGCCAGTACTGGCAACAGCATGCGGATAAGACGCATGGGAGTCCTCTTGAATACTCGTTGGGAGAGGACGGCGCGTCATTGCGCCATCCCTTGGGCAAAAAGGCGTTTCGAATCAGTCGCGCACCGGGCCCGGGGCCAGAACCTCGCGGGAACCGTTGGTGTTCATCGAGGTGACGACGCCGGCCATTTCCATGGCTTCGATCATTCGGGCAGCGCGGTTGTAGCCAATCTTCAGCTTGCGCTGTACTGCGGAAATCGAAGCCCGGCGGCTTTCGAGGACGAACTGTACGGCTTCGTCATACAGCGCATCGGCTTCCGGATCATCGCCGTCGCCGCCACCGCTGCTGCCTTCAAAACCGCTGCCCGCCTCTTCGACACCGTTAAGAATGTCGTCGTTGTATTCTGGTGCGCCGCGCAGTTTCCACGCCTCGACCACACGGTGAACTTCATCGTCGGACACGAACGCGCCGTGAACCCGAATCGGCAGACTGGTGCCCGGCGGCATGTAAAGCATGTCACCGTGGCCAAGCAGTTGTTCGGCGCCACCCTGGTCGATAATGGTCCGCGAGTCGATCTTGCTCGACACCTGGAACGCCATACGGGTCGGAATGTTGGCCTTGATCAGACCGGTGATCACGTCTACCGACGGACGCTGGGTCGCGAGGATCAAGTGAATGCCGGCGGCACGGGCCTTCTGTGCGATACGGGCGATCAGTTCTTCAACTTTCTTGCCGACGATCATCATCATGTCGGCGAATTCATCGACCACTACGACGATGGTGGGCAGTTTTTGCAGCAGCGGCGCTTCGTCGTGGATGCTCTCGCGCTTGTACAGCGGATCGCTCAACGGCTCGCCAGCGTCCTGCGCTTCCTTGACCTTGGCATTGAAGCCGGACAGGTTACGCACGCCCATCTTGGCCATCAGCTTGTAACGACGCTCCATCTCGGCAACGCTCCAGCGCAGGGCGTTGGCGGCGTCTTTCATGTCGGTCACAACCGGGCACAACAGGTGGGGGATGCCTTCATAGATCGACAGTTCAAGCATCTTCGGGTCGATCATGATCAGTTTGGCGTCTTCCGGGCCGGATTTGAACAGGATCGACAGGATCATCGCGTTCACACCAACCGACTTACCGGAGCCGGTGGTACCGGCGACCAGCAGGTGCGGCATCTTCGCCAGGTCAGTGATGACCGGTTTGCCGCCGATATCGTGACCGAGGGCCAGGGTAACAGGCGATTTGAAGTTGTCGTATTCAGGCGTCGACAGCACTTCGGAGAAACGCACGATCTGCCGGTCTTCGTTGGGAATCTCGATACCGACCGTGGTCTTGCCCGGAATCACCTCGACCACTCGCACGCTGGTCACTGCCAACGAACGCGCAAGGTCCTTGGCCAGGTTGGCGATGCGGCTGACCTTGACCCCTGCTGCAGGCTGAATCTCGTAACGGGTAATCACCGGGCCGGGATGGATCGAATCCACCGCCACTTCGACACCGAACTCCTTGAGTTTGATTTCCAGCAAATGCCCGACCGCCGCAAGCGATTCCGGCGAGTAATTGAGTTGTTTCTTTTCCGCAGGATCGAGGATCGAGATCGGCGGCAACGTGCCTTCCACGGCGCTGTCGACGAACAACGGCACCTGCTTCTCTTTCTGCACGCGCTTGCTTGGCTCGGGCGCTTTGGCCGGCGCCGGGGCGATCACTGGCGGCACCTGCTTCTCGCGATCGGACATGTGCTTGCTCAGGGCTTGCTCGCGTTCGATCAGGCGTTCTTTGACTTTGGCCTGCTCGCGCTTATCGGTGACCGTTGGCGCGACCACATCATGCACACGATCATCGACCTCTCGCAGTTGCGCGACCAGTTGCTTGCGTTCGGTGCGCGCCGCCCACCAGCGATTGAGCGCACCCTGAAACAGTTCGAACAGGTCGAGGGTGATCTTGCCGGTGATGTCCATCACCTTGAACCACGACAGATCGGTAAACACCGTCAGACCGAACAGGAACAGCGCGATGAACAGCAACGTGCTGCCCTGAATGTTCAGTGCATTCTTCGCCAGGTTGCCCAGGCTTTCGCCCAGTGCACCACCGGCGCCCGCCGGCAGCCCAGACGCGGCATGAAAATGCAGATGCGCCAGCGCCGCGCCGGACAGCACCAGAAATACCAGACCGATCAGGCGCCAGGAGAAAAGCCAGCCGCTCCACTGCCACGGCTCGTGGCGCTGACGGAAGATCTGATACGCCTTGATCGCCAGCAGCAACGGGAAGATGTAGGCGAAGTAACCGAGCACCATGAACAGGATGTCGGCGCTGTAGGAGCCCGCCGGTCCGCCGAAATTCTGTACGTCATCGATCTTACTGTTGTGGCTCCAGCCCGGATCGTCCTTGCCGTAGGTCAGCAAAGCCATCATCAGGAACAGGCACAAGGCACCGATGGCGATCAATGCACCTTCCTTGAGCCGGTAGTGCAATTGTTGGCGCCAGAGCGGAACGACTGTTTTGGGTGCTTCGGTGGATTTCTTCAAAACGCTTCTTTTCCTGCGCACAAGGCGCGTCCATCTATTGAATGACGATAAAAAACTGCCCAATCCAGGCAGGTAAAAAATCAAACGAGCGCAAACGGAACTACTTTTAACATTACGCCGCGCTTTTTATAAACACAGCACATGGCCGACATTGTCCGATAACCCGCCATTGTACGGGTTTGTGCGTTCGATGCCATGCTTCAAACCCCGTGATTGAGCATAGCCAAGCACACAGAAGCTGCGACGCAATTTGAGCATGCATTTACCTTTTGTGACAAAGGCTTATGACGGCTAGTTGATGAACGTAGCGAAGCAGCCGATATCTGCCCGGCGGCGACGCTTGCCGCGCACTGCCACGGCGTCGTTTACGACCGCGACCGACACACCAAGTTGCAGCTCAATACTGACTACGTCGAACATCTGTGCAGGACATCAGCGCCGTTTCGCGGCAAACTCTTTCGCGGTGGCCTGCGCGCCCCGCCCTCCCCTTCTGCAAGCCTGGATGCCATGCTGACTTGGTTACAACGTAATTCGATGACCTTCCCGCCACTGGAAAAGGCCATGCGCGAGCCCAACGGATTGCTCGCCGCCGGTGGCGATCTGTCTGCCGATCGTCTGATCCAGGCTTATCGTCATGGCTGCTTTCCGTGGTTTTCCGAAGGCCAGCCGATTCTCTGGTGGTCGCCGGATCCACGCACCGTACTGTTTCCCGACGAACTGCACGTTTCGCGCAGCCTCGGCAAACTGCTGCGCAAGGAACGCTATCAAGTGACCTTCGATCAGGATTTCGAAGCCGTGATTCGCGCCTGCGCCGCGCCACGGGATTACGCCGATGGCACCTGGATCACCGAGGCCATGCAGGACGCCTACATCGAACTGCATCGTCGCGGCTTTGCCCATTCGGTGGAAGTGCGCGATCAGGGCGAACTGGTCGGCGGCCTGTACGGCCTGGCGATGGGGCAGCTGTTTTTCGGTGAATCAATGTTCAGCCGCGCCGACAATGCCTCCAAATATGGCTTCGCCACACTGGTGCGCCACCTCAGAGAAGCGGGTTTTGTGCTGATCGATTGCCAGATGCCGACCGATCATCTGCACAGCTTCGGTGCACGAGCGATTCCCCGCGAGCAATTTGCCGACTATCTGGCACGCCATCTGGATCAACCCAATCAGGCAAGCTGGGTTTGCTGAGCGACTTTTGCGCAGGTGGCTTACACTTAATCCACCAGCTTATTCCGAGGGTTGATTCATGACCGAGTTGGCGCGCCTGAAGTTCTATGCCACTCAGCCCCACTCTTGCAGTTATCTGCCCGAGGAGCAGGCTACGACCCTGTTTCTCGATCCGAGCCAGCCCATGGATGTGCATGTCTACGCAGACCTGTCGGAAATGGGCTTTCGTCGCAGCGGCGATCATCTGTACCGCCCCCATTGCCAGAATTGCAATGCGTGCGTACCTGCGCGCATACCGGTGGCGCAGTTCCTGCCCAACCGCCAGCAAAAACGCATTTTCAAACGCAACGCCGATTTGCAGGTGCGTCCGGCCAAACCGCAATTCAGCGAAGAATATTTCGACCTCTACCAGCGCTACATCGAACAACGCCACGCCGACGGCGACATGTACCCGCCGAGCCGCGATCAGTTTTCGACCTTTCTGGTCCGCGACCTGCCCTTCTCGCGCTTCTACGAGTTCCGACTCGACGGACGGTTGCTGGCGGTAGCAGTGACCGATTTGCTGCCTAACGGCCTCTCGGCGGTCTACACCTTTTACGAACCGGCCGAAGAACGCCGCAGCCTGGGACGTTTCGCGATCCTCTGGCAAATCGCCGAGAGCCAGCGCCTGGGGCTTGAGGCGGTCTACCTCGGCTATTGGATCAAGAACTGCAAAAAGATGAACTACAAGACCCAATATCGCCCTATCGAACTGCTGATCAACCAGCGCTGGGTCATCCTCAACTAAAGCAAAAGCTCAAACCCCTTGGCGTAAACCCCATTTTTCGGGCACAATGCACGCCGCTTTTGCCTGGCGCAGTTGCACCGGGCCATTCACTGGATACCGAGGGCTTTACTGCATGTCGAAAGAAGACAGCTTCGAAATGGAAGGCACTGTCGTCGACACCCTGCCCAACACCATGTTTCGTGTGGAGTTGGAAAATGGGCACGTCGTAACCGCGCATATTTCCGGCAAGATGCGCAAGAACTACATTCGTATTCTTACCGGTGACAAAGTGCGCGTCGAACTGACGCCCTATGACTTGAGCAAAGGGCGCATCACCTACCGCGCTCGCTAATCAAGTCAATACAAAACGCCCGGCTTTTAGCCGGGCGTTTTTGTGTCTGGGGTTTGGGTGCAGCCGTTTGCTGCGGCTGCGCTTGAATTGCTCGAAGATCAAAAGCAACGTCAAAAGCCCCTCACCCTAGCCCTCTCCCGGAGGGAGAGGGAACTGACCGAGGTGGTTGGAAGAGTTACGCAGACATGAAATACCGAGTCGTACGCAAAATTTGAAAAGCACAACGATCGGCTCCCTCTCCCTCGGGAGAGGGCTGGGGTGAGGGGCAGCCACACCACAAATCAAAATCCATGCGACGCTTCTCACCACTCAATAGGCCGAGTGTCAGCTCGCCTGCTTTTGATCTTGATCCACCGGCGACGTCGGAAGGCTGAGTGGAGGGATTGATCCGGGTGTGGGAGCGCAGCGACCGTCTGGCGCAGCCAGACACAGCGGAAGGAGGTGCAGCGAAGCAAACCGTAGCCGCTGCGCCCGGATCAGTCCCGGAGCGAAGGAACCCGAGCTTGCGAGGGCCGTACGTAGGAGCAAGCGTTTTTTGCTTACTTTTTTGGCGCTTGTAAAAAAGTAAGTCGCCGTCAGGCGAAACCGCCAGAAGCAACACCCGCAGCAACGGATATACCCCCAATCCCGAGACAAAGAAAGGCGCCCGAAGGCGCCCTCTTAAACCACAGCCGTCAGGCCATTTCCGCCGTAGTCTCGAAGTCAAACGTCAACTCGCCATCCTTGATGTCGATGTGCACCACACCGCCATGCTCGGCCAGTTCGCCAAACAGAATCTCTTCCGCCAGCGGACGCTTGATCTTGTCCTGGATCAGACGCGCCATTGGACGTGCGCCCATTGCCGAGTCGTAACCACCCGCCGCCAGCCAACTGCGCGCCGCATCGGTCACCTCAAGCAACACGCGCTTGTCTTCCAGCTGCGCCTGAAGCTCGGTAAGGAACTTGTCCACCACGCTCTTGATGACCTCATGACTGAGGCGACCAAACTGGATAATGGTGTCCAGACGGTTGCGGAATTCCGGCGTAAAGCTCTTCTTGATCACTTCCATCGCATCGGACGAGTGGTCCTGATGGGTGAAACCGATCGAAGCGCGCGCCGCCGTTTCGGCACCGGCGTTGGTGGTCATGATCACGATTACGTTGCGGAAGTCCGCCTTGCGCCCGTTGTTGTCGGTCAGCGTGCCGTGGTCCATGACCTGCAACAGCAGGTTGAAGACTTCCGGGTGCGCTTTCTCGATTTCATCGAGCAGCAGTACGCAATGCGGCTGTTTGGTGATCGCTTCGGTCAACAGACCGCCCTGATCAAAGCCGACATAGCCTGGAGGCGCACCGATCAGACGCGAGACGGTGTGACGCTCCATGTACTCGGACATGTCGAAACGAACCAGCTCAATCCCCAAGGCCTTGGCCAACTGCCGCGCGGCCTCGGTTTTACCAACACCGGTCGGCCCAGCAAACAGGAACGAACCGACCGGCTTGTCCGGCGACTTGAGCCCGGCGCGTGACAATTTGATTGCAGTCGACAGCGAATCGATCGCTGCGTCCTGACCGAACACCGTCAGCTTCAGGTCACGCTCCAGATTACGCAGCAGCTCCTTGTCGGAACTGGTGACGTGCTTCGGTGGAATCCGCGCGATTTTCGCCACGATATCTTCGACCTGCGGCACTTCGATACGCTTGACGCGCATCTCGACCGGTTGCAGACGCTGATAGGCGCCCGCCTCGTCGATCACATCGATGGCCTTGTCCGGCATGTGCCGGTCGTTGATGTAGCGCGAAGCCAGTTCGGCAGCGGCGCGCAACGACTCATCGCTGTACTCGATGTTGTGGTGCTGCTCGAAACGGCCTTTGAGACCACGCAGGATGCCGATGGTGTCTTCCACCGACGGCTCGACGACATCGACCTTCTGGAAGCGACGCGCCAGCGCACGATCCTTCTCGAAGATGCCGCGGAACTCCTGGAACGTGGTCGAACCGATGCAACGAATGTCGCCAGACGACAGCAGCGGCTTGAGCAGGTTAGAGGCGTCCATAACGCCACCGGACGCAGCGCCGGCACCAATAATGGTGTGGATCTCGTCGATGAACAGGATCGCCTGCGGACGCTTTTTCAGTTCATTGAGCAGCGCCTTGAAACGCTTCTCGAAATCACCGCGGTACTTGGTGCCTGCCAGCAGAGCGCCAAGGTCCAGCGAGTAGACGACGCTGTTGGCCAGCAGGTCCGGCACCTGATTGTCGACAATGCGCTTGGCCAGACCTTCCGCAATCGCGGTTTTACCCACGCCTGCCTCGCCGACCAGCAGCGGATTGTTTTTGCGCCGCCGCGCGAGAATCTGCGCAACACGCTCGACTTCCGATTCGCGGCCGACCAGCGGATCGATACGACCCTGGCGCGCGAGCTCGTTGAGGTTGCTCGCATAAGCATCCAGAGGATTGCCTGAAGAAGAAGACTCACCGCCCTCGTCGTCCTGCATATCTTGTTCACCTTCAGAGTGATCGCCATGCCCCGGCACTTTGGAGATGCCGTGGGCGATGTAGTTGACGACATCAATGCGCGCAACGCTCTGCTGTTTCAGCAGGAATACGGCCTGACTCTCTTGCTCACTGAAGATGGCGACCAGCACATTGGCGCCAGTCACTTCGCGTTTGCCCGAGCTCTGTACGTGGAAAACAGCACGTTGCAGGACACGCTGGAAGCCCAGGGTTGGCTGGGTTTCGCGATCTTCGTCATGGACGGGGATCAATGGCGTGGTGGAGTCGATGAACTCCTGCAGGTCGTGCTTGAGTTTGTCGAGGTTCGCGCCGCAGGCACGCAAAACGGTGGCGGCAGCCTCATTGTCCAATAGGGCCAACAGGAGATGTTCGACGGTCATGAACTCATGACGCTTCGAACGAGCCTCCTTGAAGGCTAGATTGAGGGTGACTTCGAGCTCGCGGTTTAACATAGCTTCACCTCATACCCAAGTGGTCGGCGATTAACCGTCCTTCTCGATTTCACAGAGTAGCGGATGCTGGCTTTCCCTGGCGTACTGGTTGACCTGCATGGCCTTTGTCTCGGCGATGTCGCGGGTAAACACTCCACATACTGCCCGCCCTTCTGTATGGACGGCCAGCATGACCTTGGTCGCCAGCTCGCGATTCAGGTTAAAAAACACCTCGAGCACTTCGACGACGAAATCCATCGGTGTGTAGTCATCGTTGAACAAAACCACCTTGTACATTGGCGGCGCCTGTAAAGCAGGCTTTGCTTCCTGAACAGCAACGCCTGCCGAATCGTCGTCGTGCTCCTGTGGAAGATCCTTTTGGAGAAGCGGGCGATCCTGATTGAATGTTAGTCGAATCTGGCTGATTGCATGCATGGAAAGAAAGGTTCGTCAGTTGTGCAAATACAGTGGTGGGGGCGGCTGCCTGCGTTTTCAACTCCGACTGCCCGGTCACCTTGACTATCGGGAAAACGGTGTTACAACCAATAGAGCCCACAGTGGGTAAAAAAGATCCGCGGAGTCAATTCTTTTATCGAATTCGATTGCGGATGAACGGGATGATACTCCAGCGATGGAGACTGTTGCAGAGGGATTTGAGCATGGTTGTCGGCAAGGTGAAATGGTTCAACAATGCCAAGGGATTCGGTTTCATCAACACCGACGCTCGTGCAGGCCGCGATGAAGATGGTAAAGACATCGATTTCTTCGCGCACTACTCCGCGATTGACATGGATGGCTACAAAACCCTCAAGGCCGGACAGGCCGTGGTTTTCACGATTGTTCAAGGCCCCAAAGGGCTGCATGCCGTAGGCATCAAACCTGTGATCGAGAAACCAGCCAGTGCCGCCGAAGGCGCTGCAGTGGGCGCTGCTGCTGCCGCGGCTGCCGCGGCTGCCAAAGCGATGAGCTGACCGACTCTCTGGGAATACTCTCGATAATAAAAAACCGCCTGACCCTTGGATGAGTCAGGCGGTTTTTGTGTATCCGCGTTTTACATATGCGAAATCAACGCATCCCCAAAGCCCGAAGACGAAACCAGCTTGGCCCCCTCCATCAAGCGCTCAAAGTCATACGTCACAGTCTTCGCCCCGATCGCACCGTTGGTGCCCTTGATGATCAGATCGGCCGCTTCGGTCCAGCCCATGTGTCGCAGCATCATTTCGGCCGAAAGAATCAGCGAGCCAGGGTTGACCTGATCTTTGCCGGCATACTTCGGCGCGGTACCGTGGGTCGCTTCGAACATCGCCACGGTGTCGGACAGGTTGGCGCCCGGTGCAATACCGATACCGCCCACTTCTGCCGCCAGGGCGTCGGACAGGTAGTCGCCGTTGAGGTTAAGGGTCGCGATCACATCGTATTCGGCCGGACGCAGCAGGATCTGCTGAAGCATGGCGTCGGCAATGGCGTCCTTGACCACCACGTTCTTGCCGGTTTTCGGGTTCTTGAACTGCATCCACGGACCGCCGTCGAGCAGGGTCGCGCCGAATTCTTCCGCCGCCACCTCGTAGGCCCATTCCTTGAAGGCACCTTCGGTGAACTTCATGATGTTGCCTTTGTGCACGATGGTCAGCGAATCGCGATCGTTATCGACCACATACTGCAGAGCCTTGCGCGCCAGACGCTTGGTGCCTTCGCGGGAAACCGGCTTGACGCCGATGCCGCAGTTTTCGTCGAAACGGATCTTGGTGACGCCCATTTCTTCTTTAAGGAATTTGATCACCTTGGTGGCTTCCGGCGAACCGGCCTTCCACTCGATGCCTGCGTAGATGTCTTCGGAGTTCTCGCGGAAGATGGTCATGTCGACGTCGCCAGGCTTTTTCACCGGGCTAGGCACGCCTTCGAACCAGCGCACCGGGCGCAGGCAGACGTAGAGGTCGAGTTGCTGACGCAGGGCCACGTTCAGCGAGCGGATGCCGCCACCGACCGGGGTGGTCAGCGGGCCCTTGATGGAAACGACATAATCCTTGACCGCGTCGAGGGTTTCCTGCGGCAGCCAGGTGTCCTGATCATAAACCTGGGTGGCTTTTTCCCCGGCGTAGACTTCCATCCAGGAAATCTTGCGCTTGCCGCCGTAGGCCTTTTCAACAGCAGCATCGACAACCTTGATCATCACCGGACTGATGTCGACACCAATGCCGTCACCTTCGATGAAGGGGATGACCGGGTTATCAGGAACATTGAGAGAATGGTCTGCATTGACGGTGATTTTGTCGCCGACGGCTGGAACCTGAATCTTCTTGTAACCCATGCTGAACTCCATTGTTTGGATTGAACACCTGGCTTGCTTCGAGCGTAACCCAGTTGAATCAACACGCAAACCCTATGTTCCGCCGCCGCGCACATCTCGTTTCGTACAAGCCTGAAAGCAAAGGGAAAAGCGCCAAACTCCAGCATTCGTAACGAGTCTTTGCCCAACCCTGCCCTGCGACCTTTAGACCAATGGACGAGAATCGTTGCATATGAACCATCGGCAGATTGCCAGCTACCTATGTATAATGCCGCCCGCTGACCACAGGGTCACGACGGCTGGCCTCTCTAGCACGAGACTTTCCGCCTGATTGGTCGGGTTG
Source organism: Pseudomonas sp. S11P7 (assembly GCF_023195435.1). NCBI lineage: Bacteria > Pseudomonadati > Pseudomonadota > Gammaproteobacteria > Pseudomonadales > Pseudomonadaceae > Pseudomonas > Pseudomonas sp. S11P7. Next base: position 1,715,160 of record NZ_JALPKS020000002.1, on the reverse strand, counting down.
TTACCGCAGCCTGACTGCTTGACGCTCTACTGATGCACCCAACATCACCGCGAAGAATCTCGACATTCGGTTCATGGATGACTTTGAACGAACGCGCTTACCCGGCGCCCCTCGAGTTTCTGCGCACGCTTTAGCAAAGAAGAGAGAGTTAATCCGAATATGCCCACCCGCTCGAAGATCATCTATACCTTCACCGACGAAGCTCCTGCCCTCGCCACCTATTCCCTGCTGCCGATCATCGAGGCTTACACCGCCTCGGCCGATATCGCCGTGGAAACCCGCGATATCTCTCTTGCAGCGCGCATTCTGGCAAGCTTCCCCGAGCAACTGGGCGACAAAGCCGTAGCCGACCACCTTGCCGAACTGGGCGAACTGGCCGTTACGCCTGAAGCCAACATCATCAAGCTGCCGAACATCAGCGCTTCGGTGCCGCAACTGCAAGCCGCGATCAAAGAGCTGCAGGCGCAGGGCTACAACCTGCCGGACTACCCGGAAACCGTGACCAGCGACGCCGACAAAGAAGCCAAGGCGCGTTACGACAAGGTCAAGGGCAGCGCTGTGAACCCGGTGCTGCGTGAAGGCAACTCCGACCGTCGCGCTCCGCTGTCGGTGAAGAACTACGCACGCAAGCACCCGCACAAGATGGGCGCCTGGGCCAAAGACTCCAAGTCCCACGTCGCTCACATGAGCACCGGCGATTTCTACGGCAGCGAAAAAGCCGCCCTGATCGACGCCGCTGACGCCGTGAAGATCGAACTGATCGCCAAGGACGGTACTGCAACCGTTCTGAAAGAAAAAACCACCGTTCAGGCCGGCGAGATCCTCGACTGCGCCGTGATGAGCAAAAACGCCCTGCGCGCGTTCATCGCTGCTGAAATCGAAAGCGCCAAGGCTCAGGGCGTGCTGCTCTCGGTGCACCTGAAAGCGACCATGATGAAGGTCTCCGACCCGATCATGTTCGGCCAGATCGTTGCCGAGTACTACAAAGACGCGTTGACCAAGCATGCTGACGTGCTGGCCGAAATCGGCTTCAACCTGAACAACGGCATCGGCGACCTGTACGCGCGCATCAAAGCGCTGCCGGCCGCGCAGCAAGCGCAGATCGAAGCGGACATGGCTGCGGTCTACGCTGTGCGTCCAGCGCTGGCGATGGTCAACTCCGACAAGGGCATCACCAACCTGCACGTGCCGAGCGACGTCATCGTTGACGCCTCGATGCCCGCCATGATCCGTGACTCCGGCAAGATGTGGGGCACCGATGGTCAACTGCACGACACCAAGGCAGTGATCCCGGATCGTTGCTACGCGACCATCTATCAGGCCGTGATCGAAGACTGCAAAGCCAATGGCGCTTTCGATCCGACCACCATGGGCAGCGTGCCGAACGTCGGCCTGATGGCGAAGAAAGCCGAAGAGTACGGCTCGCACGACAAGACCTTCCAGATCAAGGCTGACGGCGTGGTTCGCGTGACCGACAGCAAAGGCATCGTGCTGATGGAGCAGGCTGTTGAAGCCGGCGACATCTTCCGCATGTGCCAGACCAAAGACGCGCCGATCCAGGACTGGGTGAAACTGGCCGTCAACCGCGCTCGCGCCAGCAGCACCCCGGCGATCTTCTGGCTCGACCCGATGCGCGCTCACGACGGCGTGGTGATCGAGAAGGTTCAGGCGTACCTGAAGGATCACGACACCGCCGGTCTGGACATCCAGATCATGGCGCCGGTCGATGCCATGAAGTACACCCTGCAGCGCACCCGCGAAGGCAAGGACACCATTTCGGTGACCGGCAACGTACTGCGCGACTACCTGACCGACCTGTTCCCGATCATGGAACTGGGCACCAGCGCCAAGATGCTGTCGATCGTGCCGCTGATGAACGGCGGTGGCCTGTTCGAAACCGGCGCTGGCGGTTCGGCTCCAAAGCACGTGCAGCAACTGGTTGAAGAAAACTTCCTGCGCTGGGATTCGCTGGGTGAGTTCCTCGCCCTCGCCGCTTCCCTCGAGCATCTGGGTGTGAACTACAACAACCCGAAAGCACTGGTGCTGTCGAAAACCCTGGACCAGGCCACCGGCCAGTTCCTCGACAACAACAAGTCGCCATCGCGCAAAGTCGGCAACATCGACAACCGCGGCAGCCACTTCTATCTGGCGATGTACTGGGCTCAGGCTCTGGCTGCCCAGACCGAAGACGCTGCACTGCAATCGCAGTTCGCGACGCTGGCCAAAACCCTGACCGAGAACGAGGCGACCATCGTTGCCGAGCTCAACGCCGTTCAGGGCAAGCCAGTCGACATCGGCGGTTACTACCACGCCGACGCCGAGCTGATCAGCCAGGCCATGCGCCCGAGCGCAACCTTCAACGCGGCGATTGCTGCGCTGGTTTAAGGTTGTAGTGCGGCAAACGAACCCCGGCCCTGTGCCGGGGTTTGTGTTTCCAGACTTTGTGATTAGCACAAAACCCTGTGGGAGCTGGCTTGCCAGCGATGGCGGTTTATCATCCAGCATGGATGGTGACTGACCCACCGCTATCGCTGCGATGCGGCGTTCCGACAAGCCAGCTCCCACAGGGATTGGGGTTTAACCAATAGATTGAGGATGATTTTATGGAATGGCTCCCCACATCACCGTCGCCACCATTGTCGAGGACAATGGTCGCTTCCTGATGGTCGAAGAGCACAAGGCCGGGCGCAACGTGCTCAATCAGCCCGCCGGGCATCTCGACCCGGATGAAACGCTGATCGAAGCCGCCGTGCGCGAAACCCTCGAAGAAACCGGCTGGGATGTCGAGCCCACCGGTGTCATCGGTATTTACCTGTACACCGCGCCGAGCAACGGCGTGACTTACCAGCGTGTTTGCTTCAGCGCCAAAGCCGTCAAACACCACCCGGACTATCAGCTTGACGACGGCATCCTCGGCGCCAAGTGGCTGAGCCGCGACGAATTATTGGCCCAGCGGGACAACTGGCGCAGCGAGTTGATCATGCGCTGCATCGACGATTATCTGGCCGGTCATCACTTCAGCCTCGAACTGATCCGCCCTTCCCTTTAGCCTTGCGGCCGCGAGCCTGCTAGAATCGCGCCCTTTTCCAAGACACTCATTGAATCCCTATGCGTGATCCAGCCCCTTCTGACACATCCAAGAAGCGCGTCATTGTCGGCATGTCCGGCGGCGTGGACTCTTCCGTTTCCGCTCTCCTGCTGATCGAGCAGGGGTATGAAGTGGAAGGCCTGTTCATGAAGAACTGGGAAGAAGACGACGGAACGGAATACTGCACTGCCATGGACGACCTGGCGGATGCTCAGGCTGTCTGCGACAAGATCGGTATCAAACTGCACACGGCCAACTTCGCCGCTGAGTACTGGGACAACGTGTTCGAGCACTTCCTGGCCGAATACAAGGCCGGACGCACGCCGAACCCGGACATCCTGTGTAACCGCGAAATCAAGTTCAAAGCGTTCCTCGACTACGCGATGATGCTCGGCGCCGACCTGATCGCCACCGGCCACTATGTGCGCCGCCGCGACATCGATGGCCACACCGAACTGCTCAAGGGCCTCGATCCGAACAAGGATCAGAGCTACTTCCTGCACGCGGTGGGCGGTGAACAGATCGCCAAGACGCTGTTCCCGGTCGGTGAGCTGGAAAAACCGGAAGTGCGCGCAATTGCCGAGAAATACGAGCTGGCCACCGCCAAGAAGAAGGATTCCACCGGGATCTGCTTCATCGGCGAGCGGCGTTTCAGCGACTTCCTCAAGCAATACCTGCCGGCGCAACCCGGCGAGATCAAAACCACCGAAGGCGAAGTCATCGGCCGTCACCACGGCTTGATGTACCACACCATCGGTCAGCGCCAGGGCCTAGGCATCGGCGGCTTGAAAGACGCCGGCGATGAACCGTGGTACGTGCTGCGCAAGGACCTGGACGTCAACGAACTGATCGTCGGCCAGGGCAACAACCATCCGTGGCTGTTCTCCGGCGCCCTGCTTGCTTCGGAGATCTATTGGGTCAACCCGATCGACCTAAGCCAGCCGCTGCGCCTGACCGCCAAAGTGCGTTATCGCCAGAGCGATCAGGCCTGCACCCTGGAGAAAACCGCCAGCGGCTATCGCGCCGTGTTCGACGAGCCGCAACGCGCGGTGACGCCGGGCCAATCGGTGGTGTTCTATGACGGTGAAATCTGCCTCGGCGGTGGCGTGATCGAAGTCGCCGAACCGTGGAGCGGCCAGGCATGAGCCCGACTCAGGAGCAACTGACGGCGCTGGGCGGTGTGTTTCTCGCTGCCGTGCTGGTTGATCGCATTGCCAAGACCGGCCAGACCAACGAGGCTGGCCTGAGCTGCATGCTCGGCAGCCTGCTGGTGCGCGACCCGAAAGACACGCTGGACGTGTACGGCGGCGATGACATCAATCTGCGTGAAGGCTATCGCGCGCTGATTGGCGCTTTGGAGCGCGACCCGAGCACCTTGCAGCGCGAGCCGCTGCGTTATGCGCTGTCGATGCTCGGCCTGGAACGCCAACTGGCCAAGCGCGACGACATGCTCGACACCATCAGCAAGCGTTTGCCGCAGATCCAGTCGCAGGTTGAGCACTTCGGTCCGGCCCACGAAAACGTGGTCGCTGCGTGCGGCGCGCTGTATCAGGACACCCTGAGCACCTTGCGTCAACGCATTCAGGTGCACGGCGACATGCGCAACCTGCAACAACCGAGCAACGCCTCGAAGATTCGCGCCTTGCTGTTGGCGGGGATCCGTTCGGCGCGTCTGTGGCGCCAGCTTGGCGGTCATCGCTGGCAATTAGTGATCAGCCGTCGCAAGTTGCTTAAAGAGCTGTATCCGCTGATGCGCAGCGAGTAAACGCCGCGTAATACCAGTTTTGTAGTCTGTAACGCGTAATACGCCGGTCAGTTGGCGACGGACCGGCGGATTTTTTCATGTATGATACGCGCCCCATTTCGTTGCCCGACTGTCCGAGAACACCCCATGCAGCTCTCTTCGCTCACTGCGGTTTCCCCTGTTGACGGCCGCTACGCCGGCAAAACCCAGGCCCTGCGCCCGATTTTCAGCGAGTACGGCCTGATCCGTGCCCGCGTTCTGGTTGAAGTGCGCTGGCTCCAGCGCCTGGCCGCCCACGCCGGTATCCCTGAAGTGCCGGCCTTCTCCGCCGAGGCCAACGCCGTTCTCAATGAACTGGCTGAAAACTTCTCGCTGGAGCACGCCGAGCGCGTCAAAGAGATCGAGCGCACCACCAACCACGACGTCAAGGCGATCGAATACCTGCTCAAGGAGCAGGCGGCCAAGCTGCCGGAGCTGGCCAAGGTCAGCGAGTTCATCCACTTTGCCTGCACCAGCGAAGACATCAACAACCTGTCCCACGCACTGATGCTGCGTGAAGGCCGTGACGACGTGATGCTGCCGCTGATGCGCCAGACCGCCAACGCCATCCGCGAACTGGCCATCCGTTTCGCTGACGTGCCGATGCTGTCGCGCACCCACGGTCAACCAGCCTCGCCGACCACCTTGGGCAAAGAACTGGCCAACGTGGTTTACCGTCTCGAGCGCCAGATCGCGCAAGTCGCTGCCGTACCGCTGCTGGGCAAGATCAACGGCGCTGTCGGCAACTACAACGCGCACCTGTCGGCCTACCCGCAGATCGACTGGGAAGCCAACGCCCGCGCTTTCATCGAAGACGAGCTGGGCCTGGGCTTCAACCCCTACACCACGCAGATCGAACCGCACGACTACATCGCCGAGCTGTTCGACGCGATCGCGCGCTTCAACACCATCCTGATCGACTTCGACCGTGACATCTGGGGCTACATTTCCCTGGGTTATTTCAAGCAGCGCACCATCGCTGGCGAAATCGGTTCGTCGACCATGCCGCACAAGGTCAACCCGATCGACTTCGAAAACTCCGAAGGCAACCTGGGTATCGCCAATGCGCTGTTCCAGCACCTGGCGAGCAAACTGCCGATCTCCCGCTGGCAGCGCGACCTGACCGACTCCACCGTCCTGCGCAACCTCGGTGTCGGCTTCGCCCACAGCGTGATCGCCTACGAAGCCAGCCTCAAAGGCATCAGCAAACTCGAACTCAACGAGCAGAAGATTGCCGCTGACCTTGACGCCTGCTGGGAAGTGTTGGCCGAGCCAATCCAGACCGTGATGCGCCGCTACAACATCGAAAATCCGTACGAAAAGCTGAAAGAACTGACCCGCGGCAAGGGCATCAGCCCTGAAGCACTGCAGACTTTCATCGATGGCCTGGACATGCCAGCCGAAGCGAAAGCCGAGCTCAAGCAACTGACCCCGGCCAACTACATCGGCAATGCTGTGGCACAAGCCAAACGCATCTGATCGACCGTTTGCCCCGTTCAAGACGCCCGGCCGCGCCGGGCGTTTTTATTCCCGTCTGAAAAGTGCTTTTTTTCAATAGGTTACATATGAATTCCGACATTCCTCTTCAACTTCTGGGCGGCCTCACGGCACGCGAATTCCTGCGCGACTACTGGCAGAAAAAGCCGCTGCTGATCCGTCAGGCCATTCCTGACTTCGAAAGCCCGATCGACGCCGACGAACTGGCCGGCCTCGCCCTGGAAGAAGAAGTCGAATCGCGCCTGGTCATCGAGCACGGCGAGCGCCCATGGGAACTGCGTCGCGGCCCGTTCGCTGAAGACGAGTTCAGCAAACTGCCGGAAAAAGAATGGACTTTGCTGGTCCAGGCAGTTGATCAGTTCGTGCCGGAAGTCAGCGAGCTGCTGGAAAATTTCCGCTTTCTGCCGAGCTGGCGCGTCGACGACGTGATGATCAGCTTCGCCGCTCCCGGTGGCAGCGTTGGCCCGCACTTCGATAACTACGACGTCTTCCTGCTGCAAGGTCACGGCAAGCGCAACTGGAAAATCGGCCAGATGTGCGATTCCGAGAGCCCGCTGCTGCAACATGCCGACCTGCGCATCCTCGCCGAATTCGAACAGACCGAAGAATGGGTCCTGGAACCGGGCGACATGCTTTACCTGCCGCCGCGTCTGGCCCACTGCGGCGTTGCGGTCGACAACTGCATGACCTACTCGGTCGGCTTCCGCGCGCCGAGCGCCGCTGAAGTGCTGACCCACTTCACCGACTTCCTCAGCCAGTTCCTGACTGACGAAGAGCGTTACACCGACGCCGACGCCAAGCCAGCCGCCGACCCGCACCAAATTCAACACGATGCGCTGGACCGCCTGAAGAGCCTGCTCGCCGAACACATGAGCGACGAGCGCCTGCTGCTGACCTGGTTCGGCCAGTACATGACCGAGCCGCGCTACCCGGAACTGGTGGTCGGCCCGGAAGACGTCGAAGAGGAAGATTTCCTCGCCGCCCTGCAGGACGGCGCCGTGCTGATTCGCAACCCGAGCGCGCGCCTGGCCTGGTCGGAAGTCGATGACGACCTGCTGCTGTTCGCCAGCGGCCAGAGCCGTTATCTGCCGGGCAAGCTGCGCGAACTGCTGAAGCTGATCTGCGCCGCTGACGCCTTGCACGCCGATAACGTCGGTGACTGGCTGAACGACGAGGACGGTCGCAGCCTGCTTTGCGAACTGGTCAAGCAAGGTAGCCTGGGGTTCGCCGATGAATAAAATTCGCGTTCGTGTCGCAGACTGGCAAAAGGACAACGCCGAGATCCGGCGCATTCGTGAAACGGTGTTCATCGCCGAACAATCGGTGCCACCCGAGCTTGAGTGGGACGCGGACGACGCGACCGCCGTGCATTTTCTGGCGTTTGAAGGCGACTTCCCGATCGGCACCGCGCGCTTGCTGGCCGATGGGCACATCGGCCGGGTCTCCGTGCTGAAAGACTGGCGCGGGATGAAGGTCGGCGACGCACTGATGCAAGCGGTCATCGCCGAAGCCGAAGCGCGCGGCCTGAAGCAGCAAATGCTCAGTGCGCAGGTGCAAGCCACGGCGTTCTACGAGCGCCTGGGCTTCAGCCTGGTCAGCGAGGAATTCCTTGAAGCCGGGATTCCGCATGTCGACATGGTTCGGCATTCGGCTTAAGACCGCGTCGCGGCCTTCGCGAGCAGGCTCGCTCCCACAAGGGATAATCAGTGAACACAAGTTTGGTGTCCGGCCGAGATCCAATGTGGGAGCGAGCCTGCTCGCGAAGGGGCCCTTGAGAACACCACTAAACGCCCCGCCATCCAACGATGCCGGGGCGTTTTGCTGTCTACGATTCAACTTGCCCCACCCCGGGCCGACAAACTGGCAATATCAAGCCTTTCGAACGCGGAGATAACGGACATGTCCCTACGCACCCTGCTCACCACCCTGCTGCTCGGCTGCAGCTTTTCGGTGCTGGCAGCCACAGAAATCGTGCCGCTCAATTACCGCACCAGCGCCGACATGCTGCCGATGGCACAGGACTTTCTCGGCAAGGACGGGCAAGTCAGCGCCTATGGCAATCAACTGATCATCAAGGCTGAACCGGACAAGATTCAGGAGCTCAAGGCACTGATCGGCCAGCTCGACACTGCGCCCAAGCGCTTGCTGATCACCGTCGACACCAATGAAAACAATGGGCGTGGCGACGAAGGTTATTCAGTCAACGGCGCCCAGCCGAACCAGACTCGCATCATCAGCCGCAGCACGACCAGCCGCGAAGGCGGCGTGCAGCAAGTGCAAGCCACCGACGGCATGCCGGCGTTGATCCAGGTCGGGCAAAGCGTGCCGATCACCAACGTTCAGAGCGATTCCTACGGCGGTTACAACAGCCAGACGCAGTACCGCAACGTCACCCAGGGTTTCTACGTAACCGCCAGCGTCACCGGTGACATTGTCCATCTGGCGATCAGTACCAATCGTGACCGCATGAGCCAGGAACGTCCCGATGTAGTGAACGTGCAAAGCACCGACACAACCGTCAGCGGACGCCTCGGTGAGTGGATCACCCTGGCCGGCGTCAATCGCCAGACTCAGGCCGATAAACAGGGCCTGACCCGCAGCTACTCGACTCAAGGCCGGGATGACATGACCCTGCGGGTGAAAGTCGACGCACTGGACTAAAGCACCGAAAACTGACTGATTAGTCGTATTAGACGAAAGATGTAGTGCTTGAAAAAAGCACTACAAAACGTTTGACGCGAAAAAAAAGCGCGGGCATGATGGCCTCGCTCCCGCTAATCAGAGGCCCTGGCAAGGGCCTTCGAAGCGCTGCCCGCACCTACCCAGCGAGCCGTTTCGTGTCTGTACCGCCCACAAGGTGTGTTTGACGAGGTTGCCGACTGGAACGAAGTTGTCCCGAGGGACGGAAGCGTATTTAGGTAACCCGGCTTCACGCTGCAGACCGCATAAAGGCCCACGACGCCGGAATGCGCCCGCACCGCGCCACTACCTGCTCACTTCCCCTCGAGCCCATCGTTCATCCCGTCGCCTACCCCGCCGAATCCGACTTGACCACCTAAGCTTCTGGTCAGCGAGCGCAGGAATTTTCCACCGCAGAACAACTTTTCAATAAAGACGCGACGAGGTTTATCTCCATGGCACTGACACGCGAACAGCAAATTGCAGCCCTCGAAAAAGACTGGGCTGAGAACCCGCGCTGGAAAGGCGTGACACGCACTTACTCCGCTGCTGACGTGGTCCGTCTGCGTGGCTCGGTCCAGCCTGAGCACACCTTTGCAAAGATGGGCGCCGAGAAGCTGTGGAACCTGGTGACCCAGGGTGCCAAGCCGTCCTTCCGTCCTGAGAAAGATTTCGTCAACTGCATGGGCGCCCTGACCGGTGGCCAGGCTGTTCAGCAGGTCAAAGCCGGTATCCAGGCGATCTACCTGTCGGGCTGGCAAGTGGCCGCGGACAACAACTCCGCCGAATCGATGTACCCGGACCAGTCGCTGTACCCGGTGGACTCGGTGCCGACCGTGGTCAAGCGCATCAACAACTCGTTCCGTCGTGCTGACCAGATCCAGTGGAAAGCCGGCAAGAACCCGGGCGACGACGGCTACATCGACTACTTCGCGCCGATCGTGGCGGATGCTGAAGCCGGTTTCGGCGGCGTTCTGAACGCTTACGAGCTGATGAAGAGCATGATCGAAGCAGGCGCCGCCGGCGTTCACTTCGAAGACCAGCTGGCTTCGGTTAAAAAATGCGGCCACATGGGCGGCAAGGTACTGGTACCGACTCAGGAAGCCGTACAGAAACTGACCGCTGCGCGTCTGGCGGCTGACGTTGCCGGCACGCCGACCATCATTCTGGCGCGTACCGATGCCAACGCCGCGGACCTGCTGACGTCCGACTGCGACCCGTACGACCAGCCGTTCGTGACTGGCGAGCGCACCCAGGAAGGTTTCTACAAGGTTCGCGCCGGTCTGGACCAGGCAATCGCCCGTGGCCTGGCTTATGCGCCGTACGCCGACCTGATCTGGTGCGAAACCGCCAAGCCGGATCTGGAAGAAGCCCGTCGCTTCGCTGAAGCGATCAAAAAGGAATACCCGGACCAGCTGCTGTCGTACAACTGCTCGCCTTCCTTCAACTGGAAGAAAAACCTCGACGACGCGACCATCGCCAAGTTTCAGCGCGAACTGTCCGCCATGGGCTACAAGCACCAGTTCATCACCCTGGCCGGCATTCACAACATGTGGCACAGCATGTTCAACCTGGCGCACGACTACGCCCGCAACGACATGACTGCCTACGTGAAACTGCAAGAGCAGGAATTCGCTGACGCCGCCAAGGGTTACACCTTCGTGGCTCACCAGCAGGAAGTGGGCACCGGCTACTTCGACGACATGACCACCGTGATCCAGGGTGGCTCGTCGTCGGTCACCGCGCTGACCGGTTCGACTGAAGAAGAACAGTTCCACTGATAGCGCTTCGCTGAGCAAACGGCCTTTGCGGATCGAATAAAAAGCTAACCGCAGAGCCGCATGACTGACGCCCCGACTGGTTCGGGGCGTTTTTTTGCCTGCAGCTATCGCCAAATCACCTCAACCCTCCTGTAGGAGCGAGCCTGCTCGCGAAGGCTTAATGCCAGCTTGCATATAAGGTGACTGACCCGACGCCTTCGCGAGCAGGCTCGCTCCCACAGGGTTCGTCTTCGAGCCGCGAGTCAAAACATTGATCTGACGCGCCACAAGCGTCAGAAATTTCCGCTACAACGGTAGGCTTTGCTACTTGCAGTAACGCGCAAGTAAGACAACTTCCCAGCCCCTCACCCGATAAACAGTTCCAAATTCCGCTCAAACGATATCAATTATCATTTAGCCGCAACTATGATCATTACCGCTCAAACAAAACATTATTCGTGGAAAACCGCCTGATGCCCGGAAAGCCTGGGCCGAAAGGGTTTCGAGGGCCGCTATGTCCTTATTCCAATAAATAATTTCGCTACGGGAATTTTACTTGCCGGGTGTTTAGCCATAAAATCAGCCCGATTGATTGCTGCGACATATCGTCACTGCCTTATTTCTTTATCAAGCTCAGAGACCTTTGCTCTCTGTTAAGGATTACCAGCATGCCCGAAGCGACAGGACTCATGGCCCACAACTGGGGCTTTGCCATTTTCCTTCTGGGTGTCGTCGGCCTCTGCGCCTTCATGCTTGGCGTCTCCAGCCTCCTCGGGTCAAAAGCCTGGGGTCGCAGCAAAAACGAACCGTTCGAGTCGGGCATGCTACCTACCGGTGGCGCCCGCTTGCGGCTCTCAGCCAAATTCTATCTGGTCGCGATGCTCTTCGTGATCTTCGATATCGAAGCCCTCTTTCTCTTTGCATGGTCTGTGTCCGTCCGCGAAAGCGGCTGGACCGGATTCGTCGAAGCTCTCGTTTTCATAGCAATTCTGTTGGCAGGTCTTGTCTACCTGTTCCGAGTGGGCGCCCTTGACTGGGCTCCGGAAGCTCGTCGCAAGCGGCAGGCGAAGCTGAAACAATGAGGCTTTGGCAATGCAATACAATCTCACCAGGATCGACCCCGATGCTCCTAACGAGCAGTATCCGATTGGCCAGCGGGAAACCGTTGCCGATCCGTTAGAAGATCAAGTCCACAAAAACATTTTCATGGGCAAGCTGGAAGACGTGCTGAGTGGCGCGGTCAACTGGGGGCGTAAAAACTCCCTGTGGCCGTACAACTTCGGCCTGTCGTGCTGCTACGTGGAAATGACCACCGCCTTCACGGCGCCCCACGACATCGCGCGCTTTGGCGCCGAAGTGATCCGGGCCTCGCCGCGCCAGGCCGACTTCATGGTTATCGCCGGTACCTGCTTCATCAAGATGGCGCCGATCATTCAGCGTCTCTACGAGCAAATGCTCGAACCGAAATGGGTGATTTCCATGGGTTCGTGCGCCAACTCCGGTGGCATGTACGACATCTACTCCGTGGTTCAAGGCGTGGACAAGTTCCTGCCCGTGGACGTCTACGTACCTGGCTGCCCGCCCCGTCCGGAAGCATTTCTGCAAGGCTTGATGCTGTTGCAGGAATCGATTGGACAGGAGCGTCGTCCGCTTTCCTGGGTCGTTGGTGATCAAGGCGTCTATCGCGCCGACATGCCTTCGCAAAAGGAACAGCGCCGCGAACAGCGAATCGCAGTCACCAACCTGCGCAGCCCTGACGAAGTCTGATCCAGATCTGTTCTTAGTAACGAGAAGCTGGCTTCATTCTTTACGTTGACCGAAAGCGAAAAAATAACCATGACTACAGGCAGTGCTCTGTACATCCCGCCTTACAAGGCAGACGACCAGGATGTGGTCGTCGAATTGAACAACCGCTTTGGCGCCGAGGCGTTCACCGCTCAGGCAACCCGCACCGGCATGCCGGTGCTGTGGGTGGCCCGCGCCAAACTGGTTGAAGTCCTGACTTTCCTGCGCAACCTGCCCAAGCCGTACGTCATGCTCTATGACCTGCACGGCGTGGACGAGCGTCTGCGCACCAAGCGTCAAGGGCTGCCGACCGGCGCCGATTTCACCGTGTTCTATCACCTCATGTCGCTGGAGCGTAACAGTGACGTGATGATCAAGGTGGCCTTGTCCGAAGGCGACCTCAACATGCCTTCCGTCACCAGCATCTGGCCGAACGCCAACTGGTACGAGCGTGAAGTCTGGGACATGTTCGGCATCGACTTCAAAGGCCACCCGCACCTGTCGCGCATCATGATGCCGCCGACCTGGGAAGGTCACCCGCTGCGCAAGGACTTCCCGGCGCGCGCCACCGAATTCGATCCGTTCAGCCTCAACCTCGCCAAGCAGCAGCTTGAGGAAGAAGCCGCGCGTTTCCGCCCTGAAGACTGGGGCATGAAGCGTTCCGGTGCCAACGAGGACTACATGTTCCTCAACCTCGGCCCGAACCACCCTTCGGCGCACGGTGCGTTCCGCATCATCCTGCAGCTGGACGGTGAAGAGATCGTCGATTGCGTCCCGGACATCGGTTACCACCACCGTGGTGCCGAGAAAATGGGCGAGCGTCAGTCCTGGCACAGCTACATTCCGTACACCGACCGCATCGATTACCTCGGCGGCGTGATGAACAACCTGCCGTACGTGCTCTCGGTCGAGAAGCTGGCCGGCATCAAGGTGCCGCAGAAGGTCGACGTCATCCGCATCATGATGGCCGAGTTCTTCCGGATCACCAGCCACCTGCTGTTCCTGGGTACTTATATTCAGGACGTGGGCGCGATGACCCCGGTGTTCTTCACCTTCACCGACCGCCAGAAGGCGTACACGGTGATCGAGGCGATCACCGGTTTCCGTCTGCACCCGGCCTGGTACCGCATCGGTGGCGTTGCCCACGATCTGCCGCGCGGCTGGGAAAAACTGGTCAAGGATTTCGTCGAGTGGATGCCCAAGCGTCTGGACGAATACACCAAGGCCGCCCTGCAGAACAGCATTCTCAAGGGTCGTACCGTCGGCGTCGCTGCCTACAACACCAAAGAGGCCCTGGAATGGGGCGTCACCGGTGCCGGCCTGCGTTCGACCGGTTGCGATTTCGACCTGCGTAAAGCGCGTCCGTACTCGGGCTACGAAAACTTCGAATTCGAAGTGCCGCTGGCCGTCAACGGCGATGCCTACGACCGCTGCATGGTCCGCGTCGAAGAGATGCGCCAGAGCATCAAGATCATCGATCAGTGCATGCGCAATATGCCGGAAGGCCCGTACAAGGCGGATCACCCGCTGACCACGCCGCCGCCCAAAGAGCGCACGCTGCAGCACATCGAAACCCTGATCACGCACTTCCTGCAGGTTTCGTGGGGCCCGGTCATGCCGGCCAACGAATCCTTCCAGATGATCGAAGCGACCAAGGGTATCAACAGTTATTACCTGACGAGCGACGGCGGCACCATGAGCTACCGTACCCGGATCCGCACTCCGAGCTTCCCGCACCTGCAGCAGATCCCTTCGGTGATCAAAGGCAGCATGGTCGCGGACTTGATTGCGTACCTGGGTAGTATCGACTTCGTTATGGCCGACGTGGACCGCTAAGCATGAACAGCACGCTTATCCAGACAGACCGTTTCACCTTGAGTGAAACCGAGCGCTCGGCCATCGAGCACGAGTTGCATCACTACGAAGACCCGCGCGCGGCGTCGATCGAAGCCCTGAAGATCGTTCAGAAGGAACGCGGCTGGGTGCCGGACGGTGCCTTGTACGCAATCGGCGAGATCCTCGGCATCCCGGCCAGCGACGTTGAAGGCGTGGCGACGTTCTACAGCCAGATCTTCCGTCAACCGGTCGGCCGCCACATCATTCGCGTCTGCGACAGCATGGTCTGCTACATCGGCGGCCACGAATCGGTGGTCAGCGAAATCCAGAACAATCTGGGCATCGGCCTGGGTCAGACCACCGCCGACGGTCGTTTCACCCTGCTGCCTGTCTGCTGCCTCGGCAACTGCGACAAGGCACCGGCGCTGATGATCGACGACGACACCTTTGGCGACGTCCAGCCTGCTGGCGTGGCCAAACTGCTCGAGGGCTACGTATGACCCTGACATCTTTCGGTCCTGCCAACCGCATTCAGCGTTCGGCCGAGACTCACCCGCTGACCTGGCGTCTGCGCGATGACGGCGAAGCCGTATGGCTCGACGAGTACCAGGCCAAGAACGGTTACGCCGCGGCGCGCAAAGCCTTCGCCGACATGGATCAGGACGCCATCGTCCAGACCGTGAAAGACGCCGGCCTCAAAGGTCGCGGCGGTGCAGGCTTCCCCACTGGCGTGAAGTGGGGCCTGATGCCCAAGGACGAATCCATCAACATCCGCTACCTGCTGTGCAACGCGGATGAAATGGAACCGAACACCTGGAAAGACCGCATGCTGATGGAGCAACTGCCCCATCTGCTGATCGAAGGCATGCTGATCAGTGCTCGCGCACTGAAAACCTACCGTGGCTATATCTTCCTGCGCGGCGAATACACCACCGCCGCCAAGCACCTCAACCGTGCTGTGGAAGAAGCCAAGGCTGCGGGCCTGCTGGGCAAGAATATTCTGGGCAGCGGTTTCGATTTCGAGCTGTTCGTCCACACCGGCGCCGGGCGTTACATCTGCGGTGAAGAAACCGCACTGATCAACTCTCTCGAAGGTCGCCGCGCCAACCCGCGCTCCAAGCCGCCCTTCCCTGCCGCCGTTGGCGTGTGGGGCAAGCCGACCTGCGTGAACAACGTCGAAACCCTGTGCAACGTGCCGGCGATCATTGCCGACGGCGTTGACTGGTACAAGTCGTTGGCCCGCGAAGGTTCCGAAGACATGGGCACCAAGCTCATGGGCTTCTCCGGCAAGGTCAAGACCCCTGGCCTGTGGGAGCTGCCGTTCGGCGTCACCGGCCGCGAGTTGTTCGAAGACTACGCCGGCGGCATGCGCGACGGCTTCAAGCTCAAGGCCTGGCAGCCAGGGGGCGCCGGTACCGGTTTCCTCTTGCCGGAACACCTCGACGCACAAATGTATGCCGGCGGCATCGCCAAGGTCGGCACCCGTATGGGTACCGGTCTGGCCATGGCCGTGGACGACAGCGTCAACATGGTCTCGCTGCTGCGCAACATGGAGCAGTTCTTCGCGCGCGAATCCTGCGGTTTCTGCACCCCGTGCCGCGATGGCCTGCCATGGAGCGTCAAGCTGCTGATGGCCATCGAAGAAGGCCGCGGTCAGCCCGGCGACATCGAGACCCTGCTGGGTCTGGTCGGTTTCCTCGGCCCAGGCAAGACCTTCTGTGCTCACGCACCGGGTGCCGTGGAGCCGTTGGGCAGTGCCATCAAATACTTCCGTCCAGAGTTCGAAGCCGGTATCGCGCCTGTCAGCGCCGCCGTCCCGCCTCTGGCAAGGCCGATCGTAGTCGGCGCGTAAACGCTTAAAAAGGCGAAGGGTCCGTGCCCTTCGCCTTTCGTCCGATGACGCCTTTCGGGGCTGACTGGATTCGGACGCATAACAAGATTCCATTAGCCACGCCCGCTGACACCGGGCCAACGAAGACCTTTGAACCATGGCCACTATCCACGTAGACGGCAAAGCGCTCGAAGTCGACGGGGCAGACAACCTGTTACAGGCATGTCTGTCGCTGGGCCTCGACATTCCCTATTTCTGCTGGCACCCCGCGCTTGGTAGCGTCGGGGCCTGCCGCCAATGCGCGGTCAAGCAGTACACCGACGAGAACGACACCCGTGGTCGCATCGTCATGTCCTGCATGACGCCTGCCACCGACAACACCTGGATCTCCATCGACGATGAAGAATCCAAGGCGTTCCGCGCCAGTGTTGTCGAATGGCTGATGACCAACCACCCGCACGACTGCCCGGTGTGCGAGGAAGGTGGTCACTGCCACCTGCAAGACATGACCGTGATGACCGGCCACAACGAGCGCCGTTATCGCTTCAGCAAACGCACCCACCAGAACCAGCAACTGGGCCCGTTCATTTCCCACGAAATGAACCGCTGCATCGCTTGCTACCGCTGCGTGCGTTTCTACAAGGACTACGCAGGCGGCACCGACCTCGGTGTATTCGGCGCCCACGACAACGTGTACTTCGGTCGCGTTGAAGACGGCACCCTCGAAAGCGAGTTCTCCGGCAACCTCACCGAGGTCTGCCCGACCGGTGTGTTCACCGACAAGACCCACTCCGAGCGCTACAACCGTAAATGGGACATGCAGTTTGCCCCAAGCATCTGCCATGGCTGCTCGAGCGGTTGCAACATCTCCCCGGGCGAGCGTTACGGTGAACTGCGTCGCATCGAAAACCGTTTCAACGGTTCGGTGAATCAGTACTTCCTCTGCGACCGTGGCCGTTTCGGCTACGGCTATGTAAACCGCACCGATCGCCCGCGTCAGCCGCTGCTGGCCGACGGCACCAAGCTGAGCCTCGACGACGCGCTGGATAAAGCGGCCGACCTGCTGCGCGGCCGCAACATCGTCGGTATCGGTTCGCCGCGTGCCAGCCTCGAAAGCAACTACGCGTTGCGCGAACTGGTCGGCGCCGAGCACTTCTATTCGGGTATCGAAGCTTCCGAACTGGAGCGCATCCGTCTGGTTCTGCAGGTGCTCAAAGACAGCCCGCTGCCTGTGCCGAACATGCGCGACATCGAAGACCACGATGCGATCTTCGTCCTCGGCGAAGACCTGACCCAGACCGCCGCCCGTATGGCGCTGGCCCTGCGTCAGTCGGTCAAGGGCAAGGCTGAAGACATGGCTGAAGCCATGCGCGTCCAGCCTTGGCTCGACGCGGCAGTGAAGAACATCGGTCAGCACGCGCTGAACCCGCTGTTCATCGCCAGCCTCGCCGAAACCAAGCTCGACGACGTCGCTGAAGAATGTGTACACGCTGCTCCAGACGATCTGGCACGCATCGGTTTCGCCGTTGCTCACGCTTTGGATGCCAGCGCTCCGGCCGTTGAAGGTCTGGACGCTGGAGCGCTGGAACTGGCGCAGCGCATCGCCGACGCCCTGCTCGCGGCCAAGCGCCCACTGATCATCGCTGGCACTTCGCTCGGTTCGAAAGCCCTGATCGAAGCCGCGGCGAACATCGCCAAAGCCTTGAAGCTGCGTGAGAAGAACGGTTCGATCAGCCTGATCGTGCCGGAAGCCAACAGCCTCGGCCTGGCCATGCTCGGTGGCGAATCGGTCGATGCCGCGCTGCAAGCGGTCATCGAAGGCAAGGCCGATGCGATCGTCGTGCTGGAAAACGATCTGTACACCCGCACCGCCAAAGCCAAGGTCGACGCTGCACTGAACGCGGCGAAAGTGGTGATCGTTGCCGACCACCAGAAAACCGCCACGACCGACCGCGCACAACTGGTTCTGCCAGCGGCAAGCTTCGCCGAAGGCGACGGTACGCTGGTCAGCCAGGAAGGCCGCGCCCAGCGCTTCTTCCAGGTTTTCGATCCGCAATACCTGGACGCGAGCATCCTCGTTCACGAAGGCTGGCGCTGGCTGCACGCCCTGCGCGCGACCCTGCTGAACCAGCCGATCGACTGGACGCAACTCGACCACGTCACCGCTGCCGTGGCTTCGAGCACCGAACAGTTGGCGCGTATTGTCGATGCCGCGCCGTCGGCGGCATTCCGCATCAAGGGTCTGAAACTGGCGCGTGAGCCGCTGCGTTATTCCGGTCGCACCGCGATGCGCGCCGACATCAGCGTTCACGAACCGCGTATGCCGCAAGACCACGACACCGCGTTCGCCTTCTCCATGGAAGGTTACTCGGGCTCTGCCGAACCGCGTCAGCAGGTGCCGTTTGCCTGGTCGCCGGGCTGGAACTCGCCACAAGCGTGGAACAAGTTCCAGGACGAAGTCGGTGGTCACCTGCGTGCTGGCGATCCGGGCACCCGCCTGATCGAAAGCACTGGCGACTCGCTGAACTGGTTCGCCGCTGCGCCGCGTGCATTCAACCCGGCGCCAGGTACCTGGCAAGCCGTGCCGTTCTTCCACCTGTTCGGCAGCGAAGAAAACTCTTCGAAAGCCGCCCCGGTGCAAGAGCGCATTCCGGCCCCTTACGTGGCACTGGCGAAATCCGAAGCGGATCGTCTGGGCGTCAACGACGGTGCCCTGCTGAGCCTGAACGTGGCCGGCCAGACCCTGCGTCTGCCGCTGCGCATCAATGAAGAACTGGGCGCCGGTCTGGTGGCACTGCCTGCGGGCATCGCCGGCATTCCACCGGCATTCGCCGGTGTGTCCGTCGACGGTCTGCAGGAGGCAGCGCAATGACCTGGTTCACCCCTGAAGTGATCGATGTGATCCTGACGGTCATCAAAGCCATCGTGATTCTGCTGGCCGTGGTGGTCGCAGGCGCCTTGCTGAGCTTTGTCGAACGTCGCCTGCTGGGCTGGTGGCAAGACCGTTATGGTCCGAACCGCGTAGGCCCGTTCGGCATGTTCCAGATCGCCGCCGACATGCTGAAAATGTTCTTCAAGGAAGACTGGACCCCGCCGTTTGCCGACAAGGTGATCTTCACCCTGGCACCGGTGGTCGCCATGTCGGCCCTGCTGATCGCCTTCGCGATCATCCCGATCACCCCGACCTGGGGCGTGGCGGATCTGAACATCGGCTTGCTGTTCTTCTTCGCCATGGCCGGTCTGTCGGTCTACGCGGTACTGTTCGCCGGCTGGTCGAGCAACAACAAGTTCGCCCTGCTCGGCAGCTTGCGTGCATCGGCGCAGACCGTGTCCTACGAAGTGTTCATGGGCCTTGCGCTGATGGGCATCGTGGTCCAGGTCGGCTCGTTCAACATGCGCGACATCGTCGAGTACCAGGCGCAGAACCTGTGGTTCATCATTCCGCAGTTCTTCGGCTTCTGTACCTTCTTCATCGCTGGCGTCGCCGTGACTCACCGTCACCCGTTCGACCAGCCGGAAGCGGAACAGGAACTGGCCGACGGCTACCACATTGAATACGCCGGTATGAAATGGGGCATGTTCTTCGTCGGTGAATACATTGGCATCATCCTGATCTCGGCGCTGCTGGTCACCCTGTTCTTCGGTGGCTGGCACGGTCCGTTCGGCATCCTGCCGCAACTGTCCTTCGTCTGGTTCGCACTGAAGACCGCGTTCTTCATCATGCTGTTCATCCTGCTGCGCGCGTCCATCCCGCGTCCGCGTTATGACCAGGTGATGGATTTCAGCTGGAAATTCTGCCTGCCACTGACCCTGATCAATTTGCTGGTGACCGCTGCGGTTGTGTTGTTGAACACGCCTGCGGTTGCGGTTCAGTGAGGATTTGACCCATGTTCAAATATATTGGCGACATCGTTAAGGGTACCGGTACCCAGTTGCGCAGTCTGGTCATGGTCTTTGGCCATGGCTTTCGCAAGCGTGACACCCTGCAATATCCGGAAGAACAGGTCTACCTGCCGCCGCGTTACCGTGGCCGCATCGTCCTGACCCGCGACCCCGATGGCGAAGAACGCTGCGTAGCCTGCAACCTGTGCGCCGTGGCGTGCCCGGTGGGTTGCATCTCGCTGCAGAAAGCTGAAACCGAAGACGGTCGCTGGTACCCGGACTTCTTCCGTATCAACTTCTCGCGCTGCATTTTCTGCGGTCTCTGCGAGGAAGCCTGCCCGACCACCGCAATCCAGCTGACCCCGGATTTCGAGATGGCCGAGTTCAAACGTCAGGATCTGGTGTACGAGAAAGAAGATCTGCTGATCTCCGGCCCCGGCAAAAACCCTGATTACAACTTCTATCGTGTTGCAGGTATGGCAATCGCTGGCAAGCCGAAAGGCGCTGCGCAGAACGAAGCCGAACCGATCAACGTGAAGAGCTTGCTGCCTTAAGGAAGAACGATGGAATTCGCTTTCTATTTCGCATCGGGTATCGCGGTGGTGTCCACGCTTCGTGTGGTCACCAACACCAACCCTGTGCACGCCCTGCTCTACCTGATCATCTCGTTGATCGCCGTGGCCATGACCTTCTTCGCCCTCGGCGCACCGTTCGCCGGTGTGCTGGAAGTGATCGCCTACGCCGGCGCCATCATGGTGCTGTTCGTGTTCGTGGTGATGATGCTGAACCTGGGCCCGGCCTCGGTGCAGCAGGAACGCACCTGGCTCAAGCCCGGCATCTGGGCAGGACCGGTGATTCTTGCCGGGCTGCTGCTGGCCGAACTGCTGTATGTGCTGTTCGCTCACCAGAGCGGTCAGGCCATCGGCCACACCACCGTAGACGCCAAGGCCGTGGGCATCAGCCTGTTCGGCCCGTATCTGCTGGTGGTCGAACTCGCCTCGATGCTGCTGCTCGCCGCAGCCGTCACGGCGTTCCATTTGGGCCGTAACGAGGCGAAGGAGTAAGACATGCCTGCTATCCCTCTCGAGCATGGACTGGCGGTTGCCGGCATCCTGTTCTGCCTTGGTCTGGTCGGCCTGATGGTCCGCCGCAACATTTTGTTCGTGTTGATGAGTCTGGAAGTGATGATGAACGCCTCTGCCCTGGCCTTCATCGTCGCGGGCGCCCGCTGGGCGCAGCCGGATGGACAGATCATGTTCATCCTGGTGATCAGCCTGGCAGCCGCCGAAGCCAGTATTGGCCTGGCGATCCTGCTGCAACTGTATCGCCGCTTCCACACGCTCGATATCGACGCTGCCAGTGAGATGCGCGGATGAACCTGATCTTTCTGACTTTCGTATTTCCTCTCATCGGTTTCCTGCTGCTGTCGTTCTCCCGTGGACGCTGGTCGGAAAACCTCTCGGCGCTGGTCGGCGTGGGCTCCATTGGCCTGTCGGCGATTGTCACCGCCTACGTCATCTGGCAATTCAACGTCGCGCCTCCCGAAGGCGGTCACTACACCCTGGTGCTGTGGCAGTGGATGGCGGTGGAAGGCTTCAAGCCTGATTTCGCCCTCTACATCGACGGCCTGTCGATCACCATGCTCGGTGTGGTGGTGGGCGTCGGTTTCCTGATCCACCTGTTCGCGTCCTGGTACATGCGCGGCGAAGCGGGCTACTCGCGCTTCTTCTCGTACACCAACCTGTTTATCGCCAGCATGCTGTTCCTGGTGCTTGGCGATAACCTGTTGTTCCTGTACTTCGGCTGGGAAGGCGTGGGCCTGTGCTCGTACCTGTTGATCGGTTTCTACTACAGCAACCGCAACAACGGTAACGCTGCACTCAAAGCCTTCATCGTGACCCGGATCGGCGACGTGTTCATGGCCATCGGCCTGTTCATCCTGTTCCAGCAAGTGGGCACGTTGAACATCCAGGAACTGCTGGTGCTGGCGCCGCAGAAATTCCAGGTCGGCGATTTCTGGATCACCCTGGCCACCTTGATGCTGCTGGGTGGTGCGGTCGGTAAATCGGCACAACTGCCGCTGCAAACCTGGCTCGCCGACGCGATGGCCGGCCCTACCCCGGTGTCGGCACTGATTCACGCCGCGACCATGGTAACCGCCGGTGTCTACCTGATTGCCCGGACCCACGGTCTGTTCACCCTGGCGCCGGATATCCTGCACCTGGTCGGCATCGTTGGTGGCGTGACGCTGGTACTGGCCGGTTTCGCCGCGCTGGTGCAAACCGACATCAAACGTATCCTCGCCTACTCGACCATGAGCCAGATCGGCTACATGTTCCTGGCGCTGGGTGTTGGCGCATGGGATGGCGCGATTTTCCACCTGATGACCCACGCCTTCTTCAAGGCGCTGCTGTTCCTTGCTTCCGGTGCGGTGATCGTTGCCTGCCACCACGAGCAGAACATCTTCAAGATGGGCGGTCTGTGGAAAAAACTGCCACTGGCCTACGCCAGCTTCATCGTCGGTGGTGCTGCGCTGGCCGCTCTGCCACTGGTCACCGCAGGCTTCTACTCCAAGGACGAAATCCTTTGGGAAGCGTTCGCCAGCGGCAACCACGGCCTGCTGTATGCCGGTCTGGTCGGTGCGTTCATGACCTCGCTGTACACCTTCCGCCTGATCTTCATCACGTTCCACGGTGAAGCCAAGACCGAAGCCCACGCCGGCCACGGCGTCGCACACTGGCTGCCCCTGTCGGTGCTGATCGTGCTGTCGACTTTCGTCGGCGCGATGATCGTGCCGCCGCTGCACGGCGTTCTGCCGGAAAGCGTCGGCCATGCCGGTGGCGAAGCCAAGCACAGTCTGGAAATCGCCTCGGGTGCCATCGCCCTGGCCGGTATCCTGCTGGCGGCCCTGCTGTTCCTTGGCAAGCGTCGTTTCGTCACGGCGATCGCCAACAGCGGCATCGGCCGTTTCCTTTCGGCCTGGTGGTTCGCTGCCTGGGGCTTCGACTGGATCTACGACAAACTGTTCGTCAAGCCGTACCTTGCGATCAGCCATGTACTGCGCAAAGACCCGCTCGACCAGACCATCGGTCTGATCCCGCGTATGGCCAAGGGTGGTCACACTGCCCTGAGCCGTACCGAGACCGGTCAACTGCGTTGGTATGCCGCCTCGATGGCTGCTGGTGCCGTGCTGGTAATCGGCGCCATCGTGCTGGTAGCGGTCTGATATGAACCTTGCGAATTTGCGAAAGGAAACGAGCCCGTCATGATTCTGCCTTGGCTAATCCTGATCCCCTTCATCGGCGGCCTGCTGTGCTGGATGGGTGAGCGCTTCGGCGCTACCCTCCCGCGCTGGATTGCGCTGTTGACCATGACCCTGGAACTCGCCCTCGGCCTCTGGCTGTGGGCCCACGGTGACTATTCATTTGCACCGGCGCCGGGCGCCGATCCGACCTGGGCGCTTGAGTTCAAGCATGTCTGGATCCAGCGTTTCGGCATCAACGTGCACCTGGCCCTCGACGGCCTGTCGCTGTTGATGATCCTGCTGACCGGTCTGCTGGGTATCCTCTCGGTACTCTGCTCGTGGAAAGAGATTCAACGTCACGTTGGCTTCTTCCACCTGAACCTGATGTGGATCCTGGGCGGTGTGGTCGGCGTGTTCCTCGCCCTCGACCTGTTCATGTTCTTCTTCTTCTGGGAAATGATGCTGGTGCCGATGTACTTCCTCATCGCGCTCTGGGGTCACAGTTCTTCGGACGGCAAGAAAACCCGGATCTACGCAGCGACCAAATTCTTCATCTTCACGCAGGCTTCCGGCCTGATCATGCTGGTGGCGATCCTCGGTCTGGTGCTGGTCAACTTCAACAACACTGGCGTGATCACGTTCAACTACGCCGACCTGTTGAAAACCAAGATGTCGATGACCACCGAGTACATTCTGATGCTCGGCTTCTTCATCGCCTTCGCGGTCAAGCTGCCCGTGGTGCCGTTCCACTCGTGGTTGCCTGATGCTCACGCCCAGGCACCGACTGCCGGTTCCGTCGACCTCGCCGGTATTCTGCTGAAAACTGCGGCCTACGGCCTGCTGCGTTTCGCCCTGCCGCTGTTCCCGAATGCCTCGGCCGAGTTTGCGCCGATCGCCATGACCCTCGGTCTGATCGGGATTTTCTACGGCGCGTTCCTGGCCTTCGCACAAACCGACATCAAGCGTCTGATTGCCTTCTCTTCCGTTTCCCACATGGGTTTCGTGTTGATCGGCATCTACTCCGGCAGCCAACTGGCGCTGCAAGGCGCAGTGATCCAGATGTTGGCGCACGGTCTGTCGGCCGCGGCACTGTTTATCCTCAGCGGTCAGTTGTACGAGCGTCTGCATACTCGTGACATGCGCGAGATGGGCGGCCTGTGGTCGCGCATCGCGTACCTGCCGGCGATCAGCCTGTTCTTCGCGGCGGCGTCGCTGGGTCTGCCGGGTACCGGTAACTTTGTCGGCGAATTCCTGATCCTGATCGGCTCCTTCGCCAGCGCTCCATGGGTCACGGCGATCGCCACCTCCGGTCTGGTGTTCGGCTCGGTGTACTCGCTGATCATGATTCACCGTGCCTACTTCGGTCCGTCGAAATCCGACGCGGTGTTGCACGGGATGGACGCGCGCGAACTGATCATGGTGCTTGGCCTTGCGGTGCTGCTGGTTTACCTCGGCGTCTACCCGCAACCGTTCCTCGACACCTCTGCCGCCACGATGCATGGCGTGCAGCAGTGGCTCGGCACCGCCTTCACTCAACTCGCTTCGGCCCGGTAAGAGCGCTATGGAATTCACGATTCAACACTTTATTGCGCTTGCGCCACTGTTGATCACCAGCCTCACCATTATCGTGGTGATGCTGGCAATCGCCTGGCGCCGCAACCACTCGCAGACCTTCCTGATCTCGGTCGCTGGTCTGAATCTGGCTCTGCTGTCGATTTTGCCGGCGCTGAAAGTCGCGCCGCTGGCCGTGACGCCGTTGCTGCAGATCGACACCTTCGCTTGCCTGTACATGGCGCTGATCCTGGTCGCCACCCTCGCCTGCGTCACTCTTGCCCATGCTTATCTGGGTGATGGCGGCTCAGGCTACCCGGGCAACCGCGAAGAACTGTACCTGCTGATCCTGATGGCCGCCGCCGGTGGTCTGGTGTTGGTCAGCGCGCAGCACCTGGCCGGTTTGTTCATCGGTCTGGAACTGCTCTCGGTACCGGTTTACGGTCTGGTGGCTTACGCGTTCTTCAACAAGCGTTCGCTGGAAGCCGGCATCAAGTACATGGTGCTGTCGGCGGCCGGTTCCGCGTTCCTGCTGTTCGGTATGGCGCTGCTGTACGCAGACGCCGGTTCGCTGAGCTTCGTGGGTATCGGTCAGGCGCTGGCTGCAACTGGCTTGCCGAGCTCGCTGGCGCAACTGGGCCTGGGCATGATGCTGATCGGTCTGGCGTTCAAGCTGTCGCTGGTACCGTTCCACCTGTGGACGCCGGACGTTTACGAAGGTGCGCCGGCCCCGGTGGCGGCGTTTCTCGCCACGGCTTCGAAGGTGGCGGTGTTTGCGGTGATGGTGCGTCTGTTCCAGATCTCCCCTGCCGCCAGCAGCGGTGTGCTGAGCGACGTGCTCAGCGTCATCGCCGTCGCTTCGATCCTGTTCGGTAACCTGCTGGCCCTGACCCAGAGCAACCTCAAGCGTCTGCTCGGTTACTCGTCCATCGCGCACTTCGGCTACCTGCTGATCGCGCTGGTGGCGAGCAAGGGTCTGGCGGTGGAAGCCATCGGCGTGTACCTGGTCACCTACGTGATCACCAGCCTCGGCGCTTTCGGCGTGATCACCCTGATGTCGTCGCCGTACAACGGCCGTGACGCGGATGCTTTGTACGAATACCGCGGCCTGTTCTGGCGCCGCCCGTACCTGACTGCCGTGCTGACCGTGATGATGCTGTCGCTGGCCGGTATCCCGCTGACCGCGGGCTTCATCGGCAAGTTCTACATCATCGCCAGCGGTGTCGAATCGCACCAATGGTGGCTGGTCGGTGCGCTGGTGCTGGGCAGCGCCATCGGCGTGTTCTACTACCTGCGCGTGATGGTCACCCTGTACCTGATCGAGCCGAACCTGCGTCGACACGACGCCCAACTGCACTGGGAGCAAAAGGCAGGCGGCGTGATGCTGCTGGCCATCGCCCTGGTCGCATTCTTCCTGGGTGTGTACCCGCAGCCATTGCTGACGCTGGTACAGCAGGCGGGTCTGGCGGGCTGATTGCTCCGTTAGAACGGGAAACAAAAAACGGCACCTTCGGGTGCCGTTTTTTTGCGCGGTTTTTTTCGCAGCAAACAGTACGTGGCGAGCGCCGCATCCGGTCCGGCTTACGGAGTCGAGGTCTTTTTCCGACACGCCAGTCGCGACGTCTCCCCTCCCCTCTATCTCCTCTTCTCACTCCACATGTAGACGCTTCCTACAGGTGTTTTTGCGAGCGGAGTCTAGCGTTGAATAAGCAGCGAAAAGGATGGCTCGGAGGCCTTGACCAATTCGCTTTTCAAGGACAACACTATACGTAGGCAGCGTACCAAACATGGATGCTCTTTTTATCGAACTCCCTGCGTTTCAGAAGCACCGCGATGACTACCTCGACGAGGACCTGTTTCTCAGTTTCCAACTGGAATTACTGAAAAACCCCAAAGCAGGCGATCTCATCGAAGAAACCGGAGGGCTACGAAAAATCCGCTTCTGCGATCAACGACGGGGCAAAGGCAAGCGCAGCGGATTACGCATCATTTATTACTGGTGGTCAGGCTTCGATCAGTTCTGGCTGTTCACCGTCTACAGCAAAAACGATCAAGACGACCTGACGCCCGCGCAGAGAAAACTGTTCAGGCAAACGCTGGATCGAGAACTCAACACGAGAACCCCACTATGAAACGTGACATTTTTTCCGAACTGATGGATGGTCTCGACGCCCTGGCCGATGAGCGCCAAGGCAAGATCACATTGCGCACCCACAAGGTTCAGTTACCCAAACTGGTGCCGATCACCGCCGAAGAAGTGGTCGCCATCCGTCAACAGCTCAACCTGTCCCGATCGGTGTTTGCGATGTACCTGCGCACCAACACCCGCACGCTCGAAAACTGGGAACAGGGCCGAGCGACGCCCAATGCCCAGGCGACAACATTGATTCGTCTGGTTGAGCGCTTTCCACAGACGATCGAACAGCTCGCGGCACTGAGCTGATATTCGACATGGCTCATCTTGAAGAAATGAAAACGCCTTTCCTCTGGCGAGAAAAGGCGTTGGCTACGTCCGGGACATCGAGGTTTCTCAGACGGTAGTTCCGTCATAGCGGTTGAGAATGGAAAACCTGGGGTTTTGCCCATCTGTGTAAAAAACCGAAAACCGACCGTCAGACTGAGTGTTCCCGGACAAAGGCGGCCTTCCGTCATAAGTGGTTGTCACTAACACACCAGCGGCAGCCCGCTCCGTGAACGTCGACTCCACGAGAATTCCGTACTCCATATTGCCGGGCGGAAATGCCACCTCCCTGGGTCCGAACCATTTAGCGATGCGGACTTTGTTATGCCCAAGAGACATCGGTAATTTCAACGAATCGAAGTCCCACGCCGGCACCCTCAACCACGCTGAAAAGCCGCCGGCCTGACTGCTATTTTTGCAATCCAGCAACCAGCACGCGCCCTCGGCACCCAAAGTCTGCGCAGTGCTCGGGCTTACCGTTACGCCTAGACCCAGTGCTTCTGCGCTCAACTCAAAAGTCACCTTCTGCCCAAGGAACCGACTGTCAGGCTTTGCCTTCACGTTAATGATGTGCGCCGCACCCAGGCAGGGATAAGCCGGGTCGCCCCCGAAAGTTTGCGTAAACGAATCGAGATCGATCTCCACATCGTCTGTCATATTTCCGCCTTCAACGCGACCCGGCAACTGCCAGCCTGGCAGTAGCGCGCTGACTACGCTCAAACCGAAAACACCGGTGCTGCACTCCTTCGTTGAGATATCCCAGCGAATAGATGCTCCCGGCATAATCGTCTGAGGTGTTCCCAGATCCGGCACGAAGGTCAGGCCTCGTTCCGAGGCGTCCCAAAAATCCTGCAGGATCACGGTAGTACCGATCAAAGTACTGTTGTCGTTCGCCTTCAGCTCCAGCTTATAGGGCAGGTTCCTTCGCAGCAGCATCAGATCGCTTACCGCCAGATCAACCCGCTCGCCGTCCAGATAAAGCCCGGCCTCCTTGGTCCATTCGTCATGCAGCGCGGTCATTACTTCGTAGCGGGCGGTCATCACCACATCGTCGTTCTGCCGGGTAATATCAGCCAGAACTTCACTTTTGCCGACGGTGGCAGGTGTGTATCGGTATTGCGTCCAACCCTGCACGTCGGTTTCCGTACTGGCCAGTATTTCCTCCTCACCATTGAGACGCCATTCCACTGTGATGCCTTGGGCGGCTTCTGCAATGACACCATCAATCACTTGGACTCTCAACAATACGCTCTGACCAGTGCCCATAACCGGCGTACCAATGACCGGGGCGGCATCGCCAATCGCGTACTTGGAGTCGACGACATAGAAAAGCTAGAGGCTCAGTCCATTCGGAACAGTCGCCGTCGACTCTCTGCTGTGCCCGCACACTATAGGAAGCAACAGGCCACTCCTCTTTTGCCTTCCAACGCCAATCCACCGAACCCGCGACGCTATCAATGGGCGTCTCGGCTTCATTCGCATGGCACAGAACGATCTCTCCCCGGTTTCGCCTTTACCTCGGATCTGCGGTTTACGCAAAGTGTTGCCGCCCGGCGAAGGCACTAAAAATATCGGGGGTTTTGGCGGTGGTTTTACCGTAAATGAATGGCCAGCACTCCAATCGGAACCGGGTCCGTCCAATGCTTGCATGACTTGGAGGTCGATTTCGCCTGGCTCCAGAGGATTAATGACGGTGAAGACGAGATTGCCGCTGGCGTCCGCGATGTTTTCGTACAACACATCGCTATCTTTGAGACGAACGGAAATTAACGCACCTTGCAGGCCGGCGATTTTGATGGTCGGGTATCGAGAGGTCCTGCCACCCCTTTGCGGCTCAAGAATCACGGGGCTTTCCGGCTTCTCCCCAACCTCAACGGTGAAGGTGCAGAGGTCGCTGTAGTCAGAGTCCATACCGTTTACTGTTTGTATAACCTTGACCGTATTTTCACCCGGCCCCCAATCCGACTGAGGCGTGAAAACGCAACCGGCGCCGTTCACAGCAAAATCGCCAAGCACATTGTCGTCGGTTTCTGTGAACATTTGCAGGGTGACGGTGCCGGTCGCGACGCCGGTAATGATCAGTACCTGATTACTGGCAGCCGGGTCAGGTGGCGGCGCGATGACTGGTTTCGATGGCTTCACGCTCACGGTAACCAGATCGCTTGGATCGGAAACCACACCATTAACGGTCTGCACGACCTTGACTTGCGTCGCACCGGCAACCCAATTCGCTGTTGGCGTAAAAGTGCGTGTGCTACCGCTGCTGGTAAAACTACCGGCCACTGCTACATCTGCGGCGTCGAACATTTCCAGGATGACGGTGCCGGTCGCGACGCCGGTAATGGTCAGTACCTGATTACTGGCAGCCGGGTCAGGTGGCGGCACGATGACTGGCTTCGATGGCTTCACGCTCACGGTAACCAGATCGCTTGGATCGGAAACCACACCATTAACGGTCTGCACGACCTTGACTTGCGTTGTACCCGCCGCCCAGTTCGCTGTCGGCGTGAAAGTGCGCGTGCTGCCACTGCCGGTGAAACTGCCAATCACCGGTGCATCTCGCTCCGTAGACATTTGCAGCATGACGACACCTGCCACGACGCCGGTAACGGTCAGTGCCTGTATTGCTGAGGCTGGGCTGGGTGGCGGTGTGATGGCGGGTCTGGATGGCTTCGCTGAGAAGGAGATGTGATCGCTCGGATCCGAACCCATTAAGTCTATGATTTGAACAACCTTTACACGATTGATGCCTGGAGCCCAGTCCAAGGTTGGCGTAAAAGTACGTGTGCTTCCACTGCCAGTAAAATCGCCAGCCACCGTTACGTCTTTCTCTGTATACAGGCGCAGGTTGACGTTCCCTGCCACGACGCCAGTAATGGTCAGCGCTTGATTCGGCATGGACGGATCAGGCGGCAAAGTGATGGCCGGTTTGGATGGCTTCACTCTGATTGAAACAAGATTGCTCCAATATGAAGGCATGCCCCCACGAATTGACGGGCCTTGAGACCGGTGGCTCCTGCTGGCCAGTCCGAAGTTGGCGTAAAACTAGCGTAGACACCGCCCGTGAAATGACCTTCCACCGTATCGCCTTCCTCAGTGGCGACTTGCACCGTGGCAAATTCCATGAGACGGGTAAAAGTGAGTTTCTGTCTTGGTGAAGCCGGTATAGGGGGATATTCGATGGTAAGTTTTTCTGGTCTCGCTCCAATGTACTCAATATCGCTCGGATCCGAGGCCACGCCATCTACCGTTTGAACGGCTTTTACCCCGGTGCCTGCTACCCAGTTCGAAGTTGGCATAAAAGTACGTGTGCTTCCGCTGCCAGTGAAAAAGCCACCGACCGTTGCGTCCTTCTGATTGTACAAGTTCAGCATGTCGTTGCCTGTTACAACGCCGGTAATGGTCAGCGCCTGTTTGATCTCGGGCGGGCTGGGTGGCGGAGTAATAACCAGTCTGGGTGGTTTAACTACAATGGAAACAAGATCGCTCGGATCCGAATCTACACCACCTACGGTTTGAACGACCTTGACCCGGCCTGGAACCCAGTCGGCTGTTGGAGTGAAATTGCGTGTGCTGCCGTTGCCGCTGAAATTGCCATCCACCGGTTCGTCTGCCTCGGTGGATATTTTCAGTGTGACGTTACCTGCCACGACGCCGGTAATGGTGAGTATCTGTCTTGCTGGGCCCGGATTGACCGGCGGTGTAATGGCGGGTCTGGATGGCTTCACTTCGATGGAAACAAAATCGCTCGGATCCGAAGCCACGCCATTTACGGTTTGAACGACGTTGACCCGGGTTGTGCCTGCATCCCATCGCAAGCTTGGTGTAAAACTGCGTATGTTTCCACCACCTATGAAAGCGCCATCCACCAGTGAGTCATCCTCGGTGTGCATTTGCAGCGCGATGTTACCTGCCACGACTCCGCTTATCTCCAGTGCCTGCATGACCGAGGCCGGGCTGGGGGGCGGTGTGATGACTGGTCTGGACGGTTTCACTGGAATAAAAACAAGATTGCTCGGATTCGAAGGCACACCATCCAGGAATTGAACGACCTTGACCCGAATGCCTGCAGCCCAGTCGTAGGTTGGTGTGAAAGTGCGAGTTGCACCACTGCCAGTGAAACCGCCTTCAACCGGTGTGCCTTCTTCAGTAGACAATTGCAGTGTGACGTTACCTGTCACGACGCCGGTAATGGTCAGTATCTGTCTTGCTGAGGCAGGACTGGGTGGCGCAGGTATGCCGGGTATGGATGGCCTTACTCCAATGGATACAAGATCGCTCGGGTCTGAAGCCAAGCCACCTACGGTTTGAACGACCTTGACCCAATTGAGGCCTGCTGCCCAGTTCGTGGTTGGCGTAAAAGTGCGCATGTTGCCACTACCAGTGGAACTGCCAACCACTGGTGCGTGTAGATCGGTGGACATTTGCAGCGTGACGTTGCCTGCCACGACGCCGGTAATGGTCAGCGCCTGTTTGACCGCAGCCGGGTAAGGCGGCAAGTTGATGGTCGGCCTGGGCGGTTTAAGATCGGGTACGTGCAAGTTGTAACAATATGCCCAATCACTCCAGAGCCAAGCCTGTTTGTACCTGACTCTGAAATTGAAATAGGCATTAAAGCGATCAAAAGCAATATCGGGTACCCAATGCTCCAACTTTACCCACTCATCCTCGTAACCATGATGGTCAGTTGCTTCACCCCAACATTCGATTTTCCAACTATCAGCCAGTGCAGGGGCTAAAGCTACGATATTGAACCCAAAAGGCGAGACTGTTGAATTATCCAAAGGTGACAGGATTAGCGGTGCCACCCACGCCCCATTCGGTTGTAGTGCGTTTTTATCATCCATCCCTATCGCTCCCATTCTGGCGGCGCAATTACCGGCCTCAATGGCGCGACTTTTAACTCCATTCAACGCCTACACACACCTGTCAACTCTGTCAGTGCCGACGAATGGTCGAGCATGGAATACGTTATTACGGGTTCAGGATAAGAACGTCCTTTTATTGCGACACGATCTAAAAAAAACCGTGAACCTGTAAAGTCTGACAGGTTACGCCGCATTCTTTTGCCTCTATCTTGATCCTGCCAGGCATTCTCGGATGCCTCCCTTTTCGGCAGGAGATCCAAAGTCATGGCCGACACCCCCTCACTGTTAAACGCGCTCATCAAGCCTGAAGCCCCAGTGAAAAAGGGCCGCAACACCTTCGCCACGGCCATGCAGAAAATGGGCTTCACCTCGGTCTTCGATATCGTGCTGTTGCCCAAGGCGGCATTCGCCCGTCAGCTCGCCCGGTACAGCGATGCCAACGCTGACCTGGCTTACGACAACGCGATGGGATACGCGGCATTGATTGCGCGTTTGTATCGTGAATACAAAACCTCTTCAGGGACAGTTCAGCAGTTGGCGCGACGCAGTGGCCTTCGCGCACTGGTGCCGTCGGGTCCGACTTTTCAGGGGCAGTTCAAGGAGAACTGGGACGAGTACTGCGAGGTGGGGGCTATTGCCGACGCGACCGGACCTGTCGCTTATTTATCTGCACTGAGAATATTTGCCAGCCAGCTGGAAGATACCAGTACCGACACCCTGCGCCTCTTGATGGAAAAGCGTCGTCCTGATTTGAAGGACCTGTTGATCACTCACGAGAGCACCTTCACTCCGAGGCCGATGCTGGAAATCGTCAACGAGGTACTGGAGCGTCATCTACGCGCGTGGCTGGATCGCAATCCTGCCGACAAAGCTCGCTCTATCCATGAAGTCCTGGCTGATCGGCACTACCCTTTCGAATTGCCCTATAACTTCTATCACCACCAATGCCGTTTGGGCCTTGACGATAAAAAGCCGCAGTTGGGCGAATTGAATTACCTGGCCAGCCTGTTGCTTCCGATCAAACAGGCAGCAGCCAACGATTACGGGCAGTTACAGCAACTGGCGTCACAGGCGCAACGGCTGCTGTGCGGGTTGAGTCCACAACAACAGCAATTGCTGATCGAACCCTCGGTATTCAGCGACTTTTATCTGACCCGCAGTGATCTGATCGATGGCTGGCAAAGCCCCCTCACCGCCTATCTGCGGCCGCATACCACGCAGAGCAGATGTTATCTGCTGCTGCCGGGGCAGGCAGATATCGTGACCGCAACACCGTTGGCGGACACGCCAACCGATGCAACTGGCGCTAAAACCGCAGTATCACTGACCTTTCACAACGACGCCGGGACCCAGCTCGCCAGTATCGATCTGAGCTCAAACGTCTCGGCCCCGCCAGGGGCTGGATGGCTGGTGAATCGTCTGCACGCTGCCGGTAACTCCATCATTGCGCATTTCAAGGCGACTACCCTCCCGACGCCCACAGAACAGGGATATATCGCCAGATTTGAACTGATCACCGTCACCGGAACCGCGGCCGAACCGGTCCGTCTGGCCAGGCAACGCTTCGCCCTGACACTGGATGAGCAATACAGCCTGACAAGCACAGAGCAGGACTTTCTCAAAAGAAGCTACGGTATCCAGGCCAACAGCGATTCGACCGTGTGGCAATTGACCCTGATGACCGACTTCATGCAACGCACTGGCTTGAATGCGGAACAAGTCGAGCAACTTGTCGCTCGCCGCAGGTTCGAGGTGCGCGTGTCGCCGAGTTGCCCTGACCTGCAGCCAGCCCGCAACGTCGGTGCGCAACGGCGAACCACCGACAGGGTATCGGAGTTTTCTTATCCAGATCGCTACGGCGCCTGTTACGTCAATGGCACCGGCCCCGGCACCGAGCTGTACGAACGTGAGCAGGAAACGTCCCCCGAGAAAGTCCTGCACGATGACTCGGACAACGCCATCGGGCTGGAGCAGACAGCGTCGGCGGACAGCACACAATGGCGCCTGACCAAAGTCTCGCTGGACCGTCTCGATCGCCTGCAGCGAATGGCCCGTCTGCATCGCTGGACCGGCATTCCTTTCGCCCATCTCGACACCTTGATCATCAGCGCCATACGTGCCGAAGGCGAAGCCAACCTGGGCATGGAACTCAACGAAAATACCCTGCGTGCGCTAGGCGTCTATCGCTACCTCAACCATCACTACTCCATAGAACCTGAACAATTCGCAGCGCTGATGCACGACCTCAGCCCCTATGCCAGTGGCAAGGACCAGGTGCCGTTGTTCGATCAGGTGTTCAATCGCGTCCAGTTGTTCGACACGCCGCTGATTCTCGATCAAAGCGTTATCGATCTAACATCCGGCGATGCCGCCACGCTGAAAACCGTGCTGCAGTTGTGCGCCGGCCTGAAGGTGCAGCCGACCGAAGATTCGTTCTTGTTGATTGCCGCGCAAACCAACGACCATTTCGGCTCACTGCGCCGCGACTTGCCGACTATCTCTTCACTCTATCGTCAGACATTGGTGGCGCAGTTATTTGGCCACTCGGTGGCCGAGGTGCTGACATTGGCGAAACTGCTGGGAGGCAAAGCGTTCCTGACCGCGTTGGTCGGCGGCCATTTGAGTGCCAGGACGGAAACGCCAGCACCCGACATTCTCGATGTGCTGATGATTTTGCACTGGGCGTTTGACTGGCTCAAGCAGAGCCAGCAAACCGTTGATCGCTTGCAGCAGCGCTTGGGGCCGCCCGCTCTGCTGCGTGCCGATACACCGGAGGATGCTCGCCGCACCCGCTTAACTGAAGAGACATTGTCTGACGATCTGCGCGCGCGACTGGTGAAATTACAGCGCGACACACGCCAAAGCCTGATCACCAAAGAGCAAGTCGCTGCGTTGGGACTTCCGCCCCGAAATGGCGACTCTGGGGGTGAAATCAATTGGTTCGAGTTACTCGATGATCACGACTTGATCAGTTCCGAAGGACTGATAGCTGGCCTGGACAAGCCTTTGACGCTGATGGACGAACCGATCGGCTGGCTGGAGACTGGAGTGGCGTCATTGCTCCAGCACCTGATTCTGCAGCCCGAAGTCAAAGCCGCATGCGCTGCGAAACTCATCGACTTGCTGCTCCGCGCCCATGACCATCAGAGCCAACTGCTCGAAGGCCTGTTCCAGGAAACCGCGCAACTCCCGGCAGATCGCTGCAACGCGGTCATTCATTGGGCACACTCTTCGATTTACAGCATTTTGCTCGCTGCCCTGGAGGACACGCTGGAGGTGCTTATCGAGCATTTCCAGCGCGTATCGCGCCACGCGCAAATCATCGTAGAACTGCGGTTGAGCAATAGCGCCTTACGCGCGTTTGTCGTCAACCCGGCCTGGCTCGGTGGTGTGCAATACACCGGCAGCGGCGGCGAACCAACGCTCTCCGACCTCTACCTGCTCGAGCGTTTCAGTCATTGGTTCCATAGCCAGAGCCAACCGGAGGACAGCCTGCTGAGCTACTTCACTTGTGCCAACCCACCCAAGGTACAACTGAAGAACAAGGCTTTGCGCCAGCTCGCCAGCGAAACCGCCAATGCGGCGCTGGCCCACCTGCTGGAATGGTCGGAGGCGGAAATCAGCACACTGACCGACATTCTGCCCGACAAACGCGCCAGTTCCATGGCTCACGTCGATTGGGTACGGCGCTGCCAGGCTGCCTGCCAGGCCAGCGGTTTGTCCGCTACCGCGCTGCTGCAAGCCACCGATCTGACCGACACCAGCTCGCTGGAGGACTGGAAAGCCGTAGGTCAAGCGGTCATGGCCACTCACTCCGCCGCCGCTGCCGCAATGGCCACTGACTAAGGAACGATCATGACGAACTCTTTTGACGCGCCTCTCAACGAAGCATTGCGTGACGCAATGCTCGCGCTTTATTTGCACGAAGCCGTGCCTAACGATGAATACCTCATCGAGCAAAAACTGAACCTGCAGATCAAGACAGCCAACGACCTTTATGAGTACTGGTTACTTGATGTGCTGGTCACCCAGAATGTTTCGACCAGTCCGGTAGCCTGCGCGATTGCCAGTTATCAGCAATTGATCAACGGCCTGCTCCTCAACATGGAGCCCGGTTACAGCAATGACAGCCTCACGCCCCAACAAAGCAAAACCTGGCGCGACGGGCTCAATCGCTACCCGATCTGGTCGGCGATACAGCAGTTGCACCATTTTCCAGACATTTATCTGGACCCGACCCTGCGCCTGTCCAAGACCGCCAGTTTCGAGCAGCTGGAAAACGACCTCAAGCAGGCGGAGATTCAGCCGGAGACCGTGCAGACCGCCGTGCTCGCCTACCTGGCGCGGTTTGAAGAAGTTGCCAACCTGAAAGTCTGCAACGGTTATATCGACGGTGAAGATTTCGCCAACAGCACCTATTACTTTGTCGGCAAATCACCGGCGGAAAACGCTTATTACTGGCGCTCGCTGGACATGTCGCAACGGGCAGTGAAACAACCGGCCGGCACGCCAGATGAAACCCCGGTCAAATACGACAAACCGCTACCCAACGCCTGGTCGGATTGGCAGAAGGCCAATGTGCCGATTTCCGAGAAAGCGCTGGAACATACCATTCGCCCGTGCTGGTTCAACAACCGCTTGTTCATCGTATGGGCCGAGGTTGAACTTCAGGATGATGACGCCTTTGAATCTGGAGAACCAGGGACAAGAGCTGCAGACACTCTGAAACCCCACCCACGCTTTCGCTTGTATGCCAGTTACAAGAAATACGATGACAGTTGGAGTGCGCCGCGGGCCTATGTCGAGAGTTATTGCACAACCAAGGCGCTGGTTGATCGACCAATAGAAGAGATCCAACAAGAGACCCAAACCATCGTGGTGTATGACCATTCGACGTCCCCGGAGTCGATGGTTCTCATGTTGTATTCACATTATCAGGGCAGCAGCGAACCAGGCACCGACAAATATGATTTCCTGCGAACGGTGCGTATTGACAAGAACTTCAATACGACGCCGCTGTTTCCGTTATCAGGGGCGGTGGGCGTCACCAAAGTGAATACGGTAATTCCCGCGAGAGTGGCTGAGGACAGCCAGGCCCATGTTTTACTGATTGGCAATACATTTGCCCTTCAGGAAAAAAATGCCG
Source organism: Pseudomonas sp. S11P7 (assembly GCF_023195435.1). Taxonomy (NCBI): domain Bacteria; kingdom Pseudomonadati; phylum Pseudomonadota; class Gammaproteobacteria; order Pseudomonadales; family Pseudomonadaceae; genus Pseudomonas; species Pseudomonas sp. S11P7. The sequence goes on along the minus strand of NZ_JALPKS020000002.1, from coordinate 1,677,749 downwards.
GGCGCTTCCAATACTGGCTGCCGTCTGGCACGCCTGAGTTTGGTAGCGTAGTGCATCAAACTCCCGCTAAAGAGATCGACACCTGGAATTTCAGTGGCTGGCAATCGCGCATCAGGACCAGCGAGAAAAATGTCGACCTTATTTACAACCGGAGCAGCTCCGACATCACGCTGACTGTAAGACTGGAATCTGGTTTTATACCTTATCGAGAACTGCAAATCCTCGTTTATGACGTCCCGGACACTGCGACCTTGTTGTTCAAGATAACGCTAAGATTCGACCCTGCCGATGTATATAACGATTGGGTGACATTGCTTCCAGGCTCAACTATCCAGCCGGTAGGCACCGACTTCATGAACGTAGACGATGCAGCTTTTTGCTTTACAGGAACGCCCGATATTATTCGAAGTCTGATTGCGGATTTCAACTTACCGACCGAGTTCAGAGTTCCTGCCACTGCAAAGGGAGGAACCGCTTGCGTGGCAGGCAAGTGGGCGAACCGGGAAATCCTCTACCACTTGATGACAGGCGCAGACGTCTTCTTCAAAACCTTCTGGCGACGTACCACCAGCGAGTCGCAAATACAGCTTCATGAACCCGCTGTTCGTAATGCCAGCGGTTCGTGGGGACACGGGTACCAGTTTTTCATTGCTCATCCTCTGTCTTTCATTCCAGACCAGCCTCCGGAAACCTTTTCCGGAATGCGCCTGCTCGCTCAAACTCAAGTGGTCGATGTCCTTCCACTGGATTCGACCCTGACCTATTCGTTCTCCATCGATCAGTCCACCTTGCAACCCGAAGGCTGGCCTGGTACATGGCCAGACGAACCCAAGGACGTGAAAATTCCGCTTATCTACGGGGTACTCGTCTACGACCGCACTCCTTTGACAAGCACACTGGTTGGCGGAGCCCTGAAAATGCTGACCGTCGGCTGGGGCGAAGTGCTCTCTGCGGCCTTGCCAAGAGCCCCCAGCATCAACGACGTGGACAACCCGTCTCTGGGGGACAGCGCTTCACTGGGCAAAGCGCAGTTCATTGACTTCAGCGGTTCAAGTATTCATCTGAGCGACGGCCATAAACCCATAGGAGGTGTCAGGGCACCTGTGCGCATGAACACCACCTTCGCCCGGCAATTGATCAACCTCGCCGAGAGCGGCATGGACAACCTGCTGAGCTGGGAAACCCAGACACAACACGCTGAACCGCCGATCCCCGACGGCCTTGGTGCGCAATCGATGGATTTTTCCGGGGCGTACTACCTGTATTTCCTAGAGCTGTTTCTCTATCTGCCATGGCTGGTGGCGTACCGCTTGAACGAGGAACAGCAATACGACGAAGCGAAACACTGGCTGGCTTATCTGTTCAATCCGGCGCGGCAAAGCGCTGACCCCGGGCATCCTGGTTATTGGCAGGCCGTGCCGCTGGAGCAACCGGTGTGGCCAGGCCCGGCAGACCCCAGCCAGGCGATTCTCTACCCTGACGATCCGCATCAGATTGCCCTGAGCTTTCCGGTGCATTTCAAAAAAGCCTTATACGGCCTCTACATCGATATCGAAAGCAATCAGGCTGACCAGGCTTATGGGGAGCTGACCCCGGACGGTCTCGCGGAAGCCAAATTACGCTATGTGCACATTCTCGATTTGCTCGGACCACGCCCCGATGTGCGCCAGGCCGACGACTGGGTACCGGTTACGCTGGAGGCATTGAGTTCGGCGAAAAATGACGATCTGCGTGAGTTCGAAAAGCAACTTGTCGCCTTGCAGCACCAGCGGCAGGAACAGCCGCCACTGCGCATCGGCACCGCCCCGCAATCCGAGCCAGCGCCACTCTTGTGTCTGCGGTCTTATGGCGCTGACACATCGCTGGCGAGCGTCGACAATCCCTATCTGCGGCGTCCGTTCAATCCCGAGTTGATCAAGCGCTGGGACCGAGCCGAGAGTCGCTTGTACAATTTGCGGCACAACCTCGACATGGCCGGCGCGCCCTTGCACCTGCCGTTGTTCGCGACACCGCTCGATCCGCGCGCCCTGCTCAATGCCTGGGGCCAGGGTTTGTCCGGCGCGGCGCTGAGTCGGTTGTTGACGCCACAGATTCCTCACTACCGCTTCAGTTTCATGTTCGCTTTGGCGCAGAACGCTGTCGACAGCGTGATCCAGTTCGGCTCGACGCTGTTGTCGCTGATTGAGCGCAAGGAGCAGGCGCAATACCTGGAACTGCAACAGCAACAAGCGTGGAATCTGGCGAAGGTGGCGGTGGATATACAAGCGCAAGCCATGAAGATTGATGAGAAAAACAAGGAGGTTTTGCTGGCGAGTCAGACGATGATCAAGGGCAGGGTTGCCTACTATAAAAAATTGGTGGACGACGGCGTCAGCGACTGGGAAAAAACGGTGACAGCATTCCATTTTCTGGGGGGCGGCTCAAGCCGCTGGCCACTTCACCCTAGCGTATGGAGAAACCCTGAAAAACGCACCCAACATCATCGGCACAGCCAGCGGTGGTGCACGTCCGGAAGGCTCATTGCGCGACGTCGCGGAAACTTTATTTGGAGTTTCATCGGGTTTTTATACCGCTGCTCAGCTCACCGACCGCCTCGAATATTTCCGGCGCCGCAACCAGGAATGGACCCAAGCCCAGGACCAGTCAAAACTCGAAGCCGAACAAATCAAAGCCCAGCTCGCCCTATTCGAAGAACAACACAAAGCCACCCAACTGCAACTGCGCCAGGCACAAACGGCACTCAACCAGGCCAAGGCCACCCATGACTTCCTGCTGAGCAGCAACCGCTTCAGCAAATCCCAGACCTACGACTGGCTCAACAGCAAGTTCGCCGGTTTCTACAGCACCGCCTTTACCACTGCGCAGTCTCTGTGCCAGGCCGCCGAAGCCTGCTGGCAATACGAGATGGGTAATTTCACCCAGTCGTTCGTCCGCCCCGGCGCGTGGAATGCCACCTACCGCGGCCTCGGTGCGGGGGAAGTGCTGAAAATGAATCTGCAACAGATGTACAGCAGCTATTTGCAGCACAACCGCCGCGATCTGGAAATCAGAAAAACCGTATCGCTTAAAGAATTGAAGGCCAAGGACCCCGATGCCTCCCTGAATAAAACCTGGGCCGAGATCAAGACTTCGCTGGAAACCGACGGCACGTGCGAATTCGAACTGACGCACAAAATGTTCGAGGATGATTACGCCGGAGAGAATCATTATCTGCGCCGCATCAAGACCATCAGCGTGACCCTGCCCGGTGTAATCGGACCTTATCAGGATATTTGCGCGGTGCTGAAACAGACTCGCAGCAAGGTAGAAATGGCGGCCAAACCGGGCAGCAATACCCGGGATAATCTGCGGGTGAGCCAGCAGATCGCCCTGTCGACTTCGCTGCAAGACAACGGCATGTTCCAGCTCAATTTCCAGGACGAACGCTACCTGCCGTTCGAGTACACCGGAGCCATTTCTGCCTGGAGCCTGACGTTTCCGAACGACAAATCTCAAGAGCTCATGCTCAAATCCCTCACCGATATCATTGTGCACGTGAGCTACACCGCGCGCTGCGAAGGCGGTTCGCTATGAACCAACAAGAGCAGCCGCAAACCCCGACAATGCAGATCAACACCCCGACCCTGCCCAAGGGCGGCGGTGCCATCCAGAGCATCGGCAAGGGCTCGGCCGGTGTGGGCACCAAGGGCACCGCATCGCTGGAGTTGCCGCTACCGATTTCCCCGGGCGCGGTTTTGCCCCTGCGCTGGGGCTCGGTTACAGCAGCGGCACCGGCAACAGCCCTTGCGGGATTGGCTGGCAACTGACGGTCAATGCAGTCACCTTGCGCACGGTCAAAGGCGTGCCAGCGTATGACGGCACTGATGAGGTGGTCGGGCCTGACGGTGACGTATGGATGCCCGAGCGTAATGAAAGCGACGGCACGCTGATTTCTCGCAGCGCCAGCTCCTACAACGGCCTGCCCCTGACCACTGCTTACACCGTCGTGCGCCACTGGCCGCGGGTCGAAGGCGCGTTCACCCTGATCGAGCATTGGTCGAGCGCCACCGACACGCCCGGTTTCTGGCTGCTCCACGGTGCCGACGGCAGTTTGCACATGTATGGCAGCACTGCCCTGTCACGCCGCGCCGACCCAGCTGATCCGCAGCGAGTCGGGGTCTGGCTGATCGACGAAAGCCTCAACACCTGCGGCGAGCACATTGTTTATCAATACAAGGCCGACACCGAAGCGCCTGTCGCACCGCAGTTTCGCGATTACCGTGCGCAGCGTTATCTCAGCCGCGTGTGCTACTGCAATGTAACCGCTGATCCGCACCTGTACGCCTGGCAGGCCGGTCGCCGGGAACCGCCGCAGTGGCACTGTCAGCTATTGTTCGATTACGGCGAGCGCAGCACCGATCTGCAACAGGTGCCGACCTTCGCGGAACAACAGACCTGGCCCGAGCGCAGTGACCCATTCTGGATTTACGCCTACGGTTTCGAATTGGGGACGCGGCGTCTCTGCCGCCAGGTGCTGATGTTTCATCAGTTTCCCGAACTGGGTGAAGACCCGGTGCTGGTGCAGCGCCTGCTGCTGCAATACCGCTGCAGTCCGCTGGGCTACAACCAGCTCAGTGCCGCGCACCAACAGGCCCATGACGGCCTCGGCCAGATCGAAAGCCGGCCACCGATGGAGTTCGCTTACAACACATTCGATCTCGAGCCGACCGTGCAGGGCTGGACAAGATTTCCCGACATGCCCGGGCTCAATGACGGCCAGCAATACCAAATGGTCGATCTGTACGGTGAGGGATTGTCAGGCGTGCTATGTCGCTATGACCAGGCCTGGTATTACCGTGAGCCACTGCGCGCAGAGGCCGGCGGCGATGAAGTCGACTACAGCGACTGGCAACGCCTGGAACATGCGCCTACGGCTGATCGCGACAAACCGGTGCATCAATCCCTGACCGACCTGACCGGCGACGGCAGGCTCGACTGGCTGCTCGTCGCGCCAGGAATGTGCGGTTATTTTACGCTCGACCCGCAGCGCAACTGGTCTGGTTTTCTGCCCTTCGATGCGTTCCCGGCCGAATTTTCCCATTCGATGGCACAAATGACGGATCTGATGGGTGACGGTCTGAGCGACCTGACGCTGATCGGTCCGCGCAGTGTACGTCTGTATGCCAACCGTCGCGCCGCCGGGTTCGCCGCCGGCGTCGATGTGCCTCATACCGAAAAAACTGCCACAGGCACAGACGATGACCTGCCCGTGCTCAGCAATTCGCCAACCGAACTCGTGGCATTTGCCGATGTGCTGGGCAGTGGTCAGCAACATCTGGTGCGCATCCGCCACGATGAAGTCAAATGCTGGCCGAATCTGGGACGTGGACGGTTCGGCAAGGGCTTCGTGCTGTGCGCCCTGCCCTTCGCCTACAGCGAGTTCAACGCGTCACAGGTGCTGCTGGCCGACCTCGACGGTTCGGGCGCGGCCGATCTGATCTACCTGGAAACCGAACGCCTGCGGGTGTTCATGAACCACGCCGGTAAAGGTTTCGAACAAGTCTCCGTCGATTTGGCCTGGCCGCAGGGATTGGCCTACGACTCACTCTGGCAGGTCAGCGCCGCCGATTTGCAAGGTGTGGGCTGCTCCAGCCTGATCGTGACATTGCCGCACATGTCGCCACGGCACTGGCGCTGCGACTTCATCAAAGCAAAGCCCTATTTGTTGAACCGCAGCTGCAACAACATGGGCGCCAGCAGCGGCGTGACCTATCGCAGCTCGGCGCAGGAATGGCTGGACGAAAAACGCGAGCAGCAAGCCGCTGGCATTGAACATCCGGCGTCGGCGCTGCCGCTGGCCATGCACCTGGTGAGCCGGCAGACCCAGCACGATGAGATCACCGGCAACACCCTGACGCAGACTTTTCGTTATCGCGGCGGCTACTACGACCGCTTCGAGCGCGAATTTCGCGGTTTTCGTCTGTTGCTGCAAAACGACACCGAAGCAACGGTGGCCGAGCGTGCGACCATCGGCTTCACCGCCCCCATCCTCAGCAAGACCTGGTTCCACACCGGCGAGGCGATCGACCCGCCGAGAAGCGGTTACTACGCTGGCGACGTTGAAGCGGTCGAACTCAAGCCGACTTTGCTGCAGAACTACCACGTCAATGACGGTGCAGCGCAATCCTTCACTGTGGCCGATAACGACAGCGCCCGAGAGATCGCTCGCACCCTGAGCGGCCGGGTGCTGCGTTCGGAGATCTACGCGGCGGACGATAACCCGGAGACCGCCGTGCCCTATGTGGTTCAGGCGCATCGCTACGGCGCGCGGATAATACGGCCCAAAGGCAAGCATCAGCCCTACGCCGTCATTTTGCCGCTGGATCTGGAATCGCTAAGCTATCAATACGAGCCATCGCTGGCCGACGATCCGTTGTGCCGGCACCAACTGAGCCTTGAGTGGGACGCCTACGGCAGCAGCTTGCACGGTTTCACCGTGAACTACCCGCGACGCAGGGTCCCCACCGACACGCCACCGTTCAGCGATGAACATCAGCAGAGCTGGTGGCGGGACGCCCATGACAATGCCCAACAGAAATGGTATCTGAGCCAAACCAGAGCGCTACCGATCCACTTGCCGGATATCGAGGCATGGCGCCTGGGCCTGCCCTTCCAACAGCGCAACAATGTGCTGGTGCTGGAAAAAAACGCGCTGAGTGCGCAAAACATCAATCACGAACATTTTTTGCAGATGAGCCACGACGATGGCGAATGGGCGAAACAGGCCGTGTTGGCCGGCCTGTCGCTGCAGCGCTACATCAACCCGGATAACGCCCAGACGCTGGAGCCCGGTGAGGCCACCTTTGCCGGTTTACCCGGTTATCTGGAAACGGCGGAACTGGATGCCGTCGCCCTGAGCGCTTACGACAAACTCAAGAATGCCGACGGCGAAATGCCCTTCAATCTGAAAGAAAAACTCGAATCGCCAGAAGTCGGCTATCACATCATGCCGCTGTTTTTGCCGGCAGCCGCCGGGACAGCAATCGCCGATCCGGACGATGCGAAAAACTACCTGTGGTCGGTGCACCGAGGCTTCCCCATTTACCAGGGGTTCGACCGCTTTTATAACGTGGAGAAATACCGCGAAACCCGCAGTCACGGCGAAACCCTGATCAGCTATGACCCGTACGGGTGCCTGACCACCGCCGTGACCTTGCCCGACGGTTGTACCACCCGCAGCCTCGACGTGGATTACCGCACCTTCCTGCCGGCGGCCATCGAGGACGCCAACCGCAATATCCAGGAGGCGCGCTACAACGCGTTCGGCGAGCCACTGGTCAGCAGTTCCATGGCACCGAGCTGGGCGAGCCGGTGGGCTTCGACCCACTGAGCAGCTACGTGCCGCCGCCGGATCGCGATCCGATGATTGCCATTGCCGCCCCGAAAAACGCCATCGGCCGGTTTGCCAGCGCCGGTTTCTGGGACACGTTCAGCTGGATGGGCCGCGTTTCCAGCGTCACGCCGCTCACCGAGGACTGGATGACGTGGGCGAAGAGTCGAGGCTTCATACTGCCCAGCGGGCACTTGTGCGACCACGCCCGACAGCACCTCGCAGGCCTGGAAAATCCCGACGCCAACGAGACGCTGCTGCAGCAGCAGATCAACGCCGCGCAACGCGAACCGGTGTACCACGTCGCGCTATTGGCGGACCGGTACCCCGACGACCCCGAGCTGCAGGTTCGGGTCAGTATTGCCTGTCTCGACGGCTTCGGCCGCCCGTTGCAGACCAAGCAGGAAGTCGAACCGGGCAAATCCTGGCAGGTCGATGAAAAAGGCGAGTTGATCCTCGACGCCGAGGGCCAACCGATAGAAGCCGAGGTGCCGAGACGCTGGCGCGTCAGCGAACCGGTGGAGTACAACAACAAAGGTGAAAAAGTGCGGATCTACCGACCCTATTTCGCCGATCAGCCGCGCTACATCAATGACCGTTCAATGCGCGCGCATGCCTTTCATGATCAGCAGTTCTATGACGCCGCGGGCCGCCCGACCGAAACCGTGCTGGCGAAAAAAAATGCTGCAGGGCAATCAGCCGACGATGAAAAACCTGCGCCGGGAAATCTGGTACTGGATCTGGTGCAACGTGGCCTTCGACGAAAATGATTTGTTCGAGCCTCCACCGGAACAACGGAGGCGAAACTGGTGGTCATGAGTCCGGGCATCCATGCACAGACGCCGAACCTCGCCGCCATCGACAGTCGTGGTTTGCCGGTGCGCCAGGTGGCCTATTGGCGCGAGGACGCCAGCGAGCCTGAGGCGCGCATCACTACCCGTCACCATGACGCTGCCGGGCGGTTGGTGGCGCAGCGAGATCCACGTTTGTTCGCCGACACGTCAGCCCCGGCCAACCTCATCACGGTGTATTCACTGACCGGACAGGTCCTGACTACGCAGAGTGTCGATGCCGGGTGGCGCGTCAGCCTGTTGGGTGAAGCGCGTCAAGCGCTGCACGGTTGGGATGGCCGTGGCAGCCAACGCACAATCGAGTACGACGAACAACGGCGGCCACTGGCACTGTTTGAACACGCCCGCGACGGCCAGCCTTTGTGCGCGGAGCGTTATGGTTATGGCGGCAGCGATCCGGCGTTCGCCACACGTAACCAGTGCGGGCAACTGATACGGCACGATGATCCGGCCGGCACACAGTTGTTCGAACAGTTCGGATTGACGGGTGGGGTTGTGCAGCAGACTCGGCATTTTCTGAGCAAGCTGGAAGATCCAGACTGGCCAGCGCTTGCGAACGAGCGCGATGATTTGCTTGAAACAGGAATGGGTGCAAGGACCACTTGGGATTTCAGTTCGATGGGCGAACAGATCAAACAGACGGATGGCGAGGGGAACCAGCAGTTCTTCAGATACACGCTCACCGGTCAGTTGCGCGAGGCCGGTGTACAGCTGAAAGCTGATATCAGTGCAACAGCCCTGATTAGCGATATCCAATATAACGCCAGCGGTCAGGTCCAAAAGGAATCTACCGGCAACGGTTTGATCAATTATTTTCATTACGACATCGAAGACGGCTGTCTGAATCGCAAACTGGCACGGCTGGGCGAGAATAAACCTTTACAGGATCTGCGTTATGCGTTCGATGCGGCAGGTAACGTCACCCGCATCGAAGACGCTGCCCTGCCGTGCCGTTTTTTTGCCAATCAGCGAATCGAACCGATCAACTATTACCGCTACGACAGCCTTGCCCGACTCATCGAAGCCACAGGCTGGGAAGCGAGTCCCAGGAACCATGGCCCGTCTTCATCCCCCGATAATCCCACCGCCGCCAGTCATTATCGCCAGCATTATCGCTACGACGCCGGGCATAATTTGTTGGAGCTGATTCACGTTGGTACGCAAAACCCGGGGCATCGTCTGGTCGCCCATGCTCACGGTAACCGCTGCCTGCCGGTACGCGAAGGCGTGGAACCAGAAGACGAAGACTTTCGCCGAAGCTTCGATGCCAACGGCAATCTGCTGACCCTGCAACCCGGCCAAGTACTGCATTGGAATGTGCGCAATCAATTAAGCGAAGTACGAGCGGTAAAACGCAGAGGCACTGACGACGACTGTGAACGTCATGTCTATCGCGCCGACGGCATGCGCGTGCGCAAGGTGCGCGCGCTACAGACCCATAGCCAGACCAACATTATCGAAACCCGTTATTTGCCTGGGCTGGAAATTCACACTCACAGTGGTACTGGTGAGGAGCTGCATGTCATCGTCGTCTCGACCGGAGGCGGTAGTACACGTGTACTGCATTGGCCGAGCGCCCCTCCAGCGCCGATCACCAACAATCACCAGCGTTACAACCTGACGGATCACTTGGGTTCCAGCACTGTTGAACTGGATCAAAACGCCAACGTCATCTCTCAGGAATGCTATTACCCGTTTGGCGCCACGGCGTGGTCCAACGGTGAAGCCGTGTCCGTCAGTTATAAAACCGTGCGTTATTCGGGCAAAGAGCGGGATGCGACGGGGCTTTATTACTACGGATATCGATACTACGTTCCTTGGTTCCAGCGCTGGTTAAACCCTGATCCGGCTGCAGACGCGGCCGGACTGAATTACTTTCAGTTTGTCGACAGCAATCCGGTCACTAACATTGACCCTGACGGACTGGACTCCAAAAGAGCTCGAGGATTATGGAAGTTTGCCATCGACAGCGTCTTGAATCAGCGTGAAGACCGAGACATCGTCACAATAGCTCCCGGCATAATCGCTGTCGCCCTCCAGGGAAGCGCTGAGGTTTTCGCGCAGGCGGGTATTGATCTGTCGCGCCGTTTCAAACGTGACCGAACACTTTTCTATCTATCAATTGATTCGAGTTACGAAGGCCGAATAGTCGGTGGTGATGAACCTGTACAGCTGAAAACAGCTTCTGCGGCCGATTTGAATCAGGCGATCAGTACACCTGACTCAAAGTGGACGGCCTTCCTCAACGGTGGCTTCTATAACCACGGCCAACGAGCCTCCACGCAGAACCCTTCATGGGCTTCGATCGGCACCAGCTTCATCGATGGCCAATACAAACCTTCCGTGCCCGTTCCTGCTGGCTACGCTGACACTTATGTCGATCTGAAAATGGGTGATGGATCGTTCATCCAGACAGGTCCATTGCTTGCCCGCGACGGTAGAGCTGTATTTACCCAGCAACATCTTGAGCAACCCAGGTTCCAGTTCGATTCCCAGCGCAATATCCCGGGAGAACTGGGACATGCCAACCGGCCAAACAATCGTTCGGCGATCAGCCTTGCATCCGGCCAGAGTAACGCGCCAGAGCGCACACGGTTGGTGATTGGAATCGGAGACAGTCGCCGTAGCGACGACTCCTCCGGATTTACATTGCCGGAATGGGCACAGGTCATGGCCAGAATCGACCGTTTAAATGCGGTACCAGGCTGGTCGGTCAATCTGGACGGTGGGGACTCCAGCGCGTTGGGTGTGATTGATCAATCCGATGTGGTTTTGATGGATGCAGGTGCGCCGGGCAATAAGGGGCGATCGACGGGCAACTTCATTGTGTTCTCAAAAAAACACCATGAACCCGGCCCCCACTGCGCGCGAGGTAGCCTGCAAGCGCAATGAGGCTTGCCCATGCATAGATTTTTTTGCACTTGGCTCATCCTCATAACGCCGCCTTTGGCCAGGGCCACGGTAGAGATCGTCAGACGACTGTGAAAGCACTGAGTCGGGCAAGTTTCATCGTTGATTCCTCGTTTAAGTAACTGACGGGATCAAGGTAACAATCCGAACCAACTCAGCATCTGCTTCAGATTCCTCAAAGATTTGGTTTTTCTATCCCGCCCCGCGCTTTCGGTCTTACAGCGATATAAAAACTTGGAAAATCAGCATGAGGGGAAACAGATCTTTTGACGCTGGTGGCTTCCATATCCAAAGCCTTCAAAATTTGCGCAGTATTTTTCCCATTGGGCGTTGTGAAAAAAGCTTCTTTCAACTCAATAGAATCACTTGCAAATTTCTCGGTTGCCGCCAACGTTTCCTTGTTCTTCACTTCATTACGAACCATCATAGAGGGGTAATCAGTTATACCCATATATGCAGCCTGAACCAGCTGAACATCACTTGCAAAAAACTGCTTCGTTTTGCTTTCTTTATAATTACCTCTGAAAATCCAAACTCCTGACGGGTGATATTCATTGATAAATTCGTCCTTGATGACCTGCCCGTCACTTCCATGGTCCTCAGGAAAAATCATTCTGCCAGAGCTGATTTTTACAGCGTCTATAGGCTTGTGCTCCAGAAGCGAATTGAGTTGCGTAATTCGGCCAATGTTATTCTGAAAATAATCAGAAACACGACTCAAAAATTCCTCATTGACCTTCACCGTATTAATCTCTGGGATCTGATCAGGAGCGTTACGCGGTAAGTCATTTGAGAAATTATCAACTTGATCCAGGTGCTCTTGCTTAGGCGTTACGTTGTTTGGAGGCACCGGACTAAGTCCTGTGTACTCCCGCAGGGAAACGGGCGAGTTCCTCAATACACGAAATAAATTCAACCCATCAACGTCCCACGCTGGATCCGGATTCACCCATCGCTGCAACCATGGTGCGTAATATCGATATCCATAATAATAAAGCCCGGTTGCATCGCGCTCCTTACCCGAATAACGGATGGTTTTATACTTCGCCACCAACGCACTTTTACCCGCCCAGCACGCCGTGCCACCAAACGGGTAATAGTGCTCCTGACTCAAAATTCCCGCGCCATCGTCCAATTCCAGAGTGCTGGAACCGAGATGATCACTCAGGCTGTAACGCAGTTGATCGCTTTCAGCGCCATCAGGCCAATGCAGCATTCGCACCTGATTACGCCCGGCCGCGACAATGATCACATGCCGCTCTTTTCCGTTCGCTTCGCGATGCACCTCAAGACCCGGCAGATAACGCACTTCTGATTTCAGGTCTTGCCCGGAGGTCTGGCTGAGGCGTGTTTTGCGCAAGCGATGGCCGGGTCGGTCGTAGACATACACTTCGTCGTCATCCGGCTCGTCCTGGCGTTGCACCAGCGTCACTCGTCTCAATTGATTGCGCACATCCCAGCTCATGGCCTGTCCGCGCTGCAATTGCAACTGATTGCCAGCGAGATCAAATCCTTCCGAAATCTGCGGTTCTCCCGGCAGCGAGGCATCGTCGCGCTGCCCCAGACTTCGATTGCTGTAAGCAGAGGTAAACATCGAAAAACCCGGCGCATCGCTGTGATGACGGGCGAGCAGATTGCCCGCCGCGTCGTAATTGAATGTCTGGATGTAGTTGCGCCGCTGATTCGGGTCCAGCGGTGTGGGCAGCAGATCCGGTAATGCCGGGCCATGGCTCGGCTGGCTGACTTCCCAGCCTTTGGCCTGAACCAGTTGATACAGGCTGTCATAGCGATAGCGGCTGACCGGCTCGATGCGCTGCTGATTGAAGTAAGTCACGGCCTGGGTTTTGTCTTCGAGGCTGACGATATTGCCCACCGGGTCGTAGACGTAGTGCAAATTCTGCAAGGGCGTTTGTTCGCCGACGGCTGCGCTGAGCTTCAGCAGCCGACCATCCTCAGGGCTGTACTCTGCGCGGGTCGTGACACCATTACCGGTGGTCTCATGTTCGATCTGCTCGTGCGCGTTGTAACGGATAGCCGTGACCAGGCATTTGGGTTGCCTATCCGCGCCGGCCGGGTGAAGCCACAGCGCAGACAGTTTGCCCGCCACGTCGTGATGGAAGGTTTGGGCATTGCCCATGGCATCGGTCTGCTCTTTCAATTCGCCCGTGGGAAAGAAAACGTAGCGGGTGACGTAGGACTGCGCCTCCAGAAACACATCACGACGTTCAGGGTCGCCAGGCCAGTCGGGCAGATCGAGGTCCGTCAGCATGCGCCGCGATTCGACCAGTTCGGCACCGGCCAGACCATAGTCGTTAATGAGCCGGGACCCTGCCGGGTCATCATGGCGGATCAGGCGACCGCACTGATTGTGCCGGGCATAGACATCATCCGCATCGGCATAGCTCAATCGCTCAACCACACGAGGCGGTTCGCCACGGGCCTGCTCCCTCACAACAATCGGGCGCTGCAGGTCGTCATAGTCGCTATTGCATTCGCTACCTCGGGCGTCCCAGGAGCAACGCAATGAGCGGGCCTGATCCGGCAGACTCAACTGCCACCCGGCATCGACGCTGTCCGTCAGCAATGCCTGCCCGCTCAATCCGTACGTGGTAGCCAGGTTCGGCTTCGGCGCCGTTCCCCACAATCGCGGATCCCACGATGCCACCTGACGCCCCGCTGCATCGAACACATGCCGGGTAATGCGCGGGTCGATGTCGGGCGAATCCGGATGCCGGCAATAGCCGACGCTGCGGATCATCAGCGAGCGGGAATCGATGACCGATAGCGTCGGCGTAGCGGTGTCGTGATGAACATCCATGGCCACAAGCGTCCTTTCTCACCTTTGAGTGAAGAATGAGCGCTTTGGGGATTTACCGATACTGTAAGAACTAACAGGTGCCATCCCGGCGATGGGCGAGTTGATAGAGACGCGTTAGCGCAACCTGCAGGCGTGCGCCTGCTCGCCATTACGGTAAACCGGGCAGCAAAAAAAACGGCACCTTCCGGTGCCGTTCACTTTCTGCATTTCAATTGTTACTTACGCGCATCCGCCCAGGATTTCAGCAGTTCGCTGTAGCTCACCGTCTCGCCCTTCGGCTTCTCGTTCGCCAGTTTCGGCTTCGGTGCGCCCGGCTGGTCAAACCAGTATTGCGCGTCGCGTTCCGGGTTCATTTTCGGTGCGCACACGGCCTGGGCCTTGGAGCGTTCGAGGCGTTCCATGATGCGGTCCTGATCCTTGGCAAGGCCATCGAGCGCCTGTTGCGGGGTCTTCTCGCCGCTGGCCGCTTCGGCGATGTGGCTCCACCACAGTTGCGCCAGACGCGGGTAGTCCGGCACGTTGGTCCCGGTCGGGGTCCATTGCACGCGGGCCGGGCTGCGATAGAACTCGACCAGGCCGCCGAGTTTCGGCGCCATATCGGTCATCGCCTGCGAGTTGATGTCCGACTCGCGAATCGGCGTCAGGCCGACGATGGTTTTCTTCAGCGACACGGTTTTCGAGGTGACGAACTGCGCGTACAGCCACGCCGCCAGTTTCTGCTTCTCAGGCGTGGACTTCATGAACGTCCACGAACCCACGTCCTGATAACCGAGCTTCATGCCCTCTTCCCAATATGGCCCGCGCGGCGACGGCGCCATGCGCCATTTCGGCGTGCCGTCGGCGTTGACCACCGGCAGGCCCGGTTTGGTCATGTCGGCGGTGAAGGCGGTGTACCAGAAGATCTGTTGGGCGATGTTGCCCTGCGACGGCACCGGGCCGGACTCGGAGAAGGTCATGCCGGCCGCCTCCGGTGGTGCGTATTTCTTCAGCCAGTCGACGTATTTGGTGGTGGCAAACACCGCTGCCGGGCCGTTGGTGTCGCCGCCGCGGGTCACGCTGGAGCCGACCGGGTGGCAGTCCTCGACGCGGATGCCCCACTCGTCCACCGGCAGACCGTTGGGGATGCCCTTGTCGCCGCCACCGGCCATGGAGAACCAGGCATCGGTGAAGCGCCAGCCCAGCGACGGGTCCTTCTTGCCGTAGTCCATGTGCCCGTAAACGCGTTTACCGTCGATTTCCTTGACGTCTTCGCTGAAGAATTTGGCGATGTCTTCATAGGCCGACCAGTTCACCGGTACGCCCAATTCGTAGCCGTACTTTTCCTTGAACCTGGCTTTCAGGTCGGCGCGTTCGAACCAGTCGGCACGGAACCAGTACAGGTTGGCGAACTGCTGGTCGGGCAGTTGGTAGATCTTGCCGTCCGGTGCGGTGGTGAACGAGATGCCGATGAAGTCCTTGATGTCGAGGGTCGGCGAGGTGAAGTTCTTGCCTTCGTTGGCCATCAGGTCGGTGATCGATTCGGTCTTGCCGTAGCGAAAGTGCGTACCGATCAGGTCGGAGTCGTTGACCCAGCCGTCATAGATGTTCTTGTCCGACTGCATCACCGTTTGCATTTTCTCGACCACGTCGCCTTCCTGCAGCAGGTCGTGGGTGAGCTTGATCCCGGTGATTTCGCTGAAGGCCTTGGCCAGCACTTTCGATTCATATTCGTGGGTGGTCAGGGTCTCGGAAACGACCTTGATGTCCATGCCGCGAAACGGCTCGGCGGCCTTGATGAACCACTTCAATTCTTCCAGCTGCTGTTCGGCCGTCAGGGTCGAGGGCTTGAACTCGCTGCCGATCCATTTTTTCGCGGCATCTTCATAGGCGTCGGCCCAGGCAGATGCGCTCAAAC
The DNA here is from genome assembly GCF_023195435.1 of Pseudomonas sp. S11P7. Lineage (NCBI taxonomy): Bacteria > Pseudomonadati > Pseudomonadota > Gammaproteobacteria > Pseudomonadales > Pseudomonadaceae > Pseudomonas > Pseudomonas sp. S11P7. Next base: position 1,661,907 of record NZ_JALPKS020000002.1, on the reverse strand, counting down.
CGCTGAGTGCCAGCATGGCTGCCAATGAAATGCTATGTCGCAGCTTATTGTTTTTATCGAACATAGAGACCTCCTGTTTAAGTTGTGGAGCCGCATTGCCGAACGATTCGGTTAGCCCCAACGCATCACAGCCAACAGCCACACCAGGGACAACGCGGACGCGACCCAGATGCTCCAGTCGGTGACGCCGATTACCAGCAAGTGCAGGTAGGCGCTGCCGAGAAGACCGATAAACAAGCGATCGCCACGGGTCGTGGCAATCGGCAGAAACCCTCGCCGCAAGATGCTCGGCGAGCGCAATTCCCAGGTGGTCATGCCCACCAGAATCAGACCGATGCCGATGAAGAACGCGGCGGTCGGTGTCGTCCAGCTCATCCATTCCATCATCAGCTCCTCAGACTCGACCGAGGGCAAAGCCCTTGGCCACATGGTTGCGCACAAACCAGATCACCAGCATGCCCGGCAGGATGGTCAACACCCCCGCTGCTGCCAGCACGCCCCAGTCGATCCCCGACGCCGACACAGTGCGGGTCATCACTGCCGCGATTGGCTTGGCGTTGACCGAGGTCAGCGTGCGCGCCAGCAGCAGTTCGACCCAGGAAAACATGAAGCAGAAAAACGCTGTGACACCGATGCCGGAACCGATCAACGGGATGAAAATCTTCACGAAGAACTTGGGGAAACTGTAGCCGTCGATGTAGGCGGTTTCGTCGATCTCCTTCGGCACGCCGGACATGAAACCTTCGAGAATCCACACCGCCAATGGCACGTTGAACAGACAGTGCGCCAGCGCCACGGCGATGTGCGTGTCGAACAGGCCGATCGACGAATACAACTGAAAGAACGGCAGCAAAAACACCGCCGGCGGCGCCATGCGGTTGGTCAGCAGCCAGAAGAACAGGTGCTTGTCGCCGAGGAAACGATAGCGTGAAAACGCGTAGGCCGCCGGCAACGCCACGCTCAACGAGATCACGGTGTTGAGGCTGACGTAATACAGCGAGTTGAGATAACCGGTGTACCAGCTCGGATCGGTGAAGATCACCTTGTAGTTCGCCAGCGTGAAGGCCTGTGGGAAAAGCGTCAGGCCGCCGAGGATTTCGGTGTTGCTCTTGAACGACATGTTCAGCAGCCAGTAGATCGGCACCAGCAGGAACAGGATGTACACCAGCAACGGAACAAGCTTTCTTTTGCTCATGGCCGGGCCTCAGCGGTTGGCGTCGGAGTGCGTCATGGCGGTATAGAACAGCCACGACACCAACAGGATGATCAGGAAGTACACCAGCGAAAACGCCGCTGCCGGACCGAGGTCGAATTGCCCTACGGCCATCTGCGTCAACGTCTGACTGAGGAAGGTCGTGGCGTTGCCCGGCCCGCCGCCGGTGAGCACGAACGGCTCGGTGTAGATCATGAAGCTGTCCATGAAGCGCAGCATCACCGCGATCAGCAGCACGCTTTTCAGCTTGGGCAATTGAATGTGGCGGAACACCGCCCAGGCCGATGCGCGATCGATGCGCGCGGCCTGGTAATAAACGTCGGGAATCGCGCGTAGGCCGGAGAAACACAGCAGCGCGACCAGCGAAGTCCAGTGCCAGACGTCCATCACCAGCACCGTCACCCACGCGTCCATGGTGTTGGCCGCGTAGTTGTAGCTGATGCCCATCGCGTTGAGGCTGGAACCGAGCAGGCCGATGTCGGCGCGGCCGAAAATCTGCCAGATCGTGCCGACCACGTTCCACGGAATCAGCAGCGGAATCGCCAGAATGATCAGTACAACCGACGACCAGCGGCCCTTGGTCGGCATGGTCAGGGCGACGGCGATGCCCAGCGGGATTTCGATCAGCAGCACGCAGGCCGAATAGATGAACTGGCGCAGCAGCGAGTCGTGCAGACGCGGGTCGAGCAGCACCTGCTTGTACCAGTCGGCGCCGACGAAGTAGCGGCTGGACTGGTCGAAGATGTCCTGCACCGAATAGTTGACCACGGTCATCATCGGGATCACCGCACTGAATGCCACCAGCAGGAACACCGGCAACACCAGCCACCAGGCCTTGTTGTTCTGCACCTTGTTCATGGCTGCACCTCATCGTCGGCTTCGAGCAGAAACTCATCCGCATAGACCATCAACCACTGCGCCGGAAAACTGATGTACGCGGTGCCCTGCGGTACCGGTTTGTCCTCGGCCAGACGCACCTTCAACGGCGCACCGTCGAGGTTGAGGGTCATGATCTTGTAGGTGCCGAGGTCTTCAACGTGTACGACGTTGGCCTGCATCGCGTCATCGAACGGCTCGTCCCATACATGAATGAACTCGGGGCGGATACCGACCTTGAGATTCTTCCACTGGCCGTGCTCGATATGGCGCTGCAAGGCTTCGGACAACGGCAGGTGCGTCGAAGCGAAACCGACGCCGCCGGGCTGCGGCTGCACCTCGATCAGGTTCATCCCCGGGCTGCCGATGAAATAGCCGACAAAGGTGTGGCTCGGCCGCTCGAACAATTCCCGTGGCGTGCCGAACTGGACGATCTGACCGCCGTACATCACCGCGATCTTGTCGGCGAAGGTCGAAGCCTCCAACTGATCGTGGGTGACATAGACCATGGTGATGTTGAACTGCTCGTGGATCTGCTTGAGCTTGCGCCGCAGCTTCCATTTCAGGTGCGGGTCGATCACTGTCAGCGGCTCGTCGAACAGAATCGCCGAGACGTCGTCGCGCACCAGCCCACGGCCCATCGAGACTTTCTGTTTTTCGTCGGCGGTGAGGTTGCGTGCTTTCTTGCTCAGCAGATTCTGCAGGTCGAGGACTTCGGCAATTTCCTGCACCTTGCTGTGCACTTTCGCCTCGGCCATGCCCTGATTGCGCAGGGGGAAGGCAAGGTTGTCGAACACGCTCATGGTGTCGTAGACCACCGGAAACTGGAACACCTGGGCGATGTTGCGCTTCTCCGGCGTCAGGTCGTTGACCGCTTTGCCATCGAACAGCACATGGCCCTGGGACGGGCTGAGCAGGCCGGAAATGATGTTGAGCAAGGTCGACTTGCCGCAACCGGACGGGCCAAGCAAGGCATAGGCGCCGCCCTGCTCCCAGATGTGATCCATCTCGCGGATCGCGTAGTCCTCAGCGCCGCTCGGGGTTTTGCTGTAGCTGTGGGCAAGGTGTTGCAAGCGGATTTCGGCCATCAGGCAACCCTCGCGACACGCCGGCCCGGTGCTTGCACCAGACGGCCCTGCGCATCGAAAACGAACAGTTTGTGGGTCGGGATGTAGATGCGGATCGGCGCATCGACGTCGTATTCGTGAACGCCCGGCAAATGCAGCACCAACAGGAAGTGCTCGTTGCGCACATGCAGGAAGGTTTCCGAGCCACTGATCTCGGCGACTTCAACGGTCACCGCCAGTTCCAGATCATCGTCGTTGCTCGGCACCAGCGAGATATGGCTGGGTCGCACGCCGAAGCGGTATTCGCCCTCGCCCACCGGACGCAGATCGACGTTCAACGGGAAGTGGACGAAATTGGCGAAGCTGACTTCGTTGCCGGCAATGCGCCCGGGCATCAGGTTGATCGGCGGTTCGGAGAACAATTCGGCCGCCAGCACGGTTTGCGGCTGGTGATACACCGAGGTCGACGGCCCGCTCTGGATCACCCGGCCTTCATGCAGGATCGTCGTGGTGCCACCCAGCGCCAACGCTTCGTTGGGCTCGGTGGTGGCGTAGATGGCGATGGTGTGGCGCGCCTTGAACAGCTCGCGCATTTCCTGACGCAGCTCTTCGCGCAGTTTGTAATCGAGGTTGACCAACGGCTCGTCGAACAGGATCAGTTCGGCATCCTTGACCAGCGCGCGGGCCATCGCGGTGCGCTGTTGCTGACCACCGGACAGCTCCAGCGGGTAGCGCTGCAGAAACTTCTCGATGCGCAGCATCTTCGCGGTTTCCTGCACCTTGCTGTGGATGATGTCTTTCGCCACACCGGCCTGGCGCAACGGCGAGGCGATGTTCTCGAACACGGTCATGGTCGGGTAATTGATGAACTGCTGATAGACCATCGACACGTTGCGCAGACGTACCGGACGCTGAGTGACGTCGACGCCGTTCATCAGGATGCGCCCGCTGTCGGGCTTGTCCAGCCCGGCCATCAACCTCATCAGACTGGTCTTGCCGGACAGCGTACGGCCGAGCAGAACGTTGAAGGAACCGGGTTCGAATTTCAGGCACGCATCGTCGATCCAGATCTGGCCTTCGACGGTACGGCTGACGTGCTCCAGGGTGAGTGACATGGCTCGGCCTTTTTTATTTTTGGAGTCAAGCGACCGGAGCAACAGAGCGACATTCGTGCCAGAAATGACAAGTGCTTGATTTGCCTCGAGAACCAATGTTTACACGGGCAAGCGCCGTTCACAGCTGAACACTTTTGAACAGTCGGGTGATTGACAATGAACAATAGTGAACAACACTCTATGAACGCTTTTTCCTCGATTCTGTGAACGCCGAAGATCCATTGTAGGCCTTCGCCTGCTCGCGATAGCGGTGTGTCAGTCGATGCAAATATGTCTGATACACCGCTATCGCGAGCAGGCGAAGGCCTACAGGGGATCTGTGTTGTTTTCAGGATTTGGGCTCATAACAATAATAAAATCGCTGCACTCAGAGGCTCGCCCCCATGGCCGCACCTGCTTCGCCGCTGTCCCACGATGCGATCGTCCAGACTTCCTGGCAACGTTGTCGCGCGTTCGGTCTCGACCACCAGAGCACCCCGGCCTTCGATCAACTGCCCGCCGCCGGCATTGCGCAACTGCTCGACCGCCATCATTCACTGGTGCAGACCACGCATCAGGAAGTCCTGCCCTATTACGAAAACATCCTCAGCAATTCGAACTGCCTGATCATGCTCGCCGACAATCAGGGCCAGGTGCTGACTTCGTGGGGCACCCAGCGTTTTATCGAACCGAACCTGGCGCGCGGCTTTCAGGCCGGGGCGAGCTGGATGGAGCGCTGCAGCGGCACCAATGCGATCGGCACCGCGTTGGCCTGCGAACAGGCGGTGCACATCGAACACGATGAACACTTTCTCAAGGCCAACCGCTTCATGACCGGTTCCGCCGCGCCGATTTTCGACGCCGAACGCAAGGTCATCGCCGTGCTCGATGTGTCCAGCGACAGCTACCTGCCGCCCTCGCACACCCTGGGCATGGTCAAGATGATGAGCCAGACCGTGGAGAACCGGCTGATTCTCAACCTGTTCCATGGCCAGCACTTCCAACTGACCTTCAACACCGGGTTGAACAACCTCGACAGCCAGTGGGCCGGATTGCTGATCTTCGATGAGAGCGGTCAGGTGCTGTCGGCCAATCGCCGCGCGGACAATCTGCTCGGTGTGCGCTTGTCGCGGGTCAGTGTTGAAAGCCTGTTCAAGGTCTCGCTGCTGGAGCTGATCAATCAGCCGGACGGTTTGCCATTCGCCTTGCAGACTTCCGGGCGTAACCGTTTTCAGTGTCTGTTGAAACGGCCGAAACAGGCGCCCGTGCAGGCCCGAGTATTTGTAGCCGAGGACAAGCCAGCGTCGCCAAGCGCGATCAGCCTCAACAGCCTGCATTTCGGCGACAGCCGCGTGGAAAAAGCCGTGCGTCAGGCTGAGCGTTTGCTGGAAAAAGACATCCCGCTGCTGATCCACGGTGAGACCGGCGTCGGCAAAGAGGTGTTCGTCAAAGCCCTGCATCAAGCCAGCTCGCGGAACAAACAGGCTTTCATCGCAGTGAATTGCGCGGCGATCCCCGCCGAACTCGTTGAATCAGAGCTGTTTGGTTATGAAAAAGGCGCGTTCACCGGCGCCAACCAGAAAGGCAGCATCGGCCTGATTCGCAAGGCCGACAAGGGCACGCTGTTTCTCGATGAGATTGGCGATATGCCGCTGCCAACCCAGGCGCGCCTGTTGCGGGTGTTGCAGGAGCGTTGCGTGCAACCGGTGGGCAGCAGTGAATTGTTCCCGGTGGACCTGCGGATCATTTCGGCGACCAACCGCTCGTTGCGCGAACAGGTGCAGTTGGGCCGGTTTCGCGAGGATCTGTATTACCGCATTGGCGGGCTGACCCTGGAATTGCCGCCGCTGCGTGAGCGCAGTGATAAACAGGCGTTGTTCAAGCGGCTGTGGGAGCAGCATCGTGAGCCGACGCAGTGGGCGGGTTTGAGCTCAGAGGTGCTGGAGTTGTTTGAGAAGCATCCGTGGCCGGGGAATTTGCGTCAGGTCAGCAGCGTGATGCAGGTGGCGCTGGCCATGGCCGAGGAGCAACCGGTACGACCGGAGCACTTGCCGGATGATTTTTTTGTCGATCTGGAGATGGAGCCGGTGGAGAGCTGCGCCCCGTTAGGGATTGATCTGAACGATGTCGAGGCGTTGAACCGGGAGTTGAAGGCTTCCGGGGGAATATTTCGCATCTGGCGCGACGGTTGGGCGTGAGTCGCAATACGCTTTATAAGCGGTTGCGGCAAACTGAGTGACACGTTGGCCTCAAGGGCGCCATCGCTGGCAAGCCAGCTCCCACAGGTGTTTGGAGTGTTCACGAATTTGATCGTTCCCACGCTCTGCGTGGGAATGCAGCCCGGGACGCTCTGCGTCCCTGCAGAGCCGAACGCGGAGCGTCCGTTGAGGCATTCCCACGCAGAGCGTGGGAACGATCAAGCAACATCGCAGGCGCCTACTCAGTCAGCCAACCGCCAGGTCGTCCCACCCTTGCCGTCTTCCAGCACCACACCCATCGCCGTGAGCTGATCACGAATCCGGTCCGATTCGGCCCAGTCCTTCGCAGCCCGAGCCGCCAGACGCGCGGCAATCAGCGCATCCACTTCAGCCGCATCGACACGCCCTTCGGCGCCCGCCTGCAGGAAGTCATCCGCTTCGAGCTGCAACACGCCCAGCACGCTGGCCAGTTCTTTCAGACGAGCCGCCAGCCCCGCCGCTGCATCGAGATCGCTCTCGCGCAGGCGGTTGATCTCGCGCACCATCTCGAACAGCACGGCGCACGCTTCCGGGGTGCCGAAGTCGTCGTTCATCACCGCAGTGAAACGCTCAACGAACGCTTCGCCGCCGGCCGGCGCCACGTTCGGCAGGCCTTTCAACGCGTGGTAGAAACGTTCCAGTGCGCCCTTGGCGTCCTTGAGGTTGTCTTCCGAGTAGTTGATCGCGCTGCGGTAGTGGCTCGACACCAGCAGGTAACGCACGACTTCCGGGTGGTACTTTTCCAGCACGTCGCGGATGGTGAAGAAGTTGTTCAACGACTTGGACATCTTCTCGCCATTGATGCGGATCATGCCGCAATGCATCCACGCGTTGGCGTAGGTCTTGCCGGTGGCCGCTTCGCTCTGGGCGATTTCGTTTTCGTGGTGCGGGAACTCAAGATCGCTGCCGCCACCATGAATATCGAAAGTCTCCCCGAGGCAGCAGGTCGACATCACCGAGCACTCGATGTGCCAGCCCGGACGCCCGGCGCCCCACGGCGATTCCCAGCTCGGCTCACCCGGCTTGGCGGCTTTCCACAGGACGAAGTCGAGCGGGTCCTGTTTCGACTCGTCGACTTCGATGCGTGCGCCGATACGCAGGTCTTCGATTTTCTTGCGCGACAGCTTGCCGTAGCCCATGAATTTGGCGACGCGGTAGTACACGTCGCCATTGCCCGGGGCGTAGGCGTAACCCTTGTCGATCAGCGCCTGGATCATCGCGTGCATGCCGGCGATGTGATCGGTGGCGCGCGGTTCCATGTCCGGCTTTTTGATATTCAGGCGCGCTTCGTCTTCGTGCATCGCGGCGATCATGCGCTCGGTCAACGCTTCGAACGATTCACCGTTCTCGTTGGCGCGGTTGATGATCTTGTCGTCGATATCGGTAATGTTGCGCACGTAGGTCAGGTCGTAGCCGCTGAAGCGCAGCCAGCGCGTCACCAGGTCGAACGCGACCATGCTGCGGCCGTGGCCGAGGTGGCAGTAGTCGTACACGGTCATCCCGCAGACGTACATGCGCACCTTGTTGCCATCCAGCGGCTTGAAGACTTCTTTGCTCTTGGTGAGCGTGTTGTAGATCGTCAGCACGTTAATTCCTTGACGCTCTCACTGGCCCCACGAATCACGCAGGGTCACGGTACGGTTGAATACCGGCTGACCGGGTTTCGAGTCCTTGAGATCCGCGACGAAGTAGCCTTCGCGTTCGAACTGGAAACGGTCTTCCGGCTGTGCATTGCCGAGCGATGGCTCGGCACGACAACCGGTCAGCACTTGCAGTGAGTCAGGGTTGATGTTGTCGAGGAAACTCGCGCTGTCTTCGGCTTTTTCCGGGTTCGGCGAGCGGAACAGGCGATCGTACAGACGCACTTCGCACTCGACGCTGGCGGCGGCCGGCACCCAGTGGATCACGCCTTTGACCTTGCGCCCTTCCGGGTTCTTGCCCAGCGTTTCCGGGTCGTACGAGCAACGCAGTTCGACGATGTTGCCGTCGGCGTCCTTGATCGCTTCGTCGGCGCGGATCACGTAGCTGCCGCGCAGCCGCACTTCACCGGCCGGCTCCAGGCGCTTGTAGCCCTTCGGCGGCTCTTCCATGAAGTCGTCACGGTCGATGTAGATTTCCCGGGCGAACGGCAAGGCGCGCACGCCCATGTCTTCTTTCGGGTGGCGTGGCAGTTCGAGGTTTTCGACCTGGCCTTCCGGGTAGTTGGTGATGACCACTTTCAGCGGACGCAGCACGCACATGGCGCGCGGGGCGCTGTGGTCGAGGTCGTCGCGGATGCTGAATTCGAGCATACCGAAGTCGACCACGCCGTCGGAACGGTTGGTGCCGACCATTTCGCAGAAGTTGCGGATCGATTTCGGCGTGTAGCCACGGCGGCGGAAGCCCGACAGCGTGGACATGCGCGGATCGTCCCAGCCGTTGACGTGCTTTTCGTCAACCAGTTGCTTGAGCTTGCGCTTGCTGGTGATCGTGTAGTTCAGGTTCAGGCGGCTGAACTCGTACTGGCGCGGGTTCGCCGGCACCGGCAGGTTCTCCAGGAACCACTCGTACAGTGGACGGTGGCTTTCGAACTCGAGCGTGCAGATCGAATGGGTGATGCCTTCGATGGCGTCCGACTGCCCGTGGGTGAAATCGTAGTTCGGGTAGATGCACCACTTGTCGCCGGTCTGGTGGTGATGAGCGTGGCGAATGCGATACATGATCGGGTCGCGCAGGTTCATGTTCGGCGAGGCCATGTCGATTTTCGCGCGCAGCACGCGGGCGCCGTCGGGGAACTCACCGGCCTTCATGCGTGCGAACAGGTCGAGGTTTTCCTCAACCGAACGGTCGCGGAACGGGCTGTTCTTGCCCGGCTCGGTCAGGCTGCCACGGTATTCCTTGGCCTGCTCCGGGGTCAGGTCGTCGACGTAGGCCTTGCCGGCCTTGATCAGCTCGACCGCCCAGTCGTGCAACTGGTCGAAATACTGCGAGGCATAGCGCACTTCACCGGACCACTCGAAGCCCAGCCATTTGACGTCGGCTTCGATCGCGTCGATGTATTCCTGGTCTTCCTTGGCCGGGTTGGTGTCGTCGAAACGCAGGTGCGTGACGCCGCCGAACTCCTGGGCCAGGCCGAAGTTCACGCAGATCGACTTGGCATGGCCGATGTGCAGGTAGCCGTTGGGCTCAGGCGGAAAACGCGTGACGATCTGGGTGTGCTTGCCCGAGTCCAGGTCTGCCTGGATGATCGGCCGCAGGAAATTGACCGGCACGGCAGGGCCGGACTTGGCATTCGAGGTAGGGTCGACAGTGGGCTTGCTCATAGGATCCTTGACTTACATGTGCGCGGCCGCAGAGGGGGCCAGACAAAACAAAGCCGCTATCATAGCCGATGCTGTCAAGGGGCTGACAGAGCAGGCTCCATAAAGCGGCGCATTTAATCGCGCGGAAATGAAAAACCGCCTCGAAATTCGCGCCTGTCACGCTAAACTGCGCACCTTGGCCGAAGCAGGCTGAACCGGTTGCGGGGCTGAAGGTCCCAAAACCACGAATTCCTCAGAAGAGTAGCGATCATGACTCAAGTCAAATTGACCACCAACCATGGCGACATCGTCATCGAACTGAACGCTGAAAAGGCGCCGATCACCGTCGCCAACTTCATCGAATACGTTAACGCCGGTCACTACACCAACACCGTGTTCCACCGCGTCATCGGCAACTTCATGATCCAGGGCGGCGGTTTCGAGCCAGGCATGAAAGAGAAGAAAGACAAGCGTCCAAGCATTCAGAACGAAGCGGACAACGGCCTCTCCAACGACAAGTACACCGTCGCCATGGCCCGCACCATGGAGCCGCATTCGGCTTCGGCGCAGTTCTTCATCAACGTTGCCGACAACACCTTCCTCAACCACAGCGGCAAGAACGTGCAGGGCTGGGGCTACGCGGTATTCGGTAAAGTCACCGCCGGCACCGACGTTGTCGACAAGATCAAAGGCGTGTCGACCACTTCCAAGGCCGGCCACCAGGACGTACCAGCAGACGACGTGATCATCGAGAAAGCCGAGATCATCGCCGCGTGATATTGCTGATTTCAGACTTGCATCTGGAAGAGGAACGCCCGGACATTACCCGGGCGTTTCTGGATTTGCTCGCCGGACGCGCCCGCTCGGCGAGTGCCCTGTACATCCTCGGCGACTTTTTCGAGGCGTGGATCGGCGACGACGCCATGACGCCCTTCCAGCGTTCGATCTGCCAGGCCCTGCGCGACTTGAGCGACAGCGGCACGGCCATTTTCCTGATGCACGGCAATCGCGACTTCATGCTCGGCAAGGCCTTTTGCAAACAGGCCGGCTGCACGCTGTTGAAGGACCCGAGTGTCGTGCAGTTCTACGGCGAGCCGGTGCTGTTGATGCACGGCGACAGCCTGTGTACCCGCGACGTCGGCTACATGAAGCTGCGCCGCTACCTGCGCAACCCGATCACCTTGTTCATCCTGCGCAACCTGCCGTTGCGCACGCGCCATAAACTGGCGCGCAAGCTGCGCAGCGAAAGCCGTGCGCAGACGCGGATGAAGGCCAATGACATTGTCGATGTCACGCCCGAGGAGATTCCGCGAATCATGCAAGACTTCGGCGTGAAAACCCTGATCCACGGTCACACCCATCGCCCGGCGATTCACAAGCTGCAGCTGGGCGAGCAAGCGGCGAAACGGATTGTGCTGGGGGACTGGGATCGTCAGGGTTGGGCGTTGCAGGTGGATGAGAGCGGGTATGCGCTGGCACCGTTCGACTTCGCCCCGCCACCAGCCCTGCCCGCCCCCACCGAATGATCGTCCCCTGCGCATGATCGTTCCCACGCTCTGCGTGGGAATGCCTCTACGGACGCTCCGCGTTCGGCTCTGGATGGGACGCAGAGCGTCCCGGGCTGCATTCCCACGCAGAGCATGGGAACGATCTTCGGGGAGATCAGTGACCGCTGGCAGCAGGCCCTGCCTTGGCAGCAAACGGCGGCTTCGCCAGCCACACGATCAGAATCAACCCCATAAACCCCCACCCCAACAGCGTGAAGTAATCCACGGTCGATAACATATACGCCTGACTGGAAAGGATCTGATTCATCTGCGCATACGCCGGCTGACTCGCCCCGCCCAGCGCATGCAAGGTCTCGCGCGTGGCCGGCTCGAAGGTGCTGATGCTCTCGCTCATGTAGGCATGATGCTGATTCGCCCGGCGAATCCAGATCCACGTGGTCAGCGACGCCGCAAAGCTGCCGCCCAAGGTCCGCAGGAATGTCGCCAGACCGGCCCCGTCGGCAATCTGGCTCGGCGGCAGATCCGACATCAGAATACTTAGGGTCGGCATGAAGAACAGCGCCACGCCAATGCCCATGAACAATTGCACCAGAGCGATGTGCTGGAAGTCGACTTCGTTGGTGAACCCGGCGCGCATGAAGCAGCTCAGGCCGATCGCCAGAAACGCCAGCCCGGCGAGCAGGCGCAGGTCGAACTTGTGCGCGTACTTGCCGACAAATGGCGACAGCAGCACCGGCAGAATACCGATCGGCGCCACGGCCAGACCGGCCCAGGTCGCGGTGTAGCCCATCTGCGTCTGCAGCCATTGCGGCAGGATCAGGTTGATGCCGAAGAAGCCGGCGTAACCCAAGACCAACACCAGCGTGCCGATGCGGAAGTTGCGGTAGGCGAACAGGCGCAGATTGACCACGGGGTGCTGGTCAGTCATTTCCCAGATCACAAACACCGCCAGCGCGACCACGGAAATTGCCGCGCCAATGATGATGAAGTTCGACTCGAACCAGTCCAGATCATTGCCCTTGTCGAGGATCACCTGCAACGCGCCGACGCCGATGATCAGCGAGATCAGCCCGACGTAGTCCATCGGCTGGCGGCTAGTGACCACCGGCCGCTTGGCCAGTTGCGAACGCACCACCATCACCGCAAAAATCCCGATCGGCACGTTGATGAAGAAGATCCACGGCCAGCTGTAACTGTCGGTGATCCAGCCGCCGAGAATCGGCCCGGCAATCGGCGCGACCACCGTGACCATCGCCAGCAAGGCCAGGGCCATCCCGCGTTTCGCCGGCGGATACACCGCGATCAACAGCGTCTGCGTCATCGGGTACAGCGGCCCGGCGACCAGCCCTTGCAGGACCCGGAAACCGATCAGCTCGGGCATCGATGTAGAAATACCGCAGAGAAACGACGCCAGCACAAACAGCATCGTCGCCCACAGAAACAGTTTCACCTCGCCGAAGCGGCGGCTGAGCCAGCCGGTCAGCGGCAGCGCGATGGCGTTGCTCACGGCGAACGAAGTGATCACCCAAGTACCCTGCTCCGAACTCACCCCCAGGTTGCCGGAAATCGTCGGCAACGCCACGTTGGCGATGGTGGTGTCGAGCACCTGCATGAACGTCGCCAGCGACAGGCCAATGGTGCTGAGCAACAGGCTGGGCGGCGTGAAAGAAGCGTTATTGCTCATGGTGGATCCTATGAAACCTGAGAGGCGCCGTGCCATGGCAGGCACAGCTGCCCCTGTGGGAGCGAGCCTGCTCGCGAAGGCGGTGGATCAGCCGACATTTATGTTGAATGTCAGTCAGCATTCGCGAGCAGGCTCGCTCCCACAGGGTTTGGGGTCAGCATTCAGCGCTGTGCGGTTTTGCTCGTCGCGGCGCTGTTGTCGTGGATCAGCTGGGCAATCATCGCGTCGGCCTCGGCCAGTTGGCGGTCATACACATTGGTGCTGAACGAGGCTTTTTGCGGTGGCTGTTGCGCCAGCACCGGGCCGCTCTGGTCGTGCAGGTTGACTTCAACATTGGTCGACAGACCGACGCGCAGCGGATGTTTGGCCAGCTCTTCGGCATTGATGTGAATCCGCACCGGCACGCGCTGGACGATCTTGATCCAGTTACCGGTGGCGTTCTGCGCCGGCAGCAAGGCAAACGCACTACCGGTGCCGGCGCCGAGGCTGTCGACGGTGCCGCTGTACTTGACGTCGCTGCCGTACAGGTCGGCTTCGATGTCCACTGGCTGACCGATGCGCATGTCACGCAGTTGGGTTTCCTTGAAGTTGGCGTCGATCCACAGTTGATTGAGCGGGATCACCGCCATCAGCGCGGTGCCCGGCTGTACACGCTGACCGAGCTGCACGGTACGCTTGGCGACGTAACCGGTCACCGGGGCAATCAAGGTGCTGCGCGCATTGGTCAGGTAGGCCTGACGCAAATCGGCCGCCGCCGACATCACGTCCGGATGCGAGGACACCACGGTGTCATCGACCAGCGCACTGGTGGTTTTCAGTTGCTGTTTGGCGTTAGCCAAAGCGTTCTGCGCCGAGGTCAGATCGTCGCGAGCGTGAGACAGTTCTTCCTGGGAAATCGCCCCGCCCTGCGCCAGATTCTTGCGCCGGTTGTAGTTGTCCTGCGCTTTCTGCACTTCGGCCTGTTGCGCGTTGACCTGGGCTTTCATGCCGTCGACGTTGCTGTACAAGCCGCGCACTTGACGCACGGTGCGCGCCAGTTTGGCCTTGGCACTTTGCAGGCCGACTTCGGCGTCGTTGGGGTCGAAGTTGACCAGCACCTGGCCCTCCTGAACCAGATCACCATCATCGGCACCAATGCTGACCACGGTGCCGGTCACCAGCGGGGTGATTTCCACGACGTTACCGTTGACGTAGGCGTCGTCGGTGCTTTCGCTCCAGCGCCCGATGAATTCGTGATACGCCCACACGCCAGCAATGGCGAGCAGAACGACCACGGCCAGGGTCAGCAGCATCACTTTGCGTTTGCGCGGGTTGCCGGTGTCCGGGGTGTTGTCTTGAGCTTGAGTGTTTTCGGCAGTGGCCATGACAAATACCTTGAATTAGTTGTGCGCGGTGGCTGGGGTGGCGTTGGCTGCGGTCAGGGTTTCACCCTGGAAGCCGCCGCCCAGCGCTTGCATCAGTTGAATCGACAGGTCGATCTGCTCGGCATTGAGCGTCGCCAGCTGACGCTGGGCCTGGAGCAATTGCTGCTCGATGCTGAGCACGTCCAGGTAGTTGCCGATGCCAGAACCGTAACGCTGGACTGCGGTGTTGTAAGAATCCTGAGCAATGTCGGTGGCGTGCTGTTGCGCACCGATCTGCCGGCCGATATCACGCAACTGGTTGATCGTGTCACCGACATCGCCAAGGGCTTTCACCAGGCTTTTGTTGTACTGCGCCACCGCCAGATCGTAATCGGCGTCGCGGGCATCGAGGTTGGCGCGCAGGCGGCCGCCATCGAAAATCGGCAGCGACACGGTCGGCGCAATATTGAAGAAGCGACTGGCCGAGCCGAACATCGCGTCGCCCAATAGCGATTCGGCACCCGCCGACGCGCTCAGGTTGAGATTGGGATAGAAGCGCGTCTTGGCGGCATCGATATCCTTGCTCGCCGCCTCGACACGCCAGCGCGCCGCGACCAGATCCGGGCGCCGGCCGAGCAGTTCGGCAGGCAACACCGACGGCACGGCGACGGCGCTGGCTTGCAGAACTTTTGGCCGGGCGATTTCGTTGCCGCGATCCGGGCCTTTGCCGAGCAATACCGCCAGCGCGACTTTGGCGCTGTGCAGGCGTTTTTCCGCGTCGATCAGGCTGGCTTGAGAACTGGCTTCCAGACTTTGCGTTTGCTGGAACTGATACTGGCTGTCGATCCCCGAACTCAGACGACGCTGGCTCAGGTCGAGCATCTGCCGGGTGCGCTTGAGGTCTTCGTTAGCCAGGTCATAAACGATATGCGCCTGGCCGAGATCGCTGTAAGCGCGGGCAACATCAGCGGCCAGCGTCAGTTGCGCGGCCTGACGATCGACTTCGGCAGCGCGCGCCTCACCGAGTGCGGCTTCCCAGGCATCGCGCTGGCCGCCCCACAGATCGAAATTGTAATTGAAGCCGGCGCTGACATTGCGCACCGTCGAATAAGCGCCGCCCTGCCCCAGTGGGTCCTGATCACGGGCCAGCCGCGAACGGCTGATGCCGGCGCTGGCGTCGAGGGTCGGGTAGCGCTCGGCATCGGCGGCATACGCCGCGGCGCTGGCCTGATGAGCACGAGCGGCAGCAATCTGCATGTCCGGGCTGTCGTGCAGCGCCTCGCGGATCAGGCCGTCGAGCTGCGGATCGCCGAGGCTGGCCCACCAATCGCTCTTAGGCCACGCCGCTGGCGACAGCGTGACGCCATCCAGAGACTGCGCTGTCTTGAGGTTCGCGGCGTCGAGGCGCTGACCTTCGGTATCGAGGCCGCTGTAATTGGCGCAACCGGCGAGGATCATCGCCGACAGCAGCAGGGTCAGGCTGCTGCGCAAGGTTTTACCGCTCATTGTGGTCACCTAAGCGCTGGAGGGTGATCGGGTCACCGGCCGCCAGCAGGATTTTCTTGAGGAGGTATTCGAGGGTTTTCAACTCTTCGCGGGAGATGGCACCGGCCAGTTCGTTCATCGCATCGGCACCGATCTGCGGCAGGCGATCGGTCAGTTGCTGGCCCTGTCCGGTCAGTTTCAACTGCACCTGCCGGCGGTCGTCTTCGCTGCGTTGGCGCAGCAGAAAACCTTTCTGCTCCAGCCGATCGAGCATGCGCGTCATCGACCCACTGTCCAGCGACAGGTGCCGGCACAGCTCGGCCGGGGTGTCGACGCCGAACTGGGCCATGATGATCAGCACCTTGAACTGCGCGGCAGTGATGCCGTGGGGTTCCATGTGCGTGTCGATGATCCGGTCCTTGAGCAGCGCGGCACGGCCGAGCAACAGGCCGAGATGGCAATGTTTGAATTCTTCCGGGGTGAAATGCTTCATGGGCGCACCTGATAACTGCCTAGGCAGTGAATGTATGTCGAGATGTTACTGCTTAGGCAGCGAATGTCAACGTAATAGTTAGGGGGCTTAGTAATTAGTTACTGACCGACCACCCGGGATCGTTCCCACGCTCCGCGTGGGAATCGCAGCTTGGGACGCTCTGCGTCCCTGTCGGGAGCTGGAACGCAGAGCGTCCCTTGAGGTATTCCCACGCAGTGCGTGGGAACTCATTAACGCAAGCGCGGTCTAGAAATCGCGCTTGTAGAAGATATCCAACGAACTGGCGACGCCACTGGCGGCTTCGACATACACCTTCTTGCTCAGCTTGTAGCGCAGGGCAATGGTGCTGGCCGGTTCGAACACACCGACGCCGTAGCGCAGGCTGAGTTTTTCGGAGATGTTGCCGCTGGCGACGACGCTGGTGTCGTTGCCGCTGCCCTGGGTGTCGAGCTGGAAATCCTGAATGCCCAAGTCCTTGGCCAGCCCGCTGGTGACCCCGGCGCTGCCCATCAAACCCAAGCCCAGCGCGGCTTGCGCAAGCATGTTGTTGTCTTCGCCATTGGTGCTCAGCGGACGCCCGAGGACCAGATAAGACAGCGCCTGCTCCTGACTCATGGCCGGTTCGGAGAAGATCTGCGTGGTCGGCTGTTCGGCGCTGCCGCTCAGACGAATACCGGCGATCACGTCGTCGGTCTGGCGGATCGCTTCGATGTCCAGATACGGCTGATCGATGGGACCGGCGAACAACAGCCGCGCGCGGCGCACCGTCAGGCGCTGGCCGTAGGCGCGGTAGCGACCGTCGTTGAGCCACAGCTCGCCGCGGGTGTCCATGTTGTCGCCGATGTGCACCTGACCCTGCAGATTGGCGGTCAGGCCGAAGCCGGCGAAGCTCAGCTTGTTCTGGCCAACGATCACGTCGATGTCCATTTTCATCGCGAGCGGCGCTTTGCCCTCTTCGGTCTGTGCGCCGACGATAATCGTGTCGTCCGAGACTTTCACGGTAGACGGCGGCAGTTCGCGCACGGTGATTTCACCGTTGGGCACCAGCACCTTGCCGGCGATTTTCAGCTCGTCGCCGGCCATGGAAATCTTCAGGTCTGGCGCCACTTCAAGCTTGGCGTACGGCTCGACAGTGACTGGCAACTGCGTGCCTTTCAACGCCAGGTCGACCACCAGCGCCTGACCCCAGGCGACGTTGCCGTTGAGACTGCCGCGGCCGGTTTTGCCGCTGTTCCAGCCGCCATCGAGGCGCACCGATTCGCCGGCAATCGCCGCGGTGAGTTGCAGGTTCTGCAGCTCCATCGGCAATTCGGCGCCGGACACTTCGCCGTCGCTCAGTTGCACCGTGCCGTTGACCAGCGGCGCCAGCAGGCCGCCGGAAATCGTGCCGCTGCCGTTGAGGCGGCCGGTGAGTTTTTCCACCATCGGCACAAACGGCCGCGCAACCGACAGGTCGAGGCCGGAGAGGTGGAACGAGCCGCTTAACGGTTTGTTTTTCGGCAGTGGATTGAGCTGCGCCTGCACCAGCAGTTCGCCGAGTTTGCCGCCAACGAAGTTCAGTTCGGTGTCGACGCGTTTCGGCGTCAGTTTGCTGGTGAGCCTGAGCGTCTGGTAGGGAAAGTCCAGCCATTGCTGCTTGTCGCGCATGCGCAAGGTGCCGCCGCTGGCGTCGATGCTGACCACACCGTTGGGGCCGCTGGCCGGCAGGTCGAGCTGCAGATCGGCATTCAGCCGGCCCTGCCAGGCGAAGTCTTTCGGCAGCCACTGCGCCAGACTTTCCAGCGGAAACTGCTTGAGGTGATAGCGCAGTTTCGGCTCGGGCATCAGCCGCTGATCTTCGCCGCACAGACTGGCACTGCCGGAGGTCCAGCAATGCGCGCCGAAGTTGATCTTGCCATCGGCGAGGCGTTCCAGTTTCGCCGGATTCTGCAACTTCCAGTCCTGCCCGCCGGCCTGAATATCGCCGCTGGCCAGACGCCCGCGCCAGTTGCCCTGATCCAGATTGCCGTCCAGCCCCAGCGCGAGTTTCAGCTTGGGTCCGAGCAGATCAAGGTTGAGCTTCTGGCTTTTGATATCTCCCTGCGCGCTGGCGGTCAGTGTGCCCAGCGATGTATCGCCGACCTGAATGCCGCTGCCCTTCAGATCGATCTTCGCCCGTTGCGCACTGTCGAGATTGGCGTCGAGGTTGAGGCTTTGCAGGCGATTGTCCTGGAACACCAGTTGCGAGCCCTGCAAGTCGAGTTTGCCCTGCGGCGCCTTCAGCGTGCCGGCGACGTTAATCTGGCCGTTGACCTGCCCGCGCAACTGCGGCCAGAGCTGGGCCAGACGCGGCAACTTGATGTCGATCTGCCCGGCGAGCTTCTGTTGCAGGCTGCCCTTGCCGCTGATGCTGTTGTCGCCGAGACGGATTTGCAGAGCGTTGAGGTTCCACTGCTCGCCGGCGCCGTCAGCCTTGGCTTGCAAGATCGCCGGTTGCCCGCGCAGTTTGCCTTTGAGATCCAGATCGGCGTTGAGGCTCAGGCGCTCATTCTTCATTTCGCCGGTGCTTTTCAGCGGCCCGGCCAACGTGCCGGGCAGTTCGGCGACCCAGTACGCCGGATTCAGTGCCGACAGTTGCAGCGCGGTGTCCCAGGCGATGCCGTCGGCGAACTTGACCTTGACGTGGCCTTCGGCCTTGCCCTGCCCGGCTTCCATCACCAGTTGCGGCAAGGCGATCTGTTCGAGGCTGCCGCTGAACGGACTGCTCAGGGTGAAAGCGCCCGCCGGACCGTCCAGTGCGGCGGCAAAGTTGCCGAGGTATTGACCGTCGGTGTAGGAAACTTCACCCGTGAAGGTACGCAAAGCGACTTGCGGCTCGTCGATTTCGTTGTAGAGCCGATGCCAGGGAAAGTCCTGCCAGTTGATGTTGGCTTGCGCGCTGAGGCCTTTGCTCCAGTCGACGTTACCGTTGAGTTTGAGGCTTTGTTTGTCGTTGGCGGTCAGATCAAGCCCGGCGATTTGCGCACCGTTGGCGTCGACTTTGCCTTTGAGCAGCAGCGCCACCGGGGCTGTGTCGGCGGGCAATGTGGCAGTGCCGTTGAGTTGGTAACCGTTTTTCAGGTCGCCTTCGCCAGTCAGCACTAACTGGTTGAGTTGCAGGGTGTCCGGCAGCTCGGCGCTCGGTTTGAACGCTTCGCTGGTGATACGCACCTTGGCCGGCAGGTTTTCCACCAGCGGTTGCAACTCGCCGGTCAATTGGCCGTCGAGGTAGCCACGGCTGTCGGCGTGCAGGTTGAGCGTCTTGAGCAGATCGCCCTCGGCTTTCAGGGCCAAAGTCCATGGTTCAGTGCCCGGCGCAGGTAACGTCAAATCACCTTGGATAGTCAACGACCAGTTGCCGGTCGGTTGCAGCAGGCCGGACAGATTCAGGCTGAGTTCGTCGCGTTGCAATTTCACGCGGTCGATCTGCAGACCCTGGGCGCTCCAGTGCGCGGCCAGTTGCAAACCTTTGAGCTGCTCGCTGCCGTTGAACAGCAGGCTGCCGACCTGCACATCGCCCAGCTCGATGGCCAGTGGCAATTGCAGATCCGGCAGTTTGATCGGCCCGCTCTCGGTGGTTTCTTCACCCGGCGGGAATTGCAGGACTACCTGATCGGCCTTGAGCCGATCGATACACAGGGTCATGCGCGTCAGGCACAGCGGCGACCAGGCGAAGATCGCTTTGTTCAGTTCGACACGGCTGGTGTCCTGCTGCCACAGAAGATGATCGGCACTCCACTCGCCGCCAAGGCGACCCTGGAAATTCTCCACGCTCAAGCCCGGTACCAGGCTCAGCGCCCAACGGCTGCCGGCCTGAGTGCCGAGCACCGCGCTGATCGTCAATACCATCAACAGCAACAACGCCAGCAGCGTCACAGCCGTTATTTTCAAACCACGCTTCACAGCTCAGGCCCCATGGAAAAGTGCAGCCGGATGCCGCCGTCGTCGTCCAGCGCATGGGCGAGATCGAGGCGGATCGGCCCGACCGGCGAAACCCAGCGCACACCGATGCCGACCCCGGTCTTGAGATTCGGCAGTTCGAGTTTGTTGAAAGAGTTGCCTTGGTCGACGAAGGTCGCCACGCGCCATTTCTCGGCGACTGAATATTGATATTCAACGCTGCCGGCGACCATGTAGCGCCCGCCGATGCGATCGCCATCGGAGTTTTTCGGCGACAGGCTCTGATAGTCATACCCGCGCACGCTTTGATCGCCACCGGCGAAAAAGCGCAGCGACGGCGGGATCGAGTTGTAGCCGTTGGTGGCGCTGCCGCCGACCTGCACCCGCCCGAGCAAACGGTGCTTGTCGAACACCGTGGTCAGGCCTTTGACCAGCGCCGTGCCATATAACAGGTTGTTGTCGGAACCGAGGCCTTCCTTGGCCACTTTGCTTTCGAAGCTCAGGCGATAGCCGTTGCGCGGGTCGATGCGGTTGTCGCTTTTCAGGTAGGAATAACTGATGCCGGGCATCAGCAAGGTGCTCAGGCCGGAGTCGTCTCCGAGTTCGTATTCCTCGCGCTGCCATTTCAGCGAGATCACCCGCTGCCAGCCGCTGGGCAACTTGCTGTGCCATTCCGGGCCGAAGGTCAGCAGTTTGCTGCGCGTGTCGGAACCTTCGATGTCTTCGAATTGATAACCGCCGGCCCAACGCAGTTTGTCGGTCAGCGGCGGGTCGAGTGGAATGTCGTAAAACAGCCCGACGTTTTGCCGTGGCGCGGAAAGCTCGGCTTCCCAGCCATAGCTGTCGCCTTGCGGATTGACCCAGTGGCGGGTCCAGTTGGCTTTGATGCGTGGGCCGACGTCAGTTGAATAACCGAGGCCCAGGCCCATGGTGCGCGGTTTGCGCGTATCGAGTTTGACGTCGACCGGGATCACCTGGTCTTTGGTCGCCGTCGGTGCCGCGTCGACGCGCACGCCCTCGAAATAGCCGCTCGATTGCAGGTCGCGGTTGAGCTCGGCGATCAGCTCGGAGTCGTAAGGCTCGCCGGCCTTGAACGGCACCATGCGTTGCAGCAGGTCTTCGTCAAACGGCGTGTCGCCCTCGAATTTCACTTTACCCAGCGCATAACGCGGGCCGCTGTCGTAGATCAGCTCGACATCGGCGACGCCGGCGCGCGGATCGACCAAGAGCTTTTGACTGGTGAAATGGCCACTGAAGAATCCGAAGCGCGAGGCCTGATTCTGAATCACCCGTTTGGCATCTTCGTAATGGCCGTGATTGAGCACTGCGCCGGACTTGAGCAGA
Source organism: Pseudomonas sp. S11P7 (assembly GCF_023195435.1). Lineage (NCBI taxonomy): Bacteria > Pseudomonadati > Pseudomonadota > Gammaproteobacteria > Pseudomonadales > Pseudomonadaceae > Pseudomonas > Pseudomonas sp. S11P7. The sequence continues at coordinate 1,640,364 of NZ_JALPKS020000002.1, read as the reverse complement.
TCGCTTTTCGGCACCCGAAAGGATTTCAACGAGGCCGCCGGCCCATCGACCCGCACGGTGACGTTGCGCAGGCGGATCGGCTCGCCCGGATCGATGTTGAGCACCAGACGCGGTTTTTCCCCGCCCTTGACGTCGCTGTCGATCTGCGGCTGGTAATAGCCCAACGCCTGGGCAGCCTTGCGCGCCTGCTCTTCGGCACCGCGACTGAAGCGCTGCAAGGCTTCTTCGTCACGATCGCCGAGGCTGCCGATATAGCCTTCTATATTGGCCTTGAGTTCATCGTTGGACGGTTTGATCCGTACATCCAATTCACTTTGCGCCAGCGCCGCGCAGCTGGATAACAGCATCAGCACGCCACTGGTAAATCTTCCTGGAAACTTCATAGGCGCGGATGCTATCAGGGCTGGGGAGCGTGATAGAACAGGAAATTTCCCAAGAAGTTCGATTATTACGCTGTTGCTGTTTGTAACACCTGCGGATTGGCGTGGAAAAACACGTGCTCACGGACCGGCCCGACGGCAACCTCGCCGATCTCCTGATAACCCTGCCTTTTATAGAATTCCAGGTAACGCGGGTTACCGGTGTCGAGCACCACGCCTTGTGAGGTCTCGTCCACCGCGCACCAGTTGTGTACGGCGGTGAGCAGTTGTTCGCCGTAGTGCTTGCCCTGGAATTGTGGATGCACGCCGAGCAACGGCAGCATGTGCACCGAGTCACCGGGCACGCACGCGGCGACGGCATCGTGATATTCCAGATAGCGCCGAGTGCAGCGAAACCCGGTGCTGAGCACCATGCGCAGGCGCCACGCCCAGCTTTCCGTCACGCCCAGGCGCCGTTGCGGCGGCGCGATCAGGGCGATGCCGATCAGCCGATCGTTGACCAGCAGCCCGATCGCCGGCAGGTCCTGGAGGAAATGCTGCTTGACCAGCTCGCGCACCGTGGCGCGCACGCGCTGCTCATAGCCGTGACGTTCGGCTTCGAACAGGTAGCCGAAGGTCGGCTCGTGACGGTAGGCCTGATACAGCAACGAGCGCGCTTCACGAGAATAGCCGCGGTCGAGCATATGGATGTCGGCGATGACGGTCTGGGTGTCAGGCATGGTGGTGATTCTCCCCGGGGCGCGCTCGAAGGATGGCGCGCTTGTTGGTACGAACCTTGGGCGGGTGGTGTGGTTCCCCTGACAGGTTAGACCAGCTCTGGATCTTCATCGACTGTGAGGGCCTCATCGCTGGCAAGCCAGCTCCCACAATGTCCGTGCCGTTCACAAACATTCCCACACAACACAGAAACCTGTGGGAGCTGGCTTGCCAGCGATGGGGCCGGGACAAGCGCTACAAATCCCACAGGCCAAAATGATATCTCCCACACTGGCCCCCATGCCCCATGTCAGCTAGCATCGCCCTTTTGCCAGGACTGCCGACCATGAAGATTGTTTCCTTCAACATCAACGGACTGCGGGCGCGCCCGCATCAGCTGGCGGCGCTGATCGAAAAACATCAACCGGACGTCATCGGTCTGCAGGAAACCAAGGTCCACGACGACCAGTTCCCGCTGGAAGAAGTGCGCGCCCTCGGCTACCACGTGTACTTCCACGGGCAGAAAGGCCATTACGGTGTCGCCCTGCTCTCGCGCAACGAGCCGATCGCTATTCACAAAGGTTTCGCCACCGACGAAGAAGACGCCCAGCGGCGCTTTATCTGGGGCACCTTCGCCGATGCCAATGGCGTACCGGTGACGATCATGAACGGCTATTTCCCCCAAGGTGAAAGCCGCGATCACCCGACCAAATTCCCCGCCAAACAGCGTTTCTACAGCGATCTGCAAGCGCTGCTCGAAAGCCAGTTCCACAACGAACAACCGCTGGTGGTGATGGGCGATGTGAACATTTCCCCGGAAGACTGCGACATCGGCATCGGCCCGGACAACATGAAGCGCTGGCTGAAAACCGGTAAATGCAGCTTCCTGCCGGAAGAACGCGAGTGGATGGCACGCCTGAAGAACTGGGGCCTGACCGACAGCTACCGGCACCTGAACCCGGACGTGACCGACATGTTCAGCTGGTTCGACTACCGCAGCCGTGGTTTTGAGGATGAACCCAAGCGTGGCCTGCGCATCGACGTGATTCTCGCCTCCCATGGTTTGCTGCCACGGGTGAAGGATGCCGGCGTGGACTACGAACTGCGCGGCATGGAGAAGCCCTCGGACCACGCGCCGATCTGGCTCGAGCTGGCCTGATCCCAGCTTCGCTGTAGTCCCTTTGTGGGAGCGAGCCTGCTCGCGAATGCGGTGTATCAGAAACATGTCTGGTACTGACACTCCGCCTTCGCGAGCAGGCTCGCTCCTACATTTGGCATTCACCGGCGTTAAATCGCTGTCATCTTTCGGTCACGCGCCTGACTTAATCTCCCCGGCAATCCCCCAAGCCTCGATTCGGTGCCGGCATGTCCCTGCGTGTGTTCTGCGTTTTTCTATCCAGCGCCTGGCTGTCGGTCTGCGCCGCTGCCCTGCCGTTGCCGGAAAGCGGCCCGGCCCTGCGCATTCAGGGCTCCAATACCATCGGCGCCGAACTCGGCCCGGCATTGGTGGAAGGTCTGTTGCAGGAACAAGGCCTGTTGAAAATCCACCGCGAAACCCCGGACACCGCCAACGAGCAGCGCATCGTCGGCCAGACCGCCGAAGGTCAGCGCATGGTGATCGAAGTGGCTGCGCACGGCTCCAGCACCGGTTTCATCGCCCTGAAAAATGCCAGCGCCGACCTCGCCGCCGCTTCCCGCGAGATCAAGGACAGCGAGTTGCAGGCGCTGCAAGCATTGGGCGATCTGAAAAGCCCGGGCGCTGAGCAGGTGATCGCCATCGATGGCCTGGCAATCATCGTTCATCCCGACAATCCCTTGCAGCAACTGAACACCGAGCAACTGGCGCGGATCTTTGCCGGCGAAGTGAAAACCTGGGAAGCACTCGGCGGGCGTGGCGGTGCGATTCATTTATATGCGCGCGATGATCAGTCCGGCACTTACGACACGTTTAAGGAACTTGTCCTCAGCCATCGTGGGAAAAGTCTGAACAGTGCGGCGAAACGTTTCGAATCCAGCGAGCAATTGTCCGATGCGGTCAGTAGTGATCCGCAGGCCATCGGCTTTATCGGCCTGCCTTATGTGCGTCAGGCCAAAGCCGTGGCGATCAGCGACGGTGCGTCGCTGCCAATGCCGCCCCTCGGCAGTCTGATTGCCACCGAGGATTATCCGTTGTCGCGGCGATTGTTTTTCTATCTGCCACCGCAGAGCCAGAATCCGTGGGCAAAAGCCTTGGTCATGTTTGCGCAAAGTCGTCAGGGCCAGCAGATTGTCGCGGCCAATGGTTTTGTCAGCCAGACCGTGCATGCCATGAGCGTGGCGCCGAATGCGCTGATGCCCGAGGGTTATCAAGCGCTGAGCCGACACGCGCAGCGTCTGACGGTGAATTTCCGTTTCGAGGAAGGCAGTGCGAGCCTGGACAACAAGGCGCGCCAGGATCTGGCGCGGGTGCTCGACTATATAAAGCGCCATGACAAGAGCGAGCGTGCGGTGACGTTGGTCGGTTTTGGCGATGCCAAGGATGACCCGGCGCGTGCGGACCTGTTGTCAAAGCTGCGGGCGATGGCGGTGCGTCGCGAACTGGTCAAGAACGGCGTGGTGCTGCGCGAAGTTCGCGGCTTTGGTGCGTTGATGCCGGTGGCGGCGAACAATGCGGATGAGGGGCGGATCCGGAATCGGCGGGTTGAGGTTTGGGTGTACTGATCAGCCCTGATCGTTCCCACGCTCTGCGTGGGAATGCATCCCGTGACGCTCTGCGTCACAGTGGACGCGGAGCGTCCATGGCGGCGTTACCACGCAGAGCGTGGGAACGATCAGGTAAGGTCTCGGATCAGCGCTCGCTACGCAGCATTTCCTTCGGCACATACTTGCCGATTTCGAACTTGCCGATCGCCGCGCGGTGCACTTCGTCCGGGCCGTCGGCCAGGCGCAGGGTGCGTTGCATGGCGTACATGTAGGCCAGCGGGAAATCGTTCGAGACGCCGGCACCGCCATGCATCTGGATCGCCCGATCAATCACCCGCAAGGCGACGTTCGGCGCGACCACCTTGATCTGCGCGATCTCGCTTTTGGCAATCTTGTTGCCGACGGTGTCCATCATGTACGCCGCTTTAAGCGTCAGCAGGCGTGCCATGTCGATCTCCATCCGCGAGTCGGCGATCTTGTCGATATTGCCGCCCAGGCGCGCCAGCGGTTTGCCGAACGCGGTACGGCTGACCGAGCGTTTGCACATCAATTCCAGCGCACGCTCAGCCATGCCGATCGAACGCATGCAGTGGTGAATCCGCCCTGGGCCGAGGCGCCCCTGAGCGATTTCGAAACCGCGGCCCTCACCCAGCAGAACGTTTTCATACGGCACGCGCACGTTGTCGAACAGCACTTCGGCGTGGCCGTGCGGTGCGTCGTCGTAACCGAACACCGGCAGCGGACGGACGATCTTCACCCCGGGGGTGTCGACCGGCACGAGGATCATCGAGTGCTGGGCGTGGCGCGGTGCGTCGGGATTGCTCAGGCCCATGAAAATCAGGATTTTGCAGCGTGGATCGCAAGCACCGGAGGTCCACCATTTCTTGCCATTGATCACCCACTCGTCACCATCGCGCACCGCACGGGCGGCCATGTTGGTCGCGTCAGAGGAGGCAACGTCCGGCTCGGTCATGGCAAACGCCGAGCGGATTTCGCCGCGCAGCAGCGGTTCAAGCCAGCGCTGTTTCTGCTCTTCGTTGGCGTATCGCACCAGCACTTCCATGTTGCCGGTGTCCGGCGCCGAGCAGTTGAACGGCTCCGGCCCGAGCAACGAACGGCCCATGATTTCCGCCAGCGGCGCGTACTCAAGGTTGGTCAGGCCGGCGCCCAGTTCCGATTCCGGCAGGAACAGGTTCCACAAGCCTTCGGCTTTGGCCTTGGCTTTGAGCTCGTCCATGATTGCCGTCGGCTGCCAGCGATCGCCCTCGGCAACCTGGCGCTCGAACACCGCTTCGGCCGGATAAACGTAAGTGTCCATGAACGCGGTCACGCGCTCACGCAGTTGTTGAACCTTGGGCGAATAAGCGAAATCCATGGGCAGCACCTTCTCTTATGGAGGTTGTTCAGGTCATGCAATCGATGCTAGAACAGCGCTGATAATTTACCTAGCCTATTCTCGGCGTGTATAAACATTCATCACCGATATATGATCGGCTGATGGCCAGCCCTGAAATCGCCCCAATAACAAGAGAAGCCGCGTTATGAATCTGAGCAAGGTCGACCTCAACCTTTTCATCGTCTTTGACGCGATCTACACCGAAGCCAACCTGACCCGCGCCGGACAGATTGTCGGCATCACCCAGCCGGCGGTGTCCAACGCGTTGGCACGGTTGCGCGAAACCTTCAACGATCCGTTGTTCGTGCGCACAGCCCAGGGCATGGTGCCGACGCCGATGGCGCAGAACATCATCGGGCCGGTGCGCAACGCCCTGTCGCTGCTGCGCGTATCGGTGCAGGAAAGCCGCATTTTCAACCCGGCACAAGCGGTCAAGACCTACCGCATCAGCATGACCGACCTCACGGAAGCAATCATTCTGCCGCCATTGTTTCAGCGCTTACGCCGACTGGCGCCGACGGTGATCATTGAGAGTTTTCTGTCCAAACGCCGGGAAACCACCAAGGAACTGGCCGCAGGGCGCCTGGATTTCGCCGTCGACGCACCGCTCAACACCGACCCGCAGGTGCGCCACGTCAAGTTGATGGACGACCGTTACGTCTGCGCGATGCGCAAGGGCCACCCGATGGCAGGCAAGGAAAAACTGTCGCTGGATGATTACCTGTCGCTGACCCACATTCACATTTCCAGCCGTCGCAGCGGGCTGGGTTATGTCGATCTGGCGCTGGGCAAAATGGGTATTCAACGCAAGATTGCCCTGCGCTCGCAGCACTATCTGATGGCCTCGCAAGTGATGCAGCAGACCGACATGGTCATGACCGTGCCGGAACGCTTTGCTCGCCGTCATGACCTGCAATCCTTCAATTTGCCGGTGAATGATGTGCCGTCGGTAGAAACGCACCTTTATTGGCATGAGAGCACCGATCAGGACCCGGCGAATCGCTGGATGCGCGAGCAGATGATCGAGTTGTGCCAGCAGGTCACGGCGCAGGAGAAGAAGCTGGAGAAGGTGTAGGGCTTATTACCGCGTTAGCGTTCTTCGCGAGCAGGCTCGCTCCCACGGGGATCTATGGCGTACACAAAACCAATGTGGGAGCGAGCCTGCTCGCGAAGGGGCCATCAACACAACACAAAATCATCCCGCTTGACGTAAACGTCAACACGCCATTAGCTTAGCGCTATGCCCCCTCTCCGAGCGCTTTCATGAGCAGCCAGACCTACAGCATTTCCGACCTCGCCCGCGAGCTGGACATCACCACGCGGGCCATTCGTTTTTATGAAGAACAAGGCCTGCTGCGCCCCGAGCGCCGTGGCCAGGAACGCATTTATTCGCCGCGCGACAAGGTCAGCCTGAAGCTGATTCTGCGCGGCAAGCGCATCGGTTTTTCCCTCGCCGAATGCCGCGAGCTGATCGAGCTGTACGACCCGTCCAGCGGTAACACCAGACAGCTCAACAGCATGCTGGCGAAAATCGCCGAACGCCGTGAACAGCTCGAACAGCAATTGCTGGATATCGAACAGATGAAACTCGAACTCGATACCGCTGAAGAGCGCTGCGTGCAGGCGCTGGAGCAGACGCTCAAGAGCCAGCAGATAGCCCAGTAACCAGACACTACACCTTTCCCTGTGGGAGCGGGCTTGCCCGCGATGGCGTCGGGTCAGTCAACATCATTGCAGGATGTTCCGGCCTCATCGCGGGCAAGCCCGCTCCCACAGGGATCACCACGAATCCACGAAGCAGGTCCCGTCCATGTCCCTCCCCTCCCAAGTACGCCTGATCGAAGTCGGCCCCCGCGATGGCCTGCAGAACGAGGCCCAGCCGATCAGCGTCGCCGACAAGGTGCAGTTGGTTGATGCCTTGAGCGCCGCCGGCGTTGGCTATATCGAAGTCGGCAGTTTCGTCTCACCCAAATGGGTGCCGCAGATGGCCGGCTCCGCCGAGGTGTTCGCGCAGATTCAGCGCAAGCCCGGCGTGACCTACGGTGCACTGGCGCCGAATCTGCGCGGTTTTGAAGATGCGCTCGCGGCCGGGGTCAAGGAAGTCGCGGTGTTTGCCGCCGCGTCCGAAGCGTTCTCACAGCGCAACATCAACTGCTCGATCAGCGAAAGCCTGGCGCGGTTTGCGCCGATCATGCAAGCGGCGCAACAACACGGCGTTACCGTGCGCGGTTACGTCTCCTGCGTGCTTGGCTGCCCGTATGAAGGCACGGTCGCGCCGGAGCAAGTGGCGATGGTCGCGCGCGAGTTGTACGCGATGGGCTGCTACGAGGTTTCGCTGGGCGACACCATCGGTACCGGCACTGCGGGCGCGACTCGCCGCCTGTTCGAAGTGGTGTCGGCGCAGGTTCCGCGAGAAAAACTCGCCGGGCATTTCCACGACACTTACGGCCAGGCCATGGCCAATATCTACGCCAGCCTGCTCGAAGGCATCGCCGTGTTTGATAGCTCCATCGCCGGCCTCGGCGGCTGCCCGTACGCCAAAGGCGCGAGCGGTAACGTTGCCAGCGAAGACGTGGTGTACCTGCTCAATGGCCTGGGTATCGAGACCGGCATCGACCTGGACGCCTTGATTGCCGCGGGCCAGCAGATCAGCACGGTGCTCGGCCGCCCGAGCGGCTCGCGCGTGGCCAAGGCGCGCAGCGCACAGTGAGGTGTTACCGCTGAGTTCCTGGTGTGGGGAAAAGCGAGTAACACGGAAACAAATTGTCTGGCTTTGCTCTGGCTGAAAAAATCTGAAAATTTCAAATCATTGATTTTAAAGGCTTTTAAAAAGTTGGCACGACACCTGCTATCTCTATCGCATAACAAGAATAAAAAGCCGCAAACTAATAAAAACAAGACGAAACGACTCTGACATAACAAAAACAACACGGCAGAGACGCAGCTAACAGATTTTTTTGGAGAAGGTGTGCTTTTCAGGGTGCTCTCAGGAGTGACCCGCAACCGGGCAGAGAACAATAAAACTACCTTCAGGTAGCTCCCGAATCGGTTGGATCGTTAAACGAGAAAGCAGATCAGCGCTCAAAAAAATACGTTTGCTCTTGACCCCGGATGGGGGTCGCAAAAAAAGCGGTAAAGGGCCACGGTTGCCAAAAACAACAACAGACCGACCCTCAATAATAAAAAGAGCACGCAACGACAAATTAAAGGGGAGCTTCGGCTCCCCTTTGTGCTTTCTGTGATTTCCGAAAACCATGCAAAACCCTGTGGGAGCTGGCTTGCCAGCGATTGCGGTAGATCATTCAACATAGATTCTGCCTGACCTGACGCCATCGCTGGCAAGCCAGCTCCCACAGGGTTGTGGTTATCCCTCGATTGTTTTCAGCTCTTCGATACTGATTTCGCGCATCCTGAACTTCTGAATCTTGCCCGTCACCGTCATCGGAAACTCCTCAACGAATTTGAAGTGCCGTGGCGTCTTGAAATGCGCGATGCGTTCCTTGCACCAGGTTTGCAACTCTAGCTCGGACGCGCTGTGGCCGGGGTGGAACCTGATCCACGCGACGATCTCTTCGCCGTAGCGCGAGCAGGGAATGCCGACCACTTGCACATCCGCCACCGCCGGGTGGGTGAAGAAAAACTCCTCCAGCTCACGCGGATAAATGTTCTCGCCGCCACGAATGATCATGTCCTTGTTGCGCCCGGCGATGTTGACGTAGCCGGCCTCGTCCATGCTCGCCAGATCGCCGGTGTGCATCCAGCCCGCCTCGTCGATGGCTTCAGCGGTGGCCTGGGGGTTGTTCCAATAGCCGAGCATCACGCTGTAACCGCGAGTGCAGAGTTCGCCGATGGTGCCGCGCGGTACAAGGTTGCCGGCCTCGTCGATGATCTTGCTTTCCAGTTGCGGCTGGGTGCGGCCGACGGTGGTCACGCGCAATTCCAGCTCGTCGTTCGGCCCGGTCTGCAGCGACACCGGGCTGGTTTCGGTCATGCCATAGGCGATCTGCACTTCGCTCATGTGCATCTCGCTGATGACCCGGCGCATCACTTCGATCGGGCACGTCGCGCCGGCCATGATCCCGGTGCGCAGGCTCGACAGATCGAACTCGCAGCGTTGCGGCTGATCGAGCATGGCGATGAACATGGTCGGTACGCCGTAGAGGCCGGTGGCGTGTTCTTCGGCGACGGTTTGCAGGGTCAGCAGCGGATCGAAGGCATCATTGGGGTAGATCATCGTGCTGCCATGGGTGATGCAGCCGAGGTTGCCCATGACCATGCCGAAACAGTGATACAGCGGCACCGGGATCACCAGGCGATCGCGCGAGGTCAGGCCGATGCTTTCGCCGACCATGTAACCGTTGTTGAGGATGTTGTAGTGGCTGAGGGTTGCGCCCTTGGGGAAACCGGTCGTGCCGGAGGTGTACTGGATGTTCACCGGTTGATCGAAGTGCAGGCTGTCACTGCGCTCGCGCAGTTGCGCAGGCGAAACACTCGCCGCCAGTTCAGCCAATTGCGACCATGGCAGAAAGCCTGACGGCGGCTGCGCATCGAGGCTGATCAGCCCGCGCAGATCCGGCAGGCGCTCGCTGCGCAGTTGGCCGGTGGCGTGCCCGGCCAGTTCCGGCAGCAGGCCCTGCAACATTCCGTGATAGTCGGACGATTTGAACGCCCCGGCGCAAACCAGCCACTGGCAGCCCGATTGCTTGAGCACATATTCGAGTTCGACGCTGCGATAGGCCGGGTTGATGTTGACCAGGATCACGCCGATTTTCGCCGTGGCGAACTGGGTGATGCACCACTGCGCACAGTTCGGCGCCCAGATACCCAGGCGGTCACCGGCCTGCAAACCCAATGCGAGCAGCGCCCGGGCATGCACATCCACTGCTTCGGCCAGTTGCCGCCAGGAATAACGCAACTGCTGATGGCGCACCACCAGCGCTTCACCGTCCGGGTATTGCTCGACGGTTGCGTCAAACTGCTGACCGATGGTCAGCGCGAGCAAGGCCTTGTCCTGCGAACCACGGGTGTAGCTGCGCTGCGGTGCGGCACTGGGTTGATCCATGATGACCCCCTGTTGTCTTTATTAGTGGGTGTGTCGAAGTGTCCCTGTGGGAGTGAGCCTGCTCGCGATGGCGATTTATCAGTCGACGACGAGGGTGACTGATCTGACGCCATCGCGAGCAGGCTCACTCCTACAAAAAGCATTCGGCTTTTCGATCGTGAATGGCCCCTACTCTCGCCCAAGTTGACGTTAACGTAAAGTGTGATTGACAGTCATTCGTCGCAGGCTTACGTTAACGTAAAGGTGATAACTGACCGACCGTTGTCACCGCCACTACAAAAAAGCCAAAAGGTGCCGCATGAGCTATCCATCCCTGAACTTCGCCCTCGGTGAAACCATCGATATGCTGCGCGATCAGGTTCAGTCCTTCGTCGCCGATCAGATCGCTCCGCGTGCGGCGCAAATCGACAGCGACAACCTGTTCCCCGCCGACCTGTGGCGTAAATTCGGTGACATGGGCCTGCTCGGTGTCACCGTCCCGGAAGAATATGGCGGCGCTGGCCTGGGTTATCTGGCGCACGTGGTGGCGATGGAAGAAATCAGCCGCGGCTCGGCTTCGGTGGCGTTGTCCTACGGCGCGCATTCCAACCTCTGCGTGAACCAGATCAACCGCAACGGCAATCACGAGCAAAAAAGCAAATACCTGCCGCAACTGATCAGCGGCGAACACGTCGGTGCGCTGGCGATGAGCGAGCCGAACGCCGGTTCCGACGTGGTCTCGATGAAACTGCGCGCCGACAAGCGCGGCGATCGTTTCGTGCTCAACGGCAGCAAGACCTGGATCACCAACGGCCCTGACGCCAACACTTACGTGATCTACGCCAAGACCGATCTGGAAAAAGGCCCGCACGGCATCACCGCCTTCATCGTCGAGCGCGACTGGAAAGGCTTCAGCCGCAGCAACAAATTCGACAAGCTGGGCATGCGCGGCTCCAACACCTGCGAGCTGTTTTTCGATGACGTCGAAGTGCCGGAAGAAAATATTCTCGGCGTGCTCAACGGCGGCGTAAAAGTGTTGATGAGCGGCCTCGATTACGAGCGCGTGGTGCTCTCCGGCGGGCCAACCGGGATCATGCAGTCGTGCATGGACCTGATCGTCCCGTACATCCACGACCGCAAGCAGTTCGGCCAGAGCATCGGCGAGTTCCAGCTGATCCAGGGCAAAGTCGCCGACATGTACACCCAGCTCAACGCCAGCCGCGCCTACCTCTATGCGGTTGCGCAGGCTTGCGAGCGCGGCGAAACCACGCGCAAGGACGCCGCCGGGGTGATCCTCTACACCGCCGAACGCGCCACGCAAATGGCCCTCGACGCGATCCAGATTCTCGGCGGCAACGGCTACATCAACGAATTCCCGGCAGGCCGTCTGCTACGCGACGCCAAGCTGTACGAAATCGGCGCAGGGACCAGCGAGATCCGACGCATGCTGATCGGCCGCGAACTGTTCAACGAAACGAAATGAATTTCGTCAGCTGCAAGCCGCAAGTAAGCTCCCAGCTGCAAGAGGAACCGCGCTCTTGCCCCAACTTAGCTTGCCGCTTGTAGCTAGAAGCTGCTTACGGAGTAAGCCCCCCATGATTTTGCACACTCAGCTCAATCCGCGTTCAGCCGAGTTCGCCGCCAACAGCGAGGCGATGCTCAAACAGGTCGACGCCCTGCACACGTTGCTCGCGCAAATCGCGCAGGGCGGCGGCACCAAAGCTCAGGAACGACACACGTCGCGGGGTAAATTGCTGCCGCGTGAGCGCATCAACCGCTTGCTCGATCCGGGCTCGCCGTTTCTGGAAATCAGCCAGTTGGCCGCCCACGCGGTGTATGGCGAGGACGTGCCGGCGGCGGGCGTGATTGCCGGGATCGGCCGGGTCGAAGGCGTCGAGTGCATGATCGTCGCCAACGATGCCACGGTGAAAGGTGGTTCGTACTACCCGCTGACGGTGAAGAAACATCTGCGTGCGCAAACCATCGCCCAGCAGAATCGCCTGCCGTGCATCTACCTGGTGGACTCGGGCGGCGCCAACCTGCCACGTCAGGATGAAGTGTTTCCTGACCGCGAGCATTTCGGGCGGATTTTCTTCAATCAGGCCAACATGAGCGCGATGGGCATCCCGCAGATTGCCGTGGTCATGGGCTCGTGCACCGCTGGCGGTGCGTACGTACCGGCGATGGCCGATGAAGCGATCATGGTGCGCAACCAGGCGACGATTTTCCTTGCCGGCCCGCCGCTGGTGAAAGCCGCCACCGGTGAAGTGGTCAGCGCCGAAGATCTCGGCGGCGCCGATGTGCATTGCAAGACCTCCGGCGTGGCTGACCATTATGCCGAGAGCGACGAACACGCCCTCGCCCTCGCCCGCCGCAGCGTCGCCAACCTCAACTGGCGCAAGCTCGGCGAACTGCAGCAGCACACGCCGATTGCGCCGCTGTACGCCAGCGATGAGTTGTACGGCGTGGTCTCGGCCGATGCCAAGCAGCCGTTCGATGTGCGCGAAGTGATTGCGCGGCTGGTCGACGGTTCGGTGTTCGATGAATTCAAGGCGCTGTTCGGCACCACGCTGGTTTGCGGTTTCGCCCATCTGCACGGTTACCCGATTGCAATCCTGGCGAACAACGGCATCCTCTTCGCTGAAGCCGCGCAAAAAGGCGCGCACTTCATCGAGCTGGCCTGCCAGCGCGGCATTCCGTTGCTGTTTCTGCAAAACATCACCGGTTTCATGGTCGGGCAGAAATACGAGGCCGGCGGCATCGCCAAGCACGGCGCCAAACTGGTGACCGCAGTGGCCTGTGCCAAGGTGCCGAAATTCACCGTGATCATTGGCGGCAGCTTCGGCGCCGGTAACTACGGCATGTGCGGGCGTGCTTACGACCCGCGTTTCCTGTGGATGTGGCCGAACGCGCGCATTGGCGTGATGGGTGCTGAACAGGCCGCCGGTGTGCTGGTGCAGGTCAAGCGCGAGCAGGCTGAACGCAGCGGCCAGGCGTTCACTGCCGAACAGGAAAGCGAGATCAAGCAGCCGATTCTCGACCAGTACGAAGAACAGGGTCACCCCTACTATTCCAGCGCACGACTGTGGGACGACGGCGTCATCGACCCGGCGCAGACCCGCGATGTATTGGCCCTGGCCTTGTCCGCGTCGCTGAACGCGCCAATCGAACCGAGCCGCTTCGGCGTGTTCCGGATGTGATGGGGAAAATCTGATGAGCGACTTCAACACCCTCGAACTGCAAAGCGACCCGCGCGGTTTCGCCACGCTGTGGCTCGACCGCGCCGAGAAAAACAACGCCTTCAACGCCGAGATGATCCGCGAGCTGATCCTCGCCCTCGACAAGGTTGCCAGCGACGCCAGCCTGCGTTTTCTGCTGGTGCGCGGCCGTGGCAAGCACTTCAGCGCCGGCGCCGATCTGGCGTGGATGCAGCAATCGGCCGAGCTCGATTACCACACCAACCTCGACGACGCCCGCGAGCTGGCCGAGCTGATGTACAACCTCGCCAAGCTGAAGATTCCTACACTGGCGGTGGTGCAAGGTGCCGCATTCGGTGGCGCGCTGGGGCTGATCAGTTGCTGTGACATGGCGATCGGTGCCGATGATGCGCAGTTCTGTCTATCGGAAGTGCGCATCGGTCTGGCACCTGCGGTGATCAGTCCGTTCGTGGTGCAGGCGATTGGCGAACGTGCGGCGCGGCGCTATGCGCTGACGGCCGAACGCTTCGGCGGGCAGCGGGCCCGGGAGATCGGTTTGTTGTCCGAGAGCTATCCGCCAGCCGAACTCGAGCAACAAGTAGAACAGTGGATCAACAATCTGCTGCTTAACAGTCCGGCGGCCATGCGCGCCAGCAAAGACTTGCTGCGCGAAGTCGGCCATGGCGCGCTGACCCCGGCGCTGCGCCGCTACACCGAAAACGCCATCGCCCGTATTCGCGTCAGTCCCGAAGGCCAGGAAGGCTTGCGTGCGTTCCTGCAAAAACGTCCGCCGAGCTGGCAAGCCGCAACCACCACCAAGGAGCCGCGTTGATGAGCGCAACCGTTCTCACCACCCTGCTGGTGGCCAACCGTGGCGAAATCGCCTGCCGCGTCATGCGCACCGCCAAAGCCTTGGGCCTGACCACCGTCGCGGTGCACAGCGCCACTGATCGCGAAGCGCGGCACAGCCGTGAAGCGGACATCCGCGTCGATCTGGGTGGCAGCAAAGCGGCCGACAGTTATTTGCAGATCGACAAGTTGATCGCGGCCGCCAAGGCCAGCGGCGCGCAGGCGATTCATCCGGGTTACGGATTTCTTTCGGAGAATGCCGGTTTCGCCCGCGCCATCGAAGCGGCCGGGCTGATGTTCCTCGGCCCGCCCGCCTCGGCCATCGACGCCATGGGTAGCAAGTCCGCCGCCAAGGCGCTGATGGAAACGGCCGGCGTGCCACTGGTGCCGGGTTACCACGGCGAAGCGCAGGACCTTGACACCTTTCGCGCGGCTTGCGAGCGCATCGGTTATCCGGTGCTGCTCAAAGCCACGGCGGGCGGTGGCGGCAAAGGCATGAAAGTGGTCGAGGACGTCAGTCAACTCGCCGAAGCGCTGGCCTCCGCGCAGCGTGAGGCGCAGTCATCGTTCGGCGACTCGCGCATGCTGGTGGAGAAATACCTGCTCAAGCCGCGACATGTGGAAATCCAGATCTTTGCCGATCAGCACGGCCATTGCCTGTACCTCAATGAGCGCGATTGCTCGATTCAACGACGTCACCAGAAAGTCGTCGAGGAAGCCCCGGCGCCGGGTCTGTCCGCGGAGCTGCGGCGGGCAATGGGCGAAGCGGCCGTGCGCTCGGCGCAGGCGATCGGTTATGTCGGCGCGGGCACCGTGGAGTTTTTGCTGGATGCGCGCGGCGAATTTTTCTTCATGGAGATGAACACGCGGTTGCAGGTCGAGCATCCTGTGACCGAAGCCATCACCGGTCTGGATCTGGTGGCCTGGCAGATTCGCGTCGCCCGTGGCGAGGCGCTGCCGATCACTCAAGAACAGGTGCCGCTCAACGGTCATGCGATTGAAGTTCGCCTGTACGCAGAAGATCCGGCGAATGACTTTCTGCCCGCGACCGGCCGTTTGGCGTTGTATCGCGAATCCGCTGACGGACCGGGGCGCCGCGTTGACAGCGGGGTCGAGGAAGGCGATGAAATTTCGCCGTTCTATGACCCGATGCTTGGCAAGCTGATCGCCTGGGGCGAGGACCGCGAACAGGCCAGATTGCGCTTGTTGAGCATGCTCGACGAATTCGCCATTGGCGGTTTGAAGACCAATATCAACTTTTTGCGGCGGATCATTGCGCATCCGGCGTTTGCTGCGGCTGAACTGGATACCGGGTTCATTCCGCGCTACCAGGAGCAACTGCTGCCCGCGCCGCAACCATTGAGCGATGCGTTCTGGAACGCGGCCGCGCACGCGGTGGCGCAGAGTCTGCCGCAATTTTCGCGCAAGGATGACCCGGCTTCGCCTTGGTCAATCAACAGCGGTTTGCGCGCAGGCTTGCCACCGGAAATGACCCTGCATCTGAGTTGCGAAGGTCAGGATAAAGTGCTGACGCTGAATGACATCGGCAATGCCAGACTAAGCGGCGAAGCGCTCAGCGTCGAAGACGCAGGCGTACGCCGTAGTTTGCGCACCATTCGCCAGGGCGATGCGCTGTACCTGCAATGGGACGGCGAGTTGCGACGTGTCGAAACGTACGACCCGATCAGTGCCGTTGACGCCAGTCACAGCCATCAGGGCGGTCTGACTGCACCGATGAACGGCAGCATCGTCCGCGTGCTGGTCGAGGCCGGGCAAGCGGTTGAAGCCGGTGCGCAACTGGTCGTGCTCGAAGCGATGAAAATGGAGCACAGCATTCGCGCGCCGCACGCCGGTGTAGTCAAAGCCCTGTATTGCCAGGAAGGCGAAATGGTCGGCGAAGGCAGCGCTCTGGTGGAACTGGAAGCCGTATAAATAAAAGGATCGATCCTACGCCGAGCGTGGATCGATCTGACTAGTAACGGGCCGTGGCTTGCACCACGACACCGATGATTCGACATTCGTCGGTCAACACGGCTTTCGGCCAGGTTGGGTTGAGCGGTACCAGGTAACGCTGGCCGCCCTGCTCATCAAGTTTGCGGAAAATCGCCTCAGGGCTGTCGGGCCACTGGGCAATCACCAGTTTGCCCGGCACGGCCTCAACCGCCGGGTCGACCAGAATCAGCATGCCTTCGGCAATGCTCTGGCCGGTCGGCGCGGTCATCGAATCCCCCGCTACCGTCAACCAGAACGCCGCGCCACGCGCGTGGTAATCGGTGAGTTCGAAACGCTGTTTGGCGGAGGCCTGGGTGTAGGACGCCGAGTCGCTTTCGCGCACTTCGCACGTCGTCTGCCAATCGCTGACCGGGTAACGGAAGTACGGGTTGTACTTCTGTGCCAGCGGCATCTCGTCCTCCGGCGTGACTTGCGGTTCACGAATCACTAGCACCACTTCGAGGAAATCCAGACCCAACGCCTGCAGCACGCGGTTCATTTCGGTAATACCGGGTTCGCGACGCTTGTTCAGCCAATGACCGATCCCGCCCTGGGACATGCCGACGCGCTCTCCGAGCTCTGTTTGAGTGATTTTGAGTTCACTCATTTTGGCCTTGACCAATTCAATCCATTTATCCATGTGCAGCACCTTACTGTCGATGCCTTCGGCCGGCAAAACACAAATTGTAGTATTTAAATTCCAGTCACAACTACGCACAGTACTATGCTGAGAGGACGGATTCTCAATTCAACAAGGAGTGCCCTCTCATGACGAATATCAGCAGCAAAGACTTGCCCGATCTGCAAATGGACACCACGTTCACCTCGCCTCAAGGCAACGCGGCCGCCCAGCGGGCGCTGGATTATTACTTGAAACCGGCTGTGTCAGAACCCGAGGTGGATGAGCGTTTCTTCGACGTCAAACGTCACCTCAGCGGTGAAGAAGCCCTGGTGCATGCTTCAGATCTGTTGCGCTGTGCGGCGGCGACAGCGTTCAAGGCAGCGGAGACCCTGCAGGGCGCGAGCCGCGATCTGGCGTTTTCCGTGGTGCATATGGTGGATATGGCGCGGGCGATGGTTGACCATTCACTCGATGGCGAAGAAGCCTGAGCAAAGCAGACAGCGGGAGACCGGAAAGAATTTTCCAATCGGGCAGATAAAAACATTTGACTTGCAAATGATAATGATTATTATTGCAGGCAGCTGATCGCGAGATCAGTCGATGGACCAGAGACCTTAGGTCGGTCTTCTGGACTATCTCCTCATCAGGCTAATCACGGTTTTTGACCCGGCTTTTTGCCGGGTCTTTTTTTGCCCGTTTTTCGGGCTTATGGCTTCAGGCTAATGAAGTCTTTGGGTGTTGCGTATTCGATGGCGCGGATAATATCAAAAGAATATCGGATGACAAGCCAGGCCCGGCCACATTGGGGCAAACTTTGCCAATTAGCACTTGAGAATCACTCGCAGACTCTCTAAGCTGCTTGCGCGTCACGGAGGACGCCCCCCGCTGCAACCCCCGCAATACCCCTCGGTTTCAACCCTGCCTGCGTGTAAAGTGACGGCCATAAAAATCGTATTCAGGAATCGATCATGTCCGTGGCCAAATCCTCGTTCGACATCAGCGCCAATTTCGACAGCGGCAACATTCAAGTCATCGACCTCAGCAATCCGCTCAGCCCGGTTCTGGCGATTCGCCCGGACACCCGCAGCGCACATTTTCAATGGTTCCACTTCAAGGCCAGCGGTCTGCATGTCGGCCAGGAACACTGGTTCCGGCTGGTCAACGCCAGCCAGTCTTCGTATAACAAGGCCTGGACCGGCTATCAGGCCGTGGCGTCTTACGATCACGTCAACTGGTTCCGTATCCCGACCATTTTCGAAGGCGATTCCCTGCGTTTCTGCCTCGAAGCCACCCAGACCCACGCCTGGTTCGCCTATTTCGAACCGTACAGCCGCGGCCGCCACGACTGGCTGATCGAGCAGGCGCTGAGCAAGGCCGGCACGCAATTGCTCGCGACCGGCAAAAGTGTCGAAGGTCGTGCCATCCAGTTGCTGCGCAAAGGCAGCGGCGCCGAGGGCCAGCGCAAAGTCTGGATCATCGCTCAGCAACACCCGGGCGAGCACATGGCCGAATGGTTCATGGAGGGCGTGATCGAGCGATTGGAAAGACACGACGACCCGGTGTTGAACAAACTGCTGGCCAGCGCCGACCTGTACCTGGTGCCGAACATGAACCCGGACGGTGCCTTCCACGGTCATCTGCGCACCAATGCCATGGGCCAGGACTTGAATCGCGCCTGGCAGAACGCCAGTCAGGAAATCAGCCCCGAAGTACTTTTCGTACAGCAGCAAATGGAAAAATATGGCGTCGACCTGTTCATCGACGTACACGGCGACGAGGAAATCCCCCACGTGTTCACCGCCGGTTGCGAAGGCAATCCAGGCTTCACGCCGCGCATTGAAAAGCTCGAGGAGCACTTCCGCTCGCACCTCAAGCACACCACCAGAGATTTCCAGACCCAGTACGGCTACACCCGCGACGAACCGGGCCAGGCCAACATGACCCTGGCCTGCAACAGCGTCGGGCAGAAATACGACTGCCTGTCACTGACGCTGGAAATGCCGTTCAAGGATCACGATGATCACCCCGACAAAATCACCGGCTGGTCGGGCAAACGCTCGAAACAATTGGGCAAGGATGTGCTGACGACCATCGCCGACATGGTCGACAGCCTGCGCTGATCTCCTTCCCTCGCTGACTCGCGAGTGGCGCATCGACTCGATGCGCCACTCGGGCGATCAACTGCGATCGCGACCACGCAACATGCTGTCGAGCACTTCGTCGCGACGTATCCAGCCGTGAAACAGCGCCGCGGCCAGATGCACCAGCACCGTCAGAAACAGCAGATAAGCCAGATAGCCGTGCGCCTTGCGCAGCAGCGCGAACAACTGCGCATCAGCAGGCACGATCGAAGGCAATTGCAACGCGGTACCGAGCATCACCGGCTCGCCCGAGGCGCTGATCATCGCCCAGCCGAGCAACGGCAACACCAGCATCAATCCATACAGCAACCAATGCGACGCCTTGGCCGCCAGTGCTTGCCAATCCGGCAGATCCGCCGGCAAGGGCGGCTGACGCGTACTCCAGCGCACCAGCAGACGCACGATCACCAGCGCCAGAATGGCAATGCCCAGCGGCTTGTGCAGATGGATCAGCCATTCATGCCGTTCGGACACCGAGGTGACCATGCCGGCGCCAATAAACAGCATGGCGATGATCATCACGGCCATCAGCCAGTGCAGCAGCCGCGCCAGCAAAACGAAATGGGTCGGTTGAGCGCTCATGGGCGAGCCTCCTGTTTGGCGGCGGGCAACTGGCTGACTTCGCTGGTGCGGCGCAGGTAGGAATCAGCGTAACCGGCGGACCGCGCGGCGAGCAGCGGGTCGTCGGAACCCTGAATACCGGCCGGCAGCACCAGCGGATCGTAGTTGATGTCACGGCACTCGCCGCTCAGTTGCGGCTGGGTTTTCTCCAGCACCAGCGTGCCGGCGTTCAACACTTTGCGCTCGGCGGGCCAGTTCTTGCTGGCGTCGTTGACCGGATCCTCAGGATTGGCCAGGGTGATGTTCAACTGAAAACGCAGTGGACCGGATGCCAGGCGTTGCACCAGATCCTTTTCGAGAAAATCGCCGCCCTCAGGCGCAGTGGCACCGGCGGCATCGCGCGCAACCGGGGTCATGCTCCAGCGCACCGCCTGCTTCTTGCCGTTGCCGTCGACCAGATAAAACGCGTTGACGCTGTTATAGGTTTCGGTGGCGTAACTGGCCGACGGTTTGGCCGTCTTGATCCAGGTCAGAAAGGGTACGGCTTCCGGGTGCGCGGCGAAGAACGCCGGGACCTTCGTCGGGTCCGGTTTACCAGTGGCCGGGTCCGGCGACTGTGCCTGCTGCAACTGATAGAACGCCTCCGGCGTGCCGACCGGAAACACCGGCATGCTGTTCATGCCGGTGCGCCATTGTTGGCCATTGGCCTGGGTGAAGCGCAGCGCCAGACTGCGGATCGGCACGCTGCTGTCCGGCGCGTATGGGTTGCCCGACGGCAGTGCGAAACGTCCGACCACCGGGGTTTGCGCCTCGTTGAACACCTGCGCAGTGGAAAACGCGCGCGCCTCGCCGCTGCTCTCGAAATGGCCGATCACGCACACGCCTTTGCCGTGGTTACGGCGAAAGCCGGGATGCACGCCGTTGTTTTTTTCCAGTACATCGACCAGCGCTTTTGGCGTCAGGCGTTGTGGGTCAAGGTTGCCATGCACATAGGCAAACGCCCCGGCGACCGCGGCCACGACCACGGCGATGCCGCCCAGGCGCAACATCAGGCTTGCCGTAGACAAGGGTGGGCGCCGCGGTCCGCCGGGCGGTGTATCGGATGAAGAGCGAACAACCATGTAAGGCTCCAGGGCCAGTGGCCGCAATCAGGAAGAGTCAGCAAGACGCACCCCGTCGGGTTTTATTCCACGCCTCGGTATTTATTTTTCCGAACGTGGAATAACCTCCGGCGACGGACGTCTTCCTAGTCCACAGCGTAGTGAATGGCAGCACGTGATGAGCGAATTCGACGAACAATTGCGAGAGATCATTCCCAGATTGCGCCGCTTCGCCGTGTCACTGACACGCAACAGCAGCAGCGCCGACGATCTGGTCCAGGCCAGCCTGGAACGGGCATTGTCGAGTTGGGGCGAAAAACGCGCCGACGGCGACCTGCGCGCGTGGCTGTTTGCAATTCTGTACCGGCAGTTTCTCGACGCGCATCGCCGCTCTCGACGCTATGCGCGGATGCTCGAATTTTTTACCGGTCGCGATGACGCCGAACCGTCGGTGGAACGCACGGTGATCGCCCAGTCGACCCTGCAGGCCTTCGACCGCCTGCCCACCGAACAACGCGCGCTGCTGCTGATGGTCTCGGTCGAAGGCCTGTCCTATAAAGAGGTCGCCGAGATTCTTGGCACCCCGCTCGGCACCGTGATGTCGCGTTTGTCCCGCGCCCGCCAGGCCCTGCGCCAATTGAGCGACGGCGAAATCAGCAGCCCTTCTTTGCGGATACTCAAATGATCAGCCTGCCTCCCAATGAGCGTGACCTGCACGCCTACGTCGACCATCAACTCAGCGACGCCGACCGGCGTGTACTGGAAACCTGGCTGGCCAGCCACCCGGACGAAGCGGAACAGGTTCGCGCCTGGCAACACGATGCCCAGCAACTGCGCGCAGCCCTCAGCGGTGCGTTGCAGCAACCGGCCAATCCGGCCCTTGATCCGGCGCTGATTCGCCAGCGCCGCCAGCGTCAGTCACGGCGCCACCTGGCCAGTGCAGCGCTGCTGCTGATCGCCGTCAGCATCGGCGGTTTCAGTGGCTGGCAGGCGCGGGAGATGACCCTCGTGCGCGGCTCGGTATTACCGATGACCGACGCTTTGCAGGCCTATCGCCTGATCGCCCAGCAAGGCCTGCTTCCGGCCGATTATCAGGTCGACAATGACGGTGACATGCAGCGTTGGCTCGACCGTTATTTCAATCAGGCCAGCCGCTTGCCGGATCTTGCGGCGGCCGGGTTCGAACCGGTCAGCGGACGCCTGCTCAGCACCGATGAAGGGCCGGCGGCGATGGTCATGTATGAAGATCGCAGCGGTCACAAGGTGAGTTTCTACGTGCGCC
This sequence comes from Pseudomonas sp. S11P7, assembly GCF_023195435.1. NCBI lineage: Bacteria > Pseudomonadati > Pseudomonadota > Gammaproteobacteria > Pseudomonadales > Pseudomonadaceae > Pseudomonas > Pseudomonas sp. S11P7. Next base: position 1,618,425 of record NZ_JALPKS020000002.1, on the reverse strand, counting down.
CGCCGGGGCCGAAAAACACCTTTCTGCCACGCGGGCGGCGCAGTGACGGCGATCTGCAGGCCGAGTACTGGTCGGGTGGCGGCTACAACTATGCGATGGTCAGCCCGACGGATTCGCCGGCAGCGCCTTTGCTCAAACAATCGCAGCCCTTCTGAACGGAACATCGAGCGCGGTGGCCGATCGACTCGGCCTCTGGTTACACTGAGCCGCCGCGCTTCCGGGCGCCGGTTCAACGAACACGGAGACACCGCGATTGCCTGCCCCACCGTCGAAACGATCAAAACTGCTGGCGCGCTGGCCGGCATTGCGCCGCTGGCTCGGCAAGGGCGTTCCGGCCAGTGCCGGGCATGATGCCAACGCCCGATTGATCCGCGATCATTTTCGACACAAGGCCCACGAACAAGGCTATACCCTCAGTCACAGCCAGCAGCGCGTCATCGATTGCATGGCGCAGCAGGCCAGCCTGTTGCTCGGCACCGGCGCGCGTCAACCGCCGAGCCTGTATCTGTTCGGCGCGGTCGGACGCGGCAAGAGCTGGCTGCTCGACGGTTTCTTTCAGGCGCTGCCGATCACTCAGAAACGCCGCCTGCATTTCCATCAGTTCTTTGCGCAATTGCACGACGGCATGTTCCGCCATCGTGGGCAGGACGATGCGCTGGAGCTAACCCTCGATGAACTGCTGGAAGATTGTCGGGTGCTATGTTTCGACGAGTTCCATGTGCATGACATTGGTGATGCGATGCTCATCACCCGGCTGTTCAAGGCACTGTTCAAGCGGCAGATGCTGCTGTTGCTGACGTCCAATTACCCGCCCGAAGGCCTGCTGCCCAATCCGCTGTATCACGCGCGTTTCAAACCGGTGATCGAACTGATCCACGCGCGTATGCAGGTCATGGAAGTCGGCGGGCCGCATGACTACCGCAGCCAGCAGCGCCTGGTTGAGCATCAAGTCTTTACCCAAGGCCATTACGTGTGGCCAGGCACGCCCGCGCAACGCGCCGCCCTCGATCTACCGCCGACGGCGGCACCTGCCGTTGCGCTGAGTGTCGGCACCCGACAGTTACAGGCGCGGTTCTGCGCGAATCGGCGCGTCGACTTCACCTTCAACGACTTGTGCGAACAGCCGACCGCCGTCATGGATTATCTGGAGCTGTGCCGACGTTTCGATCATTGGGTCATCGAGGATTTGCCCGAGCTGGGCGAATGTCCGATCGCCACGCAGCAGCGCTTCATCAACCTGATCGACGTGCTTTACGACCAGGACAAGCACCTGACGCTGATCGGGCGACTACCACTGCGCGACAGCCTGGAAGGCCATGCCATCGATCTGGCCCGCACCCGCAGCCGCCTGGGACAATTGCAAGCAATGCACGACCCGCACTGACACACTGGGTTTCGTGGTGCTAAACCGCTTTGCCGTTATCATGTTGCCCCGCGCCGCTCCTCTATCAAAAGCGAACACCTACCATGCACACCCTTGCTCAATTGCGCGCCGGCGAACTGTCGGGCATTACTCGTCTGGATCTGTCTTGTGGCCTGACCGAGTTTCCGCGCGAGATTTTCGATCTGGCCGAGACCCTGGAAATCCTCAACCTCAGCGGCAACGCCTTGAGCCGTCTGCCGGATGATTTGCATCGCCTGACGCGCCTGCGCGTGCTGTTCTGCTCCGACAACCGGTTCACCGAACTGCCTGCCTGTCTCGGCCAATGCGCAGCGCTGACCATGATCGGTTTCAAGGCTAATCGCATCGCCAGCGTACCGGCCGCCGCCCTGCCGCCGCTGCTGCGCTGGCTGATTCTCACCGACAACTGCCTCGAACGTCTGCCGAACGAACTCGGTGAGCGCCCTGCCCTGCAGAAACTCATGCTCGCCGGCAATCGCTTGCAAGCGCTGCCGCCATCGCTGAGCCAATGCCATCGGCTGGAGCTGATCCGCATCGCCGCCAATCGTCTGACCGAGCTGCCGCAGTGGCTGCTGACCCTGCCGAGCCTGGCGTGGCTGGCCTACGCCGGCAATCCGCTGGAAACCGAGGCGGACGCTGCGGCGCTGCAGGCGACGCCGCAAATCGACTGGGCGGCACTGCGGCTGCAGCAGCGCCTGGGCGAAGGTGCCTCGGGGGTGATCTCGCGTGCGGACTGGCAACGTGTCGACGGATCGCTAACCCCGGTGGCGGTGAAACTGTACAAGGGCGAGATGACCAGCGACGGCTCGCCGTTGCACGAAATGAATGCCTGCATCACCGCCGGCCAGCATCCCAATCTGATCCGCATCGAGGGCCGCATCAGTGGCCACCCTGACGGCCAGCAAGGACTGGTGATGCAGTTGATCGATCCGTCGTTTGCCAACCTCGCCGACCTGCCAAGCCTTGATTCCTGCTCGCGCGATGTCTACGCCGCTGATCGCCGCTTAAGCGCCGAGGTTGCGCTGAACATCGCCAAAGGCATCGCCTCGGCGGCGCAGCATCTGCATCGTCAGGGCATTACTCATGGCGATCTGTATGGGCACAACATTCTGTTGAATCAGCGCGGCGACTGCCTGCTCGGGGATTTTGGGGCGGCGTCATTCCATGCCGTCGACGACAACCCGCAGACGCGCGCGCTGCAACGCATCGAGGTGCGTGCCTTCGGGATATTGCTCGGGGAATTGCTGGCGCGCATCGATAGCGGGCTGAGCGATCGGCAGCGGCTGGCGCTTGAGGTGCTGCAGGAGCGTTGCTGTCAGGCGGATGTGCTGGGGCGGCCGGGGTTCGGCGAGATCATAGAAGTGTTGGGGACATTGTGACCGCTGCGCGGTCAATCGCGAGCAGGCTCACTCCTACAGGGGATTTGTGTGGTTCGCAAATCCAGTGTGGGAGCTAGCCCTGCTAGCGATGGGGCCATCACTGACGAGGCCGATCAGCCCGCCAGACCGACGAACATATCCTGCACGTCGTCATGGTTGTCGAGGCCTTCGAGGAATGCTTCAACCTCGGCCATCTGCTCGTCACTCAGACCGCTGACCGGGTTCTTCGGCTGGTAGCCGAGCTTGGCCGAGAGCACGGTGAAGCCTTGCTCCGGCAGGGCTTTCTGCACGGCATCCAGATCGGTCGGATCGGTCAGGAACAACGTCGCGCCCTCTTCTCCCGGCTCGAAATCCTGCGCACCAGCCTCGATCGCGGCCATTTCCGGGTCCGCGTCCGGGCTCTCCGGCGCGGCTTCGATCATGCCGACATGGTTGAACATCCACGCCACCGAACCGGAAGCACCCAACTGGCCCTTGCGGAAGGCCACACGGATTTCGGCGACGGTGCGGTTGATGTTATCGGTCACGCACTCGACGATCAGCGGCACCTGGTGCGGGGCGAAACCTTCGTAGGTCACGCGATGGTATTGCACGGTCTCACCCAGCAGACCTGCGCCTTTCTTGATCGCGCGATCGAGGGTTTCTTTTGGCATCGAGGCTTTCTTGGCCTGTTCGACCACCAGACGCAAATGTGCGTTGGTGGCGGTATCGGCACCGTTGCGGGCAGCGATGGTGATTTCCTTCACCAGTTTGCCGAAGATCTTGCCCTTGGCGTTGGCAGCCGCTTCTTTGTGTTTAACCTTCCACTGTGCGCCCATTACTCACTCTCTTTGATCTGTGGCGCCGAGACATCTATTGGCCGACGCGTGGCGGCAAGTTTATACGGCCTAAACTCGGCAATCGACCAAAAAAACGCGATGCCGAATCGACAACTTCACCAGACCTTGTAGGGAGATTCTGAAAAACGTCTTTGACATGACCATTCCGCGCTGCGGTTTCGTACCCTCTGACTCCCGTATTGCCTGACAGAGCCTGTGCCAATGCTCAATGACAAGGAAAGTCCCTTCACCCTGACCCTGACCGAGAGCGGGCTGAGCCTGCCAGTGCTCGGTTTTGACGGCGAGGAAGCGCTCAACCAGCCTTATCGTTTCGATATTGAACTGATCGGCCTCGCCCCCGCCGTGACGCCGGGCATGTTTCTGCAGCAACCGGCCTTCCTGCGCCTGGACGAGCGGCACGGGATTCACGGCGTTATCGACCATGCCAGTTGCGAACATCGCGGTACGCACCGGATCGGTTATCGGTTGAGTCTGGTGCCGCACCTGCAACGGCTGGCACATCCGCCTAAACGACGGGTGTTCGTGCAGCTCAGCGTGCCGCAGATTGTCCATCAACTACTCGTTGAGAACGCCCTTGCCGCTGAGGATTACCGGATCGACATGACGGTCGGCCATTACCCGCTCCGGCCATTTTGCATCCAGTACGAAGAAAGCGATCTGGCACTGCTCGATCGGCTCTGCGAGGAGGAAGGCATTCACTACCACTTCGAACACCGCGCCAACGGCCACCTTGTGGTGTTCGCCGATGACAGCCTGAGTCTGCCGCAAACGCCGATCATGGTGCCGTTCAAAGTGTGCGAAGAAACGCCGTCGCCCTGCATCAGCGCGCTGTACCAGCATCATCACGCTGCGCCCATTGCCACGCTGCCGGCGGTGCGCGATCGAGGCCAGCCGGCCGGCAGCGACGTGGCGGCGAATCAGCGAATGGCCCATTTACCACCACCGATGGCTGCACTTGACCAGCGTCACCACGAACAGCGCAGCCGTCGGCATCTGCAACGCCAGCGCTGCCAGCACCGCACGATCAACGGCCGCAGCGACCGCAGCGGTTTGCTCAGTGGCGATCTGTTGCAGGTCTCGGCGCATCCGATCAGCCATTTCAACGAACAATGGCGGATCACGGCGATCCGTCATCGCGGGCAGCATCCATCGATTCTCGACCCGACCCCCAACGTGCATCGCTATCACAACGACTTTTGCGCGCAGCCGTGGTCGAGCGATTTTCGCCCGGCGCTCAAACAACCGCGGCCGAGCATAGCCGGGTTTCATCTGGCCCAAGTGCTGGGCACCCACGGGCAACCGGCGCAGCTGGACGAACAGGGCCGCGTCGCGGTCAGGCTCTGGCCGTCGGCGCAGGCACCGGCGACCGATAGCGACACGGTGTGGCTGCCCGTGGCCATGACGCGCACCCAGCGTCGCCTCACGGCGGATGATCTGCCCTGTGCCGGCAGTGAAGTGTGGGTGAGTTTTCTTGACGGCGATCCGGATCGACCGATCCTGTGCCTGGGCAATTCACCCGACCCGGCACCGCGCCCGCCACCGCCTGTGCGCGATAACGGCTTGTTGCTCGATTGGCTGCTCAATCGCGCCGAGCCGTGAGCCGCGCACTGTCAACTGGCGCTGCTGATCTGGACCGGCTGAGACTTGTGTAGTCGGCACTGGCCCTATCGCCAGCAGGCTAGCTCCCACTGGGAATTTGCGTCGTTCCAAAACCTTGTGGGAGCCAGCCTGCTGGCGGTTGCAGGCGCCACGGTCTGGTCAGGCCGGCGCCAGATCGAAAAACGCCTGAATCAAGCGCAACTCCCGCCGCCGCTCCATGCAGCCGATCATGTGCCTGTTCACCAGTCCTGCCCCGGCAAGCGCAATCGCCACCACCCGTGGGTCGTGGCTGACCTCCACCGAAGACACCACGCCCACGCCCAGGTCGGCGGCGACGGCTTCGGTCACCGCTTCGCGACTGTCGAGTTCCAGTAGCACGCGCGGCTGAATCGACGCCTGCGCGCAGGCCTGATCGAAGGTGCGCCGGGTAATCGAGCTCGGCTCACGCAACACCATGATCACCTGATCGAGTTCTTCGAGCGGCACTTCCCCGGCGCGCCGTGCCCACGGATGCCCGGCCGGCACCAGCGCGCAAATCCGCGATTCGCTCAGGCCTTGCAAATGCAGACCTTTGCGCGGCTCGACCTCGGTCAGCACCGCCACGTCCGCATGCTCGGACAACAATGCCGCCAAGGTTTCCTGCGCATTGCCCAGGCGCAGATTCACGGTAATGCCGGGATACCGCGCACGCAGGCTGGCGAGCATCGGCATGACCATGTGCGGGCCATCCGCTGCCACTTCCAGGCGACCGGTGAGCAATTGCCGGTTGGCTTCAAGCATCGTCTGCGCCTCTTCGGCCAGACCGAACATCGCGCGGGTGATCGCGGCGAGTCGGGTGCCCTCCTCGGTCAGCTCCACCCGTCGCGCGGTGCGCCGCAACAGGGTGATCTGGTAGTGCTCCTCCAGCGCCTTGATGTGCCCGGTGACCGCTGGCTGGCTGATGAACAAGCGCGCAGCGGCGCGGGTGAAGCTGCCTTCGCGGGCAACGGCGTCGAAGGCGCGCAGCTGGAACAGGTTCATGAATAACCCTCACTGATGGCTGGCATAACAACAAACAATTTGATTGATGCAACGGCGAATTGCAACGTATGCCCCGTAGCTTCATCCCCAGCGCAACCCGAGGACACCCGCATGAGTATCGCCGAACCCATCCTGCTCACTCCCGGCCCGTTGACCACTTCGGCCCGCACTCGCCAGGCGATGCTGGTCGACTGGGGCTCCTGGGATGACCGCTTCAATCAACTGACTGCCAGTCTGTGCGAGCAATTACTGACGATCCTCAACGGCGCCGCGACGCATCATTGCGTGCCGTTGCAGGGCAGCGGCACGTTTGCCGTCGAAGCGGCCATCGGCACGCTGGTGCCGCGTGATGGCAAGGTCCTGGTGTTGATCAACGGCGCCTATGGCAAGCGTCTGGCGAAAATCTGTGAAGTGCTCGGCCGCTCGTTCAGCACCTTCGAAACCGCTGAAGACGAACCGACCACCGCCGCCGACGTCGACCGTCTGCTGCGCGCCGACAGCTCGATCACCCACGTCGCGCTGATTCATTGCGAAACCAGCACCGGCATTCTCAACCCCTTGGCAGAGATCGCTGCAGTGGTTGCGCAGCACGGCAAACGCCTGATCATCGACGCCATGAGCTCGTTCGGCGCGCTACCGGTGGATGCGCAGAAGGTGCCGTTCGATGCGCTGATTGCGGCGTCCGGCAAATGCCTGGAAGGCGTGCCGGGGATGGGCTTTGTTTTCGCACGCAAAGAGTCGCTGGCCGCTGCCGCTGGCAATTCGCATTCATTGGCGATGGACCTGTTCGACCAGCACACCTACATGCAAAAGACCGGGCAATGGCGCTTCACCCCGCCGACTCACGTGGTCGCGGCGCTGCACGAAGCCTTGCAGCAATACAGCGAAGAAGGTGGCCTGCCGGCGCGGCACGCACGTTATGCGGCCAACTGCCAGGCACTGATGGAAGAGATGGGCAAACTCGGCCTGCGCAGTTTCCTGCCGGCAGCCATTCAGGCACCGATCATCGCCACGTTCCATGCACCGAAGGACCCGCGTTATCAATTCAAGGCGTTCTACGAGCGGGTCAAGGCCAAGGGTTACATCCTCTATCCGGGCAAATTGACCCAGGTGGAAACCTTCCGTGTCGGCTGCATCGGCCACGTCACCCCCGAGCAAATGCGCGAAGCCGTCGCGGCCGTCGGTGAGGTACTGCGCGAAATGGAAGTGCTCGATATCTGAACCACACACAAATCCCATGTGGGAGCGAGCCTGCTCGCGAAAGGGCCCTGACATTCGCCATTGACGTCGACTGAACCGACGCTTTCGCGAGCAGGCTCGCTCCACACATTTCGACTTCATTGCCACCACAGGATTTTGACCAACATGAACTACACCACCCCCACCAAACTGCAAGCCGCCATCCTCGACTGGGCCGGCACCGTGGTCGATTTCGGCTCGTTCGCGCCGACGCAGATTTTCGTCGAGGCGTTCGCCGAGTTCGACGTGCAAGTGTCCATCGAAGAAGCCCGGGGCCCGATGGGCATGGGCAAGTGGGACCACATCCGCACCCTGTGCGATCAACCGCAGGTCGCCGAGCGTTATCGCAAGGCATTCGGCCGCACGCCGACCGATGATGACGTGACCGCGATCTATAACCGCTTCATGCCGCTGCAGATCGAAAAAAATCGCCGAGCACTCGGCGCTGATTCCCGGCGCCCTGGAGACCATCGCCAGCCTGCGCGAGCAAGGGATCATGATTGGTTCCTGCTCGGGCTATCCGAAACAGGTGATGGACAAGGTGGTCGAACTGGCCGCGCGCAATGGTTATGTGGCCGACCATGTGGTCGCCACCGATGAAGTGCCGAACGGTCGCCCATGGCCGGCGCAAGCCCTGGCCAACGTTATTGCGCTGGGCATTGATGACGTGGCGGCCTGCGTGAAGATCGACGACACCGTGCCGGGCATTCTCGAAGGCCGCCGCGCCGGGATGTGGACCGTCGCGCTGATCTGCTCGGGCAATGCGCTGGGTCTGGATTACGACGGTTTCCGCGCTTTGGACAGCGACGAACTGGCCAGCGAGCGCAAGCGCATTCACGCGCTGTTCGCCGGTTCGCGCCCGCATTACATGATCGACACCATCAGCGACCTGCCCGAGGTGATCGCTGACATCAACCAGCGGCTGGCCAGGGGTGAAATGCCGCAATCGAGTTGATTCCCTCGGTTGTTGCCAGAAAAAAGCGCCACTGTCATCGCGACATTGGCGTTTTTTTATGCCCCGGACTGACGCAACGCAGGGAAAGTCCAGTCAGCCTCGGGCAATTGCGCCAAAGCGGATTACAGTTAACCCATGCCGTCATTCAGAACGGCCGTTGCGACCCTGATCCGTGAGGTAATCCCGAATGCCGTGGACAAGTTCCGAATCGCGCTACAGCACCGTCTCGGTTCTGCTGCACTGGCTGATGCTGGTGCTGTTGGTGCTGGTTTACGCCAGCATGGAGTTTCGCGGCCTGTTCCCCAAGGGCAGTGGCGGCCGCACGCTGATCCGTGAAATGCACTACCTGCTCGGGCTGACCGTGTTCGTGCTGGTGTGGTTTCGCCTGCTCGCACGCAGCCTCGGCCCGGCGCCGAACATCTTTCCGGCCTCCCCGGCCTGGCAAACGCTGCTGGCGCGGCTGATGCACTGGGCGTTGTACCTGTTCATGCTCAGCATGCCGATCCTCGGCTGGCTGATCACCAGCGCCGAGGGCCATCAGGTGATGTTTTACGGCTTCGATCTGCCGCTGCTGGTCGGCGAAGACAAGGCGTTCGCCAAACAGGTCGAAGGCTGGCATGTGCTGATCGCGACCATCGGTTACTGGCTGATCGGCCTGCATGCGCTGGCGGGCATTTATCACCATTACGTGGTGCGCGATAACACGCTACTGCGGATGATGCCCAGGCGCGGCTGAGCGTCAGCGGCCGGCGAGCATGGCGCGTCGGCCCTGCAAGCCACCGCTGTGCACGAACAGCAGCCGCGTGCCCGACGCAAACCGGCCAGCCTCGACCTGCTGCTTGAGCGCCAGCAAGGCTTTACCGGTGTACAGCGGCTCCAGCGGCACACCGCAGGCCTGCTCGGTCTGTTCGATGAACCTCAGCAAGGCCGGATCGACCCTGGCAAAACCGCCCCGGCTGGCATCGATCAAGGTGTAATCGGCGCTACCCTGCCCGGCCTGTTGCAGAATCGATTCGACCTGCGCTGCGACGCCATGATCTTCCGGCACTGCCAGCGCGCCATAGACGTGTCGCGCGCCGGCCTCGGCGAGCACCAGCCCGGCCAGCGTCGTGCCGGTGCCGCAGGCCAGCCACCAGGCGTGATAATCGCTCCAGCCCAGCGCCGTCAACTGCGCTAGCGCTTGCGTCCGAATCGCCGCACAGCCGCGTGCCCCGGCTAATCCCCCGCCGCCCTCCGGCACCGCATACAGCTGCGGATATTGCGCCTGCCAGGGTTGCCAGAATCCCGGCTCGTTACGGGCGCGATAGCCGCCGTAACCCAACCAGTGCAGTTGCATGCCGAACGCCTGCAAATCAGCCACTGTCGGCGTTTGCTGCGCATGTCCGCGCAACAGGCCCACAGTTTTGAATCCCAAGCCTTTGCCCGCCGCTGCCAGCGCATGCAGATGATTGGAATGCGCACCGCCGAGGCTGATGATGCCGTCGGCGCCGGCACGCTCGGCTGCTTTGAGGTGTTCGGTGAGTTTGAACCACTTGTTGCCGCTGATCAGCGGGTCAATCCGGTCGAGGCGCAGGATCGCCACTTCGATGCCGGCAGCGCTGAGCCAGTCCAGGCAGAGATGTTCGAGAGGGGCTTGGGGTAGCCAATTGGCGGGGGCAAAAACATGAATGCCGGCTCTGTTGCAAAGAGCCGGCATCTTAACAGCCAGGCGTTAAAAATCTGCCAGCGTACGCCAGTCCTGTGGGAGCGAGCCTGCTCGCGAAGGCGTCGTGTCAGTCGACAGTTGTATTGGCTGACACTCCGCTTTCGCGAGCAGGCTCGCTCCCACAGGTCCGGCGCTGAGCTTAAAGCTCAGCCGCCAGACGCGATCCCTGATTGATCGCGCGCTTGGCATCCAGCTCCGCCGCCACGTCAGCGCCACCGATCAAATGCACATTTTGCCCTGCCTCCACCAGGCCATCGTGCAACTCACGCAGCGGATCCTGCCCCGCGCAGATCACAATGTTGTCCACCGCCAGTACTTGCGGCTCAGCGGCCTCGCCGATGCGTATGTGCAGACCGTCGTCATCGATACCGAGGTATTCGACGCTGTTGAGCATCTGCACCTGCTTGTTCTTCAGACCGGTACGGTGAATCCAGCCGGTGGTTTTGCCGAGGCCATCGCCGACCTTGGTTTTCTTGCGCTGCAACAGGAACACTTCACGCGCCGGGGCATGCGGCGCGGCTTTGATCCCGGCAACACCACCGCGGGCCTCCAGCTGCGTATCGATGCCCCACTCCTTCCAGAATGCTGCACGATCCTGACTGGTCGCCACACCTTGGTGGACGAGGAATTCGGACACGTCGAAACCGATACCGCCAGCGCCGATGACCGCCACGCGTTTGCCCACTGGTTTACGCTCGAGAATCACGTCCAGGTAGCTCAGCACCTTGGCATGCTCGACACCCGGAATCGCCGGCACACGCGGAGCGATGCCGGTGGCGAGGATGATCTCGTCGTAGCCGCCCTCGACCAGTTTCGCCACATCGACGCGGGTGTTCAGGCACACCTCGACATGAGTGGTCTGCAACTTGCGCTTGAAGTAACGCAGGGTTTCGAAAAACTCTTCCTTGCCCGGCACGCGCTTGGCGATATTGAACTGGCCACCGATTTCGCTGGCCGAATCGAACAGCGTCACCTGGTGGCCACGCTCGGCAGCCACGGTCGCAGCGGACAAACCGGCAGGGCCGGCACCGACCACGGCGATTTTCTTGATCTGTTGCACAGGCAGGTAATTCAGCTCGGTTTCGTGACAGGCGCGCGGGTTGACCAGGCAACTGGTGAGCTTGCCGCCGAAGGTGTGGTCGAGGCACGCCTGGTTGCAGCCGATGCAAGTATTGATTTCGTCGGCGCGGCCTTCAGCGGCTTTATTGACGAAATCCGGATCGGCAAGGAACGGCCGCGCCATCGAGACCATATCGGCATCGCCTTCGGCGAGAATCTGCTCGGCGATTTCCGGGGTGTTGATGCGGTTGGTGGTGATCAGCGGAATGCTCACCGAGCCGCGCAACTTGGCCGTGACTTTACTGAACGCGGCGCGCGGCACTTTGGTGGCGATGGTCGGAATCCGCGCTTCGTGCCAGCCGATCCCGGTGTTGATAATGGTGGCGCCGGCCTGCTCGATGGCCTTTGCCAACGTGACGATTTCGTCCCAGGTGCTGCCGCCCTCGACCAGATCAAGCATCGACAGTCGGAAAATAATGATGAAGTTCGGGCCAACCGCTTCGCGCACCCGGCGCACGATTTCCACCGGCAGGCGCATGCGATTTTCGTAACTGCCGCCCCAACGGTCGGTGCGGTGGTTGGTGTGCGCGGCGAGGAACTGGTTAATGAAATAACCTTCCGAACCCATGATCTCGACGCCGTCGTACTCGGCAGTCTGCGCCAGCACCGAACAGGTGACGAAATCGCTGATCTGCTTCTCGATGCCTTCCTCGTCCAGCTCCTTGGGCTTGAACGGGTTGATCGGCGCCTGGATCGCACTCGGCGCGACCTGTTTCGGGCTGTAGGCATAACGGCCGGCGTGGAGAATCTGCATGCAGATCTTGCCGCCCGCCTCGTGTACCGCGCGGGTGACGATACGGTGCTTGAGCGCTTCCTCTTCGGTGGTCAGCTTGGCCGCGCCGGAGTACACGCCGCCCTCGTCGTTCGGGCCGATACCGCCGGTGACCATCAGGCCGACACCGCCACGCGCACGCTCGGCGAAGTACGCCGCCATGCGTTCGAACCCGCCCGGCTTTTCTTCCAGACCGGTGTGCATCGAGCCCATCAGGGTGCGGTTGCGCAGCGTGGTGAATCCCAGGTCCAGCGGGGCCAACAGGTGCGGGTAATGAGCGGCGGTCATCGGTAACTCCACAACGAGCGATCACGGAAAAGTTGCGGGCGCTCTGCGGCTCCCGTCAGTCATGCTCGACAGACTAAGAGCCGCCTCGCTGCGGCTCAATGACCGTAACTGACAACTTATTGATCCAAATGCGCAGCGCCCCTTGGCAATCGCCGCCATGCGCCCTACCCTAGTCGCCATACCCTGCACCCGGTCGTTGTTGGTTTTCATGCGCAAACTTTTGTACCTGACGTTTTCCATGGCCCTTGTGGCTGCCCTCACCACCTACGCAATGTGGGCGGCGGACCGGCCGGTCGGGCATTACCTGTCGGACCTGCGCATCAAACTGGCGGTCGACCAAGGCACACCCGCCGACCGCGGCAATCTGCTGGGCATCCAGCCCGAACTGTTTCCCACCGACTATCAAAGCCCCGAGCGCCTGCACCGCAAGCTCGCGGCCTATTTGCAGCAGGCGCAGGATCAAGGCTTGTTGAACGAAAAAACCGTGGTGGTGTTGCCGGAAAACATCGGCACCTGGCTGCTGCTCAGCGGCGAAAAAGACGAGCTGTATCAAGCCCCGACCGTTGACGAGGCGATGAACTGGCTAGCGGCGAGCAATCCGTTGTTGTTCGCTCGCGCCTGGCTGCGCGCCAGCGGCAACGATCGTCTCAACGACGCCCATCTGCGCATGAAAGCCAAATCCATGGCCAAGCAATATCAGGCGCTGTTTGGCGGTCTGGCCAAGGAATTTCGTGTGACCCTGGTGGCCGGTTCGATCGTGTTGCCGGAGCCGGAAATTCGCGATGGCCGACTGAAACCGGGCAGCGGCTCGCTCTACAACAGCAGCGTGGTGTTCGGCCGCGACGGCGTGCCACTCGGCCAGCCGCAGCGGCAGATGCACCCGGTGTTCGCTCAACGTGACGTGATCCAGGCCGAGGACAAAGAGCGCATCAACGTGGTCGACACCCCCGCCGGACGTCTCGGCGTATTGATCGGCAGCGACAGTTGGTACCCGCAAAACTACCGCACGCTCGACGAGCAAAACGCACAATTGGTCGCCGTGCCGGCGCAGTTGTTCGGCCAGGACGCATGGAACCAGCCGTGGCGCGGTTATAAAGGTTCGAATACGCCCGGTTCGGTGAGCCTCAAGCCCGGCGAAGTTACTGAAGGACAGGCCTGGCACCGACTGACCCTGACTGCCCAGCCACCGAGCAGTCGGGCGATTGCCGGCGTCAGCGTGTTTATGCGCGGGCAGTTCTGGGACAAGGCCAGCTCCGGCCAGAGTTTTCTCAGCAGCAACGGTCGGCATTTTGCCGATGGCGACGCCCGTGGCGCGCGTCTGCTGAACATCTGGTTGTAAGCCATGAAGCCACTGCCGATGCGTCTTGGGGATCTGTCGGTGGGTTTCGTGCATAGCCTCGCCGACGCCGTGCGCAGTCATGGCATCGACCCACAGCCGCTGCTGGAACAATACGGCCTCGACGCGGCGCGACTGGCCGAAGCGGGTGCGCGCTTGTCGATCCCTCGCTACATGCGCCTGGGCCACGCAGCAATTCAATTGACCGGGGATGCAGCGCTGGGTTTGCGCATGGGCCAGCTCAGCCGTCTGAGCCAGGCCGGACTTGCCGGCGTCACCGCCGCGCAAGCCCCGACCGTGCGCGAAGCCGCGCGCTGCCTGATCCGTTTCGAAGCCCTGTACGGTTCGAACTATCGCGGCCAATCGAGCTTTCACGAAGATGCCCATGGCGCGTGGCTGCGCTTCTATTCGATCAGCCCGTACAACGCTTACAACCGCTTTGTCGTCGATTCGATCGTGGCTGGCTGGCTCAACCAACTCTCGACCGTCGGCCGCCAGCCGCTGCGGGCCGAGCGCATCGAGATCGAATTCACCGAGCCCGATTACCGTCAGGCCTACAGCTCGCTCGGCGATTGCCCGATCCTGTTCGGCGCCGAGGGCAACCAATTGCGCCTGAATCTGGACAGCCTCGCGCAGCGCAACCCCGAGCATTGCCCGAGTACCTGGCGGCACCTGCTGCAACTGTGCGAGCGAGAACTTGAGCAACTGACGCGAACCCGCAGCCTGCGCGAACGTATCATTCAATTGCTCGGGCCGTTACTCAATGGTGGGCGCGAACCGGATCTTGAAGAGGTCGCGGCACGCCTGAAACTGCCGACCTGGACCCTGCGGCGCAAACTGGCCGAGGAAGGCACGCAATTTCGCGCCATTCTCAACGACACGCGCCGGGACCTGGCAATGACCTACATCCGCGATACCGAACTGGCGTTCGGCGAAATCGCCTATCTGCTCGGTTTTGCTTCAGCCGAAGCATTTCAACGAGCGTTCAAGCGCTGGAGCGGCCAGACGCCGGGCGAGTTTCGTCGCAGTCATCGAATACGGGTTTGAAGCAGCTGCAAGTTTCAAGCTGCAAGCTCAGAGCTCAGAGCTCGGTTGCGTCGTCTGCGGGTTCGGGTTGGTCCAGTTCGTAAGCCTGGTATTCGAGCAGTTCTTCCTGATACTCATCCATCGTAAAATCCCCCAACTGCTCGTCATGAAAAATGGCTTGATCAATCGACCTGTGCCCCGAGCATAAAGTGCCCGTGTGAAGGAAAAGTGAAACGCAGCCTTCATGAATAAAACGTAGCAGGTGGTTGGGGATTTATCGCGGTGGGATTGTCAGGGGAATGTAACCAATCTTTAAGCTGCCCCGGATACCACTGTGGGAGCGAGCCTGCTCGCGAAGGCGGTGCGTCAGCAACAGCGTCGTCGACTGACACACCCCTCATCGCGAGCAGGCTCGCTCCCACAGGGTTTTGTTGAAGTGAATTATTGACCGGACGCAGGCATCGCCGGAATCGGCTCGGACGGCGGCGGAATGTCCGGGTTCGCTGGCGGCGTGATGGTTTCGCTGGCCGGCGCGGGCTCTTCAACGGGGGCTGGGGTAATTGGCGCCTGCTCCGCAGGCGGCACCACCGGCTGGGAATCGACTGGCGCGGTTTCCGCCGGAGCCGGGGCTGGCTCTGCAGCAGGCAGGCGCAGGCGTTGCAGCAGGTTCCGCCGCTGGTGTCGGCACCAACGGCGCAGGTGCCGGCGCTGGCGTCGCTTTCGCCTCAGGCACACCGAGGTCTGCCTTGGGCTTCTCCTCGATATGCGCAGCCTTCTTCGCATCCGCCGGCAGGAACTGCTCGACCAGGGTAAAGAAACGCTCATAGAACTTCTGCGCAGTAACCGTCTCACTGGCAACCTTGACCATCGAATCGTCAGACGAGCCGATCGGCATCGACACCGAGCCCAACACACCCACACCGAGACTGGCCGAGTTGTTGGTCTTCTTCAGCGCATAACGATCCTGCAAGGCATTGGCGAACATCGTCGCATGGTGCCCGGCACTGCCATCGTCGGCGCACACCACGTTGAAGCTGATCTCCATGTGGGTATCGCCGGTCTGCTGGAAACTCTTGTGCCCGCTGACCAGTTTCGGATCGCTGCTGGTGATGATGTAGCCCTGACTGAGCAACGCCCGCCGCGCCGCTTCGCAACTGGCCGCATCCGTCACCGGATAATTGCGCGAAAACGTACCGGAGTCATCGAAGTTTTCGTGCTCATACATCGGCTTGTCTTTCGAACAACCGGCAACGGCAGCCAACAACAGCGCCAACCCGGCTACACGCAAGGGAATGGAAATCAACATTGAACATCCTGAGAGAAAACAGTCCGGGGCGTATTGTGCAACAGATCGCGACCCCGCGGCGCATGGAATAGTGTCTTGAAACGGTTACAACCCTATGTCATCTGCGTAGCGGGGAAAAGGCGCGAGACCAAATGATCGATGAACACGCGCAGTTTCGCCGTAGCGTGACGACTCGATGGCCATAGGACCCAAAACTCACCGGTGTGTTCCAGGTGCGCATCGAGCACCCGATGCAAGCGTCCTTGCGCCTCGGCCTCACGGGTCATGAAATCAGGCAGGCAGGCGATACCCATGCCGGCCAGCGCCCCATGGCTCACCGCTTCGATGGAGGTACTGACCAGGCGGGCGGGCAACGTCGGCTCCACGGTCCCCTCTTCGCGGATCAATGGCCAGGCTTCCAGTTTTCCAGTGGCGTGGAAGGTGTGCCGCAGGCACGCGTGAGCGGCAAGATCAGCCGGCGTCTGCGGTACGCCACGCTGCTGCAGATACGCCGGACTGGCCACCAATACCATGTGAAAAGTACCCAATCGTCGCGCCATCAGACGCGAGTCGCGGGGCTTGCCCGTGCGGATCACAGCATCAAAACCTTCTTCCACCACATCGACCATACGATCGGTCAGATCCAGATCCAGCTCGATTTGCGGGTACATCGCCATGAACTCAGCCATGACCGGCATCACCAGCCCATGCACCTGCGGCAGGCTGATGCGCAACCTGCCGTGGGGTTTGGCGGAGGCGTCGCACAGTTCGAATTCCGCCGCTTCGACTTCCGCGAGGATCTTTCGGCACCGCTCAAGAAACATCGCGCCTTCGCTGGTCAGCGTGACACTACGCGTGGTGCGCTGAAACAGCCGCACGCCCAGTCGGGCTTCCAGCCGCGCGATGCTTTTGCCCACCGCCGACGATGAAACACCTTGTAGCCTGCCAGCCTCGGTGAAGCTACGCGTCTCGGCGACCTGAACAAACACCGCAATACTGCCAAGGCTATCCATACCACTCCCCCATTGCTGACATCCTTGTCCGATATGTTCGGAACCTTAACCCGTTTTTCATCACCGTGCAGCGCCCTACTCTGCGTTTCTCGTCAAATTCGCACATGGAAGCCGTCATGAACGATGCTCAACCCGCTTGCCCCGCTCGATCAACCCGAACGCTTACCCCTCGCCGCGCTGCTGGCACTGGCCACCGCCGGATTCATCACGATAATGACCGAAGCCATGCCGGCCGGTCTGTTGCCACAGATGAGCAGCGGCCTGAATGTCTCGCAGGCACTGATCGGGCAATTGATCACCGTATACGCGTTCGGCTCGATCCTGGCGGCGATTCCCCTGACGATCGCCACCCGAGGCTGGCGCCGAAAACCACTGCTGCTGTCCGCCGTCGCTGGTTTCGCGATCGCCAACAGCATCACCGCCGTGTCGGAGCTGTACTGGCTGAGCCTGATCGCACGCTTTATTGCCGGAGTGTTCGCCGGTCTGCTCTGGGCGCTACTGGCGGGTTACGCGAGCCGAATGGTCGCCCCGCACCTGCAAGGCCGTGCCATTACCGTGGCGATGCTCGGTGCACCTCTGGCGCTGTCGCTGGGAATCCCCGCAGGCACTTTGCTCGGCACGCTGGTCGGCTGGCGCCTGAGCTTCGCGATCATGACCGGGCTGACCATTTTGCTGGTGATATGGGTACGCTGGCTGGTACCGGACTTTGCCGGCGAACGCGCGGGACACCGCACCCCTTTGCGGCAGGTATTTACCTGGCCCGGCGTACGCCCGGTATTGTTTGTAACCCTGACCTACGTGGTCGCACACAATCTGCTGTACACCTACATCGCACCTTTTTTGCAGCCCTCCGGACTTGATGCAACGATCGACCGGGTGTTGCTGGTATTCGGCCTCGCATCGGTGCTGGGCTTATGGATCGTAGGCGTCCTGATTGACCGCTGGCTGCGCGAACTGGTGTTGATCAGCGCCGCGCTGTTCATGCTGTCCGCGCTCGCGCTGGGCCTGTGGCGCGACTCGCCGAGCGTGGTTTACACGGCCATCGCCGTCTGGGGACTGGCCTTCGGCGCAATGCCATCCCTGTTGCAAACCGCATCAGCGAAAACCGCGAGGAGCGCAGCCGATACCGCGCAATCGATGCTGGTGACGCTGTGGAATGTGGGAATTGCTGGCGGAGGCTTGATCGGAGGCCTATTGCTTGAAGACGTCGGCGCAGGAACATTTCCGTGGATTGTTGCAGGCTTGCTGGTTTTCACCCTGGGTGTGACGATCAAGGCTCGCAGACATGGATTTCCAACTGCCAGATAGATGCCGTCTAGTTGCCGGAAATGCTTAAACCAAGCCCGAAAGTCAAAAGCCCCTCACCTAGCCCTCTCCCGGAGGGAGAGGGAACTGACCGTGGTGATCGGAAGAACTACGTCAACATGAAAAACCGAGTCGAATGCAAGTTTCAAAACCAACCAAAATCGGCTCCCTCTCCCTCGGGAGAGGGCTGGGGTGAGGGGCAGCCACACCACAAACCTAAAGCCAACCATCTGCTTCTAACCACTCAACAATGAGCGCCAGCTCGAGTGCTCTTGATCTTGCCTAACCAGCGACATCGGAAGGCTGAGCGGAGGGATTGATCCGGGCGTGGGAGCGCAGCGACCGTCTGGCGCAGCCAGACACAGCGGAAGGAGGTGCAGCGAAGCAAACCGTAGCCGCTGCGCCCGGATCAATCCCGGAGCGAAGGGACCCGAGCCTGCGAGGGCCGTACGTAGGAGCAAGCGTTTTGGGTTACCTTTTTGGCGTTTGAAAAAGGTGACTCGCCGTAAGGGCGAAACCGCCATCAGCCGCACCCACACCAACGGATATACACCTAAAACAACCACAGCCTGGTCGGCCCACAGGCCGCCAAGGCGCAAAAAAACCCCGACCTAAAAAGGCCGGGGCTCCCATGTCTCCAGTCAGCAATCAGAACCGCTCGATATCCGCCTGACTCTCCAACTGCTTGCGATACGCCGCGAAATCCTGCTGCCCCTCACGGGAAGCCAGGAAACGCCGGTACTGCGCCTTCTCTTCTTCCGTCGGTGCAGCCGCTTCGTTAACGCCATTCAAGCGCACGATCATCAGGCTACCGTCCGGCAGCGTCACGCTGCTGAACGTTGGCTTGTCCTTGGCGGCCGGCTTCGGCATGCGGAACAGCGCCTGCAACACCGCCGGATCAACACCTTCCTGACCACGGGTAGCCGCTTCGGTGACTTTCCAGCTCTGCCCGTCAATTGCCTTGTCCAGAGGTGCCTTGCCATCGCGCAGATCAGCGATCAGCTTCTCGGCACGGGTCTTGGCGGCCGCACTGGCATGCTCTTTGGTCAACTGAGTGCGGATCGCCGCATTCACGCTTTCCAGCGGCAACTGCGCAGGCTTCAAGTGTTCCTTGGCGCGCAACACGACCACGGTTTCCGGATCCAGCTCGATGGCGGTGCTGTTGGCACCTTCATCGATCACTTCAGGACTGAATGCAGCGGTGACCACGGCACGGTTGGCCGCAACGCCTTCGCCACCTTCACGGCCGAATGGCTTGGAGGTGTGCACGGTCAGCTTCAGATCGGCCGCAGGTTGCGCCAGATCGGATGCTTCAAATGCCGAATCTTCCAGCTGCTTGGTCGCTTCAACGAAACGCTGCTCGACCTGCGCGGCTTTCAGCTCACGGGTCAGCTTGTCTTTCAGGCTGGCGAGAGTCGGCACTTCAGGCGCTTCGACACCCAGCAACTTGATCAGGTGATAACCGAAATCGGTGCGAACCGGCTCGGAGACCTGATCTTTGCCCAGCGAGTACAAGGCCTTTTCGAACGCTGGGTCGTAAACACCAGGACCTGCATAGCCGAGATCACCGCCATTGTTGGCCGAACCCGGATCCTGCGAAAACTCTTTGGCCAGCGCTTCGAACTTCTCGCCCTTGGCCAGACGCGCCTGGACTTCTTCGATTTTCGCCTTCGCCTGAGCCTCGGTGGTCTTGTCGTTCACTTCGATCAGAATATGCGCCGCACGACGCTGTTCCGACAGGTTGGCGATTTCTTTCTGATACGCGGCTTCGAGGTCTTCGTCCTTGACGGCGACCTGGTCGAAGAACGAAGCCTTCTTCAGCTCGACGTAATCGATGATCACCTGATCCGGAGTCATGAACTCTTTGGCGTGTTCATCGTAGTAAGCCTTGACCTCGTCGTCGGTGAGCTTCACGGCGGTCGGGTCAGCCTTGACGTTGAGCGTGGCGAAATCGCGGGTCTGTTTCTCCAGACGGGCGAATGCCAGCACTTCGGCGTCGGTGACGAAACCGCTGCCCGCGACACCGGCGCGCAGTTGGCCGATCAGCATTTCCTGAGCCAGCATCTGGCGGAACTGCATGCGGCTGTAACCCAGTTGACGGATCACCTGGTCGAAACGCTCGGAACTGAACTTGCCGTCCACCTGGAATTCAGGCGTTTGCAGGATCACTTGATCCAGCGCACCTTCGGAGAAAGCGAATTTGGCCTGCTCGGCACCTTGCAACAACAGCTTGCGATCAATCAGCCCCTTGAGGGCCGATTCGCGGAGCATTTTTTCATCGAGCAAGGAAGCATCGAAGTCCTTGCCCAACTGTTGCATCAGCTGACGGCGTTGCATGTCAACGGCCTGGCTCAGCTCGTTCTGGCTGATTTCTTCGCCATTGACCTTGGCCGCCTCATTTTTATGAGTCGTGGCCTGGAAAATGGCATCGAAACCGGTCAAAGCCATCAGTGCAACGATGACTCCGATAATGGTCTTGGCAATCCAGCCTTGTGAATTGTCCCTGATATTCTGCAGCATGCGTCCCCCAGAAACGGTTGAACTTCAATTTAGGCAACCGTGGAGCGTGGGTAGAATCCGGATAGAAGAAAGGCGCATCCGAGGATGCGCCTTCTCGTAACTGGCGGAGCGGACAGGGCTCGAACCCTCGATCCCGGCGTTACAGGCGACTTTTTCAGTGACCTGCTCTACCGCTCCGCTGCCAAGTCAGGCTTGACCCCGACCCGGATGGGTAAAAACCTGAAACTCAGTTAACAGCTTCTTTCAGTGCTTTACCGGCTTTGAAACCTGGCTTCTTGGCAGCCGGGATTTCCAGAGTCTTGCCGGTCTGTGGGTTACGACCGGTACGAGCCGGACGGTCCGTCACGGAGAAAGTACCGAAACCAACCAGAACAACGGAGTCGCCAGCCTTCAGAGCGCCAGTGACGGATTCGATTACAGCGTCCAGCGCACGGCCAGCAGCAGCTTTCGGGATATCAGCGGATGCAGCGATAGCATCAATCAGTTCCGACTTGTTCACTCTAAGTCCCCTTATATCTATTTTGAGATGATTCTAAGTTTTTTGGTGAAAGCAAAAACGAGTGCTGAATGGCCTACAGACACTTAAGAGCCGCTTTATAACAAGGGCTCTAAAAAACTGTCAAGGAAGCCCCCCAGGCAAAAGCCTATTAATGCGTGCTAATTCTTTCCTTAGAGTCAGACTCACGTTTTTCGTCCTTGGCAACTATCTCCGGAGCCACATCCGGCAAGGGCTCCGGCGCGTATTGCAGCGCAATTTGCAGGACCTCGTCAATCCATTTAACCGGTTTAATCTGCAGATCCTGCTTGATATTGTCAGGAATCTCCTTCAGATCGCGCACGTTCTCTTCAGGAATAATCACGATCTTGATTCCACCGCGGTGAGCCGCCAGCAGTTTTTCCTTCAGACCACCAATCGCCAGCACCTGACCACGCAAGGTGATTTCACCGGTCATGGCCACGTCGGCGCGCACCGGAATGCCGGTCAAGGCCGAAACCAGCGCCGTGCACATACCGACACCGGCGCTTGGGCCGTCCTTCGGCGTGGCGCCTTCAGGCATGTGAATGTGCGTGTCGCGCTTCTCGTGGAAGTCCAGCGGAATGCCCAGGCTTTTGGCGCGGCTGCGCACGACGGTTTGCGCGGCAGTGATCGATTCGACCATAACGTCGCCGAGTGAACCGGTCTTGATCAATTGACCTTTACCCGGAATTACCGCCGCTTCAATGGTCAGCAACTCACCACCGACCTGAGTCCAGGCCAGGCCAGTCACCTGCCCTACTTGATCCTGTTGCTCGGCCAGGCCGTAGCGGAACTTGCGCACGCCGAGGAAGTGCTCGAGCAGATCAGCTGTCACTTTCACCGAGAAGCGTTTTTCCATCGCGTGCTCTTTCACAGCCTTGCGGCAGACCTTGGCGATCTGACGCTCGAGGCCACGCACACCGGCTTCACGAGTGTAATAGCGAATGATGTCGCGGATCGCTTCGGCATCAAATTCCAGTTCACCCTTCTTCAGACCGTTGGCGGCGATCTGTTTTGGCGAAAGGTATTTGACGGCAATGTTGATCTTTTCGTCTTCGGTGTAGCCCGGCAAACGGATGACTTCCATCCGGTCCAGCAGCGCCGGCGGAATGTTCATCGAGTTCGAGGTGCACAGGAACATCACATCGGAAAGGTCGTAATCGACTTCCAGATAGTGGTCGTTGAAGTTGTGGTTCTGCTCTGGATCGAGCACTTCCAGCAACGCCGACGCCGGGTCGCCACGCATGTCGCTGCCCATCTTGTCGATTTCATCGAGCAGGAACAGCGGGTTGCGCACACCCACTTTTGTCATCTTTTGAATCAATCTTCCTGGCATCGAACCGATGTAGGTACGGCGATGACCTCGGATTTCCGCTTCATCACGCACGCCGCCGAGGGCCATGCGCACGAATTTACGGTTGGTGGCATGCGCGATCGACTCTGCCAGCGAGGTTTTACCCACGCCTGGAGGACCGACCAGGCACAACACCGGCCCACGGATTTTCTTCACACGCTTCTGCACGGCGAGGTATTCAAGGATGCGCTCCTTGACCTCTTCCAGGCCGTAATGGTCGGCATCAAGGATGTCTTCAGCCCGCGCCAGGTCCAGACGCACCTTGCTTTGCGCCTTCCACGGCACCTGTACCAGCCAGTCGATGTACGAGCGCACCACGGTGGCTTCTGCGGACATCGGCGACATCTGCTTGAGCTTGTTCAGTTCGGCGGTGGCCTTGGCCAAGGCGTCCTTCGGCAGACCGGCAGCGTCGATACGCTTTTTCAGGTCTTCGATTTCGTTGTGGCCTTCGTCGCTGTCGCCGAGTTCCTTCTGAATGGCCTTCATCTGCTCGTTCAGGTAGTACTCGCGCTGACTGCGCTCCATCTGCTTCTTGACCCGGCCACGAATGCGTTTTTCGACCTGCAGCAGGTCGATCTCGGCATCCAGCAGCGCCAGAACGTGTTCAACACGCGCCGACAGGTCAACGATTTCGAGGATTTCCTGCTTCTGCTCGATTTTCAGCGCCATGTGCGCGGCCATGGTGTCGACCAGACGACCCGGCTCATCGATGCTGTTGAGTGACGACAGGACTTCAGCCGGGACCTTTTTGCCCAGCTGGACGTATTGTTCGAACTGCGACAGCAACGTGCGCACGAAGACTTCGGACTCGCGTTCGGCGGCGTCGACTTCTTCGATCAGCGAGACTTCGGCACGGCAGTGGCCGTCGACCTCACTGAAGCGCTCGACCGTACCGCGCTGCTCACCTTCGACCAGCACCTTGACGGTGCCGTCAGGCAGCTTGAGCAGTTGCAGAACCGTGGCAACGGTACCTACGCGATAGAGAGCATCTTCACCGGGATCGTCGTCAGCCGGGTTTCTCTGGGCCAGCAGCAGGATCTGCTTGTCGCCCGTCATCGCGGCCTCGAGGGCTTCGATGGATTTCTCGCGCCCCACGAACAGCGGGATAACCATGTGCGGATAAACCACGACATCACGCAATGGCAAGAGAGGCAATTCGATGGTTGTCTTCATGATTTCGCCTCTACGGCGGCCATAGGGCCGTAATCAGATGGAATTGAACTTGAAACCAAGATGGGGGCTGCCTTGAAAAAAAACAAGCGCAAAGCGGCTGTAAAAAACCAGATAAAAAAAAAGAGGCCCGAGGGCCCCTTCTTTACTGCGACAGGGTGGACGCTTACGCGTCCGGCGCTGCCTTGGCGGTCGGCTCACTGTTCTCGTAGATATACAGTGGCTTGGACTTGCCTTCGATCACGCTTTCATCGATCACGACTTTGCTCACCTCGGACTGCGAGGGGATTTCATACATCGTGTCGAGCAGCACACCTTCGAGAATCGAGCGCAGGCCACGGGCACCGGTTTTACGTTCCAGGGCACGCTTGGCGACCGATTTCAGTGCGTCGGAACGGAATTCCAGATCCACACCTTCCATCTCGAACAGCTTGGCATACTGTTTGGTCAAAGCATTTTTCGGCTCGGTGAGAATCTGCATCAAAGCAGCCTCATCGAGTTCGTCCAGCGTCGCGAGGACCGGCAGACGACCGACGAACTCCGGGATCAGACCGAACTTGACCAGATCGTCAGGCTCGACTTCACGCAGGGATTCACCGACTTTCTTGCCTTCTTCCTTGCTGCGCACTTCTGCGTTGAAACCGATGCCGCCCTTGGTGGAACGGTTTTGAATAACCTTTTCCAGACCGGAGAACGCACCACCGCAGATGAACAGGATGTTACGGGTGTCGACCTGCAGGAACTCCTGCTGCGGATGCTTGCGGCCACCTTGCGGCGGAACGGAAGCGACCGTGCCTTCGATCAACTTGAGCAAGGCCTGTTGCACGCCTTCACCGGAAACATCGCGGGTGATCGACGGGTTGTCGGACTTGCGCGAAATCTTGTCGATTTCATCGATGTAGACAATGCCCATCTGGGCCTTCTCCACGTCGTAATCGCACTTCTGCAGCAGCTTCTGAATGATGTTCTCGACATCTTCGCCCACATAACCCGCCTCGGTGAGGGTGGTTGCGTCAGCGATGGTGAACGGAACGTTCAGCAAGCGGGCCAGGGTTTCGGCCAGCAGGGTTTTACCGGAGCCTGTCGGGCCGATCAGCAGGATGTTGCTCTTGCCGAGTTCGACGTCGTCAGCCTTCTTGTCACGCTGGTTCAGACGCTTGTAGTGGTTGTACACCGCTACGGCCAGAACCTTTTTCGCACGCTCCTGACCAATGACGTACTGGTCAAGGATGCCGCTGATTTCTTTAGGCGAAGGCAATTTATGCGCGCTGCTTTCGGCCTGGGCTTCCTGCACCTCCTCGCGGATGATGTCATTGCACAGGTCGACGCACTCGTCGCAGATAAAGACCGAGGGGCCGGCAATCAATTTGCGCACTTCATGCTGGCTTTTGCCACAGAAGGAGCAATAGAGCAGCTTGCCGTTGTCCTCGCCGTTGCGGGTGTCAGTCATTCGTTCGATCCAAATCCGATAGGCTTGCAACACAAGATGAAGGCTATTGCGGGCTTTTTCAAGCCCGCTGCTGATCGGACGTGCCGACCAGGCCTGTTATGTGTCGCTTATTTTAAGCTGGGCGCTGGTTGATCACTTCGTCGATCAGGCCATATTCCTTCGCCGCTTCTGCACTCATGAAATTGTCGCGATTGGTGTCGCGCTCGATTTCTTCCAGAGTACGGCCGCTGTGCTTGGCCATCAGCGTGTTCAGGCGCTCGCGGATGAAAAGGATTTCCTTGGCGTGGATTTCAATGTCCGACGCCTGGCCCTGGAAACCGCCCAGTGGCTGGTGAATCATCACGCGCGAGTTCGGCAGGCAGAAACGCTTGCCCGGGGCACCTGCGGTAAGCAGAAACGCGCCCATGCTGCATGCCTGACCGATGCACGTGGTCGATACGTTGGGTTTGATGAACTGCATGGTGTCGTAGATCGACATGCCCGCAGTCACCGAACCGCCCGGGGAGTTGATATACAGATGGATGTCCTTGTCCGGGTTTTCCGCTTCAAGGAACAGCAGTTGCGCACAGATCAGGTTGGCCATGTAGTCCTCTACAGGACCCACCAGAAAGATCACTCGCTCCTTGAGCAGGCGCGAGTAGATGTCATAGGCGCGTTCGCCACGAGCAGATTGCTCGACAACCATCGGGACCAGGCCGCCGGCGGCCTGGATATCAGAGTTCTGCTGAATATACGAATTACGGAACATGCTCTGCAGTCACTCCCAAATAGTTATGTCTTGAATACGCATAAGCCAGCTCGAAGGCTGGCTTATGTGTGTACTTCTAACGCAAAAACAATCAGTCGGCTGCTGGAGCTTCTACCGGTTTGACCGCTTCTTCGTAAGAGACCGATTTGTCGGTCACGCTAGCTTTCTGCAGAACAGTATCCACAACTTGTTCTTCCAGCACAACCGAACGCACTTCGTTCAGTTGCTGCTCGTTTTTGTAGTACCACGACACGACCTGCTCAGGCTCCTGGTAAGCCGAAGCCATTTCCTGAATCATCTCGCGAACGCGGGCTTCGTCAGGCTTGAGGTCGAACTGCTTGACCACTTCAGCAACGATCAGACCCAGCACGACGCGGCGCTTGGCTTGCTCTTCGAACAGCTCGGCCGGCAGTTGATCAGGCTTGATGTTGCCACCAAACTGCTGAACAGCCTGCACGCGCAGACGGTCAACTTCGTTGGACAGCAGCGCCTTTGGCACTTCGATCGGGTTGGTGGCCAGCAGACCGTCCATTACCTGATTTTTTACTTTGGATTTGATCGCCTGACGCAGCTCACGCTCCATGTTCTTGCGAACTTCGGTGCGGAAGCCGTCGATGCCGCTTTCCTTGATGCCGAACTGCGCGAAGAACTCTTCGTTCAACTCAGGCAGCTTAGGCTCGGACACGGTGTTCACGGTAACGGTGAACTCAGCGGTTTTGCCAGCCAGGTCGAGGTTCTGATAGTCCTCTGGGAAGGTCAGGTTCAGAACGCGTTCTTCACCGGCCTTGGCGCCGACCAGGCCTTCTTCGAAGCCTGGAATCATGCGGCCGGAGCCCAGTACCAGCTGAGTACCCTTGGCGGAACCGCCAGCGAACACTTCACCGTCAACCTTGCCAACGAAATCGATATTCAACTGGTCTTCGTTCTGCGCAGCGCGATCGGCCACTTCAAAACGGGTGTTCTGCTTGCGCAGGATGTCGAGCATCTTGTCCAGGTCAGCGTCGGACACGTCAGCGCTCAGACGCTCAACGGTGATGCCTTCGAAACCGGCAACGGTGAACTCAGGGAACACTTCGAATACAGCAACGTATTCCAGGTCCTTGCCGGCTTCGAGCGATTTTGGCTCGATCGACGGCGAACCTGCCGGGTTCAGCTTCTGCTCAACCACAGCTTCGTAGAACGACGACTGGATCACGTCGCCTACCGCTTCCTGGCGAGCATCGGCACCGAAACGGCGCTTGATTTCGCTCATTGGCACTTTGCCTGGACGGAAGCCAGCAATCTTGGCCTTTTGGGCAGTCTGCTGCAGACGCTTGTTGACCTGAGTCTCGATGCGCTCAGCCGGCACGGTGACGCTCATGCGGCGCTCGAGAGCAGTAGTATTTTCAACAGAAACTTGCATGGATATTCCTCGTTGCACAGACGTTAGCCGGCCGTTTCCGACCCCAGAATCAAGGGCATGCATTCTAGTGGGTCAAACTCAAGAAGTCACCCTACGGAAATCGGGTAAAAAAACAGCAGGCAGTTTATTCGGAGCGATACATCAAAGCAGCGCGCTCCGCAGACGAATACAAACCATCACGCCAGGGCTCTGCAGCAACCGCTTCTATATATAGAAGAGACTGTCAGTCACTCCCTGACGGCCGCACTTGCGAGCAAGTACGCCGGGCAGCGCGGCATCATCGAGCAACATGATTACGACGAAGCGCCCTGCCCTTGCACCTCGAAACCGGCCATGCCGGCTTTCGAAAGCGCTAAAACAAAAAGGCGCCAGACTGTTAAATCTGGCGCCTTTCGAAATATGGGGTGGACGATGGGGATCGAACCCACGACAACGGGAGTCACAATCCCGTGCTCTACCAACTGAGCTACGCCCACCATATTGCGTAACAAAAAAGCCAAACAACTTCTTTGTTGAACCTCACCCGTCCGAAGACTCGAATGAAGCTTTGATTGGTGCGGATGAAGAGACTCGAACTCTTACGCCTCGCGGCGCTGGAACCTAAATCCAGTGTGTCTACCAATTCCACCACATCCGCGGATGAAGCTTTTAAAGCAAAGGCGCCAGACTGTTACATCTGGCGCCTTTCGAAATATGGGGTGGACGATGGGGATCGAACCCACGACAACGGGAGTCACAATCCCGTGCTCTACCAACTGAGCTACGCCCACCATATCGCGTTACTTGTGCCAATGCTGCCTAATGGCGCACCCGGCAGGACTCGAACCTGCGACCATCCGCTTAGAAGGCGGATGCTCTATCCAGCTGAGCTACGGGCGCCTTATTAATCTGTACTCTTAAAGGACTACAAACTAAGTGCTTTCCAGCGTCGCAGAACCTTGATTCCGCTTCACCTTCTTAACCAGTGCTAGGCTGTGCCCGACAAGTGCGACGAATAGTATAGAGGGCTCCGAAGGTCGTCAAATCCTTTTTGAAAAAAATTCATTTAATTAAAGGAGTTAGAGGAATTTGCTGACCAAGCGCCTTTGCCCTCACCGCTCGACATGCGAGAATGCGTTCTCATTTTTTCCCCTCTCGATGGTTAATCACGCGCAATGACTGCACAACTAATCGACGGCAAATCGATCGCCGCCAGCCTGCGCCAGCAGATCGCCCAACGAGTTGCCGAGCGGCGCCAGCAAGGCCTGCGCACTCCCGGCCTCGCGGTGATCCTGGTCGGCAGCGATCCTGCCTCTCAGGTTTATGTCTCGCACAAGCGTAAAGACTGTGAAGAGGTTGGCTTCCTCTCGCAAGCCTACGACCTGCCCGCCGACACCACGCAAGACGCGCTGACCGATCTGATCGATCGCCTCAACGACGACCCGGCAATCGACGGCATCCTGTTGCAACTGCCATTGCCCGAGCATCTCGACGCGTCGAAACTGCTCGAGCGCATCCGCCCGGACAAAGACGTCGACGGTTTCCACCCGTACAACGTCGGTCGCCTGGCCCAGCGCATCCCGCTGCTGCGTCCGTGCACGCCCAAGGGCATCATGACCCTGCTGGAAAGCACCGGTGCCGATCTGTACGGGATGGACGCGGTGGTCGTTGGCGCGTCCAACATTGTTGGCCGCCCGATGGCGATGGAACTGCTGCTGGCCGGCTGCACCGTCACCGTCACTCACCGCTTCACCAAGGATCTGGCCGGCCACGTCGGCCGTGCCGATCTGGTGGTCGTGGCCGCCGGCAAGCCGGGCCTGGTCAAGGGCGAGTGGATCAAGCAAGGCGCGATCGTGATCGACGTCGGCATCAACCGTCAGGATGACGGCAAACTGGTTGGTGACGTTGTCTACGAAACCGCCCTGCCCCGCGCCGGCTGGATCACTCCGGTGCCCGGCGGCGTCGGCCCGATGACCCGTGCCTGCCTGCTGGAAAACACGCTTTATGCGGCAGAAACCCTGCACGCCTGAGTGACATTTTCAGCACTGAAAGAACCCGCCTTGTGCGGGTTTTTTATTGTTTGAGAAAAAACTGTAACCGTTCGCCGGAAACCCCTCTTTTTACAGGCCTTTTCACGAGATTTTCAGGTCGTTCAAACAACCATCGACAGATCTTCAGCCATACTCCTAGAATGCGACCCTTTGAAGAAATAACCCGTTACAAACTAACGGAATATCCAACCTTTATGAGTTCGCCCGCGTGAAAATTCGTCTTTCGATCCTGAGCCTGTTTTTCGCATTCACAGGCACATTCATCACGCCAACGATCAACGCCGCGGAAACCACCGCTGCCCCGCGCGACGCCTCGACCCTGAAGATCGCCTCCGGCAGCGCCCTGCTCATGGATATGCAGACCAACAAAGTCATCTACTCCAGCAACCCTGACGTGATCGTGCCGATCGCCTCCGTCAGCAAATTGATGACCGGACTGGTGGTGGTAGAAGCGCGGCAGAACATGGACGAATGGATCAATGTCGACATCAGCAACACTCCGGAAATGAAGGGGGTGTTCTCCCGAGTCAAACTCAAGAGCGAACTGCCGCGGCGCGAGATGCTGCTGATTGCCCTGATGTCCTCGGAGAACCGCGCGGCGGCCAGCCTCGCCCACCATTATCCGGGTGGCTACGCCGCGTTCATCGCAGCAATGAACGCCAAGGCCAAGATGCTGGGCATGACCAGCACACACTTCGTTGAGCCAACGGGCCTGTCCGAGCGCAACGTTTCCACCGCACGCGACCTGAGCAAGTTGCTGGTTGCTGCACACAAATATCCGCTGCTGAGCGAATTGACCACCACCAAGGAAAAAACCGTCGCCTTCCGCAAACCCAATTACACCCTGGGTTTTCGCAACACTGATCACCTGGTCAACAAGGCAGACTGGGACATCATGATTACCAAGACCGGCTTCACCAATCCTGCCGGCCATTGTCTGGTATTGGTGACGAAGATGGCCAATCGTCCGGTGGCACTGGTGATTCTCGACGCATTCGGCAAATACACGCATTTTGCCGACGCCAGCCGCATTCGCAGTTGGGTGGAGACCGGTCGCAGCGCGGCAGTGCCGGCGGTGGCCCAGCAGTACAAGGCGCAGAAAAACCTCAAGTCGCGCCAGAGCGGCGTGGTCGAAGCCTCTAAATAAGCGTTTCGCACAGGAAAAAGCCCCGAATCTTCGGGGCTTTTTTTCGTCTGCCGGATCAGTCGTTGGGCAGCGGCATCTTGTCGTCATCGGGGATGCCATCGCCCGCAGCTGGATCGCGTGACGGCTCGGGAGTCAGCACATTCGGCCGCGCCAACGGGTCACGCAGCGGGCTGTCCGGATCGAGCACCGGGTCGACGTCTGACTCGGGCGTGGTCGGCACGCTGTCCGGTTTCTGGTCATCGAAGCTTGAATCGGTACTCATACGCACCTCGCTCAGGGTTTCAGATCGCCCAACGGGTCGTAGGCTTTGCCGGGTTTGCGCTGCTCATCGTCGGGTTTTTCATCCAACGGAGCCTTCGCGGGGCCGACCGGGTCCACCTGCGGATCATCGAGATCGGGCGAATCCGGATCGAACCCCAGGTCATCGCCTGAAGAATGTTCGGAAGAATGTGGGCCTTTCGGGGATGAATCTGCCATGTGCGCCTCCTGGTGCGCCCGCAAAATCACGGGCTCTACGCATAGGAGGCGAGCCGGGCGCAGTCGTGCCCGGCAAGTGACGAACGGAGCCTAGTGCGCCGCGAGCGCCTTGCGCGCCTGTGCCGCTTCGTTTTCCTGACCGGCCTGGGCCAGCGCATCGGCCGCCTTCAGCCAGCGTTGCTGATCAACGGCTGCGGGGATCTGCGAAGGCTTCTGGATCAGAATGGCCCAGCCGCCGGACTTTTCCAGCGCCGACTCGAAGGCACTGAAACTCATCAGTTGCCGACGGTTCATCCCGGCGCGCAACAGCACGTTCTGCTTGTTGCGATCGTAGCCGGAGAGAATCGCATAGCGCGGCTCGGCCCAGAACGCCGAACCTTCGCTGAAGCGCACCATCACCGGATAACCGGCGGCCACCTGGGTCAACAGCGCTGGAAGATGACTGTCCAGCGGGTAGACCACCATGCCGTATTCACGGGCGAGATTTTCCATATTGCGCTGCAACTTGTCTTCAGCGCCGGGCAAGTGCAACGGTTTTTCCAGCAGACCCGGCGTGATCACGATGCCCTGCTGCGACAACAGACTGGCCAACACCTGCGGCCCGCTCTGATTGGCTTCGCCGCGGTAGAACGTGCCGCTCAGCTCGACCCGCTCCGGCAGACGCTTGACCTCTGGTGCAACCATGCCTGCGCAACCGTTCAAAACTGCCGCACCGACGGCAATAAGCAGCGCCGCTCGCACTCGGGAAAATAGCTGGACCATCATCACTCTCTGTTCACACGCCGGTCTTCGTGTTCCGGCAACGCTGCGATCATAGGGCCGCGACCGCCTGCGGTATAGCCTTTAACCGCAGACCAGGCAATTGCATAGAGCGAACTGATTGGTCGCCAGCGACCTTTGGTCAATAGCCTGAAACACCCCATTGGCTAGACTGTCAGTGAAACAGAGCGAATTGAAAAGTGTGCGCCCGCTGCAGGGCGAAGAGGAGGCACTGATGAGCCTGACCATGACCATCGTGATGTTGATTGCCGGCTGGCTGGCTGTGGCGACTGCCATGCTGTGGGGGGTGTTGCGGATTTCGCGGCGGCATCATCATCCGGTTCAGCGTGCGCCTGTTGAGAAAAGCGGGGAGCACCGTGGGCGGCATGTGACCGCGCACTAAGATCAAGAGCCCCTCACCTAGCCCTCTCCCAAGGGGAGAGGGAACTGACCGGGGTGTTTATTCGAAGTACTCCAAACTTTGCTACCGAGCCGAACTCAGGATTTGAAAGCCCCCGAATCGGCCCCCTCTCCCTCGGGAGAGGGCTGGGGTGAGGGGCGGATTTCAGATAAAACACACAATATCAAAGCAAAAAAAACCGCCTGAGCCCAAAAGCCCAAGCGGTCTTGACGCTGCCAGCCATTACGCCTGCTGAGCAACCTTCTTCTGTTTAGCCCGGCGCGACATCATGTTCAACACTTCGATACCCGCCGAGAACGCCATCGCCGCGTACACATAACCTTTCGGTACGTGGGCGCCGAAGCCTTCGGCGATCAGGGTCATACCGATCATGATCAGGAAGCCCAGGGCCAGCATTACCACGGTCGGGTTGTCGTTGATGAACTTGGCCAGCGGGTCAGCTGCCAGCAGCATCACCAGCACCGACACCACTACCGCGATGATCATGATCGGCAAGTGTTCGGTCATGCCGACAGCGGTAATGATGCTGTCGATCGAGAACACCATATCGAGCATCAGGATCTGACCGATCGCCGCAGCGAAGCCCAGGGTCACGGTCGAGGTCGCGGTCTTCGGATCTTCCGGGGCCGGGTCCATGCTGTGATGGATCTCGGTGGTGGCTTTCCACACCAGGAACAGGCCACCGGCGATCAGGATCATGTCCTTCCAGGAGAACGCCTGGCCCAGAATTTCGATCACAGGCTCGGTCAGCTGCACGATGAAGGCGATGGTGCTCAACAGCGCCAGACGCAGAATCAACGCCATGCCGATACCAATTCGGCGAGCCTTCTGCCGATGTTGCTCGGGCAGCTTGTTGGTCAGGATCGAAATAAAGATCAGGTTATCGATGCCGAGCACGATTTCCATTACCACCAGTGTGGCCAAAGCAACCCAGGCGGTGGGGCTGGCGGCGAGTTCTAACAGATATTCCATGGGTCAGTCCTGACTCTGTGTAAGACGGGGTTAGATAGTCTTGGAGGAAGATTCGGATTCTTCCGTTTGTTTTTCCGGTGTTTCCTTTTTCTGAATCAAGCCACCGGTGGCATCGCTGAGCGCTTGCTCGGCAGCCTTATGGGTGTCGTCGATCGCTTGCTTGGCGGTTTCAGCCGCCGCGCCCATCAATTGCTGAGCGCTTTTTTCGGCCTGATCGCAACCGGCCAGAAACAGTAAAGACGCAAACATCAGCGCAGGAAATGTGTATTTCATAATGATTCCTCGAATAAACCAGCGCGGCACGCAGAGCAGCCGTCGATGGCTGGGCATTCTAGGCAGGCGAACACTTCAGGAAAATTCGTATTTTTAGCGGCTATACTTCGGTTTTCACGAACTGAAGAACGCCATGCTCAATTACCGTCAACTGCATTACTTCTGGGTTGTCGCCAAGACCGGCAGCATCGTGCGCGCCTGCGAGCAACTGAACCTGACCCCGCAAACCATCAGCGGGCAGATTTCTCTGCTCGAACAGACCTACGGCATTGAGTTGTTTCGCCGCGTCGGCCGGCAACTGGAACTCACCGAAGCCGGGCGTCAGGCCCTGCCCTACGCCGAACAGATGTTCCAGCTCGGCGGCGAACTCGAGTTGATGCTGCGCGCGCAGCCCAACGAACAGCAGATCCTGTTTCGCGTGGGGGTCGCCGACGTGGTGCCCAAATCCATCGTTTATCGTTTGATCGCGCCGACCATGGAGTTGAGCGAACCGCTGCGCATCACCTGCCGGGAAGACAAACTCGAACGCTTGCTCGCGGATCTGGCGATTCAGCGTCTCGATCTGGTGATTTCCGACAGCCCGATGCCTTCGCACCTCGACATCAAGGGCTACAGCCAGAAACTCGGTGAATGCGGCATCAGTTTTTTCGCCACCGCCGAACTGGCGGCGACTTACGGTCAGGATTTCCCGCGCAGCCTGCACGGCGCACCGCTGCTGATTCCCGGCGCGGAAACCGTGGTGCGCAGCCGCTTGCAGCGCTGGTTTGCCGAACAGCAGATCCAGCCGCAAATCGTCGGCGAATTCGATGACAGTGCGTTGATGCAGGCGTTCGGCCAATCCGGCAGCGGGATTTTCATTGGTCCGAGCGTGATTGCCGATGAAGTGAAGCGCCAGTACGGCGTCGTGGTTATTGGCCAGACCGATGCGGTGACCGAGTCGTTCTATGCCATCTCGGTGGAGCGCAAGGTCAAGCACCCAGGCATCGTTGCGATTACCGAGGGTGCCCGACGCGAGCTGTTTACCACCTTATGAAGCGCAGGCTTCGCGCGGCTTCAAGGTCATCAGCACCATGGCGAGGAACACCGACAGCAGGATAAACCCGGCAGCGGCAAAGCCGAGGAAACCGAGGCCGGCGCTGTCGATGACCCGACCGCCGATCATCGCGCCCAGACCGATGCCCAGATTGGCCCCGGCGATGTTCAGCGAGGCCGCGAAGGCCGGCGCTTCCGGTGCGGCCTTCATCAGGCGCACGTGGCTGACCAGGAACAACGCCGCCTGGGTCACGCCCCAGATGGCCATGGCCACGGCCAGGCCCAACGGTGAATGAATGTTCGGCACCAGCGAGACCATGCCAGCGATCATGAACGCACAGAACAGCACCGAAGCGCCGAGCGGGTGCCGGTCCACCGCACGGCCGCCCAACGAGTTGCCGATCAGCCCGACCGCACCGAAGCCCATCAGGCACCAGCCGACCACGGTGCCGTTGAACCCGGCCAGCCGTTCAAGAATGTCCGCCAGATAGGTGTAAGCGGTGAACATGCCGCTGAACACCAGGATCGACAGCAGTACATGGCCGAGCATCAACGGGCTGCGCAGGATCTTGAACTGCGAACGGAAGCTGACTTGATGTTGATGCAGACTGGTTTTCGGCAGATACACGAATAGCAGCAGAGCCTTGGCAAACGCGACCACCGCGAGAATCGCGAAAGCCGTGCGCCAGCCGAAGGCGTCAGAAATCAGCGTGCCGACCGGGATGCCGAACACCGTGGCGCAGACAATGCCGAAACCGATCTTGGCGATCGCGCGACCGGCGAAATCCGGGCCGACGATATCCACCGCCGTCTCGCTGGCCAGCGCCCAGAACACCGGCAACCCCAGCGCCGGAATCAATCGGGCAACGGCCATGACCCAGATATTCGGCGCCAACGCCGCGACGGTATTGGCCAGGCCGAACATGATCAGGATGCTGATGAACAACTTGCGCCGTTCGAAACGGGCGAAATACGCAGTCAGGAACGGGCCGAACATCGCCACGGTAAACGCGAACAGCGTCACCAGTAATCCGGCTTGGGGAATGGTGACTTCAAGATCGCGGGCAATCGCCGGCAACAGGCCGACGATAACGAACTCCGTGGTCAGCACCGTGAAACCGGCAGCGGACAACAGAAGAATAGGCAACAGCATGCGCAACTCCAGCAAAACGACGACACCAGCGATGGCCTTGAGGCCCGCTGGCGAAATTTGAAAATGAGGATGGCGCAGCTTAACAGAGAGTGCCCCGAGCTGACTTGCACAAACCTGTCTGATTGGCCGATCAAACGGGTGGCAGATCGTCACATGCCTGAGGGATAAGGCCTACGCTGTGATAAAGTCCGCGCCCTGCAAAACGTACAGCTTGTTCAGCGGCCGGTTTTTGGCGCTGATGTCGATTCGACACTCGGTTCGTGCCTGCCCACGCAACCTCGCACCCTATAAAAAACAGAGATGCCGTTCATGACCGCCTCATCCCCTTCTCTCCTGCAACGCTTGAAAAAACTCAGCCTGGTGACCCAGATCGTGATCGGCCTGATCGCCGGTATCGCCCTGGCGCTGCTTGCTCCGGAAGCTGCCAAGTCCACCGCGTTCATCGGCAAGGTGTTTGTCTCGGCGTTGAAAGCCGTGGCGCCGATTCTGGTGTTCGTCCTGGTGATGGCCTCGATCGCCAACCACAAGCATGGTCAGGAAACCCACATCCGGCCGATCCTGTTTCTGTACCTGCTGGGTACTTTCAGTGCGGCGGTGGTGGCCGTGGTTGCCAGCATGGCGTTCCCGTCCCATCTGGTGCTGTCGACCGAAAACGTTGCGGTCAGCGCACCGGGCGGGATTGGTGAAGTGCTGCAAAGCCTGCTGTTGAGCGTGGTCGATAACCCGGTCAACGCGCTGATGAACGCCAACTTCATTGGCATTCTGGCGTGGGCGATCGGCATGGGCATCGCGATCCGCCACGCCGGCGATACCACCCGCGAAGTGCTGGGCGACTTGTCCAACGGCGTCACGGTTATTGTTCGCGTGGTCATCCGCTTCGCGCCGCTGGGTATTTTCGGTCTGGTCGCGTCGACGCTGGCCACGTCCGGTTTCGGTGCACTGCTCGGTTACGCGCACCTGCTCGCGGTGTTGCTCGGCTGCATGCTGTTCGTGGCGTTGGTGATGAACCCGCTGATCGTGTTCTGGAAGCTGCGCCGCAATCCTTATCCGCTGACCCTCCAATGCCTGCGCGAAAGCGGTATCACCGCGTTTTTCACCCGCAGTTCGGCGGCGAACATTCCGGTCAACCTGGAACTGAGCAAGCGCCTGGGCCTGCATGAAGACACCTACTCGGTGTCGATCCCGCTGGGCGCGACCATCAACATGGCCGGCGCGGCGATCACCATCACCGTACTGGCCCTGGCCGCGGTGCACACGTTGGGGATTGCCGTGGACATTCCGACGGCGATTTTGCTCAGCGTTGTTGCGGCGATCTGCGCGTGTGGCGCTTCGGGCGTGGCCGGTGGCTCGCTGCTGTTGATTCCGCTGGCATGCAGCCTGTTCGGCATCCCGAGCGAGATTGCCATGCAGGTGGTGGCGGTCGGTTTCATCATTGGCGTGCTGCAGGATTCGGCGGAGACTGCGCTCAACTCGTCAACTGACGTGCTGTTTACCGCAGCGGCTTGCCTGGGTGAAGAAGCGAAGGCCCAGCGTACCGCCTGATATTTACGGCACCCCGATCATTCCCACGCTCCGCGTGGGAATGCCTCAACGGACGCTCCGCGTTCGGCTCGAAAAGGGACGCGGAGCGTCCCGGGCTGCATTCCCACGCGGAGCGGTGGGAACGATCAAATGAAAAGCCCGCCTCGGTGTGAACCTTGGCGGGCTTTTTTGTAGCTGGCTGTTTTAGAACGCGCCCATGTAATCGCGCTTGCCCACTTCCACACCGTTATGACGCAGCAATGCATACGTGGTGGTGACGTGGAAGAAGAATTGCGGCAGACCGTAAGTCAGCAGATACGACTGACCACTGAAGCGCTTCTCTTTTGGTGTGCCGGGACGGGTGACGATTTCAATGCCTTCCTTGCCATCGATCTGCTCTGGCTTGATCTCGCCGATAAAGGCCAGAACCTTGGCGATCAGGGCTTGCAGCTCGGCGAAGGTGGTTTCGCTGTCGTCGTACTTTGGCAGTTCGACTTCAGCCAGACGCGCCGACACGCCTTTGGCGAAGTCGACGGCGATCTGCACCTGACGCGTCAGCGGAAACATGTCCGGGTACAGACGCGCTTGCAGAAAGGCGTTCGGGTCGATGTTTTTCTCGCTGGCGTGGGCTTCAGCCTTTTTCAGCACATCGCTCAGGGCGTTGAGCATTTGTTGAAAAACCGGGACGGATGCGGCGTACAGGGAAATGGTCATGGCAGTCTCGTGTGATGGCTGGGTGGAACAAGGTGGCGATTATAGCCATGCTTGATGACCACACGGCTTGCCTTTTGTTGGGCAAGGATTAGGCTAGGCGCCTTCGACTGCAGAGGGAACGCGCGATGACCACCGAACCAGAATCCAGCTCCGAACAGCCACGGCTCAACGCCACGGAAATCCGCATCCTCGGCTCGCTGATCGAGAAACAGGCGACCAGCCCGGAAAGCTATCCGCTGACCCTCAATGCGCTGGTGCTGGCCTGCAACCAGAAAACCAGCCGCGAACCGGTGATGAACCTGACTCCGGGCCAGGTCGGCCAGAGCCTGCGCGCCCTTGAAGGCAGCGGTTTTGCCAAGCTGGTGATGGGCAGTCGCGCCGATCGCTGGGAGCACAAGGTCGACAAGGCGCTGGAGCTGGTGCCGGCGCAGGTGATCTTGAGCGGGCTGATGTTTCTGCGCGGCCCGCAAACCGTCAACGAGCTGCTGACCCGCAGCGGCCGCATGCACGAGTTCGAAGACGCCGAACAGGTCGTGCATCAGCTCGAGCGCCTGATTGCGCGCGGTTTGGCGGTGCTGATCCCGCGTCAGGCCGGCCAGCGCGAAGACCGTTACACCCATGCCCTGGGCGATCCGGCGGACATCGAGGCGATCATCGCCGCGCGGCAGAATCCGGTGGAGCGCTCGGTGAGTGGCGTTTCGGTGGAGCGCATCGAAGAACTCGAAGCACGGATCGCCGCACTGGAAGAGCGCCTGGCGCGCCTCGAATAAACAGCACCGATCCCATTGTGGGAGCTTGCCTGCAAGCGATGAGGTCCGCCCCGCCACCGCAAGACTTAATCAGCTACGCGCAAACGCTACCGCCGCGGCAAACTGCGCTTCATTCGGGCGCACGCCGGTGTACAGCACAAACTGCTCCAGCGCCTGGATCGCAATCACTTCCAGTCCGGTGATGACCCGTTTGTCCTCGGCCCGAGCGCGCACGATCAACGGCGTTTCCGAGGGTATCGCCACCACATCGAATACTGTCTGCGCAGACTTGATGACTTCCGGCTCAAACGCCAGTTGCCCCGCTTCCGGCCCGCCGTCCATCCCGACCGGGGTCACGTTGATCAACATCTGCGGGCGCTCCTCGCCCAACTCTGCCTGCCAGCGATAGCCCAGCGAGTCCGCCAGCGCACGCCCGGCGCGCTCGTTGCGGGCGACGATCAGGCCGTTCTTGTAGCCGCCGTCGCGCAAGGCACTGGCCACCGCTTTGGCCATGCCACCGCTGCCACGCAGGGCGAAGGTCGATTCCTTGGGCACCGCATGGCTCTGCAGCAACTGGGCGACGGCGATGTAATCGGTGTTGTAGGCCTTGAGGTGGCCGTTGGTGTTGACGATGGTGTTGATCGACTGGATCGCTGCTGCCGAGGCGTCCAGTTCGTCGACCAGCGCAATGCAGGCTTCCTTGAACGGCATAGATACGCCGCAACCACG
This sequence comes from Pseudomonas sp. S11P7, assembly GCF_023195435.1. NCBI lineage: Bacteria > Pseudomonadati > Pseudomonadota > Gammaproteobacteria > Pseudomonadales > Pseudomonadaceae > Pseudomonas > Pseudomonas sp. S11P7. The sequence goes on along the minus strand of NZ_JALPKS020000002.1, from coordinate 1,579,005 downwards.
AATGCCCAGTGCGCGAATCCCGCTCACGGCGCCGGTCAGGTCTCGACTGCTGAAGGCCTTGTAATAGAAATTCAGGCCCAGCTGTTCATACAAATGGTTATGGAAACGCAGACCGAAATTGCCGGGCCGCCCCGACAGGGACATGCACAGCTGGGTGTCTTTGTTCGGGTTCATCTGCATGAAACTTCTCCTTCAAACGCACTTTCGGATAGACGGGATTAGCCAGCCCTGCGGGTTCTGAACGATCATGGGCCGTGTTTTAGAGGGCTTTCGCGGCGATCGTTCAACCGGGTAAAGAAACCGCTACAGACCTTACACAAAATTTACCCAGCGGCTGTGCTGATTTTGCCGATTTCACTGTCTCAGATGTATCCCCGCGACAATTGTGGGCCTGGTGCAGGCCCTGCCGCCGGGTCGAAGAACCGAGGATTTATCATGATTCGTAAACTTCCCATTATGGCTTTGTTGATCGGCGCGCTCGCGGTCACGGGTCAGGCAGAAGCGGGTGGTGGCCACGGCTGGCAAGGCCCTGCAGTGTTTGGCGCGATCGTCGGCTCGGCCATCATCGGCTCGGCACTGATCAATCAGGATCGGCCGGTGTATGTGCAGCAACCGGTGTATGTCCAGCCGCAGCCGGTTTATGTGCAGCAGCCGCCACCACCGGTTTATTACCAGCCGGCGCCGGTTTACGTGCAGCAACCGGTTTACGTGCAGCCCGCTCCCGTTTATTACGGCCCGCCTCGCGGGTATTACGGTCGGCCGCATGGGTATTACGGCGGTCCGCGCTGGTAACCGATACACGGAGCCCCGCTTTTTCAAGCGGGGCTTTTTTGTGGAGAGTGTGCGATCGGCTTTGGATTTGCGGTGGATTCGCCCCTCACCCCAGCCCTCTCCCCAAGGAGAGGGAGCCGATCTTCGTTGGCTTCGAATTTTGCGTTCGGCTCGGCATCTCGCATCGACGCATCTCTCGCATCCGCTTCGGTATCTCACGTCTACGTACCTCTCGCATCCCCCGCGATCAGTCCCCTCTCCCTCTGGGAGAGGGTTAGGGTGAGGGGCTTTTGATCTTTGACGGCGCACTTGCGATGGGCATTCGACCATTCGTCGCCCAACGTCTGAAAAAAATCTCGCCAAGGTCGCTGCGAGAACAGTTTATGCAGCTAAAGTCGGCATGATTGACTCGACCGTCATGGGCATTTCCACGAAACGGTCATGGTTTTGTCATGACGGAGCCGCAATCTGAATCCGTCCGCAAACAACAGGTTGATAACAACAAGGACGAGAATATGCCAACACAAAACCCGCACCGCATTGTCGGCCTGTGCACCTCGAGCAAGGTGTACAGCGCGCTGACCGAGCTCAAGCACCTGGAAGGTCACCGCTGCGCCAAGTTTCTTTCGCTGCTGGCGGAGAATCTGGTGCACAAAGGCTTGCTCAATGAGCGCGAAGTCATGCACATGCTCGATCAAGTGGTCGATTGAGGCAGTCCTCAACCGCATCAATGACCACTATCGAAAGCGTTGATTGTCCGTAGCAGCGGCGAATCTCTAAGGTAGCTCCATTGTTGAATGGAGGTACAGGTCATGGCTCAGGTTCAAATCATGTCGGTGGTCGGCAGCGCGGTTCCCGCTTCGCTCAGGGCGTCGGGGTTGCTTGCCTGCTGGTATCTGATGCGCGACGGCGAGGCGATCAGTGGTCCGCTCACCTCGTTACCCGCCGCACAAGCCTTGTCGCAGAAGATTGTCAGCGCGTCGTTCAATGCCTAAGGCAGTTGCACCTTGGGTTTGGTCTCGACGAACAACGCCCAGCTCGACAGGAACAGCGCGGCGATCAACGGGCCGATGACGAAGCCGTTGAGGCCGAACACCGCGAGGCCGCCCAGGGTCGAGATCAGGATCATGTAATCGGGCATTTTCGTGTCCTTGCCCACCAGGATCGGGCGCAGGACGTTGTCGACCAGGCCGATCACGAAAACCCCGAACAAGCCCAGCACCACGCCTTGCCAGATCATGCCGCTGAGCAGGAAGTACACCGCCACCGGCGCCCAGACGATCCCCGCGCCGACCGCTGGCAACAACGACAGAAACGCCATCAGCACCGCCCAGAGCAACGCGCTGGGAATGTCGAGAAACCAGAAAATCGCCCCGCCCAGTGCACCTTGCGTCACCGCCACCAGCACGTTGCCTTTGACGGTCGCACGCACCACCCGGTTGAATTTCAGTTGCAGGCGACGCTTGTGGTTTTCCTCCAGCGGCACGGCAGTGCGCATCTTGCGCGCCAGTTCCGGCCCGTCACGCAGGAAGAAAAACAGCAAGTACAGCATGATGAAAAAACTCACCACGAATTCAAAAGTGCCCTGGCCGAAACTGAACGCCTGAGTCGCCAGCACCTGACTGCCCTGCATGGCGGCCTTGACGATTTTCTCGCGCAGGCTGTCGAGTTCGCCCATGCCGAAACGGTCGAGCAGATGCTGAAAGTACGGCGGCAGGCTGTGCTTGAATTGGGCCAGATAGGCGGCAATGTCCAGCTCACCGCTTTCAATATTCTTGTAAACCGTGGCCCCCTCCTGCACCAGCAAAACGCTGACGATGATCACCGGCAGAATCGCGATGATCAGGCACAGGCTCAACGTACACAGCGACGTCAGGTTGCGCGGCCAGCCGAATTTGATTTGCAGCCTGCGCTGCACCGGCGCAAACAGAATGCCGAGAATCACCGCCCAGAACACCGCGCCATAGAACGGCAGCAGGATCCAGATGAAGGCCACCGTGACCAGCACCAGCAGCACTGTCAGGGATTTGAATTGAAGACTCTTTTCGTTCATGTCCGGTCCATGTCTGTCAGGCGTCACGCACGCCCCGAACCTTAGTCACCCGCGACGTGCGCGAGTGCCCTGTTTATTCGTTGAGCATAGATCCAGATCAATAAACCCTCGCTGCGCCTCGCTTACCCTGCCGCGCTTTTGCGACCGCCATCATGCACTCGACCCTCAGCGCCCCCGAACTGCTCGCCCCCGCCGGCACCCTGAAAAACATGCGTTACGCCTTCGCCTACGGCGCCGATGCGGTGTATGCCGGCCAGCCGCGTTACAGCCTGCGCGTGCGCAACAATGAATTCGATCATGCCAATCTGGCGCTGGGCATCCGCGAGGCGCAGGCGCAGGGCAAGCGCTTCTATGTAGTGGTCAACATCGCCCCGCACAATGCCAAGCTGAAGACTTTCCTCAAGGATCTTGCGCCGGTGATCGAGATGGCGCCGGATGCGCTGATCATGTCCGATCCGGGGCTGATCATGCTGGTGCGCCGGCATTTTGCGCAGATGCCGATTCACTTGTCGGTGCAGGCCAACACGGTGAACTGGGCGAGCGTCGAGTTCTGGCAGCAGCAAGGCGTCAGCCGGGTCATCTTGTCACGGGAATTGTCGCTGGAAGAAATCGGCGAAATCCGCGAGCAAGTGCCCGGCACGGAGCTGGAAGTGTTCGTCCACGGCGCGCTGTGCATGGCCTACTCCGGACGCTGCCTGCTCTCCGGCTACCTGAACAAGCGCGACGCCAATCAGGGCACTTGCACCAATGCCTGTCGCTGGAAGTACTCGGCACAGCAGGCCACGGAAAATCAGCTCGGCGAGATCGTGCAAACCTTCCAGCCCGAGCCGACCCTGGGCCTCGGCGCGCCCACCGATCAGGTGTTTCTGTTGCAGGAAGCCAATCGCCCCGACGAATTGATGCCAGCCTTCGAAGACGAGCATGGCACCTACATCATGAATGCCAAGGACCTGCGCGCCGTGCAGCACGTCGAACGCCTGACGCGCATGGGCGTGCATTCATTGAAGATCGAAGGCCGGACCAAATCGCATTTCTATTGCGCCCGCACCACTCAGGTTTACCGCCGCGCCATTGACGATGCAGTCGCCGGCCGGCCGTTCGACCGCAGCCTGATGAGTGACCTCGAATCACTGGCCCAGCGCGGTTACACCGAAGGTTTTCTGCGCCGGCATGTGCATGATGAATATCAGAACTATCAGCACGGCAGTTCGGTTTCGGAACGTCAGCAGTTCGTCGGCGAACTGACCGGTGAACGGCGTGAACGGCTGGCCGAGGTCAAGGTGAAGAACCGTTTTGCCGTGGGCGATCATCTGGAACTGATGACGCCCAAGGGCAACTTTCATTTTGACCTGCACGAACTGCAGAACCTCAACGGCGAAGGCATCAATGTAGCGCCGGGAGATGGGCACACGGTTTATCTGCCGATACCGGACGCGGTGGATCTGCGCTTCGGCTTGTTGATGCGCGATATCCATACGACCTGAGATCCCCGAGCAAACCCGATTCCCTGTGGGAGCGAGCCTGCTCGCGAAGCGGCCAGCCAATCCACCATCAACCTCAAGGCTCAGCGCCGATCATCCGACAACGGCGTCGGCTCATCCGCCGGCGGCACATTTTCCTCAGCGGCAGGGTCTTTCCAGTCTTCCGGCCGGTCAGCATCGCTCAAGGGATCGCGCCCCGGGTCCATGCCCGGCGGCGCGTCGTGATCGCTCAGGGTCGGCTCGTCGGTGCCGGGAACGCGGTGGGTCTGGTCGGTGGGCGCAATGCCGCCCGGAAACAGCGAATCGTCAGCCATGGTGCACCTCACAAAAACAGCGCCGGAACGTCCGGGCGTATTGTTTGGAGGCCCTTAATATGGGCGGCGTGCTACGCAGCAGACCAGCGGCATTTAACCCTGCGCGGAAAAGCGATCACGGCTGTTGGTCAGGTGCAGCCACATCGCCGCCCGCGCCGCTTCCGGGTCCTGACGCTTGATCGCGTTCAAAATCGCTTCATGCTCCAGATTGGCCAGTTGCCCGAGCTTGCTCAGATCCGCCGCGCCCCGTTCGGCCGCGTTGAGGCGGGTACGCGGAATCATCGCGCTGCCCAGGTGCTGCATGATCTCGCTGAAGCAGACATTGCCGGTGGCCTCGGCGATCAACAGGTGGAAGCGCCGATCCGCCTCGACACAACTGTCGTTGTTGTCCAGCAGCCGCTGATAGTCATCCAGCGCCTGACGCATCTGCAGCAGTTGCGGCTCGCTGCGCCGTTGTGCCGCCAGTGCGGCCGCCTGGGTTTCCAGACCGAGGCGCAGTTCGAGCATGCTGCGCACGCCCAGCGCCGTGTCGACATTCAAACGCAAGCCCTGCTCCGGCGCGCGTTCGATGACGAACGTGCCGATGCCGTGGCGGGTTTCCACCAGCCCCGACGCCTGCAATTTGGAAATCGCCTCACGCACCACCGTGCGGCTGACGCCGTGCTCCTGAACGATGGAATTCTCCGACGGCAACTTGTCACCCGGCGTCATCTGGCCGAGCAGAATGCTCTGGGTAAGCTTTTCCACCAGATCGTGTGCGAGGTTGTGGGCACGTTTGCGGGCGGGGGCGTCGAAGTCTTCTTGCATGATCGGGTCCGGTGATCGGGGCTTGCCGATCGTAGCACCGCGCGTGGCGTTGGCGGGACTGATTTTGCCCCTCTAATGCTACCAACTTGTATGACAACAGCAAAAAAACATCCGGAATATTCATCAAGCCTTCCGTCACCCAGCCGCGCTTTGAAAAGGCTAACAACGATGTACCCGCCGCGCAAAGACCAATAAATTCGGCTTAAACGGAGCAAAAAGCATAAAAACCACCTTACCAAGACGAAATTAATCACCCCACCCCACTTGTAGGACAAAAATTTTCAGTTGTATGATGTCTATCAACAACGCAGCACCCAAACCTACCCGCATAAAAATAATCAGTGGGAGAAAACCAAGTGAAAACCTCCGTCTCGGGGATGCACGAGGGTGTCGAGCCGACGCTCGCCTCGGCCATCTCGAAAGTCAAACGCCACGTCCTGCCGCTCTTCGTGATCATGTTCATCGTCAATTACATTGACCGGGTGAACATCGGTTTCGTCCGCACCCACATGGAACACGACCTCGGTATCGGTGCAGCCGCCTACGGCTTCGGCGCCGGGCTGTTCTTCATCGGTTACGCACTATTCGAAGTCCCTTCCAACATGCTCTTGCAGAAAGTCGGCGCGCGTATCTGGCTGACCCGCATCATGTTCACCTGGGGCCTGGTCGCCGCCGGCATGGCGTTCATCCAGAACGAAACCCACTTCTATATCCTGCGATTCCTGCTGGGTGTGGCAGAGGCCGGTTTCTTCCCCGGCGTGATCTATTACTTCACCCGCTGGCTGCCCGGCGCCGAGCGCGGCAAGGCGATTGCGATTTTCCTCAGTGGCTCGGCCGTGGCGTCGTTGATCTCCGGGCCGCTGTCCGGCCTGCTCCTGCAAATCAACGGCTTGGGCATGCACGGCTGGCAGTGGATGTATTTCATCGAAGGGATGTTCTCGGTGTGCCTGTGCGTGTTCGTCTGGTTCTGGCTCGACGCCAAGCCCCACGATGCGAAATGGCTGACCCGCGCCGAACAGGACGCCCTGGTCACGGCCATCGACGACGAACAAAAGGCCCGCGAAGCGGCGACCCCGATTCGACCGTCGCTGGGCAAATTGCTCAAGGACCGGCAGATCATTCTGTTCTGCCTGATCTACTTCTTCATTCAGTTGACCATCTACGCGGCGACGTTCTGGCTGCCGAGCATCATCAAGAAAATGGGTGAGCTGAGCGACGTGCAGGTCGGCCTGTTCAACTCGATTCCGTGGCTGCTGTCGATTGTCGGCATGTATGCGTTCGCCTCGCTTTCGGCGAAGTGGAAACACCAGCAGGCGTGGGTCGCCACGGCGCTGTTGATCGCTGCGGCAGGGATGTTCATGTCCACCACTGGCGGGCCGATTTTCGCTTTCGTGGCGATCTGCTTTGCGGCGCTGGGGTTCAAGTCGGCGTCGTCGCTGTTCTGGCCGATTCCGCAGGCTTATCTGGATGCCCGAATTGCTGCGGCAGTGATCGCGCTGATCAACTCGGTAGGCAACCTCGGCGGCTTCGTTGCGCCGACCACCTTCGGCTTGCTCGAAGAACACACCGGCTCGATTCAGGGCGGCCTCTATGGTCTGGCCGCGACCTCGATCATCGCTGCGATCATCGTCTTCGCCGCCCGCACCACACCAAAACCTGTTGCTGAAAACGCCGTGGCCGACGCCACGCCGAAACACGCCTGAATTCGTCTGCAAAGGAAAACCACAATGAGCGTACACGACACCGCCAAAGCCCCGATCATCACCGACATGCAGGTCATTCCAGTGGCCGGTCACGACGGCATGCTGCTGAATCTGAGCGGCGCCCACGGGCCGTTTTTCACCCGCAACATCGTCATCCTCAAAGACAACGCCGGCCACACCGGCGTCGGTGAAGTGCCCGGTGGCGAGCGCATTCGCCAGACCCTGGAAGATGCGCGCAATCTGGTGGTCGGCAGCCCGATCGGCACGTATCAGAAGATCCTCAACCAGGTGCGCAAGACCTTCGCCGACCGCGATGCCGGCGGCCGTGGCCTGCAGACGTTCGATCTGCGCATCACCATCCACGCTGTCACCGGCCTCGAAGCCGCCCTGCTCGACCTGCTCGGTCAGCACCTCGACGTGCCAGTGGCAGCGCTGCTCGGCGAAGGCCAGCAACGTGACGAAGTGAAGATGCTTGGCTATCTGTTTTACGTCGGCGATCAACGCGAAACCGACCTCGCCTATCGCAGCGAACCGGAGGCCGACAACGACTGGTTCCGCGTTCGTCACGAAAAAGCCATGACCGCTGAAGCCGTGGTCCGTCTGGCCGAAGCGGCGCATGCCACGTACGGTTTCAAGGACTTCAAGCTCAAGGGCGGCGTGCTCAGCGGCGATGCTGAAATCGAAGCGGTCACCGCCCTCGCCGAGCGCTTTCCCGATGCACGCATCACGCTTGATCCGAACGGTGCATGGTCGCTGAAAGAAGCGATCCGCCTGTGCCGCGATCAGCACTACGTTCTGGCCTACGCCGAAGACCCGTGCGGTGCGGAGAACGGTTATTCCGGGCGTGAAGTGATGGCCGAATTCCGTCGTGCCACTGGCCTGAAAACCGCGACCAACATGATCGCCACCGACTGGCGCGAAATGGGCCACGCGATTCAGCTGCAGTCAGTAGACATTCCGTTGGCCGATCCGCATTTCTGGACCATGCAGGGTTCGGTGCGCGTCGCCCAGATGTGCCACGAATGGGGCCTGACCTGGGGCTCGCATTCCAACAATCACTTTGATATTTCGCTGGCGATGTTCACCCACGTCGCCGCTGCCGCACCGGGCGACATTACCGCGATCGACACCCACTGGATCTGGCAGGACGGCCAGCGCCTGACCAAGGCGCCGCTGCAAATCGTCGACGGCTGCGTGCAAGTGCCGCAAAAACCGGGGCTGGGGGTCGAGCTGGACATGGATCAGGTGGCCAAGGCCCACGAACTCTACAAAGGCATGGGCCTCGGCGCGCGGGATGACAGCGTGGCGATGCAGTTTTTGATTCCGGGCTGGAAGTTCGATAACAAGCGGCCGTGTCTGGTGCGTTGAACGGAAAACCTGCGTTGAACAAGATTTTTTGCTTTGACAGATGAACCTGTGGGAGCTGGCTTGCCAGCGATTGCGGTGGGCCTGCCAGCATCAATGTGGGCCTGCCAGCATCAATGTTGGCCATGCCGGCCCCTTCGCTGGCAAGCCAGCTCCCACAGGGAATGATGTGAGTCAGGCAGAAATGTGTAACAGCCAGTTTTTGAACGCCATCATCGCCGCCGACTCGGGGCGCGACTGCAACCGCGTCAACCAATAGCTGCCGGTGGTGATCTCGACCGCAAACGGCTGGCAAATCACCTCTGCCGCCAGTTGCCGAGCGAACATCAGGGGCGGCGCCAACGCCACGCCACCTCCCTGAATGGCTGCCTCCATCATCGCCAATGACGAATCGAACATGATGCTTTGCGGCGGCGCGGCATGAGTTGCCAAGCCGGCTGCCTGAAACCACTGCGGCCACTCATCGGTGCGATAGGAACGCAGCAAGGTCTGCTGCAACAGGTCCGCTGGTGCATGCAATTGTCGAGCGATCTCCGGCACGCACAGTACCGACAGCGGCGCCTCGAGCAAACGCGTCGCCTCGATGCCATGCCACGCCCCCGCTCCGAAGCGAATCGCGTAATCCAGCCCTTCCGCCGCGACGTCCACGCGGTTGTTGTTGGTCGACAGCCGTAAATCTATGAGCGGATGTTTCGCCCGGAAGTCCGCCAGCCTCGGCAACAGCCAGCCCACCGCGAACGTGCCGACCGCGCCGACGGTCAACGTTTCGCGATACTGCCCACCGGCGAGGCGTTCGAGGATCTGTGCGATGTGATCGAAGGACGTGTTCAGCACCGGCAACAGGGTTTCACCTTCGCTGGTCAGCATCAGCCCGCGGGGCAGGCGTTTGAACAGGCTGACGCCAAGCTGCGCCTCAAGGCTTTTGACCTGATGGCTGACCGCGGCTTGCGTCACGCACAATTCCACGGCGGCGCGAGTGAAGCTCAAATGGCGCGCCGAGGCTTCAAAGGCGCGCAGTGCGTTCAGCGGCAATTGCGGTCGAATCATGCCCTACCCCAAATTTTTCTAATGGCTCGTGCGAGTTTTCATCGTTTGTCGTCGGCTGCCGAGCTGACTAGATTGGCGGCGCTGATCACCGACCTCACGAGAAAATCGTCCGCAGTGTAGCGGGATAACAACATCAACACTCATGGAGAGTGGTTCATTCATGTCATCCATCACTTCAAGCAAAGCCTTTTCCTGCGCAGCGTTCAGCCTGTTTTTCGGCTCTACGGCCTGCCTCGCCGCCGTACCTGACGATGCGCAGCTGCAAGCGCTGGTCAATGCAACGGTGACGCCGATCATGCAGCAGCAGAACATCGCCGGCCTCACCGTAGCGCTGACCGTCAATGGCAAGCCGCATTACTTTAACTACGGCGTCACCGCCAAAGACACCGGGCAAAAAGTCAGCGAGAACACCCTGTTCGAAATCGGTTCGATCAGCAAAACCTTCACCGCCACCCTCGCAGGTTTCGCCCAAGCCACCGGCAAGCTGGACCTGTCGACCAAGGCCAGCACACTCTGGCCTGAACTGCACGGCAGCGCCTTCGACAACATCAGCGTGTTGCAACTGGGCACTTACAGCGCCGGCGGCTTGCCGCTGCAGTTCCCGGCCGATGCGGATTCGCCTGAGACCATGCTCGGCTACTTCCAGCAGTGGAAACCGACCTGGCCGGCCGGCAGCCACCGCCAGTATTCCAATCCGAGCCTCGGCCTGTTCGGCTACCTGGCGGCAAAAAGCCTCGGCCAGCCGTTCGATCAAGCGATGACGCAAACCCTGCTGCCGATACTCGGTTTACAGCACACCTGGCTCAGCGTTCCCGCCGAACAAATGAGCCTGTACGCGCAAGGCTATGACAAGGACGACAAACCCGTGCGCGTCCGCCCCGGCGCCCTCGACCTGCAAGCCTACGCGGTGAAAACCAGTGCCGTGGACCTGCTGCGTTACGTGCAGGCCAATCTCAAACCTGAAACCCTGGCGTCCCCCCTGCCCCAAACCATCGCCAACACCCACACCGGTTACTACCGCGTCGGTGATATGACCCAGGGCCTGGGCTGGGAAATGTACCCCTACCCGATCAGCCTCGAACGCCTGCTCGCCGGCAACTCCACGGAAATGGCCATGCAGGCGCACAAGGTGCAATGGCTGAACCCACCGCAGCCACAACCCGAGAACGTACTGATCAACAAGACAGGTTCTACCGCAGGTTTTGGCGCGTACGTGGCGTTTGTACCGAGCAAAGACGTGGGCATTGCGATCATGGCCAACAAGAACTTTCCGATCGCGGAGCGGGTGAAGATTGCGCACAGGATTTTGAGTGCTGTGGCTGATTGAGCAGGAAAAAATCGTGGGAGCGAGCCTGCTCGCGAATCCCGGTGTGTCAGCCACCGATCAGGTGACTGACAGACCGCAATCGCGAGCAGGCTCGCTCCCACAGGGGATAGGGTTTATTCAGTTGAGTGCGTGATTAATCATCCGGCATTTCCGGCGGCTTGCTCGGTTTCGCCGGCTTGCTCGGCTTGGCGCCTTTCGCGCCTTTGGCAGGCTCCGGTTCGGCAGCGGCCGGGGCGGCCTGAGCGGCGGCTTCCTTTTCGGCCATCGGCATGGCGTCGATGGTTTCGAAAATTTTCGCCAGGCTCAAAGCCTTGGCTTCGTCACCCGAGGCGGAGAGTTTGGTCTCGCCGTCCTTGCCCACCAGAAACACTTTCGGATATGCCCCGGCGCCCAGTTTGAGCGAGCGCAGCAGCGCCATGGTGTCCTGTTGGCCCATGTCCTTGCCGTCGAGTTGGCCAGACATGTTGAGGATGGTGTAGACCTTGATGTTGCGGTCGGTGACGCCCTTTTTGTTGGCCGGGTCCTCCAGCGACTTTTTCAGGCTGACCCACACCGGGTCGACGGTGCTTTGTGCGATGACGACCAGCGGTCGGGCCCGGCCAACATCGCCGGCCAGCGGCGAATCGCTGTCGGCGGCGAACAAGGGACCGGCCATCGCCAGCAAGAATGTCAGGGTCAGTGACCTGATGAGCATGCGCATCTCCTTTTGATATCCACGCTCTACTGATTGCGCATCGCGGCGATTGTTCCGGTGCAGTCGGGCAAATATGTTTCGCCTTTCCCGAAGCTTAGGACAGACACGACATTGCGCAACCGTGAAGAGCGGCATGATCACCGCACGGATTTGCTTACCTGCTGTGGGCGCATTAGGGTGGCTGTTTTCGCTGATGAAATGGAGTTCACACGCATGCACATCGATTACTTATGCGATCACCCCGAATTGATTGAAGAACTGGCGACACTCAACTTCAACGAATGGGGCGAGTTTCGTCCGGGGCAAACCGTCGAGGACCGCATCGAACACATGCGCGAGTCGTGCGGCAAGGGCACCATCCCCAGCGTTGTGGTGGCGCTTGAAGGCTCGCGACTGCTCGGCGGCGCACTGCTGATCGAAAGCGATCTGAAGCTACGCCCGGAACTGACGCCTTGGTTGGCAGGGGTTTACGTAAAGACTGAAGAGCGTGGACGCGGTGTCGCCTCGCAACTGGTCAACCGGGTGGTTGAAGAAGCGACCGCGCTAGGCGTGCCGCAATTGTATCTATACACCGATGCCTCGCAGTCGCTGTACGCGCGACTGGGCTGGGAGGTGGTTGGAGATCTGGAGTACGAAAACCTGCCGGTGACGGTAATGAAGTTCGTCATACAGCACTGACTGTGCCGAGGCGATTGAGCCTCACTCCAGCGCTGAATCAAGCGCTGAGAGCAACTGCGCAGGATCCACCGCCCGGCTGCCGAGCTTGAGTGCACCGCTGACCAGTTCAACACTCAGCGTGACAGAAGCCCGGTCGCCGGGGTACTTGCGCAACAGCAGATCGATGCCATTGGCCGTCTCGTTAGCGGTTCCGATCAAATCCCACAGGCTGCCCGTCAGATCCAGCAGCACTTGCTCGCGCTGCCGATCGACCATGAGCGGCGCGTACAGCCAATGGCTCATGCGCATCTCACGCGGCTCAACGGTGATGACGAGGCGACCCTCGCAATGGACGGTGGTTTCAGTCATGGCTTGATCAAAACGCCAACTTGTACCCGATCAGCACCAGCATCGTCGCCAGGCATGGGCGCAGGACTTCGTCGGAGATGCGTCCGGTCAGGTGGCTGCCGAGCCAGATGCCGGGCAGCGAGCCGACCAGCAGAAAGCCGAGGACGCCCCAGTCCATGTTGCCCATGCTCGCGTGGCCGAGGCCGGCGACCAGGGTCAGGGGGACGGCGTGGGCGATTTCGGTGCCGACCAGGCGGCGGGTCGGCAGCAACGGGTAGAGGATGAACAAGGCGACCGTGCCGAGGGCGCCGGCGCCGATCGAGGTCAGGGCGACCATGGTGCCGAGGATCAGGCCGGTGATCACCGTCATCACATTGAGGCGCGTACCGCTGGGGTTGTAGTTGCCGCCGGCGCGTTTGTGGGCGAACTCGAGCAGACGCTTTTTAAAGAAGATCGCCAGCGCGGTGGCGAACAGCACGAAGCCCAGCGCCTGTTTGATGATCGCGTTCATCGCCTCGGGCGCGGTGTGCAGGGTACTGAGAAACCACAGGGTCATGGCCACCGCCGGCACGCTGCCGAGGGTCAGCCAGCCGGTGATGGCCCAGTCGATGTTCTTGTTTTTCCTGTGGACGAGGACCCCGCTGGATTTGGTAATGGCGGCGTACAGCAGGTCGGTGCCCACTGCGGTTGCCGGGTTGATGCCGAACCACAGCAGAATCGGCGTCATCAACGAACCACCGCCGACACCGGTCATGCCGACGATAAAACCCACCACCAGCCCGGCAATCACCAGGCCGAAATTTGCCAATTCCATTAAACCGTCCAGAAAAACGACAGGAAAAATCTGGCCCGCAGCATAGCGATTTTTCTTATAACCACATATATCGATGCGGTCTATCGTTATGCCATATCGAATCCACCGCCGATTTCCCTCTGTGGGAGCGGCGTTTTCCAAGATCAATGCAGCCGCCGCCCCGCCTTGAAGCTGTGGTTTCTGTTGCACCACACCGTGGCCAGGGCGATCAGCGACAGGATCAGCAGCGCCCACGGAAACGACATCGCCCCGGCCCGGTCCAGCAACACGCCGCCAAACAGACCACCGCCGGCAATCGCGACGTTCCATGAGGTGGTGAGCATCGCCTGCACCACGTCGACGTGGTCGCCCGCCGAGTCCGCTGCCGAGGTCAGCAACAACGTCGCCGAACCGCCGAACGACAGCCCCCACACCGCCATGCAGGCGTAAACAACCAGCGGTGATGGAGCGGCCAGCGCCAGCACCAGCGCCGTCACAGCGAACAGCGCGAGGCTGATCAGGGTCAGCTTGCGCAACCAGCGATCGACCAGCAGGCCGATGATCCAGATGCCCACCAGCGAGCACAGACCAAACACCAACAGCACCAGATCGACCCGGTCCGCCAGACCGGCCTGAGCCAGGAACGGCGCGATGTAGGTATACAGAATGTTGTGCCCGAGCATCCACGTCAGCACTACGAACAGCACCGGCCGCACACCCGGCAAGCGCAGCGATTCGAGCAAGGGCAGGCGTTCATCGCTGGCCTGGCCCGGACGATCCGGCACGGCGATGACGATCCACGCGGCCAACACCAGCGCCAGCGCCGACATGATCCCGAACGAGGCGCGCCAGCCGATCAGATTGCCCAGCCAGGTCCCGGCCGGCGTGCCCAGCGACAGCGCCACCGGGGTGCCGAGCATGGCAATCGCCAGCGCCCGCCCCTGCTGATGCACCGGCACGATACCGCGCGCGTAGCCGGCCATGATTCCCCATGACAATCCTGCCGCCATCCCGGCAAGGAAACGCGACGCCAGCGTCAGGCCGTAGTGAGTGGAAAACGTGGTCACCGTGTTGAACAACAGAAAACCGCCGACCGTCATCAGCAACACCCGCCGCCGTGGCCAGCCGCGCGTGGCCACGGTGAGCGGAATCGCTGCGACGATCGAACCCAGCGCGTACAGCGTGACGAGTTGCCCGGCGAGCACTTCGCTGACGTTGAGGCCGGCGCCGATTTGCGGCAGCAGTCCGGCCGGCAGGGTTTCGGTGAGGATGGCGATGAAACCGGTCATGGCGAATGCCAGTAACGCGGCGATGGGCAGTTTGTCGGCGCGGACGCTGGGGTCGACGCGGCTGAAATCGGCGCTCGCGGGGTCGGTCATGACGGATGCAGCTCCATTTGGATCAATCGAGGCGAGCGATTGTATACAAATTTTATTGCCGCGCCGCCATCCCTGTGGGAGCTGGCTTGCCAGCGATGGCGGTGGATCAGGCACTAAACATATTGACTGACCCGGCCCCATCGCTGGCAAGCCAGCTCCCACAGGGTTTGATGTGTAGGCTCATCACCGCGCTCACTGCACCGGCAAGAAATTCAAAAACAGCAAACTCTGCGCGTAATTCAAACCGATCCTGCGATAGCGCTCGTCGAGCATCTGCGTCAGCAGATCCAGACGCGCCACAATCTTGCTGAACTCGGTGGCGAAGCTCAGGTTGGTGCCCTCTTCCGAGATCTCATTGGAAAACAGCAGCGGCTGACCTTCCTTGTTCTGGCGCTGGGACAAAATCCACGTGGCTTTTTCGATATTGCGTGCAGCGTTGTGAACGAAGGTCGGGTTGATCGCGTCAGTCATGTAGAACTCGGTGCGAT
The DNA here is from genome assembly GCF_023195435.1 of Pseudomonas sp. S11P7. NCBI lineage: Bacteria > Pseudomonadati > Pseudomonadota > Gammaproteobacteria > Pseudomonadales > Pseudomonadaceae > Pseudomonas > Pseudomonas sp. S11P7. Next base: position 1,563,778 of record NZ_JALPKS020000002.1, on the reverse strand, counting down.
TGCCGTGCGCGGTGACCAGCATGCTGCCGATCGCATAGATGAACGCGCCGACGCGGTCGCCGAGAAATTCCGGGCTCATTGCGTAGCTCAGCGCGGCGAGGTCCTTGCGCCCGCCGAGCACCGGCAGCGGCTGTTGCTGCTCGACGGCCAGGCGCACTTGTTTCACCGCGGTATTGATGTTGAGAAAACCCGATTTGCGCAGCTCTTCAGGGTTGCGCAAGTACAGCTTGCCCATCAGGCGATAGAGGCTGTTGAGGTTGTCGCGCATGGCCAGCGTGGCCATGCGGTCGACGCTGGTCTGCAGAAATTCCTGCGGTTGACCCTCACGCATCTGGGTGATGAAGCCGTTGCCGTTCTGGTGGCTGCAACCGCTGAACAGCAGCGACGACAGGCAAGCCAACAGCAGGCAGGGCCGACGAAACAGAGAGACGATCAGGTTAAAAGCGCTCGGCATGAATTCTCGAACTGGCACATTCCGGTGCGACGGGAGTCACCGCATCCTGGCCATGGATAGAGCCGCCGATTGCGAAAAAGTGCAGTGCCCGGCGCGTGAACCGACCTTCGGCCAATCACACATCGCCAATTAGTCGGACTTTATATTTGCATTCACCATGATGTCGGCTATAAATCCTCTGTTAATTTTCCAATAGCATGACTAATTGCAGATTTCGAAAACAACAACAAAAAGGAAGGTCAACCATGCTTCAATCCCGTCACCTGCTTTCCGGCCTCGGACTGTCCCTGATGATCACTACCCTCTCTGCCAACGCGGCGGGCCTGACCGCCGAACACAAAGCCTTCGGCAAAACCAACGACGGCACCCCCGTCGAGCAATACATCCTGCGCAACAGCCACGGCATGCAAGCCACGGTCATCACGTACGGCGCGACCCTGCAATCGCTGAAAGTCGCCGACAAGCACGGCAAGTTCGACGACGTGGTGCTCGGTTTTGACGATGTGCAGGGCTACCAGAAAGGCACCGCGTATTTCGGCGCGACCATCGGCCGCTTCGGCAATCGCCTGGCCGACGGCGCTTTCGAACTGGACGGCAAGCGCTATCAAGTGCCGCAGAACGACAAGACCAACGCGCTGCATGGCGGCACCCAGGGTTTCGACAAGAGAGTCTGGAAAGCCGAGGAAACCAAGGACAAGGATTCGGTCGGCGTGACCCTGACCTATCTGTCGGCAGATGGTGAAATGGGTTTCCCCGGCAACCTCACCACCGAAGTGACCTACCGTCTGACCGATGCCAACGAGCTGCGCATCGATTACAAGGCGACCACCGATAAACCGACGGTGCTGAACCTGACCAACCACAGTTACTTCAACCTCGCCGGCGCCGGCAATGGCGACATTCTCAAACAGGTCGCTACGCTCAACGCCAGCCATTACACCCCGGTCACCGCCAAGCTGATTCCGACCGGCGAACTGGCGCCCGTTGCGGGCACGCCGATGGACTTCACCAAGCCGACGCCCATCGGCACGCACATCAAGGCTGACCATCCGCAACTGAAATTCGCCGAGCCGAAACAGGGTGGCTTCGACTTCAACTGGGCGCTGGACACCAAGGGTGATATCAGCAAAGTCGCCACCGAAGTCAGCGATCCGCAATCGGGCCGGCATCTGCAGCTGTTCACCAGCGAGCCGGGTGTGCAGTTCTACACCAGCAACTTCCTCGACGGCACGGTCAAGGGCAAGGGCGGCAAGGTGTATCCGCACTGGGGCGCGTTCACCCTCGAGACCCAGCACTACCCGGACTCGCCGAATCAACCGAACTTCCCGAGTACCCGCCTCGACCCGGGGCAGACTTATACCCAGAGCGTCGTGCTGAAGTTTTCCGCTAAATAACACCTCCCCAGATCGTTCCCACGCTCCCGCGTGGGAATGCAGCCGGGGACGCTCTGCGTCCCTTCTCGAGCCGGAACGCAGAGCGTGGGAACGATCTGGACTATCCTGCTGCCCCATTAAAGGAATCGACACACTCACATAAGGAGGTTTGCATGCGTACCCTCGAGTTGGCCGGCGTGCAGGTGCCGGTGATTGGCCAGGGCACCTGGCGCATGGGCGAGGACCGCTCGGCGCACAAGCGTGAAGTGACGGCGTTGCGCAGCGGCATCGAGCTGGGCATGACGCTGATCGACACCGCCGAAATGTACGCCGAGGGCGGTGCGGAAACGGTGGTTGGCGAGGCCATCACCGGTCTTCGCGATCAGGTGTTTCTGGTCAGCAAGGTCTACCCGCACAACGCCAGCCATAAAGGCATCCCGCAGGCCTGCGAGCGCAGCCTGCGCCGGCTCGACACCGATTACATCGACCTCTATCTGCTGCATTGGCGCGGCCAGTATCCGCTGGAAGAAACCGTCGAAGCGTTCGAACGCCTGCGCGAGGACGGCAAGATCGGCCGGTGGGGCGTGTCGAATTTCGACGTCGACGACCTCGAAGAACTCTCCAGTTCGCAATGCGCGACCAATCAGGTGCTCTACAACCTCGAAGAGCGCGGTATCGAATTCGATCTGTTGCCGTGGTGCCAGCACCAGCGCATGCCGCTGATGGCCTACTGTCCGATCGGCCAGGGCGGTGCCATGCTCGCCGAGCCGGTGCTCAAAGACATTGCCGCTCGTCACGGGGTCACCCCGGCACAGGTTTCGCTGGCGTGGATTCTGCGTCAGGATGGCCTGATTGCGATTCCCAAGGCTGTGCGCCCGGAGCACGTGCAACTCAATGCCCAAGCCGCGCAGCTGCAACTGGAGGCCGGGGATCTGGCGGCGCTGGACCAGGTGTTCCAGGCGCCACAACGCAAGCAGCGGCTGGCCATGGTCTGAGCCGCTGCGACTGGCGAGGGCTTCGCGATGAGAAGCACGGATCAGCACGACCCGTTCAACCTGCAACGTTTCATCCAGGCGCAAGACCCGGTGTTCGAGCGCGTCCAGCGTGAGCTTGGCGAGCGGCCGCAAGCGCAGCCACTGGATGTGGTTCATCTTTCCGCAGTTCGCCGGGCTGGGCGGCAGTGAGATGGCGCGACGTTTTGCCATTGGCTCGGCCGAGGAAGCGCAGGCTTATCTGATGCACGACTTGCTCGGCGCACGCCTGCGCACCTGCGCGCAATGGGTGCTGGCCGTGCAGCAGCGCTCGATCAACGAGATCTTCGGTCATCCCGATGATTTGAAATTCCACTCCTCGATGACCCTGTTCGCCCAGTTCGCTGGCGCGGACAGTGTGTTCGATCAGGCACTGGAGCGGTATTTCCACGGCATTCTCGATGAGTGGACGCTGCAACTGCTCGACTCAAAACAGGCCCAGTTGCCCGCCGATCAGGGTTGAGAAATCGTCATCGACGAACGGCAGAATCGCATCCGCCACCGGTTGCAGTTGCCGAGTGATGTAGTGGTCGTAATCGATGGCGGCGCGGCGCACTTCCAGCGGCTCCGGGCCGGCCAGCGTGATCACGTAGCTGATCCAGCCGCCGTTCTGGTATTGCCGCGGGCGCCCGTGCTCGGCGTTGTAGTCATCGGCAAGGCGCGCCGCGCGCACATGCGGCGGCACGTTGCGTTCGTAATCGTCGAGGGTGCGGCGCAGGCGTTTGCGATAGATCAGGCGATCATCGAACTCACCGGCCAGCGTCTTGCGCACATAGTCGCGCACGTAATCCTGGTATGGCTTGCGCTGGAAAATCCGTTGATACAGCTCCTGCTGAAATTGCCGGGCCAGCAGCGACCAGTCGGTGCGCACGGTTTCCAGGCCCTTGTAGACCATTTCTTCGCTGCCATCGGCGCGGGTGACAAGGCCGGCATAGCGTTTCTTGCTGCCCTCCTCCGCGCCGCGAATGGTCGGCATCAGAAAGCGTTTGTAGTGAATCTCGAATTGCAATTCCAGCGCACTTTCCAGCCCATATTCCTTGCGCACATGCTCACGCCACCAGTCGTTGACGTGCTGCACCAGCGCATGGCCGATCTGCGCTGCCTCCTCCTGGCCGTGCGGGCGCCGCAGCCAGACGAAGGTCGAGTCGGTGTCGCCATAGATCACCGCGTGGCCCTGCGCTTCGATCAACTGGCGGGTGCGCAACATGATCTCGTGGCCGCGCAAGGTGATCGATGACGCCAGTCGCGTATCGAAAAAACGACAACCGCTGGAGCCGAACACGCCATAGAACGCGTTCATGATGATCTTCAGCGCTTGCGACAGTGGCGCGTTGTGCTCGCGCTTGGCGGTCTCGCGGCCCTCGGCCACCCGCGAGACAATCGACGGCAGGCAGTGCCGCGTGCGTGAGAAGCGTGCGCCGCGAAAGCCCGGCACCGAATCGGCGTCGTCCGGGTGCTGCAAGCCTTCGATCAGCCCGACCGGGTCGATCAGAAAGGTGCGAATGATCGACGGATACAGGCTCTTGTAATCGAGCACCAGCACCGATTCGTAGAGCCCCGGCTGCGAGTCCATGACAAAGCCGCCGGGGCTGGCCTGCGGCGGATTGGTGCCCAGATTTGGCGCAACGAAACCCTGGCGGTGCATCAGCGGCATATACAGATGAGTGAAGGCCGCCACCGAACCACCGCTGCGATCCGCCGGCAGGCCAGTGACGCTGGCGCGTTCGAGCAAAAAGGTCAGCAGCTCAGTCTTGGCGAAGATCCGCGTGACCAGTTCGCAGTCCTTGAGGTTGTACTTGGCCAGCGCCGGTTTGTCCTCGGCGAACATGCGGTTGATTTCGTCCATGCGCTGGTATGGGTTATCGATGGCCTTGCCTTCGCCGAGCAGGGTCTGCGCGACGTTTTCCAGACTGAACGACGGAAAGCTCCAGGTCGCCGAACGCAGCGCTTCGATGCCGTCGATGATCAGCCGCCCGGCCGCTGAGGCGAAATAGTGATTGCGGCTGCCGTGCTCACGCCACTGCATTTCCTCGCCGCCACGGCCGATTTTCAACGGCACCCCGAGGCGTCGCGCATGCTGGTGCAGGATGCGCAAATCGAATTGCACGACGTTCCAGCCGATGATTGCGTCGGGATCGTGCTGCGCGAACCACTCGTTGAGCTTTTTCAGAAGCAGAGTGCGCGAATCGCAATATTCGAGATCGAAGTCGACGATGCTGGCGTCACCGTTCGGCGCGCCGAGCATGTACACCTGGCGCTGACCGCAGCCTTCCAGCGCGATTGAGTACAGCTCGCCGGTTTCCGTGGTTTCGATGTCCAGCGACACCAGGCGCAGCGTCGGCCGGTATTTGGGATCGGGTTTGAGCTGGGCATTGAGCAACATCCCGTCGGCATCGGCTGTACCGCTGAACACGACCGGCGCGGTGATGAAGCGCTCCATCAGATAGCGCTCCGGCGGGCGCACATCGGCTTCGAACACATCGACGCCGGCGCGGCTGAGGGCGGTTTCCAGGCGCATCAACTGGCCGTGTTGCTGGCAATACAGACCCAGCACCGGACGATGCTCGAAATCCTGCAGGGCCAGCGGGCGCAGTTCGACGTTCTTTTCGTCGTGCAACAAGCGCTCGGCGGCTTCGCGCTGCTCGGCGGGAATGAACGCCACCGACGGCTGATGCGGCAAGCGCACACGGCGCGGCCCGGCGTCGGTCGCCAGCCAGAACTCGACTTCGGTGCCGGCCGGCGTATCGCGCCAATGCCGGGTCAGGACGAAGCCCTGCGGTAAATCCACCACTGCAACCTCGGAATCTGGATAGACCGGCATTCTACCCGGCATTGCCGGAAATGACCTTGGCGATAAATCAGCGCTTGAACCGCAAAAACCCGGCAAATGGCGTTTTTTGCACGCTATCTGCCGCTTTGCCACCTTGCCCTGCGCGGCTGCGTCTACGATGCTTGGTGAACAACGACAACACCTGAGTAACCGCCATGAAGACCGTCGCCCAACTGCTCAAGCTCAAAGATCAGAAAAATCAGCAAGTGCATCAGGTCAGCCCCAATGACATGGTGTTGCAAGCGCTGGTGAGGATGGCCGAGAAAAACGTCGGCGCCCTGCTGGTGGTAGAAAACGCCAAGGTGGTCGGCATCATCAGCGAGCGCGATTACGCGCGCAAACTGGTGCTGCACGGTCGCTCATCGGTCGGCACGCCGGTGCGCGACATCATGGTCAAGGATGTGATCACCGTGGACACCAAACAAACCGTCGACACCTGCCTGGGCATCATGTCCGACAAACGCCTGCGTCACTTGCCGGTGGTCGAGGACGGCCAGTTGATCGGCCTGCTTTCGATCGGCGACCTGGTCAAGGAAGCAATTGCCGAACAGGCCGAGCTGATCAAACAGCTGGAGCAGTACATCCGCGGGGAATGATCCCTCCAGCATGATCGTTCCCACGCTCCGCGTGGGAATGCAGCCGGGGACGCTCCGCGTCCCAAAGCGTGACGCCGAGCGTCACAAGAGGCATTCCCACGCAGAGCGTGGGAACGATCAGGTTGCTCAGGTTGGCCAGTGCCGCGCAAACACCGGCGCCAGCACCGGGTGGCGGTCGATGCGTTGCAACCATGCGTAAAACCCCGGCCGCGTCTGCCGCAAATGCTCGCGGCTACCCTCCCAGCGTGTCACCACCGCCGCCAGCACATCCAGCGCCCCCGGCGTCTCGTCGTCCAGATACAGCTCGCCGGAGAACTGGTCGGCAAACAATTCCCAGCTGAAGTGCAAACGCCGGCGCGCGCCGTCGATCAGGTTCTGCCGTGCGCCTTCGTCGGGCGTGATCAACCAGCGCTCGGGGTAATCGATGATGCCGATGGCCGCATAACAATTGCTGACGATGTAGGCCAGGCCGCGAATTGCCTGGTCACGATCCGCCGCCTCGGCGGGCAGCAGACCGGATTGGGGAAACGTCAGCCCCAGGTGGATCAGAATCGCCGCGCTCTCGGTCATCGCGCTGCCGTCGGGCAGTTGCAAGGTCGGAATCTGTTTCAGCGGATTGAGTTTGGCCAACGCCTCGGCGGCCTCCGCACTGGCTTCGTTATCAATGAAGCGATAAGCAATCTGGCATAACTCCAGTGCCGCCTCGATCGCCGCGGCGCCAGAATTCTTGTGCCCATAGAGCTGGTACATAGCCAATCCCCCCGAAAAAACCTTTGCCACAGCGTAGATGCCCGTGGCCCGGGTGTAGAAATAATCTGCCGGTGTAACGGTTCTGGCACGGTTTTCCCATGCACTGCCGACTTGCGAATTCATACTTCGCACAACAGCGCTGGCGGTGCCCATCCCGCACCAAGAGCAATCATCGAACGCTATCCGCGTTCTTGTAAGGTGCGATACCGAACCAAAAGTTCGCGTATCCGGGCTGGCAACAAGGAGTTCACCGCGTGAATCTTCAAACGTTCTGCCGTATCACTCGCCACTATTATCTGTGCGCTCCAGGCCCGGTTCATCCGAACAGCCGCCCTGCTTACTTTATTACCTGACTTCAACTGCACGTCGTACTCGGCCATCTACTGGTTGGCCGACAGCGCGGTGCTATTTATTTTTAAATATGACGCAGCTGTACGAGGCGGTAATCGGCGCAACTACAGAATTGTCGAACAATAACTTCCAGCTAATTACCACTGCACCAAAAGCGTTCCAGCCGAATAACCAGACCAGCACTAGTGCATCGGTTTCCGTTAAACAAAAACAAGGAAAACAGCCTGTGACCCGCTAGAACATTGACCCGCACCAAATCAGTCCGCCGCGCACCAGCACGTGCACCGGCCGGCAGCCGCGCAACCGCTCTGTTCCGCTATTTAGCGCAATAAAGCGACAAGCCCGACTCGCCTTTGAAAAAGCCCCGCCCGACGGGGTAACGGCTCACTGCGCGCCATGACAAACGCCTGGTCATGAGCAAACTTATATAAATGCGACATGCGTAACAGCAGCGAAATAAGCGCGCTACGTTTGAGCAACATCTGGCACAACGGTTGCAATATGTAACAGGCATGAGACACCCAGCTGTGTTTTGAGCAATAGAACAACAACCATGGAATGGCGAATGAACAATCGAAGTCGAATGGCACTGAGCCAGTAAGTTTGCACAAGCCTTGTTAATTGGATAGTTCCACTATCGGCTTCTGCACACCTTGAAGAAAGTTGCATTCACCCACTCGAACATTCACCCGATGTTCGGACGGCGGCTTATTGCCCTTCATCTACCCGAGGGAGCTTTAATGAACGATGCGGTAAAGCACAAAACCCTGCCGGGGCCGTTGCGGGAAGCGCCGGTCCCGCCGCCAACGGGCAGGCCGGCCTTCACAGCCAATACCTCACGACCCGGCGGTCTGAATAAACAGCAGATGGTCTTGCTGGTGGCCGTGTCGGCGCTGATACACGGGGCTGCCTGGTGGTTTCTCCAGCAGTCCCGCACCGAGCCATTACCGACGCCGCCGCAGATTCCGGAAATGACCGTCGAGCTGACCAGCCCGACGCCACCGGCACCGCCGACTCCGGAACCGCCACCCCCGCCGCCTCCGCCACCACCGCCAGAGCCTGAACAACCGGTGGAAGACGAGGACGCGGTCAAGCCACCGCCCAAACCGGTGGAAAAGCCCAAGCCGATCGAAAAACCGAAACCGGTCGAAAAGCCCAAACCGGTGAAAAAGGTCGAGCCCGCGAAAGCGCCGCCGGCCCCGCCACAACCGGCCGCCCCTGCTGCACCGGCGACACCGAGCGCGCCGCCGGCACCCGCCGCCCCGCCCGCGCCAGTAAAAGAGTCGGCAGCGATTTCCGGCCTCGCCAGTCTGGGCAACCCACCGCCGGAATACCCGTCGCTGGCATTGCGACGCAATTGGGAAGGCAGCGTGGTGTTGCGCATTCAGGTGCTGGCCAACGGTCGCGCGGGTTCGGTGACGGTGACCAAATCCAGCGGCAAGCCGCAACTCGATGACGCCGCCGTCGCTGCGGTGAAGAACTGGAAGTTCATTCCGGCCAAGCGCGGTGACACACCGATCGACGGCTTCGCCACCCAGACCATCGATTTCAAATTGCCGCAATGACGGCGCAACCGACTCATAACTGATTAACGCAAGCGAGGTGTAACCATGAACGATTTGTCTTCGATGATTGTCCCCGGTGTCCTCTGGGGGCTGGTGCTGTTTTCCGTGGTCAGTTGGGCGATCCTGCTGGTCAAGTCGGCGCAGTACCTGCGCCAGAAAGCGCAGAACAAACAGTTCACCAAAGCCTTCTGGAGCGCGCCGGACCTGCTCACCGCCGCCGAACACGCCAGCCAGTATCCGGGTTCGCTGGCGCGCATCGCCAGCAGCGGTTTCGAGGCATTGCTGGTGGAAGAGTCGCCGCGCACCACGCAACAACTGGCGCACACCATCAACCGCTCTGATCGTCTGGAACGCAACCTGCGCCAGCAGATCCAGAAGGAACGCCGCTCGCTGGAAAACGGTCAGGCGATTCTCGCCAGCATCGGCAGCACCGCGCCGTTCATCGGCCTGTTCGGTACGGTGTGGGGCATCATGGAAGCGCTGAAAAGCATCGGCGAAACCGGTTCGGCCAGCCTTGAAGCGGTCGCCGGGCCGATCGGCCACGCGCTGATCGCCACCGGGGTAGGTATCGCCGTCGCGGTGCCGGCAGTGCTGATCTACAACTTCTTTCTGCGGCGCCTGAAGCTCGCTTCGGCGGACATGGATGACTTCGCCCACGACTTCGACGCCCTCGCCTCGCGCAGCGCGTTTTCCATCAGCCGTCAGGCCATTGCCAGCAAAATCACCAGCGCCGTGCGGGAGGCCAGCTGATGTCTTTCTCGACTCAAGACAGCGATGAAGTGCTCAGCGAAATGAACGTCACGCCGCTGGTCGACGTGATGCTCGTGCTGCTGGTGGTATTCATCGTCACCGCGCCGCTGATGACCAACGCGATCAAGGTCAACCTGCCGAAAACCGACGCCGTCGCCCCCGCCGAAAAGAAAGACCCGGTGGTGGTCAGCGTCGATCAGGACGGCAAGTTCTATCTGGCCAAGACTGAGCTGGCCCCCGAGTCGCTGGAAGCAAGCCTCAAGGAGGTCAAGGCCAAGGACGCCGACGTCCGCGTGCAATTGCAGGCCGACGCCGCCGTCAATTACGGCCAGGTGGCGAAAGCCATGGCCTCCATCGAGCGCTCGGGCATCAGCAAGATTTCGGTGATGACCACCCATTGAATGCGGTGCCGCGCGTGACTTGAACGTCGCACGCGGCACCGCTGAGCGAATCCCGTCGTAATCGGCCGACCGAAAAAACGCTACGCGTGTTCGGAGGGGATCGGCTTGCTTGAAGAAAGTGGTTTTCCGCACGCGGTATCACCGGTAGCGGAGCAATGAGCGGCTCACAAGGCCATTTCGATAACGTCTGATAAAAGTCGGAAACAACCATGCTGATGAACACTCCACGCTTCACGCTCAAACCCTTGGTGGCCACGATCTCTCGCCATCGTTTCGTTCCGCTGTATCTGGTGGCCATGGGCATGGGCGCCAGCACCGTGCAAGCGGCCGAGGACGACAATGCCAGCGCTCCGGCGGCGGCAGCGGTCGTCGCGCCCACCACGCAACTGCAACGGGTAGAAGTGACCGGTTCGGCGATTCGCCGGGTCGATGCGGAAACCGCGGTGCCGATCACCATTCTCAAGGCCGATGAGCTGCGCAAACAGGGCGTGACCACCACCGCCGAACTGGTCCAGCGCATCACCGGCAGCCAGTCGATCAACAACAGCGCAGGCTCCGTGGGCGCGGCGACTGGCGGCGCCTCGTTCGCCGACATGCGCGGCATCGGCGCGAACAAGACGCTGGTACTGCTCAACGGCCGGCGCCTGGCCAACAACGCCTTGTCGGGCACCAACTCGGCGGGCGGCGCTGTGGATCTGAACATGATCCCGTTTGCCGCCATCGAGCGTGTGGAAGTGCTGCGCGACGGCGCCTCGGCGCTGTACGGCACCGATGCGATCGGCGGCGTGATCAACTTCATCACCAAGAAATCCCTCACCGACGGCGCGTTGACCCTCGGCGGCGAAACCCCGACCCACAGCGGCGGTGGCGCGACCAAAGACATGAGCGCCAGTTGGGGTTACGGCGATCTGGAAGAAGACCGCTTCAACGTCCTCGGCGTGTTCAACTACAACAAGCAGCAGAACCTCGACGCCAACGACCGCTCGTTCGCCACCGACTACGCCCCCGGTCGCGGCCTCGATCAGACCTCCGGCACCGCGTTCCCCGGCAACTACAGCCAGAACGGCAACGCCACCAACCCGTTGGCCGCCAGCAACTGCAACGGTCCCAATCTGATCGCCCGCGACGGCTTGTGCCGCTTCAGCACCCGTGAATTCATCGACCTGGTGCCACAGACCGAGAAGACTTCATTCTTCGGCAAGACCACCGGCAAGCTCGGCGACGACCATAACGTCAACCTCGAATATTTCTGGTCGCGCAACAACAACGCCACCGCCGTCGGCCCGGCGCCGTTGACCGGTCTGAGCCTGGATTCGTCGTCGCCCTACTACCCCGGCAACGGCATCACCCCGGCGCCGACCGAGTTCGCCCTCGACCCGACACAACCGGTCGACGTCAACTGGCGTGAAACCGCCGCCGGCCCGCGTGAATCGAAGGATCAGAACACCAGTCAGCGTTTTCTGCTGAGCTTCGATGGCCTGGTCGCCGGTTGGGATTACAACGTCGGCGCCTCGTACAACCAGAACAAAATCGTCTCCAGCGTCACCAGTGGTTATGTCAGCGATCAGGCGATGATCGATGGTCTGGCCAGCGGTTTGCTCAACCCGTTCGGCCCGCAATCGGCGGCTGGTCAGCAGTACATCGATAACGCCGCGTATCACGGCGCCTATTCCACCGCGGTTGGCCGCGTGGCCGGGTTCGACGGGCGCATCAGCCGCGAGATCGGCGACTGGTTCGGCGCCGGCCCGTCCGGTCTGGCCTTGGGTGGCGAGTACCGCAAAGAGAAATTCCACCAGGACTACGAACAGTTTGCCGGCGACATCCAGAGCCTCGGCATCGACCCCAACGGCAGCGTCGAGGGTGACCGCAGCGTCAAAGCCGCCTACGCCGAAATCAACGTACCGGTGCTCGACAGCCTCGAACTGTCCGCCGCCGTGCGCCACGACAAATACAGCGACTTCGGCAGCACCACCAACCCGAAATACTCGTTCCGTTATCAGCCATTGAAAGAGTTGGTGGTGCGTGGCGCCTACAGCGAAGGCTTCCGTGCACCGTCGCTGTACGAACTTTATTCGCCGCGCAGCATCACCTTCACCCAGGGCTACTACAACGACCCGGTGCTGTGTACCGGCGGCGTGGTGCAACCGGGCGGCAACGGTGGACGCGATTGCGGTCAGCAGTTCCTCAACCAGATCGGCGGCAACGAAGACCTGGCCCCGGAAAAGGCGCGCAACGTGACCCTGGGCTTCGTCTATCAGCCGATCAGCAACCTCTCGGTGGGTCTGGATTTCTGGTGGATTCATATTTCCAACCAGATCCAGCCGTTTCCGGAATCCACCGTGTTCGATCAGGCCGGTTCCTATCAGGATCGCTTCGTGCGTAACGCCGACGGCACGCTCAATTACATCGTCACCGGCAACGCCAACCTCGGCATCGTCGAAACCAACGGCGTCGATGTGTCGCTCGACTATCGCTTCCCCAATACGCCGTACGGTCAGTTTGGCCTCGGCCTGCAAGGCACTTATGTCGATGAGTACGACTTCCAGAGCACCATCAAAGGCCCGTTCACCGACAAGGTTGGCGACTTTCAGGGTGACGGCGTAATCGCGCGCTGGAAGCACAACCTCACCGGCAGCTGGAGCCTGGGCGCGGCGCGGGCAGCGCTGACCAACCGCTTCACCACCGGTTACAACGACTACGACCGCGACACCCATTCGCGCGTGGCGTCGTATTCGGTGTGGGACCTGTCGGCCGGCTACACCTTCAACAAGGTGCTGGATGTCGATGCCGGGATGAAGAACGTCTTCGACCGCAACCCGCCGTTCTCCAACCAGGCCTACAACTTCCAGAGCGGCTATGACCCGCGCTACACCGACCCGCTGGGGCGCACCCTGTTTGCGCGCATGACGTACCACTTCTAAAGAACGAGCACCGCAAAACCCTGTGGGAGCTGGCTTGCCAGCGATGGCGGATTGTCAGTGAAATGAATGTTGACTGACTCACCGCTATCGCTGGCAAGCCAGCTCCCACAAGGGTTCCGTGACCATTCAGGGATTTTGGGGAGTGACTTCATGAGATTCATGCGCAACATCGCCGCCCTGCTGCTTGGCAGCGCGCTGCTGTGCTCCGGCCCCTCGGCGCTGGCCGCCGGCAGCCATTCGCTGACGGTGTACGGCGAGGCGCCGAAGTATCCGGCGAATTTCCAGCATTTCGATTTCGTCGATCCCAAGGCGCCCAAGGGCGGTTCGCTCAGCCGCGCGTCGATGGAAATCGGCCAATACAACTACATCACCCCGTATGCCGATCAGGGCATTTCCGTGGTGCAGGTCAACGACTGGGTGTATGCGCCGCTGGCGTTTCGCTCGCTCGATGAGCCCTACACCGTTTACGGTCTGGTCGCCGAGCAGCTCGAGCGCGATCCCGACGGGCTCTGGGTGCGTTTCACCCTCAACCCCAAGGCGCGTTTTGCCGACGGCACGCCGATCACCGCCGAAGATGTGCGCTACACCTTCAACCTGCTGATGACCAAGGGCAGCCTCAGTTATCGCCAGCAGTACGCCGATGTGCAGGACGTGCTGATCGAAGGCCCGCGGCAAGTGCGGTTCACCTTCAAGAACAACCTCAACCGCACGCTGGCGCTGGATCTGGCGACGATGCGCGTGGTGCCCGAACACTGGTGGAAAACCCGCGACTTTGCCAACGGCGGCGGTTTCGAGCCGCCGCTCGGCAGCGGCCCGTACCGGGTGAGCAAGGTCGACGCCGGGCGCAGCATCAGTTTCCAGCGCGACCCGGACTGGTGGGGCAAGGACCTGCCGGTCAGTCGCGGCCTGTACAACTTCGACACGCTGACGGTGAATTTCTACGGTGACACCGACGTCGCCCGGCAGCTGTTGCAGGCCGGCGCGTTCGACTACAACCGCGAGTTCTCCTCGTCCGGTTACGTCGTCGGCTACGACAGCCCGGCCCTGCGCGACGGGCGTCTGCAGCAAGCAATCCTCGCCCCGGAAAAACCCACCGCCGCCCAAGGCTTCGTGTTCAACCTGCAAAACCCGATCTTCAAGGATCGCCGCGTGCGTCAGGCGATCAGCCTGCTGTGGGATTTCGAATGGACCAACAAGCAGATGATGCGGGGCTTCTACGTGCGCCAGAACAGCTTCTGGCCGAAGAGTGAAATGGCCGCCACCGCCCTGCCCGACGCCGAGGAATTGCAGATCCTCGAACCGCTGCGCGGCAAGGTCCCCGATGAGGTTTTCACCACGGTGTATCAAGCGCCGAAAACCGACGGCAGCGGCTACATCCGCGACAAGCAATTGCAAGCGCTGAAACTGCTCGCCGAAGCCGGCTGGACGCCGCAACACAATCGCCTGGTCAACGCTGCCGGTGAGCCGCTGGAATTCACGTTTCTTGACGGTCAGGGCGGCTTCGATCGGATGCTGCTGCCGTTCAAACGCACCCTCGCGCAGATCGGCATCACCCTCAATCTGCGGCGCATCGATTCGGCGCAATACATCAACCGTCTCAACGCCCGCGACTACGACATGATCGTCACCAGTTTTCCGCGCAGTGGCGATCCGATCGTCTCTCCAGGCCGCGAGTTGTACAGCCTGTACGCCTCGCAAAGTGCCACGCAGGTCGGCAGTTCGAACTCGATGGTGCTGGCCGATCCGGCGGTCGATCAACTGATCGACGGGCTGGTCCAGGCCAACAGCCGCCAAGCCATGGTGCATTACGCCCGCGCCCTCGACCGGGTGCTGCAATGGGGTTACTACATGATTCCCAACTACTACTCCAAAGGCACGCCGACGGTATTTCAAAACCGCTTTGGCATGCCGGCCGTGCAACCGGCGTACGACGAAGGCCTCAACACCTGGTGGGAAGTCTCGGCCAGGCCGCTGACCACCCAGCAGATGCGCGCTCAGCTCGCGGGAGGCCAGTGACATGTTGCGTTATCTGAGTCGTCGCTTGCTGCTGATCATCCCCACATTGCTGTGCATTCTGGTGGTGAATTTCCTGATCGTGCAGGCCGCGCCCGGCGGACCGGTGGAGCAAGCCATTGCACGTCTGCAAGGTTTTGGCGGGCACAGCATGGGCGGTGGCGGCGAAGTCACCGCGGTGGGTGGCGCGGGCCGCAGCAGCCGTGGTCTGGACCCGGCGCTGATCGAAGAAATCAAACACCATTACGGCTTCGACAAACCGCTGCACGAACGCCTGTGGCTGATGCTGAAAAACTACGCGCAGCTGGATCTGGGCAGCAGTTTCTTTCGCGGCGCCAAGGTCACCGACCTGATCGTGCAGAAGCTGCCGGTGTCGCTGTCGCTGGGCTTGTGGGCGACGCTGATCACTTACCTGATTTCGATCCCGCTGGGCATTCGCAAGGCAATCAGAAACGGCAGCGCCTTCGATGTCTGGAGCAGCACGGCAATCATCGTCGGCTATGCGATGCCGGCGTTTCTGTTTGCCATTCTGCTGATCGTGGTGTTCGCCGGTGGCAGCTACGTCAACTGGTTTCCGGTGCAGGGGTTGGTCTCGGACGACTTCGACCAACTGAGCACGCTGGGCAAGCTCGGCGATTACCTCTGGCATCTGGTGTTGCCGGTCACCGCGCTGGTGATCGGCGGCTTCGCCACCCTGACCATTCTGACCAAGAACAGCTTTCTCAACGAGATCAGCCGCCAGTACGTGATCACCGCGCGGGCCAAAGGCCTGACCGAGCGCCGCGTGCTCTATGGCCACGTGTTTCGCAACGCCATGCTGCTGGTGGTGGCCGGGGTGCCGTCGGCGCTGATCGAGGTGTTCTTCGCCGGCTCGCTGCTGATCGAAACCATCTTCAACCTCGACGGCCTCGGGCGGATGAGCTACGAAGCGGCGGTGTCGCGCGACTACCCGGTGGTGTTCGGCGCGCTGTTTCTGTTCACCCTGTTCGGCCTGTTGATCAAGCTGATCGGCGACCTCTGCTACACCCTGCTTGATCCGCGCATCGATTTTTCGGCGAGGACTGCCTGATGTTCACACTGTCTCCTCTAGGCCGGCGCCGCGTCGCGCAATTCAAGGCCAATCGCCGTGGACGCTGGTCGCTGTGGCTGTTTGTCGGGCTGTGCCTGATTTGCCTCGGTGGCGAGTTGATCGCCAACGACAAGCCACTGGTGATCCGCTACCACGATGCCTTTTACTTTCCGATTCTCAGTGATTATCAGGAAACCGATTTCGGTGGCGAGCTGCCGTTTCAGCCGGATTACGCCAGCAATTACGTACACAAGCTGATCGAGGATCAGGGCGGCTGGATGCTGTTTCCGCCGATCCCGTTCAGCTACGACACGGTCAATTACGACCTTGCCGAACCTGCACCCAGTCCGCCCTCGGCGAGCAATTGGCTGGGCACTGACGATCAGGCCCGCGATGTGTTGGCGCGGGTGATTTTCGGCACGCGGATTTCGATTCTGTTTGCGTTGATCCTCACCGCCATCAGTGCGTTGATCGGCATCGTCGCCGGGGCGTTGCAGGGTTATTACGGCGGTTGGGTCGACCTGCTCGGGCAACGCGTACTGGAGATCTGGTCGGGGCTGCCGGTGCTGTACCTGCTGATCATTCTGTCCGGTTTCGTCTCGCCGAGTTTCTGGTGGTTGCTGGGGATCATGGCGCTGTTTTCCTGGCTGGCGCTGGTCGACGTGGTGCGCGCCGAGTTCCTTCGTGGGCGCAATCTGGAATACGTGAAAGCCGCGCGGGCACTGGGCCTGACCGATAACGAACTGATGCGTCGGCACATCCTGCCCAATGCGATGACCTCCACCCTCACCTACCTGCCGTTCATTCTCACCGGCGCCATCGCCACCCTGACCGCGCTGGATTTTCTTGGCTTCGGCATGCCCGCCGGCACCGCCTCGCTGGGCGAGTTGATCGGCCAGGCCAAGCGCAATCTGCAGGCGCCGTGGCTGGGGCTGACGGCGTTTTTCGCTTTGGCGTTGATTTTGTCCTTGTTGGTTTTTATTGGTGAGGCCTGCCGCGATGCGTTCGATCCCCGGAGCTGACATGACTGACAACCTGATTGAAATTCGCGACCTGCGCGTGGCGTTCGCCGGGCAGCCCGTGGTGCACGGGGTCAACCTCGATATTCGCCGTGGCGAGTGCCTGGCGCTGGTCGGTGAATCCGGCTCGGGCAAATCGGTGACGGCGCATTCGATCCTGCGCTTGCTGCCGGGCAACAACCTCAGCAGCAGCGGTTCGATCCGCTACAACGGCGTGGATTTGCTGCACGCCAGCGAGCAGCAGATGCGCGGCTTGCGTGGCAATCGCATCGCGATGATCTTCCAGGAGCCAATGACCTCGCTCAACCCGCTGCACACGGTGCAACGGCAGATCAGTGAAGTGCTGGAAATTCACAAAGGCCTCTAGGGCCGCGCCGCCCGCGCACGCACGCTGGAGCTGTTGGAACTGGTCGGCATCCGCCAACCGTTGCAGCGTTTGAAGGCCTATCCGCATCAGCTCTCCGGCGGTCAGCGGCAACGGGTGATGATCGCCATGGCGCTGGCCAACGAGCCGGAGTTGTTGATCGCCGATGAGCCGACCACGGCGCTCGATGTCACGGTGCAGCAGAAGATTCTCGAACTGCTGATCGAGCTGCAGCAACGCCTCGGCATGTCATTGCTGCTGATCAGCCACGACCTCAATCTGGTGCGGCGCATCGCGCAGCGCGTGTGCGTGATGCGTCACGGCGAGATCGTCGAACAGGCCGATTGCGCAACGCTGTTCAACGCACCGCAGCATCCTTACAGCCGCTTGCTGATCGAGGCCGAGCCGAGCGGCGCACCGGTGCCGAGTCAGTACGAGCACAACCTGCTCGAGGTTGATGATCTGAAGGTCTGGTTTCCCCTGCCCAAGGCGTTTTTCAGTCGCCAGCAGGACTACATCAAAGCCGTGGACGGGGTCAGTTTCACTCTGCAACGCGGCAAGACCCTGGGAATTGTCGGCGAGTCTGGTTCGGGCAAGTCGACGCTGGGGCAGGCGATCCTGCGTCTGGTCGAATCCGAGGGCAACATCCGTTTCGGCAACAAGCAACTGAGCCTGCTCAACCAGCGCTTGATGCGGCCGTTGCGGCGGCAGATTCAGGTGGTGTTTCAGGACCCGTTCGGCAGTCTCAGCCCGCGCATGTCGGTGCAGCAGATCATTGCCGAGGGCTTGCTGACCCATGGCATCGGTACCGAAGCCGAGCGTGAAGCCGCGGTGATCCGCGTGCTCGAAGAGGTCGGCCTCGACCCGCACAGCCGTCATCGCTATCCCCATGAATTTTCCGGCGGCCAGCGCCAACGCATCTCCATCGCCCGCGCGCTGGTGCTGGAACCGGCGCTGATCCTGCTCGACGAACCGACCTCGGCGCTGGACCGCACCGTGCAAAAGCAGGTGGTGGAATTGTTGCGGCAATTGCAGATCCGGCATGGGCTGACCTACCTGTTCATCAGCCATGATCTGGCGGTGGTGCATGCGCTGGCGCATGACTTGATGGTGATCAAGGATGGCAAGGTGGTGGAGCAAGGATCGTCGCGGGAGATTTTCGCCGCACCGCAACATCCCTACACCCAGGAACTCCTCAACGCCTCGGGCTTGAAGCCCGCTAAAGATTCCTGTGGGAGCTGGCTTGCCAGCGATGGCGTCGTGTCAGCTGACATTGCCGCCTCTGACCCACCGCTATCGCTGGGAAGCCAGCTCCCACAAGTTACAAGGTGAGCAAAAAAAAATTCAGGCACTGCATCCAATCGCCTCCGCCACGGGTAGTCCCTGTAACAGCCCACTTTTGTGCTGTCAGCGCTCTACCCTTTTCGGAGAATCATCGGATGAACATCACCCAGCTGATTGGCTTCACCGGTTTGCTCGCCGTCACCTCGACGACTTTTGCCCAGAGCAGTTATCCCGACACCATCAAAGTGCCGGACGGCCACAAGATCGCCATGGAAACCACCGGCGTCGGCGAGATCACTTATGAATGCCGCGACAAGCCGAACATGGCCGGCCAGACCGAGTGGACCTTCGTCGGCCCGAAAGCCGTGCTCAATGACCGCAGCGGCAAGCAAGTCGGCACCTACTTCGGCCCGCCAGCGACCTGGCAGGCCAAGGACGGTTCGAAAGTCACTGGCACGCAACTGGCCGTGGCGCCTTCGAGCCCGGGCAACCTGCCTTATCAACTGGTGAAAGCCAACCCGGCTGAAGGCAAAGGCGCGATGAGCGGCGTGAGCTACATCCAGCGCGTCGCGCTCAAGGGCGGCGTAGCCCCGGCCAGCGCCTGCACGATGGCGAACAAGGGCAAGCAGGAAGTGGTGAAATATCAGGCTGATTATATCTTCTGGGCGGCGAGCTAATCTTCAAAAGCACTGAAGATCCACCTGTGGGAGCGAGCCTGCTCGCGAATGCGCCAGGTCAGACAGAAATGCTTCGACTGACACTCCGCCTTCGCGAGCAGGCTCGCTCCCACAAGTAACAAGGCGTCTGGATGTTTGGGGAATGTCAGCTAGATTGCACACCATGCCTTTAGCCGAAGCCGATTTCGATTACCAAGCCCGTCTCGCCGCCTGTGCCCGCGGCGAGCGTGCGGCCCTGCACGATCTGTACGTGCAGGAAGGTCCGCGCCTGCTCGGCGTGGCCAAGCGGCTGGTGCGCGACACGGCACTGGCGGAGGACATCGTTCATGAAGCATTCATCAAGATCTGGAACGGCGCGGCGGGGTTTGATCCGGCGCGCGGTTCGGCGCGTGGCTGGATGTTCAGCGTGACCCGCCATCTGGCGCTGAACCTGTTGCGCGATCACGGTCGCGAAACGCCGTTCAGTGCCGAGCACGAAATGGCGGTCGAAGATCACGGCTTGGATGCCGCCGCACATTCGGCGCGCATCCACCGTTGCCTGGAACAACTGGAGCCGCAGCGGCGCACCTGCATCCTGCATGCGTATGTCGATGGCTACAGCCACGCGCAGATTTCGGCGCGCCTCGGCACGCCGCTGGGCACCGTTAAAGCGTGGCTCAAGCGCAGCCTCAATGCGTTGCGGGAGTGCATGGGATGAGCGGCGAATCGGCGCAGGAACGTGATGAACTGGCCAGCGAATACGTGCTCGGCACGCTGTCGTTCGAACAGCGGATCGAGGTGCAGCGACGCTTGCCCAACGAGCCCGAGCTGCGCGCGGCGGTGGACGCCTGGGAGCGGCGCCTGCTGGAACTGACCGATCTGGCCGAACCGCAGCAACCGTCGGCCCTGCTGTGGCCGCGCATCGAACGCAGCCTCAATCGTCTCACGCACAAAACCCCGGCAACGTCGTGGTGGAATCGGTTGCCACTGTGGCGCGGCTTGAGTGCGGCAGGCCTTGCTGCGACCTTGATATTGGGCACTATCCTATTGACCCAGACCCCGCCGAAACCGAGCTATCTGGTAGTGCTGGTGGCGCCGCAGGACAAGGCGCCGGGCTGGGTGATTCAGGCCAGCAACTCGCGAGAAATCCAGTTGATTCCGCTCGGCGTGGTCGAGGTACCGGCAGACAAGGCCCTGGAGTTCTGGACCAAAGCGGACGGTTGGCAAGGGCCGGTGTCGCTGGGGCTGGTCAAACCGGGCGAGGCCTTGTCGGTGCCGCTGGATAAACTGCCGCCGCTGCAACCGAACCAGCTGTTCGAGCTGACGCTGGAGGGCGCCAATGGCTCGCCGATCGGCAAACCGACCGGGCCGATTCAGGCAATCGGCCGCGCCGTGAAGGTGCTTTAAGGCTCTATCCCGCGGCTTGCAGCTACCATCATCGGCATCGATGTTCACCATCACGGCAATGAAGTTCTCAGAAAAAATTCCGGGCGTAACATCAGCTCCATACCAACCAACAACACCCCGGAGCACACCATCATGAAACGCCAGACTCTTCTCAGCATCGCTTTCTCGGTTTTCGCAGTTAACGCTTTTGCCGCTACCCCGGCCCACACGATGATCGCCGCCGACGGCTCGGATCGCCTGTACCAGAACGCTGTCGCCGCTGATGGCTCTGATCGTCTGCAAGGCAACACCGTCGCCGCTGATGGCTCCGATCGTCTGCAAGGCAACACCGTCGCCGCTGATGGCTCCGATCGTCTGCAAGGCAACACCGTCGCCGCTGATGGCTCCGATCGTCTGCAAGGCAACACCGTCGCCGCTGATGGCTCCGATCGTCTGCAAGGCAACACCGTCGCCGCTGATGGCTCCGATCGTCTGCAAGGCAACACCGTCGCCGCTGATGGCTCCGATCGTCTGCAAGGCAACACCGTCGCCGCTGATGGCTCCGATCGTCTGCAAGGCAACACCGTCGCCGCTGATGGCTCCGATCGTCTGCAAGGCAACACCGTCGCCGCTGATGGCTCCGATCGTCTGCAAGGCAACACCGTCGCCGCTGATGGCTCCGATCGTCTGCAAGGCAACACCGTCGCCGCTGATGGCTCCGATCGTCTGCAAGGCAACACCGTCGCCGCTGATGGCTCCGATCGTCTGCAAGGCAACACCGTCGCCGCTGATGGCTCCGATCGTCTGCAAGGCAACACCGTCGCCGCTGATGGCTCCGATCGTCTGCAAGGCAACACCGTCGCCGCTGATGGCTCCGATCGTCTGCAAGGCAACACCGTCGCCGCTGATGGCTCCGATCGTCTGCAAGGCAACACCGTCGCCGCTGATGGCTCCGATCGTCTGCAAGGCAACACTGTTGCAGAAGGCGGTGCTGATCGCTTGAACGAACTGCGCAACGCTTGAATGAAGGGCGTCACGCGCAACACCGCAGAAAAACCCGGCTCCCTCAGCCGGGTTTTTTATGTCTGGCGGTTTTACCCGGCCTTGGCCATGCAGCGTTTGTAGCGCTCGTCCACACGCTTGGCGAACCACGCGGTGGTGAGTTTGCGAGTGATCTTCGGACTTTGCAGCACAATCCCCGGCAATACCGCCCGCGGCAATGGCTTGCCTTCAGCCTGCTCGGCCAGTTCAAAAACCCGCTTGTAGAGTTTGGTCTCTTCGAATTCCAGGGTTTTGCCCTTTTCCAGTTGATCGCGAATGCTCGGGTTGCGCATGCCCAGTGATTTGCCGAGTGCGCGCACCGCCAGTTCCGTGCCGCCGGGCATGATCGAGTCGTAGCGGATCAGGTCGCCATCGAGCGCCAACGGGATGCCCGAAGCGCGGCTCACGGCATTCTGGAACGCCGCGTTGCGGCTGGCGTACCAACCGGCATTGAAATCGGCGAAGCGGTACAACGGCTCGCGGTAACTGACCGGATAACCGAGCAAATGGGCGATACCGAAGTACATGCCGCCGCGCCGACTGAACACTTCGCGGCGGATCGTGCCGTCCACCGGGTACGGGTAATCCTTGGCGTGCTGTTCGGCAAATTCGATGCTGACCTGCATCGGTCCGCCGGTGTGCACCGGGTTGAAGCCGCCGAACAAGGTGCGACCCATCGGCACCATGCCAATGAAATCATCGAAAATCGCACTCAGCTCTTTCTCGCTGCGCGCCGCATTCAGGCGTTCGCTGTAGCTCTTGCCGTTGGGCGAACGTACTTGCAGAGCACCGCTGACCAGCAGGCTGGGGATGTGCACTTTGGCGGCGCGGCGGTCGATTTCGTCGCGGGCGATCTTGCCCAGGCCCGGGACTTTCGGGTCGGCCTGAAAGGTCGACTCCTGCTCGGCCACGGCCAGCACTGAACACAGGTTCTGCGTGGTCGGGCTGATGTCCTGTGCGGCGAAGGCGGCGTAAATGTCCGTAGCCCAGCCCTGGCGGTCGGGGATTTTCGCCGGCAGCAGCCGGACGATTTCGGCCTTTACCTCGGCGGGTGGGCGTGGCAGCGGTTCGCCGCCACGCTGGCTGGCGCAACCGGCCAGTGCCAGCAAAGCCACGAGGGTGATCAGTAAGCGAGGGGTGTGCATGTTGCGGTATCCAGTCCGTTGAGGCGCCACCACCATACACAATCGCCGTCAAAACGTGGGCCGCGACCGGCGCGGACATACTGATTGCAAAACGTTACTGCGAACCTCTATCATTCGCGCCTGGAGTCGTATTAGCGCAAGGAGTTCCCGCGCCGCCCTTATTTTTTCCAACCGGCCGCGCGCCTCCAGGAATCGAACATGCCCACTCCAGCCCGACTCAGCGTGCCTTTTCGCCCGACGCTGCTCGCCCTGCTGTGCTCCCTGACCATCACTGCTTACGCCGCTGAAGGCGACAACAAAGCGCTGGTACTCGACGACGTCAACGTCAATGCCCAGGCTCCGGCACTGAATGCCCTGCCGCCGGTTTACGCCGGTGGGCAAGTCGCCCGCGGCGGCCAGTTGGGCGTGCTGGGCAATCAGGACATGATGGACGTGCCGTTCAGCGCCGCGTCCTACACCGAGCAACTGATTCAGGATCAACAGGCGGAAAACGTCGCCGACGTGCTGCTCAACGATGCCTCGGTACGCCAGGCCTCGGGTTTCTCCAACCAGGCCCAGGTGTTCATGATCCGCGGTCTGCCCCTCAATGGCGACGACATTTCCTATAACGGCCTGTACGGCGTGTTGCCGCGGCAGATCATTTCCACCGACGCTCTGGAGCGCGTGGAAGTGTTCAAAGGCCCGAACGCCTTCATCAACGGCGTGACCCCGACCGGCTCCGGTATCGGCGGCGGCGTCAACCTGCAACCCAAGCGCGCCGGTGACGAACCGTTGCGCCGCTACACCACCGACATCAACAGTGAAGGCCGCATCGGTCACCACTTCGACATCGGCCAGCGCTTCGGCGCAGACAACCGTTTCGGCGCGCGAATCAACCTGTCCCAGCGCGAAGGCGACACCGGCATCGACCACGAAAACCAACGCTCGAAACTGTTCGCCATCGGCCTCGACTACCGCGGCGATGCGCTGCGCCTGTCCGGTGATTTCGCGTACCAGAAGGAACGCGTCAACGGTGGTCGCAGCTCGGTCAACCTCGGCACCGCCACGCACCTGCCGGACGCGCCATCGGCTGACACCAACTACGCGCCGAAGTGGGGCTTTACCGAGATCGAAGACACCTTCGGCATGCTCCGCGCCGAGTACGACCTCAACGACAACTGGACCGCGTACGCCGCCGGCGGCGCCAAACACACCCGCGAAGTCGGGCGCTACAACTCGACCACCCTGGTAGGCAATAGCGGCGCGTCGTTCACCACCGGCTCGTTCGTGCCCCATGATGAAGACAACACCAGTGTCATGGCCGGCCTCAACGGCAAATTCAACACCGGCCCGGTCAGCCACAAACTCAACTTCGGCCTGACCGGTATCTGGGCTGAACAGCGCAGCGCTTATGATTTCGACCTGACCCGCTACGCCAACAACATCGATCACCCGATCACCACACCGGCGCCGGTCGGCAACTTCGCCGGCGGCGACCTGAATGATCCGGGCATCGTCGGCAAGACGTTCAACCGCAGCGTGGCGCTATCCGACACCCTCGGCTTCTTCGACGATCGCCTGCTGGTCACCGCCGGTCTGCGTCGTCAGCAACTGGTGGTGCAGGGTTACAGCTACGCCAGCTATGGCAGCGGCCCGCGTTCGTCGAGCTACGACGAATCGATCACCACGCCGGTGTATGGCGTGGTGTTCAAGCCGTGGGACCACGTGTCGTTCTACGCCAACCACATCGAAGGCCTCGCGCAGGGCCCGACCTCGCCGACCAGCTCCGGTGGCTTGCGGGTGACCAACGGCAACGAAGTCTACGCGCCGGCGCGCTCCAAGCAGACTGAAGTCGGGGTCAAGGTCGACATGGGCACCTACGGCGCTAGCCTGGGTGTCTATCGCATCGAGCAACCGAGCGATGGCTACTGCGAAATCACCAGCGCCAGCACCTGCACCTACGTGCGCGAAGGCGAGCAGGTCAACAAGGGCGTGGAAATGAATGTGTTCGGCGAGCCGATTCAGGGCCTGCGCCTGATCAGCGGCCTGACGCTGATGAACACCGAACTGAAAAACACCCTCAACGGCGCCAACGATGGCAATCACGCGATCGGCGTGCCGACCTTCCAGTTCAACGCCGGCGCCGACTGGGATGTGCCCGGCCTGCAAGGCGTCGCGCTGAACGCGCGGATGCTGCGCACTGGCGGTCAATACGCCGATGCGGCGAACAACCTCAGCCTGCCGACCTGGAACCGCTTCGACGCCGGCGCGCGGTATGCGTTCAAGGTGTCGGAGAAGGACGTGACGTTGCGCTTTGGTGTGGAGAACCTGGCGAACAAGCGCTACTGGGAATCGGCGCAGGGCGGCTACCTGACGCAGGGTGAACCGCGGGTGGCGAAGTTGTCCGGCACGATTGATTTCTGACCGCCACCGGAAGATCAACAGCCCCTCACCCTAGCCCTCCCGAAACGTCGGACCGCCCAGAGGGAGAGGGAACTGACCGAGGTGTGTTTGCGAATTGCGCCGGCCTGACATATCCAGCCGGACTCAGGACTTGAAAAGCCCCCGCCCAGCCCTCTCCCTCGGGAGAGGGCTGGGCGGGCGGCGTTCCGATGAGGGGCCCGGTCCTAATTCGCGCCACATACTCCCCGCCATACGCCAGGACAGCGCCCTCTTCGATCCCGTCCAGCCGACCAGACTGGCCTCCCTCCCCCGCTGATCCATACTTGCTCCACAGCAAAAAGAGGACAGCGCCATGAACCGCAGCGACGTTCTGATCATCGGCGCCGGCCCCACCGGGCTGGTGCTGGCCCTGTGGCTGAGCAAACTTGGCGTGCGAGCGCGGATCATCGATAAAACTTCAGCCCCCGGCACCACTTCGCGGGCGCTGGCGGTGCAGGCGCGCACGCTGGAGCTGTATCGGCAACTGGACCTCAGCGAGACCATCGTGCGCAACGGCCATCGGGTCGCGGCGGCGAATTTCTGGGTCAACGGCAAACCGCTGGCGCAGCTGCCGCTTAAGCGCATCGGCGAAGGCCTGACGCCGTACGCCTTCGTCGAAATTTTCCCGCAGGATGAACACGAACGGCTGTTGATCGAGCGCCTCGAAGACTATGGCATTGCGGTCGAACGCGACACCACGCTGGAAAGCTTTGCAGAAACTGGCGACGGCCTTACCGCACATCTGCGCCTGCCCAACGGCGAGCAGGAAATCTGTCAGGCCTGCTACCTCGCAGGCTGTGATGGCGCCCGCTCGGTGGTGCGCAAGAGCCTCGACAGCGGTTTCCCCGGTGGCACCTATCAGCAGGTTTTCTATGTCGCGGACGTCAAGGCCAGCGGCCCGGCAATGAATGGCGAGCTGCACCTGGACCTCGACGAAGCGGACTTTCTCGCGGTATTTCCGCTGGCCGGCGCAGGCCGTGCACGGCTGATCGGCACCGTGCGCGACGAGCGTGCGGATCGCGCCGAAACCCTGCAATTCAGCGACGTCAGCCGCCGCGCCATCGAGCATCTGAAGGTGCACATCGAAGACGTCTACTGGTTCTCGACCTACCGTGTGCATCACCGTGTCGCCGAGCACTTTCGCAGTGGCCGCACGTTTCTGCTCGGTGATGCCGCGCATGTGCACAGCCCGGCCGGCGGTCAGGGCATGAACACCGGGATCGGCGACGCGATCAACCTGGCCTGGAAACTTGCCGCGGTGCTCAGCGGCGGCGCAGAGGCAAGCCTGCTCGACAGCTACGAAACCGAACGCATCGCCTTCGCGCGGCGCCTGGTATCGACCACCGACAAGGTCTTCAGCTTTGTCACCGCCGAGGGGCGGCTGGCGGATCTGCTGCGCATGCGTGTGGCGCCGTTTCTGATCCCGAAAATGGCCTCGTTCGAAGCCAGTCGCGAATTCCTCTTCCGCACCGTGTCGCAAGTCACCCTCAACTATCGCGGCATGCCGCTGAGTTCAGGCGCAGCCGGGCATGTCCATGGCGGTGATCGCTTGCCGTGGGCTCATGATGGTGAGGGGGATAACTACGAACCGCTACGCCAGCCGTGCTGGCAGGTGCATGTCTACGGCGACACCAGCGACGAAATGATCGCCTGGTGCACTGAACATCATTTGCCGCTGCATATGTTCGACTGGCGCCCGGCGTTTGAAACGGCGGGACTGGCGCGCAACGGGTTTTACCTGCTGCGCCCGGATACGTACGTGGCGATTGCCGAGAACAGTGCCGATCCGAAGGTGATCGAACGGTACTTCCACGATCACGGGATCCGGCCGTTCTTCAACTGCACTTGACAAGGAACACCATGAATCCTGTGGGAGCTGGCTTGCCAGCGATAGCGGTAGATCAGTCAGCATGATTTTGTCTGTGCCGACGCCATCGCTGGCAAGCCAGCTCCCACAGGTTATGCGGTGTTGTTCAGATCCCGGCCAATGCCAGATCCATCGCGAAGTAGGTAAAGATCAGATCCGCACCCGCGCGCTTGATCGCGCCAAGGCTTTCGCGCACTACGCGATCTTCATCGATGGCGCCGGCCTGGGCGCCGAACTTGATCATCGCGTACTCGCCACTGACCTGATACGCCGCCAGCGGCAGGTTCGACGCCTGACGAATGTCGCGGATGATGTCGAGGTAGGCGCCGGCCGGTTTGACCATCAACGCATCGGCGCCTTCCTGTTCGTCGAGCAGCGACTCGCGCAGGGCTTCACGGCGGTTCATCGGGTTCATCTGGTAGCTTTTGCGGTCGCCCTTCAGCGCGCTGCCACCGGCCTCACGGAATGGCCCGTACAGCGCCGAGGCGAATTTGGTCGAATAAGCCATGATCGGAATCTGGGTGAACCCGGCCGCGTCCAGCGCCTGACGAATCGCCCGCACCTGGCCGTCCATCGCGGCCGATGGCGCGATCACGTCGGCACCGGCACGCGCTGCCGCCACGGCTTGTTTGCCGAGGTTGATCAGGGTCTGGTCGTTGTCGACTTCATGGTTGTGCATCACGCCGCAGTGGCCGTGATCGGTGTACTCGCAAAAGCACGTGTCGGACATGACGATCATTTCCGGCACGGCGTCCTTGGCGATGCGCGACATGCGCGAAACCAGGCCGTCTTCACGCCAGGTGTCGCTGCCGTTGCTGTCCAGATGATGCGAGACGCCGAAGGTCATCACCGACTTGATCCCGGCGCGCGCGTAACGCTCGATTTCGCTGGCCAGCTTGCGCTCGGGAATGCGCTGCACACCGGGCATGCTGGTGATTGGCACGAAGTCGTCAATCTCTTCTTCGACGAAGATCGGCAGGACCAGATCGTTCAGGCTGAACTCGGTTTCCTGGAACAGACTGCGCAGGCTCGCATTGCGGCGCAGACGGCGGGGACGTGCTTCGGGGAACTGACTGGACATGGGGCCTTTCCTGAAAACGGCGGGTGAGACGAAAGTCGTAGGGGGCGAAGCTTATGCCTTGCGGGTGTTGGGGTACAAACCTGGATCAATCAAGAGAGCGTTACCGGGTTCGCAATAATCTTCAGAACACACCTTCATTCCTTGTGGGAGCTGGTTTGCCAGCGATGGCGTCAAGTCAGTCACCCTTTATGTCGACTGTGCCGGCCCCATCGCTGGCAAGCCAGCTCCCACATGGGATATGTGAACACCTCAAAGTCAGGAGGGAATGGTGAGGCCGCGGACAACAGCAGGACGGGCGACAAACCGCTCCAGCACCCGCGTGACATTGGGGAAGTTCTCAATCCCTACCAGATCACCCGCCTCGTAAAAACCGATCAGGTTGCGCACCCACGGGAACGTGGCGATATCGGCGATCGTGTAACGCTCGCCCATGATCCAGTCACGCCCTTCCAGGCGCGTATTCAAGACGTTGAGCAGGCGTTTGCTTTCATCGACGTAACGGTCGCGCGGGCGCTTGTCTTCGTAATCCTTGCCGGCAAATTTGTTGAAGAAACCGAGTTGGCCGAACATCGGGCCGATCCCGCCCATCTGGAACATCAGCCACTGGATCGTCTCGTAACGCAGCGCGCCTTCCTGAGCCAGCAACTGGCCGCTTTTGTCGGCCAGATAGATCAGGATGGCGCCGGACTCGAACAGCGGCAGCGGCTGGTCGCCAGGGCCATGCGGATCGAGGATCGCCGGAATCTTGTTGTTCGGGTTCAGCGACAGAAACGCTGGCGAGGTCTGGTCGTTGGTGTCGAACCCGACGCGGTGCGGCTCGTACGGCAGGCCGATTTCTTCGAGCATGATCGAGACTTTCACGCCATTGGGCGTCGGCAGGGAATAGAGCTGAATCCAGTCAGGGTACTGCGCCGGCCATTTTTGGGTGATCGGGAACGCGGACAGATCGGTCATGGGAAGCATCCAGTCACAAATTAGAAGCCGATCATAAAACAGGCCCGCCGCAGCGCCTACACGAACCGTAACATCCTGTCGCTAACCTGCGCCCAAGCCCGCAAAGTCAGCCGTTAAAGTGCCGCGCGGCGGGCCGAATCGAACCAAACGGCCCAGGATGACTCTGAGCTATGCCTTTTTGCAGAGGACGCTGTTCACGACATGGAAAACACCCGGCGCCGGCAGCCTGCGGTGTAAAGGTTTGTCAGCCCTAACTGAATTTGCTGAAGAACTCTTTATTTCATGACGAACCTTATGCGTTTCGCCAAACGATTCAAACACCGTGCATACGTGGCCCTGCCCTCGCTGCTGGCCGTGACTGCGCTGGCGCTGTCGCTGGAGTCCAGCGAGAGTCGCGCGCAGCCGGCGGACGGCACGCAGACTCTGGTGTTCCTGCGCCACGCCGAGAAACCCGAAGGCGGCTTGGGTCAATTGAACTGCCAGGGCCTGAACCGCGCCATCGACCTGTCGACGCTGTTGCCGGAAAAATTCGGCAAGGCCGACTACGTGTTCGCCGCCAATCCGACGCGCAATGTCGAGGAAGGCGAGCTGGACAATTCCTACAGCTACATTCGCCCGTTGATGACCATCAGCCCCGCCGCGATCAAGCTCGGCCTGCCGGTGAACATCGAGTTCTCGGCCAATGACACCAGTGACCTGGCCCGCGAACTGCTGGACGAGAAGTACCACAACTCGACGATCTACACCGCCTGGTCACACGGCTATCTGCCGGAGCTGATCAACAAGGTCGCGGGCAACGCGGTCGGCAAGAAACAGAACATCACCGAAGACTGGGCGGGCAATGATTTCGACTCGCTGTATGTGCTGACCCTGACCTGGCACAACGGCAAAGCGAGCCTGCAGAGCCACAGTTACAAGCAGGGGCTGGATCATGGCAAGGACACTTGCCCGACCTGAGTTTGGTATCGCCTGATCTTGCCCTATCGCTGGCAAGCCAGCTCCCACAGGGTATGAGGGTGTGCATGAATGACCTGTACACCCACAATACCTGTGGGAGCGGGCTTGCCCGCGATGGGGCCAGCAAAAGCGCAATCAGACCCTCTGACTCACCCGCTCGCGCAAATAATCAATCACCGCCCCCGCTCCCCGGCAAACTCGATCCGCCCGCCCTTCTTCTCGCGCTGGAACACATACATCGGGTCGTAATACTCGCGCAGCAAGCCTTCGATCCAGCCGCGATGCAAGTCCACCGCGCCGCTGCGGGCCTGCTCGGCCAGTGCGTCTTCCATCATCAGAAACAGGCGTCGATGGCGCTCGCCACCCAGACGTTTCTGCACGTTGTTCAGGCTTTCGAGCAGGCGTTCGGCGAACAGCGTGAAACCCTCCTCGCCGTGGACCGCTGAAAACTCCGCCGCCAGATCGGTGACGTAATCACGCAGGATCCGCTCGACGCGATCCTCGAAGCGGTCCTCCAGCCAGACCATCGGGTACTGCTGCATGCCTTGATACAGCGGCAGCGGCAAGGCGCAGCTGCCGACCACCCGGCTCTCGTCCTCAAGCACGAACTGCTCGATACCGGCATCGCGTTTTTTCAGGATGTCGATGGCCAGACGGTTTTCGAAATCGATGTTCGACGGCTGCCCGGTCGCGCGTTTGCCGAAGCTCGAACCGCGATGATTGGCGTGCCCTTCCAGGTCCAGACCATTGCGCAGTTGCACCAGCACTTCGGTCTTGCCGGTGCCGGTCATGCCGCCGAGCAGAACGAAATCGCACTGGGCGATGGCCTGTTCAAGGGTGTCGATCAGAAAACTGCGCATCGCCTTGTAGCCGCCACCGACGCGCGGATAGTCGATGCCGGCCTCGTCGCGCAGCCATTGCTGGGTGATCTGCGAGCGCAGGCCGCCACGAAAACAATAGAGATAACCATCAGGATGCGCCCGGGCGAAATCGGCCCAGGCCTGGATACGCTCGGCCTTCACTGAGCCGGATACCAATTGATGGCCCAGTTCGATCGCCGCCTGCTGGCCGTGCTGCTTGTAGCAGGTGCCGATTTTTTGCCGTTCGGCATCGTTCATCAGCGGCAGGTTGACCACGCCGGGGAACGCGCCCTTGTGAAACTCGACCGGCGCGCGAGCGTCCATCAGCGGCCGGTCGTTGAGGAAAATGTCACGGTAGTCGGTGCAGTCGCGGAGCATCAAATCACCTCGACTGCGTTCGTCTGTCGCTCGACCAGCTCGCCGATTGGCGCAAGGCTCAGGCCCAGTTCGGCGGCAACCGCGAGGAATTCGTCGTTGCCCTCCGGCGTCACGGCGATCAGCAGACCGCCACTGGTTTGCGGGTCGCACAGCACGCGTTTGTGCAGCTCTTGCACGCGGCCGACCTGTTTTGCGTAACTGTCGAAATTGCGCAAGGTGCCGCCGGGCACGCAGCCCTGATCGAGGTAATACTCGACGCTGTCCAGACGCGGCACGCGGTCATAGGCGATGCGCGCGGTGAGCTGGCTGCCGTCCGCCATTTCCACCAGATGCCCGAGCAGGCCAAAACCGGTGACGTCGGTCATCGCGGTGACGCCGGCGAGTTTGCCGAAACGGCTGCCGGGCTTGTTCAGGGTGCACATCCAGTCGCGGGCCACGCCGACGTCGGCGGCGCGCAGCTTGCCCTTTTTCTCGGCGGTGGTGAGGATGCCGATGCCCAGTGGTTTGGTCAGGTACAGCAGACAACCGGCGGTGGCGGTGTCGTTGCGCTTCATGTGGCGCTTTTCCACCAGACCGGTTACCGCGAGGCCGAAAATCGGTTCGGGCGCATCGATCGAATGCCCGCCGGCCAGCGGAATGCCCGCCGCGTCGCAGACCGAGCGGCCACCGCGAATCACTTCCCGCGCCACTTCCGGCGCCAGCACGTTGACCGGCCAGCCGAGGATCGCGATCGCCATCAGCGGATCGCCGCCCATCGCATAGATATCGCTGATCGCGTTGGTCGCGGCGATGCGGCCGAAGTCGAACGGATCATCGACGATCGGCATGAAAAAATCCGTGGTCGACACCACACCGCGCTCGGCATCGATCTCGTACACCGCCGCGTCATCACGCGAGGCATTGCCGACCCACAGTTTGGGGTCGAGGTTCTGTGCGCCGCTGCCGGCCAGAATCACTTCCAGCACCTGCGGGGAAATCTTGCAGCCGCAACCGGCGCCGTGGCTGTATTGGGTCAGACGAATCGGCTCGCTCATGGGAGGGTCTCTGGCAATGAATGGGGCGGATTCTAGCAGAGCGCGGCGAGGGTCATCGGCGCAGGCGTCTGCCAAACGTCCTGGCGAACACCCTCGCTGCTAAAGAATTCTGTGCGGGTACACGTATCTGATCGATCCGTCATGAAATACCGCGAAAGCTCCGACATTTCAGCGCCTTGCCAAATCTGGTACGCCTTGTGCAAACGTTTGCTTGTCACCCATGCCAGCGTTTTCGTGACAAACCGTAATCGCCCACGGAACTGCGGGCCCGGATCCACAAAAAGGACTTTGCATGCACCTCGCCTCGTCTCATCGCGCACCGTTTTTGCGCACTTGCGCTGTTTCCTGCTACTGACCGGCGTTACCGGATTTCTCAGCCTCAGCGCTCTCGCGCAACCGGCGCCCGCCGAAGAATCCGCTCAGGGCGAGACCCTCAGCCCCGAGGCCAGCCCACCGAAAAAAGGTGCGTACCTGTCGGACTGGTACAACCAGGACCTGACCCTGATCGGCAGCAAGGACATCAGCTTCGGCCCGCAACCGGCCGACGACATTTATCTGGAATACGAGTATTTCGGCCGCAAAGGCCCGTTCGAACTCTACGGTTATGTCGACGTGCCGAAGATCTTCAACATCGGCAACAGCCACGACAAAGGCGTGTGGGATCACGGTTCGCCGGTGTTCATGGAGCACGAGCCGCGCATCTCCATCGACTACCTCGCCGGCCGCAGCCTGGCCATCGGTCCGTTCAAGGAATGGTACGTGGCGTTCGACTGGATCTACGACCACGGCAGCCGCAAGGAAAACCGCGCCAACACGCTTTACAGCGGCTTCGGCACCGACATCGATACGCACTCGCGGGTCAATCTGTCGGCCAACCTGTACGGTCGCTATCAGTGGGAAAACTACGGCGCGAGCAATGAGTATTCGTGGGACGGCTACCGCGCGCAGCTCAAATACATCATCCCCATCGATAAATTCAGCAACGGCGCGTCGCTGACCTACATTGGCTTCACCAACTTCGACTTTGGCTCGGATCTGCACAAGGACGACCCGGCGCGCACCGCCAACGCGACGGTGGCCACCAACGTCTTGCTCTACTCGTTCACGCACTTGCGCTTCACCCTGGTCGGCCGCTATTTCCATAACGGCGGCAACTGGGATGACGGCAGCGAGCTGAATTTCGGCGACGGCAATTTCCGTGCGCGTTCCAACGGCTGGGGTTACTACGCCGGCATCGGTTATCAGTTCTGACTCAAGGAGTTTTGCATGCAAGCCATAAAGCATTTGACCCTGGCCGGCGCGGCCCTGCTCGCTTCCACTGCATGGGCGAGCGAGGCACCGATTCAACCGAAAGTCGTGCTGATCACCATGTTCGCCCCTGAGGCGCAGCACTGGATCGATCGGCTCGAGCTGAAGCAGGAAATCCGCGTGCCGGGCCTATCCGCCGAATACCCGAACATTCGTTGCAACGCCCAGCAGGTGTGTCTGCTGACCACCGGCATGGGCCAGACCAACGCTGCTGCCTCGACCCTGGCACTGGCCCTGTCGCCGAAATTCGACCTGCGTAAAAGTTACTTTCTGATCGCTGGGATTGCCGGCATCAGCCCAAAACACGGCACCATCGGCACCGCCGCATGGGCGCATTATCTGGTCGAGTTTGGCACGCAGTGGGAGCTGGATTCGCGCGACGCCCCGGCGAGCTGGCCGACCGGTTATCTGGGCATCAACACCCAAGGCCCGAACGAAAAACCGCCGCTGGACTACAAGACCGAAGTCTTCGAACTCAACCCGACACTGCAAGCCAAGGCCTTCGCGCTGAGCCACAAAGTGGTACTGAGCGAGAGCAAGGAATCGGCGGCGTGGCGGCAGAAATATCCGTCCGCCCCGGCCAACCAGCCACCGGTGGTGACGCGCTGCGATACGCTGGCCGGCAACACCTGGTTTTCCGGCACGCGCCTGAGCGAACGAGCCGAGGTCTGGACCAGGCTGCTGACCGACAACAAGGGCGAATACTGCACAACGCAGCAGGAAGACAACTCCACGTATGAAGCGCTGCTACGCGCCAGCCGCGAAGGCCTGGTCGACGTGCAACGCCTCGCCGTGGTCCGCGCCGGCTCCGATTTCGATCGCCCGCAACCCGGCGGCAGCGAAGTCGACAACCTGCTCAAATACGCCGATCAGGGTGGGTTTGTGCCGGCGCTGGAAAATCTGTATCGGGCCGGTAACCCGCTGGTGCAGGACATTCTGGAAAACTGGTCGGCGTGGGAAAAAGGCGTCCCCGCCTCTTAAGGCCGACTCAGCCCCCTGTGGGAGCGGGCTTGCCCGCGATTGCGTCAGCTCAGGCAACCTTTCTCTCGCCTGTTCCATCGCCATCGCTGGCAAGCCAGCTCCCACAGGTTTCAGGTTGTTAGAGAAATTCGAAGTGAGTCAGGGTATGAGGATGATCTTGTCCCCGCCGCCCTGATTTACTTCGGCATACCGAGCGAGCCCTTCAGCCATCGGCACCTCGACCAGCCCCTGCGGCAACGGCAAACGATCCTCATCGAAAAACCGCCCGAACTGCTCAAGCATCGCCGCACACGCTTCAACGCCATACAACAACGAGTTGATCCCCACCACCGAACCGCCCTTGCGGTAAAGCGCCAGTGCTGGCAGCTGTACGTGGCCGTCTACCGGCGCGGCGATGATTGCAATGCGCCCGAACGTCGCCAACGCTGCCACCGACGCCGGCAGCCAGAAACCGGTGGTGTCGAAAATCACATCGGCGCCGCCGCGATACACCGCGTTGACCTGCGCACCAAGGTCTTCGGGTTGATCCAGCTGAATCGTCTGATACCCCTGCGCCTGCAACTCAGCCACTTGCTCGGGACGCCGCGCCGCAGCGAGCAACTGCGCGCCGCGCACTTTGGCCAGCGCCAACGCCGCTGTCGCCACCGCCCCGCCGCCAATCACCAACAAACGCGTGTCGGCGTTCACCAGACTGCGCTCCAGCGCATCCCAAGCGGTGGTGTACGGCACGCCGAGGCTGGCGGCCTGAGCGAAACTCAAGTGCGACGGTTTATGCGCGATACCGCCGGCCGGCAGTTTGACGAACTGCGCATGGGAGCCGTCGGCGAAAAAGCCCAGTTCACGGCCCGTTCCCCAGACTTCCTGACCGATCAGCGCTTGCGGCCCTTCGACCACCACCCCGGCAAAGTCCCGCCCGGGAATCCGTGGCAGCGTGGTGTAAGGAAAACGCCCGAGAACGTTTTTCACATCGCTGGGGTTGAGGCCGGCCGCTCTGATCTGCACAAGCACTTCATCCGGGCCCGGCACGGGTGTCGGCACCTCGGTGTAACGCAGGGAAGACAGGTCGCCGGTTTTATCGAATTGCAGAGCTTTCATGGAACGATCCACCAAAGAGAGGAAAATTCAGGACAACCAACCGGCGACGAGCTGCCGGCCCATCGGCCACAACTGTTCACCGGCGAGCATGCCGAGCAGGCCCACCAGCGCGATGGCCGGCGGGGCTGGAGAACGAACATCCAGTGCGCCGTACAACAGGCCGACGCCCAGGCCGATGGCGAGCGAAATCAGATAATTCATGGAGGCACTCCGCCGTTGAAAGGAATGGGCAGAGTTTAGGGAGGGGGACCGAAGGCTACCGGCCAAGGACTTCTGGATTTCGGCCAAACCCGTCGCAATCAGCGAAGAACCCTGTGGGAGCGAGCCTGCTCGCGAATGCGGTTCCTCAGCGCCGGATGAGCGTGCTGATACACCGCATTCGCGAGCAGGCTCGCTCCCACATTGGATTTACATCGGTCTGATTAATTGTGTTCCATCACAAATTGCGAAGGCGCCACCCCAGCTCACGCCGGAACATGTCACTGAAACTGCTCGGCGAGTAACCCAGCTCCCGCGCACCGCCACGCCCTGAATCAACTCCGCCACCGCCGTCGCCAGTTGCACCTGCCGCCGCCATTCGGCGAAGCCCATGCCGAGACTGTCCTTGAACAGCCGCGCGAGGGTGCGCACGCTGGCCCCGGCGTTTTCCGCATGCTGCTCGAACGGCAGCGCCAGCGACGGCGCCGCCATCACCGCCTGACACACGTTCATCAGGCGCCGATCGGAATCATCCGGCAGCGGGACCTTCAGTGAAGAACGCCGTGCGCGTCTGAGCTCGAGCAAGGCCAGACCGACCAGCGCCTCGTAGTATTCCGGGTCGCCACTGTCACCCTGCGCCACCAGGCCGACAATCAGCTCACGCAGCAAACCGCCGACCTCGATCACCTGCACCGTCGTATCCAGCGTCGCCGCCAACGCCGGGCGCAGGTAGATATTGCGCATCTGCAAATCCGACACCACGCGAATGGCGTGCGGCACACCCGGCGGCAACCACACGGCCCGCTGCGGCGGCACCACCAGCGCTTCGTGCGGCGTCTCGACCCACATCACCCCGCTCATCGCATACAGCAACTGCCCCCAGACATGCTCATGCGGCTCGATGAACAGCCCGCGCGGATAGGTGCGCGCCAGCGGTTGCACCGGCACATCGGGGTCACTCAGATCGGGGGGCGCAGCAAGGGCCATGGCAAGCATTCATCGGGGTTGGCGAAGGCGCCATGGTAACCAGCGCGCCCTACGCTCGCCAATCATCACTACCGTCGGACAATCCGACTGAATTTTCGCGACGCCCTGCGATCCGTTAATTACCACAGGGAGGAATACCGGCTTTATGAACAACGCAAAACTTTTTGTTATCGACTACACCCTTCACGGTACGCCCAAGTCGTTCATTATCCGCTCGGACAAAATGGACAATGCCGAAGCCTGGCACTGGGCGAGCTGCGACGCCGGCGTCGGCCGAATCCCGCGCTTTGGCCGTGAAAAGGTACAAAAGACCAGCAAACCGATGGCGGAAAAATTCGGCCTGGAAAACGTCACCTGGCGCCAGACCCATTAACCACCCGACCGCCCGCGGACCAGAGGGAAACGCTGATGGACATCCTTTACCACCCGGCGCGACTGGACTACGGCCTGACCACATTCTTCGGCCAGATCAGCAAAACCGTGGATTGTGAGGTTGGGCTCGAGACGGTTGCGAACGATCCTTACCGCTTCACCTTATGCGTCAAGGCGCCGGTGCCGGATGATCTGGACCAGGCGAAAATAGTCGTGGTGAAAGTGGGTGGGCGCACGCTTCAGGGCAGTGTTCGAGAGACGGAGCCTCTGCAGGATGGAGGGATGAAACTTCAGGTGGAGCCAGATTGATCAAAAGCCCCTCACCCTAGCCCTCCCGAAACGTCGGACCGCCCGTAGGGAGAGGGAACTGACCGTGGTGATTGGAAGAGGTACGCCGACATGACATACCGAGTCGAACTCAAGTTCTGAAGCCCCCACAAATCGGCTCCCTCTCCCTCGGGAGAGGGCTGGGGTGAGGGAAAATCCACCACAAATCCAAAGCCATGCGGCGCTTCTAACCACTCAACAATGAGCGTTAGCTCGAGTGCTTTTGATCTTGATCCACCAGCGACATCGGAAGGCTGAGCGCAGGGATTGATCCGGGCGTGGGAGCGCAGCGACCGTCTGGCGCAGCCAGACACAGCGGACGTAGGTGCAGCGAAGCAAACCGTAGCCGCTGCGCCCGGATCGATCCCGGAGCGAAGGGACCCGAGCCTGCGAGGGCCGTACGTAGGAGCTAGCGTTTTTTGCTTACTTTTTTAGGCGCTTGTAAAAAGTAAGTCGCCGTCAGGCGAAACCGCCAGCCGCGGCACCCGAAGCAACGGATATACACCCATCTCAGCAACCCAAAGAATCAATCCAGGCGCGAAGAACTCCGATACATAAACACCAGCGCCAACGCCAGACACCCCATCGCCAAAACCCGACTCGACGAAAGCTCGATCGCCGGATTGCCCAACCAGCCGAAATTATCGATCAACATCCCCATTCCCAACTGCCCGACAATCACCGCCACCGTCGCCACCGCCGTGCCCACCACCGGCACCGCACCGACCATCACCATCATGTACACCACGCCGAACAGGGCCCCGGTCAACTGCCACTTCGGCACATCGAACAAGCTCACCGCCTGCGCCGGCTCAAAGAAGAAAATCAACAACCCGGTCACCACCGCGCCCACCGCAAAGGTCAGCAGACTGCTGCGCAACACGCCAACCGACTCACCCAGGCGCCCGTTGATCGCCGCTTGCACGCTCAACACCGCGCCGGCCAACACCACCACGGCCAACAAAATCACCAGACCCATCACTCACCCCCGCGCAATCAGAATCAATGCCACCACAATCAGCCCCAAGGCCAGCCAACGCTCGCCATTGACCTTCTTGCGCGTCGCGCCAAACCAGCCGAAATGGTCGATCAGCACGCTCTTGCCCACTTGCCCCGAGAGGATCGCGATCATGGTCATGGCAATGCCGATATGCGGCGTTGCCAGGGTGAGCACCACCACATAGATCGGCCCGAGAAACCCGCCGATCAACTGCCAGCGCGGCAGCTCGGTCAGCGCCGGGCCTTTCTGCGGGCCGGCGAACAGCAGCAGCAAACACAGGATCGCCGCCCCGACGCCGAAGATACTCAGCGTCGCCCACAAGTGCCCGACCTGCTCGCCCAACGGCCCGAGCAGTCCGGCCTCTACCGACAAGCCCATGCCGGCCAGAATCACCAGCGGCAGCAACAACAAGCGCAACCCCGACTTTTTCACAGGCGTGGCAACAGCCACTTCATCCAGCGTCTGCATAAAAACTTTCCACTCGAAGAAACGATGGCGCGGATTATCGGTTGGCAGAGCTGTGCGATAAATGGGAGTATTCGGACAACACTTTTGCGCAGTTCGCACAGCAGGACACCTCATGCACGGGCTCAATGAACTGGGATTCAAGGCACTGCGGCTATTTGTTGCTGTGCTCGATCAGGGCAGCTTTTCTGAAGTCGCCCGCCGTGAAGGCGTGGCGCCCTCCTCGATCTCCCGGCAGATCCAGCTGATGGAGCAGGCGCTGAATCAGCAATTGCTCTATCGGCATACCCGCGCCGTTTCGCCGACCGAGGCCGGTCGCCTGCTCGGCCATCATGCGCGGCTGCTGCTGGCGCAACTGGAAGAAGCCGAGCAAGCGCTGCAGGAGCAGCAAAGCGAACCCACCGGCCTGGTGCGGATCAACGCTCCGGTGGTGTTCGGTCAGCGTCATCTGAGCCCGTGGCTGGGCACGTTGTGTGCGCGTTATCCGCAGTTGCAACTGGATATCCAGCAGACCGATCACTACGTCGACCCGTTGCAGGAAGGCGCCGACCTGCTGGTGCGCATCGGCCCGTTGCCCGATTCGAGCATGCAGGCGCGGATTCTGGCGCCGCATCGCTTTCAGGTCGCCGCGAGCCCGGCCTATCTTGCGCGCCACGGCACGCCGCAAAAGCCCGAGGATCTGGCCCGGCACCAATGCCTGGCCTACAAAGGCGCGACCGGCCAGCAGCGCTGGTTTTTCCGCCGCGATGGCGAGGACTGGACGCCGTACTCGGTCAAAGGCCCGATCACCAGCAACCACGCCGACACCCTCACCCAAGCCGCCGAACAGGGTCTGGGGCTGGTGATGTTTCCGTCATGGCTGATTGGCGAAGCAGTGCGCGCCGGCACGCTGGTGCCGGTGATGCGCGGGTATCAGGTGTCGAACAGCCTGGAGCCGCAGCAGATTGCGGTGCTGTGGCCGGGGAGTCGAAGGTTGTCGGTGAAGGTGCGGACGGTGATTGATTTCTTTGTTGAGTGTTTTGGTGAGGTTCCGTATTGGGACAGGCCTTGAAGATCAAGAGCCCCTCACCTAGCCCTCTCCCGGAGGGAGAGGGGACCGAATGGGGATGCTTGGGAAATACATCGACTTGAATCGCTTTGCTGAATCCATAATCGACTCGATTTCTCAGGTCGATGTATGGCGCAAGACAACTCGGTCAGTCCCCTCTCCCTCTGGGAGAGGGCTAGGGTGAGGGGCTTTTCAAGCGTCAGATCCGGAACTGCCCAACCAGCTTGCCCAACCGTTGCCCCAACTCCGCCAGACTGCGCGAGGTCTGCGCGCCGAGCTGCGTTTCATCGGCAACGCTATCCACCGCCACCGCAATCTGGTGCACGCTGCGGTTGATCTCTTCTGCCACCGCCGTCTGCTCTTCGGCGGCGCTGGCGATCTGTGCGTTCATCGAGTTGATCGTCGCAATCAGCTCGGCCATGGCATCCAGCGACGCCCCGGCCTGGTTGGCCTGTTGCGAAGTGCCGTCGCCGGCCTCGCTGGAACGGCGCATGGCCTCCACAGCCTGCTGCGTGCCGGCCTGCAGACGATCAATCATGCCTTGGATTTCCTGGGTGCTGATCTGCGTGCGGCTGGCCAGCGCGCGGACCTCGTCGGCGACCACGGCGAAACCACGCCCGGCCTCACCCGCCCGCGCTGCTTCGATTGCCGCGTTGAGGGCCAGCAGGTTGGTCTGCTCGGCGATCGAGCGAATCACCCCGAGCACACCGACAATCGAGGTCACGTCCTGCTGCAAGCTGTCCAGCGATACGCCACTGTTGCGAATGTCATCGACCAGCGCGTGGATCTGTTTGATGCTGCCGGCCACCACGCGTTTGGCGCTTTGACCTTCTGCGTCGGTCTGCTGCGCGGCGACGGCGGCGTTCTGCGCGCTCTTGGCGACTTCCTGTGCGGCGGCGGACATTTCGTTGATGGCGGTGGCGACCTGATCGGTCTCGTGACGCTGACGCTCCATCGCCTGATCCGAGCGCTGCGCCTGATCCGACACCTGAGTCACCAGCCCGGTCAGTTGCGTGGTCATTTCGGTGATCTGCCGCACCAGGCCGTGGATCTTGTCGACGAAGCGGTTGAACGAGCCGGCCAGTTCGCCAAGTTCATCCTGGCTGGTGATGTTCAGGCGCCGGGTCAGATCGCCCTCGCCTGCCGCGATGTCATCGAGGTTGGCTTTCATCAGGGTCAGCGGCCGCAGGATGGTGTTGGCCAGCAGCATCCCCGCCGCGGCGATCACCAGCAGCACCAGCACCGCCACGCCGACAATGCTCAGCACCACGCCTTGCACGCGTTCCTGGACCTGGGCTTCGACCTGCGCCACTTGCGCTTCGATGCCGTCGAGGTTGACCGAGGTACCGACGGCCATGTCCCACTTGGCCAGGTATTCGGTGTAACCGAGTTTCGGCACCAATACTTTCGCATTGCCTGGCAGCGGCGAGCTGTATTGCAGGTAGTGCGTACCGTCCTTCGCCACTTTTACCAGGCCGAGGTTGACGTAGACGCCATTCGGGTCGCGGTTGTCCTTGAAGCTTTTGCCCACGCCGTCGGGGTCGTTGGCCTTGAACAGGCGCACGATCTCCGAGTCGTAGGCGAAGAAGTAGCCGTCCTTGCCGTAGCGGATGCCCGACAGCAGCTTGATCGCCTGCGCGCGCGCCGCGTTGTCGCCGGGCGCGGCAGCGTCATACAGCGGCTTGATCGTGGTCATCGCCACGGCGACGTAACTTTGCAGGGTGGCTTTGGCGTCGCCGAGCAGGCGCTCGCGGGTTTGCTCGACTTCCTTGCGCGCCTGTTCCTGAAGGATGAACAGCGTGGTCAGGCTGATGACCAGAGCAAAGAGCAATACCGGAAGAACGGCGAGGGACAGGACTTTAGCCTTGAGGCTCAGGCGCATTGTAGGGGCTCACTCTTTTGATTTTGTTGGCGTGGTTAAAGGCTTTAACGGCACGCCGGGGCAAAAGTTGAGTCAGCAGGCACTGCGTGTCCCTGTGGGAGCGGGCTTGCCCGCGATGGCGGTGTGTCTGAAAGACGAATAACGAATGTGTCGACGCCATCGCTGGCAAGCCAGCTCCCACAGGGTTCAGGGGTTTACAGGACCATCGCGGCCACCCAGCCGAAGGCCAGCAGCGGCAGGTTGTAGTGCAGGAAGGTCGGGACCACGGTGTCCCAGATGTGGTGATGCTGGCCGTCGATGTTCAGGCCGGAGGTCGGGCCGAGGGTCGAGTCCGAGGCCGGTGAACCGGCGTCGCCCAGCGCACCGGCGGTGCCGACGATGCACACGATGGCCATCGGGCTGAAGCCCAGTTGCACGCACAGCGGCACGAAAATCGCTGCCAGAATCGGCACGGTGGAGAACGACGAGCCGATGCCCATGGTCACCAGCAAGCCCACCAGCAGCATCAACAGCGCGCCAACGCCTTTGCTGTGGTTGATCCACGCTGCCGACGATTCAACCAGGGTCTGCACCTGCCCGGTGGCTTTCATCACTTCGGCGAAACCGGAGGCGGCGATCATGATGAAACCGATCATCGCCATCATTTTCATGCCTTCGGTGAACAGGTCATCGGTCTCGCGCCACTTGACGATGCCGGACACCGAGAAGATCAGGAAACCCACCAACGCACCGATAATCATCGAATCCAGCAGCAGTTGGACGACGAACGCCGAGGCGATGGCCACACCGGCGATCAGCAGGCTCAACGGGTTGTAATGCACGGCGGTCTGCTCGACCTGCTCAATCTTCGCCAGATCGTAGACGCGCTTCTTGCGGTAACTGACGAATGCCATCACCAAGCCGAAAACCATGCCCAGCGCCGGGATGCCCATGGCGTGGGTGATGTTGATACCGCTGATGTCGACGCCGCTGCGCGCAACGTTGGCCAGCAGGATTTCATTAAGGAAGATATTGCCGAAACCCACCGGCAGGAACATGTACGGGGTGATCAGGCCGAAGGTCATGACGCAGGCGATCAGGCGGCGGTCGAGTTGCAGCTTGGTCAGCACATAGAGCAGTGGCGGCACC
Source organism: Pseudomonas sp. S11P7 (assembly GCF_023195435.1). Taxonomy (NCBI): domain Bacteria; kingdom Pseudomonadati; phylum Pseudomonadota; class Gammaproteobacteria; order Pseudomonadales; family Pseudomonadaceae; genus Pseudomonas; species Pseudomonas sp. S11P7. Next base: position 1,520,436 of record NZ_JALPKS020000002.1, on the reverse strand, counting down.
AGCAGCGGAATGAATGCAATGTGGATTGGCAGTATGTTCTGCGAAGCAATCGCCACCACCCACAACAGGCCGATCAGCAGCCATTTGACGTTGCCACCGCCGCTCGAATGTTGCCGGTCAACCATCGCCAGCGCCCTGTCGGCCAGCGCGTGGGCCAGGCCCGACTTGGCAATCGCCAGAGCGAAAGCGCCGAGCAACGCGTAGGACAACGCCACCGTGGCACCGCCGCCCAGGCCACTGTTGAACGCCTTGAGTGTGGCGTCCATGCCCAGGCCACCGGTCAGGCCGCCGACCAGCGCACCGACGATCAGCGCGATCACCACATGCACGCGGGACAGGCTGAGAATCAGCATGACGCCGACTGCTGCTATGACTGCATTCATTTTCACTACCTCGAAAAACACTGCGGTGGACAAACCGACCGCCAGACAGGATGAGTCCGCCAGAACTGCTCGGCGGAGCCAAAAGGGTCTTGTTAAAAGGGCGCGCACTGTGCCGCAAGCAGCCGCAAGCTGCAAGTTTCGAGCGGCAAGCTGAGCTGCTTTTGATCGTTCCCACGCTCTGCGTGGGAATGCAGCCCGGGACGCTCCGCGTCCCAAAGCGGACGCAGAGCGTCCATTGAGGCATTCCCACGCGGAGCATGGGAACGATCAACGCAGAGGGTGGGAACGATCAAGCTTTTAGCTTGAAGCTTGCCGCTTGCCGCTCAAGAAAGCTGTTTTTCAGCCGTTAGAGTGCAAAATCTCAGATATTTATCGAATAAGGATGTTTTCCATGTCGCTCAGACACCTTTCCATCCAATGGAAAATCACCCTGCTCGCCGGCCTCTGTCTGGCCGGTATCGTGACCCTGCTCGTCGGTCTTTCGCTGTATCGCATGGAGCACAGTTCCGCGCTGGTCAAGGCGTCGAGCATGGAGATGCTCACCGAGTCGGCGCAGGCGCGCATCGAGTCGCAGGGTGAGGTGCAAGCGGCGGGGATTCGTCAGCAGTTCATGGATGCCTATCAATACGGCCACGGCTTCTCGCGGCAGGTGCTGTTTCTGCGCGAACAGGCCGAGAAGCGTTTTCTCGATGCCTTCGATCTGCGCGAAGACATGACCCGTCAGGTCAAATCCGCATTGCAGGCCAACCCGGATCTGCTCGGCCTGTCGCTGGTATTCGAAGCCAATGCGCTGGACGGCAAGGACGAACTGTTCGCCGGGCAAGATGAGCTGGGCAGCAACGACAAGGGCCGTTTTGCGCTGTACTGGTCGCAGCCGACCCCGGGCAAGGTCCACTCGATGGCCCTGCCGGAAAGCGACATGAGCGACACCCGCACCGGCCCCAGCGGTCAGGCGGCCAACGCCTGGTTCACCTGCCCGCGCAGCACTCTCAAGCCGTGCGTGATCGAACCGTACTTTTACGTGATCGACGGGCAGAAAGTGCTGATGACCAGCATCGTCTTCCCGTTGCTGCTCAACGGCAAGGTCATCGCCTCGCTGTCGGTCGACATCAACCTCAACAGCCTGCAAGCGATCAGCCAGACCGCAAGCAAAAAGCTCTACGACGGTCAGACCGCCGTCAGCATCATCAGCCCTGCCGGCCTGCTCGCCGGTTACAGCGCCGATGCCGGCAAACTCAGCCAGCGTCTGGACGCCGTCGACACCAGCAGCGGCGCAGAGCTGCTGCGGCGTTTGGCGGCCAGCACGGGCGTGAGCAGCCTGCACAATGATGGGCAATTGAAAGTGCTGTCGCCGTTCCAGCCGATTCCGGGCGGGCCGGCGTGGGGCGTGCTGCTCGATGTGCCGGAAAAAGTTCTGGTCAGCCGCGCCGAAGCACTCAAGCAACAGCTGGACGCGAGCAACACCTCGGGCACGTTGATGGAGCTGAGCCTCGGCGGCCTCGCCGCTCTGCTCGGCCTGCTCCTGGTGTGGCTGATGGCGCGCAGCGTGACCCGACCGATCCTCGGCGTCGCGCACATGCTCGAAGACATCGCCAGTGGCGAAGGCGACCTGACCCGTCGCCTGGCCTATGACAAACAGGACGAACTTGGCCAACTGGCTGGCTGGTTCAACCGTTTTCTCGACAAGCTGCAACCGATCATCGCCGAAGTGAAACGCTCGGTGCAGGACGCGCGCAGCACCGCGGACCAGTCCTCGGCCATCGCCACCCAGACCAGCGCCGGCATGGAGCAGCAATACCGTCAGGTCGATCAGGTTGCGACCGCCTCCCACGAAATGAGCGCCACCGCGCAAGACGTCGCCCGTAGCGCCGCCCAGGCTGCCGAAGCCGCCAAGGATGCCGACCGCGCCACCCGCCAGGGCCTGACGGTGATCGACCGCACCACCGCCAGCATCGACACCCTCGCCGCCGACATGAGCGCGGCGATGCTGCAGGTTGAAGGGCTGGCGGCAAACAGCGAGAAAATCGGCGCAGTGCTGGAAACCATTCGCGCGATTGCCGAGCAGACCAACCTGCTGGCGCTCAATGCCGCGATCGAAGCGGCGCGGGCCGGTGAAGCCGGACGCGGTTTTGCCGTGGTCGCCGACGAAGTGCGCAACCTCGCCCGGCGTACCCAGGAATCGGTGGAGGAAACCCGCCAGGTTATCGAGCAATTGCAGAACGGCACGCAGGAGGTGGTCGGTTCGATGGGCAACAGCCATCGCCAGGCCCAGGGCAGTGTCGAGCAGGTCGGCCAGGCAGTGACCGCGCTGCGCCAGATCGGCGACGCGGTAACGGTGATCAGCGACATGAACCTGCAGATTGCCAGCGCAGCCGAAGAGCAGAGTGCGGTGGCCGAAGAGATCAACAACAATGTGGCGACGATTCGCGACGTGACCGAATCGCTGTCGGGCCAAGCCAATGAATCGGCGCGGGTCAGCCAGTCGCTCAACAGCCTGGCGAATCAGCAGCAGCGGTTGATGGATCAGTTTCGCGTGTAAGGCCCAGCGCGAAACCCAATGTGGGAGCGAGCCTGCTCGCGAAAGCGTCGTGTCAGACAGCAATCATTTGTCTGATCCTCCGCATTCGCGAGCAGGCTCGCTCCCACAGGGGATATAGGTGTTTGGGCAATCAGCGTTTAGGCAATTCGATCACTACCTTCAACCCACCCCACTCGCTCTCGCCCAGCACCAGCAACCCGCCCCACGTTTCGACGATATCGCGCACGATGCCCAACCCCAGCCCATGCCCGTCGGTCTGCTCATCCAGCCGCGTGCCGCGACTGAATACCTCGGCGCGCTGTTGCTCGGGTATGCCCGGCCCGTCATCCTCGACGCACAGCGCAAAGCCGTCGGTGCGCTCGATTACGCTCAAGCGCACCTCGGCGTCCGCCCACTTGCAGGCGTTGTCCAGCAGGTTGCCCAGCAGCTCAAGCAAATCCTCACGGTCCCAGGGCAGTTGCAGCCCGGCCGGGGCGACGTAGCTCAGCGCCAGGTGTTCGCCGTGGATCATGTTCAGCGTCGCCAGCAGCCCCGGCAGTTCCGCATCGCAATCGAACAGCGCGCCGGGCAGCGCATCGCCGGACAAGCGTGCGCGATTCAATTCGCGATTGAGGCGCTGCTGCACTTGCTCCAGTTGCTCGATGAGGACCTTGCGCAGTTCCGGGTGTGCATCGAGTTTTTCGCTCGACGCCACGCTCAACAGCACCGCCAGCGGGGTTTTCAAGGCATGGCCGAGGTTGCCCAAGGCGTTGCGCGAGCGCTTGAGGCTGTCTTCGGTGTGGGCGAGCAAATGGTTGATCTGCGCCACCAGCGGCTCCAGTTCCACCGGCACTTGATCATCGAGCTGTGAGCGCTGGCCCTGCTGCAATTGCGCGATCTGTTCACGCGCCCGTTCCAGCGGCTTCAAGGCGCGGCGCACGGTCAGGCGCTGCAACAGCAGAATCACCAGCAACGCCGTCAGGCCTGCGGCCAATCCGATCTGGCGCATGCGCTGGAAGCTTTCGCGCACCGGCGTGTAATCCTGCGCGACGCTGATCGAGATCGACTGGCCGAGGCGTCGATAATCCGAACGCAGTATCAGCAACTGTTGTCCGTCCGGGCCCAGTTGCAGATTGCTGTGCAGGCCGGGATGGTCGAGCAGCGGCAGGTCCTGATCCCACAACGAGCGCGAACGCCAGTGGCTGTCGGCAAAGTCGATACGGAAGTAATGCCCGGAAAACGGCCGCTGATAGGCTGGCGACAGATGCCGCTCGTCCAGCTGCAAGCCTTGCGGGCCGCGCACCAGCGCCACCAGCAGACTCTCGCTGTCGTTACGCAGACCTGCTTCGAGATAACGCTGCAACCCTGCTTCGAACAACCACAGACTGGTCTGCGCCAGCACCACGCCGACGATCACCATCACACTGATCAGACCCAGGCTCAAGCGGCGCTGGATCGACCTCACGAGGCTTGCCCGCCGAACAGGTAACCCTGGCCGCGACGGGTTTCGATCACGCTTTTGCCGAGCTTGCGACGCAGATGATTGACGTGGACTTCGAGCACATTGGAATCGCGCTCGGTTTCACCGTCGTAGAGGTGTTCGGCAAGGTGGCTTTTGGAGAGGATTTGTTCAGGGTGCAGCATGAAATAGCGCAGCAGACGGAACTCCGCAGCGGTCAGTTGAATATCGGCGCCGTCACGCACCACGCACTGACGCCCCTCGTCCAGGTGCAGACCGGCGGCCTTCAATGTCGGTTGATTGGCCTGGCCCTTGGAGCGGCGCAACAGTGACTGAATGCGCAGTTGCAGCTCTTCGGGGTGGAACGGCTTGGTCAGGTAATCGTCGGCGCCGGCCTTCAGGCCTTCGATGCGTTCGGCCCAGGAATCGCGTGCCGTCAGTATCAGCACCGGAATCGACAGCCCACCGGCGCGCCACTGCGCCAGCACCTCAAGCCCCGGCACGCCGGGCAGGCCGAGGTCGAGGATGATCAGATCGTACGGCTCGCTGCTGCCCTGATACACCGCGTCGCGACCGTCGGCCAGCCAATCGACCGCGTAACCTTGCCGCTGCAGGCTGGCGAGCAACTCGTCGGCCAGCGGTACGTGGTCTTCCACCAAAAGCAAACGCATCGATCAATCTTCCTTGTCTTTGACTAACTCGCCGGTGTCGGCCTTCAAGTGCAGCTCGCGCGCCACGCCCTCGACCGTCAGCAACTCGACTTCGTAAATGTAGACGTCGTGTTTTTCTTCCAGCTCGACTTCCAGCAGTTTGGCGCCTGGGTAACGATCCATGGCCTGCTGCAACACTTGCTCCAGCGGCAGGATCACGCCCTTCTCGCGCAGGCTCAGAGCTTCGTCCTGATCGAGGTCGCGGGCCATGGCCGTGGAGCAAAACAACACCAGCACCAGGGCCGTACGGCGGGTGGTGCGAACATTAAGCTTCATTACGTATCCTGATGATGCTTGAGCACTTTGCCATCGACCGCGTCCAATTCCAGATCCCATTTCTCGCCCTGCGGATCGCGCAATTCGATCTGGTAAATGTACTTGCCATATTTTTCTTCCAGCTCGGTTTCGGTGATTTCCGAGCCCGGGTGTTTGGCCAGCGCGATGGCGTTGAGCTTCTCGAAGGAGACGATAGTACCAGCGTCACGCAAACGAAGCGCTTCGTCAGGCCCCAGATCACGCGCAAATGCGGTGCCGGCAGTGAGGCAGATGATCGAGGCAGTGATCAGGGCAGTCAGGGTGTTCACGGGTGTCTCCAATTCTTATGGATTGCTTACGACAGGCACCTTAACGGGAGCAACTTAACTGAAACTGAATGGCCATCATTGTGCCTCTTCAGACGGTGCAGAACCCTGTGGGAGCGAGCCTGCTCGCGAAAAGCGTTCTTTCAGCCAGCACATTTGGTACTGAAACACCGCTTCGCGAGCAGGCTCGCTCCCACATGATTTTGCGTCTGACACAAAACCCATGAACACCTTGCCCCTGTAGGAGTGAGCCTGCTCGCGATAGCGGTCTTTCAGTCAGCCCATTTGGCACTGACACACCGCTATCGCGAGCAGGCGAAGGCCTACAAGGGCTCTGCAACATGTGCTTATAATTCGCAGCTTGCTAACGATCGAGGCCGGTATGACCGCCATCCACATCAAATTCCCCGCCCTCACCCTCAAGGCCGGCCCGCGGGCCATGGCGCGCATTCGTGCCCGGGGTCTGAACGCTGCCGACGTCGGCACCCTGCCCGGCGCGGCCGGTGGGCCTAAGGCGTTGGGGATTCAGGGGCTGGATCTGGCGCTGTTCGGTGAATGGCTGCCGAGTACGCCGCGCGAGCGGTCGCTGATCGGCGCTTCGGTCGGTTCCTGGCGCTTCGCCAGTGCCTGTCTGCCCGACGCCGCCGAAGGCCTGCGCCGCCTCGGGCATCTGTACGCCGAGCAGAATTTCAACAAAGGCGTGACCATGGCCGAGATCAGTCAGAGCTCGCAGCGCATGCTCAACGACCTGCTCGACGGCCGCGACGCCAGCATCCTCGACAATGCGCATTACCGCTTGAACATCATGGTAGTGAAAAGCCAAGGCCGTCTGGCCGAGGATCATCGCGGGCGACTCGGTCTGGCGCTGGGTTCGGTGATTGCCGACAACCTGCGTGGCCGGGCGCGGCTGTCGCGGCACTTCGAACGGCTGATCATCCACGACCCGCGCCTGGCGCCGCCGCTGCATGCGCTGGACGACTTCCCATCGCGCTTCGTCGCGCTGAACGCCGGCAACCTGCGCCAGGCCTTGCTGGCGTCGGGTTCGATCCCGATGGTCATGGAAGGCGTGCGCGATCTGCCCGGCGCTGGCGCGGGGACGTTTCGCGACGGCGGCCTGCTCGACTATCACCTCGACCTGCCCTACAGCGGCGACGGCATCGTGCTCTATCCGCACTTCACCGACCGGGTGATTCCCGGCTGGTTCGACAAGACCCTGCCGTGGCGCCGCGCCTCGGTGCAGCGTTTGCAGGACGTGCTGTTGCTCGCACCGTCGAAGGAATATCTGGCCCGCCTGCCTTTCGGCAAACTGCCCGACCGAAACGACTTCAAACGCTTCATGGGCGATGCGCCGAGCCGGCAGAAGTACTGGCACACGGCGATGGACGAAAGCCGCCGCCTCGGTGACGAATTTCTCGAACTGACGGCCAACGGTCGCCTCGCCGAGCACTTGCTGACCCTTTAGTCAGCACAGCCACAGACAAGCTGATAAACTCGCCGCCTGCCCGAATCGCTGCGGCGAACGCCATCTGAACAGAGTCAAAATACCGTGGAAATTTTCAAAGAGTTTACTTTCGAATCCGCCCACCGCCTGCCGCACGTCCCGGACGGCCACAAGTGCGGGCGTCTGCACGGTCACTCGTTCAAAGTGGCGCTGCACCTGAGCGGCGACCTCGACCCGCACACCGGCTGGATCCGCGATTTCTCCGAGATCAAGGCGATCTTCAAGCCGCTGTACGAGCGTCTCGATCACAACTACCTGAACGACATTCCCGGTCTGGAAAATCCGACCAGCGAAGTGCTGGCCAAATTCATCTGGAATGAAATGAAGCCGCTGCTGCCGGAACTGAGCGCGATCCGCATTCATGAGACGTGCACCAGTGGGTGCATCTATCGCGGCGAGTGATTATCACAGAGCGCTTTTTGTAGGGGGCGGTGTTGAGTCAGGAAATAAAGAACAGCCGCAAAGGCTGTTTTTTTATGCCTGCGCCGCCCTCCGTCGCTTCCTCTGACAGCCTCCAAATCCCCTGACACCGATCGTTCCCACGCGCAGCAAAGGAATGCCTCAACGGACGCTCCGCGTTCGGCTTCGGCATGGGACGCGGAGCGTCCCGGGCTGCATTCCCACGCAGAGCGTGGGAACGATCATGCACCGTGGCTCCCATATCGCGCACGGGCGTGGGAGCGATCATGCACGGACAAGCACCGTGGCTCCCACATTGCACACGGGTGCGCTCATCTGCACCGTTTTTGCGCCTGTCTGCGTCGTGTCGTCTATACATACCCCACCGAATCGGTATTTGGCACGACCGCTGCAACCCTCCCGCGTCTTCTCCCTTCCAGCAAGGACTGCCTCATGACGCAGAACGCTCCCGGCAACGATTACCCCCTCAGCGAAGTCCCGATGCACGCGCGCAAAGGCCTGGCCTCTACCGCGATGGTGTTACTGGGCTTCACGTTTTTTACCGCAACCATGTTTGCCGGCGGCAAGCTCGGCGTGGCGTTCACTTTCAGCGAGATGATCGCGGTGATCGTGGTCGGCAACCTGCTGCTCGGCCTGTACGCCGCAGGCCTGGGCTACATCGCCTTCAAGAGCGGGCTCAACTCGGTGCTGATGGGCCGTTTCTGTTTTGGTGAAGTGGGCAGCAAGCTCAGTGACCTGATTCTCGGATTCACCCAGATCGGCTGGTACGCCTGGGGCACGGCGACGGCGGCGGTGGTGATCGGCAAGTATTTCAATCTCAATGAAGCCACGGTGCTCGGCTTGATGGTGCTGTTCGGGCTGGGCTTCTGCGCCACGGCGTACATCGGTTATCGCGGGCTGGAAATTCTCTCGTACATCGCGGTGCCGGCGATGCTGTTGCTGCTGATGCTGTCGATGTGGGTCGCGACGGTAAAAGTCGGCGGTTTCGAAGGCTTGCTCAGCGTCGTGCCGACGGGTTCGCTGGATTGGTCGACCGCTATCACGCTGGTGTTCGGCACCTTCGTCAGTGGCGCGACGCAGGCGACCAACTGGACGCGTTTCTCGCGCTCGGCGCGAGTCGCAGTGCTGGCCAGCCTGATCGGTTTCTTTGTCGGCAACGGCCTGATGGTGCTGATCGGCGCCTACGGCGCGATCGTCTATCAGCAACCGGACGTGGTCGAGGTGTTGCTATTGCAAGGTTTCGCCATGGCCGCAATGGCTATGTTGTTGCTGAACATCTGGAGCACTCAGGACAACACCATCTACAACTTCGCCGTCGCCGGTTGCAACCTGCTGCGCACCAGCCGGCGCAGAACCGTGACCCTGGGCGGCGCGGTGATCGGCACGGTGCTCGCCTTGCTGGGCATGTACGACATGCTGGTGCCGTATCTGATTTTGCTTGGCACGGTGATTCCGCCGATTGGCGGGGTGATCATGGCCGACTTCTTCTACCGCTGGCGCGGGCACTATCCACGCCTGGCCGACGCGCGGTTGCCAGCGTTCAACTGGCCGGGGCTCGGGGCTTACGGGGTGGGCACCATTGCCGCGTTCAGTTCGCCGTGGGTCGCGCCGCTGGTAGGGATTGCCGCTGCCGCGCTAACGTATGTCATCGTCACCGGTCTGCTCGGCGCCCGTCGCGTCAGCGCACCACTACAAGATCTATAAAAGGATTCGCCTGATGCACATCATCAACGCCCGCCTGCGCAACCAGGAAGGCCTGCACGAACTGCACCTGGAAAACGGTCTGATCCACAGCATCGCCCGCCAGACCGAAGCGCCGACGCTCGGCCCGGAAGACCTCGACGCCGGCGGCAATCTGGTGGTGCCACCCTTCGTCGAACCACACATTCACCTCGACGCCACCCTCACCGCCGGCGAGCCACGCTGGAACATGAGCGGCACACTGTTCGAAGGCATCGAGTGCTGGGGCGAGCGCAAGGTCACCATCACCGAAGAAGACACCAAGACCCGCGCCAAGAAGACCATTCAGGCGCTGGCCGCGCACGGCATTCAGCACGTGCGCACCCACGTTGACGTCACCGACCCGCAACTCACCGCACTCAAGGCCATGCTCGAAGTGCGCGAGGAAAGCCGTCATCTGATCGACCTGCAAATCGTCGCGTTCCCGCAGGAAGGCATCGAGTCGTTCCGTAACGGTCGCGAGCTGATGGAAGAAGCGATCCGCATGGGCGCGGACGTGGTCGGCGGGATTCCGCATTTCGAGTACACCCGCGATCAGGGCGTCAGCTCGGTGAAGTTTCTGATGGACTTGGCCGAGCGCACCGGCTGCCTGGTCGATGTGCATTGCGACGAGACCGACGACCCGCATTCACGCTTCCTCGAAGTGCTCGCCGAAGAAGCGCGCAGCCGCGACATGGGCGCCCGCGTCACCGCCAGCCACACCACGGCGATGGGCTCTTACGACAACGCCTACTGCGCCAAACTGTTTCGCCTGCTCGGCCATTCCGGAATCAGTTTTGTCTCCTGCCCGACCGAGAGCATTCATCTGCAAGGTCGCTTCGACAATTTCCCGAAACGCCGTGGCGTGACCCGCGTCAACGAACTGCTCGAAGCCGGGATGAACGTGTGTTTCGGCCAGGATTCGATCGTCGACCCGTGGTATCCGCTGGGCAACGGCAACATCCTGCGCGTGCTCGAAGCCGGGCTGCACATTTGCCACATGCTCGGCTACCGCAACCTGCAAAGTGCGCTGGATCTGGTCACTGACAACAGCGCCAAAGCCATGCACCTGGGCGAGCGGTACGGGCTGGAACAAGGGCGCCCGGCGAATCTGCTGATCCTGTCGGCGGACAGCGATTACGAAGTGATTCGCAGCCAGGGCTTGCCGCTGTATTCGATTCGCGATGGCAAGGTGTTGATGAAGCGGCAGATGCCGGTGGTGGAGTTCAGCGGTGGTCTGAGCTGAAATGCTCTTGGGTAATCAACGCGGTCCCTTGTAGGAGTGAGCCTGCTCGCGATCGCGGTGGGTCAGCCGAGATATCTTTACCTGAGCCACCGCTATCGCGAGCAGGCTCGCTCCTACAGGATTTGTGGTGTACCGGGCTTTTGTGTTCGGCACAAAACCTGGGAGCCTGGCTTGCCAGCGATGGCGGCCTCGAATTCAGCCCATCAACCGCGCCGTCCCGAACAGTCTGACCCGCACTAACTGCCGGTCTTCAACCTCCAGCAAAACCGGCGCCGTGCCGCCGGGCATTACCACCTGCACTTCCCCCGCCACAACCCAACCCACCCGCCACGCCGCCGATGCCACCGCACTGGCGCTGGTGCCGGATGAGGCGGTCGGCCCTTCGCCCCGCTCGAACACCCGCGCGCTGATTTTCTGTACTGACTCCAGCGCCGCCCATTGCAGATTCACGCCTGCCGGGCAGGGATCTCCGGCACCGTTCGGCATGGCATAGGCGATTCGGGTCAAGCCTTCGTTCAACCTGGATTCATTCATTTGCTCATTGCTCGGTAATGCGCCGGGATCGCTGAGCAACGTCACGCAATGCGGATTGCCGATGCGCACGAACTGGCTGTGCGTCCAGGCCGGATCGAGCTGTGTCAACGGCGCTACGCGGCTGACCGCTCGCCCGTTGAATTGCACCTCTTCGACTGGCTGCGCGCCGACGGCATCCGGGCCGAAACCGGGCTGACCAAGGTCGAGCCAGAAGCCCCGAACAGCATCGACCGTGGCCGGTTTCACCGAGGTTTCCACAGCGTCGCCCTTATCGTGATGCACGCGTAACGCCGCGCCTGCCTCCGGCATCAAGCCTTGCTCGGTCAATGCCTGAGAGAAAATCGTCAGGCCGTTGCCACTGCGCTCGGCGAGGGTGCCGTCGGTGTTGACGATCAGCACGTCGAACGGCGGCGCGGCCTGGAACGGGCCGATCAGCAAGCCGTCGCTGCGGTGAGCCTTGCTGTTGACCGGGCGCTGGCCTGCGGGCCAGTCGCAGCAATAAGAGATCGCCGCGTCGCTCCATGTCTGATGCGAGGCGGCGCATTCGGAGGCGCTGGCGGGCAAGGCGATGCCTGCATCGCGCAAGGCTTCGGGTGAAACCACACCATAGATATTGCCTCGTGCGTCGTAGAACCGAGCCATCCCCACCTCTCTGTGCTTACGAAAATCCCACTGTAAACCGCAATCCCCTGTAGAAGTGAGCCTGCTCGCGATAGCGGTGTATCAGTCGAGATATTTTTACCTGACACACCGCTATCGCGAGCAGGCGAAGGCCTACAGGGTAGGATGTCCGCTGTTATGTCCCGAGCAGCCTGAGATCGAACCTCAGCACACCAGGAATGTCACTCGGGATGCAGTTGTTTTTTTACCAAGGATCAATATGACCAGCCTCAACCCCCAAGACACCTTCGTCCCCGGACGCCTGCAACAGATGTCCACGCGCGTGGCTTTTTTCATCGCCGGGCTCGGCATTGCCGCGTGGGCGCCACTGGTGCCTTATGCCAAGGCCCGGGCCGGTCTCGATGAAGGCACGCTGGGCCTGCTGCTGTTGTGTCTGGGCGTTGGCTCGATTCTGGCGATGCCGCTGGCGGGTATTCTGGCGACGCGCTTTCGGCTGCCGGCGCGTGGCCACCGGCGGTACGTTGCTGATCTGTGCGGCGCTGCCGTTGCTGGCGACCGTGTCGTCAATACCGGCGCTGATCGCCACGCTGTTCATGTTCGGCGCGGGTCTGGGTACGGTGGATTCGACGGTGAATCTGCAAGCAGTGATCGTCGAACGCGCCAGCGGCAAGAACATGATGTCGGGCTTTCACGGCTTGTTCAGCCTTGGCGGGATCGTCGGCGCGGCGGGCGTCAGCGCCCTGCTCGGCCTCGGCCTGTCGCCGCTGGCGGCCATGCTGGTGGTGGTCGCGCTGTTGATCGCCGCGCTGTGCAAATGCGTGCCGCACATGCTGCCCTACGGCAGCGAAAGCTCCGGCCCGGCCTTCGCCATTCCCCACGGCATCGTGCTGTTTATCGGCGGCATGTGCTTCATTGTCTTTCTCACCGAAGGCGCAGCGCTGGACTGGAGCGCAGTGTTCCTTGCACAGGAACGCGGGATCGACACCGCGTACGCCGGGTTGGGTTACGCAGCCTTTGCCTTGACCATGACCGCCGGCCGTTTGTTGGGCGATCGCATCGTCCGCCGTTTGGGCGCGACGCGGATCATTCTGTTCGGCGGGCTGACGGCAGCGGCCGGTCTGTTTCTGGCGACGTTCGCGCCGAGCTGGCAAGCCGCGCTGGTGGGTTATGCGCTGGTCGGTGCCGGTTGCTCGAACATCGTGCCGGTGCTGTACACCGCGGTGGGCAAGCAGACGGTGATGCCGGAGAGCATCGCGGTGCCGGCGATTACTACGCTGGGCTATGCCGGGATTCTCGCCGGGCCGGCAGTGATCGGTTTTGTCGCCCACGCCAGCAGCTTGAGTTTTGCCTTTGGCCTGATGGCGGTGCTGCTGGTCGCGGTGGCGATTGGCGGGAAAGTGCTGAAGGTTTGAAAGTCTGAAAAGCTTCGCGAGCAGGCTCGCTCCCACGGAATCTCAGTGAACCTGTGGGAGCGAGCCTGCTCGCGAAGAAGCCGACGCGGTCTGTCAGAACCCCACGCTGGCCTGTACAAAGAACGTCCTCGGCGCACCCACATACATCCCCGCATTGTTGTCGCTGGAGCGGGTGAAGTATTGCTTGTCGAAAACGTTCTTCACCCCGGCACCAAGCTTGAGGTTCGACAGTTGCGCGCCGAAGTCATAGCCGCCGCGCACGTTCCAGGTGACGTAGCCGGGAATGTTGCCGTACTGGCCGTCCGCCGAGCCTTCGGTGATGTAGTTGCCGTTGAAACTGCCGTCAGCGTTGACCCCGGTGCCCGGCGAGCGTTGTTGCGATTGGGCGAAGCCGTCGAGGTTGTACGTCCAGCGATCAATGTCGTAACGCAAACCGACCGTCGCCACCTGACGTGAGTAGAACGGCAGGTCACGGCCCTTGAACCCGGGAATCTCGCCCTCGTACACCGCACGGGTGTAAGTCACGCCGGCATTGGCGGTCAGGCCATCGAGGCGCGGGTCGAGTGCGGCCATGTCGTAATGCACCGAGGCTTCGATGCCCTGGTGCGTGGTCGCGCCGAGGTTGGTCCAGCCGACGTCGTTGCTGATGTATTGCAGCTCGTCGTCGAAGTCGATGTAGAACAACGTCACCTCACCGCCCCAGACGTCGTCGTTGTAGCGCGTGCCGATCTCGTAGGTCTTCGCTTTCTCCGGATTCAAACCGCTGGCGGTCTGGTCACCCGAGCCGCCCTGACCGAGCTGAAAGTACTGCAAGGCACCGAACGAGGTTTCGTAGTTGGCGAACAGTTTCCACGCATCGGACAGGTGATACATCACGCTCAACGCCGGCAGCGGTTCGTTGCTGTCGATGCTGCGGCGTTTTTCCTGCACCGGCCGGTTCGACGTGTCGAGCACCGGGCGGTCGTGCCATTCGGTGCTGATGTGTTCGAAGCGGATGCCGGGGGTGATCGTCCAGTTGCCGACATCGATCTTGTTGTCGACGTAGAACGCATTGGCCTCGGTGCCGCCGGTACGGTCCTGATAGACGTGACCGTCAGAGGTGCGGGTGACCACCGGTTGATTGTTCACCAGCGCCAGACGACTGGCTTCCTCGTGCATGCCTTCTTTGAGGTAGCGATAACCGACGCTGACTTCCTGGGTGGTCGGGCCGACATCGAACACATGCGACACCCGCGGCTCGATGCCGAAGGTGTAATAGGTGCGCGGGTAAGAGCTGAGGGTTTTCTGATCGCGCGCGGCAATCGTGCTACCACGGTAACTGTCGGAATAGTAGGTCAGCACTTCGGCCTGGGTGCGCTCGTCGATCTGGCGGATCCACTTGAACGACACGTCCTTGCGTCGGCCGCTGAAGCTGTCGTAATCGCGGTCGGACTGGAACGGCTTATCGTCGTACTGCTTCTGGGTCAGGCCGCCGGGCATGTCGGCGCTGGCGTCGTAATAGTGAAAGTTGAGGCTGAAATCGTCCTGCTCGGTCGGCGCCCAGTGGGTCTTGAGAATCACGTCATCGATGTCGTTGCCGTTGTTGCGCTCGCGGTAACCGTGGCCATTGACCCCGGAATACAGCAAGGCCATGCCGATGCCATTGTCGGCGGTGCCGCCAAGGAACGCCGTGTCGATGTGTTTCCAGCCGCCATGCTGCGAAGTCTCCAGCGTGGTGCCGATTTCACCGGTGGTTTTCTCCGGGATCGCGCGGGTGACGAAGTTGATCACCCCGCCGACGTTCTGTGGCCCGTAGCGCACCGAGCCGGCGCCGCGCACCACGTCGATGCTGTCGAGGTTGCCCGAAGAAATCGGCGCCATCGACAGTTGCGGCTGACCGTACGGCGCAAACGCCGCCGGCACGCCATCGATCAACACGGTGGAGCGCGGCGACAGGCGCGACGTGAGACCACGCACGCCGACGTTGAGGGAAATATCGCTGCCGCCGGTGCCGTTGGCGTCCTGCACCTGCACGCCCGGTACGCGCTTGAGCACATCACCGACAGTCATTGCGCCCTGCTCGACCATGGCTTCGCGGCGGATCACCGTGCGCGCGCCGGGATGGTTCTGCACCACGGCGGCGTTGGCGTCGCCGAGCCAGTCGCCGACCACTTTGATATCGGTCACGCCGAGTTCCAGCGGGCCATTGCTCGCAGCAGAGGTGGCGGCCGGCGACAGCGTCACCGAGCCCTCGCTGATCTGGTAATCCAGACCACTGCCCTGCAGCAACTGACGCAGCGCCTGCTCCGGAGAGAGATCACCGTCGACCGCCGGCGCCTGTTTGCCGGCCACTAGATCCGGGCTGAAAAACACTTGCAGCGAAGTATGCTGACCCAGTTCACTCAAGGCCTGGCCCAGCGGCTGCGCGCGAATATGAATGGCTTCAGCGGCGAATGCCTGCGGCATGGCAGCGCTGACCGCCAGCGCGAGGGCCAGCGGTAACCAAGGAAATTTTTTGTTGTTGGCGGTGGTGTTTTTCACGTCGTACAGAGTCCTGTGGATCGCAAGAGTGTGCGGCTGTTAATGCAAACCAGTTGCAGTTGAACAGGAAGACGCTGAACTCGGAAAAAACCTGAATTTTATTTTGCGATTATTTCCTGACGACCATCGGCCAGGCTGCGCACGGCCACCGGCAGGATGTTCGGCAGGGCTTTGAGCAAGGCATCGGTGTTGTCGGCGTTGAACACACTGGTCAGGCGCAGATTCGCCACGGCCGGGTCGGTGACCGTCAACGGACGCTGGCGATAACGCGATACTTCGGCCGCGACGTCGCTGAGGCTGGCGTTGTCGAACACCATTTTGCCGTTGCGCCACGCGGTCAGCTGCGCCGGATTGACCGCGTAGGCGGGGGCGACTTTGCCGTGGGCATCGACGTGCGTACCGAGGCCCGCCGTCAGACTGATGAATTGATCGCTCGGCGCGTCCCGCCCCTGCACCTTGACCGTGCCCTGCTCCACCGCCACACGGGTTTGCGCAGGGTCGCGGCGCACATCGAAACGCGTGCCGGTCACCGTGACCTTGCCGCTGTCGGTTTGCACGACAAATGGCCGCGATGCATCGTGCTCGACGCTGAACATTGCTTCGCCTTCGCGCAGTTCAATCAAACGGCGGTCCTGTTCATAGCGCACCTGCAAACGGCTGCGGCTGTTCAGATCGATCAGCGAACCGTCGGGCAAGGCCACGTGTTTGCGCTCGCCCAATGCCGTGGCGAATTCGGCGCTGTAGCCGCCCGGATGATTCAGCCCACTGAACAGACCCAAGCCGAGCGCCACCGCCAGCACGCTGGCGGCCACCGCGTAACGCAGCAACGACCGGCGCGCGCGTCGGCCTGGCGGGGGTTCAGCCAGGGCTTTGAGACGTGGCGCCGGGAGCAAATCGGCCGCCGACCACAAGCCCTGCAGCAACTGGAATTCGTCACGGTGCTGCGCGTGCTCGCTCAGCCAGGCGTCGAAGCGCTGCCGTTCTTCGGCACTGACGCCCGGCTCCTGCAAACGCACGAACCAGCGCGCAGCATCATCGCGCACCGTGCCCGGCCCGCACGCGCAATCACGGGTATCCGTCATGGAAGATCCTGTTGGGCTGGAGGAAAAATCGCCACCGCTCATGACTGCAAGCCATCGAGGCGATCGCGCAGATGCCGCAGGGTGCGGATCATATACTTTTCGACCATGTTCTTGGACAGCCCCAGGCGCTCGGCGATTTCTGCCTGGGTCAGGCCCTCGATCTTCTGCCAGACGAAAATCTTTCGGCAGTTGACCGGCAACTCGCTCAGCGCCCGCTCGATGGAATCGGCCAACTGGATCGCATGCATGTAATGCTCCGGGTCGCCGGACGACGACGCACTGTGCTCGATAGCCTGCGATTCCAGGGTGCCACGCCGGTCCTCACGCCGATAACCGTCAACCGCAATATTGCGCGCGGTCTGATGCAGATACGCCCGCGGCTGCTGCACCACCGCCGAATCGGCCTCGAGCACGCGCACAAAGGTGTCGTGCGCCAGGTCCTCGGCCTGCGCGCGATTGCGCAGACGCCGGGTCCAGGTGCCGATCAACTCTTCGTAATGCTCGAAAAAGCCGGGTCTGCGGGGACGCATGAGGTAGGAAACGGCGCAGTGAGGAAAGGGCGTGAATAGTAATGCTTCGTATTAAGGCGAAGCAATGAATTCCTCGATCGGGGTTATCTGACCGCACACAACACTGACGCAAGCGCGCTACCGTTCTGCCCTGTCAGGCCGCACCGACTCCGGTTTCTGTCACCAAACCGGCTTCGTCGCTCTGCACCAGATCGATCAGCCAGGTGCGAAAGGCCTCGACCTTTTTCGAGCTGGCAATTTCCACAGGCGACACCAGATAAAAACCCAGATCAGACTTGAGCTTGAGATTGAACGGCGCCACCAGCTTGCCGGCTTTCAGATCGTCATCGACATAGGTCGAGCGGCCGATGCATACGCCCAGACCATCAATGGCTGCCTGAACCGCCATCATCGCAAGGTCAAATGTGAGCCGTGTTCCCTCGGCCAGCTTCTTCGGTTGTCCGGCGGCGCTCAGCCACATGTTCCAGTCGTTACTGGTCATGCCGCTGACCTGCAACAAGGTGTGGTTGGCCAGATCGATCGGGCTTTTCAACGCTTTTGGCCCGGTGATCAACTTCGGGCTGCACACCGGAAAGATTTCGTCCGACATCAGCCAGTCGGCCCGCAGCCCTTTCCAATCGCCGAAACCGTAGCGGATCGCGGCGTCTATTCCACCTTTGCGGAAGTCGACCAGGTCGGTCGAGGCCGTTACGCGCACATCGATATTGGGGAACGCGTCCTGAAACGAAGCCAGGCGCGGCAGCAACCATTTCGAGGCGAGAGAAACCAGTGTGCTGATGGTCAGCGCACTGTTGTTGGTCGACTCGCGCAACATCTCCGTGGAATAGCGTAACTCATGAAAAGCCGAGCGGATGCCGGGCAAGTACGCGTGGCCTTCGGTGGTCAGCGCCAGACCGTCCTTGAGCCGCAGAAACAGCCGAACCCCGAGCTCGTCTTCGAGGCGACGAATCTGATGGCTGATGGCCGTTTGTGTGACGTTCAGCTCTTCGGCAGCCTTGGTAAAACTCATATGGCGCGCAGCCGATTCAAACGCTTTCAACCCGTTGAGAGAAGGAATCCTGACGACCATAAGGCTTCGTAATGCTCATGAGATTTTGTCATAAGGTAGCACCCAAGAAGTCCTTTGCAAAATGTTTCAGCGGTCGTCAATTCTAGCGCCGTTCGCCAAGCCACACGGGCCTGCGGACACCCCCTCAAAGGATGAGATCGCCATGAATAAAACCGTTGAAACCCATAACGACCCAATCGGAAAAACGCCACAGCTCAAAGCGCGCAATGCCTCGAGAATGGCTGAAATCAGCCGCCCGCATTTCGATGCTGCGTATGCAAAGGGACTGATGGGCGTTTCCTGCCGCGTGCTGGACAACCGCCGCATCGAAATCGCCACCAGCGGCAAGGAAGTGATCGACTACACCCGCTGCGGCTACCTCAATCTGGACGCCCATCCGAAGGTTCTCGCAGCGGCCCGGGCCTCGATGGATGACGTCCCGTCTACGCACTTTTCGGTTGCGCGTACACGGCTGACCGCGGAGCCGTTGGTGCGTCTGGAGGCGACCCTCGCCAAACTGTTTGACGTCAATGGTGTGGTGGTCTTTCCGACCGTGGCTGCCGCCAACATGGGGGCCCTGCCCCTGCTGGCGGCCGGGCTGTTCACCGCTGGCGAAAAACCGCTGATCGCTTTCGATCGTTTTGCTCACGTGACGTTGCAGTACCACATCCCGGTCCTGCGCGAAGAGACCGAGGTGATCGTCATCGAGCACAACGACCTCGAGCATCTGGAGCGGTTGTGCAAAAGCGGGCGCAAGGTGGCTTACGTCGGCGATGGTGCCTACTCGATGGGCGGCGCCGCGCCGGTTCGGGAACTGCGCGCCCTGCAAGACAAGTACGGTCTGTTTGTGTATCTGGACGACGCCCACGGGATTTCCGTGGTGGGTCAGCAGGGCGAAGGTTTCGTCCGTTCGCAACTCGACGGTCTGGACGAAAACACCATCGTGGCGGCGTCGCTGGGCAAGGGTTACGGCGCAGCAGGTGGTCTGTTGATGCTCGGTACGCAACATATCGAGAACTCGATCCGTCGCTATGCACCGACTTACGGTTTCTCCTGCGCGCCCAACATGGCGGCTGTGGGTGCTGCACTGGCGTCGGCGCAAATTCATGCCACACCGGAACTGCATAAACTGCAACGCGCGCTGCGCAACAACATGCAGCTGTTCGACAACCTGATCCCGACCGAAACCAGCGGCAGCGAATTGCCGATCCGCATCGTACGCATCGGTAACGAGGAACAGGCTATCGCCAAGGGCGAGTACCTGTTGCAGCAGGGCCACTACACGTCTGTCGTGTTCTTCCCCACCGTACCGCGCGGCCAGGCGGCCTTGCGCATGTCGATCACCTCGGCACACAACCCGGCCGACATCCTCGACCTGAGCCTGATGCTCAAAAGCAGCGATGCACAGCTGAGCCCCGGTGCAGACCAGGTCCAGCCTGCGCTGGCCGTTTGACTGACGTCGGACAGGGAGACTTCAACGTGAAGCGAACGGATCTGGCGGACACTTTCGTCACCGCAGTGACGGATTTCGATATCAACACAGCGTCCCTGAATGAGATTCGTGCCATTCAGGAACTCGTCTATGAGCGCAAAGTCGTGGCGCTGAAAAACCAGCGCTTGACCCCAGAGGGCTACCAGCAGTTCGCTGCGTGCTTTGGCGAACTGGAGCAGTTCAAGCTCAAGAACTACCACGACCCGGCGTACCCGAACATTCTGGTCATCAATAACCGCAACAGCGGCGGTGCAGTAGGCGCGCGCAAGTTGGGCAACATGTGGCACAGCGACTCCAGTTATCTGGCCGAACCACTGCCGCTGACGCTGCTGCATGCACAACAATTGCCTGAGGCGGGCGGCGACACGCTGTTCGTGGACATGCAATCGGTGTACGACGATTTACCCAAGGCTCTGTATGAGCAGGTCATTGATCGTCAGGCCGTACATGACGTGCGCTGGACGTACAAGGTCAGGGATGACGACGTCGGGGAATCGATTCAGGAAATTTTCACACGGCTTGAACAGAGCTTTCCCGCCAGCACCCATCCGACGGTTGCCGTGCATCCGCGCACCCGCCGTGAAAGCCTGTACATCAACCCGGGCTACACGTCGAGCATCAGCGGCTATTCGCAAGAACAGAGTCGGGCGTTGCTCGATGAGTTGTTCGCTTTCGCGCTGAATCCGCAGCGGGTCTTCAACTACCAGTGGGAGCCGCACGATTTGCTGATCTGGGATAACCGCTCGGTGTGGCATTGTGCGACCGAGCTGCCGCGCGATGCTCAGCGGGTGATGTTCCGCATCGGCGTCAATGACGGCGAGTTCTTTGCCCGGGATGTTTTACGGGAGCATGTTGCATGAGCCGCAAACGCGTATTGGTCGCCCATATTCTGGGCTACGAAGGCAAGCAGATGCTGCGCGAACGTGACGATATCGAAGTGGTGGAGTTCGCCAATACGATCGAGCAGGGTCAGTTCCGGGCCTTGCTCGAGAGCTTCGATGCCGTCCACGGCGTGATCCTCGGACTGACTCGCTTCGGCGCCGAGGAGCTGCGGCGAGCCCGGGGGCTACAGGTCGTTTCGCGGATTGGCGTCGGCTTCGACGCGGTGGACATTGCGGTGATGACGCAGGCGGCGATTCCAGTGATGGTATGCGCCAACGCCAACCACCGGGCAGTGGCCGAACATACGTTGGGGTTCATGCTGGCACTGGCCAAACGTACCGAGGCGCTCAGTCAACTGGTGCGCAGTGGCAACTGGCATCAGCGCTACGAACACCTGCCCGGCGAGCTGGAAGGCCGCGAAGCGCTGCTGATTGGTTGCGGCCGCATTGGCGCGCGTGTCGCCACCTTGCTGCTGGCACTGGGGATGCGCGTCAAGGTGTACGACCCTTATCTTGCCCCACAGCAACTGCCGCACGGCGTGCAACCGGTTGCCGTACTGGAGAACGCCCTGGCGAGCGCCGACTACGTCAGCCTGCACTGTCCGAAGACCGCTGAAACGGTTGGCTTGCTGTCTGCCGAACGCCTGGCCTTGATGAAACCTCAGGCGTTCGTCATCAACACCGCCCGTGGCGGCATTGTCGACGAACAGGCGCTGTATCAGGCACTGCTGGAAAACCGTCTGGCCGGCGCCGCGCTGGATGTATTCCTGCCCGAGCCACCGACGCACGGCAGCGGTTTGCCGAGTCTCGCCAACGTCATCTGTTCGCCGCATCTGGCCGGGGTTTCACGCGAAGCGGTCAGGCGCATGGCGACGCTGGCGGCCGGCAACGTGCTCGACATTTTTGCCGCTGAGCCCAATCCGCAGAACGTCATCAACCCGCAAGTGTTCAAGCGTGCGTTTCACCTGTCTGACGCCGAGTCAGCCAGCACGATCCCATACCCAACCTGATTTGAGAGCAATGGAATGTACTTACGCTATCAGCTTTTCGATGACCAACGCGACGCCATGATCCTGATCGCACGGATCATGATTCTGATCCTCTATGGCTACTTCGGCTTCACCTACGTCACTGATCACGGCAGCTTCGTCAGCTACCTCAAATCGGTGAACGCACCGATACCCGAGTTCACGGCCATCGTTGCCACCATCGTGGAGTTCTTCGGTGGCCTGGCGCTGCTGTTCGGCTTCTGGACCCGGCCGATTGCCGCGATCTTCGTGGTGTACACCATCGGAACGGGAATCATCGGCCACGCCTTCTGGAACAGCACCAATCCGGCCGATCACCACACGCTGTTCGTGCATTTTTTCAAGAACGTGAGCATCGCCGGGGGTTCCTCTTTCTTTGCCTGCTGGGGCCTGGAAAGTACTCGATCGACAAACGTTGATCTGCCAACGACGGGCGCGGCCATACGCCCGTCGTTTTTCCCTTTCTGTCCCTGCGGAGACCCAGAATGAACACATTGATTGAACCGGTTGCCGACTTGCGCGACTGGCTGGCACGTGCCGAAAAAATCGGCGAATTGCAGACCGTCTCGCCTGCGGTCAACCCGATTGAAGAAATGAGCGCCATCACTTACCTGCTGGCACGCCAGGGCAACTCGCCCGCGGTGCTGTTCGATCAGCAAGACTCACCACTGGGGTTGCGCCACCTGTGGAACATCTTCGGTCCAAGCGTGGCGCGCACCGCGATCACCCTCGAAGAGGCACCTGATACCCCGACCATGGCGCTGATACGGCGCACCAAAGACAAGCTCAGACACAGCATTGCCCCGCTGGAAATCAGCGCTGACGCCGCACCGATCTACCAGAACACGCTGACCGGCAATGACATTGACCTCACACGGCTGCCCATCCCCAAACATTGGCCCAGAGATGGCGGCGCCTACGCGGGTACGGCAGATGCTGTGTTCACCCGGGACCCGACATCGGGATACCTGAATGTCGGTACCTATCGGATGATGATTCAGGGGCCCCGCGAAGTCGGCTTGTCGCTGGCACCGGGCAAGGATGCGCTGCGGCACATTCATCAGGCATGGGCCAAGGGCGAAGCGCTGCCGGTCGCCGCCGCCTGGGGTGTCGACCCGTTGATGATGGTGGTGGGCTCGCAGTCCTTGCCACCGGGCGTCAGCGAATACGATTTCGCCGGTGGCATCAAGGGCAAGCCGATCGAAGTGGTGCGGGCCAGACATTCGGATCTGTTGATACCTGCCGCTGCTGAGATTGTCATCGAAGGCCTGATCCGTCCGGGCTCGACTCGCGAGGAAGGCCCCTTTGGCGAATTCACCGGTTACTACGGCTATAAGGACATTGACTGCCCGCTGATCGAAGTCACCGCCCTGCACTATCGCACCAGACCCATTCTCACCAACGCGTTGATGGCCGATTTTCCGTCGAACGAGCAAAGCGCGTTTTTCTCGACCATCCGTTCGGCCAAGATCTGGAGCGACCTGGACAAGCTCGGCATTCAAGGTATCCAGGGAGTGTATTGCCCGCCGGCCGCAGCGGGTGCGTTCGGCATGATCGTCATCAGTCTCGAACAGAAATACGCCGGGCACGCGGCACAGGCCCTGGCACTCGCCAGCCAGGTGCCCGGTGGCGCCTACATCAGCAAGTGGATCATTGCAGTCGATGAGGACGTCGACCCCACCGACATGAATCAGGTGCTGTGGGCAATGGCCACGCGCGCAACCCCCAGCGATGACATCGATATTTTGCGCAACACCCGTGGCTCGCCGCTGGACCCGGCGCAAAATCCACCGGAAAAACGTTTCTTCGGCTCCAAGGCGCTGATCAACGCCTGCAAGGATTACCGCAACATTCGCCATTTCCCGACTCGCACACTGTTGCGCCCCGCCGTCTATTCGCAGGTTAGTGCACGCTGGGCAGAACTGGGCCTGCCGGGCGAAGCCCCGCTGATCAGCGCATTCGATAACGCGGTGGATTGCCATGAGCAGTCCTGAGCGGCGCATCGTTGTTGGCATCAGCGGCGCCAGTGGCGTGATTTACGGAGTGCGTACGCTGATGCTGCTGCGCGAACTGGGCATTGCCACCCACCTGGTCATGACCCGGTCAGCGCAGGTCACCCTCGCCCACGAGCTCGATATGAAAGTGGCGGACGTCAAAGCGCTCGCCAGCGTCGTGCATGATCCGGCCGACATTGGCGCATCGATTTCCAGTGGCTCGTTCAAGACGCTGGGGATGGTCGTTACGCCGTGCTCGATCAAAAGCCTTTCGGAAATCTCCAGCGGCATCACCGGCAGCCTGCTCAGCCGCGCCGCCGACGTGACACTCAAGGAGCGCCGGCCGTTGATACTGATGGTGCGGGAAACGCCGTTGCACCTGGGCCATCTGCGCAGCATGACTCAGGTCTGTGAAATGGGCGGCATCGTCATGCCGCCGGTCCCGGCGTTTTATGCGCGACCGCAATCGATTCAGGAGATGGTCGACCATACCGTGGGGCGCATGCTCGATTTGCTGGGCCTGGAAACCGGGACGGTACGCCGCTGGAGTTGAACGTCGCACTGGCTGCCTCTTCGGCAACCGCGCCAGCGCGGTTGCCGAATCGCTCTTTAACAATCCGCAACAACGCAACATCGAAGCGTTTGCCCGCCGCTGGCCTTGGAGCAGCGGGCAAACGTGTTTCATCGATTCACTTACCGGCACGCTACAGCGCGCCGGTCAGCATTCACTGATCACATCGACTTCATCGGTGTAGAGCCGCATCACCGTCAACACCGCCGCCGCCAGAAATGACAGCGCAATGATCGACAGGGCGCCGGTCGAACTCCCCGATGCCTGCAGCGTGGCGCCGAGTACGGCGATGCCGGTCACCCCGCCACACTGGCGTGCAGCATTCAGTACACCGGAGCCCACACCGACCTTGCCACTGGGCACGCTGGCCAGACAAGCGCCGACGATCACCGGCAACGTCGCCCCGCCGAGGCCGATCAACACGCCACCGACTACCAGGCTGCCAGGATCGGTGCCGAACAAGGCGAGCAATGCCGCGCCGAGCGCGCCGCACAACATGCCAGCGGCGCCCACCGAGCGGGCTCCGCACACATTTGCCAGGCGCCCCGAAAGACTGGCCATCACCCCCGTCGCGATGGTCATCGGAATCATTGCAACGCCGATGTCCATCGGCGTCCGGCCCTGCCCCTGCAACACAAATGGCAAAACGAACAAGCTGCCGTAGTACGCCAGTGTTTGCAGAAACCCGGCACCAATCGCCGCAGAGAAGGTTCTGGATTCAAACAGATTCAGCGGCAACATCGGCTCGCGCTGCGCCCGTTGCGAATGGATAAATGCCATCGCCCCCGTCAGCGCCAGCAGCAACGTCGCGATGACCCAGGCATGTCCCCAGCCCCACACGGGTCCTTCGATCAACGCGAAAATCAGCGACACCAGCGCCACGGTCGACAGTGCCTGCCCCGCCCAGTCGATTGAACGGGGTTGAACGGCAATGTCACTGCCGCGTGAGGCGCAGCACAAAAGAGCGATCAGACAGAACGGCACGTTGAGATAAAAAATCGAGCGCCAGTCGACCCACTCCACCAACACCCCGCCCAGCAACGGCCCGCTCACCAGAGCGAGGGCCGAGATCCCGCCCCACAGAGCGACGGCCCGGGCTCGCGCCCTGGCCTCGGGATAGGCCTTGACCAGCAGCGCCATGGAGCTGGGCAGCATTAACGCCGCACCGATACCCTGGACGGCCCGCGCGGTAATCAGCCCAATGACGCCTTGGGCTGATCCGCAGGCGACCGATGCACCGGTAAACACTATCAAGGCAAACAAGAACACGCGTCTGGCGCCGAGACGATCGCTCAGCGCACCGGCCGACAACAGCAGGCTGGCAAACACCAGCGTGTAGGCACCGGCGATCCATTGCAGGCGATCCATTGTCGTTGCCAGATCGCGACCCATGCTGGGCAACGCGACATTCAGTGCAGTGACGTCCAGAGCGACCATGAACGAACTCAACGCCACGCCGAGCAAAACGGGCGCCGCCCAAACGGGCTTCGCCATGACTTCCATTGACAGGGTTTTGCTCACTTTCCAACACCTCACTGTGTATTCAAAAGCGATCCTGAGGCGATGCGCAGGCTTCGTAAAATTAAATATCGACTACCTGAACATAAGAGGAACTACTGAGATGATGAACCTCATGCATTGGCGACTACTGGTCGCAGTGGCCGACGCCGAAAACGTTTCGCGCGCCGCCGAGCGCTACGGCATTACCCAGTCCGGCGCCAGCCAGGCCCTGACGCAAATGGAGGAAGCGCTGGGAGTCAAAGTGTTCGTCCGGGATCGCCGTCAGACCACCGCAACAGCCATCGGCCAACAGATCATTGATCGAGCCCGTCGCATGCTCAGTGAATTCGAATCGATCCAGAACCTGGTGGACGCATCGCGCGGGTGCCATTTAGGACGCATCAAGCTCGCCAGTTTTCCTTCGGTGTTCGCCAGCCTCCTGCCGCCGCTGCTGCAAAGCTTCAGTCGACTGCACCCAGGCATCGAAATCGTCTCGCTCGAAGGCACTGATGAGGAAGTCGAACAATGGCTGGCCAACAGCAGCATCGATCTTGGCGTCGTGATGAACCCCTGCCCGTCCCGTGGTGCGCTGTTGCTGGGACGCGATTCGTGGGTGGCGGCGGTGCCTGCAACCCATGACCTGGCACGAAGATCGTCAGCCAGCACTGTGGCGCTTGAAGATCTGGTGCAAGAGCCGTTCATCCTGGCAACCGGTGGCTGCCACCTGAACGGTCAATCGCTCGTCGAGCGCGAGGGCCTCACGCTTGCAGACATCAAGATCACCGTGCGCGACTGGACCACTGCATTTGCGCTGATCAGCGAAGGCATGGGCATTTCCATCGTCCCGGCCTCCACACTGCCCGTGGACCGCCGAGGCATGCGGGTTTTTGAATTGAGCAAGCCCATTTACCGGGAGTTCGGGCTGGTGTGCTCGCCGACCGGCGAGCGCACGCCCTCCGCTCAGGCATTTCTCAATGAAATCCGCAAATCGACCTTGAGCAGTGAGATTCCGATGACGGTTCGCAGTACCGAAGCGAAAGTCGCCTGAGCCGACATAAGGGCTCCTAATGATGGGCGCATAAAATCGTAATTTTACCCCTCGGCATCATGACACCAATATGTCTGGAACAAGGTTCACAGCCGTTTCGCCGATGAAGCGGCCTTACGCTCGGGCACACAGTGCCCACCTGGAAGGAGATACACATGAAACTCTACTTTGCGCCCATGACCTGCTCCCTGTCGCCACACATTGTCCTGCGGGAGCTGGGCCTGCCTTTCGAGCTGATCCGGGTCAACAACAAGACCAAAGCCACGGCAGACGGCCGTGATTTTCGCGACATCAACCCCAAGGGTTATGTCGCGGCACTGGCGCTGGACAACGGCGAGATTCTGACCGAAGGACCGGCCATCGTGCAGTACCTGGCCGATCAGGTACCGGGTAATTCACTGGCGCCGGCCAACGGCACCTGGGAGCGTACGCGTCTGCAGGAGTTGCTCAACTTCATCACATCGGAGATCCATGGTGGCAGCGCACCGCTGTTCAATGCCGACCTCCCGGAGCCGGTAAAGGAAATTTTCCGCCAGAAACTGTTCAAGCGTCTGGATTACCTGAACAAGAACCTGGTGCAAAAAGATTATCTGCTGAACACATTCGGCCTGGCCGACGCGTATCTGTTCACCGTCCTGAAATGGCTGCCGTTCTTCAACATCGATATCAAGAACTGGCCAGAACTGGCCTCGTTCATGGAGCGTATCGAAGCACGTCCAAGCGTGCAGGCGGCCATGGCTGCTGAAGAGGCCACTCAGCCGGTTTAATCATGGATGACTGAAGCTGGTCGATGCCGGCTTCTGCCCAATTTCAATCAGGATGAAGTCTCCCTATGCAAACAATCGAACGCGTCCCAAGCGGCCACGCAGGACGTAGCCGCTCCTGCGCCTACGCCGATATCGTTTACACCGTTGCCACCAGCCCGGACACCTCGCTGGACATAGCCGGCCAGACTCGCAAAGCCCTTGCGGCACTGAGCAGCAGCCTTGAAAGCCTGGGTTCGCATGCCTCACGCATGCTGTCCGCGCAAGTGCTGCTGGCGGACATGAACAGCAAACCCATTGTTGATGAAATCTGGGCACAGTGGATCGGCGACAACCCTCATCACTGGCCCCAGCGGGCCTGTTTCGGTGTCGACCTCGGCGGCAGGCTGCTGATCGAAATCATCGTCACAGCGGCGCGGGGAGCGGCTGATGACGCATAACGATCAATCTGACCTGGTCATTCGCACGTGTGAGGCGCAACGCAGCGCCGCCATGCTGGGCGGCCACCTGGACATCTTCAGTCATTTGTTCCATCCGGACCTGACCTACATTCACTCCAGCGGCGCTGTCGACACGCTCAAAAGCTACCTGGAAAAATGCCGTGCCCGCGAGTTCATCTATCACACCCTCGACCATCGAATCGACAAAGTGACCCGGGTCGGCGACCTCGCCATTGCCTTGGGGGAAATGACCACCACCGTCACCTCCGCAGGAGTGCGAAAACATCTGCACAATCGCACGCTTACCGCGTGGCAAAAGACCGATGAGCAATGGCAATTGCTGGTGTATCAGGCGACACCGCTCAAGCCGCCAGAGATTCTCGAAGCCCTGTGAGCCGACAAGTGGGCGCCCGCACCGGTCGTGTGAACGACAAGGCCCTGCATGCGTTGGCGTACAGGGCCTGTCTATTGGCAACAGCTCGATGACCGATCTCGTGTCTCGTATCGCTTTCTACAACCTTACGGGCGGATCGCCAACAGCCACGCAAGGGCGGCGCACATCAGCAGGGTTGCGCCAAGCGCCTGGAACCAGCCTGCCAGGATCAGGCCCAAGCCAATCAGCACGTAGTACATCAAGCCCAGTAGTGCTCCAGCCGTGCCTAACCGATCTGCATATTCAGTCAACGCAGAGCCGAGAATGTTCGGGATCGCCATGCCGAACGCCAAGACCACCAGGAGCATCGGCAATACAAACGCGACATGGTTGTGCAGCAACCACACGCCCATGCCACCGAGTAACGCAGTGCCACTGGCGAGGCGGATCAGTTGCGACGGCTTGAACCCGTTGCTTAGCAGAAATTTGTTTAACCACGCCCCCGACCCCGAACCCAACGCGAGCAGCACACCGCTGTAGCCAAACCAGACAGGGTCTGTTCCCAGTCGCTCAAACATGAACGGCGCCAGGCTGTAATAACTGAACAGCGCGATGTTGAAAGACGCGATCAACAATGCAGAACGCCATATAGCAAAGTCGCGCAGCATGCGTGTGAGGGTTTCGAGCAGACCAACCGGAACGCTTGGTGCTGGACGGGTTTCCGCCAGTGCGCACCAACACCACAGCCACAGCAGCATTGCCAGCAACAGCAACGCGCTCAGTGCACCGCGATAACCCAACGCCTGAACCAGGCTGGCGCCGCTGAACAAGCCAATCGCCGGGCTGGCCGCCAGCGCGATGCCCATCAAGGAAAATACCTTGGCCAATTCGGCGCCGTTGAAGCGGTCGCGCAATACCGTTTGCGTGACCACCGAGCCCACCGCCGCGCCGAACGCCGCCGCCATCTGTGCGAGCAGCAAAGCGCTGAAGCTGCTGACCCAAAGACCTGAGAACGTCGCCACGACATACATCGCCAGCCCGGCGAGCATCGTCGGCCGTCGACCGATACGGTCACACAGGCGCCCCCACACCACGACTCCGGCAGCAAAGGCGAGGAAATACACGGACATGAATTGCGACGCGGCTTGCGCACCGACGTTGAACTGACGCCCGATATCGCCCAACGCAGGGCTATACAAGCTTTGGGCTATTTGCGGGAACGCCAGCGCGATCATCAAGAGCAGCAGACTTCGATGAACCATTCTTGGAAACTCCTCAGTTAACGGCGAAGAGTTTAAGAATTGACGACTGGCGTATTATCGGAACTTCGCCAATCTATCGTTGAAATCGGACATACCATGGCTTGGCTTCATGCCCACGCGCGTTTTGACCCAGATCGTTTCACCGCACCAGTGATCGGTATCGCTTCGACGCTGGGCGATCATGATTCAGGCTCGCATCGCCACCAGCGCGGGCAACTGCTTTACACGCGAGACGGCTGTACACGGATTATCCTGGCGCAGCATTTATGCTTGTTGCCACCGTCGCGGGCAGCGTGGATTCCACCCGGTATCAGCCATCGGGCGGTGATGCAGCGAAGCGTTGATTACCGCTCCATCTACCTGATCCCGCAGCTGTGTCAGGCCCTGCCGCAGCAGGTCTGCATCATCGAAGTCAGCCCTTTGCTGCGCGCGGTACTGGAACCCATGGCAGTCGCGGCGTTCGATACCGACTGGCAGCAAGGTCGATTCGTCCATTTGCTGGGCCTGTGCCTGAGCGAAATCGCTGAAGCAGCACAGCAACCGATGTTGTTGCCGTTGCCCCAGGACAAACGCCTTGCTCCGCTATTGAAAATGCTCACGCAACTGCCGCCGGAACTCCAGGTTCTGGAACAACAGACAGGCGCGAGCAGTCGCACCATCGGACGGATTTTTCAACGCGAAACCGGCATGAGCTATCAGCAATGGCGCCAACAATGGCGACTGATGCGCGCCATGGAATTGCTCGTTTCCGGACGCAGCCTCGGCTACTGCGCAAGCGCACTGGGCTTTGCCAGCGACAGTGCATTCATTGCGTTCTTCAAGGGCATGACGGGGAATACACCGGGGCATTGGCTCAAATGAAACAGCGGCCGATCAGTCAGCAATGTCGCAACTGATCAGCCACTTTTGACAAGGCCTCAAGCCTGCGGCATTTTTCGAAAGCCCACCGCCAAACGGTTCCAGCTATTGATAGTGCTGATCGCCACGGTCAGGTCGACCATTTCCTTCGGTGTGAACTGTGCGGCGACCACTTCGTAGTCTGCGTCCGGGGCATGAGTCAGGCTCAGTTGCGTCAGTGACTCGGTCCAGAGCAACGCGGCGCGTTCACGGTCGCTGAAGAACGGCGCTTCCCGCCAGGCAGTGACGGCGAACAGGCGACGCGGGGTTTCGCCGCCTTTGATCGCGTCAGCGGTGTGCATGTCGATGCAGAAGGCGCAGCCGTTGATTTGCGAGGCGCGCAGTTTGACCAGTTCAATCAGGGTCTTTTCCAGCGGCAGTTTGGACACTGCGGTTTCCAGCGCCATCATTGCTTTCAAGGCATCTGGGGAAGCGGTGTAGAAATCGGTACGAGGCTGCATGGTAACTCCGGGTCGCGAGTGAATGAATGTGTGACCACGGTAGCCCCCGCAGTGGCTTCCACAAATAGCCAATATCCGCGAAGTTCAGGAGGCCACTTGCCCGGCCGCCGACCACTCGTCAGCCAACTGGCACCAAGGCTTTCGCGCATCAGACCAATATCAGGTACATGCCTTTTTCAGGAGATGCACCATGATGACGCGCAAACTCACTTCCCTCTTGCTCGCCGGCCTGCTCGCCACCGCCTCGGCTGGCAGTTTCGCGGCGAATGACAGCACCGACGCTACCGGGACCAAATCCGGCGGCACCGGCAGCTCGACCATGCCCCCAGACAACACGCCGGGCTCGCCTTCGGCGGGCGACGGCTCCTCCGGTGGTTCCGTTGGCGGTTCGGGGAGCAATTCAGGCACCGGTTCCATGGGCACCGGTGTCGGCACTGGCACCGGCACCAACGGTGGCGCCAGCGGTTCAGGCTCCGGCGCGGGCGGTGGCACCGGTTCGGCCGGCGGCGGCACTGGCGGTGCGGGTGGTGGCTCGGGCAGCTGAACGAACAAGAGCCACCCCAGGTAGGTAACCCTCCCTTGTAGGAGTGAGCCTGCTCGCGATAGCGGTGTATCAGTAGACGTTTGCGCCACTGACCCACCGCTATCGCGAGCAGGCTCACTCCTACAAGGGTTGTGTTAGTCAGCGATCCGAGCGCATCAATTCGGCAAAGCCGCTGTCCAGCGACAACACTGCCGCGCGATTGCGGCCGGCATTTTTCGCCTGATACAACGCCGCGTCCGCGCGCTGGATGAAGGCTTCCGGGCTGTCATTGCCGCTCGGTATGAACGCATAACAACCCAGACTCACCGTCAGGTACCCGGTCGGCGAGCCGCTGTGAATGATGTGCTTGTCGATCACGCTGCGACGAATCTGCCCGGCGATCGCCAGCGCACCGTTGATGTCGGTGTCCGGCAGCAACACCGCAAATTCTTCCCCGCCGTACCGCACCGCCAGATCGGACTTGCGCTGGCA
Source organism: Pseudomonas sp. S11P7 (assembly GCF_023195435.1). NCBI lineage: Bacteria > Pseudomonadati > Pseudomonadota > Gammaproteobacteria > Pseudomonadales > Pseudomonadaceae > Pseudomonas > Pseudomonas sp. S11P7. Next base: position 1,488,426 of record NZ_JALPKS020000002.1, on the reverse strand, counting down.
ACACGTCCTCAGCACCTGGGCGACCTGCGTCAGGCACTGATCACCGGCAACATGTCCGTAGGCATCGTTGTAGCGTTTGAAAAAATCGATATCGAGCATGATCAGGCTGACCGGACTGACCTGCCGCGCGCCACGGGCGAATTCGATTTCCAGCGAGCGCTCGAACAAACGCCGATTGGCCAGCCCGGTCAGGCTGTCGTGCGTGGCGATCTGCTCCAGCGCCCGTTGCGCCTTGCGCAGGTTTTTCTCGATTCGCTCGCCATCGCGCACTTGATGGATAAACACCCAGCCGAACAGGCCGATGCCGAGAATCACCAGCGCGACGATCACGCTCGACTGAAACGCGCGCTCATACCAACCCTGAAGAATCGTATCCCGCGAGGTCGCCGCCGATACCACTAATGGATAAGACGCCAACTGCCGATAGCCATAAAGCCTTTCGGTGCCGTCGACGTAAGAATCAAGCATCGCGGTGCCCGCCGTGGCATTGGGCAGCAGCGTTTGAAAAATCTGCCCACGCGCCACCGAGGTGCCAATCAGCGACTCATCGAATGGCCGCCGTGCAAGCAGCGTTCCGTCAGTCAGGGCGAGGAACATGATGCCGTTGTCGTCGAGGCTGAAGCTTTTGAAGAACTGATCGAAGTACGACATCTTGATGCCGGCCAGCAACACGCCCTCGAAATGGCCGGCATGATCATTGATGCGCTTGGAGATCGGGATGATCCATTCGCCATTTTCGCGGCTGCGAATCGCCGGCCCGATGTGCGCCAGCGTCGACACGTTCTGCTGGTGAAACTTGAAGTATTCTCGGTCGGCAACACCATCGCCACGCGGCAGATTGGCAAACGAGGTGATCACCCACTGCCCGTCGCGATCGAACAGAAAGATGCCGTGCAACTGCGTCAGTTGCTGCGCACGCCGAGCGAAGATGCGCTGCAAACGCGGCTTTTGCGCAGCACCGTAACCATCATCCTCGATCCAGTCGACCAAGCTGGTCATCACCAGGTCGGCCGCCAGGAACGTATCCTCGGCCTGCTGCGCCATCGCCCGGGTCAGATTGCTCGAAGCCGCCTGCGCCACCGCCAGATCCTGACGCTGTGACTGCTGCAGTTGCAGGTACAACAGACCGGACAGGCACAGGCTTACCGCGACGATAAACAGCACGGCTGCTTTACGTAACGGCAAGCGTTTAAGCGCACCGGGGGCGTGTTGCTGATCGGGAATGGGGAAAGGCAAAAGCAAGTCCTGGGCAGATACGACGAGGGCGCCAGTGGAAAAACCCTTATGTTTTATGAGCGTAGCCCAGCGGCATGTCCCCGGCAAACGCAGCGCTCATGCCTGTTATATCGGCGTGTGTCAGGAATGGATGATCGCGTTTCGTCGATTTATTTTGCGGCTTGGGCGGGTGGATTTTGCGGCTGCAGGAAGTGAGCGATCGTGGGGAGTTCGCGCCTGAACTCCCCGTTTTTTTTTCAGCGGGGTTTGTTGATTTCCCGCAGCAGATCGGCGACGGGGATGTGCAGGGTGTTGGAGTAATAGGGTTTGTAACCGTAGGCGGTGACCACGACTTTGCAGGGGATTTGTTGTTTGTTGGACAGGAGGTGGTTGAGTTCTGCTACTGAGAGATTCCTTTCAGAACTGCGGTCACTGGAGGTTTCGACCATGAACGCGCGGGTCAGATAAGAAAACGTCCCCGTCTGCTGCGCATTCTCATCCGATCGTATCAAGCCAAAAGCGGAAAACTGCATGGCTTTACCCATTGTAAAATCGTGGTCATCGGCTAATGCACAACGCAACATGCCTGAAACCATCCCGACACGTTCGCCGCGTCCAAAAAGATCGAGAACGTCGATATCCGATTGATATCTGATGTCGTATAAAAGCGTTTTTTCGCGTTTAACAGAAACAAAATCAATGTTGGCCGGGGGCTTTGTGTGGTCTTTCGCACAGCCGGAACCCAAGGCTATAGCAACAAAAAGGAAGACTTTATACACGGCTAGTCCTAACGAAATACGCGAGAGATGGCGGTGCCTTCCTCGCTACTGCTATCAAGGTCTATTTATTTGGTCCTTTTGGGGGCGCAAGCATGCGGGAAATGCGCTGGTGCTTCAAACCTTCAGGCAAAAAAAGGCGCCTGATAGGGCGCCTGTTTTTTATCACTGATACCGCTCGACTTAGCGCGACGGCGGCACCCGAATGTCGCCCGCCCGGCACTGGGTTTTCACGCCTTTGCCGCACGCCGCGAACTGTAGATCCTTGCCCATGCACACGCGTACTTCCGACAGTTCCGGGCCACTGCAGATCACTGCAACACCATCGGCCGGAATCCCTGGGTTGGCCTTGCGAAACAGCTGGGCAATTTCCTGCGCCTCGAAGTAATACGAGGTGCTGAACGGTTGCAGTTCTTCCGGGATTTTCACCGCCGCCACGGCTTTGTCTGCTTCATCCAGATACCCCATCGCGCCGAGGCCGCTGCACGTGCCGTGCTTGGACCATTCGTGGTCGAGCAGTTTTTTCGTTGGAAACAGTGTCAGGCCTTTGCTGGTTTCCGACGCCGACAATTTCGTCAGCGGTGGGCAGGATTGCGGCCAGCCACCCGCGACATATTGCGGCCACAGCCCATGCAGCACGAAGCCGTAACCCTTACCGGAACACTGCACATCATCTTTATGGGTCAGGCAAAAGGTCGGCGACCACGACAGCGCCAGCAGGTAGTAGTCGAACACCCCCGCCACCGATTCCGCTTGAGCCTTGCTTGATTGCGATTGCCGCGCCGAACTCAGGCTTATGCTACCGGCCGTCAGTGCAATCACTGCGAAAATTGTAAACAGCTTTTTCATCTACCCACTCCTTGGGACGCCTGCGTTAATGGTTTCGCTCCGGACCCGACCGGGCCAACGCTGATTTCGCCACGCTTGTGTTGCAAGCGCATGACGCAAGGCAAAGCCTGACGTCTTCGCAGGGTCTACGATTAACAGGCAGACATCCAACCAAGGGATCCGACATGAGTAAAGCAGACGAACTCGCCGCCAAACTCAAGCACGTCCATGCTGACGACATTACTTGCGCTGAGCTGGAAATCGATTGCTGGCCCGCTCAGGTGTATGACTTGTACCATCGCATCGAAGCCTGGTTACAGCCCGTCACCGAGGTCGGACTGAAGATCCGGCGCAATCCTACGCATGTTTGCGAAACTTCACCGGACGGCGAAGCCCATGACTACGCCATCGACCAACTGATCATCGAGGCCAATCACCACAGCCTGACCTTCGATCCGATTGCGCGTTTTACCGAAGATGGCTGCGGACGGGTGCAAATCATTGTGCCGGGGCGGGATCATTCGTTGCTGCGCACGGTTGATGAACATCACGAAAGTCATTGGTGGTTGCAGTCGGTCGAGACCGGGCAGGAGCCGGATGCGATTGCATTGACGGAGAACAATCTGTTGCAGGTGGTGCAGGAAGGGTTGGGGCTTTGATTCGCACCTTACGCGCCACCGGGACGCCCTGGTCAACATGGCTTGCGCGCTGAACCTGTCAAAACTGTAATCCGCGCCTCAGCCAACTGAAAGCTGGCGCTGGTTAGCCTTCCCGTCATGAGTCAAACGGGGATTTTCAGCGCATGCCTTCCAACACTTCACGCCGCACGTTCGTCAAAGGCCTTGCCGCCGGCAGTTTGCTGGGCGGTCTCGGTCTGTGGCGTACGCCGGTCTGGGCGCAGAGCGCTGCCGGGTCGGTCAACGAGCTGAGCGGCCGCGAATTCGAGCTGTTCATCGGCGAAACCGCAGTCAACTTCAGCGGCTCCCCACGCACCGCATTGACCATCAACGGCAGCCTGCCCGGCCCACTGCTGCGCTGGCGCGAAGGCGACACCGTGACGTTGCGGGTGCGCAATCGGCTCAAGGAGAGCACGTCGATCCACTGGCACGGCATTCTGCTGCCGGCAAACATGGACGGCGTGCCAGGCCTGAGCTTTCACGGCATCGAACCCGGTGGCATGTACGTCTATCGGTTCAACATCCGCCAACACGGCACCTATTGGTATCACAGCCATTCAGGGTTGCAGGAGCAGGCCGGCGTTTACGGGCCGTTGGTGATCGACGCCCGGGAACCGGAGCCGTTCCATTACGACCGTGACTACGTGGTGATGCTCAGCGACTGGACTGACGAAGCCCCGGCCAGCCTGATGCATACCCTGAAAAAACAGTCCGACTACTACAACTTCCACAAACGCACCGTCGGCGACTTCATCAACGATGTCAGCGAAAAAGGCTGGGACGCCACCCTCGCCGATCGGAAGATGTGGGCGCAAATGAACATGAACCCCACCGACATTGCTGACGTCAGCGGCGCCACCTACACCTTCTTGATGAACGGTCATGCGCCGGATTCCAACTGGACCGGCCTGTTTCGCCCCGGCGAAAAGCTGCGTCTGCGCCTGATCAACGGCTCGGCCATGAGCTATTTCGACGTGCGCATTCCCGGCCTGAAAATGACCGTGGTCGCAGCGGACGGCCTGCATGTCAAACCGGTCAGCGTCGATGAACTGCGCATCGCGGTGGCCGAGACCTACGACGTTATCGTCGAGCCGGATGCCGAGGCCTACACCCTGTTTGCCCAGGCCATGGACCGCACCGGCTACGCCCGCGGCACTTTGGCCACCCGCGCAGGACTGTCAGCCCCGGTGCCCGCGCCGGACCCGCGACCGTTGGTAACGATGGACGACATGGGCATGGGCGGCATGGATCACGGTTCGATGGACATGAGTGACATGGCCGGTATGGATCACTCCGCCATGGGACCGATGCAGGCCCATCCCGACAGCGAAAAAAACAATCCGCTGGTGGACATGCAAGCCATGACCACCGCGCCAAAACTCGACGATCCGGGCCTCGGCCTGCGCAACAATGGCCGTCGCGTGCTGACCTACGCCGACCTGCGCAGCACCTTTGCAGACCCGGACGGTCGCGACCCGAGTCGCACGATCGAATTGCACCTGACCGGGCACATGGAAAAATTTGCCTGGTCGTTCAACGGCATCAAATTTTCCGATGCCGAGCCGCTGCGCCTGAAATATGGCGAGCGTATCCGCCTGGTGCTGGTCAACGACACGATGATGACCCACCCCATCCACCTGCATGGCATGTGGAGCGACCTGGAGGACGAAAACGGCGATTTCCAGGTGCGCAAACACACCATCGACATGCCGCCCGGCACGCGCCGCAGTTATCGCGTGACGGCCGACGCACTCGGCCGTTGGGCCTATCACTGCCATCTCCTTTATCACATGGAAATGGGCATGTTCCGCGAAGTGCGGGTGGAAGAATGAAGGGGCCGCTCATGACTCGATTCACCGCGTTGTCTTTACTGCTGATCGGCAGCCCGGCGATGGCTGCAGGCGACATGCCGGGTATGGATCACAGCCAGATGTCGGGCATGGATCACGGCGCGATGCAGAGCATGGACGACGGCATGATGCAACCCGCCGCCCCCACCGAAAGTCGCACGCCGATCCCGCCACTGACCGATGCCGACCGCGCCGCCGTGTTCAGCAATGCTGGCGGCCATCAGGTGCACGACAGCGCGATCAACAGCTATTTCCTCGCCGACAAACTCGAGTGGCAGGACGCCGATGACGGCAGCGCCCTGGCCTGGGATCTGTCCGGCTGGGTCGGTGGCGATATTGATCGTCTGTGGTTGCGCTCCGAGGGCGAACGCAGCAACGGCCAGACCGAAGACGCCGAACTCCAGGCGCTGTGGGGCCACGCGATTTCGCCGTGGTGGGAGGTGGTCAGCGGCGTGCGGCAGGATTTCAAACCCGGCGCGCCGCAAACCTGGGCCGCGCTCGGTGTGCAGGGCATGGCGCTGTACAACTTCGAGGTCGAAGCCACGGCATTTCTTGGCGAGGGCGGCCAGAGCGCGCTGCGCCTGGAAGGCGATTACGACATCCTGCTGAGCAATCGGCTGATCCTGCAGCCCACCGCCGAAATCAACGTCTACGGTAAAAACGATGGGCAACGCGGTATCGGCTCGGGCCTCTCCAACACCGAAGCCGGCCTGCGTTTGCGCTATGAAATCCGCCGCGAATTCGCGCCCTATATCGGCGTGACGTGGAACCGCACCTACGGCAACACCGCCGACTACGCCCGCGCAGAAGACGAGGAGCGTAGCGAAGCGCGCCTCGTGCTCGGCGTGCGGATGTGGTTCTGAAAACACCTATAAAAACCATCCGGAGCTCTTGCATGCGCACTTTGAAATTCAGCCTCGTATTCGCCAGCGGATTGCTCCTCAGCAGTCTCGCCGAGGCGCACCCGAAACTGCTCTCGTCGACCCCGGCCGAAGGTGCCGAAGGCGGCGCCCCCGGGAAGATCGAATTGCACTTTTCCGAGACCCTGGTCACGCAGTTTTCCGGGGCCAAACTGGTGATGACCGAAATGCCCGGCATGGCCCACCCGCCAATGCCCATGAAAGCCAAAGTCAGCGCCGGCAGCGACCCGAAATCCATGCTGATCACCCCGCTCGCGCCACTGCCCGCCGGTACTTATCAGGTGCAATGGCGGGCGGTGTCTTCCGACACGCACCCGATCACCGGCAACGTCACGTTCAAAGTGAAGTGAGCGATGGCTGAACTGATCAACATCGTCCTGCGGTTTGCGCTGTATGTGGATGTGCTGTTGCTGTTCGGGCTGGCGTTGTTCGCGTTGTACAGCGCTGATTCGGCGTTGCGGTTTCGGCCGATGTTGCGGGGAATGGCGCTGATTGCAGCGCTTTTATCGGTGGCAGGATTGCTACTGATGACCAGCACCATGAGCGGCGAAACCGCGATCGCGGCACTGTGGCCACACCTGCAAATGATGTTGCGGGAAACCGACGTCGGGTTCGCCTGGGCAATTCGAATCGCCGCGCTGACGGTGCTGTTGATCAGGCCAGGAGCGTGGCTTGCATCGATTAGCGGCGGTGTAGCCCTCGCCTCCCTGGCCTGGAGCGGGCATGGGGCGATGGACGAGGGAGCGCTGCGGTTCTGGCATTTTTTCAGCGACATCCTGCACCTGCTGGCGGCGGGCGCGTGGCTCGGGGCGATGCTCGCGCTGCTGCTGATGGCGCGGGGACGGGGCGATGCGCCGCGTCTTCGCCTGTTGATTGCTGCGGTCAAACGCTTTGAATGGGTGGGCGCTGCGATAGTGCTGACGCTGACGATCACTGGCGTGATGAATTACCTGTTCATCGTCGGCCCCAAGCTGAATGACGTAGTGCTCAGCACCTACGGGGTGCTGCTGACGATCAAGGTTCTGCTGTTTGCGCTGATGTTGCTGCTGGCGGCGCTGAATCGCTTTCATCTCGGGCCCGCGCTGAAGCAAGCGCTGCGCGATGGAGACGCTACGCTCACGGTAAATGCATTGCGCCGCAGCGTCAGGTTGGAATTGGCACTTGCCCTGCTGATCGTGGCACTGGTGGCGTGGCTGGGCACATTGAGTCCGGAAGCGGGATGACACCCGCGAAAGGCACTCAGTACACTGAGCCACCTCCCCCTGCAAAGTGCGACTTCAATGACAACACTAAAAAGCACGCTGACCTTCTGTGGCCTGTTGACCCTGACCGCCGCCGCTCACGCCGAGACCGCTGCAACCCACCTCGACAGCATCCAGCAACAAGGCGCGCTGCGTGTCTGCACCACCGGCGACTACAAGCCCTACACCTTCAAACGCGCCGACAGCGAATTCGAAGGCATCGACATCAGCATGGCCCGCTCGCTGGCCGACAGCCTCGGCGTCAAAGTGCAGTGGGTGCAAACCACCTGGAAAACCCTGATGCCGGACATGCAGGCCGGCAAATGCGACATCGGCATGGGCGGCATCTCGGTCACCCTCGAACGGCAGAAAAAAGCCTACTTCAGCAACACCCTCGACACCGATGGCAAAATCCCGCTGGTACGCTGCGACGACGTCAGCAAGTACCAGACCGTCGAGCAGATCAACCAACCCAACGTGCGCCTGGTCGAACCCGCCGGCGGCACCAACGAAGCCTTCGTCCACGCCTTCCTGCCCAAAGCGCAACTGGCCCTGCACGACAATGTGACGATCTTCCAGCAACTGCTCGACAACAAGGCCGACGTGATGATCACCGACGCCTCCGAAGCGCTGTATCAGCAGAAACTCAAACCGGGACTGTGCGCGGTGAACCCGCATCAATACATGCAATATGGCGAAAAGGCTTATCTGCTGCCGCGCGATGACATCAGCTGGAAACTGTATGTCGATCAGTGGCTGCACCTGAGCAAAGTCACCGGCAAGTATCAGAAGACCCTGAGCGAATGGATTGCCGTGCCTGATGCGCAATAAGGCTTAGTCGTCGTGCAGCATGCCGGAACTGTATTGGTTAAGGCTGCTGCCGATGCTGTTGCCGCCGAACTTCAGGGTGTTGGCGTTGTGCTCTTGTGGCGACTGACAGTGGCTGGAGAAACAACTGGTGGTGGTCAGGCCGCCCGCTCCCGAACAGGCACTCAACATCGATACCGCTGCAGCAATCAACAGCACTTTGAAGACAGTAAGGCGCATGGGACGATTCCTCTCGGGATGAACAGCGACAATCTTGTCTCAGCATCCTAGGCCTGCGCCGCATACAGAAATATGAAACTTTGCTGATCGACAGCGGCGGTTCAGGGTTGCCTGCCCGCTAGTCCTTCCACTGATTTGAATCTTGTCGCAGGCCACCGCTGCGGCAATTGCGCAATCACCGCCTTGAAAGCGTCCTTTACCCTGAAAGTGACGGCTTCGGTTATCGGTTATCAGTGAAAGACTGTGCCAATCCTCGATCGATCGGACGAAAACCATATTCCGGTGACCTTACCGGTAATGTCTTCGACTGCGACCTGCCCCATAAAGCGGCTGTCGTTACTGCTGTCGCGGTTGTCACCGAGCAGATAAAAATGACCTTTCTCGACCACCGTCTGCGGCGTTTGCAGATAACGAGGATCCTTCACGCGCTCTGGCGGCGCGAAGAACAGCCCCATGTTTTCACCGTTGCGAATGACCTTACCGTCAACAATCGAAGGTATCGCCACCCACTGCCGCCACACGTTTGACCGCCTCCGTGCCGTTGTAGCGATAAGTCACAATGTCGCCCACCTGCGGCGCGTCGATGCGCATTTTGGTCACGATGTAGTCACCATTCGAAAGAGTCGGAGCCATCGAGCCAGAGGGGATGAAGTAAGTCTTGAACCCCAGCGTCGGGCCGCGCAATGGTCCCAGAATTACCAGCGTGAGAATTACCAGCGCCACCACGTAAAGCACATGGAAACGGGTGCCGGGGCTGTTCACCGGACGGTCGTTTCTGCGCACGGATATAGCTGCTGCCGTGGCCGAGCCGAGTTTAACCAGGACGATAAAGATAGCGAAAACATAGAGGCCCACTGGCGTCGCAGGCACACCGCAAACACCGAGCAAAATAACACCGAGATAAAGCAACGCAGCAACACGCAGCGCCCATTTCACCTGACCGGCATAGACCAGACCCCAGCCGGCCACCAGGCACGACATCACGAATGCTTGCAGCGGCAGCTTTGGCTTATCAGGAGCAGACATAAATTCTCTTCACGTAAATAGATGACAAACAAGCGCCCGGCCTATTTAGCCAATAGAGCACTATGGGCAATGGGAATGGAGTTATTGAGCGGAAACATAACCCGTAGAACGCAACTGCAGGCTGTGCTTGTACCAAGCTTGGGGCGATATAGCTTCCATTGTGCCGCGACTCCAGAGTAAAGGCGCGGAATGCTACTAAATGGCTATTATCGTGTCCATTTGCCCCCATTTCCGCGGCTGCTTTGCATGGTGCGAACAGCCCCTCCGTGGCAATGGCTGAGCCTTTCGCCACGAAGGGAGCTGATTTACGCCTTCACCTCAACGTTATCCAACGCCTGATTCACAGCCAACTCCCCCAGCATCACTACCTGCGCAATGCCCAGCGCGGTTTTGCGGTGCGCGGGGTCGAGTGCTGCGGCGAAGTTGTTGAGCATTTCCGACGCGGAACTCAGCGTTTCACTGGCATTGGCCAATAGAGATTCGGAGTCGTACTTGGGGTTGGCGAGGTACATGCGCTCGGGCTCGTTGACGCTGGACATGATGTGGTTGGGCGGGAGGAGATAGTGATCGAGCGCGCGCTCGGCGGCTTCGTGGAGTTTTTTGGGGTTGAGGGATTCGTAGGGGGATGCGGGATCGGTTTCTGGCGGATTCGGTGTTGGTTTGAACATGGTGTAACTCCTGACGGATAAACGAAAAGGAGCCATCACTCTCGCTACCAAACGAAGGGTGGAGGCCATACGCAGGTTGGTAGACCGGTCGTCAGGAACCCCGGCGCATCCGAAGACGCCCCGCGCATGACCACCATAAAACGAAGACGAGAAACGCCCTCGAAAGACAGTAGTCTTGTGCTTCTGACGGAGACGGGCTACCAAACCCGATCACTGGTTTTCAGTGACATAGGGACGATAGAACCTGCGGGCTAGAGGCACAAGCCGGGGGATTCTGTCTTAGGTGTAGGGGGAGGCGCAAGGGAGTGTAGGCTCAGGACTGCAGGAACAGGCTTCATTTAAACAGACGCATTTTTTCTGTTTGGAAAGGCTCTACGAGCAGTCTTGTAAGGTAGGATATCAATACAAAACACAGAGTACTGAGCAAGCAGGAACAACGGGGACGGATTTATTTATCATCTAAAAATAAACAAACAAATCTATCCCTTTCTACTGTTAGCGAGGCGTGTTAAACGCCGAAGTACCAAACTCAGAAAGATTCGACCGGTTTTTTGGTCTGCTCAACAAGCTTGTTCTCGTCAAGTTTCGGGAAAGAAAACTTGATCATGATGACCGATTCCTCGCCCTCGCCCGTGACTATCAGATCAGCCCCCCTGACATTCGCAGGCGCGGCTGCCATCAAACCAGAAACGCTAGGGGTCCCTTTGATCGAGGCGGCACCCTCAATAAACGAGTAGGTTAGATTATTGGCGTTTAGAGCAACACTTTCGTAGTTGGTGAGTTTAGCGGTGTACTCATCCTTGCTTTTAGCTTTTGCCGCCAGATCGACAAGATCCAGCATGGACTTGCCGTCAGCCAGTGCGACCAGACCGAACGACTTGGCCAGCGCACCGATGGCACGCCCGAACAGTTCACGCTCATAGGGCGCGAACAGGGAAACCATAATCAGCTTGTCACCGCTGAACACCAAGCCGGCGGTGAATTTCTGGTCAATGAAATCCACGTCATCAATACACCGGGCGGGCGCGCCCACCTCTTCTGAGCAATCATAGTAACCGCCAGCCTCGGTGTATTTCGTGATTGGCGTGTCGTAGCCGTAGCTCTTGAACAGGTTGTCAGCTGCAACGGCACTCTGCATAGCGCCAACGAGGCCGGCCAGGCAAAGCACTAACGTATGGATTTTTTTCGACATGGATTCCGTTCCTGCAAGGATGTGGACATTGATAGCCACATGCTATCAACCCTGCATCGGATTTGTCTCGCTCAATCCAATGCAGGTCGAGCAAGCTCAGCAGGTCCAGAAGTAGGACGCAGTAAACCCACTTTGCCATTCCTGCCCCCAAGCCCCCTCCTCCCATTCCTGATAAACTCCCCCACCTCCCAGCCACACCGATTCCGTACCCCTAATGTCCCCTATTCCCGCCACACCCGCCCCACTCTCTCGCCGTTTCTCCGTCGCCCCGATGATGGATTGGAATCACTGAGTCTACAGCGCCCGCAGCGCTTGGCTTACAGCGCAACCTAAAAAATGCCGTACCACTTTTGTACCACCAAGCTTAGCCAGTCCATGGAAACGGAATGTGCAAATCGTTCGATTGCACGGTGGTTACCAACCGGCACGCTTCATTCAGCGGACTTGCTCTCCCGAAGTTTCACGCGAACTCTATGACCCCGGCCCCCTTCGCCGTGAAGAGGATAAAAAACAGATACCCTCCTGTCGCCTTCTGCGAGATGTAATCGGACTGGTCAGCTAAGCCTATCCATTGATCTCCGACTTCAAAGCGATACGGGATACGTTGAGCTTGCGATGGTTGGTTGATTACGAAGCTGTCGGACGGCCTCCGGCGCGTAACGTATGCTCGCCACCAAGAATCAAAATACATACCTCCCAAATTTGTGATGGTCGTGGGTTGGTCTCCGACATTCCGTGCTGTTATGGAAATGTATGTATTCGGGTCCTCAACAGGACCGCCGTAGATCCTCACCCCAGCCGTAGCGGACATATCTATCTTCGCTCCAGAAGCTAGCCACTTGTAAGCGTCCCAGCCTAGAACGAAGGTAGAAACCACGGCCGCATATGCGGCAAGCCCAAGCGTCAATAATTCGTTGGTATTAAACGCGTATGGTGCTACGGAAGCCAAAGCCATTGCAGTACTCCGTTTTAGAGAAATAAGGTTACGCCACGATTTCTGGGCACGCTGCCAAACGTATAGCCTGACCTCGACCAACTACCAACTCTAGCCTGCGCTGGCCACCATAACGCCAGGCGTCTGCATGTGAAGAGTCTGTCGCTCCAATCCCCAGCACTTCCTACAAGCGTTTTCGCACGGGCAAATACGACGTGCCTGAAGACGTCCGTTTATCATCTGCGTCAGTGAGTAGCGCGGCCATTGGCTGTAACGCTTATAGGTGGTTCCCTTTTTTCGGGAAAGGCATCGGAAAAAGGTAATTTGGGTAAGCCGAACAATCAATCAGGCTGAGAGCCTTGTTTTTACTGGGCTGCAAAGGATCGGCATGAAGTAATTTCAGAGTAATGTTGAGGTAAGGTAATTACCTTTTAAGGAAGTAATATTTGTTTTTCTACATCCTTTATAAATCAACCACTTACCGCCACATTACCTTTTTCATTACTCAAAATTACTTTCCAAAGTAAGCCAGCAAAGCCAATGAATACGGGGCTTTCGCCGGTGTCCCGATATTCGAATTACCACATTACTTTTTTCCGACGGCGTTCCTGAAAAAAGCCGCATCGAAAGGTATCGCCCAACTGCCTTCCGCTTCGCCAGGTCCGCCCTGTCAGACACCCATCCTTCGCAGGGATCCGCAGGCTTTTTGACCTTCGACGCCACTACTACAGAGCCCGGCGGTGGGAGCGCTCGGCCAGGTGCAGGACTGCGGAAAAAAAGACCCATTTAGCCCGCAGGCGAGGTGGGGGGACGACAGCGCGCGCCAGATGCAATGCCGGGCGGGACTTCATGCGCCGTTTGGCGGTCTCACTAATTTGAGAGTCGGGCTCCCCCGCAGTTTTAGGTGACTTTCCGAGTCTGTGACGCCGTATCAACGCAACAACACCGCCAGGTGACGAAAATCACGACGAGCACGGTGTTTGCTCAGTATGATGCGAATGAGCTCTTTAGAAGCGTCGTAGGCGCAGCAGGCGGCGAAGAGTGAAGGATCGTTTTTGTTGATGCGTAGAGAAGGAGCAGGCGTCTTGGAGGAGACTGAAAAGATCTATAGGGCAACGACAACAACAAGTCGAAAATACCCAAAGCGTCTTACAGAGTACATTGAGGCATTAGTCAAGCGTGGTAGGACGATAGAAGCTAAATATTTTTTCTTAGAGCTATGCAAAGTAAGTCCCAACCATGAAAAGACGATACGTCTAGGCTATACAATCGCCATCGCCACCTTTGACAATGATTGGGTTTACAAATATGACAAGCTTTTAACTGACTCAGCACAAAATGTAACCGAGGTACTTTGGTTTCGTTTGCGATACTATCAATCTCAAAACAATATCGCAGCCTGCGAAAGCACAAGCCGCGAGCTACTTGAAAGACGACTAACCTCTGAGCAACTATCTACTGTAATTGAAGTCTGCATTGGCCGACAGAACTATACGATAGCGGTGCCGTTAGCAAAATATTTATCAAAAAACCGCATAGGGCTTACTCCCCAATTCGACAAATGGTTCTGGCAAATAGTTATAACAAGACTTGCGAACACCCTTACGAGGTGCAAATGACCAGTTTTTTGATAGTAAAGATTTTGGACGACCGAAGCATAATGCTTCCTTCAACTCTCAATTATGGTCGCGTAGAACTTCGTTCATATTCGGCGGACACCCAGCTCGAAAGTATTGCATTTGAAAAATCCGCATCTGATAACGGGCTAGACTTTAACAAACACAAAGTTTGCGCGAGAATTGCAACAATAATAGAATGTGAAACACATAGTGAAGCCATCCACTCTGCCGACACTGCGTTCCTCGAGGTTCTAGACTTCACCTCGACTGAATTTTCGATATCTGCAATAAAGACATCTCGAATTGGTCTCATAAAGGACTTGGCTTCGGGCGAAATTACCCCTATTACCCGGTCGGGTTTTCATCAATCCATGTCTTTCGTAATGCGCCAAGGAACTATACAAAATATCGACACCACCGTTTATTTGCTCTCACTTAAAAATGAGCTATGCGACCGATACAGGCGCTCGCTCCATTGGGCGAGAAACAGCAAAAATGAGACAAACCCTCAATTAAAAATCATATTTTTATGGTTCGCCCTTGAGGCATTATTGAAAGCAGACGAAGCTGACAACTGTGTGGAAAGCTACATTAGACTATTTCTAGGCTTCCCAAACGGACAACAACAATGGATCGTATCCCCGATAACTAAAGCCAAATTAGAGAATCACGCTAGATACAAATACTGGCAAAAAGAGCTAATTGATACGGTTAAAGAAATTCGAGACTTTCGGAACAACTCCGTCCACTCGGGGTTCCGAAGCGTGGACTTTTCAAAAGAAAAACTAGAACTATTTAGCTCAATTATGATTTTTGCAGTAGGCAGGTGCCAAGCAGGCGTAATGCAAGGTTTGCTTGGCAATTTAGAAACACTATCCGATTTCAAAGAATATGCAGTCCCAATCTTTGAAAACAATACCAACTTAATTAACGACATCCACAACAATGTCATTTACTCCTTAGATCACCCCATGCTTTATTAATCGCACCATCTTCCTCACAACTCATCGCTCTGTTGTTAAGTGAAAGGAATTACGTTACTGGGGCGACTTCGTATGTTTTGAACCTCACAATTTCTTCACCCAACCAATCGTTCAGCTGGGTCATTCGCGTCTGGATTGGCTCCAGCTCATTGGCGGCGTAGATCTGCGCTGCCTCCCGAATCGATCCAAACCCTCCCGCGTTCTGCGGAACAATCCCCATCAACTGCGGCGGTATACGCAGGCTCGCCAACACATCATCCCGCGTCTGATTTTTGATTGAGTTGAATTCATCCTTCGCCGCCACCTCGCTGACCGGGATCAGCTGAATCCCGTCCTTTTTGCCGGTCGGTGAGTAAACGAACAAATTCCGGAAATTGCCTGGCCCTTTGGATTCCTTCAGTGCCTTGCGCAACGCATCAATGTCCGCCTCGGTCTGCGCCGCGTCCGTCATGTACAAAATGAACCCCGCATGACTGCCGTTCTCATAGTACTTGCGCCGAAAGAGCGTCGCCGACTCGTTCAGCAACGCCGACTGCAAAGCGCTGATCCACTCCGGCAGCCCATAAATCTCCTGATGCAGATCCGCCTCACGGAGGTGAAAAATGCTGTCCGGCTCAAACGCATGCTCATCCTTCCACCCCCGCACCTGGTAAAACTGCCCATCCGGCCCCGCACGCATGTACTTGGCCAGCGGCGTTTCCAGTTTGCGCACCCCGCCCAACCGCGAGCGGCGCCCTTCAAGGTAGCCATTGCCTAGGCACAGGAAGTCCAACGCAAACTGCTCAAACGAAGCCCGCGACAGCAGCGGATGCGGGATAAACGTCTTGCTCAACAGATTGCGTTTGAACATCAACCCCGAATGCAAATGCACGCTCGCCCCTATCGACCGGGCGAGCCCATCCAGCGACAGCGGCGGCTCATACCAACGCCCGTTGAACCAGCACTCCAGATAGTCGAAAACCTCCCGACCACCCAGCACCGGCGTCGGCTCGCCGAAGGAAAACACCTGAGTCCCGGCGCCGGCGGCGGGTGTGGTCGCGGGCAACGTCTGGTGGGCCATTTGTTCGGTCATCAGTAAATCTCCATACGCCCGGTGTTGGCAGTGGTCTGCCCCTCAAGCGGTTCGTGGTGCAATGCGTGAAAGAGCGCCCAGGCCAGGTCGGCGTGGCCGGTGTTGTCGTTGCGGCCGGCGGTGTAGGTGTACTGGCGTCCGCCGGCTGTGACGGTTTTGCGGATCGCCATCAGCGACTGGGCCATGTCGGTCCAGCCGGCATCGAATTCGAGCCGGCCCTTGTGGATCACGTCATAGGCCTTGAGTACCAGGCGTGTTTTGACTTCGGGTGAGTAGCTGAAGGTGGTGACCGCCGGGAAGAACTGGCGCACCAGCTGCGCCACGCCACTGCCCAGACCTGTCACGTCGATGCCGATGTAGGTCACCCAGTAACGGTCGCAGACGCTCTTGATGAATGCGGCTTGCGCGGCGAAGTCCATGCCCCGGAACTGGTGGCGTTCAAGGATGCGGAACTTGCCGCCTGGCACCAGCGGCGGCGCGACCACGACCATGCCGGAACAGTCGCCCGTCTCAGCCGGGTCGTAACCGATCCAGACCTGACGGTCGCCGAACGGGCGCATGGCAAACGGTTTGTAGTCCTCGGCCCACTCGACCCAGCTGTCCACCATGCACGACTGCAACAAGGTCAGCGGGAAGATGCTCGCGCCGTCGTCGACGAACTCACACATCAGCAGGTTGGCGAACGCCTCGGGACTGTATTCGCGGCGCAGCTCTTCGATGTCGAACAGATCGCACCCGCCCCGCTCCGCGTCCAGAATCGTGACGATCTGCCGCCACAACCGATCCTCACAGAACCGGCCCTGCTGGAGCGCGCCGTGGGACACGTCCACCTTCGTATGCTGCGCGGCGGGCTTGCCCTTGTTGAAGCGCTCGCCCGTCCAGAAGGTGTAGGCCTCATGGGCCATGCTCGACGGCGTGGAAAAGTAGGTCTTGCGCCACTTTTTGTGCATCGCCATGCCCGAAGCGACTTTGTTCAACTCCTCGAACTTGAACGTCCAAAAGAACTCATCGAAGTAGAAATTGCCGTGATAGCCCTGGGCGGTACGCGCGTTCGTACCGAGGAAAAACAGCTCGGCCCCGTTGGGTAAAACGATGGGATCGCCAGTCAGCTCGACGCCGATAATCTCGCGGCAGAACGCCTGAATGTAGCCCCGGAACAGGTAGGCCTGGTTCTTCGAGGCCGACAGGAAAATCTGGTTTCGCCCGGTGTCCAGCGCATCAATGAACGCCTCGCGGGCGAAGTAGTAAGTCGCACCGATCTGCCGGCTCTTGAGAATGACGCGGGTGCGCTGATTGCCAGCCCGGTACCAGTCTTTCTGATAGTCGAAACAGCCATCAATGAAGGCCTCGCGCAGCAGCTCGATCTGGTCTTCGTCAATCTCGTTTTTGACCGCCTTCTTCTTCGGCTCGGAGTTGCGCTTGGCCAGGTTCGGGTTGAGGTCGGTTTCGGAACCGCCCCCTGAAAACGTTGAATCCGCGCCTGCCGCTCCAACTGCCGGTGCAGCAGATCAATCTCTTTGAAATCGCCCCCGCTTTTCCCTTCCTTGAGGATCAGTTGCACCAACCGCGCTTCCAGCGCCCCGCCGATGCGTTCGACGTTATCTGCCCGGTCCCACTCATCGCGAGCCTTCCAGCTGTGTAGCGTTTTTTCCTTTTCGCCCGTAGCCTCGGCAATCTCGCAGATGCGCCAACCCATCCAGTAGAGAAACTTGGATTGGCGGCGGGGGTCGATAGGCAACAGTTCGGTCGTAGTCATGGCCGCGATGCTGCCGCCCGCGCCCGCGACTCAATAGCGCTGCCCCTTGTACCGCCCTGCCCTACAGTCCCGCCTCATTGCCGCAACTCGCGCGCGTCACGACCATGCCCTTCATCGCAACGCACTGGCTCACCCAACAGCAGGCGCCCCAAGCAATGAGGATTCCCGGCATGAAGAAATTTCGCAGCAACTGGTTCCGCGTGGCCGTCGAGGGCGCTACCTCCGACAAGCGCATCATCAAACGTACCTGGCTGGAACAGGCTGCGAAGAACTTCAACCCATCCACCTACGGCGCCCGCATCTGGCTGGAGCATTACCGTAGTGTGATGCCGGACAGCCCATTCAAGGCTTACGGCGATGTGCTGGCCGTGAAGACCGAAGAAGTGGACATCAACGGCCAGAAGAAACTGGCGTTGTTTGCCCAGGTTGAGCCGACGTCCGATCTGATCGCCATGAACAAGGCGAAGCAGAAGATTTACACGTCCATCGAAATCGACGACAGCTTTGCCGATACCGGCGAGGCGTACATCGTCGGGCTCGCGGTAACCGACTCCCCGGCCAGTCTCGGCACCGATGTCCTGACGTTCTCCGCGCAGAAGCCAGACGCCAACCCGTTCAAGGATCGCCACTATTCCGCGACCTCGATGTTCACCGAAGCGCTGGAAACCGAGCTGACCTTTGAAGAAATCGAGGACAAACCAAGCCTCGGCGCTCAGCTGTTCAGCAAGGTGCAAATCCTGCTCGGCGGCAAACAGGCCAAGGATGACGCCGAGTTCTCGCAGATCAGCCAAGCCGTCGAAGCCGTCGCCGAGCACGTCAAGGACCTGCCGGACCAACTGACCGCCGAGAAGAAATTCTCCGCCGGCCTGAACACCCGGCTGGACCAACTGAGCAAGGACTTCACCGAGTTGAAGACCAAGCTCTCCACCACCCAAGACCACAGCCAAAAGACGCGCCCTCCGGTAACCGGTGGCGATAACTCGGTCGTGACCGACTGCTGACAGTCAGCCCCACCAAAGCCCCGAAAAACGAAGGACGATCACCATGCGTAACGACACACGAGTTCTGTTCAACGCTTACCTGCAACAGCTGGCCCAATTGCACGGCGTGAGCGACGTCACCACCAAATTCACCGCCGCACCGAGCGTTGCCCAGACGCTGGAAACCCGTATTCAGGAATCCAGTTCGTTCCTCAGCTCGATCAACATTTACGGTGTATCCGAGCAGTCCGGCGAAAAAATCGGCATCGGTATCGATGGCACGATTGCGAGCACTACCGACACCACCGTGAAGGATCGCGAACCCCGTGACCCGAGCAGCCTGGACAATCGCGGGTACACCTGCACGCAAACCAACTTCGACACCGGCCTGCGTTACCAGAAGCTGGATCAGTGGGCTAAGTTCAAAGACTTCCAGGCGCGTATTCGCGACGCGATCATCAAAGCCCAGGCACTCAACCGGATCATGATCGGCTGGAACGGTACCAGCCGTGCCGCCACGTCGAACCCGGCAACCAACCCGCTGTTGCAGGATGTCAACATTGGTTGGCTGCAAAAAATGCGTACCGAAAACGAAGCCCGCGTCATGGCCGAAGTAGCGGCGGGCAGCGGCAAGATCGAAATCGGCGCCGGCAAGGACTTCGAAAACATCGACGCCCTGGTCATCAGCATGGTCAACGAATTCATCGACCCGTGGTATCAGGAAGACACCGATCTGGTGGTCATCTGCGGCCGTCAGCTGTTGGCCGACAAATACTTCCCGATCATCAACAAAACCCAAGCGCCGACCGAAATGCTCGCTGCTGACATCGTGACCAGCCAAAAGCGTCTGGGCAATCTTCCGGCCGTTCGCGTGCCGCACTTCCCGCCCAACGGCCTGTTGGTGACTCGCCTCGATAACCTGTCGATCTACTGGCAGGAAGGCACCCGCCGCCGCACCGTCGTCGACAACGCCAAACGCGACCGCATCGAGAACTTCGAATCGGTCAACGAAAGCTATGTGATCGAAGACCTTGGCTGTGCCGCCATGGCCGAAAACATCACCCTGGCTTGAGGCCGACGACCATGACAAACCCTTGCCGTCGTCATTTTCAACGCGTCACTGCCGCCAAGGAGGCGGCCGCCGTTGAACCCACGCAAACCATGGCCGGCGCCACGGCCTACGAACATCAGCTCAACCAATTGCTGCAAGACCGCCTGCGCCTGAAACAGGTGCAGTCGAACCAGGGCAAGGCCGAACTCAAGCGTCAGCTGCTGCCCGAATACATCCCCTACGTGCAAGGCGTGCTGGACGCTGGCCAAGGCGCTCAAGACGAAGTGCTGACCACCATCATGGTCTGGCGCTTCGATGCCGGCGACTTCACCGGAGGCCTCGACATCGCCCAATACGTGCTGCAACACAAGATGGTCATGCCGGACCGCTTCGCCCGCACGCTGGGCTGTCTGGTCGCCGAAGAAGTCGCGACCGCCGCATTCAAGGCGCAGAAGGTCGGCGAGCCGTTCGACCTGGCCGTCCTGCACCGCACCGCCGAACTGACCGACGCCGAAGACATGCCCGACCAGGCACGCGCCAAGCTGTTCCTCGCCATGGGTCGCGCCACGGTGGAAGGCCTCACCGACGATCAGCCCGGCCAACCGGGACAAGTTCAAGCCGGCATCGACCTGCTGAAAAAAGCCATCGACCTGCACGACGCCTGCGGTGGCAAAAAGGATCTGGAGCGGGCCGAACGCCTGCTCAACAAACTCGCTGCCGCTGGCAGCTAACCGAGCGTCCCCACGCACCCCGCCGGCTCGGGGCGGATCGGCCAGGCCGCTCCTCCTGAACGTGAAGCCCCGACCACCGGCGACCTACAACAGAGCGCAGATTCATGAGCGGATTCGTAGCGGGCGGCACCGGTGCCCCGGCCCCGAGCGGCCACATCAACACCGACCCCTTCTGGCCATCGATCGACCTCGACGATGTGCGCGGCACTTTGCGCATCGACTCCAGCGTCACGCCGATCCGACTGGAAACCGCGACCATCGCCGCGGCCATCAGCGTGAACCGCGAGTTCGCCACCTGGCGCCGCGCCAAACAGGCCGAAGGCTATGCCACGCTCGCGGACGTCCCAGCCGAGCAGATCGAGGACAAATCTGAACTCGTTCACCTCTACCAACGGGCGATCTATGCCGCGACCGGCGCGGAGATTTGCGAGCGTTACCGCTCCTACGACAGCACCAACAGCGGCAACCAGAACGCCGAAGAACTGACCCCTAGCATCGACGAACTGCGCCGCGACCAGCGCTGGGCTGTGCGCGACTTCCTCGGCCTCGGCCGCACTACCGTGGAGTTGATCTGATGGCCGTCAGCATCCGCGCCCAACAAAACGACACCGTCGATGCCCTGTGCTGGCGTCACTACGGCCGCACCGCCGGTGTCACCGAAGCAGTACTCGAAGCGAACCCCGGCCTTGCCGACCACGGCCCGACCTTGCCGCAAGGCCTCCTGGTGCAAATGCCAGAAGCCCAAGCCGCCGCCCCGCAACGGCAGATGGTGAACCTATGGGACTGAACTGCCCGCACCGCGCCCTTGAACCCAACCACTCTGGATCATGGAATGAAACGCATGCCTGACCGTCCCGACACTTGGGCCTGGCTCGCCGCCTGGCTCGAACAGAACTGGCCCGCCATTTACTCCGGCCTGCTGGCCGTGATCATCGCAAGCCTTCGTGTGATCTATGGCGGCGGCACCGTGCGCCGGATGGTGATCGAGGCTCCTCTCTGCGGTGCACTCGCGCTGTCCGCCAGCCACGGACTTTCGTTGCTGGGCATTCCGGCCACCACCGCGCCGTTCTTCGGCGGTGTGATCGGGTTGCTCGGCGTCGAGGGCACGCGGGCTGCCGCCAAGAAGATTTTCAACCGCAAGGTAGAACAGCTATGACGCCCCTTCGCCACGGTGACCGCTCGCAAGCGGTGCGCAATCTGCAAAAGAGCCTCAACCAACACGGCGCCAAACTGAACGTCGATGGTGATTACGGCGACGCCACGGAACACGCCGTGCGCGCCTATCAAATCAAGGTTGGTTTGGTGGCTGATGGCGTCGCCGGCAGCAAAACACTAAGCGCGCTCACCGGCACCGACTGCCAGCAGTTGCTGAAAAACGCCGACCTGGTCAACGCTGCCGAACGCCTCAGCGTGCCGCTGGCCAGCGTATACGCAGTCAATGAGGTGGAGTCGAAAGGAGCCGGCTTCCTCGACAACGGCAAACCGGTAATCCTGTTCGAGCGGCACATCATGTATCGCCAACTGGCGAAGGTTCGCCGCGAAGGCGACGACCCCGCCGCGCTCAAACGCCACGCTGATCAGTTGGCCGCAACCAACCCGGCCATCGTCAATCCGAAATCCGGCGGCTATGCCGGCGGAAGCGCCGAACACCAGCGCCTCGCGACCGCTCGCCTGATCGACGACACCGCCGCGCTGGAATCCGCATCATGGGGTGCGTTCCAGATCATGGGCTTTCACTGGCCGCGCTTGGGCTACAACAGCGTGCAGGAATTTGTCGCCGCAATGAGCGCGGGAGAATCGCAGCAATTCGACGCGTTCGTCCGTTTCATCGAGACCGATCCGGTACTGCACAAGGCGCTGAAGGGGCGCAAATGGGCCGAGTTCGCCAAGCTCTACAACGGACCGGACTACCAGCGAAACCTGTACGACATCAAACTTCAGCGCGCCTACGAACGGCACGACGACTGCGGTTGCGGGCAGGCGGTGGCGGCATGATCGACTTCGACGCGGTGCAGCGGCTGAATGTCCAGGACGGTGATCTGCTGGTAGTGCCAGAGAACAGCGATCAGCAGGACATGGTGCAGCTGCGCGACGCGCTCCGCATCCAGAACCCTCAGCGCAAAGTCATCATCGTGCGCGGCCCCATCCAACACATGGACGTCGGCGACATGAATCAGCTTGGCTGGTACCGGGCGTGAGCATCCTGCGGCAGGCCTTGCTCGGCGTTGCATTGCTTGCAGCGCTGGGACTGCTGATCTGGAACCAGGAGCTGCGCATCAGCGGGGCGAATAAGGAAACCCGGCTGGCCGAGAAAGACGCCAGCCGCGCTCAAGAACAAGCCGAGCACAACCTCGCGAACGCCAACGCGTTGCGCGACACCCTGCAACAGGAACGCAACGCCCAGACCACCCTGCGCGCGCAACAGGATCAGCTGCGCCAAGGCCTGGCAAAGCGCGAACTCACCATCGAGGCTCTGAAACGTGAAAACGCCGACCTACGCAATTGGGCTGCACAGCTTTTGCCTGATGCTGCTCGCCGGCTGCGCGAGCGCCCCGCCCTCACCGGTGCCGACGCTTATGGTCAGTGGCTGTCCGGCCGTGGTGCCGTGCACGCTCCCGGCGACCAGCCCGCGCAGTAACGGCGATCAGCTCACCGATCAGGATCGCGTCGAGGCCGCGTGGGCAGACTGTGCGAGCCAGGTGGACATGATTTACCAACATCAGCAGGCCCGACCATGAACAAGCCCGACAGCCTGAAAGCCCACCTCCTCGCCACGGTGGCCGAACTCAAGCACAACCCGGACCGACTATTGATCTTCATCGACAACGGCAAGATCCGCTGCACTGCCGCGCAGACGCTGTCGTTCGAGTACAGCTTCGACCTGCAGGTCATCCTCACCGACTTCGCCGGCCATCCCGACAGCGTCATGTTGCCGCTGCTCGGATGGTTGAGCGTTCACCAGTCCGAGTTGCTGGAGAACCTGAGCAAGGCCGCAGACGGCATTCAGTTCGAGGCTGACATTCTCGACAACAGCAAAGTGGATATGAGCCTGACACTGCCGCTGACGGAGCGTGTGGTGGTGGGCAAGGATGATCAGGGCAACACCACCGTCCGACATCCCGGCGAGCCGCAACGGGCTGCTGACTTTCTTGATCCGAATTGGATACCTGGTGCGCAGGGCACTGGAAGCGAATGGGTTTTACCGAAATGACCAACAAACTCGAAGCATTGGAGGACTGGGCGGCGGTTTTGCTGGGACAGCTGGAACCAGCATCACGCAACAAACTGGCACGCAGCGTTGGCCAGGCATTACGTCGCAGCCAGCAGCAACGAATCATTGCCCAGCAGAATCCAGATGGCAGCAAGTATGCGCCGCGCAAGCAGCGGAACCTGCGTGGTAAACAGGGGCGGGTGAAGCGGAAGATGAAGATGTTTCAGAAGCTGCATACAGCCGACTTTCTCAAAGTACGAGGTGATGCGAACACTATCAGTGTTGGCTTCACCGGGCGGATCGCCCGGATCGCCAGAGTACATCAGTACGGTTTGAAGGATCGTGCTGAGCGAGGAGCAACTCAAGTGAAATACGACGAGCGAGAAATCATCGGGCTCACCAATAAAGATTTAGACCTGATACGCGACGGCTTGCTAAGGCATCTAACTTAAAGATCTTCAACCGTTATAAACTCATCATCCACCTCTAGCGGCTTCGGAGACTTGTACAAAACAGACCGAATAACAGTCCCCTTGAAACCCAACTTCTTTTCGAAGTAGAACTTAAATGCATCAACAAGCTCTCCCGGCGCCCTCGGATCAAGCAAAATCCTATCAATTAGCTTATGAGGATCAATCTTAACAGCGATCCCATCTTTAGCATTAACACGCTTTTCATCGGGGCAAAATATGGTTGCACGCCATTCACTTTCGTGCCGAAAAGCCTCGCGCTTCATATACAGAATATCTACAGCCCGTTTTATCTTGAAGTTTTCTCGCAACTCCGCAGCGATTTTTCTTGCTTCAAAGTTGAGATCAGCCTGTGATTTATAGTCAACCTCTCCGAGTCGAAACCTATACCCCTTGTCTCTAACAAACGTTTTGACAGCAGCGTTAAGTTTTTTGTCCGTAGTTGAGATTCTTACTCCCATTCCATTTTGCGAGTATATCCGCCACATAGCATCGGAGATCCCCAATTGACACCAGCACTGAGCAAAAAGCGCATGGGACCTAGAGTGGCTTATGCGACGCTCATACGGATCATCCCATTTGCTTGGGTTCGCAAAATACAGTTCCCCACGTTCAAATATTTGAACTACGCGCGTGAAATCCAAAATGCGATAAAGCCTTTTCGGACCGTCTTCAGTGCTTGTCATTAAAACTCCATTTGGAAGGATCCATTGAGTGGGACTTTAGCATCCTCGGTTGTAGCACCTAAGCATACAAAGGCGCAAAGCTGCACGCTCGCGCGAGTAGCGCCACCATCGGCGCCATGAACGACTTAGCCACCCTCGCCCGCCTGATCGAAAACCTCATCCGCCTCGGCACCATCGCAGCCGTCCAGATGAAGCCCCCGCGCGTGCAGGTCAAAACCGGAACTCTCACCACCGGCTGGCTCCCATGGGTCGTCGCCCGAGCCGGCGCCGACCGCGAATGGAACCCGCCCACCGAAGGCGAGCAAGTCATCCTGTTCAGCCCATCCGGTCAACTCGGCAACGGCGTGGTCCTGACTGGCCTGTTCAGCGACAACATCCCGGCCAATGGCGACCGCGAAGGCCTGCACCGTTGCACCTACCGCGACGGCACCGTCATCGAGTACGACAGCGTCGCCCACCACCTCAACGCCACGCTGGCCGAAGGTGGTACCACAAACCTGGTCAGCACCGGCGGCATCCACATCGTTGGCCCGATCACCCACGAAGGCGATTACACCCAGACCGGCAACCAAAACGTCACTGGTCTGGTCACCGTGTCCGATGATGTCATCGCGGCCGGAATCAGTCTGGTGAAGCACCTGCACGGCGGTGTCATGGCCGGCGGCGCGAAAACGGGGAAGCCAGAATGAACCGAGAAACCGGCGCAGCTCTCAGCCTGGTCGAACACATCGCCCAGTCCATCACCGACATCCTGACCACCCGCATCGGCACCCGCGTCATGCGCCGCGAATACGGCAGCCTGCTCCCTGAGCTGGTCGATCAGCCGTTCAACGACTTCACTCGTTTGCAGGTCTACGCGGCCACCGTCATGGCGCTGATGCGCTGGGAAACCCGCATCAGCCTCAGCCGTATCCAGTTCATCGGCGCGAATCTTCAGGGCCAAGCGTCACTGGAGTTTGAAGGCACCATCGTCGACAACAACCAGCCGCTTAGCCTGAGCGTGCCTCTGCAACTGGGGGCAGCGTATGAATACGTTTGTCGCCATCGACCTCGGCCAACTGCCTGCGCCGCAGATCGTCGAACAGATCGACTACGAACAGATCCTCGCCGAGCGCAAGGCCTACGCCGTCAGCCTCTGGCCGATCGAAGAACAACCCGAGATTGCCGCCCGCCTCAACATGGAGTCGGAGCCGCTGACCAAATTACTCGAGGAAAACGCCTACCGCGAAACCGTCTGGCGTCAGCGGGTGAACGAGGCATCGGTTGCCAACATGCTGGCTTTGGCCAAGGGCACCGACCTCGAACAGCTCGCCGCCAACTTCAACGTGAAGCGCCTGGTCATTCAGGCTGCAAACCCAACAGCTGTGCCGCCCCTCCCCAAGCTAATGGAAAGCGACGACAGCCTGCGCGAGCGTGCGCAAATGGCATGGGAAGGCCTCAGCACCGCCGGCCCGCGCAACAGCTACATTTTCCACGCCCGGTCCGCTGACGGTCAGGTCGCCGACGCTACCGCCGAAAGCCCGGCCCCGGCCGAAGCCGTGGTCACAGTGCAATCCGTGCTGGGCGATGGCACCGCGTCGCCGGCACTGCTCGACAAGGTCAAAACGTACCTCAGCGACGACGACCGCCGCCCCGTCGCGGATCGCCTGACCGTCCAGGGCGCGGAGGTCATCAACTACCAGATCAAAGCCAGGATCTACCCATTGAGCAACGGCCCGGAAACCGAATTGGTCCTCGCAGCAGCCGAAGCCCAGTTGCTCCAGTTCGTGCATCAGCGCCGACGCCTGGCACTGGAGGTTTCCGAATCCATCGTGCACGCCGCGCTGCACGTCGAGGGCGTGCGCAAGGTCGTGCTGGAAGACTGGGAAGACATCGTCGCCACCAAGTACCAGGCGCCGTATTGCACGAGCGTGGAACTGACATTGGGGGTGGAGTAATGACCTATCAGCCACTGCTACCCGGCAACTCGACACCACTGGAACGCCAAGCCGCGCAGGCTTTGGCAGACATCCAGCGCGTGCCGATTCCGTTGCGCACGCTCTACAACCCTGACCAGTGCCCCCTGCCCTTACTGCCGTATTTGGCCTGGGCGTTTTCAGTGGATCGCTGGGACAGCAAATGGTCAGAAGCCGCCAAGCGTGCCGCGTGCAAAGCCGCCTATTACGTGCACTCCCACAAGGGCACCATCGGCGCATTGCGCCGAGTGGTAGAACCGCTGGGCTATCTGATCGAGGTAGCGGAATGGTGGCAGACCGTTCCACCTGGCACGCCGGGCACCTTCGCGTTGCGCATCGGCGTTCTGGACTCCGGCATCACTGAAGCGATGTATCAGGAACTGGTCTGGCTGATTGACGACGCCAAGCCACTCACCCGCCACCTCACCGGCCTCGACATCATTCTTGAAACCCGACTCGACGCCTTCGTTGGCTTCGCCGTTTACGACGGCGACGAAATCGACGTGTATCCCTGGAACAACCCGGACATCGACGTATCCGTCCGGGGTTACACCGGCGTGAGCCTCTACACCCTCGACGAACTGGACGTGTATCCCCATGGTTGATCAGAACTCTATATTCGGCGGCATGCTGACGACGCTGGGCGCCGCCAAGAAAACCAATTGCGACGCCCTCGGGATTCCGTGGGAACCGCGTTACATGCTGATTGGCGACGCCAACGGCACAGACCCAGTGCCAAGCCCGACACAGACCAAGCTGATCAATCAGCGGTACCGCGCCCAGCTCAATCAGCTGCGTGTTTCGCCGACCGATGAAAATGTCCTCATCGCCGAGCTGGTGTTGCCCCCAGACGTTGGCGGGTGGTGGATCCGCGAACTGGCGCTCGAAGACAAAGATGGCGTGTTCTCGGCCGTCGCCAACGTAGCGCCAAGCTACAAGCCATTGCTCGCACAAGGTTCCGGCCGTAACCAGGTCGTGCGGATGCACATCATCACCAGCGGCACGTCGAACATTCAGTTGAAGATCGACCCGTCGGTAGTGTTGGCAACCAGAAAGTACGTCGACGACTCAATCAAGACGCTTTACAGCAAGGCCGAAATCGAAGCCATGATCGCCGAGGCTTCCGCTCTACCGGTAGGCACAATGGCTGCGTTTCCGGTGAACAAGATCCCGCCTGGGTTTCTGGAGTTGGACGGCAGCCTCAAGAGCATTGCTGTCTATCCAAGTCTGGCCGAATTCCTTGGTACAGCCTTCAACCAAGGTAACGAGGGAGCCGACAATTTCCGCTTGCCGGAATCGCGAGGCGAGTTCCTGCGCGGCTGGGACCATGGGCGCGGTGTTGATGCTGATCGTGGGGTGGGTACTTATCAGACGGATGACTTCAAGTCACACTTTCACAATCCCTTATTTGCGACTGGCCCTGTGACTACTGCTGCCGGTGCTGTCTTGGGCATTACTAACTCTGGTGCGGGTGATCGCGGCGGGACCGGGGCGCAATACGCGGGCAACGGCGGGGGATCAACCTATATATCGTCGGTAGGCGGCACCGAAACCCGTCCGCGTAACTTGGCGGTTATCTGGTGTATCAAGGCGTGGAACGCGCCGATCAATCAGGGAAACATCGACATTGCCGCGCTGGCGGCTTTGGCGACGCAGGCCACGGAAATCAAGCTGGGAACGGCCAAGATCGCCACGCAGGCGCAGACCGATGCCGGTGCGGACGACGCGACAATTGTCACGCCTAAAAAACTGCGCTGGGGGTTTGCTGCTCAGATTGCGGGCAATGGCTCCTCTTCTTACGTCGTATTCCCGAGCTGGCTGGGAGGGGTGATCCTTCAGTGGGGAACCACGACCGTCATCAACTCCGGCGCGAACCTCACCGTTCCTTTTCCGGTCGCCTTCAACGTCACACCGGTCGTTCTTCTGACCTACGCCAACGCAGCAAACGATGCGACAAACGGGCAGGCCTTCGTGGCGCAATCGCGACTGTTCCAGACGGCACAGATGATCGTGCGAAACCTCGGCCCGGCGGTTGCGCAATATTTTTATTTGGCTATTGGCCGCTAAGGGCTTGGGAGGCACGCAATGAAATATGCAACGTTTGACGGCAATGGGGAGCTTTCCGGGCGCTATGATTCTCGCATCAATCACGCAATCCCACCCGACGCGATCGAGCTGCCTGAGGCGTTGTGGTTGGCAACTATCAGGGAGGCCGATGGGGTTTGGTGTCTGATTGATGGGGTAATCGAGAAACGCCCTCTTACGGTTGTCCCGCCTGACTACGGCAAAATTGTCGCGGCAGAACGTTTCAAGCGCGAGGCGGTTGGCGTTGTGGTTTCAGGTATGCAGATCGAAACAACTCGCGACAGCCAGGCGCTGATTGCCAGTACCGGATTGTCTGCCGTTCTTGATCCTGAATACCGCTGCAACTTCAAGACGGTGACGGGCTTTGTCGAAATCGGCGCCGCGCAAATCATTGAGATTGCCAAGGCTGTTCGCGCGCACGTTCAAGCGTGCTTTGACCGCGAGCTGGCTTTGCTGCGTGCCATTGAGGCCGGCGAATACCGCGATGAGATGCTGACCGAGGGCTGGCCAGACTCCGCCGCCTTGTAACCCCTTCCGCTACAACCCCGTGCGCTCGCCCATCCGGCGCGCGCGCGGCAGCCTGTGCACTGTCATCCCATTTACTGCGCAGGCAAATCCATGGCCGATTATCTTCACGGCGTGCGGGTGCTCGAACTCAACGACGGCACCCGCCCCATTCGCACCATCCCCACCGCCGTCATCGGCATGGTCTGCACGGCCGACGATGCCGACGCTACCGTTTTCCCGCTGGATACGCCGGTGCTGCTCACCAACGTGCAGACCGCCGTCGGCAAGGCCGGCACTACCGGCACCCTCGCCGCCAGCCTGCAAGCCATCGCCGACCAGACCAAACCCTACACCATCGTCGTGCGTGTCAAAGCAGGCGCCACCGAGGCGGAGACAGCCAGCGCGTTGATCGGCACCACCACCGCCGATGGCAAATACACCGGCATGAAAGCGTTGCTCGCCGCCAAGGCAAAAGTCGGCATGGTGCCGCGCATCCTCGGCGTGCCAGGCCTCGACAGCCAACCGGTGGCTACCGCTCTGGCGAGCATTGCCCAACAACTACGCGCCTTCAGTTATGTCAGCGCTTGGGACTGCAAAACCAAGGAAGAAGCCGTCGCCTATCGCGAGAACTTTGGCGCCCGGGAGGTCATGGTGATTTGGCCAGACTTCCAGAACTGGGACACCGTCACCAGCGCCACGGTGAAAGCCTCGGCCGTCGCCCGCGCCCTCGGCCTGCGCGCCAAGATCGATCAGGAAGTGGGCTGGCACAAAACCCTGTCCAACGTCGCGGTTAACGGGGTTACCGGCATTAGCGCCGACGTGTTCTGGGATCTGCAAAACCCGGCCACCGATGCCAATTACCTCAACGGCAACGAAGTCACCACTTTGATCAACGAGGGCGGTTTCCGCTTCTGGGGCAGCCGCACGTGCAATGACGATCCGCTGTTTGCTTTCGAGAACTACACCCGCACCGCGCAGATCCTCGCCGACACCATGGCCGAAGCGCAGATGTGGGCCGTGGACAAGCCCATGCACCCGTCCCTGGTGCGCGACATGATCGAAAGCATCAAGGCCAAGTTCCGCGAAATGGTCGGCAGCGGCTACCTGATCGGCGGCGACTGCTGGTATCCGGAAGACATCAACGACAAGGACACCCTCAAGGCCGGCAAGCTGTACCTCGACTATGACTACACGCCCGTGCCGCCGCTGGAAGACCTGACCCTTCGCCAGCGCATCACCGACCGCTACCTGATCCAGTTCGCCAGCAAAGTGAACGCCTGAATCGGCGCTCCCCTGCGGGGGAGTCCGTACCCCGGAGACCAACGCCATGGCAATGCCTCGCAAACTCAAAAACATGAACCTGTTCAACGACGGCAACACCTACCAGGGCGTTGCCAAGAGCGTCACCCCGCCGCCGCTCGGTCGCAAGATGGAAAGCTATCGCGGCGGCGGTATGAACGGCCCGGTCAAGGCAGACCTCGGCTTCTCCGATGACGGCATCCAGTTCGAATGGAAAACCGGCGGGCTGGATCTGATCGCGCTTCGGCAATTCGGCAGCGTCAACGCGTCCGGCGTGCAGCTGCGCTTTGCTGGCTCTTTCCAGCAGGACGACACCGGCGAAATCAGCGCTGTGGAAATCATCGTGCGTGGACGTCACGAAACCATCGAGATGGGCGACGCGGCGCCTGGTGAAGACACCGAACACAGCATCACCACCACATGCAGCTACTACAAGCTGATCGTCGACAACGAAGACATCATCGAGATCGACTTGCTCAACTTCATCGAGAAGGTCAACGGCGTGGACATGCTGGAGAAACAGCGTTCTGCCATCGGCCTTTGACCGCCCCCTAAATCCCTTAACTGGAGCAACACATGAACACCGAAGACACCAACACCGAAGCCCTGCCGGCAGTCGATGACAACACCGTCACCCTCGACACGCCCATCGTTCGCGGCAAGTCCTACATGACCAGCCTCACCCTGCGCAAACCGTCATCCGGTGAACTGCGCGGCGTGCACCTGGTGGACCTGCTGAACCTCGACGTCGCCGCCCTGCTCAAGGTGTTGCCGCGCATCACCTCGCCAAGCATCACCGCCACCGAAGCCGCCGGCATGGACCCGGCCGATCTGCTGGCTTGCGGCAACAAGGTTGCGCATTTTTTGTTGCAGAGGTCGGTGAAGACGGACGCCTCCCTCGTTGCGTAGAGGACGCCATGGCCGATCTGGCCGTGGTCTTTCACTGGGCGCCGGCTGATATGGATCAGCTCGGCCTGCAAGAACTGATGGACTGGCGCGAGCGCGCCAGGGTGCGGAGTTCCACCGATGGCGAATGACTTAAAACTTCAGGTACTGCTCAACGCGATTGACCGGGCGAGCGGCCCCCTGAAGGCCATCGACAAGGGCAGCATCGGCGCTGCCCGCGCACTCAAGGACGCGCGCGACCGTCTCAAGGAACTCAACGCCCAGCAAAAAGACGTCAGCGCCTGGCGCACTCAGCGCGCCGCCGCTGAACAGACCGAAACCGCCCTCACCTCGGCCCGCGACAAAGTGCGCGCGCTCAGTCAGCAGTTTGCCGCTACGGGCGTTCCCACCAAGGCTCTGGCCAAGGACTTTCGCACCGCCGTGCGTGAAGCCCAGCGGCTCAAGGAACAACACCAGCAGCAGTCCGAACAATTACAGACACTGCGTTCGAAGCTATACAGCGCAGGGATCAGCACCAAAGACCTCGGCACCCACGAACGCCAATTGCGCGAGCAGATCGGCGCCACCAACATCACGATTAGCGAACAGGGCAAGCGACTGGTCGCGTTGAATGCCCAGCAGAAACGCATGGCCACCGAGCGCGCCAAGCTGGCGAAGACCCAAGGCCTTGCCAGTGACATGGCGGTCAACGGTGCGGCCGGGTTGGGCGTTGGTTACGCGGCCAGCCGCCCCATAGCCAAAGCCGTGGGCGCATTTGCACCGAACGAAGACTCCGCCACGCAGCTGAAAGTGTCGATGATGGACAACACCGGCAAGGTCGCCGAGGACTTCCAAAAGATCACCGACCTCGCCACCAAACTCGGCGACCGCTTGCCTGGTACCACCGCCGATTTTCAAGAAATGATGACCATGCTGCGGCGCCAAGGCCTCAGCGCGCAAAGCATCCTCGGCGGTACCGGCGAAGCCGCCGCGTACCTGGGCGTGCAGTTGAAAATGCCGGTGGCCGAAGCCGCCGAGTTCGCCGCCAAGATGCAGGACGCCACGCGCACGTCCGAGAAGGACATGATGGCGCTGATGGACACCATTCAGCGCGGGTTCTACTCCGGTGTCGATTCAACCAACATGCTGCAGGGCTTCAGCAAGATCGCCCCGGTGATGGACACCATCAAGAAATCCGGTATTGAGGCTGCCAACGAACTGGCCCCGTTGCTGATCATGATGGATCAGGCCGGCATGGAGGGTGGTGCGGCCGGTAACGCCTTCCGCAAAATCTTTCAGGCGGGCTTGAACAAGGACAAGGTCGACGACGTCAACAAAATCCGCCAACTCAAGGGCCAGAAAATTCAATTCAGCTTCACCAACAAGGAAGGCAACTTCGCCGGGCTGGAGAATCTGTTCGCCCAGGTCGAAAAGCTGAAGGCGCTGAACGACGAAGACCGTACCGAGACCATCAAGGACTTGTTCGGTGATGACTCGGAAACCATGACCACCCTGAACACCATGATGAACAAGGGGCTGGCGGGTTACAAAGAGGTGCAGCAGAAGCTCCAGAATCAGGCGGACCTGCGCACGCGCGTCAACGAACAACTCAGCACCTTGACCAACGTTATGGAAGCCGCCGAAGGCAGCTTCACCAACGCCATGGCGGAGTTCGGCGCCGCGGTTGCCCCTGAACTGAAGGAGTTAATCAACACCCTCGGCGCAGTCGCCAACAACGTCGGCGCCTGGGCGCGAGAGAACCCGGAAACTCGCCGGCGGCTTGGTCAAAGTCGTGGCACTGGTGGCGGGTCTGTCCTTCGTGTTCGGCGGCTTGGCCATCGGCATGGCCAGCCTGCTCGGCCCATTTGCCGTGATTCGTTACGGTATGGCGATGTTCGGCATGCAGGGTGGTGGCACGCTGAGAATCATGCAAAAGCTCGCCCCGACCATCACCGGTCTGGCCCGCAATGCACTCCCCATGCTGGGCCAAGGCCTTCGCACGCTGGCCAGCACACTCAGCGGCGCACTGGTAACCGCCCTCCGAACCGTCAGCATTGCCCTGTGGGGCCTCGCCACCAACCCGGTGGCGCTGGCCATCGGTGCCGTCGTTGCAGTGCTCGCCGGTGCGGCTTACCTGATCTACAGCAACTGGGACGCGGTGAAACTCTACTTCAGCGACGCCTGGACTGAGATCAAAGCCGGCTTCAGTGGCGGCATCGGTGGCATCATCACCACACTCGCCAACTTCAGCCCCATCGGTCTGATCTACCAGGCCTTCGCTGGCGTACTGAGCTACCTCGGAGTGGATCTGCCGAGCCGCTTTACCGAGTTCGGCAACATGCTGGTCAACGGCCTGGTCAACGGACTGCTCGCAGGGTTGGGCCAGATCAAAAACGCCGTCAGCTCAGTGGCTGATTCAGCCATCAACATGTTCAAGGAAAAGCTCGGTATCCACAGCCCGTCTCGCGTGTTCACCGCACTCGGCGGCTTCACCATGGCCGGGCTGACCCAAGGTCTGCAAGGTGGCCAGGATGGCCCGCTGGGCGCCGTCGCCGACATGGGTAAACAAGTCGTGTCTGCCGGGCAACGTGCGCTCGGCGCCGTGGCTGGCCCGCTCGGCGCCATTGGGCTGCCGCAGTTGCCGACCGGCGCCGCCGCATCCTCTTCAGTGTCGATCGATAATCGCGCGCCCATCAGCCCGGCGACGGCCGCTGCCTACGACAGCCACGACACCTACGAAATCAACATCCACACCACGCCCGGCATGGACGAGCGCGCCATCGCCCGCGCCGTGCGCGCCGAGTTGGCCCGCGCCTCCAGCGAAAAGAGCGCCCGCCAGCGCAGCAAACTGTCCGACTTGGAGTAACCCGCCATGATGCTTGCCCTGGGCATGTTCGTTTTCAGCCTCTCCACCGCCGCCTACCAGGAACTGCAACGCCAAACCGAATGGCGCCACGCCAGCAGCAACCGCGTCGGCGCCGCGCCGGCCCGCCAGTTCGTCGGCCGTGGTGATGACTCCATCACTCTGCCCGGCATCATCCTGCCGGAACTCGCCGGCAGCGCCCTAAGCCTCGACGCCTTGCGCTTGATGGCCAACACCGGCAAGGCATGGCCAATGGTCGAAGGCAGCGGCCGCATCTACGGCCTGTGGATCATCGAAAGCCTGAGCGAAACCAAGACTATTTTCTTTCGCGACGGAACGCCGCGCCGAATCGAATTCACCCTCAGCCTCAAGCGCATCGATGACGACCGTATCGACCTGATCGGCGCCGGTACCAGCGCAGGCGTCAGCATCATGAGGGCGCTGCTGTGATCGATGCCGCCCTCTCCCGCGTCACCGGTTTTCTGGACAAGACCATCGAGCGCTACAAACGCGAGGCGGCCTACCCGGTGCCAGCCTTCCGCATCACGGTGGACGGCAATGACATCGCCCAACTGATCAGCCCGCGCCTGATGAGCCTCGACCTGACCGACAATCGCGGCATCGAGGCCGATCAACTGAGCATCACCCTCAGCGACCACGACGGACTGCTCGCCATCCCGCCCAAGGGTGCGGTGATTCGGCTGTGGCTCGGCTGGAGTGATACCGGACTGGTCGACAAGGGCACTTACACCGTTGATGAAACCGAGCATTCCGGCGCGCCCGACGTGCTGAGTATCCGCGCCCGCTCGGCCGACCTGCGCAAAGGCTTGAAGACCAGACGCGAACGCAGCTGGAGCAACACCACGCTTGGCGACGTACTGGGCGATATCGCCCTGGGCAACGGACTGACCGCAACCATCGCCGGCGCCCTCGACGGTTTGCCCATCCTGCAATTGGACCAGGCCAACGAATCCGACGCCAACCTGATCAGCCGTGTAGGCGAAGAGTTCGACGCCGTGGTCACCGTCAAAGCCGGCTGCCTGCTATGCCTACCCGCCGGCGGCGGCAAGACAGCAAGCGGCGCCGAATTGCCCCACATCACCCTCACCCGCACCGATGGCGACCAGCACCGCTACCTGCAAGCCGACCGCGACAGCTACGACGGCGTGCGGGCTTACTTTTACGACGTGAACAGCGCCAAGAAACAAGAAGCTATCGCCGGCGGTGGCGAAAACCTTAAGGATCTGCGGCACACCTACAGTGACCGACAGTCAGCCCTGCGCGCCGCGCGGGCCGAGTTCAATCGCCTACAACGTGGCAGCGCGACGCTCAGCTATACCCTGGCCATGGGCAGACCGGATCTGATACCTGAGTTGACCTATACGTTGGAAGGTGTGAAGCCTGAGATCGACGAAATCATTTGGTACGGCGGAAATGTGCAACACACGCTCAGCGCAGATAACGGTTACACCGTCAGCCTTGAGCTGGAGAGCAAGTTACCGGAGGACACTGTTGAGGATCTGGCAGAGGAGAATAAAGGAGACTTCACGGGAATCATCGCGTACTACCGTGATAAGAAAACCGGAAAGGAGAAGAAAATGTCGGCTGGGGATCAAACCAAGCCGCGGCGGTTACGTTGGTTGTATGCCACAGAGAAGACGGCCAAGCGGGCAGTAGATCGCGAATGGAAGAAACTTCAATAGCGGCAATGTGCCATTCTGCTATTGTGGTACTGGATATCGTAAAAATGGAAAATAGCCATGTCTGAAAACTCACAAGAAGATCTCGAAAGCAGCCTGGTTACTCTCGAGGAAAAGCTACCAGCGCTGGTTCAGACTCAGAATCCGTTCTGGAAATCTACACCACAGTTTCAAACACTCCTGACAGAAAGCGGAGTTCCGGGTGGCGTAAAACCCACGAGTGCAGCACGAAGATTCACGCCTGAAAGTCTAACCTACCTTCGGCTAATCTATATATATGGAGACAAACCAGAAAAGATATCTAAGGACACTACAGTAACCATAAAAGTTTCGGGTAGAGAGCCCTACCAGGCAGCCATACAGTACAATCAGTCCTATGCTTTTGTTTGGGTTCAACGTTTTTGCGAGTGGTTTGAGATATCTAGCACGACACTACTTCTGAAACCACAAATCAAAAAAATCGAACTGTACGGCGCAAACCAAGATCAACTAGTAAAATATGCAGAAGACATTGAAGCAGTCATTGAATTAAAACGGACAATTGCGCAATACAAGCTTGATGCGAAATCAGAAATCTCAGACGCCAACGACCTGATTGCAGGAGTCCATGCTGCAAAAGCCGAACTCGAAGCAGAAATAGAATCACTATCCACCCTTCAACAAAAAACAAAAGCAGAAAGTGAAAAAGCGCTGGCAACTTTAGAAAGCTCGAGAATAAAACTTCAGCAAATCGAATTAGAGACAAAACATTTCGAGAGCAAATCCGTAGAAGCAAAAAACAATACAGAACAACTTACACAACAGGCAGAAAACTTAAATAAAAACATCGCCGATTTAAAGACACAACTACAGAAGCTTACCAACGATAGAAACCTTATTTCTGACGAGTATGGACCTTACGTAGAAGAGGGAAAATCACAAGCAAAGATTTACTCCGCCTTAATAGCACTCCCATTACTAGCGATAATCTTTTCAACCTATCAAGTTTACGTTGGCGCTGGAAATTTACTCACAGCCGAATACAAATCAGCAATTGATGTACTTGCAGCCTTTATCCTAAGAATTCCATTCGCAGCAATTTTCGGCCTCGCCATATTTTATAGTTGGAAGCTTGCATATTCAATGATACAGAAAATATTCAAAATTCATGGTGACAGATTGACTCTCGCCAAGCTTCTAGTAGTTGCACGCGAAACGGTGCACTCATCTGCAAAACACCTAAACATAACCGACCATGAAAAATTCCAAGAACAAACAGCTCTTAAGATAGAGGTATTAAAAAGCCATATGGCAAGAGACTTGAGCGAAGACTTTTCTTACAAACCTATCTCAGCGCAAAAAAACACCACATTAAATAATGTTCAAGACGCTGTTAATGATGAAGTTGAAATTAAAGATGCCGCCACCCCTTAGCAACGTCGATTTCTTCTTCGTGATATAAAAATAAAACCCGGTTTGAGGCCGGGTTCTTTTAGTTATTAGGTTAATACAAGTCTAAAAGAACCAGAACCCCTCCCGCCTTACCTCATCGCGCATACGCTAACGACTACCAGATTTTAGAACCATCTCAACATGACCAATCTTGACTATTACAGCGTCACCAAAGCCTAACGAACCAAATCAAATTTCACATTGACTTTAGTGAGCTCGAGCATTTCAAACACTTTCAGACTATAAAAAATATTATGCCGCGAAAGCGCAGCATCAAATCCAGCATACGAGCTAACTGCCAAATATAACCTTAAAGCAAGGGTAGCTGTCTCGATCACATTGTCAATATTTTCATCAGCCCCACGAATCATCGAACGAAAAACTTCCTCATCACGCTCATACTCACAATAAACTGATGGAGCCAAACGAATAGTCAATACATTTAGCACTATTTGAAGGTCTTTTAGAAAATCTGCCATCTCAAAAGCCCCAGGATAGCTCATCGCTCCCTGTATATTCTCTTCCATCCTTTGAAATCTTTGGCTAAGTATTAGCCATGAACCAGTTAACTTCTGTTCAAACTCTAGCGATCGAAAGCTATTCTTAGGGAATAGCCTTATGTAAAGATACCCTACATCCACGAGCACTTCACTTGAATCTCTGTTATTTGATTCTATCTCTCGAAAGTTCTCTACAAGCTTGTAAAAACCCTCTCGATGCTTAAGGAAATTACCAAACCTGTTATTACTCACAGCCTCAGAATATTGCTTCTGCCCATTTTCGATCTGAACAAATGCTTCTTTTGACCTTTGAATAGCGGCCACCATAGCAACTAGTGGGAGAGACAGCCCTGAAATAGTGATTGGAACCTTATAAACCTCAATGAAGTAATTGATACAAATAGTAGACAAACATACACCACCTAGCGAAGAGTTCACCCCGATAACCACTCCAAGCCCCAACCCCAAAACTATTGGTGTAGCGAGAGCCAGCCAAAAAGAGACCGTTTGAGAGAGAGGTTTATGACCTATATCTGCCGCCACCTTAGAATTCATTGACATAAATTGAAGACCCTAAACAAAACATACTATTAGACCAACCTCAAAGCCCCGGCAAAGCACCGGGACCCTTTCTTACTAACTCCGCCTTACTTCGATGACTGCACAAGCGCCTCCATGATTCTCAGCACATCTTGGCGCTGCTGGTCATCTAGCTGCGCAAGAAGGTGCAAAAAGAGGTGCTCCAAAGGGGTAAGGTTTTCCATCGTACGTACTCCATTTCCTTGTGATGGGCAGGGCACTTTTCGCAGCACCTGAACCGCCCGGGAGTCACCCATTCTCAGCACGTTTTTTCTGTGCCACCAGCCCCTACAAATCATTTGGGTCTGGAGTAAATGGGTGTCGCCTCCCAGATGGATGCTCCCGAACCTATGCACCACGTTGGAAATGTAAGTAGCAGTTGCCCAAGCCTTACAGCGCTGGCGAACGAGGTGGAAGCGTCATATAGGCACCGTTCTCACCCCATCCCTGCAAGTTTCCCTTTGCGTCGACCACGTAGTACTCGCCGAAGCTGTTTTCAGGCTCATCCAGGCGCAGCCCACCATCCGGAAGCTTCTTCGCCTGATAGCTCTCTGTATTTTTTTCCACCGTTAGGGAAAATTGAGTCGATGGCGTATTTGCCGTTTCGCTTGTACAGAACCATCACGTGGCCAAGTGCACCATCACGTAACCAACTGCCAACCTTGTCGGGGTAAGTCTTCAGGTCGAGAGCTTGCAAGTGCTGATAGTCCTGGGCGCTGAGGCCGATGAGGGAGCTTTTGTAGTCAGGATCAAAACTGGCATTGGCCCAGTACGCCTTGTCGTTTTGACCTTCGATCCTGAAGCCGATGAATGTCGTCTTGGGCTTGGACTTCGTGTCGGCACGAACGGCCTTGGCCACTTCAGCCAGCTCCGCGTCACTTACACGCTTGGGTAAGACGACTTCAACTTTACGAGGTCGTCCCTCTTGGAAATCGTCTTTAGTGATCGTGTAAGCCTTCGTCGCAACACTCTGCGTTACCTTTTCGACAGGCTCGTCCTTGTTACCCCTTGAGCACATCGACACTGTCACAGCGATGATGATTACCAGAATGACAAACCCGCCGATCTTCTGGCCCAGGGTGACTCCCGGATCGGCAACGCCACAGCTGGGGCAAACCTTCGCTGAAATATCTACTTTGTGTTTGCAAGACTTACAGGGCTTCAAAGCCATTCGAACCGCTCCTTTCTATATCCATGAAAAAGCCGGCCATCGTGGCCGGCGTGTTGCGCCTACACACCTGAGCAGTCATTGCCCAAGTCAGTCGTTCTCTTTTTTCCCATCAATGCTCGCGGCTTTTGCAAAAGCCGAAACCATACGAAGCAGCACCTCTCGATCCAAGTCCGTGACGCGCTGATAGAACTCAAGAAATTTTGCCGTGTCGGGACTGATGCTTTCGACCGTTGTGGGCTTGCGCTCACCGGTCACCACATACAACACGTCGACTCCCTTCTCAGCCACGGCGGCTAGATAGGTCGCATCGGGGCTACGTTCGCCTTTCTCGTAGTTGTATTGGCTGTTTTTTGAGGCACCAGCCTTAGCTGCGAAATCGGTTTGATTGAAGCCCAACCGTTCGCGTTCTTCTTTCAGGCGATCACCAATTCCCACAAATGTCTCCATAGCGATTTGACATTCCCACATTCATGGGAAATACTTCGCCTGTCATCACACGAAATCACACGAAACGAGACTATGCCGAACGGATACCCCACGGAGCAAGCGTGCCAAGGCGCCCGCGAGCGCCTCGCGCATCAAGGTCTATCTGCCAAGGATTGGGCCGATCAACACAACCTCACGCCTTCTACGGTGTATGCCGTGCTGAACGGACAGAAGAAATGTCTGCGGGGCGAGTCTCATCGCGCCGCTGTGCTGCTCGGTATCAAAGACGGCGTGATTGAAAACTAAGCCTGTTGGCTCAGGGAGGAAACCAGAAGATGAAACGCCCAGTTCTAGCCAACAGGAAAGACGTAGTCAGTGCAGTGATCGGCGCCTATCAGGGAGGCCGCATCTATGCCGCTGCTGACTTGGGAATGCCACTCAAAAAGTTCGACAACCAGGCTTATGAAAACGCCGGCAGCCGACCGCTGAGCGACGACCACATTCATCGCCTCGAACAGGTAGCAGGAACAACCTTCCTGCCGGATTACATCGCAGCCAAATACGGCGGAATGTTCGTCCCGCTGACAGCATCGGCGGATCTGGACAACGTCGAGTTGTACAACCGGTCAGTCAAAGCCGCCGCCAAGCGCGGGATGGTTGATCAGATCATTGCCAAAGCACTCGACGACGGTGTCATCGAGTCCTGCGAAGCCCAAGCAATCATCAACGCTCTGATGCACTACATGTCCGCCCGCTACGCCGAAGTGCTGGCCACCATTCAACTGCACGGTCGGGGGATCGCTGGGTGAGTACATACAAACTGGTTTGCCCGCACTGCCTCGGCCGCATGCGTATCCGCACCAGCGAAGGCACACACATTTTCCTGCGCGTGGCCTATCTGCAATGCACCAACGAGGCCTGCGGCTGGTCGGTGCGTGCTGAGTTCGAGATGACTCACGAAATGAGTCCCAGCGGCATGGCCAATCCATCAGTGCGTTTGCCCATCGCTGACATCGCCTTGCGCCGCGCCGCGATGAAAACCGCCAACGATCAACCCGACCTGCTCGACCAAATGGAAATGGAGTGTGCGCAATGAACCACGATCAGTTGACCCACGACTACCGCAGCAGCATGCAGCGCGCCGCGTTCGCTTACCTGCAACGGCACGAAGCGCAGTACCTGGTGGACTCGGATCTGCTCTATGAAAACTGCGTTCGCCACCTGGCCACGTCGCTGGAGGTGCCTGTCTTTATGGCGGAGCGCCTGGTGCACAACGCCTGGACTGAATTGCAGGTGATCAATCAGCGTAAGTGGATCGGCGTGGACTGGGGCAACAGCCCCGGCTGCACGGTCGTGCACTTGATCGACACCCGGGCCGATCTGCGCTACCCGGTACCGGCGAGGCTGCTGCCGCAAAGCCTGCTCGCCCAGCGCGGTTCCGCGCACAAGCACCACCCTCAGTAACCCCTATTTAAACAACCCCGCCCTGCCCCGCTTCCCGTGGGTTTGGGTGAGCTTTGCCTGAAATCCGAGGTGGATCATGGAAATCGACATCGCCATCACCGCAAAACTGCCCCGTGCACAGGCCGAAGCCCTGCTCCAGGCACTGCGCGCTCAGTACTCGATGCAGTTCAACGAGTACTGGTATGACGATCGCTTTCGCATGATTCCCGAGGGTTTACGGCACGGCTCGCTGCTGTCGGCCTTCCCCGTAATGGCCGCGCAAAAACGCCTGATTGGCGCCCTTAAACACAGTCTCGGCGAAGTGAAGTAAGCCCCGATGAACATGAAACACGATTTGCGCGCCGACATTCTGCAACGCCTTGAATCCGACTACGGACTCAAACACAAAGCTGGCAAATACATGCGCCAGGGCGAATGCCCGGCATGCAAGAAAAAGGAGCTGTATGCCTTCCACGATGACCCGTGGATGATCCGTTGCGGCCGCGGCAAATGTGGCCAGACCTGGCATGTCAAAGAAATCTACGAAGACCTGTTCGAAGACTGGAGCAAGCGCGCCCCGGCCAGCGAGCAACACCCCAGCGCCACCGCTCGTGCCTACCTGGAATTTGCCCGGGGCTTTCGGCTCGATCTGATTCAAGGCTGGTTCACGCAGGAAACGTATTTCTCCGGCGAACTGAATGCCGGCAGCGCAACGGTGCGCTTCGCGTTGGAGAAAGGTGGCTACTGGGAGCGCCTGATCGACCGGCCGCACCGGTTCGGCAAGATGAAAGCGCGGTTCAAGCCTGGCGATAGCCCGCGTGGGTACTGGTGGTGCCCGCCATGTGTCGAGCTGCTGGACGTCAAAGAGCTGTGGATTGTCGAGGGCATCTTCGACGCCATCGCTCTGGTGCATAACGGCATTGCAGCCGTGTCGGCAATGTCGTCTGCCTTCTTCCCCGAGGAGTCTCTGAAAGAGCTGGCCCGACAACGCGGCGGTAAATTGCCCAAGCTCATTTGGGCATTGGATAACGAACCCGGCGCGCACAAATACACCAAGCGTTGGGTGCGTCAGGCTCGCGCCCTGGGTTACGAATGCGAAGCGGCACAGATTCCCCAATCGGACAGCCGCAAGGTGGATTGGAACGACCTGCATCAGCGCTGGGCATTCATCGATGGCGAGAGCGAACGTGCCGAGCAGATCGACAA
This sequence comes from Pseudomonas sp. S11P7, assembly GCF_023195435.1. Lineage (NCBI taxonomy): Bacteria > Pseudomonadati > Pseudomonadota > Gammaproteobacteria > Pseudomonadales > Pseudomonadaceae > Pseudomonas > Pseudomonas sp. S11P7. The sequence goes on along the minus strand of NZ_JALPKS020000002.1, from coordinate 1,445,443 downwards.
GGACCTGGCCACCGCTCGCTATCACGGCTCCCTGTTAATCGCCGAAAGCGCGTCTGAGAAAGGCGTGCTGATGTACGAATGGCGCGAGCGCCACGAATTTCACTTCGGCTTCGACAGCCGGCTCTACTGGTTCAAGATGGACTTGGAGAAATTCAACAAGGCCATGCAGGCGCTGGAGTCCTCCGAGCGCCACGAAGACCAGTTGCTCAACGAAAAGCAGCGTCGCGAAAAGGCCCTACGCCAATGCGGCGGCGTGGTGGAAATCGCCAACTGCTACCCGCAGGCGCTGTACTTCCAGCGCAACGAAGTCACCGACGAATCCTGGTACTACTTCCGCGTCGATTTCCCGCACGACAGCGGCAGCGTCAAAAACACCTTCACCGGTGGCCAGGTTGCGGCCGCCAGCGAGTTCAAGAAACGCTTGCTCAGCATGGCCGCCGGCGCCGTGTTCACCGGCAGCGGGCAGCAACTCGACAAGATCATGAAAGATCAGTTGTTCGGCCTCAAGACCGTCGAGACCATCGACTTTATCGGCTACAGCAAATTGCACGGCTGCTATGTGTTTGGCGACCTCGCGGTACGCGGCGGCATCGTCAGCGTGGTGAACAAGGAGGACTTTTTCGAGTTCGGCAAGCTGCGGCTGAAGACGCTGCAGAAGTCGATCGCCATGCACATTCAGCGCGACAGCAAGCAGTACCGCACCGACTGGCTGCCGATGCTGTGGCTGTGCTTTGGCGCCAAGGGCATCGTCGCGCTGGCGTTCTGGTTTGGCTCGCTGTTCGCCGAGCAGATCCGCGCGCAGTACAAGTCCTTTCCGTTCCTTGAGGTCACCGGTGAAGCCGGCGCCGGCAAGACCACGCTGCTGACTTTCCTGTGGAAACTGCTCGGCCGCGAGCATGAAGGTTTTGACCCGTCGAAATCGACCCGTGCCGGACGCCAGCGTGCCATGGGCCAAGTCTCCAACATGCCGGTCGTGCTGATCGAGGGCGATCGCAACGAGCCGGATAAAGCGCACGCCAAGGGCTTCGACTGGGACGAACTGAAAGACTTCTACGGCGGCGGCACGCTCGGCACCAAGGGCATGAAAACCAGCGGCAACGAGACCTACGAACCACCGTTTCGGGGCGCGATTGCGATCAGTCAGAACGCCGATGTCAGCGCCTCAGAAGCGATCCTGACCCGGATTATCAAATCCCACTTTGCGCGCCCGGAAGTCACCACCGAGAGCCGCGCGGCCGCCGACAACCTGAACCTGATCCCGGTTGAACAGTTGAGCCACTTCCTGCTGCTCGCCGTGCGCGCCGAAGCGCAGGTGATGGCCAAGTTCGCCGAACGCGTGCTGGTCCATGAGCAGCAGCTGCGCAAGCTCAAAGAAATCCGCGTGGAACGGATCATCAAGAACCACAGCCAGTTGATGGCCCTGGTCGATTGTCTGCGCCTGGTTTGCCCGCTGGATGACAACCACGTCGCTACGACACACCAAGCACTGATGGTCATGGCGCTGGAGCGACAAGCCGCGATCAGTGCCGACCATCCGCTGGTTGCCGAATTCTGGGAAGTCTACGAATACCTCGAAAGCCTGGGCGAAGGCCCGCAGGTCAACCACAGCACCGACCCTAAACTCATCGCCATCAACCTCAACGAGTTCGCCGAAAAGGCCAGCGAGCATCGGCAGAACCTCGCCGACCTCAAGACCCTGCGCGGGCTGCTGGTCAACAGCCGCAGCCACAAATGGCTGGAATCCAACAAGGCCGTTTACAGCGCCGTGCGCGCCTCACAAGCGGCCGGCAACGCGATGTTCAACAAACCCACCACTGTGCGCTGCTGGATTTTTCAGAGCGCGTAATCCGCTGTAACCAAAGGAGCTACACCGATGCAAAACGAACTGAAAACCGCTATCCGCTTCGAGAATTTCTGGGAAGCATTCGGCCCACGGGGCGTTATTGCCCTCGCGTGGTGGATGGGTGCAAGGCACGCTGAAGCCATCCGCGAAGAGCAAATGAGCTTTCCGATTTTGCACATCGAAGGCGCAGCCGCCAGCGGCAAGTCCACCTTGCAGACCTATCTGTGGAAGCTGCTCGGACAGGACAACTTTTCTGAGTGCGACCCTTACCGCGCAACACGCTTGGGGCGTCTACGCACGCTCGCCAACACCGGCAATGGCGTTGCGAGTTTCTACTGTGAACCTTCGCACACTGACTCTGACTTTGATTGGGATGAGCTTCGACCGCTGTTCAACAGTGGAAATGCTCTCTACTGCAGCACGCAAGGTGTCGAAAACATCACGTTCAGTGGCGCCGTGATGATCTCCAGCCATTTCCCTCCCAAGTGGAGCGAGGCGTTCGAGAGTCGGGTTGTGCGTATCAGGCTGATGGGGTGCCACACGGCCGATGGCAGAAGCAACGTAGCGCTTCTGAACTCACTCACAGCCGAGCAAGGTGGTGCGTTTTGCAAGGCGCTGGATCAACGCGCCGCGCAAACCGTCAGCACCGTGAACAGGCTGGCTAATGCCTACGCCGCCACTCTTCTCGAACAACATCCCGAACAATTGAGCCGCCGAGCCGCCAAGAACGGCGGGCAGCTGATGGCACTGGTGGATGTCCTCAGTCTGTTGCTGGGCCTATCGGATGAACAACGGCGCCGCTCTTTGAATGTGGTCACGGACTGCATTCATCCGGAATTCATTCCCTACTGAATCTCGCTCGGGATTTACTCCAGGCGCTGCAACGCCGGAGCCTCCAAAGGAGAAGCACCATGCAAGTACAACCCACTATCGGCGCCGACGCGTTGAAGGCGATCAGCGAACGATTCGCCGCAGAAGAGCGCGAGCGCCCTGCAATCCGAGCCGCAGGTATCGCCGCCCTGCATCGCCTGCTGCCGGTTGCTCAGCGTTGTTCAGGGCAAAGCCGAATCGTCGGGCGCTTCCTGCTCAGTCTCTACAACGGCCAAGTATTCCCGTTCGCCCTGACCGATCTACGCGGTCTCGATACAGCCCTCTTCAACGACTGTATCGCTCTGCTGCACATGGATCAGCGCCCCGAAATGGAGGTGCACGAGTACATCGATAACGGCCACGCGATCTGGTCACAACTGAAAAAAGATTGGGCTGCACAAGAAATCTGAACACCGGTCAAGCCGGAAAAAGAAGTGGTGCCGAGGGGCTGCAACCCCTCGGCACCGACCACCCCAAAGGAGAAGCACCATGCAAGCACAAAACCCAAGTGGCAGCGGCACAGAGGCTATCACGAACACCTTCAACGTCGGTGATGACGTGAATTATGTGGTCGGCCGCAGCACTGGCCACAGCGTCAGTTTCAGCGTGCGTGAAGGAACCATCGCGGAAATCTCGGCCGGTGTCGCCATCGTCAAATCCCGCAACGGGCGCCGCTCAACTCAGCCTCTGAACAAGCTCACGCACCAAGGCCAGCGGAACGCCCTCACTCGCGCATTACTCGGGGAGGCTTGAGCGTGGACGTCTCAGCAACGAAACGCACACGCCCTCCCATGGCAAGCCACCGGCTGGACCTGCCGAGCCGATGTGACATTTGCGGGAAAGCTCGATCGACTCGCAAGCACCAGGTTTGTAGCCGGATCCGGCAGCAGCGCAAGGCTGACGAATGGGCCGAGCTGATGGCGGCGCGGGCTGAAGCGAAGAACAACCAACCTCGGCGCTACGCGCGCTGAACTGAATCACGGGGCGAACAACGGGGAGCTGCAACTCCCCATCGTCCGAAAAGGAAGGAAGCACCATGCAAATACCAAAACGGATAGAACCGAATGTTTCGCAGCAGGAGGCCGCGCTATGACGGTTTTCCTGTTGCTGTACCTATGCGCGGATGCGTCTCGGACGGATTGCCAAGTGTTTCCAGCGCAACACTGGATTGGCGATACGGCATATGAACAGTGCCTCGAGGCTGTTCCTGGACTCACCAAAGCCCTGACTGCAACCAACCGTCAACGGCACAGATTCGTCTGCGAGATCCAGACGGAGGTCGCGAAGCCGGCGGAAGAAATAGCCCGGCCGAGGTTCATTCACCAATCGTTTCGGATGTGAGGGCAGCATCATGAACACAGCATTTATTTTGATGGCCCAGTACGACGGCCAGGCAATAATTCCGCTTGATCGGGTGTGCCGGGACTACTTCACGCATCTGACGCCCGACATGTTCCAGCGCAAGGTGTTGAGTGGTCAGATCAAAATCCCGATCACCCGGCTGGAGCCGAGCCAGAAGTCCGCCAAGGGCATTCACATCGGCGACCTGGCGGCTTACCTCGACCTTCAACGCGCCGCCGCTGTGAAAGAAAACAACCAGCTCAACGGCTTAAAACCCGCCTTTTGAGCCACTTCATTGATGCGGCGCCCAGTTGGACGGGCGCCCTCAATATCTTTTCGTGCCACTCCCACCCTACATACCGATCACCCTTACCGCGCAGGTGGGTGTAGCGTCGCAGCGAATTCCAGTCTCTGTGCCCCGACACGCTCGCCACGCGCGGAATGTCCCAGTCCATTTCAAACAACCGGCTGACACCTTCATGCCGAAGGTCGTGAAAGTGCAGGTCAACGACTTCAAGAAACTTGCAGGCCTTCGCCCAGGACGTGGAAATAGACTCAGGGCTGTACGGGAAAATGTCTTCGCCGGCCTTCGGCATCGTTTGGAGGATCTGCCACGCTTCATCAGGCAAGTAACACCAGACGTCGTTGCCGATCTTCTGGCCGGGGTTCTTCATGTCCCGAACCAGGACTCGCTGGCCAGCCTCGTCGACGTCCGCCCAGCGAATGCGCGTAATCTCATCGAGACGGCGGGTTGAGAACAACGCGAAGCCGACGACCTTCAGCATGTTGGTGACACTTGGCCGCCGGGCCTGCATATCCTCGTAGTGCGTCAGGATCTTACCCAACTCATCCAATGTCGGACGGCGGTCCCGCTCGCGGCTCTTGAGGTTGTAGCCGAGCTTGCGCAGCACTCGCCGGGCGCCACCCATGGCCAGCGGATCGACCTGATAGCCCCATGCGTCCCGAGCGATAGAAAGCACAGCGCCGAGGTGCGCGAGGTCGTTGCCGGCGGTTTGCGGCAGGACGCCTCCACCTTCGCTACTCATTCGCCAAAGGGCGAAGTCCACCAGGCACTGCGTATTGATGTCGGTGTCATTGAGCTTGCCGAAGTAGCTGGCGCCGATGGCCGTCAGCGTGGCCTTCTTGGTTTTGCCCAGCGGCCGCGCCTTTTCAACTTCGCGCAGGTACTGGTCGATCATTTCTTTAGCGGTGGCGCCTTTGCGGCTTGCCCGCTCGATCGCACCTGGTTCATCCAACTCCGATTGACGCTTGCGCGCCCACGCCTGGGCGGCCTGTTTCCGGGCGAAGGTCTGGCTCTCTTGGTAGACTTGCACCCCATCACGCTTGAGTCGGATCTGAGCGGTGTAGCTCACAGACCCATCCGCCAGTTTTCTTGCCCTGATAGCTGCCATATCGAAAGTGGTACGCGTCGGTTTTGAAGTGGTACATCGTACCACCGAGACCTGAAAAACGCCTGAAAACGCCCAAAAACACGCCGAATACACGTTGAGTAAAATGGTACAGAATCAGAGCTTTAGCCCAGTAATACCAAGGCCTACGCTGTCTCGGCGGTTTAGTGTCGCCCCCATGATGGATTGGACGGACCGCCATTGTCGTTTCTTCCTACGCCTGCTGTCGAAGAACGCCCTGCTCTACACCGAAATGGTCACCACCGGTGCGCTCCTCAACGGCGATCACGAACGCTTCCTCCGTCACAACGAAGCCGAGCACCCTCTTGCGCTGCAGTTGGGCGGTAGCGTTCCGTTGGACTTGGCCGCCTGCGCCCGCATGGCCCAGGAGCACGGTTACGACGAGGTAAACCTAAACGTCGGCTGCCCGAGCGATCGCGTACAAAACAACATGATCGGCGCGTGCCTGATGGGCCATCCGCAACTGGTGGCGGATTGTGTTAAGGCGATGCGTGATGCGGTGTCGATTCCGGTGACGGTGAAGCATCGCATCGGCATCAACGGTCGGGACAGTTATGCGGAGCTGTGTGATTTCGTCGGCACGGTGCGCGATGCCGGGTGTACCAGTTTTACCGTGCATGCGCGGATTGCGATTCTCGAGGGGTTGTCGCCGAAGGAGAATCGCGACATTCCGCCGTTGCGCTATGACGTGGCGGCGCAGCTGAAGGCGGATTTTCCGGAGCTGGAGATTGTGCTGAACGGCGGGATCAAGACGCTGGAGGCCTGCCATGAGCATCTGCAGACGTTTGACGGTGTGATGCTCGGGCGTGAGGCTTATCACAATCCGTATTTGCTGGCGCAGGTGGATCAGCAGTTGTTTGGCAGTTCGGCGCCGGTGATCAGTCGGGCTGAGGCGTTGGCGCAGTTGCGTCCTTATATTGCCGAGCATTTGCTGGCCGGTGGTTCGATGCATCACATCACGCGGCATGTGCTGGGCCTGGGCACGGGTTTTCCGGGGGCGCGCAAGTTTCGTCAGTTGCTTTCGGTGGATATTCACAAGGCCAAGGATCCGCTGGCATTGCTGGATCAGGCGGCTGAGTTGCTTGAAGGGCGTTGATGCCCTTCCCATCACTTTAGCCAGGCGGTAGAACCGCCTGGCTTTTTCTTCAGGCTGCCGCAGCAGCGGTCCAGTTCACCCAGCCAAACACCCACGTCGCCAGAATCAACAACCCAAAACCGATCCGATACCAGGCGAACGCGGCGTAGCTGTGGTTAGCAATAAACTTCAGCAAACCGCGCACGGCGATCATGGCGAAGATGAACGCGGTGACGAAGCCGAGGGCGAAGACTGGCAGGTCGTTGGGCTGGAACAGCTCGCGGTATTTGTAGCCGGAGTACACGGCGGCGCCGACCATGGTGGGCATGGCGAGGAAGAACGAGAACTCGGTGGCGGCTTTGCGCGACAGGCCGAACAGCAGGCCGCCGATGATCGTTGAGCCGGAGCGCGAGGTGCCGGGGATCATCGCCAGGCATTGTACGAAACCTATTTTCAGCGCGTCGGACCAGCGCATGTCGTCGACGTGTTCGACGCTGATCACATGGCTGCGTTGTTCGGCCCACAGCATCACGATGCCACCGACGACCAGTGCCACGGCGACGGTGATCGGGTTGAACAGGTATTCATGAATGGCGTCGGCGAACAGCACGCCCAGGACAACGGCCGGCAAAAACGCGATCAACAAGTTGAGGGTGAAGCGTTGTGCATTGCGCTCGGTGGGGAGGCCTTTGACGATGTCGAAGATCTTCGGCCGAAACTCCCAGACCACGGCGAGGATGGCGCCCAGTTGAATAATGATGTTGAACGCCATTGCGCGCTCACCGCCGAACTCCAGCAAGTCGGCGACGATGATCTGGTGGCCGGTGCTTGAAATCGGCAGGAACTCGGTCAGGCCTTCTACCGCGCCTAATATCAACACCTGGAAAAAAGTCCAGAAATCCATTAATCCTCCATCAGAGCGCTCTTTGAGAGCGACCGGTCAACTGCACTCAGGAATTGAGTATCGGAAATAAAGATTGGCACGCCATTACCCATTGCCTGACGCGGCGCCGGCAGAATATGTCTTATCAAAAGCCACACTCAAGTCATGTTAGTAATCGTCGGCCGACGAACTACTCAAGAATAAATTTAGTGCTGGAGTGGAAAAAAGTTGGTGCGCACAATAAAGTGTGATCCAGCGCACAGTCTATTGGATGGCAATACAGTGGCAAAGCGACATAAATAAAGCTGTCGCAATACGCTCAAAATAGTGGCACCATTGCATATCGCCATCATCTAAGCCGTAGTTCACTCTCTCGAGAAAATCAACTAAAAGCCTGAAAAGCTTACTTATTGTTAGAAATCTCGCGAGGCACGTCTAAAATCCGCGCAAATGTTACCAATTGTCAGTCACAGATGAGAACCGGTGCTTTAACATCCCGATGTCAGCACCTAATTCGAGTCAATGCACGATGCTCTCAGCGAACTTGGCGACTAGAAGCCCGCGCCCGACAAATGACGAACCCGGTGTTCTTACTCTGGGGCGTACCCGTGGCGTGGCCGAACATTTTAGAACGCTAATCGCCCAGCATGTCCGCAGCGATATGGCGCTTGAAGCCAGTGCCTACGCTAGTTCATATAACTTTAATGAACATGTGGGATCGTACCGGGCAATATTCCTGATTATCGATAGCCCACAGGCTCTCGAGGACAATCTTGCGCTTGTGGAAAATCTACGCAGCGATAACTTGAAGCCAATTATTTGCGCGGTTATCACCGGTCGCGGCGCCTTCAACAAGATCAAGTACTATCTGGCGGGTGCTGATATTTGTATCAAACTCAACACGCTTTCCGACGACGGTACCGAGTTACTGGCGGAGTTCTTTGCCAGTGAAGAATGGCAGCGCAACATCAGTCTTACGCTTGATCCGACGCGCATTTGCCTGATGGACAAGAGCAAGAAACTCGATATTTCGTTTGCCGAGATGAAGATTCTCGAAGCCTTTGCGCAAACCGGCAATCACATCCTGAGCCATGATGAAATCGCCGGCATCATGGGCCTCAATACCAATTTCTACGACCCTCGGGCGCTGGAAAAATCAATCAGTCGCTTGCGTGGAAAAATCAAGGACATGTATGGTACAAACGCGATTCAGAGCATTCGCGGCTACGGCTATCGCCTGCTGCGGGGTCTGATATCGACTGCCTGAGTCTCGGGCAGCCAATCCCTTTTGCAACGTACGAAGGATCGTCCAATGCAGCCATACAGCTCCTTTTCTGCTCCGCTTCTGTTTGAAATCAAGCAATTGAATGAGCGCGTCAACACGACCCATAACAATAAAACTCCATAACATAGCAGCAGTTCGAGTGGAATTTATCGAGGGCCAATCTTGGGCCCAGACCCTGCCTATCGATTACTTCCGAGGAAGCTATTGCTCGCCTGCCGATTTTCTTTTAGCCAATTTTGGTATGTATTCAGGAGAGAGACATGGAAACCAGTACAACCCTCCCAAGGAAATATTTTGTTGTCGTGACTCACAGTACAACGTCGCAACGTGAACTGGAGAGCATCCTTTCCAGCGAACGTTTCAACTCGTTTGGCACGTCGCAGGCACAAATGTTTGTTGAAGGTGTTGCTTCGCCCTCCTCCGCGCCAATGGTGATGGAGTTCACATATCCGCACATCAGTCGAAAAAATGTCGCGCGCAGTATCGAGCATGATACTCAGCGAATTCTGGCCACACTTGAATCGGAATGGCTGGCCGCGCAATCGGCAAATACGTTCCAGCACAACTCTGTCATTACCGGCGATATCAGCAACATGCCCCCTGCCGTTCAAAGTGATATGCCGGATAGCGCAACCTGGCATCTTGACCCGGATCAAGGCGCGCTGATCAAAGAAGACATAGAGATCAGTCTGACCGGGCTGGAAACTGCACTGGTGCGCAAAATGCTCAGCCATGAAGAGCGTGTTGTCAGTCGTGATGACTTGATCATCAGCATCGGTCGCGAACCGGAACAATACCGTGGCCTGGAAATGTGCCTGAGTCGCCTGCAAGACAAATTCAAAAGCGCCAGCAACGGTGAGCGTTTGTTTCGCGCGGTAAGAAATCGCGGTTATTGCCTTATCCAGGACATCGTCGCGTAAATAACGCCGACTTCCTCCCATAAAACAAACAGAACAAGTGCGATTACAAAAACAACAAGAGCACTCTGTTTGGCTTTATCCCTCCTTGAGTTGTATCTTCCCTGCCTCCAACAGTACCAAATACCCCACCGCACTTTCACCCCCTGCTCTGCGACCTTTTCTAACAGGCGACTATTTAATTATTAAAATAGTTGGCACTGTGCCATCTTGTTAGAACTCGTCAGACACCATTCCCGGCAATAACTTAGTCTATTGACTGACGACAGTTCGGCATATCGATGTTGTTACCTCAGGACACTCGCTACAACAAAAACAATAAGTCTGCATAACAACTCGGATTTCAACTGTTGAAACCTGAATGGACGTCTTTTGGGGATATTCGTATGGATCTTTCTCTCAGTATCAATCGAAACACGGGCCTCAAGGGACTGACCTTTTGGGGCCAATGGGCACTCGCTCAAGCGTTCGTGGTCACGCTGCTGTTTATCCTGGCCGAGCAGCACACCGGTACGGTCGCGTTCTATTACCGAATGTGCGCAACGCTGGCCGTGCTGGCCTCGGTTCCGGCCTACACGTTCACCGGTGTCTATCGCAAACGCGACAACTACCTGACCGGCCTGGGCCGGCTGTTCATGGGCTGGTCGATGACCATGGCGGCGCTGGCGTGCATTGCGTTCGTCTGCCAGGCCGATGAGCTGTTTTCGCGTCAGGTGATTCTGAGCTGGGCGGTGTATGGTTTCCTCGGTCAGGCTTTTCTCTACGCACCGTTGCATGCGTTTTCCAAGTACTACCAACGCTCGCGTAAAAGCGAACACAAGACGTTGATCGTCGGCACCGGTGAACTGGCGCTGGGTCTGGCGAAAAAGCTCAGCCTGTTGGAAAACCTGCCGCTGGTGGGGCTGGTCAGCAACGGCGATGTGACCACATTGGGCTCTGATGCCCCGCGCGTCGTCGGCGCACAGGAACAGCTGCTCGACCTGATCGCCGCCCATGACATTCGCCGCTTGTACATCACCCTGCCGCTGTGCGAAGCGGCGAAGATCGAGGCGATGTACGTCGATCTGCTGGGTGCCAACGTCGATGTGGTGTGGGTGCCGGATCTGAACAGCCTGACGCTGCTCAACCACTCGGTGAAAGTCGTGGACGGTCTGCCGGCGATCTACCTGAACGAAAGCCCGCTGACCAGCCGCCCGACCGCCGCACTGAGCAAGAGTCTGGTGGAGAAGGCAGTGGCGTTTCTGGCGATCATCGCGCTGAGTCCGATCCTGCTGATTATCGCGCTGGCGGTGAAGCTCAATTCCCCGGGTCCGGTGTTTTTCAAGCAGGACCGCCATGGCTGGAACGGCAAGGTGATCAAGGTCTGGAAATTCCGCTCGATGCGTGTTCACGATGACCGTGATGTGAAGCAGGCCAGCCGCAACGACTCGCGCATTACCGCTGTCGGCCGCTTTATCCGTCGCACCTCGCTGGATGAGTTGCCGCAACTGTTCAACGTCCTGCAAGGGCACATGGCCCTGGTCGGCCCACGCCCGCATGCGGTCGCGCACAACAACTATTACTCGGGGAAAATCCTCGCGTACATGGCGCGCCACCGAATCAAACCGGGCATCACCGGCCTCGCCCAGATCAGCGGTTGCCGTGGTGAGACCGACACCATCGACAAGATGCAGAAGCGTGTGGAGATTGACCTGCAGTACATCAACAGCTGGTCGTTGTGGCTGGATCTGAAGATTCTGGTGAAGACACCGTTTACGTTGCTGTCGAAGGACATTTACTGAGGTTCAGGGTTGTACATGCAAGGGGACGAAAGTCCCCTTTTTTGTGGGCGGGATTTGAGGGTGGCTTGGGACTGTGGCCTGACGAATAACCCGTGTAGGAGTGAGCCTGCTCGCGATGGCGGTGTGTCAGGCAACATGAATGTGACTGGACTGACGCTATCGCGAGCAGGCTCACTCCTACAGGGATTTGGGGTGAGTCGGGACATGTGGCTTGGCAAATAACCAATGTAGGAGCGAGCCTGCTCGCGGTGGCGGTGTGTCAGGCAACATGAATGTGACTGGACTGACGCTATCGCGAGCAGGCTCATTCCTACAGGGGATCTGTGTTGTAGCGGGGATCAGCGTCTACTCGGTTATCTTTTCGAAATTGCGATAGAACATATCGCCTTCCCGGCTATCGGTCATCGAATGCAATTGATAGCTGCGATTGAGCCTCGCGCCGCCGTCTCGGGTCAGGGGGCCCAGACCAGGTTGGCGCGGCGCATGGTCGACATGCTCATCATTTCGTCGAACGGGATCGACAGGTACAGGCCCTTGTCGAAGCTACCTTCGCCATATTCGGCGCTGCTGGCGGTGGTGATCGTCGCCCAGGCGCCGACGCGTACGCCGTTGAAAAACTCCCGCGAGATATCCACCGTCGTGCCCCAGTCCCCAGCCAGATAGCGACCGACACTGACCGCCGCCAGCGTGTCGAACGGCAGGTCGGTGTAGCCGGTGATGTGCCCGGTCACCACCGAGTAATCGCGCAAGGCAAAACCCTGATCGAAATCGCGTTGACGCACCCAGTTCAGGTCCGCGCCCAGCGACCAGCGCTCGCCCGTCGGGCGGAACAGCACCTCGGCGCCAACGCCGGCAAACATCGACTCCAGATAACCACCGTAAACCATGCCATACAGGTCTTTATCCAGTTGCTCGGCATGGCTGACCTGAAACAGCGGCATGGTCGTGTTGGACGTGGTCAGGTACTGACGCAGATCGGTTCGCACACGAGGCAATCCACTTGGCGCGTCGTAGCTGAATTTATCGAAGTTGTTCGCCAGGTTGGCGCTGAGCAAGCCGCTCCACCAGGTGTTGCGGTTGAAGCGATATTCGGCGTCGGCATCGGCGCTGAATTGATAGAGCAAGCCATCCGGGCCACCGACGTTCTGCTTGAAGCCCAGACCCACGCCATAGCTGAAATGCTGCGGCGCCTCGGTGTAGAGGGTCGTCTCGTTGTGCGGCATCGCCGGGTTGATTTCGGTGGTGCGGTGCAGCGACTCCAGCGGTTCCTCGTTGTTGATCACTTCGCGGAAGGTCTGGCGCGGCAGGCTGGTTTCTTCCAGCGGCAAGTCATAGCGCTTGTTGACCACGGTGAACCAGTCGATGTCGTCGTTGACGCTGTTATCGAGAATCCGGCTCGCCCGCCCAACGGCTTTGGACGAATGGAAATACCGCTGCTGCTCGCCGTAGACGATCAGCTCGGAATCACGCTGGGCGATGCGCTCGACCTTGTAGCCGGCGTTCTGCTGCAAGCGCCTCGATACGTCGGCCCAATTGACCTGCTCCATCGTCGCGGTCGGGGCTTTCGCCGGCAGCGGTTCCGGGGTCGGGTCGTAGGTTTTCGCCGGGGCTTTGCGGCTGACGAAATTGGTGTGAAAGGTCACGCCGAACATCGCTGTGTTGCCGCGTTCCCACGCCGCGCTGACGTCGATCGAGTCGGTGACTTTGAATACTGCGCCGAGGTTGATCGGCGAGTCCTGCTTGATCTCGTTGTCCTTCGGTTCGTTTTTGTAATCGTTGCCTTCGAACTCGAGCTTCAGACTGAGGCGATCCCACGGTGTCTGATAGCTCACGCCACCGAACAACGAAGGCCGGCCACGAAAGTACGAGCCCGAGTTGACGTCACCGGTGCCTTCTAGCGCAGGCCGGGTATCGAAGCGACTGCTGACGTATCCCAGCGGGTTGTCAAAGTCGCCGCGATTGCCGATATAGCCCCAAGCGATGCCGGCGCTGAAATCGAAATTGTCGAAGCGTTTGTTGGCGACGAAAAATTCACTGGAGAACAAACCGGTACCACCGATATCCCGGAAGCCCAGCGCCACTTCCGGCGCCCAATGGCTTTCCTGCCACAGCCGGACTTTGGCGTCGACCGCCTTGTCCTTATAGCTTTGGCTGCCACTCAGGGCCTCCGAGCCGTACGGCCGGTTGGTGATCGCGGTGTAGCGAAACGAGCCCTCGAGCCAGTCCAGCGGTTGCAACGACACGCTGTAGCGGCTGTACGGATCGGTGCGGTTGGCGTTGACGCTCAACTCCCCCGCCGGGGCCATGCGCGCGGTCGGCGTCTGCCACAGGCCGGTGCCACCGAAGTCATTCTGGGTAATGCGCGGCTCGGCGTGCGCCAGACCGCAGGGCAATAACAACACAGCTGCAAAACGTAACTTCAACGAACCACCTCGGCCAGCTGCGTGGCAATGAATTCGGCCAACTGCTGATTCAGTTCAGGAAGAGGCGGATCAAGATCATCATTTTTCAGCGGCACCAGAATCTTGCTGCCGGCCACCGGGAATTGCCCGGACTCGCGATTCCAGTGAGCAATGCCCACGCGTCGCGACACGCCGTTGGGCTGGATCAGCCACAGATAATCGGCTTCGGCATCGTCGAGAATCGAACAGCCCTGCAGGTACTCACGCGCCTCCTGCAACGGCTGATACGGCAAGTGGCACGGCGCGGCGACGGCGCCCAGCACTTGCACTTCATCGACCCTTTTCGGATAGACCAGACGATCGCCATCCTCGAGACGAATGTTGCGCGCGAAACCGGTTTCCACCGCGACCGGGTCGAGATCGGCGATCTGCCGACCGGTCACCGGCATCTGCCGCACGTCTTCAGCGACACGCTGCGCCAGCGCCACACGGCTCGGTTTGTCGAACAGCACGGCCATGCGCTGCAGCACCTCGAGATCGAACAGCACACCGACCTTGAGCCGCGTTTGCTGTTCGATCAGCGACTGGCGCAGCAAGCCGCCGGCGAGCCAGTAACCTTCGGCGTTCGGCACGGCCTCGCTGATCACATCGAGCAAGCGCCCGCCGGGTGGCAGCGGGATCGGCCCGGGATTGGCGACATCGCCCGATACGGTGACAGCAGCCTGGCTGACACCGGTCATCAGGATCAGACCCGCGGACCACAATCTCAGGCCCTTCACGGCAGGTGCCTGCGAGCAGGCGTCAACTGCACGACCTTCACGCGCAACTGCGTCGTCAGTTGCTGCTCGCTCTGCAGAATGAAACCGTCGCGCGGATCGACCCAATAATGATTGGTCGCGCGCAAGCCGATGGCCGGCGCGTCAATCTGCTCATCGACCCGCAGCACGGCGTATTCCTTGTCGAGTATATTCAGGGTAGTGTCCGAGCGGCGGCTGAAGCGGCTGTTGACGATCACCCCGACTTCCTGACCCTTGTACAGATCAATCCAGCGACGCGTGGTGAAGCCGTCGGCGACGTGATGCAGGCCGCGCTTGAACGGCGAGTCATCGGCCAGACGCGTGCCGTCCAGATCGCCTTCCAGGCCCAGGCCAATGCTGCGCACGGCAAGGCCATCGCGCAGCAGCAGGACTTGCTTGCCGGAGGCGACCCAGAACTGCAGGTCTTCGCGCTCGCGCATCAGCGCCAGCACGCCGGAGCCGGACGGCGTGGTCAGCTTCAGTTGCGGGTAATTGACCGCGGCCACTTCCGCGGCCGTCACGTCCACTTCGTCCGGGCCGACCACTGCGGCTTTGAGGTTGTTCAGCGACGCGCTCATCAGCGGATTACAGCCACTGAGCAACACCGCCGCGCACAGGCAGACGCCAACTTTCAACGTATTCACAGTCGGCGACCTTATTTGCTGTTGTTACTGTATTCGCTCCAGTTCTTCGCCGCGGAAGCCCCGGTGCCGACAATCGATGCCGACGGCACCAACTGACTGATGAAGCGGTTCCAGCGCGTGACGTTGGCCGGGCCAACGTAGACCACGTCCTGCGGGCGCACCTGAAAGTGCGAGGCCAGCGCCATGGCGGTCGGCGATTCGGCTTCCAGCTGATAGATCTTCGCCGGCTCGACATCGAGGTTTTCCACGCCACGAATGACGTACACCGCGTTACCGTTGGAGCTGGTCTGGCTCAAGCCGCCGACCGAGCCGAGCACGTCGGAGAGGTTCATCGTCGCCGTCTTGAAGCTCAACGCGCGCGGCTGGTTGACCTCACCCATCACGTAGATGCGCTTGTTGTCGTTGTACGGCAGATACAACTGGTCGCCGCCCTTGAGGAAGACGTTCTGCAACTCGGAATCCTGTTGATTGAGCGCGTCGAGATTGAGCGGATACGTGCGCCCGTTGCGCGTCAGCAACAGCCCGGACAGATCGGCGTTGTTGGTGTCGATACCGGCCGAGCCGAGGGCTTCGACCACACTCAGCGGGTTGGTGGAAATCGCTTGCGGGCCAGCCTTGGTGACCGCGCCGGTAACCACGACTTTCTGGCTGGCAAAACGCAGCACGGCGACGTCAACCTGTGGCTCGGCAATGAACGCCGACAGGCGCTGCTCGATGTCCGCGCGCAGTTGCTGGATGGTGCGGCCGGCGGCCTGCACTTCCTTGATGAACGGGTAATACAGCGTGCCGTCGGAACGCACCAGACGGCCGTTGGCATCGATCTGTTGCTGCGCGCCGGACGGGGCCGTCAGCTCCGGGTGATCCCACACGGTGATGTACAGCACGTCGTTGTTGCCGATGCGGTACTCGGCGGGGGTCGCCAACAACTCCGCCGGCAGCGACTCGTGCTTTTGCGTCGCGCGGTTCATGGCGATCAGCTTCGGCGTGATCGGAATCAGCTCGACCCGGCTGCTTTCACTCGCGCCCTGGCGGGTGATGTCGCTGGTGCTGAGGTATTGACCGGGGGAAAACATGCAACCTTGCAAAGCGAGACTTGCCAACATTAAAAGATAAACACTACGAGTCATAATGGCACTACGCTATTCAAGGGCGAATCCAAAAACAAAGTCACCCGACTTGCGTCGGGCGACCCTGTACTGCACTAACAGAACTTCCTGTTAGTTATGCGTGCCGGTTGTACCGGTGGTACCCGTCGTACCGGTGGTACCGCCGTTGGCACTGCCACCGCTGTTGGACGCCGCTACAGCACTGGCAACCATTGCAGTACTCGCTGCGGGCGCTTGAGAAGCCGCCACACTGCCACCTACATTGGTTACCGCTGTCAACGGCGCTTCAGCGGCGGCAGCCCAGTTGCTCAACATCGTCAACAGGGCAACTGCCATCACTTTTTTCATATCAACTCCTTTCTAACATTCGACCTGTTAAAAAACCGGCCTGTGTTAGCGGTGGTAGAGTTCAAGTCCGCAAAAAGCGCGAACAAGATCCGTTGTTCTTTCACAGTCAAACGCAACTGATAAAAGTCGAACGGCAGGCTTATATCTACGGACTTGCAAAAGGCATTGCCAGTGTAATTTCCCGACGTTATCTAACAACCTGACTGAAAATAACATTGGACTAATTGGCCATCATCGCGAGTAGCCATTGGGATGATTGGATTGCCAGCGCCAGGTATCGGCGACCATGTCCTGCAAGTTGCGCGTGGCTTTCCAGCCAAGTTCTTTCGCCGCTTTCGAAGCATCGGCAAAACTTTCGGCAATGTCACCGGCGCGACGCGGCATCATCCGGTACGGCACCGGGCGCCCACAGGCCTGTTCGAATGCCTGCAGCACTTGCAGCACGCTGTAGCCATCGCCGGTGCCGAGGTTCCAGGTGTGAATGCCGCTGCGCTCGCCGATCGACTGCAACGCCTTCAGATGCCCGTCCGCGAGATCGACCACATGGATGTAATCACGCACCCCGGTGCCGTCGACCGTTGGGTAATCGTTGCCGAAGATCGACAACTCTTGCAGGCTGCCGACCGCGACCTGGCTGATATACGGCACCAGATTGTTGGGAATGCCGTTGGGGTCTTCGCCCATGTGGCCGCTGTGGTGCGCGCCGATCGGATTGAAGTAGCGCAGCAAGGCAATGCTCCAGCGCGGCTCGGCCCGGCTCAGATCACGCAACACGTTCTCCACGATCAGCTTCGACTGGCCGTAGGGATTGGTCGGCGTGCCGGTCGGGAAATCTTCGCTGATCGGCATCTGCTCAGGCTCGCCATACACCGTGGCCGAAGAGCTGAACACCAGCCGGAACACCCCCGCCGCCGCCATCGCCTGACACAGCGTGACGCTGCCGCCGACGTTGGTTTCGTAGTATTCGAGCGGCTTGCGCACGCTTTCGCCCACCGCTTTGAGCCCGGCGAAATGCAGCACCGCTTCGATCTGATGCTCACGGAAGATCCGGTCGAGCAACGCGCGGTCGCAGACATCGCCGCGAATCATCCAGGCACTCTTGCCGCATATCGCTTCCACGGCATGCAGTGCCGCATCGCTGCTGTTGCAAAGATTATCCAGAACCACAACTTCATAACCTGCTTCAAGCAATGCAAGTGTGGTATGCGAGCCGATATAGCCGGCGCCACCCGTTACCAGAATCTTCATAGCGCGGTCCGTCTTTTGGATAAGTGACAAGTAACGTGTCAAGCCTTGTTTATCGAACCTGTGTCACAGTCGACACAAACAAGGCGACAACAACCGAAAACAAATTCAGTTCAATGACTGGCAATAAATATTTTTGCAGGTCACACTGTATTGCCGTTACTTATTAGCACTCCCGGCGCACTCATCACTATCAACAGATACCGACTAAAAATAACTAACAAGGCACTTACCGACATCCTCTAACATTGTCGGCTTTTAGCTGCCTGATCATTGCAATGAATAACCTGACTCGGGTATTAAAGTAAGCCTTCAATCCTTATTGAAACTTGCCGCCTGCTCAGGTGTGCAACCGTCGCCTGTGTTCCATGACTGTCCAGGATACTTTTATGATTCGTAAATGTTTGTTCCCCGCTGCCGGTTATGGCACGCGTTTTCTGCCGGCCACCAAAGCCATGCCGAAAGAAATGCTGCCGATCGTCAACAAGCCGTTGATCGAATACGCCGTTGAGGAAGCGCGGGACGCCGGGCTGCAACACATGGCCATCGTCACCGGGCGCGGCAAGCGTGCGCTGGAAGACCATTTCGATATCAGCTACGAACTCGAACACCAGATTCGCGGCACTGAAAAAGAGAAATTCCTCGCCGGCACCCGCGAGCTGATCGACACCTGCACCTTCTCCTACACCCGTCAGGTGGAAATGAAAGGCCTCGGCCACGCAATTCTCAGCGGCCGCCCGTTGATTGGCGACGAGCCGTTCGCCGTGGTACTGGCCGATGACTTGTGCCTGAACCTGGAAGGCGACGGCGTGCTGTCGCAGATGATCCAGCTGTACAAGAAATTCCGTTGCTCGATCGTCGCCATCCAGGAAGTCCCGGCCGACCAGACTCACAAGTACGGGGTAATCGCCGGCGAGCTGATTTCCGAAGGCATCTACCGGGTCAACCACATGGTGGAAAAACCGGCACCGCAAGACGCGCCGTCGAACCTGGCGATCATCGGTCGCTACATCCTCACGCCGGATATTTTCGACCTGATCGCCGACACCCAACCGGGCAAGGGCGGGGAAATCCAGATCACCGACGCGCTGATGAAGCAGGCGCAGAACGGTTGCGTGCTGGCCTACAAATTCAAAGGCCTGCGCTTCGACTGTGGTGACGCCGAGGGTTACTTGCAGGCGACCAACTTCTGCTACGAAAACGTTTACCTCAAGGGCCGCTGAGACGGCTCAAGCATCGCCGATTCACTCATTATTTCAGGCAGGCAAGCATGAACATTGCACACTATTCAGCAGAGATTGAACGTGAGGTGGACAACCTTGGAATGATGAGCTGGCTGTCGCGCCATCAGCCGTTGCCCAGCGCCAACGAAACCTGGCTGGGCACGATTTTGCTGGTGGAGCGGATCGGCGTGTTTCCGGCGTCCGGCGATATTCGCCGGCCCATGCGTGATCCCTATCCCCTGCTCGCGCATTTGAAAACGCTGTATGGCGAGCAGGCGCTGGAAATGGATGACCGCGATGGCCTGAAAGTGATCTTCAGTGACTGGCGCTTTCGCGTGCGGATCTGCTGCAACGACCCGGCGATCATCATCAACGTCGAAACCCGCTGTGATGCGCGATTGATGCCGCAGAAGCTCGCCGAATTGCTCGACCAGGTCGACGCCTGCACACAGAACTGATCGTTCCCACGCTTTGCGTGGGAATGCATGCTGTGACGCTCTGCGTCACCCGGCGAAGGGACGCGGAGCGTCCCGGGCGGCATTCCCACGCAGAGCGTGGGAACGATCATCGTGAGGCAGCGGTGCAGTCAGTCTTGCCCCCCCATGATCCAGCCGTAGAAATAATCGGCAATCACCTTGCCGCCCGTGGCCGGCAGCGGATGAATCTTGTCCGGGCCGATCATCGCCGCGGCGTAGCGTTTGACGTCGGGGCCGAAGGCGCATTGCAGGTTGGCAAACCCCAAGTGCTGCTCACGCGCCCACGGTTCGAGCACTTGCGCATACGCTGCCATCGGGTAAGCGCTGGAACGTGTGGTGTCCTGGCGCATGACCAGGTTGATGCTCGCCGCCGGTTGAATCTCACGAAGCATGCCGACCAGACCCTGCACGTTATGCAAATACTGCTCGGGCTTCACACCGAAGCCCTGGTCGTTGCCGCCCAGCATGATCAGATAAACGTCGGCGGGGATTTTCGCTACCGCCGCTTTCCACTGCGCCTGCCATTGTCGATCAGCGTGATAAAAATCCGCCGACGCCGCACCCGATGCCGCCAGTTTCGACACGCGAATGCCGGGCTGATCGTTGCGCATCCACAGCCCGAACAAAGTCGGCGCGCCTTTCTGCACTTCGAGCCTGAACGACCAGTCTTTCGCCGTCGACAGGCCGGCAAGCGGCACTTCCTGCACGCCTGAACCTGCAAGTTTCAACGGTTGCCAGTCTTGCGCGGGTGACCAGCGATAACGCAACTCGCTCGGTTCGCCGTTGCCCAGATACAACAGCTTCGCCTGAGTGACCGCCGTATCGATGCGCGGCGTTGGCTTGGCATCCACCTGCAGCCAGGCGCCGGCGCGGCCGGTGACGGTGCGGCTGTCGGGGCTGGCCTGGCCGAGCTCGGAGACTTTCCAGCCGCCACCAAAGTATTGATCGCTGCTGCGGGTGTATTTGAAGTGCGTGCCGCCGAGTGCCGCGCCGTGGTTGAAACCGACGTAACCCGGCCCGGCAAAACCCGTCTCGCCGGCCACCCGTTGCACCAGTTTGTTCAGGTAGAAATCCTGCCCGGCGGTGTAGCTGTCGCCGATCACCGAGACCGACAACACCTTGCCGGCCTTGCCCTCGCGCCACTGGGCAAAGCGCTCACGGGCGTCGCCGACCTGAATCACCGATGCAGAAACGGGTTGGGCATTATCAACTGCCACCATGCAAAATTTCCTTCAGTCTGGAATGGCCCCCGCGCGAGCAGGCTCGCCACAGGATCCTGAGTCATCCACAACATGTGTTCATGTCATGAAACCTGTGGGAGCTGGCTTGCCAGCGATGGCGGTGGGTCAGTTATCAAATCTGTGTCTGACAGGTCGCTATCGCTGGCAAGCCAGCTCCCACAGGGTTTTGTGTCGCCCACACATTCAATGTGGGCGAGCCTGCTCGCGAAGCTTTTAGCTGCTCTGGGTTTGCACCACTGGAGCGATGACCGCCGCTGGTTTCTTCCTGGTCGCTTTCTCACCGAGGAACAACACCGAGGTGAAGTTGAACCGGCTGAAAATCATCGCCAACACTACCGGCCCGAGCAAACCAACACTCAACCCGCCCAGCACCAGCAGGCTCTCATCCTTCACGCCGAGGCGCCCCAGGACAAACCGCGAAGTCGCCGCGAACAGCACATGAAACAGAAAAATCGCATAGGAATAACCACCGAGCCAGGTCAGCGCTTTCGAACGCATGTCGCTGGACAACAACGCAATGCACGACACACACCCCACCGCCAGCCCGATCAGGCTGCGCCGATCAACGATCAACTCGCGATCGATCGCTGCGACGTACAGCAGCGTCAGCGAGATCAGCACAAACAGCAGCGGCCCGAGCACCTTGAAGCGCTGCTTGAGAACATCGACATTTTCCTGGCCGATCATCCCCGCAACAAAAAACGGCAGCAGGTAAATCGCACCGTTGATGCCGAACGCATCGAGCGGCAACGGCGGCAGCAGAAACAACAGCGCAGCAAAGACAAACAGGCCATACAGGCGCGTCGCCGAACGCAGCAGACCGCGCCACTCCAGCAGGCCGACGAAGATGAAAATGATGAACACCGCCTGGAGAAACCAGAAGTGGTTGATCGGCACCCAGAACGACAGCAACGCGTCGATCACGCCGACATCCTTGTTCACCCCTGGCCCCACCGCTTGCAGCACCGAGAACGGCACGCCGACGCAAAACAGCGGCACGATCAAACGGCGCACCTTGCCGCTGAAGAACGCAGCGAAGTCATTGCCACGGATCTTGTAGATCGAATAGATGTAGCCCGAGATGAAGGTGAACAGCGGCATGCGCACGTACACCATCGAGTCGGCGATAACCCGGAACGGCGAGCCGATATCGATCTTCAACCCACCGCCCAGCGGCCCGATGACGTGGTACAGCACCAGCAACAGGCACGCCAGGCCACGCAGGGTTTCGATCTCCAGGGACTTTTTCTTGCTCGACATACAGCACCTGCCTCAATTCAGAATTCGGGATTCAACCTGCACCGGCTTGTTCGCTCGCAGCATCAAGCCGAGGCCGACGAACAGCACCGGCACCACCATCGAAAAATGCCGGGCGAAGGAACCGAAGTCCGGCTCGAACAGGCCTTGCACCAGCAGGAACGCCAACGGGATCGCGATCAGTTCCTTGGGTTTGGTCTGGATCGGCGCGCCCTTGTAATCGGTCGAGGTGATGACTTTGAACAGCAGCAGCGCGGTCATGATCATCAGCGCAACGAAGATCACCTGACCCGGCCCGGACAGCAGAATCAGCTCCACCGGGAACGACAGCCGGAAGAAAATGATCATCGAGTCCAGCGCCTGCGAGACGAAATCACTGCCACTGAGCCACGAGACGATCAACGACTTCGAGCCCTCCTCCCCCGCCGTGCGCAGTTCGTTGTTACTGGCGCGAATCGACGACACCGGAAAACCCAGGGCGATCTGGATCGACATGGCCACCGCGAGGTAAAACAAAAACAACATCAGGAAGAACGTCGTGCGCGACACGTACTTTTTCATCACGCAGACGCCGACCCACGACAGCGAAAACAGAATCCAGTACGGCCGGATCAGCACGCCGTAAATCACCGCCGAGAGGAAAAAACCACCGCGATATTTGCGTGTCAACGAGCTGAGCAGAATGCTCAATACCGCCACCGAGACGATGATTTCCTTGGTCAGGTTCTCGAGGAAAAACGAACGCACGATGCCCCACAGACACAACGTGCCGAAGATCGTCAGCGGCATGCGCCGAAACACCACCACCGGAATCGCCGTGAGGAAAAAATTGCAGAACATGCCGTAGGCCCAGGCATTGGTCAGGTTGATCCCGGTGGGCCGCAGCAGGAACGCCGAGCACTCGTAGGACGAGCGATCGGGCGAGAACGGGTTCCAGAAATTGCAGTTGTCGGCGCGCGCGTAAGACGACCACAAAGTCATCGCATCCGGCCCCGGATCACGCGGGACCAACAGCGGCATCGCCACCGACAAAAACAACCCGGTAAACAGGATCAGAAACGAAATCGAGGAATCGAGTCGCTTGCCGCGAAACTCGATGCACGGCAACTTCAAGCCCATGACAACGCAGCCTTCTTCGCCGCGGTGACACGGGTCAGCAGCGCGATCACTGCAAGCTGCACGACGACGGCGAAGACGTTGCCCCACGCCGCGCCATAAATCGAGTAGTGCTTGATCAACACGTAGCTGACCGGTACCGAAACCAACAGGCAGATCGCCGCGCTGGCCAGCGACACCCGGCTGTTTTTCGAAGCAATCAAACCGCCCCAGACGATGTCGCCGATGGCCCGCAGCGCAAAGGAAAAAATCAGCACACCGAGAATCGCGTTATCCGGGCGCGGCACGCTGGTGGCGACGTAATCGAGCACCAGATTGAAAAACACGTAGATCGCTACAGCCACAACGGCGGACACCAGCAGCGAGCGCATCACCCACTTGTTCACGAACAATTGCTTGACCGTGAACGCCTGCTGATCAGCCTGAAAGCGCTTGGCCAACACCGGAATCCCGACCACCGCCACCACCGCATACGACAACGCTTGCAAGGTGTTCGCCGCCGACCACGCGTACACGTATTTACCAAGGCTGGCGTAGGGCTCCAGATCGATGATCAGAAAGCGCTCGGCGTACTGACTCAGCGCGATCAACCCGGTGCCGAGGTAGAACGGCAGCCCGGCCTTCCACACGGTGGCGGTCTCCAGCACTGCCGCTTCCCGGCCCTGGTGGACC
This sequence comes from Pseudomonas sp. S11P7, assembly GCF_023195435.1. Taxonomy (NCBI): domain Bacteria; kingdom Pseudomonadati; phylum Pseudomonadota; class Gammaproteobacteria; order Pseudomonadales; family Pseudomonadaceae; genus Pseudomonas; species Pseudomonas sp. S11P7. The sequence continues at coordinate 1,421,491 of NZ_JALPKS020000002.1, read as the reverse complement.
CGCGCCATGATCAGGTAACCAGCGACGATCACCAGCACGTTGGCAGCCACCCACAGCCACAACACGCTGGCGATGCCCGCGACCCAGCCGAGCATCATCCCGGCCACCGCCAACACCGCCCACAGACCGGTCTTGATGAAAAACAGCAAGGCCCCAGCGGTGGCTTTCTGTGCGGAAAACACGAAGGAGTTGATCTCGAACGACAGGTGCTCGGTGAGCAATACCAACGTCACGCAAAGGATCAGCGCAGCGCTCGCTTCGACCTGCTGAAACAGCGAATAGATCAGCACCGTGACCACCGACAACAGCAGCCCTACTGCCAGATACAGCAGCAGGACTTTGTCGACCACCCGACGCGAACTGCCGCCCACACTGATCAAACGATTGATCTCGGAACTGAACCCGACACTGTAGAACTTCGACGCGATCAGCGACGCCGCTACCACCACGCCGTAAAACCCCAGCGCCTCGTAGCCCAGGTAATGGGTGATCGCGAGCACCAGCAGAAACTTCGCGCCCAATGCCCCGCCGCGAAGCAACAGGCGAAATATCATCGAACGACACCCTTGATGATCTCGTCCATGGCCACGGTTTTTGCCTCGATCTCGCGGCAGGTGTCGGTCAGGCGTTTGCCGAAATCCGCCAAGGCATTCGGCGCGTAAACCGTGTTGATGATGGTGTCGACGTCGATGTCACCGCCGTTGATCACCCAGTCGTCGACGCCCATGTCCTGATAGGCGCCAAAACCTTTGCGCTCGTAGCTGATGTGGTACGCCGGCACGCCGGACAGCAGCGATTCGATGGCGCCGTGCAGACGCACCGAGATCACCAGGTCCGGTTGATATTTGGCGATCGTGGCTTTCAGCGACAGCAGATCTTCGGTGATGCCCAGTTCGCGATAGAACGCGCCGTCATCGTTGCCACGCACCGCGCTTTGCACGGCGCAGACCACTTTGCTTTTGTTCTTCAGGCGCTGCAGAAGTAACTTCAGATTGGCGACGTAAGCGACTTTCTTTTCCTTGCTCCACTCCGGCGGCTTGCGCAGCACCACGCACACCGTGGCTGGCGACGCGGCGCAACGGGTGAACTTGGGCTGCTGGAGAATCTTGCTGGCCAGCGACTGCACCGCCAGATCCGGCGCGCGGTAGACGTTTTCGCAGGCGTCGAAAATCGCCGAGGAGCGATTATCGCGGACGAACACCGCGTCAGCGCTGGCGTAGTGCTCGACGATCTTGCTGCTTTCGCCATGGAACGGACCGATGCTCTGCGGCAGGTACACCGACGGCACCTTGCTGAGAATCGCGGTCTCCAGTTGTTTGGCGTGGCCGATCTTCAACTTGATGTGTTCGAAGGCGCTTTTCGAGCGCATGTAACCGCCACCGACGCCAACGATCAGGTCGGTCTTTTTCAACAGATCCGCGAGCCCGGCGTAGGACTGGTTGAGAAACACCGCCTGCTTGACTCGGCCCAGGCCTTTGGCGGCCATCACCGGCGCGTCGAAGCGCGGGTGCGGCAGGTAGTTGAAGGAGTCCGGGTCGGAGGCGACAACACTGATCGCGGTGTCTTCGCCAAAGTTGCGCTGCACCAGCGCGATTGCCAGGTCGACGAGCAAACCGTCACCGGAGTTGGAGGCGCTGTAGCCATGCAAAATCGTTACGTTCATAAGCGTGAGTTCTACTTAATAAGTGGGAGCGCGATACAGGTCGTAGGTCTGGCGAATCATCAACGCGGCGCTGAAACGCTCGCGGACGATGCTCCGGCCTTCGTTGCCGAGGTCGAGCAGGCGCGGTTTCTGGATGATCGTCAGCACATCGGCGAGCGCCTGGTGGTCGCCGCTGGGGAAGACGTAGCCGGACACTTCGTTGGTGACCAGTTCCGGCAGCGAAGTGCAGTTGCTGGCAATCACCGGCAAGCCCATGGCCATGCCTTCCAGCGGCACCATGGCAAACCCTTCCCAGCGACTGGGCACGATCAGCGCATCGGCTTTTTGGTACAGCGCCTGCACTTCACTGGGCGTTACCCACGGCAGGTATTCGACCGAGTCCATCGGCGGGCAATCCACCGAATCCTCGTTTACCGCACTGCCGACCACCGTCAGTTTGAGGTCCTTGCGCTGGACTTTGGCGAAGGCCTTGAGCAGTACGTCGAAGCCTTTCTGATAATCGAGACGGCCGACGAACAGCAGATGAATCGGCTCGGTACCCGCGGCTTTCGGCGCGTCATCCTTGTGATGGATGCCGTTGTAGATCAGCTTCATGCGCTTGCGCTCGATGCCGAACCGCGCGGCTTTGTCGAGTTCGTACTGGCTGACGCAGATGATCACGTCGGTGACTTTTTGCAGCACCCGCTCGATCCACGCATAGACCTTCTGCTTGGTCGGCGAGCTTTCCATCAGGAACGAAAACGCGTGCGGGCAATAGACGATTTGCGGCTTGCGCCACGGTCGCAACAACACGCAAACACAGCGCCCGATCACCCCGGAAAACGTGCTGTGCAGATGCACCACATCGGGTTTTTCCTTGATCAGCACCTGGCTCAGCCGCCAGGCGAAACGCAACAGCGACGGCACGTTGCGGCCGCTGCGGGCGAAGGTGCGAATCTGCGGTGGCGCGATGCCGTGCAGTTCTTTTTCCTGATCCTCGGGGACCAGATACACCAGCTCGTAGTTCGCCGCGTCGCCTTCGGGAGAAGCCGAAATCGTGCGGATCACCGTCGCGACGCCACCTTTGATCGTCTCTGCCACGTGCAGTATTTTCTTCACAACTCACCCACTTCAAACAGGAAAGGACAATCGCCAGATTTCAGGATTTGTCGGACGCGTATTCGTAGTTGTAATAGCCGTAGCCACCGTTGCCGTAGTAGCTGGCGGCACGCTTCTCGACGCCGTTGAACACCGCCCCTTTGAGCTCGATGCCGTTCTGCGCGAAACGGCGGATGGTCAGTTCGATTTCCTTCGCCGGGTTCACCCCGAAGCGCGTGACGATCAGGCTGATCCCGGCTTCACGGCCGACAATCGCCGCGTCGGTGACCGCCAGTAGCGGCGGCGTGTCGATGATCACCAGGTCGTAGCGCTCGCTCAGTTCCGCCAGCAGGTCGCGGAAATTGGCGTGCATCAACAGTTCGGAAGGATTCGGCGGGACCTGGCCGCGACTGATGAAATGCAGGTTGTCGACTTCGACGGTGTGGATCGCCTCATCAATGCTGCAACGCTTGACCAGCAGGTCGGACAAGCCGTTGGTGATCGGCGTGTTGAGGGTCTTGTGCAGGTGACCTTTGCGCATGTCGGCATCGATCAGCACCACGCGCTGGCCGCTCAAGGCCATGACCGCCGCGAGGTTGGACGAGACGAAGGTCTTGCCGACCTGCGGGCTCGGTCCGGAAATCATGATGCGGTTGTTGGTCGAATCGAGCCCGGCGAAGTGCAGGCAGGTGCGCAGGCTGCGAATCGATTCGATCGACAGGTCAGTCGGATTGCGCAGCGCCAGCAGATACGCCGGTTTGTCGACGCCGTCGCGGGCGCGCCCTTTTCGGCCGTCTTCTTCCTCTTGCAGCGCGCTGTAGGGAATCGACGCGTACACCGGCAAACCCAGTTGCTCGATGGCCTCTGGACCTTCCAGCCCGCGGCTGAGGGATTTGCGCAGCAGCACCAGCGCGACGCCGACGAAGGCGCCAAGGAACGTGGCGATCAGCACGATCAGCGGCTTCTTCGGCTTGACCGGGCTGGTCAGGTCGACATCGGCGGTATCGACCAGGCGCACGTTACCCACCGCACCGGCGCGGACGATGTCCAGCTCCTGGGACTTATTGAGCAACTGCGTGTAGATCTGCGAGGCGACTTCGACATCGCGGGTCAGGTTGAGCAGTTCCTGCTGGGTCGCCGGCAAGTCCTGGACTTTGCCTTCCAGCGACTTCTGTTGCTGGGTCAACTCGCCGATCTGGCTCATCAAGGCGCGATAGGCCGGATGCTGTTTGGTGAACTTGCGATCGAGTTCCGCCTGCTGCATTTTCAGTTCGGAGATGCGCGTTTCCAGCGCCACCGACTGGCCCAGCACCGACTGGGTTTCCAGCGAGATGTTCACGGTCTTGCCGTGGGTCTGATAGGCGTTCAGCGCATCGCTGGCCTTGGCCAGATCACGCTTGACCTGCGGCAACTGACTCTGCAGAAACGCCAGGCTCTGCGCCGCTTCCGCCGAGGTCCGACGCACGTTCTGCTCGACGTACAGCGCGGCGATCTTGTTGAGGATCTTCACCGCTTCAGCCGCATCGGAACTGGCCAGCGCCAGACGGATGATCCCCGACTCCTTGCCCTGCTCGGAAATATCCAGCGCGTCCTGATAGCCCTGAATCGTCACAATCCGCGGATTGCGCACCACTTCAAAGTTCGTACCGGGGTTGGCCGACAATTGTGTGATCAGGCCTTCGACGTCGTCCTGGGCGAACGCTTCACCAGCGCGGCCTTCAACCAGCAGGTTGTCGTTGTCATCGAACAGCTGGAAGCGTTGTTGCTCGCCAGCGATCAGCGTGAGTTTCTTGCCAAGCAATTCCTTGGGCAGATTGAGCCGGGCGAATTCCAGGCGCTCGCCACCCCAGGCGTAGCTGTTGAAACCGAAGCGCGGCGCGGCGACGCTGGTCTCGGTTTCGCCGCGAAAACGCCGGGCAAGAAAACCGCCAATCATCGGGAAGGTTTTCGGCGTGACGTCGATGTCCAGACGCAGGTCGTCGACGGTTTTGCCGATCACCGCGCGGGATTTGATGATGCCGATTTCGGTCACGGACGGCGATTGCCCACCGAGCATGCTGTTGAGGTCGGAGAAACCGAGCATGTCGTTCTTTTTCGGCTCGACCTGCACCAGCGCATTCGCCAGGTACACCGGCGTGGCCAACACCGCATAAGCCACGCCGGCGACCATGAAGGCGCCGGTCAATGCGCCGATCAACCACTTCTGATCGATCAGGCTGCCGAATATGCCGAGCAGATCAATACTGTCTTGATCATTGTCACGGGTGCCGATTACTGACGGTAACTGCATAAGTCTGTTCTTACCATTGACTGTTCTGAAGAATATGGGTCATTGCCCGAGGCGCTTTGCCCATGAACTAACTGCGTCTTCAATCAATGCGTGAGCATGAATAAAAGCGGCCTTGCCTTGACGATACGGATCCTGTATTTCGCGCTCGCTTTGCCACTTGCCAAGCAGAAACACTTTGCCCCTGGCATGCGAGGCAATCTTCAGTACTTGATTGACGTGCTGTTTTTCCATGACCAGGATCAGGTCCGAGTCATTGACGATATCTGCGGTCAGTTGCCGTGCCTTGAAACTCTCTGCGCTGTGCCCGTGCTCTTCGAGAACCTGCCGCGCAGACGCCTCGACGCCTTCGCCAACCCGTGCCGAGAGGCCTGCGGAGGCCACGGAGATGGCCGAGGAACCCAGCGCATTGCGCAACAACAGTTCTGCCGTCGGACTCCGGCAAATATTGCCCACGCAGACAACGAGGATCTTTTTGAACAAGGTTTTACTTTCCTCTGTAATGTCAAACGGCCAATATCCCGAGAGCATTCGATTGGACCCTCAAGATCTTTCTGCACTCGGAAATAGATTCGCCCTGTTAGTCCCGAAGTATTAAGTACCACAGCGTTTAAAAGCGCCCCAACCACAATTAGCGGACTAAAAATAACTGTGATTTTCGAGCGTTTGTTTTCTGACAAAAAATAACATTCGTGCACTAAGTGCCAGCACTCCGTTCGAAAACTCAGTAACACGATGATCAATTCGCAGTTGTCATTTCTCTTCGGGAGAGCAGACATGAAAACCAACCGTCTCCAACGCGCCGGCGCCTTGACCCTGATGCTGCTGGGCGCGACCACTCAGGCCCAGGCCAGCGAACTGTTTCCCAACCTACCAACGAGGACCATTGGCGTTCAGGTAAAAATCCAGAGCTTCACCGCCGCTGATGCGGAGCAGATCAAAGCCGCCGGTTTCAGCTTCGTGCGCTTCGGCGTGTGGAGCGACAGCCTCAGCGCCAGGACTTATCAGCAACAAGTCAGCAACGCCTTCGCCGCCGCCAAGTCAGCCGGGCTGCCGGTGCTGCTGACCGTGCGTGCGATCAAGGCGCTGCCGGCCACAACGCCCGCCGAGCTGACGAGCGCCGGTGAAACCTTCGCCAAAGCCGTCAACGGCCTGCAGCAGTCGTACAGCAGCCAACTGGTGGCGATCGAGCTGTGGAACGAGCCGGACCTGGAAACCTATTGGCCGACGCGCAATTTCTCCACGACCTTTGTGCCGTTCATGAGCGGCGTGTGCCAAACCCTGCAGGCACAACCACAGCTGACCCCGGTGGTCGGTTTCGGCTTCGCCCGGCCACCGAGCGCCGGTTCGGCGTCAACCACGGCGCTGAGCCGCATCGTCAGTGACTACCCGCAGTGTCTGGACGCGGTGTCCTATCACCCTTACGGCATGACGGCGACGCAGATCAGCAATGCGCAGACGTTCATTCAACAGAATTTCAATCTGCCGGGCGTGATCAGTGAATGGGGAGTTTCGGCGCTCGCCTCGAACGGGGGTGTCGAGGGGCAGGCCAGCAAGATCAACGCATTCATCGCCGACGTTAAGCGGCTGAACATCCCGCTGACCTCCATTTATGAATGGCGAAACAGTGACACCGGCAGTAACGATCGCGAGAAGAACTTCGGCCTGCTGACCTCCGACGGTCAGCCGAAACCCGCGCGACTGTCGGTCGAAGCGCTGTTGAATGCCGAGTAAGCCTTGGGCGACCGATCTGTTCGCAGGTCGGTTGCTTTGAACCTGTGCGCGGTTTTGGCATCGTATTCATCGGTACCACGCCCCGCCATTCAAACAATCGTTTTCAGGTTGTTGCCGCAGGGGCCATCGAGACACGCAACCGCCCTTGAGTGGCTGTCAGCGCTCGGGTAATGTCACCAGACCCACAGGACAGAGCACGCCCATGACTTCCAAGCTGGAACAACTCAAACAATTCACCACCGTGGTTGCCGACACCGGCGACTTCGAAGCGATCGCCCGGGTCAAACCGGTCGACGCCACCACCAACCCTTCCCTGCTGCTCAAAGCGGCGGCCATTCCGGCCTACGCCGAGCTGCTCAACGCCTGCGTCAGCGATTGCAAGGGCGATGTCGGCCTGGCCAGCGACCGCTTCGGCGTTGCCGTAGGCCAGGAAATCCTCAAGGTCATTCCGGGCCGTATCTCCACCGAAGTGGATGCACGCCTGTCGTTCGACAAGGATGCCGTGCTCAAACGCGCCCATCGCCTGATCGAGCTGTACGACAAGGCCGGCATCGGCCGCGACCGCGTGCTGATCAAGATCGCCTCGACCTGGGAAGGCATTCGCGCCGCTGAAGTGCTGGAAAAAGAAGGCATTCAGACCAACCTGACCCTGCTGTTCTCCTTCGCCCAGGCCGCCGCCTGCGCCGACGCTGGCGTGTTCCTGATTTCGCCGTTCGTGGGCCGCATCTACGACTGGTACAAGAAAGCCAACGGCAACGACTACACCGGCGCCGATGATCCGGGCGTGCAGTCGGTCACCCGCATCTACAACTACTACAAGGCCAATGACTACAAGACCGTGGTCATGGGCGCGAGCTTCCGCAACCTCAGCCAGATCGAACAACTGGCCGGTTGCGACCGCCTGACCATCAGCCCGGACCTGATCGACAAGCTGGCCGCCGACACCGGCAAGCTGGAGCGCAAACTGGCACCAGGCAACGCCGGCGAAGCGCGTCTGAGCCTCAACGAAGCGCAGTTCCGCTGGTTGTCCAACGAAGACGCGATGGCCACCGAGAAACTGGCTGAGGGCATTCGTCAGTTCGCCCGCGACCAGGAAAAGCTCGAGGCGCTGTTGCAGGCCAAGCTGTGAACTGAGTTGGTGTAATGCAAAAAGGGCGAACCCTCACGGGTTCGCCCTTTTTGTGTCTGTCGGAAAATTTTCGTTGCTCTTGCGACCGCTTTCGCGAGCAGGCTCGCTCCCACATGTGGATTTGTGGTCGACGCTGATCCAGTGTGGGAGCGAGCCTGCTCGCGAAGAGGCCGGCCCAGACACCATCACTTCATCAGATCAATGCCGCTCGAGGGCATTCACCAGGTCATGAAACGCTTCCCGATTGGAATCGTTCAGGCCCATGAGGATCTTGTGCGCTTCGAGCACCTTGATCCGCACCACTTCTTCGGACTGGTCCTGATCCGGCAGATCGTCCAGGCACTCCGGGCATGGCACCGGGTGGTTGACGATGTTGAACACCTGCTCGAACCCCATCGACTGCAGCAGCCGGGTGATGTCTTCGTGGGTGGTGACGACAGTCGGCAACAGGCCGACCTTTTGCCGCGACAGGATCGACAGCTTGGCCAACAGGCCCAGCGTCGTGCTGTCGATGCTGCGGGTTTCGGTCAAATCGATCACGATCGCGCTGAAATTCAGCGCGGTGAAGATTTTCTCAATAGTCGCATCCAACGCCGAACACAGGGTCAGGCGAACTTCACCGACGAACTTCAGGACGAAGGTGCCGTCCTGCTCGGCGAACTGGATTCTACCGGTACTCATTAAAGATTCCTGCTCAACACCAACAGGGCGATATCATCCGGCATCTCCCCTAGCGTGGCCAATCCAAACACTTGCCGCAGACCATCCAGGCTGCCGCCCGCCGACTTCACCCGTTGGGGCAAAGCGGCTTCTTTTTCTTTGAGCGTCGGTTCTGGCAAAAGGTCCAGAATGCCATCCGACATCAGCGTCAGGCTGAACGTCGGCGGCAGCTCAAGCACGTGGTCTTCGTAGGTGGCTTCATTGAACAGCCCCACCGGCAGACCACGGCCTTCGAGATAACGAACACTGTCAGGCGTGTACAACACAGGCAACGGCAGATGGCCGCCGATGCTATAGGTCAACAAACCGGTCTCCTCGTCGATGACTCCACCGACCATTGTGACGTGTTTACCCAGCTTACAACTGATCAGCCCCCGGTTGATATGACCGAGCACTTCCGAAGGCTTGAATTCCGGCAAGGTGCCGTTGCGCTTGGATTCGAACAGCAAGCGCGTGGTCATGAACTTCAACAGCACGGTCACGAACGCTGAAGACGCGCCATGGCCGGAAACGTCCGCCAGATAAAACGCCACACGGCGCTCGTCGACGCGGAAATAGTCGACGAAATCCCCCGACAGGTACAACGACGGGATGATCTGGTGGGCAAACTGAAACTCGTCAATGCTCCACGGGCTTTCCGGCAGCATGTTCATCTGCACCTGGCGACCGGCGTTCTGGTCTTCCTGGAGCAGATTAAGGCTGGCCTCAAGCTCGCGATTGGCCTTTTCCAGCTTCTCGCGGTAGCGCTGGTTTTCCAGCAGCAGGCGCGCACGATCCAGGGCTCGACGCACGGAATGCTCGAGCACCGCCAGATCTTCGAGAGGCTTGATCAGGTAATCCGCCGCGCCCAGGCGCAGGGCCTCGACCGCGTCGTTCATCACGCCGGCACCCGAGACGACGATCACCGGCGTTTGCGGTGAGCGCTCGGTAACCTGACGAATCAGTTCGAGACCGCCCATCTGCGGCATGCGCAGATCGCAGATGACCAGGTCGGGCGTTTCTTGCTCGAATACCTGAAGACCCTGTTGACCGTTGCCGGCCTGCAGGACGCTGAAACCACTGTCTTCCAGATAGGCCGCGAGACTCGCGCGCACTACCTCGTCATCATCGATAATCAGCAGCGTGGCACTGGTTTTTGGCATGTGGGCAAACGGCGCCAGAATTAGGTTGGCGTAGGTGGCGAGGCCTCGGGCCCTGCGCAGACTACTGGATTCGCTTTCTAGCCTCTCTGCTGCAGCGCTTTCAAGCATTTGCCTTGCACGCGGTTTTAAACAGAGGTGCCCTTCTAAGGCGCAGACGGTACTCCCATCCGCAGAGCGTTTCAAGCGTGCGCCGATGGTCGCTTGACGACTTTGTTTGTCAAAGCACCGAGAGTTATAAGAACGGCCGGAAGCGTAACCGGATGGAAGGTCGTCCTATCGGACCGAGCCTGCTTCACAGACAAAAAAGGCGACCCTGAGGTCGCCTTCCTGTTTACCGCCCGAAATCAGAAATCGTCTTCGACCTGACCATCCTTGACCTTGAACTCGCGGTTCTGCAGGTAGGCGTTGCGGATGAACGTGTACTTGTCGCCGCTGATCAGCTTCTCGCTCGACAGCAGGCTCGCGCGGGTATCGACGATGTTCAGGCCGAAGATCGAGTTGCGGGTCGGCACGTGGTCGATGTAGCGGTACATGCCGGTGTAGCTGTCGACATACTTGGAAGGCGCATCACGCAGCGTGCTCGGGCCCATCAGCGGCAGCATCACGTACGGACCGCTGCCCACGCCCCAGTAGCCGAGGGTCTGGCCGAAATCTTCGTCGCTGCGGTTCAGGCCCATCTTGGTGCCGACGTCGAAAAAGCCGAGCAGACCGAACGTGGTGTTGAAGATCAACCGCGCCGTATCGACGCCAGCCGCCGCCGGTTTGGCCTGCAGAATGTTGTTGGCCAGGTTGGTAACGTCGCCGACGTTGCGGAACATGTTGTGAATGCCGTCTTCAACGAACTGCGGCGTAACGAATTCATAACCCTGCGCCAATGGCTTGAGCGCGTAGGTATCAACGAAGTCGTTGAACTGGAAGATCGGACGGTTGACGCTTTCCCAAGGATCTTCTTCCGTGGCTGCCTGGCTGGCCAACGGCGCCAGCGACAGGCCGGCATAGACACAAAGCTGAGCGAGTGGATGGCTCAAGCGCATAGAAAAAACTCCTTGGATTGTATCGTCGCGGACGTCGCGGTCCGGGCATTAAGGCCGCTAGTATAAGCGTAAACGCCGGTTTGGACAGTCTGGTCGATGCAGCGGTCTGTAGGATCTTTCCGTACGGGTCGTTCACGTCGTTGTCATCCAATTGTCACCGACGCGCCCTAGCCTGAGCGTTATTTCAGGGACGTTGCCATGACTCACGCCGAAACCTTGCCCCTCGCCGCCTCGAGCCTGACTGCCGTACTGTTTGGCCTGAGCGGTTGCCTGGTGGATTTCGGCGCTCGCGCAGGGCAACGGACGGGCGCCCTGCCCGAGCACGCCGAGGCCACGCCGGGTGCGCTCGACAGTTTGCGCAGCTTGCAGCGCCAGCAGATTCCCTGTGCCTGGCTGGATGAGCTGCCAGCTGCTGTGACGCAGTCGTTATCCGCCACGCTGCCGTCCTGGATCAAACCGGCGCAATATTCGGCAACAACAATTCCATGGCCAGCTCCCCATGCCTGCTGGCAAGCGCTGATGGTGTTGAACGTCGAAAGCCTTGATGGTTGCGTACTGGTCAGTGGCGAACCGCGATTGCTGCAGTCAGGCCTCAATGCTGGGCTGTGGACCATCGGCCTCGCCTCCTGCGGTTCACTCTGCGGGCTGGCGCCTGTGGAATGGCAGGCCCTGGGCCAAAAAGAGCGCGAGCTGTTGCGTGGCAAGGCGACGATGCAACTGTTCGCACTGGGCGTGCATTCGGTAATCGATCATCTGGGCGAGCTCGACACCTGTCTGGCGGACATCAACCTGCGCCGCCTCAAAGGCGAAAAGCCCTGATCGGGATCATGCAGGTTTGGCGTGAGTGGATTAATCTAAAGGTCAGTCACCGACCTTTGGCGCGCGGCTGCGGTCAATGCCAGTGCCTATTGATAAAAGGAAACCACCATGCCCGCCCGCGAATTGCAAGATCAACTCAACACCCTGCGCGAGCAACTGGATTCGAATCCGCCGCTCTCTGAAGAAGAACGCACACATCTGCATGAACTGATGGCGCAGATCGAATCGGAAATCCAGCTGGAAAATCAGCTTCAGGACAACAACTTGGTAGACGGCGTGAACCTGGCTGTGGAGCGCTTTGAAGTGGAACACCCGACCATCGCCGGCACCCTGCGCAACATCATGAACACCCTGGGCAGCATGGGCATCTGATCCCCCGCCGCACAAAAAAGCCCTGCCAGCGATGGCAGGGCTTTTTCATGTCTACGATTTGCAAAGCAGTCCCTTGTGGGAGCGAGCCTGCTCGCGAATGCGTCGTGTCAGTCGACATCATCGTTAAATGACACAGCGCATTCGCGAGCAGGCTCGCTCCCACATTGGATATCGCACATTCCGGATCTTTATTGACGCACGAGGCGGTGGTTCGGCAGCTGTACGCTTTCGGTGCTGCGATACGGGTTGATATCCAGCCCACCGCGACGCACGTAACGTGCAAACACCGTCAGCTTTTCTGGTTTCAGAAGACGCTGCAGGTCGAGGAAAATCCGCTCGACACACTGTTCATGGAAGTCCGAATGCTGGCGGAAGCTGACGATGTACTCGAGCAGGCTGGCGTGATCCAGCGCCGAGCCGCGATATTCCACCACCACGCTGCCCCAGTCCGGCTGGCTGGTTACCGGGCAGTTGGACTTGAGCAGATGGCTGTGCACGCTTTCTTCGACGATGCGCGAATCGTCGCAGCGCAGCAGTTCCGGGCGCGGATGTTCGTAGTTGCTGACGCTGATATCCAGATCGTCGATGCACACACCCGGCAACGCCACAACGCCCTCCGCTTCAACCTCTTTGAGGCTGCGAACGCGCACGCCCACCGGTTTGCCGGCAGCGGCGGACAAGTCCTTGACCAGGGTTGCCTCGAGCGTGGCGATATTAGCGAACGACGTCTGGTTCAGCGAATTCAGATACAGCTTGAACGACTTCGATTCGATGATGTTCGGCGAATCGGCCGGGATGCTGAATTCGCCAATCGCCACCACCGGTTTGCCCGAGGGCAACAGCCACGACAGTTCGAAGCAGTTCCAGAAATCCACGCCTTTGTACGGCAGGGTTTCGGCGGTCAAACCCAGCTCGGCCCATTTCGCAGTGCGCGGGATCGGGAACAGCAGGGACGGCGTGTACGTGGCGATGTATTCGCTGGATTTGCCCAGCGGCGAATGTTCGGCTGCGGGATGCATGGCGGAAACCTGACTGAAGAATCAGCGGATTCTACCAGCCTTTGCCCGCGCCTTTGAGTGCTTACTGACTGACAGTCAATTTGCCGACCATGCCGGCCTGATAATGACCAGGAATGTTGCAGGCAAATTCCAGACTCGTCGCCTTGTTGAAGGTCCAGGTCAATTCAGCGGTCTTGCCCGGCTCGACCAGCACGCTGTTGGGATCGTCGTGCTTCATGCCGTGGCCCATCGCTGCGTGGTCCATGCCGGGCATATCGTGGGACATCTCCTTGATGCCGGTAGGCGTAAGCGTGCCGCTTTGCTGCATCTGCAACATTTCCTGCTGGTGTCTGGCATGCATCGCGGCGTCACCGAGGTTGAATTCGTGCAGCAACTGGCCCTTGTTCACCAGCACAAAACGAATCGTCTCACCGGCCTTGATCTGAATGGCTTTCGGATCGAACGACATATCACCCATGACCACCTCGACGCTGCGAGAAGCCTGGGCGGCCGACGCTGGTTGACCAAAGTCGTAGGTGTGCGCCGGCGCCGCCCATACCGGTGCGCTCAGCGCCAGCAGAGCGGCGCTCAACATCAGGGACTTACGCAAAAACATACTCATGCTCCAACAAGATAAGGTTCAGCCTGTGGGACACTCTAGCCGCCGTGCGCTGGCACTCACCTGACAGGCAGATTACAACTTTGTCAGGTTGGCGCCCGGCGCAACCGCCCAAGGTATAACGCTATCGTTTGCACACAGGAAAACACCCGAGCCGCCCATGAAACTGTTGATCGTCGAAGATCAAGCGAAAACCGGCCAATACCTGCGCCAGGGCCTGACCGAGGCCGGGTTCAACACAGAGCTGGTGGCTGACGGCAACAGCGGACAGCAAATGGCGCTGAGCGGTGATTACGCCTTGCTGATTCTCGACGTGATGCTGCCGGGGCGCAGTGGCTGGCAGATTGTCCAGGCGGTGCGCAGTGCCGGACTGGACACACCGGTACTTTTTCTCACCGCCAAAGACGCGGTGGAGGACCGGGTTCATGGCCTCGAACTCGGCGCTGACGACTACCTGGTCAAGCCCTTCGCCTTTTCCGAACTGCTCGCGCGGGTGCGCAGCCTGTTGCGCCGCGGCAGTGCCGCACCACAGGAAACCAGCCTGCAACTGGCCGATCTGCGCCTGGACCTGATCCGTCGCCGTGTCGAGCGCGGCGGCCAGCGCATCGACCTGACCGCCAAGGAATTCGCCCTGCTGGAAATGCTCCTGCGCCGCCAAGGCGAGGTGTTGCCCAAATCGCTGATCGCTTCGCAGGTCTGGGACATGAATTTCGACAGCGACACCAATGTCATCGAAGTGGCGATCCGCCGTTTGCGCCTGAAGGTCGACGACGACTTCCCCGACAAGCTGATCCACACCGTGCGCGGCATGGGCTACGTGCTCGAAGAGCGTGGCGCCTGATGTGCAGGCTGTCGTTGAGTACGCGTCTGGCTCTGTTGTTTGCTGCATGCACTGCGGTGGTATCGCTGTTCGCCGGCGTGCTGTTCGATCGCGCCAGCGAGGCGCACTTTATCGAACTCGACCAGCAGCAACTTGAGATCAGGCTCATCGGCCTGCGCCGCGCCTTGCAGGATATTCAGCCCGCCCAACGCGACGCGCGCCTGGCAGATGAGCTGAGCCGCCAGGCCGATCTCTCGCTGCGTATCACCAGCGGCGACGGTCAGCACTGGTATGACAGCTCGGCACAGATACCAAAAAATCTGCCATTACAACCCGGCCTGTCGACGATCAGCACTGACGGCACCGATTACCGCGTCCTGCGCGCCCCGCTCTACCCGGACACAGCGGATTCTCCGCAATTGACCCTGCTGCTGGATATCACCCACCACCAGCACTTTTTGCAACGCATGCAGCGTCTGATCTGGCTGACCATGGGGTTGTCAGCGCTGGCCACTGCGCTGCTCGGCGCCTGGGCGGCGCGCAGCGGATTGCGGCCGTTACGGCGCATGAGCGCGGTGGCTCGGGGGATTTCCGCACAGTCGCTCAACGCCCGCCTGCCAGAAACGCAAATGCCACCCGAGCTTGCCGAACTGGCCCACAGCTTCAACGCCATGCTCGTACGCCTCGACGACTCGTTTCAGCGGCTCTCGGCGTTCTCGGCCGATATCGCCCATGAGCTGCGCACGCCGCTGTCGAACCTGCTGACCCACACCCAGGTGACCCTCACCCGCCCTCGCCCGCTCGAAGACTATCGCGAAGCGCTGCACAGCAACCTAGAAGAACTGCAATGGATGGCGCAACTGGTCAACGACATGTTGTACCTGGCAAAGGCCGATCACGGCTTGCTGGTGCCCAAACGCGAAGCGCTGGAATTGGCGGATGAAAGCGATGCGCTGCTGGAGTTTTTGCGCCGCTGGCAGAGGACGCCGGGATTGAGTTGAGTCGCGAGGGTCAAGCGCGAATCGACGGTGATCGCGGCATGTTGCGCCGCGCGTTGTCGAATCTGCTGGATAACGCGCTGCGGTTTACCCCGGCAGAAGGTTATGTGCGGTTGAGCATTGCCGATCAGGTGAACGCTGTCCGCGTTTGCGTCGAGAACAGTGGAGAAGGAATTTCAAAGGAGTTGCTGCCACGTTTGTTTGACCGTTTCTATCGGGCCGACCCGGCGCGGCAGGAAGGCAGCAGTGAGCATGCGGGGTTGGGGTTGGCGATTACCCAATCGATCATTCGCGCCCATGGCGGGCAGATCCATTGCGAATCGGAAGCCGGGGTGACGCGATTCGTGATTGAGCTGCCCCGAGCCTGAGGCCAGCAAGTCAGGCCTGCTCGCGAAAGCGGTTGATCGTTCCCACGCTCTGCGTGGGAATGCAGCCCGGGACGCTCTGCGTCCCTCCAAAGCCGAACGCGGAGCGTCCGATGAGGCATTCCCACGCAGAGCGTGGGAACGAGCCTGCCAAACTCAGGAATATCTCAACGCGTGAGCCGGCTCGATCTTCGCCGCCCGCCACGCCGGGTACACCGTCGCCAGGAAGCTCAGAACAAAGCCCGCCGAGCAGATCAACAGCACATCACCGCCCTGCAATTCCGAAGGCAGGTTGCTGACGAAATACACGTCCGAACTGAAGATGTGCTGCCCGGTGACGCGCTCGACCCAGCCGACCATTTCGCTGACGTTCAGCGCGGCAATCACGCCCAGCACGCCGCCGATAATGGTGCCGACAATCCCGATCACCGTGCCCTGGACCATGAAGATCGCCATGATCTGCCGTGGCGTGGCGCCGATGGTGCGCAGGATGGCGATGTCCGCGCCCTTATCGTTCACCACCATGATCAGCGTGGCGATGATGTTGAAGGCCGCCACCGCAACGATCATCAGCAACAGCAGGCCGATCATGGTCTTTTCCATTTTCATCGCGCTGAACAGGCTGCCCTGGGTGTGGGTCCAGTCGTCAGCCTTGAACTCGGCGCCCAGGCCAGCGGCGATGTCCGAGGAGACCTTCGGCGCGGCGTAGAGATCCTTGACCGCCAGGCGCACGCTTTGCACCTGATTCGGCTGCCAATGCTGCATGGTCGCGGCATCGGCGACGTGAATCAGGCCCATCGAGCCATCCAGTTCTGCGCCAACCTTGAACACGCCGACCACGTTCAAGCGCTGCATGCGCGGGGTGATGCCGCCCGGCGCAGTGCTGACTTCCGGAACGATCAGGGTGATTTTATCGCCGACATTCAGACGGAAACGCCGCGCCGTGATTTCACCGATCACCACGCCGAACTCGCCAGGTTTCAACGCATCGAGACGACCCTGCACGATGTGCTGGGCGACGATCGAGACCTTGCCTTCCTGCGCCGGATCGACGCCGCTGATCTGGATCGGCTGCATCGAGCCCTTGTAGGACAGCATGCCTTCCATCTCAGTGAACGGCACGGCGGCGGTCACTTCCGGATTTTTCATCGCGGCGGCGGCCACCGGCTGCCAGTCGTCGATCGGCTTGACGCCGACGATGGTCGCGTGCGGCACCATGCCGAGGATGCGCGAGCTCATCTCGCGCTGAAAGCCGTTCATCACCGACAGCACCACGATCATCGCCAGCACGCCGAGGGCGAGGCCGATCATCGAGGTCATCGAAATGAACGAAACAAAGCGATTGCGGCGCTTGGCGCGGGTATAGCGCGTGCCGATAAAGATCGATAACGGTCTGAACATTCGCTGGGGCACCGTAAATAAATAAAAGACCCGGCGCCGTTACGGGCGCCGGGTTTCAGCCAGTCAGATGGGGGTCAGGCAACCTTCCTGCAATTGCAGGACGCGGTCCATCTGGCGGGCCAGATTCATGTCGTGAGTCACCACCAGAAACGCCGTGCGCATCGAAGTGCTCAACTCCAGCATCAAATCCTGAATGCCTTCGGCCGTGTGCAGATCGAGGTTGCCGGTCGGCTCATCGAGCATCACCAGGCCAGGATTGTTCACCAGCGCCCGGGCGATGGCCACACGCTGGCGTTCGCCGCCGGACAGCTCGGACGGTTTGTGTTCGAGGCGATGGCCGAGGCCGACACGTTCCAGCAAGGCCGTGGCGCGCTGACGCGCTTCGGGGATCGCCGTCTTGCCGATCAACAGCGGCATGCAGACGTTTTCCAGCGCGGTGAATTCCGGCAGCAAATGGTGGAACTGGTAAACGAAACCGAGGGCGCGGTTACGCAGCAGGCCACGCTTCTTCTCGCTCAGCGCCGAGAGTTCTTCGCCGTCGAGCCAGACGCTGCCCTGGGTCGGTGTATCGAGGCCGCCAAGCAGGTTGAGCAAGGTACTTTTGCCCGAACCCGACTTGCCGACGATCGCCACCCGCTCGCCCGGATGCAACTCCAGTTGCAGGCCGGCCAGCACTTGTACCGACTCCGGGCCTTCTTCATAGGATTTGCCCAGGTTGCGGCAGCTCAGGATTGCTTGTTCACTCATGCCCGACTCACTCATAACGTAACGCCTCCGCCGGCTGGGTGCGCGCGGCACGCCAGGCGGGATACAGGGTGGCGAGGAAACTCAGGACCAACGCAGCGGCGCAGACCATGACCACGTCCTGGCTCTGCACCTGCGAAGGAAGATAATCGATGAAATACACGTCAGCATTAAGGAATTTGTGGCCGATCAGGCCTTCCAGTGCGGCAATGGCCGCGCTGACGTTGAGCGCGGCGAAAATCCCGACCACCGCGCCGATGGCCGTGCCGACCACGCCGATCACCGTGCCCTGCACCATGAACGTGCGCATGATCGTGCCCGGCGTCGCACCCAAGGTGCGCAGGATGGCGATGTCGCCCTTCTTGTCGTTGACCACCATCACCAGCGTGGAAATGATGTTGAACGCGGCGACGGCAACGATCAGCAGCAACAGCAGGCCGATCATGGCTTTTTCCATGCGGATCGCCTGATACAGATTGCCGTGGGTGCGGGTCCAGTCGCGGGCGTAATAACGGTCTTCGCCGAGTTGCTGGGCAATGTTCCAGGCCTCGCGCGGGGCCTGGAACAGGTCGTCGAACTTCAGGCGCAGGCCCTGCACCTGATCGGCTTTCCAGCGATGCATCTTCGCCAGATCCTGCAGGTTGGTCACACCCAGATAGCCGTCGAGTTCACCGGCGCCGACGTGGAAAATGCCGACTACGGTGAAGCGCTTCATGCGCGGGAACATACCGGCCGGGGTCACGCTGACTTCCGGCGCGACGAAGGTCACCTTGTCACCGATGCCCACGCCCAGCTTGGTCGCGGCCTTGTCGCCGATGACAATGCCGAAGCTGCCCGGCGTCAGGTCATCGAGTTTGCCCTGCTTCATGAAGTTGTCGATGATCGACACGTTGCGTTCGAGCGCCGGGTCGATGGCATTGAGCAGGACTTTGGAAACCTGACCGTTATTGGTCAGCAGGCCCTGCATCTGGGTGAACGGCGCTACTGCCGCCACCTGCCGATTCTGTTTCACCTTGGCGGCGAGGCTCTGCCAGTCGTTGATCGGCTCGCCGGTTTCCAGGGTGGCGTGGGGCACCATGCCCAGCACGCGGGTGCGCATTTCATGATCGAAGCCGTTCATCACCGACAGCACAACAATCATCACGACCACGCCAAGGGCGAGCCCGATCATCGAAGTCAGGGAAATGAAGGACACAAAATGATTGCGACGCTTTGCACGGGTATAACGCGTGCCGATAAATACGAAGAGAGGTCTGAACATGTCGGGGCTTGTTCGGAGGGAAAAGGAACGTCCTTGTGGCGGGGGTCGATAACCAGCTTTACACTCAGACCACCGCCGCTACCATGGGTTCGCCATGTCGACATTAGATGAAGAAGATCGCCGCGAATACTACCGTATCGAGGACATGATCGCACTGGAAATTCGGCCCCTGTCCGCTCCCGAAGCCGCAGGCCAGGAAGTGTTGCAGGATGCTTCCCCACTCTTCAACCTGCTCAGCGAACTGCACCTGAGCGAATTCGAGTCGCAGCACCTGTTGCGCCAGATCAGCGAGCGCGACCGCGCCATCGCTGCGTTCCTCAAATCACAGAACAAACGCATCGACCTGCTCAGCCAGGTGGTCGCCCTGACCGTGCTCGGCCACATCGGCGAGCCGCAACCGGTGATCATTTCCGAAGGCGGCATCGAGTTTCAGTACCCGACACCGGTCGCCACGGGCGCACACCTGTCGGTGAAACTGGTGCTGATGCCGCAGGCGCTGGGCCTGTTGCTGCGCGCCCGGGTGACGCACTGTGACCCCAAAGGCGATGGCTACGACGTCGGCACCGAGTTCGAACACTTGACCGACGCCCAGCGCCAGTTGCTCGCCCGCTATATCTTGCAAAAGCAGGCCCAGGAACGACGCCTGGCCCGCGAACAGAACGAATCAGGCATATAACTTAAGGAAGCACCGTGACCCTTATCTACGGCCACCGCGGCGCCAAGGGCGAAGCACCGGAAAATACCCTGAGCAGTTTTCAGGCCTGTCTTGCACACGGCGTGCGCCGCTGCGAACTGGATCTGCACCTGTCCAAGGACGGCGAGTTGATGGTCATTCACGACCCGACACTCAAGCGCACCACTGACCGGCGCGGCAAGGTGGTCGAGCACACCGCTGCCGAGCTGGTCACCTATGACGCGCGCAAGGGCGGGCCGGGCTGGGTCAAACCGTGCCCGATTCCGACGCTGGAAGAGCTGTTCGAGAGGTGTGATTTCGAGCATTGGCAGCTGGAAGTCAAAAGCGCTTCGCGCACCCGCGCGGCAACCACCGTGCTGGCGATTCGCGAAATGGCTCAGCGCCATGGCTTGCTCGACAAGGTGACGATCACCTCAAGCTCACGGGAAGTGCTGAAAGCGGCGCTGGATCTGGTGCCGGATGTGTCGCGTGGACTGGTGGCCGAATACGCCTGGCTCGACCCGTTGAAGGTCGCGGCGAGCTATGGCTGCGAAATTCTCGCGCTGAACTGGACGCTGTGTACGCCGGAACGCCTGCAGAAGGCGCAGCGTCAGGGCCTGCATGTGTCGGTGTGGACCGTCAACGAGCCTGCGCTGATGCGCAGACTCGCCGACTTCGGCGTTGACAGCCTGATTACAGACTTTCCCGGTTTGGCCACTGCCACCCTTGAGAATTGCTGAAATCGGTCTCCCCGGCCGGCTCAGGCCACCGGCCGGAGCCCGTCAAAAAAGCCGGTTGAGGCCGTCGTACGCCGCTACCCGATAGGCTTCGGCCATGGTCGGGTAGTTGAACGTGGTGTTGACGAAATACTTCAGCGTGTTCAGCTCGCCCGGCTGGTTCATGATCGCCTGACCGATGTGGACGATCTCCGAGGCCTGATAACCGAAGCAGTGCACGCCCAGCACTTCCAGGGTTTCGCGGTGGAAGAGGATCTTCAGCATGCCTTGCGGCTCGCCGGCGATCTGCGCCCGCGCCATGCTCTTGAAGAACGCCTTGCCGACTTCGTACGGCACCTTGGCCTGGGTCAGCTCCTGCTCGTTCTTGCCGATCGAGCTGATCTCCGGAATGGTGTAGATGCCGGTCGGCACGTCGTTGACGAAGCGCCAGCTGCCGTTGTCGACGATGCTGCCAGCGGCCGAGCGACCCTGGTCGTGGGCGGCACTGGCCAGGCTCGGCCAGCCGATCACGTCGCCGGCACCGTAGATGTTCTCCACGCAAGTGCGGTAGTTCTGGTCGACTTCGATCTGGCCACGGCTGTTGACCTTGACGCCGATGTTTTCCAGACCCAACTGATCGGTGTTGCCCGTACGGCCGTTGCACCAGAGCAAGGCGTCGGCCTTGATCTTCTTGCCGGACTTGAGGTGCAGGATCACGCCGTTGTCGACGCCTTCAACGCGGTCGTAGTCCTCGTTGTGGCGCACGGTGATGTTGTTGTTGCTGAAGTGGTAGCTCAACGCCTGGGAGATTTCCGAGTCGAGGAAGCTCAGCAATTGCCCGCGGTTGTCGACCAATTCCACCAGCACACCCAGACCACTGAAGATCGAAGCGTATTCGCAGCCGATCACGCCAGCGCCGTAAACGATCAGTTTGCGCGGGGTGTGGCCGAGGCTGAGGATGGTGTCGCTATCGTAGATACGCGGGTGGTGGAAATCGATGTCCGCCGGGCGATACGGACGCGAGCCGGTGGCGATGATGATGTGCTTGGCCACCAGTTTTTCTACCACGCCATTGCCGCAGACCACTTCGATGGTCTGCTCATCGGCGAAGCTGCCGGTGCCGAAGAACACGTCGACACGGTTACGGGCGTAGTAGCCGGTGCGCGAGGCGACTTGCTTGGAAATGACTTTTTCGGCGCTTTTCAACACATCCGGGAAGGAGAACCAGCGTGGCTCGCCGATCGCGCGGAACATCGGGTTGGTGTTGAACTGCATGATCTGCCGCACCGAGTGACGCAGTGCCTTGGACGGGATGGTGCCGAGGTGGGTGCAGTTGCCGCCGACCTGGCGACGGCTGTCGACCATCGCGACCTTGCGCCCCGCTTTGGCGGCGTTCATTGCCGCGCCTTCTCCCGCCGGGCCGGAACCCAGTACCACCACGTCGTAGTTGTAGACAGCCATGCGTACTCCTCAGAACAGGCCGCGGTGCCAGCAGCACCGGCGGCTAAATCACGCCGAACGGCGGCGCGAAGGAACAATTGGGGGCCAGTACAGAACCCGGACACAGTCTATAGAAGCGTCAACGCCGCGCACATTAACCCTTGGTCGCGTCGTAGGCTACTTTTGCCTGCACTACAACGCCAGCTTTCGTCTTGTCTTCAGTCAGTTTTTTTCGCCGACGAACTGAGCAAATGCCTGACTGCTGCGAGTGACGAAACCTGTATCGGCACGCAAGACAAAGAATGCAGCAATGTCATGCTTTTGGGCATAGTCCCGCGCCCTTTGCGGGCCGAGAATCAGCAACAGCGTCGATAGTCCATCGGCCATCAACGCTGAAGGATGAATCACCGTGACGGACGCCAGGTCGTGTAGGACGGGCGCCCCGCTGCGGGCATCAAAGGTGTGGGAATAGCGCCGGCCGTCTTGCAGAAAATAGTTACGGTAGTCGCCAGAGGTCGAGACCGCGTACCCGTCGATAGCAATGACGAGCTCAGCGACCTGCTGATCATCGCGGGGTGCTTCCAGCGCAATGCGCCAGGGCGAACCGTCGGCTTTTCTGCCTTGCGCCTTCAGCTCGCCCGTGGCTTCGGCCAGATAATTGTCAATGCCCAGCGCTTGCAGCCTGGCGGCGATGGTATCCACCGCATAACCGGCGGCGAGGCTGTTGAAGTCGACTTCGACGGCCGCGTCCTTGCACAACCGCTCGCCGTCGATGCGCAGATGTTGGTGGCCGACTCGCTGCATCACCTCGGCGACCGCAGCGCTGGCGGGGATCTTTTCCTGCCGGCCTTGCGGACCGAAGCCCCACAGATTCAGCAATGGCTCGACGGTGAGGTCGTAGGAACCTTCGCTTTCAACCGCAAGCTTTTCGCCGACCCGGATCAATTCGAGCACCGACGCCGGCATGGTCCGACAAGTGTTGGCCGGCAAAGCGTTGAAATGCTCAATGTCCGAATCAGCGCGGTAAGTCGACAACAGACGGTCGACTTCGCCGAGGATCCCTTCCACTTCGCGACGAACTTGTGCGGGGTCGGCAAGCCCGGCGTGGCGCACATATTTGACCGACCACGTGCTGCCCATGGTCGCGCCGCCGACCGCCTCCAGGGTGTCGCCATTGCCGCAGCCGGCCAACACCGCCGCCAACATCACAAGCCCCGCCCAGCGTCCAGTTAACAAATCTTCATCTCTGCACAAAACCATGGCGGCCATTATGAACTACAGCGCCCGCGCGCTCCTGCCGGGCGGCACGCCTTTTTATAAAATTGAAACAGTGAGTAACCGACCATGTCCACCACCCCGGGCACCGGCAAAGCGATCTTTCGCGTTGTCAGCGGCAACTTCCTCGAGATGTTCGACTTCATGGTCTACGGCTTTTATGCCACGGCCATTGCCAAGACCTTCTTTCCCACCGACAGCGCCTTCGCGTCGCTGATGCTATCGCTGGCGACCTTCGGCGCCGGTTTCCTGATGCGCCCGCTCGGGGCGATTTTCCTCGGCGCCTATATCGACCGTCACGGTCGGCGCAAAGGCCTGATCATTACTCTGGCAATGATGGCCGCCGGTACGGTACTGATCGCCTGCGTGCCGGGTTATGCAACGCTCGGCGTTGCCGCACCGCTGCTGGTGCTGTTCGGCCGTTTGCTGCAAGGCTTCTCGGCGGGCGTCGAGCTGGGCGGTGTTTCGGTGTATCTGGCGGAAATTTCCACGCCGGGGCGCAAAGGTTTCTTCGTCAGTTGGCAGTCCGCCAGCCAGCAAGCGGCAGTGGTCTTTGCCGGACTGCTCGGCGTCGGCCTCAACCATTGGCTGAGCCCCGAGCAGATGGGCGACTGGGGCTGGCGCGTGCCGTTCCTGATCGGCTGCATGATCGTCCCGGTGATCTTCGTCATTCGCCGTTCGCTGGAGGAAACACCCGAGTTCCAGGCCAGAAAACACCGCCCTACCCTGCGCGAAATTGTTCGCTCGATCGGGCAGAACTTTGGCATCGTCATCGCTGGTATGGCGCTGGTGGTGATGACCACGGTGTCGTTCTACCTGATCACCGCCTACACGCCGACCTTCGGCAAGGCCGAACTGCACCTGTCCGATCTCGATGCGTTGCTGGTGACGGTGTGCATCGGCTTGTCGAACTTCTTCTGGCTGCCGGTGATGGGCTCGGTGTCCGACCGGATCGGGCGCAAGCCGCTGCTGCTGGCGGCGACGATTCTGGCGATTCTCACCGCTTACCCGGCGCTGTCGTGGCTGGTGGCGAATCCGAGTTTCAGCCATTTGCTGATCGTCGAATTGTGGCTGTCGTTCCTGTACGGCTCGTACAACGGCGCGATGGTCGTGGCACTGACCGAAATCATGCCGGTGGAAGTGCGCACCACCGGGTTCTCGCTGGCCTACAGCCTGGCGACTGCGACGTTCGGCGGTTTCACCCCGGCGGCGTGTACTTATCTGATTCATGTGCTCGACAACAAGGCTGCCCCGGGGATCTGGCTCAGTGGCGCGGCGGTGTTGGGGTTGATTGCGACGCTGGTGTTGTTCCGTGGTAACCGGCATGAACTGCGTACGGCGCAGGCAGCCATCCCAGACGGCGCCCGATAGGACGCCATCGCACCATCGTGATCGTTCCCACGCTCTGCGTGGGAATGCCTCAAGGGACGCTCCGCGTTCCAATGGGACGCAAAGCGTCCCGGGCTGCATTCCCACGCAGAGCGTGGGAACGATCACGCCACAAACAAAAACGCCCCGACACAAGTCGGGGCGTTTTCATTGACCGCTAAGGCTTAGCGCGGGAATGCAGGCGGATTTACATCAGCCATGTCTTCCATCACGCGAACCACCTGGCAGCTGTAGCCGAACTCGTTGTCGTACCAGACGTACAGTACAACGCGGTTGTCCTGAACGATGGTCGCTTCGGCGTCGACCACACCGGCGTGGCGCGAGCCAACGAAGTCGGTGGACACCACTTCCTGCGAATTGACGAAGTCGATCTGCTTGTGCAGCTCGGAGTGCAGCGCCATGTAGCGCAGGTACTCGTTCATTTCTTCACGGGTGGCGGCTTTCTCAAGGTTGAGGTTGAGAATGGCCATCGACACGTTTGGCGTCGGAACGCGGATCGCGTTACCGGTCAGCTTGCCGGCCAGCTCAGGCAGGGCCTTGGCAGCAGCGGTGGCAGCACCGGTCTCGGTGATCACCATGTTCAGCGCGGCGCTGCGGCCACGGCGATCGCCCTTGTGGAAGTTGTCGATCAGGTTCTGGTCGTTGGTGTACGAGTGAACGGTTTCGACGTGACCATTGATGATGCCGAACTTGTCATTCACCGCTTTGAGCACCGGCACGATGGCGTTGGTGGTGCAGGAAGCAGCGGAGACGATCTTGTCATCAGCGGTGATTTCACCGTGGTTGATGCCGTGCACGATGTTCTTCAGCTTGCCTTTGCCAGGCGCAGTCAGCACAACGCGGTCGATACCCGGGCACGCCAGGTGCTGACCGAGGCCATCGGCGTCACGCCATACACCGGTGTTGTCCACCAGCAGCGCGTCTTTGATGCCGTACTGGGTGTAATCCACCTCGGTCGGGTTCTTCGCGTAGATCACCTGGATCAGGTTACCGTTGGCGGTGATGGTGTTGTTTTCTTCGTCGATGGTAATGGTGCCGTTGAACGAACCGTGTACCGAATCGCGACGCAGCAGGCTGGCGCGTTTGGTCAGGTCGTTTTCGGCGCCTTTACGCACGACGATGGCGCGCAGACGCAGGCCGTCGCCACCACCGGTTTTTTCGATCAGGATGCGCGCCAGCAGGCGGCCGATACGACCGAAGCCGTACAGCACGACATCGGTACCTTTACGTGCGGAAGCGTTCTGCTGACCAACCACGTCAGCCATTTCTTCGCGAACGAACTGCTCGGCGCTGCGGCCATTGCCTTCGTTACGGAATTTGAACGCCAGCTTGCCCAGATCCACCGAAGCCGCGCCGAGCTTGAGCTCGCTCATGGCTTTGAGCAGCGGGAATGTTTCGTGGACGGAGAGTTCGCTGTCGTCGGAAGAACGGTGGCGAGCAAAGCGGTGGGCTTTGAGAATCGCGATGACAGACTGGTTGATCAGACTGCGGCCATAGATCGAGCTCACCACGTTGTTATTGCGGTAGAGCTGACCGATAAGCGGAATCATCGCTTCTGCGAGTGCTTCACGGTCGATCCATTCACCAAGACACTGGTCGGGCTTCTGAGTCACGGTAACCTTCCACATGTAGGGGCAGAAAAAAGGGGCTACATTATGCCGCCGACAACCTGCCGTAGCAATGCGCGCTGGTCGCGCAATCGGTAACAAATTTCCGTTCAAAAAAATTACGCCCCGCGCCAGCCCAGTAAATCCGCGGCCTGCAGCGCAGTCAATTTTTCGACGAGTGTTAGACGATGTCTGTAACCCTCCGTAACACCACCCGGTTTCGGCACTACATAACCCTCTAAAAACGGCTCGTTTTTATGGTTACCACTACATTTCGTCAAAACAGCGAAGATAGACGTAGTCTGCAACTGACAGCCGGCACCCGACGCCGCTACAATTACCGACTTTGTCGCAAAGCCTGGAGCTCAACCTTCCGTGCCTGTTCTGCGTCTACCGCTACTCCCTGCCGAGGCAGGCAAACAGCACTGGGGCAATCTGCCCGGTGCTGCCCTCAGTCTGGCGATTGCCGAGGCTGCCAGCGCTGCCAAGCGCTTCACCCTGCTACTGACCGCCGACAGCCAGAGCGCTGAACGACTGGAACAGGAGCTGAGTTTCTTCGCCCCGGATTTGCCCGTTCTGCATTTCCCCGACTGGGAAACCCTGCCCTACGACCTGTTCTCGCCGCACCAGGACATCATTTCCCAGCGCATCGCCAGCTTGTACAGGCTGCCGGAACTGGCGCATGGCGTGCTGGTGGTGCCGATCACCACGGCCTTGCATCGTCTGGCGCCGACCCGATTCCTGCTCGGCAGCAGTCTGGTGCTGGATATCGGCCAGAAGCTCGACGTCGAGCAGATGCGCGCGCGGCTCGAAGCCAGCGGCTATCGCTACGTCGACACGGTGTATGAGCACGGCGAATTCACCGTGCGTGGCGCACTGATCGATCTGTTCCCGATGGGCAGCAAACTGCCCTATCGCATCGATCTGTTCGACGACGAAATCGAAACCCTGCGCACCTTCGATCCGGAAACCCAGCGTTCGATCGACAAGGTCGAGTCGGTCAAGCTGCTGCCGGCGCGGGAATTCCCGTTGCAGAAAGATGCGGTCACCCGCTTCAAGGCGCGTTTCCGTGAGCGCTTTGACGTCGACTTCCGCCGCTGCCCGATCTTTCAGGACCTGAGCAGCGGCATCACCCCGGCCGGTATCGAGTACTACCTGCCGCTGTTCTTTGACGAAACCTCGACGCTGTTCGATTACCTGCCACAGGACACGCAAGTGTTTTCGCTGCCGGGTATCGAGCAAGCGGCGGAGAATTTCTGGAACGACGTGCGCAACCGTTATGAAGAGCGCCGCGTCGACCCTTCGCGTCCTTTATTGCCACCGGCCGAACTGTTCCTGCCGGTCGAAGACTGCTTCGCCCGTCTGAAGAACTGGCCACGCGTGGTGGCCAGTCAGCAGGACGTGGAAACCGGCGTCGGCCGCGAACGTTTCCCGGCGCACGCGCTACCGGATCTGGCGATCGAAGGCAAAGCCACGCAACCGCTGGCCGCGCTCGCCGCATTTCTCGACGAGTTCCCCGGGCGCGTGCTGTTCACCGCCGAATCCGCGGGCCGTCGCGAAGTGTTGCTGGAGTTGCTCGAACGCCTGAAGCTGCGGCCGAAAACCGTCGACAGCTGGCCGGATTTCGTTGCAAGCAAGGATCGTCTGGCGATCACCATCGCGCCACTTGATGAAGGCATGGCGCTCGACGACCCGGCGCTGGCGCTGGTCGCGGAAAGTCCGCTGTTCGGTCAGCGCGTCATGCAGCGCCGCCGTCGCGAGAAACGCAGTGATGTCAGCAACGACGCGGTGATCAAGAACCTCACCGAACTGCGCGAAGGCGCGCCGGTGGTGCACATCGACCACGGCGTCGGCCGCTATCTGGGCCTGACGATCCTGGAAATCGACAATCAGGCTGCCGAATTCCTCACCCTGGAATACGCCGAGAACGCCAAGCTCTATGTGCCGGTGGCCAACCTGCACCTGATCGCGCGTTATACCGGCAGCGACGACTCGCTGGCGCCGCTGCATCGCCTCGGCTCGGAAACCTGGCAGAAAGCCAAGCGCAAAGCCGCCGAACAGGTGCGTGACGTCGCCGCCGAACTGCTCGACATCTATGCACGTCGTGCCGCCCGAGAAGGCTATGCGTTCGCCGACCCGAAAGCCGATTACGCGACGTTCAGCGCCGGTTTCCCGTTCGAAGAAACCCCCGATCAGCAATCGACCATCGAAGCGGTGCGCGAAGACATGCTCGCGCCGAAACCGATGGACCGCCTGGTCTGCGGCGACGTCGGCTTCGGCAAGACCGAAGTGGCGATGCGCGCGGCGTTCATTGCCGTGCACGGCGGTCGGCAGGTGGCGATTCTGGTGCCGACCACCCTCCTCGCCCAGCAGCACTACAACAGCTTCCGCGACCGCTTCGCCGACTGGCCGGTGACCGTTGAAGTGATGAGCCGCTTCAAGTCGGCCAAGGAAGTCAACGCGGCGATCGCCGATCTGGCCGAAGGCAAGATCGACATCGTCATCGGCACGCACAAGCTGCTGTCGGACGATGTGAAGATCAAGAACCTCGGGCTGGTGATCATCGACGAAGAACACCGTTTCGGGGTGCGCCAGAAAGAACAGCTCAAGGCCCTGCGCAGCGAAGTCGACATCCTGACCCTGACCGCGACGCCGATTCCGCGCACGCTGAACATGGCGGTGTCAGGCATGCGCGACCTGTCGATCATCGCCACGCCGCCGGCGCGACGCCTGTCGGTGCGCACCTTCGTCATGGAGCAGAACAAGAGCACGGTCAAGGAAGCCCTGCTGCGT
The DNA here is from genome assembly GCF_023195435.1 of Pseudomonas sp. S11P7. Taxonomy (NCBI): domain Bacteria; kingdom Pseudomonadati; phylum Pseudomonadota; class Gammaproteobacteria; order Pseudomonadales; family Pseudomonadaceae; genus Pseudomonas; species Pseudomonas sp. S11P7. Next base: position 1,392,415 of record NZ_JALPKS020000002.1, on the reverse strand, counting down.
GAGCTGCTGCGTGGCGGTCAGGTGTATTACCTGCACAACGATGTGAAGACCATCGAGAAATGCGCCGCCGACCTCGCCGAACTGGTGCCTGAAGCCCGCATCGGCATCGGCCACGGGCAGATGCGCGAGCGCGAACTCGAACAGGTGATGAGCGATTTCTATCACAAGCGTTTCAACGTGCTGATCGCCTCGACCATCATCGAGACCGGCATCGACGTGCCGAGCGCCAACACCATCATCATCGAGCGCGCCGACAAGTTCGGCCTGGCGCAACTGCACCAATTGCGGGGCCGAGTCGGCCGCAGTCACCACCAGGCGTATGCCTACCTACTGACCCCGCCGCGCCAGCAAATCACTTCGGACGCGGAAAAGCGCCTGGAAGCGATCGCCAACACTCAGGACCTCGGCGCCGGCTTCGTGCTGGCCACCAACGACCTGGAAATCCGCGGCGCCGGCGAATTGCTCGGCGATGGCCAGAGCGGGCAGATTCAGGCCGTGGGTTTCACCCTGTACATGGAAATGCTCGAGCGCGCGGTGAAATCGATTCGCAAGGGCGAGCAGCCCAACCTCGATCAACCGCTTGGTGGCGGCCCGGAGGTCAATCTGCGCGTACCGGCGCTGATTCCGGAAGACTATCTGCCGGATGTGCACGCTCGTCTGATTCTGTATAAACGCATCGCCTCCGCCACCGATGAGGAAGGCCTGAAAGATCTGCAGGTCGAGATGATCGACCGTTTCGGCCTGCTGCCGGAGCCGACCAAGAATCTGGTGCGCATCACCGCACTGAAATTGCAGGCGGAAAAGCTTGGCATCAAGAAAGTCGACGGCGGCCCGCAAGGCGGCCGCATCGAGTTCGAGGCACAGACGCCGGTCGACCCGATGACCCTGATCAAACTGATCCAGACGCAGCCCAAACGCTACAAATTCGAAGGCGCGACGATGTTCAAGTTCCAGGTGCCGATGGAACGCCCGGAAGAGCGCTTTAATACTGTAGAGGCGCTGTTTGAGCGCCTCCTCCCGAAAACTGTTTAAGGACGCCCAATGCGCCTGTTTCGCTCGCTGACTTTGCTGCTGACTTTGGTAGCCCCTGCGGCATTTGCCGATGACACCTATCAGGTCGAAATGATTCTGGTGCGCCAGAATGCCGTACCCGCCATCGTCAGCCGCGCCGCGCCGGAAGACTGGGCCGCCGGCGCACAGCGTTTGAGCGATGACAGCCAACGCACGCCAGCGTTGAACGACGTGGTCAGCAAGCTCGGCGCCAGCGGCGATTACACCGTGCTGATGCACAAGGCCTGGCAGCAGACGCTGGGTGAAGCGCCGGCCAAGGTCGCGGTCAGCGATGGCAAGGAACAATTCGGGCAGTTCCCGATCGAGGGCACGCTGGAGATGAAACTCGGCCGCTTCACCGATGTGAGCGCTGATTTCTGGGTCAATCAGATCGATGCCAATGGCCTGGTCACGGCCAGTGAGCGCTTGAAACAGGACAGCCACACCAAGAACGGCCAACTCAACTATCTCGACAATGGCCACCTGGCCCTGCTGATCAAGATCACGTCCCTGACCGCGCCTGCACCCCGGCAAGCGCCTGAAGCCATTCCGGACTGATCGAAGTCCTTATGCCCCCGCCTCTGAGTAAACCGCTGGCGCCCTCGTGGGTCAGCCGGTTCAAGGAACAAAGCCTGGAGCGCGGTCGTCGCTACGCCCTGGAGAACCGCGTGCGCATCGCTCAGGTCGGCGATGCGACCATCACCGCCAGTTGCGAAGGCTCTGGCGGTAGCGTCTACCGTCAGACCATTCACTTGCGCGAGTCGGCCAAAGGTACCTTGTTGCTGGTCGACGCCGGTTGCACCTGCCCTGTTCGCAACAACTGCAAACATTGTGCGGCGGTGCTGCTGAAGGTGCAGGAAACCCTCGACTACCCCGCCGCCGCCAAAGACGCCGAGTTGCTGGAAAAGCTCCAGGCCGTGCTGGAAAACCGCGGCCCGAAGGCTCCGCCGCAGGTGCTGGTCGACAACGTGCAACCGTTGCCACGCCTGTGGCTGGCCAGCGTCGAGTTCAGCGCCTTTGAGCCACGCAACGGGCGGATGCAGCGCTATATCCAGCACCGCGCGGCGCTGTCGTTCAGCTATCTGGACGAGTACGTCAGCGGGCAGAAAAACAGCGACATCCTGATTCGCCAGGACACCCAGACCCTGCGCGTCAAACGCCACCCGGACGTCGAGCAGTCCTATCGCGAGCACTTGCGCATCCTCGGCTTTCGCATCGCCACAAGGCAGAGCAAAGCCCTGCCGGAAAGCGCCGGCGAACTGTATGAAATGGTCAACGACAGTGCCTGGCTGACCTTCACCCTCAACGACCTGCCGAAGTTGCGCAGTCAGGGCTGGGAACTGCAGATCGATGAGGAATTCGGCTTCGATCTGACCGCCGTGGATGACTGGTACGCCACCGTCGAGCAGGCGCCGGAGCGCGACTGGTTCGATCTGGAACTGGGCATCATCGTCAACGGCGAACGCCTGAGCCTGCTGCCGATTTTGCTCAACCTGATGCGCTCGCACGCGGAAATCCTCAACCCGGAACGTCTGGCCCGCCGTCGCGATGACGAGCTGATTCTGGTCAACATCCCACAACGCAACAGCGAGCACGGGCCGCTGCAAGTAGCGCTGCCGCTCGGCCGTTTGAAGCCGGTGTTGATGACGTTGGGCGAGTTTTATTTACAGGAGCCGGGCGAAACCACCCTGCGCCTGAGCAAGGCCGATGCCACGCGCCTCAATTCGCTGGAAGGCATTCCACTGCTGTGGGAAGGCGGCGAGCAGATCCGCACCTTCGCCCAGCGTTTGCGCGACATCCGCGACTTCAGTGCTGAAGCGCCAGAGGGTCTGAACGCAACCTTGCGCCCCTATCAGCTCGAAGGCTTGAGCTGGATGCAATCGCTGCGGCAACTGGAAGTCGGCGGCATTCTCGCGGATGACATGGGCCTGGGCAAAACCCTACAGACCCTGGCGCATATTCTCAGCGAGAAAAACGCCGGGCGCCTTGATCGGCCGTGCATGGTGGTGATGCCGACCAGCCTGATTCCCAACTGGCTCGACGAAGCCGCGCACTTCACGCCGCAATTGAAGGTGGTCGCACTGTACGGTGCCACTCGCAAAAAGCACTTTGATCACCTCGCAGATTTCGATCTGATCCTCACCACCTATGCGCTGCTACCCAAGGACGTCGAACGTCTGGCGAAACAGCCGCTGCACATACTGGTGCTGGATGAGGCGCAATACATCAAGAACCCCAACAGCAAAGCCGCACAGGCCGCCCGCGAGCTGAACGCACGCCAACGCCTGTGCCTGAGCGGCACGCCGCTGGAAAACCACCTCGGCGAACTGTGGTCACTGTTCCACTTTTTGCTGCCGGGCTGGCTCGGGGACGTGAAAAGCTTCAACGCCGATTACCGCGTGCCGATTGAAAAGCGCGGCAGTGAAGTCAGGCTTCAGCACCTCAACGGCCGGATCAAACCGTTTCTGCTGCGCCGCACCAAAGAGCAGGTGGCGACAGAGTTGCCGCCGAAAACCGAGATCATCCACTGGGTCGATCTCAACGAAGCGCAACGCGATGTTTATGAAACCATGCGCCTGGCCATGGACAAGAAAGTCCGCGACGAGATCACCCGTAAAGGTGTGGCGCGCAGCCAGATCATCATTCTTGAAGCGCTGCTCAAGCTGCGTCAGGTCTGCTGCGATCTGCGCCTGGTCAACGACGCCACCCTGCCTGCCCGTGGCAGCACCTCGGGCAAGCTCGACAGCCTGATGGAAATGCTCGAAGAGCTGTTTGAGGAAGGTCGGCGCATTCTGCTGTTCTCGCAGTTCACCTCGATGCTGGCGTTGATCGAAGACGAACTGAAAAAACGCAAGATCGCCTACGCACTACTGACCGGGCAGACCCGTGATCGGCGCACGCCAGTGAAGGAATTCCAGAGCGGCAAGCGTCAGATCTTTCTGATCAGTCTGAAGGCTGGCGGTGTGGGGCTGAACCTGACCGAGGCGGACACGGTGATCCACTATGACCCGTGGTGGAACCCGGCGACCGAAAATCAGGCGACAGACCGGGCGTACCGGATTGGCCAGGAAAAACCGGTCTTCGTGTACAAGATGATTGCTCGCGGCACTGTGGAAGAGAAAATTCAGCACCTGCAAAAGGAAAAATCCGACCTCGCCGCGGGCGTGCTGGATGGGCGCAAGGCCGGGGACTGGAAATTGCAGAGCGATGATATTGAAGCGTTGTTTGCGCCGTTGCCGGACAAGCTTGAGAAGCGTTGAAATTCGCGTCGCTGGTTAGATAGCTATCGCTGGCAAGCCAGCTCCCACAGGGTTATGAGCTGTACACAAAATTGTGATTCAACTCGATACCTGTGGGAGCTGGCTTGCCAGCGATGGGGCCATCCGATATTGCGCAGTCACTCAGGGCTCAACCCTTGGACACAGGCAACGGCGCAAACAGCGCCTCGATATCACTCTGCTCCAATTTGAAACCACCCGTCGTTCCACCCTCCAGCACCGCCCCGGCCAGCGCCGCCTTCTCCTGCTGCAGCGCCTGGATTTTTTCTTCCACCGTGCCCCGGGCAATCAGCTTGTAGACGAACACGGGGTTGTTCTGCCCGATGCGATACGCCCGATCGGTGGCCTGATTTTCCACCGCCGGGTTCCACCACGGATCAAAGTGAATCACCGTGTCGGCGGCGGTCAGGTTCAAACCGGTGCCGCCGGCCTTGAGGCTGATCAGAAACAGCGGCACCTTGCCGCCCTGAAAATCCTTGACCGGCGTGCGTCGATCGGTAGTGTCGCCGGTCAGCAATGAATAGCCGATCCCGCGCTGCTGCAATTCCTGCTCGATCAATGCGAGCATCGAGGTGAACTGCGAGAACAGCAGAATCCGCCGCCCTTCGCCGAGCAACTCCTCAAGCATTTCCATCAGACTGATCAACTTGCCGCTGCCGGAACGCAGCGCCTTGGCCGTCAGCGGCGTGTTGATCAGCCGCAGGTCACAGCAGACCTGACGCAGCTTGAGCAAGGCATCGAGAATGATGATCTGGCTGCGCGCCACGCCACTGCGAGCGATTTCGTCGCGGACCTTTTTATCCATCGCCACGCGCACGGTTTCATAGACATCGCGCTGACCATCGCTGAGTTCGACCCAGTGGACGATTTCGGTTTTCGGCGGCAGCTCGGTGGCGACCTGATCTTTCTTGCGGCGCAGCAGGAACGGTTTTATCCGCGCGGTCAGGTGCTGCATGCGCCCGGCATTGCCGTGTTTTTCGATCGGCGTGCGGTAGTCGCGATTGAAGGTTTTGCTGTCGCCCAGCCAACCCGGCATCAGGAAGTGGAACTGCGACCACAGCTCGCCCAAATGATTTTCCAGCGGCGTGCCGCTCAGGCACAGGCGCTGACCGGCCTGCAAATCGCGGGCAGCCTGGGCGGCCTTGCTCACCGGGTTCTTGATGTTCTGCGCTTCATCGAGAATCAGCACGCTCCACGGCTGCGGCTGCAGCACTTCCAGATCCCGTGGCAACAACGCATAGGTGGTCAGCACCAGATCGTATTCGCTCAGGCTGGCGAAATCCTTCTGCCGGGCCGATCCGTGCAGCGCCAGCACCTTCAATTGCGGGGTGAAGCGCTGCGCCTCGTCCAGCCAGTTGGGAATCAGGCTGGTGGGCATGACCGCCAACGCCGGTTGATCAAGGCGCCCGGCCTGTTTTTCCGTCAGCAGATGCGCCAGGGTCTGCAGGGTTTTGCCCAGCCCCATGTCATCGCCGAGAATGCCGCCCACCCCCAGTTCGCGCAGGGTCTGCATCCAGTTCAGGCCTTCGAGCTGATATGGACGCAACTGCGCGTTGAGGCCGGCAGGTGCAGCGACCGGCGTGTAAGTCGATTCGCGCAGGCGTTGGGCGAAACTGCGCAGGCGTTCGCCGCCCTGCCAGGTCAGCGGCACCCCGTCGAGCAGTGTCAGACGCGCCGCGTCCGGAGCGCTCAAGCGCAAACTTTCAACGCGACGGCCACCCAGATACAACTCACTCAGCGTGGCCATCAGCGGTTTGACCCGACCGTAAGGCAGTGCGACTTTGCCACCGTCGGCAGCATCAATGCGCCCGCCTTTCAACTCAACCAACAGCAGCTCATCGTCACCGCGCTCTGCCAGGGAAACAGGATCGAGTAAATGCGGCTGGCTACGCAGCAGATGCAGAAGAATCGGCAACAGGCTGTGGCGCTCGCCATTGACGACAATGCCCAATTGCAGATCGAACCATTGCCGACCGGTATCTTCTTCGATCTCGGCGTACCAGTCTTCGACCGGTTCCACGTTGAAATGGAAATTGCTGCTGACGTCGACCTCCCAGCCAGCATCGCGCAAGACCGGGACGCCCTGCTGGCTAAAGATCAGCCACGCAGAATCATCGGGCAGCGTGAACATCTCACCCGGAAGATCGATGCTGCTTTTGCGTGAGGCTTTCTTGAAGCCGTGTTTTTGCAGTTGTTGACGCAAGGCTTTTTCGGCGGCCGGTTGGCGCTGAATCCGCTGGGTTTCGGCGCCCGACAGGATCATGACTTCCGGGTTGCGATCCTGCACTGGATGGCCGTCGTAGGTGAACAGCAACGCGGCGCGGTGCTCTGGCACGTATTCCCAGCGCGTGTAGCGTTGACCACTGACCAGCATCAGATAACCTTGCGGAGCCACATCCTCGACGATCCGCTCCGTCAGTTTGTGCGGCGGCGCCACTTTGGTCGCTGCGCTCATGCGATGGCTGAACTGCAACGCCTGGTGCGCCGGAATCTCAGGCGCCAATGCCAGGTGGCAGGCCAGCTTCTCATCGAGATCATTGAGCAACGGCCCGATCTGGCGTTGCTCGCGATCCAGATAATAAAGCGGCTCCAGCGCGAGCACGGTTTCCACCGGTGCCTCAGCGCTTGTCCATTGCGGGCGATAACTGCCGTCAGCCTGCTCAGCCCAGGCAAATTGTGCACTGCGGCTGGCACCCGCCGTCAGCGGCTGCAAGGTTTGAAAATCGAGAAACAGCCGCGACGTGCGCAGGAGCATTTCCAGCAGTTCGGCTCCGCTGCTGCCCTCCAGCGGATAGCCGCTGTAATAGGCGTGATGGGAGTGCATCGCCACCAGCAACCGGGCAATGCGCAGATCCTGCTCGGTCAGGTAACCGGGCTGGCGCATCAGCAGGTCCGACAGCGAGTACAACGGTTTGACGTCGCGCAGCTCACCGCTCTTGAGCTGATAGACCTTGAAAATATCCAACTGCCACTTGCCCGCAACCGGTGAAGCCTTCAGTTGATAAAACAGCCGCGTGCTCGCCGCTTGCGAAGTTTCCTCGGCAGGCTGGGCGGTCGCGGGAATGGTGGACAGCCAATGCTCGAGTGAGCGACCGAGCTCAACCGAGGCCTCGTGCCCGGAGGCTTCGCTGACATTCATATCCAGACAATAAAGCACCGCTGCACAATGCTTGCAGTCGAAGCCGACCGGACATGAGCAATAGCAACGCAGGCCGCCCCCGCCTCGGTGCCGGGCTATGGAAAGGGTTTGCTCATAGGCCGTCTGATTGGACCCGACGCAGAATGCGGTGATTTGCCGGTCATTGACTTCGAGGATCTCGACGCGATCCTCAAGCGCATAAGCGCGAGCCTTGGCCAGCGCATTGCTAGTGAACGTGTCGGTCCACGGCAGCGAAAGGATTTCCTCGATAAGCGCGCTCATGAACAGTCCTTAGCCGGCCAATACCCGCGCCAACGTCGATTTGACCTTGCCCATGCCAGCGTGCAGTGCCTGCTCGATCTCGGCCATGGTGATGACTTCGGTCGTCTTGCCCGCCGCCGGGTTCACCACCAATGCCAGACAGGCATAATCCAGGTCCAGTTCTCGCGCCAGCGCGGCTTCCGGCATGCCGGTCATACCGACGATATCGCAGCCGTCACGCTCCAGGCGCACGATCTCGGCGACCGTTTCCAGACGCGGCCCTTGGGTGCAGGCATAAACGCCCTGGTCGCTGTACTCGCAGCCTTCGGCGGCCACAGCGGCGATCAAGCGCTGACGCAACGCTTCGCTGTAGGGAAAGCTGAAATCGATGTGGGTGACGTGTTCCAGGTCATCGGCGAAGAAGGTGTGCTCACGACCGCTGGTGTAGTCGACGATCTGGTGCGGCACACAGAAATGCCCGGTGCCCATCGCCGGATGAATCCCGCCCACCGCGTTGACCGCGATGATCGCTTCGGCACCGGCCTGCTTCAGGGCCCAGAGGTTGGCGCGGTAGTTGACCTTGTGCGGTGGAAAGCGATGCGGATGGCCGTGACGGGCGAGGAACAGCACTTCCTTGCCGGCATACTCGCCAATCTGCACCTCGGCCGAAGGTGCGCCATAAGGCGTGTCCACCGTCAGCGACTGGCGAATGCTCAAGCCTTCGAGCTGCGTCAGCCCGGTGCCACCAATGATTGCGTAAACGGTCATAGCGAAAATCCTTAATCGATCAGTTGAGCGTCTTTGAGCGCGCCGATGGCGGTCAGCCAACGCGGATCCTGACGATAATCGGTACTGGCGAAGGCCTGACCACGCATGCGCGCAATGCGCGCGGACGGTTTGACCTTCAGGCGCTGCGCGGCGCTGAGCGCGAGTTCGGCGGCGGCGCGGTCGTTGCACACAAGGCCCATGTCGCAACCGGCGGTGAGCGCGGCTTCGATGCGGCTGGCGGCATCGCCGACCACGTGAGCGCCGGCCATCGACAGGTCGTCGCTGAAAATCACCCCGTCAAACTGCAATTCGCCGCGCAGGATGTCCTGCAACCAGCGGCGAGAGAAACCGGCCGGCTGCGCATCGACTTGCGGGTAAATAACGTGAGCCGGCATTACTGCGGCCAACTGTTTGCTGAGCCTGGCGAAGGGCACCAGGTCGTTGGCGCGGATCTCTTCGAGGCTGCGCTCGTCGGTCGGGATGGCCACATGTGAATCTGCCTCGGCCCAGCCATGACCAGGGAAATGCTTGCCGGTGGCGGCCATGCCGGCGCTGTTCATGCCGCGAATGAATGCTCCGGCGAGCAAGGCGGCGCGCTCCGGATCGCCTTCGAACGAACGGGTACCGACCACGGCACTGCGCTGATAATCCAGATCGAGCACCGGGGCAAAGCTCAGGTCGAGACCGACCGCCAGCACTTCGGTGGCCATGATCCAGCCGCACTGCTCGGCCAGATATTCGGCGTTCGGGTTGTCGGCGATGGCGCGCATCGCTGGCAGACGCACGAAGCCCTGACGCAGACGCTGCACCCGACCGCCTTCCTGATCCACCGCCAGCAGCAGATCCGGGCGCACCGCGCGGATCGCCGCGCTGAGCTCGCGTACTTGCCGCGGATGCTCAATGTTTCGGGCAAAAATGATCAGGCCGCCCACTTCGGGCTGGCGCAACAATTGGCGATCTTCGGCCGTCAGCCAGGTACCGGCGACGTCCACCATCAACGAGCCTTGCAGGCCAGCAGTCATAGAAATTCCTTGGAGACAGAAAACCCGATCGACAGCCAGTTGCTGCCGTGAGCAGCGCTCGGCAGGTCAGTGACTTTTCTGTTGATCGGGTTCAGAACGAGAATCGGCATGGGCGGCTAGCTTAGCGGATCCCCGCTGCCGCGCCCACCCGTGTGCGGTCAAACCTTGGCGGCGACCGGTGTCGATTTGCTGCGCGGACGCAACTGCGCGGTGGCCATGGCTGCGTCGGTGACGCCGGTTTCCGCGCGCATGCCGGCGGCGAGGAATGGCACCATCAGGCGCATCACTTGCTCGATCGAAGTATTGACGCCGAAATCGGTCTCGGCAATCGCCCGCAGGGCCTTGATGCCGGACATGCTGAAAGCGGCAGCGCCGAGCATGAAGTGCACGCGCCAGAACAGCTCGATCGGTGGAATACGCGGTGCTGCTTCATTAACCAGCAACATGTAGCGACGAAATACCTTGCCGTACATGTCTTCGAGATACCGGCGCAAATGACCCTGACTCTGACTGAAGGCGAGGCCGAGCAAACGCATGAAGATCGACAGGTCGTTGCCGCTGCGGGGCTGAACCACCAGAGCTTGCTCGACGAGAATTTCCAACAGCTCTTCGAGGGTCGGCTTGTTGTCAGGCTTGGCCTGGCGCCGCTCCAGCTCTTTGTCGAGACTGATGCAGAACGGCCCGAGGAAGCGCGAGAACACCGCTTGAATCAGCGCTTTCTTCGAGCCGAAGTGATAGTTCACCGCTGCCAGGTTGACGCCGGCCTTGCTGGTAATCAAACGCAATGAGGTTTCCGCGAAACCTTTCTCCGCGAACAACTGTTCGGCAGCATCAAGAATGCGTTCAACGGTTTCCGACTGGGCCATGGCTACTCCGCCTGACAAACACTTGTTTGAAACATACGTTTCAGCCTATGCAATGTCAAGCCTGCCGGTTCGTTTTGGGAATGGTCGGTCAGCTATTTAACCACACAAGCCCGGCGGATTAAAAAGCGTGCCTGCCGACCGTCTGGCGGCGTGCCGAAAAACGGTCATTGCCAAGCTCGCTTCACTGTATATAATCCCAGTCACTGTATAAAAAGACAGAGCGATCAATATGCTAAAGCTGACGCCACGCCAAGCCGAGATTCTGGCCTTCATCAAACGCTGCCTCGAAGACAACGGCTATCCGCCAACCCGCGCGGAAATCGCTCAGGAGCTGGGTTTCAAATCGCCCAATGCCGCTGAAGAACACCTCAAGGCGCTGGCCCGCAAGGGCGCCATCGAGATGACCCCCGGCGCTTCTCGCGGGATTCGCATTCCAGGCTTCGAAGCCAAACCCGACGACTCCACTCTGCCGATCATCGGCCGGGTCGCCGCCGGCGCGCCGATCCTCGCCCAGCAGCACATCGAAGAATCCTGCAACATCAATCCGGCCTTTTTCCATCCCCGCGCCGACTACCTGCTACGCGTACACGGCATGAGCATGAAGGACATCGGCATTTTCGACGGTGACCTGCTGGCAGTCCACACCACGCGCGAAGCACGCAACGGTCAGGTCGTCGTGGCCCGTATCGGCGATGAAGTGACGGTCAAACGCTTCAAGCGTGAAGGCAGCAAGGTCTGGCTGATTGCCGAGAACCCGGAGTTCGCTCCCATCGAAGTCGACCTGAAGGATCAGGAACTGGTGATCGAAGGCTTGAGTGTCGGCGTCATTCGCCGCTAATAGGAGGCTTTATGCAGTTCCCACATCCCCCTCAGCAAACACAACTGCCTTTGTTCGAAGCGTTTCTGGCGCAACCGTTGGCGCCGATCCTGAAAGACGTGGTCGAGCGCCCATGGACTGCCGAACCTGAAGTATTCAGCGAGCTGTCACTGCGTGGTGCTGCCGGGAACTGCCTGAATCTTCTTGCCCCGATCCTTCGCGAACTCAGTGAGGATCAGGATGCGCGCTGGCTGACATTGATCGCACCACCTGCGAGTCTGACGCAAACCTGGCTGCGGGACGCCGGACTGAACCGCGAACGCATTCTGTTATTGCAGCCGCGGGGCACGCAAAGCGCTCAGCAACTGGCGTGCGAAGCGTTGCGGCTGGGTCGCAGCCACACAGTGGTGACCTGGCTCAATCCGCTGAACGCCAGTTTGCGCCAGCAATTGATCAGCGCCGCCCGTACAGGCGATGCGCAGAGTTTGAATATTCGATTGGGTTGATCGCTGTTACACGCGCTGTGTGAAGCGCAGGGCTTCTCCATGGATAGAGAAGCCGATCTGAAGCGGTAATGCCTGATGATGAAAACAGGCCAGGATCAATGAAGAACCCGCGGCCCTTCTTCCTTATCAAACTCGCCTTCGACCATGCGGCCGGCCATTTGCACGCCGACGCTCAACATCGCCTTGGCGATTTCGACATGCTGACCCTGCAGGAACGCTTTGGCATCCTCGGAGAAATCCAGTGTCACCAAAGAACCTTCGTCCTCAGCCCTGCGCAGTTCGATTCGGCCGTCTGGTAACTCGACAATTTCTAGAAAGGACGTTGGCATAAAAGTCTGTTCTCCACGAAAGGCAGGCATTATATAGACATCATTCGGGCTTCGCTCAGGATCTTGACCAGTAGCATGTTTCAGATTGCCACCGCGTCAATCGCCGTCAGCATTCATTCAGGCCTTCGCGAAAACGAATGGCCAGGCCTTTCAGATTCTGCCGCCAGCTCTCCAGCTCCTCACGACTCAACTCCTCCGGCGCCTGCTCTTCATCCAGATTGATCATCTGAATCAATGGCTGCGTCACGTCGCCCTTGGGTTTGTGCGGCACTCGCGGTGGCTGAAACAACGCCGAATGCGCTGCCAGCAACTTTGCCAGCCAGGTTTCCGGATTACCCGCCAGCTCGACCATTTCCGCCAGCTCCGGAATGGCAATCGACTCTAGCACTTCACGGGTCAGCAACATTTCTGCGCGCGGCGCATTCGCCTGCGGCAGGCGATAGAAACCAGCGATCTCATGGCAAAGCCCCAATAAAGCACCGTAGAGGTGAAAGAGCGTTGATTCACGCCCGGCCTGTATCAGCGCCAGCGAATTCATTGCCCGTCCTTCCTCGGCGCGAGCCAGGGCTTCCAGCGACAGGCCGGCGAAATAGATCTTCTGGTTGGTGCGGGTATAGAGTTCGTGAGCCATGACGGCAGCCTCCACGACGAAATAATTGCTTCACACAGGCCGGACAGTGTCATGGATCAGCCGATCCGACCGCAAGCACAAAACAAAAAGGCCGCATGAAAACCCGAGGGTTCACATGCGGCCTTTTCAGTGCCGGACTAACGCTTACTCAGCCTTGGCCTTCGCGCTGCGCTTGTCTTCCACCGTCCACTTGCCACCGTCGTAATACGCTTTCCAACCGGTCGGCTTGCCGTCGACTTCGGTCTGCACGTATTGCTCCTTGGTCTTGCGGCTGTAGCGGATCACCGCTGGCAGACCATCAGGATCCTTCTGCGGTGCTTCGCAGAGGAAGTGGTACTTCGGATCGATCTCGTCCTTGTGCGGCAAAATCTCGATCACCAGCGGAGCACGGGTCTCGCGGTTTTTCGGGAACTGACTGGCCGCCAGGAACAGCCCGGATGCACCGTCACGCAGGATGTAGGTGTCGTTGACCTTTTCGCATTTCAGCTCAGGCATCTTCACCGGGTCCATCTTCGGTGGCGCCGCGTCACCGCTTTTCAGCAGTTTGCGAGTGTTCTTGCAAGTCGGGTTGGTGCAACCGAAGAACTTGCCGAAACGGCCGGTCTTTAGTTGCATCTCGCTGCCACACTTGTCGCACTCCAGACTCGGACCTTCGTAGCCCTTGATCCGGTAGCTGCCCTCTTCGATTTCGTAGCCGGCGCAATCCGGGTTGTTACCGCAGATGTGCAGCTTGCGCTTCTCGTCGAGCAGGTAGGCATCCATCGCCGTGCTGCAGATCGGGCAACGGTGTTTGCCGCGCAGGACCAGCGACTCCGACTCACCTTCGTCGTCCGCCGCGATCTCGTCACCTGGCACCAGATTGACGGTAGCCTTGCAACGCTCTTTCGGCGGCAGGCTGTAGCCTGAGCAACCGAGGAACACACCGGTCGACGCGGTACGGATCTGCATCGGACGGCCGCAGGTGGTGCACGGAATGTCGGTCATGACCGGCTGGTTGGCACGCATGCCGTTGTCCGGATTTTCGGCTACTTCGAGTTTCTTTTTAAAGTCGCCGTAGAACTCGTCCAGCACGCTTTTCCAGTCGCGCTCGCCTTGAGCCACGTCATCGAGGTTCTCTTCCATGCCGGCGGTGAAGCCGTAGTCCATGAGGTTCGAGAAGCTTTCGGACAGACGCTCGGTGACGATGTCGCCCATCTTTTCCGAATAGAAACGACGGTTGTGCAGGGTCACGTAACCGCGATCCTGGATGGTCGAAATGATCGCCGCATAAGTCGAAGGACGACCGATACCGCGTTTTTCCATTTCCTTGACCAGGCTGGCTTCCGAGTAACGCGCCGGCGGCTTGGTGAAGTGTTGCGACGGATCGAGCTTGATCAGCTTCATCACGTCGCCCTGCGCCATGTCGGGCAGCACGTCATCATCGCCAGGCTTGGCAATTTGCGGCATGACGCGGGTGTAGCCGTCGAACTTGAGGATGCGGCCCTTGGCACGCAGCTCGAAGTCGCCAGCGCCGACGCTGACGGTGGTCGACAGGTATTGCGCCGGCAGCATCTGGCAAGCGAGGAACTGGCGCCAGATCAGCTCGTAGAGGCGTTCTGCATCTCGCTCCATGCCTGCCAGCTTGCTCGGAATGGTGTTGGCGTCAGACGGACGAATCGCTTCGTGCGCTTCCTGTGCGCCTTCCTTGCTGCTGTAGACATTCGGCGCTTCCGGCAGGTACTTCTTGCCGAACTCTTCCTCGATATAAGTACGCGCCATCGCCACGGCATCAGCCGAGAGGTTGGTCGAGTCGGTACGCATGTAAGTGATGTAGCCGGCTTCGTACAGACGCTGGGCCATCATCATGGTTTTCTTCACGCCGAAGCCCAGGCGGTTGCTCGCCGCCTGTTGCAACGTCGACGTGATGAAGGGGGCCGACGGTTTGCTGCTGGTGGGTTTGTCTTCGCGCTTGACGATGCTGTAGCTGGACGCCTTGAGCTTCTCCAGCGCAGCCATGGCCTGGGCTTCGTTCAGCGGCTTGAAGGCTTCGCCCTTCTCGCGTGCCACTTCGAAGCGCACGGTCGAGCCCTTGGTGGTGCCGAGATCGGCATGCACTTCCCAGTACTCTTCCGGGTTGAACGCACGGATTTCCCGTTCACGCTCAACGACCAGTTTCACCGCAACCGATTGCACACGACCAGCGGACAGGCCACGGGCGATTTTTGCCCAGAGCAGTGGCGAGACCATGTAGCCGACGACGCGATCAAGGAAGCGGCGCGCCTGCTGCGCGTTGACTCGATCGATGTCCAGCTCGCCCGGCTCGGAGAAGGCCTCCTGAATGGCCTTCTTGGTAATTTCGTTGAACACCACGCGCTTGTAGCGGCTGTCATCACCACCGATGGCTTCGCGCAGGTGCCAGGCAATGGCTTCCCCCTCGCGATCCAAGTCGGTTGCGAGATAGATGGTGTCAGCATCCTTGGCGAGCCGGCGCAGCTCTTCGATGACCTTCTCTTTACCCGGAAGGATCTCGTACTGGGCCTTCCAGCCATGATCGGGATCGACACCCATACGCGAGACGAGCTGCTTGCGCGCTTTCTCTTTCGGCGTGAGTACCGGAGCTTCACCCGCGGCAGCCTTGCCACGCTTGGCGGCTGGCTCTTTGCTGGCGCTAGCCGAACCGCTGGTGGGCAGGTCTCGGATATGGCCGATACTCGACTTCACCACGTATTGGTTACCCAGATACTTGTTGATGGTCTTGGCCTTAGCCGGGGATTCCACAATGACCAGCGATTTGCCCATGGATCAGAAAATTCCTGAATTCTAGAAGTGAAAGGCGGTTGGCGCCTGACGCGGCACCGCTATATATAGTTGATACAAGGTGAGGTCAAGCACAGGGTTGTCTGCGCCCTCGCCTCATGCCTTGTCAAAAACGCTCGGTTCGACCTGCACCAAAGCAAAGCGTGGCACCTGCTCGCCGTCAACCTCGACCGACTCGACAAACATGCTCAGCGGGCGCACCCAAAAGCCGTAATCGCCATACAGGGCTTGGTAAAAGACCACTTCTTCTTCGGTTTCAGAGTGCCGCGCAACACTGAACACACGGTACTGCGGACCTTTGTAATGTTGGTAGAGCCCAGGTTGTATCGGCATGCTTCGGCCCTCACTGAAATTTTTTCAAAATAAAATAAAAAACCCAAAAACAAAAACCGGGGCACTGGGCCCCGGCTTCCATCGACGAGACGCTTAAACGCGTTCGAAGACGGTGGAGATGCCTTGGCCGAGACCAATGCACATAGTGGCCACCCCGAAGGTGCCGCTATTCTGCTTCATCACGTTCAGCAAGGTGCCGGAAATACGTGCACCGGAGCAACCGAACGGGTGACCCAGGGCGATCGCGCCGCCGTGCAGGTTAACCTTCTCGTTCATCTTGTCGAGTACTTTCAGATCTTTCAGCACTGGCAGAGCCTGTGCAGCGAAAGCTTCGTTGAGCTCGAAGAAGTCGATATCGTTGATGCCAAGGCCCGCACGCTTCAGGGCTTTTTGTGTCGCCGGCACTGGACCATAGCCCATGATTGCCGGGTCCACACCCGCCACTGCCATCGAACGGATTACCGCCATTGGCTGGATCCCCAGGTCCTGGGCACGCTGCGCCGACATCACGATCATGCACGAAGCACCATCAGTGATCTGCGACGAAGTACCGGCAGTCACGGTGCCGCCCTTCGGATTGAATGCCGGCTTGAGCGCCGCCAGACTTTCCAGGGTGGTTTCCGGACGAATGGTTTCGTCGTAGTCGAACAGTTTCAGGAAACCGTTCTCGTCGTAGCCCTGCATCGGGATGATTTCGTCTTTGAACTTGCCTTCCACGGTTGCCTTGTGGGCCAACTGGTGGGAACGCACGCCGAAGGCGTCCTGCTGCTCGCGAGTGATGCCGTGCATTTTGCCGAGCATTTCAGCGGTCAGGCCCATCATGCCCGAGGCTTTCGCCGCGTACAGCGACATGTGCGGGTTCGGATCGACACCGTGCATCATGCTCACGTGGCCCATGTGCTCGACGCCACCGACCACGAACACGTCACCGTTACCGGTCATGATCGCTTGCGCAGCGGTGTGCAGCGCGCTCATCGACGAGCCACACAGACGGCTGACGGTCTGGCCAGCCGAGGTGTGCGGAATCTGGGTCATCAGCGACGCCATGCGCGCAATGTTCCAGCCCTGCTCCAGGGTCTGGTTGACGCAGCCCCAGATCACGTCCTCGACTTCAGCCGGATCGACCTTGGCGTTGCGTTCCAGCAGTTTGCTGATCAGGTGCGCCGACATGTCTTCGGCGCGGGTGTTGCGGTGCATGCCGCCCTTGGAGCGGCCCATCGGAGTACGACCGAAGTCGACAATCACGACGTCTCTAGGATTCAAGCTCATAAGTTCACTCTCACTCTAGTTGGGGGCGCTTAACCGAAGAAGCTCTGGCCGTTCTTGGCCATTTCGCGCAGCTTCGCGGTCGGGTGGTACAGCGCGCCCAAATCAGCGTACTGGTCAGCCAGGGCAACGAACTCGGCGACACCGATCGAATCGATGTAGCGCAGCGCACCGCCACGGAATGGAGGGAAACCGATACCGTAGACCAGACCCATGTCGGCTTCGGCGGCAGTTTCAACGATGCCGTCTTCCAGGCAACGCACGGTTTCCAGGCACAGCGGAATCATCATCCAGTTGATGATGTCTTCGTCAGTGACTTCGCGCTGCTCGTAAACGATCGGCTTGAGCACTTCGAGCACCGAAGGATCGGCAACTTTCTTCTGCTTGCCTTTCTTGTCGGCCTCGTAGGCGTAAAAGCCCTTGCCGTTCTTCTGGCCCAGGCGCTTGGCTTCGTACAGCACGTCGATGGCCGAGCGACGGTCATCCTTCATGCGATCCGGGAAACCTTCCGCCATCACGTCACGACCGTGGTGGCCGGTGTCGATGCCGACCACGTCCATCAGGTACGCCGGGCCCATTGGCCAGCCGAATTTTTCCATGACCTTGTCGATGCGCACGAAATCGACACCGGCGCTGACCAGCTTGGCGAAACCGCCGAAGTACGGGAACAGCACGCGATTGACCAGGAAGCCCGGGCAGTCATTGACGACGATCGGGTTCTTGCCCATTTTCTTGGCGTAGGCAACGGTGGTGGCAACCGCCAGCTCACTCGACTTCTCGCCACGGATCACTTCTACCAGCGGCATCATGTGCACCGGGTTGAAGAAGTGCATGCCGACGAAGTTTTCCGGACGCTTGAGGGCTTTCGCCAACAGGCTGATGGAAATGGTCGAGGTGTTGGACGCGAGGATGGTGTCCTCTTTTACCTGACCTTCGACTTCAGCCAATACGGCTTGCTTGACCTTCGGGTTCTCGACGACCGCTTCGACAACCAGATCGACGTGACCGAAGTCGCCGTAGGACAGGGTCGGACGAATGCCGTTGAGCACTTCCGCCATTTTCGCGGCAGTCATGCGACCTTTGTCAACGCGGCCAACCAGCAGCTTGGCGGCTTCGGCCAGGCCTTGCTCGATACCGTGCTCGTTGATGTCCTTCATCAGGATCGGCGTGCCTTTGGACGCCGACTGATAGGCGATACCGCCACCCATGATGCCGGCGCCGAGTACAGCGGCCTGCTTCACGTCTTTGGCGATTTCGTCGTAGGCCTTGGCCTTTTTCTTCAGCTCCTGATCGTTCAGGAACAGGCCGATCAAGCTCTGTGCAGCCGAGGTCTTGGCCAGTTTGACGAAACCGGCGGCTTCGACTTCCAGCGCCTTGTCACGACCGAAGTTCGCGGCTTTCTGGATGGTCTTGATCGCTTCGACCGGCGCCGGGTAGTTCGGGCCGGCCTGACCGGCCACGAAACCTTTGGCCGTTTCGAAAGCCATCATCTGTTCAATGGCGTTCAACTTGAGTTTTTCAAGTTTCGGCTGACGCTTGGCCTTGTAATCGAACTCGCCGGAGATGGCGCGCTTGATCAGTTCAAGGGCCGCTTCGTGCAGCTTCTCAGGGGCAACCACGGCGTCGACGGCGCTGACTTTCAGGGCGTCTTCAGGGCGGTTTTCCTTGCCTGCGGCAATCCACTCGATCGCGTTGTCGACACCGATCAGGCGCGGCAGACGCACGGTCCCGCCGAAGCCTGGGTAGATGCCCAGTTTGACTTCCGGCAGGCCGATTTTGGCTTTGGTCGACATGACGCGATAGTCAGCCGCCAGGCACATTTCCAGACCACCGCCGAGGGCGATGCCGTTGATGGCCGCTACGGTTGGCACGTTGAGGTCTTCGAAATCGCTGAAGATCTTGTTGGCTTCGAGATTGCCAGCAACCAGCTCGGCATCCGGCAGCTTGAAGTTGTCGACAAATTCGGTGATGTCGGCGCCGACGATGAACACGTCCTTGCCGCTGCTGACGATCACGCCCTTGATCGAAGCATCTGCCTTGATGGTGTCTACGGCCTGACGCAATTCATTCAGGGTTAGACGGTTGAACTTGTTGACGGACTCACCCTTGAGGTCGAATTTCAATTCGACGATGCCACTTTCAAGAGCGTTAACCGTGATGGCTTTACCTTCGTAAATCATCAACTGATCTCCACGATATGGAAGCTGAACAGTACACGTCGGACGCAGGCGAATGGCTCGGCAGGACGCTTTTTCGTCAATGCTAACGCCAATCCACCCGGCACACCCGCCAACGCGATAGTCGGGATTCTGTAGGAGCAGTCTGTAAGACAAACGCTCAATTCATACGCCCGTTTGATTTGGGTACGTCACCTTCTCGGAATTCCCGGCAATTGTCAATCGCCCAAAATACCGGTTGAAATGCGACTTTGCGGTCATTTCTGTAGGACGAAGACCTGCAACACGCACTTGCATGTCCAGCCATTCATAGAATCAATAATTAGAAAAATCGCCCTAATCCGTCGCAGCCTTTGTTTAAAGGGCTACGCTGGTGGGACTACAGAGAAATACACAGCGCGCTTGAAACCGCTTTAGCCGAAAAAAACATTTCCGGCCTGCCTGGCCAACCCCGCCCGATGAATCATGTCGGGCTTTTTAATGCGCGTCTGCCGGCCTTTTCACACCGTTGCAGTGCGAAAAGTCCGCAGGTCATGCCAGCGCTTTCAGTGTTGCGTCAATATCCTGCAAAACCGCAGCGTCACCCTTCTCGCCCCAATACAGCGCAATCATCTGCTTGTCGGCGTCGACCTTGAAAACATTGCCCGGCAATTTTTCGAAATGATTGAGCACTGCACGGTCCTCGCAGATTTCCTGCCACTGGTTGACCCACACTCCAGGCGATTTCTGCCAGTACGTCCAGCAGGCCGACTGATTGCTTCTGCGCGGCCGATAATATTGTGCACACGGGTTCGGCGGCTGCTGCGTCAGCCAGTGCGGCCATTCCTGTGGTGCCAATTGCATGGCCAGACCAATGCGCCGCGCCTCCGCGCGCAATGCGATACGCCCGCTTTGCGCGCGCGATGGCCGCAGCCAGGCCAGCGGACTTAAAACCACCAGCAGGATTGACACCACCAACCAGACCGTCATATCTCTATTCCCCATTCTCGGTGAGCGCCATGTGTCACTTTGGAACCATTGCGCTCGAAACCAGCCATACTTACCACTATTGAAACCTCAGGAGAGCACCTCATGCCCTACCACCACATCCTGGTCGCCGTAGACCTGACCGAAGAGTGCGACCCTGTGATCCACCGCGCCCGTGAGCTTTCGGTCAGCAACGGCGCCAAACTGTCGCTGGTGCATATCGTCGAACCGATGGCCATGGCGTTCGGTGGCGACGTGCCGATGGATCTGTCACAACTGCAACAACAACAGTTCGATCAGTCCAAACAACGCCTCGAGAATCTGAAATCGAAATATCCCGACCTCAAAGACGCCGACTGCCAACTGACCTTCGGCCAGCCACGTCAGGAAATCCATCACTTCGCCAAGGCTGAGCAATGCGATCTGATCGTGGTGGGCAGTCATGGCCGGCATGGTCTGGCGCTGCTGCTGGGCTCGACCGCCAACGACGTACTGCACGGCGCGCCGTGCGATGTGCTGGCGGTGCACCTTACGAAGCGCTGAAACACGGCCCCATGCAGGAATGAGCCTGCTCGCGATAGCGTCCTGTCAGCGACTAACATGTCGAATTTCAGGATGCTATCGCGAGCAGGCTCACTCCTACAGGAGAGCTGCGCTTACATATGAAAAGCCCGGCGCTCATCACTGAGCGCCGGGCTTTTTCATTTCCGGATCAATCAGGCATCCAGCTCAGCCCAACGCTCCACCAGTGCATCCAGCTCGGCCTGCAACTGCTCCAGCGAAGCGATGACCTTGGCGGTTTCCGCCGGCGGACGCTGATAGAAACCGGCCTCAGCCATCTCCGCTTCGACCGCCGCGATCTGCTGTTCCTTGGCGTCGATATCGCCCGGCAAGGCCTCCAGCTCGCGTTGCAGCTTGTAGCTGAGCTTCTTCTTCGCCGCTGGAGCCGCAGCGGCAGGCGCCGCCACCGGTGCCGGCTCAGCGGTGACCACCGCCGAATTCAGGTCAGCCTTGCCCGATTTGCTTTCGGTCACGCCCAGCAGACGTGGCGAGCCACCCTGGCGGATCCAGTCCTGATAGCCACCGACGTATTCACGCACCTTGCCTTCACCTTCGAAGACCAGGGTGCTGGTGACCACGTTGTCGAGGAATGCCCGGTCGTGGCTGACCATCAGGACCGTGCCGTTGAAGGTCAGCAGCACTTCTTCGAGCAGTTCGAGGGTTTCGACGTCGAGGTCGTTGGTCGGTTCGTCGAGCACCAGCAGGTTCGCCGGTTTGCTGAAAAGTTTGGCCAGCAACAACCGCGCACGCTCACCACCCGACAGCGCCTTGACCGGCGTGCGCGCACGCTGCGGGCTGAACAGGAAGTCACCGAGGTAGCTCAGGACATGCCGGCTCTGGCCGTCGATGTCGATGAAGTCGCGGCCTTCGGCGACGTTGTCGATCACGGTCTTTTCCAGATCCAGCTGATGGCGCAACTGATCGAAATAGGCCACATCGATGCGCGTACCCTCTTCAACCTTGCCGCTGGTCGGTTGCAGACCGCTGAGCATCAATTTCAGCAAGGTAGTCTTGCCGGTACCGTTGGCGCCAAGCAGACCGATACGGTCGCCACGCTGCAACACCATCGAGAAATCCTTGATCAGGAACGGCCCGCCCGGGTGAGCAAAACTCACATTCTCGAGCACCATCACCTGCTTGCCGGACTTGTCGGCGGTTTCCAGCTGAATGTTGGCTTTGCCGGTACGCTCGCGACGTTCGCTGCGCTCTACACGCAAGGCTTTCAGCGCACGTACGCGGCCTTCGTTACGGGTGCGACGGGCCTTGATGCCCTGACGGATCCACACTTCTTCCTGAGCCAGACGCTTGTCGAACAGCGCGTTGGCGGTTTCTTCAGCCGCCAGTGCAGCTTCTTTGTGCACGAGGAAACTGGCGTAGTCGCCATTCCAGTCGATCAGGCCGCCGCGGTCCAGTTCGAGAATGCGCGTGGCGAGGTTTTGCAGGAAGGAACGGTCGTGCGTGATGAACAGCACGGCGCCCTGAAAATCCTTCAGTGCCTCTTCGAGCCAGGCAATCGCCCCGATATCGAGGTGGTTGGTCGGTTCGTCGAGCAGCAGCAGATCCGGCTCGGACACCAGCGCCTGGGCCAGCAGCACGCGACGACGCCAGCCGCCGGACAGTTCGGCGAGAGTCTTGTCGGCCGGCAGTTGCAGGCGGCTGAGGGTGCTGTCGACCAACGTCTGCAAGCGCCAGCCATCGCGGGCTTCGAGGTCGTGCTGAACATGCATCAGCTTGTCCAGATCGGCGTCGGTGACGATGTTCTGGCTCAGGTGATGATATTCGGCGAGCAATGCGCCGACGCCATCGAGGCCTTCGGCAACTACGTCGAAAACGGTCCGCTCGTCGGCCACCGGCAATTCTTGCGGCAATTCGCCGATTTTCAGACCGGGGGCACGCCACACCGAGCCGTCATCGGGCTTCTGGTCGCCCTTGACCAGTTTCATCATGCTGGACTTGCCAGTGCCGTTGCGGCCGATGATGCACACCCGCTCACCACGGGCGATCTGCCAGGACACCTTGTCCAACAACGGCATAGCGCCGAACGCAAGGGACACATCGCTGAATTTGAGCAGGGTCATGAGCTTCTCCAAAAACCGGGCGCGCATTCTACCTGAATCAGCGCTCGCGCAGGCCGGCAATTTGTCTGTGGAAGCACTCTGCACAACATTTGTTGCGAACTTGTGCTGTGAGCCCTGCAAAGCTTTCGCCGCTTGCTGGCAAAAGGCTAAGCTACAGGCAATTCAGTGCTGACCGAGGTCGGCACTTGTCATGATTTCTCTGCCCGGATGTCTCATGCGCAGTCGCCTTTTCAGTGTTTTGTCCTGTTTGTTGTTCACCGCCGCTGCCGCTCAATCCGCCCAGGCCGTGGACCTCTCCACCCAACGCCAGTATTACGATGAAGCCAAGCGCGCGCTGGCCAAGGGCGATACCGGCCCGTATTTCCGTTACAGCCAGGCGCTGGCCGATTATCCGCTGGAGCCGTATCTGGCCTACGACGAGCTGACCGCGCGCCTGAAATCGGCGAGCAACGCCGAGATCGAGAAGTTTCTCGCCGAGCACGGCGATCTGCCTCAGGCCAACTGGATGAAACTGCGCTGGTTGCGTTGGCTCGCTGACCGCGGCGACTGGGCAACCTTCGTCAAGCATTACGACCCGAAGCTCAACTTCACCGAACTCGACTGCCTGAACGCGCAATACCAGATCAGCCACGACAAGAAGGCCGAGGGTTACGCCAACGCGGAAAAACTCTGGCTGACCGGCAAATCGCAACCGGCGGCATGTGACGCGCTGTTTGGCATTTGGGCGGCTGACGGCCAGCTCACCGAACAGAAACGCTGGGAGCGCACCAAACTCGCCGCGCAAGCGCGTAACTATCCGCTGGCGAACAGCCTGATCAACGGCTTGACCACCCTCGCCCCGCGCGGTCGTTTGCTGGTCGATGTCGCGCAAAAACCCGAGCTGCTCAATCAGCCGTCGCGCTTCACCCCGGCCGATGAGCCGATGTCAGACGTGGTCAGCCTCGGCCTGCGCCGCCTCGCCCGTCAGGACCCGGACAAGGCCATGGCCCTGCTCGACGGTTACGCCAGCAGCATGCACTTTTCCCGTGACGAAAAAGTCGCGATCGCCCGCGAAATCGGCCTGACCCTGGCCCGTCGTTTCGACAGCCGCGCCCTTGATGTGATGACCAAGTACGATCCGGAGCTGCGCGACAACGCCGTTTCCGAATGGCGCTTGCGCCTGCTGCTGCGTCTGGCCCGTTGGGATGACGCCTATGAACTGACCAAACGCCTGCCGCAGGATCTGGCCACCACCAACCGCTGGCGCTACTGGCAGGCGCGCAGCCTCGAACTGGCCCAGCCGCAGAATCCGCAAGCCCAGACGCTGTACAAGAACCTTGCGCGCGAGCGTGACTTCTATGGCTTCCTCGCCGCTGATCGCTCGCAATCGCCGTACTCGCTGAACAACAAGCCGCTGGTGCTCAGCCAAGCCTTGATCAACAAGGTGCGCAACACACCGGGCGTGCGTCGTGCGCTGGAATTCCACGCTCGCGGGCAAATCGTCGACGGTCGCCGCGAGTGGTATCACGTCAGCCGGCATTTCAACCGTGACGAAATGGTCGCCCAGGCCAAACTCGCCTATGACCTGAAATGGTATTTCCCGGCCATCCGCACCATCAGCCAGGCGCAATATTGGGACGATCTCGATATTCGCTTCCCGATGGCCCACCGCGACACGCTGGTGCGTGAAGCCAAGGTGCGTGGCTTGCACTCGAGCTGGGTGTTCGCCATCACCCGTCAGGAAAGCGCTTTCATGGACGACGCCCGCTCCGGCGTCGGCGCCAGCGGCCTGATGCAATTGATGCCCGGCACGGCCAAGGAAACCGCGCGCAAGTTCAGTATCCCGCTGGCCTCGCCGCAGCAGGTGCTCGATCCGGACAAGAACATCCAGCTCGGCGCCGCTTACCTGAGCCAGGTACACAGCCAGTTCAACGGCAACCGCGTCCTCGCCTCCGCCGCCTACAACGCCGGCCCGGGCCGCGTGCGCCAGTGGCTGCGCGGCGCCGACCACCTGAGTTTCGACGTCTGGGTGGAAAGCATCCCGTTCGACGAAACCCGCCAGTACGTGCAGAACGTGCTGTCGTACTCGGTGATCTACGGCCAGAAGCTCAACTCGCCACAGCCGCTGGTGGATTGGCATGAGCGGTATTTCGACGATCAGTAAGAACGAGCTGAGGCCGAGTCATGAAAAATGCCCGTATCGTGAGATACGGGCATTTTTGTTGAATCGCTCGAAGCCTTATTTTCGTTTCAATCTGGAGGCGGTGGCTGTTCCGCGATCAGTCAGGCGATATCTCTGGGTCGGGCTTTTCGGATTTTCCGGATCAGACATTTCTATCAAACCAGCCGCCAAGGCTGGTTTGAGATAGTTGGTTCTGAAAGTGGCTCTATGTGTCAGACCGATCTCAACCATCAGCTCGCTGGTTCTCATAGAGCGATGTTCAAGCATCAGCAATAACCTTTCTACTGGGTCGGTTACTGGGTCGGTTACTGGGTCGGTCACCGTCTCGGAACCAATCGCCTCACGCAGCGAAATGTTCAATGCCTGCAGCATGTATTCAACGAACGGCGTGGCCTCGGCCATCCGGTCAGCCGCCGACAGCGCTGCGTAATAGGCATCCTGCTCCTCGCGTATGACCGCCTCAACAGGCAGATAAGCCAGTACCGGTCGCCATTGACTGAGTATCAACGTTTGCCACAACCGACCCATTCGCCCGTTTCCATCAGCAAACGGATGGATGAATTCGAATTCATAATGAAAAACACAGCTGGTGATCAACGGATGCCAGTCCGACTTGTCGAGCCATGCCAGCAGATCGTCGATTAGCGCAGATATCCGGCTCGGCGGCGGGGCCATATGAACCAATTGATCACCGCGATAAATCCCTACGCCCGCCCGACGCAGGCGCCCGCATTCATCAATCAACCCCTGCATCAATAACTCATGGGCTCCAAGCAAGTCGGCCCTGTTGGCTGGCTGCCAATGCGGCATAGCTTCATAAGCCGCGAAAGCATTGCGCACTTCCTGGATTTCTTTGGGCAACCCTAGCACCCGACGTCCTGCGAGAACGGCGGTGACCTGCTCGATGCTCAGTGTATTGTTTTCAATCGCAAGAGAAGCCTGGATTGTTCGAATACGATTGCTGCGGCGTAGTTGCGGCGTCTGCCTGTTGTCGTCCACAACCGAGAGCTGACCGATTTGTTCGCTGATTTCCGCAATCAGGGCGATCATTCGGGCGGTGAGAGTCAACGGCGGTTGATAACGACTCATGTGTCCATCCAGGCATTCAAACAGGCCGCCATAATGCCCGATCCACGCACCTTTGATCACAGTTGATCAGTGATTCCGTTTCCATCATTAAACTGCAACGCCGCCAACCGCGCATACAGCGCATTGCTGGCAATCAGTTCCTGATGCGTGCCTATCGCCACAAGCCTGCCCTGATCCATTACGGCAATCCGGTCGGCATTCTTGACCGTGGCCAGACGATGGGCGATCACCAGCGTGGTGCGGTTGTGCATCAGCCTGGGCAGGGCTTGCTGGATCAGGTGCTCGCTCTGCGCGTCGAGGGCGCTGGTGGCTTCGTCCAGCAGCAGGATCGGTGCGTCGACCAGCAAGGCGCGGGCGATGGCCAGACGCTGGCGCTGGCCGCCGGAGAGGCCGAGGCCGCCATCGCCCAGGTGCGTCTGGTAGCCGTGAGGCATCTGTTCGATAAAGTCATGAGCATGGGCGATGCGGGCGGCTTCCTTGACCTGCTCCAGCGTCGCCGTCGGGCAGCCGTAGCGGATATTCTCCTCGACGCTGCCAAAAACAGCGCCGGTGTTTGCGAGACGAGGGCAAAGCAACGGCGCAGATCCAGCGGATCAAGGCTTGTCAGCGGCACGCCATCGAGCAGGATCTGCCCCGCCAGCGGATCGTAGAAACGCAGTAACAAGTCATACACCGTGGACTTGCCCGCACCGGATGGGCCAACCAGAGCGAGGGTTTCGCCCGCTTTCACGGTCAGATTCAAGCCGTCGACCGCATAGCTTTCTGGACGCGAGGGGTAGGAAAAACGCACATCCTTGAGTTCCAGCTCACCGCTGACCCGCGCCGGCAAAGTCACCAGCCCGGTCGTGGGTGGCTGGATGATGTTCTCCGAGCGCAGCAGTTCGGCGATGCGTTCAGCGGCACCTGCCGCGCGCTGCAGTTCGCCGATGACTTCGCTCAGGGTGCCGAATGCGCTGCCGACGATCAGGCTGTAGAAAACGAACGCTGCCAGTTCGCCTGCGGAAATCCGCCCGGCCATGACGTCCATGCCGCCCACCCACAACATCACCGCCACCGCGCCGAGCACCAGCACGATAACCAGCGTAATCAGCCACGCGCGCTGAAAAATCCGTTTGCGCGCAGTCTCGAACGTCTGCTCGACCGTCGAGGCAAAACGCTGTTCGTCCTGTATTTGATGGTTATAGGCCTGCACGGTTTTGATCTGTCCGAGGGTTTCTGAAACATAGCTGCCGATATCAGCGATCCGGTCCTGGCTCAGGCGCGACAGATTGCGCACGCGTCGGCCGAACAGCAGAATCGGCGCGATCACCAACGGCAGTGCGATCACCACGATGCTGGTGAGTTTGGGGTTGGTGATGAACAGCAGCACCACGCCGCCGATCACCATCAGCAAGTTGCGCAAAAACAGCGACAGCGAAGAGCCGATCACCGATTGCAACAGCGTGGTGTCGGCGGTCAGGCGCGACTGGATTTCCGAGCTGCGGTTGTTCTCGTAAAAGCCCGGATGCAAATACACAAGATGGTTGAACACCTGGCGGCGAATGTCGGCGACCACGCGCTCGCCAATCCACGAGACCAGATAGAAACGCGCGAACGTGCCCACGGCCAGCCCCAGCACCAGCAGCATGAAAATCCCGATGGACTGGTTGAGCAGGTGCGGCGATCGGGTCATGAAACCCTGGTCCACCAGTAGTTTGATGCCCTGCCCCATCGACAAGGTGATGCCGGCGGTAACGATCAGGGCGAGCAGCGCGCCAAAGGCGTGCCAGCGATACGGCAGGAGAAAATGACTGGTCAGACGCAAAGCGCGCCGGTGCCGGGAAGTGAGCATCGAAATCATGTAATTCACATCTGCGCTGGGTAAATAGGGCCTGCCTGTAACCGAGATGGGGTGGAACTCTGTAAATCACAATGAGTCAGGTTAAATATGCCCGTGATCTCAGGATGCTAGAAACGATTGGTCTAAGGTTGCGGTTGAGACGAGCGGCCATTTCTGTTTGAGTAAAGATGCCGTTCGCCAACCGACCACAGGGAGTTGTCACAGCCTGGTCACGCGGCGGTTTTAATCTAGGCACACAACCTGATGAGGAGACAGGCCATGTCCTTGCAACACAGCAGCGAAGACAAGATTGAAGTGATTCGCACCAAACCCGGCCAAGCTCTGGGTTGCTCGATTATCGATAAGGACGGGCGTGAAGTACCGATCACTGAAGACATGATCCAGGACGCGTGCCGCGAACTGGAAAAGCGATTGGTCAAGCCTGCCGAACAAGAGTGATATAGCCACCGCATTCCTGACCCGGCCCTGTTTGCCGGGTTTTTTATGACTGCAATTCAGGATCGGGTTGCGGCCTTCGCGAGCAGGCTCGCTCCCACGTGGATATCTCATTCACTGAAGATCCCTTGTGGGAGCGAGCCTGCTCGCGAAAGCGTCGCCTCGGTTTTCTAGACTGCCACGGCCCCCAGCGCCGCGACGATTTGCGCCAATGCCGGCGCGTCCCCTTCAATCCGCACCTGCAAGCCTTCAATCTCGCGCCGCACCGGATATCGCTTGCGCAGCACATCAAACGCCGCACGCTGCTCAGCGACATTGCCTACCAGGCTGCGGCGAAAATCCGCATCGTCGCGACGCGGGTCGTACACGCCCCGACACAACATCGCCAGCGCCCAGGCCGGATCGCTGTCGGCGTGCAGCGTCACCTGCGACAACCACGGCACCGGCAGCAGATCGCTGAGCTGAATGCTCGCCGGCTGGCCGATGAAAGTGCAATACGCCTGATAGATCTGCGCCGTACCGCGCTGCTTGCCATCGAGGCTGTAACCGGCGATGTGCGGGGTTGCCAGCACGCAGAGCTCAGCTAAAGCGACGTCGACCTCGGGTTCATCCTCCCAGACATCGAGCACGGCTTGCAGGTCTTCACGATCCAGCAGCACCTGACGCAGCGCGGCGTTAGCCACCACCGGGCCGCGTGCGGCGTTGATCAACCATGCGCCGGGCTTGAGCTGGCGCAAACGCTGCTCATCCAGCAGATGCCAGGTTGCGTCTTCACCGCTACGGGTCAGCGGAGTGTGCAGGCTGATCACATCGCACTGCTCGATGATTTCATCGAGGCTAACGTAATCGCCGCCTCCGGCTGCCTGACGCGGCGGGTCGCAGACTTTTACAGCCCAGCCGAGGCCCTTGAGCACCTTGATCAAACGCCCACCGACCTCACCTGCACCGACAACGCCGTAGGTGCGTCGAGTCAGATCGACACCTTCGATTTCAGCCAGGGTCATCAGGCTGCCCAATACATAATCGACCACGCCACGGGCATTGCAGCCCGGCGCGCTCGACCAGGTAATGCCGGCTTGATTGAAGTAGTCCAGATCCAGATGATCGGTGCCGATCGTGCACGTGCCGACAAAGCGCACCTTGCTGCCCTCCAGCAGCGCTCGGTTGACCTGGGTCACCGAGCGCACGAGCAGTACGTCGGCCTGCTCGACCGTCGCACGGTCGATGGCACGGCCGGGTACTCGGCGGATCTCGCCGAACCCGGCAAAAAAGGCATCGAGCAGCGGGATATTTTCGTCGGCAACAATCAGCATGGCGGGCTCCTTGGGCGGATCGGCAGTTTAGGTGCAGATCGACCGCCGGACCAGCAGACATTGTGCTTACAAATCCGCTACGAGGATTTTTCCTGACTGCAACGTCAGCGGCGTAGAATGCGGCGCCTTGCGCATCAACACCTGTGGACGTCTTGCCTGTGAATTCCGTTACTGATCAACCTGTCGCCGTTAGCCTTTCTCGCCCTGCGCGGATTCGCCTGGAGCTGAAAACCCTGCTCGCCCTGGCCTTGCCGATCATCATCGCGCAACTGGCGACGACCGCCATGGGCTTTGTCGATGCGGTGATGGCCGGGCGTGTCGGGCCGAAAGACCTGGCGGCAGTGGCGTTGGGCAATTCGATCTGGGTGCCGGTGTTTCTGCTGATGACCGGCACGCTGCTGGCGACCACGCCGAAAGTCGCCCAGCGCTTTGGCGCTGGCACGCACAGCGAGATCGGCCCGATTGTCCGTCAGGCCCTGTGGCTGGCGCTGGTGGTCGGCCTGATCGCCACGGCGATGCTGCTTGCGGCCGAGCCCGTTCTGCACTTGATGAACGTCGATCCGGAACTGATCGGCCCGTGCATGCAATATCTGCACGGCATCGCCAGCGGGCTGCCAGCGGTGGCGTTCTACCATGTGCTGCGCTGCTTCAGTGACGGCCTGGGCCGCACGCGGCCCGCGATGGTGCTGGGCCTGTGCGGTCTGGCGCTGAACATTCCGCTGAACTACATCTTCATTTATGGTCATTTCGGCTTGCCGGCCATGGGCGGCGTCGGCTGCGGTTGGGCCACGGCGATTGTGATGTGGGTGATGGCACTCGGTCTGGCCGGCTACGAGCGCTGGGCTCCGGCGTATCGCTCAAGCGAGCTGTTCAGCCGTTTCGACTGGCCACAATGGGCGGTGATCAAGCGTCTGCTGGCGATCGGTCTGCCAATCGGCATTGCGGTGTTTGCCGAATCGAGCATCTTTGCGGTGATCGCCCTGCTGATCGGCAGCCTCGGCGCCACGGTGGTCGCCGGGCATCAGATTGCGCTCAACGTCAGTTCGCTGGTGTTCATGATCCCCTACTCGCTGGGCATGGCCGTCACCGTGCGCGTCGGTCAGGCGCTGGGGCGTGAGGAGCCGCGTGAGGCGCGGTTTGCCGCCGGTGTCGGCATGGCCACAGCATTGGCCTATGCGTGCCTGTCAGCGAGCATGATGCTGGTGCTGCGTGAGCCGATTGCGGCGATCTATACGGCTGATCCGACAGTGATCCATATCGCTGCGATGCTGATCGTGTATTCGGCGCTGTTCCAGTTTTCCGATGCGATCCAGGTCACCGCCGCCGGCGCCTTGCGCGGTTATCAGGACACGCGGGTGACGATGATTCTGACTCTCTTCGCTTACTGGGGGATTGGTTTGCCGGTGGGTTACGCCCTCGGCCTGACCGACTGGCTCGGCGAACCACGCGGCCCGAGCGGTCTGTGGCAAGGTCTGATTGTCGGCTTGAGCTGTGCAGCGCTGATGCTGTCGATCCGCCTGACCCGCAGCGCGCGCAAGCGCATCCGCATCAGTCGCTCGGCTGGCTGAACACTTTCTACCGCAACAAAAATGTGGGAGCCAGCCTGCTGGCGATTGCGGCAGATCAGTCACAGAGATATGGACTGATTTGCCGTCATCGCCAGCAGACTGGCTCCCACACTTGTTTTGGCGTTGGCCTCGAACTCAGGCCTGCTTCTTGCGAATCCAGTACAGGTAAGTACCGGCGTCTTCGTGCTTGCCGACCAGTTCATGGTCGAGGAACACGCAGAATTTGGGAATATCGCGCTGGGTCGACGGATCGGTGGCGATGACCTTGAGCAGGCCGCCAGGCACCAGATCACGGATGTGCTGGTGCAGCATCATCACCGGCTCAGGGCAATTGAGGCCGGTGGCATCGAGGGTACCGTCGACCGGGGTATCGATCATTTCACTCATGGTTTACTCCTGAAACAGGCCGGCATTGTCGCGCATTGCCGGGTGTTCGGTCACCTGCGTTGTTACGCCACACTCCGGTGGGAGCGAGCCTGCTCGCGAAAGCGCTGGGTCAGTCAATGATGTGTTGACTGACAGATTGCCTTCGCGAGCAGGCTCGCACAGGGTTTCGTGTTGCGTCAGCGCGATCTGGCTTTCTTTGTGTCATGCCGGCGCAAATGGCAGGTCACTTCTTCGCGATCGTGATACAGCTGTTTGCAGCCAATGTCGACTTTGATCCCGCGCGCCTTGAAGCCGTCGGCAATGCGCTCAAGCAAACGCTTCACTTCGGCATAACGCTGTTTCATCGGCAGCTTCAGGTTGACCACCGCCTCACGACAATGGCCCTCGCCGATCCACTCTTCGAGCATCGCCGCGTTACGCGCCGGCTTTTCGACGATGTCGCAAACCATCCAGTCCACCGGTTGCTTGGGCTTGAAGGTAAAGCCGTCAGCCATCAGGTGCTGAACCAGCCCCGTGTCCATCAGGCTCTCGGCCATCGGGCCATTATCGATAGCGGTTACCAGCATGCCGCGATTGACCAGTTGCCAGGTCCAGCCGCCGGGCGCGGCGCCGAGGTCGACACCGGTCATGTCGCTGTGCAGACGGTCTTCCCATTGATCTCGTGGAATGAAATGGTGCCACGCTTCTTCCAGTTTCAGCGTCGAACGGCTCGGCGCCTCGCGGGGGAATTTCAGCCGGGGAATGCCCATCGGCCACATCGCCGAGTTACCAGCGTCGGCCATGCCGAGAAACACCTCGCGACCACTTTTGAAGGTCAGCAGCAGGCGCGGCTTGCTGGCATCGTCGATCAGTTTTCCCGCAGCAGTCAGGGCTTTGCGCAGTGGGCCTTCGAACTTCTTGCAGAAGTTCGACAGTTCCTTGCCATCGTTGGTGTCGACCACTTCCAGCCACAGGCTGCCACAGACCGGGAAGTCGGCCATGTGCGCGAGGATCACGCTGATGCGGTCGGTTTCCGGCAAATCGATGAAGAAACCGCGCGCCCATTGCCGCGGGAAAATCAGCTCGGCGAAACGCTGGCCGCGCATCAGGCGCTCGGCGCCGTCTACTTCGGTGCAGACAAACTCGGCGTACGCCGTGGCCGCTTTGGCCTTGGCGTAACCGGCGACGTTCAACTGGGCGGCGAGGTCGGAAATCTCCGAACAGACTTCGCCTTCGAAGCCTGGCCGGCAATGCATGAATAGGGTGTTCATTGTTACTCCTGGGCAAAGGACGAGGATTGGTCCTCTGCGCGCTGCTCAAGCCTTGCGTCACAGCAAAGCCTGTCACGAAAACCGGCGCATGATAGCCGATGTTGGAACCTTGGTTCTCGCCACAGAGTCCAGTTATTAGCCAGCTATTCAAAACAGGGCTAGGTTTAATGCTCTGTCCGTTTCCTCAGTCCGTAGCCGTGCGGACTCAAAGGAGTGCTCGTAATGCCGTCCCTCGATAGCCTGAAAACGCTCAAAACCCTACAAATCGACGACCAGACCTACCACTATTTCAGCCTGCCCGATGCCGCGAAGAGCCTCGGCGATCTCGACAAACTGCCGATGTCGCTGAAGGTGTTGCTGGAAAACCTGCTGCGCTGGGAAGACGAGAAAACCGTCACCAGCGCCGATCTCAAGGCCATCGCCGCATGGCTCAAGGAGCGCCGCTCCGACCGCGAAATCCAGTACCGCCCGGCGCGCGTCCTGATGCAGGATTTCACCGGGGTACCCGCTGTCGTCGACCTCGCCGCCATGCGCGCGGCGATGGCCAAGGCCGGCGGCGATCCGCAGCGGATCAATCCGTTGTCGCCGGTGGATCTGGTGATCGACCACTCGGTGATGGTCGACAAATTCGCCTCCGCCAGCGCATTCGAGCAGAACGTCGACATCGAAATGCAGCGTAACGGCGAGCGTTATGCCTTTCTGCGCTGGGGTCAGAGCGCCTTCGACAATTTCAGCGTGGTGCCGCCGGGCACCGGGATCTGCCATCAGGTCAACCTCGAATACCTCGGGCGCACCGTGTGGACCAAGGACGAGGATGGGCGCACTTATGCCTTCCCCGATACATTGGTCGGCACTGATTCGCACACCACCATGATCAACGGCCTCGGCGTACTCGGCTGGGGCGTTGGCGGGATCGAAGCGGAAGCAGCAATGCTCGGGCAACCGGTGTCGATGCTGATTCCGGAAGTGATCGGTTTCAAACTCACCGGCAAGCTCAAGGAAGGCATCACCGCCACTGACCTGGTACTGACGGTCACGCAGATGCTGCGCAAGAAAGGCGTGGTGGGCAAATTCGTTGAATTTTACGGTGATGGCCTCGCCGACCTGCCGCTGGCGGACCGCGCGACGATCGCCAACATGGCCCCGGAATATGGGGCGACGTGCGGGTTCTTCCCGGTCGACGAGGTCACACTGGACTACCTGCGCCTGTCCGGGCGGCCACCGGCCGTGGTCAAACTGGTCGAGGCGTACACCAAAGCGCAGGGCCTGTGGCGTCTGCCCGGTCAGGAGCCACTGTTCACTGACAGCCTGGCGCTGGACATGGGCAGCGTCGAAGCCAGTCTCGCCGGCCCGAAACGTCCGCAGGACCGCGTGTCGCTGCCCAATGTGGCGCAGGCGTTCAGTGATTTTCTCGATCTGCAATTCAAACCCACCAGCAAGGAAGAAGGTCGCCTGGAAAGCGAGGGCGGTGGCGGCGTCGCAGTGGGCAACGCCGATCTGGTCGGTGAGGCGGATTACGAATACGAGGGCCACACCTATCGGCTGAAAAACGGCGCCGTGGTCATCGCAGCGATCACTTCGTGCACCAACACCTCCAACCCGAGCGTGATGATGGCTGCCGGGTTGCTGGCGAAAAAGGCAGTGGAGAAAGGCTTGACCCGCAAGCCGTGGGTGAAAAGTTCGCTGGCGCCGGGTTCGAAAGTGGTCACCGACTACTACAAGGCCGCCGGTCTGACGCAATACCTCGATCAGCTCGGGTTTTCCCTGGTCGGCTACGGCTGCACTACCTGCATCGGCAATTCCGGACCACTGCCTGAGCCGATCGAGAAAGCCATTCAGAAAGCCGACCTCACCGTGGCCTCGGTGCTGTCCGGCAACCGCAACTTCGAGGGCCGCGTGCATCCGCTGGTGAAAACCAACTGGCTGGCCTCACCGCCGCTGGTCGTCGCCTATGCCTTGGCTGGCAGCGTGCGCGACGACATCAGCAGTGAACCGCTGGGGCAAGACCAACAAGGCAATCCGGTGTATTTGCGTGATATCTGGCCGAGCAGCCAGGAGATCGCCGACGCGGTGAATCAGGTCAACACCGCCATGTTCCACAAGGAATACGCCGAGGTGTTCGCCGGCGACGAGCAGTGGCAAGCGATCGAAGTGCCGCAAGCGGCGACCTACGTGTGGCAGGACGATTCGACTTACATTCAACACCCGCCGTTCTTCGACGATATCTCCGGGCCGCTGCCGCAGATAGAGGACATCAAAGCTGCGCGCGTATTGGCACTGCTCGGCGATTCGGTGACCACCGACCACATCTCCCCGGCCGGCAACATCAAGGCCGACAGCCCTGCCGGGCGCTATTTGCGCGAGAAAGGCGTGGAACCGCGTGACTTCAACTCCTACGGCTCACGGCGCGGCAACCACGAAGTGATGATGCGCGGCACGTTTGCCAACATCCGTATCCGTAACGAAATGCTCGGCGGCGAGGAAGGTGGCAACACGATCTATATTCCGACCGGTGAGAAACTGGCGATCTACGACGCGGCCATGAAATATCAGGCATCGGGAACGCCGCTGGTGGTGATTGCTGGCCAGGAATATGGCACCGGCTCCAGTCGCGACTGGGCGGCCAAAGGCACCAACCTGCTCGGCGTCAAAGCGGTAATTGCCGAAAGCTTCGAGCGGATCCACCGTTCGAATCTGGTGGGCATGGGCGTACTGCCATTGCAGTTCAAGCTGGACCAGAATCGCAAGAGCCTCAACCTGACCGGCAAGGAAACCTTTGAAATCCAGGGCCTGAGTGGTGTCGAGCTGACACCGCGGATGAATCTGCCGCTGGTGATCACTCGCGAAAATGGGCGTCAGGAGAAGATCGAGGTGTTGTGCCGCATCGATACCTTGAATGAGGTGGAATACTTCAAGGCTGGCGGAATCCTGCATTACGTGTTGCGCCAGTTGATTGCTTCGTAATATCTGCTGAAACAGAAACACCGCCATCTGGCGGTGTTTCTGTTTCAGCCCGGCACTTTCCTGCAGGCGAAAAAAAACCCGCCGAAGCGGGTTTTTCCCAAGACCATTATCGACTCCCTGTCGGCAGCGATCCTTGCAATGGTCGATCGTCCTTGATCCTGAAACACTCCCTGTGTCTCAGTTGATGTGTGTAGATTACCCAGTGGATCCAATCAGCAATAGTCGCAAAAGCTACCAAAGCGTGTAAGACATTCGCCATAGAAGCCCTTCCGAAAACCCTTAGTCGCGTCAGGCACCACCGCTTTCACGGGCCTTGGCGCTTTCAGCAAGGAAATGCTCGAGTCTGCTCAGTTGCTCTTCCCAGCCGCGACTGTCCATGTAATAGGCCTCTTTCTGGCGAATATCGGGGATATGGGCAAATCCGGATTCAGAGACTTTCAACAGCGTGCCATCCTCGAAATCTTCCAGCTCGAATCTGACCAGCGTGGTCGGCTCCTGGGAGTAATCGATTTTCGGATTGACCGCATACGGATGCCAGCGGAACGAAAAAAGCTGCTGTGGCTCGACCCGCTCGATCAATACATTCCATAAGACGTGTTCATAACCCGGATAGGTGACCTGCCCCTGCGTCCATTCCCCGGCAATGAAGCGGCGACCCTCCAGCGCCACGCCAAACCACTGGCCAAACGCCTCGGCATCGACCAAGGCACGCCAGACATGCGAACGCGGCGCCTTGAGCGTGATCTTGCGTTCGAAACTATTGGGTACTGGCTTCATACGTCACCTCCTGTTCTGAACACTAGGCTTGTATGACCACATGTCCAATGTGAAGTTGTATCAAAGCGGTGCAAGTCATTTGTAAAAGGAAACATCCTGCTGCGTTTTTTTTGCCAGTGACACGACGCATGCCCAGCCCGTTTCGCAGCGAGGCTGGTACCTTTGCCAGCGACATGAATGAAAAAGGATTGCGTCATGCTGCCATCCCTTGCCGATCGTTATCGCGGCGCCCTGCTCGGTCTGGCGTGCGGCGACGCCGTCGGTACTACGGTTGAGTTCAAACCACGGGGATCATTCCCACCGTTGACCGACATGGTCGGTGGTGGCCCCTTCCACCTTGAAACCGGTCAGTGGACCGATGACACCTCGATGGCGTTGTGTCTGGCGGAAAGCCTGCTGATCAAAAATGGATTCGACGCGGTTGATCAGATGGGCCGTTACCTCAATTGGTCGCAATGGGGTTATCTCAGCTCAACCGGTGAGTGTTTCGATATCGGCACGACCGTCAGCCAGGCGCTGGCAAAGTATCAGCAAACCGCCGACCCCTTTGCCGGCTCGACCGACCCATACAGCGCCGGTAACGGTTCGCTGATGCGCCTGGCTCCGGTGGTGCTGTTCTATTTTCCCGATGTCCAGCAGATCCAGACATTTGCTGCCGACAGTTCACGAACGACCCACGCCGCCCCGGAAGCCGTTGAGTGCTGCCAACTGTTGGCCGGCCTGATCGCTAACGCACTTGCAGGCGCAAGCAAAGCAGAGCTGCGCCGGCTGTCATCCGCCAGCTTCTCGCAGCCCAAGGTCGCGGCCATTGCCCGTGGCGATTACCTCAGTTTGTCCGAGGCGGATATCAAAGGCAGCGGCTACAGCGTGCAGTCTCTGGAAGCGGCACTGTGGTGCTTTCAGCGTACGGACAGCTTCGCAGCGGCGATACTGCAAGCGGCCAACCTTGGCGATGACGCCGATACCACTGCCGCAATCACCGGTCAGTTGGCCGGCGCCCATTACGGCGTACAGGGCATACCTGCGCATTGGCTCGCGCAGCTGCACGATGGTGCAGAGATTGCCGCTATCGCCGACCGTTTGCTCGCAGCTTGCCGATTGCGGCCGACTGAATAAACGCGGCGCAACCGCTACACTGCTTGCCACTTGACCTTCGCTACAGCGAGATTTGACCATGTTCCCACGTCTGCTTTTGATCCTGTCGCCGCTTCTTTTCTCCCCGCTCGTCGATGCCGCCGTTGACTGCGCGAATGCCAGCGATCAGGCGACGATGAATCAGTGCGCCGGGCAGGATTTCAAAGCGGCGGACAAGGAACTGAACACGGTGTATCAGCAGATCACCGCACGTTTGAAGAACAATCCTGATGGCAAAAAACTGCTGGTCAGTGCGCAGCGGGCGTGGATCGGGTTTCGCGATACCGAGTGCAAGTTCTCCGCATCGGGCGTTGCAGGAGGGAGCGTCTATCCTTTGATTTACAGCAACTGCATGACCAGCATGACGAAAACGCGGGTTGAAGCGCTGAAGCAGTATCTGAAGTGCGAGGAAGGTGACATGAGCTGCCCGGTGCCGGGCGCCTGAAACAGCTCTGAATCACAGACCCGCTCCCCAGTCGAAATGCTTGCACTGTGGGCGAGCCTGCTCGCGAAGCTGTCAGCCAGATACCGACCACTGAACGATCAAACGTGCGGATCCCCCGGTGCCTTGCTTGGCGCTGCGTACTGCGGCTTGAGATGACCGTCCTGATCGAGCAACCAGGCATCCATGATCTGCCGCACCACAGGTCCGGCGACACGACCACCGGCCTCGCCGTTTTCAATCATTACCGAAATGGCGATCTTCGGATGTTCGGCCGGGGCAAACCCTACAAACAAAGCGTTGTCGCGATGGCGTTCGAGGGTTTTCTCACGGTTGTAGCGCTCACCCTGCTTGATCGCCACCACTTGCGCCGTACCACTCTTGCCAGCGATGCGGTATTGCGCACCCGCCGCGGCCGCGCGGGCAATGCCCCGGGCATCGTGCATGACCATTTGCATGCCGTGGTTGACCTGCTCCCAATCGCGCGGGTCCTTGAGCAGAATGTTCGGCATCGGATGCTCGTCGACTGGCGCGACGCCATCGACGGTCTTGGCCAGGTGCGGACGGTTCCACACGCCTTTATTGGCGATCAATGCGGTGGCCTGAGCCAGTTGCAGCGGCGTGACTTGCATATAGCCCTGGCCGATGCCGAGGATCACGGTTTCGCCCGGAAACCATGCCTGGCGCCGTGTGGCACGCTTCCACGCTTGCGACGGCATGAGGCCGGGCGACTCTTCAAACATGTCCAGCGAGACTTTCTCACCGAGGCCGAACATCGCCATGTAATCGTGGAGACGATCGATGCCGAGCTTGTGAGCCAGATCATAGAAGTAAGTATCGTTGGAGCGCATGATCGCGGCGTCCATGTCCACCCAGCCGTCGCCGCTGTGGTTCCAGTTGCGATATTTGTGATCGAAATCGGGGAGCTGGTAGTAACCGGGGTCGAAGACGCGGGTCTGCGGTGTCACGACGCCGGCGTCGAGTCCGGCAATGGCCACTTCTGGCTTGATCGTCGATCCCGGTGCGTAGAGCCCGCGCAGCACTCGGTTGAACAGCGGCCGGTCAATCGAGTCGCGCAGTGCCGAGTATTCCTTGGAGCTGATGCCGGTGACGAACAGGTTCGGGTCGAAGCTCGGATTGCTGACCATCGCCAATACTTCGCCGGTCGACGGATCAAGCGCTACCACTGATCCACGACGATCACCCAGCGCGGCTTCAGCTGCTTCCTGCAGTTTGACGTCGAGGCTGAGCACGATGTTTTTGCCCGGCACCGGATCGGTGTGTTTAAGCACCCGAAGCACCCTGCCCTGTGCGTTGGTTTCTACTTCCTCGTAACCGACGTGGCCATGCAACTGCGCTTCGTAAAAACGCTCGATGCCGGTTTTACCGATGGACTGAGTGCCACGGTACTCGACCGAATCCAGCGTTTTGGATTCTTTTTCGTTGATCCGGCCGACATAGCCGATCGAGTGGGCAAAATGTGCCCCGAGCGGATAGTCGCGAACAAATTGCGGCTCGACATCAATGCCTGGCAGACGAAACTCGTTGACGGCCAATACTGCGATTTGCTCTTCGGTCAGCTCATAGAACAGCGTCACCGGAGTAAAGGGGTGACGGGACTGTTTCATCGCTTTGTCGAAAACCGCGCGATCCTCTGCAGGCAAATGCAGGAGGTTGATGACCTCGTTCAGCTCTTGATTGACGTCGCTGGCGCGCTCGCGGGTGATCGTCAAGTTGAAGCTGGGACGGTTATCGGCAAGCACCACGCCGTTGCGGTCGTAAATCAGGCCGCGCGTAGGCGGGATCGGCAATACGTGGACGCGGTTGTTTTCAGAGATGGTCGAGTGGTAGTCGAACTCCACTACTTGCAGTATGTACAGGCGCACGACCAGAGCGCAGCTGATTGCAAAGACGAACAAGGCGCAGGCAATCAAGCGTTTGTTGACCAGACGCGTCTCTTTTTCGTGGTCCTTGATCGGGATGGCTTCAGGCATTTCTACAGCAACTCTTAAACATGAATGAATGCCGATCCGTGGGCATGTCCGTAAAAAACGAGCTGCACCATACCAAAAACTGTCCTGCGACTTCAGGACGTTTTATTTAAGAACGAGCGGAGCAATCCATCGGCAAAGCTTTACCGCAGGCAAAACAAAACCCCAACTGCTTTCGCAATTGGGGTTTCGGAATTTAATCTTGACGATGACCTACTCTCACATGGGGAA
Organism: Pseudomonas sp. S11P7; assembly: GCF_023195435.1. Classification (NCBI taxonomy): domain Bacteria; kingdom Pseudomonadati; phylum Pseudomonadota; class Gammaproteobacteria; order Pseudomonadales; family Pseudomonadaceae; genus Pseudomonas; species Pseudomonas sp. S11P7. The sequence goes on along the minus strand of NZ_JALPKS020000002.1, from coordinate 1,351,989 downwards.
ACCCCACACTACCATCGGCGATGCATCGTTTCACTGCTGAGTTCGGGATGGGATCAGGTGGTTCCAACGCTCTATGGTCGTCAAGAAATTCGGGTACTGAGTCGTGACCAGATGGCCTCGCTTCAGCAAATTGGGTATGTGACAGCCAGGTGTTTGTGAACTTCGAACTTTCGGTTCGTTTCGTCTTCACACACCGCAATCTGGCTCTTAAGCGCAAATTGCTTGGGTGTTATATGGTCAAGCCTCACGGGCAATTAGTATTGGTTAGCTCAACGCCTCACAGCGCTTACACACCCAACCTATCAACGTCGTAGTCTTCGACGGCCCTTCAGGGAACTCAAGGTTCCAGTGAGATCTCATCTTGAGGCAAGTTTCCCGCTTAGATGCTTTCAGCGGTTATCTTTCCCGAACATAGCTACCCGGCAATGCCACTGGCGTGACAACCGGAACACCAGAGGTTCGTCCACTCCGGTCCTCTCGTACTAGGAGCAGCCCCTCTCAAATCTCAAACGTCCACGGCAGATAGGGACCGAACTGTCTCACGACGTTCTAAACCCAGCTCGCGTACCACTTTAAATGGCGAACAGCCATACCCTTGGGACCGGCTTCAGCCCCAGGATGTGATGAGCCGACATCGAGGTGCCAAACACCGCCGTCGATATGAACTCTTGGGCGGTATCAGCCTGTTATCCCCGGAGTACCTTTTATCCGTTGAGCGATGGCCCTTCCATACAGAACCACCGGATCACTAAGACCTACTTTCGTACCTGCTCGACGTGTCTGTCTCGCAGTCAAGCGCGCTTTTGCCTTTATACTCTACGACCGATTTCCGACCGGTCTGAGCGCACCTTCGTACTCCTCCGTTACTCTTTAGGAGGAGACCGCCCCAGTCAAACTACCCACCATACACTGTCCTCGATCCGGATAACGGACCTGAGTTAGAACCTCAAAGTTGCCAGGGTGGTATTTCAAGGATGGCTCCACGCGAACTGGCGTCCACGCTTCAAAGCCTCCCACCTATCCTACACAAGCAAGTTCAAAGTCCAGTGCAAAGCTATAGTAAAGGTTCACGGGGTCTTTCCGTCTAGCCGCGGATACACTGCATCTTCACAGCGATTTCAATTTCACTGAGTCTCGGGTGGAGACAGCGCCGCCATCGTTACGCCATTCGTGCAGGTCGGAACTTACCCGACAAGGAATTTCGCTACCTTAGGACCGTTATAGTTACGGCCGCCGTTTACCGGGGCTTCGATCAAGAGCTTCGCGTTAGCTAACCCCATCAATTAACCTTCCGGCACCGGGCAGGCGTCACACCCTATACGTCCACTTTCGTGTTTGCAGAGTGCTGTGTTTTTAATAAACAGTCGCAGCGGCCTGGTATCTTCGACCGGCATGAGCTTACGGAGCAAGTCCTTCACCCTCACCGGCGCACCTTCTCCCGAAGTTACGGTGCCATTTTGCCTAGTTCCTTCACCCGAGTTCTCTCAAGCGCCTTGGTATTCTCTACCCAACCACCTGTGTCGGTTTGGGGTACGGTTCCTGGTTACCTGAAGCTTAGAAGCTTTTCTTGGAAGCATGGCATCAACCACTTCGTCACCCAAAGGGTAACTCGTCATCAGCTCTCGGCCTTAAGATCCCGGATTTACCTAAGATCTCAGCCTACCACCTTAAACTTGGACAACCAACGCCAAGCTGGCCTAGCCTTCTCCGTCCCTCCATCGCAATAACCAGAAGTACAGGAATATTAACCTGTTTTCCATCGACTACGCTTTTCAGCCTCGCCTTAGGGACCGACTAACCCTGCGTCGATTAACGTTGCGCAGGAAACCTTGGTCTTTCGGCGTGGGTGTTTTTCACACCCATTGTCGTTACTCATGTCAGCATTCGCACTTCTGATACCTCCAGCAAGCTTCTCAACTCACCTTCACAGGCTTACAGAACGCTCCTCTACCGCATCATCCGAAGATGATACCCGTAGCTTCGGTGTAT
>NZ_JALPKS020000002.1:952500-1345000 GCF_023195435.1 Pseudomonas sp. S11P7 | reverse complement strand
TGCTACACCAGCGCCGCCAATGCCTGCTTGCCGAAAGGCTACAAGGTGATTGCCAAATCCGGTGACGCCGTCGAAGAGCCCGGCGATTATCCGTTCGGTCTCAATCCTGCTGGCTACACCAGCCGCAGCATGATCGTCATCTGCAAATAGCTCAGCGTGGCTCGGCCATCTGACGGCCGATCTCGTCATGGCTGGACTTCAGCACCGCTTGCTGAATGTCCGGCGTGACCAGCATGCGCGCCACCACCAGTGCGCCGACGCATTGCGACAGAACCGACCATGCCAGGCTGTCGCTTTCCAATACCTGAGCCCAGCGTTCATGCAACCGACAGATCCACAATTGCGCTTGCTCGCGCACTTGTACATCCGAGCGGGCAATTTCCGCGCCCAGCGCCGGCAACGCGCAGCCAACTTCAGGCTGCTCGACGTGAGACATGCTCAGATAGTGTTTGAGGCAGCGCTGCAATCGTTCGCGATCCTGCTTACCCTCCCCGCCCAAGCGCTCAAGGCTTTGACTCAGCTCGCGCTCGACAATCGTCGTAAATAACTGATCCTTAGACGAAAAATGGCTGTAGAACGCCGCCCCACTCAAGCCGATCGCTTTCATCAACGCATCGACGCCGACGGTGGAAAACCCGGAGCGTTTTGCCGACAGCGCACTGCTCTGCAGTAACTTTTCTCGGGTTTCCAGCTTGTGACTGGCGGAATAGCGCATGGGATTACCCTCGAATCGACGACCTTGACGTTGCCGTGATCCTAGCATAACGTTCGTTCACTTAACGATCGTTTAATAAAGGGATTCGCCCATGAATAACAAGAAGGTCGTATTGGTGGTTGGCGCTGGAGACTCAACGGGCGGAGCGATTGCCAAGCGCTTCGCCCGTGAGGGATTCGTCGCTTGCGTTACCCGGCGTAGCGCCGACAAACTGCAACCGCTGGTTGACGCAATCAACGCTGAAGGCGGCGAAGCCCACGGTTTCGCCTGCGACGCGCGTAAAGAAGATGACGTAATCGCGCTGATAGAAGACATCGAAACCCGCCTCGGTCCGATCGAAGCCTTCGTCTTCAATATTGGCGCCAACGTGCCCTGCAGCATTCTTGAAGAAACCGCGCGCAAATATTTCAAGATTTGGGAAATGGCCTGCTTCTCGGGCTTCCTCAATGCCCGCGAAGTGGCAAAACGCATGGTCACCCGCCAGCGCGGCACGATCCTGTTCACCGGTGCGACCGCCGGGCTGCGTGGCGCTGCCGGTTTCGCTGCGTTCGCAGGCGCCAAACACGGTATTCGCGCACTTGCGCAAAGCATGGCACGGGAATTGGGGCCGATGAACATCCACGTCGCCCATATCGTGGTCGACGGTGCCATCGACACCGATTTCATCCGCACCAGCTTCCCGGATAAATACGCGACGAAAGATCAGGACGGCATTCTCGATCCCGAGCACATAGCGGAGAACTATTGGTACCTGCACAGTCAGCCAAGGGACGCATGGACCTTCGAACTGGATCTGCGCCCATGGAATGAACGCTGGTAAACCTTCGCCATAACAATAAGCAGAGAGACGCGATAATGAGTAAAACCGTGGAGTTCTATTTCGACCTCGGCAGCCCGGCTACCTATCTGGCCTACACCCAGTTACCGAAGATCTGCGCCGAAACCGGCAGTGAATTACGCTACATTCCGATGCTGCTTGGCGGCGTGTTCAAGGCGACCGGCAATGCCTCACCGGCGATGATTCCGGCGAAGGGTCGCTATATGTTTCAGGATCTGGACCGCTATGCGAAACGCTACGCAGTGCCGCTGAAATTCAATCCGCACTTTCCGATCAATACGCTGATGCTGATGCGCGCGGTGACGGGCATTCAGCTACATCAACCCGAACGCTTTCAGGCGTTTATAGATTGTCTATTCAAAGCACTTTGGGTTGAAGGACGCAGCTTGAATGAGCCAGAAACCGTAGCGGCCGTATTGAGTGAACACGGTTTCGACCCGCAGACAGTGATGGCGTTGGTCAACGACGAAACAGTCAAAGCAGCCCTCAAGGACAATACCGAAACCGCGGTTAAACGCGGTGTTTTCGGCGCACCGAGCATGTTTGTAGGCAACCAGTTGTTCTTCGGACAGGATCGATTGGATTTTGTCGAAGCGGCGTTGCGCCAGCTCTAAAGCAAAGCAAACACTCGGGCGCTGGCAGCAGCGCCCGGGTGTCAATCGCTTAAATGGCTGCGGTCCGCGTGTTCAGCCATTCCAATGCAGCGCCTTCCAGCAATGGGCTTAAACGTTCACGTACCTCGGCGTGATAGCCGTTGAACCACTGTTTCTCATCTTGTGTAAGCAGAGCAGGCAACAAGCAACGCGTGTCGATCGGGCACAGCGTCAGGGTTTCGAACTCGAGGAACTCACCGAACTCGCTGCTGCCCGCCTCGCGGTTCATCGCCAGGTTTTCAATGCGCACACCCCAACGCCCCGGACGATAAGTGCCCGGTTCGATCGAAGTGATCATCCCCGGCTGCATGGCCGTTTGCGGCGTAGCCGCGGCCTGATAGGCAATGACTTGTGGACCTTCATGGACATTGAGGAAATAACCAACACCATGGCCGGTACCATGACCGTAATCGACATTGTCCGCCCAGATCGGCGCACGCGCGATGGCGTCCAGCAGCGGTGAGAGAATGCCTTTCGGAAAGCGTGCCCGCGACAGGGCAATCACGCCTTTCAACACCCGTGTGCAATCGCGCTTCTGTTCTTCGGTCGGCGTACCGACGGGCACCATCCGCGTGATATCGGTGGTGCCGCCCAGGTATTGCCCGCCGGAGTCGATCAGCAGCAAGCCATCGCCTTCAATGACCGCATGCTCCTCTTCGGTGGCGTGATAGTGGGGCATGGCGCCGTTGGCATTGAACGCGGCGATGGTGTTGAAACTCAGCGTGACGTAATCCGGACGCCGCTCGCGTGCGGCGGTGAGCTTCTCGTCGATGGTCAATTCGGTAATGCGTTCGCGTCCCCACGCCGATTCCAGCCAGGCAAAAAACTCGCACAGCGCCGCACCGTCCTGCTCCATTGCCCGTCGAATGTGCTGCGCATCCGCTTCACTTTTCTGTGATTTGGCGAGCGTGGTCGGGTTCAAGCCTTCGACCAGTGTTACCTCGCTGTCGAGGTTGTCCAGCAGACCGGTGGTCACTCGCGCCGGATCAACCAGCAGGCTTGCGCCCGCCGGAATGTCACGCAGCGCGGCCGCCACTTCGCTGTAGTCGCGCAGCGTCACGCCCTCCTGTTCCAGCACTGCGCGCAAATCCGCGTCGACTTTGCTCAGCGCGACGAACAGCGTCGCTTGCTGTTGATTGATCAAGGCAAACGAAACAAACACCGGGTTGAACGACACGTCGCCGCCACGCAGGTTGAACAGCCAGGCGATGTCATCAAGGGTGGCGATGAAATACCAGTCCGCCCCACGCTCCTGCAAGGTTTCGCGCAGTCTGGCGAGTTTTTCGCCACGGCTGACCGTCGCCTGTGGTGGCAGATGCTGATAGATCGGGGCATTCGGCAGGCTCGGGCGGTCGCTCCAGACTTGCTGCAGCAGGTCGATATCCGTGCGCAGACGCGCGCCCCGCGCTTCGAGCTTGCTGCTCAAGGTACGCGCCGATGCCACGGCCATTACCGCACCGTCAACCGCGACCACACCACCTTGCGGTGTCTGCTCGGCCAGCCAGTCCAGCGGGCTCGGCTGCCCCGGTTGCAACTTGACCAGTTCGATGCCGCTGCCCTTGAGTTCCTTGGTTGCCTGTTCCCAGTAACGGCTGTCGGCCCAGACCCCGGCGAAATCAGCGGTGACGATCAGCGTGCCGACCGAACCATGGAAACCCGACAACCATTGCCGACCCTGCCAGTAGCCCGGCAGGTATTCCGACAGATGCGGGTCGGCGGACGGCACCAGCAACGCATGGATACCTTCGCGGCGCATCAGTTCGCGGGTCTGCGCCAGGCGCTGGGGCACCAATCCTTCGGTCGAGGTCTGGGTACTCATCATGTCTCCTGCTAATCACTTGTTCGTTATTGTTCGTAGCCGTTTATCCGGCTCGTTTAAAGTCCTGTCGCCCAGAATGCCGGGGCACTGGCGCAAGCGCTCTTGATCAGTTCAACGGCCTTGTCGACATCCTCGGCGGTGGTGAAACGACCAAGGCTCAAGCGAATCGTGCGGCCGGCCAGATGCGCGTCATGCCCCAACGCCAGCAGCACGTGAGACGGCGCATTACTTGCCGAATTGCAGGCCGACGTCGCGGAAAAGGCGATCGAGTGGCTCAACGCCGCGCTGTTGAATTCACCTTCGCTGAAGGTCAGGCTCAAAGTGTGCGGAATGCGCTGGGTGGTGCAACCGTTCAGGCGCACGCCCGGCAGGCTCAGCAGTTGATTGAGCAAGCGCTCGCGCAGCGCGACAATGGTTGTTTTCTCGGCATCGAAGGCTTCAGCGGCCAAGGCAAACGCGGCGCCCATTCCGGCAATCTGATGGGTCGCCAGTGTCCCGGAGCGCAGACCGCCTTCATGACCGCCGCCGTGAATCTGCGCCTGCAAACGCTGCTGCGCCCGCGGGCCGACGTACAACGCGCCGATGCCTTTGGGGCCGTAGAGCTTGTGTGCGGAAAACGACATCAGATCCACCGGCCATTGCCGCAGATCAATGGCGACTTTGCCGGCACCCTGCGCGGCATCCACATGAAACAAAGCGCCGCGGGCCCGCACGACTTCGCCAATCGCTTGAACATCATTGACGGTGCCCAATTCGTTGTTGACCAGCATCAGCGACACCAGAAAAGTGTCGTCGCGCAGCGCTTCGCTGACCGCTTGCGCGGTGATCAAACCATTGGCGTCGGGGACCAGATACGTCACGGCGACGCCGCTGTCCTGCAACTGGCGGGCGGTATCGAGGATGGCTTTGTGTTCGATCTGGCTGGTGATGATGTGACCGCCAGGCACACCGCGCGCCTGCGCCACGCCCTTGAGGGCAAGGTTGTTGGATTCGGTGGCGCCGGAGGTCCAGACAATCTGCCCGGCCTCGGCGCCGACCAGTCCGGCGACTTGCCGGCGCGCCTGCTCGACCGTGTGCCGGGCCTGCTGGCCGAAGGCATGGGAGCTGGAGGCCGGGTTACCGAAATTGCCGTGAAAACCCAGACACTCGATCATCACCTGGATGACCCGCTCGTCCACCGGGGTGGTGGCGGCGTAATCGAAATACAACGGACGTGTGTTCATAAAAGACTCGCAGAGCGTGTTCCGGGATCAGGAGGCTCGTGTCTGCAAACGGCACAGCGCAGCCTTGTGAGCTGCGCGTCGGTTCGAGAGCGTCATCAATACCTGATCGGATGCCGTTAAAGAAGGACAACTTCATTTAAAAGTGCGTAGGAACGCTCCTGAAGCCGAGCTTAACAGGCATCCGGCCTGCGGTTGAAGCAATGCGTCAGCTAAAGCTTTCGAGAAGTAACGGGTACAGGGAAATCACCAGCAGCGCGGCCATGCCCCAGTTGAACACGCGCAACCAGCGCGGCTCCTTCAGTACATTGCGCAGCAACGTTCCGCAGGCGGCCCAGACACCGACGCTGGGCAGGTTGATGATGGCGAATACCGCAGCGATCACCACGACGTTGGTGAAATAGCCCTGCATCGGCGTATAGGTGCTGATCGCGCCAATGGCCATGATCCACGCTTTCGGGTTGACCCATTGAAACGCCGCAGCGCCAAGATAGCTGATCGGCCTGGCCTCGCCTTCGACACTGTCGCCGACCGGCCCCGAGTGGGCGATTTTCCACGCCAGATACAACAGATACGCCGCGCCGACATAGCGCAGGATCGTGTAAAGGATCGGATAGTTCTGGAACACCGCGCCCAGACCAAAGCCCACCGCCACCACCAGAACGAAGAAGCCGCAGGTGATGCCGAGCATGTGCGGAATGGTGCGGTTGAAGCCGAAGTTCACCCCCGATGCCAACAACATGGTGTTGTTCGGCCCCGGCGTTATCGAGGTGACAAGGGCAAACAGGGCAAAGCCCAACAACAGATCAAGCGAGAGGGTCATGGCGGGCAGTCCATCAGGGTCATTCAGATGTAGACCCTATCCCACTGCGCCCGCCCGGCCCACGGACAGTTGCAGAAAACTTGCAGCAGTACAGTTGCTTTTCAGCTTGGGCGACCGTGCAGCTGTACGGCACGCTCAGCGCTCATCTCGCCTTGCTGATCAAAACCGTAGGATTTCTGTGGCTGACCCAGCAGCGCAGCTTTTTTCGCGTGGTATTCGTCGAAGGACAGGCCGCTGCGGTTCAGCGCTTCGAGCGCCAGTTCGCGGGATTCTTCGGCGGTGTAAGGGCGCAATTCCGGCGCAACGTGGCCGGCACATCCGGCGAGTACGGAAACAGCGAGCAGCAGCGAAACAGTCAGTAAACGATTCATGGGAGCGTCCTGGCGAGCAGTGTTGGTCGATGTAGAAAGGCTACGCCGCGGCACGCTCGCGCAGAAATCAACGCTCTCAATAGTGGCTATCAGTAATTCGCCACGACCGGTGATCCATCGCCCAGTCAGCCTAACCGAGCAACCGGCAATGCAGCGCGTCGTCGCGGCTGCGGGCGATGCTGCTGAGCACCTGGAATGAATTGAAGGTGATGGTTTTGGCCCGATGACGGCGGATCAGTTGCCAGAAATCCTGCTCACCGGTCTCGAAACTGCGAAACGCCGCCTCCCCCGCCTCGCGGGTCTGCCATTGCAGAAACCCCAGCACGCGTCGGCCATCGTCGCTGGCTTGCACGCTGGCGCTGACGAACCCGGCATAACGCTGGGCCAGGCGTTCGGTTTGTAGCGCCAGCTCCGCCACCAGGGCTGGCTGCTGCACCGGTTCGATTTCGAATTCGATCAACTGCGTGAAGCTGCGGTTTTGCGCGAATGCTTGCATGGTGTCCCCACTTATCGTCAGGCGAATCTTGCGACTCGAAGGCCAGCAGGGTAAAACCTCCAGTTAAGTCAAGGTCAAGAGCTGTTTTCCATGATCACTAAAGAACAGGTGCGTAAACCGTTGACCGTCGGTGAAGTGGCGGCGCGCAGCGGTGTCGCGGTCACCGCGCTGCACTTTTACGAAACCAAAGGCTTGATCAAGAGCCAGCGCAACGCGGGCAATCAGCGCCGCTATGGGCGAGAGGTGTTGCGTCGGGTGGCGCTGATCAAAGTGGCGCAGCGCCTGGGCATCCCACTGGCGCAGATTGGCGACGCACTGCAAATGCTCCCGGACGATCGCGCGCCCACGGCAGCCGACTGGAAGATTCTCTCCGAGCGCTGGCGCAAGGAGCTGGATGAGCGTATCGAACAATTGCTGTTACTGCGCGACCGCCTCGACGGTTGTATCGGTTGCGGTTGTTTGTCGATGGAAGCCTGCCCGCTGCGCAACCATGCCGACGTGCTCGGCGAACAGGGGCCGGGGCCGCATTTCCCCCAGGATTGACGGCTCGTCGGGCCAACCTCTGCACCGCGCCGAGCGTTCTATAGTGGTTTCTCCACCCATCCGGTGGGAGCCATTTCGTAGAACAAAAAGCAGGGAGAACGTCATGAACGTCAAACCCATTCCCGAGGGGTATCACAGCATTACCCCGTACCTGGGTATTCACAAAGCGGCCGAGGCCATCGATTTCTATATAAAGGCCTTCGACGCCACCGAGGTCATGCGCCTGGCCATGCCCGACGGCTCCATCGGGCACGCCGAGCTGCGCATTGGCGACAGCGCGATCATGCTCGGTTCGCCGTGTGATCAGGGGCCGTTGAGCAATCCGGATCATGCGGTTTCGGTCGGGTTGCATTTGTACGTGGTCGATGTCGATCAATCGTTTCAACGCGCGCTGGATGCCGGGGCGACGGTGGTGTCGGAGGTCAAGGATCAGTTTTACGGCGATCGCAGCGGGACGCTGAAGGATCCCTATGGGCATCTGTGGTTTCTGGCTACGCGCAAGGAGGATTTGACTGAAGAGCAGATCAAGCAGCGGGCGATGGAGATGTTTCAGCAGAGTTGAGCGTTCGGTGTCTGCACCGGCGCTATCGCGAGCAGGCTCACTCCTACACTTGGAATGCATTCCAACTGTGGGAGCGAGCCTGCTCGCGATAGCGCCGGCAAAGGCAACTCAAAACTCCCTGAACACAGTTCATGAATCTGCTCACCACGCTTTAGCCCTTGCCACACACTCTGGACGATTTCAGGATGCATCCAACAAGAACCCTGAAAGAAGGACCAGCCCGATGTTTGCCGGATTTTGCAAAGACCAGCGTCACGTCAACGGCGTCGACATTGCTTACCGCATCGGTGGCAGCGGCCCGGGATTGTTGCTGTTGCATGGCCACCCGCAGACCCATGTGATCTGGTACAAGATCGCCGAATCCCTGGCCGAGCATTTCACCGTGGTCGCCGCCGACTTGCGCGGGTACGGCGACAGCGGCCGTCCGCCTGCGGATGACGCGCACAGCAATTATTCGAAACGGCAAATGGCTCGCGACAATGTCGAGTTGATGCAGTCGCTGGGTTTTGCGCAGTTCTCGATCCTCGCTCACGACCGTGGCGCACGGGTCGCGCATCGTCTGGCGCTCGACCACGCCGAGGCCGTGCAACGCATGATGCTGGTGGACATCGCGCCGACTCTGTCGATGTATGCGCAAACCAACGAAGCCTTCGCCCGCGCGTATTGGCACTGGTTCTTCCTGATCCGCCCGGCACCGCTGCCGGAAACCCTGATCGACGCCGATCCTGAAGGCTATCTGCGCAGTGTCATGGGCAGTCGCAGCGCCGGGTTCAAGCCGTTCACCGATGAGGCGTTTGGCGAATACCTGCGCTGCCTGCGACAACCGGGCAGTGCGCGCGGCCTCTGCGAGGATTACCGCGCCAGCGCCAGCATCGATCTGGAGCATGATCGCGCCGACATTGCCGCCGGGCATCGGCTGAATCTGCCATTGCGCGTGCTGTGGGGCGCGGAAGGCACCGTCGGGAATTGCTTCGATCCGCTCAAGGAATGGCAAGAAGTAGCCGCCAATGTCAGCGGTAAAGCCTTGCCCGCCGGCCATTACATCGCCGAAGAAGTCCCCGAATTGCTGCTGGCCGAAGCGCTGGCGTTTCTGCGCTGAGCCGCGCCTGCACAGCACGGTGCTATGCTGGCGGCTCGTCCCGCCAGTGCCCGTTCAGACATGTCCCGGAATAACGACGCCTTGCCCCTTCCCGAAGACCTGCGTGTGTTGCTCACGGTGATTCGCAAGAACGGCTTCGCTGCCGCGGCGGATGAATTGGGGCTGTCGCCGGCCTATGTCAGCAAACGCATCCAGATTCTCGAAAGCACTCTCGGCACGCGTCTGCTGCACCGCACCAGCCGTCGCGTGTCCCTGACCGAGGACGGCGAGCGCGTGCAACGTTGGGCGCTGCGCATTCTCGATGACTTTCAGCAATTGCACGACGAATTGTCCGACGCCCACGCCAGTCCGCGTGGGCGTCTGCATATCTGCAGCAGCTTCGGCTTCGGCCGCAATCACGTGGCGCCAGCGGTGTCGCTCTTGGCGGAACGCTATTCGCAGCTGGAGATTCGTCTCGACCTGTTTGACCGGGTGGTGGATATCATCGACGAAGGCTTCGATCTGGAGATTCGGGTGGGCGATGACCTTCCCGGCCAGCACATCGGCCGCAGTCTGGTCAGTAATCGCCGCGTGCTGTGCGCCGCCCCCGCGTACCTGCAACGCCGCGGAACACCGCAGACCCTCGAAGACCTGCAAGCCCATGACTGCCTGGTGATCAAGGAACGCGACAACGCTTTCGGCATCTGGAATCTGGAGGGCGACAATGGTGTGAAAGACGTGCGGGTCAGCGGACCGTTGTCCTCGAACAACGGCGAGATCGTCCTGCAATGGGCGCTGGACGGCCGCGGGATCCTGCTGCGCTCACTGTGGGACGTGAAACCGCTGCTGGAGCAAGGCCGCCTGGTGCAGGTGCTCGATGCTTACAGCCAGAGCGCCAACGTCTGGGCGTTGTACCCGACACGGCTGGCGCACTCGGGGAAATTGCGCGCGTGTGTAGAGTTCTTGCAAGAGCATTTCAAAAGCTTGTCGCTGTAGGTCGAATCAACACAACCCCGTGTAGGCGTGAGCCTGCTCGCGATAGCGGTGTGTCAGACACAGCAACGCTGACTGATCAACCGCTATCGCGAGCAGGCTCACTCCTACACGGGGATTAGTGGTGGGTCAGGAAAGCCACGGGTTGTTGGCCAGATGTTCGCGTTCGAACGCCTTGATCTGCTCGCGCCGCTGCAAGGTGCTGCCGATCGCATCGAGGCCCAGCAGCAACGCACTTTTGCGCAGGGTGTCGATCTGAAAATCCAGCACCGAGTCATCGGCCAGGCGGATCTGCTGCGCCTCAAGGTCAATGCTGATCCGCGCCGTTTCCGGCTGCCCGACGAGCCGGCCTATCCGCTGCACCTGCGCCTCTTCCAGGGTGATCAGCAACACGCCATTGCGCTGACAATTGTCATAGAAGATCCCGGCAAAACTGCTGCCGATCAGTGCGCGGATGCCCATTTGCTGCAACCCCCACACCGCATGTTCACGGCTGGAGCCGCAGCCAAAATTCGGCCCGACCACAAGAAAACTCGCGCCCTGCCACGCCGGTTGGTTGAGCACAAAATCGGGGTCGGGACGGCCGTCGCGCAGAAAGCGCAGATCGAAAAACAACCCGCGATCCAGGCCCTGGCGATCGATGCCCTTTAGAAATTGCTTGGGCATGATCACGTCGGTGTCGACATTGGCCGCCAGCAACGGCGCGGCCTGGCCGCTGACTTGCGTGAAGGCTTGCAGGCTCATGGGCGTTCTCCAAAATCGCGGACATCGGTGAGTCGGCCGCTGATCGCGGCGGCGGCGACCATCGCCGGGCTCATCAGGTGGGTGCGCGCGCCGGCGCCCTGACGACCTTCGAAATTGCGGTTGGTGCTGGAGGCGCAGCGGTCGCCGGGCGCGAGCACATCGTCGTTCATTGCCAGGCACATCGAGCAACCGGACTGGCGCCACTCGAAACCGGCGTCGATAAAGATCTGCGCCAGCCCCTCCGCCTCCGCCTGGGCGCGGACTTCACTGGAGCCGGGCACGATCATCGCCCGCACGTGCCCGGCCACTTGCCGGCCGTCGACGATTCGGGCGGCGTCACGCAAATCTTCGATGCGCGCATTGGTGCACGAGCCGATAAAGGCGTGGCTGATGGCGATCTCGCTGAGCGCCATGCCCGGTTCGAGGCCCATGTAGTTCAGGGCGCGACGCATGTCCTGACGCAGGATCGGATCGCTGATCGCTTGCGGGTCCGGTACATGCGCACCAATGGCTGCCGCCTGATCCGGGCTGGTGCCCCAGGTGACCATCGGCTCGAGGACGCTGGCATCGAGATGAATTTCGCGATCAAACACCGCGCCCGGATCACTGCGCAATTCGCGCCACGTCTCCACGCCCTGCTCCCACAACGCCCCCTTAGGTGCACGCGGCTTGCACTTGAGGTAGGCGAACACCTTTTCATCCGGCGCCATGAACGCTCCGCGCGCGCCGGCCTCGACCGCCATGTTGCAGATAGTCATGCGCGCCTCGACGCTCAAGGCATCGATGGTCGAGCCGCAGAATTCGATCGCGTAACCGCTGGCCCCGGAAGCGCCGATCCGGCCAATGAGCGCCATGATCACGTCTTTGGAGGTCAGCCCCGGCGGCAGTGCGCCATCGATGGTCACGCGCAGGGTTTTCAGGCGTTTGTAGATCAAGGTCTGCGACGCCAACAGGTGTTCGATCTCGGAGGTGCCAATGCCAAAACCAAACGCACCGAGCGCGCCGTAGGTGGTGGTATGGCTGTCGCCAGCGGCAATCACCATGCCCGGCAGAATGAAGCCCTGCTCCGGGGCGATCACATGTTCGATGCCCTGGCGCTTGTCGAGGATGTCGAGCAATTCGATGCCGAAGTCCCGGCAGTTTTCCGCCAGATACGACACTTGCCGGGCGCCCCCGGCGTCGGGCATGGCGGCAACGCGCAGCGGTGCGGTCGGATTGACGTGATCGACCACTGCCAGCGCCGTGCCCGGCCGCCACACCTTGCGCCCGGCAGCGCGCAAACCACTGAAGGCCTGCGGGCTGGTGTATTCGTTGATCACCTGGCGATCGATATACAGCAGGACATGGCCCTGATCGTCGAGGTCGCACACCGTGTGCGAATCGATGTGTTTGGCGTAGAGGGTTCTGGCGGTCATCACGGGGCGCTCATTGAGGAATCCGGTGATGCCCATCATAGGGAGCAAGCTCGGGCCATCAATCGGCAGAGGGTGATGGCGTCGTTCATAAATCGTGTTCGATCCCGGCACACATAATCCCCCTGTAGGAGTGAGCCTGCTCGCGAAAGCGGTGGGTCAGGCACAAATGCATTGTCTGATCCGGCGCCTTCGCGAGCAGGCTCGCTCCCACAAAGGATTTTTCATGCATCAGGCGAAACGCGAAACGCGAAACATTTTCTTTCATATCGTTTATCGGGATTTGCCGCGCTCATCCGTCTTATATAGATGCGGGCCGGCCGCGTAGGCAAAAGCCACGGCCGGACCTTCCAGGGAAACAGCGCTGCGAAGCCCGTAGTCATGTCCCTTTCACCGAAAACAAGACGCACAACCATGTCGAAGAAATCCCGTTCCAAACTGTGGTTCCTGGTGCATAGCTGGCTGGCCTTGCCGATCTGGTTCTTTGTCCTGATCGTCTGCGTCACCGGCACGCTGGCGGTGGTCAGCCAGGAAATCGTCTGGCTGGCCAACCCGCAGATGCGCGCCAGCCAGCCGGCGGACGATGCGCCACGGCTCAGCTACGATCAGGTCCTCGCCGCGATCAAGCAAGCCGAACCGCAAACCGTGGTGCAGCGCATCAGTCGGCCCGACGAGTCGCATTTTGCCCTCGACGTCGATGTCAGCTACCCCGACGGGCGTTCGCAGACCGTTTACGTCAACCCCTACACCGGAGTCATTCAGGGCAGCGCGCCGGACTTCAACTTCAAGGCTTTCACCCGTGCGCTGCATGGCTGGTGGCTGGTGCCGTTCACCAACGGCTACAGCTGGGGCTGGTATCTGGTGTCGTTCCTCGGTCTGCCGCTGCTGGCTTCGCTGATCACCGGGCTGGTGGTCTATAAACGCTTCTGGAAAGGCTTCTTCAGCCCGACCCTGCGTATTCGCCACGGTGCGCGAATCTTCTGGGGCGACTTCCACCGCCTCAGCGGCATCTGGTCGATCTGGTTCATCGCGGTGATCTCGATCACCGGCATCTGGTTCCTGATCGAAGCGCTGCTGTTCGACAACCATATTTCCATTTCCAGCGAGCCGATCATTCCGGCGATGGCCCGCGAAGCGGTGCCGCTCTCTGCCGATGGCACACCGCCGCCGCGCATCAGCCTGGACCGCGCGATTGAAGTCGCGCAGCAGAAAATCCCCGGCCTGGAAGTCAGCTTCGTCAGCCTGCCGGGCAATGCCTACAGCCACATGAACCTCGGTGGCCGTGGCTGGTATCCGCTGATGTTCCAGTCCGCCACGCTGAACCCTTTCAACGGTGATCTGGCCGCTTCGCGACTGTTGTCCGATCGCACTGCGCTGGAGTTCGTCACCGAATCCATGCGCCCTCTGCACACCGGCGACTTCGGCGGTTTGTGGATCAAGCTGATCTGGTTCTTCTTCGGTCTGGTGCTGAGCATGATGGTGCTCAGCGGCCTGTTGATCTGGACCAAACGCACCGCACTGGCCACCGCCAACGCACTGAAGCGTGAATCGAAGAAAACCCGCGTGACGGCGCAACCGGCCATCGCTCGTGAACCTGCGGAGGTCAACCCGTGAGCAAGTCCATTGCGGCACCGCAACCTTCGCGCCTGAGCCGGCTCTGGCATAAATGGCGCTTCCACATCAACGTTCTGCTGTTGCTGATTCCGCTGGGTTTCATGCCCAAATACTTTGCCGACGCCGCGCTGTTTCGCGGCGATATCGGTCTGGGTGAGCGCGAAGTCGGCGAAATCGCCGTCGGCCCGTGGAGTCTGCGCCTGGCCGAACTGCGCAACGAAGCGCCACGCCTGGAAGGCCCGGCCGGCTACATGAAAGGTTTCAACGCTGCGCTCTGCGATGCCTGCATCGACCAGGTCAAGGCGACCTACCTGCGGATCGGCAAACCGCGCAGCCTGCGCGCAGCCGGCGCGCTGTTTTTCGGCACGCCGTACCGTATGGGCGCGCAATTGCCGGTGCCGGAAAAAACCAAAGCCGATGCAGAACTGTGGATCACCATGGAAGGCTGGGACGGCAGCATGCACCAGGCCTCTATTCCCCTGAGCCAGGCCTCGCCCGCCACCCTCGCCTGGCTGAACAAACAAGGAGCCCGACCATGACTCGTATTCAACGTGCTTCGCGCCTGCACTTCAGCGCCGCGGTGCTGGTACTGAGCGCCGCTTTCAGCAGCAGTGCGCTGGCGCATAACCCGATGTGCGAATGCAAAGCCATCGACGCCGAACAGATCAAATGCACGGGCGGTTTTTCCGACGGCAGCGGCGCCCCGGGGGTGACCCTCGATGTGGTCGGTTACGACGAAACGATCCTGGTGCCGGGCAAGCTCGGCGCCGACTCGACCCTGACCTTCAAAAAGCCCGGCGCCGAATTCTACGTACTGTTCGACGCCGGTCCCGGCCATGTGGTCGAAATCGATCAAGCGGATATCGAGGCCCCATGAGTACGCCAACCACGCAAGTCGTACGCCCGGCCGGCGCCGGCCACGAAACCTTCAATGTCCTGCTGCTGTGCCTGTTGATTCTGGCGGTCGCCGCTTCCGTGGTGGCCTGGCGTGGGGTGT
The DNA here is from genome assembly GCF_023195435.1 of Pseudomonas sp. S11P7. Lineage (NCBI taxonomy): Bacteria > Pseudomonadati > Pseudomonadota > Gammaproteobacteria > Pseudomonadales > Pseudomonadaceae > Pseudomonas > Pseudomonas sp. S11P7. Next base: position 1,330,122 of record NZ_JALPKS020000002.1, on the reverse strand, counting down.
CCCATGAGCCGGAGCCGGTGGCCAGCAATCAGTTGGACGCGCGCCGCGACCTCACCGCGTCCGAACAAGGCATCTATGCCGATCTGCGCGTGACCCTCGATGAAATCCGTCTGCTGCGTGAAGAACAGCAAGCGCTGCCGACGCCGCAACATCTGGCCGACGAAGGGTTTGCGCCGTTTGCCCGCGATGCCAGTTCGATCAGCCGTGGCGGGCATGCCTGGCAACTGCTCGGCGACACCGCCTACTTCGGTCACAGCCAGTCGAGCAGCGTCGCCGGTTCATTCCTGATGCGCCTGAGCAGCGATGACCAGGCGGCGCCAGACATCTGGCTCAACCGTGGCGCTGCGCTGCAAACGCCGACCGAATTGTCCGACGCGGCCCTCGCCGCTGCTGGCTGGAAACAGATTGTCGCGCAATACGATGCCGGGGTAACCCGCGAACATCGCCATTGATGCCTCGCCCATTTTCGAGAGAAGACTGCTTGCCCATGTCCATTTCATTACCTCGCCGTCCGTTGCTGCGCTCGTTTCTGCTCGGCCTCTGCGCCTGCCTGCTCAGCCCGCTGGTCAGTGCCGATCAGGCCAAGCGTCTGCGCATCGGCATCACCCTGCACCCGTATTACAGCTATGTGGCGAACATCGTCGGCGACAAGGCCGAAGTGGTGCCGCTGATTCCCGCCGGTTTCAACCCGCACGCCTACGAGCCGCGCGCCGAGGACATCAAGCGCATCAGCGGGCTGGACGTGATCGTGCTCAACGGCGTCGGCCATGACGATTTTGCCGACCGCATGATCGCCGCCAGCGAAACGCCGAACATCAAGACCATTGAAGCCAACGAAAACGTACCGCTGCTGGCGGCCACCGGGGTGGCCGCGCGCGGCGCCGGCAAAGTGGTCAATCCGCACACGTTCCTGTCGATCAGCGCGTCCATCGCCCAGGTCAACAACATCGCCCGCGAACTGGGCAAACTCGACCCGGACAACGCCAAGACCTACACGCAGAACGCCCGCGCCTATGGCAAGCGCCTGCGGCAGATGCGCGCCGACGCCCTGGCGAAACTGACCCAGGCGCCCAACGCCGAACTGCGCGTCGCCACGGTGCACGCGGCGTATGACTACCTGCTGCGCGAATTCGGCCTGGAAGTGACCGCAGTGGTCGAACCGGCCCACGGCATCGAGCCAAGCCCGAGTCAGCTGAAAAAGACCATCGACCAACTGCGCGAGCTGGACGTGAAGGTGATCTTCTCGGAGATGGATTTCCCGTCCACTTACGTCGACACCATTCAGCGTGAGTCCGGGGTGAAGCTGTATCCGCTGTCACACATTTCCTACGGCGAATACACCGCCGACAAATACGAAAAGGAAATGACCGGCAACCTCAACACCGTGGTGCGGGCGATTCAGGAGTCTGGCGCATGACTTCAAGGGAAACCCTCTCTTCAGAAAACACCAAATCCCCTGTAGGAGTGAGCCTGCTCGCGATGGCGCCGGATCAGCCGACACCCTTGTTGAATGACAAACCGCTATCGCGAGCAGGCTCGCTCCTACAGGTTACGGGTCCGACTCTGGATTTTGTCGAGGTGAGTCTGACGCTGGGCCGCACAACCATTCTCGACAAGGTCACCTTTCAGGTGCAGCCCGGCAGCGTGCATGCACTGGTCGGTCCGAACGGCGGCGGCAAGAGTTCGCTGATCAAGACCTTGCTCGGGCAGATGCCCCATCAGGGTCAGCTCAGTCTGCAGTGGCCCGGCGCGCCCGGCACCATCGGTTACGTGCCGCAGGCGCTAGAGTTCGATCGCGGTTTGCCAATGACGGTCGATGATTTCATGGCGGCGATGTGTCAGCGCCGCCCGGCATTTCTCGGTTTGAGCAAGCGCTACGCCGCCGCCATCGGTGAGGCGCTGGAGCGAGTCGGCATGCAGGACAAGCGCAAGCGGCGCATGGGCGCATTGTCCGGTGGCGAACGCCAGCGTGTGCTGCTCGCGCAGGGGCTGATTCCGGCGCCGCAATTGCTGGTGCTGGATGAGCCGATGTCGGCCCTCGATGAGGCCGGGATCCAGGTGTTCGAACGCCTGCTCGGCGACTGGCGCGCGGCGGGAATCACGGTGCTGTGGATCGAGCACGATCTGGAAGCGGTTGGCCGCTTGGCTGATCGGGTTACCGGGCTCAACCGCCGCGTGCTGTTCGACGCCACGCCGCAACAGGCACTGACCCCGGAACGACTGCTCAGTCTGTTTTCCACCCATCCGCGGAGTGCTGCCTGATGAGTTACGAAGCCTTTCGTTTGATGGTGCAGGGCTGGGCCTCTTCCGGTTACCTGCCGGAAGCGCTGGCCTACGGATTCGTGGTCAATGCGCTGCTCGCCGGCTTGCTGATCGGCCCAGTCCTCGGCGGCCTCGGCACGCTGGTGGTGGTCAAGCGCTTCGCGTTTTTCTCCGAAGCCGTCGGCCACGCGGCGCTGACCGGTGTGGCCATCGGCATTCTGCTCGGTGAACCGTACACCGGCCCCTATGGCGCGCTGTTCGGCTACTGCCTGCTGTTCGGCATCCTGCTCAACTATTTGCGCAACCGCACCGGTCTGGCGCCGGACACGTTGATCGGCGTGTTCCTTTCGGTGTCGCTGGCATTGGGGGCGAGTTTGCTGCTGATACTCGCTGGCAAAATCAACGTGCACATTCTCGAGAACGTGCTGTTCGGTTCGGTACTGACGGTCAACGGCAACGACATTGCGGTGCTGGCGATCGTCGGCTCGCTGGTCATGGCCCTGGCCTTGCCGTTGTACAACCGCATCATGCTCGCCAGTTTCAACCCGCAACTGGCGGCGGTGCGCGGCGTCGCGGTGAAGACTCTCGACTATCTGTTCGTGATTCTGGTGACCCTGATCACCGTGGCGGCGGTGAAAGTCATCGGCGCGATTCTGGTCGGTGCCTTGCTGGTGATTCCGGCCGCTGCCGCCCGCTTGCTCAGCCAGTCGCTCAAGGGCTTTTTCTGGTGTTCGGTGCTGATCGCCACGGTCAGCACGCTGTGCGGGATTCTCGCGCCGATCGTGTTCGATCTGCCGATTCCGTCCGGCGCCGCGATCATTCTGGTCGCCGGCATCGCCTTCGCCCTCGCCGCCATTGCCCGCGGCGTTGTCCCCAGTCTGAAAGGGAATCTTGGATAAATGATCTTTTCGTTGCGAAAAATGACCTTGGCCCTGGCCCTGTGCGGCTTGGTCAGCACCCCATTGATGGCGGCCGAAAACGCCAAGCCGCTGCGGGTCCTGGCCTCGTTGCCGATTACCTATGGTCTGGGCGAGATTCTGCTCAACGGCACGGATGTCAGCCTTGAACGCGCGGCACCGGCGAACCTGCCGGGCAGCCGGCAGAGCGCCTACTTCACCGGGCGTGGCGCGCCGGCGCTGAGCAAGCTGGCCAGCGATGCCGATGCGGTGATCGGCGTGCGCTCGCTGTGGCCGGATGATCAGCTGTATCCGATCGCCCGGCGCAGCAATATCCGCATCGTCGAAGTCGACGCGGCGCGCCCGGTCGATGGCGCCCTGCCCGGCATCGCTGTGCAGCCGGAGCTCAAAGTCGACGGCCTCAACAGTCAGCCTTGGCTGGCCAGCAACAACATGGGGCGCATGGCCGATGTGATGGCGGCGGATCTGGTGCGCTTGGCACCTGAGGCCAAAGCGAAAATCGAAGCGAATCTGGCGGCGCTGAAGCAGCGTTTGCTCAAGCTCAGCGCCGACAGCGAGGCGCGCCTGGCCCGTGCCGACAACCTCAGCGTGATGAGTTTGAGCGATCACTTCGGTTATCTGATCGGCAGCCTCAATCTGGAGCTGATCGGTCAGGATGCGCGGCCTGACGCCGAATGGACGGCTGAGGATCTGAAGAAACTCACGGCGACCCTCAAGGACAACGACGTGGCCGTGGTACTGCACCATCGTCAGCCTTCAGAAGCGCTGGCAGCGGCGATTGCCGAGTCGGGCAGCCGCTTGCTGGTATTAAGCGCCGATGCGGTGGATCCGGTGGCGGAGCTGGAAGGCAATGTGGATGCGCTGATCAAAGGTCTGAGCGGAGCGTAACCCGGACCGCGTTATCGTTCATCGCCAGCAGGCTGGCTCCCACAGGGTTTGTGTTCACCGCTAATCCCCTGTGGGAGCTAGCCTGCTAGCGACGAGGCCAGGCCTGATTGCACAAAATCCAGCCATGAAAAAACCCGCTGCCCCTCAAAGGTTCAGCGGGTTTCTTTTGCCCGGAGGCTTATTGGGCAGTGGCTTGCGCATCCATCTTCTGGCGCAGGCTCAGCGGGCGCATGTCGGTCCAGACTTCCTCGATGTAGGCCAGGCATTCCTTCTTCAGGCCGCTCTTGCCCACGGTGCGCCAGCCTTCCGGCACGGCTTTGTAATCCGGCCAGATCGAGTATTGCTCTTCGTGGTTGACCACGACTTGAAAGAGGATGTCCTCGCGGTCGAATACTGACGTCATGCTGCTTCTCCATCGCTGTAAAGGTGGGCCGCACGCGCGGTGCAGCCGGGTATGTAGAAAGAACGTTCGGCGCGGCAAAAAATTTACAGCGCCGTCGTCGCCGCAGCCAAAGCCCGACCGAAGATCTCGGCGACACGGTCGATCTCAGCGGCAGTGATCACCAGTGGCGGCAGGAAGCGCACCACCGCGCCATGGCGGCCACCGAGTTCCAGAATCAGCCCACGCTTGAGGCATTCGCGCTGCACCAACGGCGCCAGACGGGCAAATGCCGGCGGATGGCCAAGGGCATCCACAGCGCCGTTCGGGTCGACCAGTTCGACGCCGAGCATCAGGCCACGCCCGCGGATATCGCCCAGTTGCGGGAAGTCGCGTTGCAGGATGTGCAGGTGCTCGCTGAGCCTTGCGCCCATGGCGGCGGCGTGCTCGCAGACTTTGTGTTCGAGCAGATAGCGCATCACCGCCGAACCGGCTGCCATCGCCATCTGATTGCCGCGAAAGGTGCCGGCGTGAGCGCCCGGCTGCCAGGTGTCGAGCCAGTCGCGATAGACCACCACCGCCAGCGGCAGGCTGCCGCCAATGGCTTTGGACAGCACCACCACATCCGGAATGATGCCGGCGTGCTCGAAGGCAAACATTTTGCCGGTGCGGGCGAAACCACTCTGGATCTCGTCAACGATCAACGCCACCCCAGCCTGCTCGGTGATCCGCCGCAGCCCGCGCAGCCATTCGACATCCGCCGGAATCACCCCGCCCTCGCCCTGCACCGCTTCAACGATGACTGCGGCGGGCAGTTGCACGCCGGCTTCGGGGTCGTTGAGCAGGTTTTCCAGATAACTCAGGTTGGCTTTGACTCCCGCCGCACCGCCGAGGCCAAACGGGCAACGGTAGTCATACGGGAATGGCATGAACTGCACGCCGGCACTGAGCAAGGCGCCCAGCGGTTTCTTCGGGCCCAGGCTGCCCATCAGGCTCAGCGCGCCCTGGCTCATGCCGTGATAACCGCCGGAAAATGACAGCACCGTGCTGCGTCCCGTGGCTGTTCGCACCAGTTTCAGCGCGGCTTCCACCGCGTCGGTGCCGGTCGGGCCGCAGAACTGGATTTTCGCTTCGGCGGCGAGAGTGGGCGGCAGCAGACCGAACAGGTCCTGCACGAATTGATCCTTGACTGGCGTGGTCAGGTCGAGGGTGTGCAATGGCAATTCATCAGCCAGCACCTGCTGGATCGCCTCGATCACCACCGGGTGATTGTGCCCCAGCGCCAGCGTACCGGCGCCGGCCAGACAGTCGATGAAGCGGCGCCCCTCGACGTCTTCGACATACAGGCCCTTGGCGCGCTTTAGCGCCAGCGGAATGCGCCGTGGATAACTGCGCGCATTCGACTCCTGTTGCGCCTGGCGCGCGAGCAGTGGCGATTCGTCGAACTGATACAACGTTTCGGCAGGCGCCGGGGCAACCCGCGCCGACGACTCTTCGATAAGGCTGGTGGCGACTGACATTTCTCGACCCCTTGATTGGCAATGCATAGCGACCCGAAACAGCACACCGGACAGGTGCGCATTCCGGTCACGGGGCGCACTGGCAGGTTTTCCTGTTCTGGAAACGCTTAAGGGCGTCGGGGATTTAGCCCTTGTTCAAGTCGCCAGACCGACGACACCAACGGTTTGCACATCGGCTGCACCTGCAAGCCGTGGCATTCGCGAGGTGCGGTGGCCACGCGATAGCCCAGATGACGATAGAACGCCTGACCTGTGCGCGTACTGTTGAGCTGGGCATGAAACACACCGTGAACTCGCAGCCAGCCTTCCAGATCCATCATCAACGCCCGTCCGACACCACGGCGAAAGGACTCCGGCTGGACGTGACACAGCACAATCTCGCCGCCACTGCCCGCCATGCCGACGCCAACCGGCTTGTCGCACAGCAATGCAATGCACAGGTAAAACTGCGGGTCGGCGAGTCGGGCACTGATGAAGTCGGTGGATTGCAGGCCGACCCAGCGGCTGACCAGTGACGCGTCGTTGCGGTGATCGAGCGCACAGCCATAGCGGATCGAACGTTCGATGATGCGGCTGATAATGCCGGCGTCGGCCAGTCTGGCCGGGCTGATGCAGATGGGCGCTTCCATGGCGCGGTTCCCTCAATCCATTGAGTCAAAGCTGCGATGACCTTACGCCCAGCCCGAGCGGATAGCGAACGCCGAGAAGTTACATTTGATGTGTCCCTGTGGGAGCGAGCCTGCTCGCGAAGACGGCACAACAGACAGCATCGATGTGGCTGTAAAACCGCTTTCGCGAGCAGGCTCGCGCCTACAGGGATTTGTGCAGGGTTCAGACGCGTTGCAACGGCATGGTCAGCTCAACGCGCAAACCATCGGCGCGGCTGTCGAAATGCAGCGCACAATCGCAGCGCTGGACAATCGCCTGCACGATCGCCAGACCGAGGCCGCAGCCGGTGCTCTGGCCGTTGCGCCAGAAGCGTTGGGTCAGGTGTTGCAGATCATCCGGGGCAATGCCCGGACCATGGTCGCGCACGACAAATCGCACACGGTTGCCGAGGGTCATCAGGCTCAGCTCGACCCTGCAGTCCTCAGCGGTATGGCGCAGAGCGTTGTCGAGCAGATTACGCAGCGCGGCAATTGCCAGCACGGCGGGCATCGACAGCGGTGCTGTCGACAGATCCTGCGGCAGTTGCAGCTCAATACGCGCGCGCTCACCGCCGGTGGCGTCCTGAATCGCCAGACGTGCGACTTGTTCGGCACTGCACTGCGAGCCATCGTCGAACGACAGGCTGCCCTCGACCCGCGCCAGCAACAACAATTGCTCAAGGGTGCGATGCAGACGATCGGCGCCCTCCTCGGCCCGCGCCAATGACTGATCGCGGGCGTTGCCGTCGGTCATCCGCGCCACTTGCAGGTGGGTCTTGATCGCGGTCAACGGGCTGCGCAGTTCATGGGCGGCGTCGCCGGTCAGGCGTCTTTCACGTTCAATGGTCTTGCCGATGCGCTGGAACAACTGGTTCTGGGTTTCCAGCAACGGTTTCAATTCGCTGGGAAACGTCTGGATCTGCAACGGCTCCAGCGAATCGGCGTTGCGCCGCATCAGCGCTTCACGCAGACGATTGAGCGGCGCCAGGCCCTGGCCGATACCCAGCCACAACAGGCACAGACAACCGAGCAGCGCCACGCCCACCGGCACCGACGCCGCCAGCAGGATCGACATGTTCAGCGCCTCGCGCTCGATCTGCCGATCCGCTGTGGTAATCCGCACATCGCCTCGTGCCAGGGTAAAGCTGCGCCACGGCGCGCCGTCGATCATCTGATCGTGAAAGCCCATTTTCTCGGCTTCCAGCGCCTGTTCGGGATTGTTATGACTGCGGGCGAGAATTTCCCGCGCGAGGGAACTGACCTGACAGGCCATGCCGCCGGGGATATTCAGCTGCTCGGCGCTGAAATGCGTGCCCTCGCCTTTGCTCGGCAGCGTCGGCAATTGCTCGAGCAGGCCGGCGACCATGCGCGCCGAAGCGACCAGACGCTGGTCGAGGGAAAACATCATCTGATTGCGCAGATCACTGAGCATCCACGCCGCCGCCAGCGCCCAGATCAACGCAAACGCAGCGCCCAGGGTCAGGCTCAGGCGCAATCGCAGACTCATCACTTGCCTTGCTCTCCACCGTCGGCCGGGCCGAGGCGATAGCCCAGACCGCGCACGGTTTCGACGATGCCCTTGCCCAGTTTGCTGCGCAAATGGTGGATGTGCACGTTCAGCGCATTGCTTTCCAGTTCATCGTTGAAACCGTAAACGCTGTCCTTCAATTGCTCGGTGGACAGCACCCGGCCACGATTGTGCAACAAGGCCTGTAACAGTGACTGCTCGCGCCGCGACAAGTCGACCGGCTGCCCGGCCAGGGTGGTTTCACGGCTGCTTGGGTCGTAGGTCAGCGCACCGTGTTCGATGAGATTGACGCTGCGCCCGGCAACCCGACGCAACAGGGTTTGCAAGCGCGCGAACAACTCACGCAGATCAAAGGGTTTGAGCAGGTAATCGTCGGCCCCGGCCTGCAGGCCGTCGACGCGGTCGGTCACCGAATCGCGCGCGGTCAGAATCAGCACCGGAATCTCCAGCCCGCCCTGACGCAATTGCTGGAGCAACTTGAGACCATCTTCGTCGGGCAGGCCGAGGTCGAGCACCATTACGTCGAACTCGGCGACCTTGAGCATCGCCCGCGCTTTCGATGCGGTGTTGACGTGCTCGACCGTCAAACCCTGAGCCGTGAGGCCGGCAACGATGCCGCTGGCAATCAGCTCATCGTCTTCGCATACCAGTACGTGCATGGGCGCTCCGAAAATAAAAAGGCGAGTGAAGCAGGCGAGGATTAAGCGGCAATTATGGCCGTCAGCAGCATTGACGGGAAGCCGAACCTGGGGAAAGGCAAATCGGGCCGGAAACTTTCTTAAATATGTACACCGATACGGAAACACTTTGCGCCTGTTTCGCCAAACAGCGCTGTTTTAGCCTTGCGTTGAAGTTACAACCCACTGTTAAAAGGACTTATTACACATGCCTCAACTTAAAAACTTCGTCGCCATCGACTGGCGCGCCGGCCCGGATCGCATTTATTTCTTTTTCAAAGACAGCGAGACCTATTCTCGCTTCGATCTGGGAAACAACAAGGTCCCCGATAATTACCCCACCTCTGCGGCTGGTAACTGGGATAAATTCGACCCGTTCATCAAAGACCTGCGCTTCGGTTTTACCACCACGTCAATCGGCTTCAACGCGCCGGGCGACGAAGACATCGCCTGGTTATTCCATTATCAGGGCTCGACGCCCATGGTCTGCAAATACGACCAGGATAACGATGCGGTTGCCAGTTTTCAGAAAGTCGCCGATTCGATCTGGAAACCGATCCTGCCGTACTTCGACCAGATCATTGCCGGCACCTGGTTCCAACTGACCGGGCAAGCGTTTCTGTTTCGCTTCATTCTCAATGACGGACATTATCTGTCGTTCAATTACCGAGCAAAAACCCTGACGCGCAAGCCGTTCGGCGAGTATCAACTCGGCGTGTTGAAACCCTACAAAGACCGAATCATCACCGCTGCGCAAAACGACCGGACGTTTGCCGACAGCTACTGGTACATCTTTCTGACCAATAACCAGTATCTGGTCTACAACATTCAGACTGATCGACTGGTGTCCGGCCCACACACGATCAACGACGGCAACTGGCCCGGACTGCTGCGCGGTTGATTGGCCGAGCAAGAGAGAGCCTTGTACGATACGGGTTAATTATCGGTTAATCGCCGCCGCCCATTCTGCGCTCACTTGCACAGGGACAAGGCTCCTCCATGCGTCATTTTTTTCTGTTGTTCGCTCTCTTGATCTCGGGCCTGGCCCAGGCAGGAAACAATCCATTCGATACGAAACCCGAGTTTCTGCCGGTCGACAAAGCCTTTGTGCTGACATCCGAACGTCTTGAGTCCGGGGAAACCCAGCTGTTCTGGCAAATCAGCGACGGCTATTACCTGTATCAGAAACGGTTGAAGTTCGATGGTCTCACCGCCGATCAGCAGCCGAAGCTGCCTGAAGGGGAATCGCACAGCGACGAGTTCTTCGGCGAGCAACCGGTCTACCGTCAGGGTCTGGAAGTGAAAATTCCGGCAGCGGCCAACGGCCAGATCAAGGTCAGCTATCAAGGCTGTGCCGATGCCGGTCTGTGTTATCCACCGCAAACCCGCGTGATTGATCTGGGCGGCAAGGCGGCCGTTGCGCCGGACGCGCAAGCACCGGATCAGGCCTTGGCCAGCAGCCTGCAACAACGGGCGTTGGGCTGGAGTCTATTGGTGTTCTTCGGCCTCGGTCTGCTGCTGGCCTTCACGCCGTGCACGTTGCCAATGTTGCCGATTCTGGCTGGCATGGTGGTCGGCAGCGGCGCCACGCCGCGTCGAGGCTTTGCTCTGGCCGGCAGTTATGTGATTTGCATGGCGCTGGTCTATGCCGCAATGGGTGTGATTGCCGCGCTGCTCGGTGCGAACCTGCAGGCGTGGTTGCAGAACCCTTGGTTGCTCGGCACGTTTGCGGCGATTTTCGTGATATTGGCCCTGCCGATGTTCGGCTTTTTCGAACTGCAACTGCCGGTGGCCCTGCGTGATCGCCTCGAACACGCCTCGCGCAGTCGCAGCGGTGGCAGCCTGATCGGCGCCGGGGTCCTTGGTGCGTTGTCCGGTCTGCTGGTCGGCCCATGCATGACCGCACCGCTGGCCGGCGCCCTGCTGTATATCGCGCAGACCGGCAATGCCTTGCACGGCGGCTTGATTCTGTTCTCGCTGGGCATCGGTATCGGTGTGCCTTTGTTGTTGCTGGTGACCGTGGGCAACCGTTTCCTGCCCAAACCCGGCGCGTGGATGAACCTGCTCAAAGGCGTGTTCGGCTTCCTTTTTCTGGCCACCGCGTTGCTGATGCTGCGCCCGGTCCTCAACGCCTCGTTGTGGCTGGGCCTGTGCGGTGCATTGCTGTTGATCGCCGCGTTCTGCGCCTGGAAACAGTCCGAAGGTTTCGGCCGCGTCGCGCAGGTGTTTGGTGCCACTTCGCTGCTGCTCGGGTTGTGGGGCAGCCTGCTGGTGATTGGCGCGGCCGGCGGCAGCGACGACCCGTATCAACCGTTGCAGGTCTACAGCGCTGGCCGTGCCGGTTCAGTAGCGCCAGCCGGGCATGAGGCGTTCACCACGATAAAGGACCCGGCGGCGCTGCAACGTGAACTCGACGCGGCCAAAGCGCAGGGCCAGTGGGTGTTGCTCGACTACTACGCCGACTGGTGCGTGTCGTGCAAGGTCATGGAGAAGCAGGTGTTCGGCAAGGCCAATGTCATGCAGGCGTTGGATGACGTGCGCCTGCTGCGCCTGGATGTCACCGCTGACAATGCCGCCAGCCGTGAATTGCTCAGCCGTTACAAAGTGCCGGGGCCACCGAGTTTCGTCTGGATCGGCAGCGACGGTGAAGAACGTCGCAGCCAGCGGATTACCGGCGAAGTCGATGCCGACACCTTCCTGCAACGCTGGAACGCCACCCGAGACGCCAATTAATGCTGACCTTCACCCTCGGCACCTTTGCCATCGCGCTCAACCATTTGCTGCTGATCAGTGCCCTGGCGCTGGCGACTTTTGTCGGCTGGCGGGTGGCCAAGCGCGGTGGCGATAATCCCGAGTCGGCATTGTTCAGCCTGTTTCTGCTGGGCATGCTCGCCGCGCGGGTGGCCTTTGTCGCGCTGTACTGGTCGCACTATCGCGCGGACCCGTGGCAGATCATCGACCTGCGTGACGGCGGTTTTCTCGCCTGGCCGGGGGTGATCGTGCTGTTGCTGGCGGCGCTGTATCGCGGCTGGCGCCGTCCCGGACTGCGGCGTCCGCTGGGTTTCGGCGTGGCCAGTGGTGTGGCGTTCTGGCTGCTGGCCACGCTGTCGCTGAATATCTACGAACAAGGCACTCGTCTGCCGGACATCACCCTGCGCAACGCGGCCGGGGAAACCATCCAGCTCAGCGATTATCAGGGCGGGCCGCTGGTGATCAATCTCTGGGCGACCTGGTGCCCACCGTGCAGGCGCGAGATGCCGGTGCTGGAAAACGCCCAGCAACAACGCCCGGACCTGACCTTCCTGTTCGTCAACCAGGCCGAAAGCATGCAAAGCGTGGCGACCTTCCTCGAAACCCAGGGCCTGAGTCTGAACAACGTATTGTTCGACCGCAGCGGTCGCCTCGGCCAGGCCGTGGGTTCGATGGCATTGCCGACTACGCTGTTCTATAGCCCCGACGGTCGCCTGCTGAGCAGCCACCTCGGTGAGTTGTCGAACGCCAGCCTGGCCCGTGCGCTGGAAAACTTCGACACGCCGATCCCCCATTCGAACCCGGCCACCGCACCGGCCACCTCTGCAAGGAAACTGCCATGCCCCGCCTCCGCCACCTGCTGACGCTGACCCTGAGCGGCGCCCTGCTGCACTTGCCGTCGGTGCAGGCTGCTGAAGAACTGCCCGCCGCGATCAAGCAGATCGAAGCCAAGGGCGCGAAGATCGTCGGCCAGTTCGAGGCTCCCGACGGCCTGCGCGGTTATGCGGCGCAGTACCAGAATCGCGGCATGGCGCTGTACCTGACGCCGGATGGCAAGCACGTGCTGCTGGGTAATCTGTACGACGCCGACGGCAAGGACTTGAGCAGCGAGCCCCTGCAGAAACTGGTCTACGCGCCGATGGCCAAGGAAGTCTGGGCCAGGTTCGAGGCCAGCAACTGGATTCAGGACGGCAACAAGGATGCACCGCGCACGGTGTACTTGTTCAGCGATCCGAACTGCCCGTACTGCAACATGTTCTGGGAGCAGGCGCGGCCGTGGGTGAAAGCCGGCAAGGTGCAATTGCGCCACATCATGGTCGGTATCATCCGCGAAGACAGCCCGGGCAAATCGGCGGCGCTGCTGGCGGCAAAAGACCCGGCCAAGGCACTGGAAGATCACGAAAAGGCTGGCAAGGGCAGCTCGCTCAAAGCCTTGAAGGAAATTCCGGTGGCGGTGCAGACCAAACTGGCGGCGAACATGCAGTTGATGGAAGACCTTGAGCTGCAGGCGACACCGGCGATCTTCTACATGGACGACAAGGGTGAGCTGCAACAGCAACAAGGGGCGCCGACGGCGGAGAAGCTGGTGAAGATTCTGGGGCCTAAATAACCTCAGATTCTTTGTCGTCTGAAACGGCCTCTTCGCGGGCAAGCCCGCTCCCACAATGACCGAGGTGATCACAAATTTCGTGTACGCCACCAAATTCTGTGGGAGCGGGCTTGCCCGCGATAAACGATGACTCGGTCTAAAGGTTGCGCTCGCTCAGGAAGCTCAACAACGCATCCGTCACAAACTGCGGATTCTCCAGATTGGAGATATGCCCCGCCTCCGGCACCAGCACGCATGGGCAGCCGATCAACTCAGCCATTTCCCGGGCTTCCGCCGGCGGCCGTGGCTTGTCCTGATCGCCGCACAGCACCAGCGTCGCTACGGCATCCAGCTCGCCCAGGCGTGGCAACAAGTCATTGCGACCAAAAGTGATGCGCCCCATCGGCACGATGCTGTCGCGCAGTCGATCGGCGGAATACGCCGCCAGTTTCGCGCGGAAATCCTGATACAGCGCCGACTGCGGATCGATGCCCGGTCGGAAGAAGATCGGCACGACGATATCCAGCAGTTGTCCGGAGATTTCGCCGCTGTCTTCGATCTGCTTGAACAGCGAGAAATAGTACTGGCGGGTCGGCTCGGGCTCGACACCGACATACGTGTCCATCAGCACCAGACCATTGAGTCGCTGCGGCGCCGAAAGCGCCAGGCGCACGCCCCACATGCCGCCGACCGACAGGCCCACCAGCGTGACGCGGTCGATCTGCAGATGGTCAAGCAAGGCTTGCGCCTGACGGGCGATGTCATCCAGTGACGAGGTACCTTGCGGCAACCGCCCCGACTCGCCATGGCCCCACAGGTCCAGCGCAATCACCCGATAATGCGGCGCCAGCGCAGCGATCTGCGGCGCCCACATGGCGTGATCCCACAAGTAACTGCCGGCCAGCAGCACCGCCGGGCCAGCGCCTTGATCGGTGTAATGCAGCGCTTGTCCGTCAATCGTGAAAAAAGGCATCGACCATCCCCCGCGAGAAAAAACAGAACCGGCAGACTGAGCTGCCGGTTGCTGATCGTCAAGGATCGAAATGTACAGTCACTTACCGGTTGATTTGTGTTGAATTGACCGACGCCATCGCTGGCAAGCCAGCTCCCACAGGGTTCAACGTCGTTCACAAGATTTGTGCACACCGCAAAAACTGTGGGAGCTGGCTTGCCAGCGAAGAGGCCGGCCCAGGCGCCGAAAAACTACAGCCCCTCCAGCTCCGCCATCAGATCATTCAACCGATCAACCTTCTCCTCAGTGATGTCACTCGCCGCCAGTCCATCGATGTAATCGGCCAGTTCCTCCACCGTGCTGCACTCGAACATCGCCCGCAACGGCACGTCGCGTTGCAGGGTTTTCTGCACCCGCGAGGCAATCTGCGTGGCCAGCAACGAATGCCCGCCCAGCTCGAAAAAGTTGTCGCGTACACCGACCGTGTCGACCTTCAGCACCTCGGCCCAGATATCCGCCAGGGTCTGCTCCAGCTCATTGCGTGGCGCCAGATAGTCGTGGCTGTGCAACTGGCCGATCTCCAGCGCCGGCAAGGCTTTGCGATCAAGCTTGCCGTTGGCGTTGAGCGGCAGTTGATCGAGCCACAACCAATGCAGCGGCACCATGTATTCCGGCAGTTCGGCGCGCAGGCGCTGTTTGATTCGCTCCAGGCGCTCTTGCGGATTCAGTGTGGAATCCGCTGCAACCAGATAACCCACCAGATGTTTGCCGTTAGCCCCCTCCTGCACACCGACCGCACCGTCGCGCACTTCCGGCTGTTCATGCAGGCGGGCTTCGATCTCGCCCAGTTCGATGCGGTAACCGCGAATTTTCACCTGATGATCAACGCGGCCGACGTATTCCAGCACGCCATCGGCGCGCCGCCGCGCCAGATCTCCGGTGCGATACAGGCGCTCGCCCGGCGCACCGAACGGATTCGGCACAAACACCGGCGCGGTGCGCAGCGGATCACTGACGTAACCGCGTCCGACGCCCGTCCCGGCGACGCACAATTCGCCCACCGCGCCCAGCGGCACCAACTCCAGCGCACCATCAAGCAGGTACAGCAGATTGTTGTCGGTCGGCGTACCGATCGGTAAATAACTGCCGCGCGTCGATGCCATGTCGACACGGAAGAACGCCACATCGTCCGAACACTCGGCCGGACCATAGGCGTTGACCAGACCGATGTCCGGGTAACGCAGCAGCCACTGGTGGGCCAGCTCCGGCGGCATTGCTTCACCGGTTGGCAGCATCCAGCGCAGGCCATCCAGGCTCAGCCGCTCGGAAGCAAGCATGCCCTGAATCAGCGACGGCACGCTTTCCAGCACAGTGATGCCCTGGGCTTGCACATGCATCAGCAAACCCTGCGGATCATGGGCGATGGCGTTCGGCACGATATCGACCCGCGCGCCGAACAACGGCGCAGCGAGGAACTGCCAGACCGAAATGTCGAAGCTTTGCGAAGCGGTCTGCGCGATCACATCGGCTTCGCTCAGTTGCAGATACGGCACCTTGCTCAACTGGTTGTTGAGCATGCCGCGCTGCTCGACCATTACTCCTTTCGGCTGCCCGGTGGAACCCGAGGTGTAAATCACGTAAGCGAGATTGTCCGGGGCGCTGTACAGGCCGGGATTGTCCGCCGAGGTCGCCGCCGCCTGGAGTTCTTCCCAGACCAGCAGCCGTGGGCGATGGGCGCAACCGCACTCATCGAGCAACGCTTGCGCCTGTTCGCGACAGGCCTGACTGCAGACCAGCACCGGCGTGCGGCTCAGCTCGACGATGCGCTGCAGGCGCTGGCCCGGCAGGCCCGGGTCCAGCGGCAGATAGCCGGCGCCGGCCTTGAAGCTGCCGATGATCATGCCGAGCAGATCGGGATTGCGTTCGCTCAGCAGCGCCACCGGTTGATCGAACGTCACCCCGGCGGCGATCAGTGCGTGACCGAGGCGGTTGGCGCGCTGGTTCAGTTCGGCATAGCTCAGCTGTTGATCCAGACAGCTGGCGGCGATGCGTTGTGGATGCGCGGCGACCTGCGCTTCGAACAGCGCGACGTAGCTCTGCTCCAGCGGATAATCCCGCGCACTCTGGTTGCAACCGTGCAGGAGGAAATCCCGCTCTTGCGCACCGAGCAGCGGCAGCTCGGCCATGTCGCCATGGAAACCCACGACCAGCGCCAGCAGCAAACGCTTGAACTCAGCGAGCATGCGTTCAACCGTTGACTCGTCGAAATAACGCTGGTCATACGACAGGTGCAGACCGAGGTCATCGCCCGGATAGCACACCGCCGTCAGCGGGAAATTGGTGTGGGTGCGGCCGGAATCCGAGGACGCGTTGAGGCTCTGCGCCCGATCCAGCACCGAGACTTCCACCGGGGCGTTTTCGAAGACGAACAGGCTGTCGAACAGCGGCTGGCCCTTGGGCAATTCGCTTTGTTCCTGGATGTTCACCAGCGGCAAATATTCGTACTCGCGCAACTGCATGTTGCGGTCGAGCAGCGCGCTCAGCCATTGCCGCACGCTGCAGCGCTCACCGTCCGCTGGCATCTGCACGCGCAGCGCGATGCTGTTGATGAACAGGCCCACCGTGCGTTGCATCTCTGGCATGTCCACCGGGCGCCCTGCCACGGTGACGCCAAACAGCACGTCGCGATCACCGCTGAGGCGACGCAAGACCAGCGCCCACGCCGCTTGCGCAAACGTGTTGATGGTCAGCTGATGCGCCTGCGCCAGTTCACGCAGCCGCGCACCGTCCTCGATATCGAGGCGGGTGTAGCAGTCGCCAACGATCATCCCACCGCTTTCGCCGGCATGTTCACGCAGGAACGGACGGTCACTCGGGATCGGTGTGGTGCGCTCGAACCCTTGCAGGTTCTGCTGCCACCACTGCCGCGCCTCGGCCAGGCTCTGGCGTTGCAGCCAGCCGATGTAATCGCGATAACGCGGCGGCGTGCTCAACTGCGCTTCGCGGCCTTCGCCGAGGGCGCTGTAGATCTCGAAGAAATCGTTCATCAGCAATGAGCGGCACCAGGCATCGATGAGGATGTGGTGGTTGCTCATCATGAACCAGTAACGCGCCGCGCCGACCTTGATCAGACGCAGATGAAACGGCGCTTGAGCAAGCAGATCGAAACCGGCCTCACGCTCGCGCTTCAGCAGCGCTTGCAGCTGCGGTTCCTGCTCGGCTTCGGCGATGGCGCTCCAGTCCAGGTAGTCGATCGGCGTGCGACCCGGCGTGTGGATCACTTGCAGCATGTCTGCGCCGACGTTCCAGCAGAACGAGGCACGCAACGCTTCATGGCGGGCGACCACCGCTTGCCACGCCTGGGCGAAACGCTCGGGGTCGAGTTCACTGTTGATGCGGTAGCGATCCTGCATGTAGTACAGACCAGTGCCCGGTTCGAGCAAGGTGTGCAGCAGCATGCCTTCCTGCATCGGCGTCAGCGGATAGACATCTTCGATGTGCGCGGCCGGCACCGGCAGCGCATCGAGTTGTGCCTGGGTCAGTTGCGCCAGCGGGAAGTCCGACGGCGTCAGGCCACCGGCCTCGTCTTGCAGGCAATGGGCAATCAGACTCTGCAGCTCAGCCAGGTAGGCATCGGCCAGATCAGCGATGGACTCTGCGTCATAACGCTCGGCGCTGAAGGTCCAGCGCAGCTGCAGTTCGCCGCCGTAGACCTGACTGTCGACACTCAACTCGTTCGGCAACGGCGCCTGCGGATCGTGGGCGGCACTGAGCGGCTCGTCGAGCGGACGGAACAGCGCATCGCTGGCGAAGCTCTGGTCGAACTGGCCGAGGTAGTTGAAGGTGATCGGCGCGATCGGCAGCGCGATCATGCTCGCACGGCTGGCGTCGTCGGCCAGATAACGCAGCACACCGTAGCCCAGACCTTTGTGCGGCACTGCACGCAATTGCTCTTTGATCGCTTTGATCGACGTGCCTTGCCCGGCGCTTTCTTCACTGGCGCACGGCGCCAGGCGCAGCGGGTAAGCGCTGGTGAACCAGCCGACCGTACGGGTCAGGTCGATCTCGTCGAACAGGGTTTCGCGGCCGTGGCCTTCCAGTTGAATCAGCGCCGACGCCTCGCCCGTCCAACGGCACAGCACACGGGCCAGCGCGGTCAGCAGCAAGTCGTTGACCTGCGTGCGGTAAGCGCTCGGCGCCTGTTGCAGCAGTTGCCGGGTCCGCTCGGCATCGAGGCGTACGCTGACGGTTTGCGCGTGACGATGCTGTCGCCCGCCCTGTGGATTCGCACAAGGCAGATCGGCGCTCGGCCCGGCCAGTTGGGCCTGCCACCAACCGAGTTCTTCGCGCAGGGATTCGCTGCCGGCGTAGGCCTGCAAACGCGCAGCCCAATCCTTGAACGCGCTGGTTTTCGCCGGCAGTTGCAGCGGCTGCTCGGCGTCGAGTTGGCGATAGACCGTTTGCACATCGTCGAGCAACACGCGCCACGAGACACCGTCGACCACCAAGTGATGAATCGCCATGAACAGACGTTGCTGGCCTTGCGGGCCATCGACCAGCACCGCCCGTACCAGCGGGCCTTGCGCCAGATCGAGGCTGCGCTGGGCCTCGGCGAACAGCGCTTCGCAAGCCTCCATCGACTCGACGCGGCGATGCCAGAAAAAATTCGCAGCGGACAGCGGTTCATGGGTCGCTTGCCACTGACCATTGACCTCGGCGAAACGCAGACGCAATGCATCGTGGTGCTCGATCACCGCCAGCAGCGCTTGCCCGAGAATCTGCGCTTGCAGCGCCACACTTGGCTCCAGCAACAACGCCTGGTTCCAGTGCTGTCGCTGGGGAATGTCGCTGTCGAAGAACCAGTGCTGAATCGGCGTCAGACGCGATTCACCGGTCACCAGCCCCTGCTCGGCCGTCACCCGCTCGGTGCGGCTGGCGACGGCGCCGAGGCTGTGCACGGTCTGATGCTGGAACAGATCCCGCGGGCTGAAATGAATACCCTGTTGACGCGCGCGGCTGACCACCTGAATCGACAGAATCGAGTCACCGCCGAGTTCGAAGAAGTTGTCGTTAAGGCCGACTCGTTTAACGTTGAGCACATCACACCAGATCTGCGCCAGGCTCTGCTCCAGTTCATTGCTCGGCGCCACATAGTCTTGACGGTTGAGTTCAGGGTCCGGCGCGGGCAAGGCGCGGCGGTCAAGTTTGCCGTTGGCGGTCAGCGGCATGCTCGCCAATAGAATCAGGTGGGTCGGCACCATGTAATCCGGCAGTTGTGTCTTGAGATGGGCCTTCAACGCTTCGCGCAGTTCGATCTGGCTGGCTTCGCTTTGCCCGGCGACTTCAGTGACCAGATAGCCGACCAGTTGCTTGCCGCTCGGCGCATCGAGTGCGAGCACTACCGCTTCGCGAATCGACTCGTGATCGAGCAGGCGGGTTTCGATTTCACCGAGTTCGATGCGGAAACCGCGAATCTTCACTTGATGATCGATACGTCCCAGATATTCCACCAGACCATCGGCACGCTGGCGCACCAGATCGCCGGTGCGGTACATGCGCCCGCCATCAGCGGCAAATGGATCAACGACAAAACGCTCGGCGCTGATCCCCGGACGATCGTGATAGGCCTGCGCCAGCCCGGCGCCACCGATGAACAGTTCACCGGTCGCACCTTGCGGCACCAACGCCAGATCGGCGTCGAGAATGTACGCCACACGCGCGCCGATCACGCTGCCGATCGGCACGCTGCCAGCGCCCTCCTCCAGCACCTCTGGCGCCAGACTGGCCAGCGGCATGACCACGGTTTCGGTCGGGCCATAGGCATTGAAGAACAGCGCCGGTTTGAACGCCGCCCGAATCCGTTGCAGGTGCTCACCGGTCAGCGCTTCGCCGCCGGTGATGATCATCCGCACCGGCAGGATTTGGTTTTGCGTGGCGAGGAACCGCGCCAACTGGCTGCCATAACTCGGGGTGAAACCGAGCACGTTGATTTGATGTGTGCGGATCAAACCGCAGATTTCTTCCGCGTCCCACTGACCTTGCGCACGCAGTACAACCTGCGCGCCGCTGAGCAACGGCACCAGCAGACGTTCGGTGGCGGCGTCGAAGTTGATCGAATAGAAGTGCAGTTCGCAGTCGTCGGGGCGCATGCCGAAACGCTCGATCACCGCTTGGCAGTGCATGGCGATTTCGCCATGGGAAACCACCACGCCTTTCGGTTTGCCGGTCGAACCCGAGGTGTAGATCAGGTACGCCTGATGCTGCGGCAGACTGATCAACGGCAGCTCGGTCACCGGGTAATCGGCCAGCGCCGCGCTGTCGTCTTCCAGGCACCAGCGTACGACGCCTTGAGGCAGCTCACCGAGCGCGGCGAACATTGCCCGATCGCTGAGCAGCAGACCAATGCGGCTGTCTTCGATCATGTAGTGCAGACGGTCGAGCGGGTATTCCGGGTCGAGCGGCACATACGCGCCGCCGGCCTTGAGAATCGCCAGCAGGCCGATGACCATTTCCAGCGAACGCTCCAGCGCCAGACCGACCCGCACTTGCGGGCCGACGCCGCGCTCGCGCAGGGCCCAGGCCAGACGATTGGCGCGGGCATCGAGTTCGGCGTAGCTCAGGGTTTGCCCGGCAAAGGTCAGCGCCGGCGCGTCCTGGCGCGCCAGTGCCTGTTCGGCGAACAGGTGATGGATGCACTGGTCGAGACGGTGCGTGCCCGGCTCGATGCCGAGGCTGTCGAGCACGTGTTGTTGCTCGGCTGGATCAAGTAACGGCAGTTCGCCGAGGCGTTGCTGCGGGTCGGCGATCAGTGCCTCAAGCAGGTTGCGCCAGTGCCTGGCCATGCGCGCAATGGTCGGTTCGTCGAACAGATCGGTGCTGTAGGTCAGGCAGCAACCGAGGCGCTGATCGAGGTCGGTGACCTCCAGGTTGAGATCGAATTTGGTCGCGCGGGCATCGTTGGCCAGGTACTCGACGGTCATCCCGGCCAGGCTGCGGCTTTGCTGAAATTCCCAGCGCTGCACGTTGCACATCACCTGGAACAACGGGTTATAGGCAGCGCTGCGCGGCGGCTGCAACGCCTCGACCAGATGATCGAACGGCAGGTCCTGATGCGACTGACCTTCGATCACCGTGTGGCGTACCTGTTCGAAGAGTTCGCCGACCGACATCATGCCGTCGAGCTGGCAACGCAACACCTGGGTGTTGAGGAACGCACCGATCAACCCTTCGCTTTCCGGGCGGATGCGGTTGGCCACCGGCGCGCCGATGCGCAGATCGGTCTGACCGCTGTAGCGGTACAGCAAGGTGGCGAGCGCCGCCGTCATGGTCATGAACAGGGTCAGGCCGTGTTGCGCATTGAATGCCCGCACCCGCGCGGCGAGGTCGTCGCTCAGGTCGAAACGAAACAGTTCGCCCTGATGACTTTGTACTGGCGGACGGGGGCGGTCGCCCGGCAGTTCCAGCAATGGATGTTCGCGGCCCAGTTGCGCGGTCCAGTAGTCGAGCTGACGCTGACGCTCGCCGGATTCCAGCCAGTGGCGCTGCCAGACGCTGTAGTCCAGATACTGCACCGGCAGCGGCTCCAGCGGCGATTCACGCTCATCGACAAAGGCTTCGTACAACGCGCTGAGTTCGCGGGCGAAAATGTCCATCGCCCAGCCTTCGGTGACGATGTGGTGCAAGGTCAGGACAAAGTAATGCTCGTGCTCGGCGGTTTTCACCAGACAGGCGCGCAGCAGCGGGCCGGTTTCCAGATCGAACGGCCGATGCGCTTCTTCGTCAGCCAGTTGCTGGACCTTTTGCTCGCGCAGGTCAGCAGCAGAGCCGGTGAAATCCTTCCAGCCCATGCGCACACCCGTTTCGCCATGCACCTGCTGGCGGGCGACGCCGTCGATGCTGGGGAATGTGGTACGCAAGGTTTCGTGACGCAGGATCAGTGCTTGCAGGGCC
This sequence comes from Pseudomonas sp. S11P7, assembly GCF_023195435.1. Taxonomy (NCBI): domain Bacteria; kingdom Pseudomonadati; phylum Pseudomonadota; class Gammaproteobacteria; order Pseudomonadales; family Pseudomonadaceae; genus Pseudomonas; species Pseudomonas sp. S11P7. The sequence continues at coordinate 1,308,063 of NZ_JALPKS020000002.1, read as the reverse complement.
GCTTCAAAATGTTCGACATGCAACACGCCGCGCAGCCGCGCCATGCCGCCGACGTTGTACGCCGGGCTGTCCGGTTCCATCTGCCAGAGGAACCACATGCGCTGTTGCGAATAGGACAACGGCACCGCTTGGCTGCGATCGACTTTGGCGATCGGCGGCTGTTCGTTGGTGTGCCCGCTGAGCTGAATCTGCCGAACCTGCTCGGCGAAATCAGCGAGTTCGCTATGCTCGAACAAGGCACGCAGCGGCAACTCGACGTCACAGGCCTGACGGGTGCGCGAGATGATTTGCGTGGCCAGCAGCGAGTGCCCGCCAAGGGCGAAGAAGTCGTCGCGCAGGCCGACCCGGGTCAGGCCCAGCACTTCGCACCAGATCGCGGCGATCTGCTGTTGCAGCTCGGTCACCGGTTCGACGTGCTCGCGCAGCTGCCATTGCGGCTCGGGCAAGGCACGGCGGTCGAGTTTGCCGCTGGGGCTCAACGGCATGGCGTCGAGGCGCAGCAGTTGCGCCGGGACCATGTACTCCGGCAGCTCGGCGGCCAGTGCGGTTTTCAGACGGGTAATTTGCTCGTCCTGGTTTTCGCGAGGATCGGTTGCGGTGAAGTAGCCAATCAGTTGCGCGCCGGCAGCGGTTTCACGCACCAGCACCACGGCTTGAGCGACGCCTTCCTGCGCAAGCAGACGCGCTTCGATTTCTTCCGGCTCGACGCGGAAGCCGCGCAGTTTGACCTGTTGATCGAGACGGCCGAGGTATTCGATCACGCCATCGGCGGTCCAGCGCGCACGGTCACCGGTGCGATACAAACGTGCGCCCGGCTCGCCCAGCGGATCGACGACAAAGCGTTCGGCAGTCAACGACGGACGCCCCAGGTAACCGCGAGCCAGACCGATGCCGCTGATGCACAACTCACCCGGCACACCGGCCGGCAGCGGATTCAGATCGGCATCGAGCACACGGCAGATCACGTTGCCCAGTGGACGACCAATCGGCGAGCGCGCGCCATCGGCACTGGTGCAATGCCAGTGGGTGACGTTGATCGCGGTTTCGGTCGGGCCATAACGGTTGTGCAGTTGCACCGCCGGCAGTTGCGCCAGCACGCGGTTACGCAGTTCGGCAGGCAATGCTTCACCGCCAGAAAAGACCCGGCGCAGGCTGGTGCATTCGATGCTCAGCGGTTCGTCGATGAACAGCGCCAGCAGCGGCGGCACGAAGTGCAGCGTGGTCACGCCAAACTGCTGCACGAGCCGGGCGATGCGATGCGGATCGCGATGTTCACCGGGACCGGCGAGCAACAACCGTGCGCCAGTGATCAATGGCCAGAAACACTCCCACACCGAGACGTCGAAACTGATCGGCGCTTTTTGCAACAGCACATCGGTTTCATCGAGACGGTAAGTGTTCTGCATCCATTGCAGACGTTCGGCCAGTGCCGCGTGGGTATTGCCGACGCCTTTTGGCTCGCCGGTGGAGCCCGAGGTGTAAATCACGTAAGCGAGGTTGTCGCCATGCAGGTGCAGACCCGGTGCCTGGCTCGGCCAGTTTTCCAGATGCAACGCGTCCATGGCGATCATGCTGACGCCGTCGCTGGCCGGCAAGCGCTCGAGCAATCGGGTCTGGGTCAGAAACAATTCGACGCCGCTGTCACGCAGCATGTAGGCCAGCCGCTCGGCTGGATAATCCGGGTCCAGCGGCACGTAGGCGCCGCCAGCCTTGATGATGGCCAACAGACCGATCAGCAGTTGCGGCGAACGCTCGGCGGCGATCCCAACGCAAACATCCGGACCGACGCCCTTGTCGCGCAGATAATGCGCGAGGCGGTTGGCCTGCGCATGCAGTTCGGCGAAATCGAGACGGCCGCCGTCCCACACCAGCGCGGTGCGCTGCGGGGTCAGGCCTGCCTGTTGATTGAGCAGTTCCGGCAGCCATTGTTGCGCCGGGGCGCAGGCTTCGCTGGCCCAGGCATTTCGCTGATCGTGCTCGGTGATGGTCAGCAATTGCAGATCGCCGATCACCTGCTGCGGCTGCTCGCAGACGTCGCGCAACAGGTTGCAGAAATGCTCGGCCAGTCGCTCGATGGTGGCCGCGTCAAACAGTTCGCTGGCGTAATCGAATGACAGAGTCAGACGCCCGTTGCGGTCTTCTTCGCTGTGCAGTTGCAGGTCGAACTTGGCTTCGCGGCTGTGCCACGGCAGCTCCTCGGCGAGCAGCCCCGGCAAGCGCTTGAGCGCACTGAGGTCGCGCTGCTGATGGTTGAACATGACCTGGAACAGCCCGTGTTCGCGGGCCTGCGGAAAGGCTTCGAGCAGCTGTTCGAACGGCAGATCCTGATGCGCTTGTGCGCCAAGTGCGGCCAGGCGTGTCTCGGCCAGCAGGTCGGCAAACGACTGGCGCGAATCGATCTGCGCACGCAGCACCTGGGTGTTGATGAAGAAACCGATCAGCCCTTGAGTTTCCAGGCGCGGACGGTTGGCATTGGGCACGCCAATGCGAATGTCGCGCTGCCCGCTGTAGCGATACAACAGGCTTTGCAATGCTGCGAGCAACAGCATGAAGGTGGTCGCTTCGTGCGCCTGCGCGGTGTTGCGGATGGCTGCGCTGAGGCTCGCCTCCAACCGCAGGCTATGCCGCGCTGCGCTGTGCTTTTGCTGAGCGGAGCGTGGGTGATCGGTGGCGAGTTCCAGTGCCGGGTGCTCGTCGCCCAGTTGCGCTTGCCAGTACGCCAGTTGCCGCTCGCCCTCGCCTTGTGCCAGCCATTGGCGCTGCCAGTCGCCGTAGTCGGCATACTGCGTGGGCAGCGCTGGCAGTTCAGCCGTCGCGCCTTGGCTGGCGGCGGCATACAGGCGCGAGAACTCGTCGAGCAGAATATTCAGCGACCAACCGTCGGCGATGATGTGGTGCATCGTCACCAGCAATTGGTGATCTTCGTCATCGAGACGAATCAGGCTCACCCTGAGCAGCGGGCCTTTTTCCAGATCGAATCGCGTATGCGCCTGGTCATCGCGGATTTGCTGCGCGCGAGCTTCACGCTCGGTAGTCGGCACGTCGCTGAGGTCGATCACTTGCAGGTTGAATTCGCCGGCGGCCACGACTTGTTGCAACGCAACGCCGTCGCGCTCGAAGAAGCGTGTGCGCAGGGATTCGTGGCGCTCGATCAGTTGCTGGAAGCTGCTGCGCAGCGCGACCTCGTCGAGTTCGCCGCGCAAGCGCAGGGCGCCGGGAATGTTGTAGGCGCTGCTGTGCGGATCGAGTTGCCAGGTGATCCACAAGCGGTTCTGTGCCAGCGATTGCGGCATCGGCTCGCTGCGCGACAACGCGGTGATTGCCCCTTGTGCGCTGCCACCGGCCTGTTGCTGTTGCGCCACCGCAGCGGTGAATGCAGACAGGGTTGGCGCTTCGAACAGCAGACGCAGGTTCAGCTCCAGCGCGAGTTCTTCGCGCACCCGGGCGATCACCTGCGTGGCCGCGATCGAGTTGCCGCCGAGCAGGAAAAAATGATCGTCGCCAGCGACCTGTTTGACGTTCAGTTGTTCGGCCCAGATCTGCCCGATCCGCGCTTGCAGATCCGAGCCGCTGGCTGGCGCGGCCTGGGACTCGGTCGTCGTCGACGTCGACGGGAACAGCGCGTAGCTGTCGAGGCTGCCATCGGCCAGACCCGTGCGGCACGCCGAGCGCTGCAATTTGCCGCTGGATGTTTTCGGCAAGGCGCCCGGATTGAGCAGGATCACCACGCTTGGCGCCTGTTGATACGCCTCGGCCACCGCTTGGCGAATGGCCTTGATCAAGGCTTGCGGCGCAAGGACTTTCTGCACGCTGCGGCTGATTTCCGCAGCAATACCGATGCCCTCCTCGCCCTCATGATTGACGGCGAACGCAGCGACGCGGCCCTTGCGCACCACTTCCACTTCGTTCTCGACGGTCTTCTCGATGTCCTGCGGATAGAGGTTATGACCACGCACGATCAGCATGTCTTTCAAGCGCCCGGTGATGAACAGTTCACCGTTGCGCAGAAACCCCAGATCCCCGGTACGCAGCCAGGTACGGCCGGCGTGCTGGACGAAGGTTTTGGCGCTGGCCTCGGGGTTGCGCCAGTAGCCGTGAGCGATGCTCGGCCCGGTGGCCCACACTTCGCCGACGGCGTTATCCGCCAGTTCTTCCAGCGAATTCGGTTCGACGATCAGCACCGCGTGCTCCGGCTGGCTGATGCCGCAGCTCATGATCGCGCTGCCATCACCCGGCTCGGCGCGGTTCTGCGCCAAGGCTTGATCGTCGACACGCAACGCTGGAATGCCGGTGCCGCGCGGCGTGCCGGCAACGAACAGTGTGGCTTCGGCCAAGCCGTACGAGGCCATGAAACTGTCAGCGCTGAAACCGCATTCGGAAAACTTTTCGGCGAAGCGTTCGAGGCTGTCGAGGCGGATCGGTTCGGAGCCGGAATACGCCACGCGCCAGCGACTCAAATCGAGGCGCGCCAAGGCGGATTCGCTGACCCGTTCGCTGCATAAGCGATAGGCAAAATCCGGTCCGCCACTGATGGTGCCGCCGTATTCGCTGATCGCTTCGAGCCAGCGCAACGGTCGACCGAGGAAATACGCTGGCGACATGAGGATGCACGGCACGCCGCTGAAGATCGGCTGTAGCAAACCGCCGATCAGGCCCATGTCGTGGTACAGCGGCAGCCAGCTGACGATCACGTCGTCCGGATTGACGTCGATGCCGAAACCGTGGCGGATCAACTGTTCGTTGGCGACCAGATTGCCGTGGCTGACCTGCACGCCTTTGGGCAATGCGGTAGAGCCGGAGGTGTATTGCAGGAAGGCGATGTGATCTGCCGTCAGCGTCGGCTCGCGCCAGTTTTGCGCCAGCGCCTCGCCGAGGTTATCAACGCACAGCAGCGGCGGCGCGCCTTCGATCTGCTGCAAGGCCTCGCGCAGGTCGGCGCTGGTCAGCAACAGGCGCGGTTCGGCATCGGCAATGATCGACAGCAAACGTTCCTGATGATGACGCCGTGCCGATTCCGGCGGGTAAGCCGGCACTGCGATCACGCCGGCGTACAGGCAACCAAAAAACGCCGCGACGTAATCCGGGCCGCTGGGAAACAGCAGCACTGCGCGGTCGCCCGATTGCGCCTCAGCCTGCAACGCGGCGGCGATGGTCCGCGCCCGCTGATCGAGTTCGCGATAACTGAGTACCACAGCCTGCTCCTGGTTTTCGGCAAGAAAACGCAAGGCCAGTCGATCCGGCGTCAGGGCCGCGCGGCGCTGAAGGGCATGGACCAGGGTGCTGGGGAGTTCGAACGCGTCGGTCATGAGGTTTCCTGCCTGAATTCGGCTTGCTGGTGGAATCGGGTTGCGGCGTCACGCCTTGCGAAAAGGCGTGCAGGGGCGCGGTCTGTGCCGACCGCGCAAGGCATCGAATGCTGTCTGGCCGGGAGCAATACCCGCAGCCATTCACAGATGAGAACGGATGACGTCTGCAAATAATTAGTCGACAGACGCGCCCCTCAACGGGGCTGGGGTGCGGCGGCGTGTCGCAGTTCGCAAAACACACTTGCTTGCAGCATTAGTTCTCTTTCTCAATTGACAATCATTATCATTCAACATAATTTGTCGCTCGATGTGTAGGACAGCCCTGCCCCCAGGGGCGTCCCACTAACCAATTTGGCAGCAAGGTGATTTCCATGACGGAACAAGTATCCACAAGCAGGTGCGATTCACCGCTACTTCAGGCATTCGTCGACAATCGGCTGATTCTGGTCAAGATCGCCGCGCGCATTACCGGTTGTCGCTCGCGCGCCGAGGACGTGGTGCAGGATGCGTTTTTCCGCCTGCAATCGGCGCCACCGATCACCTCGTCGATCAAGGCGCAACTGAGTTATCTGTTCCAGATCGTGCGCAACCTCGCCATCGATCACTACCGCAAACAGGCGCTCGAGCAGAAATACTCCGGCCCTGAAGAGGAAGGGCTGAATGTGGTCATCCAGGGTGCTTCGCCGGAAACCTCGCACATCAATTTCTCGACCCTGGAAAACATCGCCGACGCCCTGACCGAACTGCCCAGCCGTACGCGCTATGCGTTCGAAATGTATCGCCTGCACGGCGTGCCGCAAAAGGACATCGCCAAGGAACTCGGCGTCTCGCCGACTCTGGTCAACTTCATGATTCGTGATGCGCTGGTGCACTGCCGCAAGGTTTCGGGCAGTCGGCGGGATGCGGTGGTTGTGGGTCGTCGTTAAGATTCAGATTTTGCGTCAAGCCATTCGCGAGCAGGCTCGCTCCCACATTGGATCTGTGTACGCAGAATCCATGTGGGAGCGAGCCTGCTCGCGAAGGCGGCCTCAAGATCACAGAAATCCTGAAGCCAGATCATCACGCCAACCTGCACCGATCAAAAAACCGCTCACGCCCCAGAATCATCAGCGCCGCGCGCTTGTGCGGAAAATCGAATTCCTTCTCGCAGTGAAAACACTGGTTGTGCATGTGGCCGATCATCTTCGCGTTGTCGGCGCGCGGCTCGGCGACCACCCGTTGCGTGCGCGGATCATCGAGAAACAGGTAATGCACCAGCGCCGATAACCAGCTCGCCACTTTGTGCGGGCCGCGGTGGTCCTCCTCGCCGACCAGCATGTGGATGCCGCGATCGTAATCATCGGCGTCGTAGAACGGTGCGATGCGATCCTCCTTGGCCCAATAGGCTTCGAAATAGGCAAACGGCTGATCGTCGAAGCAGCCGATCAAGGTCAGCGTGTGCGGGTCAGCCTCGAGTTTGCTCAGGTACTCGCGGTGCTTGTCGAGGCTGCCCTCCTCCTGCCAGAAGCTGGCCACCCGCGGGCTGTTCTGCCAGCGGTTGAAACGCGGCAAATCCTCTTCGATTTCCACGGTTCGCAAGGAAATCCAGGCGCCGAGCCGTGCGTCGAAACGCCGATAGACCTCACCGCGCGGTTTGACCGGGCGCCGTGGATGGCGCTTGCCTTGGCTGATGATCATTTGTTGCGGATAACTGCCGGTCAGCGATGTTCCGAGCCAGGGCTGCGGCAGTTGCCAGAACAGCGCGCGTTCGCAGCGATATTCGCCGGCCACCTCGGTACCGATCAACAAACCGCTGAGCAAGGCTTCGGTCGGTGGCTGATCCAGTTGCCAGGTCAGTTGCTGGCACGCCGGATCACGCGCAAACAGCCAGTAACAGGCCGCCCACAGCGCTTGCCCGGGCGGCAACGCAAAGCGCTCATCGATCTGGATCGGGCCCTTCGCGTCGCGATCAAGGCGCAGGCGAATCAGCGGCTGGCCGTCAAGGCTCAGGCTCAAACGGCTTTCGCTGGCATCAGCGATCAGGCGGCTGCCCGAGGGCAAAGCCAGGGCAGTCAGGTCATTCAGATTGGACATGGGGCGGGCTCACGATAATCGTCGACAGTTAGACGATGTGACGTGAGCGGCAGGCGGAAATTTAGCCTTTCAGCGCAAATGGCGCTCAGCGATTGAGCACCGGCACCACGGCGATTTTGTACGGATCGAAAATCTTCAGCATTTCGCCGTTGTCGCGAAGCGCCTGCAACAGCTTGCCGAAGGCCACGCCGCTGATCGGCGCCGTCGGGCGCAGAATCGCATAGTGGTGGTAGATCTGATCGACGCGCTGCGAGACCAGCAGTTCATCACGGACCTTCTCGTTACGCAGCAGGTAATCGCTCAGGTACGAGCGGGTCACCAGGGCGATATCGGCGCGCGAGCGCAGCACCATCAGCAGGTTGCTGTCGTGGGAGTAGGTCAGTGTGGCGTTGAAGTGCTGGGCCAGGTATTTGGGGTCGGCGTTGAAGGCGGCAAACTCGTAGTGATAGCCGCTGAACAGCGCCAGGCGCTTGCCTTTGAGGTCGGCGAAGTAGTTCTGCTGACGGCCGTCTGCACGTTGCGCGACGAAAATCTCGGCATCTTCAAGGCCCATGTCGACGTCGCTGTGGGGTATGTCTTTCCAGCCCCATTCAGGGTTCTCGAAGATCGCCATGTCGATCCGGCCCTGCTTGAAATCACCGAAACGCCGAGGAATCGAAGTGGGCACCAGGACGAACTGATAGTCGCTTTGCAGGCGATTCAGCGCCTCGACCAGTTGCGGCAGCAGACCGGTGTCGGCGCCGTTTTCCGGGCGAATGGTGTAGGGCGGAAAATGCGCCGCGCCGACCCGGACCAATTGCGCGGCCTGAGCGGGCAATACCCATAATGCAGCCAGCGCTGCGAGCATCAACCCCGCGACGGTCCGAATTGGCAAAGACTTCAAAACACCCCACTCCCCGAAAAAATACCGATCAATGCATTCAAGCTAGGCGGTTTCGCCCAGTTAGCCAGTTTCCCGGCCGGATAGAAAGTGGCTCAACGCTCTTCGAGGACCAGAATCAACGCTTCGTCGGCCAACTGATCGAGGCTCAAACTGCCGCCAGCACGGAACCAGGTGGTGGTCCAGGACAGTGCGCCGGTCAGGAAACGTCGGGTAATAAAAACATCGCCACGGATGAAGCCGGCGTCCTTGGCTTCACCCAGTACTTGCAACCAGATTTCTTCGTAGATATCGCGCAGCGCCAGCACTTTGGCCTGGCCTTCTTCGGACAGCGAGCGCCACTCATAGACCAGCACCGCCATGGCCTCGCCGCTGCCGCCCATGATCGACTGCAATTCACAGCGGATCAGCGCCAGCACACGCTCGCGGACATTGGCGGCATCGGCCAGTGCCGCGCGCATCAAAGCGGTGTTGTAGCGAATGGTTTCTTCCATCACCGCGCGCAGGATTTCGTCCTTGCTTTTGAAGTGATGAAAAATGCTCCCCGACTGGATGCCGACCGCGCCGGCCAGATCACGCACGGTGGTGCGTTCGTAGCCTTTGTTGCGGAACAGGTGAGCCGCCACTTGCAGCAATTTGCCGCGGGCGCTGTCGGGATCGGTCAACTGGCCGCTGTCGACCAAATCACGCATGACCCTCAGGGCTTTTTGCTCGTCCACCCGTTCTCTCCTACAGTCGATCAGTGTGTTGCCCCCTGAAACCGCAGGGTTGCGCGCAATTTAAGCCGCCAGCGGCAACCAAGCAAGCGCTTGGGCAGAAGATAGTTTCAAGTGTTTACAAACCAAGCGCTTGCTTGGTAGCCTCCAGACACTTCTGTCGCAGATCGCTGAGTCGGAGATAAAAATGCCAAGTACCGTGCGGATCGGATGCGCCAGCGCCTTCTGGGGCGATACGTCAACTGCCGCCGCGCAATTGGTGGCCGGCGGACGCCTGGATTATCTGGTGTTTGATTATCTGGCCGAGATCACGATGTCGATCATGGCCGGCGCGCGCATGAAAGACCCGCAGGCCGGGTACGCCAGCGATTTCATCGAAGTGCTGACACCGCTGCTGGCGCAATTGGCCGAGCAAAATATCCGCGTCATCAGCAACGCCGGCGGGGTCAATCCGCAGGCCTGCGCGGCCGCCCTGCAAGCCGCGTGTGAGCGCGCCGGCGTCGCGCTGAAGATCGCTGTGCTGCTTGGCGATGACCTGCAGCCTCAACTGCGCCAGCTCAGCGGTATCACTGAAATGTTCACTGGCGCCCCACTGCCGCCGCTGTGCGTGTCGACCAATGCCTACCTCGGCGCGCCGGGCATCGTCGAAGCGCTGAAGCTCGGCGCCGATATCGTCATCACTGGCCGGGTGGTCGACAGCGCCGTGGTCAGCGCGGCGCTGGTGCATGAGTTCGGCTGGTCGTGGCACGACTACGACAAACTGGCCCAAGCCGCACTGGCCGGGCACATCATCGAATGCGGCGCGCAATGCAGCGGCGGCAACTTCACCGACTGGCGCGACGTGCCGGATTACGAACACATCGGTTTTCCGATCGTCGAAGTCAGCGCCGACAGCCAGTTCATCGTCAGCAAACCCGAAGGCAGCGGCGGCCTGATCACACCGCTGACCGTCGGCGAGCAGATGCTGTATGAAATCGGCGATCCACAGGCTTATTTATTGCCCGATGTGATCTGCGATTTCACTCAAGTCAGGCTTCAGCAACACGGCAAAAACGCCGTTCATGTCCATGGCGCCAAAGGCTTGCCGCCCAGCGATCAATACAAGGTCAGCGCCACCTGTCCGGACGGTTTTCGCTGCACCGCCAGTTGCCTGATCGCCGGCATCGATGCGGTCGCCAAGGCGCGGCGCGTCAGTCAGGCGATCATCGACAAAACCGCAGAAATGTTCAGCCAGCGCGGCTGGGCGCCCTACAGCGAAACCCATGTTGAACTGCTTGGCAGCGAGGCCACTTACGGCCCGCACGGTCAGCGTCAGGACAGCCGCGAAGTGGTGATCAAAATTGCCGTACGTCACCCGGATAAACGAGCGCTGGTGCTGTTCTCCAAGGAGATCGCTCAGGCCGCGACCGGCATGGCGCCGGGGTTGACCGGTATCGTCGGCGGCCGTCCGACGGTGTATCCGCTGATCCGCCTGTTCTCGTTTCTGATCGATAAAAATGCCTGCACGTTGCAAGTCGAGATGGCTGGCGAACGCCATCCGTGCAGCCTGCCCACGCCCGCCGTAGCACAAACCCCGATCTCAGCCCTGCCCCATCAACCACCCGAACCGCAGGGCCGCGCCGATACCGATGTGCCGCTGGTAAAACTCGCCGTGGCGCGTTCCGGCGACAAAGGCAACCACAGCAACATCGGCGTCATGCCACGCAAGCCCGAATACCTGCCGTGGATCGCCGCAGCGCTGACGCCAGCGGTGGTCGCAGACTGGATGGGCCATGTGCTCGATCCGCATGACGGGCGGGTCGAGCGCTGGTACCTGCCCGGCACCCACAGCCTTAACTTCCTGCTGGAAAACGCCCTCGGCGGCGGCGGTGTCGCCAGTCTGCGCATCGACCCGCAAGGCAAGGCCTTCGCCCAGCAACTGCTGGAAATCCGCATACCGGTGCCGCAGAGCATCGCCGAACAACTCGACTAGAGGTTGAGCTTCATGGCCTACGCATCGATTTTCCAGGCCGGGCTGTTCAGCGGCCAGAGCATTATCGTCACCGGTGGCGGCAGCGGCATCGGCCGCTGCACCGCGCATGAACTGGCCGCGCTCGGCGCTAACGTGCTGCTGGTCGGGCGCAAGCCTGAAAAGCTCGAACGCGTCGCCGCCGAAATCGCCGAGGACGGTGGCCGTGCGCACTGGCAGGCCTGCGATATCCGCGATGAAGAAGCGGTAAAACTGCTGGTCAGTGAGCTGATCGCCGAACACGGGCCGATCCACGGTCTGGTCAACAATGCCGGTGGCCAGTATCCGTCGCCGCTGGCTTCGATCAATCAGAAAGGTTTCGAAACCGTGCTGCGGACCAATCTGGTCGGTGGATTTCTGATGGCCCGGGAAGTGTTCAATCAGTCGATGAGCAAACACGGCGGCAACATCGTCAACATGCTCGCCGACATGTGGGGTGGCATGCCCGGCATGGGCCATTCCGGCGCAGCGCGCTCGGGCATGGACAATTTCACCAAGACTGCGGCCTTCGAGTGGGGTTACGCCGGGGTGCGGGTCAACGCAGTGGCGCCAGGCTGGATCGCTTCCAGCGGCATGGACACTTACCAGGGCGCGTTCAAAGCGGTGATTCCGACCCTGCGCGAGCATGTGCCGCTCAAGCGCATCGGCACCGAATCGGAAGTCAGCGCAGCGATCGTGTTTCTGCTCAGCCCGGCGGCGGCGTTCATCAGTGGCAGCACCTTGAAAATCGACGGCGCGGCCAGCCTCGGCAGTCGCGCATGGCCGCTGCATAAAGCCACGCACAGCGAGTCGTTCAACGGATTTCATCGGGCGTACTTGCCTGACGTCCTCAAGGACAAGGAATAAGTCATGGCGCAGATCCAGTCGCAACTCGACCCGCACAGCGAACCCTTCGCGCGCAACCGTGCGGCGATGCTCGCTGCCATCGAACACGTGCAACAGCTGGAACAGAACCTGCTGAACAAGGCCGCCGAAGCCAAGGCGAAGTTCGATCAGCGCGGGCAATTGTTGCCACGCGAACGCCTGAACCTGCTGCTCGACCCCGGCGCGCCGTTTCTGGAGCTGGCGAGTCTGGCCGGCTACAAACTGCACGATGACAAGGATGGCAGCGCGGCCGGTGGCGGCTTGATCGCCGGCATCGGTTACGTCTGCGGCATTCGCGCGATGGTGGTGGCGAACAACAGCGCGATCAAAGGCGGGACGATCTCGCCCAGCGGCCTGAAAAAATCCCTGCGCCTGCAACAGATCGCCCTGGAAAACAAACTGCCGATGATCACCCTCGCCGAAAGCGGCGGTGCCAACCTCAATTACGCCGCGGAGATTTTCGTCGAGGGCGCGCGCAGTTTTGCCAATCAGGCGCGGCTGTCGGCGCTGGGTTTGCCGCAGATCACTGTGGTGCATGGCTCGGCAACCGCTGGCGGCGCTTATCAACCCGGTTTGTCGGACTATGTGGTGGTGGTGCGCGGCAAGGCCAAGCTGTTTCTCGCCGGGCCGCCGCTGCTCAAGGCCGCCACCGGTGAAGTCGCCTCCGACGAAGAACTCGGCGGCGCCGAGATGCACGCGCAGGTCGCCGGGACCGCCGAGTACCTGGCCGAAAACGATGCCGATGGCGTGCGCCAGGTGCGTGACATCCTGCGCATGCTGCCGTGGAACGAACAACTGCCGTGGCGGCCGGAACCGCAATACAAAGAGCCGCTCTACCCCATCGACGAATTGCTCGGGCTGATCCCGGACGATCCGAAAAAGCCCTACGACGTGCGCGAAATCATTGCGCGCATCGCTGACGAATCGGACTTCGTCGAGTTCAAGGGCGAATACGATCAGCAGACGTTGTGCGGCCATTTGAAGATTCAGGGCCGCGCCTGCGGCTTCATCGGCAATAACGGCCCGATCACCCCGAACGGTGCGAGCAAAGCGGCGCAGTTCATCCAGCTATGCGACCAGAGCCAGATCCCGCTGCTGTTTTTCCACAACACCACCGGCTTCATGGTCGGCACCGAATCGGAACAACAAGGCGTGATCAAACACGGCTCGAAACTGATTCAAGCGGTGGCCAATGCACGGGTGCCGAAACTGACGTTGGTGGTCGGTGGCTCCTACGGTGCCGGCAATTATGCGATGTGCGGACGCGGTCTCGATCCACGCTTCATTTTTGCCTGGCCGAACAGCCGCACCGCAGTGATGGGCGGCGCGCAGGCCGGCAAGGTGTTGCGCATCGTCACCGAAGCCAAGCAGCTGAAAGACGGCCTGGTACCGGACCCGAAAATGCTCGACATGCTCGAACAGGTCACCGCGCAGAAACTCGACAGCCAGTCCACGGCGCTCTACGGCAGCGCCAACCTGTGGGACGACGGGCTGATCGATCCGCGCGACACGCGCACCCTGCTCGGCTATCTGCTGGACATTTGCCACGAAGCCGACATTCGTACGCTGCAACCCAACAGCTTCGGCGTCAGCCGCTTCTGACCGCCACGGATCTTACGGAGAACAAGAACAATGATCTTCACCCCGGAACACGAAGCGCTGCGCCGTACCGTCCGCCAGTTCGTCGACAATCAGATCAACCCGCACGTCGACGAATGGGAAAAGGCCGGACGCTTTCCGATCCACGAGATCTTCCGGCAGGCCGGCGAACTGGGTTTGCTGGGGATTTCCAAACCGGAAAAATTTGGCGGCATGGGCCTCGATTACAGCTATTCGATCGTCGCCGCCGAGGAGTTCGGCACCATTCATTGCGGCGGCATTCCGATGTCGATTGGCGTGCAGACCGACATGTGTACCCCGGCGTTGGCCCGCTTCGGCTCCGATGAATTGCGCGAAGAATTTCTGCGGCCGGCGATCAGCGGTGAGCAGGTCGGCTGCATCGGCGTCTCCGAAGTCGGCGCCGGCTCCGACGTCGCCGGGCTGAAGACCACGGCGCGCAAGGACGGCGACGACTACGTGATCAACGGCAGCAAGATGTGGATCACCAACTCGCCGAGCGCCGACTTCATCTGCCTGCTGGCCAACACGTCGGATGACAAGCCGCACATCAACAAGTCGCTGATCATGGTGCCGATGAACACGCCCGGCATCAGTCTCAGTTCGCATCTGGACAAGCTCGGCATGCGTAGTTCGGAAACCGCTCAGGTGTTTTTCGACAACGTGCGCGTGCCACAGCGCAACCGCATCGGCCACGAAGGCGCCGGTTTCATGATGCAGATGCTGCAGTTTCAGGAGGAACGCCTGTTCGGCGCGGCCAATATGATCAAGGGCCTGGAGTATTGCGTTGACAGCACCATCGAGTATTGCAAGGAGCGCAAGACCTTCGGCAATGCGCTGATCGACAATCAGGTGATTCACTTTCGCCTCGCCGAGTTGCAAACCGAAATCGAGTGCCTGCGCGCGCTGGTCTATCAGGCCACCGAGCAATACATCAAAGGTCAGGACGTTACGCGGCTGGCGTCGATGGCCAAGCTCAAGGCCGGTCGGCTCGGCCGTGAGGTCAGCGACAGCTGCCTGCAATATTGGGGCGGCATGGGCTTCATGTGGGACAACCCGGTGGCCCGCGCCTATCGCGATGTGCGGCTGGTATCGATCGGCGGCGGTGCCGATGAAATCATGCTGGGAATCATCTGCAAGCTGATGGGCATCCTGCCGGGGAAAAAGAAATGAACCGCCTGCCTGAGTGCCAGACGCTGCTGCTGGAACTGCATGGCGGTGTACTGCACGTCACTCTGAATCGGCCGGACAACCGCAATGCGATGAGCCTGCAAATGGTCAGCGAATTGCGCGCGGTATTCGCCGCCGTCCGCGATGAGCGCGATGTTCGCGCGCTGGTGCTCAGCGGCGCCGGCGGGCATTTCTGTGCCGGTGGCGATATCAAGGACATGGCCAGCGCCCGTGCTCAGGGTGGCGAGGCTTATCGCGAGTTGAACCGGGCCTTTGGCGCCTTGCTCGAAGAGGCGCAGCACGCGCCGCAGGTGTTGATTACGGTGCTGCAAGGCGCGGTGCTCGGCGGTGGTTTCGGGCTGGCCTGCGTCAGCGATGTCGCGATAGCCGACCATCAGGCGCAATTCGGCTTGCCGGAGACCAGTCTCGGCGTTATCCCGGCGCAAATCGCGCCGTTTGTGGTGCAGCGCATCGGCCTTAGCGAAACCCGGCGCCTGGCCCTGACCGCAGCGCGTTTCGATGGCGATCAGGCTCAGCAACTGGGGCTGGTGCATTTTGTCGAGCGCGATGCGCAGGCGTTGGCCGAACGACTGGATGAGGTGCTGCAGCAAGTGCTGCGTTGCGCGCCGCAGGCGAATGCCGTGACCAAAAAGTTGCTGCTGGCCAGTGCCGGGCAGCCGTCGAGTGAATTGCTTGATCAGGCCGCGCAGTGGTTCAGCGAGGCGGTGACGGGCGAAGAAGGGATCGAGGGCACCCTGGCTTTCATGCAAAAGCGTAAACCGCGGTGGGCTATCTAAAAGCATCGCTGGCAAGCCAGCTCCCACAGGGAATTTGCGTCGTTAACAAAACCTGTGGGAGCTGGCTTGCCAGCGATGAGGCCAGCACATGCAACGCAACTTCCGAGGAAACAGCCCATGCCAACCCTCCAGAAAATCCTCATCGCCAACCGCGGTGAAATCGCCTGCCGCATCCAGCGCACCGCCCAGGCCCTCGGCTACCGCACCGTTGCGGTCTACAGCGATGCCGACGCCGATGCGCTGCACGTGAAGATGGCCGATCAGGCCGTGCGCATCGGCCCGCCCCCGGTGCAGCAGTCCTACCTGAACATCCCGGCAATCCTCGACGCCGCCCGCCGCAGCGGCGCCGACGCGATCCATCCCGGCTATGGCTTTCTCTCGGAAAACGCCGAATTCGCCCGCGCCTGCCAACGGGCCGGGCTGACCTTCATCGGCCCCAGCGTCGAAGCCATCGAACTGATGGGCAGCAAACGCCTGTCGAAGCTCGCCATGCTCGACGCCGGCGTGCCGTGCATCGCCGGCTATCAGGGCGCTGCGCAAGGCGACGCGACCTTGTTGCGCGAAGCCGAGCGCATCGGCTACCCGTTGATGATCAAGGCCAGTGCCGGCGGTGGCGGGCGCGGCATGCGCCTGGTGCACAACGCGGCTGAACTGCCGGCGCAACTGCGCACCGCACGTTCGGAAGCGTTGAACGGTTTTGGTAGCGACGAATTGATTCTCGAACAGGCCGTGGTCGAACCCCGGCATGTCGAAGTGCAGCTGTTCGGCGACCATCACGGCAACCTGATCTACCTTGGCGAACGCGACTGTTCGATCCAGCGGCGCCATCAGAAAGTCATCGAAGAAGCGCCCTGCCCGGTCATGACCGCCGAGTTGCGCCAAGCCATGGGTGAAGCAGCGTTGAAGGCCGGCCGCGCGGTGAATTATGTCGGCGCCGGCACCGTGGAGTTTCTGCTCGACGCGCGAGGGCAGTTTTATTTTCTGGAAATGAACACACGACTTCAGGTCGAGCATCCGGTCACCGAACTGATCACCGGTGTCGATCTGGTGGCGTGGCAATTACAGATTGCCGAAGGCCAGCCACTGCCGCTGACTCAGGATCAGGTGCAACTCAATGGCCATGCCATGGAAGTGCGGCTGTACGCCGAAGATCCGACGCAGGATTTTCTTCCGCAGACCGGGCGTATCGAGGCTTGGGAGCCAGCGCTCGGCCACGGTGCGCGGATAGATCACGGCTTGCTCGAAGGGCAAGCGGTCAGCCCATTCTATGACCCCATGCTGGGCAAACTGATCGCCCATGGCGCCACCCGGGAAGAGGCGCGGCGCAAGCTGTTGCGCGCGGTCCAGGACACTGTGCTGTTAGGCGTGCACAGTAATCAGCGTCTGCTCGCCAGCCTGTTGCAGCATGAACAATTCGTCAGCGGTGAATTCAGTACCGCCTTCATTGCCCGGCATTTCAGCGATCACCCCGACCTGCATCGTTACGTGCCCAGCGCCGAGGAACTGGCGATTGCGGCGCTGCTGTTCTATCAGACCAGCGCACGCCAGCACCGAGCGCCGCTGAGCGGCTGGCGCAACAACGCCAGCGTACCGCTGACTTACCGCCTCGGCTTCGATGAGCAGAACTGGACGCTGCAACTGCACGCTCAAGGGCCAGACATTTTTCAGGTCAGCGTCGGTGAACGCACGCTCGATCTGCAACTCATCGACCTCGACGCGCATTCGCTGACGCTGGCCGTCAATGGCGTGCGCCAGCGCCACGCCTGTCAACTGGCGGGCGCACAGCTCTGGCTGTTCAGCCATCCGGGCAGTCTGCGGCTGGAGGATCGAACTCATGCGGTGATCGACAGTCAGACCAGCGTCAGCTCCGGCACCTTGAAAGCGCCGATGGACGGCGCCATCGTCGACGTCCTGGTCAGCGAAGGCAGCGCGGTCAGCAAAGGTCAGTTGCTGGTGGTACTGGAGGCAATGAAAATGGAGCACCCGCTCAAGGCCGGCATCGACGGCGTGCTCAAGCGGGTGCAGGTCAAGGTTGGCGATCAGGTAAAAAATCGTCAGGTTCTGTTGCAGGTCGAGTAGTCGCCCACACACCGATGCGGGTTTTGACTACGCTCTGAGATATCAGAACGCGAAAATCAGGAACCCTGCGATGCCCCACTGGCTGGTCATTGATCTGGAAGCCACCACCGATGAGGGTGGCTGGCCGGTCACCGAAATGGAAATTATCGAGATCGGTGCGACCCTCGTCGATCGCGCCGGACGCGAGCAGGATCATTTCCAGCGCTTCGTCAAACCGACGCGGCGGCCGTTGCTCACCCCGTTCTGTCGCGAACTGACGCACATCACCCAGGCCAATATCGATGCCGCGCAACCGCTGCACGACGTCTGGCCGGCGTTCGAGCGCTGGCTGGCCCAGCATCAATCGCGCCTCGAAGGCTGGGTCAGCTGGGGCGATTACGATCGCAAGCAATTGCTGCAGGAATGGCAGCGACTGCACATCGACAGTGGCCTCAGCCGGGTGCCGCACATGAACCTCAAGCAGCGCTTCGCCAAGGCCCGGCGCCTGGAGCGGCCGCTGGGCCTCAACGGTGCGCTGCAGCTGGCCGGTCTGCAATTCAGCGGTCAGCAGCATCGGGCGCTGGAGGACGCGCGCAACACGGCGCGGTTATTGCCACTGGTGTTACCGATTTAGAGACGTGACGAGGCTGAACGCCTTGGGCATACTGGCCGGCCCCTTTTCAGCCCTTTTCGAGGAATCGCCCATGTTTAAAGTCAACGAGTACTTCGACGGCACCGTCAAGTCGATCGCCTTTGGCACCGCTGAAGGTCCGGCGACCATCGGCGTCATGGCCCCGGGCGAATACGAATTCGGCACCAGCCAGCGTGAAATCATGCATGTCGTGTCGGGCGCCCTGACCGTCAAGCTGCCGGACAGCAGCGACTGGGAAACCTTCGCCGCCGGCAGCCAGTTCAACGTGCCAGCCAACAGCAAGTTCCAGCTCAAGGTCGCGGTCGACACTGCTTACCTGTGCGAATATCGCGGCTGATACGGCGGTTCAATCCAGCGCAAAAAAATGCCCGCGTTTAAAACGCGGGCATTTTTATTTGCGTGCAGATTTATTCGAGAATTTCCACCGGCATCCCGACTTCGAGGCAACCGTTACTGTCATTGACCAGGTTCTGCCCGAACATCGCACCATCGGCCGTGGCCCGATGCTTTTGCAGGGTGGCGAACGGCTCGCGATCGGCACTGCGCTCGCCGGTTTGCGGGTCGACGGTGGTCATGATGCAGCGCGAGCACGGCTTGACCACGCGAAACTCGATATCGCCGACGCGAATACGCTTCCAGCCATCTTCAGCGTAAGCCGCGCTGCCTTCGATCACCAGATTCGGGCGAAAGCGCAGCATCTCCAGCGAGCGCCCGACCTTGCCGGAAAGGTCCTGTAGCGAAGCGTCGCCAATCAATAGCAACGGATAGCCGTCGGCGAAGGCGACTTGATCGTCGTCTTTGCCGAAACCCGATTGTGTCGCGCGCGCGCGATCCAGCGGCATGTACACCAGACGTGTCGGCTTGCCAAGAAAATCGCTGACGAAGCGCGCTGCTTCCTCGCCGGCGTCCGGCACACGCAAGGTGTCGCGCCAGATCGTTACGCCGCGCAATTCGGCCTCTTCAGCAGGCAAGGCGACTTCGATCATCCCCTGTTCCGGGGCAGCAAGGTTCAAGCCACCCGCTGCATTCCCCAACGCCGAGAGCTGGCTCATCCGCGCTTCGGCACGCTGGGTCAGGAATCGCCCGCTGGCCTCGTCCACCAGCATCCAGCGTCGGTCGCCCGCCAATCCCAGCTTGTCCAGTTCGGCGCTTTGCAGCACTTCGCCCTTGCCGGATTTCAACGGGTAACGATAAAGCGCGCTCAGACGCAGCATGGCCAGCTCCTTGTGGTGGAAGCCGCCACCCTATACGAGCTTGAATACGGAATCAAAGGGCAACCACTGCAGGAGCGAGCGGGCTCGCTCCCCAGCGCAATGACGGTCAGGCCGGGACTTCGTCGAGCATCAAACGCTGACGCACCACGTCGACCAGTTTGTCCGGCTGGAATTTGGACAGGAAGTTGTCGCAGCCGACCTTCTTCACCATCGAATCGTTGAAGCTGCCGGACAGCGAGGTGTGCAGCACCACGTACAGGCCACGCAGACGCGGGTCGTTGCGAATTTCGGTGGTCAGACGGTAGCCGTCCATTTCCGGCATTTCCGCGTCGGTGAAGATCATCAGCAGTTTGTCGGTCATGTGCACGCCGGTATCGGCCCAGGCCTTGAGCATGTTCAGTGCCTTGAGGCCGTCGCTGGCAATGTGCATTTTCACCCCGAGCTGGCCGAGGGTGTCGCGCAGCTGCGACAGCGCCACGTTGGAGTCGTCGACCAGCAGCACTTCTCGGCCACGGGCGCGTTCCAGCACCGGATCGTCAAGCTTGTCGCGCGAGACCTTGGCGTTGTACGGGACGATTTCGGCGAGGACTTTTTCCACGTCGATGATTTCCACCAACTGATCGTCGACCTTGCTGATGGCTGTCAGATAGTGCTGGCGACCGGCGCTGGTCGGTGGCGGCAGAATGGCTTCCCAGTTCATGTTGACGATGCGATCGACACCGCCCACCAGGAAGGCCTGCACCGAACGGTTATATTCGGTGACGATGATCGTGCTGTTCGGCCCTGGCACCAAGGGGCGCATGCCGATCGCCTGGGACAGGTCGATCACCGGCAGGGTCTGGCCGCGCAGGTTGACCACACCGCAGACAAACGGGTGACGCTGCGGCATCAGCGTCAGCTTCGGCAGTTGCAGCACTTCCTGAACCTTGAACACGTTGATCGCAAACAACTGCCGCCCGGCCAGTCGAAACATGAGAATTTCCAGGCGATTCTCACCCACCAGTTGCGTGCGTTGGTCTACCGTGTCGAGAATGCCGGCCATCAATGACTCCTGGGCTTGTTCTGATGAATTCACTTATGTGAGGTTATCGGCTGCACATGGCGCTTCTTGATTGCCATAAAGAGCCCGTTAAAAATGCCATGAACAGCCATTGATGTCACATTAACATCATGCTTTACTGGCGCAGTGATTTTCATCTGCTACTTTTATCTGCGGCGCGACCTCGGTTTGCGTCATAGGTTCCCGCACCTAAGGGATTCCCCTAGGGACAATCAGGCCCAACCTGATATTCGCAGTATCCAATAGCCATTAATGTGACGCCATTCTCATTGCATGAACGGAGTCAGGCTATTGTGTGCGATCGCAGTTCAGTGGCAACAAACCCTCTGGAAACTCCCAGTCTGTGCACTTGCACGGCCGGGCGCGATCTGCCGACGGTTCATGATCGTCGCCACACACGGCATTCCTTCATCAGACATGACGTTGTGGAGATAAGCATGCCAATCGACCGCAAAGACTGGGTACAACGCTTTCCCGAATTTCTTGTCGAGGCTGAGACACTCTTGGCGAAGTCCGAGGAATGCCTGAGCCATCTGCAATTGATCAGCAATGACAAGGACGCCATCGAGTGCATGCTCAGTACCTTGCTCAAGCTTGCGCGCAGGGCGGAAGCTCTGGCGTTGGAGTCGATCTCAGAATTTTCCCTGCACATCCACAGCCTGCTTGACCTCAATCATGCTCGTGTCGACCTCAATGATCAGGCTCTGCAAGCCTTGCAGGACTGTTTCACCCTGATGGCCTGGCAGCTTGAGCTGGTTGATCAGAAGACCGGACAATTGAGTCTGGATGAAAGCGAGCAGGCTTCGCTGATCGAAGCGCTGGCGTTTCAGGTCGGTCAAAGCCCGATTCAGTCGCCGCTGACAAGCAAACGTTTGCCGCAAATGCCTTACTCGGGCCAGGCCTGACTCATCGCCGTGGCGCAGTGAGCGTTACCGGACACACGAGTCTATTGTCGTAATTGAATAGTCCATACCTGTCAGCGACAAAACGATATAAATAATCAGCATTGATCGCCCGCCCTTTTTCCTGTCGGCCTCAGGGTTTGCCTGTGTCTCGGGAAGCACAACTTCGGGCACCGCCGGCCTTCTTTCAAATCCAGTCAAAACCGACTTTTGTTGCTTTGGAACTGACGTGCAAACTATGTATTTCCTGACTGAATGGACATATATAGCAAGCGCGACCAACGGTATCTTAAGTGGTATTATGTCGCCCGTTAGTTGTTCTCGAATTAATGGCACGGTGCTTTCAGTCGATGGTTATCCGCTGAAGCTCATAAACAACAGGGGCTCCAGGCCATGTTGAAAGCGTTGCCATATTTGACAGTATTTTCAGACAGAGACCCGCCAGGCTCCGGCCGGTCTGCCCGCAGCGAACATTCATTGGCTCCATCCGTTATGTACGCCAGTCTCAAGTCAATTACCCAATGGCCACCCTCGCGGGAGAACGCGCGTCGGTTCACGCTGGTCCTGTCTGTTGCGGCGACACTGGGCAGTGTATTGACCTATGTTTTTTCAGCCTCTTTCAGTGTAGGTCTGCTGCTCTTGCAAATTGCCGCTACGGCCTGTGTCTGGGTGCAATATCGGTTGTCGCGCAAATCGATCAAGTTTCAGCCGCAGGAACTCGCCGACCGTCTGCTGCAAGTCCAGGAAAACGAGCGCCACCGCCTCAGCCGCGAACTGCACGACGATATCGGCCAGTTGCTGACCGCGGCGAAACTGCAGAGCGAGTGGCTCAAACGCCGCCTGCCGCCCGACTCGCAGGAACAATGTACGGTGTTGTGCGACACCCTCGAAGAAACCCTGAACAAAGTGCGCGACGTATCGGCCATTCTCAATCCGCGCCAGTTGATCAGTCTGGGACTCGAGGCCAGCTTGCGTGCACATCTGCTCAAGACCCTGGCCAACACCAGCGTGCAATGGAGCCTCGATTGCCAGCAACGGCTCAATGGCATCCCGGAAGAAATGGCAGTCGCCGCCTTTCGCATTACCCAGGAAGCGGTTACCAATATTCTTCGTCACGCCCAGGCGAAAAATCTGGTGGTACGCTTGCAGCGCCTGCCTGAAGGCCTGACATTGTTGATCAGTGATGATGGCGCGGGATTTTTCCCGGCAGCCAATCCGGGTCGTGAAGGACAGCGCGGCATGGCCGGGATGGCCGAACGAATCGAGCAACTGGGTGGCACCCTGAGCGTCGTCAGCGAGCCGGGCAAAGGCACCCAGATCGAAGCACTTTTCCCGTGGGCGCCGCGCGCACTCGAACGGGCCAGTACGAATAAGGTTATGCGTTGACTTGCAACTTACTTCTGGTGGATGACCACTCGCTGATCAGGGCCGGCGTGCGCGCTCTGGTACTGGATATTCCTGGTTATGCGGTGATTGGCGAAGCCAATGATGGTTCGCAATTGCTCGAGATGGTCGAGCAACTGAACCCCGACATCGTGTTGCTGGATATCTCCATGAAAGAAACCGGCGGCCTGGAAGCGCTGCAACGCCTCAAGCGCGTACGACCGCAGAGCAAGGTGCTGATCCTGTCGATGCACACCGATCCGGCGCTGATCATGCAGGCGCTGGAGTCTGGCGCCCACGGTTACCTGCTCAAGGACACCACCGCTACCGAGCTCGAACATGCCCTGGAAGCCTTGCGCAACAACGAGCGCTACTTGAGCCCGGCCATCGCCCATACCGTGATCAATCAGGCGCTGACCCGTAATCAGAACCAGCAGCCGGACATTGCCGACTCACACAACCTGACGGCGCGCCAGCTGGAAATCCTGCGATTGATCGTGCGCGGCAAGTCCACGCGTGAAATCGCCAATGGCCTGGGCTTGAGCATCAAAACGGTCGAAACCCACCGCTCACAGATCATGAAGCGTCTGCAGATCTTCGACGTGGCGGGCCTCGTGCTGTTCGCCGTGCGCGAACAGATCATCAGCCTTGACGACTGATCGCTTCAGTACTGCTCAACAAGGGTGAATGCTCCGGCAAATGCACGCGCAATGCCGCCGGACGCACTTCAAAGCGCAGGCTGTTGCACTCCAGCGGTTCGCCGTCGAGATTCATGCAAAGCCCCTCGGCCACTTTGATTTCAACCCACGGCAAACGGGTTCGCACAAACAGATTGTCGAGACCGAAACCCTCGCTCAGCAGCGATTTCAATGTGCCTACCAACTCCTGTGGGGCCGGCAGAATGCTGATATCGAGCAGTCCATCGTCGGCCAACGCCTGCGGGCACAGCACGTGTCCGCCGCCAGCCTGACGACCATTGCCGATACCCAGCGCCAACAGTTCGCCGCTCCAGTGAAAGTCCGGCCCCTGCAGTTCGCCATAGGCGGCATGCAACTCGCTGAAGCGCGATAGCCCGGTGAACAGATAAGCCGCGCCGCCAAGGACTTTCTTCAAATCTTCAGACGTGTTGGCCGTAACCTGACTGCCGAAACCGCCGGTGGCCATGTTGAGAAAGATCTGCCCGCCAACCTCGCCGACGTCGATGTCGTGCGGCGGCACATCGAGCAGTTCCAGTGCTTCGGCAGGCTCCAGCGGCACCCCGGCGGCGCGGGAAAAATCGTTGGCCGTGCCCAAGGGCAAAAGCACCAGGCTGGCTTTGCCCGGCTGCGCCGCGAGCGCTTCGGCAATGTCGCGCAGGGTGCCATCGCCTCCGCCGGCGATGATCGTCGGGTAGCCCTGCGCCAACGCCTCATTCACCCAGCGCTGAGCGTCCCCGGCTTCCCAGGTCAGGCGCACGGCCAGCTCCCAGCCTTGCTTGCGCTTGTCCTCGACGGCGGTGCGAACCGCCTCGTTGAGGGCCTGCTTGCCATGCAGAATCAACAGCGCCCGGCGCTCACTCATCACGTCACTCCCCATAATCGAATCGATTGAAACATCTTGACCACTGCGGCAGGCAAAAAAGCCCCGCCACCCTCAATAAATTCTGCGTTGCGCGCCAGCCGTCCTACAAGGCAGTACTTTTTCTTACAAAACATGCGGAATCGGCTTAATTGACCCCCTTCGAGCATTCGGTCACCGTGTGCAGGCGGTATCAATCTTCAATTTCAAATACACAAGGATGTGCATGTAATGAGTGGATACACCCTCAGTGCTTCTGTCAGTCGGGGAGCCGGAAAACCTTGCAAGCGAATATTTGAAACAGCCGGTGGATGCTTCCATGCCAAGCCATGAAGCGCGAATGCCATTGAGTCCAGTAGGCCCTCTCGGTGAAAGTCGTACAAATCAAAAGTCGGACTTTAAAAACAGCGCCAGAACGGCTGGAGAAGTTGAAATGGAACCTCGTGTTACCGAGCTTGAAACCCATCTCAAATACCTTCGTCGGGACATGGACGAAGTCCGCAGTGATGTCAGGACGATCAAACACCGGCTCGCCTATTCGGCCGGTGCGATGGCGGTGGTGCTGGGGCTTTTGGGCTGGGTGGCCAACAGCCGGTTCGACCAGCTCGTTACCCTGATGAGCCATTGATGGCTTGAGTCATTGCAGGCGCCGCCTGAGTCAGCCGACGCCTGCCTTCGCAAGACCGCGATCAGCCCAGCAGTTCACTCAGCGGGATGAACGCCACCTCCTCACCTTCGTTCAATGTGCGGCCTTCAGGTATTTCCACCAGACCATCCGCCCACACCGCGCTACGCAGGACCCCAGAGCTCTGGTTGCGGTATACAGTCGCCCGTCCCTTCTCGAGTCTTCCGCGCAGATACTCACGTCGATTGCCTGCCACAGGCCAGGCAAAACCGGCTGGCACAGTGATTTTCAACGGTTCGACGTCACGCACACCCTGGCGTCGTAACAGATAGGGGCGGGTCAGCAGCGCAAAGGTCACCAGGGTTGAGGCGGGATTTCCCGGCAAACCGATGACCGGTACATTGCGAAAGTGACCACAGGTCAGTGGTTTGCCTGGCTTGATCGCCAGCTTCCACAGCGCCAGTTCGCCCTCCTCGCGCAGGGCGATGCCAAGAAAATCCGCTTCACCCACCGACACCCCGCCAGTGGAAAGAATCAGATCGACACTCTGCAACTCACCAAGCCGGGCGCGAGTGGTGGCGAGATCGTCGGGAAGAATGCCGGCATCAATCACTTCGCAGCCAAGCCGTTGCAGCCAGCTGCACAGCAAGACGCGGTTGCTGTTATAGATTTGCCCCGGTCCCAGCGCCTGACCCGGTTCAACCAGTTCGTCGCCCGTAGAAATCACCGCCACGCGAACCTTGCGCACCACCTTCAGCCCGGCACAGCCCAGCGATGCAGCAAGCCCCTGCTCGATTGGACCGAGCCTCGTTCCGGCCGGCAGAACCAGCTCACCGATAGTGGTTTCCTGCCCTTGCGGCCGAATGTTCTGCCCTGCCTTCATCGGCTCAAGGAAGCGCACTTTACCGTCGGCCTCGACGTCAGCGTTCTCTTGCATCTCCACGCAGTCCGCGCCCGCCGGCACGGGCGCACCGGTGAAAATGCGTGCACAGGTACCCGGCACCAAGGGTTCGGGAGACTGCCCGGCAAACACCTTTTGACTGACCGGCAGCGGTTGGCCATTCCAATCGCCGAGGTTGAGTGCATAACCGTCCATGGCAGAGTTCGGCCAGGGCGGCAGATCCAGCGTGGAAAACAGGTCCTCTCTCAACACTCGCCCTTGAACCTGCGCCAACGGCAGGCTCTCATACTCAACAATCGGTGAGGCCTCAGCCATTTCCAGCAGTCGAGCCAGTGCCACCTCGACCGGCATCAAGGCCCCGGTCTTGCCCGGCTTAGCCACGGGTTTCACACGGCGCCGCCTGCTTCAAATGCGTGACGAAATTGCACGGACGATGGCGGGCGTCCAACTGCTCACCGAGAATGCCGTCCCAACCGGTACGCACTGCATTGGTCGAACCCGGCAGGCAGCACACCAGCGTGCCATTGGCCAGACCGGCCAGCGCGCGCGATTGCACGGTCGAAGTGCCGATATCGGCTACCGAGATCTGCCGGAACAATTCGCCAAAGCCGTCGACCTGTTTGTCGAGCAGGCAGGCCACCGCTTCCGGGGTGCTGTCGCGACCGGTGAAACCAGTACCGCCGGTGATCAGCACCACCTGCACGACATCGTCGGCAATCCAGTTGGCGACTTGCGCGCGAATTTTGTAAAGATCATCTTTGAGCAGAACGCGTTGCGCCAGGTTATGACCCGCCGCCGTCAAGCGGTCGACGAAGACCTGGCCGGAAGTATCGGTTTCCAATGTTCGGGTATCACTGACAGTCAGCACCGCAATATTAAGCGGCACGAAAGGTACATCAGCCTTGGCTTTCATAGGCTCATCCAGTTGTAGGAGAAACAGCCCGGTGTTATATCACAGCGCCCCGTTTTTTCGCCGCCCCTGTGGAGGGATGCAATGACTATCAACACGCCACCGCCGCCCTGCTCGATCCTGCTGCTGGCAGGCGGACGCGGCCAGCGCATGGGTGGGCAGGACAAAGGATTGGTGCAATGGCTCGGCGAGCCGATGATCGCGCATCTGCAGCGCAAGGTCCGTGCGCTGACCGACGACCTGATTATTTCCTGCAACCGCAATCGCGAGCGCTACGCGGCTTTTGCCGATCAACTGGTCGCTGACGATGAAGGCGATTTCCCCGGGCCACTGGCCGGGATTCGCGCCGGCCTGAAAGCCGCGCGCCATACACACTTGCTGGTATTGCCCTGCGATGTTCCGCGCATTGACGCCGCATTGCTGCAGAGCATGCGCGAGACGGCGCAGCTGAATTCTGAAAAACCTTTAATGTTGCGCCATGGCGAACACTGGGAACCGTTGCTCTGCATGATCCCGCTGAGCCTTTCGGCGGCCTTCGAAGACGCCTGGAACGCCGGTGAACGCAGTCCCGGCCGGGTGATGCGCAGTCTCGGCGCGACGGCGTTGCAATGCCCGGACAACGACCCGCGTCTGGCCAACCTCAATACCCCCGAACTGTTAAACGCTTACAACACTGTGTCAGACTGACACCATTCAAGGAACTCTCACGCCTTGTATACGTCTCAAGCTCAGTAACCAAAAGAATTCCCATTCGGAGACACACTCATGACTCAACGGACCCTCGCCACTTTCATGCTCGCACTGGGCCTGGCCACCCTCGCCGGTTGCTCCTCGCCTACAGTGATCACCTTGAATGACGGTCGCGAAATCCAGGCCGTCGACACCCCGAAATACGATGACGATTCGGGCTTCTACGAGTTCCAGCAACTGGACGGCAAAGAGACCCGCATCAACAAGGATCAGGTGCGTACCGTTAAAGAACTGTAAGTTCTGGTCGACCGGATACAGAAAAGCCCGCATTGATTGCGGGCTTTTTTATGGGCGCTCGAAAGTGCCTGGGAGTCACCACTGCAGCGTGATCTGGCTTTCGAACTCACGCGCCTCTCCCGTCACAGGGTCAATGAATTTCAGCCCCTGCGCCAGCAGCTTCAGCGGGTTGGCGTAGTCATCCTCGACATCTTTCAATACCTGCGGATAAAACGGGTCATTGCAGATGCTCGCGCCCAATGCAGTCATGTGGACGCGCAGTTGATGTTTCTTGCCGGTGACCGGAAACAGCCCATAGCGCCACAAGTCGCCGTTCTTTTCTCGCACTTGCACCGCCGTTTCGGTATTGCTGACGCCCGGCCCTTCCTGCATGCGGAAGAACGGCTCGCCGTCGACCAGACGACTCTTGTGCACCAAGGGAAATTCCACATCCGGCAGCGCTGGGGCAATCGCTTCATAGCGCTTGTCGATCTGGCGCGT
Organism: Pseudomonas sp. S11P7; assembly: GCF_023195435.1. Lineage (NCBI taxonomy): Bacteria > Pseudomonadati > Pseudomonadota > Gammaproteobacteria > Pseudomonadales > Pseudomonadaceae > Pseudomonas > Pseudomonas sp. S11P7. The sequence continues at coordinate 1,279,903 of NZ_JALPKS020000002.1, read as the reverse complement.
AGGGAACAACGACTGATAGGCCGAACGGGTCCGCGGATTGGCCGAGAAAATCACCAGCCCTGCGGTATGTCGATCAATACGGTGCAGCGGCACCAGATGAGGGTTGTCCAGGCGCCGGATCAGGCGGCGCAGTAACGTTTGTTCAACGTACTCCCCGGCCGGCGTCACCGGCAGAAAGTGCGGTTTGTCCGCCACGACCAGGTGTTCATCGGCATACAGTATCGTCTCGACCACCGGAATCGGCTTCTCGTCCGGCACTTCGCGAAAGTAATGGATGCGCAAACCTTCCCTGTACGCCAGGTTCACGTCGATCGGCTGACCGTTGCCATCCAGAACACGCCCTCGGGCAATCCGGTCCAGCCATTGCTCGCGGCCAATGGCACTGAAATGCTCACACAGACAATCGAGTACGGTCAGCCAATGACCTGGCGGCAGATAGAGTGTGCTCGCCTGGGTGTGGGCGGCAGAGAATGTTGGAGTGGACATATGGAAGTTCGGACCCTCAATGCGAAGTCGCATTATCCAGCACTGAGGGAAACCTAACTAGCGCAGAATACTTACGCCGGGATCGACTTGAGCGCTGCAGCCTCGGTGAACTCCTTGAGCCAGCGCAGCACGTCGACCGCCTCCCAGCGACCCGGATCGTACAAGGCATAAAGCAAGCCCTGATAGCCGACCACATCCAGCTGTTTGTGGTAACCGGCACGCTGAAACAGTGCCTCGATTTCGGCGAAACAGGTGTTGAAATGCAGTTTGTTGAAAGGCGTCTTGCCCTCCGTGACCAGCCCGTCCAGGCGCAATTCAAGAACCGCCTCGCGTACTACGTCAACCGACATCCGGTTCACGCTGTTCTTCAACTGTTCGACATTGACCACGGTTCATCCCTCTGACGCATTTACTGTATAGGCATACAGTAACCGAACAAACCGCAAAAAGCCAAGGGATGGAACCTGGTGGCGACCGGCGGAAAAGCCAGGGAATCCGGATCAACGCAGAAACGCGACAACCTCGTCCGCGCTGAACGGCCAGTCGAGTTCCTTCCCGGTATCGACCCGGCGCAGCACTGGGATTCTCAAACTGTAGGCCTCGTACCAGGTTTCATCTTCAGCAATATCGATCAGTTCAACCAGCAGCCCATGCTCGACGAAAGGCATGAGTTCGGCTTCAGCGACTTCACAGAGATGACACCCGAGAGTGCCGAACAGCTGACATTCAGGAGGCATGTGCGCTCAACCGCAAAATGAGTGGGGCTTTATTCTAGGCCGGTGCGCAAAAGCCGTCGAGCCAGCGCCGCCCAAAGGCTCCAGTGCCGTAACAGCGCAACGCTGGAAAAACCCTGACGCACATCAGTTCGCAGAAAAGCGCATTGCGCGATGCTTGCGGGCTTTTTGCTTCTACGCTTGAAAAGCCTGAAGCCGCCGCCGGAGTGTCCAGTGTTCGCCAATCTGCTGATCATCCTCGCCTCGTCACTCGTGGTGATTGCCCTGTTTCGACGTCTGCGATTGCCGCCGGTGCTGGGCTATTTGTGCGTCGGACTGCTGGTCGGGCCAAGCGCATTTGATTGGGTCAACGAGAGCGAGCACTTGCCGGACGTTGCCGAGTTGGGCGTGGTGTTTCTGTTGTTTTCGCTGGGTCTGGAGTTTTCCCTGTCGAAGATGATTGCCCTGCGTCAGGTGGTGTTTCGCCTTGGCAGCCAGCAGGTGCTGATCAGCACCGCGCTGCTCGGGCTGCTGTTGATGCTGCTGGGCATGCCGCTGACACCTGCGCTGCTGCTCGGCGCCGGGCTTTCGCTTTCATCGACAGCGATCGTCACCAAGGAGCTGGGTAGCCTGGGCGAAGTGTTCAGCAGCCATGGGCAGAACGCGGTGGGGGTGTTGCTGTTTCAGGATGTTGTTGCGGTATTGCTGCTGACGCTGGTCCCGGTGTTCGCCGGCAGCAGCGAGCAGGCCTGGTATTGGGCGCTGCCGTTGACGCTAGGCAAAACCGTGGTGCTGTTCGTCGGTCTGCTGCTGGCCAGTCGCTGGTTGCTGCCGCGACTGTTTCATGAAGTGGCGGCTTCGCGCTCGGCCGAGTTGTTTGTGCTGCTGGCGCTGGTGATCGTGCTATTGACTGCCTGGCTGACCCACCTGCTGGGCCTGTCCCCTGCCCTCGGCGCGTTTCTGGCCGGCATGTTGCTCGGTGAAAGCCACTACCGGCACCAGATCGAGGCCGATATCCGGCCCTTTCGCGACATCCTGCTCGGGGTGTTTTTCGTCAGCATCGGCATGCTGATTGATCTGCAATTGTTTCTCAGCCACAGCCTGGCGATCCTCGGCCTCACCGTCGGCTTGATGCTGATCAAGGGCGTCGTTGTGGCATTGCTGGTGAAATGGCGCGGCAGCGACAGCGAAACGGCATGGCGCAGCGGACTGGCGCTGGCCCAGGGCGGCGAGTTCTGCTTCGCATTGATGGCGCAGATGCAACAGAGCCGCATGCTGCCCGAGGGCTTGGGCGAACTGCTGCTGGCGGCAACGTTCTGCTCAATGCTGCTGACCCCGCTGTTGCTGCGTGCAGCGCCACGCATCGCCGCAGTTCTGCATCGCAAACCCAATCAGGAAGCGCAGATCGAGGAGATCAGCGCGCTCAATGCCGACCTCAACCAACACGTAGTGATTTGCGGCTACGGCCGTGTCGGCCAATCGATCGGGCGGTTCATGAGTAACGCCAAGCAACCTTACATCGCTCTGGACAATGACCCGGTGCGCGTACAGGAGGCCACTAATGGCGAAAGTGACGTCCATTACGGCGACTCGTCGCGCGGCGACCTGCTGACCGCCGTCGGCCTGCTGCGCGCACGACTCTTGGTGATTGCCGTGGATCAGAGCGAAGTCGCCCTGCGCATTCTCAAGGAGGCGCGAAGGCTGAACGGCCATGTGCCGATTCTGGTGCGCACCCGCGACGACAGCCAATGGGCCGATTTGAAAGCCGCCGGCGCCACCGAAGTGGTGCCGGAGCTTCTGGAGTCAAGCCTGATGCTCGCCTCTCACGCGTTGATCATGCTCGGATTGCCCGCGCATAAAGTGCAGGAACAGGTCGATCAGGTGCGCATCGACCGCTATCGCCTGCTGCATGGTTTTTATCCCGGTACCGACGATGCCGAGACTTAATCCTGGCTCACCGCGCCGATCTTGTGCAGCGACAGGTCGGCACCGTAATACTCTTGTTCCTGGCTCAGGCGCAGACCATGCAATGCCTTGATCACGCCGTACACGACGAAGCCGCCGAGCAGCGCCACCACGACGCCGAGCCCGGTGCCGATCAACTGGCTGAGCAGGCTGACACCGCCGATACCGCCGAGCGCGGTCTGGCCGAAAATCCCGCAGGCAATCCCGCCCCACACGCCGCACAAGCCGTGCAGTGGCCACACACCCAGCACATCGTCGATGCGCCACTTCACCTGAGCGGCGGTAAAACACCAGACAAACAGTGCGCCGGCGATCGCCCCGGTCAGCAGCGCGCCGACCGGATGCATCAGATCAGAACCGGCACAGATCGCCACCAACCCGGCCAGAGGGCCGTTGTGCAAAAATCCTGGGTCATTGCGTCCGACGATCAGCGCTGCCATCGTGCCGCCGACCATGGCCATCAGCGAGTTGACCGCCACCAGGCCACTGACGCCTTGCAGCGTCTGCGCGCTCATCACGTTGAAGCCAAACCAGCCGACAATCAGAATCCACGAGCCCAATGCCAGAAACGGGATGCTCGACGGTGCGAACGCCACCAGACGCCCATCGCGGTAGCGGCCATTGCGCGGCCCGAGCAGCAACACGGCCGCCAGCGCCAGCCAGCCACCCATGGCATGCACCACCACCGAGCCGGCGAAATCATGGAACGCGGCGCCGAACTGCACCGTCAGCCAGGCTTGCAGACCGTAATTACCGTTCCAGATCATGCCTTCGAAGAACGGATAAATGAATGCGACGATCAATGCCGTGGCGCACAATTGCGGCACGAAGCGCGCACGCTCGGCGATGCCGCCGGAAATGATCGCCGGGATCGCCGCGGCAAAGGTCAGCAGAAAGAAAAATTTCACCAGCCCGTAACCGTGATCAGCACTCAACACCGCTGCCGGCTGCATGAACGTCACACCGTAAGAGATCCAATAGCCTATAAAGAAATAGGCCAGCGTCGAGACGGCGAAATCACTGAGGATCTTCGCCAGTGCGTTGACCTGGTTTTTCTGCCGGACCGTTCCGACCTCCAGAAAGGCGAAACCGGCATGCATCGCCAGTACCATCACGGCACCGATCAGAATGAACAAGGTATTGGAACTGTGAACGAGCGTGTCCACAGCGCTTTGCAGATTTTCCATAAGCAGGCAGACCTAACGGCAGAAAAGGCACCAAAGCGGCTCATGCGCACATTTCATGCACCAAGTTGCAGCCAGGCAGGCACTGAACGGCATATTCAGCGAACTGCTTTGGCGCACCCGGTCGACGTGCTGACACGAACCGCGATCATTCGGGACAAGGTTTCCCGTGGCGTGCGCCCGGCAACAGCGCACAATGGCCGGGCGACGCACCACAACACAGCAATTGTCGTACCAGTCATTTCCACTGAACCTTCGCGCAAGGCTCATACTCGAACGCTTCAGACGTCACTACGGAGATCCACCCAATGGCCAGCATCAAGGCAAAGACTGCTCAAGACATCCTGATGAACGACTTCCAGACCCTGGTCGCCGACACCGAGCGCTTGCTCGAGCACACCGCCACCCTGGCCGGTGATCAGGCCGATGAGCTGCGTGCGCAGATCCACGACAGCCTGTTGCGTGCCCGCGAAACCCTGAAACTGACCGAAGACAGCCTGCGCGAACGCGGTCAGGCTGCGGTGACCGCCACCGAGGAATACGTGTCGGCCAACCCATGGCAGTCGGTCGGTATTGCGGCCGGCGTCGGCTTTCTGATTGGCCTGCTGGCCACTCGGCGCTGATCATGTCGATCGGTGAATCCGGCCCGACTGCGGGCACCGCCTCTTCCACGCGACGCCTGGGCGCCGCCGTTCTCGGTCTGCTGCACAGTCATGTCGAATTGTTCGGCATCGAATTGCAGGAACAGAAATCGCGCACCGTCAGCCTGCTGCTGTTCGCAGGGCTGGCCCTGGTCTTTGCCCTGTTGTTGCTGGTGGGGTTATCGACACTGGTGATGATCGTGTTCTGGGACACGTATCGTCTGGCCGCGATCATTGGTCTGTGCGTTTTTTATACCCTGGCCTCGATCTTCTGCGGACTGCGCCTCAAGGCGGCTATCTTCGATGAGTCCTCACCTTTCCACGGCACGCTCGAAGAGCTCGCCAACGACCGGGAGCGCCTGCTGCCATGAGCCATCCGCAATTGCCGCATAACAGCTCACGCCGGGAAATGCGCAAGGCGCTGATTCGTTTGCGCATGGAAATGCATCGCCAGGAAATCCGCCATGAGGCCGGGCAAGTGCTGCAACCGTTGCAACGCGTGCGTGGCATGACGCAGGGTCTGCACAGCGGTTTCGGCATCAAGCACGCGCCGTTATGGGGCGTGGCCGCCGTTACGCTGCTGGGTTTTCTCACCGGCAAAGGTGCGAAGAGCGGCGGCGCCGGTGGCGTCAGCCGCTTGATCCGGCTCGGCACTACGCTGGGGCCACTGATCAAACTGGTCATGCAGAGTTCGGCAAAACGCTGAAGTGATCCATCTGGCTACATTCTTGCACTGACGGCGGGATGAACCTGTTATCCGCAGGTTCAATCCCGCACGCCTATCCGGCCGGCGGGGTTCATCAAAACAAGAACCAAGGAGGCCCCGTGATCGACGGGCAACCGCTCGCCTGCTTTCAACCCTTCATCGATACCGCAACCGGACTGATTGCAGGCGTCGAAGCGCTGGGCCGCCTGCGCCAGGCCGACGGCCAACTGGCTTCGGTCGGGCCGTTGTTCGCCGATCCGCGGACGCCGGCGATTGCCCTGCGCCGCCTGGACCGACAGATCCGTGATAACGCTTTGAGTCGCCTGCACGAAGCTCCGCCGGACTGGTTTCTCAGCCTGAACATGTCACCGCGCTGGATCAGCCGCCTGCGTGCCGGGCAGGCATTGCCCAGCCTCCGGCAACTGGCGCGTCACGGTGTCGATCCGCAACGCATCGTCTTCGAAATTACCGAGTTGGGCGGCAATGACCAACGCCTGGCCGAGGTGGTCGCGCGTTATCGCGAGGCCGGTGCCAGAATCGCCATCGATGACTTCGGTGCCGGGTACTCACAGCTTGATCGGGTGCTGGCATTGCAACCGGACATTCTCAAACTCGACATGCGCCTGTTTCAGGCTGCGGCGCTGGGCGGGCCGAGCAGCGACGTGGTCAAGGCACTGGCGCAGATGGCCGAGAAGACCGGCTGCTGGATCATTGCCGAAGGCGTCGAGACCGAGGCGCAGCTCAATTTTGCCCTCGAGTGCGGCTCGCGTTATGTCCAGGGTTTTCTGTTTGCCCGAGCGCAAGAGGCGTTCTTCCCCACCGATGCATTTGTGCAGCGTTTCGCCGAACTGCGTCAGCGCTATGTGCGGCAGAAACTCGCCGAGCGCGGACGACTGATGCAGATGCGCCAGCAACTGACCGAACTGATGTCGATCCTGCAAGCCTGGGCGCAAGCCCACGCACCGTTGAGCGCGCTGCCAAAACTGGACGCCTTTCCTTGGCTGCTGCGGTTTTATCAATGCGATCGCCACGGTACGCAACTGACGCCCAATCTGGAATGGCGCCAGCAAGGTTGGGTCGCCGACAACCGTTATCTGGGCCACAACTGGTCGTGGCGGCCGTACTTCTATCACCTGCTCGCCGAGGGCTGGGAAGAACGCCGCTTGACCCTCTCCAGCACTTACCGCGATGCCACCAGCAATCAGTATTGCCTCACCGCCGGGCAGTTTTTCGACAACGGCGAGCGCTTGCTGCTGATCGACATCGACGCTGCCGGCCTGTAGTTCCGCTTGCAGGCGCGTGCACGAACCGGGAAGCTAGCGGCCAACATTCGAGTTTTCCTGACGGAGAGAAACAGCCTTGGATTGGCCCACCCTGCTCAACCGCGAACGTCTCGGCAAGCCGCTGCACAGCCCGCAAGAACTCGGCCGCAGCCCTTTTCACAAAGACCATGACCGAATTATCTTCTCCGGCGCCTTCCGCCGGCTCGGGCGCAAGACCCAAGTGCATCCGGTCACCAGCAACGACCACATTCACACGCGTCTGACCCACTCGCTGGAAGTCAGCTGCGTCGGCCGCTCGCTGGGCATGCGCGTCGGTGAAACCCTGCGCAGCGCGCTGCCCGAATGGTGCGACCCGGCTGACCTCGGCATGGTCGTGCAATCGGCGTGTCTGGCCCACGACATCGGCAACCCGCCGTTCGGCCATTCCGGTGAAGATGCCATCCGCCACTGGTTCCAGCAGGCGGCTGGGCGCGGCTGGCTCGACGGCATGAGCGACGCCGAACGCGGCGACTTCCTCAATTTCGAAGGCAATGCCCAGGGTTTTCGCGTTCTTACGCAACTGGAATACCACCAGTTCGACGGCGGCACCCGCTTGACCTACGCCACCCTCGGCACCTACCTCAAATACCCGTGGACCGCACGTCACGCCGACTCGCTGGGCTACAAGAAACACAAATTCGGCTGCTACCAGAGCGAACTGCCCCTGCTTGAGCAGATCGCCCACAAACTCGGCCTGCCGCAAATCGAAGATCAGCGCTGGGCACGCCACCCACTGGTGTACCTGATGGAAGCTGCCGACGACATCTGTTATGCGCTGATCGATCTTGAAGACGGCCTCGAAATGGAGCTGCTGGAATACGCCGAAGTCGAAGCGCTGCTGCTCGGCCTGGTCGGCGATGACCTGCCGGAAACCTATCGCCTGCTCGGCCCACAAGACTCGCGCCGACGCAAACTGGCGATCCTGCGCGGCAAAGCCATCGAGCACCTGACCAACGCCGCCGCACGCGCCTTCGTCGAACAACAGGACGCCCTCCTCGCCGGCACCCTGCACGGCGACCTGGTCGAACACATGCACGGCCCGGCCAAACGCTGCGTACTCAACGCCAAAGACATCGCGCGCAAGAAAATCTTCCAGGACAAACGCAAGACCTTGCACGAAATCGGCGCCTACACCACCCTGGAAATCCTCCTCAACTCGTTCTGCGGCGCCGCGCTGGAACAACACAACGGACGCACCCCGTCGTTCAAAAGCCGACGCATCCTCGACCTGCTCGGCAGCAACGCCCCCGACCCGCAAGGCTCGCTGCACACCTCGTTCCTGCGCATGATCGACTTCATCGCCGGCATGACCGACAGCTACGCCAGCGACATGGCACTGGAAATGACCGGACGGTCCAGTCACTGAGCCCCCGCGCATCGCGAAGATCAACAGCCCCTCACCCTAGCCCTCTCCCGGAGGGAGAGGGGACTGTCCGCGATGAATGTGGGAGATATGCCGACGTTCGATACCGAGTCGAACTCAAGTTCTGAATCCCCCACAGATCGGCTCCCTCTCCCTCGGGAGAGGGCTGGGGTGAGGGGCGAATCCACCACAAACTTCAAGTCGAACAACCGCTTTTCACCACTCAACAATGAGCGTCAGCTCGCGTGCTCTTGATCTTGCCTAACCAGCGACATCGGAAGGCTGAGCGCAGGGATTGATCCGGGCGTGGGAGCGCAGCGACCGTACGACGAAGTCGTACACAGCGCAAAGAGGTGCAGCGAAGCAAACCGTAGCCGCTGCGCCCGGATCGGCCCCGGAGCGAAGGAACCCGAGCCTGCGAGGGCCGAACGCAGGAGCAAAGCCTTTGGTTCCTTTTTGCTGGGCCGGCACTCCGGCGTTTGAAAAAGGGACTCGCCGTAAGGGCGAAACCGCCAGCAGCAACACCCGCAGCAACGGATATTCACCCAAATAAGAACCCAACACACCCGCAACTTTAAACAATAAAAAAACGCGTTCCCCGCCAACACTTACAACTCGAGAGAGCGAAACTAAAAGCCCATCCCGATCCTGCACTTCCTTACGCCAAACCCAGTTCAACCGTAGTCCGCTTCCTCATTGCTTGTAGGACTTATCCGATACAACGACTAAGACCTCGTCACTCCCTGCGAGTGCTCATACAACTGAGCTAAGGTGCGCGCTTTATTCGCGCTCGCATGGGATTTTATTATGAACTCCGTTTTTATCGTCGACGATCACCCGGTCATCCGTCTCGCCGTTCGAATGCTGCTCGAACATGAAGGTTACAAGGTCGTCGGCGAGACCGACAACGGAGTCGATGCCATGCAGATGGTCCGCGAATGCATGCCCGACCTGGTCATCCTCGACGTGAGCATTCCCAAACTGGACGGCCTGGAAGTCCTGGCCCGCTTCAATGCCATGGGATCGCCGCTGAAAATCCTGATCCTGACCGCCCAGTGCCCGACGCTCTTCGGCATTCGCTGCATGCAATCCGGCGCCTCAGGCTATGTTTGCAAACAGGAAGACCTGAGCGAGCTGGTCAGTGCGATCAAAGCGGTACTTTCCGGTTACAACTATTTCCCAAGCCAGGCATTGAATCCGGTTCGTAGTGACGACGTCCGTTATGCCGAACTTGAACTGTTCAAATCCGTCAATGATCGCGAATTGATGGTGTTGCAACTTTTTGCCCAAGGCCGCACCAACAAGGAAATCGCCAAAGGCATGTTTCTGAGTAATAAAACCGTCAGCACTTACAAAAAACGCCTGATGCAAAAACTCAAAGCCAAATCCCTTGTAGAACTTATCGAAATGGCCAAACGCAACGCACTCGTGTGAGAGCCTCATGCCCAGTCGTTTGAAGAACTATCTATTGGCGTTGAGCGCAAGTCTGCTCCTGAGCGGCAACGTCTTCGCCCAGCCCGACACCTCGCCGGACTACGCCTTGCTCAGCCGGTCAGCGAGCGAAGCGGTATCGGTTACGCTCGACCCGTCCCAGCGCCAGTGGCTGCGTGAACGCAAACAACTGGTATTGGGCACCTCCGCGCCCGACTACCCGCCGTTCGACATGACAGTCAGTGGCAAGGATTACGAAGGCCTCACCGCCGACTACGCCGGGCTGCTCAGCCAGGCCATTGGTCTGCCGATCCGGGTGCAGCGTTTCCCTTCACGCGATGCGGCAATCCGCGCCCTGCTCGACGGCCAGGTCGACCTGCTCGGGACCGCCAACGGATTCGAAGCCAGCAACGCCAACCTCGCTCTTTCCACCCCATATGCCTTCGACCAGCCCGTGCTGGTCACCCGCGAGGATGAAACCCGCTCGCTCAGCGAAGGCCTCGCCGGGCTGCGGCTGAGCATGGTCTACCACTACCTGCCGCTGCCCGAGATCAGGGCGCTGTATCCGAAAGCACTGATCACCTGTTACCCCTCCTACCAGAACGCGATCAACGCGGTGGCATTCGATCAGGCCGATGTGTTTCTCGGCGATACCCTTTCCACTCATTACATGATCAACAAGGGCTACCTGAACAACGTGCGCATGGCCAATTTCGGCAAGCAGGAAGCCCAGGGTTTCAGCTTCGCCGTGCGCCGCAGCAATCCGCAACTGTTGAGCATCATCGACCACGTGATCAAAGCCGTTCCGGCGACCGAACGCGACAGCATTGCCAAACGCTGGAGCGCCGGCAGCGATCTGCTGCTCAGCGAGCAGAAACCGCAACTGACCGAGCGCGAAGAAGCCTGGCTCAAACAGCATCCGGTCGTCAGCGTGGTGGTGAACGAGGCCTTCGCCCCTCTGACGTTCTTTGACAACGACGGCAACTTTCGCGGTATCAGCGCCGACCTGCTCGAACTGATCCGCCTGCGCACCGGCCTGCGCTTCGAGATCCGGCGCAGCCGTAACGACGCGGAGATGATCCAGCAAATCGATCGCCATCAAGCAGACCTGATCGCCGCGCTGCTGCCGTCGCAAGAACGTGAGAAACACCTGAGTTTCAGTCGGCCCTATCTGGAAAACTCCTACGTTTTGCTGACGCGCAAGAGCGCCGACGGCCCGACCAATCTCGGTCAGTTGCGCGGCAAGCACTTGGCCATCGCCCAGGGCAATCCGATCATCGACTACCTGCGTGAGGAGTTTCCCCGCATCCATCTGATTGAAACGGCGGATACCTTCAGCGCCGTGTCGCTGCTTGCCGAAGGCCAGGTCGACGGCGCGGTGAATTCGCTGGTCATCGCCAATTACTTCATATCCTCGCGGATCTTCAACCAGCCACTGCAGATCACCACCACCATCGGTACAGGCCAGGCCGCGTTCTCACTGGCGACGGCGCGTGACAACACCGAACTGACCTCGATCATCAACAAGGCGCTACTGAGCATCGCGCCTGATGAACTGGGCGTGATCAACGGTCGCTGGCGCGGTTACTCCACCGCCTCGCAGAACATTTGGCACAATTACCAGCGCCTGTTCTATCAGGTCATTCTGGTCGCCTGTCTGCTGTTGTTGCTGCTACTGGCCTGGAACGCGTACATGCGTCACCAGATCAAGCAACGCCAGGCTGCCGAACGTGCGCTGAGCGATCAGCTGGAGTTCATGCGTTCACTGGTGGACGGCACCCCGCATCCGATTTACGTACGCGACCGCCAGGGCTTGCTGCAAAGCTGCAATGAAAGCTACCTCGAAGTCTTCGCTGCCAAGCGTGAGGATGTGATTGGCAAAAGCGTCGTCGAAGGCACCCTGAGCAATGCTTGCGAGGCGCAGGCCTTTCACGCCGACTACCAGCGAGTCGTTGCCGAAGGCACGCCGATGGTGGTCGACCGGCCTTTGCACATCGGCAACCGGCGCCTGACGATCTATCACTGGATACTGCCGTATCGCGATTCCAGCGGCGCTGTGCAGGGCATCATCGGCGGCTGGATCGACATCAGCGAGCGCCGTCAATTGTTCGATGAGCTGCGCACGGCCAAGGAGCAGGCGGACGAGGCCAGCCGGGCTAAAAGTACCTTTCTGGCGACCATGAGCCATGAGATCCGCACGCCGATGAACGCCGTGATCGGCATGCTCGAGCTGACCCTCAGACGCATGGATCAACAGCACCCCGATCGCTCGTCGATCGACATTGCGTACCATTCGGCCAAGGATCTGCTCGGTCTGATTGGCGATATTCTCGACATCGCCCGTATCGAATCCGGGCGCCTGAGCCTGTGTCCGGAGCGGGTCAATCTGGTCGATACGGTGGCATCGGTCACGCGCATCTTCGACGGCCTCGCCCGGCAGAAAAACCTCGTCCTGCAAACCCTGCTCAATCCACCGGAGCTCGCGGTCGACGTGTATCTCGACCCGCTGCGCTTCAAGCAGGTGCTGTCGAATCTGGTCAGCAACGCGATCAAATTCACCGAGCAGGGCCATGTCAGAATTACGCTCGACCTGATGAACACCGAGCTGCCCGGCCGTGCGCTGATGCAACTGACCGTGCAGGACAGCGGCATCGGTATCAGCGCCGAAGACCAGCAACGCCTGTTCGCGCCATTCGCTCAGGCGCAGAACGGTAATCGACATGGCCGCAGCGGCGCCGGTCTGGGCCTGGTGATCAGTCGCAACCTGTGCGAAATGATGGGTGGGCAACTGCAATTGAGCAGCCAACCGGGAATCGGCACACAAGTGTGTCTTTCGTTGGCTGTGGACACGCTGCCGGCACAGCTGAGCGGGGGCCAGAACGAAGCCGAGATCAAGCCAGCGCGAACGCCACTGAGCGTACTGGTGGTGGATGATCATCCGGCCAACCGCTTGTTGATGTGTCAACAGCTGGAGTTTCTTGGCCATCGCTTCAGCGTTGCCGAAAATGGCTGTATCGGCCTGGAACGGTGGAAGGCTGGCCACTTCGATCTGGTGATTGTCGACTGCAACATGCCGTTGATGAACGGCTACGAGCTGACCCGCGCCATTCGCCAGCATGAACTGCAGACGCGCAGTCCACCCTGCGTTGTGTTGGGATTTACTGCCAACGCTCAACCGGAGGAAGTCCTGCGTTGCAAACAGGCCGGCATGGACGATTGCCTGTTCAAGCCGCTGAGTCTGAGCCTGCTCAGTGAATGGGTCGATGGCATCACGCCGGCGTCGTCAGGCTCGGCGTTCGATCTGCAAAACCTCGACATGCTGACTGGCGGCAACCCGGCACAGACCCGCCGCTTGCTTGCCGAGCTGCTCAAGAGCAGCCACCTCGACCGCCAGGAGCTGCTGGCGTTAGCCCCGGCCAATGACCGCGCGGCGCTGGCGGCGGTCGCGCACAAGATCAAGGGCGCGGCGCGCATTGCGCAGGCGGCCAAGGTCATCGAATGTTGCGAAGCCCTTGAACAGGCGTGCATCAATGCCGCGCCAGCAGATGAGCTTGCCCGCCATTGCGAAGCGAGCAGCCAGGCGATGCTCGATCTGGAGCAGGCCTTGCAACAACAATTGGCGCTGTCGGAGCAAAGCACAATGAGCTTGCCTTAACTATGCTGGGTGCTGAGCAGTGAGTTAACCATCATGGAGAGCCAGAAATGCCCAGCCCACTGCGCCCGGAACAACGCCGGTTTCCGCTGCACGTGCACATTAGCGTCATGTTCACCTGCCTGCTGCTGCTCACAGGGATCGTGCTGGGGTTGTTCCATTACCGCCAGACCACCCAGATCATCCTGTCGAGCAGCGAAAAACTGTTCAACCGGATCGAACAGGACGTGCGCCTGGACATGGCCGCCACCTATCAACCGATCCGTCATCTGTTGAGCCTGCTGGCGGGCGATCCTGCCGCGCAGGCGGATAATCTGGAGCAACGCCTGGCCTTGCTCAGGCCGTTCAGCCAGTCACTGACCGATAACCCCAGTCTGGCGTCGTTGTATCTGGGTTATGCCAACGGCGACTTTTTCATGGTGCGGCCATTACGCAGCGCCGCGCTTAAAACCTTGCTCAAAGCGCCCGAGGCCGCAGCGTTTCAGGTCTGGAGCATCGAACATGACGCGCAGGGCAGCCTGCATTCGCAGTCACTGTTCTTCGACCCGGCCCTGCTGCCGGTCGGTCGTCAGGACAACCTCGCCGACCGCTACGATCCGCGCAGTCGCGCCTGGTTCACCCAGGCGCGCGAACAAAGCGAACAGATCACCACCGAACCCTATGTGTTTTTCTCCACGCACAACGTCGGCACCACCCTGGCCCGGCGCAGTGGTGACAACGCAGTGATCGGCGCCGACCTGACGCTGGTCGCCCTGTCGGCAACCTTGAGTAAACATGTCGTCACGCCATCCACTGAAATCGCCCTGTTCGATGCCGATGGCAATGCCGTGGCCTACCCTGACAGCCAACGCCTGATCGTCGAAGGCAGCGCGGCGAGCCTGGCCAAGGCGGCGGATCTGAGCCCCGCCCTGCACGCACTGATGACGGGCGCACCCAGCGGCAATCGCCTGAGTGCCGATGGCCGCCATTGGATCGTCGCGCGCAGCACTGTCGAGGAAGGTGGCCCGAAGGGCTTGCAGTTGGCACTGCTGGTGCCGGAGGACGAATTGCTGGTCGATGCCTACCGTTTGCGCTGGCAGGGTGCGCTGATCACTCTGGCAATCCTGCTGTTGTGCCTGCCGTTGGGCTGGGTAATCTCGCGGATTCTGGTCAAGCCGCTGCACGCGCTGGTCAAGGAAGCCGACGCGATCCGCAGTTTCAATTTCGACTTTCCCTCGGCACGTCGCTCACCGGTACTTGAAGTCGATCAGTTGAGCGTGTCGATGGCACGCATGAAAGACACTTTGGCGAGTTTCTTCCGCATCACCGACACCCTTGGGGCCGAAACGCGCTTCGCCTCTCTGCTGCAACGGGTGCTGTTTGAAACGGTGCAGATTGCCCAGGCGCAGGCCGGGCTGATCTACCTGCGCGAAAGCGACAGCACACTCATGGAGCCTTATGGACTGATCATCGACGGCGCGCCTCAGGCACTGGAAACTTTCGAGATACAGGGCCACGACCTGCAGCACAGCAGCGGCCCCGAGTGGTTCGAGCGACTGATCAGCGCCAACAATGTCGTCAGCCATCTCGGTTTCGATCAGGCCGGGGATCTGCAAAGAGTGCTGCTGTCTATGCAAGCGCCACGCATTCATTTGATCGGCATCCGCCTGCACAATCGCCATGACGAAACCATCGGCTTGTTGATTTTGCTGGTCAACGACAGCGGCACCATCGCTGACCTGGAAAAACTGCGGCCCGACCGCATCGCTTTCCTGCAGGCTGTTTCCGGCGCGGCAGCGGTGAGCATCGAGAGTCAGCGACTGCAAGCGCGGCAGAAACAACTACTGGATGCTTTCATTCAGTTGCTGGCCGGTGCCATCGATGCAAAAAGTCCGTACACCGGCGGGCATTGCCAGCGGGTGCCGGAGCTGACACTGATGCTCGCTCAGGCCGCTGCGGCCAGCAATGCGCCGGCCTTCCGTGCCTATCAGCCCAGCGAAGATGAGTGGGAAGCCCTGCACATCGCTGCCTGGCTACATGACTGCGGCAAGGTGACGACGCCGGAATATGTGGTCGACAAGGCCACCAAACTGGAAACCATCAACGACCGCATTCATGAAATCCGCACCCGTTTCGAAGTGCTCAAACGCGATGCCTGGGTTGGCTATTGGCAGGCGCTTGCCCTGGGCGGCGATGAGTCAGCCCTGGCGGGGCTGCGCGACACGACGCTGGCGGCGCTGGATGATGACTTTGCGTTTGTTGCACGTTGCAACCTGGGCAGCGAGGCCATGGCTGACGCCGATCTGCAACGCCTGAACACACTGGCGCAGCGCACCTGGATGCGCACGCTGGATGACCGTCTGGGCGTGTCGTGGGAAGAGAACCGGCGTCAGGCGCGCACACCCGCGCCGAGCTTGCCGGTGCGGGAAAAACTGTTGGCGGACAAGCCCGAACATTTGCTCGAACGTGACCCCAACGAGTTGATTCCCGAAGACAATCCGTGGGGGTTCAAGCTCGATGTGCCGCGCTACAAATACAATCGCGGCGAGCTGTACAACCTGAGCATCAGCCGCGGCACGCTGACTCGCGAGGAGCGCTATGTGATCAACCATCACATGGTGCAGACCATCATGATGCTCAGCCACCTGCCCTTCCCCGGTCACCTCGAGAGCATTGCCGAAATTGCCGGTGGCCATCACGAAAAAATGGACGGCACCGGATACCCGAAACGCTTGAAGCGTGAGGAAATGAGCCTGCCGGCGCGGATGATGGCGATTGCCGATATCTTCGAAGCGTTGACCGCAGCCGATCGTCCTTACAAGAAAGCCAAGACCCTGAGCGAAGCCTTGGCGATCATGGCCACCATGTGTCGCGAAGCACACATCGATGCGCAGCTGTTTGGCCTGTTCATCAACGAAGGCGTGTACCGGCAGTACGCCGAGCGCTTTCTCGATCCGGCACAGATCGACAGCGTCGACCCGGCCAGCCTGTTGCTCAAGGCTGGCCTCGATCCGTGATCAGCAGTCGGTCAGACGCAGGAAAATCGCCGCCAGCTGCTCGATGCCGGCCTGATCCTGCGCAGCGAAACGCGACAGTTTCGGGCTGTCGAGATCAAGCACACCGATCAGGCGGCCGTCCTTGACCAGCGGCACGACCAGTTCACTGTTCGACGCACTGTCACAGGCGATATGACCGGGAAAGGCATGTACGTCTTCGACGCGCTGGGTTTGCCGGGTGGCCGCTGCCGCACCGCACACACCGCGACCGAACGGAATGCGCACGCAAGCGATCTGGCCCTGAAACGGGCCGAGCACCAGTTCTTCGTTGCGATTGAGGTAAAAACCAGCCCAGTTCAGGTCATCGAGCTGGTTGAACAGAAAGGCCGAGAACTGCGCGGCGTTGGCGATAAAATCGCGCTCGTCCGCCAGCAGCGACTCCAGTTGTGCCGCCAACAGACCATAGCCTTCAAGGCCCTGGCCACTTTGTTGCAAATCGATCATGCCTTGTGCTCCAGCAATTTCAGGCCCACCCAATAGCGGGCAAATTGATACGCGCAACGTCCGTTGCGATTGCCGCGTCCGGTGGCCCAACGCACGGCGAGAATGTCCAGCGCTTCGTCACGCTGCCAGCTCAGGCCGGCCCTGGCCGCCAACTGGCCGATCCAGTGTTCGACAACGTTGAGGAAATGTTCCTGGGTAAACGGGTAGAACGACAGCCACAGGCCGAAACGGTCCGACAGCGCGATCTTGTCTTCAACAGCTTCGCTGGGGTGCAGTTCGCCATCGACGCGCTTCCAGTTTTCGTTGTCGCTTTCCTTTTCCGGCACCAGATGGCGGCGGTTCGAGGTGGCGTACAGCAAGACGTTGTCCGGCGCCTGCTCAAGCGAGCCGTCGAGCACGCTTTTCAATACGCGATAATCGCCTTCGCCGGATTCGAACGACAGGTCATCGCAAAACAGCACGAAGCGTTGCGGCAGCTTGGCGATCTGCTCGACCACCCGCGGCAGATCCGCCAGATGGTCACGCTCGATCTCGATCAGGCGCAGACCGGCCGCAGCGTGTTCAGCCAGCAGCGCGCGCACCAGCGACGATTTGCCGGTACCGCGCGAGCCCCAGAGCAACGCATGGTTGGCTGGCATGCCATCGAGAAATTGTTGGGTGTTGCGGCCCAGTTGTTCCAACTGACGATCGACACCGATAAGGTCCGACAAGCGCATGTCGAGGCTGACTTCCAGCGGCAGCAGATAACCGCTGCGCCCGTCACGCTGCCAGCGCGCGGCCAGACAAGTGCCCCAGTCGATCACCGGCCGTGGCGCCGGCAACAACGGTTCGATGCGCGCCAGAACCGACTCGGCGCGTTCAAGAAAAGCATTCAATCGGGAATCCACGTCTTCTCCTCGGGCACGTTCACAGTGATGATGACGATCCAGCGACGACACACAGACCCCAATCACCCGAGCAAGCCTTGTTACAAGGCGATTCGGGAACCTCGGTATCCATACATGATCGACTATGCTTGAGCAGCGAAGGGAAACGGAAGTGGTTCAACACCCCATGGATATCAAATTCACCCACCGGCTGTCGTACAAGCAAGCCAGGCTTACCGTGCTGGTCGGGTTCATTCTGGGCACGCTGCTCAGCCTGCTGCAAATCGGTATCGATTATGCCAGCGAAGACGCTTCCATCAACCGTGAAATCCTGTCTTTGCTGGAAATCAGCCACAATCCGGCCTCGCGTATCGCCTACAACATCGATGCCGAACTGGCGCAGGAGTTGACCCTGGGCCTGCTGCGCTCGCCAGCGATCATCTCGGCGACGCTCACCGACAACAACGGCACGGTGCTGGCCAACGTCAAACGCCCGGAGCTGCAAAGCGGTTATCGGGTGATCAGCGATTTCCTGTTCGGTGCCAAGCGCCAGTTCGAGGATCGCCTGTATCTGGATCATCTGCCCAACGAATCGCTCGGGGTGTTGAATCTGGAAGTCGACACTTACGCCTTCGGCAGCCGCTTTCTGCGCCGGGCCGAGGTCACCCTGCTCAACGGTTTCGCCCGCAGCCTGTTGCTGACCGGCATCTTGCTCGCGCTGTTCTATGTGATGCTGACCAAACCATTGGTGCGGGTCATCCGCGAACTCAGCGGCCGTGATCCGCGCAGCGCCGAGCCGACTACGCTGGAATGCCCCGCTGGTCATGCCAACGACGAAATCGGCGTACTGGTCAAAGTCGCCAATCAGCAATTCGAGAACATTGCCACCGAGATCCAGCAGCGGCGCAACGCGGAAAACCGCCTGACCGACTACCTCGGTCAACTGGAAAACATCGTCTCGGCGCGCACGGCCGAACTCAAGGCCATCAATGCGCGGCTCAGCCAGTCCAACCAGGAACTGGAAATCGCGCGCAGCACCGCGCTGGACATGGCCGAAGCACGCTCGGCGTTTCTCGCCAACATGAGCCATGAGATCCGCACGCCGCTCAACGGCCTGCTGGGGATGATCGCGCTGTCGCTGGACGGCCCGCTGAACGCCGAACAGCAGCAACAACTGTCGATCGCCCATGACTCGGGCAAGGTTCTGGTCGAATTGCTCAACGACATTCTCGACCTGTCGAAATTCGATGCCGGGCAACTGGAACTCGAACACATTCCGTTCGACCTCGGTTCGCTGATCGAAGACACCGCCAACCTGCTCTCGCAGAACGCCGCGCCAAGCGTCGAGCTGACCTGCCTGATCGATCCGCACTTTCCGGCGCTGGTACTCGGCGACCCGACCCGCGTGCGGCAGATCGTCAGCAACCTGCTGTCCAACGCGCTGAAGTTCACCCGCTTCGGCCGGGTCGACGTGCGTCTTTCAACTTACAAGGAAGGCGTGCGCATCGAAGTCTGCGACACCGGCATCGGCATCGCTCAGGAAGCGCAGTTGAAAATCTTTCAGCCGTTCACCCAGGCGGGGGCCGGTATCACTCGTCAATACGGCGGCACCGGGCTGGGGCTGGCGCTGACCTACAACCTCTGCGAAGCGATGCAGGGTCGGCTGACGATCAGTTCCGAGATCGGCTTCGGCAGTCAGTTCTGCGCCGAGCTGCCGCTGCCCTGTCACACCCGCGCCCTGGCACCGGCGCCGCTGCAAGGGAAGATTCTGGCGATTACCGCTGCCAGCAGTGGTCTGGCGGAGCTGTTGCAAAACCTGCTGCCAGTCTGGGGGCTGGAATACACGCAACGCACCATCGAGGACTCGCTGCTGGGTCTCAAACCTGATGTGCTGATCACCGATTGCCCCGAGTGCCTGTTCGGGCTGCGACCGGCCATTACCGCACCGATTCTGCTGGTGACGGCTTACGGCAGCTTTTTGCCGAGCGAAGAAGCCGCCGCCCTCGCCCCCCCTGCAACAACAGGCGCGCCCATTGGCGCGTAACGCCTTGTACCAGAACCTGCGGCGCACCCTGCAGCCGGAGGTGGTCGCGATCAACGATGCGCAACAGGACACGGCAGCCTCGATCAGTCGCGGGCGCGTGTTGCTGGTCGAGGACAACCCGGTCAATCAACTGGTGGCCAAAGGCATGCTCGGCAAGCTGGGCTGCGACGTAGTGGTCGCCGCCCATGGCGCCGAAGCGCTGGATCAACTTGAATTCAATGATTTCGATCTGGTGTTGATGGATTGCAACATGCCGGTCATGGACGGTTACGAAGCGAGCCGGCAGATCCGCCAGAGCGGACGCTGGCCGCAGCTGCCGATCGTCGCTCTGACCGCCAACGCCATGTCTGAGGAACGTGAACGCTGCCGCGCAGCGGGCATGAGCGATTATCTGGCCAAGCCGTTCCGCCGCGAGGAACTGGCGGCCCTGCTCGATCAGTGGGTACCGACTACGCCAGCGCCTTGATCTGCCCCAACAGATGGTCGAGGCCATTGCGCAACTCATTGAGCCGGTCCAGATCCACGCCGCTGTCGCATAACAGGCGGGCCTTCAGCGGCCCGACCTGTTCACGCAGCGCCTGTCCCGCAGGCGCCAGGCTCAGATGTACTTCACGCTCGTCACGGGCCGAACGTTGGCGCTGCACCAACTGCAATTGCTCCAGACGTTTGAGCAGCGGCGTCAATGTGCCCGAGTCCAGCGCCAGACGCTCGCCCAGCGCTTTGACGGTCGGATGCTGCGGCGCGGCGTCCTGCCATTCCCACAACACCAGCATCGCCAGGTATTGCGGGTACGTCAGGCCAAGCTGATCGAGCATCGGCTTGTAGGCGCGAATCACCGCTCGCGAAGCGGCGTACAGCTTGAAGCACAACTGGCTGTCGAGCTGCAGCGAATCGCCCGGCAGGCTGCTCATTTGAGCAAGGCTTCGATCTCGCGGCTCAGGTCCTGCGGCTTGGTCGCCGGGGCGAAACGCTTGACCAACTGGCCGTCCTTGCCGATCAGAAACTTGGTGAAATTCCATTTGATGCCTTGCGAGCCGAGCACACCGGGCGCGCGTTTCTTCAACTGCACGAACAACGGATGAGCGCCGGCACCGTTGACCTCGACCTTTTTGAACAGTGGAAAGCTGACACCAAAGTTCAACTCACAGAACTCGCTGATCGCGCCTTCGTTACCCGGTTCCTGTTTGCCGAACTGGTTGCAGGGAAAGCCCAATACCACCAGGCCCTGGTCCTTGTAGGTCTGCCACAGTTCTTCGAGACCCTTGTACTGCGGGGTGAAACCGCACTTGCTCGCGGTGTTGACCACCAGAACCGCTTTGCCGGCGAAATCGGCCAGGGTCTTTTGCTCACCCTTGATGGTAGTGCACGGAATGTTCAGCAGGTTGTCGCTCATGAGACAGGCTCCACGAAGGGTCGGCAAAGGCCAAACATAACGAGCAATTCAATTGTGTTCAATTTAATTACTCGATAAAAAGGCGACCCGGCGGTCGCCCTGTTTACGCTTACTCGCGTGGCTCGAGATTCAGGCACACCGAGTTGATGCAGTAGCGCAGACTGGTCGGTGGCGGGCCGTCAGGAAATACATGGCCCAGATGCGCATCGCAGCGCGCGCATTTCACTTCGGTACGGATCATGCCGTGGCTGGTGTCGCGGATTTCGGTCATCGCGCTTGCGCCGATCGGCTCATAAAAACTTGGCCAGCCGCAGCCGGAATCAAACTTGGTCTTCGAATCGAACAGCGGCTCGTTGCAGCAGACACAGTGATAGACACCATCGGTCCTGGTGTCGTTGTATTTGCCGGAGAACGGGCGCTCGGTGGCACTGAGGCGGCACACGTTGTACTGCTCCGGATCGAGCATGGCTTTCCATTCTTCCAGGGTTTTCTGCATCTTTTCCATCATCACACCTCAGCGGCTGAAAAAGCCCGATCTGTACCTTTTCCACGGATCGAGCGGCACGTATGATTGCGCCTCGTCACGCACCAGTCTGGCAGCCAGACCGGGCGCATTCAAACGGATTATCCGAGCCGCGGCTCGATCGGTCCGCCTGTGTGAAGACGCAGGATTCCCAGTACGGTTGTCCATTCGCCGCCTGGATCGTTCATTTTCAGGATCACATCGCCATGCAGTTCAGCAAATCGAACAAGCTCGCCAACGTCTGCTACGACATTCGCGGCCCGGTGCTCAAGCACGCCAAACGTCTGGAGGAGGAAGGCCAGCGCATCCTCAAGCTGAACATCGGCAACCCGGCACCGTTCGGTTTCGAAGCGCCGGACGAAATTCTTCAGGATGTGATCCGCAACCTGCCGACCGCGCAAGGCTACAGCGACTCCAAAGGCCTGTTCAGTGCGCGCAAGGCCGTGATGCAGTACTACCAGCAGAAAAACGTCGAAGGCGTCGGCATCGAAGACATCTACCTGGGCAACGGCGTGTCCGAGCTGATCGTGATGTCGCTGCAGGCGCTGCTCAACAACGGCGACGAAGTGCTGGTGCCGGCCCCGGATTACCCGCTGTGGACCGCCGCCGTCAGCCTCGCCGGCGGTAACGCCGTGCATTACCTGTGTGACGAGGGCGCCGGCTGGTTCCCCGATCTGGCCGACATCAAGGCCAAGATCACCCCGAACACCAAAGCCATGGTGATCATCAACCCGAACAACCCGACCGGCGCGGTGTATTCGAAGGAAGTGCTGCTCGGCATGCTGGAAATCGCCCGGGCGCACAATCTGGTGGTGTTCTCCGACGAGATCTACGACAAGATCCTCTATGACGATGCCGTGCACGTCTGCACCGCCTCGCTGGCGCCGGACCTGCTGTGCCTGACCTTCAACGGCCTGTCGAAATCCTACCGCGTGGCCGGTTTCCGCTCGGGCTGGATCGCCATTTCCGGGCCGAAGCACAACGCGCAGAGCTACATCGAAGGCATCGACATGCTGGCCAACATGCGCCTGTGTGCCAACGTGCCGAGCCAGCACGCGATCCAGACTGCGCTGGGCGGTTACCAGAGCATCAACGATCTGGTGCTGCCGCAGGGTCGCCTGCTGGAACAGCGCAACCGCACCTGGGAGTTGCTCAACGACATTCCCGGCGTCAGCTGCGTCAAACCGATGGGCGCGCTGTATGCGTTCCCCAAAATCGATCCGAAAGTCTGCCCGATCCATAACGACGAGAAATTCGTTCTCGATCTGCTGCTGTCGGAAAAACTGCTGGTTGTCCAAGGCACGGCGTTCAACTGGCCTTGGCCGGACCACTTCCGCGTGGTCACCCTGCCCCGCGTCGACGATCTGGAAATGGCCATCGGCCGCATCGGCAACTTCCTCAAGTCCTATCGCCAGTAACTGGCCAGCAGTGCGCAACAGCCCGATGTTGCGCACTGTCTGATTCAGCAACACTTCTGCGCTGCGCCTGCGCTCATGCCTTCTACACTTGTGTTTCGTGCCCGCTGACAGCGTCCGGGGTAATGGCGACGGGTCGTGGCTGCCCGTCATCCTTGTCCTGATCTGACGTGGGAAATGTGCTGGATAGCAAGGAATTCGCTGTAGGACACAGTTTGAAATAGTCACTCAGTTGAATAGCCCGGTGCGGCACCTTATATACCCCGCAGTACGCTACATCTTTAGCTTGAGGAGATTTCTACAACCATGATGCGCATCCTGCTGTTTTTGGCCACTAACCTGGCGGTCGTGCTGATAGCCAGCATCACCCTGAGCCTGTTCGGCTTCAACGGGTTCATGGCGGCCAACGGGGTCGACCTCGACCTCAGTCAGCTGCTGGTTTTCTGTGCCGTCTTTGGTTTCGCCGGCTCGCTGTTCTCGCTGTTCATCTCCAAGTGGATGGCGAAGATGAGCACGGGCACCCAGATCATCAGCCAGCCGCGGACCCGGCATGAGCAATGGCTGCTGCAAACCGTCGAGCAACTGTCCCGCGAAGCCGGGATCAAGATGCCCGAAGTGGGTATTTTCCCGGCCTACGAAGCGAACGCCTTCGCCACCGGCTGGAACAAGAACGACGCGCTGGTCGCGGTCAGCCAGGGCCTGCTCGAGCGGTTTTCGCCCGATGAAGTCAAAGCCGTGCTGGCCCACGAAATCGGCCACGTCGCCAACGGCGACATGGTCACGCTGGCGTTGATCCAGGGCGTGGTGAACACCTTCGTGATGTTCTTTGCGCGGATCATCGGCAACTTCGTCGACAAGGTGATCTTCAAGAACGAAGAAGGCCAGGGCATTGCCTACTACGTGGCGACCATCTTCGCTGAGCTGGTGCTGGGCATTCTCGCCAGCGCGATCGTCATGTGGTTCTCGCGCAAACGCGAATTCCGCGCTGACGAAGCCGGCGCCCGTCTGGCCGGCACCAGCGCAATGATCGGCGCTCTGCAACGCCTGCGTGCCGAACAGGGCCTGCCGGTGCACATGCCGGACACCCTGAACGCGTTCGGCATCAACGGTGGCATCAAACAGGGCTTCGCCCGCATGTTCATGAGCCACCCGCCGCTGGAAGAGCGTATTGACGCCTTGCGTCGTCGCGGCTGATCCCGAAAGCAATAAAAACAAGGCCCGCAGTGATGCGGGCCTTTTTTATACCTGTGGATTATGCGTCGCGAGTGCCGGCCTCATCGCGAGCAAGCTCGCTCCCACAGGTATTGATGATGTACACAAAATCTGTGTTCCACAACTAGCCCTGTGGGAGCGAGCTTGCTCGCGATGAGGCCAGTAAGTGCGACAAAAGCTATCGACTGGAAATCCGGTAAACCCGCTCCACCAACGACGTCACCCCCGCCTGAGAAAACCTCGGGCTCTCGGCCAACACATCCTGCTCTTCCAGCCTCTGCACCTGCCAGCCCTCACCGAACAACCGCTGCACCTCGGCATCATCAACCGCAAACGGCGGGCCGGGCATTTGCGCCTGCGGGTAATCGAGAGTGATCAACAACCCCCGCACACCCGGCGCGAGGATCTGCTGCAAATGCTCGGCATAACGCTCACGCATCGCCGCCGGCAAGGCGATCAGCGCGGCGCGGTCGTACAACGCCGTGCAACCGGCGACGTCCTGCACCGTCAGCGCAAAGAAGTCGCCGCACCACAGCTCGATGGCATCACCGCGGTAAACCTTGAAAGCGCCCTTCTGGCTGATCTGCGGTTCAACCTGATGCTCACTGAAAAAGTCCTCGATCGCCTTCTCCGAAAGCTCAATCCCGAGCACCTGATGACCGCGCTCGGCAAGCCACAGCACATCCAGACTTTTCCCGCACAGCGGCACCAGCACGCGCGCCGAGGGCTCAATCGGAAGGTCGGGCCAATAGCGTCGCAAATACGGGTTGGCCTCGGGCTGATGAAAGCCGATCTGGTTCGAATCCCATTTCTTGTACCAAAACTCAGGCTGCATGCATCACTCCCGAAAAATCGATGAAAAACCGCGAAAACTTATATTAGATTCAAATCAGTCAACTGACCGAAGATGGGCCATCTTAACCCTCAGGAATCAACCATGTTGCCCAGCCTGTTCATTTCCCATGGCTCACCGATGCTGGCCCTGGAACCCGGTGCCAGCGGCCCGGCATTGGCGCGGCTGGCGGCCGAACTGCCTGAACCCAAAGCCATTGTCATGTTTTCCGCGCACTGGGAGAGCCAAGAGTTACTGGTCAGCAGTCACCCGCAACCGGAAACCTGGCACGACTTCGGCGGTTTTCCTCGCGCATTGTTCGAAGTGCAGTATCCGGCGCCGGGCAATCCGCAACTGGCCGCTGAGGTCGCTGCCCTATTGACCGCCAACCACTTGCCGGCGCGCCTCGACCCGCAACGTCCGTTTGATCATGGCATCTGGGTGCCGCTGTCGCTGATGTATCCGCAAGCGGACATTCCGGTGGTGCAGGTGTCGCTGCCAAGTCGTGGCGGACCTGCGCTGCAAACGCGGGTCGGCCGAGCACTGGCGAGCCTGCGTAATCAGGGCATTCTGTTGATCGGCTCCGGCAGCATCACCCACAACCTGCGCGAACTCGACTGGCATGCCGGCCCGGAAAGCGTCGAGCCGTGGGCACGGGAATTCCGTGACTGGATGATCGACAGGCTGGCGGCCGACGATGAGGCGGCGCTGCATGATTACCGCCAGCAGGCGCCGCATGCGGTGCGCAGTCACCCGAGTGATGAGCATTTGCTGCCGTTGTACTTTGCTCGCGGCGCCGGCGGGGTTTTCAGCGTGGCGCATCAGGGTTTCACGATGGGGGCGCTGGGCATGGATATTTATCGTTTCGGCTGACGTTATCGCTGGCAAGCCAGCTCCCACAGGGTGTTGTGTCGCCCGATAAGCAGGCAAAAAAAATCCCCGAACCAGTCGGGGATTTTTTATGTTCGATCAATCAGCCTGAGGGCGGATTAATCTTCGCGGTAGCGACGCAGTTTCAGCTGCTTGCCGGCGACGCGAGTGTCCTTCAGTTTGGTCAGGAGTTTGTCCAGACCATCTTCCGGCAGCTCGACGAGGCTGAAGCTGTCACGCACCTGGATGCGACCGATCGCTTCGCGGGCCAGGCCACCTTCGTTGAGGATCGCGCCCAGCAGGTTTTTCGCGGCGATACCGTCACGCGCGCCCAGCGCGGTACGGCAACGAGCACGGCCTTCGCCCAGCGGCATTGGCGCGCGACGCTCGCGGTCACCACGATCAGGACGATCACCGGAACGCTCAGGACGGTCGCCACGCGGTGCGTTGTTCGGCACCAGTGGACGTTCCTTCTCGATCGCCGCCAGGTTCAGCGCTTGGCCGTTGGTGGCTTTGCGCAGCAAGGCTGCAGCCAGTGCACGCGGGGTGCAACCGATGTCAGCAGTCAGGCGATCGAGCAGATCACCGTGAGTCGACTCGGCATCGCCAACCAGCGGCGACAGGCTGTTGGTCAGTTTCTTGATGCGTGCATCGAGAACGGCCTGAGCGTCCGGCAGGCGGACTTCAGCAACCTTCTGACCGGTGACGCGCTCGATCACTTGCAGCATGCGGCGCTCACGCGGAGTCACCAGCAGCAGTGCGCGACCTTCGCGACCGGCACGGCCAGTACGGCCGATACGGTGCACGTAGGATTCCGGGTCGTACGGCATGTCCACGTTGAATACGTGAGTGATACGCGGAACGTCCAAACCACGGGCAGCTACGTCGGTCGCAACAACGATGTCCAGACGGCCATCTTTCAGCGAGTCGATCACGCGCTCACGCTGGTTCTGGGCGATGTCACCGTTCAGCGCCGCGGCTTTGTAGCCTTTGGCGTCGAGGGCGCTGGCCAGATCCAGAGTCGCTTGCTTGGTGCGCACGAACATGATCAGTGCGTCGAAGTCTTCGACTTCCAGCAGGCTGAGCACGGCCGAGGTCTTCTGGTCAGCGTGAACCAACAGGTGAGCCTGTTCGATCGCGGTAACGGTCTGGGTCTTGGTCTGGATCTTGACGTGTTGCGGATCGCGCAGATGGCGTTCGGCAATGGCGCGGATCGATTGCGGCAGGGTCGCCGAGAACAGAACGGTCTGACGGGTCGCTGGCAGAGCCTTGAAGATGACTTCCAGGTCATCCATGAAGCCCAGTTTCAGCATTTCGTCAGCTTCGTCGAGAACCAGATGGTTCACGGTCGACAGGACTTTCTCGTCGCGACGCAGGTGGTCACACAGACGACCCGGGGTGGCGACAACGATCTGTGCGCCATTACGGATAGCCTTGAGTTGCGGGCCCATCGGCGCGCCGCCATAAACGGCCACGACAGTAACGCCTGGCATTTGCTTGGCGTAGGTTTCAAAAGCGGTTGCTACTTGCAGCGCCAACTCTCGGGTCGGCGCCAGGATCAGGGCTTGCGGTTCGCGCTTGGCAGGATCGATGCGGTGCAGGATAGGCAGTGCGAACGCGGCGGTTTTACCGGTACCGGTTTGCGCCTGGCCAATCATGTCCTGGCCGGCCATGATGATCGGGATCGATTGCTGCTGAATCGCCGAAGGCTCTTCGTAGCCAGTCGCTGCGACGGCTGCAAGAATATTCGGGTTGAGATTAAAAGCGGCGAATCCGCCGGTTTCCTGGGTCATGGGTCTGCCTCTAAGTGCATCCGCAAAGACCCATGCTCCAAAGCTGCGCATGCCGTGTTGAGACTCAAGAGTCGCCCTGGCAGCTTTGTCGGCGGGGATTTGCGAAAACGAATGAATGAAGATGAATCGTCAAGGGAGAGCCCGCAGTGCGGACGTGCAGCCGAAGCTGACTTCGGGGAATTGCGCTACCTAAACGCGGCCCGGTTAAAGGCCGGCGCGCACTATACCGGATTTTGCCCGAAAAGGGAGCTTTTTTTATCGGTCGGATCGCTGTGTCAGCGCTGTGTCACGGGGTTTTGCAGATAATCGCGCCAGGGTCTATTTTGCAAAGGCCCGCCCCGGCGTGCGATGCCACTTAAACGATTCATCGAGCTGCGACATACCGTCGCGGCGCCGCTCTTCCCGCCCGAGGATTCAGCCATGAATCAGCCCTGCCCCGGCCACGTCAGCCGCGAACGTCGCGGTCACGTTCACCTGATCGGCCTCGATCGGGCTGCCAAACGCAACGCCTTTGATCTGGACCTGCTCAATGATTTGAGTCTGGCCTATGGCGAATTCGAGGCAGACAGCGACGCGCGGGTGGCGGTGGTGTTCGGCCATGGCGAACATTTCACCGCCGGCCTGGATCTGCTCAACGCCAGCGCAGCCTCGCCGAGGGCTGGCAAGTGCCGACTGGCGGTTGCGATCCGTGGGGTGTGTTCGTCGGGCCACGAGTGAGCAAACCGGTGATCGTCGCCGCGCAGGGTTACTGCCTGACCATCGGTATCGAGTTGATGCTGGCTGCAGACATCAACCTTTGCGCCAGCAATACCCGCTTCGCGCAAATGGAAGTGCAGCGTGGGATCTTTCCGTTTGGCGGCGCGACTTTACGCTTTCAGCAGATCGCCGGTTGGGGTAACGCGATGCGCTGGCTGCTGACCGGAGACGAATTCGATGCCCATGACGCGTTGCATCTGGGCCTGGTGCAGGAAGTGATGGCCAGTGAGGATCTGCTGCCACGGGCGATCGAGCTGGCCGAACGGATTGCGCGGCAGGCGCCGCTGGGTGTGCAGGCAACTTTGCTGTCGGCGCGGCAGGCGCGTTATGAGGGGGAATGGCGGCGGCGCAGGGTTTGCCTGCACTGGTAAAAAAGCTATTGAACAGTGAGGATGCCAAGGAAGGGGTGCGGTCGATGGTGGAGCGGCGGCCCGGGGTTTTCAAAGGAGTCTGAAATTTTCGCAGGCTATCAGACCCTCTTCGCGAGCAGGCTCGCTCCCACATAAATGCATTCCAATGTGGGAGCGAGCCTGCTCGCGAAGGGGCCGGCGCTGACAACTCAAGTAGCCGGGCGAATACTGTTGATCAACGACTGCAGCGAATACCCCAACTGCGGCGCCAGCGCTTCAGCCCTCGCCGTCAGCGCTGGTATGTCCAACACCTGATCAAGGTCTGCCGGAACAATCAGAATCACATTGCCCTCCTTCACCG
This sequence comes from Pseudomonas sp. S11P7, assembly GCF_023195435.1. Lineage (NCBI taxonomy): Bacteria > Pseudomonadati > Pseudomonadota > Gammaproteobacteria > Pseudomonadales > Pseudomonadaceae > Pseudomonas > Pseudomonas sp. S11P7. The sequence continues at coordinate 1,250,546 of NZ_JALPKS020000002.1, read as the reverse complement.
GCAGCTCCCAGTAATGCCGGTGGTAGAGCCCGCGCAGCAACGCCGCGCCCAGCGGTTTGCCGTCATCCGTCGCCCATTGATTGATCACCAGCCAGCCGCCCGGATTCAGGCGCTTCTGGCAGTCACCGAGAAAACTCCAGGCCAGATGCCCGACGCCCGGACCGACGTCAGTATAGAGGTCGACAAAAATCAGGTCCGCTGGCTCTGCGCTCGGCAGCAATTCAAGGGCATCGCCGACCCGAATGTACAAGCGCGGATCATCATCCAGCCCCAGGTATTCGATTGCCAGGCGCGGCACATCCGGCCGCAGCTCAATGGCTTCGACGTCTTCCAGCGGCAGGAATTTCAGGCAGGCCTGGGTCAGCGTGCCAGCACCGAGGCCGAGGAACAGTGCACTTTCCGGCTGTTCATGACACAGCGCGCCAATCAGCATGGCGCGGGTATAGTCGTATTCGAGCCAGCTCGGATCAGCGGTGAACACGCAGCTTTGTTCGATGGCATCGCCGAATTCGAGAAAGCGGTAATCAGCCACTTCCAGCACGCGAATCACGCCGAACTCATCCTGTACTTCGGCGAGCAGATGCTCGACGCGCTCCTCAGTCATTTCGTCTCCTGATGGTCACCGGGCGCGGTGACGCGATGGCACCGCTGTGGTGCCGTGGCAAAGCGGCGATTGTCGGTGATGGGGCGGGAACAGGTCACGCACTAATTGCTGCTACCATGGCGTTCCCCTGCGTATGAAACTTCGAGACCGTGATGAGCCAACCGTGGAGCCCTGACAGCTGGCGCGCCTTGCCGATCCAGCAACAACCGCAATACCCCGACGCCGCGCACCTGCGCCAGGTCGAGCAAACGCTGGCCAGCTACCCGCCACTGGTGTTCGCCGGCGAAGCGCGCGAGCTGCGCCGGCAGTTTGCCGAAGTCACCCAGGGCCGGGCCTTCCTGTTGCAGGGCGGCGATTGTGCGGAAAGCTTCGCCGAATTCTCCGCTGCAAAGATTCGCGACACCTTTAAAGTGTTGCTGCAAATGGCGATCGTCATGACCTTCGCCGCCGGTTGCCCAGTGGTCAAAGTCGGGCGGATGGCCGGTCAGTTCGCCAAACCGCGCTCGGCCAACGATGAGACGATCGAAGGCGTGACGCTGCCGGCGTATCGCGGCGATATCGTCAACGGCATCGGTTTCGACGAAAAGAGCCGCGTGCCCGATCCAGAGCGCCTGCTGCAGTCCTATCACCAGTCCACCGCAACCCTGAACCTGCTGCGCGCCTTCGCTCAGGGCGGGTTTGCCGACCTGCACCAAGTGCACAAGTGGAATCTGGACTTCATCGCCAACTCGGCGCTGGCCGAGAAGTACAGCCACCTCGCCGACCGCATCGATGAAACCCTGGCGTTCATGCGCGCCTGCGGCATGGACAGCTCGCCGCAATTGCGCGAAACCAGTTTCTTCACCGCCCACGAGGCACTGCTGCTGAACTACGAAGAAGCTTTCGTGCGCCGCGACAGCCTGACCAACGATTACTACGATTGCTCGGCGCACATGCTGTGGATCGGCGACCGCACCCGTCAGCTCGACGGCGCGCATGTGGAATTCCTGCGCGGGGTGAACAACCCGATTGGAGTCAAGGTCGGCCCGAGCATGAACCCTGATGACCTGATCCGCCTGATCGATGTGCTCAACCCGAACAACGATCCCGGCCGTCTGAACCTGATCGCGCGGATGGGCGCGAACAAGGTCGGCGATCATTTGCCAGCGCTGATCCGCGCGGTGCAGCGTGAAGGCAAGCAAGTGCTGTGGAGCTCCGACCCGATGCACGGCAACACCATCAAGGCCAGCAGCGGCTACAAGACCCGCGACTTTGCGCAGATTCTTGGTGAAGTGAAGCAGTTCTTCCAGGTGCACGAAGCGGAAGGCAGTTACGCCGGCGGCATTCATATCGAGATGACCGGGCAGAACGTCACCGAATGCATCGGTGGTGCACGGCCGATCACCGAGGATGGCTTGTCGGACCGTTATCACACTCATTGTGATCCGCGGATGAATGCTGACCAGTCGCTGGAACTGGCGTTTTTGATTGCCGAGACTTTGAAGCAGGTTCGGCGCTAGACCGCATAGCCCCGATTCGCGAGCAGGCTCGCTCCCACAGGGTTCGCGACACGACGCTGAACCTGTGGGAGCGAGCCTGCTCGCGAAGGCGTCAGTTCAGCCAGTATCAATCTGCGCCAATGCCACCCGCAACCGGCCAGCACTCTCGCGCTGACAGTTGAGCTGCACCCGCGCCAGTCCCAGCCAACTTGCCATCCGTTGCAAATTCACCGCCAGCGCCAGCATCCCCTCCTCATCCAGCCCGGTCTCTTCCTCGTGCACCGCATGCACCGCCAACTGCCCCGCTGCTCGCTCGGCACGCAGATCGACCCGCGCGGCGATCCGCTCGTTGTGCAAAAACGGCAACACGTAATAGCCATAGACCCGCTTGGGTTGCGGCGTGTAAATCTCCAGCCGATAGCGGAAATCGAACAGGCGCTCGGTGCGGCTGCGTTCCCAGATCAGCGAATCGAATGGCGATAACAGCGCACTGGCGATAACCTTGCGCGGCACCTTGGGCTCCGGCAGGCAATAGGCGATCTGCCGCCAGTCGGCGACTTCGCACCTCTGCAATTGTCCCGCCTCGACCAGTTCGGCCAGGCGCGGCCGCGCGTCCGTCGGGCTCAAGCGGAAATAATCACGCAAGTCTTTCTCGGTACCGACGCCCACCGATCGCGCCGCATGCAGCAACAGCCCGCGTTGCGCCTCGGCCTCATCAGGCATCGGCCGTTGCAGGATCGCCGCGGGGATCACCCGTTCGGGCAAATCGTATAAACGCTCAAAACCGCGTCGCCCGGCCACGGTCACCTCACCAGCGGCAAACAACCATTCCAGCGCAAGCTTTTCCGAGCTCCAGTCCCACCACGGGCCGGCCTTGTCTTCGCGAGTCGACAAACTGCCAGCGCCCAAGGCGCCCTGCTCTTCTACCGATGCCAGCACGCGGCGAATGGTCTCTTGCTGTTCGCGACCGAACTTCGCCAATTGCTGATAGATGTCCTCGCCGCGTCTGGCGCGCTGCATGCGCCAGCCCAGCAACGAGTACATCGACTGCGGCAGCAGCGACGCTTCATGGCCCCAGTATTCGAACAATGTGCGCCGACGCCCCGAACTCCAGGCAGCCCGGTCGAGCAACTCAGAGGAATAAGAACCGAGACGGGAAAACAGCGGCAGGTAGTGCGAGCGCACCACGGCGTTGACGGAGTCGATTTGCAGCAGACCGAGGCGTTCGATCAGCCGGTTGAGATGGTTCGCGTTGACGGTCGGCGGCTGGCGCCCGTTGAACCCTTGGGCAGCCAGCGCCAGACGTCGCGCCTGTTTGAGGGAAAAGGACATCGTCGCGGGCATTTATTCCTCCATGTCTGCTCGCAACCTACCTCACCTGAAAGGGGTTTGTGTAGCGATGGCCTCATCATTTATGCATCGGATCGTCCCAGAACGGCCGCACCGCTTCGTGCTCAACATCGGCACGACTGACCCCGATGTCCTTCAACGCTTCGTCACTCAGACTGGCGAGCAACTCGCGTTCACGGTGCAGTTCGTACCAGCGGCTAAACTTGTGCAGCAGATCGGAAACGATATGGCCGTGGCCGGACAGCTGTTCTTCGTTTACATACTCTCTTTGACCTTTCATCGTCTTGCCTCCTTTTGTGGATGGCTCAAGTCTCGTCCCGGCGCTAAGATCAATCCAACGAATGTTTCTGATGGCATGCATCACGGAGATTCATCAATTGTCCGCGTACCCCAGTATCGATACCGATGTCTTGCGCACCTTTGTGGCGATTGCCGATCAGGGCGGTTTCACCCGCGCCGGCGAAATGGTCAACCGCACGCAATCGGCGGTGAGCATGCAGATGAAGCGCCTGGAAGAGGACGTGTTGCAGCGCCAGTTGTTCGAGCGCGATGGCCGTCAGGTGCGTCTCACCGCCGAAGGCCAGGTGTTGCTCGGCTACGCGCGACGCATCCTCAAGTTGCACAGCGAGGTGTTCAACACCTTGCGCGAGCCACACATGGTCGGCACCGTGCGCATCGGCACGCCGGATGATTACGTGATGCGTTTTCTGCCGGGGATTCTCTCGCGGTTTGCGCAGTTCTATCCGCTGATCCAGATCGAGGTGCATTGCGAGTCGAGCAAACAGCTGCTGCAGCGCACCGATCTGGATTTGTCGATCGTCACCCGCGAGCCGGGTAACGAGATTGGTCAACTGCTGCGCAAGGAGCGTTTCGTCTGGGCCGAGGCGCAAAACTTCAGCGCCCATGAGCAGACGCCGTTGCCGCTGGCGATGTTCAACAGTGATTGTTTCTGCCGCTTATGGGCGTGCAATGCGCTGGACGCGATGGGCCGTGATTACCGCATCGCCTACAACAGCAGCAGCCTGTCGGCACTGATGGCTGTGGTCAGCGCGGGCCTGGCGATCACCGCGCAGTTGGAAAGTCTCATCACCCCGGACCTGCGCATTCTTGGCGCCGCCGAAGATTTACCGGTGCTTCCCGAGGCCAGCATCATGCTGATCCGCAACCTGAACAACCCGTCGCCGATCACTGAATGCCTGGCCGAGCACATCGTCGAAGGCTTCAAACTTTAAACGCGAGCATCACCGCACATAGCACCAGAAAACCGCAGAACAGCCCGCGCAGAAGTTTTTCCGGCATCGCGTGGGCGACTTTCACGCCCCAACTGATGCTGGCCAGACCACCGAGCGCCAGTGGCAAGCCGATCATCCAGTCGACTTCGTGGTGTACCGCGTAGGTCACCAAGGTTACGCCGGTGCTGGGCAGAGCCAGTGCCAGGGACAAGCCCTGAGCGACCACCTGAGTGGTGCCGAACAAACTGGTCAGCACGGGCGTCGCCACCACTGCCCCGCCCACCCCAAACAAACCGCCCATGGTTCCCGAAGCGGCGCCGAGCACACCGAGCCACGGCCACGAGTAGCGCATTTGCGAGGTCGCCGCGGGTGCCGGGCCGAACATCTTCAACAGGTTGTACGCCGACAACGCCACCAGAAAAGCCACGAAACCGATGCGCATGGTTTGCGCGTCGATGCCCACCGCCCAGATCGAACCGAGCCAGGCGAAGCAAAAGCCCATCAGCGCCAACGGTAGCGCATGGCGCACCTCGATGCGATTGCGCTGGTGATAACGCCACAGCGCCAGCATCACGTTCGGTACCACCATTACCAGCGCCGTGCCTTGGGCGATCTGCTGATCGAGCCCGAACCACACACCGAGCAACGGAATGGCGATCAAGCCGCCGCCGATACCGAAAATACCGCCGAGTGTGCCGAGCGCCGCGCCGAACAACAGGTACAACAAGAATTCCATCACCGCACATTCCTCTTCGTCAGGGCCGCCATGCTACGCAGTCGTGGCTGGCGGGGAAACGCATAGCAACGCACAATGGCTGTGCCGATTCCGCATAAGCGCTCAACACCATGAACCCCAATCAATTGACCGATCAGCTCGGACTGTTTCTCGATGTACTGGAAAGCGGCAGTTTTTCCGCCGCCGCGCGCCGCCATCCGTTAACGCCCTCGGCGGTCGCCCGACGCATCGACAATCTCGAAAGCGCGGTGGGCAGCCAGTTGTTCGTGCGCAGCACCCATGCGGTGCGCGCAACGCCGGCCGGTCTGGCTTTTGCTGAGCGCGCACGGCGAATTGTTGCCGAGCTGCAATTGGCCCGCGCCGAAGCGGTGTCGCTGAGCAGTGCCCCCGAAGGCCTGATCCGTATCGACGCGCCCGCCGCGTTCGGACGCCGCCATCTGGCGCCGATGATCGCTGACTTTCTGCTGTTATACCCGGGCCTGGATGTGCAGTTGCATTTGATTGACAGCTTTATCGACATGGACGGGGCTAACCTGGGCAAAGTCGATCTGGTCCTGCGCGCCGGGCAACTGGCCGACACGCGTCTGGTCGCCACGCCGCTGGCAAGCATCGTGCGCATCGCCTGTGCCAGCCCCGATTACCTGAAACGCCGTGGCGTGCCGAGCCATCCCGCGCAATTGAATGAACACGACGGGCTTGACTGGGACGGCCTCGCCCCGCCCTTCGCCTGGCGCTTTCAACTCGACGGGCACCTGCAGTTGCACCGTCCGGCCCGCATCCGCCTGAGCGCCAACAATGCCGAGGCGCTGGTCTGTGGCGCTTTGGCCGGACTGGGTATCGCTCATCTGCCGACGTGGCTGGCCAGCGAATACCTGCTGCGCGGCGAACTGCTGCCGCTGTTCTGCGACAACGGCTTGCCCGAAGCAGAGTCCGCGGGCATTTACGCTTTGCGTATGGGCCAACAAACCCATTCGCGCAGCCGCTTGCTCTTGGAATACCTGAAAACCCGCTTCAACCCTGTCCCTCCGTGGGATCTGGCGTTGCAACGGGATCTTGGCCGGCACTAGGTTCAAGACTCGGGGAAAATTATCTGGCGCATTAAAGGTTCGAGCGCTAGATTCATTGCATCATTGAACAAGGCTTGCACCATGACTTCCGAACGTGACACCTGCGACGACCTGCTACTGGCTAACCAGGCCTGCTTCGCCCTGCATTCCACTTCGCTGATGATGACCAAGGTCTACAAGCCGCTGCTGCAGGCGCTGAACCTGACCTATCCGCAGTACCTGGCGATGATGGTGTTGTGGGAACAGGATGGGTTGACGGTCGGAGAAATCAGCACACGCCTGCTCACCGATCCGGGCTCGCTGACGCCACTGCTCAAGCGTCTGGAAGCGGAAGGCCTGCTCAGCCGCACGCGCAGTCGCGAGGATGAACGGGTGGTCATCGTTGAATTGACCGAACAAGGCCGCGCCCTGCGCGATAAGGCGCAAAGCATCCCCCAGTGCATTCTTGGGGCCAGCGGCTTTACCCTGGAGCGCCTGCAAAAGCTGCAAGCGGAATTGCAAGCACTGCGCGGGCATTTGCAAGACAGCCTGAATTAAACCCCGCTACGTCCCCCTGTAGGAGTGAGCCTGCTCGCGATAGCGCTGGGTCAGGCAGCACATGTATTTCTGACTGACCGCTATCGCGAGCAGGCTCACTCCTACACTTGATCTCCTTCGCCTGAAAAATATTTTCAACTATCAAGTCCCCGCTAACCCCTCTATTTCAATGCTCTCCAGCTGATTGATCGTTCGAAGAGCACGATCGGCATAACTTTTTTGAAGATTTATCTTGCGCACTAAACATTAGCGCTATACATTCTCTTCACACCTACTTAGCGCGCAAACAATTAGCGCACAACATCACAACCCAACGAGGCTCACACCATGCAAACTCTCTACACCGCAATCGCAACTTCCACCGGCGGCCGTGACGGTCGTGCGATCTCCAGCGACAACATCCTCGACGTCAAACTCGCCACGCCGAAAGAACTCGGCGGTGCTGGCGGTGCAGCGACCAACCCTGAGCAACTGTTCGCTGCCGGCTACTCGGCCTGCTTCATCGGCGCGCTGAAATTCGTTGCCAGCCAGACCAAACGCAAGATCCCCGATGACGCTTCGATCACCGCTCACGTCGGCATCGGTCAGATCCCCGGTGGCTTCGGTCTGGACATCGACCTGCACATCAGCCTGCCAGGTCTGGAACAAGCCGATGCGCAAACGCTGGTCGACGCTGCTCACCAGGTCTGCCCGTACTCCAACGCCACCCGCGGCAACGTCGACGTCCGCCTGCACGTCACCGTGTAATCACTGAGCCCCGGCCCGAACAAGGAAATTGACCATGAACACTTTCAGCAAAGTCTTGACCGGTACCCTTCTCGCCCTGTCCGTGCACAGCGCCTTCGCCGGTGATGTCGAACACAACACCCAGGCGTTTCTCGATGTGCTGAATGCCGGCAGCGGCAAGCCGATCGAGCAGCTGTCGCCCAAGGATGCCCGCGCCGTGCTGGTCGGCGCGCAGTCCGGGGTCAAACTGACACTGCCAAAAGCCGATGTCAGCGAGAAGACCATCCAGGTCGATGGCCAACCGTTGAGCCTGACCATCGTCCGGCCGGCCGGGGTCAAGGGCGAGCTGCCGGTGTTCATGTTCTTCCACGGTGGCGGCTGGGTGCTGGGGGATTTCCCGACTCATGAACGTCTGGTCCGTGATCTGGTGGCCGGTTCAGGTGCGGCGGCGGTGTTCGTCAATTACACCCCTTCGCCGGAAGCGCATTACCCGGTGGCGATCAACCAGGCCTACGCCGCCACTAAATGGGTGGCGGAACACGGCAAGGAGATCAACGTCGATGGCAAACGCCTGGCGGTGGCCGGCAACAGCGTCGGCGGCAACATGGCCGCGGTGGTTGCACTGATGGCCAAAGACAAGGGCACCCCGGCGATCAGATTCCAGGCGTTGCTGTGGCCGGTGACCGATGCCAACTTCGATACCGGTTCCTACAACCAGTATGCCGAGGGGCACTTCCTCACCCGCAACATGATGAAGTGGTTCTGGGACAACTACACCACCGACGCCAAACAGCGTAACGAGATCTACGCCTCACCGCTGCGCGCTACCACCGCGCAACTGAAAGGTTTGCCACCCGCACTGGTGCAAACCGCCAGCGCCGATGTACTGCGCGATGAAGGCGAAGCCTACGCACGCAAACTCGACGAAGCCGGTGTGCCGGTAACGTCGGTGCGTTACAACGGCATGATTCACGATTACGGTTTGCTCAACGTGGTCAGCCAGGTGCCGGCGGTGCGTTCGGCGATGTTGCAGGCTTCGCAAGAGCTGAAAGAGCATCTGAAATAAACCCATCCCACATGCAGGAATGAGCCTGCTCGCGAAGGCGGCGTGTCAGTCGATGAAGTGTTGGCTGACAGGTCGCTTTCGCGAGCAGGCTCGCCCCACAGGGGCTCGGGTGATCACATGAGGCACAAAAAAACCCGACTCAATGGTCGGGTTTTTTCTTTCCGTAAAAAGCAGTGCTTATTTCGCACGGCCTTTGTAGGAACCGCCTTCGCGGGTGTCGATTTCGATCTTGTCACCGATTTCGATGAAGTCAGCAACTTGCAGCTCAGTACCGTTGGCCAGCTTGGCTGGCTTCATGACTTTACCGGAAGTGTCGCCACGCGCCGAACCTTCGGTGTAGTCAACTACGCGCACGATGGTGGTCGGCAGTTCTACGGAAACCAGACGGCCTTCGAAGAATACGGCTTCGCAGACGTCTTCCATGCCTTCTTCAACGAACGGCAGAACGGCTTCGATGTCGTCAGCGTTCAGCTCGTACATGGTGTAGTCAGTGGTGTCCATGAACGTGTAAGTGTCACCGCTGATGAACGACAGGGTGGCTTCTTTACGATCCAGGATCACGTCGTCCAGCTTGTCGTCCGCACCGTAAACGGTTTCGGTCTTGTAACCGGTCAGCAGGTTCTTCAGCTTGGTCTTCATGATCGCGCTGTTACGGCCCGACTTGGTGAATTCAGCTTTCTGAACCAGCCAAGGATCGTTGTCGATACGGATCACGGTACCGGGTTTGAGTTCTTTACCAGTTTTCATTGCGAATATCCGAATTTGGATGGGATTTACAAAAATCTAGGCCGCGTATCATATCCAATTTAGGTAAAACTGTACCAGCGCCGTGGCGAGATCCGCCTGCAAGCCCTGTTCCAGACACCACGCCTCGGCATTTTCCTGCAGTTCTGGCCAGTGTTTGCGGGCCGCGAGCCAGTGCTCACCGATCGGCTGACCAGCGCTCCACGCGCGCCACAGACCGTTCATCGCCTCGGCAGCCGCCGGCGACAGTGCTTTGGTGTACAGCGCGAGGAACGCGTCGAGCTTGTCCAGATGGATGTCTTCGTCCTGCTGATAGATGTGCCAGAGCATCGGCCGCCCCGCCCATTGCGCACGCACGAATGAGTCCTCACCGCGCACCGCGTTGAAATCGCAGCACCAGAGCAAATGGTCGTATTGATCCTGACGGACGAACGGCAACACCTGCACGGTGAGCGCCCGGCGCTGATGAATGGCGCCGACGGTCAGCGTCTCCACTTCGAGCCAACGCGCCACATCGCCGAGAATCCGGCCTTCCGGCACCAGCAGATGAGTTGGCGCCTCGGCGGCTGCCAGCACGTCGAGCCAACTGGCCAGCCCGGCATTCTCGTAGGCAAACAGCGAAATCAATTGCGCATCAGGTGCGCGCTCGATGCCTAGCCCTTGCAGGAATTGTCGCTGCGCTGCGGCATCGTTTTGAAACTGCCGACGCTGCTCAAGCAAGCCGCGCTCACGCAACAGTCCGCCGGTGCCTGGCTGGAAACCGGGGAAAAAGAAGATCTTCTGCACCGTTTTATATTTGACCGAGGGCAATCCGTGACAGCCGACGACCCAGTCTTCGGCGCTGAGATAGTCGAGGTTCAGCCACAGCGGCGGGCGTTCACGCGCGGCCATGGCATCCATGTAATCGCTGGGCAGATTGCAGGCGAACGCGGCGATCACCACGTCAGCCGCGTCAGTGTGTACCCACTCAGCGGGCCAGTGCCGCACCTCGACGCCCTGCTGATATTGCTGCGCGGCGTCGATATCGATCTGTGGGCAGAGACGTTCGAAGGCGCGCAGATCATCGACCCACAAGCGCACCGTCAGTGAATGCTCGGCGACCAGTTGCCGGGCCAGGCGCCAGGTCACGCCGATGTCGCCGAAGTTGTCGACGACGGTGCAGAAAATATCCCAGCGGGTGTTCGTTCCAGTCATTCAAGGCTCCCGTTGGCAAAAGCGTCGATTGTCCGCATAAATGCCCTCGCGCAGAAGAGCCGACGCCGATTAATCTTCGTGCGACAATCGCCACTTGCCCGCATTTAACCGCCAGGAGGCAGCCATGCCCTACCGTCCCCGTTCGCGTCGCCCCTTGCCTGTTCAGCTTAGCGCTCTCCATCTGATCGGCAGCATCGCCCTGGGCATGTGGCTGGGCTTTCTCGCCATCGCTCTGACCTGCTGGCTGCTGTCGCGGTTCATCTTCGCCGAGCAGCTTGCGCCGGTCGCGCAGGCCGTGCAGCAGATCACCAATCCGCCTGCGCCTGTTCCGGTGCAAGCCCGGCCGGACATCCCGCCGCAGAGTCCGCTGTTCGAGCAGTACGAAGAAAACCTGCGCAAGAACGAACAGCAGGCTCGACTGGATCAGGCGCGCGCCAATTCGCGCAACGCGTCCAACCCCAAATGCCAATTCTGGCTGCAGCAGGACCAGACCGCGCCCAGCGAAAAGAGCCGCGCCAACGTTTTGCAATTTTGCGATTGATCATGAATAAAAACACAGTCCACCAGCTGATTCTCGACAAATTGCGCATCGATCTCGACATCGCCGAGCGCGCTGCGCAAACCGCTTACGAAACCGCGACTCACGAAGAGAACATTGCCGAAAACAAGTACGACACGCTGGGTCTCGAGGCGTCGTATCTGGCGGCCGGTCAGGCGAAACGGGTCGAAGAGATTCGTCAGTCGCTGGCGCTGTGCCAGAACCTGACGCTGCGTGCCTACGATGAACAGCGCGGCATCGAGATCGGCGCCCTGCTCGGTCTGGAAGACGAAAGAGGCCGCGAGCAATGGCTATTCCTGGCGCCTGATGCAGCCGGTTTGAAGGTCGATGTGGTCGGTCAGCCGATCACCGTTATCACCCCGCGCTCGCCGCTGGGCAAAAGCCTGCTGGGCAAGTTCGAGGGCGATGAGGTGGAGATTCTGGTGGCGGGCACCCGGCAACAATTCGCGGTCACCGAGGTGCTCTGAGACAGCGGATCAGTGAACCGGCAGTTCGACGCCGTCGAACAGTTCTTCCAGTTCCTGCTTGTTGTGGCATTGAATGGCTCTGGCCATGACTTCGCGGGTCAGGTGAGGGGCGAATTTCTCGATGAAGTCGCACATGAAACCACGCAAGAACGTGCCGCGACGGAAACCGATCTTGGTCACGCTCGACTCGAACAACTCGCTGGCGTCGAGCACCACCAGATCGTTGTCGAGTTTGGTGTCGACCGCCATTTTAGCGACGATGCCCACGCCCAGACCCAGGCGCACGTAGGTTTTGATCACGTCGGCGTCGGCGGCGGTGAACACCACTTTCGGGGTCAGGCCGCGATGACTGAAGGCTTCGTCGAGTTTCGAACGGCCGGTGAAACCGAACACATACGTCACGATCGGGTATTCGGCGAGGGCTTCCAGCGTCAGCTTCGGCAGCTTGGTCAGCGGGTGGCCCTGGGGCACAACCACGCAACGGTTCCAGCGGTAGCACGGCATCATCACCAGATCGCCGAACAGCTCCAGCGCTTCGGTGGCAATGGCGAAATCGACGGTGCCGTCAGCGGCCATTTCGGCGATTTGCATCGGCGAGCCTTGATGCATGTGCAGGGCCACGTCGGGATATTGTTTGATGAAATTGCTGATCACCGGTGGCAGCGCGTAACGGGCCTGGGTGTGCGTAGTGGCGATCGACAGGGTGCCCTTTTTCTCGTTGGAGAACTCCTGAGCGATCTGCTTGATGCTCTCGACCTTGCGCAGAATCTCGCCAGCGGTGGTGATGATGCGCTCGCCAGCCGGGGTGACGCGGGTCAGGTGTTTGCCGCTGCGGGCAAACACTTCGACGCCCAGTTCGTCTTCCAGCAGACGGATTTGCTTACTGATGCCCGGTTGTGAGGTGTAAAGGCTTTGGGCTGTAGCGGAAACGTTGAGGTCGTGGTGCGCCACTTCCCAGATGTAGCGCAGTTGTTGAAGCTTCATATCAATCCCTCAAAGCAGGTAGACGCCACGGGCATCAGCGACGGTATATAACTATATTAATGGTTTGAAGAATAAATCTAGAACTTTTTCATCAAAGCGCCATTATTTTGCCTCAGCGATCTTCGCGCCGCCGACGCTCGACCAGCGGCACCAGATAAACCGGCACCTTGGCCAATTGCAGGACCCGCGCCGCCGTCCGCCCCAAGGGTGTTTCCGCGCCGACCCCGTGGCTGTGACTGCCTACGATCAGCAGATCGACCGAGAGTTTCTGCACCTGGTCGAGAATCACCTGCGACGGATCGCCCTGCAGTACGCGCACCGCACGTATGCGCTGCAGATCCAGTTCGCCATCGTCGCCGAGTTCTTCGCGAAAGCTCTCCAGCACGCGCTGCTCGATATTGGCGATGACTGTTTTCAGACCCTGGCTGTGGAATTCGTTCAATGCCTGCTCGTCGAGATAACTCTGCAACACCGATTCGGCGAACAGCCCCATCGGCTCCACCGCGTGCACCACATACAGATCGGCATTGAACGTGCGCGCCAGCGCCAGGGCATGCTGCATCACGAACGGGGCGTACAGACCGAGGTCAGTGGCATACAGCATCGAACGAATCATATGACCTCCTCGCAAGCCAACATGGCGGAGATTGATTCAGCTTAGCAGTGCCTTGACGAGTACGACGGGCGAGGCAACGTCTTGAGCCAAAGGGCTTTAAATCGATGGTTCGTTGCTGATGCCGTGGGGCACATGGCCGGTGGCAACCACTTCGCGGGCCAGCTCGCAATGCCCGGTCTGATCATCGAAGAACACGTCGGCAGCGAAGGCTTCGAGGAACGCCGATTTGGTCAGACCGCCGAGAAACAGCGATTCATCGAGACGGATGTCCCACTCGCGCAAGGTGCGGATGACCCGCTCATGGGCCGGAGCCGAGCGTGCGGTGACCAGTGCGGTACGGATCGGGCAGTCATCATCGGGAAACTCGCGCTGGAGCAGATTGAGCGCCGCGAGAAAGCCCTTGAACGGGCCGCCGCGCAACGGCTCGCGCGCCGACTCGCGTTCCTTGGCCTGAAACGCTGCGAGGCCGCCGGACTGATAAATGCGCTCCGACTCGTCAGAAAAAATCACCGCGTCGCCGTCGAAAGCGATGCGCAATTCGTCACTGGCAGCACGGCTGGCGCCACCGGACAGAATCGTCGCCGCGGCAAAACCGGCGTCCAGCGCCGCGCGCACATCCTCGGCGTGGGTGGACAGAAACAGGTCGCAGCCAAAGGCTTTCAGATAAGGATAAGGACTGCGCCCGCCGACAAACGCCGCGCGGGAGATCGCCAGACCGTAATGATGGATCGAGTTGAACACGCGCAGCCCGGTGTCGGCGCTGTTGCGCGAGACCAGAATCACTTCGACCCGCGCACGGCCGAGGCGGCTGTTCAGGCTCAGCAGTTTTTCCACCAGCGGGAAGGCATCACCGGGCGCGAGAATCTCGTCCTCGTGTTCGATCTGATATTGCCGATAGGCCTCAACGCCACTCGACAGGTAGACCTTGTGGCTTTCGCTCAGGTCGAACAAGGCACGCGACGAGATCGCCAGCACCAGTTTGTCATCGATGTTGTTGGCCATGTTTTCCCCCAGAGCGACCGGTTAAAGGTTGCGTCGGTCGATAAATCCCAAAGTGCGGTACAGCGATTCGATGCGCGGCAGTTCGCAGCCTGCCGCTTTCGCGGCTGCCAATGGCCGAGCATAGATCGCTTCCAGCTCCATCGGCCGCTTGTGCAAAAAGTCGTGGTACATGCTCGGCCAGTAGTCGGGCATTTTGTCGGTCATCGTAAACAGGTAATCCGCGTAGCCCGGCGGCATATCGTGGCCACAAGCCTTGGCGCCCTGCACCACTTCGACCATCAGCGCCTGGATCAACGTGCGGCTGTCGGCATCGGCCATCAGCGCGCGGGTGCCGGCACCCAGCAATACCGAAAGTCCATTGTAGGGAATGTTCCACACCAGTTTCTGCCAGCGTGCCTGATGCAGATTGGGCATCGCCTGGGAATCGATCCCGGCAGCGCGAAACAGCCCGGCGCCCTCTTCGACAATCGCCATGCGCGCCAGCTCATCAATGGCCGGACCGCTGTGGTAACCGATGTTCACCGCGCCCAAGGCTTGATGAGTGATCACGCCGGGGCCTTCGCGATGGACGCAGATCAGGCACAAGCCGCCCAGCAGATGCAGGGAATCGGGGAGCAGTCGGCGCAAGCTGTCTTCGACGTCGAGGCCGTTCTGCAGCAACAGCACTTTGGCGTCGGGCTTGGCCGCCTCGATAATCGCCGGCGCCAGATCGGCGTTGCTGGTGGTTTTCGCGCCGACCAGCAGCCAGTCGCACTTGGGCATGTCGGCAGCGGCGCAATAGGCCTGCGCCGGATTCAGCGTCAGCGGGCCATGCACGGCGCTGTTGACCTGCAAGCCACGTTCAGCCACCGCCGGAAACTCGCTGCGCAACAGAAAGTGCACATCGAAGCCCGCACGCGCCAGCATCACCCCGTAAAAACCGCCAATCGCCCCGGTGCCGATAATCCCCACCACGGGTTTGTGCTCTGCCCCCATCACGGCAACTCCTCTGCAGTTCGACCCAATGCCTGCGCCAACGCGGCGTTCAACGCATCGGCAGTCAGGCGCGTGTGCAATGCGCCAAAGAACTCGCCGTCGCGTACCACAAACAGCGCCGGCAAATGAAATACCTGATAACGCTCGACCAGTCCGCCGTTGTCGCCGGCATCGATCCAGCACAGGTGATCGACGGCCAACGCCAGCCCCGGCAACACTTCGCGGGCATAGCGGCAACTGGCGCAGCCGACGCTGGTGAATATCACCAGGGAAACGCCACTCATCGCCAACAGGCGCTGGTCGGCGTCGAAATCGGTCAGTTCGGATTCGACCACTATACTGGGGGAAACAATGTCAGATGGCCGACACAGGGAGTCCGTGCTCATGGGACGTTTCATTCCTCATCCGGACGAAGTGCCGGTTGAATTGACGTTGCTCAAGCCTGAATGCATTTCCAGACAACAGCTGCACACTATCAGCCTCGGCGGCATCGCTTGCAATTACCACCGCGCATGGCGCCATGGCACCGCGTTGCAGGTGCGCATGCCAAGCGTGAATGCCGAGCTGTGTTACCCGGGCTATGTGGCGTGGTGTCTGCGGCGCAAAAAAGGTTACCTGGTGGGCATCGCGTTCACCGACGAGCAGACGCTGTTCAGTGCGCGAATGGGTGAGCAGGTGTGTCAGATCGAGCGCTTCTACCGCATGAAAAACAGCCACGACGATCTGCAGGATATTCAGGCGCTGGCCCTGCAATGGGTCGAGCAGCACGCTGACGAGTTCTCCCACGACACCGTGCACAAGGCTTTTATGCCGCCGACATTGGACTAAAGCGCTGTTTGCCCATTGTCGAGCAGCGCCCGACGCGCTAAGGTTCGGCTCCCCCGACGCGCTAAATCTGCTGTGCCCCGCCGCGCGGGGATCGCTGGCGGCCGGCACCCGTGACCTGACGAGTAAACGATGGCTGATTTACCGATCAACGACCTGAACGTCGCCTCTAACGAGACCCTGATCACTCCCGATCAGCTCAAGCGCGATATCCCTCTGAGCGATGCCGCCCTGCGCACCGTCACCAAGGGCCGCGAAGTCATTCGCAACATTCTTGACGGCACCGACCACCGTCTGTTCGTCGTGATCGGCCCGTGCTCGATCCATGACATCAAGGCTGCCCACGAATACGCCGATCGCCTCAAGGTGCTGGCCGAAGAAGTTTCCGACACCCTGTATCTGGTGATGCGCGTGTACTTCGAAAAGCCGCGCACCACCGTAGGCTGGAAAGGCCTGATCAACGACCCGTACCTGGATGACTCGTTCAAGATTCAGGACGGCCTGCATATCGGTCGCCAGTTGCTGCTGGATCTGGCGGAAAAAGGCCTGCCGACCGCCACCGAAGCCCTCGACCCGATCTCGCCGCAGTACTTGCAGGACCTGATCAGCTGGTCGGCGATTGGCGCGCGCACCACCGAATCGCAGACCCACCGGGAAATGGCTTCCGGCCTGTCCTCGGCGGTCGGCTTCAAGAACGGCACCGATGGCGGCCTGACCGTGGCGATCAACGCCCTGCAGTCAGTGTCGAGCCCGCACCGCTTCCTCGGTATCAACCAGGAAGGCGGCGTGTCGATCGTCACCACCAAAGGCAACGCCTACGGTCACGTGGTGCTGCGCGGCGGTAACGGCAAGCCGAACTACGATTCGGTCAGCGTCGCCCTGTGCGAGCAGGCGCTGAACAAGGCCAAGATCAAGCCGAACATCATGGTCGATTGCAGCCACGCCAACTCCAACAAGGACCCGGCCCTGCAACCGCTGGTGATGGAAAACGTCGCCAACCAGATCCTTGAAGGCAACCAGTCGATCATCGGCCTGATGGTCGAGAGCCATCTGAACTGGGGCTGCCAGGCGATCCCCAAAGACCTCGCCGATCTGCAATACGGCGTGTCGATCACCGACGCGTGCATCGACTGGTCCGCCACCGAAACCACCCTGCGCAGCATGCACGCCAAGCTCAAGGACGTATTGCCGAAACGTCAGCGCACCTGATCGACGTTTTGCAGGCACAAAAAAACGCCGGGCAGTGCCCGGCGTTTTTGTGTGTGCCGTTCAGATTTTCGCGGCGCGGCGCTGGTGGCGCTCCATGTAGCGCTCGACGTAGGAGCACGACGGGATCACCGTGTAGCCCATTTCTTCAGCGTAATTCAACGCACTTTCGGTCAGCGCGGCAGCAACGCCCCGGCCACGCAGGGCGTTGGGCACGAACGTGCGGTAGATATCCAGGGTCTGTTTTCCCAGATCCATATAGGTCAGATAGGCACGATGACCGTCCACGGTGGTCTCGAACTGATGACCAGCCTGGTCATGGTGGATGGACAACGCCTCGCTCATCACTACTCCTCGCGGGTCTTGGATTGTGACCCCTACCTTACCGATGTTTTCCCGGCGAAGGAACATCTACGCCACCCCGTGTCTGACGGACACCGAGAAGAGCCACACCGATCTCGCGCACCCTGACACCTGATAAATAGTAGGCACCATTGGCGGGAATGCTCAAGATGCGCTCGTCATTCGAGCGCGTTGCGCGGGGTGGCTCCCGGGGGACGCAGGACAGTCTCGGAAGAAGATCTTCGCGGGCCGCTCAGCTGAACATTGCCGGTTGTTGAGACTTGAGACGTGCAACCTTTTATAAAGTCACCTGAGCATCAAAAAGATACGCCAGGCCGCTCACGGAAACGGAACAAAAGTATCGACGAATTCATTTAGGCAGACTTTAGCCGAAGACGCGAAAAGAGCATCACAGTCAGGGAACTTTTTCCAATCAAGTCGCTCGGGGCGGGGCTTGCAGCTGGATGTTTTTTATACAGCGCAGTTAAAAGTTGCTCGAAAAAGAATCAACGCCTACAATTTTTTTTGCTTCTTGCGCTACGTCAGTTTACTTACTACAAGTAATGGGTAGTATGTACGCCGGCTATTTCCTCAATCGTGAGGAGACAGCTACTTAATTTGAAAGTCCTTGAAGGGGAACACGATGAACAACGTTCTGAAATTCTCTGCTCTGGCTCTGGCCGCAGTTCTGGCTACCGGTTGCAGCAGCGCATCGAAAGAAACCGAAGCACGTCTGACCGCTACTGAAGACGCAGCTGCTCGCTCCCAGGCTCGTGCAGACGAAGCTTACCGTAAAGCTGATGAAGCTCTGGCTGCTGCTCAAAAAGCACAACAGACTGCTGACGAAGCTAACGAGCGTGCTCTGCGCATGCTGGACAAAGCTAGCCGCAAGTAATAATCCCTCGGGATTGTTATCAGGCCGACCCGATTTTTTCGGGTCGGCTTTTTTATGCCTGATGCTTTTCTGCGGGCCATAAAAAACCCGTCGCTGCGTAACGCGGCGACGGGCTCGACTTGCGATTTACTGCTGCATGTCGATCGGCGTATTCGCAACAATCGGTGCCGAACCGCTCGGTGTGCCGATTTCCGTTGGCAGTCCGTCTTCGGCCGCGACCACGTCACGCACCACATCCCAATTCACACGCAGATTACTGGTGACGTCTTCACGCTTGAGCATCGCGTTGATGACCGCCGTGTGCTTGTCGACCACCGAAGGATTGCCCTTGTCGTCAATCGGCGTGTGGGCTTCCAGATAGACCTTGCCACCACTGCTGCCGAACTTGTAGGCATCGTTGAGAATGCGCACCGACGTGCCGACCGGCACCATGTCGGCCATTTCCAGCACGTTATTGTTGAACATGCGGAAGCAGCCGTGGCTGGTGCGCATGCCGATGCCGAACTTCTTGTTCGAGCCGTGGATCAGGTAACCCGGTGTGCCGAGGGTGAACTTGAACGGCCCCAGCGGGTTGTCCGGACCGGCGGGCACGACGTTTGGCAGCGGGTCACCATCAGCGGCGTGTTCAGCCTTGATCGAAGCCGGCGGTGTCCAGGTCGGATTGGGCGTTTTGGCAATGATCGAGGTGTGCGCTATCGGCGAGCCCCAGCCTTCACGACCGATCCCCAGCGGGAAGGTGTAGACCACGTTCCGGCCTTTGGGAAAGTAATAGAGGCGGTATTCGGCGAGGTTGATGACGATACCTTCGCGCGGCCCTGGCGGCAGAATGAAGCGCGTCGGCAACACGATCTCGGTGCCGGCGCCAGGCAACCAGGCATCGACACCGGGGTTGGCCGCGACCATTTCCGAGTAGCCCAGATCGTACTTCGTGCCCAGATCGGCAAACGTATCTTCGTATTTGGCTTTGATCACCTGCACCTGGCCGACGATGTCTTCGCCAGGCGGTGGCAGGGGAAGCTCCAATGCAGCAACGGGACCGGCCACACACAGGGCGGCAAGTGACAGGCAGCGGGTGACGGCAGGAAAGCGCGGCAACATCCGGAAAATCCTTCGCATGATCATCAAGGGTACAAGCGCGCGATTGTACACCGCGGCATGGGAATTCGGGGAGGTAGCGCGGCTATAGGCGACAGGGTGCGTTCAGTATGGGAGCGAGCCTGCTCGCTTGCACAGGGTCAGAGCTCGAAACGCAGCTCCGGCCAGATCGGCGAGGTGCCGCGCTTCTGCGATTCCAGAATGGCCCGGCACAGCGAACACAGGCGCTGATCCTGAAACACCCGGCGATCCACGCTCGACCAGCGCGGTTGCGCCGGCAACAGACTGCCGCACAAGGTGCGATCGGCCGAGCCGCCGAGTTCGAGCTGACGGGTCACCAGATGCACCCGCACTTCCTGGCAGGCAAACAGATCCAGCTGTTCGTCAGGCTCGATCAGTTGGTAGGCAAACAGGGACCAGGCAGGACGCGGCATCGGGGCCTCCGAATAAGGGGGCGCCACATTAGCCGAAAGCCTGCCGCTAGAAAAGCCTCATAACAGTGGTTTTAGCGTCGGCCAGACATTTTCCAGCAACTTGCCCTGAGCCCCGGCTGCCGGGTGCAGACCGTCGGCCTGCATCAGGTCCGGATGGCCGCCGACACCTTCAAGAAAAAACGGCACCAACGGGACCTTTTTCTCTTCGGCGAGCTTGCCGTAGACCTCGGCAAACGCATCGGTGTAACGCTTGCCGTAATTGGGCGGCAATTGCATGCCGAGCAACAGTACCTTGGCACCTGCCTGGCGAGCGCTGTCGATCATCGAGGTAAGGTTTTGTTGCAATTGCGTTGGCGGCATTCCGCGCAGGCCGTCATTGCCACCCAGCTCGAGGATCACCAGCTCCGGCTTATGCTCTGCAAGCAGCGCCGGCAGCCGCGCCTGGCCTCCCGCGCTGGTGTCGCCGCTGATGGAGGCATTGACCACTTTGTCGTCGAAACCCTCCTGTTTGAGCCGTTGTTCGAGCAACGACACCCACCCCAGGCGGGTATCCAGTCCGAAACCGGCGCTGATACTATCGCCGACGATCAGGACTGTACCCGCCGCTGCGTTCTGGGCCATGCACATCAAGGCCAGGCCAGCACTCAAAAACCACACTCGCATCGGATTCTCCATGGGCGCAAGCATTCTCACCGCGAAGGACCTCAGCAAAGTGGTAGCCAGCGCGGAAGGTGAACTGACTATCCTGCACGAACTCAGCCTGGAACTGAACAAGGGCGACAGCCTGGCCATCGTCGGCGCCTCCGGTTCGGGCAAATCCACCCTCCTCGGTCTGCTCGCCGGCCTCGATCTGCCGAGCAGCGGCGAAGTGGTGCTCGCCGGGCAAGGCCTGAGCAATCTCGACGAAGACCAGCGCGCGCGCATTCGTGCCGAACATGTGGGTTTCGTCTTCCAGTCGTTTCAATTGCTCGACAGCCTCAATGCACTGGAAAACGTCATGCTGCCGCTGGAGCTCGACGGCCGCAAAGATGCCCGCGAGCGCGCGACCCAATTGCTCGAGCGCGTCGGTCTCGGCCAGCGCCTGACCCACTCGCCGCGTCAGCTCTCGGGTGGAGAACAACAACGCGTAGCCATCGCCCGCGCCTTCGCCGCCGAACCCGACGTGCTGTTCGCCGATGAACCGACCGGCAATCTCGACAGCCACACCGGCGAGCGCATCAGCGATCTGCTGTTCGAACTGAACAAGGAACGCGGCACCACCCTGGTGCTGGTGACCCACGACGAACGCCTGGCCCATCGTTGCCGGCGCCTGATCCGTCTTGAAGCCGGGCGCCTGGTCGCCCCTCTGGAGCCTTGATGGTGCGCCTGCCGCTGTTGCGTCTGTGCAGTCTCGCGATACGCCAACTGTTGCGCGATGCCCGCGCCGGTGAGTTGCGCGTGCTGTTTTTTGCCTTGGTAGTGGCTGTGGCGGCGAGTACCGCCATCGGCTACTTCGGTGCCCGCCTGAATGGTGCCATGACCCTGCGCGCCACCGAGTTTCTAGGCGCCGACCTGGTGCTGGAGGGCAGCTCACCAGCGCGTGAAGAACAAATCCGAAGCGGCAGTGAACTGCGCCTGCAGCACGCGCAAGTGGTGGAGTTCTCCAGTGTCATCGCGACCGACAACGGTATTCAGTTGTCGAGTATCAAAGCCGTCGACCGCGCCTACCCGCTACGCGGCGAACTGAAAAGCGCCGCCGCACCCTTCGCGCCCGAAGAAGTGGGCGGCGAACCGCAACCCGGCGAAGCCTGGGTCGAGGCACGCCTGCTGACTGCACTGGATCTGCAAATCGGCGACAGCATCGACGTCGGCATGAAAACCTTGAAGCTGACGCGGGTACTGACCTACGAGCCGGATCGCGCCGGTAACTTCTACAGCCTGACCCCGCGGGTAATGATCAACCTCGATGACCTCGCCGCCACCGGTGTAGTGCAACCCGGCAGCCGGGTCAGTTACCGAGAACTGTGGCGCGGTGAACCGCAGGCGCTGGAAACCTACCGGCAACTGATCAAACCCGGGCTCGCCGCCAATCAGCGGATTCAGGATGCTCGCGATGGCAACCGGCAGATTGGCGGTGCCCTGGGCAAAGCCGAGCGTTATCTGAACATGGCCAGTCTGGTCGCGGTGTTACTGGCCGGGGTCGCGGTGGCGCTGTCGGCCAATCGTTTCGCCAGTCGCCGTTTCGACGCCAGCGCGCTGCTGCGCTGCCTCGGCCTGTCGCGGCGCGAAACCATGCTGTTGTTCAGTGTTCAACTGACGGTCCTCGGCCTGCTCGCCGCCCTCAGCGGTGCACTGCTGGGTTGGCTGGCGCAACTGGGCCTGTTCGCGCTGCTGCATGATTTGCTGCCGACCGATGTTCCACCGGGCGGCCTGTTTCCGGCAATTGCCGGGATCGGCACCGGGCTGGTGGCACTGGCCGGGTTTGCCTTGCCGCCGCTGGCCGCACTGGGTCGCGTGCCGCCGCTGCGGGTGTTGCGCCGCGACATGCTGCCGATTCCGTCGAGCACCTGGATGGTCTACGGCGCCGCATTGGGCGCGCTGGGCCTGATCATGTGGCGGCTGAGCCTGGATCTGTTGCTGACCTTCGCCCTGCTCGGCGGCGGTGTGGTGGCGGCGCTGGTCCTGGGTGGCTTGCTGTTACTGTTGCTGCAAAGCTTGCGGCGCATGCTCGCCCGTGCCTCATTGCCGTGGCGCCTGGGCTTGGGACAACTGCTGCGCCATCCGTTGGCGGCGGCGGGTCAGTCACTGGCATTCGGTCTGATTCTGCTGTCCATGGCCCTGATCGCCCTGCTGCGTGGCGAACTGCTCGACACCTGGCAGAACCAGTTGCCGAAAAACGCGCCGAACTATTTCGCACTGAATATCCTGCCGGGCGACAAACAAGCCTTTACCGATCACCTGATCAAAGTCTCTGCGCAAGCCGCGCCACTCTATCCGGTCGTGCCGGGGCGCCTGATCAGCATCAACGGCGAAGCGGTGCAGCAAATCGTCAGCAAGGATTCGGCAGGTGATCGTGCGATTCAACGGGATTTGAGCCTGACCTGGGCGGCGGATCTGCCGCCCGGCAACAAGCTCACCGCGGGTGAATGGTGGAAGGACCAGCCAGGCGACGATGTGCCGGGTGTCTCGGTGGAAGGCAAAGTCGCCGAAAGTCTCAAACTCAAACTGGGCGACCACATGGTGTTCAGCGTCGGCGGGGTCAACCGTGAAGCGCGAGTGACCAGCCTGCGCGAGATCAACTGGGACAATTTCCAGCCGAACTTCTTCATGATCTTCCAGCCCGGCACGTTGAAGGATCTGCCGGCGACGTACCTGACCAGCTTCTATCTGGCCCCCGGTCATGATCAGCAGATTGTCGAACTGTCGCGCACCTTCCCTGCGGTGACCATTCTCCAGGTCGAGGCATTGCTTGAGCAACTGCGCAGCATCCTCGCCCAGGTCACTCTGGCGGTGGAGTACGTGTTGTTGTTTGTCCTGGCGGCGGGGATGGCGGTGCTGTTTTCCGGCTTGCAAGCGACACTGGATGAGCGTATTCGCCAAGGCGCACTGTTGCGGGCGCTGGGGGCCGAGCGGCAATTGCTGATCAAGGCGCGACGCATCGAATTCGGCCTGCTCGGTGCGGTGAGCGGTTTGCTCGCGGCCATCGGTTCGGAAGTGGTGAGTCTGGTGCTGTATCGCTTTGCCTTCGACCTGCCGTGGCATCCACATCCGTGGTTGCTGGTGCTGCCATTGATCGGCGCGGTGCTGATCGGCGGTGCCGGCGTGTTTGGCACTCGTCGTGCGCTTAACGCCAGCCCGCTGACAGTGTTGCGCGAGGGTTGATAGACTCCAGCGGTCTCAATCACAAGAAGTTGCCATGAGCCGTTATCGCCCTCCCCGCACTGCCGGCACCGCGCTGATCACCCCTGAAGGTGAAGCGCGGATGCGCGCCGAATTTCATGAATTGTGGCATGTGCGCCGCCCACAAGTGACGCAAGCAGTCAGTGAGGCGGCTGCTCAAGGCGATCGTTCGGAAAACGCCGAATACACCTACGGCAAGAAAATGCTCCGCGAGATCGACAGTCGCGTGCGCTTTCTCACCAAACGGCTGGAAGCGCTGAAAGTCGTCAGCGAAAAACCCAGCGATCCGAACAAGGTCTATTTTGGCGCCTGGGTGACCATCGAAGACGAAGACGGCAAGCAATCGCGCTACCGCATTGTCGGCCCGGATGAACTGGATCTGAAACTCGGCCTCATCAGCATCGACTCGCCGCTGGCCCGCGCCTTGATCGGCAAGGCGCTGGATGCGGAAGTCCGGGTACAGACGCCGACAGGCGAGCAGCTGGTTTACATCGTGGAGATTGAATATCCGTAAAGCGCTTCAGCGCCGGGTGATCAGGCCCTGCCGCGCTACGCGGGTCAGTTGCTTGATCATTTCCGGCGCTTGTTCCGCGCTCGGCGCCTGAATCACCGCCAGATCGAAACTGTCACTGGCAAACCGCGCCAGCGACTCGCCGTCGTCGACAAACTGAATCAGGAACGCGGCCGGACCGCCGCTGCGACGTGGCCAGCCATCGAGATAACGCAACAGCGTCGGCTGGTGTTTGCCGCCAAGAAGAATTTTTGGATTGCGCTGGGTGATATGCGCCGTGATCGGTGCGGGACGTGCTGGAGGGCGTAGTGCATTCATCGTGTCGTGTCTCTGCCTCAAAAGTCTGCATGGCAGGTGAGAGGCAACACCGAACCAGCGCTTTAGCGGTATTTCGAAGCCCTGTTCCGGCTTCTGACGGCAACTGTCTGAGTCACCTGGCGCCCCGCAAGTAGCTGTTTAAATCGGCGCATGAGCAACATCCTAGATAACGTGACCGACCAGTGTCAAGAATCGCCCGCAACAAAAAAGGCCCGCACAATGCGGGCCTTTGCCTTGAGTTAGAGCGCTCAACCGGCGATGGCGCGATCCGCCGAGAGTTTGCCGGCGCCTTCGATCAGCACCGCGATGCTGCCGGCCAGCAAGGCCAGGGCGAACTCGTAACCGTTGTTGGCCATGAACAGACCGTTGCCGATGTGCACCGAGAAGATTGCCACCAGCGAAAGGAACGCCAGACCCAGCGCCGCAGGACGCACCAGCAAGCCGATGATCAGTGCCAGACCGGCGAAGAATTCGGTACCGCCAGCCAATGTCGCCATCAGGTAGCCCGGTGTCAGACCGATACTTTCCATCCATTGCGCGGTGCCCGCCAGACCGTAGCCACCGAACAGGCCGAACAGCTTCTGCGAACCGTGCGCGGCGAAGATCACGCCGACCGCGATGCGCAGGACAGTCAGGCCGTAGCCAGCGCGGGTGAACAGTACTTTGTTGATCAGAGAGCTCATGGGGCGTTCCTTGTTATTGCGAGAGGTTTTATGTGTTGGTTGGCCGCTATATTAATCAATAAAACTCATGTTAAAAGCGCAAAAACTCCGCCATAACAATCGATTTATTAGATCACTTTCGTGTGGCGACTTTTTGCGACCCGGGCTCCAACGACTCCCGTTCCCGGTCGTACGCCAAGTAGTACTTGTTCACGCTATTAACATAGCTGACGGCGCCCATCCCCACCTGCTCCATGGCAATGCGCTCGACCTGAAAGAACCATTGATTGGGGTTGAGCCCGCGCCGCCGGGCTTCGGCGCGCATGCCCTGTACGCGCTCGGGGCCGATGTTGTACGCCGCGAGGGTGAAGGCCATGCGTTCACGCTCGTTAAGCTTGGGGCTGTTGAAGAATTTGCGACGGATCATTGCCAGGTACTTGGCCCCGGCCTGCACATTGGCATCGAGATTCTGGATATTGCTCACGCCGACACGCTGGGCTGCCGACGGCGTGATCTGCATCAACCCGGTCGGGCCGCTGCCGCTGCGGGCATTGGGTTGCAGACGTGATTCCTTAAAGGCTAGCGCCGCCAGATTGAGCCAGTCCATGTTCTGCGCCTGGGCATGTTTCTGCAAAGTCGGGCGCAGCTTTTCCAGGCGCTGACGGTCGGCCTTGGCCAACGGATAGTGGACCTGGTACAGGCGTCGATAGATGCGCAGAAACGCGGCGTCTTCGTTCGAGGGCTTCTTGTAGCCGCTCAGAAAGCGATCGATGCTGGCACGCAACATCGAGGCATCGCGGCGCACGAACCAATGCTCTTCGCCCGGCTCGCTGATGACCAGTTGGCGATCCAGGCGCAGCTTGGGCAGAATCTTGCCCCAGCGTTCGGCAATCGGCAGTTCGACGACGGTCAGGTGAAAGATGCCGCCCTGAACCATTTCCAGCACGTCTTCCACGGCCAGCGTCGGATCGACCCATTCGATGTTGATCGGCGCCAGTTTGTGCAGCGCCAGTTTCTGATTGAGCTGACTGACCGCCTCCCCCGCCGCGCTGCCGGTGGGCAACGCCAGGGTCTTGCCGGAGAGTTGTTCAACCTTGGTATAGCGCCGCTGGCCCTTGATGCCGACCAGTACCAACGGCACGTCACGGGCGATCGGCTCGCTGCTGGAGACCGCGTAGCCACCCGGCAAGTCCATCAATTCACCGGGCGCGACCATGTCGCCTTCGCCACGCTGCAACGCGCCGAGCAACTGGTCCTTGGCTTTGGGGATGATCTTGAGGGTAACTTCCTGGCCGTCGCGGGCGTGGCCATTGAGATATTGCTCGAAGGCGCGCAGGCGATGGTATTCAACGCCGATGGTCTGGCCTTGAACCTCACCGGAGCTGTTACGGCTCTGATTGACCAGCACGCGCAGGACACGGCTGCTGCGGATCTCGGACAGGTCACGGACCTTGGCCGCCGGCACGGCTTGCAGTGGTCCGGGCAGGCGCGCAAGCGCCGTCAGCGGCAGCAGCAGCGAGGCGCACAACAGCAGCAAAACCGAGGGACGATGCATCCACTCTCCGAAAAGAATACGGGGCGATTTCAAGCGAAATCACCGACGAAAACAGAGCGCCTGGAGCGCTGGTAAAGTGCGAAAGACTGGCACAGTGATGGCATTGTCGCCACCCCGGGACTCTCGCGGCCTCAACAGACAGCCATAAGTCGTTGTAGTTCTTGGCTTTTCTTATGAATCTACAGCTCTGGTATGCTTTCCGGCCTTCGGCCCGAGGTAGCACCATGCAACTCATCGATATCGGCGTCAACCTGACCAACCCCAGTTTCGCCGACAAACACGCGGCGGTGCTCGAGCGCGCCTATACGGCCGGCGTCTGCCAACTGGTGCTGACCGGCACCAGCGTCGAAGGCAGCGAACAGGCGCTGGAGCTGTGTCAGCAACTGGATGACAGCGGCCAGCGGCTGTTCGCCACCGCCGGCATTCATCCGCATTCGGCCAGCGACTGGAATGCCGACAGCGCGCGACGTCTGCGCAGTCTGCTCAACGAAGCCAATGTGGTCGCCGTGGGTGAATGCGGGCTGGATTTCAACCGGGATTTCTCGCCGCGCCCGCAGCAGGAGAAGGTCCTCGAAGAGCACTTGGCGCTGGCCGTCGAGTTGCAATTGCCAGTATTTCTACACGAGCGCGATGCCAGCCAGCGCCTGCTGGAGATCCTCAAGGATTTTCGCGATCAACTGCCCGCCGCCGTGGTGCATTGCTTCACTGGCGAGCGCAAGGCGTTGTTCAGTTACCTCGACCTTGATCTGCACATCGGCATCACCGGCTGGATCTGCGATGAGCGTCGCGGCACGCACTTGCATCCGCTGGTGAAAGAGATCAAACGCGGACGCCTGATGCTGGAAAGTGATGCGCCCTATCTGCTGCCACGCACGCTGCGACCGAAGCCGAAGAACGGCCGCAATGAACCGGCGTATCTGACTGAAGTACTGCGCGAAGTGGCGTTGCATCGTGGTGAAACCGAAGAGGATCTGGCGGCGCATACCACCGCGTGTGCACGCGCGTTTTTCAACCTTCCCACCCTCATCTGACCCACCCGAAGCCCATGTAGGAGCGAGCCTGCTCGCGATAGCGGTGGGTCAGTCAACAAATCTTGCCTGACATTCCGCTATCGCGAGCTGGCTCACTCCCACATTAAGGCGGGACCGCCTCATCTGTTGATTCATATCAAGGTCTATTGATCTGCATAGCGGCACAATAATGGCACCTTGCCAAAACTGTTTCCGCTATCAGAGAAGACCTCCATGGGTGCCTGGCTTAGCAATATCTCGCTGAAATACAAATTCTGGGCGGTCAATGCGGTCGCCTTTGTCACCACCCTGCTGCTGGTGTTGTATGCCGTGCAGCTCGAACAACAGGCTCGCAGCCACGCAGCTCAAGCGTCCGCGCAGGCGCAAGCGCAGTTGCTCAAGGCTTGGCCGGCGGGTCAGCCGCTGCCCCAGGTCGAGCAGGTGCTGAGCTTCAAACGCGGCGAAGCACCGCGGCTCAACGGTCAGCCGCTGCTGGAAATCACCGGCAGCAACGGCTGGAATGCAATTGATGCCCTGCCCTTGTTCGGCGACAACCCGTTGCTGGGCGCCGAAGTGTTCAGCCGCGCCGATGGCGAACAGGTTGCGGTGATCGCCTATGGGCCGAGCCTGAGCCAGGTGTTCAGCGAGCGTTTTAGCCACTACGCGGTGGCGGTGTTTATTCTGATGCTGGCGATGCTCGGCGCTTCGCAATTGCTGATCCGCTTTTTGCTGAGCCAGCTCAACACCTTGAAAGACGTCATGCTGCATGTCGAGAAAAGCGGCGATCTCAGCGCGCGGGTGCCGCTGGCCGGCAACGATGAAGTCGGGCAAATGGCCAACGCGTTCAACGCCATGCAGGCCGGTTATCAGCGCGTGGTCAGCACCGTCGCCAGCACCGCGCGGCAACTGGATGTCGGTGCCGCGCGACTGGCGTCGAGCATGAACGAGGTGCGCCACGGCATGCTCGGCCAACAGAGCGAGACCGATCAGGCGGCCACCGCGATCAACGAAATGACCGCCACGGTTCACCACATCGCCGAACACGCTGGCGCCACCCGCGACCTGTCGCAGACCGCCGATGGCCTGGCTGGCAGCGGCCAGCAAGTGGTTGCCCGGGTGCAGCATTCGATTGCCGGGTTATCCAGCGGCGTGCAGCAGACCGCAGAAATGATCCAACGCCTGGCCGAAGACAGTCAGAAGATCAACGGCGTGGTCAGCGTGATTCACAGCATCGCCGAACAAACCAATCTGCTCGCCCTCAACGCGGCCATCGAAGCCGCGCGCGCCGGCGAGATGGGCCGGGGCTTTGCGGTGGTCGCCGATGAAGTGCGCAATCTGGCCAAGCGCGTGCAAACCTCGACCGACGAGATCACCACCATGGTTTCCGCGTTGCAGGCTGGCACCCGCGATGCGGTGGATTTCATGCAGGAGAGTTCGTACAAGGCCGACGATTGCGTGCAGCAGGCGCAAGAGGCCGGCGAGGCGCTGGCGGAAATCACCGGGGCGGTGGCGCAGATGCGTGAGAGCAACACGCAGATTGCCGTGGCGGCGGAGCAGCAGAGCCAGGTCGCCGAGGAAATGAACCGGGCGGTGGTGAGCATTCGTGATGTGACCGAGAACACCGTGCAGCAGACCGTGGATTCGGCGACCACCAGTAATGAGTTGGCGACGTTGGCCGGGGAACTCAACAAGGCGATCGGGCAGTTGAAACTCTGAGTCCATTTTCGCGAGCAGGCTCGCTCCCACAAGGATCCGCGGGCGCCACGCATTCAATGTGGGAGCGAGCCTGCTCGCGAAGGCGCCTGATGGATCGACATCGAATCCACCCATGACGCCTATCACTCCAATAGCCAACCTTGATTCGCCGCCCTGCGCGCCCGGGCCTATTCTTCAACCATGAGTTCAAACATGGATTAAGGAGTAGCAACATGGGCAAACGTCACCCCAATCTTCCCGCGTGGCAATGGCGCGCCTACCCGGGCAATCACCAGCACCCGACCAATCTGGTTTTGCATCTGATTGCCGTGCCGCTGTTCATCGTGGCGTTTCTGCTGATCGTGTCCGGGGTGTTCAGCCTGAGTCTGGCGAGTGTCGCCATCGGTGTGATCGGGATTGTCGCGGCGCTGGGTCTGCAGCGCCATGGCCACAGCCTGGAGGCGCAAGCCTCCGAGCCGTTCAGTGATCGCAAAGATGCCGTGTCGCGATTGCTGGTCGAGCAGTTTCTGACCTTTCCGCGATTCTTCCTGAGTGGCGGCTGGTGGCGCGCCTGGCGTGAACGCCACCGTCGGCATTGACTCAGGCGAAGATCGTCACTGTCTGTCGGCTCATCGCAATCAACTCGCCTTTCGCGCTCCACAATTTGGCCGCGACATGACCATAACCGTCAGCAGCGTATTCGATATCGGCCAGGTACTGGCACCAGTCCAACGTGCTCAAATCGTGTAACGGCTGCACGAACTCGATCGTCCAGGTCAGCGTGCTGCCCGGTGCAGGTTTCTTCAGATACGGCAACAGCGCCGGCGGCCAGGCATCGACCAGGGCCAGCAGATGCGCCTCGTTGACTGGCTCTTCCTTGACATCCCCTCGCAAGCGCACCCAACCGCCCATCAAGCGCGACGCAATGCCGGTAAACGGCATGCCGCCAACGCTCCAGCGCATCGCCAGATGGCGCATGAATTCCGGGGTCACGCCTTTGATGTACGGCAATTCCTGACATTCGTCCCAGTGTTTCATCGACGGCGCCGGATACGCCTCGACCGCTACCTCCGAAGGCCGCGAGGCACCGAAGCTGCCTTGCACGATCGTCACCACCTGCCCGTTCTGCAACGCCCGGCCCAACACCTGGCTGACGGCTTTACCTTCACGCAACACCTCCACTTCGAAGCTCACCGGCACGCCCGGCTCCACCGGCCCGACAAAGGTGATCGCCAGCGAACGCACCGGGCGCTCTGCCGGCACTTTGCCGCGCATCGCCTCATATTGCAGCGCAGCCACCAGGCCACCAAAACTGGCCCGGCCCTGGCCCCATTCGGCAGGAATCGTCACTTCAGGTTGTTGGCGGACAGCATCGAGCAGATCGCAAAAGCGCATGACAACCTCGGCAAACGGGAAAGGGATGCGCGGATCTTAACCAGACCCGCCGCGCGCCGCAGCGTCTATTCCGGTCAAATGGGCTGACAGAAAGGCCTTGGCGCCCTATACAGCCCGAAGCCCTCTGTAGGAGTGAGCCTGCTCGCGATAGCGGTCGGACATTCAACGATGGGTTGGCTGACAGATTGCTATCGCGAGCAGGCTCACTCCTACCGGGGGATCGGTGTTGTTTCAGGAAGATTTGAAGCAGTCGGCATCGAGCTTTTCCAGCACTTGATCAGCCTTGAGCTCCGCCTTGATCAGACCCGCCTGCCACGTGGCGACACACGGTTGCAGATCCGCTTCCAGTTCGGCCTTGGCCAACCACTGCCAGCAATCGTGCCAGTCACCCAGCGCACCCTGCGCAGACTTCAAGCGCTTGTACGCCGCGGCGGGCAAACGGTCCAGTTCGGGATAGGCTTCGATGCCGTAGCGCACGCGTTTGATCAACAGGCGCAGGCGATGGCGGTCATGGGCGGGATCATGCAATGCGTCCTCGAGCTTCTGCCACTGCTTGCCCAGACGTTTTTCAATGCGCTTGTCCAAGCCTTTGAGCAGGCCCTGACGCTGAGAAGCGCGCAAAAACCGCGGAAACGCATCGAGGATCATCATCAACGACGCCACTTCATTGCTCGCCGCCAATGCCGGATAGGCCTCGGCCATCTGCGCCATGCGGCGCTCGGCGGCTTGCGGCTGATCATGTTTGAGCAGGTACGCCGCCAGCACTTCGCGATCGCGCCACGGTGTGGTCAGCTCACCGACGGCAGACGCCGCGTCTTCAAGCTGCTCGACACCCGGCAAGCCGCGCAGCGGTCGCAACAGACTGCGCAAGCGTCGCACGGTGGTACGCAAATCATGCAGCGCCTCGGGATCGGTCCTCGCCGTCATACGCGCCTGACAAGCCAGCAATCGCACTTCCAGGCTCAGGATATGAGCCACCAACCGGTCAATCATGGGGGTCTACTCCGTAGACAGCTTCAAGTGGCGAGCTACAAGCTGCAAGCTGACCGCGTACTGACTTGAGCTTGCGGCTTGCAGCTGCCGTTTTAACGTCCTGCGCGGGATTCGCGGATGTAGAAACGCGCTTTCTCGGCTTTCTTGCTGCAGCCTTCGAAGCCTTCGAATTGCTGCTGGGTCTTGGCCGCGGTCAGCAGCGACAAGGCTTTGGAATAGCTGACGGTGCCGGCAAAGCCTTCGGCCTTGGCCAGGTCCAGCTCGTGCCAGGCGGCGTCGAGCTGGCTGCCACAGCTGTCGCGGTAAGCGGTTTTACCGGCGCAACCGGCCAATGCCAGCGCCAACAACGGCACACAGATCCAGGCTTTCATCAATCACACCTCAAAATAGGTCAACAATCGTGCAGGTAAGACGGCCAGGCGGCGAAAAAGTGCCTTGCCGGCGCATGAAACAAGCGGCTGAAGAATAGCGCTGAAGCGCGCCGCAAGGGCAAAAAAACGACGTCACTGCCACCCTCCGCGACCTTGGCGATTGAGCCGGCTCGGTGATCAGTGCATTGTGCAGGCTTGCCGGGAGGAAGCTGGATGAAAAAACGTGTCGCACTGGTGTTGGGTTCCGGTGGCGCCCGGGGCTATGCCCATATCGGCGTCATCGAAGAAATCGAGAAGCGCGGTTACGAAATCGCCTGCATCGCCGGTTGTTCGATGGGTGCGGTGGTCGGTGGGATCTACGCCGCAGGCAAGCTTGATGAATACCGCAACTGGATCGAGCGCCTCGACTACCTCGATGTGCTGCGGCTGGTCGACGTGAGCTTTCGCCTTGGGGCGATTCGCGGCGAGAAGGTCTTCGGACAGATCCGCAAGATCGTCGGCGAGATCAATATCGAAGACTTGCGCATCCCCTACACCGCTGTCGCCGCCGACCTCACCAACCAACAGGAGATCTGGTTTCAGGAAGGCTGCCTGCATCAGGCAATGCGTGCCTCGGCGGCGATTCCCAGCCTGTTCACGCCGGTGATGCAAGGCAATCGCATGCTGGTCGACGGCGGCATTCTCAACCCGTTGCCGATCGTGCCGGTGGTGTCGAGTCACTGTGACCTGATCATTGCGGTCAATCTCAACGCGACCAACCAGCGCCAATACAAACTGCCGGTCATTGAGCGCCCGCCAGCGTTCCGCTCGCGTTTTGACAGCCTGATCAACTCGCTGGGCTCGAAGTTGCCGTTTCGCCGTAAACAGGCCGAGCAATTATTGAAGCTCGAACAGGAAGCGCTGCGTGCCGAGGCGGCGGCCATCAATCCCTGGCTCGAAGGCGCCGAACCGGAAAGCCAGCAACCGGCCGCCGCGCCCGAGCGTGAAGGTGCGCCAAAATCCGCGACGGGTTCTTTCATCATCGACAACGTCGGCCCGGCCTCGCTGCTTGATCTGATCAACCAAAGTTTCGAGGTCATGCAGACCTCGCTGGCGCAGTACAAGATCGCCGGGTATCCGCCGGATATCCTGATCAACGTGCCGAAGCGCGTGTGCCGGTTTTTCGAGTTTTACAAAGCACCGGAACTGATTGCGCTCGGGCGCGAGATTGCCAGCGATACGCTGGATCGGTATGAGCAGGAGCAGGGTTGAACACTGAAGTTTTTCAGTGATTTTGCCGGCCTCTTCGCGAGCAGGCTCGCTCCCACGGGGGATGCATTCCAAATGTGGGAGCGAGCCTGCTCGCGAAGGCGTCAGACCAGGCGCCACATCCCTACAGACCAACCTCATTCAGCAGGCGATAGCCCACCCCGGCTTCGGTCACGATAAACCGCGGCCGCGTCGGATCATCCGCCAGTTTCTGGCGCAGATGGCCGACCACGATCCGCAGGTAGTGGCTGTCCTCGGTGTGCGTCGGTCCCCAGATGTCCTTGAGCAATTGCTGCTGGGTGATCACCCGCCCCGGATGCCGCGCCAGTTGCGCCAGCACCGCGTATTCCTTGCGGGTCAGCGCCACTTCGACACCATCGAGCAGCACCCGCCGATAGGCCAGATCCACGGTCAACGGGCCGAAGCTCAACGCGGCCTGCTGCGCCTCCCCCGTCGGTGCCTGACGGAGCAAGGCGCGAACCCGGGCGAGGAATTCCTGAATGCCGAACGGCTTGGTCACATAGTCATTCGCACCGCCATCCAGCGCCTCGACTTTCTGCCCTTCGCTGGCGCGCACCGACAGCACCAGCACCGGCGCTGTGGCCCATTCGCGAAATTCGCGCAGCACTTGCTGGCCGTCCATGTCTGGCAGGCCGAGGTCTAGCACCAGCAGATCGGGCTTGTTCAGCGCCGCCTGGGCCAGGCCTTCGGCGCCGGTGCCGGCCTCGAGCACTTTGTAGCCTTGGGACGCCAGGCTGATGCGCAGGAACTTGCGGATCTGCGGCTCGTCATCGATGACCAAAATGGTCGCGGTCTGGCTCATGAATTCACATCAACACAAAAGAGTGGCAAGAGAGTAGCGCAGTCGGATTCACGCTTCACCGTCCATCCCCGGCTGCGTCTGCAATGGCAGGTGCAAGGTGATGCACGTGCCACGGCCATCGATACCGTCGGCGACGCTGATCCGGCCGCCGTGCGCGCCGACCATGCCCTGACAGATCGCCAGCCCGAGGCCCGTGCCCTGGCCGCCACGATCGCCGCGCGCGGCGGTGTAGAACATGTCGAAAATCTTCGCCCGCTCGTCCTCGGGAATCCCGGGCCCCTCGTCGCTGACCGAGAAATAAATTTCCTGATCATCCGCACCCGCGTTGAGCTGCAAGCGGCCGTGAACGGGCGAAAACCGTGCGGCGTTTTCCAGCACGTTGACCAGCGCCTGCTCGATCAGCGCTGCATGCACGTACAGCAACGGCAACTCGGCCGGCACCTCGGTGCTGACCTGCAACGGCGCGAGCACCGCGCGCAGACGGTTCAGCGAACTGCCGACGATGTCTGCCGGCGACACCCAGTCGCGCGCCAGTTTCAGCGCGCCGTGGCCGAGGCGGGTCATGTCGAGCAGGTTCTGGATGTAGCGGTCGAGGCGTTCGGCTTCATCGCGGGTGCCTTCGAGCAGTTCGCGGCGGTCCTCCAGCGGGATCGCTTCGCCGAGCGCCAGCAGGCTGTCGATGCTGCCGCGCATGGCGGTCAGCGGCGTGCGCAGATCGTGAGACACCGAGGCCAGCAAGGCACTGCGCAGTTGCTCGGTTTCGCCGTGCAGGCGCGCGGCCTCCAGATCGTCGGCCAACTGCGCGCGCGCCAGTGCCTGCGCCAGCGGCTGGCTCAACGCGGTCAGCAGGCGACGACGCTGGCCACTCAGGCTCTGGCCTTCTTTGGCGCACACGCCGAGCAGCGCCAACGGCCCGTCTTCGACTGAGAGCGGCCACCACCACCAACGCCCCAACGGTAGCGTGCCGGTGCCCATACCCGCCGGTTGATCATGCTGCCACGCCCAATCGGCGGCGGCGCGTTCGGCTTCGGTCAATTGCAGCGGGCCGCCAGTCTCGACTTTCCAGCCGCCCTGGCCGTCGCGATTGAGCAGGCACAGCTGCAGATCGTTCCAGCCATTGAGATGCTGCGCGGCGGCGCTGACCACGGCCTGGCGATCGGTCGCTGCAGTGAGCTTGCGCGACAGGTCGAGCAGTTCGCTGGTTTCTTCCTGGGTATCGCGCAGGGCTTGCAATTGCCGACGCTGGCGCGCCGCGAGATTGCCGGTCAGCGCGGCCATCAAAAGGAAAAACAGCAAAGTCAGCACGTCTTCTTCGCGTTGAATGCTGAACGAGAAATTCGGCGGAATGAATAAAAAGTCGTAGGTCAGAAACGACAGCGCCGCACAGGCCAGTGCCGGGCCGAGGCTGCTGCGCACCGCCACCAGCAACACCGCGGCGAGGAATACCAGCGAGATGTTCGGCAGCGGCAACACGCTCGACACCGCCCATGCCAGTGCCGTCGCCAATAGCGTCGCAACCAGCGCCAATGCGTAGTCGAACCACACCAGCGTCAGCGGACTGCGGGCATGCGGTTGCTGCGGTTGTTCATCACTGTCGAGAACATTGATTTCCAGCCCATGAGCCTGACGCAACAGCCGCGCAGCGAGTCCCCCACCAAACAAGCGTCGACGCAGGCGCGGCCGCGACTGGCCGACCAGCACCAGACTGGCGCGGCGTTCGGCGGCGTGCTGGATCAGGGTTTTCGCCACCTCGCCGGCACGCAGCAGCACCACTTCGCCGCCGAGGCGTTCAGCCAGTTGCTGGGCACTTTGCAGGCGCAGGCGCGATTGCTCGTCACGCACACTGCCGTTGTCGACATGCACCAGACTCCACGGCAAATGCCGACGCTGAGCGACGCGACTGGCGTGACGCACCAGACGTTCAGCCTGGGCATCGCCATCGACGCCGACCAGCAAGCGCCCGCGCACCGCCGGCGCGGCCTGACCGAGCTGGCGATAACCCTGCGCCAGATCGTTATCGACCTGCGCAGCAGCCGTTTGCATCGCCAGTTCGCGCAGTGCGGTGAGGTTGGTCTGGGTGAAAAATGCATCGATCGCCGCCCGCGCCTGTTCGGGCACGTAGACCTTGCCCTCGCGCAAACGCTCGAGCAATTCGCGCGGTGGCAGGTCGATCAGCAGCAGTTCAAAGGCTTCCTGCAGAACCCAGTCCGGCAGGGTTTCGCGGACCTGCACACCGGTGATGCCGCGCACCTGATCGTTGAGGCTTTCCAGGTGCTGGACGTTGACCGTGGTGAAGACGTCGATGCCAGCGGCGAGCAGTTCCTGAATATCCTGCCAGCGCTTGGCGTGACGGCTGCCGGGGGCGTTGCTGTGCGCCAGTTCATCCACCAGCACCAGCTTCGGTCGCGCTGCGAGGATGCCGTCGAGGTCCATTTCTTCGAGCATCACGCCACGGTATTCCGAGCGCAGCAGCGGTTGCTGCGGCAGGCCACCGAGCAACGCTTCGGTTTCAGCGCGGCCGTGGGTTTCGACCACGCCGGCGAGGACTTTCACGCCTTGGCGAAGTTGGGTGTGGGCGGCCTGGAGCATGGCGTAAGTCTTGCCAACGCCGGGGGCGGCGCCGAGGAATACTTTCAGCCGGCCACGGCCGTCACGGGGCAGGTCTGCTAACAGCGCGTCGGCGCGGCCGGAGTCGCTCATGCTGGGTCTCTTTTCCTGGTATTGATGCGGTGACTTTCAGCGCGCCTTCGCGAGCAGGCTCGCTCCCACCTATGGAATGCAGACTCCTGTGGGAGCGAGCCTGCTCGCGAATGGCCGCGCTGCCGATTCAGAGTTTTTGCAGCGCCCTGTTCAGCGCCAGCACATTCACCACCGGCGGCCCCACCAGCGGCTGTTCGATGTGCGCATCGAGCAGTTGCTGCACCGTCGACAGCGGCAGATTGCGCGCTTGCGCAACACGCGCCAGTTGATAGGCAATTGCCGCCGGAGGCAAGTGCGGATCGAGGCCGCTGGCCGAGGTGGTCAACAACGCCAGCGGCACCGGGCCCTGACCGGGAACCTGGATTTTTTTGGCCTCGTCGATCACTCGTGTGGCGAGCGCCGGGTTGCTCGGGGCGAGGTTGCTGGCGCTGCTGGAAACGGTAGCGAAGGCGCCGGCCGATGGCCGTGGGTGGAACCAGCCATCGCCGCTGAAATCCTGGGCGATCAGTGACGAGCCGCGGACTTTGCCGTCGGCGTCACGGACCAGACTGCCATTGGCTTGTTCGGGGAAGGCGATCTGGGCGATGCCAGTGACCACCAGTGGATAGGCGATGCCGGTGACCAGGGTCATCAGCACCAACAGGCTCAGGGCCGGACGTAGCATTGTGGACATTGGTTGATCCTCGAATTCGTTGGGCAAACTTTGGGTGGGGTGTCAGGGCGATCTTTTCCCCCTCACCCCAGCCCTCTCCCCCAAGGGGGCGAGGGGGAAAGGGAGCCGATCTTTGTACTTTTCAAAACCCGGGCTCGACTCGGTATCTCAAGCCGGCGTACCTCTCGCAAACACCTCCGTCAGTCCCCTCTCCCTCCGGGAGAGGGCTAGGGTGAGGGGCTCTTTTCAGCCTCACACCAGATGCAGCGCCGTGAGCAGCATGTCGATCGCTTTGATCCCCACGAACGGCACCAGAATCCCGCCCACGCCATAGATCAGCAGATTGCGCCGCAGCAACGCCGCCGCACTTGCCGCCTGCACCCGTACGCCGCGCAGTGCCAGCGGAATCAGCACGACGATGATCAAGGCGTTGAAGACGATCGCCGAGAGAATCGCGCTCTGCGGACTGGTCAGCTGCATGATGTTCAGCACACCCAGTTGCGGATAGATCGCGGCGAACAGCGCCGGCAGGATGGCGAAGTATTTGGCCACGTCGTTGGCGATGGAAAAGGTCGTCAGCGCGCCACGGGTCACCAGCAATTCCTTGCCGATCTGCACCACGTCGAGCAGCTTGGTCGGGTCGCTGTCGAGGTCGACCATGTTCGCCGCTTCGCGCGCCGCTTGCGTGCCGTCATTCATCGCCATGCCAACGTCAGCCTGGGCCAGCGCTGGCGCGTCGTTGGCGCCGTCGCCGCACATCGCGACCAGGCGCCCGTCGTTCTGCTCGTGACGGATGCGCGCGAGTTTCTTCTCTGGTGTGGCTTCGGCGAGGACGTCATCGACGCCCGCTTCTGCCGCAATCGCCGCAGCGGTCAGCGGGTTGTCGCCAGTGACCATTACCGTGCGGATCCCCAGTTTGCGCAGTTCGGCAAAACGCTCGCGAATGCCCGGTTTGACCACGTCCTTGAGGTGAATCGCACCGAGCAGTTTGCCGTCAGCGCAGACCAGCAACGGCGTGCCGCCGCTCTGGGCGATCTTGTCGATTTCCCGTGCCAGCGCCGGGGCCAGATCGGCGCGTTGCAGGCCAAGGAAGGTCAGCAACGAATCCACCGCGCCCTTGCGATACACGCGGCCCTGATAGTCGACGCCAGACAAACGGGTTTCAGCGCTGAACGGCACCACCGTCAGGACTTCCGGCGCCGGCTCAGGCTGCGGATGCAGACCGCGAAGGTACTCGACGATGGATTTGCCTTCGGCGGTTTCGTCGCCGAGCGAAGCGAACAACGCGCCCTCGGCCAGATCGCGTGCCGACACACCCGGCGCGGCGTACACCGCGCTGCAACGGCGGTTACCGAAGGTGATGGTGCCGGTCTTGTCGAGCAGCAGCACATGCACATCGCCCGCCGCTTCCACCGCGCGACCGGATTTGGCGATCACGTTGAGGCGCACCAATCGATCCATCCCGGCAATGCCGATGGCCGACAGCAGGCCGCCGATGGTGGTCGGAATCAGCGTGACCAATAACGCCACCAGAAACACCAGCGGCAGGCTGCCGTTGGCGAAGTGAGCGAACGGTTGCAGGGTGACCACCACCAGCAGAAAGATCAGGGTCAGGCCGATCAGCAGGATATCCAGCGCGACTTCGTTCGGGGTCTTCTGACGCTTGGCGCCTTCGACCAGCGCGATCATCCGATCGAGGGTCGACTCCCCGGGGTTGGCAGTGATCTTCACCAGCAGCCAGTCGGACACCAGCCGCGTGTTGCCGGTAACCGCCGAGCGATCACCGCCAGATTCGCGAATCACCGGTGCCGATTCACCGGTGATCGCCGCCTCGTTGACCGCCGCGATGCCTTCGATGACTTCGCCGTCGCCGGGGATCATCTCCCCGGCCTCGACACGCACCACGTCACCGCTGCGCAGATTGGCTGCGGGCACCACCTGGAAGCTGCCATTGGCCTGTCGGCGCCGGGCGCTGAGGCCTTCGCTGCCGGCCTTGAGGCTGTCGGCGCGGGCCTTGCCACGCCCTTCAGCCAAGGCTTCGGCGAAGTTGGCGAACAGCACGGTGAACCACAGCC
Organism: Pseudomonas sp. S11P7; assembly: GCF_023195435.1. Lineage (NCBI taxonomy): Bacteria > Pseudomonadati > Pseudomonadota > Gammaproteobacteria > Pseudomonadales > Pseudomonadaceae > Pseudomonas > Pseudomonas sp. S11P7. Next base: position 1,210,525 of record NZ_JALPKS020000002.1, on the reverse strand, counting down.
ACAAGGCGATTTGTGCAGCAACCAAGGTCGGCACATTGGCATCGGGAATGAAGCACAGCACCGTGGTGAAAATCGCGGTCAGTTCGACCACCAGCATCACCGGCGAACGCTTCAGTTGCCGCGGGTCTAGCTTGACGAACGCTTGCAGCAGCGCCGGGCGCCATAGGGCCGAGATCGCGGTTTTCGCGTGTTCCGGCGCTTTGGCAGCGACGGGTTTTATTGCGGGCATATTCATCGTCAGCTCCTTAGAAGCCCAGGCTCAGATGTTCGGCAATCGGGCCCAGCGCCAGGGTCGGCAGAAAGGTCAGGCCGCCCACCAGCAAAATGGTCACGGTCAGCAGGGTCACGAACAGCGGGCCATGGGTCGGAAAGCTGTTCTGGCCAATCGGTGCGGTTTTCTTCATCGCCAGGCTGCCGGCCAGTGCCAGTACCGGGAGGATGTAACCGAAGCGCCCGATCAACATGCCCAGGCCGAGCATCAGGTTGTGGAATGGCGTGTTTGCGCTCAGGCCACCGAACGCCGAGCCGTTGTTGGCGCCCGCCGAGGTGTACGCATAGAGCAACTGACTGAAACCGTGCGGGCCGGGGTTGCTGATGGTCGCCGCCGGACCAGGCAAGGCCGCGGCAATCGCGCCGAGGACCAGCACGCTGACCGGCATCACCAACAGCGTGACCACCAGTAATTGCACTTCACGCGCCTGGAGTTTCTTGCCGAGGTATTCCGGGGTGCGCCCGATCATCAGACCGGCGAGGAACACCGCGATCAGTACGTTGAGCAACATGCCGTAGAGCCCGGCACCAACGCCGCCGAAGATCACTTCGCCGACCATCATGTTGACCAGCGCGACCATGCCGCTCAGCGGGTTGAGGCTGTCGTGCATGCCGTTGACCGAACCGTTCGACGCCGCCGTGGTGGTCACCGACCACAGCACCGTGGCGGTGGTGCCGAAACGCGCCTCTTTGCCTTCCAGCGGCGCGGTCTGTTCCACCGCGGCGTTGTTCAAGGTCGGGTTCGGCTGATATTCGGCCCACAGCGAAGTCGCACCGCCGATCAGGAACAGTGCCAGCATGCAGGCAATGATCGCGCGGCTCTGGCGCAGGTCCTTGACGTAATGGCCGAAGGTGAACACCAGCGCGGCCGGGATCAGAATGATCGAAGCGACTTCGAACAGGTTGCTCCAGGCGGTCGGGTTCTCGAACGGATGCGCCGAGTTGACGCCGAAGAAACCGCCACCGTTGGTGCCCAGTTGCTTGATCGCGATCTGACTGGCGGCCGGGCCGAGCGGGATCACTTGATCGACACCCTGCAGGGTCACCGCGTTGACGTACTGCGCAAACGTCTGCGGCACGCCCTGCCAGACCAGATACAGCGCCAGCAACAGGCACAGCGGCAGCAGGCCGTAGAGGGTGGCGCGGGTCATGTCGACCCAGAAATTGCCGAGGGTCTGCGCTGATTTGCGACCGATGCCACGGCACAGCGCGACCAGCACGGCGAGGCCGGTGGCCGCACTGACAAAATTCTGTACAGTGAGGCCGACCATTTGGCTCAGGTAGCTGAGGGTCGCCTCACCGCTGTAGGACTGCCAGTTGGTGTTGGTCATGAAACTGACCGCGGTGTTGAACGCTTGCGTCCACTCCTGGCCCGGCAGGTTCTGCGGGTTCAGCGGCAGGTGATCCTGGAACAGCAGAATCGCGAACAGCAGCAGAAACCCGGCGAGATTGAAGGCGAGCAGCGCCAGCGTATATTTCTGCCAGCTCTGCTCCGCCTGCGCATCGACCCCGGCAATGCGATAGCAACCGCGCTCGAGCGGACCGAGAATCGGCGTCAGCCAGGTGCGCTGGCCTTCCATTACCTTGTAGTAAAAGCGTCCCAGGAACGGCGCCGGCAGCAGCACCAGCGCAAAGAAGCCAAGGATCAGCCAATAGTCATAACTGTGCATAGCCGCTCCTAGTTCCGGTCCGCGCGCAACAGCGCAACCAACAGATAAATGAACAGCCCCACTGCCAGCAGCAGCGACACCCCGTCCAGAACGCTCATGGAAGATCTCCGTGTAACGGCGTATTGCCGCGTGTGGGGTGATTGTCGAGAAGGAGGCTGTAAAGGAACGAGAGCGAGGGCGCGCGCGGGGCATAAAGAAAGCGTAAAGAGTGGTTTTATGCCGGGTTTACGGGGAGATTTCTTGTGTTTGTACAGACCCCATCGCGAGCAGGCTCACTCCTACAGTTGGAATGCGATCCCCTGTAGGAGTGAGCCTGCTCGCGATAGCGGCATTACCGGCAACATCGCACCCAACTGGCGCACAATGCCGGCACATCCAGCGCCAATCATCCCCGCTGCGACAGCTTTGAACTCATTACGACTTGTTTCAGCGTAATGGCACGCCCACTGCACACGCCCTCCCCCGAAGCTTTCCAATCCTTCAGGGAGCAAGCGCATGAACACACAACTCAAACCCACGCTGGGCACGCTGCATTTGTGGGGCATCGCCGTTGGGCTGGTGATTTCCGGGGAGTATTTCGGCTGGAGTTACGGCTGGGGCGTCGCCGGCACACTGGGCTTTCTGGTCACCTCGTTCATGGTCGCAACCATGTACACCTGCTTCATCTTCAGCTTCACCGAACTGACCACCGCGATCCCCCACGCCGGCGGCCCGTTTGCCTATAGCCGCCGCGCCTTCGGTGAGAAAGGCGGATTGATCGCCGGGCTGGCGACGCTGATCGAATTCGTCTTCGCCCCGCCAGCGATTGCCTTGGCGATCGGCGCCTACCTGAACGTGCAATTTCCCGCGCTCGACCCGAAACACGCTGCCGTCGGCGCGTATATCGTGTTCATGGGCCTGAACATTCTTGGCGTGAAACTAGCCGCCACGTTCGAGCTGATCGTCTGTGTGCTGGCGGTGGCTGAGTTGCTGGTGTTCATGGGCGTGGTCGCGCCGGCGTTCAGCTTCAGCAACTTCGCGTTGAATGGCTGGGCCGGTTCCGACGTCTTTGGCGCACCGGCGATCGCCGGGATGTTCGCGGCGATTCCATTCGCTATCTGGTTCTTCCTCGCCATCGAAGGCGCGGCGATGGCCGCCGAAGAGGCCAAGGACCCGAAACGCACGATTCCCAAGGCGTACATCAGCGGCATTCTGACCCTGGTGTTGCTGGCGATGGGCGTGATGTTCTTCGCTGGCGGCGTCGGCGACTGGCGCACCCTGGCGAATATCAACGACCCGCTGCCGCAAGCGATGAAAACCGTGGTCGGCGACAACTCTGGCTGGCTGCACATGCTGGTGTGGATCGGCCTGTTCGGCCTGGTTGCCAGTTTTCACGGCATCATCCTTGGCTACTCACGACAGTTCTTCGCCCTTGCCCGCGCCGGGTATCTGCCCGCCTCGCTGGCTAAACTGTCGCGCTTTCAGACACCGCACCGCGCGATCATCGTCGGCGGCATCATTGGCATCGCGGCGATCTACAGCGATGGACTGATCAACCTCGGCGGCATGACGCTCACCGCCGCGATGATCACCATGGCCGTGTTCGGTGCGATCGTGATGTACATCATGAGCATGCTCAGCCTGTTCAAACTGCGTAAATCAGAACCGAATCTGGAACGCACCTTCCGCGCGCCGTGCTATCCGTTGGTGCCGATGATTGCACTGGTGCTGGCGGTGGTGTGCCTGGTGGCGATGGCGTGGTTCAACACGCTGATCGGGTTGATTTTCCTCGGTTTCATGGCGGTCGGGTTCTGCTACTTCTTGCTGACCGGACAGCTGCGCGCCGATGCGCCGGCGGATGCGATGTTGACCGGTCTGTGACACCGTTCGGGTGTGCCGGGCAGAAGCGGCCTAGAATGGAACCACTGCGAAGTCGTTTCGCTCAAAGGTGGTATGCAGCGTCGCGCGGCGAAATCCTCGTCCGTCGAGCTGCCCTTAAGGAGAGCCGTTATGCCCTGGTATGCCTGGTTGATTCTGGTCGTTGCGATCGGCTCGATTGTTGGCGGATTGATGATGTTGCGCGACACCGCCAACAAGGTCGAACTGACCGATGAAGAACGCAAGCGCGTCGCACAGCGCAATGCCGAAGCGGATGCCAAGGATGCACAAGACCGCTGAAACGAACCCCGCCTGACCGGCGGGGTTTGCATTTATATAGCCACCAGATCTGACCGCACGCTTTTAAGAAGTAGAAGTACAGTCACCATCTAATTTTCCTTGGTTAAGATGTGTGCATTGTTGCGGAGAGTTCTCGATGCGTTATTCGCAAGACCATAAAGCCCAGACCCACCAGCGCATCATCAAGGAAGCCTCGGCGCGCTTTCGCAAGGACGGCATCAGCGCCACCGGCCTGCAACCGCTGATGAAAGCGCTGGGGCTGACCCATGGCGGTTTCTATTCACATTTCAAATCCAAAGACGATCTGGTCGAGAAAGCCTTGCAGGAGGCCGGCAATCAGGTCGACGGCCTGTGCGCGGAAATCTTTGCCCAAGACAATGCGCTGGATCTGTTCATCGAGACTTACCTGTCCGAATGGCATCAGACCTCACCCGACGAAGGCTGCCCGCTGCTGACCATTTCCTCCGAACTGGGCCTGCGCGGACAGCCGAGCCCCACCAGTGATGAAGTGCTCAATGCACGGCTGACGCAGATCGAGAACAGCCTCGACGGCAAGAACAATGCCGACCGCGCCGTCGTGATCATGTCGACCCTGGTCGGCGCGCTGTTGCTGTCACGCAGTGTCGCGGACGCCGGGTTTGCGCAACGCATCCTCGACGTCACCCGCGACCATCTGAAGAACCGCAACTAAGCCTGCCAGCGCTTGAACAACACGCTGGCATTGACGCCGCCAAAGCCAAAACCATTGGACAGTGCATATTCGATCGGCGTAGACCGCGCCTGGCCATGGACGATGTCCACCCCGGCGCTCGCCGGGTCCGGGTTGTCGAAGTTGAGCGTCGGCGGCACCACCTGATCACGAATCGCCAACAGCGTGAAGATCGCTTCAAGCCCACCGGCCGCACCGAGCAAATGCCCCGTGGCGGATTTGGTCGAAGTCACAGCGATTTTGTTTTCGGCACCGAACACCGTTTTGATCGCGGCCAGTTCGCCAAGATCGCCCACCGGCGTTGAAGTCGCATGAGCATTCAGATGCTGGACCTGACCCGGCTCGATACCGGCCTGCGCCAACGCCTGTTGCATTGCACGCCGCGCACCGCTGCCGTCTTCCGGCCCGGCGGTCAGGTGATAGGCATCGGCACTGGTGCCGTAGCCGACCAGTTCGGCCAACGGTTGCGCACCGCGAGCCAAGGCATGCTCCAACGATTCGATCACCAGCAGACCGGCGCCCTCGCCCATCACGAAACCGTCACGCCCGCTGTCGAACGGCCGCGATGCACGCTCAGGGGTGTCGTTGTAGCCGCTGGATAGCGCCCGCGCTGCGGCGAAACCGGCAAGGCTGACACGGTCGATGCAAGCCTCGGCCCCACCACACACTGCGATATCCGCCTCACCGGAACGAATTAACCGCGCGGCATCGCCGATCGCCTGGACGCCGGCAGCGCATGCTGTGACTGGTGCGCCCAACGGGCCTTTTAAACGGTGCTGAATGGACACATGCCCAGCGGCGAGATTGACCAGAAAAGAAGGAATGGTAAAAGGCGACAAACGCCGAGGACCACGACTATCGGTGGTACGTACCGCATCGGCGATCGCACCGAAGCCACCGACGCCCGATCCGATGATCGTCGCGGTACGCTCCTGGCTTTCGCCGTCCGCTGGATGCCAGCCGGCCTGCTCCAATGCCTGCCGCGCCGCCTCCATGGCGAACAGAATGAAACGGTCCATCTTCTTCTGTTCCTTCGGCGGCGTAGCGCGATCCGGATCGAAACCGGCTTCAGCGTCCTCCTCGACAGTAGGCACACTACCGCCAACGCGGGTCGGCAGGTCAGCAACCACCGCATCGGGCAAATTACGCAACCCGGAACGCCCGGCGAGCAAACGCTGCCAGACGATTTCAACATCACTGCCCAAGGGTGAAACCAGGCCCATGCCCGTGACGACGACTCGACGCGAATCCATACTCTGCTTACCTCCGATCAAGATTTGTAGCGTTGCGCCGCAGCACTGCGCGACAGATTCGGCACCATCGCATGGCGCGCAGCAACGAATGCCTGCCACTCATCCGCGTCAGGCAGCGAAGGGATGGTGATCAACTCGCCCTGATCCAGCCCGGCCAGCGCCGCATCGACCATTTCATCCGCTTCCATGATCATCTCCGCCGGAATGCCACTGGCATCGGTACCCGAGCGCGCCCAGATCTCGGTGCGCGTGACGCCGGGCAATACAGCCTGAACCTGCACCCCGGTGCCGTCGAGCTCGGTATGCAGCGACTGCGTCAGACTTAGCACATAGGCCTTGCTCGCGCTGTAGGTGGCGTTGAACCGTTCAGGAAACAGCGCCACCACCGAAGCAATATTGATGATCGTGCCACGGCCAGCCTTGGCGAAACTGGCAGCGGCGGCCGATGCCAGACGAGTGACCGCAGTGATGTTCAACTGAATCAGTTGTTCCAGCTGATCCATATCCGCGTTGGCCAGCAAGCCGTTTGCCGCAACACCAGCGTTATTGACCAGCAGACTGATGCTTGAATCACTGCGCAGCCGCTGCTCGAGTTTGAGCACATCATCTTTTTGTGTCAGGTCCGCTTTCAGTACCTCGACCTGAACACCGTGCGCTACGCGCAAGCGGCTCGCGGCATTTTCCAGACGATCCTGGTCACGAGCTACCAGCAGCAGACCAAACCCACGCGCTGCCAGGCGCTCAGCGTAAATTGCTCCAATGCCGGACGATGCGCCGGTGACGAGCGCTGTGCCTTGGGATTTTGCCGAATTCATGAAAATGCTCCAGGAAGACAGAGTGAAATGGGTTGCTCAATCACGTCGGGTCGACCGATCGGCAAATTATTATAGGCATAATTTGAAAGCAATATGATAGCCGTAATTTAAAAATCACAATGGATCTGATTGCGCAGGCCATCGGAGTCATCCCTGCACCAATCAAAAAGGCCGGTCAATGACCGGCCTCTTGGCGTTGAACATTCAGCTTAGTTGACTTCCAGCTTGTCGCGATTGCGATCCAGAATCGCCTTACCAATCCCCTTCACTTCCAGCAACTCATCCACCGATGAAAACGGCCCGTTTACATCACGGTACGCAACAATAGCTTGCGCCTTGGCTTCACCGACACCCGCCAGCTCTTTCTGCAGTGTTGCCGCATCGGCGCCGTTTAGATCAACCTTCGCGCTCGGCACAGGCTTCGCCGCATCCATCACCAAAGGTGCTTTGGAAGACTCTACCGGCGTGACAGGCGCAGCAATCGTGGCAATCGAGGCGCTGGTCAGGAAGGCGAAAATCAAAGAGTAGAAAAAACCGGTACGCATAAGTGACGCTCCATCATCGTTTGAGAAAGCAGCTTTTCCGAAGCTGCCCTCCAAACGTAGGTCATGATGAGGCGATGTCAAAAATGCGAGCGTTACAGGATGTGAAACAATCAGGGCTCGAGACCGCGTTGCTGGTAGATCCAGTCGACGATCTCACCGTCGGGTGTGTAGCCGCTGACGGTTTCTCGCAAGAGCTGGCGGACACGTGCGTAATCATCGCGCTCAACTGCCATGAGCAGTTCGCTCAGCTTGCCCTTCAGAACGTCCCACGTCAGATGATCTTCACTGGCCGTCATGATCATCGGATGTTGAGTGGCGGCCACGTTATCGCCGATCAAGAGCTCTTCATAAAGCTTTTCGCCCGGCCGGAGTCCGGTGAATTCGATGGAAATATCACCTTGCGGATTGCGCTCCGAGCGAATGCTGAGGCCGGAAAGATGGATCATTTTCTCCGCCAGCTCGACGATCTTAACCGGCTCGCCCATGTCCAGCACAAATACGTCCCCGCCTTGCCCCATGGAACCGGCCTGGATAACCAATTGAGCGGCTTCAGGAATAGTCATGAAGTAGCGAGTTATTTTCGGATGAGTGACCGTCAACGGGCCGCCGGACTTGATCTGGCTATGAAACACCGGAATGACCGAACCCGACGACCCCAGAACATTGCCGAAACGCACCATGGTGAATCGGGTCTTGTTCACCCGAGACACATTGGCCTTATCTCCAAAAAGCACCGGAGCCACCTCACGGCTGAGGGCTTGCAGCGTCAGTTCGGCCAAGCGCTTGGTACTGCCCATTACATTGGTCGGACGTACGGCCTTGTCGGTCGAGATCAATACGAAATTCGATACCCCAGCCTGCAACGCCGCTTGAGCTGTATTAAGCGTGCCGATCACGTTGTTGAGCACACCTTCAGCGATATTATGCTCAACCATCGGTACATGCTTATAGGCTGCTGCATGATAAACGGTGTCGACTTTCCAGGATTTCATGACGTCGAGGAGTTTGTTTGGATGACGAACCGACCCCAGAATCGGCAATAACCTGACGGATGCTAACTTACGGTTACCACGCTGCTCCAACTCCGACAAAATGCTGTACAGGTTGAACTCACTGTGGTCGAACAAAATAAGGGTAATCGGGCCCAACGCAAATATTTGTCGACACAACTCCGAACCGATCGAGCCGCCGGCACCTGTGACCAATACTGTCTTGCCCTTGATGCACCTCTCAAGCAAGTCAGGCTGCGCGGGGACGGGATCTCGTCCCAGCAAATCCGCAATATCTACTTCCTGAATATCCTCAACCTTGACCCGGCCGCTGGCGAGATCGGTAAAGTTCGGAACGCTGCGGATATGAAGCGGAAAGCCCTCAAGTAAATTCAAGATTTCCCGGCGCCTTGCACGGGTAGACGATGGTAACGCAAGCAGAATTTCTTTCGCTCCAGTCACGTCGATCATCTGCTGAATATGTTTGGGCTTATAAACCTGCAAACCCGAAATGGAGCGATCAGAAATACCCGGATCATCATCGATGAATGCGACTGGGCGCATGACGCGCCCCATACGCAGCGCAGCCACCAGTTGATTACCGGCAACGCCCGCCCCGTAGATGGCAACCTTGGTCAAACCATCATCACGGTTGGTGAACGGCACATGCTGAACGGCAGTAAACCAGTCACCCATAAAATACTGACGCATCAACAGACGCAGTCCGCCGATGATCACCATGCTCAACCACCAGTAGTTGAAGATAATGGACCGCGGCACAACCGTTTCGTGGTTGCTATACCAGTAAACAATCAACGCAAGGATCAACGATGAAAGACTGACAGCCTTGATAATTGCCACCAATGCGTCATTGCCAAAATAACGCATGACGGCCCGGTACATACCGAACCGGATAAACAGGGGAATCGCCACAAGGGGGCGGAAGCGAACAACCACATATGAACCCGCAACGGGTTGTACATATCATCGATGCCCAGGCGCACGATAAAGGCCAGCCACAGCGCCAGCCAGACCAATACAATATCGGTGGCGACCTGAATCAACCTTTTGCGACGCCGGGGCAATCCCAGCAGATACGCTCGAACCTTATCCATCATCCCGTCCACTACCTCAGCACGTTCCTTTCAACTGAATTACTGCGCCGAATCCTGTGATGCAGACGACGTTGACAGCACATTAAACAGTAACACCGTTTTTCAAGCATGGGAGGTTCGACCTTCCAACTGTCCCGCCTTGTACTTGATTGCCAGGGCTACCAGCGGCGCATAAGCCACGACCAGAGCCAGCGTGCCGTCCCAGTTGTAGAGGACCGCTCCGATCGCAATTGGCAGTAGCCAAAGCAGGTTGATCAGGCCGACGGCAAGCGTGACAGGCAGATGGCGACCGTGCGAACGGGATGCAAACTGATAGGCATGGCTGCGATGCGCTTCGTAGACCTTGTCGCCGCGAAATAGGCGCCTGAACAGCGTGAACGTGGCATCAACAATGAACACGCCCAGCAGAATCAGCCACCCCCACAACAAGCCGGGTGAGACCCAGGCCGCTTGCAGGGACAGAAGCCCCAGCACGACGCCGAGAAAACCACTGCCTGCATCGCCCATGAAAATTTTTGCCGGCGGAAAATTCCAACACAAGAATCCCACGACACATGTAGCCAGAAGCACAACGGGCCATGCAAGGTACAGATTGCCACTAACCCCGTATAGAAGTGCCCCGCCGACGCACACGGTGATCGCTTCAAGGCTGGCAATACCGTCGATACCGTCCATGAAATTGTAGAGATTAAGCATCCACACCAGGTAAACCACAGCCAGAAGGTGCCCGATCCAACCTGCGTCGATGGCAAACCCAAGCAAAGTAAACGGCGCCAGCCCGCCCAGCCAATAAGCCCCCCACGCTGCTGCGAAGAAATGCGCAAGCAACCGCCACCGCGCTGCAATATGCCCATGATCATCGAGAAAGCCGATCACAGCCGTAATGCCGCCCGCTCCGAGGAAAGCGATCAACACAGCAGGAGAAATCAGCTCCCAACCGAACAGCGCCATCAGAGCAACGCTATAACTCAGGACGATTGCCACGCCTCCGCCACGCGGAGTCGGCACGGAGTGAGAACTGCGACCGTTTGGAACATCCAGCAGACTGCGCGCCAGCGCATAGCGTCGCAAACCGGCAGTGAGGGCAAATGAAACAACCGTCAACAGCGGAACAATCCAGTAAAAGTTCATGACTTGTGAGATTCCAGATAAGCCTGCACGGTAGCGCTCAGTCCTTGATCAAGACTCATGGGGGGACCCACTCCAAGAGCCGTTCATTCTTGCTTATATCAACCTGCAGGGAGCCGAAGAGTCGCTGAGCCAGTGCTTGCTTACCCACAAGTCTCGCGCCCAAACGCATAAGCGGCACCGGAAAAGGCATCAACCTTGCGGGTTTGTTAAGCGCCTGTCCGATTCTGCGCAGTAACTCGGATGTGGATACATCATTTCCATCACTGGCAAGGAACGTCTGATTGGCTGCTGCCGGATGGGAGCAACACGTCACGATCAGATCAACCAGGTTATCAATTCCCACGAGACTGCGTTTATTGTCGACCGCCCCCAATGGCAATGGCACTCCACGTTCCAGCCAGCGAATCATGCTGAGAAAGTTTGCTTTCACACCGGGACCGTACACCAGCACGGGCCTGACAATGACGACCTCCATCGGCGATGACGAAGAGAGTCGACGCAGTGCCTCTTCAGCCTCGCACTTGGAAATCCCATAGGGATCAATGGGGGCCGGAGGATCGTCTGCCGTAAAGGCGCGCCCCGGAACAGTGAGTTCGCCATTGACCTTGACCGAACTGATGTAGATAAACCGTCGCACACCCGCCTCTACGGCTTGCCTTGCCAAATTCAGCGTGCCATCTACATTGATCAGGCGAAACTCGGCCAAAGGGTCACCCGCCTGCTCGTCCATCACATGGACACGCGCAGCGGCGTGTACGACAACGTCGACACAGGTCAAGGCATCGTGCCAATCCGCTGTTGCTGTCAGGTCCGGGACATTGAACTTGAGCACCGACGCTGGCAACACCGCGCTCTCGCGCCTTACGGCCGTGCGCAAGGAGTATTCACCGCGTTCGGCCAATTGCCTTAACAAGGCGCCGCCCAGAAAGCCCGATCCACCTGTTACTAATAGGGTGCTAACGCTCATCTATCTCATTCTTCAAAAGCAAAATCGTTATGAACAAGACATCGGCCCTGTCCCTTGGCGCCTGAAACGCATTTTTGAAATGGCGATGCATCGTAATGGCCAAAAAGCCACGTCAAAATGCGCAATCGCACGGATTTGTTACACGGTTATCCAAAAATCCAGTGCGCATCACGGCGGGGCATCCTCTAAAGCCGGGCCGCCGCTCTCTACAGTGAAAACTGATGCACGAACATCTTACCTGATTGAGCTCAGTCCGCCGGTCCGTCTCCCCGCGCGCGGGCTGCTAAGCACTACTAGGGCAAAGGTATTTTCGCTACAATGCGCGTTTTGACTTTGGTCATTTAACATTAGTCGAAGGGCGCGTTTCGCAGTAATGCCCTTCGACAAGGACTTTTCTGACCATCGAGTCATTTATTCGCAACGGAGTGCTAGGTGCATAGCCCCTCAACAACAGATTCCAAAGTGGATACTCACCAAGCAAATCAACTCGGGCAGACAAACTCCTTCCACCGCTTATCGTCCAGACGTGTCGCGGTACTCATGTGCACGTTCAACGGCCAACGTTTTCTGTCCGAACAATTAGCGTCCATCGCCGCTCAGACCCACGAAAACTGGGAAGTTGTGATCTCCGACGATGGCTCCACTGATCAGACCCTGGACATTATCGCCAGATTTTCCGCAAGCCAGAACAGAGCAGACTGCGTTCGCGTTTTCAATGGCCCTAAACGTGGTTTCGCCACCAATTTTCTAACCCTGACCTGTAACGAGGCTATTCAGGCAGATTTTTATGCCTGGTCTGATCAGGACGATATCTGGCTGAACAGCAAACTCGAGACGGCCTTGAACTGGCTGCAAACGGTTCCTGCAAGCGTCCCCGCACTTTATTGCGGTCGAACCCGTGGTATGAACGCTCAAGGAAAACCCATGGAGTGTTCACCGCTTTTCTCCCGGCCGCCAACGTTTGCCAATGCGCTGGTACAAAGCCTGGCGGGCGGCAACACGATGGTGTTCAACCAGGCGGCACGTGATTTGATGCGCAGTGCAGGCGGCCATCTGGATATCATTTCCCACGACTGGTGGGCCTATCTCCTGGTAACGGGTGCAGGCGGCCAGGTTGCCTACGACGCACATCCTTTCGTCCTGTATCGTCAACATGACGGCAATCTGGTAGGGGCCAATTCCGGGTTGAAAGCTCGGCTATCACGGCTTTGCATGATGCTCAAAGGACGCTTTTCCAACTGGAATGAACAGAACGTCCGCTGCCTGACTTCGGCACGCCGGCTGCTGACTGTCGAGAACCAGCAAAAGCTCGACTGCTTTCGACTGGCGAGGAAAAGCCACCTGCCGGGCCGTCTCCGTGGGTTGCTGCGCGCCGGCGTTTACCGCCAGACATTGCCAGGCAACATCGGGCTTTTCCTCGCGGCCCTTGTGAAAGGCATTTGAACGATGACCGCCCATCAAACGTTTCGCAGCGGCGAATACTGTCTCTACGCACACGCAGAGTTCAGCCATGGCGCTGCGTCAAGCGGACATTTCCAGTCGCCAGTTTCAGACGAACTGACTAACGTCGCCCGCCCCCACTTTTCATTTACCGAACGGCCGCCATTGGAGCCTTTTTCTTGAACATGCATGATTCATTTCCAACGTCGCCTTTGAGAATGCTGATCAGCGCAATCAAAAACCGTCAGCTCATCATGCAACTGACTAAGCGGGAGATTTCCTCTCGTTATCGCGGCTCCGTCGGAGGCGTGGCATGGTCGTTCATCAATCCATTGCTATTGCTAGCCATTTACACGTTTGTTTTCTCGACCGTATTCAATGCGCGCTGGGGAGGCGTTGCAGGCACAGGATCAAAAGTCGACTTTGCATTGATTCTGTTTACCGGCCTGATCATTCATGCGTTTTGCGCAGAGTGCATTAACTCGGCACCGAAATTGATTACCAGTAACGTCAACTTCGTGAAGAAAGTCGTTTTCCCGATCGAGACCCTGGCCCCCACATCAGTGCTGAACGCCTTGTTCCATCTGTGTGTCAGCCTGTCAGTACTGCTGGCCGCACAACTGGTGTTCAATCATTCGATACCGCTTACCGCCCTGCTCTTCCCTTTCGTTCTGCTGCCTTTGATCCTGATGGTGATCGGTCTTTCCTGGATCCTGTCCGCACTCGGCGCGTACATTCGCGATATCGGCCAGGTCACGGGCATGGCAGCTACGGCGCTGCTGTTTCTTTCCCCGGTTTTCTACCCGATCAGCGCCTTGCCTGAAGAATACCGCAGCTGGCTGTATATCAACCCGCTCACTGCCATCATCGAAAACGGTCGCGCAACGATGCTTTTCGGTCAGGTTCCGGATCTGCACACACTCGGCACGAGCTATATCGTCGGCATCATCATTTGCTGCCTCGGCTTTGCATTCTTTCAAAAAACTCGCGCAGGCTTCGCTGATGTCCTCTAAAGATGTTGCCATTCACGTAAATGGCCTCTCCAAGCGTTTCAACATGTACGAGAAAGCACACGATCGCTTACTTCAGATGATCCTGCCGTCGAAGAAACTTCACCATGAGTTCTGGGCGCTCAAAGACATCAACTTTGAAGTGGCGCGCGGCGAATCCGTCGGCATCATCGGCAAGAACGGCTCGGGCAAATCCACCCTCTTGCAGATCATCTGCGGCACGCTGACGCCGACTTCAGGCACAGTCAATGTGGATGGGCGCATCGCAGCACTGCTTGAGCTGGGCTCGGGTTTCAATCCGGAGTTCAGCGGGCGCGAAAACGTTTACCTCAATTGTGCGATTCACGGTCTGAGTCGAAGCAAGACCGACGAACTAATGGATGACATCCTGTCGTTTGCGGACATCGGCGAGTTCGTCGACCAACCCGTAAAAACTTACTCCAGCGGTATGTTTGTAAGGCTCGCGTTCTCTGTTCAGGCCAACCTGAAACCAGAAATCCTGATCGTCGACGAAGCGTTGGCCGTTGGCGACGCGCTGTTTCAGAAACGTTGCTACGAACGAATCGAAAAGCTCACTAGCAATGGCACCACCCTGCTGTTCGTCTCCCACGATGAAGAATCGGTGCGGACCCTGACGCAGCGGGCGATTTTCCTGTCGAATGGGAAAATTGAAAGCATCGGGTCCTCGGCAGACGTCATCCTCGATTACCGCAGAAACCTGCACGAGCAGGAAAGTCTTTATCTGCAACAGTTGACGAAAAACCTTTCCGACAAAGCTGCGCAACATAAAAAGGACGACAACACGGCTGCCAAGAGCGAATCGAAAACTGCAGACCGGTTCTCCTTCGGCAATCAGGATGCCGAAGTTCTCGATGTGCGCGTGTTGAACGCAGAGGGTGAGGAAACCCAGGTCTTCTATGCCACACAGACTGCCGTCATTCGAGTGTCCTTCCGCTGTAACGTCGATCTTGAGCACCTGAATGTAAGCCTGCGTCTGCGCAACAAGGAAGGCGTCAAAATTTACTCTTGGGGCACGCTGAACCAGGACATGGCCATCGCCGCCAATCTGGCGACGGGCGAGACCTTCTGGAACAAGACATTCACTGCCGGCACCGAATCATCGGTCGATTTTCAGTTTGAGTGCAGTCTGGGTGCCAACCTTTACGAAATTCAGGCTGCCATATCCCAGGAAGGCAAGCCTTACTACGCCGAACAACGCATTCTGCACTGGCGAGACGAAGCGGCATTTTTTACGGTGGCCACCAAGCCCCGCGAGTACCATTTTGGCGGTGTCCTCGACCTCCGCATGAAAGCAACCGAAATCAAGGGCTGAGCCAATGACTATTTCCATCACCAACATTTGCTCGGCATTGCTGACGGCAGAGGAACGCCAACAATTGGTCTCGCAGGTACTTTCCGCCTGCGGTAACGGCAACGTTCTGCATATCGGCCTGCCTGATACAGAGTTATTGCGGGCATTCCTGCTCGCGGGTGTGCAGGCGTATAACGTCTTTCCCGGCACTGAAACCGACAGTGGCAACGCACAGCTTCCAGGGCGCTTCATCGAATGGGACGGTACTGTCCTGCCCTTCGAAAATGAGAGTTTTACGACGGTATTTATTACCCATGCCGACAACGCCGTTCTCTCTCTCAAGCACTTGGCCGTAGAAGGACCAAGAGTCTCGAAGCGCAACATTTTCCTGTTTTTGGACACCAGTTCCGAACCCGACACGAAAGAAGCCCGCAAGGCCTGGGAAATGCTGTTTTTCGAAAACGGCGTACGCAAGCACCCTGCCTATTACCGCGTCAACGACTACCAGTCCCTGCAACACGAACAGGGCAAAATCGCCATTCCGCTTGAGAAGCTGCCCAAGGAAGCCGCCGTCGTTTATCCCCTGGAAGCGCTGAAAGAAGAGCGCGACCTGCACATGGACATGACGCGCGAGCCAGGCAGTCGCTCCGACGGCCATATCATTCGGTATCTGTTGGCCAGTCGCTATGTGCGCAATGGCGACCGCATTCTCGACGCCGCCTGCGGACTTGGTTACGGCGCCTACACTTTGTTCAACTGCTCGGACGCCGGCTCGATCCTCGGCGTTGATGGCAGCAATTACGCAATCAAATATGCTGATAAGAACTTCTCCGCAGTCAATTCGCAACTGACCTTCAAAGAAGGCTGGCTGCCGGAAGCGTTGAATGATATTCCGGATAACTCGATCGATCTGATTACGTCGTTTGAAACACTGGAGCACGTACCGGATCCGGTTGGTTTGCTGGCAGAGTTCTACCGGGTTCTGAGCCCGTCCGGCCGAATCGTGCTTTCCGTTCCAAACGACTGGTCAGACGAGACCGGAGAAGATCCGAACGAGTTCCACTTTCACGTCTACACGTGGGAGCGCATCGTTAAAGAACTCGAAAAAGACTTCATCGTCGAAGCGGCTTACGCCCAGACAGCGGATCAATACAAACCGAAAATCAACAACGCTTACGAGTGGGCCGTAGGCATTCGCGAGCTGTATGAGGTAGACACCAAGACATTGATCGAAAAAGATCCGTCTTGCGAATGGTGCCTTCTGGTCGGCATGAAATCGCCGACACTGGGCGCAACCGTGCCTTACCGCGAAACCACCTATGACCTCTATCCGGAAAACCCGGAATGGAAGGTCACGCGCTTTGACGACTACGCCAACCCCTGGCTGGTGAAAGGCCTGGTCACCATCGGTCATCGCATCGAAGACAGTCAGAAACTGCTCGAACTGTCCCGCGAAGTGGCCGCGCAAGCCTCGGCGACCTCGCCTGACCTGGGCGCTGCACTATGCATTCAGGCTTACCAAATGCTACAGGCACCTACACTGACGGTGAATCAGCTGGAAGTGTTTGCAAAGGATGCTGACGCTTACATGAATCAGGCGGATCATTCGCCGCAGCAGTTGCGCTGGAAAGTATCGATATCGTTCGTTATGGCTCAGCTCTGGCAAGCCGCGGGCGACACTGATCGGGCCATTGACCTGTATAAAAAATGTGCGTCCTATGACTGCACCCAATACAGCCCAACCCTTATTACCAAGCAAATCAGGTCGTACCTGAACCTGGGTTTGATCGAGTCCGGCAAAAGCAACAATCAACAGGCTGAGTTGTATTGGCGTACAGGCGTAACCAGCGCAGAAAAGGCCCTCGCCATCGATTGGTGCGCCTCAATGGGCTCGCTCGAGAAACCGACCGACTTTGGTATGTCCGAACTGGGCGCCATCGTCGAACTCGCGTCCTCGTGTGCTTATGCCTTGCGATACGCTTCCAACACCGAGGATCGCACCCCGCAATGGTGGCACCAACATCTTCGCGATCGCGACTCTCAACTGGCGAGAGTGCCCGGTATCGTGGCGGAAACCGCTCGACTGAATCAGCTGATCACGCACAAGGATGTGGCCAGCCGGTCCGCCCAGAGCGATTGGGAGCAGCAACTCAACGCTCTTTCCGCGAAAGAGCAAAGCTTGGGCCTGGCCCTTACAGCCGCAGAAGCCGACAAACAAACCAACGAACAAACCATCGCCTCGTTGAATCAGCAATTGGAACAAAAGAACGCTATCGTGCAACTGCTTAACGCAGAAGTCGCACATCGCGAGCAACGGTTACAAACCATTGGCCGGAGTCGACTGTTCCGTTTGAGCCAGGCATTTGCAGCGCAACCCAGCGACCTGAAGAAATACTTGCGCGTAGCCTACGTGCTCGCCTCCCTGGTGACCCCGGCCCCTGTTCGTCGCCTGATGAGCCCAACCGTTTCGGCCTTGAAGAAAAGCCTTAGAGGCCAGCAACCAACGGCCATTGCATCGAATACCGATGTGCTTGACGACATCAATGAAGATACGTACATCGTCAAGCAGCCAGCCAGCCTGAAAGCTGTCCGGCCACGGGTGCTGCATGTCATCGCCAACTTCATGACCGGCGGCTCCTCACGCCTGGTGGTGGATATCTATGAATACCTGGGCGACCGGTTCGATCAAAGCATTCTGACCAGTTACGCACCAATACCTGCGGCGTATTCGGGCATCACCATCAAGGAGATCAAACTGTCTGCAGACGAGATGCCTTTTGTCGAGTACCTGCAAGCAGTACAACCAGAAGTCATTCACATGCACTACTGGGGCGATTGTGACGAACCCTGGTATGACCAAACCATGCGTGCCGCGCAACAATTGGGCATTCCTGTCATCCAGAACATCAACACACCGGTTGCGCCTTACTTGTCGCCCGCCATCAAGCGTTACGTGTACGTTAGTGATTACGTTCGCAACGTTTTTGGACAAGCAGAAGCACCGAATGCAACGGTTTATCCCGGCTCCGACTTCTCGATGTTCAAAGCCGATGCGCCCAATCAGACTGCTACCGACACGATCGGCATGGTTTACCGACTGGAAACGGACAAGCTTAATGCTGACTCCATTACTCCGTTCATCAAAGCCGTACAGAAACGCCCGCAGACCCGCGTATTGATTGTCGGTGGCGGAAGTCTGATGGAGACCTTCAAGGAAGCGGTGAACTCGGCAGGGGTATCAGACAACTTTGAGTTCACCGGTTATGTCGCCTACTCGCAACTGCCGGACTTGTACCGCCGCATGAAGCTGTTTGTTGCGCCGGTCTGGAAAGAAAGCTTCGGCCAGGTCAGTCCTTTTGCGATGCGCATGCATGTCCCGGTTGTCGGGTATGACATCGGTGCAATTGGCGAGATTGTCGATGACAGCAGCCTGCTCGCCCCTTACGGCGATGCGGACAAGCTCTCTGACATCATCGTAGATCTACTGGATGACACTGCTCGTCGCACCTACATTGCCGATCGTCACAGCGAAAGAGCCGAGGCTCACTTCTCGATCCAGGCGATGATTGAGAACTACGACCAGATCTATGCCGAAACCCTGGCGGAAACCAAACAATGAAGATCGTTTTTTTGTGCACTGCTTCTTTCCGGATCATTTCTACGGAACAGAAACCTATACGCTGGAACTGGCCAAGAACTACCGCAATTGGGGCCACGATGTAGTCATCGTCAGCGCCTTGTTTCAGGGCGAACCCGCGGCAGCGGAATTGATCACTCGATATGAGCATGAAGGCTTTGAAGTTGTCCTGGTCGACAAAAACAAAATCCCTCACGTCAATATCAAGGAAACGTACTACCAGGCGGAGATGCGTCCGGTCTTGACCGATATTCTCGCCGACTTGAAACCGGACATCGTTCATGTCACCCATTTGATCAACCACACCAGTGCCTTGCTCGAAGCTACCAAAGCCTTGGGCATTCCGACCTACGCAACCTTCACTGACTTTTTCGGCTTCTGCCTGACCAATAAACTGGAAGCAGCTGATGGCGCACTTTGTGCGGGCCCGTCGAGAACTCGCAGCAACTGCGTGGCCTGCTACTTGAAAGAGACTGCACGCACATCGAAAGAGGGCTGGATCAAATACGCAAACAACGGCACGTCAGCCAAGCTCATCGCGAGCGCCGTAACCGCTCTACGCAAAATGCCGGGCGTGAAAAACAGTGTGTTCGATCAAACGATCGACTACATCGCGGAGCGCCCGGACATTCTTGGGGCTCTTTACAGCGGCTCCTACGCAGGTGCCGTCGCGCCAACGACCTTTTTAAGGGAAGCCTATGTCAACAACGACATCAAGGTACCCATGAAAACCTTGTGGTTCGGCATCGACGTCGACCGCACGCCGAAGCCGCAGCGAGACGCCGAACACATTCCAGTGATCGGTTTCATCGGCCAAATAGCACCGCACAAAGGTACAGATCTGCTGATTGATGCCTTCAATCGCCTGCCAAAAGGCAGTGCACGACTGTTGATCTATGGTCCGACCGACCAGGACCCGGCGTACATGGAAGAGCTCAAAGCCAAAAGCGCTGGCACGCAAATCGAATTCCGTGGCGTTTTCGAGAGCAAGGATATGGTCAATATCCTGCGCGACATGGACACCTTGGTGATTCCGTCGCGCTGGTATGAAAACAGCCCACTGGTGCTGTTGAACGCGCTGGCCACCCACACCCCTGCCCTGGTATCGGATGTACGCGGAATGACCGAGTTTGTAGAGGCCGGCGTCAACGGAGAGATATTCGATCGCGGCAGCGCCGAAGATCTTTATCGCAAGCTATCGGCCTGGGTTGCCAACCCGCAAGCCCTTTACGATCTCGCGAAAACCACGAACTACGAGAGGACGCCGGAAATCATGGCCCGAGAGACATTTGCCATGTACTCAAAGGCAACTGAATCAGCCTGAGGATTGTCTACGAACGGCGTGGTCAGGGACGGCCACTACCGGATTTATCCCCAATACTGTTTTAGAGTCCACCCTCTCCCCGACTGACAGTTGCTGAACGACTCGAGCGCTCAACGCCCGTCGAATGGAAGTCTGTAAATCGGTCTGCACAATCGGAACCATCAAAATGCATGAAACAATTCATCACCATGCAATCTGATAAGCCATTGGCCATCGGCAAGCGCATCCTCTTATGCGTTCACCAGTTTTTTCCGTTTTTTTCTGCGGGAACAGAAGTCCTGACTCTATCGACCGCTGAAGCGCTAAGAGCACAGGGCCATCAAGTCGAAATCGTCACGGCAAAACTAGACGATATCGAGTCGCTAGAGCGTTCAACATACGTATACAAAGACTTTACGGTGCATCAATTCAACATTCCCTATGCACCGGGAAAGTTCTCCCGCACCCGAATGATCGACGAGTACCACAATGCTTCCATCTACCAGCCATTCAGAGCCCTTCTTGAACAACTCAATCCGGATCTGGTGCATTTTTTCCATCTGAAGAACCTGACGATCGCAGCACTGAACGCTTGTTTTGACGAGAAAATACCGACGGTCTATACACCGACCGATTACTGGATAAGCTGTCGATCCTGCCAACTAGTAAAGCCATGGGGAAAGGCTGAATGCACAGGCCCGAACTTGCTGGCCGGAAACTGCTTAAAACATGTTGCCATCAACAACAAGAAGGGAGCAACTCGCACCCTGCTGGCATTGACACCTCAATTAATGTTTTCATCTGTTGCTCTGACCGCCTCAACCCTTATCAACACTCGACTGAAACTACTTGTTTCCCCCTTGGTTGATTTGAGCAACAGAAAAAAAGTTATTACAGAAGCGCTATTAAAAGTCGACAGAATATTGCCGCCGACATTATTTATAGAGAACTTATTGCTCCAGACGGGACTTCCACAAAGCAGAATCCAGCGCCTGAGGTACGGTATTCAACCACCACTGATTCACCCTAAAGAACCGGACCTTGCTACACCGACGAAAACAACTGCAACCTTTGGCTTCATCGGTACGCTCACGGAACATAAGGGCTGCCACATCTTCATGCAGGCAATCAAATCATTGCCGCACGCCAATGCCCGCTTTCTAGTCTACGGTGACAAACAGCAATACCCGGAATACTTTAACAAGCTCGAATCCATTATCCAGGAGGATAAGCGCGTCCGATTCATGGGCACTTTCCCCCATGAAAATATTGGCAACATCTTGAGTTCTCTGGACGCTCTGGTCATACCCTCGACATGGAGAGAAAACGCACCGCTGGTATTATTGAACGCATTGGCTTGCGGCACACCGGTCATTGCCAGTGATGTAACGGGTATAACGGAGTACCTGGGCAAGGACGATAACGTAGCTGTATTTGAACCCGGTAACCCCCGACAACTGGCACAACGAATAGAGTCTCGTCTTGCAATGGTAAATGACCCGGCCCACAATCAGAGCCAGGGAAGGATGGCAGGTGAATCGCTAGATGCCTATGTGAATGTACTTTCAGGCGTTTATGCCGATCTCATCAATCCACATGAATAATTGGAATAAATCATGAAATACGTAATTTTTGGCGGTGGTGGGTTTATCGGTTCTGCGATCGCGGACAAACTGCTGGAAGAAGGGCACAGTCTTCGAATTTTCGAACGCCCTCGCGTGCCGCCCTACAGAGCGTTCGAACCCCACGAAAGCGTTGAATGGATCTCGGGAGACTTGCAGAGCAAACACGACCTTGAAGAAGCGATCACTGGCGTCGACGGCGTGCTCCATCTCGTTTCCACCACCCTGCCAAAATCTTCCAACGATGATCCCATTTATGACATTCAGACCAATGTCATCGCCACCTTAAACATGCTTGACGTTATGGTTGAACAGAACGTTCAGCAAATTGTTTTTATTTCATCAGGCGGAACCGTATACGGCAAACCTGTACAGTGCCCCTTGACTGAAGAGCACCCGACAGACCCTGAAGTCTCATACGGAATAAGCAAGCTGACCATTGAGAAATATCTCTATCTGTACAGCAAGCTTCATAAGATAAAGCCGGTCATTCTGCGCGTCGCCAACCCGTACGGTGAAAGACAAAGAATCGAAACAGCTCAAGGCGCTATAGCCGCTTTCGTCAGCCGCGCAACCGCCGGCCAATCAATCGATATCTGGGGCGACGGTTCGGTGACTCGCGACTATATATACATAAAAGATATCGCGAATGCATTTTCAAAAGCACTGAAGTATTCAGGGCCAAAAACTGTTTTCAACATTGGTTCTGGCGAGGGTACTGCACTCAGTACTCTAATAGAACTTATCGAAAAAATTACCGACACGCCTGTCGCGAGAAACTTTCTTCCAGCGAGACCATTTGACGTCCCCGTCAATGTGCTTGAATGCTCTCTTGCTGAACGGGAACTGGGCTGGAAAGCAGAGTTTAGCCTTCAGGAAGGCCTGAAGCGCACGATTGCCTGGTATATCGAAAGCAAGTGCTCAACAAAGTAACCGGGTAAATCCGCCTTCCATATCATGGGGAGCGACAAGCTCATCGGGCTTGTCCTTTCCCAGTCCAAACCGATACGGGCCACTGGCGAGGTCGACGTCATGGGCTCGCTCTGCACTACTATTCAGAACGGCGGCAACGCGTGATGAACTCATCCACTTGCTCGGCCGCTCCCCCGCGACCGCCAATCCCAGTGATTTCTGAATCAGCACCCTCGCCCTGCGATCTTTAAAACACCATGACATAGCGATACCATACGCCCCCTTTTTTTATCCTGGTAGGACTTGTGAACGTTAAGCACAAATTGGACGCGCTGACGTCCCTGCGATTTTTCGCTGCAGCGATGATCGTGCTTACCCATGCGCACCCGATATTCGGGTCATTCGGGATTGCCGAGGCTGCTCCTCTGGGTCAGGGCGTTTCATTTTTCTTTGTGCTTAGCGGGTTCATTCTGGCGTACAACTACAAAGACTTTTCAAAGGACGGGTCGATCAAGAGGTTTCTGGTTGCCCGATTTGCCCGGGTCTGGCCGCTCCATTTAGTGACATGCATCATTTGGATAGGCCTGATTTTCCACTTTGACCGGTACACCTACTTTGGTGGCGAGACAGGCATGCTGCGCCTGAT
Organism: Pseudomonas sp. S11P7; assembly: GCF_023195435.1. Lineage (NCBI taxonomy): Bacteria > Pseudomonadati > Pseudomonadota > Gammaproteobacteria > Pseudomonadales > Pseudomonadaceae > Pseudomonas > Pseudomonas sp. S11P7. The sequence goes on along the minus strand of NZ_JALPKS020000002.1, from coordinate 1,187,022 downwards.
TTCAAACCTGACACTGGTCCAATCATGGATTCCACTGAAACTATGGGCCCTGTCATTCAATGGCGTGGCATGGAGCATTTCCAACGAAATGTTCTTCTACCTTCTGTTTCCGCTCCTCATCGGGCTGTGGAGCAAACACTGGGCGAAGCTGTTTTTTGCTGCAACCCTGGTTGTCGTGGCATTTATCTGGGCCGGTAACGCCTTGGAGTTGAAGTCTACCGACAATTACAACGGCGTCAGTTTGCTCGGAACCCTCTATTTCAACCCGATGGTCAGGGTATTTGAATTCATGTTTGGTATTTTCCTGGCCAAGGTTTTCATGACGCCAGCGATTCATGAGTTCAAAGCCAGTCAATTGGGCTGGCTGTATTTAGAGTTGATGGCACTTGGCTTGGTCGTCGCAGGCATGTTGCTGGCTGGCAACCCTGCACGTATCGCCGATACATTTGGAACCGCCGCCGGTTACTACTTCCAGCGGGAGGGTATCTGGCTCATTTGGGGAACGTTGATCCTCGTCTTTGCACTGAGCAAAGGGCCGATCGGGGCACTGCTCTCGACCAGACCACTGGTGTTTCTGGGGAAATCAGCTTCTCCCTTTACCTCGTTCACGCGATTCTGATCACATTCATTGAGCCATACACCGCAGCGATCAAGCCGTACGGGCTGACTGGGTACGCAATATTCTGGATAGTTGCGCTTACGTCATCGGCACTCCTCTATAAAGGCATTGAAGACCCTTGCAGGCATCTGATCATGAATGCCTGGGATCGCCGTCACGCCTCCGTGAAGGACAACCTCAGATCCAGTTATGGTCCAGTTGCGATCAGTTGCGTACTGGTGCTGATTGCCACTGTCGCAGCCTTCCACTTGAACAGGTTCTGAACATGAAAAAGTATTGGTTGCTCCCCGCCATAGCAATAATTGCCATCACCACCAGCATGGTTTACTCCATGGCAAGCATTGAAAAGTCAAAATCGGTCGATGGCAAAGTGATCTTCATCGACGGCACGACGATTTCCGATCTTAGCTATCAACCCACTGACACAGAGGACAAGCATAAGGTTGTATTTTTCAAGCTCGTCCCCGGAGCGCAGGCTGGCCTGATTTTCGCCATTCACCTAAATGACTCGAATCAAAAAATACTCATCAACGCGGGTGATTTCCCCCTGGCAAAATATTGCCAGGGGGACAAAGTTCTCGAATGCAGATTCCCTATCCCTGATAAAGCACTTGAACAATCCGAGACGCTGGGCATTGCCGCCTATGCGATTCCCGGCCAATTGATTCAGATTCAGGAAGGCAGGGCGGACTGGGATGACCATCGCGCCATTTTCCCAACTCGCTAGAACAACGCGATGGCGTGCTGCCCATCCGACGCCTCGATCTTGCAAGTACCCGTTCCTGAACGGGTGCGCGCTTGATTAGATCACCGCAGGAGCTCCTGGTCGCGCAATCAAGTCGTCCTGAATGGATTCGCGAGGAAGCTTCCCGCAATGGAAAACAGCCGAAAACGCACAAGCATTTACAGATGAGACCGAGACCCGACGAAGGGCAGAAAAAATCTGGAGTACCCTTCAACCCATGAAAAAAGCTCTGTTCGTGCTATGTTCGCGCGCTTAATGAATACCCGCTGGCCTTACTGATTGATTGTCGCCCAGCGGCGCTGTTCTCCTCGACTCACTACGCTGGGACAAGCCTTAATGCTGGCCAGCACTCAGGGAAGAACCCTCGTGACCGGCTCAGCTCCACCCCTTGTCGTTGACCTCGACGGCACTCTGTTGCGCTCCGATCTGTTGCTCGAAACCGGTATGGCCTTCTTGCGCAGTCACCCACTGCAATTGCTCAAGCCATTCAAATGGTTGGCCAACGGCAAAGCCACGCTGAAATCAAAGCTGGCCAATGCGACTCATATCGATGTCAACGTTCTTCCATACAATCGGGAAGTTATCGCGCTGATCGAAACCGCCCGCAGTGCAGGTCGTTCGGTAGTGTTGGCAACTGCAAGCCATCACTCATTGGCCGAGCGCATTGCCGAGCATCTTGATTTGTTCGACAGCGTGCTGGCGTCCGACGAAAAGACCAATCTGTCGTCCCACCGCAAGCGAGATCTGCTGGTCGAGCATTATGGCGTGCAAGGCTTCGACTATATCGGCAACTCCCATGACGATATCTCCGTCTGGGCCGCGGCACGAATGGCCTACGTGGTCGATCCGGAGTCCGGCGTCGAGCGTCAAGCGAGAGCTCAGGGTAATGTCGAACAAGTCATTCGCACCGCACCGTCGGCCATCAAGGACTGGACCAAAGCACTGCGCCTGCATCAATGGATGAAGAACCTGTTGATTCTTGCTCCGATGCTGGCTGCGCATCAGTTGACCAATTTGAACATGCTCTGGCAGAGCCTTATAGCGTTCCTGCTTTTCGGCCTGTGCGCTTCCAGCGTTTACCTGCTCAACGACCTGCTGGACTTGGCGGACGACCGCCATCACCACTCCAAACGTCATCGCCCGTTCGCGTCGGGACGACTGTCCATAAAGTTCGGACTGTTCGCGTTTCCTCTTTTATTGATCACCGCTTTCACAGGTGCGACGCTATTACTCCCCTTGGAGTTTTGTGGCGTACTGGCAGCCTATTACATACTCACGCTTGCGTACTCATTGTCACTGAAACGGCAAATGGCCATTGACGTCATTGCGCTGGCATTGCTGTATACAATCCGGATTATTGCCGGCGCCGCGGCCCTGAACCTGGAGCTGACCTTCTGGATGCTGGCGTTTTCGATGTTCATGTTCCTGAGCCTCGCGCTGGTCAAGCGTTATGCCGAGTTGCGCGAAGCCCGACGCAAGGGGCATACGGAGAAAACCCGCGGCCGCGGTTATTACCCCGACGACCTGGAGATGATTTCATCCTTGGGCGCCGCATCCGGCTACCTCGCTGTGATGGTACTTGCGCTGTATATCCATGATCAGGGTACCGTCGCACTCTATGCCCGGCCCCAACTGATCTGGCTGGCGTGCCCGTTGTTGCTGTTCTGGATTACACGGATCTGGATGCTCACCCATCGCGGACAAATGCACGATGACCCTGTTGTATTTGCCGTACGCGACCGAATCAGCCTGGTGGTAGGGGCGCTGTTCTGCCTCGTGTTCTGGGCTGCATCATGAGTGCACCGCTGTTTTCCTGGGGCCTCTATCCTGCGGCCCCACAGACCGCTCACGGCTGCACCTGGAAAAGCGAAGTACCTCAGCAACTGGACTGCCTGAATTCCGAGTTCGGTAGCACCCTGGCATACGGCAATGGCCGTAGCTATGGCGATAGCTGTCTGGCCGACAGCGATCACGTACTACACATGCGGACCTTGAATCGCTTTATCGAAGTCGATTGGCAACGGGGTGTGGTGACAGCAGAAGCAGGCATCACGCTCGCCGAGATCCTCGCCGTTGCCATCCCGCGGGGCTGGTTTCTGCCAGTAACACCGGGCACTCAGTTCGCTACGCTGGGGGGCGCGATTGCCAATGACGTGCACGGCAAGAACCATCATGTGCGCGGCACCTTCGGCAATCATGTGCGACGTTTGGGTTTGCAACGTCATGATCAGAATCTGCTGACCTGTTCGCCGGTCGAAGCTCCCGAAATGTTCGCTGCCACCATCGCTGGCCTGGGTCTGACAGGGGTGATCATCTGGGCCGAGATCCAATTGATACCGATCAAGTCCTGTCAGATCGACAGCAGCGCGGTACGTTTTGACAATCTGGCGGATTTTTTCGCCTTGTCCACGGAACTGGACCACCAGCACGAGTACAGCGTCGCCTGGATTGACTGTCTGGCCAAAGGTGCGCAAGCCGGTCGTGGCGTATTTTTTGTGGGTGATCATGCGGAATATGGCGCTCAAACCGTCGAAGAGCGCAGCAGGTTGTTCGTGCCGATCACACCTCCGATTTCGTTGATCAACAAACTTTCGTTACATACGTTCAATGAAGCGTACTGGCGAGTGCATCCCGCCACACAGACGCGCAAACGGGTGAATTACGAACCCTTCTTTTATCCGCTTGATCGAATTGATCACTGGAACCGGATCTATGGTCGCCGGGGCTTCCAGCAGTACCAATGCGTGATACCTCAGCCAGTGGCAGAGGTCGCCATTCGCGAACTTCTCAGCGCTATCGCACAATCAGGCCAAGGTTCCTTTCTGGCCGTGCTCAAGCGTTGCGGGGAAATCACTTCGCCAGGCTTGCTGTCCTTCCCGATCCCGGGAACCTCGCTCGCCCTGGACTTCCCTCAAAACAAACACTTGGCCGCCCTGTTCGCACGCCTCGATGCCATCGTGCACGAAGCGGGTGGACGACTCTATCCGGCCAAGGATGCGCATATGAGCGGGAAAGATTTTCGTCAAGCCTATCCCACCTGGGAGCGACTGGAAGCCCTTCGCGATCCCTCCCTGATGTCCCGCTTCTGGAAACGAGTGACAAAATGAAACGAGTTTTGATTGTTGGAGCCACATCGGCCATTGCTACTGCGTGTGCCAGAATCTGGGCAGCCCAGGGCTGCGAGTTTTTCCTGGTCGCGCGCAGCGAAGAAAAGCTGGAACAGACCCGTGCAGACCTGAGTGCCCGTGGTGCAAAATCCGTCACTATTCACATCATGGATGCCAACGACTTCAACGCGCATCCTGCGATGATCGACAGCTGCCTTGCTGCGCTGCACCAGATCGACATCTCCCTGATCGCCCACGGCACGCTGCCAGACCAGAAAGTCTGCGAGCAGGATGTCGATGTGGCGCTCAAGGAGTTTGCTAACAACGGCACATCCGTAATCGCTCTTTTGACCCTACTGGCCAATCAGTTTGAACGCCAACGCTGCGGTACGCTGGCTGTCATTTCTTCGGTTGCCGGTGATCGCGGACGTCCGTCCAACTATCTGTACGGTGCGGCCAAGGCTGCGGTCTCGAGTTTTTGCGAAGGCCTCAGAGCGCGCCTGTTCAAAGTTGGCGTACATCTGATCACCATCAAACCCGGCTTTGTGGATACCCCGATGACTCAAGGGTTACCGCTGCCTGCTGCGCTCGTAGCCAAACCCGAACAGGTGGCCAAGAGCATCGTCGCTGGTATCGAACGCAAGACTGCCGTCCTCTACACCCCCGGGTTCTGGGCACTGATCATGCTGATTATCCGATGCGTGCCTCAGGCAGTCTTCAAGAGGCTGAATCTTTGAGCGAGGGCATTTATCTATCAGGCTGGAGATATAGAGCAGTCGTTCTGTCGATCGTCGCATCTGCGCTGGGCTATCTGGGGTTTTCCTTGTGGGGCGGATGGGAGGCAGTCGTCAATGCCGTCGCCCAAGTCGGTTTAATGGGCGTCACCCTGGCGCTGTCGATGTCTTCGCTGAACTACGCCATACGGTTTCTCAGGTGGCAGATTTACCTCAAGGCGCTCGGCCATCCGGTGCCCTGGCGTCCGAGCCTGAAAATCTACCTGTCCGGCTTTGCCCTGACCACGACCCCCGGGAAAGCGGGTGAAGCCATGCGTGGCGTACTGCTTAAACCTTTGGGCGTGCCCTATGCGAAGAGCTTTGCGGCATTCTTCAGTGAACGGCTCAACGACCTGTTTGCCGTAGTGCTGCTTGCACTGTTCGGCCTGACACTTTACCCGCAAGCGCTTCCATTGATTATCGCGGGGGTCGTACTGGTCGGTGTGGTCTTTACCGGCTTGTCGCAGCGCAAGCTCATTGTGTACCTGGCACAAAAGCTCCCTCGCGAAGGCGGCAACCTTAAAGCACTTGCCCGTCATCTGCTTAATGTCCTGCTAGAGGCACAGTTGTGTCACCGACCACTGACGCTGCTGTTCGCCACTCTGCTGACCGTGATGGCCTGGGGCGCAGAAGCGTTCGCCTTCTATTGGATACTCAATGCAATGGGGGCGGAAATACCGCTGACTTTTGCCATATTCGTGTATTCGGTTTCCATGCTTGCCGGAGCCCTCAGCTTCATGCCTGGCGGTCTGGGAGGCGCTGAAGCAGTGATGGTCGCCTTGCTCGTGTGGAAGGGCATGCCCGGCTCCGATGCTGTCGCTGCAACAGTGCTCATTCGGCTAGCCACCTTGTGGTTCGCTGTGGGAGTCGGTGCATTATTCCTGACCACCAGGAATCGGACCGAACTTCCCACCCAAAAAACATAATTTATTAATTCAACGACTTCTTTCAGGAGCGATTCATCATGGGCGGTCAGGGGCAATTAGCGCGCAAAGGCCTTATTAGCGCGATCATAGTCATCGGACTATTGATCGCAATGGCGGTTGCGTACTACTTACGAAATCAGAATTACTCTGTCGATGACTCTTTCATTACCTATCGTTATGCCTTCCACCTGTCACAGGGTGACGGACTGGCTTTTAACGTTGGGGAAAAGTACTACGGCACCACGGCAGCAGGTTACGCAATCGTTCTGGCCACATTCAACAAACTTGCGTCGACCCTTCATCTTGATTTGTCGACTCAAAATATTTCGGTTGCGATCTCTACCCTGGCGTTGCTCATCACGTCACTGTTCGCTTTTTGTATCTCTGCCAGACGCAGCTCGCCTGCCACGTCTGCACTAATGACGCTGGGGTTGGCAGTCTCCCTGTTCACCGCTTATTCGTTCAATGAGGTCGCAGGCCATGAAACCTACGCGTTCCTCGCGCTTGCTTTTGTAGGCGTTGTCCTCGCCAGCTATGAAAAAATGCTTGCGGCGGGAATCATTGTAGCCATTGCGACTACCTTCAGGCCCGATGCGGTGCTTTTCGCACCGATCATTTGCTGCGCCTACATGCTGTTCAACAATCTTGGCCTACGACGCGCGCTCACCAACAAACAACTGATTCAGTTTGCGTGTGGCTTTTTCCTGATTGCAATCCCATGGTTGTTGTTCCTTTATAGTTACTACGGGCGCATATCACCGGGAACAATGGATGCAAAAAAAGCGCAAATACTTATTGGCGGTTTCCCGACCTACAACCTTAAAAGCATCCTTGGTTATGTATCCAGCAGTATCAACTGGATCGCTGGTGTAGCGATTTCAGTAGGTGTTGTTCTTTTCGGAATAAATCTGTTCAGCTCGAAAAAACCGGCCCCAACGGCATTCATCGAGAAACAACATTTCTTTATCGGGACATGCTGGCTGGTATTTCTGGTCATCAGCATCGGTTTTTACATTTCCATCAACGTAACGTTCTGGAGATGGTATGGCATCCCGGCCGTATTTTCGTTGATGATTATCGCTTTTTGCGGCTTCTGTGCACTGGCCGGCAAGAACAATGAAACCCAGACAACCAATGCCAAACCCGCCCTGTTCATTGCATTGTGCGCGGCAGTCCTGCTGGTGGCCAACATTGCGCATATCAAGTTCTGGCTAACCAGCGAAAACGTGAACCCACACACCAAAGCCTATTACGACATTGCGCAATACCTCAAAAAAGCAGAGCCCAATGGCACGGTTATCGAAATGGCCGAACCGGGCTCCTTTGGCATGCAACTGGGTCCAAAATTCACGATTGTGGATGAACTTGGGCTTATTAGTCCGGGCGTCGCTACTGCATTGCTGAAAGGCGATAAAACTTATACAAATCGAACATACAATCCGAAATACATCGTATGTAGCTGGGGCAGCTCTTACAGTGCCTGCACCATCCCTGAAATCATCATGAATTATGACTTCGTGGGCGAGTTCGATGCGGATTTCTGGACGAAACTTCTCGGCCGCGGCGCTAAACTCTATCGCAAGAACACCTCGAACCTGCTGCCTATTGGGCAGTATGTCAGTGATCCGGTGCTTGGAGACAAATACGGCATCGTCCGCCAAAACACCGAGCGCCAGACATTGTTTGTGCATCCCGGGGACACACCGACCTCCTTTAATCTGGAAGTGTCGAGCCTCATCACCAGCCCCGGCAAAACACTGCCAGTAGTGGTCGCTATCTCCAAAGGCGTTCCCGACAGCGCAGTGGCCAGTGGTGGAGCGACTGCCGGCGTAACGATCTATCTGGATGGCAAGATTTTCAAGGAAAGAAGCGTTATCAAAGTGGGGACTTCGCTGTCTGTCGACCTTCCTTACTCACAGGGCCGACCTTACAGGTTCTCCGTAGATAACAACGGAATGTCCAACAACAACTGGGTTGATCTGTCGGCAAGCTATTAAAGAGGCATCCAGAAATTCTCCGTTTTTGAAACAGGATCAATTTCGGGTGTGAGTGGAAAAACACGCCATCGAGAGGTTATCAGCTGACCTGATAACCTCCGCTGCCAAAACAAGGCTTCAAGGCACTGACAGCACGCTGCAGTGACCTCACTTCCCAAGAATCCTCGATAGGTGGAAATGCATCTATCGAGGATTTTTCATTCTGGGCTACCACAGTGTTTCGGTAGCAACCCATTCATCCTGGAAACGCATCAGATCTTTCCTCGGCCGGGCACGCAGGCGCGAGCCCATCATTGAACTGATGAGGTCGCATCCATTTTTATCGATAAATGAAGAGAGGGAGATAGCGCTTTCAGAGTATTAGGCAACTGACACATCCCAAGGCTTGATAGACGTTGCCTCGCACCTGACAGACAGGCTATCACTCATGCGAGAGACGCCTCGTTGAACCTTACTTTTTCGCAGCGGTGATAGTGCTATCAGCACACTGTATAGGCTGCCACATTGCTGCATTGATCCAGCAAACACAGAAGAATAAAAACTTGTCACGCGCCCGGCGCCGACACTTCAAGGCACTCATTGAAAGCGATAGAAGTTGCAGCCTGCCCAACACCCGCCATTGCAAAACAAAGGGGTGCACATCCAAACCAACCAGCGATGCGATGAGTTTGACTTGAGAGAACCACCATCCGTTGTTAATGCTTTTGTACCGCGAAACAAGCGACTTTATTCCGGTGTTAGCGCCGACCTGATTCCTCTCATGCTGGCGATAACGCAACGTTGAGCGAGAGTCGATAAACCATTTATATCCCCCACTGCGCGCAAAGGCATAGACATACCAATCGTGCAGCGACACAGATTGAAGCCTCTCCCAAGTCTGAAGCATTAATGCCTTCAACGGGTCGGCGACTTTGCGGCTCATCAGATACGTACAGCCGGGACCAGCGGCCTCAAATAGATAATCCCACTCCACCTGAGACTGCGCCTTGTCCAACAGAAGCGTTTTGCCACTAGGCCAAAATGCAGTGACATTACTCGAATACGCATCAACGCCATGGCTCTGCAGCATCCGGACAGAATGTTCGAGCTTGTCCGTATCCCAGATATCATCCTGATCAGAAAACGCTATGTAGTCATAGCCTACAAAATTGACGTCACGAATCAGGCGGAAAAAGTTGCGAGCAGCGCCTCCGAACACCTCGGAGACAGGCAGAAGAACTATGTCGGAGTACTTCGCAGCACTCGCGGCGCACCACTGCTCGGTACCATCAGTGGATGGATCGACACTGATGTAAATCGTCACATCCACCGCCGTCTGGCGGCGAATTGACTCAATCTGTTCTTCTAGCCAGTGCACACCGTTGTAGGCCGCCAGCAAAACAGCGATTCGAGGTTTTACCGGCGTATGGTTTTGGCGAGCACTCACGAAACATCCTTTGCATCAAATCGCCATTTTCAGCGATTAGTTGGCTCCAAGAGTTTCTGCAAGTACTGGCCATAACCAGTCTTCTTCAGCGCATCGGCTTGGGCACCGAGTTGCTCAGCAGTGATCCAGCCGTTGTGGTATGCGATCTCTTCCAGGCAAGCCACCTTGAGGCCCTGACGCTGTTCGATGGTGTGTACGAAGTGACTGGCCTCAAGCAGCGAATCGTGCGTGCCTGTATCGAGCCAGGCAAATCCACGACCGAGCATTTCAACACTCAGCGTCTTTCTTTCAAGGTACGCACGGTTGACGTCAGTAATTTCCAGCTCACCACGCTCAGATGGCTTGACGCCCTTCGCGATCTCGACGACATCGTTATCGTAGAAGTACAGCCCGGTCACGGCGTAATTGGATTTTGGCTTGAGCGGTTTTTCTTCAATACTCAGAGCACGGCCCGTTTCGTCGAATTCGACAACACCGAAACGCTCTGGATCAGACACGTGATAACCGAAGACCGTAGCGCCTGTCTGCTGAGTGCTCGCGGAACGCAAATTGTCCGAGAAGTGCTGACCGTAGAAGATATTGTCACCAAGAATCAGGCAGCAAGGATCTTTGCCAATGAACTCTTCACCGATGATGAATGCCTGGGCCAGACCGTCGGGACTAGGTTGTTCTGCATAGGTCAGCTTGATCCCGTAAACGCTGCCATCACCTAGCAATTTGCGAAAACAAGGCAAATCTTCCGGAGTGGAGATGATCAGGATTTCGCGCATCCCCGCCAGCATCAACACGGACAGCGGATAGAAGATCATCGGTTTGTCGTAGATCGGCAGCATCTGCTTGGAGACGCCAAGGGTCAGCGGGTGCAGGCGTGTACCCGAACCACCAGCGAGGATGATGCCTTTACGATTTGTCGTGGTCATTTGTTCAGAACTTCCCTAAGCATTCGGTTCACACCACTTTGCCAATCCGGCAAGTGTAGATAAAATTTGGCACGTAACTTCTGGGTATCAAGACGTGAGTTCAGGGGCCGTTGCGCAGGAGTCGGGTAAGCAGTCGTGTCGATTGGATTGACGGCCGTTACTGCAAGTTTTTCCCCATTGGCCTGAGCGAATGCAATGACATGAGCCGCATACCCATGCCAAGACACTTCGCCGCTGGCCGCCAAGTGATAAACACCTGAAAGCTCCGGCTGCTGCAACGCCTGGCGAATGGCCAAAGCGCTTACATCCGCTATCAGATCAGCCCCTGTCGGAGCTCCGATCTGGTCCGCGATAACATTCAGCGTTTCCCGGTCCTTTGCCAGCCGCAACATCGTCTTGGCGAAGTTGTTGCCGCGCGCTGCGTAGACCCAACTGGTCCGGAAGATCAGATGCTTGCAGCCCGACGCAATGATCGCCTGCTCGCCTGCCAGCTTACTCGCACCGTACTGATTCACCGGGCCGACAGCATCCGTCTCCAGCCATGGAACGGAACCAGTACCATTGAAGACATAATCGGTTGAATAGTGAATCAGCCATGCATTCAGAGCCGCCGCCTCATCAGCCAGAACCTGAATCGCTTTGGCATTCACAGCGAAGGCCAGCTCAGTTTCTGACTCCGCCCTGTCGACTGCGGTGTAGGCAGCAGCATTGACGATGACATCGGGCTTGACCCGCTGGATTGTTGATCGCACGGCAGCCAGATCAGACAGATCACCACACAGCCCATCGACTGATTGGCGATCCAGCGCAATTAGCTGACCAAGCGGCTCGAGAGAGCGCTGCAGCTCCCAACCTACCTGTCCGTTCTTACCCAGCAGAAGGATCTTCATGCTTTGTTCGAGCGATCCGCATAGTTCTGATCAATCCACTGCTGGTAGCTGCCGCTCTTCACGTGCTCAACCCACTCAGTGTTATTCAGATACCACTCAACAGTCTTGCGAATACCAGTCTCGAAAGTCTCTTGCGGAGTCCAGCCCAGTTCACGTTGAATCTTGCTCGCGTCGATCGCATAACGCACATCATGCCCGGGACGATCCTGAACATAAGTGATCAGGCTCGCATGCGGACGGTGTGCCGAATCCGGACGCAATTCATCGAGCAACGCACACAGGGTATGCACTACTTCGATGTTCTGTTTTTCGTTATGACCGCCAATGTTGTAAGTCTCGCCAATGACGCCTTCGGTGACGACTTTGTACAACGCGCGCGCGTGATCTTCGACATACAGCCAATCGCGAACCTGATTGCCCTTGCCGTACACCGGCAGCGGTTTGCCTTCCAGCGCATTGAGAATGATCAGTGGGATCAACTTCTCTGGGAAATGGCAGGGGCCGTAGTTGTTCGAGCAGTTGGTCACCAGGGTTGGCAGACCGTAAGTGCGGGCCCAGGCGCGAACCAGATGGTCGGAGCTGGCTTTGCTGGCCGAATATGGCGAGCTTGGCTGGTAAGGCGTGGTTTCGGTGAAGAGGTCTTCCGGACCTTCGAGGTCTCCGTAAACTTCGTCAGTCGAAATGTGGTGGAAGCGGAAGTTGGCTTTGCGGGTGTCGTCCAGAGCAGCCCAGTAGTGCCGCGCGGCTTCGAGCAGCGTGTAGGTGCCGATTATGTTGGTCTGGATGAACTCGGACGGGCCGGAGATCGAGCGATCGACGTGGGATTCTGCGGCCAGGTGCATGATTGCATCGGGTTGGTGTTCACGCAGGACGCGGTCGATCTGGTCACGATCGCAGATGTCGACACGCTCGAAGGCGTAACGCGAATTCTGGCTGACTTCTGCCAGGGACTCCAGATTACCGGCGTATGTCAGCTTGTCGACGTTGACCACCGCATCGGAAGTATTGGAGATGATGTGACGGATAACTGCCGAGCCAATGAAGCCGGCGCCGCCGGTAACTAGAATTTTCACGCGAAACGATACCCTTGAGCTGCGGACAGCGCTGCCAGCGAGCGCGGTCTAATCCATGAATGCAGAGGCCAATTTCAGTTGGCATCCGTCAGAGTCAGTCTGAATCGACCTGCAATACGGCACGATCGAACAAGGGACGCATTTTACAGCTTAATGATGGTTTTACTAATGGATAAAGACAGGCTGAGGCGCAAATTCGACAGATGCCGTGCGCCTGTCGTTTTCAGACCAATCGCTTGCGTGCAGCTCTGGACGAACGTCCCAGAAACCAGCCCAGTACAGGGCCGATTAGCATGCCGATCAGCAGCGCCAACACGGCCACCACCGACACCGGCAGTTGGGGGCCAGAAAAACCCAGAAACAAAAGCGAAACCGATTGCTGATTCTCCAGCACAAACGCCAGCACGATCAGAACCATCAGCAGAAGAAAAACGCCAAGCAGTATGCGTTTAAGATTACGCATTCACGCCCCCTCGAATTTGTATAGCGACGATCAAGCGCCCTCCTCCTCTTCCTCGTTCACGCGGTCACGCAATTCCTTGCCCGGCTTGAAGTGCGGAACGAATTTACCGTCCAGGCTGACCGACTGACCGGTCTTCGGATTACGGCCCACGCGAGGCGCGCGGTAGTGTAGGGAGAAGCTGCCAAATCCACGGATCTCGATACGATCACCGGTGGCGAGGCATTGGGACATTTGTTCAAGCATGGTCTTGATGGCCAGCTCCACATCCTTGGATGAGAGTAGCCCTTGATGGGTGACAATTCGTTCGATCAACTCCGACTTCGTCATATTTTTCCCTTCTTTTTCAAGCAGCTAGATCAGCGCTTGAAAGGTTTTAGCATGCCCGGAAGAATTTGAACAGCCCAGGGATTGACATATCTTTCCTAGCGTCGAAATGCCCATTTTCAGGGCATCCGATCGACCATCTGGATCGCTGCGTTATCAACGACAGATCACCAGCATGGTCCGCGTCAGATAGCCCGCCGGGTTGAAGCCAAACGGATATTCATCCTCCTCCTTGGCATCATCGGACCTTGTGACAACCTTGTAGCCGGCGCCCTTGCACTCCTTCGCCGCGCGCTTCTGGCACTTCTCCCAACCGGAACCCAAGCCGGAGCAGTCGACTTCGATACCGCTGACGCCGCGCACTGCATGAGTCTTTGCACTAGTGGTACACCCGACTAGCGTCAGCACTGCTATCAATACGATAAACTTGTTCATCCACTTCCTTATGCCAGGCCATGCCCGACGACTACACGCTTAAGGCCAAGCTTAGTCGTGAATAGGCGCTTGATCCGATTAAAGAAACAGACCCGCGGGCGACGGCGTTGGTTTCATGCACGAACGTACAAAGAGCAAATTGCAGGCACAAAAAGGGCGACCGAAGTCGCCCTTTTTCATGATCAAGCAGAACTTAGTTCTGTTTGGCCATTGCTTGACGCAGCAGTGCCGCCATAGTGGTATCGGCAGGAGCAGCAGCTTCACCTTCTTTCAGGCTCTGGATAGCTTCTTTCTCTTCAGCATCGTCTTTCGACTTGATCGAGAGCTGGATTACGCGGCTCTTGCGATCAACGCTGATGATCTTGGCTTCAACTTCCTGGCCTTCTTTCAGAACGTTGCGCGCGTCTTCAACGCGGTCACGACTGATTTCGGAGGCTTTCAGGGTAGCTTCGATGTCGTCGGCCAGAACGATGATGGCGCCTTTGGCGTCAACTTCTTTCACGGTACCGGTCACGATAGCGCCCTTGTCGTTAACCGAGACGTACTCGGAGAACGGATCGCTTTCCAGTTGCTTGATGCCCAGGGAGATGCGCTCGCGCTCCGGGTCAACCGACAGGATGACGGTGTCCAGCTCGTCGCCCTTCTTGAAACGACGTACGGCTTCTTCGCCCACTTCGTTCCAGGAGATGTCGGACAGGTGAACCAGACCGTCGATGCCGCCGTCCAGACCAATGAAGATACCGAAATCGGTGATCGACTTGATGGTGCCGGAGATCTTGTCGCCCTTGTTGAACTGGCCAGAGAAGTCTTCCCATGGGTTCGACTTGCACTGCTTGATGCCCAGGGAGATACGACGACGCTCTTCGTCGATGTCCAGAACCATGACTTCCACTTCGTCGCCGACTTGTACGACTTTCGAAGGGTGGATGTTCTTGTTGGTCCAGTCCATTTCCGAAACGTGTACCAGACCTTCAACGCCTTCTTCCAGCTCAGCGAAGCAGCCGTAGTCGGTCAGGTTGGTTACGCGAGCGGTAACGCGAGTGCCTTCTGGGTAACGGGCTTTGATAGCAACCCATGGATCTTCGCCCAGTTGCTTCAGGCCCAGGGAAACACGGTTGCGTTCGCGATCGTATTTCAGAACCTTGACGTCGATTTCGTCACCAACGTTGACGATCTCGGAAGGATGCTTGATGCGCTTCCAGGCCATGTCGGTGATGTGCAGCAGGCCGTCCACGCCACCCAGATCGACGAATGCGCCGTAATCGGTGAGGTTTTTGACGATACCTTTGACTTGCTGGCCTTCCTGCAGGGATTCCAGCAGAGCTTCACGCTCGGCGGAGTTCTCGGCTTCGAGGACGCTGCGACGGGAAACGACAACGTTGTTGCGCTTCTGGTCCAGCTTGATGACCTTGAATTCCAGCTCTTTGCCTTCCAGGTGCGTGGTGTCGCGCACTGGACGGACGTCAACCAGGGAACCTGGCAGGAACGCACGGATGCCGTTAACGTCGACAGTGAAGCCGCCTTTAACCTTACCGTTGATAACGCCCTTGACCACTTCCTCGGCTGCGAAGGCTGCTTCCAGAACGATCCAGCATTCAGCGCGCTTGGCTTTTTCACGGGACAGCTTGGTTTCGCCAAAGCCGTCTTCAACCGAATCCAGAGCAACGTGAACTTCATCACCAACGTTGATGTTCAGTTCGCCAGCATCGTTGTAGAACTGCTCAAGCGGGATGAGTGCTTCAGACTTCAGACCAGCGTGAACGGTTACCCAGCGAGCCTGGTAATCGATATCAACGATAACACCGGTGATGATGGAGCCTGCCTGAAGGTTCAGGGTTTTCAGGCTTTCTTCAAAGAGTTCCGCAAAGCTTTCGCTCATTTTAATTCCTGTAGATGAGGGCGAAGTAAACGCCCATCTCCACACCCCAGACGGTGTGGGTTAGTTTCATTTAAAAGAAGCACCGCAGGACTATGACTGGTCCCCTGCGACCCTCTTGGTCACCCGGCGATATCGCGAATGGCGATCTCGCTCATGATGCGTTCAAGCACCTGATCGATGGAAAGCTCCGTGGAGTCCAGCTGAATCGCGTCGGCCGCCGGCTTGAGCGGGGCTACTGCGCGCTGGGTGTCACGCTCATCGCGTGCACGGATCTCATCTAGCAGACTCGACAGACTAACACCCTCGACTTTACCCTTCAACTGCAAATATCGACGGCGCGCCCGCTCCTCGGCGCTGGCGGTCAGGAAAATCTTCAGCGGTGCATCGGGAAAAACCACCGTACCCATGTCGCGACCATCGGCCACCAGACCCGGCGCTTCCTGGAATGCACGCTGGCGTTGCAGCAGCGCCTCGCGCACGGCGGGCAGCGCAGCTACCTGCGAGGCGCCGGAACCGACGCTTTCGGTACGGATGACATCGCTGACTTCGTCACCTTCCAGAATGATCCGCTGCAACTGACCTTCGGTCGCCGCGATGAATTGCACATCCAGATGAGCGGCAAGTTGCTTGAGCAACTCTTCATTGGTCAGGTCAACGCCATGGTTGTGCGCAGCGAAAGCGAGCAAACGGTAAAGCGCACCGGAATCCAGCAGGTTCCAGCCCAGACGCTTGGCCAGAATCCCGGCGACCGTGCCTTTGCCGGAGCCGCTTGGCCCATCGATGGTGATGACCGGTGCAATGTTTTTCACGACTGAGCCTCTTGTGCCACACGAATACCGACTTGCCCGCACAGCGCGAGGAAGTTGGGGAACGACGTCGCAACGTTGGCGCAATCATGGATGCGGATCGGTGCAGTGGCGCGCAACGAGGCAACGCTGAAGGCCATGGCGATGCGGTGATCGCCGTGACCGTGCACTTCACCGCCGCCGATCTGGCCGCCGTCGATGATGATGCCGTCCGGAGTTGGCTGGCATTTTACGCCCAGCGCCAACAGGCCGTCAGCCATCACCTGAATGCGATCGGATTCCTTGACGCGCAGCTCTTCAGCGCCGGTCAGTACGGTGCGCCCTTCGGCACAGGCCGCCGCCACGAACAGCACCGGGAATTCGTCGATGGCCAACGGCACCAGCTCTTCCGGAATCTCGATGCCTTTGAGTTTCGCCGCGCGCACGCGCAGGTCAGCCACAGGCTCGCCGCCGACTTCACGCTGATTTTCCAGGGTGATGTCCGCGCCCATCAGACGCAGGATGTCGATGACACCCGTACGGGTCGGATTGATGCCGACATGTTCGAGCACCAATTCGGAACCCTCGGCAATCGATGCCGCCACCAGGAAGAACGCCGACGACGAGATGTCGCCCGGCACTTCGATATGGGTTGCGGTCAGCTTGCCACCGGATTCAACCGAGGCAGTAGCGCCGTCGACGTTCACCGGGTAACCGAAACCGCGCAGCATGCGCTCGGTGTGGTCACGGGTCGGCGCCGGTTCGGTGACGGTGGTTTTGCCCTCGGCATACAGACCGGCGAGCAACAGGCAGGATTTCACCTGAGCACTGGCCATCGGCATCGTGTAGGTCAGGCCTTTGAGCTTGTGGCCGCCGCGAATGGTCATCGGTGGACGACCTTCTGCTGCGGTTTCAATCACTGCGCCCATTTCCCGCAGTGGATTGGCCACGCGGTTCATCGGACGTTTGGACAGCGACGCGTCACCCGTCAGGGTGCTGTCGAAGTTCTGCGCCGCCAGCAGGCCGGACAGCAGACGCATCGAGGTGCCGGAGTTGCCCAGGTAGATCGGGCCCGGCGCGGGCTTCAAGCCGTGCAGGCCGACACCGTGGATGGTCACGCGGCCGTGGTGCGGGCCTTCGATGACCACGCCCATGTCGCGGAACGCCTGCAAGGTTGCCAGGGCGTCTTCGCCCTCGAGGAAACCTTCGACTTCGGTGACGCCTTCGGCCAGCGAGCCGAGCATGATCGAACGGTGGGAAATCGATTTGTCACCCGGTACGCGAATCCGACCGGACAGGCGGCCACCAGGTTGAGCCAGGAAGATCAGATCGTTGGAATTCATAGCGTCCACATAGGCCCTGCGGGCCAGGATTTTACTGAAATGCTCGCGGGCAACCCGGGCGCGCGTGAAAACGCCCAACAATTGGTGCCCATCCCCTGCATCGACCGCGTCGCGCAAGGCGTCGAGGTCGCTGCGAAATGTATCAAGTGTGCGCAGGACAGCCTCGCGATTGGCGAGAAAGATGTCGTGCCACATCACCGGGTCGCTTCCGGCGATTCTTGTGAAATCGCGAAAACCACCGGCAGCGTAACGGAAGATCTCCAGATTTTCATTGCGCTTGGCCAACGAATCGACCAGACCGAAGGCCAGCAGGTGCGGCAGATGACTGGTCGCCGCCAGCACTTCGTCGTGACGCTCGACCTGCATGTGCTCGACGTCGGCACCCAATTCGCGCCAAAGGCGATCAACCACCGCCAGCGCGGCAGGATCGGTCTGCTCAAGTGGCGTGAGGATCACTTTATGACGACGGAACAACTCGCCGTTGGACGCCTCCACCCCGCTCTGCTCGGATCCGGCAATCGGATGCCCCGGCACAAAGCGCCCCGGCATGCCGCCGAACGCCTCGGTTGCCGCACGCACGACATTGCCTTTGGCGCTGCCGACATCGGTCAGAATCGCCTGCCCCAGATCCATGCCCGCCAAACGCGCGAGCAGTTTTTCCATGGCCAGAATCGGCACCGCCAACTGAATCACATCGGCGCCCTGACACGCAGCGGCCAAGTCGTCTTCGCAGCGATCGACCACTCCCAACTCCACCGCCAGCTTGCGCGACTGCGGGTCGAGATCGACGCCGACCACTTCGCGGCACACACCGCTTTCACGCAAGCCTTTGGCAAACGAACCACCGATCAACCCCAGACCGACCACCACAAGGCGACCGATCATAGGTGCAGCAGGTTGCAACGCAGTGACATCAACCACGAGCCAGAACCTTGCGCAGCGCTTCGAGGAAGCGGCTGTTTTCCGCCGGCAGACCGATGGTCACCCGCAGGTGGTTCGGCATGCCGTAGTTGGCCACCGGGCGCACGATCACACCCTCGCGCAACAAGCCCTGAAACACCGGGGCCGCGACCTGAGCGAGGTCGACGCAGATGAAATTACCCTTGGACTCGATCCAGCTCAGGCCCAACTCACGGAAACCGGTTTGCAACTGCTGCATGCCCGCCTCGTTGAGCTGACGGCTTTGCGCCAGATATTCCTCGTCCTTCAACGCGGCACAGGCGGCCGCCAGGGCGAGGCTGTTGACGTTGAACGGCTGGCGCACACGGTTCAGCACGTCAGCCACCACCGGGGTGGACAGTGCGTAGCCGACGCGCAGCGCCGCCAGACCGTAGGCCTTGGAGAACGTGCGCGACACCAGCAGATTCGGATAAGCCGCGAGGAAATCGAGGCCGTCCGGCAAATCGCTGCCTTCGGCATATTCGATGTAAGCCTCGTCGAGCACCACCAGCACATGTTCCGGCACGTCCTGTAGAAACTCGTCCAGCGCCTCGGCGCCGAACCAGGTGCCGGTCGGGTTGTTCGGGTTGGCGATGAACACCACACGCGTATTCGCGTCGATGGCCGCGAGCATGGCGGGCAGGTCGTGCCCCCATTCCTTGGCCGGCACTACCTTGGCTTGTGCGCCGACCGCCTGAGTGGCGATCGGATACACCGCAAACGCGTGCTCACCGAACACGGCATTCAGGCCCGGCGCCAGATAGGCGCGCGCGACCAGCTCAAGAATGTCGTTGGAGCCGTTGCCCAAAGTGACCTGATTCAGCTCGACGCGGCATTGCTCGGCGAGCAGAGACTTCAGGGCGAAACCGTTACCGTCCGGATAGCGGGTCAGCTCGGCCAGCTCTTCGCGGATCGCCGCCAGCGCCTTGGGACTGGCACCCAGCGGGTTTTCATTGCTCGCCAGTTTGACGATGTTCGCCGGATCCAGATCCAGCTCGCGCGCCAGTTCGTCCACAGGCTTGCCCGGAACGTACGGCGAAAGTTGTTGCACGCCCGGCTGTGCCAGAGCGAGGAAGTTGCCACTCATTTGCTACCGCCCTTAGAGAACTGCTTTCGGGTAGGAACCCAGCACTTTGAGTGCTACCGCTTCCTGACTGATCTTCTCCAGCACACCCTTGATCAACGGATCGCGATGGTGGCCGACGAAGTCGATGAAGAACACATACGTCCATTTGCCGCTGCGCGACGGACGGGTTTCGATGCGGGTCAGATCGATGCCGTTGTCGTGGAACGGTACCAGCAGCTCGTGCAGCGCGCCGGGCTTGTTGCTCATCGACACGATGATCGACGTCTTGTCGTCGCCGGTCGGCGGCACTTCCTGGTTACCGATCATCAGGAAGCGCGTGGAGTTGTCCGGGCGATCCTCGATCTTCTCGGCCAGTCGCGTCAGACCATACAGGCCCGCCGCCATGTCGCCGGCAATCGCCGCCGAATTCCACTCGCCCTTGACCCGCTTGGCCGCTTCGGCGTTGCTCGACACCGCGACGCGCTCGACATTCGGGTAATGCGCGTCCAGCCACTTGCGGCACTGGGCCAGCGACTGCGCGTGGGAATAGATGCGGCTGATGCTGTCGGTCTTGGTGTTTTCGCCGACCAACAGGTGATGGTGGATGCGCAGCTCGACTTCGCCGCAGATCACCATGTCGTGTTCAAGGAAGCTGTCGAGGGTGTGGTTGACCGCGCCTTCGGTGGAGTTTTCCACCGGGACCACGCCAAAATTCACCGCACCGGCCGCCACTTCGCGGAACACTTCATCGATCGCCGCCATCGGTTTGCTGATCACCGCGTGGCCGAAATGCTTCATCGCTGCCGCCTGGGTGAAGGTGCCTTCCGGGCCGAGATATGCCACTTTCAGCGGCTGCTCCAGCGCCAGGCACGACGACATGATTTCGCGGAACAGTCGCGCCATCTCTTCGTTGCCCAGCGGGCCCTGATTGCGCTCCATCACCCGCTTGAGCACCTGAGCTTCGCGCTCGGGACGATAGAACACCGGCACTTCGCCTTCAGCCAGCGAGGCCATCTTCACGCGCGCAACTTCCTGGGCGCAACGCGCACGCTCACTGATCAGCTCCAGGACCTTGGTGTCCAGAGCGTCGATGCGTACGCGCAGTGCCTTGAGTTCTTGCTCGGACATCAGCCGTGTTCCTTCTCGAATTCCGCCATGTAGGCCACCAGCGCGTTGACCGCATTGATGTCGACGGCGTTATAGATGGAGGCGCGCATGCCACCCACCGAGCGGTGACCCTTGAGGTTGAGCAGACCGCGCTCGTCGGCGCCGGCGAGGAACGGCTTGTCCAGACGGTCATCGGCCAGACGGAACGGCACGTTCATCCACGAGCGATCCGACTTGTTGATCGGGTTGCTGTAGAGGCCGCTGGCGTCGATGAAGTCGTACAGGGTGCGCTGCTTGACGTCGTTCAGTCTGGCGATCGCTTCGACGCCGCCCTGCTCTTTCAGCCACTGGAACACCAGACCGGAGAGGTACCAGGCCAGGGTCGGCGGGGTGTTGTACATCGAGCCGTTATCGGCCGCGACCTTGTAGTTGAGCATGGTCGGGCACAGCGCGCGGGCCTTGCCGAGCAGGTCTTCGCGGATGATGTTGACGACGATGCCGCTCGGACCGATGTTCTTCTGCGCGCCGGCGTAGATCATGCCGAAACGCGAGATATCGACCGGACGCGAGAGGATGTCCGAAGACATGTCGGCCACCAGCGGCACGTCACCGGTTTGCGGAATCCACTGGAATTCCAGACCGCCGATGGTTTCGTTCGGCGCGTAGTGAACGTAAGCGGCGTCTTTCGACAGGTTCCACTCGTTCTGGCCGGGAATGGCGAAATAGTCGTAAGGCTTGGCGGTGGCAGCCACATTGACGTGACCGTAGCGCGAAGCTTCTTCGATGGCTTTCTGCGACCAGATACCGGTGTCGATGTAGTCGGCCGAGCCGCCTTCAGGCAGCAGATTCAACGGAATCTGCGCGAATTGCTGGCTGGCGCCGCCTTGCAGGAACAGCACTTTGTAGTTCGACGGGATATTCAGCAGGTCACGCAGATCCTGCTCGGCCTGGGTCGCGATGGACACGAACTCATCGCTGCGATGGCTCATTTCCATGACCGACAGACCCTTGCCATGCCAATCAAGGAGTTCACCCTGGGCGCGCTGCAGAACAGCTTCAGGCAACGCCGCAGGACCGGCGCAGAAGTTATAGGCTCGCTTGCTCACATCCAATCTCGCTCTGATCTGGTGGTCATTTAAATCTTTTGGTATGCAGGTGATCGTTCCCAGCGGCATTCCCACGCAGAGCGTGGGAACGATCATCGCAGTGTTGCAAAAATTCATACCGGACAAATAACAAGGGGGCGAATTTTCATCCGCCCCCCTCGTTTGTCCGCTTATTCTTGCGGCTCTTCGTCAGCTGCGGCGTCGAGTTGCTGGTCATCTGCGGCCTCGTCGATACCGACGGTGCCCTCGAATTCCTCGCCCTCTTCACCTTCGAGCTCTTCACCTTCGATTTCCGAAGGCTCCTGAACCCGCTCCAGACCGACCAGGGTTTCATCCTTGGCCAGCTTGATCAGCGTCACACCTTGAGTGTTACGGCCCAGGCTCGATACTTCGTCGACACGGGTACGCACCAGAGTGCCCTGATCGGAAATCAGCATGATTTCTTCACCGTCCTGCACCTGTACTGCGCCGACCAGACGGCCGTTACGCTCGTTGCTGACCATGGCGATAACGCCCTGACCGCCACGCTTGTACTCAGGGAACTCGGTGATCGCCGTGCGCTTGCCGTAGCCGCGCTCGGAAGCGGTGAGGATCTGACTGCCTTCTTCCGGGATCAGCATGGAAATCAGCTTCTGCCCTTCTGGCAGACGCATGCCGCGCACACCGCGAGCGGTACGGCCCATGGCGCGAACTTCGGATTCCTTGAAGCGCGTGACCTTGCCGCCGTCGGAGAACAGCATGATTTCCTGTTCGCCATCGGTAATGGCCGCAGAGATCAGGATGTCGCCTTCGTCCAGCTCCAGCGCGATCAAACCAACGCTGCGCTGACGGCTGAAGGCCACCAGCGGGGTCTTCTTCACGGTACCGTTGGCGGTCGACATGAAGATGAACGGCGCTTTCTTGCGATCGGCAGCCTTGATACGGGCACGACGCTCTTCGTCGGTTTCGTTGCTGTTTTCGATCTCTTCTACATCAGCCTCGACGCCTTCGGCTTCTTCTTCATCAGCCTGACGCTTCATGGCTTCGAGATCGACCGGCAGCATGGTGGTGATGTATTCGCCTTCGCTCAGCGGCAGCAGGTTGACCAGCGGACGACCACGGGCGGCGCGGGACGCTTCCGGGATCTCGTAGGTCTTGAGCCAGTACACCTTGCCCTTGCTGGAAAACAGCAGCAGCGTGGTGTGGCTGTTGGCAACCAGCAGGTGAGCGATGTAGTCCTCATCCTTGACACCGGTGGCCGACTTGCCTTTGCCGCCACGACGCTGCGCCTGATACGCCGCCAATGGCTGGGTCTTGGCATAGCCACCGTGGGAAATGGTCACCACGCGCTCTTCTTCCGGGATCATGTCGCCCAGGGTCAGGTCGAGACGCGCATCGAGGATTTCGGTGCGGCGCTGATCGCCGTATTCGGCGCGGATCACTTCCAGTTCTTCGCGGATCACTTCCATCAGGCGCACGGCGCTGTTGAGGATGCGGATCAGCTCGCCGATCTGGTTGAGGATCTCTTGATACTCGGCCAGCAGCTTCTCGTGTTCCAGACCGGTCAGACGGTGCAGGCGCAGTTCGAGAATGGCTTGCGCCTGTTCCGGCGACAGGAAGTATTTGCCTTCGCGCAGACCGTATTGCGGATCGAGGTTTTCCGGACGGCACGAATCGGCACCGGCGCGTTCAACCATCGCCACCACCGCCGAGGATTCCCACGGCGTGCTGACCAGCGCTTCCTTGGCTTCCGACGGCGTCGGCGAAGCCTTGATCAGGGCAATCACCGGGTCGATGTTCGACAGGGCTACTGCCTGGCCTTCGAGAATGTGACCACGCTCGCGGGCCTTGCGCAGCTCGAACACGGTACGGCGGGTGACGACTTCGCGACGGTGACGAACGAAGGCCTCGAGCAGATCCTTGAGGTTAAGGATGCGTGGGCGGCCGTCGATCAGCGCTACGATGTTGATGCCGAATACCGATTGCAGCTGGGTCTGGGCATAGAGGTTGTTGAGGATCACCTCAGGCACTTCGCCGCGACGCAGTTCGATCACGACGCGCATACCGTCCTTGTCGGACTCGTCGCGCAGTTCGGTGATGCCTTCGAGCTTCTTCTCTTTGACCAGCTCGGCGATCTTCTCGATCAGACGCGCCTTGTTCAGCTGGTAAGGGAGTTCGGTGATGACGATCTGCTGACGGCCACCGACCTTGTCGATGTCTTCGATGATCGAGCGGGCACGCATGTAAATGCGCCCGCGACCGGTGCGATAGGCTTCGATGATGCCGGCGCGACCGTTGATGATCGCCGCGGTCGGGAAGTCCGGACCGGGAATGTATTGCATCAGCTCGTCGACGGTCAGCTCGGGGTTGTCGATGAGCGCCAGGCAACCGTCGATGACTTCACCGAGGTTGTGCGGCGGGATGTTGGTCGCCATGCCCACGGCGATACCGCTGGAACCGTTGACCAGCAGGTTCGGTACGCGGGTCGGCATGACCGCCGGGATCAGTTCGGTGCCGTCGTAGTTCGGCACCCAGTCCACGGTTTCCTTGTGCAGGTCGGCCAGCAGCTCGTGCGCCAGCTTGGTCATGCGCACTTCGGTGTATCGCATGGCGGCGGCGTTGTCGCCGTCGACCGAACCGAAGTTGCCCTGGCCGTCGACCAGCAGGTAACGCAGGGAGAACGGCTGGGCCATACGAACAATGGTGTCGTACACGGCGGTGTCACCGTGCGGGTGATACTTACCGATCACGTCGCCGACGACACGGGCAGATTTCTTGTACGGCTTGTTGAAGTCGTTGCCCAGCTCGCTCATCGCGAACAGCACGCGACGGTGCACGGGCTTGAGGCCATCGCGCGCGTCCGGCAGTGCTCGGCCGACGATTACGCTCATTGCGTAGTCGAGGTAGGACTGTTTCAGCTCGTCTTCGATATTGACCGGGAGGATTTCTTTGGCCAGTTCGCCCATGAGAAGCCTGATTCCTTTTTCTGGTGAAACTTCGTCATATCCATGTGGGAGCAACGAAGCTCGTCGGGGCAGGCCGGGGGCCATGCGCCGACTTACGACAAATCAGCATTGGATCGCGGATTTGCGCAGTAAAGACAGCTCCGTGAAGCTGCCTCGGAAAACGCTGGATGTTATCACAACAGCCGCCACGCACCTATCCCCCAGATGCGCATGGAGCATAGTTAGTTGACCGGTGACAGGCTTGAGGGGGACGAGAGAGGCTCAGAGCTTCTTTGAATGTGAAATTCGGGGCAGATTTACAGTTGTTTATTGACATTCAGGCCCTCATCGCTGGCAAGCCAGCTTCCACAGGTTCAGTGCCAGGCACAAAACCTGTGGGAGCTGGCTTGCCAGCGATGGGCCCTGCTCAGACGCCACAGCCCTTCAATGCAGGCGCTTGCGGCACATCAACTGGGCCATTTTCGCGGTGTCCGGGCGTTCAACGATGCCCTTTTCGGTGACGATCGCATCGATCAGGTCCGCCGGCGTCACGTCAAACACCGGGTTGAACGCCTCAACGTCCGCGCCGACGCGCCTGCCGCCGACTTCGAGCAATTCGGCGCCGGCGCGCTCTTCGATCGGGATGTCATCACCGCTGGCCAGGCTCATGTCGATGGTCGAGCTCGGCGCCACGACCATGAAGCGCACGCCGTGGTGCATGGCGTTGACCGCCAGTTGATAGGTGCCGATCTTGTTCGCCACATCGCCATTGGCGGTGATGCGGTCGGCGCCGACGATGACCCAGGTCACGCCCTTGGTTTTCATGATGTGCGCGGCGGCGGAGTCAGCGTTCAGGGTTACCGGAATGCCTTCGTTGGCCAATTCCCACGCGGTCAGACGCGAGCCTTGCAGCCACGGACGGGTCTCATCGGCGTAAACGCGCTCGACCATGCCTTCTATATAAGCCGCGCGGATAACGCCCAGCGCCGTGCCGAAACCGCCGGTCGCCAGAGCGCCGGTGTTGCAGTGGGTGAGAATCGCCTGGGCATTGCCTTGATGCTTGCGGATCAGGTCGACGCCCAACTGGGCCATGGTCAGGTTGGCTTCGCGATCGCTCTCGTGAATGGCGATGGCTTCCGCCTCCAGCGCCACCAGTGGATCGGCGTTGCCTTTGAGGCGATCGAGGCGATCATGCATGCGCCCCAGCGCCCAGAACAGATTGACCGCGGTCGGACGGGAATCGGCCAGCAGCGCGAAGTCCTCCTCCAGCGCCGCGTACCAGTCGCCACCCTCGGCGATCCGCGCGCGAGCGGCGAGCACGATGCCATAGGCCGCGCTGATGCCGATGGCCGGTGCGCCACGCACGACCATCGAGCGAATCGCCTCCGCCACGCCGGCGGCGCTGGTGTAGGCGATCCAGGTTTCTTCGAACGGCAAAATACGCTGATCCAGCAGGTGCAGCGCGCCGTCTCGCCAATCGATGGCCTTCACTTTCTCCGCAGCCAACAGTCGATCGCGCATCCCACACCCCGCACTCATGAACAAAAGCCGCCGATTATAGCGATCCCCCCGCGAAGACGCTCGGGTATACTTCGCCATCCTTTACAAAAGCACTGGAACCGACTCCCGATGCCCAAACCTGCCATTGCGCTCGACCTGTTATTGCTGCCGACCTGGCTGGTCCCCGTCGAACCTGCTGGCGTCGTGCTCAAGGAGCACGGCCTGGGCATCCGCGACGGTTGCATCGTGTTTATCGGCCCGCGCGCCGAAGCGTTGAAGTGTAACGCCACTGAAATCCGCGAATTACCGGATGTGCTGCTCGCCCCCGGCCTGATCAATGCTCACGGTCACGCCGCGATGACACTGTTCCGCGGCCTGGCGGACGATCTGCCGCTGATGACCTGGCTGGAAAATCACATCTGGCCGGCCGAGGCCAAATGGGTCGATGAAGATTTCGTCCGTGACGGCACCG
Source organism: Pseudomonas sp. S11P7 (assembly GCF_023195435.1). Classification (NCBI taxonomy): domain Bacteria; kingdom Pseudomonadati; phylum Pseudomonadota; class Gammaproteobacteria; order Pseudomonadales; family Pseudomonadaceae; genus Pseudomonas; species Pseudomonas sp. S11P7. The sequence continues at coordinate 1,160,203 of NZ_JALPKS020000002.1, read as the reverse complement.
ATCTGGCCATTGCCGAGCAGATCAAGGGCGGCATCAGCTGTTTTTCCGACATGTATTTCTACCCCAAGGTCGCCAGCGAGCGTGTGCACAACAGCGGCATTCGCGCACAGATCGCAATACCGATCCTCGACTTTCCGATTCCCGGCGCCAGCAGTGCCGATGAAGCGATCCGTCAGGGTGTCGAGCTGTTCGGCGATCTGAAGCATCACGAGCGCATCAAGATTACTTTCGGCCCTCACGCACCGTACACCGTCGGCGACGAGAACCTCGAGAAAATCCGCGTGATTGCCGAGGAGCTGGACGCCGCGATCCACATGCACGTCCACGAAACTGCCTTTGAGGTGCAGCAGGCCGTCGAGCAAACCGGCGAGCGGCCACTGGCGCGTCTGGGCCGCCTCGGCCTGCTCGGGCCGCGCTTCCAGGCCGTGCACATGACCCAGATCAGCGATGACGACCTCGCGCTGCTGGTAGAAAGCAACACCAGCGTGATCCACTGCCCGGAATCGAACCTCAAACTGGCCAGCGGTTTTTGCCCGGTCGAGCGTTTGTGGCAGGCTGGGGTTAACGTCGCGGTCGGCACCGACGGCGCCGCCAGCAACAACGATCTCGACCTGCTCGGCGAAACCCGCACCGCCGCATTGCTGGCCAAGGCCGTTGCCGGCTCGGCCACCGCGCTGGATGCCCATCGTGCGCTGCGCATGGCCACGCTCAACGGCGCGCGGGCACTGGGGATCGACGCGCAAGTCGGCTCGCTGGAAATCGGCAAAGCCGCCGACATCGTGGCTTTCGATCTGTCCGGCCTGGCGCAGCAACCGGTGTACGACCCGGTTTCGCAGCTTATTTACGCCACCGGTCGCGATTGCGTGAAACACCTGTGGGTCGCCGGCAAGCAATTGCTCGACGACCGGCGTCTGACGCGCATGGACGAACAGCAACTGGGCGCAACCGCGCGCCACTGGGGCCAGCGCATCAGCGGCCACACCGAATCGTAAACACCGTGGAGCAGACTCCGCGGCTACAGCCTTTTTCAAGTTTTTCGAGGAATTGAACATGAGTAACGTCGACCACGCCGAAATCGCTAAATTCGAGGCCCTGGCCCATCGCTGGTGGGACCGTGAAAGCGAATTCAAACCGCTGCACGACATCAACCCGCTGCGCGTCAACTGGATCGACGAACGGGTCAATCTGGCCGGCAAGAAAGTCCTCGACGTCGGTTGCGGCGGCGGCATCCTCAGTGAAGCCATGGCCCAGCGCGGCGCGACCGTGATGGGTATCGACATGGGCGAAGCGCCGCTGGCGGTCGCGCAACTGCATCAGCTGGAATCCGGGGTCAGTGTCGAATACCGACAGATCACCGCCGAAGCCCTGGCTGAAGAAATGCCCGAGCAGTTCGATGTGGTCACTTGCCTGGAAATGCTTGAGCACGTACCCGATCCATCCTCGGTGATCCGCGCCTGCTTCCGCATGGTCAAGCCTGGCGGCCAGGTGTTCTTCTCGACCATCAACCGCAACCCGAAGGCGTACCTGTTCGCCATCATCGGTGCCGAATACATCATGAAGCTGCTGCCGCGCGGCACCCATGACTTCAAAAATTCATTCGCCCCTCCGAACTCGGCGCGTGGAGCCGCATGGCCGGCCTGACCGTCAAGGACATCATTGGCCTGACGTACAACCCGCTGACCAAGCACTACAAGCTGGCCAGTGACGTCGACGTCAACTACATGATCCAGACCCTGCGCGAGGAATAAGTCGATGGCCATCAGAGCGGTTCTTTTTGACATGGACGGCACCCTGCTCGACACGGCGCCGGACTTCATCGCCATCTGCCAGGCCATGCGTGCCGATCGCGGCTTGCCACCGATCAACGACAAGCACATCCGCGACGAGATTTCCGGTGGTGCCAAAGCCATGGTTGCAGTGACCTTTTCGATGGACCCGGAATCACCGGGCTTCGAGGCGTTGCGCCAGGAGTTTCTTGAGCGTTATCTGGTCGGCTGCGCGGTACACAGCAAGCTGTTCGACGGCATGGCCGAGTTGCTGGCTGACATCGAAAAGGCCAACCTGATCTGGGGCGTGGTCACCAACAAGCCGGTGCGTTTCGCCGAGCCGATCATGCAACGCCTGGGGTTGGCCGAGCGTTCGGCGCTGCTGATCTGCCCCGATCATGTGAAGAACAGCAAGCCGGATCCGGAGCCGCTGATCCTTGCCTGCAACATGCTTGATCTGGATCCGTCGAGCGTTCTGTTTATTGGCGATGATCTGCGCGATATCGAGTCGGGACGCGACGCCGGCACCAAGACCGCTGCGGTGACCTACGGCTACATTCACCCGGACGACAACCCGCGGCATTGGGGCGCGGACGTGGTGGTGGACCATCCGCTGGAGTTGCGCAAGGTGCTTGATAGCGCGCTGTGCAGCTGCTGACCCGGCAGAAGCTGCCGAACGCTGCGATCTTTTAATGGATTGTGAGGTTTTTATGTTTGATTACACCGCTCGCCCCGAATTGCTCAAGGATCGGGTCATTCTGGTCACCGGTGCCGGTCGCGGCATCGGCGCAGCGGCGGCGAAAACCTACGCCGCCCATGGCGCCACGGTGCTGCTGCTGGGCAAGACCGAAGCCAATCTGACCGAGGTCTACGACGCGATCGAAGCGGCCGGCCATCCGCAACCTGCAGTAATCCCGTTCAACCTCGAAACCGCCCTGCCCCATCAATACGATGAGCTGGCGGCGATGATCGAAACCGAGTTCGGCCACCTTGACGGTCTGCTGCACAACGCCTCGATCATCGGCCCGCGCACGCCGATCGAACAATTGTCCGGCGACAATTTCATGCGAGTGATGCAGGTCAACGTCAACGCCATGTTTATGCTGACCAGCACCCTGCTGCCGCTGCTCAAACTGTCGCAGGACGCTTCGGTGGTGTTCACCTCCAGCAGCGTTGGCCGCAAGGGTCGCGCCTATTGGGGCGCGTACGGCGTGTCGAAGTTCGCCACCGAAGGCCTGATGCAGACACTGGCCGATGAGGTCGACGGTGTCGCGCCGGTGCGCTCCAACAGCATCAACCCGGGCGGCACCCGCACCAGCATGCGCGCGCAGGCCTATCCTGGGGAAAACCCGCTGAACAATCCAACGCCGGAAGAGATCATGCCGGTGTACCTGTACCTGATGGGCCCGGACAGTGCAGGCATCAATGGCCAGGCGTTCAACGCGCAGTAACCGCCATACGTCGCTTTTGTTGCCGCGGCAGATTGCTGTCGCGGCAGACCTTTGCCGCAGGCAACCGTCACAATTGAGCCAATTTCCCGGCAGCAACTCATTCGGCTTTTATTCAACCTGTTGATTTCAATCGGTTTAAATTAAAGCGAACCGATTGGCATGAGTTTCGCTCTAACGTTCCTCAAAGCATGCCGTGTGAAGGCAATGGGGCGACGCCGATTTCGATAGCTGACTTATCGTCATCCGGCAGACTAGACTTACGCCAGATGTCCTACGGGACTGATGGACCAGTATGACGCGCAGCCCATAGCCGCTCTCACCCAGCCTGTAAGACAGACTTACTGCTTAGGGGCTCACGCCATATGAAATCACCTTCCCAGACCAATGCGATTGATTTCGACAGTGCCAAATTGCAGCGCCTGGGCTTTGGTCAGGTGCCTCCCCTTCTGGAGCGTCCGGCCAGTCTGGCGCAACTGCGCCAGCAACTGAGCCTGCAACTGCAGACCAGCCTCGAACCGCAACGCATCCTCGGTCTGTTTTTCCGTGAAGTTCAGCGCCTCGTGCCGCTGGACGCCTTGGTTTATGCGCATCAGGGCAGCGATCTGCGCCTTGAGTTTGGCAGCCGCGGCCATCACTCGATCAGCTACAGTCTGAGCCACGAAGGCGAGCATCTGGGCGAAGTGGTGTTCCGCCGCAACCAGCGTTTCAACGAACTGGAACAAGGCCAACTGGAATCGCTGCTGTCGTCGTTGCTCTATCCGATGCGCAACGCCTTGCTCTATCGCGAGGCGACGCAGAGCGCACTGCGCGATCCGCTGACCGGTGCTGGCAATCGAATTGCCATGGAGCAGACCCTGCAGCGCGAGATCGACATGGCGCGGCGTCATCAACAACCGCTGTCGCTGCTGATGATCGACATCGACCACTTCAAGCGCGTCAATGACAGCCATGGCCACAGCGCCGGCGATAACGTGCTCAAAGCGATCGCAGCGACCCTGAAGGCGCAGTTGCGCAATGTCGACATGGTGTTTCGTTACGGCGGCGAAGAGTTTTTAATCCTGCTGTCCAACACCAGCCGCGAGGCCGCGGCGATGGTCGGCGAACGGCTGCGCTACGCAACGCAAACTGCCGAGTATTACGCCGATGGCCAGTTGATCGAACTGACCGTGAGCCTTGGTTGTTCGACATTGCTGCCGGGCGAGTCGGCCGACAGTCTGCTGCGCCGCGCCGACAGCGCGTTGTACGTGGCCAAGCGTGAAGGGCGTAACCGCCTGGCGATGGCGGGCTGAATCCTCCCAGCCACCCCAAAACAACTGTAGGAGTGAGCCTGCTCGCGATGCGGCGAGTCAGCCAACGCAATCATTGAATGACACACCGCTATCGCGAGCAGGCTCGCTCCTACATTTTTACCCGGGTTGGCGGCCGATCAGTTCTCGACTACCGCCCTGCGCTCGCGGTTGTGCACTACGCGCTCCGAGGTCTCAAGCTGCATGCACCGCTCCAGGAACAGGTACATGTAGTCATAGCTCTTGCAGATCGCCTGGCGCAGTTCGGCCTGCAAGGCCTTGCTCGGGTTCATCCCGGCCAGCGTGCAGATGATTTCCAGGGCTTCCCACGGATGCGCATCGTCGTACTGGGCATGCATCTTCAGCCACTTCATCGCGCGCTTGCGGTCCTCTTCCGGGAACGCGGCGGCGTAGACGCCGGTTGAACAGACGACCGCCGACCACTCCCCGGTCGCGCCTTCAATGGCGTAGTTGGTCGCAGCAATGGCAACAATCAGCGAATCGGCGGAACTGGTGTGCCAGCACCAATGACTCAACGCGTGCAATTCCGGCGGCACCTGCTGGGCCTGCAGATCTTCCAGGCTGACGCCATGGGCCCGACTCCAGTGCACCCAGTAATCGGCGTGATTGAGCTCGACGCGGATGTTGCGCATCAGCCAGCGCCGCGCCATGTCCTCGCCCGGATGGCGAGCAAACCTGGTCTTGGTGAGGTTTTGCGCCATGTACAACGCAAACTGCTCAACCACCGGCCAGCCCCCGATCAGGTACTGACGCATGGTTCTGGCGCTGAGCTTGTTATCACGCATGCGCAGGTAAAGTTCATGTTCGACAACCCGGCGCTTGCTCTCGCTGCAATCCTTGATCAGCTGTTGTGCCCAGCCAGGATAACTTGCAGCTTCCATGAGGGGTCCGGTTCGGTTGAATGTGTCGATCACTGTTCGGCTCCTTTTGAGTTGTGATTGTACGGATCGGCAGAAGACTTCAACGGAACGTGCCAGGCGCTTTGAATAACAGCGGCTGCGGTCTGGCGGGTCTACTTAGCAAACTGTCACAGGTAAACAATTGCGGGCGTTCAATGACATAACCCTGAGCGTAATCGACACCGATTTCAAGCAATGCCTGCTCTATCTGGGTTGTTTCGACAAACTCGGCAATCGTCTGCTTACCCATGACATGTCCGATGTGATTGATCACTTCGACCATCGCCCGGTTAATGGGGTCGTCCAGCATGTCCTTAACGAAACTTCCGTCGATCTTCAGGAAGTCTACAGGCAAATGTTTCAAATAAGCGAACGAAGACATTCCGGCACAAAAGTCATCCAGCGAGAAGTAGCAACCTAAGCCTTTGAGTTCATTAATAAATCGGATCGCACTGCCTAAATTTGCAATTGCACTGGTTTCGGTAATTTCAAAACAAATCATTTCAGGCGGTATGTTGTAGTTAACAAACTGTTCGCGCAGAAAGTGCAAAAACGCGTCATCTCCTATAGTAATGCCTGACAGATTAATCGCACACATTGCTAATGGACCTTGATGTTCCTGAGCAATACATTGGGCAATAACTTTAAATACGTTCTGAACTACCCAACGGTCTAGTTGAGTCATCAAACCATAACGCTCGGCGGCCGGAATGAAACTGTCAGGCAAGATCATTCGCCCGGACTCATCGTGCAGCCGCAACAGAATTTCAATGTGCCCGGCCTCGCCGGCAATCGGCTTGAGCGGGGCGATTTCCTGGGCATACAGACAGAAGCGGTTCTCCTCCAGTGCCATGTGCAAACGTTGCACCCAGGCCATCTCGCCGAAGCGCAGCGACAATTCGGAATCGTCGGCGTGATAGACCTGCACGCGATTACGGCCCTTTTCCTTGGCCATGTAGCAGGCCATATCCGCAGCGCGCAGCGAGGATTCGAGGGTGGTCGGAGTCTGCGCCACATGCACCAGGCCGATACTCACCGTGGTCAGAAAGGGCCGGCCCTTCCAGACGAAATGCAGGTTCTGCACGGTCTGACGCAGCGCCTCGGCGATCTTCTCTGCCGCTTCCGGCGCGCAGTTCTCCAACAGAATGCCGAACTCGTCACCGCCCAGCCGCGCCAGCGTGTCGCCCTCGCGCAGCCCTGATTGCAGCAGCGTACAAATGTGCCGCAACAGCTCATCGCCGGCGGCATGACCGCAGGTGTCGTTGACCAGTTTGAATTGATCAAGGTCGAGGAACATCAGCGCATGCCGCCCGGCCTGACGTGTGAGATTGTGCAGCGTCTGTTCGAGGCGGTATTCGAATTCACGGCGGTTGGCCAGCCCGGTCAACGCATCGTGAGTGGCCTGCCACGACAGATTGGCGATGTACTGGCGCTCCTGCGTCATGTCGTGCAGCACCAGCACCGTGCCGCTGACCTTGCCGGCATTGCGGATCGGCGCCCCGACCAGAGTCACCGACAAGGTGCTGCCGTCCAGGCGCTGGATCAGTTTAGAATGCTCGCTGCCACCACTGAGCTGGCCGCTGAGAATGTGCTCGATCAGCGTCAGACCTTCGGCCTGGGCGTTGTCATCGAGCAGGTTGAACAGCGCTGAAAGTGGCAGGCCCGCCGCCTGCTCGGCCTTCCAGTGGGTCATGGCCTCGGCCGCCGGGTTCATGTAATCGATGGCGCCGCTGACGTCGGTGGTGATGACGCCATCGCCGATCGAATGCAGGGTAACGTGCGCGCGGTCCTTCTCCAGTTGCAGCGCCTCGGCGAACGCATGGCGTTGCTTGAGCAATTTGTGCGTACGCCACAGCGCCAGCACAATCAGCCCCAGCGCGGTGGCCAGGTTGGTGAACAGCAGCAGGCGCATGATCATCCGCGAGCCTTCGCCCAAGGCATCGCTGAAGGCCCTGGCAGCCGGGGTCACGGCATCGTTGATATTGAAAATCCGCGTCTTCCACTGCTGGATGTCGGCATCGCTCGCCGAACCCTGCGAGATGCCGCGATGCATTTCCTGGGCGACGTCATCGAGTTGGTCCAGATACGCATCACCGACCGTCCAGCGATCGATGGCGGTTTCCAGATAACTGAAATGACGGAAGTTGAGATACAGCCAGATCAGGCTTGAGACATCATCGGGGTGGTTGCCACCCTTGAGAATGCCTTCGCGCGCCGCAGCCAGATCGGGCGGCTGGCGGTCCAGCGCCAGACGTAACTGATGCCCGCCCTGCGGCACGCCAATCGCCTCGCGATACTTGAGAAAGATCGCCTCGTCGCGGCTGTCGGCATACAGATTGAGGTAATAGATGGCGTCTTTCTGGCCCTTGGACCAGAGACTTTCCCCGGCGACGTAGCCGCGGACGGCCGAAAGCACATACAGGCTGACGCCACCCAACAACGCTTGAAACAACACAACGGCAATAAATGGCCAGACAATGCCCAACAACCGTGGCGTTCCGAGAGTCCGCTTTTGCTTCATGAGATCCCTTGCGCAAGCACTGCCAGATGAACACCGGAAAATCCCGCTCCTGACAGCTCAGCCTAGGCTAATTTTCGACATGTCAAAGGGGCAGCTCTGCCGTCCTCGACGTCGATCGTGCAAGTGGCCGGTCCGAAGTAGCGTCTGGAGTGGTTTTACTCGATGCAATTCAAGCACTAAGCACAGAAACCACGCTGAATTTCAAGGCCGCTGGATCTGCTGCAGATGACCGTAGAGCTTGGCGTAGAGGCCGCCATCGGCGATCAGTTGCTGATGATCACCGTCTTCAGCAATCTGACCGCCGTCGAACACCAACACGCGATCAGCTTGCTTCACCGCCGACAAGCGGTGGGCGATGATCAGCGTGGTGCGGCCATTGAGGAAGCGCGCCATGGCCTGATGCAGGCTGTATTCGGTAGCGGCATCCAGGGCTGAGGTGGCTTCGTCGAGGATCACCACTTTTGGCTCGGCGAGGATCATCCGTGCAATCGCCAGACGCTGGCGCTGACCGCCGGACAGACGCACGCCGGAGCGCCCGACGATGCTGTCGAGGCCGTTGGGCAAGGCGCGCACAGTGGCTTCAAGCTGGGCGATTTGCAGCGCCTGCCAGCAAGCTTCGTCGTTGCGGGTGCGGCCCATGGTCAGGTTGGCGCGCACCGTGTCGTTGAACAGCGCCGGGTGCTGCAACACCACAGCCACGTTTTCCCGCACGGTTTCCAGGCCGATCTCCTGCTGGGTCGAGCCGCCGAAACGGATGGTCCCGGCCAGCGGCGTGTACAGGCCAAGCAGCAGTTGCACCAAAGTACTTTTGCCGCCGCCGCTGGCACCGACAATGGCCACCTTCTCGCCCGGCGCAATCGACAGGTTCATCTGATCCAGCACCAGCTCATCGCCATAACCGAAGCTCAGGCCTTGCACCTGGATGCCGACGGTGTCGCGGCCCTTGAACGGATCGACACCGCCCGGGTATTGCGGCTCATCGGCGCGCGCCAGCAGTTCGTTGATCCGCGCCAGCGCCCCGCCCGCCGCGTAATAGGCGTATTGCAGATTGAGCAGTTGCTCGACCGGGCCGATCATGAACCACAGGTAACTGAACACCGCGAGCATCTGCCCGATCGACAGGTCGGAAAACAACACGGTGAGCATCGCCGCCGCGCGGAAAATATCGATGCCGAACTGGAACAGCAAACCACTGGCGCGGTTGGAGGCGTCGGTTTTCCATTGCGAGTTGACCGCATAGTTGCGCACTTCCTGCGCGCGCAGGCCGAGGCGCCCGAGGAAAAAGCCTTGGCGGTTGCCGGCGCGCACTTCCTGAATCGCATCGAGGGTTTCGCTCAGCGCCTGGGTGAAGCGCGCGGTGCTGTCGTTCTCGAGTTTCTTCAGGTGTTTGACGCGTTTGCCCAATTGCACCGTGGCGTAGATCACCAGCGGGTTGAACAGCAGAATCAGCAGCGCCAGCTTCCAGTGCATCCACATCAGGATGCTGGCGGTGCCGACCAGCGTGAGCATCGCCACCAGAAAGCGGCTGAGGGTTTCGCCGACGAATTTATCGAGGGTGTCCAGATCGGTGACCAGATGCGTGGTCACCGTACCGCTGCCCAGACTTTCGTATTCGCCGAGGGAGATGCGTTTCAGCCGTTCGATCAGGCGCACACGGATGCGGTAGACGATGTCCTTGGCCAAGCGCGCAAACAGCCGCGACTGCAACACGCCAAAGCACAGCGCACTGCACCGCAAGGTCAACGTCACCACCAGCATCAGGCCGATATAGCCCGCCGCTTGCTGCCACATGCCCGGCAGAAAATGGTTCATGACTTTCAGCGCCGCATCGCCATGACCGAGCAATACTTCGTCGACCAGCAACGGCAGCAACAGCGGAATCGGCACGCTGCACAGGGTCGCCAGCACGGCCACGCCGTTGGCGATCCACAGGGATTTTTGTGCGTAAGTGCCAGGCGTCGGACTTCTGCCCAGCTCAGCCGGTCGGCGCGCTTGCCGTCTGAGGTGTCATCGCCCAGGTCAGGCACAGGCGGCGCGCTCCAGCCAGCGGCCGAGCAACGGCGCCAGCTCGCTGAGCGGTTGATAGCCATTGGTCAATAACGCCAGTTGGCCGTTGCGCTCGGCGAGCAGGGTCGGGAACCCGGCAATGCCCAGATCCTGCACCCAAGTGAAATCGGCCTGAGTCGCCTTGTGCTGATCGGCATGATCGAACAACGCGGCGAACTCGATGCGCGGCACACCCGCCTGTTCGGCGAGTTCCACCAGCACGCTGGCCTGAGTGACATCGCGACCTTCAGCGTAAAACGCCTGCTGGATCAGCCCGACCAGTGTCCAGGCGCAATCCGGCGCCAGACTGCGCGCCGTGACGATGGCGCGGCAGGCCGGTTCAGTGTCGTAGACAAAACCGTCCGGCAGCGCCCCGTCGAGCTTGAACGGCTGGCCGGTGGCCTCGGTGACCGCTTGCCAATGCTCGAGGATGTAGCGCCGCGTGGTCGGTTCCAGCGCCGCGCCGCTGCCGGTGCGCAAGCCGCCGACCACCAGATGCAGCTCGACCCCGGCGGCCTGCGCCTGCTCGACCAAGGCCTTGGCCACCGAAGCAAACCCCCAGCACCACGAACACATCGGATCCATCACATAGAGCAGGCGCGCAGACATGGTTAGGCCTCGGTGGGTGCTTGCTTGTAGTTGTAGCCGATCGGGTGCGGCTGGTTACGTGCCTTGGCCAGTTCGATCTGCTTTTGCCGGTCGATGGCGCTGCGCCGGGTTTTCTCGCTGAGCTTGTCCCAGCAATGCGGGCAACTGATGCCGGGCACGTAATGCTCGGACGCACGATCTTCAACGCTGACCGGAGTGCGGCAGGCATGACATTGATCGTAGTCGCCTTCGCTGAGGTCGTGGCGCACGGTCACGCGGTTGTCGAACACGAAGCAGTCGCCCTGCCATTTGGTTTCTTCCTGCGGCACCTCTTCGAGGTACTTCAGAATGCCGCCCTTGAGGTGATAAACCTCTTCGAACCCTTCGCCGAGCATGTAGCTCGAGGCTTTTTCACAGCGGATGCCACCGGTGCAGAACATCGCGACCTTCTTGTGCACGGCCGGATCGAAGTGTTCTTTGATGTACTCGGGAATCTCGCGAAAACTGGTGGTTTTCGGATCGATGGCGCCTTCGAAAGTGCCGATCGCCACTTCGTAATCGTTGCGCGTGTCGATCAGCAGGACTTCCGGGTCGCTGATCAGCGCGTTCCAGTCCTGCGGCTCAACATAGGTGCCGACCTTCTTGTTCGGGTCGACGCCTTCGACGCCGAGGGTGACGATCTCTTTCTTCAGCTTGACCTTGGTGCGGTAGAACGGCTGCTCGTCGCAGTACGATTCCTTGTGATCGATGTCGATCATGCGTGGATCGTTCTTCAGCCAGGCGAGCAGGCCGTCGATGCCTTCGCGGGTGCCGGAAACGGTGCCGTTGATGCCTTCTTCGGCGATCAGCAGAGTGCCTTTGATGCCGTTGTCGACCATCGCTTGCAGCAGTGGCTCGCGCAGGTCAACGTAATCTTCGAGGGTGACGAACTTGTACAGTGCCGCCACGACAATCGGTTGTGTCATGGGTATTTCTCCAGGTGGCTACCCTCGCAAAGGGTGAACCGGATTCAAAAAAAACGCGCCGGCTAAGCGGCGCGTTGCGGATTCTAGCAAAAAAGCAGCGGCAAGCTCCAAGCTTCAAGCGGCAAGCCAAAACTCATCCGCCTTTAACTTGCAGCTTGCCGCTCGAAGCTTATCGCTGATCTCCGCCAGCACAGGTCGGCGACGCTGGAGCGCCATCGATCTCTGCCCATTCCTGCGGGGTGTAGGTGTGCAGCGCCAACGCATGGAACTCGCCCATCAGCTCGCCGAGCGTGCCGTAGACTTTCTGATGGCGCTTGACCCGGTTCAGGCCTTCGAACTGCGCGCTGACCACCACAGCCTTGTAGTGCGTCTGTAACCCGCGACTGTGCATGTGGCTTTCGTCCAGCACTTGCAGATGCTCAGGCTGCAGCAGGCCCAGCGTCGATTCGATGCGTTGTTGCATGGTCATCACGAACTCCGCTTACTTCTTCTTGGCCGGTGCAGCGGCCGGGGTCAGCTCTTTGGTCATGTCGTCGAGCAACTTGTTGACCACTGGCACAGCGCTTTCCAGCTTGCCCTGGGTCATCTGTGCCGATTGCTGGGTCAGCTGCGGCATTTTTTCCAGAACCTTTTTGCCCAGTGGCGACTGGTAGAACGCGACCAGGTCCTTGAGCTCGGATTCGCTGAAGTTGCTGGTGTAAAGCTTGACCATGTCGGGCTTGAGCTTGTTCCAGCCAATGGCCTGGTCCAGCGCGGCGTTGGCCTTGGCCTGGTAGGTTTCGAGGACGGCTTTCTTGGCCTCAGGGGCTTTGGTCTGCTCAAAACGCTGGGCAAACATTTGCTGCACTTGCATGTACACCGGAGTGCCCAGTTTGTCAGCGTGAGCCAGGGTCAGGAAGGCTTCGGCACTGGCGTTGTGGCTGGCGGTATCGGCAAGCACCTGGCCGCTGGCGCAAACCAGTGCAACCGCGGTACAGATGGCACGAAGACGAGTCATCGAGTTTCCTTTTAAGCAAAGCGAGGTCAAACCCCAAGGGCGACCATTCTGCGCCTAACGATTGCCGCGGCTCAACCCCCAAGCCTTGCCGCGCTTGATTGAGCGGGTCGGCCGGTCAACAATCGAGTCGATGGAACCACCACGGCCGATGCCGGCCTAAACTGCGCAAACAGACCAACAGGAGTGTGCACGATGAGCCGTATCGAAACCGACAGCCTGGGCCAGATCGAAGTCCCGGACGACGCTTACTGGGGTGCTCAGACGCAACGCTCGCTGATCAACTTCGCCATCGGTCAGGAACGCATGCCGCTACCGGTATTGCACGCCCTGGCGCTGATCAAGAAAGCCGCCGCGCGGGTCAATGACCGCAACGGCGACCTGCCTGCCGACATCGCCCGGCTGATCGAACAGGCCGCCGATGAAGTGCTCGACGGCCAGCACGACGACCAGTTCCCGCTGGTGGTCTGGCAGACCGGCAGCGGCACCCAGAGCAACATGAACGTCAACGAAGTGATCGCCGGTCGCGCCAACGAACTGGCCGGCAACCCGCGCGGCGGCAAAACGCCGGTGCACCCGAACGATCACGTCAACCGCTCGCAAAGCTCCAACGACTGCTTCCCCACCGCGATGAGCATCGCCACCGCACAAGCCGTGCAGGAGCAATTGCTGCCAGCCATCAGCGAGCTGTCCGGTGGCCTCGCCGAACTCGCGGCGCGCCATATGAAGCTGGTGAAGACCGGGCGCACGCACATGATGGACGCGACACCGATCACCTTCGGCCAGGAGTTGTCGGGTTTCATAGCGCAACTGGATTACGCCGAACGGGCCATTCGCGCCGCGTTGCCGGCGGTGTGTGAACTGGCTCAGGGCGGCACCGCAGTCGGCACCGGGCTGAACTCGCCGCATGGTTTTGGTGAGGCGATTGCAGCAGAGTTGGCGGCGCTGTCCGGCCTGCCGTTCGTGACCGCGCCAAACAAGTTCGCCGCCCTCGCCGGCCACGAACCACTGACGAGCCTTTCCGGCGCGCTGAAAACCCTCGCCGTGGCGCTGATGAAGATCGCCAATGACCTGCGCCTGCTTGGCTCTGGTCCGCGCGCAGGGTTTGCCGAAGTGAAGCTGCCGGCCAACGAACCAGGCAGCTCGATCATGCCGGGCAAGGTCAACCCGACCCAGTGCGAAGCGCTGTCGATGCTGGCCTGTCAGGTATTGGGCAACGATGTGACAATCGGCATTGCCGCCAGTCAAGGTCACTTGCAGTTGAACGTGTACAAACCGGTGATCATCCACAACCTGCTGCAATCGATCCGCCTGCTCGCCGATGGCTGCAGCAACTTCCAGCAGCATTGCATCGCCGGGCTGGAACCGGATGCCGAGGCCATGGCCCGTCATCTGGAGCGTGGGCTGATGCTGGTGACGGCGCTGAACCCGCACATCGGTTATGACAAATCGGCGGAAATCGCCAAGAAGGCCTACAGCGAAGGGCTGACCTTGCGCGAGGCGGCGTTGCAGTTGGGGTATCTGACTGATGAAGAGTTCGATGCCTGGGTGCGGCCGGAGAACATGATCGAGGCCGGGGCCAAGGGCTGAGATTTCTAGCGCTTGATCATCCGCCTTCGCGAGCAGGCTCGCTCCCACAGGAAAGTTGCATTCCAATGTGGGAGCGAGCCTGCTCGCGAATGGCGCACTGCCGCTCCTCAGCCGGGTACAACCTTCGCCCGCCGCGCCTTCAATCCGGCAATCAACGACGGCCCCAGTGCCACCAGCGCCGAGCCCAGCACCACCAGCACCGCCCCGCCATACCCCAGCGCATTGATCTGCTCGGCATGCACATATTCCGGCCAGATCCGCGCCGCCATCGCCACCGCCGCGAACGTCACCAGCGGCGTGATCGCCAGGGTCGCACTGACCCGCGACGCTTCCCAATGCGCCAGCGCTTCAGCGAATGCGCCGTAGGCGATCAAGGTGTTCAGGCAGCAGGCCAGTAAGAGCCAGCCCTGCAGCGGGCTCAGGTTCAACGCTTCAAGCGGATGCACCCACGGTGTCAGCAGTAATGCGCAGAACAGATAGATCACCATCATCACCTGCAGCGAATTCCACACCGTGAGCAATTGCTTCTGGCCCAGCGCGTAAAAGGTCCACACGGTCGAGGCCAGTAGCACCAGCAAGACTCCGGCGGTGTAGTCCGACAACGAGGTCAACAGCTCCGCCAGACGCTGATTGAAAAACAGCCCGAAGCCGATAAGCAGCACCAGCAGACCGATGCCCTGGCCAATGCTGAAGCGTTCCTTGAACACAAACAGACTGGCGATCAGCAACATGATCGGGCCCATCTGCACCACCAGTTGCGCGGTGCCGGGGCTAAGCAGATTGAGCCCCATCAAGTACAGCACGTAGTTGCCGACCAGCCCGAGCACCGCCATCAACACTAGCCAACCGCCCTTGGGCCCGAGGACTTGGCGACTGGGTAGACGTTTGACCGAGGCCAGATAAATGAACAGACAGCCGCCGGACACCAGCAGGCGAAACCAGGTCACGGTGACCGGGTCCATCACCAGCAGCACCTGTTTGAGTTTGATCGGCAGAATGCCCCAGAGCAACGCGGTCAGCAGCGCGAGGAACAATCCATAGACCCAGCGACCGGACGAAATGTGCATGCGAACCCCAAAAGCCTGCGGACAAGAATCGCCATTCTAGGCGCGCATTGCGTTGTGACACAGGGACAGTTGCGTCCAGGCCGCGAATGCAACTGTGCAGGTCGCAGCATGATGTTGACGCGCTGCCGTTGATCGACTCGCCGCGCAGGCCAAGTGCTTCAGGCATAAGCTCAAAAGACCTCCGAGCCCAATCGCCAGGGAGACCGATGATGTTAGCCATGCGCGCCGCCGACAGCGCCCCCGCCATTCGTTTTCGCAGCGACCGGGTGTGCCGGATCAATGGCCAACTGTTTTTCAGCACCCGGGAAAATACCCAGGAGGGGCCGTTTGACAGTCATGAGATCGCTGAGCAGCAAATCAAGGCCTACGTCGCGCGGATGCAGCTTCTGGATTCCAACCGCTGAGCGGTGGTGATCCCATCGCTGGCAAGCCAGCTCCCACAGGAATGGTGGCGCACACAGATTTTGCAAACGCTACGAAACCTGTGGGAGCTGGCTTGCCAGCGATAGCAATCGAACAGACAACAAAAATGCAATGGCTCAGCGCACTGCCTCAAACAACCCACTCGCCCCCATCCCGCCACCGACGCACATGGTCACGACGCCGTAACGCAGATTACGCCGCTGCAACTCGCGCACCAGATGCCCGACCTGGCGTGAGCCGGTCATGCCGAATGGGTGGCCGATGGAAATCGAGCCGCCGTTGACGTTGTATTTCTCGTTATCGATTTCCAACCGGTCGCGGCTGTACAGGCACTGCGACGCAAACGCCTCGTTCAATTCCCACAGGTCGATATCCGCCACCTGCAAGCCCTTGGCCTTGAGCAGTTTCGGTACCGAGAACACCGGGCCGATGCCCATTTCGTCCGGCTCACAGCCAGCGACAGTAAAGCCACGGAAGAACGCCTTGGGCTTGAGCCCGAGCGCAAGCGCCTTCTCCAGACTCATCACCAACGTCATCGACGCGCCGTCGGACAGTTGCGAGGAATTGCCAGCGGTCACCGAACCGTCGTCAGCGAACACCGGTTTCAGCCCGGCGAGGCTTTCATAAGTGGTGTCGGGACGGTTGCAATCGTCGTGATCGACCACGCCGTCGAGAATCTGCACCTCGCCGCTGTTTTTGTCCTCGACGCGATACTTGACCGACATCGGCACGATCTCATCATCGAACAGCCCGGCGGCCTGAGCCTGCGCGGTGCGGATCTGGCTTTGCAGTGCGTAGCGATCCTGCGCTTCACGGCTCACGCCATAACGCCGCGCCACCACCTCGGCGGTCTGGCCCATCGTGTAGTAGATGCCGGGCGTTTGCTCTTTCAGCAGCGGGTTGATCAGGTGATCGGTGTTGACGCTTTTCAGGGTCAGGCTGATCGATTCGACGCCGCCGGCAACGATGATGTCGCTGCAACCGGAAGCGATCTGGTTGGCGGCGATCGCAATCGCCTGCAATCCCGATGAGCAGAAACGGTTGAGGGTCATGCCCGCCGTGCCCGTGCCGAGGCGCGACAGCACCGCCACGTTGCGACCAATGTTATAGCCCTGCGCACCTTCGTTGGAGCCGGCGCCGACAATGCAATCCTCGACGCTGGCCGGGTCGATGTCGTTGCGCGTCAACAACGCGTTGACGCAATGCGCCGCCATGTCATCGGGGCGGGTCTGGTTGAACTTGCCGCGAAAGGATTTGGCCAGTCCGGTCCGCACGCTGTCGACGATCACCACTTCACGCATGGCATACCTCATTGTTGTTGTCGGTTGAGAGTGGACCTGAGCATAAGTCCACCTTCTTGCCGACCGCGAGGATCATTCACCCGGCGTATGCGCGGCCATCGCTTCAGTCTTTGCGTTTCTTGGCCTGCTTGTCGGATTTTTCGAACGCCTCTTCCAGAGCACGGTTGATCGTGCGCAGCACTTTGACCCGCGCCCAGCGCTTGTCATTGGCTTCGACCAGGGTCCACGGAGCGATTTCGGTGCTGGTGCGATCGACCATGTCGCCGACCGCCGAGCGATAGGCATCCCACTTGTCGCGGTTGCGCCAGTCGTCTTCGGTGATCTTGAAGCGCTTGAACGGAATTTCTTCGCGCTCCTGAAACCGCGCCATCTGCGTGTCCTTGTCGATGGTCAGCCAGAACTTGACGACGATCACCCCGGAGTCGGCCAGTTGTTCCTCGAAATCGTTGATCTCGCCGTAGGCGCGCAACCAGTCGGCCGGCTTGCAGAAGCCTTCGATGCGCTCGACCAGCACGCGGCCATACCAGGAACGGTCGAACACGGTGAATTTGCCACGCGCCGGGATGTGCCGCCAGAAGCGCCACAGGTACGGTTGTGCGCGTTCCTC
This sequence comes from Pseudomonas sp. S11P7, assembly GCF_023195435.1. Lineage (NCBI taxonomy): Bacteria > Pseudomonadati > Pseudomonadota > Gammaproteobacteria > Pseudomonadales > Pseudomonadaceae > Pseudomonas > Pseudomonas sp. S11P7. The sequence goes on along the minus strand of NZ_JALPKS020000002.1, from coordinate 1,142,678 downwards.
TTCGGTCGGTGCGGCAATCGGCACGATGTTGTACTGGCGCGGATCAAGCGCCGCCGCGACTCGGCGGATCGCCCCGCCCTTGCCGGCGGCGTCGTTGCCTTCGAACACCGCGATCAGTGCATGGCGACGCATGCGTTTGTCGCGCATCAGCCCGGACAGGCGCGCCTGTTCGGTGATCAGTTGTTCTTCGTAGTCTTTCTTGTCCAGTCGCTGGCTGAGGTCGAGGCTGTCGAGCAGGTTCAATTGATCGACCGGGGTGCCCAACGGCGCTGCGCTGACCTCCTGAGGATTGACCTCGGCGCGTTTGAGCGCGCTCTGCAAACCTTCCAGCAGAATCTTGCCCACCGCCAGGCTGCGGTAGTTGGCATCGGCGCCTTCGATCACATGCCACGGCGCGTAATCGCGGCTGGTGCGGCGCAGCACGCGCTCACCGTATTTGACGAACTTGTCGTAGGTTTGCGATTGCTGCCAGTCGAGCGGGCTGATGCGCCAGCTGTGCAGCGGGTCGTCGGCCAGTGCCTTGAGCCGCGCCTTCATCTGTTTCTTGGACAGGTGAAACCAGAACTTGAAGATCAGCGCGCCTTCATCGCAGAGCATCTTTTCCAGACGCTCGGCGCCGGCGATCGCCTGATCCAGACGCGGGTCCTTGAACAAACCGTGCACCCGCCCCTGCAACATCTGGCTGTACCAGTTACCGAAAAAAATCCCCATGCGGCCCTTGGCCGGGAGCATCCGCCAGTAGCGCCAGGCCGGCGGCCGCGCCAGTTCTTCATCGGTCTGCTGATCGAAAGTGCGCACCTCGATCAGGCGCGGGTCCATCCACTCGTTGAGCAATTTGACCGTCTCGCCCTTGCCCGCGCCTTCGATGCCGTTGATCAAAATGATCACCGGGAAGCGCTTCTGCTGCTGCAATTCGAACTGGGCTTCAAGCAAGGCTTCGCGCAAGGCCGGGACAGCGGCATCAAAGGTGTCATCGTCGATGGCGTGACCGATTTCAGCGGATTCAAACATGGGGACGGCTCCTTCCAGGATTCAGCAAGACTAGCGGATTGGGCACAACAGCGGCGCAGAAATTCCCGCGGGTCGCGGATTGTCGGTCGGCGCCTGGCCGTGCGCCTTGCCATGGATCAAGCAGCGCCGGCGCGATCGGCTAGAATGGCGGCCTTGCCGTTGCCGAGCCTGCCATGAAACCTGTACTGCCCCACGCCCAGCTCGACTGGGATGACCACGGACGCCCGCGTTCGCGAGTGTTCGATGACGTGTATTTCTCCGACCAGTCGGGGCTCGACGAAACCCGCTACGTGTTCCTTGAGCAAAACCGTCTGGCCGAGCGTTTTGCCGCCCTGCCGGCGAACGGGCGGCTGGTGATCGGCGAAACCGGGTTCGGCACCGGGCTGAATTTTCTCTGCGCCTGGCAGCTGTTCGAGCAACACGCCGCGGCCGGCGCGCGGCTGCATTTTGTCAGCGTGGAAAAATACCCGCTGAGCCCGGCCGATCTGCAACGCGCCCTGGCGTTGTGGCCGCAACTCAAGCCGTTGGCCGATCAATTACTGCGACAGTACGTGGCGATCCACGAAGGTTTTCAGCGCATCAGCCTGGCCAACGGTCGGGTAACACTGACGTTGTTGATCGGCGATGCACTGGAGCAATTGCCACAGCTCGACGCACAGATCGACGCGTGGTTTCTCGATGGCTTCGCCCCGGCGAAAAACCCCGACATGTGGACCGCTGAACTGTTCGTCGAACTGGCCCGACTGGCGGCGCCGGGTTCGACCATCAGCACGTTTACCAGCACCGGTTGGGTGCGGCGCCTGCTCAACGCCGCCGGGTTCAAGATGAAGCGCACGCCGGGCATCGGCCACAAGTGGGAAATCCTGCGTGGCGAATTCCTCGGCTGGCCGGCGGACGTGACGCCCCCTTGCCGTACAAACCGTGGTTCGCCCGCCCTGCCCCGTTGACCGGCGAACGCCGTGCGCTGGTGATCGGCGCCGGGCTGGCCGGCTGTGCGACGGCGTCCAGCCTCGCTGCACGGGGCTGGCAGGTGAGCTTGCTCGAACGCCATGAAGCCGTCGCGCAAGAAGCCTCGGGCAACCCGCAAGGCGTGCTGTATCTGAAATTGTCCGCCCACGGCACGGCGCTGTCGCAACTGATCGTCAGCAGTTTCGGCTACACCCGCCGTCTGCTGGAAAACCTGCAACGCGGCACCGACTGGGACAATTGCGGGGTGCTGCAGCTGGCATTCAACGAAAAGGAAGCCGAGCGTCACGCGCAACTGGCCGAGGCCTTCCCGGACGATCTGTTGCAGTGGCTGGAGCAACCCGCGGCGCAGGCCCGTGCCGGGGTCGGTGTAGCCCATGGCGGCTTGTTCTACCCGGAGGGCGGCTGGGTGCACCCGCCTGCACTGTGCCAGGCGCAAGCAACGCAGCCGAACATCGAACTGCTCAGCCATCATGACGTGCTGCAACTGCGCAAGGTCGATGATCAGTGGCAAGCGTGGGACGGCGAGCGCTTGCTCGCCAGTGCTGCGGTGGTGGTGCTGGCCGGCGCCGCCGACATCAAGCGCTTTGCGCAAAGCGCCGAGTTACCGCTCAAGCGTATTCGCGGGCAGATCACGCGTCTGGCGCAAACGCCGCAAAGTGCTGCACTGGCGACCGTGGTGTGCGCCGAAGGCTACGTCGCACCGGCGCGTCTGGGCGAGCACACCCTCGGCGCCAGTTTCGACTTTCACAGCGATGACCTGACCCCGACCTCTGCCGAACATCAGGGCAATCTGGCCATGCTCGAGGAGATCTCCAGCGATCTCGTCGCCCGTTTGCACATCGACCAACAGCCAGTCGAAAGCCTTGAAGGGCGCGCCGCGTTCCGCTGCACCAGCCCCGATTACCTGCCGATTGTCGGCCCCCTCGCCGACCTGCCAGCGTTCAATCAAACCTATGCAGCGCTGAGCAAGGACGCCCGGCAAGTGCCGGACAGCGCCTGCCCGTGGCACGACGGCCTGTACGTCAACAGCGGCCACGGTTCGCGCGGGCTGATTACCGCGCCGCTGTCCGGCGAACTGCTCGCGGCGTGGCTGGACAACGAGCCGCTGCCGCTGCCACGCAGTGTCGCCGAAGCCTGTCACCCGAACCGGTTCGCCTTGCGCAAACTGATCCGCGGCAAGTGATGCTCAGCCGTCGGGCCTGGCACACAGGCCCAGGTCGTCGATGCGCAACGCCTCGTCGGTCAGGCGCGTCGACACCGCTTCCAGGGCTTGGTCCCTTTCGGCCATGATGATCTGCGCCTGACTCATGTAGTCAGCATCGGGCAGGCTGCTCGACTTTTCGTCCAGCGCAGTCAGTCGTGGTGCAAATTTATTCTCGACAGGCGCGAACTGGCGGGGAAAGGTGCGCTGCAGGTAGTCCTTCCAGAACGCCTGCTTACTCATGAACTGCAGCCATTTGGGCGAGAGCTCGGCGGTATTGACTCTGTTTTGCGCCACGTCCAGATCAGCCTGGGTGACACCGGCCAGTGAGCCGTAGCGCATGTTCCTTGGCTGACCGGGCAAATCCAGCGTTTCGGCAAGACCGGTGCGATAGGCGAGGTTGACCTCCAGCGGATCGAGCCTGGGAAATTTTGCGGCATGCTCCCGGGCTATTTCGTTCAACTGTTCGAGCCTGAACAGACCACGTCCCAGCTTGAGCAGCGGTTTGGCGCTGGTGATCTTGCCCCCGGCGACGCTGGTGATCCGCTCAATTTCCACCGCCACTTCCAGATAACTGAAATTGATGGCCGCGCTGTCTGTGCAATTGATCGGACTGGCCGCCAGATTCAGCAACTGATCACACAACTGCGCGTCGTTCTCTGCCGCTTCGAGCACGTTCCAGACGCGCAGTCGCAGGTCGTCCTTGATCTTCTCTGAATCGGCGGTGTTGCCGAGTTCTGCGAGCAGACGAAACAGTCCTTCGGCCCGTGTATCGTCTTTGAAGGCGTTCCAGATTCGCTCACGTTCGAGCCCTTGCGGTCCGACATCTTCAGGCAACCAGAGCGAGCGCGCCTGTTGTTCATCGAGCCGAGCGATATCGTCCTCCAGATAACCCATGCCAACGCCGACATTGTTGCGGTAAGTCTTCAGCAACGTTTTGCTCGGATCGTCCAGGGATTGAGGCGCAGGTTGAGCGCCCGACTGAAGCGTCTCGATGTTTTGAACAGCCACTGCGGCAGGCTCGTGATGCTGTTTTCGCTCAGGTCCGCCCACTCCAGATACGCCAGACGCGAAAGGCCTTTGGGCAGCTCGGTAATGCCGGTGTCTTGCAGCAACAGTCGACGCAGATTGAGCATCCGAGCGACATCCGGCGTCGCACCCAGCAGGTTTTTATTGAGATTCAAATGTTCCAGCCTTTCCAGACCATTGAGCTTTTTCAACGTCTGCTCGGTCAACCGGATCTTGTTGTCCGCCAGACTCAGGCGCTTCAGATCCGGCATGTGCGACAGCACTTCAGGCAGGCGCGTCATGGCATTGCCGTCGAGTTCCAGCGACTCGAGCTGCTTGAATGATTTGAGGAAATACACAACATCATCGTCCAGTGCCATGTCGCGCATGGACAGTTGCTGAATGTGGTCAAAGCTGATCCCGGGCGGCAACGTCGGCAACTTGCCGACGCGCATGCCGTCAAGGTTCAGCACGCCGACGGCTTTGCCGTTTTCGTTGTTCACCTGATGAAACCGCCGAAATCCCTTTTCGATCAGCTCGGCGAAGGTGCGGCGACTGTGACGGACGTCTGCCAGCTCCGCGCCCATGGTGCTCATCGCGTCGATGTCCTCGCTCCAGGTAAACAGCGCGTCACGCAAACTGTCGAGCTCCCCGCGCAAGGCTTTGACCCGCATCGCGCGACTCAGCGCGTCGTTGCCCAGACCATCGATGAACTCACTGGCTTGCGCCTCGGTCATGCGCGGATAGAGTTTGCGGACTTTGCGCAGCAAGGCCGACGGATGCTTGTTCACGGCGGGCTGATCGCCTTGCACGCAGACAGGCTCGGCATCGGCCGGTGCAGATTGGCCGTCGACCAGCACGCGCGCGGTGGCCTCGCGCTCGCCCAGCGCTTTTTCAAGCAACTGGCTGCGCAAGCCCGCGGCGTCGACCGGCAGTGTGTCGGCACTGCCTGCGAGGCTCTTGGGCGGCTGCGTCGGGACGGCCTTGAGGATGGCGTCAAACAACGCGTTGGGGCCGGCGGCGACTTTGCCCCGGGATTTACCGCTGCCGTCAAACGCTTCATAGCCTGTGGCGGACTTCACCAGCGAGCATTTTTTGTCGGCAGCCGCCGACGCGTCGCCGACGGCTTGCAGAAGCGCTCCGCTCAGCTTTTTTCGCGTATTTCCAGGCGTACCTGTGAGTCCCAGCCACTGAGGCGCGGCAGCAGCTGAACCGCCAGTTTGTCGGTGTCGTCGTTAGCCAGACGGGGCCAGTGAAACCCGGCGAGCGCCCGATCGAGGCGCACCTGAGCGCTGACACTCCTCACGTTTTGTCCGAGCGTCAACGCCACGCGCCCGCTCGCGCGCAGGCTCTGGCGCTGCATGCCTGGCGCCTGCTCGATGAGTTTTTTCGCGTAGCGCGCGGGGATGTCGGCAAAGACCTTGCGAAGTTTCAGCACCTCATCAGCGTCGCTCTGGTCGTAGCGGCGATACATGCGCTCGAATGCCGTGCGATGGTCGACCTTGAGCGCTGCGCCGAGTTTTTTTGCCAGTGCCGAATGCTGAAGGTTTTTTGCGACTTTGCTTCCGAGCAAGGCCTCGACCTCGCTTTGATACAGCCCCTCGACAACGGTCTGCAGTAACCGGCCTTCGGCCAACTGGTGATCATCGACCACTACGCCCAAGGATTCGTCGAGCACTTTGGTCTCCGGATAGGTTGCGCTCACATTGCCTTCGGCATCGGTCACCTCGATGTAACGGTCGGTCGGCCAGCCCTTCATTGTCGGCAAGGTATGCAACTGCTCTTCAACCGGCTGCCCGGAGTGGATCTCGCCGTCCTGTAGCTCACGCGTCAGGGTGCTTAATTGCCGAGCCAGACGCGCGCGCTCGACGCCATCACGCAAGCGCTCGGGCAGGCTCAGGTTGTCAATGAAAACCCGCTGCAAGTCCTCGGGCAGGACGTCGCTGAGGCGACGCAACATGTCCAGATCGGTATCGGCGAACTCGCTCAACTGCGGATCGATGCGTTTGAGCACGTAGGCGTTACTGCTCCATTGCTCAGGCTGTTCGGCGGGAAGGCGCCAGCCGCCTTCGATGTGTCGGGTAATTTCTGGCACGTAGGCCTGCGCACGCCGTGCATGTTGCAGGCGCCAGACCTTACTGTCGGGAGCATAGTCACCGGCGAAGATTCGATGGTCGACGCGGCCCATGGTCTTCTCGCCGATCTGATAAAAGTCTTTGGAGTCCGCAGCGATGGTGAACCCCGTCGGCAAAGCATGTTCGTAAAGCGCCAGATCAGGCTTCCACAACCGTGGCTGGCTCGCGCCGTTGGTAATGGCGGTGAATTGCGCGAAAAACTGCGGGTGCGCCTGCAGCAGTTTTTTGCCCAGTGCCCCCAGCGCTTTTTGCCCCCGGCAAAGGCCGCCATGGCAGCGATGTTTTCCACCACGCTGAGCAGATGCGACAGGGCTTGCTGATGATCGCCACGGCGCCAGTCCTCGACACCTTCAAAAACCTCGCCCAGCATCTGCCCGACCGCGACACCCATCATCAATTGCCCGAGCACCGGCAAGAACAGCCCGGCGACCGAGAGCACCGTCACGCCCAATTGAAGAAAGTCGAGCAAGCGTTTTTTCCGCAGCTCTTCATCGATATCGGCGGTCGGCACTGCCAGCTTGCGCGCGTCCAGCTGCAGCTTGCCGACATGGCTTTGCACCATGAACTCGAACAGTCCGACGCTGATCGGCCATTGCTTGACGGTCGCCAGGTCCTTGCTGTCGGTGAAGGTTTTGAAGAAGTCGGCCTTGTCGTCTTCATCAAGGCTGTTGGCGAAGTAATCCTTGTAGCTCGTCACCTGCAACTGTTGCGTCAGATATTGCTTGAAGGCCTTGAAGCTTGAATATTCGTACAGCGGCCGTTGCGGCTCGCCGGGCATATACACCACGCACCGTTCGTTCGGATACAACTCAACCGAGCGGCTGGAAAACACCACCACACCCCAGATGCAACTGTCGAGGAGCTTGACGCCTTGCATGATCATCGCCCGCTTGTTGTAAAGCAGGGTCTTGGGCGGTATGACGCCATCGTTGTCGAGCAGCTTTTGCAGGACTTGCTGCGTGGTGTCAGGGATGTGTTTTCGCAGGCCGGCCAGTTGCAGGTCCAGTTGAAACAGGCGCTTTTTCAGTGTGGCGACGTCGCGGGTCATGGTGCTGGTGGCGACGACCTTGCCATTGCTGTCGCGCAGGCCGAAAACCTTCTGAAAATGCTCCTGATAACGTTTGCCCAGGTCGAGTTCGCGGCACAGTTTGGCGAAAGCCACCGGTGTCAGTCCGCTTACGCCCTGGGCGGCACTGCTGATGCGTATGAAGCTGCCCTGCGGAAAGGTGTCTTCTGCCTCATCCTCGCTGAAGTTCTGCATCGCCGCTTGCAGCAGGGTCGGCGTGGCGTGGGGAAAGGTCTGCACGCCGTCTTCATCGGTGGAGGTTGCCGGGCAACCGCAATCGACACCAGGCAGACTCAGATAGTCTTTCTCGACATCGAACGTCACCGCAGGCCATTTATCCCCAGGGCCGTGTGCAATTCATCCACGCAGAAACCGGGCAAGGGTTTCAGCGCGAGCAAGTCCTTGTCGACCCGTACTTGCGCGGCGTGCAGGTCGCGCGCCGTCTGATCAAGGGTGGCCAAGGTGGCGGGGCTGGCTTTGAGCAGGCAGGCCGGCAAGGTTTTCTGCAATGTTTGCGCGGTGTCGAGATCGGCGGTGGCGTCGAGCAGCGTGCGCAGGATGGCGTCGTCACTCGGCGCGGTTGTGTTCACTGTGTCGGGCATCGGCAATAGTCCTTTATTGCGGGTTGGGGCCGATGAACTTATCGAATGGCGGGGATGGCCGGTGGTATCTACCTATTGCCGCTATAAACCTGCAAGTTCAACGGTCGTAATCGGACCCGAACCCCCACTTATAACTTATCGTTCTAAAACTCCACCTACCGTGGCGGGTCAGTTTCTGAGTACCCGCCCTTTTGGCGAGGTCCCGTTTGACCCCTCCCCAACGGAAAAACCGGTAAGGATTTTATGTGTGGATTAGCTGGCGAGTTACGTTTTGATCAACAACCTGCAGACCTTGCAGCCATTGAGCGCATCACCCATCACCTGGCTCCGCGTGGCCCTGACGCGTGGGGCTTCCATGCCCAAGGGCCGATTGCCCTGGGCCATCGTCGCCTGAAAATCATGGACCTGTCGGACGGCTCGGCGCAGCCGATGATCGACAGCCAACTGGGCCTGTCGCTGGCCTTCAACGGCGCCATTTATAACTTTCCGGAACTGCGCGCCGAACTCGAAGCGCTGGGTTACGCGTTCTACTCCGGCGGTGACACCGAAGTGCTGCTCAAGGGTTATCACGCTTGGGGCGAGGCGCTGCTGCCCAAGCTCAACGGCATGTTCGCCTTCGCCATCTGGGAGCGCGACACGCAGCGCCTGTTCATTGCCCGTGACCGTCTCGGCGTTAAGCCGCTGTACCTGTCGCGCACCGGTCAGCGCCTGCGTTTCGCCTCGGCCCTGCCGGCGCTGCTCAAGGGCGGCGATATCAACCCGATTCTCGATCCGGTGGCACTCAATCACTATCTGAATTTCCACGCTGTGGTGCCGGCACCGCGCACGCTGCTGGCGGGGATCGAAAAGCTGCCACCAGCGAGCTGGATGCGCATCGAAGCCGACGGCAGCACCGAGCAGAAAACCTGGTGGACCCTGCCCTACGGCCCGCACGAAGACGAGAAAAATCTCAACCTGGAAGACTGGGTCGACCGCGTCCTCGACAGCACCCGCGAAGCCGTGGCGATTCGTCAACGCGCCGCAGTCGATGTCGGTGTGTTGCTCTCCGGCGGTGTCGATTCGAGCATGCTCGTCGGCCTGTTGCGTGAAGTCGGCGTCGAGAACCTGTCGACCTTTTCCATCGGTTTTCAGGACGCTGGCGGCGAACGCGGTGACGAATTCCAGTATTCCGACCTGATCGCCAAACACTACGGCACTCAGCACCACCAACTGCGCATCGACGAGAAAGAAATCATCGAGCAACTGCCCGCCGCGTTCCGCGCGATGAGCGAGCCGATGGTCAGCCACGACTGCATCGCCTTTTACCTGCTGTCGCGGGAAGTGGCCAAGCATTGCAAAGTGGTGCAGAGCGGTCAGGGTGCCGACGAATTGTTTGCCGGTTATCACTGGTATCCGCAAGTCGATGGTGCAGCCGATCCGTACGCGGCTTATCGTGCGGCGTTTTTCGACCGCAGCTACGACGATTACGCCGCCACCGTGCAGCCGAAATGGCTCACGGCCAATGACGCCGCCGGTGACTTCGTCAAGGAACACTTCGCCCAGCCCGGCGCTGACGCGGCGGTCGACAAGGCCTTGCGCCTGGACAGCACGGTGATGCTGGTCGATGACCCGGTCAAGCGGGTCGACAACATGACCATGGCCTGGGGCCTGGAAGCGCGTACGCCGTTTCTCGACTATCGACTGGTCGAACTGTCGGCCCGTGTGCCGGGCCAGTTCAAGCTGCCGGATGGCGGCAAACAGGTACTCAAGGAAGCCGCGCGTCGGGTCATTCCAAGTGAAGTGATCGACCGCAAGAAAGGCTATTTCCCGGTGCCCGGCCTCAAACATTTGCAGGGTGACACGCTCAACTGGGTGCGCGAACTGCTGCTGGATCCGAGTCAGGATCGCGGCCTGTTCAACCCGAGCATGCTCGACAAGCTTCTGACTGACCCTCAAGGCCAGTTGACCCCGTTGCGCGGTTCGAAACTGTGGCAACTGGCGGCGCTGAACCTGTGGCTCAGTGAACAAGGAATCTGATTGATGAAACCCCATGCCACGTCCATCAACCAACGCCTGCTGCGTGGTCAGGCGCCGTCGTACGAACGTCTGCAAGCGCGTCTGGCCGAAGACGGCAGCACCCTGCCCTGCGCCCCGATTGCCGTGCATTGCGGCTGGGGCCGATTGCTGATCGGCCATACCTTCCCCGACCCGGCATCGCTGGCGCAGGAACTGCTCAACGAACAACCCGGCGAACGCGACATTGCCTTGTACGTCGCCGCGCCGCAGCAGATTCTCGGCCTCGAGCCGACGCAGCTGTTCCTCGATCCGTCCGACACGCTGCGCCTGTGGTTCAGTGATTACCGCCAATCCACGCGGGTGTTTCGCGGCTTTCGTATTCGGCGTGCGCAGAGCGAGGCGGACTGGCAAGGCATCAACCGTTTGTATCAGGCGCGCGGCATGTTGCCGATCGATCCCGAATTGCTGACCCCGCATCATCAGGGCGGCCCGGTGTACTGGCTGGCCGAGGATGAAGACAGCGGCGCGGTGATCGGCAGCGTCATGGGCCTCAATCATCAAAACGCGTTCAACGATCCGGAAAACGGCAGCAGCCTGTGGTGCCTGGCGGTGGACCCGCAGTGCTCGCGTCCGGGTGTCGGTGAAGTGCTGGTGCGGCACTTGATCGAGCATTTCATGAGTCGCGGTTTGAGCTACCTCGATCTGTCGGTGTTGCACGATAACCGTCAGGCGAAAAACCTCTACGCCAAACTCGGTTTCCGCAACCTGCCGACCTTCGCCATCAAGCGCAAGAACGGCATCAACCAGCCGCTGTTTCTCGGCCCGGGACCGGAGGCGCAATTCAACCCGTACGCGCGAATCATTGTCGAGGAAGCCCATCGACGCGGCATCGACGTGCAGGTCGATGATGCCGATGCGGGCCTGTTCACCCTCAGCCATGGCGCGCGCCGGGTGCGCTGCCGTGAATCGTTGAGCGACCTGACCAGCGCGATCAGCATGACCCTGTGCCAGGACAAAAGCCTGACCCACAAAGTGCTGAAAGCCGCCGGGCTGAATCTGCCCGCGCAGCAACTGGCGGGTAATGCCGATGACAATCTGGCCTTTCTCGACGAGCATCAGCGAGTGGTGGTCAAGCCGCTCGATGGCGAACAGGGCCAGGGCGTGGCGGTCGATCTGCAGACCATCGAAGACGTGCAGCAAGCCATCGAAGCCGCGCGCCAATTCGACAGCCGGGTGCTGCTCGAGAGCTTCCACGAAGGCCTTGATCTGCGCATCGTGGTGATCGGTTTCGAAGTGGTCGCGGCGGCCATCCGCAAGCCTGCCGAAGTGGTCGGTGACGGTCAGCATTCGATCGGTGCGCTGATCGAGGCACAGAGCCGACGTCGGCAAGCCGCCACCGGTGGCGAAAGCAAGATCCCCGTCGATCACGAAACCGAACGCACCTTGCACGCGGCCGGTTACACCTACGACAGCGTTCTGCCGGCCGGCGAACATCTGTTCGTGCGCCGCACCGCCAATCTGCACACCGGCGGCACGCTGGAAGATGTCACGGCGATTCTGCATCCAACCCTTGTCGACGCAGCTGTGCGGGCGGCGCGGGCGCTGGATATCCCGATGGTCGGCCTCGATCTGATGGTGCCGGCAGCGGATCAGCCGGAGTACGTTTTTATCGAAGCCAACGAACGCGCCGGCCTGGCCAACCACGAGCCGCAACCGACGGCGGAACGCTTTGTCGATCTGTTGTTTCCGCATAGTCAGTCGGCAGTCTGAACCCTTCCGATCGTTCCCACGCTCGGCGTGGGAATGCAGCTTGGGACGCTCTGCGTCCCTTTGGAACGCGGAGCGTCCCTTGAGGCATTCCCACGCTGAGCGTGGGAACGATCAGCGCTCAACCCATCAGGAGTTTCCATGACCCTGCAAATCCCCGAACCGGATCTGAACTACCTGCAAAAGTCCTGCTGGAAATGCTCGCCATTCCCAGCCCTACCGGTTTCACCGACACCATCGTGCGCTATGTCGCCGAGCGTCTGGAAGAACTCGGCATCCCGTTCGAAATGACCCGGCGCGGGACCATTCGTGCCACGCTCAAGGGCAAGAAGAACAGCCCCGACCGCGCGGTCTCGGCGCACCTCGACACCATTGGCGCCGCGGTCCGCGCGGTCAAGGACAACGGTCGCCTGACCCTCGCCCCGGTTGGCTGCTGGTCGAGCCGTTTTGCCGAGGGCAGCCGCGTCAGCCTGTTCACCGACAGCGGCGTGATTCGCGGCAGTGTCTTGCCGCTGATGGCGTCCGGGCATGCGTTCAATACCCAGGTCGATGAGATGCCGATCAGTTGGGACCACGTCGAACTGCGCCTCGACGCTTATTGCACGACCAAGGCCGATTGCGAATCCCTGGGCATCAGCGTCGGCGACGTGGTCGCGTTCGATCCGCTGCCGGAGTTCACCGACAGCGGCCATATCAGCGCCCGCCACCTGGATGACAAGGCCGGTGTCGCGGCGCTGCTTGCCGCACTTAAGGCCATCATCGACAGTGGCCAGGAATTGATGATCGATTGCCATCCGCTGTTCACCATCACCGAGGAAACCGGCAGTGGCGCGGCGGCGGCATTGCCGTGGGACGTCAGTGAATTCGTCGGCATCGACATCGCCCCGGTCGCACCGGGCCAGCATTCCAGTGAACATGCGGTCAGCGTGGCGATGCAGGATTCCGGCGGGCCGTATGACTATCACCTGTCGCGACACTTGTTGCGCCTGGCCGGTGAGCACGAATTGCCGGTGCGCCGCGACATGTTCCGCTACTACTTCAGCGACGCCCATTCGGCGGTGACTGCCGGGCACGACATCCGCACCGCCCTGCTTGCCTTTGGCTGCGATGCGACTCACGGTTATGAACGCACGCACATCGACAGTCTGGCGGCGTTGAGCCGGTTGCTCGGCGCCTACATTCTGAGCCCGCCGGTGTTCGCCAGCGACGCGGCCCCGGCCAATGCCTCGCTGGACCGCTTCAGTCATCAGATCGAACACGACACGCAGATGGAGAGCGAAACGCGGGTGCCGCCGGTGGACAGTCTGGTGGGGCAGCGTTCCGACAGTTAGAGCATCGTTGTCTGAGATACCGCTATCGCGAGCAGGCTCACTCCTACAATTGGAATGCGTTCCCCTGCAGGAGTGAGCCTGCTCGCGATGGCGCCGGTCGAGGCACTACAAAAACTGGCAGGCCAACACCATTCGCCGTAGCATCCCGACATTGATTTAGCCGAGGTGCCCATGCTGATTCCCCACGACGCGCTTGAAGTCGACACCCTCACCCGCCTGATCGAGGACTTCGTCACCCGCGACGGTACCGACAATGGCGATGACACGCCGCTGGAAACCCGGGTATTGCGCGTACGCCAGGCGCTGACCAAGGGCCAGGCGTTGATTGTCTTCGACCCGGAAAGCGAGCAGTGCCAGTTGATGCTCAAGCACGATGTCCCCAAGCATTTGTTCGACTGAGGCTCAGCGAACCTTTTGCACACCTTCCTTGCGCTTGATCCGGTCGTAGACTTCGGAGCGGTGCACATGCACGTTTTGCGGGGCTTCGACGCCGAAGCGCACGCTGGAGCCATTGACCGACAGAACGCGCAGGGAAATGTCGTCACCGATTGAAATCAACTCACCAACGACACGGCTGAGTACAAGCATGAGATAGGTCCTTCAAGGTTAGCGAACCCTGAAGATGCGCGGCTTGCGGCGGCGGCACAATGCGCAGCAGGCAAATCAGTTTTGCCTTACAGCCTTGCGCGCTCAGAGCCGTAAGACGTTTCCTGCAAAACACCCTCAAGCCGCCGAAAAACGCGGCCCGAACAGGATCACGCTGGCGCCGATCACGCACAACGCCACACCGACCCAGTCAGAGCCCAATGGGCGCACGCGCTCGACCACCATCAGCCAGCCAATCGAAGCGACGATGTAGATACCGCCGTAAGCGGCATACGCGCGCCCGGCGTAGTTGGCTTCGACGCGAGTCAGCAACAGCGCGAACAACGTCAGACTCAACAGCGCCGGAATCACCCACAGCGCACTTTTGCCTTGACGCAGCCACATGAAGAAGGCGAAACAACCGGCGATCTCGAACAGCGCCGCGAGGAAAAACCACAAGTAATTGAGCATCGATGTGTCTCGACAGGGTGACCGTTGCGGCCACCCTAACGACGCCGTCTGCTGCGGGCAAGTTCAGCCGTTGTTCTGTTTGGCCTTGGCGCGCATTTTTTCGGCCATGCTGGTCATTTCGTTGTAGAGCAACTGCGGGTTCTTCTGCTTGATCGCCCAGGCCATGCGCCCTTGTTCGTGGGGCAGGATCATGAATTCCCCGGCGGCCACTTGCTGGTAGATGTAGTCGGCGATATCCGCGGCACTGATGGGCGAACTTTCCAGCAACTTGCCCACCTGGGCCTTCATCGCCGGAGTCGGCCCCCGGAACGAATCGAGCAGGTTGGTCTGAAAGAACGACGGGCAAACCACGTGCACACCGACTTCCTGTTGCGCCAGTTCGATCAACAGACTTTCCGAAAGCGCCACCACACCGGCCTTGGCCACGTTGTAGTTACTCATCGCCGGCCCCTGCATCAGCGCCGCCATAGAGGCGATATTGATGATCTTGCCTTTGCTTTGCTCCAGCAGCGGCAGGAACGCCTTGCAGCCCTTGACCACACCCATGAGGTTGATCGCGATCTGCCAGTCCCAGTCTTCCAGCGACAACTCGCTGAAGAAACCGCCCGACGCCACACCGGCGTTGTTGACGATAATGTCGACGCCGCCGAGCTTCTCTTCACAGGCTTGGGCGAAGGCCGTGAGCTGGCTGTAATCGCGCACATCGCAGCGCTGGATGAAACCGTCACCGCCGGCCTCGCGGACCCGCTTCAGGGTTTCCTGCAGGCCGGGCTCACTGACATCGGACAGCGCCAGCTGCCAGCCCTCACGCGCCCAGCGCAGCGCAATTTCGCGACCCAGACCCGAGCCCGCACCAGTGATCATCATGCGATTTTGCATAGCAGACAGCCTTGTTGTTCCGGGAAAGATGCGCCGAGTGTAGCGAACGATCGGCTACCACCCACGCTCCATCAGATTGCTGAATGGTGAATGCAAACCGGGGCGCGTTGGATTCAATGGCGTCGAGTAAGTTCTGAACTAGGCGGGCGACAAAAAGAAATAACCCTGCAATCCAAATACATTAAAAAAACATTGAATTTTTTCTCATGGACGCAAGTCGGAACTTGTAAGCAGCCTGGAATTAATTAGTTTCCAGTCGCCCTTGAACATCAAGACTTCTCGACATTACCAACAAGGAAATAGACATGGGCACAATTCTTATCATCATCCTGATCCTGTTGCTGATCGGTGGTCTGCCGGTCTTCCCGCACTCCAGAAGTTGGGGTTATGGTCCGTCGGGCATCATCGGTGTCGTACTGGTCGTGCTGTTGGTGTTGTTGTTACTCGGCAAGATATGACGATTTGAAGCTGTAAAAAAAGAGGCCCTGTTCAGGGCCTCTTTTTTATTGCGCGTCTTTCAACAATGATCAGTCCGGCTTGCCGTGAATCACCCCGGCGGTGTTATCCAGCAGGCTCTTGGTCGCGGTTTGCAGGAACGCTTCCAGCTTGAGTTTCAGTTCGGCGGTACGCGGTGCATCCGGCACCACTTCGGCATGCGGATTGGCACCGAGTTGGTATTGCCAGATTTTCGGTCCCATGTCCTTGTCGCGCGGCAACACCAGAATCTGGTCGGCGGTGACGATCGCCGTGGTCTGCTCGCTGCCCGACGGCTTGATCACACCGAAACCGGTGTCGCCCTGCGGCAGATTGAGCAAGTCGCGGCCCCAGCACTGGTGACGCACCTCGCCACCGAGACGCCCCATGATGGTCGGCACGATGTCGATCTGCGTGCCGACGGTATGGTCACGGGTGCCGAACTTCTGCTGGATGCCCGGAGCGATCATCAGCATCGGCACGTTGAAGCGGCCCAGGTCCATTTCGGTGATCTGGCGCTCGTTGCCGAAGCCATGGTCGCCGACAATGACGAACAGGGTTTCGTTGAAGTACTTCTCCTTGCGCGCCTTCTCGAAGAACTGGCCCAGCGCCCAGTCGGAGTAGCGCATCGCGGTCAGGTGTTCGTTGAGGCTGCCACGGTCAGTCACGCGCTCGACCGGCAATGGCGTCGGCAAGGCGTATGGCGTGTGGTTGGACAGGGTTTGCAGCAGCGCATAGAACGGTTTGCCGTTTTCCCGCGCCTTCAGCTCCTGCAGGCCACGGTCGAACATGTCCTGGTCGGACACGCCCCACGTCGGGTCGGAGAACACCGGATTGACGAAGTCGTTGCGGCCGACGAAGTTGGTCATGCCCTGGTTGCTGAAGAAGCCCGACTGGTTGTCCCAGGCGAAATCGCCGTTGTAGACGTAGACGTCGTCGTAGTTACGCGCACTGAGCAACTGCGGCAGGCCGGACAACTTGTGGCTGCCTTCCGGGGTCTGCATCAGGTATTCGAAACCCGGCAGGTTGGGGAAGCAGGCCATGGTCGCGAACATGCCCTGGTGGGTGTGTGTGCCGTTGGAGAAGAAGCGGTCGAACAGCAGGCCTTCCTTAGACAGCTTGTCCAGGTACGGGGTGATGTTGCCCGGCGCGCCCAAAGCACCGACCGAGTGGCCGGCCATGCTTTCCATCAGGATCACCACGACGTTCTTGATCGGCAGGGTCTTGTCGGCTGGCGGCATGTAATCACGGCGCACCGCCGCGATGTCGGCGTCGACCAGTTTGTCGTCCGGCATCAGCAGCATGTCGCGCACCACTTTTTGCGCCTGTTCCTGCGGCAACGTGGCTTTCCAGATATTGTCGCGGTCCTCGCCCATGCGCGCCTTGGCGGCAGCGATCAGCGACAGCGTGCCGTTGAGGCCGAGCTGGTTGGCGAAGTTGGAATCGGTGGTGTACACGTCGCCCCAACGCATGGGCGGACCCTGACGCAAGGTGCCACGAGCAGCGACTACGCAGATCAGCAGGCAGACCACGAACACCGCCAGACGGGTGTACCACGGCGCGACCTGACGCGAGCTGACACTGCCGCCGCTGAACGGCCCGCGCGGGCGGGTGGCGCGGTCGGCGCCTTTGAACGCGAGGGTCAGAATGACCGTGCCGATGACCCACGCCAGCAGGTAGCGAACCACCGGGAAACCGTACCAGAGCATGCTCATCACGGTTTTCGGGTCTTCCTTCACGTACTGGAACACCAGACCGTTGAGGCGCTGGTGAAACTCGCGATAGAAATCCATCTCCATCAGGCCGAGGAACAGCGCAATGCTCGACGCGATGGTCAGCCACAGGCGGAAGAAACCGCGCGCGGCCATGGCGCGGGCACTGAACAGCGCCAGCACCAGCGGAATGCACAGGTAGACCACCAGGCGCAGGTCGAAGCGCAGGCCGTTGACGAACGCTTCAAGGAAGGTCGAGACCGGGGTGTCGAGGATCATCTCGCGGTTGTAGACCAGCAGCGCGAGGCGCAGCACGGAAAACATCACCATCATGACCAGCGCACAAAGCAGCGTGTAGGCCAGATGCGATTTGACGGTCGGTTGCAGCAGGCGACTGGAAGATCGCTGCTGATTCAGGGCGTCCGGGTTTGCCATGTCGTTTTAGGACCCATTGGAAGTTGAAGTTGCAAAGAATGAAGCGGCGCCATGCCCTCTATTGGTCATTCCAGACCCCGGGGCGTGCGCGGTGGGCAAATGTTGCACGATCACCCGCACCATTGCCATTGATTACTGCCGCGCCGCCAGATGCTTTCATTTAGAGCCCTGACAGCGAGGCAACAGCGCGGGCGAATTGTCGGGAACACTTTGTGAAAATTTCGTCCAACGCATATCTGGAAACACAATAAAGCCGGAAACGAAACGCCCCGAATCAATCGGGGCGTTTATTTCAAAGTGCGCGAATTATTTCTCGGCGCGTTGTTTCAAGGCTTTGAGGGTATTGAATGGGGCCTCGACCACGAACTTGTTGGCAACCATGGCCGGCACGCTGCCGCCCGGTTCGGTGTGCACTTGATAGGTCACTTCGACCTGATCGCCTTTGGGCACAAACTTCCAGAAACCCTTGACCTGCTGCACCCGCACAAACCCTTTTTCTTCCGGGAGATAAGTCGGCACGCCTTCGAGATCGCGGGTCAGGCTGCCATCGGCGCCTTCGACGGTGGTGATGCGCAACACCGAATCACGCGGAGTGACCGGCCACGGCGTGTTGAATTGGGTGTAAGTCCAGCTCTGGTCGCCTTCGTGCTTGAGCAGTTTCTGGGTCTTGCATTCGTGAATCCAGGCGCAGGCACCAGCGACGTCTTCCTGCAGCGCGCGCAATTTGGCGATGGTGGTCTTCATCAGCGCGACGCCCTGATAGGACTTGTAGTCCGAGCCGCGGATTTCGCTCAGCGAGACTTTGATGCCGTCCTCTTCCTTGACGACCTTCCAGTCTTCAGCCTGAGCAACCGAGGTGGCCAGCACAGCGGTCAAACCACACAACACAGCGATACGATGCAGCGAACCCATAGTCTTTTCCTTATTGTTGAAGTTCCGTTGCCTTGACACATCACGCCGCGGTCATGGCTTCCCACCAACCGATCAGCCTGATCGCTTCTTCAGAGCTGCTGCCACAGACTTCGACATCCGCCGCGAAGCCCGAGCACACCGGCGGACGCTCCGGGCGGCCGAAGATGTTGCACAGGTTATCGACCGACAGCTGCACGCAACGTTCGCCGGCAGGTTTGCCATCGGGCATGCCAGGAATCGGCGAACTGATGGAAGGGGCAATGCAGCAAGCGCCACAGCCTTCACGGCATTTCATGACGAACAATCCTCGCAACGGGCGATGTGTAAAGAGACGGGAAACAGAGTAACCGCTAAAACGGCTGTTTCAAATTGTCTGCGGCGGGTTTTCAGCGATAAGTGAAAGTGACTGACCAGTCTCCGACAAAGCGTCTGTTCTGTGGGTCACAGGCAAGTGTCATTTACTGTTTGAATTCGAAGTCCAGCGCCGCGCCTTCAACTTCGCGGCGTTCGTCATTGCGCAGTTGCAACTGCATTTCGTTGCTGAGCAAACGTCCGTTGAGCTGGAAGCCGCTGTCCTTTTCGCCAAACATCTGCGGCAGAATCGCCTCGCGCTTGGGCAACTCCACGGTGCCTTTGGGCTTCAACTCTTCAACCATGTCCTTGGGTAGGCTGAGGTCGAGCTTGGCCTTCGGCAATCGGGTTTTCGCGACTTCGCTGGCAGGTTTCGATTTCGAGGCTACCGGGCGGCGCTTCTTCACGGTGGCGGCTTTTTTCGCCTGCGCTTTCTTGACCGGCGCTGCGGTTTTCGCGGTTTTCTTGCTCGTACTGGTCGCCGCGGGTTTTTCCTGGGTGGCAGCCGCCATGACACTCGGCGCCTGACCGATCATCAACAAACCCAGCAAAACCCACGCGGCAGGAGCAATCGCTTTCATGGACCCAACGAACTGACGGCAGAGGGCCACATGCTCGCTTTTTGCG
Source organism: Pseudomonas sp. S11P7 (assembly GCF_023195435.1). Lineage (NCBI taxonomy): Bacteria > Pseudomonadati > Pseudomonadota > Gammaproteobacteria > Pseudomonadales > Pseudomonadaceae > Pseudomonas > Pseudomonas sp. S11P7. The sequence goes on along the minus strand of NZ_JALPKS020000002.1, from coordinate 1,123,147 downwards.
CGCGACAAGACAAGCCTGACCTGCCGCTCGTTCAGAATCCGCCAGCGGTTTCCTGGCACAGTTGCGTCGCCAACAGCCCCAGCGTCATCAACGCCCGTTCCGCCTCACGGTTCCACGGGATGCCGCAGTTCAGGCGAATACAGTGGTTGAATTGCTCGGTATTACTGAAGATCAGCCCCGGCGCAATGCTGATGCCCTGCTGCAACGCACGGACATGCAATTCCTGCGTATTGACCCGTCCCGGCAAGCTCACCCAAAGGATGAAACCGCCCGTGGGCCGGGTCATTTGCGTACCTTCGGGGAAGTGCTGCTGCACGGCCAGCTGAAATGCGCTGAGGTTTTTCCGGTATTCCTGGCGGATGTAGCGCAAATGCCGGTCATAGCCGCCGTTTTCCAGATAAGCAGCAATCGCCATCTGCGTGACGCTGCAAGCCGAATGCGTACTGAAGGTCTGCAAGCGCTGGATTTCCTGCTGATACTTGCCAGCGATCATCCAGCCGATGCGCACACCCGGCGACAGGGTCTTGGAAAAGCTCGAACAGTAGATCACCCGATCGAGGCGGTCATAGGCCTTGAGCGCTTTGGTCTTGCCCTGCTCGAACATCAGCTCGCCGTAGATATCGTCTTCGACGATCTGGATATCGAAATCCGAGGCCAGGCGCAGCAGTTGCTTCTGCCGCTCTTCGGGCATGGTGCCGCCCAGCGGATTGCTCAGGCGCGTAGTCAGCACCAACGCCTTGATCGACCACTGGTTGGCCGCCAGTTGCAGCGCTTCCAGGCTCATGCCGGTGGCGGGGTCACTGGGGATTTCGATGACCTTGAGACCGAGCAGATCGGCCAGTTGCAACAGACCGTAATACGTCGGCGATTCAGCAGCAATCAGATCCCCCGGCCGGGTCAGCACCCGCAATGACATTTGCAGGGCATCAACACAACCGTGGGTAATTACCACCTCGGATGGATCGACCACCACCCCGGCGTCACGCATGCGAATCGCCACCTGCCGACGCAACGGTTCAAAACCGGGGCTGAACATGTAACTGAAAGCGCGCGGACTATGGAAACGGGTGACCTTGGCCAATTGCTGATGCAGCGCACGCACCGGCAAATAATCGACACTCGGCACCGCCGCACCCAGCGGAAACACCCCTTCGCGTCGCGACTCGACCAAAACCTGCTGAATGATACTGCTGCGCGTCACCAGCCCCGGCCGCTCAACCCGCGCAATATCCGGCGTCGGCGCCGTCAGCGCCGGCGTCTGATGCACGTAATAACCCGACTGCGGCCGCGCCCGGATCAAACCCTGATCCTCAAGATTGGCGTAAGCCTGCAACACCGTCGCATGACTGACATTGAGCTGCGAACTCATCTTGCGCACCGAAGGCACCCGCTCCCCCGGCTGATAAACGCCACGCCGAATATCCTCGGCCAGCTGCTGAGCAATACGTTGGTAGAGCAAGAGATTGGTCATGACGCAGCACTCGATTTCACGGGCGATTTTATTCTTGTGCGAAACAATACCGGAACAGTTTAGAAGTGTACTGGGACAGTTGTCACTTTAGTCGACGATACAGTGCGGTGTCTGCCGGGACTGTGCTGTTTTTTTGAGAAGTGGTGGAGGAATGTCGATCAAGATCAAAAGCCCCTCACCCTAGCCCTCTCCCAGAGGGAGAGGGAACTGACCTTGGTGGATGCGAGGGCTACGTCGACCTGCGATACCGAGTCGAATGCAAATTTCAAACCCAACCAAAATCGGCTCCCTCTCCCTCGGGAGAGGGCTGGGGTGAGGGGCAGCCACACCGAAAATCCCAAGCCAACCACTCGCTTCTAACCACTCATTACAATGAGCGAAGCTCGAGTGCCCTTGATCTTGATCTTGCCTAACCAGCGACATCGGAAGGCTGAGCGCAGGGATTGATCCGGGCGTGGGAGCGCAGCGACCGTCTGGCGCAGCCAGACACAGCGGACGTAGGTGCAGCGAAGCAAACCGTAGCCGCTGCGCCCGGATCAGTTCCGGAGCGAAGGAACCCGAGCCTGCGAGGGCCGAACGCAGGAGCAAAGCCTTTGGTTCCTTTTTGGCGTCTGAAAAAGGGACTCGCCGTAAGGGCGAAACCGCCACCCGCATCACCCCAAAAAACGGATATTCACCCAAAAACCCAAGAACCTGGTCGGCCCAGAGGCCGCCAAGGCCAACCTAACGAGCCGCCCCGAGCTGCCCCTTCTCATCAGAAAAAACAATCTCCACCCGCCGATTCTGCGCCCGCCCACGCTCGGAAGCGTTGGCGTCTACAGGATACTCATCCCCATACCCCTCAACCTGAATCCGCTTGTCATCAATCCCCAGGTCAATCAGCACATCCGCCACCGACTGCGCCCGGTCGCGAGACAACTTGAGATTCTCCTGCTTGCCGCCGGTACTGTCGGTATACCCCTCGATGCGCACCACACGCTTGGGATTCAACTGCAGGAACTGGACAATCTTCAACACCACCCGATTGGCCGAATTCTTCAGCTCCGCTTCCCCGGTATCGAACAGCACATCGCCCAAGGTCATCACCAGGCCGCGGTCAGTCTGCGTAGTCGCCAGCGCGACAATCTGCTCCTCGAGCCACTTGCCCTGCTGCTGCACACTCAGCAGCTTCGATTCGCGCAAAGCCAGTTGCAGACGCTGCCGCTCAAGTTCGAGCTTGGCCGCACGCTCTTCGTTGAGCACCTGATTGGTATGCTCACGAGCAATTTCGCTGTAACGCTGGCTCAGATAAGCGTAATGCACCACGTCCGAACCGCTGCCCCAATAGGTCGACAAACGATCGGCACGGGCCAAAGACTCACCGGCCCGAATCACGTCTTTGGGCGCGATACGCAACACGTTCGAATCTTCCTTGACCTTCTGGAAGTCGCCACCAGCCTGCTGCAAAGCCTCTTCGCTGTGCTGCCCGGCGCAGCCAGAAAGGCTGGCGCAGCCGACGAGGATCAGGCCGCCGAGGATTTTCACTGACAGATTCATTGGGCATTCCCCAGTTGCTTGCGCAGTCGGGTGATGCGGGTGTTCAGTACATTCAATTGCTCTTCACTTTTCTGCGTCAGCACCTTGGCTTCGGCCAGCCGCGCATCCAGCTCAGCCTGCTCGGCGCGCATTCGCGCGTTGCGGTAAGACTGATCAGCCATGCTGCCTCTGGCGCGGGTGTACTTGGTTTCTGCCAGTTTCATTTCCGGCACTTCGTCGGCCGTGGCGCCAACAGCCTTGGCCTGAGTGATGGCCTGCTCGGTCAGACGCATTTGTTCGATGGGTGCCGGATCAGTCGCGCAACCGGCCAGAGCCAGAACGGCCACGGCCGCGAAAAGAGGTCGAATACTCACTAAAAATCCCTACTGTTTGGGGGTACTGACGGGTTGTGGCGGCTGTTGCTGCTGCGCCTTCCAGCGCTCGATATTGCGTTGCAGTGCAGCCTCCGTCAGTCCGGACGCGGGCAATTCTGTCATCTTTTTGGCGAGCTGTCCGCGCAACCACGGATCGTTGCATGCCGAGTTATGGGAAACCGCAAGGAACAGACCGGGCCGATCTATGGGTTGCTCGAACGCCAACAGATCGTTGGTCATGCCCAGCGCCTGCGCGGCCGCCATGCCTGAATAGCGGCCGGCGAGTACGTATTCCACCTCACCCAATAGCAGTTTCTGCAGAGCCTGGGTGAGGTTGGCTGTCTTGGTCAGGGTCAGATTCTGCTCGGCGAAAGTGCCGAATGCCTGGGTCATCCGCGACTTTTCCGACAGCGCGCCGGCATGTCCGTGCAGGTCTTTGGCTTCGCTGTAAACCAGGGTCGAGCCTTTGCGGGTCCAGACCAGATAGTCGTTTTCCAGCAGCGGCGGATGAATGTAGTCGAGGCTTTCCAGCTCATTGAGGGTCAGTGGCGCATCGGCGAGCATGTCCATGCGTCCGCTGCGCACCTCGTCGAGGGCTTGCGCGCGCTTGCCGGCATAGAGCAGCTCGATTTTGATGCCGAGGTCTTTGCCGACTTGCTGCAACAGGTCGGCACTGGCGCCAATCAGCCGTTTCGGGTTTTGCGGGTCCTGCCACAGGTACGGTGGCGCATCCGGGCTGCCGGTGACGACAAGGCGCTCGCACTTGCCCGCCGCTGATACCAGCAAGGGCAACAGGGCCAGCCCCAACAACCATCCGCAGCGCAGATCCATGGCAACACGCTCCCACTCAAATCCGAGACAAAAAAAGCCCGACCAAACGGTCGGGCTCTTTATAAGTGAAGCAGCTGGATTAGACCAGCTTCTCCAGCTCAGGTACGGCTTCGAACAGGTCAGCCACGAGGCCGTAATCGGCCACCTGGAAGATCGGCGCTTCTTCATCCTTGTTGATCGCAACGATCACTTTGGAGTCTTTCATGCCGGCCAGGTGCTGGATCGCGCCGGAGATACCGACGGCGATGTACAGCTGTGGCGCAACGATCTTGCCGGTCTGACCGACCTGCATGTCGTTCGGTACGAAACCTGCGTCGACCGCAGCGCGCGAAGCACCGACGGCTGCGCCAAGCTTGTCGGCCAGAGCGTACAGGTGTTTGAAGTTGTCGCCGTTCTGCATGCCGCGGCCGCCGGAAACGACGATCTTGGCAGCGGTCAGCTCTGGACGGTCGGACTTGGCCAGTTCTTCGCCAACGAAGCTCGAAGTACCTGCATCGTGCGCAGCGCCAACGGCTTCAACGGCAGCCGAACCGCCTTCTGCGGCAACCGGGTCGAAACCGGTGGCACGCACGGTGATCACTTTGATCGCAGCGGTCGACTGGACGGTAGCGATGGCATTGCCGGCGTAGATCGGACGCTTGAAGGTGTCAGCGCTTTCGACCGAAATGATCTCGGAGATCTGGTCAACGTCAAGCTGCGCAGCAACGCGCGGCAGGATGTTTTTGCCGTTGGAGGTAGCGGCAGCCAGGATGTGGCTGTAACCAGCGCCAAGCTCGGCCACCAGCGGGGCAACGTTTTCCGGCAGCTGATGCGCGTAAGCGGCATTGTCAGCATTCAGGACTTTGCTCACACCGGCGATTTTCGCAGCGGCTTCGGCCACCGGGCCTGCGCCCTGACCGGCTACCAGCACGTGGATGTCGCCGCCGATTTTGACAGCGGCAGCCACGGTGTTCAGCGTGGCCGGAGCCAGCACTTTGTTGTCGTGTTCAGCAATAACCAAGATAGTCATTTAGATTACCTTCGCTTCGTTCTTGAGTTTTTCAACCAGTTCAGCCACCGACTTGACCTTGATGCCCGCGCTGCGTGCAGCCGGCGCTTCGACTTTCAGGGTCTTGTTGGTGGAGGCGGTGGAAACGCCCAAAGCGTCCGGAGTCAGCGTCTCGAGAGGCTTCTTCTTGGCTTTCATGATGTTTGGCAGGGACGCATAACGCGGCTCGTTCAAACGCAGGTCGGTGGTGACGATGGCTGGCAGTTTCAGCGAAACGGTCTGCGCGCCGCCGTCGATTTCGCGGGTCACGGCAACCGTGTCGCCGGAGACTTCGACTTTCGAGGCAAACGTGCCCTGACCGTAGCCGCTCAGTGCAGCGAGCATCTGGCCGGTCTGGTTGTTGTCGCTGTCGATCGCCTGCTTGCCAAGGATCACCAGTTGCGGCTGTTCCTTGTCGACCACGGCCTTGAGCAGCTTGGCCACGGCCAGGGAAGTCAGATCTTCAGCGGATTCGACGAGGATGGCACGGTCGGCACCCAGAGCCAGTGCGGTACGCAGCTGCTCCTGAGCGGTGGTCGGGCCGATGGAGACGACGACGATTTCAGTCGCAACACCCTTCTCTTTCAGGCGTACGGCTTCTTCCACTGCGATTTCGCAGAACGGGTTCATCGACATCTTGACGTTGGCGAGATCGACGCCGGAATTGTCCGCCTTGACGCGAACCTTGACGTTGTAATCCACAACGCGTTTGACAGCTACAAGAACCTTCATGGATTCCTCGTTACTCTCCGGTGAAAAGAAAGTCGCCTAGGCGAACCTGGCGGTTGATGTTCATCAGGCTAAAGGGCACCTCTAAAAACGCCGACATGGGTGCAAGGTTTGCGATGTGAATGTCGCTGACCGTTCGTCAGCGGTGACTGACCAGTCGTGGATTTCCACCTCGAGCGAGCGCAGCACGAAAACCGCGCTGCGCTCCACCTTTTACTGCCTGTGCCCTGTCTTTAGACGTGCTCCTGAAAGCGCCAGTCCGCTTACGACCAGCGCAAAACCGCCCGTATATTGACCGGAACGCCTATTCCGGTCAATACAGCAAAATGACCACTCATAAGCCGCGCTTCTTTGATTTCTCTGGGCTGGAGGCAATTCAAACAAACGTTTGTATTGGACGCTGAGAGTGGTGTAGATATAATGCGCCGCCTAGAGAGAAAGGTGGGTTTCCCGTTATTCCCCTTGACGTTAACGTAAAGGCTGGCGGGATGCGACATCAAACCTCCAAATCAGAAAAAAAACTGTTGAGCCTTGAGTAGGAGATAGCCTGTGGAACGCGAATACATGGAATTCGACGTGGTCATCGTCGGTGCCGGCCCCGCGGGTCTGTCCGCCGCCTGCCGTCTGAAGCAGAAGGCCGCTGATGCCGGTAAGGAAATCAGCGTCTGCGTGGTCGAAAAAGGCTCCGAAGTCGGCGCTCACATCCTCTCCGGTGCGGTGTTTGAACCCCGTGCACTGAACGAGCTGTTCCCGGACTGGAAAGAACTTGGCGCCCCGCTGAACACGCCGGTGGCCCGCGATGACATTTTCGTGCTGAAAAACGCCGAAAGCGCGCAGAAAATTCCTGACTTCTTTGTGCCCAAGACCATGCACAACGAAGGCAACTACATTATTTCCCTTGGCAACCTGTGCCGTTGGCTGGCCCAGCAGGCGGAAAACCTCGGCGTGGAAATCTACCCGGGCTTCGCCGCTCAAGAAGCACTGATCGACGAAAACGGCGTGGTCCGCGGGATCATCACCGGTGATCTGGGCGTCGACCGCGAAGGCAACCCGAAAGAAGGCCTGTATACCCCCGGCATGGAACTGCGCGGCAAATACACGCTGTTCGCCGAAGGCTGCCGTGGCCACATCGGCAAGCAACTGATCAAGCGCTACAACCTCGACAGCGAGGCTGACGTTCAGCATTACGGCATCGGCCTCAAAGAAATCTGGGAAATCGACCCGGCCAAACACCAGCCAGGCCTGGTGGTGCATACCGCCGGCTGGCCGCTGGACATCATGGGCACCGAGAACACCGGCGGTTCGTTCCTCTATCACCTGGAAAACAATCAGGTTGTGGTCGGTCTGATCGTCGATCTTTCCTACAGCAACACCTTCCTGTCGCCGTTCGACGAATTCCAGCGCCTCAAGCATCACCCGGTGCTGGCGCAGTACCTGGAAGGTGGCAAGCGCATCAGCTACGGCGCCCGCGCCATCGCCAAGGGCGGCCTGAACTCGCTGCCGAAAATGGTCTTCAAGGGCGGCGCGCTGATCGGTTGCGATCTGGGCACCCTGAATTTCGCCAAGATCAAAGGCAGCCACACCGCGATGAAGTCCGGCATGCTTGCGGCCGAAGCGGTGGCTGACGCGCTGTTTGCGGAAAAGGACGGCACTGAAGAGCTGACCACCTACGTCGATGCCTTCAAGAACAGCTGGCTCTATGAAGAACTGTTCGCCAGCCGTAACTTCGGCGCGGCGATTCACAAGTACGGCGCGATCATCGGCGGTGGGTTCAACTGGCTGGACCAGAACATTTTCGCCGGCAAACTGCCGTTCACCCTGCGTGACACCAAGCCGGATTACGCCTGCCTCAAGCTCGCGGCCGACTGCAAGAAGATCGACTATCCGAAACCCGACGGCAAGCTCAGCTTCGACAAACTCAGCTCGGTGTTCATCTCCGGTACCAACCACGAAGAAGAACAGCCGTGCCACCTGAAGCTGACCGATCCAAGCATTCCGATCAGCAAGAACCTGCCACTGTACGACGAACCGGCGCAGCGCTACTGCCCGGCCGGCGTATACGAAGTGGTGACCAAAGAGGACGGCGAAAAGCGCTTCCAGATCAACGCCCAGAACTGCGTGCACTGCAAGACCTGTGACATCAAGGACCCTGCGCAGAACATCACCTGGGTTGCGCCGGAAGGCGCCGGCGGCCCGACTTACCCGAACATGTAAGTCGAAGCGCTGAACAACAAGGCTCCCTGCACGGGGGCCTTGTTGTTGCCTGCAATTTACGCAACAACACCGACCCCCTGTAGGAGTGAGCCTGCTCGCGATAGCGGTATATCTGTGCCGACAATATCGACTGACACACCGCCATTGCGAGCAGGCTCACTCCTACAAGGGACAGCGCAGGCTCAGGCAGCCCGCTCATCCCCGGGACTACGCTCGAAGTAGCGCTTGTACTCGCGGCTGAACTGCGACGTGCTCTGATACCCGACCCGATGCGCCACCTGCGCCACGCCCAGCCCTTCGGCCACCAGCAACGTCTGCGCCTTCAACAAGCGTAAACGCTTCAGATACTGCACCGGCGACAGCAGCGTGCTGCGTTTGAAGTGCTCATGAAAGGTCGACACGCTCATGTTGGCGCACCCGGCCAGGGTCTCGACGTTCAGCGGCTCGGTGTAATGCGCGTGCAGATGACTGATCGACGCCGCCACTCGCGCAAACTGCCCCTGCTGTTCGACCAATGCCCGCAGCACATCCGCCTGCGGTCCGCGCAAGGCGACAAACAACAACTCACGCACCCGCGCCGGGCCGAGAATCTGGCACTCCAGCGGATCGTGCAAACAACTGAGCAAGCGCTCAACGCAACCGCGCATGCCATCGTCAAGCACCACCGAGGTCATCGACTCCGGCGTCTGCGCCGGAATATGCCGCCCCGGCGCCAGGCCCATCGCAAACACCAGTTCACCCAGCAATACCCGATCGATCGCCACCGAGACGCCAAGCAGCGGTGCATCCGGCAAGGCAAATGTCTCGCATTCGAACGGCACCGGCAGCGCCTGAATCAGGTAATGCCCGGCGCCATATTCCATGGTGCGCGGCCCGAGAAACGCCAGTTTGCTGCCCTGGGCGATGATCATCAGGCTCGGTTCATAAATGTGCGGGCCGCGCGCGACGTCACAACTGGCGCGCAATATCTGCACGCCGGGCAAGCCGGTCTGGCTGTAACCATCGCGCAGCGCCAGCGGTTCGATCAGCGAAACCAGCCGGGCGTTGGCATCAAGATGACGGGTCAGTTGCATTGAGTCGTTCTTCACAAAAAAACACGCAATAAGGGATGAAAGCATCATCGCAGATCCGTTTGCCAATGCGACCGCGCAAACCCGCATGCCGGAGAATTAGGCATGAGACCCGGAGAATTCGCCATGGCCGCACAAGCATTCGGCGCCCAGAATCCGCTGCCTCACTTGTTCCTGCTTTAGCGAGGTTTGCCCATGTACACCGCGATCGGTTATGCCGCCCAGTCAGCCACCACTCCCCTCGCCCCGATGAAATTCGAACGCCGCAGCCCGCGTGCTGACGACGTTGCCATCGAGATTCTGTATTGCGGCGTCTGCCACTCTGACATTCACCAGGCACGCAATGAATGGGGCATTGCCGTTTATCCGTTGATGCCCGGCCACGAGATCGTCGGAAAAGTCACCGCGATCGGTGCGAATGTCACCCGACACAAAGTCGGCGATCTGGTCGGCGTCGGCTGCATGGTCGACTCGTGCCGTACCTGCGAAGCCTGCCAGTCGAACCTCGAGCAATATTGCCTCGAAGGCCCGACCATGACTTATGCCACCCCGGACCGGGTCGATGGCAGCAACACCATGGGCGGTTATTCCGACAGCATCGTGGTCAGCGAGCACTTCGTCGTGCGTATTCCGGAACGCCTGGCATTGGCCAGCGCCGCGCCGATTCTCTGCGCCGGCATCACCACCTACTCGCCACTCAAGCACTACGGCGTAAAGGCCGGCGACAAGGTCGGGATTCTCGGCATGGGCGGCCTCGGCCACATGGGCATCAAGTTCGCCAAGGCCATGGGCGCTGAAGTGACGCTGTTCACCCGCTCGGCCAGCAAGGCCGAAGAAGGTCGGCGTCAGGGCGCCGATCATGTGATCGTGTCCACCGACGCCGAGCAAATGAAAGCCGCGGCCGGTTACTTCGATTTCCTGCTCGACACCATTCCGGTGCAGCACGACCTTAACCCGTACCTCGATACCTTGCGTTTTGACGGCGTGCACATTCTGGTCGGCCTGATCGAACCGATCGATCCGCCGGTGCATGCGGCCAAACTGGTGCTGGGGCGTCGCGTGTTGGCCGGATCGTTGATCGGCGGCGTTGCGGAAACCCAGGAAGTGCTGGATTTCTGCGCCGAACACAACATCACGTGCGACATCGAAATGCTCGACATCCGCCAGATCAACGAGGCTTACGCGCGAATGATTGCCGGCGACGTGAAGTACCGCTTCGTCATCGACATGGCGACGCTCAAGGCTTAAACCTTAAAGGCTTATACCTTCAAGCCAAGCTCCGCCGACAGCCGGGCTGTGACCCCTTTGATCAGGGGAATCAGCTCGGCCATTTTTTCCAGCGGCATATAGGGCACGGTGCTGGCGATGCTGATCGCCGCAACAATGCCCTTGCTCGCATCACGAATCGGCGCCGCCACACAGCGGATCGACGGTTCGTTGTCTTCCAGATCGAAGGCGTAGCCACCGGCCACGTATTCGCTCATGCGCTGTTCAAGCTGTTCCCACGATTGCTGGGGATGCTGCGGCCAGAACTGACTTTTCCCACCCGCCGGCAGACTGATGTCGTACAGACGTTGCCAATCTTTCGGCGAGTCATCGAGCATCAACGCCTTGCCGATACCGGTGCGCGCCAGCGGCATGCGATGGCCGACCCGCGAACGCATCTCCGGGCCATTGCGCCCGGGATTCTTCAGCAGGTAAAGCACTTCATCGCCTTCACGAATCCCCAAGTGCACGGTGTCACCGGTCAACGACGACAACTCGTCCAGATACGGCCCGGCCAGGGTCACCAGCGGCAATTCTTCGCGAGCCTGAAAACCCAGCTCGATCAGCTTCGGCCCGAGCAGATAACCGATTTGCGGCACTACGCGCAGGTAGCGCTCGTCGACCAGGCAACTGGCCAGACGATGGGTGGTGCTGCGCGTGGTGCCGATCAACCGGGCGATCTCCTTGAGATCGCGGGCGCCACTGGCCACCGCTTGCACCACACCGAGGCCGCGCAATAGCGTCTGGGTGCCGGTGGGCGCGGCGTCCTTGGTTTTTTCCGGGGCGTCTTCCTGCATATCCAGCCTTTTTACCGTTGAGCGAGGGAACGGGCGGCATTATGGTCGCCCGACGCAGACCACTACAACTCGATACGTTCGACCTTGCCCACCAGCAGCACGTAGGACAACGCACCGACCAGCGCGAGCACAGCGATGTAGGTGATCGCCGGAGCAAACGAATCACCGCTGGCGAGGAAGCCGATCACGATCGGTGTGGCAATCGCCGACAGGTTGCCGATGAAATTGAACACCCCGCCCGTCAGCCCGAGCAGGCGTGCCGGGGCCAGCGTCGAGACCAGCGACCAGGTGATCGATGCCAGCCCGTTGCCGAAAAATGCCAGCGCAAGAAAGGCAATTACCAAAGGCGTCGACTCAACGAAGTTCGCACCGATGATCGCCGTGGAGATCAGCAGCCCGCTGATGATCGGCAACTTGCGCGCGAAGCCGACGCTGTAGCCGCGACGAATCAACCAGTCGGAGAAGAACCCCGAGCACAGCACACCAACGAACGCGGCCAGAAACGGCAGCGACGCCAGCAGGCCGGACTTGATGAAGTCCATGCCGCGATACTTCACCAGGTAAGTCGGAAACCAGGTCAGGAAGAACCACAGCGTCGAGTTCAGGCAGAACTGGCCGAGGTAGATGCCCCACAATTTGCGTTTGCTCAGGACAATGCCCAGATCGGTCCAGCTGAATTTGGCTTTGACCTTGGCCGTTTCCGCCTGGATATCGACCAGCCCGCCGCCCTCGCGAATCAGCTCGATTTCTGCCTCGTTGGTGCCTTTGAAGTCTCGTGGCTCGCGATACACCGCGTACCAGATCAGCGCCCAGAGAATGCCGACCGCACCGGTCGCGACGAACACCATGTGCCAGCCAAATGCATGTTGCAGCCACGCCAGCACCGGCGTCAGGAAGGCCAGACCGACGAACTGCCCGGAGGTGTAGAAACCGATCGCCGTGGCGCGTTCGCGCTCGGGAAACCAGGTGGTAACCACGCGACTGTTGATCGGATACGCCGGCGCTTCCAGTGCACCGACTGCCATGCGCAGCACGAACAGGGCGATGAAACTGCTGACGAAACCGAGCATCACCGTGGCCACCGACCACAGCAGCAGTGCGACGCTGTAGAGAATCCGTGGCGGTACGCGATCGACCAGCCAGCCGCCGGGGATCTGCATGGCGGCGTAGGTCCAGCCGAACGCGGAAAAGATCAGACCGACATGCACCGGATCGATGCCCAGCTCGCTGGTCAGCGCCGGCGCGGCAATCGACAGGTTGCTGCGGTCGAGGTAGTTGATGACCACGGTGATGAACAGCAACACCATGATGAAAAATCGCTTGCGGCTGGGCGTGACTAAAGACGCCTGCCCGGTGAGGGTGTGCGTTTGCATGAGGAGAGCCTCTTTTTATGTTTATTGAGGTCGGCCTGAGGCCTGCACTGCACCCTGTGGGAGCTGGCTTGCCAGCGATGACGTCAGCACATCCAACATTGATGTGACAGACACACCGCTATCGCTGGCAAGCCAGCTCCCACAGGGTTTTGTGGTGTGTCAGGAATGACTCACCACTCGGCAAAGCTGCCATCGGCATGGCGCCAGATCGGGTTGCGCCAGCGGTGGCCGACCGCCGCGCGCTCGATCACGTACTCCTCGTTGATCTCGATGCCCAGCCCCGGGCCGTTCGGAATCTTCACGAAGCCTTTGTCGTAGTCGAAAACGCGTGGGTCCTTCACATAGTCGAGCAAGTCGTTGCTCTCGTTGTAATGGATGCCCAGGCTCTGCTCCTGGATAAACGCGTTGTAACAAGCCGCGTCGAGTTGCAAACACGCCGCCAGTGCAATCGGCCCCAGCGGGCAATGCAGCGCCAGCGCCACGTCGTAGGCTTCGGCCATGTTGGCGATCTTGCGGGTTTCGGTGATGCCGCCCGCATGGGAAGCATCCGGCTGGATAATGTCGACGTAGCCTTCGCTCAACACGCGTTTAAAGTCCCAGCGCGAAAACAGCCGCTCGCCGAGGGCAATCGGCGTGCTGGTCAGCGGCGCCAGTTCTTTCAGCGCTTCGTAGTTTTCGCTGAGCACTGGCTCTTCGATGAACATCAGTTTGTACGGGTCGAGTTCCTTCATCAGCACTTTGGCCATCGGCTTGTGCACGCGGCCATGGAAGTCGACGCCAATGCCGACGTTCGGCCCCACCGCGTCACGCACGGCGGCGACGTTGGCCAGGGCCAGATCGACTTTTTCGAAGGTGTCGAGGAACTGCAGTTCTTCGGTACCGTTCATTTTCACCGCGGTGAAACCACGGCTCACCGCTTCTTTCGCCGCACGCGCCGTGTCGGCCGGACGGTCGCCACCAATCCACGAATACACACGAATCTTGTCGCGCACCTGGCCACCGAGCAGGTCACTGACCGATACACCGAGGGCCTTGCCCTTGATGTCCCACAAAGCCTGATCGATACCGGCCAGTGCGCTCATGTGGATCGCACCGCCGCGGTAAAAGCCGCCGCGATAGAGCACGGTCCAGATGTCTTCGATGTTGCGTGGGTCTTTGCCGATCAGGTAGTCGGACAATTCTTCAACGGCAGCGGCCACGGTGTGCGCCCGGCCTTCGACCACGGGTTCGCCCCAACCGGTCACGCCCTCATCGGTTTCGACCTTGAGGAAGCACCAGCGCGGCGGGACGATGAAGGTCGTGAGTTTGGTGATTTTCATCTCTGCTCTCTTTTGTAAATGCAGCTTTTATTAGATGCAGCGCACGCGGCGCCGGAAAAGTCTTAACGAAGCGCTTTCCATGCGGCCACATAGGCCTTGGCATTGACTGCCACTTGCTCTGGCGTCATGCCCGGCTTGAACAATCCGGAACCGAGGCCGAAGCCTTTCACGCCGGCATCGAGGAACGCCTGCATGTTGTCCGGGGTGATGCCGCCGACCGGCGCCAGCACCGTGCCCGCCGGCAAAACCGCGAGCCAGGCTTTGACGACTGCCGGACTCATCTGCTCGGCCGGGAACAGCTTGAGAATGTCCGCGCCCTCCTCCAGCGCCGCGAAGGCTTCGGTCGGCGTGGCCACACCCGGCGACAGGTACAGCCCGGCCGCTTTCGCCGCGCGCAGGACCTTGGCATCGCTGTGCGGCATGACGATTACCTGGCCGCCGGCATCCTTCACCTGTTGCACTTGCTGCGCGGTCAACACCGTGCCGGCACCGATCAGGCAATCGGCGGGCAAGGTCTTGCGCAGGGTGGCGATACTTTCGTACGGCGAAGGGGAATTGAGCGGTACTTCGATGACGCGAAATCCGGCGGCATACAGGACTTCTCCCACAGCTGCGGCGTCCTGCGGTTGCAGGCCACGCAGGATTGCGATCAGACCGTTTTGCGCCAGTGCTTGCTTGAGCATGTCAGGCCTCCAGTCAGGTTAACGGGATGAGGAATCGATCAGTCCGGCGGCACGCGCCAATTGCCACAGGCCACGCTCGGTAGCCTGCTCGGCCAGCGTCACCCGGGCGAACCCGCAGGCGTCCAGCGCACGGCTGTAACGCGCGCAGAGCTGGCCGTTGCCGATCAGCACGATCGAAGGAAGATCCGGATTATTGCGACGTTGGCGCTGCACTGCGGCGAGCGCAGCCAGTTCATGGCCGATCATCAGCCCGGACAGGTAATCGGCTTGCAACGTCGGGCTCAGTTCACCGGTCAGGCCCAGCGTGCGCGCGCTGAACAACGTCGAGAGCACGCCCAATTCACCGTCAGCCGACAACGCGACCTGCACACCGCGGTCGAACGCCTGCGCCTCGAAAGTGGCACTGGGTTGCTGAGTACGGCCGAGAATGCTGTGCTCGCTGAGCACCGCGAACACTTCGCCGGTCATGAACGTGTCGAAATGCGTGATGCAACCATCGACCACTTCGACCCACTTGGAATGACTGCCCGGCAGGCCGATCAAAAGGTCAGCGCCCGCCTCGACCGGCAGTTGCTGGAGGACACCCAGCACCTGGGTTTCTTCGCCACGCATCACATTCGGCAGACGCGAACGCTGAATCACCCCCGGCACGA
This sequence comes from Pseudomonas sp. S11P7, assembly GCF_023195435.1. Lineage (NCBI taxonomy): Bacteria > Pseudomonadati > Pseudomonadota > Gammaproteobacteria > Pseudomonadales > Pseudomonadaceae > Pseudomonas > Pseudomonas sp. S11P7. The sequence goes on along the minus strand of NZ_JALPKS020000002.1, from coordinate 1,107,825 downwards.
TATGCACCGGGGTGCCGCGCAGACTGACGACTGTTTGTAGGGAGTTGCCGAGATTGGCGACGTCCGCCGGCGTTTCGCAGTAGGCCGCTTCGCGCCAGCCCTGCGCGCTGCCGACCATGCCGCAAGCGATCACCGGCAGATCCGGCTGCGCATCGAGCCAGTCGCCGCAGGCCTGATCGAACGCCAGTTCAAAACCATCGGCACATTCACGGCCGTGGATGATCCGCGGGGTCTTGGGCAACTGCATGATCCCGGACGACAGCGCACGCTGTTCCAGCACCACACCGTCCGCCGCGAGTTTGTAAGCACGTAATGAGGTCGTCCCCCAATCGAGCGCGATCAATTGCGCCTGCATCGCTTCACCTGTTCTGTTTTTTGGCAGTGAGTGCGATGGACTATAAACCCGGGCGCGGGGAAATCTCAATATATAAATATCAATCCCATATTGTGGGTTTTACAACTGAGACAACCTTTTCTGCTTCAAGGCTTTTAAAATCCCGCGCCGTATCCACCTCAACATCCGGGTCGCACGCTCAGGGAAGAAAAAATGAAGATCGCTGTGAAAGTTTTATTGATCTGCTGCGCACTTTGCAGCAGCGCAATCGCCGTCGCCTTGCCAATGATCGAAGAGGGGGAGATTTGGGCTTACAAAACCCGGCCTGGCGAAGAAAACTCGACCCTGACCATCCTCAAAATCGAGGAGTACCCCAAGTACGGTGAGGTCGTCCATATCCGGGTAGACGACATTCAGATGATCAACCCGGCCACGGGCGCTGAATTCACCGCAATGCCCCATATGCCGTTTCGAGCGAAAGCCTTGCAGCGCAGCCTGATCCGACGCGTCGGGAAAACTGCGCAGGTTCCAGAATTCAACGAGGGCTACACCTATTGGAAATCGGCATTCGACGAAGAAAAAGCCGGGGCCTTCAAGATCTCTGTGCGACAGGCGCTGGCTGGATTGCTGAGGGGCAATTGGGAAGCCATTGATGAGAACACCGTAAAAACTCCGCGATCACCTTGAGAATCAACCCTCGGCAAAATCCCGCAACACCTTGCCATCCATGCGATACCGCACCCACTCTTCCTGCGGCTGGGCGCCCAGAGATTTGTAGAATTCGATCGCCGGGGTATTCCATTCCAGCACGCTCCATTCGAAGCGGCCGCAGTCGTTGGCGCAGGCGATTTTGGCGAGATGGCGCAGCAGGGTTTTGCCGGCGCCGCCGCCGCGTTGTTCGGGGGTGATGTAGAGGTCTTCGAGGTACAGGCAATTGCTGCCCAGCCAGGTCGAATAGCTGAAGAAGAACACCGCGAAACCGATTGGCAAGCCGTCGCGCAGGCAGATCAGGCCATGAGCGGTGGCGCCTTCGCCGAACAGGCTGCGTTCGATGTCGGCGACGCTGGCGATGACTTCGTGGCGGGCCTTTTCGAAATCGGCGAGTTCGGTAATGAAGGCGAGGATCTGCGGTGCATCGCTGGGAGTCGCCGGGCGGATTTCGATCGTCATGGACGGGCCTTGTGTGCAAATTAAAGCGCCATACTAAGGCGCGCAGCGGCGCTCGTCACATGGCAAACGGACCAACTTATCTGATTTGCTGAACATTGCTGATCCTGTGGGAGCGAGCCTGCTCGCGAATGCGTCCTTTCAGTCAGTCCTAAGGTCAACTGACAGAATGCCTTCGCGAGCGGGCTCGCTCCCACAGGTTTTGCGACAATCTGAAAGGATGTTTATGACCGTTGAATATTTCACGCCCATGCAGGCACTTGCATCAGCATTGCTACCCCACGCGCTGCAGCCTTCAGACGACGGCGCCCACGACCTCGCCCACCTGCAGCGCGTCTGGCACAACGCACGCACGCTGCATGAAACGGAAGGCGGTGAGCTCGATGTCTTGCTCGCCGCAGTGCTGCTGCACGATTGCGTATCCGTCGAGAAAAATTCGCCGTTGCGCGCTCAGGCCTCGCGTCTGGCAGCGGACAAGGCTTCGTCCGTCCTGAAAGCGCTGAACTGGCCCAACGAAAAAATCACCCAGGTCGCCCACGCCATCGAAGCCCACAGCTTCTCCGCCAACATCACTGCGCTGACCCGCGAAGCGAAAATCGTCCAGGACGCCGACCGCCTCGACTCGCTGGGCATGCTCGGCGTCGCGCGGACGTTTTATGTCGCCGGGCGCATGGGGGCGGCCCTTTACGATCCGCAAGACCCCGAGGCGCATCACCGCGACTATGATGACACACGCTTTTGTCTGGACCACTTCCAGACCAAACTGCTGCACCTCGCCGAGGGCTTCCAGACCGCCACTGGCCAGCGCCTGGCGCAGATTCGCCATCAGCGTTTGAAAGGTTTCATGGAGCAGTTCAAGGAAGAAATCGGCATCGTCTGATCTTTTACTCCGGCAAAGCACGATCCTGACTTCAGCAACCTCACACCTGACGCGCACATTCGCCGTGATAAACAGACAAGGTTAATTCCCTCGCTCAAGGAAGCGCGCCATGTCCCAGGCAACACCCAAGGTGTCAGGCAAACTGTTCGGTCTGTTCTGTCTCGCCAGTTATCTGCTGTCGCTGTCATATGGTTCGACGTTTTTGCTGGCGCTGTTGATCGGTGCGCGCGGCGGCAATGAACATGACGCAGGCACGGTGATTTCGGCGGCGATGCTCAGTACCTTTGTTGCCGTCCTGGGCTGTGGTCACCTCGTGGACCTGCTCGGTGCGGCGCGCTCGGTTGCCTTGTTCGCCCTGCTCCTGGTGGCGGCGAGTCTGGGCTTTGCGATGACTCCGGGGGTCGGTAACGGGCTGGTGTTTTTCGGTTTACTGCTGGGATTGGGTTGGGGAGTGTTCTACACCCTGGGGCCGATCATCGTTGCCAGCCTGGTGGCCCCGGTTCAGCGCGCGAAATATTTCGCCTTGCTGTCCGGCAGCATGATGAGCGGGATCGGCAGCGGCCCCTTGTTCGGAAGGGCGGCCGGTGCACTGGATTTACCGCTCGCTTCAGCCTTTTATCTGGCTGCGCTGGCAAGCCTGGTCGGTGCGCTGCTGTTCTGGCGACTCGCCCCGAGACTGAACCCATCGCAAACCACCACAGCGAAAATCACTTGGCGCGCGACCACTCAGGTGCTCAGCTCTCGAGCTGTGCTGCCGATCATCATGGTCGGTCTGGGCGGTTGCGTGTTTGGCGGGTTGTCGAGTTTCCAGACCAGCTACGCCGCCGTGCGAGCGCTGGATTATTCGTGGTTTTTTGTGGGGTTCATGGGCGCGGCGATCAGCAGCCGGATGTTGATCGCAGGCTACGTGATCAAACGCGATCCGTTACGCGCTTCGTGCCTGCTGTCGGGTGTGATGCTCGCGTCGGTCATGCTGTTCGCCTTCGGCGTCAACGGCGGCCTCAGCTATCTGCTGGCGGCGGTCATGCTCGGAGTCGGTTACGGGTTGACCTACTCGGTGATCAACGGCCTCGCCGCCAACGAAGCACCTGATGGCAGCACGTCCCAGGCACTGTTGCTGTTCAGCCTCGCGTACTTTATCGGGGTGTTCGGCTTCCCCTTGCTCGCCGGCAAACTCATCGTCGAGCAAGGCATGGCGTCATTGCTGCTGACGTTGTCGGGTGTGGCGCTGGCGAACTGGTTGATCACAATCGGTCGCCTGCTATGGCGCCGATTCACTGCAAAAAACCTCAGGCCGACGCCGACCGTTCGTCGATCCTCAGGCACCAATCCCCACGCGCGGCGGACCAATCAAGGGTAAGGATTCCAATCACTGGAGAAGCCCTATGATCCCGTCAAGGTTGACCGCTTTCGTCTTCAGCGCCCTGCTCTGCCCTGCGGTATTCGCCGCCTCGTCCACGGCAGCAGGCACTGGCCCTACCGATCCGACCCCGCCTCGCGCCCCAGCCATCAACAGTGCCCCCGGCATGAACACCGATGGCTCCGGCGTGCCGCTGATCAATCAGCCGCCGGCCACCGGCACTGACCCGCGCACGCAAGGCAGCGATCCGGGCCGTCAGGGCGGGATGAACACGCCTGATTCACCGGCTGCACCGGACAATGCCGGCCCCGGTGTCGGTTCAAAAACCACCACCGGTGGCTCCGGCTCCGAAGGCGCCGGTCAGTAGCAGTTCGCCGACGCGAGCGCCCTATTCACTCCCATGAAGAGGTAACCATGAACGTCGACAAAGACCTGGAAAAAGAAGTCCTCACCCGCCTGCTGCACGCGCATCCCAACGGTTTGGGCAAGGAGGTGCTGGACAATTACCGGGGCGAGAAAGTCGTGGCCAGCGCCCTCGCCGCCCTGCAGGAGCGTGGTCTGATTCACCATGGTCATGTGACTTGCAGCGAAGCGGGCGAACACTCGCTGAACCTGCCGATCAAGCTCAGCGCCGCCGGCGTTGAAGCGGCGCAGAAACTCGATCAGCAGTAGTTGCGAAGTCGCTCGCTGCCGGTGCGGCGAGCGGCTGTATCTGCACACAAGAGGAGAAATCCCATGCCTCGCGGAAGCAAAGACAAATACACCAGTGAACAGAAGCGCAAGGCCGAGCACATCGAAGACAGCTACGAGAAAAAGGGCGTGTCGAAAGATGAAGCGGAAGCCCGCGCGTGGGCGACCGTGAACAAGCAATCGGGTGGCGGCGAGAAGTCCGGCGGCTCAGGGCGTAAAAAACCGGCGAGCGCCAAGTCGGAAGATCGCAAGGAGTCGTCGCGGCGTGCTGTGGCCAGTCGCAAGGGGCATTCGCGTAGCAGCGAAACCTCGAAGGATGCGCAGACCGTCGACAGCCTGATGAAGGAAGCCCGGGCGAAGAATATTCCGGGACGCTCTTCAATGCGCAAGCAGGAATTGATTGAGGCGTTGCGCAAGGCCGGTTGAGTCTGATGGCCTCATCGCTGGCAAGCCAGCTCCCACAGATTTTTCGGGTGGTTGCACTATCGCACTTATACCCTAAGACCCTGTGGGAGCTGGCTTGCCAGCGATTGCGATGCATCAGTCGCCGCAGAACTCGCGGATAAACGCATCCACCTCAGCCACCCCCGGCGCTGTCGCCGGCCCCCAGCGCGTTACCGCCAAGGCCGCCGCCGCGTTCGCCCGCCGCGCGGATTCATCTGCGTTCAGCCCCTGCGCAAGCCCGGCGATAAACACTCCGGCATGCGCGTCGCCGGCACCGTTACTGTCTACCGCTTTAACAGCAAACCCCGGCACATGCCGGCGCTTCCCGGCCTGCTGAATCCAGCAGCCCTGCGGACCGTCGCGCACGACCATCAGCACGGTTTCCGGCAGCAGTTCCGCGAGGCGATCCATCGCGATACCAAGCTCATCGGCTCCAGTAAAACGCAGCGCCTCGACACTGTTGCTGGTCCACACATCGATGCGCGGCAGCAGCGCCTGCATCAACGGCGAATCCGGCGATTCCACCAACGGCCCCGGATCGAACACCACGTTGATGCCCTTCGGCAAGGCCAGCGTCCAGTCGAGCAACGCTTGCGCCTTGCCCTCGTGAAGCAGGCTGTAACCACTGAGGTAGACATAATCGCCCGTCTCGGCGGCAACGCTGTGCAAGTCCTCGCTGGTCACCTCACCTTCGGCACCGATGTAGGAGATGAAACTGCGCTCGGCCGAGGCATCGGTCAGCGCCACGCAAAAACCGGTGTCGCGTTCAGCAGGTTCAGCAATACCGATGCAGATGCCTTCAGCCTGCATCGCCTGCCGCGCCAGATCGCCGAAACGTCCGGTGCCGTGGCGACCGAGATAAACCACCGGCAGGCCGTTGCGCACCGCTGCCGCCATGACATTGAACCCGCCGCCCGCTTCGAATCCCGCCGACTGCGCCAACACGTCGCCGCCAATCTGCGGGAGTTTTTCCACGGCCATGACCAGGTCGATGATGACCTGGCCGGTGTGCAACATCTTAGGCATGAGCATTCTCGGGTTGCGCGGCGCGGCGATCTTTCGCCCCGCCCAATACAAGGTACAGGCCGCCGGCAACGACAAACGTCACGATCCAGCCGAGGCCGTTATGGCCCAGCCATGAGTCGGACAGGAAACCTTTGAACCAGACGTTCTCGGCAGTGGTGCCGATAGTGGTGAAGCTGAAACCCAGCACGATGGCGATCGCCCAGGCGCCAAACGCGCGCCACTCGATACCGCCGTGGTACCAGTAGGCGCTGCTCGGGCTGACGTCAAGCAGGTCCTTGGGGCTGTAGTAATGACGATGGATCAGATCGACCACGAAAATCCCGACCCACGCCGTGATCGGCACCGCCAGCAGGGAAATGAAGGTGATGAACGGGCCGTAGAAGCTGTCGGCAATCAGCATGAAATAAATCGAACCGGCGAAGATCGCGACGATGTCCACCACCACCGCGTAGACGCGTTTGACCTTGAGGCCCAGCGTCAGCGTGGTCAGGCCGGCGGAGTACACCGACAGGTTGTTCGACAGCAGCAGACCACCGAACGCAGTGATCAGATATGGCACGGCCATCCAGGTCGGCAGCATGTCGCGGATCGCCACAATCGGGTCAGTCGCCGACGCCAGATCGTTGTTGCCCACCGACAGCAAGCCACCAAGGGTGATCAGCAGCACCAACGGAATCCCCGCGCCGAACGCAGCAGAAGCGACCAGCCGCACGGCTTTGACGCTGCGGTGCTGATAGCGCGACATATCCGCGCCAGCGTTGGCCCAACCGATCCCGGTGCCGGCGGCCATGGTGCCGATGCCGATGATCATCGCGCTCAGCGGCGCCGGCGTGGCGTTGAACACCGCGCTCCAGTCGATGGTCGCGCAAAGGAAGCCACCGACCAGAATGTTCAGCGCACCGAACACGTACGTCGCCCACTTCTGAATGACCAGCAAAGTCGCATGACCCAGGCCGGACACCGCCAGAGTCAGCAAGACGAAAATCGCGATGAAGATCAGCGTCAGCAGCGGCGCACTTTTTGCCTCCACCGGAGAGCCGAACAGGATCGAACACAGCGACAGCAACACGAACGCGGCGGTGGTGGTGTTGACCGTCTCCCAGCCCAGGCGCGACATCAGCGACACCAGCGTCGGGCCGATATTGCCGCGTACGCCGAAGATCGCTCGTGACAGAGTCAGGCTCGGCGCGCGGCCCCGTCGGCCGGCAATCGAAATGATCCCGACCACCGCAAACGAACCGGCGGCGCCGAGGATCGCGACGATGATCGCCTGCCAGATCGCCAGCCCGCGAAACGCCACCAGCGTGGCGCCCAATGGCAGGCCAAGAATGGAAATATTGGCAGCGAACCAGACCCAGAACAGCTGCAGAGGATGGCCGTTGCACTCGGCTTCCGGCACCGGCTCGATGCCGCGGGTTTCCAGTTGCCCGGCGCTCTGCCCAGCGGTCGATGAACTCATGAACGTGCTCCTGTTTGCCTTTTTTGTGGTTGTGGCAATGATGCAAAACAAGACATTGCGGCCGTCCCGGGCCTGTCTGCGCGATCCATTGCGGATGAATGATTCAAAAATTCTGGTGCGCCTATCGCCGGCAAGCCAGCTCCCACAGGTACAGAGTGAACCTTAAAATGTGCACTTTCCTGTGGGAGCTGGCTTGCCAGCGATGGCGCCAGCCCAGTCAACGCAAGGCCAACAGCCCCTGCACCAACGGCTCAAGCTGCAGCTGATTGACCGATTTCACCGTTTCAATCATTGGCTCCGGCCAACACTCAAGCCCCAGGCAGGCGCCCAGCATCGCGCCGAGTATCGCCGCGATGGTATCGGTGTCGCCACCCAGACTGGCGGCCATGCACAACGCTTCGAAAGCGTTCATCTCACCGATGGCCACCTGTTGCGCCAACGCGAACGAGACCACCACCGATTCCTGCGACGCCACCGAAGTGCCGATGACGTCGTAGAGCAGATCCGCCAGCAGCGCCTTGTCGCTGTCGACACTGATGGTGCGCGCCCAACTGATCCGTGAGCCGATTCGGCCGCCGGCGACCCAGTGCCCGTGGGTTTCTGCCTGCTGCGCGATTTGCTGACCGAGGTTCAACGCCTCGCCCAGATCCAGACCATTGACGCCAGCAGACACCACCGCCGCCACCGCCGCCGCGCTGGAAATTCCCAGCGTGGTGTTGTGGGTGACCTGGCAGGCCTGCACCACGGCTGCGATAAACCGTTCGCGATCCGCCACATCGGCGGCGATCCCGACCGGGGTGATGCGCATCGCCGCGCCGTTGGTGGTGCCGTAACGCCCGGCCTCTTCCGGTGAATGGCCGGCGAGAATCATTTCAATGGCGCGTTTGGTCGAGGGGCCGAGCAAGTCCTGCGAGCCTTTGGCCTGCATCTCGGCTTCCCACTCGATCAGGCGTTGCGCGAGGATCGCCGGCTCGATGTGGCCCTTGCCCTCGATCAACAATTCACCGACCAGAATCGCCTGTTCGGTGTCGTCGGTGATCGAGCCTTTGGGCATGTTCGCCGCGATGGGTTGCAGCGGCCCGGCGTCCTGCAGATCGGTGATCTGGCCGAAACGCGCCTTGATCGTTTCGCGGCTTAGCGATTGCGTCGGCATGCCCAGCGCATCACCGAGGGCCAGACCATAAAAAGCGCCGAGGGCACGGTTAAGCGTGGTCATTGCGATTCTCCGAATTGCAGGTGCAGACGGAAATGCACCGGGTCGAGCAGGCTTTCGACCTGCTCCATGAAACGGTTCTGGCGGTCGTAGGTGGTGCGCAGGGCTTTGAGGAAAACCGTACCGACCGGGCGACCGAGCAGTTCGGCATCTTCGGCATTCAGCGGTTCAGCGCCGATCCATTGATCGCCGCGTTCGCCGATGTAGCCGTAAGCGGCCAGAGTGATGGTCAGGGAATTGTCGATCAGGCCAACACGCGGCAGGCTTTCCAGGCCGCCACTGGCTGGCATCAATGAGCGTTCAAGGGACACCAGCGTACCGTCAGTGGCGCGCCGACGACGGTCGAGGGTGATGAACTGGTCGGTGCCGAAACGCACCAGCAGATCGGGCCGCGTCACGGCTTCCAGGCGCAGTACTTCAGTGTTGATCAGCGCCCCGCTGTCGGCCAGCGCCTGTGCCCAGCCGCTGCGCTGATCGAGGGCAACACCGTCGAACGTGACGATGGAGCCGACACCGCTTTGCGTGGCGATGTAATTGCGCCGCTTCAGTTCGGCCAGCGCTTCGCGCAGCGTGCCACGGCTGACCTTGAATTCCTGAGCCAACTGATGCTCGCCGGGCAACAGAAAGCCGTCCTCCATGAGGCCGCTTTCGATGCGCCGGACGAGCTCGTCGACCACCCGTTGTTTCTTGTCGAATCGTACCTGTCTAATCATGTACAAATTGATAACCGAAAGGGGACGTGGCGGGCAAGGGATATTTGAGGAAGGTGACAGAAGGCGGGGAGCTGGAGCGATCCCCTGTGGGAGCTGGCTTGCCAGCGATGACGGCGGCACATCCAAAGTTAATGTTGAATGTTATACCGCAATCGCTGGCAAGCCAGCTCCCACAGGTTTCGTGTTGGGGATGGATTCAGCGTTGTTTCAGGCGATCGATGACGACGGCCAGCAACAAGATCGAACCACGAATCACATACTGATAAAACGTGTCGATGTTCTTCAGGTTCATCGCATTCTCGATGATCGCCAGAATCAACACCCCGGCAATCACATGGCGGATCATGCCGATCCCGCCGCTCAGCGACACCCCGCCCAGCACGCAGGCCGAGATCACTGTCAGTTCGAAACCCTGACCGATCATTGGCTGCCCGGAAGTCATCCGCGACGCCAGAATCACCCCGGCCAGCGCACCGATCAAGCCATGCACGGCAAAGATGATGATCTTGGTCCGGTCAACGTTGACACCGGCCAGCAGCGCCGCTTCCTGGTTGCCACCGATGGCCATGGTGTTGCGCCCGTAGGTGGTGTAGTTCAGCAGCCAGCCGAAGAACAGGAAGCAGACGATGGTGATCAGAATCGGCACCGGCACGCCGAACAACTGGCCGTTACCGAAGACGAAAAACGATTCCTGCGACACGCCGACCGCTTTGCCGTTGGCAAAAATGTAGGCCAGGCCGCGGACGATCTGCATGGTTGCCAGCGTGGTGATCAACGCATTGACGCGCAATTTGGCGATCACGATGCCGTTGATCAGGCCAACGATCAGGCCCATCGCCAGCGCCGCGCTGACGCCGAGAAACACACTGTTGGTGTCGCGCATTACCACTGCCGCGACCACACCGGCACAGGCGATTACCGAGCCGACCGACAAGTCAAAATGCCCTGATGCCAGGCAGTACAACATTGTGCACGCGGCGATGCCGGTGGTGGAAATCGCCAGGCCGAGCCCGCGCATGTTCAGCGGCGAGAGGAAGTTGTCGATCAGTAGCGTGCAGGCAATGAAAATACCGATCGCCGCCAGCAGCATGACCCAGTCGTCGAGGAAGCGCCGCATGTCCAGCGGTTTGCGCTCGGTCGGCAGGGTTTCGTTTTGGGTTGTCATCATAGTCACCTCTCAGTTCGCCACGCCGTCAGCGCGGTGGCGCGGCAAAGCCAGTTGCAGCAGGTTGGATTCATTGGCCTGGTCGCGGTTGACTTCGCCGCGCAGGGCGCCTTCGCACAGCACCAGAATGCGGTCGGAAATGCCCATCACTTCCATCAGGTCACTGGACACCACGATCACCGAAATACCGTCGGCGGCGAGGTTATGGATGATCTGGTAAATCTCCGCTTTGGCACCGATGTCGATGCCGCGGGTCGGTTCGTCGAGCAGCAGGACCTTCATCGGCATCGACAGCCAGCGACCAAGAATGGCCTTCTGCTGATTGCCACCGGAGAGGAATTTGATCTGCTGCCCGGCATGCGGGGTTTTCACTTTCAACGCCTTGATCTGCTTGTCGGCGTTGCCCTTCTCCCACAAACCGCGAATCAGGCAGCCGAGGCTCGAATGCGCGCCCCGGGCACTGATATTGATGTTCTCGGCGACGCTGGCCAGCGGAATGATGCCTTCCTTTTTGCGGTCCTCCGGGCACAGCAGAATGCCGGCGGCAATCGCGTCGCGCGGCGAGCGCAGCTTCAGTTCGTGACCGCGCAATTCGAGGCGTCCGGCGGTGTTGCGCTCCAGCCCGCTGAGCAAACGAAACAGCTCGGTGCGCCCTGCCCCGACCAGCCCGAACAGGCCGAGGATCTCGCCTTTGTGCGCTTCGAAACTGATCGGCTCGCGCAGCCCCGGGCCGAGCAGGCCGTCGACTTTCAACGCCACGGCGCCGCGCGGGCGGTGGCGATAATCGTAGATGTCCTGAATGTCACGACCGACCATGCAGGTCACCAATTGATCGTGGGTCAGCTGGCTCATGTCGTCGAAGGTGCGCACGTAGCGACCGTCCTTGAACACCGTCACCGCATCGCAGATACGGAACACTTCTTCCATGCGATGGGACACGTAAAGCACCACTTTGCCCTCATCGCGCAGGCGGCTGATGATTGCCATCAAGCGGTCGATCTCCCGCGCCGAAAGGCTGCTGGTCGGCTCGTCAAAGGCAATCACATGGGCGCCGCGCGACAAGGCTTTGGCGATTTCAACCAGTTGCCGCTGGCCGAGCGACAGGCGCCCGACCTTGGTCTGCGGGTCGATTTCATCGGCCAGGCCTTTGAGGCAATTCAAGGCTTTCTGGCGCAGCTCGCTGCGATTGATCAAACCGAAACTGGCCGGCAAGTGGCCGAGAAACAGGTTCTCGGCCACGGTCATTTCCGGGACCAGATGCAGTTCCTGGTGAATCACCGCGACGCCGCTGCCAATGCTGTCGGCGGTCGATTTGAACGCCATGGTCTGCTCGCCGATCTGCAACTCGCCGCTGCTCGGGATATAGGCGCCACCGAGGATTTTCAGCAGGGTCGATTTGCCGGCGCCGTTTTCGCCCATCAGCGCATGAACCTGGCCAGGATGTGCGACGAAACTGATGCCGTCCAGCGCCTTCACGCCGGGAAAGGTCTTGCCGATCCCGTTGAAACGCAGGCTGCCGCTGGCGCTGTGTTGTTCTTGTGTCTGTACTTGCGCGTGCATAAAGCCACCTCTTCACACCGATAAACGGCCCGGTTATCCGGGCCGTCGCTGCGTCAGTTCCACAGGCCGATTTTTTCCAGCTCTTGCTTGAAGTTTTCGCGGGTGATCAGGGTGACGTCATCCATGGCGGTGTACTTCGGCGGCTCTTTGCCGGTGGTGATCCACTCGTACATCATCTCGGCGGTCTTGTAGCCTTCGATGTGCGGGCTTGGCAGCATCGAACCGAAGAAGCCGCTATTAGGCTTTTTCAGTTCGCCGATGGCGTCGGTGCCGTTGATGCCGATGCCGATCACGTTGGTCGCGGCGAAACCGGCCGCTTCGGTGGCGCGCACGCCGCCCAGCACGGTGTTGTCGTTCATGCCGCCGATGATCAGGTTTTTCGCCGCGCTCGGCAGTTTCACCAGCGCCGAGTTGGTGGCGTCCATGCTGCCCGGTACGTCGAGGGTTTTCAGCGCGGCGAAGAGGATGTGATCTTCTGGCATGCCGGCCTTCTTCAGGGCATCGACCGAACCGTCGGTGCGCTTCTTGCCGGTGTCGAGTTCGTTGTAGGTGTTAACCACCGCGTAGGTGTCTTTCCAGTCCCAGTTACGCTTCTTCGCTTCAGCGGCCATGGCGTCGCCCTGCTTCTGGCCGACTTCGAACGCAGCCATGCCCAGGTACGGTACGTTTTCCATGAACTTGCCATTGGCGTCGACAAAACGGTCGTCGACAGCGATTACCTTGAGGTCGTTGATTTTGGCTTTGGCCATGATCGCCGGGCCGAGCGACACATCCGGCGGGCAGATCACGAAGCCCTTGGCGCCATTGGCCGCAAGACTGTCGATGGCCGAAAGGGTTTTCTCGCCATCGGGCACAGCGATCTTGATCAGTTCAAAGCCTTTGTCCTTGGCGGCTTTTTCAGCGAAGGCCCACTCGGTCTGGAACCACGGTTCTTCGGCCTGCTTGACCAGAAAACCGATCTTCACCGCGTCGGCGGCGAGCAGCGCGCTGCTCAGGCTGAACGCAGTGACCGCCAGGGCAGTGCTGCAGAGGGTACGAATCCCGAATCGACGTTTCATCAGATGACTCCTTGTTATTTTTTTTGAGCAAGGTTTGAAAAGCGTTGAAGCGTGTTCTCAGTGGAGCGTGTTGAAAATAGTCATATCGTATGATGATTGGATTGCAAGCGTAGTTCAGCCCTGCAAATTCGTTCATTCAGTCGTGGTACATCACCGAACGCCCACCATCGATGGTGATGCACGAAGCATTGATAAAGGGTGCTTCGTCACTGGCGAGAAACACCGCCGTCATCGCCACTTCCAGCGGCTGGCCGATGCGTTTCGGCGGGTGCAGGTCGAAGGCGCGCTGGCGCTCGGCGTGCGGGTCGGCGAAACCATTCCAGTAGTCGACGTTCAGTTGCGTTTCGATATAGCCCGGCGCGATGGCGTTGACGCGAATGCCTTTGGCCGCGTATTCGATGCCCAGCGCACGGGTCAGGCCGAGCAAGCCATGTTTGGCCACCGGGTACGGAAAGCAGCCGGGAATGATGTGGCTGGAATGGGTCGAGGCGATATTGATGATGCTGCCCACGCCCTGCTCGATCATCTGTGGCAACACCGCTTTGCAGCCGTACCAGGCGCCGTCCAGGTCAATGGCGAAGCAGCGGCGCCAGTCTTCTTCGGTCATTTCCAGCGGATCGCGAAACACGTTGACCCCGGCGCAATTGACCAGCACATCGATCCGCCCGTGCAGTTCAACGCCGCGTTTGGCCATGGCGTTGAGATCGGTCTGACGTGAAACGTCGGCCTGCAGGGCTTGCACGTCGTAGCCCTGAGCGCGCCAGTGCGCGGCGACGTTTTCGACTTTTTCCGCCTGGATGTCGCTGATCAGCAGTTTTGCCTGTTGGCAGGCGAACGCAGCGACAATGGCTTCACCGATGCCTTGCGCAGCGCCGGTCAGCAGCACGACCTTGCCTCGCAGACGTTCACCTTTGGGCGGTGCAGGCACCGGCGGCAGAGTAAGCGCTTCAGCCACGGGTCAGGCCTCCTGTGCGCAGGCGCAAAAAAACCGGGCATCGACCGATGTCCGGTTTGCAAGGCGTACAGAATTGAACAGGCAAGTGCGCGCCAACGACTACAAGCCGTGGCGAGGGACGGACTTCGCGCTGGAGTGCGATAAACATTCGCTGCATCACTTCACCTGTTTTGTTCTTTTTAAAGTGTGAGTGCGTGTTACTGCTGGAGCCGACTATAAACCTGACCGCCAAATAATCTCAATATATAATTTTGCATCCCATATTATGGGATTTACCCAGCAAAACGCGTACAGAGTTTTCCTGCAACATCGACGCGCATCGACAGCACCGCGCCATCCAGCGGATGGTCAAGCGGGCTCTGCGCGCTGGTGATGTAGAGGGTTTTCAGGTCGGCGCCGCCAAATACGCAACTGGTCGGACGGCTGACCGGCAAATCAATCTTGCGGTCGACAACGCCGTCGGGCGTCAGACGCAGCAGACAGCTGCCGTCCCAGCGCGCATTCCATATGTAACCTTCAGCGTCCATCGCCGAGCCGTCCGGGCCGCCGTGCTGATCGGATTTATAAAAAACCTGCGCATCGTCGAGACTGCCGTCGGTGCGGATGAAATATTGATTCAGCGCGCTGTCGAGGCTGTCGCCGAACAGCACTCTGGTGCCGTCGTCACTCCACAGCAGGGTGTTGGGGATGCCCAGATTGAGCAGCAACGGTGTGACGCGTTGATCCGGATCGACCCGGAACAAACCGCCGGAGCGGCGTACGATCGGCAGGTCTTCCCCCTGTTCGCCGATGTTGTTCTGCATGGTGCCAAGCCATAACCGGCCTTGCGCATCGCAGCGCGCCTCATTCGGGCGGTTGCCGGGTTGCGGGTCGGCGACGCAGAACAGCGTCAGCCGCGGTTCAAGGCCCGGCGAATCGAGATCAAGGCGATAGACACCGCTACTCAGGGTCACCAGCGCATCGCCGCTGCTGCACGGAATGAATGCGGACACGTGTTCGGGCATCTGCCAGATCTGCACGTTCTGGCCAATCAGACGCAGCGCCTGTTTGCCGGCGATATCGACCCAGTACAGCGCCTGGGTCGGCGCATCCCAGAAAGGACCTTCACCGAGCTGGGCGCGGTGTTCGGTCAGGGCGGTCCACTGCATTTGAGGGCTCCATTATTGTTGTTTTCTGTAGGAGTGAGCCTGCTCGCGATCGCGGTGTGTCAGTGACGTTGATATCAACTGACTGGCCTCATCGCGAGCAGGCTCACTCCTACAGGGGATCGGTGTGTTCAGCTGGCTTTTTTGTCGGCCATGACCTTCGGGTAAAAACGCTTTATTGCCAAGTCTGCGTTGTCGATCAGGGTCATGCACGCCCACACGCCGCGCGTTGAGTCGCGGGCGGCGATGGCGTCGGCCATGTCTTTGT
Source organism: Pseudomonas sp. S11P7 (assembly GCF_023195435.1). NCBI lineage: Bacteria > Pseudomonadati > Pseudomonadota > Gammaproteobacteria > Pseudomonadales > Pseudomonadaceae > Pseudomonas > Pseudomonas sp. S11P7. The sequence continues at coordinate 1,092,388 of NZ_JALPKS020000002.1, read as the reverse complement.
GGATCGGTAACGTGCGGCGCAGTTCATCCGGGTCGGCGGCCGACACTTCGAACGACACCGCGAGCAGCGCGCCGAGGGCCGGGACCATCTGTTCGATAAATTGATTGTGGCTGGCGTCGAGAATGCATTCGTGGAAGGCCTGGTCGGCGCGGTTGTAATCGATGCCGCTGTCCACCGCGCGTTCAAGCGCGTGATAGGCCATTGTCACTGCTTCGATCTGCTCCGGGGTTGCGCGTTCGCAGGCCCAGCGCACCGCCATCGGTTCGATGGTGCGACGCAGATCGAGCAGGTCGTCGACGAAGTTCTCCGGCAAACCATTGCGCGACAGCCAGCCGACCACTTGCGGATCGAACAGGTTCCAGCGCCGCACCGGCAAGACTCGCGTGCCGACTTTCGGCCCGACTTCGAGCATGCCTTTGGCAACGAGGGTTTTGATCGCTTCGCGAATCACCGTGCGGCTGACCCCGAGCTGTTCGCCCAGATCCGCCTCGACCTTGATGGTCTGCCCCGGCCGCACCTGGCCCGCGGCGATCCAGCTGCCCAGCCAGTCAACGGTTGACGCATGAAAGCTGCTGGACATGAACACCTCAAAGCGGTTCGCGATGGGTGAACACGCTAATCATCATACGAATAACAGTCAACGGGATTTTTCAGCTGGAGTACAAAACCCTTGTAGGAGTGAGCCTGCTCGCGATGACGGTGTATCAGTCAACGCACTGTCGACTGTCACACCGTCATCGCGAGCAGGCTCACCCCTATAAGGGGTACGGGTTTTAAGGTTCGAGGCCGATGCGAAAGAACTCGCCGCCGCTCCACACGCCCAGCCAGCGCTGGCCATCGATTTCGCGGCTGACGGCCAATTCCACCAACTCGTAGAACACGTTGCGGTGGATCAGCGCTTCAAGATTTGTGCGCACATGCACATAGGGCGCCGGCTCCTGCGTCGTCGGATCGATCTCTACACGCAGCGGATGCTCCTGCCCGGCCTCGGTGATTTCGTCGACGTTCGTGGTGAAGCGCAGCACTTGCGCTTCGCCCTCGCCTTCCACCTCAACGGCGATCGCCACGAACGGCGCATCGTCGACCTTGATGCCGACCTTCTCGACCGGGGTGATCAGGAAATAATCATCGCCGTCGCGGCGGATGATCGTCGAGAACAGCTTGACCATCGGCTTGCGCCCGATCGGCGTGCCCAGGTAATACCAGGTGCCGTCGCGGGCGATGCGCATGTCGATGTCGCCGCAGAAGTCCGGATTCCACAAGTGCACCGGCGGCAGGCCTTTGGTTTTGGGGATCTGTCCCAACAGGTAATTGGCTTTTTGCGGGCCACTCATGGTGCTCTCCTTTGGTTATTGGTCACCGATCCCCAGCAAACTGCGTGCGTATTGCGCCAGTGGCGGGCCGATCAGGTCTTCAGGCTTGTTGTCGTGGAACGTCAGTAAACCGCCACGACTTTTGATCCGTGCAGTATCAATCAAATACTGGGTGCTGGTCTCGATCAACATGATCTGAATCACCCCGCCGTCGATACCGAGGCGGTCAACCGCTTCCTGATCGAGCCACTCATCGGAGTTGCCGATGCGGTCATCAGCCTTGGCGAAACGCGTGTACAGCAAGTAATGCGCGCCGGCATCGCGAGCTTCACCCATGGCTTGGTCGAGGCCTTCGGGAGCGCGGGCGCGGCGGACCATCGGGAAGTACTCGACAAAACCCTTGAAGGCTTCTTCGGCAACTACGTTAGGTCGCGGGTAAGAACCGCCCGGCGGTGCAAAAGCGCCCTGAGCGATGTAGATGAACGAGTCCGGCTGAATGCGGAAATTGTTCACGCGACGGCTGTCGCTGTGGTCCAGCAAACCGGCATCGCTCATCTGGTAGCGAGTGCCCTCGGCCATATCGCTGACAGTCATACAGCCGCCAAGCGCCAAAACGGCCAGCAGCAAAACCAGGCTACGCATCCTATTCCTCCAAAGGCCGGTGACGGAAAACCGGCGAATGGCCGTTGAATGCAGCTTTTGCGCCAGCTCGGGAAATTCAGCGCCAGAGGCATTCGCGAGCAGGCTCGCTCCCACCTAGGAATGCATTCCCCTGTGGGAGCGAGCCTGCTCGCGAAGGCGGTAATTCAGCCGCCGATAATCTTCATGACTGTCGCACCACCGGAAAACGCCACCTCCTGCTTGTCCCCCAGCGCCTTGATCAGCAAGCGCTGCAACGCCGGCAACGCCTCATGCCGCGGCTTGTCGAGCAGATCACCGACATAATGGCGGTTGCTCGACGACAGGCAGCCATGCAACCAACCGGTCGAAGACAGGCGCAGGCGCGAGCAGGTCCGGCAGAACGGTACGCTTTCATTGGCGATCACGCCGAAGTTACCCAGACCGGGAATCGCGTAACGAACCGCCGTGGCATCGATCGGCGCATCGGTCTGCGCGTACTCGTAGCGCTCGCCGATCAGGCTGAGCAGTTGCTCGAGGCTGACGAACTGCTGCAGGAACGCATTGGAATCCTTGGCCAGATGGCCCATGCGCATCAGCTCGATGAAGCGCAGTTCGAATCCGCGTTCGAGGCAGTAATCGAGCAGCGGCATCACCTGATCGAGGTTCTGCCCGCGCAACGGCACCATGTTGACCTTGATCTTCATGCCCGCCGCGGCAGCCTGCTGCATGCCGTCGAGCACGCTGGCCAGATCACCGCCACGAGCGATGCTGCGGAAGGCTGCCGGGTCAAGGGTATCGAGGGAAACGTTGATGCGGCGCAAACCGGCATCGACAAGCAAGGGGAGTTTTTTCGTCAGGAGCTGGCCGTTGGTGGTCAGGCTGATGTCGTCCAGGCCCATCTTGCCGACGGCGCTCATGAACGATTCGAGTTTGGGGCTGACCAGCGGCTCGCCGCCGGTGATGCGCAAGCGCTCGATGCCGGCCGCTTCGATCAGATACGCCACGCCGCGGGCCATGGCTGCGGCCGACAGCTCATCCTGCGCCGCCACCAGCCGCTTGCCGTTCGGCACGCAGTAGGTACAGGCGTAATTGCAGGCGGAAGTCAGGCTGATACGCAAATTGCGAAAACGCCTGCCTTGACGGTCAACGATCATGATCACTCCGGCGATGGAAAATCGAGCGGCTAAAACTTGACTCAGAATTCAAGTTTTAGCAAGCCCTATGCCTGAGTATATTCCTGCGGTATTGCGACCTGTAGCAAAATCACGGCGCAATAAGGCTGCTGAATGGCTCAGCTGCTCGGTATTTCCGGGTCGCGCTTACGCTTGTTGCCCATGCGCACGCCAATGTCCATCAGGAACTGGAAGAAGCCTTCCTGATCTTCCAGCACATTGCTCCAGAACGGCGAGTGGTACAGCGCGACTGCGCCGTGCACCAGCGCCCAGGCAGCGCAGTAATGGAAGTACGGCGGCACGTCTTCCAGCTTGCCTTCGCTGATGCGGCCCTTGATCAACAGCGTCAGGCGTTCGAAGTTCGAGGCACGGATCTTGTGCAGCTCCTCGACCATTTCCGGCACCTGATTGCCTTTGACAACCTTCTCTTCGAGACGGTCGAACAGGCGATAGCGCTGCGGGTCACGCATGCGAAATTCGAAGTAGGCGCGCGACAGCGCTTCCTTGTCCTTGTCGACGTCCGCCGAATGCAGCAGCTCGTTCAAATCGCGCTCGTAATCGAGCATCAGGCGCAGATAGATCTCGGCCTTGGATTTGAAGTGCTTGTAGATCGTGCCTTTGCCGATACCCACGGCATCCGCAATCATCTCGACGGTGACACTGTCTTCACCCTGGTCGAGGAACAGCTTGAGCGCGGTATCGAGAATTTCCTGCTCGCGGCGACGAAACTCACGGACCTTACGAGGTTCTTTGTGCATAAGAAAAGGTCTGAAGGGTCAAAATACGAAGCCGCGTATTATGCCTAACTTGCGCAAAAATGCACGGATCATCGACCATATCTGTGTTTGCCGTTCATTTTGAGAACGTTTCAGGAGCAATGAGAACTCAACTGAAGCAAACGTATTCCAAATTTGTTTAAAAACCCCGACCGGCTTACTGGACTGCGCGCCAGACTGATCAATACTTGAACTGTCGGGCGACATCTCCCCCAAGTGTCGCGCCGGTAAAGGTACCAAGGGACCGCGTGCCTTTGTTTTACTCCTAATGGTCTTAACCCGGATTCACCCCCCAGAACCCGGGTTTTTTTTGCCTGCGATTTGGCCAGTCGCTACAGGGCAGATTTAACACTCGCCAAGGGAAACAGACGCTTGAAGTTCTCAGTGGTCTGCTCGGCAAATCGCTCGTAGTTCTCGCCGCGCAGCATCGCCAGGAACTCCGCCACCTCGCGCACATACTGCGGCAGGTTGGGCTTGCCGCGATAAGGGATCGGCGCCAGATACGGCGAATCGGTCTCCACCAGCAAGCGATCCGCCGGCACTTTGCTGGCGACATCGCGCAACGCAGAGGCATTGCGGAACGTAACGATGCCCGACAGGGAAATGTAATAGCCCATGTCCAGCGCGGCTTTGGCCATGTCCCAGTCTTCGGTGAAACAGTGCAGCACACCGGCCTGGGGCAATGCGGCTTCACGCAGCAGCTCGAGCGTGTCGGCACGGGCGCCGCGGGTGTGGATGATCACCGGTTTGCCGGTCTGTTGCGCCGCCTGCAAGTGCAGGCGGAAGGACGCTTGCTGCAGCTCGGCGGCTTCCGGTTCGTAGTGATAGTCGAGACCGGTTTCGCCAATTGCCACCACTTTCGGGTGATCGAGTTCGTGCAGCAGCCAGTCGAGCGCCGGCGCCGCGCCGGGCTGGACGTCGAGCGGATGCACGCCAACCGAGCAATCCACATCCGCATACCGCTCGGCGAGGGCTTTGACGTCGGCGGCGTTGTCGGCGCTGACGCCAATGCACAGAAAGTGCCCGACGCCGCGCCCGCGAGCTGCATCGAGCGCAGCATCCAGCGAGCCGTCATGGGCGGCGAGGTCAAGGCGATCGAGGTGACAATGGGAATCTACGAGCATAAAAACGGCAACTTACATCGTGTGGGTGGGACGGTCGGACTTAAGCGCTCCGGCCAGATGGGTTTCAATGCGGCTGCGCGCGGTGTCGTCGCCATCGTTGAACTGCACGCCGACACCGGCGGCACGATTGCCTTGCGCACCTTTGGGCGTGATCCAGGCGACCTTGCCGGCAACCGGGATCTTCTCCGCCTCGTCCATCAGATTGAGCAGCATGAACACCTCGTCGCCCAACCGGTAGCTCTTGTTGGTCGGGATGAACAAGCCACCGTTCTTGATGAATGGCATATAGGCGGCATACAGCACGGATTTGTCCTTGATCGTCAAAGACAAAATGCCGTTGCGCGGGCCGGGGCTGATCGGTTCAAGCATGCTCACCTCCACTGCTGATGTTCAGAGTCTAGGTACACATTTCTATCTTTGACCAGGCAATCCCGCCCATTGCACCAATAAAGCTTCGAGCAGCAACGCCGGATTGAGGTTGGCCTTGCTCAGCACCTTCTGCCGCTGGGCGAGAATCCAGTCCTGGATATCGAGGACTTTGCCTTGCGCACTTTTCTGCGCCAGGTACTGCACAACCTTGCGCATGTCAGGCAGACCGAGGCCAGCCTCGTCCTGAGTCAGCTGATAACGCAGGATCAGACTCGACCAGTCGCAGTACCAGTCGAACAGGCGCAGCATCGGAATGTTTTTCCATTCCTCAGCCAATTGCGTCGGCGACTGCTGGCCCTTGAGCAACTTTTTCACGCCTTCGACCACCTGCGCGCGCTGCTCGCGCACGCCTTGGGCTTGCAGGCTGACCGCCATCAACGGCGAACCGGCCGCCAGCGTCAGCAGTTCGACACGTTCTTCTTCGGAACACTCCGGCAACGCTTGCGCCAGCCATTGCAGACTCATCGCCTCGCCCGGCAATGGACAGGCCTGCTGCACGCAGCGGCTCTTGATCGTCGGCAGCAAACGGCTGGTCTGGTGGCTGACCAGCAGCAACACGGTGTCGCCAGACGGCTCTTCAAGGCTTTTCAGCAAGGCGTTGGCGGCGTTGATGTTCATCGACTCGACCGGCTCGATCAGTACCACTTTGCGCCCGCCCAGTTGCGCGGTCTGCACGACGAAACTGACCAGATCGCGCACCTGGTCGACCTTGATGGCCTTGTCGGCTTCTTCCGGTTCAAGAATGTAATTGTCCGGGTGGCTGCCGGCCTTGAGCAGCAGGCATGATTTGCACTCGCCGCACGCTTCCGGGGCCGGACGCTGACACAGCAGGCTGGCCATCAAACGCTCGGCCAAGGCCCGTTTGCCAATACCGGCCGGGCCGTGCAGCAGATAGGCGTGGGCGTGCTGGCTACGCCCGGCCAGTTGCTGCCAGAGGCTGTCTTGCCACGGATAGGCCTCAGCCACGGCTCAGCTCCACCAGATTCGGAATCAGGGTATCCAGCGATTGTTGCACCTTGGCCAATGGCTGACCGGCGTCGATCCGCACATAGCGCGCAGGATCGGCTTCGGCACGTTTGAGAAACGCACTGCGCACTGCTTCGAAAAAGGCTCTCCCTTCAAGTTCGAAGCGATCGAGTCGGCCACGGGCGCTGGCACGCGCCAGGCCGATTTCTACCGGCAGATCGAAGATCAGCGTCAGGTCCGGGCGCAGGTCGCCCTGCACGAAGCTTTCCAGGGTGGCGATGCGCTCCAGCGACAAGCCGCGACCACCGCCCTGATAAGCGTACGTCGAGTCGGTAAACCGGTCGCACAGCACCACGGCGCCACGCGCCAACGCCGGACGAATCACCTCGGCCAGATGCTGCGCACGCGCGGCGAAGACCAGCAACAGCTCGGTATCGGGGTTCATGACTTCGTCGGCCGGGGCCAGCAGCACATCGCGAATCCGCTCGGCCAGTGGCGTGCCACCCGGCTCACGGGTCAGCACAACTTCGATACCGGCGGCGCGCAGGCGCTCGGCGAGGTATTCGCGGTTGGTGCTTTTGCCGGCGCCTTCCGGGCCTTCGAGGGTAATAAACAAGCCAGTCACAGGCAGTCCTTAATCAAAGTCATTGCGCGTTTTCGGGGGCAGCGGCGTCTGGTGCCGGCGCAGGCTCCTGCGGCGTAACCTGTGGCAGTGTTTCCGGCGCGGGATTGGGCGAGGCTGGCGGTATCGCTTCCTCGGCTGCCGGGGTTTCCGGCGCTGTTGCCGGTGCGGGGCTGGAGCGGTAATCGGCACGGCGCTTGAGCTGATACTCGCGCACCGCATTGTTGTGCGCATCCAGATCATCGGAGAACACGTGGCTGCCGTCACCACGGGCGACGAAATACAAGCTGGTGCCCTCCACCGGATTCAGCGCAGCGTGAATCGCTTCACGCCCGACCATCGCGATCGGCGTTGGCGGCAGGCCAGGAATCACATAGGTGTTGTACGGCGTCGGTTCTTTCAGGTGCGCGCGGGTCAGCTTGCCGGTGTAACGATCGCCCAGGCCGTAAATCACCGTCGGGTCGGTCTGCAGTTGCATACCCAGCGCCAGGCGCCGCACGAAGACCCCGGCAATCTGCCCGCGCTCCTGCGGTACGCCGGTTTCCTTCTCGACCAGCGAAGCCATGATCAGCGCCTGATACGGCTCTTTGTAAGGCACATCGGCAGAACGTTTTTCCCACTCGCTGGCCAGCACTTCGTCGAGACGAGCAAAGGCCTTTTTCAGCAACTCGGCATCGGACATGCCGCGCACGAAACGGTAGGTGTCGGGAAAGAAGCGTCCTTCCGGAAACAAGCCTTTATGGCCAATCTTCGCCATGACGTCGCTGTCGCTCAAACCGTTCAGGGTCTGCTCGAGCTTTTCATCCTTGGCCAGCGCGGCGCGCACTTGATGGAAATTCCAGCCTTCGACAAGCGTCAGGCTGTATTGCACCACATCGCCACGCTTCCATGAGTCGATCAGACCGTTGACGGTCATGCCCGGCTGCATGCGGTATTCGCCGCTGTGGATGGGCGTGCCGGCGAGGTTGAAGCGCCAATAGACACGCAGCCAGAACGCGTCCTTGATGACGCCATCGGTTTCGAGGGAAAGAAAAGTCCGGGTCGGCGTCGAGCCTTTCGGCACATCCAGCAATTCTTCCTGGGTGATGTTCAGCGGCTGTTCCAGCGCACTGTGAATCTTCCAGGCGCTGGCGCCCAACAGCAGCCCTGCCAGAACCAGTCCGGTTTCCAGCAGCAGCAAAAGTTTACGTCTCACAAATCAGGCATCCAATAGGGCGCGGGCAAGGGTTTGCAGTTTACGGGTGAGCGGGCCAACCGGCCAGCTCAGTGCAGCGTAAGCGCGTACCGGCCACACGCCATACACGCTGTTGCAGACGAACACTTCATCGGCCCATTGCAGCTGCTCCAGGCGGATATCAGAGATTTGGCTGGGGATGGCCAATGACTCGGCCTGAAACAATATTTCTGCGCGCATCACACCGGCGACGCCACAGCGCTGCAAATCCGGAGTCATCAACACGCCGTCGCGCACGATGAACAGATTGCTGAACACACCTTCAATGACGCGTCCGGTGCGGTCGAGCATCAAGCCTTCGGCGTGCTCGCTGTCCTGCCATTCGGCGCGGGCGAGTACTTGTTCGAGTCGATTGAGGTGTTTGAGCCCGGCCAGCAGCGGCTGCCTGGACAACCGCGTGTTGCAGGGAAACAGGCGTATGCCGTGCTCGGCATGGGCAGCGGGATAAGCGGCAGGAGGATTGCCTTGCAGAATGCGGCGACCTGGTGCCGTCGGATCGGGCGCATAACCGCGCTGACCGTCGCCACGCGTGAGGATGAGCTTGAGTACGCCCTCGCCCATCGCTGCCGCATAACGCAGCAGCTCGTCGCCAATCAGCTCGATATCGGCCGTGATGGCCAGACGCGCACAGCCTTCGGCCAGACGCGCCAGGTGCCGTTCCAGCAGGATCGGCTGGCCACCACGCACGGCGATGGTTTCGAACAGACCATCGCCGTAAGCCAGGCCGCGATCTTTCAGCGACAGACTGTCAGCCGGTTGACCGTCGACCCAGCTGTCCATCAGCCTGCGAACCGGCGGAACGCCAGGGTGCCGTTGGTGCCGCCAAAACCGAAGGAGTTCGACAGCACGACGTCGATGTCCATGTTGCGCGCCGTGTGCGGCACGAAGTCAAGGTCGCAGCCTTCGTCCGGCTCATCGAGGTTGATGGTTGGCGGCGCCACCTGGCTGTTGATAGCCAGTACGCTGAAGATCGCCTCGACCGCGCCTGCTGCACCCAACAAGTGACCGGTCATCGATTTGGTCGAGCTGACCGCCAGCTTGTAGGCGTGGTTGCCGAACACCGACTTGATCGCATTGGCTTCGGCAAGGTCGCCGGCCGGTGTCGAAGTACCGTGAGCATTGATGTATTGCACCTGATCGACATTGATCTTCGCGTCGCGCAGCGCATTGGTGATGCAGCGTGCGGCACCGGCACCGTCGGCCGGTGGCGAGGTCATGTGGAAGGCATCACCGCTGGTGCCGAAACCGATCAGTTCGGCATAGATGGTCGCGCCGCGCGCCTTGGCGTGCTCCAGCTCTTCGAGCACCAGCGCACCAGCGCCGTCGGACAGCACGAAACCATCACGGCCCTTGTCCCACGGACGGCTGGCACGGGTCGGTTCGTCGTTGCGGGTCGACAGCGCACGGGACGCGCCGAAGCCGCCCATGCCCAGACCGCACGCGGCCATTTCGGCACCGCCGGCAATCATCACGTCGGCTTCGTCGTACATGATGTTGCGCGCCGCCATGCCGATGCAGTGCGTACCGGTAGTGCATGCAGTGGCGATGGCGTAGTTAGGTCCCTGGGCACCCAGATGGATGGACAGGAAACCGGAAATCATATTGATGATCGAGCCTGGCACGAAGAACGGTGAAATCCGTCGTGGGCCTGTCTCATGCAGGGTACGGCTGGTTTCTTCGATATTGGTCAGACCGCCGATCCCCGAACCCATGGCAACGCCGATGCGCTCACGGTTGGCGTCAGTGACTTCCAGCCCGGCGTTGCGCACGGCTTGAAAGCCTGCGGCGAGGCCGTACTGAATGAACAGGTCGAGCTTGCGCGCTTCCTTGACCGACAGGTATTCCTCGACATTGAAGCCTTTGACCGAGCCGCCGAAACGGGTGGAATAGGCAGAAAGGTCGGTGTGTTCGATCAGACCAATGCCACTGCGGCCAGCCAGAATGCCCTGCCAACTGCTCGGCACATCCGTGCCCAGTGGCGACAACATACCCATACCGGTGACTACGACGCGTCTACGCGACACAGCACTCTCCTTTTTCGAATGACGACTTTGCATCAGGCCTAAAGAAAAAACCGCACGCCGTAATGGCAGTGCGGTTTTTCCATGACAGCTAGCGACGACTAAAAACGATTACGCCTGGTGGGCGTTAACGTAGTCGATTGCAGCTTGTACAGTAGTGATCTTTTCAGCTTCTTCGTCAGGGATTTCGGTCTCGAATTCCTCTTCCAGAGCCATCACCAGCTCAACGGTGTCAAGGGAGTCGGCACCCAGGTCTTCAACGAAGGAAGAATCGTTTTTGCTACTTCTTCCGCCTTGACGCCCAGTTGCTCGGCAACGATTTTCTTGACGCGCTCTTCGATGGTGCTCATACCTTGTTTTCACTCCTAATGGACAAATTCAGGCAGCTGGCCAGTGGGTAAGTGTATAGAAAGACTTTTCAGTTTTTCAACTGAAAGCTTCACTCCTCGAACCCTGCGACCCTCTGCCTATAAATAGATTGCAGCTTTATAACGGATTTTAGACAGCTCGTATGACATTTTTTTGAAGCAATCCGTCACATTTTACTTACATGTACATCCCACCGTTCACCGGGATTGTAGCCCCGGTAACGTATGCCGCACCGTCGGATGCAAGAAAAGCGACCACGGACGCGATCTCTTGAGCTTGCCCCAGACGACCCAGCGGAATCTGCGTCTGCAAGGCTTCACGCTGTGCTTCAGGCAGCTCGCGGGTCATATCGGTGTCGATGAACCCTGGGGTCACCGAGTTGACCGTAATCGAACGCGAACCGACTTCACGCGCCATCGCCCGGCTGAAACCTTCCAGACCGGCCTTGGCGGCTGCATAGTTTACTTGGCCGGCGTTGCCCATGGCACCCACCACCGAGCCAATACTGATAATTCGACCCCAACGCGCCTTGGTCATGCCACGCAGAACGCCCTTGGACAGGCGATACAGACTGTTCAGGTTGGTATCGATCACGTCGTACCATTCATCGTCTTTCATGCGCATCATCAGGTTATCGCGGGTGATGCCGGCATTATTGACCAGAATCGCCACCGGCGCACCGAACTGCTCCTGAATGCCCGCCAGCACTGCGCTGACCGATTCGTCACTGGTGACATTGAGTTCGAAACCAGCGCCCTGGATACCGTTTTCCTTCAGGGTTGCAGCAATGCGCTCGGCACCCGACGCGGAGGTCGCGGTGCCGACAACGATAGCGCCCTGACGACCCAGCTCCAGCGCGATGGCCTGGCCGATACCGCGGCTTGCACCGGTGACCAGTGCAACTTTACCTTGCAGACTCATGCAAGTTTCTCCTGATTCAGGCCTGCGCTGCGCGAGCGGCAGCGAAGGCATCTGGGGTATTGAGGTTGGAAGTCGCAACGCCTTCGGCGCAGCGCTTGTTCAGACCGGCCAGGACCTTGCCCGGACCGCATTCGACCAGATTGGTCGCGCCTTTGGCGGCCAGCGTCTGCACCGACTCGACCCAGCGCACTGGCTTGTAGAGTTGTTCGAGCAGATCACGCTTGAGGGTTTCCAGGTCGGCCGGCACTTGCGCGCTGACGTTCTGTACGACCGGGATCTGCGGTGCCTGCCAGTCGATGGCGGCGACGGCTTCGGCAAAGCGCTCGGCGGCCGGACGCATCAGCTCGCAGTGCGACGGCACGCTCACCGGCAATGGCATCGCACGCTTGGCGCCACGGGCCTTGCAGCCTTCAATGGCGCGCTCGACGGCAGCCTTGGCACCGGCAATCACTACTTGGCCCGGCGAGTTGAAATTCACCGCGCTGACGACTTCGCCTTGCGCGGCTTCGGCGCAGGCTGCCAGCACATCAGCGTCTTCCAGACCGAGGATGGCAGCCATGCCGCCCTGCCCGGCCGGAACCGCTTCCTGCATCAGCTGACCGCGGCGCTCGACGAGTTTGACCGCGTCAGCCAGAGTCAGGCTGCCAGCAGCGACCAACGCGCTGTATTCACCCAAGCTGTGACCGGCAACGAATGCCGGACGCACACCGCCTTCCGCCAGCCACAGACGCCACAGGGCGATCGAGGCGGTCAGAATCGCCGGTTGAGTCTTGTCGGTTTGATTGAGCAGCTCTTCCGGGCCCTGCTGGGTCAACGCCCACAGGTCATAGCCCAGCGCAGCAGAGGCTTCTTGAAAGGTTTCGAGGATCAGCGGATGTTGCGCGCCCAGCTCGGCCAGCATGCCGAGGGACTGCGAACCCTGTCCTGGAAAGACGAATGCGAGGGAAGCAGACATGTAACAAGCCCCTAATGATCTTGTCGTCGGAAAATAACGCCCCGCTCGGGACGCCAGAAACTGACAGTTTGGATGGCCCTTTGAACCGGGCGGTCACATTTAAGCATTGTCCGACGAAAACGCCTAAGACAACAGGTCCTCCAGACGACCGTGGAGGCGCTCGGGCAAGTTCTCCTGGATCTCGATCAGCGCCCGGGAAATCGCACTCTGAAAGCCTTGAACGCCGGCCGACCCGTGACTTTTCACCACGATGCCCTGCAAGCCGAGAAAGCTTGCGCCGTTATGTCGCGCCGGCGCCAGATCGGCCTGCAGGCGCTTCATCAGCGGCAGCGCCAGCGCGCCTACCGCCCGCGAGGCAAGATTCTTCTTGAATAACGCTTCAATGCGCGCAGCGATCATCGTCGCCAGGCCTTCGCTGGATTTGAGCAGAATGTTACCGACGAAACCGTCGCACACCACCACATCCGCCTCGCCACGGTACAAACCGTCGCCTTCGATGAAGCCGATGTAGTTGATGCCACGCGCCGCCTGCAACAGCGTTGCCGCCAGCTTGACCTGCTGATTGCCCTTGATGTCTTCGGTACCGATGTTCAGCAAGGCCACGCGCGGACGATGAATACCCAGCGTCTGCGCCGCCACCGAGCCCATGACGGCGAACTGCAACAGATGTTCGGCGCTGCAATCGACGTTGGCGCCCAGATCGAGCAACTGACAATAGCCAGTTTGCGTCGGGATCGCGGCCACCATCGCCGGGCGATCGATGCCCGGCAAGGTCTTCAGCACAAACCGCGACAACGCCATCAACGCACCGGTATTGCCAGCGCTGACGCAGGCCTGAACCTTGCCATCACGCAACAACTCAAGAGCGACACGCATCGACGAGTCCGGCTTGCCACGCAGAGCCTGGGTCGGCTTTTCGTCCATGGTGATGAGTTCGCTGGCCGGCACAATCGTCAGGCGCGCGCGATCGGCAGCCGATTGGCCGTTGATCAGTTCTTCAAGAAGGGAGGGTTGACCGACGAGGGTCAGGTGCAGCGAGGGCGTAGCAGACAGGCAAGCAAGGCTGGCCTGAACAATGCTGCGGGGACCGAAGTCCCCGCCCATTGCGTCAATCGCGATGACTTGAGCGGACAAGTGATTACTCGTCAGCGCCCTTGTCGATCACTTTACGGCCACGGTATACGCCTTCTGGCGATACGTGGTGACGCAGGTGAACTTCACCGGTGGTTTTTTCTACAGACAGGGTGCTAGCCTCGAGAGCGTCGTGCGAACGGCGCATGTCACGGGCAGAGCGGGATTTTTTGTTCTGCTGAACAGCCATAATTGATTAACTCCTAAACGTTTGGGTCACGCTTTAACTGCGCCAATACACTGAACGGGTTGGACCGCGTTACCTCGTCCTCGCTCGGTTCGGGCTCATCTGCTCCCGCCGGCTGCTGGCATTCTTCCGGATGATGAGCAGGCACAATGGGCAAGGCGAGCAAAAGCTCCTCCTCGATCAGTGACTGCAGATCCAATGGATCTTCGCCCAGTTCCAGCACGTCATAACCTTTCGGCAACGACTGGGTATTCGCACCCTCCTTCACCACGGCGTAACTGCATTCGCTGTGGATCGGCAGGGTGACCAGCTCAAGACAACGCTGGCAAACCATTTTGACTTCGGTGTCGATAAAGCTGTGGATTACCACAGATTTACGTTCATCTCGTTCAAAAACGAATTTGGCCTGCACCGTACCGACATCGTCGGAAAGCGGGTCGCAGAGTCTCTTCAAATCGGCCAGCAGCAGTTCACCTTGAAGGGTGGTGCCACGGTCAGCCAATTTGCGCGGGTCAACGTGAGGTGGAATCGGGTCATTCAACATAGGCGCAGCATTATAGGGATGCACCCACCCATGTCAAAGGAAATTGTGCCCTGTCCGTCACTTGCGTGCCTCCGCTAGAATCCGCACCTGCCTGAGGAGACGCCCATGCTGCCTTTATTACTTGCTTCAAGCTCGACCTATCGACGCGAATTGCTCGCTCGCCTGCACTTGCCGTTCGTCTGCAGCTCGCCGGATATCGACGAAAGCCACCGCCCGGGCGAGCCGGCCATTGAGCTGGTCAAACGCCTCGCCGAACAAAAAGCGAGAGCACTGGCTGACAGCCATCCTGGCCATTTGATCATCGGCTCGGACCAGGTGGCGATACTTGGCGAACAGATCATCGGCAAGCCACACACCTTCGAAAAGGCCCGCGAGCAATTGATGGCGGCCAGCGGCGCGAGCGTGACCTTCCTGACCGGCCTGGCCCTGCTCAACAGCCAGACCGGCCACTGCCAGGTCGACTGCATGCCATTTACCGTACACATGCGCAAGCTCGACCCAGCGCGCATCGAGCGCTATCTGCGCACCGAGCAGCCTTACGACTGCGCCGGCAGCTTCAAGGCTGAAGGTCTCGGCGTCAGCTTGTTCCAGTCCACCGAAGGCCCGGACGCCACCAGCCTGATCGGCCTGCCGCTGATTCGCCTGATCGACATGCTACTGGCTGAAGGCGTACAGATTCCCTGACCCAGAAAAAAACCGGCCATTGAAAGGCCGGTTTTTTTATACAGCGAAGGCTTATCGCAACGACGGCCCGTGGAAACCCATCCACATCGCCAACTGCTCGGCCACACTGGCGCCGAGCTTTTTCGAGAAGCGGTCGAACGGCGATTCCTGGACCGTGAAGTCCACCAACTCCTTCTCGCCAATCACGTCACGCGCTACCGAACTGGCACTGCCCAGGCCGTCGATCAGACCCAGCGGCAGCGCTTGCTCACCTGACCAGACCAGCCCGGAGAACAGCTCCGGATGCTCCTTGTCCTTCAAGCGATCGCCACGCCCCTGCTTGACGCTGTTGATGAACTGCTTGTGCGTGGTGTCCAGCACACTCTGCCAGAACGCCGTTTCTTCGGGTTTCTGCGGCTGGAACGGATCAAGGAACGCCTTGTGCTCGCCCGACGTGTAGGTGCGACGCTCGACGCCGAGCTTTTCCATGGTACCGACAAAGCCGTAACCGGCTGCCGTTACACCAATCGAACCGACCAGACTGGCCTTGTCGGCGTAGATCTGATCGGCCGCGCTCGCGATGTAGTAGGCACCGGACGCACCGAGATCGGAAATCACCGCATACAACTTGATCTCCGGGTGCAGGCCACGTAACCGTTTGATTTCGTCATAGACATAACCCGACTGCACCGGACTGCCGCCCGGGCTGTTGATGCGCAGGATCACGCCCTTGACCTTTTTATCTTCAAACGCAGCGCGCAGGCTGCCGACGATATTGTCGGCACTCGCCGGTTCTTTATCCGCGATCACACCGTCAATTTCGATCAGCGCCGTGTAGTTCGGGCCGCGCGTTGCGCTCTTTTCCATGTCCATCAGTGGCGTGAACAGCAGCAACGCAACAAACAGATAAACAAACGTCAGCAGCTTGAAGAAGATCCCCCAGCGCCGCGAGCGACGCTGTTCCTGCACGCCAGCCAGCAAGGTTTTTTCCAAAAGCTTCCAGCTTTTCGCGTCACCGTCGTCGGCACTTGCCTTGGCCGGTGCTTTCCATTCGTCGGTCATGCCATCACCCCAAAAACGTATTAAGCCTGCTGCCCCAGCCAGGCATGCAATTCAGAAAACCGGTCGATCGACAGCAACGGCTCGAACTGTTGCAGCGATTCGATCGACTGCGCGCCATAACTGACGGCCACCGACCCCATCCCCGCGTTGCGCGCCATCAGCAGATCGAAGGACGAATCACCCACCATCAGCGCCTGTTCGGCACGAACACCACAATGAGCAAGGATCTGCTCCAGCATCAGAGGGTGCGGTTTGCTGGCGGTTTCATCGGCGGCGCGGGTAATGTCGAAATAATCTTCCCAGCCATTGGCCTTGAGCACCCGATCGAGCCCGCGGCGATTCTTGCCGGTCGCCACCGCGAGGTGATAACCCTGCTCGCGAAACGACGCCATCGATTCGATGACCCCCTCGAACAACGGCGAAGGCACGGCTTCAGCAGCGATGTAGTGATCGGCGTAGTACTCGCGAAACGCGGTCATTTCGGCATCGCTGATTTCCGGGTACAAGGTGCGAATCGCTTCTGGCAAACCCAGACCGATAATGCCCTTGACCGCGAAATCATCGCGCAGCTCGAAGCCGGAACGCCCGGACGCCGAGTGCATGGCCTCGACAATCCGGTGAATGGAATCGGCCAGCGTGCCGTCCCAGTCGAAAATCAACAATTTGTAATCAGGGTGCTGCACTCAGGCGCTCCACAGTCTTGGCCCACATTTCATCGACCGGGGCTTGCAAGGTCAGCTTGCCGCCATCGGGCAGCGGCACGGTCAGCATGTAGGCATGCAGAAACAGGCGTTTGCCGCCCAGATCGCGAATTTCCTTGGTGAAATCATCGTCGCCATACTTGCTGTCGCCGGCGATGCAATGCCCGGCGTGCAAGGTATGCACGCGAATCTGGTGCGTACGACCGGTGACCGGCTTGGCCTCGACCATGGTCGCGAAATCACCGAAGCGGCGCAGGACCTTGAACACGGTCAGGGCTTCCTTGCCTTCATCGTTGACTTCAACCATGCGCTCGCCGGAACGCAGATTGCTTTTGAGCAACGGCGCACTGACCTGCTTGATTGAAGTGGCCCAGTTACCGCGCACCAGCGCCATATAGCGCTTGTCGACGCCGTCGCCGCGCAGTTTTTCGTGCAGGTGACGCAGCATGCTGCGCTTCTTGGCAATCATCAGCAGGCCGGACGTGTCGCGGTCAAGACGATGAACCAGTTCCAGCTCTTTCGCATCGGGACGCAACTGACGAAAGGCTTCGATCACGCCGAAATTCAAGCCGCTGCCACCGTGAACGGCAATGCCTGCGGGCTTGTTGATCACGATCAGGGCCTTGTCTTCGTAGACGATCGATGCCTCGAGACGCTGCAGCAGACCCTGAGCCAGCGGCACCGGCTCGTCGCGCTCAGGCACGCGAACCGGCGGCACGCGCACGATATCGCCGGCCTGCAGCTTGTATTCGGGCTTGATCCGGCCCTTGTTCACACGCACTTCGCCTTTGCGCAAAATGCGGTAAATCAAGGTCTTGGGCACGCCTTTGAGCCGGGCGAGGAGAAAATTGTCGATTCGTTGGCCGGCATACTCCGGCGAGACTTCAAGCAGTTGAACGCCTGGAGTCGAAGGGGCAGTAGTTGTCATGCCGCGGATGATAACAATTTTTATGGAATTGAAGCACTTAATCATTGCTGCTATAGTCGCGAACGCCGCCAAAAGCGGCCTGGACAGCGGAACCACGGTCAAAGACCGGCCCTGACCAACGCAATTCACCAGGGCGCGAGGCCGTCCTACGGGGCTTTCGCTACGTAACGGTGGAGTTTGCGGTTGTAACGAGCGCAGGTGACATGAGGCCTGAATTACACCGCCGGGCAGAGTTCTGACTCGCCCGGCAGGCGACATTCGAGGCCAGTTCACAAAGTGCAGTCAGCTGCGAATGACCCCGAGCGATTGTTCCGGAAACATCGCCTGAATTAGCCATGATGCGTGACCTCCCCTTTCGGAGCTCACGGTAAATGCCAACCCGCTGCGGATTCTGCGCGCGGCAGCACCCGAATTATCAGGGATACGTGTAGGGTGGAGATGCACAACCGCCGGACTGTGTAGCAACAAGCTTTTACAAGACGCTTCATCTCGTCCACAGCCGCTGGTTGATTCCTCCTCCTGACTGAGTGCTTAAGTAGCCACAGCAAGCAGGACGCGTACGTCGCGGTATCGGCCCAATTGGCCTGACATCGCTGGACACGGGAATGGCCAACCACTCCCGACGCACCTGACACCGACCGTGAGAAGTCGTGTGTGCCGAACGCCGTTTCCGGCAGCCCGGAAACCGACGGTACTACATGAAAAGAATGCTGATTAACGCAACTCAACCCGAAGAGTTGCGTGTTGCACTGGTAGATGGCCAGCGCCTCTACGACCTGGACATCGAATCCGGTGCACGCGAGCAGAAGAAGGCCAACATCTATAAAGGCCGTATCACTCGCATCGAACCAAGCCTTGAGGCTGCCTTTGTCGATTTCGGCTCCGAGCGCCACGGCTTCCTGCCCCTCAAAGAAATCTCCCGCGAATACTTCAAGAAAGCCCCCGAAGGCCGCGTCAACATCAAGGACGTCCTGAGCGAAGGCCAGGAAGTCATCGTTCAGGTCGAAAAAGAAGAACGTGGCAACAAGGGCGCGGCCCTGACCACCTTCATCAGCCTGGCCGGCCGTTACCTCGTGCTGATGCCGAACAACCCGCGTGCCGGCGGTATCTCCCGTCGCATCGAAGGCGAAGAGCGCAACGAACTGCGTGAAGCGCTGAACGGTCTGGTTGCTCCGGCCGACATGGGTCTGATCGTGCGCACTGCAGGCCTGGGCCGCAGCAGCGAAGAAATGCAGTGGGACCTCGATTACCTGCTGCAACTGTGGACCGCCATCAAAGAAGCCTCGCTGGATCGCTCCGCGCCGTTCCTGATCTATCAGGAAAGCAACGTGATCATCCGCGCGATCCGCGACTACCTGCGCCAGGACATCGGCGAAGTGCTGATCGACAGCGTTGAAGCCCAGGACGAAGCCCTGACCTTCATCCGCCAGGTGATGCCGCAGTACGCCAGCAAGATCAAGCTGTACGAAGACAGCGTTCCGCTGTTCAACCGTTTCCAGATCGAAAGCCAGATCGAGACCGCCTTCCAGCGCGTCGTCGAATTGCCTTCCGGCGGCTCCATCGTCATCGATCCGACCGAAGCCCTGGTGTCCATCGACATCAACTCGGCACGCGCCACCAAAGGCAGCGACATCGAAGAAACCGCCCTGCAGACCAACCTTGAAGCCGCCGAAGAAATCGCCCGTCAGTTGCGCCTGCGCGACATCGGCGGTCTGATCGTCATCGACTTCATCGACATGACCCCGGCCAAAAACCAGCGCGCCGTGGAAGAAAAAGTCCGCGAATGCCTGGAAGCCGACCGTGCCCGCGTGCAGATCGGCCGCATCTCGCGCTTCGGCCTGCTGGAAATGTCCCGTCAGCGCCTGCGTCCATCGCTGGGCGAAAGCAGCGGCATCGTCTGCCCGCGTTGCAACGGCACCGGCATCATCCGTGACGTTGAATCGCTGTCGCTGGCGATCCTGCGCCTGATCGAAGAAGAAGCCCTGAAAGACCGCACCGCCGAAGTCCGCGCTCAGGTGCCGATCCCGGTTGCTGCGTTCCTGCTCAACGAAAAACGCAACTCGATCACCAAGATCGAACTGCGTACCCGTGCCCGTATCGTCATTCTGCCGAACGATCACCTGGAAACGCCGCACTTCGAAGTTCAGCGTCTGCGTGACGACAGCCCGGAAGCCGCGACCAACCAGTCCAGCTACGAAATCGCTGCCGCCGCTGCCGAAGTCGAAGAAGTCCAGCCAGCCGCTGCGACCCGCACCCTGGTTCGCCAGGAAGCTGCGGTCAAGACGGCCCCGGCCCGCGCCAACGCGCCGGTGCCGACCGAAGTCGCTCCAGCCGCCCCTGCTCCGGCCCCGGTGGCCGCGCCAGAGCCAAGCCTGTTCAAGGGTCTGGTGAAATCGCTGGTCAGCCTGTTCGCTACCAAGGAAGAGCCTGCCGCTCCGGTCGCCGTGGAAAAACCGGCTGCCGAACGTCCGGCGCGCAACGAAGAGCGTCGCAACGGTCGTCAGCAGAGCCGCAACCGTAACGGTCGCCGCGATGAAGAACGCAAGCCGCGCGAAGAACGTGCACCGCGTGAAGAACGCGCCCCACGTGAGCCGCGTGAAGAGCGTCAGCCGCGTGAAGCCCGCGAAGTGCGCGAGCCTCGTGAAGCCCGCAGCGAAGCGCCGGCCGCCCGTGAAGAACGCGCGCCACGTGCACCGCGTGAAGAACGTGCTCCGCGTGCGCCGCGTGAAGACCGCAAGCCTCGCGGCGAGCGTGAAGAACGCGTACGTGAACTGCGTGAGCCACTGGACGCCGCTCCAGCGGTAGCCGCTGCCGCCGCCGTCACCGCTGAAGAGCGTCCGGCCCGCCAGCCACGCGAGGAACGCGCCCCGCGTCCGCCGCGTGAAGAGCGTCAGCCACGCGCCGAACAGGCCGCTGCTGCCGTCGCCGAAGAAGAAGTCATCAGCAACGAAGAGCAGCTGCCGGAAGACGGTCAGGACGGCGCCGAAGGCGATCGTCCACGTCGTCGCTCGCGCGGTCAGCGTCGTCGCAGCAACCGTCGTGAGCGTCAGCGTGATGCCAACGGCAATGTGATCGAAGGTTCGGAAGAATCCGAATCCAACGAAAACGCTGGCGAGCCAAGCACTGCCGATCTGGCCGCTGGCCTGGCCGTCACCGCCGCCGTTGCCAGCAGCGCGATCAGCGCTCCGGCCGAAGCACAGGCGCACGAGCAGGCTGAACGCGCTACCGCCGCCACACTGGAAACTGCTCCAGTCGAAGCGCCGGTTGTCGAAGCTAACACCCCGGTGGAAGTGATTGCTGCTCCGGAAGTCGAAGTGACACCGGTCCGCGAAGCTCAGCCTCAGGTTGAAGCGGTCGCGGAACCAGAAGCTGTTGTTGAAGCGCCAGTTGTAATCAGTGAACCAGCAACTGAAACCGTCGCTGAATCC
Source organism: Pseudomonas sp. S11P7 (assembly GCF_023195435.1). Taxonomy (NCBI): domain Bacteria; kingdom Pseudomonadati; phylum Pseudomonadota; class Gammaproteobacteria; order Pseudomonadales; family Pseudomonadaceae; genus Pseudomonas; species Pseudomonas sp. S11P7. The sequence goes on along the minus strand of NZ_JALPKS020000002.1, from coordinate 1,071,221 downwards.
GTAACCGAAACCGTGCGTGAAGTTCGCGAAGAGCAGACTGCCTTCAACTGGACTGCCGAGCCTGCGAAGACCGAAGCACCAGCGCCAGTCGCTGAAGCAGAAGTTGCAGAGGCTATGGTTTCCGAGCCAGTGGTCGCGGCCGCCGAGCCGGCCCCGGCGCCAGTGGTTGAAGCGCCGGTTGTCGAGGCCCCTGCCGTCGTCGAAGCGCCAGCCCCGGTGGTTGAAGCTCCGGCTCCGGTCAGCGCCCTGACGCCAAACGGTCGCGCACCGAACGATCCGCGTGAAGTGCGTCGTCGCAAGCGTGAAGCCGAGCGTCTGCAGAAGGAAGCCGAACTGGCCGCCGCTGCGGCGCCTGTGGTTGCCGAACCCGCCGCTGCTGCCGAAGTGATCGAGGCAGCACCTGCCCCGGTTGCCGAAGAAGCATCGGTTGAAGCGGTGATCGCCGAGGCACCACGCTCCGTTCAGGACGCGGTCGAGCAACGCGAAGAGGCCGAGGAAAAAGAGCACGAGCCGAAACCTCTCGTGTAATTCCCAAGCCGTTAAAAAGCCCCGCCCGGTGTAAGCCTGGCGGGGCTTTTTTATGCCTTTAATTTATGCCTGAACACCGTCCCTTGTAGGAGTGAGCCTGCTCGCGATAGCGGAGTGTCAGGCGACAGATATTTAGCTGAACCACCGCTATCGCGAGCAGGCTCACTCCTACAGGGGTCCATGCATGGTTCAGGAATGTGTGAAGACCAGCGCCTCAGGCACGTCGACATCCCACAGCACGCCAGGGTCATTCACCACCACCTCAACCACCCTGCCCAGCCCAAACAGCGGTTTGGCACCGCGATCACCGGACAATCCGGACAACGCCGGGCCAAACGAACGGCCAAAACCCACCGGATGGCCGAACTCACCACCCAGCACCGGCACGCTCACCGCATCGTCAGCCATCGCCGCGACCACTTGCTCAATACTCGACGAGAGGATGAACGGCATATCCCCGAGCACGATCAACCAGCCATCCGCATCGGCACACGCAGCGACACCTGCGGCAATACTGTCGCCCATGCCGGTCGACTCGATCGAAACAACGTCACAACCATAAGCCTGGGCCATGCGCATCGCCTGCGGCCGCGCCTCGGTCGTTACCAATACGCGCTTATCGAGTTCCGCTGGCAAGCTCACCAGCACCTGCTCGATCACCGAGCGCACCGCGCCATCGCGCCCGGTGCAGTCAGCGAGCAATTTGTCCTTGTCGGGACCGGCAATCTGGCGAAAACGACTGCCCTCGCCCGCTGCCAATACAATCACTGCGATGGATCGGCTCATGCGCCCTCCAGCGGTTTTTTCTGCTTTAACTCCACGCCGTTCTTGATCGCGACGATCTCCGCGAGCAGCGACAAGGCAATCTCTGCCGGCGAGTGACTACCGATGTGCAGACCGATAGGCCCGTGCAAGCGATCAATCGCCGCTTGCGACAAGCCTAGCTGAGCCAGATTCTCGCGGCGTTTCTGACTGTTGACCCGCGAGCCCAGCGCGCCGACGTAAAATGCCGGCGAATCCAGCGCCGTCAGCAGCGCCATGTCATCCAGACGCGGATCGTGGGTCAGCGCAACAATCGCGGTGCGCTCGTCGGTCTGAATGCTCAGTACTGCGTCATCCGGCATGCCCGATACAAACCGCCCGTGCTGCTCTTCCCAGCCATAGACAAACTCGGTGCGTGGATCGCAAATCAACACTTCGAAATCCAGCAGGCGCGCCATGTCCGCCACGTAACGCGACAACTGCCCGGCGCCGATCAGCAGCAGGCGCCAGCGCGGGCCATAAATGGCGCGCAAGGTCTTGCCATCGAACACCAGCGAATCGCTTTTACTGGCGGGCACAAGCGTCACTTCGCCGGTTTCGATGCTCAGTTCGCGAGCGACGATCTGGTGATCTTCGCAACGGGCGAGCAGTTCTTCGACCCACGCCGGGTCGCCAACGCGCTCCTCGGTCAGGCGCAGGGTGCCGCCACAGGGCAAACCGAAACGCGCCGCCTCCTCACGGGTCACGCCGTAGGTAATCAACTGCACCGGCGGGCCATCGCTGGCGATACGGCCGTCGTGCAGGCGGGCAATCAGGTCATCCTCGACGCAACCGCCCGACACCGAACCGATCACCACGCCATCCTCGCGCAAGGCGAGCATGGCACCAGGCGACCGGGGTGCAGTGCCCCAGGTCTGCACCACGCTGAACAGCACCACTCGCTGCCCGGCGCGGCGCCATTCAAGGACGCTGCGCAGGACGTTCAGATCGACGCTGTCCATTACGCCTGCGCCTTCTGCCAATCCTGCAACTGATAACGCACGGGCAAGTTGCGGATACGTTTGCCGGTGGCGGCGAAGATTGCGTTGCACAGCGCTGGCGCAATCGGCGGTACGCCTGGCTCACCGACGCCACCCAACGGTACATCGCCCGGCGGCGTGACCAGATGCACGGCGACTTCTTTCGGCGCCAGCGACATGCGCGCCACTTCATACATATGGAAGTTGTCCTGCTGGACCTTGCCGTCCTTGAAGCTGATTTCACCCAGTACCGCGTTGCCCAGGCCCATCACGCAGGCGCCTTCGAACTGCGAGCGGATGCGCTCGGGGTTGATCTGCGGTCCGCAATCCACAGCAATATCGGCCTTGTGCACGATCAGCGTGCCGTCGTCCTTGACCTCGACTTCAATCACCGCCGCCACATAAGTGACGAAGCTGTAGTGCACTGCCAGGCCAAGACCGCGGCCCTTGGGCAGCTTGCGCCCCCAACCGGCTGCCTTCGCTGCGGTTTCCAGCACGGTGCGCATGCGTCCGGTATCGATCGGATAGCGCTCGGGTGACTCGCCGTAGTTCCACTCTTCGCTCAAGGTGCGCGGGTCGATCTGGCGATCGGCGCCGAGCAGTTTGATCTGATACTTCAGCGGATCTTCGCCGGCCTTGTGCGCCAACTCGTCGACGAAACTCTGGATCGCGAAACCATGGGGAATGTTCGACACCGAGCGATACCAGCCCACCCGCGTGTGCACCTTGGCTTCGGGGTTTTCCAGACGCACGTTGGGAATCGCGTAGGCCATGTTGGTGAAGCCCATGCCCAGCTCGAAAGCCGCTTCATGGTTCATGTCCGGGGCGAACAATGCGGTGATGCTCGGCGCTACAGTGCGGTGCAACCAGCCAGACGGCATGCCGTCCTTGCCGACGCCGGCCTTGAGGTATTCGGCCGACACGGTGTGGAAATACGAATTGTGGATGTCGTCTTCGCGTGTCCACTGCACGCGCACAGCCTTGCCGGGAAATTCCTTGGCGAGGATCGCTGCTTCAACAACAAAGTCCGGTTTGGACTTGCGACCGAAACCGCCGCCGAGCAAGGTGACATTGAAGGTGACATTGTCGAACGGCACGCCAAGACGTTCGGCGATGCGCTCGCGGGTCACTTGCGGGGCCTGACTCGGCGCCCAGGCTTCGCAGAGACCTTTGTCGAAACGCGCAATGGCGACCATCGGCTCCATCGGTGCCTGCGCCAGGTGCGGCAGGTAGTAAGACGCTTCCAGAGTGCTGGCCGCGCCGCTCAACGCCTTGTCGATATCGCCGGTGTTACGCACCACTTTGCCGGGCTTCAACGACGCTGCTTCCAGCTCCTTGCGGTAGGCGACGGAGTCATAGCTGGCATTCGGGCCGTCGTCCCATTCGATCTTCAGCGCTTCGCGGCCCTTGATCGCCGCCCAGGTATTGCTGGCGACGACGGCCACGCCACCCAATGGCTGAAATTCCGATGGCAACGGACGAGGTTCGATCTGGATCACCTTGAGTACGCCCGGCACCTTCAGCGCGGCGCTGTCATCCAGCGACTTGACCTTGCCGCCGTACACCGCCGGGCGCGCAATGGTGGCGTAGAGCATGCCGTCGAAATGTACGTCGGCGCCGTAGACCGCACGCCCGTTGACGATGTCGTCACCGTCGATGGCCTTATTGCCTTCCTTGCCGATGTAGCGAAATTCCGCCGGCTGCTTGAGGCGCAGGGTGTCACGCGCCGGTACGGCCAAGGCACTGGCGGCCGCGGCCAGTTCGCCATAGCCCAGCTCACGGCCGGATGGCTTGTGGATGATTTTATGCAACTGCGCGTGGCATTCACCGACCGGCACTTGCCACTGCGCCGCCGCAGCCTGCTCGAGCATGGTCCGCGCGGCCGCGCCGCAACGGCGCATCGGCTCGTACCAGTGGCGCATGCTGCGTGAGCCGTCGGTGTCCTGGTTGCCGAAGCGCACTTCATCGCCCGGCGCCTGCTGCACCTTGACCCGCGCCCAATCGGCTTCCAGTTCATCGGCAACCACCATGGCAAGACTGGTTCGCACGCCCTGGCCCATTTCCGAACGGTTGCAGACCACGGTGACGGTGCCGTCGGCAGCAATGCTCACATAGACTTTCGGATCGTCGATCCAGCCATTGGGCATGCCGTCGGCGCCAAACTGTTTGGGCTTGTCTTCGGCCAGCGCGTCCTGCCAGCCCCAACTCGCGGCCAGCACCAGCGCACCAGTGGCGCCGACGCCTTTGAGAAAACCACGGCGACTGAGGTTGCTCAGGGCGAAATCGTTCGGCAGGCGGCTCATGCCTTGGCCTCCTTCAGGTGAGTGGAGGCCTGGCGGATCGCAGTCTTGATCCGGTTATACGTGCCGCAACGGCAAATGTTGCCGACCATGGCTTCTTCGATTTGCGCATCGCTCGGGTTCGGGTTGGTTTTCAACAAAGCCGTCGCCGACATGATCTGCCCGCCCTGGCAGTAACCACACTGCGCCACTGCGCTGTCGAGCCAGGCTTGCTGGACCACTTTGCCGATCGGGTCGGCGTGCAGGTTATCGATGGTAGTGACGTTCTGCCCGATCACCGAGCCGATCGGGGTGATGCAACTGCGCGCGGGGGCGCCATCGATATGAATGGTGCACGCGCCGCACAGGCCCATGCCGCAGCCGAACTTGGTGCCGTTGTAACCGGCGACATCGCGAATCGCCCAGAGCAGCGGCATGTCTTCGGTGACGTCGAGGGAATGGTCTTGACCGTTGAGTTTCAGGGTAATCATGGGCACGCCCGCATATTTTTCGTGGTTATCGGGTCGAGCAATCTGCCGCCGGAAAATCAGCGGTGGGTTCGCGCAGATCGACTCAGGCTAATCAGGCTCTCTTGTGCTGAGCAGAACGTCTGCACCGGGCCTTTGGTGGAGCAAATGGTTGGTATCGTTAGCTGACTAAGTTAACCCAGCATTAACAAAAAAGCCCTGCTGATACAGGGCTTTTTAGCTGCAAGCTTTTAGCTACAAGCTGCAAGCAAAAGCAGTAGCTGACTAACTGAACAGATTGTAGCTTGAAGCTTGAAGCTTGAAGCTCTAGGCTGCCTCAATACCGATTGGGCTCCATTTCCAGCTCGACATTGAACCGCTCGGCAATGTCTTTCTGGATACGCTGCGCCAGACTCAGCAGTTGCAGACCGGTGGCGGTGCCGTAGTTGACCAGCACCAGCGCCTGCAATTTGTGCACGCCGGCATCACCGTCGCGAAAGCCTTTCCAGCCGGCGCGTTCGATCAGCCAGCCAGCGGCGAGCTTCATTTGCCCGTCTGCCTGCGCATACGCCACAACGTCGGGATGTTCCTGCTTGATTTGCGCGACTTGTGCAGCGGACACCAGCGGATTCTTGAAGAAGCTGCCGGCATTGCCAAGCAGCGCCGGATCCGGCAATTTTTCGCTGCGAATGCTGCAGATCGCGCGGCTGACGTCGCTCGGCGTCGGTTGCTCGATGCCCTGTTCGGTCAGGCGCTGGCGCACCGGGCCGTATTCCAGATGCAGCTGCGCGCCGCGATCAAGTTTGAAGCGCACGCGCAGAATCAGCCAGCGTCCCGGCTGCTGCTTGAACAGGCTGTCGCGGTAAGCGAAGTTGCATTCTTCGAGGCTGAAATCGCGCAATTCGCCGGTCTGCCGATCCAGCGCAGTGAGGCCGGCGAACACGTCCTTGATTTCAACGCCATAGGCGCCGATGTTTTGCATCGGCGCAGCGCCGACCGTGCCCGGGATCAGGCTGAGGTTTTCCAGACCGGAAAAACCCAACGCCAGCGTATGCAGAACAAACGGATGCCACGGCTCGCCGGCCTCAGCTTCGATGACCACGCGGCTGCCGTCATCGCTGAGTACGCGGATACCCCGCGTCGCCATGCGCAAGACCAGCGCGGCAATATCCGCCGTCAGCAGCAGATTGCTGCCGCCGCCGATCACCAGCAGCGGCACGTCGTGCGCCGTGGCGTAGGCCAGCGCCTCGCGGACATCGTCGTCGCTGTGGGCCTCGGCGAACAGTTGCGCACGCACGTCGACGCCAAAACTGTTGAACGGTTTCAGGGAAACCTGCGCTTGCACCGGCAGACTCATAAGCGCCCCTTCACTTCGATCAACAGTTGGTCACAGGCTGCTTCGATCAGATCCAGCACCTGCTCGAAGCCTTGATCGCCGTCGTAATACGGATCGGGCACTTCATCGACCAGCCCGGCATAACGGCGCAGGAACAGATCCAGCTCCGCCTTGCCAGTGGACGGTTGCAACGCCTTGAGGTTGCGCAGGTTGCTGTTGTCCATGGCCAGAATCAGGTCGTAGCTGGCGAAGTCGGCGCGACTGACCTGCTGCGCACGCTGTAGCGACAAATCATAACCGCGCACTTTCGCTGCAGCCTGGCTGCGCTTGTCTGGCGGGTTGCCAACGTGCCAGTCACCGGTACCGGCCGAGGCCACTTCGACCTGATCCGCCAGCCCCGCTGCACGCAGCTTGTGACGCAAAACCCCTTCAGCGGTGGGCGAACGGCAAATGTTGCCCAGGCACACGAACAGAACGCGCATCAGGCCCCCAGCAGGCGACGAACGCGTTCGAGGTCTTCGACGGTGTCGACACCGGTCGGCGGCGCGATCAACGCGTCGGCGACGTGAATGCGCACGCCGTGCCACAGGGCGCGGAGTTGCTCGAGGGATTCGGTGTTTTCCAGCCAGCACGGGCCCCAGTTGACGAAGTCCTGGAGGAACCCGGCGCGGTAGGCGTAGATACCGATGTGGCGACGGTACGGCACGCCTTCAGGCAATTGCTCGCGGCTTTTGGCGAACGCATCGCGGGCCCATGGCAAGGTGGCGCGACTGAAGGTCAGCGCCAGGCCATTGATGTCGCTGGCGACCTTGACCACATTGGGGTTGAACAGGGTTTCCACGTCTTCGATCGGCTCGGCCAGAGTGGCCATGCGCGCCTCGGTGTGGGCGGCAAGGTTGGCCGCGACCTGATCGATCACGCTGGGCGGAATCAGCGGCTCGTCGCCCTGCACATTGACCACGATCGCGTCAGACTCGAGGCCCAGCTTGGCGGCGACTTCGGCCAGACGATCAGTGCCGGAATTGTGATCTTCACGGGTCAGCACCACTTCGGCGCCAAAGCCCTTGCACGCCTCGACAATGCGCGCATCGTCAGTCGCCACCACCACACGCGTGGCGCTGCTTTTGCTCGCCTGCTCCCAGACGTGCTGGATCATCGGCTTGCCGGCAATATCCAGCAGCGGCTTGCCCGGCAGACGCGTTGAGGCATAACGCGAGGGAATCACAACGGTGAAGGCTGTGCTCATTTATCCAGACGCTCGTCGGTGGTCAGGGTGCGGGCTTCGCTCTCGAGCATCACCGGGATGCCGTCGCGGATCGGGTACGCGAGGCCAGCGCCCTTGCTGATCAATTCGGTCTTGTCAGCACTGAGCTTGAGCGGACCTTTGCACACAGGGCAGGCGAGGATGTCGAGCAATTTGGTGTCCATGAGCATTCCCAGATAAATAAACAGTCAAGGCAAAAGCCGACCGGGCAGCAGACGTATCAGTTGCGTGTCGAACCAGGCCACGAAGGCCGGTGACGGCAACGCATCGACTGCCAGATACCACCAGTCGGCAGCAGCAAAGGCGCGGCACTTCACCGCGTCCTTTTCGGTCATCACCAACGGCAATGACGGGGTGAAATTCAAGGCCTGCACGCTGTACTCGGCGTGGTCGGCAAATGCATGGGGGATTGCGCGCCAGTCTAGCGCTTCGAGCGTATTGAAGAAACGTTGCGGATTGCCGATCCCGGCCACGGCATGCAGCGCCTGACCGGGCGCAAAATGTTCGAGCGGCTGGCGCTCGCCGCTGCGCAGGTTGATCAGTGCGGTGGGTTGCAGTTGAAAGGCAAAACCGTCTTGGCGATCCTCGCTGGCGCCGTTGAACAGCACGCCGTCGACGCTTTGCAGGCGCTCGACCGGCTCGCGCAAGGGACCCGCCGGCAGGCAGCGTTTATTGCCAAGGCCACGTGCCGCGTCAATCAGCACCAGTTCAAGATCGCGGCCCAAGCGGTAATGCTGCATGCCGTCGTCGGAGAGGATCAGGTCCAGCGGTTCGCTGGCGAGCAGGGCTTTGACGGCGGCGCTGCGATCGGGATCGATCATCAGCGGCACGCCGGTGCGCTGGACGATCAGCAGCGGTTCATCGCCGGCAATATCAGCTGTTTGATCGGCCTCGACGCGCCACGGCAGTTGCGCCGGTTTGGCCCCGTAACCCCGGCTGACCACGCCGACGCGCAAACCGCGCTGGCGACAGTGGTCGATCAGCCAGAGGATCATCGGCGTCTTGCCGGTACCGCCCACAGTGATGTTGCCGACCACGATCAACGGCACGGGCGGCTGGTAGATCTCGCCTTCGCCGTCGAGAAAGCGCTGGCGCTTGTTGACCACCACTCGGCGATAGAGCATTTCCAGCGGTCGCAACAGCGTCAGGGCCGGGTGCCCCGCATACCACGCAGCGAGCAAGCGATCGGACAGGCTCATCAGGATTTGGGCGCCGCCTCGACCGTGGTCATGCGCAGATGGCTGAAACCGAGCTTGCCGGCCGCGTCCATGGCGGTGATCACGGATTGGTGCTGGGCCTTGCCGTCCGCACTGATCGACAACGGCATGCTGGTGTCGCCGTTGGCTTCTTTCTGCATGGCATCCATCAGGGTCGCCAGATCGTTTTTCGGCAGGACCTTGTTGTTCACCGAAAAAACACCTTCGGCGCTGATCGCGATATCCAGTTGCTTGACCTGCTGATCCTCGGCCGGCGAACCGCTGACCGCTTCTGGCAGATCGACGCGCAGCTGGGTTTCGCGGGTGAACGTGGTGGTCACCACAAAAAACAGCAACAGGATGAACACCACGTCAATCAGCGACGCGAGGTTGATGTCCACGGTTTCCCGGGGCTTGCGACGGAATTTCACGCTTTGCCCTCGGCCAGATCGACGTCACGGTCGCCCTGCACCACTTCCACCAGTTTGATCGCTTCCTGCTCCATGCCAACCACCAGTTCATCAATGCGGCGCTGCAGGAAACGGTGGAAGAACACCGCCGGAATACCGACCATCAGGCCCGCTGCCGTGGTGATCAGCGCTTTTGAAATACCGCCGGCGAGGACCGAGGCATTGGTGGTCATGCCCGTCCCGGTGAACGCGCTGAAAATGTCGATCATGCCCAGCACAGTGCCGAGCAGACCGAGCAGCGGCGCCATCGCAGCGATGGTCCCGAGCGCATTGATGTAGCGCTCCAGCTCATGAATGACACGGGCGGCGGCCTCTTCGATGCATTCTTTCATGATCTCGCGACCATGCTTGGAATTGGCCAGGCCAGCAGCAAGGATTTCACCCAGTGGCGAGTTGGCGCGCAACTCCTTGAGCTTTTCCTTGTTCAGTTGTTTGTCCTTGATCCAGACCCACACCTGGCCAAGCAGATGCTCGGGGGTGACGCGGCTGGCGCGCAGGGTCCACAGGCGCTCGGCGACAATCGCCATGGCCGCGATGGAACTCAGAATGATCGGCAACATCATCCAGCCGCCGGATTTGACCAATTCCCACACAGTGACAGTCCCCTCGAAAAAGTGCGCCACTTTACCATACCGATTGCCGATTAAGACCCGCCGCCCCGACGACCGTAACGCCACAGTCGCCCACGCGCCGATCAGCGGGCCAGTGCCGGCGGATCACGCCAGAACCGCCGTTGGTGAAGCATGGTTTGCGCGGGCTGGAAGGTGCCCAATTGCAAATGGATGGCGCCGTGTTCGGCGCTGTCGTAGATGCGCAGGCGCTGTTTGCGGTAGCGCGCCATTACGGTCGGATGCGGATGACCGAAGGAATTGCCGTGACCGCGAGAAATCAGTACCGAGTGCGGCTGCAGTGCCTTGAGCAACGCCATCGACGATGAGCTGCGGCTGCCGTGATGCGGAGCTTGCAGCCATTGCGTCGGCACCGCCAGCGGCCCTTCGAGCAGGACCCGTTCGGCGTGACTGTCGATATCACCGGTCAACAACAGACGCTCGCCGTTGGCCTCGATCTGCAACACGCAAGAGCGTTGATTGCTGTCGTGGGCGTCTGCCCATTGCCAGAGCTGAAAACTGACCCCGTCCCACTGCCATTGCTGTCCGGACTCACAGGCAGCGGCGTTCAACAGTTGAGGTAATCCCTCAGGATCACCACTGATCACGCGATCGATCGGCAGACCACGGGAGACCGCCAGCGCTCCACCGGCATGATCGGCGTCGGCGTGGCTGAGCAGCATCAGGTCGAGTTTTTCCACGCGCCATTTGCGCAACGCGGGCAAGACCACGCGTTCGCCAATATCGAACTCACCAAAGCGCGGCCCGGCGTCGTACAGCAACGCGTGGTGCCGGGTGCGGATCAGGATCGCCAGACCTTGCCCCACGTCCAGTTGCCAGACGTCGGCAAGGCCTTCTGCCAGTCGCTCGCGCGGCGGCAGCGCCAGCAATAACAACAACGGCCAGCCCAGCGGACGCAGCGGCACACCGCGCGGCAACAACAGCAGCATCGCGCCGAGGCTGCCGAGCAGCCAGATCCCGGCGGGCAGCGAGCCGGGAATCCACGCGGGCCACAGACCGGCAATCACCGCGAGCCCGCGAAACAGCCAATCGATCAAGCCACCCGCCAGCCACAGCAAGCCTTCGCCGACATACGGCACCGGCACCAGCAGCGTCCCGAGCAACGCTGGCGGCAACACCACCAGACTGACCCAAGGGACCGCGAGCAGATTGGCCCACGGCCCGCTCACGCTGATCGGCAGACTCAACGCCAGCAGCACCGGGCACAGGCCGATCGCGATCAGCCATTGCGCGCGCGTCCAGGTCTGCCACCAGCGCCACGCACCGAGACGACCGCCGAAGGTAAAGATCAACACCGCCACCGCCGCGAACGACAGCCAGAAACCCGGACGCAGACTGGCCAGCGGGTCGAGCAACAACACGCCATTGAACGCCAGCAACAGCGGCCACCACGCCCCGAGATGGCGAAAACGCAGACGCCATAACAACACCAGCCCGACCATCACGCAGGCCCGCTGCACCGGCACATCGAACCCGGCGAGCAAGCCATAGCCCAGCGCCGACGCGAAGGCCAGGCCACAGGCCCACGGCAACCACGGCCAGCGCAGCGGCCACAGTCCGTACCGCGCCAGCCCGGCGACCAACAGGTACATGACCGCTGCCAGCAGGCCGATGTGCTGCCCGGAAATCACCAGCAAGTGCACGGTGCCGGTGTCCTGGAGGATCTGCCAGTCCTCACGACTCAGCCCCGATCCATCGCCCAGCACCAGCGCCGCCAACGCACCGCTGCGGCCTTGCGCATCCACCCCCAGCAAACGCTGTCGAATGCTGTCACGCCAGGCCCAGCGCGCCTCGCTCAGGCGCTGACCATCCTTGATCGTTCCAGTTGCGCCGATGCGTTGTGCCAACAACCAGGCTTCGAAATCGAAGGCATCAGGATTGCGCAAGCCACGCGGGCGTTTCAGTTTCACTGCCAGACGCCAACGCTCGCCACTATTGACTGCAGGCCCGGCGTACCAGGCCAGACGCATCCGCGCCGGCAGTTTTTCGTGCCGCGACCGCGCCTCAGCCAACTCGAAGCGCACCACGCCCTCGCTGCTTTGCGGCAGACCGACCACGCGTCCCTCGAGCCAGCGGGTTTCGCCATCAAGCTTCAGCGCCAAGCGATCATCCAGTGCCCACTGCGCCGCGAAGCTGCACCAGGCGAACCCGAACAGCACGAACGCCAATGTATAACTGCGAAACGGCAGCAGCATCAGCGCCACCACCGGCAGCAACAGCATCAACCAGACCGGCGGTAACGCCGGCATGAAAACCGGGGCCAGCAGACCGACTGCCAGCGCCATCATCCCTGTGCGCATAAGCCCGTCCTTGAGAGTCCCGCACTTAGGCATAGCGGGTGTCGGGCACCCGCGTCGTCAATAATTGTCACAAAGTCTGAATGGGCGGTTCGTAGAATCCAGACATACTTGCCGCCTTAACCGACCGAGAAGCCTTATGCCCCGGCGCTTATTCAAACGTTACATGCCCGACCCGACGAGCATCAGGGAACACAAATCCTTACGCTTTCTCGGCAAGTTGCTGCATGACCCGAACCTCTGGCACCTCAACCGCCACTCGGTGGCCCGAGCGATGGCGGTTGGCCTGTTCGCCGCGTTCCTGCCCATTCCGGCGCAAATGCTGGTCGCCGCCGCACTGGCAATCACCGTGCGCGGAAACATGCCGATCGCCGTCAGCCTGGTCTGGCTGACCAACCCGATCACCATGCCGGCGGTATTCTTCTGCACCTATCAGGCCGGCGCATGGTTGATGGACGTGCCCGCGCGACACCTGCCGGACGAACTGTCCTGGGAATGGATCAGCGGCGAACTGTCGACGCTGTGGCAACCGTTTCTGCTCGGATCCGTGGTGGTCGGACTGGTGCTCGGCGCCCTCGCCTACTGTGTTGTGATGATGTACTGGCGCTGGTGGGTCGCCCGACAATGGGCACGGCGCAAGAAAAGCCGGCTGAAATGAACGCAAAACGGCCTCCGCAGTGGGAGGCCGTTTTTTATTGCAGTGTTTGGGGTGGTGCCATCGCTTGCGGGCAAGCTCCCACAAAAAACCGCGGCCACCCTCAGGTCGAGTATCAGCTCGCCTGCTGTTGATTTTGATGCACCGGCGACGTTGAAGCCTGAGACTTGAAATCAGCTGAAAATCAAAAGCCCCTCACCCTAGCCCTCTCCCGGAGGGAGAGGGAACTGACCGTGGGGAATGCGAAAGTTACGCCGACCTGAAATACCGAGTCGTACGCAAATTTCAAAGCCAACCAGGATCGGCTCCCTCTCCCTCGGGAGAGGGCTGGGGTGAGGGGCGAATCCACCGCAAACCCCAAGCCAAACACCCGCTTCTCACCACTCAACAATGAGCGTTAGCTCGAGTGCTCTTGATCTTGATCTTGCCTAACCGGCGACGTCGGAAGGCTGAGCGCAGGGATTGATCCGGGCGTGGGAGCGCAGCGACCGTACGACGAAGTCGTACACAGCGGAAGGAGGTGCAGCGCAGCAAACCGTAGCCGCTGCGCCCGGATCAGTCCCGGAGCGAAGGGACCCGAGCCTGCGAGGGCCGTACGTAGGAGCAAGCGTTTTTTTGCTTACTTTTTTTAGGCGCTTGTAAAAAAAGTAAGTCGCCGTCAGGCGAAACCACAAGCAGCCGTTACCGCAGCAACGGATATGTACCCAAAACTCACCGCCTGAAAGCCAGCCATCGCCAGATCAGGTACGCATCCCCCGCCCACTCACCAGCAACCGCGCGCAACCGAGATACAACACCACCGTCGCCACCAGCATAAACGTGATCGCGATACCGATCCGGATATCCGACACCCCAAGAATCCCGTAGCGGAAGGCGTTAACCATGTGCAGCACCGGATTAGCCAGCGACACCGTCTGCCAGAACGGCGGCAACAGCGTGATCGAATAAAACACCCCACCCAGGTAAGTCAGCGGCGTCAGCACGAAGGTCGGAATAATCGAAATATCATCGAAGTTGCGCGCAAACACCGCATTGATGAAGCCCAAAAGCGAGAAAATCGTCGCCGTCAGCACCACCACCAGAATGGTCACACCCAGGTGATGCACCTGCAGATCGGTGAAGAACAGCGAAAGAATCGTCACGATCAAACCCACCGCCAGACCGCGCAACACGCCACCAATGGTGAAGCCGATCAGAATCGTGTGCGGTGACACCGGCGAGACCATCAGCTCTTCAATAGAGCGCTGGAACTTGCTGCCGAAGAAACTCGAAACCACGTTGCCGTAGGAGTTGGTGATCACCGACATCATGATCAGCCCCGGCACGATGTACTCCATGTACGTGAAGCCCCCCATGTCACCGATCTGTCGGCCAATCAGGTTACCGAAGATCACAAAGTACAGAACCATGGTGATCGCCGGCGGCAGCAGGGTCTGCGGCCAGATCCGCATGAAGCGTTTGACCTCGCGGTAAACGATGGTCTGCAGGGCGACGAGGTTGGGACCGAACTCAGAACTCATACCGCCACCTTCGACAGATTTTTTTCTACCAGCGACACGAACAGCTCCTCGAGGCGATTGGTTTTATTACGCAGGCTCAGCACTTCGATGTTCTGCAAGGCCAACTGGCCGAACAGCGCAGTAATGCCCATCGACTTGTCGACCTGCACTTCCAGCGTGTGCGCATCAATCAGTCGCGACGGGTAGCCGACCAGTTGCGGCGCGGCCGCCAGATCGCCCTTGAGATCGAGCAGGAAGGTTTCCACATGCAACTGACCGAGCAGCTGACGCATGCTGGTGTTCTCGACAATCGTGCCGTGGTCGATGATGCCGATATTGCGGCACAACTGCTCAGCCTCCTCCAGATAATGCGTGGTGAGGATGATAGTGATGCCTTTCTGGTTCAGTTCGGTGAGGAAGGTCCACATCGACCGACGCAGCTCGATGTCGACGCCCGCAGTCGGCTCGTCGAGGATCAGCAGGCGCGGTTCGTGCACCAGTGCGCGAGCGATCATCAAGCGCCGCTTCATGCCGCCGGACAGCGAACGCGACGGCACATCGCGCTTGTCCCACAAGCCCAGTTGCGTCAGGTACTGCTCGGCGCGTTCCTTGGCGATCTTCGCCGGAATGCCGTAGTAACCGGCCTGGGTCACGACGATGTCGAAGGTCTTTTCGAACTGGTTGAAATTGAATTCCTGGGGCACCACGCCGATCGAGCGCTTGAGCGCGGCCGGGTTCTTGTCCAGGTCGTGGCCAAAGATATTCACTGTGCCGCTGGTCTTGTTGACCAGAGTCGAGAGAATGCCAATCGTGGTGGATTTGCCGGCGCCGTTGGGGCCGAGCAAGGCGAAGAAGTCACCTTCGGCGACGTCCAGATCGATACCACTCAAGGCCTGGAACCCGTTGCCGTAGGTTTTGGTTAGCTGCCGGATGGACAGAGCGGAACTCATATCGGATTTACGCACCATGAAGGGAAGAAAGGACTAAATAAGGGCGAGCGGCGAGGGAAACAACCGCGGCGCAAGTTCGCAATGGTGCTTGCCGCCGCCGCACAAGTACAGTCAAGTGTGTCGATAGTAATTATCAAGTCAACGCGGTCATGACCGCTTTCTGATAGGCCGGACGCTGTTTCAGGCGCTCGTACCAGGCTTGCAGATGAGGTTGTGGCGCGCGCTCGATGGGCATTTCAAACCAGGCATAAATGAAGCTGCCGAGCGGGATATCGCCCATGCCGATTTCATTGCCGGACAGGTAAGGCTGGCTGATCAGGGCATGGTCGGCCATGTTCAGCAATTCATCGCATTCCTTGATCGCGGCATTGATCGCCGTCCAGTCCTGCTTCTCGGCAGGCGTGCGCAACACGCCCCAGAACACCGTGCGAAACGGCCCGGCAAAACTTGAGCTGGTCCAGTCCATCCATTTGTCAGCGGTGGCGCGGGTGCGCGGATCGGCTGGATACCAAGCGCTGTCTGACGCATGTCTGGCCAGCAGATAACGGACGATGGCATTGGATTCCCACAGCACCAGCCCCTCGTCTTCGATCACCGGAACCCGGCCATTCGGATTCATCGCGCGGTATTCGGGCGTGTCGACCACACCGAATGCGCCACCGGCATCGATCGCCTCGTAAGCCAGCCCCAACTCTTCGGCCGCCCATAATGCCTTCCTGACATTCGATGAGTTTTTCCGTCCCCAGATCTTCAGCATGACCGCCTCTTTGCAAGTGAGTGGACGGCCAGCATACGCCGGATCAGCGAGCGCTCACATCACTGAGCATGTCACCCAGCAAAGCCGGTTGCTGATCGGTAAACAGGTGCGGATAGCATTTTTGCAGATGCTCGAAGAAGAACGCTTCCGGCACATCGCTGAACTGGCCGTGATCAACCAGGTACTCCATCAGCAGCGCGCCGTCACGGTTGTACGGGTGAAAAACGCTGTCATTGACGCCATCGAATTCCAACGGTGCGACGTTGAACAGCTCACACAGTTGCTGATTGAACGCCGGCGTGGCCTTGACCCAACGGCCATCAAGAAAGAACTCGGTGTAGCCGTGCATGGCGAACCGGTCGCTTCGCAGCAGCTCGAGCAGACGCGGCGTCGACAGGTGATTGCGCACATCGGCCAGGCCAATGCGTGCGGGAATGCCGCAGCGTCTCGCGCAGCCGGCGAGCAACGTGGCTTTGGGCACGCAATAACTTTCGCCGGTTGCCAATGCATGGCTGCCGCGCAACGTCTGCGGATCGCGGCTGAACGTGTACGGGTTGTAGCGCACCGCTTCGCGCACGGCGTAATAGAGACTGATTGCCTGCTCACGCGGATCATGGCTGGCGCCGCGATGCTGCTCGGCGAACTCCACCACTGCCGGGTGGTCACTATCGATGAAGCGACCGGGGCTCAGAAACTCGTGCATGACGGCAATCTCCTAGATGAATCACGAGTCTAGCGACAGCCTGAGCACAGAGATAACGACGTTTCGGCCAAACCTGGAAGCAAAGCCGCGGGATCGGCGAACGATTTCCCACACGTGTTGCCCACCGAACTTACGAAAACCATCCGGGGTTTCCCACGATTTCAATCACCTTGGTCTGACCACCCGCTTTTACAGATGCCGTCTAAGCTCTGGAGGGTCGATTTGCCTTGGTTCACGGAGGACTGAATATGCTGTTGTTGTGGATACTGGTTTTGATCGTTGGTGTGGCGTATCTCGCTCACCGGCGCATCGCCCCTCTGCCTGCTTTGGGCATCGTCGCCGTCTACCTGGTGGCGATGGGCATTTTCAGTCACGCGCCGGGCTGGTTGCTGGCCTTGTTCTGGGTAGTGCTGGCGCTGATCGCCGCACCTTTGCTGCTGCCTGACCTGCGCCGCCAGCATTTCACCGCACCGCTGTTCAACTGGTTCCAGAAAACCCTGCCGCCGATGTCACAGACCGAACGCGATGCCATCGACGCCGGCACCGTGTGGTGGGATGGTGAACTGTTCAGCGGGCGCCCGGACTGGGAAAAACTGCTGGCCTACCCCAAGGCGCAATTGAGCGAAGAAGAGCAGGCTTTCATCGACGGCCCGACCGAAGAACTCTGTGCAATGGTCACTGACTGGCAGATCGGCCAGTCGATGGATCTGCCGCCTGAAGCCTGGGCACATATCAAGGAGCATGGCTTTTTTGCCTTGATCATTCCCAAGGAATTCGGCGGCAAAGGCTTCTCCGCTTATGCACACTCACAAGTGGCGATGAAACTGGCCACCCGCAGCGGCGACCTCGCCTCCACGGTAATGGTGCCCAACTCCCTCGGCCCGGCCGAACTGTTGCTGCATTACGGCACCGACGAACAACGCAATCACTACCTGCCACGGCTGGCCCGCGGCGATGACATTCCGTGCTTCGCCCTCACCGGCCCGCTCGCCGGCTCCGACGCCGGGGCCATGCCCGACACCGGCATCATCTGCAAAGGCCAGTGGCAAGGTGAGGAAGTCATCGGTTTGCGCCTGAACTGGGAAAAACGCTACATCACCCTCGGACCGGTCGCGACACTTCTCGGCCTGGCCTTCAAGGCTTATGACCCTGAGCATCTGCTCGGCGAAAAGGAAGACCTGGGCATCAGCCTGGCACTGATCCCGACCGACACCCCCGGTGTGGAGATCGGTCGCCGTCACCTGCCGCTGGGCGCGGCATTCATGAACGGGCCGAACTCCGGCAAAGACGTATTCATCCCGCTGGACTACCTGATTGGCGGTCAGGAAATGCTTGGCAAAGGCTGGATGATGCTGATGAACTGCCTGTCGGTCGGTCGTTCGATCTCGTTACCCGCAGTCGGCACCGGTGCGGCCAAATTCACCAGTCTGGTCACCGGGCAATACGCGCAGATTCGTGAGCAGTTCAACGTACCGCTGTCCGCGTTCGAAGGTATTCAGGAGGCCATGGCGCGCATCGGCGGCAACGCATGGATGATGGACGCCGCGCGAATGCTCACAGCCAATGCGGTGGATCTGGGCGAGAAACCTTCGGTGCTATCGGCGATCCTCAAGTATCACCTCACCGAACGCGGGCGCGAGTGCATCAGTCACGCCATGGATGTGCATGGCGGCAAAGCCATCATCATGGGCCCGAACAACTACCTGGGGCGCAGCTGGAACGGCGCGCCGATTTTTATCACCGTCGAAGGCGCGAATATTCTCTCGCGTAATCTGATGATCTTCGGTCAGGGTGCCATCCGCTGCCACCCGTTCGTGCTCAAGGAAATGGCCCTGGCCGGCCGCGAAGACAAAGACCAGGCGCTGAAAGAATTCGACGGCCTGCTGCTCAAACACATCGGTTTCGCCGTCAGCAATGCCGCCAGCACCTTGGTGCTCAACCTTGGCTTCGGTCATTTCGAACACGCACCGGGCGACAGGATCAGTCAGGGCTACTTCCGTGCGCTCAACCGACAGGCCGCAGCGTTCGCCATGCTCGCAGACTTCAGCATGATGCTGCTGGGCGGTGAACTGAAACGCCGCGAACGCCTGTCGGCACGCCTTGGCGATGTGCTGAGCAACCTGTACCTGGCCTCCGCCGCGCTCAAGCGTTATCACGACCTCGACTCGCCGGCGTACATGGAACCGCTGCTGCGCTGGGCCATGGAGGAAAGCCTCGGCCAGTCGGAGCGAGCGCTGGATGAACTGCTGCGCAACTTCCCCAACAAGGTGTTTGGCTGTCTGTTGCGGGTCATCGTTTTCCCGTTCGGTCGTCGCCACAAAGGCCCGTCGGACAAGCTCGGCGCCGAAGTGGCGGGCGTCATCGGTCGCGCCAAGGGCGATCCAGCGCTGGAACAACTGCTTGCTGGCTGCTACCGCCCGCAATCGCCTGACGACGCAGTCGGTGCACTGCAACACGCCAGCGACCTGCTGCAGGCCGCGCAGCCACTGCACAAAAAACTGCACACTTCGCTGAAAAGCGGCCAAGTCAAACCAGTCGCCGGCGAACACGCCATCGACGCGGCACTGGAGGCCGGCGTACTGCAACCGGTCGAAGCGCAAAGCCTGCGCGACGCCGAAGCCGCACGACGCAAAGTGATCGATGTCGATGATTTCGACAAGGAAGAACTGGCGCTGGCCGAGGGCAAAGTCCGCTGACCTCAGCTGCCGTACAGCGTTTAACCTGTGAAAAACGGGCGCGGGGGCTTTATACTCCCGCGCCCGTTTTGCTCTTGAGGACTTATCTCGTGTCCAACGTCGTTGCCGATCATCTTGTATTGCTCGACCACCTTCGCAGTATCCTGGTCGCCGTAGGTGAGGCCGAACAGGTGCCCGAAGAAAGCCATGCCCTGTTCCTCGAGCGCTTCGACGAACTGCTGGCGTCCTTGCCGATCGACCCTATCGAAAGCCAATACCTTGGCCAGGACATCCTGACCCAGGTCATCACCCGCTACCCACAAATCGCCCATCTCATCCCGCGCGACCTGCTGTGGTACTTCGCTGGCGACTGCCTGCACTATCTGTCCGACGAAGAAATCGACTTGTATCAGGCACTGGAAGAACGTCGCTACGAAGCCGAACAGAACGACGAACCGTTCGACTGGAACCAGGAAAAGCAACTGATGGCGATGTCCGCGCAGGACAGCAAGCACTGAGATTGCCCTGATCATGAAAATGCCCGCAATGGTGATGCCATGCGGGCATTTTTTTGGCTCGTGATGCCGAATGAGGACAACGGCATATGCAAGGGCCAACGTCAAAAGCCCCTCATCCTAGCCCTCTCCCAAAGGGAGAGGGGACTGATCGTGATGAATTGAAAAGTTACGCCGACATGAAATACCGAGTCGTACTCAAATTTTGAACGGCCCACAAATCAGCTCCCTCGCCCTCCGGGAGAGGGCTGGGGTGAGGGGCAGCCACACCGCAAACCCCAAGCCAACCACCCGCTTCTAACCACTCAACAATGAGCGTTAGCTCGAGTGCCCTTGATCTTGATCTTGCCTAACCGGCGACATCGGAAGGCTGAGTGGAGGGATTGATCCGGGCGTGGGAGCGCAGCGACCGTCTGGCGCAGCCAGACACAGCGGAAGGAGGTGCAGCGAAGCAAACCGTAGCCGCTGCGCCCGGATCGATCCCGGAGCGAAGGGACCCGAGCCTGCGAGGGCCGAACGTAGGAGCAAAGCCTTTGGTTCCTTTTTGGCGTCTGAAAAAGGGACTCGCCGTAAGGGCGAAACCGCCAGCCGCACCACCCGACGGCAACGGATATTCACCCAAAAACCCCAACAGTCTGGTCGGCCCAAAGGCCGCCAAGACCAAACAAAACCAGACCGAAAAATCAGAGCAAACCCTCCCCCTCCGGCAACTCATAAGCCATCGCCACATTCCCCCAGCCAACCGCCCCGGCCGCCCCAAGGTCGGCTCCTTCTGCAGACACTCCACCAGATAATCGATAAACACCCGCAGCTTGGGCGGCAAATACCGCGTCGGCGAGTGCAACAACCACAACCCACCGTGATACGACGCCAGAAACGTCCACTGCGGCAATACCTGAACCACCAGCCCCTGCTCCAACGCATAACGCGCCGTGAAGTACGGCAGACTGCCAATGCCAATATGCTGCAACACCGCCCCCAACCGCACACCCGTATGGTTGGCGGCATAGCGCCCGCGCACCCCGACCGTCACCGCTTTGCTGCCTTTCTTGAATTTCCACCGTGCATCACTCGGGGTTTCGCCCAGATAAATACAACTGTGATTGAGCAAATCATGCGGATGCGCTGGCGTGCCGTGTTCGGCCAGATATTGCGGCGTGGCGCAGAGCAAATGATCGATGGTCAGCAACTGACGCCCCACCAGCCCCGCCGGCGGCCGATCAGTAATGCGAATCGCCAGATCGACATGATCATCGATCAGATCCACCTGGCGATCCTCCAGCAGCAACTCGACATCGACCTTGGGATAACGCCGCAAAAACTCCGGCATGTGCGGATGAATCACGAAGCGCCCCACCGCCTTCGGCACACTGACGCGCACCAGCCCTTCGGCCTCATGGGTGAACTGGCCGCTGATTTCCATCACCGAGCGGGCGGCACTGACCATCTCCTGACAGCGTTTGAAGACTTCTTCGCCACCGTCACTCAAGCGCAGCTTGCGCGTGGTGCGCTGCAACAAGCGTGTCGCCAGCGCCTTCTCCAGCCGGGAGATGCTGCGGCTCACCGCTGAGGGTGACGAACCGAGTTGTCGAGCGGCTTCAGAGAAGCTGCCGGTCTCCACGACCCTGACGAAAATCGCCATTTCTCCGAGTAACGGTAGCGGCAAATTTATGCTCACAGCACACAAGTCCTTTGATGTTTGAACGGATTATCACGCTATTACCCGATTCATATAATAAAAAAAGAAACTTTAATAAGGGCATGGAATATGACGCTTCGCCTCTTTTTCCATAGTGATGACCTCAAGGCCAATGTGGAAGTCCTCGACTGCACGCCCCAGGAAAACGAATTTGCTGTCGTGCTGCGCGCGACCCTGTTTCACCCGCAGGGCGGCGGCCAGCCCAGCGATACAGGCTGGATTGGCGAAAGCCAGGTATCGCGCGTGGTGCAGGAGCCGGAGCGGATCATCCATTTTGTCGACCGTCCGGTACCGCTGGGCATGACAGTGATCCGCATCGAGGAACAGCGGCGACGTTTTAACACGCGCATGCATTCGGCCGGCCACTTGATCGGACATTTCATTCAGGCGCAGGGCTGGACGCCGATCAAGGCTCATCACTGGCCGGATGAAGGTCGTGTGCAATTCAAACCCGGCGACGCCGCGCAGGAACTTGACGTAGCGGCCGTACAACAAGCGCTCGATCAATGGATCGCCGACGATCTGCCACGCCTGACCTCACTGCGCGAAGGTGCGCGGGAAATCAGTTTCGGTGACCTGCCCGCTTATGGCTGCGGCGGCACCCATGTACGCAGCCTGAAGGAACTGGGCACAGTCACGATCTCGTCCCTTTCGCAGAAGAAAGGCACGTTGTCCGTCCACTACAGCGTGGATTGAGGATTTTGAACGCTGCCGCACGCAGCGTTCGACGCCGGGGGACCGCATTCGCCGGTTCCGTTGACTATCGATAGATGGACCTAAGACATGATGCTAGACGTCGAGCGTCTCGATGAGACGTGCATAAAAAAACTGGCCAACGAAGAAGTCCTCGCCATCCGCGTCAAAAGCTTTCTGGCCGAGCCGCTGGCGATCGAGATTGGCAACAAGATCCTCGCACCCGGGTTCGAGGGTTACATCAACGCGCCGAGCATTGGCCGCATCGGCATGGCGTTTTACGAGGCGGAAAATCAACCGCTGCTGATCGAGGATTACTTCGAGCGGGCGGCCAGCAACATCGCCGAATTGCGCAATCGCTGTGCGCCCTACTCTTCACCGATCGACACCTTGCGCTGCCTGCTCGACGAATCCTGGCCGGCTGGTGCGCACCTGGAAAACCTCTACGGGCGCAAAATGTATGTCGGCCTGTCACGGGTAGTGAAGCCGGGCGTGTGCTTCCTCGCCCATCACGACATCTTCGCCAAGGATGCCCCGGACAGTTTTCAGGCGCGCAGTCTGGAGGCGCAGTTCGCCTGCAACGTCTACCTGAACATGCCGACCGAAGGCGGCGCGTTGCAGATGTGGGACGACCGCATCACCCCTGACCAATTCGATGAGATGCGTGGCGACAGTTACGGCATCGACCCCGCCCTGCTCGGCCCTCCTGCTCTGGAGGTCCGGCCGCAACCGGGCGATTTCATCATGTTCAATTCGCGGCGCATGCACTCGGTGACCCCGGGCGTGGCTGATCCGCGCTTGAGCCTGTCGTTCTTTGTCGGCTATCGCGGCAATGCATCACCCCTGACTTACTGGAGCTGAAATGTATTCGAATTATCTGGGCGAATTTCTCGCGCTGGCGACCATCCATTTCCTGGCGGTTGTAGCTCCCGGACCGGACTTTGCCGTGACCATCCGCCAAAGTGTGCGCTTCGGCCGGTTGGTCGGTATTTGCACGGCGCTGGGCATCGGTGCAGGAATTTCCGTGCATGTGCTTTATACCCTGCTCGGTGTCGGCGCCCTGATGCACACCACGCCGTGGTTGCTCACCGTGGCCAAAGTGATCGGCGGCGCTTACATCCTGTACCTCGGTGTCAGCCTGCTGCGCAGCAAACCGAAATCGAGCGTTGAAGGTGAAAAATCCACCGACGAGCCGCTGGTCAAACAAACGTTGTTCAAGGCCTTCAGCACCGGTTTTCTGACCAATGCCACCAACCCCAAAGCCACGCTGTTTTTCCTGGCGATCTTCACCACGATCATCAGTGCCAGCACGCCGCTGCAAATTCAGGCGCTCTATGGATTGTGGATGTGCTTCGTCAACGCACTGTGGTTCGTGCTGGTTGCGCTGTTTTTCTCGAGCAACCGGGTCAGATTGCTGTTCATGCGCATGGGGCACTGGTTCGAGCGCACCATGGGCGTGGTTCTGATTCTGTTTGCCGGCCGGTTGATGCTGTCGATGTGACGCGTATCAAAAAAAATCCCGAGTAACGATCGGGATTTTTCACATTCATGGCTGGCTTGAATTTTTACGCGAGCGGATTTACATCCAGATGATAAAAGCCAGAGCATCGCAAACCCCTTGATTCGACGGCCTCAATCAATGCTCTAATTCGTCTGAGGAATCGCCAACCGATGTCAGATTTCTCACGCTCGAAATGAATCGAACAGCTTCTGGAGCACTCAACTTAACAAAACGAGTGGCTTCCTTCTCTTCACAACGCGAGCCGTCTCCCCCACTGGTAACGCCAATCTGCAAGAATCGCTGGGTTGCTGGATCTTGCACAAACAGGGGCCCACCCGAATCATAGTTACATGTCGAAAGCCCGGGAGTGCCCGCGCACAAGTTACTTTCGCTACGCTGACCGGGATACAACTCGGAACATCTTTTATCCGTTATTACTGGCAACTCTACTTGCTGCAACAAGTCTGGCTTTGTGGGAAAGTGAGTATGCAAAAATCCCCACCCTATGGCTCGTACCCAATAGCCAGGCTTCTGATAGGTATCGTCTTCCGATGACACAAGACTGATTGGCTGTACTTCAGTAACCGGCGAATCGAGTTCAACAATGGCAATATCAAAGCCACTCTCCCAATCAGGATAAATATGTAAAGCATGTATACGCCTAGTCAGACCCTGACTGGCATCGGCTTGTGAGACCCTGTTGATAAAGATCTCGCTTCCCACAACTATTGCACCAGTGATGCAATGCGCGGCGGTCAACACCAGAATTGGCGATATCAAGGTGCCGCCGCAATGATGATTGTTCGGCACCGTGTATGCGGTTTGAAAGCTCGCCATGAAAGGATAGCGTCCAGGCGGGGCATCGGAGCCGCCGATGATTCTGGAGTTGATATCTGCAACTACATTTGTAGTTACTGCGTGCCCATATGGCGTCACTACGAAACTTATCAGCATTGCGAGCAAACGCAATACTGGATATTTATTTTTGCCGCCAAAACCAAAGAATGACAAACGACAGCATGATAAGACCTTCATGAAAATTCCTTTTTAATCCGCGACTATCCAGGATTGTGTCAGCACAACAAAGTGCCACATAGCTTAGACATATACTGTACAACCAATGTTAATGAGTAGAGATCTGACAGCTATACACAACTTCATCATCAAGAAAAATAGTATATATATGGAAACATGCAAGTATGCTGATTCGCTTTACTCACACATCCCACTTCCATTTGCGCGATGCCTAATGCAGATAACAGGTTCGCGCCCATGCGCAGCGGACGGTAATAAACGCGCACAAAAAAACGCCGATCATCGCTGATCGGCGTTTTTGTGAATATGGAGCGGGAAACGAGACTCGAACTCGCGACCCCGACCTTGGCAAGGTCGTGCTCTACCAACTGAGCTATTCCCGCAATGGCGTCCCCTAGGGGACTCGAACCCCTGTTACCGCCGTGAAAGGGCGGTGTCCTAGGCCACTAGACGAAGGGGACACGGCTACAACTTTCACTAATAAAAACGCCGCTCACTGAGCGGCGTTTCTAGAATTTGGAGCGGGAAACGAGACTCGAACTCGCGACCCCGACCTTGGCAAGGTCGTGCTCTACCAACTGAGCTATTCCCGCAAATGGCGTCCCCTAGGGGACTCGAACCCCTGTTACCGCCGTGAAAGGGCGGTGTCCTAGGCCACTAGACGAAGGGGACACGCTACCCGGAACACATGGTGTGTGTTTCGGTGTCCAGATCCGCATCAAAAGACTTGGTTCTGGTTTCACTCAGCACCGCCCGAAAGCACTGCCGTTTAAAACTGGAGCGGGAAACGAGACTCGAACTCGCGACCCCGACCTTGGCAAGGTCGTGCTCTACCAACTGAGCTATTCCCGCATTGGCGTCCCCTAGGGGACTCGAACCCCTGTTACCGCCGTGAAAGGGCGGTGTCCTAGGCCACTAGACGAAGGGGACACACTACAACATTCACTCCCTGCTGCGCTTCGCTGTGTGCTTTACGCTGCAAGTGGCGCGCATTCTATGGATGGATTGAGGGGTCGTCAACCCCCAGATATAAATTTATTTAAATCAATGACTTCGCCCCGCTTTAGGGCGGCAGGCGGGCTTTTCCGTCGTCCGATGTTTGACGCCTATATTCCGCCACGGGCCAAGGCGTTATATTCCGCACAGTGATGGCAATCTGTACATCAAGCGCCAGCATTCATATAAACAATGTGCGGCCGATACAGATTGAACTGCCGAACCGAATCGTCGAGTGGCGCTAGGCGGCCCAATGCCCAGCCACTACACTCATGCGAACCCTATAAAGAGGTCTTACCGGTGACACCACTCATGATCACCCTGCTTGTCATAGCCGGGATCGCAATTCTGATCGCCATTGGCTACATGAACCATGTGGTGGAAAACAACAAACTGGAGAAGGCCCGCACCAAGGTCGAGCTCAACGACCGCCTGCGCCGCTGCGGCGAACTGACCGAGACCTTCCCCGGCCAGTTCATGAGCCCGGCACTCAAGCTGTTGCTGACCCGCCTGGAGCTGAACGTCTGCCAGCGCCTGCTGAACCTGGAAAAAACCAGCGCCACCACCAAAGCGCGCATCACCGAACTCAGCGCCCTGGTGGCTCAGGGCGAATCGATTCCGGTCAACAACCCACCAGCACCGATCATCACCGAAGCCAAAGCCAAAGACGTACGCTTCCTCCTCGAAGCCCTCCACGGCCAGATCACCCGCGCCGCCCACGACGGCTTCCTGCCACCGAACGAAGCCAAACACTGGGTTCGCGAAGTGCGCCATATCCTCGTGCTGCTGCACATCGAATTCTTCAACAACCTCGGCCAGCAATCCCTGCAACAAAACCAGCCCGGCCAGGCCCGCCTCGCCTTCGAACGCGGCGTGCAATACCTGCGCAAACAACAGGACCCGCAGATCTACGCCGAACAACTGCAATACCTGGAAAAACTGCTGGCCCGCGCCAACGCCCAGGTCATGGACAAGATCGCACCGGTCGAAGGCGAAGAAAACCAACTGACCGCCGGCCTCAAAGATGTCGAGGCTGACGCGGACTGGAAGAAGAAAGTTATTTACGACTGATTGCAGAGATTTGAAGAGAAGCCACCGCGAGGTGGCTTTTTCATGCGATCGCGGCAAGAGCCTGACAAAATTTCGCTGAAGAGGAGACCGCGTTCGCGAGCGGGCTCACGCAACGCGTCGCTGCTCACCACTCCTACGATGAGCGGTAGCTCGAGTGCATTTGATCTTGCCTTAATGTTGGAAATCAATCTGAAGAATCAAAAGCCCCTCACCCTAGCCCTCTCCCGGAGGGAGAGGGGACTGACCGGGGTGGATGCGAGAGCTGCGCCAACCTGAAATACCGAGTCGTACACGATTTCAAAGCCAACACAGATCAGCTCCCTCTCCTGGGGGAGAGGGCTGGGGTGAGGGGCAGCCACACCACAACCCTAAAGCCAACCACCCGCTTCTAACCACTCAACAATGAGCGTTAGCTCGAGTGCCCTTGATCTTGATCTTGCCTAACCGGCGACATCGGAAGGCTGAGTGGAGGGATTGATCCGGGCGTGGGAGCGCAGCGACCGTCTGGCGCAGCCAGACACAGCGGAAGTAGGTGCAGCGAAGCAAACCGTAGCCGCTGCGCCCGGATCGATCCCGGAGCGAAGGAACCCGAGCCTGCGAGGGCCGAACGCAGGAGCAAGCCTTTGGTTCCTTTTTGCTGGGCCGGCACTCCGGCGTCTGAAAAAGGGACTCGCCGTAAGGGCGAAACCGCCAGCAGCAACACCCGAAGCAACGGATATTCCCCCAAAACACCCAAAGCCCAGTCGGCCCAGAGGCCGCCAAGGCTCAATCAAAGCCGAAAATGCCCAACCATGGACCGCAACTCTCCCCCAACTGCGCCAGCTCAACACTCGAAGCCGCATTCCCGCGCATCGCAATGGACGACTGATCGGCACTCGCACGAATACTCGTCACACTGCGATTGATCTCCTCCGCCACCGAACTCTGCTCCTCGGCCGCCGCCGCAATCTGTTGATTCATCTGCTGAA
Source organism: Pseudomonas sp. S11P7 (assembly GCF_023195435.1). Lineage (NCBI taxonomy): Bacteria > Pseudomonadati > Pseudomonadota > Gammaproteobacteria > Pseudomonadales > Pseudomonadaceae > Pseudomonas > Pseudomonas sp. S11P7. The sequence continues at coordinate 1,043,257 of NZ_JALPKS020000002.1, read as the reverse complement.
TCAACGACACCGCCACCGCAATACTCCCCAGCGCACTCTCGGTCTGCAATGCATCACTGACTGCCAGCTTTACCAGTTCGCCGCTGCTCTGAATCTGCTGCACCGACGACTGCGCCGCCGAGCGCAAAGCACTGACCAGCCGCTCAATCTCCTCAGTCGATTGTTGCGTACGCCGCGCCAGCGCGCGTACTTCATCGGCGACCACGGCAAAGCCCCTGCCCTGCTCCCCGGCCCGCGCCGCTTCGATCGCAGCATTCAATGCCAATAGATTGGTCTGCTCGGCGACGCTCTTGATCACCTCCAGCACCGTGCCGATATTTTGAATTTCAGCACTGAGACTTTCGATGCTCGAACTGGCGGAAGTTGCCGAATCGGCCAACTGCTCGATCCGTGCCATGCTCTGTCGCACCACTTGCTGGCCACTCTCGACCTTGTCATCCGCGGTCTGTGCGGCCAACGCCGCCTCCTCGGCATTGCGTGCCACGTCGTGCACGGTGGCAGTCATCTGGTTCATCGCGGTGGCAACCTGCTCGGTCTCTTCCTTCTGGCTACTCACCTCAAGGTTGGTTTGCTCGGTGACCGCTGACAACGATTGCGCCGAACTGGCCAGTCGTTCGATGCCCGCCTGCAAACCGCTGACGATTGTGCTCAGCCCTGCGCCCATCTGCTGCATCGCCAGCATCAACTGGCCGATCTCGTCGCGCCGGGTCACTTGCACGCTTGCACTCAGGTCGCCGGCCGCAATCCGCTGCGCCACCTGAATGACGCTGCGCAACGGCGCGACGATCAGCCGGGTGATGAACCATGCAGCAAGCACCCCGACCAGCAACGCCAGGACCGAGGAGCCAATGATCAACAGCGAGTTTTTCTTCAGCTCAGCCTGCATCGCGGCGTCCTCGGCGAGGTAGGCCTGATTCACCCGCTCGACCACCTGATCAGCACGCTGATGCAATTGTGCGTAGACCGTTTTTTCCTGATCGAGCAAACCGGTGTATTCAGCGAGTTTATCGCTGAAACCGGCGATATGCCCGGACACTTCGTTAAGCACGGTCAGATAGCCCTCGTCCTTGACCGTGGTTTTCAGTTCTTCGGCCTGCGTCTGCGCTTGTGCCGCCTGTTCTATATTGCCCTTGCCGGCGCTGTCGGCGTCGCCCTTGCGACTTTGATCGAGACGAACCCGGGCCTCGTTCATTGCCTGCAACATCAGGCGCGATACCTGGCTGACCTGACTGGCCTGTTCGATGAACTGCGCCCCATCCTTGCCCTCGGTGTCCTTCAAGGTATACGCGCCGTCGTCGGCCAGCCCGGCCTGCAGCACATCAAGGTTATTGGCGACGCTGGATACCGACCAACTGGCCATCTCCAGTGCCAGATCCTTGGCCTGGGACAGCGAAACGAACTCATCGAACGCCTTGCGATAGGCGCCCAGCGACTGCTCGACATCGTTCATCACCGACACATTGGCCGGCGTGCGCGCCTTGAGCTCGTTAGCCAGGGCAACCAGACCGTCCACGCCTTCACGCAGGGCATCGGCCGTCTTCGGGTTGCCGTGCAAGGCATAATCCTGTTCGAGCAGGCGCACCTTGAGCAGACTGCTATTGAGCGAGGACATCTGCTTCAGCCCGTCGAAGCGCAGACTGATAGTCTGCAGGGACCAGACGCCAATTGCCGCCACCAGTGCGGTCAAAAGCAAGACCAGCACAAACCCGATCCCCAGTTTCTTCGCCATACCGAGATTGGCGAAACGTCCTTGCATGGCCGAAATCATTGCGCGTGCCCCCTGCCATTATCATTAAAGCGAAGAGTCGCAACGGCCATGAACCAGCACAAGTCTCTGCCGTCGCAATAATGGCAAAAAGCTACAGCTGCGTCGTTTTCAGAACACTGGAGGTCGATCCGAACCGGTATTGCGAAAAAACTGTCGAGCCCGTGGATCACAGGCATAGGCCACATTGATCCGGTGCCAGTCAGCGGATTCGCCACTGGGGCTGAACGCATCCGCATCCGCCAACAGCACGCCACAGCGCTGGGCCTGTCCGCGAACCGAGCGCTGATCGGTCATCCGCGCACGCGCCCAGATGAACAACCCGCCCGCCGGCCTGCCGAACACCTCCCAATCAGCGTCTTCCAGCGCCTGCAACGCAGCGGCGCGATCGGCGTTCAAGCGCTGCCGCTGGCGCTGCACCAGCTTGCGGTAAGCACCACTGACCAACAGCGTCGTCAGCACCGCCTCGGAAAACCGCGACACCCCCAAGCCGCTGACCATCTTGACCTGCGCCAGACGCCGGACCAGCTCACCGTCAGCAACGACAAACCCGACCCGCAACGAACTGCTCAGTGTCTTGGAAAAACTGCCCACATAAATGACTCGACCGCCATCGTCCAGCGCAGCCAGTCGCGTACCGTGGCCAGTGTGCAGGTCTGCATAGACATCGTCTTCGATCAAGCGCAGATCATGAATCCTGCTCAATTGCAAAATACGCTGCGCCACGCCCGGCGACAGGCAACTGCCAGTAGGATTGTGGTGATGACTGTTGATGAACAACGCTGCGGGCTGAAATTTCTGCAGCAAAGCTTCGAGCGCTTCGACATCCGGCCCGTTCTGCGTACGACGCACTTCGAGCATGCGCACACCCTGCAGGCGCAACAGATCGAACAACGGCGCATACCCAGGGGTTTCAACCACCACACAGTCACCGGCCTTGAACAACGTGCGTACGATCAGATCCAGCGCATGACTGGCGCCGCTGGTGCTCAATAACTGCGAACTGTCAGCGTCGATATTCAGCCGCTTCAAGTGCCTGACAATCTGCTCACGCAGCGCCGGCAGACCCAGCGGCGTGCTGTAGTTGAACAGACTGGCCATGTCGGTACGGGCCACCTCACGCAGCGCATAGCTGAGATCGTCCGGCTCGCGCCAGCTCTGCGGCAAACCACCGAATCCGAGCCTCAAGCCACCGCCGATGTCGCAAACCGCACCGCACCCGCCATAACGTCCGTCGAACGATTCCAGCTCAACCTTGGCGCCACGCGTCAACGGCGAGGCCGCGACCAGAAAGCCGGCACCCTGGCATGTACTCAGTACGCCCTGCGACACCAACCGCTCACATGCCTCGACCACACATGAATGACTGAGCAGATTGCCCCGCGCAATCTGCCGGGCAGAGGGCAAACGAGTGGCAGGCGGCACACCACTTTGCACAATCCATTGCGTCAGCCCATCAACAATCTGCTGCACGACCGGCACCATTGCCTGTCGATCAATTCTCAACTCCATGAGCAAGCAAACTCCTGTCCGTTTCGCTGGCCGCAGTAAATCACAGCCACGCCGGACAGCCTGTGCGACAACGCCGCCAAAAGCGACCGTTCTAACGGCTTGATACACATTGTTTAAAGGGATACACGGAGTTGAGCGGGCATCAACGCAACGCCTTAAATCAAAAGCGCCCTCACCCTAGCCCTCCCGAAACGTCGGACCGCCCCGAGGGAGAGGGGACTGACCGAGGTGGATGTGAGAGATAACGCCAACCTGCGATACCGAGTCGAACGCAAGCTTTGAATGGCCCACAAATCGGCCCCCTCTCCCTCGGGAGAGGGCTGGGGTGAGGGGTGAGGGGTGAATACACCATAAATCCCAAGCCAACCACCCGCTTCTAACCACTCAACAATGAGCGTTAGCTCGAGTGCTTTTGATCTTGCGTCACCGGCGACATCGGAAGGCTGAGCGCAGGGATTGATCCGGGCGTGGGAGCGCAGCGACCGTACGACGAAGTCGTACACAGCGGACGTAGGTGCAGCGAAGCAAACCGTAGCCGCTGCGCCCGGATCAGTCCCGGAGCGAAGGAACCCGAGCTTGCGAGGGCCGTACGTAGGAGCAAAGCCTTTTGGTTCCTTTTTGGCGTCTGAAAAAGGGACTCGCCGTAAGGGCGAAACCGCCAGCCGCACCACCCGAAGCAACGGATATACACCCAAAACCCATAGAGCATGGTCGGCCCACAGGCCGCCACGCCCACAAAGAAATCAGAACGCCGTAACCCCCCATCCACCGCCAACGAATGCCCAGTAGTAAATGCCGCCCCATCACTGCACAGGTACAGCACAGCACTGGCAATCTCCCCGACCGTACCAATGCGCCCCACCGGATGCATGGCATTGGCAAACTCACCCTTCTTCGGGTCCGCCTCATAAGCGCGACGGAACATATCGGTATCGATCACCGCCGGACACACCGCATTTACCCGAATCTTTTTCTTCGCATATTCGATCGCCGCCGACTTGGTCAGCCCGATCACCGCATGCTTGGACGCCGCATAAATACTCATCTTCGGCGCCGCCCCCAACCCCGCCACCGACGCCGTATTGACGATCGCCCCGCCGCCCTGCGCCAGCAGCAATGGCAACTGATACTTCATGCACAGCCAGACGCCTTTGACGTTGACGCCCATGATCGCATCGAACTCATCCATCGAACCGTCGGCCAGTTTGCCCTTCTCGATCTCGATGCCAGCGTTGTTGAAGGCATAGTCGAGACGGCCGTAGGTATTGATGACTTCGTCCATCAGATTTTTCACATCGCTCTCGACGGTCACGTCGCAACGCACGAAGGACGCTTCGCCACCGGCGGTACGAATCAGCGCCACCGTGCCCTCGCCGCCTGCTGCGTCGTAGTCGGCAACCACCACCTTCAAGCCTTCGGCGGCGAACGCCTGAGCGGTCGCGCGGCCGATGCCGTTGGCCGCTCCGGTAACGACAACGACTTGACCGGAAAACGTCATGCTCATGCGGATGTCCTCGAACAGTTGGGAATGCTGGTATTGGCTGGAGCGCAGCATAGCCATGGCGCTCGATCGCGCGTCAGCACTATCCACACAGCGGTTATGCCCCCATGAACTGCAGTGATTAACCTATGCCGGCCACTATCATCGTAGTCGATTGAAGTGCATTCGCCGCATCAGCCAACCTTGCACCAATGGCCGCCGAGGGTCTATCAACAAAGCTTCATTCCGTTCGAGTGCCAGTCATGACCAACCAGACCAATCGCCAGTTCCTGCTCGCCAAACGCCCGGTGGGTGCGGCCAGCCGTGAAACCTTTACCTATCAGGAAGTACCGGTCGGCGAACCGGCGGCGGGGCAGATTCTGGTGAAGAACGAATACCTGTCCCTGGACCCGGCCATGCGCGGCTGGATGAACGAGGGCAAGTCCTACATCCCGCCGGTCGGTATCGGTGAGGTGATGCGCGCGCTGGGCGTGGGAAAAGTCATTGCTTCGAACAATCCGGGCTTTGCCGTCGGTGACTACGTCAACGGCGCCATCGGCGTGCAGGATTATTTCCTCGGCGAGCCCAGAGGTTTCTACAAGGTCGATCCGAAACTGGCCCCGCTGCCGGTGTATCTGTCCGCACTGGGCATGACCGGCATGACCGCCTACTTCGCCCTGCTCGATGTCGGCGCGCCGAAGGCTGGCGACACTGTCGTGCTGTCCGGTGCGGCTGGCGCGGTGGGCAGCGTCGCCGGGCAGATTGCCAAGCTCAAGGGTTGCCGCGTTGTCGGCATTGCCGGCGGAGCCGACAAGTGCAAGTTCCTCATCGACGAACTGGGCTTTGACGGCGCCATCGATTACAAGAGCGAAGACGTGATCGCTGGGCTCAAGCGTGAATGCCCGAAAGGCGTCGACGTGTATTTCGACAACGTCGGCGGCGACATCCTTGACGCGGTGCTGAGCCGTTTGAACATGAAGGCGCGTGTGGTGATCTGCGGCGCGATCAGCCAGTACAACAACAAAGAAGCGGTCAAAGGCCCGGCCAATTACCTGTCGCTGCTGGTCAATCGCGCGCGGATGGAAGGCTTCGTGGTGATGGACTACGCCGCGCAATATGCCAGCGCCGCGCAGGAAATGGCCGGGTGGATGGCCAAGGGGCAACTCAAGAGCAAGGAAGATATCGTCGAAGGTCTGGAGACGTTCCCGGAGACCTTGATGAAATTGTTCAACGGCGGGAATTTCGGCAAGTTGGTGCTGAAAGTCTAAAGCCACCGCAAAAACAACTGTAGGAGTGAGCCTGCTCGCGATAGCGGTGTATCAGTCACATAAACGTAACTGTCAGGCCGCTATCGCGAGCAGGCTCACTCCTGCAAGGGCATACGTGGGGTTCAGGCGATTTCGGCCACAACCGAGGCCAGCGCCTGCGCCGGATCGGCCGCCTGGCTGATCGGACGGCCAATCACCAGATAATCGGAACCGGCATCCAGCGCCTGACGCGGAGTCAGAATGCGGCGCTGGTCGTCCTGCGCACTGCCGGCCGGACGAATCCCCGGGGTCACCAGTTGCAACGACGGGTGCGCGGTTTTCAGCGCAGTGGCTTCCAGTGCCGAGCAGACCAGGCCGTCCATCCCGGCCTTGTCGGCCAAAGCAGCCAGACGCAGCACCTGTTCCTGCGGCTCGATGTCCAGACCGATGCCGGCCAGGTCCTCACGCTCCATGCTGGTCAGTACGGTCACGCCGATCAGCAACGGCTGCGGGCCGCTGCGCTTGTCCAGCTCTTCACGACAGGCCACCATCATGCGCAGGCCACCGGAACAATGCACGTTGACCATCCACACACCCATCTCGGCGGCAGCTTTCACGGCCATCGCGGTGGTGTTGGGAATGTCGTGAAATTTCAAATCGAGGAACACTTCGAAACCCTTGTCTCGCAGGGTGCCGACGATTTCCGCGGCGCAACTGGTGAACAGTTCCTTGCCCACTTTGACCCGGCACAGTTTCGGGTCCAACTGGTCGGCCAGCTTCAGTGCGGCGTCACGGGTGGGGAAATCCAGGGCGACGATGATAGGAGTCTGGCAGGCGGACATGAATGGGCTCTCAGGCAGGTCGAAATCGGCGCGCATTGTAGCGGAACCGGCGGCGGCGCGGCACCCGATGATCGGTAAATCATCGACCCGGCGCTGATCAGCATAGCGCTCGCTGCTATTGTGTCGACTTCGATACACAGCCGACATGCCGCCAACATGCACCCGCATTAGCCTCGCCAGGCGCAACACGTCCTTACAACAGCACTTCCCGCCTCACGGCCGGACGCCTATGCTGAAAACCACCACCTCGCAGCCCATCTTTTGTGGTTGGCGGCCAACTGGCAGACGAACAGCCCCATGCACAACACCCAAACGCCCCCGACGGATGAGCCCAAAGACGACAAGCGCTGGAGCATTCGTGCCCTGATCGTCGACGACGACGTGCCGATCCGCGAGTTGATGATCGATTACGTCGCCCGCTTCAACATCCACGCCAGCGGCGTCACCGACGGCGCAGCCATGCGCCAGGCAATGCAGGCCGAACATTTCGATGTCGTGGTGCTGGATCTGATGCTGCCCGGTGAAGACGGTTTGTCGTTGTGCCGCTGGCTGCGCGCCGAATCGGACATTCCGATCCTGATGCTCACCGCCCGCTGCGAACCGACCGACCGCATCATCGGCCTCGAACTGGGCGCCGACGACTACATGGCCAAGCCGTTCGAACCGCGCGAACTGGTGGCGCGCATTCAGACCATTCTGCGCCGCGTGCGCGACGACCGCAGCGAACAGCGGGCCAATATCCGTTTCGATAACTGGCGGCTGAACAGCGTCCTGCGCCAGTTGATTGCCGACAATGGCCTGGTGGTGCCGCTATCCAATGCCGAATTCCGCCTGCTCTGGGTATTTATCGAACGTCCCCGCCGGGTGCTCAGCCGCGAACAATTGCTCGACGCCGCCCGCGGTCGCTCAATCGAAGCGTTCGACCGTAGCATCGACTTGCTGGTGTCGCGCCTGCGGCAAAAACTCGGCGATGATCCGAAAGCGCCACAGCTGATCAAAACCGTGCGCGGTGAGGGTTATCTGTTCGACGCGCGGGACATCGGCTGATGCGGGCGCGCTTCGACACACTGTTCGGGCGCCTGTTTGGCGTGCTGTTCGTGGCGATCGTCCTCGCGCACCTGCTGGCGTTCACCTGGTTCCGTCTTTACGGCCCGCCTCCCCCGCCACCGGAATTTACTCACGGTACCGAGAGCCAACAGCCGCCATCCGATCCGCGTTACCCGCCCCGCCCACCGCGGCCATGGTTCGGTGGCCCAGTGGTGCCGCTAACGTTCCAGTTCATTACCTTGATGATCGCCGCGTGGTACGGCGCCAAGCTGCTCAGCCGGCCGATCCAGCGCCTGAGCGACGCCGCCGAACGCCTCAGCGAGGATCTCGACAGTCCGCCATTGGACGAGTCCGGCCCACGCGAAGCGCGACAAGCGGCATCCACCTTCAACCTGATGCAACGGCGTATCCGCGAACAGGTCCAGCAACGCGCCCGCATGCTTGGCGCCGTATCCCATGACCTGCGCACACCGCTGTCACGACTGAAACTGCGCCTGGAAAACCTCAGCGACGAAAAACTCCAGGGCCAGATGCGTCAGGATCTGGACGACATGATCAGCATGCTCGACGCCACCCTCAGCTACCTGCATGAACAGCGCACCAGCGAAGCCGTGCAGTTGATGGACGTACAGGCGCTGGTCGAATCGCTGTGCGAAAACGCCCAGGACCAGGGTGCCGACGTACAGGTCAGCGGCCATTGCGCCCCGTTGCCGGTACAGCCGATGGCACTGCGCTCATGCCTCAACAACCTGCTCGACAACGCCCTGCGTTACGCCGGCCAGGCGCGCATCGAACTGCACGATCAACACGAACAACTGCTGATCCGCGTGATCGACCATGGCCCCGGGATTGCCGAAGACCAGCGTGAAGCCGTATTCGAGCCGTTTTATCGACTGGAAGGCTCACGCAATCGCAACTCCGGCGGCGTCGGCCTGGGCATGACCATTGCGCGCGAGGCTGCACAACGTTTAGGTGGACAGTTGAATCTGGAAGAAACCCCGGGGGCGGCCTGACCGCTGTCATTCGCCTGCCGCGGACCTGAAAACACAATGGTCCCCGGTAGAAAGAAGAAGTATCTGGATATGGCGGCTTGAGTTGAGCCGGCTGTTGCGGTCAGCCAATGAAAAGCCCCCTCACCTAGCCCTCTCCCGGAGGGAGAGGGAACTGACCTTGGTGGATGCGAAAGTTACGCCGACGTGAAATACCGAGTCGTATGCGAGTTTTGATCGGCCCACAAATCGGCTCCCTCTCCCTCGGGAGAGGGCTGGGGTGAGGGGCGAATCCACCCCAGATCCCAAGCCAACCACCCGCTTCTAACCACTCAACAATGAGCGTTAGCTCGAGTGCCCTTGATCTTGATCTTGCCTGACCAGCGACATCGGAAGGCTGAGTGGAGGGATTGATCCGGGCGTGGGAGCGCAGCGACCGTACGACGAAGTCGTACACAGCGGAAGTAGGTGCAGCGAAGCAAACCGTAGCCGCTGCGCCCGGATCGATCCCGGAGCGAAGGGACCCGAGCCTGCGAGGGCCGTACGTAGGAGCAAGCCTTTTTGGGTACTTTTTCGGCGTCTGGAAAAAGTGCCTCGCCGTAAGGGCGAAACCGCCAGCAGCAACCCCCGAAGCAACGGATATTCACGCAACCCAACCAGAGCATGGTCGGCCCAGAGGCCGCCAAGCCCAAAGAAAAAACCAGCTACCGCCGCTCCTCAACCCGCCCCTGACTCTTGCTCCAGTCCGTCAACAAACTATAAGCCACCGCCAACAACGTCGGCCCGATAAACAACCCGATAAACCCAAACGCAATCAACCCGCCAAACACCCCAAGCAACACGATCACCAGCGGCAGATTCCCGCCGCGACTGATCAGATACGGCTTGAGCACGTTGTCCACGCCACTGATGATGAACGTCCCCAGATCCCGAGAAACACCGCCATCCCGTACTCACCCTTCCAGGCCAGCCAGGCCGTGGCCGGCACCCACACCAGCGGAGGCCCCATCGGAATCAGACTGAGCAGAAAGGTCACGATCCCCAGCACCAGCGCGCCCGGCACCCCGGCAATCAAAAAACCGATCAACGCCAGAACCGCCTGCGCCGCCGCGGTGCCGATCACCCCGTTGACCACCCGCTGCACCGTGCCCGCCACCAGCTCGATGTAATAGCCGGCACGTTCGCCGATCAAGCGTTCCAGCAAACTGTGCACGAACGCCGCCAATCGCGGCCCGTCACGGTAGAAAAAGAACACAAAAACGATACTCAACGTCAGCTCGAGGATACCGCCGCCGATCTGCGCACTGCGTGCCAGCAGCCAGTTACCGACCTGCCCCAGATAAGGTTTGATCGATACCATCAGCGCCGCGCCCTGCTGATCAATGCTGTTCCACAACCCCACCAACCGCTCTCCCACAAACGGCAAAGTGCCGAGCCAGTCCGGCGCCTCCGGCAGACCGTCAACCTGCACATCCTTGATGAATGCCGTGGCATCGCGCACATGATCGGCAAGATTGAAGCCCAGCCAGACCAGCGGCGCGGCAACCAGCAGCATCCAGCCCAGGGTCAGAATGGCCGCGGCCAGCGACTCACGGCCATTGAGCCAGCGCGTCAACAGACGCATCAACGGCCAACTGGCGAACGCCAGTACCGCGCCCCAGAACAGCGCCGACCAGAACGGCGCCATCACCCACAGGCTGGCCCCGAACAGCACCAGCAAGAGGATCTGCACCAGCAGGCGATCATTATTGAGCATGGGTGATCTCGAAAAAGTCAGTCAGGCCAAGAGTAGGCGAACATGCGGGCGTGTTCGCCCGCCAGCTTATCGCAACAGGTCGATACGCAGACCTTTGCCCTCGACAGTGCCGGTTTCCATGCGCGCCGCTCGCACCCCCTGATTGATCAACGCCTGACGCCAGGCTTCGGCCTTGGGCCCGGACAGCGTCACCCGCAAGGTGGTATCGAGGTTGAGGCCACGGGAGATCAGCCTAAGCCAGGTGTCATCCGGGGCATCGACGCGGTCGGGGAAATCCAGCTCGCCGGTACTCTTGAGTTGGCGCAGCAGGGTTGCCGAGGTCGGCAGCAACTCACCCAGTGGCGCCAGCGCTTCGAACTGTTCGACATGCAGATAGGCTTTGCGATTGCCGCGAGTGATGCTGTACAGCGCCACCACCGTGTTGCCCCGCGGTGCCGCCAGGCGCAACAGCAGATACGCCTGTTGCTCGTCGGCGCCATACAGTTTGGCGTTGCCGAATACCTCGTTGGCCCACAGGCTGCTTTCACCGCAATCACGCGCCTGACACCAGAACAGCAACTCGGCGTCCTGTTTCTGCAAAGCCTTGCGCGCCTCGGTGAAGGCTTCGGTAGCGGAATGTTCGGGCGGCAACTCATAAGTGACCGAAGTGGTCTGGCCACGCGCGGTGACCTGGCCGTCGAAACGCAACTGGCCGCTGATCTTGCGGATCGAACCCAGCGGGTAGATCCGCTCCAGCTCGACTGGCGGTCGATAGTCGACGATCTGCGCGTCGGCCAGACGCGGCACGATCGGCAGATCCTGACTGCCCGGCACATCGGCAGCGAACGAAAGCGTACTGAGACAGCACAGTACCAAAAGACTGATGAAGCGCATCGTCAGGCTCATCGGATCGGCATGACTGAGTGATTCGGGGTCGCAGCGGTATAGAAATCCATTGTTGTCGTCTCCCATTTCAACCCGACCAGCCTCGACAGTTGCCCGCTGCAAGTCAAGGAATGGCGAAGAAGCGATTGAAACAGTCTGCGACAAGATCCGCGCCGGCCTCATCGTTGAGGTGCAAATGATGCCCGCCCGCCAACTGTTCACGGCCAAAGGGCAGACGCTCCAGCAGCTCGGAATGTTTGGCCAGCATGCCCTCGGCGGCCACCACCAGTTGCGCCGGGCAAGCAATGCGCGCGACGAAGGCCAGCGCCTGCTCCTGGGTCAGGCGTAATGGCGAGGGCAAGGTCAGGCGATTGTCGGTGCGCCAGGTGTAACCGCCGGGCACCGGCATCAGACCGCGCTGGGCCAGAAGCTCGGCCGCCTCCCGACTCACGGCTACCAGCCCTTTCATGCGCGCTTCAATGGCGCGGTCGAGGGTCGGATAGACCGGTTTGCGCTTGTCACGCAGATCCAGTTGCGCTTGCAGGGCCATGCCCATGCGTTCGGCAGCATTTTCGCCTTTGTCTGTCGGAGGAATCACCCCATCGATCAGCGCCAGATGGCTGATCCGCTCCGGCAACGAGCCGGCCAGCACCAGCGACACAATGGCGCCCATCGAATGCCCGAGCAGACCGAAACGCTTCCAGCCCAGTTGCTCGGCGACCTGCAGCACATCGTGGGCGTAATCCCACAGCGCGTAACCCGCACCATTCGGGCGGTGTCCGGAATGCCCGTGCCCGGCCATGTCCAATGCGATGATGCGCAACCCTCTGAGCCTGGGGGCCAGACGCGCAAAGCTGTTGGCATTATCGAGCCAGCCATGCAGGGCAATCACCGGCAAGCCGTCCTCAGGACCGAACAAATGCGCGGCCAGATCGATATGCGGCAGGCTCAGGCGCACTTCTTCGAAGATCGGGCTCATGCGCAGTCCTTGTCCTGACGGGTTTGCCAGCGGCTGAACAGGGTCTTCAGCAAGCGTGCGGTGTCCTGCGGGCGTTCGAGCGGGAACATGTGCCCGCCGGGCATGCTCAGCGCCTCGCCCTGGGCCAGGCGCGAAACGAAGCGAGTGTGATGACGCATCACCACGCGGCTCTTGTACCCGCGCACCACCGCCAGCGGCACCTGCAATTGCCGGGTATGAGCGGGACTGGTGTGCGGCACGCCGCGATAGATGCTGATTTCGGTAGCCGGATCGAAACGCAGGCGCAGTTTGTCACCGACCTTGTGCAAACCGTGGTGCAGGTAAGCGTCAAAGCATTCCGGGTCAAAACCGCGAAACAGCGTCTTGCCGGCAAAATAACTGCGTGCGCTGTCGAGGTCGGCAAATTCTTCGCGCCGGCCCAATGTGCGGCCGGCAGGTGTCAATTTGTCGATAAAACCGAAGCGCTTGGCTGCGCGGATCACCCATTGATCGGTGCGGGTCAGCACCGGCGAATCTAGCATCACCACACCGCGATACAGCTCGGGACAACGCAGTGCCGCGTGCAGGTGCAGCACGCCGCCAAACGAATGACCGACACCCCACACTGGCTGATCCTGCTGCTGCAAATGGTGGATCAACTCGTCGACGAGGTTGTACCAGTTGTCGTCTGCTGGAAAACGCGGGTCATGGGCATGCTGTTCCAGATGCGCAACCCGGTACTCGGGCGCCAGCGCCGCAAACAGCTTGCCGTAGGTGCCCGAAGGGAAGCCATTGGCGTGGGCGAAGAAGATCGGTTGCGACATGCTGGGCAAATCCATGGATGGAGAACGTGCCGATGATTGTCCCCAAGACTGCGCCTTGCGGCAATGACCGTAACGGCCACGGATGATGACAGGCATGCCACAGCCAACCCCGTCGGCCGCCATGAATACGTGCCTGTCAACTGTCAGCTCTGTCAGTTGACAGCGGCGGCGTCCGGACAGATAAGAAATGGGTTACCACTGACCTGATCGCCGGCCCTAATGACCCATGCCCATACCCCCGCCGTTCAGGCGTTCGACCCGCGCGGACTGGTATTGCGCGGCGTGGCGTATCACCGGCGGGACAACGTTTCGGCACCTGAACGATATATCACGCAACAAGTGCATGACGCCGCCGGTCGCACAGCATTCAGTCGCGACCCGAGACTGTTCATCGAGAACAAGCCCGCCAACCAAAGCAATGTGTACAGTTTGTCGAACGCGACGCTTTTGAGCGACAACACCGATGCAGGCTGGCGCCTGAGTCTATACGCCGAGGACGGGGCCATGCTCGATGGCTGGGATCAGAAGCGCAACCACCTCCGCACCCGTTACGACAGCCTGCGACGCCCCGACGCTCTGTACGAACAGGGCGACGGTGAGCCCGAGCAGTGCACGGAACGCTTCACTTACTTCCCAGGCGCCGCCGAAGATCCAAACAACCGTTGCGGCCGCTTGATTCGTCATGACGATACGGCAGGCACTTTAAAGACCGACGGTTTCACGATCAGCGGCCTGCCCGTTTATCTGCATCGCACCTTCAAAGCCGACCCCGATTGGGCAGTGGATTGGCCGGACGTCGAAGCCGATCGCGAGTTGTATCTGGAGGACCTCCCCGCCACGACCCGCTTGGGCTATAACGCAATGGGCGAATTGATTGCCCAGACCGATGCCATGGGCAACTGCCAGATTCTGATGCAGGACCGCGCCGGCCACTTGAAAGAAACCCGCCTGATGCTGGCCTCCGAATCCGCCAGTCAGGCGCTGGTCGGCGACATCCGCTACAACGCGTTCGGCCATGTGGAAAGCCAGCGCGCCGGCAATGGCGTGGTGTCCCTTGCAACCTTCAGCCTTGAGGACGGCCGCCTGCACCGTCTGGTCAGCCGGACCAGTGATGGCTCCGTCGTGCAGGATCTGACCTATGACCATGACGCAGTCGGCAATATCACCTGCCTCATCGATGGCTCCGTGGCGGTTAAGCATCATCGCAACCAGCGGACCGAAGCGATCTGTCGCTACCGCTACGACAGTCTGTCGCGGTTGATCGAAGCCACCGGGCGACAGATTCGCAATGCCCCCGGCGGGCCACTGCTGCCACCATTCGTATCACCCGCCGACCCGCAGCAACTGGAAAATTACACGCGCACTTACACCTATGATGCGGCCGCGAACCTGGTGTTGATGGAGCACCGTGCCGCCAGTGGCAGTCGCACCGAACGCACGGTTGTGGCAGGTTCGAGCAATCGCAGCCTGGCGGAAAAATCCCTCGGCCAGTTGCCTGACGAGCAGGACATCGCCGCGGCTTATGATGCCAATGGCAATCGCCTGACATTGCAGGACGGCCAGACACTGCACTGGAATCGACGCAACCAATTGCATCAGGCGAACCTGGTGACCCGCACAGGTTCCGCAGACGATGGAACCGATGACATCGAGCGCTACGTGTATGACAGCAGCGGCCAACGTCAGCGCAAGATTCGGCGAATGCACACCGGATCGCTGCAACGAATCGATGAGACCCGTTATTTACCGGGGCTGGAGATTCGCAGCACTGCGCAGCAGACCGTCCATGTCATCTCCATCAAGGCGGGTCGTGCGACAGTGCAAGTGCTGCATTTCGAAACCACCAGTACGCACGGTATGCCGCAGGATCAGCAGCGCTACAGCTTCAGCGATCATTTGAATTCGAGCACACTGGAGCTCGATGCACGGGCTCGGCTCATCTCCCGGGAAAGCTATTACCCCTTCGGTTCAACTTGCTGGTGGACCGGACGCAGTCTGGTGGAGGCGAACTACAAAACCCTGCGTTATTCAGGCAAGGAACGTGATGCCACCGGATTGTATTGCTACGGTTTTCGCTACTACGCACCGTGGCTTCAGCGCTGGCTCAATGCCGACCCGCTCGGCGTGCAGGACGGCTTGAACCTGTTTGCCATGGTCCACGGCAACCCGATCGGGCATGTGGATTTGCAGGGTCTGGTCACGGTCAGGGAAGGCACTGGCGCAGCACTCGCCACTTTTGCCCGGGATGGCCTCAGTGCCCTCGCCGGCGGCGCGGCTCGATACTTCGCCGACCAAGGTATGCGGCAATGGGCCACGGAGGATGCAGACGCTGCGCCCGATCCCGGCGTGAACCTGGGGGTAACTATCGCGGGCAGCGTCGTCGGCGCGATCGTCGGTGGTGCAATGGGCGCCGGCGCGGGCAGCCGCATTGCAAGCAGTCGCAATCAGAGCCGCGCCGTACAGACCCTGGCAGCAGGGGTTTTTGCCCTTGCCGGTGCTGCTGCAGGCGCGGCGGCCCCGCTTTATGCTTATCTGGCCGACAGACAAGCCTTGAATGTCACTGCCATCAGCATTCTTGCCAGTGTGCCCGGGAACATGCTCAGAGAGGCAAGCCAACGCGCAATCGCCCAGATCGGCCCCAATGTCACGCTGGCTCCGTCTGGCACTGCCGCCGCCTTGCGCATGGTGCCGTATACAGCACTGCTTTTCGCGGGTGGCACAGCTAGAACGGCGATGGCAGCTGGCGCGGGAGTCGCCGTCAGTGCTGCCGTGGAAGGGCTCAATGGTGTGTCCGCTACTGCGATCCACTCAGCGTGGGGCGGACAATACACGCGCCAAAACGATTCGCCGTCGATCCCTGACCTCAGAGAATGGCTGTTCAGCGCAACGACGCGCACCGCCGGGGCAATGCTGACGGCCTCACTGACATCGCTAACCGCCTTCTACACAAATCTTGCCGACGATCCAGTTCGCACAGGGGTCGTCGCGAGCCTCGGTGCATTCGTGGAGGCACGGATCTACCTCGGCCAACATGTCCAGCTCGGGATATACGAGCTACTGGGTTGGGCCGATGACGGTGACTTCACCCTCGACCAATACACCGCCGCCAACAGTGTGTGGCGAAGTTCGACGCCTGACAGCTATCACCCGCAGATGCGCAGCGAGATTGAACTGCCGATGAACGTACTGGGACGACGAAACAGCGTGTAAATCACTGTGAAGGCGGCGTCTGCCCCAACGGCACCACCGCCATGGTCAGGCGCGACACACAACTGGCCTTGCCTTCGTCGCTGGTCAGGCGGATATCCCAGACGTGCGTGGTGCGACCCATGTGAATCGGTCTGGCCACCGCCGTCACCCGGCCACTGCGCAAGCCGCGCAAGTGGTTGGCGTTGATCTCAAGTCCCACGCAATAAAATTTGCTGGCATCGATGCAAAGATAACTGGCCATCGAACCGACGGTCTCCGCCAGCACCACCGACGCACCGCCATGCAGCAAACCGTACGGCTGATGAGTGCGATGGTCGATGACCATGCTCGCGGTCAGCGAGTCGTCGTCGAACGCCTCGAAACGGATGTCGAGCAGTTCGCCGATGGTGTTTTTCTGAATCGCGTTCAACTGCTCGATATTCGGAGTGGTACGCCACACGCTCATCGCAGACTTCCTTTTGTTGTTCTGGTCGTCGCTCAATCCTGCCACAGCACTGCCTCGCTGCGCTCGCTCCATTCTTCGAAACGGCTGCCGTAGGTGTCTTCGATGACATTGCGCTTGATCTTCAACGTCGGCGTGAGAAAGCCGTTTTCCACCGCCCAACTGTCCTTGACCACCACCAGACGGCGCAGCCGTTCGTGCTTGTCGAGCGCGGCGTTGACCTCTTCCAGCAGTTTTTCCAGACTCGAAAGCAGACTTGCGCGGCCCTCTTCCTGATTGACCGCCGACAACACGCACAAGCCCAACGGTGCGCTCAATCCGTCTCCCACCACACACACTTGTTCAATACGCGAATGCACCGCCAGACGGTTTTCAATCGGCGCTGGGGCGACGTATTTGCCCTTGCTGGTCTTGAAGATTTCCTTCAGTCGCCCGGTCAGGCGCAGGCGCCCTTCACTGTCCTGCTCGCCCTTGTCGCCGGTGCGCAGAAAACCGTCTGCGGTGATGGTTTCTGCGGTTTTCTGCGGCTCCTTGAAATAGCCGAGCATGGTCGCCTGACTGCGCACCTGCACTTCGCCCGACTCATCGATGCGCACCTCGACCTGCGGGCATGGCTTGCCGATCCAGCCCTGCCGGTATTGCCCCGGCAGGCAGATGTGCGAATAGCCGCAGCCCTCGGTCATGCCGTAGACCTCCAGCACGTCGAGGCCGAGTTTCTGGTACCAGGCGAGCAAGGTCTGCGGCACCGGCGCCGCCCCCGACAACGCCACACGCAAGGCATCCAGGCCCAGCCCGGCGAGCACTTTGTGCCCGACCCGTTTGCCAATGAACGGCAGGCCAAGAAGAAAATCCAGGCGTTTCGCAGGGACCTTGCTGTAAACCCCCATCTGGAACTTGGTCCAGATCCGCGGCACGCCGAACATCGCGGTCGGCCGCGCGCGCTTCAGATCAGTGATAAAGGTGTCGAGGCTTTCGGCAAAGAATACGCTTTGCCCGGTATAAATCGACGCCAGTTCGACGAACATCCGCTCGGCAACATGACACAGCGGCAGGTACGAGAGCAGCCGGTCGTTCTCGTTGAGCCCGAACAATTGCGTGCCATGGGTCGTGGCGAAACCCAGATTGGCGAAACTGTGCATCACGCCTTTCGGCAGGCCGGTGGTGCCCGAGGTGTAAATGATCGTCGCCAGTTGCTCGGCGGGCGGGCGCGGGTCGTCCTGGATGGGCGAAGATTTTTGCAGCTCGGCCCAGCTGAAATCGAATTCGCCGGGCGGATGCAGCGGCAGGCTGATCGTCGGCAGCCCGGTCGGGATGCCCTTGGACATGCCCGGCCAGTCATCGAGCTTGCCGATAAACGCCAGCACGCTTTCGGAGTGCATCAGCACCTGCGCGACCGAGTCGGCGGTCAGATTGGGATACAGCGGCACCGAGACGTGCCCGGCCATCCAGATGGCGAGGTCGGCGATGATCCAGTGCGCGCAGTTTTTCGAGATCAGGGCGATGTGACTGCCGGCCGGCAATTCCCGCGAGCGCAGCCAGTGCGCTGCGCAGCGGGCCTGATGGCCGACGTCGGCCCAAGTCAGCGTCTCGACCTGCCCGCCGCCGATCGGCTGCACCAGAAAGCGCTGGCGCGGGTGCCGGGCTTCCCGTTCGTAGAACACGTCCAGCGGCAAACGGAAGGCGGCAGACATGCGACTCGCTCCTGTTTTTTTGGTCTGGAGCAAGCGTAGTCAACCAAGCAAGTGCTTGGTTGGATTTTTCAAACAAATAATTACAGGAGTTCGCAATAACCAGTGTGGGAGCGAGCCTGCTCGCGAAGAGGGAGTGTCAGCCGACAAAAGTGTCGCCTGACATACCGCATTCGCGAGCAGGCTCGCTCCCACAAGGGTGTTGCGTTAAGGATGTTTCAGGCTGTTGAGGGTCGTGGAGCCGATCAACAATTCGCTGTGCTCAAGCTCGGCCAGGCCAGCCGTACTGACCCGCTCCGGCGGATGCCCGGCGCCATGCTGCAGATAGCTGAGCAGATTGCCCACCAACGGGTTGTGGCTGACCAGCAAGACATTGCTGAGATTGTCCAATTGCTTCACCACGTAGTCGAGGTCGGACTCCGGTGTCAGCCACTCGACAGTGAGAATCTCTGGTTCGAATCCCAGAGCCTCGCGCACGATCTGCGCGGTTTGCTGCGCGCGCAGATACGGGCTGGCGTAAATCGCCGTCAGCGGCTTGCCGATCAAATGCGCGGCGCTGCTCAAGACTTCTTTGCGACCGTGCTCGGTCAGTTCGCGCTCGGGGTCGACTTTCGAGCCATGAGGCACCGCCTCACCGTGACGCAATACCCAGAGTTTCATAGTTTGGGCTCCTCATCTCGAACCGGATGCGCGGCTGGCGCCACGGCATGCGGCGCTTCGCCTTCCGGAGTGCGCGGCGCCGGCCAGTCGGCGAACGGCCAAGGCTTCTGGTCGCTGTGAAACGTGCCGAAGCGGCCGATCTGCGCCAGAAACTGGCTCAGGCTGTCGCCGAAATTCATCAGGCTGGCGCTCGGCGCGCCGTAGATCAAACGGTAGATCAGTTGCACAAGTACCACGGCGCCGAGGATGAACTGCGCCACTTGCCAGACCAGCAGGTAAACGATCATCCACAATACCCGCAGGAGAATGGATTCGTACTGGGCTTCGGTTTTCGGATCTTGCATGGCTTGCTTCCTGTGCGTGTGACGGCTGAGTCAGTTGAAACCGCTGGTGGAGATGAAGTCGACGTCGGTTTTCGGCTCGGCGCGCATCAGTAGACCGATCACCTGCTCCAGCGTGCGGCCCTCGAACAGGATTGCATGCAGCCCGGCGACCAGCGGCATATAGACGCCAACTTCCTGCGACTTGGCCTTGAGCACTTTCAGGGTATTGACCCCTTCGGCGACTTCACCCAGACGCGACACCGCTTCATCGAGGCTCAAGCCCTGACCGAGAGCGAAACCGACCTGATAGTTGCGGCTCTTCGGTGATGAACAGGTGACGATCAGATCGCCGACACCGGCAAGCCCGAGGAAGGTCATCGGATTGGCACCCTGATTCACCGCAAAGCGGGTCATTTCCGCCAGCGCGCGGGTGATCAGCATGCTCTTGGTGTTTTCGCCCATCTCCAGCGCCACGGCCATGCCGGCAATGATCGCGTAAACGTTTTTCAACGCCCCGCCCAGTTCGACGCCGAACCGATCGGCGCTGGCGTAAACCCGGAAAGTACGGCCGTGCAGCGCGGCCTGCACCGCTTTGCACAGTTCTTCATCCTCGCTGGCTACCACCGTGGCGGTCAGCGCATGTTCGGCGATTTCTCGGGCCAGGTTCGGCCCGGACAACACGCCGATGCGCGCTTGCGGAGCGATTTCTTCGAGAATCTGGCTCATCAGCTTGAAGGTCTGCGCTTCGATGCCTTTGGTCAGGCTGACCAGCATCTTGCCACTCAACCGCTCGGCGTGGGCGGCAAGCACCGTGCGCAACGCACTGGAGGGCAGCGCGACAAAGCACAAATCACAGGCGTCGAGGGTTTCCTGCAGGTCGGTGACCGCGGTCACCCCCGGGAGAATCTTGATGCCTTTGAGGTAACGCGGGTTTTCGCGATTGACCCGGATGGCTTCGGCCTGCTCGGGGTCACGCATCCACTGCCGGACTTGATGGCCGTTTTCGGCCAGCAGATTGGCCACGGCGGTACCAAAACTTCCGCCTCCCAGGACCGCAATCGGGCGCTGTTCAGTCATATGCAATCCGTTAATCCATACCAGTGGCGATGGCGGCATTATACGGGGCGACCCGGTCGCGGCCAGCCCCAGCAACAATTACCGACAGTTGTAGGAAGAAGACCAATAAAACCTAGGAAAATGCCTGCAACGTGACTGGAAAAGTCGCTGCCCTCGGTTAACATGCGCGCCAATTCTTCGCTTTCAAGGCTGTGTCGTGTCCGCCGGTTCTCTTCCATCGCGTTCATCCCTGTTGCTGGCGCTGCTGGTCTGCCCTGCCGTGCAGGCGGATGACCTGTTCGTCGACAGCGAAGCACTGCCGCAAGTGCTGACGGCCACGCGCCTGAAACAAACCCCGGCGCAAGTGCCCGGCAGCATGACCGTACTCGACAACGAACTGATCAACGCCAGCGGCGCCCGCGACATCAGCGAACTGCTGCGCCTGGTGCCGGGCATGATGGTCGGCAACATCAGCGGCAACCAGGCCGCGGTCAATTATCACGGGACCAACGCCAGCGAGGCGCGGCGCATGCAGGTGCTGATCGATGGCCGTTCGGTGTACCGCGCCGGGCTGGCCACGGTGGACTGGAGCGACATTCCGGTCGCCCTCGAAGATATCGAGCGCGTCGAAGTCTTTCGCGGCCCGAATACCGTCAGCTATGGCGCCAATGCGCTGATGGCGGTGATCAACATCATTACCCGCCACCCGGCAGACAGCCACGGCACCCGGCTGAAGTACACCCGAGGTCAGCGCGGCATCAATGACTTTTATGCCAGCCAGGGCAGCGGCTGGAATGGCGGCGACTTGCGCCTGTCGTTGTCCGGCCAGGAGGACGACGGCTTCGACAGCGACCGTAGCGGCGCCGATTACCGCGACAGCCGCCGCTTGAATCGCCTGAGCCTCGCTGTCAGTCACACCCTCAGCGACGACCAGAGCCTCGACTGGCAACTCAACGCCAAGGACGGCACCAATCAACGGCCTTATACCTACCAACCGGTGTTCTCGGGGATTACTGCCGCCGGTAACAATTCCGACGTGGTTGCCAAGGATTACGCCGGCTCGGTGCGCTGGAATCTTGATATCAACCCGCAGCACAGCCTGTATGTCCAGGGCTCGGCGCAACACTGGGACCGTCAGCAAACCTGGCGCGCCTGCGATGCCGAGGTGTCGTTCAGCCCCGAGTTGACGCAATTGTGGCAACTCAACCCCAATTACACCGAGCGGCTGGCGCGCAACATCACCCGTTTCACCGGCCCCGGCGCGGCTCCCGGCACACCACAGGAAATGGCGCTGGCCAATCAGGTGCTTGAGCAATGGCGCAACGGCGCAAGCAGAACCCTGTGCGGTGACATTGACCAGAGCGCGCGCGAATCACGCTATGACCTCGAACTGCAAGACACCCTCAGCCTGTCCGACAGCCTGCGCCTGGTCAGCGGCCTGAACTACCGTTACGACCGCGCCGACTCGCAAACCTATTTCAACGGCACGCTCGACGACACCACCTGGCGCGCGTTCGGCCAACTGGAATGGCGCGCGACCGAACACTGGCTGTTGCAGGGCGGTGCGATGTTCGAAGACACCCGGTTGGTTGGTAATTCGCTGACCCCGCGCTTCGCCGTCAATTACCTGATCAACCCGCGCCACAGTCTGCGCGCGGTGTACTCAGAGGCGATCCGCTCGCCGGACATGTTCGAGAACAATGTCAACTGGAGCTATCAGGTCAGCAACCTGCGGCCCTCGGCCTACGGCCAATCCTCGGCACGCTACTTTGTCAAAACCCGCGGTCCGGGTGATCTCGATCAGGAACACATGCGCTCGCGAGAGCTGGGCTACAACGGTTATTTCGCCGAACTCGGTCTGGCGCTCGACGTGAAGCTGTTCTACGACGAGATCACCGGGATGATCAGCGAGCCGCTGCGCAACAACCAATACATTGCCAGCAATGCCAACCGCTCACGTTTTCGCGGCACCGAGAGCCAGCTCGACTGGCGCCTGAGCCGCGCCGACCGTTTGCGTTTCACCTACGCCTTCGTCGATGCCGAAGCGAGCAATCCGCTGGATCAGCAATTCACCTCACGCAACAGCGGCTCGGCCGGCTGGCTGCGCGATTGGGGCCACGGCTGGAACAGCTCCCTCTTCTATTACGGCGACAACGCCCTCAACGGCTACCGCTTCGAGCGGATCGACACGCGCATTGCCAAACGCATTGCACTGGGCAAAGCGCAACTGCAACTGGCCGGCGTGTTGCAGCAGCGCCTCGATCATGAACCGAACACCTTCGTCGACAATAACTACGACGAGCGCCGGGTCATGTATGTCAGCGCCGAGCTGGAGTTCTAGCATGCGCTACGGCCGGTCACGGAAGACGCCGACCCTGAGTCACTGGCTGGCCGGGCTGTTTCTGTTTGTCAGCGCATGGCTGCACGGGGTGGCGGTACAGGCCGCCGATATTCTGTTGACCGGCGCCGAGGACAGCCCCGGCGTGCAAGCCTTCGTCCAGGCGCTGAGCGAGTTGCGCCCAACCGACACCGTGCGTTTCCAGCCACTGGCCAGTCTGCCAGCACCGGGCAAATTGCCGGCCAGCCTGCGCCTGATTCTGCTGGATCTGCCGAGCCTGGACTGGCGCCTGCAAGAACCTCAGGGTCCGGCGACGCTGGTGTTGCGCATCAGCCGCTTGCAGGCGCGGCAACGCCTGGGCAGCAGCCAGCCGGCGCGCTTGAGCCTGCTGTGGAGTGATCCGCCGTTGAGCCGCCAATTGCAATTGATCCGGCAAATTCTGCCGCAGGCGCGACGCGTGGGGGTGCTGTTCGGCGAGCACAGCGAATTTCTCCTCAGGGAACTCAACCTCGCCGCCGAACCCTTGGGCCTGCACGTGTTCAGTCAGCGCTGGGACGACATCCACGACAGCCGCCCGTTGCAAGCGGTGCTGAAGAACAGCGACGTGCTGCTCGGCCTCGACGATCCCGAGCTGTACAGCCCGAAAACCGCTAAGAACCTGTTGCTCAGCAGCTACTCGCGGCAGATGGCACTGGTCGGCCCCAACATCGCTTTCGTCCGCGCCGGCAGCCTCGCCAGCACCTACAGCGACCAGCACGACTGGCTGAGCCTGCTCGACCAATTGCTCGACCAGCCAACGGCCAGTTGGCCGCGAGCGCTCTATCCCGCACGCTTCAAAGTCTCAAGTAATGCGCAGGTGGCTCGTTCTCTGGGTATCGAACCGCCCGATGATGTGTCTGTCGCCAGCCTGCTGGCCGAAGGAGAGCGCCGCCCATGAGTTTCCGTCGCCGTTGGGACATCAATACCCGCACACAGCTGATCAGCCTGGGCCCGGCGTTGTTGTTGACCTTGCTGTTGATCAGCTTTTTTACCTTTGTGCGCATTCAGGACCTGCGTCAGGAACTGACCCACACCGGCCAGTTGATTGCCAATCAACTGGCGCCGGCTACCGAATACGGAGTGATTTCCGGCAACAACGAGGTGCTGGAAAGTCTGCTCAAAGCCACGCTGGCCACGCCCAATGTGCGCTTTCTCGAAGTCCAGGACAGCGCCAACCGTATTCTGGTCTACGTCGAACAACCGGCCGATGTGCACCGCCGACCGCATCAGATCGAAGTATTCCAGGCCCCGGTACGCCTGCAACGGATCGCTTTGCACAATGACTTTTTCCAGGACGGCAAAGTCAACAACGGCGCAACCGCCGAAGATTATCTGGGACGGGTGATCGTCGGCCTGTCCAACGATGCGTTCAGTCAGCGCCAACAGGAAATCCTCCTCAAGGCCGCCATTCTTGCGCTGTTCGCCCTGCTCTTTACGTTTGTGCTGGCGCGGCGCCTGGCCGGCAGTCTGTCGCAGCCGATCCGCGAAATCGGCGATGCGGTCAAGGCAATTCAGGACGGTGACTACAAAGCCCCGCTACCCATAGTCGATGACACCGAACTGGGCGCCCTGTCGCAGCACATCAACAACCTCGCCCAAGCGCTGGAACAAGCCAGCCGCGAACAGCATCAGGCGATGGCGCAACTGATCCAGACCCGTGAAGAGGCAGAAAAGGCCAACAACGCCAAATCCGATTTTCTGGCGATGATGAGCCATGAACTGCGCACGCCCATGAACGGCGTGCTGGGCATGCTGCAATTGCTCGAAACCACCGAGATGACCGCCGAACAGGTCGAATACGCCGCCCTCGCCTCGGAGTCCACCGAGCACCTGCTGAAAGTCATCAACGACATTCTCGATTTCTCGCGCATCGAACGTTCGGAACTGGAGCTTGAGCACATTCCGTTCAACCTCGCCGAACTGATCGGCGCCTGCGCGCAGTCGTTCCAGCACAGTGCAGCGCAACGCGGGCTGACCTTGAACCTGCGCATCCCGGACGATCTTCGCGGCCTGCAGGTGCAGGGCGATCCGACGCGGATCCGGCAGATTCTGGTCAATCTGGTCGGCAACGCGCTGAAGTTCACCGAACAGGGCCGCGTCAGCATCGAGGCGCAGTGGCAATCGCTGGATCATGAACTGCTGTGGTTCACCTGCTCGGTACGCGACAGCGGCATCGGGATCTCATCCGAAAGCCTGGAACTGATGTTCAACGCCTTTCAGCAGGCCGACAGCTCGATCTCGCGGCGTTACGGTGGCACCGGGCTCGGCTTGCCGATCGCGCGCACTCTGGCCGAGCGCATGGGCGGCACGTTGCGCGCGCAGAGCGAGGAAGGTCGCGGCTCGGTGTTCACCCTGGAAATCCCCCTGGCGCTGTACAGGCAGGCCTTGCCACCGCTGGCCGCGCCGCGTGCGCTCAACGGCAAGGAACACGGCGAAGGTCGGCATGTGCTGCTGGTCGAAGACAACCCGGTGAACCAGACCGTGATCGAAGCGATGCTGCGCAGTCTGGGCTTTGCGGTCAGCGTCGCCACCGATGGCGCGCAAGCGGTGCGCAGTGCCGAAGGCGCCGACTTCGAAGCGATTCTGATGGATTGCCGCTTGCCGATCATTGATGGCTACGAGGCGACGCGCCAGATCCGCCGCCTGCCCGGACGCAGCGAGGTGCCGATCATCGCGCTGACCGCCAACGCCTTGCAGGGCGACCGCGAGACCTGCTTGTCGGCGGGGATGAACGATTATCTGGCGAAGCCGTTCAAACGTAATGATCTGCAGCAGATTCTGCAGCGCTGGGTGTCGTAACGTAGGCCTTTCGACCATCTGCGACTGGCGTGAAAAGCGAAAGTGCGGCAGTCTTAGGCACCCGAACGAGCCCCAAAAGGGGCTTGAATAAAAATTTCAGTGCACAAGTGTACATTCATGTCCTTGGTGCTGTGACTTTCACCACAACGCAATAGTCTATGAGTAGGCTGCCGGTTCGAGGCATGAACGCTTCGAACGGTCGGGAAGATTTGCCCCACCTGCCGCATGGGATTATTGAGGAGCTCGCATGACCAAACAAAACGCCTTTACTCGGGAAGATCTGCTGCGCTGCAGTCGCGGTGAGCTGTTCGGCCCAGGTAACGCGCAACTGCCCGCCCCGAACATGCTGATGGTGGATCGCATCACCCTGATCAGCGAAGAAGGCGGCAAGTACGGCAAAGGTGAATTGGTCGCCGAACTGGATATCAACCCTGACCTGTGGTTCTTCGCGTGCCACTTCGAAGGCGATCCGGTGATGCCGGGCTGCCTGGGTCTGGATGCCATGTGGCAACTGGTCGGTTTCTTCCTCGGCTGGCAAGGCCTGCCGGGCCGCGGCCGTGCGCTGGGTTCGGGCGAAGTGAAGTTCTTCGGCCAGGTCCTGCCGACCGCGAAGAAAGTCACCTATAACATTCATATCAAACGCGTCCTCAAGGGCAAGCTGAACCTGGCCATCGCCGATGGTTCGGTGACTGTCGACGGTCGCGAAATCTACACCGCCGAAGGCCTTCGCGTCGGCGTGTTCACCTCCACTGACAACTTCTAAGGGTTATTCGCATGCGCCGCGTCGTTATCACTGGTCTGGGCATCGTTTCGTGCCTGGGCAATGACAAAGAGACCGTCTCCGCTAACCTGCGTGCAAGCCGCCCTGGCATCCGGTTCAACCCGGAATACGCCGAAATGGGTCTGCGTAGCCAGGTTTCCGGCTCCATCGACCTCAACCTTGAAGAACTGATCGATCGCAAGATCTATCGCTTCGTCGGTCACGCAGCGGCTTACGCCTACCTGGCCATGAAAGACGCGATTGCTGACTCCGGCCTGACCGAAGAGCAAGTGTCCAACCCGCGCACTGGCCTGATCGCCGGTTCCGGTGGCGCCTCCACGCTGAACCAGATGGAAGCGCTGGACATCCTGCGTGAGAAAGGCGTGAAGCGTGTCGGCCCGTACCGCGTGACGCGGACCATGAGCAGCACCGTTTCCGCTTGCCTGGCCACCCCGTTCAAGATCAAGGGCCTGAACTACTCCATCGCATCTGCCTGCGCCACCAGTGCTCACTGCATCGGTACCGCCATGGAACAGATCCAGATGGGCAAGCAGGACATCGTCTTTGCCGGCGGCGGTGAAGAGGAACACTGGAGCCAGTCGTTCCTGTTCGACGCCATGGGCGCACTGTCCAGCAAGCGTAACGAAACCCCGGAACAGGCTTCCCGTGCCTACGACGCCGACCGTGACGGTTTCGTCATCGCTGGCGGTGGCGGCATGGTCGTGGTCGAAGAGCTGGAACACGCTCTGGCCCGCGGCGCGAAAATCTATGCGGAAATCGTCGGCTACGGCGCGACCTCCGACGGCTACGACATGGTTGCCCCGAGTGGCGAAGGCGCGATCCGCTGCATGCAGCAGGCGCTGTCCACCGTCGACACCCCGATCGACTACCTGAACACCCACGGCACCTCGACTCCGGTCGGTGACGTTGCGGAAATGAAAGGTGTGCGTGAAGTGTTCGGCGACAAGGCTCCGGCGATCAGCTCGACCAAGAGCCTGTCCGGTCACTCCCTGGGCGCCGCCGGCGTTCACGAAGCGATCTACTGCATGCTGATGATGGAAGGCAACTTCATTGCCGGCTCTGCCAACATCGACGAGCTGGACCCTGAAGTGGCCGACCTGCCGGTGCTGACCAAGACCCGCGAAAACGCCACCATCAACACCGTGATGAGCAACAGCTTCGGCTTCGGCGGCACCAACGCCACGCTGGTGCTGAAGCGTTGGGAAGGCAAGTAATTCCCCCTGCTTGAGCCGCACATGAAAACGCCCCGACTGGTTCGGGGCGTTTTTTTGGCCTGCAATAAACTTCAGCACACCTCTGATCCCTGTGGGAGCTGGCTTGCCAGCGATAGCGGAGTGTCAGGTAATGAAGACGCCCACTGTGCCGACGTCATCGCTGGCAAGCCAGCTCCCACAGGGTTTTGCGGCGCGCTGAAGATGAAACGTTTGTCATGAAACCAAACGCCCTGCGACCGAATGTCGCGGAATACGTGGGCTGCAGCACTGTTGCAAAATACGCAACAACACCTTGCGCGAATCGGCCGTTTACTTAGCTGGCTAACAAATCCTATAACAGAGTCCTGCACAGGCCTTGCTGCAGATAACCTGAGATTTGGAGCTAGCAGATGACTGTAAAAGTAACTGAACGCGACGATTCACACATGTCCCACGAAGGCGTGGCCGCCGGCATCCGCATCTGGGATGTGCATCAACAAGACTTGCTGGTCGGCATGTTCCACAACGAAGTCGATGCCCACAACTACAAGGCCGAACTCGAAGTCCAGGAACAACAACGCGACGCCCGCTCCTCCTGAAACAGCCACAGCATTGAAAACGACAAACCCCGCCATGAGCGGGGTTTGTCGTTGTGGCCTTCAGCGGATTACCACATCAGGTCATCCGGGATCTGGTAAGCCGCGTACGGATCGTCCTCGGTGCTGACCTCTTCGGTCTTGACGTTGAGCTGGACGATGCGCTGTGGGTCACGTTCCTGGATCTTCAGCGCCGCTTCACGCGGGATCACTTCGTAACCGCCGTTATGGTGGACGATCGCCAGCGAACCATTGCTGAGCTTGTTGCGCATCAGCGTGTTGACCGAGATACGCTTGACCTTCTTGTCGTCGACGAAGTTGTAGTAGTCCTCGGTGGTCAGCTTCGGCAGACGCGAGACTTCGATCAACTGCTTGACCTGCGCAGCGCGCGCCTTGGCTTCGGCCTTCTCTTTCGCCTGACGGTTCAGCTCCTGGTCGCGCTTGACCTTCTCGGCCATGGCTTCCTGGGCGGCGCGCTGCTGCGAGTCATCCAGTTCGATCTGACCCTTGTGAGCCAGGCGCTGCTGCTTCTGCTTGTCCTTGCTGACCTGCTTGGCCTGCTTTTGGTTGACCAGGCCTGCTTTGAGCAACTGATCGCGAAGGGAAATACTCATGGTGCTTACTCACTTGGGCAGTGGCTCAGCCGCAGCCGGGCACATTCTTTTCCTGACGTTTGGCTTCGCCCCAGAGGGCGTCCAACTCTTCGAGGGTGCAATCTTCCATGGGACGGTGGGTGTCGCGCAATGCCTGTTCGATAAAACGGAAACGTCTTTCAAACTTGCCGTTGGCGCCACGCAAGGCGGTTTCCGGGTCGACCTTCAGATGCCGCGCCAGATTGACCACGGTAAACAGCAGATCGCCGATCTCGTCTGCCACCGCGACGGGATCGTTTTCGGACATGGCTTCGAGCACTTCGTCGAGCTCTTCACGCACCTTGTCGAGCACCGGCAAGGCGTCCGGCCAGTCGAAACCGACCTGCGCGGCGCGCTTCTGCAATTTCGCCGAACGCGACAATGACGGCAGCGCGGCGGGTACATCATCGAGCAACGACAATTGCTCCGGTGCAACGGACTTCTCGGCGCGCTCTTCGGCCTTGATTTCTTCCCAGCGCTGCTTGACCTGTTCTTCACTCAAACGCGGTACGTCGAGCGGCGCATACAGGTCGCCGGTGGGGAATACGTGCGGATGGCGGCGGATCAGCTTGCGGGTGATGCTGTCGATCACCCCGGCGAATTCGAAACGCCCTTCTTCCTTGGCCAACTGGCTGTAATACACCACCTGAAACAGCAGATCGCCGAGTTCGCCCTGCAAATGATCGAAGTCACCGCGCTCGATGGCATCGGCCACTTCGTAGGCTTCTTCGAGGGTGTGCGGAACGATGGTGGCGTAAGTCTGCTTGATGTCCCACGGGCAACCGAACTGCGGATCGCGCAGGCGGGACATCAGGTGGAGCAGGTCTTCAAGTGAATACATCATTTATCTGTCTCACCACAAAATCCTGTGGGAGCTGGCTTGCCAGCGATTGCATCACCTCGATTATCCTGAGAGACCGAGTTGTCTGCATCGCTGGCAAGCCAGCTCCCACATGGGATCAGAGTCATCTTCACGGGGTACGGTTACGCCGCGTTTCGATGATGTTCGGCAATTGCGAAATCCGCCCCAGCAAGCGCCCCAGCGCGTCCAGGCCCGGGATCTCGATGGTCAGCGACATCAGCGCGGTGTTGTCTTCCTTGTTCGAGCGGGTGTTGACCGCCAGCACGTTGATGCGCTCGTTGAGCAGCACCTGCGAGACGTCACGCAGCAGACCGGAACGGTCGTAGGCGCGGATGACGATGTCTACCGGGTAGGTGAGCACCGGCACCGGCCCCCAGCTGACCTGGATGATCCGCTCCGGTTCGCGCCCGCCCAGTTGCAGCACCGAGGCGCAGTCCTGACGGTGAATGCTCACGCCACGCCCTTGAGTGATGTAGCCGACGATCGCATCGCCCGGCAGCGGCTGGCAGCAGCCGGCCATTTGCGTCATCAGGTTGCCGACGCCCTGGATCTGAATGTCGCCACGCTTGCCCGGTTTGTAGCCGGTGGCCTTGCGCGGAATCAGCTCCAGCTGTTCGTTGCCGCGCTCCGGCTCGACCAGTTGCTGCGCCAGGTTGACCAGTTGCGCCAGACGCAAGTCGCCGGCACCAAGGGCGGCGAACATGTCTTCGGCGGTTTTCATGTTGGCCTTGTCGGCCAGCTTGTCGAAGTCCACCGCCGGCAGGCCGAGGCGCGTCAGTTCGCGCTCGATCAGGGTCTTGCCGGCGGCGACGTTCTGGTCGCGCGCCTGCAATTTGAACCAGTGCACGATCTTCGCCCGCGCCCGCGAGGTGGTGACGTAACCGAGGTTCGAGTTCAGCCAGTCGCGGCTCGGCGTGCCGTGCTTGCTGGTGATGATCTCGACCTGCTCACCGGTCTGCAGGCTGTAGTTGAGCGGGACGATGCGCCCGTTGATCTTCGCGCCACGGCAGTTGTGGCCGATCTCGGTGTGCACGCGGTAGGCGAAGTCCAGCGGCGTCGCGCCTTTGGGCAAGTCGATGGCGTGACCGTCAGGGGTAAAGATGTAGACCCGGTCCGGCTCGATATCGACGCGCAGCTGTTCGGCCAGCCCGCCGATGTCGCCCAGCTCTTCGTGCCACTCAAGCACCTGGCGCAGCCAGGAAATTTTCTCTTCGTAGTGACTGGAACCGGATTTGACGTCGGTGCCCTTGTAGCGCCAGTGCGCGCAGACGCCGAGCTCGGCCTCTTCGTGCATCGAGTGCGTACGGATCTGTACCTCGAGGACCTTGCCTTCCGGGCCGATTACCGCGGTGTGCAGCGAGCGGTAGCCGTTCTCTTTCGGGTTGGCGATGTAGTCATCGAATTCTTTCGGGATGTGCCGCCACAAGGTGTGGACGATACCCAGCGCGGTGTAGCAATCGCGCATTTCCGGGACCAGCACGCGCACCGCACGCACGTCGTAGATCTGGCTGAATTCCAGACCCTTGCGCTGCATTTTGCGCCAGATCGAATAGATGTGTTTGGCTCGCCCGCTGATGTCGGCCTCGACACCGGTGGCCTGCAATTCGTCCTTGAGCTGGGTCATCACGTCAGCGATGAAACGCTCGCGGTCCAGCCGTCGCTCGTGGAGCAACTTGGCGATCTGCTTGTATTGATCGGGTTCCAGGTAACGGAAGGACAAGTCCTCCAGTTCCCATTTGATATGGCCGATGCCGAGGCGGTGCGCGAGCGGCGCATAGATGTCGAAGACTTCGCGGGCGACGCGGTTACGCTTTTCGTCGTCGGCGGTCTTCACCGCACGAATCGCGCAGGTGCGTTCGGCCAGTTTGATCAGCGCGACACGCACGTCATCGACCATCGCCACCAGCATCTTGCGCAGGTTCTCTACCTGCCCTTGCGTGCCCATCACCATCGACTGGCGCGGGCTGAGGCTGGCGCTGATGGCGGCCATGCGCTGCACGCCGTCGATCAGCTTGGCCACCACCGGGCCGAAACGCTGGCCGACGGCAGCGAGTTCGATCTGGCCCTCGCGCACGCCGCGATACAGCACCGCAGCGACCAGCGAATCCTGATCGAGCTTGAGGTCGGCCAGAATCTCGGCGATTTCCAGACCGGTGCTGAAACTGCCGGAGCCTTCGGCCCACAGATTCTTCTTCGCGTTGGATTGCTGCTCAGCCTCGCGAGCGAACTCGCAGGCTTCTTTCAAGGCTTCGCGATCCAGTGCCAGATCGACACTGACCGCGTGATCGAGCCAAGCCTCGAGATTGATACTGCCGTCGGTGTTGATCGGCTGGTGTGCTCTCACCTGTACCATGCTGCTTTACCTTCCCTACGACGCAGATTCAATGCGTCAAATCGCTGATCCTCATCGCCCGGTAGCGCTCGCGGGGCTCAGGCGAGCGCGGCACGGACAGATCAGACGGATTCAGACGAGCCGTCCTGGCTCGCTTCAAATAACGCCATGGCCTCGACATGCGCCGTCTGAGGAAACATATCGAGAATCCCGGCACGTTTTAACCGGTAGCCCTGCTTGATCAATTCGACCGTATCGCGCGCCAGAGTTGCAGGGTTGCACGACACATACACCAGCCGTTTGGCACCCAGGCTCGCCAGCTTGCGCACCACCTCGAAAGCACCGTCACGGGGTGGGTCCAAGAGTACCGCAGAAAAGCCGTTTCCGATCCACTGGGCATCGCTCAAAGGCTGGGATAAATCGGCTTGAAAAAACTTTGTGTTATGCAAATTGTTACTGGCGGCGTTGGCTGCGGCGCGCTCGACCATGGTCTGCACGCCTTCGACCGCTACCACTTCACGCACGCTTTGGGCCAACGGCAACGCGAAGTTGCCCAGACCGCAAAACAGGTCCAGCACGCGTTCCTCTGCTCTCGGCTTCAGCCAGTCCAGCGCCTGGGCGACCATCGCCTCGTTGACGCCGGCATTGACCTGAACGAAGTCGCCGGGGCGATAGGCCAGATCGAGGTCCCATTGTTCCAGGTGATAACCCAGCGCCTGGCTGGCGTCGACCGGTTGCGGCTCGCCTTCGCCATGCAGCCACAATTGCGCCTCATGGAATTGGCAGAAATCCTTGAGGATCGTCAGGTCCGCTTCGGACAGCGGCGCCATGTGCCGCAGCAATACGGCCAGTGACGAGCCGCTGAACAATTCGACATGGCCCAGCGCTTGCGGCTTGCTCAAACGCCGTAGCATCTCCGGCAATCCAGTCATGATCGGCTGCAAGGGCTGTACCAGCACCGGGCATTCGCTGATCGCCACGATGTCCTGACTGCCGGCGGCGCGGAAACCCACTTCAAGTTGCTTTGCCTTCATGTCCCAGCGCACCGCAATCCGCGCGCGACGGCGATAGCCGAATTCCGGGCCGGTCAACGGCGCAGCCCATTCTTGCGGCTCAACGCTGGCAACGCGCGACAATTGCTCGGCGAGCATGCGCTGTTTCAGGGCGAGTTGTTCGTCATGGGGCAGGTGCTGCACGCTGCAACCGCCGCAGCGACCGGCATGCGGGCATGGCGCCGGGCGACGCAATTGGCTGGCCTTGAACACGCGTTCGGTGCGCGCCTCGACGACTTTGCCGTGGGCGCCAAGCACCCGCGCCTCGACTTCTTCGCCGGCGAGAGCGCCGAGGACGAACCAGGTTTTGCCTTCGAAAAACGCGATACCGCGGCCGTCATTGGCCAGGCGCTCGATGTTCAAGCGCTGCTTTTTGCCGGTCGGGATTTGTACAGCCTTGCTGCCGCCGGTAGGCTGGAAGCGCAGGCCTCTCTCGTGTTTGGCCATCAGTTGGGCGCGTCGAAAATGCCGGTCGACAGGTAACGGTCGCCACGGTCGCAAATGATCGCGACGATCACCGCGTTTTCAACTTCTTTGGACAAGCGCAGCATTGCTGCCACCGCACCGCCCGAAGACACGCCGCAGAAGATGCCTTCTTCGCGGGCCAGGCGACGGGTGACGTCCTCGGCTTCGCTTTGCGCCATGTCGACGATGCGGTCGACACGGTCGGCCTGATAGATCTTCGGCAGATATTCCTGCGGCCAGCGGCGGATGCCGGGAATGGCCGAGCCTTCCATCGGTTGCAGACCGACGATCTGCACGCTGTCGCTCTGCTCTTTCAAATAGCGCGAGACGCCCATGATGGTGCCGGTGGTGCCCATCGAACTGACGAAATGGGTGATGCTGCCCTGGGTCTGGCGCCAGATCTCCGGACCGGTGGTGGTGTAGTGCGCTTCGGGGTTATCACCGTTGGCAAACTGATCGAGCACCTTGCCGCGGCCTTCGGCTTCCATGCGCTGCGCCAGATCGCGCGCGCCTTCCATGCCTTCTTCCTGGCTGACCAGAATCAGCTCGGCGCCATACGCGGTCATCGCCGCTTTACGCTCGGCGCTGGAATTGTCCGGCATGATCAGGATCATCTTGTAACCCTTGATCGCGGCCGCCATGGCCAAGGCGATGCCGGTGTTGCCGGAGGTTGCCTC
Organism: Pseudomonas sp. S11P7; assembly: GCF_023195435.1. Classification (NCBI taxonomy): domain Bacteria; kingdom Pseudomonadati; phylum Pseudomonadota; class Gammaproteobacteria; order Pseudomonadales; family Pseudomonadaceae; genus Pseudomonas; species Pseudomonas sp. S11P7. The sequence goes on along the minus strand of NZ_JALPKS020000002.1, from coordinate 1,008,828 downwards.
GATCAGCGTATCGCCGGCGTGGATCTGCCCGCGCAACTCGGCACGGGTGATCATCGACAGCGCCGGACGGTCCTTGACCGAACCCGCCGGGTTGTTCCCTTCGAGCTTGAGCAAAAGGGTGTTGCTGGTGGCGCCGGGCAGGCGCTGCAAACGCACCAGCGGCGTGTTGCCGACGCAATCGGCGATGGTTGGGTACTGCAGGGTCATGGCGTATTCGCAATCCAGACGTGCGGGGGCGCCTATCATACCGGCAAACCCGCGCAGGCCATATCACGCAAAGTGCGGTGCTTATGGTTTATGGGAATAAGCGCACGCTAGTCAGTGTTTTCTATGTGAGCGGTATCCAGCGCGTAAAACTCATGCAACTTGGCTTGCAGCAATTGCTTATCCGGCAGACAGGTCTGATATTGCGCAATCAGCGCAGGCGAGAGGCTACGATTGAGGGCGTACTCGACGACCTCATCTTCCTTGCTTGCACACAGCAGGACACCGATGGCCGGATTTTCGTGAGGCTTGCGGACATTGCGATCCAGCGCCTCCAGATAGAAATCTAGCTTGCCGAGGTATTCCGGCTCAAAACGGCCGACCTTGAGTTCAATGGCTACCAGGCAGTTGAGCCCTCGGTGAAAGAACAGAAGATCGAGTGAGAAATCCCGACCGCCAACTTGCAGCGGGTATTCGGAACCGACAAAACAGAAATCGCGACCAAGTTCGATCAGGAATTCCTTGAGGCGGGATAACAGTCCCTGGTGCAGATCGGTTTCGGAATGAGCAGAGGGCAGATCGAGAAATTCGACCATGTAGGAATCGCGGAAAATGTCCAGCGCTGCCGGGTGGACTTGTTCAAGTGCGGCGGAGGCTTTTGCCGGATCGGTGACGCTTCGCTCAAACAGCGCTGTTTTCAGCTGCCGCTCCAGCTCACGTCTGGACCATTGCTCTCGAACGGCCATTCGTACGTAAAACGCGCGTTCCTCGGGTCGTTTGCACTGGCTGAAGATGACCAGATTGTGCGACCAGGATAATTGTCGCACCAGTGGTGCGACTTTCTCTTCGGCATGATAAGTCTCATAAAACTGGCGCATTCGAAACAGGTTCGAACGAGTAAAACCGCGCAACCCTGGTTGTGTCAGAGCCAAATGATCGGCCAATTGACCCACCACCGAATCCCCCCACTCCGCCCGCGCGATCTTGAGGCTGATATGCGCCCCCACCTGCCAATAAAGCTCAATCAGCTGTGTATTGACCGCCTGCATGGCCTTGTGTCTGGAACTGTGAATCAGCGCGAGCACTTCATTGAAACGTTCGCCATCTGAGCCGCTGGTAAGGCTGGATGCATTCATGCGCAATTCCTTGAAGGTTAGGTGAAGCACGAGCCTAAACCGTTCAGGAAGCCTGAAATGACCGCTGGTGCAGCTTGGGAAATGTCATACAGAAGAAGACGAGCGCTCCGTCAACCCAGCAGGATTGAGGTCCTGGATGGACTACATCGCGAGCAGGCTCACTCCTACACGGAACGCGCGTTGTTCACACAACCTGCGCCGAACCCAGCTCCAATGTGGGAGCGAGCCTGCTCGCGCAGGCGTCAGAACTGGCGACACCATCATCCGCCAGCAAGCGCAAATTCAACCGCAACCCCGCCCCGGCATTCTCGGCCCAGAGCAACCCGCCCTGGCGCTGCACCGCGTTGCGCGCAATGCTCAAGCCCAAACCAAACCCGCCATCCCCGGGCCGCGAGCCGTCAAGTCGAATGAACGGCGAAAAGATCCGCTGCAGATCCGCCTCAGCCACGCCGCCGCCCTGATCTTCCAGCCACAGATGCCAATAATCGCCATCGCGCCGTGCATCGAGACGCACAATCCCGCCCTCGGGCGAATGGCGGATGGCGTTGCGCAGAATATTCTCCAGCGCTTGCGCCAAGGTATTGAGATGGCCGCGTACCCAGCACGATGCATCGACCGAACATTGCAACTGCAAGCTCGGCCAGCCGCTTTCATAGCAAGCGTTATCGGTGAGCATTTCCCACAGTGCCTGAACCTGGATCGCTTCGTCCGGCAAGGGTGTGCGGTCGGTGTCGAGCCAGGCCAGTTGCAAGGTGTCTTCGACCAGCCGCTGCATGCCGTCGACCTCGCGACCAATGCGTTCGCGCAACTGTGGCAGCCCTTGCTCGCCTTCACTGGCGACGCGCAGGCGGCTCAGCGGCGTGCGCAGTTCATGGGATAAATCGCGTAATAGCTGCTGCTGTAAAGCGACGGTGGTTTGCAGGCGTTCGGACATCGAATCGAATGCGCGGGCCAGCTCACCGAGTTCGTCGGGACGCTGGGTCATGCCACTCGACAGGCGCACATTCAATTGGTCGGCGCGCCAGGCGTTGGCCTGTTCACGCAGGTTATTGAGGGGCACCACCAGCAAGCGGTACAGGCCGACGCACAACAACAAGGTGAACAGCCCGGGAATCACGCCATTGGTAATGACGCGCCAGAACACCCTGTATTTGCCCGGCACATAGCGTTCCGGCAACTCGATGACGAGGATGCCGGCGGACGGTTCTTTAGGAAACGGCACACGCAGCCACGGCCGGCCCTTCTTGTGGATAGGCCAGTCGAGGCCGCGCAGGAAAGTCAGGTGCTGCACGTCCGCCTCGTTCAACGGCTCGCTGCTGAGCGACTGCAAATTGCCGCCAATCACGCCCACCCAACTGGCCTCGCGCAATTCCATGCTTTGCAGCCAGTCATCCACGCCGTGGCGGCCGCCGTGCTGCCAGGCCTGCTCCGCTTGCGCCGCATAGCGACTGAGCGTTGCGCGAGCTTCGTCGGAGAGGAACTGATTGCGCTCCTCCATGTAGCGGCCCCATGACCAGCTCAGCCAGATCATCAGCAGACAGAACGCCACCAGCAGCAGAGCCAGCTTCCAGAACAGCGAATGCCGCCCCGGCAGTTCAGAGCGTTTCATCGGCGCCACTCAATACGTAGCCCTTGCCCCAGACAGTGCGCACTTCGCGCTCGGTGTAACCGATGGCCTTGAGTTTGCGGCGGATCTGGCTGATGTGCATGTCGAGGCTGCGATCATGGGCGGCGTAGCCGCGTTGCAGCACATGCTGATAAAGGAAGGCTTTGCTCAGCACTTCTTCGTCGTTGCGGTTGAGGGTGTCGAGCAAGCGGAATTCGCTGCGGGTCAGCCCGGCGGCCTGCTCGCGGAAAAACACCTCGCACTGTTCATCGTCGAAGCGCAGCGCACCGCCTGCCGCTGGCAGCACAGCCGCCGCCGGGCGGCGATCAAGGGCGACCCGGCGCAGGATGGCTTCGATGCGCACATGCAACTCGGCCATGCTGAACGGCTTGGGCAAATAATCATCGGCACCGAGGCGGAAACCGCTGATGCGATCCGCTTCGGCGCCAAGGGCCGACATCAACAGCACCGGCGTCGAATGGCTCTGGCGCAATTGCGTCAGCAGCTTCAAGCCGTCGAGCCCCGGCAAGAGAATGTCCATCAGCACCACGTCGAACGGCTGGTGCCTGGCGATGTTCAAGCCTTCCGCGCCATTCTGGCACCAGGTCACCTGAAAGCCGCTGCGGCCCAGATGTTCATGCACATAGGCACCGAGCACCGGATCGTCTTCGATGGAAAGAATGCGTGGCTGGCCAACGGAAACAGGAGTCATGAGTATCTGCAAGTAATTCTCAGTTGGGCGCGATTATTCAAGATTGCCGGGCCCGCGGCAACTCAAGGATCGGCCACCAGACCAACGCGCCTGTTCGGGCGTCGCGATTGCGCACACATTTTTCCGAAGATTGCCCGCGAGCAAATCGCTACACTGCGCCCATGTCGCGTGCCGGATGCACGCATGAGTCAACAGATCAGCGGGATGCAGGAGACAGGCGTGCTCAAGAAACTGGGAATCAAAGGTCGGGTATTGTTGCTGACCTTGTTGCCGACCAGCCTGATGGCGCTGGTGCTGGGCGGGTATTTCACCTGGACGCAGCAGTCCGACTTGCAGACCCAATTGATGCAGCGCGGCGAAATGATCGCCGAGCAACTGGCGCCGCTGGTCGCGCCGGCCATGGGCCACGGCAACAATGAACTGCTCGAGCGCATCGCCACGCAGTCGCTGGAACAACCCGACGTGCGCGCGGTGACATTTCTCGCCGCCGATCGCTCGCCACTGGCCCACGCCGGGCCGACCATGCTCAATCAGGCGCCAAGCGGCGACAGCGCGCAATTGCAACGGCGCAGCGGCAACGACGCCACCCGGTATCTGATGCCAGTATTCGGCAAGCACCGCAACCTCGCCGGCGAGCTGATCCCGGAAGAGTCCGACCGCCTGCTCGGCTGGGTCGAGCTGGAGCTGTCGCACAACGGCATGTTGCTGCGCGGCTATCGCAGCCTGTTTGCCAGCCTGCTGCTGATCGCCGCCGGGCTGGCCGGCGCGGCGCTGCTGGCATTGCGCATGGGCCGCACGATCAACCGCCCGCTCGGGCAGATCAAGCAAGCCGTCGCCCAGCTCAAGGACGGCCACCTCGAGACCCGTTTGCCGCCGCTCGGCAGTCAGGAGCTGGATGAACTGGCCTCGGGCATCAATCGCATGGCCGGCACCCTGCAAAATGCCCGCGAAGAATTGCAGCACAGTGTCGATCAGGCCACCGAAGACGTGCGCCAGAATCTGGAAACCATCGAGATCCAGAACATCGAGCTGGATCTGGCGCGCAAAGAGGCGCTGGAGGCGAGCCGGATCAAATCGGAATTTCTCGCCAATATGAGCCACGAGATCCGCACGCCTCTGAACGGTATCCTCGGCTTCACTCATTTATTGCAGAAAAGCGAACTGACCCCGCGCCAGCTCGACTATCTGGGCACCATCGAAAAATCCGCCGACAGCCTGCTGGGGATCATCAACGAGATTCTCGATTTCTCGAAAATCGAGGCCGGCAAACTGGTGCTGGACCATATCCCGTTCAACCTGCGCGACCTGCTCCAGGACACCCTGACCATTCTTGCCCCGGCGGCGCACGCCAAGCAGCTGGAACTGGTCAGCCTGGTCTACCGCGATACGCCGCTGTCGCTGGTCGGCGATCCGCTGCGGCTCAAGCAGATCCTCACCAACCTGGTCAGCAATGCGATCAAGTTCACCCGCGAAGGCACCATCGTCGCCCGGGCCATGCTGGAAGATGAACACGAAGACAGCGTGCAACTGCGCATCAGCATTCAGGACACCGGCATCGGCTTGTCCAATCAGGATGTGCGCGCGTTGTTCCAGGCCTTCAGCCAGGCGGACAATTCGCTGTCGCGCCAACCCGGCGGGACCGGTTTGGGGCTGGTGATATCGAAACGTTTGATCGAGCAGATGGGCGGCGAAATCGGCGTCGACAGCACGCCGGGCGAAGGCTCGGAATTCTGGATCAGCCTGAGCCTGCCGAAAACCCGCGACGACGCCGAAGACATGCCCGCCGCGCCACTGCTCGGGCGTCGCGTCGCGGTGCTGGAAAACCACGAACTGGCGCGGCAGGCCCTGCAACATCAACTGGAAGATTGCGGCCTCGACGTCACCCCGTTCAATACCCTTGAAAGCCTGACCAACGGCGTCACCGGCGCGCACCAGACCGATCAGGCGATCGATCTGGCGGTCATCGGCATCACCAGCAACGACATGCTGCCCGAGCGCTTGAACCAGCACATCTGGGACCTCGAACACCTCGGCTGCAAAGTACTGGTGTTGTGCCCGACCACCGAGCAGACGCTGTTCCATCTGTCGGTGCCCAACCCGCACAGCCAGTTGCAAGCCAAACCGGCGTGCACGCGCAAACTGCGACGGGCCCTGTCAGATCTGGTCAACCCGCGCCAGCCGCGCCATGAACCGGGCGAGCCGCTGTCGAGCCGGGCGCCGAAAGTGCTGTGTGTCGACGACAACCCGGCCAACCTGCTGCTGGTGCAGACCCTGCTCGAAGACATGGGCGCCAAGGTCCTTGCGGTAGAAAGCGGTTACGCGGCGGTCAAAGCGGTGCAGACCGAATCGTTCGATCTGGTGCTGATGGACGTGCAGATGCCGGGCATGGACGGTCGCCAGAGCACCGAAGCGATCCGTCAGTGGGAAAGCGAGCGGCACAGCACGCCGTTGCCGATTGTCGCCCTCACCGCCCACGCCATGGCCAATGAAAAACGCGCGCTGCTGCAAAGCGGCATGGACGACTACCTGACCAAACCGATCAGCGAACGGCAACTGGCGCAGGTGGTGCTGAAATGGACGGGGCTGGCCCTGCGCAATCAAGCGCCGGAGCGCGGCAGCGACAGCGCGGCGAGCAGCCATGAATTGCCGGTGCTCGATCATGAAGAAGGTTTGCGTCTGGCCGCCGGCAAGGCCGACCTGGCCGCGGACATGCTGGCAATGCTGCTTGCCTCGCTGGAAGCCGACCGCGAAGCCATCCGCGCCGCTCGCGACAGCCACGATCAGAACGCGCTGCTCGAACGCGTGCATCGCCTGCACGGCGCCACCCGTTACTGTGGCGTGCCGCAATTGCGCGCGGCCTGCCAGCGCAGCGAAACCCTGCTCAAACAGAACGACCCGAAAGCCACTCTGGCGCTGGATGAACTGGAACGGGCAATCAACCGATTGGCGGCGCAGGCGAAGATCAGCGCCTGATCCACGGCAATACCCGGCGGCGCTGTCAGCGCTAAAGTGGCAGACCATGATTCAAGCCTGTCGATGTTCAAGGAGGATTGCATGCGCACCATCGTTTTCAGCAGCCAGACCTACGACCGCGACAGTTTCCTCGGCGCCGACTGCCCGCCGGACATCGAGCTGCACTTTCAACCGGCGCGGCTGAGCCTCGACACGGTGGCACTGGCCGATGCGCATGAGGTGGTTTGCGCATTCATCAATGACGACCTCAGCGCGGCGGTGCTGGAACGTCTGGCCGCCGGCGGCACCCGCCTGATCGCCTTGCGTTCGGCGGGTTACAACCACGTCGATCTGATCGCCGCCAAACGCCTCGGACTGGCCGTGGTGCGCGTGCCGGCGTATTCGCCGCATGCGGTGGCCGAGCACGCGGTGGCGCTGATCCTCGCCCTCAACCGACGCTTGCACCGCGCCTATAACCGCACCCGCGAAGGCGATTTCAGCTTGCATGGCCTGACCGGTTTCGATCTGGTCGGCAAGACCGTCGGGATTGTCGGCACCGGGCAGATCGGCGCGACATTTGCGAAAATCATGCACGGCTTCGGCTGTAAATTACTCGCTTACGACCCGTACCCGAATCCGGATGTGCTCGCTTTGGGCGCGCGTTATCTGAGCCTGCCGGAACTGCTCGCGCAGTCGCGAATCATCAGCCTGCATTGCCCGCTCAATGAGCAGAGCAAGCACCTGATCAACCGTGATTCGCTGGCGCACATGCAGCCCGGCGCCATGCTGATCAATACCGGGCGCGGCGGTCTGGTCGACACACCGGCGCTGATCGACGCGCTGAAGGACGGCCAACTCGGTTATCTGGGGCTGGATGTGTATGAAGAAGAGGCGCAGCTGTTTTTCGAGGACCGCTCGGACCTGCCCTTGCAGGACGATGTGCTGGCACGCTTGCTGACTTTTCCAAACGTGATCATCACCGCGCATCAGGCCTTTCTGACACGCGAGGCACTGGGTGCGATTGCCGCAACCACGCTGAGCAACATCGCGACCTGGGCGGCAGGCATGCCGCAGAACCAGGTCGAGGGTTGAGTCGCCCCGGTTACTTTGGCGACAGCGAAGACGCCAGGATCAGCAAGGCCAGCCAGCCGAAACCGAACAGCCGCTGTTTCGCCGAATGACCATTGCGCAGCAGGAACCAGACAAACACCATCGGCAGCAGAAACACCATGATCTTCAGCCAGCCCTCGACCGGGCGGCTGCCGTCGGGGTTGGCGGTCTGTTCAAGCGCTTGCTCGGCCTGCTGACGGCGGCGCCGCCCGGCTGCGGCCGGCATCACCTTGGGTAACGGCTCGGGCGTCGGCGCCATCGATACTTCGGGCACGGCCTTGTTACGTGGCAGGCTGCCAAAGGAAATCGTCGAGCTGGCTGCCGGTTTCGCCTGCATGGCGGCGTGTTCGGCCATCGGCGCCCCGCAGTGAATGCACACCAGCGCTTCAGAACTGATGCTCCGCTTGCATTCATAACATTCGATCAGCGCCATGTTCCGTTCCTTCAGATTCGGGGCCGGCAGTTTGCCATGAGTGCTGGCCGATTTGAACCGGATCGAAGGTCGCACGCGCGCATCATTCTGCAATCGGGGCCGTGCTAGCATGTCGCGCATATTTGGAGGACCCATGGTCGAACACGATTTCCGCTACACCCTGATGAACCCGCAACACACCCTCACCGAATGCCGCGCCCTCGTACCGGGCCGCTATCAGGTCACCGGCAACGGTGGCTCGATCCGCATCGGTGATGTCCTGCTGGTGACCCTCAAAGGCAGCAAGGATTTGTCCATGCGCCTGACCGTCGACACCGTCCGCCACCTGATCAACCCGCCGGGCCAATGGACCGCGATGACCACCGGCCCGCTGTTCGGCGAACTGGCGATCCATACCTGGCAGGTCAACTGCGACAGCTGCGGCAAAGCGCTGAGTTTTGAATTCGCGGTCGACGCCAAACTCGGCAAGACCGCTGAAAAACCGGCCGCCACCGCACGCATCGCCGAGCTGGGCTGGAAAGCCGTGGGCGACAAGCACCTGTGCCCGAAATGCCAGGAGCCCGCGTGATGAAACGCTTCGCCCTGGCCGCTCTGGTCGGTATCGGTCTCGCGGGTTGCGCCGCCGAGCCTGTGCAGTTGCAACACAACCGCAGCTACATTCTGGAATGGATCGGCGAGCGCCCGCTGATGGATTACAGCCATCTGACCGTGACCCTCGGCGACGATGGCCGCGCCTACGGCAACGGCGGCTGCAACCATTGGTTCGCGCCGTACACGCTCGAAGGCGACAAGCTGTCGTTTGGCAAGATCGGCAAGACCCGCAAACTCTGCGCCCCGGCGTTGATGGAGCAGGAACAGCGCTTTTTGCAGGCGCTGGAAAAGGTCGAACGCTGGGACATCTCGCCGATTGAGCAGATGCGTTTCTGGCCGGCCGAAGGCAAGCCGTTGCGCTGGTGGCTGGAAGAGGGTTGAGCCACAAGACCGCCAAAGCCCTCACCCTAGCCCTCTCCCAAGGGGAGAGGGAACTGATTGGGGGATATTGGAGAGCTACGCCGACCTGAAAGGCCATCGCCGAATCCATATTCGAAGGAATTCTGCTCTGGCGAATCTACAATCGACTCGATCTCTCAGGTCGATGTAACTCGCCAGACACCACGGTCGGCCCCCTCTCCCTCCGGGAGAGGGCTGGGGTGAGGGGCTTCTGGCGGCTTACTTCGTCGCCTGCAACGCCTCGAGTTTGGCCATCACCCCCGCCGCTGTCTGCTCACCGAGCAACTGCTCCCGCACCTTGCCCTTGTCGTCGATGATGTAAGTCACCGGCAATGCCTCGCTGCGCGGCAATTCGAACAGCTCCGCCGGATCCTGCGCCAGCACGGTGAACTTGATCCCCAGCTTTTCACTGGCCTCTTTCAGCTCCGCGCCTTGCACGTTGTCGAAGTTGACGCCGAACACACCGACGTTCTTGCTCTTGAGTTCGTCAGCCAAGTGATTGAGTTCAGGAATCTCCGTGCGACACGGGCCGCACCATTCGGCCCAGTAGTTGAGCACCACCCAGTGTTTGTCGAGACGCTCGGACGCGACCTTCTGGCCGTTCTGGTCGATCCCGTAATCATTGCCGCAGCCCCCCAGCATCAACGCCCCGATTACCGTCAATGCCGCTGCCAATCGCCGTGTCATGTCGTGTTCCTTGAGAAAATTCGAAGGCGCCTGCGACCCATCGCCTCTGACGGTTCTGGATTGCGCGCTGCACAGTTAGAATAGCCGCCACTTTACGCCAGAAGCGACCCGCCATGACCGATCTGACGCTTTATCACAATCCGCGCTGCTCGAAATCCCGCGGCGCACTGGAACTGCTCGAAACCCGCGGCCTCACGCCAACCGTGGTGCGCTACCTCGAAACCCCGCTGAATGCGGCGCAAATCAAGGCGCTGCTCGGCAAGCTCGGGATCAGCGCACGGCAGTTGCTGCGCAGCGGGGAAGATGAATACAAAATGCTTCAGCTCGCGGATGAAAGCCTCAACGAAGCGCAACTGATCGACGCCATCGCCGCACATCCAAAACTGATGGAACGGCCGATCCTCGAAGTCGGCGACAAAGCGGTCATCGGCCGTCCACCGGAAAACATTCTGGAGTTGCTGCCGTGAGCGCGCCGTACATTCTGGTTCTGTATTACAGCCGCAGCGGTTCGACCAATGAGATGGCCCGGCAGATCGCCCGCGGTGTCGAACAGGCCGGGCTGGAGGCGCGACTGCGCACGGTACCGGCAATTTCCACCGAATGCGAAGCCGTGGCCCCGGACATCCCCGCAGAAGGCGCGCTCTACGCGACCCTCGATGATCTGAAAAATTGTGCCGGTCTGGCACTGGGCAGCCCGACCCGCTTCGGCAACATGGCCGCCCCGCTGAAATACTTTCTCGACGGCACCAGCAATCTCTGGCTGACCGGCGCGCTGGTCGGCAAACCGGCCGGCGTTTTCACTTCCACCGCCAGCCTGCACGGCGGTCAGGAAACCACCCTGCTGTCGATGATGCTGCCGCTGTTGCACCACGGCATGCTGATCACCGGCCTGCCGTACAGCGAATCGGCGCTGCTGGAAACCGAGGGCGGCGGTACGCCTTACGGTGCCAGCCATCATGCCGGCGCTGACGGCAAGAGCGGCCTCGATCAGCACGAAGTGGCGCTGTGCCGCGCCCTCGGTCTGCGTCTGGCGAAAACCGCGCAAAAACTGGTGGGCTGAGATGGCGAAGAAGCCGAAAATCCTGCCCTCAATCGAGTGGCTGGAGCCGCGGGTGAAGGCGATGCGGGTGCTCAGCCTGCTGAGCTTTTTCGCCCTCGCCGGACTGCTCACGGCGTATTACCTGTTATTCGCCGACCTGCATGGCGCACGACCATGGGTGATACTGCTGGTCGAACTGATCCCGTGGCTGGTACTCGCACCGGCAATGATCATGGGCAGCGCACGCGGGCACTCATGGATGTGTTTTGTGGTGAATCTGTATTTCATCAAAGGCGCACTGGCGGCGTATGACCCGAACCGGCAGTGGTTTGGTGTGCTGGAGATGGGCGCAAGCCTGGCGCTGTTCTGCTCGGCGCTGCTGTATGTGCGCTGGCGTTATCAGCTTGACCGCAAGCTGGCGGGTGAAGGTGAAATCGCCGTCGCCTGAAAAACCGCTGGCACTGATCGTTCCCACGCTCTGCGTGGGAACGCATCCAGAGACGCTCTGCGTCTCAGGGACGCGGAGCGTCCCGGGCGGCATTCCCACGCGGAGCATGGGAACGATCGGATGCTCTGCATGGGAACGATCGGATTGGCTCAATGATTGACGGTATAGGCGAGCATCATCGAAATCTGGCTCATCGGCCGGCCGCCGCTCTGTTCGTGCCACTGATTGAACGCGTTCTGCACGGTCGCCAGATCGCGCAGGCTGGTCGGTACCTTGTCGACGATCTTCTGTGCGTTCAAGGCCGCCACCACGTCATAGCTCGGCACAAAAGTGTCCTTGCCAACCATGCGCAAGAAGCGCGGCGCTGACAGCCCGCCCAGTTGATGACCGTGCTTTTTCAGGTACGTCCACAGGCCGACGATATCGGTCACCGGCCAGTCGGCGATCAGCGCGCCGAAGCTGCCCTTGTCCTGCTCCACATCAAGAATGAACTGCGCATTGCGCGGCACGCTTTTCAACTTGCCCAAGTGGCGGATGATCCGTGCGTCCTGCATCAGGCGCTCAAGGTGCTCAGCGCTCATCAGCACGACTTTTTCCGGATCGAACTTGAAGAACACTTCTTCGAAGGCCGGCCATTTGGCGTCGACCAGACTGTGCTTGAGGCCGGCGCGAAACACCCGCAGGGCCATGGTCGAGAGGTAGCGGTCGTCGCTGATCTTGCGCAGTTGCGCAGGGGTTTTCGGAACAGGCAGATGGGCTTCCAGTGCAGCCGCCGAACCGAAACGGTTCAGACAGTATTCGTGCAGCCACTTGTAATCGCGCATGCCCTCTCCTATCGAATGAAACAAATAGATCCCTGTGGGAGCGAGCCTGCTCGCGAAGGCGTCGGATCATTCAACGCATGTGCTGAATGACACACCGCTTTCGCGAGCAGGCTCGCTCCCGCATTTGGATGGGTTTACAGATTGACGACGTTGACGAAGCGCGACGCCGCGGTTTCGTCGATCTTCAGGCTGGTGAAGTCGAACAGGTTGCGGTCGGCCAGTTGCGACGGGATCACGTTCTGCAGACTGCGGAAAATGCTCTCGGTGCGGCCCGGGGTCTTGCGTTCCCAGTCCTGAAGCATTTCCTTGACCACCTGACGCTGCAGGTTTTCCTGCGAACCGCAAAGGTTGCACGGGATGATCGGGAATTGCTTGAGGTCCGAGTAGGCCTGAATGTCCTTCTCGTTGCAGTACGCCAGCGGACGGATCACCACGTTGCGCCCGTCGTCGGCGCGCAGCTTTGGCGGCATGGCCTTGAGGCTGCCGTTGAAGAACATATTGAGGAAGAACGTCTCGACGATGTCGTCGCGGTGGTGACCGAGGGCCATTTTCGTCGCGCCGATTTCATCGGCAAAGGTGTACAGCGTGCCGCGACGCAGGCGTGAGCACAGCGAGCAGGTGGTCTTGCCTTCCGGGATCAGTTCCTTGACCACCGAGTAGGTGTCTTTCTCGACGATGTGGTACTCGACGCCCAGCTCTTTCAGGTAGGCCGGCAGCACGTGCTCGGGAAAGCCCGGCTGCTTCTGGTCCATGTTCACCGCGACGATCTCGAACCTGATCGGTGCAACCTTCTGCAGGTGCAGCAGCACGTCGAGCATGGTGTAGCTGTCCTTGCCCCCGGACAGGCAGACCATGACCTTGTCGCCGTCTTCGATCATGTTGAAATCGGCGACCGCTTCGCCGGCCAGGCGGCGCAGGCGCTTTTGCAGTTTGTTCTGGTTGACCGTAAGAGTGCCCATGACGCGAAATCCGTGAGGTGTGACGAAAGGCCGGCATTTTACGCAAAAACCCCGCCGCTGTGGGGACGGGTTGTCGGCCGCCAAAGCGCACTTCGCACAGACCCCAAGGCGATTATCCGCCCTGTTTACAGCGCGATTTGCTCTAAGCCCCTGATACCGGTGCGGTTCAGTCCTTTCTATACTGCGACATAAGGTCGCACACATCTGAAGACCTGTATTTGCTCGGCCGCCTGGCCCGTAGGCGCTCCGTTGGGGGGCGATGGCAATATCAAGAGGAGTGAATGGCATGATCCATCACGTAGTGGGACTGTTTACCCACCCCGATCAGGAATGGAAGGAAATCCGTGGCGACCAAGAGGAAAGCATCAGCCACATGTACCTCACTCACACGCTGATTCTGGCGGCGATTCCCGCCGTCTCGGCGTTTATCGGTACCACTCAGGTTGGCTGGGTGATCGGCAACCGCGCGCCGGTGATGCTCACCTTTGAAAGTGCGCTGTGGATGACGATCATGTCGTACCTGGCGATGCTCGGTGGCGTTGCGGTAATGGGCGCCTTTGTCCACTGGATGGCACGCACGTATGACGCCAACCCCAGCCTGGCCCGCTGCGTGGCCTTCGCCACCTATACCGCGACACCGTTGTTCGTCGGCGGGCTGGCGGCGCTGTATCCGCACATGTGGCTGGGGATGATCGTCGGTACCGCGGCTATCTGCTACACGGTGTATCTGCTGTATGTGGGCTTGCCGACGTTCATGAACATTCCTCCGGACGAAGGCTTCCTGTTTTCCAGCTCGGTGCTGGCGGTAGGCCTGGTGGTGCTGGTGGCGATCATGGCGTTTACCGTGATCGTCTGGGGCCTGGGCGTAGGCCCGGTGTACACCAACTGACGATATCCACCGGGTGAGCGAGGCCGCCGCAAGGCGGCCTTGTCATTTGCGCGATGACCATTCGGCAGCTCGGCGATTCGCAAGCGCCCGGGGTTGCGGCATACTCGGCGTCTCTGGAGATCCATCAAGCATGCCCGAGCAACTCAATACCCGCGTCGAAGATTGTTACCAACTCGCTGAATCCTTTTTCAAACGTTCCTTCAAACGCCCCGTCGTCAGCCTCAAGCTGCGCGGGCAGAAAGCCGGTGTCGCGCATCTGCACGAGAACAAGCTGCGCTTCAATCCGCAGTTGTACCGGGAAAACACCGAACACTTCCTCAAGCAGACCGTGGCGCACGAAGTCGCGCATCTGATCGCTCACCAACTGTTCGGCGACCGCATCCAGCCCCATGGCGAGGAATGGCAATTGATCATGCGCGGCGTTTACGAACTGCCGCCGGATCGCTGCCACACCTATGAAATCAAACGCCGCAGCGTGACCCGCTACATCTATAAATGCCCGTGTCCCGAGAGTGATTTCCCGTTTACCGCACAGCGCCATAGTCTGGTGCGACAGGGGCGACGGTATTTCTGCCGGCGTTGCCGCACGACGCTGGTGTTCAGTGGTGAGATGCGGGTGGAATAGGTGGTTCCTGCGGGGCTCTGACTGGCCCCATCGCTGGCAAGCCAGCTCCCACAGATCTGGGAACACCTCGGAACCTGTGGGAGCTGGCTTGCCAGCGATGAGGCCGGTACAGGCACTACAAAATCACCTTGGCACAACGCAACTCGGCGATCTTCGAAACACTGAATCCCAATTCCCCCAACACCTCATCCGTATGCTGCCCCAACGTCGCGCCAACCTGTCGCGGCGCCGGCAACGCCTCGGAAAACTTCAACGGACAGGCCATCTGCGCCTGCGCCGTACCCTCCCCGCGCGGCACTTGCGTCACCAGTTCGCGCGCCTGCACCTGCGGATGACCCACGGCCTCACTGAGGCTCAACACCGGCTCGACACACGCATCGACTCCGGCGAACAACTCGCACAGCTGCGCAAAGTCATGCTTTTCAAACTCAACCCGCAACGCCTCCTTCAGCGCCTGCTGTTGCTCAGGTTTGGCTGACAGCCCCTGCGCCGCCAGCTCCGGTCGGCCCAACGCTGCACACAAGGCCTGCATGAACGCCGGCTCCAGACTGCCGACCGACATCCAGCGCCCGTCCCGCGTGCGGTAATAGTCGTAAAAGCTGCCGCCGTTGAGCATCTGGCCTTCGTGCCCCGGTTCGTCGCCGCAAGCCAGATAACCGGCGCCGGCCATGGCGTTCAGGCTGAACGCGCAGTCGGTCATGCTCACATCGACATGTGTGCCCTGCCCGGTTTGCTGGCGGGCGATGACCGCGGCGAGCAGGCCGATCACCCCGTGCAGCGAGCCACCGGCGATATCCGCCACTTGCATGCCCAACGGCAGCGGGCCGCTGTCGGCCCGGCCGGTATAACTGGCCAGCCCCGCCAGGGCCAGATAGTTGATGTCGTGGCCGGCGCGGTCCTTATAGGGCCCGGTCTGGCCATAACCGCTGATCGAGACGTAGATCAATCGCGGATTGAGCGCTTTCAGCGCTTCGTAACCCAGGCCCAGACGTTCCATCACACCGGGGCGGAACTGTTCAAGGACGATGTCGTACTCGTTCACCAACTCGCGGATGATTTCCAGCGCTGCCGGCTGCTTCAGGTCCAGCGCCAGACTGCGCTTGTTGCGGTTCAGGTAGGCATGACTGGCCGACACGCCGCCGTCGTGCGGCGGCAACACGCGCAGCAGATCCAGGCGCGTCGGTGATTCGATGCGCAGCACCTCGGCGCCCATGTCCGCCAGCAATAACGAAGCGAACGGCCCCGGCAGCAGCGTCGAGAAATCGAGAACCTTCAGTGAGGCCAGCGGTGCGGACATGGGCGAACTCCTTGGGCGATGCATTCAGCCTAGGCAGCGATGCTCTGTACAGCAATCACCAAAAATGTCAGCGGGGATGACCGTAACGCTCGAATCGCAGGCAAGAAAAAACCCGCCGAAGCGGGTTTTTCCAGACAAGCGATGCTTACTTCACATTGCTTGGGGTTGCGCCTTCAGCCACACCCAGGTCGTCTTCAGGACGAGTTTCGGCGATACCGCGACCGCCGGAAGCCAGTTCGGCTTGCAGCTGGTCGGTGTCCAGCTCCTTGACCCACTTGGCAACCACGATGGTGGCTACAGCGTTACCGACCAGGTTGGTCAGCGCGCGGGCTTCGGACATGAAGCGGTCGATGCCGAGGATCAGCGCCAGACCGGCCACCGGCAGGTGACCGACCGCCGACAGGGTCGCGGCCAGCACGATGAAGCCCGAACCGGTCACACCGGCTGCGCCTTTGGAGGACAGCAGCAGTACCAGCAGCAAGGTGATCTGGTGAGTGATGTCCATGTGCGTGTCGGTCGCCTGAGCGATGAACACAGCCGCCATGGTCAGGTAGATCGAAGTACCGTCGAGGTTGAACGAGTAACCGGTCGGAATCACCAGACCAACAACCGATTTCTTCGCACCCAGACGCTCCATCTTGATCAGCATGCGTGGCAGTGCCGATTCCGACGAGGACGTGCCCAGCACGATCAACAGTTCTTCACGGATGTAACGCACCAGCTTGAACACGCTGAAACCGTGAGCGCGGCAGATCGCACCCAGCACCACGACCACGAACAGTACGCAGGTGATGTAGAAGCAGATCATCAACTGGCCCAGTTGCACCAGCGAGCCGACACCGTAGGCACCGATGGTGAAGGCCATCGCACCGAAGGCACCCAGCGGCGCCAGTTTCATGATCATGTTGATGATGTTGAACATCACGTGGGCGAAGCGATCGATCATGTCCAGCAGCGGACGACCGTACGAACCCAGACGATGCAGGGCGTAGCCGAAGATCACCGAGAACATCAGCACTTGCAGGATGTCACCGGTGGCGAAGGCGCCGACGATGGTGTTCGGGATCACATTGAGGAGGAAGCCGACGATGCTCTGGTCTTTACTGGCCGTCACGTAGGTGGCGATTTTCGAAGCGTCGAGGGTGGTGACGTCGATGTGCATGCCGGCACCCGGTTGCACGACGTTGACCACCACCAGACCGATCAGCAGGGCAATGGTCGAAACGATTTCGAAGTACAGCAGCGCGTAGCCGCCGGTCTTGCCCACCGATTTCATGTTCTGCATGCCGGCGATGCCGCTGACAACGGTACAGAAGATGATCGGGGCGATGACCATTTTGATCAGCTTGATGAACCCGTCACCCAGCGGCTTGAGCGCCACACCGGTCTGTGGGTAGAAGTGACCGAGCAGGATGCCGATGGCGATGGCAACGATCACCTGGAAATACAGGGATTTATACAGTGGCTGACGAGTCGTCATTGCAGGTTTCCTCAAGCGTCCCGCGACAACATCCATCTGTTGGCCGCGAAACCTTAATTGCGAACCCTCCTGCACTGGAGGGATTTGTTGTTGGAGCGGCGTTTTCCTACGGGATAAATGCACGCTTCTGTCGCTTGTATCGCAAACGTCGTGCCAGATTGGTGCGATGGGCAGCCAGCCTTTTGATATCAGGGCTCAACCAGGTTTTTGTGTCACCGGGCGGTGACCTGCGCATGGCGGATTTCCGCCAACTGGCCCGCCCTCGTCCTGCAATTTGGCGGAAATCCGCCTTGTTGCGCATTGGGCGCCCCGCTACCATCGGTCGCCTGAACAGGACCCGCCGCTCATGCGTGAACGCACCATCGCCAGTCATTTCGCCCGTGCCGCCCTCGGTGGCGCGCGTCGCCAAGGCTTTGATTATTCAGGCCTGCTCGAGCAATTGGGGATCAGCCCGGAAC
This sequence comes from Pseudomonas sp. S11P7, assembly GCF_023195435.1. NCBI lineage: Bacteria > Pseudomonadati > Pseudomonadota > Gammaproteobacteria > Pseudomonadales > Pseudomonadaceae > Pseudomonas > Pseudomonas sp. S11P7. The sequence goes on along the minus strand of NZ_JALPKS020000002.1, from coordinate 990,979 downwards.
TGCTTGAAGAGCCACGTGCGCGCCTCGCACCGGAACAATTCGCCCGATTGATCCAGAGCCTGTGGCTGGCGCTGGACGACGAATACCTGGGCTTTGGCAACGCACCGAGCAAGCCCGGCTGTTTCGCCATGATGTGCCACGCCTCGATCCACTGCCGCAACCTGGAAAAGGCGCTGCAGCGCGGCCTGCTGTTTTACCGCCTGTTCGCCGAGGCGCCACGGCTGACGCTGAGCCGTGAAGATGAATGGGTGCGTTTGAGTCTCGATGACGCGCGGTTGTGGGACCCGGATCACTTCCTCACTGAAAGCCTGCTGGTGATCTGGCATCGCCTCGGCAGCTGGCTGATCGGCCAGCGGATTCGCCTCGAACAGGCGACCTTCAGCTACCCGCGCCCCGACCATGGCGCTGAATATGACTTGCTGTTTCCGTGCCCGCTGAGCTTCGGCGCCGAGCACAGCAGCCTGCGGTTTCACAGCCGCTACCTGTCGATGCCGTTGTTACAGGACGAGCGCACGCTCAAGCATTTCCTCGAACGCTCACCAGCGGACCTGCTTTCGCGCCCGGATGACGGCGACAGCCTGAGCAGTCGCCTGCGCCGTTTGCTCAGCCGCGACAGCAGCAACTGGCCGGACCTCGACGCAGTGGCCGCGCATCTGCACATCAGCCCGCAGACCCTGCGCCGGCATTTGCGTGAGGAAGGCACGAGTTTTCAGGAGCTCAAGGATCAACTGCGGCGGGATATCGCCATCTATCACCTGGGCCGCGCGGATCTGTCGTTGCAGCAGATTGCCGAGCAGTTGGGGTTCTCTGAACCGTCGGCGTTTCACCGGGCGTTCAAGAAGTGGACGGGGCTGACACCGGGGGCTTACCGGGCGCGGGAGTTGTGAGGCCGCCTTGGCTCTTGCCGCGAGTCGCCAAGCGTTTTCGCGAGCAGGCTCGCTCTCACAGGGGAATGCATTTCAAGGTGGGAGCGAGCCTGCTCGCGAAGAGGCCGGCACCGTCAACGTCTAGACCGCCGGAAAATGAATCCTGAACGCCGCCCCGCCCATCGGCGAGTCGCCCAGCGCCAGCCGGGCGTTGTAGCTTTCGATGATGTCCTTGACCACCGCCAGCCCGATGCCCTGCCCCGGATGTTGTGCATCCAGACGCTCACCGCGTTCGAGAATGCGTGCGCGCTGATCCGGCGGCACGCCCGGGCCGTCGTCCTCGACGCACAGTTCAACCCCGGCCAGCGACTCGCGCACGCTGATGCGTACTTCGCCCAGGCACAGGCGATAGGCGTTTTCCAGCAAATTACCGAGCATTTCCAGCAAAGCGCCGTGTTCGATCGGCACGTAGCAGTGCTCGGGCAGATCGGAAACCACGCGCACCTGCTTGTCGCGATAGACCTTGTCCAGCGTGTCGCACAGGCTTTTGAGCACCGGTCGCAGCTTGACCTGATGGCGTACCAGACCGCTTTTGCGCAAGCTCGCCCGTTGCAGTTGATAGCTGATCTGCTGGCTCATGCGTTCGATCTGACTTTGCAGCACCCACGCCTGATCGCGCTCTTGCGGGCGCTGGGCCATGTCTTCGCTGACCCCTTGCAATACCGCCAGCGGGGTTTTCAGGCTGTGGGCCAGATCGTCGAGCGAGTCGCGGTAGCGGCTGCGCTGCTGACGTTCGCTGAGCAGCAAGCGGTTGAGCGAGCCGGTCAGGCGCAGCAGTTCGCGTGGATGTTTTTCGGTCAGGCTCTCGCGGGTGCCACCTTCGATTTCGTCGAGTTCCTGGCTGAGGCGGCGCAAGGCCTTGAGGCCCCAGGTCAGGCCGATCCATAGCAGCGCCAGCAACACCAGCAAGGCTGCGCCGAAGCCCAGATAAAGATTTTCGCGCAGGCCTTCGAGGGTGGTTTCGTATTCGCGCACCGGTTGCAGGGCGACGATGCTGAACGCGGCGCTTTTGCCACCGAGCAATTTCACCTCAACGTCGTAGACGAAGAATTCCTGGCCGTTGCTTTCGCGAATCCGCGCGAACTCGTTGCCGAGACCGTCATAGCGCGGTTTGTAGTTGATCTGTTCTTCCTGAGTCGCCTTCGAACGCCAGACCAGACGCCCTTCGCGATCGTAGATGTAGCCGAGCAAGCGGAAGTCCGTGAGATTGAAACGCTCATCCGGCAACTGCGTCGGCATCACCAGCCGGCCGTTTTCGATGCGCGCGGCAGAAATCAGCGTGGTCACGTCCGAGGCCAGGCGCTGCTCGATCGAATCCTGCAAGGCCAGGCTGAACGCGCCTTGCATGGCCGGGAGCAAGGCGAGCATGAACAACACCGCCAACGTCGTGGCGGCGAGCATCAAACGAACGCGAAGGGAACGGATCAAGTGCAGCGCTCATTGAACAGGTAGCCGAGGCCGCGCACGGTGTCGATCGGCTTGAACCCGGCCGGGCCTTCGAGTTTGCGGCGCAGACGGCCGACCAGCACTTCGATCACGTTCGGATCGCGCTCGTCGTCGTCCGGGTAGAGCTGTTCCATCAGGCGATCCTTGGGCACCACCTGCTGGTGGTGGCGCATCAGGTATTCGAGAATGCGGTATTCGTAGGCGGTCAGCGCCAGCGGTTGTTCGTCGAGGCTGGCCTGCTTGCGATTGAGGTCGAGTAGCAACGGGCCGGCGACAATGGTCGACTGGGTGAAACCGCTGGAGCGGCGCAGCAAGGCATTCAGGCGTGCGTCGAGTTCTTCGAACTGGAACGGCTTGACCACGTAATCATCGGCGCCCGCAGCGAGGCCTTCGACCTTGTCCTGCCAGTTGCCGCGCGCCGTGAGGATGAGGATCGGAAAGGCCTTGCCGCCCGAGCGCAACTGGCGGATCAGGTCGAGTCCACCCATGCCCGGCAGGCCGAGGTCGATCACCGCCAGGTCGAAGTTGAACTGTCCGGTCTGGTACAGCGCCTCCTCGGCATTGGCCACGGACTCGACCACATGACCGCTCTCGGTGAGGCGGGTTTGCAGGTGATGGCGCAACAGCGCTTCATCTTCGACGACCAACAGTTTCATAACACTCTCCAGATCACTCAGACACTCCAGTAGCACACCTGTGGGAGCGAGCCTGCTCGCGGAAGCGGTGGGTCAGCCAACCCATGGTTGACTGGCTAATCGCCTTCGCGAGCAAGCTCGCTCCCATCTGAAACTGCGACAACGCTTTAGAAATAGTAGTTGGCCGACAGGTAAGTCTGCGCGCTGCTGGTCAAGTCCAGCGAGCCCTGCTTGCTGCCGCCACTCTCTTTCATCTCGGTGCTGGCGTTGCTGCGCAGGTAACGGTAACCGAGTTCGACCGAGGTGTTCTGCGAGACTTGCTGCAACACACCGAGCTGACCGCCGACGGCATAACCGATGTCACTGTCGCGGCTGTAGCCTGGCGAATCCTGAGTCAGCTTGGTCAGACCGGCCGTAGCGCCGCCGAACAATTTGGTGCTGCCGCCCACCGGGTAGAACAGATCGTAGCTGCCGAGCAGGTTTTCCTGGCGCAGTTTAATGCCATTGTGCGAGCCCGACACGTTGTCGTAGGTGGCGTAGTAACGGCCCTGGCTGTTTTGCTGACCGAGACGCACGCCATAGGTGTTGTTGCCGTCGATGGCGCCGGTAGCGTTCGGGTGGTCGAGGTTGTTGTTCAAGGAGCGGGACTTGTCGATCTTGTCGCTGGTCTGGCCGAAGGTCAGGCCGGCGAAGTTCGAAGACGTGTCGGCCTGGGCCGCGATACTGGCGCTCATGACGCTCAAAGCCAGCAACAGTTTGTTCAAACGAGTCATGGGTAGTTTCCTCTTGCACAGTGCTGTTGGGGTATGGCGCAAGATTACTGAGCGGCCCCTGTACCGGCCCTGAACCGTCTCTGAACCTGACCTGAATCAAATCGACTAGGCTGTTCTGAGCACTTTCGCGAAGGAGACCCGATCATGCGCTTGTTCCTTGCCCTCACCCTGCTTGTCATCAGCAGCCTCACCCAGGCGGCGATCAAGACCGAAGAAATCCCTTACCAGAGCGCCGACGGTACAAAACTGATCGGTTACTACGCCTATGACGACGCCATTAAAGGCAAGCGCCCCGGGGTCGTCGTGGTTCATGAATGGTGGGGGCTGAACGATTACGCCAAGCGCCGCGCGCGTGATCTCGCCGCGCAGGGTTACAGCGCACTGGCGATCGATATGTACGGCGACGGCAAAAACACCGAACACCCGAAAGACGCGATGGCGTTCATGCAGGCGGCGACTCAGGATGCGGCGGCGGCCAGCAAGCGCTTCGAGGCGGGGCTGAACCTGCTGAAGAAACAAGCGCAGACCGACGCGGATAAAATCGCTGCGATCGGTTACTGCTTCGGCGGCGCCGTGGTGTTGAACGCGGCGCGACAGGGTGTGCCGCTGGCGGGTGTGGTGAGTTTCCATGGCGCACTGGCCACCAAGACCCCGGCAACGCCCGGCAGCGTCAAAGCGAAGATTCTGGTCGAGCACGGTGCGCTGGACAGCATGGTCACCGCCGACAACGTCACCGCGTTCAAGGCGGAAATGGACAAGGCCGGGGCTGACTACAAGTTTGTCAGCCTTGATGGCGCCAAGCACGGTTTCAGCAACCCGGATGCGGATCGCCTGAGCCATGGCGAGCATGGCGGCCCGGATATTGGTTACAACAAGGCCGCGGACGAAAAATCCTGGGCGGACATGCAGGCGTTTTTCAAGCAGATTTTCGGTTGACCCGGCAATGACCGAGGCGCGGCCCTTCGCGAGCAGGCTCGCTCCCACAGGGATGATCGTTCCCACGCTCTGCGTGGGAATGCATCCTGTGACGCTCTGCGTCACGCATTTATGGGACGCGGAGCGTCCCGGGCGACGTTCCCACGCGGAACGTGGGAACGATCTGTGAGCAGGTGTGGGAGCGAGCCTGCTCGCGAACGCTGCACCGCCGTTCTCGACCTTGCCTCGACTAACCGGCAAAATGCGCTCCATGAATTTCACCCCCGCCCTCCCCGCCTGCTGCACCGCGCTCGACAGCCATTGGCCGTTGCCGATCGTGTTGCCCGACACCGTGCTGATCAGCACCCACTTCGACCCGGCACAATTGCTCGGCGATGATTTTCAGCGCAGCGCTGTCGTGCCGCCGCCGAGCATTCAACGCTCGGTGGCCAAGCGTCAGGCCGAGTTTCTCGCGGGCCGCATCTGTGCCCGTGCTGCGCTGCAACAACTGGAAGGTTCAGCCATCGTCCCGCCGATCGGCGAAGACCGCGCACCGGTATGGCCGGCGCATATCTGCGGCTCGATCACCCACAGCAGCGGTCACGCCGCCGCGATCGTCGCCAACCGCCAGCACTGGCGTGGACTGGGCATGGACCTGGAAAACCTGCTGAGCGATGAACGCGCCGAACGTCTGGCCGGGGAAATTCTCACGCCAGCGGAAATGCAGCGCATGGCTGCCGGTTCGCAGGATTTGCGGGCACTTTGGGTGACCCTGACGTTTTCGGTGAAGGAAAGTCTGTTCAAGGCGCTCTACCCGATCGTGCACCAGCGCTTTTACTTCGAGCATGCCGAGGTGCTGGACTGGACTGAGGCTGGCGCGGCGAGGTTGCGCTTGCTGACAGATTTGTCGAGCGAGTGGCGCAACGGCACGGAGCTGGAGGCGCAGTTCGGCGTGCAGGATGGGCAGTTGTTGAGTCTGGTGAGCATTCAGGCCTGAAGTTTTGCATTGCCTGCAGGGTCCTCATCGCTGGCAAGCCAGCTTCCACAGGATTCCCGGTGAACACAGCATCCATGTACACCCGTGAAATCTGTGGGAGCTGGCTTGCCAGCGATGAGGCCGGTACTGCCACCACACAACCTACCGGCGCTCCTGATTCCTCGGCCAGCTCAAACTGAAACACGCCCCACCCAGACTCTTGCTCTTGCCGATGATCGCTCGACCATCGTGCCAGTGAATGATCCGCCGCACGATCGACAACCCCAGACCATGCCCGCCCGACGCCCGCGTGCGGCTGTCATCCAGACGCAGGAACGGCGTGAAGATTCGCTCCCAGGCCACCTCCGGCACACCCGGGCCGTCATCCTCGACATCGACCCGACAGCGTAACTGCCCGACCTGATAACTCACCGTCACGTTGCCGCGCGCATGGCGCATGGCGTTGCTCACCAGATTCTGCAAGGCCCGGTGCAGATACCGCGGCTCGGCCTCGACCCAGGCATCGTCATTATCCGCGGCGGACAAGCACAAACCGCGCTGCACGGTGACTTCGGCGCGCAGTGGCGCCAGCTCTGCGATCACCTGATTGACCAGCGCATCGAGGTCGACGCGCTGGAAGGTCAATGCCGGCGAACCCTGCTCCAGGCGCGCATAGGTAAGCATTTCATCGACCAGCTTATCGAGGTCCTCAATGTCGTGATCCATGCCCTCGCGATACTTTTCCAGGGCTTGCGGAGTAGTCGCCGAGCCGATCATCTCCAGACCGAAACGCAAACGCGCCACCGGCGTGCGCAATTCGTGCGACACCGCGCGCACCAGTTCGCGCTGGATCGCCAGCAACTGCTGCAGATGCTCGGCCATGCCATTGAACGCCGAAGCCAGCCGCCCGACCGAGTCGGCACCGCGCGCCGGCACCCGGGTTTCGAGGCTGCCCTTGGCGATACGCGTGGCCGCCGCTTCGAGACCGCGCAGACGCCGCTCGAGCTGGCGCACCAGCAGATACACGATCAGCCCGATCAAGGTCAGGCCCAGCGCAGCGATCAGCACCAGCCATTCCGGCGGGTATGGGTTCATCTGATACAACGGACCGATTTCCAGCACCCACGGCGTGCCGACCATGCCGGCGAACACGCGGATCGAATCGCCGCCCTTGCCCAGCGCCATCACCGTGTCGCCCTCCGAAACGCGACGGCTCTGGTCCTCGTCCATGTCAGCGTCGTTCACCGTGACCAGGCGCAAGTCAAACCCAAAGCCCTTCTCTTCCTTTATCTGCGCCAGACGTTTGGGCTGCTCGGCAACCGGCACCCTTACCAGTTCATCGGCCAGCAGATAGATTGTCGCCCGCGCCAGTTGCTCGCTGATTTGCTGCACCTCACCGGTGAGCACCAGTTGTTCCTTGTCGCTGACCAGCCGATAAACCCTGGCCGCATGCGGCCCGGTCTGCTCGACCAGCGCCTGCCCGCGCTGCACTCGGGTGCGCTGGGTCAGATCGAGGTCCGTTTCGGTAAATTTCTTCAGCGCCAGCGGGATGCCGAGCAAACGCTCCCACACCAGCAACGCGCGATGGCGCTCGGTTTCGTTCATCGGTTGCAGATTGTCGGCCATCAGCGAAAACGTGCCGTGGGCCAAACGTTCGCGATATTGCTCGCTGCGCACCTGATTGAGCAGGTGCAGCGCCAGCACGCCGAGCACAGCGACCAGAATCAGCGCAGCGCACATGCCGCCGTAGATGCGCAGGAAGATCGAGTTCACAACGCAAGGTCTACGCAGGCTTCGGGAACGAACAGATAGCCTTTGCTGCGGATGGTTTTGATCAAACGCGGATGGTCGGGGTCGTCGCCGATTTTCGGGCGGATCCGCGAAATGCGCACATCGATCGAGCGGTCCTGGCCGTCATAGCCGATGCCGCGCAGTGCGGTGAAGATTTCTTCGCGGGACAGGATGCGCCCGGCATTGGCGACCAACAGCCAGAGCAGGTCGAATTCGGCGCTGGTCAGCTCGATGCCGTGGTCATTCAGCCAGGCCTCGCGCAAGGCGTTGTCGACCACCAACGGCCCGAATTGCAGACGGCGGGATTTTTTCCGCGGCAGGCTCCGCGCTGTCACTGCGTCGTAGCAAGGCCTGGATTCGCGCCAGCAACAAGCGCGGGCGCACCGGTTTGCACACGTAATCGTCGGCGCCAAGGTCCAGCCCTTGAATCTGATCGGCGTCGTCGGTGCGCGCGGTGAGCATCAGAATCGGCCCCTCGTACTGACTGCGCACCTTGCGACAGATGCTCAGACCGTCTTCGCCGGGCAGCATCAGGTCGAGAATGACCAGGTCCGGCTGCTCGTTGATGATTCGCGCCGCCGCCAGCGCGCCATTGCCTTCGATATTCACGCGCAATCCATTGGCTTGCAGGTAGTCACGCGTCAGCTCGGCCAGACGCTGGTCATCCTCGACGATCAATACCTCAAAGGCTTGTTGCTCCACCGGTGACCTCTGCTGGCTGTTGTTATTGATATAAGAAGGTATCACTGAATAACCCGGCCCCCTGTGGGAGCGAGCCTGCTCGCGATAGCGGTGGATCAGCCAATGAAGATGCTGACTGGAAAGACGCTATCGCGAGCAGGCTCGCTCCTACAGTTTTTTCGCCATCCTCCCCGTCTTTTTGTCATGTTCGAGGAGGATAAGAATGCCTGCGCACCCAGCGCTTGTATAAACGCCGATCATCCGGAAAACAAGTCGGTAAATGCGTTCGGACCAGGCGAAAAATTGTGGTAGGGTTCGCGCCCTTAAAAAACCGCTGAAGCGTTTTTTCCGGGTAAAAAAACAGTGACAAACGGTCTGGCTCAGCGGGTTCGCGGCCTACACGCGTTTTCCCTGTTTCTTACACAATTTACGCACAGGCTTATCCACAGCTCGTACGTTGCAAGCCCCCTCAAAACGCATTATCTTGTAGCACGGCGAAAACAGAGACCCTACATGTAGGGTTTTTGCCTAAAGCGCCCAACCACATTTCAGACCTGAAACTCAAGCGCTTTATTGCGAGTTTCCGGTTGAACGAAGCAAGTTTTTCAAAGCCCAAACCGCGCTTGCGGATGGCACCGTTTTTTTAGTTCCAGGCGGACAAAACGGTATGGGTGTTGCAGTCATTACTGTCACCCGGGAAGGAATCCGGTTTCGGGCATTGTCCCGCAACCAGAACTTCGGCAGGGACGCGGCGTTGCAGCCTTTTTCGTCTGTTCCGAAGTGGTAATTGCCGACGCTGGTCGGTTGCAGTGCTTCGGTACAGAACGGTGAGCACCATGACGGTGCCAAACAAACATAGAGAATGTGGAGACCACCCCCCATGCAAACCGACACAACTCGCGAGAACCCGCAGGGCACCTTGCCGCAGGCCGCCGATTCGACTTCGGATCTGGCAGCTACCGCGCCTGGCCAGCTGCGCGTGATCAAGCGTAATGGCACTGTCGTTCCTTATACCGATGACAAGATCACCGTCGCTATCACCAAAGCGTTTCTCGCAGTTGAGGGCGGCACCGCTGCCGCTTCGTCGCGAATCCATGACACCGTGGCCCGCCTGACCGAACAGGTCACCGCAACCTTCAAGCGTCGCATGCCATCGGGCGGCACCATCCACATCGAAGAAATCCAGGACCAGGTCGAACTGGCTCTGATGCGTGCCGGCGAACAGAAAGTGGCCCGCGACTACGTGATCTACCGTGACGGTCGTTCGAAAGAACGCGCTGCCCACGCGCCGGCCGAAGCCGCCGTCAACGCACACCCGTCGATCCGCATCACCCGCACCGACGGTAGCCTGGCGCCGCTGGACATGGGCCGCCTGAACACCATCGTCACCGAGGCCTGCGAAGGCCTGGAAGAAGTCGACGGCGACCTGATCCAGCGCGAAACCCTGAAAAACCTCTACGACGGCGTGGCCCTGACCGACGTCAACACCGCGCTAGTCATGACCGCGCGTACCCTGGTCGAGCGTGAGCCGAACTACTCGTTCGTCACCGCCCGCCTGCTGATGGACACCCTGCGTGCCGAAGGCCTGGGTTTCCTCGGTGTCGCCGAAAGCGCCACTCACCACGAGATGGCCGACCTGTACGCCAAGGCACTGCCGGCTTACATCGCCAAAGGTATCGAGTTCGAACTGCTGAACCCTGTGCTGGCCTCCTTCGACCTGGAAAAACTGGGCAAGGCGATCAACCACGAGCGCGATCAGCAATTCACCTACCTGGGCCTGCAAACCCTGTACGACCGTTACTTCATCCACAAGGATGGCGTGCGTTTCGAACTGCCTCAGATCTTCTTCATGCGCGTGGCCATGGGTCTTGCGATCGAAGAGAAGCAGAAAGAAGACCGTGCGATCGAGTTCTACAACCTGCTGTCCTCGTTCGACTACATGGCTTCGACCCCGACCCTGTTCAACGCCGGTACCCTGCGTCCTCAGCTGTCGAGCTGCTACCTGACCACCGTGCCGGATGACCTGTCGGGCATTTACCACGCGATCCACGACAACGCCATGCTGTCGAAATTCGCAGGCGGCCTGGGCAACGACTGGACCCCGGTGCGTGCGCTGGGCTCGTACATCAAGGGCACCAACGGCAAGTCGCAAGGCGTCGTGCCGTTCCTCAAAGTGGTCAACGACACGGCCGTGGCCGTGAACCAGGGTGGCAAGCGCAAAGGCGCTGTGTGTGCCTACCTGGAAACCTGGCACATGGACATCGAAGAGTTCATCGAGCTGCGCAAGAACACCGGTGACGATCGTCGTCGTACCCACGACATGAACACCGCCAACTGGATCCCTGACCTGTTCATGAAGCGTGTCTTCGATGACGGCAAGTGGACCCTGTTCTCGCCATCCGAAGTACCGGACCTGCACGACCTGACCGGTAAAGCCTTCGAAGAGCGTTACGAGTACTACGAAGCGCTGACCGAATACCCGGGCAAGGTCAAGCTGTTCAAGACCATCCAGGCCAAAGACCTGTGGCGCAAGATGCTGTCCATGCTGTTTGAAACCGGCCACCCATGGCTGACCTTCAAAGACCCGTGCAACCTGCGCAGCCCGCAGCAGCACGTCGGCGTGGTCCACAGCTCGAACCTGTGCACCGAGATCACCTTGAACACCAACAAGGACGAGATCGCCGTTTGCAACCTGGGCTCGATCAACCTGCCGAACCACATCGTCGACGGCAAGCTCGATACCGCCAAGCTGCAGCGCACCGTCAACACCGCCGTGCGCATGCTCGACAACGTGATCGACATCAACTACTACTCGGTGCCGCAAGCGAAGAACTCCAACTTCCGCCACCGTCCGGTCGGTCTGGGCATCATGGGCTTCCAGGACGCCTTGTACCTGCAGCACATCCCTTACGGCTCCGACGCTGCTGTCGAGTTCGCCGACAAGTCGATGGAAGCGGTCAGCTACTACGCGATCCAGGCCTCTTGCGACCTGGCCGATGAGCGCGGTGCCTACGAGACGTTCAACGGTTCGCTGTGGTCCAAGGGCATCCTGCCGCTGGATTCGCAACAGATCCTGATCGAACAGCGCGGCCAGAAGTACATCGATGTCGACCTGAACGAAACGCTGGACTGGGCACCGGTTCGCGCCCGCGTACAGAAAGGCATTCGTAACTCGAACATCATGGCCATCGCACCGACCGCGACCATCGCCAACATCACCGGCGTATCGCAGTCGATCGAACCGACCTACCAGAACCTCTATGTGAAATCGAACCTGTCGGGCGAATTCACCGTGATCAACCCGTACCTGGTTCGCGACCTGAAAGCGCGCGGTCTGTGGGACTCGGTCATGATCAACGACCTGAAGTACTACGACGGTTCGGTTCAGCAGATCGAACGCATCCCGCAAGAACTCAAAGAGCTCTACGCGACTGCATTCGAAGTGGACACCAAGTGGATCGTTGACGCCGCCAGCCGTCGTCAGAAGTGGATCGACCAGGCCCAGTCGCTGAACCTGTACATCGCCGGCGCCTCGGGCAAGAAGCTCGACGTGACCTACCGCATGGCTTGGTACCGTGGTCTGAAAACCACCTACTACCTCCGTGCCCTGGCCGCGACCAGCACCGAGAAGTCGACCATCAACACCGGCAAGCTGAATGCTGTTTCCAGCGGCGGCAACCACGGTGACGATTCGGTACTGGCCGCACCGGCCGGCCCGGCGCCAGTGCCAAAGGCCTGCGCGATTGACGAGCCGGATTGCGAAGCTTGCCAATAAGCTGAGCTGACTTCAGGCGTTGCGAGACGCCTGAGACTTCCAGACAAAGAAAAACCCCCGACAGACTTCTGGTTTGTCGGGGGTTTTCTTTATCCGTAACAAATATCGAAGCCGAAAAAAACGGCGAAACCTGAGTTCAGGCTTCACCGTTATCTGGGTTACAACGCCTTCGTCAAACTGCGAATGACTCCGTCATTGCCTGCCCTACGACAGGAATAGTGAAAGACTCACCGTTGTTGGTGTAGAACTTCTCAATGGTGTTGGCGCCGGCATTCCAGTCTTTGAGGAAGACACCGGAGTTGAGATTGCCACTTTCGACATCGGCGCGGTTGAAAATGTAGACCCCCAAATCATTCGATTTGAGTACAACATCATTGAAAGTCTGAATATTCCTCAGGGTAACAGTGTCAGTACCGGTAACCCCTTCATCGAGAATCGCCACCATGGTTTTCGAGGCGACGAAATACTGATCGCTACCTTCACCACCATAGCCATCACCTGAAGCGCTCAGATAGAGTTTGTCATTTCCTGCACCGCCATGTAGTTCATAACCATTGCCGATGGCTATCAACTCGTCATCGCCGTCGCCACCGTCTGCAATCGCGGACACGACAGTAATCCGATCATTACCGCCGTCACCGTAGTAAAGCGATCCTGCATCAAATACGAAACCTGCAATGTAGTCGTTACCGTTGCCACCATGAATGATGTCTGCCTGGTTGTCGGAAGCAGGCTGGCCAGTTAACGCCCCCGTAATGGTGAAGCTATTGCCGTACAGAATGTCGTTGCCGTCACCACCGTCAATAATGTCGTTTCCGTCTCCGCCTTCGATCATGTTAGCTAGCGCGTTACCCGTCAGCGTATCGCTGAATGCAGAACCGACCAGGTTGTCGATGTTGCTCAACACATCCCCCTCGGCATCACCTCCGATGCCTGCACCGGTCAACAGGTTGACCTGTACGGCTGCCGAACTGTTGACATACCAGGCCGCATCGCCGCGTCCGACGCCGAACAGCACATCTGCACCGCCTCCACCCACGAAGCTTTCAGCTGCTGCAGTGCTGCCGGTAAAGGTGTCCGCATAGTTGGAACCCAGGAAAGCCTCGATTGAGGTATACACGTCACCTGCTCCCACACCCGTCAAAGGCGGAGCGCCGAGATTGAAGGTGACACCTTCGGTTTCATAGGCAAAGCTGAGGAAGTCGACACCGGCACCGCCATCGAAGCGATCTGCACCCGCGCCGCCGATGAAAATATCGCCAGCATTGGAGCCGTTTATCTGCTCAATACTGCTGTAGGTATCCCCTGCTGCCGAGCCTCCATTGGCAACGCCAGTTTTGGTGCTGACAATCGCCATGCCGCCATCGGCATAACTGGCAATGTCGAAGCCTGCACCGCCAATCAGTTGATCCGCCCCTAGCCCACCAAACAGGACGTCATTGCCTTCCCCTCCGGTGATGATGTTGTCGCCTGCATTGCCGTGACCGGTAAAGTTGCTCGTTCCCGTATAACTCAACCGTTCCACTTCGGCGTTCAAGGTGTAACTGACTTGATTGGTGCGTACCTCATCGTCACCCTCTCCCGCCAGCTCAGTAACCAGAACCGAACCGGTGCCCGTGGCAAAGTAGATGTCATTGCCCAGTCCGCCGCTAAAGGTCATCGTACCGGCAGTGACTGTGAACTGATCGTTCAGAGCAGTCCCGACAATGTTCTCGAAATTGCTGAACACATCGCCTTGTGCATCACCGCCAACCCCTGATCCCGCATTGTTGGCGACCGTCACGACAACAGCTTGGGCAGAGCCGGAATAGTCCAGCTTGTCAGCGGTGCCGCCCGCGCCGTCAAACACATCGGCCTGAGTACTTGCAACGAAGGTGTCGTTGGAAGACGAGCCCCTGAACGTCTCGATTCCGGAAAAGGTGTCCCCGGCGGCAATCCCGGTGTGTACGCCGGTTTTGAAGTTCAGCGTCACGCCGGCGCCACTGTAATCGTCCTCGTAACTGACAGTGTCATTCCCGGCACCGCCGATCAATTGATCGGCACCGCCACCGCCCATGAGTACGTCATTGCCGCCACCGCCAGTGATGACGTTATCACTGGCGTTACCCCGGCCCGTGAAGCTGCCTATCCCTGTTCCGGTATAGGTCAGGCGCTCTACGCCAGCGCTTAACGTAGCGCTGGCCTGGCTGGTGCGCACTTCATCATAGCCACCGTCGACGGTCTCGATGACAGTCAACGCGCCTGTGCCGTTAACGATGTAGACATCGTTACCTGCCCCCCGGCGAACGTCATCGAGCCCGCCGCGAGGGTGAACTGATCATCCTGAGCTGTACCGATGATGTTCTCGAAGTTGCTGAACACATCACCCTGAGCATCGCCGCCCACTCCGACGCCGCCGCCATTGGTAACGGACAGGGTGATGGCTTGGGCGGAACTGGAGTAATCCAGTTTGTCGATGCCGCCAGCGCCATCAAGGGTATCGACCGCAAGACTGGCGACAAACGTATCGCCATTCGCTGAACCGCGGAAAGCTTCAATGCCGAAGAAGGTATCACCGGCGGCTATCCCTGTATGAACGCCGTTCTTCAGGTCGACGGTTACCCCTGCTTTAGTGGGGTCATCCTCATAGCTGACAGTGTCTAAACCACTCCCGCCGATGAACTGGTCAGCGCCCGCTCCCCCCATGAGCACATCGTTACCCGCACCGCCGGTGATGACGTTGTCACTAGCATTGCCCCGCCCGGTGAAGTTGCCGCTGCCGGTATAGGTCAATCGTTCGATTTCCGCACCCAGCACACCACTGGCCTGACTGGTACGTATCTCATCATTCCCCCCTCCCGCAACTTCGATGGCGTTGATCACCCCGGTGGCATCGACGACGTAAACGTCGTCGCCCGCCCCGCCACTGACGGTAATTGTTCCAGCAGTCGCTGAGAACCGGTCTGCATAGGCCGAGCCACCAATCCACTCCATATTGCTGAACTGGTCGCCTTGCGCGTCGCCACCCGAGCCAGTGCCGGCACCGTTGGCAATGGAAAGGCTGATGGCCTGGGACGAGTCCGCGTAATCCAGCTTGTCCAGACCGCCCGCGCCATCCAGTGTGTCGGCTCCAGTACCGGCGAAGAAAGTATCGCCGTAGGCCGAACCCCGGATTGCCTCGACGCTCTCGAAAGTATCTCCCTGAGCCATGCCCGTGTGCACGCCGGTCTTCAGATTGAGGGTCACACCAGCACCGGTCCTCTCATCTTCGTAGCTGGCAGTGTCCATACCGGCGCCGCCGACAAGCTGATCTGCCCCTGCTCCGCCGATCAACACATCGTTGCCGCTGCCGCCGGTAATAACGTTATCACCAGCATTGCCCCGCCCAGTGAAGTTGCTGGTACCGGTGTAAGTGAGCCGTTCAACGTTGGCAGCCAGCGTCATGTCGACGTTATTGGTGAAGAGTTGGTCGATACCACCGCCAACGGTTTCAATGATGGCGCCGTTGGCATTGTTGTTGAAAACGTAAACATCGTCGCCCGCACCGCCGTTGAGCACCAGTCCACCACCGGTGAGGGTGAACGTATCGTTGAATACCGTGCCGATGATGGTTTCGACATTGGTGAACGAGTCACCCTGGGCATCACCGCCAGAGCCGGTACCGGCTCCAGCAACGGACGAAAGAATGTTGATGGCCTCGGTAGAGGTCGAATAGTCCAGGTGTCGCTACCCTGAAGTCCTTCGAAGGCATCGGCAGCCGCGCCGCTGACAAATGTGTCTGTGTAGTTCGTTCCCTTGTAGAGTTCGATACCGGAGTAGCTGTCTCCCAAGGCAATGCCGGTATTACTGCCGGTCTTGAGATTGAGCGTCACACCGACGCCATTAACAACATCTTCATAACTGGCGGTATCGAAGCCGGCTCCACCATTCAATTGATCTGCACCTGCCCCCCGATCAATACGTCGTCACCCGTGCTGCCCGTAATGATGTTGTCACCAGCGTTGCCGGTGCCCCTGAAGCTCCCGGCTCCCGTAAAAGTCAGGCGTTCGACATTTGCCGCCAGATAGGCGGTGTTTTGTGTGGTGCGCACCTCATCATCGCCGCCGCCTGCCGCTTCAATGATGCCAGCGTTAGTGTTGCCGCTGATTATGTAAACGTCGTTACCCGCTCCGCCGTTAAGTGTCAGTCCACCGCCGGTGAGGGTGAAGGTATCGTTGAACGCTGAACCGACAATGGTTTCAACATTGGTGAACGAGTCCCCCTGTGCATCTCCGCCACTACCGGTACCTGCACCGCCAACGGAGGACAGAATGTTGATAGCCTGATCCGACGTCGAATAGCTGAGCGTATCCGCGCCCTGCAGACCGTCGAAGCTATCGGCTGCCGCGCCACTGACAAAGGTATCGCCGTAATTCGTACCTTTGTAGAGTTCGATGCCGAAGTAACTGTCGCCCAGCGCAATGCCTGCGTTGACCCCGGTCTTGAGGTTCAGTGTCACGGGAACGCCATTGACCACTTCTTCATAACTTGCGATATCGAAACCGGCCCCCCGACAATTGGTCGGCACCTGCGCCACCAGTCAAGACATCGTCACCCGCCCCTCCGGTGATGAAATTGTCGCCGGCGTTGCCAACGCCTTTGAAGTTACCCGTGCCGGTAAAGGTCAGACGCTCGACGTTTACCGCCAGATAAGCAGTGTTTTGCGTGGTGCGAACTTCATCGTCACCGCCGCCTGCTGCTTCGATGATGCTGGCGTTGGTATTGCCATTTATTATGTAAACGTCGTTGCCGGCCCCGCCGTTAAGCGTCAGCCCACCGCCGGTGAGGGTGAAAGTATCGTTGAATGCCGAACCGACAATGGTTTCAACATTGGTGAATGAATCGCCTTGGGCGTCCCCACCGGTACCCGTGCCGGTAGCCCCGACAGAGGAAAAAAATATTGATAGCCTGGTCAGATGTTGAGTAGCTAAGCGTGTCATTTCCCTGAAGACCGTCAAAGGTGTCGGCTCCGGAACCACTGACAAAAGTGTCCGCCCAGTTCGTACCCCGAAACACTTCGATATCGGTGAACGTATCGCCTTTGGCGGCGCCGGTGTGCACACCTGTCTTGAGATTCAGCGTTACCGAAATGACATTGGTCACATCCTCATAACTGGCTGTATCAACTCCCGCGCCGCCGTTGATCTGGTCGGCTCCTTCCCCACCCATCAATACATCGTTACCGGCGCCGCCATTCAACACGTCATCCCCGGCATAGCCCCGAATCTGATCATCACCAGCGGTACCCACCAGGGTATCCGCAGCGTTGGTGCCATATATAACTGCCATTACATCTTCCTTGTGTGTGTGTCGGAAACTGCGCTAAGACGCCAGGCACTCCGGGGTCGTCCCTCTCTGAGCATGCACTGGGCATTGTTACGTGTTGTGTTGAGCAGGCAAGACAGCGCCTTCGATGCGGTGCGGCGAACAACGGTGCGCACACGCGACACCGGCGACCAGCCCGATAGGGAAAGAAATCTGATAACGCAGGAAGGAATCACCGACTCTGCCTGCTCGGCGGGGGTATGGCTTGTCAGTTGCAGCACCTGGATCGGCGCACGGACAGCTTTGAGATTGTTCACAGGTACTCCATCCGTAGAGCTTTTGATGACTTCCATATCGGCGCAGCCTACTGCCACACCGTGACCCACACCGGTCGAAAGTTTGACGGTGGCTGCGCTTAGTCCGCAGATGCAGCAATTTCCACACCATCCCAGACGACGAACGGTAAAAAAATTGATGCGCAGCGTGTTACCGCGCACAAAAAAACCGACGCCTCAGGACGTCGGTTTTTAGTGATGCAGAGCCAATAGATAAATCAGGTCATCTGAATAATGGTCTGCATAATCGTGCTCTGCGTCGAAATGGTCTTGGCGTTCGCCTGATAGTTGCTCTGACCCTTGATCAGATCAACCAGCTCATTGGTCAGGTTAACGTTCGACTCTTCCAGCGAGTTGGACACCACCTCACCCAACGTACCGGTTTTCGGTGCGTCGTAGCCTGGAATACCCGAAGCGAAAGTCTCTTTCCAGCTAGTGCCACCGACAGCCTGCAGGCCCTGTTCGTTGGTGAAACTGGCCAGTGCAACCTGACCAATCGCCTTGCTCTGATTGTTGCTGAAGTTGGCGAACAGCGTACCGGTGCCATCGATCGTCAGGTTGGTGATCTGGCCGGTGGCGTAGCCATCCTGAGTCGGGATCGTGCGCGAAGTATCAGCGTTGTACTGGGTGGTCTTGGCCATCGAAATGGTCACGCCAGCCGGATTTGCTGCCGCGCCGTTAGGCGTAAAAACACCGTTGGTCACGGTGCCTGGTTTCCAGTTACTCAACGTCAAGTCGCTGCTGATGAGCGGGTTTGGCGCCGGCGGCGGCAAAGTACTCGGTGTACTCACCTGAAGCAACTTGCCGGAACTGTCGAACGTCAGTGTCGAAGCCACTGGTGGAGTCTTGGTCGGATCGCTACCGGTCGCATCCGGGTTACGGCCATCAACCAGGGTGTACACCTTCCAGACGTTATCACCAGTCTTCACTACATACTGATCCATAACATGCGAGTTGCCCTGCGTGTCATAGATCGGGGTGCTGAACGATTTGGTATAGGTCTCAGGCTTGGACGGGTCGAACACCACGGGGGTGGCGCCCGTGTCGATGATTTTAGTGGCGGACGAATTCAGGTTGATGCTCGAAGTCACCGCCGACGTCGACTTCGGTGCCAGGTTCGAGGTATCGATCTTCAGATCGGTCAACACGCCATTGATGATCTTGCCGTTGGCATCCACACCATAACCCTGCAGACGCGAGGTGTAGTCGGTGTTGGTGATGTAACCGGCGTTATCCACCTTGAAGGTACCGGCACGGGTATACGAAATCGAACCGTTGTTGCTCATGGTGAAGAAACCGGAACCGTTGATGCCCATGTCCAACACGTTACCGGTGTTGTTGATATCACCCTGGGTGAACTGCTGGGAAACGTTGGCCAGGCGCACGCCGTTACCGATGACTTTGCTGCCGCTGCCCAGACGAGTCGACGAATACACGTCTTCGAATTCTGCGCGCGAGGATTTGAAACCGGCGGTGGCAACGTTGGCGATGTTGTTGCCGGTCACGTCCAGTTGCTTGTTGGCTGCATAGAGACCGCTAAGGCCGATATTGAAAGACATATTCCACTCCTTTATGCCGGGTTAGTCGGCTCTATATACCAATGGTTTGAACTTTGGACAGGGCGACGGTGCCCTTGCCAGCGAGGTTGAGCATCAGCTCGCCGCCGGTCTGGCTGATCGTCACGCTGTTGACGGTCGCTGGCAGGTAAGTCGCCAGGTCCGTCGCCGCGCCGTTGATCGGTGCGCTGGCCTTGAAGGTGTAAGTCCCGACCGGCACCACGGTGCCTGCGGTGTCCTTGCCGTCCCAGGTGAAGCTCGCGTCGCCGGCGGCGCGGCTGCCCAGATCGATGGTGCGCACGGTCTTGCCGTCCTTGTCGGTGATGGTCACGGTGCCACCGGCAATCGACGAAGGTACGGTGACCGAACCGGTCAGGCCTTTGCTCGGGTCATCGAGCTGCGCGGTGTTGGTCTGCACGATCACGTTACGGCCAACCAGCGACGAGGCTTGCAGCGCCTGCGACGAGTTGTAGTTGCCGGCCAGGCCACTCACGGTGGAGTTCAGCGTGGTGATGCCTTCGAGGCTGCTGAACTGCGCCAACTGGGCAACGAATGCGCTGTTGTCCTGCGGGTCGAGCGGGTTCTGGTTTTTCAGCTGGGTCACCAGCAACTGCAGGAACGCATCCTTGCCCAGCGCTTGTCCGCCGGTGCTGCTGTTGGTCGCCGAAGCGATGCCATCGGTGGTCGAACTGGTCTTTTTCGACGAGTTCGCCAGGATGTCATTCATGCTCAGGGAGCTGGTGGTATCGGTAACGCTCATGGCAGTCGCCCCTTATTACTGACCGAGGGTCAGCACCTTCTGCATCATGGTTTTGGCGGTGTTCATCATTTCGGCGTTGGTCTGGAACGAACGGCTCGCGGAAATCATGTCAGCCATCTCTTCCACCACGTTGACGTTCGGGTAGTAGACGTAGCCCTTGCCGTCGGCCGCAGGGTGATTCGGCTCGTAACGCGCTTCGAGGTTGCTCTGGTCTTCGACCACACCGAGCACCTGCACGCCTTGACCGGCCGCGTCCTGGTTCTGGAACAGCGAATCGCTGCCGCCGCTCTGGCCGCCCTGGAACATGGTGGCGAACACCGGGTGACGGGCGCGGTAGGTCTGGTCGATGCTCGACGAGACGGTCTCGGCGTTGGCGATGTTCGAGGCCACGGTGTTCAGACGCGTGGTCTGGGCGCTCATGCCGCTGCCGGCAATGTTGAAAACGCTGGACAGGGACATGGATTACTCTCCGCGCAGGGCTGACACCAGCCCTTTGAATTTGCTGTTGAGCAGGGTGAAGCTGGCCTGGAAGCCGACCGCGTTTTCCGCGTAGTTGGACTGTTCCAGTTGAGCGTCCACGGTGTTCTGGTCGATCGAAGGCTGCATCGGCGTGCGATACATCAGCGACTCGTCGCCATTGCCCAGACCCTCAGCTTCGATGTGACGGCTGTTGGTCTTGTTGAGGGCGATGGTGCCGTTGGCGTTTTTCTGGCTCTGGGCTTCGAGTACTTTCGAGAAGTCCAGATCCCGCGCCTTGTAGTTCGGGGTATCGGCGTTGGCGATGTTGTTGGCCAGCACTTCGGCACGCTGGGCGCGGAAGCCCAAAGCCTTTTCGTGAATGCCGAGCGCTTTGTCGAAGCTGATGCTCATGTCGGGAACCTTCAGGTGACCGGTTTTTCGTAACTGAGCTTTAGCAAGCGTCGTGCCAGATTGCCAAACTCCCGGTTTCCGTGGCTTTGCGGGCGATCGGCAAAGCGGCAATGCCAGAAAAGCGGCAACCGGCTTCCGCCAGATGCCGCTTTTCTGCCGCTTGGTTGCCTCTTACTGGTTACATGAACCCTGTGGGAGCGGGCTTGCCCGCGATGACGGTATATCTGGTGAATTTATATCGACTGACAGGGCGCCATCGCGGGCAAGCCCGCTCCCACAGGGATAAATGATGTAAGTAGGAAAAGTGCCAGGCACAAAGAAACGGGAGCCCCATGAGGGCTCCCGTTTTTGGTATTGCCGCAGCAATCACTTGGCCTTGTAAATGATCCCCGGGCTGCACTGGACCATCTGGTAGTGATCCGGCAAACCGTTCAGCGCTTCGGAGGCGCCGAGGAACAGATAACCGCCCGGCTTCAACGTGCTGTGAATGCGCAACAGGATGTCTTTCTTCACTTCGGCAGAGAAGTAGATCAACACGTTGCGGCAGAACACGATGTCGAACTTGCCCAGCGCGGCATAGCTGTCGAGCAGGTTGAACGAGCGGAACTCCACCCGGCTCTTGATCGGCGCCTTGACCACCCAGCGACCCGGCCCTTTCGGGTCGAAGTAGCGCTGCAGGCGTTCCGGCGACAAACCGCGGCCGATGGCCAAGCTGTCGTACTCGCCGGTCTTGCAGTTGGTCAGCATCAGTCCCGACAGATCAGTGGCAACGATCTGCACACCCATCTTCAACTGGCCGAGGTTGCTGCGCTCGAACTCGTCGATCGACATCGACAGCGAGTACGGTTCCTGACCCGACGAGCAGGCCGCCGACCAGATACGCAAGCGCTGGTTGGGGCTGGCCTTGATCGCTTCCGGCAGTACCTTGTTCTTCAACACTTCAAACGGATAGGTGTCGCGAAACCACAGGGTTTCGTTGGTCGTCATGGCATCGACCACCTGCTCGCGCAAACCGCTGCGCGGCTGGGTCTGGATGCGCTGCACCAGCTCACCCAGGGACTTGATGCCTTGCTGCTCCATCAGTTTGTTGAGACGGCTGGAGACCAGATACTGCTTGTTTTCACCGAGCAAAATGCCACAGGCCTTTTCCAGGAAGACCCGGAACTGTTCGAAATCCAAATTACCCGTAGACAATGGTGCCGCCTCTTAAATCGTGTTGATCACCAGGGACAGTAGGTCCCTAGCTGATATCTGCTGCTTTGATCCGGTCGACTACCCGGGATGCCAGGTCATCAGGACGGAATTTGGCCAGGAAGTCGTCGGCGCCGACTTTCTTCACCATCGCCTGATTGAATACCCCCGACAACGAAGTATGCAGGATGATATGGAGCTTTTGCATGCGTGCGTCGCCGCGGATTTCCGCCGTCAGGGTGTACCCGTCCATTTCCGGCATCTCGATGTCGGAAATCATCATCAGGAACTCTTCTTCCGGCTTCTTGCCTTCGTCGACCAGCTTGCGCAGGTAATCCAGCGCCTGCTTGCCGTCGTTCAGCGCCACTACTTCGACACCGATCGTCTGCAGGCAACGGGTCACCTGCTTGCGCGCCACCGACGAGTCATCGACCGTCAACACCCGCAGCGACAACGCCTTGGTCTGGGTCTCGACATCGACCACGCCTACCGAAATCGCTTCCGGCGTCGGTGCGACTTCCGCCAGCACTTTTTCGACGTCGATGATTTCGACTAACTGATTGTCCACCCGCGTCACAGCCGTCAGGTAGTGATCGCGACCGGTGCCCTTGGGCGGCGGATGGATCTCTTCCCAGTTCATGTTGACGATGCGCTCCACCGAGCGGACCAGGAAACCCTGGGTCTTGGTGTTGTACTCCGTGATGATCACGAACGGACTGTTCTTGTCTTTCAACGCTCCGGAACCGGTCGCCATTGCCAGATCGAGGATCGGAATTGTCGCCCCGCGAATATTTGCCACCCCGCACACCACAGGACTGGACTTGGGCATCAACGTCAGCGACGGGCATTGCAACACTTCCCGTACCTTGAACACGTTGATGCCATAGAGCTGTTGCCCGTCGAGACGGAACAACAACAGCTCCAGGCGATTCTGCCCTACCAGTTGCGTGCGCTGGTTCACCGAATCCATTACACCAGCCATGCCCAGACTCCTACATCAACGCCAAGTGTTGTTGCGACGCACATTCATTGCTAAACGGCACGGCGCTTGCTTTTTAACCCGTATGAACATTCAAACGACATTTTCCCGACACCTGACAGCGCCTCTTCGCAGAGCGCTTGCCAGTGCGTGCGCCATTTGCTGCTTGTTCTTTGGCAGTCCTGCCAATGCTGATGCGGTTACCTTGCCTGACATGCTTATCGGCGTCACTCAGGGCTTTCTTGAGTTCACCGTAGAAGACTATCTGACGAGCAGTCAAACCGAAGGCCGTTATGAAATCGAAGTCAACCAGCTCGACCCGCGCATGCGCATGCCGATGTGCGACAAGGAATTGACAGCGACGCTGGAAAGTCCGGCACGCCCTTTGGGCCGGGTCACGGTGAAGGTTCGCTGCGAGGGCACATCGCCCTGGACGGTGTTCGTACCCGCTCAAGTCCGCCTGTTTCGCGAGATTGTGACGACCACGCGTGCGCTCAAGCGCGCCGGCATTATCGAGCCGCAGGACGTGACCTTGCGCGAGCGCGACGTCAGCCAGATCAACCAAGGCTTTCTGACTTCGGTGGACGAAGCGATCGGACAGAAATTGACCCGACCAACGGTCGCCGATCAGGTCATCACCCAGGTCCATCTGGAACAGGCGGAAGTCATTCGCAAGGGTGATCAAGTGGTCATCACTGCACGCAGCGGGACACTGGCCGTACGCATGCCGGGCGAAGCCCTGGCCAACGGCGGCCTGAAAGAACAGATCCGGGTAAAAAACCTCAACTCACAACGGGTGATCAAGGCGCAGGTCACCGCGCCGGGACAAGTGGAAGTGGCCATGTGAACGCCCTGTGAGAAAACTGGCGCGGACCTCCCGGCTTCCCTAAACTGTGTCGCAGCAGGACATGCCGCGATGCAGCCCGGCGCATTGGAAAAATGTGCCTAAAGTTTTTCATGGGATAGCCGAAAACATGGCAAGCGTCCAAATTCCCAGAGGTTTTTTATCATGGTCATCGATTTCAGCCGTTTGAACAGTTCCTCGTCACTGACAGGCAGCACACGTACCAGCAACGCCAAGGAAAGCGCTGAAAACAGCCCTTCCGCGCCGCTGAATACCCAGGCCGAGCAGGCCAATGCCGCCAAAAGCGGGGAGTCGGTACACCTCAGCAATGAGGCTCAACAGTTGCAGAAGGTCACTGACAAGCTGCGCGATCAGCCTGCTGTCGACAAAGCCCGTGTGGCTGAGTTGAAAGCCGCGATTGCCGATGGCAGCTATAAAGTCGACAGCAACCGTGTAGCCAGCAAACTGCTCAACTTCGAAGCCCAGCGCTAGGCTTTTGCCGGCGCCAGGCTTTTGGACGCTTAAACCCCAAGGCCAGCCATGCACGACACTAATTTACTGCAACTGATCAACGACGACTTTGCTCCAGCGCAAGAACTGCTGGAGTTGCTGCAAACCGAATCCCTCGCGTTGCACGGTCGCGACATGCCGCTGCTGGAAGAAATTCTGGCGCGCAAGCAAGCATTGATCATTCTGCTGGAACAGCATGGCCGCAAGCGCAGCGAAATTCTCGCCAGCCTCAATCTGTCGACCGATCGCAACGGCCTGCAACAGCTGGCCGCGCAATCGAGCATTGGCGAGCAGTTGTTGCGCCAGGGCGACGCCCTGACCGACCTGATTGCCCAATGCCAGGCAGCCAACGTCAAGAATGGCCAGTCGATCCGCATTCAGCAGGCCACCACGGCCAATCAGCTGAAAATCCTCACCGGGGGCGAACCGCCAGCGTTGTACGACGCCAGCGGCACTTTTGCCAAGCCCGCCAAACCGCGTCCGCTCAGCCAGGCATGAGCCGTTGATGCGCCAGCTCTATCAACCCGCGGAACATGCTGGCAAAATGCTGGCTAGTCGTCATATTTTGTCTGGAGATTGATAAACCGTGTCCAACGCCCTCAGCGCGGATGATGCTCCGCAGCCCCCTAAGGTGCTCACCACGCCACTGGAAATCTCCAGCAACCTGCGCCAGCTGCAGGACAGCCACGATCCGCTGATCATCACCTTCCACGAGCGCAGCCAGCGTTTTCAAAGCTACCTGATCAAAGTCGACCGCGACAGCGCCTCGATCGCTCTGGACGAAATGATCCCGCGCGATGGCGAACGCTTCCTGCTCGCCGGCGAGCCGTTCAAAGTCGAGGGTTTTCATGACGGCGTACGCATTGCCTGGGAATGCAACGGCACACTGAACATCGAAGAATCCAACGGCGACCGCTTCTACACCGGCGAGCTGCCGACCGAAGTGGTTTACCACCAGCGCCGCAACGCCTTCCGCGCCGCACTTAAACTGACCGACCTGGTCAGCGTTGAACTGGGTGGCGAAAAACTCAAGTCGCCGATCCATGGCAAGTTGCTGGATATTTCCGCGACGGGTTGCAAGTTTCGTTTCGAAGGCGACATCACCGACCGCCTGCAACTGGGCCAGGTCTACGACCGCCTGATCGCCCCGCCGCTGTTCGGCAACCAGCCAATCGCCGTCGAACTGCGCTATCTGCACTTCGAAGAAAAACTCAACATCACCTTCGCCGGCCTGCGTTTTCACAACATCAGCGGACCGGCCGCGCGCAACGTTGAGCGCTTCGTTTATCAGCTTCAGCGTGAAGCGCGGCGCTTTGATAAAGACGATCTCTGAGTCGTAGCGACCCACAAAAAAGGGCAGTCCCTCACAGGACTGCCCTTTTTCATGCGCAAGTGTTCATGTTCGCTTCAAGGCCTGGCACCACTGATATCCGGTGCTGGCTTGTCATCAGCGCTGTTGTGCATTGCATCTTCAACTTCGGCTTGTGGCGGCTCGGCTGGCTCAGGTTCCGGCTCTGGACTGGACGGCGCCGGATCCTGGACCATCTGCTCCTGCACCACCTGCTCATCGACGCGCGGGTCGAGCGCTGCCACCAGTGGCGAACTCGACATGCTGTCCGGCATCGCGACGTGATGCAGCGGCGCGTCATCAACCTGATGCAGATTGGTCACGGCTTTCGGCCGAATCCGCCACACCAGCACCAGCGCAAAGAAGCTGAAAAACGCATATAGACTCTGGCTGCCAAGAAACTTCATCAGCACGCCGGCCAGCAGCGGCCCGATGCTCGCGCCCACGCCGTAGGTCACCAGCAGCATCGCCGTCAGCGACACCCGTCGATCGCCCTCGACGTGGTCGTTGGAAAACGCCACGGCCAACGGATACAGA
Organism: Pseudomonas sp. S11P7; assembly: GCF_023195435.1. NCBI lineage: Bacteria > Pseudomonadati > Pseudomonadota > Gammaproteobacteria > Pseudomonadales > Pseudomonadaceae > Pseudomonas > Pseudomonas sp. S11P7. Next base: position 964,848 of record NZ_JALPKS020000002.1, on the reverse strand, counting down.
CAGAACTGCACCAGCGAACACAGGAAGCCCACCACAAACAGCACTTCCAGCGGCACCTGCGGCAACACCGCCAACGGTAAAGCCGCCACTGCCAGAAACCCGGCGAAGCAGCGAATCAGCAACGCCCGATCATAGCGATCAGACAACCAGCCCAGCGGCCACTGCACCAGCAAACCGGCAAAGATGCAGCTACCCATGAACAAACCGACCTGCTCGGTCGACAGCCCTTGCTGCGAAGCATACAGCGGCGCCAGACCGTAGAACGAACCGATGATCAAACCGGCGCCGAGCACCGTGCTCAACGATTGCGGCACCCGCTTGATAAAGAACCGCGGCTCCATCGGCGCCGGATGCAGCGGGGCCGGGTGAATCCGCCGGGTCAGCGCCACCGGCACCAGACACAGTGCGAAGCACAGCGCGACCAGCATCAGCAGCTCCAGGCCGAGGCCCGGGTGCATGACCAGAATCAACTGGCCGAGCACCAGGCCCAGATACGAAGCGATCATGTAACCGCTGAACACCAGACCGCGCTGATTGGCGTCCGCCTGCTCGTTGAGCCAGCTCTCGATCACCATGTACTGGCACATCATGCCGAGGCCGACGATCGTCCGCAGCACCAGCCACGCCGGCAGCCAATCGACCAGACCATGGCCCAGCACTGCCGCACCGACGATCCCGGCACACGCTGAATACGCGCGAATGTGCCCGACCCGGGCGATCAGGCGGTGACCGATCTTGCCGCCCAGTACCAGACCGAAATAGTTGGCCGCCATCAGCGCACCGACCCACAGGCCGTCGACGTTATCCGCCGCCAGCCGCAAGGCCAGATAGGTAGAGAGAAGGCCCGAGCCGATCAACATCATCAGCGAGGCGAAATACAGCGCTCGAAAGGATTTCCAGATTTGGCGCATCGGCGTTCCGAGCGGCTCCTTGCAGTAGATTACGGGCTAACCAAGCGCTAGCCCGATGGCGACAGTACGTCAGGCCTGGGCTGCTAGAACACGCCGTTCCCAGGGGGTGATTTCATCGAAGAAGCTGGTCAACTCCATGGTCTTCGAAGCGATGTAGCCTTCGATGAACTCGGGTCCGAACAGTTCCCTGGCCAAGTGGCTACGCTTCAGACGTTCCAGAGCGGCATGCAAGGTACACGGCAACGCAAGATTGTCCGGCACGACAAACTCGCCCTGGATCGCCGCGCTGGGCTCAAGCTCCTGCTCGATGCCATGCAAACCCGCGGCCAGACTGGCGGCCAGTGCCAGATACGGATTCGCATCGGCGCCCGGCAAGCGGTTTTCGACCCGACGAGCGACCGGCGAACTGGCCGGAATGCGCAGCCCGGCCGCACGGTTATCGTGGGACCAGCAGGCATTGTTCGGCGACGCATACGGATGGCAGAGGCGCTGATAGGAATTCACGTTGGGCGCAAACAGCGCGGTGAAATCCGCCATGGCTGCCTGCTGGCCGCCGATGAAATGGCGGAACATCGCGGTCGCCTCTCCGCTCGCGTCATTGAAGACATTCCTGCCGCTGCCGATCTCGACCACGCTCTGGTGAATGTGCATCGAACTGCCCGGCGTGTGCGCCAGCGGCTTGGCCATGCACACCACGGTCAGGCCGTGCTTGAGCGCGACCTCTTTGAGCAGATGCTTGAACAGGAACGTCTGGTCGGCCAGCAGCAATGGATCGCCGTGCAGCAGATTGATCTCGAACTGGCTGACGCCCATCTCGTGCATGAAGGTGTCGCGCGGCAAGCCCAGCGCGGCCATGCATTTATAGACTTCACTGAAGAACGGCCGCAAACCGTTATTGGAACTGACGCTGAACGCCGACTGGCCGTCCTCGCGACGACCGTCGAGGCCGACGGGCGGGCGAAATGCTTGGGTGGGATCAGGGTTGGGCGCGAAAACAAAAAACTCCAGCTCGGTAGCCACCACCGGCGCCAATCCGCGCGCGGCGTACCGAGCGATGACACGCTTGAGCAGACCGCGGGTCGACAGCGGCGAGCTCTCACCGCTCAGCTCGTCGGCGTCGCAAATCGCCAGGGCGCGCGGCTCGTCACTCCAGGGCAGGCGATGGATCTGGGTCGGTTCGGCGACAAGGGCCAGGTCGCCGTCATCGCTGCCGTAAAACCGCGCCGGCGGATAACCGCCCATGATGCATTGCAGCAGCACACCCCGCGCCAACTGTAGACGTCGCCCTTCGAGGAAACCCTCGGCGGTCATCACTTTGCCGCGCGGCACGCCGTTGAGATCCGGCGTTACACATTCAATCTCATCAATGCCCGTCAGTCGCTGTGCGAGTGAGCGCTGGCCATCGGTTGTCATGACGCAATCCTTGTTATTGTGCGAGCCGCGAACGGCGACCCGTACAAAATAGGCTCCGGCTGTTCGGAATATCAAGCAGCGTCAAACAAAAACCATTAGTTACGGCAGATACAGGCTGAACACACCGCCGCCGAGCGGCCCGCCATTGCTGATTTCCGTGCGCCCTTCCACACCGTTGCGCTGATGCAGCGCCGCGATGCGATTGGCAAAGTACAGGCCGAGCCCGGTACTGCCGCTGCTGTGATTGATGCCCTGCACGTAATCGGCCTGACGCTCGAGCATCTCGCGCGGATAACCGGCGCCGTCGTCGTTGATGCTCAGGACCAGTTGCCCGGCCTCGTCACTGACGGTGATCAGCAACGACTCGCGCGCATAACGAATGGCGTTGTTGATGCAGTTGCTCAGCACCGAAGCGATGAGCTCGCGATCGAAGAAACCCAGCGGGCTCAGCGGATCGACTTCATAGGTGGCGATGATGCCGCGGCTGGCGAACACCTCTTGATGCGCGGCCAGTTGCGCCTCGATGAAATCGTCGAGTTCGTGATAGGCCGGTTGCAGCGGCAGCTGATTGACGCCGAGCTTGTACAGCCCGAGCAACTGCACAAGCATGCCGTTGAGGTGGGCGAACTCGAAGTCGATCACGCCCTGCTCCGCGCCCTCGCGCTGCGCTGGCGGCAGACGCGCCAGCCATTGGCTGTGCGCCTGCATGAGCATGGCCAGGGAGTTTTTCATGTCGTGGACGGTGGAGGCGATCACCGTGGAAAAATCCAGCGCCTGCTCATCGTGGTTCATTCGCCAAACGCCTTGCTTTTCAGCTTCTGATAACGCGCAAAGCGCGCGTCGGTGTCGGGCATCAGGCCGACCATTTTCAGGCAGGCCCGACATTCTTCCAGCTCCGCCGATGGCACACTGGTGTCGGTGCCGTGCAACAGCGACTGGGCCAGGTTCAACGCGATGCTGAGGTTCTTCGGTTGCATCTTCAACGCCTTGCGGAACACCTCGCGGGCTTCCACCAGGTTGCCGGTCTTGTACACCCGCACGCCTTGGCGGTTGAGGTCGGCAGCGGCGTTGCTGGAGCTGAGAATGGTCGGGTCATCGGTGAGTTTGGCGATGTCTTTCATCACCGCCGGGTCATCACCGTAGATCTCCGCACAGCTCTTGAGCATCGAGGTGCCCGCTTCGGCCTGACCGAGCATCTGCAACTGCTTGGCCACCAGCAATGCCGCTTCCGGGCTCATGAACTGCTCCATGCCATCGAGGCGCATCAGCGCTTGTTCGGTGAGCTTGTCAGCGGTCTCGGCGTCGTTGAGCAGCAGACTGGTGGCTTTCATCAGCCGCGCACGAATCTGCAGACCGGGGTCACTCGGGTTTTCTTTGGCGACCGCGCTAAGCGTGGTGTTGATCTCCAGCCGTGTGCGCGTATCGAGGCCACGATCGCTGCCCTTGCTGATCAGCGCATGCGCCAGGCCGAGGTTGCTTTCCGGGTCCTTGAAGCGCGACTGCGCGCCCTGCGACACGGCCTGACGATAGGCGCGCGAGGCAGTCTCGAAATCCTCGTTGGCCATCGCCAGTTTGCCCAGCAAGGCCTGACGACGCACCGCCAACGGCGACAGGCGAATCGCTTCTTCCAGCACCCGCTGCGCGCCCTTGCTGTCGCCCTCGGCCACCAGCACATCGGCCATGCCGTCATACAGCGCCGGCATCATCGGGAAAACCTTCAAGGCTTTTTCATAGACTTCTTTGGCCTGCGTCACCTGGCCACGCTTGAACAGCAGCTTGCCCAGACCGGCAAACGCCCACGGCAACGGGCGGTCGGCGATGATGCCGTCATAAAGGCGTTCCAGCGCTTCGTTCTGATTCATGTCGCGCAGCGCATCGGCGCGATAGCGCAGGCACAGCGGCGAATAGCGGATGTCCTGCTTGCACAAGGCGATGCAGGCGTTGAGCACTTCGACCGGTTTACCGCGGTCGAGGGCTTGCAGAATCGGTTTGAGCAGGGTCTTGCGCTGCTCCAGACGCTCCAGGCGCTGGGCCAGGCCGGAGCGGTTGAATGGCTTGGTCAGGTACGCATCGGGCTCGTGTTCCAGCGCACTGAGCACCATCGCCTGACTGGTCTCGGCGGTGACCATGACGAACACCGCTTCGTGACTGATGAGCTTTTCCGACATCAGGTCTTCGAGCACTTGCTGGCCGTTTTTCTTGCCGTCGCCGAGATGGAAATCCTGCAGGATGAAATCGTAGGATTTCTGCGAGCACATCTTCAGCGCCTGTTCACCCGTGTCGGCGGTATCGACATCCTTGACGCCCAGTTCACGCAGCATCGAACGCACGGAACTGCGGAAATCCGAAAAATCATCGACGATCAGAAAGCTTTTTTGGTGATACGACGACATCGACGATTTCCAGGCAAATGAAGAGAGGGCAATTTCAGGCGCGCAGATGATAGCTGCCGGCCAAATGCTATCAAGCGATTTCGCGCGACGTTGCTGTCACCGAACGGGTTATCGGCCGCTCCCTCGAATCTCTTGAAGATTGTTGGTGCGTTTAGGTCAAGAGCGAGGTCAACACAAAACAACCAGCACGCCATTCGAACAGCGGCAGGAAAAAAGTCGGAAACAGGATTATCCTGCGCAGTTACCCATGCGTTTTTTGATCCACCGCGACCCCATCCCGTCGCCTTCTCAAGGCCGAAGTCATGACCTCGAAATCACCCTCCTCGCCCTCTGCTCCCGAGCGCCGAGGCCTTAGCCCCAGCCACCTGGACTTCCCGGTGGTCGGCATCGGCGCGTCCGCTGGCGGCCTGCAAGCGATCAAGCTGTTTTTCGAGCACATGCCGCAAGACACTGGCATGGCCTTCGTGATCATCCTGCATTTATCGCCGGATCATCAGAGCGTCGCTGACAAGATCATTCAGGAATCGACGCGGATGCCGGTCCTGCAGGTGACGCAACCGGTGCCGATCGAGAAAAACTGCGTGTACGTGATTTCACCCGCGCAATCGCTGTCGCTGAACGATGGTTATTTGCGCGTGAGCGCCGCCGCCACACAATCCACCCGACATTCGGCAATCGACCTGTTCTTCCGCGATCTCGCCGATGTGCATCGCGAGCGGGCGTTTTGCGTGGTGTTGTCAGGCACAGGCTCCGATGGCGCAGTGGGTTTGTCGCGGATCAAGGAACAGGGCGGCGTCACCCTCGCGCAAGTGCCGGAGGACGCCGAATATGACGGCATGCCGCGTGCCGCGATCGAAACGCGCATGGTCGACCTGGTGCTGCCCGTGGTGGAGATGCCGCAAAAACTGATGGAGTTGTGGAGCAATTCGCAGAACATCACCCTGCCCAGCGCCAATGACCCCGACATCAAAGTGCAATCGCCGTCCAGCGAACAGGAAGCGGCAATTGCCGAACAGCGTCTGCACGACATTCTGATCTATCTGCGCGCCAGTACTGGCCACGATTTCAAGCATTACAAGCGCGCCACCGTGCTGCGCCGCATCGAGCGGCGCATGCAAGTCACCGGCCAGTCCGACCTCAGCGCCTATTACGATTACCTGCAAAACACCGCAGACGAAGCCAAAGCGTTACTGGGCGACATGCTGATCGGCGTCACCAACTTCTTCCGCGACCGCGAAGCCTTCGAAGCGCTGGAACGCGAAGTACTGCCGCAATTGGTGCAGTCGGTATCCAGCTCGGCGGAAAAAGAGGAATTGCGCGTCTGGTCCGCCGGCTGCTCCACTGGCGAAGAAGCCTACAGCCTGGCCATCCTGCTTGACGACCAAATGCAAGTCGAAAACAGCAAGGCCAATCTGCAAGTATTCGCTACCGATATCGACGAACGCGCCATCAGCGTCGGTCGCGCCGGAACCTATCCGCAAGCGATCGTCACCGACGTACCGCCGCAACGCCTGCGCCATTATTTCGTCAAAGACGATGAGCATTACCGCATCCGCAAGGAAATCCGCGAAAAGGTCCTGTTCGCCAAGCACAGCCTGTTGTCCGATCCGCCGTTTTCGCAGATCGATCTGATCACTTGCCGCAATTTGCTGATCTATCTGGATCGCGAAGTGCAGCGCGAGATCCTGCAGATGTTTCACTTTGCCTTGCGACCGGGAGGCTTCCTGTTTCTCGGCACTTCGGAAAGCGCCGATGCCTGCCACGAATTGTTCACCCCGGTGGATAAGCGCAACCGCATTTTCCGCGCCAAGACCGGCACGCCGAGCAGCCGTCGCACGCCGACCATGCCGCGCGGCGGTTATATGCGCAGCAGCGTTACACGTCCTGAAGTGAAGACCAGCGAACAACCCAAGTTGTCGTTCGCCGACATTCATCGACGTGCGATCGAGCGTTCGGCGCCGCCGAGCATCATTGTCGACAGCAACGCCGATATCCTGCACATGAGCGAAAGCGCCGGGCGTTTTCTGCGGCATGTCGGCGGCGAACTGTCGCGCAACCTGCTGACGCTGATCCTGCCGGAGCTGCGCCTGGAGATTCGCACCACGCTGTTCCAGGTGCAGCAAAGCAACCTGACCGTGCGCTCGCGGGAAGTGATCCTCAAGCGCGAAGAGCGGCAGTTCCGCATTGATCTGATCGCCCAACCGTACAAAGACGACGAGTCGGACAGCGAATGCGTGCTGGTGATTTTCGAGGAAACGGAAATCGACCCCGCCGAAGACGCGACGACCACCATGTTGCAGACCGAGAGCCAGGTGCTGTCAAACCTTGAGCGCGAACTGCAACGCACCAAGCTGCACCTGCAGGACACCATCGAACAGTCGGAAGTCTCCAGCGAAGAACTGAAAGCCTCCAACGAAGAGATGCAGGCGATCAACGAGGAGCTGCGCTCGGCCACCGAAGAACTTGAAACCAGCAAGGAAGAGTTGCAGTCGATCAACGAAGAGCTGTTGACGGTCAACTACGAGCTGAAAACCAAAGTCGAAGAAACCGACAAGATCAACGACTACCTCACCAACCTGATCGCCTCGACCGACATCGCCACGGTGTTTGTCGATCGCAGCATGCGCATCAAATGGTTCACCCCGCGCGCCACCGATATTTTCAGCATGTTGCCGGTCGACACCGGACGCTCGCTGCTCGACATTACCCATCGCTTGAATTATGCCGACCTCGCCGAGGACGCCGCGCAGGTGTTCGAGTCGCTGAACATGATCGAACGTGAAGTGAACAGCACCGATAATCGCTGGTACATCGCCCGGTTACTGCCGTATCGCTCCAGCGAAGATCATATCGACGGTACGGTGCTGACCTTCATCGACATCACCAAACGCCGCGCCGCCGAAGAGGAATTGCGCCTGGGTGAAGAACGCATGCGCCTGGTGGCCGAGAGCACCCGCGATTACGCGATCATCATTCTCGACGAACAAGGCGCGATCACCAGCTGGAACAAAGGCGCCGAGCTGATCTTCGGTTACAGCAAGGCCGAGGCCGAGGGTGCGTTCTACGATTTCATCTTTACTGCCGAAGATCGTGCTGCCGGCATGGCCGAGAACGAACTGGCGACTGCCCGTACCCACGGCCGCGCCGAGGACGAACGCTGGCACCAGCGCAAGGATGGCAGCCGCTTCTTCTGCAGTGGCGAAGTCACCCTGCTCAGCGGCGATTATCTGCAAGGCTACGTGAAGATCGCCCGCGACCTGACCGGTCACAAACGTGCGCAAGACGAGCAGAGTCAGGAACTGGCGCAGACGCGCAACACCGTGTCCCTGCGCGATGAGTTCTTTGCGGTCATGTCCCATGAACTCAAACACCCGCTGAATCTGATACAGCTCAACGCCGAGCTGTTACGGCGCCTGCCGGTCATTCGTACCGCAGGGCCGGCGACCAAAGCGGTCAATACGATCTGCGATGCGGTCAACAGCCAGGCGCGGATCATCGATGACCTGCTCGACGTTGCGCGAGTGCGCACCGGCAAGCTCAAACTGCAACTGACGCGGGTTCACCTCAGCGCCGTACTGCGTGACATCCATACGGTGGTGCTGAATGAACAGCATGCAACGCGAGTCGATTTGCGGTTGCCCGACGAGCCGCTGGTGATCCATGCCGATCCGACACGGGTAGAGCAGATCATCTGGAACCTGGTGAACAACGCGCTGAAATTCACCCCACCGACCGGGCGAATCGAATTGATCGCCAGTCGCAGCGCGCAAATGGCCCGCCTGGACATCAAGGACAACGGCGTCGGCATCGCTGCGGAAAATCTGGAACATGTGTTCGATCTGTTCGGACAGGCCGAGAAACAATACACCAATCATCAGCGTGAAGGCCTGGGAATTGGTCTGTCACTGGTGAGGCAATTGACTGAAGCACAACACGGCTCGGTGCTGGTGACGTCGCCGGGGCTGGGCGCCGGTTGCACGTTTACCGTATGCCTGCCTCTGGCTATTGATGTCGTGGAAGAAGCCACGCCCCAGGAAATCGAAGTGGCGTCTGGCAAACTGGATGGTCTGAGCATTCTGTTGGTGGATGATTCGCCGGAAGTGCTCGACACGCTGAAGATGTTGCTGGAAATGGAAGACGCGGACGTTACTGCATTCGATCATCCGGTCGCCGCACTGAAAGCAGCTGAAAGCACGCGCTTCGATCTGATCATTTCCGATCTGGGCATGCCGGTCATGAGCGGCTACGAACTGATGAGCGCGTTACGCAAATTGCCGCTAGTGAAAAACGTGCCAGCCATTGCCCTCACCGGTTATGGCACGCAGAGCGATATGCAGAAATCTCGCGAAGCAGGTTTTGATCAGCACCTCGGCAAGCCTGTGGCCTATGACGATTTGATCGACACCATTGATGCGCTGCGCCGCTCGCAATTGCTTTAACGGTATTCAGCGCAGATAGGCGCGCTGGATGCACACGCGACGGTCGATCGCCTGCTGTAGGCGCGCCTTGCTCTCGGCCCAGATGCCTGGGTCGACGCGCGTGAGGCGCATCAGATTGAGCATGGCGTTCTTGGCATCCAGATATTCTGACCACGCGTCGGACGCCTTGAGTTTAAGGCGCTCGTATTCGCTCATTTCCATACGCCGGATGGCCACCACCGTGGGGTCAGTCACCACTGTGCTCAGAGTGGTCTGGGTGCGATGCGGGGCGGTGAACTCCTGTTGATCGATAACGATCTCCCGGGCACGCTCGCTTGCCCATTTCAGCGCGACTTCGCAGGGAATGTCTTTGCCACGGTCGTGAAATTCTTCACTGACCTCTCGCCCCTCTTTCGTATAGACGCCAATGAATACTTGCGTATCGCCACTCAGACCTACGCGAGCTTGAACCTCGATCTGTAAGCCGTCACTCAGTGTCTCGTCATGGCTGTGCATCGGTAAACGGCTGTTGACCCATAACCAATAGTTGGCTCCGCGACGTCGCATGCTCATCCCCCGCCCCGAAAGAGAGACATTAAGGCACCGGATCGTAAGGTACGCCATGTCGATTCGTCGGCTTGGACGACGTATCGAACTTTCTCGCAGGCAAAACAAAACCCCAACTGCTTTCGCAATTGGGGTTTCGGAATTTAATCTTGACGATGACCTACTCTCACATGGGGAAACCCCACACTACCATCGGCGATGCATCGTTTCACTGCTGAGTTCGGGATGGGATCAGGTGGTTCCAACGCTCTATGGTCGTCAAGAAATTCGGGTACTGAGTCGTGACCAGATGGCCTCGCTTCAGCAAATTGGGTATGTGACAGCCACGGTGTTTGTGAACTTCGAACTTTCGGTTCGTTTCGTCTTCACACACCGCAATCTGGTGCCTTTTCAGGTCAGCAAATTGCTTGGGTGTTATATGGTCAAGCCTCACGGGCAATTAGTATTGGTTAGCTCAACGCCTCACAGCGCTTACACACCCAACCTATCAACGTCGTAGTCTTCGACGGCCCTTCAGGGAACTCAAGGTTCCAGTGAGATCTCATCTTGAGGCAAGTTTCCCGCTTAGATGCTTTCAGCGGTTATCTTTCCCGAACATAGCTACCCGGCAATGCCACTGGCGTGACAACCGGAACACCAGAGGTTCGTCCACTCCGGTCCTCTCGTACTAGGAGCAGCCCCTCTCAAATCTCAAACGTCCACGGCAGATAGGGACCGAACTGTCTCACGACGTTCTAAACCCAGCTCGCGTACCACTTTAAATGGCGAACAGCCATACCCTTGGGACCGGCTTCAGCCCCAGGATGTGATGAGCCGACATCGAGGTGCCAAACACCGCCGTCGATATGAACTCTTGGGCGGTATCAGCCTGTTATCCCCGGAGTACCTTTTATCCGTTGAGCGATGGCCCTTCCATACAGAACCACCGGATCACTAAGACCTACTTTCGTACCTGCTCGACGTGTCTGTCTCGCAGTCAAGCGCGCTTTTGCCTTTATACTCTACGACCGATTTCCGACCGGTCTGAGCGCACCTTCGTACTCCTCCGTTACTCTTTAGGAGGAGACCGCCCCAGTCAAACTACCCACCATACACTGTCCTCGATCCGGATAACGGACCTGAGTTAGAACCTCAAAGTTGCCAGGGTGGTATTTCAAGGATGGCTCCACGCGAACTGGCGTCCACGCTTCAAAGCCTCCCACCTATCCTACACAAGCAAGTTCAAAGTCCAGTGCAAAGCTATAGTAAAGGTTCACGGGGTCTTTCCGTCTAGCCGCGGATACACTGCATCTTCACAGCGATTTCAATTTCACTGAGTCTCGGGTGGAGACAGCGCCGCCATCGTTACGCCATTCGTGCAGGTCGGAACTTACCCGACAAGGAATTTCGCTACCTTAGGACCGTTATAGTTACGGCCGCCGTTTACCGGGGCTTCGATCAAGAGCTTCGCGTTAGCTAACCCCATCAATTAACCTTCCGGCACCGGGCAGGCGTCACACCCTATACGTCCACTTTCGTGTTTGCAGAGTGCTGTGTTTTTAATAAACAGTCGCAGCGGCCTGGTATCTTCGACCGGCATGAGCTTACGGAGCAAGTCCTTCACCCTCACCGGCGCACCTTCTCCCGAAGTTACGGTGCCATTTTGCCTAGTTCCTTCACCCGAGTTCTCTCAAGCGCCTTGGTATTCTCTACCCAACCACCTGTGTCGGTTTGGGGTACGGTTCCTGGTTACCTGAAGCTTAGAAGCTTTTCTTGGAAGCATGGCATCAACCACTTCGTCACCCAAAGGGTAACTCGTCATCAGCTCTCGGCCTTAAGATCCCGGATTTACCTAAGATCTCAGCCTACCACCTTAAACTTGGACAACCAACGCCAAGCTGGCCTAGCCTTCTCCGTCCCTCCATCGCAATAACCAGAAGTACAGGAATATTAACCTGTTTTCCATCGACTACGCTTTTCAGCCTCGCCTTAGGGACCGACTAACCCTGCGTCGATTAACGTTGCGCAGGAAACCTTGGTCTTTCGGCGTGGGTGTTTTTCACACCCATTGTCGTTACTCATGTCAGCATTCGCACTTCTGATACCTCCAGCAAGCTTCTCAACTCACCTTCACAGGCTTACAGAACGCTCCTCTACCGCATCATCCGAAGATGATACCCGTAGCTTCGGTGTATGGTTTGAGCCCCGTTACATCTTCCGCGCAGGCCGACTCGACTAGTGAGCTATTACGCTTTCTTTAAAGGGTGGCTGCTTCTAAGCCAACCTCCTAGCTGTCTAAGCCTTCCCACATCGTTTCCCACTTAACCATAACTTTGGGACCTTAGCTGACGGTCTGGGTTGTTTCCCTTTTCACGACGGACGTTAGCACCCGCCGTGTGTCTCCCATGCTCGGCACTTGTAGGTATTCGGAGTTTGCATCGGTTTGGTAAGTCGGGATGACCCCCTAGCCGAAACAGTGCTCTACCCCCTACAGTGATACATGAGGCGCTACCTAAATAGCTTTCGAGGAGAACCAGCTATCTCCGAGCTTGATTAGCCTTTCACTCCGATCCACAGGTCATCCGCTAACTTTTCAACGGTAGTCGGTTCGGTCCTCCAGTCAGTGTTACCTAACCTTCAACCTGCCCATGGATAGATCGCCCGGTT
>NZ_JALPKS020000002.1:297500-947500 GCF_023195435.1 Pseudomonas sp. S11P7 | reverse complement strand
GTTGAACCATTTGGCGCGGATGCTTGTCCTACCACACATCCTGCGGCCAATCCCGAGAACCGCTCCCCTGAACTAACCGGTTAAATATATGCGCCCATTGAAACAGGCAATTTATTCCAGCCGTACGGCTGACAAATTCGTCGTACGTCTGCCAGACGGAATGCGTGAACGCATTGCCGAGGTGGCTCGCAATCATCATCGCAGCATGAACTCCGAGATCATTGCGCGCCTTGAGCAGAGTCTTATTCAGGAAGGCGCACTGGGCGAAGAGCTGAGCATGCGCCTGGACAGCCCGGAATTGTCGCTGCACGAGCGCGAGCTGTTGCAACGCTTCCGTCAGTTGTCGCACCGTCAGCAGAACGCACTGGTTTCGCTGATTGCACACGATGCAGAAATGGCCGCAGACGCGTCCTGAGTAACACGAACATCTCAAGCCAGCTTTGATAGCTGGCTTTTTTTGCCCGAAATTAGCGCTTTGCAGGCAAAAAAAACCCGCCAGACACAGACAGGCGGGTTTTCTCAGCATTGAGACTTAAAGCAGGAAGATTGTCGCCAAGCCCAGAAAGATGAAGAATCCGCCGCTATCGGTCATGGCAGTGATCATCACACTGGCCCCCATCGCCGGATCCCGGCCCATCTTCGCCAGCGTCATCGGAATCAATACACCCATTAGCGCAGCCAAGAGCAGATTCAGCGTCATCGCGGCAGTCATTACCACGCCTAGCGACCAACTGCCGTAAAGCAGATAGGCCACTACACCGATTACCCCGCCCCAGACCAGGCCATTGATCAGACCTACTGCAAGCTCCTTGCGCATCAACCGCGACGTATTGCCGGTGCTGACCTGATCGAGCGCCATTGCGCGCACGATCATGGTGATCGTCTGATTACCGGAGTTGCCACCGATACCGGCGACAATCGGCATCAATGCCGCGAGCGCGACCAGCTTCTCGATCGAACCTTCGAACAGACCGATTACCCGCGATGCAACAAACGCCGTGATCAGGTTGACGGCCAGCCAAGCCCAACGGTTGCGCAGCGACTTCCAGACGGAAGCGAAGATATCTTCCTCTTCGCGCAAACCCGCCATGTTCAGAACTTCGCTTTCGCTCTCCTCACGAATCAGATCGACCATCTCGTCGATGGTCAGGCGACCGATCAGCTTGCCGTTCTTGTCGACCACCGGCGCCGAGATCAAGTCGTAACGCTCGAATGCTTGCGCCGCATCGTAGGCATCTTCATCCGGGTGAAAGCTGACCGGATCGCTGGCCATGACTTCGGCGACCTGCTTCTCCGGATCGTTGACCAGCAGACGCTTGATCGGCAGCACACCTTTGAGCACGCCATCGTAATCCACCACGAACAGCTTGTCGGTATGCCCGGGCAGTTCTTTCAGGCGACGCAGATAGCGCAGAACCACTTCGAGGCTGACATCCTCACGGATCGTCACCATCTCGAAGTCCATCAATGCACCGACCTGGTCCTCGTCGTAGGACAGGGCCGAGCGCACGCGCTCACGCTGCTGATTATCGAGGCTCTCCATCAGCTCATGGACGACGTCTCGCGGCAGCTCGGAAGCCAGGTCAGCGAGTTCGTCGGCATCCATGTCCTTGGCAGCCGCGAGTAGTTCGTGATCGTCCATGTCGGCGATCAGCGTTTCACGAACGGAATCGGATACTTCGAGCAGAATATCGCCGTCGCGGTCAGCCTTGACCAATTGCCAGAGCGTCAGACGATCGTCCAGCGGCAGGGCTTCGAGAATATAGGCGACGTCGGCGGAGTGCAGATCATCGAGCTTGCGTTGCAACTCGACGAGGTTCTGCCGGTGAACCAGGTTTTCGACGCGGTCGTGATGCGGACCTTCCTGACGATGGGTCAGGTCCTCGACGACGCGCTGGCGCTGCAGCAGCTCGACCACCTGAGCCAGGCGATCCTGCAGGCTTTCTTGAGTTTTCTTTACTTCGATTTCAGACATAGGCGAACTCCACTCCCAGCAGCGGGGCACGCCGGAAGGATCAATCAGTCAATTCATGATTGGTGAAACGGGGTACTGAGTAACTACTGGGTAAGTCCATGGAAGTTTTCCATAAGCCCCGGCGGGGCTGACGGGCGCAATGATACACCGCTTGACGGTTTAAAACGTTAAAAAATCACGGCCGAAACAAGCGCTTGCGAAACAATTCTGAGCGCCGTCCTGAACCCTGCAACTACGACGACTCATTCTGAAAAGAAAACACACCGGCAGCCGGAAATGCAGCGACTACCCTTGAAGAAAGATCGTCATGGAGGACATCGAATGCCGCTGAAAGCCCCTCATCTCTTACTCGTCAGTTTGCTCTGCCTGTCATCCAGCGCGACCGCTATTGCTCTTCATCGTTGCGAGGCCAGCGATGGCAGCGTCACTTTCACCTCTATGAGCTGTGCTCAGGGTGAGCAGCGCGCAATGCAGGAAGTACACCCCTACTCGCCCGGATCGGTCGTATTGCTACCGGAACACAACCACGAACGTATGACCGAACTGAAGGCCATGAGGCGCGAACCGGGCGTGATTGGTCATGCTGAAGACGAATGCGGAAATCTGATTGATAACCGGCAGCGGCGCGAAGCGATCATTGATCGGCGCGTCGTCGCCGGTATGAGCCAGCAGGACGTCGAAAGCGCGCTGGGCAAGCCAGACAAGGTAAGTATCAGAACGTCGACCACTCGCTACAGCTACAACTTCAAGCGAGGCCGCAGTGCTCAGATCGATTTTGACGAGAGAGGATGCGTGAAGGCAAAAGCCAAATCCCGGACAGCAAAAAGCCCGCGTTGAACGCGGGCTTTTTGGTATATGGTGCACTCGACAGGATTCGAACCTGTGACCGCTCGGTTCGTAGCCGAGTACTCTATCCAGCTGAGCTACGAGTGCAATTTGTGTTTTTAGCCCAGACCACAACTGGATGAAGCCAAGTTACCCGCATCGCTGCAACTAACTCTTAAATGGTGCACTCGACAGGATTCGAACCTGTGACCGCTCGGTTCGTAGCCGAGTACTCTATCCAGCTGAGCTACGAGTGCATTTGTGTTTTTAGACCAGCTCACATCTGGTTGAAGCCGAGTTATCTGCATCGCTGCAACTAACTCTTAAATGGTGCACTCGACAGGATTCGAACCTGTGACCGCTCGGTTCGTAGCCGAGTACTCTATCCAGCTGAGCTACGAGTGCATTTGTTGCGCCGCATTATAGCCCGTCTAATCTCTATTCCAACCACTTTTTCTAGTAAATTCAAACACTTACTGAAAAAGCCAGATTACAACGTACTAAGCAAATAATGGCGGAGAACGGGGGATTCGAACCCCCGACACCCTTGTGAGGTGTACTCCCTTAGCAGGGGAGGGCCTTCGGCCACTCGGCCAGCTCTCCGCAACACGGGGCGTATCTTAACCAACCTTTTCCCCGTTTGCAAACATAAAAATCGATAAAAATTAATGGCTTGGTTCTTCGTCCTTCTCTTTCTTTATACGCAGGTAAATTTCCTCACGGTGCACGGCAACCTCTTTCGGCGCGTTGACGCCGATGCGCACCTGGTTTCCTTTAACGCCGAGCACGGTCACGGTGATTTCGCCATCACCGATAATCAGGCTTTCTGCGCACCGACGAGTCAGAATCAGCATACCTTTCTCCTCACGCAATTCATTTCAGGGACAACAGTCTGCAAAAAAAAGGCACCCGACCTACAACCGGAGCGATCGTAGCCCTACATGCCTGAGTATTGACCAGCGCGAGCAAAAGAACAGTTCAGGGGCTCGCGCCATTCAAAAATAAAGGGCGCGGTCAGACCGCGCCCCTCAAGAAACGGAATTACTCGCCCTGGCGGGCCGGAGCATCCAGTTCGAAAGCCGTGTGCAGGGCGCGCACAGCCAATTCCAGGTACTTCTCTTCGATCACCACGGAAACCTTGATTTCCGACGTCGAGATCATCTGGATGTTGATGCTTTCCTTGGCCAGCGATTCGAACATGCGGCTGGCAACGCCTGCGTGGGAACGCATGCCGACGCCGACGATCGAGACCTTGGCAATCTTGGTGTCGCCAACCACTTCACGGGCACCGATCTCGCGAGCGGTGTTTTCCAGCACGGTCTGTGCGGCCTGGTAGTCGTTGCGGTGCACGGTGAAGGTGAAGTCGGTGGTGTTATCGTGCGCGACGTTCTGCACGATCATGTCGACTTCGATGTTCGCGGCACTGATCGGGCCGAGAATCTTGAACGCCACACCCGGGGTGTCTGGCACGCCACGGATGGTCAGCTTGGCTTCATCGCGGTTGAAAGCGATGCCGGAAATGATCGGCTGTTCCATGGTTTCCTCTTCATCGATAGTAATGAGGGTGCCCGGACCCTCCTTGAAGCTGTGCAGAACGCGCAGCGGAACGTTGTACTTGCCGGCGAACTCCACCGCTCGGATCTGCAACACCTTGGAACCGAGGCTGGCCATTTCCAGCATCTCTTCGAAGGTGATCTTGTCCAGACGCTGTGCAACCGGAACAACACGCGGGTCGGTGGTGTAAACACCGTCAACATCGGTGTAGATCTGACACTCGTCAGCCTTCAGCGCAGCTGCAAGCGCCACGCCAGTGGTATCGGAACCGCCACGACCGAGAGTGGTGATGTTGCCGTGCTCGTCGACGCCCTGGAAACCCGCGACCACGACTACGCGACCGGCTTTCAGGTCGCCACGAATCTTCTGGTCATCAATCTGCAAGATACGCGCTTTATTATGCGCACTGTCTGTCAGGATCCGCACCTGATTACCGGTGTACGACACCGCAGGCACACCGCGCTTGATCAGCGCCATGGCCAACAGGGCAATCGTCACCTGCTCACCGGTGGAAACGATCACGTCCAGTTCGCGCGGAACCGGTTGCGTCTCGCCACTGATTTGCTTGGCCAGATCGATCAGACGGTTGGTTTCGCCGCTCATTGCCGACAGCACGACCACCAGGTCATCGCCGGCATCACGGAATTTCTTAACCTTGTCGGCGACCTGCTCGATTCTCTCGACAGTGCCGACCGAGGTGCCTCCAAATTTCTGTACGATCAAAGCCATTTCAAAGCCGCCTCTGCCCATGAAGGGCGCCCAATAATCAATCGAACAGCCGCCCGGCGCGCCACTAGACTGCGCGCCGGGCGAACCGTCTTATAAACCCTGCTCGACGAATGGAACGGTCAGCGCCAATGCGCCATCCAGCGCGCCGGCGTCGACACCGCCGCCCTGCGCCATGTCCGGACGACCACCGCCCTTCCCGCCCACTGCCGCAGCAGCCTGCTTCATCAAATCACCGGCTTTGAGTTGGCCAGTCAGGTCCTTGGTTACGCCTGCAACCAGTACGACCTTTTCCTCATGGACACCGCCGAGCAGGATCACTGCGCGGCCGAGTTTGTTTTTCAGCTGATCGACCAGCGCCAGCAGCGCCTTGCCGTCCTGACCGTCCAGACGTGCGGCCAGAACCTTCACGTCCTTGACGTCCACTGCCGAGGCCGACAGATCGTCGCCCGCGGCACTGGCTGCCTTGGCCTGCAACTGCTCGAGTTGCTTTTCCAGCAGGCGGTTGCGTTCGAGCACAGCCGACAGCTTGTCGATCAGATTGTCACGGCTGCCCTTGACCAGGCTGGCCGCTTCCTTGAGTTGTTCTTCGGCAGCGTTCAGGTACGCCAGCGCCGCGGCACCGGTGACGGCTTCGATACGACGCACGCCCGAAGCCACACCGCCTTCGCTGATAATTTTCAGCAGACCGATGTCGCCGGTACGGTTGGCGTGTATACCGCCGCACAGCTCGACGGAGAAGTCGCCGCCCATGCTCAGCACGCGCACGCTGTCACCGTATTTTTCGCCGAACAGCGCCATGGCGCCTTTGTTCTTCGCGGTTTCGATGTCGGTTTCTTCGGTTTCAACCGCAGAGTTCTTGCGGATCTCGGCGTTGACGATGTCTTCGAGCTGCTTGATTTGCTCCGGCTTGATCGCCTCGAAGTGGCTGAAGTCGAAACGCAGGCGCTGACTATCAACCAACGAACCTTTCTGCTGCACGTGCTCACCCAGCACCTGACGCAATGCCGCGTGCAGCAAGTGAGTGGCCGAGTGGTTCAACGCGGTGGCATGACGCACTTGGGCGTCGACGTGAGTTTCCACCGGTGCACCAATGGTCAGGCTGCCGGACGCCAGCACGCCGTGATGCAGGAACGCACCGCCGGTCTTGGTAGTGTCGCGCACGTCGAAACGACTGCTGCCGGCCTGAATGAAACCGCAGTCGCCGATCTGGCCACCGGATTCAGCGTAGAACGGCGTCTGGTTGAGAACGATCACCGCCTCTTCGCCTTCGCTCAGCACGTCGACCGACTGACCATCCTTATAGATAGCCACGATTTTTGCCGAACCGCTGGTGGCGGCGTAACCGGTGAACTCGGTGGCGACGTCAACCTTGACCAGCGTGTTGTAGTCCAGACCGAACGAGCTGGCGGAACGCGCACGCACGCGCTGGGCTTCCATTTCACGCTCAAAACCGACTTCATCGACAGTCAGGCCGCGTTCGCGGGCGATGTCAGCGGTCAGGTCCATCGGGAAACCGTAGGTGTCGTACAGCTTGAACACCACGTCGCCCGGCACCACGGTGCCTTTGAGCTCGGCCAGATCCTGCTCGAGAATCTTCAGGCCGTGCTCCAGCGTCTTGGAGAACTGTTCTTCTTCAGCCTTGAGCACGCGCTCGATGTTGCTCTGCTGCTTCTTCAGTTCCGGGAACGCTTCGCCCATCTCGGCCACCAGCGCCGCGACGATCTTGTAGAAGAAGCTGCCGGTGGCGCCGAGCTTGTTGCCGTGACGGCAGGCGCGACGAATGATCCGGCGCAGCACGTAACCACGGCCTTCGTTGGACGGCAGCACGCCATCGGCAATCAGGAAACCGCAGGAACGGATGTGGTCGGACACCACTTTGAGCGAAGACTGATCACCGTTTTCGCAACCGATCGCTTCAGCCGAAGCCTTCAGCAGGTTCTTGAACAGGTCGATGTCGTAGTTGGAGTTGACGTGCTGCATCACCGCACTGATCCGCTCCAGGCCCATGCCGGTGTCGACCGACGGCGCTGGCAACGGATGCAACACGCCATCGGCGGTGCGGTTGAATTGCATGAACACGTTGTTCCAGATTTCGATGTAACGGTCGCCATCTTCTTCCGGCGAGCCCGGCGGGCCACCCCAGATGTGCTCGCCGTGATCGTAGAAAATCTCGGTGCACGGGCCGCACGGGCCGGTGTCACCCATGGTCCAGAAGTTGTCGGACGCGTACGGTGCGCCTTTGTTGTCGCCGATGCGGATCATGCGCTCGGCCGGCACGCCGATTTTTTGCGTCCAGATGTCATACGCTTCGTCGTCGGTGGCGTAGACGGTGACCCAGAGTTTTTCCTTCGGCAGCTTCAGCACGCCGGTCAGGAAGGTCCAGGCAAAGGTGATGGCGTCGTGCTTGAAGTAATCGCCGAAGCTGAAGTTACCGAGCATTTCGAAGAACGTGTGGTGACGGGCGGTATAACCGACGTTTTCCAGGTCACTGTTCTTGCCCCCGGCGCGCACGCACTTCTGGCTGCTGGTCGCACGGGTGTAGGCACGTTTTTCCTGGCCCAGGAAGCAGTCCTTGAACTGGTTCATCCCCGCGTTGGTGAACAGCAGGGTTGGGTCGTTGCCCGGAATCAAAGAGCTGGAGGCTACACGGGTGTGGCCTTGCTCTTCGAAGAAGCGAAGGAAGGCTTCACGGATTTCTGCGCTTTTCATTAGGTTCTTCCACGGAGGCTGCGGCCAAAGGCCTGTTCGAAACGTCAGAGACGAAGCGACGGCAAAGGGCCGCATTATATCGGCCCAGCGCGCGGGGTACAGCGTGTTTATACGATAGAAACGGTCAATTGGACGGCTAACGCTGTCACTTGCGTGAAAACTCGACGAATGTCGCGATCACTTGCTCGATTTGCGCGCGACTCACGTCCATGTGCGTGACCATGCGCAAACGCGCCGCGGCGCTGAGCTTGATCCCGCGCTCGGCCGCGAAGGCCTTGAGCGCCTCGGCCCTGTCGCCCATTTGCACATAAACCATGTTGGTTTGCACGGGTTCGACGACGAAACCGGCTTCGCGCAGACCATCGGCCAGCAATTGTGCGTTGGCGTGGTCGTCGGCCAGCCGTCCGACGTTGTGATCCAGCGCGTACAGCCCCGCCGCTGCCAGCACGCCGGCCTGGCGCATGCCGCCGCCGACCATTTTGCGCAAACGCCGGGCCTTGCCGATCAGTTGTTCTGAACCGCACAGCACAGAGCCGACCGGTGCACCGAGGCCTTTGGACAGGCACACCGACACCGAATCGAAATACTGAGTGATTTCCCGTGCATCGACACCGAGCTTGACCGCCGCGTTGTACAGGCGCGCGCCGTCCAGGTGCAATTGCAGGCCATGCTGCTGAGTGAAGCGTCGCGCCCGGGCCAGATATTCCAGTGGCAGCACTTTGCCTTGCATGGTGTTTTCCAGCGCCAGCAAGCGCGTGCGGGCAAAGTGAAAGTCGTCCGGTTTGATCGCTGCGGCGACCTGCTCCAGATCGAGCGAACCGTCCGCCTGCACCTCCAGCGGCTGCGGCTGAATCGAACCGAGCACGGCTGCACCACCGCCCTCGTATTTGTAGGTGTGCGCCTGCTGGCCGACGACGTATTCGTCGCCGCGTTCGCAGTGCGCCATCAACCCGAGCAGGTTGCTCATGGTCCCGGTCGGCACGAACAGCGCGGCTGCGAAACCGAGGCGACTGGCCAGTTCGGCTTGCAGACGGTTGACCGTCGGGTCTTCGCCGTACACGTCGTCACCGGTGTCCGCCGCCAGCATGGCGTCGAGCATGGCGGGAGTCGGTTGGGTGACGGTGTCGCTGCGAAGATCGATAACGCTCATGAACCTGGCCTCTGGTCAGCAGGGGAAATCCCTTTACGAAGTGGGATTACTGCGGTCATGGCGCGGATTAATTAAGCCTTGAACGAGGAAAATTCACTGCCTTGCTGAAAAAGCAGCATCCCACAGGGTCTGTGCACAGCTGGAAAATATGTGTTAAAAACGCTGCGCCGTCCGACAACGGGCGGCACAAACGTTCTCAGGGCGGGGTGCAATTCCCCACCGGCGGTAATTGCGCGCAATGCGCATAGCCCGCGAGCGCTTGGCGGCGAACACGGCAATGGCGGTGGTCGGCGGCAAGGTCAGCAGACCCGGTGTGATTCCGGGGCCGACGGTCATAGTCCGGATGAAGAGAGAACGGGATCAAAAGCCAAGGGCCGTCCGCGCGTCGTTGTGCGTGTGCGCACCCAGGCATCCCTTTCGATTCATAACGCCCTGTTTTTCACACAAACAGGAGTCAGAACATGCAACCCACCGCTATCGACAGCAAAAGCAAACACCCGCACGGCGAGCGCGTCGCGTTCATCCAAGCTTGCTGGCACAAGGAAATCGTCGACCAGAGCCGCAAAGGCTTCGTCGCCGAAATGCTTGCTCAGGGTTATCAGGAATCGGACATTGATTTCTTCGAAGTCGGCGGCGCCTTCGAAATGCCTCTGCACGCCAAGCTGCTGGCCAAGACCGGTCGTTATGCCGGCATCGTCGCTGCAGCCCTCGTCGTGGACGGCGGCATCTACCGTCATGAGTTCGTCGCCCAGTCAGTGGTCAGCGGCCTGATGCAGGTGCAACTGGAAACCGAAGTGCCAGTGTTCTCGGTATCGCTGACGCCGCATCACTTCCATTCTGGCGAAGAGCATCAGAAATTCTTCTTTGAGCACTTTGTGCACAAAGGCCAGGAAGCGGCGCGGACGTGTGCCGATACCCTGCGCAAAGTTCGCGCATTGCGTCGTACCGAGCCGCATGCGGTAGCGGTCTAAATTCGCCCGATCGTTCCCACGCTCTGCGTGGGAATGCTGCAACGGACGCTCCGCGTTTGGTTTTGGAAGGGACGCGGAGCGTCCCGGCTGCATTCCCACGCGGAGCGTGGGAACGATCACTCGGCGGCAATCTCAGGCGAGGTTTTCGTCGGTGGTCGGGACGATCAGGATGCCGGCGCGCAGGCCGTTCTTGACCTTCGGGTTGGGGAAGATGATCCGCGCGCCTGGCTCTTCGATGATCCAGCGGGTATTGGCCAGATCTTCGGCCAGCACATAACCCGGTTCCAACTCGGAAAAGTTTTCGATGTCCGCCGGCAGGTTCAGGCGGAACGCGTCGCTGTGCTTGATGATTTCCCGGGCGACGCTGAACAGCTGCAAACCGTCCAGACCCGCTTGCGCCATCTCCGGCTCGGTGCCTTCGATGATCTGCTTCAGGCGAGTTTCGAGCAGCGACACGTTGACGCCTTCGTTGTGTCCGAACGGCCGCGCCTTGCCCAGCTCCAGGGTGAAAGCCTCGGCATCGAGCTTGTCGTAGGTATAGGCACTGAACACGATCGACGGTTTGTTTTGCAGCAGCACGGCTTCCATCCCGGCTGCGCGCAGGCGCGCCAGTTCAAGGCGTGAATGCTGGCGCCCTTCCTTCCACGGATACAGCGCAAATTGTTCGATCTTCGAGCCGCGAATCGCCGTGTGCAGGTCGTAGTGCAAACGCTGGCGCTCGGGTTTGCTGAAGAAACTCGCCGCCAGGCGCTCCAGCTCACAGGCACGTAACGCTTCGCTGCCACTGCTTTGTTCATGCCGGCCGTTGAACAGCCGATTGACGTCCTGCTCGATGAAGCGCTCGCCTTTGCGCATCGCCTCGGGATTACCGAACAGGAAAAGAATGCGTGCGCGCGGCTTCAGATCGCCGCGAGCGATATCGTGCAGCAACCGGTCGAGCAACTCGATCGGTGCGGTTTCGTTGCCGTGGATGCCTGCCGACAGCAGCAGGTCCAGGCCATTGTCGCGCGCTTCCGGGGGCCGGACTTCCAGCGCCCCTTCGCTCAACCAGCGCATGCGCACGCCTTCGACAGTCAGTTGAGTCTTCTCCGCCGGTTCGCGGCCGGCGAGGGTCAGTTCAAGCAGTTTGCCGAGGGCGAGCATAGAGCGGTTTCCTTAGTGGTCGTGGTTGCAATCCGGGCCGTGTACGTGATCCTCGTCAGCGCCGAGGTCAGCCGGTTCCATTTCCAGCTGCAGACTTACCAGATTAGTCGCCAATGGGCGCAACAGCAGGTTGGCGTACTCTTCGTCACCTTCTTCGACGTCAACGCCGATCAGCAACTGGCCGCGGCCGTCCTGCTGGATCCACAGCTCTTTGCCTTGCCACATGACCGCGACGCGGGTGCACGAGGTTTGCAGTTGCGTGCCGTCGGTGTCTTCAAGGATCAGCTGCAGGGAATCGCTCATGTTTTTACTCTCTTGGGGTGACCTGCCGCGCGCCGCGTTCAAGCGGCACGCCAGCGATCAATTGATCTGGAAGGGATAAACCGCGCCCAGTTTAAGGATTTGCGTCAGTTCATCCAGTGCCGTCCGGCATTCAAGCAACAACTGCGGGTCCGCCAGATCGCTCTCGCTGAGGCGGTCGCGATAGTGCTTTTCAACCCATGCGGTCAACGAACCGTACAACGGTGGCGTCATGATAACCCCTGAGTTGACCGCCGCCAGTTCCGTTTCGTTGAGTGCGACGCGCAAGCGCAGGCACGCTGGGCCGCCGCCGTTCTGCATGCTCTGCTTGAGGTCGAAGACTTTCACTTCGCGAATCAGACCGCCGGAGCTGGTCAGGCTTTGCAGATACGCCCAGACGCGCTCGTTGGCCTGGCACTCTTGCGGCACGATCAGCAGCATCGAACCGTCAGGGCGCGACAGCAACTGGCTGTTGAACAAGTACGAGCGCACCGCGTCATCGACGGTGACCGCCGAACGCGGCACACACACCGACTGGAACTTGCCACCGACCTTGGCCAGTTTGCTTTCCAGCTCAGCGAGCATCTGTTCGGTCTCGAGGAACGCGTCCTCGTGATAGAACAGCACTTCGCCGTTGCCAACGGCGATCACGTCGTTATGGAACACGCCCTGATCGATCACATTGGGATTCTGCTGGGCGTAGACCACGCCGTCTTCGCGCAGACCGTGCAGACGCGCCACGGCTTGCGAGGCTTCGAGGGTCTGCCGCGCCGGGTACTTTTGCGGCGCCGGGTAACGGTTGTCGAACGCGCTACGGCCGAACACGAAGAACTCGACGCCCGCCTCGCCATATTCACGGCAGAAACGCGTGTGGTTGGCCGCGCCTTCGTCGCCGAACTGCGCCACCGCCGGCAATGCAGCGTGATGGGCGAAGTGCTGCTGATTGGCGAACATCGCGCCGAGCACGCGGCTGGTGGTCGGGTGCTCGATGCTGCGGTGGTATTTGCAGTTGAGGTTGGCGGCAGTGAAATGCACGCGACCGTCCGCAGTGTCAGCGCTCGGGCTGACCGTGGCGGCGTTGGCCACCCACATGCTCGACGCCGAGCAACTGGCGACCAGCAACGGCATAGCTTCTTTGGCGGCGCGCTCGATTACCTGCGCGTCAGTGCCGCTGAAACCCAGCCGGCGCAGTGCGGCCACGTCCGGACGTTCCTGCGGTGCCAGTACGCCCTGCTGGAAGCCCATTTCCATCAGCGCTTTCATTTTCGCCAGGCCTTGCAGCGCCGCTTCTTTGGGGCTGGAGGATTGCTGGCTGTTGCTTTGGGAGGCAACGTTGCCGTAGGACAGACCACCGTAGTTATGGGTCGGCCCCACTAGACCGTCAAAATTGACTTCGTAGGATTTCATCAGCGAGGCTCCACGTGAATCTGTTGTTATAGGCTTCAGTAACTATTCAGTGCGACCGCGGTGCGTTCATCGCTGGCAAGCCAGCTCCCACAGGATGGGTGGTGTTCACAGATTCTGTGGACGACCCGCCCCCTGTGGGAGCTGGCTTGCCAGCGATGGGCATCACGCCATTTTCACGCCGGGTGTCAGCGAGGCAGGCAACACCAGGCTCGGGGTTTCCAGCGACGCCACCGGGTACGCGCAGTAATCCGCCGCGTAGTAGGCGCTGGCGCGATGGTTACCCGACGCCCCGACACCGCCGAACGGTGCGCTGCTCGCGGCACCGGTCAGTTGTTTGTTCCAGTTGACGATGCCGGCGCGGCTTTCCAGCCAGAACTGCTGATAACGCGCTTCGGAATCCGACAGCAGGCCGGCGGCCAGACCGTAGGCGGTGTTGTTGGCCTCAACGATGGCAGCTTCGAAATCGACGTAGCGAATCACTTGCAGCAAAGGGCCGAACAGTTCTTCGTCCGGGCGCTCGGCCACTGCGGTGACGTCGACAATGCCTGGCGTCAGCAGTGCCGACTGCGCTTGCGGCTGAGTCATTGCCAGCAGCGACACGGCGCCGTTGGCCAGCAGATGTTCCTGTGCATCCATCAGCGCTTTTGCCGCGCCGAGGGAAACCACCGAGCCCATGAACGGCGCCGGCTGCTGATCGAACGCACCGACTTCGATGGTCGCACTGACTTCGACCAGACGCTTGAGCAGGCTGTCGCCCCACGCGCCTTGCGGCACCAGCAAACGCCGCGCGCAAGTGCAACGCTGGCCGGCAGAGATGAACGCCGACTGAATGATCGTGTAAACCGCGGCATCGAGATCGGCAACCTGATCGACCACCAGCGGATTGTTGCCGCCCATTTCCAGCGCCAGGATCTTGTCCGGACGTCCGGCGAATTGCTGGTGCAGATGGTTGCCGGTGCGGCTCGAACCGGTGAAGAACAGACCGTCGATCCCCGGGTTCGCCGCCAGGGCGATGCCGGTTTCCCGCGCGCCTTGCAGCAGGTTCAACACACCGGCCGGCAGGCCGGCTTCGATCCAGCACTTGACCGTCAGCTCGGCGACTTTCGGCGTCAGTTCGCTGGGCTTGAACAGCACGCTGTTACCGGCCAGCAGCGCCGGCACGATATGGCCGTTGGGCAAGTGGCCGGGGAAGTTGTAAGGGCCGAACACCGCGACCACCCCGTGCGGCTTGTGGCGCAATACGGCGGTGGCGTCGCCCAGCGGGCCGCTCTTCTCGCCGGTACGCTCACGGTAGCTCTGCACCGAGATGGCAATCTTGTTGACCATGCTGGTGACTTCGGTCGCGGCTTCCCACAATGGCTTGCCGGTTTCTTCACCGATGGTACGGGCCAGTTCGTCAGAATGGTTTTTCAGCGCGGCAGCGAAAGCCTCAAGCACGCTGATGCGTTCGTCCAGCGAACGCCGCGCCCAGCCTGGAAATGCCTGACGTGCGGCCTGCACGGCGGATTCGACCTGAGCCGTCGTGGCGCCCTCGCCCGACCACAAAACTTGCTGGGTCACCGGGTTCAGCGATTGAAAGGCTTCGCCCTGACCGGCCAGCCACTCACCTGCGATGTATAGCGAATTCATTGTTTCGACTCCCGTGCAGCGGACAACGCCACGGCGCGAACCTGATCGCCGGCGCTGAGTTGAAGACGTTTGGCGGTCTGCGGATCGACCACCAGCGTGCCGGCGGCCAGACGCGCAGGCGCCGCGGTGATGCGGCAGTCTTCGCGTTTGCGGTTATGGATGATGAACGGCGTGGCGTCGTCGCCCGGCGTACCAACGGCCAGCACCAGCGCTTCGCTGTCGCGCACTGCGCGGATCTTGCCGGTTTCGCATTCGATCGCCGGGCCGGCGTCGAAGATATCGACGTAACCCTGATAGCTGAAACCTTCGCTCTTGAGCATCGCCAGCGCCGGCTCGGTGTCCGGGTGGACCTGGCCGATGACGTTGCGCGCGTCCGGCGAAAGGAAGCAGGTGTACAGCGGGAATTTCGGCATCAGTTCAGCAATGAACGCCTTGTTGCCGACACCGGTCAGGTAATCGGCCTGGCTGAATTCCATCTTGAAGAAGTGCCGGCCCAGGCTTTCCCAGAACGGCGAGCGCCCGGCGTCATCGGATACACCGCGCATCTCGGCGATGATCTTGTTGCCGAACAGCTCCGGGAACTCGGCGATGAACAGCATGCGCGCCTTGGACAGCATGCGGCCGTTCAGACCGCTGCGGTAATCGGCGTGCAGGAACAGCGAGCACAGCTCGGAGTTGCCGGTCAGGTCGTTGGCCAGGAACAGCGTCGGAATCTCGCGATAGATGTTCAATTCCTGCGAGGCGCTGACGGTCAGGCCGACACGGAAGTTGTACCAAGGCTCGCGCAGACCGACCGCGCCAGCGATGGCGGAAATCCCCACCACGCGGCCGTTGTCGTCTTCAAGCACGAACAGGTAGTCCGCATCGCCACGGCCGGCTTCACCGCGAAAGGTCTTCTCGGCCCAGCCGACCCGATGGGCCAGACGTTCTTCGTTGGCCGGCAAAGTGGTGAGGCCGGTGCCGGTGCTGCGGGCCAGATCGATCAGCGCGGGTAAATCGCTGCTGCGTACGGGACGAACAATCATGCTATCTCCTCAAACGGGCCGCTTGCGCCACCCGTGAAACTCGCTAAGGCGTTAAACCGCCACCAGGCGCACACTGGCACCTTCACCGACGCCCAGGGCTTCGGCCGCTTCCAGATCCAGAGTCACCGGTTTGCCCGGCGCGTAATCCAGCTCCAGCAGCACCGCGCGGTAATCCTGCAACTGTGCGTTGGCCACCAGATATTGGCGTCCGGCACCTTTGACCGGCTCGCCGAGTTTCACCGGCACCACACGGCTCTGCGCGATCGAGCGGATCCCGGAAACGCGCGCATGCAGGGTCGGACCACCGTCGAAGATGTCGATGTAGTGATCGGTCTCGAAGCCTTCGCGCATCAGGATGTCGAACGTGATCTGTGCCCGCGGGTGCACCTGGCCCATCGCTTCTTGCGCGGAATCCGGCAGCAACGGCACGTAGATCGGGTAATGCGGCATCAGCTCGGCGAGGAACGTGCGGCTTTTCAGCCCGCACAGGCGTTCGGCTTCGGCGTAGTTGAGGTCGAAGAAGTTGCGCCCGATCGCATCCCAGAACGGCGAGTCACCGTTTTCATCGCTGTAACCGACGATCTCGGTCACCACCGAATCGGCGAAACGCTCCGGGTGACTGGCGACGAACAATAGACGACCGCGGGAATTGAGCTCGGCCCAGGGCGATCCGACCAGTTCGCGTTGCACGTAGAAACTGGTCAGCAAGCTGTTGCCGGTCAGGTCGTGGCACTGCGAGAGCACGTGGATCTTGTTATGGATCTTCAGCTCGCGCGAGGCGTGGACGAAAGTCTCGTTGCGGAAGCTGTAGAACGGCTCCGAATAACCGGCCGAAGCGACAATCGCCGAACAACCGACCAGCTTGCCGGTGGCGGTGTCTTCGAGGACGAAGAAATAGCTTTCCTCACCGTTGAAGCTCACTTCGGCGGCAAACGACGCTTCGCTCGCGGCGATCTTGTCGCTCAGACGTTCCACGTCATCCGGCAAGGAAGTGACACCAATCGGGCTGTCCGCAGCCAGACGCTGTACCTCGCCCAGATCAGCCATTTGCGCGGGGCGCATCACCAGCATGGTGTCACTCCTTTTCTCTTCAAAAAAATCACAGAAAGAACACCGGACCTTGTAGGAGTGAGCCTGCTCGCGATAGCGGTGTATCAGTCGACATTGATGTGTCTGATACACCGCGATCGCGAGCAGGCTCACTCCTGAAGTTGAACGTGCCCGGTATCAAAATTTTGATCGACGCCTGAAAAACTTCAGGCATCGATGGGTCCATCAGGCTTGCGTCAGTGCGGCAGCGGCGCGTTCGAAGCGGTCCAGACCGGCATCGATATCGGCGTCTTCCACCACCAGGCTCGGGGCGAAACGGATCACGTCCGGGCCGGCCTGGAGAATCATCAGGCCTTCTTTTTCAGCGGCGTTGAAGATGTCCTTGGCCTTGCCTTTCCACGCGTCGTTGAGCACGCAGCCGATCAGCAGACCGAGGCCACGCACCTGGGTGAACAGGCCGTATTTCGCACCGATCTGCTCCAGACGCGACTTGAACTTGTCGTGCTTGGCGTTCACACCGCTCAACACTTCTGGCGTGTTGACCACATCGATCACCGCTTCCGCCACCGCACAGGCCAGCGGGTTGCCGCCGTAAGTGGTGCCGTGCGTACCGACCACCAGATGCTTGGCCAGCGCTTCGGTGGTGAGCATCGCCGCGATCGGGAAACCGCCGCCCAGGCTCTTGGCGCTGGTGAGGATGTCCGGGGTCACGCCGTAATGCTGGTAGGCAAACAGCTTGCCGCTGCGGCCCATGCCGGTCTGCACTTCGTCAAACACCAGCAGCGCGCTGTGCGCATCGCACAATTCACGGGCGCCTTGCAGGTAAGCCAGTTCAGCCGGCAGCACGCCGCCCTCGCCCTGAATCGGTTCGAGCACGACCGCGCAAGTCTTGTCGGACACCGCCGCTTTCAGCGCGGCCAGATCATTGTAGGGAACGTGGGTGATACCGGTGATTTTCGGGCCGAAACCGTCGGAGTACTTCGACTGGCCACCGACGTTGACGGTGAACAGGGTACGGCCGTGGAAGCTGTTCAGCGCGGCGATGATTTCGTACTTCTCGCTGCCGAAACGGTCGAACGCGACGCGACGGGCCAGCTTGAACGCGGCCTCGTTGGCTTCGGCGCCGGAGTTGCAGAAGAATGCGCGCTCGGCGAATGTCGCGTCGATCAGCTTGTGCGCCAGGCGCAGGGCCGGTTCGTTGGTGAACACGTTGGACACATGCCAGAGCTTGTTGGCCTGCTCGGTCAAGGCACCGACCAGCGCCGGGTGCGCGTGGCCCAATACGTTGACGGCAATCCCGCCGGCGAAGTCGATCAGCTCGCGGCCGGCCTGATCCCAGACCCGGGAACCGGCGCCACGCACCGGAATGAAAGCGGCAGGCGCGTAGTTGGGAACCATTACCTGGTCGAAATCGGCGCGTTGTACCGCAGCGTGCTCAACGGACATCGGAGTCTCCTGAAAAGGAACACTCGCCGGAAACTGGCGAGCGATTGGGGGGATTGTAAGGACAGTTTTGTGCCCGGCCTTGCCGCCAAGCGACAACTTCTTATAGCGCAAACCCCGGATTTTCCCGGGTTTACGGCAATGCGACATATAGCGTCGCAAAGGCGCAGTTTACCGGGCGCGGCCGATTTGCGGCAGGCCGCGCAGAATACCAACTCAGCCTCGCCCCAGAGATATAAATATGTACCGCACGAAGGGCGCGGCCTGCTGGTTTGCTGGGGGTTCTTAATGACGCCAAGGAATGGCCATGCATTTGTCTCAAGGACACCCATCCGCAACCCCCAATGCCACCCATGACGCGCAACACGCGGACGCACATTACCAACCGCTCAAGGATGCGCTTCCCCAGTGGCTGGGCAACACCTCAGCCACACGGCGCGAAGCGCTGAAGAACAGCGCCCCGCTGCTGCCTGAAACGCTCAAGTCAGCACCTGCCGACCAGCACGCACTGATGAAAACGCTCACGGGGGCGCACATCGACGCGCAAAGCCAGGCCGATAAAGCCCTGGAGCATCTGCAGGACGCCGCCGCCTTCGCCGAGCCCTTGCTCAAGGCCGAGCTCAAGAGTTGTTTCGACCTGGAGCTGGATGTCAGAAACACCTATGTGCGCCTGTACATTCCGGCGACTACGCCGCTGTTTCCGATCAAGACCGGCGCACGCGTCTGGAGCGTTTCCTTGCTGGAGGCGGCGCTGCATAACTTCGAAGACCGGGAAACGCGAGACAACGCCTTCGAAGCCGAATCGACCTTCACCACGGCGCCGACGCCGACCGGGCAGTTCGACACCTTGCCTGCCGTCCAGTCCCGAATGAGCATTCCCGCCTTCACCCAACTGTGCCGGCGGCTGGACATCGGGGCGAAGTACACAGCCAGCCTGGAGGAAAATCTCGGTTACTCCGATCCGATGGTCGCTACCGTGTTGCGCAGCAAACTGGACGCCAGCCAGAAAACTGCAATGAAAGCGGCCCTGCAGTGGGCGCGAATGAACCGTGACGTGTCGGAGAATGCCGTGCGTCTGGTCGAGGCCATGCTCGATGGCATGAAAGGCCTCTACGTACACGGCGCACCCTTGCTCTGCCATGACGTGAGCATGCTTTGCGCGCCGCTGACCGGCATCGTCGTGTTCGCCCCGGACCTGTACCTGTCGCGAAACAATGCGCGAGTCGTGGCGTATGTGCCGGATGACCCGGAACATCCGTTCAAGGAGTATGCCTCGCCGCTGGAAATGATCATTGAACTGACGCGCCAGCTGCGCTCGAAGGATTACCAGCGTTTCTTCAGCCGTTTCGTCAATCACGAGCAACGCGGGTTCTTCTTCAGCACCCTCAACAGCCGCCTCAGCGAGATCAAGTGGCACCCGCATGAACCCGGCGACTCCCGGCCGGCGTGGCGCGAAACACCGGTGGAGCGGCCCGATCTGCAGACGGCCCTGGTGCCCTTTCATGACGACGTCTTGCAACACCTTCATCAGGCGAAACTGAACAAGATCTTCAACGACGCCCGAACCATTGCCGTGCCCACCGCCATCGTCGATCAAAAGGCGCGGTGGGCGTTCTGGGACTCGGTGGTCGACATCCTTTCCACCATCGCCCAGACCGCCGCATTGATCGTCGCGCCGTTTGTGCCGGTGCTGGGCGAAGCGATGATGGCGTACATGGCATATCAGATGCTCGACGAAGTGTTCGAGGGCATCGTCGAATGGGGTCAGGGGCGTAACACCGAAGCGTTCGGGCATTTGATGGGCACCGTTGAATCGATGATCCAGTTGGGCATGTTTGCCGTGGGCGGCGCGATTGCATCGGGCGAGTTTCGCAAGGTCTTGCCCAAGGAAGTGGTGGCGTTCATTGATCGCTTCAAACCGGTGAAGCTGGCAAACGGTAAAACCCGTTACTGGGAGCCTGACCTGCAGCGCTACGAACATCCGGCACCGCCACCTGCGGATTCGCAGCCGAATGAACGGGGCCTGCACGCACATCAGGGCAAGCAACTGCTGCCGCTCGACAAGGCGCATTTTTCGGTAGTCGAACATGAGGTGCCCGGTCAGTACCGTATCGAGCACCCGACCCGTCCCGACGCCTACCAACCGGTGCTGCGGCACAACGGCGACAGTGCGTGGCACACCGAACTCGAACAACCCATGCAATGGGACGGCGAAACCGCACTGCGGCGGACCGACCCGACACTGGAGGCTTTTACTCCAGCAGAGCGTGAAACCATTCTTCAGGTCAGCGGCAGCAGCGGAGATGCCTTGCGCAAGATGCATGTCGATCAGGAGAAAACTCCGCCGCTGCTGGCCGACAGCATTCAGCGCTTCAAGATCGATCGGCAGTTGCAGCGGTTTATCGATCAGCTCGACAGCGACACAGCTGATGATTTCCTGCAAGCCGACCAGGTGACGCAATTGCAATTGCTCAGCGAACAAGGCCGCTGGCCGAGTAACCAGCGCCTGCGCCTGCTGGATCGCAGCGGTGATTTGCTCTGGCAGTCCAGCGCCGACGAGAGCCTGCCATTGACGGAATTACAGCAGGACCGCTTGATCGGCAGCGACTTGCTCAAGACCTTGCTGACCACACTCGACGAAACGCAAATCAAGGCGCTGCTCGCCGAACCCTTCACTGCGCAGCCCCCACTGGACGTCCGCAGCCAGACCTTGCGCAAGCAATTGGCCGGCCTGGCGAAAGCCAACCGCAGCGCGCTGTTCGAATCCCGTTATCAACTGTCGCAGCAGCTCGACGACCCGCTGGCGCAACAGCTCAAGGCTCACCACCCAGACCTGCCCGCAAGCGTCACCCGCGAACTGCTCGACACCGCCACCGGAAGCGAACTGCTGCAGATCAACGACGGACAACTGCCCCCGCGCCAACAGGAATTGATGCAGCTGGCCAGTCAGGAAGTGCGCGTGTCCCGTGCCTATGAAGGGCTTGAACTTGGCTCAGTGAATAATCCCGACTCCGACTCGCTGGCGCTGCACAGCCTCAAATTGCTGCCGGGCTGGAGCGGCGATGTACAGATCGAAATCCGCGACGGTCGCTACGAAGGCCCGGTCGTCGACAGCATCGGTAGCGAGGACGCGGCCGAAAAAAAGGTTCTGGTGAGGAGCGATGACCAGCGCTATCAAGCCTTCGATGATCGCGGCCAGGAGTTGCATTCGCTCAGCGATTTCTACTCCAGCGTGTTGTACGCGCTGCCCGACAGTGAGCGCGCCAGCCTCAACATCGGCATTGGCCAGGGCAGATGCTCAAAGGCGCCATTCGCGAACGCACGCTGGAGCGCGACGAGTTGCGAGTGGTGCTGCATCAAACGCCCATCAAGCCACCCGTTCTGGACACGTTACGGCTGTTGGGCAGCGATGGTTATCCCCGGATCGATCGCGTTGAAAGTCTGAATAACCCTGCGCGCGTTTACGAGCAGGATATCCGCGCGCTCTACCCGAGGATGACCGAACAGCAAGTCCGCGCCCTGGCGGAAAACCTGCGTGCCAGCCCGGCCGGCCCGCATGTGGAAATTCAACGACTGCAGAATGATTACCTGCAACTGCAAAACGATCTGCACATCTGGGCCAACGATCCGCCCGCCAGGCATCCCGATACCGGCGCTGCGCTGACCGCGCTGCAAAAGCGCGTCGAAATCCAGAACCGCCGCTTGCTCAGGGAAGAAATCCTCAAGGGCTGGCGCCGCGAATACCCGACCGCGATCAATCAATACGGCATGGCCACCGGTCACGTCTTGCAGCTTGTCCACCCGATCATTGGCGACTTGCCGACGCTGTCGGCCGACCTCAGCCATATCACCGCGCTGATCCTGGATGGCAGCGCCACGCCCGGCTCTCTGGAAGGCTTTCTTCAGCACTTTCCTCAATTGCAGATGCTCGATGCACACAACCTGAAATTGCCGGGGCTGCCGCAGGTACTGACCTCGATGCCATCGCTGCGCGAACTGCGAATGCGCAAATGCGGGCTCAGCCTGACGATCACCACGCAATCGGTGCTGGCGTCCATGCCACAGCTGACCATTCTCGATCTGCAAGGCAACGCCTTGGGTTTACCGCCCGATCTGCACACGATGCCTTCGCTGCGTTACGTCAATTTGTCCAACACCGGCATTCACAGCCTGCCGGACGACCTGCTCAATCATCCGCGCCTGATTTCCGGCCAGTTCGACGGCAATCGCATGACCGCCGTGCCCGAAGCCTTCTTCCGATTGCCGCCTTCGCTGAGTGATGGTTTCACCTTTGCCGACAACCCGCTGACGCCTGCCGCACGCGAACGCGTGAAGCGCTTCCATGACGCTACCGGCAGGCATTTCGGCATTCGCCCGGAACGTGAGGACCTGCAGCGCACCACTACATTGTTTCCAGCGCTCGGCGAGGAGCAAGCCACTGCCCTGCTGTACCGTTTACCCGGAACCCTGGTGGAGGGCCGTGCGCAGTTGAACCTCTGGGAAACCGAACTCAATCAGTTGAAGCTGGAACTCAGCCAATGGATCAATCAGGCCGCCACGTCTCATCCTGAAACGGGTGAACGCCTGCCTCACGCTGAGCAGAGGCGTGAACTCGACGCCCGACGCGCCTTCGCGCAGCAACTTGAGCGCTTCTGGCGTAGCCGCGATCAATTCACCCGCAGTGGAGAATTTGAAGCGACGGCCGGGTTCAGCGGCGACATGCCTGTGCTCAGCGCCAATTTCGAGCATGTCTTGCGCCTCAAACTGACCGGCAATGCCGATATTTCGGCGAGCTTGCCTTTTGTGGATTCCTTCCCGAATCTGGTCTCGCTGAGCCTCAATGGCTTTGATCTGAGCACTGACTCCCTTCCCGGGAGGAATTTGCCTCAGCTGACCGACCTGAAGCTGAAGAACTGCGGCGTGGTGATGACGCCCGAACATCAGGCCGAACTGGTTTCGCTGAACGCTTTGCAGACGCTGAATCTGAGTGACAATCCCCTGGGGACTTTCCCCGATCTGAACCTGTTGCCTGCGCTCACGTTCATCGACCTGTCCAACAGCGGACTCACCGTTGCTCCGCCAGGTCTGGCCAGCCATCCGCAACTGCGCACTGCGGTATTGACCGGCAATCGCCTTACACAGCTGCCCGACGCGCTATTCGAGCTGCCTGCAGAACGCACTGATGGCCTGTATTTTTCCGACAATCCGCTATCGAGCGAAACACGCGACAAAATCAAAACCTACTTCCGCACCTATCAACAGGATTTTGAGGTCAGGGCCGCGGAGCAGGACGTCAGCCTGACCCGGCAATTGTTCCCGGAGCTGGATGAGCAAGAGGCCAGCGACCTGATCTATGACTTGCCGGGCAATCTGGCCACCGGTCGCGCACAACTGCTGCGCTGGCAAGCGGAGCTGGCGCAGATGCAGCTCGACCTCGACCGCTGGGTATTGCAAACCCCGTCTACAGATTCGGCCACGGGGCGTGCGCTGACCGACAATGAGCGCGCTCGCCAGCGCTCGGCACGATCGACGTTCAAGCAAGACCTGGAGACGTTCTGGCGCCAGACCTCCAGCGAGACCGGCCAGCGCAGCCTGTCCTTTACCGCAGACCTGCCGTTCGTTGGCCAGTTGCCTCGCCTGAGCGTCGACTTCAGTCATGTCGCAAGCCTGAAACTGACCGGCAACGCAGCGATCGATGGCATCGGCGAGTTCGTGGCGTTGTTTCCCGAACTCCACACCTTGCAAATGAAGGATTTCGCGCTGAACGAAATACCCGCCTTCATCGGCCAACTGCGCAATCTCAAGAAGCTGCGCCTGGACAACTGCGCGATAAGCCACACCTCAGCGGGCTATGACGTGCTGAAGTCGCTGCGCACGCTTACGCGTCTGGATCTGATCAACAACCCGTTGACCGTGGCCCCCGATCTGCAGACGCTTCCAGCAGTGCAGGATGTCTTTCTGCTCAATAGCGGTCTGACAGCCGTGCCTGAGGGCATCGTTGGGCACCCGACACTGCAGACGGTGCACCTCAACAACAACCACATCAGTGAGTTGCCGGAGGCACTTTTCAGCCTCACACCCAATCGTGCAGACGGTGTGCGTCTGGCTGGCAATCCGCTTTCTGTGGCGGCTCGCGAGCGCATCAAGACTTACTACGCCCAACATCACCGCAACTTCGGCATCATGCCCGCGGCGAACGATGTCGCGAGGGCGCGCAGAGTGTTCCCGCACCTGACCGACCACATGGCCGGCGACATGATCTATCGCCTCCCCGGCACCTTGCAGGCAGGTAGTTCGCAATTGATGAACTGGGAAACTGAAATCACCCGGTTGCTCAGCGACCTTACGGCGTGGCAGGAGCGCGTACCAAGTCATGATCCGACGTCAGGCCAGCTATGGAATGCCGAGCAGCGCGCCGCACAGCTTGAGGCGCGATCCCGGTTCAAGGAAGACCTCGAAGGACTCTGGCGCGGCAGTCGCGTCGATGTGCCGGATCTACGTGCGGAAATATTCAAAGCCAAGGCTGCGTTTGCTGGTGAATTGCCCGAGCTCAGCGCTGACTTCAGCCAGATAACCCACCTGGAAATTCAAGGCAATCCACACTTGATGGTTCCCGATGGCTTTCTCGATTGCTTCACTGGCCTGGAAGGTCTCGAGTTGCCCGGGTTCGCCCTGGGCCGAATCCCGCGAGCGCTCGAAAGCATGCCAGCGCTTGAAACGCTAATGATGAGCCGGTGCAACATCACCCTCGACGCGGCCGGGCAATCCACCCTGTCGACACTGAGCCGCCTGACGTCGCTGGATCTGTTCAATAATCCACTGGGCCAGACGCCCGATGCCTCGGCACTGGTGAATCTGGCGTTCATCGACCTGATCCGTACAGGCATCGACCGTGTTCCCGCCGGGCTGGACCAACTCCCGCACCTGCAAACGGCGTTGCTGAGCGACAACAACATCATCGAATTGCCCGACTCACTGGCGGCGTATGCCAACCGCGGCATCGATGTGGGCTCCAATCCGCTGTCGGCGACTTCGCGCGAACAGATGAAGGCATGCTATCTGGTCAAAGGCGACAATTTTGGCGTCTGGGTCGAACAGGCCGACATTGATCTGGCCCAAACGCTCTATCCCCGATTGAGCGGTTTCGATGCCAACAACCTGATCTACAGTCTGCCCGGGACCTTGACAGACGGACGCACCGAGCTGCTGCGCCGGCAAACCGAACTCAGCACGCTGCTGAACACGCTCGAAACCTGGGTGAATGCGGCGCCCGAAGATCCGGTTGCCCACGGTGTGCCGGAAATTGCCCCACCAAGCGCGCAAATCAGCCAGCGCCGGCGCTTCAAGGACAACCTGGAAAAACGCCTGCGGCGCTTTCCGGTCCATGGCCTGGACACCGAATTCGATTGCGATCTCTCCTTCACGGGCGAGCTGCCACAAATGACCGGGCGCTTCGACTACGTCAAACAGTTGCAGCTGACCACCACGGTAAGTACGCCGCCACCAGTCGATGCCTTGCTGGCGCTGTTTCCCCGGCTCAGGGTGCTGGATATCCGCGATTACCCATTACTTCGCGTTCCGTCGGCAATCTTTCGTC
The DNA here is from genome assembly GCF_023195435.1 of Pseudomonas sp. S11P7. Classification (NCBI taxonomy): domain Bacteria; kingdom Pseudomonadati; phylum Pseudomonadota; class Gammaproteobacteria; order Pseudomonadales; family Pseudomonadaceae; genus Pseudomonas; species Pseudomonas sp. S11P7. Next base: position 921,993 of record NZ_JALPKS020000002.1, on the reverse strand, counting down.
TCGAGACATTGAGCAGCCTCAGCCTGTCGGGTTGCCAGATCACGATTACGCCGCAAACTGCAGATGCATTCGCCAACCTGGCAAAGCTCGATACCCTGGATTTGAGTAACAACAGCCGACTTTGGAGAGTGCCCGACATGGATCACTTTCCCGACCTGCGAATGCTCGACCTGAGTAATACCGGGCTGACCCGGTCGCCCGCCGGTTTGTACAGACTCACTCAGACGAGACGCGTGGACTTGTCGAATAACAAGATCAAGCGATTGCCTGCGGACTTTCCTTCACGTCCCGATACCAGGATGACCGAGTACAATTTCAGCGGAAATCCATTGATCCCGGAAAGTCAGCAGCGCCTGGACAGCTACAACACGGCGCTGGCCGAGCACAATATGGAGGCGCGGATGCCGGGCCCCAACTTGATGCAACAAGTTGACGATTTTGTGGATTCGGACTTTTCCGACGGCGAGGAACTCACATGACCCGGCAATAGCTGAACCGCCGTCAGCCTCGCTCGGGCGGGACTGACGACAATTCGAACGGGCTGCTGCTGCGCCGCTGGTTGCGATCTTCGCGCGGCGTGGCACCGAAGAAGTTGCGGTAGGCGCTTGAGAAATGCGGCCCTGAAGAGAAGCCACACGAGAGGCCGATCTGGATGATCGACTTGCTGGTCTGCATCAACATCTGCCGGGCCTTGTTCAGGCGCAGTTCCAGGTAGTACTGGCTCGGCACGCGGTTGAGGTATTGCTTGAAGATCCGCTCCAGTTGCCGCCGCGATACGCACACGTGCTGGGCGATTTCGTCGGTGGTCAGCGGCTCTTCGATGTTGGCTTCCATCAGCAACACCGCCTGGGTGAGCTTCGGATGACTGGAGCCGAGACGGTTCTGCAACGGAATACGCTGACGCTCGCCGCCTTCGCGAATGCGCTCGACCACCAGCTCTTCGGACACCGCACCGGCCAGTTCCGCGCCATGATCACGCGCCAGCACCGCCAGCAGCAGGTCGAGTACCGACATGCCACCGCAGGCGGTCAGGCGATCGCGGTCCCAATCGAACAAGTGACTGGTGGCGATGACTTTCGGGAAGCGTTCGGCGAAATCGTCCTGCCAGCGCCAGTGCACCGCAGCGCGATAACCGTCGAGCAGACCGAGTTGGGCCAACGGGTAGACACCGGCCGACAGACCACCGATCACACAACCGGCACGCACCAGTTGCTTGAGCGCACTGCTCAGTGCCGGCGCCAGAGTGATCGGTGGTTCGTCAGCGAGCAGGAACAGTTTCTGGAAATTCTCGAGCTTGCCGGCCCACGCCTCACCCGGCAATTGCCAGGCGCCTTCGGCTGGCGTTTCGGCCTGCAGGAACGACAATTCGTAGACCACGTCCGGGTGCACACGCTGAGCGACACGCAAGGCTTCCTCCGCCAGCGCCAGCGTCAACGCTTTAGTGCTGGGCCAAATCAGGAAACCTATTCGATGGGCAGTCATGGGCGGGCAATCCGAAGCGAAAAACGGTGATGAAGGCATGGGCCAATGCTAGCCCGTAAATGAACACACATCCTGAAACCAACATCGATCAACTGTGGGAGCTGGCTTGCCAGCGATGGCGATATGTCTGTGCCAGATTTGCAAACTGGTTCACCGCTATCGCTGGCAAGCCAGCTCCCACAGGGTATGGAGCCGGCTTTCAGGTTGCGAAGCATGACCTAATCTGGTGCACAACGGCAGCCCTGTTTTATTTCAGGCTACCGGACAGGAACTGCTGCAAGCGCTCCGACTGCGGATTGACCAGCACTTCGCGCGGGTTGCCGCTTTCTTCGACGACGCCTTTGTGCAGGAACACCAACTGGTTCGACACTTCGCGGGCAAAACCCATTTCGTGGGTGACCACGACCATGGTCCGGCCTTCCTGCGCCAGCGCCTGCATGACTTTCAGCACGTCGCCGACCAGTTCCGGGTCGAGGGCCGAGGTCGGCTCGTCGAACAGCATCACTTCCGGTTCCATCGCCAGTGCACGGGCGATCGCCACGCGCTGCTGCTCGCCACCGGACATGTGGCCCGGGAATGCGTCTTTACGATGGGCCACGCCGACCTTGTTCAGGTAGTACTCGGCTTTTTCGCGAGCTTCGTACTTGGGCACGCCAAGCACGTGCACCGGCGCTTCCATGATGTTTTCAATCGCGGTCATGTGCGACCACAGGTTGAAATGCTGAAACACCATCGACAGGCGCGAACGCATGCGTTGCAGCTGCTTCGGATCAGCGGCTTTCAGCGCGCCGTCCTTGTTGGCGACCAGTTTCAGCTCTTCGTTGTTGAGCAGGATCTTGCCCGCGTGCGGCTGCTCGAGCAGGTTGATGCAACGCAGAAAAGTACTTTTGCCGGAGCCACTGGAGCCGATGATGCTGATCACATCGCCGGCGGCCGCTTTCAGGGACACGCCCTTGAGCACTTCGTGACTGCCGTAGCGTTTATGCAGGTCTTGGACTTCAAGTTTGTACATGCGGTCGGTTCTCACAAAAACAGTCAGTCAGTCGTTGAGCAAGCGCCCGCGACGCAGCGCTTCGCGCCCCGCCACCTTGGCCAGCCAGAAACCGGGTTGGGCATAACGCAGCCGTTCAATGGCAAACAGCACCCCGGAGGTACCAGCACATACCGTGCTGACCCGATCGGCCACAGGGTCGATCACTTCAAAAATCTCCTCGCCCGCCTCGACCCATTCGCCGGGCTTGCGGGAAAAACTCACCACACCGGGGTGCGGCGCGAACAACAATTCGGTGCCTTCGAACGGCATGCCTTCGCACGGATCAAACGCCGGATTCGGCCACTCGCCGGTGATCAGGCCCTGCTCGGCAAGAAACGCCAGAATGCCTTCAGCGTAAGCCTCTGCTTCAGCTCGGCCGGTATCGGCCTGACCACCCAGTTCGATGGTCGTGGCCAGGCACGCCAGCGGAATCTGCGCATCGGGGAACTGCCGCGACAGGCGCAGCCACGGCAGCGAACAGGCCTCGTCGAACGAGCTGCCGCCGGAGTCTTCCGCGAGCAAGCCGACCTTCACATTCAGGTGCGCGGCGAGCGAGCGCCACTGCGGCCAATGCTGCGGCAACGCGTACATGTGCAGCGCGGCTTCGGCGTCGCAATGCAGATCGAGCACCACATCGGCAGTGCAGGCATGGCTGAGCAATACGCGCTGCATGCCTTGCAACTGGCTGCTCGCCTCAGGCAAAGCGGCGAGATGGTTGGCCATCGCCTGACGGATCAGCCGCACATTGGCGTGCGGATCGTCCCCGAGCTTGTCGGCCAGCGCGGCGGCGACCGGCGCGCTCAGCTCGACGAAATCACGGTTGAAATTCTTGCCGCTGCCCGCCTCGAAACGCCCCTGGTGATTGCCTTGCAGCAACTGCCCGAGCCCCAACGGATTGGCCACCGGCACCAGCTCGATCACGCCGTTGAGCAAGCCTTGGGCTTCGAGTTCGCCGAGGCGCTTCTTCAGCTCCCAGGCGGTGCGCATGCCCGGCAGTTCGTCGGCGTGCAGGCTGGCCTGGATGTAGGCCTTGCGCTCGCCATGACCGAAGCGAAAAACCGACACCCTGCGCTCGCTGCCCAGATGGCTCCACGGCAACACGTGGTCGATGCGTTCCATATCAGTGCTTCCGCGGCGCGAGGTAGCTCAACCAGCGACGCTCGGCCAGCTTGAACAGCTTGACCAGAATGAAGGTCAGGCACAGGTAGAACACGCCAGCGGTGATGTACGCCTCGAACGGCAGATAGAACTGCGCGTTGACGGTACGCGCCGCACCGGTGATATCGATCAACGTCACGATGGACGCCAGACTGGTGGTCTGCAGCATCATGATCACTTCGTTGCTGTATTGCGGCAGTGCCCGGCGCAGGGCCGATGGCAGCAGGATGCGCTTGTACAGTTTGAAGCGCGACATGCCCATGGCCTTCGCCGCTTCGATCTCACCGTTCGGCGTGGCCTTGAGGCTGCCGGCGATGATCTCGGCGGTGTAGGCGCTGGTGTTGACCGCAAACGCCAGGCACGCACAGAACGTTGCGCTGGACAGCCACGGCCACAAGAAGCTTTCGCGTACTGCTTCGAACTGCGCCAGACCGTAATAGATCAGGAACAGCTGCACCAGCATCGGCGTGCCACGGATCACGTAGGTGTAGAGCCACGCGGCGCCGTTGACGACCGGGTTCTTCGAGACGCGCATCAGCCCCAGCGGCAGGGCCGCCAGCAAGCCGAAAAACAGCGACAGCGCGAGCAGTTTGAGGGTGGTCAGCAGGCCGCCGAAGTACAGCGGCAGCGCCTCCCAAATGACGTTGTAGTCGAAGATCATAGATCAGCCGCCCTTACGCCTACCGAGTAGCGCTTCTCAAGGTGACGCAATGCCAGCAACGAGACACTGGTGATCACCAGGTACATCGCCGCCACTGCGAGGAAGAAGGTGAAAGGCTCACGCGTGGCATCCGCCGCCTGCTTGGCCTTGAACATCATGTCTTGCAGACCGACCACGGAAATCAGCGCGGTGGCCTTGGTCAGTACCAGCCAGTTGTTGGTGAAGCCGGGAATCGCCAGACGGATCATCTGCGGCACCATCACCCGGAAGAACACCTGAAAACTGCTCATGCCGTACGCCATGCCGGCTTCGGCCTGGCCTTTGGGGATCGCCATGAACGCACCGCGGAAGGTTTCCGACAGGTACGCACCGAAGATGAAACCGAGGGTGCCGATGCCGGCCGCCAGCGGGTTCAGGTCGATGTAATCGTCATAACCGAGCATCGGCGCGACGCGGTTGAGCAAGTCCTGACCGCCGTAGAAAATCAGCAGGATCAGCACCAGATCGGGAATCCCGCGGATCACCGTGGAATACAGATCGCCCAGCCAGGCCAGCCAGCGCACCGGCGACAGGCGCAGCGCGACACCAATCAGCCCGAGAACGATGGCCAGAGCCATGGACGACAAGGCGAGCTGAAGCGTCAGCCATGCGCCATCGAGGATGACAGCCCCGTAGCCTTTCAACATGATTCAGGTCCTCGAAAGTTGGGATGAAAAAATGGCGCAAACCGCAGAGATTCTGTTGCTTGCGCCATTTCGGACTTGTCGCAGAGACGTGTTACTTGCCGTAGATATCGAAGGCGAAGTATTTGTCCTGGATCTGCTTGTATTTGCCGTTCTCGCGGATCGCCGCAATGGCGCTGTTGATCTTGTCTTTCAGGGCGTCGCCCTTGCGTACTGCGATACCCACGCCGTCGCCGAAGTATTTGACGTCGGTGAACGCCGGGCCCACGAACGCGAAGCCTTTGCCGGCGTCGGTTTTCAGGAAGCCGTCATCGAGCAGGGTCGCGTCAGCCACGGTACCGTCGAGACGACCGGCAGCCACGTCGAGGTAGATCTCGTTCTGCGAACCGTACGGCTTGATCTCGGCACCCAGTGGCGCCAGCACTTCGCGGGCGAAACGCTCGTGGATCGAACCGCGCTGTACGCCGATGTTCTTGCCTTTCAGCTCAGCCAGACCTTCGCTGACCTGAGTGCCGGCCTTCATCACCAGACGCGCCGGGGTGTTGTAGTACTTGTTGGTGAAGTCGACCGACTTCTTGCGGTCTTCAGTGATCGACATGGACGACAGGATCGCGTCGATCTTGCGCACTTTCAGCGCCGGGATCAGACCGTCGAACTCTTGCTCGACCCACACACACTTGACCTTCATTTCTTCGCACAGCGCGTTGCCGATGTCGTAGTCGAAACCGACGATGCTGCCGTCCGGAGCTTTCGAGGCGAATGGCGGGTAAGCCGCTTCGATGCCGATCTTCACAGGCTTTTCGTCAGCGACGGCATTCAGCGACAGCACGGACAGTGCCAGGGCGCCAAGCAGCACAAGTTTCTTCATCTTGGGACTCCATCGGTAAAGGGCAAAAACGGCAGAGTGAGCAACAGCCCAATATGCGAATGGGTGAATCAGGAAATCGGTTGCTGCATCGGTGGGAAATTTCCTATTGAAACCGGCGAAGATTTCAACGTCAGCCACGATGAGCGAGTGATCGGCATTCTAACGACAGGCCCGAAGTCGATATTTCTTCAATGCGACAACTAATTACAGATGCACAGAGAAAGCGACTTGAGCGCATTGACAGCCTTGCAATTTCATGCAAGAGCGAAAGACAGTGAACCGATCCATGCTGCAAATTGCGGGCCTATTATTCGCAAACCCTTCTAATCCGGCAAGCGCAGCGTTGTGTCTTATTTTTCAGCAACGTTTTTGAGGCTCTAATACGGGGCGTAGCGTTTCCCTTCGCCCCGGTTTGGCGCGGGCGGTTACACATTGGGTTGTGGCGGGTAACAGCGGGAAAGGCCCTACGGCGCAGGTCGATAATTATTGGTTGGCTAACTGATCATTCCCACGCTCTGCGTGGGAATGCAGCAAAGGACGCTCCGCGTCCCAAGAGCCGACGCAGAGCGTCGGGGAGGCATTCCCACGCGGAGCGTGGGAACGATCATCTGTAGGAGTGAGCCTGCTCGCGATGAGGCCAGCCCAACCACCACAAAACCAGCAGACACAAAAAAGCCCTGTCCGGCATACACCGAACAGGGCTTTTCAGCACATCAACCTGCTACTTAAGCAACATTCATGGTCTTGTGCGTATCAATCAAATGCTGCACAACACCCGGATCGGCCAGGGTCGAGATATCGCCCAAGCCATCGTATTCCGCCGTGGCAATCTTGCGCAGAATCCGCCGCATGATCTTGCCCGAGCGGGTCTTCGGCAGCCCCGGCGCCCACTGGATCACGTCCGGCGAAGCGATCGGCCCGATCTCCTTGCGCACCCAGTTCTTCAGTTCCAGACGCAGTTGTTCGGTCGGCTCCTCGCCATTCTTCAAGGTCACATAGACATAAATGCCCTGGCCCTTGATGTCATGCGGCACACCGACCACCGCCGCCTCGGCGACTTTCGGGTGCGCGACCATCGCGCTCTCGATCTCGGCCGTGCCCATGCGGTGACCGGAGACGTTGAGCACGTCATCCACGCGCCCGGTGATCCAGTAGTAACCATCGGCATCGCGACGTGCGCCGTCACCGGTGAAATACATGCCACGGAACGTCTTGAAGTAGGTATCGACGAAACGATCGTGATCACCGTACAGCGTGCGCGCCTGACCCGGCCACGAATCGAGAATCACCAGATTGCCCTCGGCCTCGCCCTCGATGATGTTACCGAGGTTGTCGACCAGCGCCGGTACCACACCGAAGAACGGACGCGCCGCCGAACCCGGTTTCAGCGCATGCGCGCCCGGCAGCGGGCTCATCATGTTGCCGCCGGTTTCGGTCTGCCACCAGGTATCGACGATCGGGCAACGCGACTTGCCGACATTCTTGTAGTACCAGTCCCAGGCTTCCGGGTTGATCGGCTCACCGACCGAACCGAGCAGACGCAGGCTGCTGCCATCGGCACCTTCAACGGCCGCCTGACCCGACGCCATCATCGCGCGGATCGCGGTCGGCGCGGTGTAGAGGATGTTGACCTTGTGCTTGTCGACGATCTTCGCCACCCGGGTGATGTCCGGGTAGTTCGGCACGCCTTCGAACAGCAGCGTGGTCGCGCCATTGGCCAGCGGGCCGTAGACGATGTAGCTGTGACCGGTGACCCAGCCGACGTCGGCGGTGCACCAGTAGATTTCGCCCGGGCGGTAATCGAACACACGCTCGTGGGTCATCGCCGCGTACAGCAGATAACCGCCGGTGGTGTGCTGCACGCCTTTCGGCTTGCCGGTCGAGCCGGAGGTATAAAGGATGAACAGCGCTTCTTCGGCGCCCATCTCTTTCGGCGCGCAAACAGTGCCCGCGACTTTCATCAGGTCTTCGTACCAGATGTCGCGATGCTGGTTCCACTTGATGTCGCCACCGGTGCGCTTGCAGACGATGACTTTCTGAATGCTGCTGGTTTCCGGGTTGGTCAGCGCGTCGTCGACGTTGGCCTTGAGGGAAATCTTCTTGCCGGCACGAATACCTTCGTCGGCGGTGATCACCACTTTCGAACGGCAGTCGATGATGCGACCGGCCAGGGCTTCCGGCGAGAAGCCGCCGAATACCACCGAGTGAATCGCGCCGATCCGGGTACAGGCCAGCATGGCGACCACGGCTTCGGGAATCATCGGCATGTAAATGGTCACCACGTCGCCACGGTGCACGTCCTGACCGCGCAGGGCGTTGGCCAGTTTGCACACTTGCTCGTGCAGTTCGCGATAGGTGATGTTGCGGCTTTCGGAAGGATCATCGCCTTCCCAGATGATTGCCACCTGATCGCCGCGCTCGGCCAGATGACGGTCGAGACAGTTGTAGGAAACGTTGAGGGTGCCGTCGGCAAACCACTTGATATCAACGTGGTGATCGTCGAACGACGTCTGTTTCACCGTGGTGAAAGGCTTGATCCAGTCCAGACGCTGGGCTTGCTCGCGCCAGAAGCCGTCAGGGTTGACGACCGACTGTTGGTACATGGCTTTGTAGGTCGCCTCGTCAGTCAGCGTATTGGCCAGAACCTCGGGACGAACGGGATACAGAGAAGCCGCACTCATCTTTCCTACCTCGGTGTAATAGTTGTTTTTGTATGACCCTGTTGTAGCCGGGTGGGCCCCATAGAACCATTCGACGATGGTAGTAACAAGCCCCTACAAAACATCCAGACATCCACATCTGCTGACTTGAAATACCCTTTCGAGCCACACGCAATCCCTGTGGGAGCTTGCCTGCGAGCGATGCAAACACCACGGTGTGTCAGACAATCTGCCCGCCGCCGATTGTTACCAAATCTGCCAAAAGTGTTTATCAAAACCCGCTCTGTTTACCCTCGGCCCATCTCCTTAAAATTCACTCCGCCAACACGGCAAACGCGATTAACAACGTTACAGCCCCCACGAAGGCCGTTAATCCAGCTCTCGCAGTAAAGATCAAAAACTGAAGTTACACACGCAATCCCAAAAAGGTTGCGTGACCCCTTTCGACCTCAAAAAGGTAAACAGCAGATGAAAGCTTTAATGTTCCTGGTCCTCAGCAGCCTGTGCGCAACCGCCATGGCCGACGAGGCCACGACAGATGTGGCACAGCAACAACCGGTGATCGAGGAATACACTTACTCCACTCACCTGGACATCGCCAAAGTTGTCTCGATGAGCGAAATCCCGAATGTCTGTGAAGTGGTCCCGGCAAAAATGGAATACGACGACTCCAAAGGTCAACGCCACATCCTGCGTTACAGCATCATGGGCAACGGCTGCACGAACTGAATCAGACTGCACCGAATTGGATCGCTCAGCACAGATCTGAGGCCCGATTCCAGCCCGACTTCGGTCGGGCTCAGTTGTGTCTGAGGTCGGCAAAAAGGCTTGCAAAACACTAGATGTAGTGAAAAACGTGTTTTTTTGTTCGTTTTTTGAACAAATCCACAATGCCGTGATTTTTACGAAAAAAATCTTCCCCCGGCAAAGCCCTGTAAACCCTCACTCTCACCGAAAAACCACCCTCCTCGACCGCTTCCTGCGCGGATTCGCCTCAGCACAGCCGTGTTTTTTCCCTATAATGCCGCCCCATACGGGTCAGCAATATTCCCTTACAGGGAGCAAGTGCCATTCTGAAGCCCCGCAACCGTGCTCGACACTGGCTGCGCCCATCAGAGGCTCTCGGAACCCGTCAAAATTTCTGTTTATTTGCCTGCGTGCATCGCTGCAAAAAACGACATCCAACGCGGCTTGTTTGGCCGTGTGAAAAACCAACCCATCAGGTTTCACACGGGCACAAGCCCTCACGCAGGAGACGACACGTCATGCTGAGCTGGGACGAATTCGACAAAGAAGACAGTGAAGTAGCAACCGGTAAAGGCGCCAACGCCGGCCACGCTTCCGAAGCCAACATGGACCGCCTCGACAACGCCGGCGGTGCCGCCGCCCTCGAAGCCCGCGCCGTGACCGCCGACGACTCGGCCGCCGTGGCCCGCGCCAAGGCTGCACTGAACTCCCTCGACGTCGCCGAAGGCCTCGCCGAACTCGAAGGCGCCGCCGCCCGTGTCGCCGTCGACGAAAAGCGCATGATCAACTGCCGCGCCGACCTCAACCAGCTCGTGCCATTCAAGTACGACTGGGCCTGGCAGAAGTATCTGGACGGTTGCGCAAACCACTGGATGCCGCAAGAAGTCAACATGACCGCCGACATCGCCCTCTGGAAAAACCCGGAAGGCCTGACCGACGACGAGCGCCGCATCGTCATGCGCAACCTCGGCTTCTTCTCCACCGCCGACTCCCTGGTGGCCAACAACCTGGTCCTGGCCGTGTACCGCCTGATCACCAACCCGGAATGCCGCCAGTACATCCTGCGCCAGGCCTTCGAAGAGGCGATCCACACCCACGCCTACCAGTACTGCATCGAATCGCTGGCCATGGATGAAGGCGAAATCTTCAACATGTACCACGAGATCCCATCGGTCGCGAAAAAAGCCGCCTGGGGCCTGAAATACACCCGCTCGATCTCCGATCCGAAGTTCGAAACCGGCACCCCGGACACCGACAAAGAGTTGCTGCGCAACCTGATCGCCTACTACTGCGTGCTGGAAGGCATCTTCTTCTACTGCGGCTTCACCCAAATCCTCTCCATGGGCCGCCGCAACAAAATGACCGGCGTCGCCGAGCAGTTCCAATACATCCTGCGCGACGAATCCATGCACCTGAACTTCGGCATCGACGTGATCAACCAGATCAAAATCGAAAACCCACATTTGTGGGATGCCGAAATGAAGGAAGAAGCGACGCAGATGATTCTGCAGGGTACGCAGCTGGAGATCGAATACGCTCGCGACACCATGCCTCGTGGCGTGCTGGGTATGAACGCGGCGATGATGGAGGACTATCTGAAGTTCATCGCGAACCGTCGTTTGAGCCAGATTGGTTTGAAAGAGGAATATCCAGGGACGACTAACCCGTTCCCTTGGATGAGCGAGATTATGGACTTGAAGAAAGAGAAGAATTTCTTCGAGACTCGCGTGATTGAGTACCAAACCGGTGGTGCTTTGAGCTGGGACTAATAGTCTCGCCCCCACTTATCACGAAGTATTGATACGTTGTCAAGATGACTTAGCACGGCAGCTTCCGATTCGTTTAAGCCTGATTTTCTCAGGTTTTCGGATCGGGCTAGAGCTTTGACTGAAATAGCCGCAACAAAGCGCTGAATGACTGAGTTGCGGCTATCTACTGATACTAAAAGGCGCAGCAACGCCAAAATATCAAACGAAGCGAAAGCGATCGACTCGGCGTTTCTTTCGTATAGGTGAGTTGACGAAGGGACGCACGCACCCAGCATCCTGATTTATTGCCGGAGCTTGAGGGGAAATAAGTTAGGTGAAAAAGCTAAGATTTGTTAATTAAATGCTATTCGGAAGCCGATATTTTTTCCATCGTCGACCTCACCAAGTCCAACGGGGAACTATTGAGTGCTGCTGCCAGAGAGAAAATGGTAGCTAATGTCGGTTGGTGATGGCCTCGCTCCATAAGACTCACATAGTTGCGCTGCAACCCAGCTTGGGCAGCTAATGCCTCTTGCGTAACCTTCTGACTTAATCTCGCCTCACGCAAGACCTTACCAAATGCAACTGCGATATCCACTCACCCCTCCTGTCAGAAGGGCACTGTGAGGTAGCGCGCTGCAATCGTCTTCACAGTATACTGTGAATATTTCGCTGATTAAGGAATCTGGATTTGCCTGAATTGATGATCGCGGTCGTGGACGAGTCAGGGCTTGAGGGTCAAGACATCTCAAAGTATTTGGATGGCCAAATCGCTCTAGATCGATTCGAGCATACGGGGACGCACCCGCTATTCATGATCTTTCATTGGCACCTAAACTCAACGGGTGCAAATCATAGCGTCTCGATCATGGATAACTATTTTAGGATGCGAGATTTCTCGGCAAAAAATTTAAACCATAAGAATCTTGGAATTGAGAAGATATCAATATTATTTCCTCCTGACGTTGCAAGCGGACGCGGTTGGATCGTAGAGGAGTTTGTAGAGGCTGTCATTGATAAGAAGATAGAGGGCCGCCCCACATACATAACATACAAAACATTTTTGCACTCTTATAGATATCTACTTTCAGATGCTGTTGAAGCGACATCTCCCGATCAAAGAGTCATTTTAAAAAACATTGCCTCTCCCCCTCGGAACAGTCGCTGCATCCAAAAGCCAAAAATAGGATTACAGGTAAATTAGAGCAAGCAATAAATCTCAAACCATTAAAACTCAATTAGCAGCCATGAAAAAATTAATGACGGATTACGAGCAAGCGGTAAAGGCCCTTATAGAAGCCAAAAAAATCGTTGTCTCAACAGGCGCAGGCATGTCACAGGAAAGCGGAATTCCCACGTATCGAGACGGACTCACCGGACTATGGGCAGGGCATAATCCAAAGTATTTGGAAACAGCCAACGCATTTCGCGAGAATCCTCAACTAGTATGGGGATGGTATCTGTGGCGTCGACAGCAAGTCGCAAGAGCGAAACCCAACGAAGGTCATATCGCTCTACACCAGATGGCTGCTTTGGGACTTAAGGTCTCCATCATTACGCAAAACATTGACGACTTGCACGAAAAAGCGGGCTCGGAAGAAGTACTCCATCTACATGGCAGTTTGGCTACACCGAAATGCTTTGCGTGCCACCGGCCCGCCGCCCTGTCGTCTGATAACGTACACGTGACCGATTTCGGTGCCCTGATCGAGCCACCTAGGTGTAAGAAGTGTAATGGAAAGTTGCGTCCTGGAGTGGTCTGGTACGGAGAAGACCTCCCCAAAGGCGCCTGGAAGTCAGCGATGTTATTGATTAAAGATTGCGACGTTCTGGTTTCCGTTGGCACATCGGGGATCGTCACCCCGGCCTCGGAGCTGCCTGATATCGCGTTTGGGTTGCGCAAAACGGTGATTCATGTGAACACGATCGATCAGGGTGTGGGCGAACACGAACTCAACGAAATCTCGCTAGTTGGTAAAGCTACTGAAGTACTCACACGACTATATTCGATGATGTTAAAAGAGGTCCAGACACGATGAAATTGGTCTGTGGATGCACGCGAAGCAAAGTGAAATCAGGCTAATTTTTGGCGAACCTTTCTTCAGAGTTGACTCCCCCTATACCCAGTATACTTCGTTGAAAAAACTAGCAAAGATTATAAGTCACTCGACCGGCCTAGCCATTTGAATGCAGCTCTCTACGCTATTTTATTAATCATGACCAGAAATGGACACGACTCTTGATTCGCCTAGTGGATACAATAATAGCTAGCCAGCATTCCTCTTTGGAGCCTGTTTGAAAGCAAAAAGTCAGAGTTCTTGGAGGAGGCAGCGATGAAAATAACTGGAATAGTCTAAGTCGAGACCGTTACTAACGAGGTCTGTGAATATGCCGCTGCTTCACCGAGGATGGATACTGAAGCGCGTCAGTTTTGCATCCTACAAGCAACACTAGGGTCATAGCACTCCCCATGAGAGGAAGCGCTATGAACCGCACCTGCGCGAGGATAGCTTCTTGCAAGCATAGGCTTGACCTCTGCGGGAGCGGCGAACTCAGGATCTGTTCAGCGAGGACGGCCAGGATCACGAAGATAATGTCTCTCGGGCAGAAGAAGCAGCTCGTTGCCGGGTCGCTTCATAGTGGCAAGCACTCGACTTCAATCTTGAGTTTAATCCAGCCGGTGCGTAACAATGGGCACGATCCGTATGCCTATCTCAAAGACATGCTGACGCGGTTGTCCACGCAACGGGCCAGTGAGGTTAAGTTACTGCTATCACATCGTGGCGTCAGCCTTGGTCACGCAAGATGGGTTGGCGCGACGCATATATTTTACCTAAGGAGTGACTATGTTAGAACGGAAGCGATTGATTTCAGAGCTCGAAGCTTATTTCGGCGTGTTAGATTATATTGTCGCCAATAGTGGTAGGCGTGGCCGATACGATGCTCACGTGCACAGTGAAGACTTTGTAGCCTCGATTTTAAATGCCCTCCATGGATGGAAGCTAAAAAATGTGAATAACAAGGCGTCTAACATAGCAGCTATTGACCTCCTTGATAGCGAAGTTAGAGTCGGCGTTCAAGTTTCTTCAGACAAAACAAGCAGCAAGGTTAACTCAACTATAAAGAAGCTTTTGAAAAGCTCACTCAGGTCAAGCATTGATGAACTAATAATTTTTTTGCTGCAGTCAAAGCAGAAAAGCTACACGATTAATACTGATTGCCCAGGGGTCAGGTTCTTTGAAGAAAATATCTGGGACTATGACACGGTATTGAGTTTCGCTAGCAATAGCTCTACAGGGCCAGAGCTTCTCGAAGCAGTTCATGCTGTTGTCGTCAAAAGCTTCGGGGACTGGCCAGGTAAAAATTGGATTTCGGAAAACCTCTAAAGCAGCCTTTGGGGCTGACTTAGCAAGTGATGAGAGTAGCCGATTATTGGAGCGATCCTTCGGAGAAGGTGAGCAAATCAAAGCTAGAGTAATACTTTTAATTGAGAAAAATGAAGCTAAAGAGGCGCAGCGGCTACTTGACGAATATGCAGCATCATACACGACGGTGGCGGCTCAAAATTTTTACGATATCGCAAGTCTATATTCTTTATTGAAGTCGGATAAAGCGGATACGTACTATTCACGTGCAATTAGTTTGGAACCAAGGAGCGCCGCCAAAGCGAATCTTTACGCTATAGGACTTATGCGGCAAGGCCAGCTTGCAAAGGCGGTATTGATATACAAAGAGTGGCTTAAAGATCCAGAATTGAGCATGCGCGACCGTGCAGGCTTCTTAGGAAACTTAGGCTTTATATATAAGAAAATGGGCCACTACGATCAATCAGCCGAACATTTCAAACAATCAATTTCAATTGCGCGCAACTCAAGCGACTTGTTAGGCGCAATCAAAAACTTAAACGGCCTGGGCAGCTGTTATATAAATATGCAACGGTATGATAACGCTCGCACCTACTTATATGAAGCTCGCGACCTCCTAGAGGAAGAGATGCTGATTTCTGAGGATGAGGCAACACTCAAAATTTATCGTTCATTAAAATCAAATCTGCTAACAAATCTGGGAATTCTTTACAAATACACAAAAGAGCCTGCCAAAGCGCGTGACTTTTACAGACAGGGCATCGATCTAGCGCGTTCCATGGGTGACTCTCAAGC
Organism: Pseudomonas sp. S11P7; assembly: GCF_023195435.1. Taxonomy (NCBI): domain Bacteria; kingdom Pseudomonadati; phylum Pseudomonadota; class Gammaproteobacteria; order Pseudomonadales; family Pseudomonadaceae; genus Pseudomonas; species Pseudomonas sp. S11P7. The sequence continues at coordinate 906,793 of NZ_JALPKS020000002.1, read as the reverse complement.
TCTATATCGCAACTATGGGAATCTAGCGAACGCTTATCAAGCAGTGAAAGATTACGGTCGTGCTCGTGAGTTCGGCATGAAGGCCTATGAGATGGCTGTTGAGCTTAAAGATATACACGGACAATGTACCGCGCTAACGAATCTTGGGTCCGTGGATAACCACGATAACAAATTTGACTCTGCTCAAAATTACTTAGAGAAAGCGCTTCTTATAGAAGGTGGAAACTTTCCTAAAACCAGAGCAACTATATTCGCCAACCTGGCGTTCGCTTATAAAGCGAAGGGCGAACACGATAAGATGCATAATAGTTTTAAGGCTGCGGAGCAGCTTTATGTTGAAATGAATCTCAAAGATTCATTGCGGTGGCTGCACGCTGTTTTCTCGGATGATATTCGTATCTGATAACGGTCTTACCTTAGACAAAGAACTAGGTTCTGTACGAAATCAGCCGAAACCAATTTGAATTCCACGGGCGTTGAGACTCAGTAAAGTCCGCGACCATCAAAGGAAGGAGACCACGATGGCCAAACGGTACGAACTCCCCCGACGCAGCCTGGGATTTGGTTGCAGATATCTTCTATGAGCCACGCCGTAGCGGGCGCCCACGAACAGATGATCGTTTGATGCTCAACGGCGTCATTTAGGTGCTCTGCTCTGGCGCTGCCTGGCGCGATATGCCTGAGCGCTTCGGCCCCTGGTCGACGGTTTATCAGCGCTTTCGTGATTGGCGCAATCGCGGATCGTTTGACCAGATGCTCAAGCGCCTTCACATCAAGCTCAACGGGCAAGGGTTAATCGATCTGGAAACCTGATGATTGACTCCACAGCCGTACGAGCAACCCGAGCCTCTTCTGGTGCTGGGAAAAAGGGGCCTGAAGAACCGCAAGACCAGCGCTCGGGCGCAGCCGGGGCGGCCTGACCACCAAAATCCATATGCTCTACAATGCCAACAGCGTCCCGCTGAAGTTTCTATTGTCGAGTGGACTGGCCAGCGATATTGCTTACGCGCACCGGGCATATTCAGGCAAAGTGAGTTGGCTGGACGCTTACAGACCTACATATTTTCTGCCTGATGGGCAGCAAATCGGTCCCGATAGAAGGCGTGCAGATTTGGCGAATATCGGTATATATCCTGTTGGCTATAAATTATAGTCAGCAGGATATATTCGGATATTTTCCGCCGGTAGGTATCCATCAGCACTGCAGCGCCACCCTTGCGTTCATCAGCGAAGTATGGATCGACACCGTCATCCTGCGCTCATGTAATCGACTCGGGCGGTAATGGCAAGGCAGTTGAATCGTACGGGGCAAATTCGAAGAAAATGGCTGGCCAGGTCGAATGAAAATAGGTGGGCAAATCTTGCGATTACTCATGCGGACTTGCATTTTCGTTAAAATGCGAAAATTTTAGGAGCGTAAATTGTTAAGTCAATTCGCCATCTCGAGAGAAGCGTTGTGCGTACTCCGTTGGGCTCACCCCAAGACGTCCACAAACGCATTCCTTAGGACATCCACGCTGTGATAACCACAGCGACGGGCGACTTCTGATATCGACTGTCCTCCAAGCTCCAGTTCTCTACAAGCTGCTTCCACCCTAACCCTTCGTCGCCCCGCGACGCGCATTCGTCGGCTAAAAACCTCCTCTCCTAATTTCTCTTGACGATCTGAAGAGCTTGGTCATAGACTCGGTTGCATGCGTATGCAATACCGCCAATTCTAGGTATTGAGCGCAGCCCGAACTGGCTAGCCGCACGTTATTTTTTACCGACGAGCGCTTGCCAGGACGAAAAATAAAAATAAAAGCAGGTGATGAAGATGCATGCGTCCGCACACCCAGAAAAACCGATCTTGCAGGTTGACGGCCTGCGCAAATCCTACGGGCCGACCAATGCGCTCGGCGGAGTCAGCTTCGATATCCAACCAGGGAAGTACATGCCCTGCTTGGAGAGAACGGAGCCGGAAAGTCGACACTGGTTAAGATTCTGACTGGCGTCGTTTTCCCCAATGAAGGTTCGATGCTTTTTGCCGGACAAAACTATTCTCCCCGCACGATTCTGCAAGCCCGCTCGGTAGGCGTAACAACAGCTTTCCAAGAGCTGAGCTTGCTCTCCAATTTGACGGTTGCAGAGAACTTGTCGTTGCCGACGCTCACCAAAGGTTGGTCGGGACTAAATTCCAGAGCAGAAAACTGTGCGGCCGCAGTAGTAACACTCCTCAAATTTGGTCTTTCCGAACTCGATCCGATGACATTGGTAAGTGACCTTTCGCTTGCTGATCGGCAACGACTTGAGATCGTTCGCGCTTTAAGCCATTCACCTTCATTGCTGATCTTGGATGAGCCGACGGCTGTGCTTCCCTCGACAGACTGGCTGTTTGATCTGATTCGCAAAGAGACAGTTAAGGGCACAGCCGTCTTGTACATCTCTCATCGTTTGAACGAGATTCGCCAACTCTGTGGTCGTGCGACTGTTCTTCGAAGCGGTTGCAGCATCGGAACAACCGATCTTGGTAACACCGACGACTCACAAATATTCGAAATGATGGTCGGCCAGCGAATGGCCTTGGCGCCGAAGCGGTCATCGTTGAGCAAGCAAAATAATGCCTCTCCGACGCCCCGGTTTCGAGTCGATGGGCTAAATGCGGGGATCGTAAAAGATCTAAGCTTGAGTCTTCACCCAGGTCAGATCGTGGGGCTGGCGGGATTAGATGGCCAAGGGCAATGTGATCTTTTCCATGCGCTTTATGGCCTGATTCCCAAACGAACCGGAAACATCGAGGTAGAAGGAAAAAAGGTCACTATCAATTCACCTTCAGCAGCCCTTGCCGCTGGAATCCAAGTCGCTCTTCTACCCGAGGAGCGTAAAACCCAAGGGATTTTTGGTGACTTGGCTGTGCGCTCGAACATGGCGATTTCGGCATTGAATCAAATAGGACTTTTCGGGCTCACGAACCGCAAAAACGAAAGGAAGCTCGCCAAGGAAGTAGCTGGCCAGGTTGATCTGCAAGACCGATATCTAGACTTTCAAATCAAAGATCTTTCCGGAGGAAATCAACAAAAAGCTCTCCTTGGCCGAGTATTGCTCACTGGCGCCAACACCCTTCTACTCTTCGATCCAACTCGTGGCGTCGATGTAGGTACCAAACAAGCTCTGTATCTCGCCATTGAGGACTTCGCTCGCAAGGGTGGCAGCGTCCTGCTCTACTCCTCTGAGCTTGCCGAACTTGTCCGGTTGAGCGACCGCTGCTTGGTAATCTACGAGGGTCGGATAGCCGCTGAGTTCGAAGATCAGTCGATTGAAGAGAGGAATCTGGTTGCTGCTGCGACTGGGCATCATCGGCATACGGCAGGAGAGGCAGTATGAAGAAGTCCGCCCTCTCCTTTACATCAATAACCAAGAGTGGTGCTGGCACGGCAGCATTGCTCTACGCATTGCTGTTCCTGGCATATGCAAGCGTCGAGCACAGCGCATTGAGTGTTTCTGCATTCAGTGATCTCGTAAACAACGCCTCTCCTTTGGCCATTGCCGCCGCCGGCGGAACACTCATCATTTTGCTACGAGGTTTCGACCTTTCAGTTGCCGGCGTCATTTCTTTGGTCAACGTGATTCTTGCTAGCTACTCACTAGATGGTGCCTCAGGGGCAGCAGTAAGTCTCTGCATCGCATTAACCATCGGCGGTCTAATAGGACTACTCAATGGTGTCTTAGTCGCCTATGGGGGTTTTCAATCCATCGCCGTTACTTTGGCGACAATGATCATGACGGGGGACTTGCTCTGGTAATTCTCGACGCTCCTGGCGGATACGTTCCTGACTGGCTGAGTGAGACATTAACGGACACAGTTGCTGGAATCCCAGTATCTGGCCTGGTGCTTCTAGTGGTTATCGCGTTATGGGCCATTGTCCGTAAAACGGATTTCGGTATTTCCTTGTATGCGGTTGGTCAAGACGAACATGCAGCCTCTCTTTCAGGCATCAAGGTACAGCGAACCCGCTGCGTTGCATTCGTCATCGCAGGGGCGCTGTATGGGCTTAGCGGCTACATGCTTTCTGCGCAAACCGCCACCGGTAACCCTACTGCAGGCAACTCTCTTCTCCTTCTCACCTTCGCCGCAATAGCACTTGGCGGGACGTCGTTTCGCGGAGGTAAAGGTGGACTCACCGGCAGCATCATTGGCGCTGCCAGTCTCATGCTTCTGCAGAAGCTTCTGTTTTCCATTGGCGTTCAGTCTTTTTACATCGGTCTACTGCAAGGCATCGTCATGATCATTGCCGTAGGGCTCATGAATGCTACCGAATGGTTTGGCGCCAGGAGGGTTTGAGATGACCAGTGCTCGGATTAACTCAACCAAGAACGTGCAGGCCTTACCCGTGAATGAAGTCACTACAGACACTCGAAAATCTTCACGCATTTCGCGGGAAACCTTAAACATTGCCGCCGTCTTCCTGCTCTGTGTGGTGGCGCTCTTCGCTGCAAAATGGATCAATCCAAACGCCGGTGGATTCCAACAGTTGGAGACCATTCTTATCCTTTGCTCCTTCCTGGTGGTGGTCGCTTTCGGCCAAGGGCTAGTAGTGCTGATTGGCGGATTAGATCTCTCTATTCCATCAGTAATCACGCTAGGAGGAGTTCTGACCGCTGTCTGGGTCGGTGCAGACGGCGGATTATGGAAAGGCATTGTAGTTCTCGCTGTATGCGCTGGGGTCGGTGCAATAAATGGGCTTGGCGTTGCGGTCTTCAAAATCCCCGCATTCATCATGACCCTAGCGATGGGCATCATCATCTACAGCCTCTGCTTGGGGGCTACTGGCGGCTCACCTGATGGTGTTTCGCCCAAGGCGTTAACCTGGCTGATGAGTGCCCGTGCACTTGGCATTCCGGTGATCGTAATCTTCACAGTGGTAGGGGCTATCATTGCATTCACCGTGCAGTCACGCACTCGATTTGGTACTCGGCTTTATGCGTTAGGGTCGAACCCAATGGCCGCTAAATTTGCAGGTCTCCATACGGTCAAACTGACCATCATGACCTACGGTCTCTGCGCACTACTTGCGGGGATCACCGGAATGCTTCTGGTGGGCTATTCGAATGGTGCAACGCTGCGGATGGGTGAGCCCTACTTACTGCCATCGGTGGCCGCCGTTGTGATCGGGGGATCGTCCATCAGCGGAGGTCGAGGTAGTTTCATCGGCACGCTCGCAGGCGCACTGCTGCTTACCATATTGGACATGATCATCTCGAGTCTGGGTTTCTCCCAAGGGTGGAGAACCGTCATCTCTGGGGCAATCATCCTCTTTGCCATTCTGCTTCAGCATGAGGGAGCGATGGACTACTTACGCTCGTTGAAACGTCGAAAAAACAAAAACTAACTCGCTTTTTCGATTGAAATTCATAGCTACTTACAACAACAAAAGGCGCATAAAAAATGAATAGAGCATTTGAGTTCCAAGCCTCCCGGCTGCATAAAAAAATGGTGGCACTGCTTGCGTGTGTAGTAGCACCTTTGGCGCTATGCGCAGCTCCGAGTGCAGTAAGCGCGACTCCAAAAGATCACTACGTGATCTACTTAAGCCTGAGTTATAGCGGCAACGCGTGGCAATCGGAAGCGGCAAACCTGGTCAAGGCCCTGGCTAAAACGCCTCCATACGACAAGATGGTGGAGCTTCGGGAAGTTATCTCGGGCACTGACGTGCAGGCGCAAATATCGGCATATGAAAGCATGATCGCTGCCGGCGCTGATGGAGTTGTCAGCTTCCCTGTGTCGCCTACCGCGTTAAATCGCACCATCAAAAGAGGGTGCGAGAAAGGCGTGCTGTTCTACATGTACGACTCGACCGTTACCGAACCCTGCGCCTATAACGTCAGCTACATCACTGCTGGTTTTGGTGAGAACACGGCTCAAGCGTTGGTGAATGAACTCCACGGAAAAGGGAAGATCTTCCTGAGTCGCGGAGTTCCAGGTAACTCGGTAGACAAACGCCACTATGACGGCGCCATGAAGGTCTTCATGGCCTATCCCGGCATTCAGGTTGTCGCCGAATATTATGGCTATTGGGATGATAGAACCACCCAACAGGAGACAGCTAAGGCCTTGGCTGCACACCCCGATGTTGATGGTATCTGGGCCCAGGCTGGCGAGAATGGCGCGCTGAAGGCGTTGATCGCGGCGAACCACAAGCTTGTACCAATGACTGGCGAAAACTCCAATGGTTTTCGGCTCGGACTTGCAAATCCTGAGTACAAGGCCAAGGGCCTGAGCGGTGTGTCCTCTGGCTCGCCTCCAGCTGCTGCGGGGTTTGCGTTCAAACTGCTGATGGAGCAGTTGCAAGGCAAGCGGGAGATGAAGGTTCACAACATCGAATACGCCTTGCCATGGGTTCCTGCAGATAAGGTCGTCATCTGCAAAGGTGACAAAGTCACCTCAGACTGCAACACCCTCGCCGAAGGAAAAGTGCCGGACTCGTTCGTCGCCGAAGTCTTCGACCAAGTGCTGCTTCCTGAGATTTCGCTCCAGTCAGCAACCGATGGAATTCCAACGCCCGGCGCCAGTATTCAAGCGTTACCTGAAGACGCAGTTCGAGCGGCTGCGAACGAACCAGGAATCAACTGCGCCAAATGTGATGCGCCCGCCAATTTATACCAGCTGACCAAAATAGAGTCGTTCGACGCTAAATAGCCGTACCTGAGCCTGAACCCTCGGGTTCAGGCTCAGTGGGAGAACAAAAATGACGTTACTACTGACTTCGACTCGCTTTGGAATTACAGAGCAAGCATTCGACGATGTCGAGCCGACGCCGCCCGATGAAGTAGGCGTCGGCATGCGCACGGATGAGTGGGTGTTCTACTCCGCGCAGATCCGAACCTATTACGACCAAATCAACGGGATTATCGGGCAGCTAGCAGGCTTACTGATCCTGGGACAAGCGAGAAGCTGCTTCGAAGTCTATTACAACCTCGCGGCGACACCACTTGATCAAATTGAAGACTGCCGCTGTGCTCTTTCCAAGATCCGTCCCCCTACAATCGCAGCCAAGCATTTCGCCCATTTGTCTCGCGCAGCAGAGCGTGTTGATGACATTGCTCGCTCACTCCGTCATTCGGTGGCATCACCGGAACGGCTCAGGATTGAAATACCAAGAATGGTTGATGGACTTGAGGGGGCGTGCTTGATTCTTCGATGCGCTGCTGATCCCGTGGTGCGCTTACAAACAATCGATTTTGGGCAGGGCTGCGCGTGCTGCACACCCGTTTCAGAACTGACAAATCGCAGCTCGATTTAACTCGTGCCAAATAACAACAAGAGGTGACCTATGTCTGGCAACGCTTACTCAATTTGGGTACTCGAATACAGCTATGTGATGGACTACGCGGTAAGCGGCATTGTGTTTGGAGCTCACAACCAAGGTGTTCGCAAGCTTCCTTACTGCTACGTCGTAATCAAAGGCAACGGTCGCACCATCATGGTCGACGTAGGCTATAACAACAAAGATTATGGAGGATATCTTGAGAGAAAATTCGGGGTTCAAAACTGGCATTCACCTGCAGATGTGTTGCCCAACTGTGGCATCACTCCCGAAGAAGTCGACACCATCATCCTTACGCATGCTCACTTTGACCACCTAGGTAATACCGACGCTTTCCCGAACGCGACTTTTTATATCCAAGAAAAAGAACTCGCAAAATGGATCTGGGTGATGTCTTTGCCGAAGAGTCAGCAGTGGATGATGATCGCGACCGATCCATCGGATGTCCTACGTGCGGTGAACCTCGCTAAAGATGGTCGCCTGAGATGCATTGACGGCCCTTTGGCTGATCTCGTACCTGGTATTGACCTCCACGTAGCCTATGACAGCCACACCTATGCATCAATGTGGGTGCATGTGCGCAACGACCTCGCCAGAGAGTCGCAGAACGGATGGGTGCTCGCGGGAGATCTTGTTTACAGCTATGACAACTTCCTTGTCGAGCCTGAAGTGGTCGATGGCGAACTGAGCGGGACTTTGCACACAACCCCCGTCGGACTCGCTGTCGGCAGTCAAACCAATCTGGTGCTGGCGACGGAGGAAATGCTCAAGGTCGTCGATTACGAACCCAAACGTCTTATTCCGATTCATGAGGAGCGTCTAAAGGACGTTTTCCCCTCACGGATAACCACCCAAGGTCTTCGTATCACGGAGATTTGCCTTGGCCAACAACAAATGTCGAAGGTGACTAACAATGCGTGAACTTGAATCCCTGACCAAAGGCCGGCCTATTGCGATTGTAGGAGCGGGCCTTGTGGGTGCCGGATGGGCATTAGTCTTCGCTCGAGCAGGGCTCTCTGTTCGAATCTATGATGCCAATCCCTCCATTTCCCAAGCGTCGATACCTCTGATCGAAAAACAAATTGCTGACCTAACTGGGTTCGGGTTATTGGCTGAATCCACAGACGCAATACTCGCCCGTCTGACAGTTTGCGACACGCTTGCAGAAGCAGTAGACGGAGCAGCTTATGTTCAAGAATCCATACTTGAGCGCACTGATGTAAAGCGAGAGCTGATGCTTGCGCTTGAAGACGTCGCCGGGCCTGATTTGATTATCGGCAGTTCCAGTTCAGGGATTCCGGCCTCCGCCTTCGCTTCAGGTTTGAATATCTCCTCCAGGGTCATCATTGCTCATCCGGTGAACCCACCTTATCTTGTACCGGTGGTCGAAGTTGTACCATCGCCAGACACCTCCCCATCAGTTACCCAGTTTACTGCAGCTCTTATGGAAGCAGTGGGTCAAAGCGTTGTTCATGTGCACAAGGAAGTTGAAGGATTCGTTCTGAATCGTCTCCAAGCTGTACTGTTACGTGAGGCTTGGTCGCTTGTGGAAGATGGTGTCGCCACATGTGAAGACATCGATAAAACAATACGTGACGGTTTGGGGTGGCGCTGGTCGTTCATGGGCCCCTTCGAAACTATCGATTTGAATGCCGTGGGTGGCGTCGCTGACTACGCCCAACGCTTGGGCCCGCTGTATCGCAGCATTGCCGATTCACGCTCGCATCAGGATGACTGGAGTCCAGAGTTAATCAAAGAAGTGGAAGGCCAGCGTCGGCAATACCTCGGCCACGATGACCTTGAGGCTCGACGTGGATGGCGTGATCGGGCTCTTATGGCCTTCAGTGCTCAACGTCGTAAATCAGATACGCGCTGATCCACGAAGAATGCCGAAGACGGTGACGGCTTCAGCATTCTCCACGACTCAAACTATCTACGACGTTCCGCCCCGACTTACAACCTACGGCGGTTTCAAGTTCCGGGGGCCACGATAGGCAGTGCCGGAGCTGTCTCGCATGAGGATGGTCTTGCTCCGGGATCGCTGTCAGCCACGGGCGATTTAAGGTCTAGGCGCATAGCCCAGTAAAAAGGTGTCCAGCGCTCGTTCCACCGCCTGACGGATAAAAGTGGCCGTAGGCTTCTTTTTGACCCCCAGCAGACACAGTGAGACCGTTTCCGAATTCAGCAAAGCCATCAAATGGCGGGCTGCGACTTGGGGATCGCATAGCCGCAGTTCTCCCGCCTCAATTCTGCACGTCAGGAATGCTGCAAGTTCGACGACGCCCTTCTTGGCCCTACACCGCGCAATAGGGTTTGATCAGCACGCAGTTGTCACGCTTTACCAACCTGGTGACTTTCTACAAGACATTGGGCGGGGGATGGATTGATACCACCGGAATGCCGGTCGCCACTGTGGTAACGGCATTCAAGGATTGAAGGCATCGCACCTATAAAAAGCTTTTTTCGAGCCAGGTTGCGAATGTCGTAGGTGTCGTCGACGCCGGCGTGCGCGCCTCGCGTTGGTAGAGGCCTTCACGAATAGCGCGGTGCATGGCGCACAGATCGTCAATAAGATTCGGCGGCACGCCGTGCCCCTGCAACCCCTCGAAAAAGATCTTCTCCAATACTTCCTGGCATCGGACAGACCGCCCAAGGAACGCACTGAACCGGTCGGCAATTTGCTTGCCGTCCAGATCCTCGGGGCCATATATCAACCGGTAAGTCGTACCTGTCCAGGCGGGCCCAGTCAGTAACTGTGCCGCAACTTCAGCCACGTCGCTCGCAGTACAAATCGGAATCGCCAGTTCCACAGGACGCGGCAGGGTTATCGCCGATTGAGCGAGGACCTGCCGTCGGTATTGCAAAAAATTCTCGGCGAATGAGCCACACCGCAAAATAGCCTTGGGCGTCGAAATCGCCGAATAAATGTCTTCTGAACGGTGCAGAGCGCCAATAGGGCCGGCACCATAGGCCGGGTATCCAGCGCTGGAAACTACAACGAGGCGCGCGAGATTGCTTCGCTGAACAGCATCGGTCAGGACATGCGCAAAACGAACGTAATGCGGTTCGAAACGCCCATTGATATGGCCCGGCGGCGTCACCCAAAACAGTGCCTCTGCACCCTGTAGTGCTGCGTCCAGAGCTGCCGGGTCGTCACTTGAGCCTATGACGATATCTGTCTTTGACTTAACTGCGCAATCAAGCCTCTCAGGGTCTCGTGCCAACAGCCGAACAGGCTGTCCATCGGCAATCAGTTTGGTGGCAAGCTTGGACCCAATATGACCCGATGGGGTGGTGACGACGATCATTGAGACGCTCCTCGATTGGCGATCAGCTATCATCGTTTGATAAAATCGGCGTATCAATGCCGGAAAATCCCAGTTTTTTGTTCAAAGAGCCCAACGGAAGGCAATCGTGGATGTGTTAACACAGGTATTGGATGCGGTGCGGTTATCAGGCACGCTTACCTTTTGCGGTGATTTCGCTGCGCCTTGGGGTTTCGAGAAGACTGCGTTAAGTGGGATTCCTTTCCACATTGTCCAGGCGGGCGAGGCATGGTTGCACTGTGCCGGTGCTGACGCTCGGCAACTGGAGGTAGGTGATAGCGTCTTTTTTCCGACAGGTGCCGCACACAGTCTCGCAAGTGGGCGAACGACAGCATGCATGGCGTTTCCTGATCTGTTAACGCATTCCGGGCACCCAGCAACCATGCCCGATGCGAATGAACCTCGATCGCCGCTTCGCGTCGCTTTCGGCGATGTCGGGGCACGCACGCAGTTGTTGTCTGGAATCTTCGCGTTGAACGGATCTAGCGGGTCTCCATTGCTACAGGGGTTGCCGCCGATGGTCATTATCCCTGGCCATAATGGAGGCGTGCCGTACTCGATTCAGCATACAGCCTCGGCATTACTGGCAGAGCTCGATACGCCGGCGCCAGGCTCATCTGCGATTGTGCGACGGTTGGGCGAAATCCTGTTTGTCCAGATGCTGCGCCGCTACATTGTCGAAGCGGATACGACGGCAACCGGATGGCTGCTGGGCGTCTGCCATCCCCAAATTGGACGTGCGCTGATGTTGATCCATGCCGCACCGGAACGCTTTTGGACGATTCCCCTCATAGCCTCTGAATTGGGTACGTCACGCTCACGACTCGCAGAGGCGTTTTCGCGAGTGGTCGGACAGCCGCTCGGCCAGTATTTGACGGCGTGGCGCATGCAGATCGCCGCGCAGCGCCTTGCGTCGGCGAATCCGCCCGGCCTGGCCGATCTTGCCCGACAAGTCGGATACCGGTCCGACGTCGCCTTCGCCAAAGCATTCAAGCGCTGGGCCGCGTGCACTCCGCGCGCCTACCGATTGCGAGCGCTGGATCTGCTCGACATGCCGCTGGCGCATCGTGCAAACCAAGCCAGCGCCCAGTAACTGAATAGTGGGAATTACTGAGCGGTCCATCCCCCATCGACTTTCAGCGACGTCCCAGTAACCATCCGTGCTGATGGCCCTGCGAGGTAAAGGGCGGCACCCACAACGTCTTCCATTTTGGCCATATGCCCCATTGGAATTTTCGAGACCAGAAAAGCCTCCTTCTCCGGCGTATCTACGATTTTGCGAACCATCGGCGTATCCACAAATGTCGGACAAAGGGTATTCACGCGTATGCCACGGTCAGCCAGCTCGACGGCCATGGCTTTTGTCAGCCCTTCAATCGCATGCTTGGTCATGCAGTAAACAGTACGATTCGGTGAGCCCACGTGTCCCATCTGTGATGAGACATTGATGATGACACCAACGTCCTTTCCAGTGTTTGCCAACATCTTCTCGACCGCTGCTTGCGCCGTGACAAAGCACGCCTTCACGTTGAGATTGAGCATCGCATCCAAATGCTCGTCACTCACTTCCAGGATTGGTTCGGGATAGTTAGTCCCTGCGTTGTTCACCAAAATATCGAGTATCGGAATGCTGCGAATAACCGATCTAATGGCAGCGCTATCCGTGACGTCGCAAATCATCGTCTTGACGTTGCCACCCCGATTGCGGATGGAGTTTGCCACTTCATCGAGATTGCTCTGCGTTCTTGCTACTAAAATCAGATCTGCCCCTGCTGCACTAAATGCTAACGCGACGCCCGCGCCAATTCCGCCACCGGCGCCAGTGATCAGAGCGACTTTTCCATCCAAGCGAAAGGATGGCATTCCTAGGGTTTCGGATTCGCTTATCACGGTCTTCTCCTCACGTATTTTACGGGCCACAGAAGGTCTGAAAGCAGCAAACGAAAGCACTGAATGGCTTTTGAAAACATCATTCATTGTCATCATTCAAAACCTCATACCCACCGGGCAAACCTGGCCGTAGAGGTTTGCATACTACGAGCCGAAAATGCAGCTGATGGCGATCCTTTCTGTCGTACTTACACGATGCCAAACGTATAAAAGACTGCTATTGCAAAGAAAGAACTCAATGTCTTGAAAATCGTGATGCCAAATATGAATTTGTACGCTTCACGGTGCGTTAATCCCGTGACAGCCAGGAGCGTGATTACGGCCCCGTTATGAGGAAGCGTGTCCATGCCGCCAGCGGCCATCGACGCCACGCGATGCAATACTTCTAGGGGAATATGCGCAGCGTTGGCAGCCGCCACAAAGGTTTCGGCCATCGCTCCTAACGCGATACTCAATCCACCGGACGCTGATCCAGTGATACCCGCAAGGATGTTTATCGTGAGGGCTTGGTTTAGCAGAGGGTTAGGTATCGCTTTCAACGAACTCGCGACGGAGAGGAAACCTGGCAGGATGGCAATCACTGCGCCAAAACCATACTCCGACGCAGTATTGAGCGTTGCCAACATAGCTCCCCCCACCGCCGCGCGACTGCCCTCAGCCAGCTTAGCGACCACAGCTTTGAAAGCAAAAATCAACACTGTGATAATGCCTACAAGCAAGGCAGCTTGAACCGCCCAGATCGCGATCATCTTCGAAACCTGAGTTTGGACAGGCGCTTTCAATCCAGGAAGTGCGATGTCGTAGACAGAGCCGTACCAGTGAGGGATCCAGTAGGTGAAAGCCAGGTTCATGACACCGACCAACACTAAAGGAAGTATCGCGATGAGAGGGTGAGGCAGCGGGATATCTTCCGGCGTTTCTGGCTCGTTGCGAAGATCTGTTCCGTAGCCTTCGCCCGTTCTACGCGCCTTGCGACGATAGTATTCGAGATAAATGAATCCACAACTGAGTACAAACACAGATGTCGCCAACCCTAACCATGGCGCCGCCCAAGAGGTAGTGCCGAAGAAAGTCGTTGGGATAATGTTGAGAATTTGTGGCGAACCGGGCATTGCGTCCATCGTGAACGTAAATGCGCCCAGTGCGATGGTGGCTGGCATTAACCGCTTTGGGATATCACTTTGCCGGAACATTTCTGCGGCAAAAGGATAAACCGCAAAGACTACGACGAAAAGCGATACACCACCATAGGTCAATAGACCGCAAACCATCACGATGACGGGAATAGCTCTCTCTTTGCCCAATAGCCTGATGAACGCTTGGACAATTGAACGAGAGAAGCCCGACATTTCGATAAGCTTACCGAATACTGCGCCGAGCAAGAAAACAGGGAAGTAGAGTTTTACAAATCCAACCATCTTCTCCATGAAAATATCAGTAAATACCGGAGCGACAGCGCTTGGCTCTGTTAAAAGAACAGCAGCAAGAGCAGCTATTGGTGCGAAAATAATCACACTGTATCCACGGTAGGCGACAAACATTAGGCCGCATAACGCAAGCAACGCAATAATTACACTCATATGAGGATCCACGAAGCCCTGCCGCGCTCGCACCCAAGTTACAGGTGACGGCGCGGCAAATGATTATTGTTATTATCGGGCCACTTGAAGTGACCCAAGCCCGCTACTATCACTCTTTATTCAGCGATACCTGCGTATGGAACATCCTTATGACCATAGCGACGCACGCGGATGTTTGCTTGCTCACCGTGCCCTGCAAAACCTTCCAGCGCACAAAGACGCGAGCAGTACGAACCAACCAAAGCAGAAGCTTCGTCAGTCATAACTTTCTGATATGTGCAGGTTTTCAGGAATTTACCGACCCACAGACCACCGGTGTAACGGGCAGCTTTTTTGGTTGGCAGAGTGTGGTTAGTACCAATTGCCTTGTCACCGAATGCTACGTTAGTGCGTGGGCCAAGGAACAAAGCACCGTAGTTACGCATATTGGCGAGGAACCAGTCTGGATCCTTAGTCATCACCTGAACATGCTCAAATGCCAAATCGTTGGCAATCGACAACATTTCTTCGTCGCTATCAGCCACGATTACTTCGCCAAAATTTTCCCAAGCTTGGCGAGCAACACCGGCGGTAGGAAGGATCTGCAGCAGGCGCTCGATTTGAGCCATGGTATCGCGGGCCAGCTTCTCGGAAGTGGTCAGTAGAATTGCTGGGGAATCAGGGCCATGTTCGGCCTGGCCGAGCAGGTCGGTAGCACAGATTTCGCCGTCGACGGTGTCATCAGCAATAACCAGAGTTTCGGTTGGGCCTGCGAACAAATCGATACCCACACGACCAAACAGCTGGCGTTTGGCTTCGGCTACGAAAGCGTTGCCTGGGCCCACCAAGATGTCTACAGGAGCGATGGTTTTGGTACCAATGGCCATTGCGCCGATAGCCTGGATACCACCGAGGCAATAAATTTCGTCAGCGCCAGCCATATGCTGGGCAGCGACAATCGCGTGTGCAGGCTTTCCATTGAAAGGAGGAGCACAGGTGATGATACGCGGCACACCTGCGACCTTTGCAGTAATGACCGACATATGGGCTGACGCCAGCAGTGGATATTTACCCCCTGGAACGTAGCAGCCTGCGGCATTCATTGGCAGGTTTTTGTGGCCGAGAATAACGCCCGGCAAGGTTTCAACTTCGATATCTTGAATGCTGTTGCGTTGATGTTGCGCGAAATTACGCACTTGGGTTTGAGCAAACTCAATATCGGCAATGTCGCGCTTAGTCAGTTGTGAGTAGCAGGCGTCGATCTCTGCGGCAGTAAGCCGATAGCTGTCACGTTCCATTTTATCGAATTTAACGGCGAGGTCGCGTATCGCGGCATCTCCACGCGCTTCGATATCGGCAAGAATTGTTTCAACAGTGTCGCGAACCTGACGGTCGGCAGATTTTACGGCTTCCGCTTCAGCGCCTTTCTTCAGCCACTTAGCCATTTGCAGTCTCCTGGGATTGTTTTTTTCGGATGAGTGCATACGTATGCAGAGCCATCATAGAAGACTCTTCAGTGGTTTGAAAAGGGGTAGATGCGTAGGATGCGATTTTTATTTTCGTTCAGGGTAACCGTCCATGGCTGAATCTATTCGCCGCCCCGCCACGGCCCACGACGTAGCTAGGCTCGCTGGAGTCTCTCAGTCTGCGGTATCGCGTACCTACACCAAGGGCGCGAGTGTGGCCCCAAAAACCAGGGAAAAAGTCGAAGCTGCAGCAGCAGAGCTCGGATATCGTCCAAATTTGGTCGCACGCTCATTAATTACCCGCCGATCAAACCTCATCGGTGTAGTCATTCCAAGCATGGCCAATCCTTTCTACTCCGAGGTGCTCGAAGCGCTTTCCAAAGCTTTTGAGTCCATGGAGTATCGAGTGCTGCTTTTCTCGATGGTTACCAATGAGGATTCAGACCCAATCCTTGAAGAGGTGCTGCGGCATCGTGTCGAAGCATTGATTCTGGTATCCGCAACTCTTTCGTCGCACTTTGCTGAGGAATGCAAGCAAACCGGTCTCCCTGTTGTGCTCCTCAACCGGAAAAATGACAGCGAAACAGTCTCGAGCGTGACCAGTGACAACGCTCAAGGGGGCGCTCTTATCGCCGACTTCCTAGTGTCTACACGCCATCAAAACTTGGCCTTCATCGCAGGGCACGAAGGCTCTTCCACAAGCCGTGACCGAGAACGTAGTTTTTCGCAGAGACTCCAAGAGCATGGATTTCCTGCACCTTTACGGGAGGTAGGCAACTACAGCTTTCAAACGGCTATGGAGGCCACCCGTCGATTGATGTCCCTTGCGAATCCCCAGATGCGATTTTCTGTGCAAACGATTTAATGGCTCTTGCGGCGTTGAATGTAGTCACCCGTGAATGCGGCCTGATACCCGGGAAAGATATTTCGATTGTCGGATTCGACAACATCGAGATGTCAAAATGGCCAATGATTGGGCTAACCACGTACCTGCAGCCAATCGACCAGTTGGTGCAACGAACAGTTGATGTTATTCGCGCCCAGCTCGCAGCCAATACCACTCCATCCATTCAAGAGGTATTAGCGGGCCAGCTCATTATTCGAGGTAGCACACGTCTACCTGAGACAGGACTAAGAGAAATCGATGGCAATACCGTCTGGCAGATGATTCAGTAATTTCCCCCTTTCCATCGTTCGATTTTGCCCCCGCTCACTACGCGGGGGCTTTTCTCCTCTCCTTTACACCCGCTTTTCCTTTCTCACCCAAAAACTATCGGCACTTGAAGCAGCATACAAAGGAGTTGATTATTGCATACGTATGCAATATCTTTTCTGCCACTCATCAATGGTGCCTGCGATTTAGCGCTTCCCATAATGGGTGTCGACCGTTTGCAGTCATGGGCTCCTCCCCTAAAAGGCAGGTAGCAACGTCTCTTACAAGAATAATATTACGGAGGTGGGAAGTGCATATTAGCGTTCCTCTCGAGATACAAATGGGTGAAACACGTGTTGCTGCAACCCCGGAAACCATCAAAAAACTGATCGGCCAGGGCCATAAGGTCACTGTGCAAACCGGCGCCGGCGTCAAAGCCAGCGTTGTTGACAGTGCTTATGAAGCCGCCGGCGCAACCATTGGCAGTGCCAACGATGCGTTTGGCGCCGAGCTGATCCTCAAAGTCGTCGCGCCAAGCGATGCCGAACTGGCGCTGATCAAGCGCGGTACGGTGCTGGTGGGCATGCTCAACCCGTTCAACAACGAAACCATCGCCAAAATGGCCGAGCGCGGGATTACCGCGTTCGCACTAGAAGCGGCACCGCGCACCTCGCGGGCGCAGAGTCTTGATGCGTTGTCGTCGCAGGCGAACATCGCGGGGTACAAAGCGGTGCTGCTCGCCGCTCACTATTACCCACGCTTCATGCCGATGCTGATGACTGCTGCGGGCACCGTGAAAGCGGCGCGCGTGCTGATTCTCGGCGCGGGTGTGGCCGGCCTGCAGGCGATAGCCACGGCGAAACGTCTGGGTGCAGTGATCGAAGCGTCCGACGTGCGTCCAGCGGTGAAGGAACAGATCGAATCCCTCGGCGCCAAATTCGTCGACGTGCCTTACGAGACCGATGAAGAGCGCGAGTGCGCCGTCGGTGTCGGCGGTTACGCGCGGCCGATGCCGGCGAGCTGGATGCAGCGTCAGGCCCAGGCTGTGCACGAGCGCGCCAAGCAGGCCGATATCGTCATCACCACCGCGCTGATTCCGGGCCGCAAAGCGCCGACGCTGCTAAGCGCCGAGACTGTCGCGCAGATGAAGCCGGGCTCAGTGGTCATCGATCTCGCCGCCGCTCAGGGTGGCAACTGCCCACTGACCATTGCCGATCAGGTGGTAGTCGAACACGGCGTGACCATCGTGGGCCCGACCAACCTGGCCAGCGCCGTGGCGGCCGATGCTTCGGCGCTGTACGCCCGCAACCTGCTGGATTTCATGAAACTGTTGTTCGATAAAGACGGAAAACTGGTGATCAACCTGGAAGACGATATCGTCGCCGCGTGCCTGATGTGCCGCGACGGCCAGATCGTGCGCAAAAACGGCTGAGGATAAAAACAATGGAAGACATGCTGATCTCTCACGGTATCTACAACCTGATCATCTTCGTGCTGGCCATCTATGTCGGCTACCACGTGGTCTGGAACGTCACACCGGCCCTGCACACACCGCTGATGGCGGTGACCAATGCCATCTCGGCCATCGTCATCGTCGGCGCCATGCTCGCCGCCGCCCTCACCGTGACCCCACTGGGCAAGACCATGGGCACCCTGGCCGTGGCCCTGGCCGCGGTCAACGTGTTTGGTGGCTTCCTGGTGACCCGGCGCATGCTGGAAATGTTCAAGAAAAAAGCGGCCAAAGCTCCGGCTGCCAAGGCCGCCGCAGTCAAGGCCGAGGTGCAGCAAGCATGAGCATGAACCTAGTTACTTCCCTGTATCTGATCGCCTCGGTCTGCTTCATCCAGGCGCTCAAGGGGCTCTCGCACCCCACCACGTCGCGTCGTGGCAACCTGTTCGGCATGCTCGGCATGGGCCTGGCGATCCTCACCACGGTGGGCCTGATCTACAAGCTCGGCGCCGAGCTCGCACACGATGGCATCGTCTACGTGATCGTCGGCCTGCTGATTGGCGGCACCGCCGGTTCGATCATGGCCAAACGCGTGGAAATGACCAAGATGCCCGAACTGGTCGCCTTCATGCACAGCATGATCGGCCTGGCCGCGGTGTTCATCGCCGTGGCCGCCGTGGTCGAGCCGCAGTCCTTGGGCATCGTGCAGAACCTCGGCGACGCGATCCCGGCCGGTAACCGCCTGGAACTGTTCCTCGGTACCGCCATCGGGGCCATCACCTTCTCCGGCTCGGTCATTGCCTTCGGCAAGCTGGCCGGCAAGTACAAGTTCCGCCTGTTCCAGGGTGCACCGGTACAGTTCGGCGGCCAGCACAAGCTGAACCTGCTGCTGGGCCTGGCCACACTGGGTCTGGGCGTGACCTTCATGCTCACCGGCGACTACACCGCCTTCGCCGTGATGCTGGCCCTGGCCTTCGTGCTCGGCGTGCTGATCATCATCCCGATCGGCGGCGCCGACATGCCGGTCGTGGTGTCGATGCTCAACAGCTACTCCGGCTGGGCAGCGGCGGGTATCGGTTTCTCGCTGAACAACTCGATGCTGATCATTGCCGGCTCGCTGGTCGGCTCCAGCGGTGCGATCCTCTCGTACATCATGTGCAAGGCGATGAACCGCTCCTTCTTCAACGTACTGCTCGGTGGTTTCGGCAATACCGCCGATGCTGGCCCGGCAGGCGCCAAGGAGGCTCGCCCGGTGAAATCCGGCTCGGCTGACGACGCGATCTTCCTGCTGACAAACGCTGACACCGTGATCATCGTTCCAGGCTACGGTCTGGCGGTAGCACGGGCGCAGCACGCGCTAAAGGAACTGACCGAGAAATTGACCCATCACGGTGTGACCGTGAAGTACGCGATTCACCCGGTGGCAGGTCGGATGCCGGGGCACATGAACGTGTTACTGGCCGAGGCCGAAGTGCCTTACGACCAGGTGTTCGAGATGGAAGACATCAATTCCGAGTTCGGTCAGGCCGATGTGGTACTGGTGCTGGGCGCCAACGACGTGGTCAACCCGGCTGCGAAGAACGATCCGAAATCGCCGATTGCCGGCATGCCGATCCTCGACGCGTTTAAAGCCAAGACCATTATCGTCAACAAGCGCTCGATGGCCAGCGGCTACGCCGGTCTGGATAACGAACTGTTCTACCTGGACAAAACCATGATGGTCTTCGGCGATGCTAAGAAGGTCATTGAGGACATGGTAAAAGCTGTTACCTAACCTCTTATCAGGCGGGCCAGGTCTATGACTTGCCAGCAGGAAATACGCTGCTAGTTCTAAGGAGCCTCGACCCGCAGCTTTGCGACATACCCGTAAAAAGTTTCTGCCTGAATGCATGAACTTGAACGACCCGCGATCAGGGCGTGTGGAAGTTCACTTGGTTTGGTCACCCGCCGTTATGAATTCAGCAGCTAGCTTTCGGAGAAATCCGAAAGCTTTTTTTATTTATGGTGAGGCTTGCTAACAAGTAATCCGCCTACAATTGGCAGGGCCCTTTTGTACTCAAATCTAGATCACTTGGTCAGCCAGGACTCAACCTTGTCGGCACCGTATTTCGCTTTCCACTCTTTCAGGGTTTTGTGGTTGCCACCTTTGGTTTCGACAACTTCGCCAGATTCCGGATTTTTGTAGACCTTCATCTGGCGTGGCTTATGCGTGCCCGATTGCGACTGGGCAGCGGGAGCACGACGACCGGCTTGTGGATCAAGTAGGTTGATTACGTCTTTCAGGCTGTAGCCATACTTGGCAAGCAAGTCGCACAGCTTTGATTCAAATTCGATTTCTTTCTTGAGGCCAGCATCGCCCTTCAGGGCTTCGAGAGCGTCGAGCTGTTCGGCCAGGTGTTTTTCGAGTTGGCGGAATTCTGCGAGCTTGGACATGGGAAATCTCTATGTGATTAGTGTCCTAACATTACACCAAAAACAGCGATTTGCATGAAGTATGCTTATTAGCGTTGCTCAGCAAATCACATCCATGGCTTCGCACGGGCGCAAACGTTGCTGCGATGGCGCCGACTCTCAGACTGGTTTGCGGAACAGAACTGGAAGCGAAGGTGTCATTCGTATTAGGCACCTTGGTGTCGCAAATCTGTAGAGATAGAGAGGTGGTTTTCATGAACAATAAGTAACCGCCCGCCCAGCACCCTCTTGCTGATCAGGCCTTCACCTGTTTCTTCAGCCATTGGTTGACCCAGTCGCAGTCAAACGCTGTCGGATCAAATCCATCATCCCCATACCACTCTGACATTTCTTCATGTTCGGGATGATTCGGATCTGCCAACGCCGCCAGAAACTCTTCATAACCAGGCACACCACCAATATCTTCCGGCGGGCGTCTATTGGCCCCATCGATGCACCACGGCACCTGTGGGAACATAATCGCGGGCAAGGTTTTCTCGACTTTGATGCGCAGTTCCCAGTTGTCGCCAAAGTCGTAGACATAACGAAACGTCTTCTTCCATGAGGGCGATCGGACCTTAAGGTGCGAAAAAATGGAGGCAGCCCCATCTCGCCATGCCCCTCTTCCCGCACCCTATACCCGGCAGCACGGCGAGCACACCGAGCACGCTGAGTACCTTCAGCACGCCGAGCACCGAAAAACAATAATAAAACCAATAAATTCATGAAATTATAAATTTTTTCTGCGTGATATCACGCAATTCGAGCATCTGAACTAGTCTCATATCATGAATTTGAGTGGTCTGTATCGTTCATTCACGCGCGTTGAGATGCGTGATATGGGCGCGTAATGACGGTTTGTCATCGGCAACGGATGTCAGGAAACTGAGCTCAACAGAAATCGGATAAGGGCTGCACAATGGCCAACGCAAAACAGTCAGCAAAACGCCGCTTAACGATGGCGGAACGCGCTCAACAATTGATGCTAGTCCACTTCCCCGACGTTCCAGAGGCGTGGAAATGGACGCGCAAAACTCACGACGGTTTCAGCACGATTCCTCGGACCCTGCCTATTGCTATGCAGATAATCGACGCCCAGTCGAAGGGACAGCCTGCCGGCCATGTGCTGTTTTGTCTATGGGCGCGGATGCCCGATCATCCGGTCATCACCATCGAGAATCCCAGCACTTTTGCTGCTGAAGCAGGGTTCATCGGGGAGCGGGCTGTGGACACCTGGCGTCGCCGGATGAAGACGCTCCGGGAGCTGAAGTTCATCACTACCAAGCCGGGCGCATCAGGGGAGTTCCACTATGTGATGCTCACCAATCCTAACGCTGCGGTTGAGTGGATGCGCGATGCAGTTAAGGTTCAGGATGGCTTGTATAGCCGCTTCATCGAGCGACTGCCCGAGATCGGTGCCTATGGCGACATTGAGGCAGTCCACACCTATTGGGCTGCGTGCAAAGAGGCAGAGAAAGCGACTGCGGCGGCGGCAGCTGAGGCAGCCAAACAGGCTTTGAACGCATCCACACCACTTCCGCCGCCTCCACCCACCAAGCAGAAACGCACCGGGAGGTCTAAAGCGAATGCATAGGAGATTTTGGAGCACTGAGTGCCGTCCACACCCTCGAGGCCCTCAAAAATCAAAGCGCAGATCCGACTAACGGTCGCGTCTTAACCGGTTAAGGCTGTGGCGGTGCAACGCAAAAATGTTGACCTGAGTAAGGAGGCCGTATGCGGATAGAGAGGAGAAGAGCGACGGGCATCGAGTGCTAACCCACCCACTTCGACGCCCTCAAAATGAAAGCCCTGAACTAGCTGAGGGTCGAGTCTTGACTGGTCGGGGCTGTGGTGGTGCAACGTAAAAAGTAAGACCTACGTAAGGAGGCCGTATGCGGATCGCGAGGAGAAGAGTCACGGGCATCGAGTGCTAATCCATCCACCTCGATGCCCTCAAAATGAAAGCCCTGAACCAGCTGAGGGTCGAGTCTTGACTGGTCAGGGCTATGGTGGTGCAAGATCTGGGATGCTAGACCTCGCGAGGAGTCTAGCATCCCTTCATGTTTTTACGGCAAGGATCGACATGTAGTAGTCAACAAATCCCGGACAAAGAACGGAGTTTTTCTTCCGCAACCTCCAGCGGTACGAAGCTGATGTGCTGATGCGGCCCTGTCCATGTACCGCTGAATCAGATAGGCCGATGGTGTGAATAGTCCTGCATTGCTGCTTGCCTGGGCTTGGATAGAATCAGTGGAAATTCACTGTCCAAATGGCCATGAAATGAATGTGTATTCATGGATTTGGTCTTCAAGTGCCCATGGAATCCTCATTCCACCCCCTAGTAATGGCTTGCTGCCATTGAATTACCCTTCCGACCCGCTTCCTCCCGTGATAAAAGCCAATCACACCCACAGAGTGCACGGACTGCCTTACGCCATTCGGGACAGGCTTTCCAATAGGACGGAGAAGCAAGATGCATTTGAAGCGGATCAGGGCGTCAAATTTTCGTGCGTTTGGCGACGGTACGGTTGCCCCATCACTTAATTGGGAGCTTGCCCCCGGACTGAACATACTCGTCGGGGAAAACGACTCCGGCAAAACCTCCGTAATCGACGCGATTCGCTATGTGCTGTGGACAACCAGCTACGAGTTCATTCGCCTTTTCGAAACCGACTTTCACATCGCGGGCACAACACGAGCACGCTCTTTGTTCATCGAAGCCACTCTTGTGGATTTAGACCCCGCGCAAGAGGCATCCGTTCTCGAATGGATGACCCACGAAGCAGACGGGTCTCATAGCTTGATCGTCTATCTGCAGGCGCGTTGGATACCACCGAAGGCCAACAAGCGTGGACGGGTCGAGGCAATCACCTGCTCGGGCCCGAATGGCACGGGGCCAGAGATCGGCACGGCGGTGCGCGAACTCATCCGAGCCACCTACTTGCGCCCCCTTCGAGATGCCGAAGCCGAGTTACGCCCTGGTCGTCAGTCACGGCTGTCCCAAATTTTGGGCGCTCATAAACGCATTGATGGGCAGGAGCAAAATGACTTCGACCTAGCGGCTCCAGCTACCGTCCCTAGCAACCTGGTCGGGCTGATGGCGTTTGCTCAGCACCACTTGGGCGAGCATCAGGTCATCAGAGATGTCCAGGACGACATCAACGACAACTACCTGAACAAGTTCGCGTTTGCCGGCGATGCCCTTTCGTCACGTATCCAGATCGCTCCGGAACTGGGGCTACAACCCATTCTGGAGCGCTTCGAATTGGCGCTACTGCCATCCTCCACCGTCGACCCTGGGGAGCGGTGCATTCGCGGACTCGGCTATAACAACGCTCTGTTCATGGCGACCGAACTGGTTCTGCTCCGGGACGGTGATGAACTCGGATTGCTGCTGATTGAGGAACCCGAGGCCCATCTCCATCCGCAGCTGCAGGAGCGCGTTCAGCAGCTTCTCGAACGCACCTCTATGGCGGCTGAGCCAGATAGCCGGCCTGTTCAGATCGTTATGACTACCCACAGCCCTTCTCTGGTGGCAGGTGCGGATATCGCGAGCCTGACTTTGGTAAACCGTGCTCAGCTATTCAGCTTGGCCCACGGGAAAACCAGGTTACTGAAAAGCGACTACGAGTTCTTGAGACGCTTTATAGATGCTACCAAAGCGAATCTATTCTTCGCTCGCGGCGTTGCGATCGTGGAAGGGCCAGCAGAAGCGCTACTGCTGCCCGCTCTGGCTGCAGCTTCAGGATTCTCGTTTAACGAACACGGCATTTCTTGCGTTAACGTCGGCGGAGTTGGGCTTTATCACTACGCCCGGATCTTGCAGCCGATTGATGGCTCGGCGATTCCCATTCCTGTCGCCTGCATCACGGATCGTGACATCGTTCCCAATGAGGCGACCTACATATCTCCTCCCAAGAACAAACGTAAACGATTCGAAAAAGACTACACGCCAGAGGAAGTCGAGGCACTGATCAAAACGAAGGTCGACCGCGCCCAAGGTGGTAGCACTATTGTCTGCGTCTCCAACAACTGGACGCTGGAATTCGATCTTGCCCTTCATGGATGTGCCCAGTTGATGCATGACGCAATTCACCTAGCGAAGAAGGCAGATTCAAGGGGTGAACGGCTGACGGAGGATGATGAGAAGAAGACGATCGTCGAGGCAGGCGAGCGCTGGAAAGAACTCTCGAACGCCGGACACTCGGCAGTGGAATTGGCGTCACTCATCTACCAGCCGCTCGTTGAAAAAGATGCATCGAAAGCGATCACCGCCCAGTACGCCGCTCACCTGATTTCAACAGGCGACTATGGGAAAGGCAATGAGCTGTTCAACAAGCTCCCACCTTACCTAAAGCAGGCGTTACGGCATCTGACTGGCAGGGCTGAGCCATGACAGTCCCTGTGATCAATGCTGGCGATCTTGCGGCTCTACGCGAATTGACACCCGACTTGAACTTCGATGATCAAGAGCGGCGCGCCGTATTACTGGAGAACCAGTCTCGTGACATAAACGCCGCGCCAGGCAGTGGCAAGACCACGGTACTAGCTGCGAAGCTCCTGATGCTGAGCCGTAGATGGACCTCAAGCCGCGCAGGCGTTTGTGTGCTCAGTCATACCAATGTCGCCCGGGATGAGATTCGACATCGGTTAAGTACAAGCCATGACGGGAGTCGCCTGCTCACGCATCCCCACTTCATCGGGACGATTCACGCCATGGTGAATCAGTTTCTGGCTCTACCCTACCTGCGAAGCAATGGGATAACTGTCGATGTGATCGACAACGATATCTTCGCTCGCCGGGCATTGGCGTTAGCCCAAGCTAACTTTGGCTTGAAGCTTTATATGCAAAACAATGCGAGCGTTGCGACCATGCTAGAGGGGCTGGTGTACAAAGGTGCCTCTCTGGACCTCGCCAGCGAGTTTGGCTCGCTTCCTAAACCAGGCGCGAAAACGCTTCCGACAATCGTCGGTATCAAAGAAAAGCTCACTGCTGAAGGGGTTTTCCGGCACGCAGACATGTTTGCATACGCAGAGCGTTTGCTGACCCTTTTCCCTAAGGTTCGCAGCCAGCTATCCCGAAGGTTCCCTATCGTCTTCATCGACGAAATGCAGGACACGTCCTGGGAGCAAGAGCGTTTGTTGCAGTTGATGTTCGATGAGACCGTCACCATTCAGCGCTTCGGCGACATCAACCAACGAATCCTTGGAAGCTCGGAAGGCGCGGAAAACCTGACTTTCCCCGAGGCGACGCAATTCCGATCTCCTCCAGCAAGCGCTTCGGTCCCCACATCGCTAAGTCTGTGTCTAGAACACAGCTGGCAGGCACTGCTGTTACTGGAGAGGCCGAAGACCGACACGCGTCCATGCTGATCGTCTACAGCACAGGGCGAGTACAGGATGTGATTTCGACGTTTGGAGGCCATGTACTAGACCGGTTCAGCGATGCCGATCTGACCAGTGGAAAAGTCAAAGCCCTTTGCGCTCGCAAACAAGGGGATGCCTTAACACAGTTAGCAGGCCGTACCCTTTTAGACTACTGGCCGGCTTCGGGTGGCGACAAATCACCCGGACTCAAGCTTGTGCGAGTCTGGGCGCTTCTCGGGGGCCCAAGCCTGCCGTAAACGCATCATTTTCATCAAGATTTGAGGAGATCCGCAGAGCACTGTTTCTGGTACTGCGCGCGGCCAAGGCAGAGATTGTCGAAGGCTTGAAAACCGATCATCAGCTAATTCGAAAACTCCGTGATGCTGATGGAGATGTTTCAGCCTTCCGGCTACTGATTCGTGATCTGTGCATGACAAACGTGAGCGATGCGGATGAAGCTAGGCGCATCCGTATCGTGAATTTTTTATACGTGAGGTTGCGTCCGTTGCTACCTAATCACATGACGCCACAGATATTCGCCGCGCTCCCGGTTTTTGAGCGGCCAGAGGCCATGGCTGTTCACGGAGCCCACCGGTCCATGTGCCCTATCGAAAAAAATGGTCGCAACTTAGATGTTCATATCGGTACCCTCGCCTCGATGAAAGGCGAAACGCATCTGGCAACCCTCGTCATGGAGTCTCTCGGCCATCCAAGTCGTCGCTTCGACGTACAGCTGGCATTACCCATCATCGCTGGGATTGGCACTCGCTCCGGGAAAATGCCTGAGACTCAGCTTTCTCAATTTCGAAACCTGTATGTCGGTATGTCGCGACCTACCAGCTTTCTATGCTTGGCAGTCAACGCAGAACGGGTCTCGGACGAGTGTAAAACGGCATTGGTCGATCAAGGGTGGACCATCACTCATTTGCTGTAGCAGGACCAGGAGCAGGCTTCGAGAGCGAGGGCTTCCTGACAGGCTTTGAGTCATTAGCACTCACCCTCCAGAATTGATCGAGCCGTGTCGAGTACCGCTGGCTCATCACCTCCCTCTGCATACCTCAGTCGGGAGCAACCGATACGCTGGCAGAGCGCATCGTGCCTCTGCCCCAGCGCCGTTGGTGGTGTTCATTTCCTGCAAGAACTGATCGCAGGCAACCGTCTGCCTGGTCGCGAGCCGGTATTCTGCAAGCTCGCCTGGTTGGCGTAGGTCGTTCAGCACGATCTCTGCCGTCCTGAGGGCACAAAAGCTAGTGATACTATCGGTGATCGCCCGATTTGTTCACGGATGGGTATGTTCCAGCATGAACAGAACCTGAACAGGTCGGACTCAGTCTATTAGGCTGCGGGCGCGGGCGTGATAGCCTGCTGGCCTACAAAAAGCTCCCTGTAACCGCGCAAAAAGTATTTGTTCGGTTCCTTCTTCTTGACGTCCTCCGAATGCTCTCGCGACAAGTTGGCCAGAAGGCCGCAGTTGATGAGAAACGCGTTTGCTCGGGGAATGCGCTTTTCGGGCACGCCTGTCTTTTCGCAGATCGTTTCGAACGACGCCATCGTGTATGGCGTTTTGTTATCCCGGGCGAAAGCAAAATAAAGGAATAGTTTGAGCGCATCGAGTTCGCAAACCGACCGCTTCTGGAACAACTGGAAGGGCTCGATCAGCGTCTGTTTCAGCGGAATGTACAAAGCCCTAGCCGGCAGCTTGCACCAATTGCCGCTGAAGTCGTAGCCGGTAATCAGGTACCGGCATTTCCGGCCTTGTTTCTCACTCGTGATCCGGCCAGCCTTCACCAAACCCTCCAGACCTGCTGCCACCAGCTGCCGACTTAGATTGGTGATCCGCATCAGATCGCTGTACGTAATGTCTGCAACCAGCTTGCAGCCATCAGTCCGCCAGTCCTCCTCTGCGACAGTCATCAGTGCGATGTACAGCTGCAACGCTGCGATGGCTGAGGAACGCGACACATTGCTCGTGTTAGCCCACCCGAAGTCTCGCAGTCCCCCTGCCTTAATCCAAAGTGCTGGCATCTTCACCCAAGGGAGAATCCTCATTTGCCTACTCCTTGTTGCAAACCGATGACGATGATCGCAGCGAAGATCGCGAAGGACAGAACGAGCGGAACTAGTTTGTCTGCCTTAGATGCGAGTTTTTCCAGAGCTTCTACAGCTTTGCGAAAGTTATTCATTTTGGTAGATCTCAAATGGCTTCTGATGAGACCTTTCTACCGAAATCGGAACAGCTCTCTCTAGATATAGGTGACACGCCCTTTCAAAAAAAATACAAAATAACACTTAAAAATCATAGGATTACTTAAGAAATCCAAGGTCTTTTGTGATCTTGAATTGGTTCACGAACGGTGATTTTCTAGCTTTTCCTCTGCGAAATACTGATTCTACAGACGGCGACAAACTCCCACCCGAACCTCTGGTGCACCCCTCCCGTAACTCGGAGCGCCGGAGGATGGTCGACGGATTGAATCGACCCTGGTTCCCTAGACACGCCGCCCTTCTATTGCAATAAATCTAGGTTCAACTAATTTTGCGAAGCGGTCTATGAAGCTCCTCGCATCGCGCATGCCTTCCGACAGCTCAGCTTCACTCAACTCATGAGCACCATGGACTGCGGTTTCCCGGCGAAGACGCCCGACAAGCATGCGGTTTCTACTACTTCGCCAAAGCGCATATCCAACTTCCTCGACTAGCCATCTCGATCTAATTCATCCCCTCCTGGCTCGATCATGCGTTGCGCGCAATCAGATAGAGCAGTGTTAAGCCGAGCCCTCTCAGTGGCGCTGCCATAACGGCTAAGGAACCAAGCAAGGGAGAAGGACCAGCCCTGCGGCAATGGCGGCCCCTGGCAACTCGGGCGATCTCCTCATGGCCTCTTGACCTGATAGATAGAAAATACGACCCAAGAGTCTACGTCCGATATCTATCAGGCTACGCCAATCATCTTGATCACACGCGGAGCGGTACTCGCACAGGCAGTGGTGTGTTCACCCAGTTGGTCTGGGCAAGGGCTCGAAGGCCCGCCGCGCGAACCTGTGGATCTCCATCCAGCGACCGGACTGTGACAATGATATGAACTGGCAAGGGCTCTATCAGAGCTGGCTCATATGCACGCAGCAGAGCAGTCGCCTGCAACCCCCACTGCTCACCTGTGACGCCTCTAGGGAAACTGTTGCGATGCACCTTTACGGGTGACCATTTGCTACCGCATGTGATCTGCGCAGCCTCATAACCACTTCGTCCCTCATCGCTATCCATAGGAACCATTCCCTTGATTGTTTCGCCATGGATGAGGCCGAAGCTCAACTCAATGTTCGCGCGTACATATTCACTTCCAGCGTTCGGGTCCAGCGGTGGAGCGTAAGCGGCCGTGATGATGATTTCGCCGCGAAATTTGTCCCCATCCATCAGCACGTCCGGCATAGGGTAGTTGGCCTTTCGCCAACGCATGTTTCCAGGAACTAGATTGGCCTGAAACACTAAGGTGAAGCTGTCATTGGAATCGTAGAGCGCTTTCAATACATCATCTGGCCGTCCAGCGCCGAGGTAGCGGCGATGATATGCATCGTAATCAGGCGATGAAAGCTGAGCGGCATGAATCATCAACGCTTTGACTAGCGACGGCGAGGGATCAAGCCCAGGACGACCGGCGATGGCCCGCCAGGCATGAGCCGCCATGCTCGACGCCAACGGTGCTGCGTAGCTGGTTGCAACTGATCGGTAGGTCCAAGAACTAAAAGACTTGCCTGACCGGCGTTCCACGGCGCGTGCACACCTCCACCTACATGGGTGATGTCGGGTTTTGGTGTAAACACCGGTCCGGGACCTGAGCGCGAGTATGGTGCTGGGTGGCCAATGGCAGTCAGTGCGTCAGCTGCATTAATATGTGAGATCGAGCCGACAGTGAGTGACCGCACGGACTCACCAGGGCAGGAAATCCTGTCCGCCAAAGTCGCAGGCGTTAACCACTGCCGCCGAGGCTCGTCGTTGTAATTCCCGGCTGCTACCACGAAGAGCACTTGGTACTTGTCACTTAGCTCATCCATCGTCATGGCAAAGTCGCCGAACAGGCTTTCGTCACAAGGATCGCCACCGATCGAAATGTTCCAGATCTTAACATCAGGACGCCGACGTACTGCCTGGCTAAGCCGCAGCTCCAAATCCGACATGTTTGACCCACCGACTTCCAACGCACAGACGTCATGAATCATCGCGGGCGTTGAAGGCAGCCACGCGTGCTTATTGTTGAAGTGAGCTCCGGCGGCTACCAGTGATCCAACCGCAGTGCCGTGCTCGTAGTTGGTATCCGGCGGCAGTACGTAAGTGTCACGCGACGCGACGTAATGAGCGATTGCTTTGGCCGAGGGGCTCACCCCGGTATCGAAGACCCCAACTGTCGGCAGACCGTCCAGCTCGGCCGAAGCCTGAGCGGCATTCTCGCCGCTTTGAGGTGTGGCAACAGCCTGGCGTGGCCTGAATACCGGCTCGGCGAAGACTGTTCGTATACCTGGGAAATTGAGCAGCAACTCGAGATGGTCATCTTGAATCTTGTCGAGATCCCGAATGGCGAATACTGGCAAGCCTCGGCCTTGGGCAATCTCAATAAAGGGAAGTGAAAAGGACTTAAGCGTGCGCTGCACGGTCTCGTAGTTGAATGCATTAAAGACGTCGTGCTGATACTGGAAAAGTCGCAAAACCGCGCGGCCGTGCTCCAACAGTCGCACACTGCCTTCCGGGTTCCTCCGCTGACGGCTCCAAGGCTGAATTTCTTCGATCACGCTCAAGTTATGAAGAATCTTCTGCGTCCCGCGCTGGAGGATCACTCTGTTCAAGTCGTTCAGGCTTTCCGACGACGCACCGACGAGCATTTCGTTGATACGAGCATGCCCTGCAGGTTGGAGGCTGGCTTCTTCAGCCAACTTGATAGGTCTGTGGGTTTTAGCGATTCCCTGTTCTCGCAGCTTGAGAACCAAGTGCGTCAATGCTTGAGGATGAAGTGCTCTCTCTCGCGAAAGAGCTGTCATTGCGCTTGCCAAGCCCCGCGAGAGAGCCTGGCGGTAGGCCTCATCAACATCCAGCAGCGGTTTGGGGCTTCTGGCGTTGCCATCTACAGCGTTGAGATCCCGTGCTTGGAACGGGATATGAATAAAGGGGTTTTCAACCCTGGCATTCAGCGAATGCCCCGGGGGCAAGTTCTTGCGAGCCACTTACGATCTCCTCCTTAAGGATCTTGGTAATACGCCTAGTCGACAGGTCGTACAGCCGCCCTAATGTTCTTAGGGAGAAGTATCGAGGTGCCCATCCATTAAGCCACCGTATTTCAGACTCCACAGTAGATAGCACCCGGCCACCACTCAGCGCAAGATTTAAACCCAATCGGCGGAGCAACTGGCCCTCATCTATTTCTGTTTTGTTAGAAAGCACTGCTGCGCGCTTGGTATCAAGACAAACCTGTTCAATGTTTGCGCCGGTGATACCTGCGGAAACCTTAGCCAAGTTGGAAAGATCCAATTCCTCGGTATTAAACGGTGCTAGGAACTGCTTCCATAGCAAGGTACGCAGAGCCAAGTCTGGCTCGCCCAGCGGGATCCGGAAGCTAAAACGACGCCATACAGCAGGATCCAGAAGCTGATCGTGGTTGGTTGCCGCGATGATAATCGTGTTATCAGGCACTGCATCAATGTTCTGAAGCAATGCGATGACGACCCGCTGCAGTTCGCCCACGTCGCGCTCATTTCCACGAGCACCAGCCAGCGCATCGAACTCATCCAAAAACAAGACGCAGGGCCGCTGTTGTGAGAATTCGAACACCCGACGTAGATTTCGGCTGGTCTGGCCCAGCAGACTACTGATCAGAGTGTCGCATCGAACAGTGAGAAGCGGCATCGCGAGGTTGGCTGCGACGTAACGGGCAAGACGTGTCTTGCCAGTGCCGGGAGGCCCATAGGTCAGTAATCGACTTGGCATAGCGGCACCGACTCTGGCGAGATCATCATATCGATTGATGTTGGCCAGGAACTCCTGAATACGGCTATCTACGGCGCTCGAAAGAATCAGCAACTCATGGTCCAGTGCCGGATAGCTTACGTCCACCGTATGCAGGTGGCTTTCACCGTCGGTCGGCAGATTCGACAGGCTGAGCCCGTTGGCAGCATCTTGCGCGCTGGCGAGAGCGACAGGTGCTCGCGCCAGTCGCTCTCGGATCATGCGGGCCTGCTTCTTATCACCATCATTCTCAAGCTTGTCAGCCAAGAGACCAGCATAGTTGGACGCCATGCTGGCATTTGCCTTGAGAGCTCCATCTAGGATCTTCAAGATTTCGGAGAGATATTCCACGGTTTGGATTCGCTCAAGGAGTCATCTGTTACGGAATTCGGCAGGAGTGTAGCGCATAGCCTAAAAATCGTTTCGCTTTTATCATATTTTGATTCGCTCGGCCTCACCGGCACGCTGACCAAACGTATAACTGACGAGGGGTTCTCCGTTGGCGATCAGTTGCCCAGTTAACAGGCTTTTTTCGGAGGCCTACGGGGTAAGCCGCAGCAATGTGCGAGTGGCGTTGGACACTGTTCAGAATCTGGGACGGTTACGCGACGCCGCCGTTCTGGAACAGTTGTCAGTGCGGCAGCACCTCACAAAACAGTTACACCAAGTCGGCGAACATGCTCGAAGAACTCGTGAGCGCAGCGCAGATTTCAGGTGGAACGACGCTACACATGTCGCGCTCCTGTTAACACCTTCATTTGAGGACAACGGTCGCGTCGCTGGTGATATCGGCATGGACGAACATGGCTGGAATCATAATGATGGCATTGGCTATCCACGCTCGATATTCTTACATCTCAGATAACTGATTTTTAAGGATAAAGATGACACTCACCGAATTTTCTCTGAGCGTAATTGCTTCGATCGTTGCGGCTCTTATCTTCGCAATTGGCGCGAAAGTGACGCTGCTGAAATGGAAGAAAATCGCTATCGGTTTCGGAGCATTGCTAGCCATTTGCGCCATAGGAACAGTCGTAGTGTTCGCCGGTATCACGGTGACCAAAGAATTCACCGAATACCGTACCCGCTCAGCTCTTCAGGAAAAAATCGACTCCTACACTAAGGGCCACTACCCTGAGGACTACGAGGAGGGCTTCCGTGTGGAAGTGACGCAGGTAGGCGAGCGCCCATTCCTGGCCTTCATGTTCCCGGACGGAGTCTCGGCCACACCGACCTCTCACCCATGGAGCAATGATTTGTTCACAAACCAGATCCAAACATTGCTCAATGATAACGGGTATCCGGGCGCACCCGCGTGGGGTTACCAGATGAAGCCTTTGACCGAGGAACAATTTCAGCAACTGCTGAAAAGGAAGCGTGAATAGCCTTTAGCTGAGCAGTAGTTTTTTTAAGCAACGTTGCTGCG
Source organism: Pseudomonas sp. S11P7 (assembly GCF_023195435.1). Lineage (NCBI taxonomy): Bacteria > Pseudomonadati > Pseudomonadota > Gammaproteobacteria > Pseudomonadales > Pseudomonadaceae > Pseudomonas > Pseudomonas sp. S11P7. The sequence goes on along the minus strand of NZ_JALPKS020000002.1, from coordinate 873,410 downwards.
TTGACCGCCGCCCAAAACGAAGTCCGAAAGAAGTCCTTTTGGCTTTACCGGAGCGCTCGCGTACCAGTGCGATACCAGCGACACAGCCCCATGGTAGTGATCACAAGTGAAATCGACCGGGCCACGTAAGACCTTATGGAGAGCAGCGATTGTTTGCATTTACCAATCCCCCGCCAATCCGCTGGGGGATACAGGTATGACTTCAGCGGCGTCCGTTTCTAATTCAGTGCATCCGACTTAGCTGATTCCGTCGCAGCATATGACCCGGAGCTTCACGAAGCGCCACTCATCATTGGCCATCCTCAACACGAAGCCCCACAGCAATCCGGATCAAGTCGCTGTCAGCCACTACCTGGGTTCTAATCGCCGAGCCCCAACATATCGACGCGGCGTTCGTCGTACACGTCGCCTAGGGCCGCTGCAACGACCTCTTCGCCTCCTTCTATCCTCCCAGCACCAATCAACGTGATTGACACGCTTACCGCCGCCAGTCCCCGAAAGGTGCGGTTGTGTCGATGTAACGCATCGCCGACTGCACATCCTGCCAACCGACATAGTCCATCAAGGCCTTAGCCCCCCACTCGTTACGGTTGGCCCAGGTCGCAAAACCCCGGCGCAGCGAATGCCCACTGTATCCCTCCCCATCCAGACCATTGCGGGCAAAAGCCATCCGCAACAGCCGCGACACACTGTTCGCATTCAGTCCCTCCGCACCCAGATGCCCCCAGCGGTCAATGGCCCGGAACACCGGACCTTGCTTCAGACCGCTGGCCGCCAGCCAGGCCTGATAGGCCGTTACAGGGCACAAACGCTTCAGCGCTGGCACCACTACCGTCCTTCCTTGGTGATCACGATCGGTTTTACCGCTGGCGAGGAAGATCTCCAAGCTTGCGCCCGGTTGGACTGTGATGTGCTCGACGCGCAGTTGGCACAGATCGTCGCTACGAAACGCCCGCCAAAAGCCAAGCAAGATGAGCGCTTGGTCTCGGCATGCACGCAGGCATTCTGCGGCAACAGGGGAAGTAGCCTGTCCCTGTAACCCGGTGATGCAGGCCTCCAATGCTTGCAGTTGCAGCGCCTCTGCCCGCTTCACCGGTTGGGGATGCTCGGCGCGGATGCCGCGCAGCACGTCACGCACCCGAGGTTCTTTAGTCGGATCCACAAACCCATGGCGCTTATGCCACTGAGCCAAGGCGGCTAGATGGGTATGCAGGGTAGAGCTGGATAGCCGCTCGGCATGCTCCGCCAAATAGCGCGCGACACTTTCACTGGACGCCGGCAACACCCCCCCACGCCCCCTCAAAATGCTCTAGCGCGCGTTTGTAGCGTCGCTGCGTACTCTCGCGCCGGGCCGCCTTCAAGTACCGATCCACTGGGGCCGTCATGCCGCACCCTCCTCGCATACCACGGATAAGCCGAATATTTCCCACAAACGCTCTCACGTTTGAGAATTAAGGATTCTCAAACGTCACTCCATCGCCTGTTCGTACATACCAGAGGACAGAAGTACACCCGTACTTACATACTCCATAACAAGCTACGAAATCGTAGGAGACATCCCATGGCACGTGGTGGCATCAACAAGGCGCTGGTCCAGAAGGCTCGCGACGCACTGCAGGCTCGAGGCATCCGGGCCAGCATTGACGCGGTGCGAGTCGAGTTGGGCAACACGGGCTCCAAAAGCACCATCCTGCGCTATCTGCAGGAGCTCAGTGCCGTGCAGGCACCCTCAGGCCCGGTAGCTCTGGAAGACGAACTGGGGCGCCTGATCAGCAGTGTAGCCGAGCGGCTGCAAGAGGCAGCCAAACAAGCAGTCGCGAACGATCAGACCCGAGTCGATCAAGCCTGGCAGCGGCATGCGCAAGCTCAGGAGCAACAACGCGAACTAGTGGAATCTTTAAGGGATCAGGTCCACCGCCTGGATGCACAGGTGGAAGAGCACCGCCAGCGCGAATCCGCGGCGCAGAGCTATGCCCGGGACCTGCAGACCCAGTTCGAGGCGCAGCAGCGACAATTGACTCACGTGCAGCACACGCTAGATGAGCGCGAGGCCCACCTCACCGCCTTGAGTGAGCGTCACGATCACCTCAAAGCTTCGCGGGATCACTATCAGGAGCAACAACGGACTCAGCGAGAACAGGAACTGGCTCGTCACGATCAGCAGGTCCAGCAGTTGTCCAAAGAACTTCGGACCCTGCAGGCATCCTTGCTCGCCAAACAGGAAGAACTGGCCACTCTCAATAGAGCCAACGAACGGCTGCTTACCGAGTCGCGCCTGGCTAGCCGACAGGCACTTACCGACTCGCGGGATTACAGCCAGGCCAGAGCCGAGTGGCAACAACTCGCCCATCGTCATCAGCAGGCACAGGCCCAGTGGCAAACGGAGGAGGCAGAATTACGCGAACGTCTGCGCGCGGCTCTGCTCAAGCAGCGCAGCGATGCTCTGTACCGACGGCATGAGCAGCGGCAGATTCTTCAACTGCAACGCCTGTTAGACACGTCGACGCATCGCGCATGAAACCTTTCCTATGCAAACAGTGTTCGGGCCTTGCCACGTGCTAGCCCTCGAGAGATCGGTCCACTCGCACCGCACTGGGCACGTCGAGCCGTGGGTCCAACGCCCTCATCGCTCTCATTAGTAAGGGCGGGCACCGACGCACGCCATGGTTCAGACTGCCCTGCAGCTTTTTTTCAAACGCTTTGCCACCAATACGGAGACACCAGAGCATCGCAATAGCGCACCGCGCGGTGCGATCATCGGCGGGCAACCATCCCCACTCCTTCAGATCAGCGAACCGTTCGTTGCACAAAGCACATTGATCAGCAAACGCGGCGGCGTCGACCGGCCAATCAGGCTGTGACGGATTGGGCTCCAGCCCTCTGGCGCGTAACCAATTGTCAATGAGTAACCACAGGTCAGCAAAACAGCCTTGGCACTGAGGCGAGAACGACACGAGAGTCAGGTAGTCGTTGAAATATTTATGCAACCACAGGCGCTGCGGCATCCGGCGCGGGCAGCGGCAGCCTAGCAGGGCCAGTGGCATCGCCAGCCTGCTCCAATCCGGTATACCCAGCGCCCAACTCATCCGCGCATTGACGCGACAGCGATAGGAACTAGGGACTAGAGCACGGCAACTGGGCAGAAGGTCCTGTAGAAAGGCCGCAGGCCTCTCAGCGTCTTCCGAGTCCCAAGTTAGCAACGTCCACAACGGATTCTGCAACACCTGATTGAGCACCGGGAAGACTGCAATCAGACGCTTTAGGCAATGCGTCTGCAACTGACTCCCGTCATCCAGCAGGCGCAGCCATTTGGGATTGGCTACACCTCCGCCAGCGATCACCTGACCGCCCGGTACGGCATACAGATACGGACGATCCAGATAGTCGCACCAACGGGCAAATTCGTTCCGGTCACGAGCCCCCGATATCTGGTACATCTGGGCGCCTAGGAAACGGTTGCGACAGCGGCATATTGCAACTTTCGAAAGTGTCGACACTTTGTCATTTCCTGCCACCCGTAGCCCCAGTACATAACTATAGAACGCTACGAAACAGAAGCCAGCGCATCTTGTCACCCATGCCAACGTCACAGGCTATAACCGTTCATGACAGGGTAATGCGAAAACTGGGTCGTGCTAACTCTCTGACGTATCTAGATATAGACAATGCCTATCGTAAATTTAGCGCCAATTTTGTCGTTTGACGGCCTGTCAGCTCTCGCCCAACTAATGCGCAACCTGAATGAGTGTAAGCCGTTGATCCGTATGGTTATAGCCAATACCTATCTAAAAATTTAGAGAGATTCTGTTAGAAGTATGAATGTACGTACCGTCCTACAGTGAGCTGACGATCCGGCACTTTGCTTGGATCCACCTGAAGGACATGACCATGCATCGCCATCGATTGTACCTGCGCAATATCCCGCCATTACGGTGGCCTATAGCCCTAGGTAACACCTCGCATAGACAACTCGGTCCACCGCCTTGGCGCACCCGCCTCTCTCACCACTGCGTCCAAGCACACCCCGAACAGGCCGGTCGTGCGGAGGCGCCTAGTGATGTCGGGGGACAGACTATGCACCAACGCAATCTTCTCGCGGCGTTGGCCACTTCACTAAACGACACCGGGCTGCGTATTCCCCACGCTGGAGTCCGGCACCGTGCACACATCATCGGCCGGATCTTCGCCGCGATGACGTTGGCGCTCAGCCCCCTATCGTCGCGACGACGGTCTCCTGGAAGACCCTGCTAGCGCTAATTGGGTACTTATCTCATGGCGTGCTGCGCGGAGGTCAGCTTGCTTGACAGTCATGACTGCTTAACTCAGCGCGCCCCCGGAGGAACACGATCATGCTTGTTACATCTAGGGATTGTCTCGAAAACCGGCCCCGTACGCCCTTGAGCAAAGGACGCCCAGGGAGTCGAGTAACGTTTTTCCCGTCACGAAAAAACCATGGCCCGATCACCTGCGGCAACCTCATGCAGGCTGATTATTGCGTTCACCTCGAGTATCACCACGATGTCCGCACCTACCAGTGCCGCCCTCCAACCGTGTGCAAGGGTGAACTGCGCTACAAGGCCGACTTTCTCGTTGCGCTCAGCAACGGACCGTCGGTGTACCACAAGTTTCTGCTACCGGATGACCAGGCCAGGCCACACGTGCGTGACTGGACGAAGGCGGTCGAAGCCATGCTGCTGGAGCATGAAGTGCTGTTCCGGTGGCTCATTCACGACAAACTGCCTCAGCGTCTGGTCACTCAAAACCTGCGGTACCTCTATCACCACAGCTTCAGCAGTTCTAAACGGGCAGCACTTGAAGTGCGTGCTCAGGTCGTCGCGCATGCTGGACAACAGACGACCATTGCAGCACTGCTGGCTAGGGGTATCGCTCCCGCAGATATCAGCCACGCCATCTTTCTGAATGAGTTGCGGGTCAACCTTGAGCAGAAGCTCACGCCCGAAAGCAGGATCTACGGAGGCCATGATGGACATCTCTGAATTTAAAATCGGTGAACACTACCGCTATCGCGGCCAGCGCTTTCAGGTCGTCGATCAACAAGGTGAAACCGTGCAACTGCGCGCCGTCGAAGCCCGCCGGATCGTATTGCGCCAAACCCGGGAAGTTCTACTACGTGCGATGAAGCGCTGTGACCTGGTCAAAGATCAGGAGGCGCCCATCGAAAAGGATCCACAGAAAATCCTTGCGGGGCTCCCCAAGCCTTACGCGGCTGCATTCGACCGACGCTGGCATTATGTGAATGCGCTCACCAAACGGTTTGGAGGGAAAATGCCGAGGGAGCGGAGCTCGCTGATGATCAGCGCTCTGGCTAAGGACATCAAGGACATCAGTCCCCCAGCTTCAGCACGGCACGCAGTTGGGTACGGGCTTTCTGCAAATCGGGGCACAGCAGCCTTGCCCTGATACCCGGCCGACGGCAGAGAGCAAAACATCGCTTAGCCCTCCAGCCTTGGGAGGTTCAGCAGGTGATCAATCAACAGGTCAGCCAGTTTTACCTGAAAGCTGAACCGGCCTGTAAAACTGAAGTGATCGATGCCATTGTCCTGGAGCTGGGAGCCTTCAACGAAGGCAGACCCAGCCACGATCGCTTGAAGATCCCATCGGAATCGACCCTCAACCGTATCCTGCGAGAGCTCGACGCTTATGAAAGAGCGCTGGCTCAGCATGGCAGCAAATATGCCCAGAAACACCAGGGATGGACTCGCAAGCGGGATCGGCCTGGACGATTGTTCGAACTCGTCGAGGCCGACACGCAGCAGATGCACGTGATGGTAGTGGGCAGTGACGGAGAGGTCATTGGCCGCCCCTATCTGACGGTGTTCCTAGAGGTCTACACGCGGATGCCGTATGCCTGGTCTATCGGATTTAATCCCCCTCTTTGGACACGACCCTTCAGGCACTCAAGCGATCGTTATCCAGTGATAACACATACGCCGGTGTTGCCATCCGCTACGTTTTCGACAGCGGCGCCGAGTTCATCGCGCAGAATCTGCGTCGAATTATCGCCATGCTGGGCGGTGAGGTGTGCTATTGCGAGCCTGCTACCGGCAATCAGAAGCCTCACGTGGAAGCGTTCTTCGGAACTTGGTCGAAAGAAATCGCCCACGTGATGCGAGGCACGACTTTCTCGAACATCGGCGCACGGGGTGACTACAGCTCCGAAAAAAACGCTTGTATGACCATCGGCGACGTCAGAAACGCCTTCTCCCGCTGGGTGACGCAGGTGTACTGCGAACGCGTGCACAGCAGTCTGAACACGTCTCCCAATCGGGCTTGGGAAGCGGCGTACTCCGAGATGTTTCCGCCCCGGCGCTATTCACAGTCCGAATTACGCCAGCACTTTCTCAGTGCGTTCCAAGCCTCTCCCCAACAGGGGCGGCTGCGCTACAACTCCCTGTTTTGGACCGGGCCGGCGGTAGGGTATCTGGCCAACCGCGAGCCCAAAGCAGAAAAGCTCCTGGTCTACTACGACCCGAGTGACCTCGGTCTGGCCTGGGCCTGCCATCCCAGTTATCCCGACGAGGTGTTGGAGCTGCAAGCTGTAGAGCCTGACTACCAGCAAGGCTTGACCATGCATCTTCATCAACTGACGCTTAAACGTCTGAGGGCCGAGCGTAAAAGCTTCGACTCGCACAAGGCGCGCCGCGCCAGGGTGGCACTGCTGCATGAGCTAGCCCTAGTAAAGACGCCGGCCCAACGGCGTAAACACAGCCGAGCCGAAGAACAGGGCTCATTGCAGCCCAAGACCCGGCGCGCTGCCAGCGGCGGCAAGCAGCAGCCGCTGAAACCGCAGCCCACGGCCTACCGTTACCACGACAACACACCCGACGACTATTCGTCTGAGGAGATTTAAGGCCATGCACATGCCAATGTCGAGGCACTCGCCTGTGCCCTCTCAGACCCAGCTCGGTGCCAACCAGCGATCACGACCACTCGCAGAGCATTGCCCTGTCAGCCACACGGGCTGCGCCAATCTCCGTCTCTGTTAGCGAAAAGCGATGTAGCCGGCTGCCGGCAACACTTCTTGGAGTGAGCCACAGCCGGGCTACCTCCCCGTCGTCAGTGTCCCCAACGCCCTGATAATCCGTCAGTCCGCACGCACAAAAGGTCCACCATCATGGAACTCGAGCGTCAGCAAGTGCTTAAAGCGTTCAAAAGCAAAATTGTCTTCCATCCGCGCTACCGGCACGCATTCTCGCAAATCCAAAATGCGATCGAGAATACGGAGGCACTAGGTGAACCAGCGTGCGCCCTGCTTTGCGGCCCAAGCGGGACTGGGAAGTCCACGCTGTGTAATTACTTTCGCAAGCATTATGTCGCGGACGCAGAAACTCATCGTAAAGACGGCACTTACTCCAACCTCCCCGTCTTCTATTGCGAGGTCCCCTCACCGGCCACCGTCAAAGGCCTGATCACGAACATGTTGCGCATGCTGATTAACGCTACCCCCAGTGGTACCGTTGAGAAGCTAACCCATCAACTCATCACGTGTCTTAAAACATCTCAGGTAAGGGTGATTTTTCTCGACGAAATTCAACGCCTCTGCATCACCACCGTGGCCGAGAAGGTACGACTGGACTCCCTGCAATGGATTGTTTCGCTGCTCAACGGCTCCGGAATTCCGGTGATCCTTTCAGGCACCTGCCTGTGCCGTAACATTCGCCGCGAAGACGAAGCCTTTGAAAACAGATATCCATACTTCGCCGAGCTTTCAAACTTCCGCTATGAAACGGGAGATAACTCCGACTACTACGCGACGTTGAAACATCTGGATAGGGCGATGTATCAAGTGGCTCCGCTCGAAAGAGGTGTCCACCTTAATGATCCAACGATCGCGGCTCCTCTGTTTGTGGGTACCAGAGGCAATCTAAAACGCATGCGCTTGGTCATCAACGATGCGCTGAAGACGTGCCTGTACCGCAATGAGAAGCTCGAGTTGAGGATGGATGATTTCATTACGGCTTGCCAGTACGCAGACATGCCGAAAAACTTGTCAGACGGAAATCCCTTCGGACTGTCTTATGACGACGCGTTGAAACTCATTTCGGATTGTGAGGAGACGGAGGGTGAGTAAAATACTGTTCCTGCCTGCCCCGCTTCCCGAAGAAAGTCCTACCAGCGTGCTGAGACGCATGGCGATCCGACATGGTTGTACAGTCAGGACTGATCTTAAGGACCTCTTTGGAGAAGCCAACTTCTACAGGCCGATACTCGTCCGCACGCACCCCATTATCCAAGCCATTGCGACGCAATCCAGCTGGAATGTGGAACGGTTTCTGAGCGGGTTCTACGAGCCGGTGGGGCCGTTACCAATCGCGCCGCCATTGAGAATCGGCGGGCAGGTGGTCAAGGCCGAGATGGTGCGAAAAAACCGATCTGCCTTCTGCTCTGAGTGCTGGGCAACTGGCCGGGAATATTTCATTAAGGACCTGAGACTTGCAGTCTATTGTCCTTATCACTTACGCCAATATTTGGATAAATGTCCTCGTTGTGGTACTGATCTGAGTTGGTGCAGCCTATTATCCGGCAGGTGCCGATGCAAAAAACTGCCAACGTCACCGGCCTGCACACCTGAAGATGCGGACATTGAATGTCAGCTTTTGAACTTATTCAGACAGGGAGACAGCGTGCGGTTCAGCAGGTTTGACGAATATCTGAAACTGCTGGACTTTTTAAAGAAAGATCAACACGAATGCAGCGCAGTAAGAACCTTAATCACGATAGCATTTGCCTTACTGAACATGGATCGGAAGGCAATCTTGTGCAATCTGGAAAAGCTGCACGTACTTTACCCCGACATACCCAAACGAATTATCTGTGCCAAACTTTCTCTGGTCCCGGCGGAGGAGTATCAGGACTGTGTAAAAATTTTTCTACTACAAAACACCACTCCTATTCAACAACGAAACCTTACAACAAAACCTTTGTCAGCCTTTTACCTAACTGGTCGCCAAATCTGTGCCTGGCAAAACTTGAACAACCACCAATGGAAAACAGCTCGCAAAACATTCAATATTCTCCCGACAACGGGCCATTACCACTTGGAGGAAGTGCAAACAATGGCTGCACACATACTTCAACTAAAGCTTAATAAAGGTTTCACCCAAAAGAAAACTATCTCGGGCATAAAGCTAGGAGAATTGAAAAAAATCTACTGATAAGTGTGAAAGTTCTAAGGGACGCTATCAACGAAAAGCTTCTGCACCCAATTAGCTGGCAGCAAAATGGCTGCTTATTCGATCCTACTGATATAGAAAATTTCTCTCAGCATTATATTTCCGTGCGGAAGCTGTCGGCCAACACCCAAATCCCGGTACGCAAAATACGCAGCGCGCTTCGACACTTAGAATTACACAGTTCCGAATTTAGAAGTCAAAGAGCGTGTTTACATGTGATGAATATTGAAACAAGCAAAGCAGTGATTGAGTGGTGCACCCCTCATCCTAAAAAATATCAGAAGCGGGACGCATCTTGGTTCGGGCTTCCAAAACATGACCCAAGTCAGGCCGGCATTTGGCTGAATTCATCGGCTGCAGCAAAATTCCTGGGGTCGGGCCGCCACAGATCGGTTGTTTTGTAGCGGCCGGGCTGGTAGCCGCTTCGGTTGGCGGATCCAAAAACAATGCTTACCTCATTGAGGAGACGGCGCTGATCGAATTCAAACTTAACTACATAAGCGTCACCGAAGCGGCAAAACTATTGGGCTTGACGCTACACTCCGCCAGTACCGTCCTCAAACAAGCGGGCATCGCTCCCGTCACGGGGCCCGGAGTAGATAGAAATTCTTCTTACCATTTTTTACGTTCTCAAGTACTTGCATCAATGCGCCCTATTGATAAAGCTTCTGAAGCTGGTGATTCAGGCATTACTAACTGTGACGCAAGTCGCCAGTTACACCTTCCCCCGCAACGATAGTGAAACTGATCAATGCCAAAGCATTGGAGCTTGTAGACCCAAAGGATCGCTTCAAAAAATCGCTAAAGAAGCGAAGCGTGGATGAATTTTATGACCATTACGCAACAGAGTTGACCGTCGCCAAGTTTTTGAACGTTCCAATCAAATGCGTAGTGCGAGCATTATCTAGGTTCGGAATAAATCCATTATCGGAAGTGGCAAGCAAATCGTCTAAGACCCAAATCTACAGGATAGACGACGTCGCCGCAGTTTTTTCCCTACCCTGTCGCCCCAACTCAATTGGTTATAAGGCAGGAAAAACTCTGCTTTTAGAAAAAATCTCGATTGTGAGAAAGAGACACCAGCTTTCAGCAGTACCATTCTTCCGACTCTTCATAGCGTCCGGATTTGTTGACGCGATTGGAAATTACGGACCAATTTACCTGTTAGAAAGTGATATCCTCAGAGTTTCACAGATAATGGAAAAGTACTGCATCATCTCGCAAGCCAACAAATACCTGGGGCATCCTAACCTTGCACACAACCTCATCCGGACAAAAAAAATAGATGTAACCCACCCGCTACTGCCCTATACAAACTACCCTATGGTTAAAAGAGTAGCTTTGTACGATTACGCGTTAAAAAATCATCTTATCTAAATTTTGCCCTCCCTCTACCAACACACTCGTTCGGCCAACACTGATACGATCAGCTACTAGTCCGGTTAGTAATAGCTGACTGGCATAACCGCTGTCAGCTTATTTTGCCAGAAACAAGCAAAAGCCAGCTTATTTTCACACCTTCTACCTAGTGATTTTGACAAATGTCATCAAAATCAAAGCTACTATGTCAAGGAGAAATGAAAAATGGGGCTCGCTCGGCATGATTTGACGATTGCGGTTTAAGTCGGCGAATCGAGAAAGCAAAAAGCCCCGATCTGATCGGGGCTTTTTTATGCATGAACAATTACTTTTTAATGTGTCATCGGTGTTTTTTACACACAATCCCATATACCACAGAGGCTATCTTACTAGCCAGCAACGGTGGCACAGCATTTCCAACCTGATGAAACTGATTAGTTCGATTACCCTGAAAAAAATAATTATCAGGGAATGTCTGAAGTCTAGCTGCCTCTCTCACCGTCAGACTACGGCACTGTTTTGGATCATAGTGAATAAAGTAGTGACCATCCTTGGAAATATGACTGGTAATTGTGGTCGATGGAAGCTGTTCAAGCTGAACCCTAAAGCGATCACTAAACTTACCGCTTTCCCAGTTTTTGTGGGCAGGTGCAAGCCCCGAAAGAGTGAATTGATGATGCCCTTTTGGAGACGTCTTGTAAGCACGAGCATACACACTGGCGAACATGTAGCGACGTAGATCCGAAGGCATATGCCCTCTCGCATCATGATTCAGCCAATAATCCAAGTTTTCATCGCGATACCATCGGTCCAAGCCCTCATCCTTCGTTTTTCCATCTCCCTTACGGCGGAGCACGCGAAGGGCCCCGACCTCTAGAGACGCAGAAAGAAGAGCCTCGCGCGCAATCTTCATTTCTGAGCTAAGCTTTGGCTCGATTCTACTGTCGACCTCAGAAATGAGACTATCTAGGTGGTTAGCTACTTCGTTATACCAAGCCTCACCATTATCTACTTGCTTGGTCAGGCGACTCCGCAACTTAGGCAAGTCATCCAGAACCTGTTTTGTATTCACACGATCAATGACCTTCGGAATACTTTCATATTCTTCAATACATCCTTGATCATCCAAGGCGATACCCAGAAGGATTACCCGATGCCTAGCCTGAGGAATTCCATATTCCTCTGATTTGATAATGAAGCCTCTAGGATCTACCTTGCTAACGTCCTCACCTGGACCGAAGGAGTGCCCCGTTACAAGAGAGCAAATTCGATATTTGGTGCCGGGAGTTGAATCCCCCAGAGCCTTATTGGGGTCAGTCAGATCCTGCAGAATTTGCGTAAAGATACTCTCGCCGGCGATCTTGGAAGATAGAATTCCTTTAACGTTTTCCATCACGAAAACAGCTGGTTTTCTTTCCTTGATGATTCGCAAATATTCTTTATACAAAAAATGGCGATGGTCATTTTCAGCACTGTAATCAGCCTTACCTTGGTTGCGGGACCGCCCAACAATTGAATAGGCTTGGCACGGTGGCCCACCTATCAAAACCCAAGGCCGGTCTTCGAGCCGTCTGTCTAAAATGCTATCAAGCTCTGCATCACCTTCTTCGGAACCCAAAGTGATGCATCTAGCTTCTTCTTCAGCCTCAAGCCACTGAGACTCACTCAAATCGCTATACGGCTTCTGACTGTTACCATTACAAAAGCTGTAATAGTCGCTCAGCCGGTCAGGATTTTTTTCTTGAGCAGTCTATAAAAGGCTCTCAACTTGAGCGTTTCGCGAGCAATAGGGTTCATTTCGGCCGAAACTAGAATCTCAAACCGGGAGCCACCTCCCGACGAGGCAAACCCCTCGCCGAGACCTCCAGGGCCAGCGAAGAGATCGACAATTTGAATTGGCTTCGAAAGCTCAGTATCACATTCGATGGCGGTGTCTCGGCCTAACGGCAAATTCATCTGGGGCTCATTCATGGACATAGTCAGTAAAGAAGTCAGGTCTCGGATGATGGCAGGCATTCGCGGCAGTAATACATCTCCCGAATTGAAGGTACGGAAGCTGCTGCATCGGCATGGCTTCAGGTATCGACTGCACCCTCGAGAGCTTCCTGGTCGGCCAGACGTGGTGCTTCCACGTTACAAGCTCTGCATTTTCATTCAAGGCTGCTTCTGGCACAGACATCAAGGTTGTAGATATGCCACAACTCCTCGGACGCGAGAAGATTTCTGGCGATTGAAATTCGACCAAAACGTGAAACGAGACGTCAGAAACAGAGCCGAACTGCTCGAGAAGGATTGGCGTGTTTTCGAGCTTTGGGAGTGTGGCATCCGCGGGCCCGAAGCAGAAATGAATTGGCTTCTGAAAGCCGTGCCGGATTGTAATCAAAAATATCTCTCTTGGCCCAACTTTACTGTGCCAGAAAACTAGGGCCTAGGGACCAGTCGCCGAGCCCGCTATTTCGCCCTTGGCCTGTCTATCAGCCTCTAGCTACTGACTATGCAAAATATGATGGGACATTGAGCAAGAAACTGGCAAAGTAATGCCACACATTGCACGTGGTCTGGACGCTGATGGAAACACCAAGCTCAGCAAGTCAGAGGCGACATTTTCTATGGATAGCAAGTAAGGACTGCTTCGATGACAAATCCACAGGTTGAAACCTTCGCTCGTCAGATTCGCGAGAAGCTCCCCACCCACGACTCTCCCCAGCAGGCAGCTGAGGCTCTGAAAAAGGATCTCACCAGTATTGGTTTTTCCTTTACATCTGAGATGGACCTGAATCTTGTCATTGCGCTTGAGCAAGTGATCGCGTCGTTGGAGGACGTAGAGATTTTACGTCGCAGCTCTCTCATCAAGAAAAGGGATCCTTGGTATAAGGGGCCTAACTCAAGGGATGTTCATTGGCCAGCGCTGAAGGGCTACCTCACAAACAGCAAGGGGTGGGATGAAAACACGATTGCATCTATCGATGAGAGCTCCTCAGAAGTAGTATCGCTACTTGCAAATCCAAATAACGAAGGGTTTCGCCATCGTGGTTTGGTTGTAGGCTACGTCCAGTCCGGCAAGACAGCAAACATGACCGCTGTTATCGCCAAAGCGGTGGACGCAGGATATAACTTGATCGTGTTACTGGGTGGTGTAACAAACAAGTTACGTGCTCAGACCCAACGACGCATAGAGAATGACATAGTAAATCGCCACCGCCATTTTTGGCAGTTGTACACCACAGAGCAGAATGACGGGGATTACACGTATCCCGCGAACGGCTCGTTTACGATGCCGGTTCCTGGGCGAGCTCAGCTAGTTGTGATGAAAAAAATCACTTCACGACTCGAGACGTTCCGCAAGACGATTATTGACGACAAGGGCAAACCAAAGACCCCCTTGGCAATTCTTAGACAGCTCAAGGTACTTCTGATTGACGACGAGTGCGATCAAGCGTCGGTTAACTCGTCTAACAATGATTACGATATGACGCGGATCAATGCCGAAATCCGCAAAATCATAAGAGCACTTCCCGCTGTATCTTATGTAGGTTATACGGCTACACCATTCGCTAACGTTTTTATTGATCCGTACCCACTGAATCCAAACGACCTAGACGATCTCTATCCGGAGGACTTCATTACCACGCTGCCTCGTACCGATGGTTATTTTGGCGCAAGGGAAGTATTCGGATACGCCCCCGCCAACCCAGATGGTCCTGAGTCTCCCGAAGAAGCTGGCAGAAACATGATTCGCCATGTGCCGGATGAAAAACTCAACTTGCTGCAACCGGCCCGCACCAGTGAGAAGGACTCGTTCTACCCGCAGATGACAGAGGAACTGCAAAAGGCAGTGCTCTGGTTCCTTCTCAGTTGTGCAATTCGAAGGGCGCGCGGACAACAAGATCAGCACATGACTATGCTGGTTCATACATCTCCTTACATCATCCAGCATGAAAGGATGGCGAAGCTCATCGAGAACTGGATCAAAGAAAACCTTGATGAATTGACCAGCGATTCTGGTGAGCTTCAAAACACCCTAGAGCATGTATTTAATGAGGAGACGATACAAGTCCCGCTGGAATATGACGGTATCAACTCCTTGGCCGATCTGCGCCCTCATCTCAAGAAAACCTTAGCCGTATTAGAATACGCTATTGAGAACGGTGAAAGCTTTGAAAGACTGGATTACACCCAAGAGCCCAAAACTTACATAGTGGTAGGGGGGACAGTGCTGGCTCGAGGGCTGACACTTGAAGGCCTATCTGTATCATTCTTCTTACGCACCTCTATGCAGTACGACACTCTACTTCAGATGGGCCGTTGGTTCGGATATAGAAAGGGATACGAGGATTTGCCACGTCTCTGGACAACCGCAGAACTCGCCTCCAACTTCCGTGCACTAGCGCGTATTGAAGAAGAGATTCGCGACGACATTAGTAATTACCGAAAACATGGCGTCACTCCCAAGGAATTCGCCGTTCGGGTTCGTGCTATCCCAGGCATGGCAATTACTGCGGCGTCCAAGATGCGGCATGCCTATCGCAGCAATATTAGCTTCGAGGGTCGACATGTGCAGACTATTCGTTTTGATCACCAGAGCGTTACAAAAGTAACTAGTAATTGGGAGGCCGCGGTTCAATTCGTTGATGAAGTTGCTACTAAATATTCTTTCCAAACTCAGACCGGCGCTAAGCGCCACCTTGCAAAAAATGTAAAGCTCCAAGAAGTGCGTAGGTTTTTGGTAGCTTATGACATATGTGAGCACCATATGGATCTGAAGAAGGATCTTCTTCTTGGCTACATTGACCAAGCTGCAGATAGCCTACAAGAGTGGAACGTCGGCATCATCACCCCGACCGGAGACCAAACGGCTGAAAATCCTCTTGGTATGCTTGGCTATGTGAATGCTGCTTGTCGTTCGCAGTTGAAGGATAACGAAAGAGGATATGCTGACATCAAAGCATTAATGTCCAAAAGCGACATTCTTATCGATGCCACGGACATTGAGAAAGTTACAAACAAAGGCACTTGGGCAGATATAAAAAATGGACGCCCGCAAGTCCCGCTCCTCTTACTGTACGTGATCGACGGTAATTCAAAGGCACAGTCGACATCTCGTAGGGACTTGGATGCAGTTGGAGATCTGATCGGTCTTGGTATAGTTTTTCCTGGGGCGCCGGATCAAGCGGGCGACTATTTCTCAGTGGAGTTGGACGCCCCTGTACCTGAGCAAATTGCGTCGGAAGAAGAATTGCTCGCGGAAGCTCTCGATGGTGCAGTTGATGACTAAAAGAGCGATCGAGCGTTGGAAACGACTCACGGCGACCGGTTCTGGTGACGGGATAGTTGAAGTTCCTAGTATCGATTCGGGTATCGCGACGGGCTTCGGCACGGCGCGATACGCGATAGGGGCACAGGGACAGCCTCGACTTCTGGTGCCAATCGGTGGACATGCCACCGCAAGTGAACTGACCTCAACGTCAAAGCTCCTAGTAACAACTTCGAGCTATAAGGTATCCAACAAGGGTACGTTATTTATCGACATCATGTGCTTGGACCGAGGTCTAGATCTGGTGTTTGCTGAACTGGCAGAAGACATTCTTCGCCGGATCAAGGAGGGATTCTCCCCGATCAAGGCAGTAATTGCGTCTATCGATGATTTCCGGGAACTGCTTAGAGAAAAGGCTAGTGAAGAAATCCTCGAAAGTAAAATTCTGGGGCTAGTAGGCGAGCTTGAAATGATGCGGCGTCTGGTCACTCTCAATCAGACAGCAGCAGAAACATGGACGGGACCTTTTGAACTCCGTCATGATTTTCGCCAAGGCATCCATGCTCTCGAGGTGAAGACATCTGGGCGATCCGATACAACACGAGTGTTCATTCATGGTATTGACCAACTAGACCCGCCAGTAGGAGGAACACTTCACCTTGCACATGTTCGTCTGGAGCGGGCCGAAAACGGTCAACTTTCGATAGGATCGGTCTTTGACAGTCTGCTGAAATCCGGGGCTGACAGAAAAACGCTCGAAAAGGGATTAGAAGCCCTAGGATGCTTGAATCCATATGGAAAAGAGTGGAATCGTCTCTCCTTTTGCTTAGAAGGAATTAAGATCTACAGTGTTTCCGAGGGCTTTCCAAGAATTACTGGCTCCAGTTTCGCTGACGGCCTCTTGCCAGCAGGCGTCTTGGCCTTGGAGTACCAAATCGACCTGAACCATGCGAAGGACTTCGAACTTCCGACGGACAATTACAAAATTGCACTTGAAAGGATTGCGGGATGAACCGGCTAGAGCTTTTTAGCGAGCCCTTTTCGAAGACAGGAAACATCGCAGCAGACGGCTTCAGACGGCTGCTGGGCTGCCCTGCTCTCAGGATCTGTTGCAGACTGTGCTTCGTGAATCTATACAGAACAGCATCGACGCTGCCTTGCCGGGATTGGGCCCCTCGTTGACGATTAGGCTCCGTACACTGACATCTGAACAGTGCACAACATTAAGGGATTTTGTACTGACAGACCTCCCGCCAAATGATCACACCCGGACTGAGATAGAAGCTTCAATTGGGACGGTCGGCCTCAAAGTGCTGGAGATCTGTGACTTCCATTCAACCGGACTCAGCGGGCCAACGTCGGGAGATGTCGCTTCGGATGGACGAGACGCGCTCAATTTCGTGAACTTTCTACGCAACGTTGGAGTTGCTCGTGATACATATCACGGAGGGGGTACCTACGGTTACGGCAAAACATCTCTGTATGCAATGAGTGCGTGCTCGACGATCTTCGTAGATAGCCAAACATCTTGCGAAGGTGAACCTGTACGGAGATTCATGGGCTGCCACTTGGGTTCGGCGTACGATTCCGACACAGCAGATAACAAGCGCAGAAGATTTACGGGAAGGCATTGGTGGGGCATCAGCGATGGCGAAGAAGGCATCGATCCGTTGATTGGTACCCACGCTGCCGAACTGGCAGCCTCTTTGGGGATGCCTGAACGAAATCTAAACAATACGGGTACCTCAATTCTTATCCTCGACCCTTATATTGAAGAGGGAGAAGGCGTCAGGTCGATCGACCATTACATTCAAGAAACGATTCTGTGGAACTTCTGGCCAAGGCTAACGGCGTCAACTCCGGAAGATAAAAAGCTCACCATTCGGATAGAAATCGAGAAGCACGAAGTACCATTACCAGTGCCGGAATATTTCCCTCCGTTTGATCTCTTCGCGTCAGCCATGAAAGCTTATAGAGATAATTCTGCTGATGTCCAGATTATTAGAAGTGAGCGTCCTAAAAAGGATTTGGGCAGGCTGATTATCAAAAAGGGGCTTTGCGCGGATCGCCTGGGCTTGGCGCTGGATCAACACTCGGGGATACCTGAACAAGCCTGCCACATCGCCTTGATGCGACCAGTAGAGCTGGTTGTGAAATATATCGAGGGTACTCCCTTTGCTGACTCACGCTTTGAGTGGGCTGGAGTATTTATATGTTCGGATGAGGATGATGTGGAATCTGCATTTGCAATGTCCGAGCCACCGGCTCATGACGATTGGATTCCTGACAATCTTCCTGATCGTAATGCGAAAACATTTGTCCGGGTAGCTCTCAAGAGGATCGAACAAACCGCCAGCAATTTCGCAGCTCCAATCATTTCAGTCGCAAGCGGTACCAAGGACCGCGGTCCTTCGCTGGCTGGAACTGCAAGCCGTCTGGGACGCTTACTTGATTCAGTTTCGGGAAAAGGTCCGGGAAAAGCTAGGCCTAGCCCCCGCCCACCGCACGTAAAGCAGGAACTTGCAATTTCACCAGCGCGGTTTATACGTCTCGAAATCGACAATCAAAATCGACGTTGCGCTTTTTTTTGAAGCAGACCTGCAGAACGATGGGGCAAATCCCATGCTTGAAGTATCTGCTGAGTCTCATCTGGTTGCGGACGGTGCCGTCGCTGATGGCGAAGATTTACCAACTGGATTTGAAACCCAAGTGATTGGGATGTCGTTTAATGTCATCGAGGATTTCACTCTTGGGCCAATCATAAAGGTAGGTGCTAAGAGCGGCACCATCAGCATCTCGGTTCTGAGCCCGCCAGAAGCAGCCGTAGGTGTCCGACTTCGCTTTATGGATGAGGGTAGAAAATGAGCCGAATAGCCCTCCCATTCCTCACCCTTTCCGATGAGCTGGTCAACTTCAGCGGATGGATGATTGGACCTCCGGGTGAACCTTTATCCCCGGCATCCGATATCTTGGAAAACTGGGATTATGAACAAGACATTCAAGTCAATGTTCATATCGATCTAGATTTCAATGAGGCAGCGAATTTACTGGGAATAGATGCCGCCGATCTAAACTTGGCGGTGGTGCTTTCAGCAGGTACTGGTACCGGTAGCTTACCTAGGCGAGTAGATCGCTTGGCGACCGCAATTATAGATATCAAGGAACAAGCGGCTACGCTCGAAGCAATTATCCCAGGACGCACCCTTTCAGGGCAGCTTCAACTCAGCCTCAGGATAGTTCTTGAAGCCCCAGTTGACTCCGGTAGCCCATTATCTCCGAAGCTGCGCGGCGCACGCCTCTGGCAGTATCATAAAAATATTCTTATTGAAGACGGTGGCGACTCTAGGTTCCCTATTGAGCTTGCCAGCTTTTCCGAGAGTTTTAAGGCTAGGCCAGAGCAATACGCTCCCTGGCTTGTAGACTGGTGCCCGACAACCTTGGACGCAGACTTCAGTGGCAACGTGAGGCTGTATGTCAACTCTGATATCGAATGCGTGTGCACAAGATTCGTCCAAGGTGATGCGCTTACGCTCCAAGCAATGGTGGCTGATGTCTTGACACAGCTTATTGAAACCGCCCTAGGCGCTGAGAATGAAGGCGAACTTGATCGGTACGAGGAAGGTTCGATAGGTTATCAGGCGAGAGCATGGATGGAGATGTCATTTCCCGGACAAAATCTGGAGAAAATCCGACAAATGCGCAACTTCGCACCTGGAAAATTCAAGGCGTTGATACTCGCGACAGCAGACTTCAGAGAGGGTAATTGATGCGTGTACCACTTTTGCCCCGTTTGAAAGCTCACGGTGTCGCCACAATTCTTGAGAAACTTAAGAGTGAGATCCCGTCCCCCAAAGACAGTATCGATCAGCTGAAGGAATACTCAGCTCTGAAAACTAGCGCGCCTAGTGGTGGAACAAGAGCTGATACAGTGGCTATTGAAATAGCAGCCGAGCTTAGGAGAATTGCTCAGAGAGCGGGTTTCCCCGCTTCCAACAACCAAGCGGCTCGAGCACAGTTCGACCAAGACGCAGCTCTTTATCTTGGCCAGTTAAAGGAATTGCAAACAGGTGAAGCATTGCGTGATGACGTATGGGCGTTCATTACGACGGTTTTGGCCCCAGATATAGTCGCATGGCGTTTCACGGATAAGAACCGCGATCGAACTGCACGGTTTGCAGGAGGGGTCCGCAACTCGTTTCAACGGCTTTGGGTGCGAGGTACGATTCTAGACAGAGGCGAGAATCATGCGCATCGCTGGGAATTAATAAAGCAACTAACAGAGGATGCAATGGTTCAGATTTTCGAGCGTGCATCCATAGGCGGAAATCCTCCTTTAGCCATAGCGATCGCCGAGGGCTGGCTAAACACTGCAGGTAAGATCGGTCGAGGCCCAATGGAAGGCATAATGCGTTCTGCCACTAAAATCCTTCGAGTAAAGAATCAGATTATTGATCTTGGTTATCTAACTCCCCAAGAGCTAAAGGACTTAGTCTTAGATACGTTCGAAACTGCGACACACATGTTTATTAAAACTGTCGACCCTAAGAGTAGAACCTGAAATTTGCGGTATTCGCGCTAAGTGAAGCGCGACCTATTCGTTGATTGATGCTTTCTTCAAAGCGACCTGCTGCTCCCTCTTACCTAAACGCCTTGGTTGGTCGAAACTGATCGAATTCCCCGAAAAGCATCTGATTAAGATGCTTCAGGTCTACGTAATTTCGTAAGCGTCCGGCGAAGTCACCCACCCTATCCGTGCGATAAGGGCAATGTTCTCCACTTAAAAATACGTGGACACCATCGCCCTTATCTTCAGGATTGCCATGCGCCAAAGAATTTCTAATCCCGATTTTTGTTCTCCAGATGCTTGAGGCTGCTCCGCAGCCCAGCGGTAGCAAACGCCCTCGCCACAGGGTGATGCGTTGTCTGCAATGGCGGTGTAACGATTGAAATCTGGTTAATGCCTGGAATCGCCAGTAGGCTGGCTCCCGTCGAATCCGCATCATCCTGAAAACAATCAGTGCAACCCGCGCCGCCTCCCGCTATTAATACCCCTCCCCACTCAAGGATCCGAGCCCCACCATGAAATTCGATCTCGCCTACTGCCTCAGCCTCGACGACAAGTTGTCGATCTATGACGTTCGCGATCTCAATTTCGATGAGACGGTGGCGTTTGATTCTGCGAAGGAACACTTCCAGTGCCCGAACGATGCCTGTCGTTCGGCGTTCGCGGCCACCAACGAGTTGGGCACGTTCAATGCCAAGAACGTCAATTACGTGCGCACGCCGCACTTCAAGAATCTGCCCACTACGCAGCATGTGGCGGGTTGTCCGTATGTGAGTTTGAAGGCTTCAGCGTCTGGCGTTGAGACGGCGGATGGTGAGGCGGATGACGGGCGTGAGGAACACTTTCCGTCGGAGTTGTTGCTGACGCGGCGTGAGTATGTGCGCAAGCCTGCTGCGCCTTCGGGGGCGGTGGATGTGTTGCGGGATGATCCGGTGCGGGCGGCGGCGGACAGTGGTAAGGAGTCAGCGGGGCGTGAGTCGGCGCCGGACAAGACCAGTGTGTTTGCGCATCCGGTGGAGTGTTTTGTTTCGAACTTCGCTGACAGGGAGTTGCTCAAGCGAATGCCGTTGAAGATTGGCGAGCATTCGGCGCCGTACAGTTCGTTCTTCAAGAAGATTGAATATCTGACGGACAACAAGGGGCTGATTTACTGGGGGCGGATCAAGAAGATCGAGGACTTCCACAGTGCCAGTTTTCGTATCGATTTCGAGGACAAGGTCTGGTTCAAGAAGCCCGAGGACAGTAAGAAGAAGCCGTACCCGGTCAGCGTTTATCTGAACAAGAAGCTGATCGACAACTACCGCAAGCGTAAGGCGTTTCTGGAAGAGATCAAGCACGCGGTGGACAGCGACAAGGCGTTGTTCTGTTTCTTCTATGGGGTGACGCCGGAGTTGAAGCAGGTGCCTGGCAAGAAGAACCCCGATAAGCCTTTCGAGGTCTTCAATGCCAATATCGAGAACCTGGATCACTTCATCATTCGTGAAGCGCCGGGTCTGGAGTGACGGTTAGCCTTTGGGTAGTTGCAGTTTGGCTTCGCCACGGTGTTGGTTGACTAGCGAGTACGGCAGCACTGGCCAATCGGGGTTGTCGCAGTTGCGCTGGTATCGGGCGAAGTAAGCGCCGAGGTAAATCCCCTTCGGCGTGAAGTGCCAGTTGGAGTAACCCCACACACTTTCATCGGTGTAGTCGCAGTCGCCATCGTCTTCGGCAGGCTTTTTCATTTCGTCGGGGTACAACGTGGTGAACTGCTTGACCAGCCACGGCGCCATGACTTTCAGTTGATCGTATTCGGTGGCTGCGCTATCGGGCTCACCAATCCACAGCACGTCTTTTAGCTTCAACAATTCACCGGTGTGCGCATTCAGGTTGATCGGCGAACTGCCGAAGTCCGGGTGGGCGCCGCCGCAGCTGTAGCCGGTGGAAATTTCCAGACTGACCACATCGGCTGAGAGAAACTGCGGGGCAGCACCTTGATCGAACTCGGCGTATTCCCCGCCATCCATCATGCAGCGGTGATAGTCGATGACTTCAGTCCAGAGTCGTCCGAGCAAGTGGTTGTTGATGCGCTGCTGCTCTTCTTTCGGGTAGCCAGACTCGACGCTGAACAGCGAGATCTTCGACTCAGGCTCTGTCCACCATTGCAGGTCGTAGCCCATGAAGTTTTCTTTCTTTTCCGGCTTGAGCTTGAGCCCCTGTAAGCGCAAATACTCGTAGGGATCGTCCTTTGGCAACGTGGCAATAAAGGGCAGCGTTGTGGCGGCTGGCGCAGGAAGTCGGGCTTCGGTCAGTTGCACCGGAAACTTCTTGCCCTTGGGATTTCGCCATTCGCCCTGCCAACCATTGGCGGTGGATTTCAACGTCAACGTTGGAAGCGGTTTGTCTTCACTGTAACGGTTGTTGCCTTCGACGAGGCTTAGCGTGTTGTCCTGCAGCGAGCCGCTGAGTGCCAGGTCACGGTGGTACTTCTCGTAGAAATAACGACCGGTCACTTCGTCGTGTTGTGCAGTGTTGAGCTCAACCACGATCGGTGATTTGCCCAACGTGCCGGTGAAGACACGCGGGCCTTCTTCGGCATGCGCGACGGAAACCAATAAGAACAGCACAGCAGCGCATGGCGCCAGGCGCTTCAGTCCTTTGAACATGGATCAATCCTTGAAAAAGTCGGAGATAGCGTCGACGGGGCCGACGCTGAAAAATACGCTGCGGATTATGGCGAGAGTCGATCAACTATTCGAGTTTTCTCGTTCGTACTCTTTAAGCCAGGCTTCGTGCTCAAGGGCTGTGAGTTCTCGAGCCACTTGTTGGCGTCGTTCCTTGGCTGCATGAAGCTGGAGATCATCAAGAAAGCAGTAATGACGCAGCCAGTGGAGTGTCATTTCTTCATCCGGGAGGAAGTAAGACTTGGCGCCCTTGCTATTCCTGGGCGTGTCATTCATTTGCGCATCGAACACCATCGCTGCGGTTTCATCCGGTGGCAAAGATCCGGTATGGGCGACCTTGTCCTGGAACATCCATGCAATTTCATCAATGTGTTTTTGCGCGCTGCGATGGCTGCGTCGATAGAACCGTTGGTGTTCACAGGTCTGTAGCAGACGCGCCGCCTCAATTCCGGGTCAAGCCAAGGTCCGAGTTCATGAAGGTGTGCGTTGATCATCAATCCATGGACCCAGCGATCAATAAACCGCGCAACGAAGTCTTCGGTATTGGCCTTTTTCAGATCGGCCAGAATCAGGCAATAACGGGTTTTGACGTGAATGACCAGCAGCACGTGCTTGCGTTGCACCGTTATGGCGTGGACCAGCCACTGCTCGTCAGCACCGTTCAACTCATGATCTTCAATGATTGAGGACGGCGGATTAGCGTCCACCGGCGTAATCTTTTTGCCTTTGTGAACACGGCTGAAAAACTTGCTGGCGGCTTCGGTGCAATTAAAGATCAACATCCTGGTTCTCTGGTCGTTGCTGGAGACAGCGTTCAGTTATCGATTTTGGATTCTTGCGCTGTAGTCTGGCAATGGTTCATTTCACCGAGATAAACAGCAGCACGATAATCAGCAATCCAATATAAACCCACGCATGCACCCGATCCGGAATCCGCCCGATCCACGGTGTGGCCAACCTGATCCCCAACAACGACCCCACCGTCAGCACTGCAAAAGCCAGCAAATCCACATACCCGACAAACCAAGCGCCCAGATCCGTCCCGCTGAATCCGGCCAGCGCCATGTACGTCAACGTCCCGGCCACTGCCACCGGCACGCTTAGCGGATTGGCCATCGAGGTCGCTTGCGACATGCTCAGCCCGCAGCGGCGCAACAGCGGCACGGTCATGACGCTTCCTCCTACACCGAGAAAGGTCGCGATGGCGCCGATGCCTACGCCGCCGGTTGAAGTTTCTGTACGGCTGAGTCGGCGTGGGATGACACCTTCGGTGTGGAGAAGAAATCCGCGTCTGAGCAGGCAGTCAATAATGGTCACGCCGAGATAGGCGATGAATGCATAGCGAATCACTTCGCCGCTGACCCACACCGCCGCTATTGCACCTACGACCGCACCCACTGCGATAAACCCACCCAACGGCCACAGGTAATGGCGGATGAGATTGCCGGCGCGGCGGTGTTGGTTGGTGGCGATCAGGGCGTTGACGATCATCACGCAGGTCGAAGTGGCGACGGCAATGTGCATGGCTGATTGGCTGATTGGGTCGTCGGCGCCGTGGCTGGCGGTGAGCAGGCGATACAGCAGCGGCACAATGACGAAGCCGCCGCCAAAGCCGAACAGCACGGCGCTGATGCCGGTCAGGCAGCCGAAGAGAGTCAACAGTAGATAGAACATGTCGAGGCGTCCGTGGTGGGAAAGCGCTCGACGATAGAGTTTCGCCGCTTGGCCCGCTTCAGCATGTCGGTCAATAATGTTTGCGTTTACGCCAACCACCGGAAGTCGCACATGCGCAATGTTTCGATCAACCAACTGGACGACACGCCGCGCAAAGTGGTGGCGCTCGGTACGGATTATTCCCACGGTCACCTACTGCCTTTTCATACACATCGGCGCGCGCAGTTGCTGTACGGCGCGACTGGCGTGATGCAGGTACGCACCCATGACGGCAATTGGGTGGTGCCGCCGCAGCGGGCGGTATGGATTCCGCCGGGAGTGGCACATGAAGTGTTGATGCTCGGGGTCAGCACGCGCAGTTTATATATCGAGCCCGGTACGGTGGACCTGGGCTCGCGCTGCCAAGTGATCAGCGTGTCGCCGTTGATGCGTCATCTGTTGATGGAGGCGGTGGCAGCGCCGCTGATTTACGACCAGGCAGGACGTGACGGTGCACTGTTTGACTTGTTGTTGCATGAGCTGACACGCAGCGAGGTGCTGCCCCTACATATCCCTATGCCAGCCGAAGGAAAGCTCCTCAGTCTGTGTCAGACCTTTCTGAACAAGCCCAACGCACACCAATCCCCGCAGTATTGGGCCGAGCACATACACATAAGCTTACGCACCTTTAACAGATTGTTTCGGCAGCAGACCGGGCTCAGCTTTCGTCAATGGCGGCAGCAGGCCTGCGTAGTGCTGGCGCTGGCGCGACTGGCCGAGGGCGAGGCGGTCACGCGCATTGCGCTGGACTTCGGTTACGAAAGCCCGGCGGCATTCTCGACGATGTTCCGGCGCGTGCTCGGTCAGGCACCGTCCGTCTGGTTGGAGGCGGCGAAGTAGGGCAAATCTAAAAATGCGTTTGATCCCGGCCGAAAACAACTGTACAAAAACACAGTACATTTTCAATCAGCACTTTTGAGCCCGGAGCACACCATGGCCTCTCTTGCGATGAACCACATTCTCGAACGCATTGCCCTTTTCCAGTTCACCCCGACGCACTGCGTCCAGGCCCGAGCGATGCTGGGCTGGAGCGTGGAACAACTATCGCGCGAGGCGCTGGTGCCGGTTGAAGACATTCAACGGTTCGAGGCGCAGCAAGAGGTGGCGGACGCAGCGCGGCTGGCGCTGGCTTATCGGTTTGAGGCGCTGGGGTTGGTGTTTTTTCCGGGATTCAGGCCGGGGCGTAGTGTGAAGGTTCAGGGTATGACAGCGGAATCGGTGGGGCTTGGGGATTTAGCGATGGTTGAATAAGGAGCAGGTTAAGGATGGATATCGAAAAGAGTACGGGCAACGTTTACGAAGATTTGGCATTAGAGGGTGCCGAGGAAATGCTGACCAAATCGGAATATGCGACAAGGTTGGCCGCGTTCATCAAGACTGCCAACCTGAGGGAATCAGAGGCGGCGCAAAGAATTGGCATAACCTCGGAAGTACTGCGGCAGATTTGTCGTGGGAAATTCAGGGAGTTGTCAGTCGCTACGATGGCGGAGTATCACAGGCGAGTACTGGAGAGCAGTATTTGATTCCTCCGGTTCGCCACGAGGCGAACCGGGTGAACATTGTCATGCATTCTGCGCCACCACCTCACCCTCCCCTTCAACCGCCAGCCACCACGCACTGCCGCGTTGCGGTTGAGCGATGTTGAACGCTTCGCCCATCTGCGGGGTGGTGATCGCGACGCTGCGTTCCCAGGCCAGGGCGAGGATGCGGTCGAAAGGTTCGTGCCAGGCGTGCATCGCCAGGTCGAAGGTGCCGTTGTGGATCGGGAAGAGCCAGCGGCCCTTTAGGTCGATGTGCGCTTGCAGGGTTTCTTCTGGCTGCATGTGCACGTGTGGCCATTCGACGTTGTAGGCGCCGGTTTCCATCAGGGTCAGGTCGAACGGCCCGTACTGTTCGCCGATGCGTTTGAAGCCGTCGAAGTAACCGCTGTCGCCGCTGAAGAAGATGCGGGTGTCACCGTCGATCATGACCCAGGATGCCCACAGTGTGCTGTTACCGTCGAACAGTCCTCGACCGGAGAAGTGCTGGGACGGCGTGGCGATGAAGCGAATACCGGCGATTTCCGCGCCCTGCCACCAATCGTACTGGCGGACTTTGCTGGCCTCGATGCCCCATTTGATCAGGGTATCGCCGACGCCCAACGGCGTGAGGAACAGGTTGGTTTTCGCCGCCAGTCTGAGCACGGCGGCGTAATCGAGGTGGTCGTAGTGGTTATGCGACAGGATCACGGCTTCGATCGGCGGCAACTGGTCGATGCTGATCGGCGGCTGGTGGAAGCGTTTCGGGCCGGCCCACTGCACCGGTGAGGCGCGCTCGGCGAAGACCGGGTCAGTGATCCAGAATTTGTCGCGCATTTTCAGCAGCAAGGTCGAGTGACCGAGGCGATAAACGCTGTGATTCGGTGCAGCCAACAGATCTTCACGGGTCAGCGGTTGCACGGGGATTGCGGCGCTGGGCCGCGTAGTGCGCGGTTTGTGAAAGATCATGTTCCACATGATTCGCAGCATTTTGCGCAGGCCTTCACGCTGCACGGGTGCGTGATTGCGGAACAGGCCTTGATCCTGGCGCGAGGCTTCAGGCTTGGAAGTGTTATCCGTGAGCGAAACTGGATTGGCCATGACTGAATGACTCCGGAACGCCGCGTATTACACGGTTTTCCAACGGTGGGACGGTTGATGGCCAAGCTGCACGCAAAGGCCGAACTGTCGGTTTTGTAAGCGGCGAGGATTAACGCAACATTACACTGACGGGTGTAGTTTCTAGGTTGCATCAAAGCTGCCGCCAAGTAAACTGCCAAGTGTAATTTCCTCTTTTTTGCCTAAGCGACCTTATGACAGCTCCCCAGCGCCTCACCGAGCGTAAACGCGCAGCCATTATTCAGGCGGCGATTGCCGAATTCCGTGCACACGGGTTCGAAATCACCAGCATGGACAAAATCGCCGCGTCCGCTGGCGTATCGAAGCGCACGGTGTACAACCACTTCCCCAGCAAGGAAGAGTTGTTCGCGGAGATCCTCAATCAGTTGTGGGCTCGCATCAGCGCCGAGCAATCCGTCGCTTACCGCAGTGATCTGCCATTGCGCGAGCAGTTATGGCCGCTGCTCCAGGCCAAAGTGCAAATGATGGCCGATGAAAACTTTCTGACGCTGGCACGTGTGGCGATCGCGGCAACCATCCACTCGCCCGAGCGCGCGCAGAACATGATCGAGCGCATGGGCGAGCGCGAAGAAGCACTGACCGTGTGGATTCGGGCGGCGCAGGCCGATGGTCGTGTAAAACCGGTCGACCCGGAATTTGCTGCGCATCAGGTCCAGGGACTGCTGAAGGCTTTTGGTTTTTGGCCGCAAATATCCATGGGCCGCGCCGCGCTGGATGCCGAGACGCAGCACACCGTGGCCGAATCAGCGCTGGAGATGTTTCTGGCGCGCTATCAGGTCTGACCCCCTACCGGACTAACGCGGCCGACGAACGGATGGCCGCCTGAATAATCCTGCAACGTATTTCAGGAACAATCTTGCGCAGATTGTTCCGGTTCCAGTGCGCCAAAGTATCGGTGCAAACCGCTTCGCATGTTGTACAAGAATGCCGGTAACGCTCCGGATCATGCCGACAACATGCTTATAATCCCGCCACGCAAGGCTTGCAGCCATTCAAGATGCCACTCGGCAAATTACTGACCGATCGGTCGACCCTCCCTAAAACTTATACAAAATTATAAAAAAGTACCTTCCCCTTGTACAAGTTTGTGATTTTTTGTATAAGTAGCACTCTGCCAGCTAAGGAACGCTGGCATTGAGCAGTCACCGCCGAATGCCGCCCCGCGCATTCGGTCTGCCGGCGCGGTAATAGGGACTGAATCCTTGATCTTCCCAATTTCCAGAGTACTGCGAGCATGTTCTTCAATCGCCAAAAATCCATTATTGACGACCTTCAGCGCACCCTCACTGAACAATCCGGCCTGCTCGACGCGATCAATCGTTCGATGGCGGTGATCGAGTTCGATCTTGAGGGCGTGGTGATGCGCGCCAACGACAACTTTCTCAAGACCATGGGCTTCACGGCTGAACAAGCCGTCGGCCAGCCGCATCGGCGTTTCTGTACGCCGGAATTCGGCCGCAGCGCGCAATACACCGAACTGTGGTCGCGCCTGAAGGATGGCCAGTTTCAGTCCGGCACGTTTGAGCGGATCAACAGCCAGGGCCAGCCGATCTGGCTCGAAGCCAGCTACAACCCGATCAAGGATGCTGCGGGACGCGTGGTGAAAGTGGTCAAGTACGCCATGGACGTGACCGCCAAGGTGCAGCAGGAAAGCGAAGCCAACGCCAAGCTTCAAGCCATTGACCGGGCGATGGCCGTGATCGAGTTCGACCTCGAGGGCAATGTCCTCACTGCCAACCAGAATTTTCTGACGCGCATGGGTTACACGCTGGCCGAGTTGAAAGGTAAACATCACCGGTTGTTCTGCACTTCGGAGTTGGTCAACAGCGGTGCGTATCAGGATTTCTGGCGTCGCTTGAATCAGGGTGAGCTTTTTCACGGCTTGTTTGAACGCGTCGATAAACGCGGGCAAACGGTTTGGCTCGAAGCCAACTACAACCCGGTCTACGATGCTGCCGGACGCTTGTGCAAAGTGGTCAAATTCGCCTCCGACGTCACCGCCCGCGTGGTCCAGCATGAGCAGGATGCACGCAGCGCCAGCGCGGCTTATCACATCTCGGTGGCGACCCGTAAAGTCGCCGAGCAAGGCACGCAGGTGATCCAGCAAGCCGCCAGCGAAATGCGCGAGATCGCCGAAGACATCGCCCAGTCTTCAACCTTGATTGCGCAACTGGGCGAACGCTCCGAACAGATCACCGCCATCGTCAACACAATCCGCGCGATTGCCGACCAGACCAACCTGCTGGCGCTCAACGCCGCCATCGAAGCCGCTCGCGCCGGTGAACAGGGCCGTGGTTTTGCCGTGGTTGCCGACGAGGTGCGACTGTTGGCCGGCCGTACCAGCGGTTCGACCGCAGAAATTTCCAACATGATCGGCCTGATCCAGAGCGAAACCCGCCAGGCCATCAAGAGCATGGAAGGCACCCGTGGCCGCGCGGCGGAAGGGGTCGAACTGGCCAATCAGGCGGGCACGGTGATATTGCAGATTCGCGACGGCGCCAGTGAAGCGGTGGAGGCGGTGAGCATGTTTGCCAATGAGCGGGCACCGGGGTGATCAGGACTGACATGAGCTCGTGACTGGATCGCACTTGCGGCTGGCGGTGAACCGAGGTGTGGCCTTCGCGAGCAGGCTCGCTCCCACAGGGATTTTGTAAACGCCACAGATCCAATGTGTGCGAGCCTGCTCGCGGAGAGGCCCGCAACCACACTGCAAAACATCAACCGCGCACCAGACTCCGCACCGCCACAATCTCCGGCACTTCAACCTTGCTCATGTAAACCCGCAGCGGTTCGGTGATGTTGATCCGGTCGTCGATGCGTTGGTCCAGCAGCAACTGGATCAACTCGCGTTTAAGGGTCATGGTCTGTTCGGTCGCGGTCGCCCAGACGAATTCGCTGGCGGGGATGATGCCGTCGTCGGCGACGTCCATGCCGAAGGAATCTTCGCTGAACCTGACGATGTGCTGACCGGTCTTGCGATTGAAGCCGACGAAGCCCTTGAGGTCGTCGGCGGCCTGGCAGATGAGTTGGGAGGTGATGCGCATGGTAAACCTCGCGAATGATGATCGATGGTTTACACGCAGGGCCACTGAGCGGCGCACCCTCTGCCGGGGTGTCTGCCGAGGGCAAGCGTACTGCAAACGGCGCCACAAACGTGCAGGAAAATTCGCTTTTGATACGTTTATGTCGGTCTTGCGCTGGCACCCGAGCGCTTCAGTTGTTAAAACAGTGCACTTTGAAATTGCCTGCGAAAGGAACTCGAACATGACCGCCACTTTCACCAAAAGCGCTTTGGTCCTGAGCCTGCTGCTCGGCCTCGGTCAGGCGCAGGCCGCCAGCCACAGCGCCCCTGAGGCCATCGCTGCGGCCCACGGCATCCCGCACCCGGCGGTGATCGCTCACCGTGGCGCGTCGTTCGATGCGCCGGAATCCACCGTCGCGGCTTATCGACTGGCCCGCGACCTGGGTGCCGATTACCTGGAACTGGATTTGCAGCGCAGCAAGGACGGCGTGCTGTTCGCCCTGCACGACGACAATCTGCAGCGCACCACCGACGTGGCGAGCAAATTCCCGGAGCGCAAGGACAGTCCGGCCACCGCGTTCACCATGGCCGAACTGAAAACCCTCGACGCCGGTAGCTGGTTCAACGCCAAATATCCGGATCGCGCGCGCGCGTCCTACGCCGGGCTGAAGATTCTGACCCTCGATGAAATCATCGACATCGCCCGCGCCAATCCGCAGCACAAGCCGGGCCTGTACATCGAAACCAAAGAGCCGCAGCTGTTTCCCGGCATCGAAAAAGACCTCAAGGAAAAACTGCAGGACCGCGGCTGGCTGAGCCCGGCCGGTTCGAAACTGGCGAAAAGCGCGCTCGGCGTCGGCCAGGGCAAAGGCAAGGTGATCCTGCAGACGTTCGACAAGAACAGCCTGCAAATGCTGGAAAAGGAAATGCCGCAAGTGCCGAAGATCCTGCTGTTGTGGGTCGGCGAAGGCAGCATTGAGCCGAAATCGAACGTGACCTTTGCCGCCTCCGGCGAGAACGACAAGAACGTTTTCTACGGTAAACAGGAACCGAAGTCGGAAGCTGAATTCAAGCAGTGGGTCGACTTCGCCAAGGCCCAGGGCGCTATCGGTACCGGTCCGTCGGCCAAGCTGACCCATGGCGGTGACCAGAGCTATTCGGATCTGGTGCAGCCGTGGATGAATCAATACACCCATGATCAGGGCATGCTCGTGCACGTCTACACCGTCGATGAGCCGGTGGATTACGAGAAAGTCATGGCCGCCGGTGTCGATGGCATCTTTACCAACCGCGCCAGTGAACTGTTGAAGTTTTATAAGCGCCCGGCGGCGGGCAGCGTTGATGAGGTTTTGAAGAAGAACGGTTTCTGAGCCGTTATCGAGTCGCCTGCTTCGCGAGCAGGCTCGCTCTCACAAAGAGCAGTTTTATCGCGAAGCAGAGATTTAAGGGTGAATTAAGTTGCGCTGGTTAATCTGAACCCACTTACACAGATCAACCACTTCAACGCACCACCAAGGAATGAACCGATGAAAACTTTGACTGCCCTGTTTACCGCCGCTGCCCTGACCCTCACCGCTGGCTTGGCCCAAGCTGACGTGCGCATCGACCAGATCCCGCAACTGGTGAAAGACGGCAAGATCAAGTCGCTGGAATCGATGAACGCCGAAGCGCTGAAACTGCATCCGGGTGCGACCATTACTGATACCGATCTGGATAACCACTTCAACGGTTATGAGTACGAAGTTGAACTGAAGACCGCTGATGGCAAAGAGTTCGACGTGGACTTTGATGCAACTACCGGCAAGGTTTTGAGCAACAAGCAAGATACTTGATAGAGCGCTGGTAAAGAGCCGCACGATTGAATGATCGTGCGGCTCTTTTGTGGCTGGCGTTTGGCGTGAGGCTTGGGGTGACTGGGAAATCGATTCCCCCTCACCCCAGCCCTCTCCCCCAAGGGGGCGAGGGAAAGGGAGCAGATCGGGGGCCATTCAAAGCCTGAGTTCGCCTTGAGATCTTAGTTATTCGTTGATCTGTTCAGAGCCTGAGTTCGCCTCGATATTTCAGGTCGACGTATCTCCAGCAATCAACACGGTCAGTCCCCTCTCCCGAGGGAGAGGGCTAGGGTGAGGGCCAAGCCATCACGCCGAAAACACTGACATACCACGACCCAAACCAATCAAGCACTCAACCGCGCCGTCACTTCATTCAACTGCCCCGACAGACCATGCAGATTCTGGCTGGCACTCTCGGTGCGCTGCACATTGTCGAGGTTGGTGCTGGCAATCGCAGTGATCTCGGTGAGGTTGCGCGAAATGTCTTCGGCCACCGACGTCTGCTCCTCAGCCGCAGTAGCGATCTGCCGGTTCATGTCGCGAATCGCTTCCACGGCATGAGTGATGCGCTCGAGCATCGCGCCAGCCTGAGTCACTTGCTCGACGCTTTCATCACTGCGCGCCTGGCCGTTGTCGATGGCGTGCGCAGCGTCTACCGCGCCAGTCTGCACGCTCTGGATGATCTGGTTGATCTCGATGATCGACTCAGCGGTGCGCTGCGCGAGGTTGCGCACTTCGTCGGCGACCACGGCAAATCCACGTCCTGCCTCACCGGCGCGGGCCGCTTCGATGGCAGCGTTGAGCGCGAGCAGGTTGGTCTGTTCGGCGATGCCGCGAATCACTTCCAGTACCTTGCCGATGCGCCCGCTATCCGCTTCGAGACGGCGGATCACGGTGGCGGTGTTGGCGATTTCGCCGCGCATCTGCGTGATCGAATGAATGGTGGTCTGCATGACCTTCTCGCCCTGCTGCGCCGACTGATCGGCATCGTCGGCAGCGCGGGCGGCGTCGGCGGCGTGGCGCGCGACTTCCTGGGCGGTGGCGGACATTTCGTTCATCGCCGTGGCCACCTGATCGGTGCGATTGAATTGCTCGTTGGTGCCGCCGGCCATGGTTGTGGCGATGGCGTTCAACTCGCCGCTGGCGCTGTCCAGATCGCTGGCACTGCGCTGCAAACGGCTGAAGGTGTCGGCGAGGAAATCGCGCAAGGTGTTCGCCGCGGTGGCGAGATTGCCCAGTTCGTCCTGCCGCTCGTTGGTCACCCGTTCGGCGAGTTGGCCACGACTCAATTGGCTCACATAGTCGATGAGTTTGCGGATCGGTTCGACCAGGTTGCGGTTGACCAGCCACAGGCTCAGCAGGCCGATCAACAGCCCCGACGCGAGCATCACCAGCAAGCCGATCCACACAGTGCGATCGGCACCGGCACTGATCAGCGCCGACTGCTCGGTGCCCTGCTGGCGCAGTTCTGCGACCAGTTCACTCATCTGATCGCTGGTCGCGCGGTCGACACCTTTGACTGCGGCATCGCCCGTCGCCGGATCACCGCCGGCGGCGACGTAGGCATCACGGCCCTTCTGGTAGGCCGCGCCGAGTTGGCGGTGTTCGTCACGCAGGCGTTCGATGCGGGTTTTCAGGCTCGGCTCGATGCCGCTCTGGCCGGCCAGTTCGCCGAGGATTTTCTGTACGTCGCGCTGACGGTCTTCGAACTGGCCCCAGTACTTGGCCAGATCCGCCGGTTGCTTGCCGCGCAGCAAGACGTTTTTCCATTCCTGCACCTGCACCTTGAATTGCAGGTTGGCTTCGTCGATCAGTTGCGACGTGTGCAACGGCCCGGCGAGCAACTGGCTGTAACTCTGTACGCCGTTGGACAGGAAATGGAAGCAGGCCAGCGCGATCAACAGCACCGCCAGCAGACTGCCGCTCAACAGGGCGAGCATTTGCGCTCTCAGGGATTTTTGCAGCATCGAAGATACTCACGACAGGGGTGGAGCACGCCCGGAACGAGCGTGAAAAATGGCCGGACCTCCCTGTCGGCGAACCTTGGCCCAAGGCCAATGGCGCGCAACCTAACTCAGCTGAGATCGGCGTGCCAGAGCCCTTCTTGAGAAACTTCCGACAGCCGGTAAGGCATTGATTTGACGCCGTTTTACTGTCACATAAATGTCATGTGACATTGCGATGATGCCGCTCAGGTGAACCTGTAAAACCCGCATCAACCGCCCTCCTCGCAGCGAGCCGCCATGAATCACAGCCTCGATATCAGCCATCGCGATCCGGACCTGTTTGGTTTGCTCTATGGCTTCCGTTTTCTGCCCGGCGAAAGCGGTCGCGAAGTCGATTCAGCGACGGCGCTGCGTTGCTTGCAGGACGACAGCGACAGCGGCGAATTCCTCTGGCTGCACTTGAATCTGGCCCACGCCGCCTGTGAGCGCTGGATGAAAAGTCATCTGCAGTTGCCGGAAGAATTTTTCGAAGCGCTGCATGAGGGCTCGCGCTCGACGCGCATCGAGCATGTCGATTCGGCGCTGCTGGCGGTGGTCAACGACGTGGTCTTCAACCTCAGCAGCATGGTCTCCTCGGACGTGTCGACGCTGTGGGTCTGTGTGCGCAGCAAACTGATCGTCAGCGCACGCCTGCAACCGCTGCACTCGGTGGACAAATTGCGCTCGTCGGTGAAGGCCGGCGAACGCTTTCGTTCGCCGTCGGAATTGCTCGTGCATCTGTTGCGCGATCAGGGCGAAGTGCTGACGCAGATCGTGCGCAAGACCAGCCTGAGCGTCGACCAGATCGAGGACGAATTGCTCTCCTCGCGGCTGTCGACCAACCGCGCGGAACTCGGCGCCAACCGCCGCGTGCTGGTGCGCCTGCAACGTTTGCTGGCGCTGGAACCGGGTTCGCTGCTGCGCCTGCTCAACCG
This sequence comes from Pseudomonas sp. S11P7, assembly GCF_023195435.1. Lineage (NCBI taxonomy): Bacteria > Pseudomonadati > Pseudomonadota > Gammaproteobacteria > Pseudomonadales > Pseudomonadaceae > Pseudomonas > Pseudomonas sp. S11P7. The sequence continues at coordinate 838,235 of NZ_JALPKS020000002.1, read as the reverse complement.
TCCGCCGCCGTGGTTGCAGAAGGAGGACGTGAAGGAGCTGCGCAAGTCCACCGAGGAGTTCGCGCTGATCATCAACGACCTCACCGCCCTCGGTGAGCGGATCAAACTGCTTCAGGAAGAGATCGCCGCCAACCTCAACGAACAAAGCAACCGCACGCTGTTCACCCTGACCGTGGTCACGGTACTGGCGCTGCCGATCAACATCATCGCCGGGTTCTTCGGCATGAATGTCGGCGGCGTACCGTTATCACAGGACCCGCACGGGTTCTGGGTACTGGTCGCGCTGGTGGCGACGTTCACCGTGATCGCCGGGCGCTGGGCGTTTCGCAAGCGTGGGGATTATTGACCACATATTCCACCGTTCCCCTGTGGGAGCTGGCTTGCCAGCGATAGCGTCAGGTCAGTCAACATCCATGTTGAACGTCAGTCCGCCATCGCTGGCAAGCCAGCTCCCACAGGGGGCTGCGGCGTCCTTAAGATCAATGGTCAGACTAATCAGGCAAACACTGATCTGCCGCAGTCTCTCTGTAACATTCTGCAACGATCATGGGCGACATTCCTTCCCTCGCTCAGGATTGTCCGCTCATGGCTACTCCCTCCCTGACCGCCAGCCCCGCCTCTGCCGCTAGCGGCCGGCCCGCGCTGGACAAGAAACCCGGCCCGTTCACCTATGTGATCTTTTTCGCCGTGCTGGCCATGGGCATGCTGTTCACCGCCTACAGCCTGATGCACGACATGCACGAACTCGGCACGGTGGTGACCACCTGGACGCCGTTTCTGCTGCTCGGCGTGGCGCTGTTGATTGCGCTGGGCTTCGAGTTCGTCAACGGTTTCCACGACACCGCCAACGCGGTGGCGACGGTGATCTACACCCACTCGCTGCCGCCGAACGTGGCGGTGGTCTGGTCGGGCTTTTTCAACTTTCTTGGCGTGCTGCTTTCCAGCGGCGCGGTGGCGTTCGGCATCATCGCGTTGCTGCCGGTGGAGTTGATTCTGCAGGTCGGTTCGTCCGCCGGGTTCGCGATGATTTTCGCTTTGCTGATCGCTGCCATTCTGTGGAATCTCGGCACCTGGTGGCTGGGCCTGCCGGCGTCGTCTTCGCACACGCTGATCGGCTCGATCATCGGCGTCGGCGTGGCCAATGCGCTGATGCACGGCCGCGACGGTACCAGCGGTGTCGATTGGGCGCAGGCGACCAAGATCGGTTACGCCTTGCTGTTGTCGCCGCTGGTGGGTTTCGGTTGTGCGGCGTTGTTGCTGCTGGCCCTGCGCGCCTTCGTCAAGAATCGCTCGTTGTACAAGGCTCCCGAAGGCAACACTCCCCCGCCGTTGTGGATTCGCGGTTTGCTGATTGCCACCTGCACCGGCGTGTCCTTCGCCCACGGCTCCAACGACGGGCAGAAAGGCATGGGCCTGATCATGCTGATTCTGGTCGGCACCCTGCCGATGGCCTACGCCTTGAACCGCACCATGCCGGAAGAACAATCGCTGCAGTTCGCCGCCGTGGCCCAAGTCACCCAGCAGGCACTGGTGAAAAGCGCACCGCTGCCGGCACCGGCCGACCCGCGCCCGATCCTCTCCGATTACGTGCGCAGCAAGGAAGCCACGCCGCAATTGATCCCGGCCCTCGCCGCGCTGACCGGGCACATCGGCGAGCAAGTCAGAGGCTACGGTTCGCTGGCCAAGGTGCCGGCCGAGGCCATGGGCAACGTGCGCAACGACATGTACCTGGCCAGCGAAAGCATTCGCCTGATGGACAAGAACAAGGTCGGCAATTTCGATGCTGACACCAGCAGCAAGCTGCAATTGTTCAAACAGCAGATCGACAACGCCACACGCTTTATTCCGCTGTGGGTGAAGATTGCCGTGGCCATCGCGCTGGGGCTTGGCACCATGGTCGGCTGGAAACGCATCGTAGTGACCGTCGGCGAGAAGATTGGCAAGACTCACCTGACTTATGCGCAAGGCGCCTCGGCGGAAACCGTGGCGATGCTGACCATCGGTGCGGCGGACATGTTCGGTTTGCCGGTCTCGACCACCCATGTGCTGTCATCGGGTGTGGCCGGGACCATGGTCGCCAACGGTGGCGGGTTGCAGATGAAGACCATCCGCAATTTGCTGATGGCGTGGGTGCTGACCTTGCCGGCGGCAATCCTGCTGTCGGGCAGCCTGTACTGGCTGTTCACCCAGATCTTCTAAACCAATACAAATCTCCTGTAGGCCTTCGCCTGCTCGCGATAGCGTCCTTTCAGTCGATACAGATGTGACTGACACACCGCTATCGCGAGCAGGCGAAGGCCTACAATTGATTGTGGTGCCCCGTCAAAGCGTCGACCGAACCACCTCCCCCAGCCAATCCATGAACACCCGCACCCGCAGCGGTAAATGCCGTTGCCGCGCATACAGCAACGAAATCGCCATCGCCGGTGCGGTGTATTGCGGCAGCACGGTGACCAGCTCGCCGTTTTCCAGATGCGGCTGCATGCCGGTGCGCGGTACTTGAGTCAGGCCGAAACCACCGAGGCATGCCGACTCGTAGGCATCGGTGCTGTTGACCGTGATGCTGCCGGCCATCGCCAAGCGTCGCACCTGCCCGCCCTCCTCGTAGACGAAACCTTCCGAACGCGACCCCAGCACGCCGACGTAATGCACCAGCCGATGCTGCGCGAGGTCTTCCAGAGTTCGCGGCACACCGTAGCGCTCGAGGTAGGCGGGGCTCGCGCAGTTGATCATCGAGAAGTCGCCGAGATGCCGCGCCACCACCGATTGATCCGGTTGCGCACCGACGCGCAGCACGCAATCGAAACCTTCGCTGAGCAGATCGACGCGGCGGTCGGTGCTGCTGATTTCCAGTTGCAGGTTCGGGTGCCGCGCCATGAATTGCGGCAGACGCGGCATGACCAGACGCCGGGCGAGAATATTCGGCATGTCGACGCGGATGCGCCCGCTCAGCGAGGCCTCGTCCTGGCGGAACAAGCCTTCGATCTCGTCCATGTGCGACAGCAGATCTTTGCTGCGCTCGTACAGGACCATGCCGTCCTGAGTCGCTTGCACCTTGCGCGTGGTGCGCTGCAACAAGCGCGTACCGAGTAGGGCTTCCAGCGCCTGCACATGCTCGGACACGGTCGAGCGCGGCAGGCCCAGGCTTTCGCCGGCAAGGGTGAAACTCGACAGTTCGCTGACCCGCACGAAGGTGCGCAGCAGTTCCAGTTTGTTCATTTTGGTGCCCTGCGATTGTTCGGCTGATCCGATCAGTGATTCCGTTTTCACTCTGTTTATCAGCTTGGCACGGATAAATAAACTTTGATCCATCCCCACTCAACGCAATCGGAGCAAGCCCCATGAACCGTAAAATCGCATTGATCACCGGCGCCAGCCGTGGCCTGGGCAAGAACGCTGCACTGCACCTCGCCGCGCAAGGCATCGACATCATCGGCACCTACCACAGCCGCGCTGACGAGGCGCAGGCGCTGGTCACTGAACTGCAAGCGCTCGGCGGCAAAGCCGTCATGCTGCAACTCGACGTCGGCCGCAGTGACAGCTTTGCCGATTTCGGCGCGCGGGTTGAGCAGGCCTTGCTGCACACCTTCGACCGTCAGCGCTTCGATTTTCTGATCAACAATGCCGGAATTGGCGTGCATGCCCTGTTCGCCGAGACCACGCCGGAGCAGTTCGATCTGCTGATGAATGTGCAACTGAAGGGGCCGTTTTTTCTGACTCAACAGTTGCTGCCGCTGATCAACGACGGTGGGCGCATCATCAACATTTCCAGCGGCCTGACCCGCTTCAGCCTGCCCGGTTACGGCGCTTATGCGGCGATGAAAGGCGCGATGGAAGTGCTGACGCGTTATCAGGCCAAGGAGCTGGGCGCACGGCAGATCGGCGTGAACATTCTCGCGCCGGGCGCCATCGAGACTGATTTTGGTGGCGGTGCCGTGCGCGACAATTCGGCGCTGAATGCGATGGTCGCCAGCAACACGGCGCTGGGCCGTGCCGGACAACCAGACGATATCGGCGGCGCGCTGGCGTTGTTGCTGTCCGACGGCGGTCGGTGGATCAACGGCCAGCGTGTCGAGGCGTCCGGCGGCATGTTTCTCTGATTTGAAACGAAAAAAATCGCAGCCTTCAGTGGCTGCGATTTTTGCGTTTAACCCTGACAGACGTTGCGCGATACGAAGCGCTCGCGCAGCACGTCATAAACCCAGTGATAAACGTAGGTGTACGGCAGGAAAAACAGCAGCACACCGATGTCGAGCAAAAACGCCTGCCACAGGCTGACCGACAGCCACCAGGCAATCAGCGGCACGCCCATCACGATCAAACCGCCTTCGAACAGCAGCGCATGCACCACTCGTACCCAAGCATTATGGGCAACGTGCAGACGCACCAGCACCCGATCAAAGAAGCGGTTGAACAGCACGTTCCAGCCCAGCGCCAGCAGCGCGATCAGCACGGTGACCGCGCCCATGTCGAGCAGCGGCTTTTGCAGCAGCCACGCCAGCAACGGCGTACAGATCAGGATCGCCAACAGCTCGAAACCGATGGCCTGGAAGATACGTTCAGTGATGGATTTGTCGGCAGTCATGGCCTGACTCCTTGAGTGAAGATGATTGCCATGATCAACCCTCGGACCGATACTTCATAACCAATAACCATCGATCAAGGCGATAGTTGATGATTTCCCAGGAAGTGCTGTTGGCGTTCGTGCAGGCGGCGACGCAAGGTTCGTTTTCCGCGGCGGCGCGCAAATTGGGGCGCAGTCAGTCGACCATCAGCGCGGCGGTGGCAAGCCTGGAGATTGATCTCGATGTGGCGCTGTTCGACCGCAGTAGCCGTAAACCGACCCTGACCCCGGCCGGGCATGTGCTGCTGCAACGGGCCGAGGCGATTCTGGCGGCGAGTAATCGCCTGGAAATGACCGCACGGCAATTGTCGCAAGGGGTCGAGCCGAAGCTGACGGTGGCGATTTCCGACACCTATCAGTCGTATCGTTTCGAGGCGGCGCTGGTGGAGTTCGAACAGCGCTACCCGGATCTGCAACTGGAATGCCTGATCGCCGAATGCGAAGACTTGATCGAACTGGTCCAGCGCGGCCGCGCGCACCTGGCCTTCGCCGAAATGCAGGAAGCCTACCCGCCAGATCTGGTGACCTCGACCGTGGCCGAACGCACCGAGATTGCGCTGTTCGTCAACCGCGAGCATGCGCTGGCGAAGCTTGAACTGGTGGATCAGCAGCTACTTGAAGAGCATCGCGAGTTGCGGTTGGCGACCATCGTCAATCCGTATGACAGCCGTGGCAAAGGCCGGGTGTGGTCGGCGCCGAGTTATCTGATGTTGCTGGAAATGGCCGAAAAAGGTTTTGGCTGGGCACCGCTGCCGCGCTGGCTGGCGCAGCGCTATGGCAATGACTTGCTGGTGGAACTGAACGTGCGCGGCTGGCCGAAACCGGTGTTCGTCGATGCACTGTGGTCGCGCCTGTATCCGCCGGGGCCGGCGGGGAGCTGGTTGTTGGGGAAGATGCTCGAATAGTGCTTTGCCTTGAATTAGGGAGCCCTCATCGGAACGCCGCCCGCCCAGCCCTCTCCCGGAGGGAGAGGGAGCCGACCGAGGTGTCTTGCGTCATGCATCGACCTGCAACACCGAGTCGATTACCGATTCACAGCCATTCATCCAGGTCGGCGAATTTCTCCAATATCCCCCAATCAGTCCCCTCTCCCTCTGGGAGAGGGTTAGGGTGAGGGCTTTTCCAGCGCCAAAAGCCTACCTTGAATAAACCGCCGCTCCGGCTCCTGCCGGGTCAACGCCAATGCCCGCTGATACGCCTCGCGCGCCTCGCCCACCCGCCCCAACTGCCGACAAAACTCCGCCCGCGCCGAATGCGCCAGGTGGTAATCCTGCAATTCGCCACGTTGCAAAATCCCTTCAATCAGACTCAACCCCGCCCCCGGGCCATCGCGCTTGGCCACCGCCACCGCGCGATTCAACTCGATCACCGGCGACGGCAGCGCCCGCAGCAGCACGTCATACAGCCCGACGATCTGCACCCAATCGGTTTGCGCTGCGTGCGGCGCCTCGGCGTGTACCGCCGCGATCGCTGCCTGCAGACAATACGGGCCGAACCGCCGCGTGCTCAGCGCGCGCTCGACCAGCGCACAGCCTTCGGCGATCAACCCGGCGTCCCACAACGCGCGATCCTGATCGTCGAGCAGCACCAGTTCGCCACTCGGCGAGGTACGCGCCGGTCGTCGCGATTCGTGCAGCAGCATCAGCGCCAGCAGGCCCATGACTTCCGGCTCCGGCAGCAATTCCATCAACAGGCGCCCGAGGCGGATCGCCTCGCGCGTGAGGTCTTCGCGAGTCAGCTCAGTGCCGATCGACGCCGAATAACCTTCGTTGAACACCAGATAAATGACCCGCAACACGCTGTCGAGGCGTTCGGGCAACTCCTTCAGGCTGGGCACTTGATAGGGGATTTTCGCGTCACGAATCTTGGCTTTCGCGCGCACGATGCGCTGGGCGATTGCCGCCGGCGCAGAAAGAAAGGCGCGGGCGATTTCTTCGGTGGTCAGGTCGCAGACTTCACGCAAGGTCAGCGGCACTTGCGCATCCGCCGCCAGCGCCGGGTGACAGCAGGTGAAGATCAGCCGCAGGCGATCGTCTTCCACGTCTTCGCCACTCCAGTCGGCCTGTTCGAGTTCTTCCAGTTGCGCCAGCAACAACGGTTGCGAAGCCTTGAACCGCGCACGCCGGCGCAACACATCAATCGCCTTGAAGCGCCCGGTCGAGACCAGCCAGGTGCGCGGATTGTCCGGCACGCCGTCGCGCTGCCAGCGTTCGACCGCGACGAAGAACGCCTCGTGCAAGGCTTCTTCGGCAAGGTCGAAATCACCGAGCAGGCGGATCAGCGTTGCCAGAATCCGTCGTGAATCCTGACGGTAAACCTGCTCGACCCGCGCCCGTATGTCAGACATTCAACTGCCGCACCGGTCGCACCTCGACGCTGCCGACCCGCGCTGCCGGAATGTTGCCGGCGACCTGGATCGCTTCGTTGAGGTCCTTGGCGTCGATCAGGTAGAACCCGGCCAGTTGCTCCTTGGTTTCGGCAAACGGCCCATCGGTGATCGACAGTTTGCCGCTGCGCATTCTGACCGTGGTGGCGGTCTGTACCGATTCCAGCGCTTCAGCGGCGACCATCCGCCCGCTGCCCTGGATCGACTCGGCGTAGGCCCAGCATTCGGCGTCTTCGGGGCTGTCGGGCGACGAATGCAGCAGGCGCTCGTCGCTGTAGACCAGGCATAAATACTTCATGGCGTTCTCCTGATTCGAACGGTTCAACTATGGCTGAAGATCAGGGCTGCACATCGAACAGCGTCGCGCCGCTCATCGGATCGAACGGCGCCGACCAATGCTCATGGACGATTTTCCACGCCCCGCCGACCTGCCGATAACACGCGGTGACGCGCATCCAGCAGCTCTGGGTTTCGCCTTTTTCATTGGTCCCGCCGCAGTTGGCGACCCAGTGGGCAAAGGCAATGTTATCGGCGCTTTCAATGGTGATTTCCTGAAACTCGAAAACGTGCGGGCCAGGGCACATTTGCATGCACTCGACCCAATGCGCGCGGTACGCCGCTTTGCCCTTGAATTGCAAAGCCTTGATCGCATCGAAGGAGACGATGTCGTCGGCGTACAGGGCCATGACTTTTTCGACGTCTTTGGTCATCACCGCTTCGCGGTAAGTGTTGATCAGGGTCTGAATTTCGCTCTGTGCGTTCATGGTGTTCTCCGTGTTTTTTGTGGGAAGACACCCTTAGTCGTTTGTGCTTTTCGCGGATCGACAGGCCAAACAAAAATATTTCGCGACGCCAATATCGCTAGAATCCGAGGCTCACTCTTTGTAGGAAAAAGGAAATTCCCTTGTCAGCCAGACTCGTGCCGTACGACAGCCTGAACGCCTTGCAGCGTCAGCAAGTCGAGGCGATTGAAATTCATGCCGAGCAGATCAAGTTCTCCGGCGACATTCACGGCGCGTTGCACACGCTGCTGTCGAAACCCGGCCCCGGCGTAAAAGGTTTTGCCCTGCTGGCGGACGAGGTGCCGGTGGCGTTTCTGCTGCTCAAGCGTCCGCCGGTACTGCCTGACTGGGCCAATGAACACAGCGCCACATTGCACGCGTTGCAGGTCGATCGCCGCGCACAAGGCAAGGGTTACGGCAAGGCATGCCTGCAAGCGCTGCCCGCCGTCGCGCGTGAAGCCTGGCCGGACATCAAGGGGCTGGAACTGTCGGTGGACGCCGACAATGAAGCGGCCATCGCGCTGTACGCCAAACACGGCTACGTCGACAGCGGCGAAGCCTACAAGGGCCGGATCGGTTACGAGCGGCGCATGGGGCTGTTTTTCTAAGTCATCGAGGAATGCACGATGATCGATTCAATCGAAGCACTGGAAGCGATATACGGCCAGCCGCACGAACGCGCGGTGCGCAAGCAGATCGGTTTTCTCAACGAGGATTATCAAACGATGGTGCGGCTGTCACCGCTGGTGATCGTCAGCTCCATAGGCGCCGATGGCCTCGACAATTCGCCGCGCGGCGACAAACCCGGGTTCGTGCGGATCATCGACGAACGCACCCTGGCCCTGCCCGATCGCCCGGGCAACAACCGCATCGATACCTTGCGCAATGTGCTGCACGACCCGCGGGTGTCGCTGCTGTTCATCATTCCGGGGATTGGCGAGACGCTGCGGGTCAACGGCACGGCGCAGATCAGCGCTGAGCCTGAGTTGCTGGAGAGTTTTGCGGTGAATGGCAAAGCGGCGAAAACGGTGTTGCTGGTGACGGTAGAGGCGGCGTTTTTTCACTGCTCGAAAGCGTTCGTTCGTTCGGATGCGTGGAACCCGCAAACCCACCTGCCGCGCTCGGCGTTGCCAAGTGCCGGCGCGTTTCACAAGCGCCTGAATGGGGGCGAGTTCGATGCTGAAACTTATGACGCTGAAGCTCCGAAGCGGGTGCGCGACTCTCTTTACTGACCCTGTCGCCGATGATCGTTCCCACGCTCCGCGTGGGAATGCAGCAGGGACGCTCCGCGTCCCAAAAGCGTGACGCAGAGCGTCACAAGAGGCATTCCCACGCGGAGCGTGGGAACGATCAGGTTCGGTGTTTGGGTCAGAGGTCAGAGGGTCAAAGGGTCAGGATCATCTCGTGCCACGCCATGCCGCCGTGGTCGGACTCCGACGGTTTGATGTAGGCAAAACCAAACCCGGCATACAGCGGGATGTGTTGCTCTTTACACATCAGGTGAATCGTCGCCTTATCCATCCCGCGCATGCGCTCAATGAACTCGGCCATCAGCCGCTTGGCCAACCCCTGCCCCTGATAATCCGGATGGACCACCACCGACATGATCACCACGTTCGGCCCTTTCGGGTCGTGGCCGATCAGTTCCTTGAACGCTTCGTCGGACATCTGCACATCGAACGCCGCGCCGGAATTGACGAAACCGGCGACCACGCCCTCCACCTCGGCGACGATAAAACCTTCAGGCCAGGTGGCGATGCGCGTGGCGATCTTCTCGCGGGTGGCGGCTTCATCGCCTTCGTAGGCAACGGTTTCGATGGCGTAGCAGCGGTCCAGATCGGCGGCGGTGACGTTACGGATGACGGTGTTCATGGCAACTCGGAAATCATTGGAATTTGAGGTCGCCAAGCATAAAGCAGATCAACCGGGGCGGACATGATCCGCCTCGATGGGTAGCTGTCAGGCTTTGAGCGGCAGCCAGATTTCCAGCGTGCCGGTGTGCAGTTTCGGATCGAAATCTGCGCTGTAGCGTTCGAATTCCGGGGCATCCGCCGCTTCACGGCCAGACTGCGGCAGCCAGGTGTTCCAGATGTACTGGAAGGTGTCGGGGAGTTGCTCCAATCGCCCCTTGTGCTCGAAGACCGCGTAATGCTGCGGCTGAATTTCAACCCAACGGTACTTCTCCGGCAGGTCATCAAGCTTGTCGATCTGCACGCCAGCGATGTACTCGAAGCCGCCCTCGCCGTCCGCGTTGCAGCAGACGCCGTAGGTCACTTCACCCACTTGCGCGGGAATCTTCCCCAAGTGCGGAATGAGCTTTTCCCACAACGCCGGAATGTCCTCGGTGGAATCCTGGGTAAAGCGTCCACCGAATCCGGCAATCAACAGAAACGACCCATGTTCGAAGCGAGGTTCTGCCACTTCAACGCCTGTTTGCTCATCCATGACGCGACTCCCTGATACAGAAAAGTGGGTTCGGCTGGGAGTATAGAAAGCCCGAGCCGTTTCGCTCGTTTATAGCGTGTGCAACTGCTCGGCGGCGCCCGAACCGACAAACTCGTTGTAGCCGGAAAGAATCACGTAGACCGCGAAATAGCAGAAGATCGCCGCCGATGCCAGGTACGAATAGCGCAACAGCTTGTCGCCCAGCAGCTTGCCACCGTGGCTGGCGGCGAAGCACAGACCGGCCGACCACAGCAGCCCGGCACACAGGAAACCGCCGAGAAACAGCGCCGAGCTAATCGCGCCGCCGCCACCGGAACGGGCGATCAATGTGCCGCCAACCGCCGCAAACCAGAGAATCGCGCTCGGCGACGACATGGCGAGAAAGATCCCCCGCAAGAACTCCTTGCGATGGGAGTTCTGCCCCACTTCTGCCGTGGCCGCCAACTGCGCTTGATGGTGAATCGCTGAGTAAATCATCTTCGCCGCGAAATAGATCAACAGCGCCGAACCACCGATCCACAACACCCAGCGCACGGTTTCGTATTGCAGCAAAACGGTCATCCCGGCCAGCGCCAGCACTGCGTAAATCAGGTCGCCGACGCAAGTGCCCAAGCCCAGCGCAAAGCCCTGAAAGTAGCCGCGCTGCATGGCCAGGGTGATCATTGCGATGTTGGCCACGCCGATGTCCAGGCACAGCGAAAGGCTCAGCAAGAAGCCGCTGGTGAATTCCATTGACCGATTTCCTTCGGAAAAAAATGTTTACAAACAGGCTGGACAGTATGCCATCAGCGCCCTTATCTTCCGCCACAGGTCACCGCAGTGACCAGCGTCGCTCGGACGGTTCCGGGCGCTTACGTTATCCGAGGCAACAATGGCCGAACAAGGTTCGCCGCGCCGCTTTGCGCGCATCGATCGACTCCCCCGTTACGTTTTCAACATCACCGCCGAGCTGAAGATGGCTGCCAGGCGTCGTGGTGAAGACATCATCGACTTGAGCATGGGCAACCCCGACGGCGCTACGCCGCCGCACATTGTCGAAAAACTCGTACAAGTCGCCCAACGCGAAGACACCCACGGTTACTCGACCTCCAAGGGCATTCCGCGCCTGCGCCGGGCGATTTCCAACTGGTACAAGCAACGCTACGAGGTCGATATCGACCCGGAAAGCGAAGCCATTGTCACCATCGGCTCCAAGGAAGGTCTGGCGCATTTGATGCTGGCGACTTTGGATCAGGGCGACACCGTGCTGGTGCCGAACCCAAGCTATCCGATTCACATTTACGGCGCGGTGATTGCCGGCGCGCAGGTGCGTTCGGTGCCGCTGGTGCCAGGCGTGGACTTCTTCGACGAACTGGAACGGGCGATTCGCGGCTCGATCCCCAAGCCGAAAATGATGATCCTCGGCTTCCCGTCGAACCCGACTGCGCAGTGCGTGGAGCTGGATTTCTTCGAACGGGTGATCGCCCTCGCCAAGCAGTACGACGTGCTGGTGATCCACGATCTGGCCTACGCCGACATCGTCTACGACGGCTGGAAAGCGCCGTCGATCATGCAGGTGCCGGGCGCCAAGGACATTGCCGTGGAGTTCTTCACCCTGTCCAAAAGCTACAACATGGCTGGCTGGCGCATCGGTTTCATGGTCGGCAACCCGGAACTGGTCAACGCCCTGGCGCGGATCAAGAGCTACCACGACTACGGCACGTTCACCCCGCTGCAAGTGGCGGCGATTGCTGCGCTGGAAGGTGATCAGCAGTGCGTGCGCGACATCGCCGAGCAGTATCGCCAGCGCCGCAACGTGCTGGTCAAAGGCCTGCATGAGCTGGGCTGGATGGTCGAGAATCCGAAGGCATCGATGTACGTCTGGGCGAAGATCCCCGAGGCGTATGCGCATCTGGGGTCGCTGGAGTTCGCCAAGAAACTGCTCGCCGAGGCCAAGGTCTGCGTCTCGCCGGGAGTGGGGTTTGGCGAGTATGGCAATGATCACGTGCGCTTCGCGCTGATCGAAAACCAGGACCGCATCCGCCAGGCCGTGCGCGGGATTCGCGGGATGTTTCGCGCGGATGGCCTGGCCCCGAAATAACTGACACACCCCTGATCGTTCCCACGCTCTGCGTGGGAATCAGGCCGGGACGCTCCGCGTCCCAAAGCGGACGCAGAGCGTCCATTGAGGCATTCCTTTGCTGCGCGTGGGAACGATCATCCGAGTACCTTCAAGGCACAAAAAAACCGCATCGCTGCGGTTTTTTTGTGCCTGCAAGAAGCTGTTTAAACGAACAGCGACAACAGCAGGATAAAGCCCAGGCCGACTACCGACAGAATGGTTTCCATCGCGGTCCAGGTCTTGAAGGTTTCGGCCACGGTCATGTTGAAGTACTGCTTGACCAGCCAGAAACCGGCGTCGTTGACGTGCGACAGGATCAACGAGCCGGCGCCAGTCGCAAGTACCAGCAGCTCACGGTTGACGCCCGGAATCATCCCAACTACCGGCACCACAATGCCGGCACCAGTGATGGTTGCCACGGTCGCCGAACCGGTAGCAATACGGATCACCGCCGCCACCAGCCACGCCAGCAGGATCGGCGAGATCTGTGCGCTGACCGCCATGTGACCGATCACATCGCCCACGCCGCTGGTGACCAGCATCTGCTTGAAGCCGCCGCCGGCACCGATGATCAGAATGATCGCAGCGGTTGGCGCCAGGCTCGCGTCGAGCCACTTGAGCATCTGGTTGGAGCCGATGCCCTGCTTGTAGCCGAAGGTGTACAGCGACAGCAGCAACGCCAGCAGCAGTGCCGAGATCGGGTGACCGATCATGTCCATCCAGGTGCGGAAGAAGTTGCCGTCCGGCAGCGCCACGTCAGCGAAGGTTTTCAGCAGCATCAGGAACACCGGCAGCAGCACGGTGACCAGGGTAATGCCGAAGCTTGGCAGATCGCTCGAATCGTTTTCGCGGGCCAGTTGATCGACCAGTTCCTGATTCGGGTGACCCGGAATGTGCTTGGCGATGAACGTACCGAAAATCGGACCGGCGATGATCGCGGTCGGCAGCGCAACGATCAGACCGTAGAGAATGGTCTTGCCGATGTCAGCGCCGAACACGCCGATGGCCAGCAGCGGGCCCGGGTGCGGCGGCACCAGACCGTGTACCGCGGACAGGCCGGCGAGCAGCGGGATACCGATCTTGATGATCGACACACCGGTGCGACGCGCCACGATGAACACCAGCGGAATCAACAGTACGAAGCCGATTTCGAAGAACAGCGGGATGCCGACCAGAAACGCGGCGAACATCATCGCCCATTGGACCTTGTCCTTGCCAAACGCGCGAATCAGGGTCTGGGCAATCTGATCCGCCCCGCCGGATTCGGCCATCATTTTGCCGAGCATGGTGCCCAGCGCCAGAATGATGCCGACGAAACCGAGCACGCCACCGAAGCCGTCCTGGAACGCTTTGATGATGGTGCCGATCGGCATGCCCGAGGTCAGGCCGAGGAACGCGGCCGCAATGGTCAGGGCGATGAAGGGGTGAATCTTGAATTTGGTGATCAGGATAATCAGACCGATTACCGTGACCACTGCATCGAGCAGCAGGAACGTCTCGTGGGACATGCCGAACATTGGGGGTGTCTCCTGGATTGTTGTTGTTATTAAAGCGGGTTGAACAGAAGTCGGGAGGACAGCGCTGTCTTTTTCAACATACTCATACCGCCTGTTTCAGACCGTGGGCCTGCCACCAGACGTGAGCCTGCTTTGCCAGCTCTTCAACGCTGTGCACCGAGGCATTGAGCGCCAGGGTCAGCGGCTCGCCCTTGGGCGATTCGAGGGTGGCGAACTGGCTTTCGATCAGCGTGGCCGGCATGAAATGGCCCGGACGGTGCGAGACACGTTCGGCGGCCACTTCAGGGGTCAGTTCCAGAAACACGAAACCCAGGCCCGGCAAGGCGCTGCGCAGGCGTTCACGATAACTGTGTTTAAGGGCCGAGCAGGTCAGCACCGGGCGCTTGCCCGACGCATCGACGCGACGCAGTTCATCGCACAGGCTGTCGAGCCAGCCGGCGCGGTCGTCGTCGTTCAGGGGGATCCCTGCGCTCATCTTTTCGATGTTCGCGGCCGGATGAAAAGTATCGCCTTCAATGGCAGTGGCGCCGCTCAAATGGCACAAGGCCTCGCTGACGCACGTCTTGCCGCAACCGGCAACGCCCATGATGACCAGGGCGGTGATGGGATGACTCATATAACACCTCAGCGCGCAGACAGCGCTACCTTTGCTAGCTATGACTCTAGTGCACAGGCAGAAGTTGCCGACGCCTTCTTGTCGTTTTTTTGGGTTGCAGCAGGTTCGTTCCCAACGCCAAAGAGCCAAGATCAGGCAGGACCTCGCTCACGCATTTGCAGCTGCATCAGGACAGCGCTACCTTAGTGCCTTGATTTTTGTTTGGCAAGCCGCCCGATGACCTCCCCCAAGAACGATAAAAATACCCGTACCACCGGCCGTCCCACCCTTAATGAAGTTGCCCGCCTGGCCGGCGTCAGCCCGATTACCGCCTCCCGCGCCCTGCGCGGCGTCAGCACCGTGGCCACCGAACTGGTGGAAAAAGTGCAGAAAGCCGCGCTCGAACTCAACTACGTGGTCAACCCCGCCGCCCGTGCGCTGGCCTCGGCGCAGAGCCATTCGGTGGTGGTGCTGGTGCCGTCGCTGTCCAACCTGCTGTTCATCGACACGCTGGAAGCCATTCATCGGGTGTTGACGCCCAAGGGCTTCGAAGTACTGATCGGCAACTTTCACTACTCGCGCGATGAAGAAGAAAACCTCCTGCGCAACTACATGGCCTACCAGCCGCGCGGGTTTCTGCTGACCGGATTCGATCGCACCGAGAGTTCGCGGCGGATGATCGAGGCCAGCAACATTCCCTGCGTGTATATGATGGAACTGGACAGCAGCGCCGGGCTCAATTGCGTGGGTTTCTCGCAACTGAGCGCCGGGGAAACCGCCGCCGAGCATTTACTCTCTCGCGGACGCAAACGCCTGGCCTACATCGGCGCACAACTCGATCAGCGCACCCTGCTACGCGGTGAGGGTTTTCGCCGGGCGTTGCAGAAGGCCGGCCGCTACGACCCTGACCTGGAAGTGCTGACGCCGCGTTCTTCATCGGTGGGCTTGGGTGGCGAGTTGTTCTTGCAATTGCTGGCGGCGCATCCGGATGTCGATGCGATCTTCTTTGGCAACGACGACCTCGCCCAGGGCGCCTTGCTCGAAGCGCTGCGCAATGGCATCAAGATCCCCGAGCAGGTGGCGATTCTTGGCTTCAACGACTTGCCGATGTCCGAGCACATGGTGCCGCGCCTGAGCAGCATCAACACCCCGCGCGAGGCCATCGGCCGGCGCGCGGCGGAACAGATGCTGACGCTGATGGCCGGCAACAAAGTGCCGCGCCCGGTGGAAGACATGGGTTTTGAGTTGAAGATTCGCGAAAGCACCTGACCCCCTTACCGATCACGACCGATCGTTCCCACGCTCTGCGTGGGAATGCCGCAACGGACGCTCCGCGTTTGGCTCTGGGAGGGGCGCAGAGCGTCCCGGGCTGCATTCCCACGCGGAGCGTGGGAACGATCGAAATCTGCGCAACCTTTAATGGCTGAGCAAATCGACAAGCGCCAACGCGCCCTTCTGCAACGGCTGACTCTTGAGCCACACCGCATGCACCGGCATCACCAGGCCGTTTTCGATATTGCGAAAATTCAGCCGCTGCAAGCGCCCCGCATCCAGGCGTGATTGCACCACCGACAGCGGGAAATTACCCCAGCCCAACCCCGCCTCGACCATGTCCATCGCCGCTTCCAGGCTGTCGGTGCGCCAATATGATTGCGCCACCAGTGGTCGCGTTTCGCTGATCGGCAGGTCACGGCTGGCAACGATGATCTGCCGCACCTGGACCAGGTCCTCGAGAAACACGTCCTGGCCCTGCAACATCGGGCTGTCCGCCGCCAGCGTGGCGATCATCCGTTCATTGCCGACAAACTGGAAACGCTCCAGCACGTTCATGCGCAACCCGGCAAACGCCAGGCACAGACCGACGCGACCGCTGTGCAACATTGCCAGTACGTCATCCTGCGGCGCTGTCAGCACTTCGATATCGAGTAACGGATAACGCTCGGTGATCACCTTGATCGCCGCGAGCAAACGGCGCCGGTCAATGTCCGCCACCACGCCAATCGACAACTTGCTCTCCAGCCCCAGCGACAACTCCACCGCATGCACCTGTAACTGCTTGAGCTGCTCGGCGATCAGCCGTGCGTGCGGCACCAGGGACAGCGCCATGGCGGTGGGTTGCGGTTCTCGATGACTGCGATCGAACAGCAGATAGCCAAGCTCGGCTTCAAGATTGCCAATGCCCATGCTTACCGCCGAAGGGACTTTGCCCAACGCCCGCGCAGCGGAGGAAAACGAGCCGCGCTCGATCACCGCAAGAAATAATTCGATGCTGTCGCTGTTGAAATTCAAACGGCTTACCTGTCAACAAAACTGAAAGGACCTGACTTTTTCTGTCAGCTCTATTGAAGCTATCTTTCGTCGCCTTCGCCACCCCCGTTGGCTGTCATTCGCAAGATAGAGGCAAATCTCCATGCAAGGCGTGAAACGCAAACTGGTCTACGTGTCGCTTTACGAAGTCATCGGCATGACCTTCTCCGCCCTCGGTCTGGCGCTGCTGTCCGGCACGTCGCCGGGCAGCACCGGGCCACTGGCGGTGATCATCACCACCATCGCCGTGACCTGGAACTTCATCTACACCTCGCTGTTCGAGCACTGGGAGAGTCGCCAGATCTCGCGCACGCGCACGGTGAAACGGCGCATCGCCCATGCCGTTGGGTTTCAACTGACGTTGATCGTGTTTCTGATTCCGCTGATCGCGTGGTGGATGAACATCAGTCTGGTGCAGGCGTTTCTGCTGGATCTGGCACTGATCATTTTCATCCCGTGCTACACGTTTGCCTTCAACTGGCTGTTCGACCGCGTCTTCGGCTTGCCCGCGTCAGCCTTGCCGGATTCAGCGGCAGCAGCATAAATCGTTAATTCGTAAGCGAATATTGCAAGAAAAGTGTTGTGGCGATCGTTTAACGCACATATTCACAATCCATGAACTCCGATAGCAGGCTAAGCTTTTCCATCAAATAAAAAATGGATCTGCCCATGACTGCTCACGCCTTCGCCGCCGCGCCCAGCGACGGCATCGACCCGGTCCGCGCCGCCGAGATTTCCGCCCGCATCGATCGCCTCCCCGCCGTGGCGACGATCTGGCGGCTGGTGGCGCTGCTGTCGATCGGAGGGTTCTTCGAACTCTACGATCTGTTCCAGACCGCCTACATCAGCCCGGGTCTGATCCGCGACGGCCTGTTTGCCACCGGTAATCAAGGCGTGTTCGGGTTTTCCGATCAGGCAGCGTTCGCCTCGGCGACGTTCCTTGGCCTGTTCCTCGGTGCCAGCCTGCTCAGCCCATTGGCGGATCGCTTCGGCCGCCGGGCGATCTTCACCTTTGCGCTGATCTGGTACACGGTGGCGACGGTGTTGATGGGCATCCAGACCTCGGCGCTGGGCATTATCGGCATGCGTTTTCTGGTGGGCATCGGCCTGGGCATCGAACTGGTGACCATCGACGCCTACTTGTCGGAACTGGTGCCCAAACGCATGCGCAGCTCGGCGTTTGCCTTTGCGTTCTTCGTGCAGTTCCTCTCGGTGCCGGCGGTGGCGTTGATGTCTTGGTGGCTGGTGCCGCAGGCGCCGTTCGGTATTTCCGGGTGGCGGTGGGTGGTACTGGCGAGCGCGGTGTTTGCGTTGTTTATCTGGTGGCTGCGCAAGCGTCTGCCGGAATCGCCGCGCTGGCTGGCGCAACATGGCCGTTTTGATGAAGCCAATCAGATTCTCGACCGCCTCGAAGCGCGCTGCGCCAAAGATCACGGCAAAGCGCTGGACGCGCCCGAAGCGGTGCCGGTGGATGTCGAAGGCAAGGGCCGTTTCGCCGATATCTGGCAACCGCCGTATCGCCGCCGCGCGTTGATGCTGATCGTCTTTCACATTTTCCAGGCGATCGGCTTCTTCGGTTTCGGCAACTGGCTGCCGGCGCTGCTTTCAGGCCAAGGCGTGAGCGTCACCCACAGCCTGATGTACGCCTTCATCATCACACTCGCCTACCCGCTCGGGCCGTTGTTGTTTGTGAAGTTCGCCAACCGTTTCGAGAACAAATGGCAGATCGTCGGCTCGGCCCTTGGCGCGATGACCTTCGGCACCCTGTTCGCCCTGCAGACCAGCGCCGTCGGGCTGATCTTCTGCGGTGTGATGATCACCTTCTGCAACGCCTGGCTGAGCTTCAGTTATCACTCGTACCAGAGCGAACTGTTCCCGACCAACATCCGCGCCCGCGCGGTCGGCTTCTGCTATTCGTTCAGTCGCTTGTCGACAGTGTTCAGTAGCTTGTTGATCGGCTTGTTTCTCGACAACTTCGGTACACCCGGCGTGCTCGCGTTCATTGTCAGCAGCATGCTGATCGTGATGTTGACCATCGGCTGGTTCGGCCCGCGCACGCGTAATCTGGCGCTGGAGAATATTGCCCATCGCTGAACCGCACCGGTCAGCCTTTGCCGTCTGTCGGCAAGGGCTGACCGCCGGGCATCGTGCGATTTGTCTCAACTGATTGAAAATCAAGGATTTTGATACAAGGCACGGTAATTGCTCCTGAACCCGGGTCAGCCATCACCCACAGGTCTGCCCATCATGTTGATCAGTGCCAAACAACAACAAATCATTCACTTGCCGAAAGCGTTGAACGACGATGCGACGTCCACCGCCGCGGCCGGTCTGCACGGCGCCATGCTGCAAACATTGCAAAGCCAGACCCAGGCGCAAACCGCCAAGGTGCAAGACTCGGCCACCCAGATCGCCACCCAGCAAGTCAGCGAAGCCACGCGCATCAGTGACAACGTCGACGAAGCGTTCGCCAAGACCCGCGTCGGCCTGCAATCGACCGACACCACCGTCGCCGCGAAAACCGCCACCGACGAATTCAAGGACTACATGAGCAAAACGCCGGAACAGCGCCTGCGCGACAGCATCCTGCAGGAGATGGGCCTGAGCGAAGACGACATCAAAGCCATGCCGCCGGAGAAACAACTGGCCATCGGTAAAGAGATCGCCGAGCGTTTGCAGGACAAGGTGAAACTGGCGCAGGCCGAGAAAGATAACGACGTGAAGGACAGCGACAAAGCGGCGGACAAGTTTCTAGCTGCGCTCTGATTTTTTAAGATCACCTTGAATCAAATGTGGGAGCGAGCCTGCTCGCGAAGGCGTTGTATCAGTCACTTTATGCTTGGCTGAAACGCCGCTTTCGCGAGCAGGCTCGCTCCCACATGGGTCATTGGTGATGCTGAAAACGAGTCAGTTCAGTTGCAACGTCTCATTGAACTGGCTGATCGCGTCCACCACATGCCGCGAGCCCTGCTGAATTTCCAGAATCACCTCCCCTGCCTCGTTCGCCAGTTCCACACCCAGCCCGGTGCGGCTCAGGCTCGATTGCATGCTCGACACTGCGCTCAGCGACAGGTCGTGATTCCTGCGCACCACATCGACAATTTCCAGGGTGGCCTGGCTGGTCCGCGCCGCGAGGCTGCGTACTTCGTCCGCGACTACCGCGAAGCCGCGGCCATGTTCGCCGGCGCGTGCGGCCTCGATGGCAGCATTGAGCGCCAGCAGGTTGGTCTGGTCGGCAATACCGCGAATGGTCTGGACGATGGTGCCGATGATATCCGACTGTTTGCTCACCGCATCGATACTCACCGCGGCTTCGTTAAGATCACGGGAAATGTCCTGAATGATCTGCACCGTCTGCTGCACCACCTGCGAGCCTTTTTGCGCGCAGGCGTCATTTTGTACCGAGGTGCTGTGGGCCGATTCGGCGGCGCTCTGCAAGGTGGTCATCTGGCGGGTGATGTCGCTGTCGAACTTGACCACTTTGTACAAGCGGCCCTTGGCATCGAACAACGGGTTGTACGAGGCTTCCAGATAAACCATGTGCCCGGACTTGTTCTTGCGCTCGAAGCGGTGCGAGTGATATTCGCCGCGATTGAGCGAAGCCCAGAACGCCTTGTATTGCGTGGACTCGGACTCGCTGCGGTGACAGAACAGACTGTGATGCTGGCCGACGATCTCATTGAGCGAATACTGCATGGTCTGCAGAAAGTTATCGTTGGCGGCGATGACATTGCCTTCGGGGGTGAACTCAATCACCGCCATGGAACGACTGATCGCCGCCAGCATCGCCTCTTCTTCGTGTTCCTTGTTGATGCGTGCGCTGATATCCGCAGCAACTTTGATCACGCTTCTGACTTCTTTGTCGGGACCGAACACCGGCATGTAACTGGCTTCGAGCCAGATCTCCCGGCCGCTCTTGTTCAAGCGCAGAAACGTCCCGCTCAGGGGTTCGCCACGGGCCAGGTCGCGCCACAATCTGGCGTAGTCCTCGCTGCGGTAGTAACTCTCCTCACAAAAGATCCGATGGTGTTTGCCGCGTACTTCCTCGGCGCTGTAGCCCATGGTCTTGCAGAAGTTGTCGTTGGCATCGAGGACGATGCCGTCAGGGCTGAACTCGATCATCGCCATCGAGCGGCTGATCGCGGCCAACTTGGCGTTGGTCTCGGTCAGCGCGCAACTGAAGCGCTCGATTTCCTGCAGGTCAGCCTTGTGATGTAGGTTGAACATGGTTGTATCACCTTCCGCGCGGTCTTTCGATTTAATGAAAGTTCTGGTCTTTCAAGATCCACCACTACGTTCCGTGGAACAGGCACACGCCTTCCTCCACGGGAGGAAGTTGTCAGGTGATAAATGATGATCAATCGGAGCGTCCATGCAGCGACGTTCTAATCAAGACATCCTTCTCTTGATAGCCCGCACGCGGGCCAGCCCTAACGCATTGAAGAAATTCCATTTAGGCGACGCTCCTTGTTGGTTCAGTGTCGGTGCCTTGAATTGCGCACTCTGGCAGCATGAATCACGGGCCAACGATGCCAGTCAGTCGGGTTTTGACATGACGGTCGACATAGTTAGTTACGTCAAGCATAGCCAGACGGCTGCCGTGCGCAAGGCCACTAGTCGGCCAGTATCTGGCACTTTTTGCACAAGAAACGGTTCAGCGCACGAAGCTGAGCCGAGGGAGGACGGCATGTGCCGCAATTCAAACGATCAAATGTAGGAGTGAGCCTGCTCGCGATGGCGATTGATCAGGCGGCGATGTTGCCGGGGAGAATGCTATCGCCAGCAGGCTGGCTCCCACAGGGGAATGTGTTGCAAACCGGGCTATCGGTTGGCGCGCGTTCTCATATAATCGCCGCTTTGCCCAGAACAGCCCTGTCCATGCCCGATACCCATTACACCTTGCTCGACGCGTCGCTCTGGCCGTTGATGAACAAGTTCTACCGCCGCCACCAGTCCTCGATGAAAGCCGTGCGTGATGCGCAACTGTGGGTGGCGCGGCGCGGGGACATCGTCGCGGCGCTGTGCCTGCGCCCGGTGGCGGGTGGGCATTGGTTGACCGGGTTGTTCGTCGATCCGCAGTGCCGCGAACAGGGGATTGCCGCGCAGTTGATCGCGGCGGCCACTCAAGCGGTGAGCGAGCCGGTGTGGCTGTTCTGTCATCCGGATCTGCGCGGGTTCTATGAGCGGCGCGGATTCAGTTTCGACCCGTCATTGCCGCAGGCGATGGCGGAACGCTTGAGCCGCTATGCGCGGAGCAAGCCGATGATTGCCATGGGGCTCAATTCTCCAGCCTGACCACAATCCCCTGTAGGAGTGAGCCTGCTCGCGATAGCGGTGTGTCAGTCAGTGAAAATGTCACTGATACACCGCTATCGCGAGCAGGCTCACTCCTACAAGGGGAATGTGTTGGCCCCCGAGTCAGTCGTCAGCGTTGGGATCAAGATCCGGAAACATCACTTCGGTAAAACCGAACTTGCTGAAATCGGTAATGCGCGACGGGTACAGCCGGCCGATCAGATGGTCGCACTCATGCTGCACCACCCGCGCATGAAAGCCTGAAGCCACGCGCACGATCGGCTCGCCCTTCGGATCGAAACCCTCATAGCGAATCTGCTGATAGCGATCCACCGCCCCACGCAAGCCGGGCACGGACAGACAACCTTCGAAGCCCTCTTCCGTGTACGGATTCAACGGTGTGATCAGCGGGTTGATCAGGATCGTCTGCGGCACCGCTTCGGCATCCGGATAGCGCTCGCTGTGCTCGAAACCAAAGATCACCAGTTGCAGATCGACGCCGATCTGCGGCGCGGCCAGGCCGACACCGCCGACGCTTTCCATGGTCTGGAACATGTCGTCGATCAGTTGCCACAGCTCGGCGCTGTTGAACATCTCCGGCGGAACCGGCGGGGCGATGCGCAGCAGACGCTCGTCGCCCATTTTGAGAATTTCACGGATCATGGTCAGACTTCATCAGTGTCCGGCTTGAGCGAGTGATCGCGCCCCAGGCCCGAGACATGTTGTTTGGGATGTTCGTCGGGCTCGTCGGGGGCTTTCTCGCCCTTGTCCTTGCCTTCGCTGGACATGTGCTCGATCACCGCGTTCATTTCCGCGCCGAGCAGCAGCACCGCTGCGGAAATGTAGAAATACAGCAACAGCACGATGATCGCCCCGATGCTGCCATACATCGCGTTGTAGTTGGCGAAGGTTTTCACGTAGAAGGCGAACCCCAACGACGCCAGGATCCACACCACCACGGCCAGCACCGAACCTGGGGTGATGAAGCGGAACTCCTGTTTCACGTCGGGCATGACGTAGTAGATCAGGGCCACGGCGATCATCATCAAAATTACGATCACCGGCCAGCGCGCGATCGTCCACACGGTCACAATGAAGTCCTCCAGCCCCACTT
The DNA here is from genome assembly GCF_023195435.1 of Pseudomonas sp. S11P7. NCBI lineage: Bacteria > Pseudomonadati > Pseudomonadota > Gammaproteobacteria > Pseudomonadales > Pseudomonadaceae > Pseudomonas > Pseudomonas sp. S11P7. Next base: position 815,069 of record NZ_JALPKS020000002.1, on the reverse strand, counting down.
GCGCGGCGATCCAGCCCATCACCTGCGGCCCAAGCACCATCAGCGCCGCCGCGACCAGCAACATGCCGGCAATGCCCACCGTGTAGACAATCGACAGCGGGAAGCGCTTCCAGATCGGCCGGCCTTCGACCACGTCGTACGCTGCGTTCATCGCGCTCATCATCAGGCGCACGCCGGCCGAAGCCGTATACAGGGCGATGACGATACCGATCGACAGCAGGCCGCCCTTGGATTGCTGCAACTGGTCGATCACCGGGTTGACCTGCTCCAGCGCCTGCGGCGGCAGCACCAGTTCCGATTGCAGGCGCAGCCAGGAAAAGAAATCCGGCAAGTGCAGGAAACCGATCAGCGCGATCAGGAACAGAATGAACGGGAACAACGAGAACAGCATCTGGTAGGCCAGTGCCGAGGCATAGGTCGACATTTCGTCGTCGACGAATTCAGTGACCGTGCGCACCATCACCCGGTGCAGGGGCAGACCTTTCATGTCCGGAAAAATCATTCGCGTCTCCTTTCGCCGCAGTACAGGTTGAAGTCGTGGCGACTCAGGGGCCGTTTTTTACATCACGTTAGCCTGTTTGGCGATCTTCGTCGGCATCCGCAGGTTTTTTGACACAAAAACGGCCATCCTTGGATGGCCGTTCGTGTGATTCGTTCAAGGTTGGATTACGCCTTGTCGACGCCTTTTTTCACCGCGTCCTTGGCGTTGCCAACCGCTTGTTGGGCTTCGCCTTTTTTCTCCTGAATCTTGCCTTCCGCATGCAGCCTGTCGTTGTCAGTAGCTTTGCCGACACCTTGCTTGATGTTGCCGACTGCTTCGTTGGCCATGCCTTTTACTTTATCGCCTGTGCTACTCATGGTGTTTCTCCGTGATGCATAAAGGGAAGAAAGTCGGTACGTAACGATTGACTGGAGCGCTTCGCTGCAAGTTTCATTTATTTGCCGCTCATTTCGTCGCGGCGCGCAGGTTGCGCTTTATGTTTGCCGACATTGCCTTGAGAATGCTCACCCATGGGCGCTGGGCGCCAGACACCGATCCGCAGGAATGTTATGAAACTCGATAAAACGCAGGCCATCGCCCGTCGCAACAAGGAACTGGGCGGCGCCGTGCTTGGCACCAACAACTGCCACTTCGCTGAACTGAACCGCAACCGCAACATCTGGTGGTTCGACCTGCCGGTGTCGCGCCTGGCGATCGGTCAGTACGAGTGGATTCACCTGCTGATGCACACCCCGGCCACCGATGAGCTGCTGCACCTGAAAGTGCCAACGGTGTTCCTGCGCGAAAAACTCGAAGGGCTGGTGATTCGCAATGAAGGCAAGCGTAAAGCGGCGTTGAGCCTGGAACTGAGTGCGGACAAGGATTCGTATCTGCAGGACATGCGGCCGGCGGGGACCAATGTGAATTTTGCGCCGTTTCGTCAGTAACAGCTTCGCGAGCAGGCTCGCTCCCACAGGGGAATGCATCTCGGGACGCTCTGCGTCCCTGCAGTGCTGGACGCAGAGCGTCCGGGGCGGCATTCCCACGCAGAGCGTGGGAACGATCAAGCCGTACCAAGCACCCACAAAAAGCCCCGCATTTGCGGGGCTTTTTATTTACGCGGCGGACTTGGCCTTGATCTTCTTCAGCTCTTCATCACGCAGTTCGCGGCGCAGGATCTTGCCGACGTTGGTGGTCGGCAGCGCATCGCGGAACTCCACCGAACGCGGCACCTTGTAGCCGGTGACGTTGGCGCGCATGTGGTCCATGACCTGCTCTTTGGTCAGGGTCACGCCCGGTTTGGCAACGATGAAAATCTTGATCGCTTCACCCGACTTTTCGTCCGGCACGCCGATGGCCGCGCATTGCAGCACGCCCGGCAAGGTTGCCAGCACGTCTTCCAGTTCGTTCGGGTAGACGTTGAAACCTGAGACCAGAATCATGTCTTTCTTGCGATCGACGATGCGCATGTAGCCGTCCGGCTGGATCAGCGCGATGTCGCCGGTCTTCAGCCAGCCATCGCTGTCGAGCATTTCATCGGTGGCTTCCTGACGCTGCCAGTAACCCTTCATCACTTGCGGACCTTTGACGCACAGTTCGCCGATTTCACCCAGCGGCTGCTCGACACCGGCATCGTCGATGACTTTGCACAGGGTCGATGGCACGGGAATGCCGATGGTGCCGATCTGAATGTGCTGGATCGGGTTGACCGTGGCCACCGGGCTGGTTTCGGTCATGCCATAGCCTTCGCAGATGGCGCAACCGGTTACCGCTTTCCAGCGTTCGGCAGCGGCCAGTTGCAGGGCCATGCCACCGGACAGGGTGACTTTCAGCGCGGAGAAATCCAGCTTGCGGAACGCTTCGTTGTTGCACAGCGCGACGAACAAGGTGTTAAGGCCGACAAAGCCGCTGAACTTCCACTTCGACAGTTCCTTGACCATCGCCGGCAAGTCGCGCGGGTTGCTGATCAGGATGTTGTGGTTGCCGATCAGCATCATCGCCATGCAATGAAAGGTGAACGCATAGATGTGGTACAGCGGCAGCGGCGTGATCAGGATCTCGCAACCTTCATTGAGGTTGGAACCCATCAGCGCCTTGCACTGCAGCATGTTGGCGACCAGGTTGCGGTGGGTCAGCATCGCGCCCTTGGCCACGCCGGTGGTGCCGCCGGTGTATTGCAGCACCGCCACATCGCCGCTGTGCGGATTGGCTTCGGCCACAGGCTGGCCGTGGCCCTTGCTCAGCACATCGTTGAACTTGACGGCTTTGGGCAAGTGATAAGCCGGCACCATCTTCTTCACGTACTTGATGACGCTGTTGATCAGCAGGCGCTTGAGCGGCGGCAACAGGTCGGCGACTTCAGTGACGATGACGTGCTTGACGCCGGTTTTCGGCACCACGGCTTCAGCCAGGTGCGCCATGTTCGCCAGGCACACCAGCGCTTTTGCGCCGGAGTCGTTGAATTGGTGTTCCATTTCCCGCGCGGTGTACAGCGGGTTGGTGTTGACCACGATCAGCCCGGCGCGAATCGCCCCGAAGACGGCGACCGGGTACTGCAGCACGTTGGGCAGTTGCACGGCGATTCGATCGCCCGGTTGCAAATCGGTATGCTGTTGCAGATACGCAGCAAACGCCCCGGACAATTCGTACAATTCACCGTAGGTGATCGTCTTGCCGAGGTTGCTGAAAGCCGGTTTGTTGGCGAAGCGCTGGCAGGATTGCTTCAACACTGCCTGAATGTTCGGATACTCGTCCGGATTGATGTCGGCAGCGATTCCAGCCGGGTATTTATCCTTCCAAAAGTCTTCGATCATGGAAGCCCACTCCTCAGCAACGCGAATTCTTCACCGCATTTGATGCGATTATTATTGGTGTGTGTTTTGTATTGGTGAATCTGGCTTTTACACAGGCCGAGAAGTCACAAAGCGCGCCGAGAGTAGCAGCTTTGCCGAGGGTCGACTAGAGCCAAAAGCGGCCCCTACAGTCATATTGATGACTCAAGACTATCTAGCAGTCATTTTAGAGCAAAAATCCTAGAAACCCGCAAAAGCCCCGGTTTTCAGGGGCGCCAAACAAAATCGCGAGCAGGCTCACTCCTACAGAGATCACTTACATCCCCTGTAGGAGTGAGCCTGCTCGCGATCCGCCCCAAGCGCGGCCATTCACCGGTCAGGCGATATCCCGCAACTCCCGCCGCAGAATTTTGCCGACAGGCGTCATCGGCAATGACTCACGCAAGACGATGTGTTTCGGCACCTTGTACGCGGTGAAATTCTCTTTGCAGTAGGCTTTCAGCTCTTCGAGGCTGACGCCGCTTTCACGCGCCACCACAAACAGCTTCACCGCCTCGCCCGAACGCTCGTCCGGCACGCCGATCACTGCGCAGTTGGCGACTTTCGGGTGAGCCATGACCACGTCTTCGATTTCGTTCGGGTACACGTTGAAGCCGGAAACGATGATCATGTCTTTCTTGCGATCGACGATGCGCACAAAACCATCGGGGTCGATCACGGCGATGTCGCCGGATTTGAACCAGCCTTCGGCATCCAGCACTTCGGCGGTGGCTTCGGGTTTGTTCCAGTAACCCTTCATGATTTGCGGACCCTTGATGCACAACTCGCCGCGCTCGCCCAAGGGCTGCTCGGCGCCGTCGTCACTGATCACTTTCAACAGCGTACCGGGCACCGGCAAACCGACCGTGCCCAGACGCGATTGATCGCCGTAGGGATTGGTGCAGGCCACCGGCGAGGTTTCGGTGAGACCGTAACCCTCGGTGATGCGGCAACCGGTGACCTGCTCCCAGCGTTCAGCCGTGGCCTTGACCAGCGCGGTGCCGCCGGAGTTGGTCAGTTTCAGGCTGGAGAAATCCAGCGTCTTGAAATCCGGATGTTCCATCAGCGCCACAAACAAGGTGTTCAAACCCAGCAGCGCCGAGAAGCGCCAGTTTTTCAGCTCCTTGATGAAGCCGGCAATGTCCCGCGGGTTGGTGATCAAGACGTTGTGGTTGCCCGAAACCATCATGCACATGCAGTTCGCGGTGAACGCATAGATGTGGTACAGCGGCAGCGGCGCCACCATCACTTCCTGGCCCTCACGCAACAGCGGTTGGCCGTCCGGACCGAGTTGCGCGAGGCAGGCGCGCACTTGCTGCATGTTGGCGACGAGATTGCCATGAGTGAGCATCGCGCCCTTGGCCAGGCCAGTGGTGCCGCCGGTGTATTGCAGCACGGCGATATCGTCGAGCGTCACCTTGAGCGGTTTGATCCCCAGGCCACGGCCCATGCGCAATGCGCTTTTGAAAGAAATCGCCTGCGGCAGCGAATAGGCCGGGACCATTTTCTTCACTTTGCTGACCACGGTGTTGACCAGCCAGCCCTTGGCGGTGGGCATCAGGTCGCCCATCTTCGCTTCGATCAGGTATTGAATGTCGGTGTCGGGCAGCACCTCCTGGACTTTCTGCCCGAACACGTTCAGGTACACCAGCGCACGGGCGCCGGAATCCTTGAACTGGTGACGCATCTCCCGCGCGGTGTACAGCGGGTTGGTGTTGACCACGATCAGACCGGCGCGCAAGGCGCCGAACACGGCGATTGGATAATGCAGGACGTTGGGCATCTGTACCGCAATGCGATCCCCCGGAACCAGATCGGTATGCGCCTGCAGATAACCGGCGAACGCGGCGCTCTGGCGTTCAAGCTCGGCGTAGGTCAGCGTGATGCCCATGTTGCTGAACGCCGGACGATCAGCGAACTTCTTGCAGGAACGCTCGAACACTTCGATTACCGACTTGAACTCAGTCATGTCGATGTCCAGCGGTACGCCGGCCGGGCGCTTGTCGTTCCAGAAATCAGGTTGCATTGTTCTTGTCCTCTTTACCTGAGCCGATCCGGGGGCCGCTTCTGTCATTTCTGAAAAAGCGGAGCTTCACGGACACTAGCAGCTATGGCCATTCAGGCAAATATGAGCAAAGCCGTCATTGATCGTGTGAATCTTCCTCCCGTGGCGTGGGCTGATCAGACGCGCTATACAATGTGCGGACTCTGAGCAAAGGAAGCGCCATGATCCACGACACCTTCTGGCTGGACGCGAGTGACCGCAGCCGGCTCTTCGTCAATCAATGGCTGCCCGCTGCACCGTTGAAAGCGCTGATTCTGGTGGCGCATGGCATGGCGGAACACAGCGGCCGCTACGCACGGATCGCTGAAACCTTTTGCGACAAAGGTTATGGCGTATACGCACCGGACTTGCGTGGCCATGGCCGAACCGCGCAGCACGGCACGCTCGGTCATTACGCCGATGCTGACGGTTGGTGCAAAGTGCTCGGCGATCTGGCCAGCCTCAACCAACACATCGGCCAGCAACACCCCGGCGTGCCGATCATTCTGCTCGGGCACAGCATGGGCAGTTACCTCGCCCAGGGTTATCTGCTGCACCACAGCGCCAGCCTGCACGGGGCGATTCTCAGCGGCTCGAATTTTCAACCGGTCGCGCTGTACCGCGCTGCGCGGCAGATTGCCCGCCTGGAAAAACTGCGTCAGGGCGGCAAAGGCCGCAGTGCGCTGATCGAGTGGCTGTCGTTCGGCTCGTTCAACAATACATTCAAACCGGTGCGCACGCCGTTCGACTGGCTTAGCCGTGATCCGGCCGAAGTCGACAAATACGCCAGCGACCCACTCTGTGGCTTTCGCTGCACCAATCAATTATGGATCGACTTGCTCGGCGGCTTGCAGCAGATCAGCAAAGCGTCCAATCTCGCCCAGATCGATCCGGGCCTGCCGCTGCTGGTCATCGGCGGCGAATGTGATCCGGTGAGTGAAGGCAAGCGTCTGACAGATCTGGCCAACGCCTTGCGCGCGGCCGGCAGCCAGCACCTGCAATTGAAGATCTATGCGCAGGCCCGGCACGAATTGTTCAACGAAACCAACCGCGACGAAGTGATTGCCGATGTGCTGGCCTGGATTGATCAGGCCTTGAGCCATCCGCGTGCGCATCGCAGCGAATAATTTTTGCGGATTGACTCAGTCCGCCACAGGAATCGACACCGATGACCCAGGTTACCAACATCCCTTACGAAGCCCTCGAAGTCGGCCAGACCGCCAGCTACAGCAAGACCGTCGAAGAGCGCGACATTCAACTGTTTGCCGCGATGTCGGGCGACCACAACCCGGTGCACCTGGACGCCGAGTTTGCCGCGGCGAGCATGTTCAAGGAGCGTATCGCCCATGGCATGTTCAGCGGCGCGCTGATCAGCGCGGCGGTAGCGTGCGAGCTGCCTGGGCCGGGGACTATTTATATCGGCCAGCAGATGAGCTTTCAGAAGCCGGTGAAGATTGGCGACACGTTGACCGTGCGCCTGGAAATTCTCGAGAAGCTGCCGAAATTTCGCGTACGCATTGCGACTCGCGTGTTCAACCAGCGTGATGAGTTGGTGGTGGATGGGGAGGCCGAGATTCTCGCGCCACGCAAACAGCAGACAGTGACGTTGCCGACGTTGCCGGCGATCAGTATTGGCTGATGGATAACGCATAACAAAAGTGGGAGCGAGCCTGCTCGCGAAGGGGTCGTGTCAGCAACAGTATCGTTGCATGACACACCGCATTCGCGAGCAGGCTCGCTCCCACACTTTGTGTCAGCAAAACCCTTACGAGTTAGCGCGAGCCTGGTTACGCAGGGCTTTCACCTGATCGTGGTTGCGTTGTACGCCGTGGTACTGACGCTCAACCACATCCTTGATGCCCACCAGGTTGTGCTTGTTGATCTTCTCGAGCGCTTCACGATAAGCCTTCAGCGCATGGTCTTCACCGCGCTCGGCTTCGTTCAGCACAGCCTCTTCGTCTTTGCCGGTGAACATGGCTTTGACGTCGACCCAGCGACGGTGCAGGTCACCGCTGACGCTGGTGGAAGTTTCCGGATCGCCGCCCAGCTTGCGGACTTCTGCTTGCAGGTCTGCTGCAGCGGTGCGGCAATCATCGGAGCGAGTTGCAAACAGCTTTTTCAGTTCTGGGTGCTTGATGTCTTCGGCGCAAGTCTTGAACCCTTCCTGACCGTCCTTGCAGGTTTCAATCAGGTCGTTGAGTACAGAAATGGCTTCTTTGTTTACGTCAGTCATTTTCCAATTCCTTGCGGTTGGTTGAAGATGCAAGGAATATTGCAGTGTGCGTGCCAGCTTCGCTTTCAAAAATAAACCGTTTATTTTCAATAAGTTATAAAACATTGAACCATCTGTATGCTGGTTTTTTGCATGATCTGTCATTTGGCCTGCATGCAGAATGCCTGTATTTTCCCCGTTAGCTTTGAAGCCAGACGAAGAACGATGAATCCCGAAAAAATCGAATTGCTGATCACCCGCGAAATGCCCTTCGGCAAATACAAGGGCCGGATCATCGCCGACCTGCCGGGGCCTTACCTGAACTGGTTCGCCCGTCAGGGTTTTCCCCACGGCGAACTCGGCGGCCTGCTCGCGCTGATGCACGAGATCGACCACAACGGCCTCTCCGATCTGCTCGAACCGCTGCGCGCCAAACATGGCAAACCCGCACCGCGCCATTGAAGCGCCCTCCTCTTTAAGAGCTCGTCGACCATGCCCGATAACACCCGCCGCGCCCGTGACGAAGACTTTTGGCGAACGTTTGCCGACCGTTATGACGTTCAGCCCGGCCCCGTGAACCTTGAGAACGGTTATTTCGGACGCATGTCGCGCACGGTGATCGAGGAATACCAGCGCAATATCGAACTAATCAACAGCAGCAACTCGGTGTATGCGCGCCAGCGTTTCGAGCAGCACGACAACCTCGAAATCCGCGCGCAACTGGCCGAGCTGATCGGCGTGCGCGCGCAAAGCCTGGCCTTCACCCGCAACGCCACCGAAGGCCTGCAATCGCTGATCCGCAACTACAACCGTTTGCAGCCTGGCGATCAGGTGCTGATCAGCGATCTGGAATACGACACGGTCAAAGGCGCCATGCGCTGGCTGGCCCGGCAGCGCGGCGCCGAGGTGATCGAGATCGCCCATGCGCACCCGGCCAGCTTCGACAGCCTGCTGGAGACCTACCGCGAAGCGTTCACTCGCCAGCCAAAACTGAAATTGATGGCGCTGACTCACGTTACCCACCGCACCGGTCTGGTCATGCCGGTGGAGGCCATCGCTGCGCTGGCGAAAGAACATGGCGTCGACATCATCCTCGATGGCGCCCACGCCCTCGGCCAGATCGATTTCGATCTCGACGCCCTCGGCATCGCGTTCGCCGGCTACAACCTGCACAAGTGGATTGGCGCCCCGCTGACGCTCGGTTTCCTTTACATCGCACCGCAACGTCTGGCCGATATCGATCCAGACATGGGCGAGATGCACTTCCCGGCCAACGACGTGCGCGCACGCACCTCGTACAGCACGCCGAACATTCCGGCGCTGATGACTTTGCCGCTGGTGTTCGAGGAACACGCTGCACTCGGTGGCGCCGCCGCCAAAGGGGCGCGCCTCAATTACCTGCGCAATCTCTGGGTCGGCGCGGTGCGGCACTTGCCGGGCATCGAAGTGATGACCCCGGACGATCCACGCTTGTATTGCGGGATCACTTCGCTGCGCTTCACCCGCCACGACGATCAACAGGCGATGGCCGAGCGACTGCTCAATGAATACAACCTGTTCACCGTGGTCCGCCATGGCGCCGCCAGCGGACCGAGCATCCGCGTCACACCGGGGCTGACCACCACTGCGGCAGACATGCAGCGGCTGGTACGTGCGCTGCAAGAGCTGCGCTAGAACGGCGAGATGGGCTGCTTGTCGTAGCCCGCCACGCCGATTTGCGATGACAAGGCAAAGGTGTCGATGCCGATTGTCAGGCTGGCGTAGTAGCCGTCATCCAGGCCATGGTCTGTGATCGGGCGCACCATCAGCCGCGCCGCATCGTCATCTACAACTGCACAATTGCAGACGCCCGGCAGATGCACGCTACCTGCCCAGGCTTCCTGATAGAGCTGCGGTTGTTGATCGTCGCTGGCGAGGGCGACACTCAGAGCGAGGCAAGCAAAGGCGCTGTGCCGATCCGGGTAAAGGCTGGTGAAACGAACAATGCCCTGACTGTCGGTCGACTGGCTACCGCACAACGTCTCGGCGCCGTTGTGCTGCTCGATCCGCACCAGCGCGCCAACGACCGGCGCGCCGGTCATGGCGTCGACCAATGCCAGCCGCAACAGCAGCGGCGGGCCTTCGAGGCCTCGGCTGATGTTGCGTACGCCTGGCGAGGTTTCGCGCTGTTTAAAACTGTGCGCGACGGGCAACTGTTGCGGGGGCAGAGATTCAATTGATAAAGCTACAGTCTGATGGTCGTCCATGAGGCGTTCTCTCTTCCGTAAGATGAACGCAGATTAGCGCCACACAAAAACGGCCGTGCGGTAACTGTGTATCGCGTGATTTCCTGGCGCTTTTTTTAGGCAAAAAAAAACGGTGCACCGACCAAGCGCACCGTAAAGCCGTAGAACACACAACGAAGTGTCAGGTAACAATTGAATCCGGCGGGATCAGTCCAGCAGCGCCAGGGCTTCGGCGGTGCACTCCTGAATACGCGCCCAGTCGCCGTTCTTGATCCATTCTGGATCGAGCATCCAGCTACCGCCGACGCACATGACGTTTTTCAGCGCCATGTAGCTCTTGATGTTGGCCGGGCCGACACCGCCGGTCGGGCAGAATTTCACTTCGCCAAACGGGCCGCCAAGGGCCTTGATTGCCGCCACGCCGCCGCTGACTTCAGCCGGGAACAGCTTGAAGCGACGATAACCCAGGCCGTAGCCTTCCATGATGCCGGACGCGTTGCTGATGCCCGGCAACAGCGGAATCGGGCTGTCGACGCTGGCTTCAAGCAGGTCACGGGTGATGCCCGGGGTGACGATGAATTGCGAACCGGCCGCTTCCGCCGCTGCGAGCATGTTGCGATCGAGCACGGTGCCGGCACCGGTCATCAATTCCGGACGCTGTTCGCGCAGGATCTGAATGGCCTTGAGGCCGAACTGCGAACGCAGGGTCACTTCCAGCGCGGTCAGGCCACCGGCAGCCAGGGCGTCGGCCAATGGCAGGACGTCCTGTTCGCGGGCGATGGTGATCACCGGCAGGATCCGCGCCTTGGCGCAGAGGCTGTCGATCAGGGCAACTTTGTCCGCCATGGAAACGGTTGGGGATGCAATTGTCATAGCGGCTGTTCCTTGGCTCATGGGCACCAGTAAATCTCTAACGTAGGTTGCAGGAATGCGCGCACCGGCATGGCCGCGACGTCATCGGATGCCAGCGCGGCATTCAGGGTGGTCAGTTTCGATTGACCGGAAATCGACAGGATCTTGTGCTTCGCCGAAGCCAGCAGCGCCCGACTCATGGTCAGACGCTGACGGGGCACACTCGGCGCCAGCATCGGCCAGCAACGGCGCGTGCCGTCGGCCTGCAACGCTTCAGTCAGATTGGGACTGTCAGGGAACAGCGACGCGGTGTGGCCGTCATCGCCCATGCCCAGCACCAGCACGTCGATCGGCGGCAGCTCGGCGAGCAAACGGTCAGCCTGCTCGGCGGCCTGCTCAACGTTGGCTGCCGCGCTGTAGAGACTGAGAAATTGCGCCTTGGCTGCCGGGCCCTTAAGCAGGTATTGCTTGAGCAGGCCGGCATTGCTGTCGGCGTGCTCGACCGGCACCCAGCGCTCGTCGGCAAGGGTCACGACGACTTTCGACCAGTCCAGATCCGCTTTCGCCAGGTGCTGGAAAAACGCCACCGGGCTACGACCGCCGGACACCACCAGCACGGCGTTGCCGCGCGCGCCAATGGCTTCGCGCAATTGCGCGGCCACGTTCAGCGCCAGACCTTCGGCCAACAACACCGGGCTGTTGAATTCGTGGGCATTTACGCCCGCAGGCAGTTGCACATCAGATATCGCCATACCACGACCTCCCGTCCCGCGTGATCAGTGCGATAGAGCTCATCGGCCCCCACGACCCGGCCGCATACGGCTTGGGCGCGTCACCGGATTTTTTCCACCCGGCGATCAGTTGGTCACACCACTTCCACGCGGCTTCGATTTCATCTTTACGGACAAACAGGTTCTGATTGCCGTTCATCACTTCCAGCAACAACCGCTCGTAGGCGTCGGGGATCCGCGCGCTACGCCAGGTGTCGGAGAAATTCAGTTGCAGCGGCCCGCTGCGCAGTTGCATGCCTTTATCCAGGCCCTGCTCTTTGGTCATCACGCGCAAGGAAATGCCTTCGTCCGGCTGCAGGCGGATGATCAGTTTGTTGCTGATCTGCAGGCGCTGCTCCGGAGCGAAGATGTAGTGCGACGGTTCCTTGAAGTGGATGACGATCTGCGACAGCTTCTGCGGCATGCGCTTGCCAGTGCGCAGGTAGAACGGCACGCCGGCCCAGCGCCAGTTGCGGATGTCGGCACGCAGGGCGACGAAGGTTTCGGTGTCGCTCTGGGTGTTGGAATTCGGTTCTTCGAGATAGCCCGGAACGGATTTGCCTTCGCTGTGGCCGGCAATGTACTGGCCGCGTACCACTTGCGTGGTCAGGCCTTCCGGACTGATCGGCGCCAGGGCCTTGAGCACTTTCACTTTCTCGTCACGGATGCTGTCGGCGGACAGGTCAGCCGGCGGGTCCATGGCGATCAGGCAAAGCAACTGCAACAGGTGATTCTGGATCATGTCGCGCAGTTGGCCGGCCTTGTCGAAGTAGCCCCAACGGCCTTCGATACCGACTTTCTCGGCCACGGTGATTTCCACGTGGGAAATGTAATTCTGGTTCCACTGGGTTTCGAACAGGCTGTTGGCGAAACGCAGGGCGATCAGGTTCTGAACGGTCTCTTTGCCCAGGTAATGGTCGATGCGGTAGGTGCGGTCTTCCGGGAAGAACTGCGCCACGGCGTCGTTGACCTTGCGCGACGATTCCAGGTCAGAGCCGATCGGTTTTTCCAGCACCACGCGGGTGTTTTCCGCTAGACCGACCTTCTCCAGGTTCTCGCAAATCGCGCCGTATACGGCTGCCGGCGTGGCGAAGTAGGCAATCATGCGCTGGCTGCTGCCGGCCATTTCTGCCAGCGCGACATAGTCTTCAGCCTTGAGGAAGTCGACATGCAGGTAGGTCAGGCGCGCGAGAAAGCGCTCGGCCACGGTTTCGTTCAGCTCTTTGCCGACGTAGCGGCGCAGTTCGGCGGCGATGAACGCCATGTGTTGCTGCTCGCTGCCGGCTTCACGGGCCAGCGCGATGATGCGCGTGTCCTCGTGCAACAGGTCAGCGCCATCGAGGTGATAAAGGGCAGGAAACAGCTTGCGCAGGGCGAGATCGCCAAGGGCGCCGAACAAGGCAAAGGTGCACGGTTCAACCGTAATCGAAGGCATGATGTTTGTTCTTTTATCAAGTTAAGCTACAAATACCTTTTTTCAAGGCATCACTCAAGGGAAAATGTAGTAATAACCACAACATTTTCGCAAAATACAGATTCCGAGTGGTGGACCCTCGGACGCATCAGTAGGATAGGCCACCGTTACGGGCCATATCAAAGGCCCAATTTGCATAGCCCGGCGCACCTTTGCGTCGGTGAATCAGGAATTCCATATGGACCGCGTGCGAAATTTACTGGAACAGATCCAGAGTCGCCTTGAAGAGCTGAACAAGGCCGAACGTAAGGTCGCCGAGGTGATTCTGCTCAACCCGCAGCAGGCCACCCGCTTCAGCATCGCCGCCCTCGCCCAGGCGGCATCGGTGAGCGAGCCGACGGTCAACCGTTTCTGCCGCTCGTTCGGTGTCAGCGGCTACCCCGAACTCAAGCTGCAACTGGCGCAGAGCCTGGCCAGCGGCGCGGCGTATGTCAGCCGCGCGGTCGAGGCCGACGACAATCCAGAGGCGTATACGCAGAAGATTTTCGGCAGTGCCATCGCCTCGCTGGACAGCGCGTGTCAGGCACTCGACCCGAACCTGATCAGCCGCGCCGTCGACCTGTTGATCCAGGCCCGGCAGATCCACTTCTTCGGCCTCGGCGCTTCAGCCCCGGTGGCGCTGGATGCGCAGCACAAGTTTTTCCGCTTCAACCTGGCGGTGACCGCGCATGCCGATGTGCTGATGCAGCGGATGATCGCTTCGGTGGCGCACACCGGCGAGCTGTTCGTGATCATTTCCTACACCGGGCGCACCCGTGAGCTGGTGGAAGTGGCGCGTATCGCCCGTGAGAACGGCGCTTCGGTATTGGGCCTGACCGCGGAGAATTCGCCGCTGGCCAAGGCCAGTACGCTGAGCCTGAACATTCCGCTGCCGGAAGACACCGACATCTATATGCCGATGACCTCGCGGATCATTCAGTTGACTGTGCTGGATGTGCTGGCGACCGGGATGACGTTACGTCGCGGGGTGGATTTCCAGCCGCATCTGCGCAAGATCAAAGAGAGCTTGAATGCGAGCCGGTATCCGGTTGGAGACGAGTTCAACTGAAGCGTTAAAAGCGAAAAGCCAACCCTCACCCCAGCCCTCTCCCAGAGGGAGAGGGGGCCGAACGAGGTGTCTTGAGTCGTACATCGACCTGAATGATCCAGTCGATTATGGATTCAGCACTGCACTTTCACGTCGGCGTAATTCTTCAGCATCCCCCATTCGGTCCCCTCTCCCTCCGGGAGAGGGCTAGGGTGAGGGTAGCGGCGTACTTGACACACTCAAGCCGCAGCCCACGCCTGCAAACTCAAATGCGCCTTCTCCCCCGGCGCCAGGTGCAGACTGTCGGTCCCGCCCGCCGCCGCTTCGACGCAGACAAACTCGGATATCTCATCCCAGCTCACCCCGAGCAACGGCCGTGCGCCCGGATGCCACACCACGGTGTCGCCGCTGTCGCCGGTATCGATGCACAACTCGCGCTGCCAGGCGTGATCCTTGAGCTGCAATTCGCCGTCATGCTGGAACACCCGCTGACAGCCGCCGTCCACGCGCAACTCGCCTTCCTGCTGGCAAACCTGGCGATTCAACTGGTCGTAACCCTGCGCGCCTTCGAGCCCAGACAGCGCTATCTCACCGACATCGCCAATACGCCAATACGCGTGCAAAGCCTGGCTCAACTGGCACGGCATGTCGTCCTGATGCTCGGTGCTCAGGCGCAATTCCATGCGTTCACCCAGATGCGCGTGCAGGTCGACCTGCCAGTCGCACAGTTGCAATTGCCAGTGCAGGCGTACGCCATCTTCGGCGCTGCTGCTGTCGAGCAGTTTCCAGTCGAGCAGTCGCGCCCAGCCATGCGACGGCCAGGCATTTTCGCTGGGATGACGGCCATACCACGGCCAGCACACCGGCACGCCACCGCGGATCGCGCCGACATGCGGCCACTTCGCCGCGCACCACAACCACGGTTTTTGCCCGCGCGGCTGAAAGTGCAGCAATTGCGCGCCCTGCCGACTGAACACCGCCTGACACAACGGATGATCGATCACCAGCACATCGCGCAGCTGATAGCGTTCCCAAGCGAACACCGGTCGCTCGCGCAGGGACTTGAAGAAGCGTTGCAGCGGATGCTCATGCATTGGCCACGGTCCTGAAATCGTTGGGCTGCGCCCTGCCCCAAAAAAAAGCGGACAGCCTAGGGGCGTTCTCAATTGTTTTTCCCACCGCGCCGGGTCTGCTGTTGTGCAGGGCAAGGCGCGAGAAGCGTAGTTTGGTCATTCCAAATAAGCTTCGAGCAACGCAGCCCTGCACAACAGCAGGCCCGGCCCTTTGTTGTGCCTTAAAGCGAGCCAGGCTGCGTTGCAGGCCTTGGAAAGGGAACAACCATTCCCATCGGCCTGCGCCTTGCCTGGCTCGCTTTAAGGCGACAACGCGGCGGGTAAAACAATTGAGAACGCCCCCTCGCTGTCCGCAAATATGCGCACATAGAGAGGAGCTTATCGCAGACGCGTTAGAACGTTGACTGAATTTTCAGGCCAGCGACCAAAGCGTTGTCCACTTCATCCACACCACCCGGATGAGTGATGTATTGCAGGTTGGGACGCACGGTCAGCCAGTTGGTGACGTGGAAGCCGTAGTTGAGCTCGTAGTTGTATTCGGTTTCACGGATCGGCGAGAACGCGGCGTTGTCGTAGTCGGATACACCGTTGGAGGCGTTCAGCAGTTCAGCGTTGCGCTTGACGTCCTTGTTGACGTGGATACGCGCTGCACCAATACCGATGTCATCTTTCGGACGGGCATCGAACGGGCCTTTGTAGACAAACATCACCGACTGATAGTTATCGATGAAGTTGGTGTCCTTGTCGTGGAAGGTCGCGTTGGCCGCGATGTTCAGGCCGCGAGTGGCGTCACCGTTGTGGCTGGTGAGTTGCTGTTGCGCGACGAACCAGTAACCGCTCTTGCTGTTGTGCGACTTGTAGGCATCGCCCGTGGTCGCTGCGTCGAAACCGTTGACGTCTTCGCGAACGTCGTCAGCATCAGCCGTGCTCTTGTAGTAACCGACGCGGTATTCGCCCGGCAGGCTGTTGACCTTCGGCGACCAGACCAGTTCGACCGGCAGAACAGTACCCTTGGTGCCGCTGCCGCTGAGTTTGAAACCGTTGCCGTGTTCCAGCTGCGACGGGTTCTGGTTGTACGCACCGATTTGCGCGTAGAGCTCGTCGTTGATGTTGTACTTCACACGAATCGCGGCCTGGCTGACCGGCCAGTTGTACCAGATGTTGGTCGCCCAGTTACCCACTTGCGAACCGCAGAACGCGAGGTTCTGGAAGTCGCACGGGAAGGTGTTGAAGTCTTCGCCTTCACCGAAGTAACCGGCCTTGACGTCGAGTTTGTTGTCGAAGAACTGGTGCTGAATCCACAACTGGGTCAGACGCACCATGTGCCCGCGACCGTAGACTTCCTGCGAGGAGCTGAGGGTGCCGGCACGCGGATCGCCAACGCGGTCGTTGGAGATGTTGTAGCCGTTACGGTTGGTCAGCTGGATCTTCGCCTGGGTGTTGTCCCAGCCCCACAGTTTCTGCAGGTCGAGCGCCACGCCGAGGCCGAACTGGTCGCTGTAGCGGCCGGTCTTGTCGTCGTCATAGCCGCCGTGCAGGTTGGCGCCCATCTCGCCAACGTAGTCGGCCTTGATGTCGATACCCTGCTCGATCAGCTTGGTCCGCTCTCCGCCCCAGTCACCGGTCATCCATTTGGAGTCGGAGCTGAACGCATCCGCCGCCATTGCATTACCGGCCAGCACCAGTGCTGCCGCCGCAGAAACCTGGCAGATCAACCGGGCATTGACGTGTTTCATTTTCATCCCTACATCCTCGTCTTTATTGTTATTAACTGTTTTTATCTAACGCGGTTTACATAAAGTGCGACGAATGACAGGCCATTCACCGCGTGCTCCTTTTCTGTGGAACCGGCCCATGTGGGAGCTGGCTTGCCAGCGATGGCATCAACCCGATTCGACGACGGACCGAGTTGCCTGCATCGCTGGCAAGCCAGCTCCCACAGGACAGCATTCCAACCATGTTCTTCAGCGGCCCTTGAACTGCGCCACATTCGCCGACCGGATTTCAGCCTGCGCCTGGCCCGCAACGCCCAGACGCTCGCCGGTTTTGGCGTCGAACAACAACACTTTCGACGGATCGAATTGCAGCGTCAGGCTTTCGCCCACCTGAGGTGCCACGTCTGGCGCCAGTCGGCAGCAGACCTTGGTGTCGTTCAAATTGACGAACACCAGAGTGTCCGGACCGGTCGGTTCGGTGACCTGCACTTCCGCGCGAATGCTCGGCAGGCCATTGCCTTCGCCGTTCGCCAGACAGATCTGCTCCGGGCGCAGGCCGAGGATCACTTCGCGGTCTTCAAGCCCGGCGTCCTGCATGCTCATCGGCAATTCGCAACGCGCCTGACCGCTGTCGAGCAGCGCCAGCAGGCGCCCATCCTTGCGCTGCAAACGCAGCGGAATGAAGTTCATCGGCGGCGAACCGATGAAGCTGGCGACGAACAGGTTGGCCGGATCGTTGTAGATATCCTTAGGGGTGCCGAACTGCTGAATGATTCCGTCTTTCATCACCGCAACTTTGTCGCCCAGAGTCATCGCTTCGATCTGGTCGTGGGTCACGTAAACCGTGGTGGTTTTCAGACGCTGGTGCATCAGCTTCATTTCGGTGCGCATCTCGACGCGCAGCTTGGCGTCAAGGTTGGACAGCGGTTCGTCGAACAGGTAGATCTTCGGTCGACGTGCCAGTGCACGACCCATCGCCACCCGCTGTTGCTGCCCGCCGGAGAGCTGGCCCGGCTTGCGATTGAGCAAGTGTTCGATCTGCAGCAGCTTGGCCACGCGCGCGACTTCTTCGTCGATCGCTGCCTGCGGCATCTTGCGGATCTTCAGGCCGAATTCGATGTTCTCGCGCACGCTCATGGTCGGGTACAGCGCGTAGGACTGGAACACCATGGCGATGTCACGATCCTTGGGGCTCATGCCGCTGACGTCCTGATCGCCGATCATGATCGCGCCGCCGGTGATGGTTTCCAGACCGGCGATGCAGTTCATCAAGGTTGATTTGCCGCAGCCCGACGGGCCGACGAGGATCAGGAATTCGCCGTCCTTGATCGACAGTTCGATGTTCTTCAGGGTGTCCGGCAGGCCGGCACCGTAAGTCTTGTTGACGTTGCGAAGTTCGAGCGTTGCCATGATTACCCCTTGACCGCGCCGGCCGTCAGCCCGCGCACGAAATACTTGCCTGCGACCACATAGACCAGCAGGGTCGGCAGGCCGGCGATCATCGCCGCTGCCATGTCCACGTTATATTCCTTGGCGCCGGTGCTGGTGTTGACCAGGTTGTTCAGCGCCACGGTGATCGGCTGCGAATCGCCGCTGGAGAACACCACACCGAAGAGGAAGTCGTTCCAGATCTGGGTGAACTGCCAGATCAGGCAGACCATGATGATCGGCGTCGACATCGGCAGGATGATCCGGCGGAAAATCGTGAAGAATCCCGCACCGTCCAGACGCGCAGCCTTGACCAGCGCATCGGGAATGCTCACGTAGTAGTTACGGAAGAACAGCGTGGTGAACGCCAGGCCGTAAACCACATGCACGAACACCAGGCCGGTGGTGGTGCTCGCCAGGCCCATCTTGCCGAGGGTGAACGAGGCCGGCAGCAGCACGGTCTGGAATGGCAGGAAGCAGCCGAACAGCAGCAGCCCGAAGAACAGCTGCGAACCACGGAAGCGCCACATCGACAGCACATAACCGTTCAACGCACCGATGGCGGTCGAGATGATCACGGCTGGCACGGTGATCTTGATCGAGTTCCAGAAGTAACCGTCAACCGTGGCCCAGGCCTTGACCCACCCGATGCCGCTGACCACGGTCGGCCAGCTCAGCAGGTTGCCGGTGCTGATGTCTTCGGGCGTTTTGAAGCTGGTCAGCAACATGACCACCAGCGGCACCAGATACAGAATCACCGCGAAAATCAGCACCGCGTAGATGGCGATGCGACTGAAGCTGATCGCAGGTTTGGCAGCGAGACTAGTCATTGCGCTTGGTCCTCAGCTCGGAATACAGGTAAGGCACGATGATCGCGAGGATCGCACCGAGCATCAGAATCGCACTGGCCGAGCCCATGCCCATCTGGCCGCGACTGAAGGTGAACGAATACATGAACATCGCTGGCAGGTCGGAGGAATAACCCGGACCGCCCGCAGTCATCGCGGCGACGAGGTCGAAACTCTTGATCGCGATGTGCGCCAGAATCATCACCGCACTGAAGAACACCGGACGCAGGCTTGGCAGCACCACTTTCCAGTAGATGCGCGGCATGCTCGCGCCGTCGATCTGCGCGGCACGAATGATCGATTGATCGACACCGCGCAGGCCGGCGAGGAACATCGCCATGATGAAGCCCGAGGCTTGCCACACAGCGGCAATCACCAGGCAGTAAACCACGCGATCCGGGTCGATCAGCCAGTCGAGACGGAAGCCTTCCCAGCCCCAGTCACGCAACAATTTGTCCAGGCCCATGCCCGGGTTGAGCAGCCATTTCCAAGCGGTACCGGTCACGATCATCGAGAGCGCCATCGGGTACAGGTAAATGGTGCGGATAAAGCCTTCGCGACGGATGCGCTGGTCGAGGAACACTGCCAGCAGCACACCGATCACCAGGGTGATGCCGATGAACATGCCGCCGAACACTGCAAGGTTCTTGCTCGCGACCCACCAGCGGTCGTTGTCGAACAACCGTGCGTATTGCGCCAGACCGGCCCACTTGTAGTTGGGCAGAAAAGTCGACGTGGTGAACGACAGAATGAACGTCCACAGGATGTAGCCATAGAAGCCCACCAGCACGATGAACATGCTCGGCGCCAGCACCAGTTTCGGTAGCCAGCGCTGCAATGCATCGAACGGCGAGGCCTTGCTGAACACAGCAACAGAACTCATGAGCAAATCCACAAAAGAAAGAGAAGAACAGCTGCAAGCTGCAAGCTACAAGACCAACAGCGCGCAAGCCTTTAACTTGCAGCTTGAAGCTTGATGCTTGCAGCTCGCCGTCAAGGCGCTTATTTGGCTGACTGAACCGCCGCGCCGAGTTTCTTCGCCGCATCGGCCGGGTCGGCTTTCGGGTCGTTGATGTAGTTGGTGACTACGTCAAAGAACGCGCCCTGCACCGCCAGCGTGGTCGCCATGTTGTGCGCCATGCTCGGTTGCAGGCCGCCGGACTTGGCGTCCGCGAGGAAATCCTTGGCAGCGGTCTGTGCGCAGGAGTCGAAGCCGAGCTTGTCCATGTTGTTCAACATGTCGTTGCGTACCGGGATCGAACCTTTGTTGATGCTGAAGACTTTCTGGAAGTTTTCACCCAGCACGACTTTGGCGATGTCCTGCTGACCGGCCGCAGTACCCGCGTCCTTCTGCTTGAACACGGCCAGCGAGTCGATGTTGTAGGTGAACGCTTTGTCGGTGCCCGGGAACGCTACGCACTCGTAGTCCTTGCCGGCGACTTTCTTGGCTGCGGTCCATTCGGACTTGGCCCAGTCACCCATGATCTGCATGCCGGCCTTGCCGTTGATGACCTTGGCCGCTTCGAGGTTCCAGTCCTGACCTTTGCCGTCAGCGTCCATGTAGGTCGCGACTTTCTTCAGCTCGGTGAGCGCCTTGACCATTTCCGGGCCGGTCAGCGCTTTGTTGTCGAGGTCGACCAGGGCTTTCTTGTAACCATCCACACCCATGACCGAGAGCACCACCGCTTCGAACACGGTGCTGTCCTGCCAAGGCTGACCACCGTGGGCAAGCGGGATGAAGCCTGCGGCTTTCAGCTTGTCGCCGGCAGCGTAGAACTCTTCGAGGGTGGTCGGGTTCTTGGTGATCCCGGCTTTCTTGAAGACTTCCGGGTTGATCCACAACCAGTTCACGCGGTGAATGTTCACCGGCACGGCCACGTAATCACCGTCGTACTTGACGGTATCGGAGACTTTCTTGTCGAGCAGGCTGTCCCACTTTTCCGACTTGGCGACGTCTTTCAAAACGTCGGTGTCGAGCAGGCCGGTTGACGCCCATTCCTGGATGTCCGGGCCTTTGATCTGGGCAACACCCGGCGGGTTGCCGGCAACGGCGCGGCTTTTCAGCACGGTCATGGCAGTCGCACCGCCACCGCCGGCGACAGCGCCGTCCTTCCAGGTGAAACCGTCTTTTTCGACTTGAGCCTTGAGCACATCGACAGCGGCTTTTTCGCCACCGGAGGTCCACCAGTGCACGACTTCGACCGAACCTTTGGATTCGGCAGCGGAAACACTGAGCGGCAGGATTGCGAGCGGGAACAGGGAGGCGACAGAAATGACAGTAGCGAGGCGAGAAATCGCATTCATTCGAGATGTACCTTTCTTGTTGTTATGCATTGCAAGTCTGGTGCTTGCGCTGCACGGAGTTTAAACAGAGCGTTTCCCTTCGCAGGTAACGAAGGGACGCGTAAATGTCACGATATGGTTACACAGGACTGCCGCAGGATAACCGCGCCAAAGCGGTGGCCATGCTCGGTGCCAGCGGCAATCGCGGAATCAAAACAGCCTGCCAGGCGTGATACAGATCGGGTTTGCCCGGCCAGATATCGGCACTTGGCTGGTTTAGCGGATTGAGTTCGTGATGCCAGCTGCCGTTGCAGCGATCGATGAAATGCAGTTCGCAGAATTCCCAGAACAGTCGGTACCAGGTCTCGTATTGCGCCTCGCCGGTGCGCTTGAGCAAGGCACTCGCGGCGGCGCTGGCTTCGGCGTGGGTCCAGTGCAAACGATGGCGAACCACCGCTTTGTTGTCCCAATCGAGGGTGTACACGATGCCCGGCGCGCCGTCGACGTTCCAGCCGTGGTGGCAGTTGTTGTCGAAGAGTTTTTGCGCGTCAGTGGCGAGCCAGCCCGGCGTCAGCATGCCGGCCTGGACCCGCGCCGCTTCGAGGTGCAGCAACAGCCGCGCCCACTCGAAGCCGTGGCCCGGCGTGGTGCCGTAAGGGCGGAAGCCGTCGGCGGGATTGTCTTGGTTGTAGTTACGCAGCGGCTGCCAGTCGCGATCGAAGTGTTCGATGACCATGTAATCGTTGGCCGCAGCGTGGCCGTGAATCACTCGCTCGACAATGCGCTGGGCGCGCACCAGCCAGCGCGGGTCTTCGGTGACATCAGCCAGCGCGAGAAACGCTTCGGTGGCGTGCATGTTGCTGTTGGCGCCGCGATAGGCTTCTTCTTCGCTCCAGTCGCGATTGAAGAATTCGCGCATGGCGCCCTCTTCTTCGCTCCAGAAATAGGTGTCGATGATATCGATCGCATCATCCAGTAAAGCCTGGGCGCCGGGGCGTTGTGCAACCACGGCGGAACTGGCGGCCAACGCGACAAAGGCATGCAGGTAGGCATTCTTGCCGGTGTTGTCGTCGCGGTGCTCGGCGACTGCGAACCAGCCGCCGTGCAGCGCATCGCGCAACGGCCCGCGCAACGCGGCGATGCCGTGGTCGATCAGGTCGGCAAACCCCGGCAGGCCCTGGATATGCGCCATGGCGAAGCTGTGGGTCATGCGTGCGGTGTTCATGGTTTCGGCTTGCGCGTTCGCCGGTAACCGGCCGCGCTCGTCGAGGTTGCCGAAACCTTGGGGAAGTCGTGCTGCCTTGGCGAAATCCAGCAGGCGCAGGCCTTCGGCGGCGAGCCATTGCTGGTGGGCAGGCGCGTTCAGCCAACTGCTCAAGCCTGGGTGAAAGGTGTCCATGGAGTGACCCTTTTTTGTTGTTAGGACTGCGGGCAGTCTAAACAACGGGCCGGGGTGGGCTTGTAACGAAGGGGACGGGGTTTGTCACTGACTTGTGACAAGACGCAGCAAAAAGCACCCTCACCCCAGCCCTCTCCCAGAGGGAGAGGGGGCCGACCGAGTTGTAATGAGCTTTCCGCCGACCTGAAATACCGAGTCGATTATGGATTCACCAACGCATTTGCAGGTCAGCGCAACTCAGCAGCATCCCCAATCGGTTCCCTCTCCCTCCGGGAGAGGGCTAGGGTGAGGGAAAGCTTTGACTCAATCTGCCGAACGCGGCAACTGCAACGTCACCCGCAACCCCCCTTCACGCAGATTCTGCAACGTCACTTCCCCGCCATGGCTGTGGGCAATATTGCGCGCAATCCCCAGCCCCAGCCCATACCCCTGCTGCTGCCCGGCCAGGCGGAAATGCGGTTCGAACACCTGCTCCAGGCGCTGCTCCGGCACGCCCGGGCCTTCATCGTCGACGTGCAGCACAAACGCACTTTCATCGTCATCAATGTGCAGATGCGCGTTCTGCCCGTACTTGAGCGCGTTGTCGATCAGGTTGCCGATGCAGCGTTTCAACGCCAGCGGCTTGCCCGGATACGCCGTCAGTGCGCGGCCGTGTTGGGTCACGCGGCCGTTGCCGTTCGGTGCCAGGTACGGCTCGACCAGGCAATCGAGCACATGATTGAGATCCACCGGTTCGATGTTCTCGTGGATGTCGGTGTCCTTGACGCATTGCAGCGCGCCTTTGACCAACAGCTCCAGCTCGTCCAGATCACGGCCGAACTTGGCTTGCAACTGTTCGTCTTCGAGCAGTTCGACGCGCAAGCGCAAACGCGTGATCGGCGTGCGCAGGTCATGGGAAATCGCGCTGAACAACTGGCTGCGCTCGGTCAGGTAACGGCTGATGCGCTCGCGCATGGTGTTGAATGCGCGGCCCACTTCGACCACTTCGCTGCCGCCGCCCTCGGCGACCGGCTCGACGTCGGCGCCCAGCGACAAATCCCGCGCCGAGCGCGCCAGACGCTTGAGCGGGCGGCTCTGCCAGTGCACCAAAAGACCAATGAACAGCAGCAGAAAACCGCTGGTGAGGACGATGAACCACACCTGCTGCGACGGCAGGCCTTGTTCTTCGAGACTGGTGTAGGGCTCGGGTAGCAATGAGGCGATGTACAACCATTCGCCCGGGGCCATTTGAATCTGCGTGACCAGCACCGGTGGATTGACCGGCTCCAGCGTCAGCGCGTAATGCGCCCACGAGCGCGGCAGCTCATCGAGCTTCAAACCGGCATTGAAGATGCGCAGGTCCTCAGGGCTGACGAAGGTCACCGAAATATCGGTGTCATGGCCCAGGGTCTGGCGCAGCACTTCATCCACCGCTTGCATCACCGCCGCTTTGCGCGGCGTGACCGGCAGCACGTCCATGCCCAGCGGTTTGTCATTCAGGGTCACGACGAAACGCGTACCGCCCATGCTGCGCAACTGGTCGAGAACCAGCGGCCGGTAGGCCACTGGCAGCGAGCGAAAGTAGCTGACGCTGGCGGTCATCGAATGGGCCAGGCTGCGGGCGCTGGTGACCAGCCCTTCGAGCTGCGTCGCGCGTAGCTGCGAGACCCAGATCACGCTCGACAGGGTCTGCGCAAACAGCACCGCGAGCAGGGTCAACAGCAGCATGCGTCCGAGCAACGAACGCGGCACCGGGACTTTTGCGGCGAGTTTGCGCAGCGACTCAGTGAGCATTGCCGGCAACCACGTTGGCTGCCAGTTGGTAGCCGCTGCCGCGCACGGTGCGGATCAGTCGCGGCGGTTTTTCGGTGTCGCGCAGACGCTGGCGCAAGCGGCTGACGGCCATGTCGACGATCCGGTCGAGCGGCATCAGGTCGCGGCCACGGGTGGCGTTGCCGATGGTGTCGCGGTCGAGGATTTCCTGTGGGTGATCGAGAAACAGTTTCAGCAGCGCGAAATCGGCACCAGAGAGAATCACCTCTTCGCCATCGGTGTGAAACAGCCGATGACTGACCATGTCCAGCCGCCACTCATCAAAAGCCAGCACTTCACTGCCGCTGCGTTCGTGGGCGAATTGCGCGCGGCGCAGCAGGGCCTTGATCCGCGCTTGCAGTTCGCGCGGGCTGAACGGTTTGCCGAGGTAATCGTCGGCGCCGAGTTCCAGACCGATCACGCGGTCGGCTTCGTCGGAACTGGCGGTCAGCATGATGATCGGCACCTGCGCCTGACGTGGATGCTGGCGCACCCAACGGCACAGGCTGAAGCCGTCTTCGTCGGGCAGCATGACGTCGAGAATCACCAGATCGCTCGGCGCCTCGTTGAGCGCCTGACGGAAACTGGCCCCGTCGGCGGTGGCGCGTACCTGAAACCCGGCGCGGGTCAGGTAGGTTTCCAGCAACTCGCGTATTTCCTGATCGTCATCGACCAACAATATCGACTTGTTGACTGAGCTCACTTCGAAGGCATCCTTGTTGTTGGAATTGGGGCGGATTATGCCTGATGAACTTTGGAAATTTGTTGTCTGTTGCTGATCGTTCCCACGCTCTGCGTGGGAATGCAGCCCGTGACGCTCCGCGTCACTGGACGCGGAGCGTCCCTTGAGGCATTCCCACGCGGAGCGTGGGAACGATCACTTAACGGGGAGGGCTTGATCCAGGGCCACGCCGGCGCCGACCAGACCGGAGTACGGCGCCGTCACCAGCCACACCGGGATGCCTTTGAAGTAATCGCTCATGCAGCCCTTGTCGGCGAAGCTGCGGGCGAAACCGCTGCTGGCGAAGAAATCGGCAAAGCGTGGAATCACCCCGCCAACGATATACACCCCACCGCGCGCGCCAGTGGTCAGCACGTTGTTGCCGGCCACGCGGCCGAGCCAGCAGCAGAACTGCTCGAGCACTTCGAGGGCAATCGGATCGCCCGCCAGACCGGCCGCGGTAATCGCTTCCGGCGTGTCGAGGGTCGGTTCATGCCCGTCGACTGCGCAGATCGCCCGGTACAGTCGCGGCAAGCCGCCGCCGCTCAATGCGGTCTCGGCGCTGACATGGCCGATCTCGTTGTAGATGTGCTGCCACAGTTGGGTTTCGCGCGGGCTGCTCAGCGGCAGGTCGACGTGACCGCCCTCGCCCGGCAATGCCGCGAAGCGGCCTTCGCCGAGGTCCAGCAGGGTGCCGACGCCCAGCCCGGTGCCCGGGCCGATCACCACTGCCGGCCGCAACGGCTCCGGCGTGCCTTCGCAGATCACCCGGAACTCGCCCGGCTGCAAGCGGGTCATGCCCAGCGCCATCGCCGAAAAATCGTTGGTCAGCAACAACTGCTCGACCTGCAAGGTCTTGCAGAACGCGCTGCGACTCAGGCGCCAGTGATTGTTGGTGAACTTGAATTCATCGCCGCTGACCGGGCCGGCGACCGACAGGCACACCGAGCCGATCGCCCCCGGCGCCAGACCGAGCCCGCTCAGATACAGGCTGATCGCCTCTTCCGGGCTGGCGAAGTCGGCCGTGGCCAGCACCTGAACCGATTGCAGTTGCTGGTTTTGCCACAACGCAAAACGTGCGTTGGTGCCTCCGATGTCACCGACCAAAGCCAGTTTCAATTAAGCGTCTCCAGGGCAGAAGTGAAGGCGCTGGCGCCCTGCTCCGCCGAGCTGAAGGCCATGCGCATGAAGCCGAACAGTTCGCGACCGCTGCCGATGTTGTTGCCCAACAGGCCTTTGGCAGGTTCGCGTGCGGCAAATTCGTCGGCGTCGACCTTCAGTTCCAAGGTGCCTTTGACGCCATCGACGCGGATGATATCGCCCTCTTGCACCCGCGCCAAAGCACCACCGACATAAGCCTCGGGGCTGACGTGAATCGCCGCCGGGATTTTCCCCGAGGCGCCGGACATGCGCCCGTCGGTCACCAATGCCACTTTGAAGCCGCGATCCTGCAGTACGCCGAGGAACGGCGTCATCTTGTGCAGCTCGGGCATGCCGTTGGAGCGCGGGCCCTGGAAGCGCATCACCGCGACAAAATCCTTCTCCAGCAGACCGGCCTTGAACGCATCGGCCAGATCCTGCTGATCCTGGAACACCATCGCCGGCGCTTCGACGATCTGGTTTTCCAGCGCCACCGCCGAGACCTTCATCACGCCGCGACCGAGGTTGCCCTCCATCACGCGCAAACCGCCCTCCGCCGAGAACGCACGGGCGACCGGGCGCAGAATGTTTTCGTCGAGGCTGTCGACCGGGCCTTCGCGCCAGACCAGCTCGCCGTTATCGAGGAACGGTTCTTTGGTGTATTGGCTCAAACCGTGGCCGAGCACGGTGTTGACGTCTTCGTGCAGCAGGCCGGCGCCGAGCAGTTCGCGGATCAGGAACGACATGCCGCCCGCTGCCTGGAAGTGGTTGATGTCGGCTTTGCCGTTGGGGTAGACGTGACTCAGGGTCGGCACGACTTCGGAGAGGTCGGCCATGTCCTGCCAGGTCAGCTGAATGCCCGCGGCCATGGCGATCGCCGGCATGTGCAAAGTGTGGTTGGTCGAGCCGCCGGTGGCGTGCAGGGCAACGATCGAGTTGACCAGCGCCTTCTCGTCGACGATTTCACCAATCGGCATGAAGTTGCCGTTCTGCTTGGTCAGGCGCGTGACCTGATGCGCGGCTTCGCGGGTCAGCGCGTCACGCAGCGGCGTGTTCGGGTTGACGAAAGACGCGCCCGGCAAGTGCAGGCCCATGACTTCCATCAGCAGCTGGTTGGTGTTAGCGGTGCCGTAAAACGTGCAGGTGCCCGGGCTGTGGTAGGACTTCATCTCCGATTCCAGCAGCTCTTCGCGGGTCGCCTTGCCTTCGGCGTACTTCTGCCGTACGTCGGCTTTTTCCTTGTTGGAAATCCCCGAGACCATCGGCCCGCCCGGGACGAAAATCGTCGGCAGATGACCGAAGCGCAGCGAGCCCATCATCAGCCCCGGCACGATCTTGTCGCAGATGCCGAGCATCAGCGCACCGTCGAACATATTGTGCGACAGCGCCACGGCGGTAGACATGGCAATCACTTCGCGGCTCGGCAGGCTCAGTTCCATGCCCGGCTCGCCCTGGGTCACGCCGTCGCACATCGCCGGGGTGCCGCCAGCGAACTGGCCGACCGAGCCGATTTCGCGCAGGGCATTCTTGATTTGCTGGGGGAACACTTCGTACGGCTGGTGCGCCGAAAGCATGTCGTTATACGAAGACACAATGGCGATGTTCGCCGAGTTCATCATCCGCAGGCTGTGCTTGTCTTCGCTGCCGCAACCGGCCACGCCGTGGGCGAAGTTGGCACATTGCAGCTTGCCGCGCATCGGCCCGTCCGTGGCGGCGCCGCGAATCAATGCAAGGTAAGCCTGACGCGTGGCGCGGCTGCGGGCGATAAGCCGTTCGGTGACCTCAAGAACGCGGGGATGCATGTGTAGAACTCCAGGCTAACAGATGTGGCGACCTGATTGTCTATGCTGATCAAAGGCCGGTGTCGGTGGAATGACAGACGGCTTTTTTGACCATTCGGACCAGTTGATTCAGGTCACTCGTTGTAGATAAAACAAAATATTGCCACTAAAAAGGCTTGTTTTCTATTTTTATGCGAATAATCTTGTAATTCCAACAACAAAACGACGGCGGCGCTGTTCAATGACTCTTCGAATCGCAATCAATGGTTTTGGCCGCATCGGCCGTAATGTCCTGCGCGCACTGTATACCCAAGGCTATCGACAGGATCTGCAGATCGTCGCCATCAACGATCTGGGCGACAGTTCGATCAATGCCCATCTGCTCAAATACGACACCGTTCACGGCACCTTCGACGCCGAAGTGGCGCACGATAACGAGAGTCTGACGGTCAACGGCGACCGCATCGCAGTCAGCGCCATTCGCAATCCGGCCGAACTGCCATGGGCGGCGGAAAAGATCGATGTGGTGTTCGAATGCACCGGTCTGTTTACCGACCGCGCCAAAGCCGCCGCGCATATTAGCGCTGGCGCACGCAAAGTGATTATTTCGGCCCCGGCCAAAGGCGCCGACGCCACCGTGGTCTACGGCGTCAACCACGACATTCTGCGCCAGTCGCACCAGATCATTTCCAACGCGTCGTGCACCACCAACTGCCTGGCGCCGGTCGCGCAGGTGCTGCACCGCGAACTGGGCATCGAAAGCGGTCTGATGACCACCATCCACGCCTACACCAACGACCAGAACCTCACCGACGTCTATCACACCGACCCGTACCGCGCGCGTTCGGCCACGCAGAACATGATCCCGAGCAAGACCGGCGCCGCCGAAGCGGTAGGCCTGGTGCTGCCGGAACTGGCCGGCAAACTGACCGGCATGGCCGTGCGTGTGCCGGTGATCAACGTGTCGCTGGTGGACCTGACCGTGCAGTTGAAGAAAGAAGCCAGCGCCGACGAAGTCAACGCCCTGCTCAAAGCCGCGAGCCAGCATTCGAAGATCCTTGGTTACAACACGCTGCCACTGGTTTCCAGCGACTTCAACCACAACCCGCTGTCGTCGATCTTCGACGCCAACCACACCAAATCCAGCGGCAAACTGCTGAAGGTGCTGGCCTGGTATGACAACGAATGGGGCTTCTCCAACCGCATGCTGGATAACTGCCTGGCGTTGTGTAACGCCGAGTAAGCGGCGACGCTTCTGTAGGAGTGAGCCTGCTCGCGATAGCTATCTGTCAGCCAACCAAAAGGGTGAATGTGATACCGCAATCGCGAGCAGGCTCACTCCTACAGGGGTCTTGTGAGGCATTTGAAATCATTGCTTGACCATTCAGCCAGATGATAAGCATTATCATTCGCTTGAAATGGATCAGGTCCTCCCGTGAGTCAATCGCGCTTCAATCATGTCTTCCTTGCCCAGCGCACGTCTCTGCTGCGCACGCTGGAGCGCATGGTCAACAATCACAGCACCGCTGAAGACCTGCTGCAGGAAACCTACCTGCGCGTCACTCGCGCCTTGAGCGAGCGGGCCATCGATCACCTCGAACCGTTTGTATTTCAGACCGCGCGCAATCTGGCGCTGGATCATCTGCGTGCGCGCAAGATCCACGCGCGAACCATGATCGATGACGTGCCGCCGGACATTGTGCACAGCGTCGCCGCCCCCGCCAGCAGCGCCGAAGACGCTGCCCACGCCGAACAGATGCTGGAGCGCCTGAACGTGAGCCTCGGTCAACTCAGCCCGCGCCAGCAGCGGATTTTCATCCTCAGCCGTTTGCACGGGAACAGCTATCAGGAAATAGCTGACGAGCTGAACGTCTCCCTCAGCACCGTACAAAAAGAACTGAAACTGATCATGTCGATCTGCATCGGCGTTGCTGAGCGCCTCGACGGCAGCGGCAAGCTATAAGCTTCAAGCGGCAAGTAAAAACGAACAGCAACAACGCATCCGGCTTTGGCTTGCAGCTTGTCGCTTGAAGCTAGAAACTGCTTCACCAGAAGCCCTGCTTCGCCAGAAGCCTGAGGAAACACCGTGACGGACACCCACCGCTCGCCTTCGCCGGATTCGGCGCAGGATGCTGCCAACGCAATGGACCAGGCACTGGACTGGCTCATCGTGCTCGGCAGCCCGGACGAGGAACAGACCCGGCAGTTCCACGCCTGGCTGGCGGCCGATCCGTTGAATGCCGAGGCGTTCGCCAAGGCCCAGGCGATCTGGGACGGTCCGCAAGTGGCGTTGTGCGCGCAAGCCCTGGCGGCGAAACCGGCGAAAGTCACCTTCCTGCAACGCGTGCGCCCGCACTGGAAACCGCTGGCCACGGCGGCGGTGCTGATCCTCGGGCTGTTCAGTTTCAGCAACCTGCCGATGCGCCTGCAGGCCGATCATCTGACCGTGGTGGGTGAACGCCAGCGCCTGCAACTGGAGGACGGCTCGAAAGTCCTGCTCAACACCAATTCGGCGTTCTCCAGCACGATCAACGATCAGCAACGTGTGGCCCGGCTGTTTCAGGGCGAGGCGTTTTTCGAGGTTGCCAGTGGCCGCGGTCAGGCGCTGGAAATCGACGCTGGCCCGGTCCGCGCCAGCGTGCGCGACACCGCATTTGCCGTGCGTTATCTCGACGGGGTCGCGCAGGTCAATGTGCAGCGTGGCGATGTCGATCTGCGCGCTACCCATAACGATGCGCGGGTGCGCCTGAGCGCCGGCGAAAGCATCCGCATCGGCCCCAACGGGTTCGATCGCCCGGCCAAGCTTGACGCCAATACCGATCTGGCGTGGGTGCAGGGCCGCCTGGTGTTCGAGAACTGCCCGCTCAATCAGGTGCTGGCCGAGCTGCGCCGCTACTATCCGGGCTGGATCATCAATACCAACGAGCAGTTGGCCGACGTCGCCGTCACCGGCAACTACCGCCTCGACCAGCCGCTCGACGTGGTCCGTTCGCTTGCGCACATCACTTCGGCGCGGCTGCAAGAATTCCCCGCCTTGGTCATCCTGAACTGAATGAGAATTATTTTTACTCGATAGCCCGCATCAGTACGTCTCGTTATAGCCAATGCAATTGATTCGCATCAAGTGATGCCAATCAGCACCTATAAAGATTCGTGCGACACGGAGCGCTATCGATGTCCTCACGCCTTACCCGCCAGACTGCTTCCCCTTCCCGCGTACTGTCGCTACTGACCGCGGCCATCCTCATGGCCGGCAGCGCACCGCTGCTGGCGGCGCCCGAGCAACCGGCGCGCAGCATGGGCGATTACGCATTTGCCATCGGCCAACAACCGTTGGTATCGGCGTTGAACGCGTTTACTGCCGTGACCGGCTGGCAGGTCAGCCTACCGGCAGAACTGGGCCAGGGCGTGGCATCGCCGGGTGCACGCGGTTCGCTGCCGCCGGAGAAAGCCCTCGAGCGGCTGTTGGTGGGGACCAACCTGAGCTTCCGCAAACTGAGCAACAACAATGTCGTACTGGAGAAGCGCAACAGCAGCGGCACGCTGAACCTGGATCAGGTAACCATCAGCGCCACCCGCCAGGAGCAGTCGGTCAACAGCGTGCCGGCCACCGTCACCGTGCAGACCCGCGAAGACCTCGATCGCCACAACGTCAACACCATCAAGGAACTGGTGCGCTACGAGCCGGGCGTTTCCGTTGGCGGCGCCGGCCAGCGTGGCGGCATCAGCGGCTACAACATCCGTGGCATCGACGGCGATCGCATCCTCACCCAGGTCGATGGCGTGGAAATACCCAACGGTTTCTTCAACGGCCCGTACGCCAAGAGCCAGCGCAACTACGTTGACCCGGAAATCGTCAAACGCGTGGAGATCCTGCGCGGCCCGGCCTCGGTGCTGTACGGCAGCAACGCCATCGGCGGCGCGGTCAGCTATTACACGCTGGATGCCGACGACATCATCAAGCCCGGCAAAGACCTGGGCGCACGCCTGAAAACCGGTTACAGCTCGGCCGACGACAGCTGGCTGAAGTCCGCCACCGTCGCCGGGCGCTCCGGCGAGTTCGACGGCTTGCTGCATTACAGCCAGCGCGACGGCCACGAAACCGAATCCTACGGCGGCAACAACGGCACCGGCCTTGCGCGCACCGCCGCCAACCCGGAAGACGTGCGCGCGAGCAACGTGCTGGCCAAGCTCGGCTGGAACTATAACGACGATTCGCGTCTGGGCCTGACCTACGAAAAGTACAAGGACGAACGCGACACCGATCAGAAAAGCGCCTACGGCGGCCCCTACTTCAACGGTGCGCCGACCATCCCCGATAGCATGCTGCCCGGCGGCATGTACCAGTGGCGCACCGGCAACGACACCATCAGCCGTGAGCGCTTTGGCCTCGAGCACACGTTCGCCCTCGACAGCCTGCTGGTCGACAATGTGAAGTGGAGCCTCAATTACCAGATCGCCAAGACTGACCAGAGCACCGCAGAGTATTACTACCCGATCACCCGCAAAGTGCTGCGCACCCGCGACACGATCTACGAAGAAAAACAGTGGGTCTTCGATGCGCAACTGGACAAGGCCTTCACCCTCGGCGCCACCGATCATATGCTGACCTATGGCACCACGATCAAGCAGCAGAAAGTCACCGGCTCGCGCAGCGGCGACGGCACCTGTCTGGCCGTGGGCCGTGGTTGCACGGCGATTGGCGCGACCAGTGCCGCGGATGTGCTGGCCAAGGCCAGCGATTTCCCTGACCCGACCATCAACACCTACAGCCTGTTCGCCCAGGACCAGATCAGCTGGCACGACTGGACCTTCCTGCCGGGCCTGCGCTACGACTACACCCAGCTCAAGCCGCACATCACTCAGGAATTCCTCAACACCGTGGCCGCCGACGGCCAAGGCACCGTCAGCGACAAGAACAAGACCTGGCACAAAGTCTCGCCGAAATTCGGCCTGACCTATGCTTTGACGGAAAACTACACCTGGTACGGCCAGTACGCTGAAGGCTTCCGCACCCCGACGGCAAAATCGCTGTACGGGCGCTTCGAGAACAACACCACCGGGTACACCGTCGCGCCGAACTCCGATCTTGAACCGGAGAAAAGCAAAAGCTTCGAAACCGGCCTGCGCGGCCATTTCGAGCACGGCTCGTTCGACGTGGCGGTGTTCTATAACAAGTACCGCGATTTCATCAACGAAGACGCGGTCAAGCCGGGCGACGATCAACTGACCTTCCAGAGCAACAACATCAAGCGCGCCACCATCAAGGGTGCCGAAGTCAAAGGCCGCTTGAATCTGGATGCGTTCGGCGCGCCGCAAGGCTTGTACACCCAAGGCTCGATCGCCTACGCCTACGGTCGCAACAATGACAGCGGCGAGCCGATCAACAGCGTCAACCCGCTGACCGGCGTGTTCGGCCTCGGTTACGACCAGGACCATTACGGTGGCTTGCTGAGCTGGACCGTGGTGAAGAAAAAGGACCGCGTCGACGACAGCAATTTCAAGTCGCCGGACGGCGTCAGCAGCCAGTTCAAGACGCCGGGCTTCGGCATTCTCGATCTGGCCGGCTATTACAAGGTCAGCGACGACGTCACCGTCAGCGGCGGCATCTACAACCTCACCGACAAGCAGTACTGGCTGTGGGATGACGTGCGCGGTTACGACAGCGTCGGTGAAGCCTCGGTAACGCAACCGGCCAACCTCGATCGCCTGACCCAGCCGGGCCGCAACTTCGCGATCAACCTGATCTGGGACATCTGATCCGGCCGAGCTCACTGCGTGTGCGCTACGCCGCAGTGAGGTTTTTTTACGCTCCGGCGCCTGCCCGTACGTCTTGTTATCAAGCGCCTCATTTATCAAGGACACCCCATGACTGCCTCGGACAAAGCCCTGCGTTCGCAACGCCTGAACCAGATCACCCATGAGCCGCACAGCAAGCTCGATGCGTTGGTGAAAGCCCACGCACCGTTCGAGACGCGCGCCAGCTTCGCCCGTTTTGTCGTTGCGCAGTACCTGTTCCAGTCGGAACTGGTCGCGCTGTACAACGATGCCGAACTGAGCGCGATCATCCCTGACCTGCCAGCCCGGTGCCGCGCCGAAGCTGCCAGGGCAGACCTGGCCGACCTCGACACCGAAATCCCGGCGCCAGTGGCCGGTGCCGTCAACAACCCGAGCAAGGCGCGCGCGCTGGGCTGGCTGTTCGTCTCTGAAGGCTCCAAGCTCGGTGCGGCGTTTCTGATCAAACGTGCGGTGGCGTTGGAGCTGAGCGAAAGCTTCGGCGCGCGTCATCTCGGCGAGCCAGAAGGCGGCCGTGCCGAAGGCTGGAAGAGCTTCGTGCGTACGCTCGATGCACTGCAATTTACGGCTGAAGAAGAAGCCGAAGCCGAGCAAGGCGCGCTCGATGCGTTCAATCGCTTCACCGTGTTGCTGGAGCAGGCTTACGCCACAGAGGCCGAACCGGCCTGACTGATACAACACAAGACCCTGTGGGAGCTGGCTTGCCAGCGATGGCGATAGATCAGTCAATACAATGTCGACTGTCCCACCGTTATCGCTGGCAAGCCAGCTCCCACAGGGATCTCTGCAAGTCTGTAGAATCTCCGTTTCGCCTTAGCTCCCACTCGCTGAGCCCATGCCCGCACCCGTCCCCTCAAAACTCGCCCGCCTGCTGTTCGGCCTGCTCGCCTATGTCAGCCTCGGCATCGGGCTGGTCGCGATTGTCGTGCCCGGGCTGCCGACCACTGAGTTCATCCTGCTCGCCGCGTGGGCCGCGACGCGCAGTTCGCCGCGCTTGAGTGCGTGGCTGGAAAACCATCGCCTGTTCGGGCCGATCCTGAGCAACTGGCGCAACGGCAAGATCATCGCGCGCAAGGCCAAGGTCAGCGCAACGTTGAGCATGCTGCTGTGCGCAACGCTGATGCTGGTGCTGCTCGAGCATGGCTGGCCGATCTATCTGGCAATCGCCGGCATGGCGCTGGGCAATCTGTGGATCTGGTCGCGCCCGGAAAACCTCCCCGCTGCACACTGAAACATCCCTGTAATTATTCTTGTTTTCGGCACAATCTCCTGCGCAAACGTTTAGCGCTGACCGTTCGTCGGCGTCCGCCTCATGCCGTCTCGTTGCTCGCCGATGAGCAGACATGGCGCTGAATGGATTTGGCGAACCGGGTAGTTCATTTGCCCGACAGTCACTTTTCTTTTCCATTTACGAGACGCCCGATGTTCGACTCACTCTCCATTCGCCTGAAAATCGTCCTGCTCAGCGGCCTGTGCCTGCTCGGTGTGGTCGCGCTGATCGTCGGCATGAACATGTACCAGACCAATCAGAACGACGAACTGGTCAGTAATTCCAGCAACCAGTTGCTCACCGCCAGCGTGCAGAATCTGCTGCAGGCCAAAGCCGCCGAACAAGCGGTGCGTGTGCAGAAAACCTTCGGCGAAAGCCTGCTGGTGATCACTGCGCTGGCCGACCAGATCAAGGACCTGCGCGTCATGGCTGCCAAGCGTTCACTCGACGCTGGTGCCCTGCGCGAAGAGTTGAACCAGAGTCTGAAAACCGCGTTCGAGCGCAACGACAAGGTGCTGGGCATCTGGCTGGCCTTCGAACCCAACGGTCTGGATGGCAAGGACAGCGAATTCGTCGACGATGCCGCGCGCCAGTCCAACGAAGCCGGGCGCTTCGCCACTTACTGGAGCCGCGCCGGCGGGGCTGCGCTGAACACGATCATGGTCGAAGAAGACCTGACCAAAACCACCCTCAGCGTCAGCGGCACACCCTACAACAGCTGGTACACCTGCCCTCGCGACAACAAACGCACCTGCCTGCTCGACCCGTACGCCGACACCGTCGGCGACAAGGAAATGCTCATGACGACCATTTCCGTGCCGCTGATCGTCGACGGCAAAGCCCTCGGCGTGGTCGGTATCGACATTGCCCTCGACGCCCTGCAAGCCGCCGCCGTCGAGTCGCAGCGCAGCCTGTTCAACAACGCCGGGCACATGCTCATCGTCTCCGGCAGCGGCGTGCTCGCGGCGGACAGCGCCGATGCGAGCAAGGTCGGCAAAAAGATCGCCGACACCCCCGGTGTCGACAGCAAGGATGTGCTGCAACTGCTGACCGCCGGCACGCCGAAGATCCTCGAACAGGGTGATTTGATTCGCGCGGTGTATCCGGTCGACCCGATCGGCAATTCGCGCGCCTGGGGTGTGGTCATCGACCTGCCCAAACACGTGCTGCTGGCCGATTCGGTGAAGCTGCAAGCAGTGCTCGACGATGCTCAGGAAACCGGCGTGATCACTGCGCTGCTGGTCGCCGTGGTGGCCGGTGTAGTCGGTCTGCTGCTGATCTGGCTCACCGCTTCGGGCGTTACCCGGCCGATCAACAGCGTCGCGGAAATGCTGAAGAACATCGCCAGCGGCGAAGGCGATCTGACCCAGCGCCTGGACTACAGCAAGAAAGATGAACTGGGCGAACTGGTGAACTGGTTCAACCGCTTCCTCGACAAGCTGCAACCGACCATCGCCCAGATCAAACAAAGCATCACCGAAGCCCGCGGCACCGCCGACCAGTCTTCGGAGATCGCCCGGCAGACCAGCGAAGGCATGCAGGTGCAGTTCCGCGAGATCGACCAGGTCGCCACGGCGTCGAACGAAATGAGCGCTACCGCCCACGACGTCGCCAACAGCGCCTCGAACGCCGCCAATGCTGCGAAAGGCGCCGATCAATCGGCCAAGGACGGTATGGCGATCATCGAGCGCAGCACCCGCGACATCAACCAGTTGGCCGACGAAGTCAGCAAAGCGGTGACTGAAGTCGAAGCGCTGGCGGTCAACAGCGAGCAGATCGGTTCGGTGCTGGAAGTGATCCGCAGCATCGCCGAGCAGACCAACCTGCTCGCCCTCAACGCCGCCATCGAAGCCGCCCGCGCCGGTGAGAGCGGCCGTGGTTTCGCCGTGGTCGCTGACGAGGTGCGCAACCTCGCCAAGCGCACTCAGGATTCGGTGGAGGAAATTCGCTTGGTGATCGAGCGCATCCAGACCGGCACCCGTGGCGTGGTCGCGACCATGCATTCGAGCCAGACCCAGGCGCACAACAACGCCGGGCAGATTCGTCAGGCGGTCGATGCGCTGGGCAAGATCAGCGACGCGGTGACAGTGATCAGCGACATGAACCTGCAGATCGCCAGCGCCGCCGAACAGCAGAGCGCCGTGGCCGAAGAGGTCAACCGCAACGTCTCGGCGATCCGCACCGTCACCGAAACCCTGACCGGGCAAGCCACTGAATCGGCCGCGATCAGCAGCCAGCTCAACAGCCTGGCGAGCCAGCAGATGAAATTGATGGATCAGTTCCGCGTGTAGTCCTCCTTTGATCGTTCCCACGCTCTGCGTGGGAATGCAGCCCGGGACGCTCTGCGTCCCGATCGAAAGCCGGAACGCGGAGCGTCCCTTGAGGCATTCCCACGCAGAGCGTGGGAACGATCTTGCGGGTGTTTTTTGCACTATCATCGCCCTCTCGCTCCGGAGGGTTTTCGATGACTGACTTGCTCACCTCCCTGCAAGCCGCGCTCGGCTTGCCACCCACGCCAATCGCATTCGAAGAGCGTGGCGCCCTGCCCTCGGCGTTTGCCGTCACCGATCTGGCCTGCGCCAGCCTCGCCGCGGCCGGTCAAGCGGTCAGCGAATTGCTCCGCCAGCAGACCGGTGAATTACCGACCGTCGCCGTCGATCGACGTCTGGCATCGTTCTGGTTCAGTTCTTCGATCCGGCCAATCGGCTGGCAAGTGCCGCCGCTGTGGGACGCGGTCGCCGGTGACTACGCCACCGCAGACGGCTGGATTCGCCTGCACACCAACGCCCCGCATCACCGCGCCGCCGCTGAGCGGGTGCTCGGTGCCTGCGCCGACCGTGCGGCGATGGCGGCCAACGTCGCAAAGTGGACCAGCACGGCACTGGAGCAAGCGGTGGTCGAAGCCAACGGTTGCGCCGCCGAAATGCGCAGCTGGGCGCAGTGGCAGCAGCATCCGCAAGGGCTGGCGGTGAATGCCGAGCCGCTGGTGCATTTTTCTGAACAGACGGATGGTAAAACCCTGGCTTGGCAGGGCTCGGCCGCACGACCGCTGGCCGGGATCAAGGTGCTGGACCTGACCCGCGTGCTGGCCGGCCCCACGGCCAGCCGTTTTCTTGCCGGGCTGGGCGCGGATGTGTTGCGCATCGACTCACCAACGTGGAACGAACCCGGCGTCGTTCCGGAAATGACCCTGGGCAAGCGCTGCGCGCGGCTGGATCTGCATGATCCAGCAGATCGCGCGCTGTTCGGGAGCTTGTTGAAAGACGCCGACCTTCTGCTGCACGGCTATCGCGCCGATGCCCTGGAACTTCTCGGCTTCGGCTTTGAACGTCGGCAACAACTGGCACCGGGGTTGATCGACGTCAGCCTGAATGCCTATGGCTGGAGCGGTCCGTGGCGCAACCGGCGCGGCTTCGACAGCCTGGTGCAGATGAGCAGCGGCATCGCCGAGGCCGGGCAACGCTGGAAGCAGGCGGATAAACCGACGCCCTTGCCGGTGCAGGCGCTGGACCATGCGACCGGGTATCTGATGGCCGCGAGTGCGCTCAGGTTGCTGACTGAACGACTGGCCCACGGACGCGGGGGTTCGGCGCGGTTGTCGCTGGCGCGTACGGCGAAGTTGTTGATCGAGCATGGGCCGGGGACGAATGAGCCGTTGCGGGCCGAAGATGCGCTGGATCAGGCTCCGGCAATTGAACACACCGCGTGGGGCCCGGCGCAGAGGTTGCGCGTGCCGGTGCAGATCAGCGGGACGGGTGTGCAGTGGGATTTGCCCGCCGCCGAATTGGGGTCACATCAAGCGCAGTGGTGATGTTGGGAGCGCTTTCGCGAGCAGGCTCGCTCCCACATGAGATGTGCGCTCCCTTGTGGGAGCGAGCCTGCTCGCGAATACGCCGGCCCTGCCAAAGCAACATTCCGATCACAAACTCAACACCCCGCTGTACAACCCATACGCCGCCAACCCCGCGCCCATCACCACACAAGCAAAAATCCCTTTCTCCACCGGAGTAAACAACGGCTCACCCGCCTCACGCTTGGCCTGGGCAAACAGAATCACCCCCGGCGCATACAGCAGCGCCGACAACAGCAGGTATTTCACCCCGCCGGCATACAACAACCACACCGCATAGACCAGGGCGATGCCGCCGATCAGCAGGTCCTTGCGGCGTTCGGCCGAGGCCTGTTCGTAGGTTTCGCCACGCCCGCTGAGCAGCACCGCGTACGCCGCCGACCACAGGTACGGCACCAGAATCATCGACGAGGCCAGGTAGATCAGGCTGGTGTAAGTGCCCGCCGAAAACAGCGTGATCAACAGGAAAATCTGGATCATCGCGTTGGTCAGCCACAGCGCGTTGACCGGCACATGGTTTTTGTTTTCCCTGGTCAGGAACGCCGGCATGGTCTTGTCTTTGGCGGTGGCGAACAGGATCTCGGCGCAGAGCAACGCCCACGACAGCAACGCCCCGAGCAGCGAAATCGCCAGGCCGACGCTGATCAGCAATGCGCCCCACGGCCCGACGATGTGCTCAAGTACGGCGGCCAGCGACGGGTTCTGCAAGTTGGCCAGTTCCGGTTGGGTCATGATGCCCAGCGACAGCACATTGACCAGCACCAGCAGCGCCAGCACGCCGATAAAACCGATCACCGTGGCGCGACCGACGTCGCTGCGTTTCTCTGCCCGCGCCGAATACACGCTGGCGCCTTCGATGCCGATGAACACAAACACGGTGACCAGCATCATGTTGCGCACCTGATCCATCACCCCGCCGAAATTCGGGTTGCCGGTGCCCCAAATGTCGCGGGTGAAGATATCCGCCTTGAACGCCACCGCCGCGATGACGATGAACATGATCAGCGGCACGACCTTGGCGACGGTGGTCAACTGGTTGATCAGCGCCGCCTCCTTGATCCCGCGCATCACCAGAAAATGCACCGCCCACAGCAGTATCGAAGCACAGCCGATGGCGATCGGCGTATTGCCTTGACCGAACACCGGGAAGAAATAGCCAAGTGTGCTGAACAGCAGCACGAAGTAACCGACATTGCCCAGCCAGGCGCTGATCCAGTATCCCCACGCCGAGGAAAACCCCATGTAGTCGCCGAACCCGGCCTTGGCGTAGGCGTACACGCCAGAGTCCAGTTCGGGTTTGCGATTGGCCAAAGTCTGGAAGACGAAAGCCAGCGTCAGCATGCCGACGGCAGTGATGCCCCAACCGATCAGAATCGCTCCGGCATCGGCGCGTGCCGCCATATTCTGCGGCAGCGAGAAAATTCCCCCGCCAATCATCGACCCCACCACCAGCGCGATCAGCGCGCCCAGTCGCAGCTTCTGTGTCGGTTGCGACATGCAAGTCTCCTTGAAAAACAGTGGCGAAGTTTATTTGTAACAACGACCGGCTAAAAATCTTAATGGTAGATGATGCTTATCAGATAAAGATTCAGCTGCCCCCTTTATATATAGCCGACAACGATAACCCGTAGCACGTCGACGCCATTCTGTGCGCTGATCCTGATAAATCAATTCTGTACTGAAAACAACGGCGGAAAATTTGCCAAACGCCAGAAAAGAACTAGCGTGATAATTCGAAAGTAATAATAGCCATTCCCAACCACTTAGCCACAAAGCCTCTAGAACGGGCCTCGCAGACGAAAGCCTTATGCCACTAGTGGATACCTAAGTCATTCATTAACAATGGAATGTGACCATGAACTGATCTACGTCAGCTGTTTGAACAGACAACAGATTTACGCTGTGATCTCTTCTCTCCTGCAATGGAGTCATGCAAATGTCTGAAGCGCCCGGAAAACTAAGACTCGGTGCACTGGTTGCACTGGTAGTCGGTTCAATGATCGGTGGCGGGATATTTTCGTTGCCACAAAACATGGCCGCCAGCGCCGACGTCGGTGCAGTGCTGATCGGCTGGGCCATCACCGCAGTCGGCATGCTCACCCTCGCTTTTGTTTTTCAGACCCTCGCCAATCGCAAGCCGGACCTGGACGGCGGTGTCTACGCCTACGCCAAGGCCGGATTCGGCGATTACATGGGTTTCTCGTCCGCCTGGGGTTACTGGATCAGCGCCTGGCTGGGCAACGTCGGTTACTTCGTGTTGCTGTTCAGCACCCTCGGTTACTTCTTTCCGATATTCGGTGAAGGCAATACCCCGGCGGCGGTGATCGGCGCCTCGGTGTTGCTGTGGGGCGTGCATTTCCTGGTGCTGCGCGGAATCAAGGAAGCGGCGTTCATCAACCTGGTGACCACCGTTGCCAAGGTCGTGCCGCTGCTGCTGTTCGTGCTGATCGCGGTCTTCGCCTTCAAACTGGACATCTTCACCGCCGACATCTGGGGCGTGAAAAATCCTGACCTGGGCAGTGTGATGAACCAGGTGCGCAACATGATGCTGGTCACCGTGTGGGTGTTCATCGGCATCGAGGGCGCGAGCATCTTCTCGGCCCGCGCAGAAAAACGTTCCGACGTCGGCAAGGCCACGGTGATCGGTTTCATCACCGTGCTGCTGTTCCTGGTGCTGGTCAATGTGCTGTCGCTGGGCATCATGACCCAGCCGGAACTGGCAAAACTGCAGAACCCGTCGATGGCTGCGGTGCTGGAGCACGTGGTCGGG
Organism: Pseudomonas sp. S11P7; assembly: GCF_023195435.1. Classification (NCBI taxonomy): domain Bacteria; kingdom Pseudomonadati; phylum Pseudomonadota; class Gammaproteobacteria; order Pseudomonadales; family Pseudomonadaceae; genus Pseudomonas; species Pseudomonas sp. S11P7. The sequence continues at coordinate 773,288 of NZ_JALPKS020000002.1, read as the reverse complement.
CATTGGGGTGCGGTGCTGATCAGCGTCGGCCTGATCATCTCGCTGTTGGGGGCGCTGCTGTCGTGGGTGCTGCTGTGCGCGGAGATCATGTTCGCCGCCGCCAAAGACCACACCATGCCGGAGTTTCTGCGCAAGGAAAACGCCAATCACGTACCGGTCAACGCCCTGTGGCTGACCAACGCGATGGTGCAGATCTTTCTGATCATCACCCTGTTTTCAGCCAGTACCTACCTGTCGCTGATCTATCTCGCCACCTCGATGATTCTGGTGCCGTACCTGTGGTCGGCGGCTTACGCCCTGCTGCTGGCGGTGCGTGGCGAGAGTTACGAAGGCTTCGCCGCCGAGCGGCGCAAGGACCTGATCATCGGCGGCATCGCCCTGATCTATGCGGTGTGGCTGCTGTACGCCGGCGGGGTCAAGTACCTGCTGCTCTCGGCCCTGCTCTACGCACCCGGCGCGATCCTGTTCGCCAAGGCCAAGCTGGAACTCAAACAACCGGTTTTCACCAACGTCGAGAAGCTGATTTTCGCCGCAGTGGTCATAGGCGCCGTGGTGGCGGCCTACGGTCTCTACGACGGCTTCCTGACGCTGTAACCCCTGATTGAATTGTCATCTGGAGGAACACTGAAATGACCACGGAAAAAGTGAAGTACGGCGTCCACTCCGAAGCCGGGAAACTGCGTAAAGTCATGGTTTGCTCCCCAGGTCTGGCCCATCAGCGGCTGACCCCGAACAACTGCGATGAACTGCTGTTCGACGACGTGCTGTGGGTGGCGCAGGCCAAGCGCGATCACTTCGACTTCGTCACCAAGATGCGTGAGCGCGGCATCGACGTGCTGGAAATGCACAACCTGCTCACCGACATCGTCGCCATCCCCGAAGCGCTGGACTGGATTCTCGAGCGCAAGGTCACCGCCGACTCGGTGGGCCTGGGCCTGATCAACGAAGTCAAATCCTGGCTGAAAAGCCTCGAGCCACGGCACATTGCCGAGTTTCTGATTGGCGGGGTTTCCGCCGACGATCTGCCGGACAGTTTCGGTGGCAAGACCATCCAGATGTTCCGCGACTTCCTCGGCCACTCCAGCTTCATTCTGCCGCCGCTGCCGAACACCCAGTTCACCCGCGATACCACTTGCTGGATCTACGGCGGCGTGACGCTCAACCCGATGTACTGGCCGGCGCGCCGTCAGGAAACCCTGCTGACCACGGCCATCTACAAATTCCATCCTCAGTTCACCAACGCCGACTTCGAGATCTGGTACGGCGACCCTGACAAGGACCACGGCAGCTCCACGCTTGAGGGCGGCGACGTCATGCCGATCGGCAACGGTGTGGTGCTGATCGGCATGGGCGAACGTTCGTCGCGTCAGGCCATTGGCCAACTGGCGCTGAACCTGTTCAAGAACAAGGCCGTGGAAAAAGTCATCGTCGCCGGCCTGCCGAAATCCCGCGCGGCGATGCACCTGGACACCGTGTTCAGCTTCTGCGACCGCGACCTGGTGACGATCTTCCCCGAAGTGGTCAACCAGATCGTCGCCTTCACCCTGCGCCCTGACGACAGCAAACAGGGCGGCATCGATATTCGCCGCGAAGAAGGCAGCTTCCTCGACACCGTCGCCGCGGCGCTCAACCTGCCCAAGCTGCGCGTGGTGGAAACCGGTGGCAACAGCTTCGCCGCCGAACGCGAGCAGTGGGACGACGGCAACAACGTAGTGGCGGTGGAACCGGGCGTGGTCATCGGCTACGACCGCAACACCTACACCAACACCCTGCTGCGCAAGGCCGGTGTGGAAGTCATCACCATCAGCGCCGGCGAACTGGGGCGCGGCCGCGGCGGCGGCCACTGCATGACCTGCCCGATCATCCGCGACCCGATTGATTACTAAACGACCGTCTCCCCGGCCGAACTCATCCCGTAGCGGCCGGGCCGATTACCGAATCCAAGGAGAATCATCATGGCGTTTAACATTCATAACCGTAATTTGCTGAGCCTGGAACACCACACCCCTCGCGAATTGCGTTACCTGCTCGACCTGTCCCGCGATCTGAAACGCGCCAAGTACACCGGCACCGAGCAACAACACCTGAAGGGCAACAACATCGCCCTGATCTTCGAAAAAACCTCGACCCGCACCCGTTGCGCATTCGAAGTAGCGGCCTACGATCAAGGCGCTAACGTCACTTACATCGACCCGAATTCCTCGCAAATCGGCCACAAGGAAAGCATGAAAGACACCGCCCGCGTGCTCGGGCGCATGTACGACGCGATCGAATACCGTGGCTTCAAACAGGAAATCGTCGAGGAACTGGCCAAGTTCGCCGGGGTGCCGGTGTTCAACGGCCTGACCGATGAATATCACCCGACCCAGATGATCGCCGACGTGCTGACCATGCGTGAACACGCCGACAAGCCGATCCACGAAATCAGCTACGCCTACTTGGGCGATGCGCGCAACAACATGGGCAACTCGCTGCTGCTGATCGGCGCCAAACTGGGCATGGACGTGCGCATCTGCGCGCCGAAAGCCCTGTGGCCGCTGGACGATCTGGTTGAGCGTTGCCATAAATATGCGGAAGAAAGTGGCGCTCGTATCACCCTGACCGAAGATCCCAAAGAGGCAGTCAAAGGCGTCGATTTCATTCACACCGACGTCTGGGTGTCGATGGGCGAACCGGTGGAAGCCTGGGCCGAGCGTATCCAGCAACTGCTGCCGTACCAGGTCAACGCCGAACTGATGAAAGCCAGCGGCAACCCGCGCACCAAGTTCATGCACTGCCTGCCGGCCTTTCACAACAGTGATACCAAGGTCGGCAAGCAGATTGCCGAGCAGTATCCGCATCTGAAAAACGGCATCGAAGTGACCGACGACGTGTTCGAGTCGCCCGCCTGCATCGCCTTCGAGCAAGCGGAAAACCGCATGCACACGATCAAGGCGATTCTGGTTTCGACCCTGGCTGATCTCTAACTGATCGACCCGGTCCCTGTGGGAGCTGGCTTGCCAGCGATTGCGGTGTGTCAGCCGACATAGACACTGACTGATACACCGCCATCGCGGGCAAGCCCGGCTCCCACAGGGATCGCATTCGTACTGCACGAACTCACTGTTTTCTAGAAGGACATGCACCATGCGTATCGTCGTAGCTCTGGGCGGTAACGCCCTGCTCCGCCGTGGCGAGCCGATGACCGCTGACAACCAGCGCGCCAACATCCGCATCGCCACCGAGCAAATCGCCAAAATCCATCCCGGCAACCAACTGGTCATCGCCCACGGCAATGGTCCGCAAGTCGGCCTGCTGTCGCTGCAAGCGGCGGCGTACACCTCCGTCAGCCCTTATCCGCTGGACGTCCTCGGCGCCGAAACCGAGGGCATGATCGGCTACATCATCGAACAGGAACTGGGCAATCTGCTCGACTTCGAAGTGCCGTTCGCCACCCTGCTGACCCAGGTTGAAGTCGACGCCAACGACCCGGCTTTCAAGAACCCGACCAAACCCATCGGCCCGGTGTACGACAAAGCCGAAGCGGAAAAACTCGCTGCCGAGAAAGGCTGGGCGATTGCCCCGGACGGCGACAAATACCGTCGCGTGGTCGCCAGTCCACGGCCGAAACGCATCTTCGAAATCCGCCCGATCAAGTGGCTGCTCGACAAGGGCAGCATCGTCATCTGCGCCGGCGGCGGCGGGATTCCGACGATGTACGACGAGCAGCGCAACCTCAAGGGCATTGAGGCGGTGATCGACAAGGACCTGTGCTCGGCGCTGCTTGCTGAACAGCTGGAGGCTGATCTGCTGGTGATTGCCACCGACGTCAATGCGGCGTTCATCGACTACGGCAAACCGACGCAGAAAGCCATCGCCGAAGCCCACCCGGATGAACTCGAACGCCTGGGTTTCGCCGCCGGCTCCATGGGACCGAAGGTGCAGGCAGCCTGCGAATTCGCGCGCCATACTGGCAAGGTCGCGGTGATCGGCTCGCTGGCAGATATCGAAGCGATCGTGCAAGGCACCGCCGGTACCCGCGTGACCACGGCCAAGCCGGGCATCAGCTACCGATAACAATAAACGCCGGGGGCAGGCCAAAAGTCTGCCCTCCTCCCATGCCTTGAAAGGAGTAACTCAATGGCCCAATTCGAACCTGGTCATTTGCACATCGAGCGGCATGCGTTGACGGACGATGACGTCAGTTACAACGTGAGCCTGGACTACGAAGTGTTCACCGATCCGCAGAAAGGCAAAGGCATTCAGTTCACCCTGCATGGCAGCATGCAGGGCAAGGACATGAAGGAGACATTTTTCCTGCCCAAGGAAGAGGCTTACAACTTCGCCCGCGACGTGACGAGAATTGCCGAGAAATACGGGATTCCCAAGGCTCATAGCCAGATCGGTTCGGTGCACAAGCATTACGATTTGATGTTTGAAGACATTCGGCAGAAGTTGAATATGCATTCGGGGGATCCGGTGAATCCCGAACACTTCGAATGACCCCCTTCCAATGATCGTTCCCACGCTCTGCGTGGGAACGATCAGCGCAGGACACAGATTTCACCAATTCCCCGCCCCAAGGCATACTTGCGCGCTCCCGCCCTGCAGATCACTGAACCGCCCCATGCGTATCCACGTCAGTTTCATCGACCGCGTCGGCATTACCCAGGAAGTCCTGGCTATCCTCGGTGGGCGCAATCTCAATCTGGATGCGGTGGAGATGATCCCGCCGAACGTCTACATCGACGCGCCGACACTGAGCGCGCAGGTGCTCGAAGAGCTCAAGGATGCGCTGTTTCGGGTCCGTGGCGTCGAGGCGGTGACGGTGGTCGACATCCTTCCCGGCCAGCGTCGACACCTGCAACTCGATGCCCTGCTGGCGGCGATGACCGACCCGGTCCTGGCCCTCGACAGCGCCGGCAAGGTGCTGCTGGCCAACCCGGCGCTGATTGCCTTGTACGGCCGCGAACCGGCCGGGGAAAGTGTCGCGGAACTGTTCAACGACCCGGCGCTGCTCGACACTCTGCTCGAAAACGGCTTCCGCCTGCCGCTGCGCGAGATCACCGTCAACGGCCAGACCTTGTTGCTCGACGCCACGCCGATCACCGACGCCGGCGCCCTGCTCACCCTGTATCAACCGAACCGCATCGGCGAACAACTCTCGGCGCTGCACCACGACCACGCCGAAGGTTTCGATGCGCTGCTCGGCGAATCCCCGGCGATTCGCACGCTCAAGGCGCGCGCGCAACGGGTCGCCGCGCTGGACGCGCCGCTGTTGATCCAGGGCGAAACCGGCACCGGTAAAGAACTGGTCGCCCGCGCCTGCCACGCGATCAGCGCGCGCCACAGTGCGCCGTTTCTCGCCCTCAACTGCGCGGCGCTGCCGGAAAACCTCGCCGAGAGCGAACTGTTCGGCTACGCCCCCGGCGCCTTCACTGGCGCCGCGCGCGGTGGCAAACCGGGGCTGATGGAACTCGCCAACCAGGGCACGGTGTTTCTCGATGAGATCGGCGAAATGTCGCCGTACCTGCAAGCCAAGTTGCTGCGTTTTCTCAATGACGGCAGTTTCCGCCGAGTGGGCGGTGATCGCGAAGTGAAGGTCGATGTGCGCATCCTCAGCGCCACCCACCGCGATCTGGAAAAAATGGTCAGCGAAGGCCTGTTCCGCGAAGACCTGTTCTATCGCCTCAACGTACTCAACGTCGAGGTACCGCCGCTGCGTGAACGCGGCCAGGACATTCTGCTGCTGGCGCGCTATTTCATGCAGCAGGCCTGCGCGCAGATCCAGCGCCCGGTCTGCCGCCTCGCGCCGGGGACTTACCCGGCGCTGCTCGGCAACCGCTGGCCGGGCAACGTGCGCCAGCTGCAGAACGTGATCTTCCGCGCGGCGGCGATCTGTGAAAGCAGCCTGGTGGATATCGGCGATCTGGACATCGCCGGCACCTCCGTGGCGCGGCAGACCGACAGCGACGTCGACAGCCTCGAACAGGCAGTCGAAGGCTTCGAGCGCGATCTGTTGGAAAAGCTCTACGTCAGCTATCCGTCGACCCGACAACTGGCGAGCCGCTTGCAAACTTCGCACACGGCGATCGCCCATCGGCTGCGCAAGTACGGCATTCCCAACAAGCCCTGAACACACCACAAAAACCTGTGGGAGCTGGCTTGCCAGCGATGACGGCGGCACAGGCACCATTGATGGTGACTGGTCTTCCGCTATCGCTGGCAAGCCAGCTCCCACAAGGAAAGGGGCGGATTCGAAATCCGCTCAATAACGACCTCCATCTGTACTGAAACCGATACAGCGGAACGATATCGCTACACCTTCCCCTGATCACCGCTGTCCAAGGCTTTGATCCCGCTCAGCTTTTATCCTCAGCGGCGACTGTAGCGATTTCGCTACACCCGACCGTCGAATGTCGCCGTCGGAAATCACTAACTTATTGATTACAAACGTAAATATCTTGTTGGCCGCATTCTTGCTACTCATCTACTCATCATAAAGGGCACCACCGCCCACGCTTTCCACCGCGTCCACCAGACGAGTCTGGCCCTTGAGGAGTTTCCATGAGCGAGTTGCGTTTTACTGAAGATCACGAATGGCTGCGCACCGAAGCTGACGGCAGCGTTACTGTCGGCATTACCGCTTTCGCGCAGAACGCCTTGGGCGACGTGGTGTTCGTGCAACTGCCTGAGCTGCAGGCCTACGAAAAAGGCGCCGAAGCCGCCACCGTGGAATCAGTAAAAGCTGCCAGCGGCGTGTACATGCCGCTCGATGGCGACGTACTGCAAGTCAACCCGGCCCTGGAAGATGCCCCGGAGCTGGTCAACGAAGATCCGCTGGGCCAAGGCTGGTTCTTCCGCTTTCAGCCAAGCGACGCGTCCGCCGTTGCCAAACTGCTCGATCAGGACGCCTACGACCGTCTGATCAAAGCCCAAGCCGAAGCCTGAGGAGTAGCGACATGAGCCAAATCAACCTCGGCACTGCCAACGAATTCATCGCCCGTCACATCGGCCCGCGCGCCGGCGATGAGCAAGCCATGCTCAACAGCCTCGGCTTCGATTCGCTCGAAGCCCTGAGCGCCAGCGTCATCCCGGAAAGCATCAAGGGCACCAGCGTGCTCGGCATGGACGACGGCCTCAGCGAAGCCGATGCGCTGGCGATGATCAAATCCATCGCCGGCAAGAATCAGCTGTTCAAAACCTACATCGGCCAGGGCTACTACAACTGCCACACGCCGTCGCCGATCCTGCGCAACCTGCTGGAAAACCCGGCCTGGTACACCGCGTACACGCCGTACCAGCCAGAAATTTCCCAGGGCCGCCTCGAAGCGCTGCTGAATTTCCAGACCCTGATCAGCGACCTCACCGGCCTGCCGATCGCCAACGCCTCTTTGCTCGACGAAGCCACCGCCGCTGCTGAAGCCATGACCTTCTGCAAACGCCTGAGCAAGAACAAGGGCAGCCACCAGTTCTTCGCCTCGATCCACAGTCACCCACAAACCCTCGACGTGCTGCGCACCCGTGCCGAGCCGCTGGGCATTGACGTGGTCGTGGGCGACGAGCGCGAACTGACCGACGTGACGCCGTTTTTCGGCGCACTGCTGCAATACCCGGCCAGCAACGGTGACGTGTTCGACTACCGCGAACTGACCGAACGCTTCCACGCCGCCAACGCGCTGGTCGCAGTGGCCGCCGACCTGCTGGCCCTGACCCTGCTGACCGCGCCGGGCGAATTCGGCGCTGACGTCGCCATTGGTTCGGCGCAACGCTTCGGCGTACCGCTGGGCTTCGGTGGCCCGCACGCCGCGTACTTCTCTACCAAAGATGCGTTCAAGCGCGACATGCCCGGCCGTCTGGTCGGGGTTTCGGTTGACCGCTTCGGCAAGCCGGCGCTGCGTCTGGCCATGCAGACCCGCGAGCAACACATCCGCCGCGAAAAGGCCACGTCGAACATCTGCACCGCGCAGGTGCTGCTGGCCAACATCGCCAGCATGTACGCCGTGTACCACGGTCCGAAAGGCCTGACGCAGATCGCCAACCGCGTGCATCACCTGACCGCGATTCTGGCCAAGGGCCTGACCGCGCTGGGCGCCAAAGTCGAGCAAGCGAGTTTCTTCGACACCCTGACTGTGGCCACCGGGGCGAACACCGCCGCGCTGCACGACAAGGCACACGCGGCGCAGATCAACCTGCGCGTCATCGATGCCGAGCGTCTGGGCCTGTCGGTCGACGAAACCACCACGCAAGCCGATATCGAAACCCTCTGGGGCCTGTTCGCTGACGGCAAGACCCTGCCGGATTTCGCCGCGCTGGCCGCTTCGGTACAAAGCACCATTCCTGCGTCGCTGGTTCGCCAGTCGCCGATTCTCAGCCACCCGGTGTTCAACCGTTATCACTCGGAAACCGAGCTGATGCGCTACCTGCGCAAACTGGCGGACAAGGACCTGGCACTGGATCGCACGATGATCCCGCTGGGCTCGTGCACCATGAAACTCAACGCCGCGAGCGAAATGATCCCGGTGACCTGGGCCGAGTTCGGCGCCCTGCACCCGTTCGCCCCGGCCGCACAAAGCGCCGGTTACCAGCAACTGACTGACGAGCTGGAAGCGATGCTCTGCGCCGCCACCGGTTACGACTCGATCTCGCTGCAACCGAACGCCGGTTCGCAAGGTGAATACGCCGGTCTGCTGGCGATCCGCGCCTATCACCAGAGCCGTGGCGATGAGCGCCGCGACATCTGCCTGATCCCGTCGTCGGCCCACGGCACCAACCCGGCCACCGCCAACATGGCTGGCATGCGCGTAGTCGTCACCGCCTGCGACGCGCGTGGCAACGTCGATATCGAAGACCTGCGCGCCAAAGCCATCGAGCACCGCGAACACCTCGCCGCGCTGATGATCACCTACCCGTCGACCCACGGCGTGTTCGAAGAAGGCATCCGCGAAATCTGCGGGATCATTCATGACAACGGCGGCCAGGTGTACATCGACGGCGCCAACATGAACGCGATGGTCGGGCTCTGTGCACCAGGCAAGTTCGGCGGCGACGTTTCGCACCTGAACCTGCACAAGACTTTCTGCATCCCGCACGGCGGTGGCGGCCCTGGCGTTGGCCCGATTGGCGTGAAGTCGCACCTGACTCCGTTCCTGCCGGGCCACGGCCAGATGGAACGCAAGGAAGGCGCGGTTTGCGCGGCACCGTTCGGCAGCGCGAGCATTTTGCCGATCACCTGGATGTACATCCGCATGATGGGCGGCGCCGGTCTGAAGCGCGCTTCGCAACTGGCGATCCTCAATGCCAACTACATTTCCCGCCGCCTCGAAGAGCACTACCCGGTGCTGTACACCGGCAGCAACGGCCTGGTGGCGCACGAGTGCATTCTCGATCTGCGCCCATTGAAAGACAGCAGCGGCATCAGCGTCGATGACGTCGCCAAGCGCCTGATCGACTTCGGCTTCCACGCCCCGACCATGTCGTTCCCGGTGGCCGGCACACTGATGATCGAGCCGACCGAAAGCGAATCCAAAGAAGAACTGGACCGCTTCTGCGACGCCATGATCCGCATCCGCGAAGAAATCCGCGCAGTGGAAAACGGCACCCTGGACAAGGACGACAACCCACTGAAAAACGCCCCGCACACCGCAGCGGAGCTGGTGGGCGAATGGACTCATCCGTACAGCCGCGAGCAAGCGGTGTACCCGGTGGCGTCGCTGGTCGAAGGCAAATACTGGCCACCGGTCGGTCGCGTCGACAACGTCTTCGGTGATCGCAACCTGGTGTGCGCCTGCCCGTCGATCGAAAGCTACGCTTAAGAGAAGCAGCTGCAAGCTTTGAGCTACAAGCTGCAAGTCAGGGCAGATCGGGTTCTGACTTGCGGCTGTCGTTTTGCAGCAAGCATTGCAGCATGAACACGAGCTGCAAGGAAAAGCCGATCCGCCTTTCACTTGCAGCTTGCAGCTAGAAGCTCCCAACTGCTCCGCAGGAGCCCCCCATGTCGTTAAGCGTGTTCGACCTGTTCAAGATTGGCATCGGCCCCTCCAGCTCCCACACCGTCGGCCCGATGCGCGCAGCCGCGCGCTTCGCTGAAGGTCTGCGCCGTGAAAACCTGCTTTCGGCCACTGCCAGCGTGCGCGTCGAGTTATATGGTTCGCTCGGTGCCACCGGCAAGGGACACGGCAGCGACAAGGCCGTGTTGCTCGGCCTCGAAGGCGAGCACCCGGACACGGTCGTCACCGAAACCGTCGCCGCGCGTCTGCACGAGATTCGTGGCAGCGGCCGGCTGAATCTGCTCGGCGAACAGAGCATTGCGTTCAACGAGAAAGAACACCTGGCGATGATTCGCAAACCGCTGGCCTATCACCCCAACGGCATGATTTTCCGCGCCTTCGATGCGGCGGGGCTGCAGATTCGCAGCCGCGAGTACTACTCGGTGGGCGGTGGTTTTGTCGTCGACGAAGATGCGGCCGGTGCCGACCGTATCGTCGAAGACGCCACACCGCTGACGTTCCCGTTCAAAAGCGCCAAGGACTTGCTCGGACATTGCAGCACCTACGGTCTGTCGATCAGCCAGGTGATGCTGACCAACGAAAGTGCCTGGCGCCCGGAAGCAGAGACCCGCGCAGGACTGCTGAGGATCTGGCAGGTCATGCAGGATTGCGTCGCGGCGGGTTGCCGCAACGAAGGCATTCTGCCCGGTGGTTTGAAGGTCAAACGCCGGGCGGCGGCGCTGCATCGGCAACTGTGCAAATACCCCGAATCAGCGCTGCGCGATCCGCTGTCGGTGCTCGACTGGGTCAACCTGTATGCGCTGGCGGTCAACGAAGAAAACGCCAACGGCGGGCGCGTGGTCACGGCGCCAACCAACGGCGCGGCGGGGATCATTCCGGCAGTGTTGCATTACTACATGCGTTTTATCCCCGGCGCGAATGACGACGGCGTCGTGCGGTTTCTGCTGACCGCTGCGGCAATCGGCATTCTCTACAAGGAAAACGCTTCGATCTCCGGCGCTGAAGTCGGTTGTCAGGGTGAAGTCGGCGTCGCCTGTTCGATGGCGGCCGGGGCGCTGTGCGAAGTGCTCGGCGGCAGCGTGCAGCAAGTCGAGAACGCCGCGGAAATCGGCATGGAACACAACCTCGGCCTGACCTGCGACCCGATTGGCGGGCTGGTGCAAGTGCCGTGCATCGAGCGCAACGCGATGGGCTCGGTGAAAGCCATCAACGCGGTGCGCATGGCCATGCGCGGCGACGGCCAGCATTTCGTCTCCCTCGACAAAGTCATCCGCACCATGCGCCAGACCGGCGCCGACATGAAAAGCAAATACAAGGAAACCGCCCGCGGCGGCCTGGCAGTCAACATTATCGAATGCTGAACGTAACTAGCCCCCTCTCCCTCCGGGAGAGGATTGGTATGAATCAAGGAGTCCCGCATGTCCACCGAACAACTCTCGAAAACCCCGCTCCACGCGCTGCACCTCGAACTCGGCGCGCGCATGGTGCCCTTCGCCGGCTACGACATGCCCGTGCAATACCCACTCGGCGTGATGAAAGAACACCAGCACACCCGCGAACAGGCCGGGCTGTTTGACGTCTCGCACATGGGCCAGATCCGCCTGACCGGCGCCAACGCCGCCAAAGCCCTGGAGACCCTGGTGCCGGTGGACATCGTCGACTTGCCGGTGGGCATGCAGCGCTACGCGATGTTCACCAATGAGAGCGGCGGCATCCTTGATGACCTGATGGTCGCCAACCTCGGCAACGACGAATTGTTCCTGGTGGTCAACGCCGCCTGCAAGGATCAGGACCTGGCGCATCTGCAACAACACATCGGCGATCAGTGCACCATTACGGCGCTCTTCGAAGAGCGCGCGCTGCTGGCATTGCAAGGCCCGGCAGCCGTAACCGTGCTGGCGCGTCTTGCGCCGGAAGTGGCGAAGATGACGTTCATGCAGTTCGCCCGCGTCAATCTGCAGGGTATCGACTGCTTTGTCAGCCGTTCGGGCTACACCGGTGAAGACGGTTTCGAAATCTCCGTTCCGGCCGCTGACGCGGAAAAACTGGCTCGCGCCCTGCTCGCCGAGCCGGAGGTCCAGGCCATCGGCCTCGGTGCCCGCGACTCGCTGCGCCTGGAAGCCGGCCTGTGCCTGTACGGCCACGACATGAACACCGAGACCACGCCGATCGAGGCCAGCCTGCTCTGGGCGATTTCCAGGGCACGTCGCGCGGACGGCGCGCGGGCCGGCGGTTTCCCCGGCGCAGAGCAGATTTTCGCGCAACAACAGAACGGTATCGCCCGCAAACGCGTCGGCCTGCTGCCGCAGGAACGTACGCCGGTGCGTGAGGGCGCAGAGATCGTCAACGAAGCCGGCGAGATCATCGGCAGCGTGTGCAGCGGTGGTTTCGGCCCGACCTTGGGCGGGCCATTGGCGATGGGGTACCTCGACAGCGCTTATGCGGCTCTTGAAACTTCGGTATGGGCCATCGTGCGTGGGAAAAAGGTGCAAATGCTTGTAAGCAAAATGCCATTTGTTCCGCAACGCTACTACCGCGGTTGATTGACTGTTTCTATAAGTAACGCGATTGCGTTATGCGTGCACTAATGTGTAACGCAATCGCCACAAAAAAGTGCATTACCCAGCCGTTGATTCGAATATGAACTTTACTTATAACCTTTGAAAACAAGCGAACAAGCCACCAGTGTAAGGTTGCACTAACAAACTGACAAAATGCCAGCAAGCGCAATAAAACCGGGGCCTTCGCGGGGCTTGTTTTTTCTCCCGTAGTTGGCGTAGAGTTCGTTCACTGTGTTTGCATGGGTCAGCTTTGAATCGTGACCTGGGCAGTAGCCTACAAGTTAGCTACATCCCGCTCGACGTCTTCTTACTCTCCTGCAACCAGCCCCAGTACTCTTTCATGAGAAAGAGACTGTCATTAATTTATTGCGTCAAAGGAAATAAGAAATGTCTACACGTCAGAGCGGTACCGTCAAGTGGTTCAACGACGAGAAAGGTTTTGGTTTTATCACTCCTGAAAGCGGTCCGGATCTGTTCGTGCATTTCCGCGCCATTCAGGGCAACGGCTTCAAGAGCCTGAAAGAAGGCCAGAAAGTGACCTTCGTTGCTGTGCAGGGCCAGAAAGGCATGCAGGCTGACGAAGTACAAGCCGAAGCCTGATTTCTGCTACGAAAAAGCCCCTGATATTGATATCAGGGGCTTTTTTGTGCGCGCGAATCCGTAAAATGCCGTTTCTCTTCGCGCTCAGAGGCTGCCATGTCGAAAAACCTGCTCACCCCACAGGGCGACTTTCCTGCCGTCGGACTTGGCCGGCGTCTGGCCGCGATGTTCTATGACTTTCTGCTGTGCACTGCGCTGCTGATCGTCACCGGCTTCGTTTACAAGCTGATTCAGGCTGCGATCATTGGCGAACAACGCCTGCGGGTGATGACGGATGCCGGGCAGCTCGATGGCGATCCGCTCTACTCGACGGTGTTGCTGTTGGTGCTGTTCGGCTTTTTCGCCAAGTTCTGGACCCATGGCGGGCAGACACTCGGTATGCAGGTGTGGGGCATTCGCGTGCAGAACGCCGACGGCACGGCGATCAGCCTGTGGCAGGCGCTGTTGCGCTTCATGGTATCGATTGCGTCGTGGCTATGCGTTGGGCTGGGGTTCTTCTGGTCGCTGTATGACAAGCAGAAGCGCACCTGGCATGACATCTATTCGGATAGCCGCGTTGTGCGGATCCCGAAGAAGACCCAATAATTTCCGAACACCCAAAACCCATGTAGGAGTGAGCCTGCTCGCGATAGCGGTGTGTCAGTCAATGTTTGAATCGACTGATACACCGCTATCGCGAGCAGGCTCACTCCTACAGGTTTGTGTGTTGCCTGAAAGACCTAAGCGTTACCGGCCAGCTTCATCCGCGCGGCCTGGGTGAAGTCCAGCATGCGCTTCAACGGCCGGATCGCCTGCGGAATCAACGCCGGATCAACGAAGATCTCGTTCGTGCCTTCCTTCAAGCTCTTGAGCGTGCGCTCAAGGGTGTTCATGGCCATCCACGGGCAATGTGCGCAACTGCGGCACGCGGCGCCGTTACCGGCGGTAGGCGCTTCGATGAAGACCTTGTCCGGGCACAACTGCTGCATTTTGTAGAAGATGCCACGGTCGGTCGCGACGATCAGGGTCTTGTTCGGCAGGCTTTGCGCGGCGGCAATCAACTGGCTGGTCGAGCCGACGGCGTCGGCCAGCTCGATCACCGACGTCGGCGACTCCGGGTGCACCAGAATCGCCGCGTCCGGGTACAGCGCTTTCATGTCTTCAAGCTGTTTGGACTTGAACTCTTCGTGAACGATGCAGGCACCGTCCCAGAGCAGCATGTCGGCGCCGGTATTGCGCTGGATGTAGGTACCGAGGTGCTTGTCCGGGCCCCAGATGATCGTCTCGCCGTTATCCATCAGGCTTTCAACGATTTCCAGCGCGCAACTGGAGGTCACCACCCAGTCGGCACGTGCCTTCACCGCTGCCGAGGTGTTGGCGTAGACCACCACGGTACGTTCCGGATGCTGATCGCAGAACGCCGAGAACTCATCGACCGGGCAACCCAGGTCCAGCGAGCAGGTCGCCTCCAGGGTTGGCATCAGCACGCGTTTTTCCGGGTTGAGGATCTTCGCCGTCTCGCCCATGAACTTCACGCCGGCGACCACCACGGTCTTGGCCGGGTGGGCATTGCCGAAGCGCGCCATTTCCAGGGAGTCGGAAACACAGCCACCGGTTTCTTCGGCCAGGGCCTGAATCACCGGGTCGCAATAGAAGTGCGCCACGAGCACCGCGTCCTGAGCCTTGAGCTCGGCGGCGATGGCGGCACGGTAATAAGCCTCTTGCTCGGCAGTCAGCGGTTTGGGCTGTTTGGCATCGAGGTGGGCTTGAACCAGAAGGCGTTCGGAAATCTGCGTCATGTTCGCAAGACCTGCAGGCGCATTCGCGCGAAAGTCGAGTATACACCCGGCTCCGGACCGCTAGAGGGTACCGCCGGGAGAGTGAGTAATATCAGGCACGGACAGCGTTGAAGCTGCGCAAGGCTACAGAATATCCCGTTGATACAAAAGATCATTCTGACCTGCGTCAGCGCAGGCATCGGCGAAACAGGCGATGGCCGAATTGCAGGCAAAAAAACCCGGAAATCCTCACTTTCGTGGGCCTTCCGGATTTTCTAAACCGCCAAATATGGTGGGTCGTGTGGGATTCGAACCTACGACCAATTGGTTAAAAGCCAACTGCTCTACCAACTGAGCTAACGACCCGCTGTGTGGTGGCGCGTATAATACTGATTTTTAAGGACTATTCAACACCTTTTTGAAAAAAATCAAAAATAAGGGGTTGGATCGTCCACACCCGCTGCCGCGAAGCCTTCTGCGCGCAGGCGGCAGCTGTCGCATTTACCGCACGCACGGCCGTCATCGTCGGCCTGATAGCAGGAAACGGTCAGGCCGTAATCAACGCCCAGCTTCACACCAGCCTGGACGATCTGTGCCTTGCTCAGGTTCTGCAACGGCGCCTGGATGCGGAAACCGTTGCCTTCCACGCCGGCCTTGGTTGCCAGGTTGGCCATGCGCTCGAACGACTCGATGAACTCCGGGCGGCAATCCGGGTAACCGGAATAATCCACTGCATTGACGCCGATGAAGATATCGCGCGCACCGAGCACTTCCGCCCAACCCAGCGCCAGCGACAGGAACACGGTGTTGCGTGCCGGCACGTAAGTCACCGGAATGCCCTCGCCCAGCTCTTCAGGGATGTCGATGCTGGTGTCGGTCAGCGCCGAGCCGCCCATGCCATTCAGATTAAGACCGATGACCTTGTGCTCGACCACACCCAGATTGCGAGCCACGCGCGCAGCGGCGTGCAATTCGGCATGAGAACGCTGGCCGTAATCGAAACTCATGGTATAGCAGGCATAACCTTCGGCGCGGGCCATGGCCACTACGGTGGCCGAGTCGAGGCCGCCGGACAGCAGAATGACGGCACGTTTTTCGGTAGTGTTCAGTTGTTCAGTCATCTCAGCGCCCCGGCTCGTCATTCCAAAGATATTTGTGCAGCTGCAATTGCAGGCGCACCGGCAAGTTGTCCGCCACCACCCAGTCCGCCAGCTCACGCGCATTCAAGTCATGGTGGCTGGGGGAAAACAGCACTTCCCCGGCGCGGCGATCGAGCCCGTACTGAATCAGTTTCGATACCGCCCAGTCGTAGTCCTCACGCGAGCAGATGACAAACTTCACCTGATCGTTGGGCGTAAGCAGCTCGATATTTTCGTAGCGGTTGCGATGGGCTTCTTTCGAGCCCGGCGTTTTCAGGTCCACAACGCGACTGACGCGCGGATCGACCGCCGAAACGTCCAGGGCACCGCTGGTTTCCAGCGAGACCTCGTAGCCGGCATCGCACAGCTGCTGGAGCAAAGGAATGGCGTTCGGCTGGGCCAGCGGCTCACCGCCGGTCACACAGACGTATCGCGGGCGAAAACCGGCGACTTGCTCGAGGATGTCGTCGAGGGTGCGCACGGTGCCGCCGCTAAAGGCGTAGGCGCTGTCGCAGTATTGGCAACGCAAAGGGCAACCGGTCAGGCGCACGAAAACTGTGGGCAGCCCGGCAGTCCGCGTTTCCCCCTGCAACGAGTAGAAAACTTCGGTGATTCTCAATGTGTCTTGCATAGTCGCCACGGGCGTAACAGCTAAACAGGCTGTCCGCCTCCGTCAGGCACTTCAGGCAATCCCGCCAACGCGTGGACCACAAGAAGCGTGTTTCAGAAAAAGGGCGTGAATTCTAACGAAAAAACCCGCGACAAGCGCGGGTTTCTTCCAAACGGGTCAAGCCTGCTTACATGCGTTGCAGATCGCGCTGGGCCAGTTGCGCGGCGGAAGTCCCCGGATACTGGGACACCACCTGCTGCAAAATGCCTTTGACCTTGTCGGTGTGACCGAGGCGGCGCTCTACGTCAGCCAGCTTGTACAGCGAATCCGGCACTTTGTTGTGCTTGGGATACAGCTGCGAAACCTTGGCAAATGCCTGACCTGCACCTTGCAGATCGCCTTTGGCCAGGTTCACTTCGCCCAGCCAGTATTGGGCATTGCCCGCGTACTGGCTGTTCGGGTACTTACGCAGGAAAGCGGCAAACGCCTGGCTGGCCTTGTCGAAATCCTTGGCTTTGATCAGGTCGAAAGCGGCATCGTAATACAGCTTTTCCTTGGCCGGATCAGCCGGTTCGCTACCTGCGGCAGGTGCCTGGGCCGCCGTGGCAGCCCCCGCACCCGCGGCAGCACCGGCAGCAGCACTTGCATCGCCACCGGCAGAAGAATTCTCGGGAGTCGCGGCTGGTGCAACGCCGGATCCTATGCGCCGATCAAGATCCTGGTATCGCTCCAGGGATTCCTGCTTCATGCGCGCAACCTGATTCTGCAGTTCTTCGATCACGCCTTGCTGGCGCGAGATCTGATCCTGCATCTGTTGCAATTGGTTGAACAGCATGCCTTGTGCCGAGGCAGGGGCCGAAGCCGCTCCCCCGGCATAGGCGCCGTTCGTACCGTAACCCGCAGGCGGATAACTGCTCCCGCTATTTGAATAACCGGAGTTGTCATCGACCACAGGAACCGCAGCCCACGCCGCAAGCGGCGCGAGGCTGAGAGCCAGAACAGTTACAGCACGACGGCACGTTCGCATATCGAATTACTTACGCAGTTCGACGCGACGGTTCTGGGCCCAGGACTGCTCGTCGTTGCCGGTAGCAACTGGACGCTCTTCGCCGTAGGAAACCAGTTCCAGCTGAGCTGGGGAAACACCTTGCAGTACCAGGTAGCGCTGAACGGCTTTCGCACGACGCTCGCCCAGTGCCATGTTGTACTCACGAGTACCACGTTCGTCGGTGTTGCCTTCCAGAACAACGCGAGCGCCGTTTGCTTTCAGGTCTTTGGCGTGAACGTCCAGAGCGCGCATGGCTTCTGGCTTCAGGTCCGAGCTGTCGTATTCGAAGTAGAAGGTGGTGATTGCGCGCAGAGCAGCTTCTTCGCTCAGGGAACCGTCAACGGCACCGGTGTTTGCGCCGTAACCAGCGTTTGGATCAACAGCGCCTTCACCGGCGTTGTCGCCGCCTTTGGACGAGCAACCTACAGCTACAGCCATGGCCAGAGCCAGCGCAGCAAATTTACCAAACTTCAGCATTTCCATCGTGAAACTCCTAATGAACCCCAGTGTGTTAAGTAAAACGTGTAGCGCCCGCTCACTTCAGGTAAGGGGACCAGGACGGTTCTCTGACTTCGCCTTGAGCGGTAGGAAGCGGGAGCCTCACGCGTCCATTAATGGACACGAGCATCAAGACTCCCCGGCCCTGTTGGCGGGTGGCGTAGATTACCATGGTGCCGTTGGGCGCAACAGTAGGTGACTCGTCCAGAGTGCTATCAGTGAGGATCTTTACACTACCCCGCTGCAGATCCTGAGCTGCCACCTTGAAATTGGTGAAGCCATCCTGACGATGAATCATCACCAAAGTCTTTTCATCAGCCGAAAGTTTCGGGTTGGCGTTGTAGTTGCCTACGAACGTCACACGCTCGGCACCACCGCCACCGACGCTGGTTTTATAGATCTGCGGTTTGCCGCCACGGTCGGAGGTGAAGTAGATGGTCGAACCATCCTTGCCCCAGAACGGTTCGGTGTTGATGCCAGGACCGGAAGTTACGCGGGTCAGCTGACGCGAACCGAGATTCATCACGTAGATGTCCGGGTTACCGTCTTTCGACAGTACGAACGCCAGACGCGTGCCATCCGGCGACCAGGCTGGCGCGCCATTGAGGCCTTCGAAGTTGGTGATCTGCTCGCGGCGACCGGTGTCGATGTTCTGCATGAAGATGCGCGGACGCTTCTGTTCGAACGACACATACGCGATACGCTTGCCATCCGGTGCGAAACGCGGCGACAGGATCGGCTCACGCGATTGCAGCAGGGTCACTGCACGGGCGCCGTCATAGTCGGAACGCTGCAGCGTGTAGCGAGTGTTTTTCTCGGAGAAGCGCTCGGCGGTCACGTACAGCAAACGCGTCGAGAACGCACCGTCGATACCGGTCAGCTTCTGGAACGACTGATCGGAAATGAAGTGCGCCATGTCACGAATCTGGTCGGTCGTGCCGGAAACACTGCCGTCGGCCACTTTCTGTTCGGTGGCAACGTTGAACAATGCCCACTGCACCTGCAGGCGACCGCCCGCTGGAGCGATGCTGCCGACCATCATGTACTGAGCACCTACCGCCTTCCAGTCACGGAAGATGATTTCGCTCGGCTGGCTTGGCTGGCTGATCATGTTGGCTTTTGGAATCGGCGAGTAATAGCCCGAGTTGCGCAAATCGTTGCCAATGATTTCGGCCATGTCATCCGGCAGCACCGCACCGCCCTGCATGCCGAACGGCACGACCGCGATCGGCGTTGCCCGATCGCTGCCGCTGGTGACCAGAATGTTCTTTTCATCTGCCATCGCGATCCCTGCCATGCAGCAGATCACGACCAGCATTCCTCGAAGAAGGTTTCTCACAAGGCTAGATCCTCAGGTGTGAATGTCATCTTGAATGAACGATACGGAGCGAAATCGCTCGGCTTCATTCCCTGCATTTCTGTCAAACGTCCAATATTCTTCACTGCCGCGACTGCCGAAGCATCGAACGGGCCGTCACCACTGGATTTGGCCACATTGACCGAAGTCACCGTACCGTCCGGCAACATGCCGATCTGCAGCACCACCGTCATGCCTTTGCGTGCCGAAGGTGGACGTGCCCAGCCTTCTGCCGCTCGTGCACGAATCAGGTCATCGAAACTGCCCGCGACTTCGTCACCCTGCTCATCAGCCAAGGCCTGCTGACGTTGCGGCGTGTCGGAAAGCAGGTCTGCCAGGGCCTGAGCCTTTTTATCCTCGGCAGATTTGCGTGCCGCTTCCTGCGCTTTCTTCTTCGCAGCATCGGCAGCAGCTTTCTTCTTCGCGTCTTCGGCGACTTTCTTCTTCGCCTCTTCAGCTTCGGCTTTCTTCTTGGCGTCTTCGGCGGCTTTCTTTTTCGCGTCTTCGACGATCTTTTTCTTGGCTTCTTCCGCAGCGGCTTTCTTGGCCTCTTCTTCAGCGGCCTTCTTGGCTTCGTCTTCGGCTTTCTTCTTGGCTATATCAGCCAATTGTTTCTCTTCGGCCTTTTTCGCCTCGGCTTTCTTCGCGTCGTCGGCTTTCTTGGCTTCATCAGCCTTTTTCGCTTCGTCCGCTTTCTTCGCCTCGTCGGCCTTCTTGGCTTCCTCGGCCTTTTGAGCCGCTTCCTCTTTCTTTTGTTCCGCCGCCTTCACCGCTTCCTGCTCGATCTTTTTCTGTTCCATCTGCTCGACTTCGGTCTGGCGCGCGGCGGATTTCTTCGCCTCACCCGCAATCTTCTGATTGGTCTGGGTGGTTGCCTGACTTTTCGATTTCAGCTGGTACAGAGTCGCCTGGACGATCGGCTTGGCCGGCGGCAGTTCGGGCGTGAAGGCAAAACTGACGAACAGCATGCCGAACACCAGCACGTGCAGGACAATCGCCAGAACGCTGGGCCAGAAGTAGCTTTCCGAGGCGGACGGCTCTCGCTGTTGCTGCATCAGGGGGCCTCGGTAATCAGACCAACGTTACCGACCCCGGCCTTCTGCAACCCGCCCATGGCACCCATGACGGCGCCGTAGTCGACAGTCTTGTCGCCACGGATGAACACCTGGGTGCGTTTGCCACCCTCGGTGCCGGCGCGAATGATCTTGGTCACCGCATCGGTCATCTGTGGCAGGGTCATGGCGCGATCCTGCTGTTTCTCGGTGTCTACTTCGCTGCCAAGGTTCCAGTAGTAGGTCTTGTCAGCCTTGATCGAAATGGTCAGGACCTGGGTGTTGTTGTCCTGCGGCAAGGCTTCGCTGGAAACCTTGGGCAGATCAACTTTCACGCCCTGATTGAGCATCGGCGCGGTCACCATGAAGATGACCAGCAGCACCAACATCACGTCGATGTAGGGCACTACGTTCATCTCGGCGACCGGCTTGCGCTTTTTGCGAGCTCGAGCGATTAAAGCCATCGGGAAATACCTGCTTATTCTTCGCTGGTGTGCACTTTGCGGTGCAGGATCGCCTGGAATTCATCGGCGAAGGTGTAGTAGCGGCCCAGCAAGGTTTCGCTGCGCGCAGCGAAACGGTTGTAAGCGATGACCGCCGGGATTGCGGCGAACAGACCGATCGCGGTGGCGATCAGTGCTTCGGCAATACCCGGTGCCACGGTGGCGAGGGTCGCCTGTTGGGCGCTGGCCAGACCGCGGAAGGAGTTCATGATCCCCCAAACGGTACCGAACAGACCGATGTACGGGCTGACCGAACCGACGGTGGCGAGAAACGGCAGGCTCTGCTCGAGTTTCTCTTCTTCGCGCGAGATGGCGACACGCATGGCACGCGCCACACCTTCCATCACTGCTTCAGGATCGACGCCTGGCTGCTGACGCAGACGGGAGAATTCCTTGAAGCCGGCACGGAAGATCTGCTCTACGCCCGAGTCCGGATCCGGGTTGCTGCCGGCCTGACGGTACAGCTTCGACAGATCGATCCCCGACCAGAAGCGCTCTTCAAAGCTCTCCAGGGCGCGTCGACCGGCACGCAGCAGATTGCTGCGCTGAAAGATCATGATCCATGAGGTCACCGATGCGGCCACCAGGGTCAACATTACCAACTGCACCACGATGCTGGCATTGCTGACCAGGCTCCACATGGAGGAATGGTCGACGACGTTAGCTTCCACGCTTTATCTCCTGCTTTGAGTGTGTACCCGGACCGACCGCGTCGGCGAAGGCCGCCCGCAAGTCTTCGGGAAGGGCCCGGGGTTTCAAACTGTCGGTGCGCACACAGGCCACCAGAAACTGCCCTTCGCAGAGCAGCACATTATCCGTCGCCCGCCTGACCTGCTGCTTGAAGCGCAGGCTGGCACGGTTCAATTCGGTTACATCAGCGCTTACCAGCAGTTCGTCGTCCAGTCGCGCCGGCGCGTGGTAGCGCGCTTCGCTGGAATGCACGACAAACAACAGGTCCTCCCCGGCAAGCTGCGACTGGGCAAAGCCCAGTTCGCGGAGCCGCTCGGTTCGAGCCCGTTCCATAAACTTGAGGTAATTAACGTAATACACGATGCCGCCCGCATCGGTGTCCTCGTAATAAACGCGACAACGATGTGCGAACGGCCCAAGCCCGTTTTGCGCGCGCATACTCTAGTGCTTACTCCTCAGGTTGCCAATCCGGCGAGACAACTGTTTTTCGTGGTTTCAAAGCTTTACCGCAAAAGTACCGTGCTGTGACAGTACAAACCCTGAATAAATCGCCAACAAATGTGTATCAATCGTCCGCCGCATCAAGAAACTCGTCTGCCACGGGCATCTCGCCCATGCGTGACGGAATGTTCAAACCGAAATGCAGGTACGCATGTCGGGTCACTACCCTGCCCCGCGGCGTGCGCATGATGTAGCCCTGCTGAATCAGATAAGGTTCGAGGACGTCCTCGATGGTGTGGCGCTCTTCGCTGATCGCCGCCGCCAGGCTGTCGATGCCGACCGGGCCACCGTCGAACTTCTCGATCATCGTCAGCAGCAGACGCCGGTCCTGATGATCGAAACCGTGTTCGTCGACATCCAGCAGATTCAACGCCAGATCCGCCACCGACTTGGTGATATGACCTTTGGCGCGCACTTCGGCAAAGTCCCGCACTCGACGCAACAAACGGTTGGCAATGCGCGGGGTGCCACGCGCGCGACGAGCGATCTCGAACGAACCCTCCGGATCCAGCGGCAGCCCGAGAATACTCGCCGACCGGCTGACGATCGTCGCCAGATCCGCCGTGCTGTAGAACTCCAGGCGCTGGACGATACCGAAGCGGTCACGCAACGGATTGGTCAGCATGCCGGCGCGAGTGGTGGCGCCGACCAGGGTGAACGGCGGCAGGTCGAGCTTGATCGAACGCGCCGCCGGCCCTTCGCCGATCATGATGTCGAGCTGAAAATCTTCCATGGCCGGGTACAGCACTTCTTCGACAATCGGCGACAGGCGATGGATTTCGTCGATGAACAACACGTCGTGCGGTTCGAGATTGGTCAGCAGTGCCGCCAGATCCCCCGGACGCTCCAGCACCGGACCGGAGGTGCTTTTGATCGACACGCCCATTTCTTCAGCGATGATATTGGCCAGTGTGGTTTTACCCAGCCCCGGCGGGCCGAAGATCAGCGTGTGATCCAGCGACTCGCTGCGCCCGCGCGCAGCCTGGATGAACAGCTCCATCTGCTCGCGCACAGTTGGCTGGCCGATGTAGTCGGCCAGGCTGACCGGGCGAATAGCGCGGTCCTGGACTTCTTCGCGCTCGCGCGGGCTGTGCGCAGCGGCAATCAGACGATCAGCTTCAATCACTTAAATCATTCCCTTCAGGGCGCGGCGGATCATGTCTTCACTGCTCAAATTCTTGTCCTTGATGGCGGAAATCGCCTTGCTCGCTTCCTGCGGCTTGTAGCCCAGGGAAATCAGCGCGCTGACCGCATCGTTTTCGGCGGTATTGACCGGCGCCGGGCCGTCTGGCTGATTCGGCACCAGCGCGAACATGGCCGGCGAGGTTTCCCACGCCTTGAAGCGATCCTTCAATTCGACCAGCAGGCGCTCGGCCGTTTTCTTGCCGACACCCGGCACCTTGGTCAGCGCCGAGGTGTCCTGCGACTGTACGCAACGGATCAGTTCGTCGACTTCCAGGCTCGACATCAGTGCCAGGGCCAATTTCGGCCCGACCCCGTTGAGCCGGATCAACTCGCGGAAAAAGTCTCGCTCACGCTTGCCGGCAAAACCATAGAGCAACTGCGCATCTTCGCGTACGACCAGATGGGTATGCAGGGTCAGCGGTTCACCGACCGACGGCAGGCGATAGAGGGTGGTCATGGGCACTTCGAGCTCATACCCGAGGCCGTTTACATCCAGAATCAGGTGCGGCGGCTGTTTCTCAACCAGGGTGCCGCGCAAGCGTCCAATCACGTTTCAGATCCTTGAGCGTTGGCCAGCCGTGGGCTGGCGACTGTCGAAAGGCGAAATCCGCGCCGACGACACAGGCGCACACATCCGCTTTCAGGAAAATTGTTGCTGATGCTATCAGAGACGCAGGCGCCCGCCACGACTGCGTGCGGTCCCCAGGCCGTGCGGTAGCAGGCTGGAACGCGTGTGCGCATGGCAAATAGCGATCGCGAGGGCATCGGAAGCGTCGATCTGCGGCTTGCTGGTCAGCTTGAGCATGTGCATCACCATCATCTGCACTTGTTCTTTATTGGCGGCACCGGTGCCCACTACGGCCTGCTTGACCTGAGTGGCGGTGTATTCGGCAATCTCCAGGCACTCTTCGGCGCCCGCAACGATAGCCGCGCCACGGGCCTGCCCTAGCTTGAGCGCCGAGTCGGCATTTTTCGCCATGAAGACCTTTTCGATGCCCATGGTGACCGGACCGTAAGTCTGGATGATTTCGCGCACGCCGCGATAAACAATTTGCAAACGCTCGTGCAACTCGCCCGCACCGGTACGGATGCAGCCAGACGCCACATAAACACAGCCGCCCCGCCCGGTATCGCGAACGATCCCGTAACCGGTGATGCGCGAGCCGGGGTCAATACCAAGAATTAAAGTCATAGCGCCTGCTGGTTCGAAATAACACAAAAACAAATGTGGGAGCTGGCTTGCCAGCGATGACGGAGTGTCAGGCGCCATCAATGCTGATGCGCCGACGCCATCGCTGGCAAGCCAGCTCCCACATTGAATCGTAGTCGCTCTTAACCGAGCTGAGCAGCGACGTCTTCCGGAATATCTGCGTTGGAATAGACGTTCTGCACGTCATCCAGGTCTTCAAGCATGTCGATCAGCTTGAGCACCTTCTCCGCACCTTCCAGATCCAGCTCGGCGCTGGTGGTCGGCTGCATGACGATTTCCGCGTCATCGCCCTTGAACCCGGCGGCTTCCAGCGCATTACGCACCGCGTAGAAGCTGGTGAACGAGGTGAACACGTCGATTGAGCCGTCCTCATGCGTGACGACGTCATCGGCATCGGCTTCCAGCGCCGCTTCGGTCAGCGCGTCCTCATCGACGCCCGGCGCGAAGCTGATCTGGCCCTTGCGCTCGAACAGGTACGCCACCGAACCGTCGGTGCCGAGATTGCCGCCACACTTGCTGAACGCGTGACGCACAGCCGCAGCGGTACGATTGCGGTTGTCGGTCATGCATTCGACCATCACCGCCACGCCGCCCGGGCCGTAACCTTCGTAGGTCAGCTCTTCAACGTTGTCCGCCTCGGTCGCACCGGCGCCGCGCGCGACGGCGCGGTCAATGATGTCGCGGCTCATGTTGGCGCTCAGCGCCTTGTCCAGGGCCAGACGCAGACGCGGGTTGGAGCCCGGATCACCGCCGCCCTGACGGGCCGCAACGGTCAACTCGCGGATCCACTTGGTGAAGATCTTGCCTCTCTTGGCATCCTGACGTTCTTTGCGGTGCTTGATGTTCGCCCACTTGGAATGACCTGCCATAACTCGCTCCGAATTCTCTTTGAAACGTTGCCCGCCCTGCGTGTGCAGCGGCCAGCAAACACAAAAATCTCGACCTGCTCTTATAGAAAGAAAAAGGCGCATCCGAAGATGCGCCTTCAGGCCCGTCTTACTCAGCCTTTGGCGTTTCGCGCAAACGAATGTGCAGCTCGCGCAAGGCCTTGGCATCCACCACGCCCGGAGCCTGCGTCATCACGTCGGCAGCACTCTGGGTTTTCGGGAAGGCGATCACTTCGCGGATCGACTGGGCGCCGGTCATCAGCATTACCAGACGGTCCAGACCGAAGGCCAGACCACCGTGTGGCGGTGCACCGTATTTCAGCGCGTCGAGCAGGAAGCCGAACTTCTCTTCCTGCTCCGCTTCGTTGATGCCCAGCAGACGGAACACCGCTTGCTGCATTTCCTTGCGGTGGATACGGATCGAACCGCCACCCAGCTCGGTGCCGTTGAGCACCATGTCGTAGGCACGCGACAGGGCACCGGCCGGGTTGGCCTCGAGCTCTTGCGGGGTGCACTTCGGTGCGGTGAACGGGTGGTGCAGCGCCGAGAAGCTGCCGTCGTCGTTTTCTTCGAACATCGGGAAGTCGACGACCCACATTGGCGCCCACTCGCAGGTCAGCAGCTTGAGGTCGTGACCGAGCTTGATGCGCAGCGCGCCCAAGGCTTCGCTGACGATCTTGGCCTTGTCGGCGCCGAAGAACACGATGTCGCCATCGACAGCGCCGACGCGATCGAGGATCACGTTCAGCTTGTCTTCCGGGATGTTCTTGACGATCGGCGATTGCAGACCGTCAACACCGGCTGCGCGCTCGTTGACCTTGATGTAGGCCAGGCCCTTGGCGCCGTAGATGCCGACGAACTTGGTGTAGTCGTCGATCTGCTTGCGCGGCATGCTCGCCCCGCCTGGAACGCGCAGTGCGGCAATGCGGCACTTCGGATCGTTGGCCGGACCGCTGAATACCTTGAATTCGACTTCCTTGAGCTGGTCGGCAACGTCCACCAGCTCCAGCGGAATACGCAGGTCCGGCTTGTCGGAACCGTAGCGGCGCATGGCTTCTTCGAAAGTCATGTGCGGGAATTCGCCGAATTCCAGATCCAGCACTTCCTTGAACAGGTTGCGGATCATTTGTTCGGTCAGGCCCATGATCTCTTTTTCATCGAGGAAGCTGGTCTCGATGTCGATCTGGGTGAATTCCGGCTGGCGGTCGGCGCGCAGGTCTTCGTCGCGGAAGCACTTGGCGATCTGGTAGTAACGGTCGAAACCGGCCACCATCAGCAGCTGCTTGAACAGCTGCGGCGATTGCGGCAGGGCGAAGAACGAACCGGCGTGGGTGCGGCTCGGCACCAGATAGTCACGCGCACCTTCAGGGGTGGCACGGGTCAGGATCGGTGTTTCGACGTCAAGGAAGCCGTTTTCGTCGAGGAAGCGACGGATGCTGGTGGTCATGCGCGAACGCAGACGCAGCTTCTCGGCCATTTCCGGACGACGCAGGTCGAGGAAGCGATAGCGCAGACGGGTTTCTTCGCCGACGTCGGAGAACTCGTTGAGCGGGAACGGCGGGGTTTCCGACTCGTTCAGCACTTCCAGTTCGTAACCCAGCACTTCGATCATGCCCGAAGCCATGTTGGCGTTGGTTGCACCGGCCGGACGCAGGCGCACCTTGCCGGTGATCTTCACCACGTATTCGCTGCGCACGCGATCGGCGGCAGCGAAGCTCTCGGCGCGATCCGGATCGAAGACCACCTGGGCCAGACCGTCACGATCACGGATATCGAGGAAAATCACCCCGCCGTGGTCGCGGCGACGGTGAACCCATCCGCAAAGGGTAATTTCCTGACCTTCCAGGCTTTCGTTCAGTTGGCCGCAATAGTGGCTGCGCATCATGATAATGGTTCGCTTCTCGTCATTCGATATTCGGTGGAGATTCCGTTGCCCAAGCAATGCGGAAACTCACGCGTGTCGTTCGTTCAGGGCTTGAACCCTAGTCAGCTTTGTCGCCACCGGCCAGATTCTTCTTGGCTCCGGTCTTGAAATCGGTCTCGTACCAACCGTTGCCGCTGAGGCGAAAACCCGGCATGGACAGCTGTTTCTTCAGTTCAGGTGCCTGGCAGGCAGGGCAGGCGACCAACGGTGCATCGCTGATCTTCTGAATGGCTTCCAACTGATGACCACAGGAAGCACATTGGTA
Source organism: Pseudomonas sp. S11P7 (assembly GCF_023195435.1). NCBI lineage: Bacteria > Pseudomonadati > Pseudomonadota > Gammaproteobacteria > Pseudomonadales > Pseudomonadaceae > Pseudomonas > Pseudomonas sp. S11P7. The sequence continues at coordinate 745,512 of NZ_JALPKS020000002.1, read as the reverse complement.
ATCGTACATCGGCATGGAGGTGTCTCGGCGATCAGATTGCTGCCGCGCGCAGGGCTTTGCGGCGAAAGAGCGGGATTATATCGATTAAATGCGGCCTGTGCAGCCGCTAAGCTGCACAGGCCGCGACCTCATTTGCAAGCGCCGTATCAGAGCGAATCGGACCGCGCCACCTGACCGATTCCGTTCATCACACACACGACCCGCACCAGCGCGCTGAAATTCTTCACCCCGCCGTGCCGCAGATGCACTTCACGATCGACGTGAGACAACAGCGAGCTGATCGAACAGCAGTTGTCCGCCGCCATCGAGCCGAGGATGTTCCAGTAAACCTGCTCCAGACGCAGGCAGGTTGCATAACCGTTCAGGCGCACGGACCGCGACAACGGCCTGATCAGCGCCATGTCGAATCCGCTGACGAACGGATCGACCCTCAAATCATGTGGCGCGCCGACCCTGCGGTCGCCGCGCCTGTCTCCTTCTACCATATCGCTGACACTCCTTTGTCATCTCTGCTTGCTTGAAAGGGTCACATCCTGTGGCTTTCATAAAAGCGCAGACACAAAGTTATAGCCAGACGACTTGTTGACCGTCACCGTAGGATAAGCCAACGATACAAGTAAGATTTTGCACGGACGCAGGCCTCGGGTTGCAAGGCCTGCGTACTGCCATCAGGCCTCGAGCAGTGCGCGCAACATCCACGCGGTTTTCTCGTGCACCTGCATGCGCTGGGTCAGCAGGTCGGCCGTCGGCTCATCGCTGACCTTGTCGAGCAGCGGGAAAATCCCGCGCGCCGTGCGAGTCACCGCTTCCTGGCCTTCAACCAACTGCTTGATCATGTCTTCGGCGCTCGGCACGCCCTCTTCTTCCTTGATGGACGACAGACGTGCATACGTGGCATAGGCACCCGGTGCTGGAAAGCCCAGGGCGCGGATGCGCTCGGCGATCGAGTCCACCGCCAGCGCCAGTTCGTTGTACTGCTCTTCAAACATGAGATGCAGGGTACGGAACATCGGGCCGGTGACGTTCCAGTGGAAATTATGGGTTTTCAGATACAGCACGTAGGTGTCCGACAGCAGACGCGACAGTCCTTCGACGATGGACTTGCGGTCTTCTTCACTGATACCGATATCGATTGCCATGTTGACCTCCTGAGGGTGATTGATTTCATCCAGAAGCTGCAGGCCCACTCTAGCAAGGCTGCCGCCACCTCGCAGCCCTGATCAAACGCTTGCCCTGCGACAAAACGACCGACGCACTGCCACTGGCCGGGCTGATTTGAGTCGTCGCAGGCTTTGCTGTTAAATAGGCGATGTGTCGCCATGCCCCGTTTTTCGGGGTGTTCGCGCATAGGCTGATGCCGTGAACGTGTCCACCGCCTCTTTATTTTGTTCCGAAGCGAACCGTTCGCCTTCAGCTCTTCCTTGTGAGCCGTCATAAACGTGAGCCAATCAAAATGTTGAAAATCGTCCACCTGCTGATGGGCGCAGCAGCTTTGCTGCTGTCGTTCATACCCAGCTTGAAATCCGAAGCCGTTCCCTACCTGCAACAACCCGATGCACTTTACCTGGCCTTTTTCGGCCTGCTGAACCTGATCCTTGCCCCCGTGATCCCTTACTGGAACAAAGGCCCGCGTCAGCATCTGCAAAACCTGGTCAGCGCTCTTCTGGCATTGACCGTCGTCCTGCAAACCTTGACCCTGATCGCGCCGATGCCGGTCATTGCCGGCCAGCCAGCGGTGCTGTTCAGTCTGGTGATCGCCCTGGTTGCGGTGGTCGTGCACCTGTCGGTGAGCTTCTATCGTTCTTCACCGGCCGCCGCGCCGACCAGCTATGACATGACCAACCGCGATACCGGTACCGTCAAGTGGTTCAACACCTCCAAAGGCTTCGGCTTTATCTCGCGCGATTCCGGCGATGATATTTTCGTGCATTTCCGCGCGATCCGTGGCGAAGGTCACCGCGTTCTGGTCGAAGGCCAGCGCGTGGAGTTTTCGGTGATGAACCGCGACAAGGGCCTGCAAGCCGAGGACGTCATCGCCGCGCTGCCGCGCCGCTGACCCAAAGCAAAAAACCGCGAACAGCCTGGCTGCTCGCGGTTTTTTTTATGCCTGCATGAAATCAATAATGCGGCGGCGGTGCGTCTTCCTCGAAAGAGCCGAACTGCCCGACCATTTCCTCCTGGCGCTTTAGCAGTGCCGCCATCTGCAGTTGCAGGCGCTCGACCATGCGCTGCTGTTCCACCAGCACGTCATTCAACGCCTGAATCGTATCGTCCTGAAAAGCCAACCGGCTCTCCAGATCGGTAACGCGTTGTTCCAGATCCATGACTCAGCCCTCCACAAACGTGAAATCGTCGGTCAGCACCAGGCGCAGACGCTCGCGGATGGCGGCCACTTGCTCAGCACTGTAGGCCTGGGCCGGGTGTTTGCCCCAGACCGGGGCCGGCCAGGCGGCATCAGTGCGTTTGCGCACAATGACATGCATGTGCAACTGGCTGACGACGTTGCCCAGGGTGGCGACGTTCAGTTTGTCGGCATCGAACGAATCCTTGAGCAGCTCGGCCAGCGTGGTGGTTTCCTGCCAGAGCTGCTGCTGGTCGGCGACATCCAACTGAAACAACTCGCTGATATCTTCGCGACGCGGCACCAGGATGAACCACGGGTATTGGCTGTCATTGGACAGCAGCAAGCGGCAGAGCGGGAAGTCACCGATGACCAGGGTGTCCTGTTGAAGTCGTGAATCCAAAGCAAACACTGCGCATTCTCCTGGGCTGATCCTGATGGTTGAGCCTGGCGCTCCACCGGTGGACGGCGCGCCAGACAACAGATGCGCAGCATACCTGCGAATGCGTCGATCTTCACGATCACTGCGCCTGCTTGCCGCTGCGGCGCCCCGACATGTCACATTTGCTCGGCGTACGCACCAGCATGGATCCTGAAGCAGTTGCCGGATAACGCGAATACCCGAACATCCCCGCGCATCCGCAAGCCGTGCCGATTCCGCTTGCAAGCGTTTGAGCCCATGAGTGATTTTTTTGCACCAAAACCGCTCACTACGTCTACGCTCAGTGCGTCGGACATCCGCCGAATACTCAGCAACGGGGTGAACCGGTAACGTTTTTTGTTGTCTTGCGCGCGCCATGGCTTGGCAACACCATGGCATGCATGGCGTCAAGACACTTTGAAAAAGGGCCTGGCGCCCCGTATTTACAAGGCTTTTATGGACACAGACGCGTACCCCGAAAAATAACCGCAACGAAACTGCGGTTTGTGCACGCTTGTTGCATTCGTACCCATATGGACTATAAGCGCACCACCGGAAGTGAACGCTTAAAGCCAAGAAAAACCGTGGCATGGCTGCCCGACTGGAGATTCAAGTGTTTTGCCAAGGACTCTTTTTTAGCGATGCAAACGACTGCAAAACAGCAGAAAAAGTTGTCGGTCCGATTGCATCGAAACTGTGAATTTGCGACATCTACCAAGCCGATTGCGACAGCGTCGTAAAGAAGCCGAAAGGTTGTATTCGCAAGTATCGCCAACAATGTCGGCGTGATATAAGTTTGCGCCGACACAAAAAAAAGAGCCGCCCAGATAATAAAACAGGTGGGACGGCAGTACTCTTCTAAAAACCAAAGGAGCAAATCACGATGCGCGTGATGAAGTGGAGCATGATCGCCCTGGCTGTTGCAGCAGGCACCTCGCAGTTCGCAGTGGCGTCCTCTCAGGACGAAGCCAAAGGTTTTCTGGAAGATCAGAGCCTGAAGCTGAAGACTCGTTTCGAGTACATGAACCGTGACTACAAGAACGGCGCAGGTAACGTTTCCAACGGTGACGGCACTTTCAAAAGTGGCTATCGCCAGGATAGCGGTATCAGCCAACTGCTGACTTACGAATCGGGCTTCACTCAAGGCACCGTAGGCTTCGGTCTCGACGCCATGGCCATGGGTTCGGCCAAACTGGACGGCGGCTCGGGTCGTCGCGGCAACGGTCTGTTCGCCAATGACAGCGACGGCAACCCTGAAAAATCCCAGGGCAAGATCGGCGGCGCGGTCAAATTCCGTGTATCCGACACCGTTCTGAAATACGGCCAGCAATTCGTTGCCAGCCCGGTTTTCGCCACTGACGACAGCCGTCTGTTGCCAGAAGTCGCTACCGGTACCCTGATCACTTCCAAAGAGATCAAAGGTCTGGAACTGAGCGCAGGTCGCTTCACTGCTCTGAGCAAGCAAACCGGCATGGGTCGTGACAGCATCGGCGGTCTGCCGGACGAAGATGGCAACGGCGGCAAAGGCCTGACCAGCATCAACATCTTCGGTGCCAGCTACTCCTTCACCGACAACTTCACCGGTGCCCTGGCTGCTTCCGACGCTGACGATTACTTCAAGAAGTACTACGTCAACCTCAACTACACCTTGCCAATCAACGACGAACAGTCGCTGAACTTCGACTTCAACGGCTACCACACCAAAGGCGACAGCCGCGGTGATCTGGTTGACGCGATTGGCGACGGCACCACTGGCGTGGACAACAATCTGTGGTCCCTGGCTGCTGCGTACAGCATCGGTGCTCACAAATTCACCCTCGCTCACCAGCGCTCCAGCGGCGACAACGCTTACTACTACGGCGTTGACGGCAACAGCACCATCTTCGTTGCCAACTCCATTCAGATCTCCGACTTCGTGGGCCGCGACGAGCGCTCCTGGCAAGCTCGCTACGACCTGAACATGAAGACTTACGGCGTACCTGGCCTGAGCTTCATGACCCGTTACGTGATGGGTGACCACATCACCACCAACGGGCTGGGCGAAGGCAAGGAAAACGAGTGGAACGCCGAATCCAAATACGTGATTCAGGAAGGTCCGGCCAAGGACCTGTCGTTCCGCCTGCGTTATGCCATGTACCGTTCCAACGGCGCATACAGCGGCTACTCGTCTGACAACAACGACACCCGTCTGATCGTTGAGTACCCACTGAACATCCTCTAATCCGGATGCACAGTTGACGTACTGTAGAGCGCTGCTCTAACAAAAAACCGCTCACCTGATTCAGGTGAGCGGTTTTTTTATGGCTCTGCCTGAACAATTCAAGTCAGAACATTAGGAAACTATCTATTAGCTAGCAAACTTTAATGATCATAAAAAACCCCAGGAAGTTTCCTGGGGTTGATGCAGTACTGAAGTATCAACTTGCAGACTTAACGCCGGGTTCCTGAACTACGCGAATAACCCGCTGAGGAAACGGAATATCGATACCGGCGTTTTTCAAACGATCTCGCGACTGTTCATTGAACATGAACATTACATCCCAGTAATCGGCGGTTTTAACCCAAACTCGCAGGGAAACCGTGATCGAACTGTCGCCGAGTGTCGAGATCACCGCTTGTGGCTCAGGGTCCTGCAGCACGCGCTCATCCTTGGCCAGATCCAGCAGCACCTGACGGGCCTTTTGCAGATCGGCTTCGTAATCGACACCCACATCGAAAACAACCTTGCGGGTCGGTTGACGGTTGGTGTTGGTGATGATGCCGTTGGACAGATTGCCGTTAGGCAGGATGATGGTCTTGTTGTCGCCGGTACGCAGCACCGTGTGGAAAATCTGGATGCTGTCGACGGTGCCTGCCACGCCTTGGGCTTCAATCCAGTCGCCGATACGGAACGGCCGGAACAGCAGAATCAGCACGCCACCGGCGAAGTTCGCCAGGCTGCCCTGCAATGCCAGACCGATGGCCAGACCGGCGGCACCAATGGCGGCTACGAACGAGGTGGTTTCGACGCCGATCATCGACGCGACGCTGACGATCAGCAGCACCTTGAGAATGATGTTCGCCAGGCTGCTGATAAAGCCTTGCAGCGCCAAGTCAGCATTGCGCAGGGCCAGCAGGCCGCCGAGCTTTTGCGTGACCTTGTTGATCAGCCACCAGCCGATGGCCAGAGTAATCACCGCCAGCAGTACGCGACTGCCGTATTCCATGATCATCGGAATCCACGCCTGGGACGCCTTGACCAGGTTGTCCACCTCAGCATTCAAATCCATGTTCTTTCTCCTGATTTCCGGCTTCCCGGGTGTACACAAAATAATGTGGGAGCGAGCCTGCTCGCGAAAGCGGTGTGTCAGTCAACTTTTCGCTGAATGAAACACCGCATTCGCGAGCAGGCTCGCTCCCACAAGCCATCCGACAGAGCTTAGTCGCGGAAGTTGTTGAACTGCAGCGGCATGCCGAATTCCTTGGCGCGCAGCGCCGCGATGGCTTCCTGCAGGTCGTCGCGCTTCTTGCCGGTCACGCGCACTTGCTCGCCCTGGATGGCGGCCTGCACTTTCAATTTGGCTTCCTTGATGTGGCCGACAATCTTCTTCGCCAATTCCTTGTCGATGCCTTCCTTGAGCACGGCGTCCTGCTTCATCAGCTTGCCCGAGGCGTAAGCGTCCTTGACCTCAAGGCACTGCACGTCGATCTTGCGCTTGACCAGCGCCAGCTTGAGGATTTCGATCATTGCTTCGAGCTGGAATTCGGCCTCGGCGGTCAGGCTGACGGTCAGGTCCTTTTCCTTGAACTCGAAGCTGCCTTTGCCTTTCAGGTCATAACGACGGTCGAGTTCCTTCACGGCGTTCTCGACCGCGTTGGTGAGCTCGTGTTTGTCCAGTTCGGATACCACGTCGAACGACGGCATGTAATCTCTCCAATAAAAAGGCGCGCTCGATGGTGATGGAGCGCGCTTGGCTTGCGGTTAAAATCGGGCTCATTATAACGGGTCTTTTCCCACCGATACGGCGCGCCGCACATGCCTGCAAGCAATCGAGCAAAAAACTGATGTCGACTCCCTGGCATGTACTGGGCGCCGGCAGTCTCGGCACTCTATGGGCGACCCGCCTGGCCCGCGCGGGCCTGCCGGTGCGGTTGATCGTGCGCGACCAAACGCGTTTGCGCAGCTACACGGCTGCCGGTGGACTGACCCTGGTAGAAAACGGACAAGCCAGCACCCATGCAGTTCCCGCTGAAACCGCGGATAACCCCGCGCCGATCCGCCGCCTGCTGGTGGCGTGCAAGGCCTATGACGCCGAGAACGCCGTCGCCCGTATCGCCCCGCGACTGGCGGCCGATGCCGAGCTGATCCTGCTGCAGAACGGTCTCGGCAGTCAGGATGCCGTCGCCGCCCAGGTCCCGCATGCGCGGTGTATCAGCGCTTCCAGCACCGAAGGTGCGTTTCGCGATGGCGACTGGCGCGTGGTGTTTGCCGGACACGGTTTTACCTGGCTCGGCGATGCTGCAAACCCATTGGCGCCGATCTGGCTGGACGATCTGCAAACGGCGAACATTCCCCATGAATGGACCGCTGACATCCTCACCCGCCTGTGGCGCAAACTGGCGCTCAACTGTGCGATCAACCCGCTGACGGTGTTGCACGACTGCCGTAACGGCGGATTGACCGAGCATCACTGTGAAGTCGCCACCCTGTGTGGCGAGCTGGCCGAATTGCTTGAACGTTGTGGCCAACCGGCAGCGGCGGACAACCTGCAAGCGGAAGTCGAGCGAGTGATTCAGGCCACCGCGGCCAATTATTCCTCGATGTATCAGGACGTCGCCAACCAGCGCCGCACCGAAATCAGTTACCTGTTGGGCCACGCCTGCAAAGTTGCTGAACGTCACCGGGTAAACCTGCCGCACCTGCAGCAACTGCAACAGCGCCTGATCGCCCGTCTTTGCAGCCTCGGATTGCCCAGCGACTGAGCAGCGGCTACGCTGGCGACTTGTTCCTTTGTTGCGATAAACCTGATGCCATTGCGCCAGCGCCTCGAAAACCTGCCGGTCGGCCAGAAACTGTTGGCCGCCCTGCTGGTGTTGTTGACCACGGTTCTGCTGGTCGCCAACCTGACCTTCATCAGCGCCGCCTATTACATCTCCCAGGAAAGCATGGCGCCGCAGGCCTTGCAGACCATCGGCCGGCTGATCTCCAACCCGAGCCTGGTCAGCGAAGCCCTGCAATCACCGCAAAGTGCCGAGCGCCTGCTCAAGGAGCTCGACAGTTATTCACCGCTGCGCGCCGCCGCCCTCTATGACGGTAAGGGGCAGCGTCTGGCGCAAGTACAGCGCGGCGACAAGCTCAGCCTGCCGGAGCATTACCGCCACGTCGAGGCGTGGCAACTGACCGAATTTCGCAGCAACCAACTGATCACCCTGCCCCGTCCCGGCACCTCGCCGGGCCATCTGTTGCTGGTCGCCAGCAGCGAATTGCCGATGGCGTTCTACACCGGCACGTTGACCGCAAGCCTTGGCATCCTGATCTTCAGCGTGCTGCTGTGGCTGGTGATTGCCCGGCAGATCAAACGCCTGATCACCCGGCCGATCCATCAGCTTGAGGAGCTGTCGCGCCAGGTCACCCGCGAAGAGAACTACGCCCTGCGGGCCGCGCGCGGCAACCACGATGAAATCGGCAGTCTGGCCGAGGCGTTCAACACCATGCTGTCGCGCATCGAAGCGCGTGAGCAGCAGCTCAAGCGTGCCCGCGATGATTCGCAAGCGGCTTACGATCAGGCCCAGGGGCTGGCCGAAGAAACCCGCCACACCAACCGCAAACTGGAACTGGAAGTCCAGGTGCGCAGCAAGATCGAGAAGAAGCTCACCGGCTTCCAGAACTACCTCAACAGCATCATCGACTCGATGCCCTCAGCGCTCATCGCCCTCGACGAGCAGCTCTACGTCACCCAATGGAACCAAGAAGCCAGCGCCCTCTCCGGCACGCGTCTGGACGAAGCACTGAACCAGCCGATCTTCCTTGCCTTCGAACCGCTCAAGCCGTTTCTGCCGCAACTCAAGCAGACCGTCGAGCAGCACACCGTGGCAAAAATCGAGCGGGTCACCTGGTTCAAGGACGACGAGCCGAAGCACTACGCGCTGACCTTTTATCCGCTGATGGGCGGTGCCGGGCGCGGGGTGGTGATTCGCATCGACGACATCACCCAGCGCCTGTCGCTGGAAGAAATGATGGTCCAGTCGGAAAAAATGCTGTCGGTCGGTGGCCTGGCTGCCGGCATGGCCCATGAAATCAACAACCCGCTGGGCGCGATCCTGCACAACGTGCAGAACATTCGTCGGCGCCTGTCCACCGATCTGCCAAAAAATCTGGAAACCGCCGAGCAACTGGGCATCGACCTGGACACCGTCAACCGCTACCTGCAAGGCCGCGAAGTGCCGCAACTGCTCGACGGTATTCAACAGGCCGGTGCGCGGGCGGCGAAAATCGTCACGCACATGCTCAGTTTCAGCCGCCGCAGTACCCGGCAGATGGCGCCATGTGATCTACCGGCCCTGATCGATCAAGCCGTGGAAATCGCCGGCAACGACTTCGATCTGGCCATCGGTTTCGACTTCAAGGGCCAGGCGATCATCCGTCAATTCGACCCGGCGCTCGGCCCGGTGCCGGGCACCGCCAACGAGCTCGAGCAGGTGCTGCTCAATCTGTTGAAAAACGCCGCGCAGGCGATCCACCAGCGCGAGGACGACAGCGAGCCGGGGCGGATCATTCTGCGTACCAGACTCAATCCGCCCTGGGCCGAGATTCAAGTCGAAGACAACGGTATCGGCATGAGCGAAAGCGTGCGCAAACGCACCTTCGAGCCGTTCTTCACCACCAAGGAAATCGGCCAGGGCACCGGACTGGGCTTGTCAGTCTCATACTTCATCATTACCAACAATCACAAAGGGCAGATGGAAGTGCAGTCCGCGCCGGGCCAGGGCACCTGCTTTACCTTGCGCCTGCCGCTGAGCCAGCCAACGCCCATCGCCGCCGAAAACCATCAACTACCGAGGTAACCCATGGGCTTTCGCCTGTCGAAAATCTACACCCGCACCGGCGACACCGGCGAAACCGGCCTGGGCGACGGCCGTCGCGTGCCCAAGGATCACCCACGGATCGAGGCGATCGGCGAAGTCGATACGCTGAACAGTCAGGTCGGCGTGCTGCTGGCCGGATTGATCGCCGAGCGTGAAAGCTGCCCGGGGCTGAATGAGCTGATCGAGGTGTTGGCGCCTTGTCAGCATCGCCTGTTCGATTTGGGCGGCGAACTGGCGATGCCGGAATATCAGGCGTTGAACGCAGCGGAAATCGAACGGCTGGAAGCAGCGATCGACGTGTGGAATGAAGAGTTGGGGCCGTTGGAGAATTTCATTCTGCCGGGCGGCTCAATGCTGATCGCCCAAGCGCATGTGTGCCGCAGCCTGGCGCGCAGTGCCGAGCGACGCTGCCAGCATCTGAATGCGCTGGAACCGCTGGCCGGAGTTGGCCTGGCGTATATCAATCGGTTGTCGGATTTGCTGTTTGTTGCGGCAAGGTTGATTGCGCGGCGGCAAGGGGTGGCGGAGATTTTGTGGCAGGCGGCCCAAAAGCCAACAGAAATGTAGCGCCTGTTTAGCCGCCATCGCTGGCAAGCCAGCTCCCACAGGTTCAACAACATTTGTGAACGACACAAAACCCTGTGGGAGCTGGCTTGCCAGCGATGAGGCCAGCAGCCTTTACAGAGATTCAGGCCAGAACGCGCGAATCCCCGCGACACCCTGCGCCCCGATGCTCCAGGCCTTGTCCCGCTCCGCCGGCCCTACCCCACCGAGCAAAAACACCGGTTTGCTGAAACCTTCGATAAGCGTCCCAGCCTGCTCCCAACCCAACGGCTGCGCATCCGGATGGGTCAGCGTCGGCTGTACCGGCGACAGGGTGACGAAATCCACGCCCATCTGCTCGGCCAGCGCCAGTTCTTCAGCGTTGTGACACGACGCCGCCAGCCAGCGCTCCGCCGGCAACGGCCGCCCCGCCGCCGCGTATTTACGCAACTGCGCCGATGTGATGTGCCAACCGGCCGATGGGAAATCGCCGAGCCATTCGAACGGTCCCTTGATCATCAACTGCGCCTTGCCGGCACACAGCCCGACCGCATCGACGGCCAGATCGCGGTATTTGGGGTCATAGCCATTCGGCGCGCGCAGCTGGATCAACTTGATGCCGCTAGCAATTGCTTTCTGGATCCCGCGAAGCAGCGCCGGGGTTTCCAGATCTTCCGGAGTGATCAGGTATTCGGCTGGCAAACGCGCCGCGGCAACGATCGGCTGGTTGGCCGCCGGGACTTCATAATTCACCAGCTCCTTCGACGTCACCCAGGCCAACGGCTGGCCTTCGGCGCCATGCGGTTCGCCACTGAATGCCGAGACTTCCCAGACATCCAGCAACACTTGTTTGTCCGGATAATCGTGGCGCACCTTGATCAGCGGCCGGGCGGCGCCAACGACGATGCCCAGTTCTTCGTTTAATTCCCGCGCCAGCGCGCTTTCTACTGACTCGTCGGCCTCGACCTTACCGCCGGGAAACTCCCACAGACCACCCTGATGCTGAGTGTCGGCACGGCGCGCGATGAGGATTTTGCCGCTGGCGTCACGAATGACCGCAGCGGCGACATGAACGCGTTTCACGGCTTCAATTCCTCCAGCCCGGCCTTTTGCCACGCTTTGAATGCAGGCCATTGGTAGACGGTTTCAACATAGGCTTCGTCGGCGGCCGGCAGTTGCACTTGATAGGTACGCAGGCGTACGGCAATCGGTGCGAAGAAGGCATCGGCCAGACTGACCCGGCCGAACAGGTAGGGCCCTTCTTCGGTCGCTGCTGCACGACATTCCGCCCACAAGGCGAGCATGCGCTCGATGTCGACCTTCACTTCTGGCGGCACCGGATTGAGCGGCGCGTCGTGATTGAGGTTGAACGGCATGTGATTGCGCATGGCGAAGAAGCCGCTGTGCATTTGCGCGCAGGCGGAGCGGGCTTGGGCGCGGGCGAACACATCACTCGGCCAGAGCTGCTCGGAGGGGAATTGTTCAGCGAGGTATTCGGCGATCGCCAGCGAGTCGGCGATGGTGCCGCGGGTGGTTTTGAGCAGTGGCACCTTGGCGGTCGGCGAATGCTTGAGCAGCAGCTCGCGGGTATCGGGCTTGCCGAGCTTGATCAGTTCTTCGCTGTAAGGTGCGCCGGTCAGCTCCAGCGCCAGGGCGGCGCGCAGGGACCAGGAGGACAGCAGTTTGTCGCCGATGATCAGGTGCAGGGACATGGTGGTGGCGCCTTTTCGTCAGGGAAACAATCCAGAATGTCTGGCGTCTGGTCGTCCGTCATCGCGGGCAAGCCCGCTCCCACAGGTTTTGGTGGTGTACACGGCATTTGTGAACGACCGCAATCACTTGGGAGCGGGCTTGCCCGCGAAGAGGCCGGCAGCCCACTCCCACACTTTGAATCACGTACGGTACTCAGCGTTGATCTTCACATACTCGTGCGACAGGTCGGTGGTCCAGATGGTTTCGCTGCAATCGCCGCGACCCAGCTCGATGCGGATAGTGATCTCTTCCTGCTGCATCACTGCCGAGCCTTGCGCTTCAGTGTAGGTTGCCGCGCGGGCGCCGCGGCTGGCGATGCACACCTCGCCAAGGAACACGTCAATCTTGCTCACGTCCAGGTCCGGCACACCGGCACGGCCAACGGCGGCGAGAATGCGACCCCAGTTCGGGTCGGAAGCGAACAGCGCGGTCTTGATCAGCGGCGAGTGGGCCACGGTGTAGCCGACGTCCAGGCATTCCTGGTGATTGCCGCCACCGTTGACTTCCACGGTGACAAACTTGGTCGCGCCTTCGCCGTCCCGCACGATGGCCTGGGCCACATCCATGCACACTTCGAACACCGCTTGTTTCAACTTGCCGAACAGCTCGCCTTCGGCGCGAGTGATCTCCGGCAGTGCAGCCTTGCCGGTAGCGATCAGCATGCAGCAGTCATTGGTCGAGGTGTCGCCGTCGATGGTGATGCGGTTGAACGACTTGTTGGCGCCGTCGAGCATCAGGTTGTGCAGCACATCGCGCGAGACTTTGGCGTCCGTGGCGATGTAGCCGAGCATGGTCGCCATGTTCGGGCGGATCATGCCCGCGCCTTTGCTGATGCCAGTCACGGTGATGGTCACGCCGTCATGCTCGAACTGGCGGCTGGCGCCCTTCGGCAGGGTGTCGGTGGTCATGATCCCGGTGGCGGCGGCTTCCCAGTTGTTTTCCGACAGATCGTCCAGCGCCGCCTGCAGTGCGCCTTCGATCTTCTCGACTGGCAGCGGCTCACCGATCACGCCGGTGGAGTACGGCAGGATCTGACTGGCATCGACGCCGGTCAGCTCGGCCAGTTTCGCGGTGGTGCGCTCGGCAGCCGCCAGCCCCGGTTCGCCGGTGCCGGCATTGGCGTTACCGGTGTTGGTCAACAGGTAGCGCACGGCGTTGTTTACGCGTTTTTTTGCCAGAATCACCGGCGCTGCACAGAAAGCGTTCAAGGTGAACACGCCCGCCACGGTCGAGCCTTCGGCACAGCGCATTACTACAACATCCTTGCGCCCGGGGCGCTTGATGCCGGCCGAGGCGATACCGAGTTCAAAACCGGCAACCGGGTGCAACGTTGGCAACGGACCAAGACCAACAGCCATGAATGCGCTCCTTACTCAATGATGTCAGCACCGCCACTGGCAGCGACGGTGGTGTGAATGGCAAAACGCCGCGACGGCAGAAGCCGGTCGCGGCGCGGGTATTTCAGCGATCGCTGCGGGTTTTACTGGATCTGCCCGTGGCAATGCTTGTATTTCTTGCCCGAACCGCAATAGCACAGCTCGTTGCGGCCCAGCTTCTGCTCGTTGCGCACCGGTGCGGTGGCGAGGGCGACATCGACGTCTTCACCCAGCGCTTCGGGCTGATCCAGCCCCGGCGCTTCGGCGTGTTCGAACTGCATGCGGGCGGCCAGCGCTTCGGCTTCCTGACGCAGACGTTGCTCTTCGGCTTCCGGATCTTCGCGGCGAACCTGAACGTGCGACAGCACACGGATCGAGTCGCGCTTGATCGAATCGAGCAGCTCGGAGAACAGCGTGAACGACTCGCGCTTGTATTCCTGCTTCGGGTTCTTCTGCGCATAACCACGCAGGTGGATGCCGTGACGCAGGTGATCCATGGTCGACAGGTGGTCTTTCCACAGATCGTCCAGTACGCGCAGAACGATCTGCTTCTCGAACGAGCGCAGCGCCTCGGCACCGGCCTGATCTTCTTTTTCGTTGTACGCCGCCATCAGCTCGGTCATGAGCTTCTCGCGCAGGGTTTCTTCGTACAGGTGATCGTCTTCGTCGAGCCACTGCTGGATCGGCAGGGTCACACCGAAATCGCTGGCAATCGTCGCTTCCAGACCGGCGACGTCCCACTGCTCGGGCAGCGACTGCGGCGGAATGTGGGCGCTGACGGTCGCGTTGAGCACGTCCTGACGGAAGTCGGCGATGGTTTCACCGATGTTGTCGGCGGCCAGCAACGTGTTACGCATGTGATAGATCACTTTACGCTGTTCGTTGTTGACGTCGTCGAACTCGAGCAGTTGCTTGCGAATGTCGAAGTTGCGGCCTTCAACCTTGCGCTGCGCCTTCTCGATCGCATTGGTCACCATGCGGTGCTCGATCGCTTCGCCCGGCTGCATGCCCAGGGCTTTCATGAAGTTCTTCACCCGGTCAGAGGCAAAGATGCGCATCAGGCTGTCTTCCAGCGACAGGTAGAAGCGGCTCGAACCGGCATCGCCCTGACGGCCGGCACGGCCACGCAGCTGGTTGTCGATACGACGCGATTCGTGACGCTCGGAGGCGATCACCTGCAAACCGCCGGATTCCAGCACCTGCTGGTGACGCTTCTGCCAGTCGGCCTTGATCTGCGCGATCTGCTCAGGGCTCGGGTTTTCCAGTGCCGCGACTTCCACTTCCCAGTTGCCGCCCAACAGAATGTCGGTACCGCGACCGGCCATGTTGGTGGCAATGGTCAGCGCGCCCGGACGACCAGCCTGAGCGATGATTTCAGCTTCTTTTTCGTGGAACTTGGCGTTCAGGACCTTGTGTTCGATGCCTTCCCTGGCGAGCAGGCTGGACACGTGCTCGGAAGTTTCGATGGTCGCCGTACCGACGAGGATCGGACGGCCCTGGGCCATGCCTTCCTTGATGTCGTTGATGATCGCCGCGTATTTCTCTTCGGCGGTCAGGAACACCAGGTCGTTGTAGTCTTTGCGCGCCAACGGTTTGTTTGGCGGAATGACCACGACCGGCAGGTTGTAGATCTGGTGGAATTCGAACGCTTCGGTGTCAGCGGTACCGGTCATGCCGGACAGCTTTTCGTACAGACGGAAGTAGTTCTGGAAGGTGGTCGAGGCCAGGGTCTGGCTCTCGGCCTGAATGTTCAGACCTTCCTTGGCTTCGATGGCCTGGTGCAGGCCTTCGGACAGACGACGACCCGGCATGGTACGACCGGTGTGTTCGTCGACCAGCACGACCTGACCGTCCTGCACGATGTATTCAACGTTGCGGTTGAACAGCTTGTGCGCACGCAGACCGGCGTAAACGTGGGTCAGCAGACCGAGGTTGTGCGCCGAGTACAGGCTCTCGCCTTCGGCCAGCAGGCCGACGCGGGTGAGCATGTCTTCGATGAACTGGTGACCGGCTTCGTTGAGTTCGACCTGACGGGTCTTTTCGTCAACGGTGTAGTGGCCGGCCTTGGTGACCTGACCTTCGACTTCCTCGACGTGGAGTTCCAGCTGCGGGATCAGTTTGTTGATCTCCATGTACAGCTTGGAGCTGTCCTCGGCCTGACCGGAAATGATCAGCGGGGTACGCGCTTCGTCGATGAGGATGGAGTCGACTTCGTCGATCACGGCAAAGTTGAGTTCGCGCTGGAATTTTTCTTCCATGCTGAACGCCATGTTGTCGCGCAGGTAGTCGAAACCGAATTCGTTGTTCGTGCCGTAGGTGATGTCGGCGGCGTAGGCCAGACGCTTCTCTTCCGGCGGCTGGAACGGCGTCACGACGCCGACGGTCAGGCCGAGGAATTCGTACAGCGGACGCATCCAGTTGGCGTCACGACGGGCCAGGTAGTCGTTCACCGTCACCACATGCACGCCCTTGCCGGACAGTGCGTTGAGGTAAACGCCCAGGGTCGCCACCAGGGTTTTACCCTCACCGGTGCGCATTTCGGCGATCTTGCCTTCGTGCAGGGTCATGCCGCCGACGAGTTGCACGTCGAAGTGGCGCATGCCCATCACGCGTTTGCCGGCCTCGCGGGCCACGGCAAAGGCTTCCGGCAACAGCTTGTCGAGGGTTTCCCCTTTGGCGATGCGGTCCTTGAACTCTTGAGTCTTGGCGCGCAATTGATCGTCCGAAAGGGCCACCATTTGCTCTTCGAAGGCATTGACGAGCTGCACCGTCTTGAGCATGCGTTTGACTTCACGCTCGTTCTTGCTTCCAAAAAGTTTCTTTAACAAAGGCGCAAACATATCGGCAGGATCTTCCACACTAAAGGGATGGAGGGCGGCCCCGTGAGTCGCCCGTGCAGCCCTCATGGCCGCATGCGAACGAGCATTCTACCCGGAAACGGTGGTGAGGAAAGTGGCGATGTTCCACGATGCTGGCACTGCGCTTTGACGGGGCTCACTTGAAATAAGGGCGTTTTGCTCAACTTCAAGCCACAGCGGCAAGAAGTTAGTCGTTGATTTAATGAGCAAAGCAGGGACAAAAGCAATGGGCGAGTGGTTCCGCAGCTTTCTGCTACCATGGCGCCTCTGTTTCTTCAGGTGTTCGATCATGGCATTTCGCCCTCTCACGGCCAGAGCACCCGCCGTTCTGCTACGCGAAGCCAAGCCGCTCAAAGCCATCCTCGGCCATGCCCAACGGCTGGGACATTTGCAACGTCTGCTCGAAAGCCAGCTGCAACCCGCCGCCCGCGAACACTGCCATGTGGCGTCGTGGCGCGAGGGCAGTCTGCTGCTGATTGTCACCGACGGCCACTGGGCCACACGCCTGCGCTATCAGCAGAAACGCTTGCAGCGGCAATTGCAGATGTTCGACGAGTTCGCCAGCCTGACGCGGATTCTGTTCAAGGTGCAGCCGCCGACAGTGCAGCGCGGCGCGACCGGGCACACCATGGATCTGTCGACCGATGCCGCCGCGACGATTCAGGAGACGGCTGACGGAATCAGCGATCCGGGTTTGCGTGCGGCGCTGGAACGACTGGCGGCGCACGCCAAGGCCAAATCCTGACCCGGGTCTGAATTTTCATTCGATACCTTTGTGGGAGCGAGCCTGCTCGCGAAGCGGTTGTGTCAGACGCCATCGATGTTGAATGGCAGACCGCTTTCGCGAGCAGGCTCGCTCCCACATTGGGATTTGCAATAGTTCGGGTTTAGCGGCGTTTGCTGCCACCGAGCAAAGAGCCCATCAAGCCGCGCACCAGTTGCTTGCCCAGATTGTTGGCCGCCTGACGCATGGCTGACTTCAGTGCCTGCCCCGCCGCCGTACCGAGAAACTCCCCGCCCGGTCGGCCAGGCTTGGTTCTTCAGGCGCGGGTTTTCCTGCGGGCACCTCAGCCTCCGGCGCCAGGCCTTTGCGCCCCATCAGGATTTCATACGCCGACTCGCGATCGATCGGTTTGTCATAACGGCCCTTGAACGGCGATCCGGCAATCAGCACGGTACGCTCGGTTGCGCTCAGCGGCCCGATCCGCGATTGCGGCGGCGCCACCAGCACCCGCTGGACCATTTCCGGCGTGCCCTTCTCGGTCAGCGTGCCGACCAAGGCCTCGCCAATCCCCAACTCGGTCAATACCGACAAGCTGTCGAACGCCGGATTCGGGCGGAACCCCTCGGCCACCGCGCGCAGGGATTTCTGCTCTTTGGCGGTAAATGCGCGCAAACCGTGCTGGATACGCAAACCGAGCTGTGCCAGCACGTCATCCGGCAGATCGGCCGGCGACTGGGTGACGAAATACACGCCGACGCCCTTGGAGCGAATCAACCGCACCACTTGCTCAAGACGTTCCTGCAACGCCTTCGGTGTGTCGCCAAACAGCAAATGCGCCTCATCGAAGAACAGCGCCAGCAGCGGTTTGTCGGCATCGCCACGCTCCGGCAATTGCTCGAACAGTTCGGCCAGCAGCCACAACAGGAACGTTGCATAAACCTTCGGCGCTTCGTGCACCAGGCGGCTGGCGTCGAGCAGATGAATACGTCCACGGCCATCGGCGGTCGGTTGCAGAATGTCCTCAAGTTGCAACGCCGGCTCGCCGAACAAGGCTTCTGCGCCCTGCTGTTCCAGGGTCGCCAACCGCCGTAGCAGCGCCTGACTGGAACCGGTGGTCATCAGCGCGGCGTCTTCGCCGAGCAGCTGCGGATTGTCCTTGAGGTGATTGAGCAGCGCTTTGAGGTCTTTCAGATCGAGCAGCAACAGACCTTCGCGATCGGCGACCTTGAACGCCGCATACAGCGCCGACTGTTGACTGTCAGTGAGCTCCAGCAGGCTGCCGATCAGCAGTGGGCCCATTTCGCTCAACGTGGTACGCAGCGGATGCCCGGATTCGCCATGAATATCCCACAAGGTCACCGGATATGCCTGCGGTGTGTGGTTGAGCCACGGCATGCCGGCGATGCGCTCGGCGACCTTGCCCTGTGGATTGCCGGCGGCACCAAGGCCGCACAGATCACCCTTGATGTCGGCGGCGAACACCGCGACGCCGGCGTCGCTGAACGCTTCGGCCAGGCGCTGCAAGGTGACGGTCTTGCCGGTGCCGGTGGCGCCGGCGATCAGGCCGTGGCGGTTCGCCAGGCGCATCGCCTGAGCAGTCTGCTGGCCGGCCGGATCGGCGCCGATTACGAGTTGCGAGGAGTCAGGCATTTTGTCACCCAATGGTTAATCTTTGATGCTGCGTGGCCGATAAAAAGGTTGAGAGACCCGACCCGAGTCAGCCGGACATTTCCCTAAGGAGAGACGGAAATATCAGCTTGTTTTGACCCTTGCCCGTTTCACGTGCCCCTATGAAAGCACGCCCGGGACATTAAGACCTTAGCGGAACCCCAAGCCATGAACAAAAATCTGCGCTTCAGCCATAAAATCCTGCTTGCCGCCGCCCTCGTCGTCATCGCCGCCTTCGCCTCGTTCACCCTTTATAACGATTGGTTGCAACGCAACGCGATCCGCGATGACTTGAACAGCTACCTCGAGGAAATGGGCGAGGTCACTGCCGGCAATATCCAGACCTGGCTGACAGGTCGCATTCTGCTGATCGAAAACGCCGCCCAGAACATCGCCGCCAATCCGGAACCCGCCAATGTTGCCAGTCTGCTCGAGCAGAAAACCCTGACGTCGACGTTCATGGCCACCTACCTGGGCGATGCCACCGGCCATTTCACCATCCGTCCCGACACGAAAATGCCCGACGGTTTCGACCCGCGCGTGCGTCCCTGGTACAAAGGCGCCGAGAGCAGCAGCACCTCGACCCTGACCGAGCCGTACATCGATGCGGCCACCGGGCAGTTGATCATCTCGATCGCCACCGCCTCGAAAAAGGCCGGCCAGAGCGTCGGTGTGGTCGGCGGTGATCTGAGCCTGCAATCGCTGGTCGACACCCTCGCCGCGCGGGATTTCGACGGCATGGGTTATGTGTTTCTGGTCAGCGCCGACGGCAAGATCCTCGTGCACCCGGACAAGGCCCTGGTGATGAAGTCACTCAAAGAAGCCTATCCGCAGGATACGCCGCGCATCAGCAGCGACTTCAGCGAAGTCAGCGTCGATGGCAAGACCCGCATCGTCACCTTCGCGCCGATCAAGGGTTTGCCGTCGGTGAACTGGTACATCGGCTTGTCGGTGGATAAAGATCAGGCATTTGCGATGCTCAGCGAATTCCGTACCTCGGCGGTGATCGCGACGGTGATTGCCGTGGCGATCATTCTGGCGCTGCTGGGCATGCTGATCCGCATCCTGATTCAGCCGCTGCACGTCATGACCCGCGCCATGGAAGACATCGCCGACGGTGAAGGCGACCTGACCAAGCGCCTGACTATCGTCAACAACGACGAATTCGGCGTGCTGGGCACCGCGTTCAACCGCTTCGTCGAGCGCATTCACGGTTCGATCCGCGAAGTCTCGTCGGCCACCGGGCAAGTCAACGAAGTCGCCCTGCGCGTGGTCGCGGCCTCGAACTCGTCGATGTACAACTCCGATCAGCAAGCCTCGCGCACCAGTAGCGTGGCGGCAGCGATCAACCAGCTCGGCGCCGCCGCGCAGGAAATCGCCCGCAACGCCGCGCAAGCGTCAAATCAGGCCAGCGACGCGCGCGGCCTCGCCGAAGATGGCCAGCAAGTGGTCGATCGCAGCATTCAAGCGATGAACCGGTTGTCGAGCATGCTCAGTGCGTCGAGTAGCAATATCGAGTCGTTGAACAGCAAGACCGTGAACATCGGGCAGATTCTCGAAGTGATCACCAGCATTTCCCAGCAGACCAACCTGCTGGCGCTCAACGCAGCGATCGAAGCGGCGCGCGCCGGTGAGGCTGGGCGCGGTTTCGCCGTGGTTGCCGACGAAGTGCGCAATCTGGCCCACCGCACCCAGGAATCGGCGCAGCAGGTGCAGACCATGATCGAGGAGCTGCAAGTCGGCGCCCGCGAATCGGTGAGCACCATGAGCGACAGTCAGCGCCACAGCCAGGACAGCGTCGAGATCGCCAACCTCGCCGGCGAGCGCTTGAACAGCGTGACCCAGCGCATCGGTGAGATCGACGGTATGAACCAGTCGGTGGCGACCGCGACCGAGGAGCAGACTGCGGTGGTCGAGTCGATCAACGTCGATATTACCGAGATCAACACGCTGAACCAGGAAGGTGTGGAGAACCTGCAGGCGACCTTGCGTGCCTGTTCGGATCTGGAGCAGCAGGCTGCGCGGTTGAAGCAGTTGGTGGGCAGCTTCAGGATCTGAAGATCAAGAGCCTCCCCCTCACCCCAGCCCTCTCCCCCAAGGGGGCGAGGGGAAAGGGAGCAGATCTTCAAGCCTTTCAAAACTGAGTTCGACACGAACCACTAGGTCGATTTGGATCAAACATCCAACGCGATCAGTCCCCTCTCCCTGCGGGAGAGGGTCAGGGTGAGGGCGCTCCTCAAACCCACCGCGCAATCCCGACCGAACATCTATTCTCGATAAAGGTCAACAAGGGAGAACCCAGCAGCGGAGGGATGATCACCGTGCATATCGCCGACATCACCATGTTCTACGCCCCGGCCAGCGGCGGCGTGCGGACTTATCTGGATGCCAAGCACCGTCGGTTGACGGGCCGATCCGGCATTCGTCACAGCCTGTTGATTCCCGGTGCCCGCTATGGCGAAAACGACGGCGTTTACACAGTTCCGGCCCCTGCCCTGCCCTTTGGCAAGGGTTACCGCTTCCCGCTGCGTCTGGCGCCATGGCGCAACGTGCTGCAGGATTTGCAGCCTGATCTGATCGAAGTCGGCGATCCCTACCTGACCGCCTGGGCGGCGCTGGATGCGCGGCGGCAGCTGGATGTGCCAGTGATCGGCTTTTATCATTCGGACCTGCCACTGCTGGTCGGCAACCGCATGGGCCATTGGGTCACGCCGAATGTCGAGGCCTACGTGACCAGACTTTACGGCAACTTCGACCGGGTGTTGGCGCCAAGTCAGGTGATGGCCGACAAGCTCACCGGGCTGGGCGTGCGCAATGTCTTCGTGCAGCCGCTGGGCGTCGATCTGCAAACCTTTCATCCGGGCGCGTGCGAGCGCAATCTGCGTGCGGAACTGGGCATCGCCGAGGACACGCGCCTGCTGATTTTCGCCGGGCGCGGTTCGAAAGAGAAAAACCTGCCGGTGCTGCTCAAGTGCATGCAACGCCTCGGCCCGCGTTATCACCTGCTGCTGGTGGGCTCGTCGATGCCGGCCATCGTCCCGGACAACGTCAGCGTCATCGACGAGTTCTGCCCTCCGGCGCGCGTCGCGCAATTGATGGCCAGCGCCGACGCCTTGGTGCATGCCGGGGATCAGGAAACCTTCGGCCTGGTGATTCTCGAAGCCATGGCCTGTGGCATTCCGGTGGTCGCCGTGGCGGCAGGAGCATTCGAAGAAATCGTCGATGAGTCCTGCGGCCTGCTGTGTGCACCGAACAATCCGCAGGCGATGGCCAATGCCGTGCGCGAACTGTTCAGTCGCGGCTGCGCGAAACTCGGCCGGCAGGCGCGCCAGCACGTTGAGCGGCATTATGCCTGGGACACAGTGGTCGACAGCCTGCTCAGCCATTATCACGCCGTCCTCGGCCATACGATTCCCCGGGTGGCCAATGGCTGAATCGAGCAATCGCCGCGCCGTGCTGTTGGTGTTGCACGACGTGGCGCCGGAAACCTGGGCCGACTACCAGCCATTTGTCGAGGCCGTGGATGCCATGGGCGCGGTGCCGATGACCTGGCTGGTGGTACCGGATTTTCATCGACGCAACGCCCTTGATGCTCACCCGGCATTCGGCCGCTTGCTTGACGAGCGGCTGGCCCGTGGCGATGAACTGGCCCTGCACGGTTATTATCACGACGATCAGGAACCGGGCCCGACGACACCGCGTGACTGGTTCATGCGCCGGGTCTACACCCACGAAGGCGAGTTCTATCGCTTGTCCCGAGAAGCCGCGCTCTCCCGTCTGCACGCCGGTCTTGAGATCTTTCAACGCCACGACTGGCCGGTGCACGGTTTCGTCGCCCCGGCGTGGCTGATGAGCGATGGCACGCGCCAGGCATTGGGTGAGTTGCCGTTGCAATACACCAGCGATCCGCAGCACATTTTTCGCTTGCCGGATTTCACTGCCATCGACGCACCGGGGCTGGTGTGGAGCGCGCGCAGTGCCTGGCGGCGCGGCTTGTCCAAAGTGCTCAGCGATCAGCGCGAACAGCGCTGGCGCGACGCGGCGGTGATTCGCCTGGGCCTGCACCCGGTGGACATGCGCCACCCTTTTTCGCGCAACTATTGGCTGCAAACCCTTGAACGCCTGATCGTCGATGGACGCGAACCGCTGACCAAGATCAACTGGCTCGCCCGCCAGCGCGCACAACTGGAACATGCGGCATGAAACGCAGCCTGTTGTTGCTGATCGGCCTGCTGGTCGCGGTGCTGATTCCGGTCGTGCTCGGTGGCGGCGAAACCTGGGCGCGCCTGCAAAGTTTCCCGCTGCGCTGGCTGCTGGTGATGTTCGGCATGATCCTGCTCTGCTGGGGCATCAACACCCTGCGTTTGCGCTTGTTGCTTGGCGACCAGCGTGGGCAGGTGCCGCCCGTCAAGAGTCTCGGCGTGGTGATGGCTGCTGAATTCGCCTACTGCGCCACACCCGGCGGCAGCGGTGGTCCGTTGACCATCATGGCGTTGCTGGCACGCTTCGGCGTGCGTCCGGCACGCAGCAGCGCGGTGTTTGCCATGGATCAGCTCAGCGATCTGCTGTTCTTTCTCTGCGCGTTGAGCGGGATTCTGATTTATGCGCTGTTCCAGCATCTGAGCGACCGCCTCGAGTGGCTATTGACGGTCAGTGCGGTTTCGCTGTTCGGCGGTTTGTTCAGCTGTGTGCTGATCGCGCGCTACCACCGCGCACTGATTCGTCTGAGCGGGCGATTGCTCGCGGGGATGAACGTCACGGCGCGCACGCGGCGGCGCTGGGCGCGCAAGTTGTTGCACTTTCTTGCCGCGTTCACCGACACCCTGAAGTTGCCTTGGCAAACCCTGATCAAGGTCTTCGCCCTGACTTGCGTGCACTGGCTGCTGCGTTACAGCGTGTTGTATCTGGCGCTGCGCGGGCTGGGTGCGGATTTGCAGTGGGCATGGAGCTTTCTGATACAAATGCTTTCGCTGGGCGCCGGGCAGTTCAGTCTGCTGCCGGGTGGCGCCGGGGCGGCGGAGTTGACCTCGGCAGCGCTACTGGCGCCGATGGTGGGCAAATCCACCGCAGCAGCGGCGATCCTGATCTGGCGCGTGGTGACGTACTACTTCTATCTGCTGGTCGGTGGCCCGGTGTTCGTGTTGATGCTGGGCCGGCCACTGCTCAAGAAGCTGATGAATGTCAGGCAGGCTTCTTAGCGTCGTCCTGCTGATCCTGAAGCTGTTCCCACAGTTCGGCGGCCCCGGGAAACTCCGTGCCGTCGTCAGGGCTCATGTCGTCCGGGTCGTAGCGGCTCAGACAGCCTTCGCCCAAAGTCGCCGGGGCTTTGGAGGTGGCTTTGTCGAGTGGATCGCTCATCGGCTTGCTCCGAGTGGCTGAAATAAAAAAGGGCCTGAGCAATTCAACGCCCAGACCCCTGTTTTTTCAAGCCTGTGCGGTCGATCAGAACACCACAGTCTTGTTGCCATGCACCAACACGCGGTCTTCGAGGTGATAGCGCAGGCCGCGGGCCAGCACCATTTTCTCGACGTCACGGCCGAAACGCACCATGTCTTCGATGCTGTCGCTGTGGCTGACCCGCACCACGTCCTGCTCGATGATCGGACCGGCGTCCAGCTCTTCGGTGACGTAGTGGCAAGTCGCGCCGATCAGTTTCACGCCACGCAGCGAGGCCTGGTGATACGGCTTGGCGCCGACGAAGGACGGCAGGAAGCTGTGGTGAATGTTGATCACCTTGTGCGCGTATTCACGGCACAACTCTGGCGGCAGGATCTGCATGTAGCGCGCCAGCACCACCACTTCGGCATCGTGCTGTTTGACCAGCCGCGACACTTCAGCGAACGCCGGCTGCTTGTCCTGCGGATTGACCGGGACGTGGTAATAAGGAATGCCGTGCCACTCGACCATGCTGCGCAGGTCGTCGTGGTTGGAAATCACGCAGGCGATTTCGCAGTCCAGTTCATCGCTGTGCCAGCGATGCAGCAAGTCCGCCAGACAGTGCGATTCACGGCTGGCCATCAGCACCACGCGCTTTTTCTGCTCGGTGTCGGTGATGCGCCAGTCCATCGCGAACTCTTCGGCGATCGGTGCAAACTTCTCGCGCAACTCTTCAATACCGAACGGCAGCGAGTCCGCACGAATTTCGTGACGCATGAAGAACCAGCCCACTTGATTGTCGGAGTGGTGGCTCGCTTCGGTGATCCAGCCATTATGAGTGGCCAGAAAATTACTGACTTTGGCAACGATGCCAACGCGGTCCGGGCAAGAGATCACCAGACGAAAAGTGCGCATGAGGGGGAACTCCAGAACTTCGCAAAGGCCGCCATTCTAGCGACTGCGCAGGAAAACTGCAGTATTGATCGGCCTGTGCCCGTGCCACGGCAGACGGCGTGCCTCAAGCCGGGACTAATAGCAAAAGCCTCAGGCGCTGGCGGCGGCATTCCACCAGACAACTGTGAATATCTGTGATGAGTCGCTCACATTATTTAACGGAATATTCGAAAGTCGGCAGTTTCTCGTAACTAATTCAAATAAAAACCTGGGTTAAATGTTTACTTGATGAAACACCCTGACTATTATTGCGACACTGTCCCCCTGCCATTCAACACTTCACCAAGGTAGTAACCATGTCCCTGATCAACGAATATCGCGCCACCGAAGAAGCTATCAAAGAGCTGCAAGCCCGTTTGAAGAACCTGTCGCAAGACGACAAACTGCAAGCCGAGCTGGAATTCGAAGGCAAACTGCGCACCCTGATGGGCGAATACTCCAAATCCCTGCGTGACATCATCGCGCTGCTGGATCCGGAAGCAAAAACCAAGGCACCACGTGGCGGCGCAGTGAAAACTACCGGCACCAAGCGTGCACGCAAAGTTAAACAATACAAAAACCCGCACAACGGCGAAGTCATCGAAACCAAAGGTGGCAACCACAAGACTCTGAAAGAGTGGAAAGCCAAGTGGGGCGGTGACGTGGTTGAAGGCTGGGCTACCCTGCTGGGCTAAGCCGCAACCCTTTCGCAGAGCAATCGGCGAAAAACAAACGCCAGCGAACGCTGGCGTTTTTTTATGCCTGGCATTTAAGCCCGCGCATGTTCGAATTCAAAGATCCAAACGTTTGCGCAATGCCTGGACATAATTTTGCCAATCATTGAGGACCTCTCTCTGCAACGGTGTGGCATTAACTGCCCATTGCTCGGCAGCCTCTGTAAATGATTGCAAGGTATTCGGCGCGCCGTATTCAGGCAGGGTCAAACGCTGCTGGCAAAATATTCGCCAGCGTTGTTGCTCTTCGCCCGTCAGGGTCTCGGCAAAGTTGCGTGCGCGATATCGAAAGAGCAATTCGGGTAAACGTTCATCATCGAACGGCCATTGCTCTTGTGCCAGTTGCGCCGGGTCGGCATTTCGCACTTGCTCGCACAGACGCCGATCGCGATCACCGATAAATCCGTCGTACAACTGTTGTTCCGGATCTTCGCTGGGAGTGAAATCTTCAGCGACATAAATCTCGGCAACTTTATCTTTCCAGACTTGTTGTGCGTCAGTTAGCCGCAGTGCGCGCTGTTGATACAAAGCCATGTCCAGGCCCAGTCGCTGCTGATCCTGCGCACGCAGCACGGCGAGCGGGGCCACCACCGGGCAACGGTTGATATGGATAAGCTTGAGCGGCACCGGCAATTCGCCGTCCGCCAGGTCATCGCGGCGCGTGTACAAACGCTGACGCAGGGTCTGCGCATCAAGGTCCAGCAATCCCTGCGGGTCGAGATGCAGGTCGCAGACGATCAGGGCATTGCGGTTTTTTGGATGCCAGGCCAGAGGCAGCACCACACCGACGTAACTGCGCGCCGCCGAGAATCGCCCGGACACATGCACCATCGGCTGCAGCAGGCGAATCTGGTCCATGACTTTCTGTTTGCTGCGCAACTGAAACAGCCAGTCGTAGAGTTTCGGTTGTTTCTCACGGATGAGCCTGGCCAATGCAATGGTCGCACGCACGTCCGACAACGCTTCGTGAGCATGGCCGTGATCGATCTGGTTGGCGGCCGTCAGACGTTCCAGCTTGAGGGTCACCCGGCCTTCATCGTCAGTCGGCCAGACCAGACCATCAGGGCGCAACGCATAGGCGGCGCGCACCACATCGATCAGGTCCCAGCGACTGTTGCCGCCCTGCCATTCACGCGCGTACGGATCGAAAAAATTCCGATACAGACTGTAGCGGGTCATCTCGTCGTCGAAACGCAGGGTGTTGTAGCCTGCGCCACAGGTGCCCGGTGCCGCTAGTTGCGCGTGTACGCGGGTCATGAAATCGGCTTCGCTCAAACCTTTTTCCGCAAGCTGGCCGGGCGTGATGCCGGTGATTGCGCAGGCTGCCGGATGCGGCAGGATGTCCTCGCTCGGCTGGCAATACAGGTTGACCGGCTCGTCGATTTCGTTGAGTGCGTGGTCGGTGCGAATCCCGGCCACCTGCAACGGGCGATCGTTGCGCGGATTGATGCCGGTGGTTTCGTAGTCGTACCAGAAGATGGAAGTCACGGGCGGTTCCTGAGCTGAAGATCGGCGAAGTCTAGGCGCTCCCGGGATGCCACGGCCAGCCTCGAAGCCCTCGAACAGTTATTTCTCCAGATTCCTACAGCTGCAAATGCGTTTCCCTGCGGGATTTTCAACCGGCGGCGTTTACATGCAGTGCAATACATAGTTATGTCGTTTTCCCCGAGAGGCTGCTAGCATCGACTCACTCGCATCCCGAACCGGCGAAACATCAGGTAGCCCATGCTCGAGCCCACAGCACCGCCAAGGAAAGCACCGCTGGCCCCACCGCTGGATACGCGGCATCAGGTCGAAACGCCGGAAGGCATCGACCTGCCCTTGCGCCCTGCCGGGTTGATGGTACGCGCGCTGGCCTTCACCATTGATCTGGCCCTGCGCGGGGTGATCATGGGCGTGTTGTTCATCGCATTGGCGTTTCTCGGCAAGCTCGGCATGGGCCTCGGTTCGCTGCTGCTGTTTGCGATCAGTTGGTGGTACATGGTGCTGTTCGAGGTGCTGCGCCAGGGCCGCTCTCCCGGCAAACAATGGATGGGTTTGCGCGTGGTGCACGACGACGGCACACCGGTGGGCTGGTCGGCCTCGCTGTTGCGCAATCTGCTGCGCTTTGTCGATCTGCTGCCGTTCGGTTATTTCCTCGGCACCTTGAGCTGCCTGCATCACCCGACGTTCAAACGCCTCGGCGATATCGCCGCCGGCACGCTGGTGGTCTACAGCGAACGCCCGCTGACCCGGCCGCAACTGCCTGAGGCCGAACCACGGCGCGCGCCGATCCCGCTGACTCTCAAGGAACAACGCGCGGTGCTGGCCTTTGCCGAACGCCAGAGCGAGCTATCGCCAGCGCGGGCCAATGAACTCGCGGCGCTGCTGGCCCAGCCACTGCATGTTTCTGCGCCCAAAGCCGTCGCTGAGCTTAACGGCATCGCCCGCGGCCTGTTGGGCCCGACATGAAGCAAAGCATTTTTGAGAGCCGCCACAAGGCCGAGTGGGAGCGTTTCGCCTTGGCGCTCGAACGTCTTGAGCATGGCAAGGACACCACGCAAGTCGCCGGTTTTCCCAAGGCCTACCGCAGGCTTTGCCAGCATCTGGCACTAGCGCAAGAGCGCGGTTACAGCAGTTTCCTGATCGACTCGTTGCAGCAGCAAGTGCTGCGCGGGCATCAACAGCTCTACCGTCATCGCAGCCACCTCGGCGCCAACCTGCTGAGCTTTGTCCTGGCGGACTTCCCGCGACTGGTGCGTGCCGAATGGCGGTTCGTACTCGCCGCCGGCCTGCTGTTTTTCGGCAGTCTGATCGGCGTCGCTGTGCTGGTGTATGGATTTCCCGACCTCATCTACAGCCTGATCCCCGCCGATCAGGTGCGTGAGATGCAAGGCATGTACGATCCGGTCGCAGGCCACCTCGGCCGCCCCGTCGAACGCGCGGCCAGCGAAGACTGGGTGATGTTCGGTTATTACGTGATGCACAACATCGGCATTGCCTTTCAGACCTTCGCCAGCGGCTTGTTGCTGGGCGTCGGCAGCGCGTTCTTTCTGTTCTATAACGGCATGGTCATCGGCGCGGTAGCCGGGCACCTCAGCGACATCGGTTACGGCCAGACCTTCTGGTCGTTCGTCATCGCCCACGGTGCCTTCGAACTCACCGCCATCGCGCTCGCGGGTGCGGCGGGCCTGCAACTCGGCTGGGCGTTGATCGCCCCGGGACGCCTGACTCGCGGCGAAGCGTTGCGACGTGCGGCGCGCAAAAGCGTGTTGCTGGTGTGCGGGGTGATGCTGTTCCTGTTGATCGCGGCGTTCATCGAAGCGTACTGGTCGTCGAAAACCAGCGTCCCGCCGCTGACCAAATATCTGGTCGGGGCCGGCCTGTGGCTATTGGTTGCGGTCTACCTGTTGTTTGCCGGAAGGACACGCCATGCGCCTGAGTGACGCCACCGTGGAAATTCGCCCGCGCACGACCTGGGAAGCCATGGACCTGGGCGTGCTCATGAGCCAGCAGCATCGGCGTCTGCTGATGACCAGTTGGGCGATCATCACGTTGCCGCTGTTCGCCCTGCTCAGCCTGCTCCTGTGGGATTCGCCGTCGCTGGCGGTGTTCATCTTCTGGTGGCTGAAACCCGCCTATGAAAGGCTGCCGTTGTACATCCTTTCCAAGGCGTTGTTCGGCGAAACGCCGACGCTGCGCCAGGCCTTGGGTGAATGGCCGCGGCTGCTCAAACCGCAACTGCTGGCCAGCCTGACCTGGCGTCGACTGAGCATGAGCCGCAGCTTTCTGCTACCGGTGCTGCAGCTCGAAGGCCTTGATGGCAACGCTCGCCAGCAGCGTTTGCAAGTGCTACTGCAACGCAACGCCGGCGCCGCGCAATGGCTGACCATCATCGGCATGCACCTGGAAACCGCGCTGTGGATCGGTCTGATGGTGCTGTTCTATCTGTTGCTGCCACAGCAGATCGAAACCGATTGGGACTGGCAGTCACTGATCCTGGCAGCGGATCATCAATGGCGCTGGCTGGAACACCTGACCAATGCCTTCTATGCGCTGGTGCTGGTGGTGTGGGGGCCGGTGTATGTTGCGTGCGGCTTCAGCCTGTACCTGAATCGACGCACGCAACTGGAGGCGTGGGATATCGAACTGGTGTTCCGCCGTCTGCGCCAGCGGCTGAACCATTCGGTGTTGGGGCTGCTGCTGGCGGTGTGTCTGGTGTTGCCGAACGTTCCAGTCGTCTGGGCCGCTGCGCCCGATGACAGTCCGCAGGCGCCACGCCTGTTGAATCAGCCGCTGACCAGTCAGGCCTCGCAAGAAAGCATCAAGGCATTACTCGAACAACCACCGTTCAAGAACAAAGAGTCCGTTACCCGCTATCGCTTCGGCGAAGACCCGGCGGCAGCAGCCAAAGGCCCGGAACCCGGCGACGCGCCGCAGTGGCTGAAAACCCTGCTGGGCTGGCTCGACGGGCAGCATCTCAATGGCTTGGCGAAAATCATTGAGGTGCTGTTGTGGGCCGCGGTCATTGCGGTGATCGGCTGGCTGATCTGGCGCTACCGCGACTTCGTACAAGCCTTCGTCAGCCGCCGCCCGAAGCTGCCGGCCAAATCCAGACGCGAGTTGCCGCAGCAGGCCTTCGGTCTGGATTTGAACCGCGACAGCCTGCCTGACGACATCGCCGCCAGCGCTGAACAACTCTGGCAAAGCCAACCGCGCGCCGCGTTGAGCCTGCTCTATCGCGGCTTGCTCAGTCACCTGCTGCACGACTTTGACCTGCAACTGAAACCCGCCGACACCGAACATCAGGTACTGGCGCGAGTCGAGCAATTGCAGCATCCGCAACTGCTCGCCTTCAGCCGCAGCCTGACCACTCACTGGCAGAACATGGCCTACGGACACCGCGTGCCGGCCGCGTCTGCGCGGCAGGAATTGTGCGATGGCTGGCGCGTTCTGTTCGGCAAGGAGACGGCCCGTTGAGTCGCCGCACATTGGCGTGGGTCTGCGCATTGTTGGTTGCTTTGCTCGGCGCGTTGGGCGTTTTCCTGTACGTCAAAGCCACGCCGTATCAGGAACAGATCGATCACGGCCCTTCGCCCGCCGCCCAAGCCAATCCTTATCTGGCGGCCGAATTTTTTTGCGTCAACGCGGCCTACGTGTCAGCCATGGCGAAAGTCTCGCGGTGCTTCCGGGCATCGACCCGCATCAACATACGCTACTGTTGTTCAACGACCGCTCGCGGATGACACCTCGTCAGGTCGACCAGGTGTTGAACTGGACCCGCGCCGGTGGGCGCCTGGTGTTCGTTGCCGAATCGCTGTGGGACGAGCAGAGCAAACAGAGCAACGACCTGCTGCTTGATCGAGTGCAACTGCATCAGTCGCTGAGCAAGGATCTGAAAGACGTCCCCGCAGACGCAGAACCCGAGCCTTTTCCAAAGCTGACCAAACTCTATCTTGAAGACGAAGACGCACCGGCGTACGCCGGCTTCGATACTGACTTCCACCTCGACGATCCGAAAAATCTCGCGCAGGCCTGGGCCAACAGCGCCAAGGCGACGCACATGATGCAACTGCCCCACGGTCTCGGCTCGATTACCGTGGTGACCGACGCCGAGCTGTGGAAAACCGATGCCATCGCCAAGTACGACAACGCCTGGCTGCTCTGGTATCTGAGCGCCGACACCGACGTCACGCTGATCTACAACAGCGAACACGATGGCTTGCTGACCTTGCTCTGGCGCTACTTCCCGCAGGCGATTGTTGCCCTGCTCGCCTTGGTGGGCCTGTGCCTGTGGCATGTCGGCATGCGCCACGGCCCGCTTCAGGCGCCCACGCCGAGCGGGCGTCGACAGTTGCAGGAGCATTTGCGCGCCAGTGCCGTTTTCCTTTTGCGCCACAACGGCCAGCACGTCCTGTTGCAAGCCTTGCAACAGGACGTGCTGCGCCGGGCGCGCCGCCGCCATCCCGGCTTTGACCAATTGAACGTTGCCGAACAATGGCTGGCGTTGTCGCGCCTGACCCGGCAACCCACCCGCGCCATCAGCCAGGCCCTGAGCCCGGTGTCGAACCGGCGGCTGTCCAGCGCTGACTTCTGCCGCCAGGTCGCCCACCTGCAAACCTTGAGGAACACGCTATGACTGAACAGATCGAGCCCGGCAGCGCCAGCCACGCCGCGCAGCAACGCCAGCGTGCCAGCCAGTTGGCGCAAGCGCTGCGCGGCGAATTGCGCAAAGCGCTGATCGGTCAGCATCAAGTAATTGACGATGTGCTGACCGCACTGATCGCCGGCGGCCATGTGTTGCTCGAAGGCGTGCCAGGGCTGGGCAAAACCCTGCTGGTGCGCGCCCTCGCCCGCTGCTTCGGCGGCGAATTCGCGCGCATCCAGTTCACCCCCGACCTGATGCCCAGCGACGTTACCGGCCATGCCGTGTACGACCTGCAAACCGAGCAGTTCAAGCTGCGCAAAGGCCCGCTGTTCACTAACCTGTTGCTGGCCGACGAAATCAACCGCGCCCCGGCGAAAACCCAGGCGGCGTTGCTCGAAGCGATGCAGGAGCGTCAGGTCACGCTCGAAGGTCGCGCCCTGCCGATCGCACAACCGTTCATGGTGCTGGCCACGCAAAACCCGATCGAGCAGGAAGGCACCTATCCCCTGCCGGAAGCCGAACTCGATCGCTTTATGCTCAAGGTGCGCATGGACTATCCCGACGCCGATCAGGAACTGGACATGGTGCGTCAGGTCAGCCGCTCGACCCGCGCCGACATGCTCGATGTGCAACCGCTGCGCACGGTGTTGCAGGCCAAGGATGTGCAAGCCTTGCAGCGCATCGCCAGTGATTTGCCGCTCGACGATCAGGTCCTCGATTACGCCGTGCGCCTGGCGCGCAGCACGCGCACCTGGCCGGGACTGACCCTCGGTGCCGGGCCGCGCGCGTCGATTGCCCTGGTACGCTGCGCCCGGGCTCGCGCCTTGTTGCGTGGTGGCGAGTTCGTGATTCCCGACGACATCAAGGGTTGTGCGCTGGCGGTGCTGCGCCATCGTGTGCGCCTTGCGCCGGAGCTGGACATCGAAGGTCTGCAGGTCGATCAGGTGCTGACGCAGTTGCTCGATCAAGTACCGGCGCCGCGCCTGTGAAACCCTCAAGGCTTCTGCTGGGCTGGGTGGCGACGCTGCTGGTCATCGGCATCGTACTGGGGACCTTGCAGGCTTTGGAAGTCACCATCCCGACCAGCCTGAAAGCCATCAACTGGGGCTTGCTGCTGGCGCTGCTGGCCCTGGCCGTGCTGGATGCGCTGCGCTTGCAGCGAATGCCGCCCGTGCGGGTCAGCCGGCAGATGCCGGGCAGCCTCTCGCTCGGGCGCTGGGCCGAAGTACCGCTGACGATTGAGCACGACTTCAATGCACCGCTGAACATCGACCTTTTCGACCATGTCCCGGATGGCCTGAGCTTCGAACATTTGCCGCTGACGATTGAGCTGCAACCCGGCCAGTTCAGCCAGATCAGCTACCGCTTGCGTCCGTTGAACCGCGGTCATTTCACGTTTGAACACTGCGAAATCAATCTGCCGAGCCCATTGGGCTTATGGACCGGCAAGCGCTTGCTCAAGGTCGACAATCAGACACGCGTCTACCCCGACTTCGCCCGGCTCCACGGCGGTGAACTACTGGCCGTGGACAACTGGCTCAGCCAGCTCGGCGTACGCCAGCGGCAACGTCGCGGTCAGGGTCTGGAATTTCACCAGTTGCGCGAATTCCGCGAAGGCGACAGCCTGCGCCAGATCGACTGGAAAGCCACCGCCCGCCAACGCGCACCGATCGCCCGCGAATATCAGGATGAGCGCGATCAGCAGATCATTTTCCTGCTCGACTGCGGCCGGCGCATGCGCAGCCAGGATGGTGAGCTGGCGCATTTCGACCATGCACTCAACGCCTGTCTGCTGCTCAGTTACGTGGCTCTGCGCCAGGGTGATGCGGTGGGGTTGAGCACGTTTGCCGGTGATCAGCGCTTTGTGGCACCGGGCAAAGGCAGCGGGCAATTGAATGTAGTGCTCAATGCGGTTTATGACCTGCAGAGCACACAGCGTCCGGCCGATTATCAGGCCGCCGTGAATCAACTGCTGTCCCGTCAACAGCGCAGGGCGCTGGTGGTGCTGGTGACCAATCTGCGCGATGAGGATGACGACGAACTGCTGGGTGCGATCAAGCGTCTGAGCGCTCAGCATCGGGTACTGATCGCAAGCGTGCGTGAAGAGGCGCTGGATACACTGCGCACTGCACCGGTACAGTCATTGCCCCAGGCCCTGGCTTACTGTGGGGCGGTGAGTTATCTCAATGAACGCGCAGAACTCCATGAGCGGTTGAGCGCTCATGGAGTTGCGGTGGTGGATGTTCGGCCTGGAGACTTGGGCGCAGCGCTGGTGACACAGTACCTTCAACTGAAGAAAGCAGGTTTGCTTTAGCGCAGCCCTGGCTTTTTCATGGCCTCTCGACGACCGTAAACCGAACCTGTCCGCTATCGAAAACATGACCTTCCGGATCACGAATCTGAGCCTCTATCGTCATGGGGCCCGCGGCATTGGCGCGGAAGTTTTCATGCGTCTCCCCACGTACATTCGTCAGGGTCCGCAAGGGTTGCTCAATGCCATTCTTCAACCAGACGACCTCCATCCCTTCAACCGGCTGGCTGCTCATGGAAGAAGTCACGCTGGCGTAAACGAGCGTGAGCTCATCGACCTCAATGACGTCACCTCCCGGCACGTTAAGTGACTTGAAGACAGGCGCGTCCACATTGATCAGAAGTGATTTCCATTCCCAGCCGGCAATACCTCCTTTGACGATCGCCTCCAACAAACCCTGCCTGATAAACGGAAGTTCAAATTCCAGCGTCGCGATACCCTGCGAATTCGTCTTGCTCGGCGCAATCGAAACACTTTCAAATTGCCACTCCACCCATACTTCCGGCAAAGGTTGACCTGTAATTGCGGACAGCACGACGGCCTGGACGCCAATGACCTGATAGGGTCGACCCGGCGGATCAATGCTTTCGAGCGTCTGTAGTGCCCTGGGCTCGCTGAGAAAAAACGGTAGCGAGATCGACTCTGAAAACGATTCATCCCCCACCGCCACCAACAGTTGCCTGGCGCCAGGCGTTTTGGGAACAAAACGGTTGCGTGCCACACCGTAATAGTCGGTAACCGAGGTCACTTCCCCAAGATCCGCACTGCGCCAAACCACAGCAATGCCCTCCATCGGCCTGCCATTGATTGAAGAGACGACCGTGATTTGCTCAGACAGAGTCTCGCCCCACAGCAACGATCGTTCGGCTCTCGAACGCTCGGAAATCTTCACCGCATGCGCCCCCGTACCTACCGACATCGCATTGGCCGGGGACAATCTGGCGAGCCGCTCGGAAGCCAGGCATAACTCAAAACTGCCGTCCGTCAGATCGCCCACGCTGAAATCGTAATAAAAGCCTGCTTCGCTGAAAACTGCCGGGACGCCCAGTGCCGGCGGATTAAAGCGCAAATCAAACGCCGCCGGGCCAGTACCGCGCATACCCAGCGTCATGTTCTGATTGAACAATGGGCTGTTCTGCGCCGCCTTCACGTCGATCCGATGAATGCCCTTGCGACGTGGAAAAAGGTTTGCTCACCCCAGAGTTGAGGTGCGCCGTTATCGAATTTGATCGTCACCCCGGCCCACGGATCACCGTCCAACGCACTGACTGCCAGCAAACGTGATTGGGTATAACCGTCGTAAGGACTGGTGATGGATACATCAACGGTCTGATCTCCCGCCTCGGTGGGCTCGAAGGGAAAGCCGGACCAGCCATCGGCATCGGTTTCGAACACCTTCGGCTCGTCGTCGACGCTCCATTGCACAGGGAAGCGTTCCACGGCTGCGCCAGTGAAAGGCGAGCGCACCTTGACCCACATCCATGCCGGCTCCTGCCCCACTACCGGCGTCACCGCAGATTCACGCAGGGCTACGATTTCGACTTTGTTGTGGCCCAGATGCATGGGGTTATAGGTGGTTTGGCCGCCATGATGGATGATGAATGCGAGCCGGAACTCTCCGGATGCCGGGCTGCCGGTGCAGTCAAGCGTCCAGGTGAAACCGCTATCGTCGATGACATTTGAACTTTTCGGACGAGGGAGCAGATCAATGCCCAACTCTGCAGCGGTGCTTCCGCCCCACAGCAGATCCATGGCGATCCCGACCAACGGGCTCAACGCATGGGTCCTGAAGATATAACGGTGTGTCGCCCCAAGGCATGGATATAAAGTCTGTCCCTTGGTGGCGCTCATCTGATCCATGACCACCGTGAACTCGTCGTGAATATCAGGTGACATCAGGCGTCCATACAACTCCCGGTCTTCGAAGGCCTCGTTGATCAAACGTAATTCGAACATGCTGCTGAGGCTGGTCGCAAACCCGGAGCTCAGCGTCCAGCTCAGGCCCTCTGTTGCGTCAAGAATCTTCGGTACATCCAGATCACTTATGTTCAATCCGATGTTGCGGTCGATACCACGCCAACTGAGCATTATGGGTTTGCCAACAAGCGTACTGTCTTTCAGCGCCGTGACCTTCAGAACATGAGTACCACCGCGTTTACAGACAAGCCCACTGTCAGGATAAATGTCTGCGCCATCCAGCGTGATGCTGACCTGGGTTTTCCATGAACTTCGCTCGATCACCGTTACCGTGAACGAGTGCTCGATCGGCGTGTCCTCGTCATGTGCCCGGATCCTGGCAGTGATGGTATGAGCCCCGGCTTGTTGAGGCTTGAACAATACGCTGGCCCAGCCGCCGCTGCCTGTTCGCGTCGAAACGACGCCGTTGGGTGTGTCCCAGTCCACCAACGCATCAATCACCGGATCACCGTCGGCGCTGTCAAACGCGTCAGCGCGATGCACAACCTGCAAACGCACCAGCGCGCTTTCGAAGTCGTCGATCACCGGTGACTTGTCGGCTTCGCGGACCTCACCGACCCTGACTTTATTGCGCGCCAACAACATTTTTTTCGGGGACGATGGCAGGAGCAGTTTCGAGCATCTGAGTTCCAGTTCGAACTGGCCGTCGGAAACATCGTCGCAAGCTAGCGCCCAGCTTAGATCGCCGTTGTTGACGGGCACAGGCTGTGCCAGCTCAGGGCTGACCGCGACACCGATCCTGTCGGGCTCGTCGCCACGCCAGTGCAGTGAAAACAGGGCTTCATGAAGAGGGCTGTCTGACGGCAACATGACTTGCATGACGTGAGTCGACCCACGGTTCGGGTAGCCGTTGTCGGTCCAGTTCCGCTCTTCACTGTTTTCCATGTACTTGAGCGTCGGCCACGGATCCGCGGCCAGCACCGTGATGTCGAACGCTTGCGTCACACTACCCGAGGCGTAGTAGGGACTTTCAACCGTTGCCTGAACAACGAAGGTTCCTGCCTGTGTCGCCCGATAATCCCAGTGCACTCGCCCTTGCTCATCGGCGATGGTTTCCCCAAGATCTCCCTGGCCGATGACGGACCATTTGACGGCCCGGCCTGCCACCGGAAAGCCCGTGTAATACGAAGAAACCTGTCCTCCCAAACGAACGCTTTGATCAACCAAAGGGTAATAGTCCGGTTCAAGAAGATCGCGAAATATCAGCCGGTGATGCCCCAGCGAAACATTGATCGAGCAGTCTGGCGCTGCGTAGCGATTGCGCAATACCAGTTGAAACGCGTAGTCGTCTCCTTCAAGCCACGGACACCCCAGATACCACATTGATGCCAAAGGCTGATTGGCCGCCCACTGCGGCTTCGCGACAATCGCACCCGAGAGATCGTCAACGATGTTCAGCGCTGCTTCCGTGCCCTGCCAAGGGCTACCGTCCACCGGCAAGAAAGTCAGTTGGTGGGACATGAACATCGGGTCAGCGGTGTCCGCAGCATCGTTCGCTCCCAGACACAGATACAACGTCCGGTTGGGGTCCAGCGTCTCGCTGTCCAGGGTCATTGCGCGCAGTTCCAGCGCCGGCAGATGCAGTTGCAGATCAATACAGGTAATACACACCCCGGCGCTATAGTCCCCAGCCGCGTTGGCCGGGCTGAAAATACTGACGACGAGGGTATCCCCGGCACTCAAGGGCAGATCAAGGACCTCGTCGTAGCGGATCGGCCTGAACGCCAGTGGCTGCCCCCTCTTGAGCCGTGCCTGGTCTTGCCAATTGCGCAGTGAGCCGGGGTGCAACTGGATTTCTTGCTTGACGTCCGGTTGCCCCTCGATACTGACAACCAGCCTGCCCGCCTCGGTATGTCGCATCTCGCAGTAGAAACCGAGCCTGTAGGTAATCCCGGCGCCCGGGCTCTTGGGAACTATCAGCGCCTGACTGACCGAAGACTGATTGCCCGCTTTCAGAAAGCGTATCTGCTTTTCACCCCAGGCCTCGCTTGCCGTAGCCAGCCAGCTCGGATTGATCGGGCCTTTTTTCCAGTGGCTGAACGCCTGCTCGAAACTGCCATTTTGCACCAGGCTTTCACCGGTCTGCGTAACGGGCTCACTCATGATGGTCTGCTCCAGCGCTGGATCGCTTCCGCTGCCCGGTCAACGCCCGGGTCACCAGATCTTCAACGGCTCGCTTGAATGTCGGTTCTCCCGCCTTGGCGGTGTACCGAACCCGCACATTGATGTCCGTCACCGAAGCGAGCACGTCAGCGTGCGGTTCTGTTGTGGGCCACGGAAAATTCAGCAGCCAGCGTGAAACCGCGCCGGTACATTCAAAAGGATTGAGCAAACCCTCATCGGGCCTCATCGCCGTCATACCGTTATCGCCAACCCCGGTCGACACCACTATCTGCTGACCGCTGCGCAGATTGATCTGCAGGTCGGACGGAGCGGTCAGGTCCGCTGGATCGTGCAGGTAGCTCACCGATGTGGTCGTTGCCTTCGTCGCCGTCATGCTGCTGACTTGCAACAACGTCGCGCAGACGTTCTGGAACGGCCCGACCAACGCCGGCAGGTCGACTTCGACTGAACTGATTTGCCGGCAGTAGTGCCCCGGATGATCGCGATCAAACAGTAACTGGGAGAGATCGAACTCAAGCGACCCGCGATTGCGCAACTCTTGCAGCGCGAGCGCCCAACTGTCGATACCCGGTTGCGGATCGTTTTGTCGTCGAACAATTGCCGCAGGGAAACGTTTTTTCCAGCTCCAGCCGTCGCTCATGACGTTGCAGGTACTCGCGTTCCATGCGAAGCAGATAGCCACGCAGATGCTCGCCAGCCGTCAGACCATGGCGATTGTCCAGCCAGACCTGGGGCAACGGGATCTGTGAGTCGTAATCGCCAGTTTCGGCGCTTAGCGATGCCTGGGCACTGAGGCACAGGCTGACCACCGCGTCGTAGGCCTGATAATGCAACGTCTTGAGCTGGCCCAGCAGCCAGTTGAACAGCTCGGCATTGGTAGCCTTCTTTTTCAGAAAATTGTAAACGGTCAATGCCTGATCATTCGCGCGAAGGGTCTGCTGCAGGCTGGTCTGGGCGGCTTGCACCGCGTGGCCCTGAGCAGCGATTTGCGCCTCGATGGCAGCGACTTCCGCCAATGCCTGATCGCGCTGCAATCGCCATTCTTCGCGGCGCCGACGATAGCCTTCGGTGGTTGCCTTTCTGTCCGCATCCGCACTCAGCACCGACGAGGCGATGTCCAGGCCATAGCACACGGCATCGGCGATTTTATCGATGCGATGCCCGCCGTTGGCCAAGCCATAAATATTGGGGATGGCGGCAACCGCCGCGCCTGCGGTCTTGATGCTCATCGAGGTCAACGCGACTATTTTTGCATCGCGCAGGCTTTCCATAACCTCGTACTCGACTGCGGAAACATTCTCTTCATAACGTTGTGCATACGCCTGCGCACGCTCTTGCGCTACGGCCCGGCTTTGTTCCAGCGCGTTCTGGTTCGCTTGCAATTGATCGATGGTTTGCTCCTGCACGGTCCGGGCGTAAGCGCCCAGCTCCACCAAGTGATTTTGTTGTATCTCCTCTTGCTCGGCCCGGTCTCGCTGCTCAAGAAAACGCAGCAGCTGACTACCGTATTCCTGCAGAGTCTGCACGGCTCGCAAAGCCGCCTCGTACGACACGCGCCAGCGAAACGCACCGACCACCAGCCGACCGCCCATGGGCCTGGGTCCACCCGTCCCTGCTGCCAGATCGCGCAATAACTGGTTGGGATCCGTCGGTGGGCTGAAAAACGGGATATTCAGCGGCTTGCCGTCGATGGTGAGATTGTTGCGCAAGTTGTACAGGCGCTGACCGGGCAGATCGTAGAGCGCGAGCAATTGCTCATTGATCGGTTGCTTGAAGGGCTCGATTGCCAGCAACCCAAACAATGGCGGTGCTTCGGCGGTGGCAGGAAAATCTGCCAGGCTGAAGTCAAGATCACGTTCGAACTGCTCCAGCGCTGGCCGTGTCAGGCTCTTGGTCAAAAGATCGCCGACCGTGGTTGCTTCCCAGCGGTTCACCGTACGCACGGAAGGTGGCTTGCCCATCAGAAACTGCGCCTGGACAAAAGCCAATTTGGCAGTGACCAGACTGTCGCGGCTGAGTTGGCGGTAATCCCTGTCGCCCCATTCAATCAGGCCTTTGACATACTCGGTGAAAATCAGAATCTGCATATGTCGCGGCGCCGAATAGCCGATGGCGTACGGATCGGTCGGTGCCTCGATTTCACAGCCGAGGTTACCGGTGCCAGTCAGCGGCCGGCAGCGCCAGTATCTGGGTTTCGGGTTCAGGGCTGGAGGTTGATCAGGGTCTGCAGGCGCCTGGGGGTCGAACAGGTAATGCAACCAGTTTTGTGCCTGCTGGAAACGGTGCTCACGCCTGTATCGTGCGGAAATATAGTGCGGCAAATGAAAAAACAGTTCCCAGAAGAACAAACCGTTAGCACCGTCAAATGCCCCGTTCGGCTCGTCGATGCTTGCCGATTGCGGCGGCGGCTCCGGCAGAAACTGCGTATCCCAGTGCAGTACGCTATCAATGGAAAAACTGGCACGCTGCACCAGTTGCGGACCGAAAAGCGAATTCAAACGCGTGTATTTGAGCGTCAGTCCCTCTTGATTCAAAGAGAGAAACTGAGCGGCATCCGTAGAGTTTTTAAGCAGTGTCACAGGGGCGAAGCCTGTGACATTGGAAACCGTTACCGCGAATTCCTTGGCTGTATTGGCACCAGCCTCGAAGGAAAAGGTCGCCCTCGGCCAGGCACCTGCATTGCGTCTGAGCTGCAGCCAGTCGGTACTCCAGCCACCGGCAATCGGAAGATCATGCTCGATCGGCGCAGGATCACCCGTGGCTGGATTCAAGACTTTCAAAACAACGGCGACTGTCCCCCGGTCAAGCCCGTAGGCCTGCAATAGCCCTGAACCAGCAGCACATCCTCATCGTCAACGCGAAACGCCAAGGCCTGCAGGTCCAGATGCTTCGTCAGTTCGCCAATTCCCTCTGAGCTGGTCTCAACGCTGGGCTGATTGCGTAGCTGATGCTGAACGGTATCGATTGTGGTGAAGCGTTTTGCCGCTGCATGCTCCAGCCAACTGCCATCGTCCCAGTCCAAAGGGCGAAACAGCACATCGCGCACCGCCGTTACCTGAAAAGGGGCCGAGGCATCCTTGTCATTGATCAACATGACACCCAGCTTGCCCTTGTCGTTGTAACGATCGGCCCATACCGTCGCGATCAGCCGGGTTCCTTCGGAGTGATCATCCACCTGTTCCGAGGTGTGAAGGTTCTGCGGTGCCGACCACTGCCCGTTCTGAGACATGGACGCCGAATGGATGAATAACTTGTGTGGCAAGGTATGGTCTACGCCATCAACCTTCGTCGTCACCTTGTCCTGCCATTCGGCCCAGACCAGATACAACCTCGCGTTCCACAGCACCGGGCGGATGTCGAGAATTTTCACGCCAGCGGGAATCGTCACCGGCTGCCACTCACTCCACGCCGCTGGATTGATTATTCGGCAACTGGGCGAGATTTCCACCTCAGCCTTGCGCCAGAAATACTGAAATGGAGGCACCCGCTGGCGACCAACAAAGTAATAATCGGCACGCGCGGGTGAGGCGATGTCGGTATCACTGCCAATCAAGTCCATGTAGCTGCTGATGACTTCCAGATCGCAAGTCTTCTCGAACGTTTCCAGATAGCTGTTCACCGCAACCTGAACGGAATGGCTGCTCAACGCGGTCTGCTCAATGTCGCTTTCAAGCTTCTTGAACAGGCTGGTCTTGCGTTGCCGCACGTAGGGACTCATGTAATTTTCCGGATACACCGCGATCATTTGCAGTGCCGCCCAATCCGGGTAGTTGCTATAAAGCTCCCAGGTGAGCAGGTCGCGCTTGTCGAACTCGATCTTTTCGTAGCCGCGTTCCAGCTTGCGATAGGCTGCATGAATGAATTCCTGCGTGCAGCTTGTCGCTTCAGCGACAGGGGAATTGGGCACTGAGGACGTGACCAGAGGATCCATGCGCAGCAATTCGGACAAGTCTTCCGGGGTTCTTACGAAACTGTAATCGCCACTTGCGCCGGATTTTCTGATGTGAGCAATGCAGTATTCAACCAGAGCGTCCCGACGCTTTTCGAGCAAGGCTGCCAATATGTCCAGTGCCATTATGCTTGCTCCTTCGTATCGAAAGTGATGGGTTCGAAATCAGCGGACGACTCGTCGTCCTCCGGACTGACCTTGATCCGAAACGTTCCGCCGGTAGGGCTTGAAATGAACACGCGTGTCAGCCCTTCGTCATTGGTAAAAGCCTGGGCCGGGCGGATCGATACTGATGGCGGGCCAGCGCCGTCCTCGAAAGTCTCGCCACTCCACGTTACTGGGGCGTGTTTTGCGCGGTTGCCAAATTTGTCCAGCATCGTCGCGTAGAGTTCGATCTCCTCGCCGAATGCCACGGTCCCCAGTGGCACCCGTGCCATGAGCGGCGCAGGGAATTGCAGGTTTTGCGTGTCGAAGCCGACCTTGATGGCAGGGGCGTACGCTGCTTCGAGCAGGTCCAGCCAGAACTGTGGCGTCTCTGTGCCGGTGACGCTGCCGGGAATGAATTGCGCAAGCGCCACGCCATCAGTGCCCGTTGCCTGGGTCGCAATGCTGCCGAGGGTGGCACGCCAGTAAACGTTGACACCGCTCAATGGGTTTCCCTCACTGTCTGCAAGCGTAACGGTGAAGGTGATTTTCTCTCCCGGCTTATTCGCGATGACCTCGGTTTTATCCGCTACGCAGGTCATGGTGACGATCTGGCGCAGATCCTCGGAGACGATGGTCTTGAGGGCACTCGATTCGGACACGCTCAACAAGGCCCGCTCGGCGGCATCCTTGTAGCGGGTTTTGTCTACGATCTCTGGCAAGGTGCCAATCAGGAAGATCGTCAAGGCATCCATCCCCGTGTGCGACGCCAATACGCGAAT
Source organism: Pseudomonas sp. S11P7 (assembly GCF_023195435.1). Classification (NCBI taxonomy): domain Bacteria; kingdom Pseudomonadati; phylum Pseudomonadota; class Gammaproteobacteria; order Pseudomonadales; family Pseudomonadaceae; genus Pseudomonas; species Pseudomonas sp. S11P7. Next base: position 702,307 of record NZ_JALPKS020000002.1, on the reverse strand, counting down.
GCGCATGAGCTGGTCCAGTTGGGGCAGGGTTTTCAGAATGCCCTTTTCCGGTTCTATACGGCCCATGCACTCGCGCACTTCCTGCACGCTCCAGTCAAAAAACTCCGCGAGCCTGATGGACGCCGCTTGTTGCGCCAAACGCAGCGCGTGCCCGGTGAGCGGGGAAGGCAGCGCGTTGACCTCGCGCAGGTAATCAAGCAGCCGTTGCGCTGGCAGCTCACTCAGTTCGAAGGCTCGCGCCAACGACGTCAGGTAATAGAGCGTTCGCACCGTGAAGGCATGCTTGTCGTCCTGGGCGAGCCAGGCCTGATGTCCGTAATCGAGGTAATCACGCAAGGATTCGACACCGAGGTCCAGTTGTGCAACCACGGCACTGCGACGACGTATATCGGCTAACAACAACATGAGCGGGTCGGAGGATTCAGCGCGTCTGTTGCCAAGCTCTTCGAATGACGAGAGCGGGCGATCAAGTACCAGACGCAACAATCGCGGCACACTCGCATTGGCCCAGCGCAGGACTTGCAAAGCCTGCTCGTCGCTGACACGCGTATAAACCTCAAGACACTCCTTGGCCACCAGCACCTGCGCGTCACGGGCCTGCAAAAGCACGATCAGCATGCTTTCGACGATGTCGGCGCGTTGCTCTTTCTCGGTATGGCCGAGGCCATCTTTCACCGCGTCATCGAGCACAGTTCGGGCAAAGGTCAGGTAATCGGCTTCCGTGCCCGCAAAGGCGAGGAGCAGACCATCGGCATCGGAAAGTTTCGTCAGCAGGTCCAGCCAGCTGGCACCCGCCAGCGGCGGAACACCGGCCATCAACAGGGCCGAGTTGCTGAAGCGGGCGGCGCCCAACAAATCGCGCACCTGTTCGAAAAACTGCAATTCAGCCTCGCCGGCGGCGAGGGCTCGCGGTTCTGCGATTTGCTGAAGCATCCACAACACCGAAAAATCACGCTCGGCACACCATTGCACGCACGACTGCATGGCGTAGATGAGGTTCAGTACATCGGGGCTGTCATTTTCAGCCGAATCGATTTGCGGGCTGCCTGCCAGACCGTCCAGCCATGCCTGGCCACCGAGCAATGTCAGCATCAGTGCGCCTTCGACCGCAGTGAGGCCCAACAGGCGCGGCAACATCACCATGCGGTAAAAACTGGAGATGATCTGTGGGGTACGCAACAACTTGTTGTCTTCAATGCCATGGGCATTGGCAATCGCCACAGCCAGGTAATGATAAGTCTGCAGATCAATGTTCAACGCGCTGCGCAACTGAGTGACGGTCAGCTCAGACTCGCCTTGAGCGGGCAGTACCGGAAACGGCAGACCATCAAGGACCAGAGGATCACGATAGTTGTCTTGGCTGTTGAAAACCTGATCGAACTGCGACAGCGCCTCGCCACGACCGTAAACTGACAGCTCGTCGATAAACGCGGCGAAATCCTGCGCTGTACATCCGTAACGCTCTCTCAGCGACTGAAACAGACCCAGTGCATGAATAACCTTCTCTGTTATTTGCCACGCGTCAGCTTGTGCACCGCCTCCGCGCACTTCAGCTCGCATGGCTGCCGCCAATAACGCATCCACTTGATCAGCAGGCAAATCCAGCCACTGGTCCAGACGCACCTTGCGGTTCATGCGGTCGAAGCGGTCAAGACCGAGTGAAGTACTGGGATAAGCTGAAATATGATGGAGGACCGAGTTCACGCTTCCTGTGGTCAGCAGATATAACGCAGGGTGGGTATGGGCATTGATATAAACTGAACCGGAGTGGCCGCTTTCCGCCTCCGCCGGCGATTCTGTCGCAAACTTCACATTAGCTGAACGCTGTGGAACAAAGCTGCCGACTGACAAAAGTTTCTCGATTCCCTGTGTGTCGAGTTTGGTGCGTTCGCCAAAGTACTTAACTTGACTGATGTTCTGGAATATCGCGCCGGTGCCAAAATTGCGATTGTAGAAACTAACCCTGTCGTCAATATTCGCAGGCTCCTCCGTCAACAACTCGCGCTGATAAGGCCCTAATCGTGTCGCATGCGCCAAGGCACGTCCTGCATCGTCGTCCCAGGCCTGTGCCTGCAGGAAGTAGGGAAAGGACTTGTCCACCATATGCGCAAAATTACCAACCGATAGCCCATGGTGGCGGGCAACCGCATCGATAGTGTTCCAGTGTTTATAGTAGGGCAGTCCGTTGGGATAACGTGCTTCGATCATTTGCTGCTCGATATCCACTGGCTCATCGGGCGATTCCTGCGTCGCCTCAATGAAAGTTTCGAGAACCCGCACAATAATGTCCACCGAAGACACCGGACGATGCACGGCATTGAAATCGACCAGCAGTTTTTTCAGATCGCTACGCCGATCATGCAGTAACAGTCTTTCGTCGGAGTCCGAAGCCGCTTCAATCCGTTGCTCAGCCCACCTCTGATTTTCGATCAGATAGGCGACCGGGGAGGTTTGAGACTCAATAGCCCCCGGCGGGCAATAAGCGTCAAAGTCGGGATCGAACAACACTTCGAAGGTGGGCCCCGGAACCATCGACAATATGCCGTCTTCAGGGTCTGGTTCCCCTGGTTTCTGACGCCGCGCGCCCTGCTCGATGAATTGGCGCCGTATATAAAAGGCCATACTGTTGGCACGCCGCAGAAACTGCCGGGCATCGTTCCCTTTCAGACCAAACTCGCTTTCCAGGAAACGTGCGCCGCCTTCTACCAGCGGGAAGATCGACCCACCCTGCTCAAGGTAAATACCCAGTTTTCTCAGGGCAGTGTCTTTCAGATATTGTTGGTTACCAAACAACTGATCCAGCAGTTGCAGGGCGGGACGGCGCGAATCAACCATGATCGGATTCCTGGAGGCGATAACGGGCCCGCCCCACCTGACGGCTTTCGTCAGGTGGGGCATTCGGTCAACTGGATTTAGCGCTCTGCGAGCGAGTGCGTCTACTGTCAGATCTGACAGGTTTTATGACCGCTCGTCGGGAGCCGCAACAAGGCCCTCTTGAGCGGGCGCAGGCGCAGGCTCAACTTCAAAGCGCTTGCTGTCGGCCCAATCCGACGTGGTTGCGCCGTCCGCACTGTCGGTCAGCGATTGCCTGAATCGGCACCAGCTCCCACCTTCAGGCAATGCCAACGATTCACCTCGCCACAGCCCGCTGGCCACTGGCAACTGCTTTACCCAGTGCACATCCGGGTTGTACCAGCTCACGACCTTGCCAACCCCGTCACGTCCCCTGGCCAGCGAATTCGACAGGCTGGCTCACCTGTTTTCCCGCTGCAGGCTGGTCGATGACAGGTACAAAGCCCGCCAGTTCGACGTCGCGCAAAGACTTGCTCGAGTAAAACTCCCCGGACGAAGCTACCGCTTCCAGTCGGTACTGCGTGCCGACGAGTGAATGGGCATCAAGCGCTACCGACCAGGTGCGACCTGGCTGAACATGCCCACTGACGGGCATCGAGGACCCGTCTCCCACCAAAGTCACCGTGACGGTATCGCCCGGCTCGCCAAAGCCCGACACAACGACCTTTATGCCAACACACTCGTCGGCAACCGGTGTTTCGATGACAGGCGGTCGCGGAACAACGTCAAAATCAAACGCCACACTATTTTCCGATTCCTGCGGTTTGCCATTTTCGTCCATGACCGTTTGCCGCGCCCAGAGGGTTTTGCGGCCTACTGACAACGACACCTGGCCTTCCCAGTCACCGTTCGCGTCGACCGGAATATTTGAAAGCACGGGCGCAACAAGGTCGTTCAGAAAGATATCGACACGCCCTCCTTTCATTCCCTTGCCTTTGAACTTCGCCGCACGTTCCAGCATGCCACCGCGGGTTGGCTGGGTGATTTCGGGAGGCAGCGATACCACCTGAAACTTGACGTCTGCACTGTACTCCGACGGCCGATCACCCAACGTCTGCCATGCATCGAGGGTGTAATGTCGGTAATCCAGGCCCTGCAGAGCGATCGACCAGCCATCGTCGGCTGACAGCGGTGCTGTCTCACCCAGAAGGCGATCGAACTGTTTGTCACGCAGATACACAATGGCCCCCTTCATACCGTCCGCACCCGTCACTACCAAGTCGCTACCGACTTTCGCGTCTGCCACCGGGTGGCTAATTCGTGGTGGCCGCATGGGCAGCGAGACAGTGAAGGTTCTGGACACAGGGTCAGAAGTTTGCGGATCGACGAATTGCGTCACAGTGACCTTGTGTTCTTTATCCGGCGCAAATGGCGTGGTGCGCTTGAACTGCCAGATGCCGGTGGGACAAGGGAGCTCATGCTCGGCCAATGGTTCGTCGTCATACACGAGGGTTACGACTGCGCCCGGCCAGCAGGTGCCGCTGAACGTCGGCGAAAGTCCGTCGGCTTCCGGCTCGTTCAGGCCAGGCGGGTCGGGCGCGATAGTGACTTTGAGAACCAACCAGTTGGGTGACTGTTGTGTGCCCATGAACTGCTTGATATGGACCTCTCGTTCCCATGATGGTCCCCATACTTCAGAAGCCTGGGTCAACCATTCGCCCTGAACAACCGTTTGTGCAGGAGCCGCCAGTTGCGAGCTGTTGGGATGGCGAACCTCAACGGTTGCGCCATTGGAACCTTTACCACTAAAGGTGGGCTGATAATCGACGGTGTATTTCAGGTCACTGACATCAGGCAACCGTTTGACGACTGTGAGTGGGTAGGGCGGCGACTGAATCCAGCCATTGGCGTTGTCATAGACTTTCTGAATCACCTCTACGTCATATTCGCCGAAGGGCCAGTCGGTCGCGCTGGTCTGCCACTTGCTGTCCGGTTGTACGGTGACATTGGGCGGTGCACTGACAGCTGCGGGGACGGCGAACTGAATTTCCGTTCGAAGTTTTATGTCGTAGTGCCCATTACCCGAGAACACCAGTGTGCCCTCGTCGGTTTGCTCAACGGTGACTGTTGTCAATTGAGCGGGGCGAATCTTGAAGTTTCGAGCAACGCTGCGCGGTGAGGGGCTGCCATTGAGGGTTTGCATCGCCACGAGAGACAACGGCCCTGGAGCAAGCGCTATCAAATCCACACTCCAGGCAGCGCCTGAAGCCACCGTGGAGCCCAGCGCGGGGCGATTCAGAAGGTCCTCGAAAATTTCAACGGTGGCACCCGGCAGCGCCCCCGTCCCGGTAACAGGAAAATTGCTGTTTTGTGTACTGCCCGAGGGCGGCGTGCCGATCACAGGCGCCGGAATGCCGATTTCCAGCGGCAGGGCAGCACTGATAGAGATGGAAAAACCTACGAACTGTTTAACCACCAGTTCAATCCGGCGCAGTGGTAGTCCGGAGACTGCGATGCTCCAGTCACCATTCGCAGCCGTTACGGTCGTCGTACCATAAGTAATTGATGGATTAGATTTCTCAACAACCACCAACTGCGCGCCGGGCTCACCGTGGTGACCTTCCATCAGGAAAGACGCATTCTGGGTAGTCGATGGCGACGGTTTCAAAATCTTCGGCGGTACATAGAATTTAAAGTTGTGACCGTGCCCCTCTTCGGAGAGAACGCCGCGCAATGTCTGATAAGCAACAAGTGTATAACTGCCACTTGCCACAAATTCATGGTTACTCGAAGCAGCCCAAGTTCCATCGGCGGCGACTGCCACGCTTTTGAGTACTTGTGTAAGCGTATTTTTTATATAAACGTCAATGGTCGCACCAAACATACCCTTTCCGCGAATTAACGGACGAGGCGTGATGTGGAGCCCGTCGTCTACCGAATCTATCGCAGGAGCAAGCAAGACGGAAAAATTATGCTCAGCAGACAACACTACGCCGTGGTAGCCATTTTGAGTATTTAAAACAACCGCTTTATAGTCGCCCTGGGTCAACTTATGCGTTTGAAACGAGAAGCCGCCACCTGCCGACACTTCGAACTTATTGCTAAGAAGGGCATGTGTTCCTGATCTAGCCAACTGCACGTGAGACCCGGCTTCCGCCACGCCTGTAATGGTCGGAACGTCCGTTTTATGAACCTTCCGGTCCGCCACAGTGATAATCGGGGTCCGCAGAAAGTAGAACCATTCAGAGTCAAACCACACCCCCCATTGAGCACCTGTTTGCCACCGATAATGAATGGCATTTCTTCCCGCCTTGCGACCACCGAGGCTACTTGGAAAATGAACAGGATCCTTGACCGGAGTGGTTTTTTTAACCTGATAATAATTGTAATTATTTACGTCATAAAAATGTAGCTCATACCCGTCTGCAGATCCGATGGCAGGCCCGATCAGATCACTAGAAATGTCATGTACATGATCGGTTTTGGGTGCTGTAAAAGGTCTTTTTATCGGAGCTGCGGCGTCAGGTTCCATGCTCTGGCTCGCTTCTCCAAAAAGCTCGTCTTCAGCCGGTTGTCTTGCGTCATCCGATTCGTTTTCCATGTCCCACGCCTCGATAAAAGGGCATTCAGGGTTTGCCCCCTCCTGGCAGTGAATCGGCAATTCTGAAGTGGCGCACCTGTCAACTCTGACAGTCCGGACAAACGGTCGCGTTGTAAACCGAAGTGCGACAACGCGACATCAGGCATTGCCCGTGTCATAGCCTGATCGTTCACATCACGCGTTAATGATCGCGCTTTTCGCGGGCAAGCCCGCCCCCAGAACCGGCGTACGCCTTAGAGAGACGAGAGCCCGCTCGCGGGTCATACTTGAGGGATGTGAATCAAACCGAAGCCGGCAACGGCTGAAAACTGAAATACTGCCGCAACGCGCGCACCAACAGGCCAAATTCCGCTGGCGGCTGCAAAAGCATGAACCCGGCGTCGTAATGCAGCGGCGTGGCGTCTTCATGGCACCACACGCAACAGGCGCTGAAGTCGATGATTTGCTGGCAGCCATCGCTGTCGGGAATTTTCAGGCGTAGTTGAAAGTCGACGCCGACCATCATCGGCAACTGACTGATGAGCATCAGCCCGTCGTCGGAGACGTTGCCGAGGAAGCCGATCGGTTTGTCGGTGACGGTGTTGAACACTCTGAGGAAGTACGGCAGCTGATGCCGTTCGATCCGGCGGTCGGTAAACATGCGCAGTTCGCCATGCAAGGCTCCGCCACGGAGCCACGCCTTTGCTTCGGAACGCGCCCGCAGGCAGGCACGCTCTCCCCGCTTCCGGTGTGCCGGTCGCTATCTCGCCGACACCTTACCGCTGACCAGTTGCAGGTGTTGCTCCGGCGCTGAGTGATGACTCTGTCCGGGTCATTGGACTATAGCTCAGCCTGTACACACGGCCAGATTTTGTATGAGCCTGTGATCAGAAACGCGTCGGGCGAACCACGGCTGCGGCGCTGCGGGTCGGGTAGTGGCCCAGGCTCTGCAAGGTTTCCAGACGCGCGCGGGCGCGGTAGGCGTACTCGCTGTTCGGGTACGAGGCGATGATGAACTGATAGGTCTGCACCGCGTCGATGTAGAGCTTCTGCCGTTCCAGGCATTGGCCGCGCATCATTGACACTTCCGGCCACACGTACGGGCGGGCGCGGCTGGCGCGTTCGACCTTGGACAGCTCAAGCATGACCTGCTCGCAATTGCCTCGCTCATAGGCGCTGTAGGCGTTGTTCAAATGATGGTTCATCGACCAACGGGTGCAGCCCGTAACGGCGAGGACGCTGAGGGCAAGGGCGGCAATGGGCAACAATCGCATGGGGGTTCTCCTGTCTTGTGCTCTGTATCGACCCCTGGTCGGAAATCTTCAGGCGCGTTTGTCCCGAAGTTGCTGCGTTCAATAAAGAAAACGTTAAGTAGTGCAAACGAACAATGACTACACCCTTCGAGCATAGTAGCCTTCGCTAGCGCTTGAACTCAGGAGTCTTTGCATGTCCGTCCGTCGTACCAAAATCGTCGCTACCCTTGGCCCGGCCAGTAACTCGCCGGAAGTTCTCGAACAGCTGATTCTGGCTGGTCTGGACGTTGCCCGTCTGAACTTCTCCCACGGCACCCCCGACGAGCACAAGGCTCGCGCGAAACTGGTGCGTGACCTCGCTGCCAAGCACGGCCGCTTCGTCGCCCTGCTCGGTGACCTGCAAGGCCCGAAAATCCGTATCGCCAAATTCGCCAACAAGAAGATCGAGCTGAAGATCGGTGACAAGTTCACCTTCTCCACCAGCCATCCGTTGACCGAAGGCAACCAGCAAGTGGTCGGCATCGACTACCCGGATCTGGTCAAGGACTGCGGCGTGGGCGACGAGCTGCTGCTCGACGACGGCCGCGTGGTGATGCGCGTTGATACCCAGACTGACGACGCATTGCATTGCACCGTGACCATTGGCGGCCCGCTGTCCGATCACAAAGGCATCAACCGTCGCGGTGGCGGCCTGACTGCCCCGGCCCTGACTGAAAAAGACAAGGCCGACATCAAGCTCGCTGCAGAAATGGAAGTCGACTACCTCGCCGTGTCCTTCCCGCGTGACGCCGCCGACATGGAATACGCCCGTCAACTGCGCGACGAAGCCGGCGGCACTGCCTGGCTGGTAGCGAAGATCGAACGTGCAGAAGCCGTAGCGGACGACGAAACCCTCGACGGTCTGATCAAGGCTTCCGACGCGGTGATGGTTGCCCGTGGTGACCTCGGTGTGGAAATCGGCGACGCCGAGCTGGTAGGCATTCAGAAGAAGATCATTCTGCACGCACGCCGCCACAACAAGGCGGTGATCGTCGCGACCCAGATGATGGAGTCGATGATCCAGAACCCGATGCCGACCCGCGCCGAAGTCTCCGACGTGGCCAACGCCGTGCTCGACTACACCGACGCCGTGATGTTGTCCGCAGAATCCGCCGCTGGCTTGTACCCGCTGGAAGCCGTGCAGGCCATGGCGCGCATCTGCGTCGGCGCCGAGAAGCACCCGACCGGCAAGACCTCCAGCCACCGCATCGGCAAGGAATTCACTCGCTGCGACGAAAGCATTGCACTGGCGACCATGTACACCGCCAACCACTTCCCGGGCGTCAAAGCGATCATCGCCCTGACCGAAAGTGGCTTCACCCCGCTGATCATGTCGCGTATCCGCTCCTCGGTGCCGATCTACGCCTTCACCCCGCACCGCGAAGCCCAGGCACGCGCAGCGATGTTCCGCGGCGTCTACACCATCCCGTTCGACCCGGCCTCGCTGGAACCGCACGAAGTCAGCCAGAAAGCCATCGACGAACTGACCAAGCGCGGCGTCGTGGAAAAAGGCGACTGGGTCATCCTGACCAAGGGCGACAGCTACCACACCACTGGCGGTACCAACGGCATGAAGATCCTGCATGTCGGTGATCCGCAGGTCTGAGTGACCGGCAGTTGAAAAGCGAAAGCCCCGCCATGTGAATGGCGGGGCTTTTTGTTTACAGCTCTGGAAGATGTGTCGATTGATCCGGCCTCTTCGCGAGCAGGCTCGCTCCTACATTTGTAATGCGTTCCCCTGTGAGCGAGCCTGCTCGCGAAGGTGTCGTAACATTCAGCGAAAAAACCCGGTCAACGCCGCCAACGCTTCCGGCGAGCGCAGCCGCTGAGTAAACAACTCGCCCTCCTCCTCAATCACCTTGCGCAGCAATTGACGATCCGGCGCTCGCATCAGTTGCTTGCTGATGCGCACCGCTTGCGCCGGCAATTCGTCGAAGCGCAGCGCCATCTCCCGGGCCTTGCTCAGCGCTGCTTCGCCACTGTCCAGCGCCTCGGTGGCAATGCCCCAGGCGGCGGCCTGTTCACCGCTGAAACCTTCGCCGAGCAACAACAGCTCTGCCGCTCTGGCCTGCCCGAGCAGCCGCGGCAGGATCAGGCTGGAGCCAAACTCCGGGCACAGCCCAAGATTGACGAACGGCATGCGCAAGCGCGCGTCGCGGGCCACATAGACCAGATCGCAATGCAGCAGCATGGTCGTGCCGATACCCACGGCGGCACCGGCCACGGCGGCGATCACCGGTTTGCGGCATTCGAGCAGATTGAGCATGAAGTGGAACACCGGGCTGTCGAGGTCGCTCGGCGGTTGCTGGAGGAAGTCGGCAATGTCGTTGCCGGCAGTAAAGCATTCGGCGCTGCCGCTGATCAGCACGGCATTGATTTCGGGATCGCTGTCGGCCTGCTTCAGTGCCTCGGCGAGGCGGCTGTACATGGTGCGGGTCAGGGCGTTTTTCTTCTCCGCGCGATTGAGGCGCAGGGTCAATAAACCGCGCTCGCGCTGCAACAAAATGGCTTCGGTCATGGGGTGTCTCGCGTCTGAAAATCAGCGCTCAACCACGGCTGAGGAATACGTCGGCCAGCAATTGGTTGCGCGGCAATCCAGCCAGATACAGGCGCCGGGCGAAGGCGTCGACACTGGCGGTCGAGCCGCAGACTAAAGCCAGGGTTTGCCGGGAAACAAGGCGCAGTTGCGCCAAAGCGGCGGCTGACTCGGCCGCCGTCCACAGCTCGACGCTGAGGTTGTCGCGCTGCGCAGCCAGCGCCGCCAGGGGTTTGGCCAGATAGTGTTCGCGTTCGTCATGGGCCAGGTGAATGACGCGGATGGCGCCTTGGTGATCCTGCCGCAACGCTTCGCGCAGCACACCGAACAACGGGCCCAGACCGGTGCCGGCGGCCAGCAGCCACAACGGTCGGTCGTGCCAGTCCGGGTCGTAATGCAAGGCGCCGCCGCGCAATTCACCGAGGCGCAGCGGGTCGCCGATCTGCAGCTTTCGGGCGGCATCGCTGAACTCGCCGGGCTGGCGGCAATCGAGGTGGAATTCGAGGAAACGGTCTTCTTGCGGCAGGCTCGCCAGCGAATAGGGCCGCGCAATCTGCCCGAGCCACAACACCAGATGCTGCCCGGCGCTATAGCGCAGCGGTTGCTGCGCGGTCAGGCGCAGCCGCAGGACGTTGTCGCTGAGCCAGTCCAGAGCCTCGACCGCGGCCGGGCGACCGTCGGTGATCGGGTCGAAGGTATGGACTTCCAGGTCTTCGGTAATCTGACACTGGCAGGCCAGACGCCAGCCTTCCTGACGTTGCTCGGCGCTGAGGGCGTCCGGACGATTATCGGCGGGCAGGCCTTGTACGCACTGCACCAGACAGGCGTGGCAACTGCCGGCGCGACAGCTGTAAGGCACCGCGACGCCGTTCCGGTTGAGGGCATCGAGCAGGTTGCTGCCCGCCTCCACTGCCCAGTGACGGTCACCGACGCGCAATTCAGGCATCGACGTTCTCCCACGCCGCCGCGCAGCGATTGCGCCCGTCGCGCTTGGCCCGGTACAGCGCCTGATCGGCGCGCTGCAAGGCGTCGTCCAGATCATCGCCCAGGCCGAGCAGGGTCATGCCGGCCGACAGACTCAGGTTGCGCACGTTCAAGCCCACCAGCTCTACGTCGGTAAAGGCGATACGTAGACGCTCGCAGCACGCGGTCAGCCGTTCGGCGTCGCAATCGGGCAGGAGCACTACGAATTCCTCGCCACCATAACGCGCCAGCACATCGCCCTCGCGCAGGCACGCCTGGGCGACACCGGCGAAGGCCTGCAGCACCTGATCGCCCGCCGCATGACCGTGCAAATCGTTAATGCGCTTGAAATGATCAAGGTCGATCAGCGCCAGGCCATGCACGACATCGCTGTCCATCGCATTGAGTTCGCGCGAGGCCAGGCGCAGGAAGTGCCGGCGGTTGAACAGCCCGGTCAGCTCATCGGTGGCGACCAGATCCTCAAGCTGGCGCATCATCCCGCGCAAGGTGTCCTGATGCGCCTGCAGGGCAAACCGGCGCTGGCGCTGGCGTTGCCGCGAAACCTGAACGAAGCGCGCATACAGCACCAGCCACGCCAGCACCAGGGCCAGTACGCAGACCTGCAACGCAGCGAGCGCCGGCTCGCGCAGGCGCAACTGGTAACCGTCCCACAAGGTGATCGCACTGAAACTGAAGAACACCAGCAAGGCACAGCGAACGAACGCGCGCCGACTGAGATGGAACAGCCCGAACAACAGGATCATCACGTAAAACACCAGAAAGACGCCGCGCGCTTCGTCCAGATGGGCGATCAGCCAGGTCTGCCAGCCGAGCCCGAGCAGCACTTGCGCTTCGGTCAGGCTGGGGTCGGCGAAACGCAGGTTGCGCCCGCTCCAGAACAAGGCGAACAGCACCGCCTGGCTGGTGACCACCAGGGCGCTGCCGATGCTCACGGCGCTGAGGGATTGCTCGTAATGACCGGTAAAAAACGCCAGCCACAGCAGCAGCAAAGCCAATCCGTAGGTGGCTGCAGCGAGGGCGAAGCGTTTGAGCAAAAGACGTTGAATGGCGTTATGGGTCAATCGTTGACTCACCGTGCGATAAGAAGCTGACCGAGTGTCCTACTCTACAGACCGGTTGCCACTTTAGAGGCCCGGTCGCTAAATGACCACCGATTTTCGGGCCGGGAAAATGGCGTCAAAAGTGTGGCCCGCCTGGCCCAGGCGGGCAGCTACAAGCCGCGAGCTTCAAGCGGCAAGCTAAAGCTGTCCGCGGACTGCTTCGACTTGCCGCTCGATGCTTGAAGCTTGAAGCTGCCGCCGAGAATGACCGCCGACGCGTGTACGCCCCTTTGATGCGCGGTATACTGCCGCGCCTTTTTAGCGTCGCGCCACAAAGGGACAGCTACAAGCCGCAAGCCTGAAGCGGCAAGCTCAAGCTGTCCGCGTAATGCTTTAACTTGCCGCTCGAAGCTAGAAGCTTGTAGCTGCCCCATCGTGTTTTAGAGGAGCGCGACTCATGACCGTGATCAAGCAAGACGACCTGATTCAGAGCGTTGCCGACGCCCTGCAGTTCATTTCCTATTACCACCCCGTGGATTTCATCCAGGCGATGCACGAAGCCTACCTGCGCGAAGAATCGCCAGCGGCCCGTGATTCGATGGCGCAGATCCTGATCAACTCGCGCATGTGCGCCACCGGCCACCGTCCGATCTGCCAGGACACCGGTATCGTTACCGTGTTCGTGCGTGTCGGCATGGACGTGCGCTGGGATGGCGCCACCATGGGCCTGGACGACATGATCAACGAAGGCGTGCGTCGCGCCTACAACCTGCCGGAAAACGTCCTGCGTGCTTCGATCCTCGCCGACCCGGCGGGCGCGCGCAAGAACACCAAGGACAACACCCCCGCGGTGATTCACTACTCCATCGTCCCGGGCAACACCGTGGAAGTGGACGTGGCAGCCAAGGGCGGCGGTTCCGAGAACAAGTCGAAAATGGCCATGCTCAACCCGTCCGACTCGATCGTCGACTGGGTACTCAAGACCGTTCCGACCATGGGTGCCGGCTGGTGCCCACCGGGCATGCTCGGCATCGGCATCGGCGGCACCGCCGAGAAAGCCGCCGTCATGGCCAAGGAAGTGTTGATGGAGTCCATCGACATTCACGAACTGAAGGCCCGTGGCCCGCAGAACCGCATCGAAGAAATGCGTCTGGAGCTGTTCGAGAAGGTCAACCAGTTGGGCATCGGCGCCCAGGGCCTCGGTGGCCTGACCACCGTGCTCGACGTGAAAATCATGGATTACCCGACCCACGCCGCCTCCTTGCCGGTGTGCATGATCCCCAACTGCGCCGCCACCCGTCACGCGCACTTCGTGCTCGACGGTTCCGGCCCGGCCTCGCTGGAAGCGCCACCGCTGGACGCCTACCCGGAAATCGTCTGGGAAGCCGGTCCGTCGGCTCGTCGCGTCAACCTCGACACGCTGACCCCGGAAGACGTGCAGAGCTGGAAACCGGGCGAAACCGTGCTGCTGAACGGCAAGATGCTCACCGGTCGCGACGCCGCGCACAAGCGCATGGTCGAGATGCTCAACAAGGGTGAAACCCTGCCGGTCGACCTCAAGGGTCGCTTTATCTACTACGTCGGCCCGGTCGATCCGGTCGGTGACGAAGTGGTCGGCCCGGCTGGCCCGACCACCGCGACGCGGATGGACAAGTTCACCCGGCAGATCCTCGAGCAGACCGGCCTGTTGGGCATGATCGGCAAATCCGAGCGCGGCCCGACCGCAATCGAGGCGATCAAGGACAACAAAGCCGTGTACCTGATGGCCGTGGGCGGCGCCGCTTACCTGGTCGCTCAGGCGATCAAGAAGTCCAAGGTGCTGGCGTTCGCCGAACTGGGCATGGAGGCGATCTACGAGTTCGAGGTCAAGGACATGCCGGTTACCGTGGCGGTAGACAGCAAAGGCGAGTCGGTGCACATCACCGGCCCTGCGATCTGGCAACAGAAGATCAGCGAAAGCCTGGCGGTCGAAGTGCAGTAAGCGTTTTGCGCGAATGAAAGCGGCCGGTTCATCCACAGCGATGACCCGGCCGTTTTTGCTTGCGCCTGCATTTGGCGATAAAAAACCTGGCCAAGCACACAAAACAGTCTTGCGCACCTGTCAGATCTGACAGGTCCCTTCCCCGGCGATTCTTGTTAGCGTCAACCCATTCGCGCCCCCTGCGCGCAATGGACTCGATCATGGCTGAGCCACAAGACCTGAGCATCACCACGCCCTCCATCGCCACCAGCACGTCGATCGCCACCATCGGTAAAAGCTGGGGCAGCGTCGGACCGACCGGCGCGGCGTCGTTTGAACTGCCAATACCCACCTCGGCCGGGCGTGGCTGGGATCCGCAGTTGTCGCTGAGTTACAGCAGCCAGAGCGGCAACGGTACCTTTGGCATCGGCTGGAACCTGCTCGGCGTCGGTCAGATCAGTCGTCGTACCAACCAGGGTGTGCCGCGCTACACCGATCACGATGAGATCATCGGTCACGACGGCGAAGAGTGGATGCCGGAGCTGAATGTTGACGGCGACCTTCAATTGCGTGAAGAAACCACCTACAACGGCGCCCCCATCGGCCTGCACCGGGTGGTGCGCTACTGGCCGCGAATCGAAAGCGATTTCGCCTTGCGCGAACGCTGGACCAAGGTCGAGGATGCATCGGTTTTCTGGTTGATTCACGGTGCCGACGGTTCGCTGCACCTTTACGGCAAAACCGCCGCTTCACGTCGCGCCGATCCCGATGACCCACAGCGAATCAGCGCCTGGCTGCTGTGCGAAAGCATGAACGCGCACGGTCATCACATCTATTACGAGTACAAGGCCGATGACCAGGACGCCGACCCGCTGCACGACTACCGCGCGCAGCGATATCTGCATCGGGTGTGCTATGGCAATTCAACCGCCAGCCGTGAGCTGTACAGCTGGGGAACACCCAACCCCGGCGAACTCGACTGGTACTTCCATCTGGTGTTCGACTACGGCGAACGCAGCACTTCGTTAACCGGGACCCCGGTCTATGACGGTGCAACCCTCGAACCGTGGGCGCTGCGAGCGGACCGTTTTTTCACCCATGGCCAGGGCTTCGAACTGGGCACCCGCCGCCTTTGCCGGCAAGTGTTGATGTTTCATGACGTACTGGCTGAAAACGGCGAGCCAAAAAAACTCGCTCGCCGTCTGCTGCTGGAATATCGCCAGCCCCAAAACACCGGGCAATGGGCTTTCAGTCAGATCAGCGCGGCTCACTATCAGGCGTTCGATGCCAATGGCCTGGTCGAGGACACCCCGCCGGTCGAATTCGACTACAGCCCTTTCGAACTCGATAAAACCCCGACGCGTCTGTTCGAACAGGACGTTCAGCCGGGGATTGAAGACGCTGGTTTCTATCAGTGCGTGGACCTCTTTGGCGAAGGCCTGCCGGGCTTCCTGTGTCGGTATGACCAGAGCTGGTATTACCGCGAACCGCTGCGAGCCGCCCAGGGCACTGACGAAATTGCCTACGGGCCGTGGTCCGCGCTGGAGCGGATTCCCGTGGCCAACCGTAACCGCGCGGTGCAACAACTGCTCACGGACCTGACCGGTGACGGGCGTCTGGACTGGATCACAGCGCAACCGGGCGGCAGCGGATTCCGCACGTTGACAGCGAAACATCAATTCGCCGACTTCGTCCCCTTCAGTGCATTCCCGCTGGATTTTTTCAACCCGCGCGCGGTTCGCGGTGACTTCAGTGGCGATGGCCTGCTCTCGATCGGTTTGATCAGCCCGCACTCGGTCAAGGTTTACGCCAACCGGCGCGAACACGGCTTCGCCGCCGCTGAAGAGGTTGCCCACCAACCCGACGATGACCGGCTGCCGTTGTTCGGTGATTCGCCAACCGAACGGGTGCTGCTGGGCAACTTTCTGGGCAGTGACATGCCTGAGCTGTCCCGGATTCGCCACGACGAAATACGTTGCTGGCCGAACCTCGGCCATGGTCGGTTCGGCAAGGGCCGCAAGATCAGCGAACTGCCCTTTCGTTACGACCAATTCGACTCGTCCCGCGTGCGTCTCGCCGACGTCGACGGGTCTGGCGCGACAGCGTTGATCTATCTGCGCTCCGAGGGGTTCGATATCTACCTGAACCGCGGCGGCAATGGTCTGGAGCAGATTCCGGTCAGCGTGCCATGGCCTGCCGGTGTGCGCTACGACCGCCTCACGCAAGTCAGTTTCGCCGACCTGCAAGGGCTCGGTTGTGCCAGCCTGATCCTGACAGTGCCGTACATGCAGCCACAGCACTGGCGCTACGATTTCGTTGCGACAAAGCCCTATCTGCTGACCACCAGCAACAACAATATGGGTTGCAGCGCCGAGGTGCTCTACCGCAGTTCGGCGCAGGAATGGCTGGATGAAAAACATCGCTTGCTGACCCTCAAGCGCCTGCCGGTCTGCCATTTGCCCTTCCCGGTACCGGTGGTGAAAAAACAGCGGCAACTCGATGAAATCACCGGCAACTGTCTGACCCAGACCTTCAACTGGCGCGCGGGCACTTACGACAGTCGCGAACGTGAATTTCGCGGTTTTGGTCAGTTACAGCAGGCCGACAGCGAGAGTGCCACGGGTGACGATGATGTCGGTTTCAGTGAGGCCGTGCGGGTCTGCACCTGGTTCCACACCGGGCAATCGCTGGATCTGCCGCGCGATGACTATTTCAATCGCGATGCGGGTGCGATACCGCTGGGCGATACCTTGTTCAGTCGCCATCACGCCAACGATGACGAAGATGAAACGATCGAGCCCCCGGACGAGAACACTCGCTACCAGATAGCCCGAGCCCTGGCCGGTTCGGTGTTGCGCAGCGAAACCTGGGCCGCAGCCGATCTGGACGTGCCCGGCCTCGCCGTACCTTACGCGGTGCAGGAGCTGCGCTACCGGGTCCGCGAGATACGCCCGCAAGGCGTTTATGCGGCTGCCGTGTTGTTGCCGCTGCTACTGGAAAAAATCGACTGCCAGTACGACCGTTTCATCGATGATCCCCTGTGCCGCAAAGAACTCAATCTGCGCTTCAACGCCCATGGTCAGCCGACCCATACGCTGACTGTGAGCTACGCCCGCCGACTGACCGAAACGGACACGCCTCCGTACCACGACCCCGATGAACAGCGCTGGTGGTGTGACGCCCATGACCCTTGCCAACAGTGCTACTACGTCAGTGAGATGCGCGCGCGGTTCATTGATCTGCTTGAGCCTGATTACTGGCGCCTGGGCTTGCCCTATCAACAGCGGAGCAACGCTCTGGTGTTGCCCAAAGGCACGCTGCCGCAAGGCCTGGAACCGGCGCAGGTCACGTATGAATATCTGATCGAGCATGAGGGGAGCGCGCACTGGAACGCCGAACGCGTATTGACCAGCCAGTCGGTGCAACGCTATGTCGATACGAGCGGTCGTGAGCTACCCGATGGCGTGGCCGGATTCGAAGCATTGGCCGGGCCACTGGAAGTAGCGCAACTGGACAAGACTGCGCTGGATGCCTACGGCGATCCCGCGCTGGGCATCGATATACGCGACGAGCTGAGAAAAATTGGCTATGCGAGCATGGATTTTCTGTTTCCGGTGCTCCCCCGACGACGAGCAGAACCTCTGGTCCGCCTGCTACGGTTACGCTCAATACGCTCCTCTCGAAGGTTTCTACAAGGTACTGCGCTACCGCGAAACCAATAGTCACGGTGACACCCGCGCCGAATATGACGCCTGGTGGCTGGCGGTCAGCCTCGTGGAGCTGCCGGATGGCTGCACCACCCACATCACTTACGACTATCACATGATGCAACCACGGTGCATCGTCGACGCCAACGACAATATCCATGAAGCCTTGCACGAGCCTTCCGGCCAGCCGCTGGCGACCAGTTTCTACGGTACCGAGAACGGCTTGCCCGCAGGGTTCATGCCGCTGAATGTCTACCAACGTCCGCAAGACCACCGCCCGGAAGCGGCGATTGCCGACCCGGTCGGGACCGTGCAAAAAGCCGCCAGCACCTTGCACAAGGATCTGTTCAGCTGGATGGGGCTCGTGGCCGGTGAAATCGCACAATGGATCGCTGCAGGCTATCTCCTGCCCAGCGGTCATGTCAGAGCCAGTGCGCGCTGGCAACTGGAACGGCGCCGGCCACACCTGACGCCCGATGAACAGGTCTTGTATGAGGCGATCAGCGCGGCGCATCGCGAACCGGTGCACAGCGTGGTACTCAGCGCCGACCGTTACCCCGACGATCCGGTGCCGACGCAGATCCAGATCATCAAGGCCTGTGTCGACGGCTTTGGCCGAGCCTTGCAGACTCAGCAACTGGTCGATCCCGGGATGGCTTACGCGGTAGACGCCGACGGCTCGCTGATCGTGGAAAACGGCCAGATCAAGGAAGTCGATGCCGACCCGCGCTGGCGCATCAGCGAACGCGTCGAATACAACAACAAGGGCTTGCCGGTGCGTCAGTTCCGACCGTTTTTTGCCAACACTCACCGCTATGTCAACGACCAGTCGCTGCGCGAGTCGGGCTATTTCGATCAAGTGTTTTATGACGCGTTGGGCCGACAGATCAGACTGATCAACGCCAAGGGCGATTTTTCTCGCGAGTCGTATCACCCGTGGTATCACGCCAGCGAGGACTTCAATGACACCGCCGAGTCACCGCTGCCAGAAAGGGTGCGGCGGCCATGATCGCCAGCCTGCATCGGCGTACGCCGGCGCTGGCGGTGAGCGATGCGCGCGGTTTGCCAGTGCGGCAGATCGCGTATCTGCGCACTGTCGCCGATGAGCCGCCCGTTGCCCTGGTGACCCGACAGCAGCATGACCACGCGGGCCGAGTGGTCGAGCAGTGGGATTCGCGTCTTGCGGTGCCGGCGCTGATCGCGGTACACCGCCTCGACGGCACGCTACTGCGGTCCGCCAGCGTCGATTCCGGCTGGCGCCTGCACCTGCCGGGGCCCGCCGGGGAGCCGTTGCAGCGCTGGGACCAGCGCCACACGCGCTGGAACTCGACCTTCGATGCACAACTGCGCGTGCTGACGCTTGCTGAAAACGCTGAGGTAACCGACAGGTTCATTTATGCCGATGCGTTGGCTGATGCCGGACGCAATCAGCGTGGCCAATTGCTGGAACAGAACGATCGCTCGGGCACATTGGCAGTGGACAGCTTTTCTCTCGCCGGCCAAGCGCTAAAAGAAACCCGCGCTTTTGCCGACGCCCAGGCGTTCAGCAGTCAGCGGCGGTTCAGTCCCTTGGGCGCGGTGCTGGAGCAGACCGACGCCGGCGGCCACCGGCAACAGTCACGCTACGGTCTGGCCGGGCAACCCAGACAATTGCATCTGCTGATCAACGGCCACACCGATTGGCAAACGGTGTTGCAGGATGCGCAGTACAACGCCACTGACCAGATCGTCGAACAACAGGCTGGCAACCAGGTACGCAGTCGCTGGCGCTACGACCCGGCCGACGGCCGTCTGCACACCCAGTCCAGCCGCATAAGCAATGGCGATGTTCTGCAGGATTTCGAATACTTTTACGACCGCGTCGGCAACATCACACGCATCGAAGATCATGCGTACGAGCCGCATTATTTCGCCAACCAGCGCGTCGACGGCCACCGCGAGTTCAGCTACGACTCGCTCTATCGATTGACTCACGCCACAGGCTACGACGACGCGCCACCCAGCGATATTCCCGGTCTGCCGCAACCGACCGACCCGAACAACCGCCTCAACTACACCCAGACCTACCAGTACGACCACAGCGGCAACCTGATCGAGTTGCGCCATGTGCGCGCGGGCAACAGCTACACCCGCCTGATGCGCGTCGACCCGCAAAGCAATCGCGGCGTGCGCTGGAAACCGGGCGATGGCGAACCGGACTTCGACACGCTGTTCGACCGCCACGGCAATCAACGGGCCGTGCACCCCGGCCAACCTCTGCTCTGGACTGTTCGCGACGAAGTGCAACAGGTGACGCTGGTCGCCCGCGAGCAGCAGAAGTGCGATATCGAGCGATACGCGTACAGCCAGGGAGTCCGGGTCTGCAAACGCCACGAATACCTGGCCGCCAACGCCGAACATTTTCATCAGGTGCGCTATTTGCCAGGACTGGAAATCCGCAGCAAAGACAACGGCGAAGAACTGCACATCATCAGCGTCGGCAGTGCACGCTGCCTGCACTGGGTGGCGAACAAACCCGAAGGCATCGACGCTGATCAGCTGCGCTACAGCCTTGAGGATCACCTCGGTTCCTGCATGATCGAACTCGATCAACACGCACAACTGATCAGCCATGAAGGGTATTACCCGTTTGGCGAGACGGCATGGATGGCCACGCGATCAGCGCTCGAGGTGAGCTACCGGTTCGTGCGTTATTCGGGCAAGGAAATGGATGTCAGCGGGTTGTATTACTACGGCGCCCGTTATTACGCGCCGTGGTTGCAGCGCTGGATCAGCACGGATGCGGAGCAGGCGGATGGTTTGAATCTGTATGCGTTTGTGGGCAACAACCCGATGCGCTATGTCGATCCAGACGGAAACAAAAGAGCGGAAGGTGTAATCATGCTGGCGTCGCAGTTCGTTTCTGCAGTCAACGAACATTCCCAACAGGTGGTCGCCCAGCTACATAACATCCTCTATCCGCAGCCCGCGACCGCGAACATGCTGCTGAATCTTGGCGTAGAAGGTGCCCATTGGTTTGCATCGACTTACCACGGAGGCAATCTGGGAAGCGGCCTTGTCGAACCCGTTCTTCCCATGCCTGACGCCAACATATTGCCCTCACCCGCCGGGCTTATCGGCGGCAACATCGCCGGCGACGTCACTGCAGGCATGATCGCTCCGGTAGCTGAGAGTGCCGGGCTGGGGTTTGGTCCGCTTATTCCGCAGACGTCGAAAATGTCGGTCAGTGCCATTGACGAACGATTGGGCGTCAGTGGCGCCGTCAGCGAAATCAATTCCTGGTCAGACATGAGGGAGGAACTGCTCGACCCGGCGCTCAATTCCGTCCTCAATTCCGACTTCATGATGAATCGAGTGGTTGGCTCAGTATTCTCGATCATTCCCCATTTTCTGACGCTGTTGACCAGAGCCGTGGAGAACGAGGACATCAAGAATCGGCTCGATCCGGCAAAAATCGAAAAAATAGAAAAAATGCTGGATGAATGGAAAGCTGCCGTCGGGCAACGCGCTGCCTGGGCAGAAAACGCCTTCGATGCTTTGGGCACTGACGCCGTCGATCCTGCAAAAGTACTGACCAACATCACCCATATGACGTCCCCGGAAGCGCTGGCACCGATCACTCGCTCGGGGCTACGCCAGCAGGCCAACACCACATTGGGCCACATCACCCGTGCGCAAAACATGCTCGCCTACTACAAGGAAATGGGCACAACGGACAATCAGCACCTGTTGAGACAGGCTCATCAGGCAAACAAAAAACCGCACGGGCGGGTCTATAACTGGATCACCAAAGGATGAAAGCCGGAGCAGTCCATTGGCGTACGCCGATGCTTGCCGTGACAGATCCTCGCGAGTTGCCGGTACGGCGGATCGAGTACCTTCGCGAAACAGCCAACGGCGCCGTCATCGCGCTGGTCACCCGCCAACAGCACGACCCGGCAGGCAGACTGATAGCCCAGCGGGACCCACGCCTGCCCGCGGCCAACCTCACTACCATTCATGCACTGAACGGCGAACGGTTGAAAACCGACAGCGTCGATGCCGGCTGGCGCTTGAATCTGCCGGGTCTGGCGGGCGAGCCGTTGCAGCGCTGGGATGCGCGCGGCAACCATTGGCGCACGACCTTCGATGAGCAACTGCGCAAAGTGGCGGTCGATGAAAACAACGAGGCCGGTGTCGACCTCTTCACTTACGCTGGCGCCACGGCTGATGCAGGATATAACCAGCGCGGCAAGTTGCTGGAACAGAAGGATCGCTCGGGCTCTCTGCGCACCGACAGCTTCGCCCTTGCCGACCACACATTGAGCGAAACCCGCACCTTCGACGATGGTGCAGCGCTCACCAGCCGATTTGTGTTCAGCCCGCTGGGCGCTGTGCTGGAGCAGACCGACGCCGGCGGCCATCGACAACGCTCGCGCTACGGCCTCGCCGGACAACCCAGACAACTGCATCTGCTGATCAGCGGCCACAGCGATTGGCAGGCGGTGCTGCAAGACATCAGCTACAACGCCGCCAACCAGATCATTGAGCAACTGGCCGGCAACGATGTGCGCAGTCGCTGGAGCTACGACCCGGCCGACGGCCGTCTGCACACCCAGTCCAGCCGCATAAACAATGGCGAAGTTCTGCAGGATTTCGAATACTTTTACGACCGCGTCGGCAACATCACACGCATCGAAGATCATGTGTTCGAACCGCATTATTTTGCCAACCAGCGCGTCGACGGCCACCGCGAATTCAGCTACGACTCGCTCTACCGATTGACTCACGCCACAGGCTACGACGACGCGCCACCAAGCGATATTCCCGGCCTGCCGCAACCGACCGACCCGAACAACCGCCTCAACTACACCCAGACCTACCAGTACGACCACGGCGGCAACCTGATCGAGTTGCGCCATGTGCGCGCGGGCAACAGCTACACCCGCCTGATGCGCGTCGACCCGCAAAGCAATCGCGGCGTGCGCTGGAAACCGGGCGATGGCGAACCGGACTTCGACACGCTGTTCGACCGCCACGGCAATCAACAGGCCGTGCACCCCGGCCAACCTCTGACCTGGAACAACCGTGACGAAGTGCAACAGGTGACGCTTGTCGGCCGCGAGCAGCAGAAGTGCGATATCGAGCGATACGCGTACAGCCAGGGAGTCCGGGTCTGCAAACGCCACGAATACCTGGCCGCCAACGCCGAACATTTTCATCAGGTGCGCTATTTGCCAGGACTGGAAATCCGCAGCAAAGACAACGGCGAAGAACTGCACATCATCAGCGTCGGCAGTGCACGCTGCCTGCACTGGGTGGCGAACAAACCCGAAGGCATCGACGCTGATCAACTGCGCTACAGCCTTGAGGATCATCTCGGTTCCTGCGTGATCGAACTCGATCAACAGGCGCGGCTGATCAGCCAGGAAGGGTATTACCCGTTTGGCGAAACCGCATGGATGGCCGCACGCTCAGCGCTTGAAGTGAGCTACCGGTTCGTGCGCTATTCGGGCAAGGAAATGGATGTCAGCGGGCTGTATTACTACGGCGCCCGTTATTACGCGCCGTGGTTGCAACGCTGGGCAAGCGCTGATCCCGCGGGGGATGTGGATGGTTTGAATCTGTATGCGATGGTGTCGAACAATCCTATGGTTCATGTCGACATCGATGGGCGCAAGCAGTACGGATTTGCCGACTTCCTCAATCTATTCCGCACCACTGCCAACGTTGCTAGCCAAGTGCATGACGCAGCGACGGTGTTTGATGGTCCAGCGGATGAAGAAGCGAACATGACTGCGCAAGCCAAGGAAAATGTGAGTTTTCGCAGTTATTTATTCAGTAAAAACGGAATCGCAGCTTTTAGTGCCGGTTTCACTATCGGAGGCGCCTTGGGCGGCGCGGCAGGAAGTCCGCTCCCTGGCGTCGGCAACGCGATTGGTGGCGTCGTCGGCGGACTGTTAGGAGGACTCGGCGCCGCTTATATACGCTACCGTTTCTTCAAACGCGGAATCCGGTTAACGGAAGCGCTGCACACTGCCGAAATACGCGACGCCACACAGACTGTTGCCGACAGTGCAGAAGACTTGGCAAACGGAACAGTTCCAGGAATCATCATGGGAAAAGTCGATCAAATGCGACTCAAAGCTGAAGAAAAGGTCCTGGCAATGGTTGAAGAAATGTCCCCCTTCGCACAGCTGGACTTTGCAGACCTAATGGAAAAGGGTGCTTCAGTAGTAGATGCGTATCGCCAGATATCGGCTCAAACAGCCGCTCTGGTCGAGACTGTTCAGAACACGGTGGAAGCGACTCAGCACGCCATCGATAACCTCAGCGAGGCTGAAGGTGTTACCGGGCGCCTGCAACAACTGGAGCGCTCTATCACTGAAGAGCCCAGCCGCAAACCCGTCCCTAAACCACGCCTGGATCTGCAACGCCGACGCCAGGCAGAACAATCATCGGCATGACCGCCATGGCCCGAGCCATCAGCACGCCGGGCCACGCCAACCCATGCTATCGTGCCCGCCCGTCCTGCCGACCCATCGCCCAGCATGCTGCCGACTTCCCGTACCCTGCGTCTGTCGTTGTATTCCCTGCTGATCATCGCCGGCACCGCACTGGCCGCCACGCTGGCGATCCGTCACGCCGAACGTCAGGCACTGGAAGAAGACGCCGCCCGCGCCAACCAGCAATTGGCGCTATATGCCAACTCGCTGCACACCCTGATCGACCGCTACCGCGCCCTACCCGCCGTGCTCGCGCTGGACCCGCAACTGCGTACGGCGCTGGCAGGTCCAGTGGATGCCGAAGAACAAGCGGCGCTGAACCTGAAACTGGAAAAGATCAACGGCGCAGCGCAGTCATCGACCCTTGAACTGCTTGATCGCACCGGCCTGGCCGTAGCCGCGAGCAACTGGCGTCTGCCGAGCAGTTATGTCGGCCACAACTATGGTTTTCGCCCATATTTCAGCCAGACCCGCACCCAAGGCACCGGGCGTTTTTATGCGGTGGGCGTGACCAGCGGAATTCCCGGCTACTTCCTCTCCAGCGCCGTGCTCGGCGACAACGACGAGTTTCTTGGCGCGATGGTGGTCAAGCTGGAATTCCCTGAGCTTGAGCGCGAGTGGCGCCAGGGCAGCGACACGCTGCTGGTCAGCGACGCTCGCGGGATCATCTTCATCGCCAATCAGCCGGGCTGGCGCTACCGCGCGCTGCGGCCGTTGAGCACCAGCGACAGGGCCGAGATCAAGGCCACGCGGCAATACGACAAACAATCGTTGCTGCCGCTGACCCACCTGGCGCTGCGCCGCTTCGATGACAACAGCGACCTGCGCCGCGTCGAAGGCCCGGATGGCACGGCCGATTATTTGTGGGAGTCGCTGCCGCTGGCCGCCGAAGGCTGGACCCTGCATCTGCTGCGCCGTCCGCAGGTGGCGTTCGAAGACCTGCGCAATGCCGGGCTGGCCGCCGCCGGGGTGTGGCTCGCCGTGGTGTTTCTGCTGCTGTTTCTCAATCAACGCTGGCGCTTGTCGAAGATCCGCCAGCGCAACCGCGAAGAGCTGGAACGGCTGGTGGAGGAACGCACCCGCGACCTGCGCACCGCGCAGGAAGGTCTGGTGCAATCGGCCAAACTGGCCGCACTCGGGCAAATGTCTGCAGCACTGGCGCATGAAATCAATCAACCGCTGACCGCTCAGCGCATGCAACTGGCGACGCTGCGCCTGCTGCTCGAACACGGCCGCGTCGACGATGCCTACAAAGCGCTGAAACCGGTGGACGACATGCTCACGCGCATGGCCGCCCTCACCGGCCACCTCAAGACCTTCGCGCGCAAGAGCCCCAGCGGTTTGCGTGAACGTCTCGATCTGGCGACCGTGGTCGATCAGGCCTTGCAACTGCTCGATGCGCGGCTGCGTGACGAACAGATCAGCTTGGTGCTGCACCTGACCCGCCCGGCGTGGGTGCGCGGTGATGCAATTCGCCTCGAACAGGTGTTGATCAACCTGCTGCGCAACGCACTGGATGCGATGCACGGCAAAGCCTGCAAGCGTCTGGAAATCCGTCTGCAGGCCGATGAGCAACTGTGGCACCTGAGTGTCAGCGACAATGGCGGCGGGATTGCCGAAGAGCATCTGGCCCAGGTCTTCGACCCGTTCTTCACTACCAAACCCGTAGGGGATGGCCTGGGCCTTGGCCTGGCGGTATCGTTCGCGATCGTGCATGAATCCGGCGGGCGCCTGAGCGCCGAGAATGGCGACGCCGGCGCGGTGTTCAGCCTGACTTTGCCGATCGATCTGGAGGCACACATCTGATGCTCAATTCGGTGATGGTCGTTGATGACGAAAGCAGCATTCGCAGCGCCGTCGAACAGTGGCTGAGCCTGTCCGGGTTCGCGGTGCAACTGTTCAGCCGCGCCGAAGATTGCCTCGCCGCCCTGCCCGCGCACTTTGCCGGGGTGATCCTCAGCGACGTGCGCATGCCCGGCATGGGCGGCTTGGCGTTATTGGCCGAAGTGCAGAAACGCGATGCCGGTCTGCCGGTGATTCTGCTCACCGGCCACGGCGATGTGCCAATGGCGGTCGAAGCGATGCGCGACGGCGCCTATGACTTTCTGGAAAAACCGTTCAGCCCGGAAAGCCTGCTTGGCAGCTTGCGTCGCGCGCTGGACAAACGCGGGTTGATCCTGGAAAACCGCGCACTGCACACGCAGGCCGATAACCGCGCCCGACTCGATGCGACCCTGCTCGGCGTTTCCCGGAGTTTGCAGATCCTGCGCCGGCAAGTGCTGGATCTGGCCGCGTTGCCGGTCAACGTGCTGATCCGCGGCGAAACCGGCAGCGGCAAGGAACTGGTCGCGCGCTGCCTGCATGATTTCGGCCCGCGCGCAGACAAGCCGTTCGTGGCGCTGAACTGCGCGGCGATTCCCGAGCAACTGTTCGAAGCCGAGTTGTTCGGCCACGAGAGCGGCGCGTTCACCGGCGCCTCGGGCAAACGCATCGGCAAACTCGAATACGCCGATGGCGGCACGCTGTTTCTCGACGAGATCGAAAGCATGCCGCTGGCCCAGCAAGTGAAACTGCTGCGTGTGTTGCAGGAGCAGAAGCTGGAACGGCTGGGCTCGAACCAGAGCATCCGCGTCGATCTGCGCATTGTCGCGGCGACCAAACCCGATTTGCTCGACGAGGCGCGTGCCGGACGCTTTCGCGAAGATCTGGCCTATCGCCTGAACGTCGCCGAGCTGCGCTTGCCGCCGCTGCGCGAGCGCCGCGAAGACATTCCGTTGCTGTTCGACACTTTCGCCCGCCAGGCCGCCGAACGCCTCGGCCGCACGTTTGCGCCGTTGAGCGGCGCGCAGTTGAGTCACCTGCTCAGTCATGACTGGCCGGGGAATGTGCGGGAACTGGCCAACGTCGCCGAACGCCAGGTGCTAGGGCTGGATGAACCTGTCGCCGGAATCGATCCGGGGCAATCGCTGGCCGCTCAGCAGGAAGCGTTCGAGGCGCAGTGCCTGCGCGCGGCGCTGACCCGGCACAAGGGTGACGTGAAAGCCGTGCTTGAGGAGCTGCAACTGCCGCGCCGGACCTTCAATGAAAAAATGCAGCGGCATGGGTTGAGTCGGGAGATGTTTGTCGCGGAGTGATGCACGATGATCGTTCCCACGCGCAGCAAAGGAATGCAGCCCGGGACGCTCCGCGTCCCCTTCGAAGCCGAACGCGGAGCGTCCGTTGCGGCATTCCCACGCAGAGCGTGGGAACGATCGCAACCATCCCCCTCACCCCAGCCCTCTCCCCCAAGGGGGCGAGGGGGAAAGGGAGCTGATCTTCATGCTTTTCGAAACCTGAGTTCGACTCGATATTCCAGGTCGGCGTTACTTCCAAGAACACCTCGGTCAGTCCCCTCTCCCTCCGGGAGAGGGCTAGGGTGAGGGGCTTTGGGCTTGCGCCTCAATAAGCGGAAATCCGCTCATCAAACCAAATCCTTCGGCGATATACCGCTCACCCAGTCCCGCCAGCCCCTCTAAACCGGCCCTCCCCCGTTGGCACAGCTTCTGCTACAGCCCCGGCAGGCTGCGTTTCGACGCGCTCCACAAAAACAATTAAACGAAGGATCCTTCAATGGATAACTCCAACGCCCTGCCACTTGGGTCGGCGGCTGCGCCGGTCAAAGCAAGAACCACCGCCAGCCGGATCAAATCGATCTTCAGCGGTTCCGTCGGCAACATGGTCGAGTGGTACGACTGGTACGTGTATGCCGCCTTCTCGCTGTACTTCGCGAAAACCTTCTTTCCCGCCGGTTCCACCACCGCGCAATTGATGAACACCGCAGCGATCTTCGCCGTTGGCTTTCTGATGCGTCCGATCGGTGGCTGGCTGATGGGCATGTACGCCGACAAGGTCGGCCGCAAGAAAGCCCTGATGGCCTCGGTCTACCTGATGTGCTTCGGCTCGCTGCTGATCGCGCTGAGCCCGAACTACGAAACCATCGGCATCGGCGCGCCGATCCTGCTGGTGTTCGCCCGTCTGCTGCAAGGCCTGTCGGTCGGTGGCGAGTACGGCACCTCGGCCACTTACCTCTCGGAAATGGCCACCAAGGAACGTCGCGGCTTCTTCTCGAGTTTCCAGTACGTGACCCTGATCTCCGGCCAGCTCATCGCGCTGGGCGTATTGATCGTGCTGCAGAACACGCTGACCACCGAGCAACTGTACGCGTGGGGCTGGCGCATCCCGTTCGCCATCGGCGCGCTGTGTGCCGTGGTTGCGCTCTACCTGCGTCGCGGCATGGAAGAAACCGAGTCGTTCACCAAGAAAGAAAAGTCCAAGGAAAGCGCCATGCGCACCTTGATGCGCCACCCCAAAGAGCTGTTGACCGTGGTCGGCCTGACCATGGGCGGCACCCTGGCGTTCTACACCTACACCACCTACATGCAGAAGTACCTGGTGAACACGGTCGGCATGAGCATTTCCGATTCGACCACCATTTCCGCCGCCACGCTGTTCCTGTTCATGTGCCTGCAACCGATCATCGGCGGCCTGTCGGACAAGATCGGGCGTCGGCCGATCCTGATCGCTTTCGGCGTGCTGGGGACGATCTTCACCGTGCCGATCCTGATGACCCTGCACACCATTCAGACCTGGTGGGGCGCGTTCTTCCTGATCATGGCGGCGCTGATCATCGTCAGCGGCTACACCTCGATCAACGCGGTGGTCAAAGCCGAACTGTTCCCGACCGAGATCCGCGCTCTGGGCGTCGGACTGCCGTACGCACTGACCGTGTCGATCTTCGGCGGCACTGCCGAATACATCGCGCTGTGGTTCAAAAGCATCGGCATGGAAACCGGTTACTACTGGTATGTCACAGCGTGCATCGCCGTGTCGTTGCTGGTGTACATCACCATGAAAGACACCCAGAAGCATTCGCGGATTGTGACTGACTGATCGGGTTTCGCAGCGCCACTGCAACGGTGGCGTTGATGGGCCCCATCGCGAGCAGGCTCACTCCTACAAGGGATCGGTGGTCGACACCAACCCCTTGTAGGCGTGAGCCTGCTCGCGACAGGGGCTCCACGGTCTACAGGCTTGAAAATCAACCTCCCCTCAAATCGATTAATCGCTAATTAATCCCGCCAACGCATCCTGCCCCTACCTGATCGATGACCTGCGCGACGCTCGCTCCTGCGAAGAAAGCGAAAAATATGCGCCGCCCTTAATATCAACTTAATCGATCTTTTCTAGCATAAATTTGCGCTTTTTAATCAATTTAGTTGGCGTAGCATTAACCCCATGCAAGACACACCCGCCAACGAATCTGGAGTGACCCACATGAAAACCAAACTGATCCTCGCTTTCGCCCTTTCCGTTCTGGCCGCCAACACGTTTGCTGCCGATGGATACGACCGCACCGGCTCCGCTGTTGCCGCGGATGGCTATGACCGCACCGGTTCTGCCACTATCGCCGCTGACGGCTATGACCGCACGGGCTCTGCCACCGTCGCCGAAGATGGCTACGACCGCACTGGCTCAGCCACTTTCGCCGCTGACGGCTACGACCGCACCGGCTCCGCTACCATCGCTGCAGATGGCTACGACCGCACCGGCTCCGCTACCATCGCTGCAGATGGCTACGACCGCACCGGCTCCGCTACCATCGCTGCAGATGGCTACGACCGCACTCAATCGGCCGCGATCAGTTGATTGCAGTGATATAGCGCATAGCCCGGCTTCGGCCGGGCTTGATCATTTGTGGCGACGAGATGTTCTGAAACCAACGCAAAACCCTCTGGGAGCGTTTGCATCCGGCTGGAAATCTGCGACGCGGGCTTGCACTATGTAGCGCTCGAAAAACACAGCGCAGGACCACCCGCCATGCCCGATGACATCCACTTCTACGAACCCGCCAACGGCCACGGCCTGCCCCACGATCCGTTCAACGCCATCGTCGGTCCGCGGCCCATCGGCTGGATTTCTTCGCAGAGTGCCGAAGGTCAGCTCAACCTGGCGCCGTACAGTTTCTTCAACGCGTTCAACTACATTCCGCCAATCATTGGCTTCTCCAGCGTCGGCCGCAAAGACAGCCTGAACAACATCGAGCAGACCGGCGAATTCGCCTGGAACCTCGCCACACGTCCATTGGCCGAGCAGATGAATCAGAGCTGCGCGATGGTCGCGCCTGAGGTGAACGAGTTTGAACTGGCGGGGCTGACGACCGTAGCGTCGAAGGTGATCGCCGTGCCGCGCGTGGCAGAAAGTCCGGTGTCCTTCGAGTGCAAGGTCACGCAGATCATCCAGTTGCAGCGCGCCGATGGCGAAACCGTGCCGAGCTGGCTGATCCTCGGCGAAGTGGTCGCCGTGCACATCGCCAAGTGGTTGTTGAAGGACGGCATCTACGACACCGCCGCGGCGCAACCGATTCTGCGCGGCGGCGGGCCGGCGGACTATTTCCAGTTGGGGCCGGAGGCGCTGTTCAAGATGTGGCGTCCGGGCGCCAGCAAGTAAGCGCTTACCAGATCAGCTCGGCGTCATCAGTGACGCCCTTGAGTTTGTCCAGTTCGTTGATGGCGGCGTCGTCGGCGGCAATGGCACCGGGAAACACCTGCTCATCGAGCAATTTGTGAAAGCGTGGCGCACCGCCATCGACCAGGGCCTTGACCGCAATCGCTGCGTAATAACCCTTGTTGCCGCCCAACTCGACGGGGACCACTGCGGAAACTGCTTCGAAGCGTTCGAACTCTTTACGTGCCATGTCACACATCCCGGCTCAGACAAATAAGCCGGCCATTAAACCCTCAACCGACGAGTTTGTGTACCGGCGCCGGGCACTGGTGCAGGGCTTGTGCCGCGGAGACGTCGCGGAAGGTGTGAAAATCGAGGCTGTTGACCACCAGGTCCTGTACCAGCTCGGCGAACACTTCCATCGATGGGCTGTTGAAATAAGCAGTCATCATCTGTTGACTGCTCCAGAACCCGGACACCAGCCACAGCTCTGGATCGCATTGCGATTGCTGCAAGGAAAAACTCAGGCAACCGGGTGCCGATCGTGAGACTTCGATCAACGCGCTCAGGCGCACACCGAGTTCCGCCGAACGTCCGGCCTGGGCACGAACGAAAGCCATATGACTGACAGGCATCTGCTTGGACATGATCAACCCTCCATGAAATCGCGTGGCAGCCAGGGGCGGGCTGCGACTGAAGCACAGATTAAGGGCCGAGGCGTTTGCGCCGTTAGTCGATTCCTGTCGTCGAGTTGCCCAATCCTGCGTGGCCGCGCCCTGCACCTGTAACAAGCTGTAAATCCTTGTCACAGGCTTGTCATACGGCGTATCAAGCAAGTTTGCCGGGCCGCGTCCTGCTGTGATTGGGCAGCCGGGCAAGCGCCGGCACGATCAGGCAAGCATTTGACAGAATGTGTCTACCGCTCGCGCTTGCACAAACTTATGCTCTGCTGCATTCCACCTCACTTGCCGAGGATGCCGTGCATGACGTCATTCGATCGTTTTCAAGCCGAACCCACTGCTGACATGGAAAAACAGCGCGCGGAGCTGGCGGCGATCATTCGCCGCAACACCAGCGACGATGGCAGCTACCAGACCGCCATCGGCTCGCTGTTCATGTCGCGTCACACCCAGTCCCACGACTTCGCCCCGGTGCTCGCGCAACCGGCGCTGTGCATCATGGCCCAGGGTCGCAAAGAGGTGCGGCTGGCCGACGAGTACTTCAATTACGACCCGCTGAATTACCTGGTGGTATCGGTTTCGATGCCGCTGAGCGGGCGCGTGGTCAATGTCTCGCCGGACGAACCGATCCTCGCCGTGCGCCTGGATATTGATCCGACCGAAATCACCGCGCTGATCGCCGACGCCGGCCCGATGGGCGTGCCGACCCGCCCGACCGGGCGTGGTCTGTATGTCGAGCGCATCGACAGTTCGATGCTCGACGCGGTGCTGCGTCTGGCACGACTGCTCGATGCGCCGAAAGACATCGCCATGCTCGCGCCGCTGATTCGCCGCGAAATTCTCTATCGCCTGTTGCGCAGTCCGCAGGGCCATCGCTTGTACGAAATCGCGATTGCCAACAGCCAGAGCCATCGCATCAGTCAGGCGATCAAATGGCTCAACGGCAACTTCGAGCAGCCGCTGCGCATTGACGATCTGGCCAAAGAAGTGAACCTCAGCGTCTCGACCTTGCATCACCGCTTCAAGGCGATGACGGCGATGAGTCCGTTGCAGTACCAAAAGCAGTTACGCCTGCAAGAGGCGCGGCGCTTGATGCTGACCGAAGGGCTGGAGGCGTCGGCGGCGGGGTATCGCGTGGGCTATGAAAGCCCGTCGCAATTCAGCCGCGAGTACAGCCGCCTGTTTGGCGCGCCGCCGTTAAGGGATCTCGCACGGTTGCGGCTGTCGGTGTGAACCTTCAAGAGCCCCTCATCGGAACGCCGCCCGCCTAGCCCTTTCCCAGAGGGAGAGGGGACTGATTGGGGATATTGAAGAGGTTCGCCGAATTGAGATATCGGTCCTGAATCCAGAATCAGAGACATCAAGTCCATAATCGACTAGATCTTTCAGGTCGATGTATAGCGCCAGACACCTCGGTCGGCTCCCTCTCCCCAGGGAGAGGGCTGGAGGAGGGTAGGCTTCTACACCGCCCGGATCACGTGTTTGATTTCCTGAAACGCGGCCAGGCCCCAAGGCCCCAGTTCGCGGCCGATGCTGCTCTGTTTGTAACCGCCCCACGCCGTCTGCGGGAAGATCACTTGTGGCGCGTTAAGCCACACCAGCCCGGCCTGCAGGGCATTGGCGACACGTTCGGCAGCCTCGGCGTTACGCGTCACCACACTGGCGACCAGGCCGAACTGACTGTCGTTGGCCAAGGCGATCGCCTCGGCTTCGCTGCTGAAACTGCGCACGCACAACACCGGGCCGAAAATCTCTTCGCACCACAGCGCACTGTCGAGGGGCACTTCGGTGAACACCGTCGGCTGCAAAAAAAGCCGCGCGGCAGGTGCGCCGGACGATTGCCACCGCATACCAGTCTGGCGCCGGCACTGAGGCCGCGATCGATGTGGCCGAGCACGCGCTGGTATTGCGCCTGATTGACCAGCGCGCCCATTTCCACGTCCGCCTCGAACGGGTCGGCCACGCGGATCGCCTGCGCTCGCTGCTGCAGGCGCGCGAGAAATTCGTCTGCCAGTTCATCGGCGACCAGCACGCGACTGGTGGCCGAGCACATCTGCCCGGCATTGAAGAAACCGCCGCCACAGGCCAGCTCCACCGCCAGCTCCAGGTCAGCGTCTTCGAGCACCAGCAGCGAAGACTTGCCGCCCAGTTCCAGACTTACGCCCTTGACCGTTTCCGCCGCGCGTTGCATCACCTGCACGCCGACGGCGTTGCTGCCGGTGAAGGAGATCTTGGCAATGCGTGGGTCCGCCGACAGCGGCGCGCCCACGGCCAGGCCGGTGCCGCAGACCAGATTGAATACGCCTTCGGGCAGACCGGACTCGGCGATGATCGCCGCCAGTTCCAGCTCCGGCAACGGCGTGACCTCCGAGGGTTTGAGCACCACGCAGCAGCCGGCCGCCAGCGCCGGGGCGAGTTTCCAGGCGGTGGTGACCATGGGGAAATTCCACGGCACGATCAGCCCGACCACACCGCACGGCTCGCGGCGCAGACGCGCGCTGAAGTCGTCGCTGGGCAGCGGCACATTCGTGTCGCGCTGCGCGTCGAGGGCCTTCGGCAAGTTCGGCGTAGTACTCGAAGGTCGCGATGACATCATCGACATCGATCGCCGCTTCGAACAACGGCTTGCCGTTGTTGCTCGATTGCAGGTTCATCAGGTGCTCGCGACCGTTGCGCACGCCGTTGGCGATGTTGCGCAGGACCACAGCGCGCTCGGCACCCGTGGTTTTCGACCAGTCCTTGAATGCGGCAACCGCCGCGGTCACGGCGTGCTCGACCGCAAATTCGTCACCGCCGTTGACCGTGGTCAGCAGCGCTTCGGTGGCCGGGTTGATCACCCGCAAATGCTCGCGGCCAGCGGACCATTGGCCGTTGATGTAGAGGCCGTCGAGTGTGGTTGGGAAATTGATCATTGGGCCACCGCCTGCATCCACTGGTTCTGGTCGATTTCGATGACGGTCGGACCCTGGCGGTCGGTAGCGGCACGCAGCGCACTGCGCAATTGCGCTACCGAGCTGATCGCTTCGGCGGCGCAGCCGAGGGCTTTGGCCACTCCGATGAAGTCCGGCGTGTAGAT
The DNA here is from genome assembly GCF_023195435.1 of Pseudomonas sp. S11P7. NCBI lineage: Bacteria > Pseudomonadati > Pseudomonadota > Gammaproteobacteria > Pseudomonadales > Pseudomonadaceae > Pseudomonas > Pseudomonas sp. S11P7. Next base: position 667,691 of record NZ_JALPKS020000002.1, on the reverse strand, counting down.
ATCGACCCCGACCGGTTCGATGGCGCGGTTGACCATGTATTTCTTGATCTCTTCGTAGCCCTGGTTATTCCACAGCAGGACGATCACCGGCGTGCGCGCTTCGACCGCGCTGGCCAGTTCCGGCAGAGTGAATTGCAGGCCGCCGTCGCCGATCAGACACACCACTGGCGGACGAATGCCTTTCTCCAGTGGCCCACCGAGCCAGGCGCCAATGGCCGCTGGCAAGGCGTAACCGAGGGTGCCGTAACCGGTCGACGAGTTGAACCAGCGTCGCGGGCGCTCGGGATTGAAGGTGAGGTTGCCGGTGTACACCGGTTGCGTCGAATCGCCGACGAATACCGCGTCAGGCAATTCCTGCAGCACGGTTTCAAGGAAACGCGTCTGCGCCAGGGTCGCGGTGTCCCAGCTCGCCGCCAGCTCATCACGCAGACGCGCCGCGCGTACTTGCCCCCAATCGTTGCGGCGCTCGGCCAACGCTTTATGCGACAAGGCGCTGAGCAGGGCCTGCGCGGCGTTGCGCGAGTCGGCAACCAGCGCGATGTGCGGCGGATAGTTGCGCACGGTCTGATCGGCATCAATGTCGATACGCAGCAACTTGCCAGGAATCTCGAAACCGCCAGCGAAGGTCACGTCGTAATCGGTTTCGGCCAGTTCGGTGCCGATCGCCAGCACTACATCGGCATCGGCGACCAGTGCGCGGGTGGCGACCAGGCTTTGCGTCGAGCCGATCAACAGTGGGTGCGTCAAAGGCAGCAGGCCTTTGGCGTTGATGGTCAATGCCACCGGCGCGTCAAGCAGTTCCGCCAGCTCGCTGAGTTCAGCAGCGGCGTCGATGGCACCGCCACCCGCCAGGATCAGCGGCCGTTGCGCGCCGGCCAACAATTCGGTCATGCGGCTGATAGCAGCCGGCGCGGCACCGGCGCGGTCGATGTGCACCGGCAGGCTGGCGAGCAGTTCGTCGGCGTCTTCGACCAGCACGTCCAATGGAATTTCGATGTGCACCGGGCGCGGGCGGCCAGCCTGGAACAAGGCAAATGCGCGGGCCAGCACGCCCGGCAATTGCGCGGCCGACATCAAGGTGTGCGAAAACGCCGCGACGCCGCCGACCAGCGCGCTCTGGTTCGGCAATTCGTGCAGCTTGCCGCGCCCGCCGCCCAACTGGCTGCGGCTCTGCACGCTGGAGATCACCAGCATCGGAATCGAGTCGGCGTAGGCCTGGCCCATCGCCGTGGTGATGTTGGTCATGCCCGGGCCGGTGATGATGAAACACACGCCCGGTTTGCCGCTGGTGCGCGCATAACCGTCGGCCATGAAACCGGCGCCCTGCTCATGCCGAGGCGTGACATGGTTGATGCTCGAACGGGCCAGCCCGCGATACAGCTCCACGGTATGCACGCCGGGAATGCCGAACACCTGCTCGACCCCGTAACCTTCGAGTAACTTGACCAGTACTTCGCCACACGTCGCCATGTCGATTGCCCTTCTGTCAGCTAAAAATACAGATCCCTTGTGGGAGCGAGCCTGCTCGCGAAAGCGCTGGGTCAGCCAACATCAATGCTGAATGTGCAACAGCTTTCGCGAGCAGGCTCGCTCCCACATGGCCTGAACATGGGCTCATTGAACGGTCGGCCGCTGGCGGCAACAATCGATTAAAAGTCATACTAGCCATGTCCTCACGTCATACCTTGGATCCACATGAAACGATTGCCTCCCCTGCCCGCGCTGCATACGTTTCTGATCACGGCGCAGTGCTGCAACTTCACCCGCGCCGCCGAGCAGTTGCACATCACTCAGGGGGCGGTGAGCCGGCAGATCGCCGGGCTGGAAAATCATCTGGGGTATGAGTTGTTCATTCGTCTGGCCCGCGGTCTGGAGCTGACAGCCGAAGGGCGCGAGTGGCTGCCGCGAGTGGAGAAGGTCTTCGCCATGATCAGCGAAGCCAACGAACAGATCGGCCTCAAGCGCGAGACCTTGCAACTGAAAGCGCCGAGTTGCGTGATGCGCTGGCTGGTACCGCGCCTGTTGCAGTGGCAGAAGGAACGCCCGGACGTGCCGGTGAAACTCACCACCACGTTGGCCCATGGCGTGGATTTTCAGCGTGAGCCTTTCGAAGCCGCGGTGATCTACGGAACACCGCCAGACAACTCGGCAACCGCCCTGCACCTGTTCGATGAACAACTGACACCGGTGTGCTCGCCGGCGCTGTTGAAAGGCCCGCCGGAACTGTCGGACCCCGCAGATCTGCAACAGCATTTGTTGCTGCATCCAACCCCCGACCCCCACGACTGGACGGTGTGGCTGACGGCGGCGCAGCTGCAGTTGAACAACGTCAACGACGGTCAGCATTTCGAGACGCTGGATCAGGCGATGTCGATGGCCTCGCACGGCACGGGCGTGGCCATCGGGGACTGGTCGCTGATTGGTGATGATCTGAACGCGGGAAGGCTGGTCATGCCGTTTGCATTGAAGGTCAAGACGGGGCTGGCGTATTACGTGGTGGTGCCTGCCGCAGCGCAGCCGTCGCCGCAGCTGGAGGAGTTGATGCTTTGGCTGGTTGAGCAGGCGCATTTGCGCTGAGGCCTTTTTCCCTCACCCTAACCCTCTCCCAGAGGGAGAGGGGACTGACCGTGTTGTTTGGTCTAGCTGCGCCGACCTGCAACAGTGAGTCGAACTCAGGCCTGGAAAAGCATGAAGATCGGCTCCCTTCCCCCTCGCCCCCTTTGGGGAGAGGGCTGGGGTGAGGGGGAAAAGATCTGAAGCCAGACCAGTCTCTCAGCGTCACCTCAGTCAATAACCCACAGTAAACCGCTGACGCACATGCTTCGGCGTTTCCACTTCGTCGATCAGCGCAATCGCATAATCGGCAAAACTGATCCAGCTGCGCCCTTCGCTGCTCACCAGCAAATGATCCTTGCCGACACGAAACGTGCCTGTGCGCTCCCCTTCAACAAACTCCGCCGACGGCGACAGGAACGTCCAGTCCAGATCGTGCTCCTCACGCAATGCTTCAAGAAACGCCGCCCCTGCGCTGGCTTCAGCTTTGTACTCGGCCGGGAATCCCTCGCTGTCGATCACCCGCGTGTCATCCGGCAACAACAACGAACCGGCACCGCCGACCACCAGCAGGCGTTTCACCCCGGCGCTTTGCACCGGCCCGACAATCGCCGCCGCTGGCACGGTGGCGAAATGCGCGGCAGTGATCACCGCATCGTGACCGGACACTGCGTCCTGCAGCGCCGCCGCATCAAGCACATCAACATTCTTGCTCACTACACCGGCACGGCTGCCGATCTTCGACGTGTCGCGGGCGATGGCGGTAACGCTGTGCCCACGACGCAGGGCTTCTTCCAGCAATTGGCTGCCGGCACGTCCGGTGGCACCGATGATTGCGATCTTGCTCATGACGTTCTCCAGTTGGCTTGAGAGTGCTGCGTATGCGGATCCGGCTTACCAGGCCATTTCGCCCTTGGCGACTTTGGCGCTCAGCTCCAGCGAGCTTTCTTCGCCAAGCGAGGGGTAGCGTTTCTTCATCGCCGCGATCAATGCTGCGGAATCCTTGGCCTTGGCGGTTTCGGCATCGAATGCCTTGATGTAGTCGGCGGTGAACTTGACGCTGGTCAGCGAACGGCTGCTGTCGCCCAGGTAGTGGCCTGGTATCACCGTGGCCGGTTTCAGGCGTTCGATCGAACGCAGCGTGTCGAGCCAGTCGGCGTGGGATTGCGCGGTCTGGGTGTCGGCCATCCACACATGAATGTTCTCGGCGACCACCACGCCGCCGACCACCGCTTTCAACGACGGAATCCAGACGAAGCTGCGATCCGGTTGTTTGCCTTGCAGGCCGATCACCTGCAATTTCTGCCCTTCGAGCGTCAGGCTGTCGCCCTTGAGCACGCCCGGCACGATGGTTTTCGCTGGAACATCGGCGCCCATTTTCGGACCCCAGAAAGCCAGTTTGCCGGCAACGGTCTGGTTGATGTGATCGACGGTCGGCTGCGAGGCCAGCACCTTGGCATTCGGGAAGGCCTGGGTCAGCGTGTCGAGGCCGAAGTAGTAATCCGGGTCGCCATGGCTGATGTAGATCGTAGTCAGTTGCTTGCCACTGGCGCGGATTTTTTCCACCACCTGTTGCGCCTGGGATTTACCGAACTGTGCGTCGACAAGAATCGCTTCTTTCTCGCCGCTGACCAGCACCGAGGTCACCGGAAAAATCGCCTGGGTGCCCGGGTTGTAGACGTCGAGGGTCAGGCTGGCCGCCGCTGCGTGCGCCGCGAAACCGAGAGCTGCCGTGGCGAGTACAACGCGTTTGAGTGTGGTGAAGCCGATCATCTGTTGCTCCGCTGTGCGAATGCCGTTGCTGGCGATGGGACAGAGCTTAGTTGCCTGACTCAGTACAAAAAATGCGATGCTTGAACATAGTTTGTTTCTGAAAGCGGGCAAATCATGGATCGGCTACAAGCAATGCGCGTATTCGTCAGTGTGGTCGATTTCGGCAGCCAGTCGGCGGCGGCCGATCATCTGGACCTTTCGCGGCCGGTGGTGTCGCGTTATCTGGCCGAGCTCGAAGACTGGGTCGGCGCGCGCCTGATGCATCGCACCACACGCAAATTGAGCCTGACCGCCGCCGGCAACGAGATCCTGCCGCGCTGCCGGCAGATGCTCGAACTGTCGAGCGACATGCAGGCCGCCGTCAGCGAACCCGACGACGCCCCGCGCGGGCTGCTGCGGATCAGCGTCAGCACCTCGTTTGGTCAGGCGCAACTGGCCGACGCGATGGCGGTTTACGTCAAGCGCTATCCGGGTGTAAGCATTGATCTGCAAATGCTCGATCGCACGGTGAATCTGGTGGATGAGCGCATCGACCTGGCGATTCGCACCAGCAACGACCTCGACCCCAATCTGATCGCCAGACGTCTGACCGTGTGCCGTTCGGTGGTCTGCGCTGCGCCGGCCTATCTGCAAGAACATCCGGCACCGTTACGGGCCGAGGATCTGAGCCGGCACAACTGCCTGACCCATTCGTATTTCGGCAAAAGCCTGTGGCATTTCGAAGAAGATGGCGAAGCGGTTTCGGTGCCGGTGCAGGGCAACATCAGCGCCAACGAGGCCAGCACCCTGCTGCGCGCCACCCTCGCCGGCGCCGGAGTGGCGATGCTGCCGACCTATCAGGCCGGCGTGCATATCCACAGCGGCGAACTGGTACGCCTGCTGCCCCACGCCGAACCACGGCAAATGAACATCTATGCCGTGTATGCCTCGCGCAAGCACATGCCGGCGGCACTGCGCAGCCTGCTGGATTTTCTGGTGGAACGCTTCCCCGAACATCCGCAATGGGACGAAGCTGCAAGCGGCGAGCCACAAGCGACAAGCTAGCGCCGTCATGACTCAACTTGCAGCTTACAACTTGAAGCTTGCAGCTGCCCCTCACTGACCTATGCTGAAAGTAGTACCGCAGGGTATGTCGTTCAGAGGTCATCGCCATGAACATCAAAACAAAAAGATACGCCGCTATTTTCATCACCTGCGCCGCCACGCTGGCGCTGTACGGCACCGCGGCCTGGCGGGTCGAGCAGTTGCGTCAGCTGCCGCGCGAGTACGCGAGCTGCAATTACGAGCGCTGTATTCCGCACAATGCGACGCTCAATGCTTTGCGCTGATGGGTCGGGCTTTAATTGAGCCCCTGTGGGAGCTGGCTTGCCAGCGATTGCAGACAGACATTCAGCATTGCAGGCGCCTGATCCACCCCTATCGCTGGCAAGCCAGCTCCCACAGGGTTTGGCGGTGTTGTCAGGATTACTGCTCGGCCTTCAGGCGATCACGAAACGCCTTCGGCGATATCCCCACCCGACGCCGGAACAGGCGTGTGAAGTTGGTCGGGTCGGAAAACCCCAACAGCTCCGACATCTCGTAAATGGTCATGCTGGTGTAGGTCAGCAAGCGCTTGGCTTCGAGTAACTGACGCTCGTGCATGATCTGCAACGCCGGTTGTCCGGCCAGCTCGCGGCAGGTGCCGTTGAGGTGCGACACGGAAATGCCCAGGCGATGGGCCAGATCCTCGACCTTCACATGCTGGCGATAGGTTTCCTCGACCAACTGAATAAAGCCATTGAGGTATTCGCGCTGACGCTGCGGCCGTTGACTGGCTTTGTGGCGCACGATCGCCTGGCGACTGACCCAGACCATGATCACGCTGACCAGCGAATGCATGAGCATTTCCCGCGCCGGTTGATGGCCGTTGTACTCGGCCTGCAAGGCGCTGAACAGACTGTTGAGATAGTCACCGTCCGCACCGGCCGGGTAATGCTCGGCGCTGGCCAGCGCATGCACCGAATCGCCCAATTGCGCCTGCAAGTGGTTGATCAGCGGTGTGGCGAGGGTAACGATGAAGCCCTCGACGTCCTCGGAAAATCGAAAACCATGCACCGACAGCGGTGGCAGGACCTGGATCGCCGGGGTCTGCAATTGCGTGCGCTGGCCTTCGATTTCAAGCTCTGCCTGACCTTTGAAAACGAACAGCAACTGGCACAGATCAGCGTGGCGATGGGGTTTGATTTCCCATTCGTGTTCGCGACTGCGTGAGGAAATGGTTTCACAGTGCAGCAAGTCAGGGGTCGGCCAGTCCAGGCTTTCACCGTAGAGCTTGAACACGGGAATCGAAGGCAGCTCAGGCTTGTTCATCACTTCCATCCAGGCCTCGGGGGTGTGGGCGATAATCGCACCGATTGGCAGAATGTACAGGTATCGGCTCAGTTTTCACCTTCAATTGACAGACCCGCAAGGGAAAAATGCAAGCACTCGATCCATAAAAAACCCTCACCGGCGTTTGCCGCGTGACGCTTGCGAGCCATAAAAACAATGAAAACGCTAAAAACCCAAATCGCGATCATCGGCGCCGGCCCCTCCGGTTTGCTCCTCGGCCAGTTGCTGCACAACGCTGGCATCGACACCCTTATCCTCGAACGGCAGACCCCCGATTACGTACTCGGGCGCATCCGCGCCGGCGTGCTTGAACAGGGCATGGTAGAGCTGTTGCGCCAGGCCGGGGTAAGTCAGCGCATGGACGCCGAGGGGCTGGTCCATGGCGGCTTCGAACTGGCGCTGGACGGGCGCCAGGTGCACATCGACCTGCACGCTTTGACTGGTGGCAAAACCGTGATGATCTACGGCCAGACCGAAGTTACCCGCGACCTGATGGCCGCTCGTCGGGAGGCCGGCGCGCCGACGATTTATCAGGCGAGCAATGTCGTTCCGCACGGCATGAAAAGCGACGAAGCGTTCGTCACTTTCGAAAAGGATGGCGAAAGCTGGCGGGTCGATTGCGATTACATCGCCGGCTGCGACGGTTTCCACGGTGTCGCCCGGCAGTCGATTCCGGCCGATAGCCTGAAGGTCTTCGAGCGGGTTTATCCGTTCGGCTGGCTGGGCATTCTCGCCGACACCCCGCCGGTACACGACGAACTGGTTTACGCCCGTCACGAACGTGGTTTTGCCTTGTGCAGCATGCGTTCGCAAACGCGCACCCGCTATTACGTGCAGGTACCGGCGGATGACAACGTCGAGGACTGGAGCGACGAGCGCTTCTGGGACGAATTGAAAAGCCGCTTGCCCAGCGCACTGGCGGAGAAACTGGTGACCGGTCCGTCGATCGAAAAAAGCATCGCGCCGCTGCGCAGTTTTGTCGTCGAACCGATGCAGTACGGGCGCATGTTCCTGGTCGGCGACGCCGCACACATCGTCCCGCCCACCGGCGCCAAAGGCTTGAACCTGGCGGCCAGCGATGTCAGCACGCTGTTCAATATTTTGCTGAAGGTGTACCGCGACGGGCGCACCGACTTGCTGGAGAAATACTCAGAAGTCTGCCTGCGCAGGGTGTGGAAGGCCGAGCGTTTTTCCTGGTGGATGACTTCGATGCTGCACCGCTTCGACGATCACGACGCGTTCAACCAGCGCATCAGCGCCGCGGAACTGGACTACTTCGTCGACTCCGAAGCCGGGCGCAAAACCATTGCAGAAAATTACGTCGGGCTTGCGTACGAGGCTATCGAATAGCTTCCTACCGACTTACACTGGCGAGCATTCCCGCTCGCCATGTCCGTGCGGGTCCATCACTGCCCGCAGGTTTTCCGTGACCACTCTGAACCCGCCTGAAACACCCAAACCGGCCATTCGCAGCGTGCTGGTCGCCTTGATGATGGCGATCTTCCTCGGTGCGCTCGACCAGACCATCGTCGCCGTATCGATGCCGGCCATCTCCGCGCAATTCAAGGACGTCAGCCTGCTGGCCTGGGTGATTTCCGGTTACATGGTGGCGATGACCGTGGCGGTGCCGATCTACGGCAAGCTCGGCGATCTGTACGGGCGGCGCAAACTGATGCTGTTCGGCATGGGTCTGTTCACCCTGGCTTCATTGTTTTGCGGCATGGCGCAGAGCATGGAGCAACTGGTACTGGCGCGCATTCTTCAGGGCATCGGCGCCGGCGGGATGATTTCGGTGAGTCAGGCGATCATCGGCGACATCGTGCCGCCGCGTGAACGGGGTCGCTATCAGGGCTATTTCAGCAGCATGTATGCGGTGGCCAGCGTTGCCGGGCCGGTGTTGGGTGGCTACATGACCGAATACCTGTCATGGCGCTGGGTGTTTCTGATCAACCTGCCGCTGGGCCTCGGCGCCTGGTGGGTCGCCCGGCGCAACCTGCGCGGTTTGCCGATACCGCAGCGCAAACCGGTGATCGACTACCTCGGTACGGTGCTGATGATCATCGGTCTGACCGCCCTGCTGCTCGGGATCACCGAGGTCGGCCAGGGGCATTCGTGGCGCAGCAGCGAAGTGCTCGGTCTGCTCGCTTGTGCAGTGCTGGTGCTGGCCGCGTTCGTCTGGCATGAGCGGCGCGCGCGCGAGCCGTTGCTGCCGATGCACCTGTTTGCCAACCGCAGCGCCCTGCTGTGCTGGTGCACGATTTTCTTCACCAGTTTCCAGGCCATTTCGCTGATCGTGCTGATGCCGCTGCGCTTTCAGAGCGTCACCGGTGCCGGCGCCGACAGCGCCGCGCTGCACTTGCTGCCGCTGGCGATGGGGCTGCCGATCGGCGCGTATTTCGCCGGTCGCCGCACCTCGATCACCGGGCGCTACAAACCACAGATCCTCACCGGCGCGATATTGATGCCGATCTCGATTCTCGGCATGGCCTTCAGCCCACCGGAAGCCACGCTGCTCAGCGGCGTGTTCATGTTGCTCAGCGGTATCGCCGGCGGCATGCAATTTCCGACCTCGCTGGTCGGTACGCAAAATTCGGTGGAACAACGCGACATCGGCGTGGCCACCAGCACCACCAACCTGTTTCGCTCCCTCGGTGGCGCGGTCGGCGTGGCATTGATGTCGGCGCTGCTGCTGGCGCTGCTGCAGCATTCGAGTTTCGCCCACCTGGCCAGCAGTTCGCTGCTCAGCGAGGGGCATTCGGGCAACGTCCTGCTCGATGGCCTCAACGCCGCACCGGGGGATGCGCAGCATGCCTTGCGCGCAGAGCTGCTGGTGACATTCCGGCATCTGCTGTGGGTGAGTGCGGCGGTGTCGCTGCTCGGGCTGGCTGCAGCGATTGCCATGCCGAACAACCTGCTGCGCGGGCGCGAACACGGCGCGAAATAACTGTCACCCCTGCCAAACCTGTGGGAGCGAGCCTGCTCGCGAAGACGTCGTGTCAGCCGACATCAGATTTAATGACACACCGCTTTCGCGAGCAGGCTCGCTCCCACAAGGGGGCGCGGTGTTTCGGTCAGGGGCTGTAGTAACCCACCGCAACGAGGAAATGCCCGACCTTTTTCAGATAGGCGTGCTTGTCCTCGATTTTGCCGGTTACCGGGTTTTTCCAGCGATATTCGTACTCGCCTTCATCCTGCTTGCCGATCAGCGCCAGAATAGGTTCACCCACCGGTTTGCCTTCCGGATCCTTGACCTTGGCGAAATCGGTGTTGATCAGACGCAGGTTGGTACCGTGGGCCACGTAGCGTCGGGTGTTGAGGTCAACCACGAACACATAAAGGTCATCCTGCAGATAGCCGCCCTTGAGCGAGTTGACGGCGGTCAGCGTGCCCTTCTCGTCTTTAACAAGGTCCGCCGCGGCTTTATCCAGCAGTGCCTTGGCCTGCTCCGCCGAAGCGCGCGGCAGGTAATAACCGACCGCCAGAATTCGCTGGCCGACGCGCTGGTAAAACACGTGCTTGCGTTCGACCTTGCCGTCGGCCCAGTTCTGCCAACGGTATTCGGCCTGCTGGATGCCGTTGCCTTCCGGTACTTTCAGGGCGTCCTTGAAGGCTTTCTGCAAATCCGGACCAAGCACTTCGCTGACATCGCGCCCGATCAGCGCCGCAGAGGGTCCGCCGCTGGCCAGCATCACGCCCTTGGTATCGACCACGAAGACGTAGCGATCCTTGTCGACAAACTCACCCTGCCGGCTGAAGGCGGCGAACGCCTTGTCGCCGTTGTCGTGGTAATAAGCCAGGGCTTTTTCCAGCAACGCGACGGCGGCCTGACTGTCGTCCTTGCCATCGGTCGCGGCGCTGGCCTGGCCGAAACCGGCCAATAGCATCACGCCAAGCCAGGCCACTTTGTGCAAAAAACCCATAGCGCATCCCTCGTTCTTGTTGGTGTTTCAAGAGCGTAGACGGCCCGGGCTGATGTAGGGACATTCAGAGGGTTTCTGAACGTTACGCGGTCGCTGTGGCGAGAGATGCCCCGCCACAGCGATGACCGCTAAGGTCGCGCGTTGATCTGCTGTTGCAGGTTCTGGATCTGCGCCTGCAGGGTGTTGAGGTTGCGGGTCATCTGCGCGCGGAAGGCGTCGAACTCCGCGGTGTTGCCGCCACCCTGCGGCGCTGTCGGGCGGTTGTCCTGCTCGCTTTTGAGCACGACGATTTCCTGCTCGAGCCGATCGATGGCGGCGCTCGGGTTGCCCTGTTTCTTCAGCGCCACGATATCGGCGCCGAGGCTTTTGAATTGCGCATCGAACGCTTTCAATTCCGCGTCGAGCTTGCTGGTGTCAGCCGGTGTGCTTTTCAGCGTCGCCAATTCCGTGCTCAAGGTTTTCACCTGTGCCTGCAACTGGCTGTTGGCGTTCTGCAGTTCGCTGGTCTGCGCGGTCATCTGCGCCAGACGCTTGTCCAGATCGCTGGCCTGCCCGGCAACGCCTTGCTGCTGCTTGCTCTGATCAAGCAATTTGCCTTCCAGTTGCTTGATTTGCAGCTTCAGTGCTTCGCTGTCGCTATTCACGTTGGACTGGCTGGCCACCACCTTGCCGGAAATGTCCTGCAGGCGCCCGGCCGCTTCTTCGCTGATCCGCGCAAAGCTTTCCTGGGTTGCGACCAGTTGCTGCTCCATCAGCGAGATTTGCTGGAAGCTCCACCAGGCCAGACCGATAAAGGCAAAGAACAGTGCGCCGACCAATGCCCACAAAGGCCCGGTGCTGGCTGCCTTGACCTTGACCACCGGCGGCGTGCGCGAATGCACAGAGGTGCGCGCGGTGGTCGGGATGTCATCGTCATCGAAAGGGTCGGCGCGCAGGCTGGGCACGTTATCGAAATCGTCGTCGTGAGCATCGTTACGCATGGACATTGAGGCAACCTTTGAGAAACGCGGTGATGGCTAAATGCTGCGAAGTATAACCGCCGCAGCCGCAGGCATTGACCCCCATCCGGGGGCGCGGTTCATTGCCGGCCGACCGAATGGTTTCAGCGAATGTCCTGAGCCTTCCACCAGGCGCAGAACTCGTCGAGGGCCGACCACAGGCTGACTTTCGGATCGTAGTCCAGATAATGCCGGGCGCGGCTGATGTCGAGGGTGAAATTTTTGTTCATCACTTGCATGCCCAGCCGCGACAGCGTCGGCTCCGGACGCCCCGGCCAGAGTTTGCAGGCGCCTTCGTTGAGCGCGGCAACGCTGTAGGCCAGTGCGTAGGAGCGATACTTGCGCACCTGCGGCACGTCCATGTTGCGCATTACATAATTGACCACGTCCCACAGCGGCACTGGCGCGCCGTTGCTGATGTTGTAGGCCTTGCCCAGCGCCGAGCCCGCCGCCAGCAGACTGCTGAGCATGGCTTCGTTGAGGTTGTGCACGCTGGTGAAATCGACCTTGTTCAGGCCATTGCCGACGATCGCCAGACGGCCCTTGCGCTGCATGTTGAGCAGGCGCGGAAAGATGCTCATGTCACCGGCCCCGGTGACAAAGCGCGGGCGCAGCGCGATGGTTTCCAGTCCGAACTCCTGGGCGCCAAAGACCTTCTGCTCGGCCAGGTACTTGGTCGCCGCGTACGGATGCCGAAAGCGCTTGGGTACTTGTTCTTCGGTCAGACCGAGATGATCGCGGCCATCGAAATAGATCGACGGTGACGACAGGTGCACCAAGCGTCGCACGCGCTGCTTGAGGCAAGCCTCGACGATGTTCTCGGTGACCTGGACGTTGCCCTGATGGAAATCCTGATAACGCCCCCACACCCCGACCGCACCGGCGCAGTGCACCACCGCTTCGACATCCGCGCACAGCTCGCGGGCCAGTTCGGCATCGGTCAGATCGCCGGGCACGAACTCGGCGCCACGGCGCACCAGATGCTCGACGCTCTCGGCCCGGCGCCCGTTGACGCGCACCTCAAGGCCCTGCTCCAGGGCGAAACGCGCAAAGCGCCCGCCAATGAAGCCGCTCGCGCCGGTAACCAAAATCTTCATCAAAAACTCCACGAATACAGCTGCAAGCTACAAGCCATCAGCTGCAAGTTAAAACGCTGCGCTTGCCGCTTGCAGCTTGACGCTCGTAGCTGCTTCTAAGCCACTAGCCATTGCGGTGACGAGCGCAGTAATTGCTCGGTGAGCAGGTTGAGCAATTGCCCGCCGTTGCGCCAATGATGCCAGTACAACGGCACGTCGATCGGTTTATCTGGCAATAACTCGCGCAATACGCCGCTGCGCAACTGTTCGCGCACCTGTAACTCCGGCACCAGTCCCCAGCCGATTCCGGCCTCGGCCAAGCGAATGAAACCTTCCGAAGACGGACACAAATGGTGTTCGAAACCACCATCGACGCCCAGCGATGCGAGATAGCGATGCTGCAGAAAATCGTCCGGGCCGAACACCAGTGCCGGCGTGCGCGGCAGTTGTTCGGCGCGCACGCCCTGAGGAAAATGCCGTTCGATGAAGGCCGGGCTGGCCAAGGCGCGGTAACGCATCGCCCCGAGCAACACACTGCGCGCGCCGGCCACCGGTCGCTCGCTGGCGCAAAGGCAGGCCGCCACTTCGCCGGCGCGCATGCGCTTGAGGCCGACCGTCTGGTCTTCAACGATCAGGTCGAGCAGCAACTGCTGTTCAGCGCAGAAATCGCCCACCGCTTGACCCCACCAGGTGGCGAGACTGTCGGCGTTCAGCGCGATGCGCAGACGATCCGGCAGACCCTCTTCGTCCAGCGCCGGGACGACGCTTTGCAAGTCGCGCTCCAGCAAACGCACCTGCTGCACATGGTTGAGCAGGCGTCGGCCGATCTCGGTCGGCGCCGGCGGTGTGCCACGAATCAGCACCGGCTGACCGACGCGCGCTTCGAGCAGTTTGATCCGCTGCGAAATCGCCGATTGCGACAAACCCAGTACCTGCGCGGCCCGGTCGAAGCCAGCCTGTTCCACCACCGCGGCCAGCGCGGAGAGCAATTTATAGTCGAACATCAGTTTTCCTAATGAGCGATCAGCAATATTGGTTTTTCTTATACCGCGTCCGACCGGAAAATAGCCAGCAAGCACTTTATGACGCGGAGTAAACGTTATGTGGCAAAGCTATGTGAACGGCCTGCTGGTGGCCCTCGGCCTGATCATGGCGATCGGTACGCAGAACGCCTTCGTATTGGCGCAGAGCCTGCGCCGTGAACATCATTTGCCGGTCGCTGCGCTGTGCGTGGCCTGCGATGCGCTGTTGGTGGCGGCCGGAGTGTTCGGGCTGGCGACGATTCTGGCGCAGAACCCGACGCTGCTGGCGATCGCCCGTTGGGGCGGCGCGACGTTTCTGATCTGGTATGGCAGCCAGGCGTTGCGCCGGGCCTGCTCAAAACAAAGCCTGGACCAGGGCGCGAACCAAGCCGTGCGTTCGTTGCGCGCGGTATTGCTCAGTGCGCTGGCGGTGACGCTGCTTAATCCACACGTTTATCTGGACACGGTGTTGCTGATCGGCTCGCTCGGCGCCCAGCAATCGGTGCCGGGGGCCTATGTGGTGGGTGCGGCAAGTGCTTCGCTGCTGTGGTTTTTCACCCTGGCACTGGGCGCGGCATGGCTGGCACCGTGGCTGGCTCGGCCGAGTACCTGGCGGATTCTCGATCTGGTGGTAGCGCTGATGATGTTCACCGTGGCCGGGCAACTGATCCTGGCTTCCTGAATATTCGAAAACGCTCTGGAACCTCTATCCCACACAGTTGTTGCGTGGTTATGCCGCAACCCCGGTGCTATGATCCAGACCCTGCGCCGCAAAGAGTAAAAACTCGCCGGTGCATTTCTGGCCGCCCGTGATCGGCCTTGCGCTCACCGCAACAGACCTGATTAGGAGAATCATCATGGCTTTCGAATTGCCGCCGCTGCCTTACGCACACGATGCCCTGCAGCCGCACATTTCCAAGGAAACCCTGGAATACCACCACGACAAGCACCACAACACCTATGTCGTGAACCTGAACAACCTGGTGCCAGGCACCGAGTTCGAAGGCAAGACCCTGGAAGAAATCGTCAAGACTTCCTCGGGCGGTATCTTCAACAACGCCGCTCAGGTCTGGAACCACACTTTCTACTGGAACTGCCTGGCGCCAAATGCTGGCGGTCAACCAACCGGCGCGCTGGCTGAAGCGATCAACGCAGCCTTCGGTTCGTTCGACAAGTTCAAGGAAGAGTTCAGCAAAACCTCGATCGGCACCTTCGGTTCCGGCTGGGGCTGGCTGGTGAAAAAGGCTGACGGTTCCCTGGCCCTGGCCAGCACCATCGGCGCCGGCAACCCGATCACCAGCGGCGACACCCCGCTGCTGACCTGCGACGTCTGGGAACACGCTTACTACATTGACTACCGCAACGTGCGTCCAAAGTACGTAGAAGCGTTCTGGAACCTGGTCAACTGGAAGTTCGTGGCCGAGCAGTTCGAAGGCAAAACCTTCACCGCTTAAGCTGCGCGCCAGACAAGAAACCCGGCTATTGCCGGGTTTTTTTATGCCCGCCCATAGCGCTTTTCTCACACTCAAAGCAGCTTTGCGCCGTTGGTCGGCAGCCCACGGGCGGCTACTCTTGCACAGCGCAAAAAATATCGTGCGCAAGCTCAAGTTGAGGGCAGCCACTACCGACACAGTTAATTCAGAGCTAATACTCCAAATGGCAGCATTCTGGCCGAGGCACGGGTGAATCTCCCTGGCCTCGATTGTCCCTTTGACTGCCACCCCGGGATTGCCAATACTCATGGCAACTTGACGCTACCCGCACGGAACAAGGAATACCCCTTTGAAGCTGGAACTCAAGAACAGCTTGTCGGTGAAGTTGCTCCGGGTCGTGCTCCTGTCGGCATTGATCGTCGGTGTGGTCTTGAGCTGTGCGCAGATCGTCTTCGATGCCTACAAGACCCGTCAGGCGGTGGCCGGCGACGCCGAGCGCATCCTCGACATGTTCCGCGACCCGTCGACTCAGGCCGTGTACAGCCTGGACCGGGAAATGGGCATGCAGGTGATCGAAGGCCTGTTCCAGGACGACGCCGTGCGTCAGGCGTCCATCGGCCACCCCAACGAAGCCATGCTCGCGCAGAAATCCCGCGAGCTGCAGCATTCCAGCAGCCGCTGGCTGACCGACCTGATCCTCGGGCAGGAACGCACCTTCACCACCCAACTGGTGGGGCGCGGGCCGTACAGCGAGTATTACGGCGACCTGAGCATTACCCTCGACACCGCCACCTACGGCGAAGGGTTTATCGTCAGTTCGGTGATCATCTTCATTTCCGGAGTCCTGCGGGCGCTGGCCATGGGCCTGGTGCTGTACCTGGTCTATCACTGGCTGCTGACCAAGCCGCTGTCGCGAATCATCGAGCACCTCACCGAGATCAACCCGGATCGCCCCAGCGAACACAAAATCCCGCTGCTCAAAGGTCACGAGAAAAACGAGCTGGGCATCTGGATCAACACCGCCAACCAGTTGCTGGAATCAATCGAACGCAACACCCACCTGCGTCACGAAGCGGAAAACAGCCTGCTGCGCATGGCTCAGTACGATTTCCTTACCGGCCTGCCGAATCGCCAGCAATTGCAGCAGCAGCTCGACAAGATTCTGATCGACGCCGGCAAGCTGCAACGCCGGGTCGCCGTGCTGTGTGTTGGACTGGATGACTTCAAAGGCATCAACGAGCAGTTCAGCTACCAGACCGGCGACCAGCTGCTGCTGGCCCTGGCCGACCGCTTGCGCGCCCACAGCGGTCGCCTCGGCGCCCTCGCCCGTCTTGGCGGCGATCAGTTCGCGCTGGTCCAGGCCGATATCGAACAGCCCTACGAAGCGGCGGAGCTGGCGCAAAGCATCCTCGACGATCTGGAGGCGCCATTCGCCCTTGATCATCAGGAGATCCGCCTGCGCGCGACCATCGGCATCACTCTGTTTCCGGAGGATGGCGACAGCACCGAGAAGCTGTTGCAGAAAGCCGAGCAGACCATGACCCTGGCCAAGACTCGCTCACGCAACCGCTATCAGTTCTACATCGCCAGTGTCGACAGCGAGATGCGTCGCCGCCGCGAGCTGGAAAAAGATTTGCGCGATGCGCTGATCCGCGATCAGTTCTACCTCGTCTATCAGCCGCAGATCAGCTATCGCGATCACCGCGTGGTCGGTGTCGAAGCGTTGATTCGCTGGCAGCATCCCGAGCACGGTCTGGTGCCGCCGGACCTGTTCATTCCGCTGGCCGAGCAGAACGGTACGATCATCGCCATTGGCGAGTGGGTGCTGGATCAGGCCTGCAAGCAGTTGCGCGAATGGCACGATCAGGGTTTTGCCGATCTGCGCATGGCGGTCAATCTGTCGACAGTGCAGTTGCACCACGCCGAGCTGCCGCGGGTGGTCAACAATCTGCTGCAAATGTACCGCTTGCCGCCGCGCAGTCTGGAACTGGAAGTCACCGAAACCGGCCTGATGGAAGACATCAGCACCGCTGCCCAGCACCTGCTGAGCTTGCGCCGCTCCGGAGCGTTGATCGCCATCGACGATTTCGGCACCGGTTATTCATCGCTGAGCTATCTGAAAAGCCTGCCGCTGGACAAGATCAAGATCGACAAGAGCTTCGTCCAGGATCTGCTCGATGACGACGACGATGCGACCATCGTTCGCGCGATCATCCAGTTGGGCAAGAGCCTCGGCATGCAGGTGATTGCCGAGGGCGTGGAGACCGCCGAGCAGGAGACCTACATCATCTCCGAAGGCTGCCACGAGGGTCAGGGTTATCACTACAGCAAACCGCTGCCAGCCCGTGAGTTGAGCGCTTACCTCAAGCAGGCGCAACGCAGCAACGCCGCCATTCTCTAAAACGCCGTGAACGCGGCGCCTCCTGCCACGCAGGCTGGTGCGCTTGATCCAGCGCACCCATGTTGTAAATAAGAAATATTTCCAGCCACAACCCTTTACACATAATGCGAAAGATTTGCATTATGTCGCAGTTTTGCGCGCCTCCGGCGCCAGTCCACTCAACTACCGAAGCAGGATGTTCGCCATGATTCGTATGCCTCTGGCTACCGCCAGTCTGCTGGCCATCGCTATTTCCCTCGCCGGTTGCGGCGAAGGCAAGGACAAAGAAAAAGCCTCCGAAATGACGCCGGCTTCCAGCAGCGCTGCTCCAGCCCCTGCCGCTACGCCTGCGCCTGCTGCCGGTAAAGTCGACGATGCTGCCGCCAAGGCCGTGGTCGCGCACTACGCCGACATGGTCTTCGCCGTCTACAGCGATGCCGAATCCACCGCGAAAACCTTGCAGAGCGCGGTCGACGCGTTCCTCGCCAAGCCGAACGCCGACACCCTGAAAGCCGCCAAGGCTGCCTGGGTCGCCGCGCGCGTTCCGTACCTGCAAAGTGAAGTGTTCCGCTTCGGCAACACCATCATCGACGATTGGGAAGGTCAGGTTAACGCCTGGCCGCTGGACGAAGGTCTGATCGACTACGTCGACAAATCCTACGAGCACGCGCTGGGCAACCCGGGCGCCACCGCCAACATCATCGCCAACACCGAAGTTCAGGTCGGCGAAGACAAGGTCGACGTCAAGGACATCACCGCCGAAAAACTCGCCAGCCTCAACGAGCTGGGCGGTTCCGAGGCCAACGTCGCCACCGGCTATCACGCCATCGAATTCCTGCTGTGGGGCCAGGACCTCAACGGCACCGGCCCGGGTGCTGGCAACCGTCCGGCTTCGGACTACCTGGAAGGCGCCGGCGCCACCGGCGGTCACAACGACCGTCGCCGTGCCTACCTGAAAGCCGTGACCGAGCTGCTGGTCAGCGACCTGGAAGAAATGGTCGGCAACTGGAAGCCGAACGTGGCCGACAACTACCGCGCCACGCTGGAAGCCGAGCCGGGTGAATCGGGGCTGCGCAAAATGTTGTTCGGCATGGGCAGCCTGTCCCTCGGCGAACTGGCCGGCGAGCGCATGAAGGTTTCCCTGGAAGCCAACTCCCCGGAAGACGAGCAGGATTGCTTCAGCGACAACACCCACTACTCGCATTTCTACGATGCCAAAGGCGTACGTAACGTTTACCTGGGCGAGTACACCCGCGTCGACGGCACCAAGATGACCGGCGCCAGCCTGTCGTCGCTGGTGGCCAAGGCTGATCCGGCTGCCGACACCGCACTGAAAGCCGATCTGGCCGCCACCGAAGCCAAAATCCAGGTCATGGTCGATCACGCCAACAAGGGTGAGCACTACGACCAGTTGATCGCGGCCGGCAATACCGCGGGCAACCAGATCGTCCGTGACGCGATCGCCGCGCTGGTCAAGCAGACCGGCTCGATCGAAGCCGCTGCCGGCAAACTGGGCATCAGCGACCTGAACCCGGACAACGCCGATCACGAGTTCTGATCACAGCGTCCGCTGCAAAAAAGGCGACCTTCGGGTCGCCTTTTTCATCTCTGCCTTTTGTGTTGATGCTGATGGCCCCATCGCTGGCAAGCCAGCTCCCACAGGGATCGGTTGGCGTACACAGATTTTGCAAACACTGCAAAACCTGTGGGAGCTGGCTTGCCAGCGATAGGGGCCGCACGGCCTCAAGTGAAACTCTGCCGCAAATCAAGCAAACGATAATTCCTCTTATTCAAACTCCCCGGCCCTGTTAGACTTTGCGCCTTTGTTTTCGCCCGTCTGCAGGATGTCTGATGCCCTCGCTGCCTCTTCGCTTGTCCGCACTGTTGCTGGCCCTGGGCCTGAGTGCCTGCGATGACGCCCCGCGTTTCACCAAGGCCGAGCCCGGTGAGGCGCGTTCGGGTGGCGCGGCGACGGTGCGCAAGAGTGATCAGAACGCGTTTTCCCTGCCGTCGGCCAACCTGCCGCCGTCGCGCCGGGTGGATTTCAGCGTCGGCAACAGCTTCTTTCGCAGCCCGTGGGTGATCGCGCCGTCGACCACCACCGCGCGCGACGGCCTCGGCCCGTTGTTCAATACCAACGCCTGCCAGAACTGCCACATCAAGGACGGTCGCGGCCATCCACCGGCGCCGGACGCAACCAATGCCGTGTCGATGCTGGTCAGGCTGTCGATTGCCGATGCGCCGCAATACGCCAAAGTCATCGAACAGCTTGGCGTGGTGCCAGAACCGGTCTACGGCGGCCAGCTCCAGGACATGGCCGTGCCAGGTGTCGCCCCGGAAGGCAAGGTGCGCGTCGACTACACGCCGGTGCCGGTACGGTTCGCGGATGGCACCGAGGTTGAACTGCGCAAACCGGTCCTGCAGATCACGCAACTGGGCTACGGGCCGATGCACCCCGACACGCGGTTCTCTGTGCGAGTGGCGCCGCCGATGATCGGACTGGGTCTGCTGGAAGCGGTCCCGGAAGAGGCAATTCTCGCCAACGCCGCCGCGCAAGCCAAAGACAACCAGGGCATCAACGGCCGGCCGAACTGGGTCTGGGACGATGAACTGCAGAAAACCGTGATCGGCCGTTTCGGCTGGAAAGCCGGGCAACCGAACCTCAATCAACAAAATGTTCACGCGTTTTCGGGTGACATGGGCCTGACCACCAGCCTGCGTCCCTTCGATGACTGCTCCGACGCGCAAACCGCCTGCAAGCAGGCACCGAACGGCAACGGGCCGAACGGCGAACCGGAAGTCAGCGATAACATTCTGCGGCTGGTGCTGTTCTACAGCCGCAACCTCGCGGTGCCGGCGCGACGCGGCGTCAACGATGCCGAGGTGCTGGCGGGCAAGAATCTGTTTTTCCAAGCGGGTTGCCAGTCGTGCCATACGCCGAAATACACCACCGCCGCCAACGCCGCCGAACCGGAACTGGCCAATCAGGTGATTCGCCCGTACAGCGATCTGCTGCTGCACGACATGGGCGACGGTCTGGCGGACAATCGCAGCGAATTCCAGGCTTCCGGCCGCGACTGGCGCACCCCGCCGTTGTGGGGCATTGGCCTGACGCAAGCGGTCAGCGGCCACACCCAGTTTTTGCATGACGGTCGCGCGCGCAATCTGCTTGAAGCCGTGCTCTGGCACGGCGGCGAAGCGCAAGCCGCGCAGCAACAGGTTTTGTCTTTCAATGCCGAGCAACGTGCTGCGTTGCTGGCATTTTTGAACTCACTTTAAATACTGAAAAAGAATCGGGAGCCCGACATGTTCCGTCCCAAGCTACTGTTCACCAGCCTCGCCGCGCTCGCCCTCGGCGCCTGCTCACCGCAGGACCCGCAAGCGGTCACGTCGGCAGCCATTGCCAAATCGGTGATCCTGCCGACCTACACGCGCTGGGTCGAAGCTGACAAGCAACTGGCGGTCAGCGCCCTCGCCTACTGCCAGGGCAAGGAAACCCTGGAAACCGCGCGCGCCGATTTCCTTCACGCGCAAAAGGCCTGGGCTGAACTGCAACCGCTTCTGATCGGCCCGCTGGCCGAGGGCAATCGTTCGTGGCAGGTGCAGTTCTGGCCGGACAAGAAGAACCTCGTGGGCCGTCAGGTCGAGCAACTGGTCGTTGCCCAGCCGCAGATCGACGCCGCGGCACTGGCCAAATCGAGTGTGGTGGTTCAAGGCCTGTCGGCCTACGAATACATCCTCTTCGATGCCAAGCCTGATGTC
Organism: Pseudomonas sp. S11P7; assembly: GCF_023195435.1. Lineage (NCBI taxonomy): Bacteria > Pseudomonadati > Pseudomonadota > Gammaproteobacteria > Pseudomonadales > Pseudomonadaceae > Pseudomonas > Pseudomonas sp. S11P7. Next base: position 646,404 of record NZ_JALPKS020000002.1, on the reverse strand, counting down.
GCCAATGCCGAGCAGAAAGCCAAATACTGCCCGCTGCTGATCGCTATCGGCGAACGCCAGAAGCAACTGGCCGAAGAGATTCTGCAGAGCTGGAACACCACCGACGGCATGCTTGCGCAGATGAGCAAGTTCCCCAACCAGCGCTACGCCGACTCCCACGAAGCGATCGCCGATCTGCTGCGCGTGCAGGTCACCGCACTGGACACCCTGAAGAAAAAGCTCGGCACGCCAATGGGCCGCCAGAGCAAGGGCGTGCCACAGCCGTTCCAGGCTGATGCGTGGCGCAGCCAGTCGTCGCTGACCGCACTGGAAGCCAGCCTCGCAGCGGCCAAAACCGTCTGGGAAGGCGTCGACAACAAAGGCCTGCGCGGTCTGTTGCCCGACGAGCAGAAGCCGTTGGCCGACAAGATCGACGCCGCCTATGCTGCCTCGCTGAAACTGTTCGACAGCACCCAGCGCTCGCTCGGCGAAATGCTTGAAGATGACGCCGGTCGCCAGCAATTGAACGATATCTACGACAGCCTCAACGTCGTCCATCGCCTGCACGAAGGCGAGCTGGCCAAGGCGCTGGGCATTCAACTGGGCTTCAACGCCAACGACGGTGACTGATGAGGGCAAGTGCCATGCTGCGACGCCAGGCTCTGACTTTAGGTAGTGTGCTGCTGGGAGCAGTGACGCTGGGCGGCTGGACGCTGTTCAAACGCAAGGATCAGAGCCCGCTGCTGTTGTCGGCGCGCGACGACACCGACGGCAAGCATTACGCCGTCGGTTATCGGCTCGACGGTACGCGGGTGTTCGCCACGCAGGTCGGCCAGCGCTGCCACGACATCATCAACCACCCGACGCAGCCGATCGCGTTGTTCGTGGCCCGGCGTCCGGGCACCGAAAGTTACCTGATCGACCTGCGCGACGGGACCTTGCTGCAAACCGTGACGTCACAGCCGAACCGGCATTTCTACGGGCATGCCGTGGTGCACAAGGACGGCGAATACCTGTACGCCACCGAAAACGACACGAGCGATCCCGGTCGCGGCTTGCTCGGTGTGTACAAGTTCGAAGGCGCGCGGCTGGTGCACAGCGGCGAGATTTCCACGCATGGCCTCGGCCCGCATCAGGTGTCATGGATGCCCGACGGCGAGACGCTGGTAGTGGCCAACGGCGGGATTCGTACCGAAGCGGAAAGCCGCGTCGACATGAACCTCAACGCCATGGAGCCGAGCCTGGTGCTGATGCAGCGCGACGGTACTTTGCTGAGCAAGGAAACCCTCGCCCAGCAGATGAACAGCGTACGTCACCTGGGCATCGCCAGTGACGGTACCATCGTCGCCGGTCAGCAATTCATGGGCCCCTCCCATGAGCGCTCGGAGCTGTTGGCGATCAAGCGACCGGGGCAGTCGTTCGTGGCGTTTCCGGTGCCCGAGCATCAGTTGCAGGCGATGGGACATTACACCGCCAGCGTCGCGGTACACAGCGAGTTACGCCTGGTCGCGCTGACCGCGCCGCGCGGCAACCGCTTCTTCATCTGGGACCTGGACAGCGGCGAAGTGCGCCTCGACGCGCCGTTACCCGATTGCGCCGGTGTCGGTGCGGTGCAGGACGGTTTTGTCGTGACCTCAGGGCAAGGGCGTTGCCGTTATTACGATTGCCGTCAGGCCGAACTATTGGCCAAGCCGCTGGAATTGCCCGCAGGGCTCTGGGACAACCATCTGCACCTGATGGCATAAGCCGCGCGCGGCAATGGCCGGTAGTACCTCAAGGGCGAGCGTCATTTCATGGCGCTCGCCCTTTTCATCACCTGTAATAACTGCCAGTTGGAATACCCCTTGTACTCGGAGTAATGTGCCCGCCTGTCTCACCTGATTTATCCAAGGAACTGGAAATATGCTGCGTCGCCGCATGCTGATCATGTTGGGTGTTGTTTTGCTGATCGTCCTGGTACTGGGCGGCTACAAAGCCTTTTCGATCTACACGATGATCCAGGGCTTTTCCAAACCGAAACCGCCGATCAGCGTCGCCGTGGCCAGGGCCAGCGAACAGCCGTGGCAGATGCGCCTGCCGACGGTCGGCACGCTCAAGGCGCTGCAAGGTGTCGAGCTGAGCCTGGAAGTCGCCGGCACGGTGACCGAACTCAAGTTCGAATCGGGGCAGAAGGTCAAGGCCGGGCAGCCGCTGCTGCAACTCGACAGCGCCGTGGAAACTGCGCTGCTGGAAACCGCCAAGGCCGATCTCGGCCTGGCACAACTCGACTTCGGCCGCGGCAGCCAACTGGTCGACAGCCGCGCCATCTCCAAAGGCGAGTACGACCGGCTCTCCGCCGTGCTGCAAAAGAACAAGGCCACGGTCAATCAACTCAACGCTTCGCTGGCGAAAAAACGCATTCTCGCGCCGTTCAGCGGCACCATCGGCATCCGTCAGGTCGACGTCGGCGACTACCTCGCCAGCGGCACCAGAATCGCTACATTGCAGGATCTGAGCAGCCTCTACGCCGACTTCTACCTGCCTGAACAATCGGTGCCGAAACTGGCCATCGGTCAACCGGTACAGATCGCCGTCGCTGCGTATCCGAAGCAGAACTTCGCCGGCAAGATCAGCGCGATCAACCCGATCGTCGAAAGCTCCACGCGCAACATTCTGGTCCGCGCGACCCTGGCCAATCCCGATGGCAAGCTGCTGCCGGGCATGTTCGCCAGCCTCGACGTGCTGCTGCCGGAGCCACAGAAACACATCGTGGTGCCGGAGAGCGCGATCACCTACACCCTCTACGGCAACTCGGTGTATGTGGTCGGGCAGAAGAAAGCCGAGGACGGCAGCGTCGAAAAAGACGAAAAAGGCCAGCCGGTGCTGATCGCCGAACGCCGTTTCATCGAAACCGGTGAGCGCCGCGATGGCCTGGTGATGATCAACAAGGGCGTGCAGAGCGGCGAACAAGTGGTGACGGCCGGCCAGATCAAACTGGACAACGGCGCACATATCGCCATCAGCGACGACAAGACCCTCGGCGAGCAGAACAGTCCGCCTCGCGCCGACTGATCAAGGAATCCCCATGGCTTTTACCGACCCGTTCATCCGCCGCCCGGTGCTCGCCACCGTGGTCAGCCTGTTGATTGTGCTGCTCGGCTTCCAGGCCTGGAGCAAGTTGCCGCTGCGCCAGTACCCGCAAATGGAAAACGCGCTGATCACGGTGACCACCGCCTACCCCGGGGCCAATGCCGAAACCATTCAGGGCTACATCACCCAGCCGATGCAGCAAAGTCTGGCGAGTGCCGAGGGTATCGACTATATGACCTCGGTCAGTCGGCAGAACTTCTCGGTGATTTCCATCTATGCGCGGATCGGCGCCAACACCGACCGCCTGTTCACCGAGTTGCTGGCCAAGGCCAACGAGGTGAAAAACAAGCTGCCGCAGGACGCTGAAGACCCGGTGCTGAGCAAGGAATCCGCCGATGCCTCGGTGCTGATGTACATCAGCTTCTTCAGCAAGGACCTGAGCAATCCGCAGATCACCGATTACCTGTCACGGGTGATCCAGCCAAAACTGGCAACCCTGCCGGGCATGGCTGAAGCAGAGATTCTTGGCAACCAGGTGTTCGCCATGCGCCTGTGGCTCGACCCGGTGAAACTCGCCGGTTTCGGTCTCAGCGCCGCTGACGTGACCAACGCGGTGCGCCAGTACAACTTTCTCTCCGCCGCCGGCGAAGTGAAAGGCGAGTACACAGTGACCAGCATCAACGCCAACACCGAGCTGAAGTCCGCCGAAGCCTTTGCGGCGATTCCGCTCAAGGTCGACGGCGACAGCCGCGTGCTGCTCAGTGATGTCGCACGGGTGGAGATGGGCGCGGAAAACTACGACTCGATCAGCTCGTTCGGCGGCACGCCATCGGTGTACATCGGCATCAAGGCCACACCGGGCGCGAACCCGCTGGACGTGATCAAGGAAGTGCGCAAGCTGATGCCGGAACTCGAAGCACAGCTGCCGCCGAACCTGAAAAGCGAAATCGCCTACGACGCCACGCTGTTCATTCAGGCCTCGATCGACGAAGTGGTGAAAACCCTGTTCGAGGCGGTGCTGATCGTCATCGTCGTGGTGTTCCTGTTCCTCGGTGCGCTGCGCTCGGTGGTGATCCCGGTGGTGACCATTCCGCTGTCGATGATCGGCGTGATGTTCTTCATGCAGATGATGGGTTATTCGATGAACCTGCTGACACTGCTGGCGATGGTCCTCGCCATCGGCCTGGTGGTGGACGATGCGATTGTCGTGGTGGAAAACATCCATCGACACATCGAGGAAGGCAAGACACCGTTCGATGCCGCACTGGAGGGCGCCCGCGAAATCGCCATGCCGGTGGTGTCGATGACCATCACCCTGGCGGCGGTGTATGCACCGATTGGCTTTCTCACCGGGCTGACCGGCGCGCTGTTCAAGGAGTTCGCCCTGACTCTGGCCGGTGCGGTGGTGATCTCGGGCGTCGTGGCCCTGACCCTGTCACCGATGATGTGCGCGTTCCTGCTGCGGCATGACCAGAACCCCAGCGGCCTGGCCCATCGTCTCGACCGGGTCTTTGACAGGCTCAAACGTCGCTATCAGAGCATGCTGCATGGCACGCTGAACACGCGGCCAGTGGTGCTGGTATTTGCCGTGATCGTGCTGTGCCTGATTCCGGTGTTCCTGAAGTTCACCAAGTCGGAACTGGCCCCGGATGAGGACCAGGGCATCATTTTCATGATGGCCAGCGCGCCGCAGCCGACCAACCTCGATTACCTGAGCACCTACACTGACGAATTCATCACGATCTTCAAGGAATTCCCCGAGTACTACTCCTCGTTCCAGATCAACGGCTACAACGGTGTGCAGGCGGGTATCGGCGGTTTCCTGCTCAAGCCGTGGAACGAGCGCAGCCGCACGCAAATGGAAATCCTGCCGGAGGTGCAAGGCAAACTCGAAAGCATTCCGGGTTTGCAGATCTTCGGTTTCAACCTGCCCTCCCTGCCCGGCACCGGCGAAGGGTTGCCGTTCGAATTCGTGGTCAACACCGCCAATGATTACGAGCTGCTGCTGCAAGTCGCCGACCGGATCAAGAAACGTGCGATGGAGTCGGGCAAGTTCGCCTTTGTCGATCTCGATCTGGCCTTCGACAAGCCGGAAGTGGTGGTCGATATCGACCGCGCCAAGGCGGCGCAGATGGGCGTGTCGATGCAGGACCTCGGCGGCACGCTGGCAACGTTGCTAGGCGAAGCGGAAATCAACCGTTTCACCATCGAGGGCCGCAGTTACAAAGTGATCGCGCAGGTCGAACGGCCCTACCGCGACAACCCGGACTGGCTCAACAATTACTACGTGAAAAACACCCAGGGCGAACTGTTGCCGCTGTCGACCCTGATCAAGGTGAGCGACCGCGCGCGGCCACGTCAGCTCAACCAGTTCCAGCAACTCAATGCGGCGAAGATTTCCGGTTTCCCGCTGGTGAGCATGGGTGAAGCCATCGACACCGTGTTGCAGATCGCGCGCGAGGAAGCACCCGCCGGGTTCGCCTTTGACTATGGCGGCGCCTCGCGCCAGTTCGTTCAGGAAGGCAGCGCCTTGTGGGTCACCTTCGCCTTGGCGCTGGCGATCATCTTTCTGGTGCTGGCGGCGCAGTTCGAAAGCTTCCGCGATCCGTTGGTGATTCTGGTAACGGTGCCGCTGTCGATCTGCGGGGCGCTGATCCCGCTGTTCCTCGGCTGGTCAAGCATGAACATCTACACCCAGGTCGGGCTGGTGACGCTGATCGGCCTGATCAGCAAACACGGCATCCTGATCGTCGAGTTCGCCAACCAGTTGCGCAAGGACAAAGGCCTTACCGCGCGCGAAGCGGTAGAAGAAGCCGCGGCGATTCGCTTGCGCCCGGTATTGATGACCACGGCGGCGATGGTGTTCGGCATGGTGCCGCTGATTCTCGCTACGGGCGCGGGGGCGGTCAGCCGCTTTGATATCGGCATGGTGATTGCGACGGGGATGTCGATCGGCACGTTGTTTACGCTGTTCGTGTTGCCGTGCGTTTATACCCTGCTGGCGAAACCCGACCCCAAGTAGTAAACATCTCCCCTGTGGGAGCGAGCCTGCTCGCGAAGGTGTGTCAGTCGCCATCAGTGCGACTGAGCCACCGCATTCGCGAGCAGGCTCGCTCCCACAGGGGTCTGCATTGATCGTTCCCACGCGCAGCAAAGGAATGCAGCCCGGGACGCTCTGCGTCCCATTGGAACGCGGAGCGTCCCTTGAGGCATTCCCACGCAGAACGTGGGAACGATCAATGTGTGAACCGATAAAGCCGGGCATAAAAAAAGGCCTCGCATCTGCGAAGCCTTTTATGTGGGCATCAATTTCAACTGGCTGGCCTCATCCCTTGAGAAAGCCCGAACATGAACAACAGCAAATCATGATCGGGCTGGGTCGCCACGGAGGCTTTCGCCACCCGTGGCAGTGTGCAATGAGCGTCCGTGGTGGACGCTCCGATGACCTGCATGCGTGGCTGCTCCCAGGCAGCCACCGCCAATGAAGCGACTGCCATGGCTCCGACCAGAAACAAACCTCGTGCAATTTCTAGTTTCATCGCTATAAACCTTTGATAGCGCTGCCAAACGCCGTCTCATAAAAATAGACGAGTTTTTTCCAGTCAGCATCGCGGAACGACGAATGGCGACGCAGTTGCTTCATGTCGTGCTGTGCGGCGCGATAGGCGGTCAGGCGCTGGCGGCATTTTTCCAGATCGATCAGTGCCACTTCGACCTTTGCCGACTCGCCTTCACCGGTCACCCGCACGAATACGTGCTTGATGTAGATGCAGCTGTGCTGCCAACGGCCTTTGTGCATGCGCGAGAGGTTTTCCGCCAGATCCTTGAGCACGCGTTCGTAGACCACGTCGCCACATTGATCGCGACCACCGGCAGCGGCCAGCCAGTGCTCCAGTTCCTGGAAACCGTCCAGGGACTTGGTCACCAGCAGCGCACGCCATTTGTGCTGCGGATCAGGCTGGGCGCCACAAAAAACGATTTGCGGCACACGTACACCGAGCTTGCTCACGCCAGTCAGCGCATCGAGTTCGCGCAATACGGTAGGACGACCGAACGGGTGCAACCAGCTGCGATAGATGTGTCCGGTCTGGCGCTTGGCGTACAGCAACTGGCCGTCGCGACCGACGATACGCTGTACTCCGCTTTCGCCACCGCGGCGCACGTTAGGTTCTTCAACCCATTCGCCACGCTGGGCCCAGTAATAATCGAAACCATCTTGCGAAGCGACGTTCGCTTCAACTGCTGCTTGCACTGCCATCCGTTACCTCTTGCGTAATACGTAAACCCGCCACATCGCATAGAGCGGTATAAAGTCCAGTTGTTCCTGAATGCGGAAACCGGCCTGTTCAAATTCTTTTTCGATCGTCGCCGCCGGAATCAGAAAACGATTCTGGTAATCACGATTCGGCCGGTCCAGCTCGGCGCGCTTGCGCTTCCAGGCCTTGAAATTGCCGTCTACCCACAATGAAACAATCACGCTGTCGCGGCTCACGCGCTCGAATTCGCGCAGGATCACCTGGCGATGCTCGGACTCACCGATGTGGTGCAGCAGACGCATGCAGAAGATGCTGTCGACCGAGTTGTCCGGCAAGGCAATGTCGAACGCCGAGGTGTGCAGCGGTTGTACCCGCTTGACCACGTCGGCCGGTTGACCTTGCATTGCCGTCTTGATCATCGACTCGGAATTGTCCGCGCCGATGATCACCCGGTTGGGTTTTTCCGCGAGCATTGGCCAGAAACGCCCGGCGCCGCAGGGTAAATCCAGCACCAGCCCGGGATCACCCGCTATCGACAACGCCTTGCGCGCCAACTGTTCATCGCGCCAATGCGACAGGCGACGGCCCAGACTTTCCTTGTGCTTGCGCAGATATCGCTGTGCGTGCTGGTCGTCATACTTCTCGGAAAAATCGAGCTTTATCGGGTCGGCCATGATCTGGACTCCTGAATGTCTGATGACGCCACCATAATCAGCGGCGTGTCAGCGTCAGGTCGTCCAATTGTGAAAAAAATGTCAGGTAAACCGGCAAAGTATTACAACGTTATACAGGATTTAGACAGGCAGGCGGGAGTAGCCTGAAGCGACTATTTGCGTCCATTAACGCCAAGATCTACTTCGAATCGGCAGCCATTGGGTTCCATCGTGCTCAAGTTGACGGTCCAGCCCTGGTTTTCACAGATGCGCTGCACCAGCGACAAGCCAAGCCCGAGGCCATCGCCGCGTTTTTCACTGCCGCGCACGAACGGTTCGAACATGGCTTCGCGTTTTTCCTCGGGGATACCTACGCCCGAGTCCTCGACGATAAAGCCGTGGGCCGTCAGGGTCAGGCGAATGAACCCCTCTTCGGTGTAGTGCAGGGCGTTGCGCAGCAGGTTGCCCATCACCGCATTCAGCAGGGTGGCGTTGTAGCGGTCGTCCGATGGGGCGCCAGGCTCGAAGTCCAGCGTCAGGCCCTTGCGCTCGATCGGCTCGCGCCACAGGCACAGCAGGCTTTGCGCCACTTGCGTGAGGTTGTGCTGCGGCGCCGCCCCAGGTTCTTCGTTTTGCGCGCGCGCCAGCATCAGGAACGTTTGCACCAGTTCGCGCATTTCCTCGCTGGCCCGGGCAATGCGCTCGACCTGCGAGCGACCGCGTTGATCGATGCCCGGATTCTCCAGCAGCAGCTCGCAGGAACTGGCCAGCACCATCAACGGCGTGCGCAATTCATGACTGACGTCGCTGGTGAACAAGCGTTCGCGGGTCAATGCCTGACGCAAGCGTCCCAGCGTGGCATCGAATGCCACCGCCAGTTCACCGACTTCATCCGCGGCATAATCCGGTGCCAGCGGCGGTGCCAGCCCGAGCAACTGATCGCGATGACGGACCTGCCTCGCCAGCCGTACCACCGGTGCCATCACCTTGCGTGCCAGCACCCAGCCGAGAAACACCGCCAGCGCCAGACTGAGCACAAAGCCCACCAGCACCACGGCAAACAGCACGCGCTCCCGCTCTTCGAAATCACTTTGATCCTGCAGCAGTACATAGCGGCGACCGTCGACGATCTCGACCATCGCGTGATACGACAGCTGCTCGCGGAACACTTCATGAAAACCGGCATCGAGGTGGCGCAGATCCTTGGGCAGATCGAAATCTCCCGGCCCGCCACTGAAATAGAACAGTTGATCCGGTTCAGGACGGTGGCTCCAGTCGGAAACGTTGTCCATCAACAGCAAACGTTGGAGGTCGCCGCCGAGTCCCGCCGAAATCAGTTTTTCCTCGACCAGATGCACGGTTGCGACAATGCCCATGGCAAACGCGCCGGCCACCAGTGCGCTCATCAAAGCAAAGGCAATGATGATCCGCTGCGAAAGGCTTTGCTTGAACTCCATTACACGTCGGCCAAGCGGTAACCCACCCCGTGCACGGTGTGCAGCAGTGGCTTGGCGAACGGCTTGTCGATCACCTGACGCAACTGGTGAACGTGGCTGCGCAGACTGTCGCTGTCCGGGCAGTCATCGCCCCACAGCGCTTCTTCGAGAATTTCCCGGCGCAACACGTGCGGGCTCTTCTGCATCAGTACCGCCAGCAGCTTGAGGCCGACCGGGTTGAGCTTGAGCAGCTTGCCCTCACGCGTCACCTCAAGCGTGTCGAGGTCGTAGCTCAGATCGGCGACCTGCAACGCGCGGCGGCCACCACCCTGAGCGCGACGCATCACGGCTTCGACCCGCGCCGCCAGCTCGGACAAGGCAAACGGTTTGATCAGGTAATCGTCGGCACCCGACTTGAAGCCCTGCAAGCGATCATCCAGTTGATCGCGCGCGGTGAGCATGATCACCGGCGTATCCCGCCGCGCATCTTCGCGCAGGCGTTTGCACAGGGTATAGCCGTCGATCCCCGGCAACATGATGTCGAGGACGATCAGGTCGTAATGCTCGGTGGCGGCCAGGTGCAGGCCCGACAGACCGTCCTGCGCGCAATCGACGGTGTAGCCCTTGAGGCCCAGGTAATCGGCCAGATTGGCCAGGATGTCGCGGTTGTCTTCGACCAGCAGAATTCGCATGGGCACCTCCTCCGAACGGGGTTACGGCCGTCTTGGCCCGCGCAGCTTACGGCCAAGTGTGGCTCACGGCTAGGCATGTGTCGGGTTGTTTGGCGATAAAAATGCTGATGCCGCCCGCCAACGTTTTTTTCACTTTCGATTAACGAATCGGCAACGCCTATGCGCGCAGACTCCGCGCGATTGCGCTCCCTCGAACACTCTTGCCGACCAAGGAATTGCCCATGGCGTTGACCTCTGCCCGTCCCGTTTCCCGGCCGCTGAACCTCTGGTTATGCCTGGGCATACCCGCGGTTGCGGCGATCATTCTGGTGTTGCTCGAATTGACCGACTTGGACATGGATCTGGCCCGATTGTTCTACGACCCGGTTGCCGGCGACTTCATCGGACGCCACAGCTACTTTCTCGAAGACATCCTGCATGACCGCGCCAAACAAGTGGTCATCGCCTTCTCGGTGTTCGCAATCCTTGGTTTCATCGGCTCGTTTTTCCTCGCCCGGCTCAAACCGTTCAAGCGTGAGCTGGGCTGTCTGGTGCTGTCGCTGGGCCTGGCCACTTCGTTCGTCACCCCGGTCAAAGCCGTGACGGCGGTGCAATGCCCGTGGAGCCTGGAGCAATTTGGTGGGCACGAAAAGTACAGCAAGTTGATGGACCATCGGCCGCCGACTGACAAGCCGGGGCGTTGCTGGCCGGGCGGGCATGCGGCGACGGGGTTCACCTTGTTTGCGTTGTTCTTTGTCCTGCGTGATCGTCGTCCACGTCTGGCGCGGCAGGCATTTGTGTTCGCCTTTGCCTTGGGCTCGGTGTTTTCGATCAGCCGGATGATGCAGGGCGCGCACTTCTTCTCGCATAACGTGTGGACGGCGATTTTCTGCTGGCTGATTTGCCTGGGGGCTTATTACTGGGTGCTGTATCGCCCGGCGGGCAAGGCTGCAACAGTTGTCAAAGCACGCCCCGTCAGCGCTTGATCGGACGCCATCGCTGGCAAGCCAGCTCCCACAGGGACTGAGAGTGTTCACACACTATGTGCCTGCCCTTGGATTCCTGTGGGAGCTGGCTTGCCAGCGATGGCCACACCTCGGTCTGTAGCCCACCCCAGAATTCGGGCAATAAAAAACCCCGCTGGCTCGCGCCGGCGGGGTTTTTCGTTACAGGGGTAAGGCTGGCTTACATCATGCCGCCCATGCCACCCATGCCGCCCATGTCTGGCATACCGCCGCCAGCCGAGCCTTCTTTCTTCGGTGCGTCAGCAACAGCTGCTTCGGTGGTCAGGATCAGACCGCCGATCGAGGCTGCGGCTTGCAGAGCCGAACGGGTTACCTTGGTTGGGTCCAGGATGCCCATTTCGATCATGTCGCCGTATTCGCCGGAAGCAGCGTTGTAACCGAAGTTACCCTTGCCGTTCTTCACTTCGTTGACGACTACGCTTGGCTCGTCACCGGAGTTGGCAGCGATCTGACGCAGCGGCGCTTCAACAGCGCGACGCAGTACAGCGATACCGACGTTCTGGTCAGCGTTGTCGCCGGTCAGTTCGGTCAGGGCTTCCAGAGCACGGATCAGCGCAACGCCACCGCCAGGTACCACGCCTTCTTCAACGGCTGCACGGGTTGCGTGCAGGGCGTCTTCAACGCGGGCCTTCTTCTCTTTCATTTCAACTTCGGAACCAGCGCCAACCTTGATCACTGCAACGCCGCCGGACAGCTTGGCCAGACGCTCTTGCAGTTTTTCACGGTCGTAGTCCGAGGAAGTTTCGGCAACCTGGGCACGGATCTGAGCGATACGGCCTTCGATGTCTGCCTGCACGCCAGCACCGTCAACGATGATGGTGTTTTCCTTGGACAGGGTCACGCGCTTGGCGTTACCCAGGTGCTCCAGGGTGGTGCTTTCCAGGCTCAGACCGATCTCTTCGGAGATCACGGTACCGCCGGTCAGAACAGCGATGTCCTGCAGCATGGCCTTGCGACGATCGCCGAAGCCTGGTGCCTTGACGGCAGCGACTTTAACGATACCGCGCATGTTGTTCACCACCAGAGTCGCCAGGGCTTCGCCTTCAACGTCTTCGGCAACGATCAGCAGCGGACGGCCGGCTTTTGCGACAGCTTCCAGTACTGGCAGCATTTCGCGGATGTTGGAGATCTTCTTGTCGACCAGCAGGATCAGCGGGCCGTCGAGCTCGGCAACCATGGTGTCCGGCTTGTTGACGAAGTACGGCGACAGGTAGCCACGGTCGAACTGCATGCCTTCTACAACCGACAGTTCGTTTTCCAGGCCCGAGCCTTCTTCAACGGTGATCACGCCTTCTTTACCGACTTTTTCCATGGCTTCGGCAATGATGTCGCCGATGGAGTTGTCGGAGTTGGCGGAGATGGTGCCGACCTGAGCGATGGCTTTGAAATCAGCGCATGGCTTGGACAGGGCCTTCAGCTCTTTGACAATGGCGATGGTCGCCTTGTCGATGCCGCGTTTCAGGTCCATCGGGTTCATGCCGGCAGCGACGGCTTTCAGGCCTTCGTTGACGATCGACTGAGCCAGAACGGTGGCAGTGGTAGTACCGTCACCGGCGTCATCGTTGGCACGGGAGGCAACGTCTTTGACCAGCTGCGCGCCCATGTTTTCGAAGCGATCTTCGAGTTCGATTTCTTTGGCGACGGACACGCCGTCCTTGGTGATGGTCGGAGCGCCGAAGCTCTTCTCGAGGATCACGTTACGGCCTTTCGGGCCCAGGGTCGCTTTTACCGCGTCAGCCAGAACGTTGACGCCTTTGAGCATCTTGGAGCGGGCGGCATCGCCGAACTTAACTTCTTTAGCAGCCATGATCGATATTCCTTAAATACTTTGTAGTAACGGGAAAATGAACGGGAGTATCAGCCTTCGATAACCGCGAGGATTTCGTTCTCGCTCATTACCAGCAGGTCTTCGCCATCGACTTTCACAGTGTTGCTGCCGGAGTAAGGACCGAACACAACCTTGTCGCCCACTTTCACGGACAGTGCGCGCACTTCACCGCTTTCCAGTGCTTTGCCCGGGCCTACAGCGAGGATCTCACCGTGGTTGGCTTTTTCAGCAGCCGAACCTGGCAGGACGATACCGCCAGCGGTTTTCTTTTCTTCTTCGCTGCGACGGATGACGACGCGGTCATGCAGAGGACGAAGCTTCATTGTCGATCTCTCCTAATTGTGGTTTTCATCGGCCGGTGTAGTCCCGGCGGGTTTAACAAATCCGGCCTGTGCCGGGTGCGGCTCGTCGAGCGAACCGCGCAAGTCTGTCCGGTGTAATCACCGGAAACCTTTCGGTGACCGATACATAGGGGCGTACAAGCTGATTACAAGGGCTGGGACAAAAAAAATTTTGACGCAGTCCGGCGATTTGGCCCCATAAACGAGCACGGCACCCGAAGGTGCCGTGTCGATGCTGACGTTACTTGTTGTCGCGATGTTCGTACTCGCCTTCGATCACATTCGGCTCACGGCCCAACGGCTCGCGCGGTGCCGGACCGCCACGCGGCTGCAGGTCGTCAGCGAAAGCGCGCTGGCGCATGGCCTGGTCTTCGGCGCGCTGGCGCATTTTGTTCGCCAGCAGACGTCGGGTGAACGGCAGCAGCATGACCAGACCGACCACGTCGCTGATGAAGCCCGGAATGATCAGCAGACCGCCGGCCAGCGCCAGCATCAAACCTTCAAGCATGGTCTGCGCCGGCAGTTCGCCGCGGTTCAGGCTTTCACGGGCACGCAGGGCGGTGGCGAGGCCGGCGACGCGCAGCACGAACACGCCGAACATCGAGCCGACGATAATCAGCAGCAGGGCCGGGAAAAAACCGATCGCCCCTGCCACTTTGACGAATACGAACAGCTCCAGCACTGGAAACAGCAGAAAGAGCAACAGAAAAGGGCGCATCAAAATTGTCCTCAACGCAAGAAATGCCTTGCAGTAAGCCTTAGATGACGTCGCCCTTGCGTGAATTCAACCTTAAGAATCCGCTTTTTTTGGCCAGACCTCGGCGTGAGCCAATGAAACCAAGGCTTCGCGCACTTGTGTCGGCGTATTGCAAGTACTTGGGAAGCCTAGCCAGTACAACGCCTGACCGATGCGCAAGTGCATGCCTTCGCTGTCGATCCCGGCCAGTTGCGCCGGCACGCTGTTCGGCAAACCGGCGAGTTCGACGTAATGGGCGATGGCCTTGGCGTGGTCGCTGTTCATGTGCTCGACCATGTTGATCTCGGCCTTGCCGGCGAACGGATTGGCCAGGGTCAACTGATCGATCCAGTGAATCGCACCGAAACCGCCGATATAGCGGTGACGCACCGGGTTGAGCACCCAGAAATCGAAATCGTGAGCCTTGTGATAGTTCTGCGAATCCGGGAAGTAGCGGTAGTAACGCTCAGCGGCGGCTTCGATGGCGGCAGTGTCTTCGAGCTTCTGCGCTTGGGCCAGATAAGTAAGACGCCCCACCGCTTGTACGTCATCGGCCTCGCGCTCGCCCACCAGCATCGAGCATTTCGGGTCTTTTTGCAGGTTGTGGGTGTGCTGGGCGATGCGGCTGATCAGGATCAGCGGCCGGCCCTGCTCGTCCAGGCAATAGGGGACCACGGAGCCGAACGGAAAACCGGGCATCGATCTGGAGTGGGTCGAGAGCACTCCACGGTATTCCTTGAGAAGCAATTCTCGGGCATTCTTCGCCACTTCAACGCTCAATTTATGACTCCTTGAATAGAATCCGTCGAAAAAACGGACAGGCGCGCGAAAACAGGTTTCGGCCACGCCATCGGGCAATGTTCCTGCGCAACCCGGTCACGGCCGGGGCGAAACGGGAGCCGCCAGGAATAAAAACCATCAGACCAGCAATCGGGGCACGCGCATGCAACTCAACGACAAAGTAATCATTATCACCGGCGGTTGCCAGGGTTTGGGCCGCTCCATGGCCGAGTACCTCGCCGGCAAAGGCGCGAAGCTCGCGCTGGTCGACCTGAATCAGGAAAAGCTCGACGACGCCGTCGCCGCATGCAAAGCCAAGGGCGTCGAGGCGCGCAGCTATCTGTGTAACGTCGCCAATGAAGAACAGGTCGAGCACATGGTCGCTCAGGTTGCCGCTGATTTTGGCGCGATTCACGGCCTGATCAACAACGCCGGGATCCTGCGTGACGGCCTGCTGCTCAAGGTCAAGGACGGCGAAATGAGCAAAATGAGCCTGGCCCAGTGGCAGGCAGTGATCGATGTCAACCTGACCGGCGTGTTCCTCTGCACGCGTGAGGTGGCGGCGAAAATGGTCGAGCTCAAGAACAGCGGCGCGATCATCAACATCTCGTCGATCTCCCGCGCCGGCAATGTCGGCCAGACCAACTATTCCGCGGCCAAGGCCGGTGTTGCGGCGGCGACTGTGACCTGGGCCAGGGAACTCGCACGCTACGGCATTCGCGTGGCCGGCATTGCACCGGGCTTCATCGAAACCGAAATGACCTTGGGCATGAAACCCGAAGCGCTGGAAAAAATGACCTCGGGCATCCCGCTCAAGCGCATGGGCAAACCGGAAGAGATCGCCCATTCGGCGGCATATATCTTCGAAAACGACTACTACACCGGGCGGATTCTGGAGATGGATGGCGGCTTGCGCATCTGATTGCCAACACAAAA
This sequence comes from Pseudomonas sp. S11P7, assembly GCF_023195435.1. Lineage (NCBI taxonomy): Bacteria > Pseudomonadati > Pseudomonadota > Gammaproteobacteria > Pseudomonadales > Pseudomonadaceae > Pseudomonas > Pseudomonas sp. S11P7. The sequence continues at coordinate 630,694 of NZ_JALPKS020000002.1, read as the reverse complement.
CAACTGTGGGAGCGAGCCTGCTCGCGAAAGCGGTGGGTCAGCCAACATCTTCGTTGACTGACACTCCCTCTTCGCGAGCAGGCTCGCTCCCACATTTTCATCCAGCGTTTATTCAATCGTCGCTGATGGTGATATTCGGCATCGCCGGCGTCGCCGCTTCCTGCAACACGATCCGCGCGCCGACGTGACGGGCCAGTTCCTGGTAGACCATGGCGATCTGGCTGTCCGGTTCGGCGATCACCGTCGGCTTGCCGCCATCGGCCTGTTCACGAATCAGCATCGACAACGGCAGCGAGGCCAGCAGTTCCACGCCGTACTGGGTGGCAAGCTTCTCGCCACCGCCCTCACCGAACAGATGCTCGGCATGCCCGCAGTTCGAGCAGATGTGCACGGCCATGTTTTCCACCACGCCCAACACCGGAATGTTGACCTTACGGAACATTTCCACGCCTTTGCGCGCGTCGAGCAGGGCCAGGTCCTGTGGCGTGGTGACGATCACCGCGCCCGCCACCGGGACTTTCTGCGCCAGGGTCAGTTGAATGTCGCCGGTGCCTGGCGGCATGTCGATGACCAGATAATCCAGATCGCCCCACGCAGTTTGCGTGACCAGTTGCAGCAGCGCGCCGGAGACCATCGGCCCGCGCCAGACCATCGGCGTGTTGTCGTCAGTCAGAAACGCCATCGACATGACTTCGACGCCGTGGGCCTTGAGCGGCACAAACCATTTCTGGTCCTTGACCTCCGGGCGGGTGCGCTCGGGAATGCCGAACATGATGCCCTGGCTCGGGCCGTAGATATCGGCGTCGAGAATGCCCACTTTGGCGCCTTCGCGAGCGAGCGCGAGAGCGAGGTTGGCAGCGGTGGTCGACTTGCCCACGCCGCCCTTGCCCGAAGCCACGGCGACCACGTTCTTGACGTTGGCCAGCCCCGGAATCTGCGCCTGCGCCTTGTGCGCGGCGATCACGCTGTTGACCTCAACCCGGGCGATGACCACGCCCTCGATGTTTTCGATGGCCAGTTGCAGCAATTGCGCCCAGCCACTCTTGAACAGACCGGCGGCGTAGCCGATTTCCAGCTGCACGTTGACGCGGTCACCGACGATCTCGATGTTTTTCACGCAACCGGCGCTGACCGGGTCCTGGTTCAGGTAAGGGTCGGTGTATTGGCTGAGGACGGCTTCCACCGCTGCGCGAGTGACGGCGCTCATGGGCAACTCCGATAACAAGACTGGAAAAGATGGCGGCTATCCTACCCCTTCTATCCTCCGGACGGCATGCCCGGCAACGATTTGCAGGGGTGAAATATCTTGTCCGGCGCTTTATAGTGGCCGACCTCCGTTTCATCAAGTAGCGAAGCCCTACATGTCCGAGCCACGCAAGATCCTCGTCACCAGCGCCCTGCCCTACGCCAATGGTTCGATCCACCTTGGCCACATGCTGGAATACATCCAGACCGATATGTGGGTGCGCTTCCAGAAGCATCGCGGCAACCAATGCATTTATGTCTGCGCCGACGACGCCCACGGTTCGGCGATCATGCTGCGCGCGGAAAAGGAAGGCATCACCCCGGAACAACTGATCGCCAACGTGCAGGCTGAACACAGCGCCGACTTTGCCGACTTCCTGGTTGATTTCGACAACTTCCACTCCACTCACGCCGAAGAAAACCGTGAGCTGTCGAGCCAGATCTACCTGAAGCTGCGTGACGCCGGGCACATTGCCCAACGCTCAATCACCCAGTACTTCGACCCGGAAAAGAAAATGTTCCTGGCCGACCGCTTCATCAAGGGCACCTGCCCGAAATGCGGCACCGAAGACCAGTACGGCGACAACTGCGAAAAATGCGGCGCGACCTACGCCCCCACCGATCTGAAGGATCCGAAGTCGGCGATCTCCGGCGCCACCCCGGTGCTCAAGGATTCCCAGCACTTCTTCTTCAAGCTGCCGGACTTCCAGCAGATGCTGCAGACCTGGACCCGCAGCGGCACTCTGCAAGACGCGGTCGCCAACAAGATCGCCGAATGGCTGGATGCCGGCCTGCAACAGTGGGACATCTCCCGCGATGCGCCGTACTTCGGTTTCGAGATTCCGGGCGAGCCGGGCAAGTATTTCTACGTGTGGCTGGATGCGCCGATCGGCTACATGGCCAGCTTCAAGAACCTCTGCAACCGCACGCCGGAGCTGGACTTCGACGCGTTCTGGGGCAAGGACTCGACCGCCGAGCTGTACCACTTCATCGGCAAGGACATCGTCAACTTCCACGCGTTGTTCTGGCCAGCGATGCTCGAAGGCGCGGGTTTCCGCAAGCCGACCGCGATCAATGTGCACGGCTACCTGACCGTCAATGGTCAGAAAATGTCCAAGTCGCGCGGCACCTTCATCAAGGCGCGTACGTATCTGGATCATCTGTCGCCGGAATACCTGCGTTATTACTACGCGGCGAAACTGGGCCGTGGCGTCGATGACCTCGACCTGAACCTCGAAGACTTCGTGCAGAAGGTCAACTCCGATCTGGTCGGCAAAGTCGTGAACATCGCCAGCCGTTGCGCCGGCTTTATCCACAAGGGCAACGCCGGCCTGCTGGTCGACAACAATGCCGCGCCAGAGCTGACCGAGGCCTTCCTCGCTGCCGCGCCGAGCATTGCCGACGCCTATGAAGCACGCGACTTCGCCCGCGCCATGCGTGAAACCATGGCCCTGGCCGACCGCGCCAACGCGTGGATCGCCGACAAGGCACCGTGGTCGCTGAACAAGCAGGAAGGCAAGCAGGATGAAGTCCAGGCGATCTGCGCCACCGGCATCAACCTGTTCCGCCAACTGGTGATCTTCCTCAAACCGGTGCTGCCGCTGCTGGCCGCCGATGCCGAGGCGTTCCTCAACGTCGCGCCGCTGACCTGGAACGACCACACCACGCTGCTGGCCAACCATCAGCTCAACGAATTCAAGCCGTTGATGACGCGCATCGACCCGGTAAAAGTGCAAGCCATGACCGACGCCTCGAAAGAAGACCTTACCGCCAGCCAGACCGACACCGGCGCAGCCGCCCCGGCCGGCAATGGCGAACTGGCCAAGGACCCGCTGTCGCCGGAAATCGATTTCGACGCGTTCGCCGCCATCGACCTGCGCGTGGCGCTGATCGTCAAGGCTGAGCACGTCGAGGGCGCCGACAAGCTGCTGCGCCTGACCCTCGATATCGGCGACGAGCAACGTAACGTGTTCTCCGGGATCAAGAGCGCTTACCCGGATCCGTCGAAACTCGACGGTCGCCTGACCATGATGATCGCCAACCTCAAGCCGCGGAAAATGAAGTTCGGCATCTCCGAGGGCATGGTGATGACGGCAGGTCCTGGCGGTGAAGAGATCTACCTGCTGAGCCCGGACAGCGGCGCCAAGCCGGGTCAACGTATCAAGTAAGACAGTGCGGTAAATCGATCCCACCGGCGTGCACTGCATGCCGGTGGGATTTTTCATAGGCGGCCGGATAAAGCCTAACCTTGAGAGACACCCGCCCGTTTCGCTGGCAGAACCATGACCGAATTCGTGCTAACGCTGATCAGTGCCGCGCTGCTCAACAACTTCGTGTTGCACTGGCCGCTGGGCGTCGATCCGCTATTGGCGGGCAACCGGCGCCAGGTGCATGCGTTGGGGCTGGCAACCTTGTGTCTGATGGTTGGTGTCGGCGTGCTCGGCTACGCGGTATGGAACTGGCTGCTGGTGCCGCTGCAACTCCAATCACTGCGCCTGTTTGTGTTTCTGCCGTTAAGCGTGTTGCTGATCGCGCCGTTGTTGAAAAGCCTGGCGCGCGGCTTGCCGAATCTGCCTTTCGACGGGTTATGGCCGCTGTTGCTGGGCAATGCCGGCGTTCTCGGCCTCGCGCTGATGAATACGCAATACGATCACGGCCTGCTTCACGCGATGGCGCTGAGCCTCGGCGCCGGGCTGGGTTTCTGGCTGGTGCTGAGCCTGTTCAGCGACCTGCGTGAACGCACGGCTGACAACGATATTCCCCTGCCCTTTCGCGGCCTGCCGATCGATCTGCTCGGTGCCGGATTGATCGCAGTGATTTTTCTCGGATTCAGTGGACTGATCAAAACATGAGTCTGATTCAACGCATCGATGCCCTCCTGCCGCAGACCCAGTGCGGCAAGTGCGGCCATCCCGGATGCAAACCTTATGCGCAAGGCATCGCCGCGGGCGAGCCGATCAACAAGTGCCCGCCGGGTGGCGAGGAAACCATCGCCGCGCTGGCCGAGCTGTTGAAAGTGCCGGTGCTCGAACTGGACGTCAGCCGCGGCTCGGCGCCGGCGCAGGTAGCGTTTATTCGCGAAGCCGAGTGCATCGGCTGCACCAAGTGCATTCAGGCTTGTCCAGTCGATGCGATTGTCGGCGCGGCAAAACTGATGCACACCGTCCTGATCGACGAATGCACCGGTTGCGACCTGTGCGTGGCGCCGTGCCCGGTGGACTGCATCGAAATGCACCCGCTGCCGCCCGAGACGTTGCCGGTGGTGGGCGGGCTGGCCTTCAGCCTCGACGAGCAACGCGCACGCGCCGCCAAACGCGATCACGCACGGCAACGCTTCGAGCGGCGCAATGAACGCCTGCGCCGCGAGGAACAACAGAAACAGGTTGAACGTGAGGCGCGGGCGAAACGGTCGGCGCATGCGCAAGTGAGCGCCACCGACCCGGTGCAGGCGGCCCTGGAACGGGTGCGTGCGCAAAAAGCGGCGAACGCCGATGCAGCCGTGAAGAAAGCCAAAGTCGATGTCGCGATGAGCCGCGCGCAACTGCACAAATCCTTGAAAGCGTTCGGCCATCCGCCGACTTTCGAGCAGCAGGCGCAATTGATCGTGTTGCAGCGCCAGTTCGAAGCGGCTGAACAGGCGCTGGCGCAATTGGAAAACAGTGCCGTCATTGAGCCAGCAGCCCCGGCGCCGGCCAAAGACGCCGATTTGAAACGAGCGAAGATCCAGCTGGCAATGTGTCGCGCCGAATACGGCAAGCTCGAACGTAATGCCGACACTCCTTCGGAAGTTCTGGATGAGGCCCGCGCGCGACTGCAAGCCGCCGAGCGTCAGGTGAACGAACATGCCGCCCTTTGAGGCAGCGGACGATCGCCTGCAACAGGCGATGAGAACCGTGCTGCTGGCCACGGTGCCAGGGCTGCTGACACTGTTGTGGTTTTACGGTTGGGGCGTGTTGATCAATCTGATGCTGGCGGCAACCACCGCGCTGATCGTCGAGGCGAGCGTCGCACGAATGCGTCGGCAGCCCCTGCGGCCAGCGCTGCGCGACGCCAGCGCACTGGTCAGCGCAACATTACTGGCGGCGGCATTGCCCGCCTATAGTCCTTGGTGGCTGACGGTGACAGCAACGGCCGCGGGCCTGCTGTTCGGCAAGCACGTGTATGGCGGCACGGGCAAAAATCCGTTCAATCCGGCGATGCTCGGTTTCGCTTTCGTAATGATCATGTTTCCGCGGGCGATGACGCAGTGGCCGGCGCACAGTCTGGATCTGGCGGCAGCCTGGCAGCAGATATCGGGTTCGGGGCAGGCGCCGGACGCTTGGGCGCAGGCAACGGCGCTGGACTCTTTGCGCTCCAACACCAGCCTGACCATGGACGAACTGTTTGCCAGCCATCCGGCGTTCGGCCACTTTGGCGGACGTGTTGCCGAGTGGGTGAATCTGGCGTTTCTGGCCGGTGGCGTGTTTTTGCTGCAACGTCGGGTCTTTAGCTGGCACGCACCGCTGGGCATGCTCGCCAGCCTGTTGCTGATCAGCCTGCTGTGCTGGAACGGCTCGGGATCGGATTCGCAGGGTTCACCGCTGTTTCATCTGCTCAGCGGCGCGACCATGCTCGGCGCGTTCTTCATTGTCACTGAACCAGTCTCCGGCGCCAAAAGCGCACTGGCCCGTTTGCTATTCGGTGTGGGGGTCGGGTTGCTGACATACATGATTCGTACGTGGGGCGGCTACCCGGACGGGCTGGCCTTTGCAGTGTTGCTGATGAATCTTTGTGTGCCGGCGCTCGAGCGATTCGATGCGCGTCGGCAGATCAAGGTGAGCCCGTGAGTCGTCGGGCCAGCGCAACGATCGTGCTGCTGGTGGCCATCAGCGGTCTCGCCGTGACTTACCTGCTGGCGCGTGCGAGCGCACCACAGATCGCCGCCGCACAGCACTTGCTCGACAGCCGCAAATGGCTCGACATGCTGGCGCCCGAGAGCTACGACAATCAACCGCTGCAGCAGCCACTGAGCTTGATCGATACCCGACTGGCCCACAGCCAGTTGAGCGCCGGCTATCGCGCGACCCTGAATGGCAAGCCCGCGGCAATACTGTTGCGCAGTCAGACTCAGGGCTATGTGGGCGCGATCGAATTATTGATCGCCATCGAGCCGAATGGCAGTTTGCTCGCGGTGAAAACCTTGGAACAGCGCGAAACACCGGGACTTGGCGGGCATCTGGCGGACCGGCCGAATGCCTGGCTGCAGGGGTTTGCCGGCAAATCGAGCGATGCCGGTTGGGCGCTGAAGAAGGATCAAGGCCAATTCGATCAGATCGCCGGAGCGACCGTCACGTCTCGCGCAGTCATCAATGCGGTGCATGACGCCCTGCGTTATTTTGATGATCATCGCGCCGCACTGCTGGGGAGCGGAACATGAAGCCAGCGCCGGGCCTCGCCCACTGCTTGATGCTGACATTGCTGCTGGGCAGCAGCGGTTCACTCGCAGGCGCAATCGGCGTTCTGTTGGCGTTCAGTGTTGTCGTGGGCCTGTATGGCCTGTGCATGCACTTGTTACGCCCGCCACTGACAGAAAGGGGCCGATTAGTGGTCAGCGTCTTGCTCGCCGCCACGCTCAGCAGTTGCGCTGATGTGTTGGCGCAACGCTGGTTTCTGTCGTGGCAGCAAGCTTTCGGCCTGTATGCCGGCCTGATCGCCTTGCAATGTGTAGTGCTGGAATACAATGGCTTCTGGCGCCAGACGCTGGTTGAGCGCGGCAAACTCTGCGCTCTGTTCGGCGCATTGCTGTTGCTGCTGGGGACATTGCGCGAGGTTGCAGGGAGCGGCAGTCTTGGCCGCAGCCCTTCGGAGACCTGGCAAGGTATTGTTCTGTTTAGCGAGGGACTGCCACTGATCGGTCTGATCCCCGGCGCTTTTATTGTATTGGCGCTGTTGCTGGCAGCGCGTCAGGCGTTGATTCGCCCGAAATTGAATTCAAAGGAAATGCATCGCCCATGAATGCCGCAAAACGTCTGGAGATTTTCCGCCGTCTGCACGAAGACAATCCCGAGCCGAAAACCGAACTGGCTTATTCATCACCGTTCGAGCTGTTGATTGCGGTGATTCTGTCGGCGCAGTCGACTGACGTGGGCGTCAACAAGGCTACGGCCAAGCTGTTCCCGGTAGCGAATACACCGGCCGCGATCCATGCCTTGGGCGTTGAAGGCCTGTCCGAATACATCAAGACGATCGGCCTCTACAACAGCAAGGCGAAAAACGTTATCGAAACCTGTCGTCTGCTGGTCGAACGCCACGGCGGCGAGGTACCGCAAACCAGTGAAGAACTGGAAGCCCTTCCCGGCGTGGGCCGCAAAACCGCCAACGTGGTGCTTAATACCGCGTTCCGGCAACTGACCATGGCGGTCGACACGCATATCTTTCGGGTCAGCAACCGCACCGGCATTGCGCCGGGCAAGAACGTGGTTGAAGTTGAAATGAAATTGATGAAGTTTGTGCCCAAGGAGTTTTTGCTCGACTCCCACCATTGGCTGATTCTGCACGGACGTTATGTGTGTCTGGCGCGCAAGCCGCGTTGCGGCAGTTGCCGGATAGAAGACCTGTGCGAGTACAAAGCGAAAACTTCGGACGATTGAGCGGCTATTGGGAAAATTGATAAGCCGATTGAAAAAAACTTTTTTACCCGCCACCGGAATATCGATATAAGGAGCGCCAAAGGCAATCTTGGCCGGGAGCTAACCTTATGAGCGACGACAAAGTACCCGTGGATGAAGACGACGATTTTATTCCCGTTGAGTCCGACGATAGTGAGCCCGTGGTCGAAGTTGCAAAGACCAACCTGAGCAAGCGCCGCACCATCGATAACCTGCTTGAGGAGCGCCGACTGCATAGGCAATTGGCTGATTACGATTTTGATCTTTGATACCTGAAAGCCTCCCGAACCGGAGGCTTTTCACTTTCTGCAGCTCGCTGAATCCGTCCTGCCCATGACCCGTCAGCTTTCGAGATATTCAGACCAGACCATTTCGCTGCGCCAACTCGATCAGATCGACCAGCGAGCGCGCATTGAGCTTCAATAACAAGCGCGTCTTGTAGGTGCTCACGGTCTTGTTGCTCAAAAACATACCGTCGGCAATTTCCTTGTTGGTCTTGCCGCGCGCCAACTGCTGCAGCACCATCATTTCCCGCCCGGACAAACGATCGACCATGTCGGCTTCGCTAGCGTTGCCTAGGCTGGTGCGCACGGTATGCAAGGCCTGGTTGGGGAAATAGCTGTAGCCGGACAACACGGCCTTGATTGCACTGAGCAACTCGGTCAGGTCCTGCTGTTTGCAGACGTAACCGGCTGCACCCGACTGCATGCAGCGCATCGAAAAATGCCCGGGCGCCTGCGAAGTCAGCACCAGCACTTTGATCGGCATGGCGGTTGAAGTCAGCCGCGCAATAACTTCCAGACCATCCAGTTTCGGTATGCCGATATCCAGAATGACAATATCCGGCATTTGTTCTCGAGCAAGTTGTAACGCATCCACTCCGTTATCCGTCTCTGCAATGACTTCGTAGCCATGCCGCTCCATCAGCATACGCACCGCAAGACGAATGACAGGATGATCATCCACGATCAGCACTTTATTCATGGGCAAGTCCAGTTTCGCTGTTCGAATTTTTAGAGCACGCACAATATCCCAGTCACTTGCTTGATGGCATGCCAGGGTTGACATGCACTTGCATCCAGAGACATGCCCTACAGCGATCGCGGATTAATCCTACAAAAAACCGTTAACGCCCTAAACATCTGACGCTTTTTGCCGTTGTGCTCGCAGCAATATTTCACCTTTCCCCTTGTTACAGGTTACGACTAAAAGCGTCTTGAGCAGAATTCATCGCCAGGAATGCCTGCGTGTGGCAGCGCGGTGAGGCGTTGCAATCTGCATTGGAAACTTATCGCTCAACGATTGGAAACATCACGAAATCACCGTTGCCCTGCCAGGTAATAACCCGTGGCCACCCTAAACACTTGAAACAAGATATTTATACCAAAACCAATCAAATTTCTATAAATATGGATGCTCGCCGTTCAACTAAACACTTACCCATATAAATAACCATCATGAGAAAAAACAAACCGAAGAGCACAAAGATGATCAAACTTAAAAACAAGATTGCCAATCCGATGACGGTCATCGCCATATTCGCAGCCATTTCGGAAACATCTGCAGCCGTATCCCTGCCTTTCCTCGACAACAAGGACAGGGAGATTTATGTGTGGTTTCTTATAAGTTTTCCGTTCTACTTGCTGTTTCTTTTCTTTATCACGCTAAACTTCAACTATCGCTCGCTCTATTCACCTTCAGACTTTGATAAAGACAAGAACTTTCTTAAAGTGATAGATACCAGTGAGCGCGATAACAAGCGAAACACCTCAGCACTCGAGCCTGGCGATCAAGCTACATTCGGGCTGACCAGCTGTATCGTTCCCAGCGAGTCAGGCAATGTCGAGCGCAAAGACGCGTGCAAAGTCCACAATGCGGCCGACCCCCGACAGTTGGCAATGCAAGATCCAGTCAGATCGTTCAGCACAATATTCAACTGCCGGCATGGGTCAGTTATCTGCACCTGATCGATGCGCGGGATGTCGATGCCGCAAAAGAACTGGCGACGATTCTGCACAACATCCGCAACCTTGATCGCAAGACAGCGCGGGTGATTGTATTTCTCTCCAATCACGTATCGGATGTGTTGCTGACGCAACATGCACTGTGGCAGGCCCGGCAGGTAAAGAAAGGCCCCGGCAAAACGCTGTGCATCGTCTATAACCTCTGTTCACGAGCAGTGACGTTGTTGGGAAGAGTCTGAACATGAGGCATTGCCAAGCGCGAGGATCCGGAACAATGCCCGGCCGCAGCAGACAACCATTGATGCAAAAAAGGGCGACCTGTCTCGAAGACAAGTTCGCCCTTTTTATTTCGCGTCAGCCTGTGAGGCTTAGAACAGCTTGCGGCCCTTGTTGGCAGCAATGCGCATGCGCAGCGCGTTGAGCTTGATGAAGCCCGCCGCGTCGGCCTGGTTGTAAGCACCGCCGTCTTCTTCGAAGGTCGCGATGTTGGAATCAAACAGCGAATCGTCGGACTTGCGGCCAGTGACGATCACGTTGCCTTTGTACAACTTCAGGCGCACAACGCCGTTCACGTTGACCTGCGAAGCGTCGATCATCTGTTGCAGCATCAGACGCTCAGGGCTCCACCAGTAGCCGGTGTAGATCAGGCTGGCGTATTTCGGCATCAGCTCGTCTTTGAGGTGCGCGACTTCACGGTCCAGGGTGATCGATTCGATGGCGCGGTGCGCGCGCAGCATGATGGTGCCGCCCGGGGTTTCGTAGCAGCCACGGGACTTCATGCCGACATAACGGTTTTCGACAATGTCGAGACGGCCGATACCGTGAGCACCACCGATCTTGTTCAGCGTCGCCAGCACGGTGGCCGGAGTCATTTCAACGCCGTCCAGCGCAACGATGTCGCCGTTACGGTAGGTCAGTTCCAGGTATTGCGCCTTGTCAGGAGCGTTCTCCGGGGAGACGGTCCATTTCCACATGTCTTCTTCGTGCTCGGTCCAGGTATCTTCCAGCACGCCGCCTTCATAGGAGATGTGCAGCAGATTGGCGTCCATCGAGTACGGGGATTTCTTCTTGCCGTGACGCTCGATCGGGATCGCGTGCTTCTCGGCGTAGTCCATCAGCTTCTCGCGCGACAGCAAGTCCCACTCGCGCCAAGGGGCGATCACTTTTACGCCTGGCTTGAGCGCGTAGGCACCCAGTTCGAAACGCACCTGGTCGTTGCCCTTGCCGGTCGCGCCGTGGGAAATGGCGTCGGCACCGGTTTCGTTGGCAATTTCAATCAGACGCTTGGCGATCAGCGGACGTGCGATGGAAGTACCCAGCAGGTACTCGCCTTCGTAAACGGTGTTGGCGCGGAACATCGGGAAGACGAAATCGCGCACGAACTCTTCGCGCAGGTCGTCGATGTAGATTTCTTTGACGCCCATGGCCTGGGCCTTGGCGCGGGCCGGCTCGACCTCTTCGCCTTGACCGAGATCAGCGGTGAAGGTCACCACTTCACAGTTATAAGTATCCTGCAGCCACTTGAGGATCACCGAAGTGTCCAGGCCGCCGGAATACGCCAGAACGACCTTGTTTACGTCCGCCATGCCATCACTCCACGGGGTTCTACGGAAAGCCGGGGAGTCTACCGCTCCAACGCGATAATTTACAGAGGCGCGACAGCTTAAGACGACAAAGCGACAGAATCTGTCGAGAGCGCGACGATGACCGGCGAGTCAGGAAGTCGTTGCCGCCGTGGCTGGCGTACTCGCCTGCGGTGCCGGAGCCGGGGCTGTCGTCGGTGCGACGCGCGCCAGTTTCACGTTGACACGACGGTTCTTCGCACGGTTGGCTTTGTTGGTGTTCGGCACGATCGGATACTGCTCGCCGTGGAAACGCACAGTGATCTGCGACTCCTGAATACCATTGGCCTTGAAGAAGTCGACCACCGCCAGCGCCCGGCGGCGCGACAGTTCGCGGTTGGTCAGGCGATTGCCGCTGTTGTCCGAGTGGCCGTCGAGTTCGATGTGGTTCACCGTCGGGTCAGCCTTCATGTATTCGAGCATCACTTGCAGTTTGGCTTTGGCCGCCGGGTCGAGGTCAACGCCTTCGCCGGGGAAACCGATCTGCGATTGCTTGATCTGATCAAAATTCTGCGGCAGCAACTTCGCCACACAGGTCTGATAATCGTTGAATGCCTTGCTGAACTTGACCGGCAGCAGGCGCACCTCCGAGACCCGACCGTCGCCCGATGCGCGGCGTACAACCGGACTGCGACCGTCCAGCAGACCGCTGATCAGCCCGCCAGCCTGCGACTGCGAACTGTTGAACAACACGTTGCCGCTGCCCAGGCGGACTGAGCCCAGATTGATGTCGCCACGTCCCGGCTGCCACGGTGCAGCGGCAGCGAGCAACGTCGCCGAGCCGCCGCCAAGCATGGCGTTGTAGGCATTAAGCCGGAAGATCGCCTGTTCACCCGCTTTGCGCACGAACTCGCCTGAGCCGAAATCGGTGATCGGCTGGGTCAGACGGCACTCGAACTTGTCGCCGGCGACCGTCCACTCAATGTTCTCCAGACGGGTCTGGTAGGTAAGCGCCATCGCAGGGAGGCTGGCAAACACACTGAGCAGGGCTAGATAACGCTGGCGCACGGGAGGCTCCATTGGCTTGTGAAACACAAACACCGATTCACACAATGTTTACGGCATACCTTCGGGATATCGGACGCTTGTGGCAAAACTTGATAGCGGGTGCCTGCAAGAGTCTTTTCCGGTAGCATTCGCCTCAGTTTGACCCGCCTGGAAGCCCCTCATGTCTGACCGCCTGACCCTGCTGCGTCCCGACGACTGGCACATTCATCTTCGCGATGGTGCCGTGTTGACCAATACCGTTGCCGATGTGGCTCGCACCTTCGGGCGTGCGATCATCATGCCCAACCTGGTGCCACCGGTGCGCAACGCCGCTGAAGCCGACGGCTATCGTCAGCGCATTCTCGCTGCCCGCCCGGCCGGCAGTCAGTTCGAGCCGTTGATGGTGCTGTACCTCACCGACCGCACCCAACCGGAAGAAATCCGTCAGGCCAAGGCCAGCGGTTTTGTGTACGCCGCCAAGCTGTACCCGGCCGGCGCGACCACCAACTCCGATTCCGGCGTGACCAGCATCGACAAGATTTTCCCGGCGCTGGAAGCCATGGCCGACGTCGGCATGCCGCTGTTGATCCACGGCGAAGTCACCCGTGGCGACGTCGACGTGTTCGACCGCGAAAAGATTTTCATCGATGAACACATGCGCCGAGTGGTCGAGCGGTTCCCGACGCTGAAAGTGGTGTTCGAACACATCACCACCGGCGATGCCGTGCAGTTCGTCAACGAGGCCTCGGCCAACGTTGGCGCAACCATCACCGCACATCACCTGTTGTACAACCGCAACCACATGCTGGTGGGCGGAATTCGGCCGCATTTTTACTGCCTGCCGATCCTCAAGCGCAATACGCATCAGGAAGCCTTGCTCGACGCAGCCACCAGTGGCAGCGCCAAGTTCTTCCTCGGCACCGATTCTGCTCCGCACGCCCAGCACGCCAAGGAAGCCGCCTGCGGCTGCGCCGGCTGCTACACCGCGTACGCCGCCATCGAGATGTACGCCGAAGCGTTCGAACAACGTAACGCGCTGGACAAGCTTGAAGCCTTCGCCAGCCTCAACGGCCCGCGCTTCTACGGCCTGCCGACGAACACCGACCGCATCACCCTGGTTCGTGAAGAATGGACCGCCCCGACCAGCCTGCCTTTCGGCGAGCTGACCGTTATCCCGCTGCGCGCCGGTGAAAAACTGCGCTGGCGCCTGCTGGAGGAACACGCGTGAGTGAAGAGCATTTCGACGACGAGCTGGACGGTCAAAATGGCGGCGGCGGTCCCCGCCATCCGATGGCAGCACGTTTTCGCGGCTACCTGCCGGTTGTCGTCGACGTAGAAACCGGTGGTTTCAACGCGGCCACCGATGCCTTGCTGGAGATCGCTGCGACCACCATCGCCATGGATGAAAAGGGATTTGTATACCCGGATCACACCTACTTCTTCCGCGTCGAGCCGTTCGAAGGCGCTAACGTCGAGGCAGCGGCGCTGGAGTTCACCGGGATCAAACTCGATCACCCGCTGCGCATGGCCGTCAGCGAAGAAACCGCGCTCACCGACATTTTCCGTGGCATTCGCAAGGCGCTGAAGGCCAACGGCTGCAAGCGGGCGATTCTGGTCGGGCATAACAGCAGTTTCGATCTGGGCTTCCTCAACGCGGCAGTTGCGCGTCTGGACATGAAGCGCAACCCGTTCCACCCGTTCTCCAGTTTCGACACCGCGACCCTGGCCGGTCTGGCCTACGGTCAAACCGTGCTGGCCAAAGCCTGTCAGGCCGCCGGTATCGATTTTGATGGCCGCGAGGCGCACTCGGCGCGTTATGACACCGAGAAAACCGCTGAGCTGTTCTGCGGCATCGTCAACCGCTGGAAGCAGATGGGCGGCTGGGAAGATTTCGACGACTGATCCTCGTCGATCAAATCCCGCGCATGAAAAAACCGGCCACGTGAGCCGGTTTTTTTGTACCTCGACGTTGCGCCTTACAGGGCAGCAGCGTTCTCGGTCAGGTAAGCCGCAACGCCTTCTGGCGAAGCGTTCATGCCTTTGTCGCCTTTCTTCCAGTTGGCCGGGCAGACTTCGCCGTGCTCTTCGTGGAATTGCAGTGCGTCAACCAGACGGATCAGCTCTTCCATGTTACGGCCCAGTGGCAGGTCGTTGATGATCTGCGAGCGGACAACGCCCTTGTCGTCGATCAGGAACGCGCCACGGAACGCTACGCCGCCTTCCGACTCAACGTCGTAAGCCTTGGCGATGTCGTGCTTCATGTCGGCTGCCATGGTGTATTTCACCTGGCCGATGCCGCCATTGTTGACCGGGGTGTTGCGCCACGCGTTGTGGGTGAAGTGCGAGTCGATCGACACAGCGATCACTTCAACATTGCGTGCCTTGAAATCGGCCATGCGGTTGTCCAGAGCGATCAGCTCGGACGGGCAGACGAAGGTGAAGTCCAGCGGATAGAAGAACACCAGGCCGTATTTGCCTTTGATGGCCGAGGACAGGGTGAAGCTGTCAACGATCTCGCCATTGCCGAGTACGGCCGGGACGGTGAAGTCAGGGGCTTGTTTGCCTACGAGTACGCTCATTGATATCTCCTGGTGTAAAGACTTGAAGTTCAGGGTCCGGGCCAGCCTGCCACCCTCAGGCGACAGCCCTGTGACACGAACCCTCTTCGCAAGGGACGACCATCATACACTGCGTTTTTGACCTGTCCTCAACGGATTTTCCACGTCGGCTGTCCGTTGAGCATTTATAAGGACAGGCAATCGACGCTCAAACACCGTTCGTCAGTCATGAGCCAAATAAGCTCAAAACCTGCCGGAAAGCACTTTGACAATCATTCTCGTTAACATTAAGATCCATCGCAATTGAGTCACAACCAGCGACGGTTCTTACTTATGTATGTTTGCCTCTGCACTGGCGTCACCGACGGACAGATCCGCGAAGCGATCTATGAAGGTTGCTGCAGCTACAAAGAAGTTCGCCAGGCGACCGGCGTCGCCAGCCAATGCGGCAAATGTGCGTGCCTGGCCAAGGAAGTAGTACGTGAAACCCTGACCAAGCTGCAAACCGCTCAGGCCGCGATTCCCTACCCTGCAGAATTTACTGCCGCCTGATCAGCCCAATTTCAAAGAACCGGACTTATGTCCGGTTTTTTTATGCCTGAAAATCAATCGCTTAGCGTCAAGACGCGGAACACAAACATTCTTATTCCGATTAATTTTCATATATTATTCAATAACTTAGGTTTGACACTTATAAGTGTGAAGCTCAAACTCCGCCTTATATACCGCGATTACAGGGCAGGACTCCGATCATGAAAGGCGACATTACCGTCATCCAGCATCTCAACAAGATCCTCGCCAATGAGCTGGTCGCGATCAATCAGTACTTCCTGCATGCGCGCATGTACGAAGATTGGGGTCTGAACAAGCTCGGCAAGCACGAATACAAAGAATCCATCGACGAGATGAAGCACGCGGACAAGCTGATCAAGCGCATCCTGTTCCTTGAAGGCCTGCCGAACGTGCAGGACCTGGGCAAGCTGCACATCGGCGAGCACACCCGTGAAATGCTCGAGTGCGATCTGCGTATCGAGAAAACCGGCCACGCCGACCTGAAAGCCGCCATCGCCCATTGCGAAACCGTTGCCGACTTCGGCAGCCGTGAACTGCTCGAAGACATTCTCGAGTCCGAGGAAGAACACATCGACTGGCTGGAAACCCAACTGGGCCTGATCGACAAGATCGGTCTGGAGAACTATCTGCAATCGCAGATGGGCGAAGAGTAAGTCAGCGCCCGCTGAACGCCAGATACGAAAAAGCCCCGCCCTCTTTTGAGGTGCGGGGCTTTTTGTTGCCTGGCGCGATTCAAGCAACGCCACACATCCGTTGTAGGAGCGAGCCTGCTCGCGATGGCGGTGGATCAGTCAATACTTAAATCAACTGACAGAACGCTATCGCGAGCAGGCTCACTCCTACAGAAAAGCGCTTAGGCTTCGGACTTGTTCGCCGCAGCGGCTTCGACCGCCGACTTGATGGTGCTTTGCAGCGAACCGTCTGCTGCCATCTCGGTCATGATGTCGCTGCCGCCGATCAGCTCGCCACCCACCCACAGTTGCGGGAAAGTCGGCCAGTTGGCGTACTTCGGCAGGTTGGCGCGGATTTCCGGGTTCTGCAGGATGTCCACGTACGCAAACTTTTCGCCACAGGCCATGACAGCCTGCGCAGCTTTAGCGGAGAAGCCGCACTGCGGGGCATTCGGCGAGCCTTTCATGTAAAGCAGAATGGTGTTGTTGGCAATCTGCTCTTTAATCGTTTCGATGATATCCATGGAGCACCTCGGCTGAACTTTCCGACTCATGGGTCGGCACGGTGGCGCATTGTAACGGAATCCCGAGCGCGCTGCTCGGTCTCCCCGACAGACACATGCTCAAGCCGCCACCACCGTGACCGGCACCCCATTGAGCGCCGCGTTGCCGGACAACTCATCGAGCTGGCATTCATCGGTCAGGTCGTTGGCGCTTGAGCCCGGCTGGCCGCTGGCAATTGCCATCTGCACGCCAGGTCGCGCATGGCCCCAACCGTGCGGCAGGCTGACCACCCCTTGCATCATGTCCTCGCTGCCCAGCACCTCCACTTCGATCTGCCCGACCCGCGAACTGACGCGTACTCGCTGGCCGTCACTGAGGCCTCGGCTGGCGAGGTCAGCCGGATGCATCAGCAACTGATGACGCGGCTTGCCCTTCACCAGACGATGGTAGTTGTGCATCCACGAATTGTTACTGCGCACGTGACGACGGCCGATCATCAGCAGTTGATCGATGGCGGGCGCCTGCAACGCGGCGAAGCGTTGAAGATCGGCGAGTATTTCCGCTGGTGCGGCCTGAACTCGCTGACTCGGGGTTTTCAGACGTGCTGCCAGATTCGGCTTCAGAGCGCCCAGGTCAATTCCGTGTGGATGATCGAACAGTGTCGCCAGCGACAGTTTGTGTTCGGACGCATCGCCATAAAGGCCCATGCGCAGGCCCATGTCGATCATCATCGACGGCGGCATGGTCGGTTTCAGTTCTTTGCCGGTCTGCGCCGCGAAGGCTTTGGCAAGGCCGACGAAGATTTCCCAATCGTGCAGCGCGCCTTCAGGTTTGGCGAGGATTGCGCGATTGAAGCGGGTGACATTGCGCACCGCAAACAGATTGAACGTGGTGTCGTAGTGATCGTTTTCCAGCGCCGAAGTCGACGGCAGGATCAGGTCGGCGTAGCGCGTGGTTTCGTTGATGTACAGGTCAATGCTGAGCATGAACTCCAGCCCGTCCAGCGCCTGCTCCAGTTGCCGCCCGTTCGGCGTCGACAAAACAGGGTTGCCAGCCACGGTGATCAACGCGCGGATCTGCCCTTCGCCTTCGGTGAGCATTTCCTCGGCCAGTGCCGACACCGGCAGCTCGCCACCGTATTCCGGCCGGCCCGACACGCGACTCTGCCATTTGTTGAAATGCCCGCCCGAGGTCGAGGCCACCAGATCGACAGCGGGTTCGGTGCACAACGCACCGCCGACCCGGTCGAGGTTGCCGGTAACAAGATTGATCAACTGCACGAGCCAATGGCACAGCGTGCCGAACGCCTGAGTCGAAACGCCCATGCGTCCGTAGCACACCGCACTTGGCGCAGCGGCAAAGTCGCGTGCCAGTTGGCGGATCTGCTCGGCCGGAACTGCACACAACGGGCTCATCGCCTGCGCAGTAAACGTCGCCACCGCAGCGCGCACCTCGTCGAGACCATCGACCGGCAGATGACTGTCGCGGGTCAGACCTTCGCTGAACAGGGTATTGAGCACACCGAACAACAGCGCCGCATCGCCGCCCGGGCGCACGAACAGATGCTGATCCGCCATCGCGGCTGTTTCGCTGCGGCGCGGATCGACCACCACCACTTTGCCGCCGCGCGCCTGAATCGCTTTGAGGCGCTTCTCGACATCCGGCACGGTCATGATGCTGCCATTGGAAGCCAGCGGGTTGCCGCCCAGGATCAACATGAAATCGGTGTGATCGATGTCCGGAATCGGCAGCAGCAAGCCGTGGCCGTACATCAGGTAACTGCTCAGGTGATGGGGCAACTGGTCAACCGACGTCGCCGAGTAGCGATTACGGGTTTTCAGCAAGCCGAGAAAGTAATTGCTGTGGGTCATCAGCCCATAGTTATGCACGCTCGGGTTGCCCTGATACACCGCCACGGCGTTTTGCCCATGACGCTCCTGAATTGCCGCCAGCTTCGATGCCACCAACGCAAACGCTTCATCCCAGCCGATCGGCAACCACTCGCTACCGACCCGCCGCATCGGTTGGCGCAGGCGATCCGGGTCGTTCTGGATATCCTGCAATGCCACCGCTTTGGGGCAAATGTGGCCGCGACTGAAAGTGTCGAGGGCATCGCCCTTGATTGAGGTGATCGCGACCTGGCCATCGGCTTCAGTGGTCTCGATGGTCAGGCCACAGATGGCTTCACACAGGTGGCAGGCACGGTGATGGAGAGTCTTGGTCATGGCCAGTCTCTGTCTTGTTCGGGACGGGCGATCGCGCCCGCGGGAACAAAACTATGGCCCCGGCAGGACCACGGCGCCAGCGACGTTCGTCTTGTGAATCGGGGCGTATCAGGCGGGCCGATAGCGCCGCAGTCGTCAGTTCGACGGCAACTGGGGTGGCGGCGCCAGCTGGATTTCCTGAATGGTTTCGATCTGCTCGTGGGCGACGTGTACGCCGGTCAGCTCGCCGATCAACCGCCAATGCTCGTCGAGTCCGGCGCTGATGGTGGCCATGCGGTCGATCATGTGGCGACCGGCCGTCTTCACCACTTCGTCTTCACTGCGCAGCAGTTCGAACGACATCGAGGTGACCGACGCGGTGAGATGGGTCAAGGAGCGAGCCGTGTGGCCCAGCAGTTCCATTAACAGTTGTTCTTTCGATTCCATGCGGAGGCTTCCTGCGTCGCTCGAATGTTATTTATAACCCAGCACTTTGCTTTAGCAAATGTTTCAACCCGGCCATCCGACCAAGAGAATCCGCCGCGCCCACCCCGCGAACCGACCAAAGCCATGCCGGGTGCGGCGCGGCGCATTGCCAAGCGCGGCGGGGCCAGTGTACAAAGAGGCTCGCTGCTGCCCCTGAACCCGGCTTCAAATGCGCGACTGCGATGCGCAGTGCGCCCTTCGATTCCCGCGTAAACCGTAGCCTATTGGCGTAACGCGACATTTAATGTCAATATCGCGCCTTCCCCTATTCCGTCGCCCCGTGCGGCTTACGCCGCAGGTCTCGCCCGTTGTTCCGTTAAACAAGGCTTTGAGCATCTGCGGTTGGTAGCAAAAAGGTAGTCAATGATGAGCGCAAGGCACTTTCTCTCCCTGATGGATTGCACGCCCGAAGAGCTGGTCAGCGTGATCCGTCGAGGCGTTGAGCTCAAGGACCTGCGTAAGCGCGGCGTACTGTTCGAGCCTCTGAAAAACCGTGTGCTGGGGATGATTTTCGAAAAGTCCTCGACCCGCACCCGCATCTCTTTCGAGGCCGGGATGATCCAGCTCGGTGGCCAGGCGATTTTCCTCTCGCCGCGCGACACCCAACTGGGCCGTGGCGAGCCGATCGGCGACTGCGCCATCGTCATGTCGAGCATGCTCGATGCGGTGATGATCCGCACCTTCGCCCACAGCACCCTGACCGAATTCGCCGCCAACTCGCGCGTGCCGGTGATCAACGGCCTGTCCGACGACCTGCACCCGTGCCAGTTGCTGGCCGACATGCAAACCTTCCTCGAACATCGCGGCTCGATCCAGGGCAAGACCGTGGCGTGGATCGGCGACGGCAACAACATGTGCAACAGCTATATAGAAGCGGCCATCCAGTTCGACTTCCAGTTGCGCGTTGCCTGCCCGCAGGGTTATGAACCGAATCCCGAGTTCGTCGCCCGTGCCGGTGACCGTGTGACCATCGTCCGCGATCCGCAGGATGCCGTGCGCGGCGCGCATCTGGTGAGCACCGATGTCTGGACTTCGATGGGTCAGGAAGAGGAAACTGCCAAACGCCTCAAGCTGTTCGCGCCGTTTCAGGTCAACCGTGCGCTGCTCGACCTCGCCGCCGAGGACGTGCTGTTCATGCATTGCCTGCCGGCGCACCGCGGCGAAGAAATCAGTCTCGACCTGCTTGATGACCCGCGCTCCGTTGCCTGGGATCAGGCAGAAAACCGTCTCCACGCACAGAAGGCCCTGCTCGAGTTCCTCGTCGAACCGGCATATCACCACGCATGAGTCATGAATTACTGCTGAACCTGCGCAACCTCGCTTGCGGCTATCAAGATCAACGTGTGGTGCAGAATCTCAATCTGCACCTCAACGCCGGCGACATCGGTTGCCTGCTCGGCTCGTCCGGCTGCGGCAAGACCACCACACTGCGCGCCATCGCCGGTTTCGAGCCGGTGCATGAAGGCGAAATCACCCTCGGTGGTGAAACCCTGTCCAGCGCCGGGTTCACCCTGGCGCCGGAGAAACGCCGGATCGGCATGGTGTTCCAGGATTACGCGCTGTTTCCGCACCTGAGCGTGGCCGACAACATCGCCTTCGGCATTCGCAAGCACCCGAACAAGCAACGCGTCACCGAAGAGCTGCTGGAGCTGGTCAACCTGAAAAACCTCGGCAAGCGTTTCCCGCACGAGTTGTCCGGCGGTCAGCAACAGCGCGTCGCCCTCGCCCGCGCCCTGGCGCCTGAGCCGCAATTGCTGCTGCTCGATGAGCCGTTTTCCAACCTGGATGGCGAACTGCGGCGCAAGCTCAGCCACGAGGTGCGCGACATTCTCAAGGCGCGTGGCACCAGCGCAATTCTGGTGACCCACGATCAGGAAGAAGCCTTCGCCGTCAGCGATCACGTCGGCGTATTCAAGGAAGGTCGGCTGGAACAGTGGGACACGCCATACAACCTCTACCACGAGCCGGCGACGCCTTATGTGGCCAGTTTCATCGGTCAGGGTTATTTCATTCGCGGGCAACTCGCCAGCCCGGAGTCGGTGCAGACCGAACTCGGTGAGCTGCGCGGCAACCGTGCTTATACCTGGCCAATTGGCGGAGCGGTCGATGTGCTGCTGCGGCCGGACGACATTGTCTATGCGCCGGACAGCGCACTGAAGGCGCGGATTGTCGGCAAGACGTTCCTCGGTGCTTCGACGCTGTATCGCTTGCAGTTACCGACCGGTGCGCAGCTGGAATCGATATTCCCCAGCCATGCGGACCATCAGGTCGGTGCCGATGTGGGGATTCGGGTAGTGGCCGAGCATTTGGTGCTGTTCCAGGCATCCGGCAGCACGGCGGCGCAGGTTCCTGCAGTGGAAAATGGGGTTCGCCGGCATAGCACGGCCCTCTGATCCAGACCGGGTAAAAATGTGGGAGCGAGCCTGCTCGCGAAAGCGGTGTATCAGTCAAAGATGCTTTGACTGGCCTACCGTATTCGCGAGCAGGCTCGCTCCCCACAGTCTGTTTTGTATCAGCCTAAAATCAGTGTTCCGCTTGCCACCAGCGTCGCATTGCCGCCGATCTTCACCCGCTCACCTTCCAGTCGACAGAACAGCTCCCCACCCCGAGCCGAGCGCTGGCACGCGGTCAGACTGGATTTGCCCAGTCGCTTCGACCAATACGGAATCAAGCTGCAGTGAGTCGAACCAGTGACCGGATCTTCATTGATGCCAATCGCCGGAGCGAAATAGCGTGAGACGAAATCATGCTGGTTACCGCGCGCGGTAACGATCGCGCCCAGCCACGGCAGCTTCGCCAGCGCCGCCATGTCCGGCGTGCAATCAAGCACCGCCTGCTCCGATTCCAGCACCACGAACAGTTCGTTGGAGCCGAGCACATCAACCGCTTCGACACCCAATGCGCGCTCTACGTCCAGTGTCACGCCAATCTCGCTCGGCACAATCGTCGGGAAATCCAGCCACAACCGATCGCCCTCACGGCTGACGCTCAGCGGCCCGGATTTGCAGATGAAGTCGATACGCTCGGCGGTTTCGCCGTAGATCTCGAACAGCACATAGGCGCTGGCCAGTGTCGCGTGCCCACACAGCGGCACTTCGGTGGTCGGGGTGAACCAGCGGATGTGCCAGGCCTGGCCTTCGCGCACCAGAAACGCGGTTTCCGCCAGATTGTGCTCGGCGGCGATCTTCTGCATCAACTCCTCGGCGAGCCACGCATCGAGCCGATAGACCATGGCCGGATTGCCACTGAACGGCCGGTCACTGAACGCGTCGACCTGATGAAACGCAAGCTGCATAACCTTCTCCTTTAAGTCAGTCGACACAGCATGCGACCACGCGGCGGGCGGCGCCAGTGACAGAACCGGCGATTTTCTTTCATACAGTACCGTGGCCGTTCATGGCCGGCCGATGTCGGCGAATGTCGCCTGGGTGTGCTCGGCAAGCACTGCCGGCGCCAGCTCGACTTCCAGTCCACGGCGCCCGGCGCTGACATAAATAGTGGCAAAGCCTTGCGCCGAGTTATCGATGAACGTGCGCAGGCGCTTCTTTTGTCCCAGCGGACTGATGCCACCCAACAGATAGCCGGTGGATCGCTGTGCCGCTGCCGGGTCAGCCATTTCGACTTTTTCACCCCTGCCGCGTGCGCCAGTCCTTTGAGATCAAGGCTTCCGACGACCGGCACCACCGCTACCAGCAACTCGCCTTTTTCGCTCGCTGCCAACAACGTCTTGAACACCTGCGCTGGCTCGAGCGCCAGTTTCTCTGCGGCCTCCAGCCCATACGAAGCGGCTTTGGGGTCATGTTCGTAACTGTGCACGCGATGTTCGGCACGAACTTTTTTCAACAAGTCCAACGCAGGGGTCATGGCAGCTCCGGGTTCGGCAGTCTTTGAAAAAACCTGCGGCGGATTCTAGGTCATCGTTGGGCAAAAGGCTCTATTCCAGGCCGCGAATCCCGTGGCTTCGCGCTGTATTCAAGCTGATCGCCGCGCTGATCATTCACACAGCGAATAGTTTTATTGTGACCGACGGTTCACTTTCGACCTTTGACAGGTTTGTTTCTTGTCTATATTTTTTCGAATCTGAATAATGTAAGAATCATGCTTAATGCAGTACCCAGCAGTAACCCGGGAACCGAATGGGGATTCCGACCCGGTGAAGATCGCGCCCTGCTCCGTTGGCAAGGCGCTACACAAGAAAAAGAACCGAGGTTTTCAATGACAGCTGCTTTACCGCAACCATCGCTTTCCGGCCAATGCATGGCCGAATTTCTGGGCACTGCCCTTCTGATCTTCTTCGGCACCGGTTGTGTCGCCGCGCTCAAAGTCGCGGGTGCCAGCTTCGGCCTGTGGGAAATCAGCATCATCTGGGGCGTCGGCGTGAGCATGGCGATCTACCTGACGGCCGGGGTTTCCGGCGCGCATTTGAACCCCGCCGTAAGCATCGCCCTGGCGGTTTTCGCCGATTTCGAAAAGCGCAAACTGCCGTTCTACATTCTTTCGCAGATTGCCGGCGCCTTCTGTGGCGCGCTGCTGGTCTACACGCTGTACAGCAATCTGTTCTTCGATTTCGAACAAACTCACCAAATGGTTCGTGGCTCGGCCGCCAGCCTTGAATTGGCGTCGGTGTTCTCGACGTTCCCCAATCCGGCGCTGTCGACCGCTCAGGCCTTTCTGGTCGAGATGATCATCACCGCGATCCTGATGGGCGTGATCATGGCCCTGACCGACGACAACAATGGCTTGCCGCGCGGCCCGATGGCGCCGCTGCTGATCGGCTTGCTGATCGCCGTGATCGGCAGCTCGATGGGCCCGCTGACCGGTTTTGCGATGAACCCGGCGCGCGATTTCGGTCCGAAACTGATGACTTTCTTCACTGGCTGGGGTGAAATTTCCTTCACTGGCGGCCGTGACATTCCGTACTTCCTGATTCCGATTTTTGCACCGATTGTCGGTGCCTGCCTCGGCGCTGCCGGGTACCGTGGGCTCATCGCCCGCCACCTGACCGGCGCCACACCTGCTACAAAGGATGCAGAACCGGCCATTGACGGCAAACCCAGAACGTCCTGAAACAGTCGGCGCCGGCTCCTGCCCGTCCGAGCCTGCGCCACGGCCCACACTCCCTTATTTCGTCCAAGGCAATCGACATGACCGACATTCAGAACAAGAACTACATCATTGCCCTCGATCAGGGTACGACCAGCTCGCGCGCGATCATTTTCGACCGCGATGCGAACGTGGTCTGCACCGCGCAGCGCGAATTCGTCCAGCACTACCCGCAGGCCGGTTGGGTCGAGCACGATCCGATGGAAATCTTTGCCACCCAGAGCGCGGTGATGGTCGAAGCGCTGGCCCAGGCGGGTCTGCATCACGATCAGGTGGCCGCCATCGGCATCACCAACCAGCGTGAAACCACCGTGGTGTGGGACAAGACCACTGGCCGGCCGGTGTACAACGCGATCGTCTGGCAGTGCCGCCGCAGCACCGAGATCTGCCAGCAGCTCAAGCGTGATGGTCACGAAGACTACATCCGCGACACCACCGGCCTGGTCACCGACCCGTACTTCTCCGGCACCAAACTGAAGTGGATTCTCGACAACGTCGAAGGCAGCCGCGAGCGTGCGCGCAACGGCGAGCTGCTGTTCGGCACCGTCGATAGCTGGCTGATCTGGAAATTCACTGGCGGCAAGGTACACGTCACCGATTACACCAACGCCTCGCGCACCATGCTCTTCAACATCCATTCGCTGGAATGGGATTCGAAGATGCTGGAAATTCTCGACATCCCTCGCGAGATGCTCCCGGAAGTCAAAGCCTCGTCAGAAATCTATGGCCGCACCAAAAGTGGCATCGCCATCGGCGGTATCGCTGGCGACCAGCAAGCGGCGTTGTTCGGGCAGATGTGCGTCGAGCCGGGCCAGGCGAAAAACACCTACGGCACCGGCTGCTTCCTGCTGATGAACACCGGCGACAAAGCGGTGAAATCGCAGCACGGCATGCTCACCACCATCGCTTGCGGCCCACGCGGCGAAGTGGCTTACGCACTGGAAGGCGCGGTGTTCAACGGCGGTTCGACCGTGCAGTGGCTGCGTGACGAACTGAAAATCGTCAACGACGCCCACGACACCGAATACTTCGCCAACAAGGTCAAGGACAGCAACGGCGTCTATCTGGTACCGGCCTTCACCGGTCTCGGCGCGCCGTACTGGGACCCGTATGCCCGTGGCGCGCTGTTCGGCCTGACCCGCGGCGTACGCGTGGATCACATCATCCGCGCCGCGCTGGAATCGATTGCCTACCAGACCCGCGACGTGCTCGACGCCATGCAACAGGACTCCGGCGAACGTCTCAAGGCGTTGCGTGTGGACGGCGGCGCAGTGGCGAACAACTTTCTCATGCAATTCCAGGCCGACATCCTCGGCACCCAGGTCGAGCGCCCGCAAATGCGCGAAACCACCGCCCTTGGCGCGGCGTATCTGGCCGGTCTGGCGTGCGGTTTCTGGGGCAGCCTGGAAGAACTGCGCGGCAAAGCAGTGATCGAGCGCGAGTTCGAACCGAGCCTGGACGAAGCGGCGAAAGAGAAGCTCTACAAAGGCTGGAAAAAAGCCGTCAGCCGTACCCGTGACTGGGCGCGTGAGGACGCTGAATAAGCCAAGGTTCAGTTACAGACAGGCATCAAACTGGTCGGGAGCGGATTCCTGCGGCATCATGGGCAAATTTTGCACGGCAGCCCAAAGGAAGCCCCATGAATCTGCCTCCCCGTCAGCAGCAAATCCTCGAACTGGTCCGCGAACGCGGTTATGTGAGCATCGAGGAAATGGCCACGCTGTTCGTTGTTACCCCGCAAACCATTCGCCGCGACATCAATCAGCTCGCGGAAGCCAATTTGTTGCGTCGCTATCATGGCGGCGCGGCTTATGATTCCAGTGTCGAAAACACCGCCTATGCGATGCGCGCCGACCAGATGCGCGATGAAAAACAACGCATCGGCGAAGCCATCGCCGCACAGATTCCGGATCACGCCTCGCTGTTCATCAACATCGGTACCACCACCGAATCGATTGCCCGCGCTCTGCTCAACCACAGCCATCTGAAAATCATCACCAACAACCTGCATGTGGCTTCGATGCTCAGTGCCAAGGATGATTTCGACGTGCTGCTGACCGGCGGCAATGTACGACGCGACGGCGGCGTGGTCGGTCAGGCGAGCGTGGATTTCATCAATCAGTTCAAGGTCGATTTCGCCCTGGTCGGGATCAGCGGCATTGACGAGGACGGTAGCCTGCTCGACTTCGATTATCAGGAAGTGCGGGTTTCCCAAGCGATCATTGCCAATGCGCGTCAGGTGATTCTGGCGGCGGACTCGAGCAAGTTCGGGCGCAATGCGATGATCCGGCTGGGGCCGATCAGCCTGATCGATTGCCTGGTGACCGATCAGCAACCGGTGCCAGCGCTGGCGCAGTTGCTGAGTCAGCACAAGATTCGCCTGGAAGTCGTTTAACCTCTCGCTTGCTCGTTCCCACGCTCCGCGTGGGAACGATCTGCACAAGCAGCACACCTCTGGCGCTTTTGCGCGCATCCCATGTTCGATAATTTTCCTTTCCCCGCCCTTCGATGAGTTTTTTCAATCGAAGGCGACTGGCTGTGTGCGTGTTTATGGGCTACCATTTTCGCAAATGAACATTCATGTTCGATTTCAAATATAGAAAATCAAAAAAGCCCGAGGCCCGCCAATGTCCACCTCTACCTTGCGAACGCCCCCAATCTCCGAGATCTACGATATCGCCGTCATTGGTGGCGGGATCAATGGCGTCGGGATCGCTGCGGATGCCGCCGGTCGCGGGCTCTCGGTGTTCCTTTGCGAAAAGGATGATCTGGCCAGCCACACCTCGTCGGCCAGCAGCAAACTGATCCACGGTGGCTTGCGCTATCTCGAACATTACGAATTCCGTCTGGTACGTGAAGCACTGGCCGAACGCGAAGTGCTGCTGGCCAAGGCGCCACATCATCGTCAAGCCGATGCGCTTCGTGTTGCCGCACCGCCCGCACCTGCGCCCGGCGTGGATGATCCGTGCCGGCCTGTTCCTGTATGACAACCTCGGCAAGCGGGAAAAACTGCCGGGCTCGAAAAGCCTGAAGTTCGGCGCCGACAGCGCGCTGAAAAGCGAGATCAAGAAAGGCTTCGAATACTCCGATTGCTGGGTAGACGATGCCCGCCTCGTGGTGCTGAACGCCATGGCCGCCCGTGAAAAAGGCGCCCACGTGCACACCCAGACCCGTTGCGTCAGTGCCCGTCGCGCCAAAGGCTTGTGGCATCTGCACCTGGAACGCGCTGACGGCAGCCTGTTTTCGATCACTGCCAAAGCCTTGGTCAACGCGGCCGGTCCGTGGGTCGCCAAGTTCATTCGCGACGATCTGAAAATGGAATCGCCGTATGGCATCCGTCTGATTCAGGGCAGCCACATCATCGTGCCGAAGCTGTACGAAGGCGAGCATGCGCACATTCTGCAAAACGAAGATCAGCGCATCGTTTTCACTATTCCGTACCTGAACCACTTCACGCTGATCGGCACCACTGACCGCGAGTACACCGGTGACCCGGCCAAAGTGGCGATTACCGAAGCTGAAACCGATTATCTGCTGAAAGTGGTCAACGAACACTTCAAGAAACAGCTCAGCCGTGACGACATCCAGCACAGCTACTCGGGCGTACGTCCGCTGTGCAACGACGAGTCGGATAATCCGTCAGCCGTGACCCGCGACTACACCTTGGCGCTGTCGGGCAACGCGCAGGAAGCCCCGTTGCTGTCGGTGTTCGGCGGCAAGTTGACCACCTACCGCAAGCTCGCCGAGTCGGCGATGGCGCAGTTGATGCCGTTCTTCACCCAGATGCGCCCAAGCTGGACCGCCACGGCGACCCTGCCCGGCGGTGAAGACATGACCACCCCGCAGGCACTCAGCGCACTGATCCGCGACAAGTTCGATTTCGTCCCGACAGAAATCGCCCGGCGCTGGTCCGTCACCTACGGCAGCCGCACCTGGCGCATGCTCGAAGGTGTGGAAAGCCTGGCGGACATGGGCGAACACATCGGCGGCGGGCTTTACACCCGTGAGGTCGATTATCTGTGCAGCGAAGAGTGGGCGACCACCGCGCACGACATTCTGTGGCGCCGCACCAAGCTCGGGCTGTTCACTACGACGGAGGAGCAGCAGAAGCTGGCGACGTATCTGGGCAAGGTTGAGCAGAACCGCAAGATCGAAGCGGCGTGATGTGAGCATTGTTTAAATGAGAAGCCCCTGAATTGAGAGATTCAGGGGCTTCTCGTTTTGTGGGTTCTGTTGAACCTGATTGTGTCAGTTAGATCTTTCCCCCTCACCCCAGCCCTCTCCCCAGGGGGTAGAGGGAGAAAGGGAGCCGATCTTCATGGGGTTCTAAACTTGAGTTCGACTCGGTATCTCACGTAGGCGGGACTTGCCCAAACAACGCGGTCGGTCCCCTCTCCCTCCGGGAGAGGGCTAGGCGGGCGGCGTTCCGATGAGGGGCTTTTAGCCGTTCGGTTTTCCGAACGAGACTCTTCGGTCAATTCGGGAAACCGGATCAGCCACATCGCCAAATACCATCATAAAACTTTAATAACGTTATAAAACAGTCACTTAACCGTCGGCGACCGCTCTGGCACGACTCATGCTCTACACTCTCTCGACGAATGCCTGCTGTGCCGACACTTCAGGAGCCGTCAGGCATTCGAAGCACAAAAAGGGCCGACAAACTGGCTCCATAAAAAAAACAATGTCGAGGAAAATTTGATGCGCATCGTTCCCCATATCCTGGGCGCAGCCATTGCTGCCGCTCTGATCAGCACGCCAGTTTTCGCCGCCGAACTCACCGGCACCCTGAAGAAAATCAACGATTCGGGCACCATCACGCTCGCTCACCGCGACAGCTCAATTCCGTTTTCCTACATTGCAGATGCTTCTGGCAAACCAGTGGGCTACTCCCACGATATTCAGGTGGCGATCGTTGAAGCCCTGAAAAAAGACCTGAACAAGCCAGACCTGCAGGTCAAGTACAACCTGGTGACCTCGCAAACCCGTATTCCGCTGATCCAGAACGGCACCGCGGATATCGAGTGTGGTTCCACCACCAACAACACCGAACGCGCCCAGCAGGTCGACTTCACGGTCAACATCTTCGAAATCGGCACCCGTCTGCTGGTCAAGAAAGACAAGGAAGGCAAGCCGTCCTATAACGACTTCGCTGACCTCAAGGGCAAAAACGTCGTGACCACCGCTGGCACCACGTCCGAGCGCATCATCAAAGCGATGAACGCCGACAAGCAGATGGGCATGAACATCATCTCCGCCAAAGACCACGGCGAATCCTTCAACATGCTCGAAAGCGGCCGCGCCGTGGCCTTCATGATGGACGACGCGCTGCTGGCCGGTGAAGAAGCCAAGGCCAAGAAGCCGACTGACTGGGTCATCACCGGTACGCCGCAGTCCTTCGAAGCCTATGCCTGCATGGTTCGCAAAGGCGACGCGCCGTTCAAGAAAGCTGTCGATGACGCCATTGTCGGTCTGTACGAGTCGGGCGAGATCAACAAGATCTACAGCAAGTGGTTCGAAAGCCCGATCCCGCCAAAAGGCCTGAACCTGAACTTCCCGATGAGCGACAAGGTGAAGGATCTGATCGCCAACCCGAGCGACAAGCCGGCGCCTGACGTAAAAATCTGATTCCTGACTAACCTTATCGTCTGAGGGAGCGACCCTCCCTCAGACGTCTGTTACTGCCTGCTGGCTTTGCTGTGGAACACTCGACCTGGCGGTTTTCGAGCCGATCGCGTGTGTCCGGCGTTCCGCGTCGGACGGGAAAGGAACTTCCCCAAGCGGGTGCTTGTACATCGATCGATTTCGAGGGGAGACCCTAATGAATTACAACTGGGACTGGGGCGTGTTCTTCAAGTCCACCGGCGTTGGCAGCGAGACTTATCTCGACTGGTACATCGCCGGCCTGGGCTGGACCATCGGCATCGCTGTCGTGGCGTGGATCATCGCTTTGCTGCTGGGCTCCATTCTGGGGGTCATGCGCACTGTGCCAAACCGCATCGTAGCCGGCATCGCGACCTGCTACGTGGAACTGTTTCGCAACGTGCCGCTGCTGGTTCAGCTGTTCATCTGGTACTTCCTGGTACCCGACCTGCTGCCGCAGAACCTGCAGGACTGGTACAAGCAAGACCTTAACCCGACCACCTCGGCATACCTGAGCGTCGTCGTGTGCCTGGGTCTGTTCACCGCTGCCCGTGTTTGCGAACAGGTGCGCACCGGCATCCAGGCGCTGCCACGCGGCCAGGAATCCGCTGCCCGCGCGATGGGTTTCAAGCTGCCGCAGATCTACTGGAACGTGCTGCTGCCGCAGGCGTACCGGATCATCATTCCGCCGCTCACCTCGGAATTCCTCAACGTCTTCAAGAACTCCTCCGTGGCGTCCCTGATCGGCTTGATGGAATTGCTGGCACAAACCAAACAGACCGCCGAGTTCTCGGCCAACCTGTTTGAAGCCTTCACCCTGGCCACGCTGATCTACTTCACCCTGAACATGAGCCTGATGTTGCTGATGCGCATGGTCGAGAAGAAAGTCGCCGTGCCCGGCCTGATCTCCGTGGGGGGTAAATAAATGGACTTCGATTTCAGCGGCATCATCCCCGCGATCCCGGGCCTGTGGAACGGCATGGTCATGACCTTGCAGTTGATGGTCATGGGTGTGATTGGCGGCATCGTGCTCGGCACAATCCTGGCGCTGATGCGCCTGTCGTCGAGCAAACTGCTGTCGAACATTGCCGGCGCGTACGTCAACTATTTCCGTTCGATCCCGTTGCTGCTGGTGATCACCTGGTTCTACCTGGCGGTGCCGTTCGTGCTGCGCTGGATCACCGGTGAAGACACACCGATCGGTGCATTCACCTCGTGCGTCGTGGCCTTCATGATGTTCGAAGCGGCGTATTTCTGTGAAATCGTCCGGGCCGGCGTGCAGTCGATTCCCAAAGGCCAGATGGCCGCCGCGCAAGCGATGGGCATGACCTACGGCCAGACCATGCGCCTGATCATTCTGCCCCAGGCGTTCCGCAAGATGACGCCGTTGCTGCTGCAACAGAGCATCATCCTGTTCCAGGACACCTCGCTGGTCTACACCGTGGGCCTGGTCGACTTCCTCAACTCCGCGCGCTCGAACGGCGACATCATCGGCCGTTCCAACGAGTTCCTGATCTTCGCCGGTGTCGTCTACTTCATCATCAGCTTTTCCGCCTCGCTGCTGGTCAAGCGTCTGCAAAAAAGGTTCGCCGTATGATCTCTATCAAGAACATCAACAAGTGGTATGGGGACTTCCAGGTGCTGACTGATTGCAGCACCGAGGTCAAGAAAGGCGAAGTGATCGTCGTCTGCGGCCCGTCGGGCTCGGGCAAATCGACGCTGATCAAGTGCGTCAACGCGCTGGAGCCGTTCCAGAAAGGCGACATCGTCGTCGACGGCACCTCGATTGCCGACCCGAAGACCAACCTGCCGAAACTGCGCTCGCGCGTTGGCATGGTGTTCCAGCATTTCGAGCTGTTCCCGCACCTGACCATCACCGAAAACCTGACCATCGCGCAGATCAAGGTGCTGGGCCGCAGCAAGGAAGAGGCGACCAAAAAAGGTCTGCAACTGCTGGAGCGCGTCGGCCTCTCGGCACACGCCCACAAGCATCCGGGGCAATTGTCCGGCGGTCAGCAACAGCGTGTGGCAATTGCCCGTGCACTGGCGATGGACCCGATCGTCATGCTGTTCGACGAACCGACCTCGGCGCTCGACCCGGAAATGGTCAACGAAGTGCTCGACGTGATGGTGCAACTGGCCCACGAAGGCATGACCATGATGTGCGTGACCCACGAAATGGGCTTCGCCCGCAAAGTGGCCGACCGCGTGATCTTCATGGACGCCGGCAAGATCATCGAAGACTGCCCGAAAGAGGAATTCTTCGGCGACATCAACGCCCGCTCCGAACGCGCGCAGCACTTCCTCGAGAAAATCCTGCAGCACTAAGTAAACACCGCTATCCCTGTGGGAGCGGGCTCGCCCGCGATGGGGTCGTGTCAGTCGCTACTGCAGTGACTGACAGACCGCTATCGCTGGCAAGCCAGCTCCCACAGGAACGGTGGCAGCTTTCAGTAAGTGTGGTGGTTGACCCAAGGCAACTGTGATGAAATGCGACCCCAATCTCTATCGCGCCGCGCCGCCATCACTTGCCGTGAAGCCCCGTCTGATTCGTCATCTGTTCCTGCCGCCGCTGGTCATCGCCTTGATGATCGGTCTGGGTTTCATCGGCTTCTGGACCAGTGAGCATTTCGGCATCCGCAGCCTCGGCGAGAACGGCCAGCGTCAGCTCGAACTGCACGCCCGCGCGGTCGAAAGCGAGATCAGCAAATACACCTACCTGCCCAGCCTGCTCGAACTCGAAACCAGTGTTTCGCAACTGCTGGCCGACCCGACCCCGGAAACCCGCCGCACGGTCAACGATTACCTTGAAGGTCTGAACCGGCGCAGCCGCAGTCGGGCCATCTACGTCATGGACACCACCGGCCGCGTCATGGCCACCAGCAACTGGCGCGATGTCGACAGCTACCTCGGTGAAGACCTGTCCTTTCGCGCCTACTTTCAGAAAGCCGTTCGCGGCGAGCCGGGGCGCTTCTACGGCATCGGCAGCACCAGCGGCGAGCCCGGTTATTATCTGGCCCACGGCCTCGAAGAACACGGCAAGATCATCGGCGTCGCGGTGGTCAAAGTGCGCCTGGAAGCCATGGAAGAACGCTGGCAGCGCGCGCGCCTGGAAGCGTTTGTCAGCGATGAAAACGGCATCATCATTCTCTCCAGCGATCCGGCCCGACGCCTCAAGTCGGTGATCCCGCTGAGCGACGAGGTTAAAGAGAAGCTGGCGCGCAGCCTGCAATATTACTGGTTCCCGCTCAACGAACTGCAACCGCTGGCCCGCGAAACGCTGGACGAAGGCGTGGAAAAACTCACCTTCCCGGCCAACAGCGAAGTGCAGTCCGACGAAGACGACATCAGTTATCTGGCGCAAACCCGGCCGCTGAGCGACACGCCGTGGAATTTCACCCTGCTCACTCCGCTACAGGACCTGCGCCGCGAAGCGATCAACCAAGGCATTCTGGTTGCCGTGGCGTTCGCCTTCCTCGCGTTCCTGCTGATCGCCTGGAACGAGCGGCGCAAAGTCATCGCCACCCGCCTCGCCGCCCGTGAAGCCCTGCAGGAAGCCAACAATCAACTCGAGCGTCGGATTACCGAACGCACCACTGATCTGCGCGCCAGCAACGAACGGTTGAAGAGCCAGATCCGCGAACGCCGTCAGGCCGAAGAGACTTTGCGCCGCGCCCAGGATGAACTGGTGCAGGCCGGTAAACTCGCTGCCATCGGCCAGATGTCGACCAGCATCGCTCACGAACTGAACCAGCCGCTGGCGGCGATGCGCACGCTGTCAGGCAACACGGTACGGTTCCTTGAGCGTGGGCAACTGGACGTCGCCAGCACCAACCTGAAAACCATCAACGACCTGATCGATCGCATGGGCCGCATCACCGCCAGCCTGCGGTCGTTCGCCCGGCGCGGCGACAATCACGGCCAGGCCAGCCTCGGCAAAGCCGTCGAGGCGGCGCTGCAATTGCTCGGCGCGCGCCTGGAACATTCAACGCTGCAGATTCATCGGCAATTCAACGATGCGCAGTTGCACATCGACCAGACCCGTCTGGAACAGATCCTGGTCAACCTGATCGGCAACGCCCTCGATGCCATGCACGCGCAAACGCAACCCGAGTTGTGGCTGGAAGGCGAAGAATTCGACGGAAAATACCGCCTGCGCGTGCGCGACAACGGCCACGGCATCGACGCCGAAGCGCGCAAGCATCTGTTCGAACCGTTTTTCACCACCAAGCCCGGCGCGCAAGGCCTGGGCCTGGGCCTGACACTTTCTGCGAGCCTCGCGGCCGCCACTGGCGGGCATCTGGGTGTCGAACACCCGGCCAGCGGTGGCACCACTTTCGTCCTCAGTTTACCGTTGGTAAGCCCTACTCCTGCCGAGCCAATATGAATAACGATCTCAGTGTGCTGATCGTCGAAGACGACCCCCATGTGCTGCTCGGCTGCCAACAGGCGCTGACCCTGGAAGACATTCCCTGCATCGGCGTCGGCAGTGCCGAAGAAGCGCTGGAGCAGGTCGGCGACAATTTTGCCGGTATCGTCATCAGCGACATTCGCCTGCCGGGCATCGATGGCCTGGAATTGCTGACCCGCCTCAAGGCCCGCGATCGCAGCCTGCCGGTGGTGCTGATCACTGGCCACGGCGACATTTCCATGGCGGTGGGTGCGATGCAGAAAGGCGCCTATGACTTCATGGAAAAACCGTTCTCGCCGGAGCGTCTGGTCGATGTCGCGCGGCGAGCGCTGGAACAACGCAGCCTCGCCCGCGAAGTGTCGTCGCTGCGTCGACAACTGGCCGAACGCGACTCGCTGGAAGGACGGATCATCGGCCGTTCGCCGGCCATGCAGAACCTGCGCGAGCTGATCGCCAATGTTGCCGACACCTCGGCCAACGTGTTGATCGAGGGCGAAACCGGCACCGGCAAGGAACTGGTCGCGCGCTGCCTGCACGATTTCAGTCGCCGCCACAGCAAACAGTTCGTTGCGCTGAACTGCGGCGGCCTGCCGGAAAACCTGTTTGAAAGCGAGATCTTCGGCCACGAGGCCAACGCCTTTACCGGAGCCGGCAAGCGCCGCATCGGCAAGATCGAACACGCCGACGGCGGCACGCTGTTCCTCGACGAAGTGGAAAGCATGCCCTTGCCGTTGCAGATCAAACTGCTGCGCGTGCTCCAGGAACGCACCCTCGAACGCCTCGGCTCGAACCAGAGCGTGGCGGTCGATTGCCGGGTGATCGCGGCGACCAAATCCGACCTCGACGCCTCGAGCAAGGCCGGCGAGTTTCGCAGCGACTTGTACTACCGCCTCAACGTCGTGACCCTGGAACTGCCACCGCTGCGCGAACGCCGCGAAGACATCCTGCAACTGTTCGAACATTTCACCCAGCAATCGGCGCTGCGCTTCGACCGCGCCTTGCCGGAGCTGGACAACCAGACGCTGTCGAACCTGATGAGCCACGACTGGCCGGGCAACGTGCGCGAACTGCGCAACGTCGCCGAACGTTTCGCCCTTGGCTTGCCGGCATTCAAGAAATCCGGCGCCAGCAGCGGCCAGGGCCTGGCGTTTGCCGAAGCGGTGGAAGCCTTCGAACGCAACCTGCTCAGCGACGCCCTGCAACGCAGCGGCGGCAACCTGACCCAGGCGAGCCAGGAACTGGGCATGGCCAAGACCACGCTGTTCGACAAAGTGAAAAAATACGGGCTGAGCCACTGATGGACCTGATTCTCAAAGCCGCGATCGGCGCTGCCGTGGTGCTGATCCTCGCGGCGCTGTCGAAAACCAGAAACTATTACATCGCAGGTCTCGTGCCACTGTTTCCGACCTTTGCGCTGATTGCGCACTACATCGTTGGCAAGGGGCGCTCGGTTGAGGATCTGAAAACCACCATCGTGTTCGGCATGTGGTCGATCATTCCGTACTTCGTTTATCTGGCGACGTTGTATGTGATGGTGGACCGGATGCGGCTGGAGGCTTCGCTGGCCGTGGCGGCGGTGGCGTGGTTAATGGCGGCGACGGTGTTGGTGAGCGTTTGGGTGCGTATTCACAGTTAAGATCAAAAGCCACCCTCATCGGAACGCCGCCCGCCCAGCCATCTCCCAAAGGCAGAGGGGGCCGACCGCAGGGTTCTTGAGGGTTTCGTCGAGCTGAAAAACCGGATCGATTGTGGATTCGGTAAAGCATTTCCAGGTCGATGCAACTTTCAAATATCCCCCATTCAGTCCCCTCTCCCTCCGGGAGAGGGCTAGGGTGAGGGGCTCTTGATCTTCGCCACCTAAAGCACATCCCCACCCGCCACCGGCTCAACCCGCGCCCAATGCGAAGTGTCTTCACGATGCGCCTGCAAATACGGCAGCACCGCCGCCAGCAACGGTTCCTTGAATGCCTCCTGAAACCGATGCGCCAACCCCGGAATCAACTTCAACTGGCTGCCCTGAATGTGCGCCGCCAGATGCACGCCATGCATCACCGGCAGCAGCGGATCGGCCGTGCCGTGCACCACCAGCGTCGGCACGCGCAACTGGTTGAGCAGCGCCACCCGGCTCGGTTCGGCAAGAATGGCCATGATCTGCCGCTTCACACCTTCCGGATTGAACGCACGGTCATAGGAAGCCGCTGCCTGTTGCAACAGTGCCTGACGATCATCGGTAACGTTGGGGCTGCCCAGCGCCGCCAGCAGATCCGCTTGTTGCTCCAGCGCCGCCTGACGATTGGGTGCGCCGCGGCGCGACAGTAACTGCACCAGCGCCGCGCTCGGTGCTGGCAACCCTTCGGCGCCGGAAGTGCTCATGATCAATGTCAGGCTCTCGACCCGCTGCGGCGCCATCGCCGCCACATGCTGAGCAATCATCCCGCCCATGCTTGCGCCAAGTACGTGGAATTGCTCGATATGCAAGGCGTCCATCAAACCCAGTGCATCGCCGGCCATATCGGTCAGGCTGTAGGGCGCCGCCACCGGCAGGCCGAGTTTGTAGCGCAGCACTTCAAAGGTCAGGTTGGCTTCGACCGGCGCCTGACGCCAGCTCGACAGACCGACATCGCGATTGTCATAGCGAATCACCCGAAAGCCCTGCTGACACAGCGCGACCACCACTTCATCCGGCCAGTGGATCAACTGCCCGCCCAGGCCCATCACCAGCAACAGCGCCGGGTCCGAGGCACGGCCGATGCTCTGATAGGCGATGCTCACCTGCGGCAGATCAGCCCGCTCAGTCGGCACATTGACATCGCAACGCGCCGCCGCCCCTGCCGACGCGCCGAATAAAAGCGCGGCCAACATGGCCGCGACAGAAAGAAAATGCTTACCCATGAAAAACACCGAAACGCAGAACCCCAGTAAGCCGCGAGTCTGATGATGTTTGTTCAAGCGCGCTGCCACAGTTCGATGACAGTTTGATGAAGAGTGCCAAGCGGTCATCCAGCCTGTGCAAACAATATCCATGTACCGCCTGGGCCCGGCGCGAACGCTTTCTAATCAATCGCACCGGAGCGGATGTCCCGCTCTCCCTTGCGAGTCGCCCACCATGCTCGACCCCCTTACCCTCAATTTGCCGCCCTCGCCCTCAGAGTCGTTCGCGAAGACCCTGGCACTGCCTCCAACCATCGACGACAGTTTGTTGTCACAGGCCAATCAGCGCTGGCGCGACAGCAGCAATGGCTTGCGCGAATTGTTCGCCAGCAGTCCAGCGCTGCGCGATACGATCAATGCGTCGCTGCGACAACAGCTGCAACTGGACGGCGAAAAAACCGGATTCGGCTTCACTGCCAGCCAAACGCAGGCTGAGCATTTCGTCAGCCTTACCGATGCCTGCGCGTTTGTCGTTCAGCATCCAGCAGCGGATTTCTCACTTGACCAGCGCTGCCACGTCATCGGTCTGATGCCAGGCCATCCTCTGTACACACTGAGGCCGTCGCAACTGCTGGAAAAGCTCAAGCGGCTCGACCCGCAGAACGCCCACGCCACACGCTGGGCCGAATTCTGGGAAGCACGTGCACCGGGCACGCCGGTTTCGCGACGCACACGCGCCATCGCCCTGTACCGAGCGCATTTCGAAGCGAGCGCTGACGCTGCTTACGCCAGTAAAATCATCAACGCCGAAGAGCTCGACTTGCTTCAGCGAATCGTCGATTCAGATTCCACTCCATTGATGTTCAAAGATCAGCCCGTTCACCTGGAAAAACCGGCTCTGGTGTTGAGCAACCACAGCAAAGTCAAACTCCCCGGAGCGTGGGTGATCCGCGCAGGTGACCCGGTCACCGCGCGAACGCTGCTTTACCTGCCCTGCCGCCCCCTGTGTACCCAGGCGTTCGACAATCGAGCGGATATGCAAACGTGGCTGGCCGGCCAGGTGCAGATTCCCACGGGCCTGCCACGTACGATCCAGCGCTTCGATTACAGCGCAGCGACAGACCCGATGATCATCGGCGCCAGCGATCTGTTCGCCGACCGGCAACAGGCGCAAATCAGTGCGTTGCGCAATACCAACCGGGGCAAGCCCGGGTTGAGCGAACACGGCGCGCAAGCGCTGCTGCATGTCGATCTGATTGACCATCAACGCAGTACAACAAACATCGTCGCAGCGCCGGCCAAGGCGGCCATTGCCCCGGATACGCTGGCGAGTGACGACCGTCCGTTGTTCGGCAGCCTGTCCGCTGGCATTCCGCTCGCCCTGAGGCATGCCGCGCTCAAGCGCGAGCGCGAGGCACTCGAACACCTGCTGGCCAACGACCGCGACGGCGCCCGATTCCGACAATGTCAGGACGCACTGAGCACCCTGGAAACTGCCGAGCAAGCCTGCGAGACCGCCTGCACCTCGTGGCTCGACGATTCCCCTCCCCCGCCACGACGCTCGCTGCGATTTATCAGGCTCACAAAAACGGCTTGTATGCCGAGGCGAAGCTGCAATCGCTGCTGGGGCAAGTCGACAGCGCTGAACACGAGCTGCTCACAGCCGTGCTGGACAACCCCGTGGCGGGCACACGCGACGCAGATCTGGTCGCGGCCAGCCTGACCCTGTCGCTGAGTGAAACCCTAGATGCCACCACCACGGTGCAGCGCGAAACGCTCAAGGGCGCACTGGTCTTCACCCGGCAAGCGGCACTGACAGACAGCACGTCCGACACGAGCCTGCTGCTTTACTGTCCTGGCAGCAGCGGTGGCCTGCAGCGCTTCAGCGATCGCCGGGCATTGGCGCTTGCCCTGTTGAAAGTGGACGATCAGGACCGCCAATCCGCTTTGCAACTTGACCCCATTACCACGGACCCGCTGCAGCATTGCCTCAACACGTTGATCGCCGATTGCGAAACGCAAGCAACCAGGCTGCGCGCCACACCCGAGCACGCCGATGCACTGGCAATTTTCCGTCAGGATTGCATGGCGGCTATTCAGGTCCCGGTCAGCGCGGCCAGAAACCTGATGTTTGCGCATGTGCAGGAACAGGAGCGCAGCGGCGCGCTCGCCACTCATCTGCCGGGCTGGCTGGTGCGTCTGCAGAAAAGCGAGCGAATCGCGCTCAAACAACACATCCAGGCGTACATCGAGGCGATGCGTAAAAGTCATGCACTGATGACCTTGGCACTGGAACCGCGCGACGACTTCACCCGCAAACATCTGCACGCGCGCCTGCGCAAGGATTTCGCCCTCGAGGGCTATTTTTCCGTGCAGGTCGAATTGCCTGATTCGACCACAACCGAAACGGTGGTGGAGTCCGGTCCCGCCGGCCAGCGCCGTAATACCGTCATCGTGCCGGGCGCCACGCGCAGCCGGATGTCCCTTGAAGATCTGGCCCAACTGAATATCGACAACGTTCAATCCGTGCTCAATGACGCCTTGTCGCAGCGCCTGATTTTCATGCGCCTGGACGTCAATGCCGCGCGCCGAAAGGATCGCAGCCGTCTGCTCAACGGCATCAACCTGAGCTATCTGCGCAAAGTCCTGCCAGAGCTGGACCTGCCCAAGGCCTATGAGCGCAGGATCCATGAAGCCTTCCATGGCGCACCCGACGAGGCGCTGTTCGTCAGACAGCATCGACGCGAAAGCCTGATCGAACCCTGGCGTCTGCTGCTGAAAATCCAGTGTGACAATGCGCGGGCACAGAAACACCTCGCTCATGATGAGGCTGAGGTGGTGAACATCGCGATCGACGCCAATACCACAGCCGCTTGGCTCGTCCAAGGCAAGCGCATCGTGCTATTGCCGGTTGCGCTCAAAACCGGCGGCAAAGACACCCCGCGTGAAGGCCCCGTCACCTTGTCCGGCGTGACCTTCATTGAAGAGCAGATCAGCGGCACTACGGTGCTGTACCTGCCGGACAGCCCTGATCAGCGTTTTTTCCGCCGCTACGACAGTCTCGAGTCAGCGCGCAAAGGGCTGTTCAGATTGTGCGCGAGCGATCATTGGATCGACTACCTGGCGGGCAAGGCCCTGCACGGCGATGTCCGCGCCCATGTCAGCCGCATCGGTCAAGCAGTGGAAAAGAATTTCGACGCCATTATCGACATTGGCCCGCGCTGGCCGGCGAGCACTTCGCTGGCCGCGCACCTGCTCGACGCGCACAAGGGGCGTTTGATCGAAGCTCATCGCGGCAGCTCGCGCTCCAATGATGAATTGTTCTTCGAGCGCTACGCACTGAAAGGGCCACGCGCGTTCAACTACATAAAAATGGCGCTGGGCATGGTGCCTTTCGTCGGTACCGTCGTGGCGCTGTACGACGCCTGGACGGCCGCCAATCAAGCCGTGGCAGCATTTTTGCGCGGTGAGGTGGCGGATGGCCTGGCGGAAATCGAGACAATGCTTCTCTCGTTGATCGACGCGTTCATGGATCTGCTGCCGGGCGAAGCGCTGGCGTCGACCCTCTCGCGCACCACCCGCGCGCTGACACGTTCACGCCAGCTGCATACGCTGCTGGGCAATGTCGCGGCTTTGCACGGTAAAACGCAGCGGCAGGCCCGGCATGTGCTAGCCCGTTTCCAGGGTTACGACTACGAACAACCGCTGTCGCTGGCCGGAATCGAGCCAGCCACTCATGGTCTCTACCGTGGCGTCTACCGGCATGCCGACGGTGATTTCATCGAACGTCAGGGGCGCATCTATCAGGTGGAACTGGGTACGGGCTCGCGCCACTGGCGCCTGTTCGGCAATTCGCGCAAGACCTACAAACAGCCGATCGCGCTGGATGAAACCGGCCGGTGGGACACCTGGCATGGCGTCTACGGCAGCGCCAGCGCGGATGGCTTGCGTGGCGGCGGCAACGTCGCCGGGCATCTGGCCGATGCGCTGGACCCGTACTGGCCACCGGTGATTCGCCAGCACTTGCCACGCTGGTGGGCAGAGCGCACGTTCCGTCGGCATCAGCAGCTGGAATTCGAGACTGAACGCCTGGCCAATCTCATCGACAGCAAGGTCGAGGCACACAAGACCGCGATACTGGCTTTCCAGAACGCCAGCCCCGCCAACCAGCGCGCCCTGTTGCCTGCAGCCGAAACCGCATGCCTTGAAGATATCCGCTTGTCTGCTCAACGCTATCAGGCGTTGACGGAGTTGAAGCCGCTCACCAGCGGCAATAAACAAGCGGCCGTGAGTCGCGTGCAAAGCTCCCTGGCCTTACGCCTGACCTCCCGATATGCCATGCGCTCCGGCCAGATGTCAGCAGGCACAGTCATGGTGCTGGAGGACATCAGGCGCTTGAACGGCATCGCCAATGCCCTTCCGCCGAGCGCACGTTCGCGACGGTCAGCGTTGCTTGCACAGGTCCGCGAGTTGCAACTCGACTATGTGAAGAAATTCGAAGAGCTGGAAAGCTCAAGGCACCAGCTCAATCATTGGTACGAGCGCATCACCTCGAGATCCGACAAGGTTGGCCGGGTCGAAAGCGTGAACCTTATCAATCGTCAACACAGCGACGCGCGCCTGCTCTTTCATAAAACCTACATGCGCCTGGAACTGGTCAAGGATTACCGCTATGACAATGACGTGTCCTGGATGTACTTCCGTGAACGCACAGAGGAAATGTGGAAGCAGGTCAGACAGGCCGTGACCACCCAGTACGACCTGCCGAACCTGCAGACCTCTGCGCAGAATCGCAGCCTGATGCTTGAGCAATGTCTGGATGTCTACACCCGGTTCCGGCGGCAGATGACCATTTGGATGACGGACTATCCAGAGCATTTTCATCTGGATGTCAGCGAACCGCTGCTTGACGGCCTGGAGCAGATGGCCGGTCATGCCCGCCGAGGCGTCATTGAGCCTGCGGTGCCGAAAACGCCCGGCCAGCCTGCCCAGCGTGTCTTCACCACCGAGGACGGCGACCTGCTGTATGGCACCGAACGCTTCGACTCGAGGTCGCAGCGCCGGGTGTATGAACGCCAACTCCGCGATGGCGAAGTGCAAATCTGGGAGCAAGGCGCAGACGGCCGCTCGCGTCAGATCGGCCCACAGGCTCCAAGACCCCAGGCACCCCAGGTAAGCCTTGCCGCTCTGGTAAAGGATGCGCGACAGCGTCTGGACAGGGTCCCTGCCTACCGGGCCAGCGTGCTTGGCAATGCCGACCGGGGCATGCTGCCGATCGATCTGCAACACATGATGGACACCCAGGCCAGTGAGCTCAATACCCGCGCTGACCGCATCGCCGGCAGATCCGCGCAGCATCCGCTGATCCAGCAATTGCGCGATCAGGCCGCCGAGCTGAGTGTGGCCGGGCGCACCCTGCGCACCGAGCGTTCATTGACCAGCCAGAAGCCCACCGATGGCATGCTCGATGACCTGATCGGTCAAGGCGCCGTCGAAATACGCCGAAGGCAGCCGATTGCATTGCTCGGCATGTATGACGACCATCCGGACTACATGCAGGAATACGAGATCTGGAACATTACGCGCGAACCCGAGCAGTTGCTGTGGTACGCGCACTTTCACTACCGCAACGCGACACCGGTGTTCGAAAGCTTTGAAACCGCGCACTTGAAACTGCCGCAGCACCGCCTTCTGACCCACGCCGATGATGCGACGCTGCCCTATTCGAAAATCAGCAAACAGTCGGTGGTCATTGGGCATTTCGAGCGGGTTCGGACCCAAGCCCCCGAACGTGCTACAGCCAGTAGTGACAGCAAGTAAACGGGACGGTCGCTGAACCGAAGTGCGCCGAGGTCGACAACCTGACAACCATGAGACAAACTCAACAGAATTCTGCTAATCACAAGTTTTGTTCATGGAGCCACACGGGTGCTTGAGATCCGCCACTTGAAGACTCTTCACGCTTTGCGTGATGCCGACAGCCTCGTCGATGCCGCCGACCGCCTGCACCTGACGCAGTCGGCGTTGTCGCACCAGTTCAAGGAACTCGAAGAGCGCCTGGGCATGGCGCTGTTTGTGCGCAAGACCAAACCGGTGCGTTTCACCAGCGCCGGTTTGCGCTTGCTGCAACTGGCCGATGCGACCCTGCCACTGCTGCGCGCCGCCGAGCGCGACATCGGCCGTCTGGCCGGTGGCACGGCCGGGCGCCTGCACATGGCGATCGAATGCCACAGTTGCTTTCAGTGGCTGATGCCGACCATCGACCAGTTCCGCGATGCCTGGCCCGAGGTTGAACTTGATCTGGCTTCGGGCTTCTCTTTCGCGCCACTGCCGGCCCTGGCTCGCGGCGATCTGGATCTGGTGGTGACGTCGGACCCGCTGGACATTGCCGGCATCACCTATGTGCCGCTATTCACCTACGAAGCCATGCTCGCTGTGGCCAATCAGCATGCGCTGGCGAGCAAGCCGTACATCGTCCCGGAAGACTTGCTCAGCGAAACGCTGATCACCTATCCGGTGGAGCGCGACCGCCTCGACATCTTCACGCGGTTTCTCGAACCGGCCGATATCGAACCGGCGCAAGTGCGCACCTCGGAACTGACGGTGATGATGATGCAACTGGTCGCCAGCGGCCGCGGCGTCTGCGGCATGCCGCACTGGGCGCTGCATGAATACAGCTCGCGCGGCTATGTGAA
This sequence comes from Pseudomonas sp. S11P7, assembly GCF_023195435.1. Taxonomy (NCBI): domain Bacteria; kingdom Pseudomonadati; phylum Pseudomonadota; class Gammaproteobacteria; order Pseudomonadales; family Pseudomonadaceae; genus Pseudomonas; species Pseudomonas sp. S11P7. Next base: position 586,510 of record NZ_JALPKS020000002.1, on the reverse strand, counting down.
GGGCAAGCGGCTCGGCGAGAAAGGCCTGTTCGCGACGCTGTACGCGGCAATTCGCACCGACATGCTCGATGCGCCGTATATGCGCGACTTCCTGCTGACGGCGAAAGACACTTCGTTTTCGACGCTGGATGGCGTCAGTGCCGTGCGCTGAACCGCCTGAGCTGCAGGCTCGTTCCTGCATTCGATCGTTCCCACGCTCCGCGTGGGAATGCAGCCCGGACGCTCCGCGTCCCTTCTCAAGCCGAACGCAGAGCGTCCGTAGAGGCATTCCCACGCAGAGCATGGGAACGATCATCTGCTCGGCTCAGATTTCCCGCCACATATGAATCTTGTCGAAGTAATCCTCACCGACGCGTACGGCCAGCGGTTCGAGGCCGTACTGGATAAAACCGCAGCGCTGGTAGAGATTGAATGCCGCATCGTTGCCGGCGGTGACCGTGAGCTGCAGAAGTTTCAGCGCCGGATGCTTCTGCGCCTCGCCGAGCGCCGCTTGCACCAGCGCGAAACCGAGCCCGTGCTGGCGAAAATCAGTCGAAACATACATGCCGAACAGCGTCGCTTTGTGCCGGGCTTTTTCCCTGGGTTCGAAGGCGAGGCCGACGATCCCAGCCAGCGAACTGCCCTCGAACGCACCCAAGACCACGTCGAGCTTGCTGGTCAGGCGCCCTTCCCACCAGCTCAACGGCATCACCGCGCGCTCGCGCACGCTTGAAGTGAACGCTTGCGGGTGGCGGTCGTAGGCTTCGAGCATCAGTTCGCGATAGGCCAGCGCGTGGCTGGCGTCCAGCCGTTCGATCCACATGCTCAGGCCGTCCTGCGCTGCTCGAGCATCAGGCGCACGGCCAGACCGCCGAGCACGAACCCCATCACATAACGTTGCAGCGACAGCCACGTCGGATTGCGTACGAACCACGCAGCAATGCCCGCCGCAAACAACGCGATCAGCAGATTGACGCTGAAACTGACGCTGATCTGGGTCAGGCCCAGGACGATGCTTTGCGCGAACACCGAGCCGTGTTCAGGGCTGATGAATTGCGGAAACACCGACAGGTAGAACACCGCAATTTTCGGGTTCAGCGCACTGGTCAGAAAACCCATGGTGATCAGTTTGCGCGACGAGTCTGCCGGCAGTTGCTGCGCCTCGAACGGCGAACGTGCGCCGGGCTTCACCGCCTGCCAGGCCAGCCACAGCAGGTACAGGGCACCGGCCCACTTCAACACTTCGTAAGCCATTGGCACGGCAAGAAACACTGCCGTCAAACCCGCCGCTGCCGCAAACATATGCACGAAAAATCCACCGACCACGCCCAGCAACGACGTCACACCGGCGCGGCGCCCCTGACAGATCGACCGCGAAATCAGATAAATCATGTTCGGCCCCGGCGTCAGCACCATGAGCAAGGCAGCGGCGGCAAAAATCAGCAAGTCGTGGAGCGGGATCATGGCAGTGTCCCTTGCGTGGATGATCAGGCGAATGTGTTCAGCGAGGCTCGATAAAACGGCAGGATCCGGTCGCGTGTCAATGGCGCCAGTTCGACCGCTGGATCAGTGGCCGGATCGATCCAGATGACTTCCTCGATTTCCGCCGCCGGGCAAACGTGCGCTTCGATGGTCAGCTGGAAAATCCCGGCGTATACGACAAATCCCGGCTCGTTGGCAGCGGGTGCGGAAAACTCGCCAAGCAATTGCGCTTGCGCAGGATTGATGTGCAGCCCGAGTTCTTCTTCCAGCTCACGCGCCAGGGCATGCACCGGTTCCTCACCGGCTTCAATCTTGCCGCCCGGTTGCATGAACGCCGTGGTGTTGCGCTTGCGCACCAGCAAGGTCTGGCCTTGTGGGTTGAGCAGCAGTGCAGCAGCAATACGCAGGGTGCGGGGCGAAGCGTCAGAAGTCAGCGGCATGAGGCGGAAAATCCCTGGGGCAAAAAACCAAGGATCCCATGCCCGACCCTCCGCCGTCATGCACCTCAGCCCTGCACCTGGAGTGCGGCCGCTGGCTCCTCGGGTTCTCTGACGAAGACCCGGTACTTGCCCCCTCCATCGCTTCGAAGGCAATCAGCTTCTCGATCAACGGGCCGCTCAGCACTTTGCCGGTGTTGAGCAGGAGCATGCCGTTATCGGCATTGAGGTTACGCGCCAGAATCATCCCGGCGCTCAGTTCGCGGGTGCTCAACACTTTGACCTGCGGGTCGATCAGGGCGACATCATTGAGCAATGTCACACAGACCTCGATGAACGCCTCGACCAGCTCCGGATCGTACAGGCGGCCACTGTATTGACGCAGATATAGCAGCGCTTCGTCGTTGTTCATCTGCCGCTCGAGAATCAAGCCGCGCTGCAGTTCGACGAAGTCCACCGCCAGTTTCAGCAACCGCGAGCCGAACGGAATCGCCTCACCCTTGAGCCGGTCGGGAAAACCACTGCCGTCCCAATGCTCCTGATGATGCAGGATCAGCCGGGCGGCATCTTTCATCGGATCGAGGGCCATCAGCAGTGATTCGCTCTGCTTCGGATAGCCGCGATAACGCTCGCGCTCGGCGGAATGCAGCAGATCCGACGGCGTGACCATCATCGAGTCCGGCCAGCTCAGTTTGCCGATGTTGTAAAGCGCCGCGGCCATGGTCAGGTCACGGCTGGACGCTTCGTCGAGGCCATGGACCTTGCAGTAGCCGCGCACCAGTTCGATGATCTGCCGGTTGGTCTGTTTGGCGGGCGGCAGACGCAGGTTCGCCAGCAGTGAAAACACCTCGGTGCCGGTGACATAGCTGCGTTTGAGTTCTTCGTACGCCAGATCAAGCATGTCGGCAGTCTGCTGCAACTCGGCGGTGCGCGCCGCGACGTGTTTTTCCAGCGAAGTATTGAGCTGTTTGAGCTGGGCGTTCTGCGCCCGGGCCAGACGCTCCAGGCGTTGCCGCTCGCGCTCCGAATGTTGATGCTCCAGCGCCTGGCGCAGGATCAACAGCAATTCTTCATCATTCCACGGTTTGCTGATGTAACGGTGGATCTGCCCGTCATTGATCGCCTTGATGATAGCGCTCGGGTCGGCGTAACCGGTGAGCATGATGCGCAGGGTGCCCGGATGGCGCTCGCGCACCTGCGCCAGCAACGTCGCGCCGTCCATGCCGGGCATGCGCGCATCGCTCATCACCAGGTCCACCGGTTGCTGGGCCAGCAGCTCCAGCGCCTGGGCACCGCTGGTGGCCAGCAGAACATCATAGGGCTGACCGCGTAACAAGCGGCGCAGGCTGTTGAGAATGGATTCTTCGTCGTCGACCAGCAGCACCTTCGGTCGCGGGTTCGGCGTGGGCGTGGTTGGCTCTTCCATGGCAAGGCCTCAAGCAAAACAGTGGACATGAACGATGCGCAGCACACCCCCGGTGTCGCGGCGCCTGCTTCAAGGCTAGATTATTTTTTACACTTTCACGCAAAACTTCTCCCTGCGTTCGCAGGCAAAGTCGTGGGGCGCCAACTACGCTCAAACGGGTAAACGACTGCGGTCGTCGAACAGATCCAGGACGAGGGCAAGGATGTTCCCGATGACAACGGCGTATGTATCGCGAGCAGCCCGAACGCTCAGGGCCCGGGGTCACCTGCCCGGCGCCGGGGGCAAAGGGAATGAAGACCCCCTTCGCGCAAAGCAACCGACGCATTCTGATCATCGACGACACACCGGCGATCCACGATGACTTTCGCAAAATCCTCGCGCCACGCGCCCAGGACGAAGTCGAGTTGCAGCAACTGGAGCAAACGCTGTTCGGCGACGCGCAAGCGCCGCATCTGACCTTTCAGCTCGATTCGGCCTATCAGGGCCAGGACGCTCTCGCGCTGGTCAAGCGCGCGCTGGCCGCGGGCAATCCGTATGCGCTGGCCTTCATTGACATGCGCATGCCGCCCGGCTGGGATGGCCTGGAAACCATTGAACAACTATGGCGGGCAGATCCCAACCTGCAGATCGCCTTGTGCACGGCCTATAGCGATTACAGCTGGGAAGCCATGGCCGAGCGGCTGGAATTCGGCGATCAATTGCTGATCCTGAAAAAGCCCTTCGACAGCCTTGAAATCCGCCAGATGGCCAACGCCCTGACGTGGAAATGGCAGCTCGCTCAGGATGCGGCATTGAAGATGCTCAGCCTTGAACACACGATCGAGGCGCGGGTTCAGGAACTGCTCAAGGTGTCGCACCTGTTGCAATACGACTCGCTCACCGGACTGCCCAACAGCACTTTGCTTGGCGATCGTCTGACCCAGGCGCTGGCGCATTGCCGACGGCACGACAAGCAACTGGTGGTGATGTTTCTCGGCCTCGACCGCTTCAAGCGCATCAACAATGCGCTGGGGCATCCGGCCGGCGACGAAATGCTCAAACGCACCGGCCAGCAATTGTCGTCCTGCGTACGTGATTCAGACTCGGTGTTTCGCTACGGCGCCGATGAGTTCGTGGTGCTGCTCGGCGACATCAATCATCCGCAACAAACCCATGGCATCGCCGAGAAACTGCTCGCGGCCATTCGCCAGCCGCAGACGATTGCCGGCCACGAGATCAGCGTGACCGCCAGCCTGGGCATGAGCCTGTATCCCGCCGACGGGCTGGAGGCCATCGAACTGATCAAGAAAGCTGAAACGGCGATGCACAACGTCAAGGAACAGAGTCCTGGCACCAGCGCTTTTTTCATTGAAGCGATGAACCAGCGCGCCCGCGAGCAGCACAGTATCGAATCGGGCCTGCGTCGCGCCCTGCAGCAGCACGAATTTGTCCTCCATTACCAGCCGAAAATCGATTTGCGCAGCGCCGCGGTGGTCGGTGCCGAGGCCTTGGTGCGCTGGCAGAAGCCGGGACAAGCGCTGATCTATCCGGGCGACTTCATTGCCGTGGCCGAGGACAGCGGACTGATCGTGCCATTGACTCAATGGGTACTCGCCGAAGCCTGCCGTCAGGCGCGCGAGTGGCAATTGGCGGGGCTGCCGCCGATCAGCTTGTCGGTGAATATTTCGCCGATTGATTTTCGTCAGCCTGACTTCGTTGCGAGCATCGAGCGGGTGCTTGAGCAATCCGGACTGGCCGCGCAAGTCCTCGAACTGGAGATCACCGAAGGTGTATTGATGCAAAACGTCGAGGCAACGATGACCGCGCTCAATCGCTTGAAAGCGCTGGGCACGCGGCTGGCCATCGATGACTTCGGCACCGGCTATTCGAGCCTGAGTTACCTGCGCCGGTTTCCCATCGATGTGCTGAAAATCGATCAGTCGTTCATCCGCAGCCTGAACAGCGACAGCAATGATGCCGCCCTCGTCGACGCGATCATCAGCCTGGGCAGAAGTCTGGGGCTCAAGGTCATTGCCGAAGGCATCGAGACCGCCGGGCAACTGGCGTTTCTCAAGGATCACCATTGCGAAGAAGGCCAGGGTTATTACTTCAGTCAGGCGCTGCCGGCAGCGGCGTTCGCCCAATGGCTCGCTCAGGGAAAAAACGCACCATGGCGCCACTGAGCCGTCTCCCGAAAAGCCTCCGGCCCTGGATCGGCGCATTGCTGCTATGTGCATTCGCTGGCGGCGCCAGGGCCGAGCCGCTGGACGAACCGCTCAAGCCGCTGCCTGACGCCATCGCGCAGAACCCGCAGCGCGTTGCCCTTGGGCGCCAGTTGTTTCATGACCCCGGTTTATCGCGCAATAACAGCCTGTCCTGCGCCAGTTGCCATCAACTGGACAAGAACGGTGCCGACAATCGCGCGCTGTCGTTGGGGTTCGACGGCAAGCCGGTGGCGGTCAATACACCCACGGTGTTCAACGCCAGCCTCAACTTTCGGCAGTTCTGGGACGGCCGCGTCGAGACGCTCGAAGAGCAGACTGACGTGGTCATCACCAGCCCGCATGAAATGGGCAGTGACTGGGCCACCGTTGTGAAACGTATCGACGAGGACGCTGATTATCGTCGCAAGTTTGCCGCGATCTACCCGGACGGCGTCACCAAACCCAATATCCAGCGAGCGCTGGCAGCCTTCGTACGCACCTTGTTGACCCCCGGTTCGCGCTTCGACCAGTACCTGCTGGGTGACACCGCCGCCATCAGCTACGAAGAAAAACAAGGCTATCAGCGCTTCAAGGAATACGGCTGCATTGCCTGCCATCAGGGGGTCAACATCGGCGGCAACATGTTCCAGAAATTCGGTGTGTTCGGCGACTACATTGCCGATCGCGGCCACGCAACCGAGGCCGATCAGGGGCGTTTCAATGTCACCGGTGACGAGGCTGACCGTTCAGTGTTCAAAGTGCCCAGCCTGCGCAACGTCGCGCTCACGGCGCCGTACTTTCACGACGGCTCGGCAGCGACCCTCGAACAGGCGGTAGACATCATGTTTCAGTACCAACTGGGGCGCATGCCGAGCGCCGAAGACAAAAGCCTGATCGTGCTGTTTCTCAAGACCCTGAGCGGCCGATGGGAGGGCAAGCCATGATGAATGTTTCGCGGCGCCGCAGCCTGCTGATGCTGACGCTGATCGCCTCGGTACTGGCCTCGGTCCTGCTGTTTCTGTACATCAAATCCAGCTCCGACCAGACCGTGATGTATACCGAATCGCGGGATCTGATCCGGCAGATCAAACAGCAGGATTCGCTGTGGGAAAACGAGATTCTCAAGGCCAGGGTGGCGATTTCCCACAATTACGACCCACTGGTCTCACCGCTCAATGCCATCAACCAGCTCTGGGAACGCTTCGACGCAATCGAGTCCGGTTTCGGACGCAACCATGGAGCGCAATGGAATCAGGCGCACGGTGATTTTCTGCAGTCTTTCAAAGAAAAAACCCGCCTGGTCGAGCAGTTCAAATCGCACAACGCCTTATTGCGCAACTCGCTGGCGTTCCTGCCGACCGCCGAGGACGATATTCAGCAGCAACTGGCCAACCTGCCCGACTTCGACAAACTGCAGTTGCAGAACATCACCACCGACACCTACGACCTGCTGCTCACCGCACTGGAATACGCCCAGGTCACCAGTGCCGAGCGCGCCGCAGAAATCGATCTGGGGCTGAACAAACTGGCGGTGAATGCGCAACGGTTGCCGCAGGAATTCCAGGCGCCGATCAGGATCCTCAGCAACCACATCGCCCTGATCGGGCGAGAACAACCGGTGGTCAATCAGTTGCTCGAAAGCATCGAAGCCATCCCCGTGGCCGAACGCCTGGACACCATCACCACCCTGCTCGACCGTGACCAGCAGCGGGCCGAGAAAATTGATCGGCAATACCATTTCTACATGCTGCTGTTCTCCGTGCTGCTGGTGTTGTCACTGGTCGTTCTGGCCATTCGCCTGATCGGCAGTTTTTCCGAAATCAACCGGGTCAATGCGGCGCTGCAAACCGCTAACGATGTGCTCGAGCACCGGGTCGAGGAACGCACCCGCGAACTGAAAAACGCCCAGAGCGAACTGCTCGACGCCGCACGTCAGGCCGGCATGGCGGAAATCGCCACCAACGTTTTGCACAACGTCGGTAACGTGCTCAACAGCGTCAACATTTCTGCCGACCTGATCGCGCGCAAGTTACGCAACAGCAAGACTCAGGGCCTGGGCAAAGCCATGCAACTGATCAACGAGCACCCCGACGATCTCGGCGTATTCCTGCAAGAAGATGCCAAAGGCAAATTACTCCCCGGCTACCTCAACCAACTGGTCGGCGCCATCGCTCAGGAACAGCAGGAAATGACCGACGAGTTGACGCAAATGAGCAAAAGCGTCGACCACATCAAGGACATCGTCGCCACCCAGCAATCCTATGCCGGCGCCAGCAGCATGACTGAGCCGCTGTTTATCGATGAACTGCTCGAAGACGCCTTGCGCATGAATGCCGGCGCCCTGACCCGCCATCACGTCACGGTGGTCAGGGATTACGGCGACGTGCCGCAGGTGATGGGCGACAAACACCGGCTGCTGCTGATCCTGGTCAACCTGATCAGTAACGCCAAGTACGCAATGTCGGACCTGAGTAATCGTCCGCGCACCATGACCCTGGCAGTGAAGACCGTCGATGACAGCTTTTTGCAGATCAGCGTCAAGGACGACGGCGAAGGCATCGCTGCGGAAAACATGACGCGGATCTTTGCCCACGGCTTCACCACCCGCAAGGAAGGCCACGGCTTTGGCCTGCACAGCTGCGCCCTCGCCGCTATCGAGATGAACGGCCATCTCAGCGCCCACAGCGACGGCCCGGGCAAAGGCGCGCTGTTTACCTTGCAGATACCGCTGATCACCGTAACGGAGCACGCATGAGCGAACTGTCGAACCGGCGCATTCTGTTGATCGACGATATGCCGTCGATCCATGAAGATTTTCGCAAGATTCTCACCCCCGCGGCGGCGCAGTCAGCGGAGCTGGACGAGATGGAAGCCGCGCTGTTCGGTGCGCAGACCCGGCCCCAGCGACCACTGCTGGAGCTGGATTCGGCCTACGGTGGCGAGGAAGGCCTGGGCAAGCTGATCCAGGCCCTGCAGGAACAGCGCCCGTACGCACTGGCCTTCGTCGATATGCGCATGCCTGACGGCTGGGACGGGGCGAAAACCATCGAACACCTCTGGCAACACGACCCGCAGTTGCAAGTCGTGGTGTGCACGGCCTATTCGGATTATTCCTGGGACGAACTGCTCGACCGCCTGCAGGCGCACGACCGATTGCTGATTCTGAAAAAGCCCTTCGACAATATCGAAGTACAACAGATGGCCAATACCCTGCTGACCAAATGGCAGATGACCGAAAAGGCTTCATTGCAGATGCATCATCTGGAACATCTGGTCGATCAGCGCACCCTGCAGTTCAAGCAGGCCAGCGAAGCCCTGCAACGGGAAATCGACGAACGCAAGCAACTCGAAGGGCAACTGGTGCAGTCGGAAAAACTCGCCTCGTTAGGCCAATTGGCAGCGGGCGTTGCCCACGAGATCAACAACCCGATCGGTTTCATTTCCTCCAATCTCGGCTCCCTCGACGGCTACTTCAAACAGTTGCTGGCGCTGCTCGACGCGTACCAGAGTTGTGCGCCAAACCTCGACAGCGAATCGGCCGCCAGGCTGCAACGTCTGCGTGAAGAGGCTGAGCTGGATTTTCTCCTCGAAGACATTCCGCTGCTGATTCGCGAGTCCAAGGAAGGCATCGGCCGGGTCGGCCAGATCGTCAAAGACCTGAAAGACTTTTCCCGCGTCGACAACATTCAGCAATGGCAGTGGGCCAATCTGCAGCAAGGTATCGAGTCGACCCTGAACATCGTCGCCAGCGAACTCAAATACAAGGCTGACGTGATCAAGGAGTACCAGCCGCTACCGGACATCGAATGCCTGCCGTCGCAGATCAATCAGGTGATCATGAACCTGGTGGTCAACGCCGCCCAGGCCATGGGGCCGGAGCGCGGCACCATCACCTTGCGCACCGGCCTGCAGCAAGACATGGCCTGGATCGAGGTCGCCGACACCGGGTCGGGCATCGCGCCGGATACGCTGCAGAAAATCTTCGACCCGTTCTTTACCACCAAACCGGTTGGCCAAGGCACCGGCCTTGGCCTGTCGCTGTCTTACGGCATCGTCAAAAAACATGGCGGCGACATTCAGGTGCGCAGCGAACCGGGCGTGGGCACGACGTTCCGTGTCGAGCTGCCCATGCGCCAGAACCGCCCCGCCGCTTGAGGCCAGTCAGCCCGCTTCCTGAAAATCCAGCTCCGGCGGCTGGCGACGAAAACCACCAGTGAGCACGGCCAGGTACACCACGCCGATCGCCAGCCAGCTCAGGCCCAGGTAGACCGCGAGGTGGTCGAGGCTGACCATCAGCCAGACATCGGCGACCAGCCCGATAAACGGGAACAGCAGGAACAGCACGAATTCACGCGCCCCCTTTTTCTCACCACCGATCCAGTAGTGAAAGATCACCGACAGATTGACCAGGCTGAACGCCAGAAACGCGCCGAAGTTGATGAACGAGGTCGAAGTGGTCACGTCGAGTTTCAGCGCCAGCAACGCCACCGCGGCGCACAGCAGAATGCTGTTGACCGGTGTGCCGAAGCGCGCGTGCAGCGTGCCGAAGAAGGATTTCGGCAGCACCCCGTCGCGGCCCATGGCAAACAGCAGGCGCGAGCCGCTGGCTTGCGCCGCCAGCCCCGACGCGAACTGGCCGACGATCAGACCGATGAGGAAGATCGACACGAACAGGTCGCCACCGATGTTGCGCGCAATCTCGTAAGCCGCCGAGTCGACGCTGTCGAACTGGAACGACGGATGCGCCCTCTGCACGAAGTACGAGACGCCGACAAAAATCAGCCCGCCAATCAAGGTAATCAACATGATCGCTCGCGGGATCGTGCGGCGCGGGTCACGGGTTTCTTCGGTCAGGGTGCTGACCGCATCGAAACCGAGGAACGAATAACAGGCGATCGCCGCACCGCTCATGATCAACGGCATCTGCAGATCGCCATTGAAGAACGGCTCGATCGACCACAACGGCGTATTTGCATCGCCGCCGATGTAGTGCACACACAGTGCGACGAAAGCGATCAGCACCAGGAACTGCACCAGCATCAGCAGAGCGTTGATGCCGTTGGCCAGTTTCAGGCCGACGATGTTGATCGCACTGGTGATGCCGATAAACGCCAGCACCCAGAGCCATTGCGGGATCGACGGGAAGGCCGAGGCCAGATACGCCGCGCCGATCAACCAGATCGCCATCGGCAGGAACAGGTAATCGAGCAACACCGCCCAGCCGGCAATGAAGCCGAGCTTGGGGCTGATCGCCTTGCGCACATAGCTGTAGGCGGAACCGGCGACCGGGAATGCAGCGGCCATGCGCCCGTAACTCATCGCGGTGAAGAACATTGCCACGAGCGCGGCCAGATAGGCCGCCGGAACCAGTCCTGCGGTGGTCTGGGCGAGGATGCCGAAGGTGCCGAGAACGATGATCGGGGTCATATAGGCGATGCCGAACAGCACCACCGCCCCCAGTGAAAGGGTGCGTTGCAAACGAGCCATGGGCGACTTACTCCGAATTATTGGTTTTATGGCAGAGCCGGGTTCGGCGAAAATTTCGGGTGTGTTTTTTATTGTGGTGTTACGTGGGTTTGTGTTGATGATCGTTCCCACGCTCTGCGTGGGAATGCCTCAATGGACGCTCCGCGTCCGCTCTTGGGACGCCGAGCGTCCCGGGCTGCATTCCCACGCAGAGCGTGGGAACGATCGGGAGTAACGGGTCAAGGGATCAACAGTTCGCGCAGGCCAGAAGCCTGCTCCACTACCTCCCCGGCAACTTCAAACGCTGATCATCCAGATAGCGGTAATCCCTGCGCGCCACCTGCAACTGCGCAAAATCCAGCTCAACACTGAACTGCCCTTCGTCACGTCCTGCCTCGAACAGCAACGTCCCCAAGGGATCGACCAAAGCGCTGCCGCCGGCAAACACCAGACCGTCATCCCCGGCCTCGACACGATTGACCATCAGCGCAAACGCCTGATTCTCCTGGGCGCGGGCCATGATCGCGGTGCGGTGGGTCGGGCCGTACGGGTCCATGTTGCCGTTGGTCACGATCAACAGGTCGGCGCCCAGTTGCGCCAGGGCTCGGGCCGACTCCGGGAATTCGATGTCGTAGCAGATCAGCAGACCGACGCGCACGCCGTTCCACACACACGTTGCGTAACGGTCGCCGGGCGCGAATACGCCGCGATCCGAGGCCCACAGGTGGGTCTTGCGGTATTTCAGGGCGATGCCTTCGGGGGTGAGCAACAGCGTGGTGTTGTAGAAGCGGCCGTTGTCGTTCTCGGCCATGCCAATCACCACGGCGATATTGCGCTCGCGCACCGCCGCCAGCACGGCGCTGATGCTCGGGCCGTCGACAGGTTCGGCGATCTGCGCCACGGTCTCGCTGTTCGGGAAGCCCATCAGGTGGGTTTCCGGAAACACCAGCAATTGCGTGTCAGCCGCGCAGGCTGCGATGGCTGCCAAGGCACGTTGCAGGTTGTACGCCGTGTCATTGTCACGGCCCGCCAGTTGGGCGAGTTCGACTTTCATGAGTGTTCCTTGTTATCGCACCGGGCGCTGAAGGATTGCCCGGCCTCTGTCTGTGGGCCAGTATGCGCAGCAAGCAACCGGCCAGGGAATTACGCGACCGGGGTAACCCGATAGGGGTAGATCGATGACACTTTCGTTGAATGACATCACCTGGCACCGCGCCGTCGGGCAACTGATCGATGCGCTCGACAAGCCGAATTTCTGGGCGCAGCTGGTGCGTCTGCTCGAGCAGTACGTACCGTTCGATAGCTGGGTGGCGTTGCTGTTCAGTGCTGATCAGCGCCCGCAAGTCTTCGCCGAAAGCCCCGGCGAAGATGGCAGCCCGGATCCGCTGTTTCAGGATTATCTGCGCGGCCTGTACCTGCTCGATCCGTTCTACATCGCCTGCCGCGAGCAAGCGCGCACTGGCCTGTATCGCTTGTCTGAAGTGGCGCCGGAACATTTCGAACTGACCGAGTATTACCAGCGATACTTTCGTCTGAATGTGGTCGCCGATGAAATCCAGTTCAATTGCCAGCTAGAAGGCGAGCGCACCTTGTGCCTGTCGCTGGGCAGTGAAAAACCTTTCACTGGCGAACAGATTGCCTTGCTGTCTTTGATTCAGCCATGGGTGTTGGGTCTGTTGCGCCAGCGCCTGCCGTACGAGATCAACGAAACCGTAGCGCTGGCAACCGCGCCGGCCCAAGCCGACTGGCGCGTGCAACTGGAAGCCTCGGTACAGCAACTCAAAGGCGCGCAACTGACCGCCCGCGAACTGGATGTCGGGCGCTTGATGCTCAGCGGTTGCTCCAGTAAAGAAATCGCCCGTAAGCTGGAAATCTCCGTGGAAACCGTGAAAGTCCATAAGAAACACATGTACAGCAAGCTCGGGATCAAGTCGCAGTCCGAGCTGTTTTCGATTTTTCTGCAAGCACAGAACGCCTGAGTGCCAGATGATTGTTTTTTGTAGGCCTTCGCCTGCTCGCGATTGCGTCGGGTCAGCCAAATCATAGGTAGCGGGTATACCGCTATCGCGAGCAGGCGAAGGCCTACATTGAGAATGTGTGTAACCCGCTGATTTGAGTCCGAACCCAAGGAAACCGTATGAGCCTGTCCCTGCTGAGCCGCTACGCCTTCTTTGCCGTCTGCGTGGTGTTCACCCTCGCCAGCCTGCCCTTTCTCGAACATGACTGGCTGTGGCCGATCACCGCCGTCACCGGCGTGTTGAGCCTGATCGGTCTGTTCGACCTGCTGCAGAGCCCGCACGCGGTGCGGCGCAATTATCCGATTCTGGGCAACATCCGTTATCTGGTCGAAGGCATCCGCCCGGAGATCCGCCAATACCTGCTCGAATCCGACAGCGATGCCCTGCCCTTCTCCCGTGCCCAGCGTTCGCTGGTGTATTCGCGGGCAAAAAACGAAACCGCCGACAAACCGTTCGGCACGCTGATCGATGTATATCAATCGGGCTTTGAATTCATCGGCCACTCGATGCGTCCGGCGCCGCTGAGCGACCCGAGCGGTTTTCGCGTTACCGTCGGTGGCCCACAGTGCAGCCAGCCGTACTCGGCCTCGGTGTTCAATATCTCGGCGATGAGCTTCGGCTCACTCAGCGCCAACGCGATTCGCGCGCTGAATCAGGGCGCGAAACTCGGCAACTTCGCCCATGACACCGGTGAAGGCAGCATCAGCCCGTATCACCGCGAACACGGCGGCGACCTGACCTGGGAGCTGGGCAGCGGTTACTTCGGCTGCCGCACCAGCGATGGCCGCTTCGATCCGGAGCGCTTCGCCGTGCAGGCGCAGAACCCGCAAGTGCGAATGATCGAAATCAAGATGAGCCAAGGCGCCAAACCTGGCCACGGCGGCATCCTGCCCAAGCACAAGGTCACTCGGGAAATCGCTGAGACCCGCGGCATCCTGATGGGCGAAGACTGTGTCTCGCCGTCTCGCCACAGCGCGTTTTCCACGCCGCTGGAAATGATGCATTTCATCCAGCAACTGCGTGAACTGTCCGGCGGCAAACCGGTGGGTTTCAAGTTCTGCCTCGGCCATCCATGGGAATTCATGGGCATCGCCAAAGCCATGCTCGAAACCGGCATTCTCCCGGACTTCATCGTCGTCGACGGCAAGGAAGGCGGCACCGGCGCCGCGCCCGTGGAGTTCACCGACCACATCGGCGTGCCGCTGCGTGAAGGCCTGCTGTTCGTCCACAACACGCTGGTCGGCCTGAACCTGCGCGACAAGATCAAACTCGGCGCCAGCGGCAAGATCGTCAGCGCCTTCGACATCGCCAGCGTGCTGGCCATCGGCGCCGACTGGGCCAACTCCGCGCGCGGTTTCATGTTCGCCATCGGCTGTATCCAGTCGCAAAGCTGCCACACCAACAAATGCCCGACCGGCGTCGCCACGCAGGACGCGTTGCGCCAACGCGCCCTGGTGGTGCCAGACAAGGCCCAGCGCGTGTTCAACTTCCACCGCAACACGCTCAAAGCGCTGGCGAAAATGCTCGCAGCGGCGGGTCTGGATCATCCGTCGCAACTCTCGGCCAAGCACCTGGTGCGACGCATGTCGGCGACCGAGATCAAGTTGTTCTCGCAGCTGCACGTGTTTTTGAAACCGGGGAATTGCTCACGGGCGAAGTGAATGGCGAGTTCTATTCGCGAATGTGGCAGATGGCGCGGGCGGACAGTTTTGAGCCGCAGGAAGTGGCGGCGGCGTAACCGCAAAGCGCCAATTTGGACGATCGATTGGCGCTGCGTATTCGTTTACCTCACGCGGCGGTTGCGCCGTCCATGATCGTCACTGGCCTGATGACGGTTTTCTTCACGCTGGTGTTTGGATAAACACTCACCAACGTGTCAGGAGACGTTAACCACCCGGGTTTCGTCGAGGAATATTTTATGATCGTGGCAACGCCTTCGCTGGACTGGAAATAAAGCTTCCAGGACCGTCCCGAACGGTCGTACTTCATGAAAGCGAAACCCAGCAGCCTGGAGTCCGCCTGACCGCTTGCGTCCACGCGCAGACCATAATCGGGATACTCCATCGACGTACTGAGGCCCAGACCATGTTCATGTCTGGCCAGGTCGTTGTATTGCGCAAGTTCTTTTCCACCCTCGACATGCCTTACCCGCAAGCGACTGGCATCCATTTGGTCCACCACCAATGAGCAACCACTGAAGCCTGGCGTAAACAGGTGATCCGGCTCGCCCCATTTGGGATGTAACGGAATATCAACGTAGCCCCCTTGAGCCGCCCAATAGCCCACCACGGCATTCGACGGTTCGGGGAGCTTGTCGATTTGCGTATCATGGATTTTCAACGCATTGAATTCAGCCCTGACCGAACTGGCAGGCTGAACGCGTTCCATGACAAAAACGAAGCTTGCACCACCTTCCTTGTTGGCCAGTTGTGCAGCGATCTCGGCGCTGTAGTTGACTCGGCCCGGCTGCAGTAATTCTGTCGCCACCGGGAAACGGCTCAATTGTGAGGTCGCCAAGGCCTGGTGGATGCTGGTGCTTTGGAGCGAGTAACGCATTAGCGACGGCTTTCCCCAGTCGTACCCAAGATGCTTGATCTGACTGTCTGGAACAACCTCGATGACCGGCTCCCATAACCCGTTGGGCAGCCGCTCACGCACAAATGCTGTTTCGAGATTCAAAGGATTGTTTGCGGTAAAGACCAGTTGGTTCGCCAGACTGGCGTTTTCATCGATGATCGCGCCTGCCGGCACGTCCGCCGCCTCTGCTGGGAGGTCGCCGCCGCGCAGTGATACCGGCTGCCACTGGTCAGGCGCCACTTGCCAGAGCCGGCTGCCATTGGCCCGACCGGTTGTGTGATCGACAATGACGACATCCGTAAGCTCTGCGTTCAGGGAGAAATCATTGCTGATCCTGTAGTAAGCCTGATGGCCGGTCGCATCAATGTTGCGAATATAAAAGCGCTGGCCATCGGTGCTTCGGAAAATGCCTTTGGCATTGGCTTCAAGACCGGCAACGACCGAAGGCTTGATGGCGAACGTACGCATATCGTAGTTGCCAAACCCGCCGACGCCGGAGGGCCGAAAGTCGCCTGGAACACCATACGGCCGTTTGCTCAGAGTGCTGTAGGGATACCAGCCAGCGCCTTGCAATACGCCCACGCTTTCATAACTGTGTGCACCCACCTGGAAAGCACCCAGCGCGGCCGGTCCGTGCTGTTTGCTCACGCCAATCAGCAAGTCATACCCAAATACAGCCTCTCGAAACCTGTCCAGCTGCTGCAAGCCTTTCAAGCCGAGGTACTTGACTCCCATAACCAGAAACTTTCCTCCCGCCACGAATGCGGTTAGCGGGTTGAGTTCGCTGATGACGAAGACCCCGATGACTCTTGCCGCCCGTAGCCCACGGCTAAGCGCCGAAGCACTTTTGCCGACAACCTGCGTCAGCTTCGCCACCGTCGACGCCCCGGCAGTCACGAAGCCCAATGCATCGAAAAACAGGTCCACTGCACCGTCGAAATACTTGCCGTTGATAAAGTTGGTGATCGCTGACTTGAACGGGATCAGGTCAACGACGAAATCGATAACCTTCTGCACGACCGCATTTTCCCGCTCTTGCGTCGTCTGCCCCTTGGCTGCATTCAGAATGTCCTCGCTGTCCAGATCAAGGTGCTCGACGAACGCCTGGGCAATCAGCTCGGTTCGTTCGCTGGAATAACTGGCGGGCACCGAAATACCGTTCGCGGTGTGTGCCAGCAACTTCTCGGCCTTCGCCTCGTCAGCCAGATTGAAAGACTCGATGGTGTGTTTGATGCTCGGAACGGATGGGTTGGTGCGCTCGGTCGCTTCCGCCGGATCATAGGTACTGGTGTGGATAACCCCCTTCTTCAGGTCGATTTCATACAGCTTCGATTCGTGGCCCAGGTCAACTTTCACCCTCAGCATGCGGTCTGTGGATATCAGGTTCCGGCCCCACAGATTCAGACTCAAACGATAGGTCTTGTATTGGTAAAACGAGACGTGACCGTGTTCGAGGTTTTTTCTGTCCTCCAGCGGCAAGTCGGCGATCAGATGTTTGACAAACAGCCGCGCGCCCTGCTTGAGGTTGCTGACAGCGTTTTCAAATTGCGTCTGGAACGCCTCTGTCACGCCAAGTTCCAGCGGTGCATTGATCTGCTCGAGCAGCGGCAACAAGCGCGGATCGCGGGTTGTCCATTGATAGTAGGGAGGCCCGCCCATCATGACGATATCGAGCAGCGAATATCGGCCGTTGAGTGTCGGGTACAAATGGGTCCCGTCGAGGGCGATAACCTTGGGCTGTTCCAGAAGGCGTTCTTCAAACGGCAGGTCGCCTTTGAACGTGTTCTTCAGTCTGGCCAGCGCGATAGCCTGGCGACTTGGTAACTCGCTGTTCAACAAAATCGAGGTATTAAGGCGGTCGGCCAGTTGCAGGTTGAAGTGTGTCTTGGCGCTCTCCAGTTCATCACGGGTGTAATGTTCACTGTGGTTCTTTTGCACCACGCCGCTGACTACGCCCCAATCTGCCAGCGCGGCGGCCTGGACGTGCTGAACAACTTGCGAGTCGACCTGCACAGCGCTTTCAGCGCTGGCCATGACCTGGGCGAACGTCATATAAGCGACTTTTCCGGGTGTGTGTGCCTCGATCGTTCGCGCCGCAACGGTCAGGTTGAACCACGCCGTGGTGCCGTACTTCAAGTCAGGGGGTAATTGCTCGATGAGAAACTCGGGCGCCTTGCGAACCAGCAACAGGGCGGCGGTCAATCCGGCCAGTCGCCGGCTGCTCAAACGCTCCTTGATCAAGTAATCCGCCAGAGTATTGAATACCTGCACAGCGGGTTTGCCCCAGAGTTTCTCTCCGGCCAGATCGAAACCTGCAACTTTGCTCCGTGAAGGTTGATCAATATCGCCCTGATGCAGACTCAAATGGATGCCGGCCATTGCATACTCGCTGGCGCTGACATCCGTGGCGATGCCATTCAGGCGAGTCTGGATGGCAAGTCCCAAAGCCTGCCCACGCGTACTGTTGATCAGGCTTGCCAATGCCGCGGGCGGATCTTTCAGCGCCTCATCCGAGAGCCGCTCGTCTACGTCCAGATAGTCCAGCACTCCAGCACCCGGTATTGAAACCAGATCCAGGCTATCGAGATAAACACTGGTGGCGTCCAGGACTTCTTTTTGTTGCGCAACCGTTAATGGAATCGGCCAGGACAACGCTCCGGCAAAGTCACCAAATGGATGGGCATTGATTTTCTCAAGTTCAAGACTGGCGACTACTATTTCAACCGGATCTTTCTCGGGCGCCGACACTTCATCAACTACTTTCATGTTTGATTCTGACATTTGATTGACCTTGGAAGGGAACAAAACGGAATCCAAAGTAAGCAATAGAGCTCGCCAAACATGAAGCCGAGAAGTATTACCGATCAAACAAAAGCAGCCCCACCCAACACCCATCAAATACGCGACAACGGAAAATCATTACCCAATAAATGTAGCTAATAATATGTTGTTCACGCCCAGCTTTTCCCCGTTCACGGTAAAACCGGCAGCAGACATTGGAATCCGCGACAGGCGGGATACTTGCAAATCTGCTTCTTGAGATTACCAGCGAACAGCTTTCAATTACTGCAACAACAAAAAAGGTCGTTTCCTGCAACAATATCTACCTCACTTGAGTGGTAAACATTACGGCAGGCAACGACCTTTTTCGATGGTCTAGTGCGCTTTAATAATTACGACGCGGAACGCACGGCATCTGACGACAGATTATTCGGTTGCAACTTGAATACATGGAACAACACGGTCAGCAACAGCAGAAATGCCGGCCCCACATACAGCGCCACGCGCGTATCAGGGAAGTACGCCATCAGGCCGACCACCAGCAGCAGAAACGCCAGCGCAAAGTAAGAGCTGATCGGGTACAGCCACATCTTGTACTTGAGCCCGGCACGCTCGCTGGCGCTCAGGCCTTTGCGGAATTTCAGTTGGGCCAGCAGGATCATCACCCAGGTCCAGATCGCGCCGAAGGTGGCAATTGAGGTGACCCAGACGAAGACTTTTTCCGGTACCAGATAGTTGAGCAGCACGCCCAGCAGCAAGGCGCCAATCGAGAGCAGCAAGGCACGGCGTGGTACGCCATTGTTCGAGGTCTTGGCGAATCCGGCCGGGGCCTGGCCGTTCTGCGCCAGGCTGTAAAGCATGCGCCCGGTGCTGAAAATGCCGCCGTTGCACGACGACAGCGCGGCGGTGATCACCACGAAGTTGATGATGCCCGCGGCAGTCTTGATGCCCAGACGTTCGAAGGTCATCACGAACGGGCTGCCCTGGGTGCCGATTTCGTTCCACGGGTAGATCGACAGAATCACGAACAAGGCGCCGACGTAGAACAGCAGAATCCGCCAGAACACCGAGCCGATCGCATCAGGGATGGTCTTCTGCGGGTTCTTCGCTTCACCGGCGGTGAGGCCGATCATCTCGACACCGAGGTAGGCGAACATGACCATTTGCAGGGACATCAGCACACCGGTCACGCCGTTGGGCATGAAACCGCCGTGCGCCCACAGGTTGGAAATCCCCAGCGCCACGCCATCGTTACCAAAGCCGAACGCAATGATCCCGACGCCGCCGATGACCATCGCAATGATCGTGACGATCTTGATCAGGGCGAACCAGAATTCGAACTCGCCGAAAGCCTTGACTGCAATCAGGTTGATCGAGCCCATGCTGATCAGCGCCGCCAGCGCCCAGATCCAGCGCGGCACATCGGGGAACCAGATGCCCATGTACACCGCCACCGCGGTGATTTCCGCCACGCAGGTCACCAGCCACAGGAACCAATAGTTCCAGCCAGTGAGGAAACCGGCCAGCGGGCCGAGGTAGTCCTGTGCGTAACGGCTGAACGAACCGGCCACCGGGTTATGCACCGCCATCTCACCGAGGGCGCGCATGATCACCAGAATCGCCAGACCGCCAAGAATGTAGGAAAGCATGATCGCCGGGCCGGCCATTTCGATGGCTTTGGCCGAACCCAGGAACAGCCCGACGCCGATACAGGCGCCGAGTGCCATCAGGCGGATATGCCGTTCGCCGAGTTCACGTTTGAGCGGACCGCCCTGAGCGGTGTCGCCGTGCGGCAGAGGATTGCCAACTGGCATAGGGGTACAACCTCGTCTTGTTATTGGGTAGGACCACCGGGTTTCGAAGCGTCGGCCGATAGGCCTTGGCTGGGCAGGAAACCGCGTCGGCCTCGTGGGCAGACGCGTCTTGCAGGGCAACCTGAAAGATCAGCGGGACGTCAGTATAAAAACCTCAAAGCAGGTCTTTTCACTCTATAAAACACAAGATTCAGTGGGAGTTGTCGCAACAGGTCAATAGTGCAAGCTGATCGACTGGAGAATGTAGGAAAACTCGCCACCGAAAACGGCGGCGAGTATTGCACAGCAAGCGGAGTTTTTTCTTCTGCACCTCGTATGAGCGAGGCCTCGGTGCGCTGACGATCAAGGCTGGGTCAAACGTTCAGAGGCTCGGAAAAACCTTCGAGGCTGCCGCGAACGTCCTTGATTTCGAGAGCGTCAGGCTTGAACTCGTTGACCGCATAATCAGCGCCGCCGCGCTTGGTACCATAGGTCTGGAAGGTCTTCGCCAAGGCCCCGTCCCCTAAGGCTTTAGACAAACCCTCCTGCAAGGTTTCCCTGCTCGCAAATATCGCCATGCCAGAGTTAGGGTCGTAAAAGAACCATTCCTGCTTGCCCTCAATGAATCGTGTGCCTGCGACCATTCCATGACTTTTAGTACCCATCATGAGTATTTTTTGCTCACGGGAATCGGCAAGATCGTCAATGATGTTCTGAGCGCCCATTTTTTCAGGCTTGCCCCCTGTATGGAACGAGTACTTTGCACCCAGTCTCTGCTGACTTTTTTCCAGAGCAGAAATGAACCGTGCCGCTTGCGGGTCAGTTTGCTTATTGGCTGCCTTCAACAGATTGCTTAAAAGAATGTCTTCTCGCCGATGAAGACAGGCATACGCCATGGCGTATGCCAGGGCGGCGCACCGACCATTGGAAGCCATATCGACCCGTGCCAGGAAGTACATCTGCGAGGACGGCACCACTTTGACGCCTTTGGGCATGTCCTCCAGAAGACGGTCGGTATGAAACTTGGCATCGTCAAACAGGCTGTCCTTTATCTCCCTTGCCAAAGCGCCCATTTCTTCTGGGCGTCGACCGGGTTTGCCGGCCAGCTCGACCAACTCCTGTGTATTCATCAGGAAGCTGTAATCGGGGATGCTGTCCAGAATATCCAGCCCGTCTTCATAACCTTTTCTAAACGCTGGAAGATTGAGTCGCGTGCAGGCAACCTCGATATTGTCGGTGAAACTCGAATAGCGATCGGCATAGTTGGCATCCGCGCCAAAAAGGCTGCCCATACGGCCCTGTCTGGGCTGGAAGTCACCCGGAGCGCCATAGACCCGCTGCGTTACAAGGTTGTAGGGATACCACTGATCGTTTTTCAGAACGCCTATGCCATCGATACCGTGTTCGCCTACTTTCCAGATACCCGGCATTGCCGTCCCATGTAGCTTGCCCACCGCCTGTAACAGTTCATAGCTACCCGCAACTCCGCCGCGCAACCGGGTGATACTTCGCAGACCATGGTTCGCTACGAATTTGGCCCCGTTGCCCAGAAGTCGCACTGCGCCTGTTGCCAGGACGCTCAACCCGCTCAGCGGGTTGAGCTCACCAAGAACGAGAACACCAATGATCTTCGCAGCCTTAAGCGCTCTGCTGAGTGCCGACGCCGTCGTGGTGGCCAATTTTGCCAGTTTGGCCACAACGGTCACGCCAGCGGTAACGAAGCCCATCACATCAAGGAACAGATCAATGGCGCCGTCAATGTATTTGCCCTCGATGAAATTGCTGATTGCAGATTTGAAGGGGATCAGATTGAGCAGAAACTGCAAGCGCGAGTCGAACACTGCCAATTCTTTGTCAAGTGTGGTCTGGCCTTCAGCAGCCTTGCGAATGTCTATATTGTCAATATCAATATGTTCGACAAAAGCGTCGGCAATGATGCCCGACCGGTCGCTGGAATAACTCTGGGGAACAGGATAAATCCCGAACTCAAACCTTCTCTGCTTCAAGTTCGCAGCGATTTCCTCATTGGCGAGATAAAAAGGTCGCGTGCCATACGAAACGCTCGGGACATGCACACTTTTGCGGTCTTCATTAGTGGCAGGATCAGACTGCAGCCTGCTGATTTTGCCTTCTGTCAGATTGATACCGTATACCGAGACCTTCTTATCGATGCCCCGCTCGACTCTCAATAACAGCGTTTCGTTGGATTTGCTGGTGTCCGAGCCCCAAAATCCCTCACTTAACGTAATGGTCATGTTTTGATAGAAATCGACTTTGCCATATTCGATGTTCTCTCGGTCTTCCAGTGGCAACTCGGATATCAAACGCCGTACGCTCACCCGAACAGCATTTTTCAGATTATTCAGCGCCGTTTCAAACTCACGTTCAAAGGTCTCTCGCACACGTAAATCCATCGTATTGATGGTATGTAAATGTTGCTTTGTCAGAGGGTCGCGGGTATCCCAGGTGTAGTGCCCGTCCAACATGGCCGCGTCGAGCACTGTATATAACGTGTGAGTCGGTATTGCGGTACCCGACACGGCTGCCCAGTTCGCGTCGCCATTAAGAACTGGCTTTTCGATAGGAAAGTCTTCGCCGAGCGTCTTCACAAGTGCAACTCTGGCTATTTTCTCGCGACTGGGAAGCTCACTCTTCAACAGTATCGGCGTGTTGAGCCGGTCGGCCAGCTCGTCATTGAAATGTGTCTTCAACCGGCGAAAATCTTCCTCGGTGTAACTTTCATCGTCTTTTCTGTCCACCACACCGTGGATAACTCCCCAATCAATCAAAGCGCAGGTCTGCGCATACTGCGCAACGCGAGGAGCGGTCAACGCAGCATGTTCGGCGAACACCATAACCTGAGCGAAGGACATTTTTGCCACCTTGCCGGGCGACTGGCCTTCGATGGTCGCTGCAGCGACAGCCAGGTTGAACCACGCGAGGCCGCCATACTTGACGTTAGCGGGAATATCCTTGATGAGAAACAGCGGGGCGTTGCAGGCAAGTAACGCGTACGCGCCCAATCCGGCCATTTTCGGGCTGCAGGTCAGATCACTGATCAAATGGGTGCGTAGTTTATCGGCCACTTGCGCAACCGGCTTTCCCCAGTGTTGTCGATCGGCCAGATCGAAACCGGCAACCTGGTTGCGTTGAGGGTCTTCCACCCGCAACGGATCAAGGCTCAACTGCAGCGCAGCGAGTGCATATTCATTGACACTGACGTCCGTCGCAAAACCATCCAGCAGGGTTTGTACTGCCAGCCCCAATGCTTGCCCGCGCGAACCGGCAACCAGCTGCTCCAGCGCCCCGGCAGGATCCTGCAATGTTTCCGTCGACAGCGACAGCTCCACGTCCAGCAGTTCCAACAGTCCCAGGCCGGGCCGAGGTAAATCATCAAGACTGTCGAGATAGAGCCGAGTAGCGCGCTGCACGGCTTTCTTTTGCTCAACACTCAAGGGAATCTGCCAGGATAAAGCACCAGCAAAATCACTCAGTGCATGAGGTTTGATGTTTTCAGCTTCAAGCCTCAGGGCCTCAATGAAAGCTGCATCACTATCAGGCACCGAAACCATATTCGATGCACTGCCATTTGAATCAGACATACACTTGACTCGACAATTAAAAGGAAGCCGTATAAATACTCATGACTTTCAGAAAGAAAAGTCGACAAGCATTACCAATTAATTGTTTTTCAAACTTTACAAGTGGCTTGTCCTGCCATCACAGACTCAGAAAACCACCCGCACCCTATGTAAAAACATTACCCCGAATACCATTAAAACAATGCATCCATGGAACTTCAGCCCTCTCGAGAAACCTGAGCCGTCATTATCACCACGGCTGAACCCCGTTCTGAATGCCCGCCAAAAACTCCCGCAGTCAGTCCGAAAGAGTTACAAGTAAAACGGCGAAAAGCTTAATAGCGGCACTATTGCCGCAGAACTTTCACGACCCGGTCGATCGTCAATTCGGCACGTCGCCGAACTGTGTCACAGGACAAACCGCAGCGGCCCGGGCAAACGTGGCTGCTCATCAGGTTGCACACGCCAGTGAGCGCCTCGACGCTTGTGCTCACACAATTCCCTCGCCCCGCGCCAACCACCGTCTAAGCTTCAGACAAGTCCGATCAATCTGCGTGTATGGATCAATCGACTATGGGCGCTTTGTGGCAAACCGATTCGAGTAAAACCGTGGTTCCGACTGAACGTATGGATCAAGCGCCTGTTCCTGAAAAACCCCGTCGCAACCGGCACGGGTGGAAGGCTTTCTGGTTGCTGCTGCTGATCATCGCGATCGTGGTGGGGCTGGCCGCGTCCCGGGAAATGCGCACCTCGCGTTTCCAGGCGCGCGAACTCAGCCAATACGCCGCCTCGCTGACATATCAACTGGAACCGGGGCCGAGCGAGGCGATCCGTTATCCGGGCAACGGGCCGTTCGACCTGCGTCTGGGGTACAGCTCGCTGGATGAATTCCTGCCACGGTTGCTCAAGCGCAATTACGTGATCACCGAACAGACGCGGTTTTCGCCGGCGCTGCTGAGCTACACCGACAAAGGCTTGTTTGTACCGTATTCGGAGAAAATTCAGGCCGGGTTGTCGATCACCGACTGCCGCGCCGCGCCCTTGTACCGCTACAACTATCCGCAACAGCTCTATGCTGATTTCGCGGCCATTCCGCCGGTGGTGGTCAACAGCCTGCTGTTCATCGAAAACCGTTTTCTGCTCGACCCCAAGCAACCGCTGGCCAACCCCGCCGTGGACTGGCCGCGCTTCGGCATGGCCGCGTGGTCGCAAGTGGCGAAGTTGTTGCACCTGCCGGGGCAATCGGCCGGCGGCAGCACGCTGGCGACGCAACTGGAAAAATATCGACACTCGCCGGAAGGTCTTACCGCATCAGGCGCGGAGAAACTGCGGCAGATGTTTTCCGCCAGCGTCCGCGCCTATCAAGACGGGCCACAGACCCTGGGAGCACGGCAGAACATCGTGCGTGACTACCTCAACAGCGTGCCGCTGTCGGCGGTGCCGGGACACGGTGAAGTACACGGCATGGCCGAAGGCTTGCGGGTCTGGTATGGCAGCGATTTCGCCAAGGCCAACGAGCAACTGAACAGCCCGGCCACCGACCCGCAGACCATGGCTGCCAAAGGCCTGGCCCTGCGCGAAATGCTCTCGTTGATGATCGCCCAGCGCCGCCCCTCGTATTACCTGACCAAGGGCCGCGAGGATCTTGCCAGCCTGACCGACAGCCATCTGCGCCTGCTCAAACAGAACGGCGTGATCGACAACGCGCTCGCCGATGCCGCGCTGGCAAGCACCGTGTCGTACCGCGACTGGCAAACTCAACCGACGATCCAGCCGATCGAAACCAACAAGGGCATCAGCGCCGCCCGCAGTCGGCTGGCGAGCATGCTCAACCGCCCACTCTACGACCTCGACCGCCTCGACCTGTCCGCCACCAGCACCCTGCAGGGCGACCTGCAGACCCAGGCCACGGCGTACCTGAAAAAACTCGCCGACCCGGCCTACGCCGCCGAAATCGGCCTGCTCGGCGAGCGTCTGCTGACGCCAACCAGCACCACGCAGGTGCGCTACAGCTTCACCTTGTTCGAACTGACCGCCGACGGCTCCCGCGTACGAGTGCAGACCGACAGCACCGACCAGCCTTTCGACATCAACGAAGGCAGCAAACTGGAACTCGGCTCGACGGCGAAAATGCGCGTGCTGACCACCTACCTGCAAATCATCGCCGAGCTGCACGACAAGTACGCCGCGATGAGCGCAGCCGAGCTGAAGAAAGTCGAGGTGCCCGATCAGGACCGGCTGAGCCGCTGGGTCATCGACTACCTGATGCAGAACAAGGATCACGACTTGTCGAAGCTGCTCGCCGCCGCGCTGGATCGCAAATATTCGGCGAGCCCCGGCGAGGCGTTTTTCACCGGCGGCGGTTTGCATACATTCCACAACTTTCGCAAAGAGGACAACGGCCGCCTGCCGACCCTGCGCGATTCACTTCGCGAATCGATCAACCTGCCGTTCATTCGGCTGATGCGCGACATCGTCCGCTACACCACCTATTCCGGGCCGAACGCCGAATTGCTCAAGGACGATCGCGACCCGCGTCGCCAGGAATACCTGGCCAGTTTTGCTGATCGTGAAGGCACCTCGTTCCTGCTCAAGTTCTGGAAGAAGTACAGGAACAAGGACACCCAGGCGCGTCTCGACACTTTTCTCGACAGCATGCGCCCGACGCCGATCCGCATGGCCGCCGTGCATCGCTATCTGCTGCCCGAGGCCAGCCAGGAAGATTTCAACCGCTTCGTGCGCTCGCATCTCAAGGGCACCAAACTCAATGAAAAACTCACCGACGACCGCTTGATCCGCCTCTACGACGCCTATGGACCCGGCAGCTATGACCTGCCCGACCAGGGCTTCATCGCCAAGGTTCACCCGCTGGACCTGTGGATGATCGGCTACCTGCTGCACCACCCGGACGCGACGTTCAGCGAGATCGTCAAGGCCAGCCATTTCGAGCGCCAGGAAGTCTACAGCTGGCTGTTCAAGAGCCGGCACAAGGGCGCGCGCGACAGCCGCATCCGCACCATGCTGGAGATCGAAGCGTTCCTCGACATTCACCAGCGCTGGCAAAAAGTCGGCTATCCGTTCGATCATCTGGTGCCGTCACTGGCCACCGCTATCGGCAGTTCCGGCGACCGCCCCGCCGCCCTCGCCGAGTTGATCGGGACCATTCTCAATGACGGCGTGCGCATGCCGACGCTGCGCATCGACAGCCTGCATTTCGCGGCCGGCACGCCTTATGAAACCAAAGTGGTCAACGACCCGCACGTCGGCAAACGGGTAATGCCGGTGGAAGTTGCCAGAGCGATGCGCGAGGCGCTGTCGCAAGTGGTCGATGCCGGTACGGCAAAACGTGTTTCCGGCAGTTTCAAACTGGCCGATGGCACGCCGCTGGCCATGGGCGGCAAGACCGGTACCGGCGACAACCGCATCGCGGCCATCGGCTCGGGCGGGCGCATCATCAGTTCAAAGTCGATCAACCGCACCGCGACCTTCGTGTTCTACATCGGCGACCATCATTTCGGCACCCTCACCGCGTTCGTTCCGGGTCGCTCGGCGGAGAACTTCAAGTTCACTTCGGCCCTGCCCACGCAGGTGCTCAAGGGCATGGCGCCGATTCTGACGCCGTATCTGCAACCGGGCAGCGACTCGCAATGCCAGCCGACGCAGACCGCGGGCGTGGCGCTGAATGAGGCGTCGCGTCTTACAGCGAGGTAACAAATCATGTCGGGAGATTCGGAGTCAGGGTGAGGCTTTTTCCTGGCGTCGGGTGGTACTCCTGTATTTTTCAGATTCGAATTTTCGGCCTGTCGCCCCACCGCAGCGCCGATTGCCTCCCGATCTTTGAACTTTTGTTTTGCCCCGCCGTGGGTAGGCTGATCACTCCTCAACAATCAAGGATGATTGGCCATGTCTCTCGCTTCCCTGCCTGCCGAACAACCAGACAAAGGCCGGCACTACGAATTCATCAAATCGGCGGTCAACGACAGTTTCAAGACCGCCACGGTCAGCCGCGTCCGCGCCCTGGTCGACGCGCCGCCGAAGGCCCAGCCGTGGTACACCTCAGCGCCCGCCGCCTGGCTGAACAAACTCGCCGCAGCCAATCTCAAGGCGTGGAATTCGCAGAACCGGGTCGATCACCTGCTGGCGAAAACCGACCTGTATGCCTTCGCCGAGCCGCTGCTCAAGGCGAAGATCAAGGCCGATCACGGCATCGAGCCGGACGTCAAAAGTACGTATCTGCGCCTCTACCTTCCCGCTGAAACGCCGTGGTACGCGATCAACCTGTCCGAGGGCATCGTCACCCGTACGGTGTCGCTGCTGGATGCCGCGCTGCACAACTTCGCCAGCAGTGAGACGGCAGGCCATGGCTCGGATTACATCAGCAAGCCCGATGATCGCGGTGCCTTCGACGTCTTGCCGATCAAAAACGCCATGCCCGTCAGCGCGTTTCAAAAGCTCTGCCGCGAACTGGACATTGGCGCGCAGTACCAAAACATCTGCAAAGCTACCTGCTGCCCGGTGAACCGCTGGCCGAAAGCGTTCTGCAATACAAGGTCAGCCAAAGCCAGAAAGACGCCCTCGTCGTCGCCGCGAATCTGGCGCTGATCAAGGACGATATCGCCTACGACGCGTACAAAGTGCTGTTGAACCTGAGCGAGGAAAAACGCCCGCTGATGCTCAATGGCCGCGCGCTGGTCTGCGCCGATCTGTCGGTGCTCGGCACACCCTTGATCGGGATCCTGCTGTTGGCCCATACGCAATTGGACAGCCGCGGCGTTCGGCGTCTGATCGTCTACGTCCCGCACGACCCGGATCACCCGCTCAAGGAATACAGTTCCCTGAAAGCCTTTCGCGAGGAACTGACCCGGCAGCTTCGCGAAGACCGCTTCAGCGAGGCGACGCAACAGACCTACCGGCAATTTTTCAGTCAGTTCGTCGATCAGCAGCAACGCGGGCATTTTTTTGCCGAACTCGAGCAGCGCCTGTTCGTCACCCGCTATCACCCGCGTGTCGACCCGACCGATCAGCGCCCGGCATGGCGCAAGGACCCGGTGGACAATCCTCACCTGCAATTCGCGCGGCTGAAAGTGCCAGGCGATTACTGGCGCCACGCCTATCAGCAAAAGCTCAACAAGATTCTCAACGACGCCCGGGAAATTGCTGTCTCCACTGCCGACACCGACAGCAAGGCGCGCTGGGCGTGGTGGGACAACTTCAAGAAAATCGTTTCCGATATCTTCAACGTCGCCCTGTTGATTGCCGCCCCGTTCGTGCCGGGCCTGGGCGAGCTGATGATGGTTTACACCGCGTACCAGCTGACCAGCGACGTCATCGAAGGCATCGTCGACCTGGCCGAAGGCCTGTGGCAGGAAGCCGGTGAGCATGTGATCAGCTTGGTCACCAACGTCATCGAACTGGCGGCGTTTGGTGCAGGAGCGGAAATTGCCGGCGCCTTCAAGGTCAAGCTGTCGCCCTTGGTGGACGGCATGAAACCGGTGCGATTGCCCGACGGCAAAGCCTCACTGTGGAATCCTGATCTGGGCCCCTACGAGCAAAAAAAACTGCAACTCGACCCGGCGTCGCAACCCGACCCGCATGGCCTGCATGATCATGGTCGCGAGCGCATCCTGCCGCTGGAGGGCAAACTCTTCAGCGTGGAAAAAGCCTCGACGCGCCCCGAAGTGAAAACCTGGCGAGTCAAACACCCCGAGCGCGACAACGCGTACAAACCGCTTCTGGAGCACAATGAACACGGCGCCTGGCGGCACGAGGCGGAGAATCCGGCCGACTGGGACGACAGCGCATTGATGCCGCGCCTGGGCCACCGCGCTGAGCGCTTTACGCCCACGCAACTGGAGCAGATCCGCATCAGCAGCGGCACCGGCCACCATCATCTGCGCCGGATGCACAGCGACAGCAGCCCGCCGCCGCCGTTACTGGCCGACAGCCTGACGCGTTTTGCAGCCTACGAGGATGCGCAGCTGGCCAGTGCCAACATCCGCGCCGGCAAGCCGATCGCGGCCGAGTCGGACTGGTTCGAACCAATCGCCACCAGCCTGCCGGGCTGGCCCTACGAGCGCGCGCTAAAGGTCCAGTACGAGCACCTCGACGGCTATTCCCGCCAGTACGGTAACCCGATGGCCAGCGCCGCCGACACGCTGACCATTTCGCAGTCAGCGCTCAACGCCGGGCAGTTGCCGGAGCGTCTGCTGACGTTTCTCGACGAGGGGCAACTGCGCACGCTGTTGGGCCGTGACGTGCCCGCAGCCGAACGGGTGCAAGCGCTGCGCGACAAACTCGCCGATGCCGTCGATAAGCGTCGCAGCGATGTATCGAAACGTCTCTATCAAGCGGCCGACCGCACCCGCCAGGCTGATCAGCAAGTGCTGCGCAAGACTTTTCCCGAACTGCCATTGCCGCTGGGCAAAAAACTGCTTGAGCAGGCCAGTGCCGGCGAACGGCAGCGCACCCTGGATGAACAACGCTTGCCGCTACGCCTGAAAAACCAGGCGCGGGAACTGGATTTCGAAGCCAGAACCAGCCGTGCCTACGAAGGGTTCTACCGCAACGACTCTTTGAGCGCCGACAGCGAACGCCTCGCCCTCGGCACGCTGCGGCTGCATACCGACACCTTCGCTGATCTGCGCATCGAAGTCCGTGAAGGCACCTTCGACGGGCCACTGCGCTGCAGCAGCGGAGCGGATGACGCCAGAACCGTCAGGCGGCTGATCAGGGATGAACACGGCCGCTACGAAGTGTTCGACGCCAACAACCGTTCACTGCATGGCGCCGACGAGTTCCACGAATCGGTCTTGCGCGCTTTGCCTGACGAAACACTGGCCAGCATCGGCTACCGGCGCGGTCAGGGCGCTGCGCTGAAAGTCTGGTTGATGGAGCTGGCGGCCGCACCTGCCGAGCGCCGCACGGTTCTGGCAGAACCGCCGATTCGCCCGGTGGCCAGCGTCGAAACCGACACGCTGGTGCGTGGCTGGCCGAGGTTCATGCGCAGTTCGACACCCGAGGAAAAAGTACGCGACCTTTTCCCGTCAATGACAGAAGTCGAAGCCGCCACGTTCGTGGAAGCCCTGGCGCGCCGGGGCGAGCCGGGAGACGCCATCAAACGGCTGCAAGAGGAACGCGCAGTCCTGCAGGACGAACTGAAAAAATGGCGAGACGGTTATGCAGAACGGGACCCGGAGACAGGTCACCCTCATCCGTCACAGGACTATTTGCACAACGGGGGTGATTTCGTTGAGCAGCGATTGATCGAATGCTTTGATCGCCAGAGTGAATTCTTCGGCGAGCGCAGCGTGCACCCCGATCATGGCTATACGCTGGATCTATCCACTGACCTGCAGCGTGTTGCGCCGGAGCGCTGGTGGAACGATCTGGTCCGGCGGCCGAAAATGAAGGCTTATCTGGACCGCATTACCGCGCTCAAACTGGACCGGGCGCGCCTGTCGCCAGATCCGATTGTGCTTCTGAGCAGCTTCCCCAACTTGCGCCGACTGAGCGCTCGGCAGTGCGAGCTGGAGGCACTCCCGAAAATCATCGGGCTGATGCGCGAGTTGCGCGACCTGGATCTGGCCGACAACAGCATCAAACTCTCCGCCGAATCGAGACAACAGCTTGGCCAGCTGAAACAGCTGCGGACACTGAACCTGAACGCCAACCCGCTGGAACTGCCTCCCGATGTCGGACAAATGAATCATCTGCGAGAGCTAAGCCTGGCGAAAACCGCCATCGAGACCTGGCCGCAAGGTTTGTTCAAGGTTGGCACGCTGGATAAACCGCGGCCACGAGGTTTCATGCTCGACCTGCGCGAGGCGCCCATCAAGACGCTGCCCGAGGTCGAACCCGGCTCCGCACAGGCGCGTATTCTTGCCCGGACGCGGTTCAACCTCTCGCGACTGTCCAACGAGGATCGCGTGCGATATGGCAACTACAGGACTTCCGTAGGCCTGGGGTTCGTCCAGGAGAATTTCACGGCGGCCGCCGACGAAATCAGCCATTGGCAATCGCTCCCGCGACAATCCAGCCTGTTCAGCCCGTCAGACGCATTTACCCGATACCGCGAAGAGTCCTGGCACGATCTGATGGCGGAGCCGGATTCCGCCGGCTTTTTCAGCGTGATTCGCAAGCTCAGAGAAAGCGCCGATTACCATACCGATGAGGGCCGCACGCGCTTGACACAGCGCGTCTGGGAAATGGTCGATGCGGTAGCGCTGGACGCAAGACTGCGCGAGAAGCTGTTCCAGCAGATCGCGACACCGGATGACTGCGGCGATTTCGGTGCGCAACTGTTCAACTCGTTGGGGATGAAAGTGCTGGTTTCCAAGGCGTACGGTGAATCGACATCGCCTGCGATTCTGGAAAACAACCTGGTGCGCCTGGCCCGTGCCGCGACACGCTTGAACAAAGTGGCCGACGAAGCCGCTTTCGAATACAAGACCCAAACGAAATTGAATGAAACCGACCCGCGTAACCTCCCGCCGGACGAGGTCGAGGTGCACATGGCCTACGAAACGGGGCTGGCTGATCGCCTGCAATTGCCCTGGCAGTCTGAAGGCATGCTTTACCGGGCTCGCTCTGGCGTCACCCAGTCGAAAATCGACATGGCCTATAAAACGATCACTCAGGCTGAACAGGGCCACGGCCTGGTCAATGGCATGCTCGACCTGGGGTCCGATAACTTCTGGGCCGATTTTCTGGAGGAAAACTACCCGGACCAATACGAACTCAACCGGCGCACATTCGATCCCAAGGAGGGCCTGCTCGACGAGCTGCGCGCAGCCAAGGCCGAATGGGCCGCGCCCCATGAGCAGACCAATGCGCATGGCCTGGCGCGCCGGATCCAGACCCTCGCCGAGCAGCTGGATATCGGTGACGCGCCGGACTTGTTCGACGACGCCCCGATGAGCGACAAGCGTTACGAAGAGCTGTTGCTCGGCATCGCTGATCAGCGCAAGGAACTCTCGCGCCGACTGACCCGCGAAGCGCTGGCCCGAGCCGGAATCTGACATCAGCGTTGCCTCGTCCTGGCCGGCCCGAACGGGCTGGCCAGCGGGCGCGCTAACCGACCTCTGAATCCCAGATCACCGTTACGTTGCCTCTGTACGGCCGGCCCTTGGCGTTGTCGATCAGCCAATCAGTCCATGCCTTGTTGATTTCGAAGTGCAGCGTCCCGGGTCTGCGCTCGACATAAGACGCCGGTTGGAATACTGCACTGGTCGCACGGCCCAGCGCAAAACGCCTGACGGCTTGCCCGGCGCTGTCGGTCAGACCGTTGGGCAAACTGACGCTGACATCAACGCCCCCCGCGAAGCCGCTTTCGCGATCGACAATCGCACAGCCAGACCCCGTGCCCAGCTCATGTTCGCATTCCAGTTTCATGGTGAACTTCGATGACGCGGAGATATGGAATGTCTGGTCGCGGTACAGCCGCACCGGCCTGCGCCCGCTTTCCAGCCAGCTGCGCCAGCCGCCCTGGGGTTCCAGCACGATGTGGTTGCCGCCGGGTGGGATATCCACCTTGAGGGTGTGCTGCACATCCAGCACGAAGTCCAGTGTCAGGTTGGGGTCGTCCGCCTGCATCAGCGGCCCCATGTCGAAATCTCCGCCGGGCCCGAGGGTATAAGTGAGCGAACCGACATAGTGACCGGAGGCCATGCCCAACGGATTGGGTGTAAGCAATTCGTAGGCGAAATCCAGCGTATCGAAGGACATTTCCGGAATGTGGTACGCCGGCACCTTCGCGCACATGGCATCAAAAGGTGTTTTCCAGAAGAACCGAAACGTTTCCGGGCCGTGCTCGGCGACGCCGCTATAGGTGCAGGGCCGGCCGACGCCATCCACCCAACTGCCGGTGGTCCAGAGATTGCCATGGGCTTCGAGCGGCGTGCTGCCAGGGGCCAGACGCATGGCCGGATGGCTCAGCACGTAATTGGAGCCAAGCCCGGTGATGCGCACTGCGAGTGTTTCCGTGGCCTGCGTCTGCGTATTGGTCACGACCAACTGGCGCCAGCGCACGGGAGCCTTGGCCCCGACAGAATCGAAGATGCCGACATAGCGGCTTGAAGTAAAACGCGCCGGCACGCGAATACTGAACATGCGGAAGTTTGCACATTCAACAGGATGCGTCTGGCAATAGCCGCTGTTCGGCGTCTGGTTGACGAATGCATTCTTGTTGGGCTGCGACGGGTCCGGCTGGAACAACGCGCGGATCTCCTGCTGCAGCGCCTGCGCCTCGGGAACGCTCGCCATCAACAGCAGCCCCAGCGCCAAGGTGATTTTTTTCATTGTTCTATTCGCCTGAAGCTCACGGTTCCAGCTCGCCGGCCGGTGCGGCGGCAGTGAACATCAGCAGCACATTGCCGTTGTAGTCACCGGAGCGGTAACCGCCGGCCGGCTCGATCGGTTCGATCTTCAACGCCACGCGCTTGCCGCCGGCAGCCTCCTCTCTTGAAACCACTTGCTGGGGAACGATGTGCGAACTGAGCACCACGTCATTGAACGTCACTCGCAGCATGATGACCTCGTTGGGCCGGCCATTCTCCAGGTAGGGATCGAGCAGCAGGCGCGCGTCGATGGCGCTGCTGTCGTGGCGCACGTCGAAGTTTTTTTCCAGACTGCCGAGGGTTGCCTTGGGGTAATCCCAGAGCAGTGGTTGCGGCCGGTGAATCCAGTCCGGCTCGGCAGGAATGACATAGAACGGCCGGCTGGGAATGCTCAGCGACACTTCGAAGGTGTGCTCTTCCCGGGCCGCCCACGCCAGCGCACCGGTCAGCCCGGTGGCGACCATCAGCGCGGCGGTGGTGCATTGCTTGATCATGTTGATTACCCGATGCGTCAATGGAAACGGACCTAGCGACTGGCGATTTTCAGGGCCTTCTTCTCGGCCCCTTCGATCAGGAAGAAGCGGTATTCGCGGCCCTTTTCCTTGTCGAAGGCGAAGGTCTTGCCGGCCATGACGTGGTGCTTGGTGGTCGCGCCGCAGTCGCTGTCCTTGGTCAGCGAACAGCTTTTGAACTCGTCGATGATGATCACCGTGTTGCCGTTGTTGCGCAGTTCGTAGCGGCTGGCGCTGTCATTGATGACGGTGTCGAAACGCGCATCCTTGGGCCGCACGAAGAAAATCGTACCGAAGCCGGTCATCACATTGACCCCGGCCGATAACGAGTTCTTGTAGTCTTCGCGCTCTTCGTTGCTGACCACGAATTCGTCTTCCTTTTCCGGCACAACCGGCACGAAACGTACGCGAAAATAACGCTCGCGATCACGCTCGCCCATGTACAACAGGCGTGTGCCCTGCATGCCCTGCGCCGGCACGATCAACCGCGCGGGGCTGGCCATCAGGCCGTTGCGCGAGGCGCCGTCGGCGGCGTTCTCGATGGCAATTTCCTGCGAAGTGCCGTCGGCGGCGTAGACGATTTCCAGCACATTGACCTTGACGAACGCTGTGGCGTCGCCGCTGTTGAACACACGTTTGAGGTAAGTACTTTTATCGGCGTCGAGATAGTCGTACACGGTGCCGACATTGATCTGCGGGCCGGCTTGGGCGCTCAGGCAAAACAGGCTGAGCACGCCCAGCAGAAAACCACGGTTCATCGTTGAACACTCCTGGAAGGTTGAAGAGGCGCGGGCTGAAAGGCTCATACTTCCGAGTCCCAGATAACGGTGACATTGCCGCGCAGGCGGTCGGTGAGAGCGGGATCCTTGAGCAGAAAATCAATGTCAAATCGCGTCATTTCGAAATGAATCGCGCCCGGCTTGCGATCCACATACAGGCCCGGTTGAAACGGACCGATCCAGTTGTTGAAACTCAGCGGAAGGCGTGTGACGTTACCGTCGCTGCCGGGATGGGTGATGCCCGGTGGCAAGGTCATGAACACCTGGACGCGGGTGGTGTTGCCCTTCGTACTGCCCAACCTGCAGCTGTTAGCTCCGTACGAGTCACACAGCAACATGACCTTGAAGCGCGACGAGGCTGAAATGTGGAATGGCTGGTCGCGAAAAATCTTCGGCGGCTTGCGTCCGCTGTCCATCCAGCGCGCCCAGCCGCCCTCGGGTTCAAGGGTGACGTTATTGCCACCGGGCGGCAGGTCGACCTTCAGGGTGTGCTGCACGTCGAGGACAAAGTCGAGGGTCAGGTCGCCATCGTCGGGTCGCATCAGTGCCCCGAAATCGAAGTCGCCACCGGGTTCGATGCCATAGCGCATGGAGCCGGTATAGAGGCCTGAAGACATGCCCAGCGGGTTGGGTGTGCGCAGCTCATAGGCGAAATCGAGCGACTGGAATGACATGGAAGGAATGGCGTAGGCCGCATATTTGGTGCAAGGCGCTTCTACCGGTGTTTTCCAGAAAAAGCCGTACGATTTGGGACTGTAGGGCAGGTTGCCACTGAACCGGCAAGGCGCAGGGGCATTCACCCAGCTGCTTGTGGTCCAGAGCGCTCGGTGTCCTTCGACATCGTCTCCTTGCGTCCCTGTCAGTTCATTGGCTGTATGACTGAGGTGATAGGTTGAACCGATGCCGGTGATGCGGATCTCGACCGTTTCCGCCTCCTGCGTGTCGGCGTTGGTGACAGTCAGCCGCCGCCAGTTCGCGGGGGCTTTCACCGCGATGCCATCACCTGGCACAAGAGAACCCGTGGAGGTGAAATTGACCGGCACACGAATACTGAACATGAGGTTTTCGGCACACTGATTCGGATAGTCCGCGCAATAACCGCTGTTCGGCGTCTGGTTGATGAATACGTTTTTGGAGGGCTGGGAAGGGTCCGGCCGAAACGTGGCGCGAATTTCCTGATTCGCGCCCTGAGCAGTAGATGCCGCCATCGTCAGAGCCAATGCCCACCCGCGTGTGAATACCGTCATGATCAACCCGCCTTCTGTTCAGTGGTCGTTACATCCGCCAGGGTGTCCGGCGTGCAGCGAAGATCACCGATCATCAGCACGTTGTTTTCGCTGCGATGGTCGGCCTCGTTGAGCCGGAACTGACACAGCAACCGATTGCCCTGACGCACTTCCAGCGTCGGCGAACCGGCATTCATTTCCATCGAAAAGAACCCGTCGACTTCGGTCACGCCACGGCTGGCGTGGTTGATGACGTGGTGCCCCTTGAGCGGTTGGCCCTGGGCATTGACCAGTCGACCGAGCACGGTGAACGTCTTCATCACGCGCACCTTGCGGTACTCCACGCCGCCCTTGTTCAGGTGATAACGGGTCCGGGCGGGTTCGATGGTGGCGGCCGGAACGTTGTTGCCTTCGAAGTCGAAGCTCACCGAGCTGTTCTGGTACGCGGTGATCGGGATGAAGTTGCGCCCCGGCTTCAACGCCGCGCCGCCACCGCTGTAGTCGTCGGCACGCAGAACGATGTCGTCGATGTCCGACTCGACGTCAACGATCAGCCCGGCGCCGCGCACGTCGCTCTGGCTGGTCATGAGCATGTGCTCGCCGCCGAGCACCAGCGTGCTGTCGACGTTGAGGCCGCCGGTGTAGTTGCCGTTGTACGAGGAGCGCTGGATGAACGCGTCGCCGCTGACCGCCTCAGTACGGAAGTTGGTCAGGCCGGACATGCCCAGGCCATAGGTGTCGGTGAGCGCGGTAACCGACACGCTTTGCAGCACGTGATCCTTGAAATCCTTGCGCCAACCGAGCGAAGCATTGTTGTCGCGCTGGCCATCGCGAGCGGTGCGCGAGCCGATGCTGCCGGTGATCTGCTGACCCGGCGCACCGAGCGCGATGTTGACGCTCAGGTCGACGCCACGGTTGCGCGCATCGCCACTGCTGTAGCTGCCGGGCCGGTCGAAAATCGACAGGCGCCAACTGGCGTCACTGCCCAACAGCATGGTGCGCTGGGTCCAGCCGAGATCGACGCCCATACCCTCGACATTGCCCTCACTGTACGCCACTCGCGCATTGACCGAGTTCTTGCTGTTGAGCCGATGATTGAGCGCCAGCGAGGAATTGCTGGTCTGGCCGACGAACACATTGCGCGGACGAATACGCGTGCCATCGGGCAAGGTGTCGTAGGTGTTGGTGGTGTCGAGCCAGCTGCGGTTGTGACTGACAACGAGACTGCCGGCGCCATAGTTGTAGAGGCTTTGCAGGTCCAGACCGGTGCCGTAATCCTCGGTCTTGTAGACGTTGGCGTAGACGCTGACGTGATTGGCCAGCGTCCAGTCGATGGACGTGCCGTACTGCAGTTTTTCGCGGATCTGCCGCGCCGACGCGCCGAGGATGACCCGCGGGTGCAGCAGATAGTTGACCGCTGCGCCGGCCGTCGGGCTGCCGCTGGCCTGGGTGTCCCAGTTGCTCAGCAGTTTCTGTTCTTCGCCGGCGAACAGGTTGTAGCGCCAGCGCTCGTCGAGGTTGCGCCAGTTGCTGGGCTTGTACACCAGCTCCTGGGTGGTGGAGGTGATCTGACCGTCTTCGATCAGGCGCACTTCCACTTCATAGATGCCACCGGGCAACGGCCGGGTATCGAGGGTCTGCAAGCCGGCCGGTACCGATTGCGTATTGATCAGCAAACCGTCGCGCCAGATTTCCACCGAACCCTGACGGTTGGCGGTGACATAGATCGGGTAGACGCTGGGCATCGGGCTGTTGATGGCCAGGCTGTCGGAACTGCCATACATCACGCCGATGGCGGTGTCAGGGCTGGTGCCGAACGTGCGCGGCTGGCGCGTCAGCCCTTCGGAATTGGGGGTGAAATAGCCCAGACGGAAAAAACTGCCTTGCAGTTCGCGCTGGGTGTGCAGCTCGTGGACGGCGTGATACAGCTTGTCATCCGGGCCACCGAGGCGGGCCATTTGCAGGTTGAGCGTCTGGCTCCAGTTGCCCAGGCTGCCGCTGGCCTCAAGGCCGAACCGCCCGCCGAGATCCTGGTCCTGGCCGCCGTTGAGGTTGAGCTGATTGCGCACCATCAAGCCGCTGCTGCCACCGCTGGGCTGCTCGTAATAGCGCTTGGCGGAAACGTCACGCTCGGCATTTTCGGTGGCGATCGACACCAGCGAATTTTCCAGGTTGTAGTGCACCGCCAGAAACTGATCCGGGCAAGAACTGCTGCACGCGCCCAACGGCGCACCGGGCTTGAAATAACTGGCCCACTTTTCCCGCTCGGCCGGGCCGAAACGGTTTTCGCTGGTGTCGGTGAATTCGAGCAGGGTGATGCGATCGTCGCGGGACAACACCACCATGGCCTCGCCCAGCGGCTGCTGGTCGACTTCGACCCGCACCGCCAGCGGCACATCAAAGAAATGCTCCTCGAAATCCGCTGGCAGACCCTTGGCCTGTGCCAACAGGCTGCGGGGCGTGGTGCCGGCGGTGTTGGAAGCCACGGCAGCGCTGGCACAAAACAACAGCGCAAGCGCGGCCGCGATGGGTGTCATCGGGAACATGAACGCGTACTCGGATAACGAACAATGGAAGTCCGTCGAGGCAGGACAAAAACGACTGCCCCGACGGTCAAGCGCCAACCTTCAACGTTGCGCTTTGATGCCTGATCGATCGATCAAGTGAGCGGTTATGGCGTCACGGCGTCGAAGATCATCGCAACCGAACCGGTGTAGTCGCCCGGCTCGAAGTTGCTGCCCACGGCACTGATGTTCAGCGGCGCGCGGAAGTTGACGTCGGACTCGAGTTCACCCACGACCATTTGCGGGGTCAGGTTCAGTTCCTTGTTGTTGAACATCACGCGCAAGTCGATCGAGGTGCTGCCGGAGACCAGCTTCGGCAGGCTTTCGAGGCTGGCGTGAACCGAACCGTTGTTGTTGCGCACGTCGAAGAAACCGTTGACGTCGCGCATCTTGCCGGTGGTTGGCTGGTAGCTCATGTCCTGGTCCTTGTTGACCAGATCCGGGTCGGTCGGCACGACATAGAAACCGTTGGTCGGCACATGCGCGACAAGGCTGATCGAGTGCGACGCTTCACCGGCAGCGAATGCGCCGGTGGAACCCAGTGCGAGAAGAGCCAGTGGAGCGGCGATTGCGAGTTTCTTGAACATCGTTATGTACCTGTTTGCTTGATAGGGGGATGAACACTGAAAGTTCAAGCAGACCTGCCCGAGTCGGCGCCCGAGTTGAGCCAGATCAACTTGAACTTTCAATGTGGGCGCATCATCGGCTGTCGACTCTGGAAAGTAAGCAGGCAACTTCCGACAACCTCGTAGTTAAACAACCCCATGACATGCAAGAAAAAACAGCAAAACAGCGATATTCCAAACAGTAACTGTAAGCGATGCCCTACAGACAGTTTAAGTTGAAAAACCATACAGCAACTTCGCCCAGCTCTCACAGTAACTTCACGACTAATAGAACATATACTCTACAGCAACTAGAGTGATGACTTTAACTTTCAGGTTACTGCGCGCAGATCCGCCCGGGAAATTCCTGCGCTTGCTTTTAGCCAGCGCCTGCCGCTCGTCAGCCACCCAGACCGCTGAGAAAAAACGTCTTGCGCCCTCGTTAAGATATATCTTAAGTTGTATCTAAACACGACGAGAGAAGACTGAGATGAGAGACCATCATTCCCCCACCGCGAACACGGTGACAGCCGCGACGGCTTCGAACGGCGCCCCGGCCGCGAGCGCGGTGGCCGCGGCCCACGAGTATTCGCCCCCGGTGATCTGAAATTGCTGCTGCTGGCCCTGGTCGCCGAACAGCCGTGCCATGGCTACGACTTGATCCGCCAGATCGAAAGCATGTTCGACGGCGCCTACAGCCCGAGCCCCGGGGTGATCTACCCGACCCTGACCTTTCTTGAAGAAAGCGAACTGATCAGCGGCGACGCCGAAGGCGGCAAGAAACGTTACAGCGTCACCGACGCCGGTCGTGTCTCGCTTGAGGAACAAGCGGTGGCGCTGGACGGTGTGCGCATGCGCATCGACGTCAGCAAGCGCTCGCTGCGCGGCCACGACCGGCCGCCGGAAATTCACGAGGCGGTGCACAACCTGCGCCACGCCCTGCAAATGCACCATGGACGCTGGAGCGCGGAAGAAATCCTGCGTGTACGCGACCTGCTCAACAACACCGCCAAAGCCATCGTCGACGGCCCCGCCGCTCGACCTGCACCGGAGAATGCCGAATGACCGCCGTCGATACCCAGACCATTCACCGCGTCATGCATGAAATCAAACGCCGCAAGCTGCAAGTGTTGCGCGTGGTCGACCTGACCCCGCGCATGCGCCGCATCACCCTTGGCGGGCCGGAGCTCGCGGGTTTCATCAGCCTGGGCACGGACGATCACGTGAAATTGCTGTTCCCGCAGAACGCCGAACAGGCGGCAGCGCTGGAAACCATGGTGCTCGGCGCCGGCAAGGAGGAAGGTCCAAAGCCCGAAATGCGCGACTACACCCCGCGTCGCTATGATCTGGACAAAATGGAGCTGGACATTGACTTCGTCCTGCACGGCGACGGCCCTGCGTCGACCTGGGCGGAACAGGCGCAACCCGGCCAGTTTCTGCACATCGGCGGCCCGCGTGGTTCGATGATCGTGCCGGATATTTTTGACAGCTACCTGCTGATCGGCGACGAAACCGCCCTACCCGCCATCGCCCGCCGCCTCGAAGGCCTGGCGGCCAATCGCAAGGCGCTGGTGGTGGTCGAAGTGGAAAACGGCGCCGAACAACAACGCCTGGAAAGCGCCGCGCAGGTCAATGTGATCTGGGTGTTGCGCGAGGGCGGCAAGGACAACCTGCTGACCACCGTCAAGCAACTGCAGGTGCCCAAGGGCAATCTGTATGCGTGGGTCGCGACGGAAACCAAAGTCTCACGGCAGATTCGCCGGGTGCTGATCGATGAGCACGGGCTCGATGAGCAGTTCATCAAGGCGGCCGGCTACTGGCGCGCCGAGGGCTCCGACGACGAATAATATTCCCCTGACCACTGTTCCCCTGTGGGAGCGAGCCTGCTCGCGAATCGGTGCGTCAGTCACCAATGTTCTCGACTGTGCCGACGCTTTCGCGAGCAGGCTCGCTCCCACACGGGTTGTCAACTTCGTGCGGTCCGTTTGCGGTCTACGCCGATAATCAACAGGCCAATCAACACAAACCCCACCAATATCCCCCGGCATTGATAAACACCTGTGGATAACCCAGCACCGCCACATCAATGAACGGATATGCATACGCGCCAAGCAGATGCCCGCGCAGCAACGCGTAGATGAAGTAAACCAGTGGATAGATCAGCCACAGCGGCAGATGCCACAGGCGCAAAGTGCCCTTCGGTACGCAGCACCACCAATAGCCAAGAAACAGCAGCGGCATGACATCGTGGAGCAATTCGTCAGCGATGAATTGCCAGCCTTCAGGGGATGCCACAAATGTCGCAGCAAAATGCTGTAAGCGAGGCCGACCACGGCGATGCTCACCGCCACCCCGCTGCTCACCCACGGCTGCAAGAACCAGCGCCGCGCTGCCGAGTCACGCGGTGTGACGGCACAGGTCAGCACCGTCGCCACCAGTGTATTGGTCAGTACCGTGAAGTAACTGAAGAAGCTCACCAGCCCGCCGAGCAGGCTCGCGCCGACGCTCAAACGCGCGAAGAAGATCAAGTACAGCTGAATGGCCAATCCGGCCCAGCCCAAAACAGCGGCGCAGATGATCAGGCGCTGACGCCAGGTTGCGTCCATCTCAAAGCGGTCGCTTGGTGCGCATCAGCTTCACGTACAGACGCTCGACCTTCTCCCGCGCCCACGGGGTTTTGCGCAGGAAGGTCAGGCTCGACTTGATGCTCGGATCGCTCTTGAAACAACGGATATCGATGCGCTCCGCCAGCCCCGACCATTCGTAATGGGTCACCAGCGCGTTGAGGATCTGTTCAAGGGTCACGCCGTGCAGCGGATCAGGGGTGGGTTCGTTCATGCCAGGCCTTTGAGCGAAGTGAAAATGCGTAAAGCCGCGCACCTTAGCCGAGGGGGTGATCGGGTGAAAGGCCTACAAGCAAATGTAGGTCAACCCGAGAACATCGCAGGCCGGCAAGCGAGCGGCAATGCGCCCGTTTGCCGCACTGTTACCGAATCCGAAACGCTGCATGTCGGCAAAAGCCCTTTCTCAATTTGTTACAGATCATTATCCTGCCGCCCTTCCGCTGAATCGCTTCACTGCCTGCGTCATATTGAAGCGCCGAAATTGCACTCCCAAAACATTAGAAAAAGACTTTTCCATGGCTGAATTTTCCTTATCCCGAGACAGCGCTATCTCTGCCCTGCGCACCCTTGGCGGTTGCACCGCGCTGGGCCTCGCTGCTTGCGCGCAAGCGGCGCCGGCGTTCGACAGTGAA
Organism: Pseudomonas sp. S11P7; assembly: GCF_023195435.1. Classification (NCBI taxonomy): domain Bacteria; kingdom Pseudomonadati; phylum Pseudomonadota; class Gammaproteobacteria; order Pseudomonadales; family Pseudomonadaceae; genus Pseudomonas; species Pseudomonas sp. S11P7. The sequence goes on along the minus strand of NZ_JALPKS020000002.1, from coordinate 543,511 downwards.
TCACCGTACATGCTCGGTGACTGGAACGGCACGCGCACCGAACTTTCGGAAAAAGGCTACGACTTCAAACTCGATTACACCGGCGAAATGGGCAGCAACCTGCACGGCGGTTACGACCACGATCGCACCGCGCGTTACAGCGACCAGTTCGGCCTCGGCACGCACCTGGACCTGCAGAAGATCCTCGGCTGGGACGACGCCGAGTTTCAGCTGACCATCACCAAGCGCAGCGGCAACAACATCAGCAACGACCGGATCAACGATCCACGGGTCGGTGGTTTCACTTCCGCTCAGGAAGTCTGGGGTCGGGGCCAGACCACCCGGCTGACGCAGATGTGGTATCAGCAGAAATTCTTCGACCAGAAGCTCGACATCAAGGTCGGCCGTTTCGGCGAAGGCGAAGACTTCAACAGCTTCCCCTGCGATTTCCAGAACCTGGCGTTCTGCGGCTCGCAGGTCGGCAACTGGGTCGGCGGCATCTGGTACAACTGGCCGGTCAGCCAATGGGCGCTGCGGGTCAAATACCACCTGACGCCGGAGCTGTACGCACAGGTCGGCGCTTACGAGCAGAACCCTTCCAACCTTGATCGCGGCAACGGCTTCAAACTCAGCGGCAGCGGCACCCAAGGGGCTATCCTGCCGATCGAGCTGGTGTGGACGCCGAAGCTCAACGGCCTGCCTGGTGAATATCGTGCCGGTTATTACTACAGCAACGCCAAGGCTTCGGACGTTTACAAAGACCAGAACGACCGGCCAGCCGCCCTCAGCGGCGCAGCCTATCGCAGTGCGTCGAGCAAACACGGCGTGTGGCTGGGCCTCCAGCAGCAGATCACCAGCGTGGCCAGCGATAACAGCCGCGGCCTGAGCGTGTTCGCCAACGCGACGATGCACGACAAGAAAACCAACGCGATCGACAACTACGTACAGGCCGGCCTCACCTACAAAGGCCCGTTCGACGCGCGCGCCAGGGACGACATCGGTTTCGCCCTGGCCCGCGTGCACGTCAACCCGGCCTATCGCAAGAACGCCGAAGCGAGCAACCGCGCCAACGCCGTGTATGACTACGACGATCCATCCTTTCTGCCGCCACAGGACACTGAATACAGCGCCGAGCTCTACTACGGCGTGCACGTAACGAACTGGCTGACCGTACGCCCGAACCTGCAATACATCCGTCACCCCGGTGGCGTGAACGACGTCGACGACGCCCTGATCGGCGGGATCAAGATCCAGTCGTCGTTCTAAAAAAACAGCGAAAACCCGTGTGGGAGCTGGCTTGCCAGCGATAGCCATTTATCCGGCGGCTTCATTGTTGAATCTGAAATCGCCATCGCTGGCAAGCCAGCTCCCACAGGGGCCCATGCATTTCGTTAGCCGAACAAGTTTTTATCTGAACCATGCCTGCGCCAAATCGTCATCTAAAGTGACTACAGCGCGGGACTACATAAACGTCACGGAGAATCACACTATGAGCACCGAAAGTGCTTCGAGCCGGGGGCGGCTGCTACCCGCCCTGCTCGGCATCCTGCTTCTACTGATGGGCCTGGCCATGCTGGCCGGGGGAATCAAGCTGAGCACGCTGGGCGGCTCGCTGTATTACCTGCTGGCCGGTATCGGCATCGCCTTGAGCGGCATTCTGCTGTTGATGCGACGTCGCGCGGCGCTGGGCCTGTACGCCATCGTCCTGTTCGCCAGCACCGTCTGGGCGCTGTGGGAAGTCGGTCTGGACTGGTGGCAACTGGTGCCGCGTCTGGCGCTGTGGTTTGTCCTCGGTTTCGTGATGTTGCTGCCGTGGTTCCGCCGTCCGCTGCTGCTCAATGGCCCGGCCAAAATGGGCACCGCCGGTCTGACCGTGGCCGTGGTTCTGGCGGGCGTCACCGCTCTGGCCAGCCTGTTCACCCATCCGGGCGAAACCTTTGGCGAACTGGGCCGCGAAACCGCGGGCACCACCAGCACCGCCCCGGCCATGCCGGACGGCGACTGGCAGGCTTACGGTCGCACCGAATTCGGTGACCGTTACTCGCCGCTCAAGCAGATCACCCCGGCCAACGTCGGCAAACTGCAAGAAGCCTGGCGCATCCAGACCGGCGACCTGCCAACCAAGGATGACCCGGTCGAACTGACCAACGAAAACACCCCGCTCAAAGCCAACGGCATGGTCTACGCCTGCACCGCGCACAGCAAAGTGCTGGCGCTGGATCCGGACACCGGCAAGGAAATCTGGCGCTTCGACCCGCAGATCAAGAGCCCGGTCGGCTTCAAAGGCTTTGCGCACATGACCTGCCGTGGCGTGTCGTACTACGACGAAGCCGCTTATGCCAAGTCGGAAAACGCTGGCTCGGCGGTGATCTCCGCCGCCGGTCAGGCCGTTGCCCAAGCCTGCCCGCGTCGTCTGTACCTGCCAACCGCGGATGCCCGCCTGATCGCGTTGAACGCCGACACCGGCAAGATCTGTGAAGGCTTCGGCACCAACGGCGTGGTCGACCTGACCCAAGGCATCGGCCCGTTCACCGCCGGTGGCTACTACTCCACCTCGCCAGCGGCGATTACCCGTGATCTGGTGATCATGGGCGGTCACGTCACTGACAACGAGTCGACCAACGAGCCATCCGGCGTAATCCGCGCCTTCGACGTGCGCGACGGCCACCTGGTATGGAACTGGGACAGCGACAAGCCGGACGCCACCGAGCCTCTGGCCCCGGGCGAAACCTACAGCCGCAACTCGGCGAACATGTGGTCGCTGGCCAGTGTCGACGAAAAACTCGGCATGGTTTACCTGCCACTGGGCAACCAGACCCCGGACCAATGGGGCGGCAACCGCACCCCGGGCGCCGAAAAGTTCAGCGCCGGCCTCGTCGCGCTGGACCTGGCCACCGGTAAAGTGCGCTGGAACTACCAGTTCACCCACCACGACCTGTGGGACATGGACGTCGGCAGCCAGCCAACCCTGCTCGACATGAAAACCGCCGACGGCGTGAAACCGGCGCTGATCGCCCCGACCAAACAGGGCAGCCTGTACGTCCTCGACCGTCGTGACGGCACGCCGATCATCCCGATCCAGGAAATCCCGGTACCGCAAGGCGCTGTCAAAGGCGACCACACCGCACCGACCCAGGCCCGTTCGGACCTCAACCTGCTGGCGCCTGAACTGAACGAAAAAGCCATGTGGGGCGCGACCCCGTTCGACCAGATGCTGTGCCGCATCCAGTTCAAGGAACTGCGTTACGAAGGCCAGTACACCCCGCCGTCGGAACAGGGCAGCCTGATCTATCCGGGTAACGTCGGCGTGTTCAACTGGGGCGGCGTCTCGGTCGACCCGGTTCGCCAGATGCTGTTCACCAGCCCGAACTACATGGCCTTCGTCTCGAAAATGGTGCCGCGTGAGCAAGTCGAAGCCGGCAGCAAACGCGAAAGCGAAACCTCGGGCGTGCAACCAAACACCGGCGCGCCATACGCGGTGATCATGCACCCGTTCATGTCGCCACTCGGCGTACCGTGCCAGGCCCCGGCCTGGGGCTACGTCGCCGGTATCGACCTGACCACCGGCAAAGTCGTGTGGAAACGCAAGAACGGCACCAGCCGCGACAGCTCGCCGATCCCGATCGGCTTCACCCTCGGCGTGCCAAGCATGGGCGGCTCGATCGTCACCGCCGGCGGCGTCGGCTTCCTCAGCGGCACCCTCGACCAGTACCTGCGCGCGTACGACGTCAACTCCGGCAAAGAGTTGTGGAAATCGCGTCTGCCAGCCGGTGGTCAAGCGACCCCGATGACCTACACCGGCAAGGACGGCAAGCAATACGTGCTGCTGGTTGTCGGCGGCCACGGTTCGCTGGGTACGAAGATGGGTGACTACATCATTGCGTACAAACTGCCGGAATAAGCTTTAACGGCGGCAAAAATGAAGGCGATGTCTCGTGAGGGACATCGCCTTTTTGTGCATGCAACTTCTGAGTCCACCAAAGAAACCTGTGGGGCTGGCTTGCCAGCGATAGCGGTGGGTCAGTCAGCAAATAGGCCGGCTGGTAGACCGCCATCGCTGGCAAGCCAGCTCCCACAATTTGATCAGCGTTGGTTGTAGGAATTTTGCTCGTCCTACAGACGCCGGGAATTGCGCGGAGTTTTCCGACACATCGCGTCGGTTGTGCCTCGGAAATCGGCTGGATAGGCTCTTAGCGTCGCTGCAAATTCCACGACGCCGCCGACCGCGCCCTCGACCATTACCTCAAACCCAACGCCCTGACCCTGCGCTTCCACAAACCCAGCACCCTGTTCCAGGTCGCCCCCGATCAGGACAGCGAAAGCCTGCTGGTCCATGCCTGCGAATCCCTGGCCCAGGCCAGCCTGATGGCCAGCGACATCGCCGCCTACATCGACCTGCCGCAACGCCGCACGATTCTGGCGATCCAGCAAATCATCATGCTCGCCGAACTGGCGGTGAACCGCGTGCTGGATAACCACGAGATCCCACAGCCCCCAATACACAGCTAACCCACCGTAGGCACGAAACTGCCCGCGAACCACTGTTTCAGCCAGCTAATAGATCGCTGACGAAACCCAATCGCGGGCAGGCCTTTACACACCTGATCAGCATCACGCCTTCGATATAGCCCATATCAAGAATTCTTATCGCGAACACGTATTAAAACCTGTCACATATGACAGTTCACTGTCTTCTCCCGCCCACTCAGACTTCCTTCTCCAACTAAATCGTTACAGGAAGCTCCCCATGAACAATCCGAAAGCATCCCCAGCAATTTGGGTAAACGGCATTCTTAACGTTGAGGTAAAAGGCACCATTGGCGGCACGGCCGTCAATCTGACCAGCTTCCTGACAAGCAGCATTTCTGCGTCTTTCAACCCACTGGGCGGTTACAGTTTCGCTTTCGAAGTTAACGACGGTTTATCGAGCAAGCGAAAAATCTCCATCTCGCTTCGTAAGTTGCTTGATCCTTCAATTGCTGGCTACTTTGAATATGTCGTTACCGAACGGGATATCCATCCTTATGACTATGAAGTGACATCCGCTTCCAGCATTGCTGTAAGCCAACTCAATAGCGGCCTGTACTTATATTCCCTCGACAACCTGAAAATTTCCGCCAAGGCAGTCCACGGCGATGAAACGCGTGAACTTACCGGTAGCGGATACTTTTTTCTCCAAGAGCTGAATTACCCTATCTAGCACGCAGATCAGGTTTTCAGTCATCGGCACCCGCCTTTTCGTCACATAGAGAGAACTGACGGAGAACGCCCACCGACGTGACATACCGAGACGAATTAACATTCTGAAAAGCCTCTCACCCTAGCCCTCTCCCAGAAAGAGAGGGGACTGACCGTGGTGGATGCGAGAGCTGCGCCGACCTGAAATACCGTGTCGTACGCAAATTTCGAAGCCAACACAAATCGGCTCCCTCTCCAGGGGGAGAGGGGGCTGACCGTGGTGGATGCGAGAGCTGCGCCGACCTGATATACCGAGTCGTACGCAAACTTCGAAGCCAACACAAATCGGCTCCCTCTCCAGAAGGAGAGGGGGCTGACCGTGGTGGATGCGAGAGCTGCGCCGACCTGAAATACCGTGTCGTACGCAAATTTCGAAGCCAACACAAATCGGCTCCCTCTCCAGAAGGAGAGGGGGCTGACCGTGGTGGATGCGAGAGCTGCGCCGACCTGAAATACCGAGTCGTACGCAAACTTCGAAGCCAACACAAATCGGCTCCCTCTCCAGGGGGAGAGGGCTGGGGTGAGGGGCAGCCACACCACAACCCCCAAGCCAACCACCCGCTTCTAACCACTCATTACGATGAGCGAAGCTCGAGTGCCCTCGATCTTGCCTGACCGGCGACATCGAAAGGCTGAGAACGCTTGTCGTGAGCGCTAACCCGACAGAATCAACAGGCTTGTCCTCCATTCCTCATCCGTTGCAATCGATCAATGATCAGTTGCTCTGCGTGCTTGCGGGTCGCCAGCAACAAACTCTTTTCCGTTTCGCTATAGATCACCTGGAAACGCAAGCCTGGCGTGTCGGTAGAGTATTCGCGAATGATGCAATCACTGTATTTCGTATCGGTATAACTCATGGTTCGATTCCTTGACGTTAGTACGGTCGCGAACGCCTCTTTGGCACCCGAGATTGAATTGCACAATCTTCTGCCGATTGAGTCATATGTCTACTGTCAGAAATTACAGGGAATCGCGGCCAATTCGAAATAAACCCCACGAAACCCAAGTTCGATCGAACAAAGTCAACATAACAACATCGCCCCCACCTATTACTGACCTATCGTCAGACGAACGGTCTAAAAACCGCCCAATAGCTGTAATTTCTGACAGTAGACCATCACTATTCCGCACCTTAATGTTTCCAAAGGAATCACCCGTACAGCTACTCAGCAAATGGAGATGCACGATGAGCATGAATTTGATTGCAACTGATAAAGATCTGAACGCGCAGCTTCGGCAAATTGACCAAGATGATGTGGTTTCACCGGTAGAGTTTCAGGCACTTCGAGATCGCGCTGACGAAGCGGCTAAGGAGGTGGCGCCTGAACTTCGCGAGGCGTTGCTGGTATTCCAGAAAGCGGCCGACCAAACAGCCGAAGCGTTGCAAAAACTTGGCCTTCAGGCGCGCAAATTGAAGCTGGGTGTACCTGACCAGGATGTACAAAAAGACGAAATCAAAAACGCCACTAAAGCGATGCTTAAAAAGTGCGTCGAGTTCCAGTTGGCTTATGTCGTCGTCGGGTACAAATCCAGCCTCGAAGCGCTTTGAGACTGGTTTGGTAATCACCTTGTCCACTGGCTGCGGCGTTGTATTAAAGCGCCGCCGCCACGTAGCGGCGCAGTCCAGCTCGCAAAGTCATCGACGCTGATACACCGCATGCGCGAGCAGGCTCGCTCCCCACGGAAAAGCAAAACCGCCAGCCGCAGCCCCCGAAGCACCGGGTATACCTCCTAAACCCCAAGAACATAGTCGGCCCAGACCGCCAGGTCCAAGGCGTGAACCCTGTCAAAACCCTGAACACACAAGCAGAAACACCACCCCCCCATTGAAACCACCCAACCCCTGCCCCATCTAAGACCCATACCCCATTGCGCAGGTGCCCCATGACCGACCAGCAGGAACTCCCGGACAACCCCGACGACTACAGCGAAGCCGAGCACATCGAACACACCAGCTCCGGCACCGGCCTTGCCCTGCCCGGCCAGAACCTGCCGGACAAGGTCTACATCATCCCGATCCACAACCGCCCGTTCTTCCCGGCGCAGGTTTTGCCGGTCATCGTCAACGAAGAACCGTGGGCCGAAACACTCGAACTGGTCAGCAAATCCGAACACCACTCGCTGGCCCTGTTCTTCATGGACACCCCCCAGGAAGACCCGCGCCACTTCGATACCGGCGCCCTGCCCGAATACGGCACCCTGGTCAAAGTCCACCACGCCAGCCGCGAGAACGGCAAACTGCAGTTTGTCGCCCAGGGCCTGAGCCGGGTGCGCATCAAGACCTGGCTTAAACACCACCGCCCGCCGTATCTGGTCGAAGTTGAATACCCGCACCAGCCGACCGAGCCGACCGATGAGGTCAAGGCTTACGGCATGGCGCTGATCAATGCGATCAAGGAACTGCTACCGCTCAATCCGCTGTACAGCGAAGAGTTGAAGAACTACCTCAACCGCTTCAGCCCCAATGATCCGTCGCCGTTGACCGACTTCGCCGCCGCCCTGACCTCGGCCACCGGCTCCGAGCTGCAAGGCGTGCTCGACTGCGTGCCGATGCTCAAGCGCATGGAAAAAGTCCTGCCGATGCTGCGCAAGGAAGTCGAAGTCGCGCGCCTGCAAAAAGAAATTTCCGCCGAGGTCAACCGCAAGATCGGCGAACATCAGCGCCAGTTCTTTCTCAAGGAACAGCTCAAGGTCATCCAGCAGGAACTCGGCCTGACCAAAGATGACCGCAGCGCCGACCTCGAGCAGTTCGAGCAGCGTCTGGAAGGCAAAGTCCTGCCGGCGCAAGTACAAAAGCGTCTGGAAGAAGAAACCCACAAACTGTCGATCCTGGAAACCGGCTCGCCGGAATATGCGGTTACCCGCAACTACCTCGACTGGGCCACTTCGGTGCCGTGGGGCGTGTACGGCGAAGACAAACTCGACCTCAAGCACGCCCGCAAAATCCTCGACAAGCACCACGCCGGGCTGGACGACATCAAGGACCGCATTCTCGAATTCCTTGCCGTCGGCGCTTACAAAGGCGAGATCAGCGGCTCGATCGTGCTGCTGGTCGGCCCGCCGGGCGTGGGTAAAACCAGCGTCGGCAAGTCCATCGCCGAATCCCTCGGCCGGCCGTTCTATCGCTTCAGTCTCGGCGGCATGCGCGACGAAGCCGAGATCAAGGGCCACCGCCGCACCTACATCGGCGCACAGCCGGGCAAACTGGTGCAGGCGCTCAAAGACGTCGAAGTGATGAACCCGGTGATCATGCTCGACGAGATCGACAAGATGGGCCAGAGCTACCAGGGCGACCCGGCCTCGGCGCTGCTGGAAACCCTCGACCCGGAGCAGAACGTCGAATTCCTCGACCATTACCTCGACCTGCGCATGGACCTGTCGAAAGTCCTGTTCGTCTGCACCGCCAACACACTGGATTCGATCCCCGGCCCGCTGCTGGACCGCATGGAAGTGATTCGCCTGTCGGGCTATATCACCGAAGAGAAAGTCGCCATCGCCAAGCGTCACCTGTGGCCGAAGCTGCTGGAAAAGGCCGGCGTGTCCAAGGGCAGCCTGAGCATCAGCGACAGCGCTCTCAAGGCCTTGATCGATGGTTACGCCCGTGAAGCGGGGGTGCGCCAGCTGGAAAAGCAGATGGGCAAACTGGTGCGCAAAGCGGTGATGAAGCTGATCGACGATCCGAAAGCCGTGATCAAACTCGGGCCAAAGGATCTGGAGGCGTCACTCGGCCATCCGGTGTTCCGCAACGAACAAGTGTTGTCCGGCACTGGCGTGATCACCGGCCTGGCCTGGACCAGCATGGGCGGCGCCACATTGCCGATCGAAGCCACGCGGATTCACACGCTTAACCGTGGATTCAAGCTCACCGGGCAACTGGGCGATGTGATGAAAGAGTCGGCCGAGATCGCCTACAGCTACGTCAGCTCGCACCTGAAGCAATTCGGCGGTGATGCGAAGTTCTTCGACGAAGCCTTTGTTCACTTGCATGTACCGGAAGGCGCCACGCCGAAAGACGGCCCGAGCGCCGGCGTGACCATGGCCAGTGCCTTACTGTCTCTGGCACGTAATCAGCCGCCGAAAAAAGGCGTGGCGATGACTGGCGAATTGACGCTGACCGGGCATGTACTGCCGATTGGCGGGGTGCGCGAGAAAGTGATTGCGGCGCGTCGGCAGAAGCTCTTCGAATTGATCCTGCCGGAAGCGAACCGCGGCAACTTCGAGGAACTGCCGGATTATCTGAAGGAAGGCATTACTGTGCATTTTGCCAAGCGGTTTGCCGATGTGGCGAAGGTGCTGTTCTGACAGTTTTTAGCGCCTGATATACCGCTATCGCGAGCAGGCTCACTCCTACATGTGGAATGCGTTCCCCCAAGGAGTGAGCCTGCTCGCGATGGCGTCGGTCGGGTCAATGCAATACCCGCCTGTCACACATCGCCTCATCTTCAGTTATGCTCGCCGTTCGTCGTAACCGCCGGAGCCACTGACCCCATGTCCGCCACTCGCCTGTTTCTTCCCCTCGCCCTCTCGTTGCTGGCCGCTTGTGCCACGCAGCCAAAACACAACGTGACCGTGGAAAAACAAAGCGAATGCCCGGTGCGTCTCAGCACCGGACAAAACCTGATCATCACCCTGCCGAGCAACCCGACCACCGGCTACCGCTGGGCTATTCAGGATTCCGCTGGCGGCGTTCTGCGCGCACTCAGCCCCGAGGTTTACAGCAACCCGGAAGATGCCGGCGTGGTCGGCGCGGCGGGCGTTTCGACCTGGCGTTTTCAGGCCTTCGCCGCCGGCACCGGGCGTTTGCGCCTGACTTCGCAACAACCGTGGGCGCCGGAAGTGCTGCCAGTGGAAACCTTTGACTGCGCCATCTCGGTGAACTGATTTCAAGAAAACCGCGCTGGCTTCTTCGCGAGCAGGCTCGCTCCCACAGGACACCGCGATCCCCTGTGGGAGCGAGCCTGCTCGCGAAAGCAATTTTCCTGACGCCGATGTTTTTGCGCCCGGACGGTGCTTTATCAGCAACCCAAGCATCCCCGCGCCACTTTGGCTAAAATGCCGGCCTTTTCCATCGACACCGCCGGAAACCGCCGTGAGCAAAGAACCCGATCGCCTATTCGCCCAGCCTTTGGCCCAGGTGCCTGACTTCGCCTTCAACGAAGACGTGGTGCGGGTGTTCCCGGACATGATCAAGCGCTCGGTGCCGGGTTACCCGACCATCGTCGAAAACCTCGGCGTGCTCGCCGCGCAATTCGCCCAGCCCAATAGCGTGCTTTACGATCTCGGCTCGTCGCTGGGTGCCGTGACTCAGGCCCTGCGCCGCCACGTACGCACCGACGGTTGCCGTGTGATCGCTGTGGATAACTCGGCGGCGATGGTCGAGCGCTGCCGCGAATACCTCAACGGTCAGGATTCGATGTTCCAGGAATTGCTGCCGGTCGAAGTCATCGAAGGCGACATTCTCGCCCTCGACTTTCAGCCCGCTTCGGTGGTGGCGCTGAACTTCACCTTGCAATTCATCGCTCCCGATCAGCGCACCGCGTTGCTGTCGCGCATTCGCCAATCGTTGCTGCCGGGCGGCGCGCTGATCCTGTCGGAGAAGCTGCGCTTCAACGATGCCGAGGAACATGCTCTGCTCACCGATCTGCATGTGGCCTTCAAACGCGCCAACGGCTACAGCGAACTGGAAATCGCCCAGAAGCGCAGCGCCATCGAAAACGTCATGAAGCCCGACAGCCTCGAAGAACACCGCGAACGCCTGCTGGCCGCCGGGTTCTCGAAAGTCGTGCCGTGGTTCCAGTGTCTTAACTTTGCCTCGTTGATTGCCTTGCCATGATTGATCTGTCCCCCCTCGCCCGCCGTCTGGCCGGTACACCGCTGGCCGAATGGGCCAACACCCTGCAGGCGCAACTCGACAAGAAAATGGAGAAAGGTCACGGCGACCTTGAACGTTGGCAAAGTGCGCTGGACGCCCTGCCGAAGATCCAGCCGAGCGAAGTGGATTTGCTCCACGGTCTGAAACTCGACACCGATTGCGACGACGCAACCCGCGCGCAGATGCGCACCGCGCTGATGGGCTTGTCGCCGTGGCGCAAGGGCCCGTTCGATCTGTTCGGTGTGCACGTCGACACTGAATGGCGCTCGGACTGGAAATGGTCGCGCGTCGCCCCGCATCTCGACCTCAAGGGCAAGCGCATCCTCGATGTCGGCTGCGGCAACGGTTACTACATGTGGCGCATGCTCGGCGCCGGCGCGGACAGCGTGATCGGCGTCGACCCGAACTGGCTGTTCTTCTGCCAGTTCCAGGCGGTGCAGCGCTACTTGTCCGAGCCGAACGCCTGGCACCTGCCGTTCCCGTTCGAAGACCTGCCGGCGAACCTCGAAGGTTTCGACACGGTTTTTTCCATGGGCGTGTTTTACCACCGTCGCTCGCCAATCGAACACTTGCTGGCGCTGAAAGATTGCCTGGTCAAGGGCGGCGAACTGGTGCTGGAAACGCTCGTGGTGGAAGGCGACAAGCATCAGGTGCTGGTGCCCGAAGATCGCTACGCGCAGATGCGTAACGTGTGGTTCCTGCCGTCGGTGCCGGCGCTGGAATTGTGGCTGCGCCGTGCTGGCTTTACCGATGTTCGTTGCGTGGATGTCAGCACGACGACGGTCGAGGAGCAGCGCGGGACGGAGTGGATGAAATATCAGTCGCTGCGCGATTTTCTTGATCCTGAGGATCACAGCAAAACGGTTGAGGGGCTGCCGGCGCCGATGCGGGCGGTTATCGTCGCCAAAAAGTAAGCAATCTCGCAAACGCTGCAAAAACCTGTGGGAGCTGGCTTGCCAGCGATAGCGGTGGATCAGTCGACATCTATGTTTGATGTGCGGACGCCATCGCTGGCAAGCCAGCTCCCACAGGGTTCAGTGTGGTTGTTTAGATAGTAGGCTTGGCTCTGCGGGCTTTGAAAAACTCGGTCAACACCGCCCCACACTCGTCAGCCAACACCCCGCCCTCATACACCACCCGGTGATTCAAAAAGCCTTGGGTAAAAAACTGTCCCTGGCTCTGCACAATCCCCGCTTTCGGCTCCAGCGCGCCATACACCACTCGCGCCACCCGCGAATGCACGATCAGCCCGGCGCACATGCTGCACGGCTCCAGCGTTACATACAGGGTGCTGCCCGGCAGACGATAGTTATCCACAGCCTGAGCCGCAGCGCGGATCGCGACCATTTCCGCATGGGCACTCGGGTCGCTGGCGCTGATCGGGCAATTGAAGCCGCGACCAATGATCTCGCCGTCCTGCACGAGCACCGCGCCCACCGGCACTTCGCCGAGGGCTGCGCCTTTTGCGGCGAGGGCCAGGGCTTCGCGCATGAAGTCGCGGTCGCGGCTGCGGTCGATGATCGCCGCGGGGCGAATCTGGCGCATCACTTTACCTCGATGGCGGCCATCAGGCCGGTTTCCATGTGGTCGATCACATGGCAGTGGAACATCCACACCCCTGGATTATCGGCCACCAGCGCCACCTGCGCGCGCTCGTTCTTGCCCAGCAGGTAGGTGTCGGTGAAATACGGAATCACCTTGTGCCGGTTCGACGCAATCACCTTGAAGCTCATGCCGTGCAGGTGGATCGGGTGCTGATACTGGGTCATGTTCTTCAATTCGAGGATGTAGCTCTGGCCCAGCTTGAGGCTGGCAATCGGTCGATCGGCGCAAGTCTTGTCGGTGATGTCCCAGGCCTTGCCGTTGATCTGCCACAGGCTCGGCGGTTTGCCGTTGTCGACATTCACCGACACCGAACCGACCCACTCGAAATTGAAGTTGAGTTTCTCGGCATTGGCCAGGTCAGGCTCGGCCACCGGGTTGGCCGGCAGGGCTTTTGGCCAGTCCGTTGGTGCATCGCTATTGGCCACTGAACGCAGTGTGCCCAGGCGCACCGGGCCGTTGCGTAGCGACAGTTCTTCGCCCGCCGCCGGGGCCTTGATTGCCAGACAAATGCGCATGCCCGGGCCGAGCCAGTATTCCTTGCCCAGCGGCCGTGGTTCGACCGGGTTGCCGTCCAGCGCGTAGATTTTCGCTTCGACGCCGGGAATGTTGATGCGATAAGTCAGGGTGTTGTCGAGGTTGAGCAAGCGCACGCGGGTGATCTGCCCGGCCGGCAAATCGATCACCGGCAACGGCACGCCATTGATCGTCGACAAGCGCCCCGCCGTGCCGCCCCGCGCGGCTTCGCGAGGAATACTGAATTCGACGAAATTGCCTTGATCATCGATGTGCCAGTTTTTCAGGCTCAAGGTCTTTTCGTATTGGAAACCGGTCGGCTCGCGTTCTTCGACGATCAGCGGCCCGACCAGCCCGCGACCGAGTTCTTCGCTGCTGCTGACGTGCGGGTGATACCAATAACTGCCGGCGTCCGGCACGCGGAACTTGTAGTCGAAGTATTCGCCCGGCAGCACCGGCAATTGCGAGACGTAGGGCACGCCGTCCATTTCCAGCGGCAGACGTATGCCGTGCCAATGAATGGTGGTCGCTACCGGCAAGTGGTTGATGAAGCGCACCCGCAGCCATTCACCCTGACGCACCCGCAGCTCGGTGCCCGGCGCCGATGGGCCGAACGCCCAGGCTTCGGTCTTGTGCCCCGGCACCAGTTCGACGTCCAGCGGCGCGGCAATCAGCTCGTAGTCGTGGCCCGCTTCGGCGTCGGCCATTTTGCCGAGCCAGTAACGCGACGCGCCCCCCGCCCCCATGCCAACGACAACAAGACCGGCCAGGCCACCGAGGATTTGGCGACGGGTAAAGGACATGAACTCAACTACCTCACGTATCAGCGACAGGCCCCGAGGGCCCGCAAAAGGCGAATACGATACACCTGCGGTTGAGAAACAGTAAGGGCGACCCGCCGCCGCACATCAGTTGCAGGCTAAGCACGCAGCCCGGTAATCAGGTGCACCACGCCGTTTTCCAGGGGCATCACGCCCGCGACGCCAGCCTCGCTCAAGGCTTGTTCATCCAGCCGCGACACATCGCGCAACGTCACCCGCACCCGCGTCAACGCCACTGGCTGCTGCGACTGCAGGTTATCCACACCGCCCAACGCGGCAACGATGGCGGCGCTCAACCCGTCGTCCGGCGTGGCTTGCACGCTCGGTGCCTCCGGCACCAGGTCCGGGGTCAGGGCTTTCCAGAAGGCTTTTTGCAATTGATCGAACATCTTCAGTTCTCCATAACGTGCGCGGTTTCGACACTCGCTTCGTGAAACAGCTGCAATGCCTCGCGCACCTGTCCGGCGCTTTCCAGGCCAAGCACCTGTTTGGCGACGACCTGACAATCGGCCAGCGCCAGTTCGCGCACCGTGGCCTTGATCGGCGCAATCATCGGCACGCTCACCGACAGCTCGTCCACACCCAGGCCCAACAACAGCGGCACCGCCAAACGCTCGGACGCCATCGCGCCACACACCCCGACCCACTTGCCGTGGGCGTGCGCAGCCTTGACCGTCGTGGCAATCAGGCGCAGCACCGACGGATGAAAACTGTCGGCCTGACTGGCCAGACGCGGATGATCACGATCCATGGCCAGGGTGTACTGGGTCAGGTCGTTGGTGCCGATCGAGAAAAAATCCACCAGCGGCGCGAACAGGTCGGCCATCAGCGCGGCCGCCGGCACTTCGATCATGATCCCCAGTTTCGGCCTTTCGGTGAGGCCCAGCGCCAGCGCTTCTTCTTCAAGCATCTGCCGCGCCAGACGCAGCTCCGCCAATTGCGTGACCATCGGCAGCATGATGTGCAGGCGCGTCAGTGCGCAGCAGCCAAGCATGGCGCGAAACTGCTCGCGCAATAACTGCGGGCGTTCCAGGCACAGGCGAATGCCGCGCAGGCCGAGGAATGGGTTGCTTTCGCTCTCCATCGGCACGTAGGCCAGCGGTTTGTCGCCGCCGACGTCGAGGGTGCGCACCACCAGATTGTGTTCAGGCCCGACACAACGGGCGATGGCGCTGTAAGTGGCGACCTGCTCGTCATGGCTCGGCGCATGGTTGCGGCCCAGATACAGAAACTCCGAACGCAGCAGCCCCACTCCGGCGCCGCCCATGGCCATGGCCTGCTCGGTTTCCGCCAGCGAGGCGACGTTGGCCGAGACCTCGACGTGCTGCCCGTCGCGAGTGCAGGCCGCGAGCGCAGCGTGCTCCAGGTCAAGGGCATGGCGCTGTCGCTGTTGCGCATGGCGCGCCTGCCATTGCTGGATCGTCGCCGCGTCCGGCTGCACCTGCAATTCACCTTTGTCGGCATCGAGCAAAACCTCGGTGCCGTTGCGCAAGGCGAGCATTTGCACCGGCACACCGCAGATCGACGGCAGGCCGCATGCCCGCGCGAGAATCGCCACATGGCTGGTCGCACCGCCACCGACCGTGGCGAAACCGAGCACTTTGCGGGTATCGATGCGGGCGGTTTGCGACGGGGTCAGTTGGTCGGCGATCAGAATGCTGCCTTCCGGCAAATCCAGCGTCTGCTCGTCGATGCCCAGCAGGCGCTTGAGCACACGCTGGCCGACATCGGTCAGGTCCGCCGCCCGCTCTGCCAGCAGCGCATTGCCGAGCTGGCGAAACATCGCTGCAGTGGTTTCGGTCGCCGTGCGCCAGGCGAAGGCCGCGCTTTTGCCCGTGTCGATCAGCGCCGCAGCCTGTTCGAGCAGGCCGGGGTCTTCGAGCAATTCCTGATGGGCCTTGAAAATCTCCGCTTCAGCCTCGCCCGCGGCGGTATCGCGCAGATGCTGCAAGGCCAGATCCGCTTCGATCAGGGCATTGGCCAGCGCTTCCCGCTCACTATCGGCATCGCCGCCGAACTCGTCGATGTCGAAGCTCGGTTCGCTGATCTGTACCACATGGCCCAGCGCCGAGCCGGGAGAGGCGCAAACCCCACGCAGCAGGGTCAGTGGCTCGGTGGCGGCGACCGCGACGGGCGCCTGCGCTGTCACCGGTTCACCGCAGCCCTCGGCCAACAAGCGGGTCAGCGTGTCGATGGCTGCCTGCGCATCATCGCCCACCGCACTGACCTGCACGCTGTCGCCAAACGCCGTTTGCAGCGCCATGAGCGCCACCAGCGATTTGCCGTTGGCTTGCGCTTGCTGTTTATGCAGATGAATGGTTGCGGTAAACGCCTTCGCTGCCTGGGCGAACACCGCCGCCGGGCGCGCGTGCAGGCCATTGCGGTTGGGCAGGATCAGCGCAGGCGAAAACAGCGCCTGGCCTTGTGGCGCGCTGGCTGTTTCGCTCAATCCTTGGGCAGCGCTGATTTCGAGCAACGGCTGGCCGCGTTCGACCAGTCCGCTCGGCTCGACCAGCCAGGTGAACGGCTCGCCGCTGACCACCAGCATCAAGGTCAGCAGGCTGCGGGCGTGGCGGGCGATGTAGTCGGCATCGAACTCGATCAGCGCCTGTCCGGCGGCGACCTGCTGCCCTTCTTCGACCAGACGGGTGAACCCCTGTCCGGCGAGGTTCACCGTGTCCAGACCGATGTGCATCAATACCTGCACGCCGTGCTCATCGGTGATGCTCACGGCATGCCCGCTGGCCTGCACGTTGCTGACCACGCCGGCCAGCGGCGCGCACAGGGTCGACGAGGTCGGATCGATGCACAGACCGTCGCCGATCACGCGCCCGGAAAACACCGGATCGGGCACCCGGTCCAGCGCCATCAGCACGCCGGACAAAGGCGCCAGCAGTTGTAAGGGTTGGGGTGTGGCCATGACGTCACCTGCAATTTTCATATTGAAGTACCGACGGAGCGCGACGCTGCCGTCAGCATCGCTTATTTCCACCAGTATTCGACCTGCAATCCGACGTTCGCACCGTGGCGAGCGTTGCCGAAAGCGCCGCTGTCAGACAGTGCCGAGCCTTTCGCCAGTAGATTGGCCGCGCGTTTTGCCGCCTCGTTCCACGTCGCATAGGTGTAGTACAACCGCACCTCGGGGCGCGCCCAGAAGGCCGGGCCTTTCGGCGACCAGGTCGGGGCGACGGTGAATTTGCTCAGCTTGCGTGTTCCCCCGGCGCATCGACCTGATCGTGGCCCAGCTCGGTGACCAGTTTGAACTGCTCGGTGAACGCATAAGCCGGCCGCACGCCCAGCGACAGCCAGTTCTGATCGGCACCCTGCGCACGCATGTCCTTTTGATACACCGCTGCGATCTGTCCGCCAAAACGCGGCGTCAGTTGCCAGTCGAAAAACTCGACGATGCGATAGCTTTTATTGCTGTCGTCGAGTTTCACATCGCCGGTATAACCCAACCCGGTGCCGGGCCCTTCGCCGTATTGCAGGGCCAGTTTGTTCTTGCCGCCGAGGAACTCGCTCTGCACATGTTGCGTGGTGATCGCCCAGCCGCGATGGGCGTCGCGGCTGTCGGGTTTGTCGATGAAGCTCAGTCCGAATTCCAGTTCGCCGCCCGGGTTGCTCTTGAATCCGCCTACGTTGAAATCGTGCCGATTGATGTAGTCCTTCTGGTACAGGTTGTCTTTGCGCGAGAACGCGTAGCTGTACTTCAGATCGCCGATCAACACATCTTCAATGCCGCCGCCGGTGGCGCTCTGGTTCCAGTAATAGAAGTCGGAAATGTGAATGTCGTTACGCTTGTAGTAACGGCGCCCGGCCCACAATGAACCACCGTTGAGCGCGGGCATTGCCGACCATTGCGCGTAGGCCTGGGGCAAGCGGATCGAACCGGTGTGGTCTTTGAATGCAGGTTTGCGGTCGTAGCGGTTGTACAGCGAAGCCATGCCGTCGACGCTCAACACCGAACCGTCCTCCAGCGTGTACAGATCCTGACGCAACTCCAGCTCGCCGTATTGTTCGCATTCGTTGCCCAAGCGATATTTGGTCTGCGCGCCGGGCAATTGAAAGCACGATTGACTACTGCTGTTGACCGACGTACCGACACCGCTGCGCAAGTAACCGCCGAACTCCAGCGCATGTGTCGACGCGGGTAACGCCAGGCAAAAACCTGTCACCGCAAGGCTGCGTTTTATTGTTGTTTTCATGAGCCACCCCATTTTTTTATTGTGTGGTTGCAAAAAATCAGCGCGCAAAGCTCCCCCGCGCAGTGTTCTGCGTGTTTTTTTCAAACGTGGTTTACGGGTTAAGAATCAGGGATCGATCAGGTGCACTACGAACGACTCGTAAGGTCGCAACGTCAGCTGTCGAGTGCGCGGCGCGGCGCCCGGGTAATTGCTGATCACGGTTCGCTGGTGCATGGATTCGTTGATGACGCTTGCGGGCAATTCGATCTCACACGGCGTGCCGTAGAAGTTGTTCACCACCAGCAAGCGCTCGGCGTCGCCCTCTCGCAGATACGCCCAGACTTGCGGATGCTCGGGCAATAACTGTCGGTACAGCCCGTCGGTGATCAATGGCTCGCTGCGACGCAGCGCGATCAGCGTGCGGTAGTGATGCAACACCGAATCCGGGTCATCGAGCTGCCCCGCGACGTTGATCAGCGTGGCATTGGCCGGCACACCGATCCACGGTTCGGCAACACTGAAACCGGCGTTCGGCGTCGCGTCCCAGTGCATTGGCGTACGCCCGTTATCGCGGGACTTCTGCATGATCGCCGCCATGTTGTCGGCATCGCTGCTACCCGCCTCGCGCTTGAGGCGGAAGATGTTCAGAGTCTCCACGTCGCGGTAATGCTCGATCGACTCGAACCCCGGATTGGTCATGCCCAGTTCTTCGCCCTGATACACAAATGGCGTGCCCTGCAGAAAGTGCAGTGCGGTGCCGAGCATCTTCGCCGACAGCTCGCGAAACTCGCCGTCATGGCCAAAGCGGGAGACCACCCGCGGTTGATCGTGGTTACACCAGAACAGCGCGTTCCAGCCGCCACCGGCCTGCATGCCGGTCTGCCAGTCCGAAAGAATCCGCTTGAGCTGAAGGAAATCGAAGTCGGCGCGAACCCACTTCTGCAGGTTCGGATAATCGACTTTCAGGTGATGAAAGTTGAAGGTCATCGACAGCTCTTTCGACTGCGGATTCGAATAGCGAATGCAGTGTTCGAGACTGGTCGATGACATCTCGCCGACGTTGATCAGGTCGTAGCCTTCGAAGACTTCGCGGTGCATCTGCTGCAAGTAGGCATGCACGTTCGGCCCGTCGGTATAGAAGCGCCGGCCATCGCTTTGGTCTTCGGGAAAGTCTTCGGGCTTGGAGATCAGATTGATCACGTCCAGACGGAAACCACCGACACCCTTGTCGCGCCAGAACTGCATCATTTTGAAGACTTCGGCGCGTACCTGCGGATTGTCCCAGTTCAGGTCGGCCTGAGTGTGGTCGAACAGGTGCAGGTAGTACTGACCGGTTTGCGCTTCGTATTCCCAGGCCGAACCGCCGAATTTCGACTCCCAGTTGTTTGGCTGATCGCGCCAGATATAGAAATCACGATAAGGATTGTCGAGACTGCTGCGCGCCTGTTGAAACCAGACGTGTTCGATCGAGGTGTGATTGACCACGATGTCGAGCATCAGCTTGATCCCGCGCTTGCCCGCTTCGGCAAGCAGCAATTCGCAGTCGGCCATGCTGCCGTAGCTCGGATCGATGGCGTAGTAATCGCTGATGTCGTAGCCATTGTCCCGTTGCGGCGAGCGCAGGAACGGCGTGATCCACAGACAGTCGACACCCAGCCAGTGCAGATAATCGAGCTTGGCGACAATCCCCAGCAGATCCCCGGTCGGGTTGCCGGCGTGGCTATGAAAACTTTTCGGATAGATCTGGTAGATCACCGAACGCTGCCAGTCCTGCATGGCACAACTCCTTCAGATATCTCAGGCAACCCGATAACCGGGGCGGACAATCTTCATGCTCAGCGCGCAGGTCAGAACGAACGGCACGAGCATGGCAATCAGCATGCCGACGACGAACATCGGGATGTACTGCGGAATGATCGAAATGAACCCCGGCAGACCACCGACGCCAATCGCCGACGCCTGGATGCGGTTCAACGAAAGGAATATGCAGCCGAGCGCAGAGCCGACCAACGCGGCATAGAACGGGAACTTGTAGCGCAGGTTGACGCCGAACATCGCCGGCTCGGTGATGCCGAAATAAGCGGAAATCGCTGAGGTCGAAGCCATGCTCTTGTCCCGCGCATTGCGCGTCATCCAGAACACCGCCAGCGCCGCACTGCCCTGAGCGAGGTTGGACATGACGATCATCGGCCAGATGAAGGTGCCGCCCTGGTTCGAGATCAATTGCAGGTCCACGGCGAGAAACATGTGGTGCATGCCGGTGATCACCAGCGGCGCATACAGCAGCCCGAAAATCAGACCGCCCACCAACGGCGCCAGATCAAACAGCATCACCAGACCTTCGGTAATGTAGATGCCGATATGCCGCGTCACGGGACCGATGATCGCCAGCGCCAGCACGCCGGTGACGACGATGGTGGTGATCGGCACCACCAGTAATTGAATGGCGTTGGGTACCCGGGCACGCAGCCATTTTTCAATCACACTCATGACATAAGCGGCCAGCAGGATCGGCAGGATTTGCCCTTGATAGCCGACTTTTTCCACCTGAAACAAACCAAGAATGTCGAAGTACGGCAGTTGCTGCCCATCCAGCCCGGCCACTGCTTTGCCGTAGTTCCAGGCGTTGAGCAGGTCCGGGTGCACCAGCATCAGGCCGAGCACGATGCCGAGAATTTCGCTGCCGCCAAAACGCTTGGCCGCCGACCAGCCCACCAGCGCCGGGAGAAACACGAACGAGGTGTTGGCCATCAGGTTGATCAGGCTCCACAGCCCGTCGAGTTTCGGATAGGCATCGAGCAGGGTCTGCCCGTCGATGAACATGCCTTTGGCGCCGAGCAGGTTGTTGATGCCCATCAGCAGGCCGGCAATGATCAGTGCCGGCAGGATCGGCATGAACACGTCGGAGAACACCCGCACCAGCCGTTGCATGGCGTTGATCTTTTCCGCGCTCTTCTGTTTAACGTCGGCAATGGTCGATGCGGCGAGACCGGTCTGCTTGCGCAGTTCGGCGTAAACCTTTTCCACTTCCCCCGGCCCGATCACCACCTGATAGAGGCCACCGGTGAAAAACGAGCCTTTGACCAGATCAATCTGGTTGAGCGTCGCGGTGTCGACCAGGCTCGGATCTTTCAGAGCCAGACGCAAACGCGTGACGCAATGGGCGGCTTGTTCGAGATTGTTGGCGCCCCCGAGGCTTTGCAGCAAGTCCCTGGCGATGTTCGGGTAGTCGTGGCTCATGCTCGTTCTTCCGCTGTGGATTGTTGTTATTGGCAGCACGCCGAAGCGAAAAATACTCGTACAGACGAGTTAATGCAACAACTCGTCTGTACGAGTTTGTTTATGCATATTCCCGCCAGACCAATCGCGAAATTTCCTACTTCTCCCTAAGCCGATTTCTATCGTCCACATGGACAAAGCCCTACCCTGGCCTTAAGGTTCGAAGCTTTGAGCAGCCTCGGCACCGAGCCCATCCATGAGCAAATACAACCAGATCTACAACGATCTGCTGGCCAGTATCACCACTGAACGTCTGGAGCGCGGTGCCCGCCTGCCGTCCGAAACCGAACTCATGGACAGCTATCAGGCCAGCCGCGGCACGGTGCGCAAGGCGATCGAACTGCTGCAGGAACGCGGCTTCGCGCAAAAGGTTCACGGCAAAGGCACCTTTGTGCTTTCGACCAACCCGATCGAGTTTCAGCTCGGCGGCATCGTCAGCTTTCAGGAAACCTACCCGCGCCTGGGCAACGACGTCAGCACCGAAGTGGTCGAACTGAGCCAGTTCGCCCTCGAAGGCGCCCTGCTCGACCACATCCACGCCGAACCCGGCAGCCTGATCACGCGGATCAAGCGCGTGCGGCGGATCGACGGCAAACGGGTGATCCTCGACATCAACCATTTCGTCAGCGACGTGATCCCCGGCCTGTCTCTGGACATCGCCGAGCAGTCGATCTACGCCCATATCGAGCAAACCCTGCAATTACAGATCGCCTATGCCCAGCGCACCATCGAGGCAGTGCCGCGCAGCAAGGACGATCAACTGCATCTGGACCTCGACGGCCAGAGCCACGTCATCGTGGTCAGCAACCAGACCTTCCTGCAGGACGGCCGGCAGTTCGAATACACCGAATCACGGCATACGCTGGACAAGTTCTTTTTTTCAGATGTGGCGCGGCGTTGATACACGCGACTGCATTCGTAGAACATCAACAGAACACCCGGCGATAGCCGGGTAACGCACTCGCCTCGGGCGCATCGGTCATGCTCGATCCTTGTTTTCTCAAGGATGAAAAACCCATGACCGTTCCCGAACGCCGTCTGCTGCCCAACGCCGCAGACAAAACCGCCCTGAAAACCCTCGCCACGACCCTCGTGAAAACCTGCCCGGGTCTGTCTGACGCCGCGCGTCAAGTTGCCAGCGAACTGCTGCTGGCCAAAGGTCTGTCCGGCCTCGATCCCGATCAAGTGTATTTCCATCGATTCAAAACCGCGCAGAGCAGCACGCTGTCGTTTACCGGTTGGGAACATCTGCTGGAAAAGCCCTACGAAACGCTGACCCTCACGCAACTGGTCATTCATCGCTTTCGCGCGACCGATCAAGACAACGCCGACCTGCTCGGTCTCTACTGTGGCTTCTATTCGGAGGGTCCGGACGGCGAAAATTTCAATCAAGGCAATGAAGTGCGCTTGCTGGGCAGCGATGTTCTGAAGGTGTTCTGGGAAGTCGACTTCAGCACGCGCTACAGCGAGCAATTGAGTAACTTCTGGCAAACCTCAGCGGATGATTTTCGTGTTCTGAGCAAGTGCAACTTCCTCAGTCAAGCGGTGCAGGCGCTGCAACAGCACGACCTTGAAGGCGATGATTTTCAGCGCATCATCGCCTCGGTCATCGGACCGATCACCTGGCCCGTTACTCTGCAAATGCTGCGAGCGACCTACCCGGTCGGCGCGCAAGTACGCGCGCTGGATCTCGATGGCCACGTCGCTACCGATGTGCTGCGTCTGGTCGAAGACAGCGGCCGGCAGACCCTTTACTTGCCAGGCGAAGCCCCGGCTTTTCGCTTGATGGAAACCGAGACGGATCTGCACGGGTGGCTGCTTGAGCAGATGAATGGCGAGGACAAACGCAGCGCATTGCTCAAGCATTTCCCGCTCGCCGAGAGTCACCGCATCAGCGAAAACCTCACCGATCTGATGAACCGCCTGGTGAGCACATGGGGACGCAGCGATCACCGAATGATCAATCGCAGCAACGTCGCCGTCGCCGGGGACGCGTTCACCTGGTTAAGCGAATCGACACGCAGCGCCATGGTTGCTGAAGCCCATCTGACGCTGACTTCCAACAGCGACCTGCGCAAAAAACTCTGGATGGGTTATCTAAGCGCGGGCCTGAAAGTCTTCGGCCCGATGGCGGCGGTGGGCTGGCCGGCGGCGTTACCGTTGATCGGCGCCAGCATTGCCAACATGGGACTGAACATCGATCAGGCCGTCAACGGTATCACCCCCGCCGAACGCAAAACGGGACTTACCAATGCGGTGCTAAACGCTATTGAAATCGTCCTGGACGTGCCGTTTCTGATCGGCACAGGCGCGCAACTGGAAGTCGGCCCGCAAGTCGAGTTTGCCGAGGCCGAAGAAATGGCCGGGTTGATCGAGTTCACTTCGTCGGGCACGCCTCTCCTGCCGCCTGTGGAGCCGCCCCCTGCCGCGCTGATTGAAGAAGCCAGCACCGAATTGGCCAACGACATTCCCATCGAAACGCCCTCCACCACATCCGTCCAGTCCTCGACGACTGCCGCTGCACAACAGGGCCCCTCCGCGCCGGGGATTCCCGCCCGCTATCGGTGCAACGAGGTACTTGTATCGGACGCCGTTGAGTCGGCCCCTGGAAATTTGAAGGTATCTACCGTCTCGACAAGGAGCCACGCTACGCGATCAGAATCGGTGACGACGCGTACTACGTGCACTACTTTGCCGATTCCGAGGAGAGCGGCCACTGGGCGGTCGTCAATCCCGAGCGTCCCAATCAGTTCGCTTATTCGCTGCCGGTACGCTTCGGTACTGGCGGCAAGTGGGAGCGCATCCCTGCGTTGCGGCTCAGGGGCGGCGGTCAATGCGTGGGCAAGTCGTGCACAATGGATATCGAAACGACACCCGAGCCGTCGACGACAACGCCCTCGGCGGAGTTGCCGCTGGTTGAACCGGTTCCCGGGTCTGCGCGTCCGCTGCGTCTGGTGACGCCCCTCCACGAGGTCATGGGGATGGACATGGCAGCGCTAAGAAGATGGGCGATGAATCTGCCTGAAACCTTCGCTACGCTGCCCAGCGCCGCTCACGGCAATCGACCGATTGCCGAGGTGTTTGCCGCCTACTTCGGGCAAAGGCGCGCCATTCTGCTCAACGAGGCCAAGGAGTTCTACTCGGAGCTGAACTGGACCAACCTGCCCGCCCGGCCGGTCATTCCGCCAGTTACCTCCACGATGACGATAGACGAACTGATCGACGGTATTTTTGCCAACAGCAGGGGGCTAGTGATTGGCGAGACGCTGGATCGCATCACCAGCATGGGGTTCATGATCGAAAACATGCCGGTGTTCGCACGGCACATCGATACCCTTTACGTGCGTGGATTGCTCAGTGATTTTGCTCAGACTGATCTCAACGACTTTCACGTGTCGGGAGAGATGTCACAGGATCTGCGTACCTATCTGGCCAGCCTTGGCACCGACCCCAATGAACGGTTCAACGTCCTTGAGCTGGTCAGGACCGCGCAGGCCAACGGCGTCCGGGTTCACGGCCTCGACGTGGCGCAAAATTACAAGCCGAAGGTACCGCTCACCTCGATTGAAGAACAGATGATGCACGCTCGCCTGACCACTCGAATCATGTGGGGTGACGAAATCCTCAACAAACCGGGCAAATGGGTTGTATTGAACGAAGCAACGAATACCAATAATTTCAGAAACCTGCCGGGCATCAGCGAACACATGGGCGGCATCGGTTTACGGATCGAAGAGGTTTCGCCTGCAGAGGAGGCAGGCGTCAGTATCGATCCCGGTGTGAAAATCGTGCGTGGCCCGTTTGACAACGGCGCATCGACCCGCGCCTCAGTCGACGTGCTCTACGCTGACCTGCGGTTGCAGATCAAATCAGCTGCGCCGCAATGGACGCCCGCGGCGCAGGAAAAGCTGCTGCATCGCAATGGCATGTTTCTGATCGAAAAGAGCCAAAATGCCTACACACTGGTACGTCGCGACAGCTCAAGCAACATCGTGCGAATTACAGTCAATCAAAGAAGGGATGGCCAGTTTTACAT
This sequence comes from Pseudomonas sp. S11P7, assembly GCF_023195435.1. Taxonomy (NCBI): domain Bacteria; kingdom Pseudomonadati; phylum Pseudomonadota; class Gammaproteobacteria; order Pseudomonadales; family Pseudomonadaceae; genus Pseudomonas; species Pseudomonas sp. S11P7. Next base: position 517,984 of record NZ_JALPKS020000002.1, on the reverse strand, counting down.
ATGGGCGCAGTCGTTGCCTCGAATCAGCGGCATCATGTTTCGTGACATCGCTGCGTTATCCCAGCGGCTGATAGAAATCGGCCTGACCCTGCAAAGTCGCCTGCCTACCTGAGCCGTTTTTCGGGATCATCAAACGAAAAAAACCCTTGGCCTGGGGCCAAGGGTTTTTTGTTTACTCGATGCGCCGATCAGTGTGCAGCAGGATCACTCCCACTCAATCGTCGCCGGCGGCTTGCTCGACACGTCGTAAGTGACGCGCGAGATACCTTCGATTTCATTGATGATGCGGCCGGAGACGGTTTCCAGCAGTTCGTAAGGCAGGTGTGCCCAACGCGCGGTCATGAAGTCGATGGTTTCTACAGCACGCAGGGCCACGACCCAGGCGTAACGACGGCCATCGCCAACTACGCCCACCGATTTCACCGGCTGGAACACTACGAACGCCTGGCTGACCTTGTGGTACCAGTCGGCCTTGCGCAGTTCTTCGATGAAGATGTGGTCAGCGCGACGCAGCAGGTCGGCGTATTCCTTCTTCACTTCACCGAGGATGCGCACACCCAGGCCCGGGCCCGGGAACGGGTGGCGGTAGACCATGTCGTACGGCAGGCCGAGTTCCAGGCCCAGACGACGGACTTCGTCCTTGAACAGTTCGCGCAGGGGCTCGACCAGTTTCAGGTTCATCTCTTCCGGCAGGCCGCCCACGTTGTGGTGCGACTTGATGACGTGGGCCTTGCCGCTTTTCGCGCCAGCCGACTCGATCACGTCCGGGTAAATGGTGCCCTGAGCGAGGTACTTGATGTTTTCCAGCTTGTTGGACTGGGCATCGAACACATCGATGAAGGTGCGGCCGATGATCTTGCGCTTCTTCTCCGGGTCGGCTTCGCCGGCGAGGTTGTTGAGGAACTGCTCTTCGGCGTTGGCGCGGATTACCTTGACGCCCATGTTCTCGGCGAACATGGCCATTACTTGCTCGCCTTCGTGCAGACGCAGCAGACCGTTGTCGACGAACACGCAGGTCAGTTGATCACCGATGGCTTTGTGCAGCAGGGCGGCAACGACCGAGGAGTCGACGCCGCCGGACAGGCCCAGCAAAACGTTGTCGGTGCCGACCTGGGCGCGGATGTTGGCGATCGCGTCTTCAGCGATTTTCGATGGCGTCCACAGGGCTTCGCAGCCGCAGATGTCGAGCACGAAACGCGAGAGGATGCGGCCGCCCTGCTTGGTGTGGGTTACTTCCGGGTGGAATTGCACGCCGTAGTAAGCGCGATCGTCGTTGAACATGCCGGCGATCGGGCAGCTCGGGGTGCTGGCGAGGATGTGGAAGTCTTCCGGCATCTTCGTGACTTTGTCACCGTGGCTCATCCACACGTCGAGGCCGAACAGGCCATCGGCGTCGATGTGGTCTTCGATGCCGTCGAGCAGGCGGCTCTTGCCGACCACGTCAACGCGGGCGTAGCCGAACTCACGCAGCTCGGAACCTTCAACCTTGCCGCCCAGTTGCTCGGCCATGGTCTGCATGCCGTAGCAGATACCGAACACCGGCACGCCCAGATCGAACACGGCCTGCGGGCAGCGCGGGCTGTTGGCTTCGTGCACGGACTCGGGGCCGCCGGCGAGGATGACGCCTTTAGGGGCGAATTCGCGGATCGCATCTTCGTCCATGTCGAACGGGTGCAGTTCGCAGTACACGCCGATCTCGCGCACGCGGCGGGCAATCAGCTGGGTGTATTGCGAACCGAAGTCGAGGATCAGGATGCGGTGAGCGTGAATGTCGAGGGCCATGAAAGAAACTCTGAAAAGCAGTTGCAAGCTTCAAGCTGCAAGCTGCAAGTAATCGGAAGCCGAGCGGCCCTGCACTGATGCAGCACCGCTTGCAGCTTGTAACTTGTGGCTTAGAGCTGTCGGCGTCAGCCGACCCGATAGTTTGGCGCTTCCTTGGTGATCTGCACGTCGTGAACGTGGGATTCGGCCATGCCGGCACCGGTGATCCGCACGAACTCAGGCTTGGTGCGCATTTCTTCGATGTTGGCGCTGCCGGTGTAACCCATCGAAGAACGCAGACCGCCCATCAACTGGTGAATGATCGCGCTCAGGGTGCCTTTGTACGGCACGCGGCCTTCGATGCCTTCCGGTACCAGCTTCTCGGCGCCGGCCGAGGAATCCTGGAAGTAACGGTCGGAAGAACCCTGAGCCTGGGACATGGCGCCCAGCGAACCCATGCCGCGATAAGCCTTGTACGAACGGCCCTGGAACAGTTCGATCTCGCCCGGGGCTTCTTCAGTACCGGCGAACATCGAACCCATCATCACGCAGGACGCACCGGCGACGATGGCCTTGGACAGGTCACCGGAAAAACGGATACCGCCGTCGGCGATCAACGGCACGCCGGTGCCTTCAAGGGCGGCGGCGACGTTGGCGATCGCGCTGATTTGCGGCACGCCGACACCGGCGACGATACGGGTGGTGCAGATCGAGCCAGGGCCGATACCGACCTTGACTGCGTCGGCGCCCGCTTCGGCCAGCGCCTTGGCAGCGGCGCCAGTGGCGATGTTGCCGCCGATCACCTGCACTTCCGGGAAATTCTCTTTGACCCAGCGCACGCGGTCGATCACGCCTTTGGAGTGACCGTGCGCGGTGTCGACCACCACCACGTCCACGCCGGCGTTGACCAATGCGGTCACGCGATCACCGGTGTCTTTACCGGTGCCGACCGCAGCGCCAACGCGCAGACGACCTTGGTCATCCTTGCTGGCCAGCGGGTAGGCTTTGGCTTTTTCGATGTCGTTGACGGTCATCATGCCTTTGAGGGCGAATTTGTCGTCGACGATCAGCACGCGCTCGATGCGGTGCTTGTGCAGCAGCTCACGGACGTCGTTCTTGTCGGCGCCTTCCTTGACCGTGACCAGACGCTCTTTAGGCGTCATCACTTCGCGGACAGTGGCTTCCAGACGGTTTTCGAAACGTACGTCACGGGAAGTGACGATGCCGACCAGGTCGCCATCGTGCAGTACCGGAACGCCGGAAATGTTGTGCAGACGGGTCAGTTCGAACAGATCACGCACCGTGGCATCGGCCTCGATGGTGATGGGATCCTTGACCACACCGGCTTCGAACTTCTTGACCTTGCGCACTTCGGCAGCTTGCTGCTCGATGGTCATGTTCTTGTGGATAATGCCGATGCCACCTTCCTGAGCCATGGCGATTGCCAGACGGGCTTCAGTAACGGTGTCCATGGCGGCAGAAACCAGAGGAATATTCAGTTCGATGCCACGGGTAAGACGGGTCTTGAGACTGACTTCGTTGGGAAGTACCTCGGAATAACCGGGCACTAGGAGAATGTCGTCGAATGTCAGAGCTTCTTGGCTGATACGCAGCATCGCGGGGGCTCCCGAGCGGGAAAATGGAAGCGCGCCATTATAGTCAGACACCCCCTGCTGTTCAATGTAAAACTCAGCCTAATTGATAGAAGGAAAACACCGGCCCTACAGCTCTACCTTGACCCAAGAGACAGGTTGATCGAGCCAGTCGGCGAACTCGTCGATGAAGCTCTGCTTGAACCCGGCCTCCAGCCAGTTATTGAAGATGAAGCCAAGGTTGGAAAACGCGCATTCCTGCAAAAACAGGAACCCGTTGATGTCGTCTTCATGCCCGCATTCGGGGCAGGTGAAATTGTCAGTGCGGCCGGGAAACCAGTCTTCGAGACTTTCGAACAGCGCTTCGCCGACTTCACGGCGGCATTCGGCACAGCCGGCTTCTTCGAGGAAGCCTTTGGCCGGGGTATAGATGCAACGCTTGGTGACGATTTCCAGACCATTGATTGGCTCACCGAACGGCAGCGCCTCGGGGTGCAGCACCACCGCGCGGGCACCGTCGGCGATGGCGTGCGCCATGCGGTTGCCGGTGCGCCCGCAGGTGGTCAGTTGTTCTTCGACGATGTTCTTGCGCACCAGCCAACGCACGATCGCCCGCGCCCGGGGTTCGTGCACCGGCAGGGTGGAGATTTTCGGGACGATGATGCTTTGCGTGTTCATGGTCGAGCCTGCTGAAAATACCGGGACACCCCTGTAGGAGGCAAAGGCCTACAAAGGAAATGCGGCCGGCAGCTTAATCCCTGACAAAATCCGGTCAAGTGCTGAAATAGCGCACGATCAACGCGATGCCGCTGGCCAGCACCAGCCACGTCACCAGCCGCACAAACGCCTCGCGCGACAACTTCATGCTCAGCCGCCGGCCGATCCACAAGCCCAGCGCCATCGCCGGCAACAGGCACAGCGCCAATATCAACAAGGGTAGCTCGGCATACACCCCGGCGATGACGAAAAGACTCAGACGCACCACGGTGCTGCAACTGATCAGCGCACTCTGCGTGGCCCGCGCGGCTTCCTTGGATAAGCGGCTGTTGAGATAGATCGCGTAGAGAAACCCGCCACTGCCAAACAACGCACCGAACAATCCACCCACCGTGCCCATCGGCACGGCCCATGCCGCCGACAACTGCGCCGGCCGCGCTTTTACCCACAGGCTATAGACCGCATAGGCGCTGATAAACAGGCCCATCAATAACAGCAGCACATCGGACTTGAGGTTGAGCAGAAAGATCACCCCCAGCGTGCAGCCGATCGCCATGCACGGCAGCAACCGCAACAACTCGGGCCTGGCCACGTCGCGCCGCGACGGCAGCAGATTGCCGAACGCCGCGACGAAATCCAGCAGCACCAGCAGCGGCACGATTTTCGACAGCGGCATGAACACGATCAGAATCGGCCCCGCGACCAGCGCCGTACCGAACCCGGCGATGCCGAAGACGATGTAGGCCAAAGCAATGGCAAGCCCGATCGCCACCCAACCACCCGCGCCCCACGACCACGCCCCCAACAGCTCCATAATGTCCATCGGCCCGCATCCTTTATAAGACTGCGGTGACTGTAGCCAGTACCGAGGAGCACCACCAGATATCAAATGAACCCCATGTGGGAGCGAGCCTGCTCGCGAAAGCGATATTTCATCCACAGCAGTTGTTGGCTGACCCAACGCCTTCGCGAGCAGGCTCGCTCCCACATGGGGATTTATTGTCGTGTCGTGGTGATTGGCGGGCAAATGCCTTTAAACTGCGCCCTATGATTAAAGATCCCTTTGCAAGACTTGGCCTGGACCGTGAAGTCCTGACCGTCAGCCAGCTCAACGGCCGCGCGCGGGTGTTGCTCGAAGACGTGTTCAGCAACATCTGGGTCGAAGGCGAAATCTCCAACCTCGCCCGTCCGGCGTCCGGCCACGTCTATTTCACCCTCAAGGACAGCGGCGCCCAGGTGCGTTGCGCGTTGTTCCGGCAGAACGCCGCCCGCGTGCGTCAGGCGCTGAAGGATGGCCTGGCGGTGAAAGTGCGCGGCAAGGTCTCGCTGTTCGAAGGCCGTGGCGACTATCAGTTGATCCTCGACACCGTGGAGCCGGCCGGTGACGGCGCGCTGCGTCTGGCCTTCGATGCGCTGAAGGAAAAACTCAGCGCCGAAGGTCTGTTCAGTGCCGAACGCAAAGTGCCGTTGCCGGCGCATCCGCAGCGCATCGGCATCATCAGTTCGCCGACCGGCGCGGTGATCCGCGACATCATCAGTGTGTTCCGCCGCCGCGCGCCGCAAATCCAGTTGACCTTGATTCCCACCGCCGTGCAGGGCCGCGAAGCCACCGGGCAAATCGTCCGCGCATTGAAAATGGCCGACGCCCGCGGTTTCGATGCGCTGATCCTCGCCCGTGGCGGCGGTTCGCTGGAAGACCTCTGGTGCTTCAACGAAGAAGCTGTGGCGCGTGCCGTCGATGCCTGCGTGACGCCGATCGTCAGCGCAGTCGGCCATGAAACCGACGTATCGATCAGCGACTTTGTCGCCGACGTGCGCGCGCCGACGCCATCCGCCGCGGCCGAACTGCTTGCGCCGGATTCGAGCCATCTGATCCGTCAGGTCGAAAGCCTGCATCGCCGTCTGGTGATGCGCATGCGCGATCGCTTGATGCGTGACCGTCTGCGCCTGGAAGGTACGGCCCGGCGCTTGCGGCATCCCGGCGAGCGTTTGCGCCAGCAGGCGCAGCGTCTGGATGATCTGGACATGCGCATGCGCCGGGCATTCGAGCGCCATCTCAATACTCGCCGTGAACGCCTGATCCGTCTGGAAACCCGCCTCGCCGGACAACATCCGGGGCGCCAGTTGGCGATGCTGCGCCAACGCCTCGACAGCCTCGCCGAGCGCCTGCCCCGGGCCATGCGTGAAGGCCTGAAAAACCGTCGTCTGCAACTGCACAGCCAGATGCAGACGCTGCATGTGGTCAGCCCGCTAGCAACCCTCGGTCGTGGCTACAGCATTCTGCTCGACGAGCGCGGCCACGCGATCCGCGATGCCGCACAGACCCACACAGGCCAGCGCCTCAAAGCCAAACTGGGCGAAGGCGAACTGCAAGTGCGTGTCGAGGACAACCACCTGACGCCCGTCACCCTCTCTCTACTGGACTGATCCATGCCGCGCTTTCTCGCTCCGCTGCTGTTGCTGTGCCTGACCTTTAATGCCCACGCCGACAGTTACATCACTCGCCTGTTGAACAAACCGGTGCCGGGCGGCGTCGCGGTGGTGGATCTGGGCGCGGCAGCACAAGCGCCGAAAGCCACGTATCAGGGCAAACCGGTGCTGGTGGTGAAAGAACAGAACAACTGGCTGGCGATCGTCGGCGTACCGCTGACGGTCAAACCCGGTGCGCAGCAGATCAGCAGCGGCGGTCGGACTCTGCCCTTCACCGTGGGCAGCAAGAAATACCCGGAGCAGCGCATCACCCTGAAGAACAAGCAGCAGGTCAACCCGGACCAGTCGAACCTTAAACGCATCGAGGGTGAGCTGGCTGAGCAGATCAAGGCCTATCGCAGTTTCAGCCCGAACACGCCGAGCAACCTGCTGCTGGACAAACCGGTGAACGGGCCGCTGTCGAGCAAGTTCGGCGTGCGCCGCTTTTTCAACGGTGAAGAGCGCAACCCTCACGCCGGTCTCGACTTCGCCGTGCCGGCCGGTACGCCGATCAAGACCCCGGCGGCGGGCAAGGTGATTCTTATCGGTAACTACTTCTTCAATGGCAACACGGTGTTTGTCGACCATGGGCAAGGCTTTATCAGCATGTTCTGCCACATGTCTAAAATCGATGTGAAGAACGGCCAGCAACTGGCCCGTGGCGCGGTGGTCGGTAAGGTCGGCGCTACTGGCCGGGCGACCGGGCCGCACATGCACTGGAATGTCAGCCTGAATGATGCGCGGGTGGATCCGGCGATTTTCATTGGTGCTTTCCAACCTTGAATATGTGTTGAGGCGACCGGCCTCTTCGCGAGCAGGCTCGCTCCCACACTGGATCTTATTCACAACAAAGATCCCCTGTGGGAGCGAGCCTGCTCGCGAAGGCGGCCTATAAAACACCACCATACTCAATGAATTTTCAAAAATTCAATTGCGCCTCAATCTAGCCTCACGCAAACATCGAAAACTTCCTAGGCCTTAAGCGCAATAAATTCCTGCAAAACACGGCTTTCCGAGAATTCCTCTCAATTTTTTTCGACTGCTTGCCATCCTCCCCCCTCGCGGTTAGGGTTGAGGGCATGAAAACCTCTCACACCCTCATTCAGCTTCGCCAGCACCGCAGCCTGTGCCTCGTCAGCGCACGACTGCCAGGCTGAATCGCTGCGCCTCGTCCTACGCTTTTCCAAGAACATTCGTTCAACCGGCAGGCCGCCTCTTTTCGGCCCAGACAACAAGGAATTTCCCGATGAGCATGCTCAAAGACCCGTCTTCGAAATACCGCGCGTTTCCCGTCATCAACCTGCCGGATCGCACCTGGCCGTCGAAGACCATCGACACCGCGCCGATCTGGTGCAGCTCCGACCTGCGTGACGGCAACCAGTCGCTGATCGAACCGATGGACGCGGCGAAGAAGCTGCGCTTCTGGAAAACCCTGGTTCAAGTGGGCGTGAAGGAAATCGAAGCGTCGTTTCCGGCGGCTTCGCAAACCGACTTCGACTTCGTGCGCACCCTGATCGAAGAAGGCCACATCCCGGACGACACCACCATTCAGGTGCTGACTCAGGGCCGTGAAGACCTGATCGAGCGCACCTTCGAATCCCTGCGCGGGGCGAAGAAAGCCATCGTTCACCTGTACAACGCCACCTCGCCGTCCTTCCGCCGTATCGTGTTCAATCAGGACAAGGACGGCATCAAGGCCATCGCGGTCAACGCGGCCAAGCTGTTCGTCAAATACGCAGCGATGCAGCCGGACACCGAGTGGACCTTCGAATACTCCCCGGAAACCTTCAGCGCCACCGAGCTGGAGTTCGCCAAGGAAGTCTGTGACGCGGTGATCGAGGTGTGGAACCCGACGCCTGAGCACAAAATGATCCTCAACCTGCCAGCCACCGTTGAATGCGCGACGCCAAACGTCTACGCCGACCAGATCGAATGGTTCGGCCGCAACATCAACCGTCGTGACAGCGTGATCATCAGCCTGCATACCCACAACGACCGTGGCACGGGCGTCGCGGCCACCGAGCTGGGCCTGATGGCCGGCGCCGATCGTGTCGAAGGCTGCCTGTTCGGCAATGGCGAGCGCACCGGTAACGTCGACCTGGTCACCGTCGCGCTGAACATGTACACCCAGGGCCTCGATCCGCAGCTGGATTTCTCCGACATCGATGGCGTGCGCAAAGTGGTTGAGGAGTGCAACCAGATTCAGGTTCACCCACGTCACCCGTACGTTGGCGACCTGGTCCACACGGCGTTCTCCGGCTCGCACCAGGATGCGATACGCAAAGGCTTCTCCCAGCAGAAACCGGACGCTCTTTGGGAAGTCCCGTACTTGCCGATCGATCCGGCCGACATTGGTCGCAGCTACGAGGCGGTGATTCGCGTCAACAGCCAGTCGGGCAAGGGCGGTATCGCCTACCTGCTGGAGCAGGAATACGGCATCAGCCTGCCGCGTCGCATGCAGATCGAGTTCAGCCAGGTGGTGCAGCGTGAAACTGACCGTCTCGGCCTGGAAATGACCGCCAAGCAGATTCACTCGCTGTTGATCAGCGAATACCTGCAAGCCAACACCCCGTACGCGCTGGTCAGCCATCGCCTGCAGGAAGAAAACGGCAACAGCGCCGTCGAAGTGGAAGTGGCGAGCAAGGGTCAGGGCGAAACCAACCTGCACTGGCGCGGCAAGGGCAACGGTGCGCTGGAAGCACTGGTCGCCGGCCTGCCGGTTCCGGTGGAAATCATGGACTACAACGAACACGCGATTGGCGCCGGCACCAATGCCAAAGCGGCGGCCTACATCGAGCTGCGCGTGAACGGTGAGCGTGCGGTGCACGGCGTGGGTATCGATGAAAACATCACCACTGCCAGCTTCAAGGCACTGTTCAGCGCACTGAACCGCTCGCTGAGCCAGCCAGAGGCAAAAGCGGCGTAATCGACTGCTGAAATGCGAAAGGCCCCGGAGTGTGAGCTCCGGGGCCTTTTTGTTGAAGATAAAAAGATGCGATCGTTCCCATGCTCCGCGTGGGAATGCCTCAAGGGACGCTCTGCGTCCAGTGACGCGGAGCGTCACGGCTGCATTCCCCTGTGGGAGCGAGCCTGCTCGCGAAGCGGCCAGCGCAGGCAATGAATGGCTTAAGTGAACTCGAAGGTATCGGCATCCAGATTCGCCGGAAACCGCTCGCGATACGCCGCCAACGGCGCCGCCTCCAGCACCACCTTGAACACCCCGTCCGCCTCCCCCGCCGCCAGCAACGTCTCGCCCTGGAAATCCAGCACCTGACTGTCACCGGTGTAGGCGAAGCCTTTGCCATCGCTGCCGACCCGATTCACCGCCGCCACATAGCAAAGGTTTTCGATGGCCCGGGCCGGCAACAGACGATTCCAGTGCAGACGCCGCGCGCCAGGCCAATTGGCGGTGTACAGCAGCAGGTCGGTGTCCTGGGCATCGCGGCTCCACACCGGGAAACGCAGGTCGTAACAGATCAGCGGGCGAACGCGCCAACCTTTCAATTCGAACTGCACCTGACGCTCGCCGGGGGTGTAATGGTTGTGTTCGCCGGCCATGCGGAACAAGTGACGCTTGTCGTAATGCAGCACCTCGCCGTCCGGTCGCGCCCACAGCAGGCGGTTGCGGTGGCTGCCGTCGGCGGCCTGGATGATCACGCTGCCGGTGATCACTGCGTCGAGTTTCGCTGCCTGTACCCGTAGCCATTTGCTGGTCGGGCCGTTTTCGGCTTCGGCGAGGGTTTCCGATTCCATCGAGAATCCGGTGGTGAACATCTCCGGCAAGATAATCAGATCGGCGCCACGCGCCTGCTCCAGCAGTCCCTCGAAATGCTCGAGGTTGGCCTGGCGGTCATGCCAGGCCAGGCTGGTCTGGATCAGCGCCAGGGTCAGGTCCGGCAATGCACTCAGATCACGCATAGTTTTGCCGCCGCTTCACGCAGCGTCTCCTCGCGCTTGGCAAAGCACAGGCGCACCAGGCGCTGGCCCTGCGGTGGATTCTGATAGAACACCGACACCGGAATACTTGCCACGCCATGCTCGCGGGTCATCCACAGGGCCATCTCGACATCATTGAGGTCGGGGCGAATCTGCGAATAATCGACCAGTTGGAAATAGGTACCGGTGACCCGAGTGAAGCTGAAGCGCGACGGCGCCAGCAGATCGCAGAACAGGTCGCGCTTGGCCTGATAGAAACCCGGCAATTCTTCGACGTGTTCAGGGTGCTCGGCCATGTAATCGGCCAGTGCGTATTGCAGCGGCGTGACACCGCAGAAACTCACGTATTGATGCACCTTGCGCAGCTCGGCAGTGAGCGCTGGCGGTGCGACGACGTAGCCGGTTTTCCAGCCGGTGACGTGATAGGTCTTGCCGAACGAGCTGACCACGAATGCGCGCTGATACAGCTCCTCATGAGCCAGCACGCTGACATGCGGCACGCCGTCGAATACCAGGTGTTCGTAGACTTCGTCACTGATCACATAGATGTCGCGATCACGAATCAACGCGGCCAGTTGATCCAGTTCGGCACGACTGATCAGCGCGCCGCTCGGGTTGTGCGGGGTGTTGAGAATGATCATTCGTGTGCGCGGAGTCAGGGCTGCGCCGAGCTGATCGAAATCGATGGAAAAATCTTCCAGGCCCAACTGCACGTGGACGCAGCGGCCGCCGGCGAGTTCCACCGCCGGCTCATAGCTGTCGTAAGCCGGGTCGAAAACGATGACTTCGTCGCCGCTGTGGATAACCGCCTGAATGGCGCAGAAGATCGCTTGCGTCGCACCGGGCGTCACGGTCACTTCATGATCGGCATCGACCGTGGCGCCGTAACTGCGGGCGATCTTCGCGGCGATCTGCTGACGCAGCGCCGGCAGGCCGGTCATCGGCGAATACTGGTTATGGCCGCTGGCAATGTGCCGACCGACTGCGTCACGCAGCGACTGCGGGCCGTCGAAATCCGGAAACCCCTGAGACAGGTTGATCGCCCCGGTCTGCGCCGCGAGCTGAGACATCTGCGTAAAAATGGTGATGCCGACATTCGGCAGCTTGCTGGTGATCATCGGAAGCCCCTTGCAGGTGATGTGCAAGTTTCAAGCGTCAAGCTGCAAGCTGCAAGCAAAAACCCTCGCCCACAAAAAAAGGGCTCCTACAGAGCCCTTTTTGCGTTACCGCTTTCACTTGAAGCTTGCAGCTTGAAACTTGAAGCTGCTGTTTTATTTTTTGTCGCGGCGTTTCTTGCTGGCTTTCTTGTTGTGCGACATCAAGCGACGCTTCTTGTTGACCTGGCGGTCGGTCAGCGTGTTCTTGTTGCCTTCGTACGGGTTCTCGCCGCCCTTGAACTCGATGCGGATCGGCGTACCGACGAGCTTCAGCACACGACGGTAAGTGTTCTCCAGATAGCGCACATACGACTTCGGCACTTTCTCGATCTGGTTACCGTGGATCACGATGATCGGCGGGTTGGCACCACCCAAGTGCGCATAACGCAGTTTGATCCGGCGGTTGTTGACCATTGGTGGCGCGTGCTCGCCTACCGCGTCTTCCAGGATCTGGGTCAGACGGTTGGTCGGCCAGCGGGTGACCGCCGACTTGAACGAGTTCTGTACGGAAGCGTAGAGGTTGCCCACGCCCGTGCCGTGCAGTGCCGAGATGAAGTGGATGTCGGCGTAGTCAACGAAGAACAGACGACGTTGCAGCTCGACCTTGACGAAGTCGCGCTCGCTCGGCGTCATGCCGTCCCACTTGTTGATCGCGATGACCAGCGCACGACCCGACTCGATGGCGAAGCCCAGCAGGTTGAGATCGTGATCGACCACGCCTTCGCGGGCGTCCATCACGAAGATCACCACGTTGGCGTCTTTGATCGCCTGCAGGGTTTTGACCACGGAGAACTTTTCAACTTCTTCGTGGATCTTGCCGCGCTTGCGCACACCGGCGGTGTCGATCAGCGTGTACTTTTCTTCGTTGCGTTCGAACGGGATGTAGATACTGTCGCGGGTCGTGCCGGGCTGGTCATAAACGATCACCCGGTCTTCACCGAGCATGCGGTTGACCAGGGTCGATTTACCGACGTTCGGACGGCCGATGATGGCGATCTTGATCCCGTCTTTTTCGCTCGGGCCAGGAATGCGCTTGGCTTCCTCGCCTTCAGCAACGATCTCTTCCTCTTCGCCTTCAGCCGGCTCGTCATCATCACGCGGGAAGTCGCTCAGGGCGGCTTCGAGCAACTGCGTGATACCACGGCCATGGGCACCGGCGATCGGGATCGCGTGGCCCATGCCCAGCGGGGCAAATTCGGCGCGGGCCATCTCCGGGTCGATGTTGTCGACCTTGTTGGCAACCACGTGGGAACGCTTGTTACGTTTGCGCAGGTGTTCGGCGATCATCTGGTCGGCGGCGGTGAAACCGGCCTTGGCATCTACCAGGAACAGCACAACGTCTGCTTCTTCAATGGCCAGCAGCGACTGCTCGGCCATTTTTTCGTCCATACCATGTTCGTCACCGGAGATACCGCCGGTGTCGATCAGAATGTAGGAACGCCCTTGCCACTTGGCCTCACCGTACTGGCGATCACGGGTCAGACCGGACAGGTCGCCGACGATGGCGTCGCGAGTCCGAGTCAGGCGGTTGAACAAGGTGGACTTGCCGACGTTCGGTCGGCCCACCAGGGCGATTACGGGAACCATGCGGCTCTCCACTTCGTTATTTCAGAAAATACAAAAGCCGCTGCGAGGCAGCGGCTGGTGCTCGGGGCAACGCCTGATAGCGCTGCAAGCCCCATGAATCCGGGGCCGCCTGGGGGTTAACCCCAAGCATAGTTGTTACTTGATGGTCAGGGCTTCCAGTTTGCCGCTGTTGCCATACACATAAATCGTGTCACCCACCACCAGCGGACGGGCACGCAGGCCGTCGCTGTCGATGCGCTCACGGCCGACGAAACGACCGTCAACCTGACTCAGCAGGTGCAGATAACCTTCCAGGTCACCCACTGCAACATAGCTGGAGAACACTTCCGGAGCCGACAGCTGGCGGCGAGCCAGCGCATCGTTGCTCCACAATGCGGTGGTGGAACGCTCATCGACGCCTTCAACGGTGCCCGAGGACAGGCTCACGTAGACGCTGCCGAAACCCTGAGCGATACCGGCGTAGCTCGAGGCGTCGCGCTGCCAGAGTTGACGACCGCTTTCCACGTCCAGTGCCGCGACGCGACCCTGATAGCTGGCCACGTACAGCGTACCGCCGGACAGCAGCAGACCGCCGTCGATGTCGACCACGCGCTCCAGTTCCGAACGACCCTGTGGAATGGCGATGCGCTGTTCCCACACCGGCACGCCGTTGGAAATGTCCAGGGCGACCACTTTACCGGTCGACAGGCCAGCCAGCGCCAGGCGGTTGGTCACCAGCGGTGCACTGGTGCCCCGCAGGGTCAGTACCGCCGGAGTACTGTCATACACCCAGCGCTGATTACCGGTGGATGCATCCAGACCGATCAGACGATCGTCCTGGGTCTGCACCACCACTACGTCACCGTTGTTGGCCGGCGGCGCGAGGACTTCGCTGTTGACCCGTGCACGCCACTTCTCTTCACCGTTGCTGGTGTCCAGAGCGACGACTTCGCCACGCAGGGTGCCGATCAACACCAGACCGTAACCAACGCCAACGGCGCCGGAAACCGGCAGTTCAAGGTCCTGTTTCCATTTCACGTCGCCATTGCTGCGATCCATGGCCATGACCACACCAGTGACATCGGCGGCGTAGATGGTGTCACCATCGATCGCCGGCACCAGCATGTTGTAGGTTTCGCCCTGACCGTCACCGATCGAACGACTCCACTGCTTTTGCAGAACCACTTCTTCTTTGAAGTCGGTCAGTTCGGCCGGTGGCAATTCTTTCTTGCTGTTGCTGCTGCAACCCGCGGCCAGAAGGGCCAGAGCCAGCAATGCTGCATGCTTCCAACGGATCACGTCACGCATCCCCTTTGGCCAGGTCGTCGAGCTTGATTTGAAGGCCACCGACTGCCGCTTCATCCGACAGTGCCGCCTTGGCTTTTTGATACGCCTTGTTCGCGTCGTCAGTGCGGCCCAGCTTCACCAGCAGGTCGCCCTTGAGTTCTTCGCGAGTGGCCAGGAACGCTTTGTCGGCATCGCCGTCGAGCAGTTTCAGGGCATCTTCGGTCTTGTCCTGCGCACCCAATACCTGCGCCAGACGCTGACGGGCGATCTCGCCCAGCGCCGGGTTGGCCGGTTTGTCGACGATGGCTTTCAGCTCGGTGGCCGCGTCGTCCAGCTTGCCGCTGTCCACCGCGACCTTGGCGACGAACAGGCTGCCGTACTGCGCATAGGCAGAACCGCCGAATTCGCTGTTGAGCTTGCCGGCCAGATCCGCAACGCGCGCCGCGTCTGGCTTGCCGTCAGGCGTCAGGGTGGTTTCCAGCAGTTGCTGATAGAGCACCGAGGCACCTTGCGACTGGTTGCTCTGATACTTGTGATAAGCCTGCCAGCCGAACACGATGACCAGCGCCAACAGGCCGCCGGTGACCAGAGGTTTGCCGTTGCGTGTCCACCAGTCCTTCAAATCCGCCAACTGTTCGTCTTCGGTACTCGACACCCCAATACTCCTTAATCGCTAAATCGGCTGTTAAGACAGCTTCAACCCTGCACGACGCAGGTGGCCAGGTGAGCGGCGAGCGCATCCCAGGCAATGCTTTGTTGTTCGCCCTGGCCACGCAGGGGTTTGAAACCTACCACTTGCTGGGCCATCTCGTCGTCACCGAGGATCAGTGCGTACAGCGCACCGCTCTTGTCGGCTTTCTTGAACTGGCTCTTGAAGCTGCCGGCGCCGGCATTGACTTGCAGACGCAGGTTTGGAAGCTGATCGCGAACCCGCTCGGCCAGCGCCAGACCGGCCAGCTCAGCCTGCTCACCGAAGGCGCACAGGTAGACGTCGACCTGACGGGAGATTTCTTCCGGGATCTGCTCAAGGGTTTCGAGCATCAGCACCAGACGTTCAATGCCCATGGCGAAACCGACGCCGGTGGTCGGCTTGCCGCCCATCTGCTCGACCAGACCATCGTAACGGCCGCCCGCGCACACGGTGCCCTGGGCGCCGAGTTTGTCGGTGACCCATTCGAAAACGGTTTTGCTGTAGTAATCGAGGCCGCGCACCAGTTTCGGGTTGAGCACGTACGGAATGCCGACCGCGTCCAGGCGCGCCTTCAGACCTTCGAAGTGAGCACGGGACTCGTCATCGAGGTAGTCGGCCATTTTCGGCGCATCGACCAGTACCGCCTGAGTGTCGGCGTTCTTGGTGTCGAGCACGCGCAGCGGGTTGGTTTTCAGGCGGCGCTGGCTGTCTTCGTCGAGCTTGTCGTGGTGCGCCGAGAGATACTCGACCAGCGCTTCACGATAACGCCCGCGGGACTCGCTGGTGCCGAGGCTGTTGAGTTCGAGTTTGACCGCATCACGAATACCCAGCTCGCCCCACAGGCGCCAGGTCATGATGATCAATTCGGCGTCAATGTCCGGACCGTCGAGGTTGAACACCTCCAGACCGATCTGGTGGAACTGACGATAACGGCCTTTCTGCGGGCGCTCGTGGCGGAACATCGGGCCGATGTACCAGAGTTTCTGCACCTGACCGCCGCCGGTGATGCCGTGTTCGAGCACAGCGCGTACGCACGCGGCAGTACCTTCAGGACGCAGGGTCAGCGAATCGCCGTTGCGGTCCTCGAAGGTGTACATCTCTTTTTCGACGATATCGGTCACTTCACCGATCGAGCGCTTGAACAGCTCGGTGAACTCGACGATCGGCATGCGGATCTGCTTGTAACCGTAGTTGTCCAGCAGACGCGCAACAGTGCCCTCGAAATAACGCCACAGCGGGGTCTGTTCGGGCAGGATGTCGTTCATGCCACGAATGGCTTGCAGAGACTTGCTCACAAAAATTCCTTAATTCGTTCGATCAGCCGCGCGCGATAACCGCAGCGTCAGCTTCGACCTTCTCGGCCGCTTTCTCGCGGATCAGCCGTTCCAGCTCATCCACCAGATTATCATTCGTCAGTTTCTGCGACGGCTTGCCATCGATGTAAATCAGGTTTGGCGTGCCGCCGGTCAAGCCGATGTGGGCTTCCTTGGCTTCGCCGGGGCCGTTGACCACGCAACCGATCACCGCGACATCCAGCGGCACCAGCAGGTCTTCAAGGCGCCCTTCCAGCTCGTTCATGGTTTTCACCACATCGAAGTTCTGCCGCGAGCAGCTCGGGCAGGCGATGAAGTTGATGCCACGGGAACGCAGATGCAAAGACTTGAGAATGTCGTAGCCGACCTTCACTTCCTCGACCGGGTCGGCCGCCAGCGAGATGCGGATAGTATCGCCAATCCCTTCGGCGAGCAGCATACCTAGGCCGACGGCGGATTTCACTGTGCCCGAACGCAATCCACCGGCTTCAGTGATACCCAGATGCAGCGGCTGGACGATTTCTTTCGCCAGCAGACGGTAGGCTTCGACGGCCATGAACACGTCGGAGGCCTTCACGCTGACCTTGAAGTCCTGGAAATTCAGGCGTTCGAGGTGCTCAACGTGACGCAATGCGGATTCAACCAGCGCCGCCGGCGTCGGCTCGCCGTATTTCTTTTGCAGGTCTTTTTCCAGCGAGCCGGCGTTGACCCCGATGCGGATCGGAATGCCGCGATCACGCGCTGCATCGACCACCGCACGCACTCGGTCTTCACGACCGATGTTGCCCGGGTTGATGCGCAGGCAGTCCACACCGAGTTCGGCGACGCGCAAGGCAATGCGGTAATCGAAGTGAATGTCGGCAACCAATGGCACCTTGACCAGTTGTTTGATCTTGCCGAACGCCTCGGCGGCGTCCATGTCCGGCACCGAAACGCGGACGATATCGACGCCAGCCGCTTCCAGACGGTTGATCTGCGCAACGGTGGCGGCGACGTCATTGGTGTCGCTGTTGGTCATGCTCTGCACCGCGATCGGTGCGTCGCCGCCCACCGGTACGTTGCCGACCCAGATCTTGCGCGAAACGCGACGTTTGATTGGAGATTCGCCGTGCATGACTTATTGACCCAACTTCAGGCGAGCAGTCTCGCCACTGGTGAACGGAGCGATGTCGACCGGCTGGCCGTTGTAGCTGACCTGTGCGGCGCGAGCGACACCCAGACGAACGTTGAGCGGCGGCTTGCCAGCCACGGTCACGCTGTCGCCTTTATGTTTCAGACCGCTGAAAATCACCTTGCCACGGCCATCGGTCACCTGTGCCCAGCAATCGGCGCTGAACTGCAGCTGGACCTGACCTTCGCCGGCAACCGGGGCAGCCGCTTCAGGGCTGGCCGCGGGCGCAACGGGCGCGGTTGGAGCGGCGACGGTTGGCGCTGGCGTTGCGACGTTCGGCGCCGGAGCGGCGGGCGCGGCTACGGTTGGCGCAGGGGTATGAGCCGGGGCGGTCGGTGCGACGCTTGGAGCCGCCGGTGCTGCTGGCGCGGTGGCCGGCGCGGTGGTTTCGGCACCGGTCGATTCGGCGCTGGTTTCGGATTGTGGCAGCGCCAGCGCGGTCGAGCTGTCGGCCTGGTTCTCTTCGACAGCCTGGTCTTCCGGCTCGTCGATCGGATGAATCTGTGTGGTGCCGTCAGCGCCTTCAACTTCGACGTGCTCCGGTGCCAGAGCGGCCAGATCCTTGGTGCGCAGCGAGGTCTGATCCTGCCACCAGACGAAACCGCCGCCGATGACCGCGATCAGCAACAGCAGGCTGACGATACGCAAAATGGTGTGGGAAACCCGCACCGGCTCTTCGATACGGCCGAGGGCGTGAACATTGCTGCCCTGGGAATCGGTGCCGGTGGACTGGTCGAATTGCTGGACCAGCACGCCCTGGTCCATGCCGAGCAATTTGGCGTAGGCGCGAATGTAACCGCGGGCGAAAGTATGCCCCGGCAGCTTGTCGAACGCGCCGGCTTCAAGATTGCTCAGGGACGTCACGGTGAGGTTGAGCTTGAGGGCCACTTCGGCCAGCGACCAGCCATTGCTTTCGCGGGCCTGGCGCAGGGTCTCACCGGGGTTTACGCGATTCGCTGCTACAACTTCGGGATGCGCCGCTTTCATCATTGCTCCGACAGGTATTGCTGATATTCCGGCGTACCGGGATAGAGTCGTTTTAATTGCAGGCCGTAACTGGCGGCCTTGTCGCGATCTTCAAACACTTTTGCCAGCCGAACGCCGAGCAATAGACTACGGGCATTCTGTTCGGTCAACTGGCTGAAACGATCGTAAAAGTCACGCGCGGGCACATAATGCCTGTCTTCGAAGGACAACTCAGCCATTTCCAGCAGCGCGCGCGGTTGTTGACGGTTCAAACGCAGGGCTTTTTCCAGTTGCTGCTGCGCCAGATCGCGCTGACCCAGCTTCGCCGCGGTCATGCCGAGGTTTTCGAACACCCGCGAACGCTCAGGATACAGGGTATCGGCGGCGGCCTGTTCAAATCGCTCGTACGCTTCTTTATAGCGCTGTTCTTCGTAGAGAAAACTGCCGTAGTTGTTGAGGATGCGCGCATCGGCGGGACGTGAGGACAAAGCCTTGCGAAAGTGCTCGTCGGCCAGCTGGGGCTCCATCTCGGACTGAAACACCAGGCCGAGCGCGGCATTGGCATCAGGATCGGAGTCGTCGAGCTCCAGAGCCTTTTTCAACGGCACCTTGGCCCGCTCGGTCATGCCCTGCTGCAGGTAACCCAGCCCCAACTGCACGTAGGCAGCCCGCGCTTCATCGCGGCCCTTGCTGGTCTTCATCGGGTTGTAGTCACCCGACAGGACACAACCAGCACACAGGCTGGCCAACAGCAACAGCAGCGCAAAGCGCAGGGACATAGAGATCCTCTCTTAGTGAGTGTTCGTGGCGTTCTGAGCCAGATCGCTGTCGGCGCTCAACTCACGCACAGCGATGTAACGTTCACTGCGACGGGTGCGATCCAGCACCTGCCCTACCAATTGACCACATGCAGCGTCGATGTCTTCACCACGGGTGGTGCGCACGGTGACGTTGAAACCGGCCTGATGCAACTGATCCTGGAAGCGGCGAATGGCGTTGTTGTTTGGCCGCTCGTACCCGGAATGCGGGAACGGGTTGAACGGGATCAGGTTGATCTTGCACGGGATATCCTTGAGCAACTCGATCATTTCCACCGCGTGCTCAAGCTTGTCGTTGACGTCCTTGAGCAAGGTGTACTCGATGGTCAGCACACGCTTCTCGCCGAGGGCGGACATGTAGCGCTGGCACGACTCGAGCAGCATCTTAAGCGGATATTTCTTGTTGATCGGCACCAATTGGTTACGCAATGCGTCATTCGGTGCGTGCAGGGACAACGCCAGGGACACGTCGATGTGCTTGGCCAGCTCATCGATCATCGGCACCACGCCCGAAGTGGACAGGGTCACGCGGCGCTTGGAGATCCCGTAGCCGAGGTCATCCATCATCAGATGCATGGCGGCGACGACGTTGTCGAAGTTCAGCAGCGGCTCACCCATGCCCATCATCACCACGTTGGTGATGGCACGGTCGACGGTGGCCGGGACGCTGCCGAAAGATTTGTTGGCAATCCACACCTGGCCGATGACTTCGGCGGCGGTGAGGTTGCTGTTGAAGCCTTGCTTGCCGGTGGAGCAGAAACTGCAATCCAGGGCACAGCCTGCCTGGGACGAAACGCACAGAGTGCCGCGTTTGCCCTGGGGAATGTACACGGTCTCGACGCAGCTGCCGGACGCCACGCGCACCACCCATTTACGGGTGCCGTCGCTGGAGATGTCCTCGCTGACCACTTCCGGACCACGCACCTCGGCAATGGCCTTGAGCTTGTCGCGCAAGGCCTTGCTGACGTTCGTCATGGCGTCGAAATCATCGACGCCAAAGTGGTGAATCCATTTCATTACCTGACCGGCACGGAAACGCTTCTCCCCGATTGAGTCGAAGAATTTTTCCATTTCCGGCTGGGTCAGACCCAGCAGGTTGGTTTTCACAGTCGATGTCGTCATGGATTCACCTTCACTCTTAAGCCAATGCTTAGCGAGTGGTTACTTCAGTAGCTGCGAAGAAGTAAGCGATTTCGCGAGCAGCAGCGGCTTCGGAGTCCGAACCGTGAACGGCGTTGGCGTCGATCGACTCGGCGAAGTCAGCACGGATGGTGCCGGCAGCAGCTTCTTTAGGGTTGGTAGCGCCCATCAGCTCACGGTTACGAGCGATGGCGTTTTCGCCTTCCAGAACCTGAACGACAACCGGACCGGAAGTCATGAAAGCAACCAGGTCACCGAAGAAACCGCGCTCGCTGTGCTCAGCGTAGAAGCCTTCGGCTTCGGCTTTGGACAGTTGCTTCAGTTTCGAAGCTACAACGCGCAGGCCAGCGTCTTCGAAGCGAGTGGTGATCTTGCCGATCACGTTTTTAGCAACGGCGTCAGGCTTGATGATGGAGAAAGTACGTTGAACAGCCATGGTGTAACTCCAGAAACGGTAATTTGCGAAAAATTAAACCCGCGAATTATACGCGGGTTCTTGGGTATTGCCTAACCTGCGAGACGATCAGTCCAATTCTGCGGCCCAAAGCTCCTGAACCGCTTCGAGCACCTTCTCGCCGACCCGGCCAGAAGTAGCATCGAAGTCAGGCAGCTCAAGGATCATCTGCTGCAAGCGGACGAAACCTACCGAGTACGGATCGACGCCCTTGTGGGCCTCGGCCAGCTCTTCGGCAATGCGTTGAACATCATTCCAACCGTAGCTCATGACAGTCTTACCAGTCAGTGCGGCGCTTCGGCCGCATGGTTAAGCGAATATTTCGGAATCTCGACGGTGAGGTCTTCTTCACCGACGATGGCCTGACAGGCCAGACGCGATTGCGCTTCCAGACCCCAGGCACGATCGAGGAAGTCTTCTTCCAGCTCATCGGCCTCTTCCAGCGAGTCGAAACCCTCGCGGATGATGCAGTGGCAAGTGGTGCAGGCGCAGACGCCGCCGCAGGCACTTTCCATCTCGATGTGGTGTTCGTGGGCCAGTTCGAGAATCGACGTGCCGGGCGCAGCCTCGACGACCATGCCTTCAGGGCAGAACTTCTCGTGGGGCAGAAAAATGACCTGCGGCATCAGATATCCTCGATTTCATTCAGGTTGCGCCCCGACAGAGCGGCTTTAACCGTCTGATCCATGCGGCGGGCAGCAAAAGCATCGGTCACTTGCGACAGACGCTTGGTCTGCTGCTCAATGGCATAACCATCGGTGCCTTTCATCAGTTCGGCCAGTTCCTGCATTTGCAGGTCGATAACCATGCGCTCTTCGGCGTCGAGCAAACGCTCGCCATCCGCCTCCAGAGCCCCCTGCACCGCTTCGAGCAGGCGCTGGGCGTCGACTTGCTGCTCACGCAGAACGCGGGCGACCTTGTCGTCACTGGCGTACTGGAACGAATCTTTCAGCATCTTGGCGATTTCGCCGTCGGTCAGGCCGTAGGACGGCTTGACCTGGATGCTCGCCTCGACGCCCGAACCCAGCTCACGGGCGGAGACGCTGAGCAGACCGTCGGCATCGACCTGGAAGGTCACACGAATCTTCGCTGCACCGGCGACCATCGCCGGGATGCCACGCAATTCGAAGCGCGCCAGCGAACGGCAGTCGCTGATCAGCTCGCGCTCGCCCTGCAACACATGGATCGCCATGGCCGACTGGCCGTCTTTATAGGTGGTGAAATCCTGAGCGCGAGCGACGGGGATAGTGGTGTTGCGCGGGATCACCTTCTCCATCAGGCCGCCCATGGTCTCCAGGCCCAGAGACAATGGAATCACGTCGAGCAGCAGCAGTTCGCCGCCATCGCGCTTGTTGCCAGCCAAGGTGTCAGCCTGGATCGCGGCCCCGATGGCCACCACTTGATCCGGGTCGATTTCGGTCAGCGGCTGGCGACCAAAGGCTTCGGCAACCGCTTCGCGCACACGTGGCACACGGGTCGAACCGCCGACCATGACCACGGCATGCACGTCTTCGAGTTCGATACCGGAATCGCGAACGGCGCGGCGGCAGGCTTTCAGGCTGCGCGCGACCATCGGTTCGATCAGCGCATCGAAGGCTTCGCGGGTCAGTGGGGCTTTCCAGTCGCCATACGCCACTTCAACACTGGCTGCATCGGTCAGGGCTTCTTTTGCCGCACAAGCGGTTTGCAGCAGATTGCGTTGTGCGCCCGGATCGAGATCGGCGGACAGGCCGGCGCTCTCGATGATCCAGCCGGCAATCGCGTGATCGAAGTCATCGCCGCCCAGCGCGCTGTCGCCGCCAGTGGCCAGAACCTCGAACACACCGCCGGTCAGGCGCAGAATCGAAATATCGAAAGTGCCGCCGCCCAGGTCGTAGATAGCGACCAGACCTTCGGCGTGCTGGTCGAGACCGTACGCCACAGCAGCGGCGGTCGGCTCGTTGAGCAGACGCAGCACGTTCAGACCGGCGAGTTTTGCCGCGTCTTTGGTGGCTTGGCGCTGAGCATCGTCGAAGTAAGCTGGAACGGTAATCACCGCGCCAACCAGTTCGCCACCCAAGGTCGCCTCAGCACGCTGACGCAGGACCTTGAGGATATCGGCGGAGACTTCAACCGGGCTTTTCGGGCCCTGGATCGTGTCGATGAACGGCATGTGCGACTCGCCGCCGACAAAGCGGTACGGCAACTGCTCACCCAATTGCTTGACGTCGGACAGACCACGACCCATCAAGCGCTTGACCGACAGCACGGTATTCAAAGGATCAGAGGCGGCGGCCAGCTTGGCCGACTCGCCAACTTCGACGCGATCGGCGTGATAACGCACCGCGGACGGCAGGATGACCTGCCCGCTGGCGTCGGCCAGCGGTTCGGAGACACCGCTGCGCAGCGCAGCGACGAGCGAATTGGTAGTGCCCAGGTCGATGCCGACAGCCAGACGACGCTGGTGCGGTTGAGGACTTTGGCCGGGTTCGGCGATCTGCAGTAGAGCCATGGTAATCAGGTCTTGTCTGTCTATCAGGCGTGCAATCAGGGCAGCACTGGGTTAATCGTCGAGGCGCTCTTCTAGCTGGCGCACTTCGTAGGTGAGCTTGTCGAGGAACTGCATGCGCCGCATCAGGCGTTCGGCCTGTTCGCGCTGCGCTGCATCATCCCAACAGGCTGCGAAGCTTTCATTGAGCTGTTCCTGAGCGGCCTTGAGGCGACGCTTGAAGACCGCGACCCCCTCGAGATCGGCACTGTCCTGCAGGTCTTCGAGCTCTTCGCGCCATTGCATCTGCTGCAAAAGAAACTCGGGATCGTGGACAGTGACTTCCATCGGCACCTCATGCCCGCTGATTTTCAGCAGGTAGCGCGCACGCTGGGCTGGACTCTTAAGCGTCTGATAGGCGTCGTTGAGCCGTGCCGACTGCTCGAGCGCCGAACGCTGCTCGCGCTCGGAAGCGTCGGCGAAGCGGTCTGGATGAACCCCGCGCGCCAGCTCGCGATAGCGCGTGGCCAACTGCTCGAGATCCAGGCGGAAGCTCGGTTGCAGCTCGAATAAAGCGAAATGACAAGGAATACCCACGACAAGCCTCAGATGTTGAAGCTTTCGCCGCAGCCACATTCACCGCGTACGTTGGGGTTGTTGAACTTGAAGCCTTCGTTCAACCCTTCCTTGACGAAATCGAGCTCGGTGCCGTCCAGGTAGGTCAGGCTTTTCGGGTCGATGATCACTTTTTCGCCGTGACTCTCGAACACCTGATCTTCCGCAACCACCTCGTCGACAAACTCCAGCACGTAGGCAAGGCCGGAACAGCCTGTGGTGCGAACACCCAGACGAATCCCTTCACCTTTGCCGCGCCCGTCGAGGGAGCGCCGCACGTGCCGAGCAGCCGCTTCTGTCATGCTGATAGCCATCGTTGACTCCTTACTCGTCGCCAGATCCAGAAAGTCAGATCAAGCCTTTCTTCTGCTTGTAATCGCGAACAGCCGCTTTGATAGCGTCTTCAGCCAGTACCGAGCAGTGGATTTTCACTGGCGGCAGAGCCAGTTCTTCGGCCAGCTGAGTGTTCTTGATGGTTTCGGCTTCGTCCAGGGTCTTGCCCTTCATCCACTCGGTGGCGAGGGAGCTGGAAGCGATGGCCGAACCGCAGCCGTAGGTCTTGAACTTGGCGTCTTCGATAACGCCCTGATCGTTGACCTTGATTTGCAGACGCATCACGTCGCCGCACGCCGGAGCGCCGACCATGCCGGTGCCGACATCAGGATCTTCCGCGTTCATCTTGCCGACGTTGCGCGGGTTTTCGTAGTGGTCGATGACCTTTTCGCTGTAAGCCATGATTCTCAATCCTCACTCATCAGGGCCGCTCTTGAGACCCTGCAACTGCGCTGCGTGAACCGCCGCGTCGCTACAGGATCTGTACCCGGCGGCTTCTTTGGTTAGTGTGCCGCCCACTCGATTTTCGAGATATCGACGCCATCTTTGTACATGTCCCACAGCGGCGACAGAGCGCGCAGCTTGGTAACGGCCTCGCAGACTTTCTGCGCGGCGTAGTCGATTTCTTCTTCGGTGGTGAAACGGCCGAAGGTAAAGCGGATCGAGCTGTGTGCCAGTTCATCGTTGCGGCCCAGGGCGCGCAGTACGTACGAAGGCTCCAGCGACGCCGAGGTGCACGCCGAACCGGACGATACCGCCAGATCCTTGAGTGCCATGATCAGCGACTCGCCTTCAACGTAGTTGAAGCTCAGGTTCAGGTTGTGCGGAACGCGGGCGGTCAGACTGCCGTTGACGTACAGCTCTTCCAGATGCTCGACCTGCTTGTAGAAACGGTCGCTCAAGGCTTTGATACGGACGTTTTCAGCGGCCATGTCTTCTTTGGCCACACGGAACGCTTCGCCCATGCCGACGATCTGGTGAGTCGCCAGGGTGCCGGAACGCATGCCACGTTCGTGACCGCCACCGTGCATGGTCGCCTCGATACGCACACGCGGCTTGCGGCTGACGTACAGCGCGCCAATACCTTTAGGACCGTAGGTCTTGTGCGCGGAGAACGACATCATGTCGACTTTCAGTTTCTGCAGATCGATGTCGACCTTGCCAGTGGACTGAGCGGCGTCGACGTGGAACAGCACGCCCTTGGAGCGCAGCAGTTCGCCGATCGCAGCGATGTCGTTGACGGTGCCGATTTCGTTGTTCACGTGCATCACCGACACCAGGATAGTGTCTTCGCGCAGTGCCGCATCGATCATCGACGGAGTGATCAGACCGTCTTCGGTCGGCTCAAGGTAGGTCACTTCGAAACCTTCGCGCTCGAGTTGGCGCATGGTGTCGAGAACGGCCTTGTGTTCGATCTTGCTGGTGATCAGGTGCTTGCCCTTGGAGGCGTAGAAATGTGCCGCACCCTTGATTGCCAGGTTGTCGGACTCGGTCGCACCGGAGGTCCAGACGATTTCGCGCGGATCGGCATTGACCAGATCGGCCACCTGACGACGGGCGTTTTCGACCGACTCTTCAGCCTTCCAGCCAAATACGTGGGAGCGCGACGCCGGGTTGCCGAAGTTTCCGTCAACCAGCAGGCATTCACTCATTTTTTGCGCAACACGCGGATCAACCGGGGTGGTCGCTGAGTAATCAAGGTAAATCGGCAATTTCATGGACTATCTCCTAAATCAGGGCTGGCGTGCCGTTGGGCTCTCTGGCGGTCATTCGACGGCGGACGCTTCAATCTTGTCCAGGCGTGGCGCCTTGCTGTTGCAACGGCGCTGGTCCTGACGCTGGGCTACTTCTTGCACCTCACGGCGAGTCACAAGATCAGCCAAGCTGATACCACTTAGAAATTCGTGAATCTGCAGGCTCAGGTCGCACCACAGATGGTGGGTCAGGCAGGTGTCGCCGGAATGGCAATCGCCCTGGCCCTGGCACTTGGTGGCGTCGACCGATTCGTTCACCGCATCAATTACCTGGGCGACCTGGATGCCCTGCATGTCGCGGGACAACTGGTAGCCACCACCGGGACCGCGAACACTGGAAACCAGGTTGCTGCGACGCAGTTTGGCGAACAGCTGTTCGAGGTAGGACAGGGAGATGCCTTGGCGCTCGGAGATATCGGCCAGGGACACCGGCCCGTGCTGCGCGTGCAACGCCAGGTCAAGCATGGCGGTCACGGCGTATCGGCCTTTTGTAGTCAGTCGCATGGACAGTTACCACGGAGTTCAGAATGGGCGGGAGTATGCAATTCCCGAGCATTTAAGTCAACTATAAGACCTAGTGCTTTAGTCGGGTTTACCCGCAAAAGAGCGCGCGCACTATAGCAAAGGCCTGTGACGTACAGCCAGCGCAACCGTGTAATCGTTCATCGCGAGCAGGCTCGCTCCCACAGGTGATCGCATTTCAATGTGGAAGCGAGCCCGCTCGCGAAGGCCGCGCTGCGGTTTAGCCTGCTTTGGATTCGTCTTTGCCCTTCACACAGGCAAAGTCTTCTTCACGCAGCTCAGGCAGATCTTTCGCACAGTAATTGCTGCCCAGATCCTTCAACGCGCCGCACATGCCTTCCAGACGCCCGTCGACCGCTTGCAGGTGATCGAGCAACTGGCCAATGGCGCGCGCCACCGGGTCGGGCATGTCTTCGCTGACGCCATAGGCATCGAAACCGATCTTCTCGGCCATGGCCTTGCGCTTGGCGTCCTGCTCTTCATCGGACTTGACGATGATGCGCCCCGGAATCCCCACCACAGTGGCGCCCGGCGGCACTTCCTTGGTCACCACCGCGTTGGAACCGACCTTGGCACCGGCACCGACCGTGAACGGACCAAGGACCTTGGCGCCCGCGCCGACCACCACACCGTCACCCAGCGTCGGGTGGCGCTTGCCCTTGTTCCAGCTGGTGCCACCGAGGGTCACGCCCTGATAGATGGTCACGTCATCGCCAATCTCGGCGGTCTCACCGATAACGATACCCATGCCGTGGTCGATGAAGAACCGACGGCCGACCTTGGCGCCCGGATGAATCTCGATGCCAGTCAGCCAGCGACCGAAGTTCGACACCAGCCGCGCCAGCCACTTCAGATCGTTGCGCCAGAGCATGCCGGCCAGGCGATGAATCCAGATCGCATGCATGCCGGGGTAGCAGGTCAGGACTTCAAAAGCGTTACGCGCCGCCGGGTCTCGATGGAAAACGCTCTGGATATCTTCACGCAAACGCTCAAACATCATTCAGTCCTTCCGCTTAAGAAGCTCACCACGGGCCGCTTTCTGGGTTTCCGTGAGAATGCCCCGCAAAATATTCATTTCCGCCCGGCTGACCGAGCTGCGTCCGTACAACCGGCGCAGACGCGCCATCAAGTGCCGGGGTTTTTCCGGGTCGAGAAACTCGATCGCGACCAATGTCTGCTCCAGATGCTCGTAAAAGCGCTCCAGCTCATCCATGGTCGCCAGCTCGGCGCTTTTCACCGAAGCCACTTCTTCTTTTTCGACCTTGCTCGGCTGACCCTGCGAGGCCAGCCAGGACATGCGCACTTCATAGCTCAACACCTGCACCGCCGCCCCCAGGTTCAGCGAGCTGAACGTCGGGTCGGAAGGGATGTGCACGTGAAAGTGACATCGCTGCAGCTCTTCGTTGGTCAGGCCGGAATCTTCGCGCCCGAACACCAGAGCGATTTCGGCGCCCTGCCCGGCCTCTTCCACGACTTTGGTCCCGCATTCACGCGGATCGAGCAGCGGCCACGGAATACGCCGATCTCGCGCACTGGTGCCGAGCACCAGATTGCAGCCGACCAGGGCATCTTCCAAAGTGGCGACGACCTGCGCGTTTTCAAGGATGTCTCCGGCACCGGATGCGCGGGCATCGGCTTCGTGGTGCGGAAACTGGCGTGGCTCGACCAGCACCAGACGCGACAGACCCATGTTTTTCATGGCGCGCGCGGCCCCGCCGATATTGCCGGGGTGGCTGGTATTGACCAGGACGACACGAATGTTCTGCAGCAAGGGAGGCGCTCTCGGACATTGGAAAGGGGGGCAAATCTTACAGAACAGCCTACCGTTAAGCTATGAAAGCGAACAGCGTCCTTCACCTGAAGAAAAGTTCTGATAGAATGCGCGGCTTTCTTTAACAACCTTAGGTGACACATCCATGCAGCCCATGCTGAATATCGCGCTGCGCGCCGCCCGCAGCGCCAGTGAACTGATCTTCCGCTCCATCGAGCGCCTGGATACCATCAAGGTCGACGAAAAAGACGCCAAGGATTATGTATCCGAGGTCGATCGCGCCGCTGAACAGAAAATCATCGATGCCCTGCGCAAGGCTTACCCGAATCACTCGATCCAGGGTGAAGAGACCGGCCTGCACGCTGGCACCGGCATCGAAGGCGAAGAGTACCTGTGGATCATCGATCCACTGGACGGCACCACCAACTTCCTGCGTGGCATTCCGCACTTCGCAGTCAGCATCGCCTGCAAATACCGTGGTCGCCTGGAACACGCTGTGGTTCTGGACCCGGTGCGCCAGGAAGAATTCACCGCCAGCCGTGGTCGCGGCGCACAACTGAACGGTCGTCGCCTGCGCGTCAGCGGCCGCACCAGCCTTGACGGCGCCCTGCTGGGTACCGGCTTCCCGTTCCGCAACGACCAGATGGACAACCTCGACAACTACCTGGGCATGTTCCGCTCCCTGGTCGGCCAGACTGCCGGCATCCGCCGCGCTGGCGCAGCGAGCCTGGACCTGGCCTACGTGGCTGCCGGTCGTTTCGATGCGTTCTGGGAGTCGGGTCTGTCCGAGTGGGACATGGCGGCAGGCGCCCTGCTGATTCAGGAAGCCGGCGGCCTGGTGAGCGACTTCACCGGCGGTCACGACTTCCTTGAAAAAGGCCACATCGTTGCCGGCAACACCAAATGCTTCAAGGCAGTCCTGACGGCGATCCAGCCGCACCTGCCGGCTTCGCTGAAGCGTTAAGCTTCGGACGAATCAGAAAAGCACCCTTCGGGGTGCTTTTTTTATGCCCAATTTTCAGGCCTCGTAGATCTCATGTGGGAGCGAGCCTGCTCGCGAAGGCGGTGTATCAGCAAAATGGATCTTGAATGATGAACCGCATTCGCGAGCAGGCTCGCTCCCACAGAGGAGCATTGCTGAGCCATAAATTGCAGGCACAAAAAAGCACCCCGCAGGGTGCTTCTTTTCAAAACAGTGGCGCTTTACTGACCCGGCTCGTTCTGCGACAGGATCAGCTTGCCTTCCTTGTCGACCGGAATCTGGTTGCCCGGATCGCGGTCCATCCGCACTTTACCTTCCTTGCCATCGAGCGAGTAACGCACGTCGTAACCGACGACCTTGTCGCTGATGTCATTGACCGTGTTGCAGCGGGTTTGCGTGGTGGTGTAGGTGTCACGCTCCTGCATGCCCTCCTGCACCTTGTTACCCGCGTAACCGCCACCGACCGCACCGGCCACCGTGGCAATCTTCTTGCCGGTGCCGCCGCCAATCTGGTTGCCCAGCAAACCACCGGCCAGCGCGCCGACCACGGTCCCGGCGATCTGGTGTTGATCTTTCACCGGTGCCTGACGGGTCACCGTTACATCCTTGCATACTTCACGTGGAGTCTTGATCTGTGTCTTGACCGGCTCAACGGCTAGCACTTGCGCATACTCAGGGCCGCTTTTAACCAGGCTGTAGGTGGCAACAGCACCCCCGGCTGTAACACCGACAGCACCCAATACCGCACCAACCAGCAACGACTTGTTCACATGAACCTCCTGACCATCACATGCGGGACGCGCCCGCGCTTCTCCCAGCCTTGGAGCACAAAAAAAGGCGCGAGTTCAACTCGCGCCTTTCATGGGCTGACAGCCGGGATGTCGAGGGCCGTTATGGACGGTCGTCGACTTCCTGCTCGGTGTTCGCCGGAGGAATCAGGTCCTCAGTGGTCAGGTTCAGCCAGATCAGCACGACGTTGGCGATGTAGATCGACGAGTACGTACCCGCCAGCACGCCGATGAACAGCGCGATGGAAAAGCCGAACAGGTTGTCGCCGCCGAAGAACAGCAGCGCCGCGATCGCCAGCAAGGTCGAGATCGACGTCGCCATGGTGCGCAGCAGGGTCTGGGTGGTCGAGATGTTGATGTTCTCGATCAGCGACGCCTTGCGCAGGACACGGAAGTTCTCCCGCACCCGGTCGAACACGACGATGGTGTCGTTCAGCGAGTAACCGATGATCGCCAGTACCGCCGCCAGCACCGTCAGGTCGAAGGTGATCTGGAAGAACGACAGGATACCGATGGTCACGATCACGTCGTGGATCAGCGACACGATGGCGCCGACCGCGAACTTCCACTGAAAGCGGAAAGCCAGGTAGATCAGGATGCCGCCCAGCGCCAGGAGCATGCCGAGGCCGCCCTGGTCGCGCAGCTCTTCACCGACCTGCGGGCCGACGAACTCGACACGCTTGACCGTCGCCGGGTTGTCGCCGCCGACCTTCTGCAGCGCTTCCGCGACCTGATGGCCGAGCTGCGGGTCTTCACCCGGCATGCGCACCAGCAGGTCAGTGGTGGCGCCGAAGTTCTGCACGACGGCTTCGTGGTAACCCGAGGTCGCCAACTGCTCGCGGACCTTGGTGACATCGGCCGGACGCTCGTAGGTCAGCTCGATGAGCGTACCGCCGGTGAAGTCCAGGCCCCAGTTCATGCCTTTGGTGACAACGCTGAATACCGCCAGCAGGGTCAGAAAAACCGTGACGCCGAACGCGAAGTTGCGAACGCCCATGAAGTTGATAGTACGTAACATGGCAGCCCCTTAAATCCACAACTTCTTGAAGTCACGTCCGCCAAAGATCAGGTTGACCATTGCGCGGGTCACCATGATGGCCGTGAACATCGAGGTAAAGATCCCGAGGGACATGGTCACTGCGAAGCCCTTCACCGGGCCGGTGCCCATGGCGAAGAGAATGCCGCCGACCAGCAAGGTGGTCAGGTTGGCGTCGAGAATCGCGGTGAATGCCCGGCCGAAGCCTTCGTTGATTGCGCGCTGCACGGTCATGCCGGCGGCGATCTCTTCACGGATCCGCGAGAAGATCAGCACGTTGGCGTCGACCGCCATACCCATGGTCAAGACGATACCGGCGATGCCCGGGAGGGTCAGCGTGGCCCCCAGCAGCGACATCAGCGCCAGCAACAGCACCATGTTCACCGCCAGCGCGACGGTGGCGATAACGCCGAAGAAGCGGTAGATGGCGATGATGAACAGCGACACGAACAGCATGCCCCACAGCGATGCATCGATACCTTTGGTGATGTTGTCAGCACCCAGGCTCGGACCGATTGTGCGCTCTTCGGCGAAGTACATCGGCGCCGCCAGACCACCGGCACGCAGCAGCAACGCCAGCTCGGACGATTCGCCCTGGCCGTTCAGGCCGGTGATACGGAACTGCGCACCCAGCGGCGACTGAATGGTCGCCAGGCTGATGATCTTCTTCTCTTCCTTGAAGGTCTGCACCGGCACGTCTTTCTCGACGCCGTTGACCACCTGCTTGGTGTAAGTGGTCACCGGGCGTTGCTCGATGAAGATCACCGCCATGCTGCGACCGACGTTGGAACGGGTCGCGCGGCTCATCAGCTCGCCACCGTGGCCATCCAGACGGATGTTCACTTCCGGCGTGCCGTGCTCGCCGAAACCGGCCTTGGCGTCGGTGACCTGGTCGCCCGTGATGATCAGACCACGTTCGATCTGCGCCGGCGGACGATTGCCTTCACGGAATTCGAACGACTCGGAAGTGGCTTTCGAAGCGCCCGGCTCAGCGGCCAGACGGAACTCAAGGTTGGCCGTCTTGCCGAGAATACGCTTGGCTTCGGCAGTGTCCTGCACGCCCGGCAGTTCAACCACGATGCGGTTGGCGCCCTGACGCTGCACGATCGGTTCGGCAACACCCAGCTCGTTGACCCGGTTACGTACCGTGGTCAGGTTCTGCTTGATCGAGTATTCACGGATTTCCGCCAGCTTGGCCGGGGTCATCGCCAGACGCAGCACCGGTTGACCATTGAGGTCGGCCGGAACAATGTCGAAATCGTTGAAGTTCTTGCGGATCAGGCTGCGGGCCTGTTCGCGGCTGTCTTCGTCAGCGAAGCCCAGCTGGATGGCACCGCCCAGTTGCGGCAGGCTGCGATAGCGCAGCTTCTCTTTGCGCAGCAGGCTCTTGACGTCGCCTTCGTAAACTTTCAGGCGTGCATCGAGGGCTTTGTCCATGTCCACTTCAAGCAGGAAGTGCACCCCACCGGACAAGTCCAGACCCAGCTTCATCGGGTGCGCGCCCAGATTGCGCAGCCATTGCGGAGTGGTCTGTGCCAGGTTCAGCGCGACGACGTAGTCATCACCCAATGCCTTGCGCACAACGTCCTTGGCCGGCAGCTGGTCTTCAGCCTTGGCCAGACGGATCAGACCGCCCTTGCCGCCCGAGGTCAGCGTGGCCGCCTTGACGTTGATGCCGGATTCTTTCAGCGCCGTGCTGACGCGATCCAGATCGGCCTGATTGACCTGCAGGGCCGTGCTGGCGCCGCTGATCTGAATGGCCGGGTCATCAGGGTAAAGATTGGGAGCGGAATAAATCAGACCGATCGCCAGCACCGCCAGGATCAGAATGTATTTCCACAGAGGGTATTTGTTCAGCATCACGCCGCCCGTTATGAACGCGGGGCGCCTTGCGCGCCCCGTCGATTGAGTAGAAGTTGTTGCTCTTAGATCGCTTTCAGCGTGCCTTTTGGCAGCGTGGCGGCGATGGCGCCTTTCTGGAACTTCATTTCAACGGTGTCGGAGACTTCCAGAACCACGAAGTCATCGGCAACCTTGGTGATCTTGCCGGCGATGCCGCCAGTGGTCACGACTTCGTCGCCTTTCTGCAGGCTGCTCAGCAGGTTCTTCTGCTCTTTGGCGCGCTTGGCCTGTGGACGCCAGATCATCAGGTAGAAGATGACCAGGAAGCCGACCAGGAAAATCCACTCGAAGCCGCCGCCCATTGGGCCTGCAGCAGCCGGTGCAGCTGCGTCAGCCATGGCGTTAGAGATAAAAAAGCTCATTTAGCACTCCAGTTGCAAATGTTGAATCTTGGGGTCAGAAAACTCAGTCCAAAGGCGGAACGGGAAGTCCGCGTTTGGCGTAGAAGGCATCGACAAAGGCGGCCAATGTACCCTGTTGAATAGCCTCGCGCAAACCAGCCATCAGCACCTGATAATGGCGCAAGTTATGGATGGTATTGAGCATGCTGCCGAGCATTTCGCCGCACTTGTCCAGGTGGTGCAGATAAGCGCGCGAGAAGTTCTGGCAGGTATAGCAATCGCAGGTCGGATCCAGCGGCGATTCATCATGGCGATGGAACGCGTTACGGATCTTCAGCACGCCGGTATCAATGAACAGATGCCCATTGCGGGCATTACGGGTTGGCATCACGCAATCGAACATGTCCACACCGCGGCGCACACCCTCAACCAGATCTTCCGGTTTGCCAACGCCCATAAGGTAACGAGGTTTGTCAGCGGGCATCTGCCCTGGCAGGTAATCGAGCACCTTGATCATTTCGTGCTTCGGTTCACCCACCGACAGACCGCCGATGGCGAGGCCGTCGAAGCCGATCTTGTCGAGGCCTTCGAGCGAGCGCATGCGCAGGTTTTCATGCATGCCGCCCTGGACGATGCCGAACAGCGCCGCGGTGTTGTCACCATGGGCATTCTTCGAACGCTGGGCCCAGCGCAACGACAATTCCATCGATACGCGAGCGACGTCTTCGTCAGCCGGGTACGGCGTGCATTCGTCGAAGATCATCACGATGTCGGAGCCGAGATCGCGCTGCACCTGCATCGACTCTTCCGGGCCCATGAACACTTTCGCGCCATCGACCGGCGAGGCGAAGGTCACGCCCTCCTCCTTGATCTTGCGCATAGCACCGAGGCTGAACACCTGGAAGCCGCCGGAGTCGGTCAGGATCGGGCCTTTCCATTGCATGAAATCATGCAGGTCGCCGTGCTCCTTGATCACCTGCGTGCCGGGACGCAGCCACAGGTGGAAGGTGTTGCCCAGAATGATCTCCGCGCCCGTGGCGACGATGTCACGCGGCAACATGCCCTTGACCGTGCCGTAGGTGCCGACCGGCATGAACGCCGGGGTCTCGACGGTGCCACGGGGAAAGGTCAGGCGACCACGGCGAGCCTTGCCATCGGTGGCCAGCAGCTCAAAGGACATTCGACATTCGCGACTCATTCTGTTTCCTCTGGGCCTGATTGTTCAGGGGCAGTTGGAGCGGGATTGCGGGTGATGAACATCGCATCACCGTAGCTGAAAAAGCGGTAACCGTTGTCGACCGCGGCTTTGTAGGCAGCCATGGTTTCCGGGTAACCGGCAAACGCCGAAACCAGCATCAACAGCGTCGATTCCGGCAAATGGAAATTGGTCACCAGGGCATCGACCACATGAAACGGCCGGCCCGGGTAGATAAAGATGTCGGTGTCGCCACTGAACGGCTTGAGCACACCATCGCGCGCCGCACTCTCCAGCGAACGCACACTGGTCGTGCCGACCGCGACCACTCGACCACCGCGCCCCCGGCACGCTGCCACTGCATCGACAACGTCCTGGCCGACTTCCAGCCACTCGGTGTGCATGTGGTGATCTTCGATCTTGTCGACGCGTACCGGCTGGAACGTCCCCGCACCGACGTGCAGCGTGACGAACGCCGTCTCGACGCCCTTGGCCGCAATCACTTCCAGCAACGGCTGATCGAAATGCAGCCCCGCCGTCGGCGCCGCCACCGCGCCCAGACGCTCGGCGTACACGGTCTGATAACGCTCGCGATCCGAGCCCTCATCCGGGCGGTCTATATAAGGAGGCAACGGCATGTGCCCGACACGATCAAGCAGCGGCAGCACTTCTTCAGCGAAGCCCAGCTCGAACAGCGCATCGTGACGCGCCAGCATCTCGGCTTCGCCACCGCCGTCGATAAGAATCTTCGACCCCGGCTTCGGCGACTTGCTCGAGCGCACATGCGCCAGCACGCGGTGGCTGTCGAGCACGCGCTCGACGAGAATTTCCAGCTTGCCGCCGGACGCTTTCTGCCCGAACAGCCGCGCCGGAATCACCCGGGTATTGTTGAACACCATCAAATCGCCCGGGCGCAAATGCTCAAGCAAATCAGTGAATTGACGGTGTGCCAGGGCGCCGCTCGGACCATCGAGGGTCAGCAGGCGACTACCGCGACGCTCGGCCAAAGGATGGCGGGCGATCAGCGAATCAGGAAGCTCGAAAGTAAAGTCAGCAACGCGCATGATGGGGTTCGTCTAGCAGGGCCGGAAAGTCTAGCGGAAATATCAAAAATTGACCATGAAACGTGATTGACCAACGG
Source organism: Pseudomonas sp. S11P7 (assembly GCF_023195435.1). Classification (NCBI taxonomy): domain Bacteria; kingdom Pseudomonadati; phylum Pseudomonadota; class Gammaproteobacteria; order Pseudomonadales; family Pseudomonadaceae; genus Pseudomonas; species Pseudomonas sp. S11P7. Next base: position 482,099 of record NZ_JALPKS020000002.1, on the reverse strand, counting down.
TAATGACCTCTCTATACTTCGCCGCCATTGAGCCCTGATGGCGGAATTGGTAGACGCGGCGGATTCAAAATCCGTTTTCGAAAGGAGTGGGAGTTCGAGTCTCCCTCGGGGCACCACATAGCAGTATCTGAGAGTCTCTACCAGTCTCTCAGACCCAAAGAAACCGGCCACTTGGCCGGTTTTTTTGTGTCTGTCTGTCTACCCCTGTCCATCCTCATCCGTTGTATCCCTGTATCCCTGCTTGTATCCTGAGAAAAGTACCGAACTTTGGGATACAAGGATGAAGCGCGCAGATATCAAGCGTCGGCCTCTAGCAGATACCACACTCGCGGGGCTGGAGCCGGAATCAAAGGAATACCGAGAGCTGGATGGAAATGGCCTCTACTTCAGGGTCAAACCTGATGGGGGCAAATCTTGGCAGCTCCGCTATAAACGCCCGGCGGGTAATTGGGCTTGGATGGGGCTGGGGGGTTACCCAGAGGTAAGCGGCGCGCTAGCAAGAGACAAAGCTGCCGAGCTACGCAAAGTAGTGAGCAGTGGTGCCGACCCCCTCGAGCAAAAGCGATCGGCAAAAGCAGCAATTGATGCAGCTAAAAGTCGAACCTTCCGAGCGGCTGCTGACGCTTGGTTAAAGGCGAAAGAAGAAAAGGGTCTGGCTCCGTCCACCCTCAATAAGATTCGCACATACCTCGACAAGGACATTCTCCCAGCGCTCGGGGACAAACCTCTCGACGAAATCACCCGGACAGATTGCGCAGATCTGCAAGCATCCATAGAAGCGAGAGACGCTCACAACGTAGCGGAAAAGTGTCGCACCTGGATCAATCAGATCTTCGGTCGAGCGATTGGATTAGGCTTGACCGAGAACGACCCGGGAAGCCGACTTCGCGATATCGCCGCTCAAGCACCGAAAACTCAACAGCATCCTCATTTGCTGGAACCTGAGCTTGGCGACTTTTTGAACGCACTAAGGCACACCCCCAGCAGGCTAACGGCTCGAACAGCTGCATGGCTGTGCATATGGACGGCATCGCGACCGGGAATGGTCCGTTTAGCCGAATGGAAGGAGTTCGACCTTGATAAAGCGATTTGGACGACACCAGCCGCCAAAATGAAAATGCGCAGGGATTTCGTGTGCCCGCTCCCTAAGCAAGCGCTAATCGCCCTCAAGGAACTCCAGTGCCTAACAGGACGCAGTCGGTGGTTATTCCCCGGTGTCGGGGCCAAGAACCCGACAATCAGTGAAAACACAATCAACAAAGTCTTCGCGACGGTTGGCTACAAAGGTCGCTTGGTCGGCCACGGAACTAGACATACCGCTAGCACTTTGCTCAGGGAACACGGCTGGCCAAAAGAGCACGTAGAAGCACAGCTCGCTCACAAAGAAGAGGGAATTTCAGGGATTTACAATAAGGCTCAATATCTCGATCACAGAGTGAAGATGATGCAGTGGTACGCGGATTACCTGGACCAGTTAGCAGCCGGAAATGTCGTTCACGGGCATTTTGAAAAAGTGGTATGAACGTGCGTTTCCATATCCTCCCAAAAATTGGTGTTACAGGTGTTACGCATGTAACGACTGCTACCGAACGCCTGAATTTATTGACTCTAAGGCTTGTTACACGATTGCGCGGCTGCTCGTACACCCGATGTAACTCGGCACAAACGTGTAACGGCAAAGCGAGGCTTCGCCCTGCTGCGGGCCGCTGCTTGCCCCGCGCTGACAAAGGGCTTTCGCTGGTTACGCTCGCAAAATATAGGGCGTGGGATCAAAGCGGAGACGATGCGCGAGCCACTGACCAATGACTACTAACCAAAGCATCGCGCATTCGGCACTTACGTCTGGCTTGAGGGGTTTCCTATCTGACCAGTCGCTTTATGCCCTGTGCCGTGAACAGCTCACTGATGTGTGTTACTTGATCGATCAGTGTTGCCAGCGCATCCAGAGCAGCGGCATCAGCAGCGATCTCAGCAGTATGTGCATCAAGGCCACCGTGCATGAGGAAACCATTTTTCAGTACGCCTCTACCGACCACAGAGCGCGCCTCGCCCACTGGGTTCGACAATACAGCGGCTGTCATGCTGCTTCGGATCGAGAGGCTCATGCGGCCTACATAATGGCCTGCGCCGTGAAGGCGCTCGGGATCTTGAGCGATTGGATGCGTGAAGCAGATCAGAAGGTCTGGTCATACGTATCGAAGCATCCGACCGACTGGCCGTGGAGCTTCTACTGTAATTTCGTCGAGACTCAGATTGACCCGCGGGAACGCATTGAGGCGCTCGAGCAATATGTGCTTCATCTGGAGCCGATTACTTCACTCCCCTGCCTTATCGATGATGAGCTGACCCCGACTGCAGATAGAGCTATCAAAAACGCCATTCGCAAGAAAGGTGGCGTCGTCAGTGGGATAGGGCGAGCTCAAGACATGACCACTCGCGATGCGGCTATCACTAAGCAGGCCCTTCATTACTTGGCGAGCGGCATGTCACACAGGGATATCACCTCGAAGGTACATTCCTGGCTCGAGCTGGAAGTCGCAAAACCACCCGCGCAGCGCCCTGGGTGGATCGCCCTTGAAACCGAAAAGGCGTTGTCTCGTAAAAGTGTCGAGGCAATTCTCAAGCGCAACTTCGTGGTGTAAACCTGAAATTTCAAATGGAAGTGAACTGCTCACCGCCGCCCAATCTCTAGACCATTGCTCTCGTCAGTCCAAACCAATCGAGAGCAATACTAATGAGACAGAAATCCGCCCACGCACCCGCTCCAACCTTTTCAAATCTTTCCAGCCCCATTGACTGCACCTCCGCCGTACCAGACTTAGCCCTTCCATTTGACCCTGCCACTACCCTGATTCGCATGCCGAGTCTTGAGGTCGCTACGGGGCTCAAGCGCTCGACTCTCTACAAGCTGATGCAGGGCCCTGAAAGTGGTTTTCCACGACCGGTAAAACTGAGCAATAGCAACGCACGCGGTGCTCCTGTCGCGTGGGTTCTTTCTGAAGTCCAGAGCTGGGTCAAAAGCCGCATCGAGGCCCGTGATCAGGTGGCCGCATGAAGCGCAATTACTGCCCTTTCAAAGGGCCATTCTTCGACTCGTACAGCATCGGATTTCGCCTTTATCAAGCTAGTGAAATTAACTGGCGCCATCGCACTATTGCGGGTGTGAGCTGGAACGGCGAAGAGCAAGAAGCGTTCTTTTTCAGCCCTGACGGCCTAGTACTTCCACTCAAAGCCAACCCTTGGGAACTGCCCGAACTGATCCGCAAAAATGCGGTGCGCAGACAGTTTTCGAGCGTTCACGGCTCCGGCTATTTCGCCATGAGCGAAAGCCGCCTCGCCTCGCTGAAATCGCGCGGCATGGCCGACTGGGTTACCTACTGGCTCGTCGATCAATCAGCGGGATTCGCGAACGATCCGGCGGTATGGCAGCGCATCATGGATGAGGATCTCGCCCTCGAGAAGAAAACAAGCGAGCGCGCTCATCAAGATATGCGCTTGACCTCCGACCTGAACAGTTATGTCGAGGAGTGTGTTGCACAACGCCGCGAGCAAATGGCCGTTGTACACCGTCGCCGCTGTGCTGAAGACTGCAAGATCCTCGCTTGGCTCAAGGGCGAAACACCTCCTCCACTGTTCGCTAATACGCAGGAGGTAGCATGAATCGCAAGATCGCTGATAACGCCTTGATGCATCCGTTCTCCGTACTGCGCCGCATCGGATTTTCTACTCGCCTCATGCAGCGCCTTGAACGCCACCGCAGCCAACAGGAAAAGCGAGGCCGCGTGGTCAGCGTACTGAGTTGGGCCGACGGCACCTGGTGCGCCCTCTCCCTCCACTGCGAAAAAACCGGCGCGGTGATCGTCGACGAAGGCCAGCAAACCCAAGCCTACGAAGACGCCCGCTCGATGCTCAGCGGCGGCTTCCTACCCCTCCTATCCCTGCGCTGGGAAGCCCATGCCTGAAACGAAAACGCCTCCGGGGGCGATCCGGAGGCGTTGAGGTCAATCTACATGCACGAACAATTTATGCCGCACCTGAAAAAACCGCAAGCCATCAGCGCAGTTGCACTTTCGAAAAACGGACGTTACTCTTTGGCCGTCGCTGCAAACTCAGCGACCGGGCTTGGTAACCCGTTGAACAATAGGCGCAACAGCGCCCATATCTCTTTTGCAGGCGCTTTTTTTGCGCCCGCAAATCCGTTTTATGGCGGCTGTGCGTGGGAGACCTTCGGGTCTGCCGGGTTCCTATTGTCCCGGTTTACCAACCTGCGCACAGCTGCCACCCATTCGCTTGGTAACGAACGTGGCAGCTCCTCAACAATAGGAGCTTCGCCAGATGCACGCCCTCAATCCGTCCAAAATTCGCGCCGCTGCACACCGTGCAATGGCTCTCGCCGCTTTACACGCCAACTCCAGCCTCGCTACACGCCTCTCCCGTTACAACGCTCACATGGCCAAAGCCCGCGCACTCGAAACCGCAGGCGGTGCCCAATGAACAACGCTTTGAGTTTCGCCCTGCCCGAAGACCTGCTATGCGTGAATCCGACCGCAGAAGCCGGTGTGCCCATCGACGCCATTACCTGCGCAATTGCTCGCGCCGACTCGGTGCTGACGTTGCTTGAAGAACACTTTGAAAGCGACTCCTCGCGCCTTGCTAACCACGTTATCGCGGCCGTCCTCTGGGACGTGCGCGGCACTCTTGGTTTGATTAAAACACTGACCTTGCACGGCGACTCCACCTCGACGCCTGCTGCGCAGAAAGGCGGTGCGCTATGAACACCTCCACCACCCTCGGGCATGCCACCTTCACTCGCGTGAACGCCTCCGACTTGAAGTTGTTCCGGGTCAATGCCGGAGTACCGGTCGAGGACGCACTGGAGATGGTTTCCCTGCTGCAGCATCACGCCAACCAACTCAACTTCGACGCCGCCATGAGCGACAGCGGTGAGCGTTTCAGTTGGCCAGCTCTGTACCTTGGCGAGATGGCCAAAGCGCTGATTGATGACATCAACGACGCACTGTTTCTGCCGAGGGCTGACACATGAGCCAGCGCCCGAATAGCAACACCAAACGTCCAAGTTTTGCCGACGTGAAGGCCGCCGCGCTGAAAGACATCGATCGGGTCTTGTCGCACTGGCTGCCCAACGGCAAGCGCGTCGATGGCGGCAAAGAATACACCGCACCGAATCCAACCCGCAGCGACAAGCGCGCCGGTTCGCTGAAGATCAGTTTGAGCAAAGGCACATGGTCCGACTTTGCCACCGGGGACAAGGGTGGCGACCTGATTGATCTGGTGCGCTATCTGGACGGCGGCACCGACATCGAGGCCTGCAACCAACTCGCTGAATTGCTCAACGTGTCGCCCGGCGCCGCCCAGGCGAAGACAGCTCCTGCCAAAACAAAGGCACCTGAGTGGATTGCCATTCAGCCGATACCACCGGAGGCCATGAACAAGTGCCCGGCCAAGCATCGGCAGCACGGCGCACCGTCCAAGGTGTGGATCTACCGTGACGCTCAAGGTCAGCCGCTTATGGCGCTCTATCGCTTCGACCTCGCGCCCGATGAGGGCGGCAAGCCGAAGAAGGTTTTTGCACCCCTTACATGGTGCGAGCGCGCCGACGGCCAAATCAAGCAATGGCGCTGGCAGGGTCTGCCCGATCCACGTCCGCTGTTGCGACTTGATGAACTGGCTCAACGTAGTGATGCACCGGTAGTTTTGTGCGAAGGCGAAAAAGCTGCCGACGCTGCCGCCGAACTGCTGCCGAGCCACGTGGCCACCTGCTGGCCGAACGGTTCCAACTCTTGGCACAAAGCCGACCTGACACCGCTGAAAGGCCGAGACGTGCTGCTGTGGCCTGACAACGACGACAGCGGCAAAGCTTGCATGAAAACCGTCGCCGAGAAGCTGCGCGAAATCGGCGCCGCCTCGGTCCGTTTCATCGCTCTGGACTCGTTCAAACGCAAGCCCACGCTGAAGAGTGGCCGCGTCGCTTTCGCCAAAGGTGGTCAATGGGATGATGGTGATGACGCTGCCGATGCGCTCACCAAAAATTGGACAACCGCGCATTTCGCCGAGCTGCAAAGCAGCGGCGAGCTGTTTGGTTTGGTCGAGGAAAAACCATCCCCGGAGCAAACCGAAGCCAAGCCGGACGCGAAGACGAAACCCGCAGCCAAGCGCCCGACGAAATCGAAAACCGACTTGATGCCCGGCGGCTTTCGACTCACGTCCGAAGGCGTGTTTTATTCGGGCGACGACGGTGAGGCGCGTCCGGTGTGCTCGCCACTGGAGATCCTCGCCCGTACTCGCGACGACAAAGGACAGAACTGGGGCTTGTTAGTCGAATTCGACGATCCCGACGGCGCCAAGAAGCGCTGGAACATTCCGGCGCGCACCATGACCGGTGACTTCGGCAAAGATGTGCTGGGTCCGCTGGTGGACATGGGGCTACGCCTCGCAGGCAGTCGTTCTGGCCGCAATGCACGCAATGACCTGCAGAGTTATCTCGGCGGCTTCGACAGCGCGCAACGGGCTCGACTGGTCACGCGCTTGGGTTGGCATGACACTGCCTTTCTACTACCCGAGCAGCAGGTCGGCGCGCACAGCGAACACTTGCACTTCTACGAGGCCGGCTCGCAACTTCCGCCGATCAGCGAAGCGGGCACGCTTGAACAATGGCAGGAACAGATCGGCGCGCTGTGCATCGGTAATCACCGTTTGGCGTTTGTCGTCGGGGTGGCCTTCGCAGGGCCGCTGCTGCACATGCTTGGTCATGAATCGGGCGGCTTTCACTTGTACGGCGATAGCTCCGGCGGCAAGACCACGCACTTGCAAGTTGCCGCGTCAATCTATGGCGGACCGCGTTTGGTGCGTTCGTGGCGGTCGACCGATAACGCGCTCGAATCCATTGCCGCCGCGCATTCCGACGGCCTTCTGATCTTGGATGAAATCGGCATGTGTGACCCGCGCATTATCGGCGAGACGGTGTACATGCTCGGCAATGGCACCGGCAAGGCACGCGCCAACGATCGAGGCCAAGCTGGCCGACAGGTACAGGAGTGGCGCCTGCTATTTCTCTCCACCGGCGAGAAGACCTTGGCCCAGCACATGGCCGATGCGAACAAGGAACTGAAAGCGGGTATGGAAGTGCGCATGCTCGCTGTCCCGGCCGATGCCAGCAAAGGCCTTGGCATGTTCGATGTGCTTAATGGTTTTGAGGATGCGGCGGCACTGTCCGACGCGCTCAAGGCACGAGTAGCAAAATATTACGGTACTCCACTCACTGCATTCCTCACGGCGCTGTGCGAACCCGGCAAACGTCACGGTTGGTCCGCCATCCTGCGCCGCACGCTGGAAGGGTTTATCGCCCAGTCGCTCCCGGCCTCGGCCAGCGGACAGGCACACCGTGCAGCCGCTCGCTTCGGCCTCGCGGCCGCAGCGGGTGAGCTGGCCACCGCAATGGGTATCACCGGCTGGCCCGACGGAACCGCCACCACCGCTGCTCGCGTGTGCCTCAACGCATGGATGAACGAGCGAGGCGGCGCCGGGAACTTCGAGGGTGATGCGATCTTGGCGCGGCTGCGCCAGGTCATCGAGCGCTTTGGCGAAAGCAGGTTCACCCGCTGGGAATCGGCGGCGGCAAAGATCGACGAACACGGCCCGCGCACCATCGACCGTCTCGGTTTTCGCAAAACGCTGGAGCACGGCTTGGGCGACTCGTTGCACACCACCAACACCTATTACGTGCTGCCCGAAGCATGGCGCTCGGAGATCTTCCGGGGCATGAACATCAACGCCGTGAACAAGGAGCTGCTACAGCGCGGCGTTCTTGAGCCGGGAGGCGATGGTAAGGCATCGAGTTCGATCCGGTTGCCCGGTCTAGGCACGCAACGCTGCTACGTCGTGAAGACCATTCCGGGAATGGATGAGAGCGAGGCTCGGGCTGCCTGAGGGCATCTCTGCTGATCGAGGTAGCGCCGGCTTATTCCCGGCCTCGCCAGCCACTCAACCAACCCCCAATCGAATTGCACAGAGACTAAACACATGAACGAGATTCAAGACCTGAAAGACCGTCGCGACCAACTGCGCAGCGAGGCAGAACGGTTTCACGCCGAAATGCTGCCACTTGATACTGTGCTGGAAAGTGACGACCCCATTGAACCGGATCGGAAACGCGAACTACGGGATAAGTACAACGAGCTGAAACGGAATTTCGATTCGCGCAACAACAATGCCGACCTTTTGGATCGGAAGATCAGTCGCCGTGAGAATCTTCTCAACTGCGATTCCCTGATGGCGGGTTACATCGAGGCGATGGATAACTGGAAGGCTGATGAGCAGGAGCTAAACGAAAAGCGCCAGAGCCTCAGCACTCGCCTGGAGCAGATCCAACAACAGGCGGCGGAGGACATGATCAAAGCGCGTCAGGCGGAAACGGACGCTGCCACTGCGTACGCACAGGCCGTTGCATGGGGCGATACCGAAGGCGAGAAGACCGCCAACACCGACGCACAAAAGGCGGCGAAGAACCTGACAGCCGCCGCCGAACATGACCGTCGGCAACACCTGATCATGGCCGCTTTGGAGCAAGAGCTGCTCACCGTGGATAATTACATCGCTGAAGCGCAGGAAAAGCATAGGGCGATAGAACGCACCGCGCTTTGGCTCTCGCAGACGGTACTCGAGGAGCGATGGAACGAGGCCGCAAAAGCATTGTTCGAGGTGGGTGGAAAGCTGTGGGCTAATTACAAACTGCTGGATCTTGATCAGGTAGGGATGATGAATTTGGCCGTACCCGAACAAGGCGAAAATCATGGGCGATGGACATGGCACGAGCTCATAGACCGCTCTTACCAATACAGCGCGCGGGACTTAATCCAGCTCGACAGCCTGCCGGTGCAGCAGCAGCCCGAAAATATGAGCAATCTGGAACAACGCAAGGATGAACTTAATGAACAAGCCGATACAGAATAGTGCCAGTTGGTCTGACACGCTCAAAACTCGAAAGGCTCATCTCAATGCCCTACTGAAGACCATCAACGCAGGGCCGGACAAAACCAATCCGATACAAACGCTGACTATCAACGCGATTAAATCGGAAATGACGCATATTGAAAGCCAACTGAATCGCCGGAAATAGTGCTGAACTTGTAACCATCGTTACTATCCAAATGAGCATGCATCTCCTCACTAAAGGGAAACAACATGTCCAAACTCGCAGAATACCGTCAGTTGGAAAAACACCTCGCCGAGCAGCTCCAGGCACTGGAAGCACTAAAGGGTGATGACGGACTGAAGAAAGAAATCGAGTTCGAAACGAAGCTGCGCAAGCTGCTTGAACACTATGGTTTCAGCTTGAAGCACATCGTCAATCTGCTGGACCCTCACGCCTCAACGCGGCCGCAAACCTCTGGTTCGGTATCAGGCAAGCGCAAACCTCGCGAACTGAAGGTGTACAAAAACCCGAGTACCGGTGAATTGGTCGAAACTAAGGGTGGGAACAACAAAGTGTTGAAGGAGTGGAAAGCCAAACACGGCGCCGACGTCGTCGAGGGATGGTTGAAGAAGTAAAAGAAGCTATACCTAAAAAAGGGCCCAGACGGGCCCTTTTTGCTACTAGCACTCAGCTCAATATCGTCCGAAAGCTCCAACCAAGAGTGACGAAAGACATGCTCAGCAGGACATTTTAGCAGCAAAACTAGGGGCTGCTTTCGCTCAGCACCCACACAAGGATGGTGGCAATTATGGCGCATTTAAACTCATATAGATTAGCCACGCAATAACGGTATTCGATGCCGCACGCCCTGAACAGCTACGAGAAATCTAAATAAGTTAAAATGCAGGCGTTCAACTTATGCCAAAAATCATTCCTGCCAAGTGATTTGCAATCGTCTCTCTAGAGCTGTTGCTAAACATATCATAGAGCTTTTTATTGCCAAAAATCTTTAACAAACAAGCTCTAGCTAAATCATCACAATGAACGGCTAAGTTTTTGAGGTTCGCGACTGAACTGTCTAAATTATCTCCGTGCACTGCCTTAGATCGGACTGCGTACGCTTTTTTGGTTAGCTTGTACAATTCAATTCTTTTTTCAGGTTCATCGTGCAAGAAAAAAGCTATTCTTTGGGATAATTGATGAGACAGCTCTGCAGTATCGGTACTGAACAGCGATTCAAAAAAACTGCAGTAGCACGCAATTTTAAAACCTAAGTCCCGGTTATTTCGAGCGGCCTGCAAATGGTAAAGGCCAACATTTAGGCGCCCCATTGACTTCCTGAGCGAAGTTTGCTTCGGAATGGTGCGCTCTTTGAAACTATCAAACTGAACGATGCGCCCCTCAATCAATGCATGAAACTCTTCTGCTTTGACTGTTATATTGACGTCCTCTCCAGTAGCATTGGAGTTGAATACCGGCAGACAGTTTACTGATAGGGCTTCTATATCCACTGCGAGCGCAAATGCTTGTTGGCAATTTATGCTGTTATCACGCCACAGCCACATTTCCCCGCAAAAACTTTGGATCTCCCTAAGAAAATCCAATAGCATCTCTTCCATCGATTGTGGAGCAACAAGCTTGCGCTCAACGTAGAGAACAGGCCGACCGGAAATTAGATAATTGTACTCAAGCTTTCCAATCTGATTGATGTGAAAATCATTAATCAGAGCTGAAATTTTTTCACTATCATTGGTCAGGGTCAGCTTTCGTTCAAACCCTACAGTGCAGAAAATTTTTTGCTCTATATGAAAATAGTCGAGTGCAGCGATAAAAACAAAATTCACTATGGTCAACTTCCTACATGGCTACGCTTTTTATTAGAACATAAATTCATCATTGGATGACGACTAAAAATTAGCGCTCAAGTCTAATCCTTAGCTGGACACATCAGGCTCACAGAGGAATTCTTATAGAGCCTCTTATAACAGCCGTTTTGAAACTTAAAAAAGCTTCTTTCGAATAAATCATGAGATCGAAGCTTACGCTAGCGCTTCTCGGTAGCGGAGCAGTTTTAGGGAAGCCAGACCATTTCCTAACGGCCTAGCTTTTGCCTTCGGACAATAGAAAATTATTGCAAATCTCCCGGACTAATTCCGTATTTCGCAAGCTCCGCTGTGAAAGAAGTTGCTCGATCACGGCGAATGGCTTTGACATAGGAAGGGATAATTTGCTTTGAAAGTGCCTTTATCGCCGTCGGACTTTTCAGTTCTCGTTTATGGTCAAATGGGTTGCTTCCTTCTCTGCGCTCTTCAATCTCGGCATTCAAATCGGTTATGAGGTCAGCTACAATTGGCGCGAAAATTTTCAACGCATTATCAGCACCGACGATTTCTACTAACCGGCCCGCATTAGAGATAAAGGCTTTACCTGCATCATCTTCCTGCATCGCCTGACGGATAAGGTAAAGCATGAAAAATTGAACCAACTTATAATTCGCCACAAGCTGATCTCTAAACAATTCTAGAGAGTTTAATATTGCTAGATGCAGTATTTGAAGTGCTACGATCCTACCAGCTGTAACTTCGGGACGCCCGAAAATCTCACTATGTAGCTCATCGAACAATTTGTAAGATTGGTGACAGGACCACGGCTGTTGCAAATCAAATGCAAGTAGCAGTCTCGCTGCCTCTTCGTTAGTAATAACATTATCAGCTGTTAATTTTTCACCGCGTTTGATTTCGTAATCATACACTCCAGGAAAGTCATTACGAAATTCTGTCTGGAGTCTTTTTTGAATATTGCTATTGGATTGAAGGTCGCGTGCATTTATCGAGTTTTGGTTGTTGCTGTGTCGGGTGATTTTTGCTGCAAGTTCATTTTGCGGCGGCAGCATAATGATGCGAGCTAGCAGCCTCAGTTCATTAGTTATTTTTGCCCGCTGCTCATGAAGTGTTGTAAGGCTTTGGCAACCGTTAACAACAGTGTACCCGTCGATTGTTATATGGTCATTTTCGCGGATTACAGATTCGGCGAGTATGGTCAAGCCGTTGTGATATAGGATAAAGTTTTTATGCTCTGCTTGTTCGTTTACACTCTCCGCGATAGCTTTGTTTACTTTTGTTCTGCCGAGCGCTTTCCTTACGTTCCAAGCAAATAGCTCCCCGCTTTGGAGTCCAGGTAGAGCTACCAGTTCAGTAGCAAGAAGCGGTGCAACAAACACTTTAGCATCGGGCGTTGTGTATTCGATTGCCATTTGGCCGTCGAGACGAAAAGTCACAGAAGAATGAACGGGTGCAGACTCCCCGGCAGCCACCCAATCTTCAGACAATCTTAGTTGATCAAATATTACTATATCAGGTCGCTGAGCTATATAATTCTTTGCGTTATTATCAGCTTCAACATTTGTAATAAAGATTCCAGTTATTTTATAGCCTTTTTCCACCAAGTTGGCAATATCAAGATCCTTTATAAGACCTTTTAATTCAATATTAACCGTCGTTGCTACTAAGTTTTCGATACTGGCTTTGGACTTCAGCTGATCCATAGTGCCGGCAAACTCTTTAAGAGTAACATCACCCAGTGTTTTGCGAGTGTTTTGATAGAGCTTTGTTTGAAAAACTACAATTTTTTCAAAGTTTTCATCAACATAGATACCGTCTATACCCTTGTCGTCTGGGCCGTCACAGATGGTATCTTGAGAGTCAGATTCTTCCAATCGAAAGTAGTGTTCTAAGTACCACCCGAGAAAAGCACGAGATTCTGTCCGCCCAGCCAACAAGTGACGTCCAAACATTCCAAGAATTTCAGGATAAGTAAAAATAAGATTATTTTTCATTTGCTCTTCCGTGCCAATGGTTATTAATCGTGGTGATTTCGGAAAGTACGTCAATTCGCATGCTTTAAGCGATCGTCTAATTAAATCGCATTCATTTTAGGTGAATAAGACCCCAAAACGATTGGCGCTACAATACCTACTTGCATTTCTGTCTCGAAGCGCCTGCCGTGATGCGATATCGGTCACGTAAGGAAAATGACGGCGCGCGATGCCACCAATTGAATTTGTTAAAGAGCGGCTGGGGAGCGAAGACTGAATCGCTCCGTATCTGTACCACACATGACGACTACTTTTAGACGATAGCTGACTTTCACGAATGGCAGCTATTGGCCGGTTTCTGGCTATGGCAGGAGGCTGCACGCGCCCAAAAGCAGACAGTCGATGTTTGCAGGTTTGGTTTCGACCGATCCGTAGGGCATTGGAGCTTGCGCTATAGACGGCTATCGCCAGCATTAGAATCTGGCGCCGATTTTAGGGCACTCACTTTTTCGCGAGCAGTATAGTGAACCCGATCCTCATCCTATCGCTTTCTGATAATGAGCCGCCAAATAGATGGCTTTTGGCCGGATGGCTGATTAACATCGGGATGCCTCGCCTGCTTGCTGGTGCAGCCGCCTCACCGCACTGAACCAAGTTTGACAGACGCCAGCCATCTCTCTTCGGAGGTTGCTGTCCGGGTCGCGACCAAGATCGCCGTTAAGGCTTCGCGGTCTCCCGAAGGTAAAGAGCACCGCTCGACTGCTGCGTCAATAACCGTAACTCTGTCTGTACGTTGGGGTCACCAGACGGTTAGCAGCTTTATTTTCAGCGTGGTGTTCGATGTTCAGCCGCACGGCGTGCGCTTGACCGCGAAACCCAAAAAGGTACGATTTGCGCCTTGGCGGGGCCTTCGGTGGAGAAAGTGCGGTCGTGCAAAAACGTGCCAACCTGGTGCATAGCGCAAGCTTAACCGCGAGGCCCAAAAAGCTACGATTTATCGTATTTTGACGGAAACTTTGGGGGTAATCATGCGTTTATGCAAAAACGTGCCAGCTTGGCGCTCGCCGCACCACGGAGTTTCGTGACTGCGATCAGCCTCGCCTGCTTGCTGGTGCAGCCGCCTCACCGCACTGAACCAAGTTTGACAGACGCCAGCCATCTCTCTTCGGAGGTTGCTGTCCGGGTCGCGACCAAGATCGCCGTTAAGGCTTCGCGGTCTCCCGAAGGTTGAAGGTCCCCTGTAGCAGTTGGGTGAGAGTTCACTGGTGTCTCCCAACAAACAAGGAGTTTTTGTGACCTCATCGCTTTACCGTAGGATTTATAGCGGGGATTCGTTGTATGCGGCTTGGAGGAAGGTCAAAGAAAGTGCCTTTTCTTCATCGTCCGAAACTATCCGAAACGAAGCCAAGGATTTCGAGAGCCAACTCCCTCGGTCGCTTTCCGACATCCAGCGCGCGCTATCCAAGAAGACCTTCGCCTTCCAAAAGCAGACCGGCGTGGCAAAACTCAAAGCCAACGGAAATTCTCGCCCGATTGTGCTTTCACCTATACCCAACCGGATCGTCCAGCGGGCTCTACTTGAGGCCTTATCCCGTATTAAGTTCGTGAAAGAAGCGCTGGCTACCCCTACGAGCTACGGAGGCATAAAAAACAAACGAGTCTCGATGGCGATAGCCGATACCAAAGCAGTCATTGCAAAAGGTGCCACCTTCCATATCAGGTCAGATATCGCCGAGTTCTTCACTAAAATTGACAAGGCCCGTGTGATGGCACTCGTAGCCCCTCACATCACATGCCCTGATACGATTGCATTATTTCGAGCTGCGATCACTACTGACCTTGCGAACATTGACTTGCTTCGACGTCGGCGTCTGGATGAGATTTTCCCAATTGGGGTGGAGGGTATAGCTCAAGGATCCCCCTATCCCCACTCATAGCCAATTTGTACCTACGAGACTTTGACAGGGCCATGAACGATGGTGATGTCACGTGTCTGCGGTACATCGATGACTTCCTAATCCTCGGGGAGGACATGAGCTGCGTCGATCGTGCTTTTAACAAAGCACAGGCTGAGCTCAAAAAACTATCACTTGAAGCATACCGGCCCTCAGCGACAAGCGATAAAGCTTCAAGGGGCCTTACAGCTAAAGGATTCGACTTCTTAGGCTGCTTCGTTTCGGCAGGACTGGTTCAGCCATCTACAGCTACGAGGGAGCGATTCAAGGAGCGGATCAAGTCCGATTTAGACGCATCGATACGCATGATGAAATTCAGTGTCGAAGCTGGGGATATATCCCCAAAGGGATCCTACTCTGGCGCTTTACAGAATCTCGACCGAGTAATCCTGGGTTGGGGAAAAGCCTTTTGCTTTTGCAGCAATGGACAGTGGATAAAAAGTTTGGATGACTACATCACAAGTGCGTTGGCGCAGTATGAGATGGAGAAAGCGAATCTCTTCCAAAAAGCAAATGGCACGGCCCAGCGTACGATGCTGGGGGTAAGGCTGCTTGCAACGGTCCACTCGGAGTAGAGAAACGGAGCGACCGCTTTAGGCCGAAAGCAGACGCACGTAGGTGGCAGTTTTTGGCATTGACGGTCTTAACTGCGCTGCTTTGTCCGCCGAGATGCGCCGCTGCTTTATCCGTAGAAGGATCGAAACGTTACACCTTTCCTTAATGCTACACCTCATTCCGAAGAAATCCCCAATCAGTGTAACGCTAGTTTTATTCAATAAAATCAACCAGTTGGAATATAGCGCTACACCTGTAACACCCGTTACACGCTATTTTTTACATGTCTGCCCCACCCCCCATTAACATAAGATCCACCAGCGGAAAGATTCCAGCGGGAGCCGGGGGCCCCTGAGCAAAATAGACATACACGGGGTCGGAAACCCGCCGGACTTTGTTAGCGGACAGGTGCGCAGCTTAGTGAACAGGTGAACCGGGTGAACACACAGTTCACCAGTGCAATTGCACAAGGTGTTGAGAGGTCGCCGGGGACCCTGAGCATTTCCGAATGGCACGGGGCATAAAACCCGCGCGATCTTGGTAGTGGCTGAATTTTCTACATTGGTTGACAGGTTGACTCGGTTGACGGCCCAAGGTGTCCATAATCATCAACACAAAAGGCCATCGTTACCAATGCGGTAACGATGGCCTCTTTTCAGCAGAATTCTTTCGATTTCAATGACTGAAATTTCAGTAACTTTGAAAACCTTCCACTAACGAAGTCCCGCGGGTTTCCGACCCCGTGTCTACTCAATATCGCCAGGGGCCCCGGCTATTTTTCAATCGCCAGGCGATCCGGACCCGTTTTGCTCGTTGCCAAAGGTTCGGAAAACAAGCGAGGCAGTTTGGCGCTAGACTTCACCTTCACGTTCGTCCGCCTAAGGCGATGATAAGGCCATCTATGATCGCAAACTGGGAAGGAATGAGACGAATCGATGGTGAGATATTGATCATCGAGGACGATCCGACTCTGCGTAGGATTACCCAACACATCGTGGAGGAGTTAGGCGCGGAGGCCGTCACGTTTGAGTCAGCCGATGACGCGCTGGTGTATCTCTTGCAATCAAGCAAGCACTGCTGCCTTGTGATCGCTGACTACGGCGTGCCGGGCCAGCTCAACGGGATGGAGCTTATTCGACTGGTCAGAGAAAAGTGGCCGTCCGTCAAAACATTATTGATGTCCGGTTACGAACTCTTGCCTGCAACAGTGTCTGCTCCTACGGTCTACCTTCAGAAACCGTGGACGATCGATGAGCTCTTGGTTTCGATAGCTGATTTGCTACAACCCGACTTCCCTATACAGAAACTGTAGGTCGCAATCAGTCGTCGATACAGCCCGGCGAAAGGATGAGAAGGCTAACAGAGCACACCGTGTATCCCAGCTTGTATCCCAAACTTTCGGAATCCTCTACAGACCACAGGATATCTGGAACAAGCGAGTCTCCCTCGGGCACCAAAATTAAGAAAGGTCTTGCTTTGCAAGGCCTTTTTTTCGTCTGCAATAAAGTGGACGCGCAACGCTGAAGGCTCACCACCGCGCGGGTCGCACGTGACATAGTACGGACTCAGGTGTCGGAGTCGTTTGCAGGCTCAGCCTGAGCACTTCCCCCAAACAACCGCGCCGCCATCGCCCGCCCACGCTCCAACCCCTCCTCCGTCAACCAAACCGATTTGTTCCTGTTAACTGGATCACTGATCAAACCCTGCTCATGCAATCGATTCATGATCTCGAAGTCATAGCCTTTCCAGGTATGACCACGGTCGGAGGCGTAAGCCGCCAGGAGGGCAAGGACGGCGTCGTCGATCAATTGTTCGTCGTATTCCATGGTAGTTACTCCACTGATGTTCAACTGATCTAATCAAAGCGCCACAACAAAATGAATGTCAACGCTGCACCAGCGGCTCGTATAATCACGCCCGCGCTACAGGCTGCCGGCGGCATCTTCGTGTGCGCATCGGTTCCAAGTCCTCCATTCAACTGACAAGACACCCCATGGAAACCTCACTGGAAACCATCGCCCTCTTCTCTCTCAAACTCGCCTACGAGGAGGAAGGCCTGAGCCCGATTCTGCGTGATGACATGGTCATGGGCGATTACCAGAAGGACATTTTCGAGCTGTTGGTCAAGCGCGGCGATGTGCAGGCGATTCAGTTCAAGATGAGTGAATGCCTGAGCCTGGCGATGGATGCGTTGGGTGGGGTTGAGAAGCCGTTGGGGCGGGAGTTGAGCAAGTTGTCGGCGCAATTGAGTCAGGCGCAATCGCTGGAGCAGTTGGGGCAGCCGCTGCTCGCGATCACGGCGTATTTGCGCGACATTCTTTGAATGTTGCGCGGGCATTGCTTGAGAAAACATCCCGGTATTTCTTCTGATCAGCGACGCGCAGTCCATGACAGAGAAGGCATGGCGCGACGCTACTATTTTGCTATCTTGCCGTCCACTCGCTACTGACGCTTCCAGTCGTCGTCTCTGTCTCGTGGAAGGAAGGAAAATTCGATGGATGCTTTGTTGTGTGCAGGGGTCATGGCTGCCATGTGGTTTTGGGTGGTGCGGCAGCGTGGGAACTGGAATCTGCTGCTGGCGAACCTTGCCGGGGCTGGCAGTGCCGTGGTGGCGGGCATTGTCTTCACGCTGATTTATGACGGGCTGTTCGGCACTACCATGGCAACGCCGGGACTGCATGGCAGCCTGGTGAGTTTCATGACCAGCGCCGGCGTCCTGGCGGGGGTGTGGTTGTGGATGGCCAAGCGGCGACAGCCAGTGCATCCGGTCGCCCGGCAACTGCTCGCGGGGGTCTGTGGTTTCGCTGCGGGGATGGTCACGCTGATGTTTCTGGCGGCGAATTATTTTCCGCAACCATAACCGGACGGCGCGCCTATTTTGTTATCTTGCCGGCCATCTTTGGCACACACCGTCGATGAGTGCCGTTTCAGGTTATGAAGGTTCAAGGGAAAGGATCAAATGGAGTTTCTGCGTTTTCTGGCGTTTGTCGCGGTCTGGGGTTTGATGTGGCGCTGGGTGGTGAAGAACCGCGGTAGCTGGAATATTTTCTACAGCAACATCGTTGGCGCGGCGGGCGGTTTCATTGTCGGGTTGGTGGTGTTGTCGATCACGCTGTCGCTGTTTCCTTCTGCGTATAAAGACGAGCAGCCCGAGAGTGTCGTGGCGCAAAACGTCGAACCGACCTCTGTGTTGCCCGAAGCCGAGGCAGTCGCACCCGCCGCCGAGCTGAAAGATGCGCCGGCTTTTGCGGCCATCGAGCCGGACGCCGCGCCGTCCCCCTGCCGACTCGGCGTTGTTGCCGAACTACGCCAGCCGGGCGCCAAAAACCATGGCGGTGCAGACGGTGCTGAATCAAAGCGACTATGAGGGTCGCATGGCCCTGGCCGCGCTGAACAAGAAATTGCGCGGCGACGAACAGGCCGACAAGTCGATGATCGCCTATGTGATGTGCAGCCCGTTCGTGACCAGCACCCTGCGCTATCCCGCTTCGGCGCGTTTTGCCGATAGCAAAGCGCTGGTCAGCCATCGCTTCAAGAATCAGGTCTACACCTTCAGCAACAGCGTCACCGCGCGCAACATGAATGGCGACGATGTCACCTACCGTTTCGATTGCTCTGTGCAAGAGCAGCCACGGGTTGACGCGACGGCTGGCGAATGGCGCTTGCTGGCGCTGAAAGTACAAAAAGCCGCCTCTTAAGCCTCGCTTAAGCGCTCAAGGCGCCGGCTGCGTTATCATCGCCAGCCTGTGCGCCTTGAGCTTTGCCCTTCGATGTCTCGACACCTGACTGATCCCTCTTTGCTGCCGCCGGTGCTGGCCGGCCCGCTGTTGCGCCGTCTGCAGCCCACGCGGCTGGTCATGTGGCTGGTCGGCAGCCGTGAACTGGCGCTGACCTTGCGCCTGCAAGGTGTAGGAGACATTCCTCTCGATGCCGGGAAATGCACGGTCATTCCCGTAGGCCGTCACGCGTTTGTTCACCTGATTGATGTTGCCCTCGACAGCGCCCTGCCCTGCGATACGCGTATCGACTATGACCTGCTGATTGATAACGCCGCGGGTGTTGCCGACTGGGCGCCGCATCTGCTGTATGGCGAGGCGACGAGTCCGAACTTCGTCCTGCGCGCGCGGATCGATCAGTTGCTGCATGGTTCCTGCCGCAAGCCGCATCACCCGGCCACCGATGGCCTGCTTTGCGTTGATCAGCTGCTGGCTGAGGAAACCGAACCGCAACAACGCCCGACGCTGCTGATGATGAGCGGCGATCAGGTCTACGCCGACGACGTGGCCGGGCCGATGCTGCGGGCGATTCATGCGTTGATTGAACGGCTCGGCCTGTTCGACGAGCACCTCGAAGGCGCAGTCGTCAGCGACAGCGCCAAGCTCTACGAACACCCGGCCAGCTACTATCACCGCGCGGATTTGTTACCGGCGCTGGAGAGCAACGAGACGTTGCGCGAGCGATTTTTCGGCGGTGCGCGTAAGCCGATTTTCACCAGCAGCAGCGCCGACAATCATCTGGTGACCTTCGCCGAAGTCATGGCGATGTACCTGCTGGTGTGGTCGCCGACGCCGTGGTCGCTGATCAATCCGCAGGCACCGACGCTGACGCCGCCACGCCTGAAGCGCTACCGCCTCGAACAGACGCGCATCGATGCCTTCAAGGCCGGCCTGGGCAACGTCGCCCGGGCACTGGCGCATCTGCCGAGCCTGATGATTTTCGACGATCACGACATCACCGATGACTGGAACCTGTCCGCGCAGTGGGAAGAAACCGCCTACGGCCATCCGTTTTCCAAGCGCATCATCGGCAATGCGCTGATCGCTTATCTGTTGTGCCAAGGCTGGGGCAACAATCCCGATGCATTCAAGGACGTATTGGCCAAGACCCGACAGCTGAGCGCCAGCGGCGATGACGGTTATCTGGACCAACCGGTGCAGGACGATTTGATTGATCAGTTGCTGCGCTTTCAGCAGTGGCATTTCGTTCTGCCGAGCAGTCCGGCGCTGGTGGTGATCGACACGCGCACACGGCGCTGGCGCAGTGAAATGGCGCTCAAGCAACCTTCGGGTTTGCTCGATTGGGAAGCGCTCAGCGAACTGCAGCAGGAACTGCTCGATCACCCGTCGGCGATCATCGTTTCCCCGGCACCGATCTTTGGTGTGAAGCTCATCGAGACTGTGCAAAAGGTCTTCAGCTGGTGCGGTTATCCGCTGTTGGTCGATGCGGAAAACTGGATGGCCCATCGCGGCGCCGCGCAAGTGATCCTGAACATTTTCCGCCACTCGCGCACACCGGGAAATTACGTGGTGCTGTCGGGCGACGTGCATTATTCGTTCGTCTACGAAGTGCTGATCCGCCATCGCAAGGCCGGCCCACGCATCTGGCAGATCACCAGCAGCGGCATCAAAAACGAATTCCCACCGGCCCTGCTGGAATGGTTCGACCGCCTCAACCGCTGGCTCTACTCACCGCGCTCGCCGTTGAACTGGTTCACCAAGCGCCGGCAGATGCGCATCGTGCCGTACACGCCCGAACATGCCGAGGCAGGGGAACGGCTGTGGAATTCGGCGGGGATCGGACAGGTGTTTTTCAATGAACAGGGGCAGCCGAGCGAGATTGTTCAACACAATTCGAATGGGGCGGTGAAGACGCGGATGTTGGCGCCGGAGTTGGGGGATGAGCCGGATTAAGTGATGGCTGGTGAGGTGCCATCTAACGGCAGCCCAGTTGCTGACAAGTACTGGCGATCGGGATTACAAACCTCTCGGAAACGTCTCCAGAATACCTGGGTGATACTGAACACAATTGAATCCTGCCGAATTGTGCTCTACCCACCAAAGGTCTAACTCATGCAAACCATCGCCTACAGCAAAGTCCGAGCGTGCCTTGCAAAATCCATGGATCAGGTCATCAACGACCGCACGCCCCTGCTCGTTATCAGGCGAAGTGCCGATCCTGTGGTAATGATTTCCTTTGCAGATTACTGCGCAATGATGAATACAGCTGAAGCAGTAAGTGCTCCAGCTGTTGCGATGCCGTGATTACGACGATTGACTAGAGGCCAGTGCTCGCCCAACCCCTCTGACAATCATCCCCACCTCCCGCTCATCAATCGTCAACGGAGGCAGCAGCCGTATCGTCTTGCCGCGGGTGACGTTGATCAACAAGCCATGATCCCGTGCGGCAATCATGGTCAGGTCGCGCACCGGTTGTTTCAGCTCGATGCCGATCATCAGTCCCTGTCCGCGAATCGCCAGCACATTGGGGATGTCGGCAAGCTCTGCGCGTAACCGGGCCAACAGGCGCTCGCCCTGTACCCGCGCGTTGTCCAGCAGACCTTGTTCTTCGATGATGTCCAGCACGGTGCAGGCGACTCGGCAGGCCAGCGGGTTGCCGCCGAAGGTGCTGCCGTGACTGCCGGGGGTGAACAGGTCGGCCGCGCGGCCGCGTGCCAGGCAAGCGCCGATCGGCACGCCATTGCCGAGGCCTTTGGCCAGGGTCATGACGTCGGGAACGATGCCTTCGTGTTGAAAGGCGAACCACTGCCCGGTGCGGCCCATGCCGGTCTGGATTTCATCGAGCATCAGCAGCCACGCGTGGCGATTGCATTGATCGCGCAGAGCTTTGAGGTAACCGGGCGGCGCGACCTGCACGCCGCTTTCGCCCTGAATCGGCTCGACCAGAATCGCCACGATGCGCTCGCCGTGTTTACGCTGCACTTGCTCCAGCGCGGCGAGATCGCCGAACGGCACTTTGACGAAATCCCCCGGCAGTTCGTTGAAGCCCAGACGCACCGCCGGACCATCGCTGGCCGACAAGGTGCCGAGCGTGCGGCCATGAAACGCGTTGGCCATGACCACCACCAGCGGCTGTTCGATCCCCTTGCGCCAGCCATACAAACGCGCGAGTTTCAGCGCGGTTTCATTGGCCTCGGCGCCGGAGTTGTTGAAAAACGCGCGCTCCATGGCCGCCAATCTGGTCAGCCGTCTGGCCAACTGTTGCTGCCAGTCGATGCTGTACAGATTGGAGGTGTGCAGCAGCAATCCCGCCTGCTCGCTGATCGCCGCAACAATGCGCGGATGCGAGTGGCCGACGTTGGTCACCGCCACCCCGGCCACTGCGTCCAGGTATTCACGACCGGCCTGATCCCACAGGCGCGTGCCCAGGCCTTTGGTGAAGCTGAGGGCCAGTGGTTGGTAGGTGTTCATCAGCGCGGCGGTCATGACGTGAAACTCCAGTTCGGTCGGTGTGCTGGCAGTATGGTTAGCCAGCGAAACTGGATAAACTCGGCAAAACTTCAATCATTTAAAAGCCGGGCTTGATAATGGATTTGTTCCAGTCGATGAGCGTGTACGTCAAAGTTGTCGAGGGCGGGAGCATGACCGCAGCCGCTTTGCAGTGCGACATGTCGACGACCATGGTCGGCAATCACCTGCGCGCACTGGAGCAACGGCTCGGCGTGCAATTGCTGCAGCGCACCACCCGCCGCCAGCGGCTCACCGAGTTCGGCAGCGTCTATTACCAGCGCTGCCTGGACGTGCTCGGTCTGGTCGCCGACTCCGAACGCCTTGCCGAACAGGCCCTCGACGAGCCACGCGGCTTGCTGCGCATTGCCGCGCCGCTGACCTTTGGCGTCGAACGCCTGACCCCGGCGCTCAGCGAATATGCCCTGCTGTATCCGCAAGTGAAACTCGACGTGGTACTGACCAACGGCCGCCCGGACCTGCTGGAGAATGGCCTCGATGTCGCGTTTCGGCTGGGCAGTTTCGATGAGTCGTCCAACCTGATCGCCCGCCCCTTGATCGACTACACCCTGACGGTCTGCGCCTCCCCCGACTACATCGCGAGACGCGGCATGCCGCACACGCCACAGGACTTGCAGCAACACGACTGCCTGTCGTTTGCCTACCCTGCCGGTGATGACTGGCAATCGGTGGAAAAGCGCTGGCGCCTCAGCGGCCCGGACGGAGAAGTCCTCGTCGACGTGAGCGGGCCGCTGCTGATCAACAGTTCCGCCGGATTGCACCAGGCCGCGCGTAACGGCATGGGCATCATGATGCTGCCCGACGCACTGGTCGAACAGGACCTGCGCGAAGGCAAACTGGTCAAGGTAGTCGCCGATTACCCGCCACCGAGTCGGCCGATGCATTTGCTGTATGCCCCGGATCGTTATCGTTTGCCGAAGCTAAGAAGGTTCGTCGAATTTGCGATGCGCACGTGGGGGAAACCTGACGCAGGGCGCTCGACCATCGAAAGCTGAAAAGGACTTCAATCCATGCAGACCACGCTCAACGTTCGCAACTTGCGTCCCGATGAAACAGAGTCGGCACGGCTGTTTCTCGGCAAACATGGCTGGCGCCATCGCACCGGCGACGCCGAATCGTTCGCTCGCTTGATCGCCAATTCGCAACGCACAGCCGTCGCCCTGCTCGGCGATCAGATCGTCGGCTTCGCCCGCGGCATCACTGACGAAGTCTCCAATGGCTACCTGTCGATGGTGGTGGTTGATGCTCAGCATCAACGCCAGGGCATTGGCCGGGCGCTGGTTGAGCATGTGATGGGCGACAACCCTGACATCACCTGGGTGCTGCGTGCGGGACGCGACGGCGCGGAAGCCTTTTTCGCCAGTCTGGGCTTTGAGATTTCCGTGATTGCCATGGAACGTCCGCGTCAGAAATAGCAGCGGCCGGGAAAAAACCCGACCACCAGCCCGTTGCTCCGTGACAACGCCGCCCCGCTCCCCTAAATTAGTCGGCCTGAAAAAGCCCTGGGCTTGTTCGTCTCCATTCAAGTTAAAAGTAGTGAAATTTCAATGTCCGATTTCAACACCGCTGAATCCGTAGCCACCCAGTCGTCCAAAGCGGAATACGAAAACTCCATCAATCTTTCACAACACCTGCCACAAGCCAAAATCATCAGCGAGATGGTCCTCGACGCGTTCCAGTCGACGCGCGAGAGTGACCAGATCCGCGAACTGCGCGCCGCGATTCGTCAGGCCCACGACAGTTTCGATGACGACAAGGCCTACGAACTGATGGGCGAACTCAAAGCGCTGAAAGACGCCGAGGCTGCGGACCTCGCCGCGCTGGAAGACCTGAGCAGCAAGTTCTCGATCGGGCGCATTCTGTCCAGCTTCAAGGACGATCCGGCGTTTCAGGAAATCGTCTACGGCCTCGCGTTGAAAGTGCTGAACCAGACCCATCAGGCGATCAGCAATCCGGGCGGCGGCAAGGGCAAGGCTGCGAAGAAGAAAGAAGTCGAAATCTTCACCATCAGCAAGGACGGCGCCAGCGTGACCCTGCCGCTGCGCACGCCGCGTTCGCGTCTGAACGTAGATCGTGAAGCGCTGGAATTCCTTGGTTTCACCTTCGTCGGTGAAGGCGATGAAGCCGAGCTGGAAAGCGAAACCTTCCTGGACAATGCCGGGACGGAACAGGCTGTGAACCGTAAGAACATCATTACTGCGTTGCAGCAGAAGACGGCGTTTGAGGGGTACAGCATCGCGGCGCAGTAAGCCGCAGAGTGCTTGTGAAGAAGCCCCGCGCTGAGTGATCAGGCGGGGCTTTTTTTTCGGCTGGGGATTGGTGGTGTTGAATCGATCGCCGCCCCTCACCCCAGCCCTCTCCCGAGGGAGAGGGAGCCGATTCAGGCTGTTTTCAAGATTGCGGTTCACTCAATATTCAGGTCGCCGTAGTTTCAGAGAACGACTCGGTCAGTCCCCTCTCCCTCCGGGCGGTCCGACGTTTCGGGAGGGTTAGGGTGAGGGAAACAGGCACCACAGACCTCAAGCCGAAGCATGCACCGCCGCAATCATGTCCACTTCAATCGCCGCATTCTTCGGCAACTGATACACACCAATGGTGGTGCGCGTATGCCGCCCAGCATCGCCCAGCACATGGCTGAACACATCCGAAGCGCCGTTGGCTACTTCGCTCAGGTCGACGAAATCAGCCGTCGACTTCACATACACCGTCACCCGCAACAACGCGCGGATCTTGTCCAGCGACCCCACCGCATCGACGATCAACGCCAGGCAACGCATGGCGCTGATGCTCGCGGCGGCTTGCGCGTCCTTCAGGGTCAACTCCAGCCCGACCCGACCCGGATAGAGAATCTTGCCATTGACCCGCGGCACCATCCCGCTGATGTACAGCTCATCATGATGCCGAATCAACGGCGCGTAATTGCCACCGGCGGTGTTCTCGCCATAGATGTCGTAGTTCAGTTCTTCGGCCAGGGCGATAAAGCGCTCATCGCAGGTCATCCGTTCGGTCATTGCGCCCAGCCTTTTGATCAATGCACGGGTTGAGACAGTCGAGCACCGAAGGATGGCTTGGAGCTACTACTGTCGGGGTTGGATCCGAATCTAGGTCTTTTACCGAATGGCCGCAACCGCAAACTGTGGGAGCGAGCCTGCTCGCGAATGGCAGCACCCCGAACGAGCATATTTCAGCCAACAAAAAACCCACACATCTCTCAATGTGCGGGGTTTTTCGTGAAGCCTGTAAACCTTACGGCGCGTACGTCAGCAGCAGCTCGCTTGGCACCTTGAAGTCCAGGGACATCATGACGCTCAGCGCGGTGATGGTGAAGATCGAGAACACGAACAGCTTGCGTGCCCAGACCGTGTCATCCACTGCCTTGTAGCCGGTCCAGGCCATGTACAGCCAGTACATGCCCATGGCCGCGGCGACGGCGAGGTAGCTCATGCCGGCGTAGCCGCTGAAGGTCAGCATCAGGGTCGCTACGAGGAACGCCAGGATGTAGAGCAGGATGTGCTTCTTCGCCACTTGAATCCCGCGCTTCACTGGCAGCACCGGAATCGAGGCGGCCAGGTAATCGTTGAAGCGGAAAATCGCGATGGCGTAGGAATGCGGCATCTGCCACAGGCTGAACATCACCAGCAGGGTCAGCGCGGCCATGTCGAAGCTGTTGGTTACGGCGACGTAACCGATCACTGGCGGCATGGCGCCCGACAGACTGCCCACCAGCGTGCCGTGAACCGACTTGCGCTTGAGGTACAGGCTGTAGAAGCCGACGTAGATGATGAAGCCGATTACTGCGAACAAGGCAGCCAACGGGTTGGCCACCTTGTACAACAAGGCAACGCCGAGAACACCCAGAATGGTCGCGTAAACCAGTGCCAGTTTCAGGGAGATCAAGCCCTGGACCAGCACGCGGTTCTTGGTGCGTTCCATCTTCAGGTCGATGTCGCGGTCGATGCAGTTGTTGAACACGCAACCGGAGGCCACGACCAGGGAAGTACCGATCATGGCGGCCAGAAACACCGCCAGATCGACATGCCCTTTCGAGGCCAGGAAGAACCCGCCTGCCACAGAAAGCACGTTACCGAAAATGATCCCCGGTTTGGTGATTTGGATAAAGTGCTTGAGCGACATCGGGTCTACCTCACTTCGCCATCATGTACGTGTGGATGCTGAACATGATCCACAGCGACAGGCCAACCAGCAGCACGATCACGATCGCCGTAAAGACGAATGCGATCACGTTGTTGCGCTGAGCAATGGAACGGTCCAGGTGCAGGAAGTAATACAGGTGAACGATCACCTGGATCACTGCGAACAACAGCACGATTGCCAGCGTCGTCGCCTTCGGCAGGCTCGGGTACATCACCAGGCCGAACGGGATGACGGTCAGGATCACCGACAGGATGAAGCCGATGGCGTACGACTTAACGCTGCCGTGGCCAGCATCATGGCTGTCATGGGAGTGTGCATTAGCCATTACAGAGTCCCCATCAGGTAAACAACGGTGAATACGCAGATCCACACCACGTCCAGGAAGTGCCAGAACAGGCTCAGGCAGCTCAGACGGGTCTTGTTGGTCGCCGTCAGGCCGTGCTTGTTGACCTGGTACATCATCACGCCCATCCAGATCAGACCGGCCGAAACGTGCAGACCGTGAGTACCGACCAGGGTGAAGAACGCCGACAGGAAGCCCGAACGGCTAGGACCGAAGCCCTCGGAGATCAGCAGGTGAAACTCGTTGATCTCCATGGCGATGAAGCCCGCGCCGAGCAGGAAGGTCATGAACAACCAGCCCAGGACCGCCTGCTTCTTGCCTTTGTACAACGCCAGCATGGCGAAGCCGTAGGTGATCGAACTGAACAACAGCAGAGCGGTTTCGCCCAGCACGTAAGGCAGTTCGAAGATGTCGTGGCCCGATGGGCCACCGGCAACGTTGTTTACCAGTACTGCGTACACCGCGAAGATCGACGCAAACAGAATGCAGTCGGTCATCAGGTAGAGCCAGAAACCGTATACGGTCATCTCGCCCGAGTCGTGGTGATGGTCATCGTGCCCATGGTCACCATGGGCGTGTCCAACATTGGTCACTAAGTTCGACATGGTTTAAGCCTGTTCCAACGAGGTTTCAACACGGGTGGCACCGGCCGGGATTTTCCCTGCCGCGACCAGACGCTTGTGCTGCTCGGCTTCGATACGCTCGATCGTTTCAACCGGAACCATATAGCCCTGGTCGTCACGTGCAGCGTGGATCACGAAGTAGATGACGGTGCCGGCCAGGCTGGCGATTGCCAACCACCAGATGTGCCAGATCATCGCGAAACCGAAGACGGTCAACAGTGCGCCCATCACCACGCCAGTGGCGGTGTTGTTCGGCATGTGGATCGGCTCGTAATTGGCCGGACGCTGGTACGCAGTACCGTTTTCCTTGGCTTCAGTGAACGGGTCGATGCAGTCAGCCTTAGGCAGCACAGCAAAGTTGTAGAACGGTGGTGGCGACGAGGTCGACCATTCCAGGGTGTGTGCATTCCACGGGTCACCGTGATCGCAAACGTTCTCTGGCTTGTTGCGGTCACGCACACTGACGTACAGCTGGATCAGTTGGCAGGCGATACCGACAGCGATCATCACCGCACCGAACATGGCAACGTACAGGTACGGTACCCACTCAGGGTTGGTGGTGGCGTTCAGACGACGGGTCATGCCCATGAAGCCCAGTGCATAGAGCGGCATGAACGCGACGAAGAAGCCCGAGATCCAGAACCAGAACGCTGCTTTACCCCAGCCTTCGTGCAGCTTGAAGCCGAACGCTTTCGGGAAGTAGAACGCGAAGCCAGCGATGTAACCGAATACCGCACCGCCGATGATCACGTTGTGGAAGTGCGCGATCACGAACAGGCTGTTGTGCAGCACGAAGTCAGCACCCGGGATGGCCAGCAGTACGCCGGTCATGCCGCCGATGGCGAAGGTCACCATGAAGCCCAGGGTCCACATCACCTGGCTGGTGAAGCGCAGACGGCCCTGGTAGATGGTGAACAGCCAGTTGAACAGTTTCACACCCGTCGGGATGGAAATCAGCATCGTCGCCAGACCGAAGAAGGCGTTGACGCTGGCACCCGAGCCCATGGTGAAGAAGTGGTGCAGCCAGACCATGAAGCCCAGTACCGAGATCGCGCCCGAGGCGTAGATCATCGAGTGATGGCCGAACAGTTTCTTGCCGGTGAAGGCCGAGATCACTTCCGAGAAGATGCCGAAGGCCGGCAGGATCAGGATGTAAACCTCAGGGTGGCCCCAGGCCCAGAACAGGTTGACGTACATCATTGGATTGCCACCAAGTTCATTGGTGAAAATGTGGAAATCCATATAACGGTCAAGGGTCAGCAGTGCCAGGGTCGCGGTCAGGATCGGGAACGAAGCCACGATCAGAACGTTGGCCCAGGTGCAGGTCCAGGTGAAGATCGGCATGTCCATCAGTTTCATGCCAGGGGTACGCATTTTCAGTACGGTCGCGAGGAAGTTGACCCCCGTTAGCGTCGTACCCAATCCGGACAGCTGTAGCGCCCAGATGTAGTAGTCCATCCCCACGCCAGGGCTGTATTGCAGACCCGACAGCGGTGGATAGGCAACCCAACCGGTCTTGGCGAATTCACCGACGCCCAGCGACAGGTTGATCAGCACAACGCCGGACACCAGCAGCCAGAAGCTCAGGGAGTTGAGGAACGGGAACGCCACGTCACGCGCGCCAATCTGCAGCGGCACTGCAAGGTTCATCAGGCCGGTGAAGAATGGCATCGCCATGAAGATGATCATGATCACACCGTGAGCGGTGAAGATCTGGTCATAGTGTTCAGGTGGCAGGTAGCCAGGCGAACCTTCGGTGGCCATGGCCAACTGGGTACGCATCATGATCGCGTCGGCAAAACCGCGCAGCAGCATGACCATGGCGACGATGATGTACATCACGCCGATTTTCTTGTGGTCGACCGACGTCAGCCACTCGGTCCACAGGTACGTCCACTTCTTGAAGTAAGTGATCGCAGCGAACAGCGCCAGACCACCGAGGGCGATCATGGCGATGGTCACCATCACGATCGGCTCGTGGAATGGGACTGCTTCCCAACTTAATTTACCAAACATCGTTTACTCCTCTGCCCCGGCAGCTGAATGCGAACCCGCGTCAATATCCGTGGCCGCCACTTCTTTCTCTTTCTTCTCGTGCTTCAGCGGCTTGCCCGGCTTCATACCTTCGTACTTGTCGACGATGATCTGGAACTGGTTCGGCGTGACCGACGAGTAGAGCTCGACTGGGTTGTTCTGGCTCGGTTTGGCAAGGGCCGCGTACTCAGCTTGATCAAGCTGTTTAGGTGACTTCTTGACTTCACTTACCCAGGCGTCGAAATCTTCCTGAGTGGTGGAGATAGCCTTGAATTTCATACCGGTGAAACCGGCGCCGCTGTAGTTGGCGGAGATACCGTCCATTTCAGCGTTGCGGTCGGCGATCAGGTGCAGCTTGGTCTGCATGCCCGCCATCGCGTAGATCTGGCCGCCCAGACCCGGGATGAAGAACGAGTTCATCACAGCGTCAGAGGTGATCTTGAAATTGATTGGCGTGTGCGCCGGGAACACGATCTTGTTGACCGTGGCGATGCCTTGTTCCGGGTAGATGAACAGCCACTTCCAGTCCAGCGCGACCACTTCGATGGTCACAGGCTTGACGTCGGACTGGATCGGACGATACGGGTCCAGTTCGTGGGTGGAAATGTAAGTGATGTAACCCAGAGCGATGATGATCAGGACCGGAATGGTCCAGACCGCCACTTCGATCTTGGTCGAGTGCGACCATTTCGGGGTGTAGACGGCGTTCTTGTTCGACGCGCGGTATTTCCAGGCGAACAGGAAGGTCATGACGATAACCGGCACCACGACCAACAGCATCAGCAGGGTCGCGGTGATGATCAGGTTTCGCTGTTCCAGGCCAACCTGGCCCGTTGGATTGAGCAAGGTCATGTTGCAGCCTCCCAGCAACAACGTGCCGAGCAGCGGCACTAGGCCTAGTAATCTGGGGTACCTGTTTTTACTCATCTCACGACCTCTAAAGCAGCTTGCGCAATGCAGTTGGGTTTTGATCGCCAACACTTCACCCTGCCAAGGGTTGGCATTTTCTTTGGATTGAATAAGGGCCGCCCGTCGCGCGCAAGACGCTCGACAAAACCTTGGGACAGCGTTCAGTTCTTATTCGAATTCGTGGTCAAAGGCCTTGTTACAGACCAATTCCATTTGGTGCGGAAAGTTGGAAAGGCACCGACACCTGGGTGTCTCGAAAGCCTCGCGGCTTGCTCGACACCCGACCTTCTGATCAGTTCCTTAATAAAGGCTGAACAGCGCCGGGAATTCAGTGCGGGCGATTGTAGATAGGTAGCGCCCTATACACCATGTCTTATCCCGAAATAATTTTTATCTTTTACGGCAACAATCCCTCGCCATTTTTGCAAAAGTGTCGCGCGTTGTTGAAAGGCGTTCTCAACAAATTTCGCAAAACCTGTCAGCGCACCCGCGTCAGTTCAGACAGCTCCGAAGGTTTTTTCCGTACAGCGGAACGGCGCAAAGCCCGATAACCCAAGGCTTCTGGCCATCTGCCTGAAGCTGTTAAAACTGCCTGCTCTGGCACTTGCGTCCTAAAGCAAAAAAACCCTCAGACCGACCAATCCTTTTTTGTAACAACGACGCAATCGGAGTCTGTGGGCGCCTCTGCGACACCCCCTGTGTGACAACATGTCGCACACTTGTCACACCCTCGCTTGCCGTCCGTCAGGATGAGTTCAGCCTCACTCTGAAACGTGCAACGCCCCGATTGGCTGAACCGCCAATCGGGGCGTTTTGTGTATCGGCCACGCTTGCGAAAAGTTGATTCAGCGCAGTGCTTTTCGATTACGCGAGGTCAGCAACGGCACCAGAATCACCACCAGCACGAACGCCACCAATGCCCACTGCGCCAGCGACAGGCCGAGGATCGGCGGGTATGGCGTCGAACAGAAGCCGTCGACCTGAAAGCCCAGGGGGAAGATTTTCGCCAGCGGCAGATCATCGACAATCGGTTGCAGCACATCGACGCCACAGCTGACGGCCGGGTAGAACTGCGTGTACACGTGATGCCCGGCGACCGCGGCGCCAGCAAGCGCACAGAGCACCACCAGCGCTTCGAACACGGTAATGCTGCGACGACTGCGCATGGCTGCGCCGATGAACGCGAACAGCGCGATCAGCAGCAACGCATAACGCTGCAGAATGCACAGCGGGCACGGCGCTTCGCCGAGCACGACCTGCATGTACAGGGCACCACCGATCAGCGCCAGGCAGATCACGCCCAGCAGCACCAGAAAGCGCCGCTCACGGCCCAATCGAATCGTTTCCTCGCTCATTGCCTTTCCCTTGTTTGTCCATGGTTCAGCTGGCTTGCGGCTGAAAGTCGCCGCAAGTCTACACCGGGGCAATAAACGATAGAGCGGTTAAGGAACCATTAACCCACAGGTGCATGGATTTTCGCCGCACAAAAAGCTTTGCGAGCAGGCTCGCTCCCACACTGGATCTGCGTCGAACACAAATCCGGTGGGAGCGAGCCTGCTCGCGAATGCAGGCGACTCGGTTTTCAGATCACTCCAGAGCAGAAGCCGGCCCGAAGAACTCATAACGGCTCTGCTTCTCCGGCACTCCCAGCGCTTTCAGATGGCGCTTGATTGCGCCCATGAAGCCTTTGGGCCCAAGGAAATACGCATCGACGTCACGTTGCGCAGGCAGCCACTCGCCGAGCTGCTCCTGACTCAGCATCCCGACCTTGTCCGCCGCCGGGCTGACGCCGTCATCTTCGGCGTAGCAGTAAAAACGCTTGAGCTGCGGATGGCGCGCGGCGAGGTCGTCGATCCAGTTGCGGAAAGCATGCACGCTGCCATTGCGCGCGCAGTGGATGAAATGCACCGGCCGCTGGGTTTGCAGCGCCGCTTCGAGCATCGCCAGGGTCGGGGTGATGCCGACGCCGCCGCTGATCAGCACCAGCGGTTTATCGCTGGCCGACAAGGTGAACTCGCCCGATGGCGGGAACAGTTCAATGCTCGCGCCGACGTGGAGTTGATCATGCAAATGATTGGAGGCGCGGCCACCCGGTTCGCGCTTGACGCTGATGCGGTACTGGCCGTTGTTCGCCAGTGCCGACAGCGAATAATTGCGGCGGATCTCTTCACCGTCGAGGATCAGCTTCATGCCGATGTACTGACCGGGTTCTGCGGCGAGAATCGGGCCCTTGTCGGCCGGTTCGAAGTAGAACGAAGTGATCTCCGCACTCTCCTCGACCTTGGCCGCAACGATGAACTCACGCGCCCCGCGCCAGCCGCCAACCGCCTGTTCTTTCTCATCATAGATGGCGGTTTCGGCGCCGATCAGGATGTCCGCCAACTGGCCGTACGCCGCGCCCCAGGCACTCATCACTTCCGGCGTGGCGATTTCATCGCCGAGCACTTCGGAGATCGCACGCAGCAGACAGGTGCCGACGATGGGGTAGTGTTCCGGAAGAATCTGCAGGGCGACGTGCTTGTTGATGATTTTCGCCACCAGATCGCCCAGCTGATCGAGCTGATCGATGTGGCGGGCGTACATCAATACGCCGTTCGCCAACGCGCGCGGCTGATCACCGCTGGCTTGGTGAGCCTGGTTGAACAACGGGCGCACCTCTGGATATTCGGAAAGCATCATGCGGTAGAAGTGGGTGATCAACGCTTCGCCGCCGCTTTCCAGCAGAGGCACGGTGGATTTGACGATGGCACGATCCTGAGCGCTAAGCATGAGGTGACTCCTGAGCTTTATTGAAGTTATCTGTGGAGTATCAGTTTTCGTGCCAGTTTTTTTCTCTTATAAATCAATCGCTTGTTTTTTATGTAGTCATAACGACCCAAGCCGACTTATAGTCTTTGCGACTACATCAGGTCCATTTGACTACACACCATGACTGCCAAATCCCTGCTCACCGCATTGCTCCCCCTGGTTGCCGATCTGTCGCGCGAACTGCCCGAAGGCGAACGCTATCGGCGCCTGCTCGAAGCCATGCGCGCCCTGTTGCCCTGCGACGCTGCAGCGCTGTTGCGCCTGGATGGCGAATCGCTGGTGCCGCTCGCCGTCGACGGCTTGAGCACCGACACCCTCGGCCGCCGTTTCAAGGTCAGCGAACATCCGCGCTTCGGCATTCTGCTGGCCGGTGCCGGGCCGACGCGCTTCGCCGCCGACAGCGAACTGCCTGATCCTTATGACGGACTGGTCGATGGTCTCGACGATCATCTGCAAGTGCACGACTGTCTCGGCTGCCCGTTATTCGTCGATGAAAAACTGTGGGGCCTGATCACCCTCGACGCGCTCGATCCCGAACGTTTCGAGCCGATCGAACTCGACGCCCTGCAAGCTTTCGCCAGCCTCGCCGCGGCCACGGTCAACGCCGCCGAACGCATCGAACGGCTGGCCAATCGCGCCGAAGACGAGCATCAGCGCGCCGAGGTCTATCGTCAGGCCAGCGGTCAGCAGCAGCGCGAGATGATCGGTCAGAGTAAAGCGCATAAACGCCTGGTCGAGGAGATCAATCTGGTCGGCGGCAGCGATCTGACCGTGTTGATCACCGGCGAAACCGGGGTCGGCAAAGAGCTGGTCGCGCAGGCGATTCACGCCGCCTCGGCGCGTGCCGACAAGCCGATCATCAGCCTCAACTGCGCCGCGTTGCCGGATACGCTGGTCGAAAGCGAGCTGTTCGGCCACGTTCGCGGTGCTTTCACCGGCGCGACCAGCGACCGCCGTGGCAAGTTCGAGCTGGCCAATGGCGGCACGCTGTTTCTCGACGAGGTCGGCGAACTGTCACTGACCGTGCAGGCGAAATTGCTGCGGGTGTTGCAGAGCGGGCAGTTGCAGCGCCTGGGCTCGGACAAGGAACATCAGGTCGACGTGCGCCTGATCGCCGCGACCAACCGCGACCTCGCCGAAGAAGTGCGCAGCGGCCGCTATCGTGCCGACTTCTATCATCGTCTCAGCGTCTACCCGCTGAAGGTCCCGGCGCTGCGCGATCGCGGACGCGACGTGCTGCTGCTCAGCGGCTTCTTCCTCGAACAGAACCGCTCACGGATGGGCCTCAACAGCCTGCGCCTGAACAGCGACGCCCAGGAAGCGCTGCTCGCCTATACCTGGCCGGGCAACGTGCGCGAGCTGGAACATCTGATCGGCCGCAGCGCGCTGAAGGCGCTGGGCAACTGCAAGGTGCGGCCGAAGATTCTCAGTTTGAGTGCGGCGGATCTGGACTTGCCGCGTGAGGTTGTGGATAACTCGGTTGCGATGGAGGTTGATGTGCGGGAATTGCCTTCGATCAGCGGCGACCTGCGCAGCGCGACCGAGCAGTTTCAGCGCCAGTTGATCAGCGCGGCACTGGAGCGCAATCAGGATAACTGGGCGAGTGCGGCGCGGGAGTTGGGGGTTGATCGGGCGAACCTTGGGCGGATGGCCAAGCGGTTGGGGATGAAAAGCTAAAAGCACACCCTCACCCCAGCCCTCTCCCGGAGGGAGAGGGAGCCGATTGGGGGATGTTGTAGTAATTCACCGGCCTGAACCTGATCTGCCGAATCCATAATCGACGCGTTTTTTCAGGTCGACGTATAACGCAATACAACTCGATCGGCTCCCTCTCCCTTTGGGAGAGGGCTGGGTGAGGGGCTTTTGATCTGTGACGACAAATCTAAAGCCCACCCCAATCAAGCCGATAACCCGGCATCAATGGTTTCTGGCGATTCCACCTTCGCCCATCACCTTTTTCCACAGAAGGTCCAAATGTCCTCGACAAAAGCCCGCGCAGACTCACTTTCGCTTCTTCTGTTTACCTTGCGCAGCGGCAAGCTGATGGCGATCAACCTGCTCAAAGTCAGCGAAATCATCCCCTGCCCGCCGCTGACCAAGCTGCCGGAGTCGCACCCGCACGTCAAAGGCATCGCCACCCTGCGCGGCGCCTCGCTGTCGGTGATCGACCTGAGCCGGGCTATCGGCGAGCGGCCGCTGGAAGACCCGAACGGCGGCTGCCTGATCGTCACCGACGTCAGCCGTTCGAAGCAGGGTCTGCACGTTCAAGCGGTAAGCAAGATCGTCCACTGCCTGACCACCGACATCAAACCGCCGCCGTTCGGTTCCGGCGGTTCGCGCGCTTACATCACCGGCGTGACCTCGGTGGACGGTACTTTGGTGCAGGTGCTGGATATCGAAAAAGTTATCCACAGCATCGCCCCGGCGCAGATCGAAATGGCCCCGACCGACCTGACCATGGAAGACGCCGAAGTGCTCGGCAACGCGCGGATTCTGGTGGTCGACGACAGCCAGGTGGCGCTGCAGCAATCGGTGCACACCCTGCGCAACCTCGGCCTGCAATGCCACACCGCACGCAGCGCCAAGGAGGCCATCGACTGCCTGCTCGACCTGCAAGGCACCGCGCAACAGATCAACCTGATCGTCTCCGACATCGAAATGTCCGAGATGGACGGCTACGCCTTTACCCGCACGCTGCGGGAAACACCGGACTTTGCGCATTTGTATGTGCTGCTGCACACCTCGCTCGACAGCGCGATGAACAGCGAGAAAGCGCGGCTGGCCGGGGCCAACGGCGTGCTGACCAAATTCTCCTCGCCGGAACTGACCCACTGCCTGATCGAAGCGGCCAAACACGTTGCGGCGCAAGGTCATTGAGTTTTGACTGAAACATTCTGCTTGCTGATGCGCCGCGATCTGCGCGCAGATCTGCCGGACATCCGCTGGCCGGACGGTGTCGAGGTCAGCACTTACCACCCCCAAACCGCAGCCGCCGTGCACGCGCTGATGCAACTCGGCTACTGCGAGGGCGGTGGCCGGGTGCCGGCGCTGGAGGTCTGGCAGCAGCGTTTTGAAAGCGACCCCGAATACGATCCGGCGCTGTGCTTTGTCGCCAGCGATGCCGATGGCGTGGCGGGTGTGGCGCAGTGCTGGACCAGTTCGTACATCAAGAATCTGGTGGTGCATCCGCGACTGCAAGGGCGCGGACTGGGCCGGGCGTTGCTGCTCAATGCGTTCAAAGTGTTTCAGCAGCGGCGCGAAGGGTTTGTTGATCTCAAAGTGCTGGAGGACAACCTGCGGGCGCAGCGGCTGTATGAGAGTGCCGGGATGTATGTGGTTCGCCGGGAATTGGTGGCGGACTGACCCACCGATTTCGCGAGCAGGCTCGCTCACTTTTGAAATGCATTCCAGACTGCAGGAGTGAGCCTGCTCGCGATGCGGCCGGCACTGGCAACTTCTAACCCTCAGGCATACTCCAACCTTGGCCAATAACAAGGATGCCTCACCATGAAAGCCCTCATCGCCAGCCTGCTCTGCCTAACCGCCCTTGCCTCCCAGGCCCACGCCTCCAGCCCCGACGCCTGGGCCGCCTACGACAAAACCGTGCTCGCCAGTTGCACCAAGGCCAGCGGCCTGAAAAACGCCAAACCGGTCGGCACCCCGGCGCAATTCGATGACCGCGTCGGTTACACCGCCGTGCTCATGCAAGGCCAGTACCCGCAAAAACACATGAAGGGCCAGCAAGGCACCGAGCTGTGCCTGTACAGCAAATCCGCGAAAACCGCGTTCGTCACCGAGTGGGACTCGATCCGCCCGACCGCCAAAAGCCGCTGAGTGGCGCACAACTTGCTTCGATGCAGGCCTGTACGGTGGTTTTCCGCCGCCGGTTCACACCCTGATTGAAGACAGATCGCTCAATGAATACGACGTTTTCCTGCGTAGGCTGCGGTAAATGCTGCACCGACCACCATGTCCCGCTGACCCAGGCCGAGGCGCGCATGTGGGCGGCGGATGGCGGTCAGGTGATCGTGCTGGTCGAGGCCTTCCTCGGCAACGGCCTCGGTCTGCCGATGGCGCAACGCGAGCACGCCGAACGCCGTTCAGTGCGGGTTCGCAGCGGCAGCACCGATGCCCATGTGGCGATCACCTTCGCCGCTTACAACGTCGGCCCCTGCCGGAATCTTGACGAAGACAAGCTCTGCCGGATCTATGAGCGGCGACCGCTGGTGTGCCGGATCTACCCGGCGGAGATCAACCCGCACATCCCGCTCAACCCAGCGGCCAAGGATTGCCCGCCAGAATCCTGGGAACAGGGACCCTTGTTGATTGCCGGCGGCCAATGGGTTGATCAGGAATTGATCGAGTTGATCCAGCGTTCGCGTCAGGCCGATCGCGATGACATTCAAAGCAAGGATGCGATCTGCGCATTGCTCGGGATTCGCACCACGGCGCTGAAGGGCGACGGGTTCACGGCGTATCTGCCGAATATGAGCGCGTTTGCGGAGATAATCGATCAGGTGAGCGAGCAACCCTTAACGACTGCGTCGAGTGAGTGGCTGTTTCATTTGTCGGGAGAGGATGTGACGGGGCAAGTCGTGGCGGCCGGAGCGCAGGTGGTGACCGAACCGGCGCAGACGTATGCGTTCATATCGCTGCGGGCGGCTTGATGCGGGTTCTCTAGCGCTTATCCGGGCCTCTTCGCGAGCAGGCTCGCTCCCACAGGAATTTGTGTCGTACACAAATTTCATGAACAACCGAAAAACCTGTGGGCGCGAGTGAACCTCAGCGCTTGCCCATCGAACGACGCGTACCCGGCGGCGCCATGCCCGGGGTTTTGGTGTGGCCGTTCTTCGCGCCGTTCTTGTACCACGGCTGATTGGAGCCTTTGGCAGCGGCCAGGTCACCCGGCTTGAACGGGAATTTGAATGCCGGGATTTCGGCTTTGGTGTCGTTGGCGTCGGCCAATTCAACCGGGACAGCGCTCACAGCGTCGTCAACCGGTGGCAGGGTCGGGGAAGTCATAAAAGCTCCGCAAAGCAGCAAGTCGGGCCCGATCAGTGAGCCGCGAAGGCGCGCAGTATACCCGCACGCCCTGGCTCGGCACCTGAAGAATTGCATCGAACGCCGAACGGTTTACAGATACGAGACGGTGACGATGCCTTTGTCGCTGGAAGTCTTCAACGCTTCGTAACGCATGGAAATCGGCAACGACTGCCCGCTGCACGCATTGCGATGGGTATCGACATCGAACGCCAGCCCCGGCTGCAGCTCCACCCGCCGCGACTCATTCCCCGCCAACGCCCCGACCCGCCCGACCGCACAGCCCGCATCGACAATCTGCCCGCTAAAACGAATCTCCCCTGACTGACTGCCAGGCGCGGCCAACGCGGTCAATGGAAGCAAGAGAAGCACGTACGGCATTACGGTTTTCAGCTTCATATCAAGGTCACCCCGCAGTGATCGGCCCGGAGAAAATCCGAGCTATACAAGCGTTATCCGCGTTTGAGAGCGAATCTTGAGAAGCGTAGTGGGTTAATCGGCTTGGGACCGGCAATGCTCAGCGTTTTTTTGCACCGCTGGAGAAAAAGGCAGAACCTTCGGCTGGCAAATATGTGCAGGATGAAACACAAGATTTAACGGCCAAAAACCAACCTCACACCTAGCCCTCTCCCGGAGGGAGAGGGGACTGACCGGGGTGGATGCGAGAGCAACGCCGACCTGAAATACCGAGTCGAACACAAACTCAGAAGCCAACCAAAATCGGCTCCCTCTCCCTCGGGAGAGGGCTGGGGTGAGGGGCAGCCACACCACAAAACCAAAGCCAACCACCCGCTTCTAACCACTCAACAATGAGCGTTAGCTCGAGTGCTTTTGATCTTGATCCACCAGCGACATCGGAAGGCTGAGCGCAGGGATTGATCCGGGCGTGGGAGCGCAGTGACCGTCTGGCGCAGCCAGACACAGCGGACGTAGGTGCAGCGCAGCAAACCGTAGCCGCTGCGCCCGGATCGATCCCGGAGCGAAGGAACCCGAGCCTGCGAGGGCCGAACGTAGGAGCAAGCGTTTTTTGCTTACTTTTTTAGGCGCTTGTAAAAAAGTAAGTCGCCGTCAGGCGAAACCGCCAGCGGCCGCT
Source organism: Pseudomonas sp. S11P7 (assembly GCF_023195435.1). NCBI lineage: Bacteria > Pseudomonadati > Pseudomonadota > Gammaproteobacteria > Pseudomonadales > Pseudomonadaceae > Pseudomonas > Pseudomonas sp. S11P7. The sequence goes on along the minus strand of NZ_JALPKS020000002.1, from coordinate 442,573 downwards.
ACCGCAGCAACGGATAAACACCCAAACGAAACTGACAGCGCTGTCAGCCAGCCGTCACCCTCCTGACCCCCAAACCCGTATATAAAGCTCCAACCTGCCCAAACTCCAGACCCATCGGCGCCACACCGCATGCGAATCGAAAAAAACAAAGCCCTGCTCGCCACCCTTCTGATCCTGCTGGCAGCCACAGGCCTCTGGTTTGCACTCAAACCGACCCCGACCAAACTGGCGACCCCCACCGCGATCCCGGTGCGGGTGGTAACGGTCAGCGCCAAAGACGTCCCCCGCTACACCAGCGGCATCGGCTCGGTCCTCTCCCTGCACAGCGTGGTGGTGCGCCCACAAATCGACGGCATCCTCACCAAAATCCTCGTCAAAGAGGGCCAACGGGTCAAAACGGGCGACCTGCTGGCGACCATTGACGACCGCTCGATCCGCGCCAGCCTCGATCAGGCCCGCGCGCAATTGGGCGAAAGCCAGGCGCAACTGCAAGTCGCGCTGCTCAACCTCAAACGCTACAAACTGCTCAGCGTCGACGACGGCGTTTCAAAACAGACCTACGACCAGCAGCAAGCACTGGTCAATCAGCTCAAGGCCACCGCCCAAGGCAATCAGGCCTCAATCGACGCAGCACAGGTGCAACTGTCCTACACGCAGATTCGCTCGCCAGTCACCGGCCGCGTCGGCATTCGTACGGTCGATGAAGGCAACTTCCTGCGCATGACCGACACCGCCGGCCTGTTTACCGTGACCCAGATCGACCCGATCGCCGTCGAGTTTTCCCTGCCCCAGCAAATGCTGCCAACCCTGCAAAGCCTGATCAACCATCCGCAGCGCGCGCCGGTCAAGGCCTACATCGGCGCTGACACCGATGGCGAAACCGCCAATCTGCTCGGCGAAGGTCATCTGACCCTGATCGACAACCAGATCAACGCCAACACCGGCACCATTCGCGCCAAGGCCGAATTCGCCAACGCCAGCCAGAAGCTCTGGCCCGGCCTGCTGGTCACGGTAAAAATTCAGACGGCGCTGGACAAGGATGCGCTGGTGGTTCCGCCCACGGTCGTACAGCGCGGCCTCGATCAACACTTCGTTTACCGGGTCAACGGCGACAAGGTTGAAGCCGTGCAGGTGCAGATGGTTTATCAGGGCAGCGGTCAGGACATCATCAAGGGCGTAAACGCCGGCGATGTGCTGGTCACGGATGGCCAGTCGCGACTCAAGCCCGGTTCGACCGTGCAAGTCATGAGCGAACCGCCGCAAGTGGTGCAAGCGGAGCCGGGCCGATGAAAACGCACAAAGGCGTTTCGACCTGGTGCATCGATCACCCGGTCGCGACCATTCTGTTGACCATCGCGCTGGTGCTGGTGGGCGTGATTGCTTTCCCGCGCTTGCCGATTGCACCGCTGCCGGAAGCCGAATTCCCGACCATCCAGGTGTCGGCGCAGTTGCCCGGCGCCAGCCCTGACACCATGGCGTCATCGGTGGCCACGCCGCTGGAGGTGCAATTCAGCGCCATCCCCGGCATGACCCAGATGACCTCGAGCAGTGCGCTGGGCTCGTCCCTGCTGACCTTGCAGTTCACCCTCGACAAAAGCATCGACACTGCCGCCCAGGAAGTACAAGCGGCGATCAACACCGCCGCGGGCAAGTTGCCCAAGGACATGCCGACGCTACCAACGTGGAAGAAGGTCAACCCGGCCGACAGCCCGGTGCTGATCCTCAGCGTCAGCTCGACGCAGATGCCCGGCACCGAACTCAGCGATCTGGTGGAAACCCTGTTGGCGCGTCAGATCAGTCAGATCGACGGCGTAGGCCAGATCAACATCACCGGTCAGCAACGTCCGGCGATTCGCGTGCAGGCCTCGGCGGATAAGCTGGCGGCAATCGGCCTGACCCTCGCCGACATTCGGCTGGCGATCCAGCAGACCAGCCTCAACCTCGCCAAGGGTGCGCTGTACGGCGAGTCGAGCATTTCCACGCTGTCGACCAACGATCAGTTGTTCCACCCCGAGGACTACAGCCAGCTCATCGTTTCCTACAAGGACGGCGCCCCGGTGCACCTGCGCGATGTCGCCAAAGTCGTCAACGGTGCCGAAGATGCCTACGTGCAGGCCTGGGCCGGTGATCGTCCGGGCGTGAACCTGGTGATCTCGCGCCAGCCCGGCGCCAACATCGTAGAAACCGTCGACCGCATCCAGGCCGCCCTGCCCGGCCTCGAAGCCATGCTGCCGGCTTCGGTGCAGGTGAAAACCCTGATCGACCGCACCCAGACCATCCGCGCCTCGCTGCATGAGGTCGAGATCACCTTGTTGATCGCGATCCTGCTGGTGGTCGCGGTGATGGCGTTGTTCCTGCGCCAATTGTCGGCAACGCTGATCGTCTCGGCGGTGCTCGGCGTGTCGCTGGTGGCCAGTTTCGCCTTGATGTATGTCCTCGGGTTCAGCCTGAACAACCTGACACTCGTGGCGATCGTCGTCGCGGTGGGTTTCGTGGTTGACGATGCGATTGTGGTGGTGGAAAACATTCACCGGCATCTGGAGGCCGGTGATGACATGCGCGAAGCGGCGATCAAAGGCGCGGGCGAGATCGGTTTCACCGTGGTGTCGATCAGCTTCTCACTGGTGGCGGCGTTCATTCCGCTGCTGTTCATGGGCGGTGTGGTCGGGCGGTTGTTCAAGGAATTCGCCCTGACCGCGACCTCGACCATCATGATTTCCGTGGTGGTGTCGCTGACGCTGGCGCCGACCCTCGCCGCGCTGTTCATGCGCAAACCGACGCACCACGCCCACGACAAACCGGGCTTCAGCGAACGCTTGCTCGGCTGGTATGAACGCGGCCTGCGCCGCGCCCTCGCCCATCAGAAGTTGATGATCGGCGTGTTCGGTCTGTCGCTGGCGCTGGCGATCGGCGGTTACATCTTTATCCCGAAAGGTTTCTTTCCGGTACAGGACACCGGTTTCGTTCTCGGCACCACCGAAGCGGCGGCGGATATCTCCTACGGCGACATGGTGAAAAAACACCTGGCGATGGCCGAAATCGTCGCCGCCGACCCGGCGGTGCAGGCGTTTTCCCATTCGGTAGGAGTCTCCGGCAGCAACCAGACCATCGCCAACGGGCGCTTCTGGATTGCCCTGAAAAAACGCGGCGATCGCGACGTCAGCGCCAGCCAGTTCATCGACCGCATCCGCCCGCAATTGATGAAAGTCCCCGGCATCGTCCTGTATCTGCGCGCCGGTCAGGACATCAACCTCAGCTCCGGCCCGAGCCGTGCGCAGTACCAATACGTACTCAAGAGCAACGACGGCGCGACCCTCGCGACGTGGACGCAACGCCTGACCGAAAAACTGCGCAGCAACGCGGCGTTCCGCGACATTTCCAATGACCTGCAACTGGGCGGCAGCATCACCCACATCAGCATCGACCGCAGCGCCGCCGCGCGTTTCGGCCTGACCGCCAGCGATGTCGATGAAGCGCTGTACGACGCGTTCGGCCAACGGCAGATCAATGAATTCCAGACTCAGGTCAACCAGTACAACGTGATCCTCGAACTGGATACCAAGCAGCGCGGCAAGGCCGAAAGCCTGAATTATTTCTACCTGCGATCACCGCTGAGTGGCGAGATGGTGCCGCTGTCGGCGCTGGCGCGCTTCGATGCGCCGACCATCGGCCCGTTGTCGATTGCTCACGACGGCATGTTTCCGGCGGCCAACCTGTCGTTCAACCTCGCCCCCGGTGTGGCGCTGGGTGATGCGGTGATTCTGCTCAATCAGGCCAAGGCAGAGATCGGCATGCCGACCGCGATCAGCGGCAATTTCCAGGGCGCGGCGCAGGCGTTCCAGAGTTCGCTGGCCAGTCAGCCGTGGCTGATTCTCGCGGCGCTGGTGGCGGTGTACATCATTCTTGGCGTGCTTTATGAGAGTTTCGTGCATCCGCTGACGATCATTTCGACATTGCCGGCGGCGGGTCTCGGCGCGGTGATCATGCTGTGGATCTGCGGGCAGGACTTTTCGATCATGGCGTTGATCGGGCTGGTGTTGCTGATCGGCATCGTCAAGAAAAACGGCATCCTGATGATCGACTTCGCGCTCGAAGCGCAGCGTCATCGGGGCCTGTCGCCGCAGGAGGCGATTTTCGAGGCGTGCATCACGCGGTTCCGGCCGATCATCATGACCACCCTCGCCGCCCTGCTCGGTGCCCTGCCGCTGATGCTCGGTTACGGCACCGGCGCCGAATTGCGCCAGCCGTTGGGGATCGCCGTGGTCGGCGGTTTGCTGGTCAGCCAGATGCTGACGCTGTTCACCACGCCGGTCATATACTTATGGCTCGAGCGGCTGTTCCACCGGCCCCGTCCTGTGCCGGCAACGGCATTGGCGACCACAGACTGAGGCGGTCATGCGCGTTCTGATTATCGAAGACGAGGAAAAAACCGCGGACTATCTGCACCGCGGCCTCACTGAACAAGGCTATACCGTGGACGTCGCCCGCGACGGCGTCGAAGGCCTGCATCTGGCGCTGGAAAGCGATTACGCGGTGATCGTCCTCGACGTCATGCTGCCGGCGCTCGATGGCTTCGGCGTGCTGCGTGCCCTGCGTGCGCGCAAGCAGACCCCGGTGATCATGCTCACCGCCCGCGAGCGCGTCGAGGACCGCATCAAGGGCCTGCGCGACGGCGCCGACGATTACCTCGGCAAACCGTTTTCCTTCCTCGAACTGGTCGCGCGCCTGCAAGCGCTGACCCGCCGCAGTGGCGGCCACGAACCGGTGCAAGTGAGCATTGCCGATCTGTGGATCGATCTGATCAGCCGCAAAGCCACCCGCGCCGGCACCCGGCTGGACCTGACCGCCAAGGAATTCTCGCTGCTCAGCGTGCTCGCCCGCCGCCAAGGGGAAATCCTCTCGAAAACCGCGATTGCCGAGATGGTCTGGGACATCAATTTCGACAGTGACGCCAATGTCGTCGAAGTCGCGATCAAACGCCTGCGCGCCAAACTCGACGGTCCGTTCGATGAAAAACTGCTGCACACCATTCGTGGCATGGGGTATGTGCTGGAGAGCCGTGGTGCCCAGTAACTCGATTGCCCTGCGCCTCAGCGCAATGTTCACGCTGGTGGCGCTGCTGGTGTTTGTGTTGATTGGCGGCGCGCTCTATCAACAAGTCGACAAGGGCCTGGGTCTGCTTCCCGAGGCCGAACTCGACGCGCGTTACAGCGTGCTCGAATCCACCGTCGGCCGTTACGGCACGCCGGAGCACTGGGTGAAAATCAACAACAAGCTCAAGCTGCTCGGCGAGGAAGACAAACGCATCAGCTTCTGGATTACCAGCGGCAACCCGCAATACGAATACGGCAACCTCACGCCACAGATCCGCGCGGTCGCCAACGGCCCGCTGGGCATGCGCGACCTGCAATTGCCGGATCAGCCCGCGCCGCTGAAAGTGCTGGTCAGCCAGTTCCCGGCCAAGGACCAGCGCCCGCCGCTGCGCTTCATGATCGGCATCAACACCGAGACCTTTCACCAGACCCAACATCAGTTGCTGATTGCCTTGGTCAGTCTGGCGATCGTCGGCGTGCTGCTGGCGTCAGCGCTGGGCTATTGGGTGGCGCGAATTGGCCTCCAACCGTTGATCAAACTGTCCCAGGAAGCCCAGCGTCTGGCGCCGCCGTTGAGGGCCGGGCGCTTGCGGTTGTCGCCACTGCCGCCGGAGCTTGCGCAGTTTGTAGAGTCGTTCAACTCGACCCTGGAGCGTGTCGAACTGGCCTATTCGCGCCTGGAATCATTCAACGCCGACGTCGCCCATGAGCTGCGTTCACCGCTGACCAACCTGATCGGCCAGACGCAAGTGGCGCTGACTCGCGGGCGTTCGGCCGAACACTATTTCGAAGTGCTGCAATCGAACCTGGAAGAGCTCGAGCGACTGCGCTCGATCATCAATGACATGTTGTTTCTGGCCAGCGCCGACCAAGGCAACAAAGCCACCCGACTGACTTCGACCTCGCTGGCCGATGAAGTGGCAACGACACTGGACTATCTGGATTTCATTCTCGAAGACGCGCAGGTGCAAGTGCGGGTCAGCGGCGATGCGCAGGTGCAGATCGAAGTCGCGCATTTGCGCCGGGCGTTGATCAATCTGCTCAGCAACGCCGTGCAGCACACCGAGCCGGGTGAGGTGATCGAGGTGTGTATCGAGGCCGAGGAGCATCAGGTGAGCATTGGGGTGGCGAATCCCGGGTCGCCGATTGCCAGTGAACATTTGCCACGCTTGTTCGAGCGTTTTTATCGGGTCGATGCGTCGCGTCGTAACAGTGGCAATAACCATGGGTTGGGACTGGCGATCGTCAAGGCGATTGCGTTGATGCACGGCGGGGATGTGTTTGTGCGCAGTGATCGGGGGTGAATACCTTTGGAATGTATTTACCGACCTGAAAAGCCCCTCACCTAGCCCTCTCCCAAAGGGAGAGGGAACTGACAGTGGTGTCCTACCGATCATTCCCACGCTCTGCGTGGGAATGCAGCCCGGACGCTCCGCGTCCCTTTTCAAGCCGAACGCAGAACGTCCGTGAATACATTCCCACACGGAGCATGGGAACGATCAGTTACACGCGATTGATCTTTGCTTTTGCTGTAACAGTCATTTATGAAAATCACGCTGTTTCCCAACGCCCGGCAACCTTATCTTTGCCCGCACCAAACAGCACTCGCCAAGCGAGAAGGTTTTCAAGATGTCCAACAGTATGGGTATTGCCAGCGCGTTCGTTCTGTCCTCATTGTTCCTGTCGCCGATGGCCATGGCTGAAGAATCGCAAGCGTTCGTGGCGCACAATATCGCCCGCGCGCAAGCATTCGATCAGCATCAGGCCGAAGTGATGGCCAAGACACAAGACGCCTCGCAAGCCCCGCAAGCCGCGACCTCCCAGTCTCCAGTCGGCGAAACCGACAGCTGATTGGCGCACCGCGCCACCGTTTCCCTCGACGCGGTTGTTTGGCTCTTCCCGTTCAACCGTCGTCATTGCAGGCCGCTGATTTTCAGCGGCCTTTTTCGTTTTGGTCTGAGCACGATGCACTTGCTCTGTAACGACTGGAACACACCATCTCAAGACATCCGGCGTGTCATTTGCCTTGGCGAATGACCTCGCAAGCGCGCCCTACCCGTCCGTTTCACCGTGCTGTTCATTGCAGCTGGCGCAATTATCGCAGCCGCCCGCGCTCTCCCCTGTGGTGTGTGTTTAACTAAGCTAAGTAGACCATCCCAACCGACATCTCATCATGATCGTAAGCCGTACCCCGTCCACCACGGGCAAGTCCAAACGCTCCGAGCGGCTGCTGATCTGCGGCAGTCTGCTCAGCGTGATCGCGATTGTATGCATCGTCACCTTTCTGCTCATCCGCGAGCATGCCAGCGCTCAGGAGTCCGCTACCCGCAGCGCCACGACCATTGCGCAACTGATCGACGCCGATGTATTGCGCACGGTCGAGCTGTACGACCTGACGCTGCAAGGCCTGATCGCCGCCGCGCAACGGGATGACCTGCAAAACGTCTCGCCACAAATACGTCATTTGGCGCTGTTCGACCGCTCGACCACGGCGCGCTACAAGGGCGATATCCTGCTGCTCGACAAGCTTGGCAATGTCGTCGCGGACTCTTCGCGGGTCGAGCCGAAGCCGGGCAATTTTGCCGACCGTGATTATTTTCTCGCCCACGCCTTCAACCGCGATATCGGCATGTTCATCAGCCGACCGTTCCAGACACGCTGCGACTGCGATGAAGCCAATCAGTGGCGGATCAGTTTCAGCCGCCGGATCTCCACGCAAACCGGCGAGTTCGCCGGGGTGGCCGTGGCGTCGCTGAAGCTCGATTACTTCGATCAGTTGTTCAACAGCCTAGACATCGGCACAGACAGCACCCTGAACATCATCAACAGTGACGGCGTACTGCTCGCGCAGAAGCCGTATCTGCAAAGTGACTCGGTCGGCAAGAGCTTCGGCAACCGTCCCAATGTGGTGAAAATCCTCAGCGACAAGGACGGCAAAGGCAGTTTCACCAGCACCTCGAGCATGGATCAGCAACAACGTCTCTATACCTATTCGCGAGTCGGCAATCTGCCGCTGACGGTGATGGTCGCGCTGTCCAGCGACGAAGTGTTCGGCACCTGGCGGCGCACCGCGCTGCTGATCAGCGGTGCCACCGGCGTGTTGTGCGTGGGCTTGCTCTGGCTGACCTGGCTGCTCGCTCGCGAGTTGCGCTTGCGCCAGCGTGCCGAACGCGAACTGGCGCAACTGGCGGCCACCGACGATCTGACCGGCGTGGCCAACCGACGCATGCTCGATCAGACCTTGCGCCATGAATGGTTTCGCGCCCAACGCTCAGGCCAGCCGTTGTCAGTGATGATGATCGATGCCGACCACTTCAAGGCCTTCAATGACCGGCATGGGCATCAGGCTGGGGATCAGGCGCTGAAAACCCTGGCGCGGGTGATTGGCGAAAACGTGCGACGCCCGGCGGATCTGGTGGCGCGCTATGGCGGTGAGGAGTTTTCAGTGATTCTCGCCGAGACCGACAGCCAGGGCGCGCAGCGCATTGCCGAGCATATTCGCCAGGCAGTCGAGCAACTGCCGCGGGTGGACGAGGCTGAACGGGCGATGACGGTGAGTATCGGCATTGCCACCTGGACGACAGACAGCGAGATGACGCTGGAGCAGTTGCTGTTTGCGGCGGACAAGGCGTTGTATCAGGCCAAGGAAGGGGGCCGTAATCGGGTGGTGGTATCAACCTGAAGCCTTGCGGCGGTGGTGATGGCCCCATCGCTGGCAAGCCAGCTCCCACAAGGATTTGAGGTGTGCTGCAAATTTTTGTCTCACCCGTAAACCTGTGGGAGCTGGCTTGCCAGCGATGAGGCCAGTGCAGGCAACACAAAAACCACAGGCATAAAAAAAGGCCATCCGAGGATGGCCTTCAAAAAAACTAGAGAGGTTTTTTACTTACACCGCCGCAACCGGGCGCATGTAAGAGATCGGTGCGGTGCTGGCGTCTTCGAACGTCACCACTTCCCAAGCGTCTGTCTGCTCAATCAACTTGCGCAGCAGCTGGTTGTTCAGTGCATGACCGGACTTGAAGCCTTTGAACTCACCAATCAGGCTGTTGCCCAGCAGGTACAGGTCGCCAATTGCATCGAGGATCTTGTGTTTGACGAACTCGTCTTCATAACGAAGACCGTCTTCGTTCAACACGCCATCGGCGTCGACCACGATTGCGTTCTCAACGCTGCCGCCGAGTGCGAGGTTGTGCTTGCGCAGGTACTCGATGTCACTCATGAAACCAAAGGTACGTGCGCGGCTGACTTCTTTTACGAACGAAGTGCTGGAAAAGTCCACGCTTGCACTCTGGGTGCGGTCCCGGAAAACCGGGTGATCGAAATCGATCTCGAAGCTCACCTTGAATCCTTCGAAAGGCACGAAAGTGGCGCGCTTGTCGCCGTCTTCCACTGTCACTTCACGCAGGATGCGGATGAATTTCTTGGCGGCGTCCTGTTCTTCCAGGCCTGCCGATTGAATCAGGAATACGAAGGGTCCAGCGCTGCCATCCATGATCGGGACTTCGGACGCGGAGAGCTCGACGTAGGCGTTATCGATGCCCAGGCCAGCCATGGCCGAGAGCAAGTGCTCTACCGTGTCCACTTTGACGTCGCCATTGATCAGCGTCGTCGACATAGTGGTTTCACCGACGTTTTCCGCGCGGGCAGGAATCTGCACCACAGGGTCGAGGTCAGCGCGACAAAACACAATGCCAGTGTCGACAGGCGCAGGCTTGAGGGTCAGGTAGACCTTCTCACCGGAGTGCAGGCCTACACCTGTGGCACGGATAATATTTTTCAGTGTGCGTTGTTTAATCATGGCTTGGGCCGCTTCAGCGCAAATTGCGAACTGGTATCAACAAAGGCTGGCGATGATAGCAGACCATGCCTTTGCTGAACACCAATCACCTTCATAGGCCTGATACATTCCATCAATCGGCCTGACGACGCAGGAATGCCGGGATGTCCAGGTAGTCCAGGTCATCTTGCGGATTCATCTTCGCGGCAGCCGCAGCACCGGCCTGAGCCTGGTTGCGCATGACGGTCGGACGGTCCAGATCACGGTAGTTCACCGCTGGCGCTTCCTGACGGGCCGGAGCCGGTTGTTGCACCTGCGCCGACGCCATGGAGGTGTGAACGGTGTTGTCGATGACCTTCACAGGCTTCTCGATTTTCGCGCCCAGACCGGTAGCGACTACGGTGACGTGCAGCTCGTCGCGCATGTCCGGATCGATAACGGTACCGACCTTGACCATCGCATGCTCGGAAGCGAAGGCTTCGATGATCGAACCGACGTCGGAGTACTCACCCAGCGACAGGTCAGGACCTGCGGTGATGTTCACCAGGATGCCGCGTGCGCCTTGCAGGTTGACGTCTTCGAGCAGCGGGTTGCGGATGGCCGCTTCAGTCGCTTCACGCGCACGGTTCGGACCGCTGGCGCAGCCAGTGCCCATCATCGCCATGCCCATTTCGCTCATCACGGTACGCACGTCGGCGAAGTCGACGTTGATCATGCCCGGACGCTTGATGATGTCGGAGATACCGCGAACGGCACCGGCCAGTACATCGTCGGCCTTGGCGAAAGCCGACAAGAGGCTTGCGTCTTTACCGAGGATGGTCAGCAGCTTCTCGTTAGGAATGGTGATCAACGAGTCGACGCTTTCCGAGAGCATGCGGATGCCTTCGTCGGCGATCTGCATACGCTTGCGGCCTTCGAACGGGAACGGACGGGTCACGACCGCAACGGTCAGGATGCCCATTTCCTTGGCCACTTCGGCGATGATCGGGGCTGCACCGGTACCGGTACCGCCGCCCATGCCCGTGGTGATGAACACCATGTTGGTGCCCTGCAGCACTTCGGCAATGCGCTCGCGGTCTTCCAGCGCGGCCTGACGACCCACTTCAGGGTTGGCGCCCGCGCCCAGACCTTTGGTCACGCCGGTGCCCAGTTGCAGGATGGTCCGCGCGCCGATGTTTTTCAGCGCCTGAGCATCGGTGTTGGCGCAGATGAATTCAACGCCTTCGATGTTGCTCTTGACCATGTGATTGACAGCGTTGCCGCCGCCACCGCCGACACCGATAACCTTGATTACCGGGCTTGCGGGGATGTTGTCTACGAGTTCGAACATTTTCCCTCTCCTTACATTCTCTAGTTTTTTCGCCTACTGCTGTTTGTTGCGGTGTATCTACTGCAGTTGCTTGCCGCTTGAAGCTTGTCGCTTCAAGCTGCTTTTAAAAGTTGCCCTGAACCCACTTCTTCAAGCGGTCCAGCAACGGTGCCTGCGGCTCGTCGTTGCTGTAGCTGTCGCGGCTGCCGATGCCGGAGAACGAAACCCCGTCGGACTGCTTTTGCAGGCCGTACATCAACAAGCCGACGCCAGTGGAATAGATCGGGTTGCGCACCACGTCATCCAGGCCCTTGACGCCATGCGGTACACCGAGGCGTACCGGCATGTGGAAGATTTCCTCGGCCAGTTCGGTGGCGCCTTCCATCTTCGAGGTGCCGCCGGTCAGCACGATGCCGGCCGGGATCAAGTCTTCGTAGCCGCTGCGACGCAGCTCGGCCTGAATCAGCGTGAACAGTTCGTCGTAACGCGGCTCGACCACTTCGGCCAGGGCCTGACGCGACAGTTCGCGCGGAGGACGGTCGCCGACGCTCGGCACCTTGATGGTTTCGCCGGCACCGGCCAGTTTGGCCAGGGCGCAGGCGTAACGGATCTTGATCTCTTCGGCGTACTGGGTCGGGGTGCGCAACGCCATGGCGATGTCGTTGGTTACCTGATCACCGGCAATCGGGATCACTGCGGTATGGCGGATCGCGCCTTCGGTGAAGATCGCGATGTCGGTGGTGCCGCCGCCGATGTCGACCAGGCACACGCCCAGCTCTTTCTCGTCGTCGGTCAGTACCGAGTAGGCCGAGGCCAGTTGCTCGAGAATGATGTCGTCGATTTCCAGACCGCAGCGACGCACGCATTTTTCAATGTTCTGCGCGGCGTTGACGGCACAGGTGACCACGTGAACCTTGGCTTCCAGACGTACGCCGGACATGCCCAGTGGCTCGCGCACGCCTTCCTGGTTATCGATCACGTAATCCTGCGGCAAGGTGTGCAGCACGCGCTGGTCAGCCGGGATCGCCACCGCCTGAGCGGCATCCAGTACACGCTCAAGGTCCGCCGAGCTGACTTCACGATCACGGATCGCAACGATGCCGTGGGAGTTCAGGCTGCGGATGTGATTGCCGGCCACGCCGACGAACGCCGAGTGAATGCGGCAGCCGGCCATCAGCTGGGCTTCTTCGATCGCGCGCTGAATCGACTGCACGGTGGACTCGATGTTGACCACCACGCCCTTCTTCAGGCCACGGGACGGATGGGTACCGATCCCGACGATTTCCAGCGAGCCGTCGTCGGAAACCTCGCCGACCAGCGCCACCACCTTGGAGGTGCCGATATCGAGACCGACGATCATTTTGCCGCTTTGCACGTTTGCCATGGGTCCTGCCTCTTCTTAATTCTTTGCGACAGCGGGTTGGGCTGTCGTCGGCGCTACGGGTTCCCGCCAGCCAACAGCGAGGCCGTTGGCGTAGCGCAGATCGATGCGCGCAATGTTCGTAATCTGCTCTTTCAGCGTCTTGTCATAGATGGCGATGAAGCGGCGCATCTTTTCCACCAGGTTGCCGCGTCCCAGCAGCAACTCGATGCCGGGGCCGGAACTGCCGGCACCGGTGGTCAGGAACCAGCTGCCGCGCTCACGCAATTCCAGGCGTGCAATCGAGAAACCCAGCGGCCGCAGCATCTGGCTCAACACCTGGTATTGCTGCATCACTTGCTGCTGCGCCCGTTGTGGGCCGAACAGCTGTGGCAGGTGTTCGTAGTTCGCCAGTTCCTTGGGCGTGAACGCCTGGCCCTGGTTGTTCAGTAACGACTCGTCGCCCCAACGCGCGACCGGCAGTTGCTCTTCAAGGCGGATCACCACTTGATCGGGCCACACGCGACGCACTTCGGCGTGGGCGATCCATGGCATCTGTTCAAGCTCGGTGCGCATCCCGGCCAGGTCGATGGTGAAGAAGCTCGACGCCACGAATGGCGCGATGCGCTGCTGCACCGCCTGCTGGCTGATGTAGCTCAGGTCGCCCTGCACCGCGATCTTGCTGATCGGCCGGTCGGCGTACGGCAACAGACGCTGCGCGCCTTCGTATGTACCGAAGCCCAGCGCCACCAGCAGCACTGGCCAGAACAGGCTTTTCAGAAAGCCGAAATTGGCTTTCGGCAGGCGCGCGGACATCGGCTCTTTCGCCACCATTCGGCTGGCGCCACGCGGCACCGGCTTGCGGCCGGGTGCGGGTGGCTGATGTCGCAGATGAGCGCCTTGCATGGTCTTAACCTCGCGCCTCTTCAGTGCCGGCGTCTTCAACGCTGGCCGCCAGAATGGCCAGTACCAGTTGCTGGAAATCCAGACCGGCAGCCCGCGCCGCCATCGGCACCAGGCTGTGATCGGTCATGCCCGGTGCGGTATTGACTTCGAGGAACCAGAACTGCCCGTCGGCGTCCTGCATCACGTCGGCCCGGCCCCAACCGGCGATACCCAGCGCCTCACAGGCCTTGGCCGTGAGATCCATGAGTTCCTGTTCCTTGGCGGCATCCAGTCCGCACGGAATGCGGTACTGGGTATCGTTGGCGATGTATTTGGCGTCGTAGTCGTAGAACGAGTGCGGTGTACCCAGGGCGATAGGAGGCAACACCTGGTCACGCAGAGTGGCGATGGTGAACTCCGGACCTTGAATCCATTGCTCGACCAACACTTGTGAATCGTAGGTACTGGCCGCTTTCCATGCGTCGATCAACTCGGACGCAGAACTCACTTTGGCCATCCCGATACTTGAACCTTCATGCGCCGGTTTGACGATCAAAGGGAAGCCCAGTTCCGTCGCTGCCGAAATACAATCGGCTTCGCTGCACAGCACGGCGTGACGCGGCGTCGGAATCCCGAGGCTGTGCCAGACCTGCTTGGTGCGCAGTTTGTCCATCGCCAGTGCCGAGGCCAGAATGCCACTGCCGGTGTACGGAATGCCCGCGCACTCGAGCAGGCCTTGCATGCTGCCGTCTTCGCCGCCACGACCGTGAAGAATGATGAACGCACGGTCGATCTTTTCGCTGAGCAGACGCTGCAGGAAGTCTGCGCCGACATCGATGCCGAACGCGTCCACGCCGGCGCTCTGCAGCGCTTCGAGCACGGCGTTACCGGATTTCAACGAAACCTCACGCTCAGCACTCAGGCCGCCGAAGAGCACGGCGACGCGGCCGAAGTCTTTCGGCGCGATGGTGGAAAACAGCTTGGCGTAGGCAGCAGTCATTTCAACTTCCCCTCGACCGACGCCGCCACGGCGCCAGCGAACAATTCACTTTTCAACAGCTTCGGCGCGAGCCCGCCGATATCACCGGCGCCCTGGCACAGCAGGATGTCACCGGCACGCAGCAGCGGCTTGACCAGCGGCGCCAGATCAACGCCACGCTCGATGTAGATCGGGTCGAGCTGGCCGCGCTGACGGATGCTGTTGCACAGCTTGCGGCTGTCGGCACCGGGGATCGGCTCTTCGCCGGCCGGATAGACTTCCATCAACAGCAGCACGTTGGCGTCGGCCAGTACATTGACGAAGTCGTCGTACAGGTCGCGGGTGCGGCTGTAACGGTGTGGCTGGTAGACCATCACCAGACGGCGCTCCGGCCAGCCACCGCGCACGGCTTTGATCACTGCGGCGACTTCAGTCGGGTGATGGCCGTAGTCATCGACCAGCATCACGTTGCCGCCGTCCACCGGCAGTTCGCCGTAGACCTGGAAGCGCCGACCCACGCCCTGGAAACCCGAGAGGCCCTGAACGATGGCTTCATCGCTGACGCCCTCGTCGGTGGCGATGCAAATGGTCGCCAGCGAGTTGAGCACGTTGTGGTTGCCGGGCATGTTCACCGACACTTCCAGCGGCTCGCGATCCGGGCGCAGCACGGTGAAGAAAGTCTGCATGCCCTGCTGGCGCACATTGATTGCGCGCACGTCGGCGTCTTCGCTGAAGCCGTAGGTCACGGTCGGACGCTTGACCAGCGGCAGGATTTCACGCACCACCGGATCGTCCAGGCACATCACCGCCAGCCCGTAGAACGGCAGGTTGTGCAGGAACTCGACGAAGGTTTTCTTCAGTTTGTTGAAGTCGCCGTCGTAGGTCGCCATGTGGTCGGCGTCGATGTTGGTGACCACGGCCACCAGCGGTTGCAGATGCAGAAAGCTCGCATCGCTCTCATCGGCTTCGGCGATCAGGTAACGGCTGGTGCCGAGCTGGGCATTGGTGCCCGCCGCATTCAACCGGCCACCGATCACGAAGGTCGGATCGAGGCCACCGGCAGCAAACACCGAAGCGATCAGGCTGGTCGTCGTGGTTTTACCGTGGGTACCGGCGACCGCGATGCCGTGGCGATAGCGCATCAGCTCGGCGAGCATTTCCGCACGCGGCACCACCGGGATACGACGCTCAAGCGCAGTCGCGACTTCCGGGTTGGACGTGTTCACCGCGCTCGACACCACCAGCACATCGGCAGCGGCGGCGTTCTCGGCACGGTGGCCGATGAAGATCTGCGCGCCAAACGATTCCAGGCGCTCGGTGACCGGCGAGGCTTTCAGGTCGGAACCGGAGACTTGATAGCCCAGGTTCAACAGCACTTCGGCGATACCGCACATGCCCACGCCGCCGATACCGACGAAGTGGATGCGGCGGATGCGGCGCATTTCCGGTTGTGGCATGGCTTTCTGATTCTCAACCATGGGCCACCTCCAGACAGGTATCGACCACGCTACGGGTGGCATCGGGTTTGGCCAGACGGCGGGCCGCTTGGGCCATTGCTTCGAGTCGTTGCGGTTGCATCAAGACCTCTGTCAGGCGCGCGGCAAGGTCCGCGGCGCCAGTCGTTCTTTGCGGCATCAGGAAGGCAGCGCCTTCGCGGGCCAAATAATCGGCGTTGCGGGTCTGGTGATCGTCGATCGCGTGGGGCAAAGGCACCAGCATCGAGGGCAGACCGGCGGCAGCCAGCTCACTGATGGTCAACGCGCCTGCGCGGCACACCACCAGGTCAGCCCAGCCATAGGCTTGAGCCATGTCTTTGATGAACGGCTGCACTTGCGCTTCCACACCCACGGCGTGGTAACGCTCGGCAGTCACTGCATCGTGATTCTTGCCGGCCTGATGAAACACTTCCGGGCGCAGGTCCGCAGCGACTTGGGCCAGGGCTTCAGGCAGCAATTTGTTCAACGGTTCTGCGCCCAGGCTTCCGCCGAGGATCAGCAAACGCGCTTTGCGCCCGGCCAGAGCAGGACGCGAGGTATCGAGGAACAGCTCGCTGCGCACCGGATTGCCGGTGGTACGGCGGTTGTCCGACAGAGTAAAGGTGTCGGGGAACGCTTCACACACTCGGGCGGCGAACGGCACCAGCAACCGATTGGCGGTGCCGGCGACGGCGTTCTGCTCGTGAACGATCACCGGCACGCCGGCCAGTTTCGCGGCGAGGCCACCGGGGCCGGTCACATAACCACCGAAGCCAACCACACACACCGGCTTCAGACGACGCATGATCGCCCGCGCCTGCCACACCGATTTCAGCAACATGAACGGGGCCTTGAGCAACGACAGCTTGCCCTTGCCGCGCAAGCCGCTCGCGTTGATCCGATGCAGCTCCAGACCGGCCGCCGGGACCAGTTCGTTTTCGATGCCGCGTGGCGTGCCGAGCCAGTGCACGGTGTAGCCGCGCGCTTGAAACTCGCGGGCACAGGCCAGCGCCGGGAACACGTGGCCGCCGGTACCGCCGGCCATGATCAGTACGTTAGCGCCCATGAGTCGGCTCCTCGGCGAAGTCGCTTTCATGGAATTCCATCTCTTCGCTGCCCAGGTGGGTTCGACTCTCCCACTCGATGCGCAGCAACAAGCCCAGACAGGCGCAGCAGATCACCAGCGAACTGCCGCCGTAACTGAGGAACGGCAGGGTCAGACCCTTGGTTGGCAGCAGGCCGACGTTCACGCCGATGTTGATCAGGAACTGACCGATCCACAGGAACGACAAGCCATACGCCATGTAAGCCGCGAAGAACTGCTTGGACTTTTCGGCCCACAAGCCGATGTACATGCCGCGAATACACACGAACACGAACAGCGCCACGGTGCACAGCGAACCGACCGCGCCGAGTTCTTCGGCCAGGACCGAGAACACGAAGTCGGTGTGCGCTTCCGGCAGGTAGAACTGCTTCTGCACGCTGTTGCCCAGGCCGACGCCCAGCCATTCGCCGCGACCGAAGGCGATCAACGCTTGCGACAGTTGATAACCGGCGCCGAACTGGTCGGCCCACGGGTCGGCGAAGTTGGTCAGACGCGCCATCCGGTAAGGCTGCATCTGGATCAGCAAGACCACGGCGCCGACCGCCAGCACCACCATCAGCGAGAAGCGGAACAGCCCGACCCCGCCCAAAAACAGCATCGCCGCCGCTGCACCCATCATTACCACGGTGGCGCCGAAGTCCGGCTCCATCAGCAGCAGACCGGCCATTGGCAGCAGCACGATGAACGGCTTGAAGAAGCCCATCCAGCTCTCGCGCACTTCTTTCTGGCGACGCACCAGATAACCGGCGAGGTAAATCACCACAAACACCTTGGCGATTTCCGAGGGCTGCACGTTGAAGAAGCTGAAACCGATCCAGCGCATCGACCCGTTCACTTCGCGGCCGATGCCGGGGATGATCACCATCACCAGCAGGCCGAACGCACCGATCAGCATCATCCAGCCGAGGCGCTGCCAGGTGGCGATCGGGATCATCATGGTGACGATGCACGCGCCCAGGCCCAGCACCACATAGATAAGGTGGCGAATCATGTAATACAGCGGGCTGCCCGACTGCGCCGCCGCCACTTCGGTGGACGCAGAGGCAATCATGATCAAACCGAGACCGAGCAGCGCCAGACACCCGGCGAGCATCGGGAAATCGAGGTCGATGCCACGCCCGGTGATCAACGGCGACGGGTACGGTTTGATGATGTTTCTCAGGTTCATGCCAGTTCCTCCACAGCGCGGACGAACTGGTGACCACGGTCTTCATAATTCTTGAACATGTCGAAACTGGCGCAGGCCGGCGACAGCAGCACTACATCGCCCGGTTGCGCGGCGGCGCGGCATTGCGCGACGGCATCGACCAGCGAGGTCGCGCGAATCAGAGGCACGGCATCGCCGATCGCTTCGCCGATCTTGTCCGCGTCGCGCCCCATCAGGACCACGGCGCGGCAGTTGGCCGCCACCGGCTCACGCAGGTCATTGAACTCGGCACCCTTGCCATCGCCGCCAGCGATCAGGATGACCTTGCCGTCGATGTCCGCACCGAGGCCTTCGATGGCGGCCAGAGCGGCGCCTACGTTGGTGGCTTTGGAATCGTTGTAGTAGGCGACGCCATCGAGATCACGCACCCACTGGCAGCGATGTTCGAGGCCGGTGAAGTTGCGCAGGGCCGACAGCATGGCGTCGAACGGCAGGCCAACCGCATGCCCCAGCGCCAGCGCCGCAAGAGCGTTGGACTGGTTATGCGCGCCGCGTACTTTCAACTCACGCACTGGCATCAGGTTCTGGAATTCGAACGCCAGGTATTTCTCGCCGCCCTCTTCACGCACACCGAACGCTTTGAAATCCGGTTTGTTCAGGCCGAAGGTCCAGCACGGCTGGCCCTCGCCGATCAACGGACGGCTCAGCGCATCCTGACGATTGACCACAAACTGCTTCGCGCCCCGGAAGATCCGGTGCTTGGCCAGGTGATAAGCCGGCAGACCGCTGTAGCGATCCATGTGGTCTTCGCTGATGTTCAGCACGGTGGCGACTTCAGCATTGAGCTGGTCGGTGGTTTCCAGCTGAAAGCTCGACAGCTCCATCACGTACAGCTCGACGTCGTCGCTGAGCAGATCCAGCGCCGGGGTGCCGAGGTTGCCACCAACGGCGACGCGTTTGCCGGCCGCGGCGGCCATCTCGCCAACCAGCGTGGTGACGGTGCTTTTCGCGTTGGAACCGGTGATCGCAACGATCGGCGCCCGCGCGTTACGCGCGAACAACTCGATGTCGCCGGCCATTTTCACGCCACGCGCCGCAGCGGCTTGCAGGGCCGGAGTCGCCAGCGCCAGGCCGGGGCTCACGTAGAGCTCGTCGGCACGGCAGAGGAATTCGACGTCCAGCTCGCCACAACGCACTTCCACGTGCGGATAGTCACGCTTGAGCGTGGCCAGTTCCGGTGGATTGTCCCGCGTGTCGGCCACGGCAAACGCCACGCCCCGGTTCGCCAGGAAGCGAACCAGGGACATGCCGCTCTTGCCGAGGCCGACAACGATGCGGAAGTGGTCAGAAGCGATCAGAGACACTCGTTCTACCTCAGCTTCAGGGTGGCAAGGCCAACCAGCACGAGAATCACGGTGATGATCCAGAAACGGACGATCACGCGCGGCTCGGGCCAGCCCTTGAGTTCAAAATGGTGATGGATCGGTGCCATGCGGAACACACGGCGACCGGTAAGCTTAAAGGACGCAACCTGAATGACCACTGACAGGGTTTCCATCACGAACACGCCGCCCATGATGAACAGGACGATTTCCTGACGGACGATCACCGCAATGGTGCCCAGTGCCGCGCCAAGTGCCAGGGCGCCAACATCGCCCATGAACACTTGTGCCGGATAGGTGTTGAACCACAGGAAGCCGAGGCCGGCGCCGATCAGCGCGCCGCAGAACACGATCAGCTCGCCCGCGCCCGGTACGTAAGGAATCAGCAGGTATTCAGCGAATTTCACGTTACCCGACAGGTAGCAGAAAATCCCCAGACCGCCGCCAACCATCACCGTCGGCATGATCGCCAGACCGTCGAGGCCGTCAGTCAGGTTGACCGCGTTGCTCGAACCGACGATCACGAAGTAGGTCAGCACGATGAAACCGGCGCCCAGCGGAATGCTGTAGTCCTTGAGCATCGGCAGGATCAGCGTGGTTTCCACCGGGGTGGATGCGGTCATATAAAGGAAGATCGCTGCACCGAGGCCGAACACCGATTGCCAGAAATATTTCCAGCGGCTCGGCAGGCCACGCGAGTTCTTCTCGATGACTTTGCGGTAATCGTCGACCCAGCCGATGGCGCCGAACAGCAGCGTGACCAGCAACACCACCCAGACGTAACGGTTGCTGAGGTCGGCCCAGAGCAAGGTGCTGACGCCGATCGACGACAGGATCAGCGCGCCGCCCATGGTCGGCGTACCGGATTTGGACAGGTGCGATTGCGGGCCATCATTACGCACGGACTGGCCGATCTGACGGTTCTGCAGGGTGCGGATCATCCACGGGCCATAGCACAGCGACAAGACCAGCGCGGTCAGCACACCGAGAATCCCGCGCAGGGTCAGGTACTGGAAGACCGCGAAGCCTTTGTAGAACTGTTGCAGATACTCCGCTAGCAGCAGCAGCATTAATGTTTCTCCAGACTGGACCCGCACAGAGCCGCAACGATGTTTTCCATCGCTGCACTGCGCGAACCCTTGATCAAAATGGTGGTGTTTGTGTCCTGCTCGGCGTCGAGGGCCTGGATCAGTTCGGCTTGCGTGCCGAAGTGATGCGCCTGTTCACCGAAAGCGTTCACGGCGTGGACCATGTTCGGCCCGACAGCGTATAGCGCGCAAACCTTGCCTCGGGCGTACTCGCCCACGTCGCGGTGCCCCTGCTCCGCCCACTCGCCCAACTCGCCGATATCTCCGAGCACCAGGACGGTGCGGCCGGAAAAGCCGGCGAGTATATCAATGGCGGCGCACATCGAGGTGGGGTTTGCGTTGTACGTGTCATCGATCACGCGCATGCCGTTTTTCGCCAGTTGCGCGACGGTGCGGCCCTTGACCGGTTGCACAGCGCCAAGGCCGGTGGCGATGCCGAACAGTGACACGCCAAGAGCGTGAGCGGCAGCAGCGGCGGCCATGGCATTGGCGACGTTATGGGTGCCAAGCAGGTTCAACTGCACACGCTCGCTACCTTCCGGTGTATGCAGATTGAAGGCTGGGCAACCGCGCGCATCGGTGCTCAAGTCGCTGGCGTAGAAATCCGCCTGAACGTTGCTCAGAGCGAAGGTCAATACTTTGCGAGCGCCTGCACGGGTCTGCCAGATGCCAAAGGCCTTGTCATCAAGGTTGAGCACGGCGATGCCATCGGCCGCGAGCCCGTCGATGATCTCGCCTTTGGCTTCGACGATTTTTTCCGGCCCGCCGAACTCGCCAACGTGGGCGGTACCGGCGTTATTGAGGATCGCGACGTGCGGCTTGGTCAGACCCACGGTGTAGGCGATTTCGCCGAGACGCGAGGCGCCCAGTTCGATCACTGCCGACGTATGTTCAGGCGCCAGTTCGAGCAAGGTCAGCGGCGCGCCGAGGTCATTGTTCAGATTGCCACGGGTGGCCAGCACCGGACCGCGGGTGCGCAGGATGCTCGCGAGCATTTCCTTGACCGTGGTCTTGCCACTGGAACCGGTCACGGCGGCTACCGGCTGGGTGAACGCGGCACGGTTCAACGCCCCCAACTGGCCGAGCGCCTGACGGCTGTCCTTGACCAGCAATTGCGGCAACGCACTGTCGGCGACTTCGCGCTCGACCAGTGCAGCAACGGCGCCTTTGCCAGCGACGTCGTTCAGATAATCATGACCGTCGAAACGCGGACCGGTCAGGGCAACAAACAATTGGCCCGGCTGGATCGCGCGGCTGTCGATGCTGACGCCATTAAAGCTGGCATCGCTGCCGATCAGGCGGGCGTCGAGGACGTTGGTCAGTTCGCTGAGTGTCAGGGCCTTAAGCATGGGCCACCTCCCACGCGGTCAGGGCATGATCAGCCTCGACCAGATCGGAAAAGGCATGGCGCACGCCGTTGATTTCCTGGTAATCCTCGTGACCTTTGCCCGCGAGAACAATCACGTCGTCAGCCGTCGCGCCGGCAATCAATTGCGCAATCGCCTGACCACGGCCGGCAACGAAGGTGACTTTATCCACAGCAGTGAAACCGGCGCGGATGTCATCGAAGATCACCGCCGGGTCTTCGGTGCGCGGGTTGTCATCGGTGACCAGAACCTGATCAGCCAGGCGCTCGACCACTTCGGCCATCAACGGACGCTTGCCGCGATCGCGATCACCGCCGCAGCCGAACAGGCACAGCAACTGACCTTTGACGTGCGGGCGCAGTGCGCTCAGAACTTTTTCCAGCGCGTCCGGAGTGTGGGCGTAATCGACCACCACCAGCGGCTGCGTGCCGCCGCCCAGACGCTGCATGCGCCCGGCCGGACCTTCGAGTTTCGGCAGCACTTTGAGAATTTCGTCGAGGGCGTAATCCAGACCGAGCAAGGCGCCGACCGCCGCCAATACATTGCTCAGGTTGAAACGCCCGAGCAGGGTGCTGCGCAGGTGATGTTCGCCCTGCGGCGTGACCAGCGTGGCGCGCACGCCGTGATCGTCGAACTGCGCTTCGCGGCAAAACAGGTACGCGCTGCTGTCGAGCAGACTGTAAGTGATCAGGCGCGATTCGCGTTTGTCAGCGGCCAGTTGCCGGCCGAAATCGTCGTCAAGATTGACCACGCGGCATTTCAGATCATTCCAGGCGAACAGCTTGGCCTTGGCCTCGGCGTACGCCTGCATGGTGCCGTGATAATCCAGATGATCGCGAGACAAGTTGGTCATCACTGCCACGTCAAACGCCAGCGCGGTCACGCGGCCCTGATCCAGACCGTGGGACGACACTTCCATGGCCACGGCTTTGGCGCCGGCCTTTTTCAGGTCGCCCAGGGTTGCCTGCACGGCGATCGGATTCGGCGTGGTATGCAGACCGCTTTCCAGTGCGCCATAGAAGCCAGAACCCAGGGTACCGACAATGCCGCAATGCTGGCCGAGCAGATCCAGCGCCTGCGCAACCAATTGGGTCACGCTGGTCTTGCCGTTGGTGCCGGTCACGCCGATCAGATTCAGGTGATGGCTCGGCTCGCCATAAAAGCGCCCGGCGATGTCCGAGAGCTGCGCTGCCAGACCTTTGACCGGAATCAGCGGCACATCGGTAATCGGCAGCACGGTGGCGCCTTCCACTTCATACGCCACGGCGGCCGCGCCGCGTTGCAGGGCATCGGCGATGTGCGCACGGCCGTCGAATTTGCCGCCGGGCACGGCGAGAAACAGATCGCCGGCGCGCACGTTACGGCTGTCCAGCGCCAATTCACGGATCAACAGATCGTGGCCGGCGTGGGGGAATATCTTGTTCAGACTCAGTGACATCAGCCGCGCCCTCCATTGGCTTTCAGCGGAATGACCGGGGTGGCGTTGGCCTGTTGCGTGGTCGGCAGGTTGTCCGGGGTCACATTCATCAGGCGCAGGGTGCCGGACATCACACGGCTGAACACTGGCGCCGAGACCAGACCACCGAAGTAACCGGCTTTGGTCGGCTCGTCGATCACGACGACGATGGCGTAACGCGGATCGCTCATTGGACCGAAACCGGCAAACAGCGAGCGGTACGAGTTTTCGGCGTAGCCCTTGGTGCCGACCGAAGTCTTACGCGCCGTACCCGACTTGCCGCCGACGTGATAAGCCGGCACCTGCGCACGGAACACGCCGCGCGGCGCTTCGATCACTTGCTGCAACATGCCCTGCATGGTTTTCGCCACGGCTTCGGGCAGCACTTGCGTGGTCTGCGGCATCTTGTCGGTTTTGATCAGGGTCAGCGGTGCGAGGCGGCCGTTGTTGGCCAACGCCGAGAACGCATGCACCAGCTGGATCGCGGTCACGGAAATGCCGTAGCCGTAAGACAAGGTTGCAGTTTCAGCCTTGCGCCACTCGCGGTAGTTCGGCAGATTGCCGACACGTTCGCCGGGGAAGCCCAGGCCGGTGTCCTGGCCGAGGCCGACTTTCTGCGCGAGGCGGAAGATCGTCTCGCCGCCAATATCGAAGGCGACTTTACTCATGCCCACGTTACTGGAATTGATCAGAATGCCGGTCAGGTCGAGCACCGGGCCTTCGCTCTTGGACACGTCTTTGATGGTGTATTTGCCGATCTGCAACGAGCCCGGATACACCTCGACGGTGTCGCTCGGTTTCCAGCGGCCGGTTTCGATCGCCGCGCTCATCGAGATGGCTTTCATCGTCGAACCCGGTTCGAACACGTCGATCATCGCGCGGTTGCGCATCATCGCCGGTTGCAGGTTGCGACGGTTGTTCGGGTTGTAAGTGGGCTGGTTGACCATGGCGAGAATCTCGCCGGTCTTCACGTCCATGATCACCAGACTGCCGGCCTTGGCGCCGTTCTCGATGATCGCGTTGCGCAGCTCGCGGTTGGCCAGGTATTGCAGACGCAGGTCAATCGACAACGCCAAGGGCTTGCCGGCCTTGGCGTTTTTGGTGACCTGGACATCCTTGATCAGCCGTCCGCGCCGATCCTTGATCACTTGTCGTTTGCCCGGCACGCCGGCCAGCCATTCGTCGTAAGCCAGCTCGACACCTTCGCGGCCGTGATCGTCGATATCGGTAAAGCCAACCATGTGCGCGGTGACTTCGCCGGCCGGATAGAAGCGGCGGAACTCTTCGATGCCGTAAACGCCCGGCACTTTCAGGTCGAGCACAGCCTGGCCTTGCTCGGGGGTCAAGCCGCGCACCAGGTAGATGAATTCTTTATTGGCCTGGGCTTCGAGGCGTTCGGCCAGGGCTTTCGGGTCCTGCCCCAGCGCAGCGGCGAGTGCCGGCCACTTCTCTTTCGCCGACTGCATTTCCTTGGCGTTCGCCCAGAGAGTAGTCACCGGGGTACTCACGGCCAGAGGTTCGCCATTACGGTCCGTGATCAGACCACGGTGCGCAGGAATCGGAATGTGCCGCAGACTGCGGGCGTCGCCCTGCCCTTTGAGGAAGTCACGGTCGACCACTTGCAGATCGATGATGCGCCAGCAAATCGCTGCAACCATCAGGCCGAGCAGCGCCACCATCAGGCGGAAGCGCCACGGGAACAGTGCGCCTTCGAGTTTCATCATGGCGCCACCATCTTCACGTCAGCCGCGCCGGGAATGTGCATCTTCAGTTGTTCGGTGGCCAGCACTTCGATGCGGCTGTGCGCGGTCCAGGTGCTCTGCTCGAGAATCAGCCGGCCCCACTCGGCCTGCGCCTTGTCGCGCACGCTGAGTTCGTTATAAAGAGTGTTGAGCAACTGACGGTTCCAGTGCGCGCTGTACGACACGGCGATGGCCGAAAAAAGCACGCCGATAAACAGCAGCAGCATCAGAAAGCTGCCGCCAGGCAATGGCTTGGCGAAAAGCTTGCTCACCGCAACTTCTCCGCGACACGCATGACCGCACTACGGGAACGTGGGTTGGCTTTGAGTTCGGCGTCGGAGGCCGTCTGCGCTTTGCCATGGATTTTGATTTTCGGTTCGAAGGCAACGTGGCGCACTGGCAGGTTACGCGGCAGATTGTCAGCTTCGCCCTTGACCAGTTTGCGCATGAACAGTTTGACGATGCGGTCTTCCAGCGAATGGAAGCTGATCACCACCAGACGACCGCCGACTTCCAGCGCCTCCAGAGCGGCATCGAGGCCGGCTTCCAGATCACCGAGTTCGTTGTTGACGTGAATGCGCAGCCCCTGGAACGCGCGGGTCGCCGGGTTCTTGCCCTTTTCCCACGCCGGGTTGGCGACTTTCAGCACTTCGGCCAGATCGGCGGTGCGCTCGAACGGCTTGATGTCGCGACGCTCGACCACGGCACGGGCCATGCGCCCGGAGAAGCGCTCTTCGCCGTATTCCTTGAACACCCGGGCGATTTCTTCAGCCGGCGCGGTGTTGACGAATTCCGCTGCGCTGATGCC
Organism: Pseudomonas sp. S11P7; assembly: GCF_023195435.1. NCBI lineage: Bacteria > Pseudomonadati > Pseudomonadota > Gammaproteobacteria > Pseudomonadales > Pseudomonadaceae > Pseudomonas > Pseudomonas sp. S11P7. The sequence continues at coordinate 416,600 of NZ_JALPKS020000002.1, read as the reverse complement.
ACGGGACGGGTCCATGCGCATGTCCAGCGGGCCGTCGTTGAGGAAACTGAAACCGCGCTCGGCATCGTCCAGCTGCGGCGACGATACGCCGAGGTCGAGCAGAATGCCGCTGACCTTGCCGGTCAGGCCCTGCTCGGCAACCACCGAACCGAGCTCGGCAAAGCTGCGCTGCACAACGACAAAGCGGCCGTCTTCGGCCGCTAGCGTTTGCCCGGTGGCAATCGCTTGAGGGTCCTTGTCGAATCCGATGAGCCGACCGTCCGTGCCGAGCTGGCTCAGGATCAACCGGCTGTGCCCGCCGCGCCCGAACGTGCCGTCCAGATAGCAGCCATCAGGACGTACGGCGAGAGCCTCGACGGCTTCGTCAAGCAGTACGGTGATGTGGTTAAAGCCGCTATCAATAGTCACAGGATCAAATCACGCAGTTCATCAGGCATCGCGCCCGGTTGTTGAATAGCAGCAAGGTCAGCGGCAGACACCGCGTTCCATGCATCCTCGTCCCACAATTGGAACTTGTTCAGTTGGCCCACCAGCATTGCGCGCTTATCGAGCTTGGCGTACTCGCGCAGACGCGGTGGAACCAGAAAACGACCACTGCCGTCGAGTTCGAGGTCGACGGCATTACCAATCAGCAAACGTTGCAGGCGACGGTTCTCTTCGCGAAGCGAAGGCAGTGCGCGCAACTTGGTTTCAATGATTTCCCACTCGTCGAGCGGGTAGACACACAAACATGGATCTACGGCATCAATGGTCACGATCAATTGGCCAGAACTGCGCGAATCGAGCTCGTCACGGTACCGGCTCGGCATGGCGAGACGGCCCTTTGCATCGAGACTGATAGCGTTAGCTCCGCGAAACACGTCTGCGTTTCTCCAATTTTTATCGTTTTGAGCTCAAAAAACCCACTTCATGCCACTTTCCGCCACTTGCGCACACTATAGGAATGCGCCCACCACACCGTCAAGGCGCGGATTAAAGGAAAACCCTTACAGAACGGAGATTTAGCAGCTTAAAAGGAGGCACAACGAGAATCTGACGGCGACTTTTGACCCATAACCTGATGCAGCACTGAAAGCTGCGCTCGAAAGTTAAAGTAGTTTGTTAAGAGTAAGATTTTTTCGGTATTACAAATGCGCTTCTGCTGTTGATTGAAGCACGGTGGGAAATGGCTATTACTGCGTTTGCCGCTGCCGGACTTTCAGCCCAGGCCTGCTGATATTACACAGCCCTGTTGCCATTGATTCAAGCAGGGAAAGAAAAGGTGGAGAGTCGATCTGTAAGCCGGGTTCTGTCTTGAACAGTCATTCGTCTACGATGGCCATCACTGGACATCTTTAGCAACCTACCCGGTCCCAGCGCGGGCCACGCCTTGGGACCCTATTTGGTCTTGCTCCAAGTGGGGTTTACCTAGCCACGAACTGTTGCCAGACGTGCGGTGCGCTCTTACCGCACCTTTTCACCCTTACCGGCGCTTGCGCGCTTAGGCGGTTATTTTCTGTGGCACTTTCCGTAGGCTCACGCCTCCCAGGCATTACCTGGCACTTCGCCCTATGGAGCCCGGACTTTCCTCCCCCCCCTAATTTTCATAGAGGGCAGCGACTGTCCGATCGACTCTCCGCCGCGAAGGTTAACGGCAGAGCGGCCGAAGAACAAGCGCTAAAACCCGCAAGACCGCTATGGGCGACGGCTTACACGCCTTTCTGTTTATCCAGCGCGACCTGATAAAGCACGTTTTTGCGTTCACCGGTGATCTGCGCGGCAAGCGCAGCGGCGCGCTTGAGCGGCATTTCCTCAAGGAGCAGATCGAGGATGCGCATCGCCTCGCTGCTGACCGCGTCTTCGGACTCCGGTGCGGTCCAGCCCGCCACCAGCACCACGCACTCGCCGCGCTGCTGATTGCTGTCTGCTTCGACGAATGCGCGCAGCTCGGCGAGCGGCAAACCCTTGAGCGTTTCGAAGGTCTTGGTGATTTCCCGGGCCAGCAACGCCTGGCGCTCGCCGCCGAACACGTCTTCCATGTCCTGCAGGCATTCAAGAATGCGGTGCGGGGCTTCATAGAAGATCAAGGTGCGCGGCTCTTCCTTGACGGCTTCGAGACGCGCCTTGCGCCCCACCGACTTGGCCGGCAGAAAACCTTCGAAGATAAACCGGTCGGACGGCAGACCGGCCGCCGACAGCGCCGCGATCAATGCGCAGGCGCCCGGCACCGGCACCACATTGATGCCCGCCGCGCGCGCCTGGCGCACCAGGTGATAACCCGGATCGGAAATCAGCGGCGTGCCGGCATCGGAGATCAGCGCGACATTGTCACCGGCCAGCAGACGGGTGATAAACCGGCTACCTTCATCCCGTTCGTTGTGTTCGTGGCAGGCCGCCAGTGGCGTACCGATGCCGAAGTGCTGCATCAGCCGCGCCGAGTGGCGCGTATCTTCGGCGGCAATCAACGCCACTTCGCGGAGAATTTTCAGGGCCCGGGCGCTGATGTCGTCCAGGTTGCCGATGGGCGTCGCCACCACATAAAGCGAGCCAGCAGCGGAATTCAGGGAACCTGGAGCAGTCAAAGCGCACACCTCGTGATCGGTAAAAGCGGCCATTGTAGCGCGTCACGAGGCTTGCGACGTGCTCGCGCCGAGCGCGGTTTTTCGCACAGTTGTGGGCCGCCGCAACATTTACTCCAGCTAAATTGCCCGTTTCACGCCAGTAACATCGCGCCCCGGCCAGTGCTTGGGTACAATTCCACGCTAATTTGATCGAGTATCAGGAACACTTACATGATCGCTTGCCTGCGGCTGTTCACTGCCCTCTGCCTCGCTGCCTTGTTGGCGGCTTGCGCCAGCTCCCCTTCCTCCAGCCTTGGCGAACTTCCACGGACTCCGGATGCCAGCATCGAGCAACTGCTCGAACAGGCGACCCAGGCTAAAACCCCGGAAAAAGCCGCACTGTTGCGCTTGAGTGCCGCTGACCTTGCTTATCGTCAGGGCAATGCCGGCCAGTCCGCGCAAATCCTGCAACAAGTGCCGGTCGAGCAACTCAAGCCCGGCCAGCAGATTTTCGCCAACACGCTTTCCGCCGAACTGGCCATGACTCGCAATCAGCCGAAAGCTGCGCTGACGGCCCTGAGTCATCCAAGCCTGCAGAAACTCGGCGAGATGCCGGAAGAACAGCAAGTGCGTACCGGCACTGTTCACGCCCGCGCTCTTGAAGCCGATGGCCAGACCCTGGCCGCCGCCCGTGAACGCGTGTTCATCGCGCCGATGCTGGAAGGTGAAGCCGCGAGCAAGAACCACGAAGCGATCTGGACCCTGATCGGCTCGCTGCCGGCCGACCAGCTGCAAGCCAACAGCACCGACGACCTCGGCGGCTGGATGGCCCTGGCCCTGGCGGTAAAAACCGCTGGCACGCTGGAGCAGCAGCAAGCGGCGATCGACAACTGGCGCGCGCAGAACCCCAAGCACCCGGCCGCAATCAACCTGCCGCTGCCGCTGACCAAACTCAAGGAGCTGGCCAGCCAGCCTCTGAGCAAGATCGCCCTGCTGTTGCCCCAGGACGGCCAACTGGCCGCGGTCGGCAAGGCCCTGCGTGAAGGCTTCATGGCGGCGCACTACCAGGCGCAACAGGCCGGACAGAAACCGCCAGCCATCGAGTTCTACGACAGCTCCAAGCTGACCTCGATGGACGAGTTCTACCGCAAGGCCCAGGCTGACGGCGTGCAGCTGGTGGTCGGTCCGCTGGAAAAACCGCTGGTCAAGCAACTGAGCACCCGCCCGCAACTGCCGATCACTACCCTTGCGCTGAACTACAGCGAAGGCGATCAAGGCCCGGCGCAGTTGTTCCAGTTCGGTCTGGCCGCTGAAGACGAAGCCCGCGAAGTGTCGCGCCGTGCCCGTGCCGATGGCCTGCACCGCGCCGCAATCATGGTGCCGAAAGGCGAATGGGGCGACCGCGTGTTGCGCGCGTTCAGCCAGGACTGGCAGGCTAACGGTGGCAGCATCGTCGCCACCGAGCGTGTTGATCAGCCGGTGCAACTGGCCCAGCAGATCGCCGACATGTTCCAGCTGCGTCAGAGTGAAGCCCGCGCCAAGAGTCTGCAGAATGCGGCCGGCACCAACGTCGCCGCGCAGCCTTCGCGTCGCCAGGACATCGAATTCATCTTCCTTGCCGCCACGCCACAACAGGCGCAGCAGATCAAGCCGACCCTGAACTTCCAGTACGCCGGTGACGTTCCGGTCTACGCGACTTCGCACGTGTACAGCGCCAGCGGTGACGTCAACCAGTACAACGACATGAACGGCATTCGCTTCTGCGAAACCCCATGGTTGCTCGACACCAGCGATCCACTGCGTCAGCAAGTGGTTGCGCAGTGGCCGCAAGCCGCCGGCAGCCTCGGCCGCCTGTACGCAATGGGCGTCGACGCCTATCGCCTGGCACCGCGTCTGGGCCAGCTCAAGGCCCTGCCGGACAGCCGCATCGACGGTGAGTCGGGCAGCCTCGGCATGACCCAGACCCAACGCGTTGTCCGTCAGCTACCTTGGGCGCAGTTTGTCAGCGGTCAGGTGCAGCGCCTGCCGGACACTCCCCGCTGATGCCCGACAGGTCACGCTCGCAAAGCGGCAAGGATGCCGAGCGTCAGGCGCTCGAACATCTGCAAAATCAGGGTCTGCGCCTGCTGGCGCAGAACTGGCTCTGCAAACGCGGCGAGCTTGATCTGGTCATGCTTGATGGCGATACAGTAGTATTCGTCGAAGTTCGCTATAGAAAGAACACTCAATGGGGCGGCGCGCTTGCCAGCATCGATGCGCGCAAGCAGCAGAAACTGATTTTCGCCGCGCAGTATTTTCTTCAGCGTGAATCGCGCTGGGCCAATTCCCCCTGCCGCTTCGACGTGGTGGCGATCGACAGCCACCCCGATCAGCTGAACTGGTTGCAGAATGCTTTCGACAGTTGATCGCCGGCGTTGCGACCCGGACAATTTCACCGACACATTTTGCTCTTTGCTTTGCGGGCTGCACATTCATGTGCCGGACAGCCGCGCTACTTAAGGTCACACAGATGGACATGCAATCCCGAATTCGCCAGCTTTTCCAGGCCAGTATCGACACCAAGCAACAGGCGATGGACGTACTTGCACCGCACATCGAGCAAGCCAGCCAGATCATGGTCAACGCCCTGCTCAACGAGGGCAAGATGCTCTCATGCGGCAACGGTGGCTCTGCCGGCGACGCGCAGCACTTTTCCTCGGAGCTGCTCAACCGCTTCGAGCGCGAGCGCCCGAGCCTGCCAGCCATCGCGCTGACCACCGACACCTCGACGATCACCTCGATCGCCAACGACTACAGCTACAACGAAGTGTTCTCCAAGCAGATCCGCGCGCTGGGCCAACCCGGTGACGTGCTGCTGGCGATTTCGACCAGCGGTAACTCGGCGAACATTATTCAAGCGATCCAGGCCGCACATGATCGCGAAATGATTGTCGTAGCTTTGACCGGACGCGATGGCGGCGGCATGGCGTCGCTGCTGTTGCCCGAGGACGTCGAGATTCGCGTACCGGCCAATGTCACTGCACGTATTCAAGAAGTCCACTTGCTGGCGATCCATTGCCTCTGCGATCTGATCGACAGCCAACTGTTCGGGAGTGAAGAATGACCCCTAATCGCCTTGGCCTTCTGGCCTTGACTCTGTGCCTCGGCATCAGCGGCTGCACCTCGGTGGTGAATGCCAGCCGTGAAGCGCCGATCGAAGACGACCGTGGCACGCGCACCTTCGGCAGCAAGATCGACGATTCGTTGATCGAAACCAAGGTCGGCGTGAACATAGCCAAAGCCGACCCGGCGCTGGACAACGATTCGCACATCGTCGTCACCAGCTTCAACGGCGTGGTATTGCTCGCCGGCCAGACCCCGCGCGAAGATCTCAAGGCCAAGGCTGAACAGGCTGCCGCCAATGTGCAACGGGTCAAGAAAGTCCACAACGAACTGCAAGTGCTGCAGCCTTCGTCCCTGCTGGCCCGCCAGAATGACGCGTGGCTGACCACCAAGATCAAGACCCAGATGCTCACCGACGCGAGCATTCCCGGCTCGCGCATCAAAGTCATTACCGAAAATGGCATCGTCTACCTGCTGGGCCTGCTGACCAAACAGGAAGCCACTCAGGCGACGAATCTGGTTCAGGGCGTTTCCGGTGTGCAGAAGATCGTGAAGCTGTTCGAGTACATCGACTGACCGCTGAACGACAGGCACAAAAAAGGCGATCCATGCGGATCGCCTTTTTTATTACTTCACCACTTTCAGGCTTGGCCGGCCACTAGGGCGCGGCGGCTCGCTGTCCGGTGGCGGCTGATCGTCATCCTGCTCGATATCGTCTTCGTCATCCAGCGGCGACTCGAGATCGAATACCATGCCCTGACCGTTCTCCCGGGCGTAGATGCCCAGAATCGCGCTGATCGGCACGTACAGGCTGTGCGGCACACCACCGAAGCGACCTTCGAACGTCACCACGTCGTTGTCCATGTGCAGATGACGCACAGCACTTGGCGAGATGTTCAGCACGATCTGCCCGTCGCTGGCGAAACCTTGCGGCACCTGCACCGCCGGATATTCGGCATTGACCAGCATGTGCGGGGTGCAATCGTTATCCACAATCCACTCGTAGAGCGCGCGGACCAGATAAGGTCGACTGGAGTTCATAGCGGCTCCTTAAGCCTTAGCGCATGTCGCGTTCGACACCAGACAGACTCGCCTGGAAAGCCTCACGCGCAAACTGGCGCTCCATATAATCAAGCAGCGGCTTGGCCGGCCGCGGCAGTTCAATACCCAGAATCGGCAAACGCCAGAGTATGGGTAATAGGCAGCAATCGACCAGACTTTGTTCCTCACTGAGGAAGAACGGCTTGTCGGCAAACAGCGGCGACACGCCCGTCAGGCTTTCGCGCAATTCCTTGCGCGCCACCACCCGCGCGGCTTCCTTGGCCTTGGGATCAAGAATCAGATCCACCAGACCGCACCAGTCACGCTGAATGCGATGAATCAGCAGACGGCTGTTGGCACGCGCCACCGGATAAACCGGCATTAACGGCGGGTGCGGGTAACGCTCGTCCAGATACTCCATGACCACGGTCGATTCCCACAACGCCAGGTCGCGATCGACCAGCGTCGGCAGGCTGCCGTAAGGGTTCACCTCGATCAGTTTAGGCGGCTGGCGGCCAGCCTCCACATAAATGATTTCGGCGCTGACACCCTTCTCTGCAAGCACGATGCGCACTCGGTGGGAATAGTGGTCGGCGGGGTCGGAGTAACAGGCCAACCGATTGGTCACGCCCATGGCGATCCTCCTCGCTTGTTGAATTTTTCGGAACCGGAAAAACGCGCGCGCCCAGAGGGCACCTCCCGCAGGGTCTGACCGAGCAGACCCTGCTTTATCGGAGGCGCCCTTGGGCGCGCGCGATTAACAGCAATGCTTGAAGCGTATCAGTGCACGTCTTTCCAGTATTCACGCTTGAGCAGGTAGGCGAACACAAAGAAGAACGCCAGGTACAGCAAGACATAAGTACCGATGCGCTGATGTTGCAGCTTAACCGGGTTAGCCGAGTAAGCCAGGAAGGTTACCAGATTCTTGACCTTCTCATCGAACTGCTCTTCGTTCAGAGCACCGGATTTAGGCACGATGGTCAGTTGATCACAGGCTTCATGAGTCAAAGGCGTGCCGGTCAGCGGATCATATTGCTTCTTGCCGTCTTCGACGATCTGCACCTGCTTGCAACCTACGACCTGGCGACCTTGCAGGCCGACCAGTACGTTAGGCATGCCGACGTTCGGGAAGACCTTGTTGTTCACGCCCCACGGGCGCGCCGGATCTTCGTAGAACGACTTCAGGTAACCGTACAGCCAGTCAGTGCCACGCACGCGGGCCACCAGGGTCAGGTCCGGCGGCGCTGCGCCGAACCAGGTCTTGGCATCGGCCGGCTGCATGCCGATGTTCATGTGGTCGCCAATCTTGGCGCCGGTGAACACCAGTTTCTCCAGCATCAACTCGTGGGGAATACCGAGGTCATCGGCGACCCGCTCGTAACGCTGGAATTTGGCACTGTGGCAACCCATGCAATAGTTGGCGAAGGTCCGTGCGCCATCCTGCAAAGCCGCCTTGTCAGACACATCGATGTCGACTTTTTCCAGTTCCGGACCATGGCCCTCGGCAGCAAAAGCCAGGGAAGGCAGCGCAGCAAAAATCAGAGCAATAAATAACTTTTTCATCAGCCAGTCACCCTTTCCGGTACCGGTTTGGTCTTCTCGAGCCGGGTGTAGAACGGCATCAGAATGAAGTAGGCGAAGTACAGGAAGGTGCAGACCTGCGACAGCAACGTGCGGCCCGGCGTCGGCGCAAGCACACCGAGAATGCCGAGAATCACGAACGAAATGCAGAACACCACCAACCAGATCTTGCTCAGCCAGCCTTTATAGCGCATCGATTTGACCGGACTGCGATCCAGCCACGGCAGCACGAACAGCACTGCAATCGCCGCCCCCATGGCGATAACGCCGAGGAGTTTATCCGGCACCGCGCGCAAGATCGCGTAGAACGGCGTGAAGTACCAGACCGGTGCGATGTGCTCAGGCGTCTTGAATGGGTTGGCCGGCTCGAAGTTCGGTTTTTCGAGGAAGTAACCACCCATTTCCGGGAAGAAGAACACAATGAAGCAGAAGATGAACAGGAACACTACGACACCGACAATGTCTTTCACGGTGTAGTACGGGTGGAAGGCGATGCCGTCCAGCGGGATGCCGTTTTCGTCTTTGTGCTTCTTGATATCGACGCCGTCAGGGTTGTTCGAACCCACTTCGTGCAGCGCCAGAATGTGCAGCACCACCAGACCGAGAATCACGATCGGCAGCGCCACGACGTGCAGCGCGAAGAAGCGGTTCAAGGTGATCCCGGAGATCAGGTAGTCACCACGAATCCACTGGGTCAGGTCATCGCCGATCAGCGGAATCGCGCCGAACAGCGAGATGATCACCTGCGCACCCCAGTACGACATTTGCCCCCAGGGCAGCAGATACCCCATGAACGCTTCAGCCATCAGCGCCAGGTAGATCAGCATGCCGAACACCCAGACCAGCTCGCGCGGCTTCTGGTACGACCCGTAGAGCAGGCCGCGGAACATGTGCAGATACACCACGATGAAGAACGCCGAAGCACCGGTCGAGTGCAGCAGACGCAGGATCGAGCCGTACTCGACGTCGCGCATGATGTATTCGACGGAAGCGAACGCCTCTTCTGCCGACGGCGTGTAGCTCATGGTCAGCCAGACGCCGGTGACGATCTGATTGACCAGCACCAACAGCGCCAGAGAGCCGAAGAAATAGAAGAAGTTGAAGTTTTTCGGAGCGTAATACTTGCTGAGATGGTCTTCCCACATCTTGGTCGCAGGAAAGCGCGCATCAACCCAATCCATGAACTTGCTCATCACGCTTTCTCCGTATCGACGCCAATGACAATCAGGTCATCGGTCTCATAGGAATGCGGGGGAACTGGCAGGTTCAAAGGCGCAGGTTGCGACTTGTAGACGCGGCCAGCCAGATCGTAGTGGGAACCGTGGCAAGGGCAGAAATAACCGCCTACCCAGTCCTTGCCCAGATCAGCAGGTGCCACTTCGGGACGGAAAGTCGGTGAGCAACCCAGGTGTGTGCAGATCCCGATCAGCAGCAGAATTTCCGGCTTGATCGAGCGCACTTCAGGGTCGACATAGGTGGGTTGCGTAGAGTTTTTCGAGGTCGGATCGGAGAGCTGGCCCTCGATCTTCTTCAGATTCCCCAGGATTTCCTCGGTACGGCGGACAATGAACACCGGCTGGCCGCGCCATTCAGCAATCATTTGCTGGCCTGGCTCGATTTTGCTGACATTCACTTTCACCGGTGCGCCGGCGGCTTTCGCCTTGGCACTGGGAAACCATGACCCTACGAACGGGACCGCAGCCCCCACCGCTCCTGCAGCACCCACCACGGATGTGGCTGCTACCAGAAAGCGACGCCGGCCTGCATTCACGCCGTCATTGCTCATTCAGTCCTCTCCCATCAGCTTTTTTGGCCTGTTAAATCAGGCGTCTACTAAATAAACCACGTACTACTTATAAAAATTTTGCCGAATGGTAATGAAAAGCCCCAATTCTGACAAGGGAATTACCCGGAGCTCTCCACCCCTAAGCCTTGCAGTATAGGGGGTCTGCGAATGAGGCAAGTTGTCACAGCGCAATTCTTTCTGGAAAAACTGCAGGCATAAAAAAACGCCCGATTCCGTGAGGAATCGAGCGTTCTTTTTTGAACGTGGAAGCGGTATTAACGCTTCGAGTACTGCGGACGCTTACGCGCTTTACGCAGACCCACTTTCTTACGTTCAACTTCACGGGCGTCGCGGGTAACGAAGCCAGCTTTGCGCAGAGCGCTACGCAGGGTTTCATCGTAGTCCATCAGAGCGCGAGTGATGCCGTGGCGGATTGCGCCAGCCTGACCACTTACACCACCGCCGATCACGGTGACGTAGATGTCGAACTTCTCGACAGTCTCGGTCAGCTCCAGCGGCTGACGAACTACCATGCGGGCAGTTTCGCGGCCGAAGAAGTTATCCAGCGAACGGTTGTTGATGGAGATGTTACCAGTACCCGGACGCAGGAAAACGCGTGCGGTTGCGGTCTTGCGACGGCCAGTGCCGTAATTTTGAGTCGCCGACATAATGTACTATTCCGTTAAAACTTCAGTTCTTGGGGCTGCTGAGCAGTATGAGGGTGAGCAGCGCCCGCATAGACTTTCAGCTTACGGTACATGTCGCGACCCAGTGGGTTTTTAGGCAGCATGCCTTTAACCGCGGTCTCGATCACGCGCTCAGGGGCCTTGGCGATCAGCTTTTCAAAGTTGATCGACTTGATGCCGCCCGGGAAACCGGAGTGGGAGTAGTACATTTTGTCAGTGGTTTTAGCGCCGGTAACACGGATCTGCTCGGCGTTGATGACGACGATGTAGTCGCCGGTGTCAACGTGAGGAGTGTACTCAGGCTTGTGCTTGCCACGCAGACGGCTCGCGATTTCGGTGGCCAGACGACCCAGGGTCTGACCAGCAGCGTCGACGACAAACCAGTCGCGCTTTACTGTTTCCGGTTTAGCAGTAAAAGTTTTCATTCTTTATAGCCTCAGGGGCCGCCTGTAAATAAGACGGCGGATCTTACTGAATAGTGCGTACTTTGACAAGTCAAAGGCAGCCGGATACAGACGCTTTCGGGGGCTCGGGTCGGCGCGTCCGTTCAACGGCAAGATTCTTCGGCGGCGGCGCATCACTTCCACTGCAGAAAGAGGTCGGCAATTATGCAGATTGCGAAAAATATTTCAACCTGCTTTTATGATTGTTTTGCCCAAGGAGCACCCGATGGACTATCGCCAGCTAGGCCGTACCGACCTGAACGTGAGTGCAATCTGCCTCGGCACCATGACCTGGGGCGAGCAGAACACTGAAGCTGAAGCCTTCGCCCAGATCGAACGCGCCAAAGAGGCCGGGATCAATTTCCTCGACACCGCCGAGATGTACCCGGTGCCGCCGAAAGCCGAAACCTACGCCACCACCGAGCGCTACATCGGCAATTACTTCAAGAGTCGCGGCGACCGTGCCGACTGGATCCTCGCCAGCAAGATCGCCGGCCCGGGCAACACCATCGACTACATTCGCGACAAGAACCTGCGCCACAACCGTCAGCACATCACCGAAGCGCTGGACGCCAGCCTCAAGCGCCTGCAGACCGACTACATCGATCTGTATCAACTGCACTGGCCGGAACGCAGCACCAACTTTTTCGGACAGCTGGGCTACAAGCACAAGACCGAAGCCAACCTGACGCCGCTGGAAGACACCCTCGAAGCCCTCGACGAGCAAGTGAAAGCCGGCAAAATCCGCCACATCGGCCTGTCCAACGAAACGCCATGGGGCACCATGCGCTTTCTCGCCCTGGCCGAAGCCCGTGGCTGGCCGCGTGCGGTGTCGATCCAGAATCCGTACAACCTGCTCAACCGCAGCTTTGAAGTGGGCCTGGCGGAAATCGCCATCCGCGAACAGTGCGGCCTGCTCGCCTATTCACCGCTGGCGTTCGGCTTCCTCTCGGGCAAGTACGAGGACGGCGCGCGCCCGCCGAAAGGGCGCCTGAGCCTCTACAGCCGCTTCAGCCGCTATTTCAACCCGCAGTCTGAGGCAGCCTGCAGCCGTTACGTTGCTCTGGCCCGTGAGCACGGTCTGGATCCGGCGCAGATGGCCCTCGCATTCGTCAATCAGCAAACGTTCGTCACCAGCAACATCATTGGTGCGACGACACTTGAGCAACTGGACAGCAACATTGCCAGTTTTGATCTGAAGCTTTCCGATGAAGTGCTGGCCGGGATCGAGGCGATTCACAAGGATCATCCGAATCCTGCCCCATGATTTGCCGCTAAAAGCTTCGCGAGCAGGCTCGCTCCCACAGGTACGGTGAAGCCCTTTGGGAGCGAGCCTGCTCGCGAAGGGGCCAGTCAGATCACCTCCACAGCGGAACGCGGAGCGTCCCCGGCGGCATTCCCACGCAGAGCGTGGGAACGATCATCAGAGCGACCGCGCGATGATCTCCTTCATGATTTCATTGGTGCCGGCATAGATCCGCTGCACTCGCGCATCCGCCCACGCCCGGGCCACCGGGTATTCCCACATGAAGCCGTAGCCGCCATGCAACTGCACGCATTCATCGAGCACCTTGCACTGCAGGTCGGTGCCCCAGTATTTGGCCATCGCCGCCGTCGGCACATCCAGCTTGCCTTGCAGATGCAGCTCCAGGCAGCGGTCGACGAATACCCGGCCGATCTGGATCTCCGTGGCCATCTCGGCCAGCTTGAAGCGGGTATTCTGGAAATCGGCGATCGCTTTGCCGAACGCCTTGCGATCGCGGGTGTATTCGAGCGTCCACTGTAACGCCGCTTCGGCTGAGGCCAGGCCGCCGATCGCCACGGTCAGGCGTTCCTGCGGTAATTCCTGCATCAGGTAAGCGAACCCTGCCCCGGCCTGCCCCAGCAGATTTTCCTTCGGCACGCGCACGTCCTGGAAGAACAACTCGGACGTGTCCTGGGCCTTCATGCCGACCTTTTCCAGACGCTTGCCCTTCTCGAACCCCGGGGTGTTCGCCTCCACCAGAAACAGACTGGTACCTTTGGCACCAGCTTTCGGATCGGTCTTGGCAACGACGATCACCAGGTCGGCAAGAAAGCCGTTGGTGATGAAGGTTTTCGAGCCGTTGATCACATACTCGTCGCCGTCCAGCACGGCAGTGGTTTTAACCCCTTGCAGATCAGAGCCTGCACCCGGCTCGGTCATGGCGATCGCCGTAACCATCTCACCGGAGACCAGTTTCGGCAGGTATTTGTGCTTCAGCGCTTCACTGCCGTAATGCAGGATGTACGGCGCGACGATGTCCGAATGCAGAGAGAAACCGATCCCGGTCAAACCCAGTCGCCCGACCTCTTCGATCACCACCGCACTGTAGAGAAAATCCGCGCCCAGCCCGCCGTATTCCTCCGGCAGGTGCGAGCAGAGCATCCCCGCCTCGCCCGCCTTGTTCCATAGCTGACGGTCGATGTGGCCTTGTTTTTCCCATTGCGCGTGGAACGGCACCGCTTCTTTTTCGAGGAAGGTTCGTACGCTGTCGCGGAACAATTCGTGCTCTGCGCTGAACAGGGTTCTGGGGATCATGCGGCACCTGTCTTTCTTGTTGGAGGGATACGTCCCTCAGAGACTATGCGCCGCCAGCGTCACGGGACACTGGACACATCCGACAAAAAATAAGACGATCCAGCCGTCTGGTGACCACTTTCCCTTATAAAAACAAAACAAAAGTTGAATTATGTCCAAGCACGTCTCCACGCCCTTGCGGCGCGTCAGCATCCTGGCAATTGACCGGGTTTTCGCTTCCACTCTCATGCAAGCCAAGGATTTCTTTCATCTGGCCAGCCTGCGTTACGGCAAACAACTGGGCCAGGGCCTGACACCGGCGTTCGAAACGCGCCTGGTCAGCCCCGATGGCAAACCGGTGAACAGTTTCAGTGACGTGGTGATGCCGGTCGATGGCGGCCTGGAAAACGCCGACGTGATTATCCTTCCAGCGTTCTGGGATGACTTCGACACGCTGTGCAGCCGTTATCCGCAAATCCTGCCGTGGCTGCGTGAGCAACACGCCCGTGGTGCGGTGTTATGCGGCGAAGCCACCGGAGTGTTCTGGCTGGCCGAAGCGGGTTTGCTCAACGGCAAGGAAGCGACCACCTACTGGCGTTTCTTCAATGCTTTCGCCGAGCGCTTCCCCAAGGTGTATCTGAATCAGGACAAACACCTGACCGATGCCGACAATCTGTACTGCGCTGGCGGTACAACGTCGGCCTGCGACTTGTACATTTATCTGATCGAGCGCTTCTGCGGCGCCAACGTGGCGCAAGCCGTGGCCCGCGACATTCTTTACGAAGTGCAGCGCAGTTATTCGCCGGGACGCATTGGTTTCGGTGGGCAGAAGCTGCACCAGGACGTGATCATCCTGCAGATCCAGCACTGGCTCGAAGAGCATTTCGCCGACAAGTTCCGCTTCGAAGACGTGGCCCGCGAACACGGCATGAGCATCCGCAATTTCATGCGCCGCTTCCAGACCGCCACCGGTGACAAACCGCTGCACTACCTGCAGCGCCTGCGCATCGAAACCGCCAAAGGCTTGCTGTCGGGCAGCCGCAAGAGCATCAAGACCATCAGCTATGAGGTGGGATATGACGACGCGAGCTTCTTTGCGCGATTGTTCCGCCAGCACACCGAATTGTCGCCGAACCAGTATCGGCAGCAGTTTCAGCAGGCGGCTTAGAACAACCTCATCAACCTTGAGTTGATGATCGTTCCCACGCTCTGCGTGGGAATGCCGCCATCGGGCGCTCTGCGTCCGCTTCGCAAGTGACGCGGAGCGTCACGGGATGCATTCCCACGCGGAGCGTGGGAACGATCAGTTGGCGCGCGGCCGGATAAAAACCGAGTACAAAAAGGGCCTGCAATCGCAGGCCCTTTTTTTTTGCCGAAAGCTGTTTAAGGCTTGTGCGCCCGCGACAGGAATTCGTGGGATTGCATCTCGAGCAGTCGGCTCAGCGTACGCTGGAATTCGAAGGTCAGGCGGCCGCCGGTGTACAGATCCTTCAGCTCGACTTCGGCAGAAATGATCAGCTTGACGTTGCGGTCGTAGAACTCGTCGACCATGTTGATGAAGCGTCGGGCGATGTCGTCGGTGGTGACGCTCATCTGCTCGACACCGCTGAGCAACACGGCATGGAAAATCTTGCCCAGTTCGATGTAATCGTTCTGGCTGCGCGGGCCGTCGCACAGTTCACGGAAGTCGAACCAGGCGACGTCGTCGCAAGTGCGCAGCGCACGGATTTCGCGGTTCTCGATGATCAGCACATCGTTTTCGACCGCGGCGGTACACTCCGGCGTCAGCGCCTTGAAGCTCTTGCGCAGGCTTTCGTGAGCGGCTTCGTCGAGCGGATAGTGGAACAGCTCGGCTTGTTCGAGGTGGCGCAGACGGTAGTCGACGCCGCTGTCGACGTTGACGATCTCGGTGTTCTGCTTGATCAGCGCAATCGCTGGCAGGAAGCGCGCGCGTTGCAGGCCGTCCTTGTACAGACCGTCCGGGACGATGTTCGAGGTCGCAACCAGGGTCACGCCATTCTTGAACAACTCTTCCATCAAGGTGCCGAGAATCATCGCATCGGTGATGTCGGAGACGAAGAATTCATCGAAGCAGATCACCCGCGACTCGGTCGCGAAGCGCTTGGCGATGATGGTCAGCGGGTTTTTCTCGCCGCCGAGGGTTTTCATCTCTTCGTGCACACGCTTCATGAAGCGGTGGAAGTGGGTGCGGGTCTTTTCCTTGAACGGCAGCGCTTCGAAGAAGGTGTCGACCAGGTAAGTCTTGCCGCGACCGACGCCGCCCCAGAAATACAGCCCCTTGACCGGCGTCTGATCTTTTTTGCCAAACAGCTTGCCGAGGAACCCCGGCTTGTTCTGGTCGGCGGCGATCAGGTCGTCGTACAGACGCTGCAAATGACGCACAGCGGTTTCCTGCGCAGCGTCATGGAAGAAGTCCGGGCGTTTCAGATCTGCTTGATATCGTTCTAGGGGCGTCATAATTCGTTAGCAAGGCAACAAAAACGGGCCGTCACTGTAGCGACGGCCCGCGGGAATGGCAATCGGCCCTTGGTCGGGTCGTGCCGCCGATCAGTCCTGAGCCGGGGTCAGCGCGACGCGCAGTGCCGCGATGGCCGCGTCCCGCGCAGCCGCGTCGGCGAACGCCGGGCTGTCGCCGACGCATTCGCCTTGCAGCCAGACGCTGAAGCTCAGTTCATCGTTGCGCACGTCCAGCGGCTCGCCCGATTGCAACTGCTTGGTCACTTGCCCGGCGGTTTTGCCATCGGCGAAATTGCGCGACAACAGCAATTGCTCACCATCGGCTGCCAGCAGACGGAATCGGAAGCTGCCGTCGTCTTCGCGGAAGCTGACGAAGCGTGCGGCTTTGGCGGCTTTCTTCTTGGTGGTCGCGGCAACCTGCACCTGATTGACGAAAGAACGCAGGCCCACCGCTTCACGCAACTCATTGAGGAACGGCGTGGCCACGGCACGGGCCTTTTTCGCGCCGATCTGCAGAATGTCTTCCAGATCCGCCGGGCGCTCGATCAACTGGTGATACTTGTCGCGCGCTTCGCCCAATTCGTTGTCGAGCAACTGGAACAGGCGGTTCTTCGCCTCGCCCCAACCCAGACCGCCGAGCAGTTCGCTGCGGAATTCGTCAGCCTGTGCCGGTGTAGCGAACGCCGTGAACAGGGTGAACAGGTGCGAGTTGTCCGGATCCTTGGCTTCGCCCGGGGCTTTGGAGTCGGTGACGATCCGCGAGATCGCGTCCTTCATTTCCTTGGCGCTGGAAAACAACGGGATGGTGTTGTCGTAGCTCTTCGACATCTTGCGCCCGTCGAGGCCTGGCAGCGTCGCCACGCTTTCCTCGATCAGCGCTTCGGGCATGGTAAAGAACTCTTTGCCCTGGCCGAACAGATGGTTGAAGCGCTGACCGATATCCCGGGCCATTTCCACGTGCTGGATCTGGTCGCGACCGACCGGCACCTTGTGCGCGTTGAACATCAGGATGTCCGCGGCCATCAGCACCGGGTAGCTGTAGAGGCCCATGGTGATACCGGCGTCCGGGTCTTCACCGGTCTCGGCATTCTTGTCCACTGAGGCCTTGTAGGCGTGCGCACGGTTGAGCAGGCCTTTGGCGGCGACGCAGGTCAGCAGCCAGGTCAACTCGGGGATTTCCGGAATGTCGGACTGGCGGTAGAAAGTCACGCGGTCAACATCCAGGCCACCGGCCAGCCAGGTCGCGGCGATTTCCAGACGCGAGCGCTGGATGCGCAGCGGGTCATCGCATTTGATCAGGGCGTGGTAGTCAGCCAGAAAGTAAAACGAATCGGCGTTGCTGTCGCGGCTGGCGAGGATCGCCGGACGGATCGCACCGGCGTAGTTGCCCAGGTGCGGCGTGCCGGTGGTGGTGATGCCGGTGAGGATGCGGGTACGGTTGGTCATGAGTAATCGCTTGTCAGACTGCAATCAATTCGAGAGACGCGGCAGGATCAGATCCTTGAGATCGGTCAGCTTGCCGTGAAAAAAGTGTCCGCATTCTGCCACTTTCAGCAGCTCATGGGGGCGCTGGAGTTGTTCCGACCATTGGTAGACCAGCTGCGGATCGATGACCTCGTCGGTTTCCGGCTGGATCACGGTCAGTTCGCCGTGCTGCGGCAGTTGATCCTGCTCGCCCAGGCGCATTACCGCTGGGGCGACCATGAACAGTTGCTTGAGCCGCACGCCTTGGGCTTCGAGACGGCCACCGAGACTTGCTGCAACAAATCCGCCGAAGGAAAAACCGAACAGGGTCAGCGGCAAGTCCGGGTGTTTTTCACGCAGCCAGGCAGCGGCGGCCTGGGCGTCATCGACTTCACCCGTGCCCATGTCATGCGTGCCTTCGCTGGTGCCGACGCCGCGATAGTTGAAACGCAAGGTGATCAGCCCGGCGTCGCGCGCGGTGCGCTGCAGGGTCGAAACGACCTTGTTGAGCATGGTGCCGCCCTGCACCGGGTTCGGATGGCAGATCAGCGCGATGCCACGCGGCTGCTCGTTGTCCAGGTAAAGACTTTCCAATTGACCCACCGGGCCGGCAATCACTACAGGGGTTTCACGCATCAGCAAGGGAGGAACTCCGTGACCTCGAATCGGGTCGACTCGTCTAGCAAATTGTCTGTGCCGATCTATTGCGAGTGAATCGCGGTATACAGCGCAGGTTCGAGCCGTTAACGTAAAGCAAAGCCGTTTATAGAGGAAGGACTCGTGGAACACTCGCTCTTAGTTTGGTTGTTACCGACTCTTGCCCTGGTTGTGGGTGTCGCCATTGGATTCCTGATCGCGCGCGTTGCGCCGAACGCCGCACCGAGCCGTACGCAGCGTCAACTGGATGATATCCAGGAGCGTTTCGACAGTTATCAAAACGAGGTGGTTACGCACTTCAACAGCACCGCGATGCTGGTCAAGAAGCTCACTCAGAGCTATCAGGAAGTGCAGGATCATCTTGCCGAGGGCGCCAACCGTCTGGCCCTTGACGAGCAGACCCGCCAGCGCCTGATCGCCGCCCTGCATGCGGATGCCGCGCAGGCACCGCGTGAGCGCCTGACGCCGCCGCGCGATCAGGAACCACCGCGTGATTACGCACCGAAGAGCCCGAACTCGCCGGGCATGCTCGATGAGCATTATGGGTTGAAGAAGTAAGCAGTCGCAGCGACAGACAAGAAGCCCCTGGACAGTGATATGTCCGGGGGCTTTTTTGTGTCTGATGATTTTGTGGTGCCCATTTTATCGCCATCGCGAGCAGGCTCACTCCTACAGGGGAATGCATTTCAAGATGTAGGAGTGAGCCTGCTCGCGATGGGGCCATAACAGGCGACACAAAAAAATGCCCGGTCACAGGACCGGGCATTTCTTCATTCAGGCAACCGTTTACGGATACTGCTGCACCGTACCCGGCTGTTGCTGCTGACCACCATACTGCTGACCCGGAATCGCCTTCAGGTTGACTTCAACCCGGCGGTTCTGCGCGCGGCCATTGACGTCACCGTTGCTGGCAATCGGATTATCCGGGCCGGCACCACGGGCCGACAGGTTGGCACCGCTGACGCCTTGCGAAGTCAGGTAGGTCGCCACGCTTTGCGCACGACGCTGGGACAGGTCCATGTTGTGCTGGCGGCTGCCAGTGCTGTCGGTGTAGCCGACGATTTCGATCTGGTTCTGGTTGAACTCTTTCAGCGAGTTGGCCAGGTTGTTCAACGGTTGGTAGAAGCTCGAAGCGATGTTCGCCGAATCAGTCGCGAAGGTGATGTTGCCCGGCATGATCAGCTTGATCTGATCGCCCTGGCGCTGCACTTCAACGCCAGTGTTGGCCATGCTCGCGCGCAGTTTCTTCTCCTGCTGGTCGGCGTAATAACCGTAACCGGCAGCCGAGGCACCGACGACGGCGGCGCCGATCAACGCGCCCTTGCCACGGTTATCGTGACCGATCGCAGCACCGGCGAGCGCGCCGGCCAAGGCACCGAGGCCACCGTATTTGGCGGTTTTGCTCATGCCTTGCGAGCCACCGTCGGCCTGCCCCTGATTGTCATACGGGTTAGGCGAGGCGCAGCCGGACAGCACGGCCACGGCAGTAGCGACAATAATCAAACGACGCGTGGTGAACATGGAGAGCTCCTACTTTTTTGCATTCTATGGTGCAGCGGCCATCGATGAATGGACCCGTGCGGGCGTTGGATCATGACAATGCCCAAAAATTCCGCCGCACACCCGTGACAAAAAATTCAGGCACGCACAAACGGGTTCTCACGCATCTCGTCGCCCAAGCGTGTGTCCGGACCATGTCCGGTCACTACTGTCGCGTCCTCATCCAGCGTATACAACCGCTGCTTGATTGAACGCACGATGGTCGCCTGATCGCCGCCCCACAAATCCGTACGCCCTACCCCGCGACGAAACAGCGTGTCGCCGGCTATCAACAGCTTAGCCTCGGAAAACCAGAAGCTCATGGAACCTGGCGTATGTCCCGGCGTATGCAATGCCACGCCGCAGCCGCAAGCCAGTTCTTCATCGTCGCTCAACCAGCGGTCCGGTGCTGGCACCGGCGTGTAAGGCACGCCGAACATCTGGCATTGCATCTCGAGGTTGTCCCAGAGGAACTGGTCGTCCTTGTGCAGATGCAGGGTCGCGCCGGTTTTTTCTTTCATCTGCCCGGAAGCGAGGAAGTGATCGAGATGGGCGTGGGTGTGGATGATGCTGACGACCTTCAGGCCATGCGCATCGAGGCGCGCCATGATCAGGTCCGGGTTGCCGCCGGGGTCGACGACGATGGCTTTTTTGGTGATCGGGTCGCCGATGATTGTGCAGTTGCACTGGAGCGGGCCTACGGGGAAGGTTTCGCGGATAAGCTGAGGGGGTAAAGCAGGCATATGAATCCTCGACAAGTGGCAATTAAGCGCTCTTCAGGAAATTGACGCAAAGGCCGATACAAAACGCCAGGTCGTTTATTTGGCGCCATTAATCTGAAAATAATGGCCATATGATGTCAAATTTCTCAAGTCTGATGCAAAATCGTGGTTTTTGTAGCGGCCGCATTCAGGAAGGGCCGCAGCGCAT
This sequence comes from Pseudomonas sp. S11P7, assembly GCF_023195435.1. NCBI lineage: Bacteria > Pseudomonadati > Pseudomonadota > Gammaproteobacteria > Pseudomonadales > Pseudomonadaceae > Pseudomonas > Pseudomonas sp. S11P7. The sequence goes on along the minus strand of NZ_JALPKS020000002.1, from coordinate 395,814 downwards.
TCAGGAAATACTCCATGCCGACTCCCAAGACATTCACCTTCGCACTTCCCGCCTCGCTAACTGGCAACGCTATCGTTGACAGCCTTATTGCGGGTAATTATTGGCTAGGAAACAACTGGCCATTCGGTGGAGCGACGGAACTCAGTTACAGCTTCATGGTGCCGGGCACCTCTAGCTTCGCTCCGCTCTATAGCGCAGATCGTGAAAACAGGGCGCTTTACGAATTGACAGACACGCAGAAAAACGCAGTTGTCAGTGCCTTGGCCGCATGGAGTGCTGTTGCTCCTCTCACTTTCACGCTGACCAGTGACAATTATGACAACGTCGGCGATCTGCGCTTCGGTGGTTATAGATGGATGGATGACAGAACAGCAGCCTGGGCCTATTTTCCCGATAATCTGCCTGTATCTGGAGACGTGTGGATCGGTCCTCAAACCAGCGATCCGAACCCATCAAAGGGCTCTTATGACTTCCTGACTTTCGTTCATGAAATCGGCCATGCGCTGGGCCTCAAACATCCCTTTGATACCAGCGCCACTAACAATACCGTGCTCAACCCATTGCTCGACGATGTGCACTTCACGGTAATGAGCTACAACAACAACTACTCCTACCAACCAACGACGCCGATGGTGCTGGACATCCTTGCGATTCAGAGCCTTTACGGCGCCAATATGCTCTGGCAGGCCGGCGACACCGTGTACAAGTGGGACGCCAGTCAATCCATCTTCGAAACCATTTGGGATGCAGGCGGAAACGATACCATTGACGCAAGTAACCAGTTGACGGCCGTCAACATCAATTTAAATGAAGGCAGCTATAGCAATATCGGCAAGGTTTTCACTGATCTGAATTACAACATTTCCGTCAATGACGGATTGGCGATTGCGTACGGAGCGGAAATTGAAAACGCGATTGGCACAGCATTTGATGACGTATTGACGGGTAATCAACTGGATAACGTATTAACTGCGGGGGCTGGCTCGGATATTCTGGATGGTGGGCTGGGCACCGACACACTTATCGGCGGAATAGGTGACGACACCTATGTAGTAGACAGTCAGGCCGATAAGGTTGTGGAAGCCACTGGCGAAGGCCACGACGTGGTGCGCACCAGCGTCAGCTATACCCTCTCGGCAAACATCGAAGACGGGGTGCTGCTGGGCACCGGCAACCTCAACTTCGCCGGCAACGCAATCGATAACACCCTCACCGGTAACGCCGGCAACAACATCCTTGCCGGTTATGCAGGCAATGACATCCTCGATGGCGGCGCCGGTACCGACACTCTGATGGGCGGTGAAGGCGACGACATCTACTACGTCGACAGCCAGAGCGACATCGTTACCGAGCTGGCCGGCGAAGGCCGCGACGTGGTGCGCACCAGCGTCAGCTATACCCTTTCGGCAAACGTCGAAGACGGGGTGCTGCTGGGCACCGGCAACCTCAACTTCGCCGGCAACGCACTGGACAACATCCTCACCGGTAACGCCGGCAACAACATCCTCGACGGCTACGCCGGCGCCGACACCATGATCGGTGGGGTGGGCAACGATACCTATTACGTCGACAATGTCGGTGATGTCATTGTCGAGAGCAGCGCCGCGCTTAATGAGATCGATACGGTTTATGCTGCGCTGGACTGGACACTGGGCGCCAACCTGGAAAATCTCGTTCTTCGCACAAGCGACAACCTGAACGGCACCGGCAACGCGCTCAACAACGTCATCACCGGTAATGCTGGCAACAACATCCTCGATGGCGGCGCCGGCAATGACACGCTCGATGGCGGCGCTGGAGCCGACACCCTGATTGGTGGCACCGGCAACGATACTTATGTTATCGATAGCAAGAGTGATGTGGTTGTCGAAGCAATCGGTGAAGGTCGCGACGTCATCCGCACATCCATTAGTTATACCTTGATGGACAATGTTGAAGATGGTGTGCTGCTCGGCAACGGCAATATAGACATCACTGGCAATAGTGTTGCCAACACGCTCACAGGTAACCTCGGTGAAAACATTCTTGACGGAGGCACCGGCGCCGACACCTTGATTGGCGGGGACGGAAATGACATCTACCGGGTAGATAATACCCAGGACGCGATCATCGAAACCGCTTCCGCAAACAGTGGAATCGATACCGTACAAGCGACAGTCAGTTGGACACTGGGAGCCAATCTGGAAAAGCTTGTTCTTCAGGGCAGTGCCAACCTTAACGGATCCGGCAACGCTCTCAACAACACCCTCACCGGCAATGCCGGCAACAACATACTGGATGGCTATGCCGGTGCCGATACCATGATCGGCGGCGACGGCGATGACCTGTATTACGTTGACAGCCAGAGCGACAAAATCGTCGAAGCCACTGGCGAAGGCCACGACGTGGTGCGCACCAGCGTCAGCTATACCCTCTCGGCAAACGTCGAAGACGGGGTGCTGCTGGGCACCGGCAATCTCAACTTCGCCGGCAACGCACTGGACAACGTCCTCACTGGCAACGCCGGCAACAACATCCTCGACGGCTACGCCGGCGCCGACACCATGATCGGTGGGGCGGGCAACGATACCTATTACGTCGACAATGTCGGTGATGTCATTGTCGAGAGCAGCGCCGCGCTTAATGAGATCGATACGGTTTATGCTGCGCTGGACTGGACACTGGGCGCCAACCTGGAAAATCTCGTTCTTCGCACAAGCGACAACCTGAACGGCACCGGCAACGCGCTCAACAACGTCATCACCGGTAATGCTGGCAACAACATCCTTGACGGCGGCGCCGGGATCGATACCCTCACCGGTGGCGCAGGAGACGATACCTACGTCGTCGACAGTCAGAGCGACAAGATCATCGAAGCAGCTGGCGAAGGTCATGACGTAATCCGTTCTTCCGTCAGCTATACCTTGGCAGCCAACGTCGAGGACGGGGTGCTGCTTGGGAGCAGCAACCTTAACTTTGCCGGCAACGCCCTCAACAACACCCTCACCGGCAATGCCGGCAACAACATACTGGATGGCTATGCCGGTGCCGATACCATGATCGGCGGCGACGGCGATGACCTGTATTACGTTGACAGCCAGAGCGACAAAATCGTCGAAGCCACTGGCGAAGGCCACGACGTGGTGCGCACCAGCGTCAGCTATACCCTCTCGGCAAACATCGAAGACGGGGTGCTGCTGGGCACCGGCAACCTCAACTTCGCCGGCAACGCAATCGATAACACCCTCACCGGTAACGCCGGCAACAACATCCTTGCCGGTTATGCAGGCAATGACACCCTCGATGGCGGCGCCGGTACCGACACTCTGATGGGCGGTGAAGGCGACGACATCTACTACGTCGACAGCCAGAGCGACATCGTTACCGAGCTGGCCGGCGAAGGCCGCGACGTGGTGCGCACCAGCGTCAGCTATACCCTTTCGGCAAACGTCGAAGACGGGGTGCTGCTGGGCACCGGCAACCTCAACTTCGCCGGCAACGCACTGGACAACATCCTCACCGGTAACGCCGGCAACAACATCCTCGACGGCTATGCCGGCGCCGACACCATGATCGGTGGGGTGGGCAACGATACCTATTACGTCGACAATGTCGGTGATGTCATTGTCGAGAGCAGCGCCGCGCTTAATGAGAGCGATACGGTTTATGCTGCGCTGGACTGGACACTGGGCGCCAACCTGGAAAACCTCGTTCTTCGCACAAGCGACAACCTGAACGGCACCGGCAACGCGCTCAACAACGTCATCACCGGTAATGCTGGCAACAACATCCTCGACGGCGGCGCCGGGATCGATACCCTCACCGGTGGCGCAGGAGACGATACCTACGTCGTCGACAGTCAGAGCGACAAGATCATCGAAGCAGCTGGCGAAGGTCATGACGTAATCCGTTCTTCCGTCAGCTATACCTTGGCAGCCAACGTCGAGGACGGGGTGCTGCTTGGGAGCAGCAACCTTAACTTTGCCGGCAACGCCCTCAACAACACCCTCACCGGCAATGCCGGCAACAACATACTGGATGGCTATGCCGGTGCCGATACCATGATCGGCGGCGACGGCGATGACCTGTATTACGTTGACAGCCAGAGCGACAAAATCGTCGAAGCCACTGGCGAAGGCCACGACGTGGTGCGCACCAGCGTCAGCTATACCCTCTCGGCAAACGTCGAAGACGGGGTGCTGCTGGGCACCGGCAACCTCAACTTCGCCGGCAACGCACTGGACAACATCCTCACCGGTAACGCCGGCAACAACATCCTCGACGGCTACGCCGGCGCCGACACCATGATCGGTGGGGTGGGCAACGATACCTATTACGTCGACAATGTCGGTGATGTCATTGTCGAGAGCAGCGCCGCGCTTAATGAGATCGATACGGTTTATGCTGCGCTGGACTGGACACTGGGCGCCAACCTGGAAAATCTCGTTCTTCGCACAAGCGACAACCTGAACGGCACCGGCAACGCGCTCAACAACGTCATCACCGGTAATGCTGGCAACAACATCCTTGACGGCGGCGCCGGGATCGATACCCTCACCGGTGGCGCAGGAGACGATACCTACGTCGTCGACAGTCAGAGCGACAAGATCATCGAAGCAGCTGGCGAAGGTCATGACGTAATCCGTTCTTCCGTCAGCTATACCTTGGCAGCCAACGTCGAGGACGGGGTGCTGCTTGGGAGCAGCAACCTTAACTTTGCCGGCAACGCCCTCAACAACACCCTCACCGGCAATGCCGGCAACAACATACTGGATGGCTATGCCGGTGCCGATACCATGATCGGCGGCGACGGCGATGACCTGTATTACGTTGACAGCCAGAGCGACAAAATCGTCGAAGCCACTGGCGAAGGCCACGACGTGGTGCGCACCAGCGTCAGCTATACCCTCTCGGCAAACATCGAAGACGGGGTGCTGCTGGGCACCGGCAACCTCAACTTCGCCGGCAACGCAATCGATAACACCCTCACCGGTAACGCCGGCAACAACATCCTTGCCGGTTATGCAGGCAATGACACCCTCGATGGCGGCGCCGGTACCGACACTCTGATGGGCGGTGAAGGCGACGACATCTACTACGTCGACAGCCAGAGCGACATCGTTACCGAGCTGGCCGGCGAAGGCCGCGACGTGGTGCGCACCAGCGTCAGCTATACCCTTTCGGCAAACGTCGAAGACGGGGTGCTGCTGGGCACCGGCAACCTCAACTTCGCCGGCAACGCACTGGACAACATCCTCACCGGTAACGCCGGCAACAACATCCTCGACGGCTACGCCGGCGCCGACACCATGATCGGTGGGGTGGGCAACGATACCTATTACGTCGACAATGTCGGTGATGTCATTGTCGAGAGCAGCGCCGCGCTTAATGAGATCGATACGGTTTATGCTGCGCTGGACTGGACACTGGGCGCCAACCTGGAAAATCTCGTTCTTCGCACAAGCGACAACCTGAACGGCACCGGCAACGCGCTCAACAACGTCATCACCGGTAATGCTGGCAACAACATCCTTGACGGCGGCGCCGGGATCGATACCCTCACCGGTGGCGCAGGAGACGATACCTACGTCGTCGACAGTCAGAGCGACAAGATCATCGAAGCAGCTGGCGAAGGTCATGACGTAATCCGTTCTTCCGTCAGCTATACCTTGGCAGCCAACGTCGAGGACGGGGTGCTGCTTGGGAGCAGCAACCTTAACTTTGCCGGCAACGCCCTCAACAACACCCTCACCGGCAATGCCGGCAACAACATACTGGATGGCTATGCCGGTGCCGATACCATGATCGGCGGCGACGGCGATGACCTGTATTACGTTGACAGCCAGAGCGACAAAATCGTCGAAGCCACTGGCGAAGGCCACGACGTGGTGCGCACCAGCGTCAGCTATACCCTCTCGGCAAACATCGAAGACGGGGTGCTGCTGGGCACCGGCAACCTCAACTTCGCCGGCAACGCAATCGATAACACCCTCACCGGTAACGCCGGCAACAACATCCTTGCCGGTTATGCAGGCAATGACACCCTCGATGGCGGCGCCGGTACCGACACTCTGATGGGCGGTGAAGGCGACGACATCTACTACGTCGACAGCCAGAGCGACATCGTTACCGAGCTGGCCGGCGAAGGCCGCGACGTGGTGCGCACCAGCGTCAGCTATACCCTTTCGGCAAACGTCGAAGACGGGGTGCTGCTGGGCACCGGCAACCTCAACTTCGCCGGCAACGCACTGGACAACATCCTCACCGGTAACGCCGGCAACAACATCCTCGACGGCTATGCCGGCGCCGACACCATGATCGGCGGGGCAGGTGCCGACACCTTCAGGTTCAGTGCCGTTAGCGAAATGGGGCTGGGTGCCGATCGTGACCTCATTAGCGACTTCAGTAGCATGGAAGGCGATAAAATCGACTTGCGAGGGTTTGATGCCAACCTGATGACTAACGGAATCAATATGTTCACTTTTATTGGTAATGCTGACTTTACAGGTGCCGGCCAACTGCGTTTCGCCGACCACGTGCTGTCGGGCAACGTCAGTGGCAACGTTGGTGCGGACTTTGAAATTCAGCTTGTCGGTGTGAACAACTTCAGCGCCAGCGATCTGGTGGCCTGACGCCCTCCACCTAAGCACGCCTTGGACAGCAGGGGCAGCGTCATGAAAAACAAGCGCCTTGACCGGTTCGGGGCGCTTGTCCGTCAACTCTGCAGACTTCAGGTCAGCTCAGCAATCCCAACGCCTTCGCCCGTGCCACCGCCTGAGTACGCCGTTCAACCCCCAGCTTGCTGTTGATGTGGCTGGCATGGGTTTTCACCGTATGCAACGAGATGAACAACTGCTCGCTGATTTCCTGATTCGAACAACCTTGAGCAATCAGGCGTAATACCGATAGCTCCCTGCTGCTCAGCTGCTCGGTGGCGCCTGGTTCGAGGATTTGACGCGCTGCAACAGGCGCAAAGTGCTGCAGCAACTGTTGCCCTGACAAAGAGGCAGATGTCTGCAACTGCCCGCGTAACCAGTCACCGTATTTCTTCAACAAGCTATCGAACGGTTGCAGCACACCTCCCGTCGCCGCTTCCAGCGCTTGCCCCAGCGCTCTGCGGGCTTCCGGCTCACGGCCCACCGTCAACATCAACGCCACCTTCTGCGTCAACGCCATTACGCTGAGCAACTGCCGCCCGGTCTGCTGGCCGTTCTCATGCAGCACGTTCAGCCGTCCTTCGGCGAGCATCGGTTGCCCCTGAATCAGGTCGAGCAATGCCTGTTGCAATTCCACATGCAGCGGCAACTGTGGATGAAACTCCGGCGGCGCCGCCGCACGCTCACCGGTATAGGTCTGCCCCAACCGAGCAAGCCAGGCTTCGGCCAGGTCGGTTCGCCCTTGCGCCAGCCACAACTCGCATTTGACCAACGTGATCATCGCCAGATAGTAGATCGGCGGTACGTCCCAGATGTGCATCAGGCGTTCGGCTTCGGCCAGTTCCGCGAAGGCTTTGGCGAACTCGCCGGTAGCACCGTCCAGACGCGCAATCACGCAATGACCGATCAACACGCTGATATCGCGACAGGCGCGGGCTTCGCCAAGGCCCGCCAGCAGGCGCATTCGCGCCGCGTCGGGCTGCAAGCGCATCGCCAACAGAAAACCTTCGTACAACGTCAGCCGCGCGCGCACGGCGTACAGGCGTTGCGGCGACAAGCCGCGCAGGCGTTCCAGGCCCTGATGCACTTCGTCCAGCGCACGGAGGATTTCGCCACGCGATTGCAGAACGCGCGCCCGGTCGTAATGTGCGAGCGCTTCGAACAGTGGATTGCCAACACGCTGCGCCAGCTCAAGTGATTCACGGTTGAGGCCGCGCGCGCGCCACAGGTCACCGTCGGCAATCGCCAGATTGGACAGGGTCGACAAACACATCAACCGTTGCCCGTAACGCTTGGCCGGCAAGCTTTCCAGGGCTTCGGTGCAGTATCTGATCGTCAATTCACGATGGCCGCGCCCCCGGGCAATAATCCCGCTCAGCGCCAGCCACTGCGCCAGCATCGACTTTTGCGCGGTGGCCGATGGCGCCGGCAGAAAGCGGCTCAGATGGCTGGACAGCTCTTCGGCGGCATCGAGCTGACAGGCCAGCCCCAGTGCCCAGCTGTACAGAACGATCAGCCGCGGCGTGCTGATCAGCAGGCTGTCGGGCAAGTCCATCTTCCAGCGCAGCAGCATGCCGACATTCTGCTCGGCCAGAAGCTGTTCCTCGGACAGGTTCTGCACCAGATTTGCCGCCACATCGAGGTGACCGGCGCGCAGTGCCTGCTCCACGGCTTCGTCGAGCAAGCCCTGCGCGTTGAACCAGCGGCAGGCACGCAAGTGCAGCGTGGCAGTCGGCACCAGCGCCTGTGCTGGGGACGGCTGCGCAGCAAATCGGAAAACAGATGGTGATAGCGATACCAGTGCCCGTGCTCGTCGAGCGGCACCAGAAACACCTGATGAGCCAGCAGGAAACGCAAAATCTCGGCGCTGTCATGGGCTTCGCGCACCGCGTCGCACAACTCGCTGCAGAAACGCTCCTGCGGCGCGGTGTCATACAAAAGGCTTGCACCTCGGCCGGCAGGCAATCGATGACTTCTTCGAGCAGATAATCGCGGATCAACCCTTCCCCGCCGTTCAGCGCTTGCGGTAACGCCGCATCGCTGCCCGCCTCGGACACTGCCAGCAGCCAGAAACGCAAACCGGCGACCCAGCCTTCGCTGCGCTGGATCAGGTTCTCCAGCGCTTCGCCGCGCAGCGAGCTGCTGTGGCGATCGAGCAGCGTCAACGCTTCGTCGTGGGTCAGGCGCAGATCCGTCTCGTGCAATTCGAGCAACTGCCGCGACAGGCGCAGGCGCGCCAGATGCCAGTCCGGGCGCTGGCGGCTGGTGACCATCACCAGCAAACCATCGGGCAGGTGATTGAGGAAAAACTGCAGGCAACGGTCCAGCACCGGGCCTTGGGCGAGATGGTAATCATCGAGCACCAGCAATAACGGTGCGGCGGGATCGAGGTGCAGCGCCAGCTCATCGAGCAGGCCGTCGAGCCATTCTTCGAAGGCGAACGGCTGATGGCGCTGCCGCATTTTCAGCAGCCCGAGGGCGCCGGCGCCCAAGGCGGGATAATAGTCTTGCAAGCCTTCGAGTAGACGCTCGAGAAAACGTCCGGGATCGCTGTCACGAGCGCTCAAACCGAGCCACAGGCTGTGCCAGTGCGCTGGCAGGCTTTGACAGAATTCCACCGCCAGCGAACTCTTGCCGAACCCCGCCGGAGCACTGACCAGCAGCAGACGCCCGCCGAGCCCGGCTTGCAGACGCTCGCACAGACGCGGTCGCAGCACGTAGCCGTCGGGCAGTGGCGGGCGGAAAAAACGCCCCTCCAATGCCGCGATGGCAGCACTTGCAGGACCCGGAAGCGGGGACAGATCAGTCATGGCCGGCTCTTGTTCGAATGGCGGTTGGCGGCGTTGCAGATGTCCGCAGCCTAGCCTTAATCGAACCGGTTATGAAGGTTGCTGCTACAAATGGCTACAAAAAGACTACAGACACAAAAACGCCCCGAACCGGTCGGGGCGTTTTCACGAGGATGCGGCCTCGGGTTTACCGCGGTTTAGCGGACACCATCCTGACGCAGAGCGGCCGGGGTGAAGTCGCTGGTGGTGGCGGTGAAGCCGAAGTCATACGCACTCTTCTCTTCGTTCTTCATGCCCAGCGCCAGATAGCGGCCGGATTGCAGGTCGTAGAGGGTTTCCAGCGCATACCACGGCACTTGCTTGTCGTAGTAGTTTTCGGCATGCGCCTCGGCTACACGCCACAGTTGGCCACGACCGTCATAGTGGTCGATCACCGCGGCCTGCCAGGTGTCTTCGTCAATGTAGAAGTCACGCTTGGCGTAAATGTGGCGCTGGCCTTCCTTCAGCGTCGCAGTCACATGCCAGACGCGGCGCAACTCGTAACGCGCCAGGTCCTGGTTGATGTGGCCGGCCTTGATGATGTCGGAGTACTTCAGTTTCGGATCGTCGAGCTTGTAGCTGTCGGAGGCGATGTACATCTCTTTCTTGCCTTCGAGCTTCCAGTCGTAGCGATCTGGCGCACCGTTGTACATGTCGAGGTTGTCGGAGGTACGCAGGCCGTCTGCCGCGGTACCCGGGCCGTCATAGGACACTTGCGGTGCGCGGCGCACACGACGCTGACCGGCGTTGTAGACCCACGCCGAACGTGGTTCTTTGACCTGATCGAGCGTTTCGTGCACCAGCAGTACGCCACCGGCCAGACGTGCCGGCGCGGTCACTTTCTGCTTGAAGTAGAACAGGATATTGCCCGGGTTCGCCGGATCGTAATCCTTCATCTTGTCGCGGAACACGAACTGGTCCTGGAAGTACACCAGGCTGTACGAGCCGTTCGGTTGCGGCGTGGCCTGAGTCACCAGACGGGTCACGCTGCCGCCGCGATAGCGGGTGATGTGGTTCCAGATCACTTCTACGCCGGTTTTCGGAATCGGGAACGGCACGGCGGTATCGAAGTTTTCCAGACCGTTGCCGCCCGACACCAGATTGGTGCTGGTGGCGTTTTTCTTGATCGCCGCGAACACGTCATCTGGCACGGTGGCGCCGCGATGGGACGGGTAGACCGGCATCTTGAAGGTTTCCGGGTAGCGCTTGAACATCGCGTACTGGCCCGGCGCAAGCTTGTCCTTGTACTTGTCGGCATCCTTGGCGGTGATGGTGAACAGCGGCTGCTCACTGGCGTAAGGGTTGGACAGGAAGCCCTTGCTGTCGACACTGCCGGCATTTTTCGGCAGCGGTTTCCAGGCCGGGATCGAACCGTCGGCGTTACCGGCCATTTCCGCGCCCATCGGCGTCAGGCTTTTACCCAGTTTGTCAGCTTCAGCGGCAGGCACCGCGGCCATGACGCTGGTCGCCAGCAGCGACAGACCCAGAACACCGGCGTGGAACAGACTCTTTGTTATTTTCATAAATTCGTTCGTCCTGAAATGCAGTGCTTAGAAGTTCACGCCGAAGCTGAGCGCAACGAAGTCGCGGTCATCCACGGTGGTGTACTTGCCGTCGAAGAAGTTGGTGTAAGCCAGGCTCGCGGTGTAGGTGTTCTGATATTCGGCATCGACGCCCAGGCTGACCGCTTTGCGACCTTCCTCGAAGTTGCCGCCAGGGCCTGGCGAGTAGCCGCTGACGTCGTGGGACCAGGCCACGTTCGGCTTGAGGTTGACCCCGGCAAACACGTCGTTGTATTCCCAGATGGCGCGACCACGGTAGCCCCACGACATCGAGGTGGTGAAACCGTCGTTGTCGCAATTGCGGCTGCGGTTGTTCTGTGGCGAACCCGGGCCTGCGCCGTTGATGGTGCTGGCGTTGAGAATGTTCGCGCAGGTGTTGGCGGTGCCAGTGGCCGGCAATTCGCCCGGACCGTAGACCGGATCGCGGCCATAACGTTTTTCCGAACGGCTTTCCAGGCCGCCGACGTAAGTCGCGCCGACTTCACCGACGAGGGTCAGACGGCTGGCGCCCATGACCTGATCGAAGAAGTGCGTGAAGGTCGTCTGGATCTGAGTGATTTCCTTGCGCTCGTAACCATGCAGATCCTGACCCGGCACACCCGTGAGCAGCGAAGCGTTGGTCAGCGCGCCACCCAATGGACGTACGCCAGCGAACAGGATGTCGGTGGAGTTCAGTTGCACCGGTGCGTTCGGACGGTAGCTGATCTCACCGCTCCACGCCGTGCCGGTAGGCAAGGTAGTGGAGAAGCTCAAGCCGTAGAGGCGGATGTCTTCAGGGTATTCAATGAAGTATTGCGAATTGCCCGCCACCAGCAGTGGCGCAAGTGCGGCAAACGGGCCCGGCAAGCCGGCGGCGGTGTTGTAGACCGACTGTGGCGCCCCCGTTGCGCTGAAGATCGGCGCACGGCTGTGGTAGTTCATGAAGTAGGCGCCGAATTCGGTGTCCAGCGGGTCGTACATGTACTTGAAGGACACACCGTACTGGCCGCTGTCGCGGGCATCGCGATCCGGGCCGCGGCGCACCAGTACGCCTTCCTGGTTGACATCGACGCCTGCGCCCGCCAAAGGCCCAAGGGCAATGGCCGGAATCTGCGAACGCTTGTTCAGCACACGCAGGTTGCTGTCGCAACCGTCAGCGACGATGTCCGGCTGTGAGAAGAACGTGCCGCAGTTATCGACAACGGTCTGGTCCCATTCCAGCTGGTAGAAAGCTTCGGCGGAGAGGTTGTCGGTCAGGCTCTGCGAGACGTAGAACATGTTGACCGGAATCAGGCCTTCCTTGATCTCGGCGCCGGGACGACGGAACGCGGACACATCAATCGGGTTGATCGAGTTGATGCCGCCGCCGATGAAGGTGCTTTCACCCCAGCTGACCACCTGCTTGCCCAGACGCACGGAGCCTGGCTGATCGGCGATCGCGTAGTTGTGGTAGACGAAGGCGTCGAGGATCTGCCCGCCGGAGGACTTGGCGCCCTCTTTGCGATTGCTGTCGCTGATGTCCTTGAACTGACGGCTCTCGTCTTTCAATTCAAAGTCGTACCAGTACTTGCCACGCACGAACACACCGGTGTCGCCGTACTTCAATTCAAGGTCATGGATACCCTTGAAGATCTTCGAGAAGGTTTCGCCGCTCTTGAAGTTGGCGTGGCCGTCATCGGAAGTCTGCGACAGCCCGTGGCCGCCGTTGTTAACGCCGATGAGGTTCTTGTTCGGGCTCTGAGTAGACCAACTGGCACCGATCGACAGGGACGAGTCGAACTGGCCTTCGATTTCACCGACGTTGAAACTGACGCCGAATGCGGGCCCGGCGAGCGAGGAGGCAAGACTGACTGCCAGAGGCAGTTTCGCCCGGCGCCAGAACTGGTTTACTGAGGTCATCGACGCTACTCCATGTGCATTATTGTTATGGCAGTGAGTACTTTCAAAAACGCTGTGAAGGGCCGGAAGCCAAGGCTGCCCGAAACCGCTTCAAAGTTGCTCGCCCCTATCAGTGCGTGTGCTCCGTTTTCAAAAAGTCCTTGAGCGGACTATAGCCAGCAGGGGGTACTGCTTGATCCCTCTAAAGTGTGATTTGCAGTCGCCAACCACTCTGGAACAGTCCTTTCGCCAGTCCGACACAAGTCGGCACGGCAAGGATGGCTGATTTTTTCGATTTCACAAGCCAAGCGCTTGCTTGGTGGGTCTGGCGCGCCGGTTTCGGCGCGCCAGCAGGCACTCAAAGTGTCGAAAGGAAGGTGCTGTTGCTGGCCTGCCACTCGCTGATGTCGAGGCGGATACGCTTCTTGTCGAGCTTGCCGACGCTGGTCTTGGGAATTTCGGTAACAAGGGCGATCTGGCTCGGAATCGCCCACTTGCTCAGATGCCCCAATTCGACGAATGGCTTGAGGTGTTCCTTGAGCTCGCGTGCGCCGATCTCATGGCCTTCGCGAACCACCAGCAGGGCAAACGGGCGCTCGCCCCACTGCGGATCGGCGATGCCCACCACTGCTACTTCGCGTACCGCAACGTGACGGCTGATCAGGTCTTCGAGGTCCAGTGACGAAATCCATTCGCCGCCAGTCTTGATCACATCCTTGATGCGGTCACGAATGTCGATCACCCCCATGCTGTCGAGCGTGGCGACGTCGCCGGTGTGCAGCCAGCCGCCGCTCCACAGTTCGGCGCCCTTCTGCGGCTCGTTGAAATAGCCCTCGGTGAGCCACGGCGCGCGCAGCACCAGTTCGCCCTGGGTTTCGCCGTCGGCCGGGAGGAAGTTGCCCTCGCCGTCGATGATCGCTGCCTCGACCAAAGGTCCCGGTACACCGGCCTTGATCCGGTACGTGGTGCGTTCGTCCTCCGTGCCGGCCATCAGCTCATCGTTAAGATGCGCGCAGGAGACCAACGGCCCGGTTTCCGACATGCCGTACGCCGCCGTCAACTGAATGCCCCGCGCCTTGGCGTTCTCATACAGGGAGCGATTCAGTGCGCTGCCGCCGATGACGATTTTCCAGCCGCCGAAATCGACGCCTTGCGCGCCCTTGGCGTTGAGCAGCATTTGCAGGATGGTCGGTACGCAATGCGAAAAGGTGACTTTCTCCTTGCGCCACAACTCGACAAGAAACTCCGGATCGTAACGCCCCGGATAAACCTGTTTGAGCCCGAGCATGGTCGCCACATAAGGCAAGCCCCAGGCGTGAACGTGGAACATCGGGGTGATCGGCATGTACACGTCGTTAGTGCCGAGCAGACGCACGCTGTCGATCGAGCCCATGATCGTCGACACGCCGATGGTGTGCAGGACCAGTTGCCGATGGGTGAAGTACACGCCCTTCGGATTACCGGTGGTGCCGGTGGTGTAGAACGTGGTCGCGACGGAGTTTTCGTCGAAGTCCTGAAAGTCGTATTGCGGACTCGCAGCAGCCAGCAATTGCTCGTATTCGCCGACCAGGTTTGGCAGCTCGGCGGTTTTTTCCGGCAGATCGGTGAGCAGCAGGGTTTTTTCGACCGTGGTCAGCTGCGGCGCGATCGCTTGATAGAGGCCGACGAACTCGCTGTTGACCAGCACGAAGCGGTCCTCGGCGTGGTTCATCGTATAGAGAATCTGCTCCGGCGACAGGCGCACGTTGATGGTATGGATCACCGCGCCGATCATCGGGATCGCGAACATGCATTCCAGATAACGATGGCTGTCCCAGTCCATCACCGCCACCGTGTCACCGGCCTTCACACCCGCCGCTGTGAGCACATTGGCCAGCCGTGCGACGCGCTCGATCAGCGTCGGGTAGCTGTAGCGCAACTGGTCACGGTAGATGATCTCGCGGGTTTTCTCGTACCGGGCGCCGGACATCAGCAGCCGTTTGATCAGCAATGGATACTGGTAGGCCCCGTCGGCCGGGGGAATGACGCGAGTCTGCAACATAAGAATCCCTTTTCTGACTGCACGGTGTTGGCGGAGAGATTCGTACTCTAGTGCGCCTGCAGGACAGTCAAATCAGCCAAAGGAATGATTTGCACAGCCGTACAAATGCTAGCTTTGAGCCAGCATCCGGTGGCAAAAACTCAACCGCTTCAGAAGCCCCTCACCCTAGCCCTCTCCCAAAAGGAGAGGGAACTGACCGAGTTGTGCCGAACCAAACGCCGACCTGAAAGACCGAGGCGATTGTGGGTGCGGAGAAAGTCGTTCATGTCGGCGTATTTCTCCAACGTCCCCCAATCGGTCCCCTCTCCCTCGGGAGAGGGCCAGGGTGAGGGGCTACCGTCTGCCAAGCGCCTTAAAACTCGAATCAATCACCCGCCACTCAATGCATCTCGGTCAACGCGATTTTCACGCCGAGAGCAATCAGCACGGCGCCCATGGTCCGATCGAACCAGTGGCCCATGCGGGCGAAACCGGCACGCACGCGCTGCTGACTGAACAGCATTGCCACCAGGCAGAACCAGATCGCGGTGGCCATGGCCAGGTAAACGCCGTAACCGGCCTGCACTGCCAAAGGCGTGTGCGGGTTGATCACCACGGTGAACAGCGAAAGGAAAAACAGCGTGGCTTTCGGGTTCAGGCCGTTGGTCACGAACCCCGAAGTGAAGGCGCCACGCGCAGTGCGCACACCCGCTTCCTTGTGCAAATCATCCGTCACGGTTTTCGCCGGTTGCGCGCGCAACGCCTTGAAGCCGATGTACAGCAAGTACGCGGCGGCGGCCCATTTCAAGGCGTTGAACAGCACGATCGATTGCGACACGATCAGGCCGATGCCCAGCAGCGAATAACCGACGTGCAGGAAAATCGCCGTGCCGACACCCAGTGCCGTCCATGTACCGGCGCGACGACCGTGGGTCACGCTCTCGCGCACCACCACGGCAAAGTCCGGGCCGGGACTGGCGACGGCCAGCAGGTGAATCAATGCAACGGTCAAGAACTCGGTCCAGTACATGGGGGCTCCTTTCGGCAAGGCGTATCAATTTGTTTCATCTGGTAGGCTCGGCAGAGTACGCCCTACGCTCTTCGCACAAAAGGTACAGTTGATGACGAACACGCACCGCGCGGTATTCCTCGATCACCCGTCGCTGGATCTCGGCGACCTCGACCTCAATCCACTGCGCGACTGTTTCAGCGATCTACAGCTGTTCGCCCAGACCACGCCGCAGCAGGTTGCCGAACGCCTGCACGGCGCCAGCGTGGCGATCACCAACAAAGTCGTGATCGAGGCGGCCGCCATGGCGGCCAACCCACAACTGAAACTGATCCTGATCAGCGCCACCGGCACCAATAACGTCGACCTCGCCGCCGCGCGTGCGCAAGGCATCACGGTGTGCAACTGCCAGGGCTACGGCACGCCATCCGTGGCGCAACACACGATCATGCTGCTGCTCAACCTCGCCACACGTCTGGCCGACTATCAGAAAGCCGTCGGCGAAGGTCGCTGGCAGCAGGCGAAGCAGTTCTGCCTGCTCGACTATCCGATTGTTGAACTCGAAGGCAAAACCCTTGGCCTGCTCGGTCACGGTGAACTCGGCGGCGCCGTGGCGCGGCTGGCCGAAGCGTTCGGCATGCGCGTGCTGCTCGGGCAGATTCCCGGGCGCCCTGCCCGCCCCGACCGCGTGCCACTGGATGAACTGCTGCCACAGATCGACGCCCTGACTCTGCACTGCCCGCTCAATGAACACACCCGCCATTTCATCGGTGCACGCGAGCTGACCTTGCTCAAACCCGGCGCGTTCGTGGTCAACACTGCACGCGGTGGCCTGATCGATGAGCAGGCGCTGGCCGATGCCTTGCGCAACGGGCATCTGGGCGGCGCGGCGACGGATGTGCTGAGTGTCGAGCCGCCTGCTCAGGGCAATCCGCTGCTGGCAAACGACATTCCGCGCCTGATCGTCACCCCGCACAACGCCTGGGGCAGCCGCGAAGCACGCCAGCGCATCGTCGGCCAACTCAGTGAAAACGCGCAGGCGTTCTTCAGCGCTAAGGCGCTGCGGGTCGTCAGTTGATAAACTGCGGCACTTTTTTTTCGAGGAGCAGTTATGGATCCGCGCAGTGAAGTACTGCTTCGTCAGCCTGAATGGTTTCAAGGTTCGCTGTTGCTCGCCGGTTTGCCCGCCGACGACTTGCTCGGACGCCTGCCGAATGCCTTTGGCTGGTGCTGGCACGCCGGCGATCAAGCCGCGCTGGAGGCCCGCTTCGAAGGTCGCAGCGATTTTGGCGTGAACATCCCGCAGCGTGAATTCGACAGCGCCGTGGTGTTTCTGCCCAAGTCCAAGGACCTGACCGATTACATTCTCAATGCCGTCGCCTCACGTCTGGCCGGTCGAGAGGTGTTTCTGGTCGGGGAAAAACGCAGCGGCATCGAAGGGGCGGCGAAACAGCTCAACCCGTTCGGCAAACCACGCAAGCTCGACAGCGCGCGGCATTGCCAACTGTGGCAGGTCACCGTGGCCAATGCGCCTGAAACCAAATCGCTGGAAAGCCTGGCGCAGACCTACGAACTGCCCTTGGCCGAAGGCCCGCTGAAAGTCATCAGCCTGCCGGGCGTGTTCAGCCACGGTCGCCTCGATCGCGGCAGCGCCCTGTTGCTGGAGCATCTGGACAAGCTGCCAAGCGGCCATCTGCTCGATTTCGGTTGCGGTGCCGGCGTGCTCGGTGCGGCGGTCAAACGTCGCTATCCGCACAATCAGGTGACGTTGCTGGATGTCGATGCATTCGCTGCCGCCAGCAGCCGTCTGACCCTCGCCGCCAATGGCCTCGAAGCCGAAGTGCTGACCGGCGATGGCATCGATGCTGCACCGATGGGTTTGAGCGCAATTTTGAGCAACCCGCCGTTCCATGTCGGCGTGCACACGGATTATTTCGCTACCGAGAACTTGCTGCGAAAAGCGGCGAAACATCTGAAAAACGGCGGCGAACTGCGCTTGGTCGCGAACAGCTTCCTGAAGTATCAGCCGTTGATCGAAGAGCACTTGGGCGTCTGTGCAATCAAGGCCGAAGGCAACGGTTTCCGAATCTATCGGGCCAAGCGCGGCTGAAACCGCTTCGAAAAAAGTCGCTTGCCCAAACGGATTTGCCTAGGCAGAATCCGCTCCGTCCTAGGGGAGTAGTCTCCCACGAGCGCCAAGCTCGTCCGGCATACGTCAACATACTTGATCCTCAGATCATGGCGTATGCGACCCAAGCGTCCGCACCAGACGGATCGCAGGGTTTGACAAGACCTATGACACGCACACCTTACCCGGGGCGGGAAGGCTGTACGTGTCATAGCCGTGTCGACCCGCCCCTTAGGAAATCCCTGATGCTGGACTCGTTACTCGTTCCCACCGCAATCGTTGCCTTGGCCGAAATCGGCGACAAGACGCAACTGCTCGCGCTGATTCTGGCCGCTCGCTTCCGCAAACCCTGGCCGATCATCGCCGGGATTGTCGCCGCGACCCTGGCTAACCACGCGGCAGCCGGTGCGGTCGGCGCCTGGTTCGGCAGTTTCTTCTCCGACAGCGTTCTGCACTGGATTCTCGCCGCCAGCTTCGCCGCCACAGCCCTGTGGACGCTGGTACCGGACAAGCTCGATGACGACGAAGCCAGCACGGCGCGCAAGTTCGGCCCGTTCCTGACCACGCTGATTGCATTCTTTCTTGCCGAAATCGGCGACAAGACACAGATCGCCACAGTGATGCTCGCCGCGCAGTATCCGGAATTGTGGCTGGTGATCATCGGCACCACCGTGGGCATGCTGATTGCCAACGTGCCGGTGGTATTGGCGGGTAATTTCGCGGCGGACAAACTGCCACTGACCTTGATCCGTCGCCTCGCGGCTTCGGCGTTTTTCATTCTGGCAATTGTCGCGGTGTACAAGGCGATGCAGAGCAGTGGCTGGATTTGAAGCAGCTGCAAGCTTCTAGCTACAAGCTTCAAGAGAAAGCTGCAAGCCACGCGAATCTGCTTTGACTTGTAGCTTGCCGCTCGAAGCTTGCCGCTGCTTCAAAGATCGTTCCCACGCAGAGCGTGGGAACGATCACTGACTCAGGATTTCGGGGCTTTTTCGTAGAGCGGCATGACCTTCGGAATCGCTGCCTGCAACGCGGCGATCCGGCTGGTCGAGGCCGGGTGGGTGCTCATGAACTCCGGCGGCGAACCTTCCGAAGCCTTGCTCATCTTGTCCCACAGGGTGATTGCGGCATTCGGGTTGTAGCCGGCGCGGGCGGCCAGTTCCAGACCGATCAGGTCGGCTTCGTTTTCGTTGGCGCGGCTGTTGGGCAAGGTCATGCCGTAGTTGGCCACGGTGTCGGCCAGGGCCAGGCTGTCCTGACCGAGACCGAACAACGCACCGGCGCCCTGCTTGGCCATTTCCACGCCATAGGCCTTGGACATCGCTTCACGACCGTGCTCGCGCAAGGCGTGGGCGATTTCATGGCCCATGACCGCAGCGATTTCATCGTCGGTGAGTTTCAGGCTGTCGATCAGCCCGGTGTAGAAAATGATCTTGCCGCCGGGACCGCAGTTGGCGTTGAGTTCGTCGCTCTTGATCAGATTGACCTCCCACTGCCACTGCGCCGCATCCGGACGGAAATTCGGCGCCTGGGCGATCAAACGGTTGGCAATCGCCTGCACTCGCTTGGCCTCGGGGCTGGTCTTGTCCAGCACACCTTTGCTGGACGCCTCGCCAACAGTTTTCTGATAAGACTGGGCATACATCTGGTCGACCTCTTGCGAGGACAGCATGCTGAACATGTACTGCTTGCGCTCCACCCCGACGGCGCCGCCGCTGGTGGTGTTGACCGACTGACAACCGGCCAGCAACAGCGCTGCGCTCAGTGCACTAACAACCAATGTCTTGTTCATTGAAAAGCTCCCTGAAAACCTGTGCGTATCCTAGGCGGGTAATTGTATGGATGCCAGATACAAAGGATAGGTTGAAGTGACTTTCAGACATTTCCCGCAGCGTAATGTCGCGAAAAAATTCCCAGCGCCCGCCAGCCACGCAGCCACTGCGTCGCGCAACAGCCGATTTACGACATCTCCGGCCGATTCCGACCGGCGCCACTCATGGCCCCGCTGACGCCGCCGATAAAACTTTCGCAGATATTCTCTTGCCTGCGGAGCTCCCATGAAGTTCAAGTCGATCCAGTTTTCCGTCGCCGCCCTGGCCGGCGCCATCGTCCTCAGCGTGGTCGCGGCGCTGGTGCTGTATGCGCTGTTTGCCGGCGCGCGCACTCAGACAATGGTGCAACAACGCACCCAGGCCCAGTTCGAGCAGGTCATCGAGCAGCGCCTGACCGCGCTGGCGCAAACCCAGGTCAGCCAGATCCAGCGCGAGCTCGAAGCACCGCTGCTGATTGCCGGCGGCCTGGTGCGCGCCAACGCTTTGCTTGGCACGCCGGGCGTCGATGGCCAGCCGCGCCTGAGCGTCAGCCGCGAGCAACTGATCAGCCTGATCAAAGAGAACGTCGAAAAGAACCCGAAAATTCTCGGCACCTACATCGGCTGGGAAAAGAACGCCCTCGATCACAACGACGCGGCCTACGTCGGCACCAGCGTGGTCGGCATCGACGCAAGCAACGGGCGATTTCTGCCGTGGTGGTTCCGCAACGAGGACGGCACCCTCGGCCTCGACAAACTGGTCGACGTCGACGATCAGAAAACCCTGTCGACCGGTGTACGCGCCAGCGAGTACTACCTGTGCTCGAAGGAAAACAAGAAATCCTGCGTGATCGACCCGGCGCCGTACAAGGTTGGCGACAAGGTCGTCATGCTTGCCTCGTTTATCGAACCGATCATGCTCAACGGCGTGTTCCAGGGCATCGTCGGCGCTGATCTGTCGGTGAACTTCATTCAAGAAATGCTGCTGGGCGCCAACCAGAAACTCTACAGCGGTGCCGGGGAAATGGCCCTGGTCGGCAGCAATGGCCGGATCGTGGCTTATACCAAGGACCCGAGCAAATTCGGCGAGAAGGTCAGTGACATTCTTGATGCCGAACAGTCCGCCAACATGGCCAACCTCAAGCGCGGCGAAGTGACTTACTCCGTTAACAAGGACAAGGGCCGGATCGAGTTGTACCTGCCGTTCGGCATCGGCCAGACCGACGCACGCTGGACGCTGATGCTGCAACTGCCGCTCAACGCGGTGATGGCCGATCTGCAAGCGCTGCAGGCCGACCTCGATGCCCAGCGCAAATCCGACACCTTCGGCATGGCCATGGTCGGTTTGCTGATCGCCGGCCTCGGCTTGCTGGTGATCTGGCTGGTCGGTCACGGCATTGCCCGGCCGCTCAAGCAAATGGTCGCCATGCTCAATGACATCGCCCAGGGCGAAGGCGATCTGACCCGCCGCCTGAGCAGTGACCGCAGCGATGAACTCGGCTCGATCGCCAAGGGCTTCAACACCTTCCTCGCCAAGTTGCAGGCGATGATTACCCAAGTGGTGACCTCGGTGCAGAGCGTCAGCGATTCCTCGGAACACACCGCCGACATCGCCATTCGCACCAACATCGGCATCCAGAAGCAAATGGCCGAGATCGATCAGGTGGCGACCGCGGTGCAGGAAATGACCGCGACCGCGCAAGACGTGGCGCGCAACGCCACACAGGCTGCGCAGGCCGCGAGCCACGCCGATCAGGCGGCCACTCAGGGCATGCAAATCGTGCGCGACACCTCGAACTCGATCGGTGTGCTGGCCAAGGAAATCGGCAAAGCGGTCGACGTGGTGCAAACCCTGGCCAAGGACAGCGAAAACATCAACGCGATCCTTACAGCGATTCGCGGGATTGCCGAGCAGACCAATCTGCTGGCATTGAACGCGGCAATCGAAGCGGCGCGCGCCGGCGAGCAGGGTCGCGGCTTTGCGGTGGTGGCGGACGAGGTGCGCAATCTGGCGCAGAAAACCCAGCAAGCCACCGAAGAAATCCAGTCCATGATCCAGCAACTGCAACAAGGCACCCGCGATGTGGTGCGGGTCATGGAAGACAGTCAGAACCGCACCGACGAAAGCGTGCAACACGCGGCGAAAGCCGCCGAGGCGCTGGAGACGATCACCCACGCGGTGTCGGTGATCAACGACATGAACACGCAGATCGCCAGCGCGGCGGAAGAACAGAGTGCGGTGGCCGATGACATCAATCGCAATGTGATCAATATCGGCCAGGTGGCCAATGAAGTGGCGGGCGGTGCGGATGAATCGAGTTCGGCGAGCGCCGGGTTGACCAGACTGGCGGAGCAGCAGCGGCGGTTGATCAATCAGTTCAAGGTCTGAAGATCAAGAGCCCCTCACCCTAGCCCTCTCCCGGAGGGAGAGGGGACTAATTGGGGGATGCTTCAGAATTTCACCTACCTTAACGTTTCGCATTGAATCCATAATCGACCGACTCTTTCAGGCGGATATAAGGCGCAAGACACCTCGGTAAGTCCCCTCTCCCTCCGGGAGAGGGTTAGGGTGAGGGGCTTTTGATCTACAGGCTTACCCCGGGGTCAAACACTCCGGCCCATTCAGCTTCGGATCATTCACCAGATTCGCCAGCACCCGCTCGCGCAGCGCCGCCGGCTCACTGGCCAGCAAGCCCTGCAACACATGCAGCGGCGTTTCGGGGTCGAGCCACGCCGCCTGCCCCGCCTCATCGAGAATCAACGGTCGGCGCTGACTCGCCGCCGGCTGGGTGATGACAGCGGTGCTCAGCCAGACCTGTTCCTGCACCGGATACGCCTCCCAGATCGCCGCAAAAAAAAGCGATGAGCCCTCCCCCGGCGTCAGCCAGAACGGACGCTTGCGCTGGGTCCCGCGCCATTCGTAAAAACCGTTGGCCGGCAGCAGGCAGCGACGCAAGCGCAGCGCTTCGCGGAACATCGGTTGCTCGGCCACGGTTTCAGCTCGCGCATGGGCGGGGGTTTTCGACAGATCGGTCAGCCACCGCGGCGTCAGCCCCCAACGCGCGCGGGCCAGCGTGCGCTCACCGCCTTCACCGGCGCGCAGCATCAGCACTGAATCATTGGGGGAAATGTTCCACTGCGCCTGCTGATCGGCGGGAAAACCTGGCAGGGCCGCGAAGTCGCGGTTCCAGCGAAACAGGGCATAACGTCCACACATGGGGCAACACGACTCTTGAATAAAACTGACGCCAGCCTAACAGACCAGCGTACCGGGATAGCTCTCCGGTTCATCGCCGGGCAGCGGCAGCGCGGCATTGTACGCGGTGATCAGCTCGCGGGCGTATTCGGCCTGATCATTATCCACCGACAGACCCAACAGCCCGAAAATCGGCAACTCGCCCGTGCCACCGAGCAGATCGCGGCCAATCAGGTGTGCCTCGATGCCTTCGCTGGCGAGCATGCCCTTGAGCATTTCGCCTTCCATCAGGCTGGCCGGTTCGTAGATTCGCTGCATGGGCGCCCCTCATTCGTTTTCGCTGAAGACTTCGAGAAACCAATCCTCTCCATGGACCTGCAGGACGAAAGTGATCGGCCGGCAGCACACCTGACAATCCTCGATATACGTATCATCACCACCGGACAGATCCAGCGTGGTCTCGACTCTCTCCCCACAATACGGGCATTCATACTCAGCGGCTTCCAGCATCGCGGTCTCCCAAGTGACTTGTGCGTATAATCGCCGGTCTATTTGCAGGGCTATTGGTGTCTGGCTATTTTTCAGACCGTGCCCCGCGGGTTTTCGATCAAACCCTTTACTTACCCTAGCCGTTTCCAACAAGAGAGCATGATGGGCGAATTCGATGCCATCCGACCTTACGACGACAGCGAAGTACCCGTGGTACTGGCACGACTGCTCGGCGACAAGGCGTTTCTAGATATCCTCACCCACTTCCGCTTCCCGCGTTTTGCCGGTGCCTTCGGCTGGATGCTCAAACCTCTTATAGCGCATCGGCTGCGCCGTGAGTTCGCCGACGTGGTTTCGGTGGCGACTTTGCAGGACAAGATCGAGTCTTACGTCGATCACACCATCGAGCGCGCCACCGACGGCGTGACCTACACCGGGGTCGAGCAATTCAAGTCCGGCAGCGCCTATCTGTTCATCGCCAACCACCGCGACATCGTCATGGACCCGGCCTTCGTCAACTACGCCGTGTACCACGCCGGTCTGCCAACACCGCGCATCGCGATTGGCGACAACCTGCTGCAGAAGCCCTTCGTCAGCGACCTGATGCGCTTGAACAAGAGCTTCATCGTGCATCGTTCGATCACCGGTCGACGCGAGAAAATGGCCGCCTATCAGTTGCTGTCGGCGTACATCAACCACTCGATCCGCAACGATTGCGCGTCGATCTGGATCGCTCAGGCGGAAGGCCGGGCGAAGGACGGCGACGACCGCACCGAGTCGGCGATCCTCAAGATGTTCCACATGAGCCGCAAGGACGAGCCGTTCGGCGAAGTGATCCGCTCGCTCAACGTCACGCCAGTATCGATCAGCTATGAATACGATCCGTGCGACCAGGCCAAGGCCCGCGAGCTGTACATCCGCGCCACCACCGGCACCTATTGCAAAGCGCCGGGCGAGGATGACGTGAGCATTGCCAAGGGCATCACCGGCTACAAGGGCCGCGTGCACATCAACTTCGCCGCGCCGATCACCGAGGTCTACGAAGACACCAAGCAGTTGGCGACCGAGATGGACAAGCAGATTCTCGGCGGTTACCGGTTGTTCCCGGTGCATTACCTGGCGTATGCGCAGTGGACTGACGCTGATCCGCAACTGAATGTGCCGAAGGCGTCCGAAGTGTTCCCGGCTGACGAACTGGCCAGGGCCGAGGAAGAATGGCAGAGCCGGCTGGACGCCTGCCCCGCCGAGCATCGCCCGTATCTGGTGCTGCAATATGCGACGCCGGTGCGCAATCAGTACCGGGTCAAAGCTGGCCTGCCGTTGTAAGCAGTCTGAGCCAGAGACAAAAACGGCGCCTGCGGGCGCCGTTTTTCATGCCTGAACGAATCAGAAACGCGTGCTGATCCACGACACCAGCAAGGCCAGGCCCAGGCAGGCAAAACCGAAACGATAGAAAAAACGGTTCATGCGCAAGGTCGCCCAATCGAGGATCGGCTCGGCATTCGGCTGCGCCTGACGCTGCGCGGCGAGGCTGGCCTGCGCGCGTTGTTCACGGCGACGAGTGGCGTGCAACAGCCAACTGCCGGGAAACGCCAACAGCAGCGCCAGCAGGTTGATCAATTTGGCGGGATGAGCGGTAAACAGTGTCATCAAGTGCAGCGACATCACAGACCTCAATCTAGACCGGTTCGGCAGACGCCAGACCGACGACCGCGGCGCGGATTCTACCCAAACCCGAGCGGCCTGCCCCAGCCTTTGCGACAAATAACCTGACAATCGACCGATGGCTGTCCTGTGTCACGGCATCGTCATGTGGATGCTGCACCCTGCGCGCCTCGAAACTTCAATGGATTGCACCATGCTGCACGCGGAAAACCAGGATCGCCTGTACCTCATCACGCCTTACGACGAACAGCAGAGTCTGGTCGGCAGCCTCGCGTTCAACGTGCAGGATCGGCACTGGCTGGTGTATTGCGCGCTGGGCGGGCATCAGCATGCGGATTTGCCGGAAACGGATTTGTTGACGGGTGTGAGTGTGCTCGACTTTTATTCGCAGGCGGCCTGAACGGCAAAAGCTTAAAAGCCCCTCACCCTAGCCCTCTCCCGGAGGGAGAGGGGACTGATTGGGGGATGCTTTGAAATTTCACTGACCTGGCCGTCATGCTGTGAATCCATAATCGACAGAATCCTTCAGGTCGATGCATGACGCAAGACAACACGGTCGGCTCCCTCTCCCTCTGGGAGAGGGCTGGGGTGAGGGTGAGTTTTTTCCAGCCAACATCAATCTCAAGTCCCACAAAAAAGCCCGGGCTCATCGCTGATCCCGGGCTTTTTCACATCCGCTGAAAACTTACTCAGCCAGAACCTGCCCCACCGTCGGATCCTTGAACAGACGCGTCAACGCATCGCTCAACACATCGCTGACCAGTTTGGTGTTGGTTTCCTGGTTCGGCGCCATGCCGAAGCGCTGATCCAGCGAAGCGCCATAACGGCCACTGTAGCGGCGGTTGGCGTTCTGCACGTCGGAGCGGAAGGTCGCGCCGATGGTCGCTTCGGTCACGTACATGCCTTCCTTGGGCGACTGATATTTCAGCTCAGCCAGGGTCACGGTCAGCTGCGGCGCGTTCGGCGCATTGGTGGTCGGGGTGAAGCCGAGCAAGCGCACGGCGGCTTCGGCCTGAGCCTGCAGCTTGGGCAGGATCTGCTCGCGCTGCACGGTGATGGCGCTGGTTTCCGGGTACAGGCCGCCGCGGGTGCCGAGGGTTGGCGACGGACGACCGTCGACCACACGCACGATCACCGGCTGGCCACGACCGACCGCTGGCAGTTGCGTGGTCAGCTTCGGCTCCGGATTCAGTTGTTGCGGGCTGTGGGCGCAGCCGGCCAGGGTCAAACCGGCCACAGTGATCAAACCGAACAACAGGCGTTGCAACATGCTCTTCTCTCCAGAATCAGGCACAAACAGGCCGGCAGTATAGCGGTGGGCCACTGCGGGTAACCAGCGCCGCACAGTGAATACTGAAATGTCTGACAAACCCGCTCGAAAGCGGTTCCTGTCACAGATTCTTCACCGCGCATACACCGCGACGTCACGGCCCGGCGGCAAGCTGCAATCAGTTCTCAAACAAGGAGCGCCGCCATGCGTTATCTGATCTCGCTGTTCGCCCCGCGTCCGCTGCACCGCTGCTTTGCCCTGCTCGACCGCAACGGCCACTGCCAGGCCTTCAAGCAGTGCAGTCTGCAACCGATGGGCGACGGCTGGGTGGAAATCGAAGAAATCCGCCTCAACTGGTTGCACCAGCCACTGCCGGCCAGCGCCCGCGTCATAGCGTCGCAGCCTCGCACACGGGTCCAGGCGATGTTGAGCATCTGACCGGATGCCTAATAAAAGTCATTAAACACGAGCAACTGCGCGCATTTCTTCGCTACAATCTCCCCCCGATTATAAGGACGTCTCCTGATCGGGCCCCGCAACAGCGTCAGTGCACATGCATCGACACCCAAAATCGCCCACAGAGAGCCGCCCACACAGATCGAGTGAAGTTGGCGCGCTTGCCTGTTCTTCCGGCAAAAACCCGCTTTTCGCGAATCTGCAGAGCTGTCATGACGCTCGGCCACCGCGTTGTTTTTGCCCTTGCGGGCAGGTGCCAGGCCAAGGCAGCCCTTTTTTGAGGTTCACGTCTTCAAAAGAGCGTGAAAAAAACGGGTTTTCACAACTTCACAAGAGTGTGGCGAGCAAATGAATAGTTTTGCGTCTGAACATGCACCATTAGCGTCTGAAACAGCCCAACGACACAGGACCGGGTATACCTCGAATACCGGAGCCTGAAGCCTGTCCGCTACGGATTTGGTTGCACAAAACGGATGTCTCGACCATAAGTCGAATTGCCAGCCTTGCGCAGAAATGAGTTCATGGAACCCTTGAAGCCAGGCCGCACGCATCCGTCGAAGTTGCGAAAAATTGCGAAGATTCGGACATGGCGAACCTGACCACGGATAGCCCGGACACCACTGACCTGTCCCGGAACGCCTGGCAGCCATGCCGACAATTTGGTGCTGCAGATTTTGGAGACGCGTTAAATGGCGCATAACGAAGCAGTCGACGTAGTTCTGGTAGGGGCCGGCATCATGAGCGCCACCCTGGCCGTACTGCTCAAAGAGCTCGACCCCGCGATCAAGCTGGAAGTCGTCGAGCTGATGGATTCCGGTGCTGCCGAGAGTTCCAACCCCTGGAACAACGCCGGTACCGGCCACGCGGGTCTGTGTGAGCTGAACTACACGCCGCAGGCTGCCGATGGCAGCGTCGACATCAAGAAAGCCGTGCACATCAACACCCAGTTCGAGGTGTCGAAGCAGTTCTGGTCGTACCTGACCAAAAAAGGCACCTTCGGCTCGTGCAAAACCTTCATCAGCCCGGTGCCGCACCTGAGTTTCGTTCAGGGCGACAGCGGTGTGTCGTTCCTCAAGGAACGTTTCAATGTCCTGAGCAAGCACCACGCCTTTGCCGACATGGAATACACCGAAGACAAAGGCAAGATGGCCGAGTGGATGCCGTTGATGATGCCGGGCCGTTCGCCGGACGAAGTCCTCGCCGCGACCCGCGTGATGAACGGCACCGACGTCAACTTCGGCGCCCTGACCAATCAGTTGCTCAAGCACCTGACCAGCGCCCCGGACACCCAGGTCAAATACTGCAAGCGCGTCACCGGCCTGAAGCGTAACGGCAACGGCTGGACCGTCAGCATCAAGGACGTCAACAACGGCAACACCCGCGAAGTCGACGCCAAATTCGTCTTCCTCGGTGCTGGCGGCGCGGCGTTGCCATTGCTGCAAGCCTCGGGCATTGAAGAAAGCAAAGGCTTCGGCGGCTTCCCGATCAGCGGCCAGTGGCTGCGTTGCGACAACCCGGAAGTGGTCAAGCAGCATCAGGCCAAGGTCTACAGCCAGGCGGCTGTGGGTTCGCCACCGATGTCGGTGCCGCACCTGGATACCCGCGTCGTCGATGGCAAGAAATCCCTGCTGTTCGGGCCATACGCCGGTTTCACCACCAAATTCCTCAAGCACGGCTCCTTCATGGACCTGCCGCTGTCGGTGCGTGCCGGCAACATCGGGCCGATGCTGGCGGTGGCGAAAAACAACATGGACCTGACCAAGTACCTGGTCAGCGAAGTGATGCAATCGATGGAGCAGCGCCTGGATTCCCTGCGCCGTTTCTACCCGCAGGCGAAAGCTGAAGACTGGCGCCTGGAAGTGGCCGGCCAACGGGTGCAGATCATCAAGAAAGACCCGAAAAAGGGCGGCATCCTGCAATTCGGTACCGAGCTGGTTGCGGCGAAGGACGGCTCCCTCGCCGCCCTGCTCGGCGCTTCGCCAGGCGCGTCGGTGACCGTTTCGATCATGCTGGAACTGATCGAGAAGTGCTTCGCGGACAAAGCCAGGGGCGAATGGGCCGGCAAACTGGCCGAGATTTTCCCGGCCCGTGAGAAAGTCCTGGAAACCGATGCTGCGCTGTATCGCAAGATCAACACGCAGAACAACATCGCGCTGGAACTGGTAGAAGAAAACAGCGAGACGCCAAGCTACGCTTGATCTCGCGGCATAAAAAACGCCCCGTACTCAATGAGTGCGGGGCGTTTTTTTATGCCTTGGCAAATGTATCGAACGCCTCAGCCGCGAACCTTGTCGATCAGCTCGATGTACTCCGGGGCATTGCGCTGATCGGCGATCAGCTCGACGAAGGTCTTGCCCTGCGCGTCCTTGCCATCAACGTCATAACCGGCCGCGACGAAGAAGCCCAGAAAGCGCTCGAAGTCATCGATGCGCAGGCCGCGATACGCCTTGATCAGTTTGTGCAGCGACGGCGAAGTGGCGTCGACCGGCTCAAAATCGAGGAACAGCTTGATCTGCTCATCGCCGATCTCGTCACCAATCACTTGTTTCTTATCTTTACGCATTGCCGACTCCAGCTCGCAGACATGACACGGGGCGGGCAGTTTACCCCTGCCCGGCCGCCCTGCTCAACGCGCTCGCACCGCACCGGTGTGCAAATCGGCCCAGATATGGCCATTGGCGTAACTGAGGAATTGCACATACACGGTGTCGTTGCGCAGCAAATCTATGATCACCCGGTATTGAGCCAACGGGTAAAACAGGTTCAGGGTTTTGCTTTTCTCGTCGTAGGCCGGTTTTTTCAGGCTTTTGCTTTCGCCGTCAAAACTCACCAGCACCTGGCTGATGGTTGCGCCCTTGTTCAGCGACTTGCCTTTGAGGCGGATCAACAACGACGAGGTCACCGGAATCGGCTGCTGGTTGGATTGGCGTTGCGCACCGACCACCACCGAGTACTCGCTGACTTGCAGCAGTTGTTGCTGCTCCGGCTCGGCATCGCGCACGGTCAGATCGTCGGGCGGCAGGAATTGACTGTGCATCGGCGCGGCGGATAACGGCAGGCTGAGGGACAGCAACAGCGCGGTGAGGCTGCGGATCAAGAGGCGCATGGCAGGCTCCGGGGGCGGGGCCGAGCACTCTAGCATGGGTGTACGAAATAGAATCAGCATACAAAAATCCCTGTGGGAGCGTGGCTTGCCCGCGATAGCGTCAGCACATCCAACATCAATGTGTCAGACATTCCGCCATCGCGGGCAAGCCCGCTCCCACAGGGATTGGGGGTAAGTTGGGATTACATGCCCTTGACGGCGTAGATCCCGTTGGCGTTGCGCCAGTAACCCTTGTAGTCCATGCCGTAACCGAAGATGTAGCGGTCGATGCATGGCAGGCCGACGAAATCGGCTTTCAAATCAGGACGCGCCTTGCGGTCGTGGTCCTTGTCGATCAGTACGGCGGTGTGCACTTTGCGGGCGCCGGCGTGTTTGCAGAAATCGATGATCGCGCCCAGGGTGTGACCTTCGTCGAGGATGTCGTCGATGATCAGCACGTCGCGGTCGATGAACGAGACTTCCGGCTTGGCTTTCCAGAACAGGTCGCCGCCGCTGGTTTCGTTGCGGTAACGGGTGGCGTGCAGGTAGGACGCTTCCAGCGGGAACTGCAGATGCGTCAGCAGTTTGCCGGAGAAGATCAGGCCGCCGTTCATCACACAGAACACCACCGGGTTGGTGTCCGCCAGTTGTTCGTTGATTTGTGCACCGACACGGGCGATGGCCGCCTCGACTTCAGCTTCGGTGTACAGGCAGTCAGCCTCTCGCATGACTTGACGGATATGCTCGAGATCAGCGGACATGGCGCTCTCCAGGGGGGGCTTCGGATTCGGAAAAGCGGGCAAAGGTACGCATCCGCAACGGCTGAATCAAGCCTTCATGGACTAACGTACTGTATGTCCTATAGGACATCACCCTCGGATAGATTAATCTAGGCCGGTTTTTTTGCCCGCCGCCGGAGTTTTTCCATGCCCATTCTCGAGATCCGCCATCCGCTGATCCGCCATAAACTCGGCCTGATGCGCCGCGCTGACATCAGCACCAAGAATTTCCGTGAGCTCGCTCAGGAAGTCGGCGCCCTGTTGACCTATGAAGCGACCAAAGACTTGCCGCTCGAATCCTACGACATCGCCGGCTGGTGCGGCACCGTGTCGGTGGAAAAGATCGCCGGCAAGAAAATCACCGTCGTGCCGATCCTGCGCGCCGGCATCGGCATGCTCGAAGGCGTGCTCAGCCTGATTCCGGGGGCCAAGGTTTCCGCGGTGGGTGTTGCGCGCAACGAAGAAACCCTGCAAGCGCACACCTATCTGGAAAAACTGGTGCCGGAAATCGACGAACGCCTGGCGATGATCATCGACCCGATGCTCGCCACCGGCAGCTCCATGGTTGCGACCATCGACCTGCTGAAGAAGGCCGGTTGCCGCGACATCCGCGCCATGGTGCTGGTCGCAGCGCCGGAAGGCATTGCTGCGGTTGAGCAGGCGCACCCGGACGTGACCATCTACACCGCGTCCATCGATGAACGTTTGAACGAGCACGGCTACATCATTCCTGGGCTTGGCGATGCCGGTGACAAGATTTTCGGCACCAAGCAGAAGGACGCGTAAGCATGCAGCAAGAGTTCAACGATCCGCTCTGGCGCACGGTGCTGTCCGGCGCGCAGATGCTGTTCGTGGCTTTCGGCGCTTTGGTGCTGATGCCGCTGATCACGGGCCTGGACCCGAACGTGGCACTGTTTACTGCGGGTCTGGGGACGATCCTGTTCCATATCGTCACCGGGCGTCAGGTGCCGGTGTTTCTGGCGTCGAGCTTCGCCTTCATCACCCCGATCATTCTCGCCAAGGGTCAGTTCGGCCTCGCCGCGACCATGGGCGGGGTGATGGCGGCCGGTTTCGTCTACACCTTCCTAGGCCTTGCCGTGAAGATCAAAGGCACCGGGTTCATTGACCGTTTGCTGCCACCGGTGGTGATCGGTCCAGTGATCATCTCGATCGGCCTGGCCATGGCGCCGATTGCCGCGAACATGGCGATGGGCAAGGCTGGCGACGGCTCTGAGCTGATTCCCTACCAGACCGCCATGCTGATTTCGATGCCGGCGCTGCTGACCACGTTGATCGTGGCGGTGTTCGGCAAAGGCATCTTCCGTCTGGTGCCGATCATTTCCGGCGTACTCGTCGGTTTTGCCATGGCGTTCTATTTCGGCGTGGTCGACACCGCGAAGATTGCCGCAGCGCCATGGTTTGCGATTCCGCACTTCACCGCGCCGGAGTTCAACTGGCAGGCGATTCTGTTTATCGTTCCGGTGGCATTGGCCCCGGCCATTGAGCACATCGGTGGCGTGATTGCCGTCGGCAGCGTGACCGGTCGCGACTATCTGAAAAAGCCTGGCCTGCATCGCACCTTGCTGGGTGACGGCATTGCCACCACTGCAGCCGGTCTGTTCGGTGGTCCGCCCAACACTACTTACGCCGAAGTGACTGGCGCAGTAATGCTGACCAAGAACTACAACCCGAAAATCATGACCTGGGCGGCGATCTTCGCCATCAGCCTGGCGTTCATCGGCAAATTCGGCGCGCTGCTGCAAAGCATTCCGGTGCCGGTGATGGGCGGGATTCTGTGCCTGTTGTTCGGCTCGATCGCGGCGGTGGGGATGAACACTCTGATCCGCCACAAGATCGACCTGGGCGAAGCGCGCAATCTGGTGATCGTCTCGGTGACGCTGGTATTCGGTATTGGCGGTGTGCTGGTCGGCACCGGCACCGGTCCTGACGACTTCGGCCTCAAAGGCATCGCGCTGTGCGCGGTGGTGGCGATTGCGCTGAACCTGATCCTGCCGGGCAATGATGGCTGGAAGCAGAAGAAGGCGGATGAACCGCTGATCTAGCCTGTGTGATGATCGTTCCCACGCTCTGTGTGGGAATGCAGCCCGTGACGCTCCGCGTCACTGGACGCGGAGCGTCCCTAGAGGCATTCCCACGCGGAGCGTGGGAACGATCACTTGGTCAGCCGCGCTCGATCTCAGAGGGTCAGCCGGGCTCGACCATCAGAGGGCCAGCGGCGCTCGTTCGCAGAGGGTCGCCAAGGCCTTGGCCCATTGCGGGTCGTCATTCAGGCAGGGCACCAGCACCAGCTCCTCGCCCCCGCTTCGCGGAACTGCTCCTTGCCGCGATCGCCGATTTCTTCCAGCGTCTCGATGCAGTCGGCAACGAACGCCGGGCACATCACCAGAATCTTTTTCACCCCGCTTTTCGCCAGTTCATCCAGCCGCGCTTCGGTGTACGGCTCGATCCACTTTGCCCGCCCCAGTCGCGACTGGAATGACACCGACCACTTGCCATCCGCCAGCCCCATGCTTTTGGCGAACTCGGCGGCGGTACGGAAGCACTGCGCGCGGTAACAGGTCGCCAGCACCGCCGGTGAGGCGGTCTGGCAGCAATCGGCGCCTTTCAAGCAATGACTGCCGCTCGGATCGAGCTTGGTCAGATGCCGCTCCGGCAAGCCGTGGAAGCTCAGCAGCAAATGATCGAAATCCTGTTGCAAATGCGGGCGAGCGCTGGCCACCAGCGCATCGATGTATTCCGGCTGGTCGTAAAACGGTTGCAGGATCGACAGCTGCACATCCAGCTTGTGTTCGCGCATTACGCGTCGGGCTTCTTCGATCACCGTGGTGGTGGTGCTGTCGGCGAATTGCGGATACAGCGGCGCCAGGGTGATCTTCTTGTGCCCGGCCTTCACCAGGCGCAGCAGGCAGGTTTCGATCGACGGCTCGCCATAACGCATCGCCAGATCGACCGGGCCGTGTTTCCAGGTCTGGGTCATCTGCTGTTGCAAACGCTGGCTGAGCACCACCAGCGGCGAACCCTCCTCCCACCAGATCGAGGCATAGGCATGCGCCGATTGCTCCGGGCGCTTGATCAGGATCAGCGACACCAGCAAACGCCGCACCGGCCATGGCAGGTCGATGACGTACGGGTCCATCAGAAATTGATTGAGGTAGCGGCGCACATCGGCCACCGAGGTCGAGGCCGGGGAACCCAGGTTGACCAGAAGCAAGGCGTGATCGGTCATGCAACGTCCTATTTCAGAGGCGGCTGGAGAGATCGTCCAGAGCCGCGCGTAAATCCGTGAACCGGAAAGTGAAGCCCGCTTCCAGCAAGCGTACCGGCATGGCCTTTTGGCCGCCGAGCAACAACAACGACATCTCGCCGAGGCCGACTTTCAGCGCCAGCGTCGGCATCGGCATGAACGCCGGGCGGTGCAGCACCTTGCCCAGCGTCTGCGCGAATTCGCGATTGCGCACCGGTTTCGGCGTGCAGGCATTATAAGGACCACTGGCCAGCTCGCGGTGCAGAAGAAAATCAATCAGGGCGATTTGGTCGTTGATATGAATCCACGGCATCCACTGCCGCCCCGTGCCCAACGGCCCGCCCAGACACAGCTTGAACGGCAACAGCAGGCGCGACAAAAAGCCGCCCTCGGCCGACAGCACCAGACCGGTTCGCACCAGCACCACGCGCAGACCCAGATTCTCCGCACGCAGGGCCGTCTCTTCCCAGGCGATGCACAACTGACTGGCGAAATCATCGATCACCGGCGGCGACTCTTCGGTCAACTCGCGCTCCCCGCCGTCGCCGTACCAGCCGATCGCCGAGCCTGAAATCAACACTGCCGGTTTTTGCGTACGCGTTTCGAGCCAGGTCAACAGGGTCTCGGTGAGCTTGATCCGGCTGCTCCACAGCAACGCCTTGCGCCGATGCGTCCAGGGCCGATCGGCAATCGGCGCGCCGGCCAGATTGACGATCGCGTCGAGCGGCTCCTCGCCCAGGTCTTCCAGACGGGCGATGCCACGCACCGATGCGCCGCAGATCTTCGCAACTTTATCGGGACTGCGACTCCACACTGTCAGACGATGGCCCTGCTCCAGCCAATGTCGGCAGAGCTGACGTCCGATCAAACCAGTACCGCCGGTCAGCAATATGTGCATGACATCTTCCTCGCGTGGCGTTTAACCCGGATCACTAGTCTATTTTTATAAGCAGGGATCTTTTCCATCGGGCGGGCTCTATTGTTTAACCATAGGCCAAGCTTACGAAACGAGAATGGCAGAAGTTATACCAAAAAACATAATTGTACAGGTTTCAACGACGGCGTAGTCTGTACAGAAAGGTAAACGAGGCCCCTATGACTGTACCTATCGCAATCATCGGCACCGGCATCGCCGGACTCTCCGCCGCCCAGGCTCTGACAGAGGCCGGGCACACCGTGCAACTCTTCGACAAAAGCCGCGGCAGCGGCGGACGCATGTCGAGCAAACGCAGCGACGCCGGTTCGCTGGATCTCGGCGCGCAATACTTCACCGCCCGCGACCGCCGCTTCGTCACCGAAGTGCAGCGCTGGCAAAGTCAGGGCTGGGTCGCCGAATGGGCGCCGCAGCTCTACTCGTATCAGGGCGGGCAATTGAACATGTCCCCGGACGAGCAGACCCGCTGGGTCGGCGCACCCCGCATGAGCGCCATCACCCGTGGCCTGCTCGACGGCCTGAACGTGCAGTTCGCCTGCCGTATCACCGAAGTGTTCCGTGGCGAACAACACTGGCATTTGCAGGACGCCGAGGGTTTCACCCACGGCCCGTTCAGCCACGTCGTGATCGCTACACCGGCGCCACAAGCCACCGCCCTGCTCGCCGCCGCACCGAAACTCGCCGCGGCCGCCGCCGGGGTCAAAATGGACCCGACCTGGGCCGTCGCCCTGGCCTTCGAAACCCCACTGGACACCCCGATCGAAGGCTGCTTCGTGCAAGACAGCCCCCTCGACTGGCTGGCCCGCAACCGCAGCAAACCCGGACGCGACACCACCCTCGACACCTGGGTGTTGCACGCCACCAGCGCCTGGAGCCGGCAACACATCGACCTGTCCAAGGAAGCGGTGATCGAACACCTGCACGGCGCCTTTGCGGAACTGCTGCACAGCGCCATGCCCGCGCCCACCTTCAGCCTCGCCCACCGCTGGCTCTACGCCCGCCCGGCCACCGGCCACGAATGGGGCACCCTCGCCGACGCCGACCTCGGCCTCTATGCCTGCGGCGACTGGTGTCTCTCCGGCCGCGTCGAAGGCGCCTGGCTCAGCGGCCAGGAAGCCGCACGCCGCCTGCACGAACACCTGCAATGAACCGCCTCAATCCCAGCAAACTGCTGCTGTCGAAATGGACAGCAGCCCAGCCACAACACCGCGAAAAACACTTCCTCGTCACCGAACTGTTCCGCGACGAAGAAGGCACCGTACTGGAAATCGAACTGCAGGCCGTGCTGACCAAACGCAGTGAGCGGATGGAATGGCAAGTGCTGAAGAATGCCGAGCAGTGGATTCTGGGCTGGAAATAAACTGGCGAGAGCCAGCCTGCTGGCGATCGACGATAACCCGCTCGTCCTGCAAATCATTTGGCAGCCAAGGCACAGCTAAAAGCCAACCCTCACCTAGCCCTCTCCCGGAGGGAGAGGGAACTGACCGTGGTGGATGTGGGCGGTACGCCGACGTGCAATACCGAGTCGAATGCAAAACTTCGAAGCCAACCAAAATCGGCTCCCTCTCCCTCGGGAGAGGGCTGGGGTGAGGGGCGAATCCACTGAAGATCCCAAGCCAAGCGCCCGCTTCTAACCACTCAACAATGAGCGTTAGCTCGCGTGCTTTTGATCTTGCGTCACCGGCGACGTCGGAAGGCTGAGTGGAGGGATTGATCCGGGCGTGGGAGCGCAGCGACCGTACGACGAAGTCGTACACAGCGGAAGGAGGTGCAGCGAAGCAAACCGTAGCCGCTGCGCCCGGATCGATCCCGGAGCGAAGGGACCCGAGCCTGCGAGGGCCGAACGCAGGAGCAAGCGTTTTGGGTTACCTTTTTGGCGTTTGAAAAAGGTGACCCGCCGTAAGGGCGGAACCTTAAGTGGCCGTTACCGCAGCAACGGATATGTACCCAAAGAGACGCCATCGCGCGCAAGCTCACTCCCACAGAAAAACCACAACCACCATCCAACCCATAAATCTTGTACAAACTATTTGACTTGTACACCAACCCATCTATGCTGACAAAAAGTTGTACAGACAAAACCCCCTGTACAGGTATAGATCGCGAGGTGCCCATGTCCGCTACCCCCACGTCCAAGCCAAAAATCGCCATCAGCGCCTGCCTGCTCGGCGCCGAGGTGCGCTACAACGGCGGACACAAGGAATCGCGCCTGTGCAGCCGCACCCTCACCGAATACTTCGACTTCACCCCGCTGTGCCCAGAAGTCGCGATCGGCATGGGCATCCCCCGCGAACCGATCCGCCTGGTCGGCGACCCCGAACAGCCACAAGCCGTCGGCACCGTAAACCCGACGATCAACGTCACCGCACCACTGGCTGAATACGGCAAGCAGATGGCCGCCGAACTCAACGACATCTGCGGCTACATCTTCATGCAGCAATCACCGTCCTGCGGCCTGGAGCGGGTCAAGGTCTACCACGCCAACGGCGCCCCGGTGAACGGCGGCGGTCGCGGCATCTACGCCCAGGCCTTCTGCGCCGAACACCCCGACCTGCCCGTGGAAGAAGCCGGACGCCTGAACGACCCGGTCCTGCGCGAAAACTTCATTACCCGCGTACTCGCTTACAGCGCCTGGCAGCAAGTGCTTGCACAAGGCCTGAGCCGCCGCGCCCTGACCGAATTCCACTCGCGCTACAAATACCTGCTGATGGCGCACAACCCGCTGCAATATAAAGCCCTCGGCAAACTGCTGGGCAACATGGCCGACAGCGATCCGGCCGAACTCGGCCCGCGCTACTTCAGCGAGCTG
Organism: Pseudomonas sp. S11P7; assembly: GCF_023195435.1. NCBI lineage: Bacteria > Pseudomonadati > Pseudomonadota > Gammaproteobacteria > Pseudomonadales > Pseudomonadaceae > Pseudomonas > Pseudomonas sp. S11P7. The sequence goes on along the minus strand of NZ_JALPKS020000002.1, from coordinate 358,020 downwards.
ATGGCCGCCCTGAAGAAATGCGCGACCCGTGGCACCCACTGCAACGTCCTGCTGCACATCAGCGGTTATTTGAAACAATCGCTGAGCGCCGAAGACAAAAAAGAAATGCAGCACGTCATTGGCCAGTACCGCCAGGGCATTGTGCCGCTGGTGGTGCCGCTGACTTTGCTCAAGCATCACTTTCGCCTCCATCCGGATCCGTACATTGCGCAGCAGGTTTACCTGCAACCGCACCCGGAAAACCTCAGTCTGCGAAACGCTATCTAATGAACGATAAAACCGACAGCAGCGCCCAGGAAGATCTCGGCGCCGACTTTAAAAAAGCCCTCGACGAGGGATGGTTGCCGATTCGCGAAGTGGCGCGACAGACCGGCGTCAACGCGATCACCCTGCGCGCCTGGGAGCGCCGCTACGGGCTGGTCGTGCCGCAACGTACGCCCAAGGGCCATCGCCTGTATTCGGCCGAACATGTGCAGCGCATTCTGGCGATTCTCACTTGGCTCAACCGCGGCGTCGCGGTCAGCCAGGTCAAGCCGTTGCTCGACACGCCGCAGGCGTTCAGTGAAACGGTAGAGAACGACTGGCAGCAATTGCACCAGACGCTGATGACCGCCGTCACCCAACTCAACGAGCGCTTGCTCGATGACAGCGTGAATCAGGCGATGGCCTTGTACCCGCCGCGCACCCTGTGCGAGCAACTGCTGATGCCGCTGCTGACGGAGCTGGAACAACGCTGGCAGGGCCAGTTCGGCGCGCAGATGGAACGGGTGTTCTTCTATTCCTGGCTGCGCAGCAAATTCGGCACGCGCATCTACCATAACAACCGCCAGTTCCACGGCGCGCCACTGCTGTTGATCAACCATTCCGATCTGCCACTGGAACCGCATCTGTGGCTGTGTGCCTGGCTGATCAGCAGTGCCGATTGCCCGGTGCAAGTGTTCGACTGGCCGCTACCCGCCGCCGAATTGGCTCTGGCGGTGGAACATCTACAGGCCCGTGGCGTACTGCTGTATTCCAGCAAAGCCATGAACCTGGGCCAGTTGCCGAAGCTGCTCAATGGCATCGACTGCCTGAAAATCATCGTCGGACCAACGGTATGCATCCACCACGCCGAGTTGTCCGTAAAAACCTCCGAGATGGCTGATGTGCTCCTGGCAGAAGACGTGCTTCTGGCCCACCAGGCACTGGTTCAGCGTGGATTGATTTAAATGGACGCGGTGAGTTCCGACATGCAATTGATCTGGCTGCGCTGCGACTTGCGCCTACATGACAACACCGCTCTGGCCGCCGCCGCTGCGCGCGGGCCGACGGTGGCCGTGTACCTGCTGAGTCCGCAGCAATGGCTGGAACATGACGACGCGCCGTGCAAGGTCGACTTCTGGTTGCGCAACCTTGGCGTCCTGAGCCAAAGCCTCGCCGCGCTGAACATTCCCTTGCTGATTCGCACCGCGACGCACTGGGATCAGGCGCCCGCTCAGTTGCTGAAGCTGTGCAAGGAGCTAGGGATTCAAGCAGTCCACGTCAACGAGGAATACGGCGTCCATGAAAGTCGCCGCGATGCCGCCGTCAGCGAAACGCTGAAAGCCGCAGGCATCGAATTCCACAGCTACCTAGATCAGTTGCTGTTCAAGCCCGGCACCGTGCTGACCAAGACCGACACCTACTTCCAGGTGTTCAGCCAGTTTCGCAAAGTCTGCTACGAACGCCTGCACGGCTCGTTGCCAGCGCTGATCAAGGCCCCCGGCAAACAAGCCGCGCAGCCCATCGACAGCGATGCGGTGCCGGCATCGATCAAGGGTTTCGCCACGCCGAGCGAAACCTTGCAGGCGCTGTGGCCGGCCGGTGAAGACGAAGCCCGCCGCCGTCTCGACAGCTTCACCGACGCGCAAATCGACTATTACCAGAGCGAGCGCGACTTCCCGGCCAAACCCGGCACCAGCCAGCTGTCTGCCTATCTGGCCGCCGGGGTGATCTCGCCGCGTCAGTGCCTGCATGCCGCGCTGCACAGCAATCAGGGCGAATTCGAAAGTGGCAAGGTCGGCGCGGTCACCTGGATCAACGAACTGCTGTGGCGCGAGTTCTACAAACACATCCTGGTTGGCTATCCGCGCGTCTCGCGTCATCGCGCGTTTCGCCCGGAAACCGAAGCGCTGGCCTGGCGTGACGCGCCGGCCGAACTGGCCGCCTGGCAAGAGGCGCGCACCGGCCTGCCGATCATCGACGCGGCGATGCGCCAACTGCTTGAAACCGGCTGGATGCACAACCGCCTGCGCATGGTCGTGGCGATGTTTCTGACCAAAAACCTGCTGATTGACTGGCGCGAAGGCGAGCGCTTTTTCATGCGCCATCTGATCGACGGCGATCTGGCGGCGAACAACGGCGGCTGGCAGTGGAGCTCCTCGACCGGCACCGACTCGGCACCGTACTTCCGCATTTTCAATCCGCTGAGCCAGTCGGAAAAGTTCGACAGCGAAGGCCTGTTCATCAAGCACTGGCTGCCGGAACTGGCCGGTCTGAACAAAAAAGATGTGCACAACCCGGCCAAACTCGGTGGCTTGTTCGGCGTGGCGGATTACCCGGCGCCGATCGTCAACCTCAGCACCTCGCGCGAACGCGCCTTGGCCGCGTTCAAGAACCTGCCGTCGCGCCAGCCAGCCGGAGGCCGTGATGAGTGAATTCCTGCGCCGCTTCGCCGGGCAGTTTTCCACGTTGAACAAGGACAACCTGGAGCGCCTCGGCGAGCTGTACAGCCATGACATTCATTTCACCGACCCATTGCACGAAGTGCAGGGCCTGCAACAGTTGCGCGGTTACTTCAACGAGCTGTACGCCAACGTCAGCGAGTTGCGCTTCGATTTTCACGGTTATGACCAGATCGCGGACGGCGAAGGCTACTTGCGCTGGGTCATGAGTTATCGCCACCCGCGTCTGGCGAGCGGGCAAGTGATTCGCGTCAGCGGCTGCTCGCATTTGCTGTGGCACGACAAGGTTTATCGCCATCGGGATTATTTCGATGCCGGGGCGCTGCTGTATGAGCATTTACCCGTATTGGGCCGGGTCATCGCCTGGCTAAAAAGGAGAATGGGATGAGTCGTACACCTCCACGGCGTTATTGGCTGACCGGTGCCAGCAGTGGCATCGGCGCGGCACTGGCTGAGGAAATTCTGAAAACCGGCGCGCACCTGGCGGTCAGTTCGCGGCAGATTGCGCCGCTGAAAGTCTTGTCGCAACGCTATCCGGGACAAGTGCTGGTGGTGCCGGGCGACCTGACCAACAGCCAGACCGTGCGCGAGATCGGCGAGCAGATCGCCGAAGACTGGGGCTCGCTGGATTCGGTGATCCTCAACGCCGGCACCTGTGAATATGTCGACGCGAAACAGTTCGACTCATCGATCATCGAGCACGTGGTGCGCACCAATCTGCTCGCCAGCAGCTACTGCATCGAAGCCGCCCTGCCCCTGCTGCGCAAAGGCACCGCGCCGCATCTGGTCGGTGTTGCCAGTTCGGTGACTTACCTGCCGCTGCCACGCGCCGAAGCTTATGGCGCGTCGAAGGCCGGCCTGCGTTATCTGTTCGAATCACTGCGCATTGACTTGGCCGACGAAGGCATCGAAGTCACCGTGGTCAGCCCTGGTTTTGTCGATACGCCGCTGACCGCGAAAAACGATTTCCCCATGCCGCTGAGCTGGCCTGTGGATAAAGCCGCGCGGCACATCTTCGCCAAGCTCAAGGACCGGCCGCTGGAGATCGCTTTTCCGGCGCTGTTCATGGCTGCGCTGTGGCCACTGTCGAAGCTGCCGTCGCGTGTGCAACTGGCGATCGGCAAACGCATGGTGCGCAAATCTCCGCCATTGACGGACCCGACATGAAAATCGCCATCATCGGCAGCGGCATCGCCGGGCTGACCTGCGCCTACCTGCTCAATCGCCGCCACGACATCACGGTGTTCGAGGCCAGCGACTGGATTGGCGGCCACACGCATACCGTGCCGGTGACGGTCGACGGGCGTGACTATGCGGTGGACACCGGTTTCATCGTGTTCAACGACTGGACGTACCCGAACTTCATCCGCTTGCTCGGGCAGCTGGGCGTGGCGTTCAAACCGACCCAGATGAGTTTCTCGGTCAGCGATCCCGACACCGGTCTGGAGTACAACGGCAACAATCTCAACAGTCTTTTCGCCCAGCGCAGCAATCTGTTGTCGCCGGGGTTCTGGGGCATGTTGCGCGACATTCTGCGCTTCAACAAAGAAGCCCAGCGCGACCTGCTCGAACTGCGCATCGCCGCCGACACCACGCTGGATGAATACCTCAAGGCCGGCGGCTACGGAGAGCGCTTCATCCTGCATTACATCGTGCCGATGGGCTCGGCGATCTGGTCGATGTCGATGGCGGAAATGCTCAATTTCCCGCTGCAGTTCTTTGTGCGCTTTTTCAAAAATCATGGACTGCTGTCGGTCAGCGACCGTCCGCAATGGCAAGTCATCGAGGGCGGTTCAAGCGCCTATATCGCGCCATTGACTGCTTCGTTCAAGGAACGCATTCGCACCAACTGCCCGGTCACCCGCGTCGATCGCGACACCCACGGCGTGGTCACTCACAGCCCGGCCGGCATCGAACACTTCGACCGCGTGGTGTTTGCCTGCCACAGCGATCAGGCACTGAAACTGCTGGCGACACCGAGTGACGCCGAACGGGCGATCCTCGGCGCCCTGCCCTACGCCGACAATGAAGTGGTGCTGCACACCGACACGCGCCTGCTGCCGACACGCAAACTGGCGTGGGCGAGCTGGAACTACCGGCTCAGTGGCGCCGGCCACACCCACGCCGCCGTCACCTACGACATGAATATTCTGCAGGGCATTCAAAGCGACACGACGTTTTGCGTAAGCCTCAACCAGAGCGCCGGCATCAGCCCGGACAAGGTACTCGCCCGCTACACTTACGCGCACCCTCAGTTCAGCATGGCGGCGGTCGCAGCACAGGAGCGCTGGGGCGAACTGGACGGCGCGCAGCACACGCATTATTGCGGCGCCTACTGGGCCAACGGTTTTCACGAGGACGGCGTGGTCAGCGGTTTGCGCGTGGCCGCCGCGTTCGGGGAAACCCTATGAACAGCGCCCTGTACAGCGGCTGGATCGGCCACCGGCGTTTCTCGCCGCGCCGCCATGAATTCCGCTACCGCATCGGTCTGCTGTATCTCGACCTGAGCGAACAGGACACGGTGCTCGCCCTGTCGCCGCTGGCCGGGCGCAGTCGCTTCGCGCCGTTTTCCTTCCGTGAAACCGACTACCTCAAGGCCTTCACCGGCCAGGGCATGCGCCTGATTGATGCGGTGCGCCAGCAGGTCGGCGTGGCCATCGGGCATGAGCCGCAAGGTTCGATCTGCCTGCTGACCCAGGTGCGCAGTTGGGGCTTGTCGTTCAACCCGGTGAGTTTCTTTTATTGCCACGAGGCGGACGGGCAACTGGCGGCGATTGTCTGTGAAGTCACCAACACACCGTGGCGCGAGCGCTATCACTACGTGCTGCCGGCGCGTGCACCGGTCAGTCTGGGCGATTTTCATCAGCACTTCGCCGTGGCCAAGGCTTTTCATGTGTCGCCGTTTTTGCCACGCAACCTCGAATACCGCATGAGCTTCAGCCCCGCCGCGCACAACCTCGGCGTGCACATGGCCGACTGGCAGGGCGAGCAGAAACTGTTCGACGCCACGCTCAATCTGCAACGCGAACTTCTTGACCGGCAGAGCCTGCATCGCTACCTGCGACGCTTTCCGTGGATGACCGCAAAAACCGCCTTGGCCATTTATTGGCAGGCCCTGCGCCTGCTGCTCAAGCGCGCGCCGATTTTCTCCCACCAGACTGCCGACGGCAGCTTTCAAACCGCCACTGTGCCTCCCAAGGAGCACCGCCATGAAACCCTCTAGTCTGTCGGCCGGTTGGCTCAGCACCAACGGTTTGACCGGTTCGCTGTTGCGCCGTGGCGTCTTGCGCCAATTGAGCCTGCTTAAACACGGACAACTGCTGGTGGTCGAGGATGGCGAACGCCTGCTGTTCGGCACCCCGGGCAGCTCGCTGCTGGGGGAAATTCACGTCAACGATCCTGCGCTCTGGGGCATGGTCGCCGGCAACGGTTCGATTGGCGCTGGCGAAGCGTTTATTCACGGCTATTGGAGCTCGCCGGATCTGACCGCGGTGGTGCGCGTGTTCGTCAGCAACCTCGACGTGCTCGATGCCATGGAGGGCGGCCTGGCGCGCATCAGTCGGCCGTTGGTGCAAGGTCTGCACTGGCTCAACCGCAACACGCGCAAGGGGTCGCAGAAAAACATCGCCGCGCACTACGACCTGGGCAACGACCTGTTCGAGCAGTTTCTCGACCCAACCATGATGTACTCGGCCGGGCAATTCCTGCGCCCCGACGACAGCCTCGAACAGGCGCAACTGAACAAACTGCAACGCATCTGCCAGAAGCTCGCACTGCAACCCGGCGACCACTTGCTGGAGATCGGCACCGGCTGGGGCAGCATGGCGCTTTACGCCGCGCAGCATTACGGCTGCCGCGTGACCACCACGACCCTGTCGAAAGAGCAGTACGCATTCACCGCGCAACGCATCGAACAACTGGGCCTGCAAGACCGCGTCACGCTGCTGTTGCAGGACTATCGCGACCTCACCGGGCAGTACGACAAACTGGTGTCGATCGAGATGATCGAAGCAGTCGGCCATCGCTTCCTGCCGACCTACTTCAAGCAGTGCGCGCAGTTGCTCAAAAGCAACGGCCTGATGCTGATCCAGGCCATCACCATTCGTGAGCAGCGCTACGAACAGGCCTGCCGCAGTGTGGATTTCATTCAGCGCTACATTTTCCCCGGGGGCGCCTTGCCCAGCGTGCAGAAGATGCTCGATGTGGTCAGTCGCGACACCGACATGAACCTGCTGCACATGGAAGATTTTGGCCTGCACTACGCGCGGACCCTGCGCCTGTGGCACGAAAACTTTCGCCAGGCCCACGGTCGGTTGACTGAGCTCGGCTACGACGATTATTTCCTGCGTTTGTGGGAGTTCTATCTGTGCTACTGCGAGGGCGGATTTCTCGAGCGTGCGATTGGCACCGCGCAATTGGTGCTGGCCAAACCGGCAGCAATCACCGCGCCGCTGCTCGGGCGCTTCGATGCTTAAAACTGTCGCCAACGCCGTGCTGTTCCAGCTCGGCTGGCTGACCTGCGTGATCGGCGGCAACAGTTTGTGGTTGCTGCTGGCATTGGCGGTGTTGGTGATTCATTTGCGCTGGGTCAGCAGTTGGGCGGCCGAGGGGCGGCTGGTGCTCAGTGTGGTGATTGTCGGCACCGCGCTGGACAGCGTTTTGCGCGCCTTGGGCGTGTTCGAGTTCAGCGATCAGTCGCCGCTGATTCCGCTGTGGCTGATGTTGCTCTGGGCCTTGCTGGCGACGACGTTGCGCCATTGTCTGCAGTGGAGCGCTCGGCCGTGGTGGCTGGCCAGCGCGCTGGGGGCCGTCGGCGGTGCACTGTCGTATTACGCGGGCGGGCGTCTGGCCGGGGTGCAATTGCCTTACGGCGAATGGCCGACGCTGATCGGCATCGCTGTGCTGTGGGCGCTGGTGTTTCCGTTGCTGCATGCGATGGCCCGGCGCCTGGCGCAGTGAGCGTCTGTCAGCGCATTCACACGCACAGCGGCCGCTGCCTTACACTGGCGCCATGAAAACCATCCCTCACCAACAAATCGCCGAACCGGCGGTCACTTGCTCGACCTGCGCCGCCTGCTGTTGCCAGCTCGAAGTCATGCTGATCACCGACACAGGCGTGCCTGAGCGTTTTATCGATACCGATGAGTGGGGCGGCGAAGTCATGCTGCGTCTGGACGACGGCTGGTGCGCGGCACTGGATCGCGACAGCATGATGTGCACGATCTACGAAAAACGCCCGCTGATCTGCCGCGAATTCGAAATGGGTGCGCCGGAGTGCATCGAGGAACGCAAAGGCATCACCACGGCCTACCGCTGACTTCAGGTACACCCTGAAAACCAATGTGGGAGCGAGCCTGCTCGCGAAAGCTGTTTCATGCTCAACGAAGATGTTGAATGAAATAGCACTTTCGCGAGCAGGCTCGCTCCCACAAAGGTTAAGGCGTTTAGTGGTTAGAGCGGCATCGTGTAATGCAGCGCGTAACTCTCTACGCCATCGTTGTCGCTGGACAAACCGGCGTTGGAATAGTGCGTCGCACGAATCCCGACTTCATGCCCGCCATTGAAGCGCAGGCCGAAACCGATGCGGTCTTCGAACTGGAAGGAGCCGCCCAGTTTGTTGCTTTCATATTCGGTGTTGGAGAAGAACGCCGCGCCGATACCCGCCTCAACGTACGGCTTGACCGACTGGCCGGCAAACTCGTAAACAAATACAGGCGAGAACGACAGGCTGTTGTTGCTGGAAGTCTTGTCACCTTCCCAGTAGGTGTAAGCGCCACTCCAGTAGCCGGTCAGGCGACCGACGTCGCTCTGCAGCCAGCTCTTGTCCCAGTCGAAATTCATGCCCAGGCGATAAGTCATGGTCGAATCGCTGGTACCGCCAACGGCGAATTCAACGCCAGCGGCTTGTGCAGAAATGCTTTGCCCCATCAGTGCGGCCGCAATCGCGGCCAAGCAGAATAGTCGCTTCACTTTGAAACTTCCTTTTCCGGAACGATCGTTTGGTTTTTAGTGCTGCTGTCGCTATAGAAGTCAGCGCTTGAACAGAAGTTCAGCGAATTTCGACTTATTTCACATTTTTTTTACAAGTCGAAGTTTTGCACATCAGCGGCGGGTTGGCCCAGCAGCGGCAGGATCTTTCTGAAGGACGCCGGATCGGCGCTGGTCCAGAATTTCACTGGCTGGCATGGGCCTGCGGCAAGCAGATCACGTTCACCGAGCAACCGTTGCAGTTGCCGCGCCACTGCCGCACCGGTATCGATCAGGCTGATATCGTCGCCGATCATTGTCTTTAACAGCGGCTTCAGGAAAGGATAATGCGTGCAGCCGAGAATTATCGTATCGCAGCCCTGGGCCAATAAGGGCGCGACATAGCCTTGCAATAAAATGCGCAGTTGCGCGCTGTGCAAGTCACCGTTTTCAATCAACTCGACCAGCCCCGGGCACGGCTGAGTGATGACCTTCACGTCAGCCGCGAAGCGATCAAGCAGCGCGGCGAACTTGGCGCTCTGCAAGGTGCCCGTGGTGGCGAGTACGCCGACCACACCGCTACGGGTTGCGGCGGCAGCAGGTTTGACCGCCGGCTCCATACCGACAATTGGCCACTCGGGGAAGTCGCGGCGCAGATCGGCCACACCGGCAACGGTCGCGGTATTGCACGCCAGCACCAGCGCCTTGGCGCCCTGCTCGCGGAAAAACCCGGCCATCGCAGTGCAGCGCTGGCGGATGAATTCCGGGGTTTTTTCACCATAGGGAATGTGCCCGCAATCGGCGACATAGAGCAGCGACTCGTTGGGCAGCAAGCGCTGGATTTCCGCCAGTACCGACAAGCCGCCGACACCGGAATCGAACACGCCGATCGGCGCTTCACGCATGGCGCGAACCACAGACACTGCAGCCCGGATCACGCTTGACGCGCAATTCGCGAAAACGCGAACCGAGCGCATCGATCAGCAGCAGGCGTCCCACCAGCGGCTCACCGAAACCGACCAGCAGCTTCAACGCCTCCAGTGCTTGCAGACTGCCGACCAGACCTACCAGCGGCCCGACCACGCCGGCCTCGCTGCAAGTCAGTTCGGCCTCGCTGCCATGCCCGTACAGACAGTGATAACACGGGCTCTCGGCACGCCGCGGATCGAACACCGACAACTGCCCTTCCAGGCGAATCGCCGCGCCGCTGACCAGCGGTTTACCCGCCGCTACGCACGCCGCATTGACGGCCTCGCGGGTGGAAAAGTTATCCGAACAGTCGAGCACCAGATCCACCGCCGTCACCGCAGCCGCCAGAGAATCCTCGTCGAGCGCCTGACGGTGGGCAATCAGCTGAATCTCGGGGTTGATCGCGCCCAGGCGCTTGAGTGCCGAATCGACCTTGCTCATGCCGACACTGTCGGTGTCATGAATGATTTGCCGTTGCAGATTGGTCAGGTCGACCGTGTCGAAATCCGCCAGATGCAACTCCCCGACCCCGGCGGCGGCCAGATACAACGCCACCGGCGCACCGAGACCGCCAAGGCCGACAATCAACACGCGACTGTCCTTGAGCTTCAGTTGCCCGTCGATGTCGATGTGTTGCAGCAGAATCTGCCGGCTGTAGCGCAGCAATTCCTGATCATTCAGCACGGCAGGCGCCCCAGACTGATGCGTTGGTGACCACCGAGATCGGTGCGGCTGTGAACCTCGGTAAACCCACGGGTCAGCAGCAGATCGCGCACGGCTTCGGCCTGGTCATAGCCATGTTCGAGCATCAGCCAGCCACCGGCTTCGAGATGATCCGGCGCCTGGGCGACGATCAAACGCAGATCGTCGAGCCCGTCTTCACCGGCGACCAAAGCACTGGCCGGCTCAAAGCGCACATCGCCTTCGACCAGATGCGGATCGGCTGCCGCAATGTAGGGCGGATTGCTGATGATCAACTGAAAACGCTGACCGGCCAGCGCGCTGAACCAATGACTGCTCAGCACCGTGGCGTTGTTCAGGTGCAGGCGCTGACGATTACGTTCGGCCAACGCGACGGCTTCGAGCACGCGATCCACCGCCGTCACTCGCCACGCCGGGCGCTCGCTGGCCAAGGCCAGGGCGATGGCACCGCTGCCGGTGCCAAGATCGAGCACTTTCGACGGGGTCGCGGGCAACAGCTCCAGCGCCGCTTCCACCAACAGTTCAGTGTCGGGGCGTGGGATCAGCGTGTGCGGCGCCACTTCCAGATCGAGTTTCCAGAAACCCTGCTGGCCAAGAATGTAAGCCACCGGCTCGCCGCCACGGCGCCGTTGCAGATACTCAGCAAAGGTCAGCGCCGCCTCGCTCGGCACGATGCGCTCGGGCCAGGTGTGCAGAAAACTGCGCGATTTGCCCAGCGCTGCGGCGAGAAGCAATTCGGCGTCCAGACGCGCGGTCGGCGAATCCGGCAGTTCGGCGGCGCGCAACAGGCTGGCGATGATGGTCATTTATTCACCTATCGCCGCGAGTTGGTCCGCCTGATATTCGGCCAGCAACGGCTCGATCACCGCTTCCACGCCACCGGCAAGAATTTCATCCAGCGAGTACAGGGTCAGGTTGACGCGATGGTCGGTGACCCGGCCCTGAGCATAGTTGTAGGTGCGGATGCGCTCGGAACGGTCGCCAGAACCGACCAGCAGTTTGCGCTCGCTGGCAATGGCGTTGGCCGCCGCGGCGTTCTGCTGATCATTGAGTTTGGCCGACAGCCACGCCATCGCCCGCGCACGGTTCTTGTGCTGGGAACGTTCTTCCTGGCACTCGACCACGGTGCCGGTCGGTATGTGGGTGATGCGGATCGCCGAGTCGGTGGTGTTGACGTGCTGACCACCGGCCCCGGAGGAGCGGTAGGTGTCGACGCGCAAATCCGCCGGGTTGATCTCGATGGCTTCGCGTTCGTCCGGCTCGGGCAACACCGCCACGGTGCACGCCGACGTGTGGATACGGCCCTGGGATTCGGTGGCGGGTACGCGCTGTACGCGGTGCGCGCCGGACTCGAATTTCAGCTTGCCGTAAACGTTGTCGCCCTCAATGCGCGCGATGACTTCTTTATAGCCGCCGTGTTCGCCTTCGTTTTCCGAGAGGATCTCCACGCGCCAGCCACGGCGTTCGGCGTAACGCGAGTACATGCGGAACAGGTCGCCGGAGAAAATCGCCGCTTCGTCGCCACCGGTGCCGGCGCGAATTTCCAGAAACACGTTGCGGCCATCGTTGGGATCCTTGGGCAGCAACATGCGCTGCAGGTCGGATTCCAGAGTAATCAGCAATTCCTTGGCGTCGCGGACTTCTTCCACGGCCATTTCGCGCATGTCCGGGTCGTTGTCCTTGAGCAGCGCCTGTGCGCCTTCAAGATCGCTTTGTACACCGAGCAGTTTTTTATAACCCTGCACGACCGGCTCGAGTTCGGCGTATTCCTTGGAATAGGCGCGAAACTTCGTCTGATCGGAAATGACTTCGGCGTCGCCGAGCAACGCGGTCAGTTCCTCGAAACGGTCCTGGAGGGTGTCCAGCTTGTTGAGCAGTGACGCTTTCATTGCGGTTTTTTATCCGAAAAACTATCCGGTGAGCCCTCAAGGGCAAAGAGTTCCTGGGCCATGGCCAGCGCATCGAGGCGGCCTTCGGCAGACAGCTTTTTCAGCTGCACGCTGGGCGCATGCAGCAATTTGTTGGTCAGGCCCCGGGCCAGTTGCCCGAGCACATCTTCGGCATTACCGCCGTTGGCCAGCAGGCGCAGGGCCTTTTGCAATTCTTCGTCGCGCAGGCGTTCGCTCTGTTGACGATAGGCCTTGAGCACGTCGACTGCCGCCAGTTCACGCAGGCGCACCATGAAATCGTCAGCGCCGACCGACACCATCTCTTCCGCCGCCTGCGCTGCGCCCTGGCGGCTTTTGAGGTTTTCGGCGACCACTTCGTGCAGGTCATCGACGCTGTACAGGTAAACGTCGTCCAACTCGCCGACTTCCGGCTCGATATCGCGTGGAACGGCGATGTCGACCATGAAGATCGGCTTGTGCTTGCGCAGCTTCAGCGCACTTTCAACCGCGCCTTTGCCGAGGATCGGCAACTGACTGGCGGTCGAGCTGATGACGATGTCACTGCGCACCAGCTCCGCCGGAATATCCGACAGCAGCACCGCATGGGCACCGAACTGCTCGGCCAACAGGCTGGCACGCTCCAGCGTACGGTTGGCAACGACGATGCGCTTGACCCCCAGCTCATGCAAATGGCGGGCAACCAGGGTGATGGTCTCGCCGGCGCCGATCAGCAAGGCCTGGCTGCGCTGCAAGTCGCTGAAAATCTGCTTGGCCAGGCTGACGGCGGCAAACGCCACCGACACCGGGTTTTCGCCGATCGCGGTGTCGGTGCGCACCTGCTTGGCGGCATTGAAGGTGGCTTGAAACAGCCGCCCCAGCAGCGGGCCGATGGTGCCAGCCTCGCGGGCCACGGCGTAGGCCGACTTCATCTGACCGAGAATCTGTGGCTCGCCCAGTACCAGCGAATCGAGCCCGGAGGCGACGCGCATCATGTGACGAACCGCCGCATCGTCTTCATGCACATACGCACTGGCGCGCAGCTCATCGAGACTGAGCTTGTGATAATCGGCCAGCCAGCGCAGCACGATATCCGCCGATAGCTGATCCTGTTCTATATAAAGCTCACTGCGATTGCAGGTGGAGAGGATCGCGGCTTCGCGGCTGTCGGTCAGTCGGCAGAGCTGCTGCAAGGCCTCCACCAGCTGTTCTGGCGTAAAGGCCACGCGCTCGCGGACGTCTACGGAAGCAGTCTTGTGGTTGATACCGAGTGCAAGGAAGGCCATTCAAGGTCGCTGGTGGTGACGTGAAGCCGGCAATTGTCCTACTTCGAAAGATCCAGAACAACTACCGCTGACTATTGTCCCAATTGTCGGCCCCTATAATGGCCACAATCGAGACTCGGTTATGTTTGGCCGAAGGCTTGTGTCATGATGATCCGACCGCAGGTTTAGCCGTCCTCTTCCTATATGAATAGATCTTCCGCGTTGCTCCTCGCTTTTGTCTTCCTCAGCGGCTGCCAAGCCTTGGCTCCCGTTTCGCCGAGCGGCACGCCGTCGGTCGAAGACACCACGCCCGCACCTGAAAAGCCCAAGGTTTACGGCTCGTTCAGCGAGGAAACCGTTTTCAGCCTGCTGAGCGCCGAACTCGCCGGCCAGCGCAATCGCTTCGACATTGCCCTGGACAACTACGTGACCCAGGCCATCAACACGCAGGATCCGGGCATTTCCGAGCGTGCATTTCGCATCGCCGAGTACCTGGGCGCCGATCAACCGGCCCTCGATACCGCGCTGATCTGGGCGAGAAACGCTCCGGACGATCTTGAAGCGCAGCGCGCCGCCGCCGTGCAACTGGCACGCGCCGGGCGTTATGACGACTCCATGGTGTATATGGAGAAAGTCCTGCAGGGCAAGGGCGACACGCATTTCGACTTCCTCGCGCTGTCCGCCGCTGACACCGATCAGGAAACCCGCAACGGCCTGATGAAAAGTTTCGACCGTTTGTTGCAGCGCCATCCGAACAACAGTCAGCTGATTTTCGGCAAGGCCTTGCTGCTGCAACAAGACGGCGACAACAAAGGTGCGCTGGCCCTGCTCGAAGACAATCCACCGGAAGACGGCGAGATCGCGCCGATTCTGCTGCGCGCGCGCTTGCTGCAAATCCTCAACCGTGGCGACGAAGCGCTGCCGCTGCTGCAGAAAAGCATCAAGAAATACCCGGACGACAAGCGCCTGCGCCTGACTTACGCACGCATGCTGGTAGAACAGGACCGCATGGACGACGCCAAGGCCGAGTTCTCCAGCCTCGTTCAGCAATACCCCGAAGACGACGAACTGCGTTATTCGCTGGCACTGGTATGCCTGGAAGCCAAGGCCTGGGACGAGGCCAAGGGTTATCTGGAAGACCTGATCGCCCGTGAAAGCCACGTCGATTCGGCGCACCTGAACCTGGGTCGCATCGCCGAAGAACGCAACGACCCGCAAGGCGCGCTCATCGAATACGCACAAGTCGGCCCGGGCAACGACTATCTGCCAGCGCAGTTGCGTCAGGCCGACATACTGATGAACAACGGCAAGACCGCCGAAGCACAACGCAAACTCGCCGCCGAACGTGACGAACAACCCGATTACGCGATCCAGCTGTTCCTGATCGAGTCGGAAACCCTGTCGGCCAATAAACACGACGACAAGGCCTGGACGGTTCTGCAGCAAGCGCTGGTGCAATACCCGGACGATCTGAATCTGCTCTACACCCGGGCCATGCTCGCGGAAAAACGCAATGATCTGGCGCAAATGGAAAAAGACCTGCGCCTGATCATCAAGCGTGACCCGGACAACGCCATGGCGCTCAATGCGCTGGGCTACACCCTGTCCGACCGCACCACCCGCTACGCCGAAGCGAAAACCCTGATCGAGCAGGCACACCAGATCAACCCGGATGATCCAGCGGTGCTCGATAGCCTTGGCTGGGTGAATTACCGCCTGGGCAATCTGGACGACGCGGAGAAATACCTGCGTCAGGCCCTGGAGCGCTTCCCCGATCACGAAGTCGCCGCGCACCTGGGCGAAGTGTTGTGGGCCAAGGGCAATCAACGCGAAGCCAAACAAGTGTGGGGCAAGTTCCTCAAGGACCAGCCCGACAGCACCATTCTGCGCAGCACCATCAAGCGCCTGACCGGATCCGAGACTCTTTAACCCATGTTTTTGCGCCACGTCATTGTTTTCAGCTTCATCGCCCTGCTCGCCGGCTGCTCGGGTTTTGGCACTCGCGAATCGGTCGAAGGCCACGGCACCCCGGCTCAATGGGCCGCCAACAAACAGCAACTGACCGCCCTCGATGGCTGGCAGATCGACGGCAAGATCGGCATTCGCGCGCCAAAAGACTCCGGCAGCGGCACGCTGTTCTGGCTGCAGCGTCAGGACTATTACGACATTCGCCTGTCCGGCCCGCTGGGTCGTGGCGCGGCACGCCTGACCGGGCGCCCGGGCAAGGTCTCGCTGGAAGTCGCCAATCAGGGCCGCTACGAAGCGCAATCGCCCGAAGCTTTGCTTGAAGAACAGCTGGGCTGGAAATTACCCGTGTCGAATCTGGCGTGGTGGGTGCGTGGTTTGCCGGCTCCGGAAAGCAAGAGTCGCCTGAATCTCGACGCAAACAGCCGCCTGGCCAGCCTCGAACAGGATGGCTGGAAAGTCGAATACACCGCCTACACCGAACAAAATGGTTACTGGTTGCCCGAGCGCATCAAGCTGCACGGCACCGACCTCGACGTGACGCTGGTGATCAAGACCTGGCAACCGCGCAAGCTGGGGCAGTAAACGATGACCGCTGCGCGCCTGACCCTGCCCTCGCCGGCCAAACTCAACCTGATGCTGCACATTCTCGGACGCCGCGCTGACGGTTATCACGAATTGCAGACCCTGTTTCAGTTTGTCGATTACGGCGATGAAATCACCTATGCCGTGCGCGATGACGGCGTGATTCGCCTGCACACCGAGTTCACCGGTGTGCCGCACGACAGCAATCTGATCGTGCGCGCGGCGAAAATGCTCCAGCAGCAATCCGGCTGCACACTCGGTATCGATATCTGGATCGACAAGGTGCTGCCCATGGGCGGCGGCATCGGTGGCGGCAGTTCGAATGCGGCGACGACACTGCTCGGTCTCAATCACCTGTGGCAGTTGGGCTGGGATGAAGATCGACTGGCCGCGCTGGGTCTGACACTCGGCGCCGACGTGCCGGTTTTCGTGCGTGGCCACGCGGCGTTCGCCGAGGGTGTGGGCGAGAAACTGACCCCGGTCGACCCCGAAGAACCGTGGTATCTGGTGCTTGTGCCGCAAGTCTCTGTTAGTACGGCAGAAATTTTTTCCGATCCTTTGTTGACACGTAACACACCGCCCATTAAAGTGCGCCCCGTTCCCGAGGGAAACAGTCGAAATGACTGCTTGCCGGTGGTTGCAAGGCGTTATCCAGAGGTACGTAACGCATTGAATTTGTTAGGTAAATTTACCGAAGCAAAGCTCACCGGAACTGGAAGTTGTGTGTTTGGGGGCTTCCCAAGCAAAGCTGAAGCTGATAAAGTCTCGGCCCTTCTGACAGAGACCCTTACAGGGTTTGTAGCCAAAGGCAGCAACGTTTCGATGTTGCACCGCAAGCTGCAAAGTCTGCTCTAAAGGAACCAGGTGCTCGGCACTTGATGCAACAGATACAGGGGCGTCGCCAAGCGGTAAGGCAGCAGGTTTTGATCCTGCCATGCGTTGGTTCGAATCCAGCCGCCCCTGCCATTTTCTCTACTCATCCAGGTTACCCTCAGCCTCTAGGTACTGCGCGTGTCCAAGATGATGGTCTTTACGGGGAACGCTAACCCCGATCTGGCTCGGCGTGTCGTACGTCAGCTGCATATCCCTCTCGGTGACATCTCTGTCGGCAAGTTTTCCGACGGCGAAATCACAGCCGAGATCAATGAAAACGTTCGCGGTAAAGACGTCTTCATTATTCAGCCGACTTGCGCTCCGACCAACGATAACCTGATGGAACTGGTAGTGATGGCTGATGCCTTCCGCCGCTCCTCGGCTACTCGCATCACTGCTGTTATTCCTTATTTTGGTTATGCCCGTCAGGATCGCCGTCCGCGTTCCGCACGTGTGGCCATCAGCGCGAAAGTCGTCGCTGACATGCTTACCGTAGTCGGCATCGACCGTGTTCTCACGGTTGATCTGCATGCTGACCAGATTCAGGGCTTCTTCGATATTCCGGTAGATAACATCTACGGCTCCCCGGTTCTGGTGGATGACATTGAAGATCAGCGCTTCGAAAACCTGATGATCGTGTCCCCGGACATTGGTGGCGTCGTGCGTGCACGGGCCGTTGCCAAGTCGCTGGGTGTCGATCTCGGGATCATCGACAAACGCCGTGAGAAAGCCAATCACTCTGAAGTGATGCATATCATCGGTGATGTCGAAGGGCGTACCTGTATTCTGGTCGATGACATGGTCGATACCGCCGGCACTCTGTGCCATGCGGCCAAGGCCCTGAAAGAGCATGGCGCAGCCAAGGTCTTTGCCTATTGCACACACCCTGTGCTGTCGGGTCGGGCCATCGAGAATATCGAAAATTCCGTGCTGGACGAGCTGGTGGTGACTAACACCATCCCGCTGTCCGCTGCAGCACAAGCCTGTGCACGTATCCGTCAACTGGATATCGCACCGGTTGTTGCCGAAGCGGTTCGCCGCATCAGCAATGAAGAATCGATCAGCGCGATGTTCCGTTAAGGGCCCTGCCCTTCACGAAATGTCTCGTTGACGAAAAGCGCCCCGCCCCGGCATCTCTGCCGGGGCGGGGCTTTTTTGCCCATACCGTGTTCGGCGCTGGTCGCAAACGCCACGCGGTCATGGCTATTTTGGAGATACAAAATGAACGATTTTACTCTGAATGCTGAAGTGCGTTCCGACCTGGGGAAAGGTGCGAGCCGCCGCCTGCGTCGTCTCGCAAGCCTGGTTCCAGCTGTAGTTTACGGTGGCGACAAAGCCCCTGAATCCATCAGCATGCTGGCCAAAGAAGTTGCCAAACTGCTCGAAAACGAAGCGGCTTACAGCCACATCATCGAGCTGAACGTTGGTGGCACCAAGCAAAACGTTATCATCAAGGCTCTGCAGCGTCACCCGGCCAAAGGCCACGTGATGCACGCTGACTTCGTACGCGTTGTTGCCGGCCAGAAACTGACCGCCATCGTGCCTGTACACTTTGTTGGCGAAGAAGCTCCAGTGAAGAAAGGCGGCGAAGTTTCGCACGTTGTTGCTGAAATCGAAGTGACCTGCCTGCCGAAAGACCTGCCTGAGTTCATCGAAGTCGACCTGTCGAAAGCAGAAATCGGCACCATCATTCACCTGTCGGACCTCAAAGCTCCTAAAGGTGTTGAGTTCGTTGCTCTGGCACACGGCGATGACAAGGCTGTTGCCAACGTCCACGCTCCACGTGTTGCTCCAGAAGCTACCGAAGAAGGCGCAGCAGAGTAATCCACTCTGTTCTGTCTGAGTGAGCAAGTAACATCGCGGACTGGAACGTAGCGAGAAAGCGGGCGAGAACGCGGAGTTTACATCCATGGTAAATGAGCATTTTTCGTCCACTTTCGCCGCTGTCACAGATTGCGGCGATGTTATTCACCACTCAAAGGAAGGGCCCCTATCGTGACTGCCATCAAACTGATCGTTGGCCTGGGAAATCCAGGCGCCGAATACGACCAGACCCGGCATAACGCAGGGGCCCTTTTTGTTGAGCGCATCGCCCATGCCCAGAACGTGAATCTGGTGGCCGATCGCAAATATTTCGGCCTGACCGGGCGCTATTCGCACCAGGGTCAGGATGTTCGTCTGCTGATTCCCACGACCTATATGAACCGCAGCGGCCAGGCCGTGGCGGCACTCGCCGGTTTCTTCCGCATCAAGCCTGAAGAAATCCTCGTGGCGCACGACGAACTCGACTTGCCTCCGGGCGTCGCCAAGCTCAAGCAGGGCGGCGGCCATGGCGGTCACAACGGGTTGCGCGACATCATCGCGCAACTGGGCAATCAGAATACGTTCTACCGCCTGCGGCTTGGCATTGGCCACCCGGGCGTTGCCAATATGGTTTCAAATTTCGTCCTGGGTCGTGCGCCACGCGCCGAACAGGAAAAACTCGATGCCAGCATCGACTTTGCCCTCGGCGTGCTGCCGGATATCCTCGCCGGGGAATGGAACCGCGCGATGAAAAACCTGCACAGCCAGAAGGCCTGACTTTTACCCGAGGGGAAACACCATGGGATTCAATTGCGGCATCGTCGGCCTGCCTAACGTCGGCAAGTCCACCCTGTTCAACGCCCTGACCAAGTCCGGTATCGCGGCCGAAAACTTCCCCTTCTGCACCATTGAGCCGAACAGCGGCATCGTGGCAATGCCGGATCCGCGCCTGCAAGCACTGGCGGAAATCGTCAATCCCAAGCGCATCCTGCCGACCACCATGGAATTCGTCGACATCGCAGGCCTCGTTGCCGGCGCCTCGAAAGGTGAAGGCCTGGGCAACAAGTTCCTCGCCAACATCCGCGAAACCGATGCCATCGCTCACGTCGTGCGCTGCTTCGAAGACGAAAACGTGATCCACGTTTCCAACAGCGTCGACCCCAAGCGCGACATTGAAATCATCGACCTGGAACTGATCTTCGCCGACCTCGACAGCTGCGAGAAGCAATTACAGAAAGTCGCGCGCAACGCTAAGGGCGGTGACAAGGAAGCCGTGGTGCAGAAGGCGCTGCTGGAGCAACTGATCACGCACTTCACCGAAGCCAAACCGGCGCGCAGCCTGATGAAGAACATGAGCACTGACGAAAAGGCAGTAATCAAGGGCTTCCACCTGCTGACCACCAAACCGGTCATGTACATCGCCAACGTCGCTGAAGACGGCTTCGACAACAACCCGCACCTGGACGTGGTTCGCGCCATCGCCGAAGAAGAAGGCGCCATGGTCGTGCCGGTGTGCAACAAGATCGAAGCGGAAATCGCCGAGCTCGATGACGGCGAAGAGAAAGACATGTTCCTCGAGGCCCTGGGCCTGGAAGAGCCGGGCCTGAACCGCGTGATCCGCGCCGGCTACGAAATGCTGCACCTGCAGACCTACTTCACCGCCGGTGTCGAAGAAGTCCGCGCCTGGACCGTCAAGGTCGGTGCAACTGCCCCGCAAGCCGCTGGCGTGATCCACACCGACTTCGAAAAAGGCTTTATCCGCGCCGAAGTCATCGCCTACAACGACTTCATCCAGTACAAGGGCGAAGCCGGTGCCAAGGAAGCGGGCAAATGGCGTCTGGAAGGCAAGGAATACATCGTCAAGGACGGCGACGTGATGCACTTCCGCTTCAACGTCTAAGCAACACCCGCACAAGAAAAAGCCGCGTTTGATACGCGGTTTTTTTGTGCCTGAAATTTATAGCCCAACACATTTCCCTGTAGGAGTGGGGGTCAGGCCTTTTTGGTACGCGGCAAGAAAATTGCCAACACGCCAAACAACGGTAAAAACGAACACAGGAAATACACATACTCAATCCCGTGTATATCCGCCAGGTGCCCGAGCAACGCCGCACCAATCCCGCCAAAACCAAACATCAGGCCGAAGAAAATCCCGGCAATCATCCCGACATTGCCCGGCACCAGCTCCTGCGCGTACACGACGATAGCCGAGAACGCCGAGGCCAGAATGAAGCCGATTACCACGCTGAGCACGCTGGTCCAGAACAGATCGACGTGAGGCATCAGCAAAGTGAATGGCGCCACACCGAGGATCGAAAACCAGATAACCGCCTTACGGCCAATCCTGTCGCCGATCGGCCCGCCGAAGAACGTCCCCGCCGCCACCGCGCCGAGAAACAGGAACAGGTGCAACTGCGAGCTGGCCACCGACAGGTCGAATTTCTCGATCAGGTAAAAGGTGAAATAGCTGGTGAGGCTGGCCATGTAGAAATACTTGGAAAACACCAACAGCCCCAGCACCACCAGCGCAGTGGTCACCCTGCCCTTCGACAGTCCGTGAGTCGCTGCCTGACCAGCCTTGAGCTTGAACAGGTTCAAGTGATGGGCGTACCAGCGGCTGATGCGGTACAGCACGAACAGCGCAAACACCGCGAACAGGCCGAACCACGCGACATTGCCCTGACCGAACGGAATGATGATCGCCGCCGCCAGCAGCGGGCCGAATGCCGAACCTGCGTTACCACCGACCTGGAAAGTCGATTGCGCCAGACCGTAACGCCCGCCCGAAGCCAGGCGCGCGATCCGCGACGCTTCGGGGTGGAATGTCGACGAACCGATACCGATCAGCGCCGCTGCCAGCAAAATCAAGGGGAAGCTGCCGACCATCGACATCATCACAATGCCGATCAGCGTGCAGATCGAACCGGCTGGCAGCAGCCACGGTTTCGGATGTCGATCGGTGTGATAACCCACCCACGGCTGCAACAACGACGCGGTCAATTGGAAAGTCAAAGTGATCAGGCCGACCTGGGTAAACGTGAGGCCGTAATTGGCCTTGAGCATCGGATAGATCGACGGCAGCACTGACTGGATCAGGTCGTTGATCAAATGCGCCAGCGCCACCGCGCCGATGATGCGCATCACCAAAGGGCTGCTTTGCGAAGCAGCGGTCGCCGAGGCAGCGGCGGTCTGAGCGTTGCTGATAGCCATGGAAGTTTCCGGACAGCAGAGAGGTGCCCGCAGGCAGGTGCGTCAATGTGCCATTTTTCGGTGCATCTGCGCTATCCCCTTAGCCAGCTAACTAACTGACGGATCGTCGACTGCAAGGTGATAGCGCAACGCCATGGTCTGAATCTTGCCTTGCTTCTCTGCTTGAACGCGGCCGCCTTACAAAGACGACCGACAATGGGAAGTTTCGCTACAGAGCCGGCCTACAGAGCGGGCAACAGTGAACTTTCGAGGCCTTTTAGCAGGGCACAACATCAAGGTCGAACGACCGTGGTGCACGCCAATGGTGCGTGGTGTCCAGGGGAGTCATGGGGCATGCAGGCTTTTCTTTCGCCGGGGATCAAATTGCTGGGGCGATTTGGCTTCGCACGTAAATTCCAATTGTTGTTTCTGCTGTTCATTCTGCCGTTGGCCGGTAGCCTTTTGATGATCGGCCAGGACTATCGTGAAAAGCTCCATCTGATCTCCGGCGAACGCGCCGGCGTGCGTCAGTTGCTGGCGCTGGATGCGCTGGACAACCTGCTCGCCGCGCAACGCGACCGTGCGGCCCGCTGGCGCGCGACGGAAACGAATCGTCAACCGACGCCGGCCACTCTCGCGGCGATGGGCGCGTTCGATGCCGTACAACCGGCCGTACAGCAAGCCACCACGGACTTGGGAAACGCCCTGAAAAACGAAGGCGCACAAGGCGAAACCCTCACCCGCTATCAGGCGCTGCAAACCGCACTCAATGGTCTGGATTCGAAAAGCCTGAGCAGCGTCGGCTGGTGGCCGGATGGCTACGATCGTTTCACCAACGCCCTCAGTGCCCTGCAAGCGTTGCGCGAGCAGATCGTCATGGACAACCGCCTGACGCTCGCACCTTGGCTGGAAACCTATCTGCTGACGCAGATATCAACGCAGCACGCGCCGGACCTGATCGAACGGGTGGGCCGCCTCGCTGCCGTCGGCCAGGCCTCGGTGGTCTCCGGCCAATTTACCTTGCAGAGCCGTTTGCAATTGCGTGACCTGCGCAGCCGCATCGGCGATGCCCGCGAGCAACTGGTCAAAACTGCCACGCTGCTCGAAGTCCGCCTGCCGAAAGATCAGCAGAGCTGGGCCAACCAATACCACGACAGCCTCAAACACCTCGACAGCGGCTTGAAAGTGCTCGACGACGGTGTGTTCGGCGGCAGCATCAATCTGAAACCGGAAGACTTCGAGCGCAGCCTCGACGCTCTGCTGACCGACCTCGCGTCTTTGCGCCAGCAATCGCTGGTGTCGCTGGATCAACGGCTCGATGCTTATCACAGCTCGGCGATCCGTCAGTTCATCCTGGTCGCGGCGATCTTCGGTTGCCTGCTGCTGGCCGCGCTGTACCTGTTCATCTGCCTGCAAGCCTCGATCCGTCGCAGCGCCAGCGGCATCACGCTGCTCGCCGAAGCCCTGCGTGACGGCAACCTGAGCCTGCAAGTGCCGGTGGTCGGGCGGGATGAGCTGGCGGCCATCAGCACAGCGCTCAACGTGGCCGTGGTGCAATTGCGCAGCAGCATGCTCGGTGTCGATCACGAGACCTCGCAACTGAGCAACGCGGTACGCAGCCTCAACGACCATTCCAGCGGTGCGCTCAGCGAAGTTGAGGCGCAGCAGTTGCAGATCAGCCAGATCGCCGCAGCGGCCACGCAACTGGCAGCCACTTCGCAAGGTGTTGCACAGAGTTGCGAACAGGCATCCGGCAGTGCTCAACACACCCGGCGCATCGCCGCCGACAGCAGCCGCGACAGCCAGCGCACCACCGCGAGCATTCAGCAGCTCAATCAGCGCTTGAACGAAACAGCAGCGGCATTGGGCCGGGTCAGCGAACAAGGCCAGCAGATTCAACTGGTCGTCGACACCATCCGCGGCGTCGCCGAGCAAACCAACCTGCTGGCGCTCAACGCGGCCATCGAAGCGGCACGCGCCGGGGAACAGGGCCGTGGCTTTGCCGTGGTTGCTGACGAAGTGCGCAGCCTGTCGCAACGCACCCAGTCATCCACCGCACAGATCGCTGGCACCGTCGACAGCCTGCGCGCCACGGTCAACGAAGCGGTGAACCTGATGGAAGCCGCGTGCGGTCAGGCGCAATCGGATGCCGCCGCCGTCACCGGCCTCGGTGAACGCCTGGGCGAAATTGCCAGCGCCGTGCAAAGCGTCACCGACACCCTGGCGCAGATCGCCACGGCGGTTGAGGAGCAGGCCAGCACCGCCGATGAGGTGAGCGGCAACATCCAGCAGGTCGATCAGGCGGCGGTGCGTTTACTCGAAGGCGCGCGGGCGGTGAACATTGCGGCGGACACCCTGAGCCAGGGCAGCGAAGCCTTGAGCGCCAATACCGCCAGATTCCGCCTGCGCTGACACCCTCCCCGGCCCCGATTTTCGGGGCCGGAGGATAAGCGGTTGAAAATAAGAAGAAATATTTTGGATTTACGCTTGACGCTTTTCCATTTCAGGGGAATAATGCGCGCCACTTGGCTACATAGCTCAGTTGGTTAGAGCATAGCATTCATAATGCTGGGGTCCGGGGTTCAAGTCCCTGTGTAGCCACCAAGTACCTGTTTACAGATGTCTCCATGAGTCTCTAAACAACCTCAAGAAGCCCGCCTAGTGCGGGCTTTCTTGTTTCTGGCTGTATCTCCTTATCTACCCCTATATCTTCCCGCCGTGTATCCCACTGTGTATCCTTGATGAAAAATCGAACCGAGGGGATACAAGTCAATGAAGCGCTCGAAATCAAGCGCCGCCCGCTGTCTGATACCGCCCTAGCGGGCCTGGAGCCCGACACCAAGGAATACCGGGAACAAGATGGCAACGGCCTGTATTTCCGCGTGAAGCCTGACGGCCAGAAGTCCCGGCAACTACGTTACAAGACGCCTGCAGGTAAGTGGAGCTGGCTGGGGTTAGGTGGTTACCCGGAGGTCGGTGGGGCGCTGGCCAGACAGAAGGCTTCCGAACTGCGCGCCGATGCAGCTGAGGGCAAGAATCCGATAGCAACCAAACAGGCCCGCCAAGCTGCCGATATGGCAGCCAGCAACAGCACCTTTGAATCATTGGCGCGGGAGTGGCACACCTCCCGGCTCAACTCTTGGGATGCTGGCACCGCTAAACGAGTTATGGGCGCACTGGAGCGTCATGTGTTCCCTACCTTCGGCAAACGGCTGTACACCGGCATCCTGTCGATGGAGTGGATGGAGCTGCTACGCGGACTGGAACAGCAAGGCATTCTTGAGCAAATGAGCCGAGTGAGGGCCTACTGCAAGGATGTGTACGATCTGGCCCGAGTGACGGGGCGAGCCGTGAACAACCCGCTTGAGGGCGTCCACAAGTTCTTGGCCTCAGGTAAAGCTGAGAACTATGCCCATGTCAGCCTTGAGGAGCTGCCTGCCCTGCTCCGTGCTATCCGCTCCTATCCCCACGCCAAAGACGTACAACTCGGCTTACGCCTGCTGACCATGATAGCCGTGCGCCCCAGCGAGCTGCGCGAAGCCCACTGGGAAGAATTCGATCTAAACAAAAAGCTTTGGACAATCCCAGTAGAACGCAAGGGCCGCAAGAAAGGGCTTGAACACCTGGTGCCACTCAGCCGTCAGGCCATTGAAATACTGGAAGAGCTGCGCGGCCTGACTGGAGCCTACCCACTGCTATTCCCCGGAAGAAGCGACCGCACCAAACCCCGTAGCGATACCGTGTTTCTGATGGCCTTGCGTCGCCTTGGCTATGAGGGCAGACAGACCGGTCATGGTTTCCGCCATATCGCCAGCACCATCCTGAACGAACACGAGTTTGATGCCGACCACGTCGAAGCCCAGCTCAGCCACAAGGCGCCAGGTGTACGCGGGATCTACAACAAGGCTCAGTATTTGACACAACGCACAACGATGATGCAGTGGTACGCCGATTACCTTGACAGACTGGAGAAAGGCAACGTAATCCAAGGTAATTTTGGAAAGGTGGTTTGAGCATGCACCAGAGCCCCGGCCTAAAATCTCGTGTTCTTAGTGTTCTTGGTGTTCCTAAATCCGTGAAGCCCTTTAAATTCGTGGCTTTCAGATCTGGAACACGAACAAAAAAAAGATGGAACACAACACACAGATACGGTGAAAGGTGTTCTTCAAAACCGCCTCTTCTGCCTGCGGGCCAAGGTGATGGAAACGCTGTGTCGAATCACGGCGCGGGGGGTTCGCAGAGCTTTCGGGGCGAGGGGTTCTGTAATGGATGATGAATTAGAGGACATGGATAACACTTTTAAAAACGCGGTATCTGTTCGTAGTACACGCAGCTGGGTCCTAATTCCTGATGGTGAGAATCCAAAGCGCATGCTTTGGCATTGGGTGCCATGGGCTGAGGACGATCTCGATAAGCTGTTTCGGCGAGTGAACGATGGGAGTTCTTCCGAGGAGGATCACGAACTGTTTGACGCCTGCATGCTGGACAGATTCATTGGCAGGGTTGAAGCCGGAGAACCAGTCGAGCCATGGATTCTCGCCAGCTTGGCCAAGTCCTTCACTCACGTGCTAATGGGAGCGCAATGGAGTGATGCAATCCGGCTACCTGGGCGCCCCGCTCCACGGGTCAGGAGCTGGCGTGAACAGCGGGATCTAGATATTTTTTTTGACGTGATGCATTGCGTAGGCAGGGAAGGGCTTGTGGTAACTAAGGCAATCGAAACGGTAGCTGAAAAGCATGCTGTTTCTTACCAGGCCGCCAGAGCCGCCTACTACCGGTGGAAAGCACTTTCTAAAAACTGGTAAAAACCTTAGAAAGACCCATAACAACCGAATGTCTAAATTTCGTCCTGTCTCTCCCAAGTTACAGGACGCTCACCATGAACACCGTAATTCAGCGATTTGCCGAATCGCTCCAGCTCCACCCCTCTGGTCTTCTTACGCCTGCCCAAGTTGCCGTCGAGCTGGGCGTCTCGCATAGGACGCTTGCCGCCTGGCGCAGCTCCCGCAATACGGGCCCAGCTTGGATGCGAATCGGTTCGCGAGTGCGCTATAGCAAAGCAGCATTGCTGGCCT
This sequence comes from Pseudomonas sp. S11P7, assembly GCF_023195435.1. NCBI lineage: Bacteria > Pseudomonadati > Pseudomonadota > Gammaproteobacteria > Pseudomonadales > Pseudomonadaceae > Pseudomonas > Pseudomonas sp. S11P7. The sequence continues at coordinate 331,039 of NZ_JALPKS020000002.1, read as the reverse complement.
GGCTCAAAGATCGCTCCCAGAAAACGAGCGAGGCCTGACCATGTCTGCGACAACAGAAACCAAGTCAAACAAATCCAACGTAGTTTTGCTCGACCCGGCCACGACGCTCATTCGAATCCCAGAAGTCATGGCGATTGTAGGGTTGGCGCGGCCCACCATTTACAAGTTGATGCGGCGAGCTGACAGCGGCTTTCCGCTGCCTGTAAAGCTCAGTCACAGCAATGCACGTGGTGCCCCTGTTGCTTGGGTATTGAGTGAGGTTCAGGAGTGGGTTCGGGGACGGATCGCAGCCCGTGGGCAGGTGGCAGCATGACCCCTGTGTTCCTGCCGCATTCCCTTCTTGATGCAGTTGAAGCGACTCTGCCTCCAGCGGTAGCCAAGGGCAAACATGACCTCTGCGCGCTGCGTGATCGTGCGATCGCAGAGGGTGCCCATGTTCTGCTGTTGGCCTGGCCGACGCTCGACTGGGTGTTGCTGGCCATCGAGATCCCAGAGGGAGTGGTGATCAAGGATGCACAACAGCTCATCCCCAACCTGCTGGCCAACCCTACCGCCCTGGAGCACATGCGCTCAGAGTCCCGTAAAGGCCAGCACCTGAGCTGGTTGTCTCTGACTCGCTCCGTCGCCACTCAGCACTAACGAAAACGCCCCCGGCTGCAACCGGAGGCGTTAGAGGTAGACTCATATGCCCATTCAATTTATGACGCATTGCGCAATCGCGCAAGCTCCGCTTGTTGCACTTCTAAAATCGAGGCGCTATGCTCCGGCTGTCGCTGCAAATTCAGTGACCGGGTTTGACGGCCCGAGCAACTTGGCGCACAGGCGCCCCATCCGACAGCAGGCGCTTTTTTTGTGCCCGCAGTTTCGTGTTATGGCGGCTGTGCGTGGGAGACCTTCGGGTCTGCCGGGTTCCAAGTTCCCGGTCCGTCAACCTGCGCACAGCTGCCACCTTAAATCGTTTGACGGCGATTCGTGGCAGCTCCATTTAAACTTGGAGTATCGCCTCATGAAGCACGCAAACGCCCTCAATCCGTCCAGTAACTCCAGTCGAGCCGCCGCACACCGTGCCATGGCCATGTCTGCCCTTCATGCAAACTCCAGCCTGTCCACTCGACTGGCTCGCTACAACCAACACATGAGCAAAGCTCGCACCTTGGAAAATGCTGGGGGCGCGCTATGAAGACCACTCACATCGAAGCCAAAACAGCAGGCGGTATGTCCTTCGGCGCCTGCAACGTGGACGGGCAAAAAATATTCCGTATCAACCCTGACATCCCTGTAGGGGACGCTCTGGAACACGCCTCGAATCTGCTGGGAATAGTAAACAGGTTGACTTTGGTTAGCGGCATGGATGACGGCAATGAGACTGTTACGTGGGCCGCTCACGAATTGGGCGAGATGGCAAAAGCGATAATTGACGATGTTACGACCGGCCTTCTAATCGCGGGGAACACCCCATGAGTACGGAAAAAAACACCCCAGCTTCGCCAGCGTGAAAGCCGCTGCCCTGGGGGCCATTGACCGCGTGCTGGCTCACTGGCTGCCAAACGGAAAACGCGAAGACGGCGGCAAAGAATACTCGGCCCCGAACCCAACCCGCGCAGACAAACACGCCGGATCGTTCAAGGTGAATCTGAACAAGGGTACTTGGTCAGATTTCGCCACGGGCGACAAGGGTGGCGACCTAATTGACCTGGTGCGTTACCTCGATGGCGGAACAGATGTTGAGGCGTGCAATAAGCTGGCTGGCTTTCTCGGCGTAACCGCCGGCGCCTCCAGCAATGAAAAATCGCCTCCCAGCAAAACAGCCGCCTGGGTGCCCATACTTCCAATCCCTGATAGTGCCATGCGTAAGATTCCGGCTAAGCATCGCCAGCACGGAGCGCCATCGAGAATGTGGATCTATCGGGACGCCGCCAGCCAGCCACTGATGGTCCTATACCGCTTCGACCTGGGTTTGGATGACAGTGGTACAGCACGCAAGGTGTTCGCGCCGCTGACCTGGTGCAAAGGTGCCAGCGGATCCAGTCAGTGGCGGTGGCAAGGTCTAAATGCACCTCGGCCACTTTTGCGGCTAGATGAGTTGGCGAAACGCTCTGCTGATCCTGTCGTTTTATGTGAGGGTGAAAAAGCCGCCGATGCTGCCGGAAAGCTGCTACCTGGCTACGTCTCTACGTGCTGGCTCAACGGCACGAACTCTTGGCAAAAAGCGGATTTCCTACCCTTGGCAGGCCGTGATGTATTGCTCTGGCCAGACAACGATAGTCCGGGCTTGCATTGCATGGTGGAGATCGAAAAGCACCTGCTCAAAATCGGCGCAGGGTCAATACGGAGCGTTCCGGTAACCGCACTAAGCGATCAGCTTTCCGAAGGGGATGATGCGGCGGATTTTGAGTCCGCTGGATGGACCAGCGAGCGACTTGATGCGCTGATTGCAGGCTTGAGCCTCGCAAAAAAGAGGTGATCCCTACCAAGCAAAAACCGAATTCGTCCCATCCAACGGGTTTTCGTGTAACCGCGGATGGCGTGTTCTACGCGAGTGAAGATGGCGAGGCGAGGCCCGTATGCTCGCGGCTTGAAATCCTTGCGCGCACACGGGACGAAAAAGGCCACAACTGGGGTTTGCTGGTGGAGTTCGATGATCCTGACGGTGACCGAAAGCGGTGGAACATCCCCGCTCGCAGCATGGCTGGTGACTTTGGCAAAGAAGTACTGGGGCCACTTGTTGATATGGGGCTTCGGCTTGCAGGTAACCGCGCAGCTCGGAATTCACGCAATGACCTCCAAAGCTACTTGCAGGGATATGACAGTAAGGATCGAGCTCGATTGGTGACCCGGCTGGGCTGGCAAGGCAATGCGTATTTACTGCCCGATCAGCAGGTGGGGGCAAGTCCGGAGCGGCTGCATTTTTACGACGCTGGGGCTCAGCTTCCCCTATCAGTCGATCCGGGTCACTCGATCAGTGGCAACGTCATATCGGAGCCCTGTGCATCGACAACCACCGCCTGACTTTTGTCGTGTGTGTTGCGTTCGCGGGTCCGCTGCTGCAGCTGCTGGGACAGGAGTCGGGAGGATTCCATCTGTACGGTGATAGCTCAGGTGGTAAGACTACACACCTCCAGGTAGCGGCCTCAGTTTACGGTGGCCAACGCTTGGTGCGTTCCTGGCGATCAACTGACAACGCCTTGGAATCGATAGCGGCGGCACACTCGGACGGTTTGCTGGTATTGGATGAGATAGGAATGTGCGACCCCCGCATTATCGGGGAAACGGTCTACATGCTGGGTAATGGGGCTGGCAAAGCTCGCGCTAACGATCGTGGCCTGGTGGGTAGGCAGGTTCAAGAATGGAGGCTGCTGTTTCTTTCTACCGGTGAAAAAACACTGGCTCAACACATGTCTGAGGCCCATAAGGAATTGAAAGCGGGCATGGAGGTTCGTCTACTTGCTGTACCTGCCGATGCGGGAAAAGGTATGGGTATGTTTGAGGCGCTCCATGGCTTTGCTGATGCGGCGGCGCTCTCTGATGCGTTGAAAGCAAGAGCAGGAAAGTACTACGGCGCCCCTCTACTGGAGTTCCTAAATAACCTCTGCACGCCTGGTCAAATTGAGGGTTATCGGATCCTTCTGCGGCGAACTGTAGAGCGCTTCGTGACTGAGTCATTGCCGCCCAACCCCAGCGGACAAGCACAGCGCGCCGCCGGCAGATTTGGCTTAGCGGCAGCAGCCGGGGAGCTTGCAACCGCCCTTGGCGTCACTGGGTGGCCGGATGGCACGGCCACTAAAGCAGCGGAGGTCTGCTTGGCAGCCTGGCTCGGTGAGCGAGGTGGGGCCGGGAACATGGAAGGTGACGCCATCATTTCGCGTCTGAGAGGTGTAATCGAGCGGTATGGGGAAAGCCGATTCACAAGGTGGGATGCCATCGCGGCAAAAACAGACGATCACGCCCCCGAACTGTTGACCGACTGGGCTTCAGACGAACTATTGAACACGGCCTGGGTGATGAAACCTATACCTCCGTTACATATTATTTCCTTGCAACAACTTGGCGAGACGACGTATTCAAAGGAATGAACGTTATTGCCGTAAATAAAGAGTTGATAAAGCGAGGTGTTCTTGAACCGGCAGGCGATGGAAAGGCTTCACAATCCATTTCTCTGCCGGGGATGCCCAAGACAAGAGCATATATAGTTAATGCGTCGGCGCTACTTGACTTGGATTCCGCCCGACGACCTATCGCTGCCTAAATTTAATAATTGCCGCTTGCATTTTCAGCGCACCGTAAGATAATGGCAATGTAGAGCGCGTGACGCGCTTTGCACCCGTTACAGTTGCGCGTGATGCGACCCTGAGCGGCAAATATCATATTTGTCACTTATGGATTTTTATATGCACACATTCCACTCTGCGCCACTTCATCTTAAGCTTCTAGACGCCAATCAAGCCCGCACCGGTGAGTTCTCTGGATATGCCTCAACTTTTGGTGGCGATCCGGACTCGCAGGGGCATGTTATTGAGCCTGGCGCCTTCAACAAGAGCCTGACCCGCCATGCTGTTGAAGGGACAAAGCCTGCAATGTTGTGGCAGCACAATAGAAACCAGCCAGTCGGAGTCTGGCTGTCCATGGTTGAAGATAGCCGAGGACTACTTGTTTCCGGCAAGCTAACACTCGATGTTGCGATTGCAAAAGAGAGTTATGCGCTTATGAAGGACGGCGCCCTAGCAATGAGCATTGGCTTTTTCATGCTGGATGCCAAGCCGCTAGGCGCCGGTCTGAGCCTGGTAAAAGAAATAGATCTATTAGAAGTTAGCTTGGTGTCCTTACCAGCCAACAAGCATGCAGTAATTACCGAGGTTAAATCCTTTAACCCAAACAACCCCAGAGAATTCGAAAGGCAAGTGCGCGACGCACTTGGACTTTCATCCCGTGAAGCCAAACGGCTTATGTCGGGCGGCTGGTCTGCTCTTGTCCGAGATGAACAGAGTGATAACAGCCAAGAGCTTGCTTTGATTGCAAGCAGACTTGAAGAAATCACTAAAACATTGAGGACGAATTAAAATGAGCAATGAAATCGTATTAAAAGCCCTTGAAGAGCACGCCAAAGCGATGGATGGTTTTCGCGCCGGAATCCAGTCGGATATTGCTGCTGTAAAAGGCCAGGTGAGCGACCTCAGTACCGAGGTTGATAAAAAATTGGGTATCCGAAAAAGCTTGTCCGCCGCTGACGTTCTTGGTGGCGGGCGCGGCACCAACACTTTCGAGAACTTGAATACTGGCGACATTACCGACGCAGCCGGCAACATCATCAAGCGAGGCAGTATGGAGCGCAGTGACACAAAAGGACTGATTGGCGAGTTCTCGCACAGTGAGCAATTCAAATCCTTGGCTAATGGTGCCCCATCTACTGGTCGGGTCCAGATCGAGGGCATTACGCTCAAAGCGTTAACCAACTCAGGCCAAGGTGTCGCGGGCACCACGGGATTCGATGTTCAACCTCAAAGAGCGGAGGGTATTTACAACGACCCTCGGCGTCCACTCACGCTGCTGGATGTCATTCCGTCTCTGCCTGTTGACTCAAGCGCTTTCGAATACATGCAGTTGCAAAACTACGTCAACACAGCGGCGTTCCAGACTGAGGAGGGTCAGCAAAAAGCTGAGTCCAACTTTGAAATGACTCCCGAGACGGCGAACATCGCCACTGTTGCTCACTGGACGAAAGCATCGGTTCAAGTGCTTTCCGATGCTCCAGCGCTCGGCCAAAAGCTGATGAATCTCTTGGAGTATGGCGTGCTCGCCAAGCTTGAAAGTGAGATCGTCGCGGGTGCTGGTGGGAAAGGTAAAATCAAAGGGCTGGTAGAGTTGGGGATGGATTTCGTGCCGAGCGGTGTAGCCGCCCCTGCGGCGCTCACTCCAACTGATCGCATTGGCGCCGCAGTGGTCAATCTTCAGGCAAATGGATGGAAGCCTGGGCTGATCATCATGAACCCGGTTGACTGGCAGCTCATTGCGTCTCAGAAGGGCACAGACGGTCAGTACGTATTGGGCAGTCCGCGAGACCCTTCTCCATTGACGTTGTGGAACGTACCGGTGGTGCTGACCCCGAGCCTTGCTCGGAACATCGCCATCGTGATGGATCCGGCTCAAGCTGCCATCCTCGATCGGGAGCAGCCTTCCCTGTTGGCAAGCCGTGAGGACGGGCAGAACTTCACGACCAACATGGTTACGTTGCTCGGTGAACTACGCGCCGGCCTTGCGGTGTTCGCTCCAGGTGCAGTGTTGATCGTCGATGTGAATGGTGATCTTGGCGCGACTGTACCCTGACAGGCATAGCTAACCGTGTTGGAGCCCGCTCATGCAGCGGGCTTTTTAATGCCTGTTTAGAACACCGACAGCTATTAGATAGCAGGTGTGTTCTTTATCGTTAAGAACGTGTTCCATCCCTCAAACCCTTGATTTTCTTGGCCTTCAGCGCGAAAGGAACACCGAGAACACGAAGAACACCGATATTTGGGCGTATCTGTAGCAGCATCAAAGGGAGGGGGGTAAAAAACTTCGTTGCCGATCCACTCTAGACCGCTCGCCCCCCTCTCTGCGCAAAGTCGGGAAAAATGGGAGGGGGGGCTATAGGCAGTAGAGACCACCTTGTATCCCCACGTGTATCCCTAACCGAAGTCAAAGACTTTATATCCATATAAATCAGTACTTTAATAACTCAGTTCAAATGACTGTGTACCACCAAGTACTAAAAACGGCTTACCGAAAGGTAGGCCGTTTTTTTATGCGTGAAATAAACCGGCCTGCTTCTGTCCTCACAGAGTCATGGGTTTCGATCGTGGCTCAGTAATGGTTAGCAATGGACGCTTGGCAAAAAGCAGCCAGTCAGCCCGGTTCGAAAAGGCTTTCAATTGCCGTGAAACATTGTCTTCCAATTTTCACTTCGCCTTTTCTCACATAGACAAATCTCCAATTCAAGATAATGCTAATCTCAACTACCAGCTTAAAGCCAATATATACGGGCTTTTCCACAGGATAATTTTAGATAACCAAAACCGATTTTTGAGATAGCTATTATCATGGCCGAATTCAACCATCACGATCTGGCTCTGCTTAATCCATCCTTTGACTCTGATTTGGTTGATGTCTTGAGTGAGCTGGAGCACTTGCGTCGCTTAAGGCTCGAAGGGGATACACCGCCACAGGTGTTCTACCAACTCAAATCGCTGTTCCACGCCTTGGAAAGCCTCGGCTCGGCGCGCATCGAGGGCAACCACACCACCCTCGCGGACTACATCGACAGCAAAGTAGAGGGTAAGGCCCGCGACACGGATCAGTTGCGGGAGGTCGCCAATATTGAGAAAGCGATGGATTACATCGAGCAGGTCATGGAGCCGGGCGCCGACCTGACCGAACATACGATTCGAGAGCTGCATGCGATGACAGTCGACGACCTCCAGCGCGAAGGGGACAAAACACCAGGCGCGTATCGCAGTGGCGGCGTCAGTATTTCGCAATCCGATCACCTGCCACCCGACTTCGTCCAGGTGCAGGCATATATGGAGGAACTCGTCGAATTCGTAAATCGAAAGGATTCTCCCAAATATGACCTCATGAAGGTCGCGCTAGCGCATCACAGGTTTGGCTGGATACACCCGTTCGGCAACGGCAATGGCCGGGTGGTCAGACTCCTCACTTACGCCCTGCTAATGAAGTACGGCTTTAACGTCAATGCGGGTGGTCGCGTACTGAATCCTACCGCAGTGTTTTGCAATGACCGTGAACGCTATTACACGATGCTTGCAGCAGCTGATAAAGGAACAAAGGAAGGGTTGGAGCAATGGTGTACCTACGTACTGGTCGGGATTCGTGACGAACTCGAAAAGGTCGACCGGCTTACAAATTATGCCTACCTCACCAAAGCGATCCTCGTCCCTGCCATTGCCTTCGCTCGGGAGCGAGAATGGATCACTGAAACAGAGGAGTTAGTGCTCTCCGCAGCCATTAAACACAAGGTAGTGAAATCGGCTGATGTAGCAGCAGTACTAACCAAACACTCAAGTAATCAGAGAACCTATCTGATCAGGAAATTGGTGGATCAGGGAATGCTGTTACCTCTGACCACCGGAGCGCGCCAGTACACGATCGGGTTTTCCAACAATTACCTGATTCGGGGAGTCATCAAATCACTCAGGGAGCAAGGCTTCATACCTGCCCCCCTGGAAACGCCCTGAACCTGTGAGCCGTCAGTCCATAGGATGGATCGGTGACCAACTGCTTTAGGCTGACAGTTCGCACATCGATACAGAAGTAAGCGAAAAACCGCTGTTCAAAGCGCCGCTATTCAATAAAGGGTAGCGGCGCTTTTCTTATGCGAGCCGCGTTGGTGCATTCTTTGGTTGTTTGCTATTGCGCAGTAATCACCAGACAACCTTTCATCACACGGACTTTCACGATCTCGCTCACCTCGAATCCTGCCTGCCTTAACCACAGTCCACGTAGCCTGATCCAAGGCACCGGTTTGGCGGGGCTGTGAGGTTTATCCTTTATGTGGACCGGGTAAAAGTCTGCGGCGATTTTCAACCGGCGTTCAGTGATGGGGGATGATGACGTATGATTGGCCTTAGCCATAATTAGCTCCTTCTTAGCTGCTTGTGGTTAGCGGGGCCAAAGTGTTGGTAGCACCTTGGTTCCGCGTTCTTTGAGTTACTTCAAACTTCTCTTTCTTCGTTGCTTGCCTTGCTCGTTGCTTGTGCGATCAGGGCATCGAGCATCTGCGCTACTACCTTCTGCTGGACTTTCGGCAGCTCATTGATGGACTGCAGCCGTCGATACCAGGTCGAGGTCAAGCTGCGTTTGGGCGTTTCCGTGCACGAGGGAACCCCGAGCAGCTCTTCAACAGGAACGCGAAGCGCAAATGCCATCTTCACCAGTGTCGTGACCGGCATGCTGCGCGTGCCCTCTTCGTAACCCTGAAAGGTCTGTCGAGAAAGACCTAAAGCCCGTGCCAACCGAGTCTGTGTGATCTCGTGCACTGTGCGTAAGTGAGCAATGCGACTGCCCATCGCCACCAGAAAAGCGCGGTCCTCCTCATTGGAAACGCTCATGACAATCGCCGACTGGAAATGGAGTCGAATAACAACGGACTTGTCCCTCTACCTGAAATCAATCCTGGGGAATTTCAATAGAAAACATCCTCAGGCAAGGATGCGTAGGTTGTCGACCTGAAAAGTCTGTAGGAGAAATGAAGGGCAAATACCAATCCAGAGCGGAGTACTACAAGTACAAAACCTTTGATTTGACTGAGCCCATTACGAGAAGCCCGAGTGATTCCGAAACACTTTGACCAAGGATCAAATCCTCACCCGGTTTGCACCCCCACCGCCCGCTCGCTAAAGTCCCCCAACACTTCTATCCCACGGACGGAGAGCCCGCGTGTTTTCAACCCAGCCCTTGAGCCGCTTTCGCCTGCCAGTTCTTGCACTGCTTGTCAGCGCCCTGCCCCTCACCGCGTGCAACGCCCCGCCCTCCTCGACCCAGCCATTGGCACCGGAAGCCGCTTCCGGTTACCGCACCGATCTACAAACCCGTCACGCCAGCCAACATATGGCTGCTGCCGCCAATCCACTCGCTGCTGAAGCAGGTCGGGAGATGCTGCGTCAGGGCGGTTCAGCGATTGATGCGGCGATTGCGATGCAGGCGGTGCTGACGCTGGTCGAGCCGCAGTCTTCCGGGATCGGCGGCGGCGCGATGATCGTGCTGTGGGACGGCAAACAGGTGCGCACCTATGACGGTCGCGAAACGGCGCCGGCCGGCGCTACCGAGAAGCTGTTCTTGCGCGCCGATGGCCAACCGATGTCGTTCCCGCAAGCACAGATCGGCGGTCGCTCGGTCGGGACACCGGGCGTGTTGCGCGCACTGGAGATGGCACATAAACAACACGGTCGCCTGCCATGGGCGAAGCTGTTTGAACCAGCGATCAAACTGTCCGAGCAAGGCTTTGCCATTTCGCCGCGCCTGCATTCGCTGCTGGAATCAGATCCAGTCATCCGCCAGTCGCCGGACATGGCCAAGTATTTCCTCAACGCCGATGGCAGCGTCAAAGCCGTCGGCACACGCCTGCAAAACCCGGCGCTGGCCGCAGTGCTCAAACGCATCGCCAACGAAGGCGCGGACGCGTTGTACAAAGGCCCGATCGCCGAAGAAATCATCGCCAAGGTGCAGGGCCACGCCAATCCCGGCAGCTTGTCGCTGAATGATTTGCAACGCTATCAGGCCAGGGAGCGTGCGCCGCTGTGCACCGATTACAAGCGCTGGCAGGTGTGCGGCATGCCGCCACCGTCGTCGGGCGGGATCGCCGTGGCGCAAATTCTCGGCACGCTGCAGGCCCTGGAAACCCGTGATCCGCGTTTGTCGCTGACACCGCTCAAACCGGTCAAGACCAACAAACCGGCCGGCATTGAACCGGATCCACAAGCCGTGCACCTGATCGCCGAAGCCGAACGCCTGGCCTACGCCGACCGCGCGCAATATGTCGCGGATACCGACTTCGTGCCGGTGCCGGTCAAAGGCCTGGTCGACCCGAATTATCTGGCCAGCCGCGCCAGCCTGATCGGCGAACGCAGCATGGGCAGCGCCAAACCGGGCACGCCACCGGGCGTGCAGGTGGCCTTCGCGCCGGACCGTTCGCCGCTGCGCATCTCCACCTCGCAAGTGGTCGCGGTGGATGACCTCGGCGGCGCGGTGTCGATGACCACCACCATCGAAGCCGCGTTCGGCTCGCACCTGATGGTTCAGGGCTTTCTGCTCAATAACCAGATGACTGATTTCTCGTTCATCCCCGAAGAGAACGGCCAGAAAGTCGCCAACCGCGTCGAGCCCGGCAAACGCCCGCGCTCGTCGATGGCGCCAACCCTGATCTTCGATCGCCAGAGCGGCGAATTCGTCGCCACGGTCGGCTCGCCCGGCGGTTCGCAAATCATCGAATACGTGGCCAAAACCACCCTCGGCCTGCTCGACTGGAATCTCGACGCACAACGCGCGATCAGCCTGCCCAACTTCGGCAGCCGCAACGGCCCGACCGAACTGGAACAGGGCCAGTTCAGCCCGGCGCTGGTACAGGCGCTGAAAGACAGAGGGCATACCGTGAGCGAAATCGACATGACCAGCGGCACCCAAGCCATCGTGCGGGTCAAGGATGCGCAGGGGAAAGTGTCGTTGGAGGGTGGCGCTGATCCACGGCGTGAAGGCGAAGCGCTGGGCGACTGAGGCTACGATGCAAAGATAAAAGGCTTACCGGGTGGTAGGCCTTTTATATCCGCGCTCAGTCCCTCAATCGGTTTCAACGATTCGCCACCAAATGCGCGCCAAATAACAAATAGCACCCACCCGCCAACCGATCCAGCCACTGCCGTGACCGCTCGTAAACACCGGCAACCCGGCGGCTGGCGAAGAACAATGCAACGCTGCAATACCAACTGAAGGACAATGTGGCCATGGTCAGCACGGCCAGCGCCAGTAAGAGCGGCGATACGTGAGCCGGCATGGCGGTGGCGAAGATGGTGGTGACGAACAGTGCCGATTTCGGGTTGGTCATATTGCCGAGCAAACCGCGAGCGTAAACGCTGAGATAGGTCTGGTGGGTTGCAGCGGGCTCACCGGGAGCAATCGCTGACTTGCGCTTGAATTGCTTCAATCCCAGATAAATCAGATAGCAACCGCCGGCGATCTTGAAGCCCAGATAAAGCGCCGGCGCAACGCTGAACAGTGTCTTGATTCCCAAGCCGCCCGCGAGCCCCCAGAGCACCGTGCCGGTCGCCACGCCCAGCGCAGCCACCACACCATGCCGACGCGACTGACTCGCCGCCAACTGAGCGATGTTGAAAAAATTCGGGCCGGGCGTGACCACGGCAACCGTCCACAACAGGGCCAGCGACAACAGCGGGGCGAGATAACCGGCAGCGGAAAAGTCCATGATTCAGGCGCCTGAAATAAGGTGAGGCTTATACCTTGCTACATCCGCTGACGGTTTTCCATCAACGCCGCTTAAACCTCTAGCATCTTGCCATCCACCGCATCACCAATCTTCAAAAAATGCCCCCCGGCAACATGGTGCAGCGTGCGCAAACCGTCATGCCCGTCGAAATGCCAGCGTCCGTCGCTGAACACGCGCTCATCGGCATGGGCGGCTATGACTTCGGCGAGGAACAGGTCGTATTGCTGATGGTTGCGCGGTTCCGGCAGCAGGCGGCATTCGAGCCAGGCGACGCAGCCGTCGAGCAGTGGCGCGGCAACCTGCTCGCCGATAAAGGTCTGCAGACCGTAGGCCTGAAACTTGTCCCGCCCCCGGCTCTGGGTGATGTCCAGACCCGAGGTGTTGCCGACGGTTTGCACGATGTCGGCCTGATCGGCGCAAGGGACGTTAAGTACGAAGGTGCCGGAGGCTTCGAGCAACTGGCGGGTCCAGGTGGATTTATCGAGCACCACAGCGACTTTTGGCGGTTCGAAGTCCAGAGGCATGGCCCAGGCGGCGGCCATGATGTTGCGCTGGCCGTCGTGGGCCGCGCTGACCAGCACGGTCGGGCCGTGATTGAGCAAACGGTAGGCTTTGTTCAGGGGCACCGGGCGGCGGTGAGAATCGCTCATGGGGTCTGCTCCGCGAGTAAAGGAGCCGATTGTAGCGCTGCGACTGAAGAAACACAGAACCCGTGGCAATTCGGTGATCGTTCCCACGCTCTGCGTGGGAATGCATCCTGTGACGCTCTGCGTCACCCCGGCGAAGGAACGCGGAGCGTCCCCGGAGGCGTTCCCACGCAGAGCATAGGAACGATCAGCAGGGTGTCAGTGCGACAGCTGATTGGCGAACTGCCCCACCGCATCCACGACTTTCTGCGCACCGTCCTGAATCTCGACAATCACCGTCCCCGCTTCTGCCGCCAGCGCCAGCCCTTGCTCGGCCTGGAGCTTGCCGTCGGTCATCAGCGCCACGGCGTTGCGCGCCATCTCCTGGTTCTGCCGCACCACGGTGACGATCTCTTCTGTCGCCTGGCTGGTGCGCGAGGCCAGTTGTCGCACCTCATCGGCCACCACGGCAAAACCACGGCCCTGCTCACCGGCGCGCGCCGCCTCAATGGCAGCGTTGAGCGCCAGCAGGTTGGTCTGTTCGGCAATGCCGCTGATGGTCTTGACGATGGTGCCGATCACCTGCGACTGCTCGTTCAGTGCCTCAATGCCCTCACCCGCCGCTTGCATGTGTCGCGACAGATCACGCATGACGTTGACCGCCTCGGTGACCACGGTGGTGCCACGTTGCGCCGTGCTGTCGGTTTGTTGCGAGGTGCTGTAGGCAATGCTGGCCGCGTCGGCAACGGCTTGCTCGCGGTTGACCTGATCGGTGATGACCGTGGCGAACTTCACCACTTTGTACAGTTTGTCGTTGGCATCAACCACCGGGTTGTAGGACGCTTCCAGCCAGACATGACGGCCATGGCTGTCGATACGCTTGAAACGACCCGCGACGAACTCACCATTGTTCAAGCGCCGCCAGAAATTCTGATACTCGCCGCTGTTGTATTCCTCCGGCGCGCAGAACGTGCGGTGATGTTTGCCCTTGATCTGCGCCAGGCTGTAACCCATGCCGTTGAGAAAGCGGTCGTTGGCTGTCAGCACGTTACCGTTGAGATCGAATTCGATCACGGCGGTAGAGCGCACCAGCGCACCGATCAGGTTTTCATGCTCGCGGGAGGCTTCGATGGTGCGGGTCAGGTCGCTGGCGTAGAACGAAATGTGTCGGATCCGGCCATCGGAAGCACGCACCGGCTGGACGATCGAGCGCAGCCATGCTTCCTCGCCGTTGCCACGCATCAGACGCACGGCACCGGCAAAATGCTCGCCACGGGTCATCGCGTTCTTGAAGCGCAGGTGGAATTCGTCGGTTTTGACGTGGGCCGGGACGATGTCCTCGAGCGCCCGGCCGATCAGGTCCTGGCTCTTGTAAAACATCTCGCCAAGGAAGTTCTGGTTGACCAGGCGAATTCGCCCGTCGGACTCGAGCGTCAGCGCCAGCATCTCGCTTTCCAGGCTTTCCTTCACTTGCACAAGGCTGGAGAGTTCTTCACGGAGAGCGGCCAGCTCTTGCTTCAAGCGTTTATTGAACATGGAAAGCACCAATGGCAGGGTTGAACGCGGCGTACAACCTAGCCATCGGCCTTGCGGAGCTTTTCTGAAGCGGCCTCGATACCCGTCAGTCGAAAATAGTTCAGCGGTTCCGGCTCACGCAGCGCCGGCAGCCTGGCACGGTCCCGTGCGAGGCATGCGAGCGCCGAAATAACCTGCCGTGAGAATGCCCACCACGCCCATCACTGCGCAGAACATTACGCAGATCCAAGGGCTCCACGGCATCAATCCGATCAGCAGCAGCGGCGTGATGCTCGCCCACGCCGCATAGGCAATGTTGTAGGTAAAAGAAATGCCCGACACACGAATGCGCGCCGGAAACAGCCCGACCATCACCGAAGGCACCGCACCCACCACCCCGCAGCCGAGCCCGGCCACGGCATAGGCCAGGCCAATCCACTGCCCACCTGCGATCAGACAGGCATACAGCACGCCGATGCCCAGCGGCAGCAACAGGCTATAGAGCATGACCGTGCGCCAGGCGCCAATGCGATCGACCAGCAGACCGGCCAGCACGCAACCGATGTTGAGGAAAACGATGCCCAGCGCACTAAGGCCGAAGGTATGGCTGGCGGTCATGCCAAAGGTCTTTTGCATCATCGTCGGCGTAATCACCACGAACACCACCACCGCCGACGTCAGCACGCAGGTCAGCAGCATCGCCGGCAACATCGCCAACCGATGCTCGCGCAGCACGGTGCGCAGCGGCAGTTCGATCCGCGCTTCACGCTGCGCTTCCATGGCCACGAATACCGGTGTTTCACTCAACCAGCGGCGCAGATAAACCCCAATCACGCCGAACACACCGCCGAGCAGGAAGGGATAGCGCCAGGCGTAATCAAGAATTTCCGCTGGAGTGAATACCTGGGCGAGGAAGGTCGCGGTCAGTGCGCCGATCAGGTAACCGAAGGTCAGCCCGGCCTGCAAAAAGCCCAGGGCATACCCGCGATGTCCGGCTGGCGCGTGTTCGGCGACGAACACCCAGGCGCTCGGCACTTCGCCGCCCACGGCCGCGCCCTGAAGAATGCGCAGCGCCAGCAACAGCAGCGGCGCGAAATAACCGATCTGGGCATACGTCGGCATGATCCCGATCAGCAGGCACGGCAGCGCCATCATCAGGATGCTCAGGCTGAAAACTTTTTTGCGCCCCAGACGGTCGGCGAAATGCGCCATCAGGATGCCGCCCAGCGGCCGTGCCAGATAGCCGGTGACGAAGATGCCGAAGCTCTGCAGCAGACGCAGCCACTCGGGCATTTCCGGCGGGAAGAACAACTGACTGAGGGTCAGGGCAAAAAATACGAAAATGATGAAGTCGTAAATTTCCAGCGCCCCGCCAAGGGCCGCAAGGCCGAGGGTCTTGTAGTCGGAGCGGCTGAACGGCGCAGGTCTGGCCGGGATTTGGGCAGTCATCGCAAAGAACTCTGGATCAGGCAGAAAACCAAGGCGCCCATGGTCTACGCAAATGGGCGGGGGACAAGCCGTTAGACCATGGTCATGGTTTGCGAAAACCTGCTCAACAAAACGGTAGCGCTTGATTTACTGTAAATGCCTGTCTGCAGGATGAACACCGCTGCCCTGTAGGAGTGAGCCTGCTCGCGATGGCGTCCGCTCAGTCACTGAATGTGTTGAATGCGCTTGCGCTATCGCGAGCAGGCTCACTCCTGCAAGGGATTTGCGTTTCGCCTGCCAGATCAAAATAACCATAAAAATTCCGAGGTATTCCCCGTGGCCGTTGATATCGAAGATAGCCGCTCTGCGCGCTTTGCCCTGCGCTGTTCAAGTTTTGCCGAACGCTGGTTTCCCGATACCTGGGTATTCGCTGCGCTGGCCGTGATCATCGTCGCCCTCGCCACGCTGGCGATGGGCGCCAAACCGACGGCGGCAGCGATGGCCTTCGGCGACGGCTTCTGGAGCCTGATTCCGTTCACCATGCAGATGGCCTTCGTGGTGATCGGCGGCTACGTGGTCGCCAGCTCTCCGCCTGCGGTCAAACTGATCGACCGACTGGCGCGGATCCCGAAAAACGGCCGCTCCGCCGTGGCCTGGGTGGCGTTGATCTCGATGGTCGCATCGTTGCTCAACTGGGGCCTGTCGCTGGTCTTCGGCGGTTTGCTGGTGCGTGCCCTCGCTCGGCGTACCGACCTGAAAATGGATTACCGCGCCGCCGGTGCGGCGGCCTATCTGGGCCTTGGCGCGGTGTGGGCGCTGGGTTTGTCGTCGTCCGCCGCGCAACTGCAGGCCAACCCTGCCAGCCTGCCGCCGTCGATCCTGTCGATCACCGGGGTGATTCCGTTCACCGAAACGATTTTCCTCTGGCAGTCAGGCGTGATGCTCCTGGCACTCATCGTGATCTCGATCATCATCGCGTACGCCACCGCACCCGGCCCGAACTCGGCGCGCGACGCCAAGGCCTGCGGCATCGACCCGGCGTTCAACCTGCCGCCACTGCAACCGCGCACGCGACCGGGCGAATGGCTGGAACACAGCCCGCTGTTGATTATCGTGCTGGTGCTGCTAGCGGCGGGATGGCTGTTCCACGAGTTCTCGACGAAACCGGCAATCACCGCGATTTCCGGGCTCAATACCTACAACTTCCTGTTCATCATGCTCGGCGCCCTGCTGCACTGGCGCCCGCGCAGCTTCCTCGATGCGGTGGCGCGCGCCGTGCCGACCACCACTGGCGTGCTGATCCAGTTCCCGCTGTACGGCTCGATCGCTGCGCTGATGACCACGGTCAAAGGCGCCGACGCACAGACCCTGGCGCATCACATCTCGACGTTCTTCGTCAGCATCGCCTCGCATGACACCTATGCGCTGCTGATGGGCGTTTATTCGGCGATTCTGGGCTTTTTCATTCCGTCGGGCGGCGGCAAGTGGATCATCGAAGCGCCTTACGTGATGCAGGTCGCCAACGACTTGCAGTACCACCTGGGCTGGGCGGTGCAGATCTACAACGCCGCCGAAGCGCTGCCGAACCTGATCAACCCGTTTTACATGCTGCCGCTGCTCGGCGTACTGGGCTTGAAGGCGCGGGATCTGATCGGCTTCTCGTTCGTGCAGTTGCTGGTGCATACGCCGCTGGTGCTGGTGCTGCTGTGGGCGCTGGGGACAACATTGGCATACACGCCGCCGGTGATGCCGTAAGCCGATTTGAATGCACCTGCTCTTGGGCAGGTGCATTCAACCCTGATGTCCCAGTCGTTACACGGCATGTTTGCTGCCGGATCGAAGCACTCATGAAAGAATCACAACCAACCGCTTTTCTGTCAAACGCCACTGATCCACTATGAGCCGGCCCCGACACTCGCGGGAATCCCACGCTGAAAAGGATCTGAGCATGTTCAAGTTCGCAGGACTTTCCCCCGCCGCACTGGCCCTCACCGCACTGATGCCGAGCGCGTCCGCCCACGCCGATGTCGATCTGAAACTGGGCAGCACCGAACGCGTTACCCGCCTCTTCGCTTACCCCAACAACTGCAGCGTGATCTGCTTCCGCAACTGGACGCTGGAACAGACTGTCGCTCATTACCTCACCCAGAGTGTGCAACGCGATGGTTATGCCGACGCCAAGGTGCTGGTGAAAACCGACAACGACCAGCTTTACGCCGAAATCTCTGGTGTGCCGCAGGGTTACGACAAAGCGCTGACCGCACTCCTTGATGCGGGGGATCTGGCCTACAGCGGTGCCAGCAAGCTCAACGCCGATGGCAAATGGGCTTACAGCTGGTATCTGTTCCTGCCGCTGGGCATGGCCCTGGAAAACCGCAAAAGCATCGAGTTGCTGCACTTTCCGCCGGATTACTCGCTGACTCAGGCGCAGGATTACTTGCGCTCCAACACCACCGATCGCTGGGCGACGTTGCTCACGGACAATGGCATCCCTGCCGAGCAGACGCCGGCTTATCAGACCATCATCGACATCGCCCCGATTGCCGCGCCGTCCAATGCCGGTAGCGACCTGGAAGGCGTGTACGACTATTTCAAGGATTACCAGACCACGCTGGTCAAACAGTTCAGCCAGACCACCAGCGGCACGACGCTGCCGATGGTCGCGTTCGGTGCGCCGGTGCGGAACTGGATCAAACAGCAATATGGGCCGACCGTCAGCGTGTTGGGCCTGGCGACCATCAGCCCGAGCGAAGGCGTGAACGTGCCGGTGCTCGGCTCCAACCACCCTAGCTACATCTGGTACGCCGCCGACCCGAAAAGCTATACCGGTGACGATGCGCAGGCCAAAGCGGATGCCGCCGGCCTGAAAGTCATGGGCCAGGATTTGAGCGCCGCCTGCTGGCAGGCCGGCATGGGCAGCAAACCCGGCAGCAACGCGCAGACTACGCTCAACACTTGCACGCAAACCTGGCAGGTCACGCAGAAAGTCAAAACCTGCGAACTGTTCTATACCTCGATCCGCAACCTGACACCGGAGCAGGCGGCAACGCAGTGCGCGACCCCGCCTGTCAAAGCCCAACTGCAACAGTTGAAAGCGCCCCTTCCGGCTACCGCCATCCCCGCCCCGCACCTGTAAACACGACAACGTGATTCCCGTGTCAGCCTTGGCTGACGCGGGAATACGCGATTCTCGCTGTCAGATATGACAGTAGACCGGCTATACCTTTAAGCACTAGATTGGATCCATGTTTTACCGGAGGGCCGACAGGACGTCGTCCCGGCAAAGTCGCGTATCACGCGACAAAGGACGGTTATGAATACCCACGCCGTGGCAGGCTCTGCCCCGCACGATACCGAAGGCATTTACCCTTTCTGCGGCCTGCCCGTGCGCCTCGGGTTTCCGTCCAGTGCCGACTTTGAAATCATTCGCGACCCTTACGCCAACCCGGTGGCAATCGCCGCGCGGCGGGATTTTCTGGGTACGCATCGGATGTGCCGGGTGTCCGGGCAATTGCTGCCTTATCGCTGCCGGCAAACCCGCCAACTGCTCAGCGGCATTCACCTGTACGACCCGCGCTTTTGCGGATTGCTCGAACACGCCTGCGATCCCAACACGTTTCTCGACATGACCGAATTGTGGCTGTGGTCGCTCAAGGACATTCAGCGCGGCGAGCATCTGAGCATTGATTACGCCGCCACCGAAGACAAACTGTTACGCCAGTTTGCCTGCGGTTGCGGCTCATCGCGTTGTCGCGGCTGGATCACCGGTTTCGACGAACCGCCAAACCTGGAAGGCCAGCGCTTTCTCCAGCACTGGCGGCAATCGGCGGGCGCCAAGCGTTTTTAAGCCTGACCCACCGGGCGCAGACGATACTGCGGCGGCAATTGCTCGAACCCGCTGATGGTGGTGTTCAGACTTTTCCAGCGGCCATCCTTGATGCCGTAGATGCAGCCGTGGATCGACAGGCTCTGCCCGCGATGCCAGGCGTTCTGGATGATGCTGGTGTGCGCGACGTTGGCCACTTGCTGGATGACGTTGAGTTCGCACATCCGGTCGACCTGCTCTTCTTCGGTCGCCAGCTTGGCCAGCTCTTCACGCTTTTCATAGTACAGATCGCGGATCGAACGCAGCCAGCCGTCGATCAGGCCGAACTGACGGTCCTGCATCGACGCGCGCACACCACCGCAGCCATAGTGGCCGGTGACGAGGATGTGTTTGACCTTGAGCACGTCCACCGCGTACTGGATCACCGACAGGCAGTTGAGGTCGGTGTGCAGCACCACGTTGGCGACGTTGCGGTGCACGAACAGATCGCCGGGCAGCATGCCGACGATTTCGTTGGCCGGCACTCGCGCGTCGGAACAGCCGATCCACAGGTACTCGGGCGTCTGCTGGCGCGCCAGTTTGGCGAAGAAATCCGGGTCTTCCTTGGTGATCGCGTCAGCCCAACGCTCGTTGTTATCAATCAGGTCTTGTAAGTCGTGCATGGATAAGGCCTCAAGAAAGATGCGCTGGTTTGATAGACAACCGCCCGTCGGAGTCACGCCGGTAGGGCAAAGTGTTTCCGTTGGAATTCTCGTGCGCCGGATGAGTCCACTCCAAGTAAGGCCCACAGTATGAGGATTTGCCATGACTGATTCACGACGCCCCTACGATGCGGCGCAACCGGAGCCCATCGATGATAACGAAGACCGCATGGGTTCGGTGCATGAGCTGGATTTCGACGACGAAGAGCCCAGCGCGAAGATCGGTGATGAGATTCCTGAACGTGAACGCGAGCAATTGATGCCCGGTGAGCGCGTGCGTGAGGCAGGTCTGACTGGCGGTTCGGTCGATGATCATCAGCCGACTGACGACGATCTGAGCCCGGAAACACTGATTCGCGACGACGGTGCCCGCGATGCCGAGGAAATTGGCGAGGGCAATCCGGCGGACTGGGATCTAAGCGAGGTCGGTGAAAACGACATCGGCGGCGGTGACGGGCTGGACGAGGCTGAACTGGCGGACCTGGATCCGCTGGATGGCAAGCGCTGATCAGCGGCACCTGATAAATCGCTATCGCGAGCAGGCTCACTCCTACAGGGGAACGCATTCCAAATTGTAGGAGTGAGCCTGCTCGCGATGCTTTCAAGCTTCAGTCAACAAGGGTACAGGCCATCACCACCGCATCCTCACGCCCGCCCACCGCCGGATAATAATCCCGGCGCCGGCCAATCTCGTTGAAGCCATACCGCTCATACAACCTGAACGCTGCGGTATTGCTGTCGCGCACTTCCAGAAAGCACTCCCGAGCGTCGGCCTTGTAGGCAATCGACATCAAATGCTCCAACAACGTCAGCCCCAGCCCACGTCCCTGGTTCTCGGGTTTGACGGTGATGTTGAGCAGGTGCGCCTCGTCGAGAATGATCTGCACCACGCCGTGGCCGACCTGCTGCTGCCCTTCGAACATCAGCCAGATCTGGTATTTGCCGAGGCCGTCGAGAAAAATCCCGCGGGTCCACGGATGGCTGTAGGCGGCGTACTCGATTTCCAGCACTGCCTCGAGATCCGCCTCGGTCATCGGGCGGAAGGTTACCGCGTCACTCATTCGATTCTTTCCAGCGCGCCATCAGCCGACGCATGGCTTGCCACACAGCGGCTTTGCGCTGCGGCTCTTCCATTAACAATTCCAGACCGGGAATCGCCCAGGCCGAGCCCAGACCTTCGATCTGCAATTCACGATTGAACGCCTCGGCGTCCGCTTCGCCGGCAAAGCGCACGGCCGGCAGGCCGATCAGCCAAAGGCAGGCGCAGGGTGCCGCTTCCATTTGGACCGAGAGGAAACCCTGGACGAAGTCGCGCGCTGCGTCCGGGCCCTGATCCAGCGTGCCGCGATTGAGCCACGGCCAGCGCACCGGCTCACCGACGATTTGCGGCGCATCCGGCAGACCGGCGGCGCGCAGCATGTCCTTGAGCAGAAGATAAGCCGGATCGCGGCTCTGGAACGCTTCGCCTGTGGGTAACTCGACCAGCAGCAGGCAACGCCCGGCGCGCAGCAATTGCAGGGCAAAACGTGGCGGCGGCACCGGCGCTGGTTTGGCGACGACCGGCGTGGCGTCGGCCTCTTCCACCGGTTTGGCGCCATTGCGGGTGCTGGCCAGCGAAGGTCGTGGCACTTCGATTTTCGGCCGTTCGCTCGGCCGCGCGACCGCCGGCTGCGCCGGTGCCTGGGCCTCAGCCGCCGGCGCGACGGGCGCTTCAGGCTCAGGCTCGGGCATGTCCAGCAACTCGGGCCGGGACGGCGCGGCGAAGGGCAATTCGGTGCGCGGCAGCCAGTTGACCACCTGCATGGCGTTCAAATAGGCGCGGCGGCGGGACTCGATAAGCAAGGGTCGGCCACTTGTGGATAACTGAAAGTGCGCTGATTCTACCGCCCTTCGCTCAAGATCGCCTGCTGTTGATCGATGCACTTGATTGAAAAGAAAGGCAGCAGTCCGTCCCGAGAGTGAATCGCATCGGCTTCGATGCAGTACAATCGCGGCTTTTAATCGCCAACCAGCCGGCCATTCCGATGATCGAACCCAAGCGCGTCTTGCGCGCCCTCGCTGAACACTGGGCACTTCTGGAGCCACTGTGCGAGCACTTCGACCAAGGCACCCTGAGCCTCAACGAACTGCGCACGCAACTGGCCGCCCAACAACTCGACAGTACGCCGCAGGACATCACCAGTCTGCTCGACGTGTGGATTCGCCTCGATATTCTGGTGCCGGTGGCGAAAAGCCCGAACCGTTTCGAGCTGAACGCGCAGATCCATGACTTCCTTGCCTACCTGCGCCGCGAACACCGGCTGGGCCTGTGCCTGGAAATCGAAGCCTACCTGCGTCACCTCGAACGCTTGGCCGGTTACATTCAGGACGCCTTTGAAGTCCGCGACGGCAACGACCTCGCCCGCCAGTTGCGCCTGCTCGACATGCGCGTGCGCGACGTGCTGAAGAAACTCGACAACGACGAACAGGCGCTGGTCGCTGTGGCCGAACGCGCCAAGACCAGCGACCGGCAGATTCCGTTGCGTCAGCGTTACGCGGAAGTACTGGCGACATGGGACGAGTACGTCGAGCCGATGATCGATCTGGTCAACGCCGACGGCGCCTTTGAACAAGGCGTGCGCAAGGTCGAAACGGTGTTGCTGAAAATGCTCAGCGAACAGCAGCGCCTCGGCCATCTGGTCGATGACGACATGCTCCTGCGCACCCACGCGCGCATCCTCGAAATGCAGACCAGCGCGCAATTGACCCTGCGCCATGCCCGCGAACTGCTGCTGCCGCTGCGTGAAGAAGCGCGCCGGCACAACGCCGTGACCCGTGGCGCGGCACTGGCGCTGGCGGCGATCCGGCGTAAAGGCATCGACGCCGTGCCGCAAGCGGCGATGCCATTGTTCACCCGCCCGCAAAGCACCTTCCTCGGCAGCGCCAGTCAGGTCGAAGCCTACGTCTATGCGCTGGCGCGTTTCGAGCCGAAACCGGCGCGCTTCCCCAAGGCGCACAAGACCCAGAAGGCTGGCGATGCACCGCGTGCGCCGCGCACCGTGCGCGAGATGGTCGACCGCTGCGAAGAATCGCTGCCGATGCCGGATCTGATGACCTGGCTGCTGGAACAGGAACCGGACGGCGCCACCGACGAATTGCTCTACTGGTTCTCGCGCCTGTCGCGGGAAAAACGCTTCAAGCGCGAGCGTCTGGAACGCCGCGAATACCACACTCACGAGCATCAGGTCAGCCTGCGCTCCTTCGCCCTGCTCTCGGCCAGCGACACCGCCGCCGAGGATTCTGCGAGCATCCCCCATGCATCTTGATCTTTCCGAACTGTCGCAACTGGCGCCGATCTTCCGCGAGTTGTTCAAGGGCTATCACGTCAGCCGCCGCGACCCGGAGCTGTACGCCCAGTTGTCGAATTTCCAGGACCAGTACCGCACGCTGTTCAAGGCGCTGGGCTTCGAACTGGTCTGCGACACCCGTGGCTTCTATTACTTCGTGCCGGACATGGCCGCCGCGGCGGTGAACAAAACTGCGCAGCGTCTGGCGTTGTTCACCTTCATCCTCGTAGAGCATCTGGCCGATCAGGGCCGTGACCCGATCGCCGTACTCGACGGCGGTAGCCTCGGCCGTGAAGAACTGCCGTCACTGCTGGACAAGTACCGCGACCTGTTCATTCAGGCCGAAGTGCAGACCGTCGAAGAACTCGAAGAAAAGATCATGCGCCGCATGACTCAACTGGGTTTCGCCGGCGAAGAAAACGGCGTGTACCGCTTCCTGCCACCGATGCACCGTTTCCTCGACGTGTGCCTGTCGGTGCAGCAGGACCGCGATCTGGCGGCCAGCGTACACAGTGTTCTGCCGCTGCCGGCACCGGTGCTGATCGACGAAGCGGCGGAAGCGAAATTTCTCGAAACCGACGACCCGTTGGATTTGAGCGAATTTGAAGAAGAAAGCGAAGAAGACGCACTGGCCCGCGCCATTGCCGAAGAACAGGAGTCCGACGCATGAGCCAGGAACGTTACGGCATCCGCCGCTTTGCCCTTTTGAACACCGCCGGTTACAGCCTCGGCCTGTTCCCGCTGGAAGAACCGCTGTCGGTTTACGGCGCGAACAACCTCGGCAAGTCGGCCTCGATCAACGCCCTGCAGTTCCCGATTCTGGCGCGCATGTCGGACATGAGTTTCGGCAAGTACAGCCTCGAGCAATCGCGGCGCTTCTACTTCGCCTCCGACACCAGCTACATCCTCGTTGAAGTGAACCTGCCTCACGGCCCGCATGTGATTGGCGTGGTCGGTCGTGGCCCGGGCGGTGGTTTCGGCCACCAGTTCTTCGCCTACGCCGGGAAGCTCGATCTGGCCCATTACCAGAAAAACGACACCTGCCTGCGTCAGAAAGAGCTGTTCAGCAACCTCGAAAAAGAAGGCCTGAAAGCCTACGAACTCAAGCCTGACGAACTGCGTCGTTTGCTGGTCGGCGGTCACACGTCAATCCCCCTCGACCTGACGCTGATCCCGCTGCGCTCGACCAGCGAGCAGAGCCTGAAGACCTTCCGCGCGCTGTTCATCAACCTGCTGCACATGCGCGAAATCACCGCGGCCAAGCTCAAGCAGCTGTTCCTCGATGCCTTCGAGCACAGCCTGCGTTCCGGCAGCGTCGATTACATCGCTGCCTGCGAAGAAGCCTTCCGCGACGTGCGGCGCATGGAGCAGGACTACAACTCGCTGGTCGCCGCCGGTCCGTTGGTCGAAGCGCTGGCCAACGGCGTGAAACAGCGCGACGTATTGCGCGGCAAATTGCATCGCCTGTCGCCGCTGCTCGATTCGCTGCTTGGCACCTGGTCTGACTATGCAACCGCGCGCAAGGAAGAGCTGACCCTGCAGGCCGAGCACTACCGTCGCGAGCAGGACGACCTGCAAAACGATCAGCGTGGCGGCACTCAGGAACTGATGCGTCTGGAGCGGGAGATTTCCGGCATCCAGCGCTGGCTCGGCGAGCTGTCGGTGCTGAAGAACCGCTTCGCGCTGGTTGATGACGTCAAAGTGCTCGAGCAACAACTGCTCGCGGCCAAAGACGCCCACGACGAACTGGCCGGTGCGCTGGCGCAGTCGCGGCAGTTCAGCGCCGAAGATCTCGAAGAGCGTCTGCGCGATCTGGAAAAACGTCTGAAGTCGGTGAAGCAGCAACTCGATAACGCCGACAACAACAGCTACGCCCGTCTGCGCGAAGAGTTCTCGCAACAGGACGTTGAACGCTTGATGCGCTTGTTCAACAGCGCGCTGTTCAGCCTGCCGCTGGGCGAACACGGCATCACCCTCGACGAGAATGGCGAGTGGGTTAAATCGGTCGAGCTGATTCTTGATGGCTTCAAAGGCGAGCGCTTCGAAGTGCCGGGCCTGTCGATCGACATTTCGCACATCGAGCCACCGGCCCTGCAAGCGCTGGCCGATCGCGCCGCGTTGCGCGATCAGAAAGAACGTCTGGAAAAAGAACTCAAGCAGCTGAAAACCCAGCAAGCCGTGGCCGCCGACCGCGCCGCAAGCAAGACCCAGACCGAAGCGCTGTACCAGCAAGTTCTGGACGCGCAGAAAGCGCTGGAAGATTTCCGCCGCACGCAAACCCTGAGCGCCGAAGAAGCCGACAAGCTCGAGCAACTGGCGCAAATGGAAGCCGCGCAGGACGAGCTCAAGCGCTCCAGCGATGCCTTCACCGAGCGCGTCCAGCAACTGTCGGCCAAGCTGCAACTGGTCGGCCGGCAGATTGCCGACATGGAAGCCAAGCAACGCACCCTCGACGATGCGCTGCGTCGTCGTCAGTTGCTGCCGGCGGATCTGCCGTTCGGTACGCCGTTCATGGACCCGGTCGACGATTCGATGGACAACCTGCTGCCGCTGCTCAACGACTATCAGGACAGCTGGCAGGGCTTGCTGCGCGCCGACGGTCAGATCGAAGCGCTGTATGCGCAGGTGCGCCTCAAAGGCGTGGCCAAGTTCGACAGCGAAGACGACATGGAGCGCCGCCTGTCGCTGCTGATCAACGCTTATGCGCACCGCACCGATGAAGCACTGACCCTGGGCAAGGCGCGCCGCGCGGCGGTCACCGACATCGCCCGCACGCTGCGCAACATCCGCAGCGACTACGACAGCCTCGAGCATCAACTGGCGCTGTTCAACCGCGAGATCAACAAGCGTCAGGTCTCCAACCTGCAAAGCTTCCGCATCGTCCTCGCGCCGAACAAAGAAGCGCTCAAGCACATCGATCAGATCATCCACAGCGCCGGTCAGTACGAAGAAGGCGAAACCCTGTCGGTGTTCGATCTGAGCCAGAGCGCCGAGCAGGACAACAAGAACGAAGAAGCCAAGGAATATCTGGCGCGGCTGGTGGCGGCGAACCACAACCAGCTCGGTCTCAAGGACTTGTTCGAACTGGCGTTCGAGATCACCAAGGTCAACGGCCAACCGGTGATCCACACCGACATCGACGGCGCGGCGTCCAACGGTACGACCATGACCATCAAGGCGCTGACCAACATGTACTTGTTGCTGCACTTGATGGACCGCGACCTGGCCGGTCGCGTGCGCCTGCCGTACTACCTCGACGAGGCGGCGGACATTGACGAGAAGAACCAGGCGGCGTTGCTGGAAACCAGTCTGCAACTGGGCTTCGTGCCGATCCTGGCGAGTGTGAAGCCGCAGGTCTGCGCCAGTGTTGCGATCGACCTTGAGGGCGGCAGCGGCCCGGCGGGGATCTACATTGATGAGGCAGACTGGAAGTACATCCGTCGCCATGATGTGGTGAAGGCGACGTTGAATGTTCAGGCGGACGAGCCGGAGCTGGATGCGGTTTGATCGGCTTTGACTGAAAACGAAAAAGGGCCGCGATCTGACGAGATCGCGGCCCTTTTTTATGGCTTGAGATTTGTGCTGCTTTTTAGGGCCTCATCGCTGGCAAGCCAGCTCCCACAGGTTTTTGTTTCATGCACAGATTGCATGTACACCATCGACCACTGTGGGAGCTGGCTTGCCAGCGATGGCGTCCTTCCAGACGCCAATAAGCTTGAGGTTACTTACCGAGCGAAATCTTCGGCGCCCAGGTCAGCCACTCGTCCTCAAACTTGTCGAACAACGGGAACGTCTGCTCGGCCCGCGCCGGGTTGCCCATGCGCTCACCATCCGGCGTGGCGAAAGCAATGCCGCCCTGAATCAGCGTTTCCAGCGATTCAGTGCGCACCGTCACGCCTTTGAACAAACCGTAATCGAAGCCTACGCCACTGGTGTTCCAGAAGCGGCTGCCACTGCGCACCAACGGCGCGTATTTCGGTTCGATCAGAATGTGTACCAGCACCCGGTCAGCAGTCTGCCCCAGTTCATAACCGGTGACTTTGCCCACGGTAATTTCGCGATAGGTGACCGGCACACCCGGCTTCAGCGAACCACGACGCGCCGCGCTCAATACCAGACTCAACCCCGCCTCCTGCTTCGTCACTTCCGGGGCCTCAGCCAGGGCGACAAAGTTTTTCTGCGGGCCAAGGTTCTTCGCCGCTGGCTGCACCTCGATGTACTTACCGGTGACCAGAGTTTCCAGGTTTTCAGTCTTGATCAGGCCCAGCTCGGGTTTGACCACCCAGAACTGACTGCCGACCCGGGCGATCTTCTCCGGCACTTCGGTAATGCGTGCGGTGAGGATGACCGACTGCAGATCGTCGGTCAGGTCGACGCTTTCGATCTTGCCGACGTCCAGCCCCTTGAAGCGCACCGGGGTGCCGCTGCGCAGACCATCGGCGCGATCAACCTTGATGGTGACCACGGCGCCCTTCTGGTTGGCCTCGTCGTGACTGGCGAACAGGCGAAAGCGCGGAATACGCTTTTGCAAAGGCGCCTTGGCTTGCGGCGTCTCGAAGGCAATACCACCAGCCATCAGCGTCTGCAGCGACTCGCTCTTGACCTGAATCCCGCCGGTCAAACCGCCGGTCAGCGTAACGCCGCTGACATTCCAGAAGCGCGTCGAGGCGTTGACCAGACTTTCGTATTCCTTCTCGATGTGCACGCCGATGACCAGCTGCTTGCGGGTCTTGGAAAACTGGTAGCTCTGCACCGAACCGACTTTGACTTGTTTGTACAGAATCGGACTGCCGACATCGATCGAGCCGAGGGTGTCAGTAAACAGTACAAGGTGCAGGCCCGGCGAGCGCAGGTCGAGTGGCGGCGCTTTTGGTCGCGCCTCGAATTCACGCTTCGGCGCCGCGCCTTTGTCGCCCGGACGCACAGCGATGTAGTTACCTTTGACCAGCGCTTCCAGCCCGGTGATACCGGCCAGAGAAATCGACGGTTTGACCACCCAGAATTGTGTACCGTCGACCAGATAATCTTCGGCCAAAGGATCAAGGGTCAGCTCGGCGGTGGCGCTGTTCAGATCCGGATCGACCTTGAGGGCTTTCAGGTTGCCGACCTGAATGCCTTTGTACATCACCGGCGTACGACCGGCCTGCAGGCCTTCGAAATCGCTGAGTTTGACTTTGACGCGAATACCCGCTGCGGCCGCATCAAAGTCTTCGTAGAGACGGAACGGCAGGCTAGGATCGGTCGGTGGACTGTCCTTGCGGTTCTCCGGCGTGGCGAAGGCGATACCGCCGGCGACGATACTGGCCAGCGACTCGCTGCGCACTTTCACCCCGGACAGGTTGGCGTCGATGCTGATGCCACTGGCGTTCCAGAAACGCGTGTGTTTGCGCACCAGTTTGGCGTAGGTCGGCTCGATGAAGACCTTGAGCTCAACGGTGCTCTGGTCTTCCGACAGCAGATAGCTTTTAACCTGACCCACCTGAATTTGTTTGTAGAACACCGGGCTGCCGCGATTCAGCGAGCCGAGGCGGTCAGCCTTGATGGTCAGGTGCAGACCGGGTTTGGCGTCAGACAGCGGCGGTTCTTCAGCCAGCGCCTTGAACTTGCGCGTCGGCTCGCCTTCGCCCGGACTGATGGCGACGTAGTTACCCGACACCAGGGTTTCCAGACCGGTGATCCCGGCCAGCGTCACGCTCGGTTTCACCAGCCAGAACCGCGTACTGGTTTTTAGATACTGCTCGACGTCCTTGTTCATTTCGACGGTGGCGATCACGCCTTTGGAGTTGCCTTCATCGTCGAGTTTGAGCGCTTTGACCTTACCGACCGGCATGCCTTTGTAGACCACTTCAGTCTTGTTGGCCTGGATGCCTTCGCCGCTTTCAAAACGAACCTGGATTTCGATACCGGTTTCGGAGTAGGCACGCCAGCCAAGCCAGCCGCCGATGATCAGCGCGATCAGAGGCAACACCCAGATGGCAGACCAGTTCGAGGCCGGTCGGGTTTTCGCTACAGGCAAATCAGTCATGGTCGGCGTCCGACTCCGTGTTATCCCAAATCAGGCGGGGATCAAAAGTTACTGCGGCGAGCATCGTCAGAATCACCACACTGGCGAACGCGACGGCACCAAGATTGGCTTCGACACTGGCGAGTCGGCCGAAGTTGACGACCGCCACCAGAATGGCGATCACAAAAATATCGAGCATCGACCAGCGACCGATGAATTCGATAAAGCGGTACATCCAGATACGCTGGCGCGCGGATAACGGTTGACGTCGTTGCACTGAAAACAGCAGCAACGCGATGCCGACCAGTTTGAAGGTCGGCACCAGAATGCTGGCGATAAACACCACGGCTGCAATCGGAATCATGCCGTGCTGCACCAACTGGATCACCCCGGACATGATCGTGCTCGGATCACCCTGCCCCAGCGAACTGACCGTCATGATCGGCAGAACATTGGCCGGGATGTAAATGATCGCAGCGGTGATCAGCAGCGCCCAGGTGCGGGTCAGGCTATTCGGACGCCGGGCGTGTACCAGCGCACCGCAACGGGTGCACGTCTGCTCATCGGTGTCGGCTTCCTGCTTGTTCAGTTCGTGGCACTCGGTGCACACCAGAATGCCTGCATCAATCGCCCGCATGGGCATCCTCTCCTGATAACGCTTGCCAGATCTGGTGCGGCGACATCACCACTTCCAGCCAGACCTGTACCAGCAACAAGCCGATAAAGCACGCCAAGCCGAGGCCGACGGTAATCGCCGCCATGTCAGCCAGTTTGACGATCGCCACCAGAACACCCATGAGGTAGACCTCGAGCATTCCCCAGTCTCTGAGGTGGTGGTAAATACGGTAAAGCAGCAAACCGTAACTGCGACCAACATTGAATTGGATCGTCAGCAAAACGAATAATTGGCACAGCAGCTTCAGCAGCGGTATGGCCATGCTGCACAAGAAAACGACAATCGAAACGCCCTGCATGTCAGTGTTGAACAGCCCCACAACACCGCTCCACACGGTGTCTTGCGCGGACTGACCGAGGATATTGAGCTGCATGATGGGTAAAAAGTTTGCCGGGACGTACAACAACAGTGCCGCGATGACCAAGGCGAGGCTGCGCTGTACCACGTTATGGCGATGCGCATACAACTCGTAACCGCAACGCGGGCAGATGGCCTTCTCGCCGTGAGCGAGTTGAGGCTTGCGCATCAGCAGGTCGCACTCATGACAGGCCACCAGGTCTTCCAGCGGTAATTCTGACAGCCCTGGGGCGTCAACCGACTCTGACATACAGGCTCTGGCTCCGAAAAGGGTGGGGCTATTCTAGTGCTGTGATTGGAAAATAACTGTGCAAATTTGTTCGCTACTGCGGGTAAACTTTCTCCCAGGCAAAACAAAACCCCAACTGCTTTCGCAATTGGGGTTTCGGAATTTAATCTTGACGATGACCTACTCTCACATGGGGAAACCCCACACTACCATCGGCGATGCATCGTTTCACTGCTGAGTTCGGGATGGGATCAGGTGGTTCCAACGCTCTATGGTCGTCAAGAAATTCGGGTACTGACTCGTGACCAGATGGCCTCGCTTCAGCAAATTGGGTATGTGACAGCTGTCGGTGTTTGTGCGCTTCGAACTTTCGGTTCGTTTCGTCTTCACACACCGCAATCTGGTGCCTTCTCAGGTCAGCAAATTGCTTGGGTGTTATATGGTCAAGCCTCACGGGCAATTAGTATTGGTTAGCTCAACGCCTCACAGCGCTTACACACCCAACCTATCAACGTCGTAGTCTTCGACGGCCCTTCAGGGAACTCAAGGTTCCAGTGAGATCTCATCTTGAGGCAAGTTTCCCGCTTAGATGCTTTCAGCGGTTATCTTTCCCGAACATAGCTACCCGGCAATGCCACTGGCGTGACAACCGGAACACCAGAGGTTCGTCCACTCCGGTCCTCTCGTACTAGGAGCAGCCCCTCTCAAATCTCAAACGTCCACGGCAGATAGGGACCGAACTGTCTCACGACGTTCTAAACCCAGCTCGCGTACCACTTTAAATGGCGAACAGCCATACCCTTGGGACCGGCTTCAGCCCCAGGATGTGATGAGCCGACATCGAGGTGCCAAACACCGCCGTCGATATGAACTCTTGGGCGGTATCAGCCTGTTATCCCCGGAGTACCTTTTATCCGTTGAGCGATGGCCCTTCCATACAGAACCACCGGATCACTAAGACCTACTTTCGTACCTGCTCGACGTGTCTGTCTCGCAGTCAAGCGCGCTTTTGCCTTTATACTCTACGACCGATTTCCGACCGGTCTGAGCGCACCTTCGTACTCCTCCGTTACTCTTTAGGAGGAGACCGCCCCAGTCAAACTACCCACCATACACTGTCCTCGATCCGGATAACGGACCTGAGTTAGAACCTCAAAGTTGCCAGGGTGGTATTTCAAGGATGGCTCCACGCGAACTGGCGTCCACGCTTCAAAGCCTCCCACCTATCCTACACAAGCAAATTCAAAGTCCAGTGCAAAGCTATAGTAAAGGTTCACGGGGTCTTTCCGTCTAGCCGCGGATACACTGCATCTTCACAGCGATTTCAATTTCACTGAGTCTCGGGTGGAGACAGCGCCGCCATCGTTACGCCATTCGTGCAGGTCGGAACTTACCCGACAAGGAATTTCGCTACCTTAGGACCGTTATAGTTACGGCCGCCGTTTACCGGGGCTTCGATCAAGAGCTTCGCGTTAGCTAACCCCATCAATTAACCTTCCGGCACCGGGCAGGCGTCACACCCTATACGTCCACTTTCGTGTTTGCAGAGTGCTGTGTTTTTAATAAACAGTCGCAGCGGCCTGGTATCTTCGACCGGCATGAGCTTACGGAGCAAGTCCTTCACCCTCACCGGCGCACCTTCTCCCGAAGTTACGGTGCCATTTTGCCTAGTTCCTTCACCCGAGTTCTCTCAAGCGCCTTGGTATTCTCTACCCAACCACCTGTGTCGGTTTGGGGTACGGTTCCTGGTTACCTGAAGCTTAGAAGCTTTTCTTGGAAGCATGGCATCAACCACTTCGTCACCCAAAGGGTAACTCGTCATCAGCTCTCGGCCTTAAGATCCCGGATTTACCTAAGATCTCAGCCTACCACCTTAAACTTGGACAACCAACGCCAAGCTGGCCTAGCCTTCTCCGTCCCTCCATCGCAATAACCAGAAGTACAGGAATATTAACCTGTTTTCCATCGACTACGCTTTTCAGCCTCGCCTTAGGGACCGACTAACCCTGCGTCGATTAACGTTGCGCAGGAAACCTTGGTCTTTCGGCGTGGGTGTTTTTCACACCCATTGTCGTTACTCATGTCAGCATTCGCACTTCTGATACCTCCAGCAAGCTTCTCAACTCACCTTCACAGGCTTACAGAACGCTCCTCTACCGCATCATCCGAAGATGATACCCGTAGCTTCGGTGTATGGTTTGAGCCCCGTTACATCTTCCGCGCAGGCCGACTCGACTAGTGAGCTATTACGCTTTCTTTAAAGGGTGGCTGCTTCTAAGCCAACCTCCTAGCTGTCTAAGCCTTCCCACATCGTTTCCCACTTAACCATAACTTTGGGACCTTAGCTGACGGTCTGGGTTGTTTCCCTTTTCACGACGGACGTTAGCACCCGCCGTGTGTCTCCCATGCTCGGCACTTGTAGGTATTCGGAGTTTGCATCGGTTTGGTAAGTCGGGATGACCCCCTAGCCGAAACAGTGCTCTACCCCCTACAGTGATACATGAGGCGCTACCTAAATAGCTTTCGAGGAGAACCAGCTATCTCCGAGCTTGATTAGCCTTTCACTCCGATCCACAGGTCATCCGCTAACTTTTCAACGGTAGTCGGTTCGGTCCTCCAGTCAGTGTTACCTAACCTTCAACCTGCCCATGGATAGATCGCCCGGTTTCGGGTCTATTCCCAGCGACTAGACGCCCTATTAAGACTCGCTTTCGCTACGCCTCCCCTATTCGGTTAAGCTCGCCACTGAAAATAAGTCGCTGACCCATTATACAAAAGGTACGCAGTCACCCAACAAAGTGGGCTCCCACTGCTTGTACGCATACGGTTTCAGGATCTATTTCACTCCCCTCTCCGGGGTTC
>NZ_JALPKS020000002.1:0-292500 GCF_023195435.1 Pseudomonas sp. S11P7 | reverse complement strand
CCAGACGATACCGGCCACCACGCCGGCAGCCGCAGGACTCGCCAGACCAATGAAGTAGCGCTTGTCCGCGGTACCGACCTGAGTGTTGAAGCGCGCCAGACGCAACGCCGCGCCCGCCACATAGATGAAGGCGACCATCCAGCCGACCTTGCCCATATCACCCAGCGCCCAGCCAAACGCCAGCAATGCCGGGGCGACACCAAATGCGACCATGTCCGACAGCGAGTCGTACTCGGCGCCGAAGGCGCTTTGCGTGTTGGTCATGCGCGCAACACGCCCGTCGAGGCCATCGAGCACCATGGCGACGAAAATCGCGATCGCGGCGAAGGCGAAATACTTGCTCGCGTTCGCCGAATCCCCGGCGCTCAACGCGGCCTGGGCACTCATCGAGTTGATGATGGAATAAAAGCCTGCAAACAGGTTCGCAGTGGTGAACAGGTTCGGCAGCAGATAGATACCACGATGCCGGACTTTACGACCTTCCGCGTCGTGCCCTTCTTCGATGTGTTCATCGACGGGCAGCAGGCTTTCGGCGTCAGAAGCCTTGTTCGGCTCTTCGGGACGTTCGCTCATGGACATTACCTTGCAACGGTTTGGAGAAAATTCGACAGAGGCTTGAGGACGACAGTTCGGCCACAAACGATGCAGCTTTATACCAGAACCACCGCCTCAAACGAAAAAACGCGGCCGAGGCCGCGTCTTTCGTACAAGCAACGACGACTTAGTTTTTGGCTTTGTCGACGATCTTGTTGGCACCGATCCACGGCATCATGGAGCGCAGTTGCTCGCCGATGATTTCGATACCGTGAGCGGCGTTGTTACGACGCTTGGCGGTCATCGAAGGGTAGCCGGTTGCGCCTTCGCTGATGAACATTTTGGCGTATTCGCCGTCCTGAATACGTTTCAGGGCGTTGCGCATGGCCTGACGGGATTCGGCGTTGATCACTTCCGGACCCGTCACGTACTCGCCGTATTCAGCGTTGTTGGAGATCGAGTAGTTCATGTTGGCGATACCGCCTTCGTACATGAGGTCAACGATCAGTTTCAGTTCGTGCAGGCACTCGAAGTAGGCCATTTCCGGCGCGTAGCCAGCTTCAACCAAGGTTTCGAAACCGGCTTTCACCAATTCAACGGTACCGCCGCACAGAACGGCTTGTTCGCCGAACAGGTCGGTTTCGGTCTCGTCCTTGAAGGTGGTTTCGATGATGCCGGTACGACCGCCACCGACGCCAGCAGCGTAGGACAGTGCAACGTTTTTGGCGTTGCCCGAGGCGTCCTGGTAGATCGCGATCAGGTCAGGGATACCGCCGCCTTTCACGAACTCGGAACGCACGGTGTGGCCCGGAGCCTTCGGCGCGATCATGATCACGTCGAGGTCAGCGCGTGGCACAACCTGGTTGTAGTGAATCGCGAAGCCGTGGGAGAAGGCCAGAGTGGCGCCCTTCTTGATGTTCGGCTCGATTTCGTTCTTGTACAGCGACGACTGGAACTCGTCCGGGGTCAGGATCATGACCAGGTCGGCCGCTGCGACAGCGGAAGCCACGTCGGTCACTTTCAGGCCGTGGGCTTCAGCTTTGGCAACGGTAGCCGAACCTTTACGCAGACCAACGGTAACGTCGACACCGGAGTCTTTCAGGTTGCACGCCTGGGCGTGGCCCTGGGAACCGTAACCGATGATGGCAACTTTCTTGCCCTGGATGATCGACAGGTCGCAGTCTTTATCGTAGAAAACTTTCATGAATTTCCCCTTATATCCGGCCATTCAGGCCATGCGCTAATTTGGTTTAGATGCTGAGTACTTTGTCGCCGCGGGCGATACCGGTCACGCCGCTGCGGACGGTTTCCAGAATCGATGCGGTGCCGATGGACTGAATGAAGCTGTCGAGCTTGTCGCTGGTACCGGTCAATTGAACGGTATACACGCTGGCGCTGACATCGACGATCTGTCCACGGTAAATATCGGTGGTGCGTTTGATCTCGGCGCGCTGGGCGCCAGTGGCCTTGACCTTGACCAGCATCAGCTCGCGCTCGATGTGAGCACTTTCCGACAGGTCCACCAGCTTGACCACTTCGATCAGCTTGTTCAGGTTTTTGGTGATCTGCTCGATCACTTCATCGTGGCCCACAGTGGTCAGCGTCAGACGCGACAAGGTCGGGTCTTCGGTCGGCGCCACGGTCAGGCTTTCAATGTTGTAGTTGCGCTGCGAGAACAGGCCGACTACGCGAGACAGAGCGCCAGGTTCGTTTTCCAGAAGCAAGGAAATAATGTGCCGCATGATTAAGTACGCTCCGTCTTGCTCAACCACATATCGCGCATCGAGCCGTCTTTGATCTGCATCGGATAGACGTGCTCGCTGGTGTCGACCGCAACGTCGATGATCACCAG
Source organism: Pseudomonas sp. S11P7 (assembly GCF_023195435.1). Lineage (NCBI taxonomy): Bacteria > Pseudomonadati > Pseudomonadota > Gammaproteobacteria > Pseudomonadales > Pseudomonadaceae > Pseudomonas > Pseudomonas sp. S11P7. The sequence goes on along the minus strand of NZ_JALPKS020000002.1, from coordinate 290,114 downwards.
GCGATCCTTCATGGCGAAAGCTTCGGCCATCTTCGACTTCAAATCTTTCGATTCGGTGATGCGTACGCCAATGTGGCCGTAGGCTTCAGCCAGTTTGATGAAGTCCGGCAGCGATTCCATGTAGGAGTGCGAGTGACGGCTGCCGTAGCTCATGTCCTGCCACTGGCGAACCATGCCCAGCACACCGTTGTTGAGAATGACGATTTTCACCGGCAGGCCGTATTGCAGGCAGGTCGACAGTTCCTGGATGTTCATCTGGATGCTGCCTTCGCCGGTGACGCAGGCAACGTCGTCGTCCGGGAAGCTCAGTTTGATGCCCATCGCCGCCGGCAGACCGAAGCCCATCGTGCCCAGACCACCGGAGTTGATCCAGCGGTTCGGCTTGTTGAACGTGTAGTACTGCGCCGCGAACATCTGGTGCTGACCGACGTCGGAGGTCACAAAGGCATCGCCCTTCGTCACTTCGCACAGGGTTTCGATCACGGTCTGCGGCTTGATTTTGCTGCCGTCGCCCTTTTCGTAAGGGAACAGGCCGCGATCGCCACGCCATTCATCGACCTGCTTCCACCAACTGGCGACGGACTCCTTGTTCGGGGTTTCGCCGATTTCCTTGAGAATCGCGACCATTTCGGTCAGGACGCTCTCGACCGGGCCAACGATTGGCACATCAGCCTTGATGGTCTTGGAGATCGACGCCGGGTCGATGTCGATGTGAATGATCTTGGCGTTCGGGCAGAACTTCGCCGGGCCGTTGATCACGCGGTCGTCGAAACGTGCGCCGACTGCGAGAATCACGTCGGCATGGTGCATCGCCAGGTTGGCGGTGTAGCTGCCGTGCATGCCGAGCATGCCGATGAACTGGCGATCGGTGCCGGGAAAAGCACCCAGGCCCATCAACGTGTTGGTCACCGGCAGATTGAGCATTTTCGCCAGTTCGGTCAGCGGTGCGGAACCGTTGCCGAGGATCACCCCGCCGCCGGAGTACAGCACTGGACGCTTGGCCGCCAGGAGCATTTCGGCTGCCTTGCGGATTTGCCCGGAGTGCCCGCGAACGGCCGGGCTGTAGGAACGCAGCTTGGCCTTTTTCGGGAAGATGTATTCGAACTTCTCGGCCGGGTTGGTCATGTCTTTCGGGATATCGACCACGACCGGGCCCGGACGACCGGATTGCGCCAGGTAGAATGCCTTCTTCATGACTTCCGGGATTTCCGAGGCGTGCTTGATCATGAAGCTGTGCTTCACGATCGGCCGGGAGATACCGATCATGTCGGTTTCCTGGAACGCGTCGGTGCCGACCATGGTGCTGGGCACCTGACCGGAAATGATCACCATTGGAATCGAGTCCATATAGGCGGTGGCGATACCGGTGATGGCGTTTGTGGCGCCTGGACCGGAAGTCACCAGTACCACGCCGGCTTTACCGGTGGCACGGGCGTAGCCGTCGGCCATATGGGTTGCCGCTTGTTCGTGACGAACCAGGATGTGAGTCACTTCCGGTTCTTTGAACAGGGCATCGTAAACATGCAGGAGAGCACCACCCGGGTACCCGTAGATATATTTGACGCCTTCGTCACGCAAAAAGCGGACGAGCATCTCACCGCCAGATAAAAGCTCCACGTTGTTCACCTCTAAAACGCCAGAATACCGTCCACAAAAAAGGGGCGGGTCTTAATAGGTTTACTTCTCGGCAGAGCATGAGCGACGGTGGTCGCCGACTACGTCAGCACTGACTGAGCAAGTATTGGGATCGTCCCAAGTGTTGCGGGCCTTTCCCACCCAGCGCGAGGTAACGCGTTGCGGGTGTAACAGGTCGGCGCGGATGTGCGCCTCATGATCTACCGAGTGGGTCTGCTTCTGGCAGTCCCTCTACAGCGGACTTTGGATTCTTCTGTTTCGCCCTCTGCAAGTCAAGTCGTCTGTGAGGTTAATTGTGGGTAAGCACATGAGAACGCAAGAAAAAACCTGAAAAGCGCTACTCTGTTAGCGTCAATTGCGCAATTTTGCCAAGGAATCAGCATGCGAACGCTCCTCCTGACTCTGCTGATCGGCCTCAGCCCGTGGTGCTCGGCCGCTCAGATCTACAAATGGGTCGATGCCCAGGGTGTCACTCACTTCGATGCCCAGCCACCTGCGGGCCAGCCGTCGACCACCGTGAAAACGCCCTCCTCGCCCCCGGCAAAACCATCCGCCATGCCCGGCAGCGGCGTACTTGGTGATCAGAAAGCGATCGACGACAAGGTCAAAAAACAGGTGGCCGAGCAACAGGCGCAGCTCCAGGCGTTTTGCGAGCAGGCACGGACCAACCTTGCGCAGTTGCAAAACAATCCACGTTTGCGAGAAGAGGTCGAAGGACAGTTGAAGCGGCTTGACGATGCGCAGCGTCAGGAGCGCATCGCCGAAGCGCAGAAGCAGATTGAGCAGAACTGCCAGTGATCACTGGCAGTTCCCACGTCAATGCGAGCGTTTGATCAGATCGTCAAAATCCTTGAGCAGCACCTGCAACTGACGATCTTTACCCCCAAGGTTGCGCTGCGCGAAAACCATCTCGGCCATTTCGTGAATACCCGAGACATTCGGCAGTGCCAGATTGTGTTCGAGAATCGCCTTCATACGCGGCAGGAAGATCCATTGCAGCCACTGCTCGAAATCGAGTGTGTCGACGGAAAACGGCTCAACACTGCTCAAAGCTTCGGCCGACGGCTGCACCTCGTCCCACCAGCCCTGGGTACGCAGCTCACGCTCGATCAGCAGCAACTGATCGGCGATTTGCGGGAAACGGGCATCCATCACAGCGAGACCTTGGCCTTTTGCCGGGCCAGCGTGGCGCCGGCGGAATCGCCTTGTTTCTCACGGGCCTGAGCGATCAACTCCCACAGGCTGGCTTGCAGATCCGGACGACCGTTGGCCATCGTCAGTGCACGACGGGCAAATTGCTCGGCTTGCGGCGCATCGCCCTGAGCCATGCGCACCTGCGCCAGACGATAAAGCACTTGCGGCTCACGCGGTGCAACGCGCTGGGCGCGCTCCAGACTCGACGACGCACCGTTGAGGTCGCCACCGGCCTGCTGCTGTTGTGCAGTGGTCAGCAAGGCGAGCACCGGGCCGTCCAGTTGCTCATCGGCCGACAGGCCACCGCCGCTGCTCGCCGACGGAATGCCACTCGGCGTCGACGGCACGCTGTAGCTGCCGGAGTTGACCGGCGCCGAGTCGACCGCCGACGGGTTGTATGGGCCCGAGGTGATACCGCCGGAGGCAGGGCCCGGAACGATTGGCGAGGAGCTGATCGGTGTCGACACGGCCGCGCCGCCGCCCGGCACCATCACCACTACGCCGGTATCGCCTTGCGGAATTGCCTGAGTCTGGCCCTGCACCGGACGCTTGACCGTGGTCTGGCGGAAACCGCCATTGGCACCGATGCGCTCGCTGTTGGACACCGCTGTGCCGGAGTCGACGACGGGAATCGAACCACGCTGTACGGTAGAGCAGCCGCTGAGCAAAGCCACGGCGGTCACCGCTGGAATCAACCACTTGTTCACTTGAAACCCTCTTTGCTTAATTCATCCAGCCCTTGACCCAATCCATCACCGATTCCGGCGAGGCAGGCGTTTCGCTTGCGCACGCGGCGCCGGGTGGCGGTTCGCTGCCGCGAATATACGGCATCTGTACCGCACCGGGGCAGTTGGCATCGGAGCCTTGCCCGGTGCGCGAATCGACCCAGGCCTGCACGACGTTATCCGGCTGCGGCATGTCCAGCGGCAGCGGATCGGCCTTGCGCATGAAACTGGTCCAGACCTGCAACGCACCGGTCGCCCCGGTGAACGGCGTCTTGCCGTTGTCGTCGCGGCCCAGCCAGACCACGGCCAGCAGGTCCTGACTGAAACCGGCGAACCAGCTGTCGCGCGAATCGTTACTGGTACCGGTCTTGCCGGCCAGCGTCAGGGTCTTGGGCAACACGTTATAAACCGAACTGCCGGTACCTTCACGCATCACGCGCTGCATGGCGTTCTGGATCAGATAGATGGAGGCCGGGTCGAAACGCTGCTGAATCTGGAACGGATAACGTTTGAGCGGCTCGCCTTCTGCGGTCAGTACGCTGCGAATCCCGCGCATCGGCGTGTTGAAACCGCCATTGGCCAGCGTCTGGTACATGGTCGCCACTTCGATCGGGGTCATGCCGCCGGCACCCAGGAGCATCGACGGGAACGCCGGGAATTCACGCGTCACACCCAGACGACCGAGGGTCTTGAGCACGTTCGGCACACCGACTTCCAGGCCCAGACGCGAGGTCGACAGGTTGTAGGAATGCGCCAGCCCCTGATAGAGGAACACCGTGCCGTGGGAGCGGCGATCATAGTTCTGCGGCTTCCACACCTGCCCGTTTGCGCCTTTGACCGACAACGGTTCATCCGACAGCCAACTGGTCAGCGTGTACTGGCTCGGTTTTTCCAGCGCGGTCAGGTAAACCGCCGGTTTGATCAACGAACCGATCGGCCGCACCGCATCCAGCGCGCGGTTGAAGCCGGCGTAACTGGCCTGACGGCTGCCGATCATCGCCTGGACTTCACCGGTTTCCGGGTTGGTCACGACCATCGCCGCTTCAACGTCATCGGAGCCTTTGCGCCCGGCCAGACGTTTAAAGGTGTCGTTGACCGAGGCCTCGGCTTTCATCTGCAGGATCGGGTCGAAGCTGGTGAAGATGCGCAGGCCTTCTTCGGTCAAGTCTTCGTCGCGGTAATCCTCACGCAACTGACGTTTGACCAGATCGATGAAGCCTGGGTACGAGCTGTCGGCAAGCTTGCCGCGGGTGGTCACGCCCAGCGGCATTTTCTTCGCCGCTTCGACCTGCTCCGGCGTGGCTACGCCCTGTTGTGCAAGCACGTCGAGCACCAGGTTACGGCGCTCCAGCGCGCGCTCCGGATTGCGCCGCGGGTTGTAGTAGGACGGGCCTTTGACCATGCCGACCAGCAACGCCACTTGATGCAGCTTCAGCTCGGACAATGGCTGGCCGAAGAAGAACTGGCTGGCCAGACCGAAACCGTGCACCGCGCGCTGACCGTCCTGCCCGACGAAGACTTCGTTGAGGTAGGCCTCGAGGATTTCCTTCTTGTCGTAATGCAGCTCCAGCAACATCGCCATCATCGCTTCGGTGAGCTTGCGGGTCAGGCTGCGTTCGCTGGTCAGGTAGAAGTTCTTCACCAACTGCTGGGTCAGGGTACTGCCGCCCTGGGTCATCTTGCCGCCAGAGGTGTTGACCCAGACCGCACGGGCGATCGACTTCGGCGACACGCCCCAGTGGCTGTAGAAATCGCGGTCTTCGACAGCGACCAGAGTTTCGAGCAGATACGGCGGCACCTGATCGAGCTTGATCAGGATGCGGTCTTCAAGATTCTTCGGATAAATGCCGCCGATCAGCAGCGGTTCCAGACGCACCACCGACAGCTTGGAACCGTTGGTCGCCGACAGCTCGGCAACGTAATCGCCGGAGAAGCGCACGCGCACCGGTTGCGGTTTCTCCAGACCTTCATAGAACTGGAAGCCACGGGTATTGAGGTCAACCGTATTGCCGCTGACGGCAGCAGCGCCGGGGCCATTGCTCACGGCTTCGCGGCGATAGCCGAGGGCATCGAGTTCGGTGAGGAAATCGTCCTTGCTGAGCTTCTGTCCGACGAACAGCTCGAGCGGGCGCGCGTACACCTTGGCCGGGATGGTCCAGCGCTTGCCGGAGAACTTCTCCTGCACCACGGCATCGAGGTAAACGGCGAAGCCGGCCAGCACGACAAGGCCGACCAGACTGAGTTTGATGGCCCAGCTCAGCCACGGGCTCAGGCCCTTGGACGGCGGTTTTTTCTTGGTACGGGGGGATCGGGATCGAGTCATGGCGGCGGATTATACGCACTTTATCGATCCTCAACAGGCACCCTCAGAGGTTTGCGTCCGGCGGGCAAGCGGCCATAATGGCGACCTCGAATTTTCCCGTCTCTGAAGGATCGCCCGTGAGCCAGTCCCTGATCGCTGCCCTGCAAAACCCGGCCCTCTACCCGCACCCCGTCGAAGGGTTCCAGGTCATCGAAACCCACATCTCGTGGGTGATTCTCACCGGCCCTTTTGCCTATAAAGTGAAGAAGCCGGTTAATTTCGGCTTCCTCGACTTCACCGGACTGGAATCGCGTGCACATTTCTGCGCTGAAGAACTGCGCCTGAACCAGCGCCTGACCGAGGATTTGTATCTGGAAGTGTTGCCGGTCACCGGCAGCGTCGAGGCACCGCAATTGGGCGGCGAAGGCGCGGCGATCGAATACGTACTGAAAATGCGTCAGTTCCCGCAGACCGGCCTGCTCAGCACCCTGCAAGCTAACGGTGAGCTGACTACCCAGCACATCGATGCGATGGCCGAACAGATCGCCCGCTTCCACCTCAACGCACCGATAGTACCGGCCGAGCACGACGCCGGCACCCCGCAGAGCGTAATGGCGCCGGTCGCGCAAAACTTCGAACAGATCCTGCCGTTCCTCAGCGACAAAAACGACCTGCTGCAACTCGAGGCGCTGAAAGCCTGGGCCGAAAGCAGCTTCGAACGTCTCAAGCCACTGTTCGCCGAGCGCAAGGCTGCGGGTTTCACCCGTGAATGCCACGGCGACATCCACCTGGGCAACGCCACGGTCATCGACGGCAACGTGGTGATCTTCGATTGCATCGAGTTCAACGAGCCGTTCCGTTTCACTGACGTCTGGGCCGACACCGGTTTCCTCGCGATGGACCTGGAAGACCGCGGCCTGAAATCACTGGCGCGACGCTTCATCAGCCAGTACCTGGAACTGACCGGCGACTATCAGGGCCTGGAAGTGCTGAACTTCTATAAAGCCTACCGCGCGCTGGTGCGCGCGAAGGTCGCGCTGTTCAGCATGCCGGCGGACGCGACCGCCGTGCAGCGCGCCACCACCCTGCGCCAGTACCGCAACTACGCCAACCTGGCGGAAAGCTACAGCACCATTCCGTCACGCTTCATGGCGATCACCCACGGCGTGTCCGCGGTCGGCAAAAGCCATGTTGCCATGCGCCTGGTCGAGGCACTGGGCGCGATCCGCCTGCGTTCGGATGTCGAGCGCAAGCGCCTGTTCGGCGAGCAGACCGTCGCCAACGACGTACAGGCCGGGATTTACAGCGCCGATGCCAGCACCGCGACTTATGCGCGCCTGCACGAAATCGCCGAAGTGATCCTGCACGCCGGTTTCCCGGTGGTGATCGACGCCACTTACCTGAAACGCGAACAACGTGACAACGCCGCGAAAATCGCCGAAGCCACCGGCACGCCCTTCCTGATTCTCGACTGCAACGCGCCGCAAGCGGTGATCGAGAGCTGGCTGGCGATGCGCCAAGCCGACCAGAAGGACCCGTCCGACGCCACCCTGGCGGTGATCGAAGCGCAACAGGCCAACCGTGAAGCGCTGACGCCAGAAGAGATTCTGCGCAGCAAACGCGTGCAGACCAATGAATCCGGCACGCTCGACACAGTGGTCGCGCAGATTCGTCAGCGCCTGCCAGGCCTGTAAGAAACTATTTCGGCCGTGAAGCCCTCGCTCGCTTCACGGCCGCCAAATAGTGGCACTATACTGGCGCCATAAAACCAACAGGTGATCTGACATGAGCCAGCCGAAACTTCTCGATACGCCGCTGTATGCCTTGCTGCACAAAGACGACATCACTGGTTTCAACAAGGAGCGTCCGCAGGACGGTCCGATCGACATGGTCGGCGGCGATTTCCGCGGTCTCGATCTGCGCGAGTTGAACGCCGATGGCGTGGATTTCCGCGACGCGTATTTCCGTTCCGCCGATTTGCGTGGCATCGATTTCCGTAACGCACAGCTGGAAGGCGCAAGCCTGGCCCACGCACAGATTTCCGGTGCGTACTTCCCGCCGGAGCTGAGTGCCGACGAGATTCTGATGTCGATGAATTTCGGCACGCGCTTGCGCTATCGCACGCGCTGAGATCGCTGTCAGCCCTGGCCCCCCCTTGTGGGAGCGAGCCTGCTCGCGAAGGCGTAGTGTCAGTCGATATAGGTAGCGGCTGATCCACCGTCTTCGCGAGCAGGCTCGCTCCCACATTTGTTATGCGCTATGCCCCTTCCCTTCTGCATTCGTAGATCTTTATCCCCTTTCTTAGAAGCATTTGCGTCGAATCCGACCAAACAACCACGCTTTTCCTACTGATGGCTACACTCCTGAGAAGCTCGCCCACGCACCATTCGGCCGTCGCAAGGAGGCTTGATGAATGATGAACTGCAACACCTGAAAAATCTTGGCAAGACGTCGGCGCAATGGCTGCATGCCGTGGGCATCCACAGCGCCTCGGACTTGCGTCGGCTCGGCGCAGTGGACGCCTACCGGGCCGTGCGTACCCGCGGTTTTCGTGCATCGAAGGTGTTGTTGTATGCGATCGAAGGCGCCCTGATGGATGTGCACTGGAACGACATCCCCGCCGAGCGCAAGGACGCCCTGAACAAGCAGCTCGAAGCCATTTCCGCGCGTCACAAGAACTGAACGGGCAGCGACCGTCATGTATTTACTGGGCGAACAATCGGCGTATACCGATGCAATGATCAACCGTTTGCAAAGCCTGCCCGTGCAGTGGGTGCGAGATCTCGCTCCTTGCGGGCCGGTTTTGCAGGTGGATGCGACGGATGATTTGCTGCCCCTGTTGCCCGCCGGACAGTTGTTTCTGCTGATTGACGGTGTGATCAACGGCCACATCGGCGCGCGACCGCTGATTTACTGGCAGGAAGGCGATCTGATCGGTCTGCAGCAGGGTGATGCCTGGGCTGATTGTCGTTGGTACTGCGACGCACCGCTGCGTTTGCAGCCCTACCGCCGTGAAGAGCTGTTCCGGCATCTTTACGCTGACGCAGGCCGCGCGGAGCAGTTCGTTGAATACATGCAAGGTCACATGGCCATCCTGGCCCACGCCGTAGCAGAGCTGAAACCGCGCGAATTTCGCAGCACTAACGGTTTCAAACGGGTCGAGGCTGGCGAAACCCTGATCAGGCAGGGTGACGTTGCCGATCATGTGTTTGTGATCATCGACGGGCATGCCGAAGCGTTTGTTGATGGACACAAGGTCGGCGACGTCGCCAGGGACGAGATTTTCGGCGCCATGGCGATCTTCACCGGCGAACCGCGCAACGCCACAGTGATTGCGCGCGTACCGAGCACGGTGATGTTGATCCCGGGTGATCAGTTTTTGAGCATGGCTCGGACGAACCCCAAGATCGCTCACAGCCTGATCGAAAGCATGGCGCGGCGCATCGGCCAATTGAACCGGCAGATCGCACCCGCCACCGTCGCTGACGGCCAACACTGAAGCCCTTGATTTTCGCGGCATTCCGGCCATTTTCGCGACTGAATCGTAAAAACGGCAAATCAGTGGTTGACGCGGTAATGAGAATCGCTATGATTATCACAACTGGTCGCGAGATCAGTCGATATTCTGAAAAGCCCTTGGTTCGGACTCTCAGATTATCTCCTCATCAGGCTAATCACGGTTATTTGACCCGGTTTTTACCGGGTCTTTTTTGCCCGCAAAAAAGTCATTTACCGAACTGTTTGCGCATCTGCTCGCAGTAATCCGGTTTCGACGTGGCAGGTGTGTACCAGACATAATCGGCCATCACCGCAGTCACCTTTTCGCCTTGCTCGGCCAGCATCAGCACTGTGGGGGCATCGGCCGCGCCCAAATCGAGAACATGCAGCGGCACGCCGGCATCCTTGCGTGCATGCCAGGCGCCAGCCAGAAGGATTGAGGGCGTGGGCGCCGCGAGCAGGCGTTCAGCCATGCGCCGATCACGCTGTTGCTGAACCGCCAGCATCGCCGGCATTTGCGATTCGGGCAGCAAGCCGCAGTGGGAATCGCTGATTTGTTCCAACAGTGTGTTTTGCACCGATGCCGCGTTGCTGCGCGCACCGCTCAGCGCGGGAGACTCTCGATAGACTGCGCGGATTTCGTTGTTGTCGAGATTGGCCGCCAGCAGCGGATACGGTTGCGAGAGCGCGAAGCGTACGATCGGACCATAAAGCGTCCAGTCCCAGCCGTCCTGCCAGTCCAGCGCTTTGGCAACATCGGCGGATGCCGGCATCTGCTGCGCGGTAGCCACTTTGGGCTGCTGATCGGGCGTGAGCATTTCCAGCAACAGACTGCCCTGCTGGCGCTGCTCGCCGAGCGCCTGCAACAGCCATAACTGCACAGCGTGGTGATCGGCATTGTCATGTTGCTCACCGATGATCAGTCGCTCGGGATCCGCAAGACGCGTCACCAGTTGCTCTGCGGTCAGCACTTCACCGCTGTGCAGGTCGCGAATTTCGCCACTGACCGGTGCTGGCGCGACAGCATGCTGACACCCTGCAAGCACCACCAGCAGCAACAACCACAGTCTTCGCATGCACACACCTCGACGATTCGGTCAGCGGGCGATGATCAGCGGATGCCCGCGCTCCGGGTGCGGCTGCACCAGCACTTGCAGTCCGAACACCGCTTGCAGTGTATCCGGGCGCAGCACCCGCTCGGGCGTATCCAGGGCCACTGGTCGGCCGTTTTCCAGCAGCAGGATGCGATCGCAATAACGCGCAGCGAGGTTCAGATCATGCAGGATCACCAGCACCGCCGCGCCGCGATCGGCAAACTCACGCACCGCCTGCAAAGTGGTGTGCTGATGCAGCGGATCGAGCATTGAAGTCGGCTCGTCGAGCAACAGCGTTTGCCCGGCCTGCCCCGGCCACAACTGCGCCAGCACCCGCGCCAGGTGCACGCGCTGGCGCTCGCCACCGGACAACGCCAGATAACTGCGCCCGTTCAGATGCCCGGCATCGGCCGCCGCCAATGCCGCAGCGATGATCTCCTCGTCACGCATGCGGCCGCTTTGATAGGGCAAACGGCCCATGCCGACCACTTCTTCGACGCGAAAGGCAAAGTCCAGCGTCGACACCTGCGGCAAGACTGCCAGCCGTTGCGCACGTTCGACTCGCGCCCAGTCATTCAACGGCTTGCCATCGAGCAACACCTCGCCCGCGCTGGCGGCCAACTCCCCGCACAACGCGCCGAGCAACGTACTTTTGCCCGCACCGTTCGGCCCGAGTACGCCGAGCACTTCGCCCGCTTCGAGTTGCAGCGTGACCTCATCGAGCACGGTTTTGCGCCCGCGCTGAATCTGCAGTTTGTGCGCGCTCAGCATCAGGCCCGCCCTCGCAGCAGCAGATAAAGAAAGAACGGTGCGCCGATGAATGCCGTGACGATACCGATCGGCAACTCCGCCGGCGCCAGCGCCAGCCGCGCCACCAGATCGGCGAGCAATAACAGGCTGCCACCGGCCAGCACCGAGGCCGGCAACAGCACGCGATGGTCGGGGCCGGCGAGCAGTCGCACAAGGTGCGGCACCACCAGCCCGACAAAACCGATCATACCCGCCGCCGCCACCGCCGCGCCGACACCCAGTGCGGTGCAGAACACCAGTTCACGCTTGAGCCGCTCGACGTCGATCCCCAGATGCCCGGCCTCCGACTCGCCGAGCAGCAAGGCATTCAAGGCCTTGGCCCGACGCGGCAGCCATAACGCGACAGCGGCGCTGATGATCAGCAACGGCCACAGCCGCGCGTAGCTGGCGCCATTGAGGCTGCCGAGATTCCAGAAGGTCAGCGTGCGCAGGGTCGCGTCATCCGCCAGATAAGTGAACAGGCCGACGGCCGAGCCGGCCAGCGCCGTCAGCGCGATGCCCGCCAGCAACATGGTCGCGACGTGGGTCTGCCCGTTACGCCGGCCGAGTCGATAGACCAGTGCCGTCACCCCGAGCCCGCCGAGAAATGCGCACACCGACAGCAGATACGGCGCGAAGCCTTCCGGCACTTCGCCAAACATCTCGCCGCCAACAATCGCAATCGCTGCTCCCAGCGCTGCGCCACTGGAAACACCGACCAATCCCGGATCGGCCAGCGGATTGCGAAACAAGCCCTGCATCGCCACGCCGGACAACGCCAGCACGCCACCCACCGCCAGACCGAGCAAGGTGCGCGGCAGACGAATCTGTCCAAGGATCAGTTCGGCCTGCTCCAGACCGTCCGGCGCCAGCGGCACCCCCAGCAGGCGCAACGCGGCGCGCAAGGTATCGAACAGCGGCAGGCTGACCGGCCCGAGCGCCAGTGACAGCCAAATTGCCAACAGACACAGCAGTGTCAGGCCGATGAACAGGCCACGCGGTTTGACCAGTGTGGTCATTGGCCGCCCTTGGCCGGATAAAAACCGTCAGACAGGGTTTTCAGTGCAGCCGGCAAGCGCGGCCCGAGCCCGCCGACCAGCAGTGTCGGATCCAGCTCCATCACCCGCCCGGCCCTGGCCGCGCGACTGGAACTCAAAATCGGATTTTCCTTGAATAGCGCGGTTTTCGCCGCCTCGCCGCTCAGCGCACGATCGGCGAATACCAACACTTCGGGATCAAGGCCGGCCAGCGACTCCACCGAAAAGGGTTTGTAACCGCTATGAGTCGCGAGGTTATGCCCGCCTGCCTGTTGCAGCAGCCAATCGGCGGCGGTGTCCTTGCCGGCAATCAGCGGTTTGCCTCCGGCGTGACCGAGCAACAGCAGCACGCCCGGGGCTTTTTGTGCGGTTTGCGCCTGAGCCACCCGCGCCTGTTGCGCATCGAGTTGCTGTTGATAAGTTTGCAGCAGTTGCTTCGCCTGCGCTTCTGCGCCCAACAACTGACCCAGACGAGTGACGTTTTGCGCCAACGTCGGCAGATCCGCTTGCGCCGAAAACAGCTCGACGCGGACCTTGGCTGCCTTGACCTGAGCCAGCACCGGCGGCGGGCCCATTTCTTCGGTGCCGATGAGCATGTCCGGGCGCAGGCTGAGAATGCCCTCGGCAGAAAGACTGCGCTGATAACCGATGCCTGGCAGCGCCTTGAGTGATTGCGGATGCTGGCTGGTGGTATCGACGCCGACCAGTTTCGCTTCGCCGCCCAGCGCACTGACCCATTCCGACAGCGCACCACCGGCGCTGACCCAGCGTTGTGGCAGATCAGCCGCGACAGCGTGATGACTGAACAGCCAGCCGACACACAACGCAGCAATGCGGGGACTCAGGCGCATACACAGCTTCCTTGGGTAAGGTTTCCCGGGCATCCGCAGAGCGAGCCAAGTATCCTCGACAGCTGCCAGACTCCCTGTGGGAGAAGGCGGCCATTTGATAATTGTTTGCATTTAACCGTCAAGCTCGGACATATCCAGACACGAGCAGACTCTTGAGGATAGCCATGAAGTTTCTCTGCGCCGGCACTGAGCTGCCCGAAGCCAGCAGCCGCGGCTTCGAAATCGACGGCAAAAAATTGTTTGCCGTACGCCGTGGCGGACAGGCCTACGTTTATCTGAATCGCTGCCCGCACCGTGGCGTTGGGCTGGAGTGGCAACCTGACCGGTTTCTCGACCCGAGCAACAGCCTGATCCAGTGTGCCACCCATGGCGCACTGTTTCTGATCGAGGACGGTGAATGCGTCGCCGGCCCGTGTGCCGGGCAATCGCTCACGGCGATTGAATGCGAGGAAGACTCGCAAGGCCTGTGGATAAAGGTTTAACCGTTTAGCCGCACCTCGAGTCGGCGGTCGATGACCATTTCCTCATGGTCAAGGCGCACGCCGTAAGCCAGCACTTCCACGCCGCAGGCAACCGCTTCGCGCAGCGCCTCTGCGTAAGCCGAATCGATTTCCTCGGCCGGGCGCACGGCTTCGATGCCGGTCAGGTTTACGCAATACAGCTGCACCGCACGAATGCCGTCGCGCGCCAGATGCGCCAGCTCGCGCAGATGCTTGGCGCCACGCTGGGTCACGGCATCAGGGAACGCCGCCACCGCCGTTTCATCGAAGCCCAGGGTGACGCTTTTCACTTCGACATACGCCGGACCGCTCGGGTATTCGAGGCGAAAATCGATGCGACTTTTTTCCTGCCCGTAGGCGACTTCGCGCTTCAACGCGGTAAAGCCGTTCAGCTCGGTGATAACCCCCGCCTGCAAGGCTTCTTCGACCAACCCATTCGCCCGTGCGGTATTCACACAGAACAAGCGCCCCTGCGGGGTTTCGCCGATCTCCCAGGTGCCGGGCAGCTTGCGCTTGGGGTCATTCGAGCGGCTGAACCAGACCTGCCCGCCCTCAACCTGACAGTTGAGCATTGAGCCGGTGTTGGGACAGTGAATGGTCAGCAACTCGCCGCTAACGGTTTCAATATCAGCGAGGAAACGTTTGTATCGGCGGATCAGGCGAGCTTCTTCAAGCTGTGGATAAAAGCGCATCAGCCTTGCCAGCTCTTCAAGCCACGGGCGATACGCTCCACCGCTTCCTGTAAGCGATCAAGGTTTTGCGTGTAGGCAAAACGCACATGGTGGCTGGCCTGATAGCGGCCAAAATCCAGGCCCGGGGTGAAGGCAACGTGCTCGGTTTCGAGGAAATGCTGACAGAACGCGAAGGCATCGCCGCCGAACTGGCTGATATCGGCGTACAGATAAAACGCTCCTTCAGGCTCGACGGCAATGTTGAAGCCCAGTTCGCGCAGCGCCGGCAGAAGGAAATCGCGGCGGCGGCCGAATTCGGCGCGGCGCTCTTCGAAAATTGCGATCGTCGCCGGCTCGAAACAGGCCAGCGCCGCGTGCTGCGCCATGCTCGGCGCGCTGATGTAGAGGTTTTGCGCCAGCTTTTCCAGCTCGCTCACCGCTGCGTCCGGCGCGACCAGCCAGCCGAGGCGCCAACCGGTCATGCCGAAATACTTGGAGAAGCTGTTGAGCACGAACGCACCGTCATCCACTTGCAGAACGCTGGCGGCATCGGTGCCATACGTCAGGCCGTGATAGATCTCGTCGACCACCAGATGACCGTGACGCGCCTTGATGGCGGTGGATAACCCGGCCAGTTCATCGCGAGTCAGAATCGTCCCGGTCGGGTTGGCCGGCGACGCAACCAATGCGCCCACGCTGTCGCGATCCCAGTGCCGCGCGACCAGATCGGGGGTCAGTTGATAGCGCACGTCCGGCCCGACCGGCACCAATTGCGCCGCGCCCTCGACCAGCCGCAGGAAATGCCGGTTGCACGGGTAGCCGGGGTCGGCCAGCAACCAGTGCTTGCCGGGATCGACCAGCAACGCACTGGCCAGCAGCAGCGCGCCGGAGCCGCCCGGGGTGATCAGAATCCGCCGCGGATCAATGTTCAGCCCGTACCGCGATTGATAGAACCCGGCAATCGCCTCGCGCAACTCGGGAATCCCGCGCGCCGCGGTGTAGCGGGTCTTGCCCGCCGTCAGCGCCGCTTGCCCGGCGCGAATGATCGGCTCGGCGGTGGTGAAGTCCGGCTCGCCGATCTCCAGATGGATCACGTCGTGCCCGGCGGCCTGCAATTCATTGGCCCGCGCGAGCAGCGCCATCACATGAAACGGTTCGATCGCACGACTGCGCGCACTGTAGGGGGCCATTGAAATGCCTTCGACGGAAAAAAGAGACGATTCTACCTGTCTGCCGGAACGAGCGAGAACCCGTGAAGGTCACAGCCTCAAGAACGCTGGACTGTAACGATCTGAACGTACGCTCCAGGATTGACTAAAATCAGTGATTGAACAGGTCTCCATTCCCACAGACACGGCTTGCCAAACATCTGCAAGCGCCACCCGCCGGGGGCTCGACATCCGGGAGTAGCGCAGGCTGATTTGATCTGGTAAGTTCGCCCGCTTGCAGCCGCAGGGCCGGCAGGTGTCGGTGATGGAGCAATCCTGCGCAATGGATTACAAGAGTAGAGGCGGTCTATTTCATGTCCACCCAAGCAAAGCAACAGCAGCAAGCGACGATCAGCGGCTTCGAACCTTACGTTCCGAAGGCGGGTGAAGAGTACATGGGCGCTCCGATGCGCGCGCACTTCACCAAGATCCTGAACAAGTGGAAACAGGACTTGATGCAGGAAGTCGACCGTACGGTTGATCACATGAAAGACGAAGCGGCCAACTTCCCTGACCCGGCCGACCGTGCCAGCCAGGAAGAAGAGTTCGCCCTCGAACTGCGCGCCCGCGACCGCGAGCGCAAGCTGATCAAGAAGATCGACAAGACGCTTGAGCTGATTCAGGACGAAGAATACGGCTGGTGCGAGTCCTGCGGCATCGAGATCGGCGTCAAGCGCCTCGAAGCCCGCCCGACGGCGGATCTGTGCATCGACTGCAAGACCCTGGCGGAAATCAAGGAAAAACAGGTCGGCAAGTGATTGCGACCTGAACGAAAAACGGAGCGTGCGAACGCTCCGTTTTTGTTTCTGACATTTGCCTGCCTAACCTGCTTCTGCCTTTGTGGGAGCGAGCCTGCTCGCGAAAGCGGTGTTCCAGTCAACATTGAATTGTCTGGAAGTGCGCATTCGCGAGCAGGCTCGCTCCCACAGGGATAAGCTGAGTCAACTCTGAATAGCTTTCGTCCCCATGACCGTAAGAACCTCCCCCGCCTACATCGGCCGATTCGCCCCGACCCCCAGTGGCCACTTGCACTTCGGTTCGCTGGTCGCCGCCCTCGCCTCCTACCTCGACGCACGCTCGGTTGGCGGGCGCTGGCTGGTGCGCATGGAAGATCTCGATCCGCCGCGCGAAGAGCCCGGTGCGCAAGCGGCGATTCTCAAGGCGCTGGAGAGTTACGGTTTCGAATGGGACGGCAGAATGGTGCGTCAGAGCGATCGCCACGACGCCTATGCCGAAGTGCTCAACAGCCTGTTCAATCACGGCCTGGCCTACGCCTGCACGTGCTCGCGCAAACAACTCGAACCGTACAACGGCATTTATCCGGGCTTTTGTCGCAACGCTGGTCATGATCAGCAGGACGCGGCGATCCGCCTGCGCGTGCCGGAGCTGGAGTATCACTTCATCGACCGCGTGCAGGGCGAGTACCGCCAGCATCTGGGCCGGGATGTCGGCGACTTTGTCATTCGTCGTCGCGACGGGCTCTACGCCTATCAACTGGCGGTGGTGCTGGATGACGCCTGGCAAGGCATCACCGACATCGTGCGTGGCGCCGATCTGCTCGACTCGACCCCGCGCCAGTTGTATCTGCAGGAATTGCTCGGCCTGCGTCAGCCGCGCTACCTGCACCTGCCGCTCATCACCCAGCCGGACGGCAACAAACTCGGCAAGTCGTACCGCTCGCCGCCGCTTGCGGCCGACCAGGCCACACCGTTACTGCTGCGAGCCCTGCGCGCGCTGGGGCAGAACCCCGGCTCTGAACTCGCCCACGCTTCGCCGCGTGAACTGCTCGCCTGGGGCAGCACGCACTGGGATGCGGCGAAAATCCCGCGCACACTGACCCTGCCTGAGGCGCAACTGCAATGACGCCCCTTGCAGTCACGCGCCCATCCGTTACCATCGCCGCACGTTTTCGGGCACGCGCATAAAAAAGAGAGGCCGGGATGTACATCTATCGCTTGGTCCTGCTTTTAGTCGTGGGGATCTACCTGTTTTCCCCCGCCATCATGGATTGGTGGATCGACGCGACGGGCGCCTGGTATCGCCCTTATCTGCTCTGGCTGATCCTGATTGTCGTGACCTTCATCCTGCAGAGCCAAAAAGATGCCGATGAGCTTTAGCCTGACCCAGATGATCCTGGTCAGCGCCGCGTACCTGGCGGCGCTGTTTGGCGTTGCCTGGGTCAGCGAACGGGGCATGATCCCGCGCGCGATCATTCGCCACCCGCTGACCTACACCTTGTCGCTGGGAGTCTATGCCAGTGCCTGGGCGTTCTACGGCACGGTCGGCCTTGCCTATCAATATGGCTACGGCTTTCTCTCCAGTTACCTGGGCGTGTCCGGTGCGTTTCTGCTGGCGCCAGTGCTGCTCTATCCGATCCTGAAAATCACCCGCACCTATCAACTGTCGTCGCTGGCGGACCTGTTCGCGTTTCGTTTTCGCAGCACCTGGGCCGGCGCGCTGACCACGATCTTCATGCTGATCGGCGTACTGCCGCTGCTGGCCCTGCAGATTCAGGCCGTGGCCGATTCGATCGGTATCCTCACCGGCGAGCCGATCCAGAGCCGCGTCGCCCTGGCATTTTGCGCGCTGATCATTCTGTTCACGATCTTCTTCGGCTCGCGACACATCGCCACCCGCGAGAAACACGAAGGGCTGGTGTTTGCGATTGCCTTCGAGTCGGTGATCAAGCTGGTCGCCCTCGGCGGCGTCGGCCTGTATGCGTTGTACGGCGTGTTCGACGGTCCGCAACAACTCGAACTGTGGCTGCTGCAAAACCAGACCGCCCTCGCCGCGTTGCATACGCCGTTGCAGGAAGGGCCGTGGCGCACGCTGCTGCTGGTGTTCTTCGCCTCGGCGATCGTCATGCCGCACATGTACCACATGACCTTTACCGAAAACCTCAACCCGCGCTCGCTGGTCAGCGCCAGTTGGGGTTTGCCGCTGTTTCTGCTGCTGATGAGCCTGGCGGTGCCGCTGATTCTCTGGGCCGGGTTGAAACTCGGCGCCACGACCAACCCGGAATATTTCACCCTTGGCATCGGCATCGCCGCCAACAGCAAACCGCTGGCGTTGCTCGCGTATGTCGGCGGGCTGTCGGCGGCCAGCGGGCTGATCATCGTGACCACGCTGGCGCTGTCGGGCATGGCACTGAATCATCTGGTGCTGCCGCTTTATCAGCCACCGGCCGAAGGCAATATCTACCGCTGGCTGAAGTGGACGCGCCGCGCGCTGATCGTCGCGATCATCATGGCCGGTTTCGGCTTTTACCTGATGCTCGGCGCCGAGCAGGATCTGGCCAACCTCGGGATTGTCGCGTTCGTGGCGACCCTGCAATTCTTGCCGGGGGTACTGTCGGTGCTGTACTGGCCGACCGCCAATCGGCGCGGCTTCATCGCCGGCCTGTTGGCGGGGATTCTGGTCTGGGTGGTGACCATGTTGTTGCCACTGGTCGGCAATCTGCAGGGTTTCTACATTCCGCTGCTGAACATGATCTACGTGCTCGACGACACCAGTTGGCACATGGCGGCGATCGCCTCGCTGGCGGCCAACGTGTTGATGTTCACCTTGATCTCGCTGTTCACCAACGCCAGCCCTGAAGAAGCCAGTGCCGCCGAAGCCTGCGCTGTGGATAACGTGCGTCGTCCACAACGCCGCGAACTGCACGCCGCCTCGCCGCAGGAATTCGCCACGCAACTGGCGAAACCGCTGGGCGCCAAGGCTGCGCAGAAAGAAGTCGAGCAAGCGCTGCGTGACCTGTATCTGCCGTTCGACGAGCGCCGCCCGTACGCCTTGCGCCGTTTGCGCGACCGCATCGAGGCCAACCTGTCCGGGCTGATGGGCCCGAGCGTCGCCCAGGACATGGTCGAAACCTTCCTGCCGTACAAGGCCGGCGGCGAAAACTACGTCACCGAAGACATCCATTTCATCGAAAGTCGCCTTGAGGATTACCACTCGCGCCTCACAGGACTTGCCGCCGAACTCGATGCGCTGCGCCGCTACCACCGCCAGACCCTGCAGGAACTGCCGATGGGTGTCTGTTCGCTGGCCAAGGATCAGGAGATCCTGATGTGGAACAAGGCCATGGAAGAACTCACCGGGATCGCCGCGCAGCGTGTCGTCGGTTCGCGCTTGAGTACCATTGGCGAGCCGTGGAAAGATCTGTTGCAGGGCTTCATCAATCTGCCCGACGAGCATTTGCATAAACAGCATCTCGCCCTCGATGGCCAGACCCGTTGGCTGAACCTGCACAAGGCGGCGATCGACGAGCCGCTGGCGCCGGGCAACAGTGGCTTGGTGTTGCTGGTGGAGGATCTGACCGAAACGCAGATGCTCGAAGACAAACTGGTGCATTCCGAGCGCCTGGCCAGCATCGGCCGCCTTGCGGCGGGCGTGGCCCACGAAATCGGCAACCCGATTACCGGCATCGCCTGTCTGGCGCAGAATCTGCGCGAAGAGCGCGAAGACGACGGCGAGCTGACGGAAATCAGCGGGCAGATTCTCGAGCAGACCAAACGCGTCTCGCGCATCGTTCAATCGTTGATGAGTTTCGCTCACGCCGGCAGCCATCAGCACAGCGACGAGCCGGTTTGTCTGGCCGAAGTGGCACAGGACGCGATTGGTCTGCTGGCGCTGAATCGACGCAATTTTGAAGTGCAGTTCTACAACCTGTGCGATCCCGATCATTGGGTCGAAGGCGATCCGCAGCGACTCGCCCAGGTCTTGATCAACCTGCTCTCCAACGCTCGCGACGCCTCGCCGCCGCACAGTGCGGTACGGGTCAAGAGCGAAGCCGGCGAACACACGGTCGATCTGATCGTCGAAGACGAAGGCAGCGGTATTCCGAAGAACATCATGGACCGATTGTTCGAACCTTTTTTCACCACCAAGGATCCGGGTGAAGGCACCGGTCTGGGCCTTGCACTGGTCTATTCCATCGTTGAAGAGCATTATGGACAAATCACCATCGACAGCCCGGCTGATGTCACCAGCCAGCGCGGCACCCGTATCCGGGTGACATTGCCGCGTCATGTCGAAGCGACGTCCGCTGTGAACTGAGACCGTCGAGAGTATCGAATCAATGCCGCACATTTTGATCGTCGAAGACGAAACAATTATCCGCTCCGCCTTGCGCCGCCTGCTGGAACGCAACCAGTACCAGGTCAGCGAAGCCGGTTCAGTGCAGGAAGCACAAGAACGCTTCACCATTCCTACGTTCGATCTGATCGTCAGCGATCTGCGCCTGCCGGGCGCGCCGGGCACCGAGCTGATCAAGCTCGGCCAAGGCACGCCGGTGCTGATCATGACCAGCTACGCCAGCCTGCGCTCGGCGGTCGACTCGATGAAGATGGGCGCGGTCGATTACATCGCCAAGCCTTTCGACCACGATGAAATGCTGCAAGCGGTGGCCCGCATCCTGCGTGATCGTCAGTCGGCACCTGCTGCCGCTGAAACCGCCTCGAGCAAGCCTGCCACTGGCAACGGCAAAGCTTCTGTGGATAACAGCAACGGTGAAATCGGCATCATCGGTTCCTGCCCGCCGATGCAGGATCTGTACAGCAAGATCCGCAAAGTCGCGCCGACCGATTCCAATGTGCTGATCCAGGGCGAGTCCGGTACCGGTAAGGAACTGGTGGCCCGCGCCCTGCACAACCTGTCGAAACGCGCCAAGGCACCGATGATCTCGGTGAACTGCGCGGCCATTCCGGAAAGCCTGATCGAGTCCGAGCTGTTCGGCCACGAGAAAGGCGCGTTCACCGGCGCCAGCGCCGGGCGTGCCGGCCTAGTCGAAGCGGCGGACGGCGGCACGCTGTTTCTCGACGAGATCGGCGAACTGCCGCTGGAAGCTCAGGCGCGTCTGCTGCGTGTTTTGCAGGAAGGTGAAATTCGCCGGGTCGGCTCGGTGCAGTCGCAGAAAGTCGACGTGCGCCTGATCGCCGCGACTCACCGCGATCTCAAGAGTCTGGCGAAAATCGGCCAGTTCCGTGAAGACCTTTATTACCGTCTGCACGTGATCGCCCTGAAACTACCGGCCCTGCGCGAGCGTGGCGCCGACGTCAACGAAATCGCCAATGCCTTCCTCGCCCGCCAAAGCGCGCGCATCAACCGTACCGACCTGAAATTTGCCGCCGATGCCGAACAGGCCATTCGGCATTACTCCTGGCCGGGTAACGTGCGCGAGCTGGAGAACGCTGTCGAGCGCGCAGTGATTCTCAGTGAAAGTCCGGAGATTTCGGCCGACCTGCTGGGCATCGACATCGAGCTGAGCGATCTGGAAGACGACGAGTTCATCGGCCTGCCGCCGCAAACCGGCGGTAACGCCAGCAACAGCAGCCATGAGCCGACCGAGGATCTGTCGCTGGAAGACTACTTCCAGCACTTCGTCCTCGAGCATCAGGACCACATGACCGAGACTGAACTGGCGCGCAAACTGGGCGTGAGTCGCAAATGCCTGTGGGAACGCCGCCAGCGCCTGGGCATTCCGCGGCGTAAAACCGGGGTGGCGAGCGAGAGCTGAACGTTACCTGTCGCGTGCGCGGGTAACGCATGAGATTGTGAAAAAACTGTTACCGCAGTCGATTCACGTAACAGAAGCCGGGGTTATCGGTAACGAAACCCCGGCTTTTTTTCGCCCCTGCAAAACGGTTATATCGACCTAACCCCTTGTTTCACTGGGGTTCGCAAAAGTTGGCACGCACCCTGCTATATGTTTGGTACAAGAACAATAACAAGCAATGTACAAGACAATAAAAATAAGACGAATCGACTCACGCACAATAAAAACAAGACGGCGAGAGGCGCAGCTAACTGATTCTTTTGGAGAGGCGTTGTATTTGGGGCTTGCCCCACGACCAGGCCGAGAACAACAAAAACTGTCCTAAGACAGAGCCTGTACTGGTTGGATCGACAGATCACTGCAATTCAGCGACCAAAGCAATCCGTTTGCTCTTGGCTCCCGATTGGGAGGGTCACGAAGGAAACACTTCGTGGCGAGGGCACTCAACAAAAACAAGAAGCCCGAATCAATAATAAAAAGAGCACGCAACTACTTCTTGGGGAGCTTCGGCTCCCCTTGTAGTTTCTCCCTTCTGTAAAAAATCCTCCGATCACCCCCGCTCCACCCTTGTAGCTTGCGGCTTTCAGCTTGAATCTGCTGTGTCCTACACCATCCCTCGACTAAATGCTAGAATCTGCGCCCATCATGCGGTCATTCTTTGGTATGGCCGAACATTCCTTCAAACAGTGCATCCCATGCTGAAGAAGCTGTTCCAGTCATTCCGAACTCCCGTGCGTCGTACGCAACACATCCGCAGCACCCCTGAAGTGCTCAACAGCGGTCAACACTCGCTGCAGAAAACGCAATTCAGCCGCTATGCGGTGAATATCGTCGAACGCCTGCAAGGTGCCGGTTACCAGGCCTATCTGGTCGGCGGTTGCGTGCGCGACATGCTGCTGGGCATTACGCCCAAGGATTTCGACGTCGCCACCAGCGCCACCCCCGAACAAGTGCGTGCCGAATTCCGCAATGCGCGAATCATCGGCCGCCGCTTCAAGCTGGTACATATCCATTTCGGTCGCGAAATCATTGAAGTCGCGACCTTCCGCGCCAACCATCCGGTCAACGAAGACGAGGAAGACAGCAACCAGTCTTCGCGCAACGAGAGCGGGCGGATTCTGCGCGACAACGTCTATGGCACCCTGGAAGAAGACGCGCAACGCCGCGACTTCACCATCAACGCCCTGTATTACGATCCGGTCAGCGAGCGCATCCTCGACTACGCCAACGGCGTGCACGACATCCGCAATCATTTGATCCGGCTGATCGGCGACCCGAAGCAGCGTTACCAGGAAGACCCGGTGCGCATGCTGCGGGCGGTGCGTTTCGCCGCCAAGCTCAACTTCGGTATCGAGAAGCACACCGTGCAGCCGATCCGCGAACTGGCGCCGATGTTGCGCGAGATTCCATCGGCGCGGCTGTTCGAAGAAGTGCTCAAGCTGTTCCTCTCGGGTCACGGCGCGATCACTTTCGAAATGCTCGTCGATCTGCAACTGTTCGCCCCGCTGTTCCCGGCCAGCGCCGACGCGCTGGAATACAACCCGGAATATACGCACACGCTGATCAGCGAAGCCCTGACCAACACCGACCTGCGCATCAAGCAGAACAAACCGGTAACCCCGGCGTTCCTCTTTGCTGCGTTGTTGTGGCCTGCGCTGCCAGCACGAGTGTTGCGCTTGCAGGAACGTGGCATGCCGCCGATTCCGGCGATGCAGGAAGCAGCCCACGAGCTGATCGCCGAGCAGTGCCAGCGCATCGCCATTCCGAAACGCTTCACCATGCCGATCCGCGAAATCTGGGACATGCAGGAGCGTCTGCCACGGCGCAGCGGCAAACGCGCCGACCTGCTGCTGGACAACCCGCGTTTCCGTGCCGGTTACGACTTCCTGCTGCTGCGTGAAAGCGCTGGCGAGGAAACCGACGGCCTCGGCGAATGGTGGACCGACTACCAGGACGCCAATGACAGCGAACGTCGCGACATGATCCGTGACCTCGGCGGCAAAGGTGACGACACCAGCGGCGCGCCACGCAAGCGTCGTCGCAGCAGCGGCGCCAAGCGCAAACGCGCCGGCGCACCGAGCGCTACAGGCGAGTAAGGCGATGGAACGCGTCTACCTTGGCCTGGGCAGCAATCTGGCTGACCCGGCCGAACAATTGCGCAGCGCCGTCGCGGCGCTGGGGCAAGTGCCGCACACCCGCGTTGTCGGTGTTTCAGCGTTCTATCAAAGCGACTCGCTACTGCCGGGCCAACCGCGTTACACCAACGCCGTTGCCGCGCTCGACACCGACCTCGCGCCGTTGACGCTGCTCGACGCATTGCAGGCAATCGAGAACGATCAGGGCCGCGAACGTCTGGAACGTTGGGGCCCGCGCACGCTGGATCTGGATATCCTGTTGTTCGGCGATCGCCTGATCGACGAGCCACGATTGAAGGTTCCGCATTATCAGATGCAGGAACGCGCGTTCGTGCTCTATCCGCTGGCCGAACTGGCACCGCAGGATCTGCGCCTGGCCGACGGCCGCACGTTGACAGACTTGCTGGCCGCCTGCCCGTTCGTCGGTCTGGAACGCATTTTCCAAGCCTGACGCAAATCCAGATTGCAGGAGTGAGCCTGCTCGCGATAGCGGTGGGTCAGTCACGGAAATGTTGATTGACCCACCGCTATCGCGAGCAGGCTCACTCCTACAGTTGATCGCATCATATTCACGATTCTTGTCTGACAAAAAATCCTCGAATCAGCCCCGCCGCGCCGCTGAATCGCATCAGTAACGCCGGTAACACCGTGCGCGTAACAATGCGGTAACACACGCAATTGACTTCCGCTTGGCTCCTCACGACTATAGGCGTCCCGCTGCCGCCAACCCGGCACATACGGGCGCAATCCAGGCCTTATAAGCACGACAAAAGAGCGTGCGCCTGAGTAGATGACGAATCACGCGCGTTACTCGCTGTAGTTTCCAGAGCGCCTGAACGAGGATTTTTTACATGCCAGCCATTACCCTGACCACGCTCCAGAGCCTCAAGCAGAAAGGTGAAAAGATCACCATGCTGACCTGCTATGACGCGACCTTCGCCCATGCCTGCAACCAGGCCGGTGTCGAAGTGCTGCTGGTGGGCGACTCCCTCGGCATGGTCCTGCAAGGTCACGACAGTACTTTGCCGGTGACCACCGCAGAAATGGCCTATCACACCGCCTGCGTCAAACGCGGCAACAGCGACGCGCTGATCCTGGCCGACCTGCCTTTCATGGCCAACGCCACCCTCGAACAGACTCTGAGCAACAGCGCCACGCTGATGCAGGCCGGTGCGCACATGGTCAAGGTCGAAGGCGCACTGTGGCTGGCCGAGTCGATTCGCCTGCTCGCCGAACGCGGTGTGCCGGTCTGCGCGCACATGGGGCTGACCCCGCAAGCAGTGAACATTCTCGGTGGCTATAAAGTGCAAGGCCGCAACGAGAACCAGGCGCGGCAGATGCGCGCCGACGCGATCTCGCTGGAACAGGCCGGTGCAGCGATGCTGCTGCTTGAATGCGTGCCGAGTGAACTGGCCGCGGAGATCAGCCAGGCGGTGAAGATTCCGGTCATTGGTATCGGTGCCGGCAACGCCACGGATGGTCAGGTTCTGGTGCTGCACGACATGCTCGGCCTGTCGATCACCGGTCGCGTGCCGAAATTCGTCAAGAACTTCATGCACGGCCAGGACAGCATCCAGTCCGCGCTGAAGGCTTACGTCAGCGAAGTCAAAGCCACCACGTTCCCCGGCATCGAACATGGATTCTCCGCATGAACACCGTCAAAACCGTACGTGAACTGCGCGCCGCCGTCGCCCGCGCGCGCAGCGAAGGCAAGCGCATCGGCTTCGTGCCGACCATGGGTAACCTGCACAGCGGTCACGTCGCGCTGGTGACCAAAGCCACGCAACGGGTGGATTTCGTCGTTGCGAGCATTTTCGTCAATCCGCTGCAATTCGGCGCCGGCGAAGACCTCGACAAATACCCGCGTACGCTGGTAGCCGATCAGGAAAAACTGCTCGAGGCTGGCTGCTCGCTGCTGTTCGCCCCAACCGTTGAAGAGATGTACCCCGACGGCATGGCCGGCCAAACCCGCGTCAGCGTGCCGCAATTGTCCGAAGGCCTGTGTGGCGCCAGCCGTCCCGGGCACTTCGAGGGCGTGGCGACCGTGGTCAGCAAGCTGTTCAACATGGTCCAGCCGGACCTGGCGATTTTCGGCCAGAAGGATTATCAGCAACTGGCGGTGATCCGCGCGCTGGTGCACGACCTGAACATGCCGATCCAGATCATCGGCGAGCCGACCGTACGTGCTGCAGACGGCCTGGCGCTGTCTTCGCGCAATGGCTTTTTGACTGAAGAGCAACGTGCGGTGGCACCGGTGGTGTACCGCTCGCTGAGCAGCATTGCCGAGTCGATCAAGCAAGGTGAACGCGACTACCCGGCGCTGATCAGTACACAGTTGCAGGCGCTTGAAGCGGCTGGCCTGCGCCCGGATTATCTGGAAATTCGCCACGGTCTGACGCTGCGTCCGGCAACGGCTGAGGATCGTGACCTGGTGATTCTGGTGGCGGCGTTTCTCGGCACCACGCGGTTGATCGATAATTTGCATCTGAACCTCGATACACCCGCTTAAAACCACCGCCGCAATATCCCTGTGGAAGCGAGCCTGCTTGCGAATGTGCCAGTCAGCTGACAACGATGTCGACTGATCCGACGCTTTCGCGAGCAGGCTCGCTCCCACAGTGTTTTTCAAGGTCCGAAAGATTGCATTCCAGCCATATTGCCGCCCCCAAAGCCTTCGGGCACACTGCCCGCCGTTCGATTCCAACCCGGGAAGCCCCCAATGCACGCGATCATGCTCAAGGCCAAACTGCACCGCGCGGAAGTCACCCATGCGGTGCTCGATTACGAAGGTTCGTGCGCCATCGATGGCGAATGGCTGGACCTGTCCGGCATTCGTGAATACGAGCAGATCCAGATTTACAACGTCGATAACGGCGAGCGCTTCACCACTTACGCGATTCGTGGCGAAGAAGGCTCGCGGATGATTTCAGTCAACGGCGCGGCTGCGCATAAGGCCAGCGTCGGTCACCGCGTGATCATCTGCGCCTACGCGCATTACAGCGAAGCCGAACTGGTCAACTTCAAGCCGCGCATGCTCTATATGGCGCCCGGCAACGAGCTGAGCCACACCAGTAACGCCATCCCCGTTCAGCTCGCCTGAATCGCCGCAACGCCCGCTCCTTCTCCGTTTGTCGGCCAAATCCCTGTTCGGATGTTAAAAAAGTACAGGGATCTGGTCAGACAAAGTCAAGACAGATCGCAGCGCGAGGTTTACTGTATTCGCCCTGTGTCCGCAAATCGTGTCGATGCAGTCGATCCCGCGCCTCACCAGCGGCGTGCCGGGTCTGTTCAGTGTTCAAAAGGCCGTTCAAGTAAAAAGGAAAACCGCAGCGATGGCGTACTACCGCACTCCTCATGACGTTACCGCTCTGCCTGCCTGGCAAGCGTTGAAAGATCACCGCCAAGCCATGCAGGATTTCAGCATGCGCGAAGCCTTCAACGCCGATCCGCAGCGCTTCAATCAGTTCACTCTCAGCAGCTGCGGGCTGTTTCTCGATTATTCGAAGAATTTGATCAACGCCGAGACCCGCAATCTGCTGGTGGGTCTGGCCAATGAAGTCGACCTCAAGGGCGCGATCAAAGCGCTGTTCGACGGCGAAATCGTCAACGCCTCCGAAGGCCGCCCGGCGCTGCATACCGCCCTGCGCCGTCCGGTTGGCGACAAGCTGTCGGTCAATGGCGTCAACGTGATGCCGGACGTCCACAAAGTGCTCAACCAGATCACCGATCTGGTCGGCCGCATCCATGACGGTCTGTGGCGCGGTTACACCGAGAAGCCGATCACTGATGTGGTCAACATCGGCATCGGTGGCTCGTTCCTCGGCCCGGAGCTGGTTTCCGAAGCGCTGTTGTCGTACGCGCAGAAAGGCGTGCGCTGCCACTATCTGGCGAACATCGATGGCAGTGAGTTCCACGAGCTGACGCAAAAGCTGCGCGCCGAAACCACCCTGTTCATCGTGTCGTCGAAATCCTTCAATACCCTCGAAACCCTGAAAAACGCTCAGGCCGCACGCGCCTGGTACCTGGCGCAGGGCGGCTCGGAAGCCGAGCTGTATCGTCACTTCATCGCCGTTTCGAGCAACAACGCTGCAGCGGTGGCATTCGGTATCCGCGAAGAAAACATCTTCCCGATGTGGGACTGGGTCGGCGGGCGCTACTCGCTGTGGTCGGCCATCGGTTTGCCAATCGCTCTGGCCATCGGCATGTCCAACTTCAAGGAACTGCTGTCCGGTGCCTACACCATGGACCAGCATTTCCAGACCGCGCCGTTCGAACAGAACATGCCGGTGCTGCTGGCCCTGCTTGGCGTGTGGTACGGAAACTTCTGGGGTGCGCAAAGCCACGCGATCCTGCCGTACGACCACTACCTGCGCAACATCACCAAGCACTTGCAACAGCTGGACATGGAATCCAACGGCAAGAGCGTGCGCCAGGACGGCACTTCGGTGTCGACCGATACCGGTCCGGTGATCTGGGGCGGCGTCGGCTGCAACGGTCAGCACGCCTACCACCAGTTGCTGCACCAGGGCACCCAGTTGATCCCGGCCGACTTCATCGTGCCGATCGTCAGCTTCAACCCGGTCGCCGATCACCACCAGTGGCTGTACGCCAACTGCCTGTCGCAGAGCCAGGCGCTGATGCTCGGCAAGACCCAGCCGGAAGCCGAAGCCGAGCTGCGCGACAAAGGCATGAGCGAAGAAGACGTGCGCAGACTCGCGCCGCACAAGGTGATTCCAGGCAACCGTCCGAGCAACACCTTGGTGGTTGAACGCATCAGCCCGCGTCGCCTCGGCGCGCTGGTGGCGATGTACGAACACAAGGTGTTTGTGCAAAGCGTGGTCTGGGGCATCAACGCCTTCGACCAGTGGGGCGTGGAACTGGGCAAGGAACTGGGCAAAGGCGTTTACAACCGCCTGGTCGGCAGCGACGAAAGCGTGGCTGATGATGCCTCGACTCAAGGCCTGATCAACTACTTCCGCGGCCGTCACCGCGGTTGATATAAGCCTTCAGGCAAGCGCTGTTCCCTGTGGGAGCGAGCCCGCTCGCGAAAGCGGTTGCTCATTCAACATCATTGTTGACTGACATGCCGCCTTCGCGAGCAGGCTCGCTCCCACAGTTGTTTTGTGGATGACTTGAACCTCCGGAGCTCTCGGCGCATCTTTATTCTTGTCGCACCACAAGAATAAGGAACCGTCATGTTCGATATCAGTACGTTCCCCAAAGCCGATGCCGTGCGCCGGGCTGCTCAGTTGAGTCAGGACGATTATCGGCGTCTGTACCGCGAATCCATTGAACACCCCGACACTTTCTGGGCCGAACAGGCCACGCGCTTCCTCGACTGGAGCACGCCGTGGCAGACCGTGCAGCGCTGCGATCTGCACACCGGTGAAGCCGCCTGGTTTGCCGGGGGCAAACTGAACGTCAGCTACAACTGCATCGACCGCCACCTCGCACAACGCGCTGAACAGACCGCCCTGCTCTGGGAAGGCGACGATCCCGCCGAATCAGCGCAGATCACTTACAAAAAACTTCACCATCACGTTTGCCGACTGGCCAATGTGCTGAAAAGCCGTGGCGTGAAGAAAGGCGACCGGGTGTGCATCTACATGCCGATGATCCCGGAAGCGGCCTACGCCATGCTCGCTTGCGCGCGGATCGGTGCCATCCATTCAGTGGTGTTTGGCGGTTTCTCCCCCGACTCTTTGCGTGACCGTATTCTCGATGCTGATTGCCGCACGGTGATCACTGCAGACGAAGGCGTACGCGGCGGCAAGTTCGTGCCGTTGAAACACAATGTCGACAAAGCCCTGCAAAGTTGCCCTGACGTCAGCACCGTAGTGGTGGTCGAGCGCACCCAGGGTGAGGTCGATTGGGCCGAGGGCCGCGACCTCTGGTATCACCAGGCCGTGCGCGAAGTCAGCGACGACTGCCCGCCGGAGCCGATGGACGCCGAAGACCCGCTGTTCATCCTCTACACCTCCGGCAGCACCGGCAGACCCAAAGGCGTACTGCACACCACCGGCGGCTATCTGCTGCAAGCGGCGATGACCTTCAAATACGTGCTCGACTATCGTGACGGCGAAGTGTTCTGGTGCACCGCCGACGTCGGCTGGGTCACCGGCCACAGTTACATCGTCTACGGCCCGCTGGCCAACGGCGCAACCACGCTGATGTTCGAAGGCGTGCCGAGCTACCCGAGCAGTGCACGATTCTGGCAGGTCATCGATAAACACCAGGTCAACATTTTCTATACCGCGCCGACCGCCCTGCGCGCGTTGATGCGCGAAGGTGCCGGGCCATTGAAGGAAACTTCGCGGCAGAGCCTCAGATTACTCGGCAGCGTCGGTGAGCCGATCAACCCGGAAGCGTGGGAATGGTATTTCAACGTGGTCGGTGAACAGCGTTGCCCGATCGTCGACACCTGGTGGCAGACCGAAACCGGCGGCATCATGCTCAGCCCGCTGGTCAGTGCCCAGCGGATCAAACCGGGCTGCGCCACACAACCGATGTTCGGTGTCCAGCCGGTATTGCTTGATGAACACGGCAAGGAAATCCACGGCGCCGGCAGCGGCGTGCTGGCGATCAAGTCCAGCTGGCCAGCGCAGATCCGCAGCGTTTATGGCGACCCGCAACGCATGGTCGACACCTATTTCAAGCCCTACCCCGGCTATTACTTCAGTGGCGACGGCGCGCGCCGCGATGAAGATGGCGATTACTGGATCACTGGGCGCATTGACGATGTGATCAACGTTTCCGGGCATCGCATCGGCACCGCTGAAATCGAAAGCGCACTGGTGCTGCACGACAGCATCGCCGAGGCAGCCGTGGTGGGTTACCCGCACGACGTCAAGGGCCAGGGCATCTACGCCTTCGTCACGCCCATGGACGGCACCGAAGCGAACGACGATCTGAAAAAGGATTTGCTGGCGCACGTCAGCAAGGAAATCGGCAGCTTCGCCAAACCGGACCTGATCCAGTGGGCGCCAGTCCTGCCGAAGACCCGTTCGGGCAAGATCATGCGGCGGATTTTGCGCAAAATCGCCTGCAACGAACTCGACAGCCTGGGTGACACCTCTACATTGGCTGATCCGGGTGTGGTGCAGACACTGGTTGATAAACGGCTCAACAACTGAAAGCTGCAAGTTTCGAGCTGCAAGCTGCAAGCTCAAGCGGTCCGCATTGGCTTGTAGCTTGTAGCTTGCAGCTCGCCGCTTGAAGCTAGTAGCTGATAGACTTCGCGTTTTTTCAGCAAGGCGCCCGCATGTCTTCCTTGAATCAGGCGCTGCGCGCCGCCCTCGATCAACGTCAGGACTTGCTGTCTGAGCTGCACAGCCAGGGCACCGATTGCTATCGCCTGTTCCATGGCAGCCAGGAAGGCGCGGGCGGGCTGACCATCGACCGCTACGGCCCGCAACTGCTGGTGCAGAGTTTCCACCAGACGCTGGAGCGCGACGACCTGCTGCAACTGCACGCCATGGTCAACCAGACCTTGGGCTTTGAATCCCTGCTGGTCTACAACGACCGTTCCCGAGGCAACTCGCGCATCGATCGCGAAGACCACGTCTATAAGGCTGACGAGGCAGCGCTGGCGGATCTGGTCGGTCACGAATGGGGCCTCAACTATCGCGTGCGCGGGCGCCATGCCGGGCAGGATCCGCTGTTGTTTCTCGATCTGCGCAACACCCGCGGCTGGGTCAAGGACCACGCCAAGGGCAAATCGGTGCTTAATCTGTTCGCCTACACTTGCGGCGTGGGGCTGAGCGCTGCGGCCGGTAGTGCGCGCGAGGTGTGCAACCTGGATTTCGCCGAAGGCAATCTGGCGGTCGGTCGCGAAAACGGTCTGCTCAACCCGCAGCTGCCTGAAATGCAATTCATCCAGTCCGATTATTTCCCGGCGATTCGCCAACTCGCCGGTCTGCCGATCAGCCAGCGGCGCGGGCAAAAACTGCCGAGCTATCAGCGCCTCGAACAACGCCAATACGATCTGGTACTGCTCGACCCACCGGCGTGGGCGAAAAGCGCGTTCGGCACGGTCGACCTGCTGCGCGACTATCAAAGCCTGCTCAAACCCGCCCTGCTGACCACCGCCGACAACGGCGTGCTGATCTGCTGCAACAACCTGGCGAAGGTCAGCATGGACGACTGGCGCGAACAGGTCTTGCGCTGCGCGGAAAAGGCCGGGCGGCCAGTGCGCGAGTGGAGCGTGATGACCCCGGGCGCCGATTTCCCCTCGATGGATCAGCAGCCGCCGTTGAAGACGCTGATCTTGCAGCTCTGAGCCCTCAAGCCATAACCTGTGGGAGCTGGCTTGCCAGCGATGACGGTACGTCAATCTACATCACTGTTATCTGACACACCGCAATCGCTGGCAAGCCAGCTCCCACAGGGTTATGTGTTGATCGATATTTCTGAACAATCCTGCCCCACATCAAGCACTTCGGAACCAGAATCGCGTGCCATACTCCAAGGCACTCCGATTCAGACAGATGAAGCCGCACATGCCCAAAGGATTGATTCGCGCGATTGGCGCCTTGCTAACCGCTCTGGCGCTCTACAGCCTGCTGGGGTTTCTGATTTTGCCGGGCATTGCGCTGCGGGTAGCCAATCAGCAACTCGCCAACTACGCGACGGTACCTGCACACATCCAGCGTATCGAGCTCAACCCGTTCAGCCTTGAAGTCACACTGTGGGGCCTGGTCATCGGCGAGCCGGGCAAGGAGCAGGTCGGCTTCGAACGCCTGTACGCCGACCTGCAGATCGACAGTCTGTGGACTAAAGCCCTGCATCTGGCGAACATCGAACTGGACAAGCCAAAGACCGAAATCCTCTTCGCCAAGGACGGCAAGCTCAACCTGCTCGGCCTGTTCAATGTGCCGGCCAGCGAACCGACGCCCGCCGACCCCGACGCCAAGCCGTTCCCGCTGCGTATCGACAACATCAAACTGGCCAGCGGCGTGGTGCACTTTCAGGATGTGCGCCCGAGCGAGCCGATCGAATTTCTTTACGATGACCTCAGTTTCGAGCTGAAAAACCTCAGCACCCTGCCCGAAGACAGTGCCGACATGACTCTGGTCGCCATCGGCCCGGCCGGCGGGCGGATCGACTGGAGCGGTAATTTCAGCCTGATTCCGTTCACTTCCGAAGGCACACTGAAAGTCACCGACGGCCAGATGAAAGCTTTCTGGCCCTATGTGCGCGATGCGGTGCCGCTGGTGCTGGAAAACGGCGTGGTCAGCCTCAGCACCGATTACAAACTCAACCTGTCGAAACAAACCGAACTGCTGCTCAATAACGTCGCGGTGAGCATCGCGCCGTTCGCCATCAAGGCCCCGGACGGCCGCCCACTGGCAAAACTTGAACGTCTCGATGTCAGCGAAACCAGCGTTGACCTCGCCAAACAACAGGTCGTGGTCGGCAAGATCCGCAGCCAGAAACTCGAAACCTGGGCCGCCCTCGAAGCCGACAAGCAACTGGACTGGCAGAAACTGTTTGCCAGCCAACCGTCGAAACCGGCGGCTAAAGCCGCTGCCGAACCGGCCAGTACTCCGGCCGCAGCCGATTCACCGAAGCCTGAACCAGCGGCGCCAAGCAAACCGTGGCAAGTGCTGCTCAAAGATGTGCAGTTGCGCAACTACACCGTGCACCTCGCCGATCGATCTGCACAACCGCCGGTGACGCTGGACCTGACCCCGCTGAACGTCGATCTGCAGGATTTCGACAGCCTCAATGGTTCGCCCTTCAAGCTCAAGCTCGACAGCGGCGTCGGCAAGCAAGGCAAGATTTTCGCCGACGGCACGCTCAACCTCGCTCCGGTCAACGCGCAACTCAACGTCAAGACCCAGGACATTGACCTGCGCGTCGCCCAGTCGTACATCAATCCGTTCATTCGCCTGGAACTGCGCAGCGGCATGCTCGGCAGCGATCTGAAGGTCAATCTCAAGAGCACCGAACCGCTGGCCCTCAGCGTGACCGGGCGCGCGCAGATCGATCAATTACACACCCTCGACACCCTGAAGACCCGCGACTTCCTCAAGTGGCAGCAAGTGGTCGTCGAAGGCCTGAATTACCAGCACGGTGACAGCCTGTCGATCGACAAGGTCAACCTGTTCCAGCCTTACGCGCGGTTCATGATCAACGATGACCGCAGCACCAACGTCGATGACCTGCTGATTCCGCAACCGGCCGACAACGGCACAAAAAGCGCTGCAGCCAAACCGGCGAGCAATGAAAAACCCTTGGGCATCCACATTGGCGCCATCGCGATCAACGATGGCTCGGCCAACTTCGCCGACTTCAGCCTGACGCCAAACTTCGCCACCGCCGTGCAGCAGCTCAACGGTCAGATCGGCACCATCGACAGTCGGCAGGCGAAACCTGCCAGCGTCGATATCAAAGGCAAGGTCGACCGTTATGCACCGGTCACCATCAAAGGCGCAGTCAACCCGTTCGACCCGATGGCCAGCCTCGACATCGCCACCAGTTTCAAACGCGTCGAGCTGACCACGCTGACGCCCTACTCCGGCAAGTTCGCCGGCTATCGAATCCGCAAGGGTCGGCTCAATCTCGATCTGCATTACCTTATTACCAAGGGACAGCTCAAAGCCGAAAACAAAGTGGTGGTCGAGCAATTGCAGCTCGGTGAAAAGGTCGACAGCCCGGATGCGGTCAGCCTGCCTCTGAAACTGGCGATTGCCCTGCTCAAGGACGTCGACGGCAAGATCTCCATTGAATTGCCGGTCACCGGTGACTTGAACAACCCGCAGTTCAGCGTGATGCCGATTGTCTGGCAGACCCTGCGCAACCTGATCGTCAAAGCCGCCGCCGCGCCGTTCAAGATGATTGGCGGACTGGTCAGTGGTGGCGGCTCCGAAGACCTCGGTACCGTGTCCTTCGCGCCGGGCTCCAGCGAGCTGAACAAGGACGCCGAAGCGGCACTGGTCAAGCTGTCTCAGGCGCTCAAGGAGCGCCCGGCTCTGCGTCTGGAAATCGAAGGCACCGCTGCGAAAAGCAGCGATGGTCCGTTACTCGCCGAGCAGCGTCTGGAACGTGAATACCAGTACAACTACTACAAGATGCTCCAGCGCCGTGGCGATAAAGTCCCGGCCCAGGCCTCGCTGCTGCAAGTACCCGACGGCGAAAAAGGTCCGCTGCTGGAGGGCATCTATCGCACCCGCCTGAAAACCCAGCCACCGGCCGAATGGAAGGATCTGGGCAAGGAAGAACGCACCGCGAAGATGCGCGAAGGCGTGATCAAGTTCTGGAGCGGCAGCGATGTGTTGCTGCGTCAGTTGGGCCAGGACCGCGCCAGCACCATCAAGGATTACCTGGTCGACAAGGGCAAGCTTGAGGATGACCGCGTGTATTTCATCGACGCCAACCTTGGTGAAGCTGAAAGCGACGGTCGTGTAGTGACGCAAATGCACCTGGACGCCGAGTGATGAGTTGCAAATGGCTGGTCGCAGGGGTGCTGGCGTGTGCCGCCAGCCATGCCAGCGCTTCCGACACGTTGCGCTGCGGCAGCCAGTTGATCAGCCTTGGCGATCGCAGCAGCGAAGTCCTGCAAAAGTGCGGCGAGCCGGTCAGTCGTGACGTGCTCGGCTACAAGCGCAGCGCCAACCGCCGCGAGGAGTTTCAGGTCGAGGAATGGACCTACGGCCCGAGCAACGGCATGTATCAATACCTGCGCTTCGAGGGCAACCGCTTGCGGCAGATCAACAGCAAGCGCGGCCCCTGATCCAACACCATCCCCCTGTAGGAGTGAGCCTGCTCGCGATAACGACCTGTCAGCCAACGCTTGATCAACTGACAGAACGCTATCGCGAGCAGGCTCACTCCTACCTTTGATTTGGTCGCCCCTGAAATAGAACAGGCCCCGACACAAGTGCCGGGGCCTGTAATGGTCACCTCCGTGTGACCGTTCGCATGAACTCTAAAGGTGCGGCAGACGTATGGCTCGGCCCGTCTGTCGCGTCTTCTCCCGGTCCAGGCGAGAAGCCTTGCCTTACTCGGCTTTCAGGCCGTCAGCGGAGACCGCTTTAACGCCTTTGATTTTCTTGGCGATGGCCACGGCTACGTCTTTCTGCGATTCAGTCACTGCAGTAGTCGACGACAGGGATACCACGCCTTTATTGGTTTCTACTTTGATGTCGGTGCCTGGAATGCCTTTTTCGGTAACCAGATCAGCTTTGACCTTGGTGGTGATCCAAGTATCGGAAGTGTCCTGCTTCATCTCGGTGACTTCACCAGCAGCCAGAACCATTGGCGACTGGGTAGCCTGAGTGGTCTGGGCGAAAGCGCCGCCAGCCATGGTCAGGGTCAGAGCGGTAGCAGCGGCAGTGATAGCGAACTTCTTCATACGAGTAACTCC
This sequence comes from Pseudomonas sp. S11P7, assembly GCF_023195435.1. Taxonomy (NCBI): domain Bacteria; kingdom Pseudomonadati; phylum Pseudomonadota; class Gammaproteobacteria; order Pseudomonadales; family Pseudomonadaceae; genus Pseudomonas; species Pseudomonas sp. S11P7. Next base: position 253,555 of record NZ_JALPKS020000002.1, on the reverse strand, counting down.
TGTTTTTCTGGAAAGTCTGCTGGGATATCTCTTCAGCAGGGTTGCCAAGGTAGTTGCGAACGCTGTGCCAACTTTTTCGAACCTAATAAATCGTTTAAAAACAGCAGCTTACAGAATTCGCTCATTTTCGATTTCATGCAAAATGCATGACTCGCGGTTTATTCGCATGCAAGTTGCGGTTTTTCGAAAAGTTCATAAGCTGCTGAAATTATTGAAGCTTTTTTCAAGCGCTGCGCCATAAAAAATGCCCTGCTGTGCAGGGCATTTTCGACTCTTCCGAGAAATCAGGCACCGCTACCCGGACAACCTCTAGGCGCGTATTCGTTATTGACTGTCGATGCGCATGTCCAAGAGCCTGAGGTGGCTCCAGTTGCCGCACCAGAACGAGTGAGGGTAATCGTTTTACCCAAGACAGGCCCCGGAGCGTTGAGCAGCGTACAGGTAATCGTGCCCGCACCTGTCGCAGCTGTACCTGTAACCGCCAACGTACAGTTGGAGGTGGTTGTCGTGCCGCCATTCACATTGGTTATGTCAGGGGCGGTGCCTTGGTTGATGGTGTCCTCGAACGGCACCTTCAATGCGCTGATCTCCGCCAGCCCCGCCGTCACCTTCGACCGCGCCTGATATTTCGAATACTGCGGCAGGGCGATGGTCGCCAGAATGCCGATGATCGCCACCACGATCAGCAGCTCGATCAGGGTAAAACCTTGTTGTTTTTTCATAGACACGCTCCATGCATGAGGGGAAATCTCATGATCTGAAAAAGACCCAGCATAGGCCATGCCACTGCCCCGGAGCCCTGCCTGCCGGGCGCGAACTGCGCACTGCGCCGTTTCCTACAACCCGCAACCGCACTATCTGACACTTTTTGTCACCTGCATCGGCCGTGTTTGGCGCTGTCACTTGACTAGGCTATAAGTCATGAACGCCAAGCACGCGGAATCCACATGAATGACATCGCTCTGAGCGGTCTGGCCAAGCAATTGGTGCAGGCCGAACTGCTGACGGAACAAGGTGCCCAGCAAGCCTGGCAGCAGGCACAGCGCAATCGCGTGTCGCTGGTGAACTACCTGGTGCACAACAAACTGGTGAAGAGCCGGCAGATCGCCGAGATTGCCTCGGAACACTTCGGCATGGCCCTGCTCGATCTCAATTGCCTCGACAAGGAAACCCAGCCCAAGGGCCTGGTCAGCGAAAAACTGGTGCGCCAACACTGCGCCCTGCCGTTGTGGCGACGCGGTAACAAACTCTTTGTCGGCCTCTCCGACCCGAGCAATCAGCAGGCCATCAGCGATATCCAGTTCAGCACCGGCCTCAGCACCGAAGCGATTCTGGTCGAAGACGACAAGCTCAGCGATGCCATCGACAAGTTCTTCGATACACACGCGACCGGCCTCGAGGAAATGGCCGACGTCGACCTCGATGGCCTTGACGTCGAATCCGTCAGCGACAGCAAACAGGACGCCATTGGCGGGCTCGATGCCGACGATGCGCCGGTGGTGCGCTTCGTTCACAAGATGCTGCTCGACGCGATCAAAAGCGGCTCCTCCGACCTGCACTTCGAGCCTTATGAAAAGAACTACCGGGTGCGGGTACGCACCGACGGCATGCTGCGTGAAGTCGCCAAACCGCCGATTCAACTGGCCGGGCGCATCGCCGCGCGCCTGAAGGTCATGGCCAGCCTCGATATCTCTGAGCGACGCAAACCGCAGGACGGGCGGATCAAGATGCGCCTGTCGAAAAGCAAGTCGATCGACTTCCGGGTCAATACCCTGCCGACACTGTGGGGCGAAAAAGTGGTGATCCGGATTCTCGACCCGTCCAGCGCGCAGATGGGTATCGATGCTCTCGGTTATGAACCGGAACAGAAAGAGTTGTACATGGCCGCGCTGAAACAGCCGCAGGGCATGATCCTGGTGACCGGCCCCACCGGTTCGGGGAAAACCGTGTCGCTGTACACCGGGCTGAATATTCTCAACACCGTCGACATCAACATTTCTACCGCCGAAGACCCGGTAGAGATCAACATGGAAGGCATCAATCAGGTCAACGTCAATCCGCGCCAGGGGCTGGATTTCGCCCAGGCCCTGCGCTCGTTTCTGCGTCAGGACCCGGACGTGATCATGGTCGGCGAGATCCGCGATCTGGAAACCGCCGAGATTGCCATCAAAGCCGCGCAGACCGGCCACCTCGTGCTCTCGACCCTGCATACCAACAGCGCTGCCGAAACGCTCACACGCCTGCACAACATGGGCATTCCCGGGTTCAACATTGCTACCTCGGTCAGCCTGATCATTGCCCAGCGTCTGGCACGCAAACTGTGCAACCACTGCAAGAAACCGATCGAAGTGCCTCGCGAAACCCTGATCAAGGAAGGCTTCCCCGAGGAACGCATCGGCAGTTTCACGATCTACGAGCCGGTCGGTTGCGATCATTGCAACAACGGTTACAAGGGACGCGTGGGGATTTATGAAGTGGTGAAGAACACGCCTGAGCTGCAACGCCTGATCATGGCCGAAGGCAACTCGCTGGAAATCGATATGCAGATGCGCCGCGACGGCTTCGACGATCTGCGCACCGCAGGTTTGCACAAGGCCATGCAAGGCACCACCAGCCTGGAAGAAATCAACCGGGTCACCAAGGATTGAACATGGCGGTCAAGGCAGCGAAAACCAGCACGTACGCTTGGGAAGGTACGGACCGCAAAGGCAGCAAAGTCACCGGAGAGTTGAGCGGGCAGAATGCGGCGCTGATCAAGGCACAGTTGCGCAAACAGGGGATCAATCCGGGCAAGGTGCGCAAGAAATCAGCATCGTTGCTGAGTTTCGGCAAACGCATCAAGGCCCAGGACATCGCCCTGTTCACCCGCCAAATGGCGACGATGATGAAGGCCGGCGTGCCGCTGTTGCAGTCGTTCGACATCATCGGCGAAGGCTTCGAAAACCCGGCGATGCGCAAAGTCATCGACGAGGTGAAGCAGGAGGTTGCCGCCGGTAACAGCTTCGCCGCGGCGCTGCGCAAGAAGCCACAGTATTTCGACGAGCTGTATTGCAACCTCGTCGATGCCGGCGAGCAATCCGGCGCACTCGATACCCTGCTCGAACGGGTCGCCACTTATAAGGAAAAAAGCGAAGCACTCAAGGCCAAGATCAAGAAAGCCATGACCTACCCGAGCGCCGTCCTCCTGGTGGCAGCCGTGGTGACCGGCATTCTGCTGGTAAAAGTGGTGCCGCAGTTTCAGTCGGTGTTTTCCGGGTTTGGCGCCGAGTTGCCAGGGTTCACCTTGATGGTGATCAGCCTGTCTGAATTCATGCAGGCGTGGTGGTGGGCGATTCTCGGCGCACTGATCGCAGCGTTCTTCGGCACCCGCCATGCACTGAAAAAGTCTCAAGCGTTGCGCGATCGCCGCGACGCCTGGCTGCTCAAATTGCCATTGGTCGGCACGCTGATGTACAAGTCTGCCGTGGCGCGCTTTGCCCGGACCCTGTCGACCACCTTCGCTGCCGGCGTGCCGCTGGTGGAAGCCCTCGACTCGGTAGCGGGCGCTGCGGGCAATGTCGTGTTCAAACGTGCCATCCTGCGAATCCGTCAGGACGTCTCCACCGGCATGCAGCTGAATTTCTCCATGCGCAGCACCGGAGTTTTCCCGACCATGGCCGTGCAGATGACCGCGATCGGCGAAGAGTCCGGCGCATTGGACGATATGCTCGACAAGGTCGCCGGCTTTTACGAAGAGGAAGTGGATAACATGGTCGACAACCTCACCAGCCTGATGGAGCCGTTCATCATGGTCGTGCTGGGGGTCGTCGTCGGCGGTCTGGTGGTGGCCATGTACCTGCCGATCTTCCAGCTCGGCTCAGCGGTCTGACATGTACCTCGACGAGCTGTTCGCTCTCTATCCGCTGGCCTTTATCGGCGCCGCGCTGTTGCTCGGGCTGGTGGTTGGCAGCTTCCTCAATGTGCTGGTCTGGCGCCTGCCGAAAATGCTCGAACGCGACTGGCGCCAGCAGGCACACGACGTGCTCGGCCTGCCGATCGAAACGCCGCAACCCACTTACAACCTGATGCTGCCGCATTCGCAATGCCCGCACTGCGCACACCGGATTCGCGCCTGGGAAAACATTCCCGTGCTGAGTTATCTGTGCTTGCGCGGGCGTTGCTCGGCGTGTGCTGCACCGATCAGCAAGCGTTACCCGCTGACCGAGCTGACCTGCGGTGTGCTGTCGGCCTTCATTGCCTGGCATTTCGGTTTCGGCTGGCAGGCGGGGCTGCTGATGTTCCTCACCTGGGGCTTGCTGGCGATGAGTCTGATCGACACCGAACATCAATTGCTGCCCGATGTGCTGGTGCTGCCGTTGTTGTGGCTGGGGCTGATCGTCAATAGCTTCGGGCTGTTCGTGCCGTTGCACGATGCATTGTGGGGTGCGGTGGCTGGTTATCTGGCGCTGTGGTCGGTGTTCTGGCTGTTCAAGCTGTTGACCGGCAAGGACGGCATCGGCCACGGTGACTTTAAATTATTGGCGCTGCTGGGCGCGTGGGGCGGCTGGCAGATTCTGCCGCTGACCATTCTGCTGGCATCGCTGGTCGGCGCCGTGATTGGCGTGATTGTGTTGCGCCTGCGCGAGCAGAAAACCTCGACGCCGATTCCTTTCGGTCCCTATCTGGCCATTGCCGGCTGGATTGCCTTGCTCTGGGGTGGTCAAATAACCGACTTCTATTGGCAGTTTGTCGGTTTGAAATGAATACCCCTGTGGAAAAACCCTGGATTCTCGGCCTCACCGGCGGCATCGGCAGCGGCAAAAGCGCGGCGGCACAGCACTTCATCGACCTCGGCGTGCATGTCGTCGATGCCGACCACGCAGCGCGCTGGGTGGTCGAGCCCGGGCGTCCGGCGCTGGCGCAGATTGCCGATCATTTCGGCGCGCAGGTGTTGCAAAGCGACGGCACGCTGAACCGCGCAGCCCTGCGCAAGCTGATCTTCGAAGTGCCGGAGCAACGGCGCTGGCTGGAAGCACTGCTGCATCCGTTGATCGCCGAGGAAATCGCCCATCACCTGGCGCTGGCAAAATCGCCTTATGCGATTCTGGTTTCGCCGCTATTGATCGAGTCCGGCCAATACAGCATGACCCAGCGCATTCTGGTGATCGACGCCCCGCAACCACTGCAGATCGAACGCACCTTGCAACGTGACCAGACCAGCGCCGAGCAGGTTCAGGCGATCCTCAAGGCCCAACTGAGCCGCGAAGACCGCGTAAGCCGCGCCGACGACGTAGTGGTCAACGACCGCGACCTCGCCTGGCTGCACAGCGAGATCGAGCGTCTGCATCACTTTTACCTGACTTTATCCGGAGGCCAAGCATGAGCCAGATCCCAACCGTTGAATGCCCGACCTGTGGCGCCCCCGTGGAATTTACCCCGGAAAACAAGTTTCGCCCGTTCTGTTCTGACCGCTGCAAGCTGATCGACCTCGGCGCCTGGGCCTCGGAAGAACACAAGATTCCGGTCGCCCCGGATGCCGAAGACGAACTGTTTTCCGGCGATTTCGATCCGCGTCACTGAGCCTGATCAGGGCCGCATGAAGCCGTAGTCCTGTTCGTCGTCGAGGTTTTCCGCAAGAAAACGCAACTCGTCGGCCAGGTCTTCGGCGTTGCGCACAGCCTTGCTCTGTTGCACCACAGCACTGAGCAAGGCGCGCAAGCTCAACCCCGGGTCAAAGCCGACCTCCTGCGCCATCTCCAGACTCTGCCGGGTTTCCTGCCTCGCCCATTCGTACACACTCATGCCGCTGCTCCTGAAGGGATTTGCGTGAGCATGGGATTTTCCGCCGATGGCGGATTTGATATGGATCAAGGCTTGCGATCGTCGTCGTTCCACGGCGCCGAGAGGTAGCGCGTACGGTTGAACGTCTCCAGCCATTCCGGGCTGAACACCACCAGCGCACTGACGATCATGCCGTTGATGAATGCCTCAGGAAAAATGATCAACCACAAATAGCCGATGAAATCTTCCAGCCACTCCGGCATGGCGAACAGGCCGTCGAACCACAGCAGCGTCAGACTGAAGATCAGGCACAACAGCGCCGACAATGCCGCAGCAAAAAAACCGGAACAGAAGATATACACAAACGGATTGCGCGGCTGCGCACGCTCGACAAGGATGGCCACGCACTCGGTAACCAGCACCGGTAGCAAAATGAACAAGGCGCCATTGACCCCCAGTGCCGCCAGATCCTGCCGCCCGAGCAGCACCAGGCCGATTTGCGCCACCAGCGCGCCAATGATCGCCAGCGGCCAATCCAGCAGCAGGGTCACCGCAGTCATGCCGAGGAAGTGATAGGACACGCCGGTATCGAAGTCCCGGCGCATCAGCCAGAGCAGGAACAGGGCGAACACCGTTGCGCACAGCAAATGCTGACGCCGGTTGTCACTGAACAGCTCGACCCACGGCGCGCGCATGATCGCCCACAGCAGCACTGGCAGATAAATCAGCCAGCCGAGCGTCAGACTCGCCGAGGACAGCAGTTCGGCACCGATCATGATTCCCTCACCTTCTCCATGGACATACCGCCTCGTCGCAGTCTACACCGCCACCGCATGCGCACCAGCCGATGCAAAGCTATCTGCTTGTCGCATTTGAACGCTAAGCTTGGGCTTATGGATGACTCAGATTACTTACGCCTGCTGACCATCGCGGCCGAGCAAGCCAACGCCTTTCTGTCCAATGCCCGCAAATGGGAGCGTGAGCGTTGGGTTTGCCAACGCCTGCTGCAAGGCCTCAACATCCCCTACCGCGCCGACGAATTCGCGCCGGCCGGTGAGCCGCCGGATGTGCTGTTTCGGGATGCCAACTTCGAAGTATTTTTTGTGCTCGATGAAGGTCGTCGGCTCAACGATGAATGGCGCGATGAACTGCAGCGGCGCCGCAGTGCATTTTCCCTCAGCCAACTGGTGCGCCGCGAAGCCAAGCCCAAGCGGATTCCGGCCAATGAATTTCTCCTGCGGCTGGCCCCGACCCTGCGCAAGAAAGCCCACAACTACAAGGAACGCGGCATGGATCTGGGCGAACTGGACATCATTGCATTCGCCAGCCTCAAACGCGAAGTGCTCGACCTGAACAGTCATTTCCCGCCACCGACCGAATATTTGCGTCAGGGCTGGCGCTCGCTGTCGCTGGTCGGCCCGACGTTCGCCCGCGTGTTGTTCGCACACCCGGATGCACCGGATTTCCTGCGCAGCAATCTTGGGCGCAGCATCGTCTTTGATGTCGGGATCAGCCTGTGACGCCACTTCAACAATTGATTGCCGATGTGCCGCAAACCGGACGAGTGCGCTGGATCGGCGTGCGTCCCGAATCACGCGGACCGATGCTTGAGCTCGATGCCGTGGAGGCGCGCCTGGAGGCCGGCTTGACCGGCGATCATGCCCGCCCCGGTGTGCGCAACGCGCGCCAGGTGACACTGATTCAGTGGGAGCATCTGGCAGTGATCAACGCTTTGATGGGCCGCCCTGACGACAATCCGGTCAGGCCTGAAGACTTGCGGCGTAATCTGGTCATCAGCGGTATCAATCTGTTTAGTTTGAAGGGTCGGCGTTTTCGCATCGGTCAGGCAATATTCGAAACCACTGGCTGGTGCCAACCGTGTGCACGCCTGCAGAACAATCTCGGCCCGGGCACTTTTCAAGCGGTGCGCGGACATGGCGGAATTACCGCACGGGTGTTACAAAGCGGGATCATTCGCCTCGATGACCGGGTCAGCGTCGAACCGGTGCCGGACAGCGGCTATGCTGCGTTCAACCCCGGATAAAAAACCGCTGTAGCGTGTGCCCATTCAGCAACGTCTACCTGACGAGGCCAATATGACCAGCCGCCTGAAACCCGAAGACCAAAAGCATGTCGAAGAGTACCTGCAACTGTCCCAACACCGAGTCGAGCGCCGGCCTTTCCGGCCGTGGATGCTCCTGGTGCTGGTGCTGGCAGTGACCATTGGTCTCGGTCTGCTGAGCCGACTTATCAGTTACCTGACGCTATGAGCAGCCTCGCGCTCGCTTGGGTAACGATTTCCTTTAAAAACCTTGCGAGTTATCCCCATGTCCCATCGTATTGTCATTGTCGGCGGCGGCGCCGGCGGTCTGGAGTTGGCTACCCGTCTGGGTAAGACCCTGGGCAAGCGCGGTACCGCCAGCGTGATGCTGGTCGACGCCAACCTCACTCACATCTGGAAACCACTGCTGCACGAAGTGGCTGCCGGGTCGCTGAACTCTTCCGAAGACGAACTCAACTATGTCGCCCAGGCAAAATGGAACCACTTCGAGTTCCAGCTCGGGCGCATGAGCGGCCTTGATCGCGCGCAGAAGAAAATCCAGCTGGCGGCCACTTACGACGAAAACGGCATCGAGCTGGTTCCGGCGCGTGAAGTTGCGTACGACTCGCTGGTGATCAGCGTCGGCAGCACCACCAACGATTTCGGCACTCAGGGCGCGGCGCAGCACTGCCTGTTCCTCGACACCCGCAAACAGGCCGAGCGCTTTCACCAGCAACTGCTCAACCACTACCTGCGCGCCCACGCCGGGCAGACCGATGTGGTCGAGCAGATCAGCGTGGCCATCGTCGGTGCCGGCGCTACCGGCGTCGAACTGGCGGCGGAGCTGCACAACGCTGCGCATGAACTGGCCGCTTACGGACTGGACCGGATCAAACCGGAAAACATGCACATCACCTTGATCGAGGCCGGCCCACGGGTGCTGCCTGCGCTGCCGGAACGCATCAGCGGGCCAGTGCACAAGACCCTGGAAAAACTCGGGGTCAATGTGCTGACCAATGCTTCGGTCAGCGAAGTGACTGCCGACAGCCTGATCACTGCCGACGGCAACCAGATCAAGGCCAGCCTGAAAGTCTGGGCAGCGGGCATTCGCGCGCCGGGGTTCCTCAAGGACATCGACGGTCTGGAAACCAACCGCATCAATCAGCTGCAAGTGCTGCCGACCCTGCAAACCACCCGCGACGAAAACATCTTCGCTTTCGGCGATTGCGCCGCATGCCCGCAACCGGGCAGCGATCGCAACGTACCGCCTCGGGCCCAAGCGGCACACCAACAGGCCTCGCTGCTGGCCAAGTCGCTGAAGCTGCGCATCGAAGGCAAGACCCTGCCGGAATACAAATACACCGACTACGGCTCGCTGATCTCGCTGTCGCGTTTTTCGGCGGTGGGTAACCTGATGGGCAACCTGACGGGCAGCGTGATGCTCGAAGGCTGGCTGGCGCGGATGTTTTACGTGTCGCTGTACCGCATGCACCAGATGGCGCTGTACGGGCCGTTTCGCACGGCGATGCTGATGCTCGGCAGCAAGATCGGCCGCGGTACCGAGCCGCGTTTGAAGCTGCATTGATCAAGGCCTGGGAAGGGAATCCTGACCCAGTACACCTCTCCTGTGGGAGCCAGCCTGCTGGCTCCCACACTTTTTTGTGCCTGGCTCGAAATCAAAGCTAAACACTACCCCTGTGGGAGCGAGCCTGCTCGCGAATGCATTCTGTCAGTCAGCAAGGTGGCCGACTGATCTGATGCTTTCGCGAGCAGGCTCGCTCCCACAGGGTTTTGTGTTGAATGGCAGATATGTTTCGCACTGTATCTGCCTGCGCAGATCTCACTTTTTCTTACAAACCCCGCGCGCCACGACACAGTCGCGATACACCGCCGCCGCTTAATGGCCACACCCGAGCGCACCTGCTCAGGGCTTCGTCCTTAACGTGTGGCTGCGCTGTGCAGCCAGGAGAATGTCAATGTCGCGTACTTCGACCCTCGGTAAAAAATCCATTGGCCTGTTCGGCGCCGCACTCGCCGGTGGGCTGATGTTGTCCGGTTCGGTGTTTGCTGCCCAGCCCTTGGCACAGGGCTACATGGTCGCCTCCGCGGAAACTTCGGTGAAAGCGCCGGAAGGCAAATGCGGTGAAGGAAAATGCGGTGATGCTTCGATGGCCAAGACCGACAGCGACGGTGACGGCAAAGTCTCCCGCGCGGAATTCATCAAGGTTGCGCCAAAGTCTGACTTCGGCAAGATCGACACCAACCACGACGGCTTCATCGACGAGCAAGAGGCCTACAACAACGTGAAGGCCAACTTCGAAGCCAATGGCAAGAAGATGCCCAAAGGCCTGTTCGAGCATCTGAAAGATCAAGACGGCGCCTGATTCAGCAAGCAATCCAGCCGCGCTTTTTTAAGAAAAGCGCGGCTTTTTCATGTCTGGCGTTTACAACTGAAAGCGCCGCACCATGCCTTGCAGCGCGTTGGCCAGTTTCGACAATTCGTGGCTGGAGGCACTGGTCTGATCGGCCCCCGCCGCGGAGCGCACCGACAGATCACGAATGTTGACCAGATTGCGATCCACTTCCCGCGCCACCTGCGCCTGCTCCTCGGCGGCGCTGGCGATGACCAGATTACGCTCGTGGATCTCATGCACCGACGCGGTGATCGTCTGCAACGCCTCACCGGCGCGCGCCGCCATGCTCAGCGTGGTATTCGCACGCGCAGCACTGGCCTGCATCGACTCCAGCGCCAGACTCGAGCCGTTGCGCATGCCCTGCACCATCTGCTCGATTTCCTGGGTCGATTGCTGCGTACGATGGGCCAGCGCGCGCACCTCATCGGCGACCACGGCAAACCCACGCCCGCTTTCGCCCGCCCGCGCCGCTTCGATTGCCGCATTGAGCGCCAGCAGGTTGGTCTGCTCGGCAATCGCCCGGATCACGTCTAGCACCTTGCCGATGTCCTGGGATTGATTGGCCAGTGATTGCACCAGCTCGCCAGTGTGCTGCACATCAGCGGCCAGCGCATTGATGGCGCTGGCGGTTTCGCTGACCCGCTCCTGCCCCAGTTGCGCCGAATCGCTGGATTGGCGGGTAGCGTCGCTGGTCGACACGGCGTTGCGCGCGACCTCCTCGACCGCCGTGGTCATTTCATTGACGGCGGTGGCCGCCTGCTCGATTTCATTGTTCTGTTGTTGCAAGCCTTGGGTGCTGTCGAGGGTTACTGCGTTGAGCTCATCGGCAGCGGAGGCCAATTGCGTGGCCGAGCCGCTGATGCCCTGCAAGGTTTCGCGCAGGTTTTGTTGCATGGTCGCCAGTGCTTTGAGCAAACGGCTGACCTCGTCATTGCCCTGGGTTTCGATAGGACGGGTCAGATCGCCCTTCGCCACGCTTTCAGCGGCGCTGACTGCGCTGCTCAGCGGTCGCACAATGCTGCGTGTCAGCAGCATCGCCAGGGCCACGGTCGCGAGCGCCGCCAGTGCAATGAACACGCTGACGATGGTGCGCGACGTGGCGTAATGCGCGGCCGACTTCTGGCTTTCCAGCGCGACCTGTTTGGCGAACAGATCCGCCAGGTCATTGAGTTGCTTGCCCGAGCCATCGACTACGGTCTTCATATCGACGAGCAGCAATTTGGTCAGCTCGTCACGCTTGCCCTGTTCGGCCAGGGTGAACGATTGGGCAATCCCGGTGCGGTACGCGGCAAAGGTCTGCTTGAACTGGTCATAGAGCTGCTGGCCCTCTGGCGTGGTGACCAGATTGTCGTAGGCGGTGATTTTTTCGCTGAGCTCTTTGTCGCGGGTGTCCATTTGGCCACGATAGGTCGGGATATTTTTTGGGTCTTCGTCCAGCGCCATGCGCAAGGAGATGGTACGGATGCGCAGCATCAGCTCGCGAATCTCATCGCCGCCACGAATGCTGGGCAGCCACTGAGTCTCCACGGCGACTTCACTGTCGCGGATGCTCGACATCTGCCCAAGGGCAAACACGCCGAGCAAGGCCACCAATACCGCGATCAGGGCGAAGCCCAAGGCAGCCCGCGGAGCAATATTCAACTGACGAAGCAACATGACGAACGCCCTTATTCTTGTATTGGCCAGATGCGAGGGGCGAAGCCATGGCAGTCCCCTCGTGTTAGCGGGCTATCGGCCGGTTGTATGACGACTTGAAGGGATTTGTCTTTTCAGCAAACAAAAAAATCCCCGTATCTTTCGATACGAGGATTTTCAATATGGTCGGGGTAAGGGGATTCGAACTCCTGACATCCTGCTCCCAAAGCAGGCGCGCTACCGGACTGCGCTATACCCCGGTAAAAAAAAGGCGACCTTTCAAAGATCGCCTTCTTCGATCAGCGCTTTTGGCCTCTGATCTTAAGATTCGATCCCAGCGCTAACTGGTTTCAAAAATGGTGGGTCGTGTGGGATTCGAACCTACGACCAATTGGTTAAAAGCCAACTGCTCTACCAACTGAGCTAACGACCCAAAAATGGTCGGGGTAAGGGGATTCGAACTCCTGACATCCTGCTCCCAAAGCAGGCGCGCTACCGGACTGCGCTATACCCCGGTTTGAAATTGGCTCCGTGACCAGGACTCGAACCTGGGACCCAATGATTAACAGTCATTTGCTCTACCGACTGAGCTATCACGGAACTACATATTTCAATTTACAACGGTGAAACCTGAAGCTTCTCGACACCGTTTTCGCATCGCTGCGTTCGTGTGTCTGAGGCGCGCTATTCTACAACCTAGAACACCTCTGTCAACCCCCTAAATTGCTTTCAAGTTAATGATTTGCAACTTATTTCAGTTTTCAACCCAGTGAGTTGAAAGGCTGCCGGTGACTGACTGCGGGGCGCACTTTACAAGCCTTTTCCTTTGAGTTCAACAGCCTAACGAAAAAAAGGCCCCACAATGTGGGGCCTCGGATTTTTACCTGGCGTGTGGCATCAGTTGAAAACGATTTCCTCGTTCTCGACGGTGCCGGTCGCGGTGTCGCCTGGCATGAAGTGACCGGAAAGGATCAACTGTGCGAGCGGGTTTTCGATCCAGCGCTGAATTGCACGTTTCAACGGCCGTGCGCCATAGACCGGGTCGTAACCGACGGCGATCAGCTTGTCCATTGCCTCCGGGCTCAATTCCAGCTTCAGCTCGCGCTCGGCCAGACGGCTGCGCAGACGGCCCAGCTGGATCTCGGTAATGCCCGCGATCTGATCACGTGCCAGCGGCTCGAAGATCACCACTTCGTCGACGCGGTTGATGAACTCCGGACGGAAGTGCGACGTCAGCGCGTCCATTACTGCGGCACGCTGTGCCTCACGATCACCGACCAGTTCCTGGATCTGCATCGAGCCGAGGTTCGAGGTCATCACGATCACCGTGTTGCGGAAATCCACCGTACGGCCATGGCTGTCGGTCAGACGCCCATCCTCAAGCACTTGCAGCAGGATGTTGAACACATCCGGATGCGCCTTCTCGACTTCGTCCATCAGGATCACCGAGTAAGGCTTGCGCCGCACTGCTTCGGTCAGGTAACCGCCCTCTTCATAGCCGACGTAGCCCGGTGGCGCGCCGATCAGACGAGCCACGGAATGTTTCTCCATGAACTCGGACATGTCGATACGCACCATCGCCTCTTCGGTATCGAAGAGGAATTCAGCCAGTGCCTTGCACAGCTCGGTTTTACCGACACCGGTCGGGCCGAGGAACATGAACGAACCGCTCGGACGATTCGGGTCGGACAAGCCGGCGCGCGAACGGCGTACCGCGTTGGCCACGGCCACAACCGCTTCTTCCTGACCAATCACGCGTTTGTGCAGCAGGCTCTCCATCTTCATCAGCTTGTCGCGCTCGCCTTCGAGCATTTTCGACACCGGGATGCCGGTCCATTTCGACACGACTTCGGCGATCTCTTCCTCGGTAACCTTGCTGCGCAGCAACTGGTTTTCGCTCTTGCCGTGCTGGTCGACCATCTGCAGGCTGCGTTCCAGATCCGGGATCACCCCGTACTGCAACTCGGCCATGCGGTTCAGATCGCCTTTGCGCCGCGCCGCTTCCAGTTCCTGACGCGATTGCTCGATCTTCTGCTGGATCTGCGCTGAACCCTGCACCTCGGCTTTTTCCGAGTTCCAGATTTCTTCCAGGTCGGAATACTCACGCTCGTGACGCTCGATTTCTTCCTGGAGCTTTTCCAGACGTTTCTTCGCCGCGTCGTCGCTTTCTTTCTTCAGCGCCTGGGATTCCACTTTCAACTGAATCAGGCGCCGCTCCAGACGATCGAGCACTTCCGGCTTGGAGTCGATTTCCATGCGGATACGGCTGGCGGCCTCGTCGATCAGGTCGATCGCCTTGTCCGGCAATTGCCGGTCGGTGATGTAGCGATGGCTGAGCTTGGCCGCGGCGATAATCGCGCCGTCGGTGATCGCGACCTTATGGTGGACCTCGTAACGCTCTTTGAGGCCACGCAGAATCGCGATGGTGTCTTCTTCGCTCGGTTCATCGACCAGCACTTTCTGGAAACGCCGCTCGAGCGCCGCATCCTTCTCTATATATTGGCGGTACTCGTTGAGCGTGGTCGCGCCAACGCAGTGCAGCTCGCCACGGGCCAATGCAGGCTTAAGCATATTGCCCGCATCCATCGAGCCTTCGCCTTTACCGGCGCCGACCATGGTGTGCAGTTCGTCGATGAACAGAATGATCTGCCCTTCCTGCTTCGACAGTTCATTGAGCAGGCCTTTCAGGCGCTCTTCGAATTCACCGCGGTACTTGGCACCGGCAATCAGCGCGCCCATGTCCAGCGAGAGCAGACGCTTGCCCTTGAGGCCGTCCGGCACTTCGCCGTTGATGATGCGCTGGGCCAGGCCTTCGGCGATGGCGGTTTTACCCACACCAGGTTCACCGATCAGCACCGGGTTGTTCTTGGTGCGGCGTTGCAGGACCTGAATGGTGCGACGGATTTCGTCGTCACGGCCTATCACCGGATCGAGCTTGCCCTCTTCGGCACGCTTGGTCAGGTCAACGGTGTACTTGTCCAGCGCCTGCCGCGACTCCTCGTGATTGGCGTCGTTTACCGCTTCGCCACCACGCAGGTTGTTGATCGCGTTTTCCAGGGCTTTCTTGCTCACACCCTGGCCGAGCAGCAACTTGCCGAGCTTGCTGTTCTCGTCCATCGCCGCGAGCAGCACCAGTTCGCTGGAGATGAACTGATCACCCTTCTGCTGGGCCAGGCGGTCGGCCTGATTGAGCAGGCGCGCCAGATCCTGCGACATGTTCACATCGCCGGTCGGGTTCTGGATTTTCGGTAATTGGTCGAGCTCTTTGGTCAGCTCTTTACGCAAGCTGTTGACGTCGAAGCCTACCTGCATCAGCAGCGGCTTGATCGAACCGCCCTGCTGTTCAAGCATGGCCTGCATCAAGTGCGCCGGCTCGATGGCCGGATGATCGTGGCCGACTGCCAACGACTGGGCGTCGGACAAGGCCAACTGTAATTTGCTGGTTAAACGGTCTATACGCATGGGTCACCTTCCTTTTGAGCAGGCCGGACCTAAGAAACCATCCTGAATAAAGAAACCTGCCAGATACCGCTATAGATGCGGTCGATTCTGCAAGATTCAAGCGTCGGAGAGTTGATACAGGTCAGGCAAGTCTAGCGGGTGATCCAAACGAGAGAGGCGAAGCGCCCAGTGCGCGACGCACGGCGATAGGAGAAGAAGCGCGGATCGGTCACGGTGCAGAAACCGCCCCCGTAAACCGCAGTGACGCCACGTTCAGCCAGACGCTGGCGCGCCAGCAAATAGATGTCTGCCATGAACTTGCCAGCATTGTTGCTCGGCACAAAGGCTGTGGCTGCTTCCGGCAATTGATTGATGAAGACTTCCCGCACTTCCGGGCCGACTTCAAAGGCTTTTGGGCCGATGGCCGGGCCGAGCCAGACCAGCACGTCTTCAGGTGCAACATCGAGGCTGTCGAGCGTAGCTTCAAGCACACCCGCCGCCAAGCCACGCCAACCGGCATGTGCTGCCGCGACACGGGTGCCGGCACGATTGCAGAACAATGCTGGCAGGCAATCGGCGGTCATCGCCGTGCAGGCGATACCGGGTTTGTCGGTCCAACTGGCGTCGGCGGTCGCGACCACATCCGGATCAGCTTGCGTCACGGTAATCCCGTGAACTTGCTGTAACCAGACAGGTTGTATAAAGAAGTGATCGGTCAGGCGCCGACGATTCTCGGCGACTGCCTCAGGACAATCATCAACATGATCACCCAGATTCAGGCTATCGAACGGCGCCTCGCTGACACCGCCCTCGCGGGTGGTGACGCAGGCTCTGACGCTGGCCGGCGCTGGCCAGTCCGGCGTCAGCCAGTTCATCCGACGAATGCCTCGCGATCCTGCTTGAGCAGGGTCAGCAGCCAGACGAAATCTTCCGGCAGCGGCGATTCCCAGCTCATCCGTTCACCGCTCGTCGGGTGATCGAGTTCGAGGAAGCGCGCGTGCAAGGCCTGACGCGGGAAGTGCTTGAGCGATTCGACCATGGTCGGGTTCGCCGCGGGCGGAATGCGGAAACGCCCGCCGTACGCCGGGTCGCCGACCAACGGGAAGTTGATGTGCGCCATGTGCACGCGAATCTGGTGCGTACGACCGGTTTCCAGCTTCACCCGCACATGGGTGTGCGAACGGAAACGCTCGAGCACGCGGTAGTGGCTGACGGCAGGCTTGCCGCCTTCCATCACCGCCATGCGCTGGCGCTGCTGGCCGTGGCGACCGATCGGCGCGTTGATCTTGCCGCCAGCCGTGACCACACCGATGACGATGCATTCATAGATGCGGCTGACGCTGCGGCTCTGCAATTGCGCAACCAGTTTGGTCTGCGCCTGGATGGTCTTGGCCACCACCATCAAGCCGGTGGTGTCCTTGTCCAGACGATGGACGATGCCGGCCCGCGGGACATTGATGATGTCCGGCACATGGTGCAGCAAGGCATTGAGCAGCGTGCCATCGGCGTGACCGGCAGCCGGATGGACCACCAGGCCCGCAGGCTTGTTGATCACCAGAATGTCGTCATCTTCATAGACGATGTCGAGCTCGATGTCCTGGGCGATCCACTCGCCCTGGGCTTCCTGCTCGGCCGTCAGTTCGAGGACGGCACCGCCATGCACGATGTCGCGCGGGCGGATCACCGCCCCGTCCACAGTCAGGCGACCTTCTTTGATCCAGGCGGAAAGGCGCGAGCGCGAGTGCTCAGCGAAGAGTTGGGCGGCGACTTGATCGAGGCGTTGGCCGCCCAATTCGGACGGCACCTCTGCGCGAAGTTCTATTTTATCGGACATGCTCGGACTGGGCGTCGGCACAGCCTTTGGTTTCGGCTGCGCGCTTGTGGTTAAATACGGCGTCTTTTGCCCCGAGGCTTTTCAACGGGGCGCTCATCATAACAGGACGGCCCCGCCCAAGACAGCGGCCGTCATAGGGACGCAAGCCGCCATGCAAGTGAAACACCTGCTGCTGATCGCCATCCTCGCATTGACCGCTGCTTGCTCATCGAAGGAAGTCGTAGACGAAAACCTCAGCGAAGCCGAGCTGTACCAGCAGGCTCAGACTGATCTGGACAACAACAGCTACACCAGCGCCACAGCCAAGCTGAAGGCCCTGGAGTCGCGTTATCCGTTCGGTCGCTACGCCGATCAGGCTCAGCTGGAGTTGATCTACGCCAACTACAAGAACGCCGAGCCGGAAGCTGCAAAGTCCGCCGCCGAGCGTTTCATTCGTTTGCATCCGCAGCACCCGAACGTGGATTACGCGTACTACCTCAAGGGTCTGACCTCGTTCGACCAGGACGTCGGCCTGCTGGCGCGCTTCCTGCCGCTGGACATGACCAAGCGTGACCCGGGCGCGGCCCGCGACTCGTACAACGAGTTCGCCCAGCTCACCAGCCGCTTCCCGAACAGCCGCTACGCGCCGGACGCCAAGCAGCGCATGATCTACCTGCGCAACCTGCTGGCCGCCTACGAAATCCACGTGGCCGACTACTACCTGACCCGTCAGGCTTATGTAGCCGCGGCCAACCGTGGCAAGTACGTGGTGGAGAACTTCCAGGAAACCCCTTCGGTCGGCGACGGCCTGGCGGTGATGACCGAGGCCTATCAGCGTCTGCACCTGGACGATCTGGCGGCCACCAGTCTGGAAACCCTGAAGCTCAACTACCCGGATCACCCAAGCCTGCAGGACGGCCAGTTCGTGCCACGCGTTGCCGAAGCTGACAACCGCTCGTTCCTGAGCAAGGCGACTTTGGGCCTGATCGAGTCGCGTCCACCGCTGCCGCCGGGCGAAACCCGCGCCAACCAGGACGTGCAGAAGCAGTTCCAGGACGCGAAAGACGCGATCCCGAACGAGCTCAAGCCGAAAGACGAAAACGGCGACGTGATCGAAGAGCCGGAGCCGGAATCCACCGACACCGACCGCTCGTGGTTCAGCTACATGACCTTCGGCGTGTTCGACTGAGCACACCGGCGGTAACAAAAAGGAGATCTGCGGATCTCCCTTTTTTATTGCGGCGCTTTAATCCGCTGTGCGCTGCTCGGCTCCTTGGCTAAACTGCCGGATCATCAGTCGAAAAGCCGCTCATCATGCTTCGTTTATTGTTCTGGATCGCCGTGATCTTCGCCGCCATCTGGCTCTGGCGTAAATTCAAGGCCCCCGCCGCCTCCAATCAGTCCCAGCGCAATTCTCGCGAGCAAGACGCGGCGCCCATGGTGCGCTGTGCCCATTGCGGCGTGCACCTGCCCCGCGATCGCGCGCTGGGCAATCAGCAACAGTGGTATTGCAGCCAGGCTCATCTCGAGCAAGGCCCGGGCGCCAGTGGTCGCTGAGGCCGCCCCTCCGACAGCAAACAGGCGCAGCGTCTGCTGCGTCTTTATCACCTGTACCGTCTGAGCGTCGGCATCACCTTGGTGTTGCTGATTTCAAGCAACATGGACAACCGCCTGCTGACGTCGGCCAACGACGATTTGCTGCGCGGCGGCAGTTGGCTGTATCTGGTTCTGAATATTCTGCTGGTGGTGTTTCTCGAAAACACCCGTCGGCCCGGGCAATTGTTCAGCCTGGCACTGGTCGACGTGCTGCTTCTGTGCGGTTTGTTCTTCGCTGCGGGCGGCGTTGGCAGTGCGCTGGGCAACTTGCTGATTGTGTCCGTGGCGATCAGCAATACCCTGCTGCGCAGGCGCATCGGCCTGTTGATTGCGGCCATCGCCGCGCTGGGCATTGTCGGCTCGAGTTTCCTGCTCGGCATCAACCACTCACTGAGCGCCAATGAATACTTGCAGGCCGGCACACTCGGCGCTTTGTGTTTTGCCGCATCGCTGTTGGTGCAGGGGCTGGTCCGTCGCCTTGAGGTCAGCGAAACCCTGGCCGAGCAGCGCGCCAGTGAAGTGGTGGGCCTCGAAGCGTTGAATGCTCTGATCCTGCAACGCATGCGCACCGGCATCCTCGTCCTCGATCACGAGCATCGCGTACTGCTGGCCAACCACAGCGCACAAACCCTGCTCGCCCGATCACAATTGCAGGGCCACTTGATCGATGAGTTTTCGCCGACGCTGGTCGAGCGCCTGCAGCTGTGGATGAACAACCCGACCCTGCGCCCGCAAAGCCTGAAAGTGCCCGGCAATGGCATAGAACTTCAACCGAATTTCATCGCGCTAGAGCAGAGCCCGAATCCGCGCACCCTGGTGTTTCTTGAAGACCTCGCGCAAATTACCCAACAGGCGCAGCAATTGAAGCTCGCCGCGCTCGGGCGGTTGACCGCCGGCATCTCCCACGAAATTCGCAATCCGTTGGGCGCAATCAGCCACGCCGCGCAGCTGTTGGCCGAGTCCGAGGAACTCGACAGTGCCGATCGGCGTCTGACGCAGATTATTCAAGATCACTCCCAGCGCATGAACCGAGTCATCGAAAACGTCCTGCAACTGTCCCGCCGCCAGCAGAGTGCCCCGCAACGGCTGGACCTCAAACCGTGGCTGGAGAACTTCGTTGCCGAAAGCCGCGAGCAGGCCAGCGAGCGCCAGCAGATTCATCTGCGAATCAATTCCGGGGACTTCACCACGCTGATGGACCCGAACCAGCTGCGGCAGATCCTCGACAACCTGCTGCGCAACGGCTGGCGTCACAGTGCCCTGCTGCACGATCAGGCCGAGGTCTGGCTGGCGCTGTTCACCGACCCGGACAGCCAGTTGGCGGTACTCGAAGTACAGGACAACGGCCCCGGCGTACCGGCCGAGGAACAGGCGCATCTGTTCGAACCGTTCTTCACCACCAGCAGCCAGGGCACCGGCCTTGGGCTTTATCTGTCCCGTGAGCTGTGCGAAAGCAACCAAGCGCGCCTAGACTTTCAATCACGCCAAGGCGGCGGCTGCTTTTGCATCACCTTTGCTCACGGACGGAAACAAAGTTGAATACAAGCCCACGGCAAAAAATCCTCATTGTTGACGACGAACCGGACATCCGCGAACTGCTGGAAATCACCTTGGGGCGGATGAAACTCGACACCTACAGCGCGCGCAATTTGGCCGAAGCGCAAACGCTGTTGCAGCGCGAGGCGTTCGCTCTGTGCCTGACCGATATGCGCCTGCCCGACGGCACGGGGCTGGAACTGGTACAGCACATCCAGCAACGTTATCCACAACTGCCGGTGGCGATGATCACCGCGTATGGCAGCCTGGAAACCGCCATCAACGCCTTGAAGGCCGGCGCGTTCGACTTCCTGACCAAACCAGTCGACCTTACCCGCCTGCGCGAACTGGTCAGCAGCGCCTTGCGCATGCCGGCAGCGGGTGGCCATTGCACACCGATCGATCGGCATTTGCTCGGCGATTCACCGCCGATGCGCAACCTGCGCAAGCAGATCGACAAACTCGCGCGCAGCCAGGCACCGGTGTACATCAGCGGTGAATCAGGCAGCGGCAAGGAACTGGTCGCCCGGCTGATCCATGAACAAGGGCCACGCGCCAGCCAGTCGTTCGTGCCGGTCAACTGCGGGGCGATTCCGTCGGAGTTGATGGAAAGCGAGTTTTTCGGTCATCGCAAAGGCAGTTTCACTGGCGCGGTCGAAGACAAGCCGGGGCTGTTTCAAGCGGCCCATGGCGGCACGCTGTTTCTCGACGAAGTGGCAGACCTGCCGCTGTCGATGCAGGTCAAGCTGTTGCGGGCGATTCAGGAAAAAGCCGTGCGCAGCGTCGGCGGCCAGCAGGAAACCGTGGTCGATGTGCGGATTCTCTGCGCCACGCACAAGGACCTCGATGCCGAGGTCGCCGCTGAGCGCTTTCGTCAGGATCTGTATTACCGCCTGAATGTGATCGAGCTGCGTGTGCCATCTCTGCGCGAGCGGCGCGATGACATCGAAGTGCTAGCGGCGCACATGCTCAAGCCGCTTGGCCAACGACACTGGCCAGCCAGCTGCGCATCTACACCCGCAGGCGCTGGAAGCACTGAAGAATTACCGCTTTCCCGGCAATGTGCGGGAACTGGAAAACGTTCTTGAACGGGCGCATACCCTGTGCGAGAACCGTACGATCGAGGCCGATGATTTGCGCCTCAGTGAAGGCAACTGCGCGGCGGACGGCGCGATTGCCGATCTGACGCAAATCGACAATCTCGAAGATTATCTGGAGAACGTCGAGCGCAAGCTGATCTTGCAGGCGCTGGAAGAGACACGCTGGAACCGCACGGCGGCGGCGCAGCGCCTGAGTCTTTCGTTTCGGTCGATGCGTTACCGGCTGAAGAAACTGGGGCTGGATTGAGGGCCCCTTCGCGAGCAGGCTCGCTCCTACACTGGGTCTTTGGTGTGCATGCTTTTTGTGTACAGCAAAGAACAATTGTAGGAGTGAGCCTGCTCGCGATGACGGCCTATCAGACACCGAAGACTTATCAGCTCAAATACGACCCTCAGGTGCATACGGCGCCGGATCAATAATCGGCGTCCGGTCCAACATCACATCGGCAAACAACTGACACGACGCCGGCGCCAGCACCAACCCGTTACGGTAATGCCCGCAATTGAGCCACAAGCCATCGAACCCCGGCACCCGGCCGATGTAAGGAACCCCCTCTGGCGAGCCCGGACGCAACCCGGCCCAATGCCCGACCACTTGCGCATCGGCCAGCGCCGGCAACAGCTCGACCGCCGATGCCTTGAGGCTTTCCAGCGCGACGTCGGTGGGCGTCTTGTCGTAGCCTGCGTGCTCCAGCGTACTGCCGATCAGAATATGCCCGTCGCGACGTGGAATCGCATAACGCCCCTTGGCCAGCACCATGCTCGGCAAAAAATCCGCCGCGCATTTGTAGAGAATCATCTGCCCTTTGACCGGCTCCACCGGCAGCGTCAGGTTCAAGGTCTTGAGCAAGTCGCCGCTCCACGCCCCCGCAGTCAGTACCACCTGATCGCCAGCGATGACGCCACCGGCCGTTTCAACCCCAATCACACGTTCGCCGTCGCGAGCGAAACCGCTGACTTCGCACTGCTCGTGAATGGTCACGTTTGGCAATGCCTGCAACGCTGCTTTCAAGGATTTCACCAGCCGCGGATTGCGCACGTTGGCGACATCGGCCATGTGGATAGCGCGCGAAAAACCGCCGCCCAGCACCGGCACCGCGTCATGCGCCGCAGAGATATCCACAGAGCGCAGCGGGCGGTTTTCGCGCTCGGCCCACGCCAGTGCTTCGGCTTCGTCGTGCAGATCCAGCCAGTACAGACCGGTGGTGTGGACCTCCGGATCAACGCCAGTGTCGGCAAACAGCCGCGCGCCGAGCTGTGGATAGAAATCCTGCGACCAGTGCGCCAGCGCGGTGACCGCCGGGCTATAGCGCCACGGGTACAGCGGCGAAACAATACCGCCGCCCGCCCAGGACGATTCCTGGCCCAGGTTCGAACGATCCAGCAGCACCACGCTGCGCACTTCGGAGGCGAGATTGTAGGCGGTGAGCAGGCCTATCACCCCGCCACCGACAATCACCACTTGCTGTTGCCTGGTCATGTTTGATCCAACCGTAAAAAAGACAGTGGGCGCAAAAGGCGCCCGAAAGAAAGCGCCTCAGCGGCCCCAGCAATCCTTGGTGGTCAGCCCGGTGGTCGCGTTGTTCATGCTCCTGACACCGGTGTTGGTCAGGGTGAAATCGCCGCACTTGTCAGTGGCCATCGACGTGCCGCTCTTGCGTGTTGCGGTCAGCACAAAGGTCTGGTCAGTGATCGTCGGCGTGAGGGTATAGAAATCATTGCCGGCACTCAGCCCGGTGACGCCGATGTAGACATTGTTGCGGGTGTAGAACCGCTCGAGGATCTGCGCCTGTTCCGAGAGCAGCGATACCACCTCGGCGCGACGGCCCTTTTTCAGGTACTCGGTGTAGCTCGGTGCGGCGATGGTGATGACGATCCCGATGATCGCAATCACGATCATGATTTCGATCAGGGTGAAACCTCGGTTGGTTCTGCGCATGCCTCAAATTCTCGCTTACTGGATTTGTCGCCACATGATACGACGGCTGCCGCCACCGCCCTTTTCCTTGATCATCGTAAGTTTGCCACTTGTATCGCCCGCAACCTTATCCTCAGCATTTTGGGAGATAAAATTTAGGGTCGGAATGCCGCCGGTGAATACCACACCACTGGAGATAGTGTCATTACCGTCCACGACCCTATCGTTCGTAGTGTCGAGCACCGCATAGTTGAGCATCTTACCGCTGAACGCATCGAGTTCGATTAGCTTGCCAGTCCCCAAACTCGAACAAGGATCGGTGGTATCGACGCTGGCCGTGGTAAAGACGATTCGCCCCAGCACAATGCTCGCCTGATTGATCACCCGCTCGCCGGTCAGCACGTTGTTATACACCAGCGGCAAATACCAGCCCTTCTCGCCCGGATACGTCGTCTCATTCTGCGTGGTGGTCACGAACTGCCCGGTGCTGCCGGAGAACGACCCGGTAATCGTCTGCGCCTGCAAGCTGCTGACAGTAATTTGTCCCGAACCGCCATCGGCGTCCCATACCGAATAGAACGCTTGCAGATCCTTGTTGCTCTTGTCGGCGGTTTCGTTGAATTTGCCGGTGCCGAAGAACACCTGCTTGCCACCCTGCGGGTTATCCGCCAGCAGCGGTTGCGCGGTGATCGGCTGCGTCGCCCCGCCCGGTGCGGTGAACAACGGGTTGCCGGCAAACGCCACGCCCCAGCTCTCCGGGGCCGTCGTGCTCAAGTCGAATTTCCACATCCGTCCTTTCAAATCACCACCGTAAGCCGCCTGCACCACGTTCGACGAATTGACCCTTAGCTCCACCGAGGACAGGCCATTGGTGGTTTCCGTGTTGTCGATAACGATTTTCCTGATCAACGAGCCATCACGCACATCCAGCACGTACAACGCCGCGACGCCGGAATTGCTGCCGTAGCCATTGGCAATGAACGCGGCCCAACGACCATCGGCCAAGCGTGCCACTTCCGGGCGTGCGTAGGCATAACCCAGATCATTGAATGCGTTGGCCGTGTTGGCACTGACCGGCGCACTGACCTCCCACAGCGCACGGATCACGTTGCCCGCCGAAGCATCGAACAGTTGCAGCCCGTAGAAGGTCTTACCGCCGGCACCGGTGCCGCCAATCGCCAGGGTTTTCCAGGTAGTCCCGGACTGCACGTCGAACACCCCGACCTGTCCATCCACGAGAAACTTGTGGCTGACGCCGTTGACGTAGTTGGTGTCGGCGATCAGGCGTAACGACGGCAGCACGCTGGACGGCATGTATGCATAACGGCGCGTGCCGTTCGCCGAATTGATCACGTTGACGAAGCCGTCGTTGGCGTTGACCACCAGACTGCTGTTCATGTTGGCCGCTTTGGTCGCCAGGTAAGTGGTGTAACTGGTATCGGCGGACAGATCGGACGCGGTCTTGTCCGCAGGCGACGCGAGCACCAGCGGCGAATTGATGATGTCGCCGAGCAACACACTGCGCACTTTGAGTCCGGCCTTGTTGGTGCCTTTGCTCCACTCCACCAGATCATTGCCGCTGATGCCGGTAGGCAAGCCCTGATTGAGTGTGGTCTGCTGCGCGGGGGAAAAGTTGCCGAAGGCCAGGGATATCGGCGCGTTGCTCACGGTGTTCCACGACTGGAAGGTCGGTGCCGTGGCGGACGGTACGATGGTCGTGTCGGTTGTCCACTGCGCGCTGGACGTATTCACCGTACCGGTCGAGGTAAAGCCGAACGATCTGATTGTCCCGCGCCAATCCTTGGGGTCGTAAGTGGTCTGATAAAAACTGCTGCCGCTGCTCAACGAGCTGCTGCTGGCGACGCCGGCCCCGCCGGAGCCAGCCTTGGAGGTAATGTCGCTCAATGCTGACGATAATGCCGCGTTGAGTCCGGAGCTGTCGGTGGCCTGGTAATACCGGCCCTGCCCATAACTGGCGGCATCGGACAGCATGTCGTTATCCGCCGCGAAACCGACGGTGTAGGTGTTCATGTTCTGCTTGGGAAAATCCACCGCGTTCCAGCTTTTGCCTGCCGCATCGGTGCCGGTCGAGCGCATGTCGATGTCGAAGGCGAACTTGGCGATGTCATCCAGATACAGCGTATCGCCCTCACCATCGCCGTTGAGGTTGTCGCCGTCATTGTTGACG
Source organism: Pseudomonas sp. S11P7 (assembly GCF_023195435.1). Classification (NCBI taxonomy): domain Bacteria; kingdom Pseudomonadati; phylum Pseudomonadota; class Gammaproteobacteria; order Pseudomonadales; family Pseudomonadaceae; genus Pseudomonas; species Pseudomonas sp. S11P7. Next base: position 228,113 of record NZ_JALPKS020000002.1, on the reverse strand, counting down.
CCATCCCAGTTCGGCAACCGATTGCCGCCCAAGGGGTCGTTGGTCGGGAAGGTCCGGTCGTAGGTCGGCAAGCCGTCGGTAATCACCACGCCGTAGTTTTTCTGGCAGCGATACTGAATCGGGCTGGTGTAGGTGCTCGGCGTGCCGTTGTAGAAAGGGGCGATGCCGCGCATGTAACGGGTGATCTCGTAATAGCTTTCCGCCAAGGGCGTATTGGCCACCGCGTTCAAACCGTTGATGGATGAAATCAGCGCGTTGTAGTTGGTATCGGCTTGCGCCTGGGTCACGCTGCCCGTTACCGGCGACAGATCGGTAATCGCGCGCGGGATGAAACCTCCGTTACCGGGGTTGGTGCTGGTGGCCGGGTTGAACGTCGCCAGCCCCATGCGCAAGGAACGGTTGCTGCTGACCAGCGCGGTGGAAACGTTGCGCGCGACATTCATCCGGTAATCGTTGGGAATCGCCCCGGTGGTGAAGTCGCGGGTGCCGGTGCTGATCGCCAGACTGACGATGTAGGAAATGTAATCAGCGGAATAACGGGTGTTCTCGTTGCCCACCGGGTCGGGCAACTTCAGGCACAACGGCGCGACGCTGTTGTTGTAGAACGCATACGCGCCGCCCGAGCAGCCGGACGTTGGCAGGCTCGAGAGAAACACCAGGTCGCCGGTGATCTGCGGGGCATTCAGCGCAGAGCACAATCCGAGAAAGGCATTGCACTGCCGCGCCGGTGTGCGGTTGATATTCGGATCAAATCCGGCGGCATAAATGATGCTGTTCATGCTCCCCGAATCGTCGATCAGCAGCATCACGTTCGGCGGCACGGCGGCTGCGCTCAGCAAAGGCGAGTCGGAGGGCGTGAAGGCGTAGGCCGGCGAGCTCAGATAAAAACTCAGCAGCATGCCGAGCAGCAACGTCCGGCAGCGCTCAAAACTTCGCATACACACTCTCCAGCACACTGCGCGAGCTACCGGCGATACCGACAGCAGTGACCCGGTACAGGGTCGCCGAGGTGTTGCTCGGCACGTTGACCGCGGTCAATGTCGTGCCGATGTTCTGCACGCCATAAAAGCCGTTGCCCGCAGCGATCCAGGTCACTCCCGACGTCGAGTTGAGCCCCGCTGCGCTGACCACCGTCGATTCTGCCGGCGGCGCACATTGAGTGCCGCTGCACACCGCCAGCGAATAACTGTCCAGTTGCACCGCGCTTTCGCCAATCCGCAGCGCGGCTTCGGCAGCCTGGAACGACTGGTTGCGCAGGCTGACGCTGCCAGCCATTTTTTCCTGCAGGTTGGCACTCTGCATCGACGACAGGCCAATCAGAGTCAGCAGCAACAGGAACACCAGACTCACCAGCAACACCATGCCGCGTTGCGCCTGCCGCTGATGCAGAGAGATCCTCATGGTCATCCCCTCACTGCAAGCGGTTGCGCAAGGCGGCAACCACGTTGAAGGTTTGGCTGGCGACCCGATTGTTCGGGTCGGTGAGGGTCAGGCTCAGGCGCACACTGCGGATGCGCGCCGCATCGCTGGGGTTGGCGCTGTAGGTCGACGCCGCGATATCCGTGGCTGAACTGGCCAGCCCGAACATCACGTTGAACGCGCTGACGTTATTCACCAGTACCTGTTGCGTCGGGTTGCCGCTGCCGGTGCCCATCAGGATCTGGTTGTTGCTGAAGCTGTAGACCAGCCGCCGGATCGGGAACGCAATCTGCCCGCTGGCCGCCGCACGCAAGCCGGTATACGCGACGGCGCTGTTGCGGCAATCGGAGAGCACCGTCCAGGTTGGCGTACCGCCAGCATTGCCGACGTCGGCGGTGACCAGGGTCAGTTTCAGGTTGGCATTGTCCCAACTGATCGGCGCGAGTTGCGCCCCGTTGAAATCGCCGGCACTGCTGGAATCGGTGATGGTGCCAAGACAACCGAACATGCCGACCATGCGGATTTCCTGAACCATTTTGCTCAATACGAAGCGCGCGTCTTCCTGCATCGCGGCGGCGCTGTTCTGGCTGACGTAAGTGTTTTTCGCTGCGATGAAAATCTGCACCACGCCGAGCACCACGATCAGACCCAGCGCCAGGGCGACCAGCAATTCGATCAGGCCGAAACCCTGTTGCTGACGCTTCATGGTGACACCACCGGATCGACCGCCGCGCGGCTGCTGAGGACGAAGCTGCGCGCAGCACTCGCGGTGTTGGCTGCCCGTGCGTCGTTCCAGGTGATAGTGATGGTGTACACGCGCTGATTGCGGGTGATGCTGCCGGTGGCAGTCGGGCCGCCGAAATTGGCAATGTTGGTGGTGAAATCGTAGAGGTCCTGATCCCGCGCGACCGAAAGATTGCCCGAGGTCGGCGGCGTGGCGGTGTAGTCGGCAGCGGAATTGGCGCGGATGCGGTCCATCATGTCGTAGGCGATGAAACTGGCCTGGCTGGTCATCCGCGAGCTGTCGGTGTACTTCAGCGCATTGAGTTGCACTGCCGCCGCGCCAAGCAAACCGACCGTGAGAATCAGCAAAGCGACCAGCACCTCGATCAGCGTCATCCCTCGCTGCGTGCGTTGACTCCCTGCCCTCATCCGCAATTCCCACCCAATTGAATTCGTCCGTTCAGACACACGTTCAGCGTCCTGCTTTGCGTACCCAGCGTGTAACTGATGACCACCGCCGTTGACGGTGCCGCCAGACCGCCGAGATTATTGAAATCCAGTGCGGTCACTCCTGAGGGTAGCGTCAGAGTCGCGCCGCTGCTCATCGCTGGAACAACCCGCAATACATTGGCCGGATTGCCAGTACTGTCGTAGACCGCCAGCTCACCGGTCCAGACGCTACCGCCAGCCGTTGGCCGCAAACGGGTGGTGACACCGCGGTTGATCGCCTCAAGGCGGGCAAAGTTGATCGCTCGTTGCAAGTCACCCATCTCGGTATCGGCCTTGCTGCCCTGTATCGAACGGGTAAAAGCCGGGACCGCCAAAGTGATCAGGACCAGAAACACGGCGATCGCCACGAGCAACTCGATCAGCGTGAAACCTTTTGTACGAAGATCCATCGATGCCCTCCGTTGCCGTCGGCTATACCTGCTTCTACACGCTAGAACATTCAGCCGACCTGTGTCGGTTGATTTGCCCTGCCCGGCGCACGGAGCGCGCCATCCATCACGTTCCACGGAGGGAGTCTTCATGTCTCAACACGGTTTCAGCCTGATCGAATTGCTTATGGGACTGGCGATCGGCGCAATTGTTCTGCTGCTGGTCAGCCCCGCGCTTGCCAGCCTTAAAGAATCGAGCCACCGCGAGCTGGCGGCGCAGTCCTTGTTCGAGGGCATCCGCAACGCCCGCAGCCTGGCCATCACGCGTAATCAGAGTGTGGTGATCCATGGGATCAATGGCGACTGGAGTCAGGGTTGGCGGATCATTCTCGACATCAGTGGCAAGGGCGCCAAAGACGTCAGCAATCCGCTGCTGGTGGAACAGGCAAGTGCCATGCAGGTGCCGATTGTCGGCAATTGGGCGGTGAGTCGTTACGTGCGCTTCAGCAGTCTGGGGCAACCGCTGATGCCCGGGCGGGCCTTTCAGGCAGGGACATTACATGTCTGCTCGGTGCGCGAGCCGGTCAGCCAGCAGCAGATCGTGCTGGCCGCGACCGGTCGCGTGCGCCTGAGCCGCGCAAAGTCGGAACAGGCGTTGTGTCAGCAAGCCGAGCGGGTCAGATCGAACGCACGCGCAACTCTTTAGGCATCGAGAAGGTGATGTTTTCCTCGCGCCCGGCCAGCTCATCGGCACCGGTGGCGCCCCAGGCCTGCAATTGCTGGATCACGCCGCGCACCAGCACTTCCGGTGCAGAGGCACCGGCGGTGATGCCGATACGCTCGACGCCATCGAACCAGCTCTTTTGCATGTCTTCGGCGCCGTCGATCAGGTAGGCCGGAGTGGCCATGCGTTCGGCGAGCTCGCGCAGACGATTGGAGTTGGAGCTGTTCGGGCTGCCGACCACCAGCACCACGTCGCATTCGTCAGCCAATTGCTTGACCGCGTCCTGGCGGTTTTGCGTGGCGTAGCAGATGTCGTCCTTGCGCGGGCCGCCAATCGCCGGAAAACGTGTACGCAAGGCGTCGATAACACGACTGGTGTCGTCCATCGACAGCGTCGTCTGGGTGACGAACGCGAGTTTTTCCGGGTTGCGCACCTGCAGTTCAGCCACGTCTTTCTCGTCTTCGACGAGGTAGATCGCGCCGCCATTACTGGAATCGTACTGGCCCATGGTGCCTTCGACTTCCGGATGCCCGGCGTGGCCGATCAGGATGCACTCACGGCCATCGCGGCTGTATTTGGCGACTTCGATATGTACCTTGGTCACCAGCGGACAGGTGGCGTCGAAGACTTTCAGGCCACGACCGGCGGCTTCATTGCGTACGGCCTGGGAAACGCCATGGGCACTGAAGATCACGATGACGTCGTCCGGCACCTGATCGAGTTCTTCGACGAAAATCGCGCCACGACTGCGCAGGTCCTCGACGACGAACTTGTTGTGCACCACTTCATGACGCACGTAAATCGGTGGCCCGAACACTTCGAGGGCGCGGTTGACGATTTCGATCGCCCGGTCCACGCCGGCGCAGAAGCCACGGGGGTTGGCGAGTTTGATTTGCATGCTGTGCCTCGTGTCTTGCGCGCAAGAAATAGCGAATTCTGTGGAAATACTGTGGGAGCGAGCCTGCTCGCGATGGCGGTATGTCAGTCAACATCAATGTTGAATGTCAGGCACCCATCGCGAGCAGGCTCACTCCTACATTTCAGATCGCTTTGACTGAAATGATTTCCACGTCAAAGGTCAATGTCTTGCCGGACAGCGGGTGGTTGAAGTCGACAGTCACTTGCGCGTCGTCGAACTCTTTTACCACGCCCGGCAGTTCAGTATTGGCCGCATCGTTGAAGATCACCAGCAGACCCGGCGACAGTTCCATGTCGGCGAACTGCGAACGCGGGATGACCTGCACGTTTTGCGGGTTCGGCTGGCCGAAGGCGTTTTCCGGCTCGACGGTCAGCGTGCGCTTGTCGCCAGCCTTGAAGCCGAACAGCGCCGCTTCGAAACCCGGCAGCAGATTGCCGTCGCCGACCTTGAAGGTCGCCGGGGCTTTGTCGAACGTGCTGTCGACGGTGTCGCCGTTTTCCAGGCGCAGTGCGAAATGCAAAGTGACTTCCGTGTTCTGGCCGATGCGTTGCTCAGCCGATACCTGTTCAGTCATGAGCGGTCTCTTCGGTTTTCTTCGGTTTGAACATGTCCAGCGCCAGCATGATCGCGCCAACGGTGATCGCGCTGTCGGCGAAGTTGAACGCCGGGAAGTACCAGCGGTTCTGCCAGTGCACCAGAATGAAGTCGATCACATGGCCCAGGGCGATGCGGTCGTACAGATTGCCCAGCGCGCCGCCCAACACCAGCGCCAGCGCGATGGCCAGCCAGGTGTCGTTGCGGCCCAGGCGTTTGAGCCAGACCACCAGCACACCGCTGACCACGATGGCGATCAGGGCAAACAGCCAGCGCTGCCAGCCGGAGCTGTCAGCCAGGAAGCTGAACGCCGCACCGGTGTTGTAGGCCAGGGTCCAGCTGAACAGATCGGGAATTATCACGATCTGCTGGAACATCTCGAGCCTGCCTTCGAAGTAGAACTTGCTGGCCTGGTCGATGACCAGAACCAGCAGGCTCAACCATAGCCAGCTCAACCGTCCGAAACGGCCAATGGCATCAGGCATAGTGACGAACCTCGCCAGTGCCGCTGATGTTGTCGACGCAACGACCGCAGATTTCCGGATGCTCCGGGTTCACACCAACGTCTTCGCGGCAGTGCCAGCAACGGGCGCACTTCGGGAAGGCCGATTTGACGATCTTCAGCTTCAGACCGCTGACTTCGGTCGTGACCGCGTCCGCTGGTGCCTGAACAAACGGCGCAACGCTGGCGGTCGAAGTGATCAGGACGAAGCGCAGTTCGTTGCTCAGTTTTTCCAGATCGGCGCTCAGCGCATCTTCGGCGTACAGCGTCACTTCGGCTTGCAGGTTGCCACCGACGGCTTTCGCCGCGCGCTGGATTTCCATTTCCTTGTTGACCGCTGCCTTGACCGCCATCACACGGTCCCAGTATTCGCGGCCCAGCTCGACGTTGTCCGGCAGTTCGGTCAGGCCTTCGTACCAGGTGTTGAGCATGACCGATTCGTTACGCTCGCCCGGCAGGTATTCCCACAGCTCGTCAGCGGTGAAGGCGAGGATCGGCGCGATCCAGCGCACCAGCGCTTCGGAGATGTGGAACAGCGCGGTTTGCGCCGAACGGCGGGCCTTGCTGTTCGCGCCAGTGGTGTACTGACGGTCCTTGATGATGTCGAGGTAGAAACCGCCCAGCTCCTGCACGCAGAAGTTGTGGATCTTCGAGTAAACGTTCCAGAAACGGTATTCGCCGTAGTGCTCTTGCAGCTCGCGTTGCAGCAGCAAGGTGCGGTCGACCGCCCAACGGTCCAGCGCGAGCATTTCCTCAGCCGGCAGAATGTCGGTGGCCGGGTTGAAGCCGCTCAGGTTGGAAAGCAGGAAGCGCGCGGTGTTACGGATACGACGATAGGCGTCGGCGCTACGTTGCAGGATCTGGTCGGAGACCGCCATTTCGCCGGAGTAGTCGGTCGAAGCGACCCACAAACGCATGATGTCGGCGCCGAGGGTGTCGTTGACTTTCTGCGGCGCGATCACGTTGCCCAGCGACTTGGACATCTTGCGCCCGGCTTCGTCGACGGTGAAACCGTGGGTCAGCAGTTCGCGGTACGGCGCGTGGTTGTCGATGGCGCAGCCGGTCAGCAGCGACGAGTGGAACCAGCCGCGGTGCTGGTCCGAGCCTTCCAGATACAGGTCGGCACGCGGGCCGCTTTCGTGGCCCATCGGGTGCGAACCGCGCAGAACGTGCCAGTGCGTGGTGCCCGAATCGAACCAGACGTCAAGGGTGTCGCTGATCTTGTCGTACAGCGGCGCTTCGTCACCAAGCAGTTCGACGGCGTCCATCTTGAACCAGGCTTCGATGCCTTCGACTTCAACGCGCTTGGCCACTTCTTCCATCAGCTCGACGGTGCGCGGGTGCAGCTCGCCGCTTTCCTTGTTGAGGAAGAACGGGATCGGCACGCCCCAGTTGCGCTGACGCGAGATGCACCAGTCCGGACGGTTGGCGATCATCGAGTGCAGGCGCGCCTGGCCCCAGGCCGGGACAAATGAGGTGTCTTCGATGGCCTTGAGCGAACGCACGCGCAGGGTGTCGCCGCTGGTGGGTTCTTTGTCCATGCCGATGAACCACTGCGCGGTGGCGCGGTAGATCAGCGGGGTCTTGTGGCGCCAGCAGTGCATGTAGCTGTGTTCGATGACCGTGGTGTGCATCAGCGCACCGACTTCGGTCAGCTTGTCGACGATCGCCGGGTTGGCCTTCCAGATGAACTGGCCGCCGAAGAATTCCAGCGACGGCACGTACACGCCGTTGCTCTGCACCGGGTTGAGGATGTCGTCGTTGACCATGCCGTATTTCTTGCAGGTCACGAAGTCGTCCACGCCGTAGGCCGGAGCGGAGTGAACCACGCCAGTGCCCGCGCCCAGTTCGACGTAGTCAGCCAGGTAAACCGGCGACAGGCGATCGTAGAACGGGTGACGGAAGTTGATCAGTTCGAGTTGTTTACCGGTGGTGGTGGCGATGACCGAGCCTTCGACGCCATAGCGAGTCAGGCAGGCTTCAACCAGTTCCTCAGCCAGTACCAGCAACTTGTCGCCGATATCCACCAGCGCGTAGTTGAATTCCGGGTGAACGTTCAGCGCCTGGTTGGCCGGGATGGTCCACGGGGTGGTGGTCCAGATCACGATCGCCGCAGGCTTGCTCAGCGATGCCAGGCCGAACGCGGCAGCCAGTTTGGCTTCGTCAGCGATCGGGAATGCGACGTCGATGGTCGAGGACTTTTTGTTCTCGTATTCGACTTCCGCTTCGGCCAGCGCCGAACCGCAGTCGAAGCACCAGTTCACCGGCTTCAAGCCCTTGAAGACAAAACCACCCTTGACGATTTCGGCGAGGGCGCGGATTTCACCGGCCTCGTTCTTGAAATCCATGGTCTTGTACGGGTTGGCCCAATCGCCCAGCACGCCAAGACGGATGAACTCGGACTTCTGCCCTTCGATCTGCTCGGTGGCGTAGGCACGGCACAGCTCGCGGGTCTTGTCCGCGCCCAGGTTCTTGCCGTGGGTCACTTCAACCTTGTGCTCGATCGGCAGGCCGTGGCAGTCCCAGCCCGGAACGTACGGCGCGTCGAACCCCGACAGGGTCTTCGAGCGGATGATCATGTCCTTGAGAATCTTGTTCAGTGCGTGACCGATGTGAATCGTGCCGTTGGCATACGGAGGACCGTCATGCAGAACGAACTTCGGACGATCCTTGCCAATCTCGCGCAACTTTCCGTACAGGCCAATACTGTCCCAGCGCTGCAGGATCTGCGGTTCGCGCTGTGGCAGGCCGGCCTTCATTGGGAAGGCGGTGTCCGGAAGGTTTAGCGTGGCTTTATAGTCGGTCATTTAAGGCTCTTCATTAGCGATGGGCGCTAGGTGCGGCTAGTGCACGGGCGGCGGCGACATCCGCGTTGATCGCCGTTTTCAGTGCCTCCAGGGAGGCGAAACGCTGCTCTTCACGCAGCTTCTGGTGGAAAACCACCGTCAAACGCCGGTCATACAGATCGCCGGCAAAATCTAAAAGATGGACTTCGAGGTGGGCCTTGCCATCACCTTGTACCGTGGGCCGTACGCCAATATTGGCGACACCGGGCCAGGTCTTGCCGTCGATATCAACATTCACCAGATACACCCCGGTGAACGGCACGCGACGACGCTTGAGCTGCACATTGGCAGTGGGCGTACCCAGTTGCCGGGCCAGTTTTTGGCCATGCAGCACGCGACCGGCGATCCGGTACGGGCGGCCGAGCAAGCGTTCGGCCAGGGCAAAATCGGCGGCGGCCAAGGCGTTGCGCACTTGCGTGCTGCTGACGCGAATGCCGTCCAGCTCGACCGTTTGCGCGGCTTCAACGCTGAAACCGTGCATCTGCCCGGCCTGCAGCAGAAAATCGAAATCGCCGAGGCGATCACAGCCGAAACGGAAATCGTCACCGACCTCCAGATGCTGCACGCCCAGGCCATCCACCAGGATGGTATCGACGAACTCGCTGGCGCTGAGTTTGCTCAAGCGCTGATTGAAGGCCAGGCACAACACCCGGTCGACGCCTTCGGCAGCCAGCAGTTGCAGCTTGTCACGCAGGCGGGCCAGACGTGCCGGCGCAGTCTCGGGGGCAAAGAATTCCCGTGGCTGCGGCTCGAAAATCACCACGCAGCTGGGTACGCCCAACTCGAGCGCACGCTCACGCAGCCGGGCCAGGATAGCCTGGTGACCACGGTGAACACCGTCAAAGTTGCCAATAGTGGCGACGCAGCCCCGATGCTGGGGGCGCAAGTTGTGGAGGCCTCGAACCAGCTGCATAACGCGCTTCTTGCTCATAAAGTGGTCGATTATAACCACACCCGACGGCCGACGACAGGCAACACCGTAACGCAAAGTGATCGAGCCGACAAAACTGCCGGCCCCCGCCTGTGGATAAAGGCTGAAACCTCAGCTCAGGGCCTTGCGATTGAAGTCGCGCAGACGGAAACCGAGCAGCAGCAACATGCCGAAATAGGCGACCACCCCGGCGACTACCAGCGCGCCAAGACGCAGGAAGCGCTCAAGCATGTGCCCCTCATCCCAAGCGGGCATGAAATGCATGCCCACCAGCAGCACCGCCGACATCACCGTCACCGCCACGACCAGTTTGAAACCGAATTTGCCCCAGCCTGGCTGCGGCTGATACATCTTCTGCTTGCGCAACTGATAGAACAGCAGCCCGGCATTCAGGCAAGCGCCGGCACTGATCGCCAGCGCCAGACCGGCATGGGCCAACGGACCGATCAACGCCAGGTTGAACAACTGCGTGCAGACCAGGGTGAAGATGGCGATCTTCACTGGCGTGCGGATGTTCTGTTGCGCATAAAAGCCCGGCGCCAGCACTTTGATCACGATGATCCCCAGCAAGCCGACCGAATAGGCAATCAATGCGCGCTGAGTCATTTCAGCGTCAAAGCCGCTGAACTGGCCGTACTGAAACAGTGAAACCGTCAGCGGCTCGGCGAGAATGCCCAGCGCCAGCGCGCACGGCAACACCAGCACGAAGCACAGGCGCAGGCCCCAATCGAGAATCCGCGAATATTCGTGGCGATCTTTGTTGGCGTAGGTCTTCGCCAGCGTCGGCAACAGGATCGTGCCGAGCGCCACGCCGAGCACACCGGACGGCAACTCCATCAAACGGTCGGCGTAATACATCCACGACACGGAGCCGGCGACCAGAAACGAGGCGAAAATCGTGTTGATGATCAGCGAAATCTGGCTGACCGAAACCCCGAGGATCGCCGGCAACATCTGCTTCATCACCCGCCACACGCCGGTATCGCGCAGGTTCAGGCGCGGCAGCACGAGCATGCCGATTTTTTTCAGGTGCGGCAGTTGATAAAGCAACTGCGCCAGACCGCCGACCAGCACCGCCCAGCCGAGGGCCATCACCGGTGGATCGAAGTACGGTGTCAGGAACAACGCGAACACGATCATGCTGACGTTGAGCAGCGTCGGCACGAACGCCGGCACGGAAAAACGGTTCCAGGTATTGAGGATGGCGCCGGCCAGCGAGGACAGCGAGATCAGCAATATATAAGGAAAGGTCACCCGCAGCAGGTCGGAGGTGAGCTGGAATTTTTCCGGCGTGTCGGTAAAACCCGGCGCCGTTGCCCAGATCACCCAAGGCGCAGCGAGCATGCCCAGCGCCGTGACCAGCGCCAGCACCAGGGTCAGCAGGCCGGTCACGTAAGCAATGAACGTGCGCGTCGCCTCTTCGCCCTTCTGGCTTTTGTATTCGGCGAGAATCGGCACGAAAGCCTGGGAAAATGCGCCCTCGGCAAAGATTCGCCGCAGCAGGTTGGGCAGCTTGAAGGCAATGAAGAAGGCGTCCGTGGCCATTCCGGCGCCGAATATGCGCGCGATCAACGTGTCCCGTACAAAACCCAGAACCCGGGAAAGCATGGTGATAGAGCTGACCGCGGCCAGCGATTTGAGCAGATTCATTGAGGGAATGGGTGCCTGTCGATAAACAGCAGGCGAACAATGCGCCTACTTGTGCGATACTCCGCGCCGCAACAGCACAGAGCCAAAGCTCGCGAGTTTACAGGTCAAGCGCCGGAAATAAATATCCCGCCTCTTTATACCTACCACTTAGCGGAACGATTCAAGTGCCCTTGACAAGACAAGTCTTCATCGGCATGATTCGCGGCCTATTTTGTTTGCTATTTCCTAAAAAGTCTTTCGAGGAGCTCGACGGTGGCCAACTCACCTTCCGCCAAAAAACGTGCAAAACAGGCTGAGAAGCGTCGCAGCCACAACGCCAGCCTGCGTTCCATGGTTCGCACCTACATCAAGAATGTAGTCAAAGCCATCGACGCAAAAGACGCTGAAAAAGCTCAAGCTGCATACGTTCTGGCTGTGCCAGTTATCGACCGCATGGCCGATAAAGGCATCATCCACAAGAACAAGGCTGCTCGTCATAAGAGCCGTCTGAATGGCCACGTCAAAGCGCTGAAAGAAGCCGCTTAATCGACGTAGTCATTAAAAAACCGACCTCAGGGTCGGTTTTTTATTGCCTGTGATTTGACCAGCCTCGCGAGCGAGACCGCGCCCAACCCAAAAGAGCCAGGCGCCGCTACGCGCCCGACCAACGTTAATCCAGCGGATTGAAAGAACGATTCATCGCCACGACATCGTCATGGCTTGGGTTCGGACCGAGCAACTGGAATTGCCGGGGCAACTCATCGCGCATGGCTGACGCCCGCCCTTTGACCGCCAGCGCCAGAGCCCGGCGCATGGTTTGCGCGTCATAGTCACAGCAATAGCAAGGCGTGCACGGCTGCTGCCGCCAGGACTCGTCAAGCGTACCGCCATCCACCGGATCAAAACCAACCTGATCCACCAAAGACATCACCGTCTCTTTGGCCTTTTGATCATCCCCGCCACGGCTGCCGCCAGACGACCCTCAGCACCTTGTGCACGCCCCAGCTCAGCCAAGGTATAGGCCAGCAGGTTGTTGAAAGCCTTGATCACAGGACGCCCGATTTGCCGGGTAACCCAGATGCTTTCCGTCATCCCCTGATCGATCTCCTCAATCTTCGGATCGCGCAAACCAGGGTAGTAATTACTGGTATCGACGATCGGGACGCCGGGTGGCACAGAAGCAAACAGATCAGCAGGTAACGCACTCAACGCCGGCAGCGGTATCGACAATACGATCACCTCCACCCCATCTACCGCACCTCGAATATCCGCAGGCTCGACCCCAATTTCTTCAGCAAACGCACGCACGCCGTCAATGCCTCTAGAGTTCGCCACGCGGACCTCATGACCGGCAGCCTTAAGCTTGCGGGCGAGAACACCGCCGATATTGCCGGTGCCGATGATGCCGATTTTCATGATTCAAACCCCTCTTCAATGATTAGCTACACCGATGTTAGGGGGCTGGTGTGATAATGGTAAGTACCGACTAAAAGGTGGGTAACTCACCTGCGAGGAAGAAATGGACCGAGAGTGGAACTGCGAAGACCCGCAAAATCGAAAGAACTGGGCCGAGGCAACGACTGAGACGCTTCGCGTACTGGAAGGGAAATGGAAGATCATCATCCTCTGCCAGTTATTCGCGGCAAAGGGCGCGCTGCGCTTCTCGGATCTGGAGAAGCTGATCGACGGGATCAACCAGAAGATGCTGATTCAGCAGCTCAAGCAACTGGAAAAGGACGGTATTGTGCTGCGCACGGTGTACCCGCAGGTGCCACCCAAAGTGGAATATCAGCTCACGCCCATTGGCCACGCCCTCGGGCCGTCCATCCAGGCGCTGATTGAATGGGCAGAGATGCGGCGCGCTCAGCTCTGAAGCGCTTTAGACTGCAACCGACCCAATCCAAACGCCGGAATGCAGCGAGCCGGCCCGCAAAAAATTGCCGGACCGGCTCGCACGTCGCTTGGATTTGCAGCGCTTACTGTTGGACCGGCACCCACGGCAGGATCGGAATCGCCGTCACGGCATTCTGCGGACTGCCCTCGATCAAGCGATCGCTGTAGACCAGGTACACCAGCGTGTTGCGCTTCTTGTCGAGGAAACGCACCACCTGCATGGTCTTGAACACCAGCGAAGTGCGCTCCTTGAACACCTCGTCGCCATCCTTCAACTCACCCTTGAACTTGATTGGCCCCACCTGCCGGCAGGCGATCGACGCTTCCGCGCGATCCTCAGCCAGACCCAGACCGCCCTTAACACCGCCAGTCTTGGCGCGCGACAGGTAGCATGTCACGCCCTCAACCTTGGGATCATCAAAGGCTTCGACCACAATGCGGTCATTCGGACCGACGAACTTGAACACCGTCGACACCTGACCGATTTCTTCGGCCGAGGCCAGCAATGGCAGCGCCATCAACAGACCCAACAATCCTTTTGCTACGCGCATCGAGCTTTCCTTAAACCAGAATCAGGTTGTCACGGTGAACCAGTTCCGGCTCCGCCATGTAACCGAGCAAACCGACAATCGCATCCGACGACTGACCGATGATTTTTTGTGCTTCCAGCGCGCTGTAATTGGCCAGGCCGCGGGCGATCTCCCGACCGTCCGGCGCCACGCAGACCACCATTTCACCGCGGCGGAAGCTGCCCTGCACCAGTTTGACCCCCACCGGCAGCAGACTCTTGTTGCCTTGCGACAGCGCCGACACCGCACCATCGTCCAACACCAGGGTGCCGCGAGTTTGCAGGTGCCCGGCCAGCCACTGCTTGCGCGCCGCGAGCATGCCGCGCTCAGGCGACAGCAAGGTACCGATGCGCTCGCCGGCCTTCAGGCGATCAAGCACTCGCTCCAGGCGCCCACCGACAATGATCGTATGCGCACCCGAACGCGCAGCCAGACGCGCCGCGCGCAGCTTGGTCTGCATGCCGCCACGCCCCAGCGCACCACCGGTGCCGCCCGCGACTGCATCGAGACTCGGATCATCGGCGCGCGCCTCGAAGATCATCTGCGCATCAGGATTGTTGCGCGGATCGGCGTCGAACATGCCATCGCGATCGGTAAGGATCACCAGCAGATCCGCTTCGACCAGGTTAGCCACCAGCGCCGCCAGCGTGTCGTTGTCGCCAAAACGGATTTCGTCAGTGACCACGGTGTCGTTTTCGTTGATCACCGGGATGACTTTCAGCTCGACCAGCGCGCGCAAAGTACTGCGGGCGTTGAGATAGCGCTTGCGGTCGGACAGGTCATCGTGAGTCAGGAGGATCTGCGCGGTGTGCCGGCCATGCTCGGCGAAGCTCGACTCCCACGCCTGTACCAGCCCCATCTGACCGATTGCCGCAGCCGCTTGCAACTCGTGCATTGCACTGGGTCGCGCAGTCCAGCCCAAACGACTCATGCCCGCCGCTACCGCCCCGGAGGACACCAGCACCAGCTCGACGCCAGCCTCATGCAAGGCCACCATCTGTTCGACCCAGACACTCATTGCCGCGCGATCGAGCCCTTTGCCATCCGCTGTCAGCAAAGCGCTGCCGATCTTCACGACCCAACGCTGCGCATCTGTCACCTTGCTCCGCATCATCTTCAACCTTAGCTTGAGGGCAGCACGACCTGACACCACCCATGACGTTAATCGTGGCGATTGCTGACCAACGATCGATTTCCAGATACCAAAACGCCGCTCGATTGAGCGGCGCTTAAGTTTACTGCAACGAATCAGTCACGCACGTAAATGATTTCCGGACCATCTTCGTCATCCACATCTTCTTCGTCCCAGTCATCGTCGCCGATGTCATGGACCGACTTCACGCCGCTGCGACGCAGGGCACGCTTGTCGTCCAGCGCCTGCAGCTGCGCACGCGCCTCGTCTTCGATGCGCTGGTCGAGATCAGCCAGCTCTTCCTTGTAGGCCGGGTCATTGGCCAGGCGATCAGCACGGTCTTCCATGTAACGCATGATGTCGTGGCACAGACGCTCGGTACCGATCTTGGCGATCGCCGAGATCACGTACACCGGACCAGTCCACTCCAGGCGGTCGACGATTTCCTTGACGCGAGCGTCGTGCTCTTCTTCAAGGATCTGGTCGCACTTGTTCAGCACCAGCCAGCGGTCACGCTCGGCCAGCGACGGGCTGAACTTGATGAGCTCATTGACGATCACTTCAGCCGCGTCCGGAGCACTGGAGTCATCCAGCGGCGCCATGTCGACGAGGTGCAGCAGCAGACGCGTGCGCGCCAGGTGCTTGAGGAAGCGAATGCCCAGACCGGCACCGTCGGAAGCGCCTTCGATCAGCCCCGGAATGTCGGCAACGACAAAGCTTTTCCAGCGGTCGACGCTGACCACACCAAGGTTCGGCACCAGGGTGGTGAACGGGTAATCGGCGACTTTCGGCTTGGCGGCCGAGACCGAACGGATAAAGGTACTTTTACCAGCGTTCGGCAAGCCCAGCAGACCGACGTCAGCAAGCACTTTCATTTCCAGCTTCAGGTCACGCTGCTCGCCCGGCTTGCCCGGCGTAGTCTGGCGCGGCGCACGGTTGGTACTGGATTTGAAACGGGTGTTGCCCAGACCGTGCCAGCCGCCCTGCACCACCATCAGCTTCTGACCGGCCTTGGTCAGATCGCCGATAACTTCCTGGGTGGCGGAGTCGATCACCGTGGTACCGACCGGCACGCGCAGGATCAGGTCTTCGCCCTTCTTGCCGGTGCAGTCGGTGCTGCCGCCGTTGGAGCCACGCTCGGCATCGAAGTGCCGGGTGTAACGGTAGTCGACCAGGGTATTGAGGTTTTCGTCGGCCATCATGTAGATGGAACCGCCATCACCGCCATCACCACCGTTCGGGCCACCGTTTTCGATGAATTTTTCCCGACGGAAACTCATGGCGCCATTGCCGCCATCACCAGCCTTTACGCGAATCGATACTTCATCAACAAACTTCATAACCAACGCCTCTCGCCGTACGGACGAGCCGAAAAACAATCAAGACATAAGACTCTTGCAAAAATGAGCGCAGCGACTCCAAGACACGACCTGCATCGCACGCCGACAGCCCATACAAACAGCTTTGCAAGAGACTCACCCCACAAACGAAAAAGCCCCGTCGCAAGACAGGGCTTCTCCAGCGATCTCGCGATTAAGCCGCGATTACGCTCACGTAACGACGACCGAAGGCGCCCTTTACTTCGAACTTGATCACGCCTTCGATTTTAGCGAAGAGAGTGTGATCCTTACCCATGCCAACGCCGTAGCCAGCGTGGAATTGGGTGCCGCGCTGACGCACGATGATGTTGCCGGCCTTGATGACCTGGCCGCCATACATCTTCACGCCAAGGCGTTTGGCTTCTGAGTCGCGACCGTTACGGGTACTACCACCAGCTTTTTTGTGTGCCATGAGTTCAATTCTCCTAGTGAGGAATTAGGCTGTAATTAAGCCTGAATACCGGTGATTTTGATCTCGGTGAACCACTGGCGGTGGCCCATACGCTTCATGTGGTGCTTACGACGACGGAACTTGATGATGCGGACTTTATCGTGACGACCTTGGGAGATCACTTCAGCCTTGACGGTTGCGCCAGCAACAACGGGTGCGCCGATGTTCACGTCGTCGCCGTTGGCGACCAGCAGAACGCGATCAAAAGTCACGGATTCGCCAGTAGCGATTTCCAGTTTTTCGATCTTCAGGTATTCACCTTCAGCGACCTTGTATTGCTTACCGCCGGTAACGATTACTGCGTACATGGTATTTCTCCGATAATCCTGCTCACCCAGCTCTTTATAAGAAGAGGTATTGGCTGGCATGGCTGCATGGGGCTGGAACGGCCCAAGTGCAATTGCGTAAGGCAGGTGCTGCCCAGGAAGTTCAGGGTGCGCGATTGTACGCAAGCCGCAGCAGGCTTGCAAGTAGCCGTCCATCGCGCCTTGACAGGTCTGGACGGGGGTCCTAGCATGCCGCGCAACCCTTCTGGAGCGACTCTCGCTGATGCAACCCCAAGCTTTCTACCGCGCGGTGGCGGACGATTTTAGCGCCGTCGACGGCATCATCAAGAAGCAGCTGACTTCCCGAGTACCGCTGGTATCGAAAATCGGCGACTACATCACCTCGGCTGGCGGCAAGCGTCTGCGTCCTTTATTAGTGTTGCTGTGTGGCAAGGCCCTGGGTCGCGAAGGCGACGACATGCGTCTGCTGGCCGCCACCATCGAATTCCTGCACACCGCGACCCTGCTGCATGACGACGTGGTCGACATGTCCGGCATGCGCCGTGGCCGTTCGACCGCCAACGCCATGTGGGGCAACGCCCCGAGCGTGCTGGTCGGCGATTTCCTTTACTCGCGCTCGTTCGAAATGATGGTCGAGCTGGGCTCGATGCCGGTCATGAAGATCCTGTCCCAGGCCACGCGCATCATTGCCGAAGGCGAAGTGTTGCAGCTGTCCAAGGTACGCGACGCCAGCACCACCGAAGAAACCTACATGGAAGTCATCCGCGGCAAGACCGCGATGCTCTTCGAAGCCTCGACCCACAGCGCCGCCGCACTGGCCGGTGCCACCGCCGAGCAGAGCGAAGCCCTGCGTACCTTCGGCGATCATCTGGGTGTGGCCTTCCAGTTGGTCGACGACCTGCTCGACTACAAAGGTGACGCGGAAACCCTGGGCAAGAACGTCGGTGACGATCTGGCCGAAGGCAAGCCGACCCTGCCGCTGATCTACACCATGCGCGAAGGCACGCCGGAACAGGCAGCACTGGTGCGCCAGGCGATCCAGAAAGGCGGGATCGAAGACCTGGAAAGCATCCGCATCGCCGTGGAAGCTTCCGGTTCGCTGGAGTACACCGCGCAACTGGCCCGTGATTATGTGGCCCGTGCAATCACCTGCCTCGAAGCACTGCCAGCCAGCGAATACCGCGATGCGCTGGTGGAACTGAGCGAGTTTGCGGTCGCCCGCACGCACTGATTGATCCGCTGTGGGAGCGAGCCTGCTCGCGAAAGCAATCTGCCAGTCGACAGCAATGCTGACTGACAAAACGCATTCGCGAGCAGGCTCGCTCCCACAGTCATTTCTGCGTTATCCCCTCCTTCGGCTAAAACCCTATACAATGTGCGCCCTTTTACCCTCCTGATACCCAAGGAACCTTAGTGAGCACGTTGCCACCCTGCCCGAAATGCAATTCCGAATACACCTACGAAGACGGTACGCAACTGGTCTGCCCTGAGTGCGCCCACGAGTGGTCTGCCGGCGGCGAAGCCGAAGTGGCGTCCACGGATGACGTGAAGAAAGATTCGGTCGGCAACGTCCTGCAGGACGGCGACACCATCACCGTGATCAAGGACCTCAAGGTCAAGGGCACCTCCTTGGTGGTCAAGGTCGGCACCAAGGTCAAGAACATCCGCCTGTGCGATGGCGATCACGATATCGATTGCAAGATCGACGGCATCGGCCCGATGAAGCTCAAATCCGAGTTCGTCAGAAAAGTCTGAGCCTTGCGTCATCCATCCCGCGCCAGCCGTGGGATGGAGATTCGCCCTCCCCGCTTCGCGCCAACAAAACCAGACAATAGCCAAACGCCAGCCGTTTTGACCTGACACAACCTTTACCCGGAAAAGCCAGGCATCCGCCAATAGGCACTTGCTATTTGACGAATAAGAATTATTCTCATTGAAACCTTTCAAGGAGAAACGACCCATGACTTATTTGATCGACGCCTGGCTGGATCGCCCGCACCCCTACCTCAGAATCCTTCATCGAGAAACCGGCGAAGTCTGTGCGGTGCTTGAAGAAGAAGCCTTGCATGAGCTGCAGGATCAAGGCGATCTGGACGTCAGCAGCCTCAATTCCAGCGAGCCACTGGTACTCAAGGAACTGGTGCGCAATCTGTTCCTGTTCTGCTATGCCCGGGCCTTGCGCCCCAGCAGTGAACTGCACAACAAGATCGAAATATGAAACGCGGTAAAAACTGTAGGAGCGAGCCTGCTCGCGATAGCGGTGTGTCAGATAGCCAATCAACTACTGACAGGACGCAATCGCGAGCAGGCTCACTCCTACATTAGGTAGCCCGCCGCGAAGGCAGGCCCGGAATTACAGAACGTCCAGCAGCTCGACGTCGAACACCAGAACGCTGTGCGGCGGGATGCTGCCAACGCCTTGAGCGCCGTAAGCCAGTTCGCTCGGCACGTACAGGCGCCATTTGCTGCCGGCATTCATCAGTTGCAGGGCTTCGGTCCAGCCGGCGATCACGCCGCCGACCGGGAATTCTGCAGGCTGGCCGCGCTCGTAGGAGCTGTCGAACACCGTGCCGTCGATCAGCGTGCCGTGATAGTGCGTGCGCACCTGGTCTTCACGGGTCGGCTTGGCGCCTTCGCCCTGGGTCAGCACTTCGAACTGCAGGCCGGAAGCCAGCGTGGTGATGCCGTCACGCTTGGCGTTTTCCGCCAGGAAAGCCAGGCCCTCACCAGCAGCCGCTTCAGCCTTGGCAGCTGCTTCGGCCTGCATGATTTCGCGGATCACCTTGAAGCTGGCGGACATCTCTTCCTGACCCACACGGCTTTCCTTGCCGGCGAACGCGTCGGTCAGGCCAGCCAGAATCGCGTCCAGGCTGACGCCCGGTGGCGGGTTGTCGCGCAGCTGGTCACCCAGCTGACGGCCAATACCGTAGCTGACGCGGGTTTCGTCGGTGGACAGATTTACTTCGGACATGACACTGCTCCGCTGTGCGGACGGCCACAAGACTTGCCGTGCGAGCACAGCGCGTCCCGGCGCGCCCGGAACCAAAAGGGCGAGCAGACTAGCACAGATGCCCCGAACGTGGGGCGCCGCGCCTACAGGGCGGAGCGCCAGGCGAGCGGCACTTTCAGACTTTCATTGATGCCACCGCCCAGGCCGCACATTTCATCGTGCACCGAGGTGTGTACGAGGTTGAACGGCAGCACTGGAAAGGCATGCAGCATGTCTCGCGCGTGCTCGACGGAACGAAGAGTCAGGGTTTTGCCCAAAGGATCATGCAACGGATGCGCCGCCCCATGCATGCGCGCTTCCAGCAAATAAATCCCGCCCTCCATGGAAATCAGGTTCAACTCATCGACCTTGCCGGCAATGGCAAACGCGTTCAGCTCTTGCAGGTTCATCGAACACCTCAAGCAGTGACAAGCCAGAAGCTACAGGGATAGGCTTGTACAAAGCAAAGCACAAGGTACAAACGAAGCCGCCCGTCTGTTTCCCAACAGACGGGCGGCTCTTTTTGCCTTGATCAATGGTTGATCAGTGCTTGGTGACCTTGTCCAGGTAACCCATGGCAAACGCCGAGATCACGAAGGTCATGTGAATGATCACGTACCACATCAGGTGCTCGGGATCGACGTTCTTGGCATCCATGAAGATGCGCAGCAAATGGATCGAGGAGATCGCCACGATCGACGCTGCGACTTTCATCTTCAGCGACGAAGAGTCCATGGTGCCGAGCCAGCTGAGCTTTTCCTTGCCTTCGTCGATGTCCAGTTGCGAGACGAAGTTCTCGTAGCCGGAAATCATCACCATCACCAGCAGACCGCCAACCAGCGCCATGTCGATCAACGACAGCAGCACCAGGATCAGTTCCGACTCGGCCATGGCGAAGACGTTGGGCAGGATATGCACGATTTCCTGGAAGAACTTCAATGCCAGCGCCAGCAAGCCAAGGGACAGGCCGATGTAGATCGGCGCCAGCAGCCAGCGCGTGGCGTACATTGCATTTTCGATAAAGCGTTCCATTGAATCTCACACAAGGGGGCTGGAAATGGCGGCGAGTATACCAGTGCGCTGTGACAGCCAGAAACAGCCCGAAAATCCGCTACCTGCGTGTGTGTGACAAAGTTTTTCTGCTAGTGTCCAAACCATTGACAGCCCAGTGACCGTAGACAGGACGCGTGGAAATGGATGTGCGATTGCCGCTAACGACCGCCGGAATTTGCCTTGCCTTGCTGATCAGCGGTTGTTCGCCCGGCGATGAAAAACGCGTCGTCAACCTTGACGAAAAGACCGCCACCTTCGAACAGTCGCTCGACGCGATCAACGATCCGAAACTCAAGGACGCCATCACCGAACTCGGCGGCTCGCTGCTGTTGCTCGACAGAGCCCGGCTCAAGCTTGACGACCTTGCGCCGCACGTCGAATACGGCGAAGACGCTCTCGCGGTGCTCAAGCACTATCCTGCCCCGCAGGCTCTGGTCGATACCTTCATCAACGGCCTGTTCGTGCTGCACAAGGATGCCAGCTCCGATTACCTCACGGACCTGCAGCCGGTATTTCCCTTCAACCTGAACATTCCCGGCGGTTTCCTGTTCCCGCATGCCATCGAATGGCGTTCGGTGACGCTGAGCAACCAACGCGTAATCGCCTGGCAGCCGGAATGGTCGGAAACCGATCCCGGCATTCAGCTCAGCCCGTCCAGCTCGAACGTCACCAACCCCGACGACCTGACCGTGACCTACCCGTTCATCGACGGCCTGAACGTCGACAAGAAAACCCTGCCGCAACCGGTCAGCCTGCAAGGCCAGGTCGAAGTCATCGCGCCACGACGCCTGTACAGTTTCGACCTGACGCAGAAGGATGTCGGCCAGACCCGCAGCAACGACAACCTCAGCGTCAAATTGCTCAAGCTTGAAAAAAACTACGCCGAGGTCGAGGTCAGCAACAGCCTGCCACTGGCCGCGGAAGTGGCCGAGACTCGCCTCAATCCGCTGATCGTCCAGGCCCGCGACGCCAGTGGGCAATATCTGGTGCGCGCCGGCTCGATCAACGAAAGCCCGGAACAGGTGGCGTTCTACCAAAAACAACTGGCGCAATTGCAGCAGCAGAAGACCTGGAGCGACAGCCTGGAAACACAGCTCAGCGACGACCAGCGAGCGTTCGAGAAGGAGCATCCGCGTCGCTACAACAAGGTGTATTTCCACGGCCCGATCGAAACGCTGGAAGTCAGCGTGCTGGACTTTTCCTCAGCGACGGTCACGCGCAAAGACCTGAACCTGCCGGTTCGAACCTTCAACCCGCACACCACGGCCAAAGCCGTGCAGCCGCTGGACCTGCCGGTGGTGGTTTACGACGATCTGGCCGCCAACTGGCTCAAAGGCGCGACGCTGACCGAGGAGCAATTGAAGGCCGGCGTGCGCATTCATCAATCGGTGGAAGAACCGAGCGCCGCGCGCATCGAGTTCTCTCATCTGCGCACCTTCAATGATGAATTGCTCGGCGATGAGCTCAATCCCGGCGTCAGCCCGGTCACGTTCTTTACCGGCAAGCGTGGCGGCAAGCTCGACGAACCGATCGAACTGCCACCCGAGGCCTACCAGGTCGACCCGCTGCAAGCGACCATCACTTACGATCTCAACCTGTTTCCGGAGACACCGGCAATTGCGGTCGGCTCGATGCCGCTGTTTCTCGCCACGGTGAACAAGCAGAGTTACGACGCCAGGTCTTTGCCCAAAGGCCTGCAGATCAAGGACAACACGCTGGTGGTTGATCAGAAACTGTTCGCCCCGAATGAATGGCGCTTTTACGTCAAAGACGACAGCGGTCATTACCTCAAGCAGATTCTCTCGGTCAGCCATGACGCGAGTGCAGAGGGCCCGGCACTGTTCGGCGTGCATTATTTCTACGGCCGGCCGACGCACGTGGAGACCTATCAGCGAACCGACCTGAGCACCGTGCAATACGGTTTCGAGGTCAAGCTCGACAAGGCGCCGTTGCCGCCAACCGCGCCTTAACTGTTGAGGCTGCGGCCGCGGCCGCCGTTGATCTGCCGCAGCTGGGC
Source organism: Pseudomonas sp. S11P7 (assembly GCF_023195435.1). Lineage (NCBI taxonomy): Bacteria > Pseudomonadati > Pseudomonadota > Gammaproteobacteria > Pseudomonadales > Pseudomonadaceae > Pseudomonas > Pseudomonas sp. S11P7. The sequence continues at coordinate 205,178 of NZ_JALPKS020000002.1, read as the reverse complement.
CTGCAGATGCAGGCTCCAGATCTGCGGATCGTCGGCCAGCTCATAACCGTGCAAGGTCAGGCTTTCAACGATCGTGTCGAGAATCGACTCGGCCGCTACCGGGCCGTGAAACGGGCCCTGGGCTTTGATCGCAGAAGGTTGTTCGCCTGCCATGCCGGCGGCGAAGAGTAATGTCCACATGCCGTTATCGCCGGCCAGCGGTTTGACGGCGCATTCGATCCGGGTCACGAGACCCAGGCATTGACGGGTGAGGCAGAGGTTGCGCGACATGGCGGCGACCCTCGGTAAAGCCGGTATTCAGCCCCCACGGGAGGACTGGCTCGATCCAGTGATACTGTCGATATCCTTGACCTGAGAATAGAAGAAAAGTGTCCTTCGCAAGCCGAATGGGACCAAAAGGCGCCGAATGGTCATTGTGTGAATATTGGCGCCAGAGTCGTGACACATTTGCCGAAGATCGCTGCAAATCCTAATGCTGAAAAACACTGTAGGAGTGAGCCTGCTCGCGATGGCGGCGGGTCAGGCAACGTTTTCGCCGACTGACACTCCGCCATCGCGAGCAGGCTCACTCCTACCATTTGACCGCGCTTGGCTTAAGCGGGTTTGGCTTCGGCGAGCGCCTCCTGCGCCAGTTCCTTCTCGGCTTCTTTGAGATCCTCTTCGCTGATCATTTCGGCAATGTCGCGCAGACGCTCCACTACCCGCGCGTTGATGCTGCCTTCCGGGAATTGCCCATCCTCATTCGGCTCACCCGCCGGTTCGCCGACCAGCAGGCTCAGCGCTTCGTCGGCCTGACGCACCGCGTAAACGTGGAACTGCCCGGCCCGCACCGCCGCGAGGACTTTTTCGTCGAGCATCAGCGTGGCGACGTTGGCCTGCGGAATGATCGCGCCCTGCTCGCCGGTCAGCCCGCGCGCTTCGCAGAGGCGGAAGAAGCCTTCGATCTTCTCGTTGACCCCGCCGACCGCCTGCACTTCACCGAACTGGTTGATCGAACCGGTGATCGCAAAGCACTGCTTGAGCGGGGTTTTCGACAGAGCCGAAATCAGCGTGCACGCCTCGCCCAGCGACGCACTGTCGCCGTCGACGTAACCGTAGGATTGCTCCAGCGCGATGCTCGCGGAAATCGCCAGCGGGAATTCCTGGGCGTAACGGCTGCCCAGATAGCCGGTGAGAATCATCACGCCCTTGGAGTGGATCGGCTGACCGAGGTTGACCTCACGCTCGATGTCGACAATGCCGCTGCCGCCCGGGTACACCGTGGCGGAAATCCGCGCCGGCACGCCGAACGCCGAGTCGCCGACTTCAAGCACGGTCAGCCCGTTGCACTTGCCGACCGCCGCACCATCGGTGTCGATCAGGATGATCCCGGCGAGCATGTCGTCAAGAATTCGCGCGGACACGCGGCCGGTACGGGTGGCCTTGGCTTTCAGGGCTCGCTCGATGTGCCCGGCATCGGTCATTTCATCGCCGGCCAGATGACGGATGAAGTCCGCCTCGCTGACCAGTTGAAACAGATCGCCAATGCGCGCCGACAAACGCCCCTGGTGTTCAGCCAACCGCGCGCTGTAGGTCGCCAGACGCGCCACCGCGTCGGCGGTGAGAGGCGCCATGCCTTCTTCCGAAGTACGGGTTTTCAACAGCTGGGCGAATTGCTCCAGGCTCTCGTCAACCATCGGGATGTCTTCGTCGAAGTCGACCAGCACGCGGAACATTTCCTGGAAGTCCGGATCGAGGTCTTGCAGCGTGTAGTAGAGCTGCCGCGCGCCGATGATGATGACTTTGACTTGCAGCGGAATGTGCTGCGGATTCAAGGTCACCGTGGCGAAACGGCCCATCTCGCCCAGCGGCGATTCCATTTTCAGTTTGCGCGATTGCAGGGCGCGCTTGAGCGCATCCCACACGAACGGCTCGCTGAGCATTTTTTCCGCTTCAAGAATCAGGAAACCGCCGTTGGCGCGGTGCAAGGCGCCCGGGCGCAACTGCCGATAGGTGGTGTAGAGCGCGCCCTGATCGGTGGTGTATTCGATGCGGCCAAACAGGTTTTCATAAGTCGGGTGTGGCTCGAACACCACCGGCGCACCGCCGCTGGCCGGGTGGCCGACCACCAGGCTCGGCGCGTATTGCTCTTCGAGCAGTTTGCGCGCGACGGCGTCGGTCTTGCTGTCGTCGACCAGTTGCTCGACCACGGTTTTCAGCAAGTACACCTGCATCGCCTGCAGATAACCGCAGACCGCCGCGTTTTCCGCATATTTTTCCGATAGCGGCGCCAGCAACGGCTGCAAAGCCAGGGTGATGGTTTCTTCGTTGAGCTGGCGCAGTTGATTGTTCGATTCGCGCTTCCACTGCGGCAGGCTGGCGAGCTCTTCGTTCAGACGCTCTTCGAGACCGGAGATGTCATCGTGGAAACGCTCGCGCTCGGCTTCCGGCAACTGGGCGAATTCCGCTTCGTCCAGCGCTTTGCCGTCGAGCATTGGGGTGAAGGCGATGTTGCTGCTGTCGCGATACAGGGCAACGTCCTTTTCCAGGGCCAGGCGCTCGATGATGTCGAGGGCCTTGTCGTAGCGCTGGTTGAAGGCGCGGTCGATGGCGCTTTTCTTCTGCTGGTAGGACGGGTGTTCGAACACGGCCGGAAAAGTCGCCAGCAAGTTGTCGATCAAGCCGTTGATGTCACCGATGAAAGCGCCGGCGGTGCCCGATGGCAACTCCAGCGCACGCGGCTCGCGCGGCTCATCGAAATTGTTGACGTAGACCCAGTCTGCCGGGGTCTGCAGGCGTTTGCCTTCGGCCTTCAGGTAGCGTTTGACGAACGAGAAACGCCCGGTGCCGGGCTCGCCCATGACGAATACGTTGTAACCGGGGCGTGGCATCGCCACACCGAACTGCAAGGCTTCGACCGCGCGTTCCTGGCCGAGCACACCGCGAAAGGGCTCCAGATCATTGGTGGTAGTGAAGCTGAACTGTTCAGCGGAAAACGGACGGGTCAGCGCTTCAGGCGCGAGACGCAAGCTGGCAGCAACAGGATCAGGCATCGGGCTTCCTTAACAATCGGGCGGGGCAGATAGCGGCATTCTGGCGCTGCCCGTGCCCCACTGGCAAGGCGCGCCACATGACAAAGCATAGACAACCGGACAGCCCGGCGGCGCGCCTCGTAAAACCGGGGTTTATTCCAAATATTTTGTAAAAAACCACGGAACCCTCGGAACGTGCCTAAACTCCAAACTGCGCGGCTGGAACTAATACTGGCCCACTGGCTATATTCGGCGCTGTTTCACGCAGCACCGGAAAGTCAGAACCCTGTCCATTGGTATGCACATAAAGAGAAAAAAGCTATGAAACGGATTCTTCTCGGTACTCTCTTCACCGCTGTATCCATCAACGCAATGGCGCAAGCTCCAGGCGGCCCGGATTGCGGTTGGGGCAACATGCTGTTCGAAGGTCAGCGTGGCACCCCGGCTCACTTCCTCGCTTCCACCACCAACGGCACTTCCGGTAACGCTACTTTCGGTATGACTTCCGGTACCAACGGTTGCTCGACCAACGCGTCGCTGACCTACGGCGGCAAATCCTGGTTCGCCATGAATGGCATGATGAACGAGCTGTCCGAAGACATGGCCAAAGGCAACGGCGAAGCGCTGACGACTTACGCTGTGGTACTGGGCGTGGCACCAGAAGATCGCGCGCACTTTGCCGCTGTCACTCACGAGCACTTCCAGCAGATCTTCAGCAAGGCTGACGTGACCGCAGAAGACGTGCATACCAACACCCTGGCGGTACTGAAATCGGACCCACGTCTGGCCAAGTACGCGACTCAGGCTTAAGCTCGACCCCGCCCGCTTCCTTCGGGAAGCGGGTTTTGTTTTTTTGGCCCGCCCCTCTTTGGGTCTTTTATTTCTTTCCTGTTCAAGTTGCCGACTATGCTCAAACGCCTTGCCTGGCTGGCGCTCTGTGTCTGCGCCCCGCTGTCCGCCGCGCCTCACATCGACCCTCAACGTTTGCAGCAACTGGCCAACGACCGCTTCTGGATTTCCCTCGGTCACTATGAAACCGCCAAACTCGGCGGCTGGCGCAGCTATGTCAGCGACAAGAAATTCTTTCTCGCGCCCGATGGCAACGAACACCCCGACCGTGAACTGGCCGCGACCGTGCAGGCGCTGTATGCGCCGGCCAGCCTTGGCGAGCAGCACGCACAATGTGTGTACCCGGCGCGCACGCGCTGGCTGAAAGCCCAGCTCAACCTCAACGACCTGCCGACGCCGGAGTGCGCCGAGTACAAGCAGTGGTTCAAGGACGTCTCGCCGCACAGCGCGGTGATGATTTTCCCGGCCGCCTACCTCAACAGTCCTTCGTCGATGTTCGGCCACACCCTGTTGCGCATCGATCAGGCCGACGTGCAGGCCGACAAGACCTCGCTGCTCAGCTACGCGATCAACTTCGGCGCCTACATCGAAGGCTCCGACAACAGCATTCTCTACGCCTGGAAAGGTTTGATGGGCGGCTATCCGGGGCTGTTCGCGCTGGTGCCGTATCAGGAAAAACTCTCCGAATACCGCAGCCTCGAAAACCGCGACCTGTGGGAATACCGGTTAAACCTGACCCAGGAAGAAACCGCGCGCATGGTCGAGCATGTCTGGGAGCTCAAGCAGATCCAGTTCGACTATTTCTTCTTCGACGAAAACTGCTCCTATCGCTTGCTCGAGTTGCTGCAAGTCGCGCGGCCGAGCCTGCGCCTGACCGAACAATTCCCGCTAACCGCGATCCCCACCGACACCGTGAAAGCGGTCAAGGAAGCCGGGCTGGTCGAGCACATCGAATACCGCCCGTCCCGCGAGCGCGAATTGCTCAGCCGCGCCGAGCCGCTGAGCGATGACGAACAGCAATGGGTGCTGAAAGTCAGTGCCGATCAAAAAGTATTGCAAGAGCCGACATTCAAGGCGCTGCCCCGCGACCGTCAGGCGCTGATCGTCGATGCGGCCTATCGCCTGGAGCGCTACCGCGCCAACGGTCAGGAACGTGATCCGCAACGGGCGCAGCGCAGCTTCGAACTGCTGCGGGCGATCAACAAGAACCCGGCTCCCGAGCTGAACATTGCGCAACCGGGGCTGCCCGAAGACGGCCACGAGTCCCGTACCTGGCAGGCCGGCCTCGGCACGCGCGGTGATCGTGCATTCGGCGAATACGGTTTGCGCATGGCCTATCACGATCTCAATGACAACGCCGAGAGCTTCCCGCTCGGCGCGCAGATCGAGATCCTGCAACTGAAGCTGCGCCAGTACGAAGGCAACGACTGGCAATTGCAGCAACTGGATCTGGCAACGATTCGCTCGTTGACTCCGCGCAATGAGCTGCTGCAGCCGTTGTCATGGCAAGTCACCGGTGGCCTTGAGCGGGTGCCGGGCAAACATGATGACGAGACGCTGGTCAGCCACGTCAACGGCGGCGGCGGTGGTACATGGCAGTTGGGCGAGGATGTGCTGGGCTTTGCCCTCGGCACCGTACGCGTGGAGCACAACAATGACTTCGCCGAGTTCGTGTCCCCGGCTGGCGGTTTCAATACCGGCGTACTGTGGAAAAACCCGCTGGGCAACCTCAGCCTGGAAGCCAAGGGCGATTACTTCTTCAACGGCGAAGTGCGCCGCAGTCTGAGCCTGAATCAGCAATGGGAGCTGTCGCGCAACCTCGGTTTGCGCTTGAGTGCGCAGCGTGAATTCAGCCATCTCGCTACACCGGAAACCGAAGTCATGCTCGAAGTGAAGTGGTATCACTACTGATCCGGAACTCTTCACAAAACCAATGTGGGAGATTCTATGGTTCATGTCTAGCCCCTAAACGCCTTTGGGTGAGTATTCGCTCTGGCTTTTCAACAGAGCAAATACCACCCGTGCAAGCTTGCGGGCTAGTGCGACCAGTGCTTGGGTAGTGCTCAGTCCGCGCCCTCTCATAGCCTCATAAAACCCTTTCCACGCCGAGGTCCGGCTCGCCGCCATTGCAGCGTTGTGCAGCAACCGACGTGCCTCAGGGTCGCCTCGTTTGGTCAGGCAGCGGCGGCCTTTCTTTTTGCCTGAGTCCGCTATGCGCAGATCCATGCCTAGAAAGGCGATGAAAGCGTCCGCATTTCTGAAGTCCCCACGCTGAAAGGATGCGAGCAAGCGGGCGCCAGTCAACGTACCGATGCCTTCGACCTTCATGCAGCGCTTGAGCTGCGCGCCCAAACCGGCTTCCTCTATCTGCGTCAGGATCATTTTTTCAAGCAAGGTTTCCAGCCTTTGCATGGCGCTTATCTGATTCTTGAAAGCGGTTTTGAGCAGCGGCTCATTCTCCCAGCTCTGCTTGAGGCTGACACGAGCCTGAACCAGAGCCGCACGGCGCCGGAACAGACTGATGAGCCGGCAATACAGGGGGGACGGCGGCGTCCAGGGGCGCAAATGGTCCCCTTCGTTTGTCAGATACCGGGCGAATAATCGAGCATCCAGCGCATCAGTTTTAGCGCGAACGTTCACGCCTTTGCGGTAATGACTGAGTTCATAACCGCCAACCATATAGATCCTGCAGCCATCCGCGTGCGCTAGCTCGGCAAACTCCTGGTGATAAATATTGGTGGCTTCGATGGCGATTGCTACTGGTTTGGCAACGGTTTTGAGCCATTTCTTGATCGCCGTTTTGGTATTGGAGATTGTCTCGAGCCGATCTGATTCGACGTGATAAATCACCAGTTCGTCCTTGGCGACATCAACCCCGACAATCGACTGGGTAGTAGCGACGGGCATTGCCATGAGAAAGCCTCCGGGCTAAGGTTTGAACACTTGAAGGGTTCACCCAGAGGCGCAGGCTTGTTCCTATCGTCGGTCTAGGCCAGATGCATTCTTTATCGGCGCTTGGGTGAAAGGAGGAGGGTGAAAATCTCCCACGGTCTGTACTGCGCTAACAGTCAGAATCGAGCCTTGTCCCTCCTCCTCCCTTCAAGTCCTACCATACAAGCGAGCCTGCTCGCGAAAGCGGTGAGTCAGTCGCAATCAAGTCGTCTGACACACTGCCTTCGCGAGCAGGCTCGCTCCCACAAGGATCTCCACTGGTTAATGAATTACTCACATGCCTTTGACCAACGCCCGACAAATCCCCTTCTAGACTTTCCCTATGAGCCGAGTAGCGGCGCGGGAGAGTGCAATGTGGCGGTGTGCAGGTTTGCTGGGCGTGTTGCTGGTGCTGGGCGGTTGTCAGTCGACCCATGACGATCTGATTGCCAAGGGTTATCCACCGGCCTTCGCCGACGGTTTCGATGACGGTTGCGTCAGCGGCCGGCAAGCCGCCGGTTCGATCAGCGGCGAGTTCCGCAAGAACGTGCCGCGCTATCTCAAGGACAGGCAGTACGCCGATGGCTGGACCGACGGATTCCGCCAGTGTCAGGCGATGCTGGAGAACAAGAGCCGCGAAGACTATCGCAACGAACATTGGGATGAACGCGAACGCGCCTGGCAGCAACAGAAGGATCAGGACGCCGGGCGGGCCTATCGCTCGCAATAGGTCGCTTTCAGACATCCAGTGAAACCAAATGCCGGCGAGCATGGCCCAAATCCTTTAGAGGAGGACACCATGAGTCGCGCATTCGTCAACGAGGACAACGCCGCCGCACAGGCCGATCAGCCAGTCGAGCGGCAAGTCAGCACACAGCCCAATTACGTGACGCCGCAAGGTCTGGCGCAGTTGCAGGCGAAAGTTGCCGAGCTGCAAGCCCTGCATGCCGAACAATCAGGCAAAGGTGAGCAGGCCGACAAGCAGCGTCTGGCGGATCTGCAAAGGGATCTGCGTTACTTCAATCAACGCCTGGGCACGGCACAGGTAGCTGTCGCCGCGACGTCCACCGACAAAGTGCAGATCGGCAGCTGGGTGACCTACGCCGACGAGCACGACACCGAACACCGCGTGCAACTGGTCGGTGAAGATCAGGCCGATGCGAGTCAGGGGCTGATCAATTGGGCCTCGCCGCTGGGCCGGGCGCTGCTCGGCGCACGACTCAACGACGAGGTGCTGTGGCAGCGCCCCGCCGGTGATCAGGTGATTGAAGTGATCCGCATCGAACCGGCTTAAACCACGCCTTGGGCCAACATCGCATCGGCGACTTTGACGAAGCCGGCGATGTTCGCGCCTTTGACGTAATTGACCTGGCCGTTGTCCTCGCCGTAATGCACGCAAGCGTGGTGGATCGATTGCATGATCGCGTGCAGCTTGCTGTCCACCTCGCCGGCCGTCCACAGCAGGCGCATGGCGTTCTGCGACATCTCCAGACCACTCACCGCGACGCCACCCGCGTTGGACGCCTTGCCCGGGGCGAACAGAATGCCCGCCTCGATAAAGATATCCACAGCCTCCAGCGTGGTCGGCATGTTCGCGCCCTCGGCCACGCACTCACAGCCATTGCGCAGCAGCGTGCGCGCCGCTTCGGCGTCGAGTTCGTTTTGAGTGGCGCAAGGCAGCGCGATGTCGCACGGCAGCGACCATGGCAACTGCCCGGCGCGGAACTCCAGACCGAATACGGCCGCCAGTTCGCTGATGCGCCCGCGTTTGACGTTTTTCAGCTCCAGCAGCGCCAGCCATTGTTCTTCGCTCAGGCCCGCCTCGCAGAACAGCGTGCCTTCGGAGTCGGACAGGGAAATCACCTTGCCGCCCAGATCCATCACTTTGCGCGCCGCGTATTGCGCGACATTGCCGGAGCCGGAAATCGCCACACGCTTGCCCTCAACGCTTTGCCCGCGGCGCTTGAGCATTTCCTCGGCGAAGTACACGCAACCGAAACCGGTGGCTTCGGGGCGAATCAGGCTGCCGCCGTACGTCATGCCTTTACCGGTGAGCACGCTGGTGAACTGGTTGCTCAGGCGCTTGTACTGACCGAACAGGAAACCGATCTCCCGCGCGCCGACGCCAATGTCACCGGCCGGTACGTCCACATCCGCACCGATATGACGATACAACTCGCTCATGAACGCCTGGCAGAAACGCATGACTTCTGCGTCGCTTTTGCCCTTTGGATCGAAGTCCGAACCGCCCTTGCCGCCGCCCATGGGCAACGACGTCAGCGAGTTCTTGAAGGTCTGTTCGAAAGCGAGGAATTTCAGCACGCCCATGTTCACCGACGGATGAAAACGCAGACCGCCCTTGTACGGGCCGATGGCGCTGTTCATCTGGATGCGGAAACCGCGATTGACCTGAACCTTGCCCTGATCGTCGACCCACGACACGCGAAACACCACCGCACGCTCCGGCTCGCAGATGCGCTCCAGAATCCCCGAAGTCAGGTAGCGCGGATTGGCTTCGAGAAATGGCCACAGACTGCGCAGCACTTCTTCGACAGCCTGGTGAAATTCAGGTTGATCGGGGTCGCGTTTTTTCAGGCGCGCAAGGAAGGATTCGACGGATTCGGTCATGGGCAAAAGTCTCGGCAAATTCATTGTCGTTGGAGGAGATTGGGCCGGACTGTAACAAACCGATTGCGCACAGGAACAGCGCAAAATGTCGCAGTTATGAAATTAAATGGTGCACAGGATATAAATCAGCCCTGATTTTTGCCCAGTCTTGCACCTGAATGGTGAGATCAGGCTCAGATTACGCACCAGTAGTTACATCGCCATCGCTGGCAAGCCAGCTCCCACAGTTTTAGCGGCGTTCACACAATCCGGACATAACACAATCCCTGTGGGAGCTGGCTTGCCAGCGATGAATCCACCTCGGTCCCGCTGAAAAAACCCGAGCAAAAAAACGGAGCCCGAAGGCTCCGCTTTGTCATGCAACCCGCCGAATCAGGCCAGTTTCTTGTGGCGTACCCGGTGTGGCTGGGCCGCCGCTTCGCCGAGGCGCTTTTTACGATCGGCTTCGTACTCGGTGTAGTTGCCTTCGAAGAACACCGCTTGCGAGTCGTCTTCGTACGCCAGGATGTGCGTGGCAACACGGTCAAGGAACCACCGATCGTGAGAGATCACAATGGCCGCGCCCGGGAAGTCCAGCAGCGCTTCTTCCAGCGAACGCAGGGTTTCCACGTCGAGGTCGTTGGACGGTTCGTCGAGCAGCAGGACGTTGCCGCCCTCCTTCAGGGTCAGCGCCAGGTGCAGACGACCGCGCTCACCACCGGACAAGTCCTTGACGAACTTCTGTTGGTCGCCGCCCTTGAAGTTGAAGCGACCGACGTAGGTGCGCGACGGAATCTCGTAGTTGCCGATGCGGATCTGGTCGGAACCGTCGGAGATCTGCTGGAACACGGTCTTGCTGCCGTCGAGGTCTTCGCGGCTCTGGTCAACGCAGGCCAGTTGCACGGTTTCGCCGACTTCGATGGTGCCCGAGTCCGGAGTTTCCTTGCCCATCAGCATGCGGAACAGGGTCGACTTACCGGCACCGTTACCACCGATCACGCCGACAATGGCGCCCTTGGGCATCGAGAACGACAGGTTGTCGATCAGCACGCGATCGCCGTAGCCCTTGGTGACGTTCTTGAATTCGATGACCTTGTCACCCAGGCGCGGACCGGCCGGGATGTAGATCTCGTTGGTTTCGCTGCGCTTCTGGAATTCCTGCGACTGCATTTCTTCGAAGCGTTGCAGACGAGCCTTGGATTTCGACTGGCGGGCTTTCGCGCCTTTGCGCACCCACTCCAGTTCTTCCTTCATGGCTTTTTCGTGCGCCGACTGCTGCTTGGATTCAGCGGCCAGACGATCGGACTTGGCTTCGAGCCAACCCGAATAGTTGCCCTCGTAAGGGATGCCCGCGCCGCGGTCGAGTTCCAGAATCCAGCCGGCGACGTTGTCGAGGAAGTAACGGTCGTGCGTGATCGCGACCACAGTGCCCGGGAAGTCGTGGAGGAAATGCTCCAGCCAGGCCACGGAATCGGCATCCAGGTGGTTGGTCGGTTCGTCGAGCAGCAGCATGTCCGGCGCGGACAGCAGCAGACGGCACAGGGCCACACGACGTTTTTCACCACCGGACAGGTGTTCGACTTTCGCATCCCAGGCTGGCAGACGCAGCGCATCGGCGGCGACTTCCAGTTGGCGCTCCAGGTTATGACCATCGCTGGCCTGCAGGATCGCTTCAAGCTTGGCCTGCTCGGCGGCCAGTTTGTCGAAATCGGCATCCGGATCGGCGTAAGCGGCGTAGACCTCGTCCAGACGCGCTTGCGCATCCTTGATCACGCTCACCGCTTCTTCGACCACTTCACGCACGGTCTTGGTCGGATCGAGTTGCGGCTCTTGCGGCAGGTAGCCGATGTTCAGGTCCGGCATCGGACGGGCTTCGCCTTCGAACTCGGTGTCGACGCCGGCCATGATTTTCAGCAGCGTGGACTTGCCCGAACCGTTGAGGCCGAGCACGCCGATCTTGGCGCCGGGGAAGAAGGACAGCGAAATGTTTTTGAGGATTTCCCGCTTCGGCGGAACAACTTTGCCCAGCCGATGCATGGTGAAGACGTATTGAGCCATGGAGAACCTTGGGTCAGTGACAGATGAATGAGTGGAGCGCAGGCGATGCCTGGCCAGACTGTGCGCGTCGTTCAGTTGATCGCGATCAATGCGTGCGCGCTGGAAAAAGTCTGATTGTAGGGGCTGGAACGCCCCCGGTCTAACCGGCAAAGCTACCTGAATGCTCCCAGGCAGTCCAGCCGCGAGGGGCTGGCACTTCGCCACGAGTCAAGGCATGCTAGCCGCCCTTTGGGCGTCCGGCTTATAGTGCACGTCGCGCCAGTCCAGCCAATCCGCAGGATCACAGCTTGTCCAACGTCACTCCGCCAGCTTCTGTGAGCAGCACCCCAGCGGCGCCCGGCTCGTCCCTGCGCGGCACATTAAAGGGTGCGCTGGCGACGCTCGTGCTTTTATTGCTGGCGTTGCTGTTCTGGCAACTGCTCGACCAACTGCGTGAAACCCAGAAAAACCAGCGCCAGTACACCATCGACTACACCGCCGACCTCGCCGCGCAGGTCAGCCTGAACATGGCGCTGAACGCGCAAATCGCCCTCAATCTGCTACCGATCGTCGAACAACCGCAATCAGCCGACGAACAGCAGGCGTTGCTGCGCAAGCTCCAGCAATCGCTGCCGGATCTGCGCAGCATGGCCTTGCTCAGCCCGTCCGGGCGGATCATCAGCGACAGCGCCGCGAACAGCGACGACGCCGACTACCTCACTGAACTGGTCCGGCGCAGCCGCGCCCAGGCGCATTATTTCAGCAACGCCGACGATGGCTCGGTGGTGCACTTGTTGTTGCACCAGGCCAGCGGCAGCACCCGCGGCTATTGGGCGCTGCGCCTGACGCCGACGTTTTTCGATTCCCTGACCAAACAGGGTGAAGCCGGCCTGCGCCCGCTGTGGCTGGTGGAAAACCGCGTCAACCATCAGATCATCAGCCGCGACAAAGCCCAGCCGTCGACCAAACCCGGCGTACTGACCCCGGACGACCTGGCCAACACCGTACTCACCGTGCCGCTGAGCAGCAGCGACTGGCAGTTGCGCGGGCTGTTCGACCGCCAGCGGGTGCTTGAAGAATTGTTGCCGGCGTTCATCGGCAAATGCCTGCTGGGCCTGGCGTTTTCCATGCTGCCGGTGATCGCGCTGCTGAACATGCGGCGGCGTCAGCGCCAGCTACATGAAGGGCGCCGCCGTTATCAGGACATTTTCGAAGGCACCGGGGTGGCCCTCTGCGTGCTCGATCTGTCGGGGCTCAAGCAGGCATTCGACAAGGCGCAGATTCAGAGCAGCGACCAGCTCAAGGCCTGGCTCGACCAGCCGCAGCAACGCCAGCAATTGCTTCAGGAACTGCGCGTCACCGAGGTCAATCAGGTCGCGCTGCAGTTGCTCAATGTCAATTCCTGCGAGCAGGCCTGGCAACTACTGATCGCCGGCCAGCCGCATCAACATTGCGTCATCGGCCAGCAAATTCTCGATGCGGTTTTGCTGCAACAGGATCAACTGGAGCTGGAAATCAAACTGCCGGACGGCAATGGTCGCGACCAGCACCTGTGGATGGTGCTGCGCCTGCCCAACGAGCAAGACGATTACAAAGCGGTGATCCTCAGTATCAACGACATCACCAGCCGCAAGCTGATCGAACTGTCGTTGCTCGAGCGCGAGGGCTTCTGGTCGGACGTGGTGCGCACCGTGCCGGATCATCTGTACGTGCAGGACGTGATCAGCCAGCGGATGATTTTCAGCAACCATCACCTCGGCCAGACACTGGGCTACAACCGCAGCGAACTGCACCAGATGGGCGAGTACTTCTGGGAAATCCTCCTGCACCCGGAAGATGCCGACCACTACCATCGCTCGCGGCAGTTGCAGCGCCACGCCGGTTACAGCCAGTTGCTGCAATGCCAGTTGCGTTTCCGCCATCGCGACGGCAAATGGCGGCGCTTCGACATTCGCGAACAGGCGCTGGCGCGGGACAAACACGATCAGGTCACGCGGATCATCGGCGTGGCCAAGGACATCACCGAGCAGATCGAGGCCAGCGAATCCCTGCGCGACAGCGAGCAGCGTTACCGGATGCTCGCCGAAAGCATCAGCGACGTGATTTTCTCCACCGACAGCAAACTCTCGCTGAACTATGTGAGCCCGTCGGTGCAAGCGGTGCTGGGATATAACGCCGAGTGGATTTTCCAGAACGGCTGGCAATCGACCATCGCCAACCCGCAGCAATTGAACGGCATCTACACGCTGATGGATCGCGTCAGCAAAGCCTTGGACAAGCCCGAACAACTGGCGCTGCTGCGCAATCAGGTGCAGACGCAACTGTTCCTGTTCGACTGCCTGCGCGCCGATGGCCGCAAGATCCCCATCGAACTGCGCCTGGTGCTGGTCTGGGACGAGCATGGCGCCTTCGAAGGCGTGCTCGGCGTCGGCCGCGACATCAGCCAGCAGCGCCGCGCCGAAAAGGACCTGCGCATGGCCGCCACGGTATTCGAGCACTCGACCTCGGCGATTCTGATCACCGACCCGGCCGGCTACATTGTCCAGGCCAACGAAGCGTTCAGCCGCGTCAGCGGCTACGCGGTGGGTGAAGTGCTCGACCAGTTGCCGAACATGCTCACCGTCGATGAACAGCAGGACGCGCACCTGCGCTACGTGCTCAAACAACTGCATGAGCACAGCACCTGGGAAGGCGAGGTCTGGATGAAGCGCCGCAACGGCGAGCATTATCCTGCGTGGGTCGGGATTACCGCAGTGCTCGACGACGAGGGCGATCTGGCCAGCTACGTGTGCTTCTTCAGCGACATCAGCGAGCGCAAGGCCAGCGAACAGCGCATTCACCGCCTCGCCTACTACGACGCCCTGACCCACCTGCCCAACCGCACGCTGTTCCAGGATCGCCTGCACACCGCGCTGCAAGCGGCCGAACGGCAGAAGTCGTGGGTGGTGCTGATGTTCCTCGATCTCGACCGGTTCAAGCCGATCAACGACTCCCTCGGCCACGCCGCCGGCGATCGCATGCTCAAGGACATGGCCACGCGCCTGCTGGCCTGCGTCGGTGAAGACGACACCGTGGCGCGCATGGGCGGCGATGAATTTACCCTGCTGCTGCAACATCGTTCCAGCCGCGAACTGGCCTTGAACCGGGCGATTCACGTCGCCGAGCAGATCCTCGGCAGTCTGGTGCGGCCGTTTGTGCTCGAAGGCCGTGAGTTCTTTGTCACCGCGAGTATCGGCATCGCGCTGAGCCCGCAGGACGGCAACGAACTCAGCCAGTTGATGAAGAACGCCGACACCGCGATGTACCACGCCAAGGAGCGCGGCAAGAACAACTTCCAGTTCTACCAGGCTGACATGAACGCCAGTGCGCTGGAGCGTCTGGAGCTGGAAAGCGACTTGCGCCATGCGCTGGAACAGAACGAATTCGTCCTGTATTACCAGCCGCAGTTCAGCGGCGACGGCAAACGTCTGACCGGCGCCGAAGCGCTGTTGCGCTGGCGCCATCCGCGTCGCGGGCTGGTGCCGCCGGGGGATTTCATTCCGGTGCTGGAAGAACTCGGGCTGGTGGTCGACGTGGGCGACTGGGTGATCAGCGAAGCCTGCCGCCAGCTGAAAACCTGGCATCAGCAACGCGTGCGCGTGCCGAAGGTGTCGGTGAACATCTCGGCGCGGCAGTTCTCCGACGGCCAGCTCGGCACGCGCATCGCCACGATCCTGCGCGAAACCGGTCTGCCGCCGGCGTGCCTGGAACTGGAACTGACCGAAAGTATCCTGATGCGCGAAGTCAGCGAGGCGATGCAGATTCTCGCCGGCCTGAAAAACCTTGGCCTGAGCATCGCCGTCGATGACTTCGGCACCGGTTACTCATCGCTGAACTACCTCAAGCAATTCCCGATCGACGTGCTGAAAATCGACCGCACCTTCGTCGATGGCCTGCCCTCCGGCGAACAGGACGCGCAAATCGCCCGGGCGATCATCGCCATGGCCCACAGCTTGAACCTGGCGGTGATCGCCGAGGGCGTGGAAACCCACGAGCAACTGGACTTCCTGCGTGAGCACGGTTGCGACGAGGTGCAGGGTTACCTGTTTGGCCGGCCGATGCCGGCGGGACGGTTCGAGGCGCAGTTCAGCAATGATGCGCTCTTCATGTTCGACTGAAGTCCTGCGGTGCGGCCATCGCTGGCAAGCCAGCTCCCACAGGGATTGGCAATGGATCAGTATTTTGAGGCTGGAACACAGTCATTGTGGGAGCTGGCTTGCCAGCGATAGGGTCGGCACAAACGCCACCTGTCTATGCATGAACGCCACTTGTCTGCGACATGATGCCGTTTCATATGCCATCCAAAAGCGGTTGGGTTAGAATGCCCCCTTTTCTGCCCCCCGATCCTTGAGGACCGCCATGTTCAGCCGTGATTTGACTATTGCCAAGTACGACGCCGACCTTTTTGCCGCCATGGAGCAAGAAGCTCAGCGTCAGGAAGAACACATTGAGCTGATCGCTTCGGAAAACTACACCAGCCCAGCGGTGATGGAAGCTCAAGGCTCGGTCCTGACCAACAAGTACGCCGAAGGCTACCCGGGCAAGCGCTACTACGGTGGTTGCGAATACGTCGACGTGGTCGAGCAACTGGCCATCGACCGTGCCAAGGAACTGTTCGGCGCCGATTACGCCAACGTTCAACCGCACGCCGGTTCGCAAGCCAACGCCGCGGTCTACCTGGCCCTGCTGTCGGCTGGTGACACCATTCTGGGCATGAGCCTGGCCCACGGCGGTCACCTGACCCACGGCGCCAGCGTTTCCTCCTCGGGCAAGCTGTACAACGCCGTGCAGTACGGCATCGACGCCAACGGCCTGATCGACTACGACGAAGTCGAGCGTCTGGCGGTCGAGCACAAGCCGAAAATGATCGTGGCCGGTTTCTCCGCCTACTCGCAGATCCTCGACTTCCCGCGCTTCCGCGCCATCGCGGACAAAGTCGGTGCCTACCTGTTCGTCGACATGGCCCACGTGGCCGGTCTGGTCGCCGCTGGCGTCTACCCGAACCCGGTGCCGTTCGCTGACGTCGTCACCACCACCACGCACAAGACCCTGCGCGGCCCACGTGGCGGCCTGATCCTGGCGCGCGCCAACGCCGACATCGAGAAGAAGCTCAACTCTGCCGTTTTCCCGGGCGCCCAGGGCGGCCCGCTGGAGCACGTGATCGCTGCCAAGGCGATCTGCTTCAAGGAAGCGCTGCAGCCTGAGTTCAAGGTTTACCAGCAACAGGTGGTGAAAAACGCCCAGGCCATGGCCAGCGTATTCATCGAACGCGGTTTCGACGTGGTCTCGGGCGGTACTGAAAACCACCTGTTCCTGCTGTCGCTGATCAAGCAGGAAATCTCCGGTAAAGATGCCGACGCCGCTCTGGGCAAAGCGTTCATCACCGTGAACAAGAACTCCGTGCCTAACGATCCACGCTCGCCGTTCGTCACCTCCGGCCTGCGTTTCGGTACTCCGGCAGTGACCACTCGCGGCTTCAAAGAGGCTGAGTGCAAAGAGCTGGCCGGCTGGATCTGCGACATCCTGGCAGACCTGAACAACGAAGCGGTAATCGACGCCGTACGTGAGAAAGTCAAAGCCATCTGCAAGAAACTGCCGGTATACGGCGCGTAAATCGCGACGTCAAACCTGCAGCAGGAAAAACCGGCCAAGTGATTGGCCGGTTTTTTTTCGCCCGTATTTTTTCAAACACCTGAACCGCTCAAGCATGGGGCTTGCCGCACAACTGGTCAGACCGGTCATGCCAATTCGTCATTTTTCACTTGCGGCCATGGAAAATCAGCGCCTAGACTGCGCCTGCACTGGACATACCGGTAAGACCACAATAATTAAGTCCTGAATCCGATACGCCAAGCGTGCGGCAGCCAGGACACCGACCCAGGATTCCTCCCATGCTCAGATGGTGCTCGCGTTCAATCTTCCTCCAAGTGGTTCTCGGACTGATGCTCGGCATCGTCTGCGGGCTGACCCTCCCGGAATACTCAGCCCAGCTCAAACCGCTCGGCGACGGTTTCATCAAACTGATCAAGATGCTCATCGGCCTGATCGTGTTCTGCGTGGTAGTCAGCGGCATCAGTGGCGCGGGTGACCTGAAGAAGGTCGGGCGCATCGGCCTCAAGTCGGTGATCTACTTCGAAGTGCTGACCACCATCGCGTTGGTGATCGGCCTGGTGTTCGCCTTCAGCACCGGCATCGGCAGCGGCGCGAATATTCATCTGGAGCAACTGTCCAGCGCTGACATGGGCGACCTCGCCGAGCGCGGGCAGCACATGCACACCACCACGCAGTTTCTGATGGACCTGATCCCGACCTCGGTGATCGGTGCCTTCGCCGACAACAACATTCTGCAAGTGCTGCTGTTCTCGGTGCTGTTCGGCAGCGCGCTGAATCTGGTCGGCGAAGCGGCGTCGGGAATCTCGCGACTGATCAACGAACTGAGCCATGTGATCTTCCGCATCATGGGCATGATCGTGCGTCTGGCGCCGATCGGCGTGTTCGGCGCCATCGCTTTTACCACCAGCAAATATGGCCTGGATTCGCTGCAGCATCTGGGCAGCCTGGTCGGCCTGTTCTATCTGACCTGCATTGCATTCGTCAGCGTGATTCTCGGTCTGGTGATGCGTGCTTCCGGGCTGCGCATGTGGCCGCTGCTCAAGTACCTGCGCGAAGAACTGCTGATCGTCATGGGCACCGCCTCCTCTGACGCCGTGCTGCCGCAGATCATGCGCAAGCTTGAACACCTGGGCATCGGCAGTTCGACCGTCGGGCTGGTGATTCCGACCGGGTATTCGTTCAACCTCGACGGTTTTTCGATCTACCTGACCCTGGCCATCGTGTTTATCGCCAACGCCACCGGCACGCCGCTGGCGATGACTGACTTGCTGACAATTCTGCTGGTGTCGCTGATCACCTCCAAAGGTGCCCACGGCATTCCCGGTTCGGCGCTGGTGATTCTCGCGGCAACGCTGACCGCGATTCCGGCGATCCCGGTGGTCGGTCTGGTGCTGGTGCTCGCGGTGGACTGGTTCATGGGCATCGGCCGCGCGCTGACCAACCTGATCGGCAACTGCGTCGCCACCGTCGCCATCGCCCGCTGGGAAAAGGACATCGACGTACAACGGGCCAACAAGGTGCTCAACGGCGAACAGGGCTATAACTTCCAGCCGAGAAAAACCGTCGCCCAGGCGGCGGCCAAAGAATTCTGATTGATCGCCGTGCCTGCTGATCGGCAGGCACGGCGCAGGAGCCAATACGTGATTACAACTTCAACCGTCGTCAACTCAGTGGTGGAAAAGCTCCGCGCGGCGCTGGCCCGTGGTCAGTGGCGCAGCGGTGAAATGCTGCCGGGCCAGCGTGAACTGGCCGAACAATTGGGCATCAGCCGGCCGAGCCTGCGCGAAGCCGTGATCGTTCTGGAAACCCTTGGCCTGGTGCGTTCGATGCCGGGCAAAGGTGTGGTGGTGCTCGACGCACAACTGAGCGACAACCCAAACCACGACAGCGCAGTCGCCGGGGCCAGCCTGGAAGACGTACTGCAACTGCGCTACACCCTCGAGCCATTCATTGTCGGCCTCGTCGCACAATCGATCAGCAGCAAGGAAGTCGGCCAGCTGCGCCTGACCCTGATGGACATGCGCGAAGCCCTCGAAGCGGGCGACAGCGAAGCCGGAGTCAGCGCCTATATCGCTTTCCACGAGGAACTGTTCACCCTGACCTCGAACCCGATTTTCCAAAGTGTCGTGCAGCAGACCAGCAACGCGCTCAAGCAAAGCGCCGAAGTGCTGCGCAATTCTCCCGAGCATCTGGCCGAACGTCTGGAAGAAAACGAAGCGGTAGTCCGCGCGATCCGTAGCAAGAACAGCGCGCAGGCCAGCGCCGAAATGCGTCGGCACATTCTGCGAGAGGGCCAGCGCATGGGCGTCGAGCTGAATATCCCGGAAGACAACCTGCCCCACTGAATTACCTTTTTTGGAGACCGGCCATGAACAGTGTCGCCGCAACGCCGCACGCTCACTCTGCAGGCGCCCCACTGCCCTTCACTCACCTGCGCGCCGCGGTGGACGATCTGTATCCGCGCCTGCTCGAGGCGATTCTGGAGCAGCGGATTACCCCGGCCAGCCGTTTTACCGAGGACAGCCTGCAGGCGATGTTCAGCGTGGGCCGCGCCGATGTACGACGGGTGCTGACGCAGTTGTCCCATGAGCAGATCGTAGTATTGCGCGCCAATCATCGACCGCGAGTGGCCGCGCCTGATCGGGATTTGATCCGGCAGACCTTGCATGCGCGACGGCTGGCTGAGAACACGCTGGTCAGATTGGCCTGTCAGAGTCCGCAGCCAGACGATCTGGAATGCTTGCGCACGTTGATAGAGCGCGGGAAGCGCGCCATCGAGCAGGATCGGCGCGGGGCGGCGATTCGGTTGTCGGGGGAGTTTCATTTGCAGTTGGCACGGATGGCGGGGAATGTGCCGCTGACGCATTTTCTGCGCAGTCTGGTGCCGTTGACGTCGTTGGCCATTGCGCGGAATCAATGTTCGACGCGAAGCTGTTGCGCATCGCAAGAGCATTTGGCGTTGGTTGAGGTTGTGGAGCGAGGTGATGCTTCCAAGGCCGGGATGCTGATGAATCGGCATCTGGATCATCTTGAGCAGACACTGCTGGGGACAACCTTTCAACATTGTGTTGTGAGTTAAATCGTCATCGCGGGCAAGCCCGCTCCCACAGGATTATCTGTCGCTCACAGATTGCGGGTACACCAATAAACCTGTGGGAGCGGGCTTGCCCGCGATGACGTCAGCTCTGACACCGAAAAATCATCAGGCAGAAGCTACCCTGGCAAACCCCGCCCGAATCTTCTCCTGCGGCAAATCATCGGCAATAAACACCATCACACTTTCGCGCTTCTCACCCTCGGCCCATTCAGTGTCCCAGTCGAAACCGTAAAGTTTCAGCACCCCCTGAAACACCAGCCGCCGATCCTCGCCCGCAATGTTCAACACACCTTTGTAACGCAGCAATTGCTTGCCGTGTTCTTCCAGCAGTTCGTTCATGAACTCGCTGAGCTGATCGATATCCAGCGGCTGATCAGTGCGCAGCACCAGGCTGGAAATCCGATCGATCGACGGCGCCTTGCCTACCGGACGCAGGCTCAAGCCGCCGCCGAGATCGGCATTCAGATTGAAGCCGCGCACATCCAGCAGCTCGGCCAGATCAATGTTGCCATGCTCGACCACGCGGATTGGCGCACGGCGGTTGATCCGCGTCAGCCGCTCGCTCAGCGCGGTGAAGGTGGCTTCGTCAACCAGATCGGTCTTGCTCACCAGCAGGCGGTCGGCGAAACCGATCTGCGCCTGGGCGATGGTCTGGCTCAGATGCACGTCGGCATGCGCGGCATCGACCAGGGTGATGATGCCGTCGAGCAGATAACGCTCGCGCAGCTCTTCATCGATGAAAAAGGTCTGCGCTACCGGCGCCGGATCGGCAAGGCCGGTGCACTCGATGACCAGACGATCAAAGGCGATCTCGCCGCTGTCCAGCCGTTCGAGCAGCAGGTACAGCGCCTTGGTCAGGTCGGTGTGAATGGTGCAGCAGACGCAGCCGTTGGCCAGGGTCATGACTTGCACTGGCTCGTCACCCAGCAACTGCGTGTCGATGCCGGCGTCGCTGAATTCGTTTTCGATCACGGCGATTTTCAGGCCGTGCTCGGCTTTCAATAAATGGCGCAGCAACGTGGTCTTGCCAGCGCCGAGGAAACCGCTGAGTACCGTGACCGGGATGGGAGAGGACAAAACTCGATCTCCTTAAAAGGAACACAAAACAAATGTGGGAGCCAGCCTGCTGGCGATGAGGGTGTGTCAGTCGAAATTTCCGTCGACTGACACTCCGCCATCGCTGGCAGGCCAGCTCCCACAGGGGGATTACCTCAACCTGATACTGTCAGCTCAACAGCACTTCGGCCCACCCTTGCCACCGTAGCGAGCCTCCTGACGTTCACGAAAGAACATCTCGTAGCTCATCACCGGTTTGTCCGGGTGTTTGGTTTGCATATGCTCGACGTAGGTGTCGTAGTCGGGCATGCCGACCATCAGGCGCGCGGCCTGACCGAGGTATTTACCGAGGCGACTCAGGTCATTGAACATGCTGCAATCCTCTGGTTACGCATCCGGCAGGGCCTGGAATGGCGATTCTTTATCCGTACGCTCTTTTTTGCCCCAGGCGGCGATGCCGACCTTGAGCGCATAGAACAGGATGCTGAATACCACGAACAGGAACAGCGCGGTGAGTGTGGCGTTGGTATAGGCGTTGAAGATCACATGCTGCATCTGCTCGACACTTTTCGCCGGTGCCAGCACCTGACCGTTGGCCAGCGCATCGCTGTACTTCTTGGCCAGCGACAGGAAGCCGATCGCCGGGTTGGCGTCGAACAGCTTGATGAAGCCTGCGGTCGTGGTGCAGATCAGCAGCCAGGTGGCCGGCAGCAGGGTGACCCAGATGTAGCGCTGGCGCTTCATCTTGATCAGAACCACGGTGCCGAGCATCAGCGCAATACCGGCGAGCATCTGGTTGGAGATGCCGAACAGTGGCCACAGGGTGTTGATGCCGCCCAGTGGATCGATCACGCCCTGATACAGCAACCAGCCCCACATCGCCACACAGCCGGCGGTGGCGATCAGGTTGGCGCCCCACGATTCGGTACGTTTCAGCGCCGGGACGAATGAGCCGAGCAGGTCCTGCAGCATGAAACGCCCGGCACGGGTACCGGCGTCGACTGCGGTCAGGATGAACAGCGCTTCGAACAGGATCGCGAAGTGGTACCAGAACGCCATGGTGTTTTCACCCGGCAGGACGCTGTGCAGGATCTGCGCAATCCCCACCGCCAGGGTCGGCGCACCACCGGCACGGGCCAGAATGGTGGTTTCACCGATGTCATGAGCAACCGCTTGCAGCGCCTCCGGCGTGATTGCGAAGCCCCAACTGGTGACCATCTGCGCCACTGACGCGGCGTCACTGCCAACCACGGCGGCCGGGCTGTTCATGGCGAAGTACACGCCCGGCTCGATCACCGAAGCGGCAACCATGGCCATGATTGCCACGAACGACTCCATCAGCATGCCGCCGTAACCGATGTAGCGGGCGTTGGTTTCGTTATCCAGCAGCTTCGGCGTGGTGCCCGAAGAAATCAGTGCGTGGAAACCCGATACCGCACCGCAGGCGATGGTGATGAACAGGAACGGGAACAGACCGCCCTTCCACACCGGCCCGGTGCCGTCGACGAACTGGGTCAGCGCCGGCATTTTCAGCTCGGGCATGGTGATCAGGATGCCGATCGCCAGCGCGACGATGGTGCCGATCTTGAGGAAGGTCGACAGGTAGTCACGCGGCGCGAGGATCAGCCAGACCGGCAGCGACGCGGCGACAAAACCATAACCGACCAGCATCCAGGTAATCTGCACACCGGTGAAGGTGAAGGCTTTGGCCCATACCGGATCGGCAGCAATCTGCCCGCCCAGCCAGATCGAACCGAGCAGCAGCAACACACCGACCACGGAGATTTCGCCGATGCGGCCCGGGCGGATGTAGCGCATGTAGATGCCCATGAACATTGCGATCGGGATGGTCGCCATCACGGTGAAGATGCCCCACGGGCTCTCGGCCAGGGCCTTGACCACAATCAGCGCCAGCACCGCAAGGATGATGATCATGATCAGGAAGCAGCCGAACAGCGCGATGGTCCCGGGAATCCGGCCCATTTCTTCGCGGACCATGTCGCCCAGGGAACGCCCGTTGCGACGGGTCGACATGAACAGGACCATGAAGTCCTGCACCGCGCCCGCCAGCACCACACCGGCAATCAGCCAGAGCGTACCGGGCAGGTAGCCCATCTGCGCCGCCAATACCGGGCCGACCAGCGGCCCCGCGCCAGCGATGGCCGCGAAGTGGTGACCGAAAAGAATGTGTTTGTTGGTCGGCACATAGTCCAGACCGTCGTTGTTGAGCACGGCGGGGGTGGCCCGTCGCGGGTCGAGTTGCATCACGTTGTTGGCGATGAACAGACTGTAGTAACGGTACGCAACCAGATAAATGGCCACGGCAGCGACCACGATCCACAAGGCGTTGATCGCCTCGCCGCGGCGCAATGCCACTACGCCCAGGGCGCACGCTCCTACGATTGCCAGCACTAGCCAGGGTAAGTGGCGTAGCAGGCTATTATTATTTTTCATTTTTTTATTCCAGCCAGGGTGGACAAGAAAGACAGCCACCCCGAGTTTAGCGCTAACGGTGCCAAAGGCCATACCCCGACATAGGTCTATCTGGCCCCGTGCGCGCTGGCGAGGCCGGACAAGGTGGGTCTATAGTCAGCGAACCTTCGGAGGATTGCGCCATGAACGAGCCTTCAGACAACCGTCGTCGCTTCAAACGTATTGCGTTCGATGCCAGAACCGAGCTGAGTCAGGGCGAGTACATCTGGCCGGTCAAACTTCTCGACCTGTCACTCAAGGGTTTGCTGGTCGAACGGCCGGAGCCGTGGCTCGGCGATCGGCAAAAGGATTTTTTCGTCGACATTCATCTGAGCAATGACGTCGACATACAGATGGACGTGCATTTGACCCATGAGGAAAACGGCCATTTGGGGTTCATTTGTCGGCATATCAGCCTGGAGTCGATCCAGCGCTTGCGGCGGTTGATCGAGCTGAACCTGGCGGACAAGGCCGAGCTTGAGGCCGAATTGGCCGCCCTGATCGAAATCTAGCGTCCTCCACCGATCAACTGTAGGAGTGAGCCTGCTCGCGATAGCGGTGTGTCAGCCAGCTGATTTGTCGAATGACACACCGCTATCGCGAGCAGGCTCACTCCTACAGGGGATTGTGGTTATTCAAAGAGTGCGTCAAGCGCCTGTTCGAGGCGCGTGACAGCAATAATCTGCAAGCCTGCCGGCGATTCCTTCGGCGCGTTGCCCTTGGGCACGATCGCGCGTTTGAAACCATGCTTGGCCGCTTCCTTCAAGCGCTCCTGCCCGCTCGGTACCGGGCGCACTTCGCCGGACAGGCCGACCTCGCCGAACACCAGCAGATCGTGCGGCAACGGCCGGTTGCGCAAGCTCGACATGACCGCCGCCATCAGCGCCAGATCGGAAGCCGTTTCCAGCACCTTGACCCCGCCGACCACGTTGAGGAACACGTCCTGATCGTGGGTTGGAATCCCACCGTGGCGGTGCAGAACCGCGAGCAACATCGCCAGACGGTTCTGATCCAGACCCAGCGTCACTCGGCGCGGATTGGCCAGATGGCTGTCATCGACCAGCGCCTGCACTTCCACCAGCATCGGCCGGGTGCCTTCCCATGTCGCCATGACCACACTGCCCGGGACTTCTTCCTGGGCGCGCGTGAGGAAAATCGCCGAAGGGTTGGAGACTTCCTTCAAACCCTTGTCGGTCATGCCGAACACGCCCAGCTCGTTGACCGCGCCGAAACGGTTTTTCACCGCGCGCAGCAAACGCAAGCGCCCATCGGACTCGCCTTCGAAATACAGCACGGTATCGACCATGTGCTCAAGCACGCGCGGACCAGCCAGTGCGCCCTCCTTGGTGACGTGGCCGACCAGGAAAATCGCCGTCCCGCTCTGCTTGGCATAACGCACCAGCAGCGCCGCACTTTCGCGCACCTGAGAAACGCCGCCGGGCGCCGACTGCAGTTGTTCGGTGAAAATCGTCTGGATCGAGTCGATCACCATCACCTTGGGTTTTTCCTGACGGGCGGTGGCGATGATGGTTTCGATGCAGGTTTCGGTCATCACGCGTAGCTGGTCCTGCGGCAAGCCGAGGCGGCGGGCGCGCATGGCGACTTGCTGTTGGGATTCTTCGCCAGTGACGTACAGCGCCGGCATGCTCTTGGCGAGGTTGCACAGGGTTTGCAGCAGAATCGTCGACTTGCCGATGCCCGGATCACCGCCGATCAACACCACCGAACCGTCGACCAGACCGCCGCCGAGCACGCGATCGAGTTCACCGGAGGCGGTGGAAAAACGTGGAATTTCTTCAATGCTGACTTCGGCCAGGGTCTTGATCTGCGCTTGCTGCCCGGCCCAACCGGTGCGCCCGGTGGGTGCCGTGGCGCCGCCACTTTCAATCATGGTTTCGGTCAGCGTGTTCCACGCGCCGCATTCACCGCACTGGCCGGCCCACTTGGGAAAGGTTGCGCCGCACTCGGTGCAGCCGTACATGCGCTTGGCCTTGGCCATCAGAACCCCCGACAAAAACCGCGATGATAACCTACAGGCTCGCGATCAGCGCGGCGCCGGATTACGGATTTCGCCGCTGGCCAGACGCGCGGCGCTATTGCCCAGCGGGTCCTCGGCATTCAGGTCGGCGCCCTTGGCCTTGAGCGCATCAAGCAGTTCCAGACGCTTGAACAAGCCGCCATACATCGCCGCTGTCTGCCCGGCGCCGTTACGTTGATCGGGGCTGCAATCGCTGGCCATCAAGCGCCGGGCGATCTGCACTTCGCCTTTGAAAATCGCGCCCATCAGCGCCGTGTTGCCGCGCTGATCCTGGGCGCAGGCGTCGGCGCCGGCCGCAAGCAAGCGCTCCACGGCAGGCGCCTGACCGTGATAAGCGGCGAGGATCAGCGCGGTGTATCCCTTGCTGTCGCGGGTGTCGAGGGAATAGCCAGATTCGATGAACGTCTCGAGCATCGGCACATCACCACGCCGCGCCGCGTCGAAATAGTAGTCGCGCAATTGTGCCTGGATCGCCTCGGGACTCTGGTCGACCGGTGCCGCCCATACGTTAAGCGACAGGCACGCGGCCAATAGGAAAAGACAGGTTCGCATCAGCAGTCTCCTTCAACGGAACGGGGCCTGCTGCAGGCCCCGCGGGTGTCATGTCGCTATCAGTCGACCAGTTTCGCCGCCAGGGCCTTGACCCGGCTCAGATCGCCCTTGGCCACTTCCGTCACGCCGGTGCCGTATTCCGGATCGGCCTTGTACAGGAACGACAGGATGATGTGCTTGCTTTCATCGTCGGTGGTGGCCAGCGAGCCACCGAAGCTGTCGATCAGGTCGCGACGCTCTTTCTTGCTGAACGAGCGATACAGATCGCCGGCCTGCTTGAAGTTCTGCTCGCGTTGGATCTTCACCTGCTGAGTGCTGCCCGACAGCGCCAGTTGGCTGTAACGCGCGCTCGACGTCTCTTCACGCGGTTGCAGACGGCTAGGCTGGTAGTTCACGCCGCTGTTGCTGGCGCCAAAGTTCATTGCACCGTCCTGATTGCCATTGTTCACCGCAACTTTCGGCGCGTTGATTGGCAATTGCAGAGCGTTGGCACCCAGGCGATACATTTGTGTATCGGCGTAGGAGAACACTCGGCCCTGCAATAAACGATCTTCGGAAGGTTCGATACCCGGAACCACATTAGCCGGCGCCATCGCAACTTGTTCGGTTTCCTGGAAGACATTCGCCGGATTACGGTTCAAGACCATTTGTCCAACTTTTCGCTCAGCAATACCTGGCCAGATCTTGGTGGCATCCAATGGATCAAAATCAAACTTGGACAAATCCTGTGGTTTGAGAACCTGAACGTACAAGTCCCATTTCGGGAAGTTGCCTTTATTGATATGACTCACCAGATCATTGGTCATATGGCTGTAATCCTGACCCTGAACTTTGGCAACTTGTTTTGGCGTCAGGTTATTAAGACCTTGCAGGCTCTTCCAGTGAAACTTGACGTAATGAACTTCACCTTTGGCGTTGATCAATTTATAAGCATGCACACCATTACCGTCCATTTCCCGATAGCTGGCCGGAGTACCCGCATTGGAATACAACTCGGTCAGTGTACGGGTGGCTTCCGGTACATGGGAGAAGAAGTCGAACCGGCGCGAGTCATCGTCGAGGTTGGTTCGCGGATCAGGCTTGAACGCGTGGACCATGTCGGGGAATTTGATCGCGTCGCGAATGAAGAAAGTCGGGAAGTTATTGCCCACCAGGTCCCAGTTGCCATCAGCGGTGTAAAACTTGGTGGCAAAACCGCGTGGGTCACGCAAGGTTTCCGGCGAGTGATTGCCATGCACCACCGCCGAGAAGCGCACGAATACCGGTGTGGTCTGCCCAGCGGCAAACACCTTGGCCTTGCTCAGGTCGCTGAGGTCGTTGGTCACCGTGAACGTGCCGTGAGCACCGGTACCGCGGGCGTGAACCACGCGTTCGGGAATGCGCTCGCGGTCGAAACGCTGCAGTTTCTGAATCAGTTGCACGTCCTGCAGCAGAACCGGGCCGTTGGCGCCTGCGGTCTGAGAATTCTGGTTATCACCGACGGCTGCGCCATTGTCACGGGTCAGTGGTGCTGCATTCACGGAGAAACTCAGCAGGCCGGCGGTCAGTACGCCGAGCGTGCGGCGGCGGGGAAAAGCCCCCAATCCAAGTGCGGAAGTCATATCAGGATCCTCTGGTTTTTTTTGGCGGCGCATCCAGGTGCGCCATCCCAAGGCTAGAGGCCTGCGGCGGGGAACATAAATAGAAAGAACGTAACACCATGATTGAGAAAATTGGCTTCCTGATCAGCGAGTTACACGCTATTTCGCGCGCGATTGCTGGCACTTTGCAAACTAATCGTCTATTGATGTGTCGATAAAAACGGGGATTGTAAGAAGGTGTTTCGCGCAGGACGCGTTTCGCTGATTTACACTGCCTTCACCAAACTCATCTGTAACAAGGAAATAACTATGGGCGTGCTTAGCGAGTTCAAGGCCTTCGCGGTCAAAGGCAATGTGGTCGACATGGCCGTCGGTATCATCATCGGTGCGGCGTTCGGCAAGATTGTGTCGTCGTTTGTCGGTGACGTGATCATGCCGCCAATCGGCCTGTTGATCGGCGGGGTGGACTTCAGTGACCTGGCCATCACGCTCAAGGCCGCCGAGGGCAACACGCCTGCAGTGATGCTGGCTTACGGCAAATTCATCCAGACGGTGCTGGACTTCATCATTGTCGCTTTCGCCATCTTCATGGGCGTCAAAGCCATCAACCGCCTCAAGCGTGAAGAAGCCGTAGCGCCGACCGCGCCACCGATCCCGAGCAAGGAAGAACAGCTGCTGGGTGAAATTCGCGATCTGCTCAAGGCGCAGAACGAGCGGCCCTGAGCCATCCGCCCTTAGCAAAACAACGGCACCTGCGGGTGCCGTTTTCGTTACCAGTAATTTTCCACAGCGACCTGGCCGGGCCGGCGCGTCAGGCTCAGGCGCATGTCCCTCTGTTTCAGCAACGCGCGGGTGTCGTCGATCATCTGCGGGTTGCCGCACAACATGACCCGTGAATGCTCCGCCGACAGCTCCACGCCCGCCGCACGCTCCAGTTCACCGTTTTCAATCAGGGTAGTAATGCGCCCGTGTAGCGCCCCCGGGTGCGCCTCACGCGTCACCGTCGCGATGAACCGCAACTTGTGTGCATATTCGCTGAGGTAGTCGCGTTGATCGAGCCCGGCAATCAGTTCCTGATAAGCCAGCTCGCGCGCCTCGCGCACGCTGTAGACCAGAATGATGCGCTCGAATTTTTCCCACACTTCGAAATCCTGCAGGATCGACAGGAACGGCGCCACCCCCGTGCCCGTCGACAGCAGCCAGAGATCGCGGCCGTCGACGAAGCGATCAAGGGTCAGATAGCCAAACGCCTGGCGCTCGACCAGCAAGGTATCGCCGACCTGCAACCGGCTCAGCTCGCTGGTGAACTCCCCACCCGGCACGACGATGGAGAAAAACTCGAGAAACTCGTCAAACGGTGACGAGACCATCGAATAGGCGCGCCAGACGATACTGCCATCAGCCTTGGTCACACCGAGGCGGGCAAACTGCCCGGCGCGGAAACGAAATCCGACGTCACGAGTGGTGCGCAGGGTAAACAGACTTGAGGTCAGGGGTTGGACGTCGAGCAAGGTTTGCCTGGTGTATTTATCTGCGCTGGCGGTCATGGGTCACTCCACTGAACGGTTGTCGCCAGTTTCGCGCAAATCGACGCGGTTAAACACCGACGGTTAATAATGGTATTGAACCTATATCAAACAGAAGATTCATCTGAAAAATTATCGCACCGGTCAACATTCGAGCAATTACTTCAAATGACAACTCCAATGTAATACAAGAATGTATTAAGAACTCTTTATCCATATATCTAACTGTTCAATACCGAAAAAATTTATAGCTCCCTGTGTGAATCGTCCTACACTTCGCTGCGTGCCGGATCTGTTTGGATCCATTCGGCGCCCCCGTTACGTCATGGAGTGTTTCATTATGGAAACATGGAAGGAATCACAGCTGAAACAACTGACGTTTGCCAAGGGCATCGATGCTGCTTATCCGATTCTGTTGCGATTTGCCGAAAACCTCGGATTCAACTTTTGTGCAATATCGGTTGTCCCCCTTCATCGCGATACGCCGCTCCGCCCCTTGCAGATCAATAATTACCCCAGCGACTGGAACAGCGAATATGAACTGAATAGTTACATTAAAACAGACCCTCTGATATCACACTGCAATCATTCAATGTCTCCCATCGTCTGGAATGAATCGGTATTTGCCGAAACCCGGGATATATGGCAAGGCTTGCAGAAGTATGGCTTGCAACATGGCTGGTCACAGTCGTTCCATCATGCGCCAAGTGGTTTGTGCAGCATTATCAGCCTGGCGCGCCGACATTGTTCGATCAGCCCACTGGAGCTGTATGAGCATTTTGGCTATATGTTCTACGCCAGCAGTCACTTGAGCGAGCTGTTCGCCCGGACCCTGCCAGCGGAATCGCTCAAGCCTCGTCAACCGCATCTGTCCTCACGAGAACTGGAGGTGTTGAAATTGTCCGCCGTCGGCAAGACCGCTTATGAAATCTCGAAGATCCTCAGCCTTAGCGAACGGACCGTGAACTATCACGTACAAAACGTCATCGAGAAACTCCACGTCTGCAACAAGATCTCTGCCGTTATCAAAGCTGCCAGAACCGGGATCATTTGACGCGCGATCAGCCTTGCCTCCCTTTATAAACATGCGGGTAATGACAGCGAAAAAAACGTACCATTCGTAACCTTCCTGAGTGATAACGCCGGTACTGCGCGTTGCCTTACACTCGGTCGGTTCCGCCGCACATATCAGGGCCGCGGAATATTCGTCGATCACCTGAGTCCCCGCCCCATGCCTTTGCTCGAAACGCCCTTCGCCCAACTCGACCTGATCCGCCAGCCCGAACAGCCGAACGAACCGCTGCAAGCTTTCGATGCCGCCGACGAATACCTGCTTAACCATCTCGCGGCGCAGCAACCGACGGCGGACACCCGCGTGCTGGTGCTCAACGACAGCTTCGGCGCGCTGGCGGTCAGTCTGCTCGGCAAGGTCAAAGTCTGCAGCAGCGGCGACTCGTTTCTCGGTTTTCAGGGACTGGAGAAAAATCTGCTGCGCAACGGCCAGGCGTTCGATGCGGTGCGCGGTATCCCGGCGAGCGAGCCCTTGGTCGGGCCGTTCGACCGGGTCCTGATCCGGGTGCCGAAAACCCTCGCGCTGCTGGAAGAACAACTGATCCGCCTGCAAGGGCAACTCGCGCCCGGCGCCGAAGTAATCGCCGCCGCGATGGTCAAGCACCTGCCGCGTGCCGCCGGAGACCTGCTCGAGCGTTACATCGGCCCGGTACAAGCCTCGCTCGCGGTGAAAAAGGCCCGCCTGCTGATTGCCACGCCGCAAGCCAAGGCTGCGGTGGCCGACTCGCCCTACCCGACGCGCTATCGCCTCGACGAGCCGCCGATCGAACTGCTCAACCACGCCAACGTATTTTGCCGCGAAGGGCTGGACATCGGCACCCGGGCGTTCCTCCCGCACTTACCGAAAAACCTCGGTCAGGCCCGCGTCGCCGATCTGGGCTGTGGCAACGGCGTGCTGGCCATCGCCAGCGCTTTGCAGAACCCGGATGCGCATTACACGCTGGTCGATGAATCGTATATGGCGGTGCAATCGGCCCTGGAAAACTGGCGGGGCGCACTGGGCGACCGCGAGGTGATCGTGCGTGCCGCCGATGGCCTGGCCGGACAAGAGGCGCAGTCGCTGGACGTAGTGCTGTGCAATCCACCGTTCCATCAACAGCAGGTGGTTGGCGACTTCCTTGCCTGGCGCATGTTCCAGCAGGCACGCGAAGCGCTGGTGGTTGGCGGTGCGCTGTACATCGTCGGCAACCGCCATCTGGGTTACCACAGCAAACTGGCGCGGTTGTTCCGCGGCGTCGAACAAGTCGCGGCCACGCCGAAATTCGTCATTCTCAAAGCGCGCAAATAAACCCGCAGACGAAAAAAACCCTCCACAAGGAGGGTTTGCAAATCCTTTGCCGAAGGCGCCGGGGCGGGATGATTTCAGTGCGTGGTCAGGCCTGCTGCGTTCATGAACATACGCATCAGGCTGGCGGCGATAAACAGCACACCCACGCTACCGACCCAGATCAGGGCCAGCCAGCCGAGCCGCTGCCACAGCGGCTTTTTTTCGGCTTCTTCGATGTCGTGCAGGGAATGTTTGCCGGTCATTGCATCGATCTCCGTTAAGCCAAGCCGTCATTCGGGACGCCTTCGCGAGCAGGCTCGCTCCCACAAGGGAAGCCAGGCAGCAGACTAGTGATAACCGTCTTCATGGGTCACCTTGCCGCGGAACACGTAGTAGCTCCAGAAGGTGTAACCCAGGATGAACGGAATGATGAACAGCGTGCCCACCAGCATGAAGCCCTGACTTTGCGGTGGTGCTGCGGCGTCCCAGATCGAGATCGATGGCGGCACGATGTTCGGCCACAGGCTGATGCCCAGGCCGCTGTAGCCGAGGAAGATCAGTACCAGCGTCAGCAGAAACGGCGTGTAGTTGGCGTTACGCGCCACCGCGCGGATCAAGCCATACAGTGTCACCAGCACCAGAATCGGCACCGGCATGAACCAGAACAGATTGGGCATGGTGAACCAGCGCGAAGCGATTTCCGGATGCGCCAGCGGCGTCCACAGGCTGACCACACCGATCACCGCCAGCAGCACGAAGGCCAATGGCCGCGCCAGATCGTGCATCTGCTCTTGCAGCTTGCCTTCGGTTTTCATTATCAGCCAGGTGCAGCCGAGCAAGGCATAGGCGACCACCAGGGCGGCGCCGCAGAACAGCGTGAACGGGGTCAGCCAATCCATTGAGCCGCCGGCGAACTGGCGGTTGACCACCGGCAAGCCGTCGATGAACGCCCCCAGCGCCACGCCCTGAAAGAACGTCGCCGCGATCGAGCCGCCGATGAACGCTTTGTCCCACAGATGACGTTTTTCATCCTTGGCCTTGAAGCGGAACTCGAAGGCCACACCGCGGAAGATCAGCCCCATCAGCATGAAGATCAGCGGTAGATAAAGCGCTGAAAGCACCACCGAATAGGCCAGCGGGAAAGCGCCGAATAATGCGGCGCCGCCGAGTACCAGCCAGGTTTCGTTGCCGTCCCAGACCGGGGCGACGGTGTTCATCATCACGTCACGGTCGGTCTTGCCCGGAACGAACGGGAAAAGAATCCCGATGCCCAGGTCGAAACCGTCCATGACCACGTACATCATGATCCCGAAGATGATGATCACGGCCCAGATCAGCGGAAGATCAATACCCATGGCTCAAATCTCCTTGGTCAAGCGAGTGTTGTCTTCGTGTTCGCCTTCGCCCGGATCGTCGGCAGCGGACAACGGACGCGCCGGAGTGCGCTTCTTGCCCGGACCACCGTCCGGCGTATCGGTGCCTTCGCTGAGCTTCGGACCTTTGCGCACCAGGCGCATCATGTAGCCGAGGCCCGCACCGAACAGGGCGAAATACACCACGACGAACATGATCAGGGTGATGCTCATCTGCAGGAAGCTGTGATTGGACGAGGCGTCCGCGGTGCGCATCAGGCCGTAGACCACCCACGGCTGACGGCCGATCTCGGTAGTGAACCAGCCCGCCAGAATCGCGATCAGGCCGGACGGGCCCATCCACAGTGCCAGATGCAGGAACGGCCGCGAGGTATACAGCGAGTCACGCTTGCGCAGCCACAAACTCCACAGACCGGTGAAGATCATCAGGAAACCGAGGCCCACCATGACCCGAAACGACCAGAACACGATCGTCGAATTCGGCCGGTCTTCTGGCGGAAACTCTTTGAGTGCCGGTACTTGCTTGTCCAGCGAGTGGGTCAGAATCAGGCTGCCGAGGTAGGGAATCTCTACGGCAAATTTAGTGCGTTCTTCTTTCATGTCCGGCCAGCCGAACAGAATCAGCGGCGTCGCTTCGTCACCGTGGTTTTCCCAGTGCCCTTCAATGGCAGCGATTTTCGCCGGCTGATGCTTGAGCGTATTCAGACCGTGAAAGTCACCAATGACCGCCTGGATCGGCGCAACGATCAGCGCCATCCACATGGCCATCGAGAGCATGGTGCGAATCGCAGGATTATCCCGGCCGCGCAGCAAATGCCAGGCCGCTGACGAGCCGACGAAGAACGCCGTAGCGATGAACGCGGCGGTCGCCATGTGCAGCAGGCGATACGGGAACGAAGGGTTGAAGACGATGGCCAGCCAGTCGGTGGGGATCACCTGACCATTGACGATCTCGAAGCCCTGCGGGGTTTGCATCCAGCTGTTGGAGGCGAGAATCCAGAACGTCGAGATCAGCGTGCCGATCGCTACCATCACCGTGGAGAAAAAGTGCAGCCCGCGCCCGACCTTGTTCCAGCCGAACAGCATGACGCCGAGGAAACCAGCCTCGAGGAAAAACGCCGTCAGCACTTCATAGGTCAGCAACGGCCCGGTGACGGCGCCGGCGAAATCCGAGAAGCGACTCCAGTTGGTGCCGAACTGGTAAGCCATGACCAGCCCGGAGACCACGCCCATGCCGAAATTGACGGCAAAGATCTTCGACCAGAAGTGGTAAAGGTCACGGTAGGTGTCGTTTCGAGTCTTCAGCCACAGACCTTCGAGCACCGCCAGGTAACTCGCCAGGCCAATGGTGATGGCCGGGAACAGAATGTGGAACGAGATGGTGAACGCGAACTGAATTCGGGCGAGATCGAGAGCCTCTAAACCGAACATATGGCTTCCTCTGTCAGGTAATACGGGTGGCAGACCCGGGGGCCTGCACCACTGCCCCCACGGATATGAGTGCGGCGAATTCGGATTCGTTCTTTTTTTACAGCCATCGCTACGCAGGGAGTCTGGCCAACTGGCCGTCAGATCAAACCCTCGTGAGGTGTTGATCTGGATCAAGCAACGTTAAAAGAGTAGTCCCATTTTTGCCGTTGAACGGCGTGGTCGTTTGCCGCGTGACAAGTTGCCTCAGCGCGTTGGCAGGGCATTTGCCCAGTGGCTTCGCAGGCAGGCTGGGACAATTCGATGTCTGGCTAAGTAAATTTTTCGCAGGTAGCAACTTCCTGTTACAGACTGGTGATAATCTCGCGTTTCCCCTCGAGCCAGACCTGCCTTCAGATGCCCAGCCAAGAGCCCCTGCTGTTACGTCACCATCGTCCGTTTCTCGCTTTCTGGTTCGCGCGGATTTTCACCGCCAGCGGTTTTCAGATGCTCACCGTGGCGATTGGCTGGAATCTTTATCAGTTGACCGGCAACGTCCTCGACCTGGGTCTGGTCGGTCTGGTCGAGTTTGCCCCGCGCGTGTTGTTCATGCTGCACACCGGGCATGTCGCCGATCGCTATGACCGGCGCAAGGTCGCAGCGCTTTGTCAGTCGCTGCAGGCGATGATCGCCCTCGCACTGGCGATCGGCAGCGCCACCGATCACGTCACCCGCGAAATGATCTTCATCCTCGCGTTCCTGCTCGGCGCGGCGCGTTCGTTCGAGATGCCGACCACCCAGGCGCTGCTACCGAGCATCGTGCCCAGCGCGTTGTTCCCTCGGGCAGTGGCCGCAGCGCAGTCCGCGCAACAGTCTGCAACCATTGTCGCGCCAGCGCTCGGCGGCTTGCTCTACGCGTTCGGCAGCGTCTGGGTCTACGGCCCGACCGTGCTGCTCTACGTTGTTGCCTGCACCCTGATGCTCAACCTGCCCACACGCCAGACGCCGCTGAACAAAGGCAAGGCCACGCTGGATTCGTTGCTGGCAGGGATTCGTTTTATTCGCAGCCGCCCGGACATACTCGGGGCGATTTCGCTGGATCTGTTTGCGGTTCTGCTCGGCGGCGCCACGGCGCTGCTGCCGGTCTTTGCCAAGGACATTCTCCTGACCGGCCCGTGGGGCCTGGGCCTGCTGCGATCGGCACCGGCGGTCGGCGCACTGGCAATGTCGCTGTACCTCGCGCGGTTTGCCGTGGAACGCAAGGTCGGCCGCGTGATGTTCACCGCAGTCGGCGTGTTCGGCGTCGCGACCATCGCCTTCGGCCTGTCGACCTCGTTCTGGTTCTCGCTGGCGGTGCTGGTGGTGCTCGGCGCGGCGGACATGATCAGCATGGTCATCCGCGCCTCCTTCGTACAACTGGAAACCCCCGACGAAATGCGCGGCCGGGTCAGCGCGGTCAACGGCCTGTTCATCGGCGCCTCGAACCAGCTCGGCGAATTCGAATCCGGCCTCACCGCCCACTGGTTCGGCACCGTCCCGGCGGTGGTCATGGGCGGGATCGGCACGCTGGTGGTGACAGGAACGTGGATCAAACTGTTCCCGACCTTGGCGAATCGAGACCGGATGCATGTGCCGGTGGAAGAGACGAAGGTCTGACGTTACTCAGGCTTGAAGCTCTGCAGCCACTTTCGCCCGCAACCCCTTACCGCCAAGCTGCTCGACCAGCATTAATGCAAAACCCAATGCGGCGCCGGAACCCTGCGCGGTGATGCAGTTGCCGTCGACCACCACCGGTTGGTCAACGAAGGTACAACCCGACAACTGATGGCTGGCGCCGGGCAGACAGGTCATGCGGCGTTGGCGCAGCACACCGAAGGCTTGCAGGGCGACGGCCGGGGATTCGCCAATGGCGGCGAACAGGCGTCCGGCGCTGGCCTGATCCTTGAGCAATTGTTGCAAGGGTTGATGCGCTGCCAGGTGCCGGGAGCCAACGGCGCCGCCGGGCAGAACGATCAGATCAAAGGTTTGCGCCAGCACATCGACCAGCATGCCGTCGGCGGTCAGGCGCGTACCGCGAGCGCAGGTGAGCATGCGTCGGCCTTCGATACTGGCTGCGACCACTTCGATTTCGGCGCGACGCAGCACATCGATCAGGGTCACGCTTTGCAGATCATCGATGCCCTCGGCGAGGGTAATCAGCACTCTTGAAGTCATGGGCGTTATCCACAGGGTGATCCTTCAAGCGTAGTCAGCTTCCCCCGGATCGCGCAGCGCCAGCCGTTACTTGATGTAAAGCTGGGTCGACATCATATTGCGCGGTGCGTTGATCGAGGTGTTGCTGAAGCTGAAGGTGCCTTCCTGCTTGCCGGCCAGATCGAAGGTATACAGCGAACCGACGGCTTTGCGCCCGGGCGTGCACTCGGTCAGATTGCCGTTATCGAACGCACATACCGGAGCACGGCTGCCGTTGACTTCGAAACCGTCCAGCGTGGCGTGCGGCTGGTTCTGGCCGTAACCGACTTCCAGCACATAGACCTTGATGCTCGGCCCACTGTGGTTGCATTGAGTCTGCGGCTGGTTATCGGCGATGTCCTCCAGACCACAGCTCGGCGATTGCACCTTGATGACTTTTACCTGCGTCAACGCCGCCGCCGAAGCGGCCCACGTCATCGGAGCCACAGCCATCAGCACCGCCATCAAGCCCCAACCTTCCACCCAGCCCTTGCTCATGCGTCGCTCACCCGGAAAAATTCAGCGCGCAGTATGGCGCAGTTGTTTGCTGCGCAAAACTTCGCCGACGATCGACACCAACATCCGCCAAATTCCTCACGCGGCTGGTATGATGCGCGGCTTTTTCCGGCCCAGCAGAATTTTCCAGGCGCTTGCGACGGTCTGTGCTTTGCTGTTGAGGTCGATACATTCACGGCGCCACGCGCGCCACGGGGAGCAGACATGCTGGAAAGGCTGTTTCAACTCAAGGCACACAACACCAACGTGCGCACCGAGATTCTCGCGGGCATCACCACGTTTCTGGCCATGGCCTACATTCTGTTCGTCAACCCGAGCATTCTCGGCGAGACCGGCATGGACAAGGGTGCGGTGTTCGTTGCCACCTGTCTGGCGGCCGCCATCGGCTCGACGGTCATGGGCCTGATCGCCAACTACCCGATCGCCCTCGCACCGGGCATGGGCCTGAACGCCTTCTTCACTTACACCGTGGTCCTGCACATGGGCCACACCTGGCAAGTGGCACTGGGCGCGGTGTTCATCTCCGCCGTGCTGTTTTTCCTGCTGTCGATCTTTCGCATCCGTGAGTGGATCATCAACAGCATCCCGCTGCCATTGCGCTCGGCGATTGCGGCCGGTATCGGCTTGTTCCTCGCGTTGATCGCCCTGCACAACGCCGGCATCGTCGTCAGCAATCCGGCGACCATGGTCGGCCTCGGTGACCTGAAAGCCCCGGCACCGATCCTCGCGACCCTCGGCTTCGCGCTGATCGTCGGGCTTGAAGCACTGAAAGTGCGCGGCGCGGTGCTGATCGGTATCCTCGCGGTGACCATCGTGTCGATCGCCATGGGCTTCACGCCGTTCGGCGGCGTCACCTCGATGCCACCCTCGCTGGCCCCGACCTTCCTGCAACTGGACATCAAAGGCGCACTGGACATCGGTCTGGTCAGCGTGATCTTCGCCTTCCTGTTCGTCGACCTGTTCGACAACTCCGGCACCCTGATCGGCGTCGCCAAGCGCGCCGGCCTGATGGGCAAGGACGGCCACATGCCGAAAATGGGCCGTGCGCTGATCGCCGACAGCACCGCGGCCATGGCCGGTTCGCTGCTGGGCACCTCGACCACCACCAGCTACATCGAATCCGCCGCTGGCGTGAGTGCCGGTGGCCGCACAGGTCTGACCGCCATTGTCGTCGCGATCCTGTTTCTGCTGGCGCTGTTCTTCTCGCCGCTGGCGGCCAGCGTTCCGGCATTCGCCACCGCACCGGCGCTGCTGTTCGTCGCTGTGCTGATGACTTCTGGCCTGGCGGAAATAGACTGGGACGACATCACCGTCGCCGCGCCGGTCGTGGTCACCGCGCTGGCCATGCCGTTCACTTACTCGATCGCCAACGGCATCGCGTTCGGCTTCATTTCCTGGACCGTGATCAAACTGCTGTCGGGCCGCGCTCGCGAGCTGAACCCGGCACTGGTGATCCTGTCGATTCTGTTCGTGATCAAGTTGGGTTGGTTCAACGCATGACTTTCGATTCCCAGGCTTACGCCGAACAACTCCAAGCCAAGGTCACGCGTTTGCGTGATCTGCTGGCACCGTTCGATGCTCCCGAGCCGGCGGTATTCGATTCGCCGCTGCAGAACTTCCGTCTGCGCGCCGAATTCCGTCTGTGGCGCGAGGCCGGTGAGCGGCACTACGCGATGTTTTCCCAGGACGACAAACGCACACCGATCCTCATCGAAGAATTCCCGATCGCCAGCCTGCGCATCAACCAGTTGATGCCACAACTGAAAGCCGCGTGGCAGGCCAGCTCGGCGCTGAGCCACAAGCTGTTCCAGGTGGAATTCCTCACCACGCTGTCTGGCGATGCGATGATCACCCTGTGCTATCACCGCCCGCTGGATGAGCACTGGCATGCCGCAGCAACGCAGCTGTCGGCGGATCTGGGCGTCAGCATCATCGGTCGTTCGAAGGGCAAACGCGAAGTGCTGGGCCTCGATTATGTGGTCGAAAAACTCGACGTCGGCGGCCGCACCTTCAGCTACCGTCAGCCGGAAGGCGCATTCACCCAGCCCAACGGCACGGTGAACCAGAAGATGCTCAACTGGGCGTACGAAGCGCTGGGCGATCGCCCTGACGATCTGCTGGAGTTGTACTGCGGCAACGGCAACTTCACCCTGCCGCTCGCCACCCGTGTGCGCAAAGTATTGGCCACCGAAATCAGCAAGACCTCGGTCAACGCCGCGTTGAGCAACCTCAGCGAAAACGCTGTGGATAACGTCACCCTGGTGCGCTTGTCCGCCGAGGAACTGACCGAAGCCCTCAACGAAGTGCGCCCATTCCGTCGCCTGCACGGCATCGACCTGAAAAGCTACGAATTCGGCAGCGTCTTCGTCGACCCGCCACGCGCCGGCATGGACCCGGACACCTGCGAGCTGACCCGGCGCTTCGACAACATCCTGTACATCTCCTGCAACCCGGAAACCCTGGCCGCCAACATCGCCCAGCTGCACGACACGCACCGCATCACCCGTTGCGCGCTGTTCGATCAGTTCCCGTGGACCCATCACATGGAATCGGGTGTATTGCTGACCCGCCGGTGATGCTGATGCCGGATACGAAAAAGCCGTCGTGATTGACGGCTTTTTTGTGCGTGCTGTTTGTTTGTGCGATCACCGAACACATAACGCCAAGGGTCTTTTTTGTTCAATTGACCATGGTAACCATCTAGTACATTTTATCTCCACAGGCCGGAACCCTCGGCCAAAGCTAAAAACAATAAGTGGAGTCTGCCCCCATGTCCCCTATCGTTCTGGTGCTCAACGGCCCGAACCTGAACCTGCTCGGCACCCGTGAGCCGGCGACTTATGGCCATGAAACCCTGGCCGACATTTCTGCGCTGTGCGGACGTGCCGCCGAGGAATTCGGTCTGACCGTGGAGTTTCGCCAGACCAATCATGAAGGCGAATTGCTCGACTGGATTCACGCTGCCCGTGGCCGTTGCGCCGGGATCGTGATCAACCCGGCCGCGTGGACGCACACGTCGGTGGCGATTCGTGATGCGCTGGTGGCCAGTGAGTTGCCAGTGATCGAAGTGCACCTGTCCAACGTGCATGCTCGTGAACCGTTCCGCCATCACTCGTTCGTCTCGGCGATTGCCACGGCGGTGCTGTGCGGTTTCGGCAGCCATGGTTACCGCTTGGCGCTGGAGCATTTCAGCCAGCGGTTGCAAGGGGCGAAACATGGCGCGCGCTAACGCGGTACTCGCCGGGCTGATCGGTGCCGGCATTCAAGCTTCGCGTACGCCGGCACTGCATGAGCACGAAGGTGATGCACAGGGTTTGCGTTACCTGTACCGGTTGATCGATCTCGATGAACTGCACCTCGACAGCAACGCCCTGCCCGATCTGCTGCTCGCTGCCGAGCGCATGAACTACACCGGCCTGAACATCACCTTCCCGTGTAAACAGGCCATTATTCCGCTGCTCGATGAACTGTCGCCGGAAGCGCGCGGAATCGGCGCGGTGAATACGGTGGTGTTGAAGGACGGCAAACGTGTCGGTCACAACACCGACTGCCTTGGTTTTGCCGAAGGCTTTCGCCGGGGCCTGAAAGGCGCGCCGCGTGAGCGTGTGGTGCAGATGGGGGCTGGCGGGGCGGGCGCAGCGGTGGCCCACGCGCTATTGAGCGAAGGCGTACAGCAACTGAGCATTTTCGACGTTGACGTCGAGCGCGCCGAGAGCCTGGCACACAACCTCAATCAGCATTTCGGCGCCGGTCGCGCGGTGGCCGGGCGTGATCTGCCGAGCGCCATGAGTCTGGCCGACGGCCTGGTCAACACCACGCCGATGGGCATGGCCAAACTGCCGGGCATGCCGGTACCGGTCGAGCTGCTGCGCGCGGACCTGTGGGTGGCGGAGATTGTGTACTTCCCGCTGGAAACCGAACTGCTGCGCAACGCCCGCGCCCTCGGTTGCCGCACGCTGGACGGCGGCAACATGGCGGTGTTTCAGGCAGTAAAAGCGTTTGAACTGTTCAGCGGCGTGGCGGCGGATGCGCAGCGCATGCTGGCGCATTTTCAGAGCATGAACAACTGAAGAGCGAATCTGCTTCTGTGGGAGCGAGCCTGCTCGCGAAGGCGTCGAAGACCAGTCAATCAACCGGCGACTGACGCAGCGCTTTCGCGAGCAGGCTCGCTCCCACAAGGGGAATCGCGTCAGGCCTGCAGATAACGCAACACCGACTCGCAAATCATCTCGCGGTGGCGCTGTTTGATCTGCGGATCGGGCAAGTCGATCTGGAAAATTTCGCCCAGCGTATGGCGGTTCGAGACGCGATAGAAGCAGAACGAACTGATCAGCAGATGCACATCCAGCGCATTGATCCCGCGGCGGAACAGCCCTTCGTCAGCGCCGCGCTGCAAGATCGCGCCGAGGGTATCGAGGATCGTATTGTTCAACGCCTTGATCGCATCGGAGCGTTTCACGTATTCGGCGTTGTGGATATTTTCGATGCTGACGATGCGCACGAAATCGACGTTGTGATCATGGTGATCGAAAGTGAATTCCACCAATCGGCGGATCGCCATTTCCGGCGGCAGCTCGTCCAGGTGCAGGCGGTTTTCGGTGCTGCGAATGTCGCCGTAGAGCTTTTCCAGCACCTCGACGTACAACTGCTCCTTGCTGCCGAAGTAGTAATAGATCATGCGCTTGGACGTGTGGATGCGTTCGGCGATCGCGTCGACGCGCGCACCGGACAGGCCTTGCTGGACGAACTCGACGATCGCCTCCTGCAAAATGTTCTCGCGGGTCTTTTCCGGATTGTTCTTGCGGCCCTTGCGCGGCTCTGCGGCGGCTGCGTCCGGGGCGACGGACAGTTCTGAATTCACGGTCATTGCGGGCTCACGGCCATCACTGCACAAGCGCCGATTATGGGCCGCGCGACACAGTGAAGGAAGCCGCGCAGCCTGCGTTTAACACCGCATTTACGAATTTCCTACAACTTCGCCTGGCGTACAGCGCCGCTGCGTGACTTAGCCATCGCCGCCAAACGCACAGCGACGTTGGCTGCGCCATAACCGGCATAACCGTTCTTGCGCTGGATGATCTCGAAGAAGAACCGTCCCTCGAACGGTTCGGTGTAGACGTGAAACAGTTCGCCGCCCTGTGCATCGCGGTCGTACAGCACATTGAAGTACGCCAGCTCGCTGAGAAACTCGTCATCGAAATCGAAACGCGCGGCGAGGTCGTCGTAATAGTTGAGCGGAATGTCCAGCAACGGCACGCCCGCCTCTTTGGCGCGACTGACTTCGGCGAAGATGTCATCACAATCGAAGGCAATGTGATGTACGCCAGAACCGCGATAACTCGACAGCGCATGGGAGATCGCGGTGTTTCGGTTCTCGGAAATGTTCAGCGGCAAGCGGATCGAACTGTCGCGGCTGCGCAAGGCGCGGCTCTTCACCAGGCCGT
The DNA here is from genome assembly GCF_023195435.1 of Pseudomonas sp. S11P7. Lineage (NCBI taxonomy): Bacteria > Pseudomonadati > Pseudomonadota > Gammaproteobacteria > Pseudomonadales > Pseudomonadaceae > Pseudomonas > Pseudomonas sp. S11P7. The sequence goes on along the minus strand of NZ_JALPKS020000002.1, from coordinate 162,460 downwards.
AAGGGTCAGGCAAGACCACTTCGTCATCGGCCTCGAAGTCCAGCAGGCTTTTATAGAACAGCACCCAGCTGTCGAGGCTGTCGGCGGGAAGCGCCATGGCCATGTGATCGATGCGCTTGAGACCGCCACGGGCCTGCGCGTCGGGGAGCAGATTGAAATCGGTGCCGTAGACGTCCGCCTCTTCATCCACCAGATAAATCAGACTGCCATCCGGCGCACGCACCGCCGCCAGTTCCAGTTCGTTGGGGCCGACCAGCCCGCGATAGGGCTGGCCTTTATAGGCAACGGCACGGGCCAGCGCACTGGCGCTGTCCTTGACTCGTACCGCCGTGGCGCACAGCGACGGGCCATGAGCTTCAAAGAAGCTGTGGGCGAAAGAATAGGGTTCGGAGTTGAGAATCAGGTTGATATCGCCCTGACGCAGCAGGCTGACGCTCTTGGAACGATGCTGCCCGGCCTTGACGAAACCGAGGCGCTCCAGCCAATGGCTGAGCTTGGCGCCCAGCGCCTCGTCAACGGCGAATTCGAGAAACTCGATGCCGTTGTACTCGCTGGCCTTCGGCGTTTCGAACAGAATCTCGCGATTGGCCACGGGTTCGGCTTGCTGCTCGAGACGCTGGCGGGTCTTCTCTTCCAGATACAGCAGCGAGCGCAGACCGTCGGCGGCATTGGCCCGTGGCGGTGCGGCGCGGAAGCCGTCATTGAAGATTTCCAGCGACAGTGGCCCGCTGTAGCCGCTCTGGATGATCGGTGCGAGGAAGCCCGGCAGATCGAATTCGCCCTGCCCCGGGAAGCAGCGGAAATGCCGGCTCCACTCCAGCACGTCCATCTGCAGGATCGGCGCGTCGGCCATTTGCACGAAGAAGATCTTGTCGCCGGGAATTTCGGCGATCGCCGCTGGATCGCCCTTGAGCGACAAGGTGTGGAAGCTGTCGAGCAGCACGCCCAGGCTCGGGTGATTGGCCTGACGCACGATGTCCCAGACCTGTTGATAAGTGTTGACGTGGCGGCCCCAGGCCAGCGCTTCGTAACCGATGCGCAAACCCCGCGCGCCGGCCCGTTCGGCCAGCAGGCGCAGGTCATCGACAAGGATCTGCTGATCACCGACGCTGTCGGCCGCGGCGTTGCTGCACACCAGCACCAGATCGGTACCGAGTTCCTGCATCAGGTCGAACTTGCGCTCGGCGCGTTCCAGATTGCGCGCCAGCCGGTCACGGCGGCAGCCTTCGAAATCACGAAACGGCTGAAACAGTGTGATGGCGATGCCGAGGTCAGCACACATCTGCTTGATTTCACGGGGGCTGCCGTCGTAGTACAGGAGGTCGTTTTCGAAAATCTCCACCCCGTCGAACCCGGCGGCGGCGATGGCTTCGAGTTTTTCTGGCAGGGTGCCGCTCAAGGAAACGGTGGCAATGGAACGCTGCATGTTTGAACTCCCGTTGGAGACGGCGGCTGCGTGAGCCGCGCCGCTTTTATAGGATGAGCAAATTATTGGCTGCATCCATTCCGACAGCAATTTAAAGTGTACTACCCGGTTAGTTTTGCGTGCGATTATCGAACACAATGGCGGTTTGGCGAATTGACGATTTTTTGTCCACTGCCCAACATCGACCGCACATTGAGTCCGGACCTGAACCGCCGGTCGCAGCGTGCAAGCAAAAGCACACCAAATAACAAATCCAAAAACGGGTGGAACACATGATTCCTTCACAGACTTCCCGCATGGCCCCGGCCATGAGCACTGCCACGGGTGGCATCGGCGACAAGATCCGCGGCGCCATGGCCGTCGGCAAGACCCGCTGGGGCATGCTGGCGCTGGTGTTTTTCGCCACCACCCTGAACTACATCGACCGCGCCGCCCTCGGCGTCATGCAGCCGATCCTCGCCAAGGAAATGAGCTGGACGGCGATGGATTACGCCAACATCAACTTCTGGTTCCAGGTCGGCTACGCAATCGGTTTCGTCCTGCAAGGTCGCTTGATCGACCGCGTTGGCGTCAAGCGCGTGTTCTTCTGCGCGGTGCTGCTGTGGAGCCTGGCCACCGGCGCCCACGGCCTGGCGACGTCGGCGGTCGGCTTCATGGTCTGCCGGTTCATCCTCGGCCTGACCGAAGCGGCGAACTACCCGGCCTGCGTGAAAACCACACGCCTGTGGTTCCCGGCCGGCGAGCGCGCAGTCGCTACCGGCATCTTCAACGCCGGCACCAACGTCGGCGCGATGTTCACGCCGATGCTGCTGCCGCTGGTGCTGCACGTCTGGGGCTGGCAGGCGGCGTTCCTGTGCATGGCGGCACTGGGCGGAATCTGGCTGCTGTTCTGGGGTTTGAAGTATTTCAACCCGGAAGATCACCCGAGCGTTAAACAGTCGGAGCTGGACTACATCCAGCAGGAAGTCGAACCGGAACAGGCCCGCGTGCCATTCTCGAAAATCCTGCGGATGCGCGGCACCTGGGCCTTCGCCCTCGCCTACTCGCTGACCGCACCGGTGTTCTGGTTCTACCTGTACTGGCTGCCGCCGTTTCTTAATCAGCAATACAACCTGGGCATCAACGTCACACAGATGGGCATTCCGCTGATCATCATCTACGTCACGGCCGACTTCGGCAGTGTCGGCGGCGGCATTCTCTCGTCGTTCCTGATCGGTCGCGGAATGAACTCGATCAAGGCGCGGCTGCTGTCGATGTTGCTGTTCGCCTGCTGCATCATCGGCGTGGTCATGGCTGCCGGTTCGGCCAATCTTTGGGTAGCAGTGGCGGCGATCTCGCTGGCGATCGGTGCGCACCAGGCCTGGACCGCGAACATCTGGAGCCTGGTGATGGACTACACGCCCAAGCACATGATGAGCACGGTATTCGGTTTCGGCGGCATGTGCGCGGCCATCGGCGGCATGTTCATGACCCAGATCGTCGGGCACATCCTCACCGTCACCAACAACAACTACACCGTGTTGTTCACCCTGATTCCGGCGATGTATTTCCTTGCGCTGACGTGGATGTACTTCATGGCACCGCGCAAGATTCCGACTGTCACCGAGTAATCCTGCCGGCACAAATCCCACTGTGCAAACCCCTTCTGTGGGAGCGAGCCTGCTCGCGAATGCGGACTTTCATTCAGCATCAATGTTGACTGACTCACCGTCTTCGCGAGCAGGCTCGCTCCCACAAGGGTATGTCGGTTTCTTCAGCGGCGGCTCTGCTGCCACGCTGCCGCCAGCCCGCTGCAACAGATCACCGCGATGCCAACGATCGTCAGCAAACTCGGCGTGTGACTGAACAGCAACCAGCCCAGCAACCCGGCAAACACGATCTGGCAATAACCGAACGGTGCCAGCAATGCCGGTGCGGCATGCCGGAATGCCTGGGTGAGAAACAGGTGCGCAGTCATCCCGCAACTGCCCAGCGCCAGCATCAGCGCGGCATGCGTCAGCGTCGGGACCTGCCAGAAGAACGGCACCAGCGCACTCATCACCAGGGTGTTGCACAACCCGGCGAAAAAGTTGCTGGTGGTCGGGCTGTCGACTTCGGCGAGCTTGCGCGTCAGCAACTGATAGAAGCAGAAGAACAGCGCCGAGCAGAACGGCAGCAAGATCGCTGGAGTGAACAATTCACCGCCGGGATGGACGATGATCAGCACGCCGATAAAACCGCAGATCACCGCGATCCACTGCCCGCGCGTGACCCGTTCTTTGAGCAGTGGCACCGACAACGCCGTGACCAATACCGGTGCAAGAAAGTTGACTGCCGTGGCTTCCGCCAACGGGATGTAAAGCAGCGCCGTGGTGAAAAACAGACTGGTGCCGAGCAGGCACAGCGCGCGTGCCAGTTGCCATAGCGGCTTTTTGGTACGCAGCACGCGCAACCCGGATTGCGGCAGAAAAATCCCTGCCATCAATAAGGTGTGTACGACATAACGCGCCCACACCACCATCACGATCGGATAGAAACCGGAGAGATATTTCGACAACGCGTCGTGGCTGGAAAACAGAAACGTCGCCACGACAATCAGCAGGATCCCCTTGAAGGGCTGGTTGACGCCGGAGAGCGGAGTGCTGACGGTCATTGGCAATCTCTGAAAACAATACGGTGGCGATCGGCTTCGGCAATCATAGCTGGCCGAGCTTTCAGCAAGCCGAACCGAGCCAGAAAAATCCACGCCGGGAATCCGCCGTTGAGCAAAAGTGTGAGGCAAGATTCCGGCCATGTCGGCTACAGCGGGCCCGCCCCATCACAGACTGCTGTCTACAGTGCCAGTTCACGAAAATGCCCGGAGAAATTCTGCAGTGGATTGAATTTGCGGACCTGCCGACCGTCAATAACAAGCCGCCCGACGCGGGCGCTTGTGAATGGACGGACGACCGGACTGGCGCCACACTCACACAGCGGCAACACTCATCACCATCTGATTCATCACCCGTAAAGAGGATTCCCACATGCTATGGAAAAAAGGCCGACGCAGTGACAACGTCGTCGATGCCCGGGGTGATGACTCAGGCGGTGGCGGCGGTATGCGTTTTGGCGGCGGCAAAGGCCTGAGCCTGGGGGCGATCCTGTTGATCGTCGGCATCGGCTGGATCACCGGCCAGGACCCGTTGCAGATTCTCGGCCAGTTGACCGGGCAAATGGAGCAGTCGGCGCCCACCTCGCAGACCCGTCAGGCACCGCCGGCCAACGATGAGCAAGCCGAATTCGTCCGTTCGATCCTTGGCGACACCGAAGACACCTGGGGCGCGATTTTCCAGCAGGCCGGTCGGCAGTACAAAGACCCGACCCTGGTGCTGTTCAGCAATCGAGTGAACTCCGCCTGCGGCATGGCGACTTCGGCCAGCGGCCCGTTTTATTGCCCCGCCGACCAGAAAGTCTATCTGGACATGGCGTTTTTCCAGGAAATGTCGCAACGCTTCAAAGCTGCCGGCGACTTCGCCCAGGCCTACGTGATCGCGCACGAAGTTGGCCACCACGTGCAGACGCTGCTCGGCGTCTCGGCGAAAATGCAGACCGCGCGCCAGCAAGGTCGGCAAATGGAAGGTGATGGCGGCCTGCTGGTGCGGCAGGAACTGCAGGCCGACTGCCTCGCCGGTGTCTGGGCCTACAGCGCGCAGAAACGCCTCAACTGGCTGGAACCCGGCGACATTGAAGAGGCCTTGAACGCGGCCAATGCGATCGGTGATGATCGCCTGCAACAACAGGGTCAGGGCCGTGTGGTGCCAGACTCGTTTACCCACGGCACGTCGGCGCAAAGGGTGCGCTGGTTCAAAACCGGATTCGCGCAGGGCCAGGTCGGCCAGTGCGACACCTTCGCGGCGAAAAACCTGTAAATGCATAAATGGCTTTTGGCGTTACTGATCGTTGCTGGCACTGCGCAAGCAGCGGGTGTCGACGCGATCAGCCCCGGTCGCTTGCAATTCAAGGCCGGGGAAATGGCGGTGGGCATCGGCCCGGCGCCTGAGAAAATCGAGCGCGTGGTGATCGTGGTCCACGGTCGTTTGCGTAACGCCGAGACCTACCGCAAGAGCGCCGAAAGCGCCACCGAACTGGCCGGGCAAAGCAGCCACACGCTGGTGATCGCGCCGCAGTTTCTCAATGAAAGCGACGTTGCCCTGTACTCGCTGCCCGAGACACTACTGCGCTGGCAGGGTAACGACTGGATGGGCGGCGGCTTGTCGATCGGGCCGAATCCGTTGAGTTCTTACGCGGCCCTCGATGAAATCGTTGCACGCGTCAGTGATCGCAAGCAGTTTCCCGATGTGAAGCAGGTGGTGATCTTCGGCCACTCCGGCGGCGCTCAGGTGGTGCAGCGTTACGCCTTGCTCGCCAAGGATCAGCCGGCGCTGAAAACCAACGGCATCCGCTTGCGCTACGTCGTTGCCAATCCTTCTTCCTACGCCTATTTCAACGAGCAGCGCCCGGTGGCGTTCGATCACGCTGCGTGTCCGGGCTTCAATCGCTGGAAATACGGCCTGGCCGACATGCCGGTGTACGCCGGCGGGCAAACGCCGTTACAGGTGGAAAGCCGATACGTCAAACGCGAGGTGATTTATCTGCTCGGGCAGCAGGACACCGACCCCGAGCACCCGGCACTGGACAAGAGCTGCGCCGCCGAGGCGCAAGGCGCTTATCGGTTGATGCGCGGGAAATTGTATTTCGGGTATTTGCTGCGTCGGCATCCGGAAGGCGTCAACCAGCGGCTGGTTGAAGTGCCTGGGGTCGGGCATAACGGCGATGAGATGCTGACCTCGGCGGAGGGGCAGAAGGCGTTGTTCGATCAGTGAGTTTTTGCTGAAAGGGCCGCCCCCTTCGCGAGCAGGCTCGCTCCCACAGGGGAATGCATTTCAACTGTGGGAGCGAGCCTGCTCGCGAAAGCGCCCAGTCAGTCAATGAAGGGCTCAGGCCTGAAGCATCCGCCGCAACTCCACACAATCGCGGGCATGCCAATCGGTCAATTCCGGCCACGGGTTATCCGGCAGATTGACCAGCACTGTGCGCGCTCCCGCCGCTCGTCCGCAATCGAGATCGAAGCGGTAATCACCGACCATGACCATTTGACTGGCCGGCACATCCCAGGCCTGCGCCAGTTTCAGCAAGCCACCAGGGTGCGGTTTTGGCGGCGCTTCATCGCGGCCCAAGACGTCCTCGACCTTGAAGCAGTCGGCCAGACCGATCGCCTCCAGCGTTACATGCGCCAGCTCCCGCGCGTTGCGGGTGAGGATGCCGAGGCGATAGCCGCGTGCGTGCAGTTCGCGCACCAGCTCCACCGCGCCGGTGGCCGGGGTCGAACCCAGCGCCAGATCGCGCTCATGCTCGAGCAGCCACGCATGTTTCGCCGCTGCTTCAGCGGCAGGCAACGCGGCGAGGTGGGTGAGGATGTCGTCCTCCGGCGCAATTGCCAGCGCTACGCGAATCGCGGCGAAGTCATGCACGGCCACGGTCAGGGTGCCGTCCATGTCGAACACCCAATGACGCACCTCGGCCAGGCTCATGCCCAATCCTGGCGATGGCGGATAAGGCCTTCCTGCGTCACCGAGGCAACCAGTTGCCCGGCGCGGTTGTACACGCTGCCGCGAGAGAAACCACGGGAATTGCCGGCCCATGGGCTGTCCATGGCGTAGAGCAACCAGTCATCGGCGCGCAGGTCGTTGTGGAACCACAGCGCGTGATCGAGGCTGGCGACCTGCATGTCCTTCTGCCACACCGATTTGCCGTGGGGCAGCATCGAGGTGGTCAGCAGGCCGAAGTCCGAGGCGTAGGCCAGCAGGTATTTGTGCAGTGCGGGAATGTCGGCCAGGGCGCCATCGGCACGGAACCAGACATATTTGACCGGATCGGCCGGTTGCGGGTTGTACGGGTCTTTTTCGGTGACCGGGCGCACTTCGATCGGTTTCGGGCAGAGCAGTTTTTCACGCATGTGCTCGGGAATCAGGTGCGCGCGTTGCTGGGTCAGTTCCAGCTCCGAGGGCAGGTTCTCCGGGCCGACCACCACAGGCATCTGGCTCTGGTGCTCGAAGCCTTTTTCGTCGTACTGGAACGAAGCGCTGCAGGTGAAAATCGGGTGGCCCTTCTGGATCGCCGTGACGCGGCGCGTGCTGAAGCTGCCGCCATCGCGCACGCGATCGACCGAGTACACCACCGGCAACTTGGCGTCGCCGGGGCGCAGGAAATAGCCGTGCATCGAATGCACATGCCGCGCTTCTTCAACGGTCTGACTGGCCGCCGACAGCGACTGGCCGAGCACCTGACCACCGAACAACTGACGGAAACCCAGATCCTGGCTGCGGCCACGGAAAAGGTTTTCTTCGATCGGTTCCAGGGTCAGCAAGTCGACCAGATCTTCCAACACTTGGCTCATTCAGACTCTCCTCACACAAAGCAGTGCCGCGCAGTCTTGGCTGCGGCGGCCGATTCAGATTCTGGCGCGGGCCAATGATTTGGCGGCCATTGTAAACGTCCGTGTCGGCTTATTCATGCAAGGTTTGCAACCATTGTTCGCGGCTGATGCGGTACAGCACATGCCGACGCAACGGATGGTCGGCGGCAAGCTTGGGGTGATCGAAGTCATCCTGCGGATCGTGGTGCATGCCGATCGCCTGCATGACCTTCTCCGAGGGCAGATTGCTTTGCGCAGTGAACGAGACGATTTCTTCCAGCTTCAGTTGGTCGAAACCGGCACGCAACGCGGTCCACGCCGCTTCACTGGCATAACCCAGGCCCCAATGTTCCTTGGCCAGGCGCCAGCCGATTTCCACGGCCGGGGTGAACGGCGCGTCAAAGCCGACCACCCCAAGCCCGGTGAAACCGATGAATTCGCCGGTATCCTTGCGCTCCAGCGCCCACAACCCAAAGCCATGTTCGGAAAAATGCCCGCGTATGCGCCCGATCACCGCCGCGCTTTCCAGCCGGGTCAAGGGTGCCGGAAAGTAGCGCATCACCTGCGGATCAGCACACATCGCCGCGAACGCCGGCAAATCCTCGTCCTGCCACTGTCGCATCAGCAAGCGTGCGCTTTGCAGTTCCAGTATTGGCTCCATCGTCTTCTCCATTTCCATGCCGCCAGTCTACATCGCTGGTAGGATCGTCAGCGCTGCGCCGAATTCCAATGACCCGCCAATATCAGACATCACCATGCCTTTGCCGCTGATCTACCACGAAGACTACAGCCCCGAGTTCCCGGCGGATCACCGCTTCCCGATGGACAAGTTCCGTCTGCTGCGCGATCACCTGGTCGACACAGGCCTGACCCGCGATGCCGATCTGCTGCGACCGCAGATCTGCCCCAACGACATCCTCGCCCTCGCCCATGACCGCAGCTATATCGAACGCTACATGAGCGGCGAGTTGTCCCGCGAAGACCAACGGCGTCTCGGCCTGCCCTGGAACGAGGCCCTGGCGCGGCGCACGGTGCGCGCGGTCGGCGGTTCGATCCTCGCGGCGGAGAAAGCGTTGGAGCATGGCCTGGCCTGCCACCTGGCGGGCGGCACCCATCACGCGCATTACGATTATCCGGCGGGTTTCTGCATCTTTAATGACCTGGCGATCATCAGCCAGTACCTGCTGCAAAGCGGCCGGGTCAATCGCGTGCTGATCTTCGATTGCGACGTGCATCAGGGCGACGGCACGGCGCGGATTCTTCATGACACACCGGAGGCGGTTACCGTTTCCCTGCACTGCGAGAAGAATTTTCCTGCACGCAAGGCCGACAGCGATTGGGATATTCCGCTGCCCAAGGGCATGGGCGATGCCGATTATCTGCAGGTGGTCGATGACACGCTCAATTACCTGTTGCCGTTGTATCAACCGGATCTGGTGCTCTACGACGCCGGTGTCGATGTGCACAAGGACGACGCCCTCGGCTATCTGCAACTGACCGACGAAGGCGTGGCCGCCCGCGATAAGAGCGTGATGCGCCATTGCCTGGGCCGCGACATACCGGTGGTGGGTGTGATCGGCGGTGGCTACAGCAAGGACCGCCACGCCCTCGCCCGCCGCCACGGCATCCTCCACCACAGCGCACAACGGGTGTGGGATTCACACGGTTGTCACTGAGGTGTGCTGCGTTACCCACAATCGCTGTGGAACTGCCTGTGGATAACCTGAGTGAAAGGGACTGCAGGCCATATGGGGCGTGGCGTACAGCGCACTGTTTGTTTTTTGATCAGCCTGGAATTCACCACTGAACCTGTGGGAGCGAGCCTGCTCGCGAAAGCGTCCGCACATCCAACATCAAATTGACTGACCCACCGCCTTCGCGAGCAGGCTCGCTCCCACATGGGCTCTACCACAAGGAGCGGCGCTGGTAGAATGCGCGCCTCATCCCGCCATACCGCAGCGCACCGCCCATGACCCAGAACTCCGCCCCGATTACTGCTCGCGTCGCCATCATCGGCGGTGGCCCCGCCGGCCTGATGGCCGCCGAAGTGCTGAGCCAGGCCGGCATCCGCGTGGATTTGTATGACGGCATGCCTTCGGTGGGGCGTAAATTCCTGCTGGCCGGGGTCGGCGGCATGAACATCACCCACTCCGAACCTTACCCGGCCTTCCTCTCGCGCTACGCCGAACGCGCACCGCACATCGCCCCGCTGCTGCGCGGTTTTGACGCTGATGCGTTGTGCCAGTGGATTCATGCGCTGGGCATCGAAACCTTCATCGGCAGCTCCGGCCGCGTATTTCCCACCGACATGAAAGCCGCCCCGCTGCTGCGCGCCTGGCTCAAGCGGCTGCGCGACAGCGGTGTGGTTATCCACACCCGTCACCGCTGGCTCGGCTGGGATGAACACGGCGCCTTGCGCATCGACAGCCCGGACGGCGAAATCCGCGTCAGCCCCGACGCTACCTTGCTGGCCCTCGGCGGCGGCAGTTGGTCGCGCCTGGGCTCGGATGGCGCCTGGATGTTGCCGCTGGAGCAGCGCGGCGTCGATCTGGCGCCGTTGCAGCCGAGTAATTGCGGCTTCGAGGTACAGGCCTGGAGCGAATTGATGGTGAGCAAATTCGCCGGTGCGCCGCTGAAGAACATCGCTATCGGCCTGGACGACGATGTGCCGCGCTTGGGCGAATGCGTGATCACCGCAACCGGCATCGAAGGCAGCCTGATCTATGCCCTGTCGGCGCCGATCCGTGAGGCAATCAATCGCTATGGCGCAGCGGTTATCCACATCGATCTGCTGCCCGGACGCCCTGTGGATAAATTACAGATGGCGCTGAGCAAACCACGCGGCTCGCGCTCGATGGCCAAGCATCTGCACAGTCAGGTCGGCATTGATGGGGTGAAAGCAGCGTTGTTGCGTGAGTTGACCGATGCCGAGACGTTCGCCGATCCAGCGCTGTTGGCACGGGCGATCAAAGCGCTGCCGCTGACCCTGGTTAAAACCCGGCCGCTGGACGAAGCGATCAGCAGCGCCGGCGGCGTGAAATTCGAGGCGATGGACGAGCGCTTGATGCTCAAGGCGCTGCCGGGGGTGTTTTGTGCGGGCGAAATGCTTGATTGGGAAGCGCCGACCGGAGGGTATTTGCTGACCGGGTGCTTTGCCAGTGGACGGGCGGCTGGGTTGGGAATGCTGCAATGGCTTAAAAGCAGCGGCAAGCTTTGAGCCGCAAGCTGCAAGCCAAAGCAAAGCGCTTCTAACTTGCAGCTTGCAGCTTGCCACTCGAAGCTGCTTTTAAGGCTTACGCTTGCGCGGCCCGGTATTGAACACCGGCACCTTGCGCACTGGCTTGATCGACGGCTCCGGCGCTTGCGTATCACCGCTGTCCACCCACTTGCCCAGATTGCGTTTACCACCGCCACCGCCCGACGCTTTTGGCTTTTTCGGTTTCTTCGGCTTCTTGATCACCTGACCGCTGGCATCGGTGTCCGGTACGCAGTGCTCCGGCTCAAAATCCGGTTCGTTCTGGCGCTTCAAGGTCTGGCGCGTGAGCATTTCGATGGCCGAGAGCATGTTCACTTCGTCGGCACACACCAGCGAGATCGCCTCACCGGTAGCACCTGCGCGGCCAGTCCGGCCGATGCGGTGAATGTAATCCTCGGCGACGATCGGCAGATCGAAGTTCACCACCAGCGGCAAATCCTCAATGTCCAGACCACGGGCAGCGACGTCGGTCGCGACCAGAATCTGCACTTCGCTGAGCTTGAACCGGTCCAGCGCACGCTGGCGGGTCGCCTGTGGTTTGTCGCCATGGATACCGTCGGCGTTGACGCCCAGGCCCTGGAGTTTTTCCACCAGCGCATCGACACCGTTGCGGGTCTTGGCGAACACCAGCACTTGCTTCCACTTGTTCTTGCGCATCAGGTGCACGAACAGTTCGGCCTTGCGCTTCTTGTCCACCGTGACGATCCATTGCTTGACCGTGTTGGCCGCCACGTTGCGCGGGCTGACTTCGACGGTTAGCGGATCGTTGAGCATCTGCCCGGCCAGCAGGCGGATGTCATCGGAGAAGGTTGCGGAGAACAGCAGGGTCTGGCGCTTTTTCGGCAGCATGCGGTAGATGTTCGCCAGTTCTTCAGAGAAGCCCAGGTCGAGCATACGGTCGGCTTCATCCAGCACCAGCGTTTGCAGCTGATTGAGCTTCAGCGCGTTCTGGCGGAACAGGTCGATCAAGCGACCGGGCGTGGCGACCAGCACATCGACGCCGCCGCGCAGCTTCATCATCTGCGGGTTGATGCTGACACCGCCGTACACCGCATAAGTGCGCAGCGGCAGATTTTCCGCGTACTGGCGCACGGCTTCGTGAACCTGTTCGGCCAGTTCGCGGGTCGGCACCAGAATCAGCGCACGCGCCGAGTTGGCGGTGACTTTCGGCCCTTCCATGGCCAGCAACTGCAGCAGTGGCAAGGCGAAACCGGCGGTTTTGCCGGTGCCGGTCTGGGCCGCCGCCATCAGGTCGCGACCGGCCAGCACGGCCGGAATGGCTTGCGCCTGCACCGGCGTCGGGGTCTGGTAGCCGAGCGTCTCGAGGGAGCGCAGCAAGGGTTCGATCAGGCCAAGGGAGGCGAAAGTCATGGGAGTACCGTAGGAAAAAATGACGCGGGGATGCAATGCCGCGCAGTTTACCCTAATTCGTCCGCGCTTCCGTCGGATCGGCTTGCGCCTCCTCGACCGGTACTTGTTTCGGCCGACGCCACTGCGGCAGGCTGATCAGCAATACGGCGCTGATGATCACCAGCATCGCCAGCGCTTCTTCGATACCAATGGTCTCGCCGACAAACACGATCCCCAGCAACACGGCTACCGCCGGGTTGACGTAGGCATAACTGGTCGCCGCCGCCGGGCGCACATGCTTGAGCAGGTACATGTAGGAATTGAAGGCGATGATCGAGCCGAAGAAAATCAGGTAGGCCAGCGCCAGCCAGCCTTCGACCGGCGGCAGCGCTTGCAGGTGTTCACCGCTCACCGCGCTGCCGATCAGCAGCACGACACCGCCGACCAGCATTTCCACCGCGCTGGCCATGGCCCCCTGCGGCAACGGCAGATATTTACTCCACACCGAACCGAACGCCCAGGTCGCCGCAGCGAAAATCAACAATGCGGCGCCCAGCGGGCTGGATTGCAGGTTGGAGCCCATGTTGAGCATGGCGATGCCGATAATCCCCAACGCTACCCCGGCCCACTCGAGACGGGTGTTGCGCGCGCCCCAGAAATAGCCGAACAACAAGGTGAACAGCGGCACCGTCGCCACCGCCAGCGCCGCCACGCCGGAAGCCACACCGGTGTGCTCGGCCACGCTCACCGCGCCGTTACCGAAACTGAGCAGCAAAATCCCGATCAGCCCCGCCGCCTTCCACTGCGCCCAGGTCGGCGCCGGCGCACCGCGCCAGCGCAGAAAGGCGTACATCAACGTGCCGGCAATCACGAAGCGCACCCCACCCAGCATCAGCGGCGGCCAGTATTCAACGCCGATGCGGATCACCAGATAGGTCGATCCCCAGATCACATACAACGCAAAAAATGCGGCGATCAAAGGCAAGGAAAAACGGCGCAGGGCAGGCATGGGCAGCTCGACGGTCAGTGTCAGGAAATTGAGTATTCTAGAAAGGCGCGCCAGTAAAAATAAGTTACAAAACCTGTTTATCGCGCCGGTACACTTTTGCATGAAAGCAGCTGAGCACCATGAGGCTCGCTCCCATGGAATTGGATCGTTCCCACGCGCAGCAAAGGAATGCCTCAACGGACGCTCCGCGTTCGGCTTTGAAAGGGACGCGGAGCGTCCCGGGCTGCATTCCCACGCAGAGCGTGGGAACGATCAGTGGTTGTGCCCCGGATCAGCGGTAGCGCAGCAAGTGTTCGTTGACCTTGGCAGCGGGGACTTTCTGCAATTTGCACAGCAGGTCATGGTTCAGCTCGCGCACGCCGTGCTTGTGCCGCAACTCGTCGGCCAGATGCGCCATCAGGTTGGCCGCCATTTCGGCGTCTGCCATGGCCCGGTGAGCCTGGCCGGTGTGTGGCAGGCTGGCGAAAGTGGTGAGGGTGCCGAGTTTGTGATTCGGCGCAGCCGGCATCAAGCGCCGTGCCAGTAGCAACGAGCAGGCAAAGTTCTGCAAGCGGGTGCGTTTGATTCGTCCCAGTTCAAAGTCCCAGAACTTCTGGTCGAACGAGGCGTTGTGCGCCAGCAGTGGCGTGCAGCCGACAAATTCGTTGACCTCTTCCATCACCCGCTCGGCGGGCGGCGCGCTGCGCAGCATGGCGTTGCTGATACCGGTCAGTTGTTCGATAAACGCCGGGACGCGCACACCGGCGTTCATCAGGCTTTGATAACGCTCGACGATGCGGCCGTTTTCCAGCATGACCACAGCGATTTCCGTGGCACGGCAGTTGCTGTTCGGCGAAAGGCCAGTGGTTTCAAAGTCGATGACTGCAATGCGTTCCAAACCGGGTTCAACTCCGTTCAAATCAATGCTTGAGCTTAATTCTTCAGCAGCAACGCGCCTTCGATCGGCACGTAGCGGCTGGCGGCGCGGATCAGCGAGTTGGCGGTCAGGCCGGGTACGCCATAAGCCACTGCCTGCACGCCGTGTTTGCTGATGATGCGTTCGAGCAGCATGTCGAAATCGCCGTCACCGGACGCCAGGACGATTTCGTCGACGTGGTCGGCGGCGTCCATGATGTCGAGGGTGATGCCCACGTCCCAGTCACCCTTGGCCGAGCCGTCGCTGCGCTGGATGTAGGGCTTGAGTTTCACGGTGAAACCGAGGTTGCGCAGGATCTGCTGAAATTGCTGCTGCTTGCTGTCGCCGCGATCGATTGCGTAGGCGTAGGCCTCGACAATCTGCCCGTCCTTGCTGATATCGGCCCACAACGCGGCGTAGTTGAAATGGCAACCATAGGCCTGACGCACGGTGTAGTAGAGGTTCTGCACGTCGGCGAACACTGCGATTTTTTTCACCGGAGTTCCTGTGGGTGCGCACGCGCACGAAGCGGGATCAGGCCCAGGGCCCGAAAAAGGCGCTCAGTATGCCAGCCCGAAGGAGGGTTCCGCGAATAATCGGCCCGAAGCCCCGCAGGGCTCCGGACGAATGGTGAATCAGACGAAGGAGTCGTCGTCATCGAAGAATGACGAATTGTCACTGCTGTAATCGGCGTCGCTGAAACCGCCCTGGTCATTGCCCGAGTAACCGTTGTCCGCCACGCGCTGCTCATCGCCCCAGCCGTTGTTGCTCTGGTCGGCGACCTGCGCCGGCTCTTCCTTGATCACCTCAACGATTTCTTCCGGTTGCTGGTTGTGATGAAACAGGCTGCTGATGCCCTGCGCGAGCATCACGCCGCCGGCCACACCGGCGGCGGTTTTCAGCGCGCCACCGAGGAAGCTGTTGCCTGCCGCAGGCGCAGCTTGTTGCGCATAGTTGGGCGGCGCTGCGCCGAAGTTCTGTTGTGGCGCTGGTGCCTGGAAGCTCTGCTGCGGCGCCGGTTCGCGCCAGCCACCCGTGGATGCCGGGGCGGGATTTTGCGTCGGCGCCGGGCGCGAACTGCCGCCGCCAAAGATGCTCGACAGAAAGCCACCGCCAGCGCTCGCTGCCGGGGCGGCACCTTGCGCCTTGGCTGACTGCAACTCGGCCTGCAAGCGCTGCACCTGCTGAGTCAGTTGCTGGTTCTGTTCGTTGAGGCTCTTGAGCGCCGCCTCTTGCACCAGAATCGCCTGGGTCATGAAATAGCCTGCCGCCGGCTGGCGCGTCAGGTGTTCCTTGATCCGCGCCTCGGCCTGGGCGTCACGCGGGGCTGCCTCCGTTTCGGCCTGTTGCAGCCGGGAAAACAGTCCATCGATCAGGGTTTGCTCTTCGCTGTTCATGGCGACCTCGTAGATTGCCGGTAATAACATGCCCTCGCCCACTCTGGGCGTGGTGCCCTCCTGTAATGGAGACAGTGACAAAACGTTTCAATGACCTTTACCGAATGTTTACGTTTGTGTCGCCCCGCGTTGCATCGGTTAAAGTGAGCCACTGTTTTCGACCTGCGATACCGACTGATGAATGCCCTCGAAGTACTGCGCGACTCTTTGTATTTTTTCAAACGCCATCTGGGCAGCATCGTGCAGTTGTGCCTGCCGCTGGTGATCGTCGAAGCTTTCTTGCAGCAGGCGGTCGATCACGCCAGCGGGCCGGACACCTTCGCCGGGGTCAGCATCATCGTCGGTCTGCTGGTTTACCCGTTGTACACCGCGGCACTGATCCTGTTTCTCGATGCCCGCAGCCGTGGCGAGTCGCCGCGCAACCGCGACCTGCTGGCGATGGCGGCGACCCTGTGGCCGCGCTTCGCCCTGCTGACCGCACTCAACACCTTGCTGATTCTGCTTGGCCTGTCGTTGTACTTCCTGCCGGGCCTGATGCTGATGGTCATGCTCGCGTTCGGCGAGTATCTGCTGGTGCTGCGCGGTCTGGGCCCGTTGCAGGCGATGAAGGAAAGCCTGCGCCTGACGCGTGGGCATTTCTGGCGAATCCTGCTGTGCATTCTTTGCGTGATGACCCCGCTGTGGCTGCTCAAAGGCGCAACGCTGGCGGTTTATCCCGAGCCGCAAAATCCGCTGATCGCGGTGCTGATCGACAGCGCTCACAGCTTCCTGCAACTGTTCACCAGTGTCGTCCTGTTCCGCCTGTTCATGCTGATCAGCGAATTGCCTGACAAGCGTGACGGAACGATCTGACCGCGCAGCGCTTGGGCTTCGCGCCGCCCGTCAGGTATGCTCGGGGCCACTTTCTGTAACGCTATAAGCCGAGCCATGACCCGTCTACTGCGCTACTCGTTGTTGTTCGTTGTACTGGCCATCGTGGTGACAGGCGCGCTGATCTTCAGCCTGACCTGGCGCCCCGACGCCCGAGAAACCCTGCCGGTCAGTTGCACCGCAACGGCCCCGACACTGGTGCCGGGCCAGGCGCTGAAGGTCATGACCTGGAACGTGCAATACCTGGCCGGCAAGCGTTATGTGTTCTGGAACGACCTGGCCCAAGGCAAAGACGAAGCACCGACTGCCGAAGACATGGCGTTCAGCCTCGATGAAGTGGCGCGGGTGATCCGCGATGAGCAGCCCGACGTGGTGCTGCTGCAGGAACTCGACGACGGCGCCAAGGCCAGCGACTACCAGAACCAGCTCAAACTGTTGCAGGAACGGGTCGCCGATCTGTATCCGTGCAGCGTCAGCGCGTTCGACTGGAAAGCCGACTTCGTCCCCGAGCCGCAGATTTTCGGCAGTGTTGGCCGGCAATTGGCGACCCTCAGCCGCTATCGCATCGAACACGCCGAACGCCTGCAGTTGCCGGTCGCCGACGCGAATCTCATCAGCCGCCAGTTCCAGCCCAGGGATGCCTTGCTGGCCAGCAAACTGCCGCTGAGCGATGGCGGGCAATTGACCGTCTTCAATACCCATCTGGAACACGCCAGCCAACCGGACGCGACCTTGCAGGCGCAAGTGAGCGCGGTGGCCAAGGTGCTCGACAAGTACGAAAGCCAGGGCTTGCCGTGGCTGATTGGCGGCGACTTCAATCTGCTGCCGCTGGGCCAGTACCGGCGCCTCCCAACCGAGCAGCGCACGCCCTACTCGGCCGACAGCGAGTTGCATCTGCTGTGGGACAAGTACCCGATGATTCCCACCAACAATGAAGCTGGCGGCATCGACCGCGCCAAGTGGCTGACCCATTATCCCAACGATCCCGGCCTGAACGGCCCGGACCGTACCGTCGACTACCTGTTCTACAGCCCGAAGATCAAACGGCTCGAAGCGCGGGTGCGCCAGGACGATACGTTGCGCATTTCCGATCATTTGCCGGTGATCGCGCGCTTTCTGTTACCCGCCGCGCCTTAGCCGCCACCGCGCGACCGCTGTAGTCGAAGGCCCCGAATTCACGACATGGAAAGCCATGAAAATCTTATTGGTATGCAAGGACATTGGCGGTTATGCGCGCAAGCTGGCAGATCATTTACGGGCCGAGAACGCTGTGTGCTTCATCGATACGGCGTTGATGGCCGATGCGTTCAACCGGGCGCCGAAAATTCTGCGCCGCCCGCTCAGACGCTGGGCCAAATTACGCCAGTTCAAAAAGGCAGTAGAGGCACACGGGCCGTTTGACGTTGCCCTCGTTATCAACCCGGCACAAATAGACCCAGAGCATTTGGCTATCGGCCTGAACGCATCCTCGCGCAAGATCGCCTACCTCTATGACAGTTTCAGCCGATGGCCGATGACCCGGGAACAACTTGCCGGGTACGACGAGGTGTTCTCGTTCGATCCGCAGAACGCGCAGCAATACGGCCTGAAAAAACTGCACAATTTCATTTACGACGACTACGACGCGGACGCTGACGACGGCGACTACAGCGCCTTCGTGGTCATGGCTGGCAAAGACCGCGTTCCGGCGCTTGAAGGCCTCGCGCGGGCGTTTGATCGGCTTGGCGTCAGCGACTACAAGTTTCTGGTGCAGTGCAAACCGATCCCGGGCGCGCACCCGGGGATCACGTTTTTCGAGCAACGTCTGCCACTGGATACGGTCGGTGCGCTGGTCAAGCGCTCGCGGATCATTCTCGACATCGCCAAACCAGGTCAGGCCGGGTTGAGCTTCCGTTTTTTCGAAGCCATGGCCGCGCGCAAGAAGGTCATCACCACCAACCCCGGCGTGGTCGACTATGACTTCTACAACCCGGCGAACATTCTGGTGATCGACGAGGCCGATCCACAGATTCCGCAAAGCTTCATCAGCGAGCCGTATGTCGATGTGCCCGAGCACGTCTACCGCAAGTACACGTTGCAGGGCTGGGTCGAGACGGTTTTTGCATCGGGCTGAAAGTTTCTTTGCCCTGTGTGGGAGCGAGCCTGCTCGCGAAAGCGTCCTGTCTGTCAGCGCACCCACCATATGACAAAAGTCTTCGCGAGCAGGCTCGCTCCCACAGGTACGGTGTGTCATTCGGCTCGGTGCACTTCTTCCAGATCATCGTGCAGCAGGCCGAAGATCTGCCGCTTCATGTCGATGAACGAGCGCTCCATGACCATGTCCAGCGAGCGCGGGCGATCGATCGGTACGTCGAGAATCTGTTTGATCCGCCCGGGTTTCGCGCCCATGACATAGACGCGGTCGCCGAGCAGGATCGCTTCGTCGATATCGTGGGTGACGAACAGCACGGTTTTCTTGCTGTGGCCCCAGACCCGCAGCAACAGCTGCTGCATCTGCAAACGCGTCTGGCTGTCGAGCGCGCCGAAGGGTTCGTCCATCAGCAGGATCTGCGGGTCGTTGGCCAGCGCCCGGGCGATCGCCACCCGCTGCATCATCCCGCCCGACAGCTGTTTGGCGTAGTTGTCGGCGAATCCGCTCAGCCCCACTTCATTGACGTAGTAGTCGACGATTTCCTTGCGCCGCGCCGCCGGCATGCCGCGACGCTTGAGGCCGAACTCGACGTTCTGGCGCACGGTCAGCCACGGAAACAGCGTGTAGCTCTGAAAGACCATGCCGCGATCAGCCCCAGGCCCCTGCACTTGCTGGCCGCCGACGTAGATCTCGCCGGAGGTCGGCTCGGCCAGGCCCGCGGTCAGGTACAACAGGCTCGATTTGCCGCAACCCGACGGCCCGACCAGCACGGCGAACTGCTGGTCCGGCACGTCGAACGAGACTGCTTCCAGCGCGGTGAAGATACCGCCGTCAGGCTTTTCATAGCGCAGGCTGACCTTGTCGACCTGCAACCTTGGAGCCGCTTGCGCGGTGGCCGCAACGGGTTCGATGAAACGATGATTGGCAGCAGTCACTGAGCCCATGCGGCAACCCTCAAACGGAGAAAGCGAAACAGTTGATCGGTAACCAGCCCGAGCAGGCCGATGATCGCGATGGCGAGGAAAATCACATCGACCTGAAAACCGCGCATGGCTTTCAGGCTCAGATAACCCAGACCGCTGGACGCGGCGACCAGCTCAGCCACGACCAGATAGGTCCAGGCCCAGCCCATGGTGACGCGCAAGGTGTCGAGCACGCCCGGCACCGAGGCCGGTGCGATCACATGCAATACCGCGTCGCGGCGGCTCGAGCCCAAGGTGTACGAGGCGTTGATCAGGTCTTTGGAAATGCCTTTCGAGACGTCAGCGATCATCACCAGTTGCTGAAAGAACACGCCGAAAATGATCACCGACACGCGCTGCTCCAGACCGATGCCGATCCACAAAATGAACAACGGCACGAACGAGGTCACAGGCAAATAGCGAATGAAATTCACCAGCGGTTCGAGAAACGCCTGAACGATGCGAAAGCTGCCCATCAGCAAGCCCAGCGGCACTGCCACCAGCGATGACAGGATAAAACCGACCATCACCACTTCGACGCTGGCCCAGACATGCTGGCCCAGGGTGCCGTCGCGGCTCAGGCGTACGGCGGCTTCGACTACCGCTCCGGGTGTCGGCAGAAACATGCCCGGCACGATGCCGCCGTAGGACAACCCGGCCCACAGGCCGACCAACAAGACCCAGGCCAGGCCGCTGGCGCTCCACACCAATTGCACCGGCAAGGCGGTTTTTGGCGTCAGGCAGCGGCTCAGCCATGATTTGCGCTTGAACATGACAGCACTCCTAGCGCGGGCTGACGAAGCGGTTGTCGATCAGGTCGTCGTTGCTGACGTTGTAGGGTTTGCCCTGCAATTCACTGGCAGTCTCGTTGGCCAGTTTGATCAGCGCCGCGCTATCGCCCGGTTGGCCCGGCGCGCCGAACAATTGCTCACTCATGGCCTGATCGTAGAACCGCACGCCTTGCGCGGCGGCGGCCAGTTCCTTTGGATCGGAGAGGTAACCGCCAACGCCTTTGGCCATGATCCTGTAGGCGTCTTCGGGATGATCCTTGGTGTACTGCACCGCTTTGTACAAACCGGCGACCAACGCCTTGACGTCGTCCGGCTGTTTCTCGATCACCGTGCAGTTGAGCGCCACCACATCGACGATCACCCCGGGCGTGCTGCTGCTGTCGATCAACACCTTGCCCTGCTGCTTGTTACGCACCATCGACAGGTGCGGCTCCCAGGTCACCGCAGCCGGCACGCGACCGGCGATGAACGCGGTGGCGGCGTCGTCGGCGGTCATGTTCTGCACGGTGATGTCGCTCATGCTCATGCCGTTTTTCTTCAGCAGATACGACAGCCAGAATTGCGAAGTCGAGCCTTCGTTGACCGCCACGGACTTACCCTTGAGTTCCTGCAAGCTGTTGACGTCCTTGCCAACCAGCACGCCGTCGCCGCCGTGACTGTCGTCCAATGCCGCGACCGCCTTGAAGCAGAACTGCGGACGGTACTTGAGCACTTCATCGATGGTCGAGGCCGAGCCGGACAGTTGCCCGGACGCTTGCGCGGCCATGTACATCGAAGCCTCTTCGACCACCGGCAGCTCGACGCTCAAGCCGTTTTCCTTGAAGTAGCCGAGGTCCCGCGCCAGATACAGCGTGCCGTAACCGACCCACGTGGTGTGGCCGATCGACAGCGTGCCGGCCTGCGCGCCGCTCGCGACTGAAGCCGCGAGGGCGGTGATTGCCAAAGGATGAGAAAGACGAATACACAAGGACTTGATCATGGAGCACTCCCGACGCTGTTGATTTAGTTTTGTCATGGGCAGTACGCGCGCCGGCCGTTGGGCAGTGGCTGCCATTGGTCTCTGACGGACACTTGGGCGGGCAACTTCGGTCGGGCAAGATCGATGGTGGCCCATGTGCGCGGTGAGGAAAATCAGGAAATTGTTGGCTGCAAATGATGAAAAAACTGGGTAGTGCGCACTGCTAAAGGGCGGGGATGGCGGGGATGCGCAAGGTGGGTGCAGATCGGGAATTTTCAGTGCTGGCTGGATTGTCTTGGCTGGCAGGCCAGCTCCCACAAGAGTCTGCGTCGCACCCATTTGGTGTGAACACCACTGAAACCTGTGGGAGCTGGCTTGCCAGCGATGGCGGTGGGTCAGTCAGATTTCTCCAACTGACACAGCGCTTTCGCGAGCAAGCTCGCTCCCACAGTGGCCCATGTAATACCGAATATCCCTGTGCGAGCCTGCTCGCGAACGGGGCGGACGCGGTGTCAGCGCAATTGAAACCAAGTGGTTTTCAGTTGGGTGTATTTGTCGAACGAATGCAGCGACAGGTCGCGGCCGAAACCCGACTGTTTGCCGCCGCCGAACGGCACGGTCACATCCAGCGCATCGACGGTGTTGACCGACACCGTGCCCGCGCGCAATTGCCGTGCGACGCGATGCGCCCGATTGAGGTCATCGGTCCACAGCGACGCGGCGAGTGCATAGTCGCTGTCGTTGGCCAGCCGAATCGCCTCGGCCTCGTCATCGAACGGCAACACCGCCAGCACCGGGCCGAAGACCTCCTCGCGAAACAGCGGCATGTCGGCCGTGACTCCGGTGAAAATCGTTGGCTCAATGAAATTGTCCGAGCCGTTGATCCGCCGCTGCCGGCCGCCACACACCCGCGTCGCCCCCGCCTGCTCGGCATCGCCAATGCTGCGCAGGATGCTGGCGGTCTGCCGATCGTCGACAATCGCGCCGGCACGGCTCTGCGGGTCGAGCGGATCACCCGGCAGCCATTGCTCGGCCTGGGCCTTGAGGCGCGCGACGAACTCGTCATGAATCGAGCGTTGCACCAGCAACCGCGAGTTGGCCGAGCACACTTCGCCCTGATTGAAGAAGATGCCGAAGGCGGCTTTCTCCGCCGCCAGATCCAGATCCTGACAATCGGCGAATACCAGATTGGCACTCTTGCCACCGCACTCCAGCCACACCTGCTTGAGGTTCGATTGTGCAGCGTACTGCATGAAATATTTGCCGACCTGCGTCGAACCGGTGAACACCAGGCAATCGACATCATTGTGCAAACCCAAGGCCTTGCCGGCCTGCTCGCCAAGCCCCGGCAGCACGTTGAGCACACCTGGCGGCAACCCCGCTTCCAGCGCCAGTGCGGCCAGGCGCAACGCCGAAAACGGTGACTGCTCGGCCGGTTTGAGAATCACCGAGTTACCCGCCGCCAGCGCCGGCGCCAGCTTCCACGCGGCCATGTCCAACGGGAAATTCCACGGCACCACGGCCGCCACCACGCCGAGCGCTTCGCGGGTGATGGTCGCCAGCACGTTGGGCGCACTCGGGGCGATCTGGTCGTACAGTTTGTCGAGGCTTTCGGCGTACCAGCGAAACACGCCGGCGGCGCCCGGCACGTCGATGTTGTAGGCGTCCATCACCGGTTTGCCCATGTTCAGCGAGTCGAGCAGGGCCAGTTCTTCACGGTGCTCAAGCAGCAGATCGGCCAGGCGCAGCAACACCTGCTTGCGCTCCGTCGGCGGCCGTTGCGACCAGACGCCGGCGTTGAACACCTGCCGCGCATTGCGCACCGCCGCGTCGACATCCGCCTCGCCACAGGCGGCGACATGGGCCAGACACTCACCGGTCGCCGGGTTGATCGCAGCAAACGTCTGCCCCGACCGGGCCGGGCAAGGTCGGCCGTCGATCACGGCCTGATCGGGAAATTTCAATGCAACGGCGCGGCGCTGCCACTGTGCGAGTTCGAACACGACGCAGACTCCTTGAGCGGGATTTGCCTCGATGGTCGCGCAGGCCCGCGCGGGCTAAAACCAGTAAAAATATCTTCGCAGGCAATAAAAACGCTGGGCAATCACTTCGCCCAAATGAACCGCGAGCGGCTATGGTTGAAGCACAAGAACATCGTCGCGCAACGGACGTGGCGGCGCACAAATTGCTTGGAAGTCGAGTCCGCTCGTTCAGAGGTTTGTTGTGGCCGCTTACAATCTGCGTCAGTTGAAATACTTCATCACCACCGTCGAATGCGGCAGCGTTGCCGAGGCTTCGCGCAAGCTGTACATCGCCCAGCCGGCGATTTCCACCGCCATCAAGGCACTGGAAGACAGCTTCGCCGTACAACTGCTGATCCGCCATCACGCGCAAGGGGTTTCCCTCACGCCGAGTGGCGCACGCTTTCTGCGCAAGGCTCAGGAACTGCTGCGCATGGCCAAGGAGTTCGAACAGAACGCCCTCGCCGACAACGACATAGTCGCCGGGCAGATCGACATCGGCTGTTTCGAAACGGTGGCGCCGCTGTACCTGCCGCAACTGATCGCCGGGTTCTCGGCGCTGTATCCGGGGTGAAAATCCGCATCCGCGACGGCGAGCAACAGGAGCTGGTGCAGGGCCTGACCTCGGGCGCGTTCGATCTGGTGATTCTCTACGAACACGAACTCGACGCGACCATTCAGACCGAACCGCTGATGCCGGCGCAACGGCCCTATGCACTGTTGCCGGCCGATCATCGTTTCGCCCAGTACAAGCAGGTTTCACTGCGCGACCTGTGCCTCGACCCGATGATCCTGCTCGACGTGCAACCGAGCCGCACCTACTTCGTCAGCCTGTTCGAAGAACTCGGCCTGACCCCGCGCATCGAATTCAGCTCGCCGTCGATCGAGATGGTGCGCGGCATGGTCGGTCAGGGTTTCGGCTTCTCGATCCTGGTGACCAGACCCCATTCGGAATGCACCTACGACGGCAAGAAAGTCGCGTGCGTGGACATTGTCGAAGACGTCACCGGTTCAGGTCTGGTCGCCGCCTGGCTCAAGCGTGGGCAACTGACCAAACCGGCGCAGTTGTTCGCCGACTATTGCCGCGAACAACTGACCGCGAAGACCGCTCACATTCCGGGCGGAATATAACCGGGGACATACCTGACATTGGTGCACTTGCCATGCAGGATCCGTCCATCTTCGATCAGAAACTGCGCGATCTTCTTTTGCTGGTTGATCTTTGCCTGCAATTTGCAATCGGAACTGTGGCCGACCTGTTGATAGTGTTCGGTGTACACCATGCCATTACCGGTATGGGTCATTGAGGTCCCGGCCGCTTCGGTGGTGGTCCAGCTCGCCGACTTGTACCAGGTCAGCACGGCCAAGGGTTCGCCGTTGGGGCCGATCTCCTTTTGCATTGAATCGGGCGTGCCGAACAGATCCAGTGCCTCCTGCGCATCGCGCCCTTCCCAACGGCTTTGCGCAATGGTCGAACAGCCGGTCAAGAACAATCCCGCCAACAGGGCTGTCAGCAATAAGCGTGTGCAAGTCATGTGAAGTCCCGGCTTATTTTTTCAGTTCGAGGAGGCTGTCGATGTTGTCCATCATCTGGCTCTTTTGCTGAATCGGCGCGAGCTTGAAGAACATCTGCTGGAGCATCTCGATCATCTGCAGGTATTCCATCTTGCCCACGGCAGCCATGTCGTTTTTAGCGCGACTGCCCGGTTCGCAGGCAAACTTCAGCGCCTGCTGAATCCAGAACTCTTTCGGGGTCTGCCATTGATTGGCAACTTTCAGATGACGCATGGTGTAAGCGAGACGCTCGATGGACTGGCCGTTGATAAAACGCACCTTGCCCGTAGAGCACTGGGCTTCGAGGTTGTAGACGTCGATCATCGGTTTGCCCGGTTCTTCGTAGACCAGGGTGACCGCGACCATGGTCGCGCCTTTGGTTTTTTCCGAAGGCACCACCGACGTCGCGTCCGCCACGTACATGATGTTTTTTTGGGCAACGCCGTTGCCGTAAATGATCCACCAGTCGCCAATCGCATTAGGCTCTTCGGCGATTGCCGAACTGGAGGCGGCCAGCAGCGCAGCCGACAAGAAGAACAACTTCTTGAACTTGAAGAAAGATGACATGGGCAGTTCCGTTCCTTGGGCACAAGTTGCAGGCAGCAACACTTGTTATTGTTCAGGCCGCGATTTTGCGAGCCTGCACAAACAAGGGCAATTAGCACGGATGGGCTAATGGCGCGCTGCCATCCCGGTCAAGTGCCCCGAGGTTTTGCCCGCGCCGTGGCTTCGGCGACCAAGGGGTCGTCCGGCCAATAATGTTTCGGATAGCGGCCCTTCAGATCCTTTTTCACCTCGGCATAAGTACTGCGCCAGAAGTTGGCCAGATCCTGAGTGACCTGCACCGGGCGCCGCGCCGGCGACAGCAGATGCAGCTTGACCACTTGCCGCCCGCCGGCAATTCGCGGTGTATCGGCGAGGCCGAACAGCTCTTGCAAGCGCACCGCGAGAATCGGCGGAGACTCGCTGTAATCCAGGCGAATCGACGAGCCCGACGGCACGCTCAAATGGTGCGGCGCCAGCTCGTCGAGCTTTTGCGGCAGCGGCCACGGCAGCAGATTGCGCACGATGCTCGACAGGTCGAGGTTGGCAAAATGGCTGAGTCGCGAGACTTTGCCCAGATACGGCATCAGCCAGTCTTCCAGAGTGTCGAGCAGCGTTGCGTCACTGACATCCGGCCACTGGCTGTCGTCCTGATGATTTAGATCGAGCTGGCGCAGCAGCGCCACCCGTGCCTGCCACTGGCGCAGTTCCGGGGTCCACGGCAACAGCTCGAGACCTTTGCGTCGGACCAGATTGACCAGCGCCTGACTGCGCGCATTTTCATCCAGACCGGTTAGCGGTTCGCGGCTGAGGATCAGCTCGCCGACCTTGCGCTGACGCTCGGCACGCAGCACGCCTTCGCGCTCGTCCCAGTCCAGTTGATCGACAAAGCGCACCTGTTCGGCCAGTACCGAGTCGAACAGCGCCGGATCAAAATCCGCCGCCAGATAAATCCGCTCCTCGCGCTGGCCCTGGCGGCTACCAAGGTCAGCGATGACGATCCACGGCTGTTTCATCAGGCTGTCGGCTTCGGCGAACAGCGCGGCGCGACCATTGGCCAGACGATATTCCGCGCCACCGGCACGCCGTTGCTGGGCGACGCGATCCGGGTAGGCCAACGCCAGCAACCCACCGAGCCAGCGCGGGTGCTCGGGATCGCTGACCGGCGTGCTGGCCTTGCCGCGCAGGTAACTGCGATATTGCCGCGCCAGTTGCCGTGCCCGCTGCACCCCGCCCTGCGCACCACGCGCCGCACGCTCTTCACCCGAAAGCAAGGCCAACCGACTATGCAAATCCGCGCCGGCGCCACGCAAGATATCGCGCTCGCCGAGCAGCGCCGCTACATCGCAGGCCATGTTCGCCAGGCCCAACGCCTGACCGCGCAACAGCAAATGGCCGATCCGCGGATGTGCCGGCAGTTCGGCCATGGCCTGACCGTGCGAGGTCAGCGCCTCGCCTTCCAGCGCACCGAGGCGCTGCAACAGATCCTGCGCCTGGGCATACGCCGCCGCAGGTGGCACATCCAGCCACACCAGTTCATTCGGTGTTACGCCCCAGCGGCCCAGTTGCAGGGCGAGGCTGGCGAGGTCCGCCGAGAGAATTTCGGCACTGCCGTAAGCGGCGAGTTGTTCGTGCTGATCCTGCGACCACAAGCGGTAGCAAACACCCGGCTCGAGTCGCCCGGCGCGGCCGGCACGCTGGGTGGCGCTGGCCTTGGAAATGCGCTGGGTGTCGAGGCGGGTCATGCCGCTGCCGGGATCGAAACGCGGCACCCGCGCCAGCCCGGCATCGATCACCACACGCACGCCATTGATGGTCAGGCTGGTCTCGGCGATGTTGGTTGCCAGCACCACTTTGCGCTGACCGGCCGGCGCCGGGTCGATCGCTGCACGCTGGGCATTGAGGTCAAGTTCGCCGTGCAGCGGGCAGAGCAACACATCGCTGCGCGAGCCGATGGCGTCGGCCAATTGCTGATGCACGCGACGGATTTCCGCCTGCCCCGGCAGGAACACCAGCAGGCTGCCGGTTTCATCGTTGAGCGCTTCGAGCACGGTTTGCGTGACGCGCTGATCGACGTACTCGCCAGGCTGAAACGGCCGGCCCCAGCGCATCGTCACCGGATACATGCGCCCTTCGCTGCGCAGGATCGGCGCGTCATCGAGCAACCCGGCCAGACGCTCGCCTTCGAGCGTGGCCGACATCAGCAGAATCTTCAGCGGCTGTTCAGCGCGAAACAGCTCGCGACCGTTCAGACTCAGGGCCAGCGCCAGATCGGCGTCGAGGCTGCGTTCGTGAAACTCATCGAAAATCAGCAGACCCACGCCTTCCAGCGCCGGGTCATCCTGCAGACGGCGGGTGAGAATGCCTTCGGTGACCACTTCGATGCGCGTCTTCGGGCCGACCTTGCTGTCCAGACGAATGCGGTAACCGACGGTTTCCCCGACCTGCTCGCCCAGCTCGCTGGCCAGACGTTCTGCAGCGGCACGCGCGGCCAGGCGGCGCGGCTCAAGCATCAGAATGGTCTGCCCGGCGAGCCACACTTCATCCAGCAAGGCCAGCGGCACGCGGGTGGTTTTACCGGCGCCGGGCGGCGCTTCGAGCACGGCTTCGTGGCGTGACGCGAGGGCTTCACGCAGGGCGGGTAAAACAACGTCGATCGGCAAAGAAATCATGCTGGCTCCCAAACAGATCGGCGAGTATAACGGCGAACTGTTTGGCGTAGTCTGAACTCAAAACAGTAGCCGTTATTGTTCAGCTCTCAGGAGACATTTCCATGCGCTTACCTTTTCGCCTGATTGGCGGTGTTCTGGTCGCTACCCTGCTCACGCAGATCACTGCGTGCGGGTCGATTTTCTACCCGGACCGTCGCGGCCAGATCGACGGCAAGATCGACCCGGCAATTGCCGCGCTCGATGCTGTCGGCCTGCTGTTCTACATCATCCCCGGGCTGATCGCGTTCGCCGTCGACTTCGCTACCGGCGCGATCTATTTCGAACCGGGCCACACCGCGCAGGTCGATCCGGCCAGGCTCAAGCAAGCCATCGGCGCGGACGGTCAGGTCGACAAGCACAAGTTGCAGGCGATTCTCGAAAGCGAGTTGGGCAGAGACTTCCCACTCGACGACCCGCGCCTGATCCAGCACAAGGGCAGCACCCAGCAACTGGCGATGTTCGGCCTGCAACCTGCGGCATAAAAAGGAAGATCGATGACCTCCAGCCCCGAACACGCCCGCCTGCTGCGGCTGGCGACCCGCGCCTCGGTGGCGGTGGCGTGCACGCTGATCATCGCCAAAGCCATCGCCTGGTGGCTCAGCGGTTCGGTGAGCATGCTCGCCGGCCTCACCGACTCGGCGCTGGATGGCGTCACCTCGATGCTCAATCTGCTCGCGGTGCATTACGCCCTGCGCCCGGCGGATGACGACCACCGTTACGGCCACGGCAAAGCCGAATCGCTGGCGGGCATGGCGCAAGCGTTGTTCATCGGCGGCAGTGCGCTGCTGATCGCGTTTCAGGCCTACGAACGCTTGCAGACGCCGCAGCCACTCGGTGCGCCCTGGCTGAGCATCGGCGTGATCGTGTTCTCGTTGCTGCTGACCGCGGCGTTGCTGATATTGCAACACCGGGTGATCAAGCAGACCGGCTCCAACGCCGTACGCGCCGACTCCCTGCACTATCGCTCGGACATGCTGCTCAACGGCAGCATCCTGCTGGCGCTGGTGCTGGCCGGGTTTGGCTTCGAGCAACTGGATGCGTGGTTCGGCCTGGGCATTGCTGCGTACATCCTGTGGAGCGCGATTCAGATCGCCCGCGAGAGTTTTTCCGTGTTGATGGACGAGGAACTGCCGACCGACGTCAGCCAGCACATGCTCGAACTGGCGTGCAGCGTGCCGGGCGTGCTGGGCGCGCATGACTTGCGCACGCGCATCTCCGGCAACCACTGGTTCGTGCAGTTGCATCTGGAGTTGCCGGGAGAGTTGACGCTGTCAGTCGCTCACGGCATCAGCGATCAAGCCGCCGACGCCATTCACAAGGCCTACCCACGGGCCGAAGTGCTGGTGCACGCAGACCCCGCAAAAGCGCCCACAAGCTATTAGCTTCAAGCTTGTAGCTTGTAGCTTGTAGCTTGTAGCTGCCCCTATCTGACTTGGTAGCCGCGACTGCTCAGGCAGTTGCCCTGGGCCTGGCGGTACGCCTGAACCACTTCAGGCGCCGGTTGGTAGGTCGCGGTGCGCGGGTCGAAGCCGCTTTGCTGCACCGCATATTGGTAGCACTGGTAGCCGTCCTGCTGGACCTGCTCCGGCGATTGGCCGTTGGCCGGGTAGGCTTCGACGTCATAGCCTTGCGCCTGTGGTTGCGGCGGTTGCTGTGCCGGCGGCTCGACCACGACGTAATCTTGCGTCGCTTCCTGATAGGCGTAATAGGAGCCGGCGGCGAGGAACAGCAGCGAGCCGCCGATCCACACTTCGCGGGCATAATCCGGCAAATACTGGATGCGAATCCCGCGCGGCGGCTGCACGACGATGTAGCGTGGGCCTTGCGGGCGATACCAGTAACCACCGGAATAGAAATAATCCTGACCCCGATACGGCACGCGGTAATCGCGATCCGGGAATCGGTCGATCACATGTCCCGGGCGATATTGCGGCCCCGGGCCCCAACCGTTGCCATGCCCGTTCGGACGTCCCGGCCAGCGGTTGTCATTGGGCCGGTTGTCGGTCTGCCATTGCTGATTGTGGTAACCGTTTTGCGGGCGTTCGTCGCGGTAGTAACCCTGACGCGGTTCCTGGGTCTGGCGCACGGTGTCGGGACGCGGCTGGATCGGCAGACTGTTGGCGGGCAGTTGCGGCGGCGGTGGTGGCTGACGCACCGGATTAGGGTTGTACGCCGGGCGGTTCTGGTCGCGATTCTGCCAACCGTGGTCATTGCCGTTGTGCTCGAACTGGCGACTGTTGTCGCCACGAATGATTTCGTTGTTCTGCGGCCGCGCCTGGTTCTGCGGCGCATTGCCCGGCCCGCGTTGATCACCGCCACGACCCTGGCCGTTGCCCTGATGCTGCTGGCCACGACCGTCGCCATCGGGCCCACGATTCTGTGGCTCGTCGGCAAGCGCTTGCGCACTGACACTCACACACAGCAAACCAACACCGGCCAAACGCCAGATGCGCGAATTCATGTTGTTCCTCACTGTGGGGAGCCTGTCATTGGGAGGGCCTGTTGCTAAGACTCGCAACAGGCGCACCGGGTTCTGCGACAGGTTATCAGTCGCGCGACTTATTTATTGAGGCGGCAAGATGAAATCGCCAGCAAGAAAAAAGGGAGACCCGTCGGCCTCCCTTTTAGAGAACTGCGTCCTGGCTCGACGCTTTTGACGTCGGCTCACCTCACGCCGTCTTCTGGACAGTGTGCAGCTCGGGGGCCGACACAACCCCGGTGGGGGTGGCGGCCGCGGCGGGCCGGATTGGGCGGGCCGCGTGGACTGTGTTACCGAGCAGTGATTCTGGTGATAAGAATAGGCCGGACACCGCGACAGAGGATTGCGAAGATTGCTCAAATAAACACCACTTGCGCAATTTTTAACCCTGGATAGATAATCCGCCGCAATAGTTACAGCCAAGGACAGATTGATGAGCAAACTCGACCGTTACGACCTGAGCATTTTGGCGGAATTGCAACGCGACGCCCGCATCTCCAACCAGGAACTGGCCGAGCGCATCGGTCTGTCGCCCTCGCCTTGCTCGCGTCGGGTCAAGCAACTGGAAGACGACGGCTACATCTCGCGCCAGGTTGCGCTGCTCGATCGCAAGATGCTCGGGCTGAGCCTGACGGCCTATGTGCTGATCGGCATGGACCGGCACACACCGGAGCGTTTCGAGAATTTCGAAGCGGCGATTCGCACGTTGCCGCAAGTGCTGGAGTGCAGTCTGGTGACGGGCGTGGATGCGGATTACCAGTTGAAGGTGGTGGTGCCGGATATGGATCACTATCAGAAGTTGCTGTTGGGGCATTTGACCCGCATCGAGGGGGTTACAAGTGTTCGGTCGAGTTTTGTGCTGAATCAGGTTTTGAACAGTACTGAATTGCCGCTGACTCATTTGCGCAGTTGATCAAAAGCTACCCTCATCGGAACGCCGCCCGCCCAGCCCTCTCCCGGAGGGAGAGGGAGCCGACCGAGGGTTGCTCAAGATGTACGCCGACCTAGACGTTCTGCTGTGAATCCATAATCGACTCGATATTTCAGGTCGATGTATGACGCCAGACACCTCGGTCAGTCCCCTCTCCCTCCGGGAGAGGGCCAGGGTGAGGGCAACAGTTCCAGATCAGACCCAGATCAATGCCACCCCGCACACCTTGGCGTATACTCGCCGCGCCCTTTTTGCCCCATGCGCGCCGGAGAAACCCAATGGATCCAGCACTGTTAGAAGAATGGATGATGACCGGCCTGGTCAGCATCCTGATCATTTTCATGGGTTTCATCGTCTGGGATCTGGCGAAGAAGTCCAAGGCCGGGCGCTTTGGCTCGTTCATTCTGTTTTTCGTGCTGGGCCTGGGCGTGGCCGCGTTCATCATCAAGAGTGTGGTGATCGGCCTGATCGAATCCGGCGCCCTATAAGCGCGCCGGCACTTCTTTCCACTGGCCCTGATCGAGCCCATCGAGCGTCCAGTCACCAATTCTCACGCGCACCAGACGCAACGTCGGCAAACCGACCGCAGCGGTCATGCGCCGTACCTGACGATTGCGCCCTTCGCGAATCACCAGTTCCAGCCACGAAGTCGGCACGGTCATGCGAAAGCGTACCGGTGGATTGCGCGGCCACAGGTCCGGCTCGTCCAGCTGCCGGGCTTCGGCGGGCAAGGTCACGCCGTCGTTCAACTCGACACCTTCACGCAAACGCTGCAACTGCTCGGCAGTCGGCACGCCTTCGACCTGCACCCAATAAGTCTTCGCCAGTTTGTGTTTCGGATCAGCAATGCGCGCCTGCAACTGGCCATCATTGGTCAGCAGCAACAAACCTTCGCTGTCACGATCCAGGCGTCCGGCCGGGTAAATGCCGGGCACATCGATGTAATCCTTGAGCGTCGCCCGCCCCTCACCGTCGCTGAACTGCGTCAGCACATCGAACGGTTTGTTGAACAGGATCAGTTTCGGCTCGGCCGGTGGTGCCTTGGCAACACGGCGCGGCGAGGACGATTGAGGCTTCACGCCAGGGCGGCGGGAAGGTGGTCGAGTAGGACGGGACATAAGAAGAGAAAACATTTAGCGATCAGGGCTGACAATGCTAGTGCCCCGACCACCAAATGACCACGACTAAGCGTTAACGGAACGGCGGCTCGTCGAAGCTGCGCAGTTTGCGCGAGTGCAGCGAGTTGAGTTCGGTGCGCAGCAGATCCACCGCTTCGATGCCGATCTTCAAGTGCTGGCTGACCGCGCGCTCATAGAAGGCGTTGGCCGAACCCGGCAGCTTGATTTCGCTGTGCAGCGGTTTGTCCGAGACGCAGAGCAACGTGCCGTACGGCACCCGCAACCGGTAACCCTGCGCGGCGATGGTGCCGCTTTCCATGTCCACGGCAACCGCGCGGGACAGGTTGATCAACGGCCGTTCCTGGGCCCAGCGCAGTTCCCAGTTGCGGTCGTCGTAGGTCAGCACGGTGCCGGTGCGCAGGCGTTTTTTCAGGTCGTCGCCTTTCTCGCCGGTGACGTTCGCTGCTGCCTGCTGCAGCGCCAACTGCACTTCGGCCAGTGCCGGGATCGGGATATTCGGCGGCACCACGCGGTCGAGAATGCCGTCGCGACGCATATACGCGTGGGCCAGCACGTAATCGCCGATGGTCTGCGACTGACGCAGGCCGCCGCAGTGGCCGATCATCAGCCAGCAATGCGGACGCAGCACGGCGAGGTGGTCGGTGATGTTCTTGGCGTTGGACGGGCCGACGCCGATGTTGACCAGCGTCACGCCGTGGCCATCGTTGGCAATCAGGTGATAGGCCGGCATCTGGTAACGGTGCCAGACCACACCGGCGGCGATGGCCGAGGCTTCGCCGTGGTCCATGCCCTTCTCGATGATCACGTTGCCCGGCAGAACCATGCGCACGAAACGCGGATCGTTGCGCAGTTGCTCCAGGCCATGAACGATGAACTGGTCAACGTAGCGGTGATAGTTGGTCAGCAGGATCCACGGCTGCACATGGCGCCAGTCACTGCCGGTGTAATGCACCAGACGGCGCAGCGAGAAATCCACGCGCGCGGCGTCGAACAGCGCCAGCGGCAGCGGATCGGTGTTTTCCCAATCGTAGAGACCGTCGGCGATGCCATCGGTGGCCGCGGACAGGTCGGTACTCGGAAACACCCGCGCCAGTACCGCAGCGGTAACGCCGGAACCGGCCAGCTCATCGCCCTGCTCGACCACGTACGGGTACGGAATGTTCTGCTGGCTGACGCCGACTTCGACGGTCACGGTGAAGTCGTGCATCAACGGCGTCAGCTGTTCGAGCAGGTATTTGCGAAATGCCGCCGGGTGAGTGACGGTGACGCTGTACGTGCCGGGCAAC
Source organism: Pseudomonas sp. S11P7 (assembly GCF_023195435.1). Lineage (NCBI taxonomy): Bacteria > Pseudomonadati > Pseudomonadota > Gammaproteobacteria > Pseudomonadales > Pseudomonadaceae > Pseudomonas > Pseudomonas sp. S11P7. The sequence continues at coordinate 128,318 of NZ_JALPKS020000002.1, read as the reverse complement.
TGCACCTTGGCGTAGGCGCGAGTGGTCTGCGGGACTTCACCCTGGCAGTGATAGGTCAGACGCAGTTCGGGATAACGAAACAGGGCACGCTGTGCGGCGTCGGGTTCGACGCGGTCCTTGAGGTAACGCTTGAGCGCCGAATTCAGCGCAGTGGTGGCCCGCTCATGCAGCTCAGCCAGACGATCCACGGCTTGTTCGGCGGTTTGAACGACAATAAACGCTTCGGTCACGATCAGCTTCCTGTGTTCTGACTTGCAGAGCTTCATCTTGCCTGCATCGTCGCGTCACGGGAACAGTGGCGTTGTGGGTGCAGCCAATTCTTTCAGGCGAAGCGAATCCCTGTGGGAGCTGGCTTGCCAGCGATGAGGCCGTCACATTCAACATCGATGTTGACTGACAGACCGCCATCGCTGGCAAGCCAGCTCCCACAGGGTTTTGTGGTGTCGGCAAAATTGAGGTCAGAAAAGCTGCGGAGTCGAGCGCGCGACGATCGCCTCGACATCCAGCCCACGCGGCAACGCGCCGTAGGCTCGGCCGCCGCTGCCCAAACGGCTGGCAATGAACGCATCGCTGACCGCCGAGTTTCCGGCCTCAAGCAACAATTTCGCCTGCAAACCGAGGGCGATATCTTCGGTCAACTGCCGCGCCCGATACTGAATGTCACTGGTGTCCTTGAACTGCGCCTGCAACTGCTGGATATGCGCGGCCAGACGCTGGTCGCCATGGCCATCACCGAGTTCGCTGAACAACACATCCAGCACACCCGGCTCTTTCGACAACGCGCGCAACACGTCGAGGCACTGCACGTTGCCAGAGCCTTCCCACGTCGAATTCACCGGCGCTTCACGGTACAGCCGCGGCAGAATGCTGTCCTCGACATAACCGGCACCGCCCATGCATTCGGCGGCTTCGTTGATCATTCCCGGCGCGCGCTTGCAGATCCAGTATTTGCCCACCGCCGTGACCAGCCGCGCAAACTGCGCTTCGTGGCGATCATCGAGATGATCGAGCGCCTTGCCCATACGCAAACTGAGCGCCAGCGCGGCTTCGCTTTCCAGCGCCAGATCGGCCAACACGTTCTGCATCAACGGCTGTTCGCTGAGCAGCTTGCCGCCAACCCTGCGGTGCGCGCAGTGATGGCTGGCCTGGGTCAGCGCCTGGCGCATCAGCGAGCTGGAACCGACCATGCAATCGAAACGGGTCATCGCCACCATCTCGATGATGGTCGGCACGCCGCGCCCTTCTTCACCGATCATCCACGCCAGCGCGCCACGAAATTCGACTTCGCTGGAGGCGTTGGACTGATTGCCGAGTTTGTTTTTCAGACGCTGGATGTAGAACTGATTGCGCGTGTCGTCCGGGCGATGGCGCGGCAGCAGAAAGCAGCTCAAGCCCTTGTCGGTCTGCGCCAGCGTGAGGAAGGCATCGCACATCGGTGCCGAGCAGAACCACTTGTGCCCGACCAGTTCATACGCCTGGCCCGGGCCGCTGGCGCCGACCGGATAAGCCTTGGTGGTGTTAGCGCGCACATCGGTGCCACCCTGCTTCTCGGTCATCGCCATGCCGATGGTCACGCCGGCCTTGTGCGCCATGCCGACGTTGCGTGGGTCGTATTCGGTAGCGAGGACCTTCGGCAGCCATTGTTCGGCCAGGTCCGGCTGCAAACGCAGGGCCGGCACGCTGGCAAAGGTCATGGTCAACGGGCAACCGCTGCCGGCCTCGGCCTGGCTGTGCAGATAAGTCATCGAAGCGCGCGCGACATGGGCTCCGTCCTGCGGATGAGCCCAAGGTAATGAGGTAAGACCGTGTTCGATCGCACTGCGCATCAACTGGTGATACGCCGGGTGAAACTCCACCAGATCGATGCGATGACCATAGCGGTCATGGCTGGCAAATACCGGTTTGTTCTGGTTGGCCAAGAAGCCAGCCTCCATCAGCGGGCCACCGGCGAGCGCCCCGTAGGCATCGATCCGCGACTCGGCCCAGCCGGCGCCAAACCGGCGCGACCATTCCTGCAACGGCAGGTCGATGCGGTACAGATTGATGCCGTCCAGCGACGGTGGCTGGTTGGTGACTTCGTGGGTTTCGGCGAACTGGTGCAGGTTCATCGCGGCGGCTCCTTGATTCGGCAGAAGGTCAGTTAAGCACCGCCCCCATGCCGATCAAAGTGGCATATCCGCCGAATTTGCGGCGCTTTTACCCTACTCTCAGCACAGCACGCGACGCTCCAGCGCGGACTGCAACTCTTCGAATTTCACCGGTTTGTTCAGGTAATCGACGGCTACGCCGGTGGCGCACAGTTCGCGCTCGGCCTGCAGCGCAAGCAAAAACACCGGCAGGTGCGCGCAGCCTGGCAAGGCCTGAATCTGGCAGCACAGCGAGGCGCCGTCATGGGTCGGCAACTGGCAGTCGATCAGCACGGCGTCGACGCTCTCGCGCTGCAAACAGGCCAGTGCCGCCGCCGCGTTGTCGGCGGTGCGCACGCGAAAGCCGAGCTTGAGCAACATGCCGCGCATCACCAACTGATTGACGCTGTTGTCGTCCACCAGCAACACCGTGCAATCCTGCGGCAAACGAATCCGCTCTTGGGTGAAAGCGAAATCCGGCGCCGGTTCGACCACCGGCAACTCGAACTCGACGTCCAGTTGAAAGCGGCTGCCGCGCCCCGGCTCGGAGCGGTGGGTCAGCTTGCCGCCGAGCAATTCGACCAGTTGCCGACAGATCGCCAGACCTACACCGAGGCCGCCATATTCGCGAGTCATCGAGCCGTCGAGCTGAAAGAAGCGCTGATACATGGTCGCCTCGCCCAGATCGCTAAAGCCGATACCGGTGTCGATCACCGCAAACGACAGCGCCAGACGGTTATCCGTCGAGGGTTTGCCGGTCACGCGCAAGGCCAGACCACCGACGCGAGTGAACTTGATCGCATTGTCCAGCAGGCATTCCAGGCATTGCGCAAGTTTGCTGCTGTCCCCGTGCAGGCGATCCGGCAGGGTCGGCAGCACATCGACCTTGAAGTCCAGCGACTTGCTCGCCGCGTTGCCCTCGAATTGCACGCGCAGTGCCTCGATCACCGCGCGCAGGCTGAAGGAGCCCGAGGACGCCTTGAGCTTGCCCGCCTGCAATTCGGTCAGCGTGAGGATGCCGTTGACCATGCGCATCATGTCGCGTGCGGAACCGGCGGCCGTCTGCTGATATTGCTCGAGTTCCGGGTCCATCTCGACGGTCTGCATCAGTTCCAGCGAACCGATCACACCGTTCATGGGCGTGCGCAGCTCATGCGTCAAGGTGGCGAGGAATTCGTCCTTGAGCTGGTTGCTGTGGGCCAATTGCTGGTTGAGCACTTCGAGTTTCTGCCCGGCGTCGTACAGCGTCTGCGCCTGCTGCTCGCGCATGGCATTGATGCGATCGGCCAGCGCCAGCGACAGCAGCGCCACTTCGATGGCCGAACCGATCTGGCTGGCGTACATGGTCAGGAACACATTCGGCAGCAGACCCAGCACCATCAGCGTATTGACGATGCCGCCGAGGAGGAACGCCGACCAGGCAATGATGAAATAACGCGCCACGCGCAGGCCGCGCCACCAGGCGAGAATCCCCGCGGCGAAAATCACCACGGTGAAGGTCAGCGCCAGTGTCGTCGCCAGACGCAGAGCCAAGGCGTAACTGGTCATCAGCGACAGGCCGATCACCACGGCACTGAAGACGATCAATCCGATCAGCAAGCGATCGAGCCAGCGGCTGTGGGTGTGGGTCTGCAGAAAGCTGCGGGCGAACTGGCTGCCGAACAGGCCGGCGCAGCCGATGAAAAACGGTGTGGCGGCGTTGGCCCACCATGGATTGTTCGGCCAGAAATATTCGACCGCCGCGCCATTCACCGACAACTGATAAAGGCCGAACGAGCCGATATAGAAGATGTAATAGAGGTAACTGGTGTCGCGCACGCTCAGGTAGATGAACAGGTTGTAGACCAGCATCCCCAACAGCACGCCATAAATGATGCCGAGCACGTACAGGCGCACGGGCTGGTCTTCGAGATAAGCGGTGCTCGACCACAACGTTACCGGGGCCTGGATCGAGCCTTCACTGGCCAGTCGCAAGTACAGCGTCTGTTGCTGATCGGGCTTGAACGGCAAGTCGAACAGGTAGTTGTTCTGACGGATCTCGCGGCTGGCGAAGGGCAAGGCATCGCCGGTCTGGCGCACCAGGCGATAGTCACCGGCTGCGTCGGGCAAGTACAAATCGAGATGATCGAGCGGTGGATAGGCCAGCTCCAGCAGCCAGGTGCGCTGGGCGGCGGGGTTGCTCGGACGATAATGCAGGTCGATCTTCAGCCAGAACGCCGAACGCGAATAACCGGCGTTGAGCGTGGCTTTGTCGTGCGCCTTGAACTGGCCGGCGGCAGCCTGTGCGCGGACGTCGGCGAGGCTCGCCTGACCACTCGGGTCTTCGAACACTTGCAGCGACTGGCCCAGCGGCAGGCTTTGGGTGTATTCGTCGAATTCGACAGCGCTCGCCATGAAGGGCAAGCAGAACAGCAACATCAGCAAATAGCGCATTGAAGCCCCAGCGTGGCTCGTCCGGTTGTGTCAGGAAGCCCCCCATTCCCTTTGAGTAGACGTAAAACCGGTATTACCTGTTATTGGTTTGGATCCAGCCTAGCATAGCCGTTGATGGCCATTAAGCACCATCGAAACTTTTCCTACAAAGGCTCTAGAACGGGCGTTTCAGAGCAAAGCTGCGGACTAGAGCTGTTGAGTCGGTCAAGTTGTGACAATGCGCTCGGTTTCTCTGGCCAGGATATCGGCCAGGCGCAACGGCACTGAACCCGCAAATCAGCTTTGGTGGTAAGCTCGCGCACCATGAATATCTACAGCTCCCGCCCCGTTGTCCTCTGTCTCTCCGGCCACGACCCCAGTGGTGGCGCCGGCCTGCAGGCAGATATCGAAGCCCTGCTTGCGCAAGGTTGCCATGCGGCCCCGGCCGTCACCGCCCTGACCGTGCAAGACACGGTCAATGTCACTGACTTTCGCGTCCTCGACCGTGAGTGGGTACTGGCCCAGGCCAATGCTGTGCTCAACGATTCCGAAGTCGCGGCAGTGAAGCTGGGCATGCTCGGTTCGCTGGAAATGGTCGACACCGTTGTCGAACTACTCTCGGCGCACTCGCATTTGCCGGTGGTCTGCGACCCGGTGCTGCGCGCCGGCGGGGGCGGACGCCTGGGCAAGGATGAAGTCGGTTATGCGATGCGCGAGCGGCTGCTGCCGCTGTCGATCATTGCCACGCCCAACCTTCCCGAAGCGCGCATCCTCGCCGAACTGCCTGATGGCACCGCCGACGAGTGCGCTGAAAAACTCCTGCCATTCGTCAAGAACCTGCTGATCACCGGCGGCCATGGCGACGAAACTGAAATCCACAACCGCGTGTACAGCCGCGACGGTCTGCGTGAAACCTTCATTTGCCAGCGTCTGCCGGGCAGCTATCACGGTTCTGGTTGCACCCTGGCCAGCGCCCTCGCCGGTCGCCTGGCCCAGGGCGAACACCTGGCCAGCGCTGTGCGCAGCGCACTGGATTACACTTGGCGCACCCTGCGCGATGCCGAACAACTGGGCAAAGGCCAGTTCGTCCCGCGTCGCCTGCCGCTGGATTTCTGCTCGTAACGTCGTGAGGTCTGCCCGATGAAACTACGTGGCCTGTATGCCATTACCGACAGCACACTGCTGGCCGGCAAGTTTCTGTCTTACGTGGAGGCGGCGCTGGAAGGCGGCGTCACCCTGCTGCAATACCGCGACAAAAGCAGCGACGAGGCCCGTCGCTTGCGCGAGGCCGAAGCGCTGCGCAATTTGTGCGAGCGCTACAAGACCCAGTTGATCATCAACGATGACGCCGAACTGGCCGCGCGCCTCAACGTCGGCGTGCACCTGGGCCAGACCGACGGCCCGCTGTCGCCGACCCGCGCCCTGCTCGGTTCGAAAGCGATCATCGGTTCGACCTGCCACGGCCAGCTTGCCCTGGCCGAGCAAGCTGCCAAAGAAGGCGCGAGTTACGTCGCCTTCGGCCGCTTTTTCAATTCCAGCACCAAGCCCGGCGCGCCGAGTTGCAGCCTCGACTTGCTCGACGAAGCCAAACGCACGCTGCACCTGCCGGTTTGCGCGATTGGCGGCATCACCCTCGACAACGCCGCACCACTGGTGGCCCATGGGGTTGACCTGCTGGCGGTGGTCCACGGTTTGTTCGGTGCCGAAAATACCGCCGAAGTGACCCGCCGCGCCCGCGCGTTCAATGAATTGTTCAAAGCCTGAAGATTGAGAGCCCGATCATGTCTCGTTCCGAAACCCTGTTTGCCAATGCCCAGAAACACATCCCCGGCGGCGTCAATTCGCCGGTGCGCGCGTTCAAAAGCGTCGGCGGTACGCCGCTGTTCTTCAAACACGCTGAAGGCGCTTACGTCACTGACGAAGACGACAAGCGTTATGTCGATTACGTTGGCTCGTGGGGTCCGATGATCCTAGGGCACAGCCATCCGGACGTACTTGATGCAGTGCGTAATCAGCTGCAACACGGTTTGTCCTACGGCGCGCCGACGGCGATGGAAACCGAGATGGCCGATCTGGTCTGCTCGCTGGTGCCGTCGATGGACATGGTGCGCATGGTCAGCTCCGGTACCGAAGCGACCATGAGCGCGATCCGTCTGGCCCGTGGTTACACCGGTCGCGACAGCATCATCAAATTCGAAGGCTGCTACCACGGCCATTCCGACAGCTTGCTGGTCAAAGCCGGTTCCGGCGCGCTGACCCAAGGCGTACCGAGCTCGGCCGGCGTACCGGCGGCGTTCGCCAAACACACCCTGACCCTGCCGTTCAACGACATCGAAGCGGTTGAGCAGATGCTGGCCGAAGTCGGTGAGGATGTGGCCTGCATCATCGTCGAGCCCGTGGCCGGCAACATGAACTGCGTGCCACCGGCGCCGGGTTTCCTCGAAGGCCTGCGTTCGCTGTGCGACAAGCACGGCGTGGTGCTGATTTTCGACGAAGTGATGACTGGTTTCCGCGTCGCCCTCGGCGGTGCGCAGGCCTACTACGGCGTCACCCCGGACCTGACCACGTTCGGCAAGATCATCGGTGGCGGCATGCCGGTCGGCTGCTTTGGCGGCAAGCGCGCAATCATGGAACGTATCGCGCCACTGGGCCCGGTGTACCAGGCCGGTACGCTGTCGGGTAACCCGTTGGCGATGGCCGCCGGCCTGACCACCCTGCGCCTGATCAGCCGTCCGGGTTTCCATGCCGAGCTGACCGACTACACCACGCGCCTGCTCGATGGTCTGCAACAACGCGCCGATGCTGCGGGTATTCCGTTCGTGACGACACAGGCCGGCGGCATGTTTGGTCTGTATTTCAGCGGCGCCGACGACATCGTCACCTTTGACGACGTGATGGCCAGCGACGCTGCACTGTTCGGACGCTTCTTCCACCTGATGCTCGAAGGTGGCGTGTACCTCGCTCCGAGCGCCTTCGAAGCCGGTTTCACCTCGATCGCCCACGGCGAAGCCGAGTTGCAACTGACGCTGGACGCCGCCGAGCGTGCCTTCGCCGCGTTGAAATAATCGCTGTACCGCTGACGTTGGCTATCGCCAGCGTCAGCTTTCACCTACACCGCAGCCGTTTTTCCCACGCCGCTGCTAAAAATCTTGTAGAAAGTGGGCGATATATCCCCCACGCAGCAGAAAAACGAGTAAAGACTTTGTAAGGTTGGCCCTGCTTATTTCATAATGCGCGCTTATTGGATCCCCCGACGGGTCCGCGCGCCCTTCAGAGGTAAGTCGATTCCCATGAACCGCACCGGCCGCACCCTTGCATTGGGCTGCCTGTTGCTCCTTCAGCCCCTGCTCGCGCATGCACAAGCAGGCGGCAACTCGTTGTTGATCCCGGCGATGGGTCGTTGCACCCTCAATACTCAGCCGCAAGACGTCACGCAGGCACTGGCCGCCTGCCAGAAAGCGGCGGACGAAGGGGATGCGCAAGCACAATACGAGTTGGGTGAGTTCTACTACGACGGCAAGAACGCGCCGCGCGACCTCAATCAAGCCCTGAGCTATTTCGAAAAGGCCTCGCTGCAAGGTCACGCTCAGGCACAGTTCAAGCTCGGCACCATGTTCTTCCACGGCGAAGGTGTGCAGGCCAATAATATCCAGGCGTACATCGTGTTGAAGATGGCGGCGGTCAATGGCGCCGAAGAGGCGCTGGACACGGCCGATGAAGTCTCGGAAAAAATGTCCCGCGAAGACCTCGAAACCGCGACTCAGGTACTCGGGCAGATCTTCCGCAAATACCTGATGGAATTGCAGAGCGCCGATGGGCGCACGCCGTTTTCACCCCTGCCCTGATCATTGATAGTTCCCACGCTCTGCGTGGGAACTCATCCCGTGACGCTCCGCGTCACCGACGCGGAGCGTCGAAGGCGGCATTCCCACGCAGAGCGTGGGAACGATCATCCTCTTCCATCCAGAATCGCGGGCTTACTTCTCAGGCATCGGCATCGGAAACGGCATGACATTGCCGACCGCGCCGCGGGCTTCGCTGATTTTCGGTGTACCCAGGCGCTCTACTTCGTCGATGCGTACGATCGAATGCATCGGCACAAAGCTGCGCACCACGCCTTCGAACTGCGCCTTGAGCTTTTCTTCGCTCGGGTCGACGACCACTTGCGTGCGCTCGCCAAAGACGAACTCTTCCACTTCCAGAAAACCCCACAGATCACTTTGATAGATCTGCTTGGCGTACATTTCGAACACCTGGCCCTGGTTGAGGAAAATCACCTTGTAGATTGGAGCTTCGCGTTTGGTCATGGCGGGCGGACAACATCGGGGTAAAAATGGGGGCGCGAACTATAGCATAGCCACCGGACGCACAGCGGTAGGAACCTGACGGCTTGTTCCCTATAATGCGCGGTTCTTCGAATCACGTGACGACACTAATCCATGGCCAAGAAGCTTTACATCGAAACCCACGGTTGCCAGATGAACGAGTACGACAGCTCGCGCATGGTCGATCTGCTGGGCGAACATCAGGCCCTGGAAGTCACCGCTCGCGCGGAAGACGCCGACGTGATTCTGCTCAATACCTGCTCAATCCGCGAGCGCGCCCAGGACCGGGTGTACTCGCAGCTCGGGCGCTGGCGCGAACTGAAGCTGGCCAACCCGGACATGGTGATTGCGGTCGGCGGTTGCGTCGCCAGCCAAGAAGGCGCGGCGATCCGTGACCGCGCACCGTATGTCGACGTGGTCTTCGGCCCGCAGACCCTGCACCGTCTGCCGGAAATGATCGACGCCGCGCGCAGCAGCAAGCTGCCGCAGGTCGACGTGTCGTTCCCGGAAATCGAAAAATTCGACCACCTGCCCGAGCCACGCATCGATGGCCCGAGCGCTTACGTGTCGGTGATGGAAGGTTGCAGCAAGTACTGCACGTTCTGCGTGGTGCCTTACACCCGTGGCGAAGAAGTCAGCCGGCCGTTCGACGACGTGATCGCCGAGATCATTCACCTGGCCGAGAACGGCGTGCGTGAAGTGACCCTGCTGGGCCAGAACGTCAACGGCTACCGCGGCGCTACCCATGACGGGCGCATGGCCGATCTGGCCGAGCTGATCCGCGTGGTCGCGGCCGTCGATGGCATCGACCGCATTCGCTATACCACGTCGCACCCGCTGGAGTTTTCCGACAGCCTGATCCAGGCCCACGCCGAGGTGCCGGAGCTGGTCAAACACCTGCATTTGCCGGTGCAGTCAGGTTCCGACCGGATTCTCGCGGCGATGAAGCGCAACCACACCGCGCTGGAATACAAATCCAAACTGCGCAAACTGCGCGCGGCGGTGCCGGGAATCTGCATCAGCTCGGACTTTATCGTGGGCTTCCCCGGCGAGACCGAGAAAGACTTCGAGCAGACCATGAAGCTGATCGCCGATGTCGGCTTCGACTTCTCCTACTCGTTCGTTTACAGCCAGCGCCCCGGCACCCCGGCGGCAGACCTGGCCGACGACACGCCGGAAGAATTGAAGAAAGAGCGCCTGAATGCGCTGCAACATCGCCTGAACCAGCAAGGCTTCGAAATCAGCCGACAGATGGTCGGCTCGATCCAGCGCATTCTGGTCACCGATTATTCGAAGAAAGACCCCGGCGAACTGCAGGGGCGAACCGAGAATAACCGTATCGTCAACTTCCGCTGCGACAATCCAACCTTGATCGGCCAGTTCGCTGACGTGCACATCGACGCGGCGCAACCGCACTCGTTGCGCGGCTCACTGATTCAATAAAAAGATCAGCCGCATTGGAAAACCTGTGGGAGCTGGCTTGCCAGCGATGGGGCCATCAGTCGGAAAGTCAATTCGCCTGCTGAACCGCCATCGCTGGCAAGCCAGCTCCCACAGGGATGTTGATTGAAGCTGAGATATTTAAGAGCTTTCGCCCCCACGTCTCTGGCGTTATCCTTGATTTCACCTCAATTGCCCCAGGGCGGCTAAATACGACCTTGAACGCACCCATCGAACCACATCGTTTCATTCTCGAGCCCTTCGAGGCTCGCCGCTTCGCCAATCTGTGCGGGCAATTCGACGAGCATCTGCGCTTGATCGAACAACGCCTGGCCATCGAGATCCGCAACCGCGGCAATCAATTCGAACTGATCGGCGACCCCAAGCTCACCACGTCTGCGGAAAACCTGCTGCGTCGGCTGTACCGGGAAACCAAGGCGACCGAATTGTCGCCGGACATGGTTCACCTGTTCCTGCAGGAATCGGCGGTCGAGCAACTGGACAATCACGCCCCTGCCGAACCGTCCGTCGCCCTGCGCACCAAAAAAGGCATGATTCGCCCACGCGGCTTGAATCAGCAGCGCTACGTGAAGGAAATCCTCGGCAACGACATCAACTTCGGCATCGGCCCGGCCGGTACCGGCAAGACATATCTGGCTGTGGCCTGTGCCGTCGACGCGCTGGAACGCGAGCAGATCCGCCGCATCCTGCTGGTGCGTCCGGCAGTTGAAGCGGGTGAAAAACTCGGCTTCCTGCCCGGCGACCTGTCACAGAAGATCGACCCGTACCTGCGCCCGCTTTATGACGCGCTGTACGAGATGCTTGGTTTCGAATACGTGGCCAAGCTGATCGAACGTCAGGTGATCGAAGTGGCACCGCTGGCTTATATGCGCGGTCGCACGCTGAACAACAGCTTCATCATTCTCGACGAAAGCCAGAACACCACCGTCGAACAGATGAAGATGTTCCTGACCCGCATCGGTTTCGGTTCCACCGCAGTTATTACCGGTGACATCACCCAGGTCGACCTGCCGCGTGGCACCAAGTCCGGTCTGCATCATGTGATCGAAGTGCTCAAAGATGTGCCGGGCATCAGCTTCACGCACTTCCAGCCCAAGGACGTAGTGCGCCATCCTTTGGTGCAGCGGATCGTCGAAGCCTACGAGCGCTTCGAAAGCCGCGCCGATGCCCCCAAGGAAGCCGCGCGCGATGCTTGAGCTTGATCTGCAAATCGCCACCGAAGCGTCGGCGCCAAGTGAAGCTCAATTCCGTCAATGGTGCGAACTGGCGCTGCGCCAGCGCACCGCCGACTCGGAAATGACCATTCGTCTGGTCGACGAGGTAGAAGGCCGCGAGCTCAACCACACCTGGCGGCACAAGGACTACGCAACCAACGTGTTGTCGTTCCCGGCCGAAGTGCCCGATGAGTTTCTCGATATCCCGCTGCTCGGGGATCTGGTGATCTGCGTCGCCGTGGTCGAGCGCGAAGCTGCCGAACAGGGCAAGGAACTTAACGCCCACTGGGCACATCTGGTCATTCACGGCTGCTTGCATCTGCTCGGTTACGACCATATAGAAGATGACGAAGCCGAAGAAATGGAAGCACTGGAACGCGAGTTGCTTGCTGAACTTGGCTTTCCCGATCCGTACGCGGACGACGAAACCGAACCATCCCCTACTGTTACAACAAAGGATTCAGAGTAATCGCTATGAGCGAAGATCGATCGAGCAACGGGCAGAAGTCATGGCTGGGTAAGCTCACCCAGGCTTTTGCCCACGAGCCGAAGAACCGTCAGGAGCTCCTTGAGCTGCTGCGTGATGCACATCAGAACAAACTCCTGGACAGCGAAGCGCTGGCCATCGTCGAAGGCGCCATTCAGGTGGCTGACTTGCAAGTACGCGACATCATGGTCCCGCGCTCGCAGATGATCAGCATCAAGGCGACCCAGACACCCCGCGAATTCCTCCCTGCCGTGGTCGACTCGGCCCACTCGCGCTATCCGGTCATCGGCGAAAGCCATGACGACGTGATGGGCGTGCTGCTGGCCAAGGATCTGCTGCCGCTGATCCTCAAGGAGAACGGCGACAGCTTCAACATCAAGGACCTGCTGCGCCCGGCCACCTTCGTGCCGGAGTCCAAGCGTCTGAACGTGTTGCTGCGTGAATTCCGCGCCAACCACAACCACATGGCCATCGTCATCGACGAATACGGCGGTGTGGCCGGTCTGGTGACGATCGAAGACGTGCTGGAACAGATCGTCGGCGACATCGAAGACGAACACGACGTCGAAGAAGACAGCTACATCAAGCCGCTGCCCAGCGGCGATTTCCTGATCAAGGCGCTGACGCCGATCGAGAACTTCAACGAGTTCTTCGACAGCGAATTCTCCGATGACGAGTTCGACACGGTCGGCGGTCTGGTGATGAGCGCGTTCGGCCACTTGCCAAAACGCAACGAAATCACTGAAATCGGCGCCTATCGTTTCCGCATCCTGAACGCCGACAGCCGTCGGATTCATTTGCTGCGTCTGACGCCCATTGCTCGTTAATTCTAAGGACTGAAATGCGCTGGACTACCCGCCCCGGCTGGCCCGGTAACCTGCTGGCCGTGGCGGCCGGTGCAATCACTACATTCGCGCTTGCGCCGTTCAACATCTGGCCGCTGGCTTTGCTGGCGGTCGGCTTGTTCTATGCCGGTTTGCGCGAGCTGAGCCCGCGGCAGGCGCTGGGTCGTGGCTGGTGCTTCGGTTTCGGCCTGTTCGGCGCCGGCACCAGTTGGATCTATTACAGCATTCACCATTTCGGCGGCGCGTCAGTGCTGCTCGCCGGATTCCTGATGCTGCTGTTCACCGCAGCGATTGCCTGGTTCTTCGCCCTGCCCGCCTGGCTCTGGGCGCGCTGGTTGCGCCGCAATGAGGCACCAGTGGCCGATGCCCTGGCATTTGCTGCGCTTTGGGTCGGGCAGGAAGCGTTTCGTGGCTGGTTCCTCACCGGTTTCCCGTGGCTTTACTCCGGTTACAGTCAGCTCGACGGGCCTTTGGCCGGGCTCGCGCCTGTAGGCGGCATGTGGCTGGTGTCGTTCGTTCTGGCGCTGACCGCCGCGCTGATCTACAACGCACGGCGCTTGCTGCAGACTCGTCGCAAAGCTTTTATGGTCGCTGGATTGTTGTTGCTGGTCGGGCCGTGGGTGGCCGGTATTGCGCTCAAGGGCCATGCCTGGACCAGTCCATCGGGCGCGCCGTTGAGCGTCGCCGCGATTCAAGGCAACGTCGCCCAAAGCATGAAATGGGACCCGGCCGAACTCAACGCGCAATTGGCGCTGTACCGGGACTTGAGCTTTCGCTCGAAACCGGTCGATCTGCTGATCTGGCCGGAAACCGCTGTGCCGGTGCTCAAGGAATCCGCGGAGGGTTACCTGAACATGATGGGTAACTTCGCCGCCGAGCGTAAATCGGCGCTGATTACCGGCGTGCCAATCCGCCAGACCGTGCACAAGGAAAGACGTTTCTTCAACGGCATCACCGTGGTTGGTGAGGGCGATGGCACTTACCTGAAGCAGAAACTGGTGCCGTTCGGCGAATACGTGCCATTGCAGGACATCCTGCGCGGGCTGATTGCGTTCTTCGACTTGCCGATGTCCGACTTTGCCCGTGGCCCGTCCGATCAGGCGCTGCTGCAAGCCAAGGGTTACCAGATCGCCCCATTCATCTGTTACGAAGTGGTGTACCCGGAGTTTGCGGCCGGGCTGTCGGCACGCAGCGATCTGCTGCTGACGATCAGCAACGACACCTGGTTCGGTACCTCAATCGGTCCGCTGCAGCATCTGCAGATGGCGCAGATGCGCGCGCTTGAGGCGGGGCGCTGGATGATTCGCGCTACCAACAACGGCGTGACGGGCCTGATCAACCCGTTCGGCCAGATCACCGCGCAGATCCCGCAATTCGAACAAGGTGTGCTGTACGGTGATGTGGTGCCGATGCATGACCTGACGCCGTATCTGCAATGGCGCTCATGGCCGTTGATTTCGCTGTGCCTGCTGCTGTTCGGCTGGGCGCTGATGGCTAACCGGATGTCCAAGACGCTTTAAAAGCTTCGCGAGCAGGCTCGCTCCCACAATTGAATGCATTTCAAGGTGGGAGCGAGCCTGCTCGCGAAGAGGACATCAGCAGCAGCCAATCAATCGGGACTGACATCACCTCGGTAAAACAACGAATACCCCACCTGCCCCACCGCCTCGTTCAACAACTGCCCGCTCTGCCAGATCGATTTGAACTCCGGCAGCCAGCCGCCAAACGGTCGGGCGTTATCGGTACCCAGGAAGCCGACCGGCGCCGGCACCACCTCCAATCCCGCCTGCTTGAAGCTCCACACCGCCCGCGGCATATGCCAGGCCTGCGTGACGACAACCACGCGTTTGATCCCTTGCGGCAACAGAATGTCAGCGCTGAATCTGGCGTTTTCCCAAGTGGTGCGGCTTTCACCTTCTTGCCAACGCACCGTCACCGCGAAATCGTCACGCAGCGAATCCGCCATCAACTTCGCCTCGGTCGGCGGCGTACCGTAGTGCAAGCCGCCGCTGGTCAGGATCGGCAAACCGGAGGCTTTGGCCAGACGCGCCGCATAGCGCTGACGCTCGAGTCCGACACCGGTCGGTTGATCCTCGCCCCACGCCAGATCGCCCCGCTCGCGACCGGAACCGAGTACGACAATCGCATCGGCCCGCTGCGCCAGGGTCGCCCACGCCTCGCGGGCCAGCGGCGGCTCGCGCTCCAGCGCCTTCGCGCCCCACTGCACCATCACCGGCAGGCTCATCAGCCACAGGCCGCCCAGGCCAACCGCGAAACACACGCCAGCAAGGCGCGGCCGCGAACGGCGCAGCCACCAGGCGGCCAGTAACAGCAGCAAGAGAATGCCGGGCGGCAACAGTAATTGTTTGATCAGGTAACGAAATGGCATCGGGCATCTCCACAGATGCCCGAAGCCTAAGAGTGTTGCTGATGCGTTACAACCAATAGGCTGGATCCCGTTGAAAAAGATCCGTTTCCTGACCTGCCATGCGTTTACTTGGCCCGCGAAGTGCGAACCTTGACGGTGTCTTTGCCGGGCGCCCGGTCCTTGAGCCAGATGACCTTGGCCGAATGTGCTGCATCGAGCTGCTTGACTGCCTGAGACAGGCAACCCTGCATTTCCCGCTCGCTGCGATCCAGATAAGCCTTGACCAGTTTGAACTCGGCGGGACTCAAGCCACGCAATTCCAGTTCCAGGGGGCGCTCGTCGCGCAGCCGGTCAGCGGTTTTTACAGCGTCCAGGGCCATGCCCAGACGGTCGATCAACCTTTCGTACAACTCGGGTTTCGTCACGTTTTTCTGCCGTTGCTCCACCATCCCTCACCTCATTGAAGATAAGACTCACTCCCCACTTAGAGCTTAGCTTCGCTGCACAAACCGGCGGCACGCCGCGACAAACGGCCCTCGCCCCGAACCGGGCGGGCCAAACTGCTGAATCAGGGTTTCCCTAGGCCAAGCGCGGTCATGTATGCTACGGCGCTTCCTGTCATTCCACTTCCAGCGCATCCGGGCCATCCCGACTGCCGCCGTCGAAGAGGATTAGGCCACCCCTATCCAGTACAAAAGTAGCCATGCACGAACAATATCAACCCCGTGAGATCGAAGCCGCCGCCCAGTCGTTCTGGGACGAGCAAAAGTCCTTTGAAGTCAGTGAACAGCCAGGCAAGGAAACCTACTACTGCCTGTCGATGTTCCCTTACCCCAGCGGCAAGCTACACATGGGGCACGTGCGCAACTACACCATCGGCGACGTGATCTCCCGCTACCAGCGCATGCTTGGCAAGAACGTCCTGCAACCGATGGGCTGGGACGCGTTCGGCATGCCGGCAGAAAACGCCGCGATGAAAAACAACGTCGCGCCGGCCAAATGGACCTACGAAAACATCGCCTACATGAAAACCCAGCTGCGCAGCCTGGGCCTGGCGGTCGACTGGTCGCGCGAAGTCACCACCTGCAAGCCTGACTACTACCGCTGGGAACAATGGCTGTTCACGCGCCTGTTCGAAAAAGGCGTGATCTACCGCAAGAACGGCACCGTCAACTGGGACCCGATCGACCAGACTGTGCTCGCCAACGAGCAGGTGATCGACGGGCGCGGCTGGCGCTCCGGCGCGCTGATCGAAAAGCGCGAAATCCCGATGTACTACTTCAAGATCACCGCTTACGCCGATGAGCTGCTCGAAAGCCTGGATGAACTGGATGGCTGGCCGGAACAGGTCAAGACCATGCAGCGCAACTGGATCGGCAAGTCGCGCGGGATGGAAGTGCAGTTTCCGTACAACGTCGATTCGATCGGCGAAGCCGGCACCCTGAAAGTCTTCACTACCCGTCCGGACACCCTGATGGGCGCGACCTACGTTGCCGTCGCTGCCGAACACCCGCTGGCCACCCAGGCCGCGCAGAACAACCCTGAGCTGCAAGCGTTCATCGCTGAATGCAAGGGCGGCAGCGTGGCTGAAGCCGACGTCGCCACTCAAGAGAAAAAAGGTTTGCCGACCGGCCTGTTCGTCGAGCACCCGCTGACCGGTGAAAAACTCCCGGTGTGGGTCGCCAACTATGTGCTGATGCACTACGGCGACGGCGCGGTCATGGCGGTACCGGCACACGACGAGCGTGATTTCGAATTCGCCCACAAGTACGACCTGCCGATCAAATCGGTAGTGCGCACCAGCTCCGGCGAGACCAACCCGGCCCCGTGGCAAGACGCTTACGGCGAGCACGGCACGCTGATCAACTCCGGTGAATTCGACGGCCTCGATTTCGCCGGCGCGTTCGACGCCATGGAAGTCGCTCTGATCAAGAAACAACTGGGCGCCTCGCGCACCCAGTTCCGCCTGCGCGACTGGGGCATCAGCCGCCAGCGCTACTGGGGCTGCCCGATTCCGATCATCCACTGCGAGACCTGCGGTGACGTGCCGGTGCCGGAAGATCAATTGCCGGTGGTCCTGCCCGAAGACGTAGTGCCGGACGGCGCCGGTTCGCCACTGGCGCGCATGCCCGAGTTCTACGAATGCAGCTGCCCGAAATGCGGCCAGCCTGCCAAGCGTGAAACCGACACCATGGACACCTTCGTCGAGTCGTCGTGGTACTACGCCCGTTATGCCTCGCCGCACTTCACCGGCGGGCTGGTGGAAAAATCCGCGGCCGATCACTGGCTGCCGGTCGATCAGTACATCGGCGGTATCGAACACGCGATTCTGCACCTGCTCTACGCGCGCTTCTTCCACAAGCTGATGCGTGACGAGGGTCTGGTCAGTTCCAACGAGCCGTTCAAGAACCTGCTGACCCAGGGCATGGTGATCGCCGAAACCTACTACCGTCGCGAAGCCAACGGTGCCTACACCTGGTTCAACCCGGCGGATGTGGAACTGGAGCGTGACAGCAAAGCCAAGGTCATCAGCGCCAAACTGAAATCCGACGGCCTGCCGGTGGAAATCGGTGGCACCGAGAAAATGGCCAAGTCGAAGAACAACGGCGTTGACCCACAATCGATGATCGACCAGTTCGGTGCCGACACCTGCCGCCTGTTCATGATGTTCGCCTCGCCGCCTGACATGAGCGCCGAATGGTCCGACTCCGGCGTGGAAGGCTCGCACCGTTTCCTCAAGCGCGTCTGGCGCCTGGCGCAGGCCCATGTCACTCAGGGCCTGCCGGGCAAACTGGACCTCGCCAGCCTGAACGACGAGCAGAAAGCCGTGCGCCGCGCGATTCACCTCGCGATCAAGCAGGCCAGCCATGACGTCGGCCAGAACCACAAATTCAACACCGCCATCGCTCAGGTGATGACGCTGATGAACGTGCTGGAAAAAGCCGCGCAGGCCACCGAGCAGGATCGCGCGTTGATCCACGAAGGACTCGAAGCCGTCACGTTGCTGCTGGCGCCGATCACTCCGCACATCAGCCACGAGCTGTGGAGCAAGCTCGGTCACGCGAATGCAGTGATCGACGCAGGTTGGCCGGCAGTGGATGAATCCGCGCTGGTGCAGGACAGCCTGACCCTGGTGATCCAGGTCAACGGCAAACTGCGCGGGCAGATCGAAATGCCGGCCAGCGCAACCCGCGAAGAAGTCGAAGCAGCCGCGCGTGCCAACGAAAACGTGCTGCGCTTCGTCGATGGCCTGACGATTCGCAAAGTAATCGTGGTACCGGGGAAACTGGTCAATATCGTCGCCAGCTAATTGGATTGAGCGTCAGGTTCGCCTGACGCCGGATAAAACCTTTCGGGCCGCACGGTCGGCCCACCTGGTTTCAAGGGGAGCAACACAATGATCAAACGCAATCTGCTGGTGATGGGCCTCGCCGTTCTGTTGAGCGCCTGTGGCTTCCAACTGCGCGGCACCGGCACCAATGAACTGTCGATCAAGGAACTCGACCTGAGCGCCCGTAACAGCTACGGCGAAACCGTGACGCAACTGCGTCAGGTGCTCGAGTCGAGCGGCGTCAAGGTTTACAGCGGTGCGCCGTACAAGCTGTTCCTGGCTGACGAGCAGGAAAGCCAGCGCATTCTCAGCTATGCCGGTGCAGGCCGGACCGGTGAATATCAGGTCAGCACGATCCTGAGCTACGAAATCCGTGGCGATAAGAACCTGCAATTGCTGAGCGACAAGCTGGAAGTGCAGAAGGTGTTCATTCACGACGGCAACAACCTCGTCGGTTCCGATCAGGAAGCCAACGACGCCCGTCGCGAAACCCGCCGCGAGCTGGTGCAGCGCATGATGCTGCGCCTGCAGCAACTGACGCCGGGCCAGTTGCAACAACTGCAGCAAGCCGCCAACGACCGCGCCAAGGCTGAAGCCGATGCGCTGGAAGCGGCGCAGAAGGCTGAAGCGGAAACCCCGCGTCAGTCGCCGCTCGAAATACCGCAGCAGTAAGCTGTTCGGGGCGCTCAGGCGCCCCGATCAACTTTTCTTATGAAGCTCGCTCCCGCTCAACTCGGCAAACACCTGCAAGGCGCACTCGCGCCGGTCTACATCATCAGCGGCGATGACCCGCTGCTGTGCCAGGAAGCTGCCGACGCCATTCGCAGTGCTGCGCGCCAGCAAGGTTTCGACGAACGCCAGGTGTTCGCCGCCGACGCCAATTTCGATTGGGGCACGCTGCTGCAGGCTGGCGCGAGCATGTCGCTGTTCGCCGAAAAGCGCCTGCTGGAACTGCGTCTGCCTTCGGGCAAGCCCGGTGACAAAGGTGCTGCTGCGCTCATCGAATATTGCTCACGCCCGGCTGAAGACACCGTGCTGCTGATCAGCCTGCCCAAGCTTGACGGCAGTGCGCAGAAGACCAAGTGGGGCAAGGCCCTGGTTGAAGGCCAGCAGACCCAGTTCATCCAGATCTGGCCGGTGGACGCCAATCAGTTACCGAGCTGGATTCGCCAGCGTCTGTCCCAGGCCGGCTTGTCGGCCAGCCAGGACGCTGTCGAACTGATCGCTGCGCGCGTCGAGGGCAACCTGCTCGCCGCCGCGCAGGAAATCGAAAAGCTCAAGCTGATGGCCGAAGGTGGCCAGATCACCGTCGAAACCGTGCAGGCTGCGGTGGCGGACAGTGCCCGCTTCGACGTTTTCGGTCTGACCGATGCGGTACTCAATGGCGAGCCGGCCCATGCGCTGCGCATGCTTGAGGGTTTGCGTGGCGAAGGCGTCGAACCGCCAGTGATCCTCTGGGCCCTGGCCCGCGAGTTGCGGCTGCTGGCCAACATTGCCTTGCAATACAGCCAGGGCACCCCGCTGGACAAATGCTTCAGTCAGTCAAAACCGCCGGTCTGGGACAAACGCAAGCCTTTGGTCAGCAAAGCCCTGCAACGCTACTCCGCGCAACGCTGGGCGCAACTGCTGTTCGAGGCCCAGCGTATCGATGCGCAGATCAAGGGCCAGGCGGCGGGTTCGCCGTGGATGAGCCTGAGTCGTCTGGCGTTGTTGATGGCCGGGCAGCGGCTGTCACTCCCCGCCGAGTAAGGCCTTCAACCGCATAGCCCCCATTTGCGAGCAGGCTCGCTCCCACAGGTGATCCTGTCCACTGTGGGAGCGAGCCTGCTCGCGAAAGCGCTTTCACATTTGCACACAAGCGGTACTGGACAGACGCACAACATCGGCAGATTATTTCCCCCGCAAAACCCACCTCACCGAGAGCATCCTCATGAGCAAAAAGCCAGCAAAGCACGGCCCCAACAAGGCCAAATCCATTGTCGCCCAGCCCTTGTTCCGCAGTCGTCAGGAACGACCTTCCAAGGGCAAAGGCAGCTACCGCCGCGAAGCCTTCCAGTCTGACAGCTGGGAGGCTTCTTACTTTCTGGCCGCCTGAAGCGCAGTACCCCTCGCTCATGTTAAGGTCTGCACCTGATTCGTATTCCCTGGAACCGTGCATGCCCTTCAGTCTTTCCAATCGTTGGCCTGTCCGCCAATTGATCGCTGCCTCCAGCTTCATTCTGCTTGTTGCCTGCGCGGAAAAACCCACCGCCGCCGACGCACAACCCCTGCAAGCCGCACCTGTCGCCACGGCCCCAGCGATCATCCCGCCGGTAGTGCCGTCCGCCGACCCTCTCGATCTGCAACCCACCCAGACCTTCGCCGAATGGCAAGCAGGGTTCCGCAAGGATGCCCTGGCCGCCGGGATTCGCCCTGAGCTGTTCGATCGTGCGTTTGCTGATGTCAGCTTCGATGCCAGCGTGATTCGTGCCGACCGCAGTCAGCCGGAATTCTCCCGGCCGGTGTGGGAATACCTCGATGGCGCACTGTCGCCACTGCGCGTGCGCAAAGGCCAGACGCTGGTCAATCAATACGCCGACATCCTGCGCGACATCGAACAACGCTATGGCGTTGATCGCCAGGCGCTGGTGTCGGTGTGGGGCATGGAAAGCAACTTCGGCCAGTTCCAGGGCAGCAAGTCGGTGATCAATTCGCTGGCCACCCTCGCCTACGAAGGACGCCGCCCGGGCTTTGCCCATGCGCAACTGATCGCCGCCCTGCAAATCCTGCAACAAGGCGATATCACTCCGGAGAAAATGCTCGGTTCCTGGGCCGGCGCCATGGGTCAGACCCAATTCATTCCGACCACCTACAACACCCACGCCGTGGACTTTGACGGCGATGGCCGCCGCGATATCTGGGGCAGCCCCGCCGATGCGCTGGCCTCGACTGCTCACTATCTGCAGAGCTCGGGCTGGCAGCGTGGCCAGCCGTGGGGCTTTGAAGTGCAGTTGCCGGGCACATTCGATTACACCCTGGCCGACGGTGCGATTCGCAAAAGCGTCGCCGAATGGCGTCAATTGGGCGTGAGCCTGCCGAACGGCGCGCAAGTGCCGGTCGGCTCCGAGCAACTGTCCGCTGCCCTGCTGCTGCCCGCCGGTTATCGCGGGCCGGCGTTCCTGATCCTCGACAACTTCCGGGCGATCCTCAAGTACAACAACTCCTCGTCCTACGCCCTGGCGGTGAGCCTGCTGTCGGAGCGGTTCAACGGTGGCGGCTTGATCAACGGGACCTGGCCGAAAGACGACCTGCCGTTGAGCCGCACCGAGCGGATGGAATTGCAGACGTTGCTGAGTGCGCGCAACTTCGATGCCGGCACGGCGGACGGGATCATCGGCGCCAACACGCGCAAGGCAATTCGCAGCGCGCAGCAGTCACTGGGCTGGCCGGCGGATGGTTATCCGACGCACAAGTTGCTGGAAAGCCTGCGCGCCCAGTAGTGGGCAGGTTGTATGGCTGATGGCGCCTTCGCGAGCAGGCTCGCTCCCACATTGGTTATGTGCGCGCCACCGATCAAATGTGGGCGAGCCTGCTCGCGAAGACTTACCGTCAAGCGACCGGTTTCTAAACCTTGATCACCACATCCTGCTCCAGCATCAGCTCCTGCTTCCCCGCATCCAGGCGCACCAGCGCGCCCATCGGCAGCGTCAGGTTGGGGTCGCAATGCCCGCTGCGCCAGCCTGACAGCACCGGAATCCGCAGCGGCTCGAACGTTTGCTTGAGCAAGCGGTTCAGTGCCTGAATATCGACCCCCGCCACATCCCCCACTAACACACCCCGCAATTTCGCCAACTTGCCGGCCAGACGCATCTGCGTCAGCAAGCGGTCGATGCGATACAACGGCTCGTTGATGTCCTCGATCAGCAGGATCACGCCTTCGACATCGATTTCATAAGGCGTACCCAGCGTTGCGGCGATCATTGCCAGGTTGCCGCCCAGCAGGCGCCCGTGCGCGACGCCCGGCTCGACAGTGGTCAACGGATACGCCACTGGGTGGCTGAGCACACTTCCCGCCTTCGACTGCCCGCGCAACATGGCAAAGAACGAAGTGACGGTCGGCGGCTCCTTGTCGCCCAGCAGATCGGCATTGAGCAACGGCCCGTGAAAGGTTACGAAGCCGGCATAGCGACTGATCGCCAGGTGTAGCGCGGTGATGTCGCTGTAGCCGACGAAGGGCTTGGCGTGGCGGCTGAGCAGGTCATAGTCGATCCGGTCGAGCAACCGCGGCGTGCCGTAACCGCCGCGCAGGCAAATGATCGCGTCGACTTGCGGGTCAGCGAACGCCGCGTGCAGATCGCGCAGGCGCACGTCATCGCTGCCGGCCAGATAGCCGTCCTTCTCGTAAACGCCAGGAAACACCTTCAGCCCATAGCCGCGGGCGCGCATCCATTGCAGCGCCTTTTCGGTGTCCAGCGTGCCTGGGCCGGCAGGCGCGATGACGCCGATGAGTCCTTCTGCCGGCAGCGCGGGCACGGCTCGGTGCGGGCAGAGCGTGTGGGTCGGTCGAATGGTCATCCTTGGATCTCTCTGTGAAGTCATGCACACACAGTAGTCAGGAACGCGGGCAAACAGAAGAGGGTCTGCCCCGTCGCAAGTTGCAGGAAAAGTCGGCATCGGATGTGAGACGGGCAAAAAAATGCCCGCCGGGCATAACCTCGGCGGGCAATTTTCAGGTCAACGCTGGATCAGGAACCCAGCAGCTCGGCCTTGACCAGCTTCGCCTGCTCGTCGGCGTGGTACGAAGAACGTACCAGCGGACCCGAGGCCACGTTCTTGAAGCCCATCTTGTAACCCTCCTCGGCGAACCAGGCGAAGGTGTCCGGGTGCACGAAACGCTGCACCGGCAAGTGGCTGCGCGACGGTTGCAGGTACTGACCGAGGGTCAGCATGTCGATGTCGTGTTCGCGCATGCGCTTCATGACTTCGATGACTTCTTCGTCGGTTTCGCCAAGACCCAGCATCAGACCGGACTTGGTCGGAATGTGCGGCATCATCTGCTTGAAGCGCTGCAGCAGGGTCAGCGACCACTGGTAATCCGATCCCGGACGCGCGGCCTTGTACAGACGCGGTACGGTTTCCAGGTTGTGGTTGAACACATCCGGCGGCTCGGCAGCGGTGATTTCCAGGGCAATATCCATGCGGCCACGGTAGTCCGGGACCAGGGTCTCGAGCTGCACATTCGGCGACAGCTTGCGGATTTCGCGGATGCAGTCGGCGAAGTGCTGGGCACCGCCGTCACGCAGGTCGTCGCGGTCTACCGAGGTGATCACCACATACTTGAGCTTGAGGTCGGCGATGGCGATGGCCAGGCTTTCCGGCTCGTTGACGTCCAAAGGCTTCGGACGACCGTGGCCAACGTCGCAGAACGGGCAGCGACGGGTGCAGATGTCGCCCATGATCATGAACGTGGCGGTGCCGCCGGAGAAGCACTCGCCAAGGTTCGGGCAGGAGGCTTCTTCGCAGACACTGTGCAGCTTGTGCTTGCGCAGCAGGCTCTTGATCCGGTCGACTTCCGGCGACACCGGAATGCGCACGCGAATCCAGTCAGGCTTTTTCGGCAGTTCGGTGGTCGGAATGATCTTTACCGGGATGCGTGCAACCTTCTCGGCACCGCGCAGCTTGACGCCGGCTTCAACCTTGGGACGCGGGGCCGGGCGCTCGGTCACGTCGAGCGTCGGGATCATGGTTTGCACTGCATCAGTAGTCATATCAGTCGATTCCGCCCGTGAGGGTCGTCTGCTCAGCATAGTCGAGGTGTTTGACGAGCTGCGCACGCAGCCGGGCACTTACCTCGGCAAATTCAATCGATCCTGCGTGATCGCTCAGCTGGGTCATCGCCAGCCCGGCGTAGCCGCAGGGATTAATCCGTCGAAACGGTTCCAGGTCCATATCCACGTTCAGGGCCAGGCCATGAAAGGAACAACCGTGGCGAATGCGCAAACCCAGAGACGCGATTTTCGCGCCCTCGACGTAAACGCCGGGAGCATCCGGCTTGGCCGCTGCGGTCACGCCGTAGCTGGCCAGCAGTTCGATCAGGCACTGTTCCATGCGCGTGACCAGATCACGTACGCCGAAACCCAGCTTGCGTACGTCCAGCAGCAGGTAGGCCACCAGTTGGCCGGGACCATGATAAGTCACTTGCCCGCCGCGATCGACCTGCACCACCGGGATATCTCCCGGCAGCAGCAGGTGTTCGGCCTTGCCGGCCTGGCCCTGAGTGAACACCGGCGGGTGCTCGACGAGCCAGATTTCGTCGGCGGCAGCGCTGCCGCGTTCGTTGGTGAAGCGCTGCATGGCATGCCAGACCGGCTCGTAAGCCATCCGGCCAAGTTCGCGAAAGCCCAGCGTGCCCGGCATCACAACACCATGTGCACGAAGCCGGTCGCCCGCAGTTCGCTGTTGATGTTGTACAGCTGGTCCTGATCGGTAGCGACGATGTGCAGCTGGATGGTGGTGTATTTGCCGGTGCTGCTTTGACGCTCGTCGATGCGCTCGTCATTGATGGTCGCGTGTTTCTTGACGATCTCGATGATCTGGTCTTTGCGACCGACGCCCGTATCGCTGATCACCTTGATCGGGTAATCAGTCTGGGGAAATTCGATTTTTGGCGCCTGTACTTCGGTATCGGTCATGGCGTAACGGCCTCTTAAGCCGTGGTAACGCACATGGCCCCGCACCGGATCGGGGCGGGGCCATGCAGGTCAACACTAAATCAGTTGAACAAGCCGTAGAAGAATAGACGGATGCTATCCCACATGCGGCGGAAGATACCACCCTCTTCGACGCCGTCCAGAGCGATCAGGTCAGCGCTGTGCACGACCTTGTCTTCCAGTTTGACTTCGACTTTACCGATCACGTCGCCCTTGGCGATAGGCGCGGTCAGTTGCGGGTTCATGGTCATGCTGGCAGCGAGCTTCTTCAGCTGGCCTTTTGGCAGGGTCATGGTCAGGTCTTCAGCCAGGCCGGCCTTGACTTGATTGGTGGTGCCTTTCCACACCGGCGCCTGAGCCAGTTCGGTGCCCTTCTGGTAGAACGTCTGGGTTTCGAAGAAGCGGAAGCCGTAAGTCAGCAGTTTCTGCGTTTCAGCGGCACGGGCCACTTCGCTGTTGGTGCCGAACACCACGGCGATCAGACGCTGACCGTCACGTACCGCCGAGGACACCATGCAGTAGCCGGCTTCGTCGGTGTGACCGGTTTTCAGGCCGTCGACGGTCTTGTCGCGCCACAGCAGCAGGTTGCGGTTAGGCTGCTTGATGCCGTTCCAGAAGAACTCTTTCTGCGAGTAGATCGCATAGTGAGCCGGGTCTTCGTGGATGATCGCGCGGGCCAGAATCGCCATGTCGTGCGCCGACGAGTAGTGCTCAGGGTTCGGCAGACCGGTCGGGTTCATGAAGTGGGTATTGGTCATGCCCAGTTCGGTGACGGTCTTGTTCATCAGGTCGGCGAACGCGTCTTCGCTGCCGGCGATGTGCTCGGCCAGCGCCACGCTGGCGTCGTTGCCGGACTGGATGATGATGCCGTGCAGCAGGTCGCTGACCGTGACCTGCGAGCCGACCTTGATGAACATCCGCGAACCGCCGGTACGCCAGGCGTTTTCGCTGACGGTCACCGGATCGTTTTCACCGATCTGGCCGCGACGGATTTCCAGGGTCGCGATGTACGCGGTCATCAGCTTGGTCAGGCTGGCCGGTGGCAGACGCTGGTCGCCGTTGTTTTCGACCAGCACGTTGCCGCTGCTGGCATCCATCAGAACGTAGGCTTTGGCGGCCAGTTGTGGTGGCGACGGCATCATCTCGGCCGCGAAAGCGGCTGGCGAGAGGAGCAGCGGGACTAGCAGACACAGGCGTTTGGCAAAGGTGGTGATGTTCATCCGTCTCTCGAAATCGCTAATGGAAACTTGCCCGAAGGCAAAACTTGTTCAGACAGCCTTCTAACGGGCCATCGCGTGTTCAGTTGCTCACTCAAGTCACCCTTGCCGGGCTTTTGTTCTTCGACGAGCCAACAACCTGGTCCACCCCCCGAATACCGCAAGTGAACCGTCAATCAAGGTCTACGTTTTACTCGGTGACCACACTGGGCGAACCCAGGTTGGCCAGGCGCACGCTGTTCTGCACCTGGGCAATTTCACCCGGCGAGCCGATCGGCCCCAGGCGAACCCGGTGCAGGGTCTGCTGATTGCGCACGATCGAGCTGATGAACACCGGAGCGCTCACCATCCCGCTGAGCTTCGACCTCAGCAGTTCGGCAGCGTCCGGGTTGGCGAACGCGCCCACCTGCAGATACTGGCCAGACGCTGTTGCAGAAGCGTTTTTTTTTGCGTCGATCTGCACCGGCACGACGGCCGCGGCGTGTTGCTGTGGCGGCGGGGTCCATTGCTCGACGGTGCCGGCCGAAGCCGTGATCACCGGAGCGCTGGTCTGCGCCACTTGCGGCTCGTTGAGCATCAGCGGCGCCGGACGGCCTTTGGCGGCCCACCATTGCTGCGGATCGATGCCTTCGACCTTGACCCGCGCGGTGCCGGTTTCGGCGTAACCGAGTTTCTTCGCCGCCGCGTAGGACAGATCGATGATGCGATCGGAATAGAACGGGCCGCGGTCGTTGACGCGCAGGATCACGGTCTTGTTGTTGTCCAGGTTGGTCACCCGAACGTAACTTGGCAGCGGTAAGGTCTTGTGTGCGGCACTCATGCCGTACAGGTCATAGACCTCGCCGTTGGCGGTGTTCTGCCCGTGAAACTTGGTGCCGTACCAGGACGCCGTGCCGGAAGCGACGTAGGTCTTGGATTCCTGCAGCGGAAAGTAGGTCTTGCCCAGCACGGTATAAGGGTTGGCCTTGTACGGCCCGGTGTGCAGGGTCGGCGTCGCATCCGGAATGCGCGAGACATCGACATCCCACCACGGCGCGCCGTCTTTATGCGCGCGGTTGATGTCCAGGCCCGGCTGGGCGCGGACAGCAGTGGACGGTGTTTTCTGCGTCGGGGTGCGGCTGGTCGTGCAACTGGCGACCAGAACTGCCAACGCAGCGAAAGCCACCAGCTTCAGGGGTTTATGATTAGGCAATGCCTGCATTACTTGACGCCCCGTGCTTGTACCAGCTGTTCAGACAGTTGATGTACGGCCATGGCGTACATCACGCTGCGGTTATAACGCGTGATTGCGTAGAAATTCTTCAGGCCCATCCAGTATTCCGGGCCGTTGTCGCCTTCAAGGCGAAATGCGGTAACCGGCATATCATCGCGCAGCGCATCATGACTTGACCAGCCCAGCGCCCGCAACTCTGCGACCGTTTTCGTCGGCTCGATGCCGCTGGTCAGGCCTTCATCGACGTGCTCGCCGGCAACATCGGCGCGGCTGACCACCGGCTCGCCGGCGACCCAGCCGTGACGCTTGAAATAACTGGCAACGCTGCCGATCGCATCGTCCGGGTTGTTCCAGATATTGATGTGGCCGTCACCGTCGAAATCCACCGCATAGGCGCGAAAGCTGCTCGGCATGAATTGCGGCAGGCCCATGGCCCCGGCGTAGGAGCCTTTGAGGGTCAATGGATCGACCTGTTCTTCACGGGCCAGCAGCAAGAACTCGCGCAGTTCCTTGCGGAAAAATTCGGCACGGGGAGGATAGTCGAAACCGAGCGTCGACAACGCATCGATCACCCGGTAATTACCGGTATTACGTCCGAAAAAGGTTTCAACGCCGATGATCGACACGATGACCTGTGCCGGTACGCCGTATTCCTGCTCGGCACGCGCCAGGGTTGCCTCGTGCTGACGCCAGAAGTCGACACCGCGGGCGATGCGCGCGTCGGTGATGAACATCGGGCGGTATTCGTTCCACTGCTTGACCCGCTCGGCTGGCCTGGAAATGGCATCGAGAATCGCCTGTTTGCGCTGCGCCTCGCGCAATACCGCCATCAGTTGCTCGCCGGCGAAACCGTAGTCGCGGGTCATTTCACCAACGAATTCGGCCACCTGCGGCGAGCCTTCGTATTCGCCGGCCAGCGCTTCCTGCACGCTGCCCAGCAGGCCCATCAGGCCAACCAGCGGCGCGCATCGAGTCGCCCAGCCACGCATGACTTGCATTGAACTGTTCACCTTATTCAAACCTGTGCGATCCACTTGCGATGGGTATGGATCGACATCAAAACCCCAAACGCTGACAGCAGTGTCACCAGCGAAGTTCCTCCGTAGCTAATGAATGGCAACGGCACCCCTACGACCGGCAACAGGCCACTGACCATACCGATGTTGACGAAAACGTAAACAAAAAATGTCATCGTCAACGCCCCGGCGAGCAATTTGCCGAACAGGGTCTGCGCCTGAGCAGTGATCACCAGCCCGCGGCCGATCAACAGCAGATAGATCAGCAGCAGCGCGCAAATGCCGACCAGACCGAACTCTTCGCCGAGAACGGCAATGATGAAGTCGGTGTGGCTTTCCGGGAGAAAGTCCAGGTGCGACTGGGTGCCCAGCAGCCAGCCTTTGCCGAACACACCGCCAGAACCGATCGCGGCTTTCGACTGGATGATGTTCCAGCCAGTGCCCAGCGGATCGCTCTCCGGATCGAGAAAGGTCAGGATTCGTTGCTTCTGGTAGTCGTGCATGATGAAAAACCACATCGCCACCGACACCGGAATCGCCGCCGCCAGCACGCTGATGATCCAGCGCCAGCGCAACCCGCCCATGAACAGCACGAAGGCGCCACCGGCCAGAATCAGCAGCGAAGTGCCGAGGTCGGGCTGTCGCACGATCAGCGCGAACGGCACGCCGATCAGCATCAGGCTGATGCCGACGTGCTTGAGTTGCGGCGGCAAGGTGCGTTTGGACAAGTACCAGGCGATGGTTGCCGGCATGAGGATCTTCATGAACTCAGAGGGCTGGAAGCGGATTACCCCGGGAATGTTGATCCAGCGCGTGGCGCCCATGGCGTTGTGGCCCATGATGTCCACCACCAGCAGCAAGACCACGCCGATGACATAACCGAGCGGCACCCAGCGCGCCATGAATCGCGGTTCGAACTGGGCAATGACGATCATCGCCACCAGACCAATGCCGAACGATGTCGCCTGTTTGCCCAGCAGATCCCAGCTCTTGCCGCTGGCTGAATACAGCACGAACAGGCTGCCGGCGGCGAGAATCAGCAACAGGATCAACAGCGGGCCATCGATATGCAGCCTTTGCAGCAACGTCGCGCGGCGACGCATCACATCCTCGCTGGAGAGCATGCGATCGAAGTTATTCATCACGGGCCGTGGCCTCCGCAGTGATTGGGCTGGCGTACTCGGCCTTCAAATGTCCGTCCTTGTCGAGCAGCCAGGCGTCCATCACCTGGCGCACTACCGGTGCCGCAACACCAGAACCGGACTCACCGTTCTCAACCATCACCGAGACGACGATCTTCGGGTCATCGGCCGGAGCAAACCCGACGAACAGGGCGTGGTCGCGGTGGCGTTCCTGGACCTTGGAGCGGTCGTACTTCTCGCCCTGCTTGATCGCCACGACCTGGGCGGTGCCCGACTTGCCGGCGATGCGGTACTGCGCGCCGATCGCCGCTTTGCGCGCGGTGCCGCGGGCGCCGTGCATCACTTGCTGCATGCCATGGTTGACCTTGTTCCAGTCGGACGGATCGCGCAGCACAATGTTCGGCATCGGGTTGTCATCCACCGGCTTCACCCCGTCGAGGGATTTGGCCAGGTGCGGACGATTCCAGATACCTTTGTTGGCCACCAGCGCCGTGGCCTGGGCCAGTTGCAGCGGTGTCGATTGCATGTAGCCCTGGCCGATCCCGAGAATCAGGGTTTCGCCGGGGAACCATGCCTGTTTGCGTGTCGCCCGCTTCCATTCGCGCGATGGCATCAGGCCGGGGGATTCTTCGAACATGTCCAGCGAGACCTTCTGGCCGATACCGAACTTGTTCATGTACGCCGACAGCCGATCGATGCCGAGCTTGTGCGCCAGGTCATAGAAGTAGGTGTCGTTGGACCGCATGATCGCCGTGTCGAGGTCGACGAAGCCGTCCCCGGTGCGGTTCCAGTTGCGGTACTTGTGATCGTAGTTGGGCAGCATGTAATAGCCCGGGTCGAACACCCGACTGGAAGCGGTGACGACGCCGGCATCGAGACCGGCAATCGCCACCGCCGGCTTGATCGTCGAGCCCGGCGGGTAGAGACCGCGCAACACGCGGTTGAACAGCGGCCGGTCAATGGAATCGCGCAATTCGGCGTAAGCCTTGAAGCTGATCCCGGTGACGAACAGATTGGGGTCGAAACTCGGCTGACTGACCATCGCCAGCACCTCACCGGTCTTCGGATCAAGCGCGACCACCGCGCCACGCCGCCCGCCCAGCGCGGCTTCTGCAGCTTCCTGCAACTTGATGTCCAGGCTCAGGACGATGTCCTTGCCGGGAATCGGATCGGTGCGTTTGAGCACGCGCAATACGCGGCCCCGGGCGTTGGTCTCGACTTCCTCGTAACCGACCTGACCGTGCAATTCCGGCTCGTAGAAACGCTCGATGCCGGTCTTGCCGATGTGGTGGGTGCCGCTGTAGTTGACTGGATCGAGGCTTTTCAGCTCTTTCTCGTTGATCCGCCCCATGTAGCCCACCGAGTGCGCAAAATGCGCGCCCTGCGGGTAATGACGAACCAGTTGCGCGACGACCTCGACGCCCGGCAGGCGGAACTGGTTTACGGCGATGCGGGCAATCTGCTCTTCGCTGAGCTCGAACAGGATCGGCACTGGTTCGAACGGCCGACGCCCCTGACGCATGCGTTTCTCGAAGATCACCCGGTCCTCGGGCGTCAACTCAAGCACCTCGACAATAACGTCGAGCACCTGCTGCCAGTCGCCGGAGCGCTCGCGGGTCATGCTCAGGCTGAAGCTTGGGCGGTTGTCCGCGACCACTACGCCGTTGCGGTCGAAGATCAGCCCGCGCGTGGGCGGAATCGGCTGCACATGGACGCGGTTGTTCTCCGACAGGGTCGAGTGGTACTCGTACTGAATCACTTGCAGGAAATACAGCCGCGCGATCAGTACGCCAATCAGCAACATGACCGCAATGGCCCCGAACACGACGCGGCTGCGCACCAGACGGGCGTCCTTTTCGTGGTCCTTGATGCGGATCGGCTGAGACATGAGGGCAGGCTTACTTGTGGTAAGGGTGACCGGACAACACGGTCCAGGCACGATACAACTGTTCGCCGATAAGGATGCGCACCAGCGGATGCGGCAATGTCAGCGGCGACAAGGACCAGCGCTGATCGGCACGGGCACAGACTTCCGGCGCCAGCCCCTCGGGGCCACCGACCATGAAATTGACCGTGCGCGAATCCAGCCGCCAGCGATCGAGTTCGACCGCCAGTTGCTCGGTGCTCCAGGGTTTGCCGTGGACTTCCAGCGTGACGATCCGCTCGTTCTGCCCGACCTTGGCCAGCATGGCTTCGCCTTCCTGGCGGATGAATCGGGCCACGTCGGCATTCTTGCCACGGGTATTGAGCGGTATTTCCACCAGTTCCAGCGCCAGCTCGGACGGAAGACGCTTGGCATATTCATG
Organism: Pseudomonas sp. S11P7; assembly: GCF_023195435.1. NCBI lineage: Bacteria > Pseudomonadati > Pseudomonadota > Gammaproteobacteria > Pseudomonadales > Pseudomonadaceae > Pseudomonas > Pseudomonas sp. S11P7. Next base: position 96,166 of record NZ_JALPKS020000002.1, on the reverse strand, counting down.
CCAGCCTTCTTCCACCCACTTGGGCATGCGTGAACCGACGGCGATCAGGCGCAGTCGCACAGCAATCCCTTACAGCTGGTCTTTGTTGAGCTTGGTGAAATGCTCGTGGGTGTTTTCCGGGCTGTGATGCTTGGCGTCGGCCGCACGGCTCTGCTCGGCACCGGCCCAGAGGCGTTCCAGGTCGTAGAACTGACGTGCCGAGGCCGTCATCATGTGCACGATCACCAGGTCGAGGTCGAGCAGCACCCAGTCGCTGTCGCCCTTGCCTTCTTCGCCCAGCGGCTTGGCGCCCTGCTTTTTGACTTCTTCGCGAACCTTGTCGAGCATCGCGTTGATCTGGCGGTTGGAGGTACCGGTGGCGATGATCATGTAGTCAGTGATGCTCTGCTTTTCGCGCACATCGATGACCTGGATATCCTGGGCCTTGACGTCTTCCAGTGCGGCGACGGCCAGCTTGACCAGTTCGTCGCCCTTGAGCGGCTCGTTGGTGCTGGCGACTTCCGGCAGCGGCGCGCTCTTGAAGGTGCCTTTGCGCTTTACTTTCGGTAGATCTTTGTCAGTCATATAAAACTCGTTTTGCTCATGTATTCGGCGGCTTGGCGATACGGTGATTCGTATCCGTGAAGCACGCCTTGTTCAGTTCGACGCACGGTACAGACCGTGCGCATCGATGTAGGCCAGGACCGCGTCGGGCACCAGGAAACGTACCGACTTACCGCTGGCCAGCAGTTGACGGATCTGGGTGGCGGAAACCGCGAGCGGCGTCTGCCAGACGAATGCAATCTGTCCGCTCGGCCCGTTCAGGGCCAGCGGGTCGCTCACCGAACGCGCTGCCAGCAGGTTGCGCAAGGCATCCGGCGGTTCGCTGTCGGCGTCCGGGCGCTGTAGCACCAGGATGTGGCAATGCTGGAGCAACTCTTCCCAGCGGTGCCAAGTGGGCAGGCCGCAAAATGCGTCCCAGCCCAAAAGCAGAAAAACCTGGGTCTCGGCGGGCATTTCGGCGCGCAGCGACTCCAGGGTATCAATGGTCCATGACGGCTTGTCCCGCTGCAATTCGCGGGCGTCCACCATCAGCGGCGGCAAACCGGCCACCGCACACTCGACCATGGCCAGCCGATCCTGCGCCGACACCTGCGGCGCACCGCGATGCGGCGGACGTGCGCTGGGCAGCATGCGCAGCTCATCGAGCGCCAGCGCTTCGGCGACTTCCAGCCCGCCGCGCAAATGGCCAATGTGCACCGGGTCGAACGTACCGCCCAGAACGCCGATGCGTCGTGGGCGCGACTCGCTGCCGGTCTGCGGCGCTGTCAGGTCGAGGTCGGTCAAGTCAGACCGTCGCCTGGCCGCGCAACTGGCCATCACCGACCACAATGTACTTCTCGCAGGTCAGACCTTCGAGGCCCACCGGGCCGCGGGCGTGCAGCTTATCAGTAGAAATGCCGATCTCGGCACCCAATCCGTATTCAAATCCATCGGCAAAGCAGGTCGGCGTGTTGATCATCACCGAGGCCGAGTCGACTTCCGCCACGAAGCGCCGGGTGTCAGCGAGGTTTTCGCTGACGATCGAGTCGGTGTGGTGGGAGCCGTAATGGTTGATGTGTTCAATGGCCTGATCCAGCCCGTCGACCACGCGGATCGACAGAATCGGCGCCAGATACTCGCTGCTCCAGTCGTCCTCGGTGGCTGCTACGGCTTCGATGATCGCTCGGGTGCGCTCGCAGCCGCGCAGTTCGACGCCTTTTTCGCGAAACTGAGCGGCCATGGCAGGGAGAAAATCCTGCGCAACAGTCTGATCGACCAACAACGTTTCCATCGCCCCGCAAATGCCATAGCGATAAGTCTTGGCGTTGAAGGCAATGCGCTGGGCTTTGCCCAGATCGGCGTGCTCGCTGACATAAACGTGGCAGATGCCGTCCAGGTGCTTGATCACCGGTACGCGGGCATCGCGGCTGATGCGTTCGATCAGGCCACGGCCACCGCGCGGCACGATCACGTCGACGTATTCGGGCATGCTGATCATCGCGCCGACGGCGGCACGGTCGGTGGTTTCCACCACTTGCACCACGGCGGCGGGCAATTCGGCCTCGGCCAGACCGCGTTGAATGCACGCGGCAATCGCCCGGTTGGAATGTATCGCTTCGGAGCCACCGCGCAGAATTGTCGCATTGCCCGATTTCAGGCACAGGCTGGCGGCATCGATCGTCACGTTGGGCCGGGATTCGTAGATGATCCCGATTACGCCCAGCGGCACGCGCATCTTGCCGACCTGAATCCCCGACGGACGGAAGCTCATGTCACGGATCGCGCCGACCGGATCCGGCAGCGCAGCGACCTGACGCAAACCGACGATCATGCCGTCGATGCGTGCCGGGGTCAGTTCCAGACGCTCCAGCAAGGCCGGCTCCAGACCATTGGCGCGACCGGCGGCCAGATCCTGTTCATTGGCGGCAGCCAGCTCGGCACGTGCGGCGTCCAGAGCATTGGCGGTGGCCTGCAGGGCGCGGTTTTTCTGCGCGGTGCTGGCACGGCCGATGACCCGGGAAGCGCTGCGGGCGGCGCGACCCAATCGGGTCATGTAGTCAAGAACGGACTCAGTCATGGTCTGCTGGGGTCTTGGCAAAGAGGAAAGCGGCAGATTATAGCTGTCACGTCCCGGGACTAACAGCGGTGACGGGCGGATGGTCAAAATGAGCTGCGAATGGCCTTCATTCAGACGTAATTAAGCTCAGCGTTGTTATCATCACGACCTCTTGAGCCTGGATCAGCCTTGCCCATCATGACCAAAGAGCCCCAACGCCCCGAACCCGCACGCCTGCCCGTGGGCCTGCCGGACAGTTTTTTCGAGCGTGACGCCCAAGTGCTGGCGCAGGATCTGCTCGGCAAAGTCATCCGCCATCGCGTCGGCAATCTATGGCTGAGCGCGCGAATCATCGAAACCGAAGCCTATTACTGCGCCGAAAAAGGCAGCCATGCCTCACTCGGTTACACGGAAAAGCGTAAGGCTTTGTTTCTGGATGGCGGGCACATCTATATGTATTACGCCCGGGGCGGCGATTCGCTGAATTTCAGCGCGCAGGGTCCGGGCAATGCGGTGCTGATCAAATCGGCCTACCCGTGGGTTGATGAAATCAGCGGACCGGCGAGCATGGCGCAAATGCTTTTGAACAATCCCGACGCTCAGGGTCGCGCGCGCCCTGCGCACAAGCTCTGCGCCGGGCAGACATTGCTGTGCAAGGCACTCGGGCTGAAAGTACCGATGTGGGACGCCAAGCGCTTCGACCACGAACTGCTGCTGGTGGAGGACACCGGTCCCGCGCCCTCACACATTATTCAAACGACTCGTCTGGGCATTCCCCTCGGACGGGACGAGCACCTGATGTACCGCTTCGTCGATGCAGCCTACGCACAATGGTGCACGCGGAACCCGCTGCGCCGGGGTCAGGTCGAAGGCCGGGATTATTTTCTGCTGTCCGGCACGGATACCGTATCCGCCAATAACTGATTTCCCTCTGTGGGAGCAGTAATCCCCTGAATATCAATTGCAGCTTTGATGGAGTTTTTCTGTATGGGCCCATGGCTCGATAGCGTGACCGGCTGGCTGGCGGCCAATCCACAATGGCTGGCGGCTGCGGTGTTCGTTGTGGCGCTGGTGGAATGCCTGGCGATCGCCGGACTGATTGTGCCGGGCACCGTTCTGCTGTTCGCGGTTGCGGTTCTGGCCGGCAGCGGCGCGCTGTCACTGAGCGAAACCCTGTTGTTGGGTTTTCTCGGCGGCATCCTCGGTGACTTGATTTCGTATTTCCTTGGCCGGTATTTCCATCAAAACATCCGTCGCCTGCCGGGGCTACGCAGCCATCCGCAGTGGATGGCAGGTGCCGAGTCGTATTTCCAGCGTTACGGCATCGCCAGCCTGCTGGTCGGTCGCTTCATCGGCCCGCTACGCCCCATGCTGCCGATGGTGGCGGGCATGTGCGACATGCCGTTCCCGCGCTTCATCGCGGTCAGCCTGCTCGCCGCGGCAGGCTGGAGCCTTGCGTACCTGCTGCCGGGTTGGGCTACGGGCGCGGCGTTCCGCCTGCCCTTGCCCGAGGGTTTCTGGCTCGAAGCGGGGATTGTCGCCGCCAGCATCGCGGTGATGCTCGGCCTGAGCGTCAACAGCAGCGTTCGTCGCCATCGTCGCGCGACGATCTGGATCGGCGGCATGAGCCTGTTGATCCTGATCGGCCTGTTCATCGGCTACCCGTACCTGACCGCGCTGGACAACGGCGTGATGACTCTGGTGCAGGAACATCGCCAGCCCGCGCTGGACGAAATTGCCGTGACGCTGACGCTGATAGGCGAATTCCGCAACATGCTGCTGTTCAGTGCCCTGCTGGTCGTGCTGTTGCTGTTGTGCAAGCAGTGGCGCCAGGCGATGTTCGCCGGTGCCACCATGCTGATCACAGCAATGGCCAATACCGGCACCAAATACTTCTTCGCCCGAGTGCGCCCCGAAGTACTCAGTGATCCATTGACCACCTACAGCATGCCCAGCGGCCATGCTTCTGGCGCGTTTGCCTTGTTCCTGACACTGGGCGTGCTGGCCGGTCGCGGCCAGCCGCCACGCATGCGCCTGACCTGGCTGCTGATCGCTTGCATCCCGGCGCTCTCTATCGCCTTGTCGCGGGTCTATCTGGGAGCGCACTGGCCGACCGACATCCTTGCCGGCGCCATGCTCGCCAGTTGCGTTTGCGCCGCGATGCTATGGCTGAGCCAGCGCCAGACTTCCCTCAGCCCGATGCCGTTCAAGATCTGGTGGTTGATCCTGCCATCGATGATTGCCTTGTTCGGATTCTTCGTGCTGCGCCATCTTCCGCATACGCTGTTGCGTTACGCTTATTGACTGGAACTGCACAAGCGTTATTTTCTCGCACTGTTCTTTTCGGAAGTTTCCGACGGGAGCAGTGCTATTAAACTGACTCATAAAACGCCTGCGCGAGTAAGTTTTCTCGCAGGCGAATATCAACTTTCGCACCAGCACAGCCAATAAAAAACCGGGTTACATAATCGCTACTGAAACCGCACGATAAAGAACTTCACACCGCGCAAAAAGCATTAGATTGGCTCATCCAGTTCAATAACTTTCGATATTCAAAACAACCACTCACTGTCACTTTCAAACAGTTCGGGTTTTGTTTATCTATTGATACGAGTCATTCATGAGTCCTAAAACACCGCGCAAACCAACGCCCGCCAACCGTCCACCGGAGCCGCCGCCCTTTACGCCAGCGATCACGCCAGGATTACCTTCAACATGGCGCCTGCCCGGCTTGCAGGACCCCGCCAATCCAGCGCGCAGCGCCGACACCGGGGCCGATATCGTCCCTCCTCCCGCCGTTGTCATCAGCACCGTGGCGACGCAAAATCTTCCATTGGCCCACCCTGCGTCCTCATTGGAACGCTACTGGCTCAAGCAGGATTTCCTGCACGGCATGCAGCCTGCGGACGAAGACGGTTTTCGCTGGATCGTCGGCCGGCGCTTCGTCGACGTCGAATATGCCGGCGGACTCGAGACCACTCACGTCGGCACCGATGATTCAGGCGCCTGGTACGGCAAGCTGCTGACCGAGCGCAATCCTTCCGGCCCCAGGTTGTACAAGAATGCAGACCGGCCGACCTGGCGGCTGAGCGAACATGAGCCCGCGAGTCCTGCTGCCGACGCTGAACGGCTGACACTCGAGCCGCTTGCACCAAAGCGCCCCGCGCTTGCCGACACCGAGTCGACTGTCGCCAAACAGCCACGACCGGCCGATCCCCCGATCTATATCGACCAGTCACGTTACCGCCCTACTTCTCGCTCGCCGGATACCCAGGGTTATTACGAATTCATGCCCTACCTGAGCGCCAAGCCGACCGACATCCAGTTTGCCTTCATGGACCGGTTCGGCAACGCCGTGCGGGTCACTGCGCCAGCGGCCGGATTTGGCGCCGAACCTGCGCAGCTCAAGCACTGGACCGATCGCGAGATCTGGCTGCTGTACGGCATCGACGGCGTGGACATCGTCAGATTTCGCGCCGAAGCCGCTATCAGCGGCAAGCCGCCCGCCTGGGTCGAAGGCCGCGATACAGCCAACCCGCACAATGATTTGTTGAACAACGCCCTGCGCTGGCTGCACCCGACCCTGACGCGTGCGCAAAGCGCGACCTTTCTGCAGTCCTACAACCTGTTGCCGAGTCAATTGACGCGCCTGCGCCAGGAGTTGAAAACCACCCTGGCGATGCCGCAATGGGCCGAGGCGCACAAGCGCTTGACCGAGGACGTCGGCAATCCACAACGCCTTGAGCAATTGAGTCGCGACGCCGCCGAAGAACTCCACCTCAAGCGCGATGCCCGGCACGACTGGTACGCCCCGGAAAACAGCTTGACCCGCGAGGTGCGTGAAGCCCTGCTTGGCAAACTCGGATACCTGCGCAACAAGAACAACTGTCTGTACCGCACCGACGTTCCGGCGCTGTTCCGTGGTGATGAACGCACCCCGTTTGAACTGGCAAACGACGGCACGCTGTTGCCGCGCTATCACCATGAACCGGGCGCAACCACGCACAAACCGTTGAGCGCGACGTTCAGCCTCAACGAAGGGCTGATGTACGCCAGCAGACCCGACCCGGAATACCTGCGTTACGAGCGCCAGACCAGTAAACACCCGGGGCGCGCGGCCGATGAATCGTCCTCCGATGGCGATACCAGTGATAGCGAAAGTACAAGTTCCTCCGACTGGTCGAATCCGGCCAGTCCGATCGCCTGGGATCATGACCGGCATTACCGCAGCAGTCGGGAAAAACAGAAAGAAATGTTTCTCTATGTCCTCGACACACGAAATCTGGAAGTGGTCCCGCATGAGGAAAACATGATGTTCAATTCAGCGGCCCGCGATACGCCACCGACCTGGTTCCCCTCCGACGACTTCGAGGGGCTGATTTCGGTCACGCGCAGCGGGTTGCCGGCCGAGCGCATCTGGTTGCTCGACTCATCGCGAACCAAAGCCGCCCGGGTCGACCACATCAAGACCCAGGCGGGCGATGACGCCGAGCGCATCGAAGCCGCTACGCATGCCGGACACACCAATGGCTTCGAATACGACCGTTTGATCGACGGCGTCGAAGCAGCCGGCCGGCCAATCCTCAGACTTTCCGGCAACCGCAACGAATTCGCCCATGACATCAGCTGGCCGTGAGCACTCTGACGTTCCAGGCAACGTAGAGCTGATGAACACACCCGGTACGGATACCGGCTAACGCCACTTATTAAAGGACTAATCGTGTCAACACTTATCACACCCAGCGTCGCCGCCCTTGAGGCCCGCGCAATCGGCGTGCAGCAGATCGCTGCCTCGGCCAACCCTTATGGACAGCAGCCGGCTCACATCGAGCCATCGAACAGTGCCAGCCCGGCGGACCCGAACGCCCCTTTGCGGCGCACGCTGGCCTCCCTTGATGAACATTTTGGCCCGTTGCGCATCGGCGAGGTCACGACCACCCGGGTCGAACTCCAGGCGTTCGGGGCCACGGTTCACGGTCAACCCATCAACCCGACGAACGCCGGCATGCGCAGCGTCGATCAGGCATTTCTCGACGGGCTCAATTTCGATGCGGACAAGGCCCAGGCACGGTTGAAAGCCATCGATGCCGCCGACATCGACGGCCCCGGTCTGCTGTTTTTTGAAATTTCCAGCCAGCGTTCGGCCGATGCGGGAAAACTGTTCGTCAGCGCCAGCGACATCAAGCCAGGCAGTTTGATGGGACGCCTCAATCATTTCTGCGAGGCGGCGCAGAAGCTTGATGTGCAATCTGTCGACGCCCTGGAAAACTCGCCCGGGTGGGTCAACAAAGGCAAAAGCTATTTGATGAGCGGCGCCGGTGTCGGCATGCAGGCATTCGGTATCTACAGCGGCTACCGGGCCATGCTCGATGCGATCCAGCATGGCGAGACGGGAGAGGCCTGGTTTCAGGGTGGCTCGATTGCCGCCGAACTGGGCTCGCTGATCCTTGAGCAAGGGTTCAGCAAGGGCGGCCAGGCCATGCTCACTGAGGGCGGCAAGGTGTTCCGCTACTTTCCGCGCACCTCGTTCGGCAAATACCTGGGACGCGGCGCCGGTGTGTTCGCCAGCATCCTGACCTTGCCGTTCGACATCACCGATGCGGTGAAGTCGTTCAACGCAGCGGCAGCCTCCAGCGGCAAGGAAGCCCAGGACCATTACGTCAGTGCCGGGTTCAGCATTGCCGGCGCGGGCATCAGCCTGGCCCTGGGGGTGGCCGCGCTGGCCGGTTTTGGCAGCGTCGCCGGTCCGCTCGGCCTGGCCGCCGCCGGTCTGCTGATCGCCGGCTCGATGATTTACCAGGCCGCGCGCGTGGTCGATGACATCGACGATTACATCGAACTGACGTTCCACGAACGCCTGCGCTCCGGCTGGTTCGCCTTCACCCGTCAGGAGATGGACAAGGACGTCATGGACCGCTTCAAGCTGTCCAAGGGTTATCGCGACCATGAAGGCCAACTGCAATTGTCCGCTCGGCAGATGCTCGACGGCGCTTACAAACACTCCCTCGAACACATCGTCAACGGCGCTTTCAGTGTGCAACTCAAGCCCGTGGAAATCTGGCAGTACCAATGGGACGAAGCCGCAGGTGAAAAACCGTTCAAGCTCGACAGCTACGCGGCGATCGTGGAAGGCGACGACATGATTGATGCCGGCGAAGGTCTGCCAGCGGATCTCAAAGGCAAGGTCTCGGGCACCGCCGGGGATGGCAAAGGCGTGTTCTGGCGCCTTGGCGACGGCAATGATCGAGTGGTCGGCGTAGCGGACCAGGCCAATCTCTTTACCTACCGCAACAATCACAAAGCCTTGACGGGCGGCGCCAAAAGCGATGCGTTCTATCAGGAAGTCACCGAAGCCGAACTCAACCGCACGAGCAAACCGGCGCACCTCAGCGTACTGGATGGCGGCGCCGGCTCAGACACCCTGGCGTTCGAAGGCAGTCGCCCACTGGATGACACCCGCCATATCGGCCACGACGTCGACCTGCAAAGCGGCAAGGTCAGCCTGCGCGGTCTCGACCCCGATGCCGGAGCGGTGCACGTTGCGCAACTGACGTCGATCGAAAACGTCTCGACGCTGCGCAAGGGCACCAGCCGTGTCACCGGCAGCGATGAGGCCAACCGGATTGCCGCCAACGGTAATGACCGGGTCAATGCCGGCGGCGGCGACGACACCGTAGCCATCGCCGGTTTCGATTGCCGGGTGGACGGCGGCAGCGGAAAGGACCGCTATTACATCGCCGACACCTGCGCGCGCACAACGATTATCGAAGACGGCGAGCATGCCAGCCTGATCGAGTTTGGCTGGCCCCGGGAAATCATCCAGCATTGGGAAATCAACGACACTGCCTTGGTGATCCGCTCCCTGCGTGGCGTCGACGGCAGCGATCCCGAGCATGTCCTGACCATCGAAAACGTTTACCAACGGGTCGACGGTGAGCGCCAGCTGAAAAACAGCAAACTGGTGTTCAAGACGCAGGATGACTATGAATTGCTGGCGCTGCTGCCGAGCAAACCGGGCGCGACTTCGATCGAGCGTGTCGATGTGGCGGTAACCGTCATCGGCAAACCGAGCCCTGCGGCGGAAATCGTCAATGCCGGGACCGTGGAAATCAATGACCTTGGGCGCAAACGGCACTTCGTATCGCGCCTGCCTGGCGCAATCGAATTCGTCGGCAAACGCCATGCGCCACGGACCTCTCGCTCGGTGCACCTGGATTTCAAAAGCACCGAGATCAAGGACGTCGTGGTCAGTTATGCCGTCGAAGTCCGCAAGGGGGTCTCCGGCAATACTCACCTGACCTACAAAGACATCCACTTGTCGCTGCACTTGCCGGAAAAGACCGTGACTTTCAAAGGGGTCATTCAGCCTATCGCGGCGGCCACCGGTTACAGCGGCAGAAACAGCTTGAAAGTCACCACGCCGCTGCTTGCACAGGACATTGTCGTGATTTTCCAGGATGAGGTGTCGTACCGTCTGCAAGTGCCCGATCTGAATTACGAAGACGATGCCCGCCACCCCGGTCCCCGCAGCCAGAGCACCCGCAGCTGCCTGAAACGACGCACCGGCAATTACCTGTTCACCCGGCCGCTCGCCGGCGAAAAGCTGGCACTGCCAGCACAACCGAGCAAAGTCACGATTCCCGCAGGACCGCATACCGGCATCCATGTGCTCCACGGGCAAAGTTCCACTTACGACGTATACCTGGCCAGCGATTGCATCGTGCGCCTGTCGACACCGGGCGCTGCCGCGAAAACCGCCAACGCATCGCTCTGGAACTTCTTTACCAGCGCTCTGACGGAAACGGTCAGGCGCGATGACATTCAGCTGCAGGCCAACCGCTTGCGCATCGGCAGTGCGATAGTCGAGTTGCCGAAGATCGATGATGACGCGCCCGTCGAATCAGTCAGCGTCGTAACGTCCACCGGCAATATCTATGACGTGTCGCTGCTGTTCGAAGTTTTGCAACTGTATGTGATCGACGCGCGCGGTTACGCCAGTGTCGATGCGCTTGTCGCGGATATCGAAGCGCACCGTCAACGCAAAGAACTGGCGGTGAGCGTGCATGTCACCCATATCAGTGCCAAGGGGAAAGAGGGAAAAGTGAGTTATCGCTCGACGAAAAAGCACTGGTGCCTCGACAGCGATCCACAGAACCCGATCAGACCGGAAGATCTGCTGATCTCGACAGACCGCAAAGCCTGAGCGTTTCTGCCTGAATCCAGCGCGCCGATGTGGCTCCGACTGCCGCATCAGCGCGCGTAACACGCAGCCAATGGACAGGCTGTTTTTTTCACAAGGAGATTGAACCATGCGACCAAAAGCGGGCACGCGCCCGAAAACACCTCCCATTGAAACAGGCACCTCTGCGCGGTCTTCACGAGACGGTGCAGACCCAAATCCAGCCGGGCCATCATCGGGCCGCGTCTCGAACTATTTTCCGGAACGTTTGCCGTTTGACCTTACATTGGAAACCCCCGCACTCTCGCGGCCAACTCCCGCAGCGGTTGACGTCAGCATCATGCGCGGCAGCTCCGTGGACAGCCACTCGAGCGCGAAGTATTCGCTGGAGGATTTCACACACCCGTACGTCGTCGAAATGCCGCCTCCGGATGCGACCGGCATCAGACATCAGCGCATGCGTGAATGGGTAGACGTGCAACTCCCCGGTGAGGAGCAACGGGCTCACGTTCAGGTGCGTTACGATCAGGGCACAGGTGAATATCGAGCGGTCATGGCCAGTCTTCAGGCATTTGGCCCACCGATTTATCGCACCACGCAAAACAACCTGTGGAGCCTGGATCGACATCTCACGTTTCTGGCCGCTAACGCCTACGTGTTTTCCGCAACCCCGGACAGCAACGGGTTGCATCAGTTTAGGGCTGCAGCGTCCGCCAGCGACGCGCCCGTCCTCGGCCATGCGCTCAAGGACCACAATCATCGCTGGGTCTACATCGACCCGACGCAGATAAAAGACAAGCCGCTGCCCAAAGTGAAACTGGCCCATTGGTCAGATGAAGAAATACTCAATATGTATGTCGTGGATGAAACCCGGATTACCGAATTCCGGGAGCAGGCACAAGCATTTGGCAAGCCCCCACAAACGGTTCTTCGGACCGTCGCCTGGAACGACTATATCCATGTCACCGGCACATTGAAGTGGTTGTATCCGCACCTGTCATCTAGCGAGCGTGGCGACCTGTTGTGCAGCTACAATCTGACGCAAACCCAATTGGCCAGGCTGCGCACAGATCTCAGGGATGGCCATGCAGAACAAATGCCGGAATGGGCCGAACAGCATAAAAGCCAGACGCTCGATACAACCAATACACAACGATTCAAGCTGATCGCCGAGGAGTTTCAAGGCTTTACTGCGCGTTTTCGCGCCGGCGACGAGCGTTTGGAATCTGGCTATTACAGCCCGGACTTTCTGGCGGACTACGCCGCCCATCTGGGTTATCTGCGTAACAAGCACAACATCCTGTACCGCACGGATATCGCCGCGATGTTCAGGGGCGAAACGCGGCTGCCGTTCGAGTTGGCCAGAGACGGGAGGATGATTCATCGCAAGGGCAACCCTACCGGCTCCACCACCAAGAGAGCGTTCAGCGCGACGTTCGGCCTGTACAAAGCTACGGATTATGCAGTTGACCACGGCGGTTACTACAACGCATTGAAGTACAACACTCAGGCCAATCGCTACCCCGGCATAATGCCCCCGGACGGGCACCGGGAAAGACACTGGAACAACGGCACAGACGAAGGCTCGCAAGGAAGGCGCTTCGGTGAGGAGTCCGACTCGGAAAGTTCGTTCGTCTTTGACGAGACTCAGGGCTACGAAGCGAAACGCACCCACCAGCGTCAGAGTTTCGTCTACGCCATCGACACACGAGGTGTCGAAGTTGTCCCGATCGCTGAGAACAATGTTCTTAACGGCACTGCCTACGTTGATTCTTTCGATTCCATGGAAGGTCATATATCGATGCCCACCCGGGGTATCAGTGCAGAGCGGATCTGGCTGGTGCACTCTGATCTGAGCAAGGCTGTGAGAGTTCAGGATGTCCTGACCATGGCTGGTGATCGCGCCGAAGCTATCGAGAAGGCCACCTGGGACGGGACGGTCTCGCAGAGTTACGACATCTATTCCGGCACCAGCGTCTATGACCGGCTGATTGACGAAATCGCCGAGTCTGATGGCGTGATCCTGACCCTGCCCAAAGGCAACAGAACGTTCGCCGACGATGTCGTCTGGCCGGTTCCCGAACATGACAGGCCTTGATTTTTTTATGTTGTCGATCACACGAACAGTTGAAAATGTTTTTCTACAGGCCGGTGACAGCGTCAAAGCTATCGAGAAAGCCACTTGGTCAGGGACAAATGATTATGATCGATACGGCAATAATCCCTATGACGGACTGATGGATAAAATTGCCCGTACTGGTGGTGTCGTATTGAAGCTGCCGAAGGTGAACATACTCGTTCCAATGACATAACCTGGTCAGTGGTCGAACATTACCGAACCTGAAAAAACACGCCATTCATTCGATGATGAATGGCGCGCTTTATTGGCTATGAAACCTGAAGCGATCAAATAACCTTGATGACAAACGTTGCCGGTTTGTTATTGAACGCGTTGTGCCGGGTCTGATTGGGATCCTCGTCCACAAAGGTGACCATGCCGTCGCTTGCATAGCGGTACAACGGCTTGCTTTTCGAGTTCCTGTCATCCGCTTTTCTGCTCAATTCAACATGGGCCGGGCCCGCTTCGATATTAGCCGGCGAAATTTTCGGGACACCGAACGTACGCAGAGAAAAGCGTTGTGCGACGGCACTGGTGCTGGCTAAAAGGTTATGCGTTACAGGCTCTATGAACACGCGCGCATTGGCGAATGCTCCGGTCTGCACGAGGGTGATTTCATAATCATCACCTTGGGGTACGAACTTCAGCAGCTGCGGATCGTCATCCTCATGATCGGCCAGCGTGATGAAACTGGCGATGCGCGAATCCGCCAGCCCAACCTCGGCTTCCAGTCGCTCGCCCTTGGTAATCCGCGGTTGGCCAAGCACTTTTTGCAGACGCTGTTGATTGAGTACCACCGGCCGGCCATCCAGATAAAGATGGGCGTTGAAGCTTTTGCTGTTTATTTTGGTTATGGACATGAATTGCACCTGTAAGCGTCCGGCCGTTGGCAATACCAACGGCAGGCATACATTGAAAAAAAGCAAAGGATTCAGATAGTGGCGGCGGCCACCCAGGTCGAGGCGGTCGCGGACATTCGTGGAATATCGCCCGCCGGAACTTTTGCGGATTTTCGCTTACGTCGCGCAATTACCATGAGATCTGCATACGTGGATGCAGCGTCAACAACATTTTTTACGTTATGGTCAGTCTCGGCATGTTTCAAAATATACTTGCCGGCAATGTCGTCCCAGAATGCCCATTCATCTTCATATACAGTCATGACTTCTTCCTTATTCTTGTTCAAGTTGCTCGCGTCCTGCGAGCAACTTGAAAGTAAGGTAAAGCCATCAGCGCGACAATACTGGCAAACGCGATCAGTTGATGCAAAGTGCAACCAGGCGAACATCTAAGCGAACAACTCGCCTTGTAACTCATCGAGCAAGGCCTGAATCGCGTCCAGCCGCTGCTGGGGATCATCGAGCTGCAGCAGATCGATCTTGTCTTCTTCAGCGAACGGCAACAGGTAGGCCAGTTGATTGGCCAGCGATTGCTGGCCGACAGCCTCGGTGCCCATATCCAGCGCTTCGACCATCGGGTGCTCCGCCAACGCCTTGAGCAACGCGACCAGATCAGCGTCTTCGTCCTGCAAGGGTTGCTCGGGCTCATCATCGAGCCACTCGACATCGGCGAGGATCAACTGATCGCGCTGTACTTCGGTGCGCGATACCGTGAAGCGACGGCCGCCCTGCACACGAATACCGAGCAGGCCGTTTTCCTGTTGCTGGAAATCGGTAATCCGCGCCTCGCAACCAACCAGGGCAAACCCTTCAGGTGCCACGCCAACTTCGCTGCCTTCCAGAATGCACACCACGCCGAAACCGACGCCCTGTTTCATGCAGCGGCCGATCATGTCGAGGTAGCGTGCCTCGAAAATCTGCAAATCGAGGTTGCAGCCGGGGAACAGCACCGTGTTCAGCGGGAAAAGCGGCAGACTCATAGACATTTCCTTACACCACCATCGACACCGCCAACGGCAGGAACACCGCCGTGGCCACGCCCATCAGACTCATCGCCAGCGCCGCGAAGGCGCCGCACTCATCACTCTCCTGCAACGCCACCGACGTGCCGACCGCATGGGCGGTCATACCCAGCGCCATGCCGCGCGCCTCCGGGCTGTGCACGCCAAGACGGGTCAGCAGTGCCGGGCCGAAGATCGCCCCGATCACCCCGGTGATCAGTACGAACACCGCCGCCAGCGCCGCGACGCCACCGATCTGCTCGGCCACCAGCATGGCAATCGGCGAGGTCACCGACTTCGGCGCCATGGTCATCAGAATCATGTGCTCGGCGCCGAACCACCAGCCCAGCGCCACGCCCATTCCGGTTGCCACCACCCCGCCTATCACCAGCGTAGTAAATATCGGCCAAAACAATTGTCGAATGCGCCGCAGATTCAGATACAGCGGCACCGCCAGCGCCACCGTCGCCGGGCCGAGCAGGATGCTCAGGATTTCCGTGCTCTTGCGGTACTCGGCGTAGGTCACGCCACAACCGACCAGCACGCCAATCACCAGCAACATGGAGACCAGCACCGGCTGCAGAAAGATCCAGCGGGTTTTCTCGAACGCTGCCAGCACCAGTTGATAGGCACCGAGGGTGATGCCGATGCCGAACAGCGGATGATGAATGACCGACGCCCACGCACCTTGCCAATCGAACAGCATCAGGACTCCTCCGCCGGCGGTGCGTGGCGTTTGACCAGACGCTGCATCAGCACACCGGCAAAGGCCATCGACAGGATCAGCGACAGCACCAGCGCGCCGACAATCGCCCAGAAATCCGCCGCAATCGCCGCGGCATAAACCATCACACCCACCGCTGGCGGCACCAGCAGCAACGGCAGGTAACGCAGCAGGCTGCCAGCGGCAAGGTTCAGCGGCTCACCGACTTCACCGCGAATGATCAGGAATCCCAGCAACAGCAGCAGACCGATGATCGGCCCCGGCAGCACCGGCAACAGCAAATGATTAAGCGCCGTGCCGAGCAATTGAAACAGCACCAGCAGGGTCAGGCCACGTAGCAACATCAGACATCTCTCCGCGCAAGTCGCCTGCATTATAAGCACGCCTGCGCTATGGATCGGCATTCGCCAAAAGCATGGTCGGTTGACCGCAGCAAATCGCCGTGATGATCTACAGTGGTTCGCAGGGCGGTCAAATCCTGCACCTGAAAAACTATAAAACCGATGAACCCAAGGAGAGTCTCAATGCCCTATGTTCCCGTTGCAGAGCTCAAAGATCATGTCGGCAAGGAACTCGGACGTTCCGAATGGCTCACCATCGATCAGGAGCGCATCAACCTGTTCGCCGAAGCCACCGGTGATTATCAGTTCATCCATGTCGACCCGGTCAAAGCCGCGCAAACGCCGTTTGGCAGCACCATCGCCCACGGTTTCCTGTCGCTGTCGCTGATGCCGAAACTGATGGAAGACATTCTGGTGCTGCCCGAAGGCGTGAAGATGGTGGTCAACTATGGCCTGGACAGCGTACGTTTCATTCAGCCGGTGAAGGTCGACTCGAAAGTCCGCTTGAAGGTCGATCTGGTTGAAGTCACCGAGAAAAAACCCGGTCAATGGTTGCTCAAAGCTATCGCGACCCTCGAGATAGAGGGCTCGGAGAAACCAGCGTATATTGCCGAACCGCTGTCGCTCTGCTTCGTCTGATCGCTGCGGATGCGAAGCAGCGCACGCTGTTTCGCGTCACCTCTCTATATATGCGACGCATAGCTGCGGCATACTCGGTCGCCTAATTGCCCGGATCCCGCTATGCGCTCACTTGCTTGTCTTGCACCCCTTGCCTTGACCCTGATGCTCACCGCTTGCGGCGACGGCGAATCGCTGTTGCCGCCGGATGCGCGCCTGCCGGACGGCGGACGCTATCGCGGCGAACTGGTCGATGGCTTGCTGCAAGGCCAGGGCCGCGTCGACTACCCCAACGGCAGCTGGTACGCCGGGCAGTTCGACAAGGGCCAGTGGCATGGTCAGGGCGAATGGCACGGCAGCAACGGCGAGGTTTATCGCGGCCAGTTCGTGCAAGGCCTGTTCGACGGTCAGGGCAGCCTGTCCACCAACGCCAGCAGCTACACCGGCGGCTTCAAACAGGGCCGGCGCGACGGCGAAGGCACGCTGAAAGAAAACGGCATGACCTACCGTGGCGAATTTCGCGCCGATCAGTATTCAGGGCTCGGCCGTCTGGAAATGGAGGACGGCAGCTCCTATCAGGGCCAGTTCGCCCACGGCAAACCCAACGGTGAAGGCCAGCGCGGCGATGCCAGCGGCAACTCGTTCACCGGCCACTTCGTTAACGGCCAGCTCGAAGGCAACGGCACCTTCAACAGCGCCGACGGCGACGTCTATGTCGGCGGTTTCAAGAACAATCAGTTGCATGGCAAGGGCCGCTACGAAAATGCCGACGGCGATGTCTGGCTCGGTCAGTTCAAGGAAGGCGCGCTGACTGGCAAGGGCGAACTGATCGGTGCGGATGGCAGCCATTACGTCGGTGTGTTCAATGACTGGCGCTTCACCGGCCAGGGCCGCTTGAACCTGTCTGACGGCAGCTTCTACATCGGTGGCTTCGACAACGACAGCTATTCCGGGCGCGGCACCCTGGTGCTGACCGATGGCAGCGTGCTCAGCGGCACCTGGATCAACGGCCAGCGCGTGCGTGACGCCGACGGCAAATTGCTGCCAGATACCCTCGAGCAGGGTCTGCTCGCCCAGGGTCGTTTGCTCGACGAAGCATTGACGGCAATTCCCGCCTCGACTCCGGCCGTCGAGCTGTACACCCTGACCCTCGGCGGCGATGGCAAGCAGAGCGTGTTTCTGCGCGAGTCCGACTTTGTCGCCAACATGCTCAACACGCGTTTTGGTGCCTTCGGCCAGATTCGTCTGGTCAACCATCGCGACCACCTTGGCGACCGGCCGATGGCCACCCGCGAAAACCTGCGCCGCGCCGCGCAAGCCCTGGCCGAACGCAGTGGCCCGGAAGACTTGCTGTTCATTTACCTGACCAGTCACGGCACCGCCGAGCATGAACTGGTGCTCGATCAGCCACGCATGGAGCTGGCCGACCTGCCCGCCGACGAACTCGCCGCGGTGCTGGCGCCACTGAAGCACCGTGACAAGATCATCGTGATTTCGTCGTGCTATTCCGGCGGTTTCATTCCAGCGCTGAAGGACGAACGCACGCTGATCATGACCGCCTCGCGCGCGGATCGGGTGTCGTTCGGCTGTTCTGAAGAAGCCAATTTCACCTACTTTGGCGACGCGTTGTTTGCCCAGGCGCTGAACCAGACCGATGATCTGGAGCAGGCTTTCAAACTGGCCAAGGCCACCGTCGCCGAGCGCGAGCTGGCGGATGGTTTCGAGGCTTCGGAGCCGCAGATCTGGGCGCCAAAAACCGTGTTGTCGCACTGGCAACTGCTGCGCAAACAGCAGGCCCGTAAAGCGTTGCAAAGTGCTGCGTTGAACGACGGGGCGACAAAAGGCAACTAAGCTGAACAGTATCAAGGGAGAGACACTATGTACTTGACGCCTCAGCACGTATTGCTTGCCGGAGCCACCGGACTGACCGGTGAACATCTACTCGATCGCCTGCTCAACGAGCCGACGATTTCTCGCGTGCTCGCCCCTTCGCGTCGACCCTTGGCGGAACATCCGCACCTGGAAAACCCGGTGGGCGACCCGCAGACGTTTCTGCCGCAACTGAGCGGGCGCGTCGATATCGCCTATTGCTGCCTCGGCACCACGATCAAGCAGGCGGGCTCGGAAGAAGCCTTTCGCGCGGTGGATCTGGACATGGTCGTGGCGTTCGCCAAGCGCGCGCGGGAAATGGGCGCGCGGCATCTGATCGTCATCAGCGCGATCGGTGCCGATCCGAAATCCTCGGTGTTCTACAACCGGGTCAAGGGCGAAATGGAACAGGCACTGCGCGCGCAGGACTGGCCGCAACTGACCATCTGCCGGCCTTCGCTGCTGCTCGGTGAGCGAGTCGAACCGCGCCTGGCCGAGCAACTGGCCGGGCCGTTGTCGAAGCTGATTCCAGGCAAGTATCGCGGCATCGAAGCCTGCCAACTGGCGCGGGCGATGTGGCGGCTGGCGCTGGAAGAGCAGGATGGGGTGCGGGTGATCGAGTCGGATGAGTTGCGCAAGCTCGGCAAATAATCTCCGGCGATCTCAGGAACGCCTTCGCGAGCAGGCTCGCTCCCACAGGGGCGAGCGCAAGCTTCAAAATGTGGGAGCCAGCCTGCTGGCGATGGAGTGCGCAGCACTCCCCTACAATCCGCCTGTTGCCTGAAATCCAACGCCAATCACAGTCAGCAGCGACAACGGCAACAACAGCGTATCGAGCAGAGCACTGGCCGGCAGGTCCACCCCGGGATAGCTCGGTGCCTCGGCGCCGAAGCGATCTTTCGCACAACAACCGCCATTGAGCGCATACCAATCCAGTCGCGTTCCGGAATACACCACCGGCGCACCCGGCTTGGCCGCATCCAGGGTGCGCGCCGTCGCGCAGCCGGTCAGTTGCAAGGCCAGCACCAGCGCCAGCAGCTTATTCATCGCTGCTCAAGTGATGCTCGCCCCAACGCGGCAGCATGTCTTGCGGGATGCCGAGCAGATTGAGAATCCGCGCCACGACAAAATCGATCAGGTCATCGATGGTCTGCGGCTGGTGATAGAAACCCGGCGACGCCGGCAGAATCGTCACGCCCATATTCGACAGCTTGAGCATGTGCTCCAGATGAATGCTCGAATAGGGCGCCTCGCGCGGCACCAGAATCAACTGGCGGCGCTCTTTCAGGGTGACGTCGGCGGCGCGCTCGATCAGATTGTTGCAGGCGCCCGTCGCAATGGCCGACAGCGTGCCGGTCGAACATGGCACCACGACCATCGCCGCCGGCGCACCGGAGCCGGAGGCCACCGGCGACATCCAGTCTTCCTTGCCGTACACGCGGATCTGCCCAGCGGCCGCTCCGGTGTATTCGGTGAGGAACGCCTGCATCATCTGCGGTTTGGCCGGCAGCGACACGTCGGTCTCGGTGGCCATCACCAGTTGCGCAGCCTTGGAGATCAGGAAGTGCACCTCGCGATCTTCACGCACCAGACAATCGAGCAGGCGCAAGCCGTACTGCGCGCCGGACGCGCCGGTCATCGCCAGGGTGATGCGCTCCGGGCCGCCGGCCTGTGAGTAACCGTTCATTGCAGCGCCTCGGCGAGTTTGCCGTGCAGACCGCCGAAACCACCGTTGCTCATGATCACCACATGCGTACCGGGCTGCGCCTGGCTCTTCACGCGTTCGATGATGCCCTCCAGCGAATCGCTGACAATCGACGGCACCGTGCACAGCGCGGCGGTCGCGGCCAGGTCCCAGCCAAGGTTGGCCGGGGCGTACCAGATCACCTGATCGGCATCGACCACGCTGTCCGGCAAACCGTCACGGTGCGCGCCGAGCTTCATCGAATTGGAGCGCGGCTCGATGATCGCGATCAGCGGCGCGTCGCCGATGCGCTTGCGCAGGCCATCGAGGGTGGTGGCGATGGCGGTCGGGTGGTGGGCAAAGTCGTCATAAATGGTGATGCCGCGAACTTCCGCGACCTTCTCCATGCGGCGTTTGACGTTTTTGAACGCGCTCAGACCGGCAATGCCCATCGACGGCACCACACCGACATGCCGCGCGGCTGCCAGCGCCGCCAGGGCGTTGGCGACGTTGTGTTGGCCGGTCAGCTCCCATTCGACGGTGCCTTGGGACACGCCTTCGAACATCACTTCGAAGGCCGAGCCGTCTTCGCTGAGCAGTTTGACCTGCCACTGACCGCCAGCACCCGTGGTCTGCACCGGGGTCCAGCAACCCATCTCGATCACCCGCTGCAACGCCGGCTCGGTGGTCGGATGGATGACCAGACCTTCGCTCGGGATGGTGCGTACCAAGTGATGAAATTGCCGCTCGATCGCCGGAAGATCCGGGAAGATGTCCGCGTGATCAAACTCAAGGTTATTCAGGATTGCGGTGCGTGGGCGGTAATGAACGAACTTCGAGCGCTTGTCGAAGAACGCGCTGTCGTATTCATCGGCCTCGATCACGAAGAACGGCGTACCGCCCAGCCGCGCCGACACGGAGAAATTCTGTGGCACGCCGCCGATCAGGAAACCCGGGCTCATGCCGGCGTGCTCCAGCACCCAGGCGAGCATGCTGCTGGTGGTGGTTTTGCCGTGGGTGCCGGCGACTGCCAGCACCCAACGACCTTGCAGCACATGATCAGCCAGCCACTGCGGGCCGGAGACGTACGGCAGGCCTTTGTTCAGCACGTATTCCACCGCCGGGTTGCCACGGGACATGGCATTGCCGATCACCACCAGATCCGGCGCCGGATCGAGCTGCGCCGGGTCGTAGCCTTGAGTCAGCTGAATGCCCTGGGCTTCGAGCTGCGTGCTCATCGGTGGATAGACGTTGGCGTCGGAGCCGGTCACATGATGGCCCAGCTCTTTGGCCAACACCGCCATCGAGCCCATGAAAGTCCCGCAGATACCCAGAATATGAATGTGCATAGTCGACCTCGTAAAACATGGCCGCAGGTTAGCGTAGGGAGGGGGAAATGGCACTCTTTAGCTGAAGTCTGCGCACGCGCAGGCTGCCACATCTCGGGTTCTTGATCGTTCCCACGCGCAGCAAAGGAATGCAGCTCGGGACGCTCTGCGTCCCAAAGCGGACGCAGAGCGTCCGGGGAGGCGTTACCACGCAGAGCGTGGAAACGATCAAGTTTGGCTCGATTATTCAGGTCCACGTAAATCGCCAGAACAACTCGATCAGTCCCCTCTCCCTCCGGGAGAGGGCCAGGGTGAGGGCTTTCAGCTGACACGCCGCTCAATCCCATGCTTGCGCAGCTTTCTATAAAGCGTATTTCGACTCACGCCCAATTGTTCAGCGGTACGGGTCATGTGCCAGCGGGTCTGCTCTAACGCATTAAGCAACGCAGAACGTTCAGCATCTTCCAGCGGTCGCTCGCAAGACTCCATCGCCACAACCACCGGCCGCACCTGCCGAATCATCCCCGGCAAATCCTCAATCCCGACCCGCCCCTCATCACACAGCGCCGCTAACGTGCGCAGCACATTGCGCAACTGCCGGACATTGCCCGGCCAGTCGAACGCCAGCAACGCCTGACGCGCCGGCTCTTCAATCACAATCGCCTCACCGCCTGCTTCTTCGGCCAGCAGAAAATCCAGCAACTGCGCCTTGTCACTGCGCTCACGCAACGCCGGCAGCGCCACTTCCAACCCATTCAAGCGGTAATACAAATCCTCGCGAAAACTGCCGTCCTCGACCCGCTCGAGCAAATTGCGGTGGGTGGCGCTGATGATTCGCACATTGACCGTCTCCGGTTCGCCGCCGAGCGGCACTACTTGGCGATCTTCCAGCACCCGCAGCAATCGGGTCTGCAGAGCCAGCGGCATGTCGCCGATTTCATCAAGGAACAAAGTGCCGCCATCGGCCTGCTGCAACTTGCCGCGCATGCCGTCCTTGCGTGCGCCGGTGAAGCTACCGCCGCGATAGCCGAACAGTTCGCTTTCGATCAGGCTTTCCGGGATCGCCGCGCAATTGAGCGCGACGAAGGCATTGTTCGCACGCTGGCTGGCCTGATGCACAGCCTTGGCAAAGGCTTCCTTGCCGCTGCCGGTCTCGCCGTTGATCAGCAGCGGCACGTCGCGCTCGAACACGCGCAGGGCTTTGCGGAAACTGGCTTGCAGCGCCTCGTCACCGAGGCAGATGCCGGGCAGGCGCGGCGCTTCGACGATTTTCGCCGGGGCCGGGATCGGCACTGGTTTGCGTGATTCGCCGCGCAGCACGGCAAACAGATGCCGGCCGTCTCGGGTGCGCAGCGGCCAACTGGCGCTGGCATTGGCGCTGGCACGAGCGAGCAGTTCATCCAGTGAGCAATCGAAAAACGCTTCGACCGGTTGGCCCAGCAAGCCGCCGCGAATATGCCCAAGCAGATTCAGTGCACTCTGGTTGACTGCGCTGATCCGCCCTTCCCCGTCAAACGCCAGCAAGCCTTCGCTGAACAGCCCGACCGACTCGGCCTGCAGATGAAAACGCAGCAACCATTGGTTATCGAAGCAGCGCAGGAAGTAGCAACTCTCGATCATCTTCGCCGACAGATTGACCAGCGCCATGGTGTGGAACTGGCTCTGGCGCGAAACGTCATGGCGCGCCGAAGACACATCAAGCACGGCGAGCAGTTCGCCGTGCGGGTCGAACACCGGGCTCGCCGAGCAGGTCAGCCCGGTGTGGCGGCCGCGAAAGTGTTCGTCTTGATGAATGGTCAGCGCCTGGCGCTCGACCAGGCAGGTGCCGATACCGTTGGTGCCTTCGCAGGCTTCGCTCCAGTCGGCGCCGAGCCAGAGCCCGGCGCGTTCGAAAATCTTGCGCTCGGCCGGCGCGGTGACGCAGTTGAGGATCACCCCGCGCGCATCGGTCAGCAGCACCGCGTGGCCGGCGCCGGACAGCTGTTGATGCAGGCTGCTCATTTCCGTGCCGGCGATTTGCAGCACTTGCTGCAGACGTTCGCGGCTTTCCAGCACCCGGCCATGCTCGAGCACGGTCGGCGCCATGGTCACAGAAGGATCGAGGTGATAGTCCTCAAGGCAACGCAGCCACGAACGGGCGATCGACGGGTCGGCACCGGGGCCATGCAAATGCGGCTTGCCCTGGGTGGCGGTGAGGACCTGGCGGGCATGGCGACTCAAATGGTTGTCGTGCATTTCTTATTGTTCTCCCCGAGGCTCGACGGCCCAATGCTGAGGTGACGCCCAGCATCCTCCAGGCACCGGCGCATTGCAATGCTGGCAAGACCGCCCGGTCACGGCTGTGCCAGAAACGGTACAAATTGTCACCGCAGCTGTACCGAAACCCTCACAGCAGCGCCCCGCTCGTCCGAGACAAACCGTGCAAGGCCTTGATTTGCCTGAGCTGCACGGCAATGGCCCGGCCCTTGCTCTACGCTTATAGCAAGCGCACTTGCGCGTTTCTCTAATAAGTACAAAGCCAAGGAGAACATCATCATGCGTTACGCTCATCCCGGTACTGACGGCGCCAAAGTCTCGTTCAAGAGCAAGTACGGTAACTACATCGGCGGCGAGTTCGTCGCGCCGGTCAAAGGTCAGTACTTCACTAATACCTCGCCAGTGAATGGCCAGCCGATTGCCGAATTCCCCCGCTCCACCGCCGAAGACATCGACAAGGCGCTGGACGCCGCCCACGCCGCCGCTGACGCGTGGGGCGCGACTTCGGTGCAGGCGCGCTCGCTGATTCTGCTGAAAATCGCCGACCGCATCGAAGCCAACCTCGAACTGCTGGCGATCACCGAAACCTGGGACAACGGCAAAGCCATCCGCGAAACGCTCAACGCCGACATTCCGCTGGCCGCCGACCACTTCCGCTACTTCGCCGGTTGCCTGCGCGCGCAGGAAGGCAGCGCTGCGGAAATCGACGGCAACACCGTGGCTTACCACATTCATGAACCGCTGGGCGTGGTCGGCCAGATCATTCCGTGGAACTTCCCGCTGCTGATGGCCGCGTGGAAACTTGCGCCTGCGCTGGCCGCCGGTAACTGCGTGGTACTCAAGCCCGCCGAGCAAACCCCGCTGGGCATCTGCGTGCTGATGGAGCTGATCGGCGACCTGCTGCCACCGGGCGTACTTAACGTTGTGCAAGGCTTTGGCAAAGAGGCTGGCGAAGCACTGGCGACCAGCAAACGCATTGCCAAGATCGCCTTCACCGGCTCGACCCCGGTCGGCTCGCACATCATGAAATGCGCGGCGGAAAACATCATTCCGTCCACCGTGGAACTGGGCGGCAAGTCGCCGAACATCTTCTTCGAAGACATCATGCAGGCCGAACCGAGCTTCATCGAAAAAGCCGCTGAAGGTCTGGTACTGGCGTTCTTCAACCAGGGCGAAGTGTGCACCTGCCCGTCCCGCGCGCTGGTGCAGGAATCGATCTACGACGAATTCATGCAGGCAGTGATGAAGAAAGTCAGCCAGATCAAACGCGGCGACCCGCTCGACACCGACACCATGGTCGGCGCTCAGGCATCCGAGCAGCAATTCGACAAGATCCTCTCCTACCTGGAAATCGCCAAGGGCGAAGGCGCGGAACTGTTGACTGGCGGCAAGGTGGAAAAACTCGAAGGCAGCCTGGCCACCGGTTATTACATCCAGCCGACCCTGCTCAAGGGCACCAACAAGATGCGCGTGTTCCAGGAGGAAATTTTCGGCCCGGTGGTGAGCATCACCACGTTCAAGGACGAAGCCGAAGCCCTGGCGATCGCCAACGACACCGAGTTCGGCCTCGGTGCCGGTCTGTGGACCCGCGACATCAACCGCGCCTATCGCATGGGCCGGGCGATCAAGGCCGGGCGCGTGTGGACCAACTGCTATCACCTGTACCCGGCGCATGCCGCGTTTGGTGGTTACAAGAAGTCCGGTGTTGGCCGTGAGACGCACAAAATGATGCTCGACCATTACCAGCAGACCAAGAACCTGCTGGTGAGCTACGACATCAATCCGTTGGGCTTTTTCTAAGCGGATGGGCGAGGCAGTGATCACTGCATCGCCCCTTGTATTTTTGCGAGCAGGCTCGCTCCCACAGGGCATTGCGTGCAACCACAAATCCACTGTGGGAGCGAGCCTGCTCGCGAAGGCGGCGGCACATCCAGCAAAGTTTCAGCTGACTTACCGCTTCATCAGCACGCCCGCCTACACCGGGCCAAAAACAATAAAAACAGGTAACTGCTTATGCCAAGCGATCATGCAAATCCGCAACCGGCGACCTCCTCCGTCGACTTCGAAAAAGTCGGCACCGACTACTTCCAACAACGCGAATTGAAAAAAGGCGCCGCCGGCTGGGTCCTGCTGGTGGGCCTGGGCGTTGCGTACGTGATCTCCGGCGACTACGCCGGCTGGAACTTCGGCCTCGCCCAGGGTGGCTGGGGCGGCATGTTTCTCGCCACGCTGCTGATGGCGACCATGTACCTGTGCATGTGCTTCTCCCTTGCCGAACTGTCTTCGATGATCCCCACCGCCGGTGGCGGTTACGGCTTTGCCCGCAGCGCGTTCGGGCCGTGGGGCGGATTTCTCACCGGCACCGCGATTCTCATCGAATATGCGATCGCGCCCGCCGCCATTGCGGTGTTCATCGGCGCCTACTGCGAGTCGCTGTTCGGTATCGGTGGCTGGGTGATCTATCTGGCCTTCTACATCATTTTTATCGCCATCCACATATTTGGGGTCGGCGAAGCGCTCAAGCTGATGTTCATCATCACCGCCGTCGCCGCGCTGGCATTGGGCGTGTTTCTAGTGGCGATGGTGCCGCATTTCGATGTCGCCAACCTGCTCGACATTCCGGTCACCACCGCTGCCGGCGCCAGCCCCTTCCTGCCGTTCGGCTACGTCGGCGTGTGGGCGGCGATTCCCTATGCGATCTGGTTTTTCCTCGCCGTCGAAGGCGTGCCGCTGGCGGCAGAAGAAACCAAGAATCCCAAACGCGACCTGCCGCGTGGCCTGATCGGTGCGATGCTGGTGTTGCTGATGTTTGCCCTGCTGATCCTGATCGTCGGCCCCGGCGGTGCGGGCGCCAACTCGCTGCTGACCTCTGGCAACCCGCTGGTCGAAGCACTGAGCAAAGCCTATGGCGGCTCGACCTGGATGGGCAGTTTCGTCAACCTTGTCGGCCTGGCCGGGCTGATCGCCAGTTTCTTCTCGATCATCTACGCCTACTCGCGGCAGATCTTCGCGCTGTCACGGGCCGGTTACCTGCCGCGCAAACTGTCGCAGACCAACAAAAGCAAGGCGCCGGTCCTGGCGCTGGTGATTCCCGGGATTATCGGCTTCGGGCTGTCATTGACTGGTCAAGGCGACCTGCTGATTCTGGTGGCGGTGTTCGGCGCGACCATTTCCTATGTGCTGATGATGGCCGCGCACATTACCTTGCGCATCCGCCGCCCCAAAATGGACCGGCCGTATCGCACGCCGGGCGGGATTTTCACTTCGGGCGTGGCGCTGGTCCTGGCGTGCATCGCCGTGGTGGCGGGCTTCCTCGTCGATCCACGGGTGGTGATCGGCGCGGCGATCATCTATGGAGTGTTAATTGCTTACTTTGCTTTCTACAGTCGGCATCACTTGGTAGCAGGCACGCCGGAAGAAGAATTCGCGGCGATTCAGAAAGCTGAACAAGCCTTGCACTGAATGTCGAAAACCACGGCGCAGAGTGTTCTGCGCCGTCACGGAGAACGCTGAATGGCCAGTTTTGCTCACACGGTCGGCGCGCAGACCTACCGCTTCGACAGCCTCAAAGACCTCATGGCCAAGGCCAGTCCGGCACGTTCGGGGGATTTTCTTGCCGAAATCGCCGCGCTCAATGACGGCGAACGCGTCGCCGCACAAATGGCCCTGGCTGACACCCCGCTCACGCATTTCCTGCAGGAAGCGCTGATTCCCTACGAGGCCGATGAAGTCACCCGCCTGATCATCGACACCCACGACAAGCAGGCCTTCGCGGTCGTCAGCCATCTGACCGTCGGTGGCTTTCGCGACTGGCTGCTCAGCGACGCCGCCGACGAAACCAGTCTGCGCCTGCTGGCCCCCGGCCTGACGCCGGAAATGGTCGCGGCGGTCTCGAAGATCATGCGCGTGCAGGATCTGGTGCTGGTCGCGCAAAAAATCCGCGTGGTAACGAAATTCCGCGGCACCCTTGGCTTGAAAGGTCGGCTGTCGACCCGCCTGCAACCCAACCACCCGACCGACGAGCCGTCCGGGATCGCCGCGAGCATTCTCGACGGCCTGCTCTACGGCAACGGCGACGCGATGATCGGCATCAACCCGGCCACCGACAGCATTGCTTCGATTTGCGCCATGCTGGAAATGCTCGATGCGATCATCCAGCGCTACGACATTCCGACCCAGGCCTGCGTGCTGACCCACGTCACCACCTCGATCGAGGCGATCAACCGTGGCGTGCCGCTGGACCTGGTGTTCCAGTCGATCGCCGGCACCGAAGCGGCGAATGCCAGTTTCGGCATCAATCTCAATGTCCTGCAGGAAGGTTACGACGCCGGGTTGAGCCTGAAGCGCGGCACCCTCGGGCAAAACCTGATGTATTTCGAAACCGGTCAGGGCAGCGCGCTGTCGGCCAATGCCCACCATGGCGTCGATCAACAGACCTGCGAGACGCGAGCCTATGCCGTGGCGCGGCATTTCAAGCCGTTTCTGGTGAACACGGTTGTAGGATTTATCGGCCCGGAATATCTGTACAACGGCAAACAGATCATCCGCGCCGGCCTCGAAGACCATTTTTGCGGCAAGTTGCTCGGCGTGCCGATGGGCTGCGACATCTGCTACACCAACCACGCCGAAGCCGATCAGGACGACATGGACACCCTGCTGACGCTCTTGGGTGTGGCCGGGATCAACTTCATCATGGGCATCCCCGGCTCCGACGACATCATGCTCAATTACCAGACCACCTCGTTCCACGACGCCCTCTACGCCCGGCAGACCCTGGGCCTGAAACCGGCGCCGGAGTTCGAGCAGTGGCTGGCGCACATGGGCATCTTCACGCAAGCCGATGGCAAGGTGCGCTTTGGCAACAATCTGCCACCGGCCTTCCGCCAGGCGCTGGCGCAATTGGGATGAATGGCATGGAAAAACCGCCTGTAGACCCGCAAAACCCGTGGCTGCAACTGCGCCGCCTGACCCCGGCACGCATTGCTCTGGGCCGCACCGGCACGAGCCTGCCGACCAGCGCCCAGCTGGATTTCCAGCTCGCCCATGCGCAGGCGCGCGATGCCGTGCACCTGCCGTTCGATCACGCCGGGCTCGGCACGCAGTTGCAGGAAGGCGGGCGCGACAGCCTGCTGCTGCACAGCGCGGCGCCGGATCGCAACACCTATCTGCAACGCCCGGACCTGGGCCGCAAACTCAGCGATGAGTCGGCGCAAACCTTGCGCGATTACGCCAGTGCCCATCCGGGCGGCGTCGATCTGGCGATTGTCGTCGCGGACGGCTTGTCAGCCTTGGCCGTGCATCGGCATACCTTGCCGTTTATCAAGCGCCTGGAAGATCAGATGAGCGCCGACGGCTGGTCGCTCGCGCCCGTGCTGCTGGTCGAACAGGGGCGCGTCGCCATCGGTGACGAAATCGGCCAATTGCTCGGGGCGAAAATGCTGGTGATGCTGATCGGCGAGCGCCCGGGCCTGAGTTCGCCGGACAGCCTCGGCCTGTATTTCACCTATGCGCCCAAGGTCGGCCTGACCGACGCTTACCGCAATTGCATCTCGAATGTTCGTCTGGAGGGACTGAGCTACGGCATGGCGGCGCATCGCCTGCTTTACCTGATGCGTGAAGCCTGTCGCCGGCAGCTGTCGGGGGTCAACTTGAAAGACGAAGCCCAGTTGCAGACGTTGGAGTCGGACGATGAGGTGAACATGAAAGGTAATTTCCTGCTCGATCCGCCGCCCGCCTGAACCGTTTCCGCATTGCCTTTCTGCGCTGGTTTCAGGCAGGATCGACGCACGGCCGCCAGGGTTTCCCATCGCCGTCAGAGCAGTTGAAGACAGCCACTTGAAGACGAGACCTATCATGCGGATTATTCAAGCGACCCTCGAACATCTGGATTTGCTGACCCCGTTGTTCGTCAAATATCGCGAGTTCTACGGTTCCCTGCCTTACCCGGATTCCTCCCGCGCCTTTCTCGAAAAGCGCCTGCGCCGCAAGGAATCGGTGATCTACCTGGCCCTGGCCGATGACGACGACAAGAAACTCATGGGGTTCTGTCAGCTCTACCCAAGCTTCTCCTCACTGTCGCTCAAGCGCGTGTGGATTCTCAACGACATCTATGTCGCCGAAGACGCCCGCCGACAACTGGTGGCGGACAACCTGATCCGCACCGCGAAAAAAATGGCCAAGGAAACCCAGGCCGTGCGCATGCGTGTCTCCACCAGCGCCGACAACGAAGTGGCGCAGAAAACCTACGAATCCATCGGGTTCAAGGAAGACACCGAGTTCAAGAACTACGTGTTGCCGATCAGCGACGAGCTCTGATCGCCACCGGCCAGGTGCTGAGGGAGCACGCTCCCTCGCCACACGTCGGGTCTGCCTGACAATTGATCACAGCCGACATTCCTCGCGACAAAAGCGACGCGCTTTTCGTCCCTCAGACCGTATAATCGCCAGCTTTCCGGCTTGTAAGAAAAACTACACCCCGCTGTAGGCTTACACGAAGTCATCCGCACAGGCCTGCCGAGTCGGGCCGCCATACAGGTGCCCCCATGGATTTCAACCCGCTCGACCTTATCCTGCATCTCGACGTTTATCTCGATTTGCTGGTGAACAACTATGGGCCATGGATCTACGCCATCCTGTTTCTGGTGATCTTCTGCGAAACCGGTCTGGTGGTGATGCCATTCCTGCCGGGTGACTCGCTGCTGTTCATTGCCGGCGCCGTCGCTGCGGGCGGTGGCATGGACCCGGTATTGCTCGGTGGTCTGCTGATGCTCGCGGCGATTCTCGGCGACAGCACCAACTATGTGATCGGGCGCACGGCCGGGGAAAAGCTGTTCAGCAATCCCAACTCGAAGATCTTCCGTCGCGACTACCTGCAAAAAACCCATGATTTCTACGACAAGCACGGCGGCAAGACCGTGACCATGGCGCGTTTCCTGCCGATCATCCGTACGTTTGCGCCGTTCGTCGCCGGCATCGCGCGCATGCCGTATCCGCGCTTTTTCGGTTTCAGCGTACTGGGCACGATCCTCTGGGTCGGCGGTCTGGTCACCCTCGGCTACTTCTTTGGCAACGTGCCGTTCATCAAGAAGAACCTGTCGCTGCTGGTGGTAGCGATCATTTTGCTGTCGCTGGTGCCGATGATCATCGGCGTAGTGCGCAGCCGTTTCGGCGGCACCAAAGCGCAATCGCACTAAGCAATGTGGTCGCTGAGCGCCTGGCGTCGCCGGCGCATCCTGGCAAAGCACCCGATTGCCGACGATGTCTGGCAACGGGTGCGCCATCACCTGAGTTTTCTTGATGGCCTCAGCGCCGCGCAAGACCAGTGGCTGCGCGAAGCCTGTGTGCTGTTCCTCGAAGACAAACACCTGAGTACCCTGCCCGGCGTCGAACTGCATCGGGAACAACGCCTGTTGCTTGCCGCCCAGGCGCAATTGCCGCTGCTCAACCTCGGCGATTTGAACTGGTATCAGGGCTTTCATGAGATCGTCCTTTACCCCGACGACTTCCTCAGCCCGCAACGCCATCGCGACGCCAGCGGCATCGAGCACGAGTGGGACGGCGAACACAGCGGCGAAGCCTGGCAACAGGGGCCGGTGATTCTCGCCTGGCCGGGCGTCATGGCCAGCGGCGGCTGGGAAGGCTACAACCTGGTCATTCACGAACTGGCGCACAAACTCGACATGCTCAATGGCGATGCCAACGGCCTGCCGCCGCTGCACGCCGACATGCGTGTCAGCGACTGGGCCGAGGTGATGCAGGCGGCCTACGACGACCTCAACCGCCAGCTCGACCATGATCCAGACGCCGAAACAGCCATCGATCCATACGCGGCGGAAAACCCGGCGGAGTTCTTTGCAGTCACCAGCGAATACTTTTTCAGCGCCCCGGATCTGCTGCACGAGGCCTATCCGCAGGTGTACGCGCAGTTGCAGCTTTTCTATCGCCAGGACCCGTTGGGCAGGTTGCGGCAACTTCAGGCCACAGACCCGGTCTATCAGGCGCACGAGTAAGCTGTACACGACTTTCGGTCCATGGCGCCGACGGCAGAATATGCCTATAATCGCCGCCACTTTTTGGTCAATCCGGCCAAGTGTTTTTGGTCAACTACGGGGGCAACGCCCAATGAGCTACAGCAAGATTCCGGCTGGCAAAGACCTGCCGAACGACATCTACGTCGCGATCGAGATCCCGGCCAACCACGCGCCGATCAAATACGAAATCGACAAAGACAGCGATTGCCTGTTCGTTGACCGTTTCATGGCCACCCCAATGTTCTACCCGGCCAACTACGGTTACATCCCGAACACTCTGGCTGACGACGGTGATCCCCTCGACGTGCTGGTCGTGACTCCTTATCCGGTTGCCCCGGGTTCGGTGATCCGCGCGCGTCCGGTCGGCATCCTGAACATGACCGACGACGGCGGCGGCGATGCCAAAGTCATCGCAGTGCCACACGACAAGCTGTCGCAGCTGTACGTCGACGTGAAGGAATACACCGACCTGCCGCCACTGCTGATTCAGCAGATCGAGCACTTCTTTGCGAACTACAAGGATCTCGAAAAAGGCAAATGGGTCAAGATCGAAGGCTGGGCCGGCGCAGACGCCGCCCGCGAAGCGATCACCAAGTCGGTTGCCGCCTACAAAGGCTAAGCGACGGCTCGCTGCGTGATGCTTGAGAAAACCCCGGTTGATCCGGGGTTTTTTATGCCCGGCCAAAGCTCTCTTAAACAAGCTGTTTAGAGCGGACTACAGAAAAGTTTTAAGCCGTGTAATTTCCCACAAGTGCGTCTTACATCCCGTCGCAAAATTCAGCCCGATTTTGAACGCGCGGTTTATTCAAACCGCTCTGGCACGGCCGTAGACTCCGTGTTTATGAGAAAGAACACTAGCGGTCCAAGATTCAAGGCACTCCTGGAAGCTGCGAACATCTCGACGACGGGTTTCGCAAAGTTCTGGGGCACGGAAGCCCAAAATGTCCACAACTGGTACACCCGGGGCGTCCCGGCGTATCGCATGGAAGAAGTCTCACGCCTGCTGTCCGTCAACAGCGAATGGCTGAAAACCGGCGAAGGCACCAAGGAATCCCCCAACCTCAGCCCACCGGCCAGCAATGGCGATACTTTCGACGCCAACGACCCCCATGGCAGCTACCGGTTCATCAACCCCAACGACCTCGAACTGGTGTTCCTCAAGGAAACGCCGCTCGACAGCAGCGACAAGACCCACGTCATCCAGGACCCGGACCTGTCCATCCGCCTGCTGCGCGCCCACCTCGACCAGCTCGAAGTACGCCCCGACGACGCCATCTGCGCCCACATGATCGGCAACAGCATGGCCGACCGCATCGAAGACGGCTCCATCGTCGCCATCGACCGCAGCCTCACCCAGGTCGTCGACGGCGAAATCTACGCCATCGAACACGACGGCATGCTGCGTATCAAATACCTGCACCGCATGCCCGGCAACGGCCTGCGCCTGCGCAGCCACAACAGCGCCGAATACCCCGACGAAGTCTTCCGCCCGGCACAGATCGAGGAGCAAAGGATTCACATATTGGGCTGGGTGTTCTGGTGGTCGACGGTGAGCAAGCGCCGGCCGGTGGTGCCGTTTCTCTGAATTGACGCAGCTTTTGGCTTTTGCACCGAACCCTGTGGGAGCCAGCCTGCTGGCGATGAAGCCCTGATAATCGGTACAAATCTCGAATTTGTCCGAAGGCAATCGCTCTAAACCGCACTTCAGACTGGGAATCCCAAGCAAAACTCAGTATCCTGCGCCCCACATTTGCGCATCGACCCGCTCCCGCGGCTCAGATGACGCCCGACGTGGCAGACCAACGTCTGACCAAGTCCCACAGCCGGACGCAAGATCCGGATGTACGTTTTGAAGGCTGGCGCGGCTTACCAAAAATAAGCCAAGCCAGTCCCCGAGAAGCCGGCCACAAGCCGGCTTTTTAATGCCTGAAGATCGATTGTCCTACCGGTCCGGAAGCCGCATTTCCGCTAGTCGAGCGCTCGACGCCTTGCTAGCGTAACGACAAACGTCATTACAGGAATCTCCTCATGGCTTCCATCAACATTCGAATGGACTATGAGCTAAAGCAGCGCTCAGTTGCCGCTCTCGAAAAACCTGGCGTCACGCCTTCCGAACTTTTGCGCCAGACGCTTCAATACGCCGCCGAGCGGGGCAAGCCACCTTTTACAGCGGCATTGCTCAGCTAAGAAGATGAAGCGCTCATCGCCGTCGTCGCCCAACGTCTCGCCCCTCCGCAGCGAGTCAAGGTGAGCCCGGATGACCTGCGAGCTTGAATTTGGTCGATGTGCGCTAAGGAATGGAACAGGCTGAGCAGACGCCGCCAAGGGTGCGAAGGATAGTCACTTTAGAAAGTCAAAAACGCGTACAAGGACGTCAAAACATGCAATTTGCATCACGCTACATACCGTACAGATTCAACATCCTCATCGCGGCTTTAGGTTTCAGCCTCTCCGGCTGCGTCGGTGCCATCGTGGCATTGCCTGAGAAAACAACGCTTAAAACTGACGAGTACAAAGCTCTTAGCGCTCGCTCGATCCACCCAGCGGTCACCCGAACCGTGCAAGCAACACCTACGCGTGAGTGGTGTGGCATCACGATTTGGGCGCTAATTATTCCTGTGCCGTTGAAATTGCCCGTGTGTTCGTCGTACTCCGAGCAATCCTTTGGACGTGACGCGTATGGCGATGAAATCGTTTTGCTCAATTCAAAACAAACGGTACCGTCGCCGTTCTATGCCTGTGGCCCGTTAATGGCGCTGGGGCCGATTGTGCATAGTTATCAGGGCAACGCGCTTTGCGGCGTTTTTCCTGATTAGCCGGGGCTCACGGATAACTAAACGACTTCACCAACGTCAACTCCCCACCGCCCGCATCGGCACCAGAAACGTCTCCATCTTCTCACTCGGCGTGCCTTCTTCGGTGATCACCGTCACCTGCGCCGTGGTCAGCGCCTGCACTGCCTCATCGCCGCCTTCATCGTCCTGACGATACCCACCGCCGTAATAATTCACATACACCAGATACTGGCCTTTGATCGGCGCGGGCATGGCGGCGATTTCCGGGCCGTAGCCGGTGGTGACGTCGACGTCGAGGGCGGCGCCGTTGGGTGCGACGCGGTTGCCGTACCAGATGTGTGCGCCGTCGGGAGTGATCAGGTGCAGGTCGAGGTCGGTGCCGTCGCTGTCCCACGCCAGCAAAACGCGCAGCTTGGCCGGGGTGGCGCCGCCGCGGGTGTTGAGGAACTGAGTGCGGTGGCGTTGTTGGCCGTCGGGGCTGCGGACTTCAACGCTGTTGCTGCCGTTGGGGAAGGAGAACGGGCGGTCGAAGCGGCCGCTGGCGTCGATTTTCAGTGGCATGCTGACGCCGTTGACGATCAGGCGGCCGGGCTGGTTGTTTTTGGCGCTGGCTTTGATTTCGCCGCTGATGCGCGCGGTGTTGGCCTGGCCGATCGGGGTGTTCACCGACGAAGCCGGGTAGTTGACGGTCTGGCGGAAGCTCTCGCCCTCGCCTTCCGGGGCGCCGCTGCGCCAGCCGCTGATCGGGGTGTCGAGCTTGACGCTGTCGGCGGCATGGGCCGACGCCAGC
The DNA here is from genome assembly GCF_023195435.1 of Pseudomonas sp. S11P7. Taxonomy (NCBI): domain Bacteria; kingdom Pseudomonadati; phylum Pseudomonadota; class Gammaproteobacteria; order Pseudomonadales; family Pseudomonadaceae; genus Pseudomonas; species Pseudomonas sp. S11P7. The sequence goes on along the minus strand of NZ_JALPKS020000002.1, from coordinate 60,955 downwards.
GCGGTCAGCGTGCAGAGCAGCAGCAAGACCTGGGGATAACGGAGTGTCATGGTCTATTCCAGCAAAAGGTGACGGGCGAGCCCTTCGATGTAGGTTTCGTCCTGGCCGTTGGGGTGAGCTTCAAAGGCCAGGTGCAGGTATTCGTGGGTTAGGTCGAGGCGATCCTGCAACGACAGTACGCCGCGCACGTAAATGCGCTGGCGCTCGCGGTCGACGAAGGGCCGGCCGAAGGCCAGTTTGCATACGGCAAAAGTGCTGACGTCGTTGTAGCCGGTTTCGCTGGCAAGCTTCGGCCGCCAGCCACGTCGCTGTTTTTGCAGCCAGTCTTGCGCGGCGGGCAGCGCTTCGCAGGAGGCGACCGGGTTGTCCCAGCGGCTGAGGCTGGCGCGCGGATAGGCGTGCAGCAAGATCGCATCGTAACGCTGGCCGGCGTTGGCCTGTTCGACGGCTTGTTGCCAGGCGAGTTTGTCCGGGCCGGGTTGGTCGGAGTGATAAGTGACGGTGCTGCCAGCGAGGACCAGATCCGCAGTCCATGCCGCGATATTGCGTGACTCGGGTGAGGCCGGGCGTGGGGCGACGCGTTGGCGGTTGCTGCTGTCGTCGATGCTCAGACAGTCGCCATTGCGCGTGGCGTTTTGCAGCAGGTAAGTGCGAATCGCCACGGCGAGCGCTTTGGCGGCTTCGGCCGGTTGCGCCTTGGCTTCGCGCTCAAGCACGCGGGCAACATATTCTTCGCGATCAAGCCGGGCGACCAGTTTGTCGTTGAGCAAAAACAGTTCACCGCCGCTATGGATATCCAGCGCGTTGCCGTTGGCGAATTCGACGCGGTAGTCGCCCTGTAACGGACCGGACGTCACTGTTCGCTCGCCCCTCGAAACTCGTGCAAGCGGGTATTTCGAAAACAACCCGACTTCGACACAACGCCCCGCCTCCGCCGGCCATACTGTTGGCAATACGGTCGTCAGTGCCTGACCGTAATGGCGCAAGATCATCTGACTGGTGCCGCGCCCACCGGCCCAGACTGGCGCGCCATCCGCTGTCCAACCGGCAAAGCCCCCTTGGCGCGACTGCGGATCCTGATCGCCGAGCCAGCTCCAGGTTTTCACCCGCAAGCGTCCGCCCAGTTCGCCGACGACATTGCCGTCCGCCGCGCTCAGCACCACGTCGAGCAGCACCCGCCGCGCCTGATCCTGCGCCGGCAGCGAGGCCAGCACCTTGAGCAACTCCACGATGGAAACACGTTGCGCTGGCTGCACCGAGGGCAGATCCAGCAACCACGATGGCGCCTGTCGCGCCTGCCAATAGCTGCGCCAATCGGCAGCAGAAATGCCCAACCGCGCCGGTTCAAAATACAAGCCGCAGGATTTCACCAACGCTTGATCGCGCTCGATCTTGCCGCCCGCGGTGCAGCAATAGACTTCTTCTTTTGACTGCCCGCGACATTCATAAGCCGGCTCGCGCGCGCCGGTATCGACCAGCCAGGCGTAGACAAACAACTTCCACAGACTGCCCAGCGGCGCTTCCAGCGAGGGAGGCAACGGCTCGCGCGCGAGCAGTTGCGTCTGGCTCAGCGACAACAGTTGGCCCTGATAGGCCACGCGCAACGGCTCGTCCTGCGCCGTTGCCAGCGCAGGCATCATCCCGATCAACAGCCACAGCAGCCGCCGGATCATGTCAGTTGACCGTGACCTGACCGAGCGCAGCTTTGGTTTCCTGAGCCTGATGCTGCGGCGCGTAGACCTGCTTGAAACGCACCGGCGGCAGGTTGAACTGGCCTTTTGCGAGAAACGCACCAGATGGCGCAGGCGCAATTCACCGCTCAGCGCATCCACCGGCACTGCATAGGCCAGTTGTCCCGGTTCGAACCGGGCCTTCTCCAGCGCGGTCGGTTCGCTGCCATCCTTGCCCTGCAACTTGATGCCCCAGGTGGTGCGCTCGACATCGGCGCCCGGTGGCAGCGGCACTTCGAGCATGCCGTAGCGCAGCGGTTTCGGCGCCTTGCTGGTGAGGATCACTTCGTCCAGATACAGGCTGTCGCTGGACAACGGCTTGCTGCCCACCGGCTCGAGTTTGAAGGCGAACGCTTCGTCGCCCGGTACCAGTCGCGACAGGCGACGGGTGATGGTCACGGCCATCGGATCGACCGCTGGCTGTTGGGTCTGGAAGCTCAGCGCCGCGCGCAGCGGACGCTCTTGCGTGCCGGACACGCTCAACACGCTTGGGACCGATGTCGGACCCTGCCAGGTCCAGTACATCTCGCCGCTCGCGCCGTAGTTTTTCTTCCAGCCTTCACCCGGTGTCAGGGCGATGGTCGGCGACGCCTGGGCGATGCTGCGTTGCAGCCAGGTCAGCGCCAGCGCCCGTTCGAGGGTCGATTGTTGCGGCAGCAGACGTTGCAGCAGCGCTGTCGCACTAGCCTGATCAAACGGTTGCAGCGACAGGTTGAGTGCTTCGACAAAAGGCTGCGAACTGGTCGCCAGACGTTGTTGTGCTGCGCCCAGTTGACGATTGAACGCTTCAGGCAAAGCGACTTTCGCCTGCGTGGCCAACGATGCAGTGAGTACCCGCGCCGCCGCCAGACCGAGCGCCGAATCCGGATCGTTCATCACCAGACTGTCTTCGCCATCGTCCAGCACGGTTTCAGCACTGCCCTCACCGGCCTTGGCCAGATCGTCGATCAAACCGCTGAGCAGCGTGTTCACCGGCAGATGCATCTGTTTGGCGAACGACAGAATCAGCGCCCGTTGCAGCAGCGGCGTGTTCGGCGCTTGCTTGGCGTAGACCTCCAGCACCCGCTGCCAATGCTCCGGAGGCAAGGTCAGTTCGAGCACCTGACTGGCGTTCCAGTCAGCGTAATAAGCGTAGGCCGTGAGGAAGGCATCCGGCTCGCCGTCATAGCCCCACCAGGTAAAGCTCGCCGACGGCCCGGCCATTTGCACCAGCCGCAAGCGGCTGTTCTGCATGATCAGGCGCAAGCGATCGCGAATCTGCGGGTTCGACGCCAGCGAGGGATAGGCAATGCTCAGCGGCAGCAACCGGCTGGCGGTCTGCTCGACGCCGCCATACGGGTAGCTGAGCAGATCATCAAGGGCGGATCGGAACAACGCTTGCGGACTGTCATCCAGACGCAGGCGGATATCCGTGGCATCGGCCGGCAGACTCAGCGGCGTATCACCGCTGGCAACCTCGAGACTTTGCGTTTGTGTCACTTGCCAGCCATCGCCGGTTGCACTCAGGCGCACCGCCAAGGCGTCAGCGGTCTTGCCGTCCTGCACCAGCTCCGCCGTCCACTCACCGGAAGCCAGGGCGAACGCCGGAATCGGCAGGTAGTTGATGCCGTTTTTCAGAGTCACCGGTAGACGCTCCTCAGCGCCGGCATAACGCGTGACCAGTTCAGCCTTGAGCGGCTTCTCGGCCTGACTGAACGCGAACACGCCCAGTTGTGGCTGATCGCCCTTGCGGAATTTGCTCGGCCCGCTCCACTTCAGGTACAGCGGTTTTTCCGAACGGACGAACTGCTTCTTCTGCCCGACCTGACCGTCATCGGCGATTGCGCGAGCAGTGATGCGCCAGCGGGTCAGCGAATCCGGCATCTTGAAGGTGAAGCGGGTTTTGCCGTCGGCACCGGTCAACAATTCCGGCTGCCACGCGGCGGTGTCGACGTCTTCGCGACGCGGCCGCTCCAGCACCTTCACCCCGCGTTCGCTGCGGTTGGCCTTGCCCGGTGCGCCGGGGCTGCCGGGCAACGCCACGTCATAACTGATGAACGACAGGCTGGCGCTGGTGCGCACGTTATTGCGGCGCGGGTGATAGAAGAACTGGTCGATGGTCGGCGCGACTTCCGGTTGCAGCGCGTAGACCATTTCATCGACAACGCTGACGGTCAGGTGCGCCGGCACTGCCTTGCCGGCGAATTGCGTGGTCAGGTCAACCGTGACCGTATCGCCCGGCAGATAGACCGCCTTGTCGGTGCTGATCGCCACGTCGATCTGTGGCGCGACCACTTTGATCCCGGCGTTCTGGAAGCTGTACTGACCGCCCTTGGTGTAGAGCACGGAGAAGGTCAGGTTCGGCGCGAAATTGTCTTTCACCGGGATGCGCGCGCGGTATTGGGTGCCGCTGAGCTTCTCCAGTGTCAGCCAGTCAGCGCCCTTGGCCAGCAGCGCGGTGGCTTCGACTTTGTCGCGTTCCAGCGACAGCAATGCATCGCTGACCGGCTCGGGGAAGGTGATCAGCGCCAGCGCTTCATCGCCGGCCTTGTATTCAGGCTTGTCGAGAACGATCTCGACGGTACCCGGCACGGCTTTGACGCCGTCGCCAGTCACTGAATAACCAGTGGCGCCAAGGACGCGACCGTGTTGATCCTTCAACGTCAGGTTGTAGGTGCCCGGGCGCTCGAACGCGAGGCTGAAGCCTTTGTCGGTGGCGGCGAGTTTGCCTTCGCCGGTGCTCTGGTCTTCGAGACGCACCCAGCCATAGCTGCTCGGCGTCACCGCTTTGCTCTGTTCGGTGCCACCTTCATTCGCGTAGCTGAAGGCAACCTTGTCGCCGACCGCGCTGAAACGCTGCGGCGCGCTTAAACGAAAACTCGCCGCGCCACGGTCGATGAGGATTTCCTTGGTGGTCTTGACCCGATACGCCGCGCCATCGCTGGCAAACACGGTGAGCATGTAACGGCTCGGTTTGTCGGCGGCCGGCAGGTCGAGGGTCGCATTGCCTTTGCTGTCGGTGGTCAGTTCGGTGCTGGTCAGTTCCACCGGGAATTGCCCGAGGTATTGCAGTTCATTGTCGACCATCGACAATTGCTGGGCGCGCAGGCTCAAACTCAGCTTGGCGTTGGCCACCGGTTTGCCGTCCGGGTAGAGCAGCACCAGACTGCCCTTCACTGGCTCGCCGGTGCGGTAATCCTGCTTGGCCAGATTCAGGGAAATCTCGAAGTGCGGCTTGATGTATTCGGCGACACGGAAGGCGCTGCTATAGGCCTGATCCTTGTAGCTGAAACGGATCTCGTAACCGCCGGCCACGGCGTTGTCCGGCAACTGGAAACGGCCCTGAGTACCGGCCTTCGAATCGAGTTTGAGGTCGAGGTGTTGCAACTCGGTACCGGTCGCGTCGAGCACGCTGACGCTGACGTCCGCCGCCCCGGGCAATACCGAATCGCGGGCGTTCTTGAATTCGCGACCGACGATTTTCAGCGACACCCAATCGCCCGGGCGATACAGCGGCCGGTCGGTGAAGGCATACAGTTTGGTGTCGTAGATTTCGCTGTCGTAGTAGAAGTTTTCCGAGACAAACACGCCGCCCTCTTCGTCCTCGCCGATGACGAACGAACGCTCGGGGCTTACGTGTTTCAGGCGCAGCAAACCGTCGCTGTCGGTCGCGCCGCTGCTCATCACCCCGAGGCCGTCGGTCCACAGCACATTGACCTTCGGCACCGAGCTGCCTTCGTGTTTGCGTGCGGCCCAGACCAGCAGTTCGTCACCGGCAATCTTGCTCACCGCCACGGTGTTGGAAACGAAGACCATGGTCGTCGCGCGGTACTTGCCGATCAGCGCCTCGACCAGGTACAAGCCCGGTTTCAGTTGACCCAACGGAATGTAAACGTTGCCCGGCGCGACGCTGACGAAATCACTGGAAGATCCGGCCAGATCGACCCCGGCCGGCGGCTGAATCGGCTTGGCCTGCCACAGCGGATAACGGAACTGGCTGACCACCGGCAGGCCCGGAATCAGCGCAAATTGCGGTTGCGCGTCGTACGGCGTCGGCGCGGCCATCGCGTCGCCCATCTTCAGTTCCGGCACTTCTTCGGTGACCTGTTTGCGCGACTCATAAGAGAACGCGCGCTGCATCACCCGACGGGATTTGCGGTACCAGTTGTCCCACAGGTACGCGAGGGTGTTGGACAGCCCTTCGCCCTTGAACTGGCCGTCGCTGACCACGCGGTGCAGGTTTTTCTGACGCTTGAGAAAATCCAGCGGTTTGTCGATGCGGTACACGCGAATGTCGGCGCCGCCATACGGTTCCATGCGGAAACGCCGGTAGTCACGGCCCGGCGCTTCGAGGCGCACCATGGCCTGTTCGTCCGCCGCAAAACTGCTGTCGGCGAGCAGAAAGAAGCTTTCGCCGGACACCGGCGTGTAACCGCTGGGCTCGACCGAATCGTCGGCATGGACGGTCGCCAGTGGCAGCAACAGGGCCAGCAGCAGAGGAATTCGGGAGCAGATACGCAACATGCGGGCACCGGTCATTGGGAGAGAAAATTCAGTCGATAGACGCCGATGAAGTTGGGGTTGGCTGCGTCGGGTATCCATCGGGTGTCCTTCCATGTCATGAGTTGCTGCAGGCTTGCCGAACGCATGCCGTTGTCTGTGGGAGTGGTGGTGCCGGTGTGATAGGCGATGTAGCGGCCCATCCAGATCATCAGGTGCTGGTCGTCGCCCTGATCGAAAAACATCAGATCACCGGGCCGTGCCTGCGACACGTCGCGGCTGACCAAGTGACTGTTGAACTGAATCAGTTTGATCGCGTTGACGTACGGCCCGACCTTGCCACCACCCTGCTGCCACTGTTGCGCGAGCTTGCGCTGTTCGTCGCTGAGCGACAGTTCCGGCGGCAGGTAGCGATTGGACAGGCCATTGCTGCGCAGCCACCTGTCATCGTGGACCTTCAGCGCTTCGTTGGCAGCGAAGCGCACCAGCCCGGCGCAGTCCTGCTGATACCAGCGCGGACTCGGGCCCTGGCTCAGTTGCTCTTGCGCAATACGCACGAACCAGGCGCGGAACACCTGCGATTGCGCCGGATCCAGCGCTGGCGCTTCGACGGCGCGGGCGCCCGCGCTGAGCAACAGCGCGAGCAGGCCGAGGCTGCGGATCAGTGCAGTCACAGCGCTTTCCATTCCAGCGGCAGCCATTGCCAGTGGCCGTCCGGCTCGCTGCCTTCGGGCAAGGTCAGGGCATATTTGCCATAGCCGCCGAGGGTGCGCAGTTTCGGCAGCAGATAGGTTTGCGCGGCGTTGAAGAATACCGGCTCCATGTCCTGCGGCAGGCTGTCGAGGGTTTCCTGCTGCATCAGTTGGGCCATCGAATCCGGGCCGAAATAGATCGGCATCAGCACGTCTTTCGGCAATACGTCAACCATCGGCGGGAAGCGTTTGTCGAGAGTACCGAGGGCCTTGTCGATAAGTTTGTCGTCCAGCGAAAACAGCAGCGTCGAGCCGTGTCGGGCGAGGCTGACGTTCATGAACGCCTTGCCGGAAATCGCCTCCGGGTTCTGCGCAGTCTTCGCCGCATACGGACCGAAATTCGAGCTGACCTGACGCTGCCAGACGTGGCTCTGGCCTTGCTGTTTCTCGACCACCGGGAACACGTTTTGCGCAACGTTGGGCTCGAACGCGCCGACCATCGAGCCGAACAGCTTGCCCAGATCGTCGTCGAGCTTGCTGCTGTCTTCGTCTTTCAGGCTGGCCACCAGCAGCGGGGTGTACAAGCGTGAATCGGCGTACCAGCAAAGGCCGGCCGCACCGGCGACGTGCTCGGTCAGCGTCTGCGCCACGGCGTCGTCGGCGCCGAGCTTCACCAGTAGCGGTTTCTGCGGTTCGGCTGCCACCGGCAAGGTTACGCAGGCACTGGCGCCCAGCGGCATGGCCTGCCACACCGGTTTGAAATCGAAGTCCGGCTGGTTTTCCAGCTCGTCCATGGCCAGGTAGCTGTGCCAGCCCTTGTCGTCCATGTCGAAACGCAGCCCGGCGAAATTCGGGATAAAGCGCTGATAGCCCATGGCAAGCACGCTGGCATTGACCGACAGCCGCTGCTTGGTTTCAGGGTTTTTCGCCGGCAGACCGAACGCTTCGGGAAAGAGTTTTTCTCCGTTAAGCAATGCCGCCAATGCTTGCGAGGAAACGTGGCCGGATTCTTCAGACGCGCCGTTTTCAGGGTCGTAGTACTTGGCCGGGTTGGACAACACCACGAGTTTGTCGCCATGCGAAGCGAACAGCAGCGATTTGCTGGCGTTGTAGCTGAGCTGATAAAGCGGCACTTCGTCGCTGCCGACCTTGAGATTGCCGATGACGCTGAGCTGGCTGTCATCCAGCGCGACTTTCGCCAATGGTTCGAGCACTTTCGCCAGCCCGCCGCGATCCATCACCAGCAGGAAATCCTTCAAGCGGCCATCGGCGCCACGCCACAGCGCGACATCAGCCGGCTGATCGAAAAGCTGCTCGATCAGGCTGTCCTGCAATTTCAGATCATGCTCGTAGACGATCCGCCGCAGGCTGCCGATCAGGCCGAGGCGATCGGCATGGGTTTCGTAATAGAAGACGAAATCTTCGGTCAGCGTGGCCTTGAGGAACGGCACCGTCAGCAGGTCTTTGGGCAACTGACTCAGCGAGCGGGTTTCCAGCAACGCGTCCGGACGACTGAGACCGAGCTTGTCACTGGCCAGTTCGGCCGGCGGCGCCTTGGGCTTGAGCAGCAGCCAGCCGAACCCGCCCGCCACGCCGGCGATCAGGCACAGCCCGAGCAACATCAACGGCCAGCGCCGCGAAGGTTTGGCAGCCGGAGTAGCAGCAGCCGGGGTAGCAGTGTTATCGCTCATGTTCACAACATCCGAGTTCATCCGTGGCGGGATGCTTAATAGTTGAAAGTCTTGACCAGCAGCAGATCACCGATCGCGCGCAGGGGCACGATGAAGGTTTCGCGTTTTTCGTCGACGGTGTTTTCGTTGAGCACCAGCGTGATTTGCGAGGTGATCACCTCGTTCTGGTTGCTGGTCTCTTCGAAGTTATAGCCGCCGGCGCCGTAGTTGCCCCAATAGTTGACGTAAACCAGATAGGCGCCGTGCAGCGGCGCGGTCATGGTGAACATCTCCGGGCCCGGCCCGTCGACGCCATCCGGGTCGAGACCGCCGCCATTGCTCAGCGCCGGCCGCGCCCAGAACGCATGCTGACCGTCGGGGGTGACAATATGCAGATCGAGTTCGGCTTTCGGGTCGTCCCAGCCCAGGACAAGACGAATCCGCGCCGGCGTGCGCAGATGATTGGCTTCATAAAATTGCACGCGCTTGAGCGACTGACCCTCGGCGCTGATCACCTCGACACTGTTGGAACCGGCGCCGAACGCATACGGCCGGGCGAAGCGGCCCTGGTCGTCGGTGTACAGATTGAGTGGATTGCCATTCACCGCGAGGCTGTGCGGCGGGCGCATATGGCCGAGGGCCTTGAGCTGACCCTGGATCATCGTGCGATTGCGCTGGACGCCGCGATCGATCGGCGGCGTCGGATAGGCGACCTGCGGATTTTCCGTGCGATCGAGCAAACCGTGATAGCGCCAGCCACCCACCGGCTCCGACAATTCGGCACTCGGCGCAGCCGCCCACAGCCCCGGCGCACAGGCCAGGCCGATCAGCAGCAACAGAAATGAACGCATGTGACGCCTCCTGCCATGCCCCAACGAAACCTTGCACCCGATCCTCGGCGCTTCACAGCGGTGAACTGCGTTTCGTCTGATGAACCCGCGAATGCGGGTCGTCGAAGGCGCGAAGATTAGCGATTCGGCAGTTTTTTAACAATCGGATACATGTGCTTTTGCTGTAGGAACTGCGCTGTTTGTGGGACGTGAGCCGAATAGCGCGATTATTCGGCTCACAAAATGAGCCGAATAATCCTCAGCCCTTGTACATCGTCACTGGAACCTTGAGCGTAGACGCCGCTCATTTGCCCATACCCCCCTATCTGCTAGTGTCGCGCCGGTTTAACGTCTACCGGAAATTGCCGCCATGGCCCGCAAAAAAGCTGCACTGGATTTCGAACAGTCCCTCGCCGACCTGCAAACACTGGTCGAGCGTCTGGAGAACGGTGAATTGTCGCTGGAAGACTCGCTGACCGCTTTCGAGCAGGGCATCGGTCTGACCCGTGACTGCCAGGCAGCGCTGGCGCAGGCCGAGCAGAAGGTGCAAGTGCTGCTGGAGCGCGATGGCGAACTCGCCGAGGAACCCTTCGACGCGGAACAGCCAGAATGATTGCAGCGTATTCGGCGACCAGCCAGGCCCGGGTCAACGCGGCGCTGGACAGCCTGTTCAATGCGCCGCTGCCGGAGTTGGCGCGGCTCTACGAAGCCATGCGTTACAGCGTGATGAACGGCGGCAAACGCGTGCGTCCGTTGCTGGCTTACGCCGCGTGCGAAGCGCTCGGTGGCAAGGCCGAGCAAGCCAACGGCGCGGCCTGCGCAGTGGAGCTGATTCACGCATATTCGCTGGTACACGATGATCTGCCGGCGATGGACGACGACGATCTGCGTCGCGGCCAACCAACGACCCACAAGAAATTCGATGAAGCGTGCGCGATTCTCGCCGGTGACGGTTTGCAGAGTCTGGCGTTCAGCGCCCTGCTCGACCCGCGTCTGAGCGATTGCAGCAGCGACATTCGCCTGCAAATGGTCACTGCGCTGGCGCAGGCTGCGGGCCCGGCGGGCATGGTCGGCGGCCAGGCCATCGATCTTGGCTCGGTCGGCTTGAAACTCGATCAGAAAGCCCTTGAACAAATGCATCGGCACAAGACCGGCGCGCTGATCGAAGTCAGCGTGCGCCTGGGCGCCCTCGCCAGCGGCCGGGCCGAGGCGGACGAACTGAAATCCCTGCAGACGTATGCACAGGCCATCGGTCTCGCGTTTCAGGTCCAGGACGACATTCTCGACGTCGAAAGCGATACCGCGACCCTCGGCAAACGCCAGGGCGCCGACATCGCCCGCGACAAGCCGACCTACCCGGCCCTGCTCGGCCTCGACGCGGCCAAGGCCTATGCGCTGGAGCTGCGTGATCAGGCGCTGCACGCCCTGCGACCGTTTGACGCGGCGGCCGAGCCGTTGCGCGAGCTGGCCCGGTATATCGTCGAGCGGCGCAACTGACGGCGAATCGGCCAAAAAAGACCAACGCGTGGGCAGGGGCCGATGCATCAGGTAAACTGCCGCATCTTCTATACCTATAACGATTCGCCTGATGCCCACGACGTTTCATGAGATTCCCCGCAAGCGCCCGACCACGCCCCTGCTCGACCGCGCGAATACGCCGGACGGCCTGCGCCGGTTAGGCGAAGCCGAGCTGGAAACCCTGGCCGATGAGTTGCGCCTGGAACTGCTCTACACGGTCGGCCAGACCGGTGGGCATTTCGGTGCCGGCCTGGGCGTGATCGAGCTGACCATCGCGCTGCATTACGTCTTCGACACGCCGGACGACCGGTTGCTGTGGGACGTCGGCCATCAGGCGTATCCGCACAAGATCCTCACCGGCCGTCGCGAGCGCATGGCCAGCCTGCGCCAGAAGGACGGCATCGCCGCGTTCCCGCGTCGTTCCGAGAGCGAGTACGACACCTTTGGCGTCGGCCATTCCAGCACTTCGATCAGCGCCGCGCTGGGCATGGCGATTGCCGCCCGCCTGCAGGACAGCGATCGCAAGGCCATCGCGGTGATCGGCGATGGCGCGTTGACCGCCGGCATGGCCTTTGAGGCGCTGAACCACGCGCCGGAAGTCAACGCCAACATGCTGGTGATCCTCAACGACAACGACATGTCGATCTCGCGCAACGTTGGCGGGCTGTCGAATTATCTGGCGAAGATCCTTTCCAGCCGCACCTACGCGAGCATGCGCGAAGGCAGCAAGAAAGTCCTCTCGCGCCTGCCGGGAGCCTGGGAAATCGCCCGTCGCACCGAAGAATATGCCAAAGGCATGCTGGTCCCGGGCACGCTGTTCGAAGAGCTGGGCTGGAATTACATCGGCCCGATCGACGGCCACGACCTGCCGACCCTGATCGCCACACTGCGCAACATGCGTGATCTGAAAGGCCCGCAGTTCCTGCACATCGTCACCAAGAAAGGCAAAGGCTTCGCCCCGGCGGAAGTCGACCCGATCGGTTACCACGCCATCACCAAACTCGAGCCACTGGACGCGCCGGCCGCCGCGCCGAAAGCCGCCAGCGGGCCAAAGTACTCGGCAGTGTTCGGCGAGTGGCTGTGCGACATGGCCGCCAGCGACCCGCGTCTGGTCGGGATTACCCCGGCAATGAAGGAAGGCTCGGATCTGGTGGCCTTCAGCGAACGCTTCCCGCTGCGCTATTTTGACGTGGCGATTGCCGAACAACACGCGGTAACGTTCGCCGCCGGCATGGCCTGCGAAGGCGCGAAACCGGTGGTGGCGATCTACTCGACGTTCCTGCAGCGCGGTTACGACCAGCTGGTGCATGACGTCGCCGTACAGAACCTCGACGTACTGTTCGCCATCGACCGCGCCGGTCTGGTCGGCGAAGACGGCCCGACCCACGCCGGCAGCTTCGACCTGTCGTACCTGCGTTGCATCCCGGGCATGCTGATCATGACGCCGAGCGATGAAAACGAGCTGCGCAAAATGCTCACCACCGGCCACCTGTACAACGGCCCGGCGGCGGTGCGTTACCCGCGCGGCAGCGGCCCGAACGCGACCATCGAGAAAGACCTCGAGCCAATCGAAATCGGCAAAGGCATCGTCCGCCGTCAGGGCAGCAAAGTCGCCCTGCTGGTGTTCGGCGTGCAACTGGCCGAAGCGTTGAAAGTCGCCGAGAAGCTTGATGCCACGGTGGTCGACATGCGCTTCGTCAAACCGCTGGATGAAGCGCTGGTTCGCGAGATCGCCGCCAGCCACGAGCTGCTGGTGACCGTCGAGGAAAACGCGATCATGGGCGGCGCCGGTGGCGCGGTCAGCGAATTCCTCGCGCGCGAGAACATCCTCAAGTCGATGCTGCATCTGGGCTTGCCGGATATCTACGTCGAGCATGCTAAGCCGGCGCAAATGCTCGCCGAATGCGGGCTCGATGAGGCCGGGATCGAAGCATCGATTCGCCAACGGCTGGCGCTGCTCGACCGCTAACTCGCTGAACACGCAATACCTGTGGGAGCGGGCTTGCCCGCGAAGGCGTCGGCACAGTCAACCTTGATGTTGAATGTACCGGCCTCTTCGCGGGCAAGCCCGCTCCCACAGTGTTTTGTGGAAGCATAAAGTTTGTGTACATCTGCAATTTCTCACGGACCACCGATGAACCTCTCGCGCCTCGCCCTGCCCTTCTTCCTGCTGCCGACCGCCAACACCTTCGCCGATACCTTCGAGCGCGACCAGGCCCTGAAGCTGCCCGACATGCTGATCAGCGCCAACCGCCAGGTCGAAGCCCGCAACGACAGCAGCGCCGCCAATACCGTGTTCACTCGCGAAGACATTGATCGACTGCAACCGAGCGACGTCCCTGACCTGCTGCGCCGCGTACCCGGCGTGCAAGTGGCGCAGACCGGCGGGCGCGGCAGCCTGCCGGGTATTTACATTCGCGGCACACAGTCGGCGCAGAGTCTGGTACTCGTCGACGGCCAACGCATCGGCAATTCGACGTCCGGTGACAGTAATTTGCAGCATTTGAATATCGAGCAGATCGAGCGCGTCGAAGTGCTGCGCGGTTCACGCTCGGTGATTTATGGCAGCGATGCGATTGGCGGGGTGATCCAGATCTTCACTCGTCGCGGCAATGGCCAGGGCTTGCAGCCACGCCTGCACATGGGCTTGGGCAGCAACCAGAGCTGGGAGCGCAGCCTCGGCTTATCCGGGGGCGACGATAAAACCCGCTTCAACCTTGGCGCCAGCCTCGATGAAAGCGCCGGCATCGACCGCACTCACGACTCCTACCCGAGCGACGGCGATCACGACGCCTACCGCAACCAATCCATCAGCCTGAGCCTCAGCCATGCGCTGACCGCAGACATCGAGGTCGGCGCCAATCTGCTGGATAACCGTGGCAAAAGCGAATTCGACAGTCCATTCGGTAGATATGACTTCGCGACGAATCGGTCCTACCAACAACAGCCCTACAGCGATTTCAACGTCAGCAGTCTCAACAGCTACGTCGACGCGCGGGTCAATGAACGCTGGAAAACCCGCCTCGAGTTCGGCCACACAGAGAACCGCGAAAAAACTTTCGACAAGCTCAGCGACGAACGCACGGTATTCAACACCTACCGTGATTCGGTGAACTGGCAGAACGACCTGACCCTCGATGCGCGCAACAGCCTGATTCTCGGCGGCGACTGGTACGAGGACCGCATCAACAGCAGCACCGCGTTCGACGAGGACAGCCGCTGGAACCGCGCCGCGTTTATCCAGCACCGCTACCAGGGCGACAGTTTTTCCACTGAGCTGGGCCTGCGCCATGACGACAATCAGCAGTTCGGCAGTCAGAACACCTGGAGCGGCACCTTCACCCTGCCGCTCAACCCGGACAACGATGTGTTGCTGAGCTACAGCGAAGGCTTCCGCGCGCCGACCTTTAATGACCTCTACTACCCGGATTTCAGCAATCCTGATCTGAAACCGGAAACCTCGAAAAGCTACGAGCTGCAATGGCGCAGCCAGTTGAGCGACAGCAGCCGCCTCGAAGCGTCGATCTATCGCACCGATCTGGAGGACGCGATTATTTTCGGCAGCAATTCGCGCCCGGAAAACGTCGCTTCGGCACGGATCAATGGCTTTGAAGCGGCGCTCAAGCAGGACCTGTTCGGTTGGCAGAACAATCTGGGCGTTTCGATCATCGACCCGCGCGACCGCGACAGCGGGCACACCCTGGCGCGACGTGCGCGGCGAACGCTGAACTGGGATCTGGATCGGCAGTTCGACCGCTTGAGCCTGGGCGCGAGCTGGCAGGCGGTGAGCAGCAGTTATGACGATCGCGACAACCAGCAATCATTGGGTGGCTATGCGCTGTTCGGCTTACGCAGCAGTTGGGCGCTGAATCGCGAGATCAAGCTGGATCTGAAGGTCGACAACCTGTTCGACAAGGGTTACAGCCGGGCCAATTACAGCTATGACGGCAGCCAGTATGGGTATCGCGAAGAAGGTCGGGTGTGGATGTTTGGGGTGACCTGGACGCCAGAACTCTAATCGGGTTTTGTGGTGGTTTGGCGGGCCTCTTCGCGAGCAGGCTCGCTCCCACAGTGGATCTCTGTTGCACTCAGATCCCGGGTTAAACCCCGATCAAAAGTGGGAGCGAGCCTGCTCGCGATGCAGGCGCTGCGGTCTCAACGGTCGGGCGCAATCAACCGGCAAAGCTTGGCAGTGGCGCTGATCATTTGGCCACTGGGGCGCTCAAGACCTTTGTCAGTCACCAACAGCAACTTCCGCTGCTTCACCGCCGCCACCTGCGGCCAGCTCTTCCACGCCTCCAGCTGCGCTTGGTCTCCCGCCAATATCACCTCGGGATCACGCTGCAACACCGCCTCGATACTCACCTGCGGCGCCGGCAAACTCAGGTCGGCGAAGACATTGCGCGCCCCGCACACCTCCAGCGCATCACTAATGATCTGTCCGCCGCCAATGGTATAGAGCGGCTTGTCCCAGACCTGATAGAACACCCGCAACGGCACCTCGCGACGATAGCGCTGGCGTAGTTCTGCAAGCTGCTGACGCAGATACCCCGCGCGCTTAAGTCCGCGCTCCGGTCGTCCCAGGCGCGTGGCAATCGCTTCAATCTGAGTGGTGAGTTGTTCGAGGGAATGCGGCTCGGCGACAAAGGTCGCAATCCCCAGCCGCTTGAGCTGATCACGCTGCGCCGCGCCGACACTGCCGGGCCAGAGCAACAACAGATCAGGTTTGAGGCTGAGCAAACGCTCGACGTCGAGCTGGCCATATCGCCCAACCGAGGCCACATGCGCAATTGACTCGGGGCGCTCCCCGGCATCGAGCACGCCGACCAGTAAATCGGCGGAATCCAGCTCAACGACAATTTCCGACAGCGACGGCGCGAGGCTGACCACGCGCAGATCCGCCAACACCGGTCCAGCGCCGGTCAGCAGCAGAACCGCCAACCAGAGCCGGCGCATCAGCCGAGTTGACGCGGAATACGGTAGAGGTAAAACAGTACCGCCGTGGACAGTGCCAACAACATTAGCGGCACCGCTTCGAGTCCGACGAACACTGCCAGCGCACCGATCCACGCCGGCAGGGAGGCGACCAGAAACGCCGCCCGACGGCGCGCCGCCAGCGCAATCCACGCCGCCGGTTCATCGGGCGTGTCGAGGGCTTTTTGCGTGGCGATCAGCGCATGCTTGTAGCGGCTGAAAAACTTCAGGCTGACGAACATCGACGCGACGCCGGCAATGAACAACGGCATCGCCAGTACCGGCAGCAGCCCTTCGCCCGCGCCGAACAACGCATTGATGACGAACAGCGGCAACAGCGCCAGCGCCAGGTATTGCCACCAGGCCACCGACAATCGGCGCCGCACCTGTCCACGCGTCACGCGCGGTCGACCTCGCCCTGATGCTCGTTGCCCATCATGTGGTCGAGCTTGCTGGCCTTGGTCGCCAGGTAGAGTTTGTTGTGCGGGTTGTGACCAGTGTGCAGCGGCACGCGCTCGGCGACGACGATGCCCATCTCGGTCAGGGCTTTGACCTTGCGCGGGTTGTTGGTCATCAGGCGCAGGGATTTGACCCCCAGATGTTCGAGCATCGGCAGGCACATGGCGTAGTCGCGCTGATCGGCGGCAAAGCCCAGACGTTCGTTGGCTTCAACGGTGTCGGCGCCACCGTCCTGCAATTCGTAAGCGCGGATCTTGTTCAACAGACCGATGCCGCGACCTTCCTGGCGCAGATACAACAGCACGCCACGGCCTTCGCGGGCGATCGCCTGCAGGGCGGCGTCCAGTTGCGAACCGCAGTCGCAGCGCTGGCTGAACAAGGCATCGCCGGTCAGACATTCGGAGTGCAAACGGCCGAGTACCGGAGCGCCGTCGGCAATTTCACCCAGGCTCAGCACGACGTGCTCGCGGCCGGTGGTTTCATCGAGAAACCCGTGCATGGTGAATTGCGCATAAGGCGTTGGCAGCTTGCAAGCGGCAACAAAGACGACAGGCACCGGTGTGCTCCTGATCTAAAAATTCTGAAAATTCGCAGGCCGGCATTGTAACAGCAGGTACCTGTGGACGCTTAGGCTGAATTATCGGCGATAACGATCAAAAAGTTTGATGACACTGGCCTGCACCCCACCCCTGTGGGAGCGAGCCTGCTCGCGAAGACGTCAGTTCAGTCAACCAAGTGATGACTGATCGACCGCTTTCGCGAGCAGGCTCGCTCCCACAGGTGCATCGTCAGTCATTAGATCTACGATCAGTTCGAGGTGAACGGATACGGCTGCTTCCACTTCTCGAAAACGGGCTTCAGCTCGCCGCTCTTGACCAGTTGCGCCATGCGCCGGTCATACAGGGCCATCAACGCCCTGGCCTGCGGGGTATCGGCGAAACCGAGGAACAACGGCAACTCGGCCAGATGCGAATAACGGTATTGCGCCGGGTCCACCGCGTCACGCACGACGGCTTCGACCTCGGTCCGCGCGTCGATGTAATAATCCGCCCGCCCCTGCTTGAGCATCGACAGAATGCCGCTGCGCCGC
Source organism: Pseudomonas sp. S11P7 (assembly GCF_023195435.1). Lineage (NCBI taxonomy): Bacteria > Pseudomonadati > Pseudomonadota > Gammaproteobacteria > Pseudomonadales > Pseudomonadaceae > Pseudomonas > Pseudomonas sp. S11P7. Next base: position 43,513 of record NZ_JALPKS020000002.1, on the reverse strand, counting down.
TCGATCTGGTTGTAGCGCTTGATGTTCGGCAGGTAGTTTTCGTAGCGATAGCCGCGCACCCACGCCAAGCGGTATTTGCCCAGCGTCGCCAGGGTGGGTTCGGGACTGCTGGCCAGCCCCAGCGCATAGATGTGGTCGGAGTCGAAATGCCATTTCGGATACAGCACCTGCTGGGCTTCATCGCGGTAGGAGCCGACCAGCGCGTCCACCTCCTTCAATTGCACCAGGCCGATCGAGCGGGTGTAGGGCACCGTGCGAATGTCCAGCTTCACGCCAGCCGGTTCGAACACTTTGCGCAATACATCCCAGGCCAGGCCATGACCATCGGCAGCGGTGTAGTCTTCCCAGTCTTCGCTGGCCAGATGGATCACCGCAGGCGGCGGCGCTTCGTGCGCATGGGCGAACGCGCCCAACAGAGCCAAAACCAGCATCGCCAACCCGCGTCGCAGCATTTACCTGCCCCTCACTTGCCCCTGACCCTGATCAGGCGAACAGCCACACCAGCCCCTGCATCGCCAGCCAGGCAAACACCCCGGCGAGCACGTCGTCGAGCATGATGCCGACGCCGCCATGCACGTGTTTGTCGATCCAGCGGATCGGCCACGGCTTGAGAATATCGAAGAAGCGGAACACCAGAAAACCCGCCAGCAGCCAGTACCAGCCTTCCGGCACCAGCCACAGGGTGATCCACATGCCGACCATTTCGTCCCAGACGATGCCTTCGTGGTCGTGCACGCGCAGATCGTCGGCCACTTTGCCACACAGCCAGAAGCCGAACAGCATGGTGATGCCGAGCATCAGCCAATAGCCCCAGTCCGGCAGCATCTGCCACAACGGAATGAACGGCAGCGCCACCAGTGAGCCCCAGGTGCCCGGGGCTTTGGGCAGCGTGCCGGAACCGAAGCCGAACGCGAGGAAATGCCAGGGATTGCGCCAGACCGACGGCGGCACGAATTCAGCCGGAACCTGTTTCGGGTGATCTGTCACGGTGTCTCCTGAAAATGTTGATAACCGCGGGTATGCGGGGTGATATCGCGACCGTCACGATCCAGCAGCACTACGCCCTGGCCGTCGCTGACGCGGCCGATCACGTGGATTGGCCAGCCGGCCGCCAGCAGTGCCGGCAGCTCGTCGGACGGCAGCGTGAAGGCCAGCACGTAATCATCGCCACCACTGAGCGCCGCACGTTCGGCACCGCGCTGCCCGAGAAACGCCACTAAGGCATCCGACAACGGTACACGCTCGCGTTCAATCTCAAGTCGCACCTTCGACGCCAGTGCGATATGACCGCAGTCGGCGAGCAGGCCGTCGGAGATGTCCAGCGCCGCTGTGGCTTTACCCCGCAAGGCCTGACCGAGGGCCAGCTGCGGCTGAGGCGACCAGTAATGATCGAGCAGCGGCTGGGCGATTTCGGCCGCGGCGTCGCGTTGCCCGAGCACCAGCGGCAAAGCCCCGGCGGCATTGCCTAATTCACCGCCGACACAAAGCAGGTCGCCCGTTCGCGCGCCGCTGCGGGTCAACGCCTGGCCAGCGGGTACGCGGCCAAACACGGTGACCGTCAGGCTCAACGGGCCACGCGTGGTGTCGCCGCCAACCAGCGCCACGCCGCAACTCTGCGCCATGCGGTTCAAACCGCGGGCATAGGCTTGCAGCCAATCAGCGGTCACCGTCGGCACAGTCAGGGCAAGGGTAAAGGCAACAGGCGTGGCGCCCATGGCGGCCAGGTCACTGACCGCAACGGCCAGCGAGCGCTGACCGAGCAGAAACGGATCGCAGGGGTCGGCGAAATGCACACCGGCCACCAGCGTATCGGTAGAAATGGCCAACTGTTCCCCGGCGGGAACCGTCAGCAAGGCGCAGTCATCGCCAATCCCGAGAGCAACGCCTTCGCCGCCCTGCGCACAGGGCGCGGCGGCGAAGAAATTGCGGATCAGCTCAAACTCGCCCATGGCTGAGACAAAGTGCTCAAGCGCCGATCAGCGCTTGAACGCCTTCACTTCAGCTTCACGCAGGCGCGGGGCCAGCTTGTCGAGCACGCCGTTGACGAACTTGTGGCCGTCGGTCGAACCGAAGACTTTCGCCAGTTCGATACCTTCGTTGATCACCACGCGGTACGGCACGTCGACGCGCTTGAGCAGTTCCCAGGTGGACAGGCGCAGAACCGCCAGTTCAACCGGGTCCAGCTCTTCGATCGCCAGATCCAGGCAAGGCGTCAGGGCGGTGTCGATTTCGCTCTTGAACTGCGGAACCCCGTGCAGGATCTCGCGGAAATAGGCGCCATCGACATCGGCGAAATCGTTATCAACGCGAAACTGCGCTTCGATCTCGTTCAGCGATTGCTTGGCCATGTGCCACTGGTACAACGCCTGAGTCGCGAGCTGACGGGCTTCGCGACGCTTGACGCTTTTCGAGGGCTTGCCGGCATCCGCAGGTTTCGGATCGCGCGGGTTGAAACGATCGCTTTCGTCGCTAATCACTTGGCCTCCAACTGCGCCAGCAGGCTGACCATTTCCAGAGCGGACAGGGCAGCTTCGGCACCTTTGTTACCGGCCTTGGTGCCGGAACGTTCGATGGCTTGCTCGATGGAATCAACGGTCAGCACGCCGAAAGCGACCGGCACGCCGAACTCCATGGACACCTGAGCCAGACCCTTGGTGCATTCGCCCGCCACGTATTCGAAGTGCGGGGTGCCACCACGAATGACCGCGCCGAGGGCGATGATTGCGGCGAACTCGCCTTTCTGCGCGACTTTCTGCGCAACCAGCGGGATTTCGAAGGCGCCCGGTGCGCGGATGATGGTGATGTCGTTTTCGCTCACGCCGTGGCGAACCAGGGCATCAACGGCACCGCTGACCAGGCTTTCAACCACGAAGCTGTTGAAGCGGCCCACTACCAGAGCGTAGCGGCCTTTGGGGGCGATGAAGGTACCTTCGATGGTCTTCAGGGTCATTCGTCAGTTCTCTTAAAGAGCCGGGACGCGTCTGTTACGCGCCCCTCAGTGATTATTTGCCGCGAATTGGAATCCGGAAACAGCCGGTCATTATTCGGAGGGCACGTATTCTACAACTTCCAGATCGAAACCGGATATCGCGTTGAACTTCATCGGTGCGCTCATCAAGCGCATTTTGCGTACGCCGAGGTCGCGCAGGATCTGCGAACCGGCACCGACGATGCTGTAGGTGGTCGGTTTTTTCGGCGCCGGCTGATCGCCGGTTTCGCGAATGTGCGCCAGCAGCACGTCACCGTCGAGCGGGTGGCCGAGCAACAGCACCACACCGCTGCCCGCCTCGGCGACCGCAGCCATGGCGGCGCGCAGGCTCCAGCGGCCCGGTTGCTTGACCATCAACAGGTCGCGCAGCGGGTCCATGTTGTGCACGCGCACCAGCGTCGGTTCTTCGGCGCAAACGGTGCCCAGGGTCAGCGCCATGTGCACGTCGCCTTCCACCGAATCACGATAGGTCACCAGGTTGAATTGGCCCAGTTCGCTGTCCAGCGGCTGCTCGGCAATCCGCTGAACGGTACGTTCGTGGATCATCCGATAGTGAATCAGGTCGGCAATGGTGCCGATCTTGATGTTGTGCTCAGCGGCGAAGGCTTCGAGTTCGGCGCGACGGGACATGGTGCCGTCGTCGTTCATCACTTCGCAGATCACCCCGCTTGGCTCGTAACCGGCCATGCGCGCCAGATCGCATGCGGCTTCGGTGTGGCCGGCGCGTGCGAGGGTGCCGCCGGCCTGGGCCATCAGCGGAAAGATGTGGCCGGGGCTGACGATGTCTTCAGCCTTGGCGTCCTTGGCAGCAGCGGCCTGCACGGTGCGCGCGCGGTCAGCGGCGGAGATGCCGGTGGTCACGCCTTCGGCGGCTTCGATCGAGACGGTGAACTTGGTGCCGAAGCCGGAACCGTTGCGCGGCGCCATCAGCGGCAGCTTCAACAGCTCGCAGCGCTCGCGGCTCATCGGCATGCAGATCAGGCCACGGGCGTGCTTGGCCATGAAGTTGATGTGTTCAGCCTGGCAGCACTCGGCGGCCATGATCAGGTCGCCTTCGTTCTCGCGGTCTTCGTCATCCATGAGGATGACCATCTTGCCTTGGCGGATGTCTTCAACCAGTTCTTCGATGCTATTGAGCGCCACAAGGCACCCCCTTCTTTTGAATTATTTGAGGTAGCCGTTTTGGGCCAGAAAGCTTTCGGTGATCGTGCTGCCGGCGGTCTTCTCGGCGGCCTTGTCACCCAGCAGCAGACGCTCCAGATAACGCGCCAGCAGGTCGACCTCAAGATTCACCCGGCGACCTGGCTTATACGACGCCATGATGGTTTCGCTCAGGGTGTGCGGGATGATCGTCAACATGAATTCGGCGCCATCGACCGCGTTCACGGTCAGGCTGGTGCCGTCGACAGTGATCGAGCCTTTATGGGCAATGTACTTGGCCAGCTCCTTCGGCGCGCGAATGCAGAATTCCACGGCGCGGGCGTTGTCGCTGCGCGATACCACTTCGCCGACACCGTCGACGTGGCCGCTGACCAGATGCCCGCCGAGACGGGTGGTCGGGGTCAGGGCTTTTTCCAGATTGACCGGGCTGCCGCTTTTCAGGTCGTTCATGGCAGTGCAGTCGAGGGTTTCGCGGCTGACGTCGGCGGCAAAACCATTGCCCGGCAGCTCAACTGCGGTCAGGCAGACGCCGTTGACGGCGATGCTGTCGCCGAGCTTGACGTCGCTCAGGTCGAGCTTGCCGGTGTCGACATGCACACGCACATCACCGCCCTTGGGGGTCAGTGCACGGATGCTGCCGATGGATTCGATGATGCCGGTGAACATGGGGTTCTCCTTGAGAACGGGGCCAGCGCTAAGGCGATGGCCGGGAATTATACGCGCGCCGCAGGGACAGGGCGGGCAGTGACTCGCCAGTCATCGCCGACCGCGCGGATTTCAGTGATTTTCAGCTGCGGCGCATCCCTCATAGAGGCCAGCGGCCAGTCGAGCAGCGGACGCGCCGTGGAGCCGAGAAACTTGCCAGCGATGAAAATCACGAACTCGTCCACCAGACCAAGCTGCGCGAAAGCCCCGGCCAGACGCGGGCCAGCCTCGACCAGCACCTCGTTGACGCCGCGATGGGCCAGCTCCAGCAAGAGTTGGTGCAGATCGACCTGACCGTCGTCACCCGGCACGATCAAGCATTCCGGGCCGTTGGCGTACTGTTCCTCGACGGCCACGCAGGTGGCGACCAGCGCCGGGCCGGCCTTGAAGAACGGCGCATCCAGCGGCACCCGCAGGCGGCCGTCGATCAGCACGCGCAACGGCGGCCGGCTCATGGCTAGCGCGGTTTGCTCGGCATCCAGCCCCAACTCGTCAGCGCGCACGGTCAAGCGCGCACCGTCGGCCAGCACGGTATCGGCGCCGGTCAACACCACAGCCGCCTCAGCGCGCAAACGCTGTACCGCTGAACGCGCCGCCGGGCCGGTGATCCATTGGCTCTCGCCGCTTTCCATCGCTGTGCGACCGTCGAGGCTCATGGCCAGCTTGACCCGCACGAATGGCAAGCCATGCTCCATGCGTTTCAGAAAACCTTGATTGAGCTTGCGTGCTTCTGCTTCCAGCACCCCGCTTTCAGTGGCGATACCGGCATCAGCCAAGCGCTGCAAACCGCGTCCGGCGACTTGCGGATTGGGGTCACGCATCGCTGCCACCACCCGCGCCACGCCGGCATTCACCAGCGCATCGGCGCACGGCGGCGTGCGGCCGTGGTGGCTGCACGGTTCGAGGGTGACATATGCCGTGGCGCCGCGGGCCTGCTCACCAGCAGCGCGCAACGCGTGAACTTCTGCGTGCGGTTCGCCGGCGCGTTCATGCCAGCCTTCGCCGACAATCTGCCCGTCGCGCACCACCACACAGCCGACCCGCGGATTGGGATGGGTGGTGTAGTGACCTTTGCGCGCCAGTTCCAGCGCGCGCGCCATGAAATGCGCGTCGAGGATGGCCTGCTCGGCGGCGGTCATTCTTGCACCGGTTCGCGGGCGAGGCGGTCGATCTCTTCGCGGAATTCGTTGAGGTCCTGGAAGCGCTTGTACACGGAGGCGAACCGGATGTAGGCGACCTCATCGAGCTTTTGCAGTTCGGCCATGACCAGTTCGCCGACCACAAGGGATTTGACCTCGCGCTCGCCGGTGGCGCGCAACTTGTGCTTGATGTGAACCAGAGAGGATTCGAGGCGCTCGACGCTCACCGGACGTTTCTCCAGCGCGCGCTGCATGCCGGCACGGAGTTTTTCTTCGTCGAACGGTTGGCGGCTGCCGTCGGTTTTGATCAGGCGCGGCAACACCAGTTCGGCCGTCTCGAACGTCGTGAAACGTTCGCCGCAGGCCAGGCATTCACGCCGGCGGCGCACCTGTTCGCCCTCGGCGACCAGACGCGAGTCGATGACCTTGGTGTCGTTGGCACCGCAGAAGGGACAGTGCATGGTGGCTGGCAACAAAAAAAGGGAGGGCCATGGTAGCGCATCCCGGTGGCAAGACAAGCCATAGCCTTTGCGGTATACAGAACGGCATGATCGTTTGATCCATGGAATTCATTCTGCCGGAGCCTCCAATGCCGTTACGTCCGCTCGTATTGCTCAGTCTTTTCAGCCTGCTGGTGGCCTGTGGCAGCGACGCACCCAAGCCCCAGCCGCCAACGCCGGGCCCTGCGCCACAGCAGGCACAGAAAAAAGCCAAGGAGGCCGCCGAACTCGGCCCGCTGCCGGCCTATCAACGGGAACTGAGCGGCACCCTGCAAGGCGTACCCGCCGGGGCCGAAGTCGAGCTGGCGTTGCTGGTGATCGATGAAAAGGATCGCCCGCAACAACTGCTCGCCAGCTCGAGCCTGATCGGCACCAATCAGCTGCTGCCGTTTCGCCTGCGCTTCAATCCCGAAGCGTTTCCGGCCGGTGCGCGGGTTGAGCTGCGTGGTCGCGCCAGCCAGTCCGGCCAGTTGATTCTGCACCTGCCGTCGCAGACCATTTCTCAGCCGACCACCCAGGCACTGGGCCAACTGCAATTCGTCAAAGCCCCATGACGGCACCGCTCGACCTGCAACAGGCCTTGGGCGAATTGCTCGGCGACGCCCGCCTGAAAGCCTGCGCGTTGCCGGACACCGATTTGCAGTTATGGCTGATCGACGGCGACAACATGGCCCGCGAATTCAGCCAGGAAGAAACCCAGCGCATCCTGCACGAGCCGCCCTACTGGAGTTTCTGCTGGGCCAGCGGCCTGGCGGTGGCGCGCTATCTGGCGGCGTTTCCCGAGTGGGTGCGCGGCAAGCGCGTGCTGGATTTCGGTGCCGGTTCCGGAATTGCCGGGATCGCGGCGGTGAAAGCCGGCGCGCTGGAAGTGGTGGCCTGCGATCTCGATCCGCTGGCGATTGCGGCGTGTCGGGCGAATGCTGTGTTGAATGATGTCGAGATGAATTATTCGACCGACTTCTTCGCCGAGGCCGATCGCTTCGATCTGATTCTGGTCGCGGATGTGCTGTATGACCGGGCGAATCTGCCGCTGCTCGATGCCTTTCTCAGTCGTGGCCGCGAGGCCCTGGTGGCGGATTCGCGGGTTCGGGATTTCCGCCATCCCTTGTATGAGCGGATCGAAATGCTCGAGGCGATGACCCTCCCCGATCTGGCCGAGCCTGAAGAATTTCGGCATGTCAGCCTTTACCATGCGCGGCGCTAGCTAAAAGCATCGCGGGCAAGCCCGCTCCCACACGGGACTTGTGTCGTTCATAAATCACTGTGGGAGCGAGCCTGCTCGCGAAGGCGCCCTCCCCAGGCAACACATATCCAAAACCCGCCCCGCTTCCGGCCAACCCCCACCAAGCCTTATAGTTGCCCCATCCACGCTTTGACGAGATCCCCCATGAGTGAGCAAACGCCGTACATCTTCGACGCCACGACGGCCGATTTCGACCAGTCGGTGATCGAGGCTTCCTTCACCAAACCGGTGCTGGTGGATTTCTGGGCCGAATGGTGCGCCCCGTGCAAGGCGCTGATGCCGATGTTGCAAGGTATCGCCGAGAGCTATCAGGGCGAGTTGCTGCTGGCCAAGGTCAATTGCGACGTCGAGCAGGACATCGTTGCCCGCTTCGGCATTCGCAGCCTGCCGACCGTGGTGCTGTTCAAGGACGGTCAACCGGTCGACGGCTTTGCCGGTGCGCAACCGGAATCCGCAGTGCGCGCGCTGCTCGAACCGCATGTGCAAATGCCGCCACCGGCCGCTGCCGATCCGTTCGAACAGGCTCAGGCGCTGTTCGATGACGGGCGTTACGCCGATGCCGAAGCGGCGTTGGTAGCCATGCTCCAGCAAGACAACAGCAATGCCAAGGCGCTGATTCTGTATGCACGCTGCCTGACCGAACGCGGTGAGCTGAGCGAAGCGCAGACCGTGCTCGACGCGGTCAAGAGCGACGAGCACAAAGCCGCACTGGCCGGCGCCAAGGCGCAGATCCAGTTCCTCAGGGCTGGCCCGTGACCTGCCGGACGCCGCCGAGCTGAAAAGCCGTCTGGCGCAAAACCCGCAGGACGATGAAGCGGCCTATCAACTGGCGATCCAGCAGCTCGCCCGTCAGCAATACGAAGCGGCGCTGGAAGCCCTGCTCAAATTGTTCATTCGCAATCGCAGCTACGGCGAAGGCTTGCCGCACAAGACCCTGCTGCAAGTGTTCGAGCTGCTCGGTAACGATCACCCGTTGGTGACCGCTTACCGCCGCAAGGTCTTCGCTGCGCTGTACTAAGGGTTCACTCGATCCAGCTATAGAGCGGCGTGTCGGCGCCGCTCTGCACTTTCACCTGCGAACTGTGGCGCAGCCGCACCAGCAAACGCTTGCCCGCCGCTGCACTGCCGGTCAGCCCTTCCAGCTGATCAAGCAAGTCCGGCCCGCTGAGCTGCCCGGCCTGACGCAACAGATCCTTCGCCACCTGCCACAACGCATCGTCCTGGCCCTGTGGTTTGGCCGCCGGCACCGATGCCGCCACTTCAGACTGAGCCAGCGGCGCCTGAGCACTGAGCGCCGAACCAAGCCTGGCCCAGTCACTGTCATCCAGCTCCACCGTCAAATCCACCGGCACCGCGCCGACGGTTCCGCGTATCCGCAACATTGAATTCGCTCCTGCCTTTTTCCGACCTGCATGCTCCCACGGGACTTGTGTAACGCCAAGCACACGGGCAAACTCTGCGCACTTTCGTTATAAGATTACATAACAAACTTTTCATTTCACGTCCCGGAGTTCGCCATGCGTCGTTTGTTGCTCGCTTTGCCGTTTGCCCTGTTGCCGCTGGCCGTTGCCTACGCCGCTGACGAGCATGACCACGATCACGACCATGAGCACGGCAGCCTCGGCGCCCATGAACACGGCGTGGGTCGACTGAATGCCGCGCTCGATGGCCAGACTCTGGAGCTTGAGCTGGAAAGCCCGGCGATGAATCTGGTGGGTTTCGAGCATGCGGCCACTTCGGACGCTGACAAGGCCAAGATCGCTGCCGCTCGTGCGCAGCTGGAAAAACCGTTGGCGCTGTTCAGTCTGCCGGCGGCGGCCGGTTGCAAAGTGGCCAGTCAGGAACTGAAAAGTCCGCTGTTCGGCGACAAGCCGGATGCCGACGATCATGACGAAGATGAAGCGGACAAGGACGGCCACGAGCATCACCACGAGCACAGCGAAATCCATGCGCACTATCAGTTCACTTGCACTGCGCCAGGTGCGTTGAAGACGCTGGATCTGACGAACCTGTTCAAGACCTTCCCGGCCACGCAGAAGGTTCAGGTACAACTGATCAGCGCCAGCGGCCAGCAAGGTACGGAAGTGACGGCCAAAGCCGCGTCGCTGAAGTTCTAAGACTCACCGAATATCCACTGTGGGAGCGAGCCTGCTCGCGAAAGCGGTACTTCAGTCACACTTATATCGACTGATCCGGCGCCTTCGCGAGCAGGCTCGCTCCACAGGGGTTCAGTCTCAACCATGAAATTGGTGCCATGACCCAAGCACTCATCGAACTGTCCGACCTGGGCTTCAACTGGCCCGGTCACCCGCCGTTGCTGGACATTCCGGCGTTTCGCCTGGAAGCCGGCGAGACTCTGTTCCTCAAAGGCCCGAGCGGCAGCGGCAAGACCACGCTGCTCGGTTTGCTCGGCGGTGTGCAGAAGCCCGGCCGTGGCAGTATTCGCCTGCTCGGCCAGGAGCTGACCGAGCTCTCCGCCGGTGCCCGCGACACCTTTCGTGTCGATCACACCGGCTACATTTTCCAGCAATTCAACCTGCTGCCATTTCTCTCGGTGCGCGAAAACGTCGAATTGCCCTGCCACTTTTCGAAACTGCGCGCCCAGCGAGCGAAACAGCGCCACGGCAGCGTCGATCAGGCCGCCGCGACCCTGCTCGCTCACTTGGGGTTAAAGGACGAAAGCATCCTCAGCCGCCGCGCCGATTCGTTGTCGATCGGCCAGCAACAACGGGTCGCGGCTGCGCGCGCCCTGATCGGCCAGCCGGAACTGGTGATCGCTGACGAGCCGACTTCAGCACTGGATTACGACGCCCGCGAGAATTTCATTCGCCTGTTGTTCGCCGAGTGCCGCGAGGCCGGTTCCAGCTTGCTGTTTGTCAGCCATGACCAGAGCCTGGCGCCGCTGTTCGATCGTCACCTGTCCCTGGCCGAGCTCAATCGCGCCGCCACGTCTGCCGAGGTCTGAGATGTATCTGTTTCGTCTGGCCATGGCCAGCCTGGCCAACCGCCGTTTCACCGCTTTGCTCACCGCGTTCGCCATCGCTTTATCAGTGTGCTTGCTGCTGGCGGTCGAGCGCGTGCGCACCGAAGCCAAAGCCAGTTTCGCCAGCACCATCAGCGGCACCGACCTGATCGTCGGCGCCCGCTCAGGCTCGGTGAACCTGCTGCTGTACTCGGTGTTTCGCATCGGCAATGCCACCAACAATATTCGCTGGGACAGTTTCGAGCACTTCGCCAACAACCCGAAAGTGAAGTGGGCGATCCCGATGTCCCTCGGCGATTCCCATCGCGGCTACCGGGTGATGGGCACCACCGAAGCCTATTTCGAGCATTACCAGTACGGCCGTCAGCAGCACTTGGCGCTGGCCGACGGACGTGCGTTTGCGACAGATCCGTTTGAAGTAGTGCTCGGTGCCGAAGTCGCCGAAGCGTTGCACTACAAGCTCGGCGACAAACTGGTGCTGGCCCACGGCGTGGCGGCGATCAGTCTGGTCAAGCACGACGACAAACCGTTCACCGTGGTTGGTATTCTGCAGCGCACCGGGACCCCGGTCGATCGCACGTTGCACATCAGCCTCGGCGGCATGGAAGCGATCCACATCGACTGGCACAACGGTGTGCCGGCGCGCGGTAATGGGCGGATCACGGCGGATCAGGCGCGCAACATGGACCTGACGCCACAAGCGATCACCGCGTTCATGCTCGGCCTCAACAGCAAGATTTCCACCTTCGCCCTGCAACGCGAGATCAACGAATTCCGCGGTGAGCCGATGCTGGCGATCCTCCCGGGTGTGGCACTCCAGGAATTGTGGAGCCTGATGAGCACCGCCGAAAAAGCGTTGTTCGTGGTCTCGCTGTTTGTGGTGTTGACCGGGTTGATCGGCATGCTCACGGCGATTCTCACCAGCCTCAACGAGCGGCGACGCGAGATGGCGATTCTGCGTTCGGTGGGCGCGCGGCCCTGGCACATCGCGAGCCTGCTGGTGCTGGAGGCATTCGCCCTGGCGCTGACCGGGGTGATCGCCGGACTGGCGCTGTTGTACATCGGCATCGCCGCCGCGCAGGGTTACGTGCAAGCCAACTACGGGTTGTATCTGCCGCTGGCGTGGCCGAGCGAGTATGAATGGACGCTGCTCGGTGGCATTCTGGCGGCCGCGCTGCTGATGGGCAGCGTGCCGGCCTGGCGCGCTTATCGCCAATCTTTGGCCGATGGCCTGTCGATCCGTTTATGAGGAAGTTCACCATGCCCCGCGCCGTGCTCGCGCTGCTGTTGCTGATCGCCCTGCCCGTTTGGGCGGCAGCGCCGAAGGACCTGACGTGGTCGGAAATGATTCCGCCGGACGCCGCTCCGGAAGTGCCGAACATGACCCCGCTGCATGACCTGTCGAAGATGGGCGATGCACTGTCGGCCGAGTCCGCGCCGGCGGCCAAGCAGGACCTGCCGAATGCGCCGGTGGTGCAGAGCCTCGACGGGCAGAACATTCGTTTGCCGGGCTACATTGTGCCGCTGGAAGTCAGCGAAGAGGGGCGCACCACGGATTTCCTGCTGGTGCCGTATTTCGGCGCCTGCATCCACGTGCCGCCACCGCCGTCGAACCAGATCGTGCATGTGAAAAGCGAACTCGGCGTGAAGCTCGACGAGTTGTATCAGCCGTACTGGGTCGAGGGGCCACTGCAGGTCAAGGCATCGAGCAGCGAACTGGCGGATGCCGGGTATCAGATGGAGGCGCAGAAGATTTATGCGTATGAGCTGCCGGAGTAAATACCGGTGGTTTTGTGCTGTTTGTTAGGGCCCCATCGCTGGCAAGCCAGCTCCCACAGATTTCGTTGGTGATCACAAAATTGGTGAACGACTCGATCATTGTGGGAGCTGGCTTGCCAGCGATGGGGCCATCAAAGCCCCCACTAAACCTCGCCCCATCACTGTTTCATTGAGCTGAGTCAAAAGACCGGATCAGCTGGCTTCGTACCATAGGGCATCAGATTTCTTATGTCCTTTCGGAGCCCCCATGAACAAGTCCTTGCTCAGCGCCTCGCTGTTGGCCCTCGCGCTCGCAGCCCCGCTCGCCCACGCCCACGAGGCCGGCGACATTCTGATCCGCGCCGGTGCGATCACCGTCAACCCGAAGGCCGACAGCTCCAGCGTCAAGGTCGATCAGGGGCCGTTGAGCGGCGCTAATCTGGGCGGCAAGGCGACCATGAGCAGCGACACCCAATTGGGCCTGAACTTCGCATACATGCTCACCGACCACGTCGGCCTCGAACTGCTCGCAGCCACGCCGTTCGAGCATGACGTCAAACTCAAGGGCACCGCTCTGCCCGCCGCTAACGGCAAGCTCGGCACCCTCAAACACCTGCCACCGACCCTCAGCGTCGTGTACTACCCGCTGGATTCGAAATCGGCGTTCCAGCCCTACGTTGGCGGCGGCATCAACTACACCTGGATCTATGACGAGCACGTCGGCAGCGAAGCCAGCGCCAACGGGTTCAGCAACTTCAAGGCGAAAAACTCCTGGGGCCTGGCCTGGCAGGTCGGTGCCGACTACATGCTGACCGACAACATCATGCTCAACGCCCAGGTGCGCTACATCGACATCGATACCCGCGCTACCGTCGAAAACAACGCCGTCGCGCCGGGCACTCGCGCTCGGGTCAACGTCGATGTCGATCCGTTCATCTACATGGTCGGTTTGGGCTATAAGTTCTAAGTCGATTGACCGAACGTTCACGTGGTGGTGAATGAGGCTTCGTGGCAGGCAGGCGTAGAACTGACGACGACGGTACGCCATTGATCGGGGGACAATGTTCCCTTGCCACTGGGATGGATTGCTTGTTCCGGCCGTGAAAAAGGCGCCTGTTGAAGGGCGCCTTTTTCATGGGTGGGGATTGGTGGTGCGTTCCGATGAGGGCTCTATCAGCCACGCCCAAGCAACCGCGCCAACCCCACACTCATCGGCGTCTGCCGCGGCATTTCAAACCGCTCCAGCAAGCGCCGGTTATCCGCCCGCGAATGGCGAATGTCACCCGCCCGCGCCGGGCCATAACTTATTGGCGGCAGTTCACCGACCACCACTTTCAATGCTTCGAGCATCTGCTTGAGGCTCATCGACTGATTCCAGCCAACGTTCACCGCGCCCACCTGCACATCAGACTTTTCAATCCCCTGCACCAGCAGACTGACCAGATCCTCGACATAGAGAAAATCGCGCGTCTGCTCGCCATCGCCAAACACGGTGATGGGCAAACCTTGCTGCGCGCGTTCGCTGAAAATGCTGATCACCCCGGAGTACGGCGAGGATGGATCCTGGCGCGGGCCGAAGATGTTGAAGAAGCGAAAGATCACCGGTTCCAGGCCATGCTGGCGGCGATAGAAATCGAAATACTGCTCACCGGCCAGTTTGTCCGAGGCGTACGGCGTCAGCGGGGCTTTCGGCGTGTCTTCGCTGATCGACTCGCCCTCGCCGTTGTTGCCGTAGACTGCTGCACTGGAGGCGTATAAAACCCGTTTGACGCCGGCCAGACGCATCGCTTCGCAGACATTCAGCGTGCCGATGAAATTGCTCTGGTGAGTCTTCACTGGATCGTCCACTGACGCCTGCACCGACGCCACCGCCGCCAGATGGGCGACTGCGCTGCAGCCGTGCATGGCGTGCGCCACCAGCGCCGCATCGGCGACATCGCCGACGATCAGTTCAACCTTGGGATTATCCAGCGGCAGGTTGCTGCGTTTGCCGGTCGACAAGTCGTCGAGCACCCGCACCGAGTGGCCCTTGGCGAGCAACGCGTCGGTCAAGTGCGAGCCGATGAAACCGGCTCCGCCGGTGATGAGAACGATACCTTCAGCCATGACGGTAGAACCTGTCCAGTAAGCCCGGGAGTGCAGCACGCCAGGCGCGCGGCTTGATCCCGAAAGTGTGCAGAATTTTCTTGCAGGCCAGCACCGCGTGTTGCGGCTCTTCGGCAGCGTCGGGCCGTGCGGCGTGTGCCTGGGCGGTCGGCGCTTCGATGGCCAGCGCGTGCAGGCTGCGTGCTTCGGTGAGAATCGCCTGGCCCAGCGCCAGCGGCGTGGTCGCTTCATGGCCGGCGTAGTGATACGTGCCCCACAGCGGCGCCGCGCAGTCGAGTTGCTTGAGTACCGAAATGATCACCCGTGCGGCGTCGTCGACCGGCGTCGGGTTGCCGCGGCGGTCATCGGCCAGCAGCAATTCTTCCGGTTGCTCGGCGCGGGCGAGAAAACGCCCGAGCGTGCCGTCCGGGCTGTCATCGAGCAGCCAGCCGAAACGCAGCAGCACATGCTGCGGGCAGGTGGCGCGTACGCTCTGTTCGATACGCCACAAGGCTTGCCCGCGCAGGCCCAGCGGCACTGGCTCGTCTTTTTCGCTGTAGGCGGTGGCGCGCGAACCGTCGAACACCCGATAACTGGACGGCTGCACGAGGACGATGTTGTGATGCTGGCACAGTTCGGCCAGACGCTCGATCGCACGTTCCTGCCCGGCCATGCGGGTTTCGCTGACGGTCTCGGCCTGGAACCAGTCGAAATAGTAGGCGAGGTTGATCAACGCATCGGGACGGGTGTCGTCCAGCAGTTGCGTCAGGCTCGCGGCATCCCAGCCGTTTTCGGGCGGGCGGGGGCGAGGAAACCGATGTCTTCCTCCGCACCGAGGCGAATCAGCGCCTGCCCAAGGGCATTTCCGCCGCCCAGTAACATAAGGCGCATTCGCATAGAGTCAGCAGGCCCAGTCTGATTGGAACGATGGCTTTAGCGACGGTTCTCGTGGAACCGTCGTCGATAATTGCCGGAATCGTTGCATTTTGCGGGTTTAGTGCGCAACCGTCATCCGTAATGTGCAGATCCCGCAATTTGTATTGAGGCAACCGGCCTCATCGCTGGCAAGCCAGCTCCCACAGGTTTTGTGCCAGGCATGAATCCTGTGGGAGTTGGCTTGCCGACGATAAGGACCTGACTGCCTCTGAAGATCCCCAGCGGTACTTGCATCTTCCTTCCCCCGCCCGCATAACTTTATCCATGAATCTGCCCCTCCCCGCCGACAGCGCCCTGGCCGGTTTTCACCCCGCCGTCAGCGCCTGGTTCAGCCACACGTTCCCGGCGGTCACCGCTGCCCAGGCTCGTGCCTGGCCGTTGATCCGTCAGCGCCGCTCGACGTTGATCGCCGCACCGACCGGTTCCGGCAAAACCCTGACTGCGTTTCTTGCCGTACTCGATGATCTGGTTCATCGCGGCCTGGAAAACCCCGACGGCCTGCCCGACGAAACCCTGGTGGTCTACGTTTCGCCGCTCAAAGCGCTGTCGAATGACATCCAGATCAACCTGCAGAATCCGCTGGCCGGCATCACCGAACAACTGCGCCAACTGGGCCTGCCCGAGCTGCAGATCACCACCGCCGTGCGCACCGGTGACACCCCGCAAAAGACCGTGCGGCGATGCGCAAGACTGCGCCGCATATTCTGGTGACCACGCCGGAATCGTTGTACGTGCTGCTCGGTTCCGAGTCAGGCCGCAAAATGCTCGGCACCACGCGTACGGTGATCATCGATGAAATCCACGCGATGGCCGCCGGCAAGCGCGGCAGTCATCTGGCGCTGAGTCTGGAGCGCCTGCAAGCGTTGTGCAGCGAACCACTGACGCGCATCGGCCTGTCCGCCACGCAGAAACCGGTCGAAGCCGTGGCGCAATTTCTCGTCGGCCATGAGCGGCCCTGCGAAATCATCGACATTGGCCACGCTCGCCCTCGGGATCTGGGCATCGAAGTGCCGCCGGTGCCCTTATCGGCGGTGATGGCCAATGACGTTTGGGAGCTGGTCTACAACCGCCTCGCCGAACTGGCCCGCGAACATCGCACCACGCTGATTTTCGTCAACACGCGGCGTTTGGCCGAACGCCTCAGCCGGCACCTGAGCGAACGCCTCGGCAAGCACGCCGTCGCGGCGCACCACGGCAGCCTTGCCAAGGAGTTTCGCCTCGATGCCGAGCAGCGGCTCAAGCGCGGCGAGTTGCAGGTGCTGATCGCCACCGCGTCGCTGGAACTGGGCATCGATATCGGCGAAGTCGATCTGGTCTGCCAGATCAGTTCGCCGCGCTCGATTGCCGGTTTCCTGCAACGGGTCGGCCGCTCCGGCCACCAGGTCGGCGGCACGCCGAAGGGACGCTTGTTCGCCACCACCCGCGACGATCTGATCGAATGCGCCGCCCTGCTCGACTGCGTGCGTCGTGGCGAACTCGACACTTTGCATATTCCACAGGCGCCGCTGGATGTGCTGGCGCAGCAGATCATTGCCGAAGTCAGCTGCCAGGAATGGCCGGAAGACGCGCTGCTGGCCATGTTCCGCCGCGCCGCGCCCTATCGCGACCTCGACGAAAATCACTATCAGGCGCTGCTCAGCATGCTCGCCGAGGGTTACAACGGGCGCCAAGGCATCCGCAGCGCGTACCTGCACCGCGACGCCGTCAGCCGCACCTTGCGTGGCCGGCGCGGTGCGCAACTGACTGCAGTGACCAGCGGCGGGACGATTCCCGACAACGCCGATTACAGCGTACTGCTCGAACCGCAAGGCCTGAACATCGGCAGCGTCAACGAAGATTTCGCCGTCGAGAGCATTGCCGGCGACGTGTTCCAGCTCGGCAATACGTCGTACCGCATCCTGCGCGTGGAGGCCGGCAAGGTGCGCGTCGAGGATGCCCACGGCCAGCCGCCGACCATTCCGTTCTGGCTCGGCGAAGCGCCGGGGCGTAGCGATGAGCTGTCCGCCGCGGTGGCACGCCTGCAAGCGCAACTCGACGAATTGCTCGGCGCCAACCCCGGCGATCTGCAACCGGCGCTCGACTGGCTGACCCAGACCCTGGGCCTCAACCGCGCCAGCGCCGAGCAACTGATCGAATATCTGGCCCGCGCACGCCAGACCCTCGGCGCCCTGCCCTCGCAGGACACGCTGCTGATGGAGCGGTTTTTCGACGAATCCGGCGGCACACAACTGATCATCCACACGCCGTTCGGCAGCCGCATCAACCGCGCCTGGGGCCTGGCCCTGCGCAAGCGCTTCTGCCGCACCTTCAATTTCGAATTGCAGGCCGCCGCCAGCGAAGACGCGATCGTGCTGTCGCTGTCGACCAGTCACAGCTTTGAACTCGACGAGGTGTGGCGCTACCTGCACAGCAACAGTGCCGAACACATCCTCATCCAGGCCGTGCTCGACGCGCCGCTGTTCGGCGTGCGCTGGCGCTGGAATGCCGGGGTCGCGCTGGCGCTGCCGCGCTTTACCGGCGGGCGCAAAGTCGCGCCGCAGTTGCAGCGAATGAAAAGCGAAGACCTGATCGCCAGCGTGTTTCCCGATCAGATCGCCTGCCTGGAAAACCTCGCCGGCGAGCGGGAAATCCCCGAGCATCCGCTGATCGAACAAACCCTCGACGATTGCCTGCACGAAGCGATGGACAGCGAAGGCTGGCTCACGCTGTTACGCCGCATGGAGCGCGGCGAGGTGCGCCTGATCAGCCGCGACCTGCCGGCGCCCTCGCCGCTCGCCGCAGAAATTCTCAGCGCGCGGCCGTACACCTTTCTCGATGACGCGCCGCTGGAAGAGCGCCGCACGCAAGCGGTGATCAACCGACGCTGGAGCGATCCGCAATCGACCGATGACCTCGGTGCACTGGATGCCGACGCCATTACAGCCGTATGCGAAGAAGCGTGGCCAACGGCGAATTCGGCGGATGAAATGCACGAAGCGCTGATGAGCCTGGCCTGCATCAGCGCAGCGGAAGTGGCCGCCAATGACGGCTGGCGCGAGTGGCTGCAGACCCTGGCCAGCAGTGGCCGCGCGTGTTGTCTGCAGGTCGATGCCGAGCATTCTTTGTGGCTGGCCCGCGAACGTCTGACCTGCCTGCAGGCGCTTTATCCACAGGCCACGCCGCATCCCGAGCTGGACGCATTACCGGGCTTCGACGCGGCGTGGAGTTTCGATGACGCCTTGCTCGAAGTGATCCGCGCGCGCCTCGCCGGGTTCGGCCCGCTGCCGTTACTCGCCATCGCCCAACCGCTGGCGTTGCCGACTGCGCAGGTCGCGCAAGTCCTCGCCCGACTGGAGCGCGAAGGTTATGTGCTGCGCGGCCAATTCACGCCGAACCTTGATCAAGAGGAATGGTGCGAACGGCATCTGCTCGCGCGCATCCATCGCTACACGGTCAAGCGCTTGCGCCGGGAAATCGAACCGGTGGCGTTGCAGGACTTCATGCGTTTTCTGTTCGACTGGCAGCACCTGTCAGCCTCGACGCGCGGTCAGGGCAGCGCGGTGTTGCCGGCAATTGTCGGCCAGTTCGAAGGCTACGCGGCAGCGGCTTCGGCGTGGGACAGCGACATTTTGCCGGCGCGGCTCAAGGACTATTCACCGAGCTGGCTGGATGAGCTGTGCCGCAACGGCAAACTGGTGTGGACGCGCCTCAGCGCTCGGCAAAAGGTCAGCGGCACGGCGTTGCGCAGCACACCGATCGTGTTGCTGCCGCGCAGTCAGGTCGGCTTGTGGAGTGCGCTGGCCGAACAGACGCCGGTAGACGAGCTGTCGCCGAAAACCCGCAAGGTCTTCGACGCCTTGAGCCAGCACGGCGCGTTGTTTTTCGATGAGCTGATTCACGAAGCGCACCTGTTGCGCAGCGAACTGGAAATCGCCTTGCAGGAACTGGTCGGCGCCGGGCTGGTGAACGCTGACAGCTTCGCCGGCCTGCGCGCGCTGATCACCCCGCCGAGCAAGCGCCAGCAGCGTAGCAGTCGGCGCGGGCGCGGCGCGTTTGTCGGCGGCATGGACGATGCCGGACGCTGGGCCTTGTTGCGGCGCGGTACAGCTGTGGATAACAACGAAACGCTGGAGCATGTCGCCATGACGTTGCTGCGTCGCTACGGCGTGGTGTTCTGGCGCTTGCTCGAGCGCGAGGCGGACTGGTTGCCGAGCTGGCGCGAATTTTTGCGCACATTCCATCGGCTCGAAGCGCGTGGCGAGATTCGTGGCGGGCGCTTCGTCAGTGGTCTGGCGGGCGAACAATTCGCCCTGCCCGAGGCGATTCCCCTGTTGCGCGAAGTGCGCCGACGCCCGCACGACGGCAGTCTGGTGATGGTCTGCGGGGTCGACCCGCTGAACCTCGCCGGGACCCTGTTGCCCGGGGTGAAAGTCCCGGCGCTGGCGAGTAATCGGCTGGTGTATCGCGATGGGGTTGCGGTGGCGGCAATGATTGCCGGCAAGCAGCAGATCTGGGGGAATGGGGTCAGGTGGTCGTTGAGCAGATAGGCAGGAAACTCATCCGCAATTGAGGGTGTCTGTTCTGGCCTCATCGCGGGCAAGCCCGCTCCCACAGGGTTCTGCGGTGTACACAAAACCAATGTGGGAGCGGGCTTGCCCGCGATGAGGCCGGGACATGCAACGCATCATTCAGATCAGGTCCGCGATTCCTGCGGCACCTGCGCCCCCGCCACCTCATCCACCGCCTGGCGCTTGGGCATCACCACCTGCTGTGGATAAGTCTGGGCAAAATGCACATTCGCAGTGTTATCCACAAGCTTCTTCAAACGCTGGTTGAACGCCCGGCTCACCGCATACTGTCCGCCTGAGACCGTGCGAAATTGCGCGGTCAGCACCACGCCGTTGAGATCCATTCTGTCGACCCCGAACACATCCAGCGGGCCTTGCAGGTTGTACTTGAGGAACGGGTCTTCGCGGATCGAATCGCCGGTCTCGCGGATCAGTTCGATGGCCTTGTCCACGTCAGTGTCATAGGTGAACTGCACCGAGAAAAATGCGAAGGCGAACTGCCGCGACTGGTTGGTAACCGCTTTGATCTGGCCGAACGGCACCGAGTGCACGAAGCCCTTGCCGTCGCGCAGGCGCAGGGTGCGGATGGTCAACCCTTCGACCGTACCGGCATGCCCGGAATCGAGCACCACCCAATCGCCGATCGACAGGGTGTCTTCGATGATGATGAACAGCCCGGTGATCACATCCTGAACCAGTTGCTGCGAACCGAAACCGATTGCCAGACCGACCACCCCGGCCCCCGCCAGCAAGGGCGCAACGTTGATCCCCAGATTGGCCATGGTGGTGATTGCGCAGATCACTACCAGGATGATTTTGATCGCGTTGCGCAGCAGCGGCAGGATGGTTTTCACCCGCGTGCTCGGCTGGCGTGCCGCACGTTTGCTCAGCGGCGGTTTCAGCGCTTCCTGAATGGCCGTGTCCAGCACCACCCACAGCAGCCACGTCACCAGAAAGATCAGACCGATGCTGCTCAAGGCTTCGCTGATCGCCCGGCCCACCGCGCTGCTCTGGGCAAAATCAAGCAACGACACGCCCCAGATCCGTCCGAGAATATCGAGGAAGGCAATCGCGATGACGATCCGCAACAACGCGTGCAACAGGCTAAGAAAGCGTTCCTTGTAGGCGCTGCTGCGCTGGATCGCTTCGGCCTTGCGCGACTTGAACAGGTGCTGCAGCACAGTGCTGAGAAACACCGTGCCAATCAACAATACCGTAGTGAACAAGGCGCAGCGCAGGGCTTTCTGGTTGTCCTCGCCGATGCCGATCAGGCTGACTGCCGAGACCAGCACCATCAGCACGATCGGCCAGTACCACAGCCCGGAAAAAATCCGCAGCGACTCTTGCAATGACGGCTGTTTCAGGCGCTGGCTCAGCGAGCGGTTGCGGATCAGATGCGCCACCGGGCGGCGCAGGCGAATCACCAGCAGGCCGAAAATGATCGAAGCGATCAGGCCGGTGAACACGGCGATGCTGCTGGTGATGTTGCCGCCCAGTTGCCGAGCGATCTGCGGGCTGGTCAAGGCATCGCTGAGCGCGGCAAGAAAGCCGATCAGGAACAGCGGTCGCGGACAGTATTGGCGGATGATTCGCGCGGCGGTGCGTTTATGCCCGACATTGAACACCACGACCACGCACAGCAGCATCGAGGTGGAAAAGATGCCACTGCTGGTCGCGTAAGCCAGACACAGCGCCAGCGCGCGGCCCACCGAGGCTTGCAGAAAATGACTTACATAAAGGGTCAGCGGCAGGCAGATCAGTGCTGGCACGGTGAACGGCAGCAGATAACCGAGCAGGTCCTGACCGCGCTGGCGCGTGCGCAGCCAGCGGCCTTCGCGCAGGCGTTTGGCCAACAGGCTGCCAAGTACGGTCAGCACGGCAAAACTACCGAGCCAGGCGCCGGACAAGCTGAGGAAATCCCCGGCGACGCTCCAGCCCGAGCGATTCGAGGGTTGCTTGACCAGTTTGTCGACCTCATCGGCGGCGCGGTCGGCACGCAGGCGCCAGGCGTCGACCAGATCTTCGTTGAGGTCGAGTTTTTCCTGCACGTCATCAATGCTGGTACTGATCGCGCCGAGCAGCCCGCCCTGCACCAGCGGCTCGGGCTCGGCGGCTTTTTCGCTGGTTTCGGCGTTGGCCGGAACGCCCGGCAGCGCAGCAGCCTCGACTTCACTGGCGCCGAGAAACAGCAGCGCTCCCAGCACAATGGCGATCCTGAACCTGGTCAACACGCGGAGCTCCTGTGAGTGAACCTGTAAGGAACTGATCGGTAATCGCGCGGCAAGTTCAGCATCAGGGCCACACACATCCCTGTGGGAGCGAGCCTGCTCGCGAAGGCGGCTTCATATTCAACCGCTCTGCTGACTGACCCAGCGCTTTCGCGAGCAGGCTCGCTCCTACAATGAACCGGAGGCGATTGGCGATCGTGACCGCCCGTAACACCGCCGAAACTTTCCCGCCCCCGCCGCAGTCATCACAAAACACCGGCAACACGAGGACTTTCTACGGGAGGATGGGATGGCGGCGATTCACATCGGTATTTCAGGCTGGCGTTACGCCCCGTGGCGCGGGGACTTCTACCCGAAGGGACTGGCGCAGAAGCGCGAATTGCAATTCGCCTCGCGCGCCGTCAACAGCATCGAAATCAATGGATCGTTCTATGCGCTGCAACGGCCGGAACGCTACGCCCAGTGGTACGCCGAAACCCCGGACAACTTCGTCTTCAGCGTCAAGGCGCCACGTTTCATCACTCATGTGCGGCGCTTGCGCGAAATCGAAAAACCGCTGGCGAATTTCTTTGCTTCGGGCGTGCTGGAACTCAAGGAAAAGCTCGGGCCGATCCTCTGGCAGTTCCCGCCCAACTTCAAATTCGAGCCTGAACGCTTCGAAAACTTCCTCGCTCAATTGCCGCGCGACACCGAAGCCGCCGCCGCACTCGCCCGTCAGCATGATGAGCACCTGCGAGGCCCGGTCAGCGTCAAAGCCTGGCGTAAAAGCCCCTGCGCCATGCGGTGGAAATCCGCAATGACAGCTTTATCGATCCTGAATTCGTACGCCTGCTCAAGCGCCACAACACCGCGCTGGTGATCGCCGACACTGCGAATAAATGGCCGTACCGCGAAGACGTCACCAGCGACTTTGTCTACCTGCGTCTGCACGGTGCCGAAGAGCTCTACGCCAGCGGATATAGCGCCGAGGCTCTGGAGCGCTGGGCCGAGCGCATCGATGCCTGGCACCACGGCGGGCAACCGCAAGACGCGCAGTTGATTGCCCCGCGCCTGAAACCGCGCGCGCGCAAATCCCGCGACGTGTTCTGCTATTTCGACAACGACATCAAGGTTCGCGCGCCCTACGACGCACGCAACCTGTTGCAGCGTTTCGATCTCGACAAGGACCTCGCCACCGCCCCCGGCGAACCCGCTGGCGAAGGAGTGTTGGCATGAGCATTCCAGAACCGGTCGGCTTCACCGATGAAGGCTCGGTAAGCGCGCCGTCGGTAAGCACCTTCACTGTACTGACGGTCAACACGCACAAGGGTTTCACGGCGCTAAACCGGCGCTTCATCCTGCCGGAGCTGCGCGAAGCGGTGCGCAGTGTCGCCGCCGATGTGGTGTTTTTGCAGGAAGTCCACGGCACCCACGAACACCACCACAAGCGCTTCGACAACTGGCCGACGATGCCGCAGTACGAATTTCTCGCCGACAGCCTCTGGCCGCAGTTCGCCTATGGACGCAATGCGGTATACCCGGATGGCGACCACGGCAACGCGCTGCTGTCGAAATTCCAGATCATCCGGCACGATAACCTCGACGTGTCGATCAGCGGCCACGAGAACCGCGGCCTGTTGCATTGCGTGCTGCGCTTGCCCGGCGACGGCGCTGAGGTGCATGCGATCTGCGTGCATCTGGGCTTGCGTGAGAGCCATCGCAACGCGCAACTGGATCTGCTGATGCAACGCCTGGCCGAATTGCCGCAGGACGCGCCGGTGATCGTCGCCGGCGACTTCAATGACTGGCGCCAGCGCGCTGATGCGCAACTCAAGCCGTGCGGCTTGCGCGAAGTGTTCGCCGAACATCAGGGCAAACCGGCGCGCAGTTTTCCGGCGCGCCTGCCGACCCTGCGCCTGGACCGCATCTACGTGCGCAACCTCAAGGCCAGCCAGCCGAAAGTTCTGGCGAACCGGCCCTGGTCACACCTTTCCGATCATGTCCCGCTGTCGGTGGAGATCCAACTATGAGCAGCTCGCCACTGGAGAAATCCGCCGTGGAGCCGATGACCATCACCCCGCCGGTCCGCGAGCCCGGCCATGTCGATGTCGAGTACCGCTGGCACGGCGGTAATCGCATCGAACTGCTGGAGAACGGCGAGGAATACTTCCCGCGAGTGTTCGAAGCGATGCGCGCGGCGAAAAGTGAAATCCTCCTTGAGACGTTTATCGTTTTTGAAGACAAGGTCGGTGCCGAGCTTCAGGAAATTCTCATCGACGCCGCGCGGCGGGGCGTGCGCACCACGGTCAGCCTTGACGGCTTTGGCTGTGGCGAGCTGAGCACCGGTTACCTCACGGCACTCAGCGACGCCGGCGTGCATTTGCAAATCTTCGACCCCGCCCCCAAGCACCTGGGCATTCGCACCAACTGGTTCCGCCGTCTGCACCGAAAGATCGTGGTGGTCGACGGCACGATCGCGTTCATCGGCGGGATCAATTTTTCCGGCGATCACCTGGCCGATTTCGGTCCCGAAGCCAAGCAGGATTACTCGGTGGAAATCCAGGGCCCGGCGGTCGCCGATATTCACCACTTCGCCTTGCTGCAAAGCGGTCGTCCGGGGCGAGCGAAATTCTGGTGGCAACGCCGGCGCCAGCGACGCGCCGAAATGGCTTTCAACGACCACGACGGCCAGGTGCGCCTGGTGTTTCGCGACAACGACCAGCATCACACCGACATCGAAGATGTGTATTTGCAGGCGCTGCGCCACGCCAAACACCGGGTGGTGATCGCCAACGCCTACTTCTTCCCCGGCTATCGCTTGCTGCGCGAAATCCGTAATGCCGCGCGCCGGGGCGTCGAGGTACGCCTGATTCTGCAAGGTCAGCCGGACATGCTGGTGGCCAAGATCGCCGCACGCATGACCTATGACTACCTACTCAAGGCCGGCGTGCAGATTCACGAATATTGCCAGCGCCCGCTGCACGGCAAAGTCGCGCTGATGGACGAAGAGTGGAGCACTGTCGGCTCGAGCAATCTCGATCCACTGAGCTTGTCGTTGAACCTTGAAGCCAACGTGCTGATCCGCGACCGCGCCTTCAATCAGCATCTGTACGAGCGCCTCGAAGACCTCAGCCGCAACCACTGCAAAGCCATGGACCCGGCGAAGCTGCCGCGCGGGCGCATCTGGCACATGACTGTGGGTTTTCTGGTGTTTCACTTCCTGCGGCATTTCCCGGCCATGGCCGGCTGGCTGCCGGCACATAAACCAAGGCTCAAGCCATTTCGAGGGAACCTGACATGAGCCATTCCGAAACGCATTCGGCCGAGCACTCGGCACCCGCGCAACATTCGAAGTGGAGCCGCTGGAAGCGTCCGCTGACGCTGCTGTTCTTTCTCGCCCTGATCGTCTTGCTGACCATGTTCGCCATGCGCATCGAATGGGCCGAAGTGCTGCAGACCCTTGCCGATTTCAAAGTGCGCACGCTGATCATCGCCGCCAGCCTGACCCTGCTGAGCTTTCTGGTCTACGCCAGTTACGACCTGATTGGCCGCACCTACATCGGCCAGGATCTGACCTGGAAGCAGATCCTGCCGGTGGGGATCATCAGTTACGCGTTCAACCTCAATCTGAGTGCCTGGGTCGGCGGCATCGCCATGCGCTACCGCCTGTATTCGCGGCTGGGGGTGAGCAAAAGCAACATCGCCAAGATTCTCGGCCTGAGCCTGGCGACCAATTGGTTCGGCTACATGACCATCGCTGGCGTGGTGTTCACCAGCGGTTTGGTGAGCATGCCGCCGGGCTGGAAAATCAGCAGCACCGCGTTGCAGGGCATCGGCGTTTTACTGTTGCTGGTGAGCGCGGGTTATCTGGCCGCGTGCCGCTTTTCCAAACGCCGTGAATGGTCGATTCGCAATGTTGAAATCAACCTGCCGTCGCTGCGCATGGCAGTTCTGCAACTGCTGCTCGGTGCGTTGAACTGGTCGTTGATGGCGGCGGTGATTTTCACCTTGCTGCCGAGCAAGCTCGATTATCCGTTGGTGCTGGGCGTGTTGCTGATCAGTGCGATTGCCGGCGTTATCACCCATATCCCGGCCGGACTTGGCGTGCTCGAGGCGGTGTTCGTCGCGCTGCTGCAACATGAGGTGTCGCGCGGCAGTCTGGTGGCGGGGTTGCTGGCGTATCGGGCGATTTATTTTTTGCTGCCGTTGCTGATTACGCTGGTGATGTATCTGGTGGTGGAAGCGAAGGCCAAGGCGTTGCGGATCGAGAAGAAGCCTTCCTGAGATTAGTGGTGAAGCTGATGGCCCCTTCGCGAGCAGGCTCGCTCCCACATTTGGAATGCATGCAACCTGTGGGAGCGAGCCTGCTCGCGAAGAGGCCAGAAAACCCAACACATCATCTGGACTGGATGATACTCAACCGCTCCCCGACCACCATCTCGGTAATCCAGTCCACCAGAATCGAGGTATACGCCTGCTGCGACACCGGATCGCTCAGCGCGTGATCGGCGCCGTCGATGATCCGGTGCGTCAGTGAGTGGGTCTGCTGACACGCCGCGCGATAACTCATGATCGTCGCGTGCGGGACGAAGTCATCGGTTTCGGATTCCACCAGCAACACGTCCCCGGTGAATTGCGAACAGGCATGCAAGGCGCGGTTGCTGTCCGCTCGCACCAGCGTGCCGCGATAGTCACGCAGATCCGCCTTGTCCAGATCGCGCTTGGGCGTGTGCCACTGCTCGTCGCGGTACAGCGCCGGCACCCGCAGCGCCAGCCAGCGCACCGGGCGCAACGAAGTCAGAATCGAGGCCAGATAGCCGCCATAACTGGTGCCGACCACGGCGATCGCCGAGGTATCCAGCGCCGGGTGCGCCAGCAGGCGATCGTAGGCGGCGAGCAAGTCGCGCAGATTATCCTCCCGGGTCACCCGGCTCAGCGGAATACCGGTGCCGCCGGTGTGCCCGCGCAAATCGAAGGTGAGGCACACGCAACCCAGACCGGCGATGCCCTTGGCGCGCTCCAGGTCACGCTCCTGACTGCCGCCCCAACCGTGCACGAACAAAACGCCCGGCACTTTCGATTTGGGACTCAGAAAGGTCCCGCTCATCTGTTCATCATCAATGTCGATTTGAATGCTTTCGCTTCTAGCCGTCATAGGATTTGACCGTTACATATTTGAGAAGAAATTCGCTGTTCTCGGCCGGGCCGCGATAGACCTCGATGGCGTCCGCCGGCAGCGCCTGATCGGTGTAGGTTTCCACCGAAGACACACGGATCGCGCGCATCCCCGGATCGTTGACGAAACTCTGCAGCGCCGCGACTTCGGCGCTGCTTGCCCCGCCCATGCGCCAGGATTGCTCAAGTACGCCGCTGCGCGGGTTGCCACTGCTGTCGAGGCCTTGGGCGATGTCGTAATTACGTCGCGAGGCGAAGAATCGCGGGTAGGCTTCGTCAGCGGCGCTGTCGAACACCTGGGCCTGTTCGATGGCCAGGCGCACGTCGTCGGGCAGATCCAGCGCCAGCAAGGCTTCATAACCGCCCTGCACCACCAGCAGATTGGACCCGCCGTAGACTTCCTCGCCCTGACCATCCTCGGTCAAGTATTGCTCGCCGCAGTAACTCAGCACTTTGCCGCCGATGAATGACTGGCCAACGCTGTGGGTCACCACTTTGCTCAAATCCTGCTCGAGCACCACGCCTTCGCCGAACAGCTTTTCAGCGTCGGGCCGGGCGAGGATTTCATCGAAGGCGTCGAGGCTTTTGATGACTTCCTGGCCGCGACCGGCGCAGGCATGAATCGGCTTGATGCGAATCGGCCCGGCATACAGCAGATGCTCGGCGGCTGGCCGTGCATCTTCCAGGGCGAATACGCTGAGCCCATCGAGCACGACGTTGCGCACCCGCTCGGAAAACAGTGGTGACCAGCCCGGCGGCGCGTGGGCCAGGTGGCTGCGTAAACCGTGGCTGATAGCTTTGGTGCAGATGAAGTCATGTTCGACGTAGCCGCCCCACAGATCGTCCGGGCCGCTGATGCCGAGCCCCTCGGCGTGGGCGGCACCGACGATAGTCTGCGTGGGCAGTAGATACAGGTCGCGGCCGCGGTGTTTTTCCGCATCGTAACTGCCGCCGAACTTGCACCCTAGAATCTGCGCCAGCCAGCGCGCCAGGGCTTTGTTGGTCTGGACTTCGTGTTGCGGCGCGTCGGGACGCACCGAGTGAGCGACAACGATTTTCTTGCGTGGTGTCGGGGTCATGCGTTCCCCTTTTGCTGGTTCAATGGTTTCCCGTTGAGAGGTGCAGAGATCAGGCCAATCGTTGCACGCGGCAAAGCTACTGAAAATCAATCAGTTACCGAGAAAATGCTGGCACCACGCCTGTTTCAAACTGCACGACAGCGCAGAAAATTCCGGCAAATTGCACGATTAATGGCTTCCACAACACACCTGTGGGAGCTGGCTTGCCAGCGATTTCGGTAGGTCCCTCACCAATGGCTTTAGCTGGAAGACCGAATCGCGGGCAAGCCCGCTCCCACAGGTTTTTCAGGCGCTGCTGACTAACGGGACAGACCAAACCGCCCCCGATAATCACTCGGCGTCAGCCCGGTAATCTTCTTGAAAATCGCGCGAAACGCGCCGGGATCCTGATAGCCCACCGTCCACGCAATGTGATCGATCGTGCCGTTGCTGAACTCCAACATCTCCCGCGCCTTGCCCACCCGCAGATGCTGGCAATACTCGGTCGGTTTCAACCCGGTCGCGGCGCGGAACCGGCGCAGAAAGGTACGTTCCTCCAACACCGCACGTTCAGCCATTGCGGCTAACGAAACATCCGTCGCGCCGGTGCTTTGCAGCCAGTGCTGGACCTTCAGAATGGCGGCGTCGCCATGGCTGAGAATCGGCGCGAAGTTGCTGCCGCAGGCGCTGGCGCTGTCGCTGTGCTCCATCACTAGAAAATGCGCGGTGCGAGTGGCGATGCTCGGGCCGAGCAAGCGGTTGACCAGGCGCAGGCCCAGCTCCGACCAGGCCATCAGCCCGGCCGTGGTGATCAGGTCGCCATCGTCGACGATCGGCGTATCGGCTTTGAGCTTGATCTTCGGGTAACGCTCGCTGAAGCCCTGCGCCGCCGTCCAGTGCACCGTCGCGCTGCGGCCGTCGAGCAGGCCGCTTTCGGCGAGCATCAGCGAACCCACGCAAACCCCGCCCAGCGTTGCCCCGCGTGCGTGCTGATCACGCAGCCACTGCATCAGCCGGGTCGGCGTTTGCGCCGCCGAGAAGCCGCTGATCGACGGCGGAATCAGCACGGCCTGCAAATTGGCTTCATCACCGGCGAGACTGGCGTAGATCCGCGTCGGCGGCCGATCATCTTCGGCCTGCCAATGGCTGACACGCAGCCTCGGCAGATGTGCGGTCTGCTGCTCTGCGGCAATCCGGTTGGCCACCGCAAACAGGTCAGTCAGCCCATGCACCGCGGCCATCTGCGCGCCGGGATAAATCAGCACGCCGAGTTCAGCGATGGCGGCGTTTTCTGCGCCCATTGTCAGTTTTCCCCTGTCTATTGTCGGTGCGGCCAATCCTCGAAGCGCTGCTCAGCGCCAATACTGGAGTCACTTCCAGCCAACACATCGAGGACACACCCATGGCCAAGCAAGCGCTCATCGTAGTCGATATCCAGAATGACTACTTCCCTCAAGGCAAGTGGCCGCTGGCCGGCGCCGACGCCGCTGCCGACAATGCCGCCCGATTGATCGAAGCCTTCCGCGAGGCGGGCGATTCAGTGGTGCACATCCGCCACGAATTCACTTCGCCGGACGCGCCGTTTTTCACCCCGGGTTCGGACGGCGCCAAGCTGCATCCGAAAGTGCTCAACCGCGCCGACGAGCCGGTGGTGCTCAAGCACTTCGTCAACTCGTTCCGCGAAACCGAGCTGAAAGCGGTTCTCGACGAAAAAGGCATAACTGACCTGGTGGTGGTTGGCAGCATGAGCCACATGTGCGTCGACGGCATCACTCGCGCCGCAGCAGACATGGGTTACAGCGTCACGGTGATTCACGACGCCTGCGCCAGCCGTGACCTGGAGTTCAACGGCGTGACCGTGCCGGCCGCGCAGGTGCATGCCGCGTTCATGTCGGCGCTGGGTTTCGCCTACGCCAGCGTGGTCTCGACAGACGAATTCCTGCGCAGCAATGCCTAGCAACAACTGCAATGCCCACTGGCCCGCCGCGTTGCGGGCCTTTTTTGCCTGTCATGAAAATCTCACGCGTGAGTCATTGATGGCACTTTGAATTGGTTGTAGTGTGGCCCACGCGTGAGACATTCATAACCGGATTTCAGCCATGACAAGCCGCTCAAAGGCGCACGCCGCAGCAAGCCCGAAAGGCGAGCGCGCCAAAACCTCCGCAAAGAAACCGTCGAGCTTTTATATGAAGCAGATGCGCGCGGGTCTGGCCGCCGCCGGTTATGTGAAACACGAAACTTGGGTGCTTCCCGAAAACCGAAGCTTGCTCAAGCAAATGGAGCAACAGCTACGCCAACCGATTCTGGCTGGCTCATTCATGTCGGAGAATTACATGAGCGCAGGCAACAACTGGACCATCGATAGCCTCTTCAACGCCCTCAAGGCCCTGGACGAGGTGGCTTCGCAAGAAATCACGCTGTCGCTGATCCAGAGCTCCGAGCCGAGCATCAAGCTGGAAATGAACGAATTCGGCGGTCTGCCGATTCACATTGCCCTGGCCGGCCAGCAGATCATCGTCGACACCGTACTGGTCGATATCGATTCGATCAGCAACGTCCCGGCCTTCAACGACGCCGTGCTGCGCAGCCGGGAGATGTTCCCGCTGTCGTCGATCGGTATCGAGTCGATGCCCAACGGGCAGACCGTTTACAACATGTTTGGCGCCCTCAGCGCCGACTCGAGCTTGACCAACATCGTCACCGAGGTGAAAACCCTGGTCGACAACGTGCAGCGCGCCAGCGAAGCCTTCGAACACTTCTTCAAGTAATCAACAGGGAATATCCAATGACTCAGTCCATCTGGAGCAAGTTGTTCACCGCACTGCGCGGCGGCGCCAATGAAGTCGGCGAAGCCATCGCCGATCAGCAGGCCCTGCGCATCCTCGATCAGGAAATCCGTGACGCCGACAGCGCGCTGTCCAATGCTCGTCGCGAACTGGTCACCATCATGGCCAAGCACAAACTGGCCGCTGATCGTGTCAGCGAGTACGACGCCAAGATCAAGGACCTCGAAGCCAAAGCCGTCGCTGCACTCAACGCCGGCCGTGAAGACCTGGCGCTGGAAGTGGCCGAAGCGATTTCGACCCTGACCAATGACCTCGATGCCGAGAAGAAACTCAGCGATGAATTTGGCGCCTACGCCGACAACATGCGCAAGGACATCAGCAAGGCCGAGTCGCGCATCAAGAGCCTGCGCCAGCAAGTGGACATGGCGAAGGCCCGCGACAGCGTACAAAAGGCACAGGTCAGCGCTTCCATCGCCAGCGGTGGTGCCAATGGCAAGCTGGAAACCGCCGTCGGCACCCTGAACCGCCTGCAAGCCAAGCAGCAGCAACGCGCTGCTGAACTGAGCGCTGCCGACGAACTGGCCGACGCGTCGACCGGCAACGACCTGGAGCGCAAACTGCGCGACGCCGGCATCACGCCGAACGAAGGCAGCGCCAATGCGATTCTCGAGCGCCTGAAGCAGAAGTCCGCGCAGTAAGCTATTGCGCAAACCCTTGTAGGCCTTCGCCTGCTCGCGACGGGGCCGGAACATTCAACTTCAGTGTTGACTGACCCGCCGCCATCGCGAGCAGGCTCACTCCTACATCGTTTGCGCTGAGCAATTGCCTCTGCTCGTTCACCGCTTCGCCCGGTACACTACCGCCACTTTTACACCCCCGAACACCTCCACCCGCTTCAAGGAACGTACCCATGGGATGGTTTAAAGACTTGCTCGGCACCAGCAATTGGCAGGCCGCTGCGCCAACGAGCACCGGCGCCAGCGGCCCGCTGGGCATGGCGCAGGGCAAAGGCGTGCGTTTCGACACGACCCTGGCCTTGCTGCTCGAAGGCTCGACTTCAGTGCGGGTGCCCTTCGATCAGGCAGTCTGGAGCGCAGGCTGGGTCGACCTCGGCCAGTCCAACAAACTGCACCGCTATTACATGAATGACGAAGATTTCTGGGTGCAGATCCACGTCACCGGTGAGGACCAGATCGAATCGGTCACGCTGTTCAATTACCTCAGTTACGTGACCGTCAACAGTGACGCCGAACTGCAGCGTCTGGCCGGTCCGAACAGCCAGATCGGTTTGCCGAACTACACCCACGCAGGCATCGCCTACGCCCGCGAGTGGGGTACCGAACAGGGCCAGACCGAGCTCGTGCCGATGACCGAACATGTGGTGAATCCGGACGAGAGTTACACCATCAACCACCATTCGATGCTTTACGCGCGTGACACCGGCCTGACCGATCGCCGCGAATTGCTGCTGTTCTCCGTCGAACAGGACGAAGAAGGCACCGTCAGCCTGAGCACTTCGCTGGGCATCTCGCTGTACACGACTGATTTGAGCGCCATTTAAAAAAGGAAGTTTTTCATGCTGGAAGTGTTGGCCGTTTCCCTGAACAAGACCGCACTGGTCGGTTTCGTCGTCTACCTGATTGGCGCCGTGCTGCTGTTCATGTTGTTTCAATTCGTCTACACGCGCATCACCGCGCACAAGGAGTTCGAGCTGATCCGCGCCGGCAACACCGCCGCCGCTGTCGCACTGTCCGGCGCGATCATCGGTTTTGCCATTCCCGCCAGCAACGTGATCGCTTATTCGGTCAATGTGCTCGACTTCGTACTCTGGGCGGTGATTGCCGCCGTCGTGCAATTGCTGGCATTCCTCGCCACCGGTCTGGTGCTCAAAGGCACGTCCCAACGCATTGCAAACGGCGAAGTCGCCGCCGGCATTTACGTCGCTGCGGTGGCAATCAGCGTCGGCATGCTCAACGCCGCGTGCATGACACCGTCCAACTGATCGGCAGGAAGCCTTCGATGAAACGCAGCAAATACGTTCAGTTGTCCTCGCCGCCTCGGTGGCCATGGCCGTTTCCGGCCAGGCGAGCGCCGCGGAGCAACCGCGCAGTTTCCAGAGCGTCGAGCAATGCGTCGACGCCGAAATGGCCGCCGATGTCTGCTCCAACGCCTACGTCGCGGCCTTGGCCGAACACCGACGCATCGCGCCGGCGTATGACGACAAAGCCAAGTGCGATGCGGATTTTGCCGCTGACTGGTGTCAGAAAAATTCCGATGGCCGCTTTGTGCCGAAACTTGGCGGGTTCAAGATTCCGCAGAACGGTGAAGCCGAACAGAACCTCGATGCAATCGCCAATGCGCAAATACCTGCCGGTGACAGCACCGCACAGAATGCGGGAACCACTTCGCACTATTCCGGTGGCGGTGGTGGTGGCGGCAATGGCTGGCTGACCGGTTGGCTGATCGGCAACGCCATGAGCAATAACGCCGATCGCACGGTTTATCGCGACCGCGAAACCCGCCAGACTTACAACACCTCGACGCAGTACCGCCGAGCCGAAACGACGGCGCGCAGCCAACCCGATTACGAAAGCAGCAAGAGTAAACCGGTCAACGTGGCTTCTTCGACCTCCCGTGGGGCTTCGGCAGCCAGTCCAGCGCCCGCAGCGGCTGGGGTGGCTGGAGCAGCAGTTCCGGGCGTTCGAGCAGCTGATCATGAAGAAGATCGCCTGCACCGAGCGGCCCGACTGGAAGCACACCGCCGAGAGCCTCGGCTTTCTGTTCCATACCATCGACAACGAGCCGTACTGGGACGAAAGCGCGTATTACCAGTTCAGCCTGACGCAGATTGAAAACGATCTCGAGGACCCGACCACCGAGCTGCACGAGATGTGCATGGATCTGGTCGACCGCGTCGTGCACAGCGAAGAACTGCTGGATCGCCTGAGCATTCCGCCCTCGTACTACGACCTGATCCGCACCTCCTGGCTGGAAGGTCATCCGCATCTGTACGGGCGTATGGACTTTTCCTACAGCGGCAACGGCCCAGCGAAACTGCTCGAACTCAATTACGACACGCCGACCAGCCTCTACGAAGCCGCAGCGTTTCAGTGGGGCTGGCTGGAACAGTGCATCGAGCGCGGCACGCTGCCGCGCCATGCCGACCAGTTCAACAGCATCGACACCAAACTGCACCAGGCTTTCGCCGAACTGCAGCTCAAGCGTCCGTTCTATTTCGCCTCGATGAAGGATTCGCTCGAAGACAAGGGCACCACCGATTACCTGCGCCTGATCGCAGAAAAGGTCGGCATCGAGTCGCGGCACATCGATATCGAAGACATCGGCCTGACGACTGAGGGTCGCTTCGTCGATCTTGAGGATCGCTGGATTCCGCACCTGTTCAAGCTGCATGCCTGGGAGTTCATCTTCCACGAACCGTTCGGCGCAGCGATTGCTGAATGCGACACGCAGTTTTTCGAGCCGGCGTGGAAAGCGATTCTGTCCAACAAAGGCGTGCTGCCCTTGTTGTGGAGATGCACAAGGGCCACCCGAATCTGCTGGCGGCGCATCTCGATCCAAATCCGCAAAGCGCGGTGCCGAAAGGCTGGGTGCGCAAGCCGTACTTTTCCCGCGAAGGTGCCAACATCGAGCTGCAAACCGCTGAAGGAATAATCGTCAAAGAGGACGGCCCCTACACCGATGCGCCATTTATCCTGCAGGAATTTGCGCCGTTGCCGAGGTTTGGCGACAGCTACACGCTGATCGGTTCCTGGTAATTGGTGATGAGGCGACGGGAATTGGCGTGCGTGAGGACAACAGCCTGATCACCAAAGACTCCAGTCGCTTCTTGCCGCACCTGATCCTCGACTAGACACCAATCCCAAAGGCACAAAAAGGCCCGTCGCGTAACACGACGGGCCTTTTCATTTACAGCGGATGCAGCAGCAAATCAGAACGGAATATCGTCATCGAAGCTGTCGAAATCCGGAGCCGGTTGCGGTGCGGCCTGCTGTGGCGCTGGCGGGGCCGAACGCTGCTGTGGTGCCGACTGCTGCGGGCGCGGAGCCTGCTGGCGTGGCGCCTGCTGCTGGTAGTTGTTGCCGCCGCCTTGCTGGTCGCCCTGTTGTGGACGGCCGCCGAGCAGTTGCATGGTGCCTTGCATGTCGACCACGATTTCAGTGGTGTAACGCTTGATACCGTCTTTTTCCCATTCACGGGTCTGCAACTTGCCTTCGATGTACACCTGCGAACCCTTGCGCAGGTATTCGCCGGCAATCTCGGCAACCTTGCCGAACATCGAAACGCGGTGCCACTCGGTCTTCTCGACCTTCTGACCGGTTTGCTTGTCGGTCCATTGTTCGCTGGTGGCCAGACTCAGGTTGGTCACGGCGTTACCGTTCGGCAGGTAGCGAACTTCGGGATCCTGGCCGCAAGTGCCGACCAATATGACTTTGTTAACCCCACGGGCCATAACGTTCTCCTAGGCTTAGCACGCAGCCCCGGCCGGGTTTTTCACCAGGCGTTCGAGGGTGTCGCGATCCACTAATTCTTTGTCCAGTTTGATGTAAACAGCCGCCTCGTCAGCGACTATCACTGCATCCGTTACCCCTACGAGGGCCTTGAGACGCTCGACCAGACCCGCTTCGCGGATCGCTTCGGGCGACAACGGCAAGCGCAGGCTCGTCACGTAGGGAGGTTCGCGCATGGTAACAGCAAAGGCCAGCCAAAGTGCAGCCAGCCCGGCACATCCAAGGAACACAACCGACAGACCGCCATGCTGAAACAGCCAGCCGCCGAGTATCCCGCCGAGTGCCGATCCGAGGAACTGGCTGGTGGAGTACACGCCCATGGCCGTGCCCTTGCCGCCCGCCGGTGAAACCTTGCTGATCAGCGACGGCAACGAAGCCTCCAGCAGATTGAACGCGGTGAAGAACACCACCGTCCCGATCACCAGAGCGCGCAAGCTATCGCCGAACTGCCAGAAGAATAGTTCAGTCAGCATCAGTGTCATGACGGCGCCGAGCAAAACTCGTTTCATTTTGCGTCGCTTCTCGCCATAGATGATGAAAGAAAAGGATCATGGCGAAGAAGGAAATCACCAGTGCGGTGAGATACACCCACCAGTGCTGCTCCTTGGGCAAACCGGCTTTTTCCACCAGCGCCAATGGCAAAGCGACGAAGCTCGACATCAACATGGCATGTAACACAAAGATGCCCAGGTCGAGGCGCAGCAGGTCCGGATGCTTGAGCGTCGGTAACAATGCCTGCCGCGCCACCCCGGATTCACGATGCTGCAGCGGCCCGGTTGAGCGCGGCACCATGAACATGATGATCAGAATGCCGACCAGCGCCATGCCGCCAGTGGCGAGGAACAGACCGGACAGCCCGAACGCACGGGTCAGCAACGGCCCGACCACCATCGCCACGGCGAACGACAGGCCGATGGTCATGCCGATCATCGCCATGGCTTTGGTGCGATGTTGTTCGCGGGTCAGGTCGGACAGCAGCGCCATCACCGCTGCGGAAATCGCCCCGGCACCTTGCAGGATCCGTCCGGCGATCACGCCCCAGATCGAATCGGCCTGCGAGGCCAGGACACTGCCGAGGGCGAAGACGATCAGTCCCAGATAAATCACCGGACGGCGGCCGATGCGGTCGGAAATGATCCCGAACGGAATCTGGAAAATCGCCTGGGTCAGGCCGTAAGCGCCGATCGCCAGGCCGATCAGGGCCGGAGTCGCGCCCGCCAGATCCATGCCATAGGTCGCCAGTACCGGCAACACCATGAACATGCCCAGCATACGGAAGGCGAACACCAGGGCCAGACCGCTCGCCGCGCGGGTCTCGCTGCCACTCATGCGTTCGCTGTGGGATCATGCATGGAAAAACCTCGTGTGAACCGGCGGCGATTCTACCAGTCCCATCGGAAGACGGGGTATATCGCGACGCTATGACGCGTATAGATGAAACTCTCTTCATGAACGGTGAAACGCCCTTCGTTTGATAGTGTGCATCCATCCAGTATTTGCCCGTATACTCCTACGTTTTCGACGCCCGCCGAGCGAGGCCACTTTGGACAAGATCCTGATACGTGGGCCCGTACCCACAACCTGAAGAACATCGACCTGACCCTGCCACGGGACAAACTGGATTGTCATCACCGGCCTGTCCGGATCCGGCAAGTCGTCCCCGCATTCGACACGCTGTATGCCGAAGGTCAGCGCCGCTATAGTCGAATCGCTGTCGGCCTACGCCCGCCAGCGTTCCTGTCGATGATGGAAAACCCGACGTCGACACCATCGAAGGCCTGTCGCCGGCGATCTCCATCGAGCAGAAGTCGACCTCGCACAACCCGCGTTCCACGGTCGGCACCATCACCGAAATCTACGACTACCTGCGCTTGCTTTACGCTCGCGTGGGTACGCCGCGCTGCCCGGATCACGACATTCCGCTGGAAGCGCAGACTGTGAGCCAGATGGTCGATCTGGTGCTGGCCCAGCCGGAAGGCAGCAAGCTGATGCTGCTGGCGCCGGTGATCCGTGAGCGCAAAGGCGAACACCTGTCGGTCTTTGAAGAGCTGCGCGCAGGGCTTTGTCCGCGCACGGGTCAATGGCCGCATCTGCGAGCTCGACGAACTGCCGAAGCTGGATAAACAGAAGAAGCACTCGATCGATGTGATCGTCGACCGCTTCAAGGTCCGCGCCGATCTGCAGCAGCGCCTGGCCGAGTCGTTCGAAACCGCGCTGAAACTGGCCGACGGCATCGCCCTGGTGGCACCGATGGACGACGAACCGGGCGAAGAAATGATCTTCTCCGCGCTTCGCCTGCCCGATCTGCGGCCATGCGATCAGTGAGCTGGAAACCCAAGCTGTTTTCCTTCAACAACCCGGCCGGCGCCTGCCTGACCTGCGATGGCCTTGGGGTGAAACAGTTCTTCGATATCAAGCGCCTGGTTAATGGCGAGCTGACCCTGGCCGAGGGTGCCATCCGCGGCTGGGACCGGCGTAAGTCTACTACTTCTACAAGCTCGGGGCGCTGGCGCTTCGCATTAAAGTTCAGCCTCGACAAGCCTTTCAACGAACTGACCGCCGAGCAGCAGAAAAAACATCCTGCACGGCAGCGGTTCGCAGAACGTCGACTCCAAATACCTCCACGACCGGGGCGATATCGTCAAGCGTTCGCACCCGTTCGAAGGCATCGTGCCGAATCTCGGAGCGCCGCTACCGCGAGACAGAGTCGGCAAGCGTACGCGAAGAGCTGGCCAAGTTCCTCAGCCACCAGGCTTGCCCGGATTGCCGCGGCACTCGCCTGCGCCGTGAAGCGCGGCACGTCTGGGGTCGGCGAAAAACCCTGCCGGCCGTGACCAACCTGCCGATCGGCGATGCCTGCGAATATTTCGCCGGGCTGAAGATGACCGGCCGTCGCGGCGAGATCGCCGACAAGATCCTCAAGAAATTCGCGAGCGCCTGCAGTTCTGGTCAACGCCGGGCTCGATTACCTGTCGCTGGATCGCAGCGCCGACACCCTGTCCGGGGCGAGGCGCAGCGCATTCGTCTGGCCAGCCAGATCGGCGCGGGTCTTGTGGGCGTCTTGTACATTCTTGATGAACCGTCCATTGGCCTGCATCAACGCGATAACGACCGCCTGCTCGGCACGCTCAAGCACCTGCGCGATATCGGCAACACGGTGATTGTGGTCGAGCACGACGAAGACGCGATTCGTCTGGCTGACTATGTCGTGGATATCGGCCCGGGCGCCGGCGTACATGGCGGGCAGATCGTCGCCGAAGGTACCCTGACGAAGTCATGGCCCACCCGGACTCGCTGACCGGTAAATACCTGTCGGGCCGGGTGAAGATCGAAGTGCCGGCCAAGCGCACGCCACGCAACAAAAAGCTCAACCTGTCGCTCAGAGGCGCGCGTGGCAATAATCTGCGCAACGTCGATCTGGACATTCCGATCGGCCTGCTGACGTGCGTGACCGGCGTGTCCGGCTCGGGCAAGTCGACACTGATCAACAACACGCTGTTCCCGTTGAGCGCCACCGCGCCCAACGGCGCGACCACGCTGGAAGCGGGCCGCACACGACAGCATCAAAGGGCTTGAGCATCTGGACAAGGTCGTCGATATCGACCAGAGCCCGATCGGCCGTACACCGCGTTCCAACCCGGCGACGTACACCGGGCTGTTCACGCCGATACGCGAATTGTTCGCCGGCGTGCCGGAGTCGCGTTCGCGCGGTTACGGGCCGGGGCGTTTTTCGTTCAACGTCAAGGGCGGGCGTTGCGAGGCCTGCCAGGCGATGGCCTGATCAAGGTGGAGATGCACTTCCTCCCAGACATCTATGTGCCGTGCGACGTGTGCAAGAGCAAGCGCTATAACCGCGAAACCCTTGAAATCAAATACAAGGGCAAGAGTATTCACGAGACCCTCGAGATGACCATCGAGGAAGCCCGCGAATTCTTCGACGCGGTGCCGGCGCTGGCGCGCAAGCTGCAGACGCTGATGGATGGGCCTGTCGTACATCAAGCTCGGGCAGTCGGCGACCACGCTATCGGGTGGTGAAGCACAGCGGGGTCGGGGTTGTCTCGCGAGCTGTCCAAGCGGGAACTGAACCGGCAAAACCCCGTACATCCTCGATGAGCCGACCACCGGTTTGCACTTCGCCGATATCCAGCAATTGCTCGATGTACTGCATCGCCTGCGCGATCACGGGCAACACGGTGGTGGTGGATTGAACACAACCTCGATGTCATCAAGACTGCCGACTGGCTGGTCGACCTTGGAGCCGGAAGGCGGTTCCAAGGGCGGACAGATCATCGCCACGCGGTACGCCAGAGGAAGTGGCCGGGGATGAAGCAATCTACACTGGCCATTACCTCAAGCCGCTGTTGATCCGCGACCGGGCGTAAACGCCGGGCATGAAAAAGCCCCTGTCACCGTTGAAGTGACAGGGGCTTTACTATCGGTTACAATCAGGACGCGTGGGACTGCAGGTAGTTCTCGAGACCGATGAGCTTGATCAGCCCCAACTGCTTTTCCAGCCAGTAGGTGATCTTCTTCGGTGTCGTTGAGCTGAACCCGCAGGATCTCGCGAGTGACGTAATCTTTATTGCAGCTCGCCACAGCTCGATGCCTTTGCACAGGGCAGCGCGAACTTTGTATTCGAGACGCAGATCCGCCTCGAGCATGGGTCGGCAACGTTGTGCCCACATCCAGATCATCCGGACGCATGCGCGGCGTGCCTTCGAGCATCAAAATCCGCCGCATCAGCGCGTCGGCGTGGCCTGCCTCTTCTTCCATTTCGTGGTTGATTCGCTCGTAGAGCTTGGTGAACCCCCAGTCCCCTTACATCCGCAATGAACAAAATATTGGTCACGCGCGGCCAGTTCGCCGGTCAGCAACGTGTTGAGGTAATCGATTACGTCTGGGTGGCCTTGCATCGCCTACATCTCCCTGCTTGAAAGTCTGTAGTTTGAACCAACCTGACCACAAGGTCACCCGCTGAGCGCAACAAAAGCGAAGAATATCCGAGAAAAGCAGCAAATAACGCAAAACCGCCCAAATGAGGGCGGTTCTGCTTCTCGTTTAGACTTCGTTAAGCTGTACGTTGAGCAGCTTTGCGATTGCTTCTCCATACGCCGGATCGGCTTTGTAGAAATGCTGCAACTGGCGGTCTACCACATCGCTGGAAACCCCGGCCATTGCACCGGCAATGTTGCTGACCAGCAGCGCTTTCTGCTCTTCACTCATCAAGCGGTACAGTGCACCGGCGTGGCTGTAGTAATCGGTATCTTCGCGGTGATCGCTAACGATCGGCGGCACCACTCAAGGCCAGCAGGTTCAGCATAGTGCGGCGGCCTTGCTTAGGCGGGATTCGATGTAGCTGTTCGGCTCGTAGTTAGGCGCCGCACCACCGTTGCTACCAAACGCCATCGAGCCATCACGCCTGATAGGTGTTCACCGGGCTGCGCGGGGCGTTCACCGGCAGTTGCTGGTGATTGGTGCCGACGCGGTAGCGGTGGGGCGTCGGCATAAGCGAATACACGACCTTGCAGCATGCGATCTGGCGACAGACCAACACCCCGGACCATGTTGCTCCGGGCCAAAGCGCGGCTTGCTCGACTTCGGCAAAGTAGTTGAGCGGGTTGCGGTTCAGCTCCCAGCTCACCGACTTCGATCAGCGGAAATACCCTTCTGCGACCAGGTTTTGGTCACGTCGAACGGGTTTTCGTAATGCGCGGCTGCCTGGCTTCGGCTTCCGGTCATGATCTGAATGCACACGCGCCAATTCGGGAACACCGCGTCCCCCTCGATCGCTTCGAACAGGTCGCCTGGGCGTAGTCCGGATCGGTGCCGGCCAAGGCGTGCAGCATGGCGGGGGCGCAAGGTTCTTGATGCCCTGCTGGGGTCTTGTAATGCCATTTCACCCAGTGACGCTCGCCCCGCGTTGATCAGGCTATAGGTGTGGCTG
Organism: Pseudomonas sp. S11P7; assembly: GCF_023195435.1. Classification (NCBI taxonomy): domain Bacteria; kingdom Pseudomonadati; phylum Pseudomonadota; class Gammaproteobacteria; order Pseudomonadales; family Pseudomonadaceae; genus Pseudomonas; species Pseudomonas sp. S11P7. The sequence goes on along the minus strand of NZ_JALPKS020000002.1, from coordinate 1,768 downwards.
CCGAAACCGTGCATGTGGCGGTAGCCGATCAGGAATGCCGCGATCGGAGAACAGAATCTCGTACCTGGTGCAGTGCCTCAGGCGAGTGCGACCAGAAATCCCACATCATCTGCGCCTTTTCAGATTGCTCTGCGGGCAGGCGTTTTTGCGTGTGGATAAAGTCAAGGGGAATTTCAGTGGGTCGCGGTCGAAAACACTGGTGTGTTATTGCCGACGATGTCCCAGTTACCTTCTTCGGTGTAGAACTTCAGTGCGAAACCGCGTGGATCACGCTCGGTGTCGGCTGAACCGCGTTCGCCACCCACAGTGGAGAAGCGCAGGAACGTCGGGGTTTGCTTGCCGACCGCTTCGAACAGCTTGGCGCTGGTGTAGTCGGTGATATCACGGGTGACGGTGAAGGTGCCATAAGCACCCGAGCCTTTCTCGCATGAACGCGGCGCTCAGGGATGTTTTCGCGGTTGGAGTGGGCAAGCTTCTCGATCAGGTGAAAGTCATCGAGCAGCAACGGATCGCGTGGGCCGGCGGAGCGAGAATTCTGGTTGGTCAGCAACAGGTGCGCCACTGGCGGTTGTAAGCGCTTTGGTCTGGCTCATGCGGTCTTCTTCCTCTGTCATTCCTTCTAACTTGCCGGCTAATGGCAATGTGGAGAGTATCGATCATCGCTGCGACAGCCACAAATTCATTAACTTGCAGAAGTCGACAGATAATTACTAATTATGTTCCGCCCGCACATACTGGCATTACGACGTGTCAGAAACTCTGTACGAACCGCGCATTTCTAGCAGGTGAGAAAAAGCCCGGGGCACTAAGGCCCGGTCCTTTGTCCTCAGACTGACGTCTTACTCGGCGCAGATGCAGCCTCGCCGGCAGTAGCACGATCAACCAACTCGACGTACGCCATAGGCGTTGTCGCTCCAGCGCGGAAACCGCACCCGAGGATGCGCAGGTAGCCACCCTCACGGGTAGCGTAACGCTTGCCCGGTCCGTTGACTTACCAAACGATGGCTTTCGAACGAGTACGGTCGAAAGCCAGACGGCGGTTAGCCAGGCTATCTGTCTTGGCCAGAGTGATCAGCGGCTCGGCAACGCGGCGCAGTTCTTTGGCTTTTGGCAGAGTAGTTTTGATCAGCTCGTGCTCGAACAGCGCACACCGCCATGTTTTGGAACATGGCCTTGCGGTGCGAGCTGGTGCGGCTCAGGTGACGACCACTTTACGATGACGCATGGTTCATTCCTTACCAAACACTACGTTCGGTGATTACGACGATCAGGCGGTCGCCTTGTCGTCCTTCTCTTAAGACTTGCAGGCGGCCAGTTGTCGAGGCGCATGCCGAGGACAGACCGCGGGAGGCCAGAACGTCCTTGATTTCAGTCAAGGATTTCTTGCCAAGGTTCGAGTCTTCAACAGCTCTACTTCGGTACGCTGAATCAGGTCGCCGATGTAGTAGATGTTTTCCGCCTGCAGTTAGCCGAACGTACAGTCGGTTCCAGATCGTCAACCGGGCGAAGCAGGATCGGATCGATCTCGTCTTCCTGCTCGACAACCACTGCCTCACTGTCACCCTTGAGGTCGACGAACGCAGCCAACTGCTGTTGCAGAATGGTTGCAGCGGCGGATAGCCTCTTCAGGATCCAGAGTACCGTTGGTTTCCAGATCAATAACCAGCTTGTCGGAGGTTGGTACGCTGTTCGACACGGGCGTTTTCCACCACGTAGGCGATACGGCGAACCGGGCTGAACGAAGAGTCGATCTGCAAGCGGACCGATG